>NZ_CP120640.1 GCF_029537235.1 Rhizobium sp. 32-5/1 | reverse complement strand
TGCCCACGCCGATTCCGATCCGCTCAAAGATCAGCTTCCCGGTGGTGACCTCGTAGAGCATTTCGCCACCGAGGAAGAGGCCGGCGAGGGTTTCCGCGAGGCCGCCGAGTAGCACCAGGCAAAAGAATTTGAACCGACGCCGCTGGCTGATGCCGGCGGCGTTTCTGTTTCTAGGAATCTGAAGGAGTTTGTCATGGCGAAAATCTATGATGATGCGGCCGCGGAAAAAGCGGCGCATCAGGCTGAACGACAGACATTGGACCGGCCGACGATACGAGCAGGAGCGTCGGCGCCATGGGGTACGGCGCAGGTCTCGCGGCGATATGCCGACGGCATCGTTCTGCATTCGACGGCCAGCCACGGCGGGTTTCATCTGGACGAAAGTGCCAACCCGGCCGTCCACGCTCTCTTCCGGAATGTCGGCGGATTTTATGAGGAGGATTGTGAATGGGCGAAGGTTGCCCATACCTTTCCGAAGCTGTTCACCGCCTATGAGTGGGGTCTGGCTGATCGCACACTTCGCGACTATTTCCCTGATGCCTACGAGCGCGTCATGGGCGTCACACTGGACGGCAGTCAGTCTCATACGCGAGCCCGACAGGAATTTGAAAGGCGGCATCGCAACGACTGGGTGGTCATCGCAGCCCTCAATTCCGATCACAAGCCCGGCTTTGTCGAGTGCATCGCGACGCTGGGCGGGATCCGCGGCGAGACGGGTGAACGGCGGTTTCTGGTTCCAGGCTCCGACTACGTGATCGGCCGCTATGGCTTTGTCATCGATCCAGTCAAGCACGAGCCATATGATGGTCCGTCCAGCTTCGTGACCTGGGCGGCGCGGCCATGACAGCCGAATCTCCCACCAACATCGACGGTCAGCGAAATCCGGTGATCGATGTCATCGCGTTTTATGGCAGGATCTGGGCACGGCAGCAAGATTGCCGGTCGCGGCGGGCGGAGCGGACAAGGCGAACGAAGGCGCGTTGGATATGCAAGGCACGGCATGGCCTGCCCCAGATCATAGCACGCATATCAACGGAGCCGGGTGCGAGCGGAAAACCCGTCCAAGTCGGGGGAGCAGTGACGCTTTGATCGAAGCGCGGACGCGGGCACGGGGCTACCGGCTTGCGCTGGAGTGTGCGGGGACCGAGATTTGTCAGTGCCCTGTGTGGGTGACGCGGCGTTGCCAAGGTCGGATCGCCATGGCGATTGCATCATGCTGACGTGAACCAGATCGTCGGCCGGCACAGCACCTCGGTTTTGCTGCGGTCTGACATGGGCGCGTCCCGGTCAAAGGCCGCTGGCGCGCCGCGTTGCGGCAGGATCATCGCCGCGTCGCAAGGCAGGCCCGCGTCTGGCGCAGCCCGCTTGGGCGGGGCCGCACCATCCGCAAACCGTCCTCGCTCCGCTTGGCAATGCCCTGACCTTGGGCCGGGCCGCTGGTGCCCATGTCCTATTGCCCGCACCCGAGGGGCTGAGCCGAACGACAACCGGCACCCCGGGCTTAGCTGAAACATCGCTCAAAAGGATCCGATCATGGCACCGCTCAACCGCTCCACCCAGAAGAACCGTCCCGCCAAATCCCAGCGCGCCACCACACTCGAAATGGTCAGGCACGCCTGCCCCGATACAGCCCAGGCACTGCGCATCTCCGAAAGCTTCGGCCTTGCCCTCATCGACAGCGACGGGATCCGCGATCTCCACCGCGGCCAGTTGATCGAAAGCGCCGATGCCCTGAAGGACGGCCTCGCCGAAAAGGCCATGCAGATACACATGCAGCGCATCGTCGGATCCTTCGTCGGTTCCGCCTACGGCGCCGGGCAATTCTACAGCCGCGCGGTCACCGAGGCCCGCGACCTCACCACGAAGCTTTCCAACGACACCAGAGACGAGGACCTAGACGGCCCGGTCGGTTTCGACAGCCGCGCCCAGCGCAAGCGCGAGTTCGCAGCCGACATGGGCCTGCAGGCCCACGTGCTTCGCATGGCAGCCGAAGGCGCCGTCTCCGCTTACGAGGACATCACGGGCGAAACCTGGAAGCCCTACGAGCGCACGGTCGAGCAGCCCGCCAACTCCGTTGATCAAAAGGCAGCAACGGCTCAGATGGCAGCGTTCGAATAGAGTACCCGCGGGGCTTCGGCCCCGCCTCATTACGGCGCTACTCTAGTCAGTTGGGTAAGGTTATGTGCCTTCGCAATTATTCCAGGATGTCTGCGACATCTCATGGATGAGAAGGTGCTGAACGGGTTCCCGCTGAACAAACTCGGCCTCTACGTGCCTTAGAACATGGCGTTGCCCTGCAAACGGCACCATCGTCAAAGCCGCTGCAAATGAGACCCACCGAAACTCGCTATGCTCGTGATTGATCGTAACTGCCGCCTCTGCATCTACAAAGCCGACGAATACGGGAAACATGCTGATGGCGTCACGATCAGCCTCATAGAACTGCTCGCATATGTCCGCTGAATAAAGGCGGTCGCAGTCTAAGCCCGTTTCCTCTTTCACCTCACGCAGAGCTGTTTCCCATGCCTTCTCGCCTTCCTCAATGCCCCCGGCGATTTGACACCACTCGCCAACGAGGGTGTGATTCCGGCGTAGCAACAAGACTTCGGTTTCAGGTTCGGCGTTGCGGAGAAGAACAACGGATACGCCAAAGCTACGGATTGGGATTTCTGCCATGAAAGTCGATCCAGCTTACAAAATGAGGTGCAGTCGCAAAATTCCCGAAACCTGCGACACTTATCGCAGCAACTGCGATGACAAGAAATCGGCCGCGCTCTGGTGCGCTGCGCCGGCGTTCCGGGTTCCCGATCTCAAGAAAAGTCGTGCGCGCCGCCCTCATAAACATCAAGGGTAACAGGTCCGCCAAGCTGCTGCGCAGTCCGTTGCAGCTCCCGGCCAATCGACAAGGGAAAAGTCCGGTCCGCGCTGCCCCAAATCAAATGTAGGGGCGGCAACGAGCGGACAGGCTGCGAATAGCCGTTCGGGAAACCACCATCGACCAGGACCAGGGCGTCAATATTGGCTCGCCCGACCGAAGCGGCCGCAGCGATTTGCGCGCCAAGGAGATTCCGAGAACGCCGACCTTTCCGCCGTGGCGCGGCTGCCCCTCAAGATGGGCGGCCACACCTTGAACGGCGGAAATCCAGTCCGGCAACCGCTTCGCATAATAGGCGATGCGCGCCCGCGCGCTGCCCGCCGCAGCGATGGCGTCGAGGTCGGCTGCCGACAGAACGTGAACGAGATAGGCATTCAAGCCCGCCGCCCGGAGCGTCTGGCCGATCTCGTCATAAACAGGCGCTCCCAAGCCCTTGCTGCCGCTCAAGATCACCACCGCCGGGCAGGTTGCGTTCGCGCAGCTCCTGAAGCTCTCGACCAGAACCCCGCCGCTGTCGGTCGGCACGGCGAACTGTTGTCGAGACGATTGAGCATTGGCCCCTGCTGGAAGAAAGGAAATGGCTAGGGTCGCGATAATGATATTGAATAGACGCATGAACCTGTCTTGTGTGCTTTCGTCGCAAAATTCCCGAATTTTGTTTTAGTTTTGCGCCTGATATTTGCGACCTCGCAGAATAGCAAGTTATGCGAATCCAACAATGCCACGGCGATCAGCCTGTGAGGCGATCAATCTCGTCGTAGAGAGCACTTGCGAATTCGTACCGCCCGATGATTAGAATGGAGTCCGCAGTGCGCGCCTCCATCGGTATGTCCTCAACCCGAATCGTGGATAGCCACCTGACTAGTAGCATTATTTGATAATGCGGTGAAAAGGTGCACCTTTCAGTAAGTTCTCCCAGAGCTAGTCGCCACGCCGATATTTGAAAAGATCTCCTTGCGCTAAAGCAACTTGCGAGACCAACCATCCCCCGATAATGCCATTGCCATATCCCTTGATCAGCCAGCGGACGTCCACTGCGGTCTCGATGGGGCATGTCTGACCAAAGACCGCCTCGCGATACTCGGCTTGATCGGCATCCGCAACGGCCGGCTCGTTTTCTTCCCCTGTGCGCTGAAGTGCGCCCATTCCTCGCGAGGCAACAAAGCCTCTCCCTGGCCGTCCTCCACTCCGTTTCGGCCTTTCAGGTGCGGGCCCGATCGTCTCCGGTCCTATCGACTGCCATCGAGGCCACGATGGACGCGGCCCGAACAACCGAAAAGGAATACGACAATGGCAACCATCGGCTCTTTCACCGCTTCCGGCAACGGCTTCTCCGGCACCATCAAGACCCTCAACCTCAACGTCAAGGCAACCATCCGCGCGGTGGAGCGCACGTCCGAGAAAGGCCCGGACTACCGCATCCTCGCGGGAGCTACGGTCGAATTCGGCGCAGCCTGGAAGAAGACCTCGAACGAAGGCCGCGACTACCTCTCGGTCAAGCTCGACGATCCGAGCTTCCCGGCCCCGATCTACGCAACGCTGATCGAGGTCGAAGGCGAGGAAGGCCTCTCCTCATCTGGTCCCGGTCGAACCGGGACTGAGACTGGATGCCCCGCCCGACAGGGCGGGCTCTCCACGTCAGGATCACTTGTTCAGTGCATCCTTGAGCGCCTTGGCAGGCGCGAAGGTCAGCTTTTTGAAGCCGCAACAGTCATCTTTTCTCCGGTCGCAGGATTGCGACCCTCGCGCTCAGGCGATGCTTTCACCTTGAATTTGCCGAAGCCGGGGATCGAGGTTTCAGCGTCGGAGCCTGCTGCATCGGCGATTGCCTGGAACACGGCCTCGACGATGCCTTTCGCCTGAACCTACGTCAGGCCGTTGTCGGCGGCGATCTTGTCGGCGATTTCATTGGTGGTGGTCATGGAATTCCTCGCAAAGTCTAATAATGCGGAATCCGTGTCAGCTTATGACCGTGTTGTCACCGGCAACGGGGAGGCGCGGATCAGATCCGCTGGATGTCCACAGGTCGTTTTGGCCGATAACCCCGTTTTCGCTTCTCGCGAAGCAGGTCGAGGAACAGATTGATGGCTTGGTTCTCGTTGTCGAACAGATGCACCATCTGTTGTCCGCGCGTTCCGATCCGACCCCAAGCGCGAACAAGCGATACTTCGCCGAACAAGGTCGGCTGAACAGCAAGCGCATAGAACCGCGCCATGTTCTTTTCCGGCGCGATCCGCTCAACATAGAGGTGATAGGGCTGCGTGATCATGACGGCAGAATCGCGCGTCCGGATTCTGCCGTCCAATGAATGTTGTGAATCGGATGGGTATCAACGATTCACGACGGTGATGCGTGGCGCCTGGATTATTCGCACCAGCTCCGGCGTGATCCTTGCCACTTCCGAGCCAAGCCTTTGGCGACGAGCATATCGCCGACTGAGTGCCGATCGCGGTAGACGATCCTGAGCTTGCGACCGAAGCGATCTTCCTCTCTGGCGGTCGTCTTGAACGAGAGCGGACCGGAATTGAGAATGTCGAGCAGACGCTGTTTCGCCGCGAGGCCGAGCTCGCGTTCGCGCTGACATCGCGGTGGGCTAAGTTCTGGCGTGTCGATGTCCGCAATCCTGATCTTTTCACCTCGAAACCAGAACGTATCGCCGTCCACCACGCAGGTGATCCGTTGCCCGCTTCCGCAGATAGAGAAGGCGTCGCTCGCGCTGTCTGGTTGCTGGGCTGACGCTACGGATTGGAGGGTGCCGATGACCAAGACGGATAGGCTGGCGGCGGCCGCAAAAACTCTCAATGTCATTTTTCCTCAATATCTGTCGTTGGAGCGGCCTTCTCGCTCTTTACCCCGTCTGTAGCTTGTTTGTGAAACCGGTTTTCCCCAACGGACGCGCTCATATCCTTGCGTCTGAACCAGATGGCGCGTCCGCAGCGCAGCGGCGCATTGCCCGCGGTAAAGACGATCTGTTCGTCCCCGCGCATGCGCAACACTTCATGCGGCAGGATCAGTGGGCGGCGCGTGAGTTGCTTTGACCGTGAGCGTGACGATCCCTTCATTCCGGAAGAGCGGCTTGTCTGATCCACCTCGACCGTGGTGTCACCGCAGCGCTTGGAAATGTACTCCGCAGTTTCCGGATCATTGATCGCCGCAAACGAAATCCAGGACGCGGACTCAAACCATTTCGAGCTGGCGTCACGACCGCCATAAGCCTCGCGCATCTGGCCGATTGACTGGAAGATCAGTGCCAGGCTGATACCGTACTTACGCCCGGCGTCGCGAGCCGTCTCGAGAATGCGCAGATACCCCAGGCGCGCAACCTCATCGAGGAGGAACAGGGTGCGTCCAGCGACCTCGCCGTTGCGATTATAGATCGCGTTGAGAAACGAGCCGATGACCACCCGTGCCAGTCCCGGATGCGCTTCCAGAACCTTGAGGTCGAGGGCGATGAAAATGTCCGTGACGCCAGCCGCCAGCTCGTCGGTCGAGAAACTGTTGCCGGACACAATGGCGGCATAGTTCGTATAGGAGAGCCAGTGCGTCTCCTTGACCGCATTGGCGTAAACGCCGCTGAACGTTTCCGGCGTCATGTTGACGAAGACAGCGACGTTCTCGCGCACGAAAGTGGATTCCGACTGCTCGTAAATTCGCGTCAAGCGCTCGCGCAGTTTCGGCTCGGGCTCGGATAGGTTCGCCCGGACACGGCGTAGCGTCTGGTCCTTTGCATCGGTGTGTCCGGACAGGCAGACATCGGCCATCAGCGCGGTCAAGAGCTGCATGGCCGACGCGCGGAAGAAGTCGTCGCGTGCCGAGGCCGCCCGTGCGTTGTCGGTCATGATCCAGGTGGCGACCGCGACGATATCCTCTTCCTTCGAACCACCGAAGCAGCCGATCCAGTCGAGGGCATTAAAGCCGGTTGCAGGGTTCACGGGATCGAGCACGATCACCTTGCGGCCAGCCTTTCGCCGGTGCTCGACGACCATCGGCGCCACTTCGCTCGACGGATCGAGCACGACGAGCCCACCGCCCCATTTGAGCGCGGTCGGAATTGTCACCGACGTCGTCTTGAAACCGCCGGAGCCGGCAAAGACGATGCCGTGCGATGAGCCGAATGAGCCGTCAAAGCAGAGCAGTGGTGACTTGCCGCCGGAGCCCCAGCTCCTTGGATCGTCAGTGCGGAACGCCATCGCCGCGACACTGTCACGATCGACGCGGTATCGCTCGCCGACGACGATGCCGCCCACATCGGAAAACAGTTTCCCGGCCTCCTGCATGGTCATCCAATTGGCATCGCCATGCACAGCCCGTTTCCCGCCGATCCGCGTTGGACCGGCTTGGGTAAACGCGGCGTTGCCTTTGATCGCGACGCGCACCGCAAACACCCCGCTGAACAGTGCGGCGCTGGCGCCGACCATCGTCGCCGGATCGGTATAAGCAAGAACTGATTGTTCCGCTGGCACGCTGCTGGCGATGCCGGCGAGCCGGGTTGCTTCCCGGGCAACTGCGATGACGATGACCGCACCGTTTCCGGCAAGCACGCTCAGTGCGGCTGTCTTGATATTGGACGATCCATTTGCGGCGAACAGCGAGATCACCCCAATTGCGGCAGCCGCGACGTAGGGCAGGGCGAGACCGGCGCGCCCGAGCAAGAGCTTTGTCTGCGCCGATGATCCAAAGCCACCGAGGCGGTGTTCCAGGCCGGAGCTCGCGAACATGATTGCGATGATGATGACCGCCGGCACGACCGACAGAAAAAGTCTATTCATGGTCATGACCGAACGCCTCCGCACCGATCGTGGTCAGTCGTGCGCGCTCCGCCTCATTGCCTTTGGTTCGTTTGGCGGCATCAATCAGCAGCCCCAGCAGCAGCGCCCGTTTCTCGTAGCGCAAGCCCGCTTTGACGATCAGACCGCCGAGCTCAATTTTTTCGCGCGTGTCCTTTTTGCGGGCGTCTGTCGTCATCCCTTTCGCCATCCGCTCAAGCCTCGCCAAAGCTGCCCGCACCCGCGCCAGCCGTGAGCGGCGAGGTAATCTCGCTGCCGGTCCCGGTCCCGCTCGCATTCTTTCTTGCGGTGGCCCGTCCCGTTGTCCCCCTTTGCCCTCGCGAAACCGGCCGGCGATCTCCTCGAAGGCTGCCTGAAGCTCTGCCTCCTCGATGTCGATCTCACCAATGCCAGACCTCAGCGCGATCCGGCCGATGCGTTCGGCCTCGCGCGTCTCGGCGGCCCTCAACTGGTCCTGCAATCTGGCGATTTCTTCCTGATCTTCGATGACGGCTTCTTCATTCCGGACGATCTCCTTGATTGCAATGGCGTTGCTGTTGCGAAGCCAAAACTCTCCCGGATGCTCGAAAAATGGAACCTGCAGATCTGCAGATCGGCAAAGCCGATGCTTTGGTGGATGATCCCGCCGTTCCGAAGGAGCGGTTCCAAGGGCGCAATTATACGTCGCTGAGCGACGTGGTTGCATTCGGCCCTGGCGGGGCCGGGGCTGGACCGCCACACCTGACGGACGAAGGTTTACTTTCGGAAAGTTCATCGCCGTGGCCATCGCCCATTTCTCAGCCAGCATTGTCAGCCGTGGTGACGGCCGCAGCGCCGTGTTGTCTGCCGCCTACCGGCACTGCGCCAAAATGGAATACGAGCGCGAGGCCCACTCCATCGACTACACCCGCAAACAGGGCCTGCTGCACGAAGAGTTTGTGCTTCCAGCCGATGCCCCGAAATGGGCACGGGCGTTGATTGCTGACCGCTCCGTCTCCGGAGCGGTCGAAGCCTTCTGGAACAAGGTCGAGGCGTTCGAGAAGCGCTCCGATGCGCAGCTCGCTCGCGACCTGACCATCGCGCTTCCGCTGGAGCTCAACCCGGAGCAGAATATCGCGCTGATACGCGACTTCGTGGAAAAACACATCCTCGCCAAGGGGATGGTTGCCGACTGGGTCTACCACGACAATCCCGGCAATCCACACATCCATCTGATGACGACATTGCGCCCGCTGACGGAAGATGGTTTCGGGGCAAAGAAGGTCGCGGTCATTGGCGAGGACGGCCGGCCGGTCCGTACGAAATCCGGCAAGATCGTCTACGAGCTCTGGGCCGGTTCGACGGATGATTTCAATAAGCTGCGGGACGGTTGGTTCGAGCGGCTGAACCATCACCTGGTGCTTTGCGGCGTCGATCTCCGCATCGACGGTCGCTCCTACGAGAAGCAGGGGATCGACCTTGAGCCGACGATCCATCTCGGCGTCGGCGCCAAGGCGATCGAGCGCAAGGCGGAAAGCCGGGGTGTGCGTCCAGAACTCGAGCGGATCGAGTTGAACGAGCAGCGCCGCAGCGAGAATGCCCGCCGTATCCTTCGAAACCCGGGCATCGTGCTTGACCTGATCACCCGGGAAAAGAGCGTCTTCGACGAGCGCGATGTCGCCAAGGTGCTGCATCGCTACATCGACGATCCCGTCATGTTCCAACAGTTGCTGGCGCGCATTCAGCAAGGCCCGGAAACCCTGCGTTTGCAGCGCGACACAGTCGAGTTTGCGACCGGACAAAGGTTGCCGGCGCGATACACGACCCGGGAGCTGATCAGGCTTGAAGCAGAGATGGCACGGCGGTCGCTTTGGCTGTCCGAGCGGGAAAACCATGGCGTTTCCCAAGCGGTCATCGAGGCAACGTTCGTGCGCCATACCCGCCTGTCGCATGAGCAGCGCACCGCGATCGAACACGTCGCTGGCTCTGCGCGCATCGCAGCCGTCGTCGGACGCGCCGGTGCGGGCAAGACCACGATGATGAAGGCGGCCCGAGAAGCCTGGGAACTCGCTGGATACCGTGTCGTCGGCGGAGCGCTTGCCGGCAAGGCGGCCGAGGGTCTGGAAAAGGAAGCGGGGATCCAGAGCCGCACTCTGGCATCGTGGGAACTACGCTGGAAGAAGAACCGCGACACGCTCGATGCCAAAACAGTATTCGTCATGGACGAGGCCGGCATGGTCGCGTCAAGGCAGATGGCCGGCTTTGTCGAGGCCGTGGTCAAGTCCGGTGCCAAGCTTGTGCTTATTGGCGATCCCGAGCAGCTCCAGCCGATCGAAGCGGGCGCCGCGTTTCGCGCCATTGCCGATCGCGTTGGCTACGCCGAACTCGAAACCATCTATCGCCAGCGTGACGACTGGATGCGCAAGGCCTCGCTCGATCTGGCACGCGGCCGCGTTGGTGACGCGCTCGCTGCCTATCGTTTGGAGGGCAGGGTGCTTGGCTCAGAGCTGAAGGCTCAGGCTGTCGAACATCTGATCGCTGACTGGAACCGTGATTACGATCCGGCAAAGTCTATGCTGATGCTGGCGCACCTGCGTCGGGACGTCCGTATACTCAATGTCCTGGCACGCGAAAAGCTGGTGGAGCGCGGCATTCTCAGTGAAGGCCATGTGTTCAAGACCGCCGACGGCATCCGCCATTTCGATGCTGGCGACCAGATTGTTTTCCTCAAAAACGAGGGCGCGCTTGGCGTCAAGAACGGTATGATTGGGCGTGTTGTCGAGGCAGCGCCAAACCGAATATCAGTCGTCGTCGGTGAGGGCGATCAGCGGCGTCAGGTGTCCGTCGAGCAGCGTTTTTATACCAATCTCGATCACGGCTATGCCACCACGGTCCACAAGAGTCAGGGCGCGACCGTTGACCGGGTCAAGGTGCTGGCAAGCCTCTCGCTCGATCGTCACCTCACCTATGTCGCGATGACCCGCCATCGCGAGGACCTGACACTCTATTATGGCCGCCGTTCCTTCGCCAAGGCAGGTGGTCTGACGGAAATCCTGTCGCGCAGGAATGCCAAGGAAACCACGCTCGACTACGAGCGCGGGGGCCTCTATCGCCCGGCACTCGCCTTTGCCGAAAACCGCGGCCTGCACATCGTCCAGGTCGCACGAACCCTGCTGCGCGACCGCCTCGACTGGACGCTGCGCCAGAAGTCGAAGCTTTTCGATCTGGCCGCGCGTCTTCGAACAGCCGGGACACGTCTCGGCCTGCTGCAAACCCCGAAACCTCAAACTATAAAGGAGACCCGCCCGATGGTGTCAGGCGTAAAACTGTTCCCGGTCCCACTGAGCGACGCCGTCGATCGCAAGGTTGCGGACGATCCCGCTGTGAAGAAGCAATGGGAAGAAGTCTCGACACGCTTCCGCTATGTGTTCGCCGATCCGGAGACCGCCTTCCGGGCGATGAACTTCGACGCGGTCTTTGCCGACAAACAGGTTGCTTCGCGAACGCTGGACAAGCTTGCGATTGACCCTGCGTCGATCGGCGCGCTCAAGGGCAAGACCGGCATTCTCGCCAGTAAGTCTGACCGCGAAGCTCGTCGCATCGCCGACGTCAACGCGCCGGCACTGAAGCGCGATATCGAAACCTATCTTCGCATCCGCGAGGTCGCAGTGCAATGGATCGAGACTGAGGAGAAGACGATGCGTCAGCGCGTCTCGATCGACATCCCGGCGCTGTCGCCGGCCGCGCAGAGCATGCTGGAACGGGTGCGCGACGCGATCGACCGCAACGATCTTCCCGCCGCGATGGCATACGCGCTGAGCAACCGAGAGGCAAAGACCGAGATCGACGGTCTCAACAAGGCGGTGACCGGGCGGTTCGGCGAGCGCACGCTGCTGGCCAATTCCGCGCGAAACCCGCAGGGTCAGCTGTTCGACAAGCTCTCAGAAGGGCTGGCACCTCAGGAGAAGGAGCGGCTGAAAGAAGCCTGGCCAGTCATGCGCACGGCCCAGCAACTCGCGGCTCATGAACGTACGGTCCAGTCGCTCAGGCAGGCCGAAAACATCCGCCTTACCCAGCGCCAGTCCTCGGTGCTGAAGCAATGAGGCGGCGGCAGGTTCTCTTATTCCTGGCGGGGGCTGGCGTCGTCATCATCGCTCTCGTCGCGACCGGGTGGAGCGGCGGCTATCGGCTGAACCTGACACCAAGCGAACCGCTTGGGCTCTGGCGCATCGAAGTGTTTTACCGACACGTCGCTGTCGGCGATCTCGTCTTCGTCTGCCCGCCGGCAAACGACACCTTTGAGGGCGCGCGACAACGCGGCTATCTCCGCTGGGGATCGTGTACCGGCGGCTTTGCACCACTCATCAAAACGGTAGCAGCTCTTGCCCGTCAGCGTGTCGAGATCCGTGATCAGGTCATCATTGATGGTCGGCCAATTGAAGCATCCTCCATCCGAACCCAGGACGGCAAGGGGCGGGTCCTTGTGCCTTATGCCGGTGGCATCGTGCCGCCGGGGTATCTGTTTCTTCACTCATCCTTTGAGAGCTCATATGATTCCCGATATTTCGGACCGGTTCCGGATGCAGGCATTCTTGGACTGGCGCGGCCAGTGTTCACGTTTGATCCGTGATCGAGTTGGTGCCCGATGGCCCGACCATCGGCGATCCGGCTCGCTGATCGTCTTGTCGATTGCCTGCGGCTGGATCGGCTGGAGTGGCGAGGTGCTCCTCCTTCCGGTCGCGATATTGTTCCCGGCGCTCTGGGCGAAATCGCGGTCACGCCTGGTCGCGGCTGTCGTATCAGCCGGCTACTTTCTTGCCGCGTCACGCGGTCTGCCGCAAAGCGTCGCCACCTTCTATGCAGCCGATCTCTGGCCCGGCCTTCTGCTCTGGCTGGCCGCATCGCTTTCTTTTGCCGGCGTGCATGCGGCACTCTGGAAAAGGCAATCGGAAGGTCAGTCTTCGGGAAAACGTCGACCGGGAATGGGAGGGGCGGCGCGCTATCTGGCGGTGGCCGTTCTCATGGGACTGCCGCCCTTTGGCATCATCGGATGGGCGCATCCACTGACCGCCGCAGGTGTGCTCTTTTCAGGTTGGGGCTGGTGGGGAATCCTAATGACTACAGCCGGCCTCGCGATGATGACATCGCGATATTGGCCGGCTGTCGCCATTGTCCTGGGAGGATTCTGGCTCTGGTCCGCCGCTACGTGGACGACGCAGAATCTACCGGAAGAATGGAAGGGCGTCGACCTTGAACAGGGGCAGAGGCTTGGACGAGACGGCTCGCTCGAGTACCACCGTGACCTGATCGCAACGGTGCGCGCAGCTGCGGGCGAGAAAACCCGCTTCGTCGTCCTTCCCGAAAGCGCACTCGGATTTTGGACGCCGACGGTCGAGCGCGTCTGGCAGGAGAGTCTGCGCGGTTCCAGTTTAACCGTTATCGCCGGTGCGGCTGTCATCGACGTGCAGGGCTACGACAACGTCATGGTGGCGATTTCGTCCGACAAGGCGCGCATCCTCTATCGAGAACGCATGCCGGTCCCTGTGTCGATGTGGCAGCCATGGCTGCAGTGGACAGGTCAGGGCGGCGGCGCACGCGCCCACTTGTTTGGTAATCCTTTCGCAGAAATCGATGGCCAGAAGATCGCGCCGCTAATCTGCTACGAGCAACTCATTCTTTGGCCGGTCCTACAGTCGATGCTGCATTCCCCTACCGCAATCGTCGCCACGGGCAACGGGTGGTGGACTGAGGGCACCTCGATCGTCGCCATTCAAAAAGCGAGCGTGACCGCCTGGGCAAGGCTCTTCGGGCTACCCGTCATCACGGTTTTCAACACATAGGAGATTTTTCGATGGTCGATGCCGCCCTTATCCAGCAATGCGCCGATCCAACTTTGAAGCCTGCGATCGTCGAGCAGTTCATCGAACGGGCAGGGTCTCAGGACCCGCTCACGGTTACAGTTCGGTCTGGAAACCGCGTCGTGCTTGTGCCAAAGGCTACGAACTCGAAAGAGGCGCTCGCGCTGATCCGCGACAACCTTGGCCGCAACACCGTGCGGGTCGGGATCACCCAATATCCCGCCGGGCTGGGCATCCTGGAGGCAGGGGCGCTGAAGCCGGACCTTGTCGATTCCTGTGCGAACATCCGCATGGGCACGGCGCTGTTTGCCAAGATCTATCGGATCGTCACCATATGGTATGGCAATCCCACCAACAAAGAGGTGCTGCCGCAAGTGTTCGACGATGCAATCATCGCGTGGCAGACGGGATATTTCGAGGGGGCGGCGGTGTTTCGTACGGAGGATCCTGGCGAAGAAAAGCTCACCGAGCCGGAACCAGCTCGGCGCGACGCCGCTGGCACAAAAGCCGGCCTTCCTGAGAACGAAGCCGAATCCGCGGTGCCAGCCGAGGCTGCGGCAGCCGATGCGAACAAAGCGGGGATTCGGATCGACTTGTCGGGAATTGGAGGCAGACCGTGATCGTAAGTGTTTGCAGATCTGCAAAACGTTTGTTTATCCATCGCACTAGCGAAAACGGCATCCACCTTCTATAACGGCGGGCAGGGCAGTACGCGCTGCCCGGGGTGTGGAAACCCCTGTCTAGCGGTTGATGCCGGCCGATGCGGCATCAGAATCCTCTGGCCAATTGGCCGGTGGGCCTGCGACGTATGTCCAGGTGCTCCGGTGCTAAAGGTCGCAGGACTGTCTAGACACAGTTTCCAACCCCCGGCTTGGGATCAGGGATTAGCGTTTGCGGGGGCGAACCGCAGACAATATCTTAGGGTTGGATCACAAATGAATTCGGAAAATTCAGCAGTGTCGGACACATGTGAACTGCGCCCGCTGATCGGGCTGACGCGCGGCCTCGCCACGGCGGACCTCGAGACTCTGACGATCAATGCCATCCGGCTGCACAGGCAGATCGTGGAGAAGGCAGATCAACTGTTCCAGATATTGCCGGACGACTACAAGACCGGAACAGCCACAGGCGGCGAGCAGCATCTCGAATACATCGAAGCCATGATCGAGATGCACGCACAGATGAGCGCGGTGAATACCTTGGTCGTCATTCTGGGCTATATTCCCAAGGTGTCGGTCAACTGATGCTGGCGCTCAGATAAGCCCAGCACGGATGGCAAGCGCAATCAGGTGAGGCATTGTATGGATACCGAGGCGCTTTCTCGTCTCCTCGATCTTGCTCTTCACTGAGTTGTATTTGACCCCTTCAAGGTCTGCCACTTCCTCCATGGTCTTGCCGACCGCGATCCAACGAAGATACGCACCTTCCTTGGGATCCAGCCAAGCGGGATGCTGTTCGCTCGGCGTCAGTGGCAGTAAGCACATGCGGGTATGGAGTTGCCCAACGGCTGCGGCGGCCGCAACAGCGTCGATATCGCGCTTGAGGTCGATCGCGATCTTCGCGGAGGCCAAAGTGAACATCGACATCGACCCATTTGCTGCCCTGATCGGGACGGTGATGCCGGAGCGAATGCCGAAGTCTGCGGCTTGGGCATAGAAAGCCCGCTCGGCTTTGGAGAGACGAGGCCGTTCCTGCTCTCCACTCCATGTAAACGCCTGTTTCAAGGACTTGGCGCGTTTGACGACTGGATCGACAGCTTCAAAGTTTCGCCGGAAGTAGGTCGACCGCCATTCGGGATGATAGTTGGATGCGGCAATCGTGTGGCCGGGCCGAATGTACAGGTAAGCGTATCCGCCGAAGCCAGCTTGGTCGGCGAAGTCGGCAATTGCTTGCTTGAGGATGCTCTCATCGCCTTGTAGCGCGGAAAGATCGGTCAGCTTATCGAGCCAGTCCTGCATGTGTCACTCCGTGTTGGTGGTCAAGTGGAACAGGTCACGGTGAGCCCCTCAACATTTATTGTTATGTGGGTAAGACAACTTATGGACCTTTCTGCCGATCGCCTTATCCTCAATCAGAGCCAGGAGCAGCGGGTTTCCGCAAAAAAACTGGCCTCTACCAGAGGAGAAAATCCAACAGCTCGACTTGCATTCACATATGAACGGTGGTTTCAAAAACCTTTCGTCCGCCGATCCAACTTGACTTCAACGCAAGCTCGGGCGTCAGAATTATGAAATCCGCGTCGGTTCCAGGCAAAAGCCGGCCCTTCTGCTCAGCAATACCCACGGCGTCGGCGGGATAAGTCGAGGCCATCCGGAGCGCTTCGTCCAGTGGTAAGCCGAGCCTCTCATGCACGATACGCACAGAGGAAAGCATATCAATGTCGGCGCCGGCGAGGGTACCGTCATGTAGCGTCAGGCGTCCACCCTCACGCACGATCTCGCGGCCATTCAAGTGAATACGTGTCAGGTCGGTGCCGATGCTGGACATCGCATCAGTTACCAGGAAAATCCGGCCGGGGCCTTGTTTGCTTCGGATCGCGATGGCCATCGCTGCCTGGTCGACGTGGAACCCATCGGCGATTATCCCTGCAAATAACGTCCCGGTCGCCAGCGCTGCGCCGACGACCCCCGGCTCACGGTGACCCAGACCGCTCATCGCATTGAACAGATGGGTGACGACGCGCGCTCCAGCTGCTGCGTATGCGCAGGCAGTCAAAAAGCTCGCATCGGTGTGGCCGAGGCTGATGGTGATACCTGCATCGGTAAGTCGTTTCACCTGCTCGATGGTTGTGTTTTCCGGAGCAACCGTCACCATCAGGCAGCCGAGCGCCTGCATGCAGGCAAGCAATTGATCGAGATCTGGCTCTTCCATCGCACGGATGAGCGATGGATCATGAGCGCCTTTTCTCACCACGGATAGGTGCGGTCCTTCGAGATGCAGTCCGAGAAAGCCGGGTATGGCAGCTGCTTTCGCCTCGACACCGGCCTTTATGGCAGCGGTTGTTGCCTCGCACGTGTCGGTGATCAGCGTCGGCAGCAACGCCGTTGTGCCGAACCGCGCGTGGGCTTCACAGATCTTCCGAATACCCTGAAGCGTGGGCTGCTCATTCAAAAGCGCACCGCCGCCACCATTGACTTGCAAATCGATGAAGCCGGGGACAAGAATATGTCCGCGTGCGTCGACCGTTTCGCCAGTGCAGCCGGCAGAATTTTCCGGCACGATCGAGACGATACGCCCGGCTTCGACAACAAGGACGGCATCTTCATGCCATCCCATGCCGTCGAAGATCCGAGCGCCCTGTATTTTTAGGTTCGAACTCATCGCGTTTCGGTGACCTTCTTCAGGTTAGCGGGTGCATCCGGATTATGGCCTCGCGCACGTGACCAGGCTTCGACGAAAACGTAAAATGGCAAGATCAGCACCAGTGCATCGGTGATCGGATGCCCGGTCTCAACGAAGGGCAGCGGCTTTGCCCTTACCGCGAGCTGCGACGTGATATGGACGAAGGCCCCCTTGGCAACCAGTTCGTCAGCCACTTGCGCGACCGAAGCCTCCGCGGCGTCACGGGCCGCAAGTGCCAGTATCGGAAAGCGAGTGCCGACGATTGCGACGGGGCCGTGTAGTACTTCCGCCGCAGAAAAGGCCTCGGCGTGAATTCCTGTCGTTTCCTTGAACTTCAATGCCGCTTCGTTGGCGATCGCCAGCGCCGGTCCGCGACCCAGCACATAGATGGATTCGGCTTCCCCGGCGTCGGCGGCGAATTCCCGCCATTCGAGGGTGGCCGCTGCGGCAAAGTGCATCGGTAAATCCGACACCGCACGTTTAAGAACAGGATCTCCCGTCCACTCGCCCAACACCGCAAGGCCTGCAACGACGGAGTTCACATAGGACTTGGTGGCAGCCACGGCATTTTCCGGACCGGCCAGAATATCGAGCGAATGGTTGCAGGCTTCCGCAAGCGGTGAGGGCAGCGTATTCGTCAATGCGATCGAGGTGGCGCCGGCGCGCGTGGCTGATTCAGCCAGGGCGACAATATCGGGACTTTTGCCGGATTGCGAGATCGCGATGGCTGCGCCGCGACCAAGGTTGAGCTCGGTGCCATAGATGGACGCGAGCGACGGTCCAATCGAAGCCACGGGCAATTTGGCCGTGAGCTCGATCGCATATTTCAGGAACAACGCGGCGTGGTCGGACGAGCCGCGCGCGATGGTCACAACGAATGCAGGGTCCTTGGCGCGCAAAGACGCGCCGATCAAAGCGAATTCTTTCGCTGAGCGATCGAGCAACCTCGCCGCAGCTTCTGGAATTTCGTCGATTTCTCGGCGCATGTTCGTTTGCGTGGTTGCCTGCATGATTGCGGTCCTGTTTCGTGGGAGGAGTTTCAGTTTTCGGGGATGGCCAGTTCAGTGACAAAACAATCGGCATCCCCTCGAAGAAGTGCGCGGGTGAATGCGATCGCCCGGCCCGAAGCAAGATAGGCCACGCATTTCGTCAAGAGACCGGCCGCTCCAATGGTGACGCCGAGCATGCTGGCATCCGGATCATCGATGTTGCATGCGAAAATCCGCTGGATCGCTCGGACGGGTGTAAAGTTCGCATCCCCGAGGGATTTGTAGATCGAGCAGGTGACATCTGGCGCGTAGGGCAGGAACTCAGAGGAAATGCATGTACGTTCGATAGCAAGCGGCCGGCCCTCTGACCTGCTCAAGCGGGTGAGGCGCGCGACGCGACTGTCGCCTGACAGGCCGAGTGTGATCATCTCATCGGGTGTCGGACGAGAGGTGCAGCGCTCGATCCACTCCACCTCCGCGTTCGATCCATTCCAGGGAACGTTACCTGACAAGATGTTCGCGTATGATAGAAGCCGATCAGCGCGGACCGCCGATCCTGCAACGAAGGTTCCGGAGCCGGGCCGACGGACCAGAAACCCGTCGCGGGCGAGATGGTCGATTGCTTTGCGGACCGTGACACGGCTGACTTGCACGTGGTCAGCAAGATCCCGCTCGGAATAAAGAACGTCGCCTTCTTTGAGTTTACCCGAGAGGATCGCCTCTTCAAGCGCCAGACGAAGCCTGTGATAGAGCGGACCGGCGCCCCTGATGTCTATGCCCCATCGTGGGAGCATGGCCGCAGGGCTTTCACTCATTGGATAGCCTTCAGACGCCCGAAGCGCGAGACCGCCAGGGCTACCGCCCCGGTCAGTGCATCGCCCTCCGGTAATGCCAGCAGATTTTGATGCCGGGCGGCGATCCAGGACGGATAGAGCGGCCCCAGCCCCCGAGAAGGCAGACCTTCTTAGTTCCTCGTGCAACGAGACGATCAAGCGCTTCGTCAACAGAAACAGCGGCGTCCTTCAACAGTCGCGCAGCAACGGCATCGCCCTGTTTCGCGTGTTCGAATACCCGCGGCGCATAGCGGCCGAAGTCACCGGGGTTGCCTGCCGCGCAAACTCGACAATATTCCGTGGATCGTTTTTGAATTCAGCAAGGACGGAGGCGCTCGCCCCGGAAATGTCATGGATGCCGTCATGAGCGAGCAGCGTTTCTTGCAAAAGCGCATGTCCAATACGAGCGCCGCTGCCAAGGTCGCCGACAGTAAAGCCCCATCCACCGGTGTAGGTCACCGTATTGAGCTGACGTGAGAGGTAGATCGTGCCTGTTCCTAAAATGGCGACAGCTCCGTCCTTATCGCCAAGCGCACCATGCAGCGCGATCAGCCCGTCTGACTCGATGTCTGCCTCGGCGAAGGGTAGCCTGTTCTTCACGTAGTGAACGGCGTCGCCGACATTGTTGCCCGCGACACCAACAACCGCACACGCCGAGGCAATACTGCGCGTATCGATGCCAGCTGCGTTGCATGCCGCGCGGGTCGCATCGGCAATGTTCTCAAGCGCCCTATCCGGATCGGAGAGAATGTTGGCTGGGCCAGCTTGGGCCCGCGCAAGAATACGCCCGTCTGGAGCGGCAACTGCTGCACGGCAGCTCGTGCCCCCGCCATCGATTCCAATCAGGTAAACCGTCATACGCTCGTTCCTTCAGGGAGGTCTCTGACGCAACGCCGATGCGCTTGGGTCGTGCTAACCACACCTTTTTCGTTAGTACGTGCGTCGCACAAACATACTAGATTGTCAATCTGAAACCGAGTAGAGAGGGAATAGTCACCCTAACCCAAGGAACCGCTTCATGCCCTTTGATGCAAATCCCTTCCCTGCAGCCAGCGACCGCCATGCCATCTGGGAAATGCTCGTGCGAAAAGACGTCGATGGCTTCGTCGCACAGGATTGGACGATTTTTGCCCCATCGTTCAAGTTTGACGGGTTTTGCGGACTGGATGCGAAGGGCTCGCTTGATCCCGCAGACTGGGAGGTCCGGTTTCCAACTGTTGAAGCTTATCGGGATGCTTGGCTCGCAGATGCCCAGCGCTCAGCTTCAACCCGATATGCCGAGGACCGTAGAGATGCGATTTATCGTGCTTCGAATATGTTGGACATCCGCGTGGAAGGGCAAACAGCGACCGCGAGAAAGACGTTCAATGACAAAATCGCCCTTGAGGACGGCGGCTCCCAGACATTGAACTGGCAGTCGGTGTTCTTTTGCACGAAGGAAGGCAGCGCTTGGAAAATCAGCGGTTTTGTCGGCTTCCTGCCATTCGCAGCCGACGGCTGAGAAAACACAACGTCGTTGCAACATTCGGCAGGGCTCGGGCTCATGGTCCGCATGAACATGACGTCGTGCATTGATCGATGGAGCTGCATCTGTGCACCTGTGATGATCGAGAACTTTTGGCCGATTTGGTCAGCAATAATAGCGGAGGGTTTCTTTGCCGCAGGGCAAAGGACATGTCCGGCCGCACAATACCAGAGATGACCTTGGTCTCGCCAACGACAAGGTCGTCTGCCAACAGTCGCCGAGCTAAGGTCTCGGCGTCGCGATCACGGCACTGACGTATACGGTAAGTCCTTTGACGCGATCGGGGCAGCCTGCATTCCGTTTTTTGCCTCTCTCTTTTCCGCCGCTGTCGCGGAAGACGGCAGTCCCGACCCTAACGGTCGCACGCCCAAGTCCCGCCCTTAGAAAATTCGATTGCGCGCCTGCAACTCTAAAGGAGGCCCAGGGAGCTGCGGCTCAGGTGCGAATTGATGCCTTGCAGTTGCCTCAAATGACCAGCTTGAGGTGGCTTGATAAAACCAGGCCCGCCGCGCCGCGCAGCGCCGTATGACCCTCGCCGATACCGTTCACCGTAATCGATATCTCCTGACCGGGTCTCTTCACCACAAGCTGCTCGACATGTTGCCTGATCAGCTCCGCAGCCCTCATGCCGCCTCCGGCGACGTCTCCATGCAGGACGTAGGAGTTGAGGGACAGTGTTTGCTGCAGATTGACGATGCCGAAAGCGACATTGCGTGTGTAGCGGTCGAGCAGCTCATCTGCCGCGTTTGAGCCCTCGTCTGCTTCCTTGACAAGCCGAGCACAGGTGATGCTTTTGGGATGTGGCAAGCCCATGCGGGCGGCTTCTTTTCGCAGCCAGGGAAGGGCAGCGACGGTCTCCCAGCAGCCATGCTTTCCGCAATTGCAAAGGGCACCATCGATCTGCACAACGCTGTGACCGAGCTCGCCGCCGGATCCGGCAAGTCCACGGTAGACCTTACCATCGATGAAGAAGGCTCCGCCGAGAACCTCACCGGTATAGACTGCTGCGAAATTTTGTTGGCCGCGCCCGGGCCCGAACCATCGGTCACCCACAAGCAAGGCACGGGGGTGATGATCGATGACAACCGGAAGAGAGAAGCGTTCTTGTAATATGGCTACAAGGGGAAGTCCTGTCAGGACGGGAGCAAGGTTGACAGTAAGAATCGTCCCATTGTCACTGTCGATCATTCCAGCAGAGGCCACGCCAATGCCAAACGGCGCCTGGTGGGCCTCAGACAGTGTAGCAGTAAGCGTCTTTGTCATGACCGCGATGAATGCCTCTGTGTCGCCAACCGGATCAAACTCGGCTTTTGTGACAGCCTTGATCTCACCAGTTAGCGCGACGAGGCAGGCTTGTATTGTGCCAGGCAGAAGGAGGACAGCGCCAAGCATCGGTGCGTCGGGGTTGAAATAAAGCGGTCGAGCCGGCTTGCCGCCTTTGACGTCGGACGGCGACGCATCTCCCTCGACGAGAAGCTGGTCCTCGATCATCGGCTGAACAATACCGGTTATCGTGGTCCGGTTGACGCCGGCAAGTCGTGCGAGATCTGCCCGGCTTTTGGGTCCGTTATCATACAAGGCTTGCAGGACGCGACCACGGTTTATGGCGCCAAGTGCCGACTGCGAGACAAGCGTCACGTTGCCGCCATTTTCGCCGGCAGCGACTTCTCTGCTGGCGGGGGTGCGCTGGCCCAACGAATAGGACGGCTGGCTGTCAAACTTCAATTTTCATCTCCAATCTGCTTGATCCTTTGTAGCCTGTACATTCTCGAACGACCAGACAGCATAAGGCGTTTCAAGTGACGCCAGCAGGATGGCGGGGGCGCGTCGCGGTAAGCGGAATTTTCACTGTGGCGACTTCTTGACACTATCATAAGTTTGTGCGAAGTACAAACTAACTGCTGACAAAAGCACACTAGGGGTAACGATCTCAGTCTCAATACCGGTAGCCTAAAGGGCTGCGCTGAGGGGCTTGGATTGGATTACAAATCAACTGAGGAGGCTCTTATGACAATCGATATCGGAAATATGTCGCGACGTGACCTGCTGAAAAGCGCTTCCGTCGCAGCTCTTGTGGCTGGCGCGGGTTCATTGGCCGTTCCACGCCGAGGTGCAGCACAGGATGCGAACACGGTTCGCGTCCTGTCCGTTGAAGACCCATTCTTCTTTTCGATGAAGGCGTTGGTGCCCGAATACGAGAAAGAAACCGGCATCAAGGTGGAACTGGAGAGCCTCTCCTATGACGCCCTTCAGTCGCGCCTCGTCTCTGCTTTTGTCGCCAAGACCTCGGACGCCGATGTCATCGTGGTCGACCAGATGTGGCTCGGGCAATATCTCGACAATGGCTGGATCATCTCGCTGAACGATTTCATCGCCAAGGACAACGAATTCGACCTTTCCGACTTCATCCCGGAGGTCCTCTATTCTTCCAACATGTGGCGCGGGCAGGTCGGCACATTGCCGGTCGCCGCCTATGCGCAGGGTGTCATGTACCGCAAGGACGTCTTTGACGAACTCGGCATTGCAGCACCGCCGACCGAGACGTCGGAAGACTGGACCTGGACGAAATACGTCGACACATTGAAGTCGATGGAAGGCAAGTCATTTGGCGGCAAGCCGCTCTTTCCGACCGTTGTCTGCGGCTCTCAGCCGTCGCCGATCGTCCACATGTTCACGCAGGTGTCAGCAAGCCACGGCGCGAACTGGTTCAAATCGTTCCCGGCCGCTCCGTGGGATTTCGCCCCGCAGCTGACAAGCCCCGCCTGGATCAAGTCTGTCGAAGTCTACAGGCAGCTCTACAAGCTGTCTCCGCCAGAAGCGATCAACTATGTCTGGTTTGATGCCGGCACCCGTTTTGCCAAGGGCGACATCGGCATGTTCTACTGGTGGACCCCGTATTTCTACCTGATCAAGAACTCCGGCTACATGACCGGCAAGAAGTCGGACATCATGGACAAGTACGCAACCGCGGCCTTGCCGAAAGCCGAGGGCGTGCCTCAGACGGTCAGCCTGGGCGGCTGGAGCCTTGGCATCCCATCGAGTTCCGAAAGGCAAGAGGCAGGGTACGCTTTCATCAAATGGGCGACTTCGAAGGCTACGCAGAAGAAAATGGCTCTTTGGCCGGACCTCAACTATCAGTTCTCCGACTTTGCGCGCGTTTCGCTCTATCAAGACGAGGAAGTCAAGGCGATCTATCCTTACCTCGATGTGCAGTACGCAATGATGAAGCAGGGTAATGGCAAAGTCACGCGCCCGCCTGTACCTGGTTACACGGCCGTCGAAAGCGTGCTGGGCCTTACATTGAACCAGCTCCTGACCGGCACCGAAGAGCCGAAGACCGGCCTCGAACGCGCCAACAGCCTGTTCGAGAGCATCCTGAAGGGCAATCTCATGATCCCTTATCAGAAGGACAGCTATGCAGATACTCTTGACGGGGCCAAAGCTCTGATGGTCAAGAAGTAATAGAGTTCTCCTCGGGCCGGCGCGACCACAGTCGCGCCGGCAGCCACGTGAAGAAGAACTGGATCTGGCAATGCACACGACAATTGTTCGCTCGCCGCGAGCCCTCGGGCCTGCCCGGAAGAGCTTTATCCGACGAAACCTGCCTTACTTGCTGATCGCGCCTTCGGTCGTGATGCTGCTCGCGCTGATCGCCTACCCCTTGCTGTTTGCCCTAAGATCGAGCTTCTACTTCTGGAATCTGCAAATTGGCCCGGAGCCGCTCCAGTTCGTTGGCTTCGAGAATTATGTGCAGGCCTTCAACGCATTCGACTTTCGCGCCGCACTCACCAATACCCTGATCCTGTCGATCCTTGGCACGGCACTTGAGTTCATATTCGGCCTAGCGATCGCGCTCATCCTGCTTAAGGCACTGCCTGGCATGAACGTCGTGCGTGCCCTGCTGATCCTCCCCACCACGATCGCGCCCATCGTCGTCGGCTTTTTATTCCGCTACCTCTACGATCCCGGTGGCGGACTGTTGAGCTGGGTGTTGCAGTCGCTTTGGCTCCCGGTTCCCGCGGAAGGAATTCTCGGCTCGCCATCGACAGCGCTTGCCGCCATCCTCTTCGTCGACATCTGGCAATGGACACCATTCTTTGCAATCGTTCTCTATGCGAGCCTTTTGGCCGTTCCCGATGAGATTTTAGAGGCCGCACGACTGGATCGGGCATCTGCGTGGACGATCCTGATGCGGATCAAGCTGCCGCTGATCAAGCGCACCGCGATCATCATCGTCATGCTGCGCTTCATGCAGATCTTCAACACCTTCGACACCGTGCTTGTGCTCACGCGCGGCGGACCGGGCACCTCAACGCGTACCCTTGGATACTCCCTCTACGAACAGGGGCTGGTGAACTTCAACATCGGTCTCGTCAGTGCAATGACCTGGATCACCGTGCTGATCGTCAACGTCATCGTTGCCCTCTACGTCTTTTTCGCGTTCCGAAACGAGGAGTGGTAAAATGTCCCGTCGCCACACGAGCTTCAACACAGCACTCACCTATGCCGCCGGCCTCCTCTTCCTGGCAATCTTCGTCGGTCCGATCCTCTGGTTCATCGCCCTTGCGATCCGCCCGGCCGAGACGGCATTCACGATGCCGCCGCAACTTACCTTCGAGCCCAATCTCGACGCATTCCGGCACATCCTCGTCGATCCCGGCACCAATGCACCGCAACTGGTCAACAGCCTGATCGTTGCGATTGGTGCTGTGCTCCTCAATCTGCCCTTTTCGGTGCCTGCTGCCTACGCGTTGTCCCGATTCAAGCTGCGCGGCAAAAAGAACATCATGTTGTGGTATCTCGGCTTGCTGATGGCCCCGCCGGTCGCGTTCCTGATCCCGTATTTCATCCTCATCACGCGCATCGGTCTCCAGGGTTCCTACTTCTCGATGATCCTCGTCCTGCAGACGCTGACGATCCCGTTTTCGGTCTGGCTGATGAAGAGTTTCATCGACGAAGTGCCGGTGGAACTCGAGGAGGCTGCCCGGGTCGACGGCGCCCGTTGGTACACGATCATGTTGCGGATCACGCTGCCGATCGTTCGTCCCGGCATCATTGTCACCTCGATGTTCGCCTTTGTGTTCGCATGGAACAACGCCGCTTTTCCGCTGGTGCTGAGCTCGCGCTCTACCGCCACCCTTCCGATCGGAACACTTGGATATTTCGCGACGAGCGGAGTGACTTGGAACTACATCGCCGCCGCTGCGGTGCTCGCGATGATACCTCCGATGATCATCTTCCTTGTTTTCGATCGATACGTCGTTCGAGGCCTCACCTTTGGTTCGGTGAAGGGCTGAGCTTTCCCTTTATGAATGGAGTAATGCAATGAGCAAACTGCGAATGGGCGTCATCGGCGCCGGTCTTTGGGGCGGCAATCACGCCCACACTTTTAATGTCTTGCCGGAGACCGAGCTGGTCGGCGTCTGCGACCTCGATGAGGGCAGGGCGCTGAAGATGAAGGAAACCTACGGCGCAACGCAGGCCTTCACTGACTACCAGAAGCTGATCTCAAGCGATCAGATCGACGCCATCTCAGTCGCGACGCCTGACTTTACCCACACGCCGATCATTCTCGCGGCTCTGAAAGCCGATAAACACGTGTTGAGCGAAAAGCCGCTTGCGACGACAGTACGTGAAGCCGAGGAAATTGCCGTGGCTGCCGCAAAGTCCAAGGGCAAGCTGATGATTGACTTCCACAACCGTGTGAATCCGATCCTCGCCCAGGTCCGCGACATGATTCAGGACGGTCAGATCGGCCTGGCAAAGCACGGCACCGCACGTCTTTCGAATACGACATTCGTTCCATTCGAAATGCTGAGCTGGGCTGCAAAGTCTTCGGCACTCTGGTTCTTGGGCAGCCATCTGGTCGATGTTCTGCGTTTTATTCTCGCAGACGAGGTGGTGCGTGTTTATTCCGTCGCGCGCTCGGGGACCCTGTCGGCCGGCGGCGTGGATACGAAGGACTTCCATGTGTCGATCCTTGAATTTGCCAAGGGCACGGTCGTGACCATGGAAAACAGCTGGATCCTGTCGCGTGACAATCCTTCGCTCGTCGATTTCAAAATCGAGTTCGTTGGTGAAAAGGGCCAGGTCCAGGCGGACCCTACGCATAGTGGGGGCCTGCGCCGGATCGTCGACGGCGGACTAAAATACAATGACTATATCGGCATAACACCGACCGGCGCGACGCGTATCGGCGGCTTTGTCCTGGAATCCATTGCTCGCTTTGTCGATAGCGTGGTGCGCGACGCTCCGCTGCTGGCAGATGCACAGGACGGCCTGGCAAATACCAAGATCCTGGCTGCGATCGAGGAATCCGTCGCGACCGGCAAGGCCGTGAATATCGGCTAAAGCCGGAACCAGAAGCGCGGGGCATGTCCGCACGAACAGTGCGGCTTGCCTCGCTTGAAAATACGGGGAGTAGATAAAAATGGCGTCCATGACCTTCGACGGGATCGGCAAGACCTTTCCGGACGGAACTGTTGCCGTTGCGAATGTAAGTTTTTCGGTCGCGGACGGAGAATTCGTCGTGTTGGTCGGCCCGTCGGGTTGTGGCAAGTCGACATTATTGCGGATGGCAGCGGGTCTTGAAACGCTCAACAGCGGTCGGCTGCTGATGGATGACGCTGATGTCACGGAGACTGAGCCGCAGGACCGGGATATTGCGATGGTTTTTCAGAACTACGCGCTTTACCCCCATATGTCTGTCTACGACAACATGGCATTCGGTCTGCAGCAGCGAAAGATGCCCAAGGACAAGATCGACAAGCTGGTTCGCGACGCAGCGGAAATGCTCGATCTCACCCGCTATCTTGAGCGCAAGCCCGGGGCATTGTCAGGTGGTCAGCGCCAGCGCGTGGCGATGGGCCGGGCGATCGTTCGCCACCCCATGGCCTTCCTGATGGACGAGCCTCTTTCCAACCTGGATGCCAAGCTCCGCGTGCAGATGCGCGGGGAACTGAAGCTGCTCAACCAGCGGCTCGGCGTGACGACGCTCTACGTAACCCACGACCAGGTCGAGGCCATGACCATGGGCGATCGTGTGGCTGTGCTGAAGCCGGTGTTCAACGGACAGGAGAGCAATCTTCAGCAGATCGACACCCCGCAGATGCTCTACGACAAGCCAACCAACCTCTTTGTGGCCGGGTTCATCGGCTCGCCCGCCATGAATTTTGTGCGCGTCGAGCTGACGGCGGAAGCCGGGTCGCTCAAAGCTGCGGTAACTGGAACGAAGATATCATTTTCCATCCCTGCCAAGGCGACATTATCGGCCTACGCCGGGCGACAAGTCATTGTCGGAATTCGCCCGGAGATGTTCCAGGTTTGCCCTGAGTCTGAAGCCTTGTTCAATGAGCAGGTCCCGGTTGCCGAAGCACTTGGAGCCGACACCTTCGTCTTTTTCGACATCGCGTCACCGCCGGTCAACATCAACGATGCTGAAGATACCGAAGACTTTCCCAATAAGGGTAAGAACCGGCTCGTGGCGCGTATCCCACCGGCGCTGACACCACGTCCCAATCAACTGCTGCCACTGACTGTCGATCTGGAGAAGTTGCACTGGTTCGATCCTGTAACGGGGACTGCGATCCGCGACTGACAGAACATGCACGAACTGTCGCCAGCTAGGGGTTCAACTCTCTTTTTCTCCTGCCCTCCCAGGCAACTTGGCTGTCGTCGAATTCGAGTTCGGCGGCAGCCATTTTTTAAAATTCGAGACATCAAACCATCAGAACCGAACATCCGTGCGCCGTGAGTGACACCGGGCTTAGAGGAGTGGCTTGTGAAACACGTTTCCATTGTCGGCAAGTTCTTTATCATCATGGCTGTTTTTGGTGTCACGGCGCTGGGCCTGACGCTCTATCAGAGTCGGCAAATGCTCAAGGTAAACGATAGCTACCAAGGGCTTCTCGACCGGGGTTCATCGGCAGCGCTTCGCTTGACACAGTCGAACCGAAGTCTTGAAACAGCGCGTGCCAGCATCAGCGACATGGTGATGACGCGGTCGAAAGAGGCGAGGGCGCGCGCCGAAGCGGGCCTGAATGACGCGCGAGAGAACTTCGTCAGGTTCATGGATCTGGCTGTCCAGGCAGTTCCCGAGCAGAGCGAACTGCCGAAGTTGAAGGCGGATGGATTCTCTGTCCTGACCGACACGTGTGGTGCAGCGATCGCTGTGGCCCGCGGCGCGACCAGTGAAGCCGAGCTTGCCATGGTGCAGCAACTCTATCTCATTTTGTGTCAACCCGCCTTTGCTGCCATCTCGCCGCGATTCACATCCGTGACCGAACAACTTGCCTCCGATGCAGAGCAAAAGCGTGCTGATGTTTCACGCGTTGTCCGTGACACGTCCGTGCTGAGTTTAGGCGCAGCTATTGCGGCACTCCTCGCTATCTCGTGCTTCGGTTTTCTCGCAATTCGCGCCTGGTTGGTCAAACCGATCAAGCAGATGGTGGCGACGATGAAGATCATCGCGGAAGGCGATCTCACGTCGACCGTCGAGGGAACGTTCCGCCGCGACGAGATCGGATCTATGGCCCGAGCAGTGCAGATCTTCAAGGACAACGAGCTAAGGGCGCGGGATCTGGAAAAGGATGTAGAGGCAAGTCGTGGCGCAAACGAGATTGAACGTGCGCGCATCGCCGAGACCGAGCGTCAGCGCGCGCGGGATATGGCGGAGGCCACGTCCGGGCTTGCAGTGGGCCTGAAACATCTCGCCGGCGGCAACCTCGTGTTCAGGCTAGACGACAATTTCGCCGGGGATTTCGAACCGTTGCGCGCGAACTTCAACGCTGCTGTTGCCCAACTCGCTGAGAGCTTGAGAGCCGTGTCGCACGCCACCGGATCAATAGATGATGGCGCGCAGGAAATCAGTTTGAGCGCGCAGGACCTGTCACGCCGCACGGAGCATCAGGCTGCTTCACTGGAGCAAACGGCCGCCGCTCTGGATCAGATTACCCAGAACGTAGCCAGTTCCTCAAAGCGCACGGCGGAGGCGCGGCATGTTGCCATTGAGGCGAACAAGTCGGCGCGCCATTCCGGTGAAGTGGTCTCCAGCGCTGTTGCGGCCATGCAACGCATCGAACGGTCATCCTCGCAAATCTCGAGTATCGTCGGTGTCATCGACGAAATCGCGTTTCAGACCAATCTCCTGGCGCTCAACGCAGGCGTCGAGGCCGCACGGTCGGGCGAGGCTGGAAAAGGTTTCGCAGTTGTCGCCCAAGAGGTGCGCGAGCTTGCTCAACGCTCCGCGCATGCTGCAAAGGAGATCAAGGATCTGATCCTCAATTCGGTTGACGAGGTCAGCGGTGGCGTCAAACTGGTCCGCGATACCGGCGAGACGCTCAAGATCATCGAGGAACAGATCGTGCTGATCAACACTCAGCTTGATGCCGTCACAGCGGCTTCCAACGAGCAGTCCGTAACCCTTTCCGAGGTCAACCGGACAGTCAATCAGATGGATCAGGTTACGCAGCAAAATGCTGCGATGGCCGAGGAATCCACGGCTGCAAGCGCGGCACTTGCCATCGAGGCAAAGCGGTTGCGCGGGATTGTTTCGGAGTTTCAAATTGACGCGAGTGACACGACTGACGGTCGGCAAACCGGTGATACAGATCCGGACTTAGCGTCTTCGCCAGCTCATGCGATACTAACACAGGTTGCGCAAAGACTTGGGATCGCAAGAGACGTTTGAACAGCGGAACGCTGTCGGTCGTGAATGCGGTACATGCGTCCACGTAGTCTTTGGGGCGTGGGCCGTCCAGTCTAGTGCCTGTCCGCAAACGGTAAACTGCTGAAAATATTGGGTGAATCGCGATATTTCCGCGGGCAAAGCCCGGCGGTTTCAGGTACACTTTAGATCAAGCGACTGATTCTAAAGGGAACCCTGTAACCGCCGGGGCTCTGTTGCAAAAATCCCGCTGATGTCGGAAAGAGCGCCGAAGATTTTCAGCGAGACTATTGATGAGCGATTTCAAGCGTCATTTTCAGGGTGAAGTGATTTTGTGGGCGGTGCGATGGTATTGCCGCTATGGGGTCAGCTACCGTGACCTTGAGCAAATGATGGGCGAACGGGGTGTGCCAGTCGATCATTCCACGATTTATCGTTGGGTTCAGAGATATGCGCCGGAGATTGAAAAGCGGTTGCGATGGCACTGGCGCCGGCCGCAGTCAACGAATTGGCGCGTTGATGAAACCTATGTGAAAGTCCGTGGACAATGGACGTATCTCTACCGGGCCGTCGACAAATTCGGCAACACGATCGATTTTTATCTGTCCCGGACCCGCAATGCCAAAGCGGCCAAACGCTTTCTCGGCAAGGCTTTGAATGGCCTGAAGGACTGGGAAAAGCCAACTGTCATCAACACCGACAAGGCCCCGACTTATGGCATGCCATTGTGCAATTGAAGGCCGAAAGCAAATGTCCCGTAGAACTCGTGCACCGACAGGTCAAATATCTGAACAACGTCGTTGAGGCCGATCACGGCAAGTTGAAGCAACTGATCAAACTGGTGAGAGGGTTCAAGACGCTGAAAACGGCCTATGCGACGATCAAAGGTTTCGAGGTCATGCGCGCTTTGCGCAAAGGACAGGCTGCGATTCTCAACCTAACGGGCGACATCCGTGGAGAAGCACGCATTGTTGAACGTGCTTTCGGCATCGGACCAAGCGCGCTGACGGAAGCGGTAGCACTGCTCGCTCAGAGTCTCGAAAACCGCGAGGCTGCCAGGTAATCGACGTACCAACCAACGGCCATTATGACCAAAATGGAAATTTGCAAGAGAGCCAGGGTGTCCAAAAAGGGGCCGCCAATCGGCCGGCGCGACATGAGCAAATTGAAGGAGATAGCCCATCCCGTTTCATCGTCCAAGAAAGAATACATTCGTGGACGGCAACCCCCATCAATCCATCGATGCAAAATCGAACGGCCCTCTATCTGCGCGTCTCGACCGCCGATCAAAAGCCGGATCTGCAATATGATGGCCTTCGCGATTACGCCGAACGCGCCAAGCTCAATGTCGTCGGAGAGTATCTGGATGTTGCCGTCTCCGGCCGGCGCGAGGGGCGGCCCCAACTCGGTGCCCTGATGGCGTCCGCGCGAAACCGCGATCTCGATTGCGTGCTGGTCTGGAAATTCGACCGCTTCGCCCGCTCTACCCGCCACCTTTTGACCGCCCTTGAGGAGTTCGATCACGTCGGCGTCCGCTTCATCAGCGTCCAGGATCAAATCGACACCGCAAGCCCCATGGGCCGCGCCATGTTCACCATCATCGGGGCAATGGCAGAGCTCGAGTCCTCGCTGATCAGCGAGCGCGTCACTGCCGGCATGCGCGCTGCCAAGTCCCGGGGCAAGCAGCTCGGCCGCCCACCCGTCTCACCGCATATCGTCGCCGAGATTGAACGTCTGGCCGCGGAAACGGATCTCAGTGTTCGCCAAATAGAGGAAAAATTCACGGAAAGGCGAGCCGAGGCATCATCGGCGAGATCACCAAATTGACCCGGTCGCCGCCACAAAAGGCCTTGTGACCGGTTTTTACATGTATCCTCAACCCACCCCGACTGGGCCATGTTGGCAAGCGGCCACAGATAAAGCTCACAAGTACGATCGGATCATCGATCTCGATATCCAGTTCAGAGGCAATCGATTCAGTTGCCTCCAGATGCTCGACCTTCAATATTTGTCGTGTCGGCGCGTAGTTTAAGCCGGAGGATATTCTCTTCGAATCGCGTGCGGGCACCCAGTCGATAGGAGATTGCGTTCTCACTGACAAAGGTGCCGCGTTGGCCCAGCGAACAGAGTTCCAAACAGGCTGGGAGGCAGAGGACACCAGCCACCAACGACCACGTCACCCGTTGATTACGGCGCCCTCGACATAGGTAGCGCTTCCAACTTGGACGCGGCGCAGAACCTGTTGAAAACTGCCGAGGCGTGCTTCGAAGGCCTCGTTCCGAACGTCTGGGATCGCCCGCGGCGCATGTCCCAAAACCTCGTGCAGCACGCGCCCGCTCATTGCGTCCGGCGGAGCGATCCGGAGAAGGTGCAAAATCGTCGGTGCGAAATCGCAGATGCCCGAGGGAATACCGCAGACAGAGCCCGGCGCGGAAAAAGCCGAGCCGGCGACGATGCCGACTGCGGCGAGTTCCTTCGGATGCAGTCCGCCATGGACGCCCAGCCCGGTGCGGCGATCATTGTCATAGAAAGTTCCGCCGATGAGGCCAAACGGATCGACGCCGTCATCGGCGCGGAAGGAAAAGGAGACGTCCGGGGCACGAGTATGATCAGCAAAGACCAGATGGCTGCCAAGGCTGCCGGGCGCGATACCCTGGATATCGTTCTTCGGGCGGGTGAACACCGGTCCACACCACGGCTGGCTGGTGATCACCGCCACCAACCGCGCAATCTGTTCGGTACTGGGGTCAGCGAGATACAGCGCGCCGACCTGACCAGGGACGACAACGACATCGACATCCGGTGCGGGGGCCGTACCGGCACGAAAGCCGGCGTCACGCAGACTGTCGATCACCGAAACACGTGTATGACCCGTGATGTGACCATGGTCCGAGATCGCGATGATCTGCACGCCTTCGGTGCGCCCTTCCGCCTCCCACCAGTCGAGCACACGCCCAAACTGTCGGTCGCAATGGGCGATAATGCCACGCGTCGCCTCGGCGCCGGTGCCATGAAAGTGCGAAGTGATGTCGGGTTCGCCATAGGAAAGAACCGTGACGTCCGGTCGGTATTTCGGCCAGACCACCTCAAGAAAGGCCGAGGTGATCCAGTCCTGCCCGGCCGTGTCAGGCTCGGTCTCGGGCGGCGCTGGCTGTAGCGGCCCAACAACGGCTTCAGCTTCCGCCAATGCATCGTTGGGCGTGCAGGCCTCCGGAAAATGTCCAGAAAGTCGAACATGCCCGAAATCCTCCGCCTTGTGATGGAAGAAGCGTGTCGTGCCAGGTGTGTTGGTGGCCAACACGGCCATGCTGCGCCCAGCCGCAGCGAGGATCTCGCCAAGCGTCGGCACAGACATCAGTCGTCCACCGCTTTCCAAGTCGAGCTTTCGCAGGAGCACGGCGTCTGACGTATCGATATAGCGCGGTGGCGCAACCGAACGGTCGACATACTTGTTGCCGACCATGCCGTGCCCACCGGTGGAGGTGCCGGTGACGAGGCTTGGGAATGCCGAACGGGTTTCGCTGGGATAGATCGTCCGATGGTTCGACAGCGTTACGCCAAGCGACTGCAAACGGCACAGGTTCGGCATCAACTCCGGTGAGACAAGGTCGGGCCGAAGGCCATCGAAGCTGACGATAAGGAATTTGCAGTGGGAGTCCGGTGTCATGATTCGTTCCTATCGCGCTTGCTGTTGTTAAATTGCAGCGGCGTCCCGGCCTTGCCTAGACGCCATTGCGATTGGCGACTTGAAACTGCAGCATCGGCCCGAAAATCGGAATCGATTTTCGGAAAGCATGATGCGTAGATTCAAAGAGTTGAGACGCGTCCGATTGGACGCGCGGCGCTCTAGAGCCAATCCCTCGATCACCATTCGGTTAATAGACCGCCGTTCTCCATTCAGGGTGATCTTTGCTGTCGCCGGTGACAAGATCGAGGTAGAGGTGCTGTAGCCTTCGGGTGATCGCACCGGACTCACCAGAACCGACAGCGATGCGATCGACGGAAGTTACGGGAGTGATCTCTGCACCAGTACCGCAGTAGAAGACTTCTTCAGCCAGTATGAGTTCTGTTCGATCTACGTCTCGTTCGACCGTCTTCAGCCCCAAATATTCTTCGGCGATCTCCATCACCGTTTGTCGGGTGATTGATTCCAGAATGTCATTTGTTGCGCTTGGTGTGATCAGTTGGCCGTCACGCACCATGAATACGCACATAGCGGGCGCCTCGGAGAGCTTACCCCTAGAGTTCAGGAGAAGTGCCACATCGTAACCATCACGCTGGGCCTGCATCACCGCCAAACGCGAGTTGTGGTAGTTGGCGTTGCATTTAATCCTCGCTGGCATGACATTGTCGGGCATTCGCATCCACGAGCTGATCTGGGCTGAAGCGCCCGCGCTAACCTGTTTGGTCGTTGCTCTCGGTAGCGCTGTGATGGCGGTGCCCACAGGCCCGGTTGCACCCATCTCGCCCATCTCGTCGATGAAAGCCATCATGCGAATATGTACGGTGGTTCGAAACTCGTTCGCCTTGCAAACGTCCATCAGAGCCTGCGTCAATTCTTTATCCGAAGGACCGGCATCGAAACGCATGGCCTTCTGCGAAAAGGCATAGCGCTCGAGATGCTCCTTGAGTCGGAACAAGTAGATCTGCTCTTCGGCAGGATTCCAGTATCCTCGAATCCCTTCGAAGATTCCAATGCCGTATTTCGCGACTGGCGAGAACACATGTACTTTTGCGTCGTTCCACGGAACGATTTTTCCATTGAAGTATGCGAATTCAGGTAGTGTCATAGTTTGGTCCCATCAAATGATTTGCGGCGTAGCGATTTTCACCGGAAGAAAGCACCAGCGATTGCATCCAGACCGCGTTGAAGCACCTCCCGATCTCTTGCCTTGCCAGTTCCAAATCTGATGCGATGGGGAGCGGAACCGCCCGCGATCAGAAACGTGGTCGCGGGGCCGACTTCCGCGCCGCGGCGTTTGCAGTCTTCAACGAAATCAGAGAGTTCCCTGTTGGCCGGAACGTCCATCCAGACATGCAAGCATTCCGGCGCGGTGCGGAAACTGACGCCTTTCAGCGTTTCAGCCACCATGTTTTGCCGTGCGCGGGTTTCATCGCGGACAGCAGAAATGATCCTATCAGCACCGCCATTATGAATCAGTTCCGTCGCAACCCCCGCATTGGCGGGTGCGATCATCCAGTAGGTCATGCCGCTCCCAGGCCAGAACAAGCGAGCCGGATCAGTTTCTTTGGGCGTGACGAGATAGGCTGCCTTCAGGCCCGCTCCGATCGATTTGGCCGTGCCAAGCATATAGTAGGTGATCTCTGGCGCCAGTTCGGCGAGTGGTGGCGGCAGATCCTCTGGCAGGAGCGCGTAAATCTCGTCCTCAAATATCGCGACGCCATGCTTTCTCGCAATCGCGACGATTTCCTTCCGGCGCTCCAGGCCCATCAAAGCAGTCGTCGGATTCTGCAACGTGGGCAAAGTATAGAGCGCTTGCGGCTTATGCTGTTCACACACTTTCTCGAACGCGTCTGGTATGATCCCTTGATCGTCCAGTTTGACGCCAACCAGATTAAAGCCCATTTGCTTGGCGAATTTCGCCATGGTGGGGTAGGTCAATTCCTCGACTGCCAGGACGCCATTCGTTCCGATGAGCGCACCGCAAAGCACGGTCAAAATTGCCTGCGTCGAGTGGGACAGAACAACCCTATCCGGATCAGGGGCCACGGAAAGGCGGCGCGTAACGAACTTGGCGCCGGCCACACGATCCTCGGGAAAACCCAGGAATTGATGGACACCGATCCAGTCCATCGGCTGCCTTGCTTCGAGGACATTCTTCATCGCCGAGCGATACTCGGGATCGAAGACATCGGGGACACGCGGCGGAAGGTTACCCGTCATGGGAACAGGAGGCAGCGAAGAGCTCGCCGGTTTCTGTGGTTCGATTTGAGGTGTTCCTATGGCAGTGTTCATGATGGCCTCGTGCAATGCATTGGTTGAATTTGAATATGGTACCCGCGCAGCGAGCACCGGTTCGAAGAGCTTCGTTGCCGGGGGAACAAGGGGCCAGGGCAATTGCCTACTGGCCCCTACGGGTTCACTTCAGAAATTTCTGAGTGGCGGTTGACATTTCGGCGACGGCCGCTGCGGGGTCTGTCTTGCCGGTGATCACCCTTCGAACGACTTCGATCTGGGCGTCAAAGATCTGGTCAGTGTTGTCGACCGGATAGGTGTGCCAGTCTCCGGCATTCGACAATGACGCGATCAGGTTACGAGCGTAAGGATTGGACTTGTTGTAGTCAGCAAACAAATCACTTTCGCCGAATGCCTTGGAATTGGCCGGAAGGTAGCCAGCGTATTGAGTTTGTAACGCCTGGCCTTCGGAGCCGTAAGCCCATTCGAGATACCGAAGAGCAGCTTTTTGGCGAATGGGATCTTTGGTGAGAACGAACATTCCGTGAGAAACCGCCGAGAGCTTGCCTTTACCGGAAACGACCGGGAAGGAGCCGATCTCGAGTTGGAAGTTATTGGCTTGGGCAGCCTCCATAATTGAAGGAATGCCGCTTGCCGAACGAAACAGAATGCCCATTGTTCCTGCATTGAACGCTTGGCGCGCTTGGTTCGTCGTCATCGCTGAAGTATTCGCAGCCTTGGCGAAATCTCGGATGATCGTCATAGCTTCTACGCCGGTCTCATTGTCGAATCCTATGGCGCTGTCTTTGTCGCCCATGGAACCACCAATTCCGGTCAGCACGTTCTGATACATCCAGTTGTTAGACGCTTCGAACTCCAAGTAACCACCATTGATATTGCCGCCGAGGGCCGCGACCTTCGCCGCGGCATCAATGATCTCTTCCCAGGTTTGCGGTGAACGCGCTTGCTTCCAACCCGCTTTCTTGAGCAGGCTCATGTTGAAGAAGACAACGGGGATGGTGAGGCCGTAGGGTACGGCATAGACGTGTCCGTTCACCGATGCAGCCTCAACAAGAGCACTTGAGACGCCCGAGGACGAAATGAAAGCTTGGCCTCCAGGTATCGCGTCAATCGGCTGTGCGATGTTTTTGGCGGTAAAAAGCCCGGTATAGTTGATCAGCTGATGAGTGATATCGGGAAGTTGCCCGACGAGCGAATCCCGCAGCGTCGATTGAAAAAGCGGCTGCCAGTTGTCTCCTGCAGCAACATACTCGATCTGCACGTCGTCATGCGTCGCGTTGAAGCTGGCCTGCATTTTATCGAGGAACTCGGTTCGATTTGGCCAAGCATGGGAAATCTTCAGTGTGATTGTCTCCGCCGATGCTTCGGTTGCGGAGAGAATGGAAATCGCTGGAGCTGTGGCGAGACCAACAGCGATTATTTTAGCGAAAACTCGGCGAGTCAGTTTCATTGTAGCTGTCCTATTTTTGGAGGTCACTTCACCGCTCCGCCTGTGAGGCCTTCGACGAACCATCGTTGGGCGGAGAGGAATGCGATGATGAGGGGAGCGACGACGAGGGTTGATGCCGCCATAAGGGGGCCGTAGTCGTTGCCGGCTTCTTCGTTCTTGAAAGCCATGATGCCAAGCGGCGGCGGCATGAGCCCCTGGTCGCGCACGGCGATCAACGGCCAGAACAGGCTGTTCCAATGGCCGACGACCGAGAAGATGCCGAAGGCGATGATGGCGGGCAGTGCCATCGGCACCATGATCTTCCAGACGATGCCAAGTTCGGAGAGTCCGTCGAGGCGCGCGGCATGGATAACGTCGTCAGGAACCGTCTTGAAGAACTGCCGGAGTAGGAAGATGCCGAAGGGCGAGACGATATAGGGGAAGATCAGCGCTGCATAAGTGTTGAGGATGCCGATCTGGTAGCCGAGGATGAACAGCGGCAGGGACAGCACCTCGTGCGGCAGGATCAGCGCGATCAGTACCATGCCGAACAGCAAGTTCCTGCCGGGAAAGTCAAGCTTGGCCAGCGCATAGGCCGCCGGCGCGCAAACGACGATCTGCAGCACTACGATCATCGTGCAGACAAAGATGCCGTTCAGCATGTATTGCGGCAGCGGCGCTTCGGTCAGAGCCTTGGTGTAGTTCTCGATGCCGTAGAACTGCTCAGGCCAGAAGCTGAAGGAGGCGCGAAAGATCTCGCCCGGCGGCTTGATCGACAGCGAGACCATCCAGACGAAGGGGATGAGGATCAGGGCGCCGGTGATCAGCAGGGCGGCATGCCGCAGGATGTGCGACGGTGGTGTGAGACGATCGGTGCTCATTGGTAGTGGACCCTTTTGTCCATCACGCGTGCCTGGATGAGGGTCAGCGCGACGACGATGAAGAGGAAGACGACAGCGACTGATGCGCCATAGCCGGTGCGCAGGTACTCGAAGCTCTCGCGGTAGAGCGTATAGAGCAGCATCTCCGAAGCGTGCCCCGGTCCACCCCGTGTCAGAACCTGCACGGTATCGAAGGTCTCAAAGGCTCGGAGCGCCACGACGATGAAGACGAACATGGTCACCGGCCCAAGCATCGGCAGGGTGACGGTGCGCAGCCGGTCGAGCCAAAGGTCAGCGCCGTCAATGTCGGCAGCGTCATAGAGGTCCTGTGGTATCGACTTGAGGCCTGCGAGGAACAACACCATGGCATAGCCGAGGTTTTGCCAGACGCCGATGACCGCAAGAACCGGCAGCACCGTGTTCTCGTCGCGCAGCCAATTGGCCGTCGGCAGGCCGACGGCGGCGAGCGTCTGATTGACGAGACCGAGGGTTGGATGCAGCAGTGCCTCCCAGGCGATCGCCATGGCGGTCAGCGTCGCCATGAACGGCAGGAAGTGAATGGCGCGGTAGAAGGCGCGCAATGATTTGCCGCTTTCTATGAGAAGTGCGATCACAAGCCCAAGCACGATCGTACCAGGCACGACGATCGCGACGTAGAGGAGGGTGTTGGTAAGTGAGGCGCGAAAACCCTCGTCGGAGAAAACCTCCTTGAAATTGCCGAAGCCCACGAAGGAGAGCGTACTGGCGCCGAACTGCCAGTCGGTGAGCGCAATGCCAAAGACGGCAAAGACAGGCAGGAAGAACAGGATGACAAGCAGGACAAGTGCCGGTCCGGCCAATGACCATGCTGCGAGTGTTTCGGCGAACCTGTGATTGCGCAGCGCCTTGCGGGTTTCGGCGGTGTTAGTTGAAGAACCGGCGGGGTCCGGCCCTGTAAAGGAAGCCGTGCTCATTAGACGCGCTCCTTGATCTGCAGCACGTTCGCCTTGGTGTTTCCATCCGGACGCAGCCGCCGTCCATCGGCCGCGAAGAGCAGCAGGCGCTCCGGCTTGACGCCCAGATGGAGGGTCTGGCCCGAGACGATCTGCGGCGCGCGTTCCGCGAGCAGCCGCGCGACAAGAGGATGATCGGCACCAGGCACATCGAGATGCACATAGAGGTCGGAGCCCATATGCTCCACCAGTCGCACCGAACCGGTCAAGACATTGTCCTTGCTCGCATCAACGAGATGGAAGGCTTCTGGGCGGATACCCAAGGAAAGGGTTGATCCGGGTGCAAGACCCGCCGCTACTGTGAAGCTTGTGCCGGAGGCGTCGGCCAGTCCGTCCGAACGCAGCGTCGCCTGGAGGATGTTGATCTTTGGCGAGCCGATGAATTCGGCGACGCGCAGGTCGTCGGGATCGGCATAGATCTCCTGCGGGGGCGCCACCTGCAAAAGCTCACCGTCGAGCATCACCGCGACCCGGTCCGACATGGTCATGGCTTCGGACTGGTCGTGAGTGACATAGACGAAGGTGACGCCGAGGCGCTGATGCAACTCCTTGATCTCCGCGCGCATCTGCACCCTGAGCTTGGCGTCGAGGTTGGACAGTGGCTCGTCCATCAGGAAAACGGCAGGCTGGCGCACCATGGCGCGCCCCACAGCCACGCGCTGACGCTGGCCACCGGACAGTTGCCCGGGCTTGCGGGCCAGCAGATGGCCGATGCTGAGGGACTTGGCGGTGCGGGTGACGTCCCGCTCGATCTCCGCGGTTGTCGCCGTCGTTCCCGGCAGCAATTCGCCCATCAACGGCAATCTTTGCCATGCTGACAGCCGCCGCATGCGCAACGGCAGCGCCATGTTTTCCTGTACCGTCATGTGCGGATAGAGCGCATAGGACTGGAAGACCATGGCGACGTCGCGCCGCTTCGGCCGTATCCCGTCCACCACGCGGTCGCCGATCGCCAGCGAGCCGCCACTCTGCACCTCAAGTCCCGCCAATATGCGCAGGAGTGTCGATTTCCCGCAGCCGGAGGGACCGAGTAGCGTCAGGAACTCGCCGTCGGCAATTTCAAGCGAGACGCCTTTCAGTACTGACGTCGCGCCAAAGGACTTCCCGATGTTTCGTATCGATATTTTCGCCATTGTGTTCCCCTTCATTTTTCAAGGGCCCTTTACCAGGCCAGAAGTTTTTGGCGTTGGTAGCTAGCTAATCAGCCAGTTTTGCTACAAGTAAATGACAGGCATCGAAAAAAGCGATATCAAAAAGACGATTCGCGATTTGATGCTTCGACCATCTTGACCTAAATGGAAGACCGACATGTCGGAGAAGGAAGACCTCTCTCTCAACGCAGTACGCGCCTTCGTGCAAATCGCTCGCGAGAATAGTGTAACGCGTGCGGCCGAAAGCCTTGGGATAACGCAAAGTTCTGCCAGTCGCCATCTGGCCGTTCTGGAAGAATATCTTGGCGCTAAACTCATCGAGCGCCGGGGCCGCAGCACTCAACTGACCGATTTCGGCCGTCTCTTTGCGGATGCCGTCTCCGAACCATTGGAGACGATACTGTTCACCGCCAATCGGATGCGCCGCGGCGACCGAAAGGAGCCAAACCGTCTGATCGTGCGGACGTCACTATCCACCTTCTCCTATTCGCTTTTAATCCCCAATCTTCAGTACTTCTCCAAAGAAATGGGCGGCGTTACGGTAGATATCGTTACTTCCCTGTCTGCCCCAACTGCCACAGACAATTTCGATGTCCTGCTGACACGCGACCTGGCGCTTACGCAAGCGTCTGACCGCTGGGACATCCATGACGAGCAGCTTGTGTGCGTTGGGGCGCCGAAGTTTGTCGCGGGGCGCAACCTCGCCTCTTTGCGCACCACACCGCTCATCACGGTCACATCCAGACCCGACATCATTCCAATCTGGACACGTGCCCTGGGTCTGAAGACCTCTGATATACTCTCCGGCGCGCGATATGATCACCACTATCTGGCATTGCCGGCCGTCACGACGGGGCAAAGTTTGCTGGTGACGCCCCAGATTTTGGTCGCGGATCTGATTGCTCAAGGACTCTTGGAAGTCTTGCCGGGATCGCGTGTCAACAGCGGAAAGCAATATCACGCCTACGCACTCGACCGAAGCCACAACCCGGATCTTGCCCGCGCCTTCTGCCGATGGATCACCAGGCTCTGCCGGAAAGCCGGGGCCATGGATGGTACGAACGGAAGCGCGGAATGATGCCGCTGGCCAAGTCGATCGCGAAATGAAGCGAGCCTGATTTTCTGTCTGAATTGCCGTCGGTTGTCTTTGTGATTCCGCTTACATTGGAAAATGCGATTTTAATCCCTCACAAATGATATGGATAAGCTGGCAGATCCATTCTGCCCGGCCTAGGTTGCCTCGAAACCAGCGCGCCGCAGTGGCGCGGGCAAGGAGGCTACATTGACTTTTATCTCGAAGCGGCTTGGCGCTGTTAAGCCATCGGCCACCAAGGCAATGACTGCCAAAGCGCGTGAACTGAAGGAGCTCGGAAAAAGCGTCATCGCACTGAGCGCCGGGGAGCCCGATTTCGATACGCCTGAAAACATCAAGAACGCCGGGATCGATGCAATCCGCTCCGGCAAGACGAAATATACACCGGTTCCCGGCATTCCCTCTCTGCTCAAGGCCATCCAGGACAAGTTCGAGTGCGAAAACAATCTGCACTACGACATCAATCAGATCACCACTGCCTGCGGCGCCAAGCAGATCCTGTTCAACGCCCTGTTTGCGACCCTCGATCCGGGCGACGAGGTGATCATTCCGGCGCCTTGCTGGGTGTCGTATCCGGATATGGTCCGCCTCGCCGGCGGCACTCCGGTCATCATTTCCTGCAGTGAAGCAGATGGTTTCAAGCTCACGCCGGAAGCGTTCGAAAAGCAGATCACGCCGCGAACGCGCTGGCTGATGCTGAACTCGCCGTCCAACCCGACGGGTGCCGTCTACAGCGCGGAGGAGCTTCGCGCGCTGGCCGAGGTGCTGAGAAACCATCCGCATGTCATGGTTCTGGCCGATGATATCTATGAAAAGCTTATTTATGGGGATACCAAATTTGCGACCATCGCGGCTGTGGCGCCTTGGCTGTACGATCGCACACTGACCGTCAACGGTGTTTCGAAGGCAAACGCCATGACGGGTTGGCGCCTTGGCTATGGGGCTGGTCCAGCGGACCTCATCAAGGCCATGAACACCATTCAGGGTCAGACCGCCTCCCACACCAGTTCGATCTCCCAATATGCGGCAGTTGAGGCCATTGGCGGCGATCAATCTTATCTTCAGGGCTTCGTCAAGCAATATGAGGCCCGCCGGGATCTCGTCGTCAGGAAACTCAACGAAGCCTATGGACTGCGCTGCACTGCTCCCGACGGGGCATTCTACGTCTTCGCCTCCTGCGAAGGTCTGATCGGCAGGAGAACGCCCGCCGGCAAAATCATCAGGACCGACGAGGACGTTGCGATGTTTCTGCTTGAGGATGCCGGCGTCGCCGTCGTTCCCGGCTCCGGTTTCCTGATGTCACCCTACTTTCGGATATCTTACGCTTCTTCCGAAGCGGAACTGACAGAGGGGTGCGACCGGATCATCGCCGCCTGCCAAGCGCTTGTTCAGGAGGACGCAGCATGAGCAAAGGCAAACAACTCAAGCAGACGATTATCGCAAATGGCCTCGCCCATGTGATGGCAGCGCACAGCCCGCTTTCGGCACGTTTGGTGGAAGAGGCAGGTTTTGACGGCATCTGGGCATCGGGCTTTGAACTGTCCGCTCTTTACGGTCTCGCCGATGTCAGCATGATCTCGATGACGCAGCATCTCGACATGGTGCGCGCTATGGGTGAGCAGAGTTCGCTGCCTATCATTGCCGATATTGACACCGGTTTCGGCAATGCGATCAATGTCATCTACGCGATCCAACAGTACGAACGCGCCGGCGCTGCGGCGGTGGTTATCGAGGACAAGACATTCCCGAAGGTTACAAGCCTTGTGGCCGATGGACGCCAGGACCTGCTGAGACTTGAGGAATTTCAGGGCAAGATCCGTGCGGCCGTCGCCACGCGCTCAATCCAGATTTCCTGATCATCGCCCGCACAGAGGCGCTGATCGCCGGTTTGGGTGAGGAAGAGGCGTTGAAGCGCGCTGCAGCCTACGAAGCCGCCGGGGCCGATATGATCCTGATCCATTCCAAGCAGAAGACACCGGATGAAGTGGAGAGCTTCGTGCGGAACTGGAATGGCAAGGTGCCGATCGTCATCGTTCCGACCGCCTATCCGGAAATGAACGAGGAGCGGATAAAGGCGCTCGGCAAGATCGCGATCGTCATCTACGGCAACCATGCCATTCGCGCCTCCGTCACCGCCATGCAGGATGTATTCGTCCGTATCCTCAAGGATCGCGGCATCCATGCGGTCAACAACGACATTGTCAGCGTCGAAGAAATCTTCCGCCTGCAGAAGATGGATCAGGTAAAGACGAACGAGAAACTCTTCCTGTCCTGAGGGGGCGCATGACACGTATTGGTGCCGCCAACAGCAACGATCACGATTTTGGCGTGGAAATCGTCAAACAGGGCGAGGAAATCTCGCTGATGTTCGATCTCGAAAAGATTGATCAGTTCAAGGCCGCGTTCGGGGACGCGGCCTTCCTTGAAACGGCAACACGATACGTCCAGGGCAAAGCCACATCACTTGGTGCCGAGGACCAGCTATGGCTGTGGACCGAGGCCGTGGCGGCGCACGTACGATAGCTACTCAGGGTCGCAGCGAACGCTTTTGAATTCCAACAACTTGGGCTGGTATCACGATTAACCCTGGAAGGGAGCGTGTGAATGCGCGAATTCAACGAACATCTATACCAGACGCTGGCAGCTATTACCGCAGAAGGACTTCTGAAAGTCGAGCGTCAAATCACTGGTCCTCAGTCTGGTCGGATTTCTAGATCGGCCAAGGACGGTCCGCGAGAGCAAATAAATCTCTGCGCCAACAACTATCTCGGGCTTGCGGACCACCCGGAGATCATAGCCGCTGCGAAGAACGGTCTTGATGAGTTTGGTTTCGGGATGGCCTCGGTGCGCTTCATTTGCGGCACGCAAACGCTCCATCGGGAACTTGAGCAGACAATTGCACGGTATCTCGGCAAGGACGACGCCATCCTGTTCGCGGCCTGCTTCGACGCCAATGGCGGCGTGTTCGAACCGCTGCTGGAAGCGGATGATGCCATCATTTCTGATAGCCTCAATCACGCCTCGATCATTGACGGGGTGCGTCTTTGCAAGGCCAAGCGCTACCGGTTCGCCAACGGCGACATGAACGAGTTGGAGGACAGGCTTAAGGAAGCTGACCGCGACGCGGCGCGCTTCAAGCTGATCGCTACGGATGGTGTGTTCTCCATGGACGGATATGTGGCCGATCTTGCCGCCATCTGTGATCTCGCCGAGCGATACGACGCGCTCGTGATGGTCGACGACTGCCACGCGACCGGCCACCTTGGTGAGGCCGGGCGTGGAACACCGGCATTGACGGGCGTCAATCAGCGGGTCGATATCGTCACTGGGACGCTTGGCAAAAGCCTGGGTGGGGCCATGGGTGGTTTCGTCGCCGCGTCCCAACCGATCGTCGATCTCCTGCGTCAAAGATCACGCCCCTACCTCTTCTCCAACAGCCTCGCTCCAGCAGTTGCGGCCGGATCCATCAAGGCGATTGAGATTGCCGAGAAAGCGGATGATCGTCGGCAGAGACTTGCCTCCCATACCGGGCGCTTCCGGTCCGGTCTGCAGAAGGCCGGATTTGATCTGCTGCCTGGGAAGACGCCGATCATTCCCGTGATGCTGCATGAAGCGCGCCTCGCACAGGATATGGCTCAAGCTTTGGATGAGCGTGGCGTCTATGTCGCCGGCTTCTTCTTCCCCGTCGTGCCCAAGGGCAGGGCGCGAATCAGGACCCAGATGTCCGCAGCGCTGACCGAACAGGACGTCGATTTCGCGATCGATGCTTTCATCGACGCGGGCAAGTCGTTGGGCGTCATCTGATGTTGAACAGAGGTGTTTTCATGAGAGCTCTTGTTAAAGCGGAAGCGCAACCCGGCCTTTGGCTCGATGATCGCCCGATCCCTTCGATTGGTCCAGATGATGTCCTGATCAAGATCAACAAGACGGGGATTTGTGGGACAGATATCCATATCTATGCATGGGATGAGTGGGCGCAGCGAACCGTCCCCGTGCCGATGGTGGTGGGGCATGAATACGCCGGTGAGATCGTGGAACTCGGTGCCAATGTCCACAATCTCGCCATCGGGCAGAGAGTTTCGGGCGAAGGCCATGTTATTGGTCTTAACAGCCGGGCCGCGCGCGGGGGACGGTTCCATCTCGATCCTGAGACGAAGGGCATAGGCGTCAATATACCGGGTGCCTTTGCCGAGTATCTCCGACTACCGGCTTTCAACGTTGTGCCGCTTCCTGACGCAATCGATGACGATCTTGGCGCGATCCTCGATCCGCTCGGCAACGCTGTCCACACAGCACTCTCCTTCGACCTTGTGGGCGAAGATGTCCTGATCACGGGTGCGGGGCCGATCGGCATAATGAGTGCCGCCGTTGCGCGTCACGTCGGAGCGCGTCACGTGGTGATTACTGACATCAATCCAAACCGCCTGGCGCTAGCCGCAGAAGTCGCAGACGTCATCCCCGTCGATGTCAGTAGAGAAGACCTCTCTTCCGTCAAAGCCCGCCTCGGGATGAAGGAAGGTTTCGACATTGGCCTGGAGATGAGTGGCGCGCCGGCTGCCTTCGACCAGATGGTCAATCATCTCGTCATGGGTGGAAAGATTGCCATGCTCGGCATTCCCGCGCGGCCAGCTCCCGTCGACTGGACCAAGGTCGTGTTCAAGATGCTCACAGTAAAGGGCATCTATGGTCGAGAGATGTTTGAGACCTGGCACAAGATGTTGGCCATGCTGCAAAGCGGGCTTGATGTCCGTAAGGTCATTACCCATCGGCTACCGGTCAGTGAATATGATCTCGGGTTCAAAACGATGCAAAGCGGCAATTCCGGCAAGATCGTCCTGGACTGGAATAGCTGATGAAGCTCGTTTTACGAGGTATCGCTGCGGAGAATACCCATGCTTGATCTTATTGGCGCAGTCGCACTTCTGCTGTGGGGTCTTCGTCTGGTGAAAACCGGCGTAATCCGATCCTTCGGCGTGCGACTGCGCCGGTGGATCGGCTCCGGTACGAGGAACCGGCTGCTTGCTTTTGGGGTCGGTCTTCTCGCGACCCTTGCTCTACAGAGCAGCACGGCAACAGCGCTGATGACGGCCTCGTTTGCCGGAAGCGGTTTCATGAGCTCGATGATGGCCCAGGCGATCATGCTTGGGGCCAATGTCGGCACGAGCCTGGTAACGCGCATCCTCGCATTCAATCTTCACTTTCTGGCACCGTTGATGATCGCGGCCGGCGTGTTTGCTTTTGGCTTCAGCCATTCCAAGCCCGCCAAGGGCCTGTCGCGCGCCGTCCTTGGGCTTGGATTGATGCTGCTGTCGTTGCGGCTTCTCGGTCAGGCGACCGAGCCCATGCAGCATTCCCGCGTGCTGGTCGCCTTGATGGCATCGCTCGACGCGGTGCCGCTGCTTGCCGTGGTCGTCGCGGCCGTGCTTGCGGTCGCAGCCTCCTCCAGCCTTGCAATCGTCCTCCTGGCAATGTCGCTGGCCGCAAGCGGGACCGTGACACCTGCACTCGGTATCGCTCTGGTGCTCGGCGCCAATCTTGGCGGCGCTATCCCGCCGGTCCTCGGAACTCTGAACGATGGTGCGCTGGCACGTCGCGTGACCATCGGCAACATGCTGGTGCGTCTGATCGGATGTGTCGTGGTTCTGCCATTCATCGAAACGGCTGCGGCACTCCTTTCGGAGGTAAGCCAGGGACCGGCAGCCCTCATCGTCGATGCGCATATCGCCTTCAACATCCTGCTTGCCGTGCTCATGCTGCCGGTGCTGCGGCCGCTGTCTGCTCTGATGCGCCGTATCCTTCCGGAAGTCACGGAGATCGAGGGCGGTCCCCGTCATCTCGATCCCGACAGCCTCGATACGCCAGCCCTTGCGCTTGCCGGGGCTGCTCGCGAAACCCTTCGCATCGGCGATTGCATCACCAGGATGCTGCAGACGAACCTTGAGGCACTCAGAAAGAACGACACGGTCCGCTCTTCCGGCATTGCCGCCATGGACGATGAGGTCGATCGGCTGAACAGCGCGGTCAAATTGTACCTCGCCAAACTCAACCGTTCCGCTCTCGACGAGAAGGACGAGCAGCGGTCCAGCGAGATCATCGGCTATGCCACGAACCTTGAGCACATCGGCGATATTGTCGACCGGAACCTGCGCGACCTGGTGGACAAGAAGATCCGCAACCAGTTGAGCTTCTCGGCCGAGGGCGCTTCCGAGATCGAGGAACTCTACCGGGTCACACTGGAAAACCTGCGGCTGGCGCAGAGCATTCTGGTCACCGGCGACACGCAGCTGGCCCGCCAATTGGTGGAATCCAAAGTCGATATCCGCCATCTGGAGGAACGATCGGCCGCCAACCATATGGCGCGCCTGCGCGACGGGATGATCGACAGCATGCAGACCAGTTCGCTGCATCTCGACATCCTGCGCGATCTCAAGCGGATCAACGCCCATATCGCCGCCATCGCCTATCCCATCCTCAAGCGACAGGGCGCGCTGCGCGAAAGCCGGGTCATGACGGGAGAGCAGATCGCGGCCACATCGCGGTGATCCAGGCATCAGGTCCGATACCAATCAGTGTGGGGTCAAGAACATTTTGCAAGAAGGAGCATGCGGATTGGCCATCGACCTGCGCCAGTTGAGATATGTGATTGCCGCCGCCGAGCATGGCAGTTTCCGTCAGGCGGCGGCCTCTCTCGGTGTCGAGGTCTCGGCCATCAGTCGAGGCATACGCGATCTCGAGGATGGGATCGGTGCCTCGCTGTTCTCGCGTCATTCAGGCGGTGTTCGCCTGACGCCAGCCGGCGAGCTGTTTCTCACACGCGCGCGCAATGTCGTGACCGAACTCGAAACGGCCGAGCGCGATGTCGGCGTGATCGGACGGGGCGAGCGCGGCCGTGTCCGCATCGGCATCTACTCGTCGCTGACCTCCGGCTTTCTGTAGGATCTGCTCAAGGATTGTGATGCCCGGCATCCCGAGGTTCTGCTCGACTATCTCGAACGAGATCCTTCGGAACTGATTCCGGCAATCCGCCAGCGACAGCTCGATATCGCGTTCGTCCATGACGAAGCCAGCGATACGATCCGCTGCCCAGCTGGTCAGACGCTCCGGCCGTTGGGCAAACACAGCCGCAACCGGGCGATCCGCTACCGCACTTCGGCATGCAAGAACTGTGTCCTGAAGCCGCAATGCATGCCTGGCGCGCAGCGGACGATCCACAGATTAGTCGATCAAGGCGCCGTCGCTAACCCGGGCGCCAGGGTTTGTGATCTAGCAGTGGCCTTATGTTATCTTTTCAACTTTTGTGTTGACATAAGTTAGAAATATCCCGTAACCTCTGCCCATGCCGAAAGGCACAAGAGAAATACCGGGAGGAGAACAAGATGAATTCCTTTAGCGGATCCCGCACGCGGGCTGCGGGCGCGGTGTTGCACGGGGCTGCCCTCGTCGCGATGGGTTTGTGTTGGGCCGTTCCGGCCTTCGCCGACGATGCCATCCGCATCGTTTCGCCTTACCAGACGACGACACTGGACCCGATGCGTTCGGCGGCTGCGGGCAACATCGAAACCTATGGCCAGCTCTACTCACGCCTGCTGCGCCGCAACTCCGAAACGGGCGCGCTGGAGCCGGGGCTGGCAGAAAAATGGGAGATTTCGCCGGACGGCAAGACCTACACCTTTCATTTGCGCGATGCGAATTTCTCCGACGGCTCGCCGATCACAGCTAGTGACGTGGCGTTCAGCCTCGAGCGAATTCGCAGCGACAAGAAGTCGGCTTATCCCGCACCGCTCGGTGCGGTGGAGTCGGTGACGGCAGCCGATCCGAAGACCGTGTTGGTCACGCTCAAGTCGGCTTTCGCGCCATTCCTCGGGAACGCGGAGATCTGGAACATGGGCATCGTCTCCAAGGCTGATGTCGAGAAGCGAGGCGAAGAAGCAGCCTTTGCCAGCGTTCCGGTTACGTCCGGTCCCTACGAGGTCAAGCAGTGGAAGCCGAACGAAAGGCTCATCCTTGAACCCAATTCGCATTACTGGCGCAAGGGTTATCCGAAGTCGGACGCCACGGTCGAACTGATCGAGGTTGCCTCGCCTGAAACCCGCATCGCTATGTTGAAGGCCGGCGAGATCGATGCCGTGCGGGCGGTGCCATGGGCGCAGGTCGACGAGTTGAAGGCGGTCGATACAATCGATATGCGGTTGGAGCCCTCGACCACCATCTACATGACCCTGCTCAACCACAAGCGCGAGCCCTTCTCCAATCTGAAGGCCCGGCAGGCGGCTGGCATGGCGATCGACAACAAGGCGATGGCCAAGGCCATCACGCGCGGTTATGCCGAGCCGGCAAACACCACGCTGCCGGGCAGCGTCGATTTCCATGACAAGGATTATCCAGGCATTGCCTACGATCCCGCCAAGGCGAAGGAACTGCTCGCCGAATCCGGCATGGTGGGGCACGAAGTGAAGATCCTGGCGGCGGCAGACGCGCCCTCCCAGCAGACGGCGCTGCTCATCCAGGCGCAGTGGCAGGCGATCGGCCTGAAGCCGGTCATCGTCAATGTCGACAGCGGCGCCTGGTGGGATGCCACCGGCAAGGGCGACTACGACGCTGCGGCCAACTGGTGGTACAACGAGACGCCCGATCCCGATCTCGCCGTCCGCTGGGCGGTGTGTGGAAGCTGCGGTTCCAACTCCTACAACACCTTCTATGCGAACCCGAAGGTGGACGAGCTCGTCGAGCAGGGCACCAAGGAGGCCGAACCGGTCAAGCGCGCGGAGATCTACAAGGAAATCCAGAAGGTCACCACGGAAGAGGTCGCGCAGATTCCGCTCTACTATGCGCCGAATGCTGTTGCCTATTCCAAGCGTCTGCAAGGCCTCAAGCTGACCCCTCGCTGCAATGGACCCTGGAAGAGACGTCCATCGGCCAGTGATCCGACTCAAGCGCGCCCCAGAATAGGGGCGTGCCCTTGACGCTCGAACCGGAGAACCGGATTTGTCCCTTCTGCAACTCATTGCGCGGCGCCTGCTGCAATTGATCGGCGTGCTCGCGGGCATCAGCCTTGTGACGTTTCTCTTGGTCCACATGGCCCCGGGCGATCCCGCGCGGCTTATGGCCGGGGAGAGGGCGAGCCCCGAGACCATCGCGGCGATCCGTTCGCAATATGGGCTTGATCTGCCACTCTGGCGCCAGTTCCTGACCTATCTCACCAACCTCGTTTCGGGCGATATCGGCCTGTCGCTGCGCTTTCAGCGGCCGGTGAGTCAGCTCATAGAGCAGTTCATGTGGCCGACACTCTTCCTGACCGGCTACGTGCTGTGCCTCGCCATACCGCCGACTGTAGCGCTCGCCATCCTCGGCGCCCGGCGTCCAGGCGGCATCGCCGACCAGATCATTCGTCTGGTGGGGATTGCCGGCCTCACCATCCCGGTGTTCTGGCTGGGTATCATGATGTCGCGCTTCTTCGGCGTCAGCCTGGGCTGGTTCCCCGTCTCGGGTTACGGCACCGGTTTCGCGGGGCATCTTCATCACCTCTTCCTGCCAGCCCTGTCGACGGCCATCTGGCTGGTACCGGTTCTGACGCAGAGCCTGCGCGCCGCTCTCATTGAAAAGACGACGGCCGACTTCGTCACGGCCGCGCGGGCGCAGGGCGCGACGGAACGGCAAATCTTCTGGCAGACCATGTTGCCGAACGCCGTGCTGCCGACCCTCAACCTGCTCGGCGTCATGGTGGCTTTCATGATCGGCGGCGCCATCATCGTAGAAACCGTCTATGCGGTGCCCGGCCTTGGCACGCTGATGGTCAATGCGTTGCTCGGCCGTGACTATTACGTCGTGCAGGGCCTGACGCTGATCTTTGCGGTCTCGACCGTCCTGATCACGCTGATGGTGGACCTGCTCACCGCCTTTATCGACCCGCGCGTCCGGCTCTGAGGAGATCGCCCATGGCTGACAGCCCCATTCTGGTGCAAACCGCGCCGCCCGCCCGCATCATTACGCCCACCATGCTGATTGCACTCGTCATTCTTGGTGGATGGCTGGTGACGGCACTGGCCGCTTCGGCGATCGCGCCCTATGATCCCGATGCCATCGACATCATGAACATGCTTTCGCCGCCGAGTGCCGCCCATTGGTTCGGCACGGACCAGGTTGGCCGCGACGTCTTCTCGCGGGTTCTTTTCGCAAGCCGGGTCGATCTTCTGCTCTGCGTGGTCGGGGTACTTCCGCCCCTCCTGATCGGTACGACGATCGGGCTGTTGAGCGGCTATTTCGGCGGGGTGGTCGATAACGTATTCATGCGCATCTATGACCTGACCGTCGCGTTCCCCTTCTTCGTGCTGGTGCTGGCCATTGTCGGCGTGCTCGGACCGGGGTTGCTCAACTTCATCCTGGCGCTGACGCTGGTCGGCTGGGTCAGTTATGCGCGGCTGGTACGGGCGCAGGTGCTGACCATCCGCGAAAGCGAATATATCCAGGCGGCCAAATGCCTCGGCTATCAGCCGGCCACCATTCTCAGCCATCATGTGCTGCCGAACGCTGTCGGACCGGTCATAGCCTACGCGGTCAGTGATGCGGTGCTCGTCATGCTCGCCGGTGCAAGCTTCGGGTTTCTGGGTATGGGCGCGCAGCCACCGCTGGCCGAATGGGGCGTGATGATCGCCGACGGACAGGCTTTCGTCCAGCAGGCATGGTGGATCTGCCTGTTCCCTGGTTTAGCCGCGATCTCCCTCGGCCTTGGTTTTGCTCTGCTTGGCGATGGACTGGGGCTGTTGCAACGGAAGGGAGTTACGGCATGAGCGGGCTGGAAACGAGCAAGCCGCCGCTGCTTGAAGTCAAGGATCTGTCCGTCAGCTTCGGCGGTTTCGCAGCGGTGAAGAACGTGTCGTTCACGCTCCAGCCGGGAGAAATCCTCGGTATCGTCGGCGAAAGCGGTTCGGGCAAATCCGTGACCTGCCGAGCGGTGATGCGACTGCTGGCGGCGACCGCACGCGCCGAGGGCACGGTGGCCCTTGATGGACGCGACCTGCTGACACTCAGCGAAGACGAATTGTGCGCCGTTCGGGGCCGCGACATCGGCATGATTTTCCAGAACCCTGCATCGCATCTCGATCCCCTGCGCCGCATCGGCCAGCAGGTCGCGGCGCCGATGATCCGGCACCTCGGTATCGGCAAGCGCGAAGGTCTCCAGCGCGCGGTCAAGCTGCTGGAAGATGTGGGTATATACGAGCCGGAAAAGCGTGCGCGCTCCTATCCGCATGAGTTTTCGGGTGGCATGAAACAGCGGGCGATGATCGCCGCCGCCATTGGTTGCCAGCCAAAGCTGCTGATCGCCGACGAGCCGACAACCGCTCTTGACGTCACCGTGCAGGCCCGCATCCTTGAATTGCTCAAGGAGCTCAATCGCAAGACCGGGCTGGCGATGATCCTCATATCGCACGATCTCGGCGTCGTCGCGGATATCTGCTCGCGCGTCGTGGTCATGCGCAACGGCGAGGTGGTGGAGCAGGGGCCGATCGACGACGTCATCAACCGGCCGCGCCATCCCTATACGAGGCTGCTGATCGAATCCCAGCCGGGCCGAAAGAGCTATGGCACGGCCGGCGGTCCGGACCGGGGAACGCCGCTGCTGAGCGTCGAAAATCTTTCGGTGACGTTCCCCGCCGGACAGGGGCTGCTCGGTGGCTTCGGAAGCAGCAATTCCTTCCGCGCCCTCGACGGCGTTGATCTGGAGATCAATACGGGCGAAACGGTCGGTATCGTCGGCGAAAGCGGCTCCGGCAAGAGCACGCTCGCCCGGTCAATCATTCGCCTGAACACGCCGAGTGGCGGCGCGATCCGTCTGGACGGGCAGGATGTCGGGGCGCTCGGGGGCGAGGCGCTGACGGCGTTCCGCCGCCGCGTGCAGATGGTGTTCCAGAACCCGTACGATTCGCTCAATCCGCGCATGACAATTGCCGAGGCCGTTGCGGAGCCGATCTGGCGCCATGGCATCGCGGACCGAAAGGCGGCCCGGAAAGAAGCCGATGCCTTGCTGGAGATGGTGGAATTGCCGAGCAGCCTGCGCGATCGCAAGCCGCAGCAGCTTTCCGGCGGACAATGCCAGCGCGTCGGCCTTGCACGGGCGCTGGCGCTGAAGCCGCAGCTTCTCATCGCGGACGAAATCACCTCGGCGCTCGACGTCACGACGCAGGCGCAGATCCTGGAACTGCTCGTGCGGCTCCAGCGCGAACGCTCGCTGACGCTGCTCTACATTTCGCACGATCTCGCCGTGGTGAGCAGCCTTTGCCAGCGCGTCTATGTCTTCAAGGCCGGGCGCGTCGTCGAGCAAGGCGTGGCGCGGCAGGTTCTGTCTGCGCCGCGGGACCCTTATACACAGGCGCTGGTCGGCGCGCTGGCCCGGCTGCCGTCGGCCGGGACAATTCCCCTTCACAATCGGTCGTGACCTATGCGCCTTGATGAATATGCAGCCCATGATGGAACCGGCCTCGCACGCCTGCTGGCAAAAGGCGAGGTCACTCCGAAGCAGCTCGGCCGGTGCGTCGAACAGGCCGTCGCGGCCGTGAATCCTGCGTTGAACGCCGTTATCGAACTCTATCCGGACGCACTTGAGACCCTGCCGGAGGTGGCGTCCGCCACCCCTTCGGCGGCATTCCCACCCTCACCAAGGATTTCCCGATCGAGGTGGGCCGCCCGGCCGAGTTCGGCAGCCGGCTTGCGCGAGGTTTCCGCGCCGGCCATGAGGCCGTCTACTGGACACGGTTGCGCGCCGGCGGCCTGAACAATGTCGGCCGCACGACAAGTTCCGAATTTGGCGTCCCAGCCACAACGGAATCGCCCCTCTATGGCGCAACGCGCAATCCTTGGAATCCGCAGCGCGGCGTTGCGGGATCCAGCGGCGGTGCCGCCGCGGCTGTCGCCGCAGGCATCGTGCCTTTTGCACAGGGCAGCGACGGTGGTGGGTCAATCCGCAATCCCGCGGCGTTCTGCGGCTTGATCGGTCTGAAACCTTCACGCGGGCGTGTTACCGGCGCGCCGAATGGAAACGCCCCGCTTTTGGGCTTGGCAACGGCCTTTATGATCACACGCTCCGTGCGCGATACTGCAGCCCTTCTTGACCTTTGCCATGGCCCGGATGCCGGCGACGGTTATGAGATCGCACCGCCAGTGGGCACCTATCTCAACGCCATCAAGCACAGGCCGCACGGCCTGCGCATCGCCCTTTGCACGCGCTCCTGGTCCGGTGTGCACATTGACCCGGAGGTTGTCACCGCGGCAAGATCGGCGGCGGAGCGGCTTTCATCCCTCAGCCACCATGTTGAGGAGGCGTCCCCGGACTTCGATTATCCGGCCTTCCTCCAGGCGCAGAAGGTCATCTGGGCCGCCGACGCCGCCGCGCATATGCCGGCGATGGCGCAGCATATGAACCGCTCGCTCGAGGAGGCGCTTGGTTCAAGCGTATATGCTCTTTACAACTGGGGGCAGGGCATCAGCGGTGCACAGCTAATCGACGCGCTCGCCGTCTATGATCGGGTGACGCGGCAGCTCGGGCGCTTCCTTGCCGGATATGATCTCTTGCTCACACCGACCAGCGCCATACTGCCAGAACCGATCGGCACGTTCGATCCTGGCCGAGCGGGCATTGATACGGAAGGCGTGTTCAATGATCTTGCGCCGAAGGAGACCTTTACCGCGCTGTTCAATGCGACGGGGCAGCCCGCGATTTCCCTGCCAATTGGACGAAGCCGGGACGGTCTGCCGATCGGGATTCAGCTTGTCGCCAGTTTCGGACGCGAGGACCTTCTGCTTGCGACCGCGCGGCAAATCGAGGAAGAGGTGGAGAGCGGTCCCGGTGTCTGGGGGCAGGGGCGTCCGGTCATTCACGCCGGCAATTTTTAGGAGTCTGTCACTGTGGTGAAAGCACGAAGCGGCAAGGATGCAAAGGGATCGAGCGGCGTTGAGCAGAAGATCGACATCGAAGCGATCTTGCGCGAACGCATGTCCGGTTTCTCGCCCTCGGAGCAAAGCCTTGCCGGCTATATCCTGGACAACATCGAGATTTTGCCGTTCGAGACCGGCAGCAGCATAGCTGAGGCGGTGGGCGTTAGCGAAATGACCGTCACCCGGTTCGTTCGCGGCCTCGGGTTCGAGAGCCTGCGCGACCTCAAGAAGCGGTTGCGTGTCGCGGTCTCGGAGAAGGACAGCGAAGTGGACGACTACCTGGCCCGCTTCCAGATGCGCGACGGCCGGCAGCCGCAGCTGCAGGAAAGCCTGCGGCTGGAACTCGACGCCATCGTCAAGGCCTATGCCTTGACGACCACCGAAGTGTGGGACGAGGCCGCAAGCCTGCTCGTGAAGGCGCGCACCATCTATGTCGTCGGCTTCCAGGCCTCGAAGGGGTTGGCCATGGATTTCGCCAGCCGGCTGCTGTGGGCGCGACCCAACGTCATTTTCATCGACAACGCCTCGGGCACGTTCGGCGAGATCATCAATGCAGATCCCAAGCAGAGCGCCGTCGTCCTCATTGATACGGCCTCGTACGCGACCCGCGGCATCAAGCTTGTCGAGAAGCTGAAGTCGATGGACATGCCGCTGGTCATTGTCACCGACAAATTCAGTCATTGGGCGTTCGCATATACGCGCTTCGTTTTCGAGGCGCATACGCATGTAAAAACCTTCTGGGATTCTACGGCAAGTATCAGTGTCGTGCTCAATCTCCTCATCGACGCCGTTGCCACCAAACTCGGGCCGAAGGCTAAGCAAAACTTTGCCATGATGAGCGACATGGGCACCCTCTTCGGAGAGTTCGTCGGCGGCAGCTATCTCCGCCGCGACGATTGATCCTTCTAAAACCGCAAACGAGAGTATCCATGACGAGCATCCCGCCACTCCGCGATCCAACTGCAGCCGGCAATCCTCTCATTCCGAGGCAAGATTGGGACCGGGCGCCTTGGAACCGCTGGACCTTCCAGCATGTCAGGGACCTGCTACCGACCATGCCGGTCTTGCGGGGAGCGGGGCCGGCAAGCATTCTGCCGACCGATCTGCAGGATATTGAGGCCATTACCTTCGTGGCTGAGGGGCGAGCCTGTACCGTTGGCAGCTTCCTTGAGTCAAACTACGCCGATGGTTTCCTCGTGCTCCATGGCGGCAAAATTGCTGTCGAGCGCTACATGAACGGCATGACACCGCGTACTCAGCACCTGTCACAATCCGTCGCCAAATCAGTGGTCGGTACCGTGGCGGGCATCCTGATCGACCGTCGAGTGGTAGACCCAGCCGCGCTCCTTACGCACTACCTGCCTGAGCTGGAGGCCACGGCCTACCGGGGCGCGACCGTCCAGCACGTGCTCGACATGACCAGCGGCGTGGTCTTCGACGAGACCTACACCACGCTCGATTCCCACATGGCGCAGCTGGATGTCGCCAGCGGCTGGAAGGATCGTCGGAACCCGAACTGGCCCACGAATGTCTGGGACCTGATCCTGTCTTTGAAGGATCTGGAGTGCCCGCACGGTACCTCCTTCCGCTACCGCTCTATCGAGACGGATGTCCTGTCCTTTGTTCTGCAGCGCGCGGCCGCTACCCCGCTTGCAGAACTCGTCAGCCGTGAACTGTGGGCGCCGATGGGGGCGGAGGAAGACGCTTACTTCACCGTGGACGCTGCCGGCTATGCCCTGGGTGACGGCGGGTTCAATGCGACTCTTCGCGACTATGCTCGTTTCGCCTTGCTGCATCTTCGCGGTGGTGAGATCGACGGCAAGCGTATCGTTTCGAATGAGTGGCTCGCCGGGACACGGTTCGGAGCTGATCCGACCCTCTTCGGTGGCATCTACCAAGAGGTTCTGCCCGCGGGCGCATATCACAACCAGTTCTGGATCGAGGATACCGCGCGCGGTGTCTATATGGCCCGCGGCGTCTTCGGACAACTGATCTACATCGACCCGGTGGCGGATTTCGCGGCGATTGTCCTGTCGAGCTGGCCGGAATTCGTGAGCACGACGCGGATGCGAACAGCACTGGCGGCGGTCAGGGCTATCCGAGGGGCGCTGGGGTCATAACGAGCGGGCTATCCCATTCGCTCCTCGGCCGCGCCGGTTGGCCGGATCGTCAAGATGCAGAGCGTGAGTAATCGGAGACGCCGATGCAGTCGGCCATGGCCACTTCGTGCTGGCGCGGCTGACGGACTACGGGGGGCGTCTTGTAAGACACCTCCAAAAGATCGTACCGGTTCGGGATTTGCCTTGCGTTGCTGTTAGAGTTTGCGTTGAACGCCGCGGCCCAACTTCGTCCAAGTCATATGTGAGGTGAGGAGAAAGGCTGGAAGGGGCCGGGGCGCCTGCAAGACGTTATGATATATAACATATCGCATAAGATAGCTTATGGAACTTCTCTAATCGGCGTGTTGAAGTTAAGCGCTGTCGAGCTTCCATTGGCACCGGCATCTGACGTTATGACCGTTCATATAATTGCCGTAGAGTAACTAACTATTTTGTGCGTTAAAGCTAAAAATTCTAACTTTCTTAACTATGAAATTTTATCGTCCAGCCATTCCAAACTTTTGCCGACGCAAGATCATCGATTGGAGCCTACCGGATGAAAAATATACCGATCGCAGCCAAATTCCTGATGATGTTGGGAATTTTCGGTGCGCTAATGCTGGCCGTTTTCGCGTATTCCTGCTACCAGATGGCGAGTATTAGCAACTCTTATTCTCGGCTCATTGCCGGCGAAAGTGCAGCGGCTTTGTCCATGGCAGATGCAAATCGGACATTCCAAGCGTATCGAGCTGGAATATCTGAGATGATACTCCAAACTGAGGCCAGTAAGGTATCTTTGGCCAAAGACGGTCTTAGCTCATCCCGTTCTGCTTTCGACAGGAACCTAGAGGAGGCTATGTCTTCACTGTCTAATGACCCCAGTTTGCCCGTGTTGAAGGCTGAGGCCGCTAAAGTGATGGAAAAAACCTGTGCCTCCTCTATTGAGCGGGGGATGCAGGTTGGAGTGGCGAAGGAAATTGCTTCCATCGGCGCAACTTTCGCCCTCTTCTGTCAGCCGAAGTTCACCGAAGTCGGCGGAAAATTTGCTGCCAAGGCAGACGAACTCAAGCGAAAAGCTATCGAAAACAGCCAAGTTCTGTCAGCAACGGTTAGAACTACCACTTACACTACAGCTGCATTTTCCGTTGTAGCTGTGGTCTCAGTCTTGGTGTTTTGTGTCTTTGCTACCAAGCTTTGGATAGTATCTCCCCTCAAGAGTTTGGGATCGTCGATGCAACAGTTGGCAGGGGGCGACCTCGAGGCTGACGTGATTGGCAGAGGCCGCGAGGACGAAATCGGCGAAATGGCCACTGCCGTTCAAACATTTAAGGATAACGGCCTCAGAGCGAAAGCGCTTCAGGAGGAGGCCGAACGAGTCAGGGCAACTGCGGAAGCAGAAAGAGAGCGATCGGCACATGAAGATCGCGTGAGGACAGAGGCAATGGCCCTCGCGACGTCTGGACTGGCAGAAGGCTTAAGAAAGATGTCGGTCGGCGACTTGTTGACAAAACTTGATGCACCATTTTCATCCGAATACGAGAGCTTGAGACGCGACTTCAACAATGCGGTCACGCAGCTAGCTTCTGCGCTGGGTGCTGTTGCGGATGCGGGCCACACCATAGAAGTAAGAGCTGCCGAGGCTAACGATGCTGCTGGCGATCTCTCCAAACGGACCGAACAACAAGCGGCTTCGCTAGAGGAAACAGCTGCGGCGCTTGATGAAATCACCGTGAACGTAAATAACGCACTTAAACGCGCAGAAGATGCTCGCGCCGTCGCTCAAGAGGCCGGACATGCTGCAGCCCAGTCTGCCATGGTTGTATCCAGTGCTGTTGCCGCCATGCAACGAATTGAAGCGTCTTCCAGGCAAATCTCACAGATTTTGACGGTGATGGACGAAATCGCTTTTCAAACCAATTTGCTCGCATTGAACGCGGGCGTCGAGGCAGCCCGAGCCGGTGACGCTGGTAAAGGTTTTGCTGTTGTAGCTCAGGAAGTACGCGAACTTGCACAAAGAGCTGCCCAGGCAGCGAGGGAGATAAAATCTCTGGTGGCCGCTTCAACCAGTGACGTGGAAAACGGCGTGGGCATGGTCGATAAAACGGGGAAGACTTTATCCTCGATACAGGCTCATATCACGACGATTAACCAGCATATGGAGGCAATCACAAACTCGGCGCGTGAGCAAGCGTCCGGTCTTGCCGAGATCAATTCAGCGGTAAATTCGATGGACCAGGTTACGCAGCGAAACGCGGCTATGGCTGAAGAGAGCACGGATTCTGCCGCAATTATGGCTGAAGAGGCCAGGCTGCTAGGGAAACTGGTCAGGCAGTTTAAGGTTCACATAGGAGAAGTCGATCGCATCGCCGATGGTGGCCATCAACGTCGGTATGCATGACTCAGTGCTGTTGGGATTAAACAGGCTGATTTGAAGAGGCGGCTAGGTATTCAGGCTGTTTGCTAACAGCCCCCTATTTGGTCGCCAGTCAACCTGAACCTTTATTTTGGTGATCTTTCCTACACCGGCATGGCTGATTGCTATGTCACGCCGGCGGATGCGGCCAGCAGCTTGTGCGGTCCGCCCACATCCATGCGGCTCGCTCAGCCGGCATAAGCATGATCTACCATTGAAATCGGGTCATGCGACCGCGCGCTTTTCTCGATTTGCGTGATCAAGCGATGATCGCTCGTTATTGAGGAAACGTTCCAGATCCGCAATGCTTGTCGTGACGGTTCGAATTGGGGCGGTGTCGCAAATATCATGGCCGACATTCCGTCGTAGTCGAGCAAAGGACGTCAATGAAGCTCTGGTGCATCAGGGGAAACTCTCCCCGGCTTTAGCGTTTGCCCAGCGTCGCGAGAGCAAACTTGATCACCTCACATATTCGGATAGACCGGTCCCTCGCCGCCCTGCGGCGGTACCCAGTTGATGTTCTGGTTGGGGTCCTTGATGTCGCAGGTCTTGCAGTGGACGCAGTTCTGGGCGTTGATGACGAAGACGTCCTCGCCATCCTTTTCCACCCATTCGTAGACACCGGCGGGACAGTAGCGGGTCGAGGGGCCGGCATAGATGTCGTGCTCGGACGACTTCTGCAGGGCCATGTCCTTGACCTTCAGATGCACCGGCTCGTTTTCCTCGTGATTGGTGTTCGACAGGAACACCGAGGAGAGACGGTCGAAGGTCAGGACCCCATCCGGGCGCGGATAGGCGATCGGTTTGTGCTTGGCTGCTGGTTCCAGCGACTGCGCATCGGTCTTGCCGTGTTTCAGCGTGCCGAAGAAGGAGAAGCCGAACAGCGTATTGGCCCACATGTCGAGACCGCCGAGCGCGACGCCGGCTGCCGTGCCGAGCTTCGACCAGAGCGGCTTGACGTTGCGCACCCGCTTGAGGTCCGTGCCGATATCGGTGGCCCGCCATTCATTCTCGATCTCGACCGGCTCGTCATTGGCGCGGCCGCTGGCGATGGCCTCGGCGATCTTGTCGGCCGCCAGCATGCCGGACAAGACAGCGTTGTGGCTGCCCTTGATGCGCGGCAGATTGACGAAGCCGGCCGAACATCCGATCAGCGCGCCACCGGGGAAGGAGAGCTTCGGCACCGACTGGTAGCCGCCCTCGGTGATGGCGCGGGCGCCATAGGTCAGCCGCTTGGCGCCCTCGAACGTGCCGCGGATCGCCGGATGCGTCTTGAAGCGCTGGAATTCCTCGAACGGATAGAGGTAGGGGTTCTTGTAGTTCAGGTGGACGACGAAGCCGACGGCGACCAGATTGTCCTCAAGATGATAGAGGAACGAACCACCGCCGGTCTTCATGCCGAGCGGCCAGCCGAAGGAATGCTGCACGAGACCCTGTTTGTGGTTCTCGGGCTTGACCTGCCAGAGCTCCTTGATGCCAAGGCCGAATTTCTGCGGCTCGCGATCCTTCGAGAGATCGAACTTCGAAATCAGCTGCTTGGCGATCGAGCCGCGCACGCCTTCGCCGATCAGCGTATATTTGCCGAGAAGTTCCATGCCGCGGGCGAAATTCGGACCCGGCTCGCCATTCTTCTCGACACCCATGTCGCCGGTGGCGACGCCAATGACAGCGCCTTGATCATTGTAGAGCACTTCGGTCGCGGCAAAGCCCGGATAGATCTCGACACCCAGCGCCTCGGCCTTTTCGGCCAGCCACCGACAGACGAGGCCAAGCGAGACGATGTAGTTGCCATGATTGTTCATCAGCGGCGGCATCAGGAAATTCGGCAGGCGAAGGAGCCGGCTGGACCAAGGAATAGAAACTGATCGTCTCTGACCCGTGTTTTAAACGGGTGATCCTCCTCCTTGGTCCAGCCGGGCAACAGTCGATCAATCCCGACCGGATCGACGACTGCGCCTGATAAAATATGGGCGCCGACCTCGGCACCCTTTTCCAGAACGACGACGGTGAGCTCAGGATTCACCTGTTTCAGCCGGATGGCCGCAGACAGGCCAGCTGGACCCGCGCCGACGATCACCACGTCGAATTCCATGCTTTCGCGTTCGGGAAGATCCTTTCGCTCGCTCACGATACTCAAAGCGCTTTTTCGAGCTCGGGCAAGATCGTGAAGAGATCGCCGACGAGGCCGTAGTCTGCAACCTGAAAGATCGGGGCTTCCTCGTCCTTGTTGATTGCAACAATGACCTTGGAATCCTTCATGCCGGCTAGGTGCTGGATGGCGCCGGAAATGCCGCAGGCGATGTAAAGCTGCGGGGCGACGACCTTGCCGGTCTGGCCGACCTGCCAGTCATTTGGGGCATAACCTGCATCGACCGCAGCGCGCGAGGCGCCGACGGCGGCACCGAGCTTGTCGGCCACCGGCAGAATGACTTCCTGGAACTTTTCCGAGGACCCAAGCGCCCGACCACCGGAGATGATGATCTTGGCCGACGTCAGTTCCGGACGATCGGACGAGGACAGCGCGTCCTTGACGAAGGTCGAGAGACCGGGGTTGGCCGCCGTCGAGATCACCTCGACGGCGGCCGGGTTGCCTTGGGAGGCGGAACTAAAAGAAGAGGCACGAACGGTGATCACCTTTTTGGCATCGCCCGACTGCACCGTCTGGATGGCGTTGCCGGCATAGATCGGCCGCTTGAACGTGTCGGCCGAGACGACTTCGGCGATTTCCGAGATCTGGGCGATGTCCAAGAGGGCTGCGACGCGCGGCAAAACGTTCTTGCCGGTCGAGGTGGCGGCCGAGATGATGGTGTCGTAGGAGCCGGCCAGCGAGACGATCAGGGCTGCGAGCGGCTCCGCGAGATTGTTTGCTAGGTCATCGCTTTCGGCGAGCAGCACCTTGGAGACGCCGGTGAGCTTTGCCGCGGCATCGGCTGCAGCCTTGGCGCCCTTGCCGGCCACCAGCACATGAACGTCGCTTCCGGCCCCGCTGGCGATCTTGGAAGCAGCCGTCAGCGCCTTGGCGGTCTGGTCGGAGAGCGTCGCGTTGTCGTGATCCGCGAGAAGAAGAATGGTCATGGTCGTATTTCCTTTCGCGATCTCTTAGAGGACGCCGGCTTCGTGTCTGAGCTTGTCGACCAGCTCAGCGACCGACTTGACCTTGATGCCGGCCTTGCGGCCCGAGGGCTCCTCGGTCTTCAGGACCTTGAGGCGCGGGCTGGTGTCGACGCCGAAATCGGCGGGGCTCTTCTTGTCGAGCGGCTTCTTCTTCGCCTTCATGATGTTCGGCAGCGAGGCGTAGCGCGGCTCGTTGAGGCGCAGGTCGGTGGTGACCACCCCCGGCAGCTTGATCTCGATGGTCTGCAGGCCGCCATCGACTTCGCGCGTCACTTGCGCCTTGCCATCACCGATCTCGACGTTCGAGGCAAAGGTGCCCTGTGCCCAGCCCAGGAGGGCCGACAGCATCTGGCCGGTCTGGTTCGAATCGTCATCGATCGCCTGCTTGCCGACGATGATCAGACCGGGCTGCTCGGCTTCCGCCACGCCCTTGATGATCTTGGCGACGGCGAGCGGCTCGACCGCATCGTCGGTCTCGACCAGGATCGCCCGGTCGGCACCCATCGCCAGCGCCGTGCGCAAGGTCTCTTCGGCCTTGGCCGGACCAACGGAAACGACGACCACTTCCTCAACCTTGCCGGCTTCCTTCAGCCGCAAGGCCTCCTCGACCGAAATCTCGTCGAACGGGTTCATCGACATCTTCACATTGGCAAGCTCGACACCCGTGCCATCCGCCTTCACACGGATCTTCACGTTGTAATCGACGACCCGCTTGACGGTGACCAGAACTTTCATGATGTCCTTCCTTACGAAACGTTTGCGACGGTCAGTGGCGAGAGCCTTCAGCAAACCGTCTTGAAACGCTCGACGCAGATATCGAGCACTTCGCCTGGATCACGCTTCCACCAGTTGCCAGCGGAAAAGATCTCGACTTCGCAATAGCCTTCAAAACCGGTGCTCTCGACGGCACGGCGGATGGATTTCAAGTCGGCGACGCCGTCTCCCATCATTCCGCGATCTAGGAGGACGTCCTGGGTGTCGGCCATCCAGTCGCATAGGTGATATCCAGCAATCCGCTCCTTACCGAGCCGGTTCAGCTCCGCCTCAAGGGAGAGGTCCCACCAAACGTGGTAGACATCCACGGCAACGCTGACAGCGGCATGTCCAATCGCCTCGCACATGTCGACGGCGTCTCGTACGGTGACCAGACACGATCTGTTTCCACCATAGACGGGATGAAGAGGCTCCAGCGCCAGCTTGACATTGCCCTTGGCGGCGTATGGCGCCGCGTCGGCAACAATGTCGCGTACCTGCTTCAGACTCTCGGTCATCGAATGGGTGCCCTCGACGATGCCGCCGACACAGATGGTGAGGCACGAGGCGCCCAGCGCCGAGGCCATATCGATCGACGCGTGAAAATCATCGATTGCGGCCTGCCGCGGCTTCGGCGCCAGTGGCCCGACGAGAAAGGGTGCGCGGCAAAGGCCGCAGGCATCGAGGCCCGCCGCACGCGTCCGCTCGCCGATCTCCACGGCCCTGCCGCCGATTTCCCGCCGCCAGAAGGCGATGGCTCCGAAGCCACGTTCCGCGCAGGCATCAATGATGCGCTCCGGCGACCAGCCGGCCCCCTGCCCCTCAACGTTGTGGCCGAGGGTCGCGGTATTGAGGGCAAGCGCCGAGTGATCGGCGGAAAAATCTCGCAATCCGTTCACATCACACTCCATACATGGAAAGCATCTTCTTCATCCGGCCGATGGCAAGATCGCCGTCTCTGAGCAGGCCGCACTGGTCAGCCAGCCTGAAGACCTCCGTGAAATACGGCAGCGGACGCATGGCCTGAGCGCCGTTCAGCATTATGAAGTGATCCTGGAACCCGTTCAGCCAGGCGAGAAACACCACGCCGGTCTTGTAATACTGCGTCGGTGCTCGGAAGATCAGCCGCGCCAGCGGCACCGTCGGATCAAGCACCGCGCGGAATCCCTCTGCGTCGCCGGCCTTCAGTCGCGACAACGCGAAGGCGGCGGCTGGCGCCAGTGGATCGAAGATGCCCAGCAGGGCATGTGAATGGCCCTGCGCGTCGCCCTCGATCAATTCGGGATAGTTGAAATCATCGCCCGTATACATTTTGACGCCTTCCGGCAGGCACCGGCGCATCACGACCTCCTTGTCCTTATCGAGCAGGGAAATCTTGATGCCATCGACTTTGGAGATGTTTTCGCCGATGACCGTCAGCGCCGTTTCCATCGCCTCTTCGAAGCTGCCGGAGCCCCAGTAGCCGGCAAGCGCCGGGTCGAACATATCGCCCAGCCAATGGAGAACCACAGGTTCGTCGCAAGCCGAAAGCGCATCCCGGTAGATGTCAATATAGTCCTGCGGCCCCTTGGCGAGCTTGGTGAGCGCGCGGCTTGCCATGAGGATGATGCGGCCACCGATCTTCTGGATGGCCTCGATCTGCTCGCGATAGGCGCGGCGAACGTCATCGAGCGAGCGCGCGTCGTTGGGGCTCAGATGATCGGTGCCGGCGCCGTTAAAAACCAGCGCATCGGGCACTTCCTGCCTGGTCCGGCGGATCAGTTCCAAAGCACCCGGCCAATCCAGCCCCATACCACGCTGCGCGGTGTCCATGGCTTCGGCGATGCCAAGGCCGAGATCGTGCAAGTGCCGGCGGAAGGCCATTGTGGCCGTCCAATCGACGGATGCTGGACCCGACGGATCGTTCGCGGTCCAGGGATTGGCGACGACATGGGCGGCGGAAAAGACGACGCGATTGTAATCGCGCGAAAATTCGGCCGTCTGGATCGGCGTGCCGGTCAGGCGATACGGCGACAGGCGGCCGTTCTCATCGGGAAGCTGTAGGTCCATTTTATATCCTCAAAACCGGGGAACAAGCATGCCGGCGTCGGCGGCAAGAACCTGCCCTGTCATGTACGGCAGGCCGCCTGTCGCGAGAGTCGTGACGATCCGGCCCATGTCGGCCGGTTTGCCAAGACGAGGAATGAGGGTCAGCCCTTCGTCCTCGATGCGGCGGCGATAGGTTTCCGACACCGCCTTCGTCATATCCGTCTCGATCAGACCGGGCTGCACATCGAAAACGGCGATGTTTTCTGAGCCGAGCCGCGCTGCGAAGACTTTGGAGATCATCGCTGCGGCGGCTTTAGAGGCGCAGTATTCACCGCGCAGGATCGATGCCGCCGTCGCGTTCGACGAGGTCACGTTGACGATACTGTAGAACCGCCCATCCGCGCGGTCGCGCTTGACAACGCGGCGTGCAAAAGCCTGCGACAGGAAGAAATGCGCCTTGGCGTTGACCGCCATGCAGCGGTCATAGCTTTCCTCGGTGACATCGAGCAGATCGCCGCGTGACAGCACCGAAACCCCGGCATTGTTGACGAGCGTCGTCAGCGGGCCGCATTCGGCCTCGGCCGCATCCAGCATTTCCTCGTGCCGTGCAAGCAGGCTGATATCGCCGGGGACCTTGACCGCTTTGACACCCTTCGCCCGAACGGCTGCGACGGCTGCATCAAGTTCCTCGCTCTCGCTGTAGCCGTTGATGGCGACGTTGAAGCCGTGGTCAGCCAGATCCAAAGCGATCGCAAGGCCGATGCCTCGGCTGGAGCCGGTTATAAGTGCAGCATGTGCGATAGTTGCGCTCATCCCCGCGCTCCATGCTTGACCAACTCGCGCGCAATGATCATGCGCTGGATCTGGTTGGTTCCTTCGTAGATCTGTGTAATCTTGGCATCGCGATAGAGCCGCTCAACCTCGAAACCGCGAATGTAACCGCTGCCCCCGAAGACCTGGATGGCGTCGGCCGAACGGGCGACCGCCATGTCGCCTGCGAAACACTTGGCCATCGAGCAGGCTTTGGTGGCGTTTTCGCCCCGATCAAGTTTTCCCGCCGCACTATGGACGAGGAGACGCGCGGCCTCGATATCCTTCGCCATGTCGGCCAGCAGCCACTGCACGCCCTGGAATTCGGAAATCTTCGAGCCGAACTGCTTGCGCTGCTGCGCATAATCGAGCGCCGCCTCGAGACCCGCCTGGCCGATGCCGACGGCGAGTGCTGCAATGCCGACACGGCCTTTGTCGAGCACGCTCATCATCATGTGGAAGCCTCGCCCTTCCTCGCCGAGGAGGGCTTCGGGCGGCAGCATGACATCGGTAAAATTGAGCGCGCCGACCTGGCTTGCGCGCTGGCCCATCTTGTGTTCCTTGGGCCCCCGCTCGACACCCTTGGCATGGAGATCGACGATGAAAATGCTCATACCCTTGTGGCCGGCATTTTTGTCGGTCCTTGCGAGAACGAAGCCGACATCCGCGACCGGCGCGTTGTGGATCCAGATCTTTCCACCATTCAGCCGCCAACCCTCTCCGTCCCGGTCCGCCGTGCTGCGGATCCCCGAAACGTCCGTTCCGGCTTCCGGCTCGGTGATGCAATACGCAGCCTTCTTTTTCGCCGTCATCACCGGAGCAAGCCACTCGTCCCGCTGCTGAGACGTTCCGTGGCGAACCAGAAGCGTGGAGATCAACTCTACAAGGCCGCATTGGTCGGCAACCGAGGCGTAACCGCGTGAAAGCTCTTCCATGACGAGGGCATAGGTCAACGTGTCAAAGCCCGGACCGCCCATGGCTTCCGGCACGGCGATACCGAACAGGCCGAGCTCGCCCATTTGCTCGTAGAGCTCGGCGGGGAATCGTTCTTCGCGGTCCAGAGCTTCAGCAACCGGGCGAATTACGTCTTCTGCAAATTGCCGGGCCATGTCCCGCACCTGCTCTTGAACCTCGGTCAAATACATGGTGAACTCCTATGTCCGCTATAACCAGTTAGTTACTAAATAGCATCCGTGGGTATCCCTGGTCAAGGCGCATGGATGTAGAAACGGGGATGGTTCAAGCGCGCCGACGGCGCGCCTTGACCGTCAAGAATTCGGCCATTCGAAGACAAGGAACGGCTCGGTCATCCTGCGTTCCAGCAAAGCTCCGTAAACCGCGGCTGGATCGACCGGTGACAATTGGCGCACGAGCCCGCGCAAGGGAATGCGGTCTTCCGAAAGCCACTTCAAGGCCTTGGCAAATCCTGTGAAGATGCTGTGTGGGCTGTTGTTGTATCCTTCCAAGAGTTCGGCCCATTTGAACCCTTTGGCAAGCAGCGGATACTCCCACTCCCAACCGCTTCGCAGAAGGACGAAATTGTTGAAGACGGCATTCAGGATGTCGTGGGCGTAAAGCTCTGTATGACGTTTCCAGGGGACACCGATGAGCACGACTTCGCCGTGCTGGCAAACAATGCGGCAGCCGCTGAGAACTGCCTTTTCGTGACCGGAGCAATCAACGACCAGCGCGACTTTCCCTAGGAAATCTTGATCCTCGGTCGGCATATCGGCGAACGTCGATGAAATTCCGGACGCTTCAATTTGCCCCCGACGCGTGGCATCAGGCTCGACGACGGAAACCTCGTATCCTGATAGCTTGAAAATATGGGCCGCGAGATAGCCGACCGGGCCGGCGCCGCTGATAATGACGCGGTCCCCGGGTCTTGCTTTTGTCGTCATCAGTGTTGTCATGGACACGCCGATAAGCCGTGCGATGACGGCTGTTTCAGCCGCTAGCCCTTCGGGCACAGGCAGGGTGAAACGACGATCGACCTGCTGAAAGCTGCGATGTGGCCCCATGCAGAAGAGCCGCGACCCGATCTCGATATCCGTTACGTCCTTGCCGCATTCCTCGACTTCGAAGACGGCCGCATAACCTGGATGAACGGGGAAATCCTCGCCGGTCGCCCAGGCAAGTTCCGTGCCGGGACTAACCAGTGACGTGAGCGTCCGGCCACGCACTTCGCCGTCGCCAAGTGGCGGTTTTTGGCAATCTGCGTAGATGAAATTGCCTTTGCTTGGAAAGATTATCTCGTGTTCGGACATGATCTTGTCCTCCCTCTGTTTAAAGAGCCTGACCGCTCTGGCTGTCGAAGAAATGAAGGCCAGCGGGATTGAAGAACACGCTGACATCTTGGTCCGGAACCGGCCGCTCGGCGGCCGCGACCTGGGCGATAAACTCTTGGCTACCAATTCGCAGATTGAGCAGGGCTTCTATGCCCAGATATTCGACAACATCGACGCGCGCCTCGAAGGAACCTGGCTCTCCCTTTGCTGCAATCCGGATATCACTCGGCCTGACACCAAGGGTAACCTGTCTGCCTGGAGACAGTTTGCTAAGCAGCGGACTTGGCACCGGCACAGAAAATGGCTGAGACGTCAGCAGCAAGCCCAATTCGGCTTGCTCCACCGTCATTTGGAACAGGTTCATTGATGGGCTGCCGATGAACGTCGCGACAAACAGATTTTTCGGGCTGGCGAAAACCTCTTCCGGCGAACCGACCTGCTCGATATGGCCGTCCTTCATGATGACGATCTTGTCGGCCAGCGTCATGGCTTCGATCTGGTCATGGGTGACGTAGAGCACGGTTGTTCCCAGCCGCTTGTGGAGCTTGGCGATTTCCAGCCGGACCTGGGTCCGCAGCTTGGCGTCCAGATTAGACAGCGGCTCGTCGAACAGAAACACTTTGGGCGTGCGCACCATGGCCCGGGCCATGGCGACGCGCTGTCGCTGGCCACCCGATAATTGCGCCGGCTTTCGGGCGAGGAGCGGCTCAAGCCCGAGGATGCGGGATGCTTCGGTGATCCGGCGATCAACCTCCCCATCAGCCAGCTTTTGCGGCTTGAGCGCGAATTCCATGTTCTGCCGCACGGTCATGTGCGGATAGAGCGCGTAATTCTGAAACACCATGGCAATCTGGCGGTCCTTGGGTGCGACATCGTTGACGACACGCGAGGCGATTTCAAGCTGGCCGTCGGAAATGCTTTCGAGCCCGGCCACCATCCTGAGCGTTGTGGTCTTGCCACACCCAGAGGGCCCGAGCAGAACGACAAAGGCGCCTTCGTCTATTTCCAGGTTGATGCCATGCACGACCTCCAACTGGCCGTAGCGTTTGACGACATTGCGTAGCGTCACGGATGACATGGACATACTCCTCAAAAAGTGTCGCGTTGATGGGCAGCCGGGCTTCAGCCCTTGACCGAGCCCATGGTAAGTCCCTTGACGAGCCAGCGCTGGCACGTCAGGACGAAAATCACACCGGGGATAAGAACCACGAACGATCCGGCCATGATGCGGCCCCACTGCACGGCATCACTCGACCAGAAGGACATGACGGCGATGGTTACGGTTTGCGCCTTCGAGCCTGTGAGCATCAGCGCGAAGAGAAACTCGTTCCACGAAAAGATGAAACAGAAGACCGCTGCGACTGCGAGGCCAGGGGCGGTCAACGGCAGCGTCACGTACCAGAAGGTGGCAATGACGCCATGGCCATCCACCTGTGCCGCCTCTTCGAGCGCTTCCGGTACCTCGTCGAAAAATCCTTTCATCAACCAAACCGTCAGCGGAATGTTGAACGTGGAGTAGACGATAATGAGGGCCAGCGGCGTGTCGAGAAGGCCGATCGACTTGAAGATGATGTAATAGGGAACGACGACCGCGATGGGTGGAAACATCCGCATCGACAGGATCCAGAAAGAGACGTCGTTGATCCATCGGCTTTTGATGCGCGAGATGGCATAGGCGGCCAGCGAGCCCACGACGAGGCTGAACGCTGTCGATCCCAAGGCAACGATCAGGCTGTTGAGGATCTGCAGATGAAAGGGCCGCATGGTGAAGAGGTCGTAGTAATGCTGCAATGTCGGCGTGAAGATGAAAGTCGGCGGCCGGGAGAACATCAGCGCTGACGGCTTCAACGAAGACACCACGATCAGATAGATCGGTGTCATGAACACGATCAAAACGATGGCGATCAAGATATATAAAAGGATTTTCTCGCGTGCGTTGGCGGTCATGGCTTTGCTCCGCTCATCTCGCCAACGCAGCCTGGCTGCGCTGCAAGGACTTGAAGAAGAAGGTGATCAGGATGGTAATAATGATGAGCGAGACAAAGGAAGCCGCCGCACCGACACCCATGCGCCAGAATGTAAAGCTCTGCCGGTAGATGTAGAGAGAGATGACTTCCGTGGCGTCGGCCGGGCCGCCCTTCGTCAGAACGAAAATGATGTCGTAAATCTTGAAGGCGTCGATGGCACGAAGGAATAGCAGACTGATGATCACCGGCTTGAGCTGCGGCAGCGTGATGTAGCGAAAGACATCGAAGCGGCTGTTGCCATCAATCCGCGCCGCCTCATAGGGTTCTGGCGACAGGCTCTGCAAGGCGGCAGCCGTCCCCATCATGAAGAACGGTGTCCACTGCCAGATATCGGCGATGGCAATGGCCGTTAGCGCCCAGCCTGTGCTGGTGATCCAGGCGACGGGGCCGATGCCGACCAGGCTGAGGAAATAATTGAGATAGCCCAATTCTGGGAAGTACAGAAACAGCCAGACCAGACCGACGATAACAGGCGAGATCATCATGGGGATAAGCAGTAAGGTACGCACGACCGCCATGCCCGGCAGTTTCTGCGTCACGAGTAGCGCAATGCCCACACCAAGCACGACCTGGACGGAAAGTGTCATGGCCATCAGCTTGAACGTGGTCAACAGCGCATGCAGGAACGCTTGGGAACTGAGGACTTCCACGTAATTCGCCACGCCGACGAAGACCCTGGGAATGAACGGCTTGGAAAGATCATAGCTGCGGAAGCTCAGCCAGAGCGCATAAAGCATCGGGTAGATGGTCGTTACGAAAAGGATGACGACCGCTGGCAAAAGGAAGACGAGCGCAATGCGCCGGTCGCGGCTCACAGTGTGGTTCATGACGGATCTTTCCAACGGAGGTGTCCGCCCGGACGCAAGTCCAGGCGGATCGCAACCTTACTTCTTCAGGACTTCAGCCGGAGCATCATTGATCCAGCGCAGGCGCTGGTCGGCCGGAAACATCTGGAGCTGCGTGTTGACGGCGTTGCACGCTGTCGTCAACGCTTCCTGGGCGGTGGCCGTTTCGCCGGCCATGTATTTGCTGAGTTCCACGCCGAAATTCTCTTCCACGGCCTGATAGAAGGGATGGAAAATACGGCGGCGCGCATTGACCTGGCTGTCGAGCAGGACCTTGTAATAGGGGTATTTCTCCTGCAGCTTGGCGTCGCCAAGGATGGACTTGCGGAACTGGCTCACCCCTTGCCCTCATCGGCGAAGCGGCGCATCAACTTCTCGCTCGTTGCCCATTTGATGAACTCCCAGGCCGCGTCCTTTTCCTTGTCCGGCGATTTGGCGTTGACGGCAAAACCGAGCGTACCGGTATAGGTTGGCTGTGGGCCGGCGTCGGATTCGGGGTTGGCGGCAAAACCGGCCTTGCCGATTTTGGCCAGCACTGCCTCTTCGGGATTGGTCAGGCGCACCGACCGGACGCTCCAATAGGCAGCCTCGGCCGCTTCGCCACGCTCCATGAAGCCAGACTGGATGTCCCACATCAGGCCGAGATAATCTGGCGGATTGAACGGGATGAGCGACTTCATGTATTCCGCCGCTTTGATGTGCGGTTCGCCTGTCATGGCGCAAAGGCCCGTCTTCGGATCCCAGTAATCACCCCCGAAAGAGCGCATGAACGGGAAGTAATCGTGGGTGATTGCACCTTGGACGCGACTATAGGACTGGCTGACGCCGTAGAGGTCGTTTTCCAACGGCTTGCCGCCGGCCAGATCACCTTTTTTGCGGGTGAAGAATTCGGCGATATCGCGATATTGGGCCCAGGTCTTGGCCGGAGCGAGATCGTAGCCGTACTTCTTCTTGAAGTTGGCCTGTTCATCAGGATTTTCGAGCAGATCGGCGCGGTATTGCTGAAGCCAGGTCATGCCGGAGGCCGGAAAGGCAAGCAGCTTGCCCTGCCAGGTATTTTCCTGCAGCTGGATGGGCACGATATCGTCCAGTCCGATTTCGGTTGCATCTCGCTTGGCGCGAGACGTCAGGTCCTCAAGAGCCCCTGACTCGCCGAGTAGCCCTACCCAGGGGCTGTCGATCCAAAGCAATTGATAAGTCGGGCTGTCCGAACTCGATTCAACGATGATCTTGTCGATCAGGCCGGGATAGGGAAGTTGGTCGATCTGCACCTTGATGCCAGTCAGCTCTTCAAACTCGCCCACCAGCGGCGCGACGCGTGTCACTGACGTATCGCCGATGCCGAGCATTTTCAGCTCGACGCCGGCAAAGGGCTTGTCCTGCGCCCAAACGCTGCTGCTCATCAGTGCTGCAACGCCTAAAGCGATAGTGGATTTATTCCATATTCCCATCGAAATGCTCCTCCATATTCGAATGAAACGATCGACCGCCCCCAAGCTTTTGGGCACAGTTTCTTGATGCCGCCCCTGGGGAAACCAAGGGCGGATTTCACACCTCATTATTGAGGTGGAATGCGCTTACGCGTTCGTGACCGGTGACCAGAGTTTAGGGCCACCCTCGGCCTCGTAACCAAGCGGTCCGGTCATGCTGACAATTTCCAGGAATTGGCCCCACGGCGCCCGCAGATAGAGCCAGGTCAGCCCTTTCATTGCACCAGTATCGATATATGTCGGGCCATCCAGAACTTCGACACCCTTTTCCCGCAGACGCTCGGCTGTGGAAACGGCGTCGTCAACCTGGAACGCGACGTGAAAGCCACCCGGCTGACTGTTGCGTTTCAACGCGTCGTTCGTCGTCTCCCCAGAATACTGAAAGAGCTCCATGTTGCTTCCATTGCCGAAGCGAAGAACTTTAATATTTTCGATCCGACAGTGCTCCGGCACACCGAGGCGCCGCCGCATGAAATCGCCGTCAACGTCCACTTTGCCAGTCGTCAGGATCGTGACAGCGCCAAAGATCGTTTCGAAGAACGAAACCGCTTCATCCAGGTCGGGCACGGTGAAGCCGACGTGGTCAATGCCAAAGACTTTCAAAATTCTCCTCCTTGCCGGGCTCTCCTTGTCCCCGGCCTTCGCCCTCCCGGGCGGCACAACCAGCATATATGTAACTGGTTAGTTATTTAACTATGCACGATCCGGTTACTAAGTCAATGTGGTTTTGCAAACTGGTTTGGGTTTGTTCGGAAAAGTCATCGCGACACTCACATGATATGACGGCGCCAAGTTTCTCGCCGCCAATCTGTTGCAAGCACTTGCCATGGTCGCGCCATCAGCACTATAAGTAACTAGATAGTTATTGATGGAAGGGAGGGTTCTATGAAGCCATCAACCACGAGGAAATTCGGCCGTGTCGATCTGGACGTGACCAGTTTTGCATTTGGCACGGCGCCAATCGGCAATATTTTCCGTCCGATCGACGAGGAAACCTCGGACCAGATGATACAGACCGCTTGGGACAGTGGCGTGCGGTTCTACGATACCGCGCCCATGTATGGCCACGGGCTGGCGGAACTGCGGACCGGCCATTCGCTGCGCTGGAAAAACCGGGACGATTTCGTGCTGTCGTCCAAGGTCGGGCGGCGCCTGAAGCCGAAGCGGCGGTCGGAAATCGATTTCGCGCCATGGAACAACGCGGCCGCTAACGAACTGATTTTCGATTACACATATGATGGCACGATGCGTGCCTTCGAGGACTCGCTTCAGCGTATGGCGCTGGAACGGATGGACATCTGCTTCATCCATGACATCGACGTTTTCACCCGTGGCGCCGACCAGCCAGAGGTTTTCAAGCAGGCCATGGATGGCACATGGAAAGCGTTGGCCCAACTGCGCGACGAGGGCGTTGTGAAGGCCATCGGGGTTGGCGTCAATGAGTGGGAGGTTTGCCATGAGGCGCTGAAGCAGCGGGACTTCGACTGCTTTCTGCTGGCCGGACGCTATACTCTGCTGGAGCAGGAATCGCTGGATGCCTTCCTGCCGCTTTGCGAGGAGCGGAACGCGGCCGTCATCATTGGTGGCGGCTTCAACTCGGGCATCCTGGCGACCGGCGCAATCGAAGGTGCGAAGTATAATTATGCACCCGCACCCGAACCAATCCTGGCCAAGGTGCGCGGTATCGAGGCCGTCTGCCGGGAGTTCAATGTTCCCCTGCCCGCCGCTGCCATGCAGTTCGTGGTCGCGCACCCGGCAATCCCGTCTTTCGTGGCAGGAACGCGCACGGTCGAACAGCTTCAGAAGAACCTTGAATGGTTTAGCCATCCGATACCGACCGAATTCTGGGCGGCGCTAAAGTCCAAGGGGCTGCTTCGCGAAGACGCGCCGACGCCTGCTTAAGGCAGTCACCGGCGACCTCGCAACAGAGTTCGCCGGTCACTTGACGGTTACCGGATCAGGATCGCCCGGAAATCATTGACATTCGTGCCGGTTGGACCGGGCACGAAGAGATCGCCGAGCGCATGAAACGCGGTCCACGCATCATTGTTTGACAGCAAGGTGAACGGGTCCAGCCCCGACGACTGCAGGCGCAGGATCGTCGATCCGTCCGCGAACGCGCCGGCATTGTTCTCGCTACCATCAATTCCATCCGTATCGGCAGCGAGCGCGTGAACCCCCTCATGGCCATCGATTCCAAGCGCCAGCGACAGCAGGAATTCGGTGTTGCGCCCACCCTTGCCCCGGCCCTTAAGGGTGACGGTGGTTTCGCCGCCGGAGAGAATGACCACGGGCCCGGTGAACGGCCGGTTCCGGAGCCGCACCTCACGGGTAATTGCTGCATGGACGTGAGCAGCCTCCCGCGCTTCTCCCTCAATGGAGTCCGACAGGATAACAGCTGGAATTCCGGCAGCACGTGCTGCCGAGGCCGCCGCTTCAAGCGAGATGGATGCGGATGCGATGATACGGTGGGAGTGGCGCTGAAACCGCGGGTCTGAGGGAAGTGGAGGAACCGGGGCGCCGCTTTCGATATGTCGGAGCAGCTTGTCCGGAAGGTCTATCCCGTACCGGCGGATTGCTGCTAGCGCATCCTCAGGCCCGCTGTTATCGGCCAGCGTCGGGCCTGATGCCACGTCGGCGGCGTTGTCGCCCGGAATATCGGAAACGATGAGACTGACGACGCGCGCGGGCCAGGCAGCCGCGGCAAGCCTGCCGCCCTTGATGCGGGAAACCTGCTTGCGGATCGTGTTCATCGCGGAAATCGGAGCACCGCTTGCGAGCAGCACTTCATTCAGGGCGATCTCGTCGGAAAGGTCCAGCCCATCAGCAGGCGCCGGCAGCAGGGCGGAGCCGCCGCCGCAAATGAGGGCTATAACCAGATCGTCTTCGCTCAGACCAGAGACCCCGGACAGCAAACGCTCCGAGGCAACGAGGCCAGCGGCATCCGGCACCGGATGCGACGCTTCCAGCACCTCGATGGTGTCGCACGGCACGCCGAACCCGTAGCGGGTAACGACAACCCCTTCGAGTGGCTCTCCCCACGCCCGCTCCAGCGCCCGCGCCAGATGCGCGGCACCCTTGCCCGCGCCAACCACGATCGTACGACCCTTGGGTTTGGTCGGGAGATGGGCACGTATCGCCTGATCGGCATCAGCGGCGGCAACAGCTGCTTGAAACAGCGAGACCAAAAATTCGCGAGGCTCGATCACAGTCAAATCCCGATACCCACCACGATAACGCCACCGGTCCCGCCGACCGTACTGGAGACGATCCGCCCGCCGATCAACCGATGCTCCTGATCCACGAGGTAAGCGTCGCGCACATGCGCACTGGCAAAATCGATCCAGAACGCGTTAATGAAGCCCTTGTCCATGCCCGGTTCAACGCAGACATTCGGCCCTGAGTGGAAATCGACAATCCCTTCAAGCCATGATTTAAGGCCTTCCAGAGCGGCAAAGAGTGCTTGCTCCACGCCCGGATTGACGTTCAGCAAAACCAGATGTCTTATCATTTCGGGCCCCTCCCGGGCAGGTGCCGTTACAGGCCCTTAAACTCTGGCTTTCGTTTGTCTTTGAAAGCGGCAACGCCCTCAGCGAGATCAGCAGTGCCCGCGGCCGCGATGCCGGCGAGCGCTTCGAGGACCCGCTCCCGCTCCTCGCCCTCGGCTGCATTCACCAGCATTTTCGCAAACTCGGTGGCGACGGGCGCACGTTCGGTCGTGAGCTTGGCAATTGCAAGTGCTCGCTGCATGCCTTCACCCTTCGGCACCACGTGATCAACTATACCAAAGGCCTGCGCCTGTGCCGCACTGAAAACCTCGCCAAAGACAGCCATGCGCCGAACGATCTGCGAGCCAAACCGGCGCACGGCGCGTTGTGTGCCCGACCAGCCGGGGATGACGCCGATGCCCGCCTCGGGAAGCCCGACCTTAACGTGGTCCTCTGCAATGCGCATATCGGCGAGTGCTGCCAGTTCCAGGCCGCCGCCTAGCGCGTGACCATTTAGCACCGCGATGACCGGCTGCCTCAGCCTTGCGAGCAGATCGAAGGCCGAATGCCCCTCGCGCAGCCAAAAGCGACCGAAATCCAGCGCCGATTTAGCGCCCCAGGCCTCGATGTCTCCGCCCGCGCAAAAGGCCTTGCCTTCACCCGTCACGATGACAACCCGCACATCGGGGCTTCTCTCGATCACCCGGCAGGTCGCTGCAAGCTGTTCCACCATCGGCTCGTTGAAGGCATTCAGCTTTGCCGGTCGATTGAACGTCAGTATCGCGATGGCTGCATCGATCTGCAGCTTGATCAACTGCTCTTCTGTGGCCCCTGTCATTGTCCGAGGTCCAGTCCGAAGCGTTCCGGCTGAAAAAGCCTAGCGTCCATGACCTTGACATCGCTTGAGATGATTAATGGAGTTTCTGCCTGCGCGAGGATATCTCGCTCGACGTCGATGCCCGGCGCAACCTCGGTGACAACGAGGCCGTCTGGCGTCAGCTTGATCACGCATCGCTCGGTGACATAGGTGACATCCTGCCCCTGCGCGACGCCGCGACTGCCGGAGAAAGTGACGTGATCGACCTTGTCGACGATCTTCGCGACCTTGCCTTCCTTGGCGATGATCAGCTTGCCATCGGCGATTTCGAACTTCGCACCCGCGTTGAAATAGCCGGAGAAGATGATCTTTTTCGCGCGCGAGGTGATGTCGACGAACCCGCCCGCGCCCGCCGTGACATGCGGTCGAACCGCGAGCTTGGACACGTTGACGGAACCCTGGCTGTCGATTTGCAGAAATGACAGCAGCGAGGCGTCAAAGCCTCCGGCCTGGAAGTAGGTAAACTGGTGCGGTGACGCGACGAAGGCTTCTGCATTCGACGAGCACCCGAACTTGAAATCAAGCAACGGAATACCACCGACGGCGCCCTGCTCGATCAGCCAGGTCACATCTCCATGTCTCCCCTCTTCCAGCAGGATGCGCGGCACGTTGGCCGAAATGCCGAAGCCGATGTTCACCGCCCAGCCCTTCTTCAGCTCCATGGCGACCCGGCGCGCGATAACCTTCGCAACATCGAAGTCCGGTGTGCGGAAGGTGTCGAGTGGGCGGAACAGCTCGCCCGATATGGCAGGGTCGTAGACGGTTGCGGTGGTTTGCAGCTGGTCGGGCGCCTCGACGATATAGTCGATCAGGATACCCGGCACCCGCACATCATGCGGCCGCAGCGAACCGGCCTGTGCAATGCGCTTGACCTGCGCGATGACGATGCCACCGCTGTTATGTGCCGCGAGCGCCACCTCCATGGCGCCGAGATAAGCGCCCTCATGCTCGAATGTCAGGTTGCCGCGTTCATCGGCAGTACTGGCACGAATAATGCCGACTGTCGGCGAGATGGCCTTGAAATAGAGCCATTCCTCGCCATCAAACTCGACCCTGCGCACGATCGGCTTTTCAGCCGCCGCATCATTCATGGCGCAACCCTGCTGTGCCGGATCCGCGAATGTATCCAATCCTACCTTGGTCAGCACACCCGGCCGCATGGCGGCGGCCTCGCGAAGCATGTCGAACACGATGCCACTCGGCACGTTATACGCGGCGATCTCGTTGCGGCCGAGCATCTGCCAGATCAGCGGCGGTTCGGCTGAAGACGGACCGGACGGGTAAGATCCGCCGATGACGGTCGAAAGCATGCCGGGTTGGGCTAGATGGTCTACCCCCTTGGTGCCGAACATGTCTCCGGCTGCGATCGGGTGGATCGTAGTGATACTGCGGGGTGATCCCTCGGCGCGAAACCGCTCGCCAAGCGCCGAAAGAACGGCGTCCGGGCAGCAGAGCCCGCTCGATGAATTGACGGCAATGATCGCTCCATCCTTTATTCCGGCCACAGCCTCCGCAGCAGTTCTGATCTTCGACATGCCCTCTCCCACTCAAGTCCGGCGTCTTGCTATTAAGTAACTGGATGGTTATAACATAGGCGAGACTTGCGGTCTGATCAAGTGAAAATCCGAGGATCTTCCGGCACTGGTCACAAGTGGAATTCGTGAAGAACTCGGCAGTCCAGGCCGGCATAGCGATATGAGGAGGAGGAAGCGATGAGTATATATTTTACCAAAACGTTCCAGCGGTCGTTTGGCACATATCCGCTGCGCAGTGACGAACTGACGGCAGCGCTGAAGACAGCAGTCGACATCGGCTACCGGTCCATAGACACGGCGCAGATGTACCAGAACGAAAGCGATGTCGGAGAGGCGATCGCGGCACTACGCATGCCGCGCGAGGAACTCCTGGTGACCACCAAGGTGCACCCCGACAACTTCGGCGAGGACAAGTTCCTGGCATCGGTGGAACAGAGCCTTCGCGATCTCAAGCTCGATTATGCCGACGTCCTGCTCGTTCACTGGCCCCCTCTGGACAGGGATATTCGCCCGTCGCTGAAGCTTCTCCAGAAGGCGAAGAAGGACGGACTGGCGCGGCATATTGGCGTTTCCAACTACACTGCCCGAATGATGCATGATGCGGCATCGATCTGCGATGAGCCGCTGGTAACCAACCAAGTCGAATTCCATCCGCTGCTGGACCAGAGCATCTTGCTGGATGCGGCGGCCAAAACGGGTATCCCGCTTTCCTCCTATTGCTCCGTCGCTCGGGGCGAAGTCTTCAAGCACGCGATCGTTGGAGAGATCGGCGCGGTCTATGACAAGTCGCCGGGTCAAGTCGTGCTGCGGTGGATCCTGCAACAGGGCGTAGCGATCAATACGATGTCGACCAAGTCGGAAAACCTGAAGGCAAATTTCGACATCATGGATTTTGTTCTCTCCAGCGTCGACATGGCCCGGATTTCGAAGCTGTGCGCCACGAATTTCCGCATCGTCGGCATCGACAAGGTTCCGTGGGCCCCTGACTGGGATTGAGCCTTGGCAAACTGCAAACACAAGATGTCTGTTTGGGATATTCGAGAAACAAGCGTGTTCCGGCGCTTGCACAGATTGCGCACAACGCGTTAAATAACCGAAGCGTTACATCGCCGGCTGCCCTTCAGAAAGGCGTGGCCGGAATTGATTCCTACCTTAGAAAGCAGGCCACAAACATGACAGGTCCAACTCCGGCCAAGCCCCGTGTTCGTGACGCCGAAGCCACTCAGAAAAGGATCATGATCGCGGCGAAGAAGGAGTTTGCGAGGAGCGGGCTCGGCGGCTCGCGGGTCGATGACATCGCCGAACGTGCCAAGGCCAACAAGCGCATGATCTACCACTACTTTGAGAGCAAGGAATTGTTGTTTCAGCGGGTGCTGGAAGAGGCCTACACCGATATCCGCAGCGCGGAGCGAAAGCTCGAGCTTGATCATCTGGATGCGAAATCCGCGCTTGAGAAGCTGGTCCGCTTTACCTGGAAATACTACCTCGACAACCCCGAATTCATCACGCTGGTGAACAGTGAGAACCTGCACAAGGCCAAGCATCTCAAGAAGTCGGAGGTGATCCATGTGGTCAGCCGCCGGCTCATCGACATGGTCTCCGGCATTCTGGATCGCGGTGTCTCCGAAGGGGTGTTCCGGGAAAACATCGATCCCGTTCAGCTGAACATCACCATCGCGGCGATCAGCTACTATTACCTCACGAACCGGTTTACCGGCTCGATCGTGTTCGAGCGCGACCTCATGGCAACGGAAGCCCTGGAACAGCGTATTGCCTTCAATATCGAAACCATTCTTCGCATGGTCTGCAAGATCAACGATTGAGCGGCGAACGAGGAACGGGCCGGAGCCCATCTCCGGCCTTACCTGTCATCGGTTGCCGCGAATAAGGTCCGCAGCACGCTCACCGATCATGATCGAGGGCGCGTTTGTATTGGAGCCGATCAACGATGGCATGATCGAGCTGTCGCATATCCGGATGCCATCCAACCCGTGTACCCGCAGCGAAGGATCAACCACGGACATGTCGTCAGTGCCCATCTTGCAGGTGCATGTCGGGTGATAGGAGGTGCGGCCGTACTGGCGGGCGTAGGCCTCCAGATCCGATTGGGTCCGAACCTCGCTGTTCGGGAAGCGAAGTTCGCGGATATATTTCTGCAGGCTCGGCTGGCTGAAAATCTCCCGGCTGATTCTGATGCCTTCCACCGATATGCGCAGGTCATCCGGGTGCCCGAGGAAATTCGGGTCCACCACCGGCGTATCGCGCGCATCGGCACTTCGAAGCGTCACCGTCCCACGAGACTTGGGTCGTAGCGTGTAGCTGTTCAGCGTGATGCCGGATGAACCCTTGCGAACGCTTGGTACGCCGGCTTCAGCGCCGGCACCCGCCAGAAAGTGGAACTGGAGGTCGGGATACGGACTGCTGCCAGCCCCATCCGCATACCAGAAGGCACCGCCTTCCACGACGTTGGACGCGACCGGCCCGGAGTTGAACAGGTAATATTGTATGCCTGCCCAAAGCGCCCAATGAGGCTTGTTGTATTTGTCGAGACTGTCGTGCGCCTTCAGTTCAGCGACGATATCGATACCGAAATGATCGTGCAGGTTCTGCCCGACCCCTTTCAGATCCTGCACCACGTCTATGCCGTGGCTGCGCAAATGCGCGGCGGGGCCGACGCCTGACAGCATCATCAGCTTTGGCGTGCCGATGGCGCCAGAGGTGACGATGACCTCCGCCTCAGCCGTGGCAGTGACCGGCGATCCATTGCCCGTGGAGTAGCTGACGCCCACGGCGCGCTGCCGATCAAAGACCACCTTGTGAACGAGAGCGCCGGTGATGAGGTGGAGGTTCTTACGCCCCAGTGCCGGCCTGAGATAGCCGACCGCCGCAGAGCAGCGCCGGTTGCCCCGGGTCGTCGTCTGGTAAATCCCGGCGCCTTCCTGGCTGGGACCATTGAAATCCGGGTTATAGGGCAGGCCCTGCTCCTGGCAGCTTTGCACGAAGGCAAGCGAGACCGGGTTGGGGTTCGGATTGTTGGAAACGCCGAGAGGACCATCGGTCCCGTGCCATTCGCCCGATAGGATCGAGTTGCCTTCCGAACGCAGGAAATATTTCTGGATATCCTTGAAGGCCCAGCCTTCGGCACCCTCTTCCTTCGCCCAGCGGTCATAGTCGGCAGGATGTCCGCGGGTGAAGATTTCCGCGTTGATCGACGATCCACCGCCAAGCACCCGCGCCTGGGCATAAGGAATTTCACGGTTGTTGGCATGCTTCTGTGGCGCTGTCACCAGCCCCCATGTCAGCGGACCTGTCGTCATCTTGGCAAAGCCGACAGGCATGTGGATCAGCCGGTTGGTATCTGGCCCGCCGGCCTCGAGCAGGCACACGCGCACAGCCGGGTCTTCCGAAAGCCGTGCTGCCAGAACGCACCCCGATGAGCCGCCGCCGACAATGACGTAGTCGTATACGTTCGCCATGTTACTTGATCCAATGGCTCCGCTTGCCGGTATCGATATGAACCGACTTCACCTGCGTGTATTCCTCCACGCCATAGACCCCTGCCTCACGTCCCCAGCCGGATTGCTTGAACCCGCCCAGCGGCATCTCGGGTCCGCCTGCCATGATGCAATTCACCCAGAAGCGGCCAGCGCGGACGCGCCGGGTAACTGAAAGAGCCGTGTCGATGTTCTTCGACCAGACACTGGCCGCAAGCCCGTAGACGGTGTCATTGGCGAGATGAATTGCCTCTTCGGTCGTATCGAAGTGAAACGAGGAAAGGACGGGGCCGAAGATCTCGTCCGTCGCGATCGACATGCCCTTGGTAACATCGGAAAACAGGGTCGGCTCGATATAGGTGCCCTTGCCCAGATCCATCTGCGAACCGCCGGTTACGAGCCGCGCGCCCTCGGCGTTGCCCTTGGCGATGTAGCTCATGATCGTTTCGTTCTGCTGGGACGTGGTGATGGCCCCCACCTGCGTCGACTCATCCAGCGGATCGCCCACCACGATCTTCTTCATTTTCCGCGCAAGGATTTCCTCAAATTCCTTCGCCACCCGCCGATCGACGATCAGCCGGCTCGAGGATACGCAGCATTGCCCGGTGTTAAAGCTGATCCCGAAGGCTGCGCCGTCGGCTGCATCCTCCAGGTCTGCATCTGCAAAGACGATGATCGGGTTTTTGCCGCCCAGTTCCAATCCCAGCTTCTTGAAGTTGGTATCGGCAGCGGCGTGCACCACGGAGCGCCCGACACTCGTCGAACCCGTGAAGGAGAGCATGTCCACGTCTGGGTGCTCCGTCAGGGCCTGCCCGATGGTGCGGCCAGAGCCGGTGACCACGTTATAGGCCCCCTTGGGAAGGCCGGCGTCCGCGAGTATCTCTCCAAGGATGAGCGTTGTCGCGCTGGTAACCTCAGATGGCTTGACGACCATGGTGCAGCCGGACGCAAGGATGAAGGGCACACGCTCGCAGAGGATCAGGAACGGGAAATTCCAGGGGGTGATCAGGCCAACGACACCGACCGGTTCGCGGAGCACCATGCCGAACAGATTGTCCCCGAGCGAGTTGAAACTGTCGCCGTGGAGCAGGCGGGCTGCCCCGGCAGCAACCTCGAAGCAGGCGATGCAATGATCGATCTCGCCGCGCGCCTGGGAAATGGGCTTGCCGTTTTCCAGCACCTCCCAATAGGCGATTTCATCGCGGCGATCGCGCAGGATCTGGGCCGTGCGCAACAAGACACCTGCACGCTCTGCGCCTGAAATGCCTGCCCATGACCGATCTTCGAAGGTGCGACGGGCGGCGGCAACGGCGGCATTCAGGTCGTCCACCGTGCATTTTGGAATGAGGGTGACAGGCACACCGTGTCCGGGTGAAGAACGCTCGAACAACTCGCGACCGCCTTGGTAGGCACCGTCGAGCCAGAAACCGAATTCACGCGGGGCTGTGGGCGCAGTTTGAGTGTTTGCGAATTGGGACATGGTATCCTCCTTGTTCCGGCTGCCGTCCCGGATCCCGGTTGTGGCGCGGTTAAAATTTTGATCAGCCGATGACGATCTGCGTTTTCAGATCGCTCGGCCGTTCGGCAAGCGTGTCGAAGGCGGTCTGGATTGCATCCAATGGAAAGCTCGACCGGGTGAAAGCGTCAGTCCGGAAGCGCTTGTGAGCTAGCAGGGTCAAGGCATCGTGCATGTCCTCTCCCATTCCCGCGACGCTGCCCTTCAGGCTGTTTTCTTCAAGAACCGTGCGCAGGATCGGCACTGAAACCGCCTCATCCGGCCCGGTAATGCCGAAGAAGGCCACATGGCCGCCCTTGCGGATCAGTTCAAACGCCAGGGCATAGAGACGGGCCGAACCGACGCTTTCAACGACGAGATCGGCGCCACGGCCATCTGTCGCCTTCAGAACAGCGTCCTTCAGGTCAGCGGGATTAGAAATGGCGATATCGGCGCCTGCCTCAAGTGCCATTCGGCAACGGTCTTCTGAAAGATCCGCGACAATGATGGGCGCTGCCCCGCAGAGCCGGAGCATCTGCACATGTAGGTTGCCGATGGGCCCTGCTCCGAGCACGACCGCCGATTGCCCGAAGCCGACACGGGCCTTGCGCGCCGCACGAACGACGCAAGCGACAGGTTCGACGAGCGCCTGAAGCTCGGCGGGAACCCCATCAGGCACAGGGATGACGAGCCGAGCGGGAAGCGCCACGTATTCGGCAAAAGCTCCGTCTCGCCCTATCCCCACCTGCTTCATCGACTTACAGTTCAGGATCTCGTTGCGGCGGCACCAGTAGCAGGTGCCGCAGCCGATATTGATGTCAGCGACACATTCCTGCCCTTCGCGCAAATGGGAGACCTTAGCGCCCAGTCTGGCAATCGTGCCGCAAAACTCGTGACCCGGCACCAGCGGCAGGTGTTCCGCCGCATAATGCCCGTTGAAGATATGCACATCCGTGCCGCAGATACCGGTGCGATTCACCCGGATCAATGCATCATCAGGTCCGAGTTCCGGAATACCGATTTGCTTGACGTCGAACCGTCTGGGCTCGACGAGAACGGCAGCCAACATCTTGCTCATTACCACCTCACTTCACGATACGGAGCTTGGAACGGTCGATCGTCAGCGCAATCGCCACGATAAGGACCAGGCCGAAGACCATCTGTTGCTGGGTCGCCTCGATGCCGAAATAGAGCATCGATGCGCGGATGACGGCTACCAGAAGCGTGCCTATGGCCGTGTTGATGACGCCTCCAACACCACCTGTCAGGGGCGTTCCCCCGACAAGCACCGCGACGATCGCCGGCAGAAGAAAGCCATTGGCAATGGTCGGTGCCCCACCTGAGAGCTTCACGGCAAAGAGCAGACCGGCAACGGCTGCCAATGCGCCTGAAATCGCAAATGCGAGGATCTTGTAGCGCGCCACGTTGACGCCCGACGCCGCCGCCGCCAGCTCACCGGCGCCGACCGCCTTAAGCGCACGGCCGAGCGTTGTGCGTCTCTCGATGAAGATGCAGAGCGCAAGAAGTGCCGCGGCGATGAACAGTTCATTCGGGATCATGCCGGTATGACCGATCATCCAGCCGAATGTAGAATCGCGCTGGGCCGCTTCCATGTTCAGCGCTCGGTTTCCGGAAAGCCATTTCGCCATGGAGAAGCAGACACCACCTACGGCAAGCGTCGATATGAACGAGGGTACCAGCAGCTTTGTGGTGACATAGCCGGACACCATGCCGAGCGCAAAGCCCGCAGCAACGCAAAGCAGAGCCACCCACGGGCCGAACGACGCCAGGTAGACGGACGCCACCACTGTGATCATGTTGGCCATGGACTGGGCCGAAAGATCGATCCCGCCGATATAGATCGCGAAAGTCAGGCCCAGCGCCATAATGAACAGGGGCACGATATCCCCCGCCAGCGACAGCAGGTTCACGGGCTTGAGGAAGTTCGGGTCGTTGATGCCCACGATTGCAACCAGCACCAGAAGCGTGATCCAAGGGAAATGAGACTTCAATTGATGTATCGACATTTCTGTTCTCAAATCATGTAATGGAGGAGGTCGAAGAGCGTGGGCTTGGCGCCCGGCTCGCAGGCAAAGCGCTTTTGAATCTCGCCATCCTTGATCACGAGGATCGTGTGGGAGAGCCCGATCGCTTCTTCCAAGGTGTCTGCAACAAGCACCACCCCCGCCCCGTCGTCGCTCATGTCCCGGATCATCTCGTAGACATCTTCCTTCGCCCCGATATCAAGGCCACGGGTCGGGTGATCGAGCAGCATGATGTCCGATCCGCCGGACCGCCATTTCGCCAGCACCACTTTCTGCTGGTTTCCGCCGGACAGGTTGCCGCAATCGGCGTATTCGGAATGGGCCTTGATTGCGAGCCGGGAAATCCAGTCGCGCGCCAGCGCTTTTTCCGCACCGACGTTCAGCACGCCGCCTTTCGAATAACTGCCCATCTGCGAGAGCGTCATGTTTTCATAGACATTCATGCCAGCCACGATGCCTTCGATCTTGCGCTCGCGTGGCACATATCCAATTCCGCGCTCTACCGCCGCCCGGGCGGTGAAGCGATCCATGGCTTCGCCCTTGATGGTCACTTTGCCGGCGGTGGGGGTTAGCATGCCGTAGATGGTGCGCAGAATTGCCTCGCGCCCGGAGCCCTCCGTGCCGACGAGGCAAAGCACTTCGCCACGATGCAACGTCAGCGCAATATCCCTGATGCGGCCGGCGAGGCTCACGCCTTCCAGCTTCAGCAACTCGGCCGACGCGTCGAATGACTTCTGCCGGTGCTCACGGTAATATTCCTTGTCCACATTGCGCCCGACCATCTTCTGCTGGATCGCCTCAGGCGAGGACTTGCCCCGCTCGACGGTATCGACGACCTGCCCGTCCTTCATCACGTAGATGCGGTCGGAAAGCTCCATAACCTCGTCCATGCGGTGGCTGACAAAGATGAAGCTTGCCCGCGACGTGAGCTCCCGGATGATACTGAAGAGCATCTTTACTTCGTCTTCCGCGAGCACGCTTGTCGGCTCATCGAGCAAGATCACGAGGTCACCTTGCACCCGCTCCTCCAGCGTCAAGACCTTGGCGAGCTCCACAAGCTGTCGCTGCGCGAAGGAAAGCTGCGAGGTCACCATGGCAGGATCGATATCCAGCTTCACCTTCGCCAGTTGCTTGCGCGCCGCGTCGGCCATGGCTTTCCAGTTGATCACGCCGAAACGGACGAACTGTGCTTCATAACCGAGGAAGATATTCTCCATCACTGTCAGGTTGGCGATGAGCGATTGCTCCTGGAACACCATACCGATGCCCATTTCCATCGCCTGCCTGGGGTTCTGGAGACGCACTGGTTTGCCGTTGATCGACACGGTGCCGCCATCCGGCAGATAAGCACCATAAATGACCTTCATCAGGGTGGATTTGCCGGCGCCATTTTCACCGACCAGCCCAACTATCTCGCCGCGCTTCACGTGGAAGTCCACGGACTTCAGGGCGTGAACCCCGGGGAATTTCTTATCGACCGCCTTCAACTCGTACATGGCGTCCCCTCACTTCACGAAGCTGACCGCGCGGCGGTCCGTTGAAAGGATGACGGCGACGATGACGAGAATGCCGAGCATTCCGTCTTGCAGGTAATCGGGCAGGCCAATGACGATCATCCCGTTGCTGATGACGTTGACGATGATGACGCCAATCACGGCATTCCACACGCCGCCGATGCCGCCCCACAACGCAACGCCACCGACTACCACCGAGGTGATTGAGAGAAACATGAAATTTGCCCCGGTCACAGATTCGGCCTGGCCGAGCTTGGCCACCTGCAGGATACCCGCGACCGAGTAGAAGACGCCGGCAACCACGAAGCCGAGGATCCGCACGCGGCGGACATTGAGGCCGGAGGCATGGGCAAGCTCTTCACCCCCGCCCACTGCATAGAAATTTCGGCCAAGCCGCGTATAGGCTTGGATGAACCAGGCAAGGACGGACAGCGCCACCACGACGTAGATCATCAGCGGGAAACCCGCGATGCGCCATGTCAGCAGCATGCGAAACGTATCGTCGTTAATCTTGACGATGTCGCCGCCGGTGATCAGGACGACGGCGCCGGTGGCGATGAAACCCATGGCGAGACTGGCCATAAAGGAGGGGATCCGCAGCCGCACATGCACGAGACCATTGACCAGTCCCACGAGACCACCAACCACGAGGATCAGGGGATCGCGACCCAGCCGCCCGCAGCAAGCGTTCCGCCGAAATGCAGGAAGGCGATGCAGAAGAGCACGGCAGTCAGCGAGACCGCGCCCTCCATGGATAGATCAATGGAGCCCATGATGATGATGAAGGTTACGCCGATTGCCACCATCACCGCCGGTGCGGCGGCAATTGCGATGCGTGCAAAGTTCCGCTGGGTCAAGAAGGCGGGATTGATGGCGGTGAACAGTATCACCAGCGTGAGGAGCACCAGCAGCGGCGCCCATCTGATCACGGTTTCTCGGTTGAAATTCAAATTCACTCCGTCCTCCTCTGACGGTGGTGCACGCTAGGGGCGGCAACCAGGTTGCCGCCCCTTTCGAACATCTCGGCTTACTTGTATTTGATGCCACCGTTGGACGGACCCCAGAAATCCTTCCAGTCGTATGTCGGCACGTTGTCCAGATACTTGGCCTTGAACTCCGCTGCGTCCGTGGCCGTGACTAGAACGGTCGGGCCATAGAATTCGCGGTGTTCTTTCGGCTCTTCGGAAGGTTTGAAGGTACCAATTGCGGCATGATAGGCGAGCGCCGCCGTGATGCCGCCGCCCCAATGGGGATTGGTGAAGACGGTAGCCAGCAGCTTGCCATCCATCACCATCTGGACGGCTTCAGGATTGCCGTCATAAGCGACGATCGGCATGTTATCGATGCCTTCAGCCTTCAGCGCTTCAATGACGCCATAGGCGATATTGTCGTTTGCGCAATGAACGCCGGTGATCGTGTCGCCATATTTGGTGAGGAAGCCGGCCATGACCTGCGCTGCCTTAGTGGTGTCCCAGTCAGCCGGCTGCACATCGAGCAATTCAATATCTGGAAAATCCTTCAGCGCATTCTTAAGGCCGTTCAGGCGCTCGATCGCCGGGTTGTTGGCCGCAATGCCCCCGAGATGCACAACGCCGCCCTTGCCGCCCATGGCTTTGAACAGAATGCGCGCGGTTTCTTCGGCCGGCTTTTCATCCGACCAGGTCATGTGGCTGACCCAGTTGTCGCCGAAATCCCACGGATGGGCATCGTCTGTCTTGTTCCAGATCGTGGACACGTATCCACCGGCAGCCTTCACAGCTTCCGCGACCGGGCGGGCATTCGGGCTGTCATTTGCATCGCAGGCAATGGCGCAGTTGCCATTGTTCTTGGACAAGAACGCCTTGATGTCGGCAAGCGACTTTTCAGAAGAACCCTCGTTAATCAGAGAGACAAGCGCCGATTTGGGCTTGCCGAGCGACTCGACGAACGTTTCCCCGCCCGAAACGACCGAGTTCCAATAAGCGCTGGCGCGGTCTCTATAAGACCAGGCAATAGCCGGATCGTTCAGCGCGGCGCGGGCGCTGCCGCCGCCCAGTATGCCGGGCACCACGGCTGTCGTCAGTCCTGCGGCAGTCGCAAACAAAAAGTTACGGCGACTGACGGTTTCCCGTTCGATAAAATCCTTGATGAATGTGGACATGGTTTCCTCCTCTTCCCACAAAGCCCTACCTGCTGCGCTGTTAATCAATCCCCTGCCCGGCCCAACTCAGCCAGTTGCTTGCTGGTCGCCGTCGAGAAACGCGTCACGTAATGCACTATCTAGTTACTTGGTTAAGCGGATTGAAGTCAAGCCGTTATTTGACGTTCGAACTTTGGAAGTCTTTTGGAGTTACGCGCAGGACGCTTTCGCGGGCACGGAAGCCATCCGGATTTCTGACATCGTCGGATTGGTGGCGAACTTATCTTGATGGGAGGTAGCCGGGAGATCTGAATGCACACACAGATGAGCGAGGTGAATACGTTGGTCGTCATTCTGAACTATGTTCGCAAGGTTTCGGTCAACTGACGCGGCCGATTAGATAAGTCCAGCGCAGATAGCGAGCGCGACCAGGTGGGCATCGTATGGATGCTAGGGTCATCGCGACAGCCTGTTCACGTTTTTGGTCTTTGTTCGTCTGCCCTCCGAAAGATCCGTCGACAGAGACTGCACAAAGCCGAAAGCTGGACGGAGACGTGGTCGCTGTTGTCATCGAAGGCTCCGGTTGGGTGCTTCGGTCGCCTTCACATGTTTCCGTCCCGCAATGCGGTGAGACGTGGCTGCCGTCGAAACTGGTCCGACGACAGCCACCTTGCCTTGGGAGGCGGACGGGAAAGAAGATTTGGTTGAGCTCAGCGCTGCCTGAACGCACCGAGAAAAAGCGGCTGCTGTTGGAAGTGGGTAAACGGCAGCCGAGTGGCCCTGCGTGGCATGGGGTAATGCCATTCGCAGGTCAGGATCTGATGCAGCCGAAGTCTGATCGGCCTTGGTCGAGGCGATGTTCGTCAAACTCTTGGGCCTGGGAGCCCGTTGCAAGCATACCTGTTCGTTGAGTGATTGGTTCATGTGGACATCATCTCAGCGCCCGTGAAACGACTTCGACGGGTCGGGTGCGGGCTGCTTCGGTCGTGCGCTCGATCGAAAGCACCGTCTGCGGCGGACGCTCTCCATCATGGAGGACCCGGAACTGCTCGCCAAGGTCCTTATCCGCGGCCGTGAGCCGATGGTTCAGGCGAAGGAAATCCATCCACGTGGGCGTGCGGAATGTCTCCGTCCAAATTGACGGCATTTGCAGGTTGCGCTGGAGGGTCCAGTTCCGTGCACCGGCACGGCTTTGAACGTGCCGCCTTGCGCGCATGCAACCCAGAAACGCCTCGGTGTTCTCTTCGGATATGGAATACTCGATCTTGACACCGATCGGGCCACTCCTGGGCTTCAGATCGAGTGCCAAGTCGGGCGGATGGAAATCCGAACTCTCCTGGTCCGCTTCTTCCCATGGACGCACGGGGAACAGTAGTCCCGCTGCCGCGACCAGCAGCAGAGCTCCTGACGCGCCCTCCAGGGCCCAGGTCAGGGAGTAGTTCTGGGCGACGGTTCCCCAGACCCAACTGCCGGCCGCCATGCCGCCGGCACTCAAGGCGTAATAGATAGAGAGCGTGCGGCCGACAACCCATCTTGGACTGGCCAACTGCACCGCGACGTCGATGCCAGTCCACGTAATCAGCCATCCGGCACCGCCGAGTGCCAGCGCAAAAGCCGCCACGGCGACTGACGATGTCAGAGCAAGGGAAAGGCAGCATGCCGCACAGGCAACAGAGGCGACCGCCACCAGCTTGTTTTGAGACATGATCCGCCGGAGGAAGCTGTTGCACACGCCGGCCACGAAAGCACCGCCGCCAAAGCCGGCCAACAGGATACCGTAGACGATCGGCCCGCTTTGCAAATGGTCGCGGACGACGAGAGGCAGCAGTGCAAGGATAGAGATGCTGGCCAAGCCGAACAGGGTCGCCCGGACGACCGCTGATCTGATCTCGAAGGACATTGCCGTGAAGCGCAGACCGTCGTGGATCGCCGTGGTCATTCTTTCACGTGGGAGAGGCGAAGCGCGCACGTGCCATTTGGTGCGCCAGATGGCACCAAGCGGCGTCAGATCGCACAGCGCGGCGATGGCGAAAGCGGTGAGCGGTCCGAAGAAAGCCAAGATTACGCCACCCAAGGCCGGACCAACGCTGCGCACGATGTTGTATCCGACAGACGTCAGCGTCACCGCAGCCGGAATGTCGCGCTTGTGCAGGATATCGCCAATGGAAGCGTGCCAGGCAGGATCATTCAAAGCGAAGCCGCCGCCGGCGAGGAAACCCAGTCCGAGGATGAGCCAGGGACTGATAAATCCCAGTCCCACAGAAATCACCAGCGTCGTCGATGCCAGCACCAACAGGCAGTGTCCTGCAAACATCACCCAGCGGCGGCTAAAATTGTCGGCAATGGCGCCGGCGAGGATCGACAGGAAAAATACCGGCAATGTCGACGCGGCCTGCACCAGGGCAACCATCAGGTCGGACGCCGAAATGGTCACCATCAGCCAACTGATGGCCACGGTTTGCACGAGCCATCCGAGACTGGATATTTGCGAGGCCGTCCAGATCGCGCGAAACGCGGGATTCCGGAGAGGAGCCAAGGTGGTCGAAACACCGGATTGCGGATCGGAATGCTGCATTTCGTCGTGTCTCTTTCAGACCCCTAGAATGTCCCTGGGACCCAGCAGAGTACCCGTCACCGGAGGGCGGATTTCGCCGTTTTCCACTCATTCGCCGCAGGAACTCTGCATAAAATGCCATAAATCTCCGCGATGGCTCGATAGTATGTTATAACATACCCGATAAGACACCTTATGGAAATTTTAGGTGTTTCAAACTCAACCGAAGGCGGGCTTGATCCGTGGTGGTCGTAGACGCAGATTATCCAACGCTCCAACGCTCCAACGCTCCAACGCTCCAACGCTCCAACGCTCCAACGCATCAAGCGACTTGTGTTGGATAATCACTTTTAACGGTGAGGAGGTAGCGAGTTTCTCCCTCTAGGATTACGCAATTGAGAACTCCGCGGGTGTAAATTTCCGTATCAACGTTGATTCTGTTCGGCAGGCTTTCTACTTTTTGAGCGGGGGTATGTCCGTGGACCACCACTTTCCCAAAATCTTTTCTTGACTCCAAGAATTTGTATCGAATCCAAGTCAGATCATGATCGGTCTGTTGATCGAGTGGGAGATCTGGATCGACGCCCGCGTGGGCAAAAAGTAGTCATCAAGTTCAAAGTGGCTCGGTAAAGAACGAAAGAACGCCATGTGTTCCGTTGGCAGGTGGTTTAAGAATTGACGACGGACATCTTCAGCAATCAAGGGGCTCTCGATGCCGGCTTCAATTTGCGACAAAGGCACCCCATAAGAGAGCAAAGTCTGTAGTCCTCCTTTTCGGCCCCAGAGAGGAAGAACGGTACTGTCTTGCGCAAAATCGATAAGCCACTGCTCATGGTTGCCCCTCAATAAAACACAGTCAAAATTACTGCTCTTGCGCAGTTCACAAAGCATTTCAACCACGAGCTTGGAATTTGGGCCACGGTCAATATAGTCGCCGAGAAATATAATTATGGGGTTTGCACTCGGAAATTCTGCCATATCTTCCCGAATCCTTCTCACCATAGAGTTGAGATGAGCATCATAGCCATGGATATCAGCGACTGCGTAGATCCGGCGAGAGGTCATTGGTGTTTGCGCTTTGATCCGAAAGTGCTCCCAATCCCCTCTCCCGAAAACCACTTCTAACGGTGTTCTGATGTTATGCGCGAGCACTTCGGCATTGGTCATTCGGCCACTCCGACACCAGCATTTGTCGTAGCGTCATTCGTCATAACACCTTTCTCAACGCTTGCTTCGTTCAGGTATATGCGGTCACCCAACTTGGAGACACTGAGCACGGTTGGTTTGATACTTCCCGACGATCGTATCTCCCTATTGGTGACATCGCTCAAGACAGACCTGTCTTCAGTAAGCTCTCTCAGGGGCCTCCCGGTCATTGATGCTGGGCATGGAATACCCAATAAGGTCAGGACAGTTGGAGCGATGTCTGTGATCGAGCTTGGCGTATCCGCTATGAGTCCCTTCGCCAATCCCGCTCCATAGGTGGCGAGAACTGCCGAGAGTTCCGCGCTGTGGAGCCCACCATGTGTCCCGCCGCCAAGTCGTAGGTCATAGTCTCCCGCGTCAAAATAGGCGCTACCAGGAATTCCCGCCACACTCGTGTCGTTTCTGCTCGCGAGATTGATAACTAGGTCGGGTGCGCGAGGGCCTCCGGCACCAATGAGTTCAAGCGCTAACGTGTTGGCCAAGGAACCATCTGCAGATCCCGGCTCAGTGGCAGGAGTGAATGCACCACCGAACCATTCTTGTTCAGCCACGAAGGCCAGGATGTCTTCGAGAAGTACAGGGTCAAATTTCCGCATCCAAATTCCCGCGGCGCGACCGGGTCTCACCAGAACATCGGTCGCGTCGTCTTCAAAGGACGAGTCTGCTGCAAAACCGGCGTTGCGGAGCTCCTGGGCAATCGATAACAACCCGCTTATGGTTACGTGTCCATGATCGGAGACGACGAAAATGCTGATCTCATCCCGTTCCGGCTGAGCGGCGTACCAATCGAGTAGCTCGCCAACCACATCATCGCAGTGCCTCATCTTCTCATAATGTTGGGGCGAGCCGAGCCCGTGCAAATGGGCGGCGCTATCGACTTCGGTGAACCACAAGATGGAGACGGCAGGCTGATAATTTGGCCATGCCTCTTTTCGAAAAACCTTAAAGGCGGTTTGCGGCCCATCAGCCGACATGCCGCCCGAGGGAATCTTGAGGCTTCGGTGAGTTTTCGCGGCGAAAGCATGGGGAAAGGATGTTTGGGGATGCTTTACGTTAAATCCGATCTGCCCGCGCTGTTGCCCCTTCCAGTTTAGCGCCGACAAGGCTCCAGGACCGCTGGAGGTGATGACTGCGAGCTTCCGTTGAGCGCCACTAAGGATATCTCCGAGTGATGTCGCTGTGACCAACCGCCCTCCAAGCCGATCATCGGCAGCATACCAATCATGTGTGGTTTCCGTGAAAATCTGGGTGCGATCGGCGTCTCTCACGTAAAACTGATTGCCAAAAATTCCGTTCGCCTCGGCATTCGCGCCTGTGACGAGAGCGGTCAATGCGCCTCGCGTCTCGCTTGGAAAAACGGTCCTATGTTTCGTACTCCAAGTTCCGTTTCGTCCCAATTGGGCAAGATTGGGCATCGTCTTGTCATTGACCATGTCCGGTCTCAAACCATCAATGCCAAGAATAACGACATGCTTTGATTCACTGCCCATTTGGTTCGGCCTCCGCATTGATAGGATATATCACTCTAGTGCCGAACTCTTTGAAAGCGCTTGCGAATTCCTTGGGCGGAGCAAGGTCCGTAACTATAGTTCCGATTTCAGACAGCGGGACGGAAACATAGGTGCCGGAGGCGCCAAACTTGCTGTGATCGGCAATAAAGATCCTGCGGCGGCTCCTCTGGCAGAGAAGGCGTTTGAGATGTTGATAGTATTTCTCCGCCTCTACCAATCCATGCACAGGATCGATTCCGTAAGTGCCAATAATGGCGGTATCGAATACACATTCGGAAATGGCCTCAAGCACCTGCTGGCCTACCAAGGTTCCGTCCGTGTGGTTGTATTCTCCACCGGTCAACACAACGCGATGCTTCGCCCCCCATGGAGGGCTTCCGCGATCGCAGGCATATTGGTCATCACGGAGATTGGCGGACCGTCATTGAGCGCTCGCGCCACGGATTGCGCCGTACTCCCTTGGGTCAGGAATATCCATTCATTTTTCTCGATCAATCCCGCCGTCAATGCTCCAATTGAGGCTTTCTCGGTGCTTAGGCTGTTGACCCGCACGTTGATGGGCGCCGATCGCACAGTCGGCATGGCGCCGCCGTGGACTCGGTGGACGAGTCCTTCCTTCTCCAGGGCTGCGAGATCGCGACGGATGGTTTCCATCGACACCGAATATTGTTCCGCGAGCCCGGCAATGCTGATGCTTTCTCCGGCATCGATCATTTCCGTTATTGCTTGCAATCGGCTAGCCGCAGGCAATTTGCCTATTCGTGGGCTTCGAACTTCTGTCATCGGCTAGACACCTTAATCAGAGTGTGATTATTTTTGAGAAATAATGATATTTTGAGGAGGCCATGTCAACACGTCGGACGCGACATGAAAGAGCTTCAGCGAAAGGCTCGGACGTCTTGGGTTTGCAAGGGCACAGGTCGCAAGATAGGTCAGAAACCGAAGATGCGCTTGGTGAAAGTTAACATTTGTCACGTTTTCAGGTCGTTGAATGGTGCCTTCCTCTTATAAGACCATATTTTATCACACAACCCGCTTCGCTTTTTTGAGATTGTGTGATCGCCAAATCTCGGATAACGCCGCCACGTAGAGCTTTCCTTCTGTTATAATGAACTTTTCTGCTCATTTCTCCGAGCGGCAGGTGTTTAAATGAGAATCAATTGGCAAGCCGAGCAATTTCTCTTGACGAATTCAAGTACACAAATTATCATTTTTACTCACAATACGTCACATTGGTGTCATGCGAAGTCAATAGCCTAGCTGTCGTCAAGGCGGCTTCATACGGGTGCCTACAGGCCGGTTTATTTGAACGAGAACTAGGAGAGAATGATGCTTGTGAACAGAATTGTATGCTTGCTCGCCAGTGCGGCGACGACGGCGCTGGCGGTCGTTCCCACCGCCTCGTTAGCACAGGATCTGGATGCCCTTGTCGCGGCTGCCAAAGCCGAAGGTCAGTTGACGGTTATCGCCGTTTCGCATGATTGGTGCGGTTATGGCGCCCTCATTCAGGGCTTCAAGGACAAGTACGGACTTGTCGTAAACGAGCTCAATCCGAACGCCGGCTCGGGTGAGGAACTGGCCACGATCAAGGCCAATATCGGCAACAAGGGACCGCAGGCGCCCGACGTGATCGACATCGGCGCGGTGTTCGGCCCCACCGGTATGGAAGAGGATCTGTTGCTGCCCTACAAGGTGAAGACTTGGGATTCGATTCCGGCAGCCGTCAAGGATAAAGACGGCCACTGGTACGGCGATTATTACGGTGTGCTGTCGTTTCTGGTGAACAAGAACGTTGTCAAGAAAAGCCCTGCCGATTGGGCGGACCTGCGCGACCCGATCTACAAGAAGAGCGTTTCGGTGCCAGCCGATCCGAGGACGGCGAACAATGCGATCCTGAGCATCTACGCGGCGGGACTGTCGACTGGCGCCAAACCGGGTGCCGATGCCGCCAAGGCGGGAATAGAATTCTACCGCCAACTCAACGAAGCCGGCAATCTTGTTCCGACCTTCGGCACCGCTGCCGCGATCGCAAAGGGCGAAGCGCCGATCACGACGCGTTGGGACTTCAACGGCATCACCTACAACGAGGGCTTCCACGGCAACCCACCGATCGAAACGATCGTCCCCAAGACGGTGACTGTTGCGGGCGTCTACGCTCAGGCGATCAGCAAGCATGCACCTCATCCCAATGCTGCGAAACTCTGGATGGAATATCTGTATTCCGACGAAGGACAGATCGGCTTCTTGAATGGCCTGTGCCATCCGATCCGTTTCGACCACATGCGCAAAACCGGCGTCATCACCGATGAAATGGTCGCCAAGCTTCCTCCCACCGGGGACAACCTCGTATTCCCTGAGCTTCAGCATCTGGTCGAAGCCGGCAAGGTTGTCGCTGAAAGCTGGACGACGACTATCAATGTCAAGAAGAACTGACGTGGACGGACCTGAGAGCGGACTTGTCGGGTCGGGGTATCCCCGACCCGACAAGCTGTCGGCCACCCTGAAAATGTTCGCGCAAAAACAACCAGACTGGTCCGCATTGATCGGAGTAGCACCGTTCTTTGCTTTCGCCGCTGTGATGATGATTGCACCAACAGTTGCGCTAGTCGCCGACGCCTTCGTTAACCGGCAAGGCCAGTTAACTCTGAAGAATTTTGTTGATCTGAACACGCCTGAGGTCGTCGCCGCGTTTGCGGAATCCATAAAAATATCCTCGGCGTCTGCCGTGCTCGGCGCGTTAATCGGCCTCGGTCTCGCTCTCGTCGTTGGGCGGGGTGTCAGCAATTCCCGGGTCCGTTCCATCGTGATGACCTTTTGCGGAGTGGCTTCCAATTTTTCTGGAGTTCCGCTTGCCTTTGCGTTCATCGCGACGCTCGGGCGTCTCGGCCTAGTCACGACGGCACTCAATACGATCGCGGGCGTTGACATTTATGATGCCGGTTTTGATCTGGCGAGCTTTTGGGGCCTGACGATCACCTATCTCTTTTTCCAGATTCCGATCACGATTACCATCATGATGCCCGCCATCGACGGACTGCGGCGCGAATGGCGCGAGGCTGCGGCAATTTTGGGCGCCAGATCCTGGCACTATTGGAGGTATATCGGCCTGCCCGTCCTGTGGCCCAGCCTGCTCGGGACACTGGCTCTCCTTTTGCGAATTCCTTCGGTGCCATTGCGACGGCCTACGCCCTCACCGGCTACGCGGTGAACATCGTGCCGATTTTGCTCTATGCTCAAATCCGTGGCGATGTGTTGCACAATGAAAGCCTTGGAGCTGCGCTGGCGCTCGGCATGATTGCGGTCATGGCGCTGGCTAACACGATCTATCTTGTCCTCCGCGCTCGCTCTGAACGATGGCTGAAATGAAGACAAATCTACGCCTCCTTCCTTGGATATGCCTGTCGCTGGGCGCTCTTTTTTCCTGTTGCCGCTGATTGCAACGGCAGAGTTCTCGCTGAGCCTTAGACGCGAGGGCTACAGTTTCGACGCGTATCGTTACGTATTCTCCGATCCGGATTTTGTTTCGAGCTTCGGCTATTCCGCGCTCATCGCGGCATGCACTATCGTCGTCGGTACCGTTCTCGTCTTGCCAACTGTCTATCTGGTGCGCCTGCGTCTTCCATGGCTTCGGCCGGTCGTCGAGTTCATTGTGCTGCTGCCTCTGATCGTTCCGCCGATCATATTGGTGTTCGGTTATCTCAGGATGTTCTCTTCGTCATCGCCCTTTCCACTCACGGGAACGGCGCGCGGGTCCGATATCTTATTGATTTGCGGCTACGTGACCTTGACTCTTCCTTATATGTATCGAGCCATCGACACAGGACTGCAAGCAATTGATGCCCGCACCCTCACCGAAGCTGCGACGATCCTTGGCGCCCGGCCGGCCACCATTCTCATTCGCGTTATTCTGCCGAACATATTGGTTTCGATAATGGCGGGCGCTTTCCTGACGTTTGCTGTCGTCATCGGCGAGTTCGTCATCGCAAGTCTTCTCACACGGCCCGCCTTCGGCCCCTATATTCAAAGGGTTGGCGTGGCCAAGGCCTACGAGCCGGCCGCGCTGGCGATTTTGTCATTCATCATTACCTGGATCGCCATGGGGTTGATCCAGTTGATGGCCCATTTTTCTCCCAATGTGCAAAGAGAAAATAGATGAATTTGATCGATCCAGCCGTCAGAGCCGGCGTGACCCTTCACCTTTCTCAGATTACGAAACGCTTCGGCAGGCACGAGGTGGTCAGCGATCTTGATCTGGAGGTGCGGAAGGGAGAGTTTATCTCTGTTCTTGGACCTTCCGGTTGCGGAAAAACCACTGCTTTGCGTATGATTGCAGGATTTGAGCATCCGACGACTGGTCGAATTCTGATTGATGGGAGAGATGTTTCCAGGTTGCGTCCAGACCAGCGCAACCTTGGAATGGTATTCCAATCTTACGCGTTGTTTCCGAATATGTCGGTTGCCGCCAATGTCGGTTTTGGTCTCAAAATCGCAGCCATGGCAGACCGAAACATTCAAAGGCGCGTTGCTGAAATGTTGGAACTCGTCGGCTTGACAGGTTTGGAGCGGCGCTTTCCTTATGAGCTTTCGGGCGGCCAGCAACAGCGCGTGGCTTTGGCACGAGCGTTGGCAACAAAACCAGCGATGCTCTTGCTTGATGAACCGCTCTCGGCGCTTGATGCAAAGATCCGTCTTTCTTTGCGGGAACAGATTCGAGACGTCCAAACTGAACTCGGTATTACTACGCTCTTCGTGACACACGACCAGGAAGAAGCATTGTCGATGTCTGATCGGGTTGCGGTCATGAACAGCGGAAGAGTTGAGCAGTTTGGCACGCCACTTGAGATTTACAATCGTCCTACCACGCGGTTTGTCGCATCATTCGTTGGAACGCTTTCTATTCTCAAGGCAAGGCTATTGGACCCTGCGAGAGGGGTGGTGGAGGTCGCAACCGCGACTTTCAAAAATCTGGAAATCCCACGGGGTGTAGCGCGGGGTGGCCATCTCTCACTGGCAGTCCGGCCAGAAGCAATACGCTTTGGGGTCTATAAAGGAGACGTCATACTGAGGGGCAAGGTCATAGGTGTTGGCTTTTATGGTTCCGTAATTCGGGTTCGCCTGATCGTTGGCAATGAGACAATTACGATTGACACCTTTAACACGCCGTTGTCCTCCCCGCCGTTGCGTGGGGAGGACGTTGATATTTCGATAGACCCCAAAAGCGTGTTCGTGATGCGAGCCGAATAATACGCGCTTGGGAATTGCCCAACTCCAAATGCGTTTCAGCACTACTCATCATCTGAGAATGTTGCACATGAAATTGTAGCAGGTGCGACCGACCGATCTTGATGTCGGCGATACAACCAGGACGTCGAGGAGTGTCTGGGTGTCCTTTGGGTGATGAAGGACGAAGCGATTGGAGTTACGCCAGATCCGATATTCCTGGCGGCTGCCCGCAATGTAGCTTCAGCGCGGCCCGCATGAGCTGCATGTCAGGAAGCCGATCATCAACGCAGGAGAATCAAGGAACTCGAAGACGAACTTGGCGTCTTCCTGTCTGATCGCTCGGCAAAGTGAGCGCGCGCGCCTGATCTTCGTGAGCTTTAACGCGCACGTCCAACGGGGACCCGCATGCGTTGCGCCCTCTATAAGCTCGCCGTTTCAGCAAATACCATCTGGCTTCTCGATGGCTGGAATATCGATTTGGTATTTGCCAAGTCTGAATTAGCTCTCCAATTTCTGGCAATGGACCAGTCCTAGGCTGCCCGGTCCCCAGCTCTACAACATCAGCAGATGCAGAGACCGCGAGCTAGGCCGGCTGAAGACTCGACGCTCAATGGAGACACATCAATGAAAACTGCGCACTATTTGCGTAAAGCCGGCGTCATCGTCGCCATACGTCTCATGTCGGGAGACGAATGATGGGAGAGCAAATTTTGCACCCGCCGCTTCCCCATGCCGAGGCGCGAATCCGCGTCCTTCATGAAGATGTCACAACTGATAAGTTCGGCTGGCTTCGCAATCGCGAAAACCCCGATGTGTTCCAGTATCTTGAGGCAGAGAACCTTTACGCGGAACAGGCGACAGCCCACTTAGCGGAGATCAAACAGCAACTGGTTGCCGAAATTGACGGGCGTAAAGCCGGCGGCGGTAGTCATCCTGTTTTGACAGTCGGTCCCTTTGAGTATTTCCGGATGCAGGAAGATGGCCTGCCTCATCCGGCATGGTGGCGCCGGCCAGTCGCGGGAGGCCCTGACGAACTTGTAATCGACCCTAATTCGATCCCGGGCGCGGCTGTCTTCTTCACGCTTGGCATTTTTGAACCAAGCGATGACGGACGCTATCTAGCGTATAGTTTCGATGTCGTTGGCAATGAGGGCTTCGAACTTAGAGTGCGGGACGTCTCTGGCGGCCAAGACGTGTGGCGAGGCCCGGCGCGGGTTGGTCAGGCAGTCTGGTCCGCCGACAGCCAATCACTCTTCTTCTCACAGGAGCGCAGTGACAGGCGTCAGCATGATCGGATCGTTCGTCTGGATGTGGAGGCCAGCAAATCCGAGGTTGTCTTCGAAGAATCCAACGAGCGGCTGGCAGTAGTTATTCGGCGATCGCACAGCGGCGCTTGGCTGTTTCTCAACGTGGTCCCCGGTTGTGACAACACGCTACGCGTTCAACGAGGTGCCGCTGAAGTGTGGTGTCTCGCGTCGAACGATCCGAGAGGGAAGTGGCGCCGGATTGTGACACGTGATCTGGGACACCAGGTTTATGCTGAACACTGGAACGACAGTTTCCTGTTTCGTGTAGACGACAACGGTCCGGACTGGCGAATGGTAAGCGCGCCGATAGCCGACCCATCGCCGGCGCATTGGAAAGAGATTGTCCCTCATCGAGCAGGAGTGACCCTGGAGGAGGTACACGTATTCGATCAGGATCTGGTTTCATTTGAGCGCGAAAGCCTCAGACCTCGGCTTGTCGTGTATGGCCGAAAGGGAGAGGTTAAATCCGTCATCGTTCCCGAGGAGACCACGTGCACTTTGAAGGTCGGAGTTTCGGCAGGAGGCTCCTACTCGGTGGCGCGGCATCGTTTCTACAGCTCACAGTTGGTGTACTCTGTCAGTTCGTTTATTAGGCCGGACACGTACACAGAGTACGATATGGCAAACGGCCGATCGACAATCGTTTATCAAGCCGATGTCCCCAGCTACGACCCCTCTCAATACGTTGTTACGATCGTCATGGCGAACGCAGACGACGGGGTTCAGGTGCCGATCTCATTGATCGCTCGCCGGGACCGGCAGCCCGGCGGCCCCGTTCTCCTGAACGTCTACGGCTGTTACGGCACGACAAGGTGGCCCTCATTCTTCTCCGCACCCTCATGCCTTCACGAGCGTTTGAGTCTTCTTGATCGAGGAATTGCATTTGGCATCGTGCACGTACGAGGGGGCGGAGAGTTCGGGCGTCGCTGGTATGATGTGGCCATTCGTGATCGAAAGACCGTCACTTACACAGATCTGATCAGATGTGCCGAGGCTCTCGTTGAACAGGGGTACGCTGGGCGCGACGGAATTGTCATTGAGGGAAAAAGTGCCGGCGGAGGTACCGTGTTGGCTACGGCCGCATTGCGACCTGATTTATTTCGGGCCGTGATCGCGGAAGTTCCAGTTGCCGACATCATCGACACCGAGCTGGATTTCAACATGCCCTTCGCGTTGGCGGAGACAGCAGAATACGGAGATCCGCGCGTTCCGGACGAGTACAGGTACATGCGCGCCTACGACCCATACTACAACCTTGACGCTAATAGACCACTCCCTCCAACTTACATTGACGCCGCGCTCGATGACAGTCAGGTACTCTTTCATCAACCCGCGAGGTACGTCGCACAGCGCCGCTCCTGCACGCCTAACCGCGACCCTGCGCTCGTCTTTAGGACCCGCATGCTCGGCGGTCACTCCGGATTTTCACACGGACCCGCGGTAGTGGAAGAAGCCGCATTCCGCCAGGCTTGGATCCTTTATCAACTCGATCGTGCAGCTAGCTCGGGGTGAAACGACATACGGGCCATGCGATACTGACGTCCTGTGTCTCGCCAGCGCCTTCACCGCATCTCAGTCGACTAAGGTATGCGGCTAGCGCTTTGTCATACGACGAAGTTTGGCTCGATACATTTCGACATTCATGATCGTCTTTCACCGCAAGCCTCTGAAAGATATCAGCGATCTGGTTTCGATATGACCACATATCGAAACTCTATTTGTCAATTCCATTCGGCATAGCCAGTTTGCTCGCCGGAGAGAGGCGCGCCATCAACACCGCTCAACGACACATAGTCCGCGTCGTTGCAGCTAGCGCAATTCAATCACGGACAAGATGAAATCAAAAACAAGTTGGGGAATTTTGACGATGAAAATCTCTCGTAGAAACGTAATGAAAGCGAGCATGGCTATCGGAGCGGCAGCGTCGTTCCCGTCCCTGCTCCGCGCGCAGGCATCGACTGGAGGAGAACCAGTGAAATGGTCCCACGGCGTGCCGCAGGCCTTCGATCCTTACACGACGACAGACGTAGATATCGGCGATTACGCCTTTGGTGTCTACGATATGCTCTTCGGCCTCGATTCAAAGCTCGTGCCACAGCCGCAAATGATCGGGGATTGGAGCGCTTCGGACGACAAGAGGACTTACACCTTCCAGCTTCGAGACGGACTGAGTTGGCACGACCACACAAAGGTTACGGCTGCGGATTGTGTTGCCTCAATTCGCCGTTGGTTCCAGACACCAGGTGGAAGTCTGGTACAGCAGCGGGCGCAGGATGTTTCCATAAAGGACGACAAAACCTTCGTCATCACCCTTAAAGAGCCACTTGGTTTGTTGATTGATCAACTGGCACAAGTCAGCACCTATCCGCTGTTCATCATGCGCGAAAAGGATGCAGATCGTCCGCCGAGTGAAGCGGTTACCACACACATCGGATCGGGGCCATTCAAGTTCAACGAGGAGCTTTTTGTACCCGGGGCTAACATTACGTTCGACAAGTTTGAAGAGTATGTTCCCCGCAGCGAGGCCCCCGACGGACTTGCAGGTGGCAAGATCGCCAGAGTCAATCGTGTCATCTGGAACGACTTTCCGGATCAGCAGACGGCCGTTTCGGCCTTGCAGGCCGGAGAGATCGACTTCCTAGGCGCGCCTCCAGCCGATCTTTACCCGGTGATCGAGAGTGATCCGAACCTTGTGCTCGAGGATCTGTACAAATCCGGTTACAACTATTTCCTCCGAATGAACTGCCTGCAAAAGCCGTTTAACAACGTCAAGGCGCGGCAGGCGATGCTGCATCTCATCAACCAGGAGGCGTTTCTTCGCATCATCAATCCATCGCCACAATACAGTCGTCCCGTCAAATCGCTGTTTGGTACCGGTACAGCTTATACCAATGAAGCGAACACCGATTGGTACAAAGAGGGTGGTGACGCGGAGGCGGCCAAGCGGCTTTTTGCGGAGGCCGGCTATGCTGGCGAAAAGGTCGTTATCCTCGATCCCACCGACTGGGGTGAAGCGCACAATGCTTCGCTGCTACTCGCATCGGAAATGCGCAAAATAGGGATCAATGCGGAGCTTGCATCGACTGACTGGGCTGGCCTTGTTACCAGAAGGGCAAAGAGGGTTTCTGTCGACGAAGGTGGCTGGAGTATTTTCATTTCCTCCGCCACAGATTTCCAGTTTGGCGATCCGACAACTGCGGCCTGGATGGCTATGAACGGAGAGGAAAGTTGGTTCGGCTGGCCTGAATCAGCCGAATACGAGGCGTTGCGTGCCAAATGGCCCGACGTCGAGACACTCGAAGAACGCCAAGCCCTCGCTCGCGAGATGCAGCAGGTTTGGTGGAATTACGCGAGCTTGATAAGCTTGGGCCAGGTTATATCACCCGTTGCACACAGGAAGGACTTGACCGGCCTTGTTGGTCTGAAGACCGGCAATGTTCCGATGTGGAATATGCAAAAGGGGTGAGTCTTTTGGTCTACTACATCCTTCGCAGGTTGATCTCGGCCATCGTCGTCATGGCGATGGTCGGGATATTCATCTTCCTTCTCATCAGGCTAACGCCTGGAGATCCAGCAGCCATCATTGCCGGGCCGACTGCTAGCGAGCAGATGGTCGCCAGCGTTCGAGAGCAACTGGGGTTAAACGAGCCGCTGCCAGTACAGTTCGGACAGTGGGCACAAAACACACTGCGCGGCGATTTCGGTACGTCGGTCTTCGCCGGGCGTCCGGTCGTTCAACTCATGAAACAGAGGATGGAACCGACGCTATCAGTGGCGCTTTTGACATTGTTCGTGTCAGTAGTGGGCGGAGTGACGTTTGGCATTCTTGCTGCTTGGCGCGCGGGAGGTGTCGTCGATCGCGCGCTAACCGTATTTTCGGCGCTCGGTTACTCTCTTCCGGTTTTCGTGGTCGGCTATTTCCTCATTTATGTGTTTGCTATCCAGACGCGACTGCTCCCGGTTCAAGGCTACGTGCCGATCGGCCAAGGCCTAGGGCCATGGTTCGCTCATCTCATCCTCCCGACTGTTGCGCTAAGTCTTCCCTATATCGCCTTCATTGCTCGAATCGCGCGGGCCAGCATGCTCGAGGTGTTGTCGGAGGATTACATGCGCACGGCCGCTGCCAAGGGGGCATCGCCATACTCCATGCTTTTTCGTCACGCTTTGAAAAACGCGGGGGCACCTATCGTCACTGTGATCGGTCTTAGTTTCGCCTATATGATTGGCGGGGTCGTACTCACCGAAACGGTGTTCAATATCCCGGGAATTGGCCGTCTCGTAGTCGATGCGATCAACAACCGAGATTACCCGGTCATTCAAAGCGTACTTATCGTCATCTCAGGAATATACGTCCTGATTAACTTGGCGGTCGATCTTGCTTACACGCTGATCGATCCCCGGATTCGGTACTGATATGTCTTTTGCAATTTCGTTACCAAACCCCGGGCAACGGGGTCGCTTTCGAGTCTCACACCTCGCCCGCCATGCTCGAAGACACCCGCTAGTTCTGATCGGCGGTGGTCTCCTGGTAATCCTGATCGCTCTGACGCTCGCAGCTCCACTTTATGCGGGAGATCCGTTGAAAATGGATCCGTTTGTCCGCCTGCAACCCCCTCGGCCGAATATTGGTTGGGGACGGATAACCTGGGTCGGGATGTGTTCGCTCGGACCGTTTACGGCGCGCGGATCTCTCTCACGGTCGGATTGGTATCGGCGCTAGTGGCCGCATCCGCCGGGCTTCTGATCGGTGTACTCGCCGGCTACATTCGAAGCTTCGACAACGTCATCATGCGCGTGATGGACGCTTTGATGTCGATCCCAACGTTCTTGCTTGCAATCGCGCTCATCTCGCTCACGGGGACGGGAATTGGCATTCTGATTATAGCGATCGCCATCCCACAAATTCCGAGCGTGACGAGAATGGTAAGGTCAGTGGTCCTAAGTGTGCGTGAACGCGCATATGTCGAAGCCGCTGTTTGCGGCGGAGCACGGCTGCCGAAGATTCTGTGGCGCCATATTCTTCCAAGCACTCTTCCACCGCTCATGGTCCAAACTGCGGTTGTTTGTGCGGACGCGATCATGACAGAAGCCGGGCTGAGCTTCTTAGGCGTTGGCGTACCCCCGAAATCTCAAGTTGGGGGAATATGATCTCCAGCTCTCGGCTGTACCTATCGATTGCTCCTTTCACCATATTCGCACCGGGTATCTTTCTTGCGATCACGGTTCTGGCGGTAAATCTGTTTGGGGACGGTCTCCGCGACTTGTTCGATCCTCGTGCGAAAAGGCGGAGCTGACATGCATATTCAGAAAGATTTTGATCGGGAGATCCTCCTTGATGTCCGGGATCTTGAAACGCACTTCTTCGGCGAAGAAAGCGTCACGCACGCTCTCGGCGGGGTTAGCTTTCAAGTAAAGAAGGGGAAACGCTCGGAGTAGTCGGCGAATCCGGTTGTGGCAAGAGCGTGACGGCGCTGTCCATTATGCGGCTACTGCCGAAGCTCTCCGCCAAGACGATGGGCGGTGAGGTCCTCTTTCACGGTCGCAATCTCTTGGATCTGCCCGACCGCGAGATGCGTAAGATCCGGGGGATAAAATCGCTATGATCTTCCAGGATCCTATGACGAGCCTGAATCCGGTCTACACTGTCGGTCGCCAGATTGCAGAGGCAGTCGAAATTCACACCGGTGCCTCCCGTTCTGAGGCCCTGGCAAGGGCCGTCGATATGCTGCGCCTCGTCCGCATTGCGGACCCCGAACGGCGGGTAAGCAATTATCCCCACGAGATGTCCGGCGGCATGCGCCAGCGTGCCATGATTGCCATGGCACTTGCCTGCTCACCTGAACTCTTGATTGCCGACGAACCGACAACGGCGCTCGACGTCACCATTCAGGCGCAGATCCTGCGGCTGATCGTCGATCTGAAGGAGCGCATGGGAACCTCGGTTATGTTCATCACCCATGACCTAGGCGTCGTGGCCGAGACCTGCCAGCGCGTCATAGTGATGTATGCTGGTCGGATCGTCGAGCAGGCAACGGTCACGGATCTCTTCGCGCGGCCCATGCATCCGTACACAAAAGCTCTCATGCGCTCGGTCCCAGACAGGCGGCGCGGGAAAGAGCGCCGTCTGCCGGAAATCCCAGGCATTGTGCCGAGCCTGCGGGAGCCTATCGTCGGGTGCAGCTTTGCGCCGCGTTGTTCGTTCGCGACCGAAGTCTGCCGGGAGAAAACGCCAGCTGTTAAAGAATACGGCGCGGATCACGCGGCCGCCTGCTGGCATGCAGAAGAGGTAGTGAGCGCATGAGTGGCCCTTTGTTGCAAGTCGAAAAACTGGTCAAACACTATCCGCTCGGTGGCGGGATCTTCAATAAAGTTCCACCAGTCGTGCGGGCGGTCGAGGATGTGTCCTTTACCGTCAACGCAGGCGAGACACTTTGCATTGTTGGCGAATCAGGATGCGGAAAGTCGACAATCGCACGGCTCTTGATGCGGCTTGTTGACCCGACAGGTGGCCGCGTCCTGCTCGAGGGAAACGATATTGCCAGTCTCAACAAGAACGAACTTCGGGACTGGCGCCGACGCATGCAGATGGTCTTCCAGGATCCCTACTCGTCGCTGAACCCGCGGCTAACGGCCGGTCAGATTATCACAGAACCGGTCGAGAATTTTGAGCGTCTGAACCGCAGAAAGCGTGAATACCTTGCGGCGGAGCTCCTGCGAAAGGTGGGCCTTGCGCCCGAGATCATGCATAGGCTTCCCTCGGAATTGTCGGGCGGTCAGCGCCAGCGGCTCGGAATTGCGCGCGCGTTGTCGCTCAAACCCTCAATCATCATCGCCGACGAGGCAGTCTCCGCTCTCGACGTCTCCGTGCAGGCGCAAATCCTCAATCTTCTCATGGACCTCCAAGAGGAAACGGGGATCGCCTTCGTGTTTATCTCGCACGATCTTGGTGTTGTGGAGCATATTGGTCATCGAGTAGCGGTCATGTATCTCGGGCGGATTGTCGAGTTGGCAACTTGCGAAGCGCTATTCGCCAACCCAATACATCCTTACACCGAGGCTCTAATAGCGGCCGCCCCTATACCAGATCCCACAAGGGTTCAGTTGGAGGCGCTAGTCGAGGGTGAAGTGCCGAGCCCGGTCAGCCCACCGAGCGGGTGTGCATTCCACCCGCGCTGCCCGCTCGTACAAGACCGCTGTCGTGTTGACGTGCCCCCGCTGGTGTCAATGCCCGATGGCCGCGCTGTCGCCTGTCACGTCCGCGCGCCAGCGGGCAAAATCGAGCACAATTAGCCTGGTACCCCTTAACTTGCCGGGGGCTTTGCGTAGCGTCGTTTCGACGAGGTCTTCGCAACTCGCCCAATCAGAATTAGCAGCCTGAAGAATCCCCAAGGATGTCTGGTCGATACTGCCGGGCATAGTGCTGCCGGTTGTGTAGCGATGGCGCACAGAGCCAGTCCGGGCGGAGCTTGTCTTCGACCTCGAAAAACTGGTGGTACCTCGGGAGGAGTGCGTCACACCCTCAGGCAAGGCCCCGACCGACTCCCTCCAGTAGCGTGCCATCTGGTTTCCAGATGGCACTTATATTGAGTCTCTATTTGCCTAGGACAGCCCGCGGAGGCACGTTGGTAAAAAAGGGAACCAAAATCGCGGGTATATGATCCGCCCAAGCCCACATGTCGCCTGGAGCCTGGAGCCTGGAGCCTGGAGCCTGGAGCCTGGAGCCTGTTCAGTGAACATCGTGGCGGATCCGCGGCCAAGGGATTTTTTCGTTTAACGATCCAAGATCAAAAGGATAAACGATGCGCGGCATCGAAAACTTCGAAAAACTTAGAGACGAAGCGACGGAATGGCGCCGGTATCTTCACGCGAATCCTGAGCTGGATTATGACGTCTACGACACCGCAAACTTCGTTGCCGAGAAGTTGGCTTCGTTCGGCATCAATCACATAGAAACCGGAATAGCGCAGACCGGTGTTGTTGCCGTAATCCAGGGAAACCTAGGTGACGGTCCGACAATCGGGCTGCGTGCCGACATGGACGCGCTACCAATATTGGAAGCCTCGGGCAAACCGTGGGCATCTAAAACTCCCGGAAAAATGCATGCATGTGGTCATGACGGCCATACTGCAATGCTTCTAGCGGCGGCGAAGTATCTGGCGGAGACGCGCAATTTCAAAGGCGCTGTCGCCCTTATATTTCAGCCAGCCGAGGAAGACGGCCGGGGTGCAGAGAAGATGGTGCAAGAAGGCATCATGGACCGCTTTGGCATCTCCAAGGTCTTCGGAATGCATAACTACCCCGGACTGGAGGTTGGCAAGTTCAGTATTTGCAGCGGCCCGATTCAGGCCGGGCTCGACGAATTTGACATAACGGTTCGGGGCAAAGGCGGCCACGCCGCCACGCCTCACAAAAACATCGATCCCATCGTCATCGGCGCCCAAATCGTTCTCGGCCTCCAGACTTTGGTTTCGAGGAACACCGATCCTCAGGAGGCCTTGGTCATCTCCGTGACCAAAATCCATGCTGGAGAAGCCTATAATATCATCCCACAGCACGCAGTTATTTGCGGGACTGTCCGGACACTTTCGCCGGCCCTCCGCGACTTTGCAGAGAAAGGGATTTTCGAAGCCGCCCAGGGTATCGCCGGCGGGTTTGGCGCGGATATCAATTTTGCGTATCGCCGTCTCGAACCTGTCACTGTGAACCACGAGGCCGAGACGAAGATAGCGGTTGACGCAGCACGCGATCTGGTTGGGCACGGATCAGTCAATGACCTCATCAAGCCAGGTATGGGATCGGAGGACTTTGCTTACATGCTGGAGGCGCGGCCAGGTTCTTACATCTTTCTTGGCAACGGTCCGACGGCCTCCGTCCACAACCCCGAATACGACTTCAACGACGATGCTTTGCCTTACGGCGTTGGCTACTGGGTGAACTTGGTTGAAAGGGTCCTGGCGCCGTAGCCAGACACTGCCTGCCGCAGAACTTCAGAACCTCGTCAATAGTGGCGGGGAAAAATAGAGGGTGAACGAAGATGAGCATTTTGATCAACCGCAGACGAATTATGCAGGCGTCCTTCGCCATCGCCGTCGCAACTTTGGCAACGCCTGTTGTTAACGCCTCGGCACAGACAGCCGGGGAGGTCCGAGTGCTGACCTACGGTGGGCAGCTCGGCAAATATGTGATCGAAGCCTACGCCAAACCATTTGAAGCTGAAACCGGCATCAAGGTTATCCCGGTGACACAAGACTTCGAGTTCGCACAGCTCGAGCTGATGCAAAAGACGAATAGCGTAACCATCGATGTCGGCCCTATGAGCCAAGGTGCGGCCCTGCAAGCTGCCGAGAAAGGCTATCTGGAGAAGATTGACTACTCGACTTTCAGAAAGGAAGATATCGAGGGCCTTGTCCCGAATGTGAAACAAGACTTCGGCGTCGGCTTTTTCTTCTACACCTACAACCTGGTTTACAACACCAAGAAATACCCCGCGGACAAAGCGAGGCCCACCAACTGGGCCGAGTTCTGGGATACCGAGAAGTTCCCAGGCGTCCGATACCTGGTGTCGGGTCAATATGGTTCGGAAGGTCCTTGGGAAGAAGCACTCCTGGCTGACGGCGTCGCTCCGGACAAGATCTATCCGATGGACATCGACCGGATCTTCGCCAGCCTTGACAAGATCAAGCCTCACGTCCGCAAGTGGTGGACGGCCGGATCTGAAATCCAACAGCTGATGCTGAGCGGAGCCGGCGACGTCATGATGTCTTATGACGGCCGCGCAGCATCCGCGATTGCCCAGGGCGCTGCATTGGAGCTCAATCGAAACCAGGCGAAAATGACTTGGGATTACTGGGTCATTCCAAAAACAGCCCAAATGCCGAAAATGCCCAGAAGTTCGTTGAATTCGTAAGCCGTGCTGAGAACCAGGCAGCTTTCGCTAAGCTCTATCCGGAAGGCCCCACCAACCGGAACGCATTTAAGCTAATATCCGAGGAGCTTGGTCTCACGTTGCCCAGCCATCCAAAGTATCTTGAGAAGGCGATCCTTCTGAATGGTGCCTGGTACTCGGAAGTTGGCCCCGATGGTCTCTCGAATATTCAGCGCCTTGTGCAGCGCTGGAGCGACTGGGTCATTCAGTAAGCAGCGCACGCTCGAAGCCAATGTGTCGCCCGGCGGCACATTGGCAACGCAACACAGGCGTCTTTGCGCCACGAATAGAGGATGGCAGCATGTCTCAGTCTGCTCACCTGCGGTCGGATGAATACCCCGTCGCGAAACTGCCAAAACAGGCAACTACCGAGGATCAGAAATTGGAAGACCGCGTACCCGCCCAAATTGAATTTCGTGACGTCACTGAAAATGTACGGCCCGATCGCAGCGGTCACCGAGCTTTCACTCACGGTACGGCGAGGCGAATTTCTGACCATTCTGGGTCCAAGCGGCTCGGGTAAAACCACGGCGCTGATGATGCTGGCGGGATTTGAGTCCCCGACGAAGGGCGACATTCTGATCTCAGGCAAGTCCGTTGCAGCCGTGCCTTCATACGGCCGAGACCAAGGCATCGTCTTTCAAAGTTACGCACTATTTCCGCACCTGACGGTCCGACGAAATCTTGAGTTCCCGCTTGAAATGCGGGGCGTGAAGGCGAGCGAGCGGGCTCCTTTGGTTGAACGCATGCTCAAGCGGGTTCACCTGGACGCATTTGGTGAGCGCATGCCCTCGCAACTCAGCGGCGGTCAGCAGCAGCGCGTCGCTCTTGCGCGCGCCCTTATTGCTGATCCTCCGATCCTTCTCTTGGATGAGCCACTTGGCGCCCTGGATAGAAACCTCAGAGAACAGATGCAGGGGGAGATCAAGGGTCTCCATCGCGAGTTTCAGAAAACCACCATTTGCGTCACGCATGACCAGGAAGAGGCGCTCACGCTTTCGGACCGAATTGTGGTGATGAGGGCGGGCAAAATCGAACAGCTGGACACGCCTGAAGCACTCTATGACCGGCCAGCTACTCGCTTCGTTGCCAACTTCTTGGGAGAAGCAAATGTTCTGGATTCACCGGAGCTCGGCTTCAACGATCAGAACTTCCGCGGAAAAGTGCCAATGGTTCGACCTGAGCGCGTGCGGATCTCTGCGGTAAATTCCCCTGCACCGGCTGAGCTTGGTCAGAGCCAGGTCGTCACCGGGATTGTAGAAGAAATGATCTACGCCGGCCCGCTGAGGAAATATCAGGTCCGTGTCGGAGACAAATCCTTGATCGTGCGCCAACACGTGGCGTCTGGCCAAGAGGTCTTTGCACCCGGTGGATCGGTGCGTCTCGACTGGCTTCGGGCGGACGTCCGTCTGCTCGATGAATGAACCGGGGAGGCACACAGATGCAAGTATTTCAAAGAATTGGCCGTGCTCCTATAATCCTCGTACTACCGGCTCTGGCCGTCCTGCTCATTGTGTTCGGCGTACCAACCGTCCAGCTTTTTCTTGAAAGCCTGAACGCACCTAATTTCAGCATTCAGAACTATTCTTCGTTCCTGGGGCAGTATGCCAACCTTCGGGTCTTGCTCCAGACGCTGGAAATCAGCGCAATAGCGACGGTCATCTGCTTGTTGGTCGGGTATCCTACGGCATACCTGATCTCGACAGCGTCTAAGCGCGCGCGCATGGTCCTGATCGTTCTCGTCGTTATTCCCTATCTAACAAGCGGTTTGGCGCGCACCTATTCCTGGGTCGTTATCCTCGGGGACAATGGCTTGATCAACAGCGCCCTCGTGAATTGGGGCCTCATATCCAGCCCTCTCCCTCTGATTTACAATCGCGCGGCTGTCTATGTCGGCATGGTCCATATCATGCTGCCGATGATGATACTGCCGCTCGTGAGCGTAATGCTCGGCATCAACACATCCTTGATTGCGGCTGCCAAAAGCATGGGTGCGAAGCCATCGACAGCCTTTTGGCGGGTTTATTTCCCGTTGAGCATGCCGGGTGTTCGAAGCGGAACGCTGCTGGTCTTCGTAATCTGCCTGGGCTTTTACATCACGCCAGCGGCGTTGGGTGGCTTAGGAGACGCTATGCTCTCAACCTTTATTGCCTCCCAGGTCTCGACCGGGTTCAATATGGGTTCAGTCAGCGCCTCTTCGTTCGTCCTTCTGGCGATTGCCGTAGTGATGCTCTCTGTATTCGGGCTGAATCTCTCGGGAACACAAGACAGTGCTCCGAAACTGAGAAAAGGTTTCATGGAACGGTTTAGCCTGCTTCGCGTGGTCAAGCAGTATCTGAATGAGCTTTCGGTCGCTTCAAGATCCAAGCAGTGGTCCAAGGCACTTTATCAGGCTCAAGGCGATGGCGGATGGTCGCGTTTTGCCGGCAGCCTCACCTTGACGCTCGTCATTTTTTTCCTGCTGTTTCCCGAAGTCGTCGTGATCATCATGTCGTTTAGCAGCGATGCGACGCTACAGTTTCCTCCGTCCGGTTTTTCGCTTCAGTGGTATGGCAGCTTCTTCGGTGATGAAGCCTGGTATGGCGCGGCCTGGACCAGCATCAAGATTGGTCTGGCCGTTGCGGCTCTGTCGACAGTCTTAGGGACCTTGGCAGCTTATGGCCTTAGCCGGATCGCGTCCGATTTTCGAGGTTGGCTGACGATGGCGATCCTCGCCCCAATCACAATACCCGTCATAGTCGTCGGCGTGGCGAGCTACTTCGGCCTGGTAAATCTAGGGATTATTGGAACTGAGACGGGGATCGTACTTGCCCATACGATTGGCGCAATCAGCTACGTCGTCGTTATTGTTTCCGCGACTCTCGCCAATTTCGACCGTCGCTTGGAGCAGGCGGCGAAAAGTATGGGAGCTAGACCTTTTACCGCTTTCATGCGGGTTACACTCCCTCTGATCAGACCGGGGATTATTGGCGGCGCGCTCTTCGCATTCATCCATTCGTTTGACGAAGTAGTCGTGACGTCCTTGGTCAGCGGATATTCGGTCCGAACGTTACCACTGAAAATGTGGGAGAACATTCGCAACGAAATCGATCCGACCGTGGCCGCCGTGGCGTCTCTGCTAACCCTTCTGCCGATCCTATGGATGATCGCGCTTTACGTTACTTGGTGGCGCGCCAGGAGCAGTTCTCAGAATACGGTCCTTGAGGCTAACGCTTAAGAAACAGGCCTCCGTGGCGGGAATAGTCTTGAATTCCCGCCACCAACCTCTCGCTCGTCTTGTTTCGCGGTGTTCGCCAAGCCTCTCGAGCGGCCGATAAATTCGAAGCTTTTCACCAGGGAGTGGAAGCAAATTTAGATCAAATGGAGCCAGTCTCTCGCTGCGAGAAGCGGATGACTGTTTCCAAGTCCGAGCCAACAGGAGCCGCTATGCCAGCCCTTTATTTCACCGAAACCGAGTACCAGGCGCGCCTTGCCGCTACAAAAGTGGAAATGCAGGCGTCAGGAGTTGATACCCTCATTCTTTCTGATCCGGCCAACATCTTTTATCTGACAGGCTTCGACGCATGGGCATTTTATGCGCCGCTGTTTCTTGTCGTCGCCGCCAACGAGGATCAACCAATCTGGATCGGCCGGTTCATGGACGCTGTTTCGGCTCGCGATACGACCTATATGCGCGATGAGAACATCTGCGCGTATCCAGACAGTTTTGTTCAATCGACCACCTCACATCCCGTTCAACCGGTATCGGAGATATTGAAGGAGCGGCGTCTCGACAAAGGTGTAATCGGCGTCGAGATGGGGGCGTATTATTATACTGCCCGTATCCACGCCGAGTTTGTCAATTACCTTCCGAACGCTCAGTTCCAGGATGCCGAACTCTTGGTCAATCGCGTACGGTTGGTGAAGAGCAGCGCAGAGCAGACCTACATGCGTCAGGCGGGTCAAATAGTAGATGCCGCGATGTCGGCGGCAGTCGAAAAATGCGCCCCAGGTGTGCGCGAGTGCGACGTGGTTGCAGAGATATACAAGGCGCAGATTTCTGGGCTTCCTGACGCCGGTGGCGTTTATACCACAAGCCCTCCGCATTTTTGTGCCGATGAACGCGTGCGAACCCCGCACGGCCTGTGGACGGATCGCCCTTTGAAGAGGGATGCGCCCCTCAACATCGAGATCGCGGGATCGCGCCTTCACTACCATTGCCCGATGACGCGCACAGTATTTCTGGGCCAGCCGCCGGACAGCTACCGCCGGCTTGCCGCGGCGGTGGTCGAGGGATTGAACACAACGATGAGCAGCATCCGTCCAGGCATGGCGGCCGAAGAGGTCGAATTGGTATGGCGCGGGTCGATCGCAAAGCACGGTTTCGAGAAGGAAGCACGCCTCGGCTATTCGATAGGTCTAGGTTTTCCGCCGACATGGGGCGAGCGTACGGTCAGCTTGCGTCCGGGAGACAAGACGGTCTTGCAGCCGGGCATGGCATTTCATTGCATGTCGGGGCTTTGGCTCGATGACACTGGCATTGCGATCACGCAATCCTTCCTGGTGACCGAGGAAGGAAATGAGCCTCTGACGCAGTTCGAGCGAGAGTTGGTTTCCATCTCGTAGCCTCGTGGAGTGAGGTTCTTGTCCAGCCGGAATGGAATGCTTCGCCTGCGCCATAGTGGTCGCGGATTTCTGAGCTTGCGCCACATCCTGTGGCGCCAGCGCACCCCACCCCATAGTGATAAAGACGCCATGAAGAACCTGTTTTCGGAAACCTATTTTGAAGCCCGCACGCGTTTTCTGGACGCTACAAAGGTCGAAACTTATCCATCGGGTTATCGTGGACCTGACGGCCAGCCACTATCTACGGATGTCGCCTATCTCGGCGACCCCGATGCAGACAACGTGCTTGTTTCTATCGCAGGCACGCATGGTGTGGAGGGCTATTGCGGATCCGCAGCGCAGTTGTCCCTTCTTCGGTCGCTGTTGGCGGATAGCCTCGGGGGATCTGTTGGCATTCTCTTAATTCACGCCTTGAACGCATATGGCTTTGCCTGGGATCGCCGCGTCACTGCCGAGGGATGCGACCTCAATCGGAATTTCGTCGATTTCTCCAAACCGCTGCCGGAAAATCCGGGCTATGACGAATTGGCAGATCATCTCGTCCCATCCGACCTCTCAGCCGAAAGTTTGGCAGTGGCAGAGCGAGCGATCGCCGAATTCCGGGCGACCCATGGCGAGACTGCGTTTCAGACCGCGCGGAAGAAAGGCCAATATTCCCGACCCGAAGGCATGTTTTTCGGAGGTAAGCACCCGTCAGAGCCGCGGCAAGTCCTTGAGAAAATCTGCATGGATTACAGGATTGCAGAGCGACAAAACGTGATCATCGTCGATTATCATACAGGGCTTGGGCCTTATGGTTACGGCGAGCTCCAAACCGAAACCTCCTCGGGTCTTGAAGGCTATCGTCGAGCCCTCGAGATCTTTGGACCATCTGTGACGTCGCCGGACCTCGGAACGTCATCGTCAGTCGCCATCACGGGTACGCAAGACGAGTTCTGGCAGGGTGAGCTGGGCAGCCGGCACACCTATGTGTGCCTGGAGTTTGGCACCTTCAGCCCGGACAAAGGCCGCGAAGTCCTCCGCAACGATCATTGGCTTTTCGCGTACCACCCCGATCAAGCCAACACCGAGATTGGGAAACGTATACGGAACGCCACGCGGGAACACTACAACCCCGCACGGCCGGACTGGCAGGAAATGGTCCAGTCTCGCTGCGACCAGGTCCATCGCCAGGCTCTTGCAGCGCTGACGCAGGCGAAATGATGCCACTGAATCCGTAGGTTTAGCCGCCAGTTGCCCGCGAAAATTGATCTCGCTCTAGGCAGAACGAAGTTCTCAGTTTTGGAGGTGGAAAGTGGAAAAGACCCTGGGTCTCCTTCTTTTAGAAAACCGGCCAATCACCCATGCCGGGGCGCTTTGCAATACGAATACATTTTCGTTTCCAACCCTGCAAACTGCTGTCCCAGGGGCCACGGTCAGAACTGTTATAGACGGGGATGAGGATATTCTTGACGCCTATATCCGTTGCGCTCGACAACTAGAGAAAGATGGCGTGTCCGCGATCACCTCAAATTGCGGTTTTACGGCGCTATTCCAAAGTGAGCTTGCAGGGGCTGTGAACGTTCCGGTCGCCCTGTCGAGCCTGTCCTTGGTGCCGTTCGCTGCGACAACTGTTCCCAAGGGCAAGAAAATCGGCATTCTTACCTATGATGCCACGCGGATGGGAGAAAAACACTTTGCCGCGGCGGGATGGTCATCGGCTCAGATCGATGTCGCCGTAGCCGGCATCGAAGGGTCTGAGACGTGGAGGCGATTGGCGGAGCCCATTCCGGACCTACCGGCTTCAGCCATCGTTGAAGATGTGTTGATAGCCACACGAGCACTGCTTCAGCGTGAGCCTGACGTTGCCGCACTTGTGTTTGAATGCGCTGCCTTCCCGCTGGCGGCCGACGCCGTGCGCCGTGAGACCGGCTTGATGATTGCAGACTATGTCAGTCTGGCGAAAATGCTCATTGAAGTCAGCCCAGTCAGGGATCGACACGGCGGCGATCAGTCCCCGTGACATCGCGGGTGCTCAATACCCTCACAAGCCACTGGTGCGAACATGTGTCAAGAACGAGCCTCAGTCAGCAACGGCATCCTTGGAATTCTGGATCTTGAGCCAGGATTTAACCCAAACGGCTCACCTGTGTCTGGGTCCTTGCATGACCCATCGATATTCGCGTTCCCGACCATTCGAGAGACCGTTTCCGGGGCATGGGCGGATGTTGTCGTTCGCGGTGATCCATCCCTGGAAGGACCTTACATCGCAGCAGCGCAGCGCCTTTTCGGCCGTGGATCTACAGCGATTACAGCAGACTGTGGCTTTTCCATTCGGCACCAGGCCGCAATTGCGGCTGCTGTTCCCGTTCCGGTTGCTGTGTCAGCCCTCTTGCTGACACCAATGATCGTTCGACAATTGTCCCGCGGAGCAAAGCTTGCCGTCCTGACTTTCGATTCCACTCACTTTGGGGCTGAACTGCTTGGCTTGTCTGATCCAGGTGACATTTCTCGGGTAGTTGTTGGCGGAATCGAAAACACACCAACTTGGGAAAACGAGATGAAAAGACCGCCGGTGCGGACAGACCTAAGTGTCCTGCGAGAGGATGTCTGCTCGTGCGTGGAGCGGTTGCGGGAGAAACATCCTGAAATCCAGGCATTATTGCTCGAGTGCACCATGTTCCCGCGTATTGCTCAGTCACTTCGCCAATCCACCGGGCTGCCAGTCTACGACGTCACGACTTTGAGCAGAATGCTCATGGAGTCCGTCACCCCGTGATCCTACGCTCGGGTGTGACTCGAAACGCTGGTCTTAAACGCGCGACTGATCTGTCAGCAAAAAGTTCATATAAAGGATGACCGTCATGACGATAAGCAAGGCACCACCGGCGTTCCCTCGGGACGAGTATCTGCGGCGTCTTACACTGGTGAAATCTGAAATGGCGCGGCGAGATGTCGAGGCGCTCGTTGTGTCCGATCAGCACAACATCACTTATCTCACCGGTTACACCGCTCGATCAGCCTATGTGCCACAAGCCTTAGTGGTTCTTGCGGCGGAGGAAGAGCCTGTATTCATTCTGCGACGGATGGATGCCCCGGCTGCTATGCACCAGTGCTTTATGGAGAGGGACAAAATAATTGCCTATCCAGAGGAGTTGATCGCTCACCCGGAAAAGGACGGATACGACGCTATTATCGACTACGTCCAGGAAGCGGGCTTTGCAGACAAACGGATCGGCATTGAGGAATTCAGCCTTTCCACCCTCACCGCCGAGAAATTCAAGAAACGGTTGCAGGCATCCAGGGTCGTCGACTGCACGAAAGCGGTCACCTGGATACGTCTCATCAAATCCGATCTTGAGATCGAAATTATGCGAGATGCGGCGGCAATTTCAGACGCAGCGATTGTCCGCGCAGCAGAGGTCATTCGGTCCGGAGTGCGCGAAGCCGATGCCTGCGCCGAAATCGCCTCCGTCCTGATCCGAGGCGTCAACGGAAAACCGGGCACGCGGCTCGAAGAAATAGCGATCTGCGCGACGCCACGAACGGGAACATGTCATATTCCCTGGACCGAAGACTCTTTCCGTCAAGGTTCGCAAATCAACATCGAACTTGCCGGATCCCGCCATGGCTACTGTGCTGCGCTCATGCGCACCTACTCAATTGGTACCCCATCAGATCGCCTCCGGAGGGTCCATGATATCCAGCTGGAAGGGCTTGATGCTGCGCTCGCGGCTGTTCGGCCAGGAGCGACCTGCAGCGACGTTGCGAACGCGTTTTATCGGACAATCGAGAAAAGGGGCTGAAGAAGGAATCCCGTTGCGGCTACGCCCATGGGATCGGCTGGACTGAACCGACAGCGAGCTTGCGCGACGGCGACATGACCGTGCTTCAACCAAACATGACCTTCCATTTAATGCTTGGAAACTGGATTGATGAAGAGTTCGGCTATGTGATCAGCGAAACATTTCGCGTCACCGGGACCGGCGTCGACGTCCTAACCACCGCTCCAAGAGAGATAATCCAGGTTTCGTGAACTGTAGGTCATGCATTGAAAAACGAGGAGGCTGCAAATGACAGAGCATCCAAAAGACCCGCACGCCGGCTCAACGACCGGAGGTCAGAAAACCGGTTCAAACAAGACCGGCTTGTATCATCTGGAGCACCTACCCTTATTCCTCTCAAGGCAGGAACCGGAATTTGCGGCAATATTCGAGGCAGTTGATGCGCTGCCGATTGACGACACGCATTGCCATGTCATCACCGATCAGGACGCGATTACGACGCCCAAGCGTTACCTGGAGCGCATCTCATTGGCAGGAATGCCGATGGCGGCATATTTTCCAAAGGGCGTCTACACCGAGTGGCTCAACGGGGACGAAGCCAGGAGGCATGATCTGAACAGAATGTATGACATTCAGGGCAAGGTAGATGCGGTAACGGGTGACATTTCCCAAGGGATTTTCATCAAGTTCTTGGTCAAGGAAATGGCCCAGTTCCTCGGCTGCGAGGCGACACTGGACGCAGTCATCGAGGCCCGGAATGACCGCGGCAAGAACTATTGGGCGTATGTGAACAGCCTTTTTCGCGACGTCAACTACGAAAACATCATGCTCGAAACCGGCTACCACGAGGACCGGGGAGGTGAAGCAATTTCCCGCTTCGAGGAGGCGATCTTACCCTGCCGGTCAAACCGGATCAGCCGCATTGAAGAGATTCAAAGGGAGTTTTTTCATCTCGACATTTCATTTGACGAGTTCGAGCAGCGCTACATCAAGAGGCTACACGAGACTTTAGATGGCAACGGCAACTTCGGGAAGAAATCATACGGGATGAAATCTTACCTCCTGCCGTTCATTGGTCTTATCCGGCCGCTGCACGACCGCAATCCTGCAAAGGTATCCTGGGAGGCGCTGAGAGGTTCTTTCAGCAAGTTGCCCGATATGGACCGCGAGTCTGCCGCAGAAATCACCAAGGATTTGCGCCGCTACACATTCACCCTCGCTCTTGAGGAGTGTCTCAAGCGAGACATGCCCATGCAGATTCACGCGGGTGACGGTGAAGCTCCTGACGTGGTCCTTCGCAATCAGGACCCGTTTTTCTTGGAAGAGGTTGTCCGGTTTGACCGCGACAACATGATGCGCATGCCTAAAATTATTCCGCTGCATGCCGGCTATCCCTCGGTCGGTAAGGCCGCGTGGCTCAGTCACCTTTACCCCAACTGCTATTTCGAACTCTCGATCATGACGCCTCACGTGCATCAGAACTTATATCAGCGATATATGCAGGTGATGGAGGTCGTCCCGCTCTCGAAGATCCTGTTTGCGAGCGATGCATACCATATCCCGGAATTGTATTGGCTTGCTGGTCGGTGGGGCAAACGATACCTGGCAAAGGCCCTCACTGATTATGTCGTCGGCGGAAGCCTGTCAGTGGAGGAAGCCATCGAGGCTGCCAGGATGATACTCTACAAGAACAATCGCAAGGTTTACGGACTCGACAAGTAGGCGGTGCTTGGGTCGTTATGGCCTCCCAACGATCGAAAGCTTCAGTAATCGTTTTTTCAGATGGACAATGGACAATGCGGCCTTTCGAGCCTCTGCCGCCATTGGAAAACTTCTGAAAGCTCGTATTTTTTGTGCGAGCGGAGAGAAAAATTCAGAAGTAACTTCCTATCCATCTCGTTTTGCGATACTAGTATCGCTCATCGAATGAAGGACGCCAGACGTGGATTTTAAGAAGTTAAAATACTTCGTTGGCATAGCCGAGGCAGGCGGCTTTACGCGAGCCGCGGAGCATATGAACGTCGCACAAAGCGCACTCAGCCTTCATGTCCGTGAGATGGAGGACAATTTAGGAACAAAACTCCTCGTACGCGAGCGCAGCGGCGTTACACTGACACCGGCTGGAACGCGATTGCTGCACCATGCGCGCATCATTTTGAACCAGGTAAGTATCGCTGAGGAGGAGCTCACAAGCAAACCGAAGATACCTGTGGGTGAGGTGTCCATCGCGCTACCATCCGGACCCGCGCGCTTTATGGCACCAGAGCTACTCAACATGGCGAACGAGCGATTTCCCAAAGTTTCGCTCAAGATTGTTGAGGGGATGAGCGGTTCGATTGAAGAAATGATGCTTGCCGGCCGATTCAACCTTGCCGTCTTCTACACCATGAAAGATGACGGTTCGTATTATGACGTCCTGGCCGAAGAGGAATTTTGTTTGATAATCCCTCCGGGCAGCCCTCCTTTCGAAAATACTATCTCCCTTGATCAGCTGAGCGCGTATCCCCTGGCTGTCCCCATGAATGTTACAAGCGTCCAGAGAGCTGTGACTGACGTAGCAAAAATGCACAACGTCCTGTTGGACGTCCGGTACGAGATAGATTCGCTCTCGACGATTATAGACATGGTGGCGGACGGCAAAGCTCACTCGATCTTGACGCCTTCGGCGGTCCAGCGCGAAACGTCGCTTGGCCTTGTACGAATGGCCAAGATCGTGAATCCCTCAATATCGAGGTCGGTGGTCCTTGCGGTGAATGCACGAGATGAGCGCTCGGCTGAAGTTGCTGCCATTCGAGGCCTGCTTCCGAAGGTAGTGCGGCAACTGATCAAGGATGGGAGGTGGCAGGCCAGACTGCCGCAATCACAGTGACTTTGTCAGGAACTGAACCATGATGTCGGCATCGACGAAGGGATATTTTTCTGGCTTTGCTGCAACAGGAACTGGTCAATCCGAAGCATCGATCGTAGCCGCGAAATGCCCACCCTCTCTACAGCTTCCGAAGCCGGGGCAACTTCAAGAGCCAGAACTCATCCATAACGGATCAAGATTTATTGTATCGAAAGTCTGAATTTGACGCGCTGCTTCGTTTGACGGAACCATGATCCGGCCGATCTCAGCGGTGAAGCAAGCCAAAGGAAATCACCATGCACGATCTTAAAACCTTCAGGCCCTTGGTGAAAGTGGCGACAAAATGGCGCCGCCACCTCCACCAGTATCCAGAACTGGATTATGATCTGCATTCAACCGCGGCTTTCCTGGAGGAGATGCTGCGATCGTTCGGCGTCGATCATATCGAGACCGGCCTTGCGGAGACCGGTTTGGTTGCACTGATTGAAGGAAATCATCGTGGTGGCCCGACGATTGGCTTAAGGGCGGAGATGGATGCCGTCCGAATCGAGGAAAGATCGAAGAAACCCTGGGCATCCAAAACGTCTGGAAAAATGCACGCGTGTGGACACGATGGCCATATGGCAATGTTGCTTGGCGCGGCGAAATTTCTCGCTGAAGCCCCAAATTTTGGCGGCACCGTTGCCTTGATCTTCCAGCCCGCTGAGGAAAACGCGCTCGGCGGGCAGCGCATGGTTCAAGAAGGCATCATGGATAGGTTTGGAATATCCCGCGTGTTCGCTATGGACAACTCGCCAGGCCTTGATGTTGGTAGGTTCGCAATCTGCGACGGCCCGTTCATGGCAGCGCTGGATGAATTTGATATCGTGATCAAGGGTCAGGGAGGACATGCTGCCAGCCCTCATCGAAACATTGATCCGATAGTGATTGCAGGCCAAATCATTGTGGGCCTCCAGCCGTTAGTCTCTCGATCGACGAACCCGCTCGAATCGTTGGTCGTCTCGATTACCAAGATGCACGCCGGCGAATCCTACAATGTAATACCGGAGACCGCGACTTTGTCCGGCACTGTCAGAACATTGAAGCATGAGCTTCGAGGCTTGGCTGAGACGCAAATTCCTGCCGTAGCGCGCGGGATAGCAAGCGGATATGGCGCGGAGATCGAATTTAAATACCGCAGGATCGATCCAATCATGACCAACTCTCCTGAGGAGACGAACCTTGCGATCAGCGCCGCGCGCAATCTGGTGGGTCCAATCTGCGTAGATGACCAGTTCGCACCGGTCATGGGATCGGAAGACTTCGCGTTCATGCTCGAAGCTCGACCCGGTGCTATGATTTTCATTGGCAACGGTTCGACGGCTTCCCTCCATAACCCAACATACGACTTCAACGATGAGGCTCTTCCCTACGGGATCGGATACTGGGCGAACCTTGTAAAGACAGTCTTACCAGCTCCCTTGTGATAGCGGAGCTCTTTTGCTGTAGCTCCGTGAGTTTGACTTTTAGATGAATCCTGTCGGCCAGATATACCGCTTGCCAAAAAGGACATCGAACGCGGCCACGCGCGGCCGTTCGTCGTGCAAGGACCTTCAGTTTGCAGGAGAGACACTAATGAACGAGCCATTCCGGTTCTGCTCCGTGACATATTGTGCGCCCCGTCTTTAAACAATCCTCTCTTGCCGTTGGTTCGGTGCGGGACTCACGGAGCGATCACTCCAACGCCGTTTTCTATTGTGATCTCAGTTCCAAATGGTTTCGATAGGTCCTGGAGACGCTCCAGAATTCGGCTTGCTTGCTGGCCAACAGCAAGGCGGGGAACACCGCGATTTGCAAATCTAAGTGCGTGCCCCCAGTTCAATCGGATAGAGCCGTAATTCGGCAAGCTGGTTGTCCTGAAACCGGCTCACTGCGATAACGCTTTCGTAGAATATCGGATCGGAAAAACCCGCATCCGTCTCATATCCTTCTGCCATTTCTGCCAGCGTCACTTCCGCATCGGTGTCGGTCCGCGGGTCCTTGCCGTATCCTGCGAACATGTCGGCACACACCGGTGTCCGGAGGTCGTCCATGATGAAGTTGCCGACGCTGTAGAAGATCGGCCGGCCCTTGTAGATCTCTATGCCCCTCAATTGGTGCGGTCCATGAACAATGTATGCATCGGCCCCTGCATCAATCATTTGACGTGCAAACGCTTGTTCGTAATCGGGAGGCTGATGGCTCCAATTGCCTGGCTCATGCCCATGATTGGTGACGATGCAGAAATCGGCGAACTGCTTTCCCTGCCGAGTGTTGCGCAGAATGTTGGCGACGTCGGTTGGGTTGGGTCGGTAGCTGTAACCGGCGTGGTTGCCGGTCATGTACGTCGCTCCAGCCAGCTTAAGGCGGGTTGGATCGCTTTGGCCAGGCCGATAATTTGGCAATGCATCACGTACTTGTCTTAGACTTTCAAACATTGCCGGAGGAACTACAATCTATTCTTCGAGACGAAGGGGATTAAGCCCAGGTCTGCCCGGGGCCTCACCGGCCGGATCGCATGCACGCGACATTGGCGTAAACGTTGAGGCACATGATACCAGCGCCACCCGACCTCGCGGGGTCTCCAGGAAACGGGCAGCACCAGCCTGTGCCAGGTTTTCGCCAACCCCAGCGTAAACAATTCCATTCTGATCGAGCGCTCGGCATGTCTCGCGCATGCCCTCAACTCCCCACTCGAATGAATGATTGTTGGCATAGCTCACCAGGTTGAAGCCCATGGACTTCAGATCAGGCCCGAGAGCGGGCAGGCTGATGTGATAGGCGCCACCGTGCTCCGCCTGTGGACTTCCTTTGAACGATCGGATGTCCAGGATGTTGGTTTCCATATTCCCGAAAGTAGCATCGGCCTTGCGAAGGATGTTGACGATCTCACTAAACCCGGGATGGTGTCCTGTTGTGAGTGGTCGCGTCACGATCAGGTCGCCAACTGCCACCAGCGTGAAGCCATCCGTAACATTTGTCTCAACGCAGCCATCTACGTCGTAGCGGCCCGGCTGAACCGGCCGATTATCATCATGCCCAGAATTAACCACCAGTTTTTCCGTCACGAATCTATCCTCAGTGCCGTTTATTGCGTTGAATTGAAAAAACGACCGACTATCTGAAGGCCAATCGGCAAGCCTACGTCGTTGTGGGCTAGCTTGCGCTGCTCGGTCTCCTCCGAGTTGTTCGAACCCACGTGGCGCTGTGACGGTTGCCGACCTTCAGTCGGCAAAAGGGAACGTCTGCTTGCGCTAGATGCGATGCAGTCCCCAGCCGCTCGCAAGGCCAGGTAAAAATCAAAATCAGCGCTCACCAAATTCTCCTTTTCACTCGTGCCCGCAGACCGGCTTTGCAAAATAACGCAGCCCCGCGAGTTTGCGCGAATCCCTGCCTTCGCTAAATCGTCAGGCCATCCGAAAAGAGGCTGCCGCCGAAGCAGATTCGACGACAGCCAATTTGCCCCGGGAGGGCGGGGAAACGCGGACGTACTCCTTGCAGGAGTCAACTCGCCAATCGTGCTTTTACGAGTTCGGCCGCTGCCTCGTAGCCAATCGAGGTCACGAGTTCTGTTGCGAACGCTGTGCTATTCTTCAAGTTGGCTTCGCATTGTGCGGCGTTGGCCTGAACCCCTTCGACGCATGTTCTCGTAAACGTTCTGATCGCTTGCTTGAGGAGCTCCATGGCGTTGTGGATACTGAAAATGATCACCGGCTCCATGGCGTTCAGCTGAAGCTGCCCTGCTTCGGCCGCCATGCCTACCGTCGCATCCATGCCATACACATAGAAGCAGACTTGGTTCATTGCTTCTGCAGCAACCGGGTTGACCTTCCCAGGCATCAAAGAAGAGCCCGGTTGAAGGGATGGCAGCACGATCTCGCCAATACCCCCGCGCGGACCGCTTGATAGCAGCCGAAAATCATTCGCGATCTTCGAAAGCTTTGCCGCGGTTCGCTTCAATAGCCCCATTTGAAGCATGAATGCACCCATGTCCCAACTTGCCTCCAGCAGGTCTTTTGATCCGACCACTGGCAATTGCATGTTGCAGGATAAATTCTCGATCGCGCGCAGTCGGTAGGATGGGGTGGCTGCGACTCCCGTTCCGATTGCTGTACCGCCGAGGTTGACCTCCAGGAACAACCGCTCTGTCTCATCGAGACGGTCACAGTCTTCCAGAAGCGTGGTCGCGAACGCTGCAAACTCCTGTCCCAGCATCATCGGAACAGCGTCCTGCAATTGTGTTCGTCCGAGCTTGCGGATATCTGCAAACTCTCTTGCCTTGGAGTTTAGGGCCGCGGCGAGATCGGCGAGGGCATCGCGCAGTTGGCGGCTAGCGGGAATCACGGAAAGCCGGACGGCGGTCGCGTAGGCATCGTTTGTTGATTGGGACCGGTTGACGTCGTCATTTGGATGAACCAAACGCCCCTCGCCCCTGACTCCGCCCAGCAATTCGCTCGCACGATTGGCCAATACCTCGTTCATGTTCATATTGGTGGAGGTGCCCGCCCCGCCTTGGAATACGTCGACGAGAAATTCGTCGTGGTGTTTACCCGCCAGCACTTCCTGGCAAGCCAGCACGATCGCGTCTCGCCTTTCGCTCGAAAGCAAACCCTCGTCACAATTTGCTTGTGCAGCAGCCATCTTTACGTGGGCGAGTGCCTGTATGACGGACGGCATGCTTTTGATGGGAATGCCCGAGATCGGGAAGTTAGCGAGTGCTCTGGCCGTCTGAGCGCCATAATATCGATCTGCCGGCACGCTGACCGCGCCAAGGGGATCGTGTTCGATACGAGTGTCATTAGACATTGTTGCCTCGATTGGTCAGGCGGCGTTGCCTCGGGAAGCTCAGGATCACGAAAAACTCAGCGCCAGTTCTAGCGCCAAAGTATCATCCCCGATTGATACAAACGACCTTTGGCTGGGTCATGTCCTCGTAGGCGAAGCGAACACCTTCGCGGCCCATGCTGCCGTATTTGAAACCGCCGAAGGGCATGGCATCGAAGCGGTAGTCAGAGCTATCGTTGATCATCACACCGCCTGCCTCAATCCTGTTCGCTGCGTCGAGCGCAACGTTGATATTGCTGGTGAAGATGCCGGCATGGAGGCTGTATTCGGGATCATTTGCCATCTCGATGGCTTCATCTATGGTGTCAAACGGAGCCAGCATGACAACGGGCGCGAACACTTCCTCACTCCATAGCCCGCATGCCCGGGGTGTGCCTTCAAGCACCGTTGGATGATAAAGAGAACCTTCACGACGATGACCGCAGAGCAGCGTGGCTCCCGCGGCAATCGCGTCATTGACAGCAGTTTCGGTGCGTTCGGCCGATTGCACCGAGATCATCGGGCCGACATCGGTGTCGCCGCGCAACGGATCGCCGGCCTTGAGTTTTTGGTCCCAGCGACGAAGGCGTCGCGGAAGCGTTCATAGAGAGCTGCCTGTACCAGTATGCGCTGGGCGCCAATGCAGTTTTGGCCAGCCGCCCAGAACGCGCCGGAGACGCAGCCCTCGACCGCCTTATCGAAGTTGCAGTCATTCATCACAATGACGGGGGCATTGCCGCCCAATTCCATCGCCAGCTTTTTCAACCCCGCCGCGCGGCTGATGGCTTCGCCGGTAGCAAATCCACCGGTAAACGACACCATGCGGACATCGCGGGATGTGATCAAGGCAGTGACGAGTTCCCTGTCACCGTGCGCAATGGTGATGACATCGCGCGGCAGACCAGCTTCCAAAAGGGCATCGACGAGATTGACGGCGGAGAACGGCGTCAAATTCGACGGCTTCAGTAGCACTGCGTTGCCGCCTGCGATCGCCGGACCGAGCTTGTGGGCGACCAGGTTCAGCGGATCGTTATAGGGCGTGATAGCGGTGATGATACCGAGCGGTTCCCGTGTGAACCAACCCTGGCGCTGTTCTGATCCGGCAAAGGCATCGAAGGGGATGATCTCGCCTGCGTTGCGTTTTGCTTCCTCGGCAGAGAGTTTTAGCGTATTGACGCAGCGACTGACCTCCTTGCGCGCCTGAACGATCGTCTTTCCGGCTTCGCGTACGATGGTCTCGGCAAAGGCATCGCAGCGGCGCTCGATAAGTTGTGCAGCACCTTCGAGGATGCTTGCCCGCTTGTGCCGCGGCAGGTTGCGCGAGAGTTCGGCCCCGCGACGGGCACAAGCGATGAGTTCGTCCACGTCGGATGCCTCCGTTGTGTCGATCGATCCGATCAGAGTGCCGTCAAACGGGCTGTAAACAGATACGGGCGGCAGGCCCGCTTTGATATGAAGTTTGGCAGCGGTCATAGGCCAACTTCCCTTTCTCTGATGAAGCGCCGGCATGAGCGGCGGGTATGGTCTTTGAGCAGGGTGAGGTTCATCCCTCTACCCTGTGCCCATTTGACGTGCTCAACGGCGACAATCTGATTGCAACTGGCTGTTCCGCGATGGCCCGGAAAGCACAAGTCGCTGACGTTCAGATCTTCTGGCCGTCGCGCACCAGTTCGTCCATGACCGAGCGCACGGCCTTCTCGGCAATCGAGACGATCTCGTCGATTTCTTCCTTGGTGGTGACCAATGGCGGTGCGAAGCCGAGGATGTCGCCATGCGGCATGGCACGGGCGATCAGGCCGCCGTCGCGAGCTGCCTTCGAGACGCGAGCACCAATCTTCAGCGACGAGTCGAAACGGGTCTTGTTTTCGCGGTCACCGACAAACTCGATGGCACCCATCAGGCCAACACCCCGCACCTCGCCGACGATTGGCAATTGCGCGAATTTTTCCTTGAGCTGCGCCTGGAAATAGGCGCCAACATCGCGGGCGTTCCCCGGCAGATCTTCCTTCTCGACAATGTCGAGTACGGCGTTGGCCGCAGCTGCGCCGATCGGATGGCCGGAATAGGTATAGCCATGCGAGAAGGCGCCGACCCTGTCGGCCCCGTCTTCCAGCACCTGATAGACCTTCTCGCCGACGATCGCGGCCGAGAGGGGAAGTAGGCAGACGTCAGGCCCTTGGCAACCGTGATCAGGTCCGGCTCGATGCCATAATGCTGCGAGCCAAACATGGAGCCGGTGCGGCCAAAACCGGTGATGACTTCGTCGGCGATCAGCAGCACGTCATGCTTCTTAAGGACGGCCTGGATGGCTTCCCAATAGCCTTCCGGGGGCGGCGTGATACCACCGGTACCAAGCACAGGTTCAGCGATGAAGCCGCCGACATTGTCAGGCCCAAGCTGTTCGATGAGCTGGTCGAGCTCAACAGCCCGGCGCGCGGAGAATTCCCGCTCGGTCTCGCCTGGATTGGCGCCCCAATAATGATGCGGCACTCCGGTATGGGTGATCTGCGGCAGCGGAAGGTCCATGTGATCATGGTAGAAGCTCATGCCGGTCATCGACCCGGAGACGACGCTGCAGCCGTGGTAGCCGCGCTCGCGTGAGATGATCTTCTTCTTCGTGGGCTTGCCGCGCAGATTGTTGTAGTACCAGACGAGCTTGGCCTGGGTCTCGTTGGCGTCCGAACCGGACATGCCGTAGAACACCTTGCTCATCTTGCCCGGCGCCATCTTTACCAGACGGTCTGACAGGATCGCCAACTCGTCGGTCGTGTGAGCGGCGTAAGAGTGGTAATAGGCAAGCCGGTAGGCTTGGCGGGAGATCGCGTCGGCTACTTCGGTTCGGCCATAGCCGACATTGACGCAGTAAAGGCCGGCAAAGCCATCAATGAGCTGATTGCCGTAGGCGTCCTGGATCCGGATGCCCTTACCCGTCTCGACAATCGTCGGCTCGCCAAGCTTGCCGCTGGCAAAGTCCTTCAGCTGCGTGAACGGATGCAGGACCGAGTTGCGGTCCTTCTCTGCGATGTCCTTAATGTTGATGGTCATTGTGAGCCCTTCCGTAGCAAGATGATGTGAAGCGGCTGAAGGCAGCGTGATATGCTCCGCTGATTTCCCGCATCTATATTCGATGGTGGCAATATGCTTCCAAATCGATGCAGATTGACGGCGGAACTGATGCCGTCTATGCAGAAAACCTGCGAATATGAACGCTAGCTGCAGGATTTCTCGCCCATGGAACTCGACCGCGCTGACATGGCGCTCCTAAACGCCGTCCAAAAGAACAACAAGCTCACGTCCGAGGAACTGGCCGAACGAGCGCACCTATCGCCGACTGCCTGCCAGCGCCGGCTCAAGCGCTTGCGCGCCGAGGGCGTTATCGAGGCTGATGTTTCAATCGTATCCCCGAAGGCAGTCGGCAGGCATGTAACGGTCGTTGTTCTGGTATCCCTTGAGCGAGAGCGGGCTGACATCATCGATCGCTTCAAAGCAGCAATCAAAAACACACGCGAAGTCATGATCGGCTACTACGTGACCGGCGACGCGGACTTCCTGCTTGTCGTTACGGCAAAAGACATGGAAGATTACGAGCAGTTCACGCGACGCTTTTTCTACGAGAACAATGATATCAAAGGGTTCAAAACAATGGTCGTGATGGACCGCGTGAAGGCCGGGTTTGCCTTTCCGATCGAAGACTAAGATTCTATGTTCCTAAGCGGTTCGAGATGCGGTCTTCTTGTCATGCGGCGTGCTTTTACAGACGACTATCTTCCATCTCGCCAAGTGAGGCCATGCCGCCGCTAATCCGCATTGCCAATGTCAGCGCGTCCATGTTGGAGTACCTGCACGGCTGTTCTTATAGTTCAAGGCTACGGGCAATCTGAGAGGAGCCGGTCAAACTCAGCCCCGACACTGCTGGCAAAAAGTTCGCTATGCCGTCGCGCTACGTCCATTACCCGCCCGGCGGATTACAGCTCGTAAATGCTATCATTTCTGCTTCGAGCGCGCCGCCAAAACATCTCGGATCGAGAAGCTCGAATGGATCCGCAGCACGCCAGGCAAGGTGGACAAAACCTCTTTGTGTATGCGCTCGAAGGCACCGGCATTCTCGACATCCACCCTTAGCATGTAGTCCGACCCACCGGTCATCAGGTAGCATTCCCTGATTTCGGGATGCCGGCGCACGGCTGCCTCGAACTTGTCGAGATACTCCTCCGTCTGCCGCTCAAGCGTGATGTTGATGATGACCGCAATGATCGATTCCGACTGCGTCGCGTCAATGAGCGCCGTGTAGCCACGAATTACACCCGCTTGCTCCATGAGCTTGATGCGCCTGAGACAAGCCGATGGAGAAAGGCCGACTTCCGCGGCAAGCTTTGCGTTGCTGGTCCGGGCGTCAATCCGAAGCAACCGCAGTATGTTGCGATCGACATTGTCCAAAGCCAACATGAAATAAACCTCCGAAATGTGATCGGATATGCCACCAGTGGGGCCTTTTTGAAACTATCCACTACAAATAGGCGGACAATTTCGCACGTTCTTGCATATCTTCGCTTCCACGAAAAGGGAGATGAATATGGGCAGCGTCGCTGTTTTGCCAGAGAAAGAAGTGAGGCCACCGATCGAGGGCGCGAGCGGCTATCTGACTGTCAATCTTTCAGCACTGGTACGCAACTACGCCAAGCTCTCGACACTTGTGGCGCCGGTGCAAGCTGCTGCCGTTGTAAAAGCCGATGCGTACGGTCTCGGTGCACAACGCGTATGCTCCACGCTCTATGAATCAGGCTGCCGTCACTTTTTCGTCGCCCAGTTTGACGAGGCTGTGGAACTGCGTCCGGCCTTGGCTGCGGATGCAAAAGTCTTTGTGCTCAATGGCTTGCAACCCGGCAATGAGGAAGCCTGTGCTCAACGCGACATTATCCCGGTTTTGAATTCGCTAGAGCAGTGGCGACGTTGGACAGCAACAGCAAGACGCCGGAAGTGGAATCTTCAAGCCGTACTACAATTCGATACAGGAATGTCGCGACTTGGCGTGCCACCCGAAGAGCGCAGCCCTTTGGCAGCTGAGCTCGCGGGTCAGGTAAGCATCGAGATCCTTTTCATCATGAGCCACCTAGCATCGGCCGACGAGTTAGACAGCGATCAGAATGATGATCAGCTTGTCGAGATGAAGCAAATTTCGAAGGAGTTTCCGTGTTTCGACATTTGCTTTGCAAACTCCGGCGGCATCTTCCTCGGGAAGGATTATCACGGTCAACTTGCACGCGCAGGAATCGCCCTTTACGGCGTTTCACCGAGCATCGGCATGCCAAATCCAGTTGAGCCAGTCGTTGAGCTTAACGTTGCAGTGGTTCAGACGCGTACCGTACCCGCCGGCGCGAAGGTCGGTTACAGCGGTGCTCACATCGCGGAGAGGGACACACGCCTTGCCACGATCGCTGCAGGCTATGCCGATGGTTTGCCGCGGAGCCTGAGCGGTCGCGGCGTGGTTTACTACCAGGGAAGGCGCCTGCCGATCGTAGGACGGGTGTCCATGGACAGCATCACGATCGACATTACTGCACTACCGGAGGGCACCCTGTCTTTAGGCAGCCTCGTCGAGGTGCTGGGCCCGCATCAGGCGCTTGAAGACCTGGCACGCGACGCCGGTACGATCTCCTATGAAATCCTTACCGGTCTCGGCAACCGCTACCATAGACAATATCGTTGAGAGCCGCAGGCTCATTGGGGACACTATGAAAGTTATCGTTCTGGGCGCCGGCATTGTCGGCGTCACCTCCGCATACCAGCTGGCAAAAGCCGGTCATACAGTCACCGTTGTCGACCGGCAGAAAGGTCCGGCACTTGAGACAAGCTTTGCTAATGCAGGCGAAGTCTCGTTCGGATACTGCTCGCCTTGGGCAGCACCAGGTATCCCTATAAAGGCTTTGAAATGGCTGTTCATGGAACACGCGCCGCTGATCCTTCGGCCAAAGATCGATGGCGCCATGCTGTCATGGCTCGTAAAGATGCTCTCGAACTGCACTTCCGAGCGCTATGCTATCAACAAGAGCCGCATGCTGAGGTTGGCTGACTACAGTCGTATCTCCCTCGCTGCCCTACGCAAAGAGACTGCTATCGAGTACGACCAACGTATGCAGGGCACGCTCCAACTCTTTCGTACGCAGGCACAACTCGATGTCTCCGGCAAGGACGTTAAGGCGCTTGCAGCCGACGGCATTCCCTACGAGGTTCTTGATCGTGACGGCTGCGTTCGCACTGAGCCGGCATTAGCACATGTCCGCGACAAGATCGTCGGCGGTCTGCTGACGCCAAAGGACGAAACTGGGGACTGCTTCAAATTCACCAACGAACTGGCCAAAAAGGCAGAGCAGCTTGGCGTCCGGTTTTCCTGGAGTACCGAGATTAACGGCTTGGATGTCGAGGCGGGCCGTGTGCGTGGCGTTGTGACGAAATGGGGAACCCTGCCAGCAGATGCGGTTGTCGTGGCACTTGGCAGCTACTCTCCTTTGCTTCTCAGACGCCACGGCATCAAGCTCCCTGTCTATCCGGTCAAGGGCTACTCCCTGACGATCCCTATCACTGACCCCAAGCGCGCGCCGGAATCGACGATCATGGACGAGACCTACAAGATCGCCATTACGCGCCTGGGCGACCGTATCCGCGTCGGGGGCATGGCGGAAATCTCCGGCTATACGAACGACCTGGGCCTAGCCCGCCGGAGCACCCTCGAGCATTCCGTCATGGATCTGTTTCCCGGTGGCGATGCAAAAGAGGCGACATTCTGGTCGGGTCTTCGCCCGATGACGCCGGATGGAACGCCGGTGATTGGTCCAACAAAGATTGCGGGCCTCTTTCTCAACACTGGACACGGCACGCTCGGCTGGACAATGAGTTCTGGCTCAGCCCGCGTCATCGCTGATCTCGTGTCCGGACGAAAGCCCGAAATCGATGCAACGGACCTGGCGGTCAGCCGATACGCCTAAACCATAACCAAGAACCTGGAGGACGAAACTTGATCGAACAAATATCCACGACCGACGCACCTGGAGCAGTCGGACCATACTCACAAGCAATCAAGGTCGGCGATCTGCTCTTTGTTTCGGGGCAACTGCCAATTGATCCGGCCACAAGCGAGTTCAATTCGGCCAATGCGGTCGAACAGGCCGAGCAGTGCCTTAGGAACCTTCAGGCGATCGCCAAGGCCGCCGGCACTGAATTGTCAAAGACGGTCAAGACGACGGTATTGCTCACCGATCTGGCTGACTTCACTGACGTCAATCGCGTTTACGCGAGCTTCTTCTCAACCCCTACCCAGCACGCGCGTGCTACGAGGTAAAGGCCCTGCCGAAAGGCGCGAAGGTCGAGATCGAAGCTGTCATTTCCCTGATTTGATGGACCGCGGCAGTTAAGTACCCAGCCGGAGCGATGATTAACATCGCTCCTTGGCTACGATGGCGGCGGTCGCCACCCGGGGGACTGTTGGGTTGGCGCATACGTCAAGATTGCGACGCATCACTGGTTCGACGAGCGTGGTGTCGCCGCAGTGGCGCAGCGGATATCGCCAACGCGCCACCGAGCAACTGGAAGGCCTCGGACTCGCCGCCGCGCTGCGTCTTTGCCCTCAACAGTTTGCCGCAGAATAGTCTGACCTCCCAAGCCTCTGCGAATAAAGGGCCGCTAGAAAACTCTAGCGGCTTTTTTCAGCTCTGCGTGACGGGAACGACCACAATGAAGCGCGCCACTCAAGTTTAATAAGCGTGACAGGCATAGTTTGTTGCCTAGTACATCCACCGTTCAACCGTTCAGGTGATAAGTAGCAGTCGAAGGGGCTGTCGTTTACTCTTATGGCCAATCCAATCTAACACTGTGGCTTGCTACAATCATGGCCGATAGTTGCCTGGAAAAATGATGTCCTGATCAACGAGCACATTGAACTTGTAGCCAGGCCGAATTTCGAGCGTCGGCTGAACATCCATGTTCCGCTGAATCGTCTGGTCAGCAACTCGGCCGAACGTTTCGGCAAAATTCCGTCGTGTCGCATCCGAGGCGGTGTCCTGGGTGGCGAGTGTCGAACTCTGTGGAACAGCCATGTCGATGCCTGTTCCGATCAGGGCGATGAGAACGGCTGAGCCAAATGTTCGGAAATAATGGTTGTTCACCTTATCATTGAAACCGCCATACCCTTGCGCATCCGTCCCCGACATGCCGCCAATCTGCAGTGTCGAGCCGTTCGGGAAAATGATGTCGGTCCACACGACCAGAACGCGTTTCTGCCCGAAGGACACCTTGCTGTCGTAACGACCGAAGAGTTTCGTTCCCTGCGGGATCAAGAGCCGATGGCCGGTGGCGCTATCATAGACGTTCTGGCTCACCTGCGCGGTGATCCGGCCGGGAAGATCGGAATTGATGCCAGTAATCAGTGTTGCAGGGATGACCGAGCCGCGCTTCAGCTCGAAGGGCGATTGTTGAGGCACGACACGGTTCGGCAGGTAGCCAAGCTCTTTCAGGTCGGCGTTGAAGAAGTCTTCCTTTGCGCCTTGCGCATTGGGATCGACGTTTTGACCACCGAGCCCTGCGCGAAGCGCGGCCGCATAGAGATCGGGTGTGTTTCCCGTGTTTGTCGATTTTGTCGTCGCCCTTTCTTCCGCGTCCGCAGTGGCATCATTCCTCTCCGCCCGCGCTTCCAGCTTGCTGCGATCGATGGCAAGCGGAGCATCGTAAGCCGCGTTGTTCGCCTGCAAGCGAGCCATGCGCTGGCGCTGCTGCTCCCGCAAGTACTGTTCCTGCTGTTCCCGCTTAAGCCGGGCACGCCAAACCTCTTCCGCTTCGAGGTCTTGACCGCGCTGTTGCACCTCGCGTTGCACCGGCTGCGGCGTGAAGGGATCGTTGTCCTTTTCATCGGCTTGTTTTGTCTCGACCGGCGTCGGCTGGAAGGTGGTCTGCTGCTGCGGCTCTCCGATAATACCATCGGTGACGCCGCGTTTGATCTGGTCGGCGAACGTTGATGCGGGATTTCCCGAAGTCGTGTCCAGGCCGTTGTCCTTGCCGAAGTATAGCCCGCGCGAGGCAAGCCCGTAAAAGATCACGCCAAGAAACGCGACCGCCAGAACGATAATGACGACGATCGGCAGGCGGTTGATCCGGCGAATGGCGGAGGCGGCTTGGCTGTTTTGCGCGCCGCCGAGATTGAGAGATTGCACCATAGGATTCTCCCTCACCCGCGCCGCATCAGCGAGAGTGCACTCGCTGGAGTCGCGCCACTCGCCGTTACGGAATAAGCGCGGCCGAGTTCGACGGTGTTTGTCGAAAGACGGGCGAGCACTTGACCGTCTACGGCCAAGATCACATAGGCGAGTGGGATGACTCTCGTACCGCTATCGGTTTTCTGATCGGTGACGACGGCGTAGCCCCATCCCTTCAGCGCCGCTTCCAGTGCCTGACCGAAGGGCGAGGTATCCGTTTTCAGCGCGACGGTCGCCTTCCCCGGACCGATCTGCTCGGCAAAGCGGCTCACCATATCGCCGGCGATGGCGCTTGCCGCCGGGCCGGAGATTTCTGGCGGTGCGCTGCTGGCCACGATGCCATCGGTTCCGATCGACTGGCATCCGGAAAGAAGGATGGCGAGGCTGCAGGCTGCAGTAAAACTGCGAATGGCTCGCAAGAGGCGCGAATGGGAGAGCACGACGTTCATTACCTCCTCCCCTTCTGATCGTCACTTTCTCCTGTTTCCAGCCGACGCCGGAGACAAGCACCGCGCGATCGACATGGTAGTCGACGACCATCATGTCGCCCTTCATCCGGTAGTTGACGATGCGGTTCTGCCCACCGGAGGTCACGAACAGAACAGGTGCATCCTGACCGGAAATCGAGCGTGGAAACTGGATGTAGGTTTTGAGCCCGTCGGAATAGACCCGGGTCGGCCGCCAGCCGGCCCTGCCCGAAACGGAGTAGCTGAAGTTCAACTGCTCGGCGGGTATCCCTGCACCCGGGATGGTGCTGGCCTCCAGCCGGGCATTGACGTCGGCGAGCTTTGTCGAAACATCCTCGGGATATTCGAAGCCGACACGCGCCATATACTGCGTCGAATGGGACTTGAGCTGAATGTGGTAGGTCCGCCTGGATGTCGTCACCACCATTGAGGTTACAAGACCTGGCTCCGAAGGCTTGACGATCAGATGGATGGCCTGACCGCCGGCAGCGCCCGAGGTCGCCGGTTCGACCTTCCAGCGCACCGTGTCGCCGACGAGCACGTCGCGGACCACCTCGCCGCCTTGCAGTTCGATATCGCAGACCTGAAGCGGCGAGCAGACAACGGATGGTTGGACCTCGCCATAGAGAAAAATCACCTTGCCGTCGGCGCCCTTGGTGACCAGACCTCGCGACGCGCGCCACTGGGTGGAGATGCCCATGCCTTTTGCTTCGTTGGCGGTGACGCCATCGGCTGCTGAAGCATGGAAGGGAATGTACAGTGAAGACGCTAACGTCGCCGAGGCGAGAGCGCTTGTCAGGATGGTCCGTGTTCTTTTGAGTGGGATGATCATGTTCGGGCCATGCCTTTCAAAGCTGTGCTGTCCAGTCGAAGTCGCGGAGATAGAGACCGATGGGGTTCACGCGGATGACGCCCTCGTCCTGCGGCGGAGTCAGGGTCACGGTGGCAATGCCGCGGAAACGGCGGACTGCGGTTTCCTTCCCGCGCCGGTCACGCTCGAATTCGGTCCAGTCCATCTGATAGCTTTGGTTCGACAGCGCGACGATATTGTTGACCTCGATGGCAACGGTCGAGCTCTTCGCTTTCTCGAAGGGCGAGTTCGAGCGGAACCAGGCATTGACCTTCTCGGTCGCCGGATCGGATGTCCTGAGCAAGCCATACGTTCGGTCGATATACTGTTTCTGCACGACCGCATCTGGTGTCACGCTCCGAAAGTTAGAGACGAAGCTGCCAAGGGTGGCGCGCACCACCCGCGGATCGGCATATTCGATCTGCTGCGGGAAGCCGGCATTGACGGCCGTGCCGAGCTTGTCGACTTCGACGATATAGGGAACGAGCTTCACCTGAGTGCTCTGGTACAGCGCGTAGCCAAAACCAATCACGGCCATGGTCATGCCGGTGATGCCGACTATCCGCCAGGTGGCAGCAGCCTTCACGTAGGAGCCGTAGCGCTCGTTCCATTCACTGCGCGCAGCCAAATAGGGGTTATCAAGCGGATCGTGTCCGGCCATGGATGATCGGCCTCCAGTTACTTGTTCTCGTTGATCGGCGGTGTTGGAAGAGTCGATGCGGTCCGACCCGACTGCTGGTCGAGTTTGGCATTGGCGAGCCCGAGCAGCGAGCCGGCATAGGCACCGGGTGAACCGACCGCCTTATCCTTGGCCGCCGAGCCGACCGCGTTTGCCGTACCACCGATGCCTGCCTCCATGCCGCGCATCGCGGCACTGCCAAGGGACGCTCCCCTGCCCTTGCCGCACTCGCAGCCTGAAACCCCCTGCTGGCTGCCGCCGTCGCCAGAAAGCCGGCACCCGCCGCAAAGGATGCGGCCTGTCCGCCATGGCGAATGGCTTCCATTCCCCGGAAACGGAAGCACCCTGAACGACACCCTGCAGGATCGGCGGTACATACATGGCCATGACGAAGATCACGACAGAGATGCCGGCAATCGCCAGCGTGGTGATGAACTGCTCTGATGTTGCTGTCGGAGCCTCGGCGAGGCCCAGCAGGATGTCGGAGCCGATCTTGGCGATCATCACCAGCGCCATCAGCTTCATACCGACCGAGAAGGCATAGACCAGATATTTGATGGCAAAGTCCTTGGTATAGGACGTGCCCCCAATCCGAGCATGATCATGCCGGCGAGCAGGCCGACATACATCTCGACCATCACGGCGACGAAGATCGCAGCAACCAGCGAGAAGCAGACGACCACCACGACCATGGCAAAGACGGCGGCGATCGCCAGTGCGTTATCCTCGAAGAGGCCAAACTTCGCCTGTTCCGACATCTTGGTCGCAACGCGAATGCCGGCGTCAAAAATGTTGGCGGGCGAAGCCGACCCGCCGCCGGCGCCGATCTGGTAGAGGCTGTCGACGACGGCCTTGGCAAAGGTCGGCCCCTCATTGAGAATGAAGGCGAACAGCCCGATGAACATGATGCGCTTGACGAGCTCGGCAAACCAGCTGTCGAGCGAGGCGGCATTGATCGCCAGCCACACGGCAGCGATTCCGATCTCAATGCCGGCAAGGATCCAGAACAATGAGCGCGCCGCATTCATGACCGTCGTCTCCCAGCCCTTGGCTGCGGTAACAACGGAATTCTCCAGTGTAGTGAGAACCTCACCCTGTTGCGCCAGGGCCGGCGTGCTCGCGATGAGGACGATGCCGATCGCGACGAAAGCGAGTTCCAGGCGCCGGGAAGTAGGAACGATCACCATCGCGGCTTCATCTCCTGGCCGCCGCGAATGTCGCGGGTGGCGTCACCGCCGAAGAATTTTTCCCGGTGTTCGAGGCGGTCTACATCAGAGGCGGGTTGCGTCGAGGCTTCGCCAGCTCCGGACATTGGAACCGGATGTGGCTGCACGATCCACGTGAAGATGCCGGCGCTAACCACAAGCGCGGCAACTACCGCGAGGATGATGATGACACGGAGGCTCACCAGCGGGGCTCCATCGTCTGCCCGCCGCGGATGTCATGCTCGGTTCCGCTGAAGAACTGTTCACGGCGCGCCTGGGCGAGATCCTTTTGCGCCTGCTCCGACTGAAACCATGTGCCCATCATGGTCATTTGCTGGGATACGAGGCCACGCAGTTTTTGCATCTGCGCGACCTGCTGCGCGGCGATCTGGTGTCCAACCTGCAGTGCTTTCATTTGCCCATCGGCCGTCTCCGACATCGACCGCAGCGATGACATCGTGCTTTCCTCGCTTGAGAACTGCTCGGCCGTTAGGTTTGCGGCCTTCAAAGATCCTGCAATCGTATCGCGGTTGGTGTCGGACCAGTTCTGGTACGTCGAAGAGAAACTCGCTCCGTCAGGCAGGTTACTTTTCATCTGGGCAAAACTCTGAAACCGCTGCTTGAGCACGTCGTCGATATTGCCCATCGAGAAGGCGACCCCTGCCCCTGAGCCACAACGCTCTGCAGGTTCTGGAGATCGCTTTCGACCTGACCCCAGATGTGGTTCGGCAATTGCGCCGTGTTCTGCAGCATGTTGTTGTAGATGTTGATCTGGTTCTGGATCTGCTCGGCCAGCTGCGAGATCTGGGTAATCTGGTTGTTGACCTGCTCCGCCGACTTGCCGACAAGCGAGATAAGCTCGGCATTGTTTGCGAGCTGTGTCCATTCGGTCGCTTCGCCGGTCACCCCGCCGGCACGAGCCGGAAGCGGCAAGGTAATCGCAAGCGCGGTCGCAATGACGACGACCGTGTGGTGCGTTTCAAGATGTCGGGAAAAGTGTCTCGGCATGGGCGATCCCCTTTGCTGGAGCCAATGGAGGGGCCATGCGGCCCCGTGTTCGGAGTGCAAGCTGCGGATGCGCTTCAGGTCTTCCTTGCCGGTCGCCCCGACGAAGGAGAGCGCGACAGGGCCGAGCGCCATGTTGAAGAGCCTTCGGCCCTCCGGCGAAGCGACGTAGTATTCTCGTTTCGGCGAGGCCGTCGCGACGATCTCGATTTGCCGTTCGTTAAAGCCGATGCGCTCATAAAACTCGCGCGTGCCCGGCTCGCGCGCCGCGCCATTCGGGAGGCAAATCTTGGTCGGGCAGGATTCCTTCAGCACGTCGATGATTCCGGACCGTTCCGCGTCCGAGATCGACTGGGTGGCGAGCACCACGGCGCAATTGGCCTTGCGCAGCACCTTCAACCATTCGCGGATCTTGTCCCGAAACACCGGATGGCCGAGCATCAACCAAGCCTCGTCGAGAATGATCAGGCTGGGCGCGCCGGTCAGGCGTTTCTCGATGCGCCGAAACAGGTAGGTGAGAACGGGAACGAGATTGCGTTCGCCCATGTTCATCAGTTCCTCGATCTCGAAGCACTGGAACGCGCCAAGCGCCAGGCCGTCCTCCTCGGCGTCGAGCAACTGGCCCATCGGACCGTCGACGGTATAGTGATGCAGCGCGTCCTTGATCTCGCGCATCTGCACGCCCGAGACGAAGTCCGACAGCGAGCGGCCGCGGGATTCCGCCATCAGTGCCAACTGCCTGGAGATGGCGTTGCGATAATCGGGGTTGATGGTCACACCCTGCAGCGCCACCAGCATCTCGATCCACTCGGAGGCCCAGGCGCGGTCGCCGTCGGTCGACAGCTCTGCCAGCGGGCAGAAGGAGAGCGCCTTCACCTCACCATTTGCCCAAGGGCCGACATCGCCGCCGATCTGGTAGTGATCGCCATCGAGGCACAGCGTCAGCGGCAGCATCGAGCCGCCCTTGTCGAAGGCGAACACCTGGGCGTCTGCGTAACGCCGGAACTGCGCTGCGATCAACGCCAGCAGCGTCGACTTGCCAGAGCCGGTCGGCCCGAAGATCAGCGTGTGTCCGACATCGTCGACATGCAGGTTCAGCCGGAACGGCGTCGATCCGGAGGCCACCTGCATCAAGGGTGGCGAGGCCGGCGGATAGAATGGGCAAGGTGCTACTGGACTGCCCGACCAGACGGAATTGAGCGGGATGAGGTCGGCAAGATTGCGGGTATTGATCAACGGCTCGCGGATATTGGCGTAGGAGACGCCTGGAAGACTGCCGAGAAAGGCGTCCGTGGCGTTCAGCGTCTCGATGCGGGCGCCAAATCCTTCGGCCTGGATCAGCCGGCGGATGGCCTCGCACTTTTCCTGGAGGCGGGTGGGGTCTTCTTCAAAGATCACAATGACCGGCGTGTAGTAGCCATAGGCGACGAGCTGCGAGGAGGCTTCGGCAATGGCGTCCTCGGTTTCTGCCACCATCAGCATGGCATCCTGATCGACCGAGCGGCTCTGGGTTTGGAAAAGCTGGTCGAAGAACGGCCGCACCTTTTGCTGCCACTTCTTCCGGGTCCGTTCGAGGCGCGTTCTTGCTTCCTCAGCGTCGAGGAAGACGAAGCGGGAGGACCAGCGATAGGTGAGCGGCATCCGGTCGAGTGTGTTGAGGATCCCCGGCCAGCTTTCGGCCGGCAGACCGTCGATCGCCACCACGCCGAGAAAGCGGTTCTCTACCATTGGTGTCAGGCCATGCTGCAACTCGGCCGTCACCAGCCAGTCGAGATACATGGGGATCTCTGGCAGGCGAACCGGATGGTTCTCGCCGGTCACGCAGAAGCGAATGAACTGGAAGAGCTCGTCGTAGCGCGCGACACGGAACCCACCGCGATCCGGCGTTTCCCGTGTCATCATCCGGCGGATCGAGACGACATTGGCGAGATACTGTTCGACCTCACGAAACGAGGTCAAAAAGCTTTGCAACACCGTGTCGGCATAGGTAGCGGAACGGCTGGCCGCATCCGAATAGACATACCGCGTCAGGCCGGAGCGCCGCTGCTCTGGTGGACGCCATGTCAGGATCAGCGCATGCCGGCTCTCGAAATGCCCCTCTCCTTCTGAAAATGCGCCCGCCGCTCATCGTCGATGGCGCGTGTGACAGGATCAGGAAAATTAGAGTCCGCCTCGGTCGGGTAATCACCGGCCGGCACCCTGATGGCCTCGACCTGGATCATCCAACCGGAGCCGAGCCGAGACAGGATGGCGTTGATCTGGCGCGACACCTCGTTGCGCTCGGCGTCGGTTGAGCTCTCGCTATCCGGACCCGCGAAATACCAGCCGGCCATCAGCGAGCCATCTTTCAGCAAGATGACGCCGTTATCGACGAGGCCGGCATAAGGCACGAGATCGGCGAAGGATGGTCCGGAATGGCGGAGTGATTTGAGGGCGACCATCTGAAGCCCCTCAGAACTTACGCCACGGCGACGAGGTCGCGCGATAGAACGTCTTGTAGGAGATATGGCGGAGATAAACGCGCCGCATCAGGGGATCAGCTTTCGCCATCATACGCAGCGCCCCGACCGCGACCAGCCAGATCGCGATGCCGAACAGCGCTGCATACCAGGTGAGCACCACGAAAATCAGGATGACGGCGGCAAGCGCTGTCAGCAGCACCAGCTCACGATCGGCACCCATCAACAGGTTCGGACGCGATAGCGCCCGGTGCACGCGTGAGCGTGTAAGAGCGGAGCCCACCTCAGCCATGAGCCCCTCCCCTTCTGTGGACGGCGTCATCGTCGGATCGGGAGTGCTTTGCTCGGCCTGCGCATGGGCCTCGCCGATCGATGCGCCGGTCGCGCCGAAAAGGGCAACGATCTGGGTGGCCCCGAGCAGGACGCCGCCAACGAGTGCGACATAGCAAAGCCTTCTCGCGAAATCATTCAGCTCGCCCCCGAAGATCAGCATGGCGCCGGCAATGGCAACGGCGGCGAGCGCGATGAACCCGGCGACAGGCCCGGTAATCGATTGCTGGATTTGCTCGAGCGGCGCTTCCCACGGGAGACTGCCGCCGCCGGAAGAGGCGAGCGCTGGCTGTGTAAGGCCGATTGTAACGGCGGCCAGTGCCGCACAGGTGAGAAGAATATTGGTTCTACGCGACATGGCTGTCCTCATCGATCTGGGCATAGTGTTCGGCCTGGTAGCGGCCATTGCGGTATCCCTCGATGTGGATGACCTCGCGGACCCGCCTCCCCTTCCCCGTTCGCTCGATAGAAACGACGAGATCGACGGCCTCGCCGATCACCTCCTGCATCGGCTGCTGGCTGGCTTCCGCCGTCAGCTGCTCCAGTCGGCGCAGGGCTGACATCGCCGTGTTGGAATGGATCGTGGTGACGCCGCCGGGGTGGCCGGTGTTCCAAGCCTTGAGCAGCGTCAGGGCCGCTCCGTCACGGACCTCGCCGACAATGATGCGGTCGGGACGCAGGCGCATCGTGCTCTTCAGCAGGCGGGCCATGTCGATGGCATCGCTGGTGTGCAGTGACACGGCGTTTTCGGCCGCGCATTGAATCTCGGCGGTGTCTTCGAGGATGACCATCCGATCGTCCGGGGCGGCAGCCACGATCTCCGCGATAATGGCGTTGGCGAGAGTGGTCTTTCCCGATCCCGTGCCACCGGAGATCACGATGTTCATTCGGGAATCGATAGCGCTTCGAATGGCAGATGCCTGGGCTTCGGTCATCACCTTCGACTTCACATATTCCGTGAGCGGGATCAGACGCGAGGCACGACGGCGGATCGTGAATGCCGGTCCGGACACCACCGGTGGCAACAGCCCCTCGAAGCGGTGTCCACCGATGGGAAGTTCGCCGGAGATGATCGGCCGTTCATCGTCGGCCTCCGACTGCAGGGCGTGGGCGACGCTGCCAATAACGACTTCAGCGGCGGCAGTGCTCATCGCTCCGGCTGGCGCCACGCCGTGCCCCAGCCGTTCGATGAACAAGCGGCCGTCGGGATTGAGCATGATTTCGACCACCGTCGTATCATCAAGCGCGACGCAGAGCTGGTCGCCAAGTGCGTCCTGCAGTTTGCGGACCAGGCGGGGATGGGAGCGGAGTTGGGTCACGCAGCGCTCCGGATCTGCCGGCTGTGATCTTCGGCGGCGATCGAGCGGTAACCCTGCGGGCAAACTCGTTCAAAACTTGTCCGATTGGCTGGCAGGGTTCCGGCGACGGCCACGGTATTGCCGATCGCCACAGGATCGCCAAGCCGCTTCATCGGCCATCCGGCCCGGTTCAGGATGCGCTCGAAGCGCAAGTCAGTTGCCGTGACGATCTCGTTGTAGCCGTTTGCCATCGACCACTCGATGATCCCGGCAAACATGGTGAGCGTCGCGAGATGGAGTTGTCCCCTCCCCTTCCCGCAGCCAAGGACGTATCGACGCAAAAGCGCGAGCTCTCGGCCATGCTTGCGGACGCATCTAGTGAACCGGTTCCTAGCAATTGCGGGAATGTCCGCTCCAGCATGGTCGGCCCCAATGCCGGCAGCAGGCGCGCGCAGCCGAGCGACCCTTTGGCCGTCTGTGACCGCAAGGATATAGGTCGGGTTGAGAGCGTCGTATTCGTCACGCTCACCCGCGTCGGTAATGGAGACATCCCATTCGAGGCGTTCGCCAAAGACTGCGGCCCGTAAGCGGTGCATCTGTCTCAGCGGATTGGAATGATCGACATATCGATCTGGCGAAATGGTGAAAACCTGCATCTTGATCTCCGCATGACGTGGACATGCCGGAGAAAGATCATCTGAAAAGGCGTGTGACTATCTGCAGATCTGCAGACGGTGATTCTACCGAGCCGTGGCCGGATATCCGAACGCGGTGCGACAATACGTGTGCAAAACTTCAGTCAAACTCTGCAGATCTGCAGTTATGGTGTGCTGTACGAAAACACGAGAATCTGCCTAAGTATTCGAAACCTATTGGGGATTCGGCTTGAATGCGGAATCCGTGATGCGCGCGTTAACTTCTTGTTAACCTTAAATCCCTTGCAGCGGCGCGGGAATCGCGGGATAGTTTCGCAAATGATGGCTCTGTGGCCATTTTTTCGAAAATGAAGCCCTCCGGGATATAGTTTGCAAAATGAGCCATCCGCAGCCCAACAGATTTGATATCGAGATTGCCCAGCAGGGAGCAAAGATCTCAAATGCGTTGCATATGCTGCGCAGCCAACAATATCCCCCGGACGCTAAGAAGGGATTACGCAAGTTTCAGCTGGGAGAAGTCGCGGACTTCATCGGGGTCACTCAAAGCCATCTACGGCAAATCCACTTGGAGGGCAAAGGACCCGAGGTTGAGTCGGTCGGTGGTCGGCGATATTATACAGCTGATCAGATGTTGGAGCTTCGAGACTATCTTGAAGCCAATAAAAAGTCCGACAAGCGATATTACGTTCCCCGGCGTCGTGAAGGCGAGCCGATGCAGGTCGTGTCGGTGGTAAATTTCAAGGGCGGAAGCGGAAAGACTACGACCGCTGCGCACCTTGCACAATATCTTGCGCTCACCGGCCATCGCGTACTTGCGGTCGACCTCGATCCACAGGCATCGCTGACGTCCCTGTTCGGGATTCAGCCAGAACTTGATGACACGGCCTCTCTGTACGAGGCGCTTCGTTTCGATGATGAGCGGAAGTTCATTTCGGAAATTATCCAGCCAACCAACATTCCCGGCCTTGATGTAGTTCCTGCAAATCTGGTCCTACAGGAATATGAGTATGACGTGCCCCTGGCAATCTCCTCCAAGAAGGGAGAGGACGGTCGGTTGTTCTACATGCGCATCTTCAATGCGCTGAAGCAGGTAGACGACAGATACGACGTGGTCGTTATCGATTGCCCCCACAGTTGGGATACCTAACGATCACCGCGCTTATGGCTTCGACAGGCATTTTGATCACTATCCATCCCCAGATGCTGGATATCATGTCGATGAGCCAGTTCCTGATGATGTTGGGCGGCATAATGGGTCCGGTCGCAGAGGCCGGCGCCGAGATGCGTGTCGAATGGTTCCGCTATCTCGTCACGCGCTTCGAGCCGACGGACATCCCGCAGGCACAGATGGTCGGGTTTATGCAATCAATGTTCGCCCAGCAAATGTTGCGAAATCACGTTCTAAAATCGACGGCCATCTCAGACGCTTCGATAAAGAAGCAAACCTTGTATGAGGTAGAGCGAGGCGATTTCGTCCGTTCTACCTATGACCGGGCAATGGAGAGCTTGAACGCGGCCAACGGCGAAATCATGGAACTAATCCACGGCGCATGGGGGCGGAAATGACGTATTTGTCAGCCGTTTTTTCGCGGGGATTTATATATCATATCAATCCTTTGTCGACGTTGAAAGCGAGTTTGGAGGCCGGCTATGGCGCGTGAAAATCCTTTTGCGAAACTGGACATGGCATCCATCGCGTCTAACCAGACACCGACAAAGCCTGGCTACGGCATGACGGGGGCAGCGAAGACTGTCGTTCGCTCCATTGAGGACCTGGCGGAGAACACCAAGAAGCTGATGGAAGGCGAGGTGATCGTGGATCTGGATCCGCGATTGATTGACGTTTCCTTTGTCGCCGATCGCCTTTCCGACGATGGCGAGGAGTACCAGGAGCTCAAGCAGGCGATCAAGGAGTCCAGCCAGACAACGCCCATTTTGGTGCGCCCCAGTTCGTCAGATAGTCAACGCTTCATGGTCGTCTTTGGTCACCGCCGTCTCAAAGTTGCCAGAGAGCTTGGAATTCCGGTCAAGGCAGTTGTCAAAAAACTAGACGACATCACGTCCGCAATCGCCCAGGGGCAAGAAAATTCCGCCCGTTCAAACCTATCGTTCATCGAGCGTGCGTACTTCGCACAGAACCTGCTTGCGTCCGGAATGACGAAGGATGTGGTTCGCTCGTCGCTCGCGATCGATGAGGCGATGCTTTCAAAAATGCTCGGTGTCGTGGAGGCCGTCCCAGCCTCGATCCTCAAGGTGCTCGGAGCGTCCAAGAAGATCGGACGCGACAGGTGGCTGAGCCTCCGTCAATTGCTTCTCGCCCCTGCCCTCTTGAAGGTAGCCACAGAGCGTACGGCAACCGCCGAGTTCATCGAGCTGACGGAGGACGAGCGGTTTGAAGAACTTCATGACTACCTGAAGCGCTACAAGGTCAAATCGGCTGCAAAGAAGCCCAAGGCCGTTGTGTCCGGGAAAGATTGGACCTCGAGTGACGCTTCACTGAATTTCGTGATGAACGCCAAATCGAAGAAGGTTGCGATCGAGCTTTCGAATGTCGAAGCGAAGCCCTTCAGCGAGTGGCTTTCAGCCCACATGGATCGTTTGTACGACGAGTACAGAGGATCGAAGCAGGAAAACAACGGAGACTGAACCGCAAAAGAAAAAGGCCCCCAAACGGTAAACCGTGGAAGCCTCTCTCGTTATCTGTAGCAAGATCGAGAATCGCATTTCCCGGAATCACAGTCAAGAGTCTTGGCACCGATTTGGTGAGCAGATTTCTTTTGCCTAAAGAAAGGTGAGAGAGAAATGCAGACGGGACATGTAACGACGCCCTTTGGGCGGCGGCCGATGTCGCTTGCCTTGGTCAAAGGCCAAATGGCGATCGCGGATTCAAATCCAGGCGCACGTATTGAAAAGTGGAAAGTGTTTCGCGACGTTTGCGAGGCGCGGGAACGCTTCGGCCTACAGGATCGAGCGCTGGCGGTTCTCGATGCGCTTTTGACGTTTTATCCCAATGGGGAGCTCGACGCTGAACACGGGCTTGTCGTGTTTCCGTCCAATGCGCAGCTATCCGTACGCGCTCACGGGATTACGGAAACCACACTCCGCCGGCAGCTCGGGTCACTTGTCGATGCCGGACTTATACAGCGCCGCGACAGTCCAAATGGGAAGCGCTACGCGCATCGCAATCGAGACGGTGAAATCGAGCAGGCATACGGTTTCGATCTGACGCCGCTTTTGGCTCGCGCCAAGGAGATCGCGGTACTGGCGCAGGACGTCGCGGCGGAACGCATGCGCTTCCGGAGAGCCAAAGAAGCGATCACGATCTGCCGACGGGATGTGCGTAAGCTAATCTCGGCTGCGGTAGAGGAGGGTGCGTCAGGTAACTGGGGGGACGTGGAAACGATGTATGTCGGTATCCTCGGACGGCTTTCGCGCTATCCAGACAGAGCACAGGTCGAAAAGACGCTCGATGAAATGGAGCTTCTACGCGAAGAGGTACTCAACATTCTGGAAACTCAGTTAAATACCAAAAATATGCATGGCAATGCCATCCAAAATGACCGCCACATACAGAATTCAAAATCCGAATCTATAAATGAATTTGAACCTAGCTCCGAAAAAGAGCAGGGCGAAAGCTTGCAGGAGGAGCCACAGACGAAGAGTGTGAAGCGTGAAGGGCCTAGCCGAGTTGTTGAACCGATTAACTCGTTTCCGTTGGGCATGGTTCTTCGAGCCTGCCCACAAATTTTGGACTATGGGCCAAACGGCGGCATATCGCATTGGCGCGAGCTGATGACAGCGGCCGTGGTGGTCCGCTCAATGCTCGGCGTAAGCCCATCAGCCTATGAGGAAGCTTGCGAGGCCATGGGTCCTCAAAATGCCGCAGCGGCGATGGCGTGCATTCTGGAACGCTCAAACTTCATAAACTCGGCCGGCGGTTATCTACGCGATTTGACCAGGCGCTCGGCGCAGGGCGAGTTTTCACTCGGTCCGATGCTGATGGCGCTATTGAAGGCAAACGGAGAGGGGTAAGACGGGCGGGATGACACACAACGGAGCGCCCTGATGGGTCCACACTGCTGTTTGCTCCCCCGACGCACCTGGAAAAAGTTTGTCTTGTCAGCCGTTTTTTTTGAAGTTTCCAATTTGTTTACAGCAGCTTACAGGGTTTGAGTGGAGTGGCGCTGGACGGTTCACCGTCTCCGGGCTTCGCTACGTTCGTTCATAGCAATCTCTATCTCGACTCGCGGGATCGAGAGAAGAGCCCTAGGAACTCCCCTGGCGCTCCGTCTGCCTTAGTGACCAAGGCCTCCAGAGGATCTCCAATACGTAATGCCAAGAGGTCGTAAGTGAACCAGTCGGCAAATGCGCGCGATGCTGTTGCGACAGTGTCGCGGGCCAGCCTCGTGCCGGTGCCACCCTGGTGGAAAGCTAAAGCGGAAACGAGGTGTGTCGGGATCACTGGGACACCTCGACCGCCGAGCATCGGACCCTGAAAAAGGAACACTGATGAATTGGTTTGTTTCATCAGGTCGCTCATTTGGGTGACTTTCAATTGGAAAGAATGATGCCACCGAACATTCGTCTTCAACGACTTATCGCGATATAGTCTTTTCGCCTGGACCAGAGTCACTCGTCGTCCAAGGGACCGGCCATCGAGAAGCGGATCGACAATTAGGCACAAATCCGCAGAGAAACTTTTGCTTTCTTGATGCCAGCGGCCCCTTCTTCCGCCTTGTCTACGGTTCGATAACGCATACTGACGCTTGCGCGGCGCGGTGAGGATGCCGCTCTCGCAATCGCTTCTAAAGAAAGGTCCAGTGCTGCAAATCCAGTTGAAAGTGACTCAAACATCATTGCCAGCAACTTCTCTTCACCCTCCTCGCTGTGATCGAGGTATTCCTTACCGAAGCGCATCTCCACTGCGCTTGCGGTTTTCTCGATAAGCCGTTCGGCGATCCGATCACCAAGCCAGGTTTTGGGCTGCTCCTCGTTAACAGGGAAATGAACGCCAATCTCTGCAAGGCTCTCCATCAAACTACCGCCTGCGCTTGGCAGGGATACGTCCCGCTCTAGGCGCGCTCCGAAGGCCGCTCGCCTGACCGCGTCTGCCCCGTATCCGACCATCCTTTGTGGATGACCGGAAAGATCTCTCATGAAATCCTTATCCGCTGGTCGCACTAGCCTCGTTACCGCGAACTGAGCGAAGTCGGTTGCCCTCCCGCTAGGGAGCCACAGTAGGAGCTCGATCGCAGCGAGCCGCAAATTCTGATCGTGAGCGCACGCGTCAGCAATGCCGGCGACATAGGCAGCCCGGGTCTCGGCAGACCGGCTCAGCAGGCCCGCTGAAGAATAGGTTTCATCCTCTTCCAGCAGATCGAGGAGACCTGCAGCCAACGCGCGAATTTCGGTCTCTTTCAGCACCTGTCGATCAAGCTCGGCAAAGGCCTCGGCATTTTCTGTCGAGGTTTTGGACGGATCGATCGACTCGCGATCTGTGAAAGGCTGCTCGGCGTGCTTTGGCGCTCCCAGAACGATCGCAAACAGCTTGATCCAAGGCGTCCATCCAAGGCTCCGACCCGCGGCGGAAAACAGAACGACGTAGACGTGCTGCCAATCTGACCGCGGATCCTGTCTGAAGCGCTTTATTGCAGAGACGAGAAGCACTCGAACCTTCTGAAGTGATTGAACTTCAACCAGGCGAAGGGCTCGGCACGCGCTGTCTGGTGAAAAATGGTTGTCGTGGGCGATCCGTGTGGAGAGGACGGACAGGAAAGTGGGATCCTCAGCGAGGATCGGAAGCGCCTCAAACATCGCAGTCGAATAGAGATTGGAGAGCGCGATCTCGGACAATGGAACCGCAAAGTCAGACCAGCGGGGAATGACGTAAGCTGCGACCAACTGCCTGAGGGTGGCTGCCCGCTGGGGATAGTTATACCGATGCCGTCCGATTTCAGTAATCAGCGCGCTGACGACGGCTGGGCTTATCAATTCGTCAGCGCCGGGGCGTGTGATCTCACCGACTGCTTGTTCCATGTGATCGAGCGTGATTTCAATCCGGTTGCCGATGCTAAGTTGACGTCGACCAAAAGTTCGATGCTCCGGACAAAGAATGGCGATAGCACCTTCTAGATTTGGATAATTCGTCTGTCCCTCAAGCTTCGGCATGGATCAACCTCTCATTTGCATTTCACAGCTGCGCACCCGCGATTTAGCATCTAATAGCCGATGAGCTGTGTGTGAGCGATAAAACGCCGGCGACGTTTTCCTTTATGTTGACGCACCGGTTTTTTGGGACTCTTTGAAAATATCGAATGCGCGAGAGATTGTCCGCTCAAAGCAGTTACGTTACCCGATGTCTGGCCCTTGTTGGGTGCCTTATTGGAGATAAAGCATGTTCACCCACGTCATGATTGGAAGCAACGACTTGGAGCGGGCCAGAAGCTTCTATGATGCCACGTTCGCTGCATTGGGAGGCAAGCCCGGCGAGATGGATGCGAGAGGCAGACTGATCTATGCCCGCGAGGGCGGCCGGCTGATGATCACGAAACCGATCGACGGTAAGCCGGCGACCGCGGCAAATGGTGGGACCATAGGTATCGCCGCGGCGAGCCGCGACCACGTTCTAGCGTGGCATGCCGCCGGAACCGCGTACGGTGGCACAGCGATCGAGAGCTCGCCCGCGGAGCGTCCGAACGGTTCATTCGTCGCATATCTTCGCGATCCTGACGGAAACAAACTGACCGCGCGGTCTCAGCCGACGAAATGAGACATGCGTAAGCAGAGCCAGTGAGCAGCGCTATCGGTGTTCTAGCAGGCGAGTAGGCGTGGGAACGTCGGCTTTGCGGGATTTCGGAGAGGCCAGGCCATATCTACGACCGCGTCGGCAGACGTCGGTCTTTAAAGAAGTCGCGCAGCTCGCCCGCTGCGCCGAGTTGCGCTGTTGTAATAGCTGGAGGCTTGCTGAACCGATCGATGGCGGGATTGCTCCATGGCTTCGGGCAGCGGAATACCTCTGTTCGCCGCTTCCGTCAGGTATCCTGATCGCAGCCCGTGCGCCGAAAACTCCCCAGGCTCCAGCCCGGCCAGTTCCACCCGCAGCTTGATGATGGCATTGACCGACTGCGGATCGAGCGCCCGCTTCGAAACCGTCCCCCAACGTCCGATCCCCCGAAACACACTGCCACTCTCGATCTTGGCCACCGTCATCCAGGCATTCAGCGCCTCCACCGGCCGACCGGTCAGATAGACGATGTCGTCCTGCTCGCCGGTGGTGGTTTTGGTGCGGCCGAGATGGATGGCAAGACAGGGGAGGGAGGGCCGTCCGGCACCTCGATCGGCGGCGCGACGGCCAGCTGCTCCACACGAAGCCCAGCGATCTCGCTGCGCCTTCGGCCGCCGGACGCAAACGCGACCATGAGGATCGCCCGGTCCCGCAGATCGCGCAGGCTGTCGGTCGCGCAAGTCGACAACAGTTTTGTCAGGACGTCACCGGTAACCGCCTTGGCGCTCTTGCGACCCCGCGTCCGGGGAACGGCGCGCACGGCAAGGCGAATGGCGGACTTGAGGGCAGGCGAGGTGAAGGCGCCGTCTAACCCGCGCCATCTGGTCAGCGTGGCTCGTCGCGGCGCTCCATCGGCAGCACGGCGGCGATGGTGTCGAGCTCTTCGACGCGCCGCTCGACGGCGGTGAGGGATGTCTTGGATTTGGCCACGGATGCTCCAAAATCGCTGGTTTCGGCGGCCTCCAGGGCCGTGATTTGCCCCGATTCTTGCTGATTTGCGGCCGCAGATCAACTACCATCGATAAGCATTACTTATCGATGGTTATGACCTCGACCCACGAAACTATGCGGTGACGGACACAAACTATACACTGGTGTCCGTATAAGAAATCATTTACCATGATTTCAATGTCTTACGATTTGGCGAAATTGCCCATCCAGACCCTGCTGCGGCCGATATCGGACGCGGGCTCAGCTTTGTCCCGTCTCGACGAGCGCATTGCCCGTTCACCGGTCGGTGAGGGTTTTGTCGAACGCTCGCATTTCACCGACGCCTGCGCTTCGCTGTGGATCGATGGCGAACTTGTCCACCTCGAGGACCTCGTCCTCCACGACGCCACGAAGGATATTCGCACGCCGACCCACGAGCTGACCATCGCCCGCGATGTTCTGCGCACCCGCCGGCGCATTGCTGCGCAGCCAGCTGGCTGGGCGCTCAGTCCCGATGGCCTGCGCTCCCTCCGCGGGCACGACTTCGCCGCCGGCGCGCCTGCAGCATCTTCGGGTGCGAACGGCAAAACGGCGGCCGCAACGCAGTCAGATGTCGATGCGGCCGGAGACCATGACGATCTCGGTGTGGGGCTCCCCGGCGTCGACTACGCCGCCATTGACGCGTTGCTTGCCCGGTCGGACGCTGCCATCGAAGAGGCGAAGAAGCCCGGCCGCGCCGGCGCCTCGGAAAAGGATCCGCTGGTTTACGATCTCGACTGGGACGAGGACGAGCGGCTGGAAGAATGGCGCGGCGTGTTGCGGCAGACGCAAGACCTACCCGCAGTGCTGCAGGCGGTGGTCACCCTCGATGCCTGGAATGAATTGTCGGTGCTGCAACATGCGCCCTGGCTCGGCCGGCTGCTGTCCGCCTCACTCCTGCGCCAGGCCGGCATCACCACCGGCGCACATCTCGCGGCGATCAACCTCGGCCTGAAAACTGTCCCCGTCGATCGCCGCCGGCATCGCGACCGGGAGGCCCGGCTCCTCGCGATTGCGCACGGTTTCCTGGCAGCCGCAGAGCTCGGCCTTAAGGAACATGATCGACTGGCGCTGGCGCGAAAAATGATGGAGCGAAAACTGGTCGGGCGGCGCACGTCGTCAAAACTTCCGGGGCTGATTGAACTGGTGATGTCGCGGCCGCTGGTGTCGGCCGGGATGATCGCCAAGGAGCTTGCCGTCACGCCGCGGGCGGCGCTGCGCATTGTCGAGGAGTTGGGTTTGCGCGAGATGACGGGGAGGGGAGGTTTCGGGCGTGGGGAGTTCTGTAGCCGCGATCGCGGCCAGTTTAATGGCCTTTCCCGCCGCGCCTCCCATAGTCGACTAAGCCGTTGAGAACAGCGAAATGGCGAGCGTCTCCTAGCGCAATAATCTGCTATTCGTGAGCTCTCTGGCAGCGGGAGAAGGGTCCATAAGCGATGAAAAACATATTGTGGACCGCTCAACGGCACGGGCATGATTGGATCGATGCGGACGTAACTGCCGCGATCGAATGGTTTACATCACTCGTTCCCTCCGCAGAGTGGGAGCGTCGCATGGCTAATGTTGATGCTGTATTTGAGTCTGCAAAAGGCGACTGGGCGGAGGGACGAAGGACGCCGCTATTCGATCCGAAGGACCTTGTTGGTTGGTACATCCACCAAGCTAGATGTTATGCGGATCCGGCCCGGCGACCTAATTTTTCGAGCCTGAGGGATTTAGGATCGCGCCGGTTTTCAGGCGTCTTGGTCAGCTGCTTCCATCCTTGAAACAGATCATAGGCGCCGAGGAACGAGCCTCTCGTCTCATGCAAGAGGGCAGGGCTCAGCCGGACGATGCGATTTACGAGATGTTGATTGCAGGGGCATACCGGCAAAGAGGCTGGCAACAAGTCTCGTTCGTTCCTGAAACGCCAGGGCTTCGAAAGCAGCCCGACATTTTCGTGAAAAGAGGCCGAAGTGAGTGGGCCGTGGAGTGCAAACGTGCCGGCCGGTCTGGGTACGCCCGCGACGAAAAACTCGCGGGCGAGCGTATGTCCGCGGCCGCGCACGAAATTTCGAGGCAAGCTGCACGGCCTCTCGTTATCATGGTTCATTTTCGAGCTGAACTCGCGGGACTCGGCGACAACTATCTCGCAGAGAAGGCGGTGGCCTTCACGGGGGGCAGCTCGCACTTCTCGTGGGCGGACGAAGGCGGCACGGGAGTTGTCGTGGAGGTTCCTTGGCATGCGCTGCGTCAAGTCCTCCGAACAGATGACATCTATTTTGGCGGCAGCAGAATGATTGAACTGGTGCTTGGCAACTATAACCACTCGGTCGACTATAACATGGCAGGGGACTGGAGCCCTGCCGAAGGTCGCCCCTGCACGCCGCATCTGTACATCATCTCAGCTTAGTCGCTTGGAAAAGTGAATCGTTTGAAGCGGCTCGAAGAAAAGCACAGCACTTTCGTGGCGTCGTCGGAAGAGCTTCAGAGCAGCTGCCCGGCGATCGTCCTGGCGTGATACATGTCGGTTATGAAGCGTCAGGTGGAAATTCTGTCGATGGTTTGCGACATCAGCTTAACAAAAGCGAAATGAAATCCTTCGATGAAGGAAAGAGCCGTCTGCGTTGGGTCTACGGGAATTACTTCATGCCTGAACGCGTAACCGACCGGAACGAAAGCGCGGCAATCAGCGAGACAATGGCTTGGTATCCAATAGGGTCGTCAGGTACCCGAGAACCCTTGAAAAGCCACATGCTTTTCGTGGACGAGGACGGGAAACCTAGAATGCATTTTTTCGCTGAAGCGCTATACGATTTTACCGGACGGCTGCGCTCGACATTCATTTAGACGTTTGACCGCTCGAATTCTGAAATGCCTCTTGCCGACGGCGCTCATCCAATTTTCGGACGAGGCCGATGACGCGCATGAATATTGTTCTAGGTATTTGGTGTGTCCGACAGGATTTGACTACGAATACCTGCGACGTACCACTTGACTGTGTGCTCCGAAATTCCAAGCATTTCCGCAATGTCGCGTTCAGTCTTTCCCGACGCTACTGCTTCCATCACTTCCCGCTCGTTCTTGGTAAGCCTGCCAATCCAGACAGCTTCAAGCATATTCTTTTCGGCGGCTTTGGATACTTTTTGGAAATGACTATCGATCGCCGCGTCCAGCGCTTTGGCGGAGGAAGCCAACTGCGGGTCATCATAGGTCGCAGCCGGACCTATGTTCGACGTAACGATGGATGCCAGTGTCGGAATCAATAGCCCGCCATCGATTAGCTGCCGAATTGCCTCGCCACGGCTTCGAATCCGGTGTGCGAAAGACCAATCGTCCACAGCGCGAAGCTCGGATTCCGTGAGCATGATTGTAATTCGCTGATCTTTAAGCTCTTTTTCCATGCACGGAAAATATCATAACTTTACACAGTTTATCAACCCCATTGACGGCGAGAGAGCTTGGCTTTATAAAGTTAATAACTTTAGCAACTTAATAGGGCGGGTTATGACGCTGCTACAAATTGCCTACCTCATGATCGCTTTGTCCTACGGCTTAGCCGTGTTCGCTCTTTTTCTCGGGCATTGAAGCCGAGAGATGGCCTGGCACGAGGAAGAGCATGTCCGGGTGAGATCATGTTGCTGGTCAGGGTCTACGAGAATTGGATAAGGTAACCGTGAAGCAATGCGGGGCCTCTTACCGTTCGAGGAATTCATGACGCTGAGAACAGTTCTAGTTGACGGTCCACTGGCTATGCGTATGCGCAGGTTTCAGGCTGCTGAGGCTCACGCGCTTGGGTGTCAGATTCTGACGATACCTTTAATGGCAGCTCGGCTCGCTGGTGGTTTTGTCGTGCCTGCCTCTGAGGAGAGTTTGCTTTCATCGATCAGGGCGGCTCTGGACGAAGATGGCTTTGAAGAGCTGGGTAAGGTCTCTGACCTGCCCGGGATGGCGCGAGCTGTACTAAAATCGCTGAATACTTGGTGGCTCTCTGGGCTTTCCGTGCACGACCAGATGAAAGGCGCACGCCTTGCCGACTTTGGGCTCCTTGAGTGCCGTGTCCGCAAGGGCCTGCCCCCGGAGTGCTGGTTCCACCGGATCTTGTTTCTGCGGCGGCGGCTCGGGTTCAGTTCGGCCCTGCGATTTTCGGGCCGATCGACATAGACGGGATCGTCGACATTGCGCCCGTCTGGCGTCCGCTTATCGCGTCACTCGCACGCCTTTGTCCTGTGCGATGGATCGGATCCAAACATAGCCAGAGGGGCTGGTTTGAAGGGGAAAGTGTGACCCGCGAATTTATCACCGTTCAACGCTCTGCCGCGGAGGTCTGTGCCGATCCTCGGAGCGAGGCGATGGAGGCTCTTCGATGGGCAAGGGCTTTGCTTTCCGGAGGCGGTATTCGCGCCAACGAGATCGCCATTACCGCGACCCAGCCCACCGTCTGGGACGACCATTTCCTTGTCCTTGCAAGGGAGGCTGGGCTGCAGCTGCATTTCACCCACGGCATCCCGGCGCTTGCGACCCGAGAAGGGCAAGCCTGCTCGGCTCTCGCCGATATCCTTTTGAAAGGTCTCAGTCAGGAGCGCGTCCGGCGGCTGCTGCGACGTCTACCGAAAACGCCTGCTAGAGACGCGATCCCGGACGACTGGGTAGCTAAGCTGCCACGCGGAGCCGCTCTCACCTCTCTAGAGAACTGGCGTCACGCGCTCGAACTCGGTCGCGCACACCGTAAGGACGGCGAACGCGCCGAAACGGGCCTCCTCGATGTGCTCTCGGAATTGTCGAAGGGAACAGACGCGGCTGAGTCGTCCGGTCTCCTCCTCTTACGGGGCAACTCGCTTGCCCTTTGGCAACAGGCCTTGCGGCAGGCGCCGGCACGGGCGGTGGATCTTTCTTTGCAGTCACTGCGTGTCGCCGATGGGCTCGATCCCGGCAACTCCATCGTTTGGGCTCCGGCCCGCCATCTCGCAGCCCTGCCTCGTAGCCACACACGCATGCTCGGTCTTACGGGTCGATCTTGGCCAAGGGCTGAAGACGAAGATCCGTTGTTGCCCGGTCACCTTCTTGAGCGGCGGCGGCTGCGGCCCGTTTCTATAACCGAGGAGGACCGGCGTCACTTCGAGATCATTGCCGAGCAGTGTGAAACCCTCTCTGTCCCGCGCCCAGCGAAGTGCGACCGGCACTGTTCAGGCTGCCAGCGCGCTCTGGCCCGCGCAGAGCGCCGTTCTGGGCCGCAATCGTATCCCTGAACATGCCTTCAGTGAAAGCGACCGATTGTTTGCACGCCCGGCGGACGCAGGCAAAAACCCTCAGGTCAGATCCAGCCGTGCGAGTTGGAGGAATTGGCAGGATGGAGAACGGCATACGCAGCACGACGGAGCGATCCGGCCAAACCATCCGGCGATTGATGCTGCATTGAGTGATGTCCAATCAAGCACGTCCCTGCAGCGGCTTCTCTGTGATCCCCTGGGCTTTGTGTGGGAATATGCCCTTGGTTGGTCCGTTGTACGTCTTGAAACTGAACCGTTGTCGCTGGATCAGCGCGCTTTCGGAGAGCTTGTGCACGGATTGATCAGCGGGGTGATTAATGACCTCAGTACCAGAGGTAGCATTGGCAACAGCACTGGCGTCGATATTGCCAATGCCCTGGAAAGACAGGTTGGAATTCTAAAGCATTCGTGGCCTCTTTTGCGGGCCGTGCCGCCGGGCTTGCTGTGGCTTCACACAATGGAGGAGGCACGAAAACGAGCGTTTCGTGGGCTTGTTGACCGGCCGGTCGGCTGCAACAGCATCACCTGGAGCGAAATTGCGTTCGGAGATGCCAAGGAGGCCACAAAGGGTCCCTGGTCCAACAGCTTGCCCGTGCAAATTGGCCAGTCGGGACTCGTGCTTCGAGGTCGGCTCGACCGGCTCGACATCGAGGGTTCTACGGGTACTGCTTCGATTACCGACTATAAGAGCGGGTCTGCCCCTGCGAAGGCCTCGGCCGTTGTTTTTGGTCAAGGTGCGGAGTTGCAGCGCGTGTTCTACGCGCTCGCCGTTCGGGCGTTGCTTCCTGAGGCGCGGCGCGTGGTGTCTTGCCTTACTTATCTGGCGAACGAGCCTGCAGCTTCCTTCGAAATATCGGCTGAAGATCTCGATAAGGCGCTGAGCGCCGCGGCGGGGTACACAGCGGCAGCTGCCGATATCCTGCGTGGAGGACTTGTGGCTCCGGGACGACCAAAGTCGTTCTTCGATCAATTAACGCTGGCGCTTCCGGCAGACAACGAGGCGTATCGCAAAACGAAGCAACGCGTGTTTGCCCAGGCGAATGCAAGCCTCGACAGGCTGTGGAGCAGCGTATGACTATCCCGGATATCGCGGCGCGACGACAGGCCCTCACCGACTTCGAAACCAACATGCTGGTTGAGGCAGCGGCCGGAACGGGGAAGACCTCGCTTATGGCAGGCCGTGTCGCGCTCATGCTGGCCAACGGATTTGATCCCGCAGGCATTGCCGCGATCACCTTCACGGAGCTGGCCGCAAGTGAACTCGAGCACAAGATTCGCTGGACCGTAGGAGAGCTTCGGGCCGGCCGCACGCCGCCTGCGTTGGGCGGGATCGTCAACCTGCCGCTCAGTTCGGAGCAGATTTCCCATCTCGCCGCTGCTGCGCCGCGGATCGATGAAGTCACAGCAACGACCATTCACGGTTTCTGCCAGGCCGTCCTTCAGTCTCACGGGCTGGATGCTGCTCTCGATCCTGGCGCCCGCGTAGTTGACGAAAGTATCGCCAACTCGATTTTCGACGAGGTCGTGTCAGCTTGGCTGTACAAGCGACTCGACAGACAGGATAGCGATGAGGATCCGATTGCCGTCCTCTCGAAAGACGACCCGCTCACAATCATCAGGCAGGTCAGAGAGCTTGCCCATCTTCGGCAGTCTCACTTGGACGCGAGCGCTCCACCCCCATTATTGGATGAGCGCTTGGACCTCGAGCTGGCTCAGACGGTGGAAGACTTTGCGAGATGGTATGCAGTCTCTCCGGGCGACGCATGGACAGCCGATCTCATCGGCGATCTGCAAATCCTTGCCACCTTCCTGGCAGGGAGCTTTGCAACGAAACAGAGCTTTGCGCAGCTATGGCACTTTGCGCACCCGCCGCGCATAAACATGATGCGCAAGCGATCTATCGATCTATTGCCGTACAAGCGTTTATCCGCATGGCGTGGTGCCCACGGGGCCGAGCGGGGCGAGGTGCTGGGAAGAGAGGCGGCCGCGCATTATGATCGTGTCGTGAAGGCCTACAGAGCGCTGGTCGGATGTTTGGCACAGGCCCTCATGGCATCACTCTCCTCGTCGCTCGACAGTGTGCTCTATTCCTATGCGAAGCGTAAGCGCGAATCCGCTGTGCTCGACTTCGACGACCTCCTTCGCCTAGCGCGTACGCTGATCTGCGGAAACGAAGCGATCCGCAACTCGGTCGCGGTACGCTATCCCTACCTTCTGGTTGATGAGTTTCAAGACACCGACCGCCTCCAGGCAGAGATGATTTTCTGCCTGGCAGCCGAGGCGTTGCCCTCCCAGTGGCATAAGGCGGTACTGCGAAAGGGATCTCTTTTCCTCGTCGGTGATCCGAAGCAGGCAATCTATCATTTCCGGGGCGCCGATGTGGAAGCCTATCGCCTTGCAAAAGAGGTGATGATCAGCTCAGGGAATGGCGAGGTGATCGAGGTCACCGCAAATTTTCGTTCCCGTGCGCAGATAATCGATCACGTTAACACTGCCTTCAAGGACGTCCTTAACGCTCCCGATCAACCTGGTTTTGTACCTATTGCGTCCACGCGCCGCCTTGAGGCTTTGGCGCTGCCGGCCGCCGCAAAACTGACGGTCGACGTCTTGCGCGACGCCTCAGCTGGGGACCAGCGGGAGGCTGAGGCGTCTGCGGTGGCAAGGATCTGCAAAGGGCTCATCGGGTCGCTGAGGATCATGGAGCCCGGAAAGGGTGAACGGCTGCTTCGCGCGGGAGACATCGCGCTGCTTGCGCCGACCTCTGCCGATCTTTGGCGCTATGAGCGGGCTCTGGAGGCGGAGAAGATCTCTGTCGCGTCTCAAGCTGGAAAGGCCCTGTCCCGACGCCAGGAGATGCAGGACCTGCTTGCGCTTGTGCGGACCCTTGCCGATCCGTTTGACACTCTCGCCTTCGGCGCCTTGATGCGAGGGCCGCTGGTCGGATTGTCTGACGAGGAACTCCTCGACATTACCGCGACCCTGCCGCCAAATGAGAATGGCCGAAGATGGTTCCATCTAAGAACGTCTCCGGGGGACGTTGCCCATCCGCTTGCCCGGGATATTCTGGAACGACTGCAGGGGCTCTCCAGACTCGCCGCAGAGACTACACCGATGCAGTTGCTCGCCTTTGCGATCGAGCGCTTAAACCTTCGCGTGGTGATGGCCGCTCGTCACGGCAGCCGCAACGCCCGGGCACTTGCCAATCTCGATGCAGTTGTTGAGCTGGCCCGCCCCTATGCTGTTCAAGGACTGCGCGCATTCGCACTCGACCTGCAGCAGGGATGGGAGGCAAAACGAAGGCAGTCGGAGGGGCGCATTGACGCGTCGGAAGATTCGGTGGAACTGGTGACGATGCACAGCGCCAAGGGATTGGAGTGGCCAGTCGTTATCCCGATAAACTCCTCGACACAGTTCAAGCGCGAGGATCAATTTGTCTACCGGCAGTCCGACGAAACGCTGCATTGGATCATCGGTGGTATCGCGCCACCCGATCTTGCTGGAGCGCGCAAGGAAGAGGCGGAGCGGGAAGCGCGACAGCGCGAACGGCTCTGGTATGTTGCGGCAACACGCGCAAAGGATCTTCTGATACTCCCGCATTTGCTTGGCGCACCCGATCTGTCCTGGTCAAGAGTAATGGATCTCGGGCAGGGCCGGCTTCCCGAGATTGACCTAAGCGTACTGCCGTCTCCAGTTGTCATTGCGCCCACCGTCGTTGTGAATACTCAGACGGAAGACGTCTTTGCGGCCGAGCGCGAGCGGGTCGCAGCGGCTGTGCCCCCAATCAAATGGACAAAACCGAGCGATCATGACCCTGACCGCACCATGGATCTCGGCGAACCATTTGTGCTTGGCGAGGGGAGCGACGGCATCGCTTTGGTCGAGGGTGCCGGCGTGGTTCGTGGCAATGTGCTGCACAAGCTCATGGAAGAATTACTAACTGGGGAGCTTACCCCCGACGAAACAGCGGTCGTACAGCGCGCGACTACCTTAATGGTACAACTTGCGTCATTGCTCACTGACAAAGATCGAGCGCTTCCCGATCCGCAGGAGCTTGGCGCCACAGCGCTGCGCACGTTCCGACTCCCTGAACTCCGGCCACTTATGCTGAGTCTTGTCCCGGAGTATGCTTTATGGATGGCACGACCGTCGGGGTATCTGGCGGGCAGGGCAGATGCCGTGTCATTCCAAGAGGAAACCATTTCGTGCGTCATCGACTGGAAATCGGATATTCGTCCTTCAGCCGCCACCCACGCCGATTACACCTCGCAGCTCGCCGAATATCTAGAAGTGACCGGAGCGCCAAGAGGTGCGATCGTCTATATGAGTCTTGATAGGGTTGTATGGATCGAAAACCCTGGCGTGCTGAACGAGCGCTCCGAGGGTTCCGCTGTTCCCATCATGCTCCCGGATTAAGGATGGGGGACCGCGAGCAAACAAGTAACCGCTTCGAACCCCTTGTCATGGCAACATACAGGTTCTTCGCATCGAGCCCGTCGGCGTTGAGAATGACAGAGATTTCGGCCTCAAGACCCTTGAGCAAAAGGGTGCTGCCTACCGAGCGCTTTGCGAGCGGTCGTCCAATGAGGCGTGTCTGCTCGCGGATCGTAATCGTTGCTTCGCTCAATGAGGGGCCGCCAGTTGAGGCGCAGAGCTGAAGCGCTCGTTGCGCGGCGTAAAGCACATTTGGGCGATAGCACCGAACACCGCCAGCGCGGTTGATCGCGGCGAGAAGTTCTCCCGCTCGCTCGCAGGAGCGCTCAGCATCGAACAGCATGGCGTGAGTCTCGATGTCCGTCGGCGCGCGGTCGATGGTGCCGTCTCGCATTCCACGAATATTGTCCACCAGTTCGTCGGCGCTAAACGCGCTCATCAGGCTCTCGGCAAATTTGGCCACCGTTTTCAGGGCATTCGCCCCATCTAGATCCAGATTACTGCCAAAATCCGTGAGATCTTGTAGGTTGACCGCTTCGACGGTGACGGCGCCGGGTATCTGACTTGCGAAACGACGTTGCCCGCGCGGATCGGTACTATCACCGATTATCAGCACCTTGGTGTCTCCCGGCGCGTCAACGGCGCCGGCTCGCAACCGAATGCCGTCATCGTGTATTCCGTCAAGTGGGACCCACTCAACCCCAGCCGGAGTGGTCCTGAGATCTATCGGCCTGCCGGCAACAAGTTCCGCTCTCAGAGCGAGCAGCCATTCTCCGAGCGCTTCAGAGCCGGCGTTGATCCAGCGCCATGGAGTCGACAATTCCCCTACAACGGGAAAGAACTTGAGCACTTCGTCCTGCCAGAGAGCCAGTCGGTCGTCTCCGAAGCCGAAGATCGACTGGAGATTGTCGCCCAATACGACCGTGGGCAACGTCTTGGCTGCCCAGCCGACCACGTAGTGCTGGCGAATGGAGCAGTCCTGATATTCATCCACGAAAAGCCGGTCATAGCTCGCGGCGAGGATGTCATTGATGTGCCCGGCTTTGATCAGACCGAAGGCGGCTTCCCGGATCACGGGGTAACTCGGTCTTGCACGCGTGATTATCGAAGGGTTGTGGCCTGCTCGATCCGGGAACGTGGAAATCAACCTAATCGCCCAACCATCGATCGTAGCAAGCCGGTATGAGCTGGGCTTGACGCCCGCGCGATCCAGGCGTCCCCGAAGCGCGGCGACGCCTGCGTTGGTATGCGTTAGCACGAGGATTGGCTTGTCGCCCGCATGCCGTCCCAGGGCGTCGGCAATCAGTTGGGTCTTGCCACAGCCCGCAGGGGCGATCACCAGCCCGCGCGGGATCGCAAGCAGATCAATCTCAACGCCCGCCATCTGCGATCCAGTCCAGCAGCGCGTCGACCACACCCGTCAGATCGTCGTTGGATTTGGCGAAAGCAGGCCCGACGATGTCACGTCCGGCCCGCTCCATGACGCTGAGCGTTTTGAACCAGCCATACTTCGCAGCCGCGTCACCCAGAAATTTGCGGCTGTCCGGTTCGAGATCACCGACGAACGCCTCGATCTCAATTGCCTGGAGAGTCTTCGCTTCCTTGGAGATGGTTCTGATGTGGGCCGCGACCAGCGTCTCTTTTACCTCGACTGCAAGGGTCAGCAGCTCCATCGCCGCGCTCTCTGGCAAGCTCGCAAAGAGTTCCTGCTCAAGCGCACGTTCGTTCGTCCAAACAAATATGCTGCCACCGGCCCGTATAAAAGCTTCTTCCAGGGCAGCCGGCGCTGCCTTGTCGCTATCGCGCAAGATGGCGGTTCTATATCCCAACGACTGAAGGGCCAGTGCCCGAGCAAAAGTCTCGTCGCCGTTACCATTCACGAGCGCCGCGCCGCATGCCGCAAGTGATGTCTCGCCCTGGCCTGTGAAATACTGATCCAGTCCGCGGATGAGCCCGATCTCGCTCGCCCCCTCGCACACTACAATCGACGCTGCCAGCAGCGCATTGGGTTGTAACCGAATCGTGCCTTGCACGTCACCTGCGTTACTCGCGCGAAGTATCTCGTGACCGGCAGCGCCACGTCTGACGATGTGCAGTTGCTGCGCCGACAGCTCGACGATAACGACCGGTGAATGGCTTGTCATGAACACTTGCAATGGCGGATCACTATCCTTCGCACCCAATGCACCGAGAAGGCGCATGATACGATGTGGTTCGAGCCCATGCTCCACTTCGTCGATAAGGATCATGGAAGAGCGCTGTGAAGCCTCCCTCTGTAGTCCTGCGATTAGGAGCCGGGTCGAACCGAGACCGAGCGCGCGAAGCGGTACACCGTCCTCGTCGTGCAGCGAGATCGCACCCCGGAGAATGTCACCGAACCCGCATCGATAAGCGCCCTGACCGATGCCCCGACTGGCACGCCGAGCTGCAGCGCGGCCTTCGTGATCACGGCAAGGGGTTCCTCAAGCTCTTCGGTTTCCTTCTCATTGAACGCCTCACGCAGTTCACGAGCAGCGTTGGACAGCTCCTTTGACGCGTCAGCGCGTTCCTCCGAGATTTTGTTGAGGACGGAACCCCTCCGCCAAGTAAGGTTGCTCTCGCTGGTGTTTCCAAGCCGCGTGGGCGCAAGTCGGGCCCGGTCGGCCCAATTCAGGTTGCGGGTTCGTGACGCAGCGGCAGCTCGTGGCGACACCAGCGTCCACTCAGGCTCGAGGTCACTTTGGACGGTAAGTCGCAAAGTGAGTGCGGTCTCGAGCCCGGCACCCGGCTCAGTCTCAATGGTCCCGCTTTCCGCGTCAAAGCCGACCAAGAATTCACCGTATGTATCGATGTTTTTAGAGGCGCTTCAAGCGCGCCCAGCGTTATCGCGATGCGTATTGGGGTGTCGTAGTTCAGGCCGTGAAAATCCGCATCGGTGAAGGTCAGCGAGCGGCGCGCGCCAAGGCAAAGATCGATGGCATCAAGCACCGTAGACTTCCCGCTGTCGCCAGGGCCGATCAGGCAATTGATGCCCGGCCCGGGGAGCCAACGCAGCGCCTTGATCGCACGGAAATTTTCAATCTCGACGACCCGTATTAACGCCATGTTCCGCCACTGCTGTCAGGGGTTGTATCCTGACATGAGTAAAACACCTAAAATAGACGAAGTGCCAGTGGTTTCGGACATTTACTTTGCTGGGCGGTCAACCGAGAGGACGAATAAGGGATGCCATAAAAAGGCACCCAATAGCGTACGCCACCCATTTAGATGCATGTCAGCAATCGCGAAATGTTCCGGCGTCTATCAAGCCGAGGCTTCCGCGACCTCCCCAGGCGGTACGATCGCATACTGATATACCGTTACATCATTCCCGCTTCTCGCATTTCGAAACGACACTGTTCTCATGAACCCTTCGGATAGGAAAAGCCCTTCACTCGGCTCATTTCCTACCCGGATACTGCATTGCGCGATGCGGCAGTTCATCTCTTTGGCTTTCGTCAGCGCATCTTTCACTAGGCCTCGACCGTATCCTTGTCTCTGAGGCAAATCCTCCGACACGCTTAAGTGCAAAATCTCCGCCTGATACCACTGGACATGCTTCACCTCGATACAGGCAACCACGGCGTCCTTCTTCAATCGAAAGATGAAGTTGGCAGCGTTTTTGAGTACACCGTCAGCCGTGTAGAGTTTGGTAAGCGCATTTCTAGCGTTGATCAGTTCGGCGATCTGTTTGGCGTGGGACCGAATCATAGGTGTGTCCAGCTCTGGCTGATAGATTGATCTGTAACGCTCATAAACCGGTCAGTAGAATAACCCGCACCAGGCCTTGGCAGAGTCTATTCCTACATTCTGGACGAGTTCGGGCTCAGAACGTCCGACGTTCGGACAAATTCCAAAATCCAACCAATCGGGGACTTGGCGGAGTACGCGGAACCTAATCGCAATAGACTCCTCAGGCCATGAAAAACCGTCCCAGCTAGGCCGCCAGAATTTGCTCAGTTCCACTCAACTCGTCCGGATGGTACTCAGCGCCCGAGCCGAATGAATACACGACGCGGACCCGGCTCCCATCCCACACAAACTTGAAATGGTCACGCTGTACCGCGCGCTGCAGTACGTCGGCCTTGAGAACGCTGACACACATCCCCGATGGCCGTTCGGCAGGTCTGAAGAGCACTCCGTCGAAGCCAGCCTCAGCGATCTGAGCGCCAAGTCGGCGGCGCTCAACGAGATCGAGTCTAGGATCCCAATCTAGTCCGTTTGCAAATCGCCCCTTAACCTGCCGAGACAGTTCGCGCATTTCCAAGCCGATCGGCGCTTCGGTAGTCCTGCTGAGGAACAGCTCCCGCTTCCTGACCGAGATCACCAGTGCCGTCTGCATTTCCGCGGCCAGCTCGAGTGCTGGCCGGTCGGCGTCGAAAAAACGGGTGCCCTCGGGGTTCAAATAGGTGAACGGTGCATGATTCCAGTTCTGTAGAAGTGGCCCGTTGGCATCAACGATCTGAGCTCCCTTTGTTATTCGGTCGCGCTCGCGCAGACGAGGGTTGGTGATCGATTCGATCTCGGCGAACTGACTGCTGCGACCGCTTGCGACGCGTGCAAACACATCGACTGTTGGAAAACGCGACGGAATCAACGCGTAGAAAGTCTGATCGATATCAATCGAGGCAATATTGTTACGCGCCACGCTGGGCATCCACGTACTGACGGACACGGTAGATGTCTATGACTTGGCCGCCACGCATCACATCAAGCGCGCTCTGACCGTTGAAGTAGTCATTGGGGCGGCGGATCCATCCGTCGGCGGCGCGTGTGTCAGGAAGAAGAATTTCTAGCGCTTTGTGAATTGCTAGTAGGTGGGACACGCGCTCAACTGTATCCCTCGGAATCGATCCGCCCTCCTTCTTCCATTTGAAGAACGTCGATCGGCCAGGGGAGCCGAGTAACAGCAACTGGTCCTCGGTCGACAGCTCCCACAATTCTGCCAGTCCCTGGAACGCTTCCATAGGTGCCGGAATCGCAGATCGCCCGTCGCCCGTATGAGCGATAGGTTCAATTTTTGCCACGCAAATTCTCCCATTAGTCCAAATTTAGACTTGCAATGATAATTGGTCTTGATATAGACAAGTCCACATCAAGACTCATTCGCAACCTTAGTCCATGGCGGACTTCGGATCAAGAGTCCTAACGATAAAGGAGCACTGTTATGGCCCAAGGTCACAACAAGTTTGAGTTCACCGTTAACGGTGCCCTGCACGGGACCGGCGACAGAATCATTGACGGCAACCAGATTCGCGAGATCGCGGGGCTTCTGCCCGCGAGTAGTTTCGTCCTTATTCAGATCGTCGAAGCAACTGGCCGCTCGATTGGACTGGAGGATGAGGTGAAATTCGATAGCAAAGAGAAGGCCGTTTTCCTTTCGTGGCCGGGCGACCGTATCTACACCTTCACCGTTGACGAACGCGGCTGGGAGTGGGGCTCGGGCACGATCTCAGCGGCTGACGTTTACCGCTATGCCGGGATAGATGAAGATCTCGAGTTGATCCTTGACAGTTCGCACGATGCGATCATTCCCGCTGAAGGAGAGGTTACGCTTAGTGAAGACGGCGTCGAACGCATTCGCAGCCGTGAGGCGAAGACAGTGACTATTAAGGTCAACGGTCGACCTCGCACTGTGCCCAAGCAAAAGCATTCGTATCGCGAAATCGCGCTTCTTGCTTACCCCGACGCCAACTTTGAGAATTTCAAATACACCATCACGTACCTCAAAGGTGTTCACGGCGCGGAAGGTGACCTGGTCGAAGGTGAAAAGATCGAAGTCAAGAATGGGATGGTCTTCAATGTCCGCCGATCTGATAAATCGTGATCCTCATCTAAAGCGGCTGCAGGACGAGGGGTTTGAGCTCGAGATGCGTGATCTCGTTCTCATCGTCCACAGCGTGCCCTATGTTAAGCGGGATATGTTGCTTGGTCGGGGAAGCTCGTTTGCACCGTTTCGCTGGATGCTGAAGGTCTTACCTCTGTCCCGCAGACAGACCACACCATGTGGTTTTCCGAAGAGATGCCATGCCATCGCGATGGCACGCCGATGACCAATATTATCAACAACAGCACAGAAACGACAGTTGGATCGGATATCAAGGTTCGCCACTATCTCTCGTCGAAGCCGGAAGGTACTGGCCTGTACGCCAACATTTACGAAAAGGTGGTTAACTACGAGTCTCACCTTGGCTCTGCGGCGCGGTCACACGACAAGACAGCGAACGCGCGTACGGGGGGCATTGTGGCCAGCTCAGAAGACGACAGCCCTTTCGCAATTCCCGATTCTGCAGCAGCTCGCTACGGAATCGTCCTCGCTAATCGCAAGATTAACGGCCGCATTGCGATCATCGGCCTCGGCGGAACGGGTGCCTATTTACTTGACCTCGTCGCCAAGACGCGTGTTTCCGAGATCCACATCTACGATGATGACCAGCTTCTCAACCACAATCTATTTCGCTCCCCTGGCGCTCCCGAACTGGAGCTGGCAAAGGAGTTTCCCGTAAGGTCTCGTATTATGCGGCTCTTTATTCGCGCATGCACAAGGGCGTGAGGCCGCACCCAATCAAAGTGACGGCTGACAATATCGGTGAATTTTCGGGTTACGACTTCGTGTTTGTCTGCGTCGACAGGGGCTCGTCGCGGCAGGTAATAGCCGCAGGGTTGGTTCGCCTTGGGATTCCGTTCGTTGATACTGGCATTGGTGTTGGGCTTGAAGGGAACACGCTCGATGGTTGCGCGCGCGCAACTTTCGTCGCCCCTGGGACGCCGTGGCAAGACGTGGCGACCCATCTTTCGTTCGGTGACGACGAGGAAAAGGACGAAGTGTATCGCACCGATATCCAGATTGCAGAGCTCAATTCTTTGAACGCAATCTTGGCGATTATGCGTTGGAAGCGCTGGCTGACGTTCTATCGTGATGAGCGCAACGAGAAGAATGCGATCTACATGATCGAGGGCAACTGTATCATGAATAGGAGCGTATGATGCCCAAAGTGGATCGTCTTACCGCAGTCTTCGTCGAAAATATTCCGGAGCAACTTGAAGATGGTGTTCTGTACGTGTCGCGTGAATCGCACGTGGCCCTACATAATTGCGCCTGTGGTTGTGGGGAGGAGGTCTCAACGCCGCTTGTTCCAACGGAGTACGCCCTTGTCATGGAGGACGGGGGCGCATCGATTTGGCCATCGATTGGCAACCACGACTTCACCTGTGGTTCACACTACGTGATCAAACGCGGCCACATCCGGTGGGCCGGCAAGATGTCTCGCGAACAGATTGAGGCCGGACGAGCCCGTGATCGCCTGCTCAAGCGCGGTGCCCAGCCGACGGGGCTTAAGGCCATCCTGGCATGGTTCAAGCGTCTATGGGCCAAGTTCATCGGCTAACACCGTTTGGGCCGGCCGGAGTTTTTGGTCGGCCCAAGCCAGCGCCGTTATTCTAAAAAAGGCAAGCCGTTGTTGTGATAAGCGATTTACGGCTCGGCGAACCGCCAGCGCCTGGATCTGCTTGGATGCGTCATGCCTTGACGAGAAGCTCGCCCAGGCATGCGCCGCCAGGACGAGCTTCTTGTATTCGAATGGTCTGATCACAGTCAGACGCTAGTGCCGATACCCTTGGTCATTACGCTTTTCCTTGGTCGGTGTGAAATTGCTCGCGATATTTGGTCGCAAACCAGAACATGCCGGGCTCTGCGGAAATCGACGGGCATTCGCCTGGGCTGTAGTCGAAATCGGCGAAGCCGGGATCGCACTTCTTTAGCTCGCCGTAAAACCAGCGTGCGTTATCATCGGACTCGCAGGTCGACGCGATTTCCAGACCATTTACGGCAAGCTGGAAAATCCAGGGATGGGCCTCGAGGAATTTCCTTATCTTCCCGAGAACGTTATTCGCCCGGAAGAATGAGACGCTGCTTTCCGGGGTGCGAACGACACCGTCGGCGCCCTTGTATCCGGCTTTTGCCTGTTCTTGGATGATCTGAACCCAGTTGACAAACAGCAGCGTCTGCAGGCGGAGCGTCTCGCTCCGCTTTTCAGGGTCAATCTCCGAGGCGAGCATCTCGTCGGCGAGAGCAATGGCATCGGATGCGATGCTTTCTGCCTTCTGAAACCACAGCGGCCATGTCTCAGCGCCGCCGAACCACGACGCCTTCTTGGCGGAGTGATGAGCCTTCGAGAAATTCGCAAGGACACGCATGTAAGCGTGCTGCAGGCGGAGAACAGGACTCTTGACGTCTTTGTAGTCGTTCAACCAGCCTTCAAGCCGTATAATTGCGTCGACAAGCTCGGGGAGCCTGGATTGGCTTTGGCACGGCTGAATGCCAAGCGTTCCCGATTCAGATAATCGCTCGGCAGAAGCCGAGGGCATTTCTCGGCATGAACCAACGCAATATTCCTAAGCGTACCGGGTTTGCAGCGCGCTGCACGCCTTGGCAAGGTCGTCACTTCTCTGAAGAATTTCGGATCCGTGCCAATAGATGCCACGGTTTCCTCCAAGGTGGAGTGTCGAAAACGAAGTTCTCGAAGGTGGCCGATAACCGTCATGCTGCTCATGATGTCTCCTCTCATAGGATGCAGACGCTCTCGCGAGACGTTCGCAGCACTTTCAATTTAGGTCGGTTATGACCCTCCTAAAAGGGGCTTACTCGTCTTTAGACCCGATCAGCGGGGGTGTCCGAATACGGCGATGCGCCATGAGGCAGCGCCCCTGTTGGGCCTCTGGGAGGGTCTAGGCACGCGGCGAAACCCTGCCTGCGCACGCCAGACGGCGTTCCAAAAACGAGCTTTGATCAGACTGTTCGCAAAAAGCGAGTGGCCACGGAATTCCCCGCGGTCAAACTCAAATAATGGAGTTGCCACATGCGCAGGTTTCTCGAGGCCCTAAAGAAGGGCATGAAAGCCATCTTGGACACCAAAGTCGCCAACACCGTCATCACACTTGCAGCCCAGGCGCTCGCCCGAGCGGTACTCAAGCGCGTTTTTTACGGCACGGCGGCGACCAGTATCGTCGGCTTAGCCGCACTCCCGGTGATCACGCCGTACCTCCAGGCCAGTTGCCGTCTATGCTGCCAGATCGTGATCATCTGCAGCGGCAGCGTGTGATCGATCGGAGAACTCCAATTAGAGGTCGACGGGGAAGGCGGTATTTGCCGCCTTTTCTGACTCCGAGGTGTCGCGACCGGCCGGCGTGAAATCCTCGATATGGGCGATCGCAGACGCTGGGGAGTTCAAACCCATCGCGATCGTCAGCCCCATCATGGTTGGGCCGCCGTAGCCACGGCGGCCGGGCACATCCGCCGCGCAATCCAACACTCGTCGCGGATCGATGGACAGAAGTGAACGACTAAATTTGTTTTCGGGGGTAAGTAAGTGGATGACGCACAGGTTCGACAATGGTGTCGGGTATGGCAATGATAAGCATTGTAACGCTGCGAATCGGGTAACTTCTATCGGATGTTTTCCAGGTTGACGGGAGTGAGAATGAAACGCGGAGATGTGTTTATTTTAACGACTGACTGCTGGGACAAACAGCGTCAGTTCACAATCTCTGACGTAGGTCCAGAGGGCAGGGCGATGGAGATGAGCGAAGAGACCTTCAAGACCTACAATCTCTCGGATCTTGACATGAAGGCGGCAATCTTTCGGCCGCAACGTGGATCAAGCGGCTGGTCGAACTACGACGCGGTCCGCGATCTCTCTTCAAAGATCTTAGGCGAGCGCGGAAAATTACAACAGCCTGATCTTGAGGCTTCGTTAATCGAGCGCACAAAGTTTCCAGAGACCTTGATACGGGGATGCCTCAGGCTGTTGACGGGAGCCGGCTATCTAGAAGCAAAGCCGAAAGCTGAAATCTACTATTTCTCTTTGACTGCGAGAGGGAGAATGACCGAGGCAAAAAGTTCTTATGCCGCATCTTTTGCACACGAAACTGCAATGCAGGCAGAGAGGATCGGCCAGCTAGTTAGCCATGGGCCGACTGTGGGTTCATACCGTGAAGAATTGCTTCGAGAGCTCCTGCAGAAGCATATTCCGAAGCGCTTTCACGCCGCAACGGGGTTTATTTTCGGCCGTGGTAAGCAGTTGGACATTATCATCTATGACCAGATTGAATATTCCCCATTGTTCCAAGCAGGTAATTTGGTGGTGGTCCCCGAAGAGTCCGTTAGGGCCGTGATCGAGGTCAAATCAACACTCAGCACAAAAACTCTCCGCGAAGCTTTAGTGGGCTTAAGCGCTGTCAAGCGCCATGTGTATGAAAACGAACAGCCGATATTCAAGGGTATATTTGCCTACAGCTTGAAGGGGTCTGTGAAAGGAATGGTCAAGACCGTTAAGGACTTCTACCAAGAGCAGACGCTAGAAAATATGAACGAGACAGAGTCGATAGATCAGCCTTGGGACGTCGTTGATGGAATTTGTGTTCTTCGGAGGTTGCTAATTTCAGTCGACTTCAACGAAATGGAAACCGATGTGGGCCAAATCTATCCAGCCCCTTTCGTGGCCGCGGTGGAAAGTTCGTCGCTGCGAGAGTTTCAGGCTGCGAGGTTTTTCGATAGGCTTTCGCGGTACCTCCGTTATCCTTTCGGGGGAGCAAGACTGGATGCAACTGGGTTGGGCACTATGTTCGGCGACCAGCTCTGGGCTAGTTCGGTTGACTTAATTCACGACGGAGCTTGGGGATCCTATCTGTTTGACGAATTCAAAGACCATGCCGAGCGCTTCACAGAGGAGCTCGAAATCTATCGGGAGTGGCTCGAAGGTTCGGCCTGGCGTCTCCCTCAAACCGGGATTCGCCGAAGGACTGAATGACTTTCACCAGTGCTTTAGGACATTGCCTTGCCGCGGAGAGATTTGACAAACCGAGCATACAGGAAGTTGGTAGCAAGGCCGAACGTTACGATGACTGTTCAAGGTTGGAATCCTATTGCTATCAGCAATCTATTCACCGGTCTCTAGTTTGAATCTGTTCAAGAGCTTTAAGGTTCGTCAGGTGTCGCGCCCGTTGCTGACATTTACGGTTATTGCGTTCAACGACGGCCTTTCTCCTTCGTTTAAGCCATTCGCACGGGATTATTTCTTGTCGTAAAGCGGCCCTTCAATTCTTGCGCACTGATCGGTTCCTCCCCTTTTGTTTTCCCCTCGCTCCACTGCAGCCGTAATTTCTCAACATAAAGCAAGCTAACTTCTGACTTTATCGCAGGTACACATTAGACTTGGTGGGCAATAAGCGGCAGCTTTGATTGGCAGCGGTCGGTTGCAGCAAGTTGTGCACTACTCGTTACCTCAATACTGCAAATACCCGAAACTATGCTAGCTGTTGGCCATGACTAACGCACTGATTCCCTTGACTGGCGTTTCCTCTGATTTCGTGGATCTCGGACGAACTCTGAGCGACATATCACTGGGAAACGGTCTCTCAGATGACACCGACCTACAGAGTATGTTGGGACGCGGGCGGGGCCGTACATGGGGCCAACTCATCAGCGAAATGCGGGTAATCGTCCTTGCAGTGGCCGGTGCAGGCAAGACACGCGAAATCGAAGATCTTGCACGACGACTGCGCGCTGACGGCAAGCCGGCTTTCTTCATTCGTCTCGAACGGGTTGCCAACCACTTCGAACTGGCCTTCGAACCAGGAATGCACAAGTCGTTTCAAGACTGGCTCGCTGGTGGTGAGGAAGGTTGGCTGCTGCTGGACTCGGTAGACGAAGCCCGGCTCCGCCACCCCGCCGACTTCGAGCTCGCCGTCTTAAGCATGTCGTACATCCTCGCAACCGTCGGTGCGAGCAGCAGGGCGCACATCATCCTGACAAGTCGCATCGGCGCATGGCGCCCCGTGACCGACTTGGTCCTGTGTCGCGACCTGCTTCCGCACCCTACGCCGAGATCAGGGCGCCGGACCATCGTCGAGAACCCGGACGACAGCACCCAAGATGGGTTCGAGACCGTCGAAGATGCAGATGGCAAGGCCGAAGAGATCGCCCCCGGTTTCGCGGTTGTCGGACTCGAGGAGTTGACCGACGTGCAGATCGGCAAGTTCGCGGCAGCCAAAGGCATCAGCAATACCCACGCCTTCCTTGAGGAGATCGAACGAAAGGACGCGACTGCTTTCGCTCGTCGCCCACAGGATCTGGAAGACGTCGTTCAGTTTTGGCGCGAGAACGGTCGGATCGGGACTCGCTGGGAGATGATGTCCGCCAATGTGGCCCGGCGACTGACCGAGCGCGACCAAACCCGCGCAGAAGCGGCGAAGCTCTCCCCGGAACGCGCCCGCGAAGGGGCTCGGACGCTGGCCGCTGCGACGACCTTGAGCGGTGTTCAGGTAATTCGAGTTCCTGACGGTGCCTCCGGGCTCGATGAGGGTATCGACGCGTCAGGACTCCTGCCCTCTTGGAGCAGCGCAGAGATCGGCATTCTCCTTCAGCGCCCCATTTTCGATCCCGCGATCTACGGAACGGTTCGTTTCCATCATCGATCGGTGCGCGAGTTCCTTGCAGCGGAGTGGTTTGCAGATCTCCTTGCTAAAGCCCCCTCCCGGCTTGGGTCGGAACAGCTCTTTTCCGGAAGAAATTCGGCATCGAGATCGCAACTCCACTGCTTCGTCCGGTGCTGCCCTGGTTGGTGGCGCAGGATCACGGTATCCGCTCGCGCGTGATGGAGTTGGCGCCAGAGGTGGTCTTTGAAGGGGAGATCCAGGTCGACTCCCACTCGATGATCGCCGACGCATCCTCGCCGAAGTTTGCGAGCTGCTGGCTGACGGCGCTTCTGGCCGATCGGCCCTGGACTACGCTGCTGTGCAGCGTTTCGCCGACGATGACCTGGCTGAAGACGTCAGAAGCCTCCTGCGGCAATACGCGGACCATGAGGAAATCGCCCCTTTCTTGCTCCGAATGGTATGGCTCGGACGGCTCCGCGCCGCACTGCCGGAGGTGCTCAAGTTCGCTACCAATATCGCCGATCATGGCCACAGAAAGCTGACGGCGTTCAAGGCACTCAGGAGCATTGCCGACGAGGAGACCTTGGCCGCCGTCAGAGCGGAGTTCCTCCTAGGGCCGGGTGAACGACCCAGGCGCCAAGTGGCGGAAATCCTCTCTGGCCTTGGTGGTTCTGCGGGTGACGTGGCCTGGTTCCTCTCCGCGGCGGAACGGGCAGAGCCGAAGCGGAAGCACAGCGTCGATTATCTGGCGTCCGAAGCCAAAGCGTTCGTCGGTCGCGTCACCCCCGACGCCCTCCCGGATCTGATCGACGGCATGGCGGCCCTCCTTAGCCGCTCGCCGGTGGTGGAGCGCCGATACAACAACATTTCGATACGCTTCGAATGGCTACTTGCTCCGGCGGCCCGTGCTGTAGAGCGGCTCATCCTCGAACGCAGTCCTGCGGCATTCTCGCCAGTGGCGCTGTCGATCATCAGAAAGGTCAGTGCGGCCCGAATCTACCAGAGCGAGGGAGTGACCGCGGAGAGAGACGAGCTTACCGGACTTGTCGCGGACTGGAGCGAGCTCAATTGGGCTCAATTCTGGTACGACGTCGAGCAAATGCGCGCCGAGATGGCCCCAGGCAAGCGGCTATTGGAATGGTGGCGTCCCAGCAATTTCGGAGCGGCGTGGAAGTTCACCGGTGATGATTTCAACGTCGCATTGGACGCCATCACTTCCAGAGCGTTGATGGATGATCGGATGGTTGCCTTGTCGCTGGCGTTCGAGCTCTATCGGACGAACGGGCGCCCTCGCAAGCGGCTCAACGCGCTGAAAAAGCAGCCGTCGACCTGGAGCTTGCGGCCCGGCTGCACCTGTTTCTGCACCCGCTGGCAGACCCGGAGATGCAGCAATACCGGGCCAACGAGCGACGGCGAGCGAAACGCCAGGACAAGCAGAAGGAGCAGGAGACGGCCAATCTTGCCCGCTCGCGCGAGTACCTCTCGGCCAACTTGGGCAGCATTCGCAGCAATCTCGCCGCGCATCCCGAAAGCGCTGCAGATCAGCGTGCGATTCACTACCTCTTTCACCGTATGCGCGACCGGCGAGATGTCGCGAACCGATGGTCGGACTACGATTGGAGCTCATTAAGGGAGCAGTTCGGAGACTCGGTGGCCGAGATGTTCCGGGATGCGGCACGAGGGTATTGGCGCCACAACCGGCCTCAGCTCCACAATGAGGGAGCGCCCGACAATCAGACGCCTTTCTCCACCATTCTTGGCTTGACCGGGTTGGAGATCGAAACATCGGAGTCGATGGCGGTATTGGCAACCTTGGCTGCCGAGGAGGTCGAGATTGCGGCCCGCTATGCCGTCTCGGAACTGAATGGGTTCCCGAGTTGGTTCGCCACACTGTTCGAGCACCATCCTCAGGTCGTGGCCGACTTCTTGTTTGTGCAGATACGGTACGAAGCATTCTCTCTGCCCAAGGATAGAACGGGCGATGATATCCTCAGCGATGTTAGTTGGACCGGCCAATGGGCATGGAGCCGGCTTGGGCCGATGCTTCTGAGCCTGCTCGTATCCGGTGAACCTCAGAGCGCCAAGGCACTGGGCAGCATACTGAAGATCCTAAAGGGCTCGAGCGTCGCTGACGGGCAACTCGCCGCCATGGCACGCTCCCATGCTCTCGACCCGACTTCCGCAAATCCCGGCCACTGGTTCGCCTCGTGGATAGGCGTCGACGCTGATGCTGCGATCGCCGCCTTCGAAGAGCGTTTGAGCTCACTGAACAAAAAGAAGCCACTGACTTGGCAATGCGAACTGCCGTCCGAGTGTTCGGCAATCGATTCGATGAACCTGGGATCGCTAGGGAAGGCTTCCTCCAGCCTTTGTCGTTGGCCTCGCTTCATGAGATCCTCCATCGGCATATTCGCCGCTCTGAAGACATCTCCCGCGGCAACTCAGGTGCCTACAGCCCTGATTTGCGGGACCATGCGCAGGAGGCGAGGGACTCGATCCTGGAGAGATTGCGGGACGCGCGCGGCAAGGAGGCTTTCCTAGCCCTCAAAGCCATTGTCGAGGCCGAGCCCGAACGCCCCTGGCTGCGACGTTTGCTGAACGAAAAGGCATTGCGCGAAGGGGATATCGAACCCTTTGCCATGGACGATGTCCATTTCCTGGCAATTAATTTCGAGCGTAACCCACGAACGCCTGACCAACTGGCGGAGACCGCGTTGCTTCGGCTCTTGCAGATCAAGCAAGGTGCGGAGGTCGCGCGGAACTTGTCTGGGGAGGCGATGAACGTCGGAAATACTGAAGCCGCATCAGCCTACTTGGCGTCGGCAATGTCGGGTTCAAGGTGCTCTTCTTACGCAGTGCTCCACAAAAACGGCACCAAATGGTTGGATGTCGTCGACATCGGCCACGCTAGCCGGCATCGAGTGTGCTGCGCCGTGGTTCCATATGGAAATCAGGTCGACACCGAGACTTGGCTGAAACCTGAGGAAGGTCAATCCAGCTCTCGCCGAAGGACCTTTGCCCTAATCCGAACGGCCCGGAACCAGGGATGGAGATGGCCTTGGGCGCAGGAGCCTGACCTCACCAAAGCGAAAGAGGAGGTGGAGGACCATTGGCAAACCGTCGAGCCAAGAGAACCGTTAATCGATGACGTAGACGTCATCACCATCGACCTCACCAATGTGAATTCGGCGGTAGCACCTAGAGACGTTTTAGATCGAGCGCTGGACTTCATGCGGTGGCGTCTCGGTAGCAGCGTGTTGAAGCTTGGTGCAAGCATCGCCATACTTGGAGCGACCTCGCTTACCGGTTGGGGGCAGATCGTGGTCGAAGCCATGGCCGCTCAAGTCTTTGAAGTCGAGTTGCATCTCCCGGAGATCGCTGCGTGGATCGGGTGGGCGTTGATTGGCGTCGGCGTAACCGTGGCGATAGTTGGCCACTTCCTCCAGAAGAAGTAATGGGCACCCAGACATCGCGCTTTCGATGCTCGAAGTGCAGTTTCTGACTGAAGCGCTTTGGCATGCTCAATGTCGTTCCCGAGGCTCAAGCGGTGCGGGGTTAAAGGAAGCGGTAAAGTCGTCGGTTCGAGAATATAGACGAATTGGCTCGCGCGGCACGAGCGAATAGTCTCAAAGCGCATCTGCTGTCCATCCGCTGACACCAAAAGTGACCAGTTCGCTATCGGCCCCGAATCGGCCGGTTAACCCAGACCAAGCTCATGTCCGGGCTAGAGAATTTGACACGGATGGAAGTTGTAACAACAGGGGTGACGGTTCTGATCCGTTCAAGGCGGTCAGTTCGACTAAATGACACCTTTGCTGAAAATGAAGCATCCGTACGGACCGGGATCCGAGGTTCTGACGATTGCGAACGAGTTTTTCGCCGCCTCGTAAAATGCGAAGCGTTCCAACGCCTCCATCTCGACCGCTCGCTCCTCAGCGCAATCGACAACCGTCTGCATGGCGGAAAAGATTGGCATTTGCTTTTCCGGATCCCCGACAACCTGCATCCGTTTCACAGGTGCGTCAATAAATGTGTCGAGCGGAAAGAGCTTTAGGATTGCTTCCGCTGCGCGCACGAGACCGCAGCCAGAGACGTCAATGAGGCGGCCATAGGTCGTCTGTCGAGCGATGGTCTGGGCGGGATGGTTGACATCGCATAGGACCAATTGGTCTCCGTGTCCCATCAACATCAACGCGTGGATCAGTTCAGCGTTGATGAGCGGATCTATTCTTTTTAGCACCCGGTATCTCCCTTGCTGCAGGCACATTCTTCACAGAATATATTCTAATTGTGATGTTTGCAAATCCTGCTTTGCGGGATGAACAGTACATCTCCATCGGATGGCGGGAGGTATTGGCCTGTTGCTCCTGGGACAATGCCGGAAGAGGCTGCGAGAATAAGAGGCGGAATAAAATAATTTCGAACCCGTAGATAAACGACTTTACAAAAATATGTTATTATGTGAAGTTTCTAACCGAATGACGACCCTCCCAGGGCGGACCGGACGGCGGTGGTTGTGGCTGGATGCGACAACTACCGCCTCCTTCTGGAGGGACGATCAAACGTCGTGAGGAGCGCGACGCACGGGGAGGAGTTCGCATTGGCATCTATGGATATCGTGAACGTCGGCAAAGCCTACGGAAGTCTGACCGTTATCCACGGGGTTTCGGTGGAAATACCCGATGGCGAGTTCGTGGTCCTGGTCGGCCCTTCGGGCTGCGGCAAATCCACGCTTCTGCGCATGGTCGCGGGCCTGGAGCCGATCACATTCGGCGATATTCGCATCGACGGCCAGGTGGTGAACGATCTGCCGCCAAAGGATCGCGACATTGCCATGGTGTTCCAGAGCTACGCTCTCTACCCGCACAAGACCGTCGCCGAGAATATGGGCTTCGCATTGAAAATGCGTGGAGAGCCCAAGGCGGATATCGACGAACGGGTGAAGAAAGCGGCCGAGATCCTCGATCTCGTTCCCTATCTCTCGCGCTATCCGCGTCAACTCTCCGGAGGCCAAAGACAACGTGTCGCCATGGGACGGGCGATTGTCCGCGACCCCAAGGTGTTTCTGTTCGACGAACCGCTTTCCAATCTGGATGCGAAGCTGCGGGTGCAGATGCGCGCAGAGATCAAGGAATTGCAGCGGCGGCTTGCGACCACGATGATCTATGTCACCCATGACCAGGTCGAAGCGATGACGATGGCGGATCGCATCGTTGTCCTGCGGGACGGACGCGTCGAACAAATTGGTTCGCCGCTCGAGCTTTATGACAAGCCGGCCAACACTTTCGTTGCCGGTTTCATAGGCTCGCCGTCGATGAACCTGCTCAAAGGCCTCATCCGGACATCCGGGGCACCCTTTTCGAGACCGACGACGGTATCCGGCTGCCGCTTGTTCGCGCACCGGAAGGCTCCGACGGCCGACCCGCGTTCTACGGCATCCGGCCGGAGCATTTCGCACTTGGCGGCGAAGTGACGGCCAACGTCACTGTCGTGGAGACGACGGGATCGGAGACGCAGGTCTTTGCCCGGATCGGCAACCAGAAGGTCATCGGCGTCTTTCGCGACCGGGTGGAGGATCAATCCGGCCAGCCAATGGCGATGTCGCCAAACCCGGCATCCGTGAATCTTTTCGATCTGAAAACCGGATTGCGGCTCGATTGAGGGCCGCTTCGCCGATGCTCCGCGACGCAGGGGCTCGGCCGATACCCATCACGTGTGGTGATTTGTTCAACGGGAGGAGTGAATTATGAAAGTCAGTGATTTCGAGAGAATGATGGCGATCGGCCTGAGCCGCCGCGCCATTTTGAAGACCGGCGCCAGTCTGGGGGCTCTTGCCGCCGCCGGCACCATTCTCGGTGCTGTCGGCAGCGCCAGCGCGCAGGACGCGTCCTTGCGCAGCCAGATCCTGCAGATTCCCGGCGTCGGCAAAGGGTCGCCGACCGATGCGGATTGGCAGAAGGTCGGGGGACTGTGCCTCGGCGCGACCAAGAGCAGCGTGAAGCAGGGTGAATTCGCTGGCGTCGAACTGTCTTTCATGGGTCTCAACAACCAGAATCTTCACAATGTGATCTTCCGCGGCTTCCTGAAATCCTGGGAAGACTACACCGGCGCCAAGATTTCGTGGATCGATCTGGCGCAGGCGGATTACAATCCGCGTTTGCAGCAGGCCATCGCCACCGGCACGGTGGATTTCGACATTCTCGAAATGGGCGCGCCGTTTGAGGGCGACGTCTGCGGCAAGGGCCTGGCTTCGGAGATGCCGGACTGGGTCAAAGCCCAGATCGACATGGACGACTATGTCGACTACCTCAAGGCGCCGGTCGGAACCTGGGACGGCAAGACGTATCGTATCTCGGTTGATGGCGATTGCCACAACTTCAACTACCGCGCCGACTACTTTACCGATGCCGATCTGGCAAAGGCCTGGAAGGACGAGGGGCACGAGGGCGAGTGGGGCGTGCCCAAGACCTGGCAGAAGGTTCAGGAAGTCACCAAGTTTCTCAAGGGCAAGACGATCGGCGGCCTGGAAGCGATCGGCTATCTCGATGCGCCGAAAGCCTGGGGTGGGTTCGGCTTCTATTTCCTCGGCAGCCGCGCCACCGCCTATGCCAAGCATCCGGACGACAAGGCCTGGCTCTTCGACGTTGATACGATGAAGCCGCGGATCAACAACCCGGCCTGGGTCCGGGCCATTCAGGACGTGATCGACGCGTTGCCGTCGGAGTCTGGCGATCAGCTCAATGCCGACCCTGGCACCACCGCCTTCCAGCAGTTCCTGGCTGGTACCGGATCCATGGTTTCCTGGTGGGGCGATGTCGGTTCGGGCGCGCGCACCAGCGACACGTCGGTGATCGGCGACAGTGTTGCCTTCGATATCCTGCCCGGTTCGGATGACGTCTATAATTCGAAGACCGGCCAATGGGACAAGCTGCCGAGCGGTCCGAACCACGCCCCGAACATGGCCTACCTCGGATGGGGCGTTTATGTCATGGCCCGGGTCGACAGCGACGAAAAAGAAGAGGGCAGCCTGGAGCGCCGCCGCCCATCTCGGCGGCAAGGATCTGGCTCTGTGGATGGCAGCATATCCGTCCGGCTTCCAGTGCTATCGCAAGAGCCAGTTCGAAACGAGGGAATGGGTCGAGGCTGGCTACGACGAAGCCTTCATCTCGAGCTACCTCGCCTCGCAGTCAAACTCGTACAATCACCCCAATGCTGCCATCGAGCCGCGCATCCCCGGCATCTTCCAATATTATAGCGTCGCGGAAGACGAGTTGGCCAAGGTTTTCGCCGGCCAGATGACAGCCCAGGAGGGGGCGGATGCGATTGCCGTTGCCTGGGAGAAGATCACCGACCAGCTGGGCCGCGACAAGCAGATAGCCCTCTACAAGGCATCGCTCGGCGCCTGAGCCTGAGGTCAATCGCCTCAAAGGCTCACCTGCGGGGTTCCGGCGGCATGATTCTCCCATGCCGCCGGAACCGCAGAGACAATTTTCAAACTTCGGCCGTGAGGGTCTGCTGCCATGTCTCAGTCAATGACGCTGGTCACGAACGAACCGTTTGCAGCGCGCCGTGCTGCTCCTGCCGGAAAACATGTCCTGCTCGGCAGGGCTATGCTGGCATTCGCGACCGTCGCTTTCCTCGCCGTCCTGGCGCTTCAGTCGCTTGATGCCATGGGCGTCACCGCGTTGGGCTTTGAGAGCTGGCGCCCTCTCCTCTACGTCTATCTCATCTGGGCGGCGGTCTTCGGCGTCTCCCAGGTGATGATCCGCGGTGAGGCGGGCGAGCGTGCGGCCTTCATCCTTCCGGCGGTTCTTTTTACCGTCGCCATGGTGATCTTTCCGACCATCTTTGGCCTCTACATCGCGTTTACCGATTGGAACCTCAGTGCGGTCGAGGGACGACGCTTCAACGGCCTCGACAATCTGCGCACGCTTTTGGCTGATGCCTATTTCTGGAATGCACTCTTGAACATGGTCTACTATGTTCTGGCGGTTCTCATTCAATATGCGATCGCCTTCGGCCTGGCTCTTCTCCTCAACGCGGAGATCAAGGCCCGCAAGTTCTTCCGCGTCGCTTTTCTGCTGCCATTGATGCTGAGCCCGGTCGCTGTCAGCTGGATGATTGGCAAGTCGCTGATGGAGTACCGTTTCGGTCCCGCAGCGACACTGGCGCGCTATCTGGGTTGGGATAATCCCGCCTTCTTTTCGACCCCCTGGCTGGCGCGGTTGTCAATCATGGCCATGGATGCGTGGGTCTCCATTCCCTTCATGATGGTTCTGCTGCTGGCGGGCCTGCAGGCATTGCCCGCGGAAATCAAGGAGGCGGCACGGGTCGATGGCGCCACCGGCTGGCAATCGTTCAAGGAGATAACCTTCCCCCTGATGCTGCCGGTGAGCATGACCGCCTTGATCCTGCGCATCATATTCGAGCTGAAACTCGCCGACATCGTCATCAATGTCACGGCAGGCGGCCCGGGTGGCGCGACGGACACGGTATCGAGTTTCATCTTCCGGGAATACCGGGACCGTTCCAACGTCGGCTACGGCACCATGCTCGCCGAAGTCTATCTCGTCATCATCATCGTTTTCGTCGCGCTCATCCTGAAATGGGCAAGCCGGTGGATGCAAAGAACAAACTGAGGGCTGACACGATGTCGACAGCACATGAGGCAATACGTCCAGAAACGCCCGCACGTCTTAGCTTCGCGGTGCCCGGCTTCATGACGCGCAGCATGTTGATCTATGCCGCCCTGGTCTTTTGGGCTTTCGTTTCCCTGTTTCCGATCTACTGGACGGTAACGACGTCGTTCAAGACCGCGGTGAACGTGACCCAGGGCCATCTCATTCCCTTCGTGGATTTCACGCCGGACTGGAAAGGTTGGCGTTCGCTCGGCCTGTCGCCCGACACGATCTTTGAGCAATCGACCGTGCGCGACGAGTTCATTCGGCGCTTCTTCAACAGCATCGTCGCGTCGGCCGGCGCCTCGCTTCTCGCCGTGATAATTGGATCGCTTGCGGCCTACGGCCTCAGCCGGTTTTCCTACAAATTCCTCTGGATGCGCAACAAGGACATCTCCTTCTTCTTCCTGTCGCAGCTCATCCTGCCACCGGTCGTGCTCGCGATGCCTTTCCTGGTTCTCTACAAACAACTGATGCTGCTGGACTCGCTTGTCGGCCTCATCCTGGTCTACACGCTGATGGTGCTGCCGATCGTCATCTGGATCATGCGCGACCAGTTCGACACGATCCCTCTGGAGCTGGAGCAGGCGGCGCTTGTCGATGGCTGCTCGATCTGGGGCGCGTTCCTGCGGATCGTCGTGCCCATTGCGCTGCCCGGTATGGTCGCAGCCTTCATCCTGTCCGTTATTCTCTGCTGGAACGAGTATTTTTTCGCAGCTCTTCTGACCAGTACCGATGCCAAGACATTGCCGGTGATGGTCGCAAGCCAGACCGGATCGCAAGGCATCAACTGGTGGTCGATGGCAGCGATCGCGAGTGCTGCCATTCTCCCGCTCGTGCTCATCGGCATATTCCTCGAGCGCTACATCGTTAAGGGCCTGACGGCGGGCGCGGTGAAATAGCGCGGCGCCTCCCTTGCCGACCGAAGACGAGCACGTTCGCCCGAATTGGTGCGCCGCACAACATTTCACAACTTTACAAAATAATATTATTGTGTGAAGTAGATCGCAACGCCAAACGATGTGAGCCCAGTCCAGTGACCCCATTGAAATTCGCCACCCGCCTCAACTCCTTTGCCTCCCGGCCGCAGGCCGAATGGCCTGATCTTTCCGGGAAGCCGAGTGTCAAGCAGATGGTCGCCCGTGCTGCAAAGGTCGATGGATTGACGGATCTCGATCTCAATTATCCCGATCACGTCTCCGAAGATCCGAGCGAATTGGCACGGCAGATCGGGGACATGGGCCTTGCGATCAACGGCTTTGCGATGCGTTACTACACCAATCCTGCTTTCAAGATTGGCGCCTTCACCAACCCTGATGCAGCGGTTCGCCGTGAAGCCATCGACCTCACGAAGAAGGGGATCGACGCGACCCGTGAAGCCGGCAGCAATCTGATGACCATCTGGCTCGGGCAGGATGGGTTCGATTACGCGTTCCAGGCCGACTATGCAACCTTGTGGCAACACGAGATTTCGGGAATTCGTGAAGTTTGCGAGCATGATCCCGATTGCCAGATCAGCATCGAGTACAAGCCGAACGAGCCGCGCTCCTATAGCCTGATGCCTGACTGCGCCACGACGCTGCTGGCCATCAAGGAAATCGGCCTCCCCAATCTTGGTGTGACGCTGGACTTCGCCCACGTGCTCTATGCCGATGAGCAGCCGGCCTTCGCGGCGGCGCTGATAGCGCGCTACAGCCGGGTGCTCGGCGTCCATCTCAACGACGGTTATGCCAAGCGTGACGATGGGCTGATGGTCGGCGCCGTTCATACACAACAGACGATCGAACTGCTGCGCCAGATCCGCAAGGACGGTTATGACGGCGCGATCTATTTCGACACATTCCCGGATATGACCGGTCTCGATCCGGTCCACGAATGCGAGGTGAACATCCAGACAGTCAAGCGGATGCTTGATGTCGTGGACCGCCTTGAGCAGGACAATCGCCTGTCTGGTGCGATTGACCGTCAGGATGCCGTCTCCGCCCAATCCATCATTCAAGAAGCGATGCTTGGCGCGAGGGCTTGAACTCCAACACCGCAGCACGCCGGACGGCGTGTGAATTTCACACTCGGGAGGAACCGATGAAGACATTTTTGAAGACGACCGTTGCCGCAGGTCTGGCTGCCAGTTTCCTGTTCAGCGCCGCCGTCGCGCAGGACCTTGCACCACTCAACTCCGACACCGAAAAGGACCGCATGGACTGGTCGCAGCTCGAAGCCAAGCTCGGCGCGTTTCCCAAGCTGCCGGAAGGCACCAAGGCTGGTGCCGTGTCCAAGACGCTGACCAACGAATACTGGCGCTCGCTGGGTGAAGGCTACACCAAGTTCGGCGACAAGGCTGGCGTGCCGGTGGTCTATCAGGCAGCGCAGAGCGAAGGCGACCAGCTCGGTCAGCTGACCATTGCCGAGGGGCTGATCACCCAGGGATATAACGTCCTGCTAGTCTCGCCGCAGACCGATGCGAACCTGCAGCCGGTCATCGAACAGGCGAAGGCTGCCGGCATTCCGGTCGTCAACGTCAACGATGCCGTCATTCCGCAGGCGGAGCACTATGTCGGCAACGTCCAGCGCGACAACGGCGTGCGCGTGGCGAAATGGTTCATCGAGAATCGTCCAGAGGGCGGCAAGGTCGCCATCGTCGAGGGCCAGGCCGGTGTCTACGCCGCTGTCCAGCGTACGGATGGCTTCAAGTCGACGATCAGCGAAGGCGGCAAGTTCGAAGTCGTCGCCAGCGTTCCGGGCAACTGGGATCGCCAGACATCCTATGACGCCGCAACCAACATCCTGCAGCAGCATCCCGACCTGATCGGCTTTTATGCCAACAATGACGGCATGGCGCTCGGCATCGTCGAGGCGGTCAAGGCGGCCGGCCTGCAGGACAAGGTTGCCGTGTTCGGCACGGACGGCATTTCCGATGCCTATACGTCGATCAAGGCCGGCGAATTGACGGGCACCGTCGACAGCTTCCCGGTGCTGACGGGCGAGGTAGCTCTTGAAGCCGCCTTGCGTCTTGTTGCCGGCCAGAAACTGCCCCGCGTCGTCGCCACGCCGCAGGCGCTCATCACCAAGGACAATGTCGCCCGCTACCAGGGCGAGGGCGTCGATGTCCGTGCCGTGCTGATGGAAGACGCAGCTGCTGCGAAGTGATCGCCAACTGACGAAGATGCCGGCCGTTCTGGCCGGCATCTCTTGCGAATGGAAGGGTGACGCAATGACACCGAGACTGAGATTCGAAGCGATATCCAAGAGCTTCCCGGGCGTGAACGCATTGTCCGACGTTTCCTTCGACGTCGCGCCCAGCGAAATCCATGGACTCCTCGGTGAAAACGGCGCGGGAAAATCGACGCTGCTCCGCATCCTGTCTGGCGTCTTTCGCCCAACCTCCGGGTCGATGTTTGTCGACGGCGAAAATGTCTCCTTTCGCAAACCGATGGATGCGCGTGGGGCCGGCATCGCCATGATCCACCAGGAACTGCAGCAGGTACCGCATCTGAGTGTCGCACAAAACATGTTCCTCGGTCATCCGCTGACGACCGTGGGCGGGCTGTTCGTCTCGAGACGAGAGCAGGAGCGGCGGGCTGCCGAAGCATTGTCGATGATCGAACCCGGCATCGATCCCGCAGCCCCAATCTCTTCGCTCAAGGTGGCGCAGCGCCAGATCGTCGAGATTGCCCGGGCATTGCTCGACCGCGCCAGGATCATCGCCATGGATGAACCGACATCCAGCCTGACCCCCAGTGAATTCGAACGGCTGGCCGAGGTCATAACGAAGCTATCGGCCAGTGGCGTGACGATTATCTATGTCTCGCACAAGATGGACGAAGTGTTCCGCATCTGCCAGCGCGCCAGTGTCATGCGCGACGGCAAGCTTGTCGGTGCGGTGGATGTACAGACGGCTTCCCATCAGGACGTCATCACAATGATGGTGGGGCGCGAGCTGATGCAGGAGCAGCATGTCTCACACGCGACCGCGACGGTGAAACTCGAGGCGCGGGGGCTCTCGTCGCTGACGAAAATCAGGGACGCATCGTTCAAACTTCACCGTGGCGAGGTTCTCGGCATCGCCGGGCTTGTCGGATCCGGCCGGACGGAACTCCTGCGCCTTCTGGCGGGAGCTGACAGACTGACGGCAGGCGCGATCGACATAGACGGCAAGACCGTGAACCTGCGCAATCCCCGCGACGCCATCTCGGCCGGCATTGGTCTCGTTCCTGAAGAGCGCAAGCGGGGGGATCATCCCCGTCCGCTCGGTCACCATCAACATGGCACTTGCCTCGCTCGGAAGCTTCTCCAAAGCCGGCATCATTCAGGGCGGCAAGTTGCGCAACACGGCTCAGGACCTGCTGCGCCGCGTCAATCTCAGGCCTTTCCAGTTGGACAGACCGATCCGGCTCTTCAGCGGTGGTAATCAGCAGAAAGCGATCATCGCCCGCTGGCTGGCAAGCAAATCGCAGATTCTCCTGTTCGACGAGCCGACCCGCGGCATCGACGTCGGCGCCAAGGCGGAAATCTATCACCTGATCGAGGCGCTGGCCGCCGATGGACATTCCATCGTGGTGGTCTCTTCAGAACTGCCGGAAGTCATCCGGCTTTCCGATCGGGTCCTTGTCATGCGGGACGGGCAGATTGCTGCGGAAATCGCGCGCGCTAACCTCACCGAAAGCGCCATCGTGGCGCATGCCATTCCCGGTGCAAATACCGGCCGCACGCCAGCTCCGGCCGCCTAGGCGTGGACGAAATAAAGGAACACGTTATGAGCAACTCACCGGCCGCCGCCGACACGAAACTCTCGCCCGCATTCGGCCGCTTCTCGTTTTCTTTGAGAGACGCCGGCACGCTGATCGGCCTCGTCGTCATCATGGCGGTGTTTGCGACATTGGTCCCTGGCTTCCTGTCGGAACGCAACCTCGTCAATATCCTGCAGCAATCCAGCATCAACGCCTGTCTGGCACTCGGCATGACATTGGTGATCATATCGGGCGGTATCGATCTGTCCGTTGGGCCTACCGCTGCGATATCGGCGGTCATCACGGCGACCCTGCTTCTTTCCGGAACCCCGGTTCCGCTTGCGATCCTGGCGGGCCTCGGGATCGGCATGGCCTGCGGTTTCATAAACGGAGTCCTGGTCGCCTATGTCGGGCTGCAGCCCTTCATCGTCACACTCGGAACGTTGAGCACGTACCGCGCACTCGCGCTGATCTATACGGGCGGCAATCCTGTTCTTGGCATCCCGGCGGGTTTTCGATCGCTCTTCAATGGAAACCTGTTCGGTATTCCGATGCCCGTTCTGATCGTTGCCGTCGTGGCGCTGGCCGCCTGGGTCTTGCTCAAGAAAACCCCGATCGGCGAATATCTTCTGGCCGTCGGCGGTAATGAGGAAGCAGCCTACGTCGCCGGTGTCCCAATCGCCCGGACCAAGATCACGGCCTACGTGATCTCCGGTGGACTTGCCGCTCTTGCGTCCCTGATATTGATCGGGCGCCTGGGTGCTGCCGAACCGATCCTCGGCAATCTCTGGGAGCTTGATGCGATTGCCGCCGCGGCCATCGGCGGAGCGTCCCTGATGGGCGGCAAGGGCAGCATCCTGGGAACGATCCTCGGCGCCATCATTCTCGGCACGATGCGCAACGGTCTGACGTTGATGAACGTCCAGGCCTTCTATCAACTGCTGGCAACCGGTCTTATAATCCTCGTCGCGATGATGATCGATCGCGCCACGAGGGGACGAGAATGAATACCGAAAACTTCGACACGAAGGCCGTCGGCCCGCGTATCCGCATGATGATGCCCTTGCTGACGCCGCTTGAAGCAAAGGTGGTCGATACGGTCTTTGCGTTGCGCGACTTCAGCGACGACACATCGCTGAAACAGATTGCCGACGATGCCGGTGTTTCGGAAGCCATGGTGGTGAAGATCACCAAGAAACTTGGTTTTGCCGGATATCGGGATTTCCGCGCGGCGGTCAGCCAGTATAACCGCCAGCCCACGGCCGAAATGCATCAGGAACTCTCGGTCGACGATACGTCGCAGGAGATCGTGCAAAAGGTCTTTCGGACCTCGATCAACGCCCTGGAAGAAACATTGTCGATACTCGACATGGAGGCGTTCGACAGGGCGGCGGATCTGATCCATCGCGCCAAACAGCGCGATTTCTATGGTGTGGGCGGCTCCGCGCAGATTGCACGGGATGTGTCGCACAAATTTCTGCGGATCGGCGTGCGCGCCAGCGTTTTCGATGACTTGCACATGATGCTGATGTCGGCGTCGCTGCTGGTCGACGGAGACATTGCGATCGGCTTTTCCCATTCGGGCAATACCACGGCAGTGATCGAGGCGATCCAGCTTGCCCGGCGAAACGGCGCTCGCACGATTGCTATCACCAACTACAACTCGTCCGCGTTGGCGCAGGCGGCCGACGTGGTGCTTTGTTCCACAGCGCAAGGTTCCCCTTTGATGGGCGAGAATGCCGCCGCGCGGATTGCGCAGCTCAATATTCTTGACGCCGTGTTCGTTGCCGTTGCCCAGCGTGACTACAAAGCTGCCGAACGCAATCTCGAGCGGACCATGTCCGCCGTCACGTCCAAACGAAAAGATCGACTCCCATGACAACTGCACCCCTCGTCACCGTCTTTGGCAGCCTCCACTACGACATCGCCGTGATGGGACCGGCCCGGCCGCGCAAGGGTGAAACAGTGACGGGGACATCATGGCATCCGAAAAGCGGCGGCAAAGGCGGTAACCAGGCCGTTTCGTCGGCACGCACGGGTATTGCGACGTCGATGATTGGGGCGGTTGCCGATGACGAATTCGGGCGGTTTCTCATTGAAAATCTCGATCGTAAAAATGTCGATCACACCTTCGTTCGGCGCGATGCGTCGCACTCCACCGGCATGAGCGTGGCGATCTTCGATGCCGAAGGAGACTATGGCGCAGTCATTGTCTCCGGAAGCAATCTCACCCTTGGCGATGGAGACGTTGCAGCCGCCCGGGATCTTTTGGACAGGACGACGCTGCTTGTTTTGCAGAGCGAAATCCCGGATGCTGCCAATGTCGCAGCGGCGAGAGCCGTCAAACGGGCCGGAGGTCGTATCCTAATCAATGCTGCGCCGGCACGACCGCTGTCTGTCGATCTTCAATGCCTCGTTGATATCATCGTCGTGAACGCCATCGAAGCCGAGATGCTAACGGGACTTCCCGTCGTCGAAACGCTCGATGGCGCACTGCAGGCTGCCAAGACGCTGGCCAATGTCTTTCCGGAGGTTGTGGTAACCGCAGGTGGCGCGGGTGCCGCCTTTGTAAATCGCGAGGGGGACGAAATCCTCATTGAAGCAGTCAAGGTCGATACTAGAAGCACCCACGGCGCCGGTGATGAGTTCATTGGCGTGCTGGCGGCGGAAATTGCGTCCGGGAAAACGATGGCAGATGCGCTTCAGAAAGCAAACATGGCAGCTGCCAAGTTGGTGAGTACACCTGAAAAAGATCGTGTTTGACGCGGCTGATCTTTAAGAAGCTGCCCCAAAAAGAGCTGAATGATTTTAGCCAGTTGTGGGTCCTTCGGATTTGCAAAGATTCGGTGGAGATCACTATGGCCTGGACTGAAACCACCCGGCGGAATTATGTCCGCCGGACGCTTCGATATGCAAGCGACGTTAGTCTACGGCTCGTAATAGGGGTTGCTATTCATTCGTCGTCTCATGATGAGGCGTGCAGCATGTAGACTACGTCGTCAAGGAACGATGGAAGGAGGCTTTTCCGCTGGACCTCGATCCGGGAGAGGCGTTCCTCGATGCTCTAGCGTGCCGTCGGAATGCTCCTTTCACCTGTTGGTCGCGGTGGATGCCGGTTTGAGATGGATGAGGACGCCTTTCTGCGTCTTGCCGGATCGGTCGATGTCGAATTTCCCCGTCGCCTCGACCAGTTCGCTGAGACGGGCAAAGCCGTAGTTTCTGGAATCGAATTCGGGTGACTGCTTTGCGACATGACTGCCGACAGCACCGAGATTGACCCAGCCGTCTTCGTCGGCGGTGGCGATGACGGCTTTGGTCAGCATATCGATCAGGTTCTTGTCGATCTTGCTCTTTATGGGGGTTATCGGGACAACCGGCGCAGCGGCTTGGACCGGTTTCGCCTTCTTGGCGGCCTTCCGAGCGGGCTCTGCTGCTGCAACGACAGCAGCCGGTTCTTCGACCGACGCATTGAGCACGTCGAAATAGACGAACTTGTCGCAAGCAGTGATGAAGGGACGAGGGGTCTTGCGCTCTCCGAATCCGTAGACGGTCACACCCTGTTCGCGGATCCTCGCTGCAAGTCTGGCGAAATCGCTGTCACTGGAGACAATGCAAAATCCGGAGAAGCGTCCGGTGTAGAGAAGATCCATGGCATCGATGATCATCGCGCCATCGGTGGCATTCTTGCCGGTGGTATAGGCGAACTGCTGGACCGGCTGGATCGAATGTTCGAGCAGGCATTCCTTCCAGCCGTTGAGATTGGGTTTGGTCCAGTCGCCATAGACACGTTTGACGCTGGCGGTTCCGTAATTGGCGATCTCGGCGAGTAAGCCTTTGACAATTTTGGGCGTTGCGTTGTCGCCGTCGATGATCAGCGCCAGTGTTGCGTTTGCCTCTGCCATCGGATCGTTCCTTTTCCATAATCTCATTCGAGAGCTTAGCGGAAATAGACGACACGGACGGTTTCGACGACGTCCCTGTCAGCGTCAGCCTGGTGCGATCGTCTGTTTCTGATACCAGCGTTCGACCGGAAATCTCGCGTCTTAGGGAACGGGCTCTGTATAGTCTCCAACTCGGGATAAGTGCCCGACTTGCACATCAATACTTTGAAGGTGAAGAGCCGTAATTTTCAGTAAGCCCCGTAGAGCGCGGACGAGACCAGCTTGCCCAGATTTGACGATCAGGCTGGTCTCGCGGCCGACAGGTCAGAGCACGCTAACGTTCTCAGCCTTCGATTTTCCGGTCTTGCGGTCCTGGCCAACTTCGAAAGTGACCTTGTCACCTTCTCTCAGCGACCCGCCTTGCTGCAAAGCGGACACGTGAACGAACACGTCCGTTCCGCCCGTCTCCGGGGTGATGAAACCAAATCCCTTATCATCGTTGAAAAATTTAACAGTACCGGTTGGCATGACAGTTCCTTTTCAAATTTCGCAGCCGTTCACTCAAAGCTGTGTTAAAGTTGCATATCTGGGTGTGCTTTGCATCCAGGCAAACCTAACCCCGCTTAGCGGGAGAAAGAGAGTCCTATAAGCAATGAGGAATTTGAAACTAGATGTCCAAGAAATTTAAGTTTGTGAACGACGGCGCCAAGCGCGCCTTTATGGACCTTCCGACCGATATTAGAATCAATTTTTCAGGCGAGATCCGAAGAGTTCAGGAGGGAGAGGACCCGCTGGATGACTTCAAGGTTCTCAGAGGCGAATGGAAGGGCGTCATCGAGCTGCGCGAGAACGGTTCGCCCGCCTATAGAGCCGTCTACTGCGCAAAACACCTCGACACCGTCTACATTCTCCACGCCTTCACCAAGACCAGCGAAAAGGCTGATCAGAAGGAAATGGACACTGCACTGTCCCGCTACAAGGAGATGATGGCCGAGGTCCGGGAAGTGACCCAGGCTGAAGCGAAGGCGGCTAAAGACAAAAAACCGGCGAAGAAATAACACTCCGAAACTGGAGCAAGGAGAGGCCGGTTATGCGGCCTCTTTTTGTTTTTCTTCGACACGGCAAACCACGTGATGGTTGCCATCAAGCGACGGCTTGAAGCGATAGCCGAGGACTGCCAGGTAGCCAAAAAGCTTCTGGACCGAAAGGACGGCGATCTTACCGCGCACGAGTTCACTGACGCGCGACTGCGGGATGTCGAGCGCGGCGCCGATATCGGCGTTCTTCCAGCCGCGCTCCTTGAAGATGGCGACCAGCGTGTTGACAAGGTCCGATCGCAACGTCAAATCCGCAGCTTCGATCGGATCGTCCGTGATCGCTTCAAAGATGTTGTCGTATTCAAGCTGTGTCATCGCACAATTCCAAACTTCAAAATTACAGAATTCTGTAAATATGCCAAAATGACGGAGCCGTCAAGTTGGCGACGCTGAATCGTGCGAACCCGGTGCGGAACGCCGCAACGCCATCGCCCTTGGGCCGGGCAGGTGGCTGAGCTAAAGTCTTGCTGCCAGCAAGTCTTCACCGTTCAAGCTTTCATCCCTGATGCCCGTCTCGGCGGGGTCGTTCGAAGCGCATCAGAAGCGACTTTGGCAATCCCGCTGCCATACGGAAGGCAGAATTCACCCAATGCTATCCGGGGTTTTTGACCGCCGACGGATCGAATGATCGGATGGTTGGCCTACAATTCGGACCGGATCAACGAACGCTCCAAACCATTGGCATTTCCGATCCCGCTCTCTTGTCTGGCATCCCTAATCCAGTCCCGTCGTTGGACGGTCAACCCACGAGGGGTTCGCAGTTCCTGCGACCTCTCTGGCTGCGCCGCCGAGGTGACCGCGGCCGGGCCTGGACCAAACGGGCGCCATCGAGCGGGGATCGGCCCCGCCAACGGATGGAGCCTAACATGTCGGATCTCAGCCTCGCACAAAACCACGCATTCGATCTTGCCCGGACCCTGATGGTCCCGGTCACCCTCTTCGAAATAGACGGCGAAATCGGCGTCATGCCTTCCGCCGAGTATGACGGCGACGAGGACGCCATCATCAATATCTATGACCCCTTTGCCTATGGATCGGCTCATTGAGCCGGTCACCCCTTCGGGGAGCGCGTGCCGCTTGCGCTGATGCGCACGCAAGGGAGGCTTCGCCGCGAGCTTGTCCCGCAGATCTGCACATTGCGAACCGCGCCCTTGCACGCTTCCATCTTCGCGGCCTGGGCGCTGATGGCACTGATAGTGAGGAAAATTAAAGAAGAGAATATGGAAAAGAACGACATCGAAGAACTGCGCGCCTGGGTGGGCTGCGCAGCGTTCCTTGAGCATGAGGGCTTCGCAATAGACAGGAAAGAGAGCACACGCCGGGCAGTCAAATTCCGGCGCGGCGACGACATCATCATCGTCATCCACGACGACAGGGGCTGGTTCGACGTTCGTTCGGACGCGAAGGGCGATGTGTTTGCTCTTGCAAGCTATCTGCGCGGAATCGGATTTACGGAGGCCCTGACGGTGGTCGGCGATCTCGTCGCGTTTCAGCCCACCGCACCGACTTGGGAGAAGCCTCTTCATCAAACGCAACCAATGGCTTCGGTCGCTGACCGCTGGAACCACCGAAAACGGCCGTGGCGCGCATCGGCGACGTGGAGCTATCTTCGACAGATCCGGGCGCTGCCATGGCAGGTCATCTCTGCTGCCATCGAAGCAAACTTTAGCAAGATTGTCCGCGTAATTCTAATTATGATCATCCCGAAAAGGAGCCCAGAATGTTGATCCCGCCAGTTTTGCCAAATTTTTTTGCCATTCGTGCGATCCGTTAAGGCCACGAAATCCTAGATTATCATGTATAGCTCAATGGGCCGGTTTTCCCGAGCTCGATCTAAGCCTTCGACTAATGGGATACGGGAAGTGACCGTTTTACTGGTGACGTGGAAGGCTACATCTTAAACTGCGGCGGCTGTCCAACGGGTTCACCCCCGAAAACCCTCCTACAACGCATACGGGCGCCATCGAACTTGGCACCGGCACAGTTGGCGCCCCATCGAAAGCTCAACGCGCGTCAAAAATTCGTGCAGGTGGCTCGCCCAATGGGCGCTAGACGATCAACCGGAAGGACAAATGAAACATGCAACTAAGCCCCCGCCACCTGTCGAGTCCGCGCTCAATGCTATTGGCAATACACCGGTGATACGCCTGCGTCGCGTCGTACCGGAAGGGAGTGCTCAAGTCTTTGTGAAGCTCGAGTATTTCAATCCGACAGGTTCCTATAAAGACCGCATGGCAAAATCCATCATAGAAGAGGCTGAGCGGCGCGGGGATTTGAAGCCAGGAATGACAGTAGTTGAGGCGAGTGGGGGAAGCACTGGGTCTTCGCTCGCCTTCGTTTGCGCAGTGAAAGGCTATCATCTCATCGTGGCTTCTTCCAACGCCTTTGCCATGGAGAAATTGCGTACCATGCGCAGCTTTGGCGCAACCGTTGATCTGATCCACAGCCCGTCAGGCGAAATTTCGGCCGATCTAATTCCGTCAATGATCCGTCACGCCCAGGAGGTCTCCAAGCGGTCGGACTGCTATTATTCGGACCAGTTTAACAACCGCGACGCCTTGATAGGCTACGAAGACATCGGCCACGAGTTGGTCACACAATTTCCAGACGGTATCGACGCCTTCTGTGGCGCGGTTGGCGTGGCCGGAATGACAATGGGCGTGGCGAGGATTCTTAAATCGCGCTCAGCGTCGGTTCGGATCGTGGTTCTGGAGCCGGCCTCTTCACCTGTCATCTCGGAGGGTTGGGCGGGAACCCACCATGTCGAAGGCATAGGGGTAGGCTTCGTTCCGCCTTTGCTCAGTCGGGATCTATATGACGAAGCGCGCAGCATTCCGGAAGAAGAAGCACGCGCTATGTGCCACCGGCTGGCACGGGAAGAAGGATTGTTGGTCGGCACGTCCACGGGCCTCAACGTCACTGCGGCGATTCGTTTGGCCAAGGAGTTGGGGCAGGGTAGGACGGTCGTCACGGTCGCGAGCGATACCGGTCTAAAGTACATGAACGGGAAGCTTTTTGCAGATTCCTGACAACGCGCGCTCGATGTTCCTTAGCACAGTTTTTGGAGCATCCTGTCAGCGCGGTAGGGAAGGTTCATAATCGTCACTACGGGCGAACACCTAGGCACCAATTTGAACTTGGACTGAGTGCACTGCGTTTCTTGCAGCCGATGGCGGCTGTCCTTCGCCAAGCTCGTTGGTGCAGCGACATAGCAGGACATGCTGGCCGGATGCTGGGACCCATGGCAACTCGAACCGCTGCCAACTTCTATCCTCGCGCGGACCTATGGTGGCTCTTTGCCACGAGCCTCCTCCATTCACGCTGACTTCCACGGTTGATATCTGACGATCTCCCCAAGCCCAACCCCATATTTTCGTTGGCACATCAGCCAACAGTAGATCGTGAGGGGATGGCGACACGATAACGGACTCAGGGGCGACGCTCCAAACTGGCTTCACCCCTGATGGCGTGGGATCGTTATAGAAGCGCGTCGTATAGGCGCCGCTCGCCCGCCGGTTCGCGGCCGTGATGGAACCAACCCACTTTACGGAATTCGTGCCGTACCAACCCGGCACAACCAGTCGAACCGGACCTCCACGCTCCGGAGTGAGCGGCCGGCCGTTGATCTCAAGTGCAAGAATAACCTCTTCTGCGAGTGCTTTCTCGATAGGCAGGTCTTTTTGATAGGCTTCTTCAATTTCGGCGTATTCGCCCCACTCGAGGCCGGACGTCCATACATATGACGCATCGGTGCGGATCTTTGCACGTTCCAGAACAAGCGATAGCGGCACGCCTTTCCAAACCACATTTCCGATCCTGCGCTTGGCGACTTTCGGGGCAAGAGGGCTTCCAGCGCATTCGTGAAATGACATGTACTCGCGCTGAGGCATGGCTTGAAGATCCGAGAGACGCAACCTCGTTGGGTTGTCCACGAGGCCATCGACATCGAGATGCCAATGGTCGGGGTCGATGTTCAGAAACCCCATATGCGTCACCAGAAAAAGATCGTCCTCCGGAGTGATCCAGGAGTTGAGGGCATGAACCCCTTCAGCCGGACCTTGGAAGGAGAAGCCCTTCTTTATCATGTGCATACCCGTCCGCATCATCGCCTTACTCCTCTAGGGCCGGTGCATCGAAGCGGGTTCCATATTCCTCCCGGCCTTCTTGGAACCGGATCGGTTTGCGGCGTGTCCGATTGACAGTGACGTCGAATATATCGAAGCGGTTGTAACCAGCAACGACGTCATGAAATCGTTTCGGTTCCACACACTCGTCCAGATCGATATGGGCATAACCGATACCTCCATCGATCATTTCATCACCAATTGGCGCACCAGTCGGCCGAAGAAAAAGCTGCTGGCCCGCGGGCCGGCATCTATGATCGCTGCGATTGTGGTGTCATCCAAAGCAACGGCTCTGCGTGTGCTTTCATCGAACCGACCGGCGACAACGATGCCGAAGCACTTGGCCTCGAAACAATGGGATGAGGCCCGGATGCGGTTGGCCGCCCGGTTGTCGTAGTTGTCGCTTTCTGTGGGAACGCGAGTGGGCCAGATCGGCGGATAAGTGCTGATATGAACCTGCTCGGCCTGCGTCATCAGACTGTAGCGCGCGAGTGGATTTGTGTTTTCCCCGCAAATGAGACCGCCAATACGGCCAATTCTTGTATTTGCGACGACCAAACCTGCGCCGTCGCCGGGATCCCAAACCAGTTTCTCGAAGAAAGTTGCGACCAGCTTTCGATGGTGGATCAGGATCTCACCCGTATCGGAAATCAGGACATTGCTATTCCACAGACCTGCGACACTTGCCGGGTTGCGCTCGGAGAAACCGATTGAAACGAAAACACCGTTGTCGGACGCCGCTTTCCGCACACGCTCGATTTCAGGTCCGTCCACGTATACGGAAGCATTCAAGAAGCGCTTGAAATGTTCGTGTGATTGGATGGGTGGGTAAAGTGCCGCCCAGACGGGAAACCCGGGAAGAAAGCTCTCCGAAAAGACCACGAGCGATGCGCCATTTCGGGCAGCCTCTGCGACTACCGAACAAGCAGCTTTCTCCCCGCTCGCCACTGGATCAAGATAAACCGGGGCGACATGAGCAGCGGCGGCTTTGAAATTCATGTTTCCCATCGACATTCCTCTACTCATGAAGTTTTGGCGATTAGCCATTTCGACAAGCTCGCCAATGACCGAGTCACGATTGCCGTTTTGCCGTTAGACCGATTTCAATGCGTGCACCAAGCGGCAGGCTGGCGCAGCCGATTGTGGTGCGGGCAGGGTAGGGCGATGAAAATCGCGTCGCGTAAATCTCGTTCATTTGAGCGAAGTCGTCCATGTCGGTGAGATAAACGTTGACGGATACGACATCATCCGGCCCGAGGCCTGCTGCCTCCAGGACCTGAAACAGATTATCGAAACACTGACGGGTCTGATCAGCAACATTTCCTTCGACAAGTTTGCCGGTGCTCGGATCAAGTGGAGTCTGACCGGAGCAGAACAGCAAGTCGCTGGCCCAGGTCGCGTGCGAATACGGTCCTACTGCCGCAGCGTTCGAAGCATTCACAGTTCGTCTTGACATGGTTCCTCCAAAGGCAGGTTCAAGCGGCGCCAACCTGCTGGCGGCCAGCATGTCCGCAGGGCATCTTGCTTCATTGCACGCTGCACGTTCAGCTTTACAGCCCTCGAAACTAACAGAACGAATTTGCGCGCCAATGCGAATAGGATGGACTACGCTGTGCAAAAATAGACGGGGATACTATGGCGACTGCAATCGATCATCTTGATTGGGACGATCTCAAACTCTTCCTCATCGTCGTCCGGTGCAAGAGCGTGACCGGAGCAGCCCGCGAACTGAAAGTCAGCCACTCCACCGTATCGCGTCGGCTTGCGCGTCTGGAATATACGGTTGGCGGCGCACTCGTCGAACGGACGAAGGACGGACTTTTGCTGACACCGGCCGGGCTGGTTACAATGCGGCGAGCGGAGGAAATCGAGAACGGCGTGAATGCGCTTCGAAGCGACGTGAGAAATCGTGACGAAATTCGCGGCACAGTCAGATTGGCCACCATGGAAGGGATCGCAACGCTTTATCTCTCCGAGCGCCTCGTTGAACTCAGTAGCCGGTACCCTGATCTTGACCTTGAGCTTGTAACATCGCCGCAAACGGTTCGGGTCGCTCGCCGGGAAGCGGATCTATTCTTAAGCTTCTTCAAGCCCCACGGAACGTCTCTTGACAGTCAGATGATCGGACGTTTCAAGACTGGCCTGTTCGCTTCGCAGGCCTATCTGGAGCGCAATGGCGTTCCGTCTCACGCGGCGGATCTTAGTGACCACCGCTTTGTTGGCTATATCGAGGAGTTGGTCCAGCTCGAAAGCGTTCTCTGGCTGGAGGAACTGGTACCCGCCCCGAAAATCGCGTTCAGTTCAAACAGCATGATGTCGCAGATGTTTGCCGCGTCTGCGGGCGCAGGTATCGTAGCCCTTCCCGAATTTGCACGCAGTCTGAACCTCGGTCTCGTTCCAGTGCTCGACGAGTTGAGCGGCGAACGTGAGATCTGGATGTCGGCACATCAGGACTTGGCTTATCTCCCGAGAGTGAGAGCCGTAAAGCAATTCGTGAAAGAGCAAGTTCGTCGAGACGAACAACGCTTGCTCAGAAACGCACCCTGGTCACGGTGAAATTACGCAAGTTGGTGCGAGCGGAGCAGTTCTGGCCTGCTGAATTAGCGGCCAGTCACACATAACGAGCAATTCTGCACAGCGGCTTGCGAAAGTATCGGCTGCCGCGACAATGCAAATTGCGTCAACAAGATAGCTGGCTCGATCAAAGGAAGGAAACCCTCATGTCACAAATCAGGGGCGACGCTCGCAAGACTTTGGATCTCCTTCGCCTGCGTGCTGATACTCCCGGCACAAAGAACAGAAACCATCTGAACAATGCTGGGGCGGCGCTGATGCCGAGCCCGGTGATCGATGCAGTGATCGGTTATTTGAACCGGGAAGGCGAAATTGGAGGTTACGAGGCGGCGGCGGAGGCCAACTCGCTGTTAGAGGGAGCCTATGACAGCTTGGCGACTTTTGTAAACTGCGCTCGCGACGAGATAGCGATCGCTGAAAACGCAACGATCGCCTGGCAGCGCGCATTCTATTCCCTCTCTTTTGGACCTGGGGACCGGATCCTGACGGCAAGTGCCGAATTTGCAGCGAACTACATCGCCTTTCTGCAGGTTGCCAAGCGCACCGGCGTATCGATCGAGGTCATTCCGAATGACGCCTCTGGCATCCTGGATCCGGACGCGCTGGTGAAAATGATTGATGATCGCGTTCGGTTGATTGCCGTTACCTGGATCCCGACCAACGGCGGGCTTATCAATCCAGCAGCAGCGATCGGTCGAATTGCACGAGACAATGGCATTCTCTATCTGCTCGACGCATGCCAGGCTGCCGGTCAAATCCCGATCGATGTTAACGCTCTCGGCTGCGACATCCTCACCGCTACTGGCAGGAAGTTTCTCCGTGCACCGCGGGGAACTGGTTTCATGTACATGCGCAAATCCGTCCTGGAAACGATCGAGCCAGCGATGATCGACCTTTATGGCGCGCCTTGGACTGCGCCCGGTCGATACGAATTGCGACCTGATGCTAGACGTTTTGAAACTTGGGAGAAGAACTATTCGGTTCGTCTTGGCCTGCGGACGGCAGTGGACTACGCCCTCGGCATTGGGCTCAAGAACATCGAAGAGCGTTGCAAACACCTTTCGACAGTGCTTCGCGAAGGCCTGAGGGGATGCGTGCGGTGTCCGTACATGATCTCGGAGCGCCACTTGCGTCCATCATCTCATTCACGGTTAAGGGCTGGGACTCGTCAGCCGTCTTGGCCCACCTGACTAGCAAGGGAATCAACGTCTCGGTTTCGCCTCCCTCCAGTACCCCCGTTGATGCCTACACGCGACAACTTCCGCCTGTCGTACGAGCGTCGCCACATTACTACAATTCGGAGGAAGAGATCGATGGCTTCCTCAAGGCGATTGCCGGTATTGCCTTGTAGCGGATCTGCTCGGCTGGCGAATGAAGCAGCTCGCTTCTAAGAGGCAGTTGATACGTCACCTCATATCAAGTCACGTTTCCAGTCAAAAGGTATCAAACCATGACGGGTTCTTAACTCGCCACAGTATCAATCGAAAGCCGCTGCCAATGGCGGCTATTAATGGTGCAGGTGCGAGGGTTAGCTATGGTGATCGGATTGCCTCGAGATCAATCGGCGCTTCCCAACGCAGATGAGTTCGCCGGCGGTGACTGCGCGCGAGTTTCGCCGAGTTCAGGAAGGAATTCATTCCTATCACGGACGACGGCTTTGCACCCTTCAGCTACTCTGCGGTCAATGTTATTTTAGGCGTGTGAGGTACTCCGGGTTGGAGCCTAGCTGCAATCGTGGCATGAATGTACTTTGGAACGGGTGAACACGCTCCAATTCAGGTTCTTTATTTTCGCCTCATCCGGCGGCAGGATCTTGGGGATGTGAGTACCCCAAGACTGTCTTGATGACTGTTGCACCGTGAGCGGGGTCATCACCACGCCAGGCGACGACTTGATCGGGTCTGATCAACACAAGGGGTTCACGATAAAGTTCGAGAAGTTGGTCAGACTCGATATCGACGACGGCAAGTTCCATCGACATCATCGAGGCTGCGGCGACCAACTCGTCGCCACTGCAGGTAGACGGACGAAGCCTGAGAAGTGTCCACTCGAACCCGAACCTGTCGAATAGGGATGTGTGAGGATCGAGCCACAGATGAGGCGCTCTTCCACCCGGCGACGCGGTGGGCGTGTAAACATCGGGAAGGTCAGGGGCATCATCGGCTGCTTCGGAAAAAATGACCGGGGAATTGTAACGAGCACCGAAAGTCACACCTGGAATGTTGAATTCTGCCCGTCCATGAGCTTCCAGATATGCGCCAGCTTCTTTGCGTATTTCCAAACCGAGGTCAGACTGCGTTTCCAGTCCGAGTTTTGGCGCGTAGTTCCCGATCGACTCGGCGAAGTTCTTGGCAAACCCGGTATTCCTGATCGCAACGGGTCGCCGCTCCTGTTCATATGTCTCGAGAAGTCGCGAAGATGCACTTTGCTTGATCACCGCAGCAAGCTTCCAACCTAGGTTGACCGCATCATCAACGGCCGTGTTATAGCCCAAGCCACCTGCGGGCGTGAAAAGATGAACTGCGTCGCCGCCGAGAAAGACCCGGCCTTGTTGAAACTTCACCGCAACCAGCGCATAGCCGGCCGTCCAGGTGCCGCGAGACAGAATTTCCGCATCAATTGGGTACCCCACCGCCGCTCGAAACATCTCGATGGCCTGGTCGTCGGAAATATCGTCTTCGCGCTCACCGTCTTTCAATTGGGTATGAAAGGCGAATTCGCCCTTACCATCGACCGCCGCCATAAATGCGCGGCGTTCGTCGTTGAATGCAACATTCATCCAAGCGGGTGGGAACGGAACGACGTCGTAGAACTGTGGGCACCGTAGGTAGAGGGCAAACATTTTACCGCCAAAGAAGTCCCGGACAGCACCGCCGTCGCCTTGGTAGCGGATGCCAAGCGCCTTGCGAACGGCGCTTCGGGCGCCATCCGCCCCGACAAGGTATTTGCACCGGACCACGCGCGTCGCTGCCCCCTCCACCTCACTGGCCGTGACAGTTACAGCGTCACCGGTGTCGTTGAATTCAGAGACACGCCAGCCGTAATTTATCGAAATCGGCGACAGTGCCTCCGCGTGCTCGCGAAGGACGCGCTCGACAAATTTCTGAGAAACTCTGTGGGGCAGTTCGGCCGCGCTCCACGATCCTGTCATCGTTAGGACGCGTTCCCGCGCCTCTTTGGCAGAGGGAAGACGAAAACGGGCCAGTTCGTGACGAGCGAAGCGTGTGAAATAGGCGATATCCGTCGGGAAATCCTCCGGCATACCCAGCGCACGGATTTCGTCTGCAAACCCAAGGCGCCGATAGTGCTCCATCGTTCTGGCCTGAGTGGCGTTTGCCTGCGGATTGAAGGCGGTCGACGCCTTCTCATCAAAGAGCACGGCAGAAATTCCCCGGCGGCCAAGCTCGTTTGCAAGCATCAGTCCAAACGGTCCGCCCCCGCAATGACGACGTCGAAAGCTTCACCGGTCACTTGTTACCCTCCCAAATCCTGTCTGCAGATTTAGTAAGGAAACCGGACCAAAGTCAACCGGCTAGATCGGGCTGTTTTCCCTGGCGAGCTTCGACATATTTCCCCAATGCCTCAACGAGCAGGTCGACCATTGCGACGCCGAGTTCCTCACGCATCTCATTCTCCGCGACTTCGAGGCTCTGATGAAATGCTTCAAGCCACTCGAACCCCTTCTCCGTGAAGCATACCAGCTTTGCTCGACCATCGGCTGGATCGGGCCGCTTTTCTATAAGGCCCGTGCGCTCCACTTGATCAACCAGCTCGCTCATCGACTGTTTCGTCAACGAAGCGCGTCTGGCGAGTTCGGTTAGCCTCGTTCCGTCCTCATCGAGGTTCCGGGTCAGGTTGATATGGGCCGAGGTCAGTTCCGCATGCCCGTGATCCTTGAGATGTTCAATAATCCTGTTTTCAAAAATTCTGACCGCCTCGTTCATGCGACGACCGATGTTGTTCCTGCGCCACGCGTTGCGTAAAGTCATTTTTTGCCACCTTCAGAGTCATCTTCTTCAACGAGTAGAGTTCATGCCCCTTTTTTCCAGCCCGAATTTCAAAATGATTGACACAGGCTAAAATAAAATCATATGGTCAGGCATCCGAACTAAATTGGGTTTGCGTTGAGCGTCGGATGGGGTCGTGCGTGGGAGGCAATTTTGCTCTGATCCCGTCTGAATTCTCCGAAATGCCTTCCGGGGTCTCTATGCGACGTGATGCGGAGGGCATCTCGCATACGGGTAAAGGTGTGAACTCGCTTGAAAAGCTGGCGCCGTGGAATGAAACGGAATGAGGAGGATACTTTCACAATGGTTAAGTCGAACGGCGGAAGGTCGCTGCAAAATCTGGTGGACGAGAAAAGCAATCTTGTCGACTATTTCTACAACGACACCTTGGCACCTCATTATCGGGCTCGAACCGGTTTGACCGCTGCGTTCATCCCCCGGAATTCACCAATTGGCGGGATGAACAAAGAGCTTGGCGGGAAACTGCAATCCTTTTCGATCAGTCTCATCACATGCCCGAGCTCCTGTTGAAGGGTCCGGACGCTTTCAAGCTGTTGCAGCGCCTCGGCATCAACAGCTTGGCAAACTTCACCAACGACCGGGCCAAGCAGTTTGTCGCATGCACCCCCGTGGGCATGTTATCGGCGATTGTGTCATCTACAGACTTGGCGACGAAACTTTCGAACTCGTCAGCGGCATGCCCGTCTTGAATTGGGTCCAATACAACGCCGAAAAAGGTGGTTACGACGTTACCATCGAGCGCGATGATCCAACGCCTTACAACCCGACCGGCAGGCGATGGTTTTATCGGTTCCAGCTGGAGGGGCCGAACGCCGGTCATATCTTCAATGCTGCTGTCGAGGGTGGAGCCCCCGAGATCGCGTTTTTCAGGACCGCGAAAGTGCGGATTGGCGGATGCGAAGTAATGGTGCTGCGCCATGGGATGGCGGGGCATCTCGGCGCCGAACTTTCCGGCCCCTACGACGATATGGAACGGGTGAGGGCTGCCCTTCTGGAAGCGGGTGAACAGTATGCCCTGAAGCAGGGTGGCACTAAGACATACTTCAGCACGATTTTTGAATTCGGCTGGATGCCCTATCCGCTGCCGGGGATCTACACCGGTGATGAACTTCGAGATTTCCGTGAATGGCTGTCGGGGAATGGGTGGGAGGCGAACGCCCAACTCGGTGGAAGCTTCGTTTCGGAGAATATCGAAGACTACTATGTGACGCCTTGGGATCTCGGCTATGGCCATATCCTCAAGTTCGACCATGACTTCATCGGCCGTGAGGCGCTGGAATCCCAACCGCCCGAGCAGCGGCGCCAGAAAGTCACGCTGGTGTGGAACCGCGACGACGTCACTGCAATCTTTGCGTCCGCACTTGGACAAGGCCCCCGCTACAAAGCCATAGATCTGCCGGTAGCCTATTATGGCTGGCCCCAGTTCGACGAGGTCCGCAGCCTGGATGGGGCCTTGGTCGGGCACTCATGTCATTGCGGCTATAGCAACAACGAAGGTGAGATGTTGTCGCTTGCCATGCTTGAAGGCCGCAGCGCGGCGCCCGGAACCGAGGTTACACTGACCTGGGGTGAACCTGGGGGTGGATCGCGTAAGCCGCATGTCGAAAAGCATGAACAATTCAAAGTGCGGGCCATTGTGGCGCCTGTTCCTTACGCAAGTTCGGTTCAGAAAATGAAGCGCGCGACAATCAGCTGAATGCGGCGGGCGTCGGTCCCACCTGCATTGGTGCAGGTGGGACCGGAAGGCGATGCCCTTGCGAAAACCAGTCACGCCACATGTGCGGTCGCGCGATCTGCGCCCTCCTGTCGGTAAACCAGTCGAGGATCCCCTTGTATGGATGCAAGCGGGGCGGGGTTATTATGGACATATCAGGCTTGAAGAGTAAGCGCCGGTATCTCGATGTCGTCGAGCGATTTTCGTTAGAGGTCACCGCGAAAGATGCTTCGCAGTTGTCGGACTTAGCTCCTGACATTCCAAAGGGCACGCTGATATCGGTACCGTATCTCCCGTCGGACAGCGGAAACGATCGTATCTCGGCGGCAAAGACGATACGCCAGTTCGGCTTTGAGCCTATGCCGCACATTGCGGCGAGGAGTATTGGCACCGAGGCCGAGTTGTCAGGCGCCGTGTCGGGCTTTGTTCGTGAAGCACAGGTCACTCGTCTGCTCATTCTTGCCGGCGATCTTGATCCTCCCAAGGGCGCATTTCCCGATACCGCAGCGATCTTGCGGAGCGGTGTCCTGCAACAGCACGCGATCACACACGTCGCTATAGCCGGGCATCCAGAGGGCCATCCCTCGCAAAGCGCCAGCGTGCTTACCGAAGCGATCTCGGAGAAACGCCGCATTCTCGAAGCGCTCGATCTTGAATGGTCGATTTTTACCCAGTTCACATTCAGTGCGGTTCCAGTGCTTGAATGGATCATTGGAATCCGCAGCAGAGGAATAACGGTGCCCATCCATGTCGGTATTCCCGGGCCAGCAAGTATCAGAACGCTGATGCGGTTTGCGGCGGTTTGCGGCGTCTCCGCCTCGACAGCGGTCCTTAAAAAATATGGGCTTTCGATCACCCATCTACTGTCAAGCGCCGGACCAGACGTTCTCGTCGACGACTACGCCGACGCAATGGTCGACGGAGTGTACGGCGATATCCGCCTGCACTTCTACCCTTTTGGTGGCGTTCGCAAATCTGTCGAGTGGATAAGAAGCTACCAGAGATGACAGCACCGTCATCGTATCTGGCGACGATTTGGTTCGGCAGATTGACGACGTTGAACTGAACCAAAACGACAAGGAGCCGAAATATATCTGCATGTCGAGCTTGGTACTGTCGGAGCTGGCGGATCTGCGGCAATCAGCTTCGGCTTGACAATTATAGTACGGTATCCGTACTAATATTTGCTGGGAGAGCGGCTTTCGCCGAGTTGCGTCCGGACGCATTTCCGGGAGGGAGGATATCATGAAATTCAAGAAGCTTGCGCTGTGCGCCGTGGCAACCGCAGTGCTGTCAACGGCGAGCACCGTGGCCTTGGCCGAGACGATCAAGGTGGGTGTTATCGCGACATTTTCGGGACCGAATGCCATCTGGGGCAAACAGTTTCGGGAAGCAATCGATGTCTATGTGGCGCAACATGGAGATGAAGTCGCCGGCAACAAGGTTGAATTTATCTACAAGGACGTCGGAGGCCCAAACGCCGACGCGAGTAAAGCCGCAGCTCAGGAACTCTTGGTGCGCGAGGGTGTGAAATATCTGGCGGGTTTTGATTTCACGCCAAACGCTATCGCTGTCGCGCCCCTCACAAAGCAGGCCAAAGTACCGGCGGTCATCTTCAACGCAGGAACATCGGCGATCAACAAACAGTCGGAATTCTTTCTCCGGACAAGCTTTACCTTGTCACAACTCGCTCAGCCGGCTGCGCAGTGGGCCGCCAAAAGCGGTGCAAAAAAGTCGTGACAGCCGTATCTGACTACAATCCAGGAATAGACGCAGAAGCGGCGTTCTCCAGTTCGTTTGAGAAGAACGGTGGCGCCATCGTCGAGAAGATTCGTATGCCTCTTCAGACGACGGATTTCGCGCCGTTCATGCAACGGATCAAGGCTTCCGGAGCGGATGCGGTATTTGCGTTCCTGCCCGTGGGTCCAGCAACGTTCGCCTTCACCAAGGCGTACAACGAAAACGGGCTCAAAGCCGCCGGGATTTCTTTTACGGCACCGGTGAGACCGATGAAACGACGCTTGACGCGCTGGGTGATCAGGCGATCGGCTTGGTCACGGCGTACCACTATTCTGCGGCACATGACTCGGAACTGAACAGGAGCTTCGTTGCCAAGCTGAAAGAGCTCCACCCGGGTTCACACGCCAACATGGCGTCGGTGGGCGCCTACGACGGTGTTGATCTCATCTATAAAATGATCAAAGTGGCTGGAACCGACGGGCAAAAGGCGGTCGAGGCGGCGAAGGGATTGGAATGGGAGAGCCCGCGCGGCCCGGTGAAGATCGATCCCGTTTCTCGCCATGTGATTCAAAACGTCTATATCCGGCAGGTGGAGCGAGCCGCGGACGGGACCTTGATCAACAAGGAAATCGCGACGATACCAAACGTTCCGGACCTGGGCTTCAACCCGTAATCCGAAGCACGTGGCGGGAAATATTCCCGCCACTCTTCCTCTCGTTCCATTTTCCTCGATAGGTATCGAATGTCGATCATTTTCAGCATTGTTGTCGATGGCGTCGCCTACGGGATGATCCTCTTCATGATCTCCGTCGGACTATCGATCACAATGGGACTCATGCGGATTATCAACCTTGCCCATGGCGGCTTCGCTCTGCTCGGCGGCGCGGCGGTACACGTGCTTAGCGTGCGCTTGGGGGTTCCATTCTGGATCGCATCGTTCACTGCTGTGATTATAGTGATCGTGCTCGCGCTTGTCCTGGAGCGGCTGCTATATCGTCACATCTACGGCTTCGGGGAACTCGGCCAGGTACTGGCGACCATCGGCATCGTTTTCCTGATGATTGCCACAGTGAACCTGTTCCTAGGCTCAACGATCTTGTCTCTGGGGGCGCCCCAGTCGCTGACTGCAGCCGTCGATCTCGGATTTAAGACACTCCCGCTTCATCGGGTGATCGTTATCCTTGCCGGCTTTATAATTATGGCTTCGCTCTGGCTTCTGATGGAGAAGACCCGCTTCGGGATCTATCTGCGCGCAGCTGTCGACAACAAGGTTGCTGCCGCCTCGCTCGGGATCAACACACCTCGCGTTTTTCTCGCTGCCTTTGCGATCGGGGCAGGGCTCGCCGCTTTCGGAGGTATCCTTGGCGCAGAGCTTCTTCCCATAGAAGCCTATTATCCGCTCCGGTACATGGTTCTTTTCCTGATCGTCGTCTCGGTTGGTGGTCTGGGCAGTATCCCGGGGTCATTCGCTGCTTCGCTTGGGCTCGGGATTCTGGACACTGCCGGTCGCTATCTGCTGCCAGGGATCGGCACGATCTTCTTTTTCTTGCGATTACGGCGTTGCTTGCACTTCGTCCGCAGGGCTTGATGGGGAAAGCTCAATGACGAATGCCACTGATCAAGTTTCCATCAGAAGAAAAATGGGCCGGCTGGCGCTGGTCCTACCAGCGTTGATCGTTTCGGTTGCAGCCGCCATCGCGTTTATCCTGTTTCCTTACGATCTGGCCTTTCTGACGCGCATCGTCATCATGATGATCTTTGTGCTCTCCTTTGACCTGATCCTCGGATATGCGGGGATCGCAACGCTTGGTCATGCGGCGATGTACGGGTGTGGCGCTTATGCGGCCGGGCTCGTGTCGTTGCACCTCGCTTCAGACCCGCTGATTGGACTTTTGGCCGGTGCAGTTGCCGGGGCGTTGATTGCCTGGATCTCCGGTTGCGTGCTTTTGCGAGCGCAGGGCGTAGCCCTCTTGATGATTTCGATTGCGGTTACCATGGTCCTTCAGGAGACAGCTTCGCAAGCGCGGTGGCTGACCGGCGGGGCCGACGGCCTCGCTGGGATTACTGTCTCACCCCTTCTCGGCATGTTTGAATTCGACTTCGTTGGCCAGGTCGCGTTCGTCTATTCCGTCTGCATTTTGATAGCGGTCTTGATTTTTTGCTGCATTCTCGCTTCCTCTCCGTTTGGGCTGGCACTTCGCGGCATCGAAGGAAGTGCGAGCCGGATGCGAGCGATTGGAACGCCCGTCTACCGCCGCAAAGTGACGGTTTACGTAATAGCTGGAGCGATTGCCGGTATCGCTGGCGCGCTGGCCGCGCAGGTTACAGGCCTGGTGGGGATCGAAGTCTTTAACTTCTCTCTTCCGCTGATGTCATGGTGATGTTGATCGTCGGCGGAGCCGGGCGCCTCTATGGCGCGCTCGTCGGCACCCTCGTGTTCATGGTCGTCCATCACATTGCAGCAGGCATCGATCCTTTCAACTGGCTGTTCGTGATCGGGTTCATGCTTCTCATCATCGTGTTTGCTCTCCCCAAAGGATTGATCTCGCTCCCGGATCGCCTGGTCGCGCTGTTGAGGAGGAAACCATGACCTCCGGTCTCGCAGTCCATGGACTTTCGAAAAATTTCGGCGGCTTACAAGTCGCACGAAACCTGACGCTTTCCCTCCCAAATGGTGCGAGGACCGCCTTGATCGGACCGAACGGTGCGGGAAAGACGACATTTGCGAACTTGTTGACGGGCGTTCTCAAACCCTCCTCGGGAACCATTCTGCTCAACGGCAAAAGCGTTGGTAAAATGTCTGAGTCCGAGCGGGTTCGAGCTGGAATCGCGAAAACCTTCCAGATTACCAACCTCTTCCGTGATCTCACCGTTCGCGAGAATATTCGCCTGCCGATACTGGAAAGGGAGCGCCGCACGAACAAGGTTTTTTGCCGCTCTGATGGGATACCTGAGTTAGAATGCGAAATCTTTCAGTTACTGGAGGATCTTGCGCTGACGCCTCTGGCGGACAAGCCCGTACGTGGACTTGCTTATGGCCAGCAAAGGCTCGTCGAACTGGCGCTGACATTGGCTTTGAAGCCTAAGGTCTTGATCCTTGATGAGCCAGCGGCCGGGGTACCTTCCACGGAAAGCCACCTGATCGTCCAGGCAATAAAGAGACTTCCGGCAGATTTGTCGGTTCTCATCATCGAGCATGACATGCAACTGGTTTTTGAGGTTGCCAATAGGATCATCGTCCTGGTCAACGGCGCGATCCTTTTGGACGGCACTCCACAGGAAGTGATCTCCAATCGCGAGGTCCGGGAACTCTATCTGGGGGCCGATCATGGCTGATGCGCTGCTGGAACTGGACGGCGTGATTGCTGGCTATGGTGAAACGCATATTCTTCGCAATGTGTCGCTCAAGGTTGCGAAGGGCGAGCGCCTGGCAATCGTCGGACGGAACGGAGTGGGCAAAACAACTCTGCTGGCCACCATCATGGGGCAAACCCGCCAGCACGCCGGAAGCATCAGATTGAGGGGAATTCCTGTCGATGGCGTACAAGCCCACGAGCGCGCGCGGCTAGGGATTGGTATCGTCCCGCAGACGCGCGATATCTTCCCTCGCTCTCTGTCGAAGAGAACCTGATCGCGGGCATGCGGAATGGATCAAATCTGAACGAAGCCTATGATCTTTTTCCGAGATTGAAGGAACGCCGGTTCAATGGCGGCCGCCAGCTTTCCGGAGGTGAACAACAGATGTTGTCGATCGCCCGTGCGCTGCTTGGAAGACCTCAGATCATCTTGCTGGACGAACCGCTGGAGGGACTGGCGCCGGTGATTTGCGACATGCTCGTCGGTGTTTTTGGCGATCTTGCTGACCGAGGCCATACGGTCGTTCTGGTGGAACAACAAATTGGCCTCGCTCTGCGCTTTGCTGATCGGGTCGTCGCTCTGGATCAGGGAAAGATCGTTTTTGAGGAAGCAGCGGTGAAACTCGCTAGCGATCGTGCCGAACTCGATCGGCACATCGGGCTTTCCGCTACCTAAGCGGCGCCGGCGCATCGGCACGGCTTAGCATTGCTGCTGACAGGGCACCCCTTGGGCCAACTGGCTCTAGACTAGAACGAACGCGGTGAAGAATGAAGAACTATGTCCTGACGGTTTCATGCGACACAACCCGCGGCATCGTGGCAGCGGTCTCCGGATTTCTGTTCGAGCAGGGGTGCAACATCGTCGATAGCTCGCAGTTCGACGACCTGGGCACCGGGAAGTTCTTCACGCGTGTCAGTCTCTTTTCCGAAGGTGCGTCGCGGGATGCACTGATGGAGGGGTTTAAACCAGTCGCGGCAAGGTTCGGGATGGAGTGGAAACTTCACGATGCGCAGGAGCGAATGAAGGTTCTGCTCATGGTCTCGCGCTTCGGTCACTGCCTCAACGATCTCTTATACCGCTGGAAGATCGGCGCGCTGCCGATCGACATCGTCGGCGTCATTTCCAATCACTTTGATTACCAGAAGCTGGTCGTCAATCACGATATTCCGTTTCACTACATACCGGTTACGAAGGCTAATAAGCCGGCGGCTGAGGCGCGTATCATGGACCTGGTCGACAGTACCGGAACGGAGCTTGTCGTGCTCGCCCGCTACATGCAGATCCTCTCGGACGAGATGTGCAGCACCATGTCCGGCCGTATTATCAATATTCACCATTCGTTTTTGCCAAGCTTCAAGGGCGCAAACCCCTACAAACAAGCCTATCAGCGGGGCGTGAAGTTGATCGGTGCCACAGCTCATTACGTTACCGCCGACCTTGACGAGGGACCCATCATCGACCAGGACACCGTACGCGTCACCCATGCGCAGTCGCCGGAAGACTATATCTCGCTCGGCCGCGATGTCGAAAGCCAGGTGCTGGCACGCGCGGTCCACGCCCACATTCACCACCGCTCTTTCATCAACGGCAATCGCACCGTCGTTTTCCAGCCAAGTCCCGGGTCTTACGCTTCGGAACGCATGGGTTGATACCGCGCCTGATTATCAATGCTGGTCGAAGTGCGATCGAAGCATCTGACATGACGACTAAGGAGGCGGATCCGCTGCGCCGGCATTCTGATTTTGCATCCCGATCATCGGCGGCCAAGCAGAACCGTGATGCGAAGTCTGGAAGGACCCGGACCAAGCGTGGTGGCGCAACCACTGTTAGACGCAATCGATCTCAAGGAGATCCCAATGATTGACCTGTTCACGTTTGATAGCACTGTACCCCGCATCGTGTTCGGCGTTGGGTCCCTGTCAAAAGTCTCCGAGGAATTGGGCCGCCTTGGGCGTGGCAGGGCGCTTGTCTTGTCGACTCCTCATCAGGAAAATGATGCGCAAGCGCTGGCGAGCGCGCTGGGCGAACTTGCAGTGGGGGTGTTCAGCCGCGCAGTCATGCACACGCCGGTCAAGGTCACCGCCGATGCGCTCTCCGTTTTCAACGAAACCGGAGCGGACTGTGTTGTGTCACTGGGTGGAGGATCGACAATCGGGTTGGGAAAGGCTATCGCCTTTCGGAACAATGCGCCCCAGCTTGTCGTCGCCACGACCTATGCTGGTTCCGAGGTGACGCCAATCCTTGGGCAGACGGAAAACGGGATCAAGACCACGATCCGCACATCATCAGTTCTTCCGAAGACGGTCATTTATGACCCCGAGTTGACCTTCGATCTCCCCGTTACGATGAGCGTTACAAGTGGCCTCAACGCAATGGCTCACGCCATTGAGGGACTTTATGCCCAAGACCGCAATCCCATTGCCTCCCTTCTGGCGATGGAGGGGCTCGCCGCCTTGCGCAAAGCGCTTCCTGCCATTGTCAAATTGCCCCGGGACGCGCAGGCGCGCGCAGACGCACTTTACGGGTCCTGGCTCTGCGGTGTTGTTCTTGGTGCCGTTGGCATGTCGTTACACCACAAGCTCTGTCACACGCTTGGAGGAACCCTCGATCTGCCCCATGCGGAAACGCACGCGATTCTTCTGCCGCATACGGTTTCCTATACCGAACAGGCTGTTCCGGAACTGCTCGCGCCTGTTGCGCGTCTGTTCAGCTCGCCGCGCGCCGGTACGGGTCTGCATGATTTTGGGCTTAGCTTAGGCGCACCGATGAGACTTCGTGATCTAGGTGTGACCGGTGACGATCTTGATAGGGCGACGGCGCTGGCTGTCAGCAACCCCTACTGGACCCCGCGTCCTCTGGAGGCCGGTGGAGTACGGGCTTTGCTCCAGGATGCATGGGAAGGCGTAAGGCCCTCATGAGGCAGGCAACGGCACCCAGTTGGTCCCAATAGGACCCGCTTCTCGCACTTCGACTCGATACTCTCATTCAGCACCCTAAGGAGCAGCAATGTCTGGTTACTTCTCGGAAGACGCCTCGGTCGATGCGGTAAACGGGCGAATGGAACCCAATATCGATCCTCGTTTGAGAAGTGTCATGAGCTGTCTTGTGAAGCATCTCCACGCTTTCATCAAAGAGGCTCGGCTAACGCAGGAAGAATGGGAGATCGCGATCAATTTTTTGACGGAAACCGGGCAAATTTGCTCCGAGCAGCGGCAGGAATTCATCCTTCTGTCTGACACCTTAGGCGTATCCATGCTTGTCGACGCCATAAACAATCGCAGGCAACCAGGCGCTACGGAAAACACGGTACTCGGGCCTTTTCACGTGCATGGAGCGCCGCGTCGGGAGATGGGGGATTGTATTACTCTCGACGGCAAGGGTGAAAGCTGCCTGTTCGAGGGTCTGGTGATCGACCTTGACGGAAATCCCATTGAAGGCGCCTGCATCGACGTATGGTCCGACAATGCTGATGGCTTTTATGATGTTCAGCAGCCTCTCATTCAACCTCGATGGAACAACCGGGGAGTTTTCGTAACCGGACCCGATGGTCACTATCGCTTCATCGGCATCAAACCTGTTTCATATCCCATTCCCGATGATGGACCGGTCGGAAAAATGCTTGAGCAGCTTGGCAGGCATCCTTATCGCCCTGCCCATATGCACTATATCGTTACCGCCGCGGGGTATCAAAAACTTGTCACGCACACATTCGTCGGTGACGACGATTACCTCGGTTCCGACGCTGTGTTCGGCGTCAAGGCAACGTTGATGGCGCCTTATCATCGGGTTTCGGACGGAAGTACGCAATGGCGATCCCCGTTCGATTTTGTCCTGAATCCAGCGTGAGCATCAATCATGCCAAACATCAAGATCTATGTGGATCAGGGACTTCCCGAAGATGCGCAACTCGGCGTTCGCGAGGCCTTGGTGCCACTGAGAGAAATCATCTGCCGTGCGCTGAAGGTCGAAAGTGCGGCCTGCCAGCTTGCCATTTTACCTGCCTACGGCATGGCTGACCAACCGGTGAACGTTGAGGTCGCCATCTTGCCCAAACCGGACCGCACCCGTCCGGTGCTTTCCGACCTTGCAGAGAAAATCCAGAAATCGATCGCAGATGCCGTCAATAGGCCAGTTGCCGTACGGTTGTCCGTTCTCGACCCGGCGACGTACATCTCTCTGAAATAGTTGCCATCACAATACAGTGCACGTCCTCAGTTCGATCTAGACCTAACGAAGGTGCCCCAAGCTTCGATGCCTCAATGCGGCTCGGCGGGCGTGCAAATGGCCACCCGTTTGTTCGTGCCGGAGGAAGCCGACGCGGCGATTGCCGCCGATCGTCGTCGTGACCAATCGAAGCCAAGGCTACGACCTTTGGCTCATAAAATTCGCGGAACGAGATTGAGGAGTCGGCTTCAATCATCGAGGCGCTGATTGGCGACTGCAATCACAATGTCGGTGAGGGTCGCGAACCGGTCTGCAGCAAGTCTGTTGATCTGCCAAAAGAGCGGAATGTCAAGCGGGTTGTCGGGGATCAACTCCACCAGCGTTCCTTTCTGTAGATGTGGGCGAGCGAGATACTCGGGGTTCATGCCCCAGCCAATGCCTCCGACGCTAGCGTCAACGAAAGCATGCGTCGATGGAAGAAAGTGCGTCGGACAGATGACTTCTTCGCCAAGCGTCTGGGCGATCCATCGGGCTTGAAGCTTGTCTTTCTGGTTGAAAGTCATGGCCGGTGCGGTGCGCAGCGCTTCGCCGCTGATGCCTCCGGAAAAATAGCGCTCAACAAATTCCGGGCTTGCAGTGGCCCGGTAACGCAACGAACCGAGGGCGGTGCGCCGGCATCCGGCGACCACCCTTTCGCTGTCTGTCACAGCTGCAATCACCCGCCCGCGCTCTAGCCAATCAGCCGTGTGGCCCTCGTCATCAATAACAACGTCCAGAAGACAACTTGAAGATTTGGCAAATGCGGAAAGTGCCTCGAGAAACCAGGTTCCGAGACTATCAGCATTTGTTGCAAGGTGGATTGTCACGCGTTCAATCAATTGGGTGGACGGCGCGAGCGACGGTATGTGCTCGTACAGGTCTCGTTCAAGCAGCCCAACATTTTCGACGTGCCGACACACCCGCTGCCCCTGCTCTGTGGCAACGCACGGATTTCCCCTGACGATCAGCGCGATCCCCATTCGCTCCTCGAGGTTTTTGACGCGCTGCGAAACTGCTGATGGTGTGACATTGAGCGTCCCTGCCGCTTTTTCGAAGCTTCCAGTCTGCACAACGGCGGCCAAGGCCCGCAATGCGGAGTAGTCGAGCATGTAAGTCCGCCTTAATCGAGGTAAGCTACTTTAATTAGCCTAACTCAATGCTTTCTGGTAGTGGCTGATCGACGATCGCGAGTGTGCAGCCTTCGAACTGCCGCATGAAATCAGAACAACCGCCCGAGTGGGGTCGCGCTCAGTCGGATCCGGCATGAACAAAGGGTATGCGCGTGGGCTCGGAGTTACAGCACCTTCTTCTCGTTTACACGGCCTACGTGATCGCGGCCGGCAGCCCCGGTCCAAGTAACATGCGCATCATGGGCGTGGCGATGGACCAAGGCCGGCGCGCCGCGCTCGTGCTTGCTGCCGGTGTGGTCAGCGGCTCGATCTTCTGGGGCGCTATGGCCGCCACGGGAATATCTGCGATCCTGACCCGGTATGCCGAAGCCCTGACGATCCTGAAAATCTTCGGCGGGCTTTATCTTCTATACCTGGCGTTCAGGGCAGCCAAAGCCGCTCTCACCGCTGGCGAAAAACCGGTCGAGACAGCAGGAACGAACACCCCCGAGACGACTTCGTCACTCTACCGACGCGGCTTGCTGATGCATCTGACCAACCCGAAATCAATTCTCGCCTGGATCGCCCTGGTGGCGCTTGGCCTTGGCCCGGGTGCGTCCTCCTACACCGTGGCAGCAATCCTCTTTGGATGTGCTGTCCTGAGCGTAACGATCTTTTGTGGTTATGCTATTGTCTTTTCAACAGCGCCTATGGTGCGCTTCTACAGCCGGGCTCGCCGCTGGATCGAGGGGACGCTTGCGATCTTCTTCGGCGCAGCCGGCATCCGTCTCCTGCTTTCCCGCACATAACCAAGGCAACATTCATGTCTCTCTTCGAAGGCCTATCTGCTTTTCCAATTACTCCGGCCGACGCGTCCGGGCGCGTTGATCCAGCCGTGCTTGCGGCGCTCTTGCAGCGCATAGTTGATGCGGGTGCTGACTCCATAGGCCTTCTCGGAAGCACGGGCGCCTATGCCTTCCTGACGCGCGACGAGCGCAGGCGTGCCGTTGAAACAGCTGTCAAAACCGTCGGTGGGCGAATTCCGGTAATCGTCGGTGTTGGTGCGCTTCGCACTGACGAGGCGCAGGCTCTGGTACGCGATGCGAAGGGGGCGGGGGCAGATGGCCTCCTTCTGGCGCCCGTCTCGTATGTTCCGCTGAAGGATGACGAGGTATTTGAGCATTTCGCAGCCGTCACCGAGAGTGGCGGTCTTCCGCTTTGCATCTACAACAATCCGAGCACGACCAGGTTTACGTTCAGCAGCGCACTGATCGCCAGGCTCGCCACAGTTCCAAACATCGCCGCGATCAAGATGCCGTTGCCGGCGAACGAGGACTTCAAGACCGAACTTGCAGATCTGCGCGGCAAGTCGCCGACCGGGTTTTCGATCGGATATAGCGGTGACTGGGGAGCTTCGTCGGCTTTGCTTGCTGGCGCCGATGCCTGGTATAGCGTCGTCGCGGGGTGCTTCCCGCTGAAGCGCTCGCGCTTGCGACGGCGGCGCGGGCCGGCAATGCCGAGGAGGTCGAGAGATTGGAAAAAGCGTTCGAGCCCCTCTGGTCGTTGTTCAAGCGGTTTGGCAGTTTCAGAGTGATGTACAGGCTCGTGGCGCTTCTTGGCATCGGAGATTTCGAGCCGCCGCGGCCAGTGAGGCCGATACCGGACTCCGCAGTACCGGATGTTGTACATGCTCTCAACCATTTGCGGGCTGCCTTTACGTGAGGCTCCGGGCAATCGTAGATGTCTTCCAGCCCGCCGATCCACGCTTGTATTCGCTGCATCGCTCCGTGATGGCTAGGAGCACTGGAGCTACAGTGCTGTCTACACATGATGAGTTCGGGACCGACAGCTCACTTCCGAATGACAGAGGAGAGTGCAAATGCCGTGAGGGTATCCCTTACGCCGGGAAGTGCTGAAATTTGTTGCCAGATTTGGCGTATGCGATCGGCTTCCACGGATTCGACCCGTACCAGCAGATCAAAATCGCCCGTCATCACATCGCAAGCGACGACCTCCGGAATTTTCCGCAAAGCGTGAATGACCTCGCCGCCCCTCATTCGGTCCTGGCGGTAGACAAACATCAATGCGGTGGTGATGGGACTGTCGTTCCCGCCTTCGCCAGTGACAATTGTATAGCCCTTGATAAAGCCTTCGCGTTCAAGCCGTTCTATTCGAACGCGAACAGCATTGCGCGACAAGTTGACCTGACCGGACAGCTCAGCGTGAGATGCGCGCGCGTTCAACTTCAAGGCGGCAAGGATCTGTTCGTCAATGCGGTCGAGAAGATATTTCATGCAGGACGGCACTCCGCTTGCCGCGCTGCTGCTCCAAATCCTGTCGATTCAAAGGCGCGAACTGCAGCCTGAAGCAGGCGAGTCTTGTCCTTCTCTCCGGCGTAACGTCTGGCGGCGGATGCGAGGACAAACGCGGGAAGTGCCGTTGTTTCTGCCTCAGTCAGGTGCCTTACACTCTCATATCCGGCCCGAATGGCACTGGCTTTCTCTTCGTCCAGCTCTCCAGTCAGCAGGCTCGCCCAGCCGACGAGAACCTCGGCAATCTCTGAAATCAGCACATCATCGTGCCGAAGCCGAAAGTTGATAACCCCACTGACGTCGTCTCCAAGGAAGAAGACGTTAGAAGGTATCAAGGCTCCATGCAGAGGACCGGCAGGCAGTTCATTTAGAGAACGCTTTTTGCCTCCTTGCAGGGTCATGTGGATCCGCGCCATGAGGCGGCCAAGGCTTTTACACTTTCCTGGCGTAGGATCGTTTGTCGACGAACCTGATACGAAACTCACGACGGCAACGAGGCGGCCGGCCGCCCGGAAGGTCGCATCGCCATCAATCGTGCGCGTTGGTTTCGGGCAGGGAATACCGCTGTTGTTCAGCGTCTCCATCGTTGCGAACGCCCGCTCGAGATCTAGCGGTTCGGCGCCATTTTCGAACAGCGTGACGATGAACTCACCCTCCGCCGCCCGGAAAAGATAGGTCGTTTCCCTGTCGCCGTCGGCAATACCGATCACCGATGACAGGGAGGTCATGCCATAGGCCGCCGCGATCGAGTTTCGGTCCTCGTCGGATATTTCCGTGAAAACGGCCATTCTTTCCTCCGTTCAACCGCGCATAATCTTCGAAACATTGGCAAATTCCGCGGCGGCTCCAAAAATCTGATGAGCCTGACTTTCGGTCAGAACGCATTCTTCTTCGACGACATCTCGCAAGTTTCTCTTCTCGACCAGCGCCTTCTTGGAGAGGTATGCCGCTTTGCTGTATCCGATCAGCGTCGCCAATGGCGTGGCAAGAACGAGAGATTGGTCGAGCAACGCCTTGCAACGGTCGACGTCGACTTCGATGCCATCGATGCAGCGTTCCTTCAAGACCACCATACCTCTGGTCAGCATGCGCATCGATTGCAGGATGTTCAAAACGATGACGGGTTCCATGGCGTTCAGCTGGAGCTGGCCGGCACTTGCTGCGAGCGTCACCGTCAGATCATTGCCGATGACCTGAAAGCTGATCTGGTTCATCATCTCCGGGATAACGGGATTGACCTTGCCAGGCATGATGGACGAGCCGGCTTGAACAGGCGGCAAGCGGATCTCACCCAGACCGCCGCGGGGTCCACTGCTCAGGAGCCGGAGGTCATTGCAGATCTTGCTCAGTTTAACCGCAATTCGCTTGAGCACGCCTGAAAAGGAGACGAAACCGCCTGTGTCCGATGTCGCTTCGATGAAGTTGCGGGCAGGGATTAACGGATAGCCAGATATTCGGGACAGGTGACCGCAGGCCAACTGCGCGAAGCCTGAGGGTACGTTGATTGCCGTGCCGATCGCCGAGCCGCCGAGGTTTATCTCTTTGAGAAGCTTAGAGGCGTACTGGATCTGGACGATATCCTCGTCAATGAGTTCAGCGAAGGCTTCAAATTCCTGCCCCGCGGTCATCGGCACGGCGTCTTGCAACTGTGTCCGACCGACCTTTAGAGCGCTTGCATATTGCATGGCCTTGCCGCGAAAGGCGTCGCGAAGCGCGACCTCAGCTGCGATAAGCCCTTCGCATGCTCGCAAGATCGTCAGCCGGATAGCTGTTGGGTAAACGTCGTTTGTCGACTGGGACAGATTGACGTCGTCATTTGGGTGCAGCCTCGAATACTCACCGACGTCGGCGCCCATCTTCAAAAGAGCGAGGTTTGTCAGAACCTCGTTCACGTTCATGTTGGTCGAGGTGCCGGCCCCTCCCTGCATCATGTCGACGGGAAAGTTCTCATCGATATCATTGAGCGCGATGAGTTCGTCGGATGCTTGAGAGATCGCTTCGGCCTTTTCGGCAGAAAGAAGCCCGAGTTCCATGTTGGCGAGAGCAGAAGCCTTTTTCACCATCGCCATCGACTGGATGAGCTCAGGAAAATCCCTCAGGCGCAGGCCCGATACGTCGAAATTCTGTTCCGCGCGCCGTGTATGGACGCCGTAAAGGACGTGTCGAGGAATAGCGAGCGGCCCGATAAGATCTGACTCGATACGCTCAGCAAGCTTTGTCCTGTCCATCAAACCAGGATCCCCGCATGGCGCATGGCGCTATCGATCTCTTCTTGAACGGAAGGACTGATCGTAACGAGTGGTAGCCGCAGATCCCCACCTATGCGACCGAGACGCTGCAAGGCATATTTCGGCCCAGCAGGGTTGGTTTCGAGAAAAAGCGCCCGGTGCAGGGGCATCAGACGGTCCTGAAGCTTCAAGGCGGCGGCGAAGTCGCCGTTCAGGCAGGCCTGCTGGAAGTCAGCGCAGAGGCCCGGAGCGACATTCGCCGTCACCGAGATGCAACCATGTCCGCCATGCGCCATGTAGCCGAGCGCCGTGCCGTCTTCACCGGTCAGGAGATTGAACGAGCGCCCGCAGGCCATACGATCGAGGGACGGGCGCAACAGGTTGCCGGTTGCATCCTTGACGCCCTTCACGTTTGGGCAGTCTTCAAATATGCGGGCCAACGTTTCGACCTGAATATCGATGACGCTGCGGCCGGGGATATTGTAGACGATGATCGGAACGGTGGCCGCAGCATCGATTGCCTTGAAATGCTGGTAGATCCCTTCCTGGGTTGGCTTGTTGTAATAGGGCGCGACAATCAGCACACCGTCGGCGCCGGCGTCCTGCGCATGGAGGACGAAGTCGATTGCTTCCGAGGTGCTGTTTGAGCCGGCGCCCGCGATGACGGGCACACGGCCCTTGGCGGCCGCGATGGTGATCTCGACCACCTGCTTATGCTCGGCATGGCTGAGCGTCGGACTTTCCCCCGTTGTCCCGCATGGAACAAGACCGAAGGATCCTTCTTCGATCTGCCACTCGACGAGGTCGCGCAAGGCGGCCTCGTCGACGCGACCATCAGCAAAAGGCGTGACAAGCGCGGTAATAGAACCCTTGAACATTTTTACTCCCTGAGTTGCCGATGGATTTGAGCAGGCCTGGCGTTACGTCTTCAGGCGGTTGATGCACACGACCTTAGGCTGGGTCATGTCCTCATAGGCAAACCGGACGCCCTCGCGGCCCATGCTGCCATATTTGAAGCCGCCAAACGGCATTGCATCGAACCGATAGTCGGAGGAGTCGTTGATCATGATGCCTCCAGCCTCGATCTTGCTTGCAGCCTCAAGCGCCCCTTCCAGATCGTTTGTAAAAATGCCGGCGTGAAGACTGTATTCGGGGCTGTTTGCCAAATCGATCGCATCCGCCAGCCCATCGAAGGGCTGAAGAATGACGATTGGCGCGAACACTTCCTCGCCCCAGGCGTCACAGGAGGCTGGAACATTGTCCAGGACCGTCGGCGGATAGAGGTTGCCAGTCGGCTTATGGCCCCAAAGCAAGGTTGCACCGGCAGCCAGCGCCCGTTCGACCATTGCGGCCGCTCTTTCGACCGCCTTTTGTGAGATCATCGGGCCGACATCAGTGTCGGCTTCCAAAGGATTGCCGGTCTTGAGCTTCCTGGTTTCTGCGACGAACTTCGCCTTGAATTGCTCATAGATCGGCCGCTGGATCAAAATTCGCTGCGTGCCAATACAGTTTTGACCGGCCGCCCAGTAGGCTCCAGATACGCAAGCCTCGACGGCAGCATCGAAGTTGCAATTCTCCATGACGATGACAGGAGCATTGCCGCCAAGGTCCATGGCAAGCTTCTTGAGGCCTGCTGTTTTGGCAATCGCTTCACCAGTGGCAAAGCCACCGGTGAAGGAGATCATTCGAACGTCTCTCGCTGCAACAAGAGCCTTCCCAAGCTCAGGGCCGCCAATCGCAACAGTTATGACTTCCTCGGGCAGGCCGCTCTCGACCAGGACCTCGACGAGCTTGATGGCAGAGAGCGGGGTAAGCTCAGATGGCTTCAAAATCACTGCGTTGCCGCCGGCAATTGCCGGACCAAGTTTGTGGGCGACGAGATTGAGGGGATCGTTATAGGGCGTAATGGCGGCAATAATCCCCAGCGGTTCTCTCGTGTACCAGCCTTGGCGAGTCTCCGAGCCTGCGTAGGCGTCGAACGGGATGACTTCGCCCGCATTGCGCTTGGCCTCGTCGGCAGACAGCTTGAGCGTATTGACGCACCGTGTCGTCTCTTTGCGGGCCTGCGTAATCGTCTTGCCCGCCTCCTTGACGATGAGAAGCGCGAAGTCCTCGCGCACGGCTTCGATGGCCGCAGCGGCCTTTTCAAGGATCACCGCTCGCTTGTGACGCGGCAGCGTTCGGGCAGTCTGCGCCCCGCGCCTTGCCCGCTCCAGCAGCACGTTCACGCTTGTGGCACAAGTTTCCACGACCGTTCCGACCAGCGTACCGTCGAACGGGCTGGTAACGGCAATTTCTGCAGGAGCGTTCTTTTGGGTGAGTGCAAGGTTGTGCATCATGCAGCCTCCTTAACGATGGCCGAGGCGCCGGCGGAATGAATGGCGACGATATCGGAAAGAAGCGCATAGGCGGTTTCGATGCGGCCGGCGCCAGGCCCGGTGATCGTCACGGCGCCCAGCAGTTCGGTGTCGAGCGACACCGCATTGGTGGCACCATTGACGCCTGCCAGCGGATGGCCGAGGTCAAGCCGTTTGGGGGAAACACTGCCCGTCACGCTGCCGTCGTCATTGCGGACCGCAGCCCCGATGAGCTTCCAGCGGCTGTTTGCCTGTGCTGCATCCTCGATGTCTGAAGGTGAAAGACCGGAGATACCCTTGCAGCTTACGTCCTCAGGCTTGAGATTTGCGCCAAGCAGCTCGTTTGCCAGGATGACGACTTTCAGACGAACGTCGAAACCTTCGACATCGGCGGTGGGATCGGCCTCGGCATAGCCGAGTTCCTGGGCTTCTTTCACAGCGGATGCGAAATCCAAACCCGCTTCCATGCGACCGAGGACGAAGTTGGATGTGCCGTTCAAAATTCCTTCGAAGCCCTTCAGCTCGGCGCCGGCAAGCGTTTTCTCAGCCATGCGAATGACCGGAGTACCGCTCATCACGGCGCCCTCGTACTCGAAGCGTACACCGTTGGCCTTTGCCAGCGCCTTGAGCGCCTGGGCCTCAATGGCGACCGGGCCCTTGTTGGTGGTAACCACGTGTTTGCCGGTCTCAAGCGCCCAGCGGCAATGCGAGACAGCAGGTTCGCCGTCCTTGGGATTGGTGAACGTTGCCTCGACGACAATGTCTGCGGGTGCGGTCTTGATAATAGTCTCGTTGTCGGCTTCGGCACTTCCCCGGAAAGCTGTCCAAAGCCGCCCTTTTCGAACTTCGCCTCGACCAGGGTCCTCGCATCAAGACCGTTTGGCGAAATCACCGAGCCAAGATAGAGATCGCTCACGGCGACGATATTCAGGCGGAATCCAAGATCGCGCTCCCAGAGCTGGTTCTTGGCGGCAATGAGTTCGGCCAGAGCGCGATTGACGCCGCCAAATCCGATAAGTGCGATATTGTAAACTGTCATAACGATCCTCCAGTGAAGTCTATGAGGGTAAGCATGGGATGCGGATTGCTCTGCAGGAACCACGCAGACAGACCAAAGAGCAGCGCACTTTGCTCAATCTGCCGCCGGACGTAGGTCAGGTGCTGGCGAGCTTCATCATGAGAATCCCCGACACGATCAAGGCGCCCGCTGCCAGACGCATGGGTGACGCGGGCTCTCCAAGGATCGCCATTCCGAGCAGAAAGGAGCCAACTGCACCGATCCCTGTCCAAACCGATAGGCAGTACCGAGCGGCAGCACCTTCATCGAAAAGGACAGCAGCACGCCGCTGGCAATCATCGCAATGACTGTGATTGCCGACGGGATGAGCAGCGTGAAACCGTCGGATCTCTTCATGTAGAACGCCCAGACGACCTCAAGCAGGCCGGCGACGAACAGGATTATACAGTGCATAATATCCTTCCTGGCGGACCTCCGGGTCTACCGCGCATCAGGCTTTGACGGCGACATGAATTGCCCGGCGAGGGGCAATTCATGTCCAATTCGACTTCGTGTTCAGCTTCGCCCGAACGTCTCGTCGAGGGCGTTGTTGATGTCAGCAATCAGATCCTCGGTGTCTTCCAGACCGATCGAAAGCCGCAGATGCCCGTATTTCTGGAAGTTCGGCGGGTAACGATCGGAGCCGCCGCGCCCACTGCCGCCGACATGGACGATCAGGCTCTCGTCGTGACCAAGCGAGACAGCCGAAGTGATGACCCTGAGATGCGCGACGAACCGGTTCTGCGTATCCGGATCGCCATCGACGGCAAAAGCCATGACCGCGCCGTAGCCCTTGCCAGCAAACTGCGTTCTGGCAAGCGCGTGCTGGTCATGGCTGTCGAGACCGGGATAGGTGACATAGGCGACGCGCTTGTCGGCTGCGAGGGACCGGGCGACGATCTCTGCCGATGAAAACTGCTGCTTCAGGCGCAGCGGCAAAGTCACTGAGCCTCGCATGATCAGCCAGGCGTTGAACGGGGAAATCGTGCCGCCGAGATCGACGAGCGCGTCTGCCTTGATGTGATGGATAAGCGGCTTCGAGCCGATGACGACCCCGCCCATCGCGTCGCCATGACCGTTGATGTATTTCGTCAGCGAGTGGATGACGAGATCTGCACCAAGTGTGAGCGGACGGAAGAACGGGGAGGGGTGAAGGTCGAGTCCACCGACAGGAGCGCGCCCGCTTGCTTTGCGATTGAGGCGAGCGTCGCGATATCGGCAACCTTGGTCGTTGGATTGGCGATTGTCTCGGTATGGATCAGCTTGGTGTTCGGGCGCACGGCGGCTCGGACGGCATCCATGTCGCCCATGTCGACGAAGGTGGCTTCAATATTGTAGCGCTGCGGCAAAAGCTCTGAAAACAGTCGCCACACGGCCTCATAAGTGACGTCGCCGACAATCACGTGGTCGCCGCTTTTCAGGAAAGTAAAGAACACCGCATGAAGCGCCGCAACGCCCGTTGCGAAGACGGCTGCATCCTCGCCGCCCTCCATGGCCGCGAGCTTGCGCTGCAGGCCGATCTGATTGTGGCCGGAATTGCGCGTATAGGAGGGGCTCTCGGTGTCCGACCAGTCCATTGTAGAAGGGTCGTAAGGAAGTTCGTACGAATTCGCCATCACGATCGGTGTGCGAATAGCGCCCGATGTCTTGTCGATTTCGTTGCCGCCGTGCACCGACAGCGTATTGAAGGAGAGCGTCGATAGATCGTGTTTGTCTGGTCTCGACATAATTAGCCTCTTTGTTGAAGTGAGTGGTTGGGGAGTGCCTCAGCGCCTGACCGGGATGGCGTTTTCCAGCCTCTGGAACCCTTGTGTAATCAGGAAAGTCAGGCTGACGTAAAAGACAGTGACGAGGAGGAGTGGCTCGTAGACGAGGAGTGTATCCTGGCGGATTTTGTAGGCAGCACCGTAGAGATCCATCACGGTCACCGAAAATACGATCGGTGTTGCCTTGAGCTGCAGGACGACCTCGCCGGCAAAGGTCGGAAGTCCAATCCGGATTGCTCTCGGTAGCCAGATCCGGCGCAGAATCATCCAGGGTGACATGCCAACGGCGCGAGCGGCTTCAAGCTCTCCTTTCGGGACCGCCAGCATGGCGCCGCGAAGAATCTCCCCTGGTAAGCGGCGAAGTTGAGCGTCAGGGCCAACGCCGCAAAGAACAAGCCCTCTCGCAAGACCGGCCAAAGAAAGCTGCTCCGCAATCCAGGGATATGCGGCAGATACGAGCCCAGACCATAGTAGATGAGCCAAAGCTGGATGAGCAACGGCGTGCCGCGAAAGAATGTGCAGTACGACTTGGAGAGCCAACGGGCGATGGAACCACGGCCGACCTGGGCAATCGCCAGGAGGATAGCGAGCGCAAACCCCAACGTGACCGAAATTGCCAGCAGCAGGCATGTCAGGAAGGCACCATAGAGCAGCAAGTCCTGGTATTCGAAAATCCAGCTGAAATCCATGTCCGCCTCCTATGCTACTGGTCGTTGGCCGCGGCGGAAGTAGGCTTCGAGCGCGGAGAACAGCAGGTTCGATAGAATTGTGATGACGAGATAAAGTGCCGCCGCAGCCAGGAAGAAGACCATGTACTGCTTGGTGTTGCTCGCGGCGACGCGTGCCGCAAGAGCCAGTTCCTGATAGCCGACGACGGCAATCAGGGCGCTGTCCTTGATCACGGACATCCACAGATTGGCAAAGCCGGGCAGTGCATTGGGGATGAGAGCCGGTAAGACGATGCGTCGGAAGCGCAAGCCTGGCCGCATCCCAAAGGACTTGGCGGCTTCAAGCTGGCCAACAGGAATGGCGAGGATCGCGCCCCGCAAAACCTCGGTCATGTAGGCTCCCTGAACAAAGCCCAGCACCGCGATTGCTGCGACCAGGCCATTGACCTCGACTGGGCCAAGGCCCGCCATGGCAAGAATCCGATTCAGCCCATCCGTTCCCGCATAGTAGAGCGAGACGATCAGGATGAGCTCCGGCACGGCACGGACGATCGTCGTATAGACATTGAGAGCATATTGCAGTGGGGCAAACCCACTCAACTTGCCGAGTGCGCCGAACAAGCCCAGCACCATTCCAAACAGATAGGCACCAAACGAGATAAACAGGGTCGCGAACGCGCCGGTGATCAATACGCCGCCCCAGCCGGGAGGGAAATCGACAGCATGTCCAGAATGGAACTTGGGGAACTCATGGGAAGCCTTCCAGAACAGGACCGGCAGATTTGCCACCAACGGCTGGTGACAAATCCGCCTCGCCCGTGGACTCAATAGGGGTCGTAGTCGAAGTACTTCTTGCTGAACTCGGCATAGGTGCCGTTCGCCCTGACAGCTTTGATCGCACCATTCAGCTTTTCGCGAAGCTCGTCGTCGCCTTTGCGGACACCACCGCCGACGCCAGCGCCAAGAACTGCATCATCTGCCTCGACACTGCCTTTATATTCGCAGCACTCCTTGCCGAGATCGGTTTTCAGGAGTTCCTTGAGCGGTCCCGTGTCGGCAAAGATGTAGTCGACGCGGCCCGACGCGAGGTCCTGGAATGATTCATCGACGGTCGCATAACTTTTCTCGGTCGCAATTTCGGCGAAATGCTTCTTGAAGTAAGCCGACTGGGTCGTCGACACGGCGATGCCGACGGTCTTTCCTTTCAGCTGCTCGGCGGTCGCGCCGATGACGCCATCCTTGGCGCCAATCATGCCGGCGAGAGCCGAGTAATATTTGTCCGTGAAATCGATGCGCTTCTTGCGCTCGTCGGTGATCGACATCGAAGACCAGATCACGTCGATCTTCTTGCTCTCCAGAGCCGGAATGAGGCCGTCCCAGGAGACGTCGACGATCGTGCATTGTTCCTTCAGCTCTTTGCAGATCGCATCCATCAGATCGATCTCCCAGCCAATCGCTTTTCCCGAAGCGTCCTTCGTAGTGTAGGGCGCATAGGCCTCATTGACCACGCCGAAGCGGATTTCCGCTTGGGCGCTCGTCGCCAGCATGAATGCTGCGACAGCTAGAGCTTTTCCCAAATGCTTCATCTTAGGGTTCCCCTTTTTCTGTTGGGATGGTGGTGGTGGTTAGTGCGAACCGGCTGCAACAAACTCCTTGCAGCGTGCGCTGGTGGGTGCACCAAAGACCTGGGCCGGAGGGCCGAGTTCCTCGACCTGGCCCTGGTGCAAAAACATGACGCGGGTGGAAACGTCGCGTGCGAACTTCATCTCGTGGGTGACCATCACCATGGTGCGGCCTTCCTCGGCCAGCCCACGGATGACCTTGAGCACTTCGCCGACGAGTTCCGGATCGAGTGCCGAGGTCGGTTCATCAAACAGCATCACTGCCGGATCGACGCAGAGCGCGCGGGCAATCGACGCACGTTGCTGCTGGCCGCCGGAAAGGAAGGCGGGGTAGGTGTCCTTCTTGTCGTAGAGACCGACTTTGGCCAGTAGCGCCTCGGCCTTTTCGATCGCCGCTTTGCGCTCGATACGCAGGACGTGGATCGGGGCCTCGATGACGTTCTGGAGAATGGTCATGTGCGGCCAGAGATTGAAGCTCTGGAAGACCATGCCGAGGCCACTTCTCAGCCTCTCGATCTGCCGCCAGTTGGCGGGGTGGCATTTGCCGTCACGGCCCTTGCGGAAGATCACGTCTTCGCCGTTGATCTGGAAGGTTCCTTGGTCAGGAATTTCGAGGAAGTTGATGCAGCGCAGGAACGTGCTCTTTCCTGAGCCCGAAGATCCGATGATCGAGACCACGTCGCCCTTCTCCGCTGAAAGGAGATCCCCTTCAGCACCTTGTGCGCGCCGTAGCTCTTGTGAACGTCGCTCACCAGCAAAGCTGGCTTGACTGTTTCGATGTACATTTCACCTCCATTGACTTGCGAGCGTTGGCCCACTCCTCCGCGGGCAAAGCTTCGCCATCGCCGTATCTGACAGCGCCATCATTCGTGGTTGCGAGTGTAAAAAATGGACGCGAACGTCCGCACGCGCCGCCTAAACGGCGCACGTTCCTCACCCTGCCATTGTCTCGGATTTACCGCCGGCGCGTTAGCCGGCTATAATCTTGTGTCTGTAGACCTCACAGCCTGGTGCCAGTTGCCTTAAACCGTTCACCAGCATGTTGGCCGCCTCCTCTAGCGCCTCCTCAGGCATTGTCGCCAAACTTTCCAAGATGAACCACATCCGTCCGCCCAGCGTCTCCAGTCGGGTCCGGGTACCTTGCCGCCAGTTCCAGCGCCGGCACGTGACACCGATATCGTCGCGCCAGATGACTTCACCCTTGGTAGGGTTTTCGATGACCGCCTCTCCGTTCATCACCGTGTCGAACACTTCGGTTCCGTCGGCAACAGACAGCTGTGGCTTGCCGACATAGGCGTCGAAGTTTTCTCCACCGACCGGTATGGCAAAACGTAAGCTGACTGCGTTGTAGAGATCGACGATCGGGTTGATCGAAGGGATACGGCCGTCCTTCTCCACCCGCTTCTTCAGCGCCTGTGCAGAACAGGGCGTGCGATTTGGTTTTGCTCCAAACCGGCTATAGGTGTCGGACCAACTTGCCAGATGTGCTTCACTCCAGGCTGGCCCTCCAGCTCGGACAAAATCACAAGCCTCTTCCAGCACATTTCTGGCTATGGTGCCGCGCGTGTCATCCTTGATATCAACGAAGACGCTGATCGCGCGAAAGTCTGGTGCGATGTTTGCGATTTCTTTATCGATGACCGGAAATTCCAACATGCCCTCTAGCTCCCATTGACCAATTTAGTCTATAATACTGACCATGGAAAAGAAAGTCAATATATCGACCGAAGCGGTCACCGACGTCGAACGCGTCAGTGCAACCGTGTCCCAGAACCTCAAATTGTTCAGGAAACAGAATGGCCTGACACTCGATGAGTTGTCGCGCAAATCCGGCGTCAGCAAAGGCATGCTGGTCGAAATTGAAAAGGGCAGCGCAAACCCGAGCATTGCGACGCTCTGCCGAGCAGCGACCGCATTGGGCGTTTCTGTCGCCGATTTCGTCGGGGTCGCAGTCAACGTGCCTGTGCGCATCGTTCCACCTGAGGACGCCTCCGTCCTTTGGCGCGGTCCGAAGGGCGGGAGTGCCACTCTCCTGGTTGGGACCCACGGGCCGGATGAAATCGAGCTTTGGCGCTGGACGCTGTTTCCCGGTGAGGTTTTCGAATCGCCCGGCCATTCGGCCGGAACACTCGAACTGCTGAATGTGGAAACCGGTGCGCTTACCTTGAAACTGGCTGACAGTGAGCACCTCGTTAAAGCGGGCTCTTCGGTTTTGGCACGGACGGAAGACAAACATGCCTACATGAATTGTGGCAAGGAGGAGCTCCGCTTTGTAATGACTGTCGCGGAGCTGCAGCGTCCGCGCGTGAGAACGGGCGGCCTGTAAATACAACTGCTTCTGCTTGAGGTCGGACCGAAGCACTTTTGGGTTGGCGGAGCAAAAAACGTTGCCGCATGCACCGGCCGTCTCCTGAAATCGAACGCCGTGAGCCTAACGCCACATCGATGGTCACGCTCATCTTCACTGGCGCACCCTAATGCGCGCCGACCGGATGGCCGCAGCGGCCGATATTCGAATACCGTCTGGAACAGAGATTGATTGGTCTAGTCCACCGATGAGGTACAAGTTCATGCGAGATCGCGATGAGTTAGATGCGGCCGATCCGGAGTTCGACGAACTCGGATTCTCGACGCGTGCTATCCACCAACCGGTCGACCTGTCATTGAACCGTCCCGCTCAATTGGTCAGAGAAATCAGCGGTGCAGACAACAACGCCCACTCTGCGACGGACATGCTCGAGAAGACATTGGCTCGCCTCGAAGGAGCCGAGGCCGGCTTGGTCCTTTCATCAGGGTTGGCCGCCTTCAATATGCTCGCACTGGCGCTTCTCTCCGAAGGCGACGAGATGATTGTCCACAGACAAGTTTGTACCGATACGGCCGCTCTGATGGAGAAGACGCTAACGCGGGCCGGCATCACAATGGTCCCGGTTGATCTGTCGCTTCCGGCAAACATCTACCGTGCGGTGACACCTCGAACGCGTCTCATTTATTTTGATACGCCGACAAATCCTCTCGGCGACATCCTCGACATTGCTGCAATCGCAAAATGCGGTCGCTCCTGCGGCCTCAAGATCGTCGTTGACAGCACATTCGCTTCGCCAGCCTTGCAGCGCCCGATTGAGCACGGCGCCGATATTGTCCTGCAATCACTTACCAAATACATCAACGGTCATGGCGACACACTCGGCGGCGCCCTGCTGGGAGACACCGCAACCATTCAAAAACTGCGGGAAACCAGCCTTCGTTTTCCTGAGGCGACCGTGATTTCACCGCAGGCTTCGTTCCTCATCCTTCGTGGTGTGAAAACACTTGCTCTCAGGATGGATCGGCACAGTTCCGCCGCCCATGCGATCGCGCTGACATTGGAAACCCATCCGGCAGTGGCGTGGGTAAGATATCCCTTTCTTCCATCTCACCCGAACCATTCAATCGCTCGCAGGCAGATGTCAGGTGGCTCGGGAATGTTGGCTTTCGGCCTTCGTGCGGGCAGGGATGGTGCCACGGCGATGATCAGCAGACTGCGGCTTATACAGTCGGGCGTCAATCTGGCAGAGGTCGGCAGCCTCATATGCCATTCGGCCCGCCTCACCAGCACCCGCCACCTGTCCCTTTCAGGAGGCGGTCTTTGCGACGCGCTTGGAGATGACGTCATCCGCTGCTCCGTCGGCCTGGAGGATGCCGAGGATCTTATCGAAGACATCCTGGAGGCTCTGGATTTTGGCTGAGCGTTTGTCTTGCCCGACCACGCGAGCCAAGGCGGCGGGAATTGTTTGCGGCTGAAAACGGGGCGACTTCCTTGAAGGCAAGCTATTTTGCGCCCGGCTCCTTGAGAAGGCGATAGAGGTGGGCCCGGCTGATACCGAGCAATTCAGCGGCACGGCTCCTGTTACCGCGCGTTTGTTTGAGAGCGGAGCGGATCTCCGCGTCCGTTTGGGATCGGATCCTGTCTTTGAGTGGTGGCGTTGCGTCTGGCTCCGCCGGGGTTGAGGAAACCTCCTGGGCAGAAATGGCGAGTGTCCCGGTAATGATCATTCGCGTCAGCGCGTTTTCGAGCTCGCGCACGTTTCCTGGCCATGCATATCCCATCAACAGATTGCGATCGTGATCGGTCAGGTTTGGTGTGGGCTTACCAAGCCGACCTGCGATGCGCGCAAGCAAGCACTCGGCAAGGTGTGGGATATCGTTCCTATGCCGCAGGGGAGGGACGTTGATCGGCAAAACATTCAGCCGGTGATACAGGTCCTCGCGAAAGCGGCCCACCTTCACCAGGTCAAGAAGAGCTCTATTGGTCGCGCAGACGATGCTCGAGTCGATACTGACCGGATTGGTACCGCCGACACGTACGATTTCGTTCATCTGCAGAACGCGCAACAAACTGCCCTGAAGGGCGAGCGGCATGTCGCCGATCTCGTCCAGGAAAAGCACGCCGCCTGTGGCAAGCTCAAACTTGCCCGGTTTGCCTTGGCTGCGAGCGCCCGTGAAAGCACCGCCTTCGTAACCAAAGAGCTCGGCTTCAATCAGCTCGCTGGGAATGGACGCGCAGTTGACCCACACAAAGGGTCCACTACGCCTATCCGACAGTGCATGAAGGGCATGCGCGGCCAGTTCCTTGCCCGCGCCGGTCTCGCCACAAATCATCACAGGCAAATCATACGCAGCGGCCACCTTGATGGCGTCACGATAGGAATCCATCAACTCACCCGTGCCGATGATGTCATTCAGGCTGAACTTCGATTGCCACGCTCTAGGACGTTGCGGAATGGCGAGTTCCGCTTTCGATATGCGGCTGTAGGTCTTCTTCAAGGCATCATAGTCAGAGAAGAGGGCAAGCCCGACCGCGCCGATGATCTTGCCGTCCCGGTGCACTGGAACTTGCTTCGTTACCAGTTTATGGCCACGAACCTCGAGCGGATAACCGACATGGGTGCCGATCCCGCGTGCAACGAAATGTAGCTTGGTCTGTGGCCCTACCACATCGGTTATGTGGCGCCCGAGGAAGTCATCGGCCTCACCGCCGAGCAGCCGGCAGTAGGGCTCATTGATCAGGACGATTGTCCCGGCTGTATCGACGGCGACCAGACAGTCTGAGACATGATCGAGCACGAGACGGAGAAACCCGGCTTCTTCCGATGAACCTGCGAACCACTCCGGAAGCGTCATCTCAGCCTGACCTGGTTGGAACCCCAATGAAATTGCGTCACTGTCACTCTACCGACTAATCGTCTCTAAAGCGAGACAATATGTGTCTCTATTAGGTGACGGTGTGTGCGGGATACTCACGGACAAGTGTTTGTCGATCGGCGAGGAGGTTTCGAAATTTGCACATGTTTCCAGCTGGTTGAGCAATGGTGACCCTCCGAAACCGCCAACTGGCCCGCCCCTTGCGATGCTCCCGGTGTAGAAACCTAAAGGGGAGCAGAAATGATGCATATCGAAACCATGACAATCGGCGATACGGTTGTGCACGTGTCGGGCGCCGGTTTGCCGCTTGTGTTCGTGCACGGGTTCACGACCACAGCCCAATTCTGGCGGGAGCAAATTGAGGCGTTCTCGTCCCGTTACAGGGTCATCCGCATCAATCTTCCGGGACACGGTGTATCGCCACGACCGGAGGGACGCAGCTACACAATCGCGGCCTTCGCAAATGATATCCTTGCGGTCTATCGTGCACTCGAAATCGACGAAGCCATTCTCGTCGGCCTCTCAATGGGAGGAACGGTGGCGCAGACCTTTACCCTGTCCCACCCCGAGCGTGTCCGCGCGCTTGTGCTTGTCGGGGCAACGCCCCACGGACTTGGGGCGGATGTCAACGTCGACAATGTTCTCAAGGCCATCGATGACCACGGCGTTGTCCATGCGAGCCAGAATGTCATCGAGCGCTCATTCGGCCGTACAGCCGGCAGAGACCTTGTCGAATTTGCCAGACAAGAGGTTGCCCAAACGCCGGCTTTTGTTGCACGGGAGGCGATCGCCTCACTCAATGCGTCGGACAGCCGGGCCAATCTTCACGATATCGGCGTACCCACGCTGGTCGTGGTCGGCACTGAGGACATCATCACGCCACCCGGCGAATCCGTTATTCTCGCAGAGGGTATTCCGGAAAGCCGGCTTGAGGTTATAGCGGACGCGGGTCATTTCCCAATGCTCGAGCAGCCGCAGGTCTTCAACCATGTCCTCGAGAGCTTTCTCAAGGACTGCGATATTCGTTTTTCTCGGTCGAGCGGCACAGGCCTCTCGCATCAAACCGTTTGAGTGGGAGGCTCACATGTCTGTTCAAGAGATGACTTCACAGATCAAGCCAAAGGCGCACGATCTGGACCGCAACACGAAACGGACCGTTTTTGCGGCCGCGCTCGGAACCGTTTTCGAATGGTATGACTTCTTTATCTACGGATCCCTAGCCGCCTTCTTCAGCACGTTGTTTTTCCCAAAGGGTAATGAAACCGCGGCTTTGCTCGCCGCGCTTGCGACCTTCGGCGCGGGCTTCGTCCTTCGACCCTTTGGTGCAATCGTCTTTGGCAGGCTCGGTGACCTTGTCGGCCGGAAGAAAACCTTCCTCGTGACCATGCTGATCATGGGCCTCGCCACCGCAGCAATTGGCCTGTTGCCCACCTACGAGTCAATCGGATGGGCAGCTCCCGCCCTGCTTGTGGGACTGCGCCTGCTACAGGGTCTGGCGGTCGGCGGCGAGTTCGGTGGTGCCGTCACCTACGTTGCAGAACATTCCGACCCCGACCGGCGAGGCCTCACGACAAGCTGGATTCAGATCACCGCAACGCTTGGCCTATTCCTGTCACTGATCGTGATCGTTCTTTGCCGATCCTCGTTGTCGGCGGAGGATTTTGCGAGCTGGGGATGGCGCATACCCTTCATTGGTTCAATCCTGCTTTTGATCCTGTCGCTCTACATCCGCCTCAAACTGCATGAGTCGCCGGTCTTTAAGGAAATGAAGGCGCAAGGAAAAGGCTCGAAGAACCCAATCGCCGAGACCTTAGGTGATCGCAAGAACTTGCGCCTTGTGCTGGTAGCGATCTTCGGCGTCGTCGCGGGTCAGGCGGTCATCTGGTACACGGGCCATTTCTACAGCCTGTATTTCATGACGACCATCCTCAAGATGACTCATGATCAGGCGAACTTCTACCTTCTCGTGGCGCTCACACTCGGCACCCCGTTCTTCCTGTTCTTCGGCTGGCTTTCCGACAGGATTGGGCGGAAGTGGATTGTCGTAACCGGATGCGCCCTGTCGGCTCTGCTGATCATGCCACTTTTCCAAGCGCTGGCAACCTATGGCAATCCGGCGCTGACGGAGTTCCGTGCCAAAACCTCCTTGGTGCTGGTGGGCAATGATTGCGACCATGATCAATCCTTTATCGGGCAATTGTTCCGGCCGCAGGCAACGACGGAATGCCAAAAGGCGAAGGCGTTGCTAACTGGGCGTGCCGTACCTTACACCGTGAAGGTTGATGGCGAGCCTCTCCGAATCCAGATCAATGGCGGTGAGGCGAAATCCATGAATGAGGGCGAGCTCGTTGCCGCCCTGACGGAAGTGGGGATGCCGGTGGCAAAGGCCCCGGTCCAGCCGAATGGTCCCATGGTCGTCCTCGTGCTCTTTGCCTTGGTTTTCCTCGCGACAATGGTCTACGGACCGCTCGGGGCGCTTCTGGTTGAACTCTTTCCCGTTCGGATACGCTACAGCGGTGTTTCGGTTGCCCTGCAACTCGGCAATGGATGGATCGGTGGATTTGCGCCTTTCGTGGCAACGGCAGTTGTGCTCACGACAGGAAATATCTTCGGTGGTCTCTGGTACACAGTCGCCATTGCCGGTTTGACGGCAGTGATTGGTGCACTTCTCCTTCCGGAAACGCGGGGGCGCGATCTGAACACATAATCTTTACAACGAGGGGCGCCCCGCGCAGGGGACTTCGGTGAATATGGCTCCCGCCCCACTGCCTTGAGAACCGCATCGAAAGTCCGGGCACTTGTCCGGACTTTTCTGTCACGGGACGGCCATGACAGCCCGAAGAAGTCGTAGCTTGCAGATTATCATCTTCCGGACAAGCTTAACCGCTGAGATCGACACCGTGCATCGCAAGTGCGCCCGAGATCTCCGGGCCGATGATCGGGCGACACATCTGAGGCTTGGCCACACGCGCACACCAGGACCTCGGCCTGTTGCGCCACCGGTCTGCTAAAGCGGGTAAAATGGAATTTTGCAAATCTGGGGACCATTCCAGGTTAAAAACGAGAGCGCATTGAAATTGACTACAATAAAATCATACCCTGCCTACGTTTTAAGCATGCAGTTTATTTAAGCAGCAGCCGCGGTAAAGTACGAAAATTTGGCGGTTTCTGCTGTTATTTTGGCCGGAAATGCATGCCTTGGCCCTATTGCGCAATTGGCCGGTTTTACCTGTAATGCGGCTTAAGCAAGCCTAGCGGCTCGCCAGTAATAGTACCTCTAAATTGAGAATTGGCTGAGATCGAACCCGCTTTAAGCGAGACGGCGAAGCTATGCAAACACGGAGCAAGCGGCAATGTCGAAGTTGAAAACAACAATCCTGACGGGGTTTCTGGGCGCGGGGAAGACAACCCTGCTGAACCGGATCTTGAGCTTGGGAAGCGCCGAGCGTGTCGCAGTCATCGTCAACGAGTATGGGGAGGTCGGGATAGATGGACAGCTCGTCGTTCAGACCAAGGATGAAATCGTCGAGCTCAACAATGGTTGCATTTGCTGCACGGTCCGTGACGATCTTATCGCCGCCATCCGCAGCCTGCTCGCATCTGGACGACCAATCGACCGTTTCATAATCGAGACGTCGGGGCTCGCCGACCCCGCCCCGGTCATACAGTCGTTCATTCTCGACGAGGTTCTATCGGCAAGGCTTGAGCTCGATGCGATCGTGACAGTTGTCGACGCGCGTCACATATCGCGCCAGCTCTCGCAGGAGGCGGCGGTCGAGCAGATCAGTTTCGCCGACGTCCTCTTGCTCAACAAGATCGATCTTGAAGACGAATATCGTTTGATCGAAATCGAACAGGACCTGAAGAGGCGCAACCCGCTGGCCCGGATCATCCGCACAAGTTCCTGCGACGTGGAACTGGCGGACGTCCTGGGGATCGGCGCCTTCGACCTCAAAAACATTCTGGCGATCGATCCGAACATTCTGGACGAACATGCCCACGAGCACGACCAAACGATCGGCTGCGTCGCTATCCGCGACTACGAGGCTCTCGACCCGGCCGCCCTCAACCGTTGGCTCAACCGGCTTGTCCAGGAGATCGGCACCGATCTTTTCCGCATGAAGGGTGTGTTGAACTTCGCCGGCGAGGCGAGGCGATACGTCTTCCATGGCGTCCATATGACCCTGGAAGGACGCCCCGGCAAGATCTGGCAGCCCTCCGAGGCTCGCCTGAGCGACTTGGTCTTTATCGGTCGCAATCTCGACGAACGCGGCTTGCGCGAGGGTTTCAGAAGCTGCCTTGCCAATCCGCATGCGCTCGCTTCCTGACCCCTTCATTCCGGAAATGCCACTTGTCCATCAAGGAGACAGAACATGCCCCCTCTCGTTGCCGCAATGATCAGCCTTGGCGTCCTGGGCGCGATCGATACCTACATTACCGCGACCGTATTTCCCGTTCCCGTCTGGGTGACGTTCATCGCCTGGGCTTCCTTCTTCGCTTGTGGCGGTGGCCAGCGCGGACTGATCAAAAGCATTGTTTCGAACTGGACGGGCATCATCATCGCTACGATCACGCTCCTAATCATCCAGTTCGGACCAGCCTATCCAATCTTCGCTGCCGTCCTGGTCGGTCTCGGCACGTCGGCAATGGTACTTGCTTCCTCCATTCCGATCCTGAGCTTCACTCCAGCGATCGTCTTTGGCTTCGCCTCCTTCGTTGGCACGACGGCCGCCACCAACACCACCGTTGCGACCTCCGGCATCAATCATCCAACACTCGTCGCGATGGCCGCCATGCTCCTTGGGGGCGTCTTCGGGTTGCTCTCCGAAATGGGCACCAATCTCCTGGCGGCCAAGAAGCCGATCACCGCCTAATTCCGCAACGCAGAAAGGACAACGTCATGAAACTGCAACACTATCTAGGCGGGCTTGAGGGTCTAGGCCCGGTGAGCACCGAAACTCGCGTTTTCGTCGAGACCTGGGAAACCCGCATCTTCGGCATCCATACGGCTATGATGGCGCTTTCCTCGCAACTGCCACTTCCCCCGACACCGTCCAAATTCACGACTGTTTGGACATGGGCGGACCTTCGAAAGGGTGCCGAATCCCTGAACCCGTTCGATTATTTCAAATTCCGCTATTACGAAAAATGGCTTGGCGGCATTTCCGGCTACTTCATCGACAACGGATATATCACCGCGGAAGAACTCGACGCGTTGACGGAAGAATTTTATAGAGATCCGTCGAAGCCGTTCCCGGCCGCCGGCGACGCGGCCATCGACAACCGGGTCGTGCAATATCTCGTCGAAGGCGACAGCCCGAAGCGCGACACGAATGTGTCTTTTGATTTCGCGGTCGGTGACTTGGTTTCAATCAAGAACGTTCCCTCCATCGAGCACACCAGACTTCCGGGCTTTCTTCGCAACAAGAGCGGTACCGTCGAGACGGTTTATGACGGAGCCTACGTCTACCTCTGCGATACAGGGACTGACGGCATCGGCGCTGCAATGCCCGTCTACTGCATTCGGTTCGAACCGGAAGACCTCTGGCCCGGCAACACTGAGAAAAACTTCAGTCTCTACGCCGATCTGTATTCGCACTACGTCGAAGCGCCTGCGGCAGCATCTGCCAAACAGGCTGCTTGACCCGCCATCCAATAGGAGCACACATCACATGATCGACCGCTTTCAATATCGCGAGGATCGCGAAGCCTACAGCGCCGCGCGGGTCAAGGCTCTCGAAGCCCTGCTGATCAAAAAGGGCATTATTACGGACAAGACCGTCGACACGGTCCTCGACTTCTTCGAAACGAAGATGGGACCCTTCAACGGTGCAAAGATCGTCGCCCGAGCCTGGGTTGACCCGTCCTTCAAAGATCGGCTCGTGACAGACACACCGGCGGCGATCGCCGAACTCAATCTGCCCGAGGGCATGGCAGGCGCCGAGGGCGAGCATATGCGTGCCGTCGCGAACTCGCCGGATGTGCACAACCTTATCATATGCACACTTTGCTCCTGCTATCCCTGGCCGGTCCTGGGGCTGCCTCCCTACTGGTACAAGGATCCCACCTTTCGCAGCCGCGCCGCCCGAGAACCACGCGCTGTTCTGGGCGAGTTCGGACTCCCGGTCCCCGAAGCCATCGAAATCAAAGTGTGGGATTCCAGTGCGCAGATCCGCTGGTTCGTCATTCCTGAACGTCCGGTTGGCACAGAAGGAATGACGGAAGCGGAACTCGAGGCGCTCGTCACTCCCGAGGCAATGATGGGCGTCGCCATCGCCAAGGCCGCGTGAGGCCGTCGACGATGCTGACCCAGTTCGAACACTTCGCAATCACTGAGATGATGGGGAAGACCGATAATCCTCCTCGCGCCAACGGGTCTCTCTGCTTCGGTTCGCAGTGGGAGCGGTCCTCGTTCGGAATAGCCCTGGCGCTCGCCAAGAACGGCATTTTTGAGTGGGATGATTTTCGCGACGAACTGATCTCGACGATCAAGGCCTGGGAGGATGCCCATCCTGTCGATCGCTCGACATGGAACTACTACGACCAGTTCCTGGCGGCGCTCGAGAAGGCAGTCGTCAAGGCTGGCATCATCGATCCCGAAGAGATCCGGGCCGTGCTCGCGGCCTGATCAAAAACAGCAACAGATACTTCGCAAAGGGCACGCCGCCCGTCTCGAAAGGTACGAAAAATGTCAGTATCCGCAACTTCAAACATCTCGACGCCAATCATAGCGAACTCCGCAGCCAGAATTCTTCAGGCGGCGATGGCCTTGTGCTTTGGCGCGATCATCGTCGGCTTCGTAGGGTTCTCCCATATCGAGATCGTTCACAACGCAGCGCATGACACCCGTCATGCCAATGCGTTTCCTTGCCACTGAGGGCCTCTGAAATGTCTTTGTTTCGCTCCATCGTTTTTACCGCTGCCCTTACCGGCGTCATCGTTGGTGTGTCCGTAAGCGCGGTTCAGTTTGCCGGCACAAGCCAGTTGATCGCCAAGGCGGAAGTCTACGAAAAAGCGGGCGACGTGGAGCCCGAGGCGATCACCAAGTCCCCCATGGCGGATGCCCACGTCCATGAAGCTGGTCACGATCACGAAGAAGGCGCCTGGGAACCCGCAGACGGGTTTGAACGAATGGCGTTCACGGTGGCCGCCAACATGCTGACCGCGATTGGATATGCGCTGGTGCTGTGCGGCCTTATCGCAACGCGCGGAAAACCCGTAACGTGGCGCGAAGGCCTGCTTTGGGGATTGGCAGGGTTCGCATGTGTAATGCTCGCTCCCATGCTGGGTCTGCCGCCCGAACTGCCAGGGACACCCTCTGCTCCGCTTGGTGACCGGCAACTCTGGTGGATCGGAACCGCCCTGGCGACTGCCGCGGGCATCGGACTGATCGCGTTCAAGCGTAAGCCATGGGCGGCCCTGATTGCCATCGCGCTGATCGCCGCGCCTCATTTGATCGGCGCCCCTGCAGCGCCAGAAGGGACGCACGCGCTGGCTCCGGAAGCTCTCGAGCGTCAATTTGTTGCCGCGGCAGTCATGACCAGCCTCGCGTTCTGGGCGCTCTTGGGCTCGTTGAGCGGGACACTCTTCAACCGCTTCGAACGCGCGACGTGAGCAACGATATGATCTGGAGGGACGACCTCGATGCCCTGCAGTTTGCCGCCGGAAATGGTGGCAACTGCATCGTTCATCGCCGAGCATTCCGTGCACTATTGTTCAAATTCCCAGTGCAGCAAGACTGCGTCGAATTCTATGAACAGAACGACGTCGCATTTGAAGCGGCAGCAAAGGCGAAGATCGACAAGGGGGATGTCCATGAGGGATGCAACTTCCACCTTAACAGCAGGCAGATACGACGCAGCCTGACGCGAGGGGACTGGCAGCGATCTTGCATGACCAATTTGGTGAATGACAAACCAGGAGGCTAAAGCCCATGCGAATCGTCATCCTCGCGCCCCCGGCGTACAGTCACTCGACATCGTTGGTCCCGCCGAGGTCTTCTGGGAGGCGGCAAGACGATTGGGCGACATGGACGCTTACGATATCCAAATCATGTCGACTGGCGCCCCTTCCGTGGCGGGAACGGGTCAGTTGCGGTTCATGGCCGATCGGACAATCTTCGATGAGGACGAGGATATCGACACCCTACTCGTAGCAGGCGATCCGGCCTTCTTCGAAATCGACCCAGCCGTCATCGCCTGGCTCCAGCGTCGAGTACCGACGGCCAGACGGTTCGGATCGATCTGCACTGGAGTGTTCCTGCTCGCCGCCGCCGGTCTTCTCGACGGAAAAAGGGTTACCACGCATTGGGAATGCGCCGCGAAGTTCAGCGACGAATATCCCGATATCGATCTGGATGCCGACGCCATCTACGTGCGCGACGGGTCTCTGATAACGGCTGCCGGTGTCACGGCAGGTATCGATCTCGCATTGTCGCTCGTCGAGGAAGACCATGGCAAGGACACCGCAATGATCGTTGCGCGCTACATGGTCATGTTCATGAAAAGACCTGGCGGACAGTCGCAGTTCAGTGCGTATCTCGTCGGCCAGATGTCGGAAACGACCCTGATCCAGAAGGCCCAGGAGTACGTTTTGTCGAATTTGAACCGCGACCTCGACGTGGAGAGTCTTGCCCACGAGGTCGGCATGAGCACCCGGAACTTCGCTCGGGTCTTCCGTAAGGAGCTCGGCTTCACGCCGGCGGAATTCGTTGCAGCCGCCCGCACGGACGCTGCGAGACGACTGCTGCAGGACACCACGCAGCCGCTCTTGAGGATCGCTACCACTTGCGGCTTCGCGGACGTGAATGCTATGCGCCGGGTCTTCGCCAAAACCATCGGCGTAAGTCCGAATGACTACAGGAGCCGTTTCCAGACATCGTCGAAGCCATCGCAAACCATGCCTATTGGCGATGCTAAAGGGCACCCGCGGAGGGCTCTCGCGATGGAGATAGCGTTAGCTACCTCCCATCCTGGCGCGGTCAGCGGGCGAGGAGCGCGAGCGGTTTGAGTTCGAGTCTGTGGCATTGAATTTCTTCACACACCAACCGACCCAGGATGATCGGAAAGTCCGGGCCAACCGCCCCCCGAATGGCAGCGACGACCTCGCTTGCGAACCGTGACCGCTCCTTGATCGTCGCACCACCATAGCGATCGGTACGGCAGTTGGTGCCTGACCATAAACGAACGATATTCGAACCCTGTTGACCCGCAACGCTCAGTCATTGGTTCAAACGGGTCTCACACCGGAATTGGGCCGTGGGTCTTGACGTTTTCCATGGACACGCAGGTGCGGAAACTTTTGACGTTGCCCGCGTCGAAAAACAACCTCCGCGTGACCTCATTGTACTCTGCCATGTCCTTCACGTTGAGGATCAGGATGAAGTCCATCTCGCCAGTAACGTAATAGCACTGCTGAACCTGTGGACACCGGTTGAAGCGATCCTTCATTGCATCCAGCAGGTCCAACCGTTCATTCTCGGTGGTGACATGGACGATGATCGTCAGCGGCCGCCCGACGGCAGTCTCGTCCAGCACCGCAATATCTTGTCGGATGACTTTTGTTTCGCGCAGATGCTGAAGTCGGCGTGCGACCGCGGGAGGCGACAGCCCAATTTTCTCTGCGATGACGCGTTGAGACGCATGGTTGTCCTGCTGCACCATGCGCAGGATTTTCACATCGAAGTCATCGAGCTCAACTGCGATAGATCGAACCATATTTCCCCTCGTTCGCGCAAACTTCTTGCAAAGACTATGTGAAATGAGAGCGCAAATAAAGGTCGTTCCGCAATATTGTCTCGCAATCGACGAACGAGGCGGCCATGATCCATTTCCATTCTCCCGACCACGACCTTCTAACCGAGTCCGACAAGGTGCTTCTCGGCGCTGCGGCGCCGAACCTTGTACGCCCCTACCTCAGCCTCTGGCGAAACGAACGTTCAACGCCGCTGATCTTGCTGCCAGAGATCGCGCAGGCAACCGAAGTGGCGACGGTCGTAATGAAGGACGAGGGACAGCGGTTAGGTCTCGGCAGCTTCAAGGCTCTTGGCGGGGCATATGCGGTGATGACCCTTTTTAAGCGCATGCTGGAGGCGCACCTCGAAGACAACATCTCCATCGCGCAGCTCATCTCTCCAGCAGCTCGTGGATTCGCGGCATCGATTACGTTCTGCTGCGCCACCGATGGAAACCATGGGAAGTCGGTGGCCGCCGGCGCGCGCATTCTCGGTTGCCGTTCGGTCATCTTTGTCCATGAGGGGTGACAACCGCCCGCGCTGCGGCGATCGGCGCGGATGAAATCGTGCGTGTCAAGGGCAACTACGACATGTCTGTCGATGAAGCCGAACGGGTCAGCAAGGAGCGCGGTTGGGTGCTCGTTTCAGATACATCGTGGGAGGGTTACGAGGAGATCCCATCGTTGGTGGCGCAGGGGTATACGATTCTCGCTGAAGAGGCCTTGGATCAGATCGAAGAACTTAACATCGATCCGCCAACCCATGTGTTTCTACAGGCAGGGGTCGGTGGCTTTGCGAGCAGCATTTCGCTCCATCTCAGTGAGGCGCTTGGACACGAGAACATAAAGACGATTGTCGTCGAACCTGACCGTGCAGCCTGCCTGTTCATGTCTGCAAAGGCCGGACGGCTCTCTTCGTTTTCTCCCACCGAACCAACCATCATGGCCATGCTTGAGTGCTACACGCCGTCTCTGGTCGCCTGGCGGATCCTGAACGCAACCGCAACCGCCTTCGCCACAGTTTCGGAAGAGGAGGCGAAGGACGCCATGCGCAAGCTGGCCTTTCGAGAACAGCCTATTGTCGCGGGCGAAAGTGGTTGCGCCGGGCTGGCGGGGCTGCTGGCCGTTGCCGGTGATCCAGAGGTGCGCAGGAGACTTGGCCTCAACGATAGTAGCCGCGTCCTTCTCATCAACACGGAAAGTGCAACCGATCCAGCTTCTTACGAAAACATAGTCGGTTCAACCGCTGATGAAGTGCTTCGGAACGTTGCCAACCATTCAAGCTGATATGCCAAATCCCAATCAAACCAACCTATAGAAAGGGAACAAAAATGAGCGCCATCAACATTCCCCAGCGCGGCTTTTCGCCAAAAGAATTCGAGACCCGCGTCGAGCGCGCAAGACAGATCATGCACAGGCACAAGTTCGATGCGCTGCTGGTCTCTTCGCCGCCAAATGTCCGCTACTTCACGGGATTTGACTCCCAGTTCTGGGAAAGCCCGACCAGGCCGTGGTTCGTTGTCGTTCCGCTCGAAGGTGATCCGGTAGCCGTCATCCCGGAAATCGGGGCGCCGGAAATGGCGCTGACCTGGATGAAAGATATTCGCACCTGGCAGGCTCCGAATCCCGAGGATGACGGCATCTCTCTGCTCAAATCGACGATCGAAAGCTTTCCACGGCGCTATGGTCGCATTGGTGCGGAGCTTGGCCGCGAGATGGCGCTGCGCATGCCTGTGTCGGATCTGCTTAGGTTGCGCGATACCCTCGCGCTTGAGATCGCCGATGGATCGCCCTGCATCTGGGAAATCCGCATGGTCAAGACCCCGGCGGAAATCGACCACATCCATTACATTTGCCAAATTGCAAGCGATGCTTACGAGGCCCTCCCCGCGAGTATTTCGATCGGCGAGAGCGAACGCGAGATCGCCCGAAAGTTACGGATTGACATTGCCCGCCGTGGTGCGGACGCCACCCCATTCATGCCGGCGATCTCCGGACCAGGCGGCGTGTCGCAGATCGTGTGTGGGCCCCACGACCGTCTGATCCAGGCGGGTGACGTCCTTTTTATCGATACAGGTTCAACATTTGACGGGTACTTCTGTGACTTCGATCGGAACTACGCGATCGGCAGCATCTCCGATGAAGCGAAACGCGTTCACGACGCCCTTTGGCTGGCGACGGAGGCCGGAATCGCTGCGGCTGTGCCTGGCGCGAAGACCGACGACGTGTTCCGCGCCATGGCGAAGATCATCGACGATGCCGGTGCCATCGGCAACAACGTCGGCCGCCTTGGCCACGGGTTGGGATTGCAGCTGACCGAACCGCCTTCCCATAGGCTCGGTGATGGCACCGTGATCGTCGAGAATATGGTGCTGACCATCGAACCCGGAATGGAATACGCACCAGGGAAAATGATCGTCCACGAAGAGAACATCGCCATCACCAAGGACGGACCGCGGCTCCTTACCAAGCGCGCCCCGCGGGAGATGCCAACAATCCGCTAAGAGTTTCGGGAGGGAAAACGGAGGAGGACTGCTTCAACACCGCGCGGATGGTCCGCACGGGAAACACAAAAAGGGGAATAAAATGCACAAGAAAATTATTTCGGCCGTCGTAGTGGCATTCACCGCATTGGCCACAATGACCGCAAGTGGATCGTCTGCGGCAGCGGGAAACCTCAAGACGATTACCGAGGGGACTTTGCTGGTCGGCTCGGACCAGGTGTACCCGCCTTACGACTATCTTGAGGATGGTGTGACGAAGGGCTTTGACGCCGATGTCATGGCTATCATAGCGCCGAAGCTAGGTGTGGAAGTGACGTTTATGGATACGCGCTTTGCCAGCCTCATCCCGGGTCTTCAGGCAAACCGCTTTGATATGATCGCGTCTGCGCTCTATGTCACGCCTGCGCGCGCCAAAGTGGTTGATTACATCGCTTATGCCAAAACGGGCGGCTCGTTGATGGTGCGCGCCGACGACACCTTCGAACCAAAGACACCGGAAGACCTTTGCGGCAAGCGGGTGGCTAACCTCAAGGGCGCGGCCTGGGTGCCCGAACTGCAGAAGGTTTCGCAAGAGAAATGCGGTTCCAACCCAATCGACGTCAAGGAGTTCGCAACGTCGGCCGAAGCAGCGCAAGCACTCCTGTCGCGCGGCGCCGATGTCGTGTTCGACGATGCCGGTGTATCAAAAGCGGCATTGGTTGCATCGGGTGACCGACTGAAGATCACGTCCTCTGAAATTCTCTTTCCGGTCATCATGGGACTGGCGGTGAAGAAAGGCAATGATCAGTTGCTTGCCGGACTCAAAGAGGCGTTCGAGCCGCAGAAATCGAGTGAGGAATACAAGGCGATTCTCGCCAAATACAACCTTGATCTCCCGACCGATGCCGAAATCGCCTCTGCGTTGACCGAGGCCAAGTAACCTCACTCCGTCCCGGGTCGCCTTGGTGGCCCGGGCATCCTCTGTTGGAAACTGAAGATATGGCTTTCGATTGGTCTTACACAGTCGGGCTCCTGTGGAGCCGCGACTTTTGGAATGCGACCTTGCTGGTCGTCGAGCTCAGCGTTGCGACATGGGTGCTAGCCGTAGTCCTTGGCTTTTTCGTCGCCCTTGCCGACCGCTCCGGCCTCATGGTTGTGAGGCGCGCTGCTGCACTATACGTCTGGTTCTTTAGGAGCCTTCCGCTTCTCGTGCTGCTAATCTTTGTCTACAACCTGCCCCAGGCCTTTCCCTCGACGTCGGCTCTCCTCTCGATCCCCTTCGTTGCGGGGCTCTTGGCCATGGTGCTGAGCGAGACGGCGTACATCGCGGAAATTCACCGCGGCGCTCTTGTTTCGGTGGGAAAGGGCCAGTACGAGGCGGGTCGCGTCCTTGGCCTCTCACGGGCTGGAATCCAGCGCCTGATTGTGATCCCACAGGCACTGCGTATTGCTCTTCCCTCGCTTGGTAACGAGTTCGTATCGATCGTAAAGCTGACATCACTCGTGTCGGTCATTTCGCTCGCCGAAATCCTCCTGGTCGGTCAACGCTACTACACCCAAAACTTCAAGGTCATCGAAACGATGGTGGCCGTCGCCTTCTACTATATCCTGATCGTCACCGTTTTTGATACCGGACTGAAGGCACTCGAACGGCGGCTGGACTTTTCCAGACGCTTGGCCGAGCTAACCACGGAGGATGTGGCATCGAACGGCGAGATTGCAGAAGAAATCGGCACCGACAGTCCGCCAGCGTCCAGGCAGCCTGCCATCCGGCTAGAGCGCGGTGGCAAGTCATTCGGTATTTATCCGGTCTTCCAGGATCTGAACCTTGCCGTGAAACCCGGTGAAGTTGTCTCCATTATCGGACCGTCAGGATCTGGGAAAACCACACTCATTCGCTCACTGAACGGACTCGAAACGCTTGAGCACGGCCTGGTCTATCTCGAAGAGAAACCCTTCCTTGCGGGGGCGAAAGAGAAGCTCGCCAAATCACTCCGTCATGTCAGCAGCGACGCACTCCGGATTGGAATGGTTTTCCAGAACTTCAATCTCTTCCCGCACCGCACAGCGCTTGAGAACGTCATGATCGGCCCCCTGTATCACAAGCGCGCAAGTGCTTCGGAGCTTCGGCAGGAAGCGCGGACCATGCTCAACGATGTCGGAATGCTTGTCCACGAGAACAAGTATCCGCATCAACTTTCCGGAGGCCAGCAACAGCGCGTCGCCATAGCGCGCGCGCTCGCAATGCACCCGTCGATTCTCTTGTTCGACGAACCCACATCCGCGCTTGATCCCGAAACCGTCGGCGAAGTGCTCCGGATCATGGCCGCGCTGGCGCGATCGGGTCGGACTATGGTGATCGTCACACACGAGATGAAGTTTGCAATGGAGGTCTCCGACCGGGTCGTCTTTATGGAGAAAGGACGGATCGTGTTTGACGGATCTCCGGCGCTACTGGCCGAGCGAAGGAGAGAGGACGGTCGACTGGCGGAATTTGTCCGCATCTAAGGGAGTAATGATGGCAGCGCGGGCGATTTCAGATGAACAAAAGCTGGCTGAGGCAACAACGCTTCACGCCGATACCAAAGGTCAAATATGAGCGATATCTCAGTTGATGGGGACCGTCTCCTAGGGCGTCTCAAGGAGCTTGGAAATATCGGACGTGACGCTGGTGGGCGACTTGTCCGGCTTGCCGGATCTGACGGCGACAAACTTGGGAGAGACCTCTTCGTTTGCTGGCTCAGCCAAGCAGGTCTCGACGTTGCAGTCGACCGTATCGGCAATATCTTTGGTATATGGTGCCCGGCCGGAACTGAAGACTGCCAGCCCCTCATGCTTGGTTCACATATCGACACCGTCATCAATGCCGGTATTTACGATGGATGCTACGGCGTTGTCGCCGGGCTTGAAGTAATACAGGCCCTCAAGGCGGCAAATTTTCGGCCGATACGTCCAATAGCGGTTGCAGCCTTCACCAATGAGGAGGGTGTGCGGTTCGCACCTGACATGATGGGGTCGCTGGTCTATGCCCGGGGCTTGGACGTGGATGCCGCGCTCTCGACGGTCGGCACCGATGGAGCGATCCTCGGCGAGGAACTCAAACGCATCGGTTACGCTGGAGCGGAAGCGCCTGGGTTCCTGAAGCCCTTTGCCTACGTAGAGCTTCACATTGAACAGGGCCCTGTCCTGGAAAGGGAGGGTATCGCCCTGGGAGCGGTGGAGAACCTGCAAGGTATCTCCTGGCAAAGGATTACGGTTGAGGGCACCGCCAACCACGCCGGGACAACCCCAATTAACATGCGGGCGGATGCGGGCTACGGAGCCGCCCGTATCATTGCCTATCTTCGCGAACGTGCCCGTTCTTCAGCTACCCCCACGGTTGCGACGGTCGGCTGCCTCGAACTCGAACCCAATGCGATCAACGTCATTCCGTCTCGCGCTACGTTGACCGTCGATCTTCGCGACCCATTCGAGCATAGGCTCAAAGAGGAAAGTGGAGCATTAGGGGCATTTTTGGAGATGCTGGCACGGGAGGAACAATTGCTGATATCAGTTGAGCAACTGGCTCAGTCCAGTCCTGTCGCCTTTAACCGGGAGATCGTGCAAATGATTGAAGGTGCTGCGGAAAAGCGCGGTCTTACCTGCCGCCGCATGACCTCCGGCGCTGGGCATGACGCGCAGATGATCGCACCAATCGCGCCAACCGCGATGATTTTTGTTCCCAGCTGCGGCGGCATCAGTCACAACCCTGCCGAATATACATCAAAGGCCGACTTGGTCGCAGGTGCCAACGTACTGATGGATGTCGTTCGCCATATCTCATCGCAAGCGTGTATATAGCTAGCACCGAGAATTTGACTTCTCGAAGCTGCCATGCGCAAGCGTGAACTGATGGATATCGGCGCTGGCAAGCTTTATGTGCGTCGCGACCAAGACGACAGGTTCAAGGAAAGGTCGGCATACCGGGAACTCTTTTGCCCCGCCGGCCGGATTTTTGCACAGCCGTTTTCGCTTGTTTGCTGCGCAGTACATATAGACATTATCGCGTATATGCGGCATAATGGTTATATTTGCTGCGCAGGGAATATCTGTGGAAGAGCCCATAGCTTTCGATATGTTGAGTGAGTTGACGACCAGCCTTACGGAGGCAGGCGGGGAAATCACATCCGAGCCCATGGTTGAGCCGCAGATGGGAAACTCTCGCGCAGATTTCCTTATAGATGCGCGATTTTCCGACGCACCCTTCAAGCTTGTTATCGAAGCCAAGAGATCGGCTTTTCCAAGAGACGTCAGGGAAGCAATCTGGCAGCTAAAAAGATACATTGCAGCGATGCCGCTGGGCAATGCCAGAGTTCTCCCCTATTGATGGCCGATACCATTTCCCCAGGTGCACGTGCACTCCTGCGCGAGGAGAAGATCGGTTATTTCGATCGTAGCGGCAGTCTCTATCTTTCGGCCGACAATCTCTTTGTTCTCGTCGAAAAGCCAGCCTCGAAGCAGCAGGCTCGATCGCTCAACAATCTGTTCGTTGGGAGTCGCGCACAGGCCCTCCATGCCGTCTGGACATTTAAGGACCAATGGTTCGGTGTGCATGAACTGGCCGAGCGGGCATCCGTATCTCCGACAACTGCATCCCAGGTTCTTATCGAACTAGAGCGCCGCGAATGGGTGAACTCCAAGGGGGCCGGTCCATCGAAGGAAAGGATACTCTCCAACCCCCGCGCGCTGCTTGACGAGTGGTCTTCCTATGTCGCTTCGATCAAGCCGAAGCCGCTCCGCTCATACTATATGCGGATGACCAATATCGATGAGGCGATCCATGAGATTGACCGCGTCTGCGATGAGACGGGAGTTCGCTACGAAATTTCCGGGCTCATGGCCGGGCAGATCCATGCACCGCACCTCTCGAAAATATCTCAAATCCATTGCCGCATCGATCACGGCGGCGAAAGCCTTCTTCGAAAACTGGGAGCAAAGGCTGTCAAAGAGGGCTGGAATCTGGGAGTTATAGACTCTGATCCACGCCACGACTTTCTGTTTCGCCAGCGAGTTGGTCATGTCTGGGTCACAGATCCACTTCTAACTTACCTCGACCTCCTGCAGCTTGACAGCGGTCGCTCAAAGGAACTGGCCGATCATCTTCGGCTGACAAAACTCGCTGGACCCGAATGACAAAGCCCCAGATACTGACTGAATACAGTGTCGATGTTACCCGCGACTGCGAGCGCGTCCTGGTTACGCTCTTCAGCGGCCTCGGCCCCTGGCGTGACTCCGTCTTTCTGGTCGGCGGGCTGGCACCGCGCTACATCGTCACCAAGCGGCCGCCCGACGTCCCTCCTCATGCAGGAACCGGCGATATCGATGTCGTCGTCGATCTGTCGATCCTCGCCGACACAGAGGCATACCGGACGCTCGAGCAGAATCTCAAAAAATGGGTTTCGAGCGTGCGCAAAATGACAAGGGCAATAAGGTCAACTGGCGTTGGCAGACCCTAACCGAGCACGGTATTCTCGTCATCCTGGAGTTCTTGGCAGACGATCCGAAGCTCCGGGGTGGCGCATTGCAGGAACTGCCGACGGAAGGAAATGTTTCTGCGGTGAATATTCCTCACGCGTCGCTCGTGTTCGGGCACCACGATCGGATGGAAGTCACCGCTGATCTGTTGGGTGAAAAAGGCCGCTCGACAGAATCCATCCCCTACGCCGATATCGTGGCATTCACATGCCTCAAGGCGTTTGCCTTTGATCACCGGCGTGAGCGCAAAGATGCGCACGATCTCGTCTACTGCCTCGAACACGGAGAAGGCGGGCTTGCCGGTGCAATCGCCAAATTCCAAGAGGCTCTGAAAGGCAACGATCGGGAGGTCATCGAACGTGCCTTGACGCTATTGCTCACCCGTTTTTGTGATCCGGAGCCAGACGAAGGCTACCTGCGCGAAGGCAATGTTGCCGTGGCGCAATTCGAAATTGAAGGTGCTGCAGACGACACGGAAATCAGAGAAGCGCGGATTTTGCGCCAGCGTGCCGTCAATGACATCATGATCGAGTTTTTAAGCGCGCTTGGTATAGCGTTTAAGTGATGTTCGGAGCGCGGGATCTCGTTATCTGAACCTGGTTGAAGGCGGCGCACAGTGGCTCCGCCGAGCGCTGTAATCCTGAGGGATTAGTTCAAAAGTCTCCCGATCGGCGCCGACGGCTAGTTCGAGTCCAGGCTTCCGACCGTGGAGGAAAGCTCGCGAAAATTTGTCAAGCCGATGAATCCCTTTGCAGCGTTTAAAGCCCTAGAGCTCCTTGAGTGCCGTCGCGGTGTCGGAGAGGATTTCGTCGGACAGGCCCCCTTCGCCGATTGCTCGTGCCATGGCAAGGGCACCAACCAGTGCGCTGAGTACCAAGCAGGCGCGACGTCGATCACCTGCGGCGTCCGTACCCGGCGTCAATCCGGCCAGAAGCTCGAGGTACTGTTCGACCTGGCGTCCGTAGGCCGAGCGGGTTCGATCATCCGCGCGCGAAATGTCCTCAGCCAACCCGGCCACTGCGCATCCGGCCTCAGGGTGGGCGCGGTGGGCTGGACTGAGGTAGTCGTCGACGATTGTTTCGAGCGCCCGTCTGCCACCTTTGCCGGACGCAGCCACAGTCCGCGCACTTCCCTGAGCCAATGCGCGTTCCACCGCGGCGCTGACCAGTTCATCTCGGGATTCGAAATGACGGTAGAAGCCGCCGTGCGTCAGGCCGGCTTCCCGCATCAGCTCCGCTACTCCGACACCGTTTATGCCACTGCGGCGCATTCGAGCCGCAGCGATGTCGACGATTCGATCGTGACTTGCCGCCTTGTCAGCTTTCGAACTACCCATGAATAAACCTCCGGCCTCGATGCGACACCAGTTATATCCTAACGAGTTTGGTGACCATCATTTTCAGACGAACGGACACCAACATCGCCCCCTCCAGGGGGCGATGTTGGTGTCATTGGGTTTCGGTGCTGAGATTGCCGAGGTGATAACCCATGCGTGCCTCGAAGTCAGGACCCACTTCGTCGCGCTTTTGGGCTATCCGGGCTCCCCGCTCAGGGACCGTCGGCCAAGAGAACGCGTTGAGGAACGCGTCCTGTGTCTGCATCAGATCCTCGGCGGACGGCAGGGTTCTACGGTTGATTAGCCGCTTTGCTTCGGCGAGCGCAGGCTTGTCGAACGACGCGATGCGTCGGGCGAGGTTGTCGACGTGGGCGTCGAGTTCATCATCTGGGAGTGCGCGGTTTACCCACCCGTAGTTCGCTGCCGTTGCTGCGTCGAAATCGTCACTGCCGAGGACGATTTCGAGCGCCCTGGCCCGTCCAACGAGGAGTGGTAGGCGCTCGGTTGCGCCACCGCCTGGGAAGACGCCCGCCCCGACTTCGATCTGAGCGAAGATCGCGCGCTCCAGGCTGGCAAAACGCATGTCACATGCCAGCGCAATCTCAGACCCGCCGCCGCGCGTGCGACCCCTAATCGACGCGATCGTCACGACCGGGGAACTGGTCAACCGTGTCGTGGCATCGATGAACGTCGGCAAACCAGTCGGCCCCGGCGTCAGGGGAAAATCGGCGAACCGGGAGACGTCGTAGTGATTGACGAAGAAATCCGGATCAGCACTATCGAACACGACCACCCGCAACGTGTCATCGGCCTCGATGAGACCGACGATCTGCTGCAGCTCGATGAGGGTCTCTGGATCGCAAAAGTTCAGCGGCGGATTGTTGAAGGTCACCCGCCAGTATCCAGGCGCTGCCTCGGTGATCGTGAACTGGGTTAGTGGAGCACTCATCCGAAAGATTCCTTCGCTTTAGGGCACTGGGCACGGGACGTGTGCGCAGACCATTTGGTCGATAACAAAGAGGATGACGGTTGTCATCCTCAAGGTCAAGATGACAGCCATCATCCTCAATGTCAACGACGCGACCGCATCGTGGCCACCGTGCAACCGTTACAGGCGGCTGGGGAAGCGCAGTCGTTCAAACAACTAGGCGTCTCGATGGCGTCGATGGAGGCCGAACAACTAAAATGCTTCATTTCCAGCACTTCTGTATCGTCACGCTACCGAAGTCTGATTCCTGGCATCGCCCGTTGGGTCGGGCAGGTGGCTGAGCTAGAGTCTTGCTGCCAGCAAGTCTTTACCGTGCGGGCTTTCATCCCGGATGCCCCGTCTCGGCGAGGGCGTTCGGAGCGCATCAGAAGCGACTTTGGCAATCCCGCTGCCATACGGAAGGCAGAATTCATCCAATGCTATCCGGGGTTTTTGACCGCCGACGGATCGAATGATCGGATGGTTGGCCTGCAATTCGGACCGGATCAACGAACGCTCCAAACCATTGGCATTTCCGATCCCGCTCTCTTGTCTGGCATCCCTAATCCAGTCCCGTCCTTGGACGGTCAACCCACGAGGGGTTCGCAGTTCCTGCGACCTCTCTGGCTGCGCCGCCGAGGTGACCGCGGCCGGGCCTGGACCAAACGGGCGCCATCGAGCGGGGATCGGCCTCGCCAACGGATGGAGCCTAACATGTCGGATCTCAGCCTCGCACAAAACCACGCATTCGATCTTGCCCGAACCCTGATGGTCCCGGTCACCCTCTTCGAAATAGACGGCGAAATCGGCGTCATGCCTTCCGCCGAGTATGACGGCGACGAGGACGCCATCATCAATATATATGACCCCTTTGCCTATGGATCGGCTCATTGAGCCGATCACCCCTTCGGGGAAGGCGTGCCGCTTGCGCTGATGCGCGCGCAAGGAGGCTTCGCCGCGAGCTTGTCCCGCAGATCTGCACATTGCGAACCGCGCCCTTGCACGCTTCCATCTTCGCGGCCTGGGCGCTGATGGCACTGATAGTGAGGAAAATTAAAGGAGAGAATATGGAAAAGAATGACATCGAGGAGCTGCGCGCCCGGGTGGGCTGCGCAGCCGTCCTTGAGCATGAGGGCTTCGCGATAGACCGGAAAGAGAGCACGCGCCGGGCGGTCAAATTCCGGCGCGACGACGACATCGTCATCGTCATCCACGGCGACAGAGGCTGGTTCGATGCCCGTTCCGACGCCAAGGGCGACGTCTTCGCGCTTGCCAGCTATCTCCATGCCATCGGTTTTGCTGAGGCTTTGGCGTTCGTCGGCGATCTTGTCGCGTTTCAGCCCACCATGCCGACCTGGGAGAAGCCTCTTCATCAAACGCAACCAATGGCTTCGGTCGCTGACCGCTGGAACCACCGAAAACGGCTGTGGCGCGCTTCGGCGACTTGGACGTATCTGCGGCAATGCCGTGCGTTGCCATGGCAGATCATCTCTGCGGCGATCGAGGCGGACGTGCTTCGAGAAGGCCCATATGGCTCGATGTGGGCAAAACATGTCGATGAAGCGGGCGCCGTCATCGGCTGGGAAGAGCGCGGCCCGGACTGGCGCGGGTTCTCCACTGGCGGTGCCAAGGCGCTCTTCCAATTTGGAGCGAACAATCCACGTCGGATCTGTGTGACGGAGGCGGCGATCGATGCGCTCAGCCTGGCCGTGATTGAGCAGACAAGAACCGACACGCTCTATGTCAGCACCGGTGGCGGGTGGTCGCCGCTGACCGCGCTGGCGTTGGACACCTTGGCTTCCGGGAAAGGCGCATGGCTGGTGGCCGCGACCGACAACAACGTCCAGGGTGAGGTCTTTGCCGATCGCCTGCGCCAGATGGCGGATAGCAACAGTTGCGATTTCTCACGGCTGAGGCCGGAAGCTGAGGACTGGAATGAGGAATTGAAGGAGAGGAGGGGAGTGGAGAGCTGCCGCATACGTGGTCAGCGCATCAAGGGTGAAGCTGCCGCCCGCCTGACGGCGGCCCTTGACCCGCTGCCCGCGAGGCGCCGGCTGAGGAGGGGTGATCAAAGGACTGAAAACAGAGGTCGATCAGGCTTCGCTTCAGTCACAACCCCGAAGGAGCCGCAGATGTTCGTTTCCCCGCAATCCGTAAGGTGTTCGAAGGCATTGCCAGCCGCCACGAGATGTACGCCCTGTTCAATCGTCACAGCCAGTCGCCCTTCGACGATAACAGGATAAATGGCACGCGATATGTCGGCGAGTGGTTCGAGATATCAGAAGCCGATCACGACCACATGTTCGAAATTCTGCCGCCGCTCTTCTATCGCGGTGACATGTTCGCCATGCGCGAGTTTCTGGCCGCCAGCGTCACCAGCGTATTCTTCGCGCTGACGATCGATGATCGGTCTCGCTGGTTCCACAGCTATTGCGATCTGAGCGATCGCCAGTCGCCCGACCGGATGCGCGCTGAGATCATCGCACGTGAATCCCGCCCGGTGCGCGCCATGAGCGCCCAAGAAAAACTCGATCATATCTGGAGCACGACCGGTCCCGATTTTCGTGCCTATGCCGACGCACGCTTTCCGGCCGATCTGCGCAATCGCCAGATCGTGCTCGTCTATCCCTCGGCACAAGGCAAGATCTGGAAGCTGCTTGATGATCTGACCGACGAGGAGATCGCCGCCAAGCTGCCGGTGCAGTTCCGTCTCCTTCCAGAAACCATCGCTGCCTGACGGCAGCTGCCACCTCCCAATCTTCACCATCGCGCCGTCAGCACCCGTCCCTGGCAAATCTTGCCAGCAGCGGGTGTGCCTTGGCGCGCCTTCTCACAGGAGCTTTTTCATGGCCCATGACGATCCCTTCACCATCGACCTGTTTGGAAACACAGCGCTCACATCTGGTTTCAATCTCGGTGTGCCGGGCTTTGCGTTAGACTTCGGGAACCACCTCGACGATAACCCGCCGCCATCGACGCCGGCGCCAGCCATCCCTGTTCGCAAAGAACCGAAGCCAAAACCGCAGATGCGGGCAAAGGTGGATTTCCGGTTGGAGGGTTCACGCGGTCTCGCCAAATCGTGGCGCGACCGGGCACGCGACAATATCGCCGCCATCATGCTGGCGAATGAGATCGAGCGTCAGGGCCTGCCAGCCCGACCTGACCAGCAGGCCAGGCTTATCCGCTTCACAGGTTTCGGCGCGTCGGACCTGGCCAACGGCATTTTCCGGCGTCCCGGCGACGAGGCGTTTCGCAAAGGCTGGGAGGAGCTCGGCGTCGATCTCGAAAGCGCCGTTGCGGCAGGAGACTACGCGTCTCTGGCACGTTGCACGCAATATGCCCACTTCACGCCGGAGTTTATCGTTCGTGCTATCTGGGCAGGCTTGGTCCGCATGGGCTTCAAGGGCGGTCGGGTGCTCGAACCGGGGATTGGCACGGGCATGTTTCCGGCGCTGATGCCGGAGGCGCTCTCGACGGTAAGCCATGTCACCGGTGTCGAGCTCGATCCGGTGACCGCCCGCATCGTCCGGCTGCTGCAGCCGCGTGCGAAAATCATCATAGGTGACTTTTCGCGCACAGACTTGCCGGCGCATTTTGATCTGGCTTTCGGCAACCCGCCGTTTTCCGACCGCACGGTGAAGAGTGATCCGGCTTTCCGCTCTCTCGGCTTGCGGCTGCACGACTATTTCATCGCCAAGTCCATCGACCGGCTGAAGCCTGGCGGGCTTGCTGCCTTTGTGACCTCGTCCGGCACCATGGACAAGGCTGACGCCCGCGCCCGTGAACACATCGCCGGCATGGCCGACCTCGTTGGCGCGATCCGCCTTCCCGAAGGCAGTTTCCGCGCTGATGCCGGCACGGATGTTGTCGTCGATATCCTCTTCTTCCGGAAGCGCCGCGCCGACGAGCAGGCTGGAGACGACAGATGGGTCGATCTCGCGGATGTAAAGGTGGAAGGTGAGGGCGACAGCGTCCGCATCAACAGGTGGTTCGCCGATCATTCCGACATGGTGCTGGGACGGCATGCGATCACGTCAGGTCCATTCGGCGAAGCCTATACATGCCTCCCTTATGACAATGATCTCGAAACGAGCCTGAACTCCGCGATCAGCCAGCTACCAGCTGATATCTATGACGGCGAGGCTTCCACAATCGACTTCGCCCTTGAGGACGAAGTCGCGGAAGCCATGGCAGAGCGCCCGGATGATCCAAAGGTTCGCGAAGGCAGCTATTTCATCGGCAAGGCCACGGCGCTGATGCAGGTGGTGGACGGGGTTGCTGTCCCGGTCGAGGTCAGGAAGGGCCGCAGCACCGACGGCATCTTCGCCAAGCATGCCCTGATCATCGGAAAGCTGATCCCGATCCGCGACGCGGTCCGGCTCATCCTCAAGCTTCAGGAGCGTGACCAGCCCTGGCAGAAGGCGCAGGTCGCGCTGCGCATCGCCTGGTCCAGTTTCGTGCGCGAGTTCGGTCCGATCAACTTCACCTCCGTCTCGACATCGGAGGATGAGGAGACGGGGGAGGTCAGGGAGGTCCATCGTCGGCCGAACATGGCACCCTTTCTCGACGATCCCGATTGCTGGCTGGTTGCCTCGATCGAAGACTACGATCTCGAAACCAATACCGCCAAGCCCGGGCCGATCTTTACCGAACGCGTCATCGCTCCGCCTCCGGCACCTATCATTACTTCGGCGCTCGATGCGCTCGCAGTCGTTCTCAACGAACGCGGCCATGTCGATCCCGATCACATCGCCGAACTGCTGCATTGTGACGCCGATGAGGTTATCAGCGAGCTGGGCGAAGCGATCTTCCGCGATCCGTCCGATGGTTCATGGCAGATGGCTGATGCCTATCTATCCGGTGCGGTCCGGTCGAAGCTGGTAATCGCGCGGGCGGCGGCGGACCTGGATCCGGTCTTTCAGCGGAATGTTGCGGCGCTGGAGCGGGTCCAGCCCGCCGACCTCAGGCCCTCGGATATCACCGCACGCCTCGGTGCGCCATGGATCCCGGCCGACGATGTCGTCGCCTTCGTCAGAGAAACAATGGACGCCGAGATTTCGATCCACCATCTGCCGGAACTGGCGACCTGGACTGTCAACGCGAGGCAGCTGGAATGGTCGGCATCAGGCACGACCGAATGGGGCACCCACCGGCGCCATGCCGGCCAGCTTCTATCCGACGCTTTAAATTCGTCCGTGCCGCAGATCTTCGACACCGTCCGCGACGGCGAGACCGAGCGACGGGTGCTGAACACGGTGGATACGGAGGCCGCCAAGGAAAAGCTCGCCAAGATCAAGACGGCTTTTCAGTCGTGGATCTGGTCGGATCCAGATCGCACCGACCGGCTGGCGCGCGTCTATAACGACACTTTCAACAACATCGCGCCGCGAGCCTTCAACGGCGATCATCTCCAACTACCGGGCGCCTCAGGCGCCTTTTCTCTTTATGGGCATCAGAAACGCGGGATCTGGCGGGTTATTTCGGCTGGTGCGACCTATCTCGCCCATGCCGTTGGCGCCGGCAAAACGCTGACCATGGCTGCCGCCATCATGGAACAGCGCCGGCTCGGCCTGATCAACAAGGCGATGCTTGCCGTGCCCGGCCATTGCCTGGCGCAGGCCGCGCGTGAGTTTCTGGCGCTCTATCCAAACGCCCGCATCCTGATCGCGGACGAGACCAATTTCGTCAAGGAGAAACGTCACCGCTTCCTGTCACGGGCAGCGACCGCCAACTGGGATGCCATCATCATCACCCATTCGGCGTTTCGGTTCATCGCGGTGCCATCGGCCTTCGAGGCGCAGATGATCCAGGATGAGCTTGAACTCTACGAGGAGCTGCTCACCAAGGTCGAACGCGACGACCGGCTATCGCGCAAGCGCATCGAGCGCATGAAGGAAGGTCACAAGGAACGGCTGGAGGCCCTCGCCACTCGCAAGGACGACCTGCTGACCATCTCGGAGCTCGGGATCGATCAGATCATCGTCGACGAGGCGCAGGAGTTCCGGAAGCTGTCCTTCGCCACCAACATGTCTACGTTGCGAGGTGTGGATCCGAACGGCTCGCAGCGCGCCTGGGACCTGTTCGTCAAATCCCGCTTCATCGAGACGAAGAACCCCGGCAGGGCGCTGGTGCTGGCTTCGGGAACGCCGATCACCAACACGCTCGGCGAGATGTTCTCCGTGCAGCGGATGATGGATCCGGCAGCATTGTCGGAACGTGGTCTGCACGAGTTCGACGCCTGGGCCTCGACCTTCGGTGACACTTCAACCGAACTCGAACTGCAGCCGTCGGGCAAATACAAGCCGGTCACGCGCTTCAGCCAGTTCGTCAACGTGCCGGAACTCATCGCCATGTTCCGGTCGTTTGCCGATGTCGTGCTGCCAGCGGATCTCAGGACCTATGTGAAGGTCCCCGACGTCTCCGGCGGCAAGCGCCAGATCGTCACCGCAGAGCCGACGCCGGCGTTCAAGGCCTATCAGAAACAGTTGGATGCGCGGATCAAGGCAATCGAAATGCGCGACGGTCCGGCCAAGCCTGGCGACGACATCCTGCTCTCGGTCATCACCGACGGACGCCATGCGGCGATCGATCTGCGCCTGGTCGATCAGGCCATGGGCAATGAGGCGGCCAACAAGCTGAATGCACTGGTCACCAATGCCCACCAGATCTGGCAGGAAACGGGAGGGGCAGAGTATCGTCGCAAGGACGGCAAGCCGTTTGACCGGCCGGGCGCCGGCCAGCTGATCTTCTCCGATCTCGGCACGATCAATGTCGAGGCGACGCGCGGTTTTTCTGCCTACCGATGGATCCGCGATGAGCTCGTCCGCCTTGGCGTGCCGGCTTCCGAAATCGCTTTCATGCAGGATTACAAAAAGTCGGACGCCAAGCAGCGGCTGTTCAACGACTTTAATGCCGGCAAGGTTCGCGTGCTGATCGGCTCGTCGGAAACCATGGGAACTGGCGTCAACGTCCAGGCCCGGCTGAAGGCGCTCCATCACCTCGATGTGCCGTGGTTGCCATCGCAGATCGAGCAGCGTGAAGGCCGTATTATCCGCCAGGGCAACCAGCATGACGAAGTAGACGTCTTTGCCTATGCGACGCTCGGCAGCCTCGACGCCACCATGTGGCAGAACAACGAGCGCAAAGCCCGCTTTATTGCGGCCGCTCTGTCCGGCGACACCAGCGTTCGACGGCTTGAGGACATGGGTGAGGGGCAGGCAAACCAGTTTGCCATGGCCAAGGCGATCGCGTCCGGCGACGAGCGGCTGATGCAGAAGGCCGGGCTCGAGGCCGAGATCGCCCGTCTCGATCGGCTGCGGGCCGCCCATATCGACGACCAGCATGCGATCCGCCGGCAGATCCGTGATGCCGAACGGGATATCGAGTTTTCCAGCCGCCGCATTGGGGACGTGGGCAAGGACATCGACCGTTTGGTCCCGACAGCGGGCGATGCATTCATGATGCAGGTCGGAAGTGCCAAATTTGACGAGCGCAAGCTCGCCGGCCGCGCGCTGATGAAGGAGATCCTGACGCTGGTCCAGTTGCAGCAGGAGAAAGAGGTGATCATTGCAATGATCGGTGGCTTCGATCTTGCCTATCATGGCGAGCGGTTCGGCAAGGACGGTTATCGCTACGACACGTTTCTTCAACGCACCGGTGGCGACTATGAGATCGATCTTCCAGTGACCACGACGCCGATCGGTGCCATCTCACGCCTTGAGCATGCGCTTGGCGGGTTTGAACAGGAGCGCGAGAATCATCGCATTCGCCTCGCCGATGCGAAACAGCGTCTCGCCTCCTATACGCCGCGTCTGGGTGAAAGCTTCTCATTCGAAGCTGAGCTCGAACTCAAGCTGAGCCAACTGGACGAGATCGAAAGGGATCTGGCAGCGACCGCCGATGAACCAGAGGAGGATAGCCAGCAGGCCGCATGAACGGCGGCATTTTCGCCATCACTTGAAAAGGTGCCGGGCGATACACATTTATCGGTCATCACCCGTTTCGATGGTTTCCTGCAGTGGCGATTGCCGCGCGTTTGAAGCTGTCCGGGTTGGAAGGGCGCTCCCCGAAAGGGTCGAGCGCCCTTTCGTTTTGAGACCTTGGAAAGCTAGTCGCCGAGTTTGTAGATCGCGGCATTGTCCTGCAGTTCCCGCAGGCCCTTGTACGAGGCATGCCGCAACTTGCCGTCGTCGGTCCAGGCGCGGTATTCGATCTCCGCAATCAGTGTCGGCTGAACGAAGACGACCCCTTTTTATCGACCGCAACCGGCGCGCGCCTGGTCTTCAGCGTGTCCAGCATCCGGCGCAGTTCGAGTGCATCTCTCTTTGAAGCCAGTCCCGACCGAACCGACATAGACGAACGCTTTGCCCTGGTAGGCCGCGAGCAGCAGGCTGCCAATCCCGCCGCGTGCTGCAGAGGATGGCTCGTATCCGACAATCACAAAGCTTTCGCTCTGGATGCATTTGATCTTCAGCCAGTCGCCGAGCCGGCCCGATCGATAAGTGCTGTCTCGGTGCTTGGCGATGATGCCTTCCAGGCCGTGCTCGCGCGCGGCCGCCAGAAGTGTCGCGCCATCGGCTTCGACCTCCTGCGAGACGCGGATCGCTCCTTCGCTTTCGCCGATCAGGTCTTCCAGCAGGTGACGGCGTCCGGACAACTCCATCTTCGTCAGGGCATGCCCGTCAAAATACAACAGGTCGAATGCGTAGAGGATAGCATCGTCAGATGCTTTTTCCCCCGCGGCCGCCAAGTGAACGTTGCAGTGCTCCAAAATCCGAGCGGCCCTCGGCATCGAGCACGACGGCCTCTCCATCGAGAATAGCGGTCCCGACGCCGAGCTTGCGCGCAGCCGCTGCGATTGCCGGAAACCTGTGGGTCCAGTCATGGCCGCCACGGGTGATGATCCGCACCGAGTTCGGCTCGATGTGAACGGCCACACGATAGCCGTCCCATTTGATCTCGTAGATCCAGTCCGGTCCCGACGGCGGCTTTGCTTTCAACAGCGCCAGGCACGGCTCGATGCGATCCGGCATCGGGTCGAACGGGAGCTGCGGTTGCGCCGGATCGCGGGCTTTAAGCGGTCGCGAGCGGATCGGAAGATCCGTCTCCCGCAAAAGCGGCTGGGATTTCTGGCGCGGCGGCTTTGTCATGGCCAGAGTTCAGCAGCAATTGCTTAAAATCGTGTGACATCGCTGGGAAATGGAAGGGAGGACGACGAGGGAGGGGGAACGAGGTGAAGGAAACCGGTTCGCAAGGACGGTCCGACGGCCGCCGGTTCCCTCAATCGCGCCGGTCGCCGAGACCGGGCCAGCGTGCTTCGCAAGGCAGGTGTGCCTCGCTCGCGCGCAAGCCAGGTCTGCTCCGGCGCAATTGCAGCCGCCGTCCCGTCCTGCGGTTCGGGAGATGTCTTCGAGAAGAAGACGAGGAGGCAAGGACAGTCCGTCCGCCCGAAAGATGAGAGGTCATTCCCATGCAGTTGATTACAGCCGATCCGCGCAGCCTGAAGGACAATCCCGACCGGTCCCGCCAGTCGAAATCCTCACCCCAGTCCGACGCGCTGCTCTGCGCATCGATCCGGGCCATCGGCGTCGTGCAGCCACCGATCGTCAAACTCGATCCGGATGGCGGCAACAGCTACATCATCGTTTTCGGTCACCGCCGCGCGACACAGGCGATTGCAGCGGATCTCTTGGAAATCCCGCTGCTGCTGGCCGATCCCTCCGACGATCTCGGCGCCATGCAGTCCTTTGCGGAGAACATCGCGCGCGAACCGCTGAACCCTGTCGACCAGTGGCGCGCGATTGAACGACTGGTCGCTCTCGGATGGACAGAAGAATCGATCGCCATGGCGCTGGCACTCCCCAGCCGGCAGATCAGAAAGCTGCGGCTTCTGGCCAATATACTGCCCGCCATGCTCGACCAGATGGCGCGTGGTGATATGCCGAACGAGCAGCAGCTGCGCACGATCGCCGCCGCCGGGCAGGAAGAACAGGCCGAGGTCTGGAAGAAGTACAAGCCGAAGAAGCAGGAGCCACAGGTCTCGTGGTGGGAGGTTGCCCGCGCACTGACCACGACCCGGATGCTGGCCAAACATGCAAGCTTCGGCGAGGATCTGGCACAGGCTTATGGCATCATCTGGGTCGAGGACCTGTTTGCCCCCGCCGACGAAGACAGCCGCTACACCACGGATGTCGAAGCGTTCCTCGGCGCCCAGCAGGAGTGGCTCTCCAACAACCTGCCGAAGCGCGGTTCGATCATCGAGGCCAATGAATACGGTCAGGCCAAGCTCCCGACCAAGGCACAACAGGTCTACGGCAAGCCGGGCAAGGGCGACCTGACCGGCTGGTACATCAACGCGCGCGATGGCTCGGTCCAGTCGGTTTCCTATCGCATGCCGGAGGCGAAGAAGCCGAAGCTGGTCAAGGATGCCGATGGTGTCGAAACCGTCGTCGAGGAGATCGAGGCACCGAAAGCGCGGCCCGACGTGACCCAGAAGGGTCTCGACATGATCGGCGATCTGCGCACCGATGCTCTGCACGACGCGCTCGCGCGTGCGCCGATCGAGGGCGATATGCTGATGGCTCTGCTTGTTCTTGCGTTCACCGGCACAAATGTCACGGTCGCTAGCGGTGCGTCGGACAATCCCTACGGTCATGCCAAATGCGGCCCGCATGCTGCCCGGTTGGTCGGCGAGGACGGCAAGCTGTCCTTCGATCGAGAGACGCTGGTGCAAGCTGCACGCTCAGTGTTGATCGAAGTCCTTTCGCTTCGGCGCAATCGCTCCGATAGCGGCCTGATCGCCCGTATTGCCGGCGATGCGATCGGCGCCGATCAATTCCTGCCCAATATGGCAACGGAAGACTTCCTCTCATGCCTGTCGCGCACTGCCATGGAAGCTACCGCAGAAACGGCGGGCGTGCCCGGCCGGATCAAGGTGAAGGATACCCGTGCGGCTCTGGTTGAGCATTTTGCCGAGGGAAAGCTGGTGCATCCGGCAGCGCTGCTTGCTCCTTCCGCCGAGGACGTGCGGTCGTGGGTTGGGCGCTACGTCAGCGCTGACAGCGGATTGGAGGATG
>NZ_CP120639.1 GCF_029537235.1 Rhizobium sp. 32-5/1 | reverse complement strand
CAGAGATCTCATCGGGGTCACTTCAGTTCTGCCAGGGCAACCGGGGCTACGTCGTTATATTGCTGGTTTTCTCCGGTCATGCCCCAGACGAAGGCATAGGGGCCGGTTCCAGCGCCCATGTGGATAGACCATGCGGGTGACAACACGGCGTCGCCATTGGCGACGATCAGATGGCGCGTTTCTTCCGGGCGACCCATCAGGTGGATGATGCGGTCTTCCGCTGCCATGTCGAAGTAGCAGTAGGCTTCCATCCGACGTTCATGCAGATGTGGCGGCATGGTGTTCCAGACGCTGCCCTCGGCAAGATCGGTAATGCCCATCAAGAGCAGGCAGGACGGGGTCACTTCCGGATGGATGTACATGGCGAGCCGCCGCTTGTTCGAGCGGCGACCATCACCCAGGTCGATCGCCTTCGCTTCGGCCTTTTTGATCAGCCGGTGCGGGATGTCAGCGCCGGCGGGTACGGAGTTCATGTAGAACCGACTAGGGGTCTTTCCCGAGAGGCTTGCCATCACAATCTCGCGCGCACCGCGGCCAAGGTAGAGCACGTCGCGATTTTCCAGCGTGAAGGTCTGGCCATCGACGGTCACGGTGCCTGTACCGCCAAGATTGGCGATGCCCATTTCGCGGGCTGACAGGAGATAGGGCGTGCCGATCTCATCTCCCGAGCCGAAGGTCACGCTTTTGGAAACCGGCATCGCTCCGCCGAGAAGCAGGCGGTCGATATGCGTATAGGTGAAATTGGCAGCGTCCGGCACAAACAGGTCGGTCATCAGGAAGGCGCTGCGGAGTTTCTCCGTGTCATAGCTTTTGACATCTTCCGGTGCTGCGCCATACAAAATCTTCATCGTCATGCTGCTTGTCCTTCCGTGCCGACATGCTGCAGGCCTTCGGACAGGCACAGGATCGCCAATGCCTGTCCGTAGCCGGTCGGTTGAATGGGAATGTCTTTGTAGAACTGGAGATCGTGGCCCATGCGGGTGCCGTAGGACACGTTCAGCACGGTGCCGGTCTCGTCGATATTGTCCATCACGACGCGCAGGGCCTTCAGTCCTGCAGCGCGCCAATCGGGCGTGCCGATACCGAGACGGTATCCCTTCAAGAGGCCGTAGCCGATGCCGGCCGTCGCGGAAATCTCCTCATAAGATGTAGCGTCGTCGAGCAGTGTCCGCCAAGCTCCCGATGGAGCCTGCAGCGATAGCAGCGCATCGACCTGCGCCACGAGGACACCCTGCAGAAAATCCTTCACGGGGTTGGCGAGGTCGGCGAGATCGAACAAATCGAGCAATCCCGCCGTGATCCAGGCATTGCCACGCGCCCAGCGTGCCCGGGCGAAATTATGTCGGCCATCGAAGGTCCAGCCGTGAAACCAGAGACCGGTATGGGGGTCCGCGAGGTAACGGGTGTGGACAAGGAATTGACGAGAGGCTTCGTCTACCAGTTCGCGCCGGCCGCTCGCCTGGCCATAGGACGCAAGGAAAAGTGCGACCATGTAGAGCGTGTCGTCCCAGAGTTCGTCGTGGTTGATCTTATCAGAAACATGATGTTCGAAGCCGCCTTCTGGCGTGCGCCCAAGCTCGTTCATCACGCGGTCGGCCCAGCCGTCGAGTACCGGCTGCCAGCGCGGATCGCGGGTCTTTGCCCAGAGGACCGAAAGGCCGAGCATCGGCGCCGTGGTGTTGACGTTGAGTTGCGGGAGGCCGGCGTCAATGCGCGCCTGGTACCAGCTTTCGACAAGCTGGCGCAGGTCGTCACGGTCAGTAAAAAGCCAGAGCTTGATCAGGCCATACAGGCCGACGCCCTGCGGCCATTCCCAGCTGTCGAAGCTGATATAGTCGCCGGCGGTTCCATCGAGATTGGGCTCGTGGAACCGCCCGTCGTGCTTGAGGCCGGTCGTTCCAGCGACAAGGCGATCGAGACCATTGCGAATATCGCGGCCATCCGGATCCATGAATGCTCCTCCACATGCGCCGCTCTTGGGGACGGCTCGTTGGGGAAATAAATGCACGACGAATTTTGTTGCGCAATCTGAAAATTTTTCTCATGTTGATGCAACGGAGATCGATATGGCAGTCAAACCCATCGCGGGCAAACGCGGAAAGAAGAGCAAGCGTGTGCGGCTGGAAGACATCGCCGAGGCGTGCGGGGTCTCGCTGAGCACCGCCTCGCGGGCCATTGCCGGCGAAAAAGGTGTCAGGCCGGAAATTCGCCAACTGGTGCTCGAAGCTGCCAAGACTGCCAATTATGTGATCCCGACAGCCATTGCGGGCCAGAAAGTCATACTGGCCGCCTCAAGCGCCGCCATGATCGACTATGTGCGCAACCAGTTCACGCTCTACGTGCTGGAGGGCCTCAAGGAACGTGCACAAGTGCTTGGTCTTGAGATTATCACGCGGCCGATCGCCGATAGAGAAGAGGAACTGACTGTGCTGAAGGAGGCACAGGACGATCCCCAAGTTGCCGGTCTCTTGTTTCTCACTGTCGATGACGAGGACATGCTGGCTGCCACGCGCGGCTTCGACAAGCCTGTGGTGCTACTCAACGGTGACGATCCGTTCATGCGGCTCTCCAGCGTCACCCCCTGCAATCGCTCCAGTGCGCGACTGGCGGCCGACCACCTGATCAAGCTCGGCCATGAGCGCATCCTGTTCCTGATGCGGCCAGGCCGGCGGACGATCGAGCGGCGCTATGAGGGCTGGAAGGACGCGCTTTTGCACCATGCGCTTGCCGCCGATCCGGATTTGGTGGTGCCAGTCGAGGACTGGCTGCCGGAACTGGCAGCGCAGGCCATCGCGGCTCGGATCGACGCACGCGGGCTCGATTTTACCGCGGTGCTGGCCGCCGGCGACAGCCTGGCCGTCGGCGCGATGATGGGGGTTCAACAGCGGGGGTTTTCGGTGCCCGGAGATGTGTCGGTGATGGGGATGGACGACTTGCCACAGGCGGCCTTTCTCAATCCGCCGCTGACCACGATGCACATCCCAATGCGGGAAATCGGCTCTGTCGCGCTCGATCTGTTACGCGACAATCTGTCAGGACTGCCTATGCCACCCCGGCGCATCGAACTCGCGTGCCACCTCGTTGAGCGTGCATCTACGGCAGCCGCACCGCTCCACATTCGCTGGCGGGATATGGGCTGACCCTGGCCTTGCCAGATTTTACGAGGGTCCCCCAGTCGCATAGAGTGTGGAGACTGGACCGCCATGCAGTTAGGCAATCCTGGGATATGACAGCACCGCGGCGGCTTGAAACGATCTTCTCATTGCTACGGCCAAGTCGCATTTGCCTGCTCACGTGGCAGGAAGCTCGCAAACCGCCCCGATGAGCAGCGCCTCTGCCGGTGCACCTTGCCGGCTGCCGTGATCTGCCCGGTCAGGATAGCGGAACGTTGCCAAACGTTTCGATTGCCGCGGGTAATTGCGATCCGCTCCTGCCGTGCGTTTTCGAGAGTGCACCGGGCGACGGGGAAACTGGAGCCGTCACCAATCAGAATGGCAACCCGACATAGTTTTCAGCGAGTGCCGTTGATGCCGCGCGAGAATGGACGAGATAGTCCAGTTCCGCTTCCTGAATCCGCTGGCCAAAATCACCTGTGTCCGGAAAACGGTGCATCATCGTCGTCATCCACCAGGAGAAGCGCACGGCTTTCCAGACTCGCGCGAGTGCCTTTCGAGAATAGTCATCAATGCCAGCCGGAGACTTTTCATTGTAATATTCGACCAGCGCTTCACTCAGGTAATGAACATCGCTCGCGGCAAGATTCAAACCTTTGGCGCCGGTCGGCGGAACGATGTGGGCGGCGTCACCCGCCAGAAACAGACGTCCGAAACGCATCGGCTCGGAAACGAAAGAGCGCAAGGGTGCAATCGATTTTTCGAATGAAGGGCCGGTCACCATCGCTTCGGCTTGCTCGGCAGGCAGCCGCCGCCTCAGTTCATCCCAGAAGCGATCGTCGTTCCAGTCTTCGACCTTGTCCTCCAGTGAACACTGCACGTAGTAGCGACTTCGTTTTTCGGACCGCATCGAACATAGCGCAAAACCGCGGGAATGATTGGCATAAATAAGCTCGTGGCTTACAGGTGGGACATCCGCAAGAATGCCAAGCCAACCGAAAGGGTAGACGCGTTCGAATTCCTGGATCGCGCTCTGTGGTACAGCCTTGCGGCTGACGCCGTGGTAGCCGTCGCATCCTATGATGAAATCGCAATCGATGCGATGTTCCAAGCCATCCATTTCATAGGTAACATACGGGCTGCTCCCCTCAAAATCATGGGGCGTAACGTTGCTCGCATCATACTTTGTAACGGTTCCGTTTGCCTCACGAATACTCATCAGGTCATGCGTCACCTCCGTCTGGCCAAACACCATGACACGTTTTCCACCGGAGAGATCATGCACGTCGATGCGGTGGCTGCGCTCGTTAAATGCCAAGGCAAATCCGTCGTGCGGCAGGCCTTCCCTATGGAGGCGCGCGCCGACGCCAGCTTTTCCAGCAAATGAACGGTCCCTTCCTCAAGAACACCAGCCCGCACACGACCGAGAATATAGTCTTTGCCGACGCGATCCAGAATGATGTTGTCCACGCCTTCCTTCGAAAGAAGCTGGCCCAGCAACAATCCTGCAGGGCCTGACCCTATGATGACGACCTGTGTGCGCACCTAATTCTCCCCAACTGGCTCCTATCCAAGAAAGTGGCGACGCGCGGGCGCCTTCTCAATGGACTTTCCCGCCAATTTATTGCACTATCCGACCATGCATTGAGGATATCCCAAAGGAACAACAGGCGATGTTGAGGGATCGGCTATACGGTGAAGAACCGGAGAAAACTGAAGATTTTCGATTTCATTGTGAGACGCTGTTTTCGAGAAGCAGCCTGTACCGGTTCGAAATCGGTGTGCATCAGCATCCCGGCTTCTTCCAGATATTGTACATTTCGGATGGCAACGGTGACGCTAACCTGGATGGCGTGACGCAAATCATTCAGCCACCCGCTGCCATCCTGGTGCCGCCGGGCTTCGAACACGGGTTCCTCTTTTCGCGCGATATTGCAGGTGTCATCCTTACGCTTTTGCCCGGCGCACTGTCCCCTTCGGTCCAAGCGGTTCTGCGGCGGAACTTCCATCGCCCCTCTTTGCTGATGTTGAAAAACAGTCTTGAAAGACAGGAGGTCGAAACATCATTCGAGCGAATTGCGCAGGAGTATGTGACGCACGAGGTGGGCCGCGATGCGATGATTGAAGGGCATATCGCCATGATCATCACCCTTCTTGCGCGAGCTGATCGGCCGAAGATGAGCGCGAACAGCAAAAATTTGGATGACAGCCGGTTCGGGCTCCTGCAGTCGCTCATCACTCGACATTTCCGGGAACCGCAAGATGCACAATTCTACGCCGGAAAGCTTGGACTTTCGCAGACACATCTCAATCGCCTTGTTCGGTCCGCTTGCGGGCTTAGCTTGCAACGCTTGATAGCCGGGCGCCAGATCGAGGAGGCCAAGCAGGAATTGTTGTTTACCTTTTCGACAGTCCAGAACATATCTGATCGACTTGGCTTCACCGAGCCAGGCTATTTTTGCCGCTTTTTCAAACGGGAAACAGGGATGACACCCCGGCAGTGGCGTATGGCCGAAAGGAAAAGATACGCCGCTTTTTGAACTTTCCGGGCGGAGGACGTCCACATGGATCGCCGGCCAGCAATAAGCCGAGCAGCGCCGCGACGGTAGCCAGTAAGCGCTTTGGCCAATGAGGGAGAGCCCTCACCTTGCGCAAACCTACCTTTTGTAAACAGGGCTCCGCGAGCCGACCTGGACCCGGACACCTTTCCTCCCTCGTCCACCGCGAACGACATCTAATACCTCGAGAGCAGGTTCGGATCGCAGCTACGCTCAATGTTAAATACCTGGTTTTTGGTTCCACTCAGAGATCAACATTTCTATTGCTCTTACTGCCACTGGGTATCCTTTGGCGCCGAGCCCCGCCATGACCGAGGTCGCCGTCATTGAAACATAGGAGCGATGATAGATCGGTTCCCGCTTGTGCACATTCGAGATATGGAACTCTATTATCGGCCCCTTGAACATCTTCAACGCATCCAGGAGTGCAAGGGAGGTGAAGGTGAACGCTGCGGGATTGATGATGATGGCGGAACCCTCATCGATCGCTTCATGCACCCAATCGATCAGTCTCTCCTCACTGTTTGTTTGGCGGAACGCCACGGGGCGTGCGCCGGCCGCCTCGCGGCACCAGTCCTCAATTTCGGCAAGGGTGGTGTACCCATAGATTTCGGGCTCGCGCTTGCCCAACCGGTTCAGATTCGGGCCGTTGAGAATGTAGAGCGGTTTCAGGTCGGTCATTATGTTCTCGTTTCTCAGCCCTGGTATCCGAATTGCCTCGGCAGCCACAGGACCATGTCGGGGACGAAGGTGATGACCATCAGGCAGATTACCATCCAAAACAGGAAGGGCAACGCATCGCGGATGATGTCCTTGACCGGAGCGCCGGAGATGTTGGTCATGATGAAGAGCAGCAAGCCATAAGGTGGCGTCACCAGGCCGAGCATGATGTTGACGACGACCATGACCCCGAAATGCACCATGTCGATGCCCAGCGCCTGCGCCGTCGGGATAAAGACCGGCACGATGATCAGCAGGATCGCGGTGCCTTCCAGCACGCAGCCGAGCAGCAGCAGGATGACGTTGACCAGGATCAGAAAGCCGATCGGGGACAGGTCCCAGCCTTGCAGGATGACGCGCAGACTGTCGGGAATGTTCTCGATGGTGACGACGTAATTGAACACCAGCGAGCCGGCGATCAGCATGCCGATGGAGGCCGTCGTCTTGGAGCTGACTTTCAACGCATCATAGAAGGCGGTAAACGTTATGCTGCGGTAGATAACGACCGAGATCAGCAAGGCATAGGCCGCAGCAAGGGCTGCAGCTTCGGTCGGCGTCGTGATGCCGCTATAAATGCAGCCGAGCAGCACGACTGGCATCATCAGCGCCGGAAACGCACGCCATGTGATCAACGGGATGTCACGCAGGGGAACCGCTACCTCAACGGGAAAGTTCTTGCGGCGCGCCGTGATCGCCACCTGCATCATCTGCAGTCCGGCCATCAGGAGACCAGGTACCATGCCGGCGAGGAAGAGATAGCCGATCGAGGCGTCGGAAACGAGGGCATAGATGACCATCGGGATTGACGGCGGAATGATCGGCCCGATGACAGAGGTGACCGCCGTGAGCGCCGCCGCGTAGCTTGGCGTATAGCGGTTGCCCTTGGTCATCATGTTCTGCATCATCTTGCCGCTGCCGGCCGCATCGGCAATCGCAGAACCGGACATGCCGGCAAATACGATGCTTTGCACGATGTTGACCTGGGCAAGTCCTCCGCGAAACCGCCCGACGAGTACATTGCAAAATGTCAGCAGACGCTCGGTCATCGAGCCGATATTCATGAACTCGGCTGCCAGCACGAAAAGTGGGACGGCAAGGATGATGTAGTTCGAATACATGCCGTTTAGAAACTGCTCGGCAACGGTACCCATGTCGGCACCGATCATGAACAAGTACAAAATGGAGCCAACCATCATCGACAGCCCGATGGGCAGGCCTAAGAATGCCAGCGCCGTGATGGTGACGATGGCAAGCGAAAAGGGGCTGGTGAGGTTCATACGCCGGAGCTCGCCTTGGTGGGATCGAAGGCTTCGGGGGTCTGGCCGCGAATGGATTGGATGCCGAGCCATATGTAACGGATGATCATCGCCACGGCGAAAACGACATATATGGAATAGAGATAGTCGAAGCGGATTTTCAGATAGGCCGTCTTTTCCACCTTCATAAATGAGACGTAGTCGATGACGGCCGGCAGAGAGACGCCGAACGCAATGATCAACGCAGCCGCCATTGCAATTGTCATGAGGCGGCGTGCCCGGTCGGAGGCGCTTGCCCAGAAGAAGTCAAAGCGGATTTCCTCGCTTTCGCGCACGACGAATGCAGAGCCGAAGAGCACGATCCAGATCCACAGAGCGACGCTCACTTCATGCGTCCAGCCGATCGACAGGTTCAGTCCGTAACGGAAGACGATCTGAAGCAAAAAGACTGCGAACATGCTAAAGAGCATGAGGCAGAGAATATTCTCCGCCCTCTCCCGCAGCCAGCCGCCCAGCACGACAGATTTTCTAGACATAGGGGATCCTCACCAATCGCATGATTCCGGCCGCGCAAACCTGCCGCCAGCCGAAAACCCTGTGGCTGCCCTGCTCCAATTTGAAGCAGGGCAGATTTTCAACCTAAAGGCCGGCAACCTTTTCAAGGATGCCCTCTGGCCACGATTTGGCGAGATCGGAGGCCAGGTATTTTTCCTGGGCGAACTTGCGGAAAGCGGCGAGATCCGGCTCGTAGATCTCGAGGCCGGCGGCCTTGAACTCCTCCGTCAGCGCCTTCTCCTGTGCGAGATGCTGCTCCTGGCTCCAGGCCATCGCCGTGTCGGCTGCGGCCTGGAAAGCTGTCTGCTGTTCCGGGGTCATCTCATTCCAGACTTTGCTGGAAACTGTCAGGAGGTCATATCCGATAAGGTGCGACGTCAGCACGACCTGCGACATGACTTCATAGAACTTCATATTCTTCACGTTCGGAAGCGGGTTGTCCTGCCCGTCGATCGCGCCGGTTTGGAGACCAGTGTAAACTTCCGCATAGGCCATCGGTGTCGGGTTGGCGCCGAGCGCCGTCCCGAGGAACTGCCAGGCATCACCGCCCGGCATGCGCAGCTTGACCCCAGCCATATCTGCTGGCGTGGTAATCTTCTTGTCCGTCTTCAGGCCTACTTGACGCGCACCAAAATAGGTCGGCCCGAGAATGTGAACACCGAGCTGATCTTCAGCCATCTTCTTGAATTCCGCACCGGTCTCGCTCTCGAAGAATGCCTTCACATGCGCGGCATCCCGGAAGAGGTAGGCTGATGTCAGCACCGACCATTCCGGTATTTGGTTTGAGATGTCCTGCGGCGCGATGTTGCCCATCTGCAGGTTTCCACGCTGGAGCGCGACGAGCTCCGTGCCCTGTTTGAAGAGCGTACCGCCGTAGTAGGGCTCAAGCGTGAAGTTGTCCTTGATCGCCTCGGCAAAAGACTTTGTCATCTGCGCGCGTATGTCCTGTTCGGAAAAGACCGCCGAAAATTTGAGCGTGGGCTTGTCCTGCGCGAAGGCTGGCAGACCCAACGCCAACGATGCCGCAACGGTTACGCTCAGAATAGAGCGCCGGGTGAGTGCGAATGTCATATTTTTCCTCCACTGAGCCGACCGGTCGTACCGTCGGCGCTCCTCCAAGACCGATTTCCCTCCCGGAATTCGGCATCCTGAATATTGTACGAAATAGTTCGTTTATGTCAAACGGACGGCTTTTGCCATGTGTGATAGCGAATGTCCCTTGTCTAATATCCCCTGTCAAATAACTTTTATCATAGATTTTTATTTATATCGGTTATATTTTCGCTGTAGGGGGATCAATGACCAAACATGAATCCGATCGGCTCGAGACGGCCAGTGACCTGGCCTTTCGGCGCATCCGCAGCGACATCATCGCCGGCAAACTTGCACCCGGGCAGAAGCTGAGGCTTGAGCAGTTGAAGGACAGCTATGCCGTCAGCGTCTCCACGCTGCGGGAAACCCTGTCGCGCCTTGCCACGGAAAATCTTGTCCTTGCCGAGGGCCAGCGGGGTTTCGAGGTCGCGCCGGTGTCGGTCATGGAATTGGAAAACCTCGGCGATCTTCGGCTGCTTCTGGAGAGCCACGCCGTCGGCCTCTCCTTTGCCGCCGGCGATCTCGACTGGGAGGCCCGCGTCGTTGCCGCCCACCACAAGCTGTCCAGCGTCGAACGCCGTCTTCTGAACGGCGAGGTCGAGCGAACCGTTGAATGGGTCGGTTATGATTGGGAATTTCACCAAGCGCTCGTCGCCGCCTGTGGATCCACGGTTCTTATCGATGCCCTGTCGTCCACCTTCGACCGGTTCCTTCGCTATCATCTTCTGGCCCGCAGCTTTCGCGGCAAGGCGGTCAGCGACGATCACCGGCAGCTGCTCGACCTTGCCATGCAACGGGACGTGGACGGCGCGCGCGCCATGCTCAAGCGCCACGTCCGCAGCGGCATAGACCACGTTCTTAAAAGCGGCCTCATCCGCTGAAAGCCGTGCATGGACCATGCGCTCAAAGTGCATTAATCCGCTCCAGCATACACAGGTCGGGTTGCTGACGGGCAGCGGAATGACGGTGTCGATGTGCCCGTCGGGCGCATAGCGCACGACCCGCCCGCCCGCGGAAAACGCCGTCCAAAGTCCGCCGTCCACATCGAAGCAGGTGCCGTCCGGGCAGATCACGCGCCAGAAGATGTCCGCCGCTTTCCGTCAAGGCCTGACCACCGAGATAGGTCGTCTCGCGATCCGCAAAACACCTGATGGAACTGCGCTAGAGCATCGAAGCTTTGGAGCTTCGGTTTCTCGATGTCGAGCCACCCGAGCTTCTGCGACCGATCGCACCACAATGGCGACTCGCCGAGCTTGTCGTCGCAGTGCACAACGCACCCGCTCGCTTCCGAGCATCCGTGGTACGCCACCACCCATCATTCAGCTCCTCGGCAGGCCGGCAGGGCGCAGGTTCTTCTTCAGCGCCGCGATGCGGAAGATCGCATTGGCCGCGCCGTAGCCGCGATAGCCGCGCCGCTCGACGATCTCAAAGAAGAAACCTTCGCCATAAGTGGGGCTGTAAAGCTGGAAATACTCGCCTTGCTCGTCGCGGTCGTAGAGGATGTTTTCCGCCTTTAGCCGCTCCGTGAGTTCGGGGTCGAGCCCGAAGCGGGCTTCCACATCGTCATAGTAGTTGGGCGATATCTGCAGCGGCTGAAAGCCGTTTGCCCGAAGAGCCGCAGCGGTTGCGAAGATATCCTCCGTCGAGAAGGCAATATGCTGGACCCCGGATCCGAAATTCTCCGCAATAAAATGGCCAGCCAGCGTTCGCCTGTTTTCCGCGCCATTCATGGTGATGCGCAGCGAACCCTCTTTGTTCTGGACGACCTGGCTGCGCACCACGCCGGATGGGTCGATGATATCCACGACCGGCGACTTGTCCGCCTCGAAGATCGACGTGTAGAAAAGCAGCCAGGTCAGCATCTCCTCATAGGCGACCGTCTGTGCCACGTGATCGACGTGGCAAAGCCCTGCCGGCATGACGCCGGAATCGGCATCGAGCGCGCGAAAATCGATATCCCAGATCCGCCCAAGATCGCCCCCGCTGTCCAAAAGATACAGCAGCCCGCCGCCGACACCGCGGATGGCCGGCACGGCCACTTCCCCGGCCCGACCGGCTGACTGAACGGCTCGGCGCCCAGCGCGACTGCCCGTGCCATTGCCTTGGTCGCATCACCCACCACGAGCGCTATCGCATAGGCAGACGTCCCATGCACCGCATAGGCGGCATTGGCAAAGCCCACATTTTCGGTATTGATCAGTATGCGTATCTCACCCTGCTCATAGAGGTGGACCTGCTTGGAACGGTGATGCGCCGTCCTCCGAAATCCAAGTGTGTTCAGGATTGCGGCAAGATCGCCCGCGTCGTCCGGGTCGGCGGAAAACTCGATGAAGCCCAAGCCCGAGACGGCAACGCGTTCCGGCATAGGTGCCAGCGTCAGACCGCACGATGCCGACCGACGGCGAACCTGGTCGCCCAGAAAGATAAGCGAACGCTGCCCATCGGCAGCGATTGCCTTTGCAGAACCACCACGGAACTGGTCGTTGAAGATTTCCAGCGAAAAGTAGCCATCATACCCTGTCTCGGCGATTGCTGTCGTGAAGTCCGTCACGGCAAGATCGCCCTCGCCCGGCATGTTGCGGAAGTGGCGGCTCCAGTAAAGCAGGTCCATGTCTATCAGCGGCGCGTCCGCCAGCTGGACGATGAAGATGCTTTCATTGGGGATAGAGCGGATCGAATTGATATCGATCTTGCGTGCGAGCGAGTGGAAGCTGTCAAGGATGATACCGATATTTGGATGCTGGGCCCGGCGCACAATTTCCACGCGTCGCGGTGATCGGAGATATGCCGTCCCCAGGCCAATGCCTCGTAGCCGACCCTCAGCCCGCGCTTGGCCGCCCGCTCGCCCAGTTCGTGGAAATCTGCAGCGGCGCGGTCGATGCCGCCGAGCGAGACCGGTGAGACGTTGGAGCAAACCAGCACCAAATCGGTGCCGAGCTGCTGCATGATATCAAACTTGCGCTCCGCCCGATCGAAGGTGCGGGAGCGATGGGGCTCCGGCATTCCCTCAAAATCGCGGAACGGCTGAAACAGCGTGATCTCCAGCCCGTGGTCGCGGACCATCTTGCCGACATCGGCCGGGCTGCCGTCAAAAGCAAGGAAATCGTTCTCGAAAATCTCGACACCGTCGAAGCCTGCAGCTGCGATTGCCGCCAGCTTGTCGGGCAGTTCCCCGCTGATCGAAACGGTGGCGATCGACGTCTTCATCTGACGCTCCCCGGAGGAATTTCGCTTTCAGCTCGCGTGCCGGTCAGTTCCATGAAATGGCGCATCATTCGCCCGCCATCCGCTTCCCGACCCGTAAAGAGACGGAATGCGCCAACCGCTTGAAACACCGCCATCCCGCCGCCATCGATAACCTGGCAGCCGCGCTGACGCGCCGCCGTGAGGAGTGCCGTTTCCAGCGGAAAATAGACGACCTCAGCAACCCATTGATGGACTTGCAGAAGGTCCGTGTCTAACGGTAGACCGGGATAGTTGACCATGCCGGTCGGCGTCGAATGGATCAGGCCTGACGCATCCGCCATGGCCGCGGCCAGATCGTGACCGGCAGAAATCCGGGCCGACGGGAAACGGGCCGCCATGGCAGCAACGAGTGCAGCGACGCGGGCGCCATCCGGATCGAAGATAGTCACTGCGTCCGCACCCAGCATCAGGATTGCATAGACTGTGGCCGCTCCCGCCCCGCCAGCACCCAGCTGAACGACATGGCTCAGCTCGGCATTTGGAAGTCGCGGACGAAACCCCTCGGCAAAACCCCACCAGTCAGTGTTATGACCATGGCGGCGGCCGTCGCGCAGTACCACGCTGTTGACAGCACCAAGTGCGGTGGCATCGTCCGAAAGAGTGTCCAGAAGGGGTATTACTGCCTGCTTGCAAGGGTGGGTAATGTTGAGCCCGGAGAAACCTTCAGATTCTGCCTGGGCAATCAATCCGGCAAGACGCTCCGCACCACCCCTAGAATATTGAGGTCGAGCAGGTCGTAGCGATAGGAAAAACCCTGGCTGCGCGCTTCAGCCATGTGCATGGCAGGCGTTAGCGACGCCTGAATACCGGATCCGATGAGGCCGGCGCGAATGGAATTGGAAGACACATCCATTTTCGTTGCCGCTAGACGTGACGGAGCTTGCACGCCCGCCAATCTCGCAACCCTTCCCATCTTTCCGGCCAGAACCTGATCCTCACTCCGTCACTATGATTAATGTACTAACTAGTTCGTGTCAATTGGTGCCCGTTGAATCAACCATCGGACCTGCCTATGAATGCCAAATAAGTCTGCATGTGTTAAGGAAAGCATGGAGACGCCGACGAAAAGCCCGATCTGGATGCCAGTTTAGATGACCACACAAGAGCGCAGCGCACGCAAAAATGACGCTGAAAAGACCAAAGAAGACATCCTGACTGTTGCGACGCAGGAGTTTGCTGCTCGTGGCCTGTCTGGCGGCCGGGTCGACGCAATCGCGGAGCGTACACGTACATCCAAGCGAATGATCTATTACTATTTCGGCAGCAAGGAAGAACTCTATCTTGCTGTCCTGGAGAAGGCCTACCGCAAGATCCGTTCCCTTGAGGCCGACCTTGAGCTTCGCGACATGACGCCGATCGCTGCGCTGCGGACCCTTATCGCAACTACGTTCGATCACGACGAGCACAATCCGGACTTCGTCCGACTGGTCAGCATTGAAAATATCCACCAAGCCGTACACATGCAGCGATCCGCCGAGATTAAAGACCTCAACGTCTCTATCATTCGCGCGCTTGAGGCGATCCTTGATCGTGGCAGGAAGGATGGAAGTTTCCAGCGTGACATCGACCCCATCGACTTGCACATGCTGATCAGCGCCTTTTGCTTTTTCCGGGTGTCGAACCGCCACACCTTTGGCACCATCTTCCGCCGTGATCTGTCCGAACCAGCGCTTTACGACCGGCACAAGCAATTGATATCGGACGCTGTCGTCAATTTCATGTGCACGCCGTGACAATGTCTCATGCTGGCTGCAGAAGGCCTGTGAGCGGCGCTGTGTTCCGACGGGTTCACGCGCGTTCGAGCGCGACCGCAATCCCCTGCCCGACGCCGATACACATCATCGACAGAGAATAGCGAACTGCGCTCAAACCAAGCTCGATCGCCGCCGTACCGGTGATGCGTGCCCCGGACATGCCGAGCGGGTGACCAAGCGCGATCGCGCCGCCATTGCGGTTGACGCGGCCATCGTCGTCGGCAATGCCGAGAGCGCGTAGCGTCGCCAATCCTTGCGAGGCAAACGCTTCGTTCAGCTCGATGATGTCGAACTGCTCCTGCGTCAGGCCGAGCCTCGCCATCAGCTTTTTCGCCGCTGGTGCTGGGCCAAACCCCATGATCCGCGGCGCGACGCCGACCGCTGCGCCGCCCAGCACGCGGGCAATCGGCGTCAGGCCATGTTTTTGCAGCCGCTTCCGAAGCGATGATCAGCGCCGCAGCGCCGTCATTGACGCCGGACGCATTGCCGGCCGTCACCGAACCGCCGTCGCGAAATGGAGCCTTCAGCTTGGCCAGCGTCTCGATCGTGGTTTCGCGCGGATGCTCGTCGCGATCGACGAGCACGGCGTCGCCCTTGCGCTGCGGAATGGTCACCGGCGTGATCTCGCGAGCCAGCCGGCCATTCTGCTGTGCGGCGGTGGCCTTGTTCTGGGACCGCACGGCGAAGGCGTCCTGATCCTCGCGCGAGACCTGAAAATCCTCAGCGACGTTCTCGCCTGTCTCCGGCATGGAATCGACACCGTACAGCTTCTTCATCAGCGGATTGACGAAGCGCCAGCCGATGGTCGTGTCATAGATCTCGGCATTGCGCGAAAAAGCGCTGTCGGCCTTGGGCAGAACGAAAGGCGCGCGCGACATGCTTTCAACACCGCCGGCGATCATCAGGTCCGCCTCGCCAGCCTTGATGGCCCGGGCGGCCGAGATCACGGCGTCCATGCCCGAACCGCACAGCCGATTGATTGTCGTGCCTGGCACGGTCACCGGCAGCCCCGCCAGCAGAAGCGACATACGCGCCACGTTGCGATTGTCCTCTCCCGCCTGATTGGCGCAACCGAAGATCACGTCGTCAACCGCGTCCCAGTCGATGGCAGCATTGCGCGCCATTAGCGCTTTCAGTGGCACCGCGCCAAGATCATCGGCCCGGACCGACGAGAGCGAACCGCCAAAACGGCCGATCGGCGTGCGGATATAGTCGCAGATATAGGCATCGGTCATCAGGCGGCCTCGTGCGCTTTTTTCGTGCGGGCGTTGATATCCCGCAGCACGGTGAGTTCGGTTTCGCTCGGCACCGGCGTACCCTCTACAAAGTCGGCAAACTTGACCGTCCAGCCGCAGTTCTCCCGGATCTGCGCACGCGTCACGCCCTTGTGGATGGATACAACCGTCAGCTCCTTGGTCTCGGTATCAGGCTCGAAAATGCAGAGGTCGGTCACGACCCGTGTGGGGCCTTTGGTCTTCATGCCCAACCGCGCGCGATGATCGCCGCCCTCGCCGTGGCCCATGGAGGTGATGAAGGGCAGCTTTTCGACGAAACCGCGATTGGTGAGCGCCATGGTGATGAAGATGCGGCCGCAATTGCTGGCGATTTCCGGCGCGCCACCGCCGCCGGGAAGCCTGACCTTCGGCTTGTCGTAAGGGCCAACGACGGTTGTATTGAGGTTGGCGAACTTGTCGATCTGGGCGCCGCCGAGAAAACCTGTGGTGATGCGCCCGCCCTGCAGCCAGTAGCGGAACATCTCCGGCACCGGCACGGTGAACAGCGCCGTATCGCAGAGTTCCCCGTCGCCGATCGACAGCGGCAGCACATCCGGCTTGGTTCCGACCGTACCGCTCTCGTAGATCAGCGTAATATCGGGTGCATGGGTGAGCCGTGCGACATTGCAGGCCGCCGAGGGCGCACCGATGCCGACAAAGCAGACATCGTCATTGGTCAGCGCGCGGGCGGCGGCGATCGTCATCATTTCGGTGGGCGTGAAATCCGTGTTCATCTCGTGTTCCTCACGCTGCCTTGACCGGCTTTTTCGCAGCGTACTTTCCGAAATCCTCCGGCGACGCCTTCATGACGTTTTCTTCGATCCAGGCCGCAAACGTCTCGCGCTCGCGAGCAATCTTGTCCCAGGCAATGTAGAAGGCGTTGGATCGCGGGTAATAGCCATGGGCATAGGACGGGAATGCCCCACCCGGCACATGCACCACCGCCGTCACGGCCCAGCTCGGCAGCACGGTGGAATTGGGCGACGGCGGGTTCAGTTCCTCGACGATCTCCTCGACCGTGACGATCGAGCGCTTGGCGGCCAGCACAGCCTCCTTCTGCACGCCGGTAATGCCTTCGATCAGCACATTGCCCTTCCGGTCGGCACGCTGCGCGTGGATGATCGACACATCCGGTAGAATGGCGGGAACAGCGGCCAGCACTTCGCCGGTGAATGGGCAGGTCACGTTTCTGATGTTCGGATTGACCTTCGGCAGGTCGGCGCCGATATAGCCACGCAACATGGCGAACGGCAAACTGGCGGCGCCAGCCTCATAGGCATTGGCCATCGCCGCATGGGAATGCTCCTCGATGTCCAGCGCCCGCGGCCACTGGTTTTCGACCGCGTCGCGGAACCGATGCAGCGAACCGACGCCGGGATTGCCGCCCCAGGAGAATTTCATGCCGCGCGCGCAGCCGGCGCCGATCAACTGGTCATAGATGATATCAGGCGTCATCCGCACGAGATAGAGATCGCGCCGCCCCTGCCGGATGACCTCGTGGCCGGCCGCATAGGGAATGAGATGGGTAAACCCCTCCATGGCGACCGTATCGCCATCCCAAACATTGTCTGCAATCGCCTCTGACAGGGAACACAACCGCGCCATATCGTCTCCTCCCGGCTGCTTGATCAAGCCGCTTTCTGGCTGGAGTTAAATCCGCAGGACGCAGGACGTCAAATATTTTGTGCGATAATTGACATTTGTTCATATATCGCACACATTACATTGATCTACGGAGAAGTTGCAATGCGAGAAACGGATTTCGTCGGCGGTTTTGCCAAGGGGCTCAGCGTCATCGAAGCTTTCGACGAGACCCGACCGCGCCTGTCGATTGCCGACGTCTCCAGGACCACCGGTCTGGACCGCGCCACGGCCCGTCGCTGCCTGCTGACCCTCGCGGAACTCGGCTATGCCGACTATGACGGAAAATTCTTCGCCCTGACGCCAAAGATCCTGCGGCTCGGCCATGCCTATCTGGCGGCGACCCCGCTTCCGACACTCGTGCAACCCACTCTCGACCAGCTTTCCGAGCGCACCGGACAGAGCGCCTCCGTCTCCGTGCTCGACGGGACCGACATCGTCTACATCGCCCGCGCGGCGCAGAAGCGGGTGATGTCGATCAACCTGACACCCGGCAGCCGCCTGCCCGTCTATTGCGCCTCGATGGGCCGCGTGCTGCTCGCCGCCCTGCCCGAGGACGATGCGAAGGCCATTCTGTCCCGCTCGGATCTCAAGGCCAATACATCCCATACCCTGACAGCCCCCGACGAGATCATCGCCGAACTGCGTCGCGTGCGGATACAGGGCTACGCGCTGATCGATCAGGAACTCGAACTCGGCCTCTGCTCGATCGCCGTACCGCTGGAGAATGACCGGGGCCGGATCGTCGCCGCCCTGAACATCGGCGCTCCGGCCGCGAGCGTTCCAGCGGCCGCGCTGGTGGAGAGATATCTGCCGGCTCTTCGCGAAGCGCAGTCCGCCCTGAAGCAGGTTCTCCGCTGACTTTGCGGCGCTTGACATGGCGCAGCTTGGCAACATCTAAGGTTTTAACCGAAGCCGGAATCCCATCATGACCGACGACACGCAAGCACCGGAAAGCAAGCTCACGACCTCCAAGCGCAAGTGGGCCGAGCAGGGCAAATTCCTCACCGGACGCCCGACGCGCCCGGAATCGGACCGCCTTCCGCCCGGCCAGCATCTGGTCAAGAACTGGCCGGTGCTCGATCTGGGGCAGCAACCGCTTGTTCGCACCGACACTTGGCGGCTGGATGTTACCGGCGCCGTCGAAAACAGCCTGTCGCTGGACTGGCAAGCATTCGACGCGCTACCCAAGAGCAAAAAGCGCTCCGACATGCACTGCGTCACCACATGGTCGCGCTATGACAACAGCTGGGAAGGCGTCGCCACCCACGACCTGCTCGACCACATCATGCCGAGGCCGGACGCCACCTTTGTTATGCTGACCAGCTATGACGGCTATACCACCAATCTGCCGCTTTCCGACTTCGCCTCCGAAGAGGCGATCCTCGCCACCCATTGGGAGGGCGAACCCTTGACCCGCGACCATGGCGGTCCGGTGCGCCTGATCGTGCCGCATCTCTATCTCTGGAAGTCCGCCAAGTGGATCAACCGCATCGAGTTCCTGACCGCCGACCAGGCTGGCTTCTGGGAGCGGAACGGCTATCACATGCGCGGCGACCCATGGGCGGAGGAACGCTATTCCGACAATTGAACAAGCGAAAGCGCGCGTTCCACCAATTGGCTCCGGAAACGGTTGGCGTGCGTTTATTTGAAGGCGTCGCCCCGCGAGACGTTTTCGGCGGCCTCCCGTACCGTCTGGATGAGCAGCGATAGCGGCAGGCTGGGAACAGCATCCGTGCGCATAGTCAGACCCACCGGGCCCTTCGTTTCGCTGGTATCGATCGGCAGCGCCCGGATCACACCGTCGCGGATATCGCTTTCGACGACGCCGGCCGAGATGATCCACACCGCATTGCTGGATCGAACGAACGCCCGACCGAAAGCATCCGATACCGTCTCGATCTGGTTGGGAAGGCTGGCGACGCCATTGGCGATCAGGAAACGATCGACAAAGGGCCGGATGATCGACGCCCGTGTCGGCATTAGGATGGGATAGTCGCCAAGCGTCGAGAAGACAGACTGACGGCTCTCCAGCAATGGATGGTCGATGCGAACCGCAAACACCACGCGCTCGGAATAGAGATGCTCGAAGGAAAAACCCGTCATCTGCTCCGGCGCAGCGAGACGACCGATCACGAGATCCAGATCGCCGATTCGCAACTGTTCGAGAAGCACGGCATTCTCGCCGGTGACGATCTTGATGCGGCTGCCGGTCCCCTCCTTGAGGAAGGCAGCGATCGCCTGCGGCATGATCCGGGTCGAGACTGTCGGCAAGGCACCGATGCGGATCGGCGGCGCATCGCCCTGAAGCGCGCTCGACACCGAATCGAGGCCCTGGCGCAGCGCCGTCAGGGCGGCGCCGGCGTGGCGCAGGAACACTTCGCCATAACGGGTGATCCTGATACCGCGACCGTCGCGCTCGAAAACGGAAACGCCGAGTACCTCCTCCAGTTCGCGAATGGTCTTGGTCACCGCCGGCTGGCTCACATGCAGCAGCCCGGCCGCCTTCATCACACTCTTCTGGCGTGCCACCTCGACAAAGGTCTGCAAATGGCGAAACTTCACGCGACTATCGATCATGTAATTTCATAACTTCTGGGTTAAGTGTTCATCGAAAAATATCAGTTTACCGAACCAGATGAAAGTTCCAAACTCGTCTTGGAGGAGACCACCGTGCAGTTTGCCCAGATCAACGACATAGCGTTGCACTACCAGACCATCGGCGGGCCTGCCGGCAAACCTGTGATCGTCTTTGCCAATTCGCTTGGCACCGACTTTCGCATCTGGCGCGATGTCATCGTGCGGCTCGCCGGCGATTTCCCTGTTGTCACCTATGACAAACGCGGCCAGGGCCTGTCGGACATCGGCGCGGCGCCGGTCAACATCGAGACCCATGTCGACGATCTCATCAAGCTTCTGAATCATCTCGCCGTCAAGGACGCCATCATCTGCGGCCTGTCCGTTGGCGGGCTGATCGCTCAGGGACTTTATGAGCGACGTCCTGATCTCGTGCGGGCGCTCATTCTCTGCGACACGGCGCACAGGATCGGAACGCCTGACATCTGGAACGGCCGCATCACAGCCATTGAGAGCAACGGCATCGACAGCATCGCCGATGCGATACTCGAACGCTGGTTCACGCCAGCCTTCCGCTCGCAGCAGGCGCTGGCGCTCGCCGGTTATCGCAATATGCTCATCCGCCAGCCGGTGGCCGGTTATACCGCCCTTTGCGCGGCAATCCGCGACGCCGACTATACGCTGGCCGCCGGGCGCATAACGGTCCCGACCATCTGCATCGTCGGCGACCAGGACGGCTCGACGCCGCCAGATCTGGTGCTGTCGATGGCGAAACTCATCCCCGGCGCCCGCTACGAAGTCATCAAGGGTTCCGGCCATATTCCCTGCGTGGAACAGCCGGAGATTCTGACCGAAATCCTGCGCGCCTTCATCGACACGCTACCTTCCGGAGAGAAACCCCATGACTGACGGCCGCATGTCTTCCGAGCGCTACCGGCAGGGGCTGGCGACGCGGCGTTCGGTTCTCGGCGACGCCCATGTCGATCGCGCTACCGCGGCAGCGACTGCGTTTGACAGCCCTTTCCAGGAACTGATCACCGAGGCGGCCTGGGGCCATGTCTGGTCGAGGCCGGCCTGGTCGAAGCGCGAGCGGTCGATGGTGACGATCGCGCTTCTGGCCGCGCTTGGGCATGACGAAGAGGTGGCGATGCACATTCGCGCCACCGCCAATACGGGGGCGACCCGCGAAGACATCGGCGAGGCGCTGCTGCACGTGGCGATCTATGCCGGGGTCCCGGCCGCCAACAGCGCGATCCGGATCGCCAAGCAGGTTTTCAGTGAAATGGATGCTGGGAAAGCAGAGTAGGCAGGGCCAAAATGTCCGATATGTCCAAAACCAAGCCGGAGACCGGCGCCTTCTTCCCCGAGACCGTGACTGGCACGCGCCGGCGCTGACACCTGCCTACAAAACCAGTGTGCTGCGCTCGCCGCAAAAGGCGCTTTGGCACTCGACAACACGCTTTCAGAAATTACCGGCCCGGTCTTCGGCCATGCCATGTTGGGCGAACTGGACGACGACCTGATTCACAATTTCGCCAAATCAGGCGAATCGGCGATCGGCGAGCGCATCATCGTGCATGGCCGCGTGCTCGACCAACGCGGACGTCCGGTGCCGGGAGCACTTCTCGAATTCTGGCAGGCCAATGCCGGCGGACGCTATCGCCACAAGAAGGAAAGCTATCTCGCACCGCTCGATCCGAATTTCGGCGGCTGCGGCCGCATGATTACAGCAGAAGACGGGTCTTACCGTTTCCGCACGATCAAGCCCGGTCCCTACCCCTGGCCGAACGGCGTCAACGACTGGCGCCCGGCGCATATTCATTTTTCCGTTTTCGGCCATGGCTTTGCCCAGCGCCTGATCACCCAGATGTATTTCGAGGGCGATCCGCTGATCTGGCGCTGTCCGATCGTGTCGACCATCCCCGACAAGCGGGCGATCGAACTGTTGATCGCGCCGCTCGACATGGCCAACACCATCCCGATGGACGCGCGCGCCTACAAGTTCGACATCGTCCTGCGCGGCCGGCGATCGACGCTCTTTGAAAACCGGCTGGAGGGCAATTGATGGTTCAGTATCTCGACCTGCTCAAGGAAACGGCCTCGCAGACCGCCGGCCCCTATGTCCATATCGGCTGCATGCCCAATTTCGCCGGCATCTCAGGGGTCTACGAGACGGACCTTGGGTCCGCAATGGTCAACGATCGCACGCTTGGACAGCGGATCACGGTTCGCGGCCGCGTGATCGATGGCGCCGGCACGCCGCTCAAGGATGCGATGATCGAAATCTGGCAGGCCGATGCGTCAGGCCTCTACAACAGCCCGTCCGACCTTCGCGGGACCGCCGATCCTGATTTCACCGGCTGGGGCCGCTGTCCGACCAGCACGGAAACCGGCGGATACGTTTTCGAGACCATCAAGCCCGGACGCGTGCCTTTCAAGGACGGCCGCCTGATGGCGCCGCACATCACCTTCTGGATCGTCGCCCGAGGCATCAATATCGGCCTGCAGACACGGCTCTATTTTCCGGAAGAAAGTGAGGCCAATGCAAGCGATCCGCTGCTTCTGCGCATCGAACACCGGCAGCGCGCCGAAACCCTGATCGCTTCCGTGGAGGGATCGGTCTATACCTTCGACATCCATCTCCAGGGCGAGAAGGAAACCGTCTTTCTCGATATATAGGTGCGCATGACCTATTCCGCTTTCGACCACCCAATCCTGTCCGGCCTTCTCGGCGACCCCGAGATTGCGTCTTTCTTTTCGGCGGAGGCGGACCTGAAAGCAATGCTCGCCTTCGAGGCGTCGCTCGCCATCGTGCAGGCACGGCACGGGTTCATTCCAGTAGACGCAGCCGAGCGTATCGCGGCCTTTTGTGCAACCTTCTGGCCGGACGTGAATTCTCTGAAACAGGCGATCGCGTGGGACGGCGTCCTAATTCCAGAACTCGTGCGACAAATGCGCCACGCGATCGGCGGCGATGCGGCGGCCTATCTGCATTTCGGAGCCACCAGTCAGGACGTCATCGACACCAGCCTGATGTTGCGGCTGAAAGCAGTCTGCGGCATTGCCCGGACACGGCTGTCCTTGATCATCGACGTCATGACGTCGTTGGAAAGCCAGCACGGCACGGCCGAATTGACAGGCTACACCCGCATGCAGGCTGCAATCCCGATCCGCGTGGCCGATCGTATCCGCGCCTGGCGCGAACCACTGGAACGGCACCATGCACGACTGGCCGCCCTGGACGAAACCGCCTTCGCAGTCCAGTTCGGTGGTGCAGCCGGGACGCTGGAGAAATTCAGTGACAAGGGACGGGTCCTGCGAGCGGCACTTGCCGCCGAACTCGGCCTCACGGACCGGCCGCAATGGCAGAACCGGCGCGATGGCCTTGCCGAGATTGCCGGACTCTTCTCGCTGATATCAGGAAGCCTCGGGAAATTCGGACAGGATGTAGCCCTGATGGCCGAGATCGGCGACGAGATCGCGCTTTCCGGCGGCGGTGGATCATCGGCCATGCCGCACAAACAGAACCCGGTGGCCGCGGAAGTGCTGGTGTCGCTTGCTCGTTTCAACGCAGTCCAGCTGTCCGGCATGCACCAGGCGCTTGTCCACGAGCAGGAACGCTCCGGCGCCGCCTGGACGCTGGAATGGCTGATCCTGCCGCAAATGGCCGGCGCGCTTGCGGCGTCCCTGAAACTCGGGCAGACGCTTGTCGGAAACATCACGCGACTTGGCAAGACAGACGGTAACGCTGCTCTGTTACCCGACAATCCATGACCTTGTGGCCCAACGCCAGTGAAATGGCGCGTCTGAACCTGAAGGGTCCGACTTGCGCAAGGTAAAGTATCGTTTACTGGGGACAAGGATCTACGTAGTGCTCTGCGCTTGCACGTCAAGCGCCTGCGCGCTGGAACGCGGGAGCACGACACGGTTGGGCAAACCTTCGACGAAAAGACTCCGCGGTCATGGGTTCAGGGAGAGTGCGTGCCCCGATCTCTGACGCGCTTCGAGATCTGCCCCAATCGAACGCGCTATTGATGGTGCAAGGCTGCCCCAAAAACGGCTGTCAACAGTCCGTCCATTCCTGAATCAGCATTTCCCGGAAGCGGATCGCCGCCGGCGATAGACGCCCGCCGCGGCGTTCAACAAGTCCGATGGTGCGACTGACCGGAGGCCCCTTAAGTGGCACCGTCGCAATGACGGGATGCTCCAACTGTGGTGTCGCGAGCTTCGGCATCACAGAAATGCCGAGCCCTGCCTCAACCAGACCGAGAGACGTCGAGAGATGGTTGACCTCATAGAACCAGTTAAGCTGCACTTGGGCAGTCGTCAGAGCCCTGTCAAGAACGGCCCGGTTACCACTCGTCTTGCTGACACCGATCAAGGGATGGCCGGCGAGGTCTGCCCAGGTAAGCGACGTGGCGGTGGCCAGCGGATGATCACGCCGACATGCCAGGACGAAGGGATCCTCGATCAAAGGTGTGAAATTGAGATCGGCGCGCGCAGCGCCAGTGATATTGATACCAAACTCTACTTCGCCGTTCGCAACCGCATCGAGCCCTTCATTGGCCGAGATGTCGAGAATACGAAAACGGATTCCGGGAACTTTTCGTTAAAGGACCGCACAACCCTGGGAAGAAAGTAGAAGGCAGCCGTCGGAACCGAGGCGATCGTCACCTGCGCGCGATGCCGTCCACCGAGATCACTGATTGAAAGAATGGAATCTTCGAATTCATCGACAAGGCGCCGCACAAGCGGCAAAAGCTCTCGCCCGATCTGGGTCTGGGCTACGTGCCGGGTCGTTCTTTCGATCAGCTGGGCTCCGACCGCCTGCTCAAATCCCTTAATGCGCCTTGAAAGCGCAGGTTGTGACAGATTCAGCTGTCGGGCTGCTTCGTTGAATGAGCCCAGATCAAGGACGGCGAGAAATGCCTTCAGGTCGAGAAATTCGAAATTATTCCGCATAACGCAATAATCACGCAATTCTTTGCATTTCACAACTGATTTCTGACGTGAGAACTCTCCTCCACGGCTGGTAGAGATCGGCTTGGAGGATGACGGCGAATGGACGACCTGATCAGGATACCCTGCGTCATGATGCGCGGCGGAACGTCGAAGGGACCCTTCTTCCTGTCCCGCGACCTTCCGGCAGATCCGGTCGAACGGGATTTTCTCCTTCTGGAAATCATGGGTTCGGGGCATCCCTTGCAAATCGACGGCATCGGTGGAGGCAATCCGCTCAGCAGCAAGGTCGCGATTATCGGACCGTCGACCCATCCGGACGCGGACGTGGACTACCTGTTCGTCCAAGTCAAAGTTCTGGAAAAGACGGTCGATACAGCGCCCAATTGCGGCAACATGCTTTCGGCCGTTGGTCCATTCGCCATCGAGGCCGGCCTGATTCCGGTTGAAGTGGGGGAGACGCTCATTCGCGTCCACAACGTCAACACCGGTAAGATCATCGAGGCGCGCGTGCGCACCCGCAGGGCCGGATGGTCTATCAGGGCGAAGCGCAGATCGACGGAGTTCCCGGAACTGCGGCTCCCGTCTACCTCGCCTTCCGCAATGCCATCGGCGCCAAGACGGGCAAGCTCCTGCCGACCGGCAATGCGGTCGATCGGGTGCACGACGTCGATGCGACCTTGGTCGACGGTGCAACGCCACTGGTGGTAATGCGCGCCTCGGATTTCGGCTTCACCGGTTCCGAGGCAGCCGCCGTTCTCGACGCGGACAGTGCTTTCATGACACGGCTCGAAACCGTGAGACGCGAGGCGGGACGCATGATGGGGCTCGGCGACGTCAGCCAGTCTGTCCTGCCGAAGCCGACCCTCATCGGCGCGCCGCTTGGTGACGGTGATCTCGCCGTCCGCTATTTCACCCCGGCGAACTGTCATACAGCGCTGGCAACGACCGGTGCGGTCAGCTTAGGACTTGCCGCCACGATCCCCACGAGCCTCGTCGGGGAACATTTTCCAAACTTGACCTTGCCGGTGTCGCTGGCATGGGAACATCCGACGGGCCTTCTCCGCATTCGCATCGAGAAAGCCCAGGGAGACAACAGTCCGACGGTCTCGGTGATGAGAACCAGCCGAAGGCTGTTTGAAGGCGCGGCGCTCGTCCGCAAACGCGATCCGATGTTTGCAGACTATCGCATCGCCTCGAAGTGAATGCCATACTTGACTCGGGAGGAGATCAGAAATGCCCACTACAATGACCCGCCGCCTCGTGCTTTCCCTGTGCAGCACGGCGCTTGCCTTTTCCGTCGCAGGCTCCGGCCTTGCCCAGGAAGCCTATCCGTCCAAGCCGATCACCTTGATCGTATCCTACGCCGCCGGCGGCGGAACTGACGCGATTGCGCGCGTCTTTGCAGCGCGCCTCGAAAAGGCGCTTGATGGCCGCGTGATCGTCGAAAACCGGCCCGGTGCGGCCGCAAACATCGGCACAGAAGTGGCCGCGTCCGCCGATCCGGACGGCTACACGCTGCTCATCGGCAACCAGGGCCCGATGGTCGTCAATCCGCACATCTTCAAGCTCAAAGCTGATCCGGCCGAAGCCCTGGACCCCATCGCCATGATCGCCGACGCTTCGCTCGTCGTCGTCGTCGGACCACGTCTTCAGGTCAATTCGCTCGGCGAACTGATCGAGACCGCCAAATCCAAGGATCTGGTCTATGGCTCGGCGGGCAACGCTTCGGCGAGCCATCTCGGCGCGCTGCTTCTGGGCCAGACGGCTGGCATCAAGGTCAAGCACGTGCCCTACAAGGAGCAGGTCCGGCGGTGAACGATCTTGTCGGTGGACATATCGATTTCATGGTCACGACCATTCCGTCGGCCATCGGCCTCATTGAAAGTGGAACGCTGAAGGCACTTGCCGTCACCGGCGACAAGCGCTTCGAAACACTGCCCGACGTGCCGACGGCCATCGAAGCGGGTGTCACCGGGTACACCGCTTCGGCCTGGTATGGCCTGGTCGGGCCTAAGGGTATGCCGGCAGAAGTCAAGGCGAAGCTTGAACAGGCGACCGCCGAGACGCTGGGCGATGCCGAGGTTCTAGACAAGCTGAAGAACGACGGCGCCGTAGCGTCCACCATGGGTGCCCAGGCCTTTGCCGACTTCATGGCCAAGGAGCGGGCTCGCTGGGGCGAGGTGGTGCAGGCCGCCGACATCAAGGTCGAGTAACATGCAGGATATCTCGATCAATTCGCAGCCGCCGGCCGAAAACGGCTGGCAGGGACGAGAGAATTGCCGGGCTCGTCCTTCTGGCTCTCGGGGGCCTCGGCCTGTGGGGTGGCGTGGACTTGCCCTTCATGACCAGCGACGGCGTCGGCTCGGGGCTTATGCCCCGCATCCTCTCGCTCATGATTGTCGCGCTCGGCATTCTCCAGATCGCTTTCAGCTTCAAGGATCCTGGTCCATCGACTGGTCACTGGGCGATTCGGGAGACTATTCCCGTCGTCCTCGGCGTCATTCTTTTCGCCATCACGATCCGTGGCTATCACATCGGTCCGATCGCCATCCCGAACCTCGGGATGGCGGTGGCCTGCCCGCTGGCGATCATCGCATCCGGCCTGGCCGCACGCGATTCCCGCCTTCCCGAACTGCTCGTCTTTGCGGTCGTGCTGACCACCTTCTGTATCGGGCTGTTCCGCTATGCGCTCGGCCTTTCGGTCCCCGTGGCGCCCTGGCTGCTAGGATACTGAGATGTTCGACGTTTTCACCAATCTGGGCCTCGGCCTCTCCGTCGCGCTCACGCTCAACAACGTGGCGCTGTGCTTCATAGGCTGCCTGATCGGCACCCTGGTCGGCGTCCTTCCCGGTGTCGGCCCGGTGGCGACGATCGCGATCCTGCTGCCTGTGACCCTGTCCCTTGATCCGACCGGCTCCCTAATCATGCTGGCCGGCATCTACTACGGTGCCCAGTATGGCGGATCAACGACCGCCATCCTCGTCAACATCCCCGGCGAAGCGACCGCGGTCGTCACCGCCATCGACGGCCATAAGATGGCGCAAAAGGGCCAAGCCGGCCTCGCGCTCGGCCTGGCCGCCATCGGCTCCTTTATCGCCGGAACGATTGCGACCATCGTGATTGCAGCGCTCGGCGTGCCGATGACCCGTATGGGCCTGCTCTTCGGGCCCGCGGAATATTTCTCGCTGATGATTATGGGATTGGTCCTCGCCGTCGTGCTGGCCCGCGGTTCGCTCATTAAAGCGATCGCGATGATTGTCGTCGGCATCCTTCTCTCCTGCGTGGGATCAGACATGGAGACCGGACGCGAGCGCATGACCTTCGATCTCGGAATGCTGCATGACGGCATCGAGTTCGTCGTTCTCGCCATGTGCATCTTCGGCTTCGGCGAGATCTTCAAGAACCTTGCCGATCCTGAGACCCGCGACGTCGTGCGCAATCAGATCGGTCGCCTCTGGCCGACATTGGGCGAGCTGCGCGAAAACCTTGCGCCAATCCTGCGCGGCACGTTCCTCGGCTCAATCCTTGGGGTACTCCCGGGAAACGGGGCGATCCTTGGACCCTTCGCCAGTTATGCGGTTGAAAAGCGGCTTTCGAAGCGGTCGCAGGACTTTGGCCATGGCGCGCCGGCAGCCGTTGCCGGTCCGGAAAGCGCCAACAATGCCGGCGCGCAAACCTCCTTCATTCCGTTGCTCACGCTCGGCCTGCCGCCGAATGCAGTCATGGCGCTGATGGTCGGCGCGATGATGATCCAGGGCATCGTGCCTGGCCCACAGGTGATCGAGCGCAACCCGGAACTCTTCTGGGGATTGGTGGCCTCGATGTGGATCGGCAACCTGATGTTGGTCATCATCAACTTGCCGCTTATCGGGCTATGGGTGAAGCTGCTGCGCGTGCCTTACCGCCTGCTTTTCCCCGCCATCGTCTGCTTCTGCTGCATTGGCCTCTATTCGATCGCCAATGATGCAGCTCAGGTGATGATGGCTGCCTTGTTCGGCTTCGTCGGCTATGCACTCTACAAGCTCGACTTCGAAGCCGCGCCCCTTGCCCTCGGCTTCGTTCTTGGCCGGTTGCTGGAAGAGAAGCTGCGTCAGTCGTTGATTATCTCGGATGGGAACCCGCTGACCTTCCTCCAGTCGCCGCTCTCCGCCACCCTTCTGGCGGTCGGCATGATCGCACTCATCGTCGCGATTTCGCCTTCGATGCGGCGTGGCCGCGAGGACGTCTTCAAGGACTCATGATCGAAACGGGCTCGCAGCAAGCCAAAGTTGCTGCGAGCCGGCTCACGCTGCGCAGAGTGTGGTCCGACGACCACTGTCGTCCGCATCGGTTCGATAATGCCATTTTATGCCATTCGACATTCATCGCCCGGTCCAAAAGCGGAAATAGCGATCCTGCCAAGGCTCGCGGGCGACGATTTTCTCACTCTGCGAGGCGTGGCGCTGGCCGCCCCGGCGTCGCTTTCATTCCGGCGCACCTGGGGCAGAGGCAATCGGGTCAGGGCTGCTTCGACGCGGCTGCTGCCGGATGGAACGACGCGCGGTGGCACCGGGCACGCTGCCTTTCCTTCCAGACGCAATTTGGTACCTGCCATTTGCACGTTGTGGCTGGTTTTGCTTTGCCGGGAAGGGATGTCAGGTATTGGTGGGATCCGGATCGCTGACGCCAGATAGTCGTATTGGGGCCTGCGAACGGCCCGCCTCTCGGAACCAGGTTTGCGCATCGGCACCGGCTGGGATTTTCATCGGCGCGTCAAGCTCCGTCACCGCGCGCCAGACTGCCTTTGCGACGTCATCCGGCGTTGTAAATTCTATGCCGGATCGCAATGTTGTCAGGTAGTCTTGGACGAATGCGCTGTAGGGCTCGGGGATCTCCATCCCCATGCGTGCTACCGCATTTTTGCCAAACCCGGTGGTCGGCGCCGAACCTGGCAGCACCAGTTTCGCCCGCACTCCGAACAGAGCGGCTTCAAGAGCGAGACTTTCGGTAAAAGCACTCAGCGCTGCCTTGCTGGCGCTGTAGACAGAGAGTGCCGGCAGCGGCTTGAGGGTGACGCTGGAGCTGACGTTGACGATGACGCCGGACCGACGGATTCGCATCTGCGGAAGAACGGCTTTGGTCATGGCCATCGCGCCGAACACGTTCGTCTCGAACAGTTCGCGGATTTTCGACATTTCGGCGCTTTCTAACACATTGAGCATTCCGACGCCGGCATTGTTGACCAGCGCATCGATCGGACCGGCCGCGTCAACCGCCTTGGTGGTGCTTTCCGCGTTGGTCACATCCAGCGCCAGGATTTTGAGCCTTTCATTGGCGGGTATCAGATCGGTCTGCGGAGTACGCATGGTCGCGACCACGTCCCATCCTGCCTTCACAAATGTTTGCGCGATTGCGAGACCGAAACCGGATGAGCAACCGGTGATGAGGATATTTGGCATATTCTGTCTCCTGACGATTAACCTGCCAAGGAATGGACCAGCCATCTCGTACTTGCTATATTTGATTGTCCGATCTTTTTAGCATGCGTCCGGAACCATGACCGATCCAATTGCCGAAGTCGTTTCCCTGCTCAGGCCAAGCCCGTCGATCTCAAAGCGGGTGACAGGCGGCGGTCAGTGGCTCGTCGAGCGCAGAGAATTTGGAAGCCCGTTTTATTGTGCCGTGGTCGAGGGCCATTGCTGGATGACGATTACCGGCCGTGAGCCGATGCTTTTGGCCGCCGGCGACTTCGTGCTGGTTCCGGACATCTTTTCGTTCACAATGTGCAGCTCGGATCCGCCGCCCCGCGGAGCGCTTGCCCAGCGTCTTGAGACCAGCCCAGGCGTGTTCCGGCTCGGAGACCCGGACGCCCCTGCCGAAATCAAGGCGATGGTTGGTCATTGTGCCTTTGGCTCTGTTGACAAGGCTCTTCTCGTCTCGCTGCTACCGGAGGTCATCCATGTCCACGGCGAAGAGCGGCTGATGATGCTGGTCCGGATGATAAATGACGAAACCAGGGCCGACCGCACCGCCCGTGAGATGGTGCTTCACCGGTTGCTGGAGGTGCTGTTGATTGAGGCGTTGCGATCAACGGCAAGTGCGGCGGCCCCGCCCGGTCTCCTGCGCGGTATGGCCGATCCGCTGCTGGCACCGACCTTGCGCCGGATTCATGCAGATCCTGGCCGCAGCATGACGGTGGAAACACTCGCGCGGGATGCCGCCATGTCCCGTTCGACCTTCTTCGATCGTTTCCGGAGGAAGTTGGCGTAGCCCCGATGGAATACGCGACCGGCTGGCGCATGGCGCTGGCGAAGGAACTCCTCAGCGAGGATGTTGCCACAGCCGAGATTGCACAACGCGTCGGCTATGGTTCCGTAAGTGCCTTCAGCGTCGCGTTCCGTCGGCATGTGGGCATGCCGCCCGGCGCTTATTCTCGGGCAAGCACCACAGGGTAACGATAGCGCACGTGCGAAATGTGGAACAGGGCCGTCACCTGCCGATATAGGCCGCCAGTTCATCGGGCGTTCCCTTGGGGAAAGCCTGCTTCAGAAAATCCAGGAAGGCAGATACACGCGCGCTGAGCAGTCGCCGCGACGGGTAAAGCGCCCACAGCGCGATCTCGGAACCCTCGATGTCGCCCCAGCGCTGCAAAGTGCCGTCAGCAAGATCGTGGCTTACCAACGAGATCGGCAGGCGTGCAGCGCCCACGCCTGCTCGCACGGCATCCCGAACCATGATGAGCGACGACAGGCCGAGGATAGGCTTGATCCTGATCGTCATGCGTCCTTCTGCGGTCAGGACGTTCCAGGTCTGCCGATCGTCGGCCCCGCGCACGACCCCTGGCGCCGAGAGATTTGGCCCCGGACGAGCAAGATCGGGGCTTGCCACGACGACCAGCCGATCATGCAGAAAGGCTCGACCGACAAGACTTTGGTCTGGGTCCGGATTGACCCGGATGACCAGATCATAGCCTTCCTCGATCATGTCGACGGCTCGGTCCTCCGTGGTAACGTCCAACCGCACGTCGGGATATTTCAGTGAAAACCCCGCCGCGATCCTACCCATCGCGGTTTGCGAAAACAAAAGCGGTGCGCTGATCCGCAACCTTCCACGCGGCTTGTCCCCGCCCGCCGCGATGGTGGCCGCCGTTTCGTCGAGCTCCGTCAGCAAAGCAGCTGTCCGCTCATGAAGGGCGCGTCCCTCCTCGGTGAGTTTCAGATTGCGCGCGCCACGTTCAAACAGCCGAAGCTGAAGGGCAGCCTCCAGTTCAGTCACCCGTCGGGACAAGGTCGCTTTGGGACGGCCGGACGCTCGCGACGCTTTTCCAAAACCACCGTGACGCGCGACAAGGTTGAAATCGGCAAGAGCGACGAGATCCATGATCGTTCCATCTGTGAGACGAACTGTCTAACTTGAATGTCTATTGGTTCAACAGTGAACCAGCCATATTCCGGGTGTCAAGCAAACAAACCCGGAGATACTCTCATGACCATTCTCGTTACCGGCGCCACCGGCAATATCGGCAGCCAAGTCATCAAGCACCTCGTCGATAGTGGCGCAGACGTCCGCGCTCTCGTTCGAGATCCTTCCAAGGCCAACTTCCCAGCGAGCGTAGCCGCCGTGAGGGGCGACTTCCTCGACGTCGACTCCTGCGTACCGCCTTCGACGGTGTGTCTACGCTTTTCCTTTTGAACGCTGTCGCACCAGACGAGTTCACACAGGCGTTGATCGCCCTCAACGTCGCCCGCTCGGCGGGCGTTGAGCGGATCGTCTACCTTTCAGTCATTCACTCCGACATCTACGTCAACGTCCCGCACTTCGCCGGCAAGTTCGGCGTCGAGCGGATGATCGAACAGATGGATTTCAAGGCAACGATCCTGCGCCCGGCCTACTTCATCCAGAACGATCTGACGATCAAGGACGTCATCACTGGCTATGGTGTCTATCCGATGCCCGTCGGTGACAAAGGCCTTGCCATGATCGACGTTCGCGATATCGCGGAGATCGCCGCCCTCGAGCTTCTGCGCCGTGAACAGGCCGCACAACCGCTCCCGATCACGCGCATCAATCTGGTCGGTCCAGACACCCTCACCGGAGCGGCTATCGCCGCCATCTGGACGGACGTTCTTGACCGCCAGATCGACTATGGCGGCGGCGATACGCAGGCCTTCGAGCAGAACCTCCGGCAGTTCATGCCGGCTTGGATGGCCTACGACATGCGCATGATGGGCGAGCGTTTCCTGACTGAGGGCATGCTGCCCGAGGGTGGCGACATCGAACGCCTGACGACACTTCTCGGCCGTCCGCTCCGCTCCTATCGCAATTTCGCCTCCGAAACCGCTGCCACTGCCTGAGGCAAGCGTCCCACAACTTCGAAACGAGGACCATCATCGTGATCTATTCAACCGCAACCATACCGGTAAATCCGGAAGGCGAAACCATGCTCACCCGGGAGCAGGTCTGGAAGGGCCTGGAGCTGAAGGCGCGTGATGCGCGCCTGTTTCTCCCGCCCGGCCTCTGCACCCGCTGCGACGTCATTGAGGAAAGTGCTATCCACTTCGTGCGCGAAGCCACCATCGCCGGGTCCGACATCAGGGAGATCATCACGCTTGAGCCTCGGAGCAAGATCACCTTCTTCCAGGCAACCGGCCCACGCGAAGGCGCCATCGTCAACGAGCTTTTCGAGAATGAGGCCGGCGAACTGCAGCTGAAGTTCTATTGTTACCTCGGCTTGCGCGGAAAGCAACCTGATGGCCGGGAGGAACAAGCCGAGCAGGCGCAGTTCGACAGTGACAAGGGCTACAAGTCGGCCCTCGTGTCGACGCTGAAGCGGACCCGCGAATTGCTCGCAGAAGACCGCCTCTGATTACCCGCAGCATCAAACCCAACAGGGCGGCCTCCTCAGAGGCGCCCTGTCTTTCGAGAGGAGCACGCCAATGACCACGTCCAGTACTGACACAATTCTGGCCGCTGCGCCGCAGATCCTGATCCTCGGCGCAACCGGGCCCACCGGCCGCCACCTCGTTGGCCAGGCGCTGGCCCGCGGCTACGATATAACCGTCCTGGTGCGCTCGCCGGAAAGGTCGCATACAGGAAGGGAGCGAAGATCGTCGTTGGAGACGCCCGCGACGTGAAGGCGTTGCGCCAAGCCGTCAAGCGTCGCGATGCCGTAATGTGCGCGCTTGGCGCACCCGCCCGCCCGTTTCATGAAGTCACGCTTCTTTCGACCGCGACTCGGGCGTTTGTTAGCGCCATGAAGGCGGAACACGTTTCGCGTCTGGTTACTATTCCCGGTATCGGCGCTGGCGACAGCGCAGAGCACGGTGGCCTCCTCTTCGACAAGCTGATCTTCCCTCTGCTCCTGCGCAAGGTCTACGTCGACAAGAACCGTCAGGAGGCAATCATCAAGGGCACAGATCTGGATTGGATCATTGTCCGTCCTTCCGTTCTCAACCACAAGCCCAGACGCACCACGATCCAGACGCTCACGAGCTTGAACGAATTCCATGGCGGCTCCATCTCGCCCGAAGACGTGGCGACCTTCGTTCTGGATCAAGTCACCACGGACCTATGGCTACGCAAGTCCCCGTTAATCACGTGATAGCGTTCGCTTGAATAGCGACCCTGAAGTAAAAATAGTCCTCGATTCGCAAAAACGTCCTCGAAGAAAATGTGAAGACGATTCTAACGCAACGTTAGGCATGGTATCCACTGTGAAAGGCACGTTGATATGGGCCTGCCCGTCAGGTTGCGGCTACGCATGCCCGCCGAATTCCTCAAAAAGCCGGAAACCGACCGCCCCGACATCGATCATCGCATCACAGCTAGGCCAGTCACCACGCGTATCCCTTAGGGCCGCGCAGCTACTCCACCAGCCGGCCGATCGCCGTGACAAAGGCATGATCTTCCGTCGACAGTTTGTGTTATAATTTCCATTTTTTCAAACTTAAGTCCCGCAACAGCTTGATCAGGCATGGAGATGCTAACGAAATTTCAGGCGCAGCCATGTGGAACAGGACAGTAACAATTGAATTACAGGGACGCGGCACAATCCATGTCCGCAATATTCGAAGCACCAGTGAGGCCGCACATTGCCTTCTGCGTGAATGGCCAGTCAACTCCGGCAATCCGTTCAAGCAGGCCATTATAGGCTGCAAGATGGCGTTGTCCGGAGAACTCCCCGATACTCTGGCTAGATTTCCATTTCAGAAGGCAGCGCGCGAGGCGGGTCTGACGTTCTCTTTAAGCCCAGACATTGCGCAGCACGATCAACTCGTCTCCGAGATTACGGAGGCCTCCGCAGAAATGTACGCGCAATACATTTTAGAGGATCAGTATGTTTGAAGATGACATTACGCGCGCGGCGTGGATCATTGCAGCCAAACACATTGCGCGCGGACAAAAGGATCCGACACATATGATAGCAGAGGGCATCCGCTCGGAGCGTGAGCGTTGGACTTCTTTGCAAACAAAAACTGACGACCAGCAAGCATCACGGCCGTCATGACTTATGAGTGGGACGAGACGAGTTTCCGGAAAAGAAAGATGTTCCGCAGGATAGTGGTGGCGATAGTTCTTGTGGCGGTGTCTTTCAGCCTGGCCGCCGCTCTTTCCTGATTTCCGATGTAAGTCGCTTGCCCCAGCCCAAGATCATCGAACTGGTCAAGGTCAGCGATGAGGGAATGGAGTTTGACTTCATGGACGCGCAAAAGCGCCGCTAGGGCCCTTGCGCTGCGGTTAACCGCCGCCTTTAGGCTGACGCATCGAGATAGGCTTTGGCAATCACGCGCATGCGTTCTCGCGACATTGGCGCGCCGTGGCCGCCATAGGCCATGGAAACATCGAGATCGCGCAGCCGGCGCATGGTCATCCGGTAGGCAGGTTTGTCGCAGCCGGGCAGATCATCGACCAATGTGCCGTCATAGATCGCGTCGCCGCTGAAAAAGATGCCTGACGCTTCATCAAACAGCCCGATCGATCCGGGCGAATGCCCGGGCAGGTGCAAGACCTTGTAGGATGGGCCGCCGATTTCGACGGTGTCCTTGTCGGTAAGAACCTTGCTGAGCGGAGCCGGGAGTATCGTGTAGCTGTCCTGCTCGAAGGACGGCTCCGGCTTCTGTTCCACCCCTGGGGCAGCTCACGAAACAGATGTGCCAGTGTGGCGGCATCCTCCATCCCCGCGAAGCCGTCAGCCTCGGCGGCATGGCCCAGTCGATGTTCGAACTCGTGGAACGAGCCGATATGGTCCGCATGGACATGTGTCGCCAGCGCAATCACAGGCTTTCCGATCTCGATATTGAGAAAGGGACCCAGCGGGGCGAGGCCCATTCCAAAATCGATAATCAGATCGGCATCCTTGCCGACGACATGAAAAAGTTGGCCCTGAAAAACCGGTGCACATGCGGCTCCCAGATGCGTCGGATGGTATCGGTGAGTTGTTCTGCACAAAACCACTTTGCTTGGTCAGTCATTTTTTGCCGTTCAATGGAGGAGATTGCTGAGGAAGCGTTTTGTCCGCTCGTGCGAGGGCGAGCCGAACAATGTTTCGGGCGCTCCTTTCTCGATGATCCTGCCATCGTCCATGAAGACGACCTCGCTTGCGACTTGCCGCGCAAATCCCATTTCATGGGTGACGCAAATCATTGTCATCCCGTCCTCGGCGAGCCCAACCATTGTATCCAGCACTTCCTTGACCATTTCCGGGTCGAGCGCGGATGTGGGTTCGTCAAACAACATAATGCCCGGCGTCATGCAAAGCGCACGGGCGATGGCAACGCGTTGCTGCTGCCCCCCGAAAGTTCGCCGGGATAACGATGGGCCTTTTCGGGGATACGAACGCGCTCCAGAAAAGCCATCGCAACGTCTACCGCTTCCGACTGAGAGCGCTTGCGGACCCAGCGCTGCGCCAGCGTGCAATTTTGAAGCACGGTCAGATGCGGGAAAAGATTGAAGTGCTGGAACACCATCCCGACATCCCGCCGCACATGGTCGATTTTTGATGTATCGTCGGTCAATTCAACGCCGTTGACCATGATCCTACCGCTTTGATGTGTTTCCAGACGGTTGATGAATCGGATCAGTGTCGATTTCCCCGAGCCTGACGGGCCGCATATCACAATGCGCTCCCCTGCCTGACCTTCAGCGAGACATCATGCAGGACATGATAGGTGCCGTAGGACTTGTTGACGTCCAATAGTTCGACGGCCGACGGCCGTTGCGCATCGGGCGACGGGAATCTCTCGATCATGGATGTTCCTCGTTAGGCGTAAAAAGAATGACGAAAGGGTTCTAACGATGCCCTTTCGACAGGGCGCGTTCGATGCGGGACTGAACAATGGTCAAAACGGAAACCATGGCCATGTAGTAGACGAGTGCCGCGCCATACCATTCGAGGAAGCGGAAACTCGTTGCGATGGCAAACTGCGTGATCGTCATCAGTTCTTTGAGAGAGATTACGGTTGCAAGGGAAGTCGCCTTCAAAAGCGATATGAATTCGTTGACCAATGCAGGCATGGCGATCCGCAGAGCCTGGGGCAGCGTAATCAGCAGGAAGATTTGCCATTTATGCAAGCCGAGTGCGGCAGCGCCCTCTTTCTGACCTTTCCCCACGGCATCAAAGGCGCTCCGCAGGATCTCGGAGAGATAGGCGATCTGGATGAGCGTCAGGGCGAGGAAGGCCGCAAAGAAAGGCGTGAACCAGCCCGCCCGGAAAATCGGCGATATTTGCGGCAGCCCGTTCCAGACGAAGAGTAGGATCAGCAGGCCCGGAGCACCGCGGAACAGCCAGACGTAAGCCCCAACAAAAAAGCGCAACAGCTTGTTTTTGGAGCCGGCAGCGGAACCGAACGCCATCCCCAGCACCAGCGAAACGCTCATGACCAGCAGGGAGAGCACGACCGTCAGCATAGCCCCTTTCGCAAGGGGCCAGCCGAATAGGGCGGAGAGGAAGAGGTTAAAATCGAACATTGCACCGCCCCCTAGTCGTGAGCGACATCCGTCGATGTTTCCGGCAAGCCCCATTTGACAAGCAAGGTTTTCATTTCCCCGCTTGCCTGCAGCGCCTCGATTGCGTCCTTGACGAGCTTTCGATCACCGGTGCTTTTGCGCATGTAGATGCCGTAGGTTTCGCTCTCGTCATACGTATAGGCGATCTTCAGCCTGTCGGGCATCTGCAGCATGCGGAACGCGGCAGTGGTATCCTGCGTAACCGTGCCTGCAGCCCGGCCGACAAGTATCTGTTCGATGACGCCCGACGCGGACGGATAGGTTTGGATAACGGCCTCTGGCTTGCCGTCCTTGGCGAACCTGGCATTAAGGTCGGCCATCGTTTTTTCATAGGTCGTGCCGGCCTCGATCGCCATGACCTTGCCGTTCATATCGTCCGGCGTTTTGGAGATCTCATCTGTTTTGGGAACGAGCAGAACCACATGCGACCCGAAATAGGGTACGCCATCGTACTTCTCGAGGCGGGCCGGCGTGATCATGATACCGCTTGCGACCAGATCGCAACGGCCACTATCGAGAGAGGGCAGCAGCCCCTTGAAATCGCCCACAACAAATTCAGCCTTCGCGCCCCACTGTTTGGCGATAGCATCGACGACATCGATCTCAAAGCCGACGAGATCCGTGTCACCGGGGTTCTTGTAATATTGCATCGGCGGGAAATCGCCGGCTGTGCAAACCTTGAGCGTTCCGCTCGAGGCAAAGTCCGGTTGAGCCCCATCCGCCTGGGCTTGCCCTGCTGCTACCAGAGCAACGAGGCTGCCGGAGAACAATCTGGTCGCCCATGTCAGTCGCTTATTCATGTCTACGTTCCCTCTTTTATTGGGATCTCTTTTGAGATCCTCTGCTCATAGCAACATGGAACAATTAGGCAGACAATCTAAATTTTATGAGATAAAATAGGCAGAAAAACTAAACGAATGTTGGACTGCAAATGAACTTAGTGCAAAAGGAGACAAGCGAATGGCTTTGCCACCGCTGAACGCACTGCGCGCCTTCGAAAGCGTCGCCCGGCTTGGTCACCTTGGTGCGGCAGCCGCGGAATTGCATGTAACGACCGGCGCGGTCAGCCAGCAGCTTCGCACCCTTCAGGACGTTCTTGATGTCCCACTGTTCGAAAAGCGTGGTCGACAACTCGTGCTGACGGAATATGGCGCCATCCTGCAACGCTCCGCCCGCCGGGCAATGAATGCATTAACGACCGGTGTTCAGGAAGTTGCCGCACAAAGATCAAATGACGCAGGCAAAAGTACGCTGACGATCTCCATTCCACAGGTGCACGGAGTTGCCTGGCTGGCCACCCGCCTGTTCGAGTTCATGTCGGAGAACCGAAACATCACCCTGAATGTCATAACTGCCAGCCGTTCCAGTGATGTGAACTGGCGAAAGGCAGACATTGCGGTTGTCTACGGGGCGCCGCCATGGTCGGGTTTCTGGTGGCAACTGCTTCACGGCATTCACATGACACCGGTATGCAGTCCGCAATTGTTGCGTGGCCCGCACGCGATCCGACAAATCGGAGATCTTGCCCATCATCGCCTTCTGCACGAGGACGACGGTTCTCAATGGAAGATCTATCAGTCAGCAGCAGGCGTTACCCAGATTGGCCATTCCGAGGTGTATTTCGACGACTTCGGGATCGTGCTGCAAGCTGCCCGCGATGGATACGGCGTTGCGTTGAGTGACGAGATCATATCCGCGCGCGATCTTGACGAAGGACGCCTGGTCCAACCTTTGGCCCTCACAGTACCGGCGCTTCAAAACTATTACTGCCTGTGCACGGAATCGAAACGTGAACGACCGGACGTGAGTCACTTTGTCGACTGGCTGGTCGCGGAGGCAAGGAAAGCCACAGACTTGAGCAAGGGACGCGTTTTCCTTCCGTAGGATGTGACTGCATTCTTGAGTCCGCCCTCATTTATCTTGCAGAAGCTCGGGTGCGGATTGCGGCACTCGTTGACCGACAGGACGGCGCCTTGCTGACCGGCGGCTCCTGACGAGTCTGAACGGGAGGGCCAAGTCTGAGCTTGTCGCCTATCTCCAAAAGATCAACGCCATTCCCGCCACCACAAGTGCGGCTCCGGCCCATGCACCAGGTGCAGGTACTTCCCGGGTTTTCAGCCAGAGCATCGGAAGGATGATCACAGGTGTTGTCGCAGACAACGTAGAGACAATGCCGACCTTTCCGCCGGAAAGCGCGAAGAGAAAAGCGTCATACCGAAGGCCAGGGCGATGATACCTGTCATAGCGGTCTGGAGAAACACGCTCTTCGTTAGTCCGCCCTTCGGCCTAACCCCTCGATGGGCAGCCGGGTGAGCGCGGTCAGGCAGAAGGCGCCAACCGCAACACGCAGCATGGAGGCGGCCAGCGGATCGATCCCGCTCGCCATGACGGGCCTCGCGATCAGTGAGCCGATCGCCTGGCTGAGCGCGGCCAGTAACCCAGCCAGGACGCCAAGCCAAAGGGGTCCCTTTACAATCTCCCATTGGTGCAGCTGCGCCTTGCGCTTGCCGAAGAGGATTGCGAGCAGAACGCCGCAGAGCGCCAGGCCTATGCCGATCACGGCGGCACCGGAAAGCTGTTCGCCGAGCACCAACCATCCGAGCAGTGCGGCGATCGGGGCATTGAGCGCGAACAGGATTCCCGAGCGGCGCGGCCCCAGCCGGTTCAGGCAGGTGAACAAAAGCGTGTCGCCCACAAAGATGCCGATGAAGCCGGACAGGAGTAGGGGCCACAGTACCTCAGGCCGCAGTTCCTGCCATGTCCCCGACGCGAGGACGTACAGGCCGAGCAGGAGGGCGACGAAGAGCTGCCGCGTCCGGTTGAAGGCCAAAGCTCCGAGATATCCCGCCGGGCCTGTCGACAGGAGTCCTGTCAGCGCCCAGCAGGTCGCGGCACCAATGGCCGCCAATTCATATATCGGCATCTCGTCCTCCTTATCCCGCGACCCGCTTTATCCGGTCGCCGACGCTACATGTGCTTGCGCGCCCATCGCTGATTCTGGGTCAGCCCGCCATAGCCATAGGCATCGCCGTCGACGGCGTGGACCAAGACATAGCTTGCCTCGTGCGCCGGACCGACCAGCGCGTTCATCCCATCATAGACGCGCCGGACCCATTCGGTCGTTTCGTCCTTGATGTTCGTGCGCTCAGTGATCGAGACCTCGACATAAAACGTTCCGATCTTCTGGTCGGCGACACTCGAACCGGCAACGATCCAATCACCAGCTTCGGCGCTCTCCACCAGGACCGCCGTGACACCCTGATCCTTATGTAGGATTTCGGCCGTAAGGCGAGACAGCAGAGCTGCGACATCCTGTTTCGGATCGCGTCCGTCTCGGGGTTTCGTGTAGCGGGCTTTGATCATGGGCATGGGGCATCTCCTTGTTGCCACAGGACCTTGCGCAACTTTCATCATAATGAGAAGATGCGCTTCGATATTCCAGCCATAGTGATTTTATATGATCGATCTTGAGGGCATCCGCCTGTTCATTCTTACCGTCGAACTCGGCAGCATGACGAAGGCAGCCGAGGCAGCAGGAACCGTTCAGCCCATTGTCAGCCAGAAACTGAAGACGCTGGAGCAGCGGGTGGGCAGGCGTCTCATCGACCGTACGCCGCGGCACATGCGGTTGACAGAAGACGGGGAGGTCTTCCTGCCGAAAGCGCGAGAGCTGCTGGCCAAGTACCAGGAAGCGGTGACCTTCGACGACGAAACACCCCTGAATTTCTCCCTTGCTGTCAGTGACCACGCGATCGGAAGTCGCTTGTCGCCAGCAATTCGGGCCATGCGTTTGGCGCTTCCCGCCAATGCGGTCATCGAAGTGAGCGTCGGCTTCTCCCCGCACGTCCGGGAGACCTTCGTATCAGGAAAGGCCGACGCCGCCATCATCCGGCGCAACAGCGGTTCTTCCGACGGCGAGATTCTGCGCACCGACAGGCTCGGTTGGCGGGCGTCCCCGGATTGGCGGCCGCGCTCGAACAGCGCCATCTCCCTGGTGTCCCTGGGATCCGGATGCGGAGTCCGGGAGCTCGCTATAGCGGAGCTTCGAATGGCCGGCGTAGAGTGGCGCGACGCCTTCACCGCCGGAAGCTGCGCGGCCCTCCATGACGGAATTCTTGCAGGCGCGGGTGTCGCGCCAATGGGCGACATCTGCGCTCGCGGTCTGCCCGACCGCGGCGCCGAGCTAGGGTTGCCGCCGCTGCCATCTTCAGACATCGTCCTTCTTTCCCGCGCCCGAACGCCAGCCCATGCCTCGGCGATCAGGGCGCTGGCTGCGGCCGTATCGAGCACGGCCGGCTAGGCTTATGAGATGAGGGTGTCTTGTTCTTCGGCCGCGGCACCTTCAGCAACAGTCCGCCCCGCGCGCGGTCAGCGCTGCGCGGGTGGTGTGGTCGATAGCGTCCTAGCGTTGCCACTGGATGTCGAGATGTGCGTAGTGCCGCATCTCGGTGATTTCACCCACAAAGGGACGGATCAGAGCCAAGAATTGCGGGAAGTGAGGACCTTTGCGAAAGCCTTCGAGATGGTCTTCCCTCGATGTCCATTGGATTCGCAAGATCAAACTGAGCGGTTCTTCCACGCAGCGGGTGAGATCATATCCCAAACACTGTGGCGCGGCACGCAGATGCTCTATTGCAGCACCATAGGCTTCAATCAGCTTCTCTGGGGTATATTCTGTCATCTCATAACGTACGTATTCGACTATCATAGAATTTCCTCAGTTAACTCGCCATCATGATGAACAATTCTCCAGTCCCCGCAATGGCTTACCTCAAGGTAAGCAGTGTACAACTACTGACACCTCAATACCTTTCTGCCTGTGGCGGATCGAAAATGGGAAACATCCGTGGAACTCGATAAGATGCAAGATTGCCCTGTCATGGACACGATTCGAGCGATCGGTGGCAAATGGAAGCCACGTATTCTGTGGCACTTGCGCAACGGAGCGGCCACATTCGGTGAACTACACCGCATCGTGGGGATCTCAGAAAAGGTTCTGCAGGAAAATCTGCGTGCCTTGCAGCGCGATGGACTACTCTCGCGGACGCCTTACAAAGAAGGATCGGTCGAATTCGTCAAATATGACTATACGGATTACGGCCGCACGCTAATCCCCGTCTTAAATGCCGTGGGAATGTGGGGCTTACTGCACAAGACAAGATCCGCTTGAGCGAGGACGCTTTGCCACTGTTGAGTATGCCGAAACGAACAGGTGTCGCAATGCGTCGGGCTGCCAGCACACGTTTCTTGAACTCATAGGACTTCAACACCCAAGGAGGAATGCCGGTTCGCAGGCGCATGCTTTTCCTCGGCGTCCTGGACACCGTCCCATGAGCCCCACGGTAACGGTTGTATCATGAGCGGCGCTCGACTTCGGCGGCTCCTCCGCGATGTTTGTGACGATGTCGCTCATTGGGCAGCGGCCACCTCTTGTGTCAGCCCCGGAGGTAGCATCAAGCTCAATCAAAGGCAGCTTTTGGGCAAAGGCGTGTACCGCCTCTCAACGGACACGGGGGCGCATTACTGCCGTTCTGCGCCTAAACTCGGCTCAAACGTTTGCTCCTGTGTGACGAATCCCATAACGATTTTGCGTCCAAAGTAGCGAGCATGATTGACGGCACTGCGTGTATAACCGCGCGGGGATCAAAGATGTTGCCCACCGCTGAGCCGAAGCCGAGTGCCAAGGCTGCCCATACCGCTGCAGAGACCATAGCTGCCACAACTGGAAATCTGTCACCCGAGCAGGCCATCAGATTGAATGTGACGACGGCGAGCGTGAAGGCAGTTGCCGATAAAGACCAGACGAAGACTTCTGAGCCTAACGGATAGCCGCTGAAGGTGCCATAGAGATGGCCGAGCGCGCCGAGAGCCAGCAGAGCGCACATGACATAGCGGATGACGTTCATCTTCATTCCTCGCACAACGTGTTGACATATTCGTTCCGGAACATCCGCGGTGTCATCCCGGTCGCGCGGCCGAACGAACGGCAGAATGCTGAAAAGTTCGTGTATCCCACCCGATCGGCCACGACCTTCACCGGTAGACGAGAGCTCCCCAGAAGTTCTCGAGCGCGTTCCATCCGTAGTTGGTCGAGATATCTCGAGGGTGGCACGGCAAAGGCCTCGGTGAAGCACCGCAACAGGTGGAACTCCGACATGCAAGCTTCCGCCGCGAGGTCGGCCAAGGTAACGTCGCGGCCGAGATCATCGTGAAGCATCTCTCTGGCGCGCATTAGCCTGCGGAGCCGATCGGCCTTCCGAACCCCTATTCGCATGCTGATGCGTGCGTAGCTTTTCACTACGTCTTCGACATGGCCACCGATCGCCATCTGCAACTGGGCCACGAGTTCCCCGAGAAGTAGTTTGGAGTCGGTGACTTCCAGTTGCGTGGCAACCCTGCGCAGCAATGCCGAGAACTTCGAATTGACAGGCAGGCTCACGCTCGATGCTGCACTGTCCAGAAATCTGCGGAGGGGCTCACTTCGCCCTTCGGCGATCTCTTGCCTGTAGAACTCGAATGGAAAGAACAGCGAAAAGCTGTCGGTCTCGACCGCCGTGGCGATCGAGCTGCTGTAGACTTCGTTCTGCCTCACCAGCAAAACTTCGCCAGGCACGACCGACGCTGCCCTGTCGTTCAACTCGTAAGCTTCCAAGCCAGAGAAGACGGTTTTGAGGCTGAAGCCGCCGGTATGCGGTTCAACCGCCAGCTTTCGTGTTCGTAGCCGGAACGCGACGATGCTCGTGCGGAATAGGTCCCAATGCCGCTTTCGCTCCGCCTCTGTTGCGCTTTCCGCCTGATATGCCTGACCGATCAATACTGCCTGCATCCGTGCCTCCGACCCAATTGATAGCGGGCTCGGTCACAACGGTGAAGGCCGCCCCACCGAAAAGAATGTGCCGGAATTGCCAATGTCGAAGTCAAGAGGAGAAAAAGCCAATCCCTTGACCAAACCCTGATCAGAAAACCGTACTTAGGCTCATTCTCGGCGGGAAACCGGCACAGCCTTCGCATGTTGCCGTCACGACACCATTGGCCGGTGTAGGATTGAAGGCCCAACGCAAGGCGGAAAAAGCTGGTCTCACCGATCTGCATCTCGCCGCAAGGGGAACCGCCACTTTTACAGTGAAGAGGTGGGAGGATTTTGAAGTTGCAGAGCTGGGGACACCGTCCTCGTTTTGGCCTTTCGGCTAAGATGCGCCTTTAAAACTCGCTGCCTCAACACATTCGAAGCCTTGAAACTGACGACACGGCGTGGGGATATTGGCGCTTCCTCCCCAGTCTTGGGATTACGGCCGATCCTCTCTTTCTTGTGGCGCACCTGAAAGGTTGCAAAAGACGAAAGCTTCACGACTTCTCCGCGCTCGATCGCGTTACAGACTTCGTCGATGACAGTTTCTACCAGTTCCGCCGATTCAGTGCGCGAAAGGCCCACCTTGCGAAAAACAGTTTCAGCGAGGTCCGTCCGAGTCACCGTTTTTCCGCTCATCTTCTCCACCAGATATTGTTGCATGTCGACCGGCACGCTGCGGGCACGAACGTCGCCGCGAAACTTCCAGATGCTACCGGCATCTTCGCCGGCAGCAGCAATTGCATGGCTGGCGTTGGCCTACGCTCGCCAAATGCCAGATCGCTATATCTCATGCTTAGCATTGGCCGGTGTAGTCGATCAACTTCGGTTGGCACGCAAGAGGGAACGAGGGTTGATTTTCCGGCACTCGCGGCCACATGGGGGATGCGATGACATACGACTGTGACGGCAAGAAAAGCCGAATAATGACAGTGGCGAGGATATCCGCAGCGGTTGCGCTAACCTTGATCGCGATGTCCCTGCCCTTGCTTATTCTCGTCTGAAGTCAAACCAACGGCCCCAGCTTGAGGTAACACAAACGCGCGGCCCACGATGTTGAATGGCGCTGACGCCGAACAGGCGGTAGCATTGGCACTTTCCGGTCTATGAAAGACTAGAGAATTTTTAACCACAAGCGTTCAAATTGTTCCAGTTCGCGTCGCCGGCGTGAGCCTCCCAGTAAAAATGGATGCACGGCGCCGCATTTGGGGGTGAATCATGGGGTTTACTATCGCAAGAAACCTCGCGGCGGTCGGAGTGGCCGTGTCTGTGGGAATGTTTGTGTCGTTCGGATTGCAATATGCGGCACTGGAGCGGCTGAAGGTCAACGGGCCGATCTATGAGCAGATCGTCTACGGGAAGGATCTCATCGCTGACATTCTGCCACCTCCACTGTTTGTCGTCGAATCCTACATGTTGTCCCACGAAGCCGGCGACTTTCCGGATCTAGTTGAAGTCAATCTCACCAAAATCGCGACGTTGAAAAAGGCATATGATGACCGGCGCGCATATTGGCAGACCACACGCCTACCCCAGGCGTTGAAAGACGAACTCAACAGCGAGGTTTTCGTCAAGGGCGATGTCTTTTGGACGGTCCTGGAAGCCGATATTATTCCAGCCCTGAAGGCAAATGAGTCCAGCCGGACGGCTGCCGCGATTGCAAAGCTCAAGACCGCTTTCCACGATCATCAGAATGCCGTTGAACAACTGGTCGGGAATTCGGACGCCTTCCTTAAGTCCGAAGAGCGCAATGCGGCTTCCGAAATTGTGACCTGGACAACAGCCGCGGCCGCAGCCGCCGTAGCCTCATTCAGCCTTTTACTTGCTGGTCTATACTTCTTCCGTCGACGCGCGATCCTGCCGATCGACGGAATGAAACAATATATGAGCAGTCTTGCAAACGGTGACTTTTCGGCCGAGGTGCCTTATGCGGATCGCAGTGACGAGATTGGGCAGATGGCGCAAGCCGTCGTTGTCTTCCGAGAGAACTCTCTCGATCGACGCGAAGGGCATCTGCGGGCCTTGGAGGCAAGGGAGGCCGAGGTCACCCGGGAGCGCCAGCTGGCTGCCGATCAAGCTTTAGCGGAAGCGGAACGCAACGACGTTATCCAAGCACTCACTGATGGCCTCGAACAATTGTCGCGGAGCAATCTCGGTTTCCGGATCAACACGGTCTTGCCGCATTCCTATGAGCCGCTTCGCAAAACCTTCAACACCAGCCTCGATACGCTGGCTAGCTCAATAAATGCCGTGTCCCTCGCAACGGATGCTCTTCGTGGCTCATCATCAAGCATTGCTGGGGCGGTGCAATCCCTTTCGCAACGCACGGATCAGCAGGCGAAGACGATTGACGAGACCTCCGGCGCACTCGCCACGATTATGTCTGCCGTCAATCACTCTTTGAGCCAGTCGGTCGAGGCAAAACGTATGGTGTCAGAGACCAAACAGGCTGCCGGTCAGTGCTCCGGGCTGATGCGCGATGCGATCACCGCCATGCAACGTATTGAAGGATCCTCCGGTCAGATCGGCCAGATCATTAATGTCATTGATCAAATCGCCTTTCAAACTAACCTGCTCGCCCTGAATGCCGGGGTCGAGGCAGCGCGAGCGGGTGATGCCGGTAAGGGTTTTGCGGTCGTAGCTCAGGAAGTTCGGGAGCTTGCGTCCCGTTCGGCGAATGCTGCCAAAGAGATCAAGACGCTAATCTCTTCATCAAGGGAACAAGTTGGCACCGGCGGCGAGCTGGTCAACCGCACCGGCGAAGCTCTGTCTGATATCCAAACAATGGTGGGACAAGTGAGCGAACTGATCGACGCGGTGGCCTCGTCATCCAGCGAACAATCGTCTTCCATCGGTCAAATCAATAAGACTGTCCATCTCATGGACGAAGTCACGCAGCGCAACGCCGCAATGGCAGCCGAAACCAACGCCGCATGCACTGGGCTTAGCGAACAGGTTCAGGCGCTGGAGAAAGTCGTTTCGGGATTCAAAACAATCGAAGTCCGCCCGCACGCTATTTCGCGCGCCGCTTGAAGGAACTTACTCCGCCTCGTCCTTTTACGCCGCGCGGTACACTGGAGGGGCGAAGTGCATGTCGATCGTGGGTCTTACGGCGCCGCCTGTGGGGGTGAGCCGGGGAAATCTGGATCGATTGGCAAGTCTTAAAATATCGGCCGCTGTATCTCTTAATGGCGAACGGAGGACTTAATGGGATTCATCGCCGCGTGATTATGAAGGACCGAGTTTCTAAGCAAGGACATCCAGAGCGAAACGCCAAGACTCTCACTCGGGCGTTGAGAAAGAGAGGCGATCGGATGGTGCTTGCAGCAAAAATCGTGGAGCCAAGGGATGGATCCGAAGGAGAGTGGTAGCGTCGATGTCGTCGGTATTGAGATCAGGGTTTGAAGCAACCCGCTGCGAATAGCCCTTGCACGCAACGCAGAATTGCACCGCCTCAGCCGCCGCGTGTGGAAGCAAGGCAGTGCTATCACCAGGCCGAAGAAGAGACAACGCACTCTTGGGGAATTTTCATTTCGGCAACAGAGATTGCACTCTTCTCTCGCGGGCGCACTGTTTCAACTGCTCCTGCAAAGGTACTCTCCGACACCGTCATCCCCACCAGGAAAAGGAACACCATTCTCAACATGCACTGCATCCGCACGCTCACTGCATACGCGGGCAGTTTGCCGATAAGGAGTTTCCGAAGTGTGATGCTGCCACGGCATACCGACCGCGGTCCTCGCCGAATGGGTACATCGGAAGCGCAGGTATTGGAGGCAAGGTGTTTTCCAACCGTGATTGGTCTGGCAATCACATCGCAGGCCGCTGCTCAATCCCGCTCGCGCATCCCTGATAGCATCTGCGAAACTGGTCGGAGCTTCCTGCGGCACGTTATGCCCGACGCCAGGCAGTACACGGCGGTTATAGAACCCGATGAACTTTCTACCGTCCTCGTCCTTCTGTTGGGGAGGATCCACACCATCGTCTGCGCCTAACACCACGATGCTCGGAATGGTAATATCGGGTTGGCGCGCCAGTCGCGCCTCGACTTCTGCGTAGGCCGGATCTCCTCCAACAACGCCGTACCAATGGCTGTAGGAATGGATCACCACATCGACGAAGTCGGGATTGTAAAAGGAGGCTGCGGTTTGCTCGTATATATCCTCATCGAAGGACCAGGATGGTGACCAAGTCTCCCATAGAAGGCGACTGATCTCGCGCCGCCTCTCCTCTAGGCCTCTGTGGCCACGCTCCGTGTGAAAGTAGTATTGGTACCAGTCGCGCGCCTCCTGATCCGGCATACCTGGTTTGGCGGCGCCAGCGATCTCCTGGATGTTGTAGCCCTTCCCGGCGCTCGCGAGGCCGATTACTCTTTCGGGCCATAACGCAGCGACGATGCAGGCGGCTCGACCACCCCAGTCGTAGCCACCGAGAATCGCCTTCCGAATACGTAGGCCGCCATCAACGCCCGCAGGTCCGCCCCGAGCGCCGCCTGCTCACCAGAGCGCGGCGTATCCGGCGACAGGAAGCGGGTCGGGCCGTAACCACGCAAAAACGGGACAATGCAAAGGTGCCCAGCACCGGCAAGATCGGCCATCACCTCGTCATAGGCGTGTGCATCATAAGGAAAACCATGAAGAAGAATGGTCGGAACGCCGTCCGCAGGCCCCGCCTCGTAATAGGCGACGTCGAGCACGCCTGCGGAGACGTGTTTCAAAACAATTTCCTGCGGCATAACGGATTCCTCCGTTCAACAAGACCCTCTTGGCTTCGAGAACGTCCTCCGAGGCATTCTGGTCGCTGTCTCTCACAGGCTTGGGCGGCGTTGTTAGGCCTTTGGTCCTGATGAACCTCTTATCCCATTGGAAGCAAATGCGAGAAAGCGACGGCAGTTCAGGTTGGATATGGGCGGTTCGTTGCGTCAGGTTTCATGATACGCGCCAACTGGAAAACTGGCTCAGATCCTGATTGAACTCAAGTCTCTGTTGCCAGGTCAGTGGCGTCGCCCAGCGCGTTGGGCCGGGCCGTTGAGTCGCCTGTAAGGGCAGTATCTGCAATTGCAGGAGGCCATTCATGGATAGAAGTTCCTAACGATCAGGCTAAGCGCTAATTTTGCAGTGAAAAGGAAAGCAAGGCCATTCTGCGACGTCGCAGATACCAAGCGCAAAATCGAAACAAAACTCGGGAATTCCGCGACACCACCGAAGTTGGTAGATTATGGAGAGTTTCCCCATTTCCGCCATATGCGGAAAGCAAACACGTTGCAGATTGGCCTGATTCTTAGCCGTGCGGGGAATCCTACTTGCAGAACTTTTGGCGCTATCTAGTCTTCCCGTTGGTGGGGCTTTTCGCCTTCATCTTTCTCAACAATACGAATCTCTTCGCACCAGAATTGAGCGGCAAGCCAATTCTTCTTGCCCATCGTGGAATTGCGCAACGCTTTGATCCGGTCGGCGTCACCAATGATACCTGCACGGCTTCCCGTATCTTCCCGCCGACACATGCCTATCTGGAGAACACGCTAGCCTCAATGCACGCAAGCTTCGAGGCCGGCGCTGACATTGTGGAGCTCGACGTTCACCCTACCACAGACGGAAATTTCGCGGTCTTCCATGACTGGACCCTGGACTGTCGGACTGAGGGTCACGGCGTCACGCGAGAACACTCGATCGCCAACCTCAAAAGGCTCGATATAGGCTACGGCTACACCGCCGACGGCGGAAAGACATATCCGTTCCGGGGTAAGGGCGTCGGACTGATACCGTCACTTCCCGAAGTGTTGGAGACTTTTCCCAACCGAACCTTCATGATCAACGTGAAGAGTAACGATCCCGAGGAAGGGCAGAAACTGGCGACGTTCATAAACGCCCTTCCACCCGAGCGGCGAGCGACCCTGATGGCCTATGGCGGAGATAGACCGATCGCTGCGTTGCGCTCCTCGGTTCCCGGCCTGAGAACGATGTCGCGCGCTTCTTTGAAGGAATGCCTGCTACGCTACATCGCTTATGGATGGACTGGCGCGATGCCGGATGAATGTCGCTTGACGCTCGTGTATGTCCCAATAAACGTGGCCCCGTGGCTTTGGGGTTGGCCGAACCGCTTTCTGGACCGAATGGGGTCGGTTGGCAGTGCCGTGTTCGTAGTGGGCCCCTATTCTGGCGGCGATTTCTCGACCGGCATGGACAGCAATGAAGAACTCGCCCGCCTGCCGGAGGGCTACAGCGGCGGCGTGCTTACCAACGAGATCGAAACTGTCGCCCCCTGGTTTTTTCGACCGCGAAGCTGATATGGCGTCCAGCGCACGAGGGCTCTACGAGATAGAGAGAATGTGCCTTTGCTCATATTGGAAACTGAAGTTCGATTGTCGCTCCTTCCCCAAGAGCAGAAATGATGCGGGCGTCGCCTCCGCTTTGGCGGACAAAACCGTAGACAACGGCGAGGCCGAGGCCTCTTTCGTCAACACGTGTAGTGAAATACGGTCGAAGGCCGTACCTGCTCCTGGCAACCCACAAAGCTTTTATCGCGATGAAGGGACAATTGGATTTGCGATAAGAAACGGTTGATCGCTTCCTTACCAATCACCTATGCGCAAGCTCCCTACCATAGAGGTAAGGGGCACTTTTGGAATACCGGACCAGCGCAATATTGTGAAGCTCCTCTTTGCGCCGATCTTGTTGAAAAAAACGGCGCGCCTTCTATCTGCAACCGTCCAGTTGAACACTATACAATCAATCGTCTGCGGATGGCCTCGGCTATGGCCTGGGTGCGGTTCGTTGCACCAATCTTTTTGACGGCCGATTTGATGTAGCTGTTTACGGTATCATTTTGATATCCTGTGGCGACTGCAATTCCATGACTGGTGAGACCAAAGCTGGCCTGTGTCAGGCAGGCGATCTCGCCCTTCGACAGCCGGAGCTGGTGAGCTGCGAAGCGGTCCATCAAAGGTTTCGTAACGGCCGTGTGGATCGATTCCGAGACAAGCGACAGAAAGGTCATCTCGGATTCCGTGAACGGACTTGACCGCGTGAAGCAGATCGCGCCGTAGACGACTTCGTTTCGCGTCATCGGTATCAAAGTGCGGTTATGGACCGCGAACGTGCGCTGCAGATAGACCAATCGTTGCGGCGGCTCGTGCGCTGCATAGACCTCGCTTTCGACAACGATCGCCATAGACGATCTCGCCGCCAATATGAATGGGTCCACTTTCACGAGCCCGTCGGCATCATAAGCCTCCAAGAATGCGGGCGGCATGTCAGTATCGATGGAAAGTCCGTCACCGAACCTATAATGATCGACGTCGAGGCCGCTGACTGCAATATAGTCGAAGGGAACCGCCATTCGGAGCCGATCGACGATCTCATTCCTGCCAAAATGCCGGTGCTTGGGGACAGAACGGAGATCCACATACTCATCAAGCGCATTCGGGTCGAGGATTGAAAACGGACTAACGGGCATGTTCGATTCCAGAATGTTCGTTAACGTCACTTTTCGGATCATTCCTTAACAGCAGGTTAACGACCGATTTTTTGACCTAGCTGACCTTAATCGCGGGTACCTATGGTGAGCAGGTTGTAAGCTGTAGTCAAACCACGCCTGCGTGAAGTTCCAGGGCATTAGAGCCTCTGATATCGGACCGGTGGTTGGCCATGCGTGTTAACGTCTATGTAAGCCAGGCAAGCGGATCGACATCGTTCATTTTTGCTATCTGCAATAAGGACGATTGTTGCCCATCTGTTGCCGCAGCCTTCGCTACCGGCAAACAGGTGTTTGCCCGGTAGTCGTTTCGCCCCCAATCGGCCGCTCAACGATGTGCGCGAGGCAATCAATTCGCTCAAGCGCAATGGCCTCGTTGTAGGAGGCAAGGTCTAGGGGCGTTCGTGCCGTGTTCTCGGATCGGGTGGCGATGCGCCGGAATCGTTTGAGTTTGGAGAAGCAGCCCTTGATCAGATAACGCTGCGCATAGAGTTTCTTGTAAGCGGATACTCCTTTGCACGAGAGGGGTCATTGGGGATGACGGCTTGCGCCTTTGTCGGCGACAGTCTTGCGTAGCCGGTCACTGTCATAAGCGGTATCGGCCATGACGACGTCGGCTGGTAGATCTTCGATCAGGGCATCGGCCTGCGGTGCGTCGCCCTTGGCCGACGGTGAGAATGAAGCGCATGCGGCATCGAAGACCACGTACCGCCATATGGATTTTGGTGCTCAGGCCGCCGCTGGAACCGCCAAGGGCCTGATCTTCATTTGCGATCGTAGTCTCCACGGCTCCCTCCCGCTTGCTTGACGCACCAGCTTAATTTTCCTTCGCAACCGCCGCGCGAGCAATGGGTGCGACACTGGCTCCCCCAGTTCATTGGGCTATCGCGATGCGATGACGAGTGCCACCTCCCTTTGAACAGCTTCCAGTTCCTCGAAGACCTGACGAAGCGCGTCGCGCGTCTGCACTATCCACGGCTCATCTTGATCGACGCCTGGAGGGTTGGATTCGGAACGGCAGAGTGCCGTGATAGCGGTGCGCTTGTTTACGACGGGAAAAGGAACAATGATCCCCGTGCCTATCCCTTGAGTTGCGCCTTGTGCTTCATGCTGTTGGTCAAGCGGCTTCATCTGCACCATCCAGTTCGACATCCGGGAAAAGTTGAGAAAACAGATCATGCCGCTTTCGTGTAAAAACAGTATTAACTAAAATAGACACCTGTTAATAATGCTCCTATTATGTGCCAGAATTACATGCAATGTGGAAAGGCGGATATTTTCAGATCGCGCCCACATTGTTTCCCTCGCCACTTTGGCGCGTCGTGTCGTCCCTTTCTAAGATGTTGCGGAATCCTATGCACAATTCGGCAGGGAGGAACTTCTAGCCCTGGATTTCGGCCAACACAGCCGATGGAAATCCTGGCCGGGATTGACTGCAAAGCCCATCCGACAACGGCCACCGCAGACCTGACCGCGCACTGTTCTCTCGGCGATTCAATTGACAGAAGCTCGTTTATGCCCGGATAAGATTGAGGCGCAACGCATTGACGACGGCTTGCGTTCTCGTCGAACACCCCAATTTCTTGACGGCCGTGTTGAGTTGATTGCTGACCACGTGCTCGGACAGATCGAGAATTTTGGCAATTTCACTACTCTTCTTGCCGCCGGCTGTGAGCCTAAGGCAATCGAGTTCGCTCTGGGTGAACTCGACCGGGCGGTGTTTTTCTTTCAACGTCAGTTGAGAGAGACGGTCGTAGACATGCGTGGCAATAAAAGAAGTTTCGCCATTTCGCCCTGGCTGAAATTCCGTTCGCCTGAAATCGACATGGCGCCACGTCCGCCCGCGGCATCATGCACGGGGAAATAGGCACCCTTCCCAATTGCATATTTCTGAAACAGGCCAATTACAGCGGATTTCTTGCTTCCATCGCGGTTCTCATTGATGGCCTCGACGTCGTAGTTGAATGGGCGCGTGGATTGAAGCAGCCGCCGGATGACCGGGCTGTCGATCAGCAAGTTGTTCGCATCATAATAATCGACCATTTCCGCCGGCCAATTCGTGATGATCTTCGTTGCGCCGATCTCGAGGGTATCGACCGTGGGCAACGTCAGAACTAGGAATGCATGCATCCCTAGTTCATGAACCAATCCCTTTATGTATTTGAAGATTTCGTAGTGGGTGTTGAAGCCGGCGGCGATGTCTCCGATCAGATCCACCTGCGCGTCCAGTTTCATTCACAAACCCCACTTGGCACTATGCTCTAGGATGCTGCAGCTAATGCCGCATGCCGAATGCTCCTCCAGCAAACGGTTGCATTGCATCATGCAATTGAAACCGGTTCAATTCAAGCCATTTCTCGTTGGTCGTGGCCATCAAGGTGAAGGTTAACAATTGCTAAATGATTTTTTCAGTTTTCTTCTTCGTAGATTCTATTGCACGCCCATTTCGTGGTTTGGAGGTTGTTATCACTTGAACATTTCTTCAGAACGAATCCTGATCAACTTATTGTTTTAGTTAGCATTTTTACATCAACAAAAGTGCATGCAATCGCAGCGTCACGTGTTGATCAGGTTAACAGATACTTTAGCAAATACCCTTATATTCGATTCAAAGGATCCCCCAGAATTGAGGGGTTGTTAACCCCTGGTGTCCGTGTAGGAGAAGACAGCAATGATGAACTTAGGATTTGGATCTGGTGCCAAGGCCATTCTGTCCGCGATGAGCAGATCGCAGGCGATCATCGAGTTCGACTTGACGGGCAAGATCCTCAAGGCGAATGCCAATTTTTGCGCGGCGCTCGGTTATGATGCATCGGAGATCATCGGTCAGCACCACCGGATGTTCGTCGATCCGGCAGAAGCGTCGTCCGCGGATTATCGCGAGTTCTGGGCGAGACTGGCGCGAGGCGAGTTCGATCGGCGCCAATACAAGCGGATCGGTAAGGGTGGCAAGGAAATTTGGATCGAGGCCTCCTACAATCCGGTGTTCAGTGGTGGCAAGCCCTTCAAAGTCGTCAAGTTCGCAACCGATATCACAGCACAAAAGCTGAAGACCGCGGAAGATGCCGGCAAGCTGGATGCCCTTTCCCGCGCCCAGGCAGTCATCGAATTTACTCCAAGCGGTGAGATTCTGACGGCGAACCAAAACTTCCTCTCGACGCTTGGCTATCAGCTTGCCGAAATTCAGGGCCGGCATCATTCAATGTTTTGCGAAGCCGGCTATGCAAACAGCGATGACTATCGACACTTCTGGAGGCGTCTCGCGGAGGGCGAGTTCGTCGCCGACGAATTTCTCCGCATAGGAAAAGGTGGCAAACGGGTCCATATCCAGGCCTCCTACAATCCAATCTTCGATATGAATGGAAAAGTGTTCAAGGTTGTCAAGTTTGCCACCGACGTTACCGGCCGCGTCAGCAACGTCGATCAACTTGCGGACGCTCTCCAGGCCCTCTCGGGCGGTGACCTGACCCAGCATATCGATACCCCGTTCATTCCGACGCTTGAGAGGCTCAGAACCGACTTTAATGGAGCTGCGGAAAAACTGCGCGCGGCCATGCAGGCGGTGGCGGAAAATGCCGGCGCAATCGCGGCCGGTGCGCAACAGATCCGCACGGCGTCAGACGATCTCGCCAAGAGAACAGAACACCAGGCTGCCTCGGTTGAGCAAACTGCGGCAGCTCTGGAGCAGATCACGACCACGGTTGCTGATTCCAGCAAACGTGCCGATGAAGCAGGATCGCTCGTTCGGCAGACGAGGGAGAATGCGGAGCATTCCGGTACGATCGTGCGTGGTGCCGTCGATGCCATGGGGAGGATCGATTCATCGTCCGCGGAAATCTCCAACATAATCGGTGTGATCGACGAGATCGCCTTCCAGACCAATCTTCTGGCTCTGAATGCCGGCGTGGAAGCCGCACGTGCCGGCGAGGCAGGAAAGGGCTTTGCCGTCGTGGCACAGGAGGTGCGGGAGCTTGCCCAGCGCTCAGCCAAGGCAGCCAAGGAAATTAAAGGCTTGATCACATCATCGAACAGTCATGTGAAAAGTGGTGTTTCGTTAGTGGGCGAAACGGGTACCGCTCTCGGATTGATCGTCTCTCAGGTTCAGCAAGTCAACATCAACGTTGCGGCTATCGTGGAATCCGCCCGAGAGCAAGCAATCGGCCTGAAGGAAATCAACACAGCGGTCAACACAATGGATCAGGGTACGCAGCAGAATGCCGCTATGGTCGAAGAAGCAACCGCAGCGGCCCATAGCCTGGCGAAAGAAAGTGATGCGCTGTTCCGTCTGGTAGGCCAGTTCAACATCGGAAACGGTCGAGCTTCGTCGAAACCGCAACCCGCCGCCGCGTCCGCCGCATCGCGACCGTTCGAATCGCCAGCCCGGGGCATGCTCGCCAAGGTATCAAGTGCCTTCCATGGCAACGCTGCCGTGGCCAATGGCTCTTGGGAAGAATTTTGATGCATGCGACGGGGCAGTCCGACCTGCCCGCGTTTCACTCCTTCCAAAAGCATTCACGCGAAAGACTGATAATGTTCCTGGACGACGATCACGAAGCCGGCCAAGCCGCGGAGATCACGAAGCAAACACTTGTCGATACACAGGCGCGGATGGGCGTGATGCTCGACCTCATGCCGATGGGCTTGCTCATTCATACAAGGCAGGGGATCATTTTTGGAAATCAGGAGGCCGCGCGCCTGCTTCAGGTGCCGCAGGATGAAATCGTAGGCAAACATTTTCTCGATTTTCTGACTACCCATGCCGATGAGGCCGCACAGCAGATGGAAGATGCGTTCGATGGCCTGATCGGCGCAAAGCCGACGGAGGCAGAGCTGAGGCCCGCAACCGGCGACGTCCGAACAATCAAGCTGATCGCGGGCGCTTTGCCTTGGGAGGGAAATCCTGTCGTGCAACTGCTGTTGCAGGATATCACCGATCTGATGGCGATCCAGGACCGGTTGCATCGTCTTGCCGTGACCGACGAACTGACCGGAGCGTTCAATCGTCGCCATGCGTTCACGATTGGTCGTTCCTTGTTCGACAACGAGAAAGCCTTGCATCGCGGCATCGCCGTGGCAATTCTCGATGTCGATCACTTCAAGCTTGTGAACGACACCTATGGGCATTCCGCTGGCGACGCCGCCTTAAAAACACTGACGCAAACCGTTAACGAGACCCTTGCTGGCGAACCGTCCCAAGACATTATCTTTGCGCGCGTCGGCGGCGAAGAATTCATGATCCTGTTTCCTGTCATGGTTCCCGACGCCGTGTTCAACGTGTGCGAACGCATCAGGCGCGAGATTGAGCAGCGGCCGGTTCTCTCCGCGGCAGGAACGTTTCGTATAACGGCCTCGATAGGCGTGACATTGCAAGCAGCGGCGGATCCTTCCTTCGACACCGCTTATTCCAACGCGGATAGTGCGCTGTACGACGCCAAATCCGCAGGCCGAAACCGAGTGTGCTGGAATAATCCAACGCAAGAGCCGCTTCAACAGGCGACGATTCTGAATTAAGGCGCAACTATTACAGCTAGTTGGGCAGTGCTTCGCCAAAACAGATATCGCCGGAACAAAAGCATGTCCCAGCAGTCTTGATTTTTAGGGATATCGCCATGCCAGATCCGGCCTAGGGACAGATCTGAAATCGCATTCCGAATACGATGTGAAAGCGACAATTCAAAAGAAATCCGACTTGTCGTTATGAGACCGTAGAAAAGTGCAAAAATGTTTGTAGCGGGCCCTGACCTGCCCCTTCATGTCCAAACATGCGCCATCGAAGCCACAAATTTTTCGCTTCGCGACTGGCGGATGCGGCGCCTCCCTAAAGCTGCTATCGGATTTTAATACACCTATAACGTTTGACGAATACAACGATGACCGGCGAAAATTCACAGAATAGGCGCTTTAGCCGACTGCCGATGTAGGAAAATTGATGTCGAATCGAACCAAGGCAAAGTCCATTGACGACAGGGAAGTTGTGCGTGGCCTGTTGCATGCCACGATTGACAGTTTCCCAGGCGGTATCTGCGTGCTTGACAACGATCTGACCATGCTCGTGACCAACCGAAGATTTTATGAGCTGCTTGATCTGTCCGAAGATATGTTTCCGGTGGGCTCCAACCTCGAAGAGGTGTTCCGATACAATGCCCAGCGCGGTGAATACGGCCCCGGCGATCCCGAAGAAAAAGTGCGCGAGCGTCTCAGCCACGTCAGGCGCTTCGAAGAGCACCGGTTCGATCGGGAGGTCGGCACGGGTCTCATCATCGAGATGCGATCTGCCCCGAAGCCCGGGGGTGGGAGCGTCCTGACATACCTCGACGTCAGCGTAAACAGACGGGCGGAGCAGGCACTCCTCAGGCACAGGGAAACGCTTGAGGAACTGGTCTTGCTTCGAACCGAAGAAATCGAGCGGCAGGCTGAGGAGTTAAGGAGACTACTCGACCAGGAACGCCATATCAATGAGCTACAACGGCAGTTCGTCACGATGACGTCTCATGAGTTCAGAACGCCGCTCGCCATCATTGACGGTGCAGCTCAGCGGCTGCAGCGGCGAAAGGAAGACATCGCGAGTGGGTTCGTTGATGAGAAGGTCGGATTAATCCGCGGGGCCGTTTCGCGAATGGTTGACCTGATGGAGAGCTTCCTGTCAGCGGGCCGCATCGAGCACGGAAACATGACATACGAATTTCGTCCGTGTTCCTTGAGAGAGGTTGTCGAGCGGTGTGTTGTACGGCAGCAGTCCATAGCCTCTACTCATCGCTTCCACTTGGAACTTAGCAATCTCCCGCCCGTTGTCGTTGCTGACACCGCGGCTATGGAACAGGTATTTACAAATCTCGTTTCAAACGCCGTGAAATACGCACCTGTTTCGCCAGACATTTATATTACGGGGTATTCTCAAGGCGGAAGCGCATGTGTCAGTGTTGCGGATACAGGGGTTGGCATCGATACCGACGATCTGCCGAAGATGTTCCAGCGCTACTTCCGGGCGAGAAGCTCGACGGGAATTGCCGGGACCGGTATCGGCCTCAATCTCGTGAAACAGATCGTTGAAGCACATGGCGGGAATATTAGACTCGAAAGCCAGCAGGGCGAAGGGTCCACCTTCACCGTAACCCTGCCCGTCACCAATCCAATGCTCATTGCCACTGGATGCGGCGAAGTAAAGGCAGGTTAAACCAATGATTACTATCCTTTGCGTCGAAGACGAGGACGATATCCGCACCCTTCTGGTCGAAGAGATCAGAGACGCTGGGTTCGCGACGCTCGAAGCCTCCAATGGACGGCAGGCACTTGAACTGATCATCAGAAAGTGGCCGGACATCGTCATCTGCGATATCACCATGCCCGAGATGAGTGGCCATCAGCTGTTCGCCGAAATTCAGATGAACCATGAACAACTTGCCAACATTCCTTTTATCTTTCTGACCGCATTGAGCGACAAGGAAAACACGGTCTTAGCGCTTAAAGCTGGCGCAGCCGACTACCTTACCAAGCCGGTCGATTTCGATCTGCTGATGGCAAAGATCCAGGGCTGTGTCACGCGGCTGGAAAGTGACAGGAAGATGGGGCGGGCTTTTTGAAGCGAGGGGCTGGGCCGCAGCCCGGTACAACAAGACGGACTTCACTTTGTACCCGCCATCGCAACCGCTTGCGTGTTTTCGTTGGACCAGCAAACCAGGGAGTGTTGCAAGCTCGAACAAGCCATATGAAGCGCATGGCGCAGACAATTTGCTTGGCTGCATGATTAAATGTCGCGTCTGGGCTAACCTGCCCTCGGATCTCCGTTGATTGATGTTCTCGTTGATGGATTGGTTACAGATTGTGATCGCTAGAACGGCTGGGGACAAAATGGCTTGTTGCGCAAGCGCTTGCCGGACATTGTCTCGCGTGCAGTTGGCGAGGTTCATTCTGGACACCGGCGGAACGACCGCCGTCAGATGGTCGCGCGTATATTCAGGGTGAACCAAGTATCGATGCCGCGTGGCAAAATCTCAATCCTCGGTCGCTCCGCATCAGAGTTCTACTACCACCTTCACCCACGCGCCTCTGCTAAAATTTAACAATGATCCACTATAGTTGTGCGGACGCGCTTGCAGCTTGCAAATCTCATCGTTTTCAACGCCAAGCAGAGGAAAGATGCCAGAAACTATCAAATCGGCCGATCGACTGCCCGCTTCCCAGTCCCACTCTGTCAAAGGTCTGCCCGTGGAAAGGTTGGAAGAGAGGCTGAGATATCTGGAATATGCTCTTAGCTTAGATGCGACGGGCATCACGACATTCGATCGCTTGGGAAGGCTCACCTATGCAAACCCCGCCTTTTCGACCATTTATGGGATCGGCCGCAACGAGGAACTCACGGAATTCTCCTTACAGGAGCTGGTAGCAATGTTGGCCTCAGCTTGCAAAAGCAAGATCGAGGCTCTCAAATGCCTCGCCCCCTCGCGCTTTCCTATCCATGAACATATCCCGGAGAGCGTGAGATTGGCACTCTCGAACGGCAAAACAGTTCAGATCAACCACCATCTTGTTATCGATGGCGGTTGGGTTACCCGACATCGGGTCATAAGCGAAGTTTCCGAGCAATCCCAGGTCAACTATGAACTTGTTTCCCTTCAGGCCCTCATTGACCAGCTACCTGACTATCTGTGGGTCAAAGATACCCAAAGTCGTTTTGTCGTGGCCAATCTCGCTCTTGCTATGGACAGCGGCCGAATGAAATCAGCCGACATGATCGGGTTGACAGATTTCGATGTGCATACCGCGGAAAGGGCAGTGCAATTCCATGCCAGAGAATTGAAATTCTTCGCTCAGGCGCACCTATGCTGGACACAGAAGAAGCCATCGTCGATGCAACTGGACAGGAAAAATGGTTTTCCTCCAGTAAGATCCCACTGCGCAACGCCAACGGCGATATTGTTGGCCTGATAGGTGTGGCCAGGGAAATTACGGCCCGAAGAAACGCAGAAGAACTGCGAAAAAGAGCGCATGAACTTGAAGAGAGCTCACGCCAACTGAAATCTGCTTTGGAACAGGAGCGGCATGCAAATGAACTGCAGAGGCAGTTCGTTGCCATGGCTAGCCACGAGTTCCGCACACCTTTAGCAATAATCGACGGAGCCGCCCAACGGCTACTGCGACGAAAGGAAGAACTCTCCACGAATTTCGTTGGGGAGAAATCTCAGCAGATTCGTCAAGCCGTTGGTCGGATTGTTGAACTGATGGAGAGCATCCTGTCGTTCGACGCACTGGACGCGGGCAATGTTAGGAACCCGCCCGAAAGATTCTCGCTTCGCCAATTGTTATCCGCTTGCTGTCAGCGCCAGCAAGACCTCTCCACCCGCCATAGAATTGTTTCCGACATGGTCTCCTTGCCGGACACCATCGTGGCAGACAGGTCAGCTCTCGATCAAGTGTTTACGAACCTGCTTTCGAACGCAATAAAATATTCCCCCAATTCCCAAAACGTCATTGTGAAGGGCTGGTGTGAAGGAGACATGGTGCGGGTGTCCGTGCAAGATCACGGGGTTGGTATCGATGCCGACGATTTGCCGAAGATGTTTGAGCGCTATTTTCGGGCGCGGACGTCTACAGGGATCGCAGGCACTGGCATAGGCCTCAATCTTGTCAAGCACATCGTGGAATCGCACGGCGGCCGGGTCCGTGTGGAAAGCAAGAGAGGAGAAGGATCGACATTTACGGTCTCTTTCCCAATAGCCGAACAGGTTCAGACGAGCAGCACATAATTTGCTCAGGGAGTTCCGCTGACCCGCGAGGCAATAGGAGGAAAATGGAGCAAGGCTACTTAGCCGCCATCCCGATGGCAGTCATCGGCTATCAATTTTCGTGTGAATTTGATCCAGATTCCATTTTGGTCTGCCCCCATGGGGTGATCCGGGTTTAATGTTAGTGCATGCTCGGCCAGTCATGCCGGCTCATAGATAGCATCATCCGACACATCGTCTGCAGGGTAAGGATCCCGTTCGTTCGTAATCCGAAACGTTCGATTTCTTCGATAGCGGCTTTGAAAAAGTCGGCCTGCCTGGCTCCGGAAACAACCGCTCAATCGACCAGGTTCGCCAGACCGCTGCGAAACTCGTCTCGCCAGTAATTACTCATTTCGCTTCCTCCGCTTGATCTGTTTGTGGGATAGCTCGATCCACACCGGCGCATGGTCGCTGGTGTGCTCCCAGCCGCGCACATGCCTGTGGACCTCAGCCTGCATCAGCCGCCCAGCAAGGTCAGGACTGAGCAAGTAATGGTCCAGCCTCAAGCCTGCGTCGCGCCCACTGGCATTTCGGAAATTGTCCCAGAATGTGTAGATACGCTTTCCAGGATGCATCTTGCGTCGCGCATCCGTCCAGCCTTGAGCAATAAGCTTTCGGAAAGCGTCGCGCACCTCCGTACGAAACAGGGCGTCGTCCGTCCAACGCTCGGGCTTGTAGACGTCCAGTTCCGTCGGCATGCCGAGGATTTGGGCTTCTGTGTAACCTTTGAAGCGAATTGCTCCCGAGTTCCAGCTGCTGACAGGCTAGCCGATATCGAGCATATAGATCGCGTAGTCGGTGATGGCATCGACGAGAACGCGGGAGCGTTCATCGAGAGCCTTGCTCTGGAGCACGCTGACGTTGGCGGACATAATTTCCCTTCCGTGATTGCCGGCGGCGCAGATATAGCTGTCTGAAGCTGACGAGCAAGACATCATTCTTGTACATGAATCGCGTCACTTCAGATAGCCTTTGGACACTGTACCGCCGCACAGGAGCGAAATAGCGGAGCAGGAACAGGTCGCAAGTGCGAGGGTTATTGCCTTTAGAGAGGAGTGTTTCATCCTCAGGAAGAGAACCGATGCAACTGATCCAGATATTGCTGCCTCTGAGCACCGCCGACGCCGATTCTCGGGAACGCATTAATCAGGTTCGCCAGGAATTGATGATCCTTTTCGGCGGTCTCACCTTGTACCGCAACGCCCCTGCGGATGGCTTTTGGGAAGATGGCGGGACGGTTGAACAAGATGTCATAGTTGTGGCTGAGGTGATGGCCGATGAACTGGACCGCGACTGGTGGAGTAACTATCGCGCCGAACTTGAGCAACGCTTCCAGCAGGACGAGATCGTCATTCGCGCAATGTCGGCGACGCGACTCTAAGCCGTTTCCAAAAAGCGGTATCTCTCGGTCCGCGTATTCCGGCGGCGGAGCCTCTCATCGGTTCAACGACGCGTGCCAGATCGTACGGCTTCTGAGGATGTAGACCCGTACACTGTCGTCGCTGCGGCCCTGGAATCCGATCCATCTGATCCACGCCGCGCATGACGGCACGCGAATACTTTGATGTCATAGCGACAAACGTGCCGGGTCATTGACAGCTGAACCCTAGCTATCACCGACGCAGAACATAATTCGAGTCCCCGTGTTTCTGCTCCGGACCTGGTGGCGGTGATGGTGGCAGACCAAGACGATAACACGATAAAAATCGTCGAGGAACACTTTAGCGTCGATAAAGAACAGGTCGTCACGGGCGCGTTCGTGTCGCGACACCCAGTATATCCGTCGAAGACTTCGCGCAAGCCACTCTTGCTGGAGTACGCGTCGAAGTGACCCGGGAGCGTATTGACCGTCAGATCGACGCCGCTCCCCTTACCGGGGTCAAAGGCGACACCACCATCATCCCCATCGTCGAAGAGGTCTTGATCGCCGAGAAGCGCCTGGTCCTCGTAGAGGAAATACGCATCCGGCAAATCGCCACCTCCGAAGACGTATCAATTCCCGTCACGTTGCGAAAACAGACGGCGACGATCGAGAGAACCGAAGAATAGAGAGGAAATACCATGTCATATGCAGAACAGACCACTGCGTCGCCGCATGGCGGATCGAACACCATCACGGCGTTTTACGATGACCGTTCGGAAGCCGACAGCGCTATGGAAAGACTCGTCGCAGCCGGAATTCCAAGATCGGCCGTACGGATAATAGCCGACGAAAGCGAGACCACTACCTCGCATGGGAAAAGCAAAGGATCCTGGGCTTACCTCGGCGAACTGTTCCTCGCTGACGACGACCGCACTACCTATGCCGCGGGCATTCGCCGCGGCGGTTATCTCGTCACCGTTTCGGGCTATCCGCTCGACGTGCACGATACCGCTCTCGACATCCTCGACGACGAGGGTAGCTTGCCACTGGCCAGACCGCATGGGCGATCACAAAAGACGGGTAACGAAGAACGTCTCGGCCCATCCCGGTGAAGCCGTTACCAACCTTCACCGCTGTCGATCGCTGCGATAAACGCTTCGAAACTATTGCCAAGAACTCTCACCTCATCCTCCCATTGGCCGGCGAATACGAACGGGAACGAAATGTAGTTTCCGTCGATGATCCCATAGGCCGTTGGTCCGCCGTTTGAGCCGATCAGAAACCGATGTGACCGGAGTTCGAACAATTCATATCCACCGGCCCATGAAAGCTCTTCAATGCTCCAAAGAACGAGGTACCCCTGCCCGACCTCGTCGTTGAACCCATTCGAAATACTTAGAAACGCCTTATAGTCATCGGGCAATGCGATGCGGGGCTTGGTTTCACATTCTTCAATTTCGCCTGGGCTCGCACCGGGCTGCTGAAATCCATGCCGTAATTTTTCGAACACGGAGGTTACCTTCCCGATCTGCGAATTCGTGAGCTAAGGAAATGCAATCTCGAGCGCTTGGCAACGCCGACGCAGGCAAACCGTCGCGCCGGAACTGGGTTGGCTTGTTTGGACTGCGGATAAGTGTTTCATAATACGACCGGTTACCGGGCGTGGGCACTGACCACGCTGACCATGTGTTGCCACAATCCGTCGTCACTTTGCAGCCTACGGAGAACATTTTTGAGGAGCGGTGATAGTGCGCGATCTTCCTGTGCTCGCAATTGTGATCGCGCTCTCAGCGGCCAGTATTGTGGTCGCCATTCTGCTTCGCCCATCTGATTTCGAGACGTGTCTGAAAATCATTTCGGATGACATCCATCGCCAGGGCGGCAGCGCCACTTTGGATCCAAAGGACGTCGAATCGCAAGCGGCGCGCATTTGCACGGGACATGAGGCGAGGTAGGTTTTCGGATCTCATCATCCAGGTGGCGAAGAACATTCCAGTGGGTTGGCCGATCACTCACAGCGACAGCCAGCATTGCAGACCGCGACACCCTTTTCGCGATAGGCAACACCCTGCAACGCTCCGGTCCACCACGAGACGTTCTGGCGTCGGCAGATAGCGTCATAAAACGGCGAGCAGGTCAGGACTAGCACCGGCGACGTATCCTTTGGCGAACCTGCCTGGGGAACAACCGAACCTTTTGCTAAACGCTGTACTGAAGGCACTGGCGGATTCATAACCAATCTCGTCCGCGATCCTGTCGAGTGACTTCGCGCCGCTCAGGAGTGCATCCCTGCCCAGAGCGATGCGCCAGCGCGCCAGTTATTCAATGGGCGCACAACCAAGAATCTCATGGAATCGCACGGCGAAGGCCGATCGCGACATGCCCGCTATTCCCGCTAGATTGGCTAGCGTCCACCTCGTTCGCACATCTTCGTGTATGGCACGCAGGACACGGGCAATGGCGGGATCGCGCAGACCGTTCAACAAGCCCGCCGAAGCTGGGTTGTTGCCGATAATATCCCACCGTAATCCCTCCATCAGCAGCGTCTCCAGCAATCGCTGGATAATCAGTTCCTTGCCGGGATAGTTGGCAACGCACTCCTCAGACAGCAGTTCGATCAGGCGGCCAAATCGCGTCGCGCGCCCCGCTGAGGCGGAGATATGGATATGGTCGGGCAACAGCGCGAGCAGCAGCGGCGCGTTGACACTCTCAATCGAGAAGCTTCCGCCCAACGCCGCGAATTCGGACTCTCCTTCCTGCTCGCCGTGGCGGACAGCTTCAGCCAGAGGCTCAGCGGGAATGCAGGATACGCCTGGTTTGCGCTGAACTCAAAATACGGTGCTGGGCCCAATGAGCGGCTTGTGGGAGAAGGAGATTAAAAATCTCGTAAATCGTTTATATATATCAATCACTTATTAGAAATCAGATAGGACGATTTAACGAACTTTCCCATCTGGATCTTCATGCACTCATCGACTCAGGCTCTAACCCGAAACGTAACTTTACTTCTTCTAGAAACAGTCTGCGAAGATCCTGATACGATCGAAACCCCAGCAGGCGCGTCAACCGAAGGGCCATAGATTGTGAAACCCCACAGCCATGCGCGATGGATCCGGCGCTGTCGAACGCGGCACAGCCCGGCTGTTCAAGCATCGCCCTCGCCATAACGCCGAGCTTTCCGGAAAGAATAATCTTCCCGGAAGCAATCAAGGATTTCAGCTCCGCCACGGACTTTGGCGGCTGCCCCTCATATTTGAACGTCATGGCATGCCCCCGCAAAGAGCCAACCCCGACCCGTTAAATGCTTGCCAAACTGACAGTCTGACCAGACTTGGCCGAGCGCGTCGCAGCCTCGGCGACGGCGAGCGCGTTGACGCCATCGTCAAGCGTGACGGGCAATGCCGACCCCGAATTGACGGCGTCGACAAACGCTGCCCATTCCGCGGAATAGGCCCGCATGTAGCGCTCCAGGAAAAAGAACTCGGGCTTCGCCGAGGTCACACCGCTCTTCGTCGCCTTGGAGACGGTATTCTCAAGGACATTGCCCGCCGACAGGAGCCCCTCCGAACCGAGCAACTCGACCCGCTGGTCGTAGCCATAGACGGCGCGACGGCTGTTCTTGATGACCGCAATGCGACCGTCGGCAAAATGTAGCGTCACCACGGCGGTATCAACATCGCCGGCCGCGCCGATTTCCGGATCGACGATCGAGCTGCCGACGGCCGTCACCGTTTCCGGCAAACCGCCCATGAGCCAGCAGGCCATGTCGAAGTCATGGATCATCATGTCGCGGAACAGACCACCGGATACCTTGACGTAGGAAACCGGCGGCGGCGCGGGATCAAACGACGTCACGGACAACAGCTCAGTCTTGCCGATCTCGCCCCGATCGACTGCCGCCTTGAGCGCTGCGAAATTGGGGTCGAAGCGACGGTTGAAGCCGATCATGACCGGACGCCCGTTCTTCGCCGCAGCCACCTGGCAGGCTCGTGCCCGCTCAAGGCTAAGGTCGACCGGTTTTTCACACAGGACGGCCTTTCCGGCGGCGGTCGCTGCTTCAATCAGGTCTGAATGGGTATCCGTGGATGTTGCGACCAGCACGGCGTCGATGGACGGGTCGTTGATGATCTCGACCGTTGCCTTCGCCTCGGCCCCGTATTGGCCGGCGAGCTTTCGCGCCGCATCCATATTGACGTCCGAGATCGTAACCAGCGTGCTGCCGGGGTGCAAGGAGATTGCCTTTGCGTGAACGTTGCCGATGCGGCCGGCGCCGAGGAGGCCAACTTTGAGCATTTCAATTCCTTTCCATGGGCGGCTCGACGGCCGCTCGTTCTTTCTGATGTCCGCGATGTTGCTCGACGTTAAGCTTTAATGCTGGCCGCGAAGCGCTCGAATTCGGCGTCCGTTATCGGAACTGCATGCTGCGGGGCCGGATAGGCGCCCGTCTCGACTTCGGAGATGAATTCCTTGAATGCCGCCACCCGCTCCTGCTGCAGTCGCGCATATTCGGCGGCGAAGTTGCGATAGGTCTTTGCGTGCCTCGGTTTGTGGCCGGTCGTGTGGCCAAGCACGTCTTCGGCGAAGAGATATTGTGCATCGGCTCCCGCCCCCGCACCCATTCCCAGCATGATCAGCGGCGTGCTCTTCGAGATCACATCGCCGACGCGATCCGGAACGACTTCCAACTCCGCGCCGAAGCAGCCGATCGCCTCCAGCCGCTTGACGTGATCCCAGACCGCCTTGGCGCTTTCGGCAGTCTTGCCGACCGCCTTGAAGCCACCGGTCCAGGTGGCCTGCGAGGGATCAAGCCGACATGGGCGATCACCGGAACGGCATTATCGCAAAGCGCCTTCTGGATATCGAGCGAGGCGGCGCAATAGATGCAGTCCGCTCCGATCGCCATGAAGCGGAAGGCCTCGCGCAGATAGTCTTCAGCAGTGGCGAGCTTGCCGAAGGGGCCGAAGGGCAACCCCACCTGGACATAGCAATTTCCAGCGGCTTCGCGCATCTCAGCACTGAAGAACCGGCCCTCGATCGACAACATATCGATACCTGCCGCATTGGCGGCAGCAGCCTCTTCGAGCGTCGTGACGTAGAGCATCGAGATCTTCTGGCCGCGCGCCTTCATGGCACGAATATCAGCGACCGTCGGACGGGTGAGGTAGAGACCCATTGCTTACCCTTTCAAACTGTGAATGCGTTGCGGAAGGCTTCAAGTGCTGTGTCCGCGTCGCCCGCGGCGAAGGCTTCCATGCCGACCGGGCCGGAATAGCCCATGGCCTTCAATGCTTTGGCGATGCCATGCCAGTTCACCTCACCCGTTCCGGGTTCGCATCTGCCTGGAACATCGGCGACCTGAATTTCGCCGATCCACGGCAGCGACTTGCGGCACAATTCGATCAGATTCCCTCGCCGATCTGTGCATGATAGAGATCGAGATTGAGCCGCAGGCGCGGATGGTTCACGGCTGAAACGAGCGCCAGGGTGTCCTCCGCGCGGCCGAACGGCACGCCCGGATGATCGACCGGCAGGTTCAAGTTCTCCAGCGTGAACGTCACATCCACTGCGTCAGCCAGGTCGACAACCCGGCAAAGTGTGTCGCGTGCTTTCATCCACATCGCGCCGGTGACGACGTCGATCGGCTGGACGGGAAGACCGCCCTCCCCGAGGCCGGTTCCGTGCAGGTTGAGGCGCTGCAAGCCCAGCCGCTTACCGACCTCGGCGGTTTCACGCGCGGTCTTCAAGAGCTCCGCGGCGCCTTCGTCATCCGTCAGTCGGCCGCGCAGATACCCGTTCATGATGGTGAAGGTGGCGCCGGTGGCCTCCAGCTTCGACAGGTCATGATCCGGCCAGTTCCAGAGCCCGACGCCGAAGCCCAGGTCTTTCAGCCGGCTGGCTCGCCACTCTATCGGGCGACCGCGCCAGAGCATTTCGGCGCATGCAGCAAGTGAGAATGTTCCAGTTGTCATGTTATATCTCGATAAAGACGCGGTCGTTTTCGACCTTGGCTACATATGTTTTCAGGTTGATGCAGACGGGCATGCGCATTGCCTCCCCTGTGCGATAGTCGAAGACGCCACTATGTTTGGGGCATTCGATCGAATGATCCATCACCAGGCCATCTGCGAGATGAACCTTCTCATGCGTGCAGAGGCCATCCGTGCAGTAGAAGTCGTCTTCCGGGCTGCGGAAAATGCAGAATGTTCGACCCTGGTGGTCGAACCGGATGACTTCTTCCTGTTCAACGTCGTTGGTTCCACAGGCTTCCACCCATTGAGGCATGATATGAATACTCTCTCTTCTATTGTCGCTTTGGGGTTCTACGACCCGGACCATGACGGGTCCGGGTCGCGAGTTGTCCGCACGTGGAGGTGTGCGGACCGGGAGAACGCAATGAACATCGCTTGCGCGGTGTCTGGCGGCCGCATCAATGCACGCGCTTTGCCGGCTCCGGATGACCTTCGCCTGCAGCCATGTAGCCTTCGATTTGGGCCTCCAACTCCGCCATCTGCTCGCCGCCGGCCATCAGATCGGTGATCTCTTCCCGGCTCTTTTCGCCCTTGCGGAAATCTGCCGCGATGGCGCCGCGGATCAGCACGGCGAAATGATCGCCGACGGCCATGGCGTGCATGACCTGGTGGGTGATGAAAATCACCGCTAGCCCGCGCCGCTTGGCCTCGTTGACGATGCGCAAAACGTGCGAGGCCTGCTTAACCCCTAGCGCTGCAGTGGGCTCGTCCAGGATCAATACACGGGCGCCGAAATGGACAGCGCGGGCGATGGCCAGGGCTTGCCGCTCGCCACCCGACAGACCGCCGACCAGCCGGTCGCCGTCGTCAATGCGGGTCATACCGAATGACTGTACCGCTTTTACGGCAGTATCGTTGGCCAACTTACGGTCATAGATCTTGAACGGCCCGACCCACTTCGTTGGCTCTCGTCCGACAAAAACGACCGCCCGACCGACATTAGTGGAAAGGTTCCGCCGAACTGGTGGACCGTTGCGATGCCATGATCGGCGGCCTCGCGCGGATTGGCGAAAGACACTGGCTTGCCGTCCATCGCCATCACACCCGTGGTGGGTTTGTGCACTCCGGAGAGCAGCCGGATCACCGTGGACTTGCCAGCACCGTTGTCGCCCAGCAGACAGAGCACTTCCCCGGCCCGCACTTCGAGGTTGATGTCGTGCAAGACGTCAATCGGGCCAAAGCTTTTGTTGATGTTCTTCAGCGAAAGGATTGCCTGTGACATTATTTGGCCCCCGTCTTCTTGGGCGAATAGGACAGCGCCATCTTGCGGAACGTGTTGTTCATCAAAACCGCCACGAGCAATAGGATGCCGATGATCAGCGACGACCAGTTGCGGTCGAAATCGGTGTAGTAGATGCCTTGGTTGACGATGGCGAAAGTGATGGTGCCGAAGAATATTCCGACGATCGAACCGAAACCACCGGTCAGCAGGACGCCGCCGACCACGACCGAGATGATGGAGTTGAAGATGAAGCTTTGCCCGCCTGCGACCTGCGCCGAGTTATAAAGGATCGCCTGACACAGGCCGACAAAAGCAGCAGAGGTCGAGGACAGCACAAACAGCAGGATCGTCATCCGCTCGGTCGGGATACCGGCGTTACGTGCAGAAACCTTGTCACCGCCCATCGCGAAGATCCAGTTTCCGAAACGCGAGAAGTGAACGAAGAAGATATAGGCCGCGGTAATTGCAAGCCACCACAGTACCATCACCTGAACTTGGCCGTTGAAGAGGAACTCGCCGAAGATTGTCTTGGCTGCTCCCTCGGTGGTCAGGGCAACACTGGTGGATTTGGTGATCAGAACGGTTAGGCCAAGGACGATGCCTTGCACAGCAAAAAGCGTGCCCAGGGTGACGATCAATGACGGGACAGCGGTGCGGATCACCATATAGCCGTTGATCAAGCCGATCAGCACGCCGAAAGACAGAGCAACCGCAATGCCGAACCAGATCGGCAGATCGTAGTGGCCAGAGATTATAGCCACCGTCATTGCACCAAAGGGCACCATCGCGCCCACCGAAATGTCCAGCTCTCCGGCAATCATCAACAGGCCGACGGGAATTGCGATGACACCAAGGTTTGATGCCACGTTCATCCAACTGGCCATGCCTGCAGGTTGCAGAAAGGTTAGGCCGCCAAAGATTCCGAAAAAGATCATTACGGCTAGCAGGCCAAGAAAGGCGCCGGCCTCGGGGCGGCGCAGCATGGCGCCTGGTGAAAAGCTATTTTGCATGGGATGCCCCCTCCCAGGGTTTCAAGTGTTGATCAGCCAGAGCTGATCCCGGTCGTTTGGGGTTCGGCCCGCAGAACCTAACTGCGGACCAATCCGCGCGTAAAGGCGATCAGCGAGCGCCTTTTTCAACACCGGCTAAAGTTGCTTCGATGTTGGCGGCATCGACAATGCCCGGGCCGGTCAAGACCGGGAAAGTCGGCAGCGAGGTGCCAAAGTCGATGGCTGAGGCCAGGAGGCTGACCGCCAGAAAACTTTGCAGATACGGTTGCTGGTCAATCGCGAAGGTCTGGGTGCCGCCCTTGATACGCGCCAGACCCGCTGCGTTCATGTCGAACGATCCCAGAGACACCGTAGCAATGCCCGACTGCTGGATACCGGTCGCCGCTGCATCCGCGTCGCCGGCCGAGATCGTGATGACGCCGTCGATCGTGGTGTCCTTCAACACCGTGGCCTTGATGGCTTCGGCCACAGCGGTCGGGTCGCCAAAGCTGGTCGTGGGCAGCGGCAGTTGCTCGGCAGCGCCGCCCCCGGCAACCATGCCGTCGGTCACGCCTTTACAGCGCGCTTCAGTGTTGTTGGCGCCCGGCAGGGTGTTCACGCAAAGGACATGCTTCTTGCCATGGCTGGCGAAATAGGCGCCGCCCGCCTGACCAGCGACATATTCGTCAGAGCCGACATAGTTGATCGCCCCCAATTCGCGGGCTTTGTCAGCACCGCCGGCGTTCATCAGGATCACCTTGATGCCGGCCGCAATCGCGTCCTTGATCGCCGGATCTTCGGCTTCTGGCACCCAATTCGGAATGACCAGACCGTCGACCTTCTGGCTGATCGCGGTGCGGATCAATTGCACCACGTCCGGCGCGAAGTTGTCGTAGTTCTGCAGGCGCAGATAGTTGACCGAACCACCATTGGCGACAACGGCCGGAGTGGCGTCATCGATGCCCTTTTTGATCAGGTTCCAGAAGGCGTCATCGTTCGAGCCGCCCACGACGGCAATTGTCGCCGCATTGGCCGTCGATGCGGCCGATGCGATCAGTGCCACGACGGCCGCGGCTTTCATCAGGTTCTTCACGAGTCTCACGTTAGTCTCCTCCCAGTTTTCGCCATTTGGCGGGTTTGAAATGTTGGTATCCGGTGCAGACGCCCGATTGCGGATCGTCTTAACCGTCGGGCACCGCCTCCTCGCGACACCCGATCCGATCTCGAATGTCAGGTGGTGGTGCCACTCGCCTTGGCGTTCAGCCGTGCCTTCTTTTCCTGGAACCGTGCTTGCATCTGAGCCTCACCTTCCTTGGTGCCGTCGTGCCAGGTGCCAAACCACTTATCGAGCGGTATCAGCCCGTCGCCGCCGTAGTTCACCTCGAAATATTTGTGGTGCAGGTAGTGCGCATAGGCGTGGCCATCGACGGCGGTTTCCTCGGTGAGCTCGAGCTTTTCGAAGCCGATATGGCCGTTAACCGCACCAAATCCGGCGATGTGCAACTGGAACAGCGCGACGATCGGATTGGAGGGAATGACGAGGTGCCACAGGGCCACGGCGTGATAGAGAAAGCCTTCCACCGGATGCATGGACAGCGATGACCAGGGCGACGGATTGACCGAATTATGGTGCACGGAGTGGATCCACTTGTAGAGCAGCGGCGTGTGGATCAGCCGGTGGATTAGGAAGAAATGGACCTCGTGAATGACCGGTGCGATGAAGACCAGCAGGGCCAGATAATAGGGATGCTCGTCCCAGTTGACCCAGGTGGCGGAGCCGTTTGCGAAGCACCAGAGCATAAAGACTTCGACCACGGTCCAAAGCGGGATCGAGATGAAGAAGCTCCGCATGAAGTTATCGATGTTCTGGCTCTTGAACCAGAAGACGTCAGAGGGCTGCTCCGATGGAAACTTGGCGTTGTATTTGAAGCGAGTTCCCTGAACGCGCTTCACATAGTAGAAAAGCTCGATCGAGCCGTACATGACGAAGATCGCCGCCGCATTGACCGCATAGAGATAAAGCGGCCAGCCCCAGCTCAATGTCTTCATCGTCTCGACATCGGGAACGACAAGGTACCAATAGGCAAGCGCCGTTGCCATGTGGAACGCATTCCACGGAAAAAGGTATTCCGGCAGCCAGTGCAGCACTTTCAGGAATTTCGGCGGCCATGTCCAGAAGGGTGCGACCTCGATGCGTCCATTGGGCGACCAGTCGCCTCGCTTGTTCCGTGTGCCAAACTTCAGATCGTCCATGTTCAATCCTCAAGCGAGCAACATGAATTGCTCGACAGCAGCCTTGATGTTGTTGAGGGAGGTCGATGCCATCACCGCAGACAAACCGATCCGTTCGGCGCCCAGGTGTTGGGGCCGTTCGTCTCACGCCACGCGGCTGACTATCTTCCTCCCAAACGGCCGCTCATCCCGAGGCCGTCTTGCATGAGGGAAGTAAATGGCTTGACGCCTCTCAACGCAAGTGTTGTTGATATACAGAGATACAAAAGTTTCTTTTGTATCAGAATGGTGTGAAATCTGATATGAAATGATACGAGGAACGAAAATGACGCGCCCAACGATACGCGACCTGGCTGACGCTGCCGGCGTTTCCATCGCCACTGCGAACCGTGTGATTGGCGGCAGCGGCAACGTCAAACAATCGACCATGCTGCGTGTGAAGGAGGCCGCCCAGGAGATCGGGTTTTACGGCATGGGCACGATCGACAGTCGGATTGCTGCCGCAAGGGCAAGATACCGTTTCGGCTTCCTGTTGCACCAGCCGTCCCGGCAATTTTATCTCAACCTCGCGCAGGCATTGCGAACCGCAGCGGAGCGAACCTCTGATTCGGCGATCGAACTCCGTATCGACTTTCTCGATGACCTGTCGCCCCAGAACACCGCAGCAAAAATGCTAGAGCTTGCCGAAAACTGCGACGCCATCGGCGTCGTTGCAGCGGTTCATCCCATCGTGAGCCAGGCGGTGGAAACGCTACAGAGCCAGGGCAAGCCGGTCTTTGCGCTCATTTCGCAGATCGCCCCAACCGGGCAGGTTCACTTTATCGGTCTCGACGGCTGGAAAGTCGGGCGCACGGCCGCCTGGATGTTCGAGCACGTCTGCAAGCGGCCAGGCAAACTCGGCGTTCTCATGGGGAATCCTCGATATCGATGCCAGGAGATGAACGAAAGCGGATTTCGATCCTATTTCCGCGAATATGCCTCCGATTTTACCATTCTCGAACCACGCTCCACCTTCGAGTCGAAGGCGGTCGCGGAGGAAATGACGGAGAACCTTCTCAAGGAGCACCCGGACCTGCAAGGCTTGTATGTCGCGGGAGGCGGCATCTCCGGCGCCCTGGCCGCGCTGAGATCCAGCGGCAACGCCGGGAAAATCATACTGGTCGGCTACGAGCTGATGGACATAACGAAGCAAGCGCTTCTTGATGGAGCGATGACATTTGTCATTTCTCACCCGTTAAATCGCGTGGCGGAGGAAGCCCTGTCGGGCATGGTTCGCTCCGTCAAGGCAAAGGGAAGCGATGGCGCCTATACCAGCGTCCTGCCATTCGAAATTTATACCCGCGAGAACATATAGGTTACGCGTGTAACGGCCTATATTGACATTATCAGTCTCATTTTTGTCAATCTATGATACGCATTGATATATTATATCATAGATATGTTGCGTGCCGCTGGACATTGCGTATGGTCTCACCATGCTTTGGGAGGCAACACCTATGAGTCAACATATCGTCATCATCGGCGCTGGCGAGTGCGGCGGCCGTGCGGCACTGTCGTTGCGCGAAAGGGGCTTTGCAGGGTCGCTAACCCTGATCGGTAGCGAAGCCCTCGCGCCCTATGAGCGGCCACCATTGTCCAAGGAGGCGATCGTTCTCGCTGCGGAACCGAAGTTCGTTGCGGAAGCAGACCGGTACGCATCGCTTGCCATCGATTTGCGGCTCGGCGTTTCGGCAACCGGACTCGACCGTGGCCGCATGCGTGTTGCCCTCTCCGATGGAGTGTTTGTTTCGTATGACAAGCTGCTTCTCGCCACGGGCGCGCGGCCGCGTGAACTGCCCACGCTTCCCTCCTCCAGCGAGCGTGTCCGGACACTCCGCAGCCACGCCAACGCGATGGCAATACGCTCCTGCCTCGGACCAGGACGGAAGATGGCGATCATTGGCGGCGGCTTCATCGGCCTGGAGCTGGCGGCGAGCGCACGAAATCTAGGTACGTCGGTAACGTTGATCGAGGGCTTGCCGCGCATCCTCTCGCGTGGTGTTCCTGCGGAGATCGCAGAAGCCGTTGCTGCTCGCCATCAGGCCGAAGGTGTGGACATTCTCTGCAACGCCCGTATCGCCAGGATAGAAGAAGCACCGGACGCCGTGCATGTTGTCCTGGAGGACGGTTCCGCAATCGACGCGGATCTTCTGGTTGTCGGCATAGGGTCGATCCCGAACACTGAGCTTGCCACCGAAGCCGGCCTGGCAACCGACAACGGGATTGCCGTTGACACGCATCTGCAAACAAGCGACCCGGATATCTACGCCGCCGGCGACTGTTGTTCCTTTCCCATCGGCCATTACAGTAACCGTCGCATCCGGCTCGAGTCGTGGCGCAGCGCCCAGGAGCATGGGCTTCTCGCCGCTGCCAACATGATGGGCGCTGCGGAAGCTGTCACCAGCGTGCCCTGGTTCTGGTCGGATCAGTACGACCTTACCTTGCAGGTCGCCGGGCTTGCCGAGGGTGCCGTGACCACGGTTCGGCGAGATCTCTCCGCAGAGGCGTTTATTCTCTTCCATCTGGCCGCCGACGGACGACTGCTTGCAGCCAGCGGTATCGGACCGGGCAACGCAGTCGCCCGCGATATCCGCCTGGCTGAAATGCTCATTGGCGCCAGCCGCCATCCCGATCCCACAGCGCTCGCAGCGCCGGAGGTCAAGCTCAAGCAATTGCTGGCGGCCTGATCCCTCCCCTTTCCGCTATCAACGCGGATAAGCCACGCGCTCATCCTGACAGAGGATTGTCATGACCTCCTATGTGCTTACCGTTTGCTGCAAATCGACCCGCGGCATCGTCGCTGCTATCACCGGTTATCTCGCCGAGAAAGGTTGTAATATCGTCGACAGTGCGCAGTTCGACGACCTGGAAACGGGCCTGTTCTTCATGCGCCTCAGATTCGCCAGCCAGGAAGGCACCTCGCAAGAGCAGCTGGAAAAGGGCTTCGCGGTCATCGCCGAGCGCTTCAAGATGAGGGCACAGTTCCATAACAGCAAGCACCGCATGAAGGTGTTGCTGATGGTGTCGCGCTTCGGTCACTGCCTCAACGACCTGCTCTATCGCTGGAAGATCGGTGCGCTGCCGATCGAGATCGTCGGCGTTGTGTCCAATCACTTCGACTACCAGAAGGTTGTCGTCAATCACGACATCCCGTTCCACCACATACCCGTGACCAAGGCCAACAAGGTTCAGGCCGAAGCCCGCATCATGGACGTGGTCGAGCAGACCGGAACTGAACTGATCGTGCTGGCCCGTTACATGCAGATCCTGTCGGATTCCATGTGCCAGAAGATGTCGGGCAAGATCATCAACATCCACCATTCGTTCCTGCCGTCGTTCAAGGGTGCCAACCCTTACAAGCAGGCCTATGAGCGCGGCGTGAAGCTGATCGGGGCCACGGCCCACTACGTCACGGCCGATCTCGATGAAGGCCCGATCATCGAGCAGGACATCGCCCGCATCACCCATGCACAGTCAGCCGAGGATTATGTCTCGATCGGCCGCGACGTCGAGAGCCAGGTTCTGGCCCGCGCCGTGCATGCCCATATTCACAACCGCACCTTCATCAACGGCAACCGCACCGTCGTCTTCCCAGCGAGCCCCGGCTCCTACGCCTCGGAACGCATGGGCTGATATTATGGCTATGGTTATAAATTGAAAACAGGTTGCAGCATCGGTGATCGATGCCGTGAAAACCGCATCGCAGGCGCTGAAGGATCAGACCGTCGTCCGTAATCTTCGCAAAGGCACGGTTGACGGCCTGCCCCTCATCCGTCGAGAGAAATAGGAATAGGTCGTTTATCTCAGATGTCTGGCCAGACTTCGCGACGCCCGGGCCTTCGAAAACAAGGCAACAGGGACATGCAGCGCCTCGGCGATCAACTGCAGTCGACTGGCGCTAACGCGATTGGTTCCGCTTTCATATTTCAGGATTTGCTGAAAAGTTACTCCCACAGCCCTGTCCAGGTCTGACTGGTTCAAGGTCTTCATCTTGCGCTGCAGGCGGATCCTGCTGCCAACCTGAGCGTCTAGCGGATCAAGCATCTTGGAGGTCTTCGGCCGATGTGGCCCACGTCCTTAAAACCTATGGAACAAGTTGAAGACAAACGCATTGGGTCCACAAGGGCCCGGTGTGTGTCAAGCGGACATGACAGGGATGGTGAATACGGGGGTTTTTCCGCTTTCTGCCCGTAGCCAACGAATTGGCAGTCGAGCTTCCTACCTGTCCATGCCGGGCCCTCTCCATAAAGGACGAGCATGACCGAGCCTAACCGTACCCGTAAACGCCAGATCCGAGGGCATCTCTATACTCTCGAACAATTCCAAGCTCGGTATGATCTCCTGGCTGAAACGGCCAAGAAGCTCAATTATCGCTTCGGGCCGGGTTCGGTGGACCTTGACGTTTTGATGGCCGCCAAGAGCGTTCCATAATGCCTGAGGCTTTTCAGGACCGGCATTAAGCATCTTTCCCCCTAAGAGCATACCCGTACCAATATCGACAACAGCTGCGAGATCCGCGTGATCGTAAACAGGGTGGGGTTTGCGGTCGCGGCTAAAATTCTGAAGTAGAAGGGCGTTAATCCTGCAGACCTTGTAGAATTCGACCTTCACAAGATCACGCTTGTCGAGTTAGCGCTCTATAACGCGCGCCATACCGCGAACCATCTGCAACCCTAACTCTGTCTCTGCCGGCGTTTTTCAGTCTAGTCCGAGCCTGATCTATCCTTCCGTAAGATCACCGGGGTATATGCCTTGTAACATTCCATCCGTCCCTGATTCAAAACCTTCGTCAAGGCGGAACATGGAGGCTTGAATGGCACGGTTCTCCAGACCCGGAGATTTCGAGGCTTTAGGTGAGCAGCACGCCAAACGCAATATATCTTGATGGCATTGCGCCTCTCCAGCTCGCACTCGGAAGCTCAAGAGGCGATACTTTCAGCTTGGACCAACCCCGGAAATGTAGGTTTGCCGAACCTCGCGGGGTGAGCGCGCAGCCCCGACAATTGCGGATGGGCGGCAGTCCGTTGCGAACTGATTGGCGTTATGGATGAAGGTCAAAAACTCGCTTTGCAGCTGGTTAGCCAGAATGGAAGCCGCTTCCATCATGGTTCGAAAGATCGCCCAGTTCCGGCATGCCTTGTCCACCCTGAATGTACATAGCTGGCTGGCCTCGGGGCTGGCCACCCTATCAGCGGATGCTGAAGGGAAAATACTTGGCGTTGATCGTGTCATAAGTGTCGTTAGTCTGGATCGTCTCGAGTGCGGCATTAAACTGTGCGAGCAAATGGCTGTCGGAAGGCCGCAAGGCGATGCCGGCTCCATCGCCGAAAAACTCGGTGTCCTTGATATCACCGCCCAGGAACTCGCAGCAGCCGCCCGCCTTAGTGTTTGCCAGCCAGTCATAAACTGCAAGCTTGTCTTCCATAATAATGTCGACCTTTCCCTGTGCCAGTCCCTTGTACAGGTCCGGTGAAGCCTGAAACACCGTGGTTGTGACATCAGGGTAGAACTTTTTGGCATAGGCTTCTTGGGAGGTGCCCGAAGTAACGCCTAACCTCAAGTTCCTCAGGCTCTCCGGCGTGGTTCCGGCAATGGCGGAGCCTTTGCCGACGATGAAGACGGACGGGCTGTCATAGTATCTCTGGGTGAAGGAAACCTTTTCGCGCCGCTCGGCGCTCATCGACATCGACGAAATGATCACGTCGTACTGTTTGTTCAGCAGGCCGGGGATCATTGTGGTCCATTCCTGAATGACGAACTCACATTTCAGCTTGGCGGTCTCACAAAGCGCCTTAGCAATATCGACGTCAAAGCCCTGGAGCTGGTTTGACGAGTCAAGGTAGTTGAAAGGCGGGAATGCGCCCTCCACGGCGATCCGGATCGTGTCATTTCCGGACGCCAAGATCGTTTGGGGTTGGCCAAATGAGCAAACGGATAGGATAAAAGCCAGCGCCAAAGTTTTTCGCTGGAGTAGAGATTTCAATCGCAGCATGTCGGTACCTTGATGTGGAAGACGCTCCAGCAAGGAGGCGTCACGCGGTTCTTACCACCTAAAGCCAAACACGAAATGATTAACGAGCTGGTTGTGTCGAAGCAGAAATATTGCAACCGCTGTGAAAGCGTTTGGTAAACAATTGGGAGCAGGATCAGCACGATATCGGAGACGACTGCGTGCTCGGCCAAACCCAAACAAAGACAACCGCACACAAACGCCCCTGGACAACGTCAGGGTCGATATTGCTGCTGATCGCCATTAGTGGACTTGCAATTCTCGGGCTGGTTTTTCTCGCGACGATCTGGGCAGGCGCCGAAAGTGATGCTGCTGCCCTTGATCGACAGCGCCAACTTGTCAATGACCGGCTTAATGATCAGGTGAAGCGGGTGTCGCAGGAGATCCAACTGATTGGCGCCGGCTATGCGTCATTTCTCGCAGCAGATCCTGCTGCTCACGGCGAGAAAACTCTCGGTCGCATCCGCGGTGACGGCGCTTCATCCGCGCGGACCTTCGGCAAAATTGCAAGGACGGTGTTCGGCTACAATGCCGCCTTTCTGGTCACACCGTCTGGGGAGCTTGCGCTAAGGGCCGACACAGAAACCGCACGGCGGTTCAAGTGGGTGCGCCCTCTGCTTCAACCATTGATCCGCGACTTGGAAATCAGTCACGCGCAGCGGTCGTTGGATGCCGAACCAAGTCGGGTAGAGTTGATGCGGCTTGAAGGTCGTCCCTCCGTTGCAGGGGCCGTTTCGATATCGGCTGCTTCGCGAGCCGATGTGCACGATGAACGCGCCCAGCTCTATCTCGTCGTCTTCCGGTTCCTAGACGGCGCCACTCTTGACATGATCAGCCGGGAACAGGGACTCGCTGGCGCGCGCTATGCCCGCACCTCGGACCAGGAGCACAATGAGGTTGCCTTCCAGATCGCGGCGACAGGAACCGGTGAACCGCTCGGTTTCATTATCTGGGAGCCGGATCTGCCAGGCTCCCGGGTGATAGGCCGTCTCGTTCCGGTGCTTTCGATAGCTGGGCTCGTTATTGCAGCCCTGTTCTTTGCGCTCGTGGGACGATTGCGCAAAAGCCTGAGGAACTGAGCGCCAGCGAGCACCATGCTCGGCATTTGTCGGCGCACGATGTTCTGACCGGACTTCCAAACCGTGCGCTGTTCCCACACCGCCTAGAGCAATCTCTCCTGGATCTGGCACCACGGCGCAAGCGAGCAGTCGTTGCGCTGATCGACCTCGATAGGTTTAAAGAGGTCAACGACACCTATGGACATGCCGCCGGCGACGAATTGCTACGTTCCGCGGCAGGTCGCATGAATGCACTGATCAAGCCAGTAGATACCCTCGCCCGGGTCGGCGGCGACGAGTTTGCTCTTATTCTTGCGGATCTTGATCGCGAGGATGATGTTTACCTGAGGATCTGCAACAGCATCATAGAAGGGTTGAGCAAGCCGTTTCAGCTCGACACAATAGATGCCACCATTCGTATCGGATGTTCCATTGGCGTCGCTCTCGTCGAGGATACGACCTACACAATCAAGGAGATCATGAGACGCGCCGACGTTGCACTTTATGAGGCCAAGATCAGCGGGCGCGGGCGACTGGTCGAGTATGATTCATCCTTGGACCATCGGGTTGAGGCGAGGGAAAATTTGAAAAGCGATCTTCGTCTCCTGCTTGAAGGGGGCGCGGAAGATACCGGCGAAAACGGCTATTCACTGGCGGCCAAGACGGGTCGGCTGGAGGTCTACTATCAGGGCGTCCATCGCGCTGATGGCAGTGGGTTACTTTCCGGCGCAGAGGCGCTGGTGCGGTGGCACCATCCGACGCTGGGGCTATTGTCACCGGACAAGTTCATCCCGATTGCCGAAGAGACGGGCCTGATCCTGCGACTGGGCGAACGGGTCCTGCGTAATGCGGCGCAGGACGCTGCCAGCTGGCCGGTCGAATTGTCGCTTGCTGTAAATGTCTCGCCGTCGCAGATCCGCCATCGCGGCTTTGGCAGCCACGTCATGTCGATCCTATCGGAGACCGGTCTGCCGCCTTCGCGACTTGAGCTAGAATTGACGGAGGCCGCCCTGTTCGACATTGATGAAGAAGGCCAGGCGACGCTCGGCTTGCTCCGATCTCATGGCATCCGTATCGCGCTAGACGACTTCGGCACGGGATTTTCGTCTCTCAGCCATCTCATTCAGTTCAACATCGATCGCATCAAGATCGATCGGTCTTTCGTCAACCTGCTGGGCACCAAAGCCGAAGGTGCCGCCATCGTATCCGCCATTCTTGAGCTCAGCCGTACGCTAGGCAAAGCAACCACGGCGGAAGGCGTGGAGACTCAAGGCCAGAGAGACTTCTTGGTCGCGGCGGGGTGCAGCGATCTGCAGGGCTATCTGCTCTCCCGCCCTCTCCCCTTGAGCGACTTTCTGGAAAAGCTTGGCTTCCAAGATGCACCCGACCGCGCCACGAACGCCGCTGGCGATAGAACCGCCAGGTTTTGCCAAGTTGTTTGAAGCAAGGTGCTAGGGAGCGATTTGACTGCAGAAGGAAGGATCAGAGTGATCTGGTCATGGGCGGAAAGGAACCTCTGCGCTTGCCTAGGCGATTTGAACCGCCCGACTATCTTCTCGCGCTTTCGGATGGGCCTGCGCGAAACTTCGATCGCATTGTTGAGCCCCTTGTGCGCCCGATGCTCAGCGCCCGGCGCCAGGGTTCGGATCGGGTCGATCTAGCTGCGGAGTTTGTCCGTGACCACAACCCTCGGCGTGCAGAACCGCTCCATCAGTCCGCGCAGCAATCGCCTCGCGGCCTTCGCATTTCGACGTGTCTGGACCAAAATGTCGAGCACATCGCCGTCCGCGTCAATGGCCCGCCATCGCCAATACTTTATGCCACGGATCGTGATCACGACCTCGTCGACGTGCCACTTGTCGCCAGGCGCAGGCCGATCTCGCCGGACACGATCTGCAAAATTCCGCCCGAAACGATTGACGCAAACGCGGATTGCTTCCCCGCTGACAATGACACCGCGTTCGGCGAGCAGGTCTTCCACATCGGCGGTGCGGAGGGCAAAGCGATGATAAGCCCACACCGCATAGGCGATAATATCACGGGCAAAGCGAAAGCCCTTCAGGCACGGCATTTGACACGGGGTGCGCATCCACCTCGCATAGCCCACGCAGAAAGCTCAAACCACTTGGCAATATCCCTCCGCCAGTTCGCTGCAGTTCACCCTAATCGAATGTAGAGCCATTCCATCCACTGAGCGGCGCAAGTGGCCTGGAACAATCTCAGTGGCGGTTCGTTCTCTGGTTGCATAACAAACGGAGCAGAATTCATGGTCACCATGGTCGGAAACGAAGGCAACATCGAGAAACTTGTCAAGGATTTAGTTTATCTGGAACACGACGCCATTGCCGCATACGATTCCTGTATTGAGCGGTTGGATGACAAGACTCTCAGCGCAAAGATCGCCGAGTTCAAACAGGATCACCTGGAGCATGTAACAGTCCTCAACGAGATGGCCCGCGAACTCGGTATTGAGGCACCGACCGAAGGCGACATGAAGCAGATGCTGACCACTGGAAAAATTGCTCTGGCCGATCTCATGGGAGATTCGGCTATCCTCAAGGCGATGAAGACGAACGAGGACGACACTGTTACGGCCTACGAACGCGCATCCCGACACGAGGATGCGATCCCGCAGTCGAAGGCCTTCTTCATGAGGGCGCACGAGGACGAGCGTCGTCACCGCGCTTGGATAGAAACGACTGCGAAGTCGATGTGACCTTGAAAAACAGGTGGGCGATCCTCATTTAGGGATCGCCACCCACATTGCCGACGGCCTGCAGCGACCATGACGGTTGTGCGTTCGCTGTCGCGGGTGACGAGGGCGCTCCCCATCATGGGTCGAGCGCCTTCGGTGTTTTCCAAGCACGAGATTAAATGACCGCATCGCACCCCATTATCTTCCTCCACGCTTAGACGCGTCCGGCCAACAGATTGGGCCTCTCGCATCAACGTGGCGTGCTCAATTGCCCAATACGGTTTTCGCGACGCCGGATGCACGCTGCCGCAATGGATGCGGAGGCCATCAATGGTTCAAGATCGACGGCATGCAGCTCGATCCCGCCCGTATTCGGGAGGCGCGATCACGATCGACGGTATCCAAAAGATCGAGCGCGATACCGAATTTGACACCGAGACGTATCGCAGCGGCGGCATCCGCCTCTACTACCCCGAGACGACCGGCACGAAATCCGATCTCAAGGACGGCGTGTTACCCGAAGCTGGCTTCGACACGGTGGCTCCCAATATCGACAAGGGTATCAGCTCCTGGGCCTACGCGGCATCGCGCGTCGAGCTGATCGATAATCGCGCGCTGGCCGTTCCCTGCTACGAGCCCGGCTACACGCTGGTCGAGAAGCTCCAGACCATCTCCACCAAATATCGCAAGCAGCAGGAAACCGGCCAGTTCCCCGCCAATTTCCTCCGGCATTATTACGACGTCTACTGCCTGCTCGACCAACCGGACGTGCAAGCTTTCCTCGGCTCGGACGTGTATGGTGCCCACAAGCAGAAGCGCTTCCCGAAGGCCGACAATCAGGACATCAGCAGTAATCCCGCGTTCAGCCTATCCGACCCAGAGACGTTCGGACTTTACGAGCGCGCATACGAGCGGACGTGGGCGCTCTATTACCACGGCAGCCCAGCCTGAAAGAAATCCTCGCCCGCATCACCTCCTACGCCGCGCGCCTCTGAAGGTTCCGTCGTATTCCCTCTGACCTTTCGCGGGTCCACTCGTCTACGTGTCCGTGTGCGGCCCGTCTTCGGTTTGCAGGTTTCAGGAAATCCAATGCATCTCCGTCGGTGGGTCGTGGCCTTGATTATGGACTGGATTCCTACACACCGCGGACGCTTTGTCCTGTTCGCGTGCCCGCTCCATTCGCCGTCTGCAGCGTCCCCCGTGTTGGGGGACAAACCGCCCTTCAAGGAGCATAGCCGGTCCGTTCGGGTTGAAGATCGAACGTGACCTGCACTTCACGCCCAAGAAGACGCTCTCGCGGGTTTGAGGTCGATCACAGCACCATCAATCGGTGGGTTCTGGCCTATGCGCCGATGATCGAGAAGGGGCTTCATCAGTTCCGCCGCCCACAGTGTGGGTCGGTCGGGATTGACGAGACCTATGTGAAGATCCGCGGCAAATGGCGATATCTGTATCGAGCCATCGCCAAACACGGCAACTCGATCAATTTCCTGTTGACGGCGAAGCGCGATCTCGGCGCCGCCAAACGTTTCCTCCGCAAGATGCTGAAAGACGAGCCGTTATTTTCGCCTCGCATGATCGGCACGGACGGCGCCAATAAGTTTCCGTCGGTGAAGCGCGAGAATTGGCTACAACGCCGGCCCACGGGACGTTTCGCGCACGCATAGACTAGGACGCCGATTGCCCCGCCGCCTTTGTGCGGACCAATCGCACGCGCTGCATTCCCCGCTGTGAGCGCAGATTCATGCGGTCGGTATTCGAGTAGGATCTTTTGCTCAGAAGGCGATCTCGCTGGAACGGCGCAGCTCGACGCCATGCGCTCCGGCATTGAAGCCGCTGAGCAGCGCATTGTGATGGGTGACGATCTGCGCAAATGTCAGTTCGCCCATATCGCCCGTCGCGTGGCCGTCGGACAGCAGCGTGACATCGTAGCCGAGTGAAACGGCGCGGCGCACGGTGGTGTCGATGCAGAATTGCGTCATGCATCCACCGACGACCAGATGGCTGATGGAACGCTTTTCCAGCTCTTCCTGCAGATCGGTCTGGAAGAAGCTGTCGCAGTTCCTCTTGTGGATGATGGTCTCGCCTGGAACCGGCGCGATCTCGTCGCGCAGGTCCCAGCCGGTCGACGAGCGGGCCATGGAACTTCCGTGGCCACTGTCATGCTGCACCAGGAAGACAGGGACACGGGCGGCGCGGGCACGCGCCTGGATGGACTGTAGGCGGCCGACGGTCTCGTCAAGTGCCTCATCGATGGCGGGCTGCCGTTCTGGCGTGCCTTCGCCTTCGAGAATGGCGTTCTGGACGTCGATGATGAGAAGTGCTGTTGTCATTCAATGCACTGTCTGTGTTGTGAAGAGGATGGGCCTCGCCTCAGTGACGGCTTTCCATGGTCATGCGTAGCGCGAGGGCGCCAAGCACGCCGCCCATCAGCCAGCGCTGCATTGACAGCCATGTCGGCGGGCGACTGAGGAATGTGGCGATCAAGCCGGTGATCGGGATGTGACTGGACGCCCCGGTGAATGCAAGGAAAATTTTGGCTGGAATTGGAGAACCGGAAGACGAGACAGGCATGTTGCGGACCGAGCGCCGACAAAAACACGTGCTGCCGGTAAAGTCGCAGATCATCGATGCTGTGAATGAAGCGGTAGCGCGCTTCACAATGCTAGGGACGCTGACAGCAGTTTTGCCGATATCGCGGGGTCGTCCGCATCGGTAACGAGAAGCAGGTCCAACGTGTCATTCTCCAGATGAGCGCTGATACCTTCCACCTTGTATGGCTGTTCGAGCTGGTGCAGCGAGAGCAGCTGCCCGGTTTTGTCAACGATCCCGATTGCAGCACCTACGCAGGGGCCATCAAGATATGCATCGTCGGTATCTTCCGCCACGGCACAAAACACCACGTCACCATTGGGTAAAGCCGCCGCATCGGTGAAGCAGAGCGGGACGCCCTGGATCATACCGAGATTCACTCTCGTAATGGCGGCTGGCGCAAAGGCATTTGTATCCAGACCTCGCAACGCCTCGAGAACCCGCAGCAGCGGGTAACGGATGATCGCGTTTTCGGAATGTTTCTTGTTGCCTCGCTGAAAAAGCAGGAGTTCATCGCCAACCACGGCTGCTCCCTCTATGTTGAGATCGGCGAACGCCTGATGAAGCGGGGCAAGCATCCGGGTCATGGCGACTAGCTCGGGCGAACCGCTGAGCGCACCTTGCGGATCAAGGGTAAGGAGAACACCGCGGTCGCGGTTGGGCCTCGATGCCGATCCCAGAGCCAGCAGAGCCCCATATGGAAAATCTTCGAAAGCCGGAATGAACACGATCGCCTCCAGGTCCGGCTTTTGGCGCTTTCGATCAGCTTTGATGATGGGCAACTCACCAGCAAACAAGCGGATCAGATGTCCCGGCTCATTGTCACCCGCGGAAAAGACAGCGAGATGTAGCTCGTCATCAGCCACGACATAGATGTAGGAGCCTACGCAGACCAGACCGCTCGCGGCGCTTAAATTGGACGGCTGCGCGTCAGGCCCTCTAGAAAGACATCCAGTGTTCGTAGTTCCGTCGCGGTAATCATCATACTTTGCTAGCATTATGAACGCCCTGCCGCCAACGGCTGAGACGCAAAATGTGGAGACCTTGATTGAAATCGGACTGCCGCTGGAGATTTCACGCCTTGAAAAGAATCGAACGGGCGACCCTCATATTGGTGGGGTGACATGTGGGTCAGAGAAACTTAAATTCCTATGCCTGCCCTAAGGCAGCGGCTCCTTGATATTTTGTCCCTTATAGGTTACATTGGCGAATGTTCACGATTAGGCGCACCCGCGATTATGCGGACTGGATCAAGAAGCTAAAAGACTTCCGCGCCCAAGCTCGAATTGCCGACCGTATTGACCGGCTGGCGGCAGGAAATCCCTGGGGACGTAAAGCCGGTTGGAGAAGGCGTGAGTGAACTCCGCGTCAATTATGTCCTGGCTATCGGGTCTATTTCATCCGCGAGGGATCAGTTGTCTATGTTCTTCTCTGCGGTGGCGACAAGAGTAGCCAAGATAAAGACGTTCGACTGACCAAAAGGCTAGCCCAGCAATTGACGGAGTAACGGCATGCCACTTGAAACATTTGAGTACGACTCCGCCGAATTCCTTGGGAGTGAGGAAGCGATGGCGGAGTATCTTTTAGCTGCCAGCGAAGATGGCGATGCAAACCATATTGCCCGCGCTCTTGGTGTTGTTGCGCGCGCGCGCGGCATGTCTGAACTTTCTCGAAACACCGGGCTTACGCGACCTGCGCTCTACAGAGCATTGAGTGGGGAAGGCAACCCCGAGTTTGGCACAATCGCAAAAGTAGCTGACGCGCTTGGTTACAGGCTGAATCTGGTACTGAAATCCGATGGCGCATCGACCGTCGCGGCAAAATAGCGATGCGGTTCCTGCTTACTCTCCATGATACGGAGCCGGATTTCGACGCCATCGGGCTGCCGCAGGCGGCGGCCCTACCGGCAGTTCGGTGGAAGTTGCTCAATCTTGCAAAGCTGAAGCAGCAGAACCCTGATAAACACGCGCTGCAGCGTGGGGAAATCGAGAACATGTTTGCTTAAGCGACTGCGTTCCCAAGCACGGCCGACCGCAGGTTCCTGATCAGGCACTAGCGGCCGGCCAGTCATTTGCCGGCTCTTCGATAGCGTCATCCGACACATCGTCTGCAGGGTCGGGATCGCGTTCATTCGCAATCCGCAAACGCTCGATTTCTTCGATCGCGGCGTTGAAGACATCGGCCTGCTTGGCTCCGGAAACGACCGCTTGGTCCAGCAGGCTTTCCAATCCAATGCGCAGTTGATCTCGCCAGTCATTACTCATTTCGTTTTCTCCGCTTGATCTTTTTATCGGATAGCTCGATCCACACCGGAGCGTGATCGCTGGTGTGTTCCCAGCCGCGCACATGCTTGTCGACCTCAGCTTTTTTCAGTCGCTCGGCAAGGTCTGGACTGAGCAGGAAATGGTCGAGCCTCAACCCCGCGTCGCGTCCATAGGCATTCCGGAAATAATCCCAGAACGTGTAGATGCGCTCTCCGGGATGCATTTTGCGCAGCGCATCCATCCAGCCTTGAGCGACGAGGTTTCGGTAAGCTTCCCGGACTTCGGTGCGGAACAGCGCGTCGTCAGTCCAACGCTCCGGCTTATAGACATCCAACTCCGTCGGCATGACGTTATAATCACCGACCAGGACCACGGGCACCTCTAGCTCCAGCAACTCGGCGGCATAGTCGTGCAGGCGCTGAAACCAGCGGAGTTTATAGTCGAACTTTGGGCCGGGATAGGGATTGCCGTTGGGAAGATAGAGGCCACCAATCACCACGCCGTCCACGATGGCCTCGATATACCGGCTTTGCTCATCCTCCGGCTCCCCCGGCAGACCTTTGCGCGTCAGGTGCGGTTCCTGACCACGGGCAAGGATGGCGACGCCGTTCCAGGATTTCTGGCCATGCCAAACTGAACCGTACCCCACAGCTTCGATGGCCTTTGCGGGAAACTTCCCATTCGGCGCCTTCAGCTCCTGGAGAACGACAACATCAGGCTTCGCCTCGTCCAGCCAGCGGAGCAGGACATCGAGGCGACCGTTCACGCCATTGACATTGTAGGTGGCGATTTTCACTTGGGCTTGTGGTCGCCCTTGTCACCCTCGCCGGGCTTGGCATCGTTTTTGCCTCGTGCCGCTTGTCGGCAGACAGGGATCGGCCGACGTCGACGGATTCCTTGAACTTGCCATCTTCATCGCGACGCACATAGCGTTTGTCGGTTCCGGTATCGATGAGTTCGCGCTTCGACATTATGAGCTCCCTTTGCTTGTGCACCAAAAACCCTCCAAGACCGGAAAAGTTTCAGATCGGTGCCAACAGGCTTGAACCGGACTCGACCGACTCTATTACATTAGAGAGGGAATACATTCCGGGTCCGAAAACGCTTACCGAACATCCCGACCGCTTTCTGAACTGTCAGGAAGCGATCGCCGACGCATTCAGGCTATTGACTGCGCAAGCTGTGATGGCCGGTTGGGGAGAGACCGAAGTCGCCGGCGCACTGGTGGATATTGCCGACTGCCACATGCTTTCGCTGGCATCCAATCTGGAAACACAGCGGATGATCGACCAAGCGATCAAAGGCGGCCCGGGCTTGACGAAGCCACACTGAATAGACTGGTCAAGGATTTGATGTCTTCAAGAAGGGCCGTTCGCGACGTCAAGGGCGAGCCGGATGCAATGGCAAAGGCCCGACATCTGGTCAACAATGCAAAGGTGGCTCTTGTCGAGCGCGGTCCGCCCTGGTGGGAGGTCGGCGCGCCGGATTATAACCGGCACATTCCGAAAAACACGCCCGATGGCGACTGGTTCGCCACACTTGGGAAATAGGCCGGCGTCAAAGCAGCTGAGGCGCCTCGGTTGCAGTCTTCTTTTTCGCCCATAGTTCGCTGGTCCGCTCCATCGTTACCAACTCGGGCGGAAATGTCCGCTTCTGGAATGCGAGTGCATCATCAAAGGTGCCGTGAAGCCATTGTTCGTACTCGTGGGCAAGTAACAGGACGGGCATGCGGTTGTGCACGGGTTGGATCGCCTCATTGGCGTCCGTAATGACGCCAGAATAGACCGGACCCCACTCGTCGCTGATCCGCCACAGCCTTGCCCAGGCGAAGACCGGCTGGTCCTTCAGCGCAAACCAGGTGCGGGTCATCCTGCCCTTCTCACCCTCAGCTTCAGCAAAACCCGTCACAGGGATCAGGCAGCGCCACTGCGGTTTACGCGCCAAGCCAATCCACATGCCTTTCGCCAGGTCGGCGATGTTGTTGACCGGCTTTGGCTTGGCTTCCGGCTTCATGCCTTTCAGGCGCAGCGGAAAACCCCATGAGATCGACTTCAGCAGCCTTAATGTTCATTTTCACCACAATTTGATCCACTGGGGGTGCGGATAAAAAGTTGGACAGCTTTATAAGTTAAGGCCGAGGCTCTTGCGATATTCGACCGGGCTGAGTGATCCCAGCGATATCTTGATCCGCTTCTCATTGTACCAGCGGATATAGGCGTCTACCTCGGCAACGAACTGTTTGATTGTGATGGCCTTCCAATCTCGTGGATAAAATAGTTCCGTTTTCAATCGGCCGAAGAAGCCTTCGCATGCGGCGTTATCTTGTGAGCATCCCTTTCGGGACATTGAGCGAACCAGTTTCGCTTCGCTGATCCGCGTTAGCCAGCCTGGCCAGCGATAATGGGCTCCGCGATCGGAATGGACGATTGGCCGTTCCTCGCCGTCGGTCACGGTCTCAATAGCTGCATCCAGCATAGTATTGACCAGCCGCGCGTCTGGTTGCGTTCCAATCGACCAACTGATGACCATTCCGTCGAAGCAATCGATGATGGGCGAGAGATACACCTTCCCGGCTGGGATCTGGAACTCGGTGATGTCTGTCAGCCATTTCTCGTTCGGCGCTTTCGCATGGAAGTCGCGATTGATCAGGTTCTCGGGTGCCGGACTTATTTCTCCCAAGTACGATCCGAAACGCCGTCGGCGCGGTCTGGCCACGACCAAGTGCTCCTGCTTCATCAAGCGCTGGACAACCTTTTCCGAGATGATCACGCTCTTCCTGGCCAGTGACGCCTGTAGTCTGCGGTAGCCGTAACAACGACGGTTCGCTTCAAAGATTTCTGCAAGGCTGTGCCGGACGGCGGCATACTTGTCTGCCAGACACATGCGCGTGCGATGATAAAAGTAGGAGCTTCGCGCAATTTGCAGCTGGGCGAGCAGTTCTGGCAAGCGATAGGTATCTTTAAGGGCGTCAACCAGCTGTGTTTTTTCCCGATTACTCAGGATCTGCAGATCGACGCCCAGTTCTTTTTTAGGAGTTCATTGGCCTTCTTCAGGAGGTCATGCTCGAGTTGCAACTGGCGAACATCACGTTGGAGGGCTTCAAGCTGGCGCTCGAGTTCCTCGCGTTCCGGCGCCTGCGGGGTGGTTTTGCGGCGTTTCATGGAGGAAGGAGCCTCATGACCGAGTAGCTGGTCTTTCCAGTTGTACAACGTCGGCCTGCAGACGCCCAGCCGGTCAGCCACCTGTTGGGCGCTTTCATCTCCACTACATAGTCCGATGACACCAGCTTGCTTCACCGCTGCGGGATAGGCAGGGCGCCACGATCGACCCACCATCGATGTTCGCGTCTCCGGAAAGGCCTCACGTACCCATGCGGTCAGAGTTCCTCGACCAGGATAGCCGAGCGCCCTCATCGTCGCAGAGATGCAACGATCATGGGTGCGGTAATGCTCAAGTGCCGCCTGCTTCTGACTCTTGGAATACTTTGGCGCTCGAGCTACCGGCTGAATACGCAGGTCGAGATGCTGTACGTACTCGCGGTACCAACCCCTCAGCGCATTCTTTGTGGGATAACCCAACTGCCGAATGGTCCCGTTAAGTCGCTTGCCAAGCCTGATATAAAGCTCAACGGCTCGAAGTCTGTCTGCGTAGGAATACATGAACTACCTCCTGGTGGTCCAAGTTTTCGTCCGCACCCCCACTTTTCCATTTCGCCGTGATCCACTCAGGGCGAATAAAGACGTTTGCACACAATTGACTACGTCGAATTTTGTGGGCTAACGCGAAATGAAAAAGTGGATCAAATAGTGCTGAAACTCAACAAGCAATCTCGGGCAGTCTGTCGGTGAATGTTCGTCGTCCACATCTCCGCTGTCGACACTGCCACCGGTTCAGAGAGAGCCTGATTTTCACAGCTTGACCTTGAACAGGCAAGTCCTGCAGACGGCGGTGGTGCCAGCCGTGCCGATGCTGACTCCGCGCTCCACAATCAGGGCAGATGCCGACCGGTTTCGCAGCAGCGGAGACAACCCAGTTTCCTTCATCTTGAAGGGTGATACCCAGAACGTTGCCCCCTGGGCCGGGTGACCATTTCAATTGCGCTCGCATTCTCGCAGATAGCAGTCGAGGCGCTAACATCCTGTTGACCACAGAAATTGAGGAAGACCCGTAAATTGTGAGAACCGCGGAAGCCGGGATCGAGGTGACGATCGAGAACGCTCCGCGCATTTGTCCTATGTTCGGGCCACATGTTCTTGACGATACCAGAAACGCAAATTACGGTTCTGACATGAAGCAGCCTGTCCTGAAGCGCGCCGTATTCTTCATTGGAGGCTACGAGCCAAAAACGCCGGAGGCGTTTTTCAGCGGGCTTTCCAGGCAGGTTTCTCGCTTCGATGCGCTCTGGGGCTACAGCTCGGATGTTTCACCTGTCGAGGTTACACAGGATAATGACTCGGGTGTAGTAACAATCTCAACACGCGCGACCGAGGAAAACTGGTCGACAAGCACCGATTTCAATTTCCTTAGTTTGAACAGGATTGTGCTTGGCGATTTTGCTCGCCCGATGCCTATAAGATTGTTCTATTATATTCGCTCCTTCACAGACTTCGTAATCTCGGGCGCAGCATTTCATTTCTTTTTCAAGGCCTGGCGGTTTGGTCTTTATTTCGTCTATCCATTTCTCGTGCTGACATTTTTTGCCCTGGTCGGTTACCTTGTCGCGCAGCTAACGTTACAATGGTTCGGTCTAGCAAGTGGGCTGGTCGGCGTGTTGATTTTTATTCTCGCGCTTTCCGTGGCGGGAGAGCGATGGTCGACAAATCATCTGATGGATTTGTGGTCGTTTTCGCTTGACTTCATCCGTGGTAGGAGGGCCGATGCCGATATAATTTTGCAGCGATTTGCAGAGACCGTCATCGCGAGAACAGCGGCTGGAGGCTATGATGAGGTCATTTTAATCGGCCACAGCACTGGTGGCCTACTAATGATCGATGTCGCCGCACGCTGCCTTTCAATTGACAAGAAATTTGCAGGCTCCGCAAGGAAAGTGGCTCTTCTCACCTTAGGCTCGACAGCACTCAAAGCAGGGTATCACCCTGCCGGTACGAATTTCCGAAAATCCGTCGAGCAGCTCATCAATGATGATAAATTGGTGTGGGTGGAAATTCAGTGTTTGACTGACGCCATCAATTTTTACAAGACTGATCCAGTGGCGGAAATGGGTCTTGATCCTAAGGCTAATCGGGCGTTTCCCATCGTTCGAACCATTAAAGTACGGGACATGCTGCAGCCTGATACATACGCGCGCATAAAAAGAAACTTCTTTCGCGTGCACTATCAATATGTATGCGCGAATACAAAGCCGTACTGGTATGATTTCTTCCAGATTTGTTGCGGCCCCAATTTCCTCGCGGAAAGAGTAGAAAGCCGTATTGTTGGCGGCCTGCAAACGGAGAAAGCGACAATGGTATGACACCTATGCTTGCTGAAGTTGTATGGGGCGTTGGTCTTGTCGCATGGGCCATTATTCGCGTGCCGCATCAAAGCCGAGCTCGCAAGACACGCGTGACCAGCAGCGCTAAAACGTTACAAGATCGCCTGGCTTTGCTTGCCGCCGCCGTAGGCCTGTGTCTCGTTCCAATATTGTTTGTCGCGACGGGCTTTCCAGGTTTTGCCAACTACACGTTTCAACCTTGGCTTGGTTGGTTAGGACTTCTGATTGAACTGGCATTTCTTTGCCTGTTTTATGCCAGTCATCAACAACTTGGGAAATATTGGTCGGTGACACTTGAAATTCGCACCGAACACAGGCTCGTCACCGATGGCCTATACCGCTACGTCAGGCACCCCATGTATCTATCATTTTGGCTTTGGGCGATCGCTCAGCTTTGCCTTTTGCCTAATGGCATTGCGGGGTCGGCGGGTCTTGTAGGGGTTGCGACACTCTACTTCTCTCGTGTTCGCCATGAAGAGGCGATGATGCGAGACACGTTTGGAACATCGTACGACGAATATACCAGACAGACGGGCCGGATCATCCCCAAACCTTGGTAATTAAGTGAAAAATTTCAAAACTCCTATCGAAATCTCCTCAGGCCGTCGTGCCTTTTTGGGCTCAGTTCTGGCTATCGCACTCACCGGTACGCAAGGGAAGTCGACTTTCGCAGCTGGCAAAAGCAAGTATGGCGGGCACCCGCAAGTTTACCTTTTACGCGGATTGGCAAATATTTTTTCGACAGGACTTGATGAAATTGGCAGAAAGCTTCAGGCGGCGGGCGTCGATGCGCATGTCCGGAGTTTCACGGCTTGGCGGTCAGCCTTGAACAAAATCGTTGCTGACCGGCAGACATTCGGGCCATCGCCCGTAATTCTTGTCGGGCATTCACTCGGCGCCAACGCCATTATCTCTCTGGCGCAGGAATTGGAGAAGCGTGGTATCCGGGTGGACTACATGGCGTCGTTTGCAGCGACGACCCCTAGCCCCTTGCCAGGGAATATCAAACGCGTCGTGAACTTTTATTTCTCCAGCCATAGCTGGGGAGCACTGTTGACAAAAGGCCCCGGCTTTAAAGGTAGGCTCGAGAACCGAGACCTGTCTCATGACCGGTATGTCAATCATTTCAATATCGAGAAGCAGGATCTGCTACAGGATGAAGTTGTCAGTGATATTCTTCGCGCTTTAAAGATAACGATTTGATGAGCCCGACGGCCAAAAGGCGCAGCAGGAGCGCGACCCCTTTTGAAGGGGCGCCCTTTCAATGGAGCCCCGAGGATAAGGCGACGATTACGGCGCGAGTTTTGTGCCTGGCGCCAATATCTCTGCGGTCACACGTCAATACGGCGTCACCCAAGGCTTGGTACACTACTGGCGCCGCTGCGCCCGCGAGTGCGCATCGGATAGGCAGGAGATGCGTTTCGTCCCGGTGGTAAAGATTGAAGACGAGCGGCTCCAACCTTCTCTCGATACGAAGCTGGAGACCGGTAATTTCTCTGGAGTCGGACACCGGGTGTTAGGTCAGTCCAGTCCATCAGCATCGCTTTGTTCGGAGAAGCAGCGATGGCGGTGGAATGGACGATCACGATCGAGGGGCAGAACGAGTTCGGCGACGTTTGCCGGAAGGCGGTTCGTATCGACAAGAGTTGGGAACGTCTGTTTGACGGCGACATTGGCCTGTCGATTGAGGACGGCAAGACGATTGTGACGGCGCTGCAAAGCGCAGTCGTAGCCCATGAGGCGGAGACCTACTCCCTCTTCCGTCGGGTCTGCCCGGACTGCCACAAGTTCCGGCCGGTGAAGGACTACACATCACGCCGGATCCGAACCGTCTTCGGTACGGTGGAGGTCCGTAATCCTCGCTGGATGCTGTGCCAGGATTGCCATCCGGCCATGCTCGGCGCCTTCGCGCCGCTGAAGGAAATCTGCTCCGATCGAGCGACGCCCGAACTGATGGAGCTGACCGCCCGTTTGGGAAGCATGATGCCCTACCGGCAGGCGGCCAAGGTGCTGGCCGAGTTCCTGCCGATTGAACCCACCGAGACGTACGCTACCGTGCGCAAGCGGACCATTAGGATCGGCGAACGGCTCGACGACCAGATTGTGCGGAAAACATGGAAGGCGAGAGCTCAGACGGATGACCGTCGCCAACTTGAGATGCAGCTTCCAGGCGATCGCCACAAGGAATTCGTTATCAGCATCGATACCGTTCCTGTTCGCAGCGCCGAGCCCAACGCAGCTCGAAACTTCGAGCTCGTCGTTGCCCGATGCGGCCGCGGAGGACGAGGCGAACCAGGTGGCCGCTATTTCGTCACCGGTAGCACCGCCCAGCAAGCAATTCGCGATCGCGCCCTCCACGCGCTTGAGGGAGTCGGATATCGCGGCTTTGGCGATGTGACGGTGATTTCGGACGGCGCAGAAGTTCTCAAGCGGGTGCCCCGCGCCATGCCGAAGCCGACACCCACATCATCGACTGGTTCCACATCGCCATCAAGATCCAGCCCATGCAGCAGATTGCCGATCGCATCGCGCGATCGCAGCCCAGCCCCGTTGAAGCGCTCTTTACCATAGATAGAGATATCAGAGCCGTGAAATGGCGTTTATGGCACGGCCGCGCGGATCGCCCGATCCGGGACCTTGAGCGGCTCCTGGCGAAGCTGCAGGGATCACCGCAGGTAAGTGAGTTCTCGATCGTACGGCTACACAGCCTCGGCGTGCAACTCCTGACCTATATCCGCTCGAACGTGGTGCGATTGTCGACTATGGAAAGCGCCACCGAGCCAGGCTCCGTGTTGCTACCACCCTCGCCGAGTCGGCAGTGAATTTCCTCATCGGCAAGCGGATGGTGAAAAAGCAGCCGATGCGGTGGTCGCTCCACGGCGCGAATATGCTCATGCAGGTTCGCACTGCGGAGGCCAATGGTGAACTTCGTGATCGATTGCGGGCACGTTTCCGACAGCCTGAAGCGAACTTTCCACCGCTATTCAAACCAAAACCGCCCCTCCTGCGTGCCGCCTGACCCCAGTGAAATTACCGGTCTCAACCAACTGCCTGGCGTTCAATGCGTGGACAGCCTATCAACCAAACGGAAGTTCGATATCTTCGCGGTTTTCTTTGCGCCCTCGATCAGGACCGTTTTGAACCGTTCGGCATCTGGTGTCGACAGCATCCCCGCCCCGGCTTGAATACCGTCTTGCCACGCAGGTCCGCGCTTCCATGCTTCATTGTAGACGAGCGCCAAGTCGGCAGATCGCCTTGTTTGCTGCAGGGCCTCAAACAGCAGCGCAGCTTGGCGAATGTCCTTCTCTCGCTTCGCTGGCCCCTGCGCGTCAGTGTGCCGACGGCTGGCGACTATGAGCTTGTGGACTGCATACCGAGACGGATCGGGGACGACGACTGGGATACTGCTTCGGTGAAGCAATATTGTCCTGACGGGTTCCCTGATGAGAAAGTCGAGAAAGCGTAGTGGATCTGCACTGGCGCCACCAAGGGCAGGCATCTTCGCCGGCTGATCGATGTAGTCGTCCGAACCACGGTTTGACGTTAGGAATTCAACCCTGTAGCCGTCGGCATTCTGAAATGCCGACGAGGCTGCGGATCCCGATCTGTGTGGAACTGGCCGGAAACTGGCGTCGACGCCCTGCAGCAACTTTACGATCGGAGGCAGACTGTCTTCAACTTCTCTACTGATGGCATAGTCCTGGGCGATGTCAGCATCGCCGGTCAGAATTGCAGCCATAGGAAGGCGCACGCCCAGCAGTCCTGAATAGCACTGAAAGGCCACCGTGCCGATGAGAACACCCCGGCGCCGAAACAGCCCCCATGGGCGAGAGCTTCGACGATGTCGCCCGACATGGCGTCAGGGGCGATCATCCCGCCTTCGCGGGTCAGGGTATTTATCAACCGCCTGCGGGCGCGTAGATCGTCCTTGTCCCGCTTATGATCAGCTACGCGCTGCGCGATATCCGGATCGTCAGCAGGGCCAACGTAACGACGATTCGTACCACCATGTCCGTCTGGGATGTCGAAGTACCAATACTTGCGCCCCTTGATGTTAGCTGGGGTGAACCGACCCTCTGGAGGGAAATCGGCCGTCCAAGTGGCGTCGAGCGAGCGCTGGCCTAGCTCGGCGAGCATAGTTTGATACATGAGGTCGATGGACTTCATAAGCTCGAATCCGACGTTATACTGTTTTTCAAAAACAGTATAACGATCGAGAGGATAGGCGCAAGATGGGGTGCTGGATGCACCTATCGCGCTTGGTCGATGTGCGAGGAAAACATCGCCACTGGTTCAACGTTCGAACCGCTCCAACATTTTTTTCAATTGGGCGTTCTGCAGCCTTAGCTTGCTTGTCAGTTGAATTCGAAGCATCCTGATCTCTTGATCCAGGCCGATTTCGTCAGAGATTTTGGGAATGACTTCAGCCGGTTGCTCGACACCCTCAACCGTGGCGATCTTCTTGGTACGCCCTCTTCTCTTGCCCGGCGCAACTTTAGCACTCGGTTTGTCCCTTGGAGAGGCAGATGCGATTGTGGCGGTGATACCGTATGTCGCGGGGTCAGAGGTTCCTGCACCCCGCTCGCTATCGCTTTGCGCAGTGTCCCGGCCGTCGCCGCCAGTTTGTATCAGTAGTTTGGGCTCTGCCGTAAACGGTTCTGTTCGAACGAAGGGCGTTGGAGTTTGGCGCGTTGGCTGATCGACGCTCTCCCCGACAGGGGTGACCGTCTGCTCCGAGAGCGCCGCAACCGGCTCGACACCGATCGCGGCATCATCCTGCTTTCGCTGTCGTCGCGGTGAGATAAGCCGAGTAAGAAATTTCCAGGGTGACGCCATCACTTCGACCTCGCGTTACTATCCGCATGCAGGTTGAGCGTTTGCGGGTCCGGCAGCAGACATGACCTCTGCCAATACCCCGTCGCGCTTAGCACAGAAATGCGGTCGGCGATTGGCCGCTTAGGTCTTTCAGTCGAGCTTCAGACGCTTACGCAGATCAGCGTTTTCGACCCGAAGTTTTTCCGCCAGCTGTTTGCGCAGCCGTTGGTTTTCCTTTTCCAACTGCAAGATGTCCGTCATCTCATCGCCAGCAGCCTCGGCAGGCGTCGGCTCGGCAGGCGCTTTTTGAACGGCCTTTGGAGAGCGTTTCACAGGCGCGCGCTTTGCAGTACCAGCGTTGTCAACGGGCTTCACTTTTCGTCCGCGCTTCTGCTTGCCAGAGACAATGGACGGATCCGTTGCAGCGTCAACCGTGACTGCTTCCGGGGTTGCCTTTGTCGCGCGAGGTTTGCGCTGCTTTTTGGTGCGACAGGCGTTTCCGCAACGGCCGGCGCTTCAGTGGTGATTGTATCGATTTCGTCAGCCATTGTTGTCTCCTCTATCACTGCCACAGTTTTGTTCTGCCCAATCGGCGGTGTCAACAAGAACACTGCTGGCTTAGCGCTTGAAGGAGAAATTTCGCCGTCGGATGTTCTCGCAAGCTGGTTATCCGGCAAGAGCATTGTCTCTTCCTCCAACGCGAGCGCCACAGACTTGAGATCCATATTGCCCCAGATAGAGTTTGACCTGGCATCTGCTTTTCGCCTACCGTTTTTATATTCAACGGCAAAACTGCGTTGGACTTTTTCAATTTTGAAAACCCTGGGTGACGACGGGATGCTCATCGACAGTTCGCCGTCGAGAGAAGGCTCCGAAATATGCGATGCCAGTGTTTCAGTCCAGCCCCTTGTGAGACAAGGCCCCAATGAGCGATTCTGCGTTGTGTGACGCATTTCTAGACGCTAACGCGCAAAACCGGCCCGTCATGGAAACGCAACTTGCTTGGATGCGCTTAACGCCTGCCGATTATGAACCTTTGGTCGGCCTCAGCACGTCGGACATGTCTGGTCAGCAAAATTCTTGCAACAAAGGCAACAAGATGAGATTCTGAGCGTTATCGGCAGCGCTTGGGGTAGAACATGTCAGGTTCGAACGCTGTGGGAGGACGGCATGCCTGTTCTCTTCTACGCAGAACGGATCGCTCGTGAATATTCGAAAACCGCCGAGCAGGGTCACACGCCGGAAGCGTATGCGCAAGACGACATAGACTTCTGGCCGGTCGACGTTTCCTCCTGATGTTGATCTGCTCTGCCCTAAAAATAATTCTTTTTACAATATGGCTTTTGATTTCATGTGCAGCGTAAGCAGGGGCATGATCTTTCAACCAAGCCGCGCGCGGAGCGTAGATCCAGCTGGCTTCCGCGAGAGCCATGACGGGTCGCCAGCGCTGACGAAGAACGAGTTGCGGAGTATCGCTTTGCAGCAAATTGTGTGACTGGCGCGCCCTGAAGAGATTGGAGCCGGCAGCGCAAACACTTCAGGCCTATGCACCGTTAGTCATGCAGCTAGGAGCGAGCCAGAATCGTCGTCTCTAAATGTCTGTTCCAAGTCGAGCAAGCAGATCATGCCGCTTTCCTGGACAATGATCCCCGCTGAATAGCAAACACCACTGGCAATATGGATATTCGGTACGGGCTGCACCGATTGGGAGCGAACTGACAGAATATCTGACACCTCATCCACGAGAAGACCCAAGTTCATTCCATGGACTTCGGCGACAACGATTGCACTTCGCTCTTGTGTTACGGCATCGGGCATGCCGAGTTTACGGGCAAGATCGACAATAGGAATGACGAGGCCACGGAGGTTCATCATTCCAACGACATAAACTGGCGCATGGGGGATGGGTGTTGCAGGGGTCCACCCGCGAATTTCGCGGATGGTTTCAGTCCTGAGACAGAACTGCTGATGATTGAGTTTGAAAGCGATGATTTCAAGCATCTGATCACCTGTTGTTGCCGCAGCCGCAGCAGGGTGCATCAGAACTCCTCCCAGTTGTCGGTCGCACGTGCCGCCTGACCACCGCCAAACGCTTTGGCAACCGAATTGGCCATCCGCCGCACCGGCGCGACGACCGGCTTATACTGATTGCTTGCGATCGTCAGGCCTGCCGGTTTTCTGGCGGTCATCGTTTGCGGCGTGCGTTGTCCCCCGAGTTGGAACTGGCTGATCAGTTCACGCAGTCGACCGGCCTCATTGGCAAGCGTGGCACTGGCTGCGTTGGTTTCTTCAACCATCGCGGCGTTCTGCTGCGTCACCTGGTCCATCTGGTTGACGGCCGTATTCACCTCAGCAAGGCCAATAGACTGTTCACGCGCCGACGTGGCGATGGAATCCATATGCTGGTTTACCGTGATGATATAACCCTCAATCGTCTTCAGCGCTTGACCGGTTTCGCTGACAAGCTTGACGCCACTCTGAACCTCCACACTGGAATTGCGGATGAGATCCTTGATTTCCTTTGCGGCTTTCGCCGAGCGCTGCGCCAGTTCACGCACTTCCTGCGCCACAACAGCAAAGCCCTTTCCGGCATCTCCCGCACGGGCCGCTTCGACCCCTGCGTTCAAGGCTAGCAGATTGGTTTGGAAAGCAATCTCGTCGATGACGCCGATAATACTGGCGATTTGGTTTGAGGACTGCTCGATCTTCTGCATGGCGTTGACAGCGTCGGCAACCACCCTACCAGACCCCTCTGCACTCTTATTGGCTTCGACGGCAACGATGCGCGCCTCCTCTGCGCGTTTAGAGGAGTTGCTGACGTTTACAGTGATCTGATCCAATGCTGCGGCAGTTTCCTCCAGCGCCGCGGCCTGCTGCTCGGTCCGCTTTGACAGGTCTTCTGCACTCTGGCTGATTTCTCTTGTGCCGCTGTCAATGGATCCTGTTGATTGAGCGACAGAGCCCAGCGTTTCGGCAAGCTGTCCAACCGCCGCGTTGAAGTCCGATCGAAGGCTCTCGAAATCGGAAGCGAAGGGCTCAGAGAGTTGGAAGGTAAGGTCTCCGCTGGCGAGATGCTTCAAACCCGCGGCCAGACCCGATGTTGCCTGAGCCATTGCCTCGGCCTTTATCCGCTCGATCTCGGCGACCTTGCGCTGTTCTTGTTCAGCCTGGTTTCGCTGCGTATGGGCTTCCTGCTCAAGGCGCAGATTGGCGACAGCATTCGCGCGAAATACTTCGACAGCGGCGGCCATTTCACCGATCTCATCAGAGCGTCCATTATAGGGGATCGCAGATTTTGAATCACCTGCAGCCAGCGTCTTCATGGAGGCGGTGATGGTCTGGATCGGCCTGGCAATGCCCGCCACGGCAAACCAGATCGAACCGCCAATCGCCACGGCACACAAGCCGATGGCGATCAACGTCATGACCAGAGCTGTGTCGTGGATGACTTGGCTGCTCGAGTAGGTCTCCATTGCCCCGGCTTCGGCTGTCTCGACAAGAGTGCTCACCTGCTTGACGATCTTGTCGCCCAGAGGCGCCAGTTCCAACCAAAGTATTTGCTTGGCTTCATCGGTCTTGCCCGTGCGGGAGGCGGTGAGGACGCGCTCGCCGACAGTGTTGTAGCTCTCCAGCTCCGCCCTGATTTGAGTGGTGACATTGACCTGGCCCTGATTGATGCCACTGTTTTCGTAGGCAACCAAGTGCGCAAGAAAAGCCTCGCCGGTCTGCTTTATTCGGATCTCCGCGCGTTCCCTCCCGGCGTCATCCACGGAAAGAAGGTGGTCACGGTACACAACGCGCAGAGTGGTCAAGTCGGCGGCCATATTCTTGGCCAAGGCGAGATTTGGCATCCAGTCGGTTGCCAGATCGCTGACGTATCTGTTGACGACTTCCAGGCGATTTATGGAATAGAACGCAAAGCCACCGAATATAATGCTGACCGCGATCAGCATTCCCACCAGTGCAGTTTTGATTTTCGGGCGAGCCATAGATCCTCCCATCGCCGGACCGAGGCCCGGCGGCGCAAACACAACCCGTTTGGCAAAATCATTCTGCTTATGAGCCGGGATGGTGGAAATACATCTTCGCACCAATTTCGTACTTTCAGTCACATCCAATGTTAAACGAAAAGCTTTCATTTCATTTAAACATTCGAATCGCTTGCCAGCTATTCTCGGTTCTTATTCTGCTCCAGACTAAGTCCTATGCTGTTGAATATCAGCTCAATTCGACCCTCTTTTTCAATTCGACGTAATCCACTGTGCGATGTGATCTGCACAATTTTTCTCGCGCATGCGAAAAATCGCGGGGTCCGCGCAAAAAAGTGAATTAAAAGCGTAGCGCAACTCTGCCGGCTGCGGAGGCAATGCGTCATGACTAGCGCATCACACGTCATCGAAGTCAGCAAAACTGTTTGTGAGTTCGTAGCCAACTCGCGACCCGATCTACCGTTGTTCAGAATCCAAACGTTCCTGCATGTCTTTTCCGGCCTTGAAAAAGGGCACCCACTTTTCCTCTACAAAGACTGCGTGGCCATTCATCGGGTTTCGCCCCGATCTGGATGGCCGATGTCTGATGGAGAAAATCCCGAAACCGCGCAGCTCAACCCTTCCGCCTTGCTCCAACGTTTCTGTAATTTCCTCGAAAATGGTGTCAACGATCCGTTCGACGTCACTGCGGTAAAGGTGAGGGTTGCGTGAGGCGATACTATGAACGAGTTCTGATCTTATCATTTTGGCCTATACCAGATGTTGAAGCGACGTCACTACTGACTTAACAATAGACCGCCATGAGGCATTGTAAACTTAACTGGTTTTCCAAAAAGATGCGGGATTTTGCGGCAGGACCAAACCTTCCCGTTGCGGGCAATCGTGAAACTGCCGGGGTAGTTCGTCGAGCTCGTCAAACAACCACCGTCTTGTGAGCCCGATCCGGCGCAGCACACGCTGTTCATCAAGATCACAAAGGAGACGGCGTTATCGCACACGCCTTGATAGGAATCGAACCGGCGACAGGTTGGTCAGATAGCTTAAGTGTCTGAAAAGACATACTTCGTGGGATAACGCCTATTTATGGAACTTCCAGATTCAGAAAATGACCGGGTTACGCCCAAGGCGGCCGGAGAGCGGCCCCTTTCAAGAACAATCACACGCCGCGCCGATGGAGGGCGCGGCGTGTGATACAAATATCCGTCAGATTTTCCCGCAGCACACGATAGCGCGCTCGTGGATAGTGCGATCAGTGGCCCGACCGTTTCTTCCATTCTTCATAGCGCGCCTTGTTCTCGGCGTTGGCGGGATAAAGACCCGGCAACGCTGCGCCCTTATTGACCTCCTGCATGATCCAGCCCTCGAGGCGTTCCTGTTCGGGCGCAAGTTCGAGGATGTCGTCGATGAGGGCCGCCGGGATCACGACGCCGCCGTCATTGTCGACCACGATGAGATCGTTCGGGAAGATGGCGACGCCGCCGCAGCCGACCGGCTGGTCCCAGTCAACAAAGGTGAGGCCGGCGACGGACGGCGGGGCCGCGACGCCGGCGCACCAGACGGGCAGGCCCGTGCCCAGAACGCCGTCGAGATCGCGGATGACACCGTCGGTGACGAGCGCCGCGACATTGCGCTTCGCCATGCGGGCGCACAAGATATCGCCGAAGATGCCGGCATCGGTGATGCCCATTGCGTCGACGACCGCGATGCAGCCATCCGGCATCGCCTCGATCGCGGCACGGGTGGATTTCGGCGACGACCAGGATTCCGGCGTGGCCAGATCCTCGCGGGCGGGAACGAACCGCAGCGTGAAGGCGCGGCCGATGATGCGGCCCTGCCCCGGCTTGATCGGCAGTGCGCCGCGCATCCAGACATTGCGCAGACCCTTCTTCAACAGGATCGTCGTCAGCGTCGCGGTCGTGACGCCTGCCAGGATGTTTTTGATGTCTGCATCGGTAGCCATTGGTTTTCCTTTGATCTCTAATGTTTATCAGATGCTTGCAATCATGCCGCCGTCGACGCGGATCACGCTTCCGGTAAGGAACGAGGCCCGCTCGCTGGCGAGAAACGCGACCACGTCGCCGTATTCCTGCGGTTTTCCGTAGCGGCCGACGGGGATGGAGGCGGTGCTTTCGGTGGCGACTTCCTCGACCGAGCGACCTTCGCGCTTGGCCTTCTGCTCATCGAGGAAGGTGATGCGCGCCGTGGCGATGCGTCCGGGCAGGACGATGTTAGCGGTGATGCCGGAGCCGCCTATCTCTTTCGCGAGCGTCTTCGACCAGCCGACGAGGGTGGAGCGAAGCGCGTTCGACAGGCCGAGATTGGGTATCGGCGCCACGATACCGGACGACGTCGAGGTAATGACGCGGCCCCAGCCGGCGCTCTTCATGCCGGGAAGAACCCGGTCGGTGAGCGCGATGACCGACAGGACCATCGACTGGAAGAATTGGGACCACTGTTCCGGGCTCTGGCCGGACACCGGTGTCGGCGGAGGGCCGCCCGTATTGTTGACGAGAATGGCGATATTTCCGTACCGCGCCTCGATCTGCGCGACATTGCCCTCAAGCACAGTGAGATCACCGATGTCCCATTTGATCGAAAAGGCCTCGCCGCCCGCCAATGCGATGGAAGCCACGGTCTTTTCCGCAGCAGCCACGTCGATATCGGCAACGGCGACCTTCGCACCTTCGCCTGCCAGCGTTTGCGCGATTGCGCCGCCGAGGCCGCCGCCGGCACACAGAACCAGGGCGCATTTTCCAGAGATTCCCAAATCCATCGTCGTCAATCCTTAGCTGAGGTTACCGAAGCGACGCGCAGGCGTCGCCAATGCGTGTGCATGCCGCGCGAAGCCGCTCCGTGGAGGTCGCAAACGAAATGCGGAAATAGGGTCCGAGACCGAAGGCTGAGCCCGGCACGACAGCGACGCCGACCGATTCCAGCAGGTAGGTGGCAAAGTCCACGTCGCTCGCGATGACCTTTCCATCGGGCGTCGTCTTGCCGATCAGTCCCGCGCAGGACGGAAACAGGTAGAAGGCGCCGTTGGGCGTCCGGCAGGTGAGGCCGGGCGTCGCATTGAACGAGGCCAGGCACAGATCGCGCCGCTCCTGGAAGATGGCATTGCGCGCGGCGAGGAAGTCGAGGGGCCGGTCAGGGCCGCGACGGCGGCGGCCTGCGAGATCGAACTCGGGTTGGTCGTGCTCTGCGACTGGATGGTGGCCATCGCCCGGATCAGGGCGGCGGGGCCGCCCGCATAGCCGATGCGCCAGCCGGTCATCGCATAGGCCTTGGAGACGCCGTTGCAGGTGAGAACGCGCTCGTGAAGACGCGGCTCGACCGCGGCGATGGTGGAGAATTCCCACCCGTCGTAGCGGATGTGCTCGTACATGTCGTCCGTCAGCACCAGAACGCGTGGATGGCGCAGAAGAACCTCGGCGATGGCCTTGAGTTCGGCGGCGGAGTAGCCGGCACCCGTTGGGTTGCTCGGCGAGTTCAGGACCAGCCACTTGGTGCGCGGCGTGATCGCCGCCTCGAGCGCCGAGGCTGTCAGCTTGAAGCCGCTTTCCTCGCCGCAGGCGACGGCGACCGGCACGCCGCCAGTCAAAAGCACTATGTCGGGATAGGACACCCAGTAGGGTGCCGGAATGATGACTTCGTCGCCCGCGTCGAGCGTGGCGGAAAAGGCATTGAAGATGACCTGCTTGCCGCCGGTTCCGACCGAGATGTTGGTCGTTTCGTAGTCGAGACCGTTCTCGTTCCTGAATTTCTGAACGATCGCGCGCTTCAGCTCCGGTATACCATCCACGTCGGTATATTTGGTGGCGCCGTCGTCGATGGCCTTTTTCGCTGCCGCCTTGATGTGATCCGGCGTGTCGAAATCGGGCTCGCCCTGGGACAACGCGATAATGTCCGCACCGCCGCGACGAAGCTCGGTCGCCAGCCGCGTGATTGCGATCGTCGGCGATGGCTTGACGGTTTTCAGACGCCCGGAGAGGCTCTCCTGCTGAAACTGGACGGTCATCGATTGTTCCCTTAGTTGGATTCCTTGAGGGAGATTGACACGTGGACCAACGTAAGAAAACATACGCTTTCATGTTCTCGAAAAGCAGAAAGTCTTAACAATGGAGACCCGCTTCCTGAAGACCCTGCTCCTAGTGATCGACGGGAACTCCATCGCTGCCGCCGCGCGGAAAGAAAATCTGACGCCCTCTGCCGTCGTGCAAAGATTGCGGGCATTGGCAGATGAGGTCGGAGCGCCGCTGGTAAAGAGGGCCGGACACTCCATGCGCCCGACCGAAGCGGGAATGGCCGTCGTCGAAACAGCGAGGCGGATCGTCGAAATGGCCGAAAGCATGCCAAGCCTTGCGAACCGGAACGACGAAATCGGCAAGGTGCGCGTCGGCATCATCCACTCGATGACGACGGGGCTGCTTCCGGAAATCCTGATCTTGATGAAGGAGAAACGGCCGGGGATACAGGTCGAGGTGCAACCGGGGCAGTCATCGGACCTGTTCCAGCAGATGGTCGACGGCAACCTGGACGCAGCAATCCTTGTCGAACCTCCCTTCGCCATCCCCAAGGAATTTGCCTGGCACGAACTACGCAAGGATCCTTTAGTCGTCCTCTGCAGTATCGACGAGACCGAGGACGATCCTGTCGCGCTCCTGAAGCGGTCGCCGTTCATCCGCTACGATCGCAAGCACTGGGGCGGGCGACCGGGTGAGGTGTATCTCAAAGGGCTGAAGCTCAACCTGCAGGAAAAATACGAACTCGACTCACTCGAAGCGATCGCGGTGCTGGTGAACCGGGGCCTTGGGGTCTCCGTCGTGCCGGACTGGCTGCCGCCATGGCCGGAGGGGCTGTCCCTGCGAAGGATAGCGCTAAAGGGAGGCCCTTTCCGGGCCGTCGGCATTATTTTCCCGCGCCTGACGTTGAACGAGCGTCTCGTCAAGGCTTTCGCGGAAGAGGCCCGTGCCGCGGCAAAAGCGAAAAACCTCGGCTTTACGACGGGGTAAAGCTGACTGTCGAAAGTCACTACGACATCATCAGCGTTTTCTATCTATCCACGACTGAATTGATGCAGTGGATGCTCCCTATTGAAGGCCGAGACGCATTTATTACCTCAGCATCACTGCTTGAATAGGTGTGCTGCCCGACGTCAATTCCAGGATCACATTGTTTGTCGCAGGATGATCAACGAGCTCGGCTAGGAAAGCGGCCACGTCGTCCCTCGTCACTTCGCCGTAGGGAATGGCGGCACCTGCGCTGATAAGGCCAGTTCCGGTGTCGTCAGTCAGTGTGCCCGGACGAACGATGACCCAATCGAGCGCTGAAGCCGCGAGATAGACGTCCGACTGCTTTTTGACCCGTATGTAATTCTCGAAGCCCGTGTTGCGCTCATCATCGCGGAGTGCATCAGGAAATACCGAGACAAGCAAAAATCGCTTTACGCCGGCCTTCTGTGCCGCGTCGACCGCAAGTTCCAGGCCTTTCCCGTCAATTGCGTTTGTTACCTCCAATCCAGCGCCACCAGCACCAGCGGAGAATACAACAACGTCGCTTCCGGCTATTTTGCCTGCAAGCTCATCGACGGTAAGTTTGGTCAGGTCGCCCAGCACCGGCGCGGCGCCTTGGGCTGTGATGGTTGCCGCCTGTTCGGGTTTGCGGTGCAAAGCAGATGGCGCGTGGCCCCGCTCAGCGAGGATTTTAGAAAGCCGGATTGCGATTTTGCCGGCGCCGCCGACGATGAAAACTTTAGCCATGTCTCTTTCCTTGAAAAATGGGATGCGGACAGCGATTGCCCGCATCCGGTCAATTGGTGAGGTCAGGCGGATGGGTGGGAGTGAAAAACCTTGCTCAGAATGGTCCATATTCCCTTGATTTTGAGAAGGTGGAAGTAGTCCGTAAAGCACTGGCCGTCCGAGGAATCGTTAGTATCGACGCGCGCGCTGGCCGCCGTCCCGGTAATGTCGATGTAAGCGATCGCATAACGGCTTTCCGGGGTTGCCTTGAACGCGGTATCAATGCCTTCGAACAGGCCAGAGATCGCGCCGCCGTTCAGCGCACCATCCTTGGAACTGAAAATGGTGGCTTCTGCGGCAAAGGCGGGCTTCATGATGGAGCTGTCGGCCTTGGCAACACCCTGATTGTATTTGTTCAGGGTCTCGGTGATCGCGGCGTAGTCGTCAACAAATGTGGGTTTCAAGATAATCTCCTTCAGTGTGATTAAGTGGCGTCGAATTGGATATTCGACGGTTTATGCAGCCTTGCTAGGCGCCAGCGGGCCGAGCTTTGCCAGACGCTTCGCCCGGTTATCGAGCCACCAGCCAAGTTGGGGTGGCCAATTGGAGAACGGAGCATCGGGGGCCGCCGCGTCCAGAGCCTGTTGGGCATGGAAAGCGAAGTTGGGATTGTTTAGCGCCGCATGGCCCACGGCGACCAGATCTGCCTCGCCATTGGCGACGATGGCCTCGGCTTGGTGCGGATCGAGAATAAGCCCGACGGCCATAGTCTTGATTTCGGCCCCGTCGCGCACTTTCGCGGCGAATGGCACCTGGAAGCCGTAACCCATGGGATAGTCGAAGACGTCAAACCCGCCCGACGAGTTGTCGATCACATCGACGCCAATGCTTTTGAGTTCGCGCGCAAATGCGACGGAATCGTCAATGGTCCAGCCTTCGCGGCTACCGTCGACCGCAGAGATGCGCACGAAAAGCGGCTTGTCCTCGGGCCAGATTTCACGCAGTTCGCGCGCGATTTCCAGAGGAAGACGCATGCGATTGGCAAGGCTCCCACCGTACTCGTCGGCGCGCCTGTTGGTGAGAGGCGAGAGAAACGAACTCAGGAGGAAGCCATGGGCACAATGGAGCTCCAGAACATCAAACCCGGCAGTCAGAGCCCGGCGTGCAGCATTGGCGAAATCCGCGCGCACCTTGGCCATGCCATCGTCGTCAAGGGCTGTCGTATCCGGCCAGCCCTCTTCCATTGGCTCGCCACTTGGAGAAACAGTGGGCCACCGCTCTTCGCCCGCATGCATGGGCGCTTCCAGAATAGGAGAATTGCCATCCCATGGACGCAAGAGCGATGCTTTGGGCCCAGCATGACCGATCTGGATACCGGCAATTGCACCGAATTTCTTGATGGCAGCACCGACGCGCGACATGCCTTCGATATGCGCATCGTCCCAGAGACCAAGGTCGCCATGGGTGATCCGTCCTTCGGGCGAAACGCCTGTTGCTTCGACCATCACCATGCCAAAGCCGCCCAGGGCAAATTTGCCATAGTGGATGAGGTGGTAGTCATTCACATACCCATCAATCGCCTGGTACTGGCACATCGGGGAGACGACCAGACGGTTGCGCAAAGTGACGCCACGCAGGCTCAATTTTTCAAATAACTTAGACATTCGATTCCAGACTGTTTCTGATTTTAAGTGCTAAGGTCGCTGACCGAGTGAATAGCCCCGTGATTTGTAGACACCTTCTTTCCTAAATTTGAGGCAAGAAGATCATCATGAACAAATCGAATTTCAGCGAGGAGTTTATGCCCTCACATCTCTAGCCGATGCGCGTTCTCCAGCGCATCGGTGTTTTAATCATGAAGTCCCGCACCTTTGCCAAAAGCTGCGGATTACATGCCTTTGAAATTATTCGCTCAGGTTAATCTTGAGTTCTTGCGATGCCTGCGCGATCGCGCCGCGGGGCGCCGGCAGATGGCTGAACGCATTCGACAGCCCAAAATCGTGAATCATGCCGTTGTAGCGGACCGACTTCACATGCACACCCGCAGCGTCGAGCTTGCGGGCATAAGCCTCGGCTTCATCGCGCAGGACGTCGAATTCGGCGGTTTGGATCAGTGTCGGCGGCAGGCCCTGAAGCTGCTTGGTCGTCGCCTGCAGCGGCGAAGCGTAGATCATCTTGCGTGCATCGACATCGGTCGTGTAATGATCCCAGAACCACACCATCAAGTCCTTGGTCAGGAAGTAGCCGTTGGCGAACTCCTTGTACGACGGCGTGTCGAAGTTTGCATCCGTGACGGGACACAGCAACACTTGCGAACGTAGTGCAGGTGCGCCCTTTTCACTCGCCATCAAGGCAACCACGGCGGCCAGGTTGCCGCCTGCGCTGTTCCCAGCTACGGCGAGGCGCTTGCCATCGACGTTTAGCTCCTTGCCATGCTCTGCCACCCATTTCGTCGCAGCATAGCCTTGTTCGACCGCAACGCCGTATCCTGCCTCAGGCGACAGGGTGTAATTGACGAAGACCGCCACCGCACCCGAGCCCGCCACCAGGTCACGCACCAGCCGTTCGTGGGTCGGGAAGTCGCCCAGCACCCAGCCACCGCCGTGGAAGTACATGAACGCAGGCAAGGTCTCCTGTCTGCTGCCGGCTGGACGAACGATCGTCAGCTTCAGGTCGCTGCCATTGACGTGGATCGTCTTCTCGCTGACGTCAGCCGCCGGCAAGGCAACTTCGGGCGCAGCCTGGGCACCCGCCAGCGCCGCGCGGGCCTCGACAGGCGTCATGGTGTCGAGCGTCTTGCCACCTTCAAGGGATTGCAGGAATTCTGCAACATTGCGTTCGACGCCCGGCCGGTCGGCCGCAGAAGCGTTACCAACCGCCAGGGCCAAGGCGGACAGGGCGACCGCGGAGGTGAGAGGTTTCATGATATTTCCTTTTAGCGAGTGAGTGAATGTGAAGCAGGAGCCAGAGACGTCGTCGGTATCGATGCGGGCTTGCAGCGGTGCCAACGATCTCGATGCGGACAATGACGCCTTGAGCTTCAGGCGACGGACGAAGATCAGTGCCTGTACCGTCGAACAGATTGTGAATGGCTTGGCCCAAAAGCTTTCAGTCGGCATCAACGCTGAACAAGAAGCACCTTCCTACTGAAAGCGGCTCCATGCGGCTCATCCTTCGGCCAGATTCCGCGCAGATCGTGAGAGATCTCTAGCGGCAGATGTATGCGATTCCAGAAGCTACCGTCATATCCGCCGCTACATTTGTTGGTAGGCGCGCACTACCATCGGCGATCCAGGGCGCCCTTCCCACTGGACTGGGTCAACCGGCAGGCTGGCTCAGTCGCGGGTCTTGGATGGAGTTGCGCATATGGTTGGTTAAGGCGCCACGTGCGTCTGGAAAATCTTGTTGACCACCGTCCACTGGCCGTCGACCTTCAGCAGATGGAAGAAGTCGGTGAACGAGATGCCTGACATGTCGTTGGCGTCGATGCGGGCGCTAGCCGCCGTACCGACGATCTCGATGCGGGTTATCGCGGCCGTCGCGTCGGGAGACGGGCGGAAACCCTTGTCGATCCCCTCGAACAGGATCGGAATTGCACCGCCGGTGAGCTTGCCATCCGGGCCCACGCTGTACATCGTTGCCTGGGGGTGGAAAGCGGATTTCATGATGCTGCTCTTGGCTTGCTTGCAGCCTTCGATGTACTTGTTCAGCACTTCAGAGATGGCTTGGTAATCGTGCACGTAGGTCGGGTTGCTCATGGTTTTTCCTTGGTTGGCTATTGGCCGGGTTGGCGAGTCTGCGGCCTGGGCGGTTGTGAACATTCCGACAGCGATTGCTGCGAAAATCAAAGTCTTGATGAAAGTCGTCTTCACTCGATTACTCCTGGTAAGAGTCGCCACGACTCTTCGATTCCACGTTGATACTGTGTCGGCAACAAACCTGCTCAGCCCGCCAGCACAGGCCAGTCGGTGTAACCGTTGGCACCGTTGCCGTAATAGGTTTCACGCGGGGCTACAGCCAAGTCAGCGCCCTCTTTCAAGCGACGGACCAGATCGGGATTGGCTATGAATGGACGACCAAAGGCGACGGCATCGACCTTACCTTCCGCGCGGCGGTTCACCGCGAGGTTGAGGTCGTAGTTGTTGTTGCCGATGTAAGCGCCTTTAAACAGTGCGCGCAAAGCGTCGAGGTCCACGCCGTCGGGCACGGACCGCGAGGTGGCCGTGGCGCCCTCGACAAAGTGCATATACGCCAAATAGAAGCGGTTCAGCTGCTTGATCAAATGGCCATATGTCTGCATGACCTGGCTGTCGAGCGGCGTGTTACCAGCGTCCGGCGTCACCGGAGAAAGTCGAATACCAACGCGGTTGTGACCCCAGACCTCCACGACCGCCGCAGTAACTTCCAACGTGAGCCGGCTGCGATTTTCGATATTGCCGCCGTATTCGTCGTCACGCTGGTTGGTCGAATCGCGCAGGAACTGGTCCAGCAAATAGCTGTTGGCGGAATGCACTTCGACGCCATCGAAACCGGCGCGGTGTGCGCATTCCGCAGCGTGCCGATATTGCTGGATGATGCCGGAAATCTCGGACGTTTCCAGTGCCCGCGGCATCGAGACATCCAACATCCCGTTTTCGGTATAAGTCTGCCCTTCTGCCCGGATCGCAGAGGGTGCCACCGGGGCGCCGCCGTCCGGCTGCAGGTCCACATGCGAGAAACGGCCCACATGCCACAGCTGGCATACGATCAGGCCGCCGGCTGCGTGCACAGCATCGGTCACTTTTTCCAGCCTGCTACCTGTTCTTCCGTCCAGATGCCCGGTGTCAACGCATAGCCACGTCCCTGCGCGGAGATGTTGGCCGCCTCGCTGATGATCAAGCCCGCGCTGGCCCGCTGTGCGTAGTAGCGGGCGTGCATTTCATTCGGCACGCCATCGTTGCCCATGCGACTGCGTGTGAGCGGCGCCATGACGATGCGGTTTGCGAGCCTCAACGCACCCATCTCCATTGGCGAAAAAAGATCGCTGAAAGAACTGCTGAGCGTCATTTCTTATTCCCTGCGACAACCAAGTTTCATGATGAATTTGTGTCAGGGCTGCAGTATAGAGATCCGCGATAATGACGTAAATAATCAGAAGCGGCCATACAGTATGAACAAAAAGATCATAATCCAGGATTCCGGCCGTGCGGCAGTGGTGCCCTCCTCGCTACCGGTACACCTTCCGGGGCTTTTGACGTTCGAAGCGGCGGCCCGGCATTTGAACTTTGCCCGAGCGGCAGCAGAATTGGACGTCACGCCCACTGCAGTATCACGCACCATCAAAGCCATGGAAGCACAATTGAATGTTCGGTTATTCAACCGCACCACGCGCAGCGTCAGCCTGACCGAGGCGGGCTCGTCACTGAATTCAAAAATGGCACCCGCGCTTGCACTGATCCGAGACTCCTTGTCAGAAGCTTTGCTGGCAACTGATCAGCCGTCTGGCACCGTGCGCGTCAATTCTTCATATGTCGCATACCGTATGTTGATCGAACCCCACATAGATGCCTTTCTGGCGACTTTTCCTCTGATCAATGTCGAGATCTCGTTGGATAACGTGCTCGGCGACATCGTCAATGCCGGCTTCGACATCGGCATACGGATGGGCAAGAGAGTGCAGAACGATATGGTGGCCAGGCAGCTGGGATCGGTACAGAAAAGAATCGTGGTAGCCGCCCCAGACTATTTTCAAAATCGAAAGGAGCCCAAGACCATTGATGATCTGCTGAACCACAACTGCATTCGGCAACGCTATTCCGTGGGAGGCCGGTGGTTTGAATGGAAGTTCGATTCAGAAGGTCAAATAACTCAAATCGACGTGCAGGGGCGTCTTTTACTCGACGAAATGAGGTCTGTCGTGGACGCGGCCGTTCAGGGGCAAGGCATCGGTTTCGTATTCGAGCAGTTTGCGAAACAGGAGCTAACCGGCGGCCAATTGCGGCGGATTCTGAAGCAGCACAGCGGGATGGACGATGCGTTTCATCTGTATTATCCACATCGCAAACATATGCCGGGAAAGCTTCGCGCGTTCGTTGATTTCATGCTGAATGCGAATGCAGCGTAAGGCGAGGGCATGATCTTTCAATCGAACCGCGTGCGGAGCATAGATCCAGCTGGTGGGTTCCGCGAACGCCATGACGGGTTGGCAGCGCTAGTCAAGTGATGAGCGAGTTGCGCAGTACCGCTTTGCAGCTAATGATGGGACTTGCGCGCCTTGACACGGGTTCGGACTGACGACCGGACACTTTTTGCTCTGTCACAGATTTTCTAGGCAAGGTTGGCGCCTTAACCTGGCGCGAGCGACTGAACCGGTGCCGAAGGTAGACTGGCTGCTCTTTTGTGCAGCCAGTTCCGAAGCCGACAAATAAGGTCGGCATGGGATTACCGCTTTGGAGCCGCAAAGCGGTTCCACGAAAGTTATGTTCGCATCGACTCATTGTCGAAGGAAATCATTTTCGCATCACGATCGGAACGGAAATTGCAAGCCCCGCATCGATGATACGACCGGCAGCTACAGACAAAGTCTCTCACCCCAGGCTGACGCGCTTTCCCAACCGAACGCTATCCAGAGCTGCGTCCGCGAGCTGCAAAGCGTGCAAACCGTCCTCCCCGCTCGGGGAAATGGCGGCTCCGCTTTCAATGGCCGCGATGAAGCCTGCAATCTCGTTGGCATAGGCGTCTGTGTATCGAGTCATGAAAAAGTCATGCAGAGGGGGTCGGGTGTAGCCCTCAGACGTCGCGACCTCGATCGAGATCGGCCGCTGGTTCTCGGCGGACGCCGAGCCCTTGGAGCCATGCACCTCGATGCGTTGATCGTAGCCGTAGGTGGCGCGGCGGGAGTTCGAGATGACTGCCTGGCGACCGATTGCGGTCTCTAGGATAACGGTCGCGCTGTCATAGTCGCCCGCGGCGCCAATCGCAGGATCGACGAGAACTGCGGCATGAGCCGAGACAGAGCTGATTGCTTCGCCATCGAGCAGGAAGCGGGCCATGTCGAAATCGTGGATCGTCATGTCGCGGAAGATGCCCCCAGAACGGCCGATATAGTCCATGGAAGGCGGACCGGGGTCACGTGACGTAATCGTGATCATCTCGACCTTTCCGATCCGACCGTCGTCGATCGCATTTTTCACAGCCATGAAATGAGGATCGAAGCGTCGGTTGAAGCCGACCATAAGCTTGGCACCGGTCTGCTTGACGACGGCTATGCAGGCTTTTACCCGTTCGACATCGAGATCGATCGGCTTTTCGCAGAAGATCGCCTTGCCGGCTCTGGCAAACCGTTCGATAAGGTCAGCATGGGTATCCGTCGGCGTGCAGATGATCACAGCATGGATATCCTTGGCGATTTCGATCTCCTCGATCGAGCGGATCTCGACACCATACTGAGCCGCAATCGACTGGGCGGCAGCCGGGAATGCGTCGGCCACTGCGACGAGCCGCGCGTCGGGGTTGGCGGTGACGGCCTTGGCATGGACTCGGCCGATGCGGCCCGCGCCCAGAAGGGCGAAATTGACTGTCATTCTATTGTCCCCTGTGTCTCTGTTAGACGTTGATCATGGTGCGAAAGCGGACGAGTTCGTCCGCCGCCATGCCGACATTGTGCCGTTCCGCCGGATACGCTCCGCTCTCGACGTCCTGGCGAAACTCCCCGAAGGCGGCAATGCGCTCCTGCTGCAGCCGGTCGAACTCCGCTGCCAAATTGCGATAGGTCTTGGCGTGGCGGGGCGTATGCCCGCGGGTTTGGCCGAGCACGTCATCGGCAAAGAGATACTGCGCGTCGCAACCAGGCCCCGCTCCCATCGAGATCATGAACATAGAGGTGTTTGCGCTGATCAACGCCGCGACATCGGCCGGGACCACCTCAATCTCGGCGGCGAACGCACCCGCCTCCTCCAGCGCCTGCACAGCGTTCCAGATCATCATCGCGCTGTCAGCAGTCTTGCCGACGGCCTTGAAGCCGCCGGTCCAAGTCGCCTTGGAGGGAATGAGACCGACATGGCTGCAGACCGGGATGCCCTCGTCCCGCAGCCTGCGGATGATCGCGAGGCTCGCAGCACAATAGACGGCGTCGCCGCCAGCGCGCATCGCCTGAAAAGCTGCCCGAAGATATTCCTCGGCAGTGACGTAGTCGCCATATTCGAGGCCAGGCAAGGCAAAAACGCTCGGCGCCGCTTCACGGAACGCGGGCCCGAGCAGGGCCGGCGGAACGGAAACCATCTCAATGCCGGCCTTCTCCGCGGCTTCAGCCTCTTGGAGCGTCACGACCCGGAGCATGCTGAGTTGGCGCTTGCCTTTGAGTGCCAGAATGTCGGCGACGGTGGGACGGTTAGATTTCATCGGTCATCCTTTAGCGCCAAGCGCTCACAACAGGGATTTCAGTTTTACGGCAGGATCAGCAAGCGCCGCCGGATCGGGGCGCGCAGCTTTGGCGATCAGCATTTCGGCGACGCGGATGTCGCGGGCGACCGCACCGCCTGGCCCAAGGCCGCTGGCGGCAAGCAACTGGCCCTCGGAATTAAGATGGAAGAGGATTGCTGCATCCGGGGAGAGCGTTCGAGTGATCTCCCGCACAGCGCCGTCGGCGAGACCGGCGACCTGTAGTGTCAGGTCATACTGATCTGACCAAAACCAGGGGATGGCGACAAACGCCTCTTCACGACCGAGCATATTGGCGGCGGCCGCGGCTCCTGGTCTTGCGCATTACGCCAGGATTCGAGCCGCACCCGCCTGCCTCCGTAAACACTGAGCGGAAACGAGCAGCAGTCACCGGCAGCGAATATGTCCGGATCACTGGTGCGCAGATACGCATCCACGGAGATGCCGTTCTCCAGAAAGAGCCCTGCCGCATCCGCCAATGCGGTATTCGGCTGTGAGCCGATGCCGACGACGAGAGCATCGGCCTCGATAGACTTGCCATCTGCAAATGCCAGGCTTACGGCGCGTTCACCGGCTTCGATCGCATTGATCGGTACGCCACAGATTAACGTCACACCTTCGGCGGCATGACGGGCTTGAAGCGCCAGCGCTAACTTTTCCGGTACGCCACGCATCAAGACGCGTGGTTGAACCTCGACCAAAGTCACTTCCACCCCGAGCGACCGGCCCATAGCTGCGAGCTCGAGGCCGATAAAGCCACCGCCGAGGATGGCGACGTGTCGTCCCGGCCCCATGCACCGACGGATGGAGCCCGCGTGTTCGACCGTGCGCAGGACATGGATGCGTTCGTTGGGTGGCAGCCCCGGCAATTGGCGCGGCGTGGCGCCGGTCGCGAGAAGGAGCCGGTCGTAAAGGAGATTTTCTCCGCCCTCCAGTTCCAGCCGGTGCTCAGAGGGCTTCAACTGGAGCGCGCGCAACCCGCGGCGGAAGGTGATCCCGGCTCCGGCGAAACGTTCCTCGGCCACAATGGCCCGCCCGGTGTCACTGTGTGAACCGACCTTGGACAAGGGCGGGCGCTCATAGGGAAGATGCGGTTCTTCGCCGATCAGCGTGACTGACCCCTGATAGCCTTGCTCTCGCAACGCGAATGCCGCCCGGACCCCGGCCTCACCGGCGCCCACGATCACCAAACCCCGATCGACCATCTCAGCCTACCTGGATCAGGACACGCTCGCCGTCCACTTTGACCGGATAGGTCTTGAGGTTGATGCAAACGGGGGCACCCTTGGCTTCGCCTGTCTTGTAGTTGAAGCGACCATTGTGTTTCGGACACTCGATAATGTCCTCCATCACCAGACCGTCAGCCAAGTGCACCTGTTCATGGGTGCAGTGGCCATCCGTTGCGTGAAAGCTATCTTGCGGGCTCCGGTAAATGGCATAACTCTTGCCATCATGATCGAAGCGGATGACATCCTCTTCGTCGATCTCGTCCTTGTCGCACACGTCGATCCAGATGCTCATCGGTTTCTCTTCCCCATTTAGTCTTGTTGTTGGTCCGTCGTCTATTCGGCGGCCCGTGCCATCGCATCGTTGTGGAAGTCTTCGCGATAGGGCTTGGCCGTCGGGGAAGCTCGCGCTTGAGGAAATAATCCTCGTTGCGCAACTGGCGCAGGAAGGCGGGCAACATCTCGCGATAGCCGTGAAGGATCGACGGGTTCGGCTCTGGCAAGTCGTCCTTGATCATCGCATGCAGCTTCGGCAGCGTATGATAGGGCACCATCGGGAACATATGGTGCTCTATATGGTAGTTCATGTTCCAGTAGATGAAACGGCTGATAGGGTTCATGTAGACGGTCCGGCTGTTCAGCCGATGATCGATGACGTTGTCGGCAAGACCGCCATGCTGCAACAGGCCGGTCATGACATGGTGCCAAGCCCCATAAAGACGAGGCAGGCCGATCAGCATCAGCGGCAGGATCGACCCCATGGCAACGGCCAGCGCAATCGTTGCCACGTAGATGGCAAGCCAGATGCGCGCGACGCGGATTGCCTTCGGCTGCTCCGTTGCGGGAACAAACGTCTTCTCTTCCGCACTCATGACGCCGGAAGCGTTGCGAACCATGTCAATCATGGCATGCCAGGCATCGAGCAAACCAAAAAATTGAGGATCAGCCGAACGAGATCCGGCGGCCGCATCACGGCAATTTCCGGATCACGCCCGACGATCACGGTATCGGTATGATGGCGGGTATGGCTCCAGCGCCAGGTTACCGGGTTGCGCATGATCATGAAGCAGGCAATTTGATAGACGGTAGTGTTCATCCACATCGTCTTGAAGGCCGTCCCGTGGCTGCACTCGTGCCAGCGACTGTCAGAGGCCGAGCCGTAGAGCACGCCGTAGGCGAGGAAAAAGGAATTGCCCAGAGGCTGCCCCAGAAATAGATGCCGAGCCCTGCGAACACGAGCATTGAGCCGAGCCAGATCGCTGTATCGCGAATAGCCGGGCCGTCCTCCCGCTTCATCAATTCCTTCATCTGCTTGCGCGGGATGTCGGTGTGATACCATTCCGCAGCGGACAAGCCGTTGGCAATCGCCGCCTGTGCATCCCGTCCGACAAGGCTGTAGTCTCTTTTGCCAGCGGCCATTGCCATGACTTCCTCCTACCTGTCCCGGCATGACCGGGCCAATCTTCTGGACGAAGGAATACCTCGGATTTCGCAGAGCTCAATGGGCACTTGATATATTCTATCATTTACCATCATAGTGTCTCTACAAATTGCAAGCTTTACATCACAAGAGAGATACCATGGCTTCCCGTCCCACAATCTCCGACCTCGCAAAGGCTGCGAAAGTCAGCGTTGCTACCGTTGACCGGGTCTTAAACGGCCGCCACAAGGTGCGTGAAGACACTGCTCGGCGCGTTTATGATGCGGCCAACGAAATTGGCTTTCACGCAGTGGGCCTGCTGCGACAGCGGGTATTCGAGGGATTACCTCACTACCGGCTTGGGTTTGTACTTCAAAAGCCAAACCATCATTTCTATCAGGCCGTTGCGCGCGAATTGGAGCACGCTGTGCAGAACCATCCCGGCATCAGGGGGACGGCGCAGATTGATTTCTGCACTAACCAGACCCCGGCGGAACTCGCCGACAAACTCCGCCAAATGGGCGGCAAGAACCAGGCCATTGCGATGACCGGACCGGACTATCCGGCAATGTCAGTTGTGGTGGAGGAATTGAAGACGAAGGGGTTCCGGTCTTTTCTCTTCTGTCCGATTTTGCCTCTGGAATACGGGAAGGCTATGTCGGACTTAATAACAGAAAGGCCGGTCGTACCGCGGCTTGGATGATCGCAAAAGCGGCAAGAAGACCGGGCAAGGTTGCCGTCTTCGTCGGCAGTCACCGGTTCCATGGTCACGAACTGCGCGAAATCGGCTTTCGCTCCTATTTCCGCGAGCATGCGCCGGATTTTGAGGTTCTCGACACCTTGGTCAACCTGGAGACTGTACAGATTACGCACGAAGCGACCCTCAACCTCTTGCATCGCCATCCGGATCTTATCGGGTTTTATGTTGCAGGTGGCGGCATGGAAGGTGCGATCTCGGCCATTCGAGAAGAAAATCTCGGCGGTAAACACGTCATTGTGGTAAACGAGCTCACGCCGGTGTCACGCGCGGCGCTGGCTGACGAGATCGTCACGCTCGTCATTGCGACCCCGCTGCAGAACCTTTGCCGCGAACTCGTGCAACTGATGGTAACCGCCGTCGATGATGGTCCAGCGACCGCACCTGGGCAGACATTCTTGCCGCTCGAGCTGTATGTCCCTGAGAATATCTGAGCGGAAAGATGGAATTCAATCATGTCATTTCGCAAATTCTATCACAAATGAGATTGAATCACTCATTTCCTCTTTGACGAATGTCATGAAACCTGATGATTTCGGTGCACGGGACTGGAGGAACAGCGTCCCGCATCATTGGGGAGAATTTCATGGCTGCGCCCACTTTCGCGCTCAACCACATGGTTGCGCCACAGATGCTGCTTGGCGCGTTTTTCGAGCTCGGCAAAGCTTTGGGCATACAGCAGTTCGAGATCCGTAACGATCTTTCCGGTAACGCAATCCTCGACGGCACGCCACCGGAGGCCGTTGGCGAACTGGCAGTTGACCAGGGTATCGAAATCATTTCGATCAACGCCCTGCAGCGATTCAATGAATGGACGCCCACCAGGGAAGAGGAGGCGAAGAGCCTTGTCGCCTATGCCGCCGCCTGCGGCGCCAAGGCCTTGGTGCTGGTTCCCGTCAACGATGGTTCTGGCAAACTCGAAGGCGAACGGCAGGGCAATCTACGCCTTGCGCTAAAGGGCCTGAAGCCGATCCTTCAGGCGGCCGGCATCATTGGCTTGGTGGAACCACTGGGCTTCCAGATCTGCTCGCTGCGCTCCAAGAAAGAAGCCGCCGATGCGATTGCCGCGATAGACGGCATTGATCAGTTTCGGCTTGTACACGACACATTTCACCACGTGCTTGCGGGCGAGCCGGACATGTTCCCCGCCATGACCGGGCTGGTCCATATTTCCGGCGTCGATGACCAGGCTGTTAGCATTGCCGACATGCGCGACGGGCACCGGGTGATGGTGACGCAGCATGATCGCCTTTCCAATGTCACACAGATCCAAGCCTTGATCGCGAAGGGTTACGCCGGCCCATTTTCTTTCGAGCCTTTCTCGCCCTCGGTTCACGCAACGTCAGATGTCGCAGGCATGATCCGCGACAGCATGAACTTCGTGCGGGACAAGCTTTGACCTGATCCCGCGCGGCCAAAAGTCGTTGCTGCGCGGCGAATTGCCTCCGGGGAGGAGGCGGACCGGCCTTTTTGGGGTGTTGCCGGGCACCGAACAACAGAAGTGGAGGACGAAAGATGAAGAAACTCGTAGCAGGTGCCCTCTTGGGCGTCCTAATGGCGTCGAGCGCTATGGCCGGCAATATCGGCGTGTCCATGGCTAACTCGGACACCTTCCTTACAGTGCTGCGCAAGGGCATTGAAAAGTCTGCTGGTGACGCGAGCCAGCCCGTCCAGATCGAAATTGCCGATGACGACGTGCAGAAGCAGCTGTCGCAGATCCAGAACTTCATCGCCTCGAAAGTCGACGCGATCATCGTCAACGCCGTTGACACATCGGCAACCGCGACGATGACCAAGCTTGCCAACGACGCCGGCATTCCGATCGTCTACGTTAACCGTCAGCCGGCTGACGTCGATGCACTCGGCCCAAAGGGCGCCTTCGTCGCATCGGATGAAGTAGAATCCGGCACGCTGGAAACCAAGGAAGTCTGCCGCATCCTCGGCGGCAAGGGCGACATCCTCGTCATGGTCGGCGACCTCGCCAACCAGGCCGCCGTTCAGCGCACCAAGGACATCCATGACGTCATCGCCACGCCGGAATGCGCGGGCATGAAAATTCTCGATGAACAGACAGCCGTATGGGACCCGGTCAAGGCACAGGACCTGATGACCAACTGGATCGCTGCCGGCCACAAGCCAGCTGCCGTCATCGCCAACAATGACAACATGGCAATCGGCGCGATCAATGCGATGAAGTCCGCTGGCTGGAGCATGGATGATGTGGTCGTGGCTGGTATCGACGCCACCCAGGAAGCGCTTGCCTATATGAAGGCCGGTGACCTCGACGTCACCGTATTTCAGGATGCCTTCGGGCAGGGTGCCGGCGCTGTCGATGCGGCAATCAAGCTCGCCAAGGGCGAGAAGGTTGATGCCAAGGTCTGGATTCCTTTCAGCTGGTGACACCGGCCAATATGGACCAGTTCGTGACCAAGAACTGATCAGGCGCCCAAAGGATCCGCCACCATCGAGGTGGTGGCGGATCAGTCATTCGGGGAGGAGCAGACATGGCGCGATCACAGGCGATCAGCCCGCAGACAATGCTGGCAGTCAGACAGAGTGGAGCCGTTCCACAGAGTGAATACCTTTTCGAGGTCACGGATGTCCGCAAGGAATTTCCTGGCGTCGTCGCGCTCGACAATGTCCAGTTGAAGCTTCGCCGCGGAACTGTGCATGCCCTGATGGGGGAGAATGGCGCCGGCAAATCCACGCTTATGAAGATCCTGGCCGGAATCTATACGCCCGACAGCGGCAGCTTTCGCCTGCGTGGCACGGAGATCCGCCTAAAGAACCCGCTTGATGCTCTACAGAACGGCATCGCCATGATCCATCAGGAGTTAAACCTGATGGCGCCAATGACTGTGTCGGAGAACATCTGGATCGGGCGCGAGCCGATCGGCCGCTTCGGCCTCGTCGACCACAAGGAGATGAATCGCCGCACCAAAGCGCTGTTTCAACGCCTGGACATCACGATCGATCCGGAGGTCAAGGTCGGAAAGCTCAGCGTTGCGACCCGCCAGATGGTCGAGATCGCCAAGGCCGTTTCCTTCAATTCCGACGTCTTGATCATGGACGAACCGACATCCGCCCTCACTGACAGGGAAGTGAACCACCTCTTTAGGATCATCCGCTCTCTGCGCGAAGAGGGTAAGGGCATCATTTACATCACCCACAAGATGAACGAACTTTTCGAGATTGCCGACGAGGTCTCCGTCTTCCGCGACGGCAAGTATATCGCCACCTGCAATTCGACCGAAGTGACCCGCGACGACATCATCCGCATGATGGTTGGCCGCGAAATCACCCAGATGTTTCCGAAGGAAACCGCGCCGATCGGCGAGGTCGTGTTATCGGCAAAAAACTTGACGCTGAACGGCGTTTTCCGCGATGTGTCCTTCGATGTTCGTGCGGGTGAAATCCTCGGCTTTGCAGGGCTTGTCGGCTCGGGCCGCTCGAATGTCGCTGAGACAATCTTCGGCGTGACGCCTGCCGATGCCGGCACGATCGAGCTGTTCGGCGAAGTGGTCTCCGTCTCGTCGCCGTCCATTGCCATGAGCCACGGCATGGCCTTCCTAACGGAGGACCGCAAGGAGACAGGTTGTTTCCTACTGCTCGACATTCAGGAAAACGCCCAGATGGCAGTGCTCCAGCAGGGCTATTCAAGGCTTGGCTTCGTGCAACAGGACAGGCTTCGAAAAGAGGCGACCGACATGGCTAATCGCTTGCGCGTGCGCACGCCTGATATGGCCGAGCCGATCATCAACTTGTCAGGCGGCAACCAGCAGAAGGTGCTGATCTGTCGCTGGTTGATGACCAATCCGAAGGTTCTGATACTCGACGAGCCAACGCGCGGCATCGATGTCGGCGCGAAGGCCGAAATTCACCGCCTGATCTCGCAGCTCGCCGGCCAAGGTGTAGCAATCATCATGATCTCTTCGGAGATGCCGGAAGTGCTAGGCATGAGCGACCGTATTGTCGTGCTGCATGAAGGACGGGTCACCGGCATCCTTGATCGGGCCGAGGCCGACCAAGTGAAAATCATGGAGCTGGCGTCGCGCTGACGACACAGCCGGGAGGAAATTATGTCAGATGCTACCAATGAACTCGGCGAGACGTCCAAGACAGGCCTGAAAAAGGTCCGACGCCTGCCGCCGGAATTCTCGATCCTCGCCGTTCTGATCGGGATTGCCATCATCTTCGAGGTGCTCGGCTGGTACGTTGTGGGCGAAAGCTTTCTCGCCAACAAGCAACGCCTGTCGATCATCGTCCTGCAGGTCGCCGTTACGGGCATCATTGCGGTTGGGGTAACCCAGGTCATCATCACCGGTGGCGTCGATCTTTCGTCCGGCTCCATGGTCGGCTTGATCGCCATGGTGGCTGCGAGCTTCGCCCAAACGTCGATGAATGCCCGCGCTGTTTTTCTGCAACCGGAATATGCCGCCTTCGGCCTTGACTGGTTCATCGATTCAAGCCCGCTATGGCCTATATTGGTTGGTCTTTTGCTCGGTGCATTGCTTGGCTATCTGAACGGTCTGCTGATCGCCAAAACAGGCATTCCACCCTTTATCGCCACGCTCGGCATGATGGTTTCGGTCCGCGGCCTGGCCAAATGGTATACTGAGGGTCAGCCGGTCGCGCTGCTCAACCAGGACTTCGCCTGGCTCGGCCAGAGCTTTGACCTATGGGGCTTTCCGGTTCCGCGGACCGTCATCGTCTTCTTCATAGTTGCCATCATCTTCCACATCGCCTTGTCCTATACCCGCTATGGCAAGTTCACCTATGCGATCGGCGCAAACAGTCAGGCCGCACGTGTCTCGGGCATCGATATTGGCAAGCACTTGATCAAGGTCTATGCGGTCGCGGGCCTACTATCCGGGCTCGCCGGCGTCATGCTCGCCGCACGCGCCCAGTCTGGACAGCCCAACATGGGCATCTCCTTTGAACTCGACGCGATCGCTGCTGCAGTTATCGGCGGGGCGTCGCTTTCCGGTGGCATTGGCCGGATCACTGGAACCGTAATTGGCACGATCATCCTTGGGGTCGTAACCTCCGGCTTCACCTTTCTCAAGGTAGGCGCCTACTACCAGGAGATCGTCAAGGGTGCGATCATCGTTGCCGCAGTCGTTATCGACATGCACCGCCAGCGCAAGAAATCCCGCGCCTGAAATCTCCTCCCAGGCGCGGAGGCGGTGTGTGGTTCGCAGGAACCCACACCGCCTCACCTCTTCCTATCGCCCCCAGCCAATGCCCTATCGTGAGAAGATCATGAAGCCTTTCGTATTGACCGTATCCTGTATTTCTACCCGCGGCATCGTTGCTGCGATCTCTGGTTACCTTGCCGGCAAAGGCTGCAACATTGTCGACTCTTCGCAGTTTGACGATCTTGAAACCGGCATGTTCTTCATGCGCATTTCGTTCATTTCGGAAGAAGGCACCAGCCGCGCCGAGCTCGAACAGGGCTTTGCGCCCATTGCCGAAAAGTTCGGAATGGCCGCCAAGATCCATGACAGCGCCCACCGGATGAAAGTGACGCTGATGGTGTCTCGCTTCGGCCACTGCCTCAATGACCTGCTCTATCGCTGGAAGATCGGCGCCCTGCCGATCGAGATCGTCGGTGTCGTCTCCAACCACTTCGACTACCAGAAGGTTGTCGTCAATCATGACATTCCGTTCCACCATATTCCGGTGACCAAAGCCAACAAAGCGCAAGCCGAAGCCCGCATCATGGACCTCGTCGAGCAGACCGGTACGGAACTGATCGTGCTCGCTCGCTACATGCAAATCCTGTCGGATTCCATGTGTCAGAAGATGTCGGGGAAGATCATCAATATTCATCATTCCTTCCTGCCGTCGTTCAAGGGCGCCAACCCTTATAAGCAAGCCTTCGAGCGCGGCGTGAAGCTGATCGGCGCAACGGCGCATTACGTCACCGCCGATCTCGACGAAGGCCCGATCCTTGAGCAGGACGTCGCCCGCATCACCCATGCCCAGTCTTCGGAAGATTACATCTCGATCGGCCGCGATGTCGAAAGCCAGGTGCTGGCACGTGCTATCCACGCGCATATTCACCACCGCACCTTCATTAACGGCAACCGCACCGTCGTCTTCCCGGCGAGCCCCGGTTCCTACGCATCCGAGCGCATGGGTTGATCCAGTGACGACGGTCATCGATGGAAAGGCAGCGGCCGCATCTGTGGTCGAAGCGGTAACCTCAGCGGCAACAGAGCTTGAGGCCTTAGGCCACCGCAAACCGGGCCTGGCGGTCGTCATTGTCGGCAGTGATCCGGCAAGCCATGCCTATGTCGGCGCCAAGAGCCGCATGGCCAAGCAGTGCGGTTTCAACTCGATCCAGCACACGCTGTCCGAGGACACCGCCCAGGACACACTGATGGCGCTGGTCGCCTCCCTGAATGCCGATCCGGAGATCGACGGAATCTTGGTCCAGCTACCGCTTCCGAAGCATCTCGACAGCAACACGGTGATCCAGTCGATCCTACCGGAGAAGGATGTCGATGGCCTGCATGTCGTCAATGCTGGTAAGCTCGCGACCGGTGATCTGGACCCTGGTCTCGTCTCCTGCACGCCGGCCGGTGCCATGATCCTGGTCCGGCAGATCCACGGCACGGATTTGTCCGGTCTGAATGCGCTTGTCATCGGCCGCTCGAACCTCTTCGGCAAGCCCATGGCACAGCTCCTGCTCGCCGCCAACGCAACCGTCACCATAGGTCATTCCAGAAGCCGCGATCTGCCGGAACTCGCCCGTCAAGCCGACATCCTGGTCGCAGCCGTCGGTCATGCCGAAATGGTCAAGGCCGACTGGCTGAAGCCGGGTGCCACCGTGATCGACGTCGGCATCAACCGGGTGGCTGCACCAGAAAAGGGCGAAGGCAAATTCAAGCTGGTGGGAGACGTAGCCTTTGCCGAATGCAAGCCGGTCGCCAAGGCAATATCGCCGGTTCCGGGCGGTGTTGGTCCGATGACCATCGCCATGCTGATGGCCAATACATTAATTGCTGCGCATCGCCGTGCCGGTCTGCCGGCGCCGAGTTACTGACGCCCATATTGATCAGGTGTTCTCGACTGAGGGGAGCTGAAGGTCATAGCTGGTGCTCCCACCCGGGTTGAGCTTTGAACCCGCAAATTCCGCTGAAGTCAGAGAGCTGGCAAACCGCTCTACACAGCGAACAGGACCTTCCGCCTTGAAAGGATTGGAACCGCAAACCCGTGCATGGGTTTTCGCTAAGCATTTGAAATTAAGCCATTTCATTCAGAAAATCGTTGGTGCGGCCTAAAGGTAATTTAGGGACCTTATCTACTGATCGTATCCCTCTAGAACGCAGTTGCATCCCTGGGGTCATGCAGTTGGTCCCGCACCGCTGAGAAAGTCCTCCACCGACGAGATTTCCAATTGCACGGAGAACCGACCACTCAACAATTCCAGCGAAGCGTCGTGGGTATCGTCAGTGCCGCTACAAACCGCATCCTTGAGGAGAATGACACGATAGCCGAGGTCTATGGCTCCGATGGCTGCAGCCAGAACGCACACGTCCGTCTCGCCGCCCGAGATCGCGAGGGTCTCCACCCCTCCCCCGCCAGCACACGATGAAGCTCGCCGGTGGTCCATGGCGAATAGGTCATCTTGTCGAAGATCCGCGCCGGCGGGACCAGGGCCTTTAACGAGGGAACGAGATCGACCATCTTCGGTCCGAGCCGCGCGAGGGTCATCATGTCCCACTTTTCATAGTAGGAGCGCCACATGCCGGGCATGTCCTCTGCACGCCTAGGCGGTACGAAGCGCGTAAAAATCGTCCGCTGTGGATGGCGTTTTGCGATTTCTTGGATTTGAGGCGAGACCTCGCGCATCCACGGCACATGCCAGGGCGTGTCTTCTGCAAACATTCGCTGCATATCGATGCAGAGGTGTATCCAGTTACTGTCGTTCATTGTCTCTCCGTCCAACACGAACCCTCATCACGGGCGCGGGGCCGTTGGGATGAGCTCGGTTCGATGCGGTCACGGGCATCGGGGCGTCCGCCTGCAGTCGGAGCGTTGATAGCGGATCAGCGCTCAGCACCCGATTTTACCCGATCGGTGCAACTGGAAGACTGCGTTTGTGCCCACTCGCCCGATATGTCCTCAGAATGTGCAGTCGCGCGTGCTCCGCGACCGGCTGTCCTTCCAGAAAGTCATCTATTTGCTCGTAGGTGACACCATAAACATCTTCATCGGGACGCTGAGGCGCGTTAGATTCGAGATCTGCGGTCGGCACCTTGAATACCAGTTCCCTTGGTGCGCCCATGTAATCGGCTATGGTCCTTACCCGTCGCTTCGTCAGGCCCGCAAGCGGCAAGATGTCAGCTGCCCCATCACCGAATTTGGTGAAGAAACCCATAAGAGCTTCTGCGGCCTGGTCTGTCCCGATTACCAATCCGCCGGTTGCGCCAGCCAAAGCATACTGTGCGATCATCCGCTGACGGGCCTTGATGTTGCCGAGATGAAAATCTTTTCGAGCCGGTTCCACCAGATCCGCTCCATCAGCCATCACGGACTCAAGCATAGCGTCAGCGGCAGGCTTGATATCGATCGCAACCACACGATCCGGCTGGATTACAGCAAGGGCCTTTTGCGCGTCGGACTCGTCAGCCTGAATCCCATACGGCAATCGCACCGCGATGAACCTGGCTTCGTATCCATCGGCACGGAGTTCTGCGACCGCCGCTTGCGCAAGCAAGCCAGCAGCAAGGAGTCAACGCCACCGCTTATTCCCAAAACCAAGGTTCGACCTGATGACTGACGCAAATACTCGCCCAGGAACTGAATGCGTTTTCGCACCTCTTGGGCCACATCGAAGTCGGCGGTGACGCCAAGAGCTGCTGAGATTGAACGCTGTTCTTCATTCATTTGAAACCCATTCGCTGCGGCATTTGTCAGCCTCCAATCGGCCGGTAGTTCAAGACAGCAAGGGCTGCTCTTTCTTCCAATCGCAATAGGAGTCTGCATTTGTCCCAAAAACCGTTGTTCAATTTCTTCTTCAACGAGAGCAATTCGTGAGAGGGTTTCAATCAAGGTCACCGGCGGCGTCCTCTCCATGCTCTTCCAATGAGTTCATTGCAGCAAACTTTCATCGTTTGTCATCGCCTCAAGTTGCCGCGCGAAATCCGCGACGTCTTCCTTCAAAATGTCACGACCTGCCATGTAAGCCTCCCGGTTGTCGTGTGAAACCGTAAGAGCTTGTGATTGTTCCATCTGCGTCGGAACCTCATCGCGCGGCAATAGTTTTAGCGGCTTCGACAGACAATAGGATGCTCCCATAACAGCGCTGCAGGATGGCGGACCTACTGCGGGCCCATGCCAATGGCCAATCTGACCTTCCACTAACCTTTCAGCCAGCTGCGATTAGACCGTATGTTCGCAGGATGAGCGTGGCGCGCCCCCGCGGTAAGCTAAATTCGGCGGTTGCTCTGGATTGGGCCGGAGCCGAGCCCCATGCTTAGCGAGGGCGAACCATGAAAGAAGATAGCGTAATTTTCATTGGCGTGGATACGTCGAAGCTGAAGATTTCAGTAGCGGTTGCCGATGGCGGTCGCAACGGCGAGGTGCGGTTTTTCGGCGACATTTCGTCGGAGCCGGCGTCGGTGGCGTCGATGGTCGCCAAGCTTTCCAAGCGAGGACCGAAGCTTCACTTTTGCTACGAAGCGGGTCCGACGGGTTACAGTCTTTTCCAGATTATTGAATTGGGGCATGACTGCGTGATGGTGGGGCCGTCGCTGGTGCCCAAGCGACCGGGCGACCGGGTGAAGACCAACCGCCGCGATGCCGTAAGCCTAGCACGACTGCACCGAGCGGGCGAGCTGACCGCTCTCTGGGTTCCAGATGAAAGCCATGAGGCGACCCGCGACCTGGGGCGGGCCCGCGAGGCTGCCAACGACGCGCTGAAGCAAGCGCGTCAGCAACTTCAGTCTTTTCTCCTGCGTCAGGGCCGGATCTATACCGGCCGCACGCCATGGACACGTGCCCATGCCCGATGGCTGACATGCCAGTTATCGCCGATTGAGTTGTGCATCGCATAGGCGATGGGCCGCGACCAGCAGGCTTCTTGCGTTTACGTAGATGGCTTTGGATCAGCTCTGGGGATTTACGGCTATACTAGCTTGAGCATGCAGGCACGCGGTTCTTAGCTGCTGAGCGTCGGCAGAATCTCACCCCAAACTTGCCCAAAGGCAGTTTGGTCTGAAGCGTTTCCCCGGTCCGGCGCGAGGGTGTTAGTCTGCAAACGAACTAGCCTTCTGGGTTTGAAGACGGGACCCAGATGGGGGCCCGTCACTCATATCGAAAACATGGAGATGCTACATTGACGCCCGGCCCGGATAGCGCGCACGCTCAGCAGCAATTTCCGCCTGCGAGTATGGATCGGCCTTATCATCGAACGAGGTCCAGCCCTCACCTGAATAGGCGGTGCGGCGCGTGGGCAGATCAACCCAATTCGAGCGCTGGAGAATGGCTTCGGCCTCCAACGAGCGGGCGTCATCGACTTTGGCCGTGACCAAGGTACCGCCACGGCGAACGCCTTCTGCGTATACATGGGCGTCGCGTTCATCGACGCCTGAATCCGTAAGTGCTCCGACAATCCCACCTGCGGCACCACCAACCACTGCACCGGTCACAGCGCCAGCAGCTGTAGCTGCAAGCCAGCCGGCCGCAACAACCGGGCCGACGCCTGGGATCGCCATGATGCCGAGACCGGTTAACAGACCGCCGACGCCACCAACTGCTGCTCCAATGCCAGCGCCAGTGCCCGCATCTTCGGCGGCGTCACTTTCGTTGTCCGTGTAGCGTCCGTCCGAGTTGTTGGAGACGATGCTGATGTCGCTGTCGGGAATCCCTGCCACTTTGAGCTGGCCCACTGCCGAGCTTGCATCAGAATAGGTGTCAAAAAGACCGGTAACTGTTTTTGTCATAGAATTTCTCCTCGATACTGTTCAATCGCGCTTACCTGGCGACGATGTTGCCCTGGTAGTCCATCGACACCATTACGGATTTTCCGTCTTTGGTCGCCTTGCCCTGCCAGACACCCTGGTCGTCAAGCTTCAGCTCGGTGACATCTCCATACCCTGTTTCAACGATGCGCTCCTTAGCTTGTTCTTCAGTGAAGCTATTAGCGCCCTCGACGGGTGCGGTCGCATTCTGATCAGTGGGTGTAGCGACGACCGGAGTGTCGCCGTCAGGGCTGCTGGCAGGCTTCGTTTCCTGGGCGAATACCGACGTTGCAGAAAAGGCGATAGCCGCTGTTGCGATAATAAGTTTCTTCATGGTGTTCTCCTTGCGGGATCGCTTAATGATCCTCGGCAAAGGAATACCCACGCAATTAAATGGTTCCAGCAGGCTGCACGCACCGGCAACCTATTAGACCTATGCCCGATCTGTGGCAGACCAAAGTCCTACTTCAGCGGAGTTGGCAGCCGCAAGCGGGTGATGTTCTGAAACTTAAGTTGGAAACGGTGCGGTTCTCCGGCGCCGAACGGTGCTATTTCCATCGCTGGGAACAGGGTCAACTGATGATTTTAAAGCGTCAAGATTCCCTAGGGGGAACCGAAGGGTGCTTGCCGAGTTATCTGCTCTCCACGAAGCGATAGCAGCATAAAACCTCACTCGCTTACAATCTGGGCCGACACAGACCGAAATTGTGACCGCCTGGAAATATCGAGTTGCGCCGGTCCTGTTGCCATTCGCCGAAGGGACAAATAGAGCCAAGTTCAAATTTAGCCCCTGTCGAGGCGTCATGACCGAACGATTCTCTTTTCATTGGCTGGCGCGCTCCGGCTATGCGGCACGCGGACTTGTTTATGTCCTGGTCGCAGGACTTGCGCTTTTCGCGTCATTGGGCGGGGCGACCCAAGCTCCAAATCTGCGTTGCAACTTGTTCTGGAACAGCCGCTGGGCAGGATATGGCTTGGTTTGATCGCTGTAGGCCTTGGAGGGTTTATTGCGTGGCGCCTGGTTCAGGCGTTCGCCAACGCAGATGGGCATCCAAACACCGTGAAGGGCTACACCATCAGGACTGGAATGCTGATTAGCGGGATAACCCATTTGGGTTTGGCAACCTTTGCAGCCAGCCAAGCGCTGAGCTCGGGTAGTGGCACTCAGTCCGGCGGAGAGGAGGCTATCAGTGCGTGGGTCATTGCTCAACCGTTCGGACGCTATCTCCTTGCCGGAGTTGGGCTCGCTGTCATTGGCGCCGGCGTGGCCCAGATCATGAAAGGCTATCGACACGGTTATCGCAAATACATGGACATTCCAGCTACTGCCGGGACCGTCATAGACTGGATTTGCCTTTACGGTTTGGTCGCCCGTGGCGTTATCTTCGTCATCACTGGTACCTTTTTCTGCTATGCCGCTTTTGCAGTGGATCCCGAACAGGCGGGCGGGATGTCCGACGCCCTGGCATGGGTACGCCAACTCCCTTTGGAGCGCTGCTTTATGCTTTCGTTGCGCTCGGCCTGCTTGCATTTGGTCTTTACGGATTTGCTGAGGCTGCATACCGAAGGATACGGATGCCGGCCCTGGCGCAATACAGAGATGCTCTGTCACTTTGAAAGCTTCCTAACGACGGCCGCTCGACATCAGCGCTTCCGCTCATTCCGGCGTCCGGGTTAGAAGCCACGGTCAACCTTCATCGCGCCAGCATTGCCACGCTATTTTTCGCAAAGCCGTCGTTCGCCGCGGTAGGGTTGGTAAGTGCAATCCGAAACACGGAAAGAGCGATAGGTTTGCGCGCAGGCCCGAATATTGCAGGCCGCCGAGGGCTCCTGTTCTCCCGTTAACGTCTGATCTTCGAGATCGGCAGAGGGCGCGGGTTCGGCCATAGCGGCCTGCATGAATTCGCGCCAAATTCCGGCAGGTAAATCGCCGCCGGTTACGCCCTTCATTGGAGTTCCGTCGTCGTTACCGACCCAGACACCGGCGACCAGTGGTTCGGTGAAGCCCACAAACCAAGCATCCCGGTTGTTCTGGCTTGTGCCTGTCTTGCCCGCCGCAAATACCCCCGGAGAGGCTTCGCGTCCGGTCCCACGCTCGACGACCAGTTGAAGAAGCTGAACGAGATCTTGCTGGTACTCTGAAATATCCACCGAAAGTTTGACTTGCGGCCCGATGCGAAAGGCACGCGGTTGCGCCTGCGCCTGAAAATCGATCACGCCCCACGGCTGAACGGGGGATAGCCCGGCGCGTACAGATGCATAGGCGCCCGTTAGATCCAGCAGGCTCACCTCCGACGCTCCAAGCGACAGCGCTGGCCCATTGGTCAGGGTCGCGTCTATGCCAAGCTCTTTGGCCGCCGCAGCGACGTTCTCTATTCCGACCTCTTGGGCGAGGGCAACGGTCGCGGCGTTGAGAGAGCGGGCGAAGGCCTCCGCGAGTGTAACACGGCCTCGAAAGCCACCGCCGGAATTCTCGGGCGACCAGCCGTCGATTGTTATGGGCTCGTCGATGATCTGATCACGCAGGCCATAACCCTTCTTCAAGGCAGCATAATAGACGAAGAGCTTGAACGTGGATCCGGGCTGACGCATGGCCGTGGCAGCCCGGTTGAATTGGCTGGCCTTGTAGTCGCGTCCTCCGACCATTGCGACGACGGCGCCGTCCGGTGTCATCGCCACCAAAGCGGCCTGCGATACGCCGAGAGCTTTTCCTTCCTTGTCCAGCGCACGGCTGATTATCGTTTCCGCGGCTTGCTGGAGGCGCGGGATGAGGGTCGTGCGCACCGTGATCGAACCGGTCGAGGCGCCTGCAATTTCGCGGGCTTGCCCGGAAACCCAGTCGGCAAACCAGCTGCCGGAACGCGGCGTCGGCGTTGTCACGTCCAATGCAGCGAATTCGGCTTTTGCGGCCGTTGCTTCTGCAACGTTCAGCTTGCCATTTTCAACCATGGCGTCGAGGACGGTCACCGTGCGCTGTCTCGCGCCCTCGAAATTGTCGATCGGATTGAGCTGGCTCGGCGCCTTGAGGAGACCTGCCAACATCGCCGATTCCCTGATGTCGAGTGCGCCAACGTCCTTATTGAAATAGATGCGTGCCGCCGCCGGCATTCCCGTGGCGCCGGCGCCGAGATAGACCGCGTTCAGGTAGCGTGCCAGAATCTCCTGCTTGCCGAGCTTCCATTCCAGCCAGAATGCGATGACCACTTCCTGGAGCTTGCGCTTCACGGTCCGATCGCTTTCCAGATACAGGACTTTGATCAGTTGCTGGGTGATCGTGCTGCCGCCCTGCACAACTTCGCCGGCCTGGAAATTTCGGACGAGTGCGCGGGATATCCCCTTCAGGTCGATACCATAATGATCGAGGAAGCGCCGATCCTCGATCGAGAGGACCGCGTCCAGCAGATGCGGAGGAAATTCTTCATAGTTTGCATGGGGACCCTGGAACGGTCCCTGCCGGACCAAGGGCTGACCATCTGCTGTTTCGAGCACAATGGTCGGCTTCAGGGATCCGTCAGCGATTTCCGCCCAAGGGACGTCCTTCAGAGCCCAGAAAAAAGGCTGGCCAGAACGACGAGACAGCTCAGTGAAGCCAGAGCGAAAACACCGCGCCAGGATCGCCACCCCTCCCATTTCAACGATCGCCAGGAGAGCGTTTTGTTGCGAAGTCCAGATAGCCTTGTCCACGCGCTGCTCGAAAGCGCAGCCAGGTGCGCCATCGACCTGCCAAGTTTCGACCGCAGCGGCGCGGTCTCGAAGGTCCTTGATCGTTCGTTCAGATGGGCAGTTGCCTGCAGAAGCCTGGCTTTGCTGCGCACCCAGATCGTGCCGAGATCGTCGCGCATCGCTGACACGAGTTCTCGAACGGCACGCCCGCTTCGTTGAAAGTTGGGACCATCGCTCTCGATTCCGGTGGAATGTTCAGCGGTGTCATCGCGCGGCGAAACCTCTTCTTTTCCGGCATCGGCTTGCGTGTTGTCCGTCTTTATTGATCCAGGCACTCGGCGACTGCCTTTGCTTCTTAATCCGGGACATCCGTGTCCACCGTCGGTGTTCCAACACCTAGTGCTGGATGAGTGGTAGTGAAGGGAGGCGTCGCGACGTGCCCATCCAAAAGCGCTCATATGGGCAGATTCAAGGTCGAACTGGACCCGATGTGTGGATCTGTCGACGTTGTCCCTATAGTTGATCCCAAGGTCGACTATAAGGACAACGTCGAAGAGGTGAACTTAGGCTGTTAGAATTTGACGCTTTAAGAACGGCAAGAGCCCAATGACCTGAGGCGTCGCGGGCGGGAGAAGCTATCTCGAATTCGCTCCAATTTGCCCTGATCTTTATCCTTCTAGAAGACGCCACAACCGCGTGCTTGACCGTATCCCACTTCTGCAGAGTGGCCAGAAGAACGGTATGCCCACTATCGTCACTTAGAAAAACGCTGTTACCAGAAGAAATCAGCAGTGCCTTGATGACCGGCAGATCGATAAGCAATTGGACGCCCTCCGTAATGTGTTTGTGGAGGGGAGTTTCTGCAACCGAAACTGACGATCCAGGAGGTACAGGCCAGGAGGATCATAAATTACGGTTCCTTTGAAGCGGCCCACATATGTCGCTTGCCCAGGACTACGAAGCGGAGCGCGATCGGGTTTGTACAAAGGAGTGAATGCAGCTGCGCCGGGTTGGATCACGAAAACGCCCTTGAAAGGGCTTGTTTCCACGGTTGATCCGGTAACCGGGTCTCTCGCAAAATGGTCATGGAATGCATTGTCGGGAAACTCGCCTCTAAATTGTGAGAACGAGTAGTTGTGGCTGATGGTCCAAACGCCGCCACGGTTCAACGGATAGATGATCGGCCTCTCAATACCCTCAATCACAACGACTTTCGTGACCATGCGCCACGTCGCGGTCATATCCTCCCCTATGGGCTCACCATTTTTACGGGCAACAGGCACAGGTCAGAGGCAATCGCATCGGAAGCTTCTGCCGTGGAAGCGACGCAAATACAAACATTTAGCAGCAAAAGCACAAGCACATTTCGGAACACGGGAACCTCCGATGGCGCAACCAGCCTCGCTACGGAAATGAACTAGTTTGTCGCTCGGATCGAAAGGAGCATCTGGACAATGGCGTCCTGGTGCTTGTCCTCGGCTCCTTTGCTGCCCCAATAGGTGACCACCACAGCCGTGTCTTCCTTCGGCACGACAAAAGCTAAACTAACGCTCACCGGGCCGTCCTTATCTGTACCTTCCCATTCGACCATTGAGATGCTAAGGCCGTCGTATATTGTAGCCGGCGTCTGCTTCTGTGTGCTGGTGTCGATTTTGACGCCATTTTCCGTCAGGAAATCGACAGCATCGGAAACCACTTGGTCCATCGATTCCTCGGTCGCAACATCAGTCGAAAAAATACCGCACCGTCGTCCGACGTTGCAACAACGCCCGTTGCGGTTCCCTCCGGCTGCCAGCTATCCGGAATGGTAATGCTGGCCACAGGGGCGTCTGACGGGAAATCAAGCGTCGCGGCGTTGGCAAAAATCGGGCCAGCAAAAGTGAGGATGCAAACCAAAGCGAATTTTTTCATGGGAAGACCTTATTGCGTTAGGTCGTCGCTACGTTTAGCGGCGGTACAGAACAATTGCACAGACGATTTAAGATTTGGTGAGACATAGCGCGAACGAAACGGGTTGATTGTCGGCGGGGCCTTGCCCTGCCCGCAATTCCCCACAACCCATTCTCAACCAAAAATCCTTTTGTATGGGGACTTGTCATGTGAAGCACCTCCGGCCCGGCCCAACGCGCTGGACGATGCCACAGACCTGGCAACAGAGGACATCGTAAACTTAACTACAATGAGGGCAAACCACGGCGCTGGCCGATTTCGTCGGTCATGATCGGGCGATTTTCACCCACAGGTTCATCGCCGCTGAACGCAATTCGCGATGATGGCTGGAGGTGAACAGGTTGGCAATCGGGTCATGAATGGAGACGAAGCGTTGTAGATGTCGCGGTGACTTGAAGCGCTTCATGATCCGCTCTCGCCGCCGGACTGGTTGGTGAGAATTTTCCGCCCGATTGTTCAGGCCTTTGTGGGAACGATGCTCAACACCGGGCATGATCTCCCGCTTTGGAGCGTCGTAAGATCGAAGCTTGTCGGTTATCATTACACGCGGCGCTCGACCCTGGCTCTTCAAGAGCTTGCGCATCAGGCGGTTGGCCGCCTTGGCATTTCGGCGGCTTTGCACCAGCACCTCCAAGACGAACCGTCCTGGTCAACGGCGCGTCACAGCCAGTGCTTCTTGCCTCGAATCGAAATGGCGGCCTCATCGAGGTGCCATTTATCTCCGAGCCGACCGGATGATCGACGGCGGATCTCGTTGGCGAAGGTGCGGCCGAATTTCTCCGCCCACTGCCGGATTGTCTGATGGGAGACAATGATCCCACGAGCAGCCAGCAAGTCCTCGACCATCCGCAGGCTGAGAGGAAAACGGAAATAAAGCCACACGGCGTGAGCAATGATTTCAGCGGGAAAGCGATGGCGGCGATAGAGCGGGTCACGATGTGGCATGCCCCGTCATCGCACATCGAATTCCACATTCCGTTAAGTTGACGATGCCCGGGAAGCTTGGCATTCAGCGCCTTCAGCTCTTGGAGAACGACGACGTCCGCCTTCGCCTCATCCAGCCATCGGATGAACACATCAGGCGCCCGTCGACGCCGTTGACATTGTATGTGGCAATTTTCACTTGGTTTTGGGGTCACCCCTGTCGCGCTCAACGGGTATGGCGACTATGTGTCGTCTTGTATACGCGTTCAAGCGGTCAGAATGGCCGTGATGTAACGCGTTTGCCGGTGGCTGACGGAATACAGGCACACGACTCGCATTAGTCTTGGTCTTCTGTCATTGGTTCATAATGCCCATTAGCACGCGTCAGTTTGTCAGTTCCACGTTCGCCCTCGTCATCCTGGGCATCGCCGCCCTGTTTGCCATCATCGGATCTTCCGTGTGGCTGTCGTCCCGCGCCCAAGACCTGTCGGACGCCGTCTTGGAGGCCAGGGACGCGAAATCGATTGCCGTAGACCTGCGATCGGCCCTGCAGGCGGCGGAGTCCAGCCAGCGCGGTTTTCTTTATACCGACAATGAGGTCTATCTGTCGCCGTACGACCAGGCGAAGCAAAAGGCCAAAGCTGCCGTGGCGTTACTGCCGGATGCATTGAGCGACTATTCGGACCTGTCGGCAGCGGTAGAGCGGCTAAGTGATGTCGCCCGAGCCAAGGTGTCGGAGATGGATGAAAGCATCGCGCTAAAGAAAGCGCGCGAGGGAGACAAAGCGCTTTCGCTGATCCGCACGAACCGCGGCAAACTCCAGATGGATGAGATCAACGTCTTCGTGACGGGAATCACATTGGCAGCTGATGATCGGCTGGCCGAGCTCGTGAACGAGCAGACCGGGAACGCGGTATGGCTCCAGCTGGTGTCGGCCGTCAACGGCGCTATCATGCTCGCGCTTGCGGGTGGAGCGATCTACATCGTCATCAGATACACCCGAGAACTGAAAAACACCCAACGCGAACTGTCTCGATCGAACGACAAACTGGAGCAGAGGGTCACCGAGCGAACCGCCGAGCTGGCCGTCGCGACCGATCAGATGCGCGCTGCCAAAGACCGCGCCGAGGTGTTGCTCGCCGAAGTCAACCATCGCGTAGCCAATAGCCTTACCTTGGTGAGTTCACTGATAACGCTGCAAGCCCGCACGCTGACCGACGATCACGCAAAGAGCGCCTTGGAAGAAACGAAAGCCCGCGTTCAGGCCATCGCGATGGTGCACAGGCGTCTTTATGAGGCCGGGGACGGGCAGGAAGTCGCGCTTGACGAATACCTTATAGGACTACTCGATCAGTTCAAAATGACAGCTGCGTCTTCCAACGCGATCTCTTTTAAGTACGAGTTCGAACCGATGAAGCTAAGAACCGATGCGAGCGTCAATCTTGGGGTCATCGTTTCCGAATGGGTGATGAACGCGGTGAAGTACGCCTATCCCGATCAAGCCGGGGAGATCAGGGTCGTATTGGCCCGACAGGGAAATGGTTTCGGAATATTGACTGTTGAAGACGATGGTATCGGTCGGCGCGAAGGCAGCCCCGCGCAGGGGACCGGGCTTGGAACGCGCATCGTGAACGCCATGGCTTCGAGCATGGGGGCGACGATCGTATATCTGACGCGTTCTCCCGGAACCAGCGCGAGCCTCTCTTTTCCGACGGCGCCCTCATGAGGCGAGACCGCTATCGTCCCTGACACGCATCATTCTCTTCTTGAAAAGATTGCCGCCGCCATGATTTCACGACCTATCACCTCTGCATTCATTATGGCGAGTTTCTACGCGGTTTTTGGCAGTTACCCGGTTAAGGCGGAAGGCATCACTACGCCGCTCAAGCTGCCTGCCTTCGACAGCAAGGCTGCCACCTGCAAGCCTCCCGTTGGCTTAGATCGAAGCCTCGTGTTTCTGCAGGACAATGACCGCCAGTTCATGGAAGGGGTCAAATTCGGTTTGGCGCAGGCGGCTGAACGCCGGGGCCTGAAATTCACCGATGAGCTCGCTGAGGACGCTTCTTCGAAAATGGTGGCGGCAGCCGATGCCGCGGTGGCGAACAACGCGGGCGCTCTCGTTGCAGCCCCCATCGATGCGCTCGCCCTCGCACCGTCCCTTCTGGCTGCGATCGCAAAAGGCACCTATGTCGGAACGGTGGTTCCACCTCCGGCCGTAACCATCCTCAACGCTCCGCAGTATCTGACCGGAGAGCGCCTCGCTCAGGCTGCATCCGAATTCATCATTGAGAAGCTGGATGGCCGGGCCAACGTCGTTCTTCTGACCCACGACAGCCTTCAGTTTCTCGCACCCCGGTTCAAGGCCATGCGCGACGTTTTAGGGAGATTACCCGATGTGCGCATCGTCGCGGATATTTCCCCAGCCCTGTCAACGTCGAGGGAGGGTACGAGATGATGAAGCTCATCCTGCTGGCCCACCCCAAGGTCGATGTCGTGTTGGGAGCTGATACAGTGGTGATTGGAGCGTTGAAGGCACTGAGGGAGGCAGGGAAGGCCTCTCCCGCACAATTCCTCGGAGGCATCGACGGGGAGCCTGATGCGGTTGAAGAATTAAAGGATGCGCAAAGCCCTTACAAGGCGAGTGTGAGCTTGGCTTCACCGATCTTTGGCTACGCGCTTGGGTCGTTCGCAGCTGATTGGCTTGAAGGCAGAAGCGTTCCCCAAGCCATGGACATTTTGCCCAAACTTCTGGATGCGGATAATATCGCGGCGTATGAACGCGACCTTAAGAACCCAGAAGCCATCTTTCTTGAAGCGTCCAGGAGGGACGAGTACTTGCGCATGTACGGGAATATCTGTTTTGAAACACGCGACCAGTTTTTGAATTTCCCTGGTCGTCGCATCAATGATCGGGAATTCAGGATTTGCTATGCTCAGACCTGCCCTACCATGTCCCGGATACGTTGGATGAAATCGTCCATCTGGAACGGCTTCGTCATGATTTGCATGTCGGCGTCCAAATGGCCACGATCGAGAACGGCGTTCTCGGCATAGCCCGTCATGAACATAACCTTCAAGCCCGGACGCAGTTCTCTAGCCGCATCGGCGACTTGCCGACCATTCATGCCGTTCGGCAAGCCGACGTCCGTTACCAACAGATCGATGCGTGCATGTGAGCGCAGCAGTCTCATCCCCTGGGGGCCATCCCCGGCTTCAAGTGTTTCGTACCCAAGCTCCTGGAGGGTGTCGACGACAAGCATTCTTATCAAAGCTTCATCATCAATCACGAGGATCGTGTGGCCGCTCGGCGGAAACATCCCTTCCATCGTCTGTTCCTCGACCACTTCGGGCGCTTCGGCGACCTCGTGACGTGGAAGGTAGAGTGTCACATTCGTGCCCTCGCCGTCTTTCGATGAAATTCTTACACCCCCACCAGACTGACGGGCGAACCCGTAGATCATGGACAAACCGAGCCCGGTTCCGAGCCCGGTCGGCTTCGTCGTGAAGAATGGTTCGAAGGCCCTTGCGACCGTCTCGGGCGACATCCCGACCCCATCGTCCTCGATCGAGACAGCAAGGTAATCTCCCGGCGCGATGTCGAGGCCGGAGACGTCGCGTCGACTGAGAGCCAAGTTGCGGGTCCGCACGAATATCGAACCACCATCCGGGAGTGCATCCCGTGCATTGATGCAGAGATTGAGGAGCGCGTTTTCGAGCTGGTTAGGATCGACGAGGACCGGCCAAGGGGTATCGACCGCATCGATCTCCAGAGCAATTGACGGACCAATGGTGTTCTTGACGATCTCCGCCATGCCCTCGATCAGACGATCGATGTCTGTCGGCCTTGGATCGAGCGTCTGACGACGGGAGAACGCCAAAAGTCTATGTGTCAGCGCTGCGGCGCAGCAGCCGCTTCCTGACCTGCGGCGACATACCGCTCAAGACCGTCGAACTGCCCTTTTGCCGTGCGACGCTGGATAAGTTCAAGACTACCCGAAATACCCGCCAGCAGATTGTTGAAATCATGCGCCAGTCCGCCAGTGAGTTGACCGACCGCCTCCATTTTCTGTGACTGACGCAGAGCCTCCTCCGCAGCCATCAGCTCTCCGGTGCGCATCAGCACCTGCTCTTCAAGCGTGGCGGCGAAGCGCGCAAGTTCTTCCGTCTGGCGTTTGCTGTCTTCGATGTCGGTATTCGTGCCGATCCATCGGGCTATCCTGCCGTCGCCCGATTTCACAGCAACGGCGCGTACGAGGAACCATCGGTACGCGCCGGCTGCGCTACGGATTCGAAATTCGGTTTCGTAGACCTCGCCCGTCTGAAGCGAACGCAGCCAAGCGTTGGCGGCTGTTGTCTGATCGTCCGGATGAACATTCACCGCCCATGCTTCCGTACCATCGAGCGATCCTGGGTCGACGCCCATGTAGTCGTAGACGCGGTCGTTGAACCAGTCGAGATATCCGTCCGGTGTTGCCGTCCAAATCTGGTTCGGAACGGCCTGCGCAAACCCACGGAACTGTTCCTCGCTGGCGCGCAGCTTTTCTTCAGCGCGCTTGCGTTCTTCGATGTCCTCGGTCGAGCCATACCATTTGACAATGCGGCCCTGCTCGTCGCGTCGGGGATAGGCGCGCGAATGCATCCAGTGATATTCGCCGCACACCATTCGGGCACGGTGCTCAATGTCATATGGCTCACCCGTGGTCACCGAACGCGTCCAGACTTCGACCGAACGCTCCAGGTCATCCGGGTGCATCGCTTCTCCCCATGACGAGCCGAGGCCGCTGCCGCCAGTCCATTCCCGCCAGCGTTCAGCTACGCGGTCAAGCTGACCGTCCGGCCGCGCGGTCCATGTTGTCTGCGGGTTGAGTTCGACAGCGTTGCGGTAATTGTCCTCGCTTTCAGCCAAGGCTTTGGCGACGTCACGTTGTTCGGTCACGTCGGTATGGACGCCCACCCATTCGACCACGCTACGATCCTCGTCGATCGTTGGCAGCGCGCGAACGGAAAAGCGACGCCATTCTCCGTCGGCGCGTCGAACGCGATGTTCGAACACGAAAGGCGTCGAGCTTGTCACCGCATCGTTCCAAGCGGCGATTGTCGGTTGGACGTCATCGGGATGGATGGCGGCTGTCCAGCCAAAGCCTTCCAATTCTTCCGGTTTCTGCCCGGTCAGCTTTTCCCAGCCTGGCTGTGACTCGACCATGCGGCCGCTGCCGTCATTCGTCCAGAGAACTCCCCGACCGCAGCGAGCGCCGCTTTCAGCCGTGCGTTTTCCCATTGCAGTTCGCCCGCCTTTGCGTCGTCGTCAGTCAAGGAGATTGCTCCGGCATGTCATTCGAATTGATCTAGCATCGACATAGTCAAATGTCACTTCAAGCGACTTCAAGCCGACCAACATCACAGACCGCCCTTATTTCTCGGCACTGGTACAAGCGATGATCGGAACGAACGCCCGCCGGTCAGTTAATAGGCCGCAACCCTGGCCATGGACCCAAGGACCGAAAATGGATACTGCGCTCGTCATCGCTTATCTGGCATCCCTCAAGCCCGAGCTGCAGCCCCACGTCGAACCTCTGTTCACCGACATCGTCATGCCTGAGATGAAGGACAGACAGCTCGCAGAGCTAGCCGTGGAAACGCGGCGGGGCCTGCGCGTGCTCTATACGACGGGCTACACAACCGAAACGCCATAGTGCACAACGGCGTGCTTGACCACGGGGTCTCGCTGCTGACGAAACTGAAGCCTGGTGTGGTGCTGGCGGCATAACCACCGTACCCTTAAAGGCTCGTCGTATTGGTCGTGATGGGCATCGACTGCTTCCATGCCGCAGACCTCACACGTTTGCTTTTCCAACGCGCCCGCCTTCACGGTGAGCCATGGGGTGGACGCTCCCACTCAACGGCATCTTTGTGCCAGAATGGTTGTGTTGGAACCATTAGAAGGGAGAGCGCCCATGGAAAAGGTTAGCATAATCGGCCTGGATTTGGCCAAGAGCATAATTCAAGTTCACGCCGCAAGCGTTGATGGCTCGGTGCTTTTCCGGCGAAAGATTCCGAGTAAGAAATTGCTCGACTTCCTATCGGAGATCGATCCCTGCATCGTTGCGATGGAAGCATGTGCCGGAAGCCACCATTGGGGGCGCGAGATTGCCAAGCTCGGGCACCAGGTGAAGCTGATCGCGCCGATTTACGTGAAGCCCTTTGTGAAGCGTCAGAAGAATGATGCGGCCGATGCAAAAGCCATCTGTGAGGCGGCGATGCGGCCAAACGATGCGTTTTGTGGCAGTCAAAAGTCAGGAGAAGCAGGCTTCAGCGACGGTATTTAAGGTACGAGACCTTCTCGTGAGGCAAAAGACACAAATTATCAATGCTTTGCGTGGTCTGATGGCAGAGTTCGGAATTACCGCTCCACAAGGCCCCGCGCATGTCGGTACTCTTATCAGTCAAGTTGAAGACGATGGCTCAAGCTTGACGGAGGCCGCGCGCCCTGCTTAGCATTGGTTGCAACATTGCGGGCACTCATTGATAAAGTCCGGGAACTCGATCAGGAGATTGGCCGAAGGGCACGGCAGGATGATGTTGCCAAGCGGCTCATGAGCATTCCGGGAATTGGACCTGTCATTGCAACAGCGCTCGAAGCTTTAGCTCCGCCTGCAGAGACTTTCACGCGAGGTCGAGATTTCTCTGAGTGGATGGGTTTGACACCGCGCCAGCACTGATCTGGTGGAAAAGCCCGGCTCGGCAAAACCTCCAAGATGGGGCAGCGTGACCTTCGACGACTGTTGCTAATTGGGGCAGCTGCGGTCGTTCGCTGGGCATCAAGGCGCGGAGCGGTCGAAGGCTCTTGGTTGTCGCGCATGATTGGCAAAAAGCCGCCGATGCTGATCACCGTTGCACTCGCCAATCGGATGGGGCGGATTGCTTGGGCGCTTATGACAAACGGAGGTCGCTACGAGGAGAAAAGGCTAGCAGCATAAGATCAGCTCTGGCGGAGAGGACTTCTCACCGCCATTGCGAGTGTAGGCAGGTCGAACGAAGGATATGGACAAACGGTCAAGAGACGGGATTAGGAAAACCAGTTCTGCCGGACGGCACCTTGAGTGCGCGTGAGCGTGTTGGACCTGATCCGCGAACTCCCATATGGGCCCGCGACTTATTGAGGTCGCAACGAGAGGCCGGACACACGTCAGCACCCGACCAATGTTCAAGACTGAGTGAAGATTTTGCTTGCATTCGAGGGAGCGTCCACACACGTCCGGTGAGCGGATTTTGCTGATCGGGCAAATCGGGCGATGTTCTGGCATTGGAACCAGCATTAGCGCTGACATTAATACCAGATCGAAGAGATTGCATGGCTCGCATGGAGATCATGTCCGGCAGTGAACGTAGAGGTCGGTGGTCGGACGAGGCGAAACTGAGGATATTGGCAGAAGCGGATCAACCTGGTGTTCGCATTGGTGATGTGGCTCGCCGGCATGATATCTACCCATCCCAGATCCGTTTGTGGCGGCAGTCATTCAGCTATGTCGAGCGACCGGCGATGTTCCTTCCGGTGGAAATCACCGAGGAGGTGAGCGCTACACCGGTACTTGACACGCCACCGACGCCGGCGGTCATTGAGATCTCGCTACGAAACGGTCGGTGCTTGAGGGTTCCGGCTGACATGGATCTTGAGGTGCTGTCCTCACTGGTCCTTGCGTGGAGGCGGCATGATCGGGCCTTCCGGGAATGTACGGGTCTATCTGGCCTGCGGGGTGACCGATATGCGGCAGGGGATTGATGGTCTATCGGCGCCGGAAGAGACGGTCGTGAAGGAGGCACCGGGTTCCGGTGCTAACTTCGGTTTCCGCGGAAAACGCGCCGATCGGATCAGGCTTCTTTGGTGGGACGGTCAAGGGTTCTGCCTGTTCTACAAGATTTTGGAGCGCGGATACTTTCCCTGGCCGACGGCGAAAGAGGGCGTGGCGCACCTGACGCAGACGCAGCTTTCGATGCTCGTTGAGGGGATCGATTGGCGACGCCCGGCGTGGACTTCCGCTCCCGGTCGAACGGGATAAAAGCTATATTTTGCAGGGGTATCCGGGGTAAAATTCTGGCGCTCCAGGGGCAAATCGGCTACCTTTGCGGGTATGGAAACAACGCCGCTGCACAGTCAGGACGAGCCATCTGCTTTGCGCGCACTCGTCGCGGAACAGGCGGCGAAACTTGAGAGCCAGGAAGCCGAAGTCATCAAGCGCGACTCCATTATCGGGCTTCTGTGGGCGCAACTGGAGCTGCTCCGACATCGGCAACATGGCGCCTCTTCGGAAAAGGTCGACCGGAAGATCGAACAATTTGAGCTGATTCTGGAGGAGATTGAGGCCTCCCGTGCCGAGGCTGAACTGCGCTCCGGAAAAGCGCCTCTGCCGGAATTGGACGACGCGTCCGAGAAGCCGAAGCGCAAGCCTTTGCCCGATGGTCTTCCAACCGAAGAACGGATCAGACCACGACGAAGCTCTTGCCAGCGACAATCAACATGATACCTTCATCCAGACCGCGACATAAGAATCTCATCTAGATTGTCGCTCGCGTCTCATCCTGATCGCCGCGCCACAGCGTGGCTCGGTAGATGCCGAAGATTGGCCAAGGACGTCGAGCGCTCCATCGCATCAGCCGAGGCATGTATCATGATCGCCCCCACTCGCCTGATAGCCAGACGGCTCGCAAGGTATCGATATCGTTGAAGGCTTTTCGACTCCGACTCTAAGACGCTCAGCATTTTTCGAGCATGGTCAGAGCGTTTTCGATGGCGGCGCCCGAGGCGGTATTGTCAAATACACACCAGCCATCCCTCGCCGAAATGTCTAAGAACGACCTGATCTCGTCGTCGGTGTAGTTCGAGTAGTAGATCTTGGGCTTACCGTGCAGACGGACGTATTTCGGCAGTGTGTCGAAATCCTCCGCCGGCCATACCGGTGCAGGATCGGCAAGCACCCGTTCGATCGCGTAATCCTTGAGCAGATCCAGTGCCGCCTTCGATGCCCAGCTTTTATGGCGAACTTCGATGACGATAGGCCCGTCATCGGCATGCCGCATTGCCTTAAATGCACCGCCGAATTGGTCGGCATTGAATGCCAGTGACGGGGGTAGCTGGCAAAGAAGCGGACCGCGCTTTGCTCCTAGGGGCGCAATATCTTCAAGAAAGGTGTTAAATGGTTCAATGATGTCCTTCATCTCGCGGGAGTGGGTAATCTCCTTGGGAATTTTGACCGCAAACCGGAAGCTGTCCGGGACGGAATCAGCCCACCGCGCGAATGTCGACATCTTGTGTCGGCGGTAGAAGGTTGAGTTGACCTCGACCCCGTCGAATACAGATGCATATCGGGTCAGGCCGCTTCCGTCAGGCGCAAACCGGTTCGCTTCCTTCTTCGGGATAGACCAGCCAGCTGTGGCAATAATCGGCAATCGTCTTCTCCTCTGTTTGTAATTACACCTTTGCTTTCACAGGTGGCAAAAGAAGGACGGTGAGCTTGTCGGCAAACAAGCAGCCGCCCGCCGCGAGAAACATCAAAATCATTCCCGTGATACCAAGGGGAGTTACGGCCTCCCCCGCCAGCAAAGCCCCGACCGCAACGGCTATTGCTGGCGAGACAAACGCGAAACTGCCTGCTTTTGCAGGGCCGATGTCGCGTAATAGCTGCATGTAGATGCTATATCCGATCAACGAGCCGAAGATGACAAGAAACAGCCACCCAGCAATGGCATGCCAACTCCACAGCGACGCCATAGGCCCGAATGTATCAGGCTCCATCATCAGCGAGAGCACAAAAAGACCGCTGCCGCCTATCAGCGTCGTCGAACCGGACAGGAACTTGCTGCCGTAGTCCGCGATCAGGGGACGCGCGAGAACCGATCCCCACGCTGACGAGATCGCTGCCCAGGCCACAGCAATCAGGCCGAACACTGTCGTAGAACCGATCTCCGAGCCGATGATCTCTGGCGCGAAGAGAACTGTTAGCCCCACGACGCCAATCGCCATGGCGCAGAAGCGAACCAAGCTCCACCTCTCCTCGCCCAGCGCAATTCCGAAGGCCAGCAAGGCCAGCGGCGTTAGGGACATCTCCAGAACGGCGGCCGTCCCGGAAGGGACAAATTTCATTCCCCAGAACAGCGGGCCGTAACAAAGGGTGATCATCAACAAGCTTACGACCAGCAGCCGCACCATATTTCCACCTTGCGGAACTACGAGGCCCCCTCTGAGGACGCTGTATCCAACGAGCACCACACCGGCGGCCATGAAACGCGTCGCCGCAAATAGGATGGGCGGCACGGCATTTACTCCGACTTTGACGGCGATCCATGTCAGCCCCCAGACAAGACAAAGGACGAGAAATTTCGCCAGGTTGCGCGAGGCAGACATCAAGACTATCCTATTCTGTAACGGTATAATGGCATTATTACCGTTACAAACGAAGCGACATCCAACTTGTTCCGAAGGTGATATGGCAGCGTCAACGATCGATATGCCGCTGAGCGGCGGGCACCCCGCATTGGATTTCACTAACACGGTCGACAGCCGGCGTGGGCAATGGGGACCCGATCTCCTGCAATCGTACGGTGACATGATCATACTGGCACAACGGACTGGCCTCATTGACGAGACACAAAAGGGGAGCTGTTTGCGGTAGAGAAAGCGCATCCTCGAAAAGCCGCTACGGCAGTGAAGGACGCCCTGCAACTTCGGGAGGCTGTCTACGCGGTCTTCTTGTCAGAAGACACAGAGCGGCTATATCCTCATGATGCGTTTCAATGCGTGCACAAGGTGGCTAAGCAGGCTCGCGCTCGACAGGTCTTATCCGAAACAGATGCCGGCTACCGGTGGTTGCCGCTGCTGACAGAACCGGCGGATCTGGCGGGCCTCTTTGCTGAAGCAGCGGCCGAGTTGATCATGAGGCGCTATGATCGCCGCCTAATCCGGGAATGTAAGGGCGACAATTGTGGCTGGTTGTTTCTCGATACTTCCAAAAGCGGACGGCGCATTTGGTGTTCCGAGGCTACGTGCGGCACCCACGAACGAGTGAAAAGGTTCCGAAAAAGCGAAAGTAAGCGTTTGGCTGGCCTTACTGTAGAGCATAATGCAGCCCAACTAGAGAAATGCATCCGTGGAGCTTTGAACAGTTGTGAACCGACGACCTGCTAAACCGAGGCCGCAACTCATGGACAATATTGTATAATTCTCTATCGCTTGTCTCTAGGATCGACTAATCGAGTTGCTCGTCTTTACTCCCATCTGTTCCTCCGACGCAAACGCAGGTGCCTTGTTGAAACCGGCTTGGTGTTTTCGGCATGTCGGGATAGTCTATCGAAGCGGCGCGGACGCAGTCTGACAGCCTGTAGAGAGACACCAAATCGATGGCACGCAAGAACAGAGACGATTTCGCTTCGCAAGATGTCGAGTCGGAGCCCGTCATCTGCCCGCTCTGCGAGCGGGTAATACCTGACGACCAGATCGAGGACCACCGTCTTGTTCCCAGGAGTAAGGGTGGCAAGATCAAGGTGCCATTGCACCGGATATGCCATAGTCACATACATGCAGCCTTCACGGACGCCCCGTTGGCAAAGAAGTTCCACGGACTCAGCTATTCTCGAGGACCCGCGATTCAGAAGTTCGTCAATTGGGTAAAAACAAAACCACCTGGCTTCGATGATGAGGCAGAGAAGCGTGGCCGACGTCGCTGAGAATTGGCCACGAGCGCGCGTTAGGCTGGATTTAAGATCGCCAGCACATTGGCCGCCCGATTCAACGCTACGACCCTCTCCCGGTAACGCGTTGATGCGGCATACTTCGCCTTGAGCGGATTCGAACGCAAGCCACCTCAGTCCGTGTCACACATTCTAGAGCAATCTCGGCATCTTAGCGAAAGGTGAAGACTACCCTAAGCGGAGTGATTAGTTGCATACTAGTCGGCAAGCGCACTATTGAGGTCTCCTAGTCCTATCATCAGCATCATTGGGTCTGACGGAGAAGGAAGGAAGCCGACAGCCTCATAGAAGGCTCGTGCTTCATCTGAAATTGCATGCACGAGCACGCCACGGATGCCAAGTATTTCAGCGGCATTGAGCAAGCGCAGTCCCACATCGCGGACCAGCGCGCGACCGATACCTCGGCCTTGATATGACCGGTCAATAGCTAGCCGGCCTAGCACGGCGACTCGGATCGGATCCGGCATGTTGCGCCTAAGACGACCGGGTGCTTCTGGCGGCTTCACCGCGCCTGAGGCAAGCGCGTAGTAGGCAATGACACGACTTCCTTCGCAAACAACAAAGGTACGTGACGCGCCACTTACCTGGTTGGTACGGGCTCGTCGACAAAGCCAATCGTCCAGCTCAGAAACGCCAGAATCGAACTCGGCCAACTCATGATGATCAGCCAAAGGAGGAGGCGCAGTTATGCTCACGCCTTGTCCCACGGCGCTTTGGTGGACATCGTGCGTTTCAAACGCTCATTGCTCTGCGCGGGCGCATCAAGGCGAGCAAGGTACTCGGCATAGACTACGGGACTCACGGTGAAAATCGTACGATCGAGCAGCACTTCCTCAGCTCGACGTTCAGACGCCTCCAACATGAAATCTGTGCGAGTCTTGCCAAGCAACTCAGCCGCACGGTCAATCAAATTGCGCGTCGCCGGCTTAATACGCATATTTAGTGGAACGCTTGCGTCCACGCTCTTACTCGTGTGTGACGTCGACATGAGAACTCCAATGTGCGCTCTTCATATAACGTAACGGCTTTCCGCTGATCGTTAAGCTCTTGAAAGGAGCTGAACGAACGACGCCTTGTCCAGATAGACTAGGCGCTTGATATTTCGGCCAGAATCATGGTGCTCGCGATGCTTCCGTAGCCGCTTGCCATAAGGGGTGAAAAGCGCGATCTATCTCACGCGAAAGTGGCCGCCCGGTCGGAGCGGCCAGTGCCAGCGATCAAGCCGCAACCAAGGTGCGAGCGTCATAGTCGGCGGTCCATTGCAGCGATGGCCGCTCGCCGCAACGCTCAATCCAGGCCTTGACCACATCGCTATCCGGCGTCGCTGCAGGGTACCAAGCAAAGGGCGAATGCAGCAGCAGATCGACAGCTGTGTATCGCTCTCCCATCAGATAGGGCCTATCCTTGAGCGCAGTTTCAAGGCGTGCGGCAAGTTCCGCCGGGCTGCGGAAGGTAAAATCCACAAATGGATGGGAGATCCCGGCTGCCTGCATGATCAGTACAGGTTCGACCACGCCGGCATACCAGGCGAGCCAGCTGAGATACCGACCGCGCTGCGGATCGCCGGCAACAGGCGCCATCTTCTTTTCCGGGAAGAGATCCGTCAGGTACTGAATGATCGCGATGCTCTCCCAGATGACGACGCCATCATGGTCGAGCAGCGGCACCTTGCCTTCCGGATGCGGGTTCTTCGGATCTTCGCGACCGCTGCCATCGCCGCGGGTGATGTCGACGATCTCGATCGCCACCTTGTCGATGGCGTCTAATTCGCGAAGCAAGGTGACGATACGCGTCGAGCGCGAGCGGGGGCGTGAAAGAGCGTCAGCATAGTCTGGATCCTCGGTTGCGTTTGGCAATGCGGATCTTGTACAGTCCGCCAACTGCCAGTTTCCGTCAGTAGGCTTGCTCTATCCTCCAAAGTCATGGCTCGTAGTGATCGTCTTTTCCGCCTGCTCCAGGCACTTCGCACTCTCCTCCCCGGTCACGGCCGCGCGCCTTGCCGAGGAGACCGGCGTGTCGTTGCGTTCGCTCTATAGGGACATCGAGAGCCTGCGCGCTGCGGGCGCCATCATCGATGGCGAGCGCGGCTTCGGCTACAGACTGACGGAAGACATCGCCTTGCCGCCGCAGACGTTCACACGGCTTGAAATCGAAGCCTTGGTGCTCGGCCTTGCCGAGGTGCGGCACATGGGTGAACCGGCTCTCGCGGCGGCCGCAGGTGCCGTGCTTTCGAAGGTCACAGCAACGCTGTCCGACCGACTACAACGCCAGGCACTGCATGCCGCCTCCCAGGTCTATCGGTTCGAGCGCCGCGATCCTCCGGTCGTCGATGTCGGCCTTCTGCGCGAGGCTTGCTGGCAGGAAAGCGCCGTGGTGATAAGCTATGTGGACGCGGAGCAGCAACGGACCGACCGGCAAGTCCTGCCGCTGGCGATCGTCTATCTGGAGAGGACGCTGGTGTTGCTTGCCTGGTGTTGCCTGCGCCAGGATTTCCGCAAGTTCCGTGTCGACCGGATCGCCGACATCCAGATGACGGAGGAGAGTTTCCGTCCGCGCCGGGTTCAGATGCTCAGGGACTTCGTTGCCATTCTGAACGCCGGTGCGCCCCAAACATCAAAGATGATCTTGAGCAGCCAGTAACCAATACAACGATGCGGCCGCTGTGGCCACGTACCGCGTTCGGACTGCTTTTCGCAGATGCAGCAGATGTCTGAACGGACGCGCTGAGGCGCCTTTCCGAGCATCCCGATCACTTTCTGAACTGTCAGGAAGCAATTGCCGACGCATTCAGACAGTTGGCCGAGCAAGCGGTGATGGCCGGTTGGGCAGAGACCGAAGTCGCCGGCGCACTGGTGGATATTGCCGACTGCCACATGCTGTCGCTGGCATCCAATCTGGAAACAGAGCGAATATTAGACCAGGCGATCAAAGGCGGGCGCTAGGAGAATGTCGGACCGATATCTTGATACGTCTGATGGGCGATATTTCGTTGTCCGCAGAAGAAGCCACACGGAATAGACTGGTCAAGGAATTGATGTCCGCAAGAAGGGCTGTTCGAGACGCGAAGGGCGACCCCGATGCGATGGCAAAGGCCCGACATCTGGTAGATTGTTCATTTTCAGCACTATTTGATCCACTGGGGGTGCGGATAAAAAGTTGGACAGCTTTATAAGTTAAGGCCGAGGCTCTTGCGATATTCGACCGGGCTGAGTGATCCCAGCGATATCTTGATACGCTTCTCATTGTACCAGCGGATATAGGCGTCTACCTCGGCAACGAACTGTTTGATTGTGATGGCCTTCCAATCTCGTGGATAAAATAGTTCCGTTTTCAATCGGCCGAAGAAGCCTTCGCATGCGGCGTTATCTTGTGAGCAGCCCTTTCGGGACATTGAGCGAACCAGTTTCGCTTCGCTGATCCGCGTTAGCCAGCCTGGCCAGCGATAATGGGCTCCGCGATCGGAATGGACGATTGGCCGTTCCTCGCCGTCGGTCACGGTCTCAATAGCTGCATCCAGCATAGTATTGACCAGCCGCGCGTCTGGTTGCGTTCCAATCGACCAACTGATGACCATTCCGTCGAAGCAATCGATGATGGGCGAGAGATACACCTTCCCGGCTGGGATCTGGAACTCGGTGATGTCTGTCAGCCATTTCTCGTTCGGCGCTTTCGCATGGAAGTCGCGATTGATCAGGTTCTCGGGTGCCGGACTTATTTCTCCCAAGTACGATCCGAAACGCCGTCGGCGCGGTCTGGCCACGACCAAGTGCTCCTGCTTCATCAAGCGCTGGACAACCTTTTCCGAGATGATCACGCTCTTCCTGGCCAGTGACGCCTGTAGTCTGCGGTAGCCGTAACAACGACGGTTCGCTTCAAAGATTTCCGCAAGGCTGTGCCGGACGGCGGCATACTTGTCTGCCAGACACATGCGCGTGCGATGATAAAAGTAGGAGCTTCGCGCAATTTGCAGCTGGGCGAGCAGTTCTGGCAAGCGATAGGTATCTTTAAGGGCGTCAACCAGCTGTGTCTTTTCCCGATTACTCAGGATCTGCAGATCGACGCCCAGTTCTTTTTTAGGAGTTCATTGGCCTTCTTCAGGAGGTCATGCTCGAGTTGCAACTGGCGAACATCACGTTGGAGGGCTTCAAGCTGGCGCTCGAGTTCCTCGCGTTCCGGCGCCTGCGGGGTGGTTTTGCGGCGTTTCATGGAGGAAGGAGCCTCATGACCGAGTAGTTGGTCTTTCCAGTTGTACAACGTCGGCCTGCAGACGCCCAGCCGGTCAGCCACCTGTTGGGCGCTTTCATCTCCCCTACATAGTCCGATGACACCAGCTTGCTTCACCGCTGCGGGATAGGCAGGGCGCCACGATCGACCCACCATCGATGTTCGCGTCTCCGGAAAGGCCTCCCGTACCCATGCGGTCAGAGTTCCTCGACCAGGATAGCCGAGCGCCCTCATCGTCGCAGAGATGCAACGATCATGGGTGCGGTAATGCTCAAGTGCCGCCTGCTTCTGACTCTCGGAATACTTTGGCGCTCGAGCTACCGGCTGAATACGCAGGTCGAGATGCTGTACGTACTCGCGGTACCAACCCCTCAGCGCATTCTTTGTGGGATAACCCAACTGGCGAATGGTCCCGTTAAGTCGCTTGCCAAGCCTGATATAAAGCTCAACGGCTCGAAGTCTGTCTGCGTAGGAATACATGAACTACCTCCTGGTGGTCCAAGTTTTCGTCCGCACCCCCACTTTTTCCATTTCGCCGTGATCCACTCAGGGCGAATAAAGACGTTTGCACACAATTAGGTCGGATTTGGTGAGCTAACGCGAAATGAAAAAGTGGATCAGATAGTGCTGAAACTCAACAAACAGGTTCAGGCGCTTGAGACAGACGTCTCCGGATTCAAAATAATCGACGTCCGTCCAAACACCATCTCGCGCGCCTCTTAAAGGAACGATCTGGGCCGCCCCAGCGGTTAAAGGCTGGGCCTACCCTATAGTCGATCTGCAAAGCTATTCGAGCTTGACGCTGCGAAGGCGTTGCGTCGTCTAGCCCCATGTTTACAGCGCGCGGATGAGCCGGTAAAGTGCGGCCTCGAAGCCGTTCTAGATAAAGCTCGCGTTCGGTACTATTGATCTGGCCTTATTGCCGCAGCCAGAGCATCACTCAATTGCTCCTGACTGAATGGCTTAGACAACCGTGGCAACGCCGCCGCCTCGCCGCCCGGCAGTTCAGCATATCCGGTGGCAAGCACGACGTGGAGCCCAGGGTAGCGTTCGATCACCTCCCCGGCTAATTGCGCACCTGTCATCTGGGGCATAGCGTGATCGGTAATCAAAATGTCGGGCAGCGGTCCGTGTTCGAGAAGCCGGAGGGCTTCTTGCCCTGAATTGGCCTCTATCACCCTGTGCCCGAGATCCTCCAGCATCAACACAGTGTTCATAAGCACAAGGCTATCGTCGTCCACCGCCAATACGGTTAGTGGAGGTACGGCGGCGGACGCTGACGTTTCAACGGCAGCGTCGGACTTACCCGTGATTTCCGCAACAGGAAGCCATAGCTCCGCAGTGGTGCCCCGACCTAGTGTCGACTTCATAACCAACCGCCCGCCCGACTGAGCCATGAGCCCTTGCACCATGGACAGACCAAGGCCGGTTCCCTTGCCAATGCCTTTCGTCGTGAAGAACGGCGTCGCTGCCTTTTCGAGGGTTTCGGTGTTCATCCCTTCACCCTCGTCCGTGACGGAAAGACAGACATACTGGCCGGCGCGAAGCTCCGGGAGCTGCTTTTCCTTCAACACATGCTTGTGGGCAGAGATTGCGATTATTCCGCCGTCCGGCATGGCATCGCGGGCGTTGACCACCAGATTGAGCAGGGCACTCTCCAGTTGGTTCGGATCGGACCAGACCGGCGGCAAGGAAAGCGGAAACGTCGTGCTGATTTCGATGGACGGACCGATCGACCGCTGGAGCAACTCAGCCATCTCTCTAACGAGAGAGGGCGCGTCCACCACCTCGAGCTTGAGGTCCTGCTTGCGGGAGAAGGCGAGCAGCCGCTGGGTCAGCGAAGCACCCCGCTTTGCGCCGCTAATCGCGTTGTCGATGAGCTCGATGACATTCTGCCCTTCGAGCGCCCGCTTCCGCGCGATTTCGAGGCTGCCCAAGATCGCCATCAGGAGATTGTTAAAGTCGTGCGCGACACCGCCTGTCAACTGCCCGACAGCTTCCATCTTCTGCGCCTGGAAGAGCTCCTGCTGGGCTTGTTCCAATGCCTGCTGGGCCAGCCGTTTCTCAGTGATATCGCGCGTCACTTTTGCAAAGCCGATATGCGTACCGTCCTCAAGGTGAATGGCGTCGATGATGACGTTCGCCCAGAAGCGCGTGCCGTCCTTTCGGAGCCTCCATCCCTCCTTCTCAAAGCGCCCGTCCCGCGCGGCGACCTCCAAGGCCTTCCGCGGCAGGTCGTCGGCCCTGTCATCGTCAGTGTAGAAACGGGAGAAGTGGTGGCCGATGATTTCGCCGGGCTCATAGCCCTTGATACGCTGTGCGCCCGCGTTCCAGCTTGAAACGTTGCCTTCCGGGTCCAGCATATAGATCGCGTAGTCCGTGACCCCCTGTATCAACATGCGGAACTGCTCCTCGCTTCGTTTCAATACCTCCCGGGCTGCCTTCCTCTCCGAAAGGTCGCGGGTGATCTTGGCAAAGCCCAGCAGTCGGCCATGCTGGTCACTGATCGCGTCAATGACAACATGGGCCCAAAACCGTTCACCATCCTTTCGGACACGCCAACCCTCAGCTTCAAAGCGACCTTCCGCTTCGGCCGTCGAAAGAGCCTTGGCCGGAAGACCAGCCGCGAGATCTTCCGGGGTATAAAATTGGGAAAAGTGTTTGTCGAGGATCTCCGACTCTGCATAGCCTTTCAAGCGCTGGGCGCCAGCATTCCAGCTCGATATGCGGCCTTCGGTGTCGAGCATGTAGATGGCATAGTCGGTTATGGCATCTACCAACAGGCGGTAGCGGCCTTCCATCGAGGCCCCTTGAAGACTCGTCTCATCTGTGGTCATTCGCTTTTCTTTCCCGGACATTGAGGTCTCTCTTCATCGGCCCCGAAACCAAAAGCAGCGACGGAATTTGGTTCCTTAGAGAGCAAATATCGCGCCCTCCAAGGATCAGTCATTGGCGGGATCGCAGACAAAGGTGTTGATTGTCACGGGTTTGATCCGTGCGATTTCCGATCCACTATCGGTCACGCGAAGATCGACGTCGAACCAGCCATTCCGGTTGATGAGATCAAGAAGCGCGATCGCAAGCCTCCCGGCGCATACCGGGTTCGTACGGAGGTCGATGAGTTTGCCGTCTTCTCCAGTCAGCCGCATGACCATTTCGCCATCATCCATTGGACGAAAACACATCGCGCTGACAAAGCCAACAACGCCTTCCTCTGTCAGCCCTGCCGACGATGGTCGCGTGTCGTCGAAGAGGGCATGTGCGTCTGATTTCGCGCTGGCTGTAAAGGGCATAGTTCTCTCTCAAGGTATCGGACGTCACGATCAACTGGGGCAGAGCAATTTTGTTCCGGTCAGGGACCATCGACAGCCATACACCTCGACGCACGCGACTGGCCGCGCCATCGGCGGAGCCAGTCGTGTTTACTTCCACTGCGTCGCGTCACCGGCGGCGCAGCCGTACGGTGGCAGGGAACTGGAAAAGGTGGTTTTGAGTTTGGCACAGCCCAGTTGTTGATCGGACCGGGCATCGCATTGTTGAGCGTAATGCCGATTTCATCGTAAGGGCTGTCGGTGTTGCTGACATAGCGATACCAGCGGAAACCGGTAAGAACGACGACCGCAAGAACGATCGTCAGCAGCACCGTGCGATTCGATCACGGTCCGGGCAATCGAAAGCCCGAGACCAGAGCCACCTGAGTTCCGGATGCGTTTTCAAAAGTCGGACGGATTTACCACTTTCGTGTCGTAATGCCGACATGACGAAATTTGACGGAAGAAGAGCAGAAGCGGCGCGATTGCGCAATTGTTATGCGGTGGGTTAGGAGCCGCCGACTGCCGTGGACAGGGCAGGAAAGCTGGAGTATGGCGAACGTAGGAACCTTGTGAGCCGAAAGAAAAGACCATGACAGACCTGAACCAAGCCTTGCCTAACCGGAAAATACGGATTCGGAAGACGGGGGTATGGCCGGGAGTATTTTCCTATCTCGGGGGCTGATGTTGCTGGCGGTGGCCGTGTTCATCGGGGCGTGGCAGGCGCCGGGCGTCGCCAATGACTGGCTGGTGGCGAGCGATCCAGTGGCGGTGCCCGACGCGACGATTACCGATGGGGAATGCCATGCCCGGAGGGTGGTGTTCGTCGATTGCTCGGCGCATGTCGCCTATGAAATCGAAGGCAAGAGCGTGGAGCACGATATCGAATTGATGTTCGTGAATTTCCACACGGGCGATTATGTGGTCGACGTGGTGCGTTCGGCATCCCAACCCAACCGAGCGGCGCTGTCACTGGGGCTGGACATGCTGTGGAACCGCACGCTCGTGGACAGTGCCCTCGTGTTGGCGATCGCGGCCGGAGGGATTGCCCTCTTCGCGGGGGTGTCAGGAGCGATCACAGCCGCCGGTTGGCGCTGCGGGAAACCACGCTGGATCTTCGGGAAGTCAAAGTGGCCCAAATCAACCCGGTCTTGACCGGCAAGTATGTGCAGTTCCAATACGGCGCCGACCGCAAGGGCAAGCCGCTCCTGACGTTGTCGCACTTTGGTCGGAAGGAAGAGCCCTATTGGCTCGATGGACAGCGCGGGATGGCGCTGGCGGCGCTGCCGGAAGGGGCGAGCGTGCCCGTACTGCTCGACGCGGAGCTCAAACGGCTCGATGCCTCGCCGGCGGAAATTGCGACGGTTGCGGTACAGTTGAAGCGGATGATGGCGAGGGATTGAGGAGGGCTACCTTCTCGGCTTCCGCCCTGGATCCTTATCCGCATCTCGACGCGATCCAGGTGGAGACGGGGACTTCAGATAGTTGGCGACAAAATGGTCGCAGGCTTACATCCCTGCAAGGCGGCGGATTTGACTCTCAAGAGGAGAGGACTGTTAGTCGTCCGCTAGGTCGAGTTGCCGGACGCTCGGCGCGTACAGAAAAATCGTTCCCTTAATACGACCCATTGTGCTGGAAGGAAGTTCCGTCAGGACCAAGGCGGCTGTCGAAGAGCGCGGCAAAGGCTGCGGTCGAGACGGCGGTCGACAGTAATGGTCGAAATTCATCCGGCCCTTCGGGTCGTATTAAGGGAACGATGCTCCAATGCCGCGACGCCTTCTGGAACTCGCTATGGCGGACGCAGCCAAGCCGTTAAACCATGGCAAGGGCCTTTTAGGATGCCGTAGCTGCTATTTCCAGCTGGTGTAATCGTCTGCAACACATCCAAACGGAGCTCGATCCTGACCGAACCGTTTCTTCAATTGGCTGCATCCCCATTCGTTCAACGGCGCCGGCATCAGATTATTGATGTCCATTCCGGGAGACTGGAACTGCGTGCTGGAACTTGTCACATACCAAAGCCAGAAGCCGAACACACCGACTACAATTAGAAGCAGCACCCCGAAAAATATTTGGAGCCGCCTCCAGATCGATACCGTCGTTTTGGGTTTTTCGACTAACACTGGCTTATTTTGATCACCGCCGTATTGACGAGCGAGCGGCGCAAGAGCAGCAATACGTTCATCTTCCGTCATCCCGATGCGTTGCAGGCGATCATCCAGAAGCACCGGCAGGGCCGTATTGCCATGCCTGACGGCCAGCCCAACGGCTTTGCCGTTTGCTTCACCCACGATCAACGGCTCCTCGCCTTGCATCATGCGCGTGTAAGCTGATCGATCAGTCTTGTCGTTGGCAATCTTGTCGTTGTAGGTGATGGAAAGAATGTTGCGCCTGCGGTCGAAGGCGGTAATCTCGACCGGTATAGCGTTCAGCAAGGCTGGCTGTCGCAGCTGTCCACTGACACGCCAAATCCGCAAGGCCTGGAACAGCATCCCAAGGCTCATGCCGCCCAACAGTATAACAAACAGGCTGAGCGTGATGATCCGGTTCCAGAGCTTGTCCAGACCAAGGCTCATCGTCGCCAATTCCGGATGGTCGGCCGAGATTACCAAGCCGGTTTCATAATCCCCCGTATGAAAATCAACGAACATGATTTTGACTTCGGTGTCGTAATTCTGTCCGTTATAGCTGTACACGAGGCGCGCCTCGCAGTCGGTAAGGATGGCCTTGCGTGTCGTGCACTGTCCATTTTGGACTTCGCCGTTTTCAAGCACCAGAGGATTTTGGCTGATCTTAAAGTCGCGCAAGACGCCGGGCGCTGCCCAGGCGAGCAGAAATATAGCCAGTGCGAGAATGATGGGGGTTGCCCAGAAATAGGCCCGTGGTGTGGAAATCACATCGGGTGCAAGCGATAGAGGGCGATTGGGAAGAACGAGCGCGGGCATAAATATGAGCCTTTTTTGAATATTTGACCTGGAAATACATCGGACATGGTATTAAGGACGGCTTCGCGAACACGGGGTCGTTTTACATCGCTCGCCCGCCGAATGTCACTACCGTTGTTCTTTACGCCCCGTTGCTTGCTCGCTTGGATCGGTGGCGTTTTATGACCGTCCTGGAATACCATGGCATCATCCATCCATCTCGCATCGATGGCGGCACCAGAGTCGCTGTCTTGACGTACTCGACAAACTGCGCTTGGCTCTCCGAGAGCCGGATTGATGTTTTTAGATCGATCCCGCGACGTTGGGTCAGGCGGTGATTTAAGTAGCTGACAGCCACCGCCGCCTGAAGGCGGTAGTGGATTGAGCGCTTATAGTGGGCGCCTTGAAAGGAGCCGAACCGGCGACAGGTTAGTCAGATAGCTTAAGTGTCTGAAAAGACATACTTCGTGGGATAACGTCTATTTACGGAACTTGCGGCCATTGTGCACCGTGTATTCGTAGCTTCACCGCTTTCGGATTTCGGTCAGCAAGGCACCAGCGGTTTCCTCATCCGCCGGAGTCCGCAAGTCGGAATCGATCCAGCCTAGGCTTCGGCAGTGGCTTTCTCCAGCCTTTATTCCCTCTTGTTGAGACTGGAACGGTCCAAGCATGGTATCGCGGCCTCTGAACGACACAAAGACGATTTTGGACAGGACATCGAAAATAATAGTCATTTCCGGTTCGTAACGCATGGAATGCCCCAATGCTAAAAGTGCCATACTCGACTTAACGGCACATTTACGGTGTCACCCATGGAACAGATCAATCCGATTCCTCGATCTCAAGCGCTATTTTTGGCCCGGTCGGTCCATATTCTGTCAATGATCTCGACGAAGGTGTTCTAGCCTTGCCGGGAGAAAAGGCTTGTCAGCCTCCGTTTCAGAACTCGGCAAGCTGCGCGTCTGGGGCCGCGAGCCGTCGGTGAAGCTTGGCAAGGCTTCCCCGCCGATCAAGTAGTTCCTTGGGGCGCGGCTCTCCGCGCCCCAACTCTCCGCACCACGGACGAACGGCTGGAATAGTGTCCATTCTTTCATCGACAGGTGCACCAACGCTTCGCCATTTGGCTGTTGAGCCACAGTTGCCTATATTCGTGTTGACGGCCGGCCATGCGGGCTTACCTCATGTTGCGGTTGCGCGTTCAGCTAACGCGCGAACCAGAGTCGTTTGAAGTTGTTCCTGGGTGAACGGTTTCGTCATCCGCAACAGCTTCGCAAGGCCATGGTCGTCAGGGAGCTCAGCATACCCAGATGCGAGGATCACCGGTAAGGATGGATACGTCGAGAAGATCAGTCGAGCCAATTCAGCACCTGTCATCCCTGGCATGGCATGGTCGGTTATGACGAGGTCAAATTCTTCTGATGAACTAAGAATTTCAAGTGCAACGGCCGCCGAGGTCGCTTCGATAGCCGTATGTCCGAGGTCTTCGAGCATTGCGGAAGTTCCCATACTGACAAGCAAATCGTCGTCGACTACAAGTACGCGCAGACCATCGGAAGACATTGCAGTACCGGTGGGTTCCGTGCTTTCGTATGACGGGACCGTCAGAGGGGTATTTTTAGCTATCGGCAGCCAAAGAGAAACAGTGGTCCCCTTTCCCTTGGTACTTGCCAAATCAAGAATACCTCCCGATTGCGCCGCCAGACCGTGAACCATGGAAAGGCCCAAGCCGGTGCCCTTCCCTATCCCCTTGGTGGTAAAGAAGGGCTCGGCGGCGCGGGATGCCGTGGCTTCATCCATACCTTCGCCAGTATCCGAAACTGAGATACGCACATATCGGCCGATTGGAAGGTTGCCAGGTCGCGCCAGTTCGGTTTCCTCCGCTGCGACCGAAATCGTTCCGCCGTCGCCCATGGCATCACGAGCATTCACGAATAGATTAAGCAAAGCCAGTTCAAGCTGATTGCTGTCGATCAACAATGGTGGAAGACTTGGCGAAATGTCTTTTCTTATGTCGATACCTGGCCCCAGAGCCTTGCTGAGAAGGTCCTGAATGTTGTCAAAAAGGTCAGGGAACTTGACCGCCTGTGGCTTGAGCTCTTGTCGGCGTGCAAACGACAGCAGCCGTTGAGTTAGGGCGGCTCCACGCTCGGCCGCCTGTATGGCGTTGGAGACGAGCCGCTCGCTCTTGTCGTCGGCCGGAAGACGCTTCTTCAAAAGGTTCAAGCTACCAAGAACGGCCATTAGCAGGTTATTGAAGTCGTGCGCTACGCCTCCGGTCAGGTGGCCGATCGTGTCCAGTTTCTGCGCCTCGAACAATTGCGCAAGCGCTTCTTCGCGCTCGCGGGTGCGCTGTTCAATTCGCTGTTCGAGGTCCTCATTGAGCTGGCGTAACTGGCCAGCCGATATCTCCAGTTCCGACGTGCGCTGGCGGACGCGGTTCTCTAGCTCCGCATTGAGGAGTTCAAGTTCCCGGGTTTTGCGATACAGATCGATGAAAACACGGACTTTAGCACGAAGCACGTCCGGCACGATCGGCACTGACACGTAATCTACGGCGCCCGCGGCGTAGCCCCGCAGCCGGTCCGGCTCCGCCATCATTACGGCCGAGACGAAGATGATCGCGGTATTCTGATATCTTGGATGTTCACGGATCATGCTGACGAGTTCAAACCCGTCCTGCTCTGGCATGCAGACATCTACGAGAATCACGGCGATCTCGTTGCGCAACAATTGCTCCAGCGCCTCTCTGCCGGACTGAGCCTTAATGAGGGTTTCCCCAGGTCTTGAAGGACCACCTCGTAACTGAGCAGTTTTGCAGGCTGGTCATCGACCAGAAGAATGTTGACGGGGATCATGGCCGTGTCCTCAGCGGTGCAGCCACATGCGTAACGCGGACAGCAGCTGTTCCGTGTTGACCGGTTTGGCCAAATAGTCCGACGCTCCAGCTTCTAGACACTTCTCACGGTCCCCCTTCATCGCTTTTGCCGTCAAGGCCAGAATTGGCAGGCGTCGAAATTTTGGATTGGAACGGACCACCTGCATTGTCTCATATCCGTCCATTCCGGGCATCATGATGTCCATCAGCACGATGGCGAGGGCCGGTTCTCTCTCGATCAATTCGATGGCTTCGCTTCCCGTTGTCGCCGTCAGCACCCTCATTCCGCGCCGTTCGAGCACGCTACTGAGCGCAAAGATGTTGCGAGCGTCATCGTCGACCAGTAGCACGGTCTCCCCGACCAGATCCTCATCCGAACTGTGTAAATCTTCAAGCATTGCCTGCTTGGCCGCCGGCATGTCTGTTACAACCCGATGGAGGAACAGTGCAGTTTCGTCCAACAGCCGCTCCGGCGATTCCACACCCTTAACGACAACGCTGCGCGCCATTGTATGCAGTTGCGCGTCCTCCTCCGGCGACAGCTCGCGGCCCGTAAATACCACCACCGGCACTTCGGAGATTTCGTCGTCATCGTGCATTTTTTCAGCACCTCAAAGCCGGACATATCCGGCAAAGAAAGATCAAGAACGACGCAGTCGGCCGGATCTTGCTTTAGGGCCTCTAGTGCCGCAGCCCCGGAGCCAACACTTGTGATATCTATATCGTCATGGCCGAGTAGCGCTGCGACACTCAGCCTTTCCGCCTCGCTGTCCTCGACCAGAAGGAGGCGTTTGCGACGCGGTTCGGTATACGTCTTTAGCCGCGAAAACGCCCTGCCGAGGCTTTCGGTCGTTGTCGGCTTGCTCATAAAGGCGAAAGCCCCACGCGTCAGACCATGCTGCCGGTCTTCGTCGAGGCTGATGATCTGAACCGGTATATGGCGCGTTTCCGCGCTCTGCTTCAGTTGGCTTAGAACGGTCCAGCCCAGCATATCGGGCAGGAAAATGTCGAGAGAGATGGCAGCAGGCTTGTACTCGCGGGCAAGGTTTAGCGCTTCGCTACCACGCATAGCGACCAGTACCTTAAAGCCGCTGTCATGGGCCAGATCGACAAGTACACGGGCATAATGGGCGTCGTCTTCGACGATCAGCAGGACCGTGTCCGATTCAGTGATGCTGTGACGGTCATCGTCCACCAGCTCCGGCGGTTTGTCTGCGCGGCGTGCTGCCGCCGCCTCTGCGAGTTGCACCACGTTGCTCGGGCCGAGGGATTTGGGAAGCCCGGACGCAACGCCAACGTAGGTCAATGGCAGATAGAGAACGAAGGTGCTGCCGACACCCGGGGTGCTGCGGAGCTGAATTTCGCCCCAAGAAGGTTGGCAAGCTCTCTACTGATCGCCAGGCCAAGCCCAGTCCCTCCATACTGCCGGCTGGTCGACGCATCGGCCTGCTGAAAGGCCTCAAATATGAGACGCTGTTTTTCCGGGGTATGCCAATACCCGAGTCGGTAACCTCAAAGGCAATAACCGACGGGGCATGTTTGAGAAGCGGATGGTCTGAGGACCAGCCTTGCGCGACCGTATCGACCTTCAGTGTGACACCACCCTGCGCCGTAAACTTGAAGGCGTTGGACAACAGGTTCTTGAGGATTTGCTGCAACCGTTTGGAATCGGTGATGATGCTGCGCGTGACGTCAGGGCCGACCTCTACCGAGAAGGACAGGTTGCGGTTTTCGGCCTCGTGGCGGAACGGTCGCGACATTACCTCAAGCAGGTTGTTGATGAAGATTTCTTCCGCATCGACGGAGACAGTTCCGGACTCGATTTTCGACAGGTCTAGAATATCGCTGATGAGGTTGAGGAGATCGGTGCCGGCGCCGTGGATCGTCTTTGCGAATTCCACCTGCTTGCCGGAAAGATTGCCGTCGGGATTTTCGCCCAGCTGCTGGCCAAGGATCAGTATCGAGTTGAGTGGCGTGCGCAGCTCGTGTGACATGTTGGCGAGGAATTCAGATTTGTATTTCGACGTCAGCGCCAGCTCCGTTGCCTTCTCTTCGAGCGCATGGCGAGCCTGCTCGATTTCTTGGTTCTTGGCCTCTACCTCGACGTTGCGTTCCTCGAGCTGCTGCGCTTTTTGTTCAAGCTGCTCGTTGGTCTGCTGCAATTCCTTCTGCTGCATCTGCAGTTCGGTCGCCAGTTGCTGCGATTGTTTCAGCAGGCCTTCAGTTTGCATCGTCGCCTCGATCGAGTTGAGCACAATGCCGATGGACGTTGTCAGCTGGTCCAGGAAAGATAGCTGAAGCTCGGTGAACTGTCCCGCCGACGAAAGCTCGATCACCGCCTTCACCTGCCCCTCGAAGTGGACGGGCAGGACGATGGCACTCTTCGGCTGGGCGGAGAATACGGCGGAGTTGATCGGCACGACGTTGTCGGGAAGGTTGGTAATTAGAATACGGCGGGCATCGATGGCGCACTGTCCGACAAGTCCTTGGCCGAATTCCAACCGGGATGGATGCGACGCGTCCATCCCGCGGGCATAGGCCGACAGCAGTGTCAGCGCCGGCTGACGCTCCTCGGCCTCGACCTGATAAATTACACCCTGATGCGCACCGACCAGTGGTGCCAGTTCCGACAGCAACATTCGCCCGACGACGGTCAGGTCGCGCTGGCCCTGGAGCATGTTGGTAAAGCGCGCTAGGTTGGTCTTCAGCCAGTCCTGCTCGGTATTCTGGTCCGTCGTCAGGCGCAGATTGCCGATCATCGTGTTGATATTGTCTTTCAGTTCCGCGACTTCGCCGCGGGCCTCGACCTGAATCGACCGCGTCAAGTCCCCCTTGGTGACGGCGGTGGCCACCTCGGCGATTGCGCGGACCTGTGTGGTGAGGTTAGCGGCCAGCAGATTGACGTTGCCGGTCAGGTCCTTCCATGTTCCCGCCGTGCCCGGCACGTTCGCCTGTCCGCCCAGGCGCCCTTCGACGCCGACCTCGCGGGCCACCGTCGTCACCTGGTCGGCGAATGTGGCAAGCGTATTGGTCATGTTGTTGATGGTTTCGGCGAGTGCTGCGACCTCGCCCTTCGAGGCAACCGTGAGGTTCTGTTCGAGGTCGCCATTGGCAACGGCGGTCACCACCTTGACGATGCCGCGCACCTGCTCCGTCAGGTTGGCAGCCATGACGTTGACCGTGTCCGTCAGGTCCTTCCACGTGCCGGCGACGCCCGGCACTTGCGCCTGGCCGCCAAGCTTGCCTTCGGTGCCAACTTCACGGGCGACACGCGTCACCTCGCCGGCAAAGGCGTTCAGCTGGTCGACCATGGTGTTGATGGTGTTCTTGAGCTCAAGAATTTCGCCCTTCACGTCGACGGTAATCTTGCGGCTGAGGTCGCCCCGCGCCACAGCTGTCGTCACTTCAGCGATGTTGCGGACCTGCGTGGTCAGGTTGGCGGCGAGCAGATTGACGTTGTCGGTCAGGTCCTTCCACGTTCCGGCGACGCCCGGCACGACCGCCTGCCCGCCAAGTCGTCCGTCGGTGCCGACCTCGCGCGCTACGCGCGTTACTTCACCCGCGAAGGAGCGCAACTGATCGACCATGGTGTTGAGGGTGTCCTTGAGAAGCAGGATTTCGCCGCGCACGTCGACGGTGATCTTGCGGCTCAAATCACCATTGGCGATGGCAGTCGCCACCTCGGCGATGTTGCGGACCTGGGCCGTCAGGTTGCCGGCCATCGAATTGACGGAGTCCGTCAGGTCTTTCCATGTTCCTGCCACGCCCGGCACCTGCGCCTGGCCGCCGAGCTTGCCCTCGGTGCCGACTTCACGCGCAACACGCGTGACCTCGCCGGCAAAGGCGTTGAGCTGGTCCACCATGGTGTTGATGGTGTTTTTCAGTTCGAGAATCTCACCCTTCACGTCGACGGTGATCTTGCGGCTGAGGTCACCCCGCGCCACCGCCGTGGTCACCTCGGCGATATTGCGCACCTGCCCCGTCAGGTTGGAGGCCATGGAGTTGACGTTTTCGGTCAGGTCCTTCCATGTTCCTGCCACGCCCGGCACCTGCGCCTGCCCACCCAGCTTGCCTTCTGTCCCAACCTCGCGCGCCACGCGCGTCACTTCGGACGCAAAGCGGTTAAGCTGATCGACCATCGTGTTCAGCGTTTCTTTCAATTGAAGAATTTCGCCTTTCACATCCACGGTGATCTTGCGGCTGAGGTCACCATTAGCGATCGCGGTCGAAACTTCCGCGATGTTGCGAACCTGGGCCGTCAGGTTGCCGGCCATCGAGTTCACCGAGTCGGTTAGGTCCTTCCAGGTGCCAGCGACGCCCAGGACGTTGGCCTGGCCACCAAGGCGGCCTTCGGTGCCAACTTCACGGGCGACGCGCGTGACTTCTCCTGCAAAGCCGTTCAGCTGGTCAACCATCGTGTTGATGGTTTCCTTCAGCTCCAGAATTTCGCCGGAGACCGTCACCGTAATCTTTTTCGACAGATCGCCCTGTGCAACCGCGGTCGCCACCTCCGCGATGTTGCGAACCTGGCCCGTCAGGTTCGACGCCATAGAGTTCACCGAATCCGTCAGATCCTTCCACGTTCCAGCGACGCCCTTGAGCTGCGCCTGGCCGCCGAGCTTGCCTTCGGTGCCGACCTCGCGCGCCACACGCGTCACTTCCGATGCAAAAGCGTTCAACTGATCAACTGTCGTATTGATTGTCTCCTTCAGCTCCAGGATTTCGCCCTTCACGTCAACGGTGATCTTCTTCGATAGATCACCATTGGCGATCGCAGTCGACACTTCTGCGATATTGCGAACTTGGGCCGTCAAGTTGCCGGCCATCGAGTTGACGTTCTCGGTCAGATCCTTCCACGTGCCGGCCACGCCGCGCACATTGGCTTGCCCCCCAGGCGCCCTTCGGTTCCGACCTCACGGGCAACGCGCGTTACCTCCGATGCAAAAGCATTGAGCTGGTCCACCATCGTGTTGATGGTTTCCTTCAACTCCAAAATTTCGCCCGAAACGGTTACGGTGATCTTCTTCGACAAGTCACCATTAGCGATCGCAGTCGAGACTTCAGCGATGTTACGGACCTGCGCAGTCAGATTCGATGCCATCGAATTGACGTTGTCGGTCAGGTCCTTCCAAGTGCCGGCCACACCGGGTACCTGCGCTTGGCCTCCCAATCGGCCCTCGGTTCCGACTTCACGGGCGACACGCGTCACCTCCCCGGCAAAGCCGTTCAACTGATCAACCATCGTGTTGATGGTTTCCTTCAACTCCAGGATTTCGCCCGAAACATCTACGGTGATCTTACGCGAAAGGTCGCCGCGGGCCACCGCCGTGGTCACCTGTGCAATGTTGCGCACCTGCGCCGTCAGGTTGCCGCACATTGCGTTGACGGAGTCGGTCAAATCCTTCCAGGTGCCGGCGACGCCCGGCACCAGCGCCTGGCCGCCAAGTTTTCCTTCCGTACCGACCTCGCGGGCGACGCGCGTCACTTCCGATGCGAAGGAGCGGAGCTGGTCCACCATCGTGTTGATGGCTTCCTTCAGCTGCAGGATCTCGCCGCGCACATCGACTGTGATCTTCTTCGAAAGGTCTCCATTGGCGACCGCAATCGTCACATCTGCGATGTTACGAACCTGGGCGGTCAGGTTTGATGCCATTGAGTTGACACTCTCGGTCAGATCTTTCCAGACGCCCGTGACCTCGGGTACCTGTGCCTGACCGCCAAGCTTTCCATCAGTGCCGACTTCGCGAGCGACGCGCGTGACCTCAGAGGTGAAGACACTCAACTGCTTAATCATGGTGTTAACGATCTCGGCCGAACGCAGGAATTCACCTTTCAGTGGACGCCCATCAACGTCCAGCGGTACGGTCTGCAAAAGGTCGCCTTTTGCTACCGCCGTGATGGTGCGCGTGACGGCTGCTGTCGGCCAAACAAGGTCATCAATGAGTGTATTGATGGAGCCTTCCATATCGGACCAGGATCCATCCGAGAGCCCGAATCTTACGCGTGTGCTTGTCCGGCCGTCGCGGCCAACCACTTGGCCAACATGCTCAAGTTGCATGGCCATTTTTTGGTTGGCAGAAATGATGTCATTCAAACAATCGGCTATCTTGCCAGTGACGCCGGTCAGATCTGATCTCATTCTTACCGAAAAGTCGCCGCGCCGCATGGCGAGAAGCGCTTCCAGCAATGCGCTAGAATCATCAGTTGCCACTGCGGAAACATCAGGCTCCCGAGGCCCGCCCGAGGTTTCCTTATCTTGCTGCACGCTGCCGCCCTGTTTGCCCATACACATCTCCTCCAACCAAGTGCCATGAATGTAATACCAGATCAGAAAAATTCTACTGAAATACAAGCGCTGATGATCCTTGTCGCCGTGTCAAAAGACGCTTTTTTGGCGGCCTGCTACGAGGCTGGTTCGATCACTACGCGACTTCCAAAATTGGCTTTCCCCTATTACATGTGCAAACAGGAACAAACCCAGCGGATTGAAATTTCGCTTGCAAAGGAGGTGCCGTGCTTGCGGCAGACATCGACTGTCTTCGCGCCCGCCTCCTGCTCCTTCAATATCCCGATGATCTGTTCTTCCGTGAACCGTGAACGCTTCATTCGTCCGTCTCCTCGTTGCTCTGATCCCCAAAAACTAGACCGTTCATAACTGGAGTTTTCCGCGGTATTTTCCCGGCTGGGAAAAGGAGCGGAAGCATGAAGGCATCGAAGTTCTCGGACGCCCAGAAGGCGTTCATTTTGAAGCAGGGCGACGACGGCGTGCCGGTGGCTGAGATATGTCGGAAGGCAGGGATCAGCCAGGCGACTCGTTTCAATTGGCGCAAGAAGTATGCGGGTTTGTTGCCTGACGAGATGCGCCGCTTGAACGCTTTGGAGGATGAGAATTCCAGACTGAAGAAGATCGTCGCCGATCTGACACTGGACCGGGAAATGCTGCAGGACGTCATCCGCCGAAAGCTCTGAGGCCTGTCCGGAAGCGCAAGCTGATCGACGGGATGCTGGTGGATTGGGGCATATCGATCCGACGGGCCTGCAGGGTCCTGAGGTTCGACACGTCGACCTACCACTACAAGTCCCGGCGCACCGAACAGGCCCCACTCGAAAGGCGCATCAGGGAGATTTGCGAGACACGCGTGCGGTATGGCTACCGGCGCGTCCATGTCCACCTGTGTCGCGATGGATGGAAGATCAACATGAAGAAGACACGTAGGATTTACAGCGAGTTAGGGCTTCAACTGCGCAACAAGCATCCCAAGCGTCGGGTAAAGGCAAAGCTTAGAGACGATCGCCAGGAGGCCGTCGGGCCGAACGACGTCTGGGCGATGGACTTCGTTCACGACCAGCTCGCAACCGGCAAGAAACTGTGCATCCTGACCGTGGTCGACACGCACTCGCGCTACTGCCCTGCAGCCGACGCACGCTTCACCTACAGAGGCGAGGATGTCGTCCAGACACTGGAAGGCATCTGCCGGACGACTGGCTATCCCAGGACGATCAGGGTGGACAATGGCAGCGAGTTCATCTCCCGTGATCTCGACCTCTGGGCCTATGCCAACAATGTCACCCTGGACTTCTCACGACCTGGCAAACCGACTGACAACGGCTTCATCGAGGCCTTCAACAGCAAGCTCAGGTCGGAATGCCTGAACGCCAATTGGTTCCTGACCCTTGCGGATTCCGCGAAAAGTTGGAGACTTGGCGTCGATACTACAATGAGGAACGTCCTCACTCGGCGATCGGATATAACGTCCCGATCGCCCTGCATAATCCCGGTGGCCCAACCAGCCAGCCATCGTGATCAGAGCTGGAAAACTCCAGCTTCCGGCGGTCCAAAGTTTGGTCCCAGAGCAACGTTGTGACGGACTCTACCAAATTCTGGAGGAAGTTCAGGGCTCAGGTCACACAGCCCTATTGGCGGTCAGGATGAAGCCGATTCAAATGGTCCTTCACGCTCTTGACGTATTTCACTTGCTTCGTCTTTTTGAAACCACGACCGAAGGAGATGCTGATCGTCGAGAACCAGAGTTCGAGATATGTGCCGCGCGATGAGACCGGGGCAAAGGCGGCTCCCGCTGTCACACGGCAGGCCACCGTGACCGTGCCACGTGGATGCCATCTGGTGGCCGCTTCCAACATCCCCGGTCAATGAGATCCCTGTCGATGATAAATTATCGATGACATAACGACAGATATTGTCACCTGAATTTTTCTATTTGTCAGGCCCTGGAAGTGCTAATCTGCTGTCGATCATTTCCATAAGTTGCGTCTGCGAGAACGGCTTCGAGAGTACCGGAAGTGCAGGATTGGCTCCAAATGGAAGTTTTGCATATCCTGTCGCCAAAATTATCGGCAGCGCTGGATATCGTTCCCATGCGATGTCAGCAAGCTCTGATCCCGTCATCAGCGGCATTGCATAATCCGTCAGTACAAGATCGATCTCTGGATGGCTGCTTAAAAGATCCAACGCCTCTTCTCCAGCCGTGGCTTTAACGACGAAATGTCCCAGATCCTCTAGCATCAGTGCTGTATTTCTAAGGACAAGATCGTCGTCATCTACAACAAGGACGTGCATTGACCGCCTCCTCCTTTGCCGCTGGATTTTGCGTCTCGGCCAAGGTTTCCGTCTGGACTTTTTCGCACGCGGGGGACCATAGTTCAACAACAGTTTGCGCGCCAGTCCGGAGCTCAGAAGCAGTCATTGATGTAGTGCGTGTTGCCTCGCCTTGAACGGAATCGAACCGTCGGTTCCAGTAGTTTCAACTACTAAAGCATAGACCGATTTAAGCTGCTTGGAGATCAGACCGACATCTTGTTCGAGTTGTTGTCGCGCTCGAGTTCGTAGCCGCTCTTCTGCCCCTTAACAATTTCGCGCATTCCGGCGTATTCGACACCCGAGCGATCCACGTCGGTTCTGTCGCAAACTTTTGGAGGGTTGCAGAAACAGCTATCGCTGGACGCAGTCAGGCTGCGAGCGCTGCGAATTGCTGAAATGCGGATTGGCCATTGCTTGGAAATTGCCGCTTGCGGATCATATGCGCTACTTCGATGCCATCCAATGTTGCCGACGCACACTTGAAAGATTTGAAGCCTTTCATGGGCCGGGTCAGCTTCTTGATGAAACGATGATCTTGCTCAATTATGTTGTTGAGGTATTTGACCTGCAGGATTTCGATCAGCCAGAACCACCCCTGCCGTAGCAGCAGCCAGTTCATGTTTTGCAATCCTGCAAGATTGGCGCCACTCTTGTCGATGACAACCTTTTCGGGCCAACCACTGTTCTTGATCGCGTGGGCGAAGAAATTACTGGCGGCGGCTTCATCTCGGTGTTCAGACAGCATGAAATCAAGGGTTTTGCCGAATTTATCGACGGCACGGTAGAAATAGCACCACTTGCCTTTGACCTGAATATAAGTCTCGTCCGTACGCCAGGAACTGCTGGTTGCGGATTTCCGACGATGAGCTTCACAGGCAATCAGCGGCGAATATTTTACCACCCATCTGTTCAGCGTCGCGTGGTCAACGGCAACACCACGCTCGGCCATGATCTCTTCCAGATCGCGATAGGAGACCGCATATCTGACGTAGAAAAACACCGCGTATAAAATCACGTCTTTCGGATGGTGACTGCTTTGAAATCGACCATGATCGGGAAACTGAAGCTACCTGCACATCTTCAACACTGATCTATGGCATGATCAACCGGGTTGCAAACGACCCAAAAAGTTTGCGACAGAACCCTTACGATTGGCTCGATTGCGAAACCGTCCCTGCCCTTTTGCCAGCGAAGCGTCCGCAGCCCATTTCGACGAGCCAGCATCCAATGTGCCTTGAAAGACGTGTTCTAGGCGTGGCCGGGCTGGTGCTAGCTTTTTGGTCAGAAGTTCAGGATTTTTATTCATTTGTTCCGGAACCAAAACAAGCTGAAACTATTTACGGATAGTTAGTTGAGCGAAACAAGGGGGCGAAGACCTCCCGGAATGCCGCGATACGTCGCGCCGTACCCCGTCTCACAGAAGCCGCGCTATCCCGGCGGGCCAAGTGAAACGGTGTTTTTATGCGCACAAGGTGCACTCTTCAAGGCATACTCGAATCGATTCTCTCGCCTCTCAGCCTTATCATCAACAATCTTGTCTCCAGTCAATTGCCTACCGACGCCGCCGCCGAGCAAGTTAGCCAGGATGGCCTGGAAGCTCGGTCGCGCACAAGGCGAGGCCAAAGTCGGAACGCGCAGGGCGGTGATTGACAGTCTTTACAGACGCTAGAGCGAGTGGCTTAACGTGACCAGACATGATTTACATCGCAGCTTCCGTCAGCGAACTGTCCGCTTTACCAGCATTGTGGCCAATGGAATGGCAGCCGCGGTGATCGAACTAAAAGGCAGGTTTCGAAGCCCTCTCGTTAAAAAATACGAACCCGCGACCAGCGCTCCGAATTTCGCCCAGGGGTATGCGCCCAACTGCGACCGTGCGCTTGCGTGAACCCAGACGGTGCCAGATTTTGTGACGACCCCCACTTGCGAACGGATGATAGCCAGCCGTGCACGCAACAGATCGAGTTCCTTTTGAAGAACTTCGCGCTGAAGCCGCGCCTTCTCTTCGGGAGATGTAGGTGTCGGCGAAACTGGTCCTCTGCCTTCTCGATCCAGAAAGAAAACTTCCTCTTGTGGGATGTGTTCCCTTCTCGACGAGATGCTCGGGCGGCTGGAGAATGAACCGCCCATCCCAGATTGATCGCCTGCTCGGTCAGCCGCGGAGCGTCCTCTATAGCCCTTCTGGAGGTCGAGCAGATACTTCTCAATATCGCCCTCGCAAGCTTGTTTTAACTCAGCTACGGAATAGCCGGCGGCCTCGGCTTTCAACCACAGCGCCTTCGCTTCCAGTTGGAAGTCGGATTTTTCCGACGCGTCCTTTTGAAAGCTTACCAGTTCTGGGATTCTGGATTTCAACCAATCTCTGATATCTTGCATGTCAACTCCACGTGCGTTCTCACTTGCCAGCGTGTTCAGCATGGCGGCTATGGCCTGAGCACGACCTTGATCACCCCATCCTCCTTATCCCGGAATTTCTTGTACATTTCAGGTGCTTCCTCAAGCGAAGCGGGATGCGTTACCACAAAGCTGGGATCAATCTCTCCCGCCTCGATTTTCTCGAGGAGAGGCTTTGTATATTTCTGCACATGGGTTTGTCCCATTTTCAGGGTCAGCCCCTTGTTCATTGCAGCTCCGATCGGAATTTTATCGCCCATTCCGACATAAACGCCCGGAATAGATATCGTGCCGCCTTTACGGCAGCTCATAATCGCTTCCCGCAGCACATGGACTCGATCGGTGGCGAGATACAGCGCTGCCTTGGCCTTATCGAGTAAAGCGTCAGCGGAGCCGTGGCCCGAAGCCTCGCATCCGACGGCGTCGATGCAACTATCAGGGCCTCGGTTGGCGGTGCGTGACATGAGTTCGTCATAGACGTCGGTCTCGGAGAAGTTAATCGTTTCGGCTCCCCCGCTTCCGCCATCGCGAGACGTTCAGCCACCTCATCTATTGCGATCACGCGCCCTGCGCCCATCATGAGCGCGGAGCGAATTGCGAATTGACCGACCGGGCCACATCCCCAGATGGCCACCGTGTCTCCGGGTTGAATCTGCGCATTTTCAGCCGCCATGTAACCTGTCGGAAAAATATCGGATAGGAAAAGCGCCTGCTCATCAGAGACACTGTCAGGCACTTTGATCGGCCCGATATCGGCCATAGGGACGCGGAGGTATTCTGCCTGACCGCCACTGTATCCACCGAGCATATGGCTGAAACCGAACAGCCCGGCTGGGGAGTGGCCCATAGCCTTTCGTGCGATCTCGGCATTGGGGTTCGTCGTATCACAGCAGGAATACATTCCCTGTTTGCAAAACCAGCAATCGCCGCAGCTTATTGTAAACGGCACAACAACGCGGTCGCCGATTTTCAGGTTGGTGACGTCCGAACCCAGCTCGATGACTTCGCCCATGTTTTCATGGCCAAGGATGTCGCCACTTTCCATCGTTGGCTGATAGCCGTCCAGAAGATGCAGGTCAGAACCGCAGATAGCGCAACAAGTTATCTTGATGATGGCATCTCGGGGATGTTGGATTTTGGGATCGGGAACAGTATCGACGCGAACGTCACCTTTTCCGTGCCAGCAAAGTGCGCGCATATCGAAACCTCCGTTGGTGATGTCGCATAACTGAATGAGCCAGCAGATGTTCCCCGTTCGGATGCCGATTGATGTCTGTTCGAGATCGGGGTTCCCTCGAACGTTAAAATGTCGCTGCATCGCGTTCTATCTAGGATAGCTGCCTCGAAACGGAGTTCGGAAAGAAGCCCTGCCGTTAAAAATTGGGGAGAGGGCACATGAATCTCGAATGCTCGCCAACGAGCGCGCAAGGCTGATCAGTAAACTGATGTCCGCTCGACGGGCCGTCCGCGATGCAAAAGGCGAAAGCGTCGCAACGGCCGTCGCGAGGGAGCGGGTCGATCAAGCAAAGATCGCCCTTGGCGAACGAGGTCCAGTCTGATGGAGTGACTGCAAGCCGGACTACCACAGACACTTGGCGAAGAACACGCCACACGCAGAGTGGTTCACGGACCTGTAGATAGCCATCTGGTTAAGGCCATGAACCACTCTTGCCGATGAGAAGCCTCGGTCCGACCGCGTTGACTTGGCTGCGTGTGAAACCCATTTACTCGTTATGCCGAAAAGCGAACCAGCCGACGTTGAATTTCTTAAAACGTGGACCTTATCGCCAGCCGCAACCCTTGGGTCGGACGTGCGTGCCAAGGGAATACTCCTTGAGATGCGGGCGCGGCTCCCGCTGTCATCGAGGAAGTTGCTTGTTCTCGAAGGTGTGGAACTGGTCTTGGCAATGCCCGCCATTGCGAAGACCGAATTCACCGCCGCAGTCGGCATTGTCTCCGCAGGCATGAAGGACATCGAAAGCCTTCCGGTAATCCCTCGCGAAATACAGGACATATTGACGATCAAGCCCGGCGAAAGGCACCGCTGGCTTGCCGACGGACGACTTCCTAGTGCGGGAACGCGGACAGTGCGACTGGCGGGACGCACCAAGCAGATCACGTTCCACGTCTTCGATCCCAAAGTTGTGGAAGACCTTCTCGACAGGGGCATGGTGGATCAATGGCGGGAGGAAGACGTTGCGGCCGCAGCCGAGAACCGTCGACGGGCCGCATACAAGGCGAAGCTGGCACGGTCGTTGCGCAAGGGTTCGAGCTCGGGGCCTCCGTCGGAAACGGGGCCAGACGAGGCGAGCGGGAAGCTCGCTGGCTGGGAGGAATTTGGACGCGACGGCTTCCTGCGCTGACCTGCGTAGGAGGAAGCCGTCAGCCAAATTGGTCGCAGGACTTACAAAAGCGTCGGTGTCTCGGTAGCCGTCTTCTTCCTTGCCCATAGTTCGTCCGTGCGGTCCATGACGATCAGCTCAGCGGGAAAAGTCCGTTTTTGAAAAGCAAGCGCGGCGTCGAGCTGCCGTGACGCCATTGATCCACCATGCCGCTGTAGACAGGTCCCCACTCGTCGCTGACACGCCACCGTCCTGCCCAGGTAAAAACGGCGTCGTCTCTGTGTGAAAACCAGGTCCTAGTCATCCTACCTTTTTCGCCTTCGGCTTCTGTAGCGGTTTCACGGGGAGACCCGTGAAGAACTCGGTCAGACCGCGATGTCTATTATTTCGGGATCAACAGGAACACTGTCGTCGCTGCGGCCCTGGAATCCGACCCATCTAATCCAAGCCGCGCACATGATGGTACGCGAACCCGTGCTTCTGCTCCCGACCTGGAGGCGGTGATAGTGGCAGACCAACCCGTAGAGACTGAACCCTCTACGGCAAGGGCGGCCTCACCGCCCTTGCCGCGTCATATGACCTTCGTGTCGACGGAGGAACTTGTGCGGTCCAGTTGCGTTTCATCACCACTCACAAAGCCGTGAATACAACGCAGGGACCACACGATGACCGTACCGATTTCCACCAATCTCAATTACAATACCGCCTATGGCGACCCAGCCGCCACTGCGGCGTTCAACAAGGTTGCCTGGGGAGCAATCTTTGCAGGGGTAGCCGTGGCGCTGGCGGTTCAGTTCCTACTGAACCTGCTCGGCGTGGGAATTGGCGCTGCTGTTCTTGATCCCGCGACTTCCGACAATCCCGATGCAAGCACATTCTCCATTGCAAGCGGTATCTGGTTCGCTATCGCTGGCGTAATCTCAGCGTTCGTTGGCGGTTATATTGCCAGTCGTGTTTCCGGCCGTCCGAGCAACTCCACTGGTGGCTTTCATGGTCTGACCTCGTGGGCCGTAACAACCCTCGTCGTACTTTACCTGCTTACCACTTCGGTCGGTGCTCCTATCGGGGGAGCTTTCAGTGGGCTGACGAGCGTCATCGGCGGCGTGAGCCAGACGGCGACTGCCGTTTCGGCTGCGGTCCCGGCAGTGGCCAACACGACAAACCCGATGGCGGGCATCGAACAGCAAATCCGCAGCACCACAGGCAGTGACCCTCAGGCACTTCAGAACGCCGCCGTTGCAGCGGTGCAAGCTGTGGTAACTGGCGACGAAGCTAAAGCCGAGGATGCTCGCGCGCGTGCCGCAGACGCAGTCGCTAAGGCACAGAACATCCCAGTCGATCAGGCGCGTGCCCAGGTCGAAGGGTACGAAAAGACCTACCGCGAGAATATGGCCGCGGCCAAGCAACAGGCCGTAGATGCTGCCCAGGCCGCGACTGCTGCTGTCTCGGCCGGTGCCATCCTCGGCTTCATCGCACTCGTCCTTGGCGCGATCGCCTCATGGCTTGGCGGCGTAACGGGCACCAAGCATAGCGGCATGGTCCTCACGGAAACCGCTACCCGTCGCACACACTAAACCCCTCACGCCATCGGAATAAACCGGTGGCCTTTTCACAGATTGGAAACTCGCATGGCCGAAGTCAAAACCCTCAACGAACTGTTCCACGACACCCTCAAGGATGTCTATTTCGCCGAAAACAAGATCGTCGAAACACTCCCGAAAATGCACGAAGCCGCCAAGAGCATTCAGCTCAAGGATGCTTTCATGAAGCATCTTGCCGAAACCAAAGTGCACATCGAGCGCCTCGAACAGGTCTTCGACATCATCGGAAAAGAGCCGGAGCAGAAAACCTGTGACGCCATCCTCGGCATCACCGATGAGGGAGCCGAGATCATGGACGATTATGAGGGCTCGCCTGCGCTCGATGCCGGACTGCTCGCAGCGGCACAGGCCGTGGAGCATTACGAGATGTCGCGCTACGGTACCCTACGGACATGGGCGCTCGAACTCGGCCTGAACGATGCAGCCGGTCTTCTTCAGACAACGCTGGACGAAGAGCAGGCGACTGACCTGGCTCTGACGGCCATCGCGACGTCGGTCGTGAACCAGAAGGCAGAAAGTTGATCCCTTTCCGCAATAGGAGGACGTCGAAATGGCAAGCAGCGCATTAAAAGCTTTACTCGGAGTTCTGGCAGTGGCCGGGTTCCAGAACCGAGACAAGATTGGAGAACTCCTGCGGGGTCTTCAAAATCCGCAGGGTAACGGAGTACCGGGACAACAACAGGGAGGTCTGGGCGGCTTGCTCGGTGGCCTGACAGGCGGCGGCGCGGGCGGCCTGGGAGGTCTTGGGGGACTTCTGGGCGGAGCGTCTGCCGGGGGTGTTCTTGGGGGTGGTCTCGGCGATCTCCTGAAGCAGTTTCAACAAAACGGCCACGGGGAAACCGCCAAGTCCTGGGTCGAAACCGGGCCGAATGCCCAAATCAACGACCGCCAGCTTTCAGAAGCGCTCGGACCTGAAGTCCTCGATGATTTGTCCGCGAGGACCGGGTTGTCCCCCGATGAAATACTCAGTCGGCTCAGTCGCGATCTGCCGAAGGCGGTTGACGAGCTAACACCGGACGGGACGATCCCTTCGGCCCACGATCATGGACCCGATAATGGTGGCATGCAGTCCGTGCCTTCTGTGAAACCACTGATCGTCTAGGCCACATCGATCGTAAAGGTCGCCTATGGGCGGCCCTTTAATTTCCCATGATGTCCAGTGGTCCTTTGATGTCATCGTGCGCCCGCGTCATCAAACTCACATGGAACCATGTCAGCCTTTAACACTGGTTCGCCGTTAAAACTACAACTGAAACGAATTTCATTCCTGTTCCGCTCCAAAATTGCGGGAATAAAAAGGAACAGCCTACTGTTAGCAAGTATGTTGATGCCCGTTCGATGTCGAACAGGGCGTCGATCCGTTTGACGGCCCCCGCCATCGGTGAGATCAGTACTTCTTTGCTGCCACGTTTGGCGTTCGTGGCGATGTCTGCCAGCACAAAGAACTTGCGCCTCCCGTGCGACCAGCAGGGTGCCTGTGTCAAAGGCGGGCTATCACGATCAAAGTTGAACAGCGGGTTGTATCCGCCATAGGCATCCGCCTGCAGAATGCCGGTAAAGGTCTTCAGGTGAGTGTCTTCAGACGTTGTTCAAACCTTGGCTTGACGCATTGTTTGCTGGTACTGTGAGCTCGGCTTCGGGTCACATCCTACACCTTGCTGCGGCAATCCGTACCCAGTAGCCTTACCAGCGCAAGAAGTTGCGACGCGTTCAGGAATCAAAGCGGCGCGGGAGAAGGGGGACAATGCGGAGGGCTTACTCAGGTAGCTGCCATTGTGGTATGGTTCGGTTTGAAGTTGCTGTTGACGTGTCGGCGGGAACCACTAAATGCAACTGTTCGATTTGCTCCAAACTGCGGATGTGGGTCGTACAAGTCCCGTTCGAAGCTTTTCTGCTTTTGGCCGCACAAGCAGATTTAACCGATTACCGAGGGCACAATCCGGTCGCCCACCATTTTTTCTGCAAGCACTGCGGAGTGCACCCTTTTGCTCGGGTCGATATGCCTAACATGAGCGGCGTACCGTACTACAACGTCAACGTAGGGTGCTTGCACGGTCTTGACATTGATGAACTGGTTGACGCGCCTGTTCACTATCAGGACGGCCGAAATGATGACTGGAGCTCTGAGCCAACTCGAACAAGTCACCTGTAAGAGCCGCCGCGTATTTGCCCGCGCCACATCTTCGGGACAGCCATGCCCAAGGCCAGGGTCGGGCTGCAAACCTCCGCCATGATGCAAGTTCGAACCACCGACCCGGTGTTTCTCAGCACCGAGAACAAAGTCTAGCTCGCGGGCAAAGTGTCTGGCCATTCCTGCGCACCATGGAGGACGCGAAGAATACGGACCGTAGTTTCGGTAATTGCATACGCCGCGACGTACGGCGTGCCGTTAATAACCAGTTCGCGGGTGCCTGCAATTCTGCCAACACGACCGCTTGCGGGGAAATCTATCAACCGGCGGACGGCAGCAACGATGCGCTCGTCGACCAGAATGGCCGCTTACGGATTTTCGGATTCTATGTACGTAAAGATGGCATCGCGATCCGATAACGCGAACGCAGACCAGGTAAGCTTCACGATTTGCGCTCACCCGCGTTGAGACGGGCTGCGGCTCGGCGTTCAGCGAAATGCACCTCGACTTCCTCATCCGACACGTCCGGTCGAGCATCGTTCAGCGCTTCAAGTACCTTGGTGCGAAACCAAGCGTCATGGGCCTCGCTGCCTGAAAGTAGCTCCAGCGGGAGCGCACCCTCGTTGGCCGTCCGGGTGAGTAAGATACGGACCGCGTCCGATACGGTCAGTCCCATATTTCCAAGCACTACGGATGCGCGATCCCGAACCTCGGCATCAATACGAGTTTGTACCAGTGCATTTGCAGCCATATCGATCTCCACTTTGGCTGCGACTATAATGCAAATGAATGACAGACGCCATAGCCTGGAGGGCTGCCTTCGCCAGTTCTCGTCCCCATGAATTGCTCTTGAACACTTGGGGCCAATGCTCGCAGCTGCCGCAAAACCATTTGTTAAACGTCCGCTCCTATTCCCGCCCGCCCTCGGCACTGGCGCCGAGAGAAATGGAATGAGCATGCCAAAACACGATCTTTCATCCAGCAATTTTCAACGCCAAATATCCCAATTGTGCGAGGTACGCATTGCCCCGATCACATCAAAAAAGTTCTCAAAAACGTCCGCCCATATTTGATCAGCCTGGTCATCTATCAAAAGTCGCCACCTCGCCTGAATGGCCGCATCGACTGGGCAACGCTCGGGCAGGCTTGCGGGATCGAAGACGAATTGACGCCCGAGTTGAAAAAACAACTCCGCTTGGGACTGGATGCAACCATCAGATGGCTTGGAGCACCGCCAATTGCCGAAGACGTACGGACAACGAGGCAGGCCGCTCGGTCAGGAAAATCAGAAGTAGCCGCTCCTTCCACCAGGAAACCGCAACGCGCAGCGGCTGACGGCGTTTTTACCCGGAACACGTCCACGCAACGCGGACCCACACCGAAACCGATCAGTGCGTTTCCCGAGCCCCTGTTTGACGCGACCGACGACCCGCCAAGTTTTCACGATGCGCTGGTTTATCAAATGCGCCGATTCGGCGACAGCTACTGGCAACTGTATCGCGCCGTGGTCCGGTTGCACGAGCCTTTCGACAGTAAGACGCTACTGTCCTGGATACAGGGCGAGCGCGTGCCGCGATCTGTGGCGAGTTTCGAGATCCTGTCACGCATCGAGCGGCGTTATCGACTGGTGCAAGGCTATTTCAGGGCGAAATTGCCGCACCAATCTCGCTCCCCTTACGGCCATGATATGGGAGACGTCAGTGCTGCGGAACGTCGCCGGCTGGCATGGCATCTTCCGGACAATTTCAGCAGCCTGTCATTCTCCAAGCGGGAGGAAATCATCGAATGGGTGCGCAGGGTCATCATCTCGGGCTCGACCGACTATCGCCGCTACCAGGCGGCGGCAATCAAACAGCGCTATGCAATTCGGTTTCCAGGCGTCACTTATGGCGGAGGAGCTCTGTCACCTCGCGCGCAAGCCGTTGCAGACAGCACGAGCCACAATACGGAAACCATCGAAGATCCTGATCTCCTGTCAGGGCGTCGTCGAGGCGCCCCCGCGGCTGGCCATGGAGATGGCCGATATGATCCGCTTCAAGACATCGACGCTGACGGCGATTAGCTTCCAACGCAACGGGGTATGGGGCGAGGAAACGGCATCGCAGAAGGTCGAGCATCTCGAGCTGATGTTCGGGGCGCTCGCCGCCTCGCCCGCCGGCATTGTCAAAGGGCGCGGCGTGCCGCTCAGCCAACTGACTTTTGGCCTGCTGATCTTCCCAGGTGTCTGGGATTGGTACCTGCAATGGCGCGAGCAGCGGCGTGGCTTCTATACCACGTGGGAAGAAGACATGCTGATGGTGGCAATGGCGCTGACCCGTGCCGAAGTCGGCTGGATACGCCAGCATCCGGAATTGTTGAAGAAGGTTCAGCCCATCGAAGGGCTGATCGCGCCGGAGGAGATCGAGTTTGCGGCGCGCGACTGGCACAGCGCATGCGATGCGTTCCACCGGCATGCCGCCAATCGCTCGAAGGAAATCCAGCGGGTCATGCGTGTGCATCGCGACCCGTTCGAGCCGATCATGGTGATCCTCGAGCCGACAGCCCTCTCGCGGAATATCGCAAGATTACAGACGAGATCCTGAAGCGCATGCCGGACGAAAACCGTTATCCCCGGCCGGCAGCGGAGGCCGTTCGATCCTTCTTGCTGCTGCCTTGGCCCAGAATCTCCGAATTAGGCGGCTGATCCTATGCTGGTCTTGATGAGATACGAACCTAAGGCACATCAAACCCCAAAGCTCCATCCGTGGCGCTACATTGAAATACTTGCCCAGTCTTCATGCCCGTGGCGAATTCGCACTACGAAAATTCTCTCATCGTCTTCAACCCGATAGACGATGAGATGTGCTTTGAAGGGATGAATTCTGACGGGCGGTTCGATCTCATTCCGTTCGCGTGCGATGCGTGGGTTAGCAGCTATCAGATCAAGTAGTGCGAAAAGTTCATCGTGGTAGCGTTTTGCCTGGTTTACTCCGAACATACGGGCACCCTGCTCGGCGATCGCAATGATGTCTTCTTCCGCCTCGACAGAAAGCTTAAAACTCATGACTTGCTGGCACGAGCCATCGCCTCAGCAAAGAGTTCATCCTTTGATCGAATGCCAACGCCACTTTGGAGCCCGGCCTCTACGAAACTTTGCATGGCGGCAATCTTGTCGTTTCGTGTCTGATCGCGTCTGATCAGGTCGCGCACGTAGTCGCTAGCGTTCGAATATCGCCCAGTCCTAGCCTGCGCCTCCACCCAATCCTTCATAGGGTCTGGAAGAGATACGTTCATTGTCGCCATCGGAAACCTCCACTTGAAGGAATCATATTCGATTTTGGCAAAGTTTGTCAAATGCTCCCACGTCCCCCATTCTCACGGCCCCGGCGGCATAACGCCTATTTATGGAACTTTCTCAACATGTTAATTTTCGTGTCAGTTTGACCCATTGGGTCATTTCGCCGTGATCCACCCATGCCGCATAAGTTTTTGCGGACAATTAGCTACATCGCATTTGGTGGGCTAACGCGAAGGGAAAAAGCGGTGCAAATCCTGCTGAAACTCCACAACACTTATCTCAGGCTGCCCACAGAACTGCGCGTTTTGGGCACCTGTTAGAGTCTGGCCTGCGCTAGTCCGCTCCGGCAAAGGACTTAGCACTCCCTGTGATGGGCCAATCCCAAAAGCCAGTGCTCACGTTGCTGACGGATCGGCGTTGTTCGAGCCTTTCAGACGGCGCGGGTTTGCTCGCTGGTGACCGCTTGATAATAGGCGAGGTAGCGATCCTTCAACCCGAGTTGAAGGCACTCAGCCAGCATCAACGCGATGATGAACACGGTATTCAGCTCGGCTTCTTCCAATATGAGATCGACCAGATGGTGAACCGTGTCATTGTAGCGCTCCGGCTTGCCTTTTACCGCATTGACAAACGCGGCTAGGCCCATGGTGCTGTTGATTGCCAGGGTCTTGTCCCGCTGTGTCTGGTCCAAAGGCAAATGCCGGGACATCAGCATGACATAGGTGTCGATGAACCGCAAAAGCGGATAAAAATCATGAGCTTCCGGTGGCAAACCAGCCTGCACGAAAAGTGATGCTTTTGCGATTTCCAGTGTGTCGTTACTCGACCAGCGTCCGAGATCATATCGATAGACAATGGCGGGATCGTGCACAACCTTGCCGGACGCGATCAACGCGGTGGTCATCGACCAGTCGCAATATCCACCCTTTGTCGGGTGCCAGGCAGAAAAATGACGATGCAGTCCAAGGTAATATTCCGACCGACAGATGCTGTAGAAGATGCTGTTGTTCCCTAGGCTAGTACGGCCATATTGCGCGATCCGTTCCGCCGGATCATCCAACTCGATCGAGAAATTTTCCGTTCTGAGAACGCCGCTCTTCTCGACCCAAATTTCTGTTTGTGGCCGCACCATGACGACGTCCGGCGCCAAACGAGACAGATCGATCGGAGAGAGTTTGTCGACGAGACGGATGGTATCGTCGTCGCCCATCGGCATCACAAACGAAGTCTCTACTTTGGACAGGGCCGAGATGGCATTTTCCTGAGCATTGGTATCGTCGCGCGTGAGGTAGGCAAGATTGTCGCTACGACCGCTAAAGGCTGCATATTTGCGCGGATCTTGGGAATTGTCAGAGATGACCATCCGGCAACCGGTCGCCTGCGAAAAAGCCAGAAGGCTCTCGATGGCATCTTTCGATCCCTCCAGCGTCCGGTTGCTCGGCATGTAGATTGTCAAATCGGATAGCATCGATCGGCACCTTCGGGAATCGAATCTATTACGCTCCCTACCGTCTCTGGCTTTCGCGAACATTGGCGCATTGCCGATCACTGAATTAAAAGCAGCATCATGAAGCGAGGCGCCTCACCAGTCGGCGCAACCCGCAAACTCAACGTCGATCCCCCCAAGCCAATCTGACTCACGGCCATTGTCATCGGCCACAAGCAGAGCCGCCTCTGGGATTATCCGGCTATCAAGTTTGGTAAATGACATGTTGTCATGAGCGATCTGTTAAATATTCTTTGCAAACATCCTCAATGTTAGTCCGCCCGCTGGGTCGGATTCTTTTGAGGCCTTCTAATGCGTCGTCCAAGCGTAAAATCAAGCCTATTGTCGTTTTGCATTTAATCGTAAGATTCCGGTACGAACAGTTTCAACAAGATAACCCGGCACTTAATTTGAGACTTGGCATTTAATTTGAGATTCTAGCTTCGTTTTTGGCAGTTATTGTGAGATTCGCCGCCGGGAAAAGACGGTGGCCTACGGCCAAGCTTCCATCAGAAAATTTCCTATATTACAGATGGTTATCGCCGAACCGGAAGGCGTCAGGCGCGGAAAATCACACCGAATAATCTCAAATTAGGTGCCATCTCCAGCCGGAACGGGCGCATTCTTACAATTAAATGCCAAACGACAGGATCCACTCTATCGAAGGATTTAAAGGGACCCGCAGCGACATCGCCTTGTCGACGTACCTCAAAAGGGGACCAAGTCCCGTTTCGACGGAGTGAGGCCGAGACCCTACCACGGCGTCGGTCCGTTGGGCTCAACGAAGCTGCCGGTCTGCTCTCCCGCCAGGGCGTAATGGACGGGAAGCCTTGCTCCTTCTTCCGGCGTCATGTTGCCGTAACCGGTTAGGTCTGTCTTGACGAAGCCGGGGCTCACCGAATTGACAACAATGCCTGTGCCGCGCAACTCCTCGCTGAGCTGTATCGTCAGCATATTCAACGCCGCTTTCGATGCGTTGTAGCCAATGAACCGCTGCGAATAGTAGGTGGAGCTGGGATCGGCATTCAGCGTCAGCGAGCCGAGCGAACTGGCAAGATTCACGATCCGGCCAGCGGGAGCCTCTCTCAGCAAGGGCAGCATCGCCTGGGTAACGGCCAACGCGCCGATGAAGTTGATATCCATCACCCGGCGCACCGCCTGAATCGAGGCGCTGCTGGGAGGGGCATCTGCAAAATCAAAGATCCCGGCGTTGTTGACGAGGATATCAAGTTTCCCGTGTTCGGACCGGATCGTCGCAGCGGCAGCTTCGACGCTTGCAAGGTCGTCGAGGTCGAGCCGAATGGATTGTGCAATCAGCTTCTGCGATGCCAGGTCTTCAACAGCCGCGCGTCCGCGCTGGTTTTCCCGAGCCCCGATAATGACATGGATACCCGCTTCGGCGAGTTGGCGCGCGATCTCCAGTCCAATCCCCTTGTTGGCGCCGGTGACGAGCGCAATACGTTCTTTCTGCATGACTATTCCTTTCAACTGTTTCACCCATTATATGAAGGATCATTCAGTTTGAGGATTCGCTTTTGCCCTCACCTGCGCCTCTCTCTTTAAACCCCGGAAAAAGCCGCGTCAGGCACGCGCGACGGTAACCCTGGATGCGATTTTCGAGGCAACCATTCAGCTTTTATTGACCGACGGACCGCACAAGCTGACGACAACCCGCGTCGCCGAGCGAGCGGGCGTGTCCGTCGGGACGATGTACCAGTATTTTCCGCATAAGCAGGCACTGATCTACGCTCTGAACGAGCGGTATCTGGATGCGCTGGCTGGAAGAATCGAAGCCACTTGCGCCGCCCACCACGGCGCGCCTGTGGCTAAAGGCGTCGAGGCGCTTATCGATGTATATTGGCAGGCAAAGACCGAACGACCCGACCTCACCCGCGCGCTCTATCGCTCCGTTGCCGACATGGACAATCGGGCGCTTATCGAGGCGTTCGCGACACGCACCGACTTCGCAACAACCGCCATGCTTTCAAGCGCGACTGACGCAAGCTTTGCCGACGTGAATTCGATTAATCGGACTCTTGTGACAGTGATATTCGGCGCGGTGCGCAACGCATTCGAGCGAAACCTTGCCGGGCCAGTGGCTGAGGATGTGCGAGCTCAGCTCGTGGTCATGTGTCGTGCATACCTCGAAGCCAGCCTCTCCAGGCCGCCCGCCAGAACCAGTTTGAGCAGCACTAAGTAAAGCCTACTAAGACCGAACTCGTGGTACCTGGGCGGAGCAAGATCGAAAGCTGTAGAATGTTGAGTTTCAGCAGGATTTGAGCCGGTGGGGGTGCGGATAAAAAGTTGGACAGCTTTATAAGTTAAGGCCGAGGCTCTTGCGATATTCGACCGGGCTGAGTGATCCCAGCGATATCTTGATACGCTTCTCATTGTACCAGCGGATATAGGCGTCTACCTCGGCAACGAACTGTTTGATTGTGATGGCCTTCCAATCTCGTGGATAAAATAGTTCCGTTTTCAATCGGCCGAAGAAGCCTTCGCATGCGGCGTTATCTTGTGAGCAGCCCTTTCGGGACATTGAGCGAACCAGTTTCGCTTCGCTGATCCGCGTTAGCCAGCCTGGCCAGCGATAATGGGCTCCGCGATCGGAATGGACGATTGGCCGTTCCTCGCCGTCGGTCACGGTCTCAATAGCTGCATCCAGCATAGTATTGACCAGCCGCGCGTCTGGTTGCGTTCCAATCGACCAACTGATGACCATTCCGTCGAAGCAATCGATGATGGGCGAGAGATACACCTTCCCGGCTGGGATCTGGAACTCGGTGATGTCTGTCAGCCATTTCTCGTTCGGCGCTTTCGCATGGAAGTCGCGATTGATCAGGTTCTCGGGTGCCGGACTTATTTCTCCCAAGTACGATCCGAAACGCCGTCGGCGCGGTCTGGCCACGACCAAGTGCTCCTGCTTCATCAAGCGCTGGACAACCTTTTCCGAGATGATCACGCTCTTCCTGGCCAGTGACGCCTGTAGTCTGCGGTAGCCGTAACAACGACGGTTCGCTTCAAAGATTTCCGCAAGGCTGTGCCGGACGGCGGCATACTTGTCTGCCAGACACATGCGCGTGCGATGATAAAAGTAGGAGCTTCGCGCAATTTGCAGCTGGGCGAGCAGTTCTGGCAAGCGATAGGTATCTTTAAGGGCGTCAACCAGCTGTGTCTTTTCCCGATTACTCAGGATCTGCAGATCGACGCCCAGTTCTTTTTTAGGAGTTCATTGGCCTTCTTCAGGAGGTCATGCTCGAGTTGCAACTGGCGAACATCACGTTGGAGGGCTTCAAGCTGGCGCTCGAGTTCCTCGCGTTCCGGCGCCTGCGGGGTGGTTTTGCGGCGTTTCATGGAGGAAGGAGCCTCATGACCGAGTAGTTGGTCTTTCCAGTTGTACAACGTCGGCCTGCAGACGCCCAGCCGGTCAGCCACCTGTTGGGCGCTTTCATCTCCCCTACATAGTCCGATGACACCAGCTTGCTTCACCGCTGCGGGATAGGCAGGGCGCCACGATCGACCCACCATCGATGTTCGCGTCTCCGGAAAGGCCTCCCGTACCCATGCGGTCAGAGTTCCTCGACCAGGATAGCCGAGCGCCCTCATCGTCGCAGAGATGCAACGATCATGGGTGCGGTAATGCTCAAGTGCCGCCTGCTTCTGACTCTCGGAAAACTTTGGCGCTCGAGCTACCGGCTGAATACGCAGGTCGAGATGCTGTACGTACTCGCGGTACCAACCCCTCAGCGCATTCTTTGTGGGATAACCCAACTGGCGAATGGTCCCGTTAAGTCGCTTGCCAAGCCTGATATAAAGCTCAACGGCTCGAAGTCTGTCTGCGTAGGAATACATGAACTACCTCCTGGTGGTCCAAGTTTTCGTCCGCACCCCCGGTTTTCCATTTGGGGTGGGCTCACGAAATAGAATATAGTAGATTGTCCGCAAACAATTTTTTCCGGTCTGGGTGGATCAAGGCGAATGGAAAACTGGCTCATATTGATCCGACAACTAACAGCCAAACGACAAATGGTTTTGGCGAGGCGATCAACGATCGCCGGGACGACAGATACCGGCAGTAGTTCAAATGACCCGTTTTGACGCAATAAGCGCTATGGCGTCGCCTTCAAATTGACAATTGCGAAATCACGTACCCCGTCATTCCGCCGGCTCCGTCAGTTCGTCTTGTTTGTGAACCTTTGTCCCCTAGGTTCTGCATATGGAGGCAGAACAAACCACAGGACCGTTCATATCAGTCGGAGCAGCATCGTCGGACGTTTTCCAGAGGCTGAGCCCCGCTATCGTCGAAGAAGTCGAGCGCCAGCTGCGTGGCCGCACGCGTGATATTCGGCTCCACGGAGAACTTGGTCGTCTCTTCCACGAGCGCTCCTGGCGGCAGACTGCGAAGATTATTCGCGCCAGGATGGTCTGGGTTATCGTGCTTGACGTCCTGACGCTGGGCCTTAACGCGATCTTGCTTCCGATCCAGACGGTTGCTTCGATGCTTTTTCCAGCTGCGATCCTTCCGCCGGCTGCTCTTTTCGTCGCGATAGCATTTCGCAAGCGGCAAAGCTTTCGACTGCAGGGATGGGTTCTCCTGCCGAGTATGCTTCTGATCCTGCTGTCGATCGTTCTTGTAGGCGTTAACACGGGCGGCGAATTTTATGAGCGGCATTTGACAATCATGCTTTTCGTGGCTGTGACTGCCATCGTTATTTTTCCTATTCCACTGCCGTGGGCGAGCACGGTCGCTGCGTTTGCGCTTGGCCTCTATCTTGTGTTCAACTGCGAAATCCAAACATCGAAGCAGGAAACGCTTTGGCGGCAACACTGTTTTTTGCAAGCGGAATGGCAGCAACCCTTGTTGCGCGACGCACCGCGACGATCCTCGCTCAAAAGACTTTCTTGCTTGAAATTCGTGATCGAATTCGGCTTGCAGATCTAACTGATGCAAACGCGCGGCTTAAAACGCTCGCACGAACTGATCCTCTCACTGGGGTAGCAAACCGGCGATCAATGATGGAAACACTTCACTGTTTCTGGCAAGATGATCACACACCGAAAACCGGCGCCGCGATGCTGATGTGCGATGTCGATGACTTCAAGCACCTCAACGATAGCCAGGGACATGCCGAGGGCGACCGGTGTTTGGTAAAGATCGCAGGGATTATCCAGAGCTGTATGAGGAATGATCTGGACCAGGTCGCCCGTTTTGGAGGCGAAGAATTCCTCGTTTTCCTCCCGGGTTCTGGTGAACAAGAAGCTGGAGAAATCGCTGAGCGCATCCGCGGAAGGGTGCAGGCTGCATCGCTTCCGAACCCTACCTCTCGCGTTATTCCTTATGGCACTCTCAGCATTGGAGCAGCAACATTGAAGTCCAGCAGTGGGCTCGTGCCGGCGGAGGAACTTCTGCGTCAAGCGGACGCCGCGCTCTATCTTGCGAAGACAAACGGCCGGAACTGCGTAATGGTTGGTGCTCCGGAGCCGGACTAGGAGAGAAGAGTCAATGCTGCGTGAAGGGGCCACATGGTCCCGGAGAACTCCAAATCGGGCTGCTTGTTCTGAACGGCATGCCGCCCAGAGCGGGAGAGTTTAACAATGTTTCGCCTTGATAGGAATCGAACCAGCGACAGGTTGGTCATAGGACTTAAGTGTCTGAAAAGACATACTTCGTGGGATAGCGCCTATTTATGGAACTGTCGCCACATGTTCGGATAGGCCCTCTCGGATATATACGATTGGGGGTTTATCTCCCGGATGAGGCTCGCAGTTCACCAGCATGGAACTGCCTCGTTCCTGAAGAACCACAATCTGGTTCACTGGATGAGCCGACGCGGCAACTGCCATGATAGTGCGGTGTCGGGTCCGAAGGTTGACACAGTAGATGAGCCACATGGCATCGCCTCCGCTGCGCTTGCAAGACAGGCCGAGACGGCACGCAACCGCGGTGGCCTACCGATCGGCGATGCACTTGCCTTGGCGGACGAGGCAAGCTTTGGTTTCGTAATGCTGATGCTGGCCCTTCCCGCGCTGATCCCTGTCCCCGGGCCGTCCGACATGGTGTTCGGATCAGCTCTGGCGATCGTCGCCCTGCAGAACCGCAAAGCCTCCGCATCGGCATTCGCAGCTCTTCAGCGACATACCAATCCGATGGTGAGAAGGATCGAGCGCATTGTTCGACCAGGGCGCTTGAAGGTGCTCACGGGCCCTGCGCTGTCCTGTGTCCTGGCGCTTCCTGTCTTTGCGCCTGCGATCGCGATAGCCCTTCCCATTCCGTTCAACAACATCGCTCCGGTCATCGCGGTCTGCGTCATCGCCATAGGTCTGATCGAACGGGATGGCATGCTGGTGCTGCTCGGAATATTGCTGTCCCTGTTGCCCTATTGGTAACGGCCGCACTTCTTCAAGGCGCTGCATCCTTCGTGTCCACGCTTAATATCTTAATATACAGGCCGCTCTCGGACCATCAGTTCGCTGTACAGCAATTTTTCCACGGCGGCAGCCGACGGCTCACAACGCCGCCAAATTACGGCAACTATCCGCGTCGAACAGGTGTTCACTCTGCACGAGCGGCCCGAAACTTAAGAGATCCGAGATTGTGACTGCTTTGCGAGCGCCTCAGGAGATAGCGGCGGTTTTTCCACTAGAACTCTGGTTATCTCATCAGCGGAGACCGGCTTCCCGACCAGGTAACCCTGCAGCAGGTCACAGCCAGCACTTCTAAGGACTCCGGACTGGTGAAGGTTTTCAACCCTCCGCGGTTACCGGGATCCCGAGCGCAGCAGCGAGCGCGATCGTGGCATGGAGTATGCCCTCACCTTGGCCCTCTTCACGTGCCCAACCTTGCAGACATACATCGGATAGTCGACGGCCCGCGATGCCGCGGCGACCGTTAGCGGGTCTTCTGCGAAAATCGAAGAGGCTTTCAAGCCGTCGAAAGCGGCGGCGGCAACGGACGGGATTGGCCCCTCGCCATGTGCCGTCTTGTAAGACTGTACGAATTCCGCATTTCGCTGGTTCGCGATCTCCGGTGTGTATTTTTGCGCATCGATTGGATGAGGGAGGCACATGTTTCCAGCTTCATCCGCAGTTCCGCCAACACCTGCGTGCCTATCTGGACCACAGGCTGAACGAAGACGGGAAACTGCGGCATACCTACGCCAGTGCGTGGTTCGCACGCAATGGAGACTGGCAACTGGCCGTGCAGCGCGCATTCCCGGCTGGTGAAACTCTTCAGGCCCTGGAATGGGCAAGGCGCTGCGCGATCGAGGAGGTCGCCAAAGGCAATCTCTCGCTGGTGCTTGGCTGGTTGGGCAAATCCCGGAAAGCGAACTCATGAGGGATGCCGCCTTGCTGGCGGCGGCGGGTAGAGGCCTAGGCACCTGAAGGGATCATGAATTCGCGCGTGGTATTTGCTGACGCAAAATATGGTGCCAAGCTGGCCACTGGTAAACGGCCGATCAGCTTCGACGATCCCGCCCTCCACGTTCAAAATGAAAACCAGATAAAACGCGGCCAGTTAATCAAGGCGGGGTTCGCCTGGCGCAATTGCTCAACTCAGTTTGGCCCTGAATTGGTGACGCTTATGGCGTGGCGTGGTTGAGAGGCGATGGATTGTAGCAGGAAATCTGATTGAAGGGCAACATTGGCGAGACTTGCGGCGATCTGTTTTATCACCATCGGCTCGACGGCTTCGGCAAAGGCCCCTCAAGAGTTGCCTGCGATTTTGCAGAAATGGATCGCTGCCTGGCTGGACCCGCACGTCAGCGACAAGCAGCACGATGGCCAGCAAATGAGGCAGATCTCAAGCAGTTTCCGGAGTGGCAAGGCCTGCCCGTCCAAGCCTGTACCTACACCGACACGCAATTCCCAAAGAATCACGTAACCACAACGGCCTATCTGCTGTTTCCCAGCGCTGACCAACTCGCCAGCTGCATCGTCAATGCCTGTGTCGACGCCGGGTGGATCGACTTGACGTCTTGCACCGGCCGCTTAGCTTCACGCATGTGGACGGCGTCGAATGGTCAGTTTCTGGTGCCCGGATACATTGTGGAGGGCACAGGAAAAGACTTCGGATTCCGGCGTTATTACAATGGTAAAGCTGACACGGCGGCGAAGACCCGTCTCATACTCCACCGATATCATGTGCCTTTCGCACGACCGTAGGATCCTGCTAAGACTCGACAGCCAGCGGCATTCGCCCGAAGGTTGCGATTCTATGATGATTTGAATTGGAAGGATTTTCGATGAACACCGACAAGTTGGCACACCTGCCAGAGCGCAAGCAGCGCGAACTGCAGCGCGTCGCTGCAATTTTGTTCGATGAATTCGAAGAAGTCCTGAAAACCAAGCTGTCCGACAAAAACAAGCGCGGACGGATTCTGAAGCTCATCCTGTTCGGCTCCTACGCTCGCGGAGACTGGGTTGAGGATCGCAAAAGTGGCTATTTGTCGGATTACGATCTCCTGGTAATTGTGAACTACGGCCATTTTGCCGATCAGTATGCGGCCTGGGAAACGGCAGGTGAACGCTTCACGCAGGAACTGGCCATTACCCATCACCTGACAGCACCCGTGAATTTCATCGTTCACACCTATGAAGAAGTGAACTCGCAGCTCGCACGGGGACGACCCTTCTTTGTCGACATCGCCCGCGACGGAATCGTTCTGTATGAACAGCAGGGGTTCCCCCTCACATCGCCGAAATCACTTGAACCGGACGAGGCACGCGCGGAGGCAAAACGGCATTTCGAGCACTGGTTTCCCGATTCAACAGAGCTCATTGAAGGCAGTACATTCTATCAGGAGCGCGGAAATTTCAATCTTGCTGCTTTCCAACTGCATCAAGCCACAGAACGACTTTACCATTGTGTTTTGCTGGTCACAGCCCTTTACAGCCCCAAATCCCATAAACTGCGGTTCCTGCGCTCGCAAGCCGAGCGCATAGCGCCGCAGTTGATCAGCATATGGCCGAATGATACCAAGTTTGCAAAGCGCGCATTTGCTCGCCTCGATCGCGCCTATGTCGATGCTCGCTATTCGCCTGCATTCGAAATCTCAGCAGAGGAACTCGCCTGGCTGGTAGAACGCATAAAGGCGCTGCAGGAAGCCGTCGCAGCGATCTGTGCCGAGCGGATCGCCCCTAATCTACCGGCACCACAGGATCCTTACCATCCCAAGCCCGGGGCCAAGCCGGGCGTGTTTGAGCGGAGATCGCACCATCAACAAGCAACGCGATGACGGCCTCGATCTCAAATCCACTTTCGATATCACGACCGAAATAGTCGGTGTCGGACAACGTTGAAGGATTCACGGGACTGACGACGAGGGTAATGGCGTCAAGAACGGTGGTCTTCCCGACATCGCCACCGCCCAGTACCAAATTGACCCCCAGGACCGGGACGCCAGACCAAATTGCCAATGCCCCGGAAACGGTTGATCGAACGACGTCGGATTATCGCCGCAGGTGGTGCGACTCGTCCGTTCATGTCTGTGCCCCTGTATACAACATCCTCTCCCAGGCTTTTTTATTCGGCCTTATCGTTCGCTCTCGCCGAGATGTCAGCGCAGTGCTCCATCAGCGCCGCGAAAGGCTCGGCGTCCTCCTGAAAAAGCCCGTCCTCGACCATTCGGGCATAATCTTCCTCTAGTGCCTTTGCACCATCGCCGGCCGGGACCAGCTGCAGACCACCGTTGACCGCGGTTGCGTAATGGATCGGCGTGCGGTCGGCCGCCTTTTCCGAGAAGAACATCGTCTTGTGTCGAGCGACGGCGTTCGCCAATTCGCGATCCGCAATGGCCGAGCCCGCGAAGCCGGCTTCGTCGAGGCGCGCAACATCATGCCAATGCCGCGCGAAGCGATCGCCGCGCAGCCTTTCTTGGAGACAAAAGACGTGGATCGCTGTCGCCTTCTCCCAGAATGTCCGCTCTGCATGCATCACCTTCGGCCGAGCATAGGGGAAGTCCACCCCGTCGACTATGCCGGCAGCATCGCAGAACAACGTCGCGAAAGCTGGCTGGCTCGCCCGTCGATCGCGCGCCGAATTCGAGCATTACAATGGGCGCGACATAGCCCGAGCCAGCCGTCGTCGCCTCATAGTCAATGAACAGCTTGTCGTCTTCGACGCGGATCGCGGCGGCGAGCGATCCTCTGGCAATAGCTTCGGCGACGACCGACTGCACCGTGCCCGCTACCCATTCCGGCAGTCGCTTGCGCACTTCGCTGGACCAGCGTTTTCCTCACTCCGGGTCTGCGGCAAGGCCTCACCGTGGTCGCCCACCAGGTCAGGGGCAAGCGCGCGGATGTCATAGGTGAGGTCAACATCTTCGGAAAATCGTTGGATAACGCCATAGGCCTTCGATAGAGACGTGCCGCCCTTGAAGACCAGGTACTCACCCAGCGGCGAGCCATAAAGGACGGCAAGCGCCCAAACCAACCAGGCATCTTTTTCAAGCAGATGCGCCGGGCGACCGGACCGGTCCGCCGCGACGCCCAAGACTTCGCGGCGATCCGCGGCCGAAAGGGTGAGGAATGCATCAACCATGCGCCGCCTTTCCCACGTTGCGCGCGAGCCAGGTCGGAAGCTGCGGTGCCGCCGCCACCAGCTCGTTGAAGATGGTCTGCGGAAGTTTGCGCTTCAAAGCCAACAGCGCCGCCTCGGCCTTTTCGGGACCAAGCCAAGCCAGCGCCCTAACTGCCTCACCGGCCGGCCGATTGGCCAGGACGAGCTGCCAGCGCGGTGCGTGTCGCAATTCGACCACCTGCTTGCCGAGATGCATTTTCCGCGTGCGGCCGGAGGTCAAATAGACCGAGCGGACCGGAACCTGTGTCGTGAGGCCAAGGGAGTTGGCGGCCGCCGCACCGCTGGACACGATGACTTCGCCGCGCTGATTGGCGAGCGCCTCGACCGCCTGCTCCACCGAAGGCGACCGCGTGCCAAACCGGCTCGTGACGGGACGCAGATAGACACCACGACCAGCGCGGATAAGCTGGCGGCGCTCCGCGAGGCGCGACAACGCCTGGTCCACCGCAGCCCGATTGCCGAGGTGAAGCAAGCTCTTCGCGGACACGGGCATACCCTCGGGCAAACCGCCCGCATGCTCCAAAATCTGTTCGCTCAATGGTTGCATGTTGATCTCCTGTCAGAAATATACACAGTTTTCTGACAGTTTGCAATCGGTGGCTTGCTGTTGTCTGGCTAGATCAGCGGAGCCCCCGTATCGAGCAAACCATCATATTCAGTCCACTCGCCTTGAAAGGGTTTGAACCGCTGCCACCTACGATCATCGCGATTAAGCGTTGTTTTCGCTGATTTTTGTCAAACGCTCCGCAATAATAATCGAGATAGCTAAGCTGCGCTGCGTCTAGCTTAACTACCGTACCCCCCATCATGCGCCAAATAATTGAGATGGTTATTAAACCGTATGCGCCCCCTGGAGCCTTTCGCTTCCCCCACGGTCTGCTTGGCTTCGGCCAGGTTAGTCACGTGCCTCGCTCTACAACTCGACCTGATTTGTGATAACGATTTTAACGGGTGAGGGAGCGAACGAGGAAATCATGCAGGTGCCGGATTGGGACAGCTTAACGAAAAGAGTCGCCGAGCTGTTTTCGACGTCACCTGGCAGCTTGTCACCGCTAATGCCAGTCTTAGATCAGGCAGTACACTTCCTTGACGTCGATGCCGAAAATCGGACCCTTCTCTTGCGAGGACGATCTTTGACTCTAGGTATCGTTGCCTCAGGGCTGTCTGACAATAACGGTGCGCCTGAAGAAAGAAGTGCTGCGTGGTTGGCTGAGTGGTTGAAGGTTAGGGTCGGCCCAGATCACATTCAAAGGGTAATGTCTCATCTTCAGTTGGGGCCGCAGAACGTATTTGCCCGATTGGCTGACGGTTATTCTGTGGATCTCACAGACAACGTTCGGATGTTAATTCCGGTGGCTCAAGCTATGGCCGTTGAGACGACCGGCCGACCGGAGTTCGAAGCCCGGCATCTCGTCGGCGCAATGCTCCAAACCGGCTTTCTCGCCGGCCAGGTTATGGCGCTGTTTGGCTTGACGCTCGACACCGGAGTTCTTCAGGATATCAAAAACCAGTTCATCAAACACATTGTCACACCCCGGCTAGGTGAGACTGCGTCGCTTTGGGAACGTGTGCTTCATGCTTCACAGTCCCGTCCGGCGTCGGATCAGGAAGCCGAGACCGCCGACATGGACGCAATCCTCTCGTCAGTGGGTGCTCAAGACGTGACAACACTTGCCGCCCGAATGCTTCGGACTGCGTCGCAACTCAATCATCTTTCTGGCGATCAGGGGAAATAAATGTCGAGCGGCTCGTCATGTCGGCCGCTATCGTGGGGCGCTCGGTTGGGGCCACGCTGAAAGGTGAGGAAGCGGGCTTAGTGAGCATTGCGCAGCTCGTTAGCGAGTCTCGTTTTCAAGCCATTGAGCCATCGAACAGATTGACCGCGGACGGGAGGTTACAATCTAGGTTAGTGCCCACGGCAACACCGCAAGCCTTAGGTTTGTTGACGAAAGCTGTCGCGAACGGTGATGGATGGTTTGCCCGAGGGCACGTTCTCGGAGCCGATGCGCTTGTCGTGGCGCTTCTCCGCGAGGTCGGCTCAGCTGATCATCTGCAGATCTCCGAGCTTCCAGCTGCAGAAATACCGCGGCAAGTCGTGTTGACGATCAAGGAAGGCGGAGGCGAATGGCAGTCCTGGGCGAACGCACTCAACGTTTCTGTCGAGGACAATCCCGTCCTAGGATCAGGGGACACTGATACTTCTGTCGGCTCTGGTCCGAATAGTAGTCCGGACCTACGGCGAAGAACCCAGGCATATGCGGATCTCGGTAGCGATTCTCCTGATAGAGCCGATCTCATCGATAAACTCGGCGTCTCCGACGAGGCTCACGCTTTTGCGCGCGTTGCCGCAGCCCGAAACGTTACAACTCCCCTAGCGTTCGGCATTTTCGGTGAATGGGGCTCGGGCAAATCATATTTCATGCGACTGATAAATGAGCACGTCGCCTATCTTTCTAAGCTGGCGGAAGACCCGCACTCAAAGGCTTCCGACACTTTTTACCCGGAATCGTGCAGATCCGCTTCAATGCTTGGCACTACGTGGAGATGAATCTCTGGGCGAGCCTGGTCGACAATATTTTCACGGAGCTCGATCGATGGTCGCGGCAAAGAAATGAGGGCGCGCCCGACAACACGATCCTCGACAAATTAACAACGGCGCGCGAGTTGACCCTTGAAGCAGCGGAGCGTCTTGTTACGCAGCGTCAACATCAGAAGGAGGCCGCTGCTCGCCTATCAGCCGCGGAGAGCGAGCTTGCTGTTATCAAGCAGAACTTCAAGCCGACCCCAAGGATTTTCTGGAAGGCGGTGGAGGAAACTTTCAAGAAAGAGATAGACAATAGGGATTTCAAAGACGCGGCAGAAAAGGCCGGGCTGGACGATCTCGTTAACGATTCTAGATTGTTGAGCGAAACTCTGCGGGACGTTCATAGCGAGACAAAACGCGGCACGGTCATTCTGGCTGGCTTCCTTGGTCGGTTGTTGCGATGGCCGAGCCTTATCATGATCCTGGCCATCGTCTTGCTTGTGCCCCTTGGTGTCACATGGATAAGCGCTCAGTTGGGTGCCTCTGGAGGCTCGTTTCTCAATCTTATCTCCGGAGCAGGCGGCGTTGCTACTTTGTTGGCGGCAAAGGCGAAATGGCTTCTCAAAGAGGTTCGCTCTGGTGTGGCCAAACTTGACGAGTTCGACGTAACGCTTGAAACGGCAATCAGCGCCGAGTTGCAGAAACCCGAGAATGGATTGAAAAAGGCGCAAGAAAAACTCGCGAAATCGACGTCGGAAGCATCCGAGGCACGATCCGCGTTCCAGGCCAGCAGCGAAAAATTGGCGCAGACAACTAAAGAATACCAGCAAGAGACGGGCAGAGATAGGCTTCTGAGGTTTGTGCGGGAGCGTGCGACCAACGATCACTATTCAAAGCATCTCGGTCTGATCGCAAGCATTCGCAAAGACTTCACTCAGCTTTCCGCGATGATGGCCGAGGCAGGTGATAGTCCGCAGAGTGATCTTTCGAAGAACGACCAGGACTACACAGATCGTGTTAAACGGCTCATCGAGATATCCTCTACAAATGAGCTGCTGCATGCGGAGGAAAAGGCCGAGCTTGTGCGCACCACAGAGCGACCCGTTGTCAAAAACAGCGAGACCTTCAATCGCATCGTGCTCTACGTGGATGATCTGGATCGCTGCCCTCCCGACAAAGTGGTCCAGGTGCTGCAGGCCGTTCACTTGCTGCTTTCATTTCCATTGTTCGTGGTCGTGGTCGCTGTCGATACGCGCTGGGTAAGCAGGTCGCTCGAAGACCAGTATAAGGAGCTCATCACCGCAGGCGCAGGCACTGGAAGTGCCACGCCATCTGATTATCTTGAGAAGCTATTTCAGGTTCCATACTGGGTCCGTCCGATGACACCGGAGGCAAGCAGTGAACTGGCGGCGTCACTTATTAGCAAATCGGTGAGGAAAACCCCCGCCCCCACTGCGGCCATTGATCTCGGTGAAACGCGAAACGCGCCAATCATGGAGGAGGCTCCTCGGTGGTCAACGGGGATCGATTGCCCACCACCGGCTCGACCATCAGTCTCAACGGTACATTAACTGCGCCGAGTTTCGAAGTTAGTGGGACATTGGAAGTCGTTCAGCCGGACGTGGAAGCGCTGACACTCTCCGATGAAGAGATAGCGTTCGCACGCAAGATCGCGCCTTGGGCCGGGCATACCCCACGCCGCGCCCTCCGCTTCGTCAATGTTTATCGAGTTGTGAAAGCCAGTTTCCGGAGCGACGAGGCAAGGCGCCTCGAAGAAGGTGGCTATCGCGGGCTCATGGCGCAACTCGCCATCACGACGGGTTCACCTGGCCATGGCGATGTCTGGGATCGCCTCGTTTCGGCATTCGATAACGGCGAACCCCTCGACCAAGCGTATCGCGAAATCGAGGAAACCGGCAAGGTCGTACCTTCGGCGGTGAGGGCGGTCATTGCAGTTCTCGAACAGGATAAGTCTCCAGATACCGTCGGGTCCGATCTGAAATACTATGCCGAGCTCGCGCGTCGGTACAGTTTCGAAGGTGTCGACCGACCTGCTCATCTCTAAGAGACACACGGACGTCCAGTATCAGTCGGAGGTTGATCTGGATAGCCGGGGCCGAAGGCTTTGATAGATGCTACCGTTGGCTCGGTTTCCCATTCAAGACAGATAATTCCGAGTTATGTGAATTTCAGTTCTCGCGATAGTTTCGAGCTCCGGAGAAAGTTGCAACCGAAAAGATTGTCTCTATCTACACTGCTGTCAGCATCTGTTTCTTGCCATGGCCCCCATCACCCGGTCTTCGCACTCAGGATATGCAGTTTTCGGATTTCATCCGCGCATTCCAGAAGGATGTGGCTGGCGAGCGGATCTGGCATGTCGTCGATTTGCGGAAGAATAGCCTCGATGCCTGCGACTACGCCTGAGGAGATGGATACGACGTTGCCAGTTGCCGCTAGCTGTATCCTCTGCTCGGTAATCACGCTTGCGGCGCGCTCGACCAGGCGCCGGCGTTCGAACGTTGACAGCTTTGCGACCTCGTTAGCCGACCGGTATAGCTCACTGACAAAATGGGGGATGGAAGACGTCATCGATTGGCACCTCCAAAAGCATCATCGCTTCCATAAACGGGCTTCATTTGGCTGATGCAGCCACTTGTACAGGGTCCGCACACGTCACCCAACCATTCGAGGTTGCTTTTGCGCATATGCGATCATGCAACTCGAGAGCCTCTTACAATTCATACTCGTCGAAAGGCGGCACAAGAGCGCCCGAGGCTCTGCGTGGCCTACAGAAGAGATATGTTGAATTCCGAAACCTGCCCATACTAAAGGTTGAATTTTTGTTAATTTCAATACAAGCTGCGAAAATTGAATGCGTGTCACCCGACCTGCTACCGCAGCGCCATTCCAGGGGGCATGAAACCCGGCCTAGTTAGGAGTCCATCCATGTTCCCGAAGAAAATCCCTGATGCGATCGATGTCTATGTCGGCGGGCGTATCCGAATGCGCCGCATGATGTTGAAGATGAGCCAGACGAGGTTGGGTGACGAGCTTGGCATCACGTTCCAGCAGGTGCAGAAATACGAGAAAGGCACGAACCGCGTCGGTGCCAGCCGCCTGCAGAAGATTGCCACAGTCATGGGCGTAACGCCTAGCTTCTTCTTTCACCAGGAAAGCGACGAACCGATCAACACCAGCGGCCTTGCAAACTTCCAGGGATTGAATGACGTCTCTCAATTCCTGCAGTCGCGCGAGGGCATGGCCCTTAACCAGGCCTTCTTGAACATTGCCGATCCCAAGATCCGCCAAAAGATTGTGGCGCTGGTGAAGGCGATGGCGCAGAGGGATGAGCCTGTATTGATGGCCAATGAAGGTCGCTCAGCCACGGAAGCCACATTGAACAGCTAGGTCCCACACCTGGTTTTCAGAGCAACGATCACGGAACCATCGCGGGGAGCAATGGCGTTCAGGCTGCTGACATTGGGGGACGTGCGGCTTTTGGATCCGTCGGGGAACGCTGTGTCCTTTCCCGAAAAGGGCTTGCTCATCCTTGCCTACCTGTTTTCTCATCCAAAGCGTGCGCAATCGCGGTCGGCTGTGTCGAGGCTGTTGTGGGACAAGGTCGAACCTGCGCAGGCCTATACCAATCTGCGCAAGACACTGTCCCGAATAGAGGCCCGACAACGGGAGCTGGGTCATTGTTTCATCAAGATCGCGGCGTCCGATATCAAGCTCGATGACAGGACGTTAGAATGTGACGCCGCTGGCCTGCAGACGCCCCCTTCTTCGGATGCACTCAGCGATCTGCGCGCGCTGGTCGGGTTGTTCGGCCGTCTGTTCCTCGAAAGCATCGAGAGCACAGGGGATGGCCTCTCATCATGGGTCAAGCAGCAGCAGCAGCAGCACCTGACCCGACTGCGCGAAACTTTGATGACGGCGATTCCGGTCGCGAAATCCGCCTCAGACATCGCGCTCGTCAAGGATGCGGCCCTGCGGATCTTCCAGCACGACCCGGATGACGAGGTGATCGTCTCTGTGCTTGCGGAGACCTATTCCACAGAGGGAAAAGTGCAGGCCGCCCGCAACATTTTCGATGGCCAGAAACAGAAGTTATGGGGCGACTTGACACTTGGCCCCGACATTCATGCGTTGAACGTTGTCAGAAAGGTCTTCGAGAAGCAGCGCGGTAGCGTGTCCGCTTCACAGCAGGACAGCGGAGACCGATCTGTCGCCAAGGCGGACAGTGGTCTCAAGCGCCCCATCCCGAGGCTGGTGCTGCTGCCGCCTGTGGAGAGTGTTCCCGGCAGTCAACCCTTTTTGCCTTTCGCCGATGCACTCATAGAAGACGTCACCATTGCGCTCTGTTCCCTGACATCCGTTTCCGTGGTCGCCCCCTATACGGCAGCTCAAATCGGCCGGCATTCCGACAAAGCCGACACGATCGCACAACATTGCATTTCCTACGTGTTGGACACGAAACTGTCCGGCCACGGCGCCCAACGCAGCCTGTTCGTGCAATTGATCTATTTTGCAAACGACGAGGTCATCTGGGCCGACCGTTATGACATGGAGAAAGACAATCTGGCTGCCCAGCGCCGGCAGATTGCTCGCCGGATTTCCATGGCGATCACGGGCCAGGTCGAGCGCAACGAGCTGGCGCGGGAGTATTTCGAGCGCAGCCCGACGGCCTACCACCACTATCTGCTGGGACAGCGGCACCTGAAGAACCTCGGTCTTCCCGACATCCGCCGTGCCCGCAAGGAATTCCGGGCAGCGCTACACGACAGTCCCTATTTCTCACCGGCGTTAAGTGGCATTGCGCGAACCTTTTCCCGCGAATGGCTGATTACAGCGCGGGGCGACACCCAGCTTCTGAAAGAAGCTGAAAAGCATGCCAACCAGGCGATAGCGGCCGGCCAGGACATGGTCGGCGGCTACAGAGAACTCGGTGTTGCAAAACTACTTCTCGGTGGCATCGATGAAAGCGTCGAGGCATTGGAACTGGCCGAGACGCTAAGCCCGCATTACGCCGACGTTGCCGCAGATTATGCCGATACCCTCGTTCATGCGTCCAAGCCCGGCCGAGCGCTTGAGAAAATCGAAAAGGCCATCGACCTCAACCCGCTCAGCCCCGATGTCTACCTCTGGACGGCAGCCGGAGCGAGTTACTGCCTGGGAGAATACGAGCAAGCCTTGTCCTACATTGAGGGCATGGCCGATAGCGGGCTTGCAAATCGCCTTTCGGCCGCAAGCTGGGCCATGCTTGGCAATCAGAAGCGGGCAAAGAGCTTCGTGCGCAAGGCCCGCGAGACCAATCCCGACTTCGATGTTGATACCTGGCTGGCTGTCGTTCCCCTGAAGGAGCAATGGCAGAGAGATCACTACCGTGATGGCCTGCGAAAAGCAGGTTTCTAAAACACGCTTTCCAACAGAGAAGGATTTAAAACATGGCAAAAGTCGTCGTTCTCGGACTACCCGGAGAAGCCGGTCTATGGGTTGCAGATCTTGATGCGGGCACGGTCACCCCGTTTCAGCCGCCGGCGGGAAGCCCGTTGGAAGCGGCAAGCAAATTGCGCGCCGGCGGAGCCGCGATCATCAAAGGCGTGAATTTTTCTGTCGCCGTGAAATCAGCAGATGACGCCTTCTCCGGTCATCTCGACGGATAGTCCAGCGAACGGCGTGGCCTTGGGACGATGGTATTGCTGAACGATCAAATACCTATGCCGGAACCTCCTGAGGCCACCGCCCCCTCCCCCATTTACTCGGACCGCATCTGTTCGGCGGACGAGACCCTCAGTCGCATCACACCTTTCCTGCCAAGTTATGGGATCACGCGTGTCTCCCGGCTGACGGATCTCGACACGATCGGGGTTCCGGTCTGGAGCGCGGTCTCTCCGAATGCTCGCTCCATCGTCATCCATCATGGGAAGGGCATCACCGATGCTGATGCCAGGGTTTCTGCAACGATGGAGGCGCTTGAGCGCGCCATCGCCGGCAATCCATCGATCGACACCATCGCTGCAACACGGGCAAGCCTCCGGGCAGAGCGGCAAGCGGTCAACAGTCTCGATGGCCTGATCGCCCAGGGGCAGATGGACATAACAGACGAAGAGACAATCGAGTGGGTTCGAGGGACAGACGTTCTGTCCAAATCCAACACCTGGGTTCCCCGTGAGGCTATTGTTCTCGACCGCACCCCGGAGGTCGTTCGGTTCTGGCAGTCGTCCGATGGCCTGGCATCCGGGAATACGCTCCAGGAGGCAAGCTTCCATGGGGTGCTGGAACGCATCGAACGGGATGCGGAAACCCTGTGGAACATTGCGGACGCAGAACATCGTCTTAAGACCTGCTGTGACCCCTTCGGCTTTCAGGATCCTGTTATTGATGGCCTTGTCGGCAGGATCGATGGCGCGGCTCTGGTGCTTCGACTGTTCGACATTACCAGCGATATCGGCATCGCGTGTTTCGCCGCGTTTTTGGCGCCGACCGCGATCGCGACAAAAAGCCATCCTCGCTTTATCGACGTGACCAAGGGAAGCGGGGCACATCCCGATCCTGTGCGGGCCGCTATCCGGGCGATCACGGAGGCGATCCAGTCACGGCTGACCTATATCAGCGGCGCGCGGGACGACATCTATCCGGAGATATTCAAACGGCCCCTACCCTTGGAGATTTTGAGCTATTTCGCTGCGCACCCAAAGGCAATGCCTCTCCAGAAGACAACCGGCTCTGTCCAGTTGGACGTAATGTTCGACAGTATCCTCAGGCATCTTCGAAGCAGATCTATTGGCTCGGTGGTCATGGTGCCATTGACACCGCCGGACTTCCCGTTCTCGGTCGCCAAAGTCCTGGTTCCGGACCTTGAAAACCCGCCAGGGGCACGAAAGCGACGGTTTGGGCCAAGGGCCATTTCGAAGGCACTGTTCTCGCTATGAAGATTGTCTTTGTCGGACCGACACTTCCCGATGCAACAAGCCTGGTTCCTGATGGCATCGAAATCCGCGGTCCGGCCAAGCACCGGGATATCCTCGTTGCGGTCAATGACGGTGCAACAGTCATTGGCTTGATCGATGGTTGTTTTGAGGATGTCGCTCCGGTCTGGCACAAGGAAATCCTCTTTGCCCTCTCGAACGGCGTTCGCGTCTATGGCGCCAGCAGTATGGGAGCTCTGAGGGCTGCGGAATGTGCTGCCTTTGGAATGATCGGCGTCGGCAAAATCTATGAGCAATATGCCAGCGGCCATCTGATCGACGATGCCGATGTCGCCCAGATCCACGGGCCGCCGGAAATGAGCTACCTGTCGCTGTCGGAACCCCTGGTCAACGTCCTTGCTACCCTTGATCACTTGTTACCGCGGTGTGAACTTGAAGACACCGAGTATGCGAGCCTGAGGGCGAGTGCCGAAAGACTGTTCTTCAAGGACCGGACCTACCGGACCATCGTCACCAATGCCAACCTGCCGGAACACGCGTCGCGAACACGCCTGGAGAAACTGTTGCGGGTCAATGCTGTCAACCAGAAGCGGCTTGACGCACTGCAGCTGCTCGACACGATCGCAGCCGTTGAAAACGCACGGCATCCGGCGCCGCTGGATTGGGAGTTTGCCTCGACCGCGCAATGGCGAAACATTCTCTAGCGGTTCGTGGTTGTGAACAGTTCCAGTACCGCACTAGAGGCTGTGTCACGCCTGTGTCACGCGCAATTCCCGAACTTCTAAATTATCCTTCACTACAGGCACTTTGCCAAGGAATGAAGGACTGATCATGGTATTCGATACTCTTGAACAAACCGCTGACGAAATCGACGATCGCACGCGAGAGCTGGTCTCGCTCGCACGTCTCGTCACCTATGCGCGTAACAGCGCCAAGGATCTCAAGCTTGAGTTCTCGACCTACTGCCTCGATCTGGCTTTGGGCTCGCTGGTCGAGGAGATCAGTAAATGCGGGGTCGGCGATATAGAAGGCGCCGATCATGAGGATCACGCGCCGAGCTTCATCTCGGGAGCGTCCCACTAACATCGCCGTTGGCGAGCCGGTTCTGCGTCTCCCAAGCCGGGACCGGCGGATATTTGCTTCGGGAACCACATAATAAAGGCGTACTGCTTGCAGCGCGAGTTGCGTCGAGGTTTCGGCCAAGGGCCAAAGATCTGCAGCTTGGGTCTTTTGGCGATCGAGATGACGCAGTGGCGGCCATCGGACATTGGAATTTTTATTCGACCAAACATCAGACCGCGTTGAAGCAGACCGAATAGCAAGGTGCCGGGGGCAATCATGCCAAAATCAATACTGATTTTCTCTGATGGGACTGGTCAAGTTGTTGGATCGCGCGCTGGTGTAGAGACAAAAGAAAATGTTGAGCCGACTTTCATCGGCATACTCAACGCTGTAGCAGTTCTATCAAGTGCTTCCGCTACTCTTCTGTCTACTTTAGGACTTGCATTGTTGATCGTGGTGACCGCGGTGTCGCCGCTGGACATGAGACTTGCGACTGCGCTAATTCTACTTATGGCTGCATATTGGGTTCCGGCCTGCCTCAAAGTTCAAATCAAGATTTTCTTTACTTGTCCCCAGCGAAGACAGGCATTTTGGAGCCCGATGAGTTGGCTCGGGACTGCTCGTCACGGGCAAGTCACGTGCTGTCTACCGAAGCACCCCAACCGATTTGTCGAACAAGAAACGCAATATCCGCGCCAACCTTCCGCCATCGACAAAAGACGACGAGTATTTCGTCGTCTGCACTTGCCACGATTAGCGATCCGCGGTGGTTTTCTGGTCGTGGCCGCGACGGCGCTTGCCGGATGCCAGGACGGCGAGCAGAACTACCTCACCAACGGCATCGGATCGGAGCTGACAGCGCCGGGCCTAGTGCGGACGGAATCATTACAGAACCAGTATTTCAGCTATCTCTGCCGGCAGGCAACCAGCCAGAGTTACGCGCCAAACGCTAGCTGCCAAGTCGATAGCTGGAACCTGATTGTCCAGCAGGGCATGAACGACATCGACCGGCGATGCGACGCCTATCTGCAATGGCTCGACAATCGCAAGCGATCAAAAGGGCCCTGGATCAGCCAGATTGGCGATACCGCAGCGGCGACCTCGGCGATACTAGGCCAGGTCAATGCAGGGACCAAGGCGATCACCATCGTCGGCCAAGCCTTCCAGCTTCTAACCAAGAGCGTGGAGAACTATCATAGCAGACTGCTGCTCGAGATAGAATCCTCAACCATCAACTCGATCGTGCTCAGGGGCCGCTACGATTTCCGCAGCTACATCCAAGAGCAGCGCCTCAAATTTGCCAGCAAACCCGACGCCGAGCACGCGCTAAGGTCCTACACACGCCTTTGCCTGCCATTCGCGATCGAAGCGAAGGTCAACGACTTCTCCACCATGGGCGCACAGGGTGAGATGCCAAGAGCAGGTGGCTCGTTCGGCGACCTGCCGGTAGTGGGGACGATCACGTCCAACACGACAGTGTTCAAGCCGGATCGCGGTCAAGGCAGAGGGAATCCGACAACCTCAATAAGGATCGCTGAAGCGATCCAGAAAGCCCTTTGTGTGCCGGCCGACGGCAAGGTCGGGCCACGCACCGTCGAGGGGATCCGTGCCTACCAGTATACTCAAAAACAGGCTGAGACTGGCGAATTATCGGCGAATGTCGAGAGCGCGATCATGAACACATTTGGTGCGAGCCAGCCGAAACCGTTCGCAGAGTGCGATCCGCAATTTTCCAACTTCCTGGAGCGGAGCATCTTCCAGAACGATCCCGCGAACGCGGAGGCTCTAGCGCAATTGCGCGACGACCTGAGTGCGTTAGCTAAGAAACATGGCGTAACCGTCGAGATTTCGGACGCTGACACATTGACTATGCTTCGCCCGAAGATCGCAGAGATCAAACGGAAGATCGGAGGTGATGCATTCCGGTCGGGCGATAAGGCGTTCCTGAATACGGAGTTCACACCTGATCTCGAACGGATGCTTAACTAGCCGAACGGGGGCGGGTGGCAAAAGCGGTGGAGGAGGCGACCATGTTCCACAGACTGACAAAGGCGCAGTTCCCGTTCGAAGGGGAGCCACCAGCGCTAACCAAGGTGCCGCCACGCATCCCCGTGGGCAGCATCGTGGAAGACGATCCGCGCGGCGCTATCGCCGAAACGCTTACGGTGGACGGAACCCTTCGACGAGTTAAGTTTCGGATGGTGAGCGATGTCCGACGCTGCTGGCTGCCGGTGGAGTTTCTCGAGCTGGCGGAAGCGGCCGAACGGCCGCCGATCATCCCCTGGGCGTTCCTGACTAGCTGCGTGCGGGCGGAAGAGTGGGTCAACGCGCTGCCGGATACGGGCGCAAACTATGTCAACGCCGACTACCTGATCGCGCTGGCGCTTTATGAATCCGGCCTCGCCAATGTCGGCAACATTACTCCGGGCACCGATTCGGTCGGCCCGTTCCAGATCACTTCGGCACGCTGGAGCGAATATCTCGACAATGCGAGGGATCCCGAGCTCACTGCCGAGGATCGCGACAACGTTTCGGACCAGATCCGCGGCGCTGCCTTCCTGACGCGGGAAGATACGCGTATTATCAGCGAGGCGATCACCAATCATGACCACGGCGCCGGCACCAATGCGGAGCCGGAAAAGACCGGTCCCTACATCCCGACCTATTCCGATGTGTTCATTGCCGCTGTCGTCACACCGCTCGCCGCCATCGAACTGCGCAAGTTGCAGATCGCAGGCAAGGTCGATGCCCGGATAGACGAGATCGTCGAGAACCTCGACGATCTTCGCGAAGCAGAAATGAAGCGGATCTTTCGCCACAACCATCATGTGTTCAAAGTCGATAAGGCGGAAGCCGAGGCCAAGGGCGTCGCCGCGGGACCGCGCACGGTCGCCGATTTCTACGCCGCGGTAAACGCTAAACTCGATCAGCTGCTCGCCGACGCCGTCAAGCTGATGCAGGTACATGTTCCCGAGCTGCTGCCAATAACTGCCGGCGATGCTCCCTGGCTCGAGATCGCGCTGCGCGAACAGGGCGACCCATGGCAGAACGGTGTCTTGACAGAGAGCAGCACAGCCGGCACCAAAAAGGTGCTCGAGTATTTCGGCGCGACCAATCTTTCAACGAGCAAGGTGCTGGCCTGGTGCGGCGCGTTTGCAGCTTTCTGCATGAAGGAAGTTGGCCATCAAGTCGCTAATACAATTGTCCACGACCCCGCCTGGGCAGCCAACTGGAAAAAATGGGGCAATCTGGCGATCCCGCTCGGCAGCGCCGAAATTCCCCCGGCGCGGTCGTCGTCATGTCGCCACCACCGGATGGGTCGCGCTCCGGTCATGTCAGCTTCTATTCCCCGAAGCAGAGCGGCGTTGCGGGCAAGATTACACTGCTTGGCGGCAACCAGAGCAACTCGGTGAAAGAATCAGATTTCGACCGCGCTGAAGTCGCGGCGATCCGCTGGTTCGGGCCGCCGCTCGGCGGCGACGCGGATGTTCCGGGGTCGGATGTGGTCCCGACTGGCGAGGGCATCGCGTGGGGACACTATGTCGATAAGAAATTTGGCGATGACAAGTTCAAGAAAAAGGTGATCGCCATTTGTGAAGGCATGGACTGCGACGCGAATTACCTGATGGCGGCGATGTCCTTCGAGACGGCGCGCAGTTTCTCGGCGAAGCAGAAGAACCTTGCCGGAGGCTCCGCGACGGGGCTGATCCAGTTCACGCCGATCGCCGCGGCCGATCTCGGCACCACGGTCGCCGAACTCGCGACCATGACCGAACTGCGCCAACTCGATTTCGTCGAGGAGTATATGAAGCGATGGGCCAAGGGGCGGCCCTTCAAGAAGCTGTCGGACGTATACATGGCAATTTTAGCGCCCGCCTTCTTCGGCAGTTCAGACGGCACCTCGATCTACGAGAGTCCAAGCAAGAATTACAAGGCAAATGACGGCCTCGATGCCAACAGGGACGGCAAGATCACTGTCGGCGAGGCGACTGCGAAGGTATTGGTTCATCTACATGAAGGGTTGAGGCCGGAGCACCGAGGCTAGGGAAGTCGGGGCCTTATTGCATAAGCCCGCAAGGATGGGATCGATTTCGCCAGCGAGCAAGCATGGTACGACAAGGCGCCGGAAATGAAGGAACACCTGGAATTGAATAAATTCAACAATATAAAAAGCTTCAATCGGCCAGGCTGTAAACCGAATTTTACTAAAATTGAATATTTTAATTCATTCGTGCGTCATCTACTGAATTATATAGAATCCCTGCGCGAAATTTGTAAAAGATACTTCGACGATCGCCGGCGAGAGAATTTTAGCTGGGTCAATAATTCTCAGAATATCCCTTCTCTACTAGGGGCCGCCGCAATCTTGTTAACTGTGAGAGCATCGGGGCTCCGTCTTAATGAGGGAACCGTATTTGGTCTTCCAGGCGCTGATAAAGCACTGCTTGTGGCGACTTTGCTATTATACGGTTTGATGGCCGCACTACCATTTTTTGAAAAGGGAACAGATCGCCGGCCGATGACCAATGATTTTGCGGGCGCATCTTTGCTGCTGCGCTGGCACGGGATCGCCAGGGATTGCGGGGGATCGCCGAAGTGAAGACGGCGGTCGCTCACAGCCTCGTCCAGGCCTTAATCTGGCGCCTGCGCGAAATGCGCATCCGCGTGGGCATTTTCGAGTTCGAGCAAGCGGCGGCCATTCTCACCCTCGAGGAGGAATGGTCGAAGGATGAGCTTGTCGCCGTCCTCACGCCGATTCTGGCCAAGCGGGCCGAACACCGCGCGCTAATCGCCGCGCTCGTCGGCGAAATCCTGTCTGCGCCGACCGCCCGGCAAGAGAGCCTGTCCAAGGGGCTCCTCGAGCGGCCCTTATTCAAGCCGCCCTTCTTGAAACCGCCCTTCGTCAAGCCGCCCCCGAGTCATGGACGAAACGGCTCGGCGCCTTGCTGTCCCGCCTGTTCGAGCGGCGGTATGCCAAGTGGCTTTCATGGGCCCTGTTGCCGATACTGCTTTTCTCCGCCTTCGCCATCGCCTTTCCCGATATACTCGCATCTCTCGATGCCAGGCCGCGGCTGAAGCTGATCCTCGATGCGATCGGCGGCGTGTTGTGCGATCCGGTGGGCAACGACCTGACCGTGGTCGGCCCTGATCGGGAAGGCCGGGAACTCGCGCTCCTGGTACGCCACGGAACGGCATCGGCGCTGGTTGCGACCGCCGCCGTCGCAACCTTCCTAACCCTCTACCTGCAGCTGCGGCGGGGCTGCAACGAGGATGCGTTTGACGGCGTGCCACTGCCACTGCCCCCGACGGTGATCGGCGACGGCTCCGTGTTTCGCACCGGATCGCTCGGCGGCCTGCCGCCGCGCTTCCTCGAGCCGCATCTCGCTGCCGAGATCGTTGAGCTTATCTCTTACCGGCCGACCGGCCGCAGCCAGGATATCGATCTCAGTGCCACCATCGAACGGCGCGCGCGGGGCGACAGGGATGCCCTGGTGTTCGGCCAGCGCAAGGAATTGCCGACCATCGTCGTTCTCGCCGACGATTTCGCGGAGGCCCGCAGCTGGAACACGCTCGCGGTGGAATTCCGCACCGCGCTCGAAGAGCGCGGTCTCTCGGTCGAATGGGTCGCTTATTCGGGTTCATTCTCCAGGTCCGATCGCGGCACGGGGGTCGCAGGCGCCGTCCTCGCCACGGTCGAGTCCATCGCCCAGCGTAGCGCGTGGATAGTGACGACTGTGTTCGGCGATCTGAGGCGCCTGTCGCGCGGCGATCTCGCGGCGCTGGCGGAATGGCGTGAGCATGGCCCGGTCATCGCCTTCGACTATCACGAAAGCGGTCTGTGGGATTCCCGGCACGGCCTGATCGAGAACAAAGGCATTCCGGTTCATCCGGCCACGGGGCCGGCACTTCGCCAGGCACTGGCGGTTGCCTTCGCGCCAGACCGGGCGGCGATCCGCAACATCGCCCAACCGCCTGCCGGCGCGGCCGTCTTCCATCACCTCAGCGAGGCACATGCGCAATGGGCGAGCGCCTGCGCAATGGTCGAGCCGATTTCCTTCGCGCTCGCCGAGAAGCTCAGGAAGGCGCATCCGAAGCTCGCCCATGCTGGGGAGGCCCTGGCCTTCTCGCTGCTCGCCCGTCTGCCGGAAAGCTGGACCGGGCGCGAGGGCCTACGCTTTGCGCCGGATATCCGCCGCGCCTTGTTGTCGCGGGCGACGGCGATCTCGCGGGAGCAGCATTTCGCCTTCCTCGCCGTCATGGACAAGGCGTTCGGCACCGAGCCTGACGACATCACCGCCGGCGAGCTGTGGCGTTATACCCGCGCCCAGGCGGAACTCTTCACCCCGCGCCAGGACCGGGCGCTGCAGGATATCGGCCATATCCGCCAGAGCGGGATCGTCGACCGGGACGCGATCAACGATTTCACCGGAAGCCTGCGCCCGTCGGGCGGGTCGAGGCAGCCCGGTACGGTCCATCTTACCGGCCGCATGAGCAAGCCCTTCGCCCTCAAGGACCTGTTGCGCCAGGATGCGGCAGAGGAAGCCGAAGACGCCGTCAGAGCCCGCTGGTCGGTCGGGCCGGCGGAAATCCGTGTGCGGATAGGATCGGACGCAGGTGCGCTCGCCGCCTTCCTGCCGGGTGGCGCCTCGTTCCTGATGGTGACGCCGGGGCGCGAACCGTTCGCCCTGATCGATGCCGTCAGCGGCGGCCGCTTTGCGCTGCGGGTGACCGATGACCTCGAACGGCTAGGGCTCGCCGGCCGCGATTTTACCGCAATCCACACGTTTCAAACCACGCCGATCGAGAGCAGCGTCCTTGGCCAGACTATGTCGGGCGGCGTCCTGGCGGCGCGGTCGGGGCGCCTCGTTGGTTTTGCGCTGCCGCTCCCATTCGCACCGGAACAGGCCCAGGAACTGCGCCTCAACGAGATCGCGCTCGAGATCGAGCTTGGGGCCGATCCGCTGCTGGCGCTCAGCCCCGTCGCCGATTTCGTCGCCTGCGCTACCCGCGGCGCGTCGCGGGTGACCGTGACGCCGGCCGTGGGCGAAGGTCGCTCTCAGACGTTCGAATTGCCACAGGCCGTCACGGCGCTCGTCTTTTCCCGCGGCGGATCCGTGCTTTGCGGCCTGGAGAATGGCGACGTGTTCGAGTGCAGCGTACTGGAGGGTTCCGCCAGGCCGCGGCGGATCGCCGAGTTCGGCGCGGCGATTGCCGTGCTGGCCGATTCCGCCGGCCCGGACAGCCGTGCCGCGGCCGTCATTGCCGCGCTCGCCGATGGCCGGATCGTGCCCGCCGGATCCGCGCCTTCCGACTTCGACGGCGCGCTGCCATGGCGGCCGAAATGGATCACGGTCTTTCCCGACCTGAAAGCCGGGCTGGATGGCGGCAGTCCCGCCGGGTTCAGCGTCGCGGCCACCAGCCCGAACGGTGAATTCGACGTCGTCGGCCTGATGCCGCCGAAAGGCGGCCTGCAATTCGAGCAGTCCCTACTGACGCTCTCCTCGATCGACCCGGTGCGCGACGGCCTCGCCGTCGTCGCCATCAATGCCGAGCGGCGCCGCCTGGTCGTCCGCAGCGGGCTCTACCTGGAGATCCGCTCGCTTCTCTACGAACTGGCGGATGCGACGGAGCCCGAAAGCCGCGCGGACGATCAGTCGCCGACGCCACTGGGCACGCTCGAAACCGCCACGACGGAGGTGGCGACATGAAGCGCACCGTCATTGAGATCAGGGAGTTGGGCGGCCGGATCCAGGTCAGGCATCCGATCGACCGTAGCTGGCACGACAGCACGCTGTCGCCCTCAATGCGCCTCGACGATCTCTCCGTCCCGGACGTCAAGTCGCTGCTCGATAGCTATCTCGACGAGGACTACCTGAAAAACGGCGTCTGGGACATGCGGATCGCCGCGCAGAAGAAGATCGGCGAGGCGCTGTGGCAAAGCACGTTCGGCACTATGGCGTTCGAGATCGGCCCCTGGCTTCATATCGTTCCGGTCGTCGACGCCTCCACCAGCGCCGGCTTCGCCGATTTCGTCTGCAAGCTGCCATGGGCCATGCTGACCGACAGCGGAAAGGGCGAGCGCAGTTTCCTCGCGCGCGACCTCGCCGATCCCGTCGCTATCACCGTCGATGCCGGTCCCGGTCAGGCGGCGGATCGCCACAGGGGCTACAAGATCCTGCAACCGCCTGCGCCGCGGCTGCTGCTCGTCATGCCCGAAGTGGTTCACCCGGAGGCGGAGAAGAATACCGGCGCCGCCGCCCATCGGCAGGCGCTGCTTGCGCTGCTGCAGCCGCACTACGAGGTGTGCCGGGCACCGGACAATATCAGGACAGTGCGCAGCTACCACGAGTTCCGCTCCACGCTCTGTACGGACCGGTTTGATCCGGACATCATCTATTTCTACGGCCACGGCACCACCACGGGGTTCGGGGCGAAATTCCAGTTCGAGGCCAAAGGCCTCGACGGCGGAGAAGAGTGGATGCTGGTCGACGAGATCCAGTCGGATATCGGCGCCGTGGTCCGGGCGACGCGGCGCCCGCCCTTCGTCTGGTTCAACGCCTGCCTCGGCGCCGCGGCGATCCAGGACAGCGCGCTCAGCGTCTTTGCCGAAACCGCCTCCTGCGTGGTGGCGATGCGCACGGTGGTGCGCATGGATGCCAGCCGCAAGCTTGCCGAAGCCGGCCTGAAATCGGTGATCGTCGACAGGTTCTCGCCGCCAGTCGCCATTCGCGAAGTGCTGCGGAACTGCCCGGCCGATTGGATGCGTAGCGGCCATTGGGCCTCGACCGTGGTGGCCGCCCAATTTTCCGACTGGACTGCACTCGGGGCAGAGCAGCGGGTGGCCGAGGTCAACAACGCCGTCGGCGATTTTCCGATGCGCGTCGACCGCACCGACGCGCTCGCCGATATCGAGGCGACTCTCAACCGGGCGCTAGCCGACTCCACCTCTTCGCAGGCACCGACCCTGCTGTTCTGGAGCGGTGCGCTGGAACAGGGCCCGGTCCTGTTCGCCGACCGCGCCCGCGACGTGATGCTCGAACGCTTTCCCGGCTTGAAGCCGGTCTTCCTCACTGTCGAGTTGCAGCCGTCGGTCTTTCCCGGCGGGAGCGCCGATCGCGACGCCCAGATGCTCGCGGCGATCTTCATAGGCCTTGGCGGCCGGGACAGGCAGAGGGTGAGTTTCGACGAGATACGCGGCATCATTCTCAACACGTCGCCCGGCCGGCGCGGCGTTTTCACCATGCTGCACGGTCCGCTCCGCTTCAGCGACGCGGCGCTGATCGTCTCCTATATCGCGATCTGGACGGCGATCTGCAGCGACCTCGCCGATGTCCCGACGGCGCCGCGTATCGTGCTCGCCTTCGGTTTCGTCGCAGAACGGGGCGGATCGCCCGACCTGCCGGAGGAAGCCGGATCATCCAGCTCGGCGCTGTGCCGCCCGCCGAGATCAAGGCTCATCTCGCCCGCTATCGCCGGCTCTACAATGTCAGCCCGATGGCGATCGAGGACACGAGCCGGGAGCTTTCGGAGGCCACGCACGGGATTTTCAGGGATCTGCTCGCACGGCTCGACGAGATGGCCGAGCAAAGCGGTGCAAGAGAGGCGCAAAGGAGAGACTGATGCAGACGTTCGCACTGATCGGCCGCGATCCGAAAGACAGGGACGCAACGCTACTGGAGCGGCAAAAGCGCGTTGATCGCTTTGTCGAAAGCAATGCGACGCGCGCCGTCGGCTATGTCTCCTCGCCGCCCTTGCGCGCGGCCGTCGACGTCGCCCTGACGCTCGGCCGGCCGCTGCTTCTCACCGGCGAGCCGGGCTCGGGCAAGACGCTTGCCGCCTATTGGCTCGCCGCCCAGTTGGGCCTGCCGGTCTCCCATGTCCACCGGTTCCAGGTGCGCTCGGATTCCCGCGCGCGCGACGCCTGCTACCAGTTCGACGCCGTTTCCTGGTTTCGCGATAGCCAGATCCCCGGCAAGGCGGTCGAGAAATCCGACTTCGTCACGCCCGAAGCCCTCGGCAAGGCCTTCGGCTGGCTTGGCGGCGAGGACGCCACCCCCATCTCGTGCTGATCGACGAGATCGATAAGGCGCCGCGCGACTTTCCAAATGACCTGCTGCAGGAACTCGACGAGATGAAGTTCACCATCCTGGAAACGGGACAGACGATCGGCCCGCCGAAACAGCGACCGATCCTGGTGATTACGTCGAATGCCGAACGGCGCCTGCCCGATCCGTTCCTCAGGCGTTGCGTCACCCACCATATCGAGATCGGGCCTGAAACGGTGCTGGAAATCCTGCGCACGCGGCTGAAGGGCTATCGCGGCGCGGCGACCGTCGCCGAAACCGATGGCTCGCTCGTCGAAGCCGGCGCGGCCTTCTGGAGCAGCCTCGCCGAAATGGAGGGCCAGTTCGCCCGGAAGCCGACCATCGCGGAGTTCTGGCAATGGCTCGTGCTCGCCAGCGAATATCCCGATCCGGAGGAAAAGATCGACCTCGTCGGCATCCTGAAGAAGAAGCGGGGACCGGAGATCGCCCGGCTGCCGCGTATCGGCGCCCTGTTCCTGCCGGCCGATCTTACGGTGATCTCCCATGGCTGAGCGGCTGAAACTGTGGACCGGCCAAGTGGCGGGCGCCCTGACCGAGGCCACCCGCCATGTCTCGCGCCAAATCTGGATCTATGTCTTCGCCGCCTTGATCTGGGCGCTGGTCTGGTATGGGATGATGGACGTGCTGACGCTCTTGAACAGCAATCCCTCCTTTCCGTTCGACGTGATGCCGATCGTCGCCGGCATTCCGATCATCGTCGTTGGCTGGAGGGCAGCCTCGCTCGGCCAGGAGCTGCAGAAGGCGATCCGCAGATTCAACGACGCGGCGGCCTTCGTTTTTCCGGCGGGCCAGTCCGGTACACTCGGCGCCTTTCTCGATGACCTGAGCAAGACCGTCACCCGCTGGTCACGGTTGACCGCGGCCGGGATATTCGTCATCGCCGTTGTTGGATCGCTGATCGGCTCCGCTGCGGTCGAGCCCTGCTCGCGCCGCTTGTCGTCATCGGCGTACCGCTGATTTCGCTGCCGATCGCCGCACTCCTCGGACAGCTGGTCGGCTATGCCCAGTTCACCCGGATCATGGACCGGCATTGCATGGCGTTTTCGAGCCTAGCCTCGCCGCAAGCCCGCCTGGCGCTACGCAATCTCGAAAGCATTCACGTGCTCGCGGTCGTGGCGCTGTTCGTGCTGTGCTTCTGGTTTGCCGCTTGGTCGCTCGTCTGGCAGTTCGGTTTCGCCGCCGGCTATTATGAATTGTGGAGCCGGCAATTCCTGATCTTCTGGCTCGTGTCGATGACGCTGTTCGTCGTCGCAGGTTTCATTCCCGCCCGCAATTTCAAAAAGCGCGTACGCGATCTCGAAGGCGGCGCCAGCGGCCGGGCGGCGCGGGAGCGGCAACTCCAGGAGGCGTGTGACGATCTCAGGCAATGGCGTGACGCGGCGCCGAAGCCGTCGCGGCAACAGCGCGATCGGATTGCGGAACTGGAGCTTTTCATCGCCGGCCTGAAGGACCAGCGCATCCACAGCCCCTGGCTCGACGCAAGGCTGCTTTTCGTCATCCTGTTCGTCAACGCCGCCCTGTTCGCCATGCCCTTCGTCATGCCGCAAATCGATCTTATCGGCGTGATCGGCAGCCCTCGGGCATCGGCCCAATGAGCGACAGGGTGTCAATTTCCATGCTCTGCGCCGACGACGGTGATTGCCTGTTCGTCGAGGCCGCGGGCTTCCGCCTGCTCGTTGACGGCGGCCGCGCACGCGCCGGCACCGGCGCGCTGCCGGCCTTCCTGGCGTCTCTGCCGCCGAGGGCTGGCAGGCCGACGATCGATCTCATGATCCTCACCCATGTCGATGCCGATCACATCGAGGGCCTGCTCGCCTTCCTGGCCGATCCAGGGAGGCGACAATAGGCGAAATCTGGTTTAACGGGCTCGACCACCACAAGATGGCCGCCGGCCTGTTCGTCAGGCAGGCCTCGCCCGAGGATGCCGCCAACAATGACGGCCTCACCCGGGCCGGTACGCTCGGCGTCGGCCAAGCGCTGCGGTTCAGCGCGTTGATCGCGCGGAGCGGGACGGCCTGGAATAGGCGGTTGGAAAACGGCCCGGTCATGACGGTGCCGGGAAAGCCCCTACCGCGCTTCGCGCTCGCCGATGACTTGGCGCTTGTTCTAATCGGCCCGCCTAAGGCGAAACTCGCAGCATTCTATCGGGAATGGGACGATCAGGTCCGCCATCTCTACGGAGAGCCGGTGCTTGCCGCGCGGGAAAAGCCGGTCCCGACCCTCGAAAACCTCCGCCGGCTCGCCCTCGAACAGGATATCGCTGACCGGACGAAGCCGAACGGAGCTAGCATCGCCTTCGTGCTGGAGGCGGGTGCAAAGCGCATGCTGTTTGCCGCCGATGCCCATCCGGACGACCTCGCCGCCGGTATCGCCCTTTATGCTGGTGACGGGAGGGTGTGCTTCGACGCAATCAAGGTGTCGCATCATGGCAGCGCGAGAAACAACACTTCGCCGTTGATCGACAGGCTGCAATCACCCTACTGGCTGATATCAACCGACGGCTCTCGCCACGGCCATCCGGATCCGGAAGCGATGGCGCGCATCGTGCTCGCGTCGGAAAAGGCCAAGACCTTGGTCTTTAATTACCACTCGGCCGCCAACGCGCCATGGGACGGCGAAGACCTGAAACGGGTATTCGGCTACCGGACCTGCTACGGCGACGGCGTGACCGCCACCACCGTCGAGATCTGAGCGGCGTTTTAGTCTTGTCTGCATTCAGGGGTTTTATTTTGTCGAGAGTTCTGAATCAAAGCTGTCAAAAAGGAGACATGCTTGAGCTGACGCACACATACACACGAGCAACCGGAGCGGATCGCTGATCATCTTCCCGGTCGTGACGGCCTGCCTGAACGTAGCGGGATGGATAATCGGTGTTGTCACTTTAAGTTGCTCATGCTGAGAAAGACTAGCTGGTCGCGATTTCAGGCAATACGGGCCGCATTATTCCAGGCATCGAAAGCTTCGAGCCGATGGTAGCGATTGTTTGTGCGCCGCGTCGGCGGGATGGAGCTGAAAACAATTGCGGACCGCTGAGTGCATGGAGACGAACCGTTGGAGCGCTCTCGGCGATCGGTGGCCTTGCATGGTTCGTCCTGTTTTCGGAACCACAGATGGCTGTTCGCCCGGTTATTGAGACTCTTGTGCGACCAATGGTCGAGGCTCGGTGCCGCGTCCGCCTTTGCCGCACTGTAGGAGCGGAGTTTATCGGTTATGATCCCCTTATCCATAGCGCTTCATCAGCGCCAACAACACGCGCCTTGCCGCCCTTCTATCACGTCGCTTCTGCAAGATATCTTCGAGAACTGTGCTGTACTGATCGACTGCGCGCCAGAGCCAAAATTTCTCTCCAGCGCATTTCAAGACGACTTCGTCCAGATACCAAATAACGCCGAGGCGCGTCTGCCGCCGCCTGAGGTTGCGTGCGATCTGGGGTCCGAACTTGGCGATCAAGCGGCGGACCGTCTCATATGACACGTCGATACCGCGCTCGAGCAGCAATTCTTAGACTTCGCGCAGGCTCAATTTGAACCGCAGATAAAGCCAGAGCGAGTGAGCAACAATCTGCGGTGGAAAACGGTGACGCTTGAAACTGGTATCTGGTGTCTGCAACGCCGAAACCTAAGTCCAACCCGAGACGTAGGCAATCGCATGCAGGTTAACGTGACAACACCACCGCATCCAGTTCACCTTACGAAGAAAGCGCCGACGATCAATGCTTTACAATTCGCTCAAGTACCGCATGCCGAAGACACGTAATGCAAACCTCTTAGACGGCTTGTTGGGCGAGTTCAGAATAGATTTGACGGCACCTTTCGTCGCTACAACCGGGGCAACCATCGTCGAAGTCTTCAAATAGGATTGGCCGCGACCGATATCTGCCGCGGCGTTCGATCATTCACTTAGGTTGTATGTTCGCGGTATCGACGTAAAGGTCGATACAAGAACGGTTCGCAAAGGCGCCTTCGAAAAAGGTTTCGGGTCCGCCACGTTTTCGGTCTCCAAGTATAAGCGGTAAGCGTTGTTGGCCTTCAGCCGGTAACCGCCGTAGCGCGGAAACCGCCTGCCCTGGGCGGTAAATGAACCCCAGAAAGTTCGAAGGTTATCCTTGCTTACTTGGCCTTTGAGGAAAATAACGTCGAGCAGGGCCTTTGGCTGCGCCGCGGTTGCATCCTCGATCCAGATCTTCGCCACGCCTGGCAGCCCACTCACTTTCACTGAAACCCAAGCTTCGGTAATATCTATGCTCGGCACGGCATTTAGGGCAGCAGGCTTTTGTCGGAATCCGAGTGTCACTAGAAGATTGTAGACTCCGGCGCTGCCTCCCGCGAGCACCAGAGCTGACAGCGTGTAAGATGTCCATTTGTGGTCTGTTGGTATCGGTGTCGTTGCGCCGGTCGCCAGCTTCATCGTGGACTCGAATACGTCGTAACCGAATATATTCACGACTGCGAGCGCGACTAGAAACATCACCGGGAACTTGAGAGCCTTCCCGTCGAAGTAGCGACGGAACACCCGCCACTGGAACAAGGCCGTCAATGCCTGCTCGAGGATGACGGCGACAATAAACAAGCCCAGCAGCAAGGCCAGAAGCTGCGACGTCCCGCTGAAGTCCGCGAGTTGAGCGTTCTCAGCAGGAGCCGCCTGGACCGGCGAGGTCTTGGCGATCGACGCGACCGCGACAAGCGTCAAAGCACGCATTATCATGTTTTCCCCTTCTCCAGTCGGTCGATGCCGGCCAAATTGATTACCCCCTGAAAGTCAAAATTCATTCCAGCAATTGAAACTGAACCAGGTTCGTTTCGAACACGACTCTACGCGCACTGGCTAGTCGAGAGCGAAGCGGGGTTCCGGCCAATCGGTTGGCGCGGATGCGGTCTTTGCCAGATGGCTTCTGACCGCGATGTCGGTCATATACCAACCCCAATTGATCAACTTGCCCTGCTCCTCGTCGCTGAACGGGTTCAGCCGCGTGCGTATCGATGCGAGCGGGCGGGTCTTGGCTGATTCGGTTTGGAGAGTTCTCGGCGCATCGAACTCAGCGGGGTTCCCATCGATAGCGGCATAGGCGTACTTTCGACCCGACACCTTCATTTCCGTATGGAGAAGCCGCTTCCTCAACCCGCGTGATTGGTCGGTTGCTATGTCGAGCGCCCTCATGGCCTGCTTGGGCCATAGGCTCGCGGCCTCCGGTTCCATAGAGAACGGCGCCCCGGCGTCGCAGACGACAACGTTCGCAAAGTCATCGACCGTTTCCAGACCGAGATTGTCGTACGCCCCTCCGTCGGTGAGGGACAAGGAACGACCGTAATCCGGATTGCCGAAGTGGCTGGTTCCTTCGCGGTCTTGCCAGGCGTTGAAATCCACGTCGACTTGGACGGGAGAAAGCACCGGCGGAAAAGCGCTCGATGCCGCGACGGCCACTGCCAGCTTTATCCGCGGATTCAGTATCTCACCGATCGAATAGTCCGCAAGCCGCACCTTTTGCAGTCGGACAAGTCTCCCAGTCTGCAGGTTGGTGGCATTGAAGACGAACTGCGGCTTTTCGGGCAGGTCCTGGAGCGTGACGCCGTCGTATAGATCGTCGTCATATATGTTGGCGAGCACGTCTCCGATGGACTTCCCGGGCAGGATGCTGCCCCAGCCCGTAGCCGCTACGTCCACCGACTTCCGACAAAACCGCCTGAGAGGTTCACCGACTTCCTCTTCCAGGTTCCGCGCGACGCCACCGGAGAAATTAAGCCTGCTCCAACGCGCCGCAAGCATCCCCGCCGTTATCGCCCCCCTGACACGGACGAAATCCGCTCAAACCCCGCGAGCATTCCCATCTGGTTAAGCCGGGTGATCGCACCCAGATGATACAAGGTTGCCCGAAACCCGCCCCCCGAGAGGGCCAACGCCGGCTTCGTTCTATCAGCTGTCATCCGTTCAGCCATTGTTATCTCCAGGTTTCATGCGTCCGAGACGGTGTATTCAAAATAGAGGTGGCTTTCGACACGCTTGAACTTTGCCCACTCAGCTTGCCCTATGTCAGGGGGTCGCTTCACTTTGTCGGTGTCGCTACGGAAGACCCGCCCGCGCGCCTTCTTTACCAATTCCTCCTCTATGGATTTCAGAGGATGATGCCAGCCCTGCTTGGCCAAGGCCCAATTTTCATGCGCTGGAATGACCGCGACGAATTCTTCCGCATAGGAGCCTAAGCCCAGCCAGGAGAGATTGGCGGTATCACCATCCGCGACTCCGTTGAGCGTGGCATTATGACTTCCATGGTGTCCAACTTTATAGAACACCGTCCGCCCAAGGAGATCGCGTGAGGTCATTTTCTTGCCATCCACATCCCAACTCAGATCGGACCAAGAGATCCAGCTTCCTCTTTGAGCATCACCCGAGAACAGCAAGACCTTTCCTGTCCCTGTCAGTTCGATCGCGACGACGGCGCTCGTGTTGTTGACCTCGTTGTTAAGTCTGAGCGCGAGCGCGTCCGATCCCTGAAGCCATTCCTCGTCGATGCGTCGCCAGGATTCCGGCGCGCCTGCCGCGTCTCCCGAACCATACGTGCTCGAAAAAATTCCCGCACGCGATCTGTCTTGTAGTGGTCGTCATTGTCCCGACCGTAAGCGTGGACGAGCCGTTGCTTGAGAAGACCGTCATTCGCCGGGTTGAGATGATCCCGGGTGATGCCGAAGCGGGCTGGGAAACATCTCGCCTCTGCGGGGTCGGAGTCGGAACTCAACGCGGCAGCGAAACTCCTGGTCGATCCGTCGAGTCTGAGATGAAACTCCTCTTCACCTTTTGGATTGAGGGACAGCAGTAGTTCCGCATTGCGCGGAGGCCCGAGTGCGTACACTCGAACGCCCGCAACGTCCTGGAATTTGTATGGTCCTTTTTCGGGGTTCAGGTAGGTGGGCTCCCTGCCATTAAGCTTGTCTCGGAGCGACTTGATCGCCCTCTTGTTCGTGATTCCCGCGACGGCGAGGTCGGCCTGGTCGCGAAAAGAGAGTGTTGGGTTGTCGCATCGGATTTGAGCGAGATTACGGATGAGCTCATCACTTGCCGCGGCGGCGCCCGCGGCGTCCTCGTCTCCGACCTCGAAAGAAAGCAGGTTGCGCAGGAGATGGCGCTTGGGAGAATCGATCGCATGGGCTCCGCGACCGAGACGCGCGTCGGTTCCGGCCAAGGCGAGCACGGAGTCATTGAACCGCTCGCGAAGCTCGTTGGCCATTTTGTCGGTCGGGTCCTCGGTCCATGCAAGCCAAAGCTGGCCGATTTTGATGTTCGCGAAGCAAGGGACGCCCGTGACTGGATCCTTCTTCGCGAAGCCATTCACGTGATCCATGTGCTCATGCGTGACGAGGACGACGTCGATGAAGCCTCCAGTGGCTTTCTCGATGTCGGCGATCACCTCATGAATCGGCTTGTTGATCTCCGACTTCGACCAGAGACCGCAGTCAATAAGCATGTAGAAAGGCTGATTCCTCGTGCCAGCTTTGGGTAGGCACAGGAGAAAACAGTCGCCGTGCCCCTGACGGTACATCCGGATCGTCACCCCGGATTTGGGCGCCTTCATCCGGCCTTCGGCTAAATTCGCGTTGTCTTCAGTGGGCGACATCGGAGTTTCCTAATGGACGTGGCTGTGAAGATGGGCAAAGGTCTCGTTCGACGCGAAAGCGGAATCCCCGCTTCCGGCGAACGCATTCCTAGGTTCGCCTGTCCGTTTTGTGAAAAACCGCCTTTTGCGCTCGAGTTCGACCTCGTCGCAAACATCCCCTCTCGTACGGATCACCCGGCGGATCTCGAACGTCTCTGCGTCAATCAGGAGCGTGCATCCACGCCGGAACTTGAAATCCGAAGCGGTTTCGGCGGACTTTTCGCCGCTGTCGACGGCCTTCTGAACCGCGGGGTCCAGAAAGCCTTGCCGGGTCTGGGTCAGTTCCACCACATATTCGCGCTCGATCTGGTCTCGCGCGCCCCTGCGTGCCGCCATCCGCACGCTGTGGACCTCGATTGCCGGAGCGCTGGTGGTGTAGGAGCGATTGACACTCTTGGGCGCGTTCGGCTCAGTGTTGAGTCCGATTATTCTGCGCCACATGTCGCTCTTCGGTGAAGTGAGCAGTCCCCAGAAGAGCTGGCTGTAAAGCTTGCGGGCAAGCCATTCCACCTTCCGGTCCGCCTCCAAGCCAAGGTCAAGGAGGTTTCGACCGAGGACGTCGTCCAACCCCTGCCTCTTGCTCTTCCTGGCGATCTTCCCGTCCATCGCTCCCCGGCGTTCGGCCGCTATGCGTTCCCCGATTTCCTTCAGCCGGGAGAGATATCGTCCCGCGCTACGCAGGTCCTCGCGTTGGTTGATCTCGTCCAGCATTTCCGCCGGGCGCGAAAGCATGAAGCCGAAGTCGTCGCTGAAGGCACTGCTCTGTTCGCCTGGTTGGTCGAAATCCGCGGCAGCCTCCCGCATCGTGGGCCAAAGCAGCGTTTTGACCGACACGATCGGCATGTCCTTGGGATAGATACCCCAGGCGAGGAACGCCTCCAGGACGGCGACCCGGTAATTGTGCTCGTCTTCGGGGTAGAGATCGTGATCGGCGGTCACGATCGCTCGAAGGTAGTCTCCGAACGTCACATCGACCGGGGGCAATAATCGAGCGCGCGAATGCACATCTGGAGAATGTGCTTTGCCGACTTCGAAGCTTCTGCGGCGAGCCGATTCACGAGATCGGGATGCAGCGCTCCCGCGGGCAGGATGCCGGAACCGTTCGACGCTATGCGCAGCAAGTCGACTATGCGCGACCTGTACATCGACAGGAAGGCCCTGAAGACGGCGGCCACCAGGATCGCTCCTCGCGCATGAGGACCCTTCGCACCCTCAAGAAGCTTCGGGTTTGGCTGATGGGCCTGCCATTTGCCGTCCTTCATGCCACCGAGCGCGTCGCGCAACGCCGCGCCACGCCCCAGCGCCTGGCCGAGTTCCTGGGCGAGCTGGCCGAGCAGGCTCTGGCTTTCAAGATCCCCTCGCGTACGGGCGATTTGGTCGGACAGTACCTCGGGGAACGAGAAATGTTGGAAGATCGCGACGATGTCGGCGAACGCTTCATGAAACGCCAGCACGTCCGGGTTCGTGGACTCGTTGAACCGCGGATGGATGCTGTCGAGCAACGCGTGCGTAGTCTCATGCGCGATGATGTCGTGCGAAAGGCATGTGAACACCGTCGTCCCCGGGGGGCGCCCGCCTGACCTTCGTCCGCTTCGAAATAGCCGAACAACAGGGCTTTTTTCGTAGGGCTATAGTAGGCATTGGCCGCCCGAAGCGCATGTGGATATATCCTCAGGCGACGCACGTATTGATCTTCTTCGAGACGCTTGCCGCTCTCGTCGTGCGTACGGGACGCCCAGAGCGCCACGCGGCCAAGAGCGCTCTCGAAATTCGCGATCGTGTTCATCGCGACGGCGTAGACCATTTGCTGATGGAACTGAGGGTTCCATTCCGCGGGCCGAAGTCCGTTGTCAGCGAGCAACTTGGGGTCATGGAGGTCGATCGGAGCGTAGAAAAGCTCAAGAGTGGGGTCGAAATCCACGACCTCCAAGTATTCACCGATGGGTCCGAGGAACTGGTCGCGTGGAGGGATCTTGTCCATTTCCCACGGTATGGACACGATAGCTTCGTTGATGGCGAGCATCTCATGCCGCCGACTGAGGTTTGGGTCGAACGCGAAAATCCGGAGCTTGCGTGGCGGCATTGTCGAGTAATCCGGCATTCTCCCCCCAGCAGACCGTGGAGGCCGACGAACTTGCCTCCGCCGCGCCCGCATTGCATTTTAGAATATATAACGCATAGGTAGAGTCAAAGACTATTACATCTTTTCAATCAGCAAAGTTGACGTAGACACTTAACGCAAGCGAGCCTTTCGATCTGTGAAGTGTCTGCAGTCGATTGTTATACAAACCCTGATCAACGCCGTGCTTCTCGATGATACGACGCGAGAAGCCTCTGTCCCGCATTGCCACCTACTCAAAGGCCCACGACATTCATGCGGCCAATAGCTGGAGAATGAGTCCGCCACCACAACGGCGATTAACAAATCATCGCCCATTTGTTCCAACGGATTTACGACATGGGGAACTGATGCGAAGCGGTGAGTTGAAGGCCCGAAGCTGCCGCAACTGCGCGCTTTTTCATTCGCCTTGAACCGAATCGAACCGGCGACCCTACTGGCGTCCTAAGCTGCTGTGAAAGTTAGCTTTTGAGGCGTAAGCATATTTATGGAACTCAAAGCTAGACCACCGTCAGGAATCAAGTGCTCGCTCTAGGGCCCGAACTACGCGGCGGTCGAGGCGGCTCAATGGTCCTCACCATCGGAACAGCTGTACAATTCCAGGAAGGCAGCGCGCTCCCCAAGGACGGCCCCAAAGGCAAAGCTACAGTGGGCAGAACTTGCCACACACTAGGGGATATGTGCCCTCCAATTTCGTTATAGCGCTTATCAGGAAATTGTTGTGGTTCGTGCTTCCGCGAAGCCGATAACCATATCAAATGGGACGTTGACCTTAATCTTCTTCCGATTGCCGACTAGTCTCGGGTGGATACAATATTCATGCGCGAAACGCGATAGCTACGCCTAGCCACCGACGAAGAGAGCATTTTCGACAAAATATTTCGTCTACTTGACATAAATGACCAACTGTGGAACTTCTTAATTGGATATGTTATCCAATTTGGTTACTATCGCAACAACACGCGGCCAAAAATGGTCGCTGAACAAGGGGAATGAACATGAAGAGTGTAGTGGGTCTTGCAGCAATTTTGGCGGCATCTGTGGCGCTTCCCGCGCACGCCGACAAACTCGATGACATCATTTCGGCGGGCAAGATCCGCTGCGCTGTCACCCTTGATATTCCGCCGAATGGTTTTCGTGACGACAAGAACGAACCGGCCGGCTTCGATGTCGACTATTGCAAGGACCTCGCCAAGGCCCTCGGCGTAGAAGCTGAAATTGTTGAGACGCAGCTGCCTGACCGCATTCCAGCCCTGATGTCCGACCGTGCCGACGTGGCAGTGGCATCGACATCCGACACCCTGGAGAGGGCGAAGACTGTTGGCCTCTCGATCCCTTACTTTGTCTACAAGCAGGTCGTCTTGACCCGCAAAGATTCCGGTATCACCGACTACGCCGGCATTAAGGGCCACGCGACCGGTGGTGTCGCGGGCACCTTTGAAGGCATTCAATGGGAAAACGATGTCAAGAAGCTCAACGACTCGAGCTCGACCTACCGTGCTTTTCAAGGACAGGCAGATGCAGTCCTCGCCGTAAGCCAAGGTCAGATCGACGCGACCCCTCTGATCAACACGATGGCAGAGGAAATGATCAAATCGGGCAAATACCCCAATCTCGTGATTGCGGGAGATACGCCCTATGTCCCTGACTACGTCACCCTGGCCACGCTCCGCCAGGAATACGGTCTGATCAACTACCTGAACCTGTTTATCAACCAGCAAGTCCGTACCGGCCGGTACGCGGAACTCTACAAGAAGTGGATCGGTAGCGGCGACCCCGTGGACCTGACCATCAAGGGCGTTTACCGCTGACGCCCTGGAACCGCTGAAACCAATGTAGTCGCGGGAGCGACGCGGCCGACGCACAGCGTCCACCTGCGTCGCTCCAATCCGACAGCCGCATGGCCTTGGAAAAGGGTTCTTTAAATGAATTACACGTTTCATTGGGCGCCGGCTCTTAAAGCCTGGCCACAACTGCTCTGGGGAGCTGTAGTCACGCTGGAAATAGCCGTCCTGTCGATGATCTTAGGAGTGATGATAGCAATCGCGCTCGCCCTCTTCAGCAAATCCAATAGCAAGCTTCTTCGCGGAATTAATTCCGTCTGGGTCGAACTCGCCCGCAACACCCCGGCGCTTTTCCAGGTCTACATGGTCTATTTCGGCCTCGGCTCCCTAGGACTGCGGTTGGATTCCTACCCGTCACTCGTCGTCGGTATCACATTCAACTGTGCCGGCTACCTGGCGGAAGCGTTTCGTGGCGGTCTCCGCGCGATTCCTGAAACACAGGTGCGAGCGGCGCGATCACTTGGCATGTCCGCACCGAAAGTATTTATTTTCATCGTTCTGCCGCAGCTTTTCCGCATCGTCTTTTATCCGATCACCAATCAGATGGTATGGGCAATCCTGATGACATCTTTAGGGGTGGTCGTAGGCCTGACCAACGACCTGATGGGGGTCACTCAGCAGATGAGCGTCGTCACCTTCCGCACTTTCGAATACTTCGCGCTCGCGGCGATACTTTACTACGCGCTCGCGAAGTTTGTAACGCTCGGCGCTGGCGTGCTCGCCCGCCGGCTCTTCCAGTATTGAGGTGAGCGATGTTTCAAGTTTCAATTGGAATCAATGACCTCATCTTCATGCTTCAAGGCGCCGGAGTGACGCTCGCGATCACCTTCTGGGCAATGTTGATCGGCACCATTCTTGGTATTGCTTTCGGTGTCATCCGCTCGGAGGCGAGATGGTACTTCAGCGCGCCGCTGGGAGTCTTTTGGATGTCTTTCGCTCAATACCGCTCCTCATTCAGTTCGTGCTTATCAACAGCGTGAACTCGCTCCTGCGGCTCGGTCTTTCCACGTTCAAAGTCGCCTGTCTCGTCTTGGCAATCTACACAGCGGCTTACTGCACCGAGCTGGTTCGCGCCGGGATATTGTCCGTGCCCTCGATTACGCGGCGTGCGGGTCGTTCTCTTGGACTGACTTACCTCCAGGACCTTCGAGAGATTGTATTTCCAATCGCAGTGAAGGTCGTACTTCCTAATTGGATCGGACTTACGCTTGGCGTCATGAAAGACACCTCACTCGTTCTCTGGATCGGAATCACCGAGCTCCTGAGATCCTCGCAATCCATCGTCACCCGCACACAGGAGCCTTTGCTCGTTCTTGCGATTGCGGGTCTCATCTACTTCCTCATGAGCTTTCCGGTCGCCCGTCTCGGTACGATGCTCGAAAAGAAATGGACACCCAATGATTGAGATCAACGCGATTGAAAAATCCTTCGGAACGCTGAAAGTAATCGATGGCGTTACGATGACCGTCAATAACGGCGAAGTTGTTTCCGTTATTGGCGGGTCCGGTTCAGGAAAGTCAACCATGTTGATGTGCATCAATGGCTTGGAGCCAATCCAAGCGGGAAGCATTAAAGTGGATGGTGTCGAAGTTCACTCCCCTCCACCGACCTGAACAAGCTGCGTCAAAAGATCGGCATCGTATTCCAGCAATGGAACGCGTTCCCCCATTTGACGGTGTTGGAAAACGTGACCCTGGCACTTCGCAAGGTTCTGAAGAAGCCCCGCGCAGAGGCCGAAGAGATTGCAGTGCAGCAGCTCAAGCATGTCGGTCTGTCAGAAAAACTCAAAGTCTATCCCAGCAGACTATCCGGCGGTCAACAGCAGCGCATGGCCATTGCTAGAGCGCTCGCCATGTCTCCTCAGTACATGTTGTTCGATGAAGTGACCTCTGCTCTTGACCCGCAGCTTGTAGGCGAAGTCCTCGACACCATGCGGATGCTTTCACAGGAAGGCATGACAATGATCGTCGTGACACATGAGATCCGATTTGCAAGGGAGGTCTCGGATCGCGTCGCCTTTTTTAAGGACGGAAAGATCCATGAGATCGGCCCTCCCGAACAGGTGATCGGGGCGCCGACCAAACCGGAGACGGAAGCTTTTCTAAAATCGGTTCTCTAACAGAGGACGAGCATCGCAGGGGTAGAAACGTTGATCAGCGATCATCGCGTGCAAAATAGTCAAGCGTCCAAGCCGGTCACTTATAAACAGCTTATCGAGTTGATCAGGCGGGCATTGCTCGCCAACGGTTATTCTGAACGATCGGCAACCATTCTTGCCAAGAACTGTGCCGCGGCACAGCGTGACGGTAGCATGAGCCACGGAGTGTTCCGTTTGAAGGACTACGCATCGACGATCAAGAGTGGCTATGCGAATGGGAACCCGGAGCCGTCCATCGAGGATGTTGCTCCCGGTTTCCTGCGGGTGGATGCGGATAATGGATTCGCTCAGATTGCAATATCCGCCGCCACGGATGCGTTGATCGATAAAGCTCGTAAGAACGGAATTGCTATTCTTGCCGTTCGCAATTCCCACCATCTTGGTGCCCTCTATCTGGATATCGAGGACTTTGCTCGGAAGGGCCTCATAGCGCTCGCGGTTGTGAACTCTATCGGCGTCGTCGCCCCCCGGATGGCAAGCGGGCCGTGTACGGAACCAATCCCATGGCATTCGCGGCGCCGCGGGCTAGCGGTGAACCTATCGTATTCGATCAGGCTTCCTCCCTGATGGCTCACGGCGATGTTCAAGTGGCTGCCCGCCGTGGGCACCTTCTTCCCGAAGGAGCAGGAATAGATCGCCTCGGGCGTCCTACGAGCAGTCCTCACGCCATCCTCAATGGTGGCGCGATCAATACGTTCGGCGGGCACAAGGGAGCATCAATCGCACTCATGGTTGAACTCCTTTGCGCCGCACTTGTGGGCGCGGACTTCTCATTTGAGGTCGATTGGTCGAAAAACCCGGGCGCACGTACGGCTCGAACTGGTGAGACCATCATCGTCATTGATCCAGCTGCAGGTGCCGACGGCCTGCCCTCGTTCGCAGCCCGAACAGACGTCCTTGTTCGGGCGTTAGCTGATGCCGGCCAAGGACGGATGCCCGGCGATCGTCGCCTTCTCGCCCGCAGTTCAGATAATGACCAAATCCCGCTTTCCGCAGAGGATTGGTCGACCATTGAGACTTTTGGCCAAGGCTGAACGAGCGGAAATCCGACTTCATGTCTGCAGTACGTCGAAATTTGAACCATGTGAGATTTGGACATGCTGAGACTCGTATTCCTGGATCGCGACACAATTGGCCCGATGGTCATGATGTCTCGCCCGAGTTTCCCACATCAGTGGACCGAATACGGAAAGACAGCACCGGAAGACGTCGCTGCACGCATAGCGGATGCGGATATCGTGATCACCAATAAAGCGCCGATCCGCGAACGCGACATTGCCGGCTCATCGAAGCTCAAGATGATTGCTATCGCAGCCACCGGTTATGACGTGATCGATCTTTCCTTCGCAAAGCAGCGTGGCGTTATCGTGTGTAACGTGCGGGACTACGCCGTTAACACCGTAGCCGAACACACTTTCGCGCTGATATTCGCTCTGCGTCGTTCAATCATCGGCTTCCGTCAGGACGTCATCGCTGGAGAATGGCAGCGCGCCAACCAATTCTGCTTCTTCAACCATCCAATTCGAGACTTGGCGGGTTCAACCCTTGGCATCTTCGGGTACGGCAGTCTCGGAAAATCGGTGGAGAACATCGCCGAGGCCTTTGGCATGAAAGTTGTCGTCGCGGCCCGGAAGGATGCGGAAAAGCTTGATCGCCGTTATACGGCTTTCGACGAAGTGCTCCAGACCTCCGATATCATAAGTTTTCACATGCCTTTGACACCAACGACGCGCGATTTGGTTGGTATGAACGAGTTCCGCAAGATGAAGAAGCGGCCGATTATCATCAACACGGCTCGCGGCGGCCTGGTCAATGAAGCGGATCTTGTAGCAGCGCTCGACGAGGGCCTAATCGCGGGCGCCGGTTTTGACGTGTTGACCAGGGAACCACCTTCTCCAGACAATCCCCTTCTCACCGTGCTGGACCGGCCGAACGTCGTCGTCACACCGCACGTTGCATGGGCAAGCGATGAAGCGATGAAGTCGCTCTGGGCGCAACTTATCACTCATGTTGAGAATTTCGAGAAAGGCGCACCAACAAATGTGCTCTGACAGACGTGCTCAACTTTCAGCAAACCGATGGGCGAAAGTGCTACCCGACGATGACTTCAATCGATCCGCGCCTATTCCTCGTGTCTCTCTTTGAATCCGCCGTGCGCGCGGCCGATCCCCTGGCGGCGATCAGAGCCCACCTTCCGGCGCGGCCTAAAGGCCGCACGGTGGGGATCGGCGCCGGTAAGCTGGCGAGTCAAATGGCTGCGGCATTCGAGAGGCTGTGGGACGGCCCCTATGAGGGCGCAGTCGTCGCCCGCCATGGCCCCATCGAGAAGACCAACCATATCCCAGTGCTACAATCTGCCCATCCAGTTCCGGACGAAGCCGGTCTCTTCGGCGCGCAAATGCTGCTCGATATGGTCAAAGGATTGACCGAGAACGATCTCGTGATTGCTCTCATGTCCGGCGGTGGCTCGGCGCTGCTGCCGGCACCGCCCAACGGTCTGACGTTGGCGGACGAGATCGCAGTCAACTAGGCGCTTCTCGCCTCCGGCGCCCCGATTTCTGCCATGAACACGGTGCGCAAGCATGTCTCGCGCATCAAGGGCAGGCGGCTGGCAAAAGCTTCTGCGCCGGCGCCTGTGGTGAGCCTCGTCGTTTCCGACGTGCCCGGCGACAACCCAGCGTATGTTGCTTCGGTATCTTTCGGCGTTTTCGATCTGGCCATTTACGCCGGTCTGTTCACCGTCCCAAAAGCTGAGCCGGCGAGATGGCGGTTTGATCAGCGAATGGCGCTCGTGCGCTGTCTAGAGGTATTCGTAGACAATGTCCCCAAAGCCCACGACGGAACCACTTTGATAAACCAGGCGAATGGTCCCTGCGCTGGGCGCGCTGACTGGAACCAACACGTCTCTCACCTGCACGAAGCCGACGATCTCGTTCTCCACAACTTGCCTATTGTCCTTGTTTACCAAATCAGTCGCCATGGGGTGGCCCATGCTGAATATGCCCATTTGCGGGGACTTAATCGTTTGCATTGGCGCCGGGGCAACAACCTTTTCAAAGTTCTGGGGAACGGTCTTTTCATCTGCAGCAACAGCGTCGAAGCAGACGCGGAGCATTGCTCTGCCCCTCTGGAATTCGACCATAGGCAATTGGGCGGTCCTGGCGGACTCTAGTAGAAACTCGATTTCCGCCCGGGTCATTCTACAGCCCCCTGTTTCAGCCAGCCGCCAGAAATTAGCCTCTCGAGATGATGTATATCGAACCCGCCCTGGAGAAATCCTTGCTCTCCCATCAGGCGGGAATGCAGAGATGCATTCGTGGTCAGACCATCGGCTTTCAGCTCCGAAAGAGCCCCAACCATCCTGTCGATAGCCTCCTGGCGGGAGGTTCCATAGGCGAGAATTTTCGCGACGAGGGAGTCATAGTGTGGCGGCACCACGTAGCCCGAATAGAGGTGCGAATCGACACGTATCCCAGGACCGCCTGGCGGAATCCATTGCTTAACAACGCCAGGCGACGGCTGAAAAGTCGTCGGATCCTCGGCGTTAAGCCGGCACTCGATGGCATGCCCCTTCAACAAGATATCAGATTGTTTAAAGGACAACGGATTACCGAGCGCAACGCTGATTTGCTCGCGAACCAAATCGATCCCGGTCACGAGTTCCGTAACTGGATGTTCAACCTGTATGCGGGTATTCATCTCGATGAAGTAGAATTCACCATTTTCGTAGAGGAACTCGAAGGTACCGGCACCGCTGTAGCCAATCGTTTCGCAGGCTTTAGCGCAACGCTCGCCGATCTCTGCGATCGCCTCTCTACTAATGCCGACTGCCGGTGATTCCTCTATGATCTTTTGATGCCGGCGCTGCATAGAACAGTCGCGCTCGCCAAGCCAAACCGCGTTTCCGTGCTTATCGGCGAGAATCTGGATCTCCACGTGGCGTGGGTGTTCGAGGAACTTTTCGATGTAAACGTTCGAGTTCCCGAAGAAGCGACCAGCCTCTTCGCGTGTCAGAGCCACTGCCTGATCAAGCTCGTCAAGAGAACGAACGATCCGCATCCCCCGCCCACCACCACCGCCGGCTGCTTTTACAATGATTGGAAAGCCGGTGTCCTGCGCGATCTTTTGCACGGTCTCTGCGTTTTCGGGAAGGCTGCCCTCAGATCCTGGGACGCAGGGTACGCCAGCATCCCGCATCGCCTTCTTGGCTGACACCTTATCACCCATGAGGCGAATGGCATATGACGCAGGGCCGATGAAGGTCAAACCCGCGTCCTCAACACGCGCTGCAAAATCAGGACTCTCAGAAAGGAATCCGTAGCCAGGATGGATGGCTCCAGCGCCGGTAAGCTCTGCCGCAAGCAGAATTGCGGCGGCGTCGATGTAGCTTTTTGATGATGGAGCCGGCCCGATGCAAATACGTTTGTCCGCGAGCGCGACATGGCGCAAGCTTCGATCTGCATCAGAATGTGCTGCGACGCTCTTCAAGCCGAGCTCTCTGCACGCGCGGAGGATTCTCAGCGCGATCTCGCCCCGATTGGCTATCAATATGGTGTCAAAACTGCTCATGCATTCGGTTCCAACACAAAAATCACAGTTCCCGCGTCGATCGTTGCGCCGTCATCGACCACGATCTCGATTATTTTCCCGCCTTTGTCGGACTCGAGCGGGGTGAGCATTTTCATTGCTTCGAGAAGGCCAACAGTCGTGCCCTCCTCTACTGTGTCGCCCACCTTCACGAAGGGCTCGGCGCCGGGAGACGACGAGCGATAGAAGAGCCCGCTCACGCCTGCTTTGATCTCATGCCGGACGCTTGCAACCGCGACGGGCTCTTCCGTCACGGACGCCTTGGCGATGGACGGTATTTCCACTGGGCGCCTTTCTTCGCGGACAACCTCGGAACTGCAGACGATTCTAATGCGGGCGTCACCATCGGAGTATTCCAGCTCGGATACCCCGGACTTTGGCGCTACGCCCATCAGCCAGGTGATGAATTCCTTGTCCATTCCGACTACCTGAGCTTCCCGATTGCGTTCTCGATGCGACTGAGCGCTTCGGAAAGCTTGGCCATGGATGTGGCAATGGAGATGCGCAGATGCGGCGATAGACCATACGCTTCGCCTTGAACGGCAGCTACTTTCGCTTCATCGAGCAGATAGAGCGTGAGGTCGTGGTCCGTCGCAATTACCCGGCCCTCGTGAGTCGATTTGCCGATCAACGCTTCACAGTTTGGATAGAGATAAAATGCTCCCTCCGGGGACTCGCACGTCAGCCCATCAATTTTTCTCACTGCCTGCAGTGCAAAATCACGGCGACGCTGAAACTCTGCCGATCGCTCAGCCAGGAATTCTTGGGGGCCTTCCAATGCAGCGACCGTTGCCGCTTGAGAGATTGAGCAGGGATTTGACGTGCTTTGGCTCTGAAGCATAGCCATGCCTTCGATCAGTTGTCGCGGTCCGCCAGCATAACCGATGCGCCAGCCGGTCATGGCATAGGCCTTGGACACGCCGTTGATGGTCAAAGTCCTCGACTTCAATCCCGGCACGACCTGAGCAATTGTATGGAAGCCGAGCCCGTCAAAAATAATGTGCTCATAGATATCGTCGGTCATGATCAGCACGTTAGGGTGCTTCAGCAAAACTTCGCCTAGGGCAGCGAGTTCGTCGCGTGAGTAGACCGCCCCGGTGGGATTCGACGGAGAGTTGAGAATGAGCCATTTCGTCTTGTCGGTGATTGCCTTCTCAAGCGCTTCAGGCTGCAACTTAAATCCGACGTCCTGGGAGCATGGAACCACGACGGGCTTCCCTCCCCCAGCAGAACAATATCTGTGTAGGAGACCCAATAGGGCGCGGGAACGATAACCTCGTCACCCGGCGCCAAAGTAGCAATTAGCGCATTGTAGATGATTTGCTTGGCGCCGGCCGAAATCGTAATTTCGGAGATCGCGTAGTCAAGACCATTCTCACGGCTGAATTTGCCTGCGACCGCCTTCTTCAACGCAGCCGTCCCGTCCACCGCAGTGTAGCGGGTCTCCCCGCGTTTCATTGCAGCCACCGCCGCCTCGACTATGTGGTCTGGCGTCTCGAAATCAGGTTCGCCGACACTGAGGCTGATGACATCAATACCGGACGCCCTCAATTCAGCTGCACGAGCGGTTACCGCGATGCTTGGGCTTGGCTTGATCTGATCGAGTCGGGGTGCCAAAAGTCTCATAAAACACCTCATAATTTTGGATACTTTATACTATATTGCGTGTTTCTTGGGAAAGCGCAAATGCTAAATCGACTTGAGTCGCACTCGGTCATAGAGCCACTCTCCCATATTTCACGTCAGCGCCGGCGCCGGAATAACAATCCTGTGATATAGGGTATGCCGCATTTATATGCCGATATCTGTAGGTAAACCATCATGATCACTCTGCCTAAGTTCTCTTGGGCACTGAGAAAAGATGAAATCTCCAAACGTGGGGCGCATGAGTCAGCCCCGAACTTGCTTGACGCCGCGCTCGCTAGAAATTACAATTTTGGATATGTTATCCAAAAAAGGGTTGATATTGACATGAAAATTCTCGTGCCCGTCAAGCGGGTTGTCGACTACAACGTGAAAATCCGCGTGAAGCCTGACGGTTCGGGCGTCGATCTTTCCAATGTGAAGATGTCGATGAACCCGTTCGACGAGATCTCGGTCGAAGAGGCGCTGAGATTGAAGGAGGCTGGCAAGGCGGACGCGGTGGTGGTGGTGTCGATCGGTCCTGCCAGGGCCGAGGAGACGCTGAGGACGGCACTCGCCATGGGCGCCGACCGGGCGATCCTGGTCGAGACCGACGATCAAGTCGAGCCACTCACAGTCGCAAAGATCCTCAAAGGTGTCGCCGATGCCGAACAACCGGGCTTGATCATCACTGGTAAGCAGGCGATCGACGACGATTCAAACCAGACCGGTCAGATGCTGGCGGCGCTGCTGGGCTCCGCCCAGGCGACTTTTGCCTCCAGGATTGAAATTGGGGACGGCAAGGCGACCGTGACTCGCGAAGTCGATGGCGGCCTTCAGACGATCGAAGTCAAGCTTCCTGCCGTGGTTACAACGGATCTGCGTCTCAACGAACCGCGTTATGCGTCGCTGCCGAATATTATGAAGGCGAAGAAGAAGCCGCTCGACAAGAAGAGCCCGGCCGATTTCGGCGTCGACACGGCGCCGCGGCTGAATGTGCTGAAGACCGAGGAGCCGTCCGGCCGCAAGGCCGGCGTCAAGGTCAAATCTGTCGCCGAGCTCATCGACAAGCTGAAGAACGAAGCCGGCGTGCTGTAAGCGACAGGAATAGGAACAAGATCATGACCATTCTTCTTTTAGCCGACCATGATGGCAATCACCTTTCCGACCAGACCGCCAAGGCACTAACGGCCGCTTCAAAGATTGGCGACGACGTTCATGTGCTCGTCGCCGGCTCCGGCGTCAGGCCCGTAGCCGAAGAGGCGGCAAAGCTCTCTGGCGTTTCGAAGGTGCTGCTCGCTGACGATACAGGCCTGACTAACAGCCTTGCCGAGCCCGTTGCCGATCTCATCGTTTTGCTTGCGGCGAGCTACGACACGATCATCACAGCCGCCACCTCGACCGGCAAAAACATCATGCCGCGCGTGGCCGCCCTTCTCGACGTGGCGCAGATCTCCGAGATCATTGAAGTCGTCGCGGCAGATACTTTTAAACGTCCGATCTATGCTGGCAACGCCATCCAGACGGTGCGCGCAACCGATGCCAGAAAGGTCATCACAGTTCGCTCAGCATCTTTCAACCCTGCCTCCCAAGGCAACTCGGCTGCCGTCGAACAAGTCCAGACGGCAGCCGGCTCTTCTTTATCGTCCTTCGTCAAGGACGAGCTCGCGACATCGGATCGTCCGGAACTGACCTCGGCCAAGATCATCATCTCGGGCGGCCGCGCACTCGGTTCGGCGGAGAAGTTCAAAGAAGTCATCCTGCCGGTTGCCGACAAGCTCGGTGCCGCCGTCGGCGCCTCGCGCGCTGCAGTCGACGCCGGCTATGCCCCGAACGACTGGCAGGTCGGCCAGACCGGCAAGGTCGTCGCGCCGCAACTCTACATCGCCTGCGGCATTTCCGGAGCCATTCAGCATCTCGCCGGCATGAAGGACTCGAAGGTCATCGTCGCCATCAACAAGGACGAGGAAGCCCCGATCTTCCAGGTTGCCGACTACGGCCTCGTCGCCGATCTCTTCGAGATATTGCCAGAGCTTGAAAAGGCACTTTAAGGAACAGGTGTAGACATGTCACACGAAAATATTCCGTCCTCTGTCGATTTGAACTCCGACATGGGAGAAGGCTTTGGTGCCTATAGGCTTGGGGATGACGCGGCTATTCTGGAGATCGTAACGTCGGCCAACGTCGCCTGCGGCTTCCATGCGGGCGATCCAGAAATAATGGCATCTACGTATCAGCTAGCAAAGGCGAAAGGTGTTGCGGTTGGCGCCCATCCGGGCTTCCCGGATTTGTGGGGTTTTGGTCGCCGAAACATCCCCTTCAGCCTGGGTGAAATCGAGCGGCTGGTCGCCTACCAAGTTGGAGCCGCACAGGCGCTCTCCGCCTATGCCGCACATCCCATCACCTACGTGAAGGCCCACGGTGCCCTCGGAAACCTCACTCAAACCGATGAGGGCGTGGCCCGAGCGGTAATGAACGCAATTCGTGCGGTTGATCCGAGCCTTGCGCACCTGACTATTGCGCTGGGGTTTCAGGAGCGGCTTGCTCGCGAAGCGGGTCTCCCGGTGTTTTCTGAAATATTCGCTGATCGGGCATACACTGACGAAGGACATCTCGTTAACCGGAAGCTACCGGGTGCGGTCATCCATGATGCTGAAGAAGCCGCGGCTCGCGTCGTCCGGATGGTCAGGGCGCGAGGCATAGAAACGGTCGGCGGTAAGGTATTGCGCACGTCTGTAGACTCGATCTGCGTCCACAGTGACACGGCAAGTGCTGTCGCTATCGCAAGAACGATACGTGAGCGGTTGAGCCAGGAAGGCATCAAAGTGAAGCCTTTCATCAAATCCGCTCAAATCTGACCCGTTGCATGGCGCTCTCCGGCGCCGCCCTATTCCCAGCTCCAAACATTCCAGGATGGAAACATGTATAGGAACTCCGCTTTCGGCGGTGACGTCTTCGAAATGGCGTTTAAGCAGTTTCAGATCGTCGCAGATCAGCTAGATATTCCCTATGACGAACGCGAGCGCATCTTTATGCCCAAACGGGCCCTGATCGTTTCGTGTCCGATCCATCGGGATGACGGATCCACTGCTGTATTTCAAGGCTATCGTGTTCAGCATCACCTGACGCTTGGTCCAACCAAAGGCGGCACGCGTTTCGCCCCCAGCGTGGACCTCGGCGAGGTTGCGGCTCTTGCCGTGTGGATGAGTTGGAAGTGCGCGCTGGCGGGCCTGCCTTATGGTGGTGCAAAAGGCGGCGTAACCGTTGATCCCGCCTCGCTCTCACCGCGCGAACTCGAGGCCCTCTCTCGCCGCTACATGCAGGAAATGATTCCGTTCGTAGGCCCACATACGGATGTGATGGCGCCTGACATGGGGACCAATGAGCAGGTGATGGCATGGTTCATGGACACCTACTCCATGTACCAAGGCAAGACGGTCACCGAGATCGTAACCGGCAAGCCAGTTGTGACAGGTGGAACATTGGGGAGGCGTGAGGCCACCGGCCGGGGCGTGTCACACCTGGTGTCACGGGCTAGGAAGATATTGGTCTCAAGCCGACAGACTCTACTGCGATTGTTCAGGGTTTTGGCAACGTCGGCTCGGTCGCCGCAATCGATCTAGCCCTTCGAGGCGTAAAGATCATTGGAGTGAGCGATCACACTGCCGCTTACTTTGATCCTAAGGGCCTCGACGTTGCAGCTCTGGATCGATATGTACGCGAGAATCGCGCGTTGAAAGGTTTTTCGGAGCAGCTCACCATCAGTCCCGACGAACTGCTCACCCAACGATGCGATGTGCTGGTTCCGGCGGCCATGGAACGCGCTATCACCGAGGAAAATGTCGAGCGCGTCGACTGCCGCATTCTTGCGGAAGGCGCCAACGGCCCGACAACACCGGAGGCGGACGCTGTCCTTGACCGTCGAAAGGATGAGATTTTCGTTATCCCCGACATCCTGTGCAATGCGGGCGGGGTCATCGTTTCATATTTCGAGTGGGTCCAAGGTCTTCAGCAGTTTTTTGGACAGAGACGGAAGTTATGGATCGCCTGAACCAGGCTCTCGATCGGTCTTATGCCCAAGTCATGGCACGGGCTAAAAAGGACGGCAGTTCCCATCGAAATGCAGCACTAGCGATTGGGGTTGAGAGAGTTATGCAGGCGAAGCAGGTGCGCGGGCTATTCCCATAAGCGCGTTTCACGTTTACAGATTGTCGAGTATAATTCGGATACAATATTCGAAAGGCTAATCGACATGGCTCCGGCCGCACTGCAAAAACAGACTCTGTCTCACCAGGTCGCTGATCTTATTCGTTCGCGCATTTTAAGCGGCCAATATCCCAGCGGCGCCCAGTTGCGCCAGGAGCATATCGCGGCTGAGCAGGGCGTCAGCCGGATTCCTGTTCGCGAGGCGCTTCATCAATTACATTCAGAAGGCTTCGTTACGCTCGTTTCCCACAAGGGCGCCATTGTTTCTGAAGTCTCGCTGGGCGAGATTCTAGAGCTTATTGACCTGCGGGTGAGGATCGAGACTTGGCTTCTCTCCCTCGCCATTCCAAACCTTACACAAGAAGATCTCGACCGCGCGCTAGTTGCTGCGGAACGCTTCGGCAGTACAAAGGGGAGAGTATACTCACACGAACTCAACTGGGAGTTCCACTCGATAATATACTCTGCTTCCCATCGTTTGGCTACTATAGAACTCCTTTTCAGCATACACGAAAAGATCGAACGATACACTAAGATGATGCTTACGATGGACGCTGAACGACAACCAACATCGCATGTCGAGCATCTTAATTTGATTGAAATGTGCAGGAAGAAGGACACTTTACGTGCGGTTGCGCTTCTGGAAATGCACATATCAGAGGGCGGCAAACAGCTCGCCCAACAACTCGAGGATCTGAGCCAGACAATAGGCGTCGGACGGGCTGATAACGAGAAACGGCCGGCTGGGGGCTGACGTCGTTCATTTGCACGCGCCACATTGGAAACTGCACCGGCCCTGGGTCGGGCGCGAGCCGGACGCCGTTTTCCGGCCGTCACCCCGACAAATCAACACCGATCTCACGGGACCGCGAAGTCCACGTGCTTGCGCATGCCACCAATCAAGCGGCTTGCGCGGTCACTTCGGATATAGTATCCAAAGTTAAAGACGTGAGCAGATGGAGATTGCTGTGAAGCATAAAGATAAAGTCGCCCTCATTACCGGCGCCGCGCAAGGTCTGGGATTCGCGTGCGCCGAGCGACTGATCGCGGACGGCGCAAAGGTTCTATTCGTCGACATTCAAGAGGACAAGGTCAAGGAGGCCACGGCGAAGTTCGGCGACCGTGCCGCGGGATGGATATGTGACCTTCGCCAGATCGACACTTCAATGGCAGACGAAATTGTCGCCGCCGCAGTCGATGCGTTCGGGAAGCTCGACATACTCATTGCCAACGCGGGCATCATTCATCTTGATGATTTCGTCGATTTTCCAGAAGCTGCCTTTGACGAAATCCTCACGGTAAATCTGAAATCCGCTTTCCTGCTCGGCCAGTCCGCCGCGCGGCAAATGATTTCGCAAGGGCATGGCGGATCGATCATCAACATGTCGTCGATCAATGCGATCTTGGCCAACCCGCGATCTGTTGGCTATGCGGTTTCGAAGGGCGGAATGAAGCAGCTCACCGCGGTAATGGCCGTCGGACTCATTGAGCACGGGATCCGCGTAAATGCGATCGGCCCTGGTACAATTCTAACCGAACTCAATCTGCGTTCCGTCATGGCAACTGAGGAACAGCGTCGTATGATCCTGTCGCGAACCCCCGCACGCCGCCTCGGAGATCCTTCCGAGGTAGCAAGCGTGGCGTCGTTCCTCGCAAGTGACGACGCTTCCTATATTGTCGGCCAGACTATCTATCCCGACGGCGGACGGTTGATCCTAAACTATACTGTGCCCGTCAACGAATGATGAGCGCCCGAGATAAGACGGTGGAAAGCGCTCCACCTATCAGAATAGCACACGCTGGTTCAGGCGCGCTCTTGCTCGACGCCGCCGGTTCTTCTTTCTCCGACCAGATACAAGAACACATATGGGCCTTCTCGCGTGAGATTTCTAAGGAAGCCTGCGTGACCGAGGTGGTCCCTGGCATGAACAATGTTCTTGTCATCTACGATCCTCTTCATCCAACGGCAGGAACGGTCCGCGATATACTCCTTCACAATTGGGCGAACGCCACACCCGGCTCTGTGAGCGGGCGCGCATTCGAAATCCCGGTCCATTATGGAGGAGAGAGCGGCGAAGATCTGGCCGCGATCGCCGCCTTCTGCGGTTTATCCTCAGAAGAGGTTGTTCGCCGCCACACCCAAGCCACTTATCGGGTTGCGGCGATTGGGGCGATGCCGGGCTTCCCATACCTCTCCGGGCTTGATCCTGCGATCGCAATGCCGCGACGCGATTCCCCGAGAGCTCGTGTCAGCGCGGGCGCTGTCATAATTGGCGGTTCTCAGACTGGCGTCATGCCGACTACCGCGCCCTCGGGTTGGCACATCATCGGTCAGACAGAGATAAAACTGTTCGATCCGGACAGGGTGGAGCCGGCGTTGCTCGCTCCCGGCGACATCATCCAGTTCACGGTCGCGGGGATCGAGGAATGATCGAAATTCTCTCCTCTGGAGCGACCAACACCATACAAGACGGAGGTCGGCGCGGACACCTGGATATCGGGGTTAGCATGGGCGGGGCGATGGACATATCCGCCTTCGGAGCAGCCAATGCGTTGCTGGGCAACCCAGCAGACGCTGCGGTGATAGAGGTATCAATGTTTCCGTTCCGCCTTCGATTTCATCGCGACACAAATGTCGCGGTGACGGGTGCGGATTGTATGCCAGCGGTCGAGGGCCGGATTATGCCGCCATGTTGGGCATGGGAGGCAAAACAGGGTGAGATATTGGTCCTTTCTCCACCTACCTCAGGCGCACGCGCATATGTTGCGTTTGGCGGCGGCATTGACGTCCCAAAGGTACTCGGATCTCGATCGACCGACCTCAAAGCAGGTTTCGGGGGATGGGAAGGTCGCGGTCTAATGCGCGGGGACAAACTGTCCTTAGTCCCGGTCGACGTCAAACGAATTCGGGGGCTCGGCTATGGCGGCCTTCCTTACGGCGAGGAAAAGCTGCCGTTGGTCCACCCCGACAGCGTGGCAGAAGTTCGCGCCATCCCCGCAGCAGAATACGACTCGTTCTCCCTCGGCACACGTGAGGCGTTTTGGCAAGAAGTATGGACTGTAACGAAGGATGCCAATCGCATGGGCTATCGTCTCTCGGGAGCGACCCTCAGGCCGAAATCGACCCTCGAGCTTCTTTCGCATGGAATTGTGCCAGGCACGATTCAGATACCGCCGTCTGGACAGCCTATCATCCAGCTCGCCGACGCAAATACCTGCGGCGGTTACCCGAAAATGGCGACGGTGATTCAAGCAGACCTTTGGAAGCTGGCGCAGATGCCGGTCGGCGGCAAGCTGCGTTTTCAAGAATGTGATGTCGTCAGCGCCATCGATGCGTTGCGTATCGCCAAAGAATTTCCGAACAGGTTGGCTTCTGCACTTTCATACCTGGCAGGCTGATCGCTTCCAAGCAAGTGATTTAGCCGCCAGGTCTCTAATATCTAGCGAGAATAGGAATGGGAACAGAGAAGCATGGGTAAACACTATGATGTAATTATCGTCGGCGGCGGCGTCATCGGCAGTTCTGTTGCATACTTCCTGAACGAAAATCCGGGTTTCTCTGGTCGAATTGCAGTAATCGAACGAGATCCATACTATACCGCATCATCTTCATCGCTCTCTACGAGCGCAATAAGGCAGCAATTCGGCACCGCGCCGAACATTGCCATGTCGAAGTACAGCATCGATTTTTTGCGAGAGGTTGGCACACGGCTGAGTGTCGAGGGAGAAGCGGCTGATATCGGTCTTCGCGAACCCGGCTACTTGGTTCTGGCGACTCCGGAGCGCGAAGAGGCTCAGCGCGCGAAATACCGCGTTCAGCAAGAAATGGAGGTCGACATTGAACTCATCGACCGAGAAAATTTGGCTAGTCGCTTCCCCTGGATGAATAGCGAGGACCTAGCTCTCGGCTCCTTCGGGCGTAGCGGAGAGGGCTGGTTCGACGGACCTGGCCTTTTGCAGGCCTTCCGGCGGCGTGCGCGGTCGAGGGGTGTCGAATATATTGCGGCATCAGTAGTCGATCTTACACTCTCTTCCGCCAATGCTATCGGTGCGGTCGTACTTGACAATGGCGATCGGCTTACCGCAGGGACTGTTGTCAATGCTGCGGGACCCTGGAGTGCTGGCATCGCCAAAATGGTTGGCGTCGAACTGCCCGTGGTGCCAGCGAAACGGTGCGTTTTCGTTTTCGAGACCCCGCAACTGATTGAGAACTGCCCTTTCATTTTTGACACCAGCGGTGTCTGGCTTCGCCCTGAAGGGCATCTGTTCCTCTGCGGAATCCCCCGCTGGCAGAAAACGAAGCGGATGATTTTGCACTCGATGTCGACTACGATATGTTTGATGATGTGCTGTGGCCGGCCCTTGCTCACAGAATCCCGGGGTTCGAGCGATTGAGGATGCTGCGCGCCTGGGCGGGTCTTTACGAGTACAATACGTTCGATCACAGCGGAATTATCGGCCGCCACCCCGAAATCTCCAACCTGATCTTCGCGACGGGATTCAGTGGCCACGGTATGATGCACTCACCTGCTGCTGGTGCTGGCGTAAGCGACCTCATTGCCTATGGCGAATTTCGCTCCATCGACCTCTCACCATTTCGATTTGAACGAATCGCCGAAAATCAACCTATTGAAGAACACGTCTATTAGGATCTCGGCGTTGGTCCGGCCGGCGTCCAACTTCAGAAACGGAAGTAAAGTCCCCCAGAACGAACTATCCCGTCGAAAAACGGTATTGAAGTGCCGGGGAGGCATTCGACGATTGACATGATAGGGAATTGAACTGAGAGAATATCTCTTGGCAGCGCTACAACACTGCCGCAGATCGGAATTTCATGTCGGCTGCATACCGGCTTTTCGGATAGGTGAGTGAATTAATGGTAGGTCCTACTCTGAACAAGCAAACCCTTTCGCAGCAGGTTGCCGACATGGTCAGGTCCCGCATTCTCTCGGGAGACTATGCCGGCGGTACTCAGCTTCGCCAGGAGCATATTGCGGGAGAGCTAGGTGTCAGCCGGATACCGGTTCGTGAGGCATTGCACCAGCTCCATTCTGAAGGGTTTGTTACGCTGGTCTCCCATAAGGGCGCGGTGGTCTCGGAATTGTCGCTCGATCAAATAGTGGAGCTCTATGAACTCCGCGCTCGGGTCGAGACGTGGCTGCTGTCCCTTGCGATTCCACACATGACCGAGAAAGATCTTGAGCGCGCGCAAATCGCGGCCGAAAAGTTCGGTAATACTGAAGCGGGAATTTACTCGCACCAATTAAACTGGGAGTTCCACGAGGCCCTGTATGCGCCGTCGGGCCGCAAGGTGACGATTGAGATCATTTTCGGTCTGCATGAGAAGATTGAACGTTACACAAAGCTGATGATGGCGATCGATTCCGTCAGGCAGAAGGAATCGCACGCCGATCACCTTAAGCTCATCGAGCTTTGCAGAGCCAAGGACACATTGCGGGCCGTGAACCTCCTGGACATGCATATTTCCGAGGGTGGCAAGCAGCTCGCACTGAAGCTTGAGGAAATGAAGCGAGCCCAAGCGCTCGGGTAGTTTGTGCAATTTGGTGCCGATCTTCGTCGAACCGCGAAGCGTAGCGAGCTGTTTGATCGTTTGAGCTCCACTTCCTGACGACCCTGATGAGCGCGGAGCAGACGCATTTAGCCGGATGCGTTCGGTGCTCTCAAGGGCGCGCTTGATCGCACAGTCGAATGGGTCTTCCGTCCTTTCTTATTCTCCCCGTAAGACTGACTTTTGCAATCTCTATTTTTGGATACTTTATTCTATTAGTGTTTAATTTTGCCGAAATACGGCTTCCTGTAGGTAGACGCCTATCATATGGATATGTTATCCAATATTTACGTTGATCTCGTCGTTGTCGCACAACGGCCTGCCCCAACGCAAACGGCCGCCTGCAGACGGGTCCTCATCTGGCCAGGCGGACTCTGCAAAACAGGAACCCCCAAGGAGAACCTCCAGTGCAGCCCAGCCAAGACAACGACGAACTGCTAGAAGCGTTTCGTGCGCTTTCCACCCCACTCCTGAGTGACAATTTGAACCGTGAGCCGGGGGCGGTTGGACTTCGCCCCTTCCATAAGATTGAGGGCGTAATGGTCGGGCGGGCGCTGACGGTGCGAACCCGCTCAGGTGACAATCTGGCCATCCACAAAGCGCTCGAGTTGATCAAGCCAGGCGATGTTGTTGTCGTCGCTGGCGGCGGCGATACCAGCCGTGCGCTCGTTGGAGACATCATGACCACGATAGCCGCGTCGCGCGGCGCTGCCGGAATGGTACTCGACGGCGCAATCAGGGACACCGGCACCATTGGGCGGTCCACATTTCCATGCTTTGCCAGAAGCGCAATCCACCGCGGTCCCTACAAGAATGGACCCGGCGAACTCAACGTTGCAGTCTCGATCGGGGGATTGGTGATCAACCCGGGCGACATCGTAGTTGGCGACCAGGACGGTATTGTTGCGTTTCCCGAGAGCGTTGCCACCGAGCTGCTGTCTGCAGCCAAGGCGCAAGAAAAGCGGGAAGAGGACATGCTAAAGAGCATCCGCGAAGGCACATATGTGGGCGCATACGCAAAGTAAAAGACGATGAGCATCACCCGTATCCAACCGAATGGTCGACTGAGCCAGGCCGTGGTCATGGGCGACCTTGTATTCCTCACGGGACAGGTCGGAAACCCGAACGAACTTGTGGGCGAGCAAACCGCGACCGCGCTCGCTGCCGTTGATGATTTGCTCCGTCAGGCCGGATCAGACAAGAGCAGCATCCTTAATGCGACCGTGTTGCTCTCGGATATCGACGATTTCAGCGCAATGAACCAGGTGTGGGACAATTGGGTCGATAGAATCAATCCGCCGTCGCGAGCGACCTATCAGGCCCCGCTCATCACTCGCGACCACAAGGTTGAGATCATCATCGTGGCAGCGATGAAAGCTCAATAGCTCATATCACCTCAGCATCTTTACCATTGCCGCCGAGCCTAGCTGGCCCGGCGTCTTTCCCCGCTTGAGAGTTCAGCGCCATCGTCGATATTTCCTTCGTGTACGACTCCAACTGATTGCGTGTCGCTCAAAGTGAGGGAGAATGTGCCGTCAGGCCGTTGAAAATCACCCTTGTCATTCATGACCCAGAGTTCGCCGGTCGAGATGTCGAACCAGGCACCGTAAATGCAGAGTTTTGCGTTTCGTTCAAGCTCGTTCACGTACGGGAACGTGCGCAAATTTGAAATGGAATTTCGAATTGAAACGCGCTCCAAGGCCGTCTGCCGCTCGACCTCCGTCATTAATAGATTCCCCCTCATCTGTTCGGCACCCGCGTCGAGCAAGCTTATCCATTTACCGACAAAATCTCCCGGACCGATCGGTTCTCTGTCCCTACACAGCGCAGCTTGGATCCCTCCACATCGACCATGGCCCATGACGACGATGTTGCTGATCTGGAGCACCCGGATCGCGTATTCCAGTGCCGCGGACGTGGCATGGTAGTGATCGTCCGGCTCGTAGGGTGGTATAACGTTTGCGATGTTGCGCACGACGAATAATTCGCCCGGCCCACAATCGAATATAGTCTCTGGTGCAGCCCTTGAGTCGCAACACGCTACGACCAGAGCGTGGGGGCGTTGGCCGGCCTCTGCAAGCTGCCGATAGCGATCACGTTCATCCCTGTATCGCCCGAGCATGAAGTTTTCATAGCCGTTAAGCAGCTTATTTGGAAAATCCGTCATGTTTACGCTCCTTGTCGGGCGAGGTCGTCATGTGCCCTGCGACTGCTGGATTGGTCTGATAGCGGCGGCGGGTGTTGCCACACAAATTCCGGTTACCCGCTAAACGCCTGAGCGATCGCAGCCATGGTCACGACCCCACTTGCGTTGAGAACCGATAGTGAAAGGCCCTTGTCTGCCATTGCCTCGGAGACGATCTCCGCTGAGCTCTCAAGGATGAGTGGCGACACGCTCCGGTATGAAAATACCGATGGCGAGCGACCCAGAAGCCTTCTTGCTTCATTCATCAAGATCGTGGCTTGAAGTGGCCCGTGAACGACGAGGCCAGGGTAATGCTCCCGGTCTCTTGCATACTTGATGTCGTAGTGGATGCGGTGTCCGTTGAATGTCATAGCCGAATAGCGGAAAAGAAGAACTTCCGACAGTGATATCGTCCGTCTCGTCGTGTACTCCTTTTGCTCGCGGGCAGTGGGAGACGGAGTGGGACCAGCAGCCATTTCCCGATAGACAATGTCCTGGCGCTCAGTTGCTGCAAGACCCCTCCCGGTCCAGGTTTCGTGGTCGACGGCCACGAACCAGAGAGAACCCGACTTTCCATTCTTTTGATCAACGCTCGATACCCGCGATCTGCGCTCAACCCTATCGCCTTCACGAAGTTCCGATAAGAACCTCACCTCACCTCCTGCCCACATCCTGCGCGGAAGGGGCACAGGTGGGAGAAAGTCACCTGTCCTCGGATGCCCGTCTGAACCGAGATCGGGTGTGTCGGCAATCTGTGGGCCAAGAACCCAGTGGATTCCGAGATGGGTAGCGCCGGCTGACGGTTCGGGTACGAGCCCATGGAGCGTCGCATTGAATTCAGTGATCAGCCGCGGCGTCAATGTATCGGTGTCGGTCTTTTCACGGCCGATCCACGACTTCAGATGTTCGGTCTGGCCTACGTCAATCGACATAATTTCTCCAATCACTCGTGCAACTTTTGTGTTCCGACCGCTCGTGTCTTCTATCGGCGAGCGCAACGACAACTCTCGCACAAGTTCGCGAGATGTTGCCCTTCAATCTCGCTATGGACGGTATTTCCAGTTTGTTGGCTCGATGCTCCTGAGAGCTCTCGCAACGTAACAAGCTCGATCGCCCGGGCCTGCTATTGAAGGACTATGAGCAGGTCCTTTGCATCTATCTGTTGTCCTGGCTTCACGAGGACCTCGACAACCACTGCGTCCTTGTCTGCGTGCATTGCAGTTTCCATCTTCATCGCCTCGATCGAAAGCAGCACATCTCCGGCCTTCAGGTTCTGACCCACAGAAACCGCGACGGTCGAAACAACACCAGGCATTGGAGCGCCAATCTGGTTGGGATTTCCGGTTTCGGCTTTTCGGTGATTGGCGCTTGAGGCATTAGAAGAACGGTCTGGAACCTTGATCAAACGAGGTTGACCATTGAGTTCGAAAAAGACCTTTACCATGCCCTGTTCATCGATGTCGCTCGTTGCGAGCAACTGAACGACGAGCGTTTTTCCCTTCTCGATTTCCGGCAAAATCTCCTCGCCAGGCGCCAACCCGTAGAAGTACGCATCGGACGGGAGCACAGAAACAGGCCCATATGTCTCGTAAGCCTCTGCGAAGTCGCAGAAGACCTTCGGATACATCAAATATGACGTAAACTCCGTCTCCGAGATCATTCGATCAAGCTTTGCTTCAAGTGCCTTGTATTCGGCTTCCAGATCGGCCGGATCAAGCAGTGAGCCGGGACGCTCGGTGTAGGGTATGTCGCCCTTGAGCGCTTTCCTCTGCAACGCTGGGGGCCAGCCGCCCGGAGGCTGCCCCAGATCTCCCTTGAGCATCGACACGACCGAGTCCGGGAATGCTATATCCTTGATTGGATCTTCGACATCGGCGACCGTCAGGTCCTGAGAAATCATCGTCAGCGCCATGTCGCCGACCACCTTGGAGGACGGCGTTACCTTGACGATGTCACCAAACATCTGGTTGGCGTCGGCATAAGCCTGCGCCACTTTGTGCCACTTGGTTTCGAGGCCGAGCGAACGGGCTTGCTCCTTTAAATTGGTGAACTGGCCGCCCGGCATTTCGTGGAGATAGACTTCCGAGGCCGGTCCCTTGAGGTCGCTTTCGAACGCGACATACTGCCTGCGCACCGCTTCCCAATAGAGAGAAATTCGCCGAATCCACTCCGCATCGAGGCCGGGATCGCGCTCGGAGCCGCGCAGCGCCTCCACGATCGAGCCGAGGCAGGGCTGCGAGGTATTGCCGGAAAAGGCATCCATCGCCGCATCGATGACATCGACGCCGGCATCGACAGCGGCCAGAACCGTCGCTGCGGAAATGCCCGACGTATCATGCGTGTGGAAATGAATCGGCAGGTCGGTTGCCTCGCGCAGCGCCTTGAACAGCACCGAAGCCGCTGCCGGTTTCAAAAGACCGGCCATGTCTTTCAGCGCGATCATGTGGGCGCCGGCCTTTTCAAGCTCTGCAGCCAAGGACGTGTAGTATTTCAGATCGTACTTCGGGCGCGCCGAATTAAGGATATCGCCGGTGTAGCAGATTGCCGCCTCGCAGATCTTGTTCTCTTCAGCCACCGCATCCATCGAGACACGCATGTTGTCGACCCAATTCAGGCAGTCGAACACGCGAAAAACGTCGATGCCGCCCTTGGCCGCCTGTCGGACGAAATATTTGACAACATTGTCCGCATAGTTCTTGTAGCCAACGCCATTGGCGCCACGCAGCAGCATTTGCAGCAACAGGTTAGGCGCGCCCTCTCGGATCAGCGCCAGGCGTTCCCACGGGTCCTCGGTCAGAAAGCGCATTGACACATCAAAGGTTGCGCCGCCCCAGCATTCGAGCGAGAAGAGGTTCGGAAGCGTGCGTGCATAGGTTCCGGCGATTCGCGCGATATCGTAGGTGCGGACCCTCGTCGCAAGTAACGACTGGTGACCGTCGCGCATCGTAGTATCGGTCAGCAGCACTTGCTCCTGGCCCCGCACCCAGTGAGCGAATCCTTTTGGTCCGAGCTCGTCGAGCATTTGCTTCGTGCCGGGCTTAATATCGGCGTCGGCGTAGGGCACCGTCGGTCGCGCTGTATCGCCGGGCGGCCGCTGTCGACCGCGGGTTTCCGGGTGTCCATTGACCGTGACATCAGCAAGGTAAGTCAGCAGCTTCGTCGCTCGATCCTGGCGTTTTACCTGCCGGAACAACTCGGGCGTCGTGTCGATGAAGCGCGTGGTGTAATTGTTAGTCCTAAATTTCGGATGTGAGATGATCGCCTCGAGGAATGTAAGGTTCGTCGCGACCCCGCGAATACGAAATTCTCGCAGCGCGCGATCCATGCGGTGGATTGCTTCCTGCGGTGTCGGCGCCCAGGCGGTGACCTTTTCGAGAAGCGGATCGTAGTATCGCGTGACGATGCCTCCGGAATAAGCTGTTCCGCCGTCCAGACGGATGCCAAATCCCGACGCCTGGCGATACGCTGTGATGCGGCCGTAATCCGGGATAAAATTGTTTTCCGGATCCTCAGTTGTGATTCGACATTGTAGCGCGTGCCCATTCAGTTTGATCGAATTCTGCTCTGGGACCCCCGAAGACGGTGTTCCGATTGCGTGGTTTTCTATGATCCGAATCTGTGCTTTGACGATGTCGATACCCGTCACCAGCTCTGTCACGGTATGTTCGACCTGGATGCGTGGATTAACCTCGATGAAGTAGAAAAGACCAGTCTCAGCGTCCATCAAATATTCGACTGTGCCCGCTCCCACGTAGTCGGTCGCTTGCGCGATATCCAGCGAATAGGCGGCAAGTTGGTCGCGCTGCTCATCGCTCAGGTAAGGCGCCGGCGCGCGCTCGACGACCTTCTGATTGCGTCTCTGGATCGAGCAATCGCGTTCAAAAAGATGGACGACGTTCCCGTGCTTGTCGCCGAGTATCTGGCTTTCGACATGGCGAGCCCTCTCTACGAGCTTCTCCAGATAGACCTCATCCTTGCCAAAGGCTGCCTTCGCCTCCCGCCTGGCCTCATTTACTTCTCGGGGAGGTCAGCCTCCGATCGTATTACGCGCATGCCGCGGCCCCCGCCGCCCCAGGAGGCCTTAAGCATCAATGGATATCCGACCTCAGCAGCCATGCGTGAGACTGCATTCATGTCGTCCGGCAGCGGCCCTGTGGCCGGGACAACCGGTACACCGACTGAGATTGCCAGATTCCGCGCGGCAACCTTATTGCCGAGTTGGCGCATTGTGTCCGCTGTCGGGCCGATGAACGTGATGCCGGCCTCGTTGCAAGCGTCGACAAATTCCGGGCTTTCCGACAGGAGGCCGTAACCGGGATGGATAGCATCCGCGCCAGAAAGCTTGGCGACACGGATGACTTCGTCGATCGACAGATAGCTTTCGATTGCTCCGAGATCGCGGGCAAGGTGCGACCCCCGCCCGATCCGATAACTTTCGTCAGCTTTGAACCGATGAAGCGACAGCTTATCCTCTTCGGCCCATAGGGCAACCGTCTTGATGCCCATCTCGTTTGCAGCTCGAAAAATTCGGATCGCTATTTCGGACCGGTTTGCAACAAGGATCTTGGAAACAGGCATGAACTCTCCTTCGTCGGAACCACATCGGTCCAATCGATACGAATCTTTTGGTGCAGAAATTTTGGAAACTTCACGCGCGCGTGGAGGCGAGACTCAGTATACGTTCTGCACGCACGATAACGGGGCGATCGATCATTGTGCCGTCCAGGCTCGCCGCGCCTTTGTCCTTGATTGCACCCAAAACCCGCTTGGCCCAGTCGATCTGCTTTTGATCCGGCAAGAAGGCCGCCAGCGTAGGTTCAATTTGCTTGGGATGGATGAGCATTTTTCCACCGAAACCTAGCTCGGCGGCAAAGTTCGCATCATCCGCGACAACGGCCAGATCCTGGAAATTTGTCGTTACACCGTCAATCGGCTGCGCCTTGCCGGCCAATCGTGACTTCAAGACCAATTCGTTGCGTGCGCCGGCCAAGGCCGCCCGGGTATGGGCGCATCCCAGATCCAAGCAAAAGTCGAGTGATCCAAAAGCTACTGCGGGGACGGCGTGGTGTGACAGTATCTCCGAAATTTGCGATAGGCCGGTGGCTGTTTCGATAAGTGCAATGACCGGAATGTCACGGTTCATTCTCGATAGCAGAAGATCCACGTCTGCGCGTTGTTCAGCTTTCGGAAGGACAATCGCCGCCACGTCTATCGTCGCCACGCAGGCGACGTCGTCGTCAAACCACTCGGAATGCACACCGTTTATGCGGACATACAGAGGCAGATGGTCAATTTGCGCTGTACGAAGGTTCGCCCGCGCACCCTTAGATTCAGCTGCAACGGCGTCTTCAAGGTCAATTATTACGGCGTCCGTTCCGCTCTCGGCTGCTTTCGCAAATCGCGCGGGCTGGTCCGCCGGAACAAAGAGTGGCGCTCTCGCACAAATAAACGACTGCATAGTCACTTCTCCCCTGACCTACAAATGCCTGGGCGTGGCGAATGCTCACACGGGCTCGGGATATGGGCGATATCTGGCCGGTTTTCATATGTTCGCGAAGCTATGGTCAAATCCCTTCGGGCTGTTGCTGGCATTCTTACCCACTGCTCTATGATTGGAAATTACAAATCTTTGATAGGCGCTATCAGCTTTATCGAAGTCTGGAGCGTTGCGGAACGTGTCAGAAGGACTGCAGGTCCACACCAGGATAGGCTTGCCAAGCCCCGCTCGCGACCAATGTCGCGATTTCGCTGCGCACAATCTCGCAAACCACGGATGTTGCTCGAGTATCGTTGCGGCTTGAAGGCAGAGCCATGACAATCTGCCGGGTAATTTTTGGGTTTGTGAGTGTGGTAAGCCTGAACCGACCTTCCGGCTTTTCGCGGAAAAACGCCGACAACGGCAGCACCGTACTTCCCAGGCCAGCTTCCACGAGTTCTTTCAGGACTCGGAACGAGATCCGCCTCGTAGCGAACATTTAGATGCACACGGGCTTTTTCGGCGGCCGCTTCTACGACCAGGCGTAAACCGTGGGGGCGGCTTGGTAAGACAAGCTTCATTTCCCCAAGTGTCTCGACCCGCAGCTTGTCTCCGGGAAGGCAGATTGATGCTGGTGACACGAGCACAAGCTCTTCGAAAAACAATTCTCTCATGCGCAAGTGCAGGTCGGTAGACGGCCCATAGATCAAAGCTGCGTCGATATCTCCGCGATGGAGCCAATCGATAAGGTGGCCCGCATACGCCTCGACAATGCGCAAAGATATATCTGGGTAATCGCGAGCCACTCTCATCGCCACCCGGCCCGCAACGACATCGCTAACCGACGGGATCAACCCTAAAGCAACCTGGCCAGCGGGCTTTGAGGACAAAGAGCGTACATCCTCAATGGACTTTTCGAGCTGCGCAACCAATCCCGACACACGCGACAGAAGCTCCTCGCCTTCTTGAGTGAGATGCATGCCCCGTCCAGATCTTGCAAAAGCTCATGGCCGATTTCAGCTTCCAGGAGCTTGACCTGTCGCGAAAGCGCGGGCTGGGCCAGTCGCAGTCGATCAGATGCTTTGCTCAGGGAGCCTGTTTCGGCGACAAGAATGAACGTCCTGAGCTGTTTAAGATCCATGCTTGAGGTAGTCCCTGCCGACGATAAATTGAGCGCCCGAGACAGTCGTTCGAGAATTGACAACAATCGACTATGGATACAATATCCTTTTTCAGAAAGCAACGGATACCGAACGTACTTCCGTACAGTCATTTCCCGGAATCAAAATTGGAGCCCTCCATGAAATTAATCGAGCGCGACGAAGTTAACGCGATGCTCAACTTCCAAGTCGTTGTCGAGGCCCTTGAGCGAGCACATCGGCGCCCACCCATGGAAGTTTCGGAGAGCTTTCTCGGATCGCCGGAAGCACTCTATTTCATTCGAAACGCGGTGGATAATGGGCGCTACATGGCTAGTAAGCTTATCACCAGCTTCCCAGCTAATCCCAACAAGGGGAGCCTTCCCGCGGTTCAGGCAGTCGTCGTGCTTTTTGATGGAAAGGACGGTCGCCCCCTCGAGCTCATCGACGGCACATCCATTACACATTGGCGCACGTCTTGTGATTCAGCACTCGGTGCCAAGATCCTGGCTCGCCCCCAGTCCGAAGAGCTGCTAATTGTTGGCGCGGGCGAGATGTCAGCATGGCTCGCAGGCGCCCACGCCTCAGTGCTGCCCAATCTTAAACGCATCCACATCTGGAACCGAAGCGTCGGACGAGCTGAAGAGGTGGCGGAGCGTCTCCATTCCACAGGACTTCCTGCGACAGCCGTCACCGACCTCGATGCAGCGTTGACCACGGCTGACGTGATCTCTGCATGCACTCGCAGTTCCGAGCCGATTATCAAGGGATCACTCTTGAAGCCGGGCGCACATCTCGACCTTGTGGGAAGCTACAGCCTCAGCACTCGTGAGGCTGACGATGAAACTGCACGCCGTTCGCGCATTTTCGTGGATCTTAGGCGCTCTGCAATGCACGTCGGTGACATTGTTGGCCCACTAGAGAGCGGGGCTATTCGGGAAGTGGACATACTCGGTGAGTTGTCAGAGCTTGTCACCGGTTCGGTAAAGGGGCGTACCTCCGACGCCGAAGTCACCCTCTATAAGAACGCTGGAGGAGGGCACCTGGACTTGATGCTTGCGGAATTGATCCATGATCTGCATCGGCAACGGCTCTAAAAGACAGAAGACGCTCCAATTCCGCCTGACTCGATGAACACTATGCTGCGGGATCGATCTGCAACCAATCCCGCAGCGCCACAGAAACTTGGTCGGGGCGCTCCATCGGTGCCATATGGCCACAGGCTTCAACCGTCCTCAACCTCGCACGAGGCATCAACGCGGCCATTTCCTCGTGGATTGCTCGCGGGGTGATCTGATCATCGTGTCCGCAGAGCACGAGCGAGGGACAAAGAACTTTACTCAGAATTTCCCTTCCATCCGGCCGCTCCATCGCGTTCTGACGCAGGAATTCGTCTCTTCCCACACGTTGCGTCATCTCTCGAATCCGTTCCGTTAGGGCGATATCTCCTAAACGGTCAGGATGAACATAAGATGCGAGAAGGTTCTGGGATATCCCTGAAAAAGATCCCGAAATGCTCGCGGCGCGGGACAGGGCCTGCCGCTGCTGCGTGCGCGCGGCAGTGTCCGCGTACATCGACGTGTCCAGCAGTGCGAGGCGATCGACCCTTCGCATATCTCGTCGCAACACCTCCTGAGCTACGAAGCCGCCGAGAGAAAAGCCGGCGAGGCAAAATTCCCGTCAACCGAACGCAAAACGCGCTGCGCGATATCCTCCAGATTCTCTGCGCCTTTGAGGTTGGGAACAAAGCAATGCGCAAAGGGACTAAGCGCACCGATTTGCTCGCGCCAAAGGTCCTCATCACACATGAATCCCGGAATGAGCACCAGGTTGGGCTTCCGCGCATGAATCACATTCAAATCCTTCTGAAACGGTGAAGCCGTTCCCTTCCCAAGCGAGTTGACAGGTCGACCCAATGATTGGATACTATATTCAATCGCTACGTAATGTGCAATTGCGCGGCAGTTTTCCCGAACCGATCCCGAAAGATATTTCTCGACCGTGGTCGACAGCTTTGAGGGGCTGCGGGACTTGCGTACCGCAGCCTGGCAGGGAGATTCTCCAACAGCAGCGGCCAGGCGCGGCCGGAATACTGCGAGGAAGCTCGCATTTCTGCGGCCACGGAAGTGAGAAGTTTTGGATTTACCATGGAGGCGGAGAATGAACAGCGTACCCTGGAGTGGATTAGTGGAAGACACTCAGGCGGCGGGGACCACCTCCGCCCTTTGCGAATTCGTTCATCGCCTCAGCTTTGATGACATACCACCGCGGGTCGTGGAGTTCTCGAAGGGCTTGATGATCGATTGGCTCGGCTCGACTTTGGCCGGTCGGGGAACTCGCCAAGTTGAGATCATCGACGCGTTCAGCCGGGCAATGGGGCCGGTGACCGGACTGAGCACCGTTATACCAACCCGACGGAAAACAAGCCCTTACTTCGCTGCAATGGTGAACGCCGCGGCCTCCCACGTCGTAGAACAGGACGACGTGCACAACGGCTCGGTGTTCCATCCGGCAACGGTGATTTTCCCAGCGGTGCTTGCCGTCGCCGAAGCTGAGAGGAAGAACGGAAAAGAGGTACTCACCGCATGCATTGCAGGGTACGAAGTCGGAATCCGCGTCGGTGAATTCCTGGGCCGCTCCCATTATCAAACCTTTCACACGACAGGCACTGCGGGGACGATTGCCGCTGCCGCCGCGGTCGGCAAGCTCATTGGCCTGGATGCTGTCGACCTAAATCATGCGCTCGGCACGGCAGGTACCCAGGCGGCGGGGCTATGGGAGTTTCTCCGGGATGCGGCCGATTCCAAACAATTACATACAGCCAAAGCCGCCGCGAGTGGTTTGACCGCTGCCTTCCTGGCGCGGGATGGCTTCAAGGGCGCAACACGAATTCTAGAAGGCAAGCAAGGCATGGCGGCCGGCATGTCCAGCGATTCCGATCCCTCGCGACTCATCGATCGGCTTGGGAGCAGGTGGGCGACTGAAGAGACCTCCTATAAATGGCACGCATCGTGTCGACACACACACCCAGCCGCAGATGCCCTCCAAGTGCTGATGGCGCGGGAAAAATTAGAGGCGGAGGACCTGCATGAAGTCGTCGCCCATGTTCACCAGGGAGCAATCGACGTGTTGGGTGCCGTGGACGTTCCGCAAACCGTCCACCAATCAAAATTCTCAATGGGCACCGTGCTCGCCCTGATCGCTGTGCACGGCGTCGCGGATCTCGATGCGTTCGAGAGGTTTGCTCTTCACGACCCTCGCGTCGCAGGTCTTCGATCCAAGGTTCGGATGGAATTCGACCCGGAAGTGGACGGGCTCTATCCGAAGCGCTGGGTGGGCAAGGTGAGCGTCGTGACGACTCGCGGAGTCCGGCGTGATGCCAGAGTTGATGAACCGAAGGGCGATCCCGGCAACACGCTCACCAGGCAGGAACTCATAGAAAAGGCGATCCGCTTGGCCGCTTTCGGTCACGCTGCTACCGAACAAGAGACACGCAGCCTCATCGCTCGCATCGAGGCGTTGGAGACTACCAGTGGATCCCTAAGTATGCTGCCCTGAGCCTCTCCTCGCTAAAATAGCAATGCTTGAAGCGGGCTGGGCTGAAGGGCGAAGTGTCGTAGGGCGTGGATTGGCCCGTTATCTGGCTTGCGATGATTTCCCCCGTTACTGGTCCGAGCGTCAGCCCATGGTGGCCATGGCCAAATGCAAACCAGAGGCCACCATGCCCTGGGGCCGCACCAATGACCGGGAGCATATCAGCCATGAATGGGCGCTCGCCCATCCAGGGTTCAGGCGCAATGCGCTCGGCGAGCGGGAAAATATTGTGAGCTTCAGCTTCTGCCCGATCGATTTGGGTCGGAGTCGATGGAGCTCCACGGGAAGCAAATTCAACACCCGTCGTTAAGCGAATGCCATGTGCCATGGGGGCAAGGAAATAACCTTTGTCTCCATCCATGAGCCAGCCGTTCAAATGCGTTCCCGGCCGGCTTCTAAAATGGACGTGATATCCCCGCTTCCCCACGAAGGGGAATTTGTATCCCAACGTCCCGACAAACTCATTGGACCACGGCCCAAGAGCGATGACGACGTGCTCACAATCCTGTACGCCTTGGCTCGTTCGCAGACACCATCCCGCCTGTGTTCGTGAGAGAGTGTACGCATCCCCCTTATAAAGCAGCCGCCCAGTCGTTTAAACAGGTTTAGATAGGCTTGGCTTAGCGCCAGGGGTCCTTCACGGTCCACGCTTGAGTCCAGTGGACTCCGCCGGCAAACTTTGTCGAGAGATGGGGTTCGCGCTTCGCCACGTCAACGCTGGATAGTTCGGTCTGTTCGACTCCGTAGGAGTCTTTAAGACGGCATGCCTCCTCTAGCCGGGCTTCCAGTTCCCTGCCTTGGCGATAAAGCTCGGTCCACCCCTTCGACAAAGAGGCCCGTGGCGCCCGCGGCCTCTGCGAGCTCCGCATGAGTAGTGATCGAGCGTTCGATGAGGGGCCGATAACGCTCCGCAATCGACTGATGGCGATGCGGGTGAGAATTCCACCAGTATCTTGCCAAGAAGGGTGACAATCGCGGCAGCGCGCGCCAATGAAAGCGGACGTCAATTTGGCGGTTTAATGCGTAGCGCAGGATCACACCCGGCTGCTGTGGAAATCCATGAGGAACAACACCGTCGCGCTGGATGACACCTGCATTGCCGAATGACGTAGCGTGACCCGGCTGTCCTCTGTCCACAAGGACGACTGACTTACCTTGCCGTATCAATTGAAGGGCGCAGGAAATCCCAACGATCCCGGCTCCTACGACTATCACATCAACTGCCATGATACCGCCTGTCATGCCTCGCGTGGCACCCAAGTTGCTGAATCGACATGCGACCGACGCCCGCCGGCCGCATCTCTCTTAAGATGCTATTTGCCCGGATGGCCCGTCGCCCGCGTGAGAAGGATCACTCCGGCCTCGGCGGCGGTATCGTAATAGGTAAAGCCGGTGCGATTGGCTCGACGGCCCTTCATCAACGTGGTCAACCCTCTGCTGTTGGCCTCAGCTTCAGCCGCGTCGGCATCCGGGACCTCGAAGCCGAGATGGAAGACACCCTCACCCTTGGTGTCCAGGTGGATGCGCTGTGGCGTTGGATCCATGTTGGGCTGGCACAGCTGGAGCTGAATGTTCGGGAGATTGCAGATCCGATACTGCATGGCCAGGAAGCCTTTGCTGTTGGGAACTTTCAACTCTTCGTACTCAGCGAGCGGCGGATACGTTTCCCAAGGGCCAATTCCGACAGATTCGTAGTATGCCTGCGTCTTGTCGATATCGTGTACGACAATGCAAATGTGGTGCAGTTTCTTCGTGATGTCCGTCATTTAATTACCCCTTATCCGGCATGACATAATTTTGAACACGCCGCCCACCGTCCCGATGATCGTCTCGCCGGTAATTCATGAGGCGTCATCGGTGGCGAGGAATACGACGTCCGAAGCGATCTCTCCGCCATTCCGAATTGTCCGAGCGGCATTCGAGCCTTGGCACTGGAAACGAAGTATCGCCAAATTGGCGCAATACACAAAGAACGGCTTTCGAAAGCAGGTATCGAAAACGGCTATAGGTTACGACTCTTCGAGAAATGGAGATTTCGAGCCAAAATATACGCCGCGCACGTCTACAGCGTTGCTCGTTATTGCGGCTGCGGAAGCAGTGGCTAAAGGCCTCAGAGGGAACAGACGGTTCAATACAGTTCGGAAATGCTGCCATCTTTAGTGAGATCGGCATTACAGGCGTGACCATGTCGTTCAGCCCTGCATTTCGCGCACCGAAAGCCCCACCTCCAAAAGCAAGCGTGGAATGAAGGCGACGGTCGGGGCGGGATGACATAGTGCCCCCGTTGTGGGTTACATATTCGGATAGACCGGCCCCTCGCCACCCTGCGGCGGGACCCAGTTGATGTTCTGGTTGGGGTCCTTGATGTCGCAGGTCTTGCAGTGGACGCAGTTCTGGGCGTTGATGACGAAAACGTCTTCGCCGTCCTTTTCCACCCATTCGTAGACACCCGCCGGACAGTAGCGGGTCGATGGGCCGGCATAGACGTCAAGCTCCGAGCGCTTCTGCAATTCCATATCCCTGACCTTGAGGTGTACCGGCTGGTCTTCCTCGTGATTGGTGTTGGACAGGAACACCGAGGAGAGCCGGTCAAAGGTCAGCATGCCATCCGGCTTCGGATAGGCGATCGGCTTGTGTTTGGCCGCCGGCTCCAGCGACTGCGCATCGGTCTTGCCGTGTTTCAGCGTGCCGAAGAAGGAGAAGCCGAACAGCTGGTTGGTCCACATGTCGAGACCGCCGAGCGCGACGCCGGCGACTGTGCCGAGCTTCGACCAGAGCGGCTTGACGTTGCGCACCCGCTTCAGGTCCTGGCCTATGGCGCTGTCGCGCCAGCCGTTTTCGATCTCTATGACCTCGTCATTGGCGCGACCGGCGGCGATCGCGTCAGACAGTTTTTCGGCCGCGAGAATGCCCGAGAGGACCGCATTATGGCTGCCCTTGATGCGCGGTACGTTGACGAAGCCGGCCGAACAGCCGATCAGCGCGCCGCCGGGGAAAGTCAGCTTCGGTACCGACTGGTAGCCGCCCTCCGTGATGGCGCGGGCACCATAGGTCAGCCGCTTGCCGGCTTCGAAGGTGCCGCGGATGGCCGGATGCGTCTTGAAGCGCTGGAATTCCTCGAACGGATAGAGATAGGGGTTCTTGTAGTTCAGGTGCACGACAAAGCCGACGGCGACCAGATTGTCTTCGAGATGATAGAGGAACGAACCGCCCCCGGTCTTCATGCCGAGCGGCCAGCCGAACGAGTGCTGCACCAGACCCTGTTTGTGGTTCTCCGGCTTCACCTGCCAGAGTTCCTTGATGCCGATGCCAAACTTTTGGGGTTCGCGGTCCTTCGAGAGATCGAATTTCGCAATTAGCTGCTTGGCGAGCGAGCCGCGCACACCCTCGCCGATCAGCGTGTACTTGCCGAGCAGTTCCATGCCGCGGGCAAAGTTCGGGCCTGGCTCGCCGTTCTTCTCGACGCCCATGTCGCCGGTGGCGACACCGATGACGGCGCCCTGATCATTGTAGAGCACTTCGGTCGCGGCAAAACCCGGATAGATCTCGACACCGAGCGCTTCGGCTTTTTCGGCCAGCCACCGACAGACCAGACCGAGCGAGACGATATAATTGCCGTGATTGTTCATCAGCGGCGGCATTAACAAGTTCGGCAAGCGGATCGAACCGGCGGGGCCGAGCAGCAGGAACTGGTCGTCCGTCACCGCGGTCTTGAAGGGATGCCCCTCCTCTTCGCGCCAGCCCGGCAGCAGCCGGTCGATGCCGATCGGATCGACCACCGCGCCGGACAGGATATGCGCGCCGACCTCGGCACCCTTTTCCAGAACGACGACCAAAAGCTCCGGATTGACCTGTTTCAGCCGGATCGCCGCCGACAGACCAGCCGGACCTGCGCCGACGATCACCACGTCGAATTCCATGCTTTCGCGCTCGGGCAGTTCCATAGCCATTTTGAATCGTTCCTTCGTTAGACTGCCTGGCGCGCCCCACTGGCGGCACAGACAGTAACACCATTGACGTGCGCAGCATCTCAACAGCCATTCCATCGCCCCTCAGGTCGCGGGCGACGTCAACCAAAACTAATCGTTGCCGACAAGCGCTTAGGCGACACGATTGGCTGACTTGCCTACGTCGTTAATGTCAGCGTCCCCATCGGGGGTCGGATCAACTACCCCGTCAATGAGATTGTCGCTCATCAAACGTTGTTCCAGTGTGCCGCGGGCGGTTGCGATCGCTGCGAAGTAACGAGCGGCGGTGGCTGCTCGCATCCGGCTGTGCTCATTTGCCAGCTGTGGTGTAACTGCTTTGAACGCCACCATGTCGCGCGGCCTGAGTTGCACGAAGGCGTCGAGATCCGTGTCGAGGACAGTGGCGATTTTTGGGTAGCCACCGGTCGTCTGATGATCAGCCAGAAGAATAGTGGCGACCCCGTCGCCAGCCACCTGGATGGAACCCCGTACAATCGCCTCGGATGGCATGTCAAGCGGAGCGTTCGGCGTCAACGGTGGTCCTTGCAAGCGAACCCCCATACGGTCGTAAGCATCGGTTAGACGAAACGGGGTGGACAGAAACTTCGAGATCATTTCTTCTGAAAAGAACCGATCCTGCGGCCCAAGGACTACGTGTAATTCTGAACGGGGGCGTGCTGTGACTGGGCACGGAATTGCGCCGAGCCGATCATCTCGCACCTTGGCATCGCTCACGGTGACCGTCTGCCCCGTTGTGAGGCGACCGCCGCCGAATCCGGATAGCGCATGCGTGGACGAACTTCCCAGCCAAGTCTTTGTTGCGAGATTGCCGGCAAAGGCGAGGTAGGTCCAGCTGCCCCAGTGCCCGGGCCGTATCGCCAGCCTCTCTCCGGCACTTAGGGTGGCAACCGTCCACGATCCAACTTTCCTGTCGGCGTGGTCTATGATGAACCCTCCGCCTGCAACGGCAAAGGTCACAACTCCGGAAACACAATCCAATACGAGCCCCCCATCGAGATTTCAACGGCGGGGTGGGTTTGGGGATTACCGAGGGAGAGGTTTGCCGCAGCGAAAGAGGCGCGGTCCATTGGTCCGGACGCGGGTACGCCAAAACGCATGTAGCCACGGGGCCCAGCGTCCTGGACAGCAACATGAGGGCCTGCGAAGTTGACGGATAAAACAGCTTCGGTCATGAGCGACTACTCGCTTCGAACTCAGCGCGCGAGATGCGGCGAAATCGCACGCGGTCACCGACGTCGAAAAGGAACGGATGATTTTCTGATGAAGGATCGAGGATTTTCGTCGGGGAGCGGCCGATAATCCACCAACCCGTTGGCATGTTCAAAGTAGAGACAAGGCATTGCGGACCGGCGATGAGGACGCTGCCAGCGGCAACGCCTCGAACTGCGGCTTGTTTACGAGGAAGCTGGATTGGTTGAGGAACGCCAGCGAGGTAGGCATAGCCCGGCGCAAAGCCATACATAAAGACGCTGTAGTCCCCAGCAAGATGGGCGTTGACGACCTCCTCGGCTGAAATCCCGGTTGCCTCTGCGACGGAAGCGAGGTCGCTCCCGAGGTCGGCATCGTAGCAGACTTCAACTTCACGTAGCGAGACCGAGCCAACATTTGGTACGTTATTAGCAATGAGATTCGATAGGGCCGTTTCAACCCTCTGGTGGTCCGTCACGAGAGGGTCGAAACAGACTAGTACACTCGCATACGCTGGCACCGCCTCGACAAATCCGTCGAATTGAGTGACCTTCAAAGCAGCGTCCAACCTGAGGACCTGCCTATGAATCCGCTCATCTATTATCTCACCGAATTCGACGAGCAGGGCGTGCCCTGCGACCGGTCGGTATCGAGGGGGATTTCGGACACAGAGGAAGCGGCGTCGGCAGTCAAATCAGTCGGCACCTTCGATGAGGATGAAGTCTGCCTCGGCGGCACCAGAGCGCAAAACCTTGGCTTCAGCATATTCCGGGCTGTCCCAGAATTCCTTTGCTTTGTCGAAGCTCTCGAACTCGAAAATTGCCGTCCGGGCTTTGGGGCTTCCTTCCTTGATCAGGGCTGACTCGGGCGCAACGATGAGGCGAGCACCATAGTTTTTGAGAAGGTCGCCCGCCGCTTTCGCATACCTGAAGTACGCCTCCGAATTGGTGACGGTAACTTGCGCGATAAGATATCCCTTGGTCATCACGTCTGCTCCTTAAGCGATTACAAAAATGCACGAACTCCTATGCCAGCCGCCTCCAACTCTTGCCGGATGTGACGGGCCATCGCGAAAGCACCGCTATTGTCGCTATGTACACATATCGAATAAGCTTTCAGCGGAATGAGGCGACGCCCGAAAGCCGCCGCACGCGATATTCGCGCTAGTGACAACACCGAGAATCGCTCGTCGTCGCTCATAAGCCAAGGGCCGAAAGCCCTCACCTAAGTCAGAATTGAGATCGATTGACCGCATCTTTCTTGCTCATCGCTTTCCAGCAGGTACCGGACTTGAGCGTACCTCCAGCACGACGCCGGCCTTCTGGGCCGTATCGAAAAAGGTAAATCCGCTGCGATCGTCGCGCCGGCCTCGCATCAGTGAAGCAAGACCGAGCGCCAGCCCGGTTTCCTCCGCCTCGTCGCAATCGGGAACGTCGAAGCCAAGATGGAACACACCTTCCCCATGAGAATCGAGAAAGCGCCGCTGGGGACCGTCCTCCGGACCCGGCTGGCAAAGCTGGAGCTGGAAGTTTGCGAGATTGATGAATTTGAACTTCAGTCCCTTGAACGACTCTTCGCTGGGTACCTCCAGTTCCTTGTACGCTGCCAATGGCGGATAGTCTTGCCAGGGACCCACACCGAGACTGGCGAAGTAGGCACCGGTCTTTTCGACGTCATGAACAACGATACAAATGTGGTGGAGTTTCTCAAAAACCGCCATTTGCTTAGTTCTTCTCAGGCATTACGTAGTTCAGCACGCGACGGCCGCCATCCGGATAGATCGTCTCACCGGTAATGTAGGATGCATCGTCGCTTGCTAAGAACGCCACGACTGAAGCGACCTCGTCTGCCCTTCCATACCGGCCGAGTGGCGTACGCGATAGTATCACTTTGTCGCCAGCGTTCGATACGAAATCACCGCGGACCATCTCGGTATCGATCGTACCTGGACCAACGCCAACGACCCGAATGCCATGCGGTGCAAATGCAACCGCAGCTGTGCCCGTAATCTGGTTCATGCCGCCCTTGGAAATGGCATAGGTCGCAACGTTCGGATTGGCGAGACCCGAATTGATTGAAGACATGTTGATAATCACGCCGCCGCCACCCTGGGAGATCATCTGTCGCGCGGCAGCCTGCGTGCCCCAGAAAGCGCCTTCAAGGTTGATGCCGAGAACCTTATCGTAGTCTTCCTTTGTCACCGACAGAAAATCCTGCACCATGGCAATGCCAGCATTGTTGACCATAATGTCAAGGCGGCCAAACCTCTCGACCGCCTTGCTGATCAGAGCTTCGACTTGATCTTTCTTGCCGACGTCGGTGGCGACAACCAGAACCGCGTCGGGCGTGCCAATTTCTCTAGCGGTTTCGTTTAGTCGTGCTTCATCCACGGATGCTATGACGACCTTTGCACCTTCTGCCAGAAAACGCTCGGCAGTCGCACGGCCGATCCCTCTTGAACCGCCCGTTATCACAGCAATCTTGCCCGCCAGTTTCATTGTTTCACTCCTTTTCTGCGTTCAGTTAGTAGACCACGCTCTCGTGGAGCGGCGTGCCAGAGCGGATACGCCCGAACCCAAGAGGCGACAGATCGATCGACGTGTACTCACCGTGCGCGACCAGTTCGGCAACGCCACGTCCCGTCGCCGGCGCGTGCATTACGCCGTGCCCGGAAAAGCCGGTGGCAAATATAAGATTCGGAATTTCGTCATGCGGACCGATAATTCCGTTGTGATCAAGCGTATTGACCTCGTAGTGGCCGGCCCAGGCACGTTCGACGCGCAACTGCTCCAGAGCCGGAACGCGGTGCGCAAGTGCGGGCCACAACACGTCTTCCAGAAGGTCATGGGCCGGCTCGAAATCGCCCGTCGCATCGAGGTCGTTTTCGACATTGGGCGCAATCCCACAAATGAACCCGTCTCCTTCCGGGCGGATCCACGCCCCGGAGGTGTCAAACAGCATGGGAAAGCCATCCCTCGACAAAGGTGCCTTGATGCTGAACACCGTGCGCTTTCGCGCAGAAACGGGCAGTTCAATCCCAAGTCCGCGCACAACGGATGCCGACGCGGCACCTGCGGCGTTCACACACCAATCGGCCGGAAGCTGGGTCCCATCAGAAAGCTTGACACTGACAACACGTTCTCCCGATACCTCGACATGTTCAGCGTGGCCTTTCACGAAGGTCACGCCGCGATCGCGCGCTGATGTGCGCACGAGCGTTAGGAGAGACCAGGCATCAAACCAACCCTCGTCGCGCCAGGCAGTTGTCGCAACCCCAAGGTCATCAACATTGAGCCATGGAAAATGCCGTTTTGCCTCCTCCGGAGAAAGAGCTGCGATGTCAGCACCCTCCCTGCGCTGCATCTCAACACCGGCCCGTCGGACCTCAACCGTCTCCGGTCCTCCAAGAATAAGATATCCTCGCTCGACAAAGCCGATATCGGCGGCACTGCCGAAACGATCCTTGACCGTGCGGAAGAAGTCTGCCCCGAACCGGCTCATATGGATATTAACCGGCGTGCCGAACTGCGTGCGGATTGAAGCAGCCGAAAGCGCGGTTGAAGATTGCTGGTAGGTGGGATCACGCTCAACGACGGTGATTGCGCCCGAAAAGCCTACCTCGCGCAGGAAATAGGCGATCGAACTGCCGACGATCGCTCCCCCGATTACGACGACGGATTCGGATGATTTTGCCACGCCCTCTCCTATCGTATCACGAAGGGATTGGCGGTACTGCCAACTGTGTCAACCCAGACTGTCTTGGTCTGCAGATAGGCGTAGATGGCGTCCTGACCACTTTCGCGTCCGACTCCGCTTCGCTTGTAGCCACCGAAAGGCGCCATGTAGCTGACGGCGCGATAGGTATTAATCCAGACCGTGCCGGCTTCCATTGCGGCGGCGCCGCGCAGTGCCCGCCCCATATCAGCGGTCCACAACCCTGCCGCCAGTCCATAAGGACTGTCATTAGCGATGGCGAAAGCTTCCTCATCATCATCGAAGGGGATCACCGAGAGGATCGGACCGAAGACCTCTTCCCGGGCGATGCGCATGCCGTTGTTGACACCGGTAAAAATGCTAGGTTGCACAAACCAGCCATCACGCAGCCCGCCCTCCTGTGGCTTTCCACCGCCAAGCACACATTGCGCGCCTTCGGCCCGGGCTACATCCAGGTAGGAAAGGACTTTCTCGCGCTGAGCCTCCGTCGTTATCGGACCCACTTGCGTTTCCGCAAGCGCGGGATTTCCAATGCGAGCGCTTGCCGCAAGCTTCACCACGCCGTCGACGACCTGATCGTGGATGCGGCGATGTACGAGGAGTCGGGAGCCGGCGATGCATGTCTGACCGCTTGCAGCGAAGATGCCTGAGATCGCTCCGTTGACCGCGCTTTCGATTTTGGCGTCTTCGAAAATGATATTGGCCGATTTGCCGCCCAGTTCCAGGGTGACGGTCTTCAACCCTTCCGCCGCGGCGCGATATACCGCCAACCCACCGGGTTCGCCACCGGTAAAGGCAATCTTGGCGACGTCGGGATGCGAGACCAGCGGCACGCCGACATCGAGCGGCATACCCGTCACTGTATTCACCACACCAGCCGGAAAACCTGCTTCTGCAAAGAGCTTCACGAATTCCAGGGTAGAGGCAGAGGTATGTTCGGACGGCTTGACGACGACTGTGTTGCCCGCGGCTAGCAGCGGCGCGAGCTTCCAGGTAAGCAGCATCAATGGAGAATTCCACGGTGCGATAGCCGCAACGACGCCCAGAGGTTCATGCCGGGTAAAGGCAAACATCCCTGGCTTGTCGATCGGAAGGACGGAACCTTCAACCTTGTCCGCGAGCCCCCGAAATATCGAAACCACTCCGGAATGTAGCGTAACTGAGCCGTTGTCTCGGAAATCAGCTTGCCGTTGTCGCGCGTCTCAATCGCCGCGAGGCGCTCAGCGTTGGCCGCGATGAGATCGGCGAGACGGACGAGGAGCTTTCCTCGCCCGCTCGCCGTAAGCCCAGCCCATGCCTGCGATCGGAAAGCCGCCTTCGCGGCAGCGACGGCGGCATCAACCTCCGATGCGCCCTCGCGCGGGATCAGTGCCCATGCCTTGCCGGTATAGGGATCGAAGGATTCAAAGGTAGCTCGGGCAGGCTGGAGCTGCCCGGCGACCGTGTTTTGAAAACCGAGCAGCGTCATTCAAACCTCAGCAGGTTGCAAGCCCCAGGTGAGCCCGGAAGCGGTTCTTGACGTGAACGGCGTCACGCGGCGGAAGCGAACGCGGCAAGTTCTCGGCCGCGATCTTGAGCACGAAGAGACGTGGGCCTGTCGCCGGCTTGGCCAGCTGGAGAGCCAGATTGTCGACCTCTTCAAGGGTTCTGAGTTCGGCGGTTTGAGCAAAACCAACCGCGGCAGCCACCTTGTCGAAGGAAATGCCTCTACCTGTGTGGCTCGACTGCATGCCGGTCTCCCCGAAATGCTGGTTGTCGAGCACAATTAGGTCGAAGTTCTTCGGTTTTGCGACCGAGATGGTCGCCAGCGCGCCAAAGGCCATCAACTGCTCGCCGTCACCCGTTATAACCATTACGCGCTTGTCAGGCTGCGCCTGCGCCAGTCCAAGGCCTACCAATGCGGCCCCGCCCATGGCGCCCCACAAATAGTAATTGTCGTCCCGATCCCCGGCGATATGCACATCATAGCTTGGGGAGCCAAGTCCCGTGACCACCAGCGCACCGTCCCGTGCATCGAGTAGCTTGTTTGCCGCCGCGCGGCGGTCCATCGTCGAAAGAGTCATATCGATTACCACTTCTTTTGCCGAGCAGGCGCTGGCCGATCAGAACGGCGATCTGCTGGTCAGCCTGGTATGCCATCGTCGCGGCCTGCTCCACGGTCTCAATAAGGTCGGCACCAGTCTCTGCACGCAGAACTCTGACGCCAATCGCCTCGAGTGAGGCTTGCGTCGCCTGCCCCATTGGAACCTGCCATGGATTGAACTCGTCCCACTCGCCGCGCATCGTTACGAGGAGGAGCAGGGAAAGCGCGCTTGCACCGGAAGAGACAGCATGTTGATGCAATTGCCCACACCGGAAGACTGCATCAAAACAACGCTGCGCTTGCCGCCGAGCCAGGCTCCAGCAGCAACGGCAATACCTTCTTCTTCCGTTGTCAGGACATTGCTGACGACCTTCGGATCTTCGTTGAAAAGCCTGATCAGGGTCGAATGACCTGCGTCGGGGACGTAGGACATGTGGCTGACATCTGCAGCCCTGAGCGTTTCATAGAGCTCGATAGGCCAATCGGTTTCGAGGTCCCGAGCCGTCGGCCCTTTTTGAGCGGATAAAATTTCAGCGGCAGCCAAGGTTCGCCTCCCTGTAGGATTATTGATAGACCTTGTATGCCTTAACGGAAATGTTTCGACATCGACCCTTTTTAACGATCAGATATAGCGATATTGTATAGCATGGACATTTCTCAATTACGCACCCTGATTCATGTGGCTGAGCTCGGGAGCCTTTCGAAGGCTTCGGACCGAATGCACATCGCACAACCCGCGCTCAGCCGGCAAATACGGTTGTTGGAGGAAGAACTCAGCGTTCGCCTCTTTGATCGGCACGGTCGCGGCATGATTGTCACCGAGCAGGGGCAGGACGTTCTGCGTCATGCACTGCGGATCATGGCCGAGCTGGAGGAAATCCGCGCGGTCGTGTCCGACGTGGACGCGCCGTTGCGCGGTCATGTGTCTATTGGCATGCCACCGACTGCCTCGGACATTCTCTCCGAGCCTCTGGTCTCAGCCTTCAAAGCCCGGCATCCGGAGGCAACACTCAGAATCGTTAGCGCCTACTCTGGCTACCTGCTCGACTGGCTGCATAGAGGCGAAATCGACGCCGCTATCCTCTACGACCCCAAGAGCGCCCGGACCCTGCGCATTCACCCTCTGCTTGAGGAAACGCTCTTTCTCATCGGTCCGGCCGACTCGGGACTTTCGCAGGACACTCCGGTCTCCTTTTCCCTGTTAGAAGGGTATCGCCTGCTGTTACCGAGTGTCGGCCATGGGCTGCGCATAATCCTCGATCGCCTCGCCCAGGAAGCGAGCATTACTCTAAACGTCAAGGTGGAAGCTGATAGCTATTCGACGCTCAAATCTCTCGTGCGCAGTGGCCATGGCGTCACTGTGCTTCCGCTGGCCCCCATTCATGAGGAGTTGAGGAAAGGATCGCTTTGCGCAGCGCCTCTGGTTGATCCTGTCCCAATGCGGAGGCTCATCATGTCATATCCCACGGACAGGCCGGTCCCACGGCTTGCTCGATTTGCCGGCCAAATCATCGCGACGACCATCGAAACCCTGGTTGAACGCGGCATCTGGTCCGGCCGAATCCTCATACCGGAGTCAGCGCCAATCCCCAAACGGTTATAAAATTTCGGCATAGCTGATCTCGCCAGTCTATCCTTGTCGTTATCGGCGCTTACGCGTTAGCTTGTGCGACCAGTTTTGAGGAGCAAGCGGATGACGGAAACCGTCCACGACTATTCGGATATACGCGAGGCGGTTGACAAGCTGTGCCGGCGCTTTCCGGGCGAATACTGGCGGGCCCAGGACCGCGACATGTCCTATCCTAAAGAGTTCGTCAACGCGCTTACGGAGGCAGGTTGGCTATCCATCCTCATCCCCGAGGAATATGGCGGCGCGGGCCTCCTCTTTCAGCGGCAGCGGCTGTGCTGGAAGAAATCCAGCGAGCCGGCTGCAATGGCGGGGCCTGCCACGCACAGATGTACACGATGGGCACGCTCTTGCGTCACGGCTCGGCGGAGCAAAAGCAAAAATATCTGCCGGCCATTGCCTCCGGCGAATTGCGTCTGCAGGCGTTCGGCGTGACCGAGCCAACTAGTGGCACAGATACGGGTGCGCTCAAGACGACGGCACGCCTTGATGGCGACCACTTCATTGTAAAGGGACAGAAAATCTGGACAAGCCGGGCGGAGTATTCTGACCTGATGCTGCTCCTCGCCCGAACCACTCCCCTCAAGGAGGGCATGAAGAAGACTGACGGTCTGTCTGTCCTGCTTGTCGACATGCGCGAAGCGATCGGCAACGGTCTCACAATTCGCCCAATTCGTACGATGATGAACCATGCAACAACGGAAGTTTTCTTCGACGACCTGAGAGTTCCCGCGGAAAATCTGATCGGCGAGGAAGGCAAGGGTTTTCGCTACATCCTATCCGGCATGAACGCCGAGCGAATTCTGATAGCTTCCGAATGTGTTGGGGACGCCAAGTGGTTCATCGAGAAGGCGAGCAATTACGCCAAGGAGCGCCAAGTGTTCGGCCGGCCGATTGGCCAAAACCAGGGTATCCAGTTTCCAATCGCCAGAGCCTACGCAAACATGCGGGCCGCTGAACTGATGGTGCGGGAAGCGTTGAGCCTTTACGAGTCAGGCAAGAATCCAGGGGCAGAAGCAAACATGGCTAAGATGCTGGCCGCGGACGCTTCAAACGAGGCTGCGAATGTCTGCATTCAAACCCATGGCGGCTTTGGCTTCGCGGAGGAATACGATGTTGAGCGCAAATTCCGGGAAACGCGCCTTTATCAGGTCGCGCCGATTTCAACCAATCTCATCCTCTCTTTCCTGTCCGAGCACGTGCTCGGCCTGCCTCGCTCGTATTAGGAGAATTTTACCGTGAACGTCCTCATTGTCTACGCTCATCCAGAACCCAAATCGTTCAATGGCGCCATGAAGGACGTCGCCGTCGAAGCGCTAACTGCTGCCGGTCACGATGTCGTCGTGAGCGATCTCTACTCGATGGGGTTCAATCCCGTGGCCGGCCATGACGACTTCGAAGGGGAACCGAGCAATCCGGACTTCTTTAGCCTTCCGATTGAGCAGACCAAAGCGTGTGAGAAGGGAACCACGTCGCCGGACATCGCGGCGGAAATGGAAAAACTGAAGCGCGCAGACTTAGTGATCTTTCAGTTTCCGGTCTGGTGGTTCGGTATGCCGGCAGTCCTTAAGGGCTGGGCGGACCGCGTCTTTGCCCGTGGCTTCGCATATTTGCCGGGCCGAAAGTACGACACTGGCATGTTCAAGGGTAAGACGGCCATGGTCGCAACGACGACCGGGACATCGGCTGACACTTATGCTCCGGACGGAATCGACGGCGATATCCTGACGGTCCTGTGGCCGATTCACAACGGACTTTTGCGGTACAGTGGCTTCGATGTTCTGCCGCCATTCGTCGCGTACATGCCTGGCCGCGTCGGTGAGGATGGTCGCCAGGCGTACCTCGAGGCTTACAAGAAGCGGCTTGTCGAGTTCGAAACGACCCCGCGCCTGTTCTTCCATCCGAAGGAGGACTATGGCGCGAACGAGCGTCTGAAGCCAGGTGTTCTCGCCCGCTCGGGAGTGCAGAGGAATGTCTGACGGCACTCTCCCTTTGTCCGGGCTGTTGGTGGTCTCGATCGAACAGGCCGTGGCCGCCCCCTTTGTACGGTGCGCCTTGCCGACGCAGGGGCTAGGGTCATCAAGATTGAGCGCCCTGAGGGTGAGACGGCACGGCACTACGATGCGACCGTCGAGGGGATGTCTGCCTATTTCGTTTGGCTCAACCGCGGTAAGGAAAGCGCAGCGCTGGATCTGAAGTCCGAGGCCGAACTAGTGCTGCTCCATCGCATGTTGGCCAAAGCCGACATCTTCGTGCAGAACCTTGCTCCTGGGGCGGTTAACCGCCTCGGGTTGTCTGCAGCGGCGATAACCGACAATTTTCCGCATCTGATCGCTGTGAACATCGCTGGCTATGGGCAGGATACGGATTATGCGGCAATGCGTGCCTACGATATGTTGGTGCAAGCAGAAAGCGGAATCTGTTCTGTTACGGGAACTCAGGACACTCCGAGCAAAATCGGCGTTTCCGCCGCCGACATTGCAACGGGTATGAACGCCCACGCAGCAATTTTAGAGGCGCTACTTACACGAGCGAAGACAGGGCGGGGTCGTGTAATCGACATCACCATGTTCGATGGCATGGCCGATTGGATGGCTGTTCCCCTCCTTCACTTCGAGCATGCAGGACGCGAGACACAGCGTTATGGTCTCGCACACGCTTCCATATATCCCTATCGTCCCTATTCCTGCCGCGACGGTGCGCTCGTCGTTTCCATTCAGCAAAACAGCGAGTGGAAGCGGTTTTGTGAGACGGTCCTTCGCCGCCCGGATCTGGTCGAAGATGAACGATTTGCGACCAACTCAAAGCGCGTTGCCAATCGTCAGGCGCTTGACGAAGAGATCGAACCGATTTTCGCGGCAATTGACCGCGATGAAGCAATCCGGCGACTGGACCAGGCTCAAAATGCTTGGGGAAGAGTGACCGAGGTGCGAGATTTGCCCAAGCACAAAGCCTTGCGGCGGATCCAGGTTGAACTTCCCAACGGTAAGAGAGTCAGTGTCCCCAAGTCTGCCATTCGATCTGAGCCATTCACCACCCCACCTCGCATTCCGGGGCTTGGCGCCGATACTGATCGTGTCCGTAGCGAGTTCGTTTGATTCAACGTGTACCGGTAGGGCCTCACGAAAGGCGGTCGGCCAACTCACGCGCCACCTGAGTTAGGGTTTTAAGCGTTCGCGGACCACTCGAGGAATAAGACATGATCATTCGTCCATTCACGATCGCGATCGCCGACGAAGACCTTGTGGATTTGAAGCATCGTCTGTCCACGGCCCGCTGGCCTAACGCACTTGACGACGCTTCCTGGGAGGACGGCGCAAGTCTTGGCTTTCTCCGCAAGCTGGTCGATCACTGGCAGAACCGCTTCAACTGGCGTTCAGAAGAAGCGCGACTTAACCAACTGCCGCAATTTGTCGGATCGGTCGATGGCACTGATATCCATTTTATCCACCAGAAGGGCGTTGGGCCGGCACCTTTGCCGCTGATCCTCACCCATGGCTGGCCTGGTTCCTTCACCGAGTTCGAACGCATCCTGCCGCTCCTGACCAATCCCGGAGCGCATGGTGGCGATCCAGCGGACGCCTTCGATGTGGTGGTTCCCTCGCTTCCCGGCTATGGGTTCTCGTCGGCGCCGACAGAGCCGGGCGTCGGATCACGCGTCATCGCCGACCTTTGGCATGAACTGATGGTATCGCTCGGATACGAGCGGTTTGGTGCGCAAGGCGGCGACATCGGCTCAGGCGTGTCCACGTGGTTAGCGCGGTTGTATCCGGACACGGTCCTCGGCGCTCATCTGAATTATGTGTCGGCAGGGTTCCGTCCGACTCTGGCGCTGGGCGAAGAGCCGACGAAAGAAGAGCGGGCCTACCAGATGAGAGCTGCATCATGGGCGGCGACCGAGGGTGCATACGCGGCACTGCATTCTACCAAGCCGCAGACTTTGGCCTTCGCGCTTTCGGACTCACCCGTGGGACTGGCGGCATGGATTTCAGAAAAGTTTCGGGCATGGACGGACTGCGACGGTGATCTCGAAGGCTTGCTCTCGCTGGATACGATTTTGACTGATATCTCGATCTACTGGTTCACCGGCAACCTCAATGCCTCGCTCCGGCTTTATAAAGAGAACCGCCTCGACCCTCTCATCTTTGCCGCGAGCGAACGACTGACGCCGCCTTTAGGGATCGCGCATTTTCCCAAAGAACTGCCGATCCCGCCGCGGTCGTGGGTCGAACGGGTCGCAAATGTCACACGATGGTCAGAAATGCCGGCCGGCGGGCATTTCGCAGCACTTGAGCAGCCAGATTTGTTGTCAAAGGAGATCAGGGAGTTTTTCCGGCCGCTTCGCCCGTAATTGGCGGCTGATTGACTAACGTGAGCAGTAGGCGACGGGTAGTTGCCCTTCCGAGAGGCTCTGGCTTTGACTGATCGACCGCATGCAACGAGGACGCTCCTGGGTGGTCTACGTCAAAGCCATGAAGGGACGCGGGCTAGCGACAACCGCCATCAGGACAAACCATAGCCCCCACAATCACAAATGCAGCTCTGTTCATGACAACCCCTCGGGGCTTTCGATACTTTTTCGATGCTAGGCTTAATCCCACCTCAAAAACCGCTCTCAGCCGAGAAGGTTGTCGATCCGGATTGGAAGCTCACGGATACGCTTGCCGGTGGCATGGTGAACAGCGCTGGCGATGGCCGCCGCTGTGCCAACATTGCCGAGTTCGCCGAGACCTTTCACACCTGCGAGATTGACGTGCGTGTCGGTTTCCGGAACGAGAATGACCTTAACGTCCTGTATATCCGCGTTGACCGGCACAAGGTAATCCTGCAGGTCGCGGTTGACCACGCGGGCGCTACGCCAGTCAAACTCGGTCGCCTCGTGTAGCGCCGACGAGATACCCCAGATCATCCCGCCCATCAACTGGCTGCGGGCAGTCCTCGTGTTCATGATCCGGCCTCCGGAAAAGGCGCCTACAACGCGCGGAACGCGGATTTCTCGGGTTCGGCGATGGATGCGGACCTCGACGAATTCAGCCCCGAAGGCGTATTTTATCATATCACCCTTCTCGCCGCTCACCATTTCCATTTTGCCTTGATAGAGGTTCGAAACGGCATCCGGCGAAGCCCCATCCGGACGGAATTCGGTGTACTGCTCGATGACGCCGCTCCCGACATGTTTGAAAACATCCTTCAGCGCCTGTGAGGCATCGGCGGCGACCAGTCTACCATTCTTAAGAAGGACAGAGGCCGGGTCACGCCCTGCAAGCGGCCCGTCATTTGCGGTCACGGCCGCTCGTGCCAATTTCTCGCGGATCTCCTCGCATGCTTTGATGATGGCTGAGCACACACTTGCCGTTGTACTCGAGCCGCCCGTAACGGGAGCGGGCGGAAGGCGGGTATCGCCCATTTCCACTTGGACCATGCTCGGGTGAAGTCCAAGGTGCTCGGCGGCGAGTTGCGCAGCCACGGTTTGTACTCCCGTGCCAATCTCATGTGACGCTGTCTGCACACGTGCGTGCCCGTCATCTCTTAACGTGATCCGCACTGCGCAGGGAGCGACGTTCGCCGGGTGGACAGCAGTTGCGCAGCCCATGCCTATCAGCCAGTCGCCATCGCGCATGCTGCCGACCTGCGGATTGCGCTTTGACCAGCCAAATTCGCTCGCTGCCTCGTCGTAACATTGCATCAGCGAGCGACTGGAGAACGGCTTCCCCTCGATCGCGTCTTGGCTCGCGTCGTTGACGCGACGGAACTCGACAGGATCCATATTCAGCGCGACTGCCATTTCGTCCATGGCGTTTTCCAACGCATAAATGTAAGGCGTTTCCGCTGGCGCGCGCATGTAGCTTGGTGTCGGCCGATCCGTCTTGACCAGAAAGACCTTGGTCAGCACTGAGCCGTAATTGTAGAGGCGCCCAGTCGTTTTCGTTCCGCCGACGACGTAAGGGTCGGGACGCGATGTAACCTCCCAACCCTCATGCTTGAACGCTGTGATTCGGCCATCGCGCGCGGCAGCCATCTGAATGTGGTGGCGGGTTTCGGCGCGATAGGTCTGGGTTGTGAACGATTGTGAACGGGTTACGACGCAGCGCACTGGTCGACCAAGCCTACGCGCGGCCAGTGCCACGATAGCCGTTCGAGGCGTAATCGGACCCTTCGATCCAAACGCGCCACCGATATAAGGGCTGATGACCCGCACCCGGTCGGGCTCAATCTTCAATTGCCGAGCGATTTCGACCTTCCAGCCATACACGTTCTGCGTCGGCTCGTGGACAGTCAGTTCTTCACCCTGCCAATATGCCGTTGTCGAAAACATTTCGATCGGATTGTGATGGTGCGTCGGCATGCCGTATTCGACATCGATCTTCACCTCGGCAGCGTCGAAGGCCGTTTCGAAATCGCCAGCTTTGACATCTTCCTTGAACTGCTGGCTGACCTCGCTTGCCGCGACTGTTTCAGTTCCTTCGGAGCCAAAACTCGTGCTTGGCTGTTCTTCCTTATAGTCTACGGTGATGCGCATCGCCGCCTCGCGCGCCGCTTCTATGGTTTCAGCGATCACCAGCGCAATAATCTGACCATCATGCCAGATCTTGTCGTCGTGCAGTGGGCCGATGGAGCTCGATCCGGAGGTGCCGAATTCCGGTGGCTCTAGTTCGCCGCGGATATGGTCATGGGTCAGGATGTCGAGTACGCCCTTCACGGCGTGAGCCTCGTCAAGATGCAGCTCCTGGACCCGGCCGCGGGCAATTCCGCTCGCCACCAGCAACCCATGCGCCAGATTATTTACCGGGATATCGGCTGGATAGTTGGCCCTGCCCATGACCTTCAGCCGGCCATCGACCCGTGCTAGGGGCTGACCCATATTTTCTCTCGGAAGAGGCGCGGCTTCACTTGTCGTCATAGCTTCATCTCCCGGACTTCCATCAAGGCACGCACAAGTGTCTGTTTGCCGAGAGCCACCTTGAATGCATTGTGCTCACGCGGTTTCGCATTGGCAAACGCAGCATCAGCCGCTTTGCTTGCCAGATCCTCAGAGAAAATCTTACCGCGCAGCACGTCTTCGGCCGGTACCGCCCGCCACGGCACGGACGCTACCCCGCCAAGGCCGATACGGACATCACGCACTATGTCTCCGTCCAGATCGAGAGCGACCGCCGTGGAAGCCAAGGCAAAAGCGTAGGACTCCCGATCGCGGATCTTTAGGTATTTCGATCTCGCGGCCCAACCTGGAACACTGATCACGATGGCGGTGATCATCTCGTCGGGACGCAGCACCGTTTCCACCTCCGGATTGTCACCCGGCTGAAGATGCAGTTCGGCAAATCTTATGCGGCGGTTCGCACCCTGCCCCGCGATTTCGACCGTTGCGTCCAACGCGATAAGCGCCTGTGCGAAATCGCCGTGATACGTGGCGATACAGGCATCACTGACGCCAAGCACCGCATGTTGGCGATTGAACCCGTCCATCGCTGAGCAGCCAGAGCCGGGGTTGCGCTTGTTGCAGGGCCACGAGATCTCGCGGAAATATTCGCAACGGGTCCGCTGCAGGACATTGCCAGCGAGTGTCGCCATATTGCGAATCTGGCGGCTGGCCGCAACCTTCAAGCTTTCGGGCAGCATCGGACATCGCCGGCTGATCTCCTGATGATCCTCCACCTCGCTCATACGCACCAGCGCACCAAGCCGAATCTCCAGGCTACCAATCTCGATCGTGCGGAGAGAGGCGTCCTGGATTAGATTGATATCCATGAGATGCGACGGACGGGTCACGCCGAGCCGCATATAGTCGGACATATTCGTGCCGCCAGCTATGAACTGGGACGGCGCGCCGGTCGGCGGCATCTCAGAGGAACCTGCGCAGGCGGCAAGCGCCTCTCTTACGGTGCTCGCTCTCTCATAGTCGAACGGAAGCATCAGGCCTTCTCCATCTCATTGCGGGCTTGCTTCACTGCGGCCACGATGTTCGGATAGGCGGCGCATCGACACAGATTGCCGCTCATATATTCGCGGATGTCCGCATCGCTTTCAGCATGCCCCTCCTCGACGCAGGCGACAGCGGACAAGATCTGTCCGGGCGTGCAATAGCCGCACTGAAAAGCATCGTGATCGATGAAGGCCTGTTGCATTGGATGGAGGTCTCCGTCGGCTGAAGAGAGACCTTCAATGGTGGTAATTTCCCAGCCGTCGTTCATCGCTGCAAAACTCATGCATGACAGGGTCCGCCGACCATCCGTCAGAACCGTGCACGCGCCACATTGACCATGATCACAGCCCTTCTTCGTGCCCGTAAGGCCAGCATGGTCGCGGAGCAGGTCAAGAAGGGAGGTCCGGCTATCGATATTGAACTGATAGGGCTGCCCGTTGATAAGCATCGACACCGTCAGGCCTTCGCGTTGGGTACTTGGCACAGGCGATCGTGTCTCGTCCTGCAGTGCAGCGGCTCCTGAGATATGAATTGCGGGGGAAGCGGTGCCAGTCATGAGAGATCCCTCGTGAGGTCGGCAAGTCCGGAGTGCGGAGATGGAGACATGCGGTGCCCTCTTAAAAACCACGCGATGAGAGCAGCGCCTGTTTGACGACCTGATATTTCTTTGCCGCAAGTTAACCGGCGGCGGCCCCTTAAGTTCCAACCTTTGACTGAGGAACTGCTCTAACTTGCGAGGCGCCATACAGGACGGGTCGGTGCGCATCTCGGCTGCCCTTCGGACTTTCCGATCGAGGACCGTCCTCAGCGGATTTTAACAATCGAGCGCATCGTGGATTTCACGAGCAACAATCTTGGCCACCTTCACCTACCCACCGATTGGACACTCGGCGCATCTGGAGCGTTTCCGAGGGCGTTTCGCCGAAGGCTTGAAAATAGACGGTGGCGAACCGCCCCATATGGGTGAACCTACATTGCGCGCCGCATCGGAAATTGATCGTGAGCCGCCATCACCTACGAGAGTTCTGCGGGCAGCTTCAAGGCGGATCGTTCTGAGATAGCCCAAAGGCGTAATGCCTTTGAAGCGCTGGAAGGCCGCCTGCAATGCTCTGACGTTTGTACCCGTCTCGGCTGCGATCAGACCAACTGTCATGGATTGCGCCAGGTTAGAGTGCATGTACTCGATCGCTCTTTTCACCTGCCACGGGACAGCCGGCGAGAGCGACCGTTCGAGCCGCCGCATGTAGCTGTTAGGAGCAACCTCCAGAAGTGCGATCATCGTCGCCTGAAACAGCCGGTCGATAGCGGCCGGTGGCAGTCGATCTGCTTCAGAAAGATTGAGGCAACTCCAAACAAGATGGCCGAGCGCCGCCAACCGCAACCCTTTCTCGGAAGTCAGATCGACAATACGATCGAATTCGAGATCCGTTGTGACAGGCCACTCCAGCAGTTCACTCACTTGCTGCACCATCGCCGCCCTTTCGAAGGACAGGCCGATATAGCTGGAATGTTCATCAGGAGTTAGCTCGTCGAAGCGCGCGAGATCCTCCACAAAACCTGTTGCTCCCGTAGTCGGGAGGCGTAGTTTCCCGGCATCTACCACCGACGCGTTGGGGGACGGCAGGTAAAGGACGAATGCGTCGGGCGCGCTATCAAAGCCTAGTTTGAGGGTTACCCTGCGCCACAGCTCCAATGAGATTCGAAAACACTTCCTCTGCCTCAGAAGCGGAGCAGCTCCTCCGTGTAACAGCGCTTGTCAACGCGTCTCCTGCCGCAACCAATGCCGCGCAGGTCAATGCCAGCCTTTCTAGCCGAAAGTTTGAGTGAGGCCGTAGAACTGCCACGAACATCTCGATCACCGCCTCGACTAACTCTTTGTACACGGCAGCTTTTTCCTCGCTTCCAGCAAGCGCCGCGCCGACAGCATGAAATTCGTCACCTTGGTCGGTTCCGCAGGCCAGATAGGTTTTAGCCAAAGCCGAAATAGTCTCTTTCGCCGGACGATTTTCTTGAGCCATAAGTGTGCGGAACGCGGTAATGCGTTCGGTGTCGATCCAACGATAGAGTTCAATTAACAGACCCGTTCTAGTCTCGAAATGCTCGTAGGTCACAGGTTTGGAAACGCCCGCACGCACTGCCAGGTGACCTAGTGTCAGCCGATCAGCACCGTCCTCCCGCACGATCAGGCGCGCCGTCTCGAGGAGCTGCTGACGCCGCTCGGGCTTCGAAAGTCGGCCTGTAGTCCTGTTACCGACGGCGGCTTTTGGATTTTCCACTTGCATACCTACTTTTAGTAACCTACTATGTGTAGGAATTAGTAAAGCATGGGTATCGCAATGTTACAAGCTTCTGGAAGTCTGCAAGACCCAATACTGATTATCGGTGGGGCCGGTGAGGTCGGGCGCTGGGCTACACGGTTCTTGCGTGACCAACATCGTGATGTACCCATCCTCATTGGCGGTCGGGACGAACAACGCGCGATACGAGCAGCGGCAGCTGTCGACGGCGCGTCTGCGGTGGCGGTAGATCTCGCTGCTCCTGACCTGGGGCTAGGCGAGCAACGTGTCTCGGCGGTCGCAACGCTCTTTTCCGATGAAACGGGGGCAGCTCTCCGCTGGGCCCAGGAAAAGGGCGCCGGGCACATCAACATCTCACCAAGCATCAGCGAGCTGGGCCTGGAAACTGCGACATTCATGCAAAAACCTGCCGCCGCGCCCGTCGTCCTAGGTACTGAGTGGCTCGTTGGTGCGACAAGCGTACCGTCACTCTTGTTCGCCCAAGAATTTGGTCGTCTGGAAAAATTCACATCGAGGCAGTGCTCGACGAACAGGATGCGTTCGGACCTGCCGCCAATGCGGACCTTGAGCGCCAGATGTATGCGGGTGCTGCCGCTCTTATGAGAAGGGCTGGCGCATGGCGGTGGTGCCGTGACGACGAAACCAAGTCCAGGGTTCGTGCAATCGACGGCACCGAGTTGGACGCGAACGTGTTTTCGCCAAACGACGTCTTGTTGCTGGCAAACGCAACCGGCGCTCCTGATATTCGGTTCGACTTGGCCATTGGAATGAGCTCCACCCGCCGGAATGGCGGACCGGTATCGACTGAAATCAGTATCAACCTTTCGGGCCTGGATCAGGCCGGGCAGCCGCTTCGGAAACGTCACGCGATCGTTCACCCCGGTGGGCAGATGCCCCTAACGGGTTTGGGTGTCGCGCTCGTTCTTGAACGCCTGGCTGGTCTCGCAGGCGATAAGCCTCGACCGGGTCTCTACTTCCCAGCCCAGCTCATCGACCACTCCACATACTTTGAGCGGCTTCGCGCCTCAGGTGGTGAAGTCATTGAATTGGAGCCGATCCAACACGCGCCGTAAGGCTCGGATCAAGCATAACCTGGAGCAGAAAATGAGTCACCCTCATGAAGTATCAGCTGCCGCGGATCATCCCGTATACCATTCGCAAATTGAGGCCAACGGTGCCTCTTTCCATGTCGTTGAACAAGGCCGTGGTCCAGTCGTGCTTTTCTTGCACGGTTTTCCAGACACTGTGGAAACGTGGCGTCGCCAGATGCAAGTTGTCGCGGAAAACGGGTACCGCGCGATCGCGCTCGACATGCGGGGTTTTGGCGACAGCTATTCCCCGGACGATCCAGCACTTTACAGCGGAGCCTTAATTGTTGGCGATCTGATTGGCATCCTTGATGCATTGCAGGTGTCCACCGCAACGATTGTATCGCATGATTGGGGTGCGGACCACGGACAACGGGCAATGGTCATGCGACCAGATCGCTTCAACGGGATCATAACGCTCAGTATTCCGTTCCTGCCGCGTGGTGAGTTGAGTACATGGGACTTGCTACGCAGTCGCGGTCTCGGCGATCTCTATTATGCTTTCGACATGATGAAGCCGGAGACGGATGACCGGATCCGTGATGCGAGCAAGACAATTCCCAGTGCACTTTATTGGCTCTCGGGCGAGCCCGCCGAAGGAACCGGGTGGGATCCCATCGACGCAAAACGGAATATGTTTCGACCTGCCCCTGAGGTGCTGCCGAGCTGGGCCGACCCAGCCTATGTGAAGCACAACATCGAAACGTTCCAGCGAACGGGATTCCGAGGAGGGTTGAACCAGTACCGTGGCGTGCAGGCGACGTTTGAGCATCTCGCTGCCTACAAAAATGTGCTTATCAAGCAGCCATCGCTTTATATTTGGGGCGATGCAGACGGGTTGTGCCGACTGTTCCACCCGGTCCCACCGACCGTGGAAGAGATGCGCGAGACAGCGCCCGGGCTCGTCGATGTCGTGCGCCTGGAAGGTGTAGGCCACTGGCCGCATCATGAGGCCCGCGAACGCGTGAATTTCGAAATCATCAAATTCCTGAACGGCCTGAATGCCACCGTTTCAGCAACTGTCTGACCAATCAAGGACCATAAGACCATGATACTTTCTCACGCACTTCGTACAGGCGATCTTGCTTCGGTCAAAGAAGCTATCGACGCCGGGGCAGATGTTAATGCCAGAGGCCCCGATGGTCTCACGCCGTTGATGATCGCGTCTGCGCTTGGGCAGGCACAAGCTGTTGCTTTGCTGCTTACTGCCGGGGCGGACGTGTTGGCGGTGGAACCTCGAATGGGAGCAACGGCAATCCACAAGGCGGCACAGTCCGGCAGCGCCGACGTGATCGGGATTCTGCTCGACCACGGAGCCTTCATCGATCAGCAATCGCCAGTTCTTGGCAATACCGCATTGATGGATGCCGTGCTTCACAAGCACGAAGCTGTTGTGCGGGTTTTGCTGTCGCGGCGCGCTCGGACCACCATACGGAATTACTGGCAACAGACCGCGCTCGAAATTGCCAAGTATGACGACCTGAAAGCAATCGCAGCGCTGATTGAGGAACGAGATGAGGCAGATGCAAAGCACATTGCCAGCTTGTCGATCGTCTCATCCGTCAAGGCCGGAAATATTGAGGAGGTGAAACGGCTGATCGCAGATGGCGCTGATTTTGAGGTTCGGGTGCCGATAACCGGAACATTCGATGACGACTACACGCCTCTCGGTCTCGCAGTTCGCGAAGGTCATGCCGAAATCGTGCGTGTATTGCTGGATGCTGGAGCAGATCCTCGCCGTACGATCGGCCTCATGCGCGGTTCACCACTTCACGATGCTGCCTATTTCGGAAAGGCGGATCACATCGATATTCTGACCTCATCAACAAAGCAGGGGGACACACAGGTTGAGCTTGATGCGCAGGGTCCTTATAATGGTCTGACGGCTTTGCACGATGCTGTGTGGCATGGATACGTGGATGCCGTAGCGTCCCTGGTACGCGCCGGTGCTCGCCGTGATTTGAAAACTCATTCGGGCCTGACACCGTTAAGCCTCGCTACTCTCTACGGCTATGACCGGATCGTTAAAATCCTGAGCAGCGACAGTCAGCAGGCTGGATCCCAACCAGAAGTCCTCTGACTTAACTCGTTGAGCTTATACGGGCGCTGCTATCGAAGATGAAGACTGATCCGTAGCGCCGTGGTGCGATCTCGGTTTGATGGCCATGCTGCGCATCGCGGTCATATAGCTACCGCAAACTAACAATTTGCGGTAGCATCCAGTAAGGTTTCGAGATTGCTGGGGGATTCAAAAAACCAGCCTGACATCCAGCTAGTCCCTGGCGGTCCACATGGAAAACGTCTCGCGTTCGTCTCCCGCTCTGACCGCCTCCAGGTAACGCGGCTTCCAAACGTCACTAATGAACGCCTCCATCGTCGTGGGCAATTTCGGACGATCCTCGTGCTCCCCATCGAACCTTACGACGCCATTGTTCAAAGCGTCGGCACTCTGGGTGTCGTCCTGCCATTTCGCCAGCGTCCCGAACCGCGCCAGAAATTCAGCTTCCACGTCTTTGCGGGTCGTCTCGATATATCGGTACTCCACCGGCCTGCCGATCTCCTTGCCAATGATCGCGGCCAGTTCGTTCATCGAGACATCTTCAGAGCCTACTTCGCGATAGACGCGGTGTCTGCCCGTCGGATTGATCAGTTCCTTCGCTGCCAGCCATGCGATGTCATCGGTCGCCACCCAGGGCATCTTCAAATCAGGTTTGCAGAACCAGGCAATTCGACCGTATTTGGCAACCGGCCCCGTCCACGCCGCCACGTTTTCCATGAACCACGCGGCGCGTAGGTGGACCAGATCGATACGGCCGAGTTCGTTGAGCTTTTCGTCCAGACGGTGGAAGGACTCGAAATGACCGGTTGTCCCCTTCACGCCCGAACCCATGGCCGTCAGGCTTACGGCCAGTTTCACGGGGATTTTTCGAGCGCATCGACGAAGCGCTGGGCAACAGCAGGGTAGTGTCCCTCGATGTTGTTCCAATCGGTCTTCACCATCAGGAAAGCGGCATCTGCACCCTGGAAAAATTGGTCAAGGTCTCCCGCTCCTGTGTCAAAGCTTCCCAGAAATGGCTCTGCTCCGAGCGCGACCAGTGCGTCCAACGCTGGGCCACCTCTCGACAACGCTCTGACCTGATGCCCGGCCCTCAGCAGGGTCCGGGTCAGCTTGGCGCCAATTCGTCCCGTTGCGCCGACGACGGAAATTCGCATGACAGTCTCCATTCGATTGTTGATCGCCCGATGGTAGACTATTGCGGTCCGCACGAATTTGCAGATAATGCCAAATGATCTCTAAATCCGGCCTATCCGCAAAACTGCTGCGTTCCTGCTACGACGACGTCGATCTCGACCAGTCGGATCGTCCGGCCTTCGCTGTTCGCCTCGACTTCAGTGACTATGAGGCTGAAGTGCCCCAGCACCAGCACAAGGAAGGGCAGCTCATCTTGGCCCTGCACGGCGCCGTCACCTGCAGGACGGAAAATGGCATCTGGATTGTCCCACCAGACTGCGGAGTCTGGATACCCGGCGGCGTGCCCCACAGCAACCAGGTCACGTCCAACGCACGCCTGTCCTATCTGTTCGTTCAACCCGAAGCGGCCAGGCTGCCACAGAAGTGCTGCACTCTGGCTGTGTCGCCAATGCTCCGCCAGATGATTCTCCGACTGGCCGATGTACCTGTCAATTCTGCTTTGGACGATCATATCAACCGTATGGTGCGGGTCTTGCTGGATGAACTCGCGCAAATGCCGATACAAGGCCTGGACTTACCTTCGTCCAGCCATCCCAAAATCGCAGCGATCACTGCTGCCCTGATGGCTGAGCCGGGAGACCGTCGCACCCTGGTCGATTGGGCAGCACACGTTGCCATGAGTGAGCGCTCCCTAAAGCGGCTGATGGTCCAGGAAACGGGACTGACCTTCGGCCGATGGCGGCGGCAAATGCATCTGGTCATCGCGCTACGCGAACTAGCCAGCGGGGCGACAGTCCAGAGAGTTTCGAGTGACTTGGGATATGAATCCGTTACCGCCTTTATCGTCATGTTCAAGAAGGCCTTAGGCACGACACCGACGCGCTACTTTTCGAGATGATTTCCGAGTGGTCGAAATTTAGCAACACTGGTCGGCCTTTGCGGCACGTGCCGTGACTACAACTGGCCGACTACGGACGATGAACTTGCGTCGTCCCGCTCAGGTAAAAGCTCGAAAAGAGCTCGACCTCACCCCGCCGATCAGAGAAGCTCATGAGTTCTTCGCAAGCGTAGGACCGAAAAGCTTCACCGTGACGGTAGCAGGCAAATCGACGCGAGCTCAGACTCCGCGCCGCGATATTCAACTCTTTGGTCAATATGAAGCCCTTGGTCCCGAAGCGATTAGTTTTTGGAAAGCGCAGTTGCAGCCCTTATGATCGCTTTGAACCTCCCCGGCCGATTAAGAAAATATTCGGCACTGTTGACCAGGTCAGCCGTATGCTCTTGAACGGATACGATCCGTCGACCAGAGCTTTCCATACTTAAGTCATCCGCATCGATGAATGTGCTGCCTCCTGAAGGGCTTGTACCAAACGACCAACAGAAACACGCTGCGGCCGGTCTCGGGGCTGTTCAAGATAGTAGTTTCCAGGACCAGGCGTTTTCGGAATGAGCGGGCAAACAACGAGGCCGAGGGCAGCGGCAATCGGACCGCATACCGGAAGGTGACCGATCGCCAGACCAAGGCCCTGACTGACCATCATTAAAGACAATGGGGTGGTGTCAACGGTTTCGATTTTGAGGTGTCGCCCTGGCTGCGGTCCGAAATTTTGATTGAGAAGCGCTGCCCAGCCGATTGCATGAGATGCCACGTCATAGAGGCGAAATGATAGCAGATCCTTCAGACTTCCGATGCGGGCTATATCCTCATTCCGGCACATGACGACATGGGACATGCCCATCAACCAGGCCGGATGTCGCACGAGATGTGGCTCCTCTCCGAACCGGATCATCAGGTCCGGATCGGCCTTGCGCTGCGTGCCCTCCACGAGCAGGTCGATGCGGATCGTAGGGTTCGCTGCTTCGAAGTCCGCGAGCACGCGCGGTAGCCAGCTCATCGCCATCAGCTGGCTTGCAAGCAGGGTGACCCGTTCGATCCGTTGCCGCGCGAAGAGCGACTCCGCCTTGCTTTCGATCGCTCCCAGCGACACTTGAACCGTCGGGAGGAAGTCGCTCCCTTCCGCAGTCAGGTTGATGCGGTTCGCAGCGCGTTCGAACAACGGGCGTCCGAGATGCGTCTCTAGCGCCAGAACCTGCTGGCTGACCGCAGCCGCGGACATGTGGAGCTCTTTTCCGGCGCGGGCAAAGCTCTGATGCCGCGCAGCCGCCTCGAACACGCGGAGCCAGTTCAGCGAGGGGATCATCGTTGTACGCATGCGCGTATGCATAAGTTCAACTTAGTCTGAGGTCAATCACATACCGTATCCCAAGATGCTCCACGCAGTGTCATATTAGCCTCACGGGTTATGCAAAGCCCGAGCCAATGATACAAAGGGAACAAAGATATGCTCAGACGCCGTATACTGCTTACCCTTGCCCTGACACCCCTTCTTGTGGGCGCGGCAAACGCTCAGGACCTGCCGGATCACATCACCGTCGCGACTGAGGGCGCCTATCCTCCATGGAATTTCAGCAATGCCGATGGGTCCCTCGGTGGCTATGAAATCGAACTGACGAAAGCCCTTTGTGAGCGCATGAAGATCAAATGCGATCTCATCGCCCAGGAATGGAACGGCATCATCCCGGGCCTGACGGTCGGCAAATACGACGCCATCATCGCATCCATGGGTGTCACCGAAGAACGCAAGAAAGTCATCGGCTTCTCCAAGCCCTACGCCCGGGCGCCCAATGGATTCCTGACTTCCGGCGACAATGCGCTCAAGGATCTTCCGGATCCGGGCCAGGCATTTGATCTTGCGACAGCCCCGAAGGAGGCTGAGGCGGCTCTGGCAGCCATGAAGCAAAAACTCTCCGGCAAGATTATCGGAGTCCAGACCGGTTCCACCGCGGCGACCTTTGTGGGCGAATATTTCAAGGGCATGGATATCCGGGAATATCCCTCTTTCGAACAGCTCGGCCTGGACCTGACCGCCGGACGCCTCGACCTCGCTGTAGCAAATGTGACGGCGTTCAAAGCGGTGATCGATGCCAGCCCGGCGGGTACGCTGGTCTTTACCGGCCCCACCTTCGCTGGCGGTGTGCTCGGGTTGGGTACAACCAATGTCGCCTTGCGACCCGGTGATGAAGCTCTACGGGCGGCCTTCGATGCCGCCATCACGGACATCAACAAGGACGGGACCAACAAGGCCCTGACTGAAAAGTGGTTCGGCGTGGATATCTCGATCCACGAATAGCGCACGTCATCCCCTCCTCCCCAGGAGGGGATTGCCGCCACGCGACAAACGCGTCGAAGTAAATGCTTCAACGATTGCACAGGTGACGCCATGTTTGAGCCCGTCGGGTCCGCCGAGGTAACGATCAATATTTATCTGGATGGCCGACCCATCCCTGCGCGGGCCGGTGAAACCATCGCAGCCTGCCTGTTGCGGGCTGGCGTTACCCACTTCCGCACGACACCGGTCAGTGGTGCCAGACGATTGCCCTATTGCATGATCGGACACTGCTTTGACTGTCTGATCGAGATCGACGGCATCGGAAGCCGTCAGGCCTGCCTGAGCCAGGTCGTAACCGGCATGAAGCTTCGCACCCAGAATGGACCCGCGATCATTCCCGGAGTGGATTTGCAATGACGCTTGCGCCTGACGCTGACGCCATCATCATCGGAGCGGGCCCGGCCGGAATGTCTTCCGCGATCGAACTGGCCTGCGGCGGGTATCGCGTGATCGTGCTTGACATGCAGCCAGCGCCCGGCGGGCAGATCTTTCGCGCACTTGAAGCCAACATGCAGGCAATTCCTCAGACGGAAAGCCTTCTGTCCGCACTCGGGCCGACCTACAAGGCCGGCCTTACCCTGATCGAGCGGTTCCGAACCACACCCGGTATCGACTTTCGGCCGGACACCACGGTCTGGGACTTGCGTGCAGACGGTACGGTCGGCTGGCTGAAAGGCCATGCGGCCGGATATTCGCGCGCGCCGCACGTCATACTCGCCAGCGGCGCGATGGAACGTCCGACGCCGTTTCCGGGGTGGACGCTACCCGGCGTGATGACCGCCGGAGCGGTTCAGACATTGCTGAAGGCGGGGCGCCTCAAGCCCGAAGGCAGGATCGTCTTGGCGGGAACCGGACCACTGATCTTTCTGCTGGCCGATCAGCTGCGGCGCCTTGGCGTGCGGCCGGCATTGATCGCACGCACAGATCGGCTGAAAGACAAGTTTACCGCCCTCAAAAGGCTACATCCGACAGGCGTTCCAGCGCTCCTCAAGGGTCTGGGCTGGCTTGCCCGATTGCGCCTGGCTGGTGTTCCCATGCAGACCGGTATCTCCGGGCTTGAAGCAAGGGTCTCAACCGGATCGAGTCGGTCCGCATGACTTTCCCTGGCAGAACGATCGACCTGCCCTGCGATCTCCTCGTCGTTCATGACGGTATCGTGCCGTCGACGGATCTAGCGCACGCCGCCGGGCTTGCCCTCGAATGGAAACATGACGACGCAAGTTGGCGTCCCCAAACAACATCGGATGGCAGGGCCGAACTGGCGCCCGGCCCTGCACTGACCACGGGACCTTGCAGGATCCGCGTCACGGGCGATGCGCGCCGGATCGGCGGCGCCGACGCGGCGATCGCTCACGGACGCCATGCAGCTGGAGCCATTCTCGCCGAACTGGGCCAAGCCGCCGGCAAGCCGGCCACGGGTCGGACGGGTATCGACGTACAGCGCGCCCTGGCGGCGCGCCCTTCCTTGATGCTGCGTTTCCGCCTGGCCTGACCGCGCAATTGCCCGATGACGCAACCATCGTCTGTCGCTGCGAAGAGATTACGGCAGGCGCGCTGCGCGCGACGATCCGGGACGGCGCCCGGGACATGAACCTGATCCGTGGCACCCTGCGTTGTGGCATGGGCGCCTGTCAGGGCCGAAGCTGCGCGGCCATACTCGCCCGGCTTCTCATTGAAGCAGATCCCGACAAGCTGGCGCCTCCTCTCCCTTCCGTGCACGGCCTCCGGTGCGCCCCTGCCCCTCGGCGCGCTGGCCAACATGACGGGTCTGGACCCGGATCTGGCACAAATCGAATCGCTCGACGACAAACCTCAAACCGTCGTCGGAGATGAGGCCAATGCATAAGGCTGGCAACGATGTCCTCATCATTGGCGGCGGGTTGCAGGGATGCTCAATCGCCCTGTTCCTCGCCCGCGCCGGCTGGCAAGTGACCGTCGTTGAGAAGAACCTAGCGGGTCGGCATGCCTCGGGCGTCAACGCTGGCGGCCTTCGCTCCCTCATGCGCGACGTCCGCGAATATCCTCTGTCACTACGCGCCATGGACATGTGGGCCAATCTTGCGGACTTCGTGGGAGACGCCGCAGCCGAAGCCTGCGAGGTCCGGCTCGGAACGTCACAGATCGCGCTCGCGATGGATACGGCCGAGCTGCAATGGTGCGAAGCGCGGTCTCAGGATATGCACCGCCGGGGCGTCCATTCCGAAGAGCTGATTGCGCCCGCCGAACTCCATCGCCTCCTGCCAGGTCTTGCCAGGTCGGCACTCGGAGGCCTGATTTCGCGGCGTGACGGACATGCAAACCCCGCCAATGCTGCTCGCGCCTTCCGCAACGCTGCGGAGGCTGCCGGTGTGCGAATCCTCGAGCAATGCACAATGCGCGACCTCGCCCCCAAACCTGGGGGCGGGTGGCGGGCCGATACGCATGCGGGGATGATCGAGGCGGACTGGGCGCTCAACTGCGCGGGCGCCTGGGGATCGGACGTCGCCGCGCGCCTGGGCGAAACCCTCCCGATCAAGGTCACGGCGCTCTCTATGATGGTGACGGCGCGTGTAAAGCCGTTCATCGCCCCCGTTGTGATCGGGATCGACCAGCCGCTCTCGTTCAAGCAGAGCGCGGTCGGCTCGCTGGTTATCGGCGGCGGCATCTTGGGTAAGCCCTGCCTGGACGGCGATACCTCATTCACCATCATGGATCGCATGGCATCGAGCGCAGCGGCTACCGTTGCAGCCTTTCCAGTCCTGGCCGGCGTGCCTGTCCTACGAACCTGGACCGGCCTCGAAGGCGCCACCCCGGACGGCATACCGTTCATCGGCCCAAGCCGCCGGCATGCCGGTCTCTGGCATGTGTTCGGGTTCTGCGGCCACGGTTTTCAGCTTGCACCCGCCGTGGGGGAGGCTGTCGCGCAGTCGCTTGTCTCGGGAGACTTAGATCCGAGGCTTGCGCCTTTCGCGGTCGATCGCCTGCCGCCCCAACCACCGCGCAAAGATGAGGTTTCCCCATGACACCGGGTATGTTCGACCTCTTAGGATTCGGGCCACAGGGGTGGGGACTGCCGCTGCTCCAGGCCGCAGGCATCACGATCTCTGCCGCTCTCTGCGGCTTTCTTCTGGGAAGCGTCTTCGGGATTGGCGGCGCGACCCTCAAGCTTGCACGTTCGCCTGTCCTGCGCCTGATCGGCCAGGCCTACACCACCATTTTCCGCGGGGTTCCGGAAATCCTGGTGGTCTACTTGTTCTATTTCGGGGGAAGCGTCGTCTTAACGACGCTCTTGAACACCGGGGGATTTCCCGGTTTCTATTCTCTGCCTTCATTTGTCATGGGCGTCTTTGCAGTTGGTATCGTCTCCGGCGCCTATCAGGCGGAAGTCTACCGATCCGCATACCTTCGGCTGGACCGCGGCCAGATCGAAGCAGGCGCCTCCTGCGGCATGTCGAAATTCCTGCTACTGCGCCGGATCATTGGCCCCCAGACACTGCGTTTCGCGCTCCCTGCACTGGGCAACATCTGGCAGTCGGCACTCAAGGAAACGTCTCTCCTGTCTGTCATCGGGCTGACGGAACTGTTGCGCCAGGCCGGCACCGCTGCGGGGTCAACCCGCCAACCCCTCCTGTTCTACGCCGTTGCGGCTGCGATGTTCCTGGTCATCGGGCGCATGACGGGCGCCGTCCTGGGCCGGATGGAAAACCATCTCGCCAAACCCTGGAGACGCTGATGTTGGATTGGCCCTTTCTAACGGACGTGCTCGATCAACTCTTGTCGGGCCTGCCGCTTACGCTTCAACTGGCGGCGTTGTCCCTCTCGATCGGCTTTGTACTCGCCGTATTCGTCGCCGGCGCTGCCAGCAGCGCATTCGCGCCGCTGCGGTGGATCGCGAAGGCCCACGTCGAACTGTTTCGCGGCACCCTCTCCTGCTGCAGATCTTCCTGATCTACTACGGCCTGGGTCAGATTGCCCCGCTGCGCCATTCCGCCCTCTGGCCCTTCCTGCGCGAACCCTACTGGTGCGCCATCCTGGCCTTGGCGCTCAACACCTCGGCCTATACAGCCGAGATTATTCGCGGTGCAGTTCAGGCCGTGCCGGCTCACGAGATTGAAGCCGGACGTGCCTGCGGCATGTCGGGTTTTCTGCTGCGCCGTCGCATTATCTGGCCCATCGCCCTGCGCCAGGGCCTGGCTGTCTACGGCAGCGAGGCAATCCTGATGATTAAGGCGACCTCGCTGGCCAGCATCATCACCCTGACCGAGCTCACCGGTATCGCGCACAAGCTGATTTCCTCGACATACCGCGTGTTTGAAATCTTCATCGTCACCGGTGCCATCTACCTGGCCCTGACTTTCCTGATGAGCACAGCCTTCGCGCTCTTCGAGCGCCAACTGCATGCCCACCACGCCCATCGTCGCGCCTGACCGCGCACCCTACGGAGAAACCTGATGGCTTCCGTCAATCGCTCAGTTGTTGCCCACAATACCCCTGCAGTTCCCGCCATTTCGGTCAATGATCTCCACAAGCGCTACGGCACAGTCGAGGTGCTGAAGGGCATCGACTTCCGAGCCCATGACGGTGAAGTCGTTTCCATCCTTGGCGCATCCGGCTCAGGCAAGTCGACGTTCCTGCGCTGCCTCAACCTTCTGGAGCTTCCCTCGGCTGGTAGGCTGCAAATCTTCGGCGAAAAGGTCAATCTGCGACCAAGCGGAAGCAACCTTCGTATCGGCGACCGGAACCAGGTGGACCGCCTGCGAACGCAGGTGGCGATGGTGTTTCAGAACTTCTGCCTGTGGAGCCATATGACGGTGCTCGAAAATCTGATGGAGGCGCCCGTGCATGTGCAACGCCGTAGTCGCGGCCAGGTGCGCGACGAGGCCGAGGCGATGCTGAAGCGCGTCGGCCTGATAGACCGGGCAAAAGCATACCCGGCCCAACTGTCCGGCGGGCAGCAGCAGAGAGCGGCCATTGCCCGCGCCTTGGTCATGAAACCGCGGGTACTTCTCTTCGACGAGCCCACATCCGCTCTCGATCCCGAACTCGTTGGCGAAGTGCTCAAAGTGATGCGCGACCTGGCAGCTGAGGGACGGACGATGCTGATCGTCACCCACGAAATGGCCTTTGCCCGAGACGTATCGAGCCGGATCGTTTTTCTCGAACAAGGCCGGATCAATGCTGAAGGCTTGCCGCAGGAGCTGTTCCGAGGCGGTGTCAGCGAGCGCTTCGACCAATTCATCGCGCGGTTCAACCAGGGTTGAGCAAGGCACACGGCTGGATCGAGCACTTGGCGCCGCGATAACGCGCGCAGCGAGCGGCAAATCCAGACCCAGTGACTTGATAGGAATCGAACCGGCGACAGGTTGGTCAGATAGCTTAAGTGTCTGAAAAGACATACTTCGTGGGATAACGCCTATTTATGGAACTTAAGCATTTAGTTCAAAAAGAAATGTCGCCATAAATTGCTATTGCAGTCAATGTGCCATAGCTCCCGTGCCATGGCGACCCTATACAAGCAGCCTCGCGAGCGTGGCAGCCCCGGAGTAGGCTTGCTTCGACGCGCTGACACCGATGAAGGTCGCAGCATAATCGAGGCAGAAATCCACTTGGCCAAACGCTCGAAACTGTTCAAACGAACCGAACCACCTCTCACGGGACCAGATACAATTCCGTGGAGAGCAAGCTCTACCAGCCAAGAAAGTGCCTCCTGCCTAATCCATAAATGAAATATCAATCGCTTCTGCCATGACACGGTAGCCACTATCGTTCGGATGAATGTGGTCGCCACTGTCGTATTCAGGACGCAGCCGCGTGGGACGTGAGGGTCGCGCATCAAGGCATCGAAATCCATGATTGTGTCAGCATCGCTATCATTTCGAATATAATAATTCACTGATTGGCGAATGCGCTCTTTCGCTGTCGTATAGTAGCCACCCTTAGGAAACTCTGGGTTCGTACCCTCAAAGGGTAGAAGAGTACAAAGCATCGTTTTCAGGCCCGAGAGCCGAGCGCGGGCGACGAGTTGCTGGTAGGCAGCGATCATCTCCCCGGAGCTGACCACTTCTTGCGGCCCTGCGAGAACCGTGTTCGGCCAGACGATGTCGTTGATGCCAATCAGAATGACAAGATGGCTGGCACAGTTATAACGCAGGACATCCCTGTCGAACCGCTGTATCGCCCGGCTGCCGCGGCAGCTGTGCAGCATACGGTTGCCGCCTATGCCTTGGTTGATGACCGCGACCTCCCCTAAACCATCGACTCCTGAGAAACGTTCAGCAAAGACATCTGGCCAACGCCGGTCTGCGTCAATTGTCGAGCCATAGCCATCCGTGATGGAATCCCCGAAACAAATAACGGCGCGCGTATTGGCAGCTGCCTCCACGTAAATGTCGGAAAGCAGATAGTGGCTCGTCGTCGTCTGTTGAATGATCATTTCCCCAGCCGACGAAAAGTCGCCGGGAACAGAAATGTAGGCAGTCTGCTGCGCCTCCAAGTGATGCGTTTCAATCGGAACGAACCCCTCCCCATAATAGCTGACGGACAACCGGGCGAAAGGCCGCAATTCCATGTCGAGTGGATCGCTGATGACGGAGGACCCTGGTGGGATCACCATTGCGCGGCTGCCGTTGAAGGTCAGCGGCCGGCTTGTAAGCGGCTCGATACCCCCATGTTCGGAGGCGAAGGCGATACTGACTGCGTCAAGACTGATTGCATTGCTGCCATACTCGTTGGTGAGGCGGACGACGACACCGGTTCCACCGACACTCAGGCGTGCGACTTCGCGAACGGTCTGCCCGTAGAACCCTGACAGGGGCGCATCCGGACCCCACACGTTCATTGGCGCAGCACTCCACGATGCAATCCAGCGTTTGCCCACGAATTTTCTCCTCAAATGATTTGAATGCGCCTATGGGTAAGCTTGACGTCGTGCTACGTCAATAAATAAAACAGTGTGAATTATAAATAGAATATCGACGAGGAACTGTCAGCATTGACCGGACATATCCCAGGAACAACAGTGCTTCGCGGCTCAAAGCCAGCCGAAATCGCTCGCCCCGGCAGCAATCACGTGGCCCTCCGCGCCGTGAACGAACGTCTCGTCCTGTCACTCATTCGCGCGCATGGATCCCTATCAAAGGCGCAACTTGCCGAACTTTCGGGGCTCGCGGCCCAGACCGCGTCAGTGATAACCCGAAGCCTTATCGAAGCCGGCCTGCTCGTCGCAGGATCGCCTGTAAAGGGAAAGGTAGGACAGCCGTACGTCCCGCTCAGCCTTGATCCCGCCGGCGCGTCCTTCCTCGGCGTGCATGTGGACAAACATGAGGTCCGCACAGCGCATGTCAACTTCGTCGGTGAAGTCATTTCGGAAACCGCCGCACAGCTTGCCACTGACGACCTCGAGCAGGTGGTAAAGCACGTTTACGATCAGGCGGACCGCATCCGCGCGCAATTAGATATCGACGATCGTAGCCGGTTCCAGGCAATTGGCGTGTCTGTTGCCAGTGGAGGCTTGTCCGGTGACAGGTCTGCGCGGCGCTGGAGTGAAATCGAAAACGCCTTCCATCAGGTCGGACGGTCCTTGAACCTTTCGATCAACGTCTCAAGCGACGCTGTGGCCGCGTGCAGCGCTGAGTTGATTTACGGCATCGGGCCCACCGTTCCGGATTTCCTCTATGTATTCCTGGATAGTGCCGTCGGTGGCGGACTGGTTCAGGACAGACGCATCCGGTTTTCTCGAGACGACACGGGCCCCGACCTCGGAAAGCTTCTTATCCCCAACGGCAAGGCGCGGCCCGTGCAACTGAAAAACCTTGCCATCGGCGACAATGGCAACGCGAATGCAATCGGCCAGCTTGCGGAAGGCATAGCCTGTGCCATTGCAAACTGCGCTGCCCTTATTCCCTGCCAGACGGTGATCGTCGATGGCCCCTTGCCCGCCCACATGCTGAGGCTGGTCATGGCCAAGCTGCGCTCGGCAATTGCCCAGTTAGACTTCGTCGGCAACGCTGATATCGCGGCCCGAGAAGGATCGATGGCGCGCAAGTCGATAGCGATGGGGGCCGCCTGCCTTCCGTTGCTGGACCGGTATTATCCAGAGGCATAACCGGCCCGCATCGCCGATTTCGACCGCCATTCCTCCCCATTCGCGCAGATTTAGCCTCAATAGATTAATTCAGAGTGAGTTACTTATTGACATTCGCCACTGGTTCAGGAGAAATGGCGCTTGAGGATGGTCGGGAGGAATGCATTTCGTCTGAGGACGACGCTTGCTCGACCGCGGCTCAATCAAATGGAGGAGAAGACATGTTCAAAGCGGGATCAATTTCAAGAAGAGTTTTCACCAGCGTGGCTGTCCTGGCTGCCGTCACGACGCAAACCGGCGTTGCGGTGGCCCAGGAAAAGCCATTCACGGGCCAGCGGCTATCCGTGCTGATGGTCGGCCATCCCACTACAGACGCCGTTCGCAAGGCTCTACCTGATTTCACAGCAGCAACAGGTATCGATGTTGACCTCGAAGTCGTTCCAGAGGCCGATTCAGTGCCCAAGATGATGCTGGAGTTCTCGGCTGGTTCCGGCCGCTACGACGTCGTTGAGGCAAGCTCGATTCATGTTCAAGGCTTCGTCGGCTCGAAGTACATAGTTCCCCTTGACGATATCGCTACAAAGTACGGTCAGTTCTACGACAAGACGGACTTCGTTCCGGCCTACCTGAAGCCTAATGTCGTGGAGGGCAAGCTCTATGGGCTGCCACTTTTCGGGGAGAGCTCGTTCCTCATGTACCGCAAGGATCTGTTCGAGCAGTACGGCATCGCAGTGCCCAAGACGTTCGATGAGATTGAGACGGCCGCAAAAACTGTGAAGGAAAAATCGAACGGCGAAATCGTCGGCATCACCATGCGCGGTCAGCAGGGCATCCAGGGCGTCTACATCTGGGCATCCTACCTCTGGGGTATGGGGGGCTCGTTCCTGACGGCTGACGGCAAGTCCGCACTCGATACGCCGGAGGCCACAAAGGCGCTGGAGACATTCGCGCATGTGCTGCGAGAGTACGGTCCTGTCGGCGTCGCAAACATGGGTTGGGAAGAAAACCGACTGCTATTCCAGCAGGGCAAAGCCGCCATGACGCTTGACGCTACGGTCAACGGCGCTTTCAACGAGGATCCCGCTGTGTCTACGGTTGCCGGAAAAATTGGCTACGCGCCGGTCCCGGTGCAGACAACAACGCCGAAGGGCGGCTCGTCTTCTCTTGCTGTGTTCAACCTCCATGTTGCTTCGGACTCCCAGCAGCAGGAGGCGGCCTGGCTCTTCGTATCATGGGCAACCTCTAAACAGCAGCAGATTCACTCCCTGGAGACAGATCCGAATTCAGGTGTGACGTCGATAGCCGCAATGAATAGCGAAGCGTTCAACAAGCGCTACGGCGCCTTCAAGGAGGCGATGCTTGCTTCGCTTGCCAACGGCAATCCTCAGTATATCCCAACAGTGCCGCAAGCCAATGAGCTTGTGAACAATGCCGGCATCGCCGTCTCCAAGGTGCTTGCTGGCACGACGACGGCTGCCGATGCACTGAAGGAAGCAAACGAACTGAACAACGCGGCCCTGTCTAGATAGGACTGCGCACCCCGTCGCGCACCCTCCCAGGCGCGACGGGGTACCCGGATGAAATGAGACATCACATGCATATCACCCGTAATCCCACACGCAACTTCTATCGGCCTATTATCGGCTTTCTGGCCGCCACCTCGGCTGCTCTGCTGTTGTATGCGATCTGGCTTTGCCTACACAATATTTCACTGATGAGCACGAAGGGGACGCAGTTCATCGGTCTTTCCAATTTTGTTCGTCTCGCTACAGACTGGCGCGGTGTTCAAGCGCTCGGAAGGACAGCACTATTCGTCCTGCTTGCGACTTCTATCGAAGTCGTTCTCGGCATTGCGATTGCGATGTTCCTCGACCAGGATTTTCGCGGAAAGAAGATTGTCCGAGCCGTGATCCTAGTGCCGATGATCATGACACCAGTTATTGCCGGCCTGACCTGGCGGTTCCTTTTCAATGCACAATCCGGGATGATCAACTACTGGCTTTCGCTAGTCGGTATTGCACCGGTTGACTGGCTGGGCAATCCTAGTGTTGCGCTCTATGCCGTCCTCATTGCGGACATTTGGCAATGGACACCTTTTGTCGTTCTACTGGCAATGGCAACCCTTGAGACTATTCCGAAGGATCTTGTTGAGGCCGCGAGAATGGATGGCGCCAGCGAGATTCGTGTTATCTGGCATATCATTCTGCCGATGCTCCGCCGAACACTTGGGGTAGCAGCGCTGATCCGCGCTATCGACAGCGTCAAAGCCTTCGACCTCTTTTACATTATGACGAAGGGCGGACCGGCGCTTTCGACGGAAACGCAGAATCTCTACGGCTACACCGTTGCTTTCACCAACTTTGATATTTCATACGCCATGACGATTGCCCTGTTCCTGACCATCGTCACGAATGTAGCGCTTCTCGTGCTCACCCGCTTTGCCATGCCCAAAGGAATACGTTGATGTTCAGGAAACTCGTTTTCTTTCTCGTTCTCGCACTGATCCTGTTTGTCACGTTGTTCCCACTTTACTGGGTGGTGACGACCTCGCTGAAAACCTTGCGCGACGCCTTCGCTATGCCGCCAGTTTGGCTCTTTTCACCGACTCTCGAAAATTACGGCAAGGTCCTGACCAATCCAGTCTTCCTGAAGGGCTTTGCCAACAGCATGATTATCTCCATCAGCGCAAGTGTGCTGGCTATCGCCGTCGCATCGTTTGCTGCCTACGGGATCGTTCAGCAGACCCCGGCCCGGCGCCAATCGATCGAAGGTTTCGTGCTGTCTCTTCGCATCGCACCAGCGATCCTCTTTGTGATCCCGACCTACTATGTATCTATGCGTCTGGGGCTTCTCAACTCCCATGGCCTGTTGATCGCGATCTATGCCTTCATCAACATTCCTTTTGCTATTTCCTTGCTCGTAACATTTTTTGAGGAAGTGCCGAAGGAGATGCGCGAGGCAGGGTTAATGGACGGAGCAAGCGAATTGCGTGTATTCTGGCACCTTATCCTTCCTGTCGTGCGGGGTGGTTTGGTCGCTACGTTTATTCTCTGTGTGCTGTTCACTTGGAACGAGTTCTTCATCGCACTGGTCCTCAGCGGACGGAACACGCAAACGCTGCCGGTTACAATCACTTCGTTCTTGACCTTCCAGGGTATCGAATGGGGTACGCTTACAGCAGCAGCAACACTTATCATGCTGCCGATGTTGATCTTGGGAACGCTCGTCCAAGGAACCGTGGTGAGAGGAATGGCAGCAGGGAGCGTTAAGGGGTGAAAACCCGTCTGAGAAGGCGATCACAGTATTAAGGACACCTGATAGGAAGCATAGCCCGGTGTCGTGTGCCTTCAAGGCTGTAAACGCGAAGACGCGTGGAACCGCTAAACGACTGCAAAATCTGCGCTCGAACTCAAATTTGTTGAGTTTCAGAAGGATTTTGCATGCCGAAACACACGATACCGTTGCGTGCTTGGATAACCGCAACAATGTTTTCATCGGAAAACTCGTCCATTGACAGGCCACTTACGCAACCATCGCGCCGATGTCGGTCCCGACCAGGTTTACCGTTTGGAAGCCGAGTTCAGTGACGTTCGCATTGAAGTAGGTGTCCTTGGTCTTCTCCGAGTATAGGGCCTACTTTTCGTCCCGGTCGAGGGTAAGTTCACGCCGTTCATACATGCGCACGCGTTTGACAATGCTCAAGGCGCTCGCCAAGATTGCGTTCAGCGGCGGTTGGTTGGGGATTGATGAGCGAATTTAACCGTATGACAGTTGTTGCAGCAGCGGAGGTTATTTCTGATACCCACTCCCATAGCGATATTGATGTCCTTGAAGTTCAGTGGGGGCTCGAAGATAGAGGCGGGGGCGGCAGCAAACCAGCCCGCGTCGTCAGTCTCTCAAAAGCAGCGGTAGAAGGCGGCCACAAAGTCCATACGGAGCAAGGCCTCGTCAGTCTTGAGCGCACAGTCGTTGAAACGGCACTGGCAAATTGGGCCGATGTGCAGGAAAAGCTTTGCTGGCGGAAATTGAAGGCAGGGCTCCGCTTAGATGGCTTCGAGGTCATCGAGCCCGTCGATGACGGGGGTGCGGATAAAAAGTTGGACAGCTTTATAAGTTAAGGCCGAGGCTCTTGCGATATTCGACCGGGCTGAGTGATCCCAGCGATATCTTGATCCGCTTCTCATTGTACCAGCGGATATAGGCGTCTACCTCGGCAACGAACTGTTTGATTGTGATGGCCTTCCAATCTCGTGGATAAAATAGTTCCGTTTTCAATCGGCCGAAGAAGCCTTCGCATGCGGCGTTATCTTGTGAGCAGCCCTTTCGGGACATTGAGCGAACCAGTTTCGCTTCGCTGATCCGCGTTAGCCAGCCTGGCCAGCGATAATGGGCTCCGCGATCGGAATGGACGATTGGCCGTTCCTCGCCGTCGGTCACGGTCTCAATAGCTGCATCCAGCATAGTATTGACCAGCCGCGCGTCTGGTTGCGTTCCAATCGACCAACTGATGACCATTCCGTCGAAGCAATCGATGATGGGCGAGAGATACACCTTCCCGGCTGGGATCTGGAACTCGGTGATGTCTGTCAGCCATTTCTCGTTCGGCGCTTTCGCATGGAAGTCGCGATTGATCAGGTTCTCGGGTGCCGGACTTATTTCTCCCAAGTACGATCCGAAACGCCGTCGGCGCGGTCTGGCCACGACCAAGTGCTCCTGCTTCATCAAGCGCTGGACAACCTTTTCCGAGATGATCACGCTCTTCCTGGCCAGTGACGCCTGTAGTCTGCGGTAGCCGTAACAACGACGGTTCGCTTCAAAGATTTCCGCAAGGCTGTGCCGGACGGCGGCATACTTGTCTGCCAGACACATGCGCGTGCGATGATAAAAGTAGGAGCTTCGCGCAATTTGCAGCTGGGCGAGCAGTTCTGGCAAGCGATAGGTATCTTTAAGGGCGTCAACCAGCTGTGTTTTTTCCCGATTACTCAGGATCTGCAGATCGACGCCCAGTTCTTTTTTAGGAGTTCATTGGCCTTCTTCAGGAGGTCATGCTCGAGTTGCAACTGGCGAACATCACGTTGGAGGGCTTCAAGCTGGCGCTCGAGTTCCTCGCGTTCCGGCGCCTGCGGGGTGGTTTTGCGGCGTTTCATGGAGGAAGGAGCCTCATGACCGAGTAGCTGGTCTTTCCAGTTGTACAACGTCGGCCTGCAGACGCCCAGCCGGTCAGCCACCTGTTGGGCGCTTTCATCTCCACTACATAGTCCGATGACACCAGCTTGCTTCACCGCTGCGGGATAGGCAGGGCGCCACGATCGACCGACCATCGATGTTCGCGTCTCCGGAAAGGCCTCACGTACCCATGCGGTCAGAGTTCCTCGACCAGGATAGCCGAGCGCCCTCATCGTCGCAGAGATGCAACGATCATGGGTGCGGTAATGCTCAAGTGCCGCCTGCTTCTGACTCTCGGAAAACTTTGGCGCTCGAGCTACCGGCTGAATACGCAGGTCGAGATGCTGTACGTACTCGCGGTACCAACCCCTCAGCGCATTCTTTGTGGGATAACCCAACTGGCGAATGGTCCCGTTAAGTCGCTTGCCAAGCCTGATATAAAGCTCAACGGCTCGAAGTCTGTCTGCGTAGGAATACATGAACTACCTCCTGGTGGTCCAAGTTTTCGTCCGCACCCCCACTTTTCTATTTCGCCGTGATCCACTCAGGGCGAATAAAGACGTTTGCACACAATTGACAACGTCGGATTTGGTGAGCTAACGCGAAATGAAAAAGTGGATCAAATAGTGCTGAAACTCAACAAACGGACCAAAGCAGGCCTAGCGGCAGCCCGCGCTCGCGGCAGGAATGGTGGAGCGCCGTTCAAGATGACGCCGGCGAAACTGCGCCTTGCTGAGGCAGCAATGGGAAAGCCGGAAACGAAGGTGGCAGACCTATGCGTCGAGCTTGGTGTCACGCGACAAACGCTTTACCGGTTTGTGGGGCCGAAAGGCGAGCTGCGAGCCGATGGCGAAAAAATGCTGAAAAAGAAAACGCGGCAATTATCCGCATAGAAGGTGAAAGGTTACGCCATGGCTGGTGTCCGATGGCAGGATTGGGATGGTAATGGGCTGGAGCATTGCGTCTGTACCGATGCTGGCGAGGGCCTTATCCTGGAAGGTGTTGTCGCGGGGACCCGGCACGGGGCCTATGGAGGATACTACTTCGTCCGCACCGACTCAGCGTTCAGGACGCGCGAGGTGCACGTTAGATATGTCGACGGGCCATATCTGCATGTGGAGGCAGATGGCAAAGGAAACTGGCGCGACGCCCTCAAGGACAGGCCGCTCCCCGACCTGGATGGCTGCATCGATGTTGATATCGGGATCACTCCGGCTACAAACACGCTGCCTATCAAGCGGTTGAAGCTACAGGCAGAGGCAAGCCAAGATATTACGGCCGCCTATGTCCCCCTTCTCGATCAGATCAACGGTGATTTTCTGCCGCAGCGGGCGGAGCAGCGTTACACCTGCCTGACGCCAGAACGCCGCTATCGCTATGAAGGTTTGTTTCGAGCGTTTACAGCCGAACTTGAAATCGACGAAACAGGTCTCGTGCTCGATTATCCCGACACATTCCGCAGAGTGAAAATGACGCCGTAGTTACGGCCGCGATAAATAGGGAAAGTCGCTGTCCACTCGACTCTGGCCCCGGTGACCATACGTCGATCTCGCTACCGTATATCTGTGCCCGTTTAATGTTCAGGGGCCCTGATGCGCGCGGCCGAGGACCATGCCCGGCGCCACGAGCGCACGGTGGGCAGCGTCAGCGAGCGCATATCTCGCCGGCTCGGCTGGCAGGAGGTCGGCATTGTGCCCCGTCATTTCGTGGATCCGCACGGCGAACCGCGAAGCTCGGTCTATATGATGCGGTTTTTGGATTAAGCGCTGGCCGGAGAGGCTGCCGGCTTGGCCCCAATTCATCTTTCTCAAGGACGATCAGTGCAGACCGTCGAACTGGACGCAATACAAGTTCAGCTCGACGGTGGTGCTGGCCGCGGTCACAACAACGAACGCATCGTTTCTATACCGACCCAAAGTTACCAATCCTTTGAAATGGCTATGCGACGACCATTCTCAAGCCCCAAGGGGCGACGGTCGATCGCGCCTATGTGATGGAGTCACAGACCATGGACCGGCATCTGACCTATGTCGCCATGACCCGTCATCGCGACGGCGTGCAGCTTTATGCGAGCCAGGAAGAATTTTCCGGTCGTCACGCTGGCCAAAGGTTGGCCCCCGGACGTCTGCTCGAGCACGGCAGAGCTCCATATGAGAACAACCCGAAAAACCGCAACAGCTATTTTGTGACGTTGGAAGACGACAGGGGCAGCAGCAGACGGTCTGCAGCGTCGATTTCGAACGGGCGATAAAGGACGCAGCACCGGAGGTCGGCGCGAAGATCGGTCTTGAGCATGCGGGCGGGAAACGGCGCGACTGCCCAACGGCAAGACCGCCGAGCGCAACATTTGGAAAGTGCACGGCGCCGACGAGCTGGCCTTCAAGGCGCTGGAGGACCGGCTGGGCCGCGCCAGCGTTAAGGAAACCACGCTCGACTACATCCGAGACTTCGCCAATCGCCGGGGATCGCAGAAAAAATTGGTATCCTTAGCGAGATCGAGGTTGATCGTGTTGCGATGCAGCGTCAGGATCAAGGCTCCCCTGCCGCCCATCTCGCAAGGGAGCATCAGGACCGGTTTGCGCTCGAGACAGGCGTTCATGATGAGCGACTTCGATTGCAGGCCGGTTCTGAGCGCGGTCGCGAAGAGGCTGCTGCGGTGGGGTGACGTAGACAACCGCGTCACGCTTTCGTTCGAACGAACGTGGATCGCCGGGCCGACGCGCTTTTCCTGATATCGCTGACATTTCGGTCTTGCCCGGCGCTGTCGTCACAATTGTCGCGCTGCCAACTTGCGCCAGGTCAAGCTTCTCAACGGGTTGTAGGATTCGCCGGAGTTCGCCAGCGCCTTGTGAGCTTTTTCATCGGCCTTGATGATCTCTTCTAAACTTTGGAAGCGGACATCCGTTCCTAAGATTTGGTATCGCGCATGGCAGCAGCGTGTGACCGGACAGTGGTGACCGATCTTGCGCCACGATTGTGACACTGGCCCAGTCGCTGCTAGTCGCCTCGCCTCCTGCGTCATAAGACCGGCATTGTAGGCGATGATGCGTCGGCGATGCCGTCATGCCCAAAAAATGAGACTGCCATAAGTGCCGGCCAATCAATGACTATACGGCACGCCGGATCCAAACCGTCTTCGGCACCGTGGAGGCTCGCAACCCCGCTGGATGTTGTGCCCTGATTGCCGCCCTGGCATGGACGGCACTTTCCATAAAAGGAAGATGTCGAGCGATATAGCCGCATCTTTGCTCGTACCCGAAATCACTCAGACGAAACCGACATCGAGATAGGGGTGTGCAGCAGACGGCATAGCTGTGTCTTGTTGGAACGGATTGGGGTATCGCACGTTTGGAGGAATGACAAAGCCCGTGCCTGCCGCGTGATGAAGGAACCCACCATGCCTCCGATGCAAGCCATTCAACGACCCGACCGAGATGCGACGCTAAACACCGCTGTCGAAGCACTTCGGCCCTCATTTGACGATATTGTTCAACTGGCAAATGTCAGCGTAGAAGCTGCTGCTGGGCCGGAGATGCCAGAAGCATTTGTCGCCCTTGCGCAAAGGGCAGAAAGCGTCGGGTGGACATTTGGCATTGCGGAAGATGCCATCAGACAATTGGCGCATGAGTACCTCGGCGCGCGAGCTGCCTTCAGCGATTGACTTTCGTATCCACTGTTTCGTCATCAAAATTCCGCCGCTGAGCAGCCGCTAGAGTTGGCGGAAACGCCGATGAGGCACGTTTATTTTGTTCTGACTGGGTGCCGGCTGCGTATTGAAGCCTCAGCCCACATCAAGCGTCGACAGTTTCGACTCGTGCACCTCCGAGAGATGAAGAAATGCATTCGGACCTCTCGCCGCCGGACTGGTTGTTGAGAATTTTCCGCCCGATTGTTCAGGCCTTTGTGGGAACGATGCTCAACACCGGGCATGATCTCCCGCTTTGGAGCGTCGTAAGATCGAAGCTTGTCGGTTATCATTACACGCGGCGCTCGACCCTGGCTCTTCAAGAGCTTGCGCATCAGGCGGTTGGCCGCCTTGGCATTTCGGCGGCTTTGCACCAGCACCTCCAAGACGAACCGTCCTGGTCAACGGCGCGTCACAGCCAGTGCTTCTTGCCTCGAATCGAAATGGCGGCCTCATCGAGGTGCCGTTTATCTCCGAGCCGACCGGATGATCGACGGCGGATCTCGTTGGCGAAGGTGCGGCCGAATTTCTCCGCCCACTGCCGGATTGTCTGATGGGAGACAATGATCCCACGAGCAGCCAGCAAGTCCTCGACCATCCGCAGGCTGAGAGGAAAACGGAAATAAAGCCACACGGCGTGAGCAATGATTTCAGCGGGAAAGCGATGGCGGCGATAGAGCGGTCACGATGTGGCATGCCCCGTCATCGCACATCGAATTCCACATTCCGTTAAGTTGACGATGCCGGTTCGCCTGCTGCTGACGATCGTCCTTGCGGTCGTCGTTCTGACCGGGGTATCGCTATGTCAGCAACACCGACAGCCCCTAAGATGAAATCGGCATCACGCTCACAATGCGATGCCTGGTCCGATCAACAGCTGGGGCTGCGCCAAACTCAAAACCACCTTCGCCAGTTCCCTGCCACCGTACGGCTGCGCCGCCGGCGATGCGACGCAGTGGAAGTAGGACTGCGCCGATGGCGAAGCCAGTCGTTTGCGTCGAGCGTGTATGGCTGTCGATGGTCCCTGCGCCCGACTTGCGAAGACATCTGAGTGCACCTAGAAGGCGTGCACATAGTTTCGGTTAAGGTCGTGAGACGACGAGCATCGTGGAGCATGGTATCAGAAAGCCTGGGCCAGGCTGGACGCTCCATCATTTCGAGAATGGCCAGGTAGGCTACGTCCCACCTGCTTTAAACAATACACTGTCCCATTCAGGTGGGAATTCGATTGTCAACAACGACATATATTGACCGGGAGGTTTATATGGCTGATATTCCTGAAGACATAATCGCCTATTGGAAAACACAAGGCCTCGTTCCATTGAGCGAGACGCAGATTACCGAGATTGAGGATTTTATAGGAAAAAAGGTTCCGGAATCCTACAAGCAGTTCATGACGACATACGGCCCATGCGGATTTGATATAGGTGGACGTTGTTCAATTCATGCCGCATATGACGTGAATCTTGAGAGTGTCGAGAAGACCGTTCTCGTGGAATATATTTATGATACGTATTATTTGAAAGAAAATCAGGAAATATTTAGCAAAGAGATGGCTCATTACAATGAGGTAGGCTCTCGTATTCCTCCTGATATGTTAATCATAGGCTCGGCCGCGGCTGATACAGCCGGGCAAATCCTTCTCAATGTATCTAGTAAGAACAATGGGTCTGTTTGGTACTGGGAACGTGTCGACGAAACCTGGGGAGCGGGCGAGAATACTTTGCTTGGCTTACTTGGCAAAGACATTTTCGACGTCATCACACGCCTCGAACGCGGTTGAAGCCAGATGCTTGCGTGCCGGGTAGTTTGAGTGGAGAATTTGACTATGGCCGAAATTCATCCCGATATTCTCGCTTTCTGGCAGGACGAACCACAAAAACTGGGAACGCCAGAGGAGCTCCGCCAGTTGGAAGCCGACCTTGGCACCACATTACCTGACAGCTTTAAAGAATATCAATCCGAGATCGGATACAAGCGGATATACTTTAAAAACGAAAAATATAAATGGGGGAAATGGAGGCTGGAATCAATGCAATATATGACATGGGCGCTCAAGAAGGAGAGCGTCATATCGTATTTGCCTATTTTTACTCAATCGACGGAGTAAGAAACAACCAGCAAGATTTCGCGTCCTCCATGAAACTGGCAGACATCGGTGCACGTATTCCCCCTGGAATGCTCACGGTCGGTTCTGCAATGGGGAAGACACAGGGCCAGGTGCTTCTGGACCTCTCAGACAAGAACAACGGGACCATTTGGTATTGGGAGCGGGCCGATGAGACATGGGGCATGAATGGAAACGATAAACTCGGTTTCCTCGGAAGAGATGTTTTCGATGTGATTTCCAGACTTGTTCCCTATGAAGGCTAGCTTTCAGACATAGTGGCGATCTTGTATTTCACCGGAGCGTCAAGTGGATCGGCGCGTTGCAACCTTGACGTTTGCGCACGGAGACAAAGGCGATGGACCACTGCCGGATTGTCTGATGGGCGATAATGATCCCACGGGCAGCCAGCAAGTCCTCGACCATCCGCAGGCTGAGAGGAAAACGGAAATAAAGCCACACGGCGTGAGCAATGATTTCAGCGGGAAAGCGATGGCGGCGATAGAGCGGGTCACGATGTGGCATGCCCCGTCATCGCACATCGAATTCCACATTCCGTTAAGTTGACGATGCCCCTGGATCACGGTCAAAGGTCCCCAAGCAGCCGGGCGGTGAGCCTCACTCTTTCGACGACCCTTTCACTATGATGTTCTGTCAGGCGACTAATCAGTTTGGGGCCGAGCCAGGGAAATTACCGGTCTCCACTTGGTTCGTCACAGTTGCACTTAATCTGAGATTCTCGGCCGATAGAATCTCAAATTAAGTGCCAAACGGGAAAACCACTGCGGCAATCTCACGGTTAACTGCCAAACGACAAATGGAGGTTCATATACCAATTCGGAAACGCGTAACGACGCTTGGCCCTGCGAGAAAGCCAGACCGTCACTCCTTCGTTCAGGTCGCCTCACCGAGGCCGTTCCAGCCCTGCTAAAACATCAAGGGGCCGGGGTTCTCCGCTGACCTTTTTGTTGTAAGAAGACTTTCATCCGGCTTGCAAAGCCATCGCCGCCTCGGCTTTCTTGGCCTTCAGGAATTGCGCAATGCAATCGACGCCTCACGCCTTCGTTTCTCCATACGTGCCTGACGTCGCCGCATGCCTGGAAGCAGTGGGGCGTATGGCCAAGGGTGAAGGCGTCACGCTTACACCGTTGCCCAGAGTGTGGATCGTCAAGTTCAGCCAGGCCGCTCCATATTATCGGGGACGAAACGCTGGCACGTCACTGGCGATCGCCGCATCCGGTACAAAGTTGGTTTCCGTCGAAAATGAGCGTTTCGTCAACGATGCGAGTCGATTTCTGGTCCTGCATGGAGAGCGGCCTTATGATGCCGTCGTGGAGGGGTCCGAGGAAGAGCCCTATATTGCACTCAAGCTGCAATTGCCGCCGGAGCTGGTGGCAAAGACGCTGATCGAATATGCCGAAACCGGATATTCACAGCCGCAAGCAGACATGACGATTCCCGCATTTTGCGATGTTCTGACCCCGGATCTAGCCACTTCCCTCCTGCGTCTTATCCGAGCGCTCGATGACCCGGCTGACTGTTTAATGCTAGCGCCGTCCTACCTGCGCGAAATCTGCTACAGGCTGCTGCGCTCGGAGGCCGCTGGCGTTCTTCGAGCCTCCATCACGAGCGACGACGTGAAACTTGTCAGAGCGATGCGCTTCATCGAAGAAGGAGCCAGTTCGCGACTGACGGTTGCGGATGTCGCCGCCGAGGTGGCTATGAGCCCGTCGCATTTCGCCCATCGGTTTCGCACCTGCGTCGGCGTGTCGCCGATGCGCTATCGCGCTCAGGTTCGTCTCGAACGGGCGCGCCTTCTGCTGTTGAATACGGCGGCGACGGTTTCGCGGGCGGCCGAAGAGGCCGGCTATGCCAGTGACGCGCACTTCTCAAGAGATTTCAAAGAATTGTTCGGCGTGTCTCCCCGCGCCTATGTCCGCGATATGCAGGCACTGTTCGGGCATGGCGGCTAACGCCAGCGCAAAGTGCAATCGCAGAATCAGGTGCTTATTTGGCAGGAAAAGGTCTGTGCGGGATTTTCTCCCTGTCGTACCAGAACTGCCATGTTCAATTCCAACAGGGATGCAAAATGTCAGTCAGCGTCGTCGTTCAATTCAAGGCTTTGCCCACAAGCCTCGCCAGCTTCCAGAACATCATGGAAACAGTCAAGATCGACCTTCCCACGATACCCGGCTGCCGGGGTGTCTCTGTTATGCAGGACCTCGAGGACTCCTGCCGGTTCACGCTTGTAGAAGTTTGGGAGAGCCAGGCAAGGCATGCCGCACATGTCGAGGGCCTGATCGCTGACGGAACATCGGCCAGCATTGCCGCCCATCTGGATATGCAGCCAAGTTCGGGCTATTTCCGCACATTGTAGCTTGGCACGAACAGGGCGCTGCAGCGATGAATCTTGATTCAACCAGTCCCGCAGTGCCCGCTGCCTTGTGAGGCCTGACCACGCGCTGTGTTATCCACGACGCGTGCTCACTCGAGCGTAGACGCCGTATCGACGTCAGGCCCCGTCACTGAGACGGAGCCTGATCTGAACTCAGTAATTGGCGCTGTAGACCAGCGGCACCCAGTCGTAGTTGGTCTCGTCCCGCCTGACATGTCCGATACCCGGAAAGGCATGATGGGCGCCTGCGACCAAATATTTCTGATCGGCTGCCTCGGCGAAAGCAACGGAGCGTGAGGCTGCTGCCATCGTCTGGTCCACGTCGAAATCGACCGTGACCTCCGGATGGTCATATTGCAGTACGTCGCCGTGCACGATGTCACCCCAGAACACGATCTTCTCTCCTGGCTCTCCACTAGGATACCACTATGGCCGGGGTATGGCCGGCCCGCAACACCGAGCCAAAACCGGGCAGAGGGGCGGCATCGTCTGCAAAGGTTTCAAACTTCTTCGCCTCGACGTAAGGGCCGACGCATTTTTCGGCTTGGGCGATCTGCGGACCCAAAACCTTATCGGCCTTTGCCTTGGCATCGGCTTTCAGCCAGAATTCGGCTTCGCGCTGGTTGACGTGCAGGGTCGCGTTTTCGAACACGCGCTTGCCATTGGAAACAAGTCCGCCAGAGTGGTCGGCATGGATGTGGGTGAGGATGACGTCGTCGATCTGGTCCGCCCTGTAACCCGCAGCCTCGATGTTGGAGATGAGCTTGCCGAGCGCCGGTCCCATCAGGTCGCCCGTCCCGGCGTCGATCAGAATGAGCCTCTCGCCGGTGTTGACCAGGAAAGCATTGACCGAAACTTCCGAACCCGCCTGGAAACGATCGGCGAGATATGTTTCTGCATCGCTTTCGGTGATGTGCTTGTATATTTTCGACATTGGCAGTTTCACCGTGCCGTCGGAGACAGCGGTGATCTCGTAATCACCGAATTTCAGCCGGTAGAAGCTAACGGCTTGCTTGCCGACCATTGGCGCCTTGGCGAAGGCGGCGGCAGGCAAAGTGGTCATGGCACCGGCAGCGAGGGCTGCGCCGGCTGTGCTGATGAGAATTGAGCGGCGGGTCTGCATGGGAAACTCCTGCTTGCTGATCGGCGTCTTTGATGAGGGTCTTGGAACTGACCTGCAACGCACATATGTATCGCGCCAGTAGCAATCAAATCGATGCGGCTCATGACAACTATCGATCATTTCAATCTGCGCTCTTTCGACCTCAACCTGCTCGTTGCCTTCGACGCTTTGATCGCGGAAGGAAATGTCACTAGGGCGGCTCGACGGCTGAAGATCCAGCAACCCGCGATGAGCCATTCCCTATCGACACTTCGGGTCCTGCTGCAGGACGAATTGTTCATTCGGGTAGGCCAGGTGATGCAGCCGACAGCGCGGGCCCGCAGTTTGGCCATCCCGGTGCGCCATGCCCTGCGCCAGGCGCAATTGGCGTTGACCGGTAATCAGGCGTTTGATCCTGCGACGGAAGAACGGACGTTCCGCATCGCCATGTCGCCGGAAATCGAACTGCTGCTAATTCCCGAGCTGACGATGCGCTTGCGACGCGACGCACCCGGGCTCAAGGTTTTGGCCAGAGTGTTTCCTTACGAGGCAATGGAGCCTTCTCTGGAAGATGGCGGTATCGACATCGCGGTCGGCTGCACCTACACAAAGACGAGCCGCCGGTCCTTCGAGACATTGTACGAACCGGAAATGGCATGCTGCTACAACCCGGCGCTGCTGCCTCTGTCTAACCCGGTGGAGCTCCCGGACTACCTTTCCGCCGAGCATGCGACCATCTCCCAGAACGAGACATTGCAGGGTTGCATCAAAGATGCATTGGAAATGGCCGGCGTGGAACTGAACGTGATCACAGCCGCACCGGGCTATATGTCGGTGCTCTCGGCGGCGCAGGTCGCACCGGTGATTGCCACCGTGCCGAGCCGGATCGCCGGTCGTTACGCGGCACTTCTCGGCCTCGAGGTCAGCCCGTTACCCTTGAGTCTTACCTTTCCGTCGGTGAAAATGGTCTGGGCGAACCATGCCGACAACGACCATGCGAATGGCTGGCTGCGCCAGCAAATCCGCGACAGCCTCGTGTGCACCGCGGTCGGCGGTCAAAAGTTAGATGTTTCGGTGTAGATCAACGATGACAGCCTCGTTTCCCGGTATTCATGAAACTGTCGGGGTATCGTCGCATTGACACCCAGTGCCAAGACACAAGGTGGTGGAGCGCCAACTTACACAGTGTAACTGCGTCGCCTTGATAGGAGTCGAACCGGCGACAGGTTGGTCAGATAGCTTAAGTGTCTGAAAAGACATTCTTCTTCGTAGGATAACGCCTATTTATGGAACTTGGCCGGAAAGAACCAGGTAGTGGCCCTTGCCGGGCATGCTGAAGGCACAGTGTTCGGTCTACGTCAGCTTCTCCGCACACAGCGGGAATGGATGTCGGATGCAACGACTTAGCAGTTGACTTGGCGAAACCGATTTTGCGAAAAGAACAATTTGGGAGCGGCGATGAGTCGATTTTCATTTTTCGGATGGCTTTGGGCTCTAGTCATCGCTGCAACGAGTGGTGCTGTCTACAGCGTCGTCGTCTTCGATGGTCGCGCCCCCATCGGGGCAGCTTATGCGGTGGTAATCATTGGTCTTCTCCTGGTCTTCGAGCAGGATCTGGTTCTTCCTCGGTTTCGTCTTTGGTTGATGGAGCTTCCTACGGCCGTTTACTTCCTAATGACGCTCATTCTCAACGTAGCGACCATTGCAGTAGGAACCTTTGTCGTCGGCACGCTACTGTGGCTTTTTGGTTTTCTGGATTCGTGGTCCGAAGCGGTGCTCCCTAATGGCGGTGTTCTTATTTATGCTTTGTCTGTTTCCGCACTCATCGTCTTCGTATTACGCATGCGGGACCTTGTCGGGCGAGAGGTGTTCGCCAGCCTCCTTCTGAGCCGTTACAGACGACCACGTCCTGAGAACAGGGTTTTTCTTCTCGTTGATCTTATGGGATCGACAAGCTACGCAGAGCGCTTTGGCGACTTACGCACCCAGCGGTACCTCGGTGAATTCCTGAAAACAGTTGCGTTATCGGTCCGTCGATTTGATGGCACCGTTGACGACTATATCGGTGATGCGGCTTTGATCACATGGCGTTTCGAGAAGGGGATCCACCGCTCCGCATGCATTCGATGTGTCCTGCACATCCTTGAAGCGATACAGGCAAAACAAAGCTTCTGGATCAATGAATTCGGAGAAGTGCCTCGCTTACGGGCTGCTCTGCATGGCGGTCCGGTCATCGTTGCAGAAATCGGCCTGGATCATCGTAAAATTACGTATTTTGGCGATACTGTGAACACAACAGCGAGGATCGAGGGGCTTGCCCGCGAACTTGGTAAGGACTTTCTCATCTCGGACAGTTTGCTGAACCAATTTAAGTCAGTGACCTTCGCGACAACGGAGCGGCTCGGGAGTTATTCTTTGAGAGGCAAGGGACAATCTCTATCCGTGACTGCAATAAGTGCTGCGCAAACACCGCCATGACACGGTTCCGAATTCAATATTTATCAACATCATATCCCGCTTACGTCATCAAATCGGCCACGCACGAGCATTAATATATAAGTTTACCAATTTGCTCCACCCCTAAGGATCATCTGGCGGAGCATCGGCGATATCGGCAAGTTGCAGCATTCTTCGGGTAACAATGCCGCATCCGCCTCAACGAGAAGGTTGGCATCGGCAAGCCGATTGCGATGATTTTCGCGCTCATGTTCAAACCTGCTAAGCGCGAATTCAACCCGAGAGATGGCGCCGATCGGTCGATCGGCGTTTGGTGACCGGATTATCAACTTCTTAGTCGCCATCTGTGCGCCGAAGCATGCTCCAACCACGCTTGAAATTTCAAACTGTAAACAGCATCAGTCCAAGAACCGCGAAGAGCAGGATTTGCACAAATCCTGAGTTGTCGAGGTACCTTCGGCCTCGTCACCGGTAGAACGGTAAGCCGCCGTAGCCGATCAACATGAGGATCGAGATGATAGTGGCCTGCGGTGAATTGAAGGAGCCGTTGCCCGTACACAAGGTGTTTGGTAGCAGTAGCGCCACTCCAACGAGCACGATGATCATGCATACGAATGTCATTGCGCCGGGCGCGTTTTACTCCTGCTCGCCATACCGGAACGCTCCCGCGAGAAGGCGCGACCCGTTACCAAGTTCATGATGATCATCATGACAGCGAAAATCAAGTCAAGCACGATGACCGACATGGCAATGGCGGGTGCGATTTAGATATCGACGACACGGAGCGCACCTGTCATCCAATAGTGGCTCATAGTCCGTCAGGTCATCCCTCAGTCCGCAGTCACCTCCCAATGATCGTCCGGATTGAAAGTTTTAATCCCCGCCGCCATCGTTTCGGTCGTCTGACCGAGATCGGCCTGGTAGATCGTGCCGTTGGCGTTCACGGTGAACGTGTTCACGCCGGTCTCACCGTAACGGATCGGCCATGCGACCAGCGCAAATCCGGCGATCATGTTGTCGTTGATGACGTAGTCGAACTGGCCGCCCGCGATGTTGGGTCCTTGGCTTTCGATGATCCGGTAGCGATAGCCGTAATAGCCGTCCCCAGCCTTAGCCTTGTCGAGCGCCGCACTCTCCTCCAGGGCGTTGCCGGCTGGGCTCTCGCCCTCGCCGAGGTCCGGCGACCAGTAAAGGCCATCCGTCTTTCCGTCGCTGCTAATCAGCTTGCGGGCATATTCCAGCACGCCGTCCTCGTCGCGGTCGGCGGCGGCATATTCCTTCTGGGCGTCAACATAGGCTCGCATCGTCGCGAGCGTCTGTAGTTCGTTCTCACCGACGCGGCGGTTGATGATCTCCTCGAACCCGGCATAGGTATCGAACGACCATTTTCCGTCATCCCCTTTCACCACCGGGAAAGGCAGCGGCCACAGCTTGTTACCGATCTCGACAATCTTGCGGCCATCGACATCCTGCACGAGCACCTTGAGCTTCGCACCGTCGCGTATCTCGGCATAGGTATCCATCACGCCCTCGCTCGCCTTCGTTTTCGCGGCGTCGAGACCTAGCAGGGCCGCGAACGTGTCGAAGTCGTCGGCTCCGAGCGCCGCCTTGAAGGCATCAATGGCCTGCTCCGGCGTGTCGAACACCGGCGGATCGTTCGGCGCGGCAAAGGAGGAGATGACCTTGGCGTCCGATGGATCGGCAGCACCCGCAATAGTCGGGGCGCCTAAGAGCACGGCAGCGAACACCGAACCCAGGAGCATGTTTCTAACTGACATTGTCATGGCTGTTCTCCTTGTTTCAGGGGTCAACGACGACGACCGCCGCCACGAGGGATCTGCCGATTGCCACCACGGTTGCCGCCGCTCATGGCCTGTCTTCCCCGGTTGGACTGGATCTGTGTGCGTCTGCCGCGATCCACGTTTCCAAGCGCCGATGGTTTTCGTGCACGATTGTCGATCCGAGTTGCGGGCTTCGCCTTCGCCACAGGGCGTTTGGCATTCGGGCGCTGTTTGATGTTTCCGGCGGCCTTGGTCGACCGTGCTTCCGGTCTGCGGTTCTGAGCCGCTTGCGCCGCCTTCCTCTCCGGCTTGTTCCGGTTGATCCTGTCGGCATCGATCTTGCTCTTGCGGACGTCGTTCACGCTGATGTTGCCCGGCTTAATGCGGATGTTCGTGACACGGTCGTTGCCGATGACATTCGCCCGGTTCCGGTCGCCGTTCGCCTGGATGTTGTTCCTGAACGACGTGCGGTCGATGTTGTTGAACTGGTTCTTGTTGAACTTGATCTTGCTGCGGTCGACGTTCTTCCAGTCCAGATCGTTGATGTTGACCTTACCGTTGATGTTGTTGAAGCATTTGTTGCAGTCGATATCGACATTGCCGTTCCAGCGCCCGCCTGCAACGCCCCAACGGTTCCAGTCTACTGCCGCGGCCCAGACTGCGCCCGTCACGATACCGGCAAAGAAAGTCGCGGTCGGATAATAATAGCTCGGGTATGGCTCGGGATAATAGGCGATCGGCGCCGCGACATAGCCGGGCTGGTAAAGCATTTCCGGCTGATATTGCGGAACGTAGATCTTCTCCGGGTTTGCAGCCACGATGACGACATTGTCGTTTTCCTGGCTGATCTTGATCTTGTCGTCGGTCTTGATGATGCCGTCGGCGACCGCCTTGTCGCGCAACTGTTGGATCGCGATCAATACGTCCTTCTGCTGGTAGGTGAGCGCAGCCCCGAGCGACTGTGTCCAGTCGAGGTCGTCGCTCATCATCGTGACGATCTGCGGATAGTTTAGAAGCGAGACGATGCTACCGTCCCACGTCGACTTCGGCTTGAGCTTTAAATTCTTCTTGAGCTGGTCTTGGAAACGGGCGGCCTCAACGACCTGCAAAGGGTACAGTGACGCGGACGAGACAAGCGCAACGAGTTCGTCCGGGTAGAGCGCAATGCGTGCCACAAGGATCTCGAGTTCTTCCTCGGTTAGCGGCGCAGGCGTTTCATCTTCTGAGGCGGCCGCAGCGGCAGCGGCCGTATCCTGGGCGAAGGCCGGCGGCGAGCCGTAGCGCTCCGTTGGTATTCCGGCCAGCGACAAGCACAGACCCGTGACGACTAATAATTGAAACCGTCCGGCCATTCCAAATACTCCTTGTCCTGCGAGCGATCCTAAGATCCGTATATTGTGAAGGCGCGCTAGTTCAGATCAGTTTTCCGGGAGATCACAAAGTCTGGCCATCAGAACTTCAAGCGGAAAATGCAATGTATGTTACCGAAACTTAAATGTTCAAGCGACATGTTACGATACCAATAAGCTGCGACCAAGTAGTTGCAATTCCAAGCGTGTTCCAATGATCGAATCGGACTTCAGGACCTCGTCGCAACAGAATAGGCCTTCAGTGGCACTCGCAGTTCGGATATGCCGGCCACTCGTCCCATGAAACGACGGGCGAGATCGACCAACTCAGCGGTTCGCAGCGGCTAGAGCCTCGTTGTGTTTGGCCAGTGCCTGTTGGGCGGCAGCCGCGATGTTGCCGCTGCTGTCCCCTCCTGCGACCTGCACCGTCGGGAACGCAGGCTTGATGTTGTTGTCGTGAAACGCCTGGTTGATCCGCATCAGGGCGCGTCGCTTGAGCGTGAATTGTTCACCGGGAATCGTGGTGAATTTCATCCGGAGGATCAGGCCTGAATCGCCCATGCTGTCGATGCCCTGCATCTTAAGCGGTTCGATGGTGATCGGCGCAAGCTCCGGATCGGCGAGCAGTTCCTGCCCGATTTTCTTGATGATCTTGCGCGCCTTGTCGACGTCGGTATCGTAGCCGACCGTTACCGTCAGCTTCTCGACCACCCAGTCGCGGCTGAGATTCTGGACGGCGCCGAGCTCGCTGAACGGAACGATGTAGATCGCGCCGCGATGATGGCGAAGCTTCACCGATCTCAGGCTGAACGATTCGACAGTGCCCTTGTAGGACCCGCTCGATATATATTCGCCGACCCGGAAGGCGTCGTCGAGCAGGTAGAACATGCCGCTGATGATGTCCTTGACGACCGTCTGCGCGCCAAAACCGATGGCGACGCCGACCACGCCGGCGCCTGCGATAAGAGGCGCGATCTCGACGCCCAGCGCTGACAAAGCCATCATGATGGCGACTGCCACGAACAAAATCATCAGCACATTCTTGAGAATGGGTAGAAGCGTCCGGATGCGGGCACGCCGTCGTTCGCGTTCGCTGCCATGCGCATGCGCGAGTTCGGTTTCGCCAAGCTTCCGGTCGATCAGCACTTTCACGATATTCCAGACAAGGTCGATCACCAGCAGAATAATGCCGGCGCTCAAGGCCCCGCGCATCAATCGTCGCGCCGCCGAATCCTGCTCGGTAATTCCGGTCAGATTGATCTCGAGCACGTCAGCCAGGAAAAGGATTGCCCCGACGATGAGCGCAGCGCGTATGCCGCGTTCGACCATGACCGAGATGACGCCCGGTTTGCTCTGGACCACGACGACGGCTTCAGTATCGGGATTGGCGATGACAGATCCATCCGGCAGAGTATCTGAGCCGGGCTGAACCTCAATTGCTGTAGGGAGGGCGGTGTCGGGTTGAGTACCGACATTGTAAGGTGAGTCTGGGTCGGCACCGGTTTCGACAATATTGTTTCTGAGAAGATTGTCGACAGAAGCCCGTGTCAGGGCGATTGCGCCGGGGAGCGCTGCCGCGACAACGGCAATCCAGAACGGCTTCATCATTCCGACAACCCAGAGAAGCCAGAGCGAAACGAAGTAGACCGACCAAAGCCAGTTGCGTGCACGCATGCCGATACGGCCAAAGCGGGTCGCCTCACCAACGGATGGCATGGCTTCCGGCCGATTCCAGATCGCTTCGATACCGAGAATGAGAAGAACGATCCCAAGCGCATAGGCCGCGACGTGCAGGGACGGTTCGGCAAAGCCAAGCGCCCGGAGAAGGTAAACGGTGATTGACCCGAATGCGTACCAGCCAACGATATAGCCAAGTCGTTTAGTCCAATGGGCGGCCGACTGATCGCTGACGGGGACAACGCGGAAGCGTTCCGCATGGGCAAAACCACCCGATCCGGGCGGTGCAAGGAGAAAATCGAAAGAGGCCCTTGCGAGCCGGAAGATCACCACCGCGAAAAGGTAGCCGACGATGATCTCGCGGATCAGCGGTGGCCATTCGAATGCCAGGAAAAAGCCGATACTGCCAAGCGCGAAGGCCAATATGGAGCAGATTGCCCAAAGCAGTCTGACGGAAATCGCGATGAGCTTCTCGCGCACGGTCAATACCCGCAGGGAGGCAATCCAGGCGCGCCAGCCCGCGCTCAACCACCAGAAGCACCATTGGGCAGCCAGACCGGCAGCGACGAATGCGATCACGAAGTAGACTGGGCGTATCCCGATGCTGGTGTCGATTTCGTTTTGCAGGACCGCCGCGGCTTTGCCGAATTCTGCCGGGAATGCCTGCATGCCTTCAACAAGGAGCGCGACATGTGCCCGAAAGGTTGTCGCGAAACTCGCATAGGAGACCGGTTTGTCCACCACGACTGGGGGTGTTGTCGTTTCCTTGGCCGATTTCGCATTCAGCAGCCATGCACGAACTTGCGGGTCTTCGACCAATTCCAGGAAGCGCTGTACCTTTTCCTCCAGGGCAGGATCAGTGGCCGTGGTCTGGGCCGACGCCGGTGATGAATAGACATGAAGTCCAAACGCCAGAACGAGCCCGCAAAGAACTATACGAATGGCGGCGGATAGCCGGATCGAAAGCGACATCTTCATTGTTTCCTGCAGTTTACAGACGAGGCGGCCTGGCATTTTGGCAGTGGTTTTGACCGGGACATGCCGGCTGGCCCTAGCGCGTCGAGCTGGCTCGAGAAATTGTCACGGGTATTCGCATCGACGATGGCGACCGGGGCCGCGAGTAACAGCCCTGCAGCGTTTCCTGCCGCCGCCGCAGTGCCGGTTGTCGCCGCGAGTATGGTGTCCCCAAGCCCGATACGGTTGTCAGTGAGGGTCTGGCCGTCCGAGATCCGCGCGCCAATGAGACGAACGATCTCCGGCGATTCGGCAAATTTTCCATGATTGAGCCTGTCGCCCGCCTTCACTTTGGTCAGATCGATGACCTTGATGTCGGCATCCGCCAGTTCCTGCTTGTAGGGCGCCTGTTCGGGGTCGATGGAACCGAGACGGGCTACATCGCCCCAGACGCGGCGAGAGACCGCCAGCGCCCGATCGTCGCGCGAGACGAAAAGCGTGAACTGCGGGTGCGGTGTGCCCATATCAACGATCTGCGAACGGAAGACGTCGACATCGACATCGGGAGCCGCCAGCATCACGTTCTTGAATTTGGCCGGCAGCCCACCATTGCGGATCGCCATCTGCCGCAGCGCTTCCAGCGTCAGCCAGTTGCCCATTGAATGAGCGAGGATCGAGACTTCCTTCACCTCCGCGTCCTTGGCCAGGTACTGGAACAGGTTTTCCAGCGCATTGCGGGTGTAATTGGTGCTCTCGCGGTCATAACCATAGGCAAGCAGGCTGCCGCGCGATGGCCATGTCACGAGGATCGGTGCGCTGCGGACACCGGAGTCCTGCACGATTTGGGCAAAACGGTAGACGCTGTCCTCAAACCTGGTGTTAAACCCGTGGATGAAAACGAGCGCGCTACCATCGGGCGTCTTTCTGACAGACGTGTTAAGCCAGGCCTTGGCCGCATCTATGTCGATCATGTCGGCCTTGAGGGTCGCAAAATCCGTGGCCGGGTTTGGCGGAAGCTTCTTCGGCCAGGATACTTCGCCCACCTTGCGTGCGCCGTCCGGCGGCACAGAGACCGTGATGTCCGCAAAATTAGGTGTCCGTGCCCGCTCGCCGGTAAACATCTCGCCGCGACTGACCGATGGGCTGCGTGTCGTTGCGATCAGCATCTCGACCCTGTGCGATTGCGGTGCCGTATCGGCAACGGGTGTGAGCACGTTTTTTCGATGGCCGCCGCACCCGGCCAGCACCGATATCAGAGCGCATGCCAGCAACCGTATGCCAAGGGATGACCGGACGCGCTCGCCGCGTCGTTTACTAGTCTCCATCCGAAATCCCTCAAGCTGTGCGCGACCAGCGCCCCGCGCTGGTGCTTCAGTGTGCTCTAATGCCGAATGAGCAATCGTGCTAGTCCGTTCTTTACGCAGGGTAAATCATTCACCCGTCGGCGACGACCCCAAGATGTTGAAACAGTCCTCGACCCTGTCACCGTGAATTGGCACTTTAAGCGTGGCAAGCCCCATATGCGTTGGAGCTAATTCGAAAACTGGCATCCGCTGTGCGACCCAATCTCTGGATTGCAGATCTTAGGCGACCTGATATTCATAGCCAGCGTTTCGCGCTGGTTAGGGACTTCTGGATATGATCCGTGCGCTATTCATCCGCGACAGCTGTGTCGTATCGTCTCACGTAGAGCAAGGACATTACAGTGGCATCGGACGACCTTCTCACCGACCCGGCACCCTCAGCACAAACAGCCAATCCGCTGCGAAAGGTCGCGCTGATTGTCGTCCTGCTGGGGCTGATACTCTTTGTCCTTTCCGTCTTCATGGAACGACGGACGCCTTCGTCGTCGCAGGCCCAGGTCCAGGCCTATGTCGTCGGCATCGCGCCGGAGGTGACGGGGCGGGTCGTTGAGGTGAACGTGACCGACAACGCGGCAGTCGAACCGGATCAGGTTCTCTTTCGCATCGACCCGGCCCGCTACCAGATCGCTGTTACGGAAGCCGAAGCGGCTCTTGCTCGTGTCGGCCAGTCGATCGGGGCTTCGACGGCACAGGTCGATGCCGTTCAGGCAAGGCTCGTTCAAGCGCAAGCCAGCCGCGACAATGCCGGCGAACAACTGGGCCGCGCGACCGAGCTGACCAAACGCGGCGTTTACGCCAATACAAAACTGGACGAAGCACAGCTGGCATTCGATCAGGCCCAGGCGGCTGTCACCGCGGCCGAAGCCGACCTTGTCAGTGCGCAGGCCGATCTTGGCCCGGCGGGGAACGACAATCCGGAGCTCAAGCAGGCCCTTGCTACCCTGGAACGTGCCCAGCTCGATCTGCTGCGAACAACGGCGCGCGCGCCTTCGATAGGCGTCGTTACCAATCTGCAACTTTCCATCGGCAAGGTGGTCAGTGCCGGACAATCCGCCATGACCTTCATTGACGTCGGAACGGTGTGGATCGCGGCTGCTTTCAAGGAGAACAGTCTCGAAAGGGTTGCGATCGGCAATCGTGCAGAGGTCCTGTTCGATGCGCTTCCGGGGCAGATTTTCGGAGCGACGGTCGAAAGCGTCGGCCTCGGCGTATCGCAGGGAAGCACGGATCCGAGCACCGGCCTTCCGACGATCCGAAACGATAGTGGCTGGGTGCAGGAAGCGCAGCGCTTTCCGGTCCGGCTCGTCATGGATGACGGAAGACCAAAGGGCGTCCGTTACGGTTCGCAGGCGACAGTGGTGATCTACACCGGAGACCACCCGGTCACCAACGCCTGGGGATCGCTCTGGATCCGGATCATGTCTGTGCTGACCTATGTCAATTGACAGCGCCCTAGCCGCGCAACGACGCAAGGGACTGCGGGTGGCGCTCGCGGTTTCCCTCGGCTTCACCGCCTCGGTTGCATCGGGCGCGCTCGTTCCGTTTCTGGGACCGCTGTTTGCGGCGCAATTCCTTTTGTCGAGTACCGCGCCAATGCCTTTTGCCAAAACCCTCGGCATGGCGATCCTCATCTTCGTGGTCGGCACGGTCATGTCTATCCTGACATCGTGGTTCGGCGAACACCCGGCCAGCTTTCTACTTCTGCTTGGCCTGTTCTACTTCTCCTGCTTTGTCGCCCAGTCGAGCGGCAAGGGCGGTGCCGCTATCTCCCTTGTGCTGATCGTGGGCGTCATCGTGCCGCTGCTCGGTATTCTCAACAAGGAACTAGCCGCCTCTATCCTGTCGATCCTGCTCCTGGGCGTGATCAGCGGTGCGGTGCTGATGTGGCTTGCCCACGCGGTCTTTCCTGAACCCGCCATCGTCGATGAGCCAGAGCAGCAGGCCGTTATCTGTCCTCCCGATTACGGGCGGGCGCTGGCGAATACCGGAATCCTGCTCGCCATTATGGCGATCTGCCTGACCAGCGATAACCTGACATCCGCGGCCGTCATTCCGATAACGGTGATAACACTTCTGACGCAGCTTGATGCTGCTGCCACCGGAAGGGCAGCGTTCGGCCTTGCCATCGTGAACCTCTTCGGCGGGATTATTGCCTCCGTCGCCTATGAGGCGCTCAATCTTCGACCCAACCTGCTCTCCCTGTTTCTCATTACGCTTGTCGTCTGCCTTTTCATTGGCGGACGGGCGGCGGCACGGTCACCGGACGCACGGGTGTATGCGGGCGCACTGACGATATTCCTGATCCTGTTCGGGCTCGGCGTCTCGCCTTTGCCCGGGAGCGCTGCGGAATCGTTTTCGACGCGCATCCTCTATGTCGGTGCGGCAATCCTCTACACGCTTTTGGCAACCGCACTGCTCTGGCGGCCGCGTGTTGCCAAAGTTGAAGTGGCGTAACAGGCAGACAGGAGTTTCCATGCGTTGGAGAACAGGTGGCATTGTCTACGCGCTCCTTCTTGCCGGGCAGACGATTGCTGCGTCAGCATTGTTTTGGATCGTGTTTCCGGTTTTCCACGAGATCGTCACGAATCTGGGCGAGCGGCAGGAGTTACCGCCGTCGCAACAGCTTTCAGCACTTGGCAGCGCAGCGTTCCTGCACCTGTGCTACTGGACTAGGTTGACGTGGGTTCCTGTCGTCGCTCCGTTCCACAGCGTGTTCCTTGGACATGTTTGCGCTTTCGCGAGCCGCGTCAGTTTCTTCTTCGGCGGGGCGCTGTTCTCGGTCCTCTTTTTCCGTCACCTGCCCGCGCTGGACGTCATGCCCCCTTGTCGCGGACGGCTTTCTCGACTGTCGAGGTCGTCGCCGTACTGTTTGGTCTCTACTGCTATTCGCGTGAACTCGATCGGTTGGCGATGGCGATCGAGGAGCCGATACCTTGAATAACGACAAAACAATACTGGCCCCGCCGCCCGATAAAAATTGCATTCGTCACAGGCTCTAAATTCCGCACCAGATCTAAGAAACGAAGGCTGTACCCGCAAACGATTTTGATCCTTTGCTGCTCTCGCGGAATAGGATTGTCCCGGCCCGCCACCGCCTCGTCAAATTGGCCAAGTATAAAGGCGAGACGCGTGCGGAACTTATGACTGACGTTCGAAAAAATGTCCTTTTGGCCCGATCGATTTCTGCCAGGGTAGCTTGCCGTTATCGTCAACAGCACATACAGAGCCGGATCGACGAACTCCTGCCGTGGCATTGTTCGGTCGTACGTAACTAGCGCTACCAATGACCGCCGATGGCTTAACTGCTGCAGTTCGCCCGCCTCTGATCCGAACGGCGGCAACGGGCAGCGCGGGCTTTCAATATTGGACACAGATGACGTCTTGCGAATCCCCTGGACATTCCTGCATTTAGAGCGACTAAACCCTGATGTTCTCTTGACGCCCACCATGCGGTATCGCAAGTTCCAGCAGAATTTCAAAGGGGGCGATATGGCTGATAAAATCCACGGTTTTCTGCCGGCTACGGCCGAAATGCCAACGAACCGTCAGCGACTGATTATCCGTTATCTCTTTGGAGTTCTGATCGACCTCGTGGTCCTTGGCCTGTTCGATGAGTTTTCGGACAGCGTCACTGTCGCTTCCTTCAGTTGGTCGTTGCTCGCTGCTGTATTGTTGCAGGCCCTATTGAAGGCGACGATCGCCATCGAGCATTATGTCGCCGAGTTCTTCAAGGCAAGGCAAGGTGCCTTCATGAAGTTCATGCGGTTCTTCGGCGCATGGGTGGTGCTGTTCCTATCCAAATTCGTGATCCTGGAAGCGATCACCTTTGTGTTCGGGGATAGGGTTCGCTTCGATGGCATGCTGCACGGGGTCGTGACACTCATAATCGTCGTAACCGTTATGGTCGTCGCCGAAGAAGTGATCGTGCGACTGGTCAGATGGGTCCGTTGAAACGGACCTTGGTTGAGCCAAAAGCAAAAGCCGGAAATGGCGCAGAGTTGCCATTTCGCTTCAAGGCCGGTGGCGTTGATACCGCATACCGAAATAAAAAACGTTGAGCCGAGGCCTACGAGGCCGCTTGCAGCATCCGCAGAAATGTTAAGCTCGCGTATTTGGTAACAGTGATCATCTTTCTGTCCTGTGCTACCGGGTCAGTTCTCAGTGGCAATCAACAATTACGGCGACCCAGGCCAATGGGGGTGCCGTCGTTTACCTCACCAGCGGCGAAATTGTCTGGGTCGAAAATATAAACAGAGAGGTTGTGTCGCCGGAGCCGAACGCCGACTTTACCCCTCGTTGACTCTAGCCGCGACGAATGGAGCACTAACCGGGGGAGCCTCTTCCCAGTCGCCCAAAACCAGAGCGAAGGGTGGCGTCTAGATCATATGGTAACATTCGAAAATGCGAATCGATTTATCCGACCAATCCATCGATGCCCTTGCTGAGATCATTTCTGGGGGCTCAGCGAATGGGGTTGAGCCGTCCATCGGTATTTATCGACAGGCCTGGCGGCTTGAAGCTTGGTTCAGAAACTATGGCATCTCGTTTGGGGTTGCAGGCGAAAGCCGACTACCCGCGACCAAGACAGCGATCCGCGAGGCCAACTTTATAGACGATGAGGATTTGCTGCGGCGGATTATCGAAGGTGCCGCGGATCCTCGGGACTTCATCAAAGAGCCTGATCGCCACGCTGCAGTCGTTGAGCATCTAAACAAACACCTATTCTTTGATGGTCTAAAGCTTGAGCGTGCGGGAAGGACGATGCGGCTCATCGCAATAGCCGAGACTGCTGCAGTCACAGGCGAGCTATCCGCCATGGCCGCTGGCATAGACTTCGATACTGTAAGCCGCGATCTTGATCGCGCCTTGCGAGCGGCTTCCACTGATCCCGAAATCGCTGTGACGGCGGCTTGTGCTGTGGTCGAAAGCGTCTGTAGATCGATCCTCGTCGAACTGGACATCGAATTTCCTACCAAGCAGGATATCTCGGGACTCTATCGAGCTGTGCGAGACCCGCTCGGCCTCGACCCCACAAAGGAAGGCGTGGCCCCAGAGATAGTAAATGATGTTAAGGCCGTGCTTTCTGGCCTGGTGACGTCGGTCCAAGGTATAGGCTCTCTTCGCACCCATGTCGGAGGTGCTCATGGCAAAGAGAAGGGGTTTCGTCGCATTGATCCCCGCATCGCAAAGCTCGCAATCCATTCGGCTTCCGCAATTGCACTATTCGTCATAGAGACATGGCAGCTGCGATATCCCGGACGAAGACTTCCTTTGAGTGACGTGCCGGCGGGAACTTGATAAATGCGCGCTAGCTCCCGGCGCTTCCTTATGTCTCCGAGTGTTCTAACCCCGAGACGGCCTTTAAATTGATAGGTAAATTCACGTAATCGCATCATTGCCATGAGATCGGTATCGCGTTCATCTAGTCCTAAGCTGCATCATAGCATCCCCCACGCACGAAACCTCCCCTGCCCGTCATCTCCCGCAAGCCGAGTTCGCCGACGATCCTGACCGCCGCCTGCGGCGTCACGCCCACCGCCTTGACGATCATGCCGGCCGAAACCAGCGGGCGTGACATCACCAACTCGATCAACTCGGGCAGTCTTGACGATGTGCGCTGGCCGATCAACCGGCGTTCCATCGACTGCCGGGCAAGGGTCAACCGGTCGTGCTCCTTGAGGCCAAGCTCGGCCGCGGCGGTGATGCCGGCGACAATAGCCAGCAACCGGGTTTCGCGATCGCGATGCCGGCGGCGATCGACCGGTATGGATTTCAGGCCGAGATTGACCGCGGCCAGATGCGCTCCGGTCGTCACGCCGGCCTGACGCACCAATGAGGCTGCCAGCAGCCGGCCGAGCCAAGGGGCATGCTGCAGAACCTCCAAAGAATTCCAGGCTTCGAGGGCGAGGATCGCCTGCAGGACGGGCGGTAAACCATCAAGATCGCGCAGGACCGCCCGCCATTCACCGAGCCGCTCGTCCTCGTCCCAATCGAGATCGTAGACCAGCGGATCCTTTTCCCGGGAACCGACGCGGTTCGGCGACTTTGCGTTTTCGATCGCGGCCTCTGATCGGGCCAGCACCGCATCGATGGCGGCAAACTCGGCGTCGAGCGGGCCGGCGCCATCATCGCCGTCCTCCCTCCTCCGTTCGCGCTGCCGTCCAACTCGCCGGCGTCGACCACAACGATGCCTTGGGCGCCATGTGATGCTGCCGTCGCGCCGGCGACAAAGTCGTGCCCGCGGAGGCTGCGCAGACCGTCGGGGCTTAGCGCCCACCCGGGCGGCTGTGTGGCAATGCGCCGACGCGTGCGCAACACGTCGCGGGCGATGGTCAGTTCGTGGGTCGGGGCGCGGATGTCGGCGCCGGCGTCGTGCAGCACCAGGTCCTCGAGATGGACGAGTTCGCCGTCGATCCACAGCGAGGCGCAGGCATCGGCAAAATGGGATCGTTCGATCCATCCGCTTCCGACCGGCGAACGCGCAATGCGCTCGTCGAGACGCGATAATGCTGAACCTGCATCCGAAATCGGCCGCAGCAGGCTCTGGATGGGCAATTTGGACAAATCGTAAGACATTGAAATCATGGTAAATGATTTGCTAAACGAACGCTATATGCCTTTTACAGTTCATTACCAGCCGCTTTTGCCGGAGCAATGTCTAACCATCGATAAGTATCCCTTATCAGAGGTGACACGTACGAACAGTTTGTACGCATGGCGGGGAGGTGTTATTGTTGTCTTCAGAGCAAATCTCGGAGATCCCGATGCCCCAGACCAGCTATAAGATCAGTGAAGCCCGCAAGAATTTTGCGGAAGTCCTTGAACGCGCCAACCAGGGCGAAGAGATCGTCATTATGCGCGGTAACGAAGTTTATGCCCGCATCGGTCCAGCGGCTGACGGCGGAAAACGTCCCTTTGGTCTGCTTCGTCGCCGTGGCCTGCCCGACGACCTGTTTGATACCAGCGATGCCGAGCAGGCCGCCATCGACGCCGGCGACTGGAACGACGAGACCGGCGTATGGCAAGGCAAATCCAACGATCAGGAAAGCACGCAATGAAAGTTTTGCTCGATAGCCACGCCGTCTACTGGTGGACCATCGGCAGCGATCGCCTGTCCACGAAGGCACGAACGCTCATCGAGGACAAGGCAAACGCCATCATCGTCAGTGCGGTCACGTTCTATGAGCTGGACAACAAAATGCGATTGAACAAGCTCGACCTCAAGCCACAGGAACTACGGGCAGCCGTTACGGAAAGCGGCCTACAGATCCTGGCCATCACCGATCTGCATGCCGAGCTCGCAGCGTCTTTTGACTGGGACCATCGCGATCCATGGGACCGGATTCTTGCCGCACAGGCGCGGCTGGAGCACTGCACTTTCGTTTCGGCGGATCAGGCGTTCGATGCGATTTTGCATGAGCGGGTCTGGTAAGGGATGGGACTGATGAAGATCTTCGCGGAATCTGTCGAGGCGGCCGAACGGCTTGAGGAACTCATCTCTCTCGCCGAGCGCAGTGATGAGGTAATCATCTGCCGGGAAGGAGTTCCCATTGCGGTGTTGACGGCCGCGCGGGAGGATTTCGATCGGGGCAGCAACAGGCTCTGGGCGCTGATGGCGGAGGGAAGACCTGCCGATGACAGAATAACTTCCAACCACGATGAATTTTATAACGAGAACGGACTGCCGAAATGAGCAACTCTTCGTCGCGCTCAATCGAAAAACGCATCGAGACGTTGGACACGATCGCCGCCGTCCTGCCGATTGACCGCCGCGACGAACTGGCAGAACTGCTGACCGACCAGGACATCGAAACACTGCGCCATCTGGTCAACGAGGGCATGGGGAAAACACCCTGCGCGCGCTCACCTCTGACCTCGCCTATTTGCAGGCCTGGTCGCTGGCGGCGACCGGCGCCTCCCTCCCTGGCCGGCGCCCGAGGCCTTAGCTCTGAAATTCGTGGCCCACCATCTCTGGCAGCCCGAACAACGCGACATCGATCCTCACCACGGGATGCCTGATACGGTTGAGCAGAGCCTGCGCGAGCAGCGGTTCCTTCGATCCTCCGGGCCGCATGCGCCCGATACGGTGCGCCGGCGGCTTGCCAGCTGGTCGACGCTGACGAAATGGCGTGGGCTGACGGGCGTCTTCTCCTCCCTTTCCCTGAAATCCGCGATACGTCTTGCCGTGCGGGCGACGCCGCGGCCAAGAAAACGCAAGAGCGCCAAGGCAGTCACCGGCGACATCCTTGCCAAAATGCTTGTCACCTGCAGCACGGACAGCCTACGCGATATCCGTGACCGGGCAATTCTGATGGTGGCTTTTGCCTCGGGCGGTCGCCGCCGTAGTGAGATTGCCGATTTGAGAAGGGAGCAGCTCTCGGTCGAGCCGCCAATCGCCGTCGAGGGTGGTCCTCCCCTCCCTCTCTCGCCATCCATCTGGGTCGCACCAAAACGTCAGGGACCGAGCACGATGAGGTCGTTTATCTGAGCGGCCGGCCGGTGGATGCGCTGAATGCCTGGATGACCGCTGCCAGAGTTGAGAGCGGGAGCATTTTTCGGAAGATCGATCGTTGGGGCAACGTTTCGAAGCGGGCACTGGAGCCGAGTGCAGTCAACCAGATCGTCAAGCAGCGGGCGGCGCTGGCAGGGCTGGAGCCTGGGGAGTTTTCGGCGCATGGGTTGCGGTCCGGCTATCTGACCGAGGCTGCCAATCGCGGGGTCCCGCTACCTGAGGCCATGGAGCAGTCGCGACATCGATCGGTGCAGCAAGCGTCAAGCTATTACAACAGCGCGACAAGGCGCAGTGGAAAGGCAGCGCGTCTCCTGTAACGGCCACCCTCCAATCTTTTTATGTTCCCGCGGGAACGCAGCGCTATCCAAATCTCGACTAATGACGCTCCATGTTATCAAGGAGCAGCCGCATGGAATTCCTCTCATTTCTCAAGAGCCCCGAACGGATGATCGCGATTGCCGCTGTTGTCATCTGGCTCATTTCGATCGCCCAGGCTGCTGCACTATCGCTTGTCTGAATCGATGGGTTCTCGAGCACCTACATGGCCACGTCGGGTGGCTGCCGATAAGATGCAACCGTCAGCACACTCGCCTTTGATCCGGATAGAACTGTCACCGGGCAAGGGTCGTAACGGAAGTGGCACTCCCTCATCGTGACCCCAGCGCAACACCTCTACCGGATGATCGCGCGCCATCACAATCCGGCTTGATCCGCCCCCTCTCCCCTGTTTCAATCGGGTAGGAGGAATTCCTATGAGCTACGATTGGGATGGAAACAGGACACGCCTGTTTAAGACTATCCGCATTGCCACAGGTCTCATGTTGTTGATTGGGTGCCTGAGCGCGCCGGTCGTCCTTGTTTTGGTGAGCTAAGCAGGATGAATTGCCGCAACGCTGGCCTACCCGCGCTTTATTGAACCTGCAGTGTAGCGGTGAGCCCAAATTGGGCTGAAAATTCAATTTCGAGTTTAAAAAATGAAAATCTCGTGGATGCTCCTCCCCTCGATGCTCACTATTTTTCCGACAGCGGCGATGGCGACCATCCCCGTGTCGGAAAACGCTGGATGGGTGATCAGGTATAATACCGACGACAAAGTCTGCGTTGCAACACCGCGCACTGACGGCGGTCTCGTTTTTATGGGCTCGCTTGATGGTCGGCTGGATCTAGTCTTCAGAAGTCCAGATCTTGCCTGGGTCGGCGCAGGGAAAGCGTACCCATTTACAATTTACACAGACGGTAAAAGCTGGTCAGGCACCATGCAGGGCCTCCAGGACCACTCCGGTGTGAGCCTTGCGGGCGCCGCGGGCGAATTCCTCTCTGCGTTGAAGGCAGCCTCAGAAATAAGTCTCGAGATTGAGACGGTAAAGCTCGGTCCTTACTCCCTTGCCGGGTCGGCTAAGACGCTTGAAACCATCGAGGAATGCGTAGTGGCAGCAAAAAACGGGAAATTCACGCCGCCCCAACCGGTTGATCTCCCGTTGAACGATGTGCTGGAGTGGAAAAAGACGATTATGGAAAGCCCTTCGTTGCACAAGGATGGACGGCGGCTCTGAAAGGCCAGGATAACAGGGACGGTACTTCAACAACTTTTCTGGAGGCAAGGAACCCACAAGGGAACTCGATCACTGTTGAACTCGAAGGAACGTCCGGTGAACTTGGTGTGTTTCCGTTTCAAGAGGCTCAAGTACCATCCATTTATTTCTCCGCGTTCTCGGGCGGAGCGCACTGCTGCACAAGCGCGGTGGCGATTGTGAGTTACGGAGGATCTTCGGAGCAAATCAAAATCGGCACATTTGATGGCGGTGGTCCATCTCCTCAGGATATCGATGGGGATGGTGTGTTCGAGCTTTACGCTGTGGATCAGCGACACCTCAACGCCTTCGGCCCGTACGCAATATCGCTACCGCCTCATCAGATCCTGACGCTGTCGTATCAAGGCGACAAATTTGACGACGTCACTTCTCAACCAAAATTCCGGTCGTTTTTGCGACCACGCTTCGTCGAAAATTACAAGAAGTATATGGCCGTCGCTGACGATAGCGCCCAACAAGCGGCCATAGCCGGAATACTGGCGTCTGCAAGCCAGCTTAATCTGTTCCCGGCGTTTCGAAATTCCATGGCCTCGAAACTCTCGGGCAAGCCGGCAGACGGTTACGATAAATGCCGCTCGCCAGAGTGCTCACCGGAGAAGATGTTCAAGACGCTATCCGAAATGGTTCTCGATCGCTTTGGGCGGTGGGGATACACTACAGGCGGCACGTTCCGCCCAGAGACGATTGCCTTTTTTAAAGACCTTGAGTCTCGTTCCAGCTTTGGCGACAAAACTGAAGGGGCAGAGCTTTCATGCGAGGAGGCTGCATACCGGTTCGACGTCCCAGAGACGGGCGCGATTTCCTTCTCCGGATACGAGATCAGCTGTGATGTCGAGACTGCAGTCACACAGGAGGATATATCGGTTGTGTCGGCATTTTGCGATGCTGTGGGCGAGTTTTCCTTTGAAAACTATATGTTTACCCGAACGGCAAACGGTCTCAAAGTGTCACAGTGGAGTAAAGACGTGAGCGGCGCGGCAAGTCAGACTGTCGAGTTCAAGCCGTGTGGCTAGATGAAACCTTGTGCAGCCAGTTCGAATGGCCGCCTCTCACTTTTGCAGAATCAGATGCCCGACGGTAGAAGCTGGGCAAAAGCTGCTCGGATCTCATCTTGAAAACCATCGCGATCGACTTTGAAACCGCCAATGAACAGCGAGGTAGTGCCTGCTCTGTCGGCTTGGCATGGATTGAAGACAATCGGGTTGTTCGCATTGAAGAGCGCCTCATTCGTCCCAAGGACATGCGCTTCTCCTCCTTTACCATCGCTATTCACGGCATCCGGCCGGAGCATGTGGAGGATGCCGGACAGTTTCCCGAAGTGATGGATGGTCGCATACGGGGCTTTGACTTCTCCCTCCCTTACATCTTCCAACCACGCGCTTGCAGAGACACGTCTCGCGCACTATAGTCACTATAGTCATTCTGGTTATAGGTGAGACGATGCAAGCATCAACACACGAAGATATGAGCTGGACGGTCGCCGGAGCGAAGGCGAAGCTATCGGAAGTCATGGAGCGAGCGCAGGTGTCGCCTCAGACGATTACTCGCAATGGAAAGCCAAGCGTGGTGGTTGTTTCTGCTGAAGAGTGGCAGAAGAAGATTGCGCGCCGCGGATCGCTGGCGGAGTTCTTGTTGGCATCGCCGCTGCGTGGCGCCGATCTGGATATTGAGCGACAACACGACGAGCCGCGCGACTTGTCACTATGAGACTACTCCTCGATACGAACGTTCTGTCGGAAGTTACGAAGCCTCGCCCCGTTGAAAGCGTCCTGAAGTGGCTCCACTGCCTGGACGAAGACCGGACATTCATCAGCATCATATCGATTGCTGAAATTCGCCGCGGTGTCGCGCTGATGGATGCTGGGCGAAAGCGCGACGCCCTGGACGAATGGCTTATGTATGATCTGCCTCAACGCTTCGAAAACCGGATTATTCGGGTGGAAGCGCCTGTCGCCTTGGCTTGGGGTGATCTCATGGCTCTTGCCAAGCGAAGTGGTCGCGGGCTCGCCTCCATGGACGGCTTGATTGCAGCTACCGCCGTCGCTCACCAATTGACCCTTGCGACGCGCAACACCAAGGATTTCGCAGGTTTTGGAATAGACATCATTGACCCATGGGTGGACTGATCCGGCTCTTGCTTGTCGATTGAAAGGATTGGTCTGAATGCTCTCCTACAGCTTGCTCAAAAATCACGCCGGAATCCTTCTCATCGGGGACTACACGTCCCTGACCTGTCTGCATGAAGTCGTCCACGACGTGAATGAGCGCTCGCCGATTGTGAAAGACAAGGAAGGCTCGTTCCTTGGGTTGGCCTACGATGTGCGCAAAGCTTATGAGCGGCAGCGCGAGGTCATTCAGCCACCAAAACAGTTTGAAGAAATCGGCGTTCGATACGGTGTTCAGATCCTCTGGCCTGTTCTCCTGCTGCAGCAGAGGCTGCTAAGGCAATCCCTCGCATTCCTTAGCCATACGGCGAAAACCCCATCCATCACCTATGCCTTGGAAGCCGTCATCGAAGATGCATTGCGAGAGGATTTTGGCGCACAGGCGGGGCATATTATCGATCTCTGGCAGCGCCTTGATCCGGCACAGTCTGAAGTGTTCGATATGATGAATAGCCGCGGAGGCATCTTTTGTTCGTTGACGAAGGCGCAAAGGATGGCAGGCTTTGCGCAGCTCCTTTCGAGCTTCGATCCTATGTATGAGCGCTTCTACCCTACCCATGCGGCCCAGCAGACGTCTCATTGGGTATCAAACCTTGCCTCACGACCGAGCTGAACGGAAGTCACGTGTTTTCCGACCGGCAGCTCCCGTCCTCACTCCTCCGCTCGCCGTTCTGTATCGGTTGACCGGACTTGATGAGATTCTGCATCTGCAGTGACTTCCGGAGGCGCCGGATTCTGCGGATTGCCCAGCTGGGCTATAAGCGCAGATCTTGTTCCCTTCTTCGACGCGCCTGGGCTCAGTAGAGCTTTGTCACGCTTTCCGTCTCGAGCGAAGTTCGGTCACACCAATTCTGCGCGGCACAGATCAAAAACAGCTACAAAGAGCAGCCCTTCCCTTTTGCCGCTCCTCCCCCAGTCCATGCGGTCGAAAATACGACCGACCTTCTTTCGGCCATGGATGGGTCAGGACGCGCTTGGGTGTTTTTCGATCCCAAGGTTCATTCTCGCTCCTGAAAGACGCTGTACGGCCTTGTGTAAGGGTCAAGGAATTTCACTTTCTTACTTTTTGATTGATGGGATCGAGCCCTTTCTTGCGACGGGCGACGAACCGATCGTAGGTGGAGTTCGCTCTCTTGAATATCGGCAAGACTGCGACGATCCGGCCGGCGTTGGAACAACCACCCTCAGATGGCCGCGGACATCAACAAATTGCTGATATTCCTGCCTCCTCCGAGTTTTCGCAGGGGCATTTTCTTTGCCGCCCAGGCGCGGCTGGAGCATCGCACCTTCGTCTCGGCCGATCTGGTGTTCGAGGCAATTCGGCATGGGCAGGCTTGGTGGGAGATGTGACTGATGAACATCTTCGCGGAACCAGCCGAGGCGGTCGAACGGCTTAAGGAACTCATCTCTTTCGCTCGCCGCAACGACGAGGCGATCGTCGGCCGAAAAACTACCTATCGCGGCGCTGATGGCCGCGCGGGGAAATTTCTATCGAAGCCACCGCCTTTGGGCCCTGATGGCTGAGGGAAGCCCTTCGACCAATGACCAGACTTCTAATTGGGATAAACTTATGACTATAAAGGGAGTGCCAAAAAGCCCGGCGCGTCGCCGCATTCGATCGAGAAAGCGCCGGGACGATTGACACCATAACCGCCGTGCTACCGATAATCGGCGTTAAGACTGGCCGAGCTGCTCCACTAAGCAGGATGTCGAGGCATTACGCAACCTGATCAACGCGGCATTAGCGAAAACCGCACTGCGCGCGCTTGGCCGCCGCTGGGTGCCCCTACCCTTGCCGGCGCCCAAAGCCTTTCTGCTCAGATTCGTCGCGCGCCATTTGTTGCAGCCGAGCAGCGGACGATCGGTCCTCCAAGGCATACCCAGCCACTGCCCAGCAAACCTGCGTAATCAGTGCTGCCTACCCGCAACTTGGGCACACCACCGCGACATGATCCTGACTGGAAGTAGTTTGTCGCCCTGATGCTGAGCCCAAACCTATCGCCCCTGCCTCTGGTTCCACACCGGGTGGGAGTACCTCTCGGCCTGTGCATCAGGGGGCGCGGAAGATGGGTGAAACCGAATTCAGTGTCGACAATTGACCGGCGCCGCGACGCGTCGTGGAGAAAAGTCTCGGTTATACAATTCACACACGGTGATTCCGATTCTGTCCCTCCGGATGGCCTGATTCAGCGCGTCGCCCATCATCGCTGACCCCTCTTTCACTGTTTCGGATTCTATATTTCGTTGGCCTCTCGAGACAGATCGCAAAGGTTAAGCCGTTAACATGTTGTTACAAAAGGATTTTATGGACAATGGAGGACCGCACGGTGTTCCACGTTAGGCAACTGGTGCATTAATGAGCTTGCCCAGCCGCCAGAATCGAGGCTTATTGTAACAGCGGTTGAAAAATGGTTTTCCCGCATTGAACCGCTGTTACTGAGATCTGGTCCAGACATGAAAACCAAAGCTGATGCGCCCGTGTCGCGAGAGACGCTCGTAAGCCTTATTGACCGGCATTCATCGGCTCTTGCTATTCAGCTGCAAGCTCATCATATGAGCACGTTCCCGCCAACGGCGCAAAAGGGAATACGCCATTTTCAACCGTCAGAAGCTGCAAAGTTGGTGGGGGTAAAGGAAGTCTATCTCCGCCAGGTCTCCAATGACATTGACAATCTAGAGGTAAGTACGACGCCGGGGGCGCCGCTCCTATTCTGTCGACGATATCGACAAAATCCGCCGACACCTTGACAAGGTTGGCAGAGCAGATCGAAGATATTTGCCCCACCGCCGCGACGGTGAAGACCTCCAAGTCATCTCCGTCATGAACTTCAAAGGTGGTTCGGGAAAAACGACGACCTCCGTTCACCTCTCCCAATACCTAGGACTGAGGGGTTATCGAGTCCTCGCTATTGATCTTGACCCGCAGGCAAGCATGTCCGCCCTGTTTGGACATCAGCCCGAAATCGATGTGCACCCGAACGACACGATGTACGGCGCAATTCGGTACGACGAGACCCGCCGGCCGGTAAAAGAAATCGCTCGGAAGACCTATATCCCTGGACTTGACCTTATTCCGGGGAACCTCGAACTCATGGAGTTCGAACATGACACCCCACGCGCGCTCATGACACGGCAGCCCGGCGATGTGATGTTCTTTCAACGTCTCAGCGATGCCATTGATGATGTGAGTGATGACTACGATATTGTTATAATCGATTGCCCTCCCCAGTTGGGCTACCTCACGCTGTCCGCCCTCACCGCGGCGACATCGGTTCTCGTGACAGTCCATCCGCAAATGTTGGACGTCATGTCGATGAACCAGTTCCTTGCCATGGTCGCCGATTTGCTCCGGGAAGTGGCTGCCGCCGGGGGCAACGTTGATTTTGCATGGTTGCGCTACCTCATCACCCGATTCGAGCCGTCAGACGGACCCCAAAATCAGATGGTCGGCTATCTCAGGTCAATTTTTGGAGCCCATGTTCTCAATTTTCCGATGCTGAAGTCTACTGCCGTCTCGGATGCTGGGCTCACGAACCAGACGCTTTATGAAGTGGAGCGCGGCCAGTTCACTCGCAGCACCTATGACCGTGCGATTGAGTCGATGAACAGCGTTAACGACGAGATTGAAACCCTGATCAAGAAAGCTTGGGGACGAGCAACATGAGCCGAAAAAACCTTCTAAACCTGATCCAGGTCGATGCCGACATGACTGTGAAAGCTGCGACCTTCGATAACAAGTTGGTCGGGCAAGTCGCCAATACGATGCGCGAGGAGAAAGCCCGGCAGGCACGGGCCGACGATATCGAGCGCCGGCTTGCCGAGGGCCAGGTCGTCATCGATCTGGAGACAACTCTGGTCGAGCCGTCTTTCGTTCGCGATCGCATGCCGGGCGATATCGATGGTCTGGTTTCGTCGATCCGCGAGCAGGGGCAGCAGGTACCAATCCTTGTTCGCCCCCATCCTGAGAGGTCAGGACATTACCAGGTTGCCTTCGGTCATCGCCGCCTGCGGGCTATCCAGGACCTCGGCCTGCAGGTTAAGGCAATTATCCGCGCCTTGACAGACGAAGAGCTGGTGATCGCACAAGGGCAAGAGAATAACGAACGCGAGGATCTCTCCTACATTGAGAGGTCCCGGTTTGCCCAACGACTGAAAGAGCGTTTTCCCCGAGAAGTGATCACATCCGCGATGTCTGTCGACAAAGCGGAGCTATCGCGGATGCTTTCCGTCGTTGAGGCTATCCCCCCGACCTGATTGACGCGATCGGACCCGCCCATGGGATTGGGCGGCGCAGCTGGCAAGAGCTCGCGGAGTTGCTCCAGAACGACGAAAACCGGAACTCTGTGGAGCTGGCGCTATCAGAAGAAATCCAAAGCATGACGTCGCAAAATCGGTTTAAGGCGATTCTCAACGCCCTCAAACCGCGCCGCGCAGTTCGCGGCTTACCTGGAGTACTTTCGTCATCATCAGGTCAGCGACTAGCACAAGTCAAGCAGAGCAAGTCAAAGCTCGAAATTACGATCGACAGGAAGGAAGCTGCGGAGTTCGCATCGTTCCTGCTCAATGATGCGGTTGCTCTATTCGAAGAGCGCCGTGCAAAGTCCGTTGGAACAAAGGAAGCGTAACCGCAAAAGAAAAGAGCCCCCAAAACGTCGCCGTCTCGGAAGCCCCTATCTGTCTAAGCACCAGTAGAGTCGCATTTCCGGGATTCATCGTCAAGAGTCTAGGCGCCGTTTCGGCGAACGAATTTCTTTTGCCTGTTAGAAGGTGAAGAATGATGTATTCGGAGAATGTGACGACGCCCTTTGGGCGGCGATCGGTGACGCTTGCCCTTGTGAGACGGCAGCTGGCGGTCTGCGAAATCCCGGCAAGCAAATCAGCTAACAAGTGGAAGGTCTTCCGCGACGCTTCAACTGCGAAGGAACAGTTAGGGCTGCAGTCGAGCAGCCTTTCTGTGCTAGACGCGCTGTTGAGCTTCTACCCCGAGAACGAACTGCGAGGAGATGCGCAGTTAGTGGTTTTCCCGTCGAATATGCAATTGTCGCTTCGAGCGCATAGCATGCCCGGCTCGACCTTACGCCGCCATTTGGGGGCTCTGGTTGACGCCGGCCTGATTATCCGCAAGGACAGCGCCAACGGCAAACGCTTCGCACGCAAGGGTGAAAACGGCGTTGTAGTAAGAGCTTTTGGCTTCGACCTTTCTCCAATTCTGGCCCGTGCCGATGAACTCGCCCTATTGGCGCAGCAGGTGATCGCGGTTCGGTTGCAGTTCAGAAAGGCGAAGGAAGAGCTCACAATTTGCCGGAGAGACATCCGTAAGATTATAACGGCGGCGATCGAAGAAGGTCTCGAGGGAGATTGGCAAGCTATGGAGAACGTTTACGTCGAGCTGGTGAACACTTTCCCTAGAACGCCGACCATAGCTGATGTGAGGAAAACGCTCCAAGACATGGAAACACTGCGACGGGAGGTTCTCAATTGCCTGGAAACAAAGGAAAATGCAAGAAATGTAGACACCAATGATGCCCAAAATGAGCGCCACATACAGAATTCAGATCCAGACTCTAAAATTGTATTTGAACCTCCAACTGAAGAAGAAGGCGGGGAAAAAGACAAGAGAGCTGTCAAGCTGGGTAAGCCGTTGAAGGCGTTTCCCTCTCCATTGTCCTAAAGGCATGCCCACAAATCTCTGACTACGGGCCCGGCGGAGCTGTCGGGAACTGGCGCGATCTCATGTCAGCAGCTGTGGTCGTTCGCTCGATGCTTGGCGTCAGCCCTTCGGCTTACCAGGAGGCCTGTGAAATTATGGGGCCCGTAAACGCGGCAGTGGCAATTGGATGTATCCTGGAACGGGCAAACCTAATCAGTTCCGCTGGCGGTTACTTACGAGACCTTACCAGGCGCTCGGAGCGGTCGGAGTTCTCACTCGGCCCGATGATTATGGCGCTTTTGAAGGCAAACGGTCTGGACTTGCATCGTAAAAGTGGAGTGGCATTTTCAGATCATGCTGCCAGTCTTTCGAACTGTGCGGCGCTTAGGTAGTCAAGCGCCGAGTGCCACCGGGTGGGATTGTAGAGTCCATCGATGTAGCGGGCAATGGAGATTTCGGCCTGGTTCCGCGTCTGATAGATGGTCCGCCAGATGAGCTCTGATTTCAACGTCTTGAAGAACGTTTCGACCATGGCGTTGTCCTAGCAATTTCCTTTCCCGACATCGAGATCACAATGCCCTTGCTGCGCAGCAGCGCCTGATAGTCGATAGAACAAATATTGACTGCCGTGGTCGGAATGATGGATCAGGCCAGGCTTTGGACGACGCATGAGGATGGCCTTTCGAAGAGCACCGATTGCCAGTTCACGGTGCAGCCAGTCACCCACCGCCCAGCCGACGGCGCGGCGAGAGAACAGGTCGGTGACAACGGAGAGATAAAGCCAGCCTCGCGGGTCCATACATATCAACCCCCATTTCTGATTGGGACCGGTTGCTGGGAAGTCCTGATCGATGATGTTGGGCGCAACCGGGAAGGCATGCTGGCTGTCCGTCGTGCGCTTGAACCGACGCTTCTGCCGGGCATGCAGGCCATTTTCTCGCATCAGCCGGGCGGTTCGCCTCCGACCGATGGCAAAGCCGCCGTCCTCCAATTCCCGCGTCATACGTGGGCTGCCTAGGTCTCATGAGAAGGCGAGTAGGCCGAACGACCATGCGCCAGCATCACCACGTCCTCGCGCTGCCGACGACTTGCCGGCCGGTCTTTCCAGGCAAAATAGCCGTTCTGGCTAACGCCCAGAGCCTTGCAGAGACGGTCTGCGGGAAATTCTGTTTTCGCTTGGTCGATGCAACGGAATTTCATTGGCTTCCTCCTTGGCGGAAAAAGTCGCGGCATGCTTCAGTATCTCGCGTTCCTGCCGCAGGATTTCATCTTCCCGGCGTAACCGTTTCAGCTCGGCCGCCATGTCTTCGGTAGCAGCGGACTCTGTCGGACCATCCATCGCCTGATCAAGGCTACGGCCGATCCAGTGTACCAGCGTCGATAGGCCGACACCCAAGTCCAGGACGATCTCGCGCTGCGTCCGGCCGCTCGTCCGCGTCAGGCGCACCGCTTCCTTCTCGAATTCCTTGGTAAAATCTTCTGCTTCGGCCTTCCGGTTTCCTCTCAACTCAAGAAAACCCATCCACTTTTACGGTGCAAGTCCAGTCGCAGCCAACTGACGGTAGGATAATGCAGCCGCTAGGTTGAAGACGAGCACGCACGTGTTCTAACAGGTCGAGGCTTTTTGACGTTTCAGCTTTAATCACAGCTCGTTGATAGATCTGCGATGGGGCTTGATGAAAAGTCTGAGGCCGTCGGGCTTTCGACACGCCTATAAACGACGAGTGTAAAAGGCCGGCGCAAGCGTGTGTATGCCCATCAACACCGAGAGAACGAGTAAGGATGGTGACCTTCTCTGCATCCCTAAGACGGTCGGGTTTACGAATGAGAATGAGGTCTAAGAGGGCCACGGGCGCACTGAGAGAATGCCAGACACAACGCTTACACTGGAGAGAACGTGTAGTTCGCGATTTCGCACTGCAAGCGGTAGTAATTGTCGTTGACTGCCGGGGCGTGATGGGCCCCTGTCATTCGCGCTATCACGCGACATCGCCTTGTGCGTGTCGCAGGGCCGAGCGCGAGGCGGAGAGCTCGGCTCTGCAAACCGGCGCCGATATTCTACACATTTCCCGTAACTTCTTCACTATAGCGGCAGCGGCAAATTCCGTTGATATCATAGTAAGAATATGTGGCCTCGGTCATGCAGAGTTCAATTTAGCGGCCCAGACCACCGATCAGGAAACCCCAGTCTGAGGAAGCTATATCCTTGCGTTGAGATCGATCTCGAGCGAAGAGCCGGAAAACATTCTGCCCTCTACTGCGCTGGCTGCATGCAAGGACGGACAGACAAGCGATAGGATTTTCAGCCCTTCCCGCCGGCGACAATTGGACGACGGAAATGCGCAAGTTTCCAGCCCTGCCCTAATCGACGGGATACCAGGTCCGGAACTGGTCCGATTGTTCCCAGCCGACTGTTCGGGTGAATTCACAAGGGCGGCAGACGCGCTTGACCCGTGTTTGAATAGCCCGTGATCGGCGGCTTTGAAGAAAATTCCTTAGTTTGTAAACACAAGGAGCTCGGCGTGGTCATCGAATGCGTCTGTTTTGACGTCGAAGTCCGGCGGCTCGCGTTGGCAACAGGGATTCGAGATTGGTAGACGCAATTTCGATCGGTTGAACCGTCGGCGACTCGTTTGGAAAGTAAAGCAGGTTCGGCCTTCTTCCCTGGCCTTCGTGTGGGACCGACTCGCTCTCATGACAGTCTTGACTGGTTCAAGATCATGGCATGGTCACCCTTGGATGTCTGAACGAGCCGCGTTTCGATCTCGTCTCGAGAAGCTGCGGCGGTGCCACAGGTGGGGCGGGCGAAGTGGCAAGCCGCCCCGTTTAGAACGCACATAACAAGACACCGGATCTCTCCGAACCATGGGTGCTCCCGTGCGTGTAGAGATGGAACTCAATTGGTGCGCACTAGATCGCTAGAAGCGAACGCAACCTTCCAGCGCCAACAGCCGAGCGAGCGGTTTGATAAACTCCTCCGGAGGTAGCGCGATATGGCGGCGGGAGAGAGGTCCTTGGAAAGGCCGCCGCTTCTTTGACCTTAGTATTGCACATCCCGGAGGCGTCAGGCTGCCCTTGGTGGGCGGAACGGCCTCTGGGGCGGGTCGCCGTATTCGTGGGGTTCCGCCACGAATTCTCGGCAAGGACGGGACATTAGTTGCGCACCCACCGGTTACAACGGTTCGTGCAGGGAAGCTCAGCTCGTTGCGCGAACGGTGAATGGCCCTACAATGCTGATAGGACGAAATCAACCTGTGTAAAATCAACGCCAACCAATTGGCAGTTCAGCCGGGGTGGCTTGCTCTGCGGGTGTTCTTCAGACAATTGCTCCGGCTTGACTTCTTGGCAGCCCAGGGACGGATTCAATTCGGCGCCACTACCCTTTGCCGATCCCTGTGCCGCGCATCACAGCAAGCCCTCGTCGACTAACCGCCGCATGACACTGTTGACCGCGGTCAACAGATGTAAGTGATTGAATTATTTGCGATTTCTGTTGCTTAGTTTTCGGGACGTTTAAGATTCCTCGAAGTGAGGGCCAAAGTGCGCGGGAAGCGGACAGGGAAAGCATCGAGATCTAAACCGGCTGGATGATAGGATTTCCGGCATTACATCTTCTATACCTTCCTCTTTTCATTCTTCGCCGCCAGAGCTTGCGCAAGCGTGGTGCAGTCTAAGTAAACCGCTAGCTGGCATGATGCCCCTCCGCACGTGTCGCCGATTCGTCAGTTGACCGCGGTCAACTGGTTTAAGTGCCTGTGAAATCAGGTGTTTCAGACCACGGTGTTCTGCAGAGTGCAAATCGATCTGTGATGCTTCGGGCGAAGTATGTGCTCGAATTTGCCGAGACCAGAACTGTTTGGCGGATGTTTCTCGGGCGTGCTTTGGGCTTAGATATGGGTACTGGGCGGTGATATCTGCGCCAAGTTCAAGGGCATAAATGGGTCCGTTGCCGTTGTCCCGTCAGTGCTCTTCCCAGCGATCTTCGGGTGGCCGCTGCACTTGCGCCTTACCTTCCGCGAAGGAAAGATTCTCCGCTACCTCTCTCTTCAGTCCGTGATGATCCGCTCCTTTGCAGTTCTTGCCTTCGCTGCAATCGGTTTTGCCCTTGAGGTGTTTGGAGCGAAAAAAATCCGATATCGTTGCGTTACCCGTTAGAGCCGATCAGCCGGACTGGAAGGGCTCGCCCTTCCCTCGCGGCATGGGTTTTCGTGCGCAGTCCCCGCGAGACCGACCTAGCCCTTGGGAATCCGTCCCCGCCTTTTGACCGGCGGTCTCCCGCATGCTGATGAGCCCGCACGACGATGCTTTTGATCATAGCCATTCAAGATCGGCTTCGCGCGAAAGAACCGACAGCATTTCGTCGAGACGCATCTCGATCCAGCGGGAATAGCGCCGCTTCACCGAGCGGTAATCGCAGAGCCGCTAGGGCAGGTCCCGCCAACCCCTCTGGAACGCGCCATTTACAAAAGCGCATCCAGAAATGTTCTACTATCCGTGCGAAGAACACGCTTGCTTTTGGCGCCAGCCGGCACAAAGCCCTTGATCCGGAAATTGTCACGACGCCCCCGGACCTCGCGCGCGGTCCGCATATATTGAACAGGCCGCGCGCAGCAGGGTTATTCAGGGCCGAACCGGTCGGTCACTTCGGTCAAGTCGACATGGCCCTGAAAAGCGCCATTGCCTGGAGATATCTCCCCGGTCTCCAGCGATATCGCATAAATGACGGCAGAATTGGCTTCGATACGGCGTCTCAGACCTGCGAGCTTTGGCCAGCGAGCCTTGTCGATCACCTGATGAAAGTCTAGCCAGCGGGCGACCCCGATCAGAAGCCCGTCGGCAAGCGTCGGGTGATCGGCAACTAAAAATTGGGTGTCTCCAATCATTTCCTCGAGACGGTCGTGGCGCTCGATGACGCCGTCGTTCCCAAATGCTTTTATGGCTGCCAGCATCGCTGGGGTGGTCCGCCGCATTTCCATCGCAGCCCAAAGCGGACCGAACGCACCCGTAAATCCTGTGTTGATGAACGCCATGAACTGGTGCATCCGGTCGGCCTCGCGCGATAGTGGGTCGAAGCTGATCCGTCGTTCTGTGTCCCGGGCTTCCAGCCATGCCGCAATGGCCATGGTTTCGGTTAGTACGTTGCCTTGATCAGTGATCAAAACGGGCGTCTCGACACGCGGATTGATCCGCTTATAGGACGGATCGCGCATCTCACCGAACATGTCGACGCGGCAAAGCCTGTAAGGTCTGCCCATCCATTCCAGAGCGGCGACGAGCCCCATGGAACTTCCCGCGGGGAAGCCGTATATGAGTATGGGTTCCATATTGTTGTTCTCCGTGACTTCTGTTGATCACGCTGCGCAGCGTAGTCGAACCATAACTGGCGGCCGCGCCAAGTAAATTACGCACCTTTTTGTTACCAGGAGCGACCGATGAAAGGCCTTGTTTCCCGCTGTCCAATTGAAGAGGTCATGCAGATTCTCAGCGGTCGTTGGCCAACGCTGCTCATCTATTATCTGCAGCAAGGGACGAAGCGGTTTAGCGATCTTCGCCGGGAAAATCCGACAATTTCTCACAAGATGTTGACACTTGAACTACGCAAACTGGAAGATGCAGGCATCGTCCGTCGCACCGATTTTGGCGGCTATCCTCTGCGTGTCGAATACGATCTCACGGCGGCGGGGAGAGACTCTTGCCACTAATTGACGCTCTCGGCGATTGGTGGAGAAGCACTGAGGGCGGCTTACAAGAACAGGGTGAATTGGACAGTTCAGGTTTGCTGCCCCGTCCGCGTTTGGCCCGGAACTAGTATCCTCAATCAAATCCAATTGTCCTTTTCAGGCTCCGTCCATCGTAAAGCAGACGGGCAGGTTCCGCTTTCAATGGTGTTAAGCGCGCCATCGCGGGACCTCGAAAATCTGCGAGTCTCGTCAAAAGAGAATCGGCCACTCATCGTCAATACTTAGCGTTTCATGTCACCAAAAGGGCAAGAATCATTATCAAGGGTACGTGCCTTCGACGAAACTGTGTGCCGAATACGATCTTCGACTTGCTGATCCTGTCCATGCGGAAGTGGCGAAAGCCCTCAGGGGCGGCATCCCAGGCCACGAGATACCAAAGAGGCGGCAGGATCAAAAGGGCCTGCGGTTCAACGTGTCGGATGGTTTCTGCTCCTTTTGCGTCACGGTACCGGTACTGCAGATGTAGCCGCTGGAGAAAGGCCGCCTCGAAGGCGACCAGCAAGGCCGGATCGTTCAAACCCAAGTCTGTGCTTGATGATCTGGTTGACTGCTTTCGGCTCCAGTGCCCGCTTCGAAATGTTGCCGCACCGATCGATCTTCCGAAAGATCCTCCCCGTCTCGATCCCGGCAGCCACAAGCCAGGCGTTGAGGTCATCCCCGGACGGCCTGTTAGATATACGATCTCATTTTGCTCTGCCCCTGACGTTTGTGCGACCCAGATAGATGGCGAGAGAGGGAGGGGAGGGCCACCGCGCGACGGCCATTGGCGGCTAGACCGTGAGCTGCTTCCTTCGCAAACCCGCAATCTCACTGCCGCGGCGACCGCCCGAGGCAAAACCCACCATCAGAATTGCCCGGTCTCTCACGTCACGAAGGTCTTCGTCTGCACAGGTTGCCAGCATCGGCACTAGCACATCTGCTGTGACCGCCTTGGCCCTCTTGCCAAAAGGACGCTTGCCGCCATCGGCCGCTGAACCGATGCGGGCATAAACTCCGTTGCCGCGTATGCCAGCGATATCCTCGTCCTGGTTGGCGCATCCGAGAACTTCTGCGAAGTTCTTGCGCGCTTCGCTGACCTTGTAGCTGGTCTGCGGCATCGGGACCTCCCAAATTTTCTCTGTAGGTATGGATATGACCGCTTTGCCGTGCGTATATGTCACGTCCGATAAGAAATACAAATCAGTAGTTATGCATTGTTCCGACAAAAGCGGGCAGTAATGAACTCTTGCTATGAGATAGCGTTCGTTTAAAAAATCATTTATCATGATTTCAATGTCTTACGATCTCGCCGGATTACCCATCACAAGTCTGCTGCGGTCGATATCCGAAGCCGGCTCGACCTTGTGCCGGCTTGACGAGCGCATCGCCCGTTCGCCGGTCGGTCAGGGCTGGATCGAACGATCCCACTTTGCCGATGCCTGCGCCTCGCTCTGGATCGACGGCGAGCTGGTGCATCTCGAAGACCTGGTGCTGCATGACGCCGCGGCCGATATCCGCGCGCCCACCCACGAGCTGACCATCGCCCGCGACGTCCTAAAGACCCGTCGCCGGATTGCGGCGCAGGCGCTCGGCTGGGCGCTCAGCCCCGACGGTCTGCGCAGCCTCCGCGGGCACGACTTCGTCGCCGGCGCGCCTGCACCATCATCTGGTGACGGGGTCGCCGGGAGCCAAGGTGCAGCGACGGATTTCGATGCGGCTGGAGGAGGGAGGGGAGGAGAACGATGACGATGCCGGCCCGCTTGCGGAAGAATTCGCTGCCATTGACGCCGTGTTGGCCCGATCGGAAGCGGCCATCAAACAGGCAAAGACGCCGAACCGCATCGGTTCCCGCGAAAAGGATCCGTTCGTCTATGATCTCGATTGGGATGAAGACGAACGGCTCGGCGAATGGCGGGCCGTCCTGCGCGAGCTCGACAATTTTCCACCGGTGCTGCAGGCGATCGTCGCCCTCGATGCCTGGAACGGTTTGGAGGTGCTGCAGCATGCACCTTGGCTCGGCCGGCCACTGGCCGCCTCAATCCTGCGGCAGGCCGGGATCACCACTGGCGCGCATCTTGCCGCGATCAATCTCGGCCTGAAATCCATTCCCGTCGATCGTCGCCGGAATCGCGACCGCGAAACCCGGTTGCTGGCCATTCTCGCGGGCATCACCGCTGCGGCCGAGCTCGGCTTGAAGGAACACGATCGGCTGACCCTTGCCCGGCAAACCATGGAGCGTCGCCTGATCGGCCGGCGCACATCGTCAAAACTGCCGGAGATGATCGAACTGGTGATGTCGCGGCCGATGGTTTCGACCGGGATGATCGTCAAGGCCGTCGGCGTGACGCCGCAGGCGGCGGTGCGGATCGTGGGCGAACTCGGGCTCAGAGAGATGACGGGGCGGGGGAGGTTTCGGGCGTGGGGCATACTATGATGGCGATGCGGGCCCCTCTGGGGGAACGGACTCGTTGGGAGAACGATCGCCGCTAGGCGTTAGATCAATTGTTCGGGCACTGTAAACTTATCGGCTTGCGGTCAAAGCATGGCAGGGATGCACGGCATCAGGCTAGTCCTTTCCTATGATCTTATTGGCGACATCTCGGCCAGCGCCGGTCTCGCCAAAGAGGGCCGCTCGTTCGTTGGCGGGAAGGAGAGCTATCTTATCCGTCTTTCTCACCCGACGCTGCGATGGCGGTCGAGACGAGCGTCGGCCCGCATCCGTGCCGGGCCTTGATCGCATTTGATCCTAGCGTTTTTGTCGCTTGACGACAGCGACGGGAGGCTACGTGCGCAACATCGGCGGCACGTATTGCTCCGACGTGACGAAGGGCCTGGACCACGGTGCCTGCAGCACTGCCCGGAGCAATAAGATGGCTGGACGAAGCGTGGCGCAGATCTATGACGCGCTTACACGGCGGGAGGGCCATTGGTCAGATAGGTGCTCTTTGCCGCGTTGATAGGCCAAGGGCATTCGCCGCTCCGGCGCCGGCAATTTGCACCTGAGATCCGGTCCCCGCCCTAACACTTTTGCGATTTCATAGCCATCGGTGATTTCCGGTAGGGTCGGGTTGCTTAGAGCCAACCTGAAGGACACCACCGATGACCGACGACGTGAAGAACCTGCGTTCGCTTGTTGAGTAGAGTACAGACGCAGATTTGCTGCGCGATATGATCGGCTTTGCCGCTGAGAAGCTGAGGGCTTTGGAAGTTGGCGCTGTGACTGGCGCAGGCTACGGCGAGAAGAGTGCGCTTCGTGTTGCCCAGCGCAAACGTCCGTCGCGATCGAGATTGGGGACACGCGGGCTGGCACGGTTGAACTGCGTACCCCGCGCTGCGGACCGGCAGCTATTTCCCAACCTCCTGGAACCGCGTCGCATGGCCGAAAAGGCTCTGACTGCTGTCATTCAGGAAGCTTACATCCAGGGCATCTCAACGCGCTCCGTCGATGACCTCGTGAAGGCAATGGGCATGAGTGGCATCTCCAAGAGCCCGGTGTAACGGCTTTGAGAGGAAATCGACGTCAAGGTCAAAGCTTTCCTCGATCGGCCTATTGAAGGTGAATGGCCATAGTACTGGTCGGGCCTAATCGGCCAGAAGCTGCGAAACAGGCCAACTCGAAAAAATCGAATGGGCCGACGCAAATTAGGAAAGGAGCTGTGCGGCCTGCCCTTGCTGCACCACCAGTTCGACCGCCTGTCTATCGAACGAGACGAAGGTTTCGCCGCCAAGCCAATTGCCCTCATAGGCCATTATGCCGTCCGCAAAATCTCCGCCGGCTTCGAGGATCGCAAGCCCGACTTCAACGGCGGGCCTGTTCATCACAACATTACCAGCATCCATCAAATCGCGGATCGTCACCGCTACGTCTTCCTTCGATAGTTTCGCGCCCCGACGCAGTATCCAAACCAACTCGCACAGGCACGGCAGAGAAACCGCGATCAGGGAAGCCTCTTTCAGCAGCTTGCTTGCGGCGCGACCTTGTTTCGCATCGTCCTGCAAGACAGCGCGAGCCAGCACGTTCGTATCGACTGAAATTCTCACTCTTCACTCGCCCAACCAGAGGCGGCAATCTCATTCATTTCCTCAATCGTCATCGGCTTCTTGACCTTCGATGCGTGCCGTCCGATGAAGCTATCAATCGTGCCCACAGGTTTTGCAGCCTTTATTCTAAGCTCACCACCCGGCAGTTTGTCGAACTCGATCCGCTCACCTGGCTTGATACCGAGATGTTGCAGGAGATCTCGCTTTAATGTGACCTGCCCTTTCATCGTTACCGCTAGTGAAGTCATGGGAATTCCCTCTTACTGAGTATGGCCATACAGTAATTGAAATATTCATTACAAACAAGTTTCATGAATGACACCTTGGGCCGCTGCCACTGGGCGATATAAAGAAAGGCGAGTTTTCTCTGGGGCCATGAGGTCAGCGTTGATGCGCGGCGATGCTAAAACCCGTGAGCCACCATCTTGATATCCAGGGATCGCAATCGAGCCTTTGAGGCAAAATTCGATGATTGGGACCCATAAATCAAGTTTATCGGTGTGTTTCAGTCTTTTTAGGTTCGAGAAGCTCATAGAAAACCGTACTCGTTACGGTGACACGATACCTAGTGTTTTTAAGAAATCGATTTGGCCGGGTTGCCTTCCATATTGGTTTCGCTGGCTTTTTCATTGTGGCAGGCGCCGGTGTGCTCATGACTATTTCTTGCCCACTGGCGAAATCTCTTCCGGCGTCTACGGCGCATTTCACTCAGTCGGAGAAAATTTGACGGGCGGAAGCGGCGACCGCAGAGGCGTTGCACAAGCTTAAGGCCTGTGAAGCCCTTCCGTCCAATCTAGCAGTGACGGCCTGACAGGCGTTCTCACACGGAACGCGTTACGAATCTTCGACGTCCAACAAGGCGAGCACCAATGGAAGGCCATAGAATGCAACGAACAGCTGGAGGAGACAGGTACGTTCCGGGCATAGGATACAGAAAGGTCAGCCAGTTGACTGATTACCGGCATCCTGCCCACCCTGAATGTCGCTGCGATCAGCGCCAGGCAGAACCCTACGATCATGGCCGTGAATGTGATCGCGAGAGCAAAGGCAATGCCTTCAGCAACTCGGGCATCATTTGGAAAGGTCACCTTGGAACACTCCTCTCTTAGTTTCGGCGTCGATCGTCGGGACTGCGTTTGGGCATATTTCATATAGGCGGTGTCAAGAGACCGTGATCGAGAGTTTCACTGCCAGTCGCATGCGCTTATGGCATGGAGGTGCGGAGCGTGGCTGTAGAGCAGGAATCGGGTGGCAAGGGGCTTAGCCCATCGTCTATGGCTGAGCTCCCAACAAGGAGTGGATCATGGGATTGCTGCAAGACAAAGTCGCTATTATAACCGGAGCATCATCAGGGATCGGCCGCGCCACAGCGATGCTGTTTGCCGCCGAAGGTGCTGCCGTGGTCTTGAATGCTCGTGGCAGATCGGGCTTAGAAAAAGTCGCTGAGGCTATCCGGGGTCAGCGCGGGAGCGTTCACCTGGTGGTGGGTGATGTGGGCCAACCTGACACGCACGATGAACTGGTTGCCGACGCCGTGCGTGTTTTCGGTGGGTTGGATATTGCTTTCAACAATGCAGCAACGGTCGGCCCGATAAAGCCACTCGCAGAGGTCACTTTCTCAGAATGGCAAGAGACACTAGAGACCAATCTGACCTCAGCCTTCGTGGCAAGCCGCAGCCAAATCCCCGCTCTCCTGGAAAGAGGCGGTGGCTCAATCATATTCACATCTAGTTTCGTCGGCACCAGCGTCGGTCTTCCGGGCATGGGGGTTTACGCAGCGTCCAAGGCCGGATTGATGGGACTCGTAAAGGGGATCACCGCCGACTATGCCAGCAGCGGCATCAGGGCAAATGCACTCATGCCCGGCGGCTCTGATACCGCGATGGCTGGCGACCAAGCGCAGAAGGAATGGGCTGCAGGTCTGCATGCCATGAAACGAATAGCGCAACCGGAAGAGATTGCCCAAGCCGCCCTGTTCCTTGCCAGCTCTATGTCTAGTTTCGTTTCTGGATCTGCTTTGTTTGCCGACGGTGGAAACTCGGCCGTCAAGTAGCGCTAAAACTAAATGTTGTCGCCACCAAATCGCTAAGCGTTCGGAGTGGCGCTTGACGAGATTAGGGCTCGCTTGCAGGGATCGGTCCACACTACATATATGCGACAACCAGACATAAATGCTGACGCTTCGATGCACTGCTTCTCTCAACATGCATGCACGGATTCATCCAAAGCGCCGATTTCCCAATGTTTCGGTCAGCCAAGGATTCGACTAAGAAAACTGGGTCGCCGGTCCGATTCCACTCAAGGCGAGCTAATTTCTTTTTGCGAATGCGTTAGAGCGGACGCAGATCCGGGCCACGGAGGGAGGAGGCGCGGTGTTAACTTCGGGTTAACCATGTTTCGACGCCCCTAGAACCATAAGGGTGTTCGCGCGTTGTGGCAGTGCACAAGGTTGGGGGTGTTATGCTTGTATGTAGAATTCAATGGCTACGGGCCGCAACAGAGGCCAGAAGTGTCCGGCGGATGTTTGGCTTAGTCGTGATCGTTATGGCAAGTTCGAATTTCAACGCGCAAGAACGTAGAACGGCATCTGACCTTAAAGGAGCGTTTGACGAGGTGATCGATGCACCAATCGCTGCCGCTGCCGAATTGAGCGAATTGCGCCGGGGCTTTCTCGTTCTTCTCAATGCTGTAGGACTGTCGATCGTGCGAGAATATCCCAGCAGCAACCGGGCCATACCAAGTGAAGGGCACTAGCAAGAGCCTCGGGGTCGATATCTCGAGTGAGTGGATGCCGAACGGACTCTTGATCCGACTGTCCGTCCCCCGCGGCGCTATCGATTAAGACAGGCAGCGCAGCCAGGCTGCGCCTTAACCGACCGGCCCGAGTAGTAGGACGTTGGTGTCGGGTGACGCCACGACTAAGGTTTCAGCGCTTGCTGAAAATGCCTAGGCGCAATTCCTTGCTCCGGTCGAGCTAAGCGTACGATTTCGCACTGCCTTGTTCCGACCCCATATCATGTGGGCGCCAACGCAAATGTCGTTTGGGAGTTAATGCCAAACGACACCGCCTGCTTCGTTAAGTTGACGAAGCAGGCGGACTTTGACACACGTCCAGATTAGCGGCGAGCGCCCCTGCTTGCGCGAGTGGATGCCCCGATTGTCCAGCCATGGCCTTAATCACCGCACGTAGCGCCGCCGTTTGCTCGAGTATCGGCCCGTCAAGCCTAAACTGGCTGAAAAGCTCGCGAAGCTTTTGAGCCTCCAGGGCCAGCGAAGCGGATGCCGCAGTCGACTGCCCTACCATAGCCGCGTTCTGCTGTGTGGTCTGGTCCATCTGATGGACCGCGATATTGACCTCGCCCAAACCAATTGACTGCTCTTTTGCGGATGTCGCGATAGATTCCATGCTATTCGGCGGGAATAATCGTTCAGAAAACTGGAATGATCTGCTTGCTCGGCTTGGAGCAGACATTTACAGACGACGATTTTGGCTCGCTCCTAGCTGCATGACTAGCGATGCATTGGCCCGAAGCGTTTGCGCAGCCGGCTCCAATCTCTTCAGGGCGCGCCAGTCACAATTCGCTGCAAAGCGATACTCCGCAACTCGTTCTTTCTCAGCGCTGGCAATCGGTCATGGCTCTCGCGGAAGCCAGCTGGATCTCCACTCCGCGCGCGGTTTGGTTGAAAGATCATGCCCCTGCCTTACGCTGCATATGAAATCAAAAGCCATATTGTAAAATGAACTACTTTTAGGGCAGAGCAGATCCACATCAGGAGGAAACCTCGATTGGCCAGAAGTCTATGTCTTCTTGCGCATACGCTTCCGGTGTGTGACCATGTTGGGCGGTTTTCCAATATTCACGAGCGATCCGTTCTGCGTACAAGAGAACAGGCATGCCGTACACGACCTCCTGACGGGTGTGAATGGCGACATGTTCTACGAAACGACGCTTAAACTCTTCTAGCGGCGGTTTTTCAGTTCCTCCCACAGCGTTCGAACCTGACATGTTCAACCCTACCCTATCGCATGCAGGCACCTCCCGGGTGCAAAACTCAGGTAGGCCGAACGGAGCGATACGACCTAGAGAGAAGGAAGCCCAAGGATATAAGGGGTTCAGCCGCTGGGCTATTGGCCACAGGGAAGGATGCATTATCAGATGGGAAAGGGTGGCCTATACGCGCTGCACAGCGTTAAAGTTAAGATGCCAGAGGCACTGTGAATTGAAATACAGCTCCATGCGGCTCATTTATGCCGGCCCAAAGCCGGCCGCTGTGTGACTCGATAATCGACCGGCAGATGGCCAGGCCCATTCCGAGACCCTCGGCTTTCGTGGTGTAAAATGGTTCGAACGCCTTCTCTGCGACCTGCAAGTCCAGGCCGATGCCGACGTCCATGACGGCGATTAGCGCCTCGGATCCCTCAAGCCTGGACAAAACCGTCAGTTCGCGCGGTCGGTCCGTCACAGCTGCCATGGCATCGATGCCATTCATCATCAGGTTGAGGATCACCTGTTGCAACTGCACATTGTCGCCAATCGCCAATGGCAGATCATCTACCAGCTCGGTCTTTAGGATGACCGGATGGCGGCGCAATTCACCTTGAAGAAGAGCGACCGAATCTTCGACCAACCCATTCAGATCCACTCGCCCGGCGACAGCGGGCTTCTTCTTGAGAAGCGCACGCACCTTCCCGATCACCTCGCCGGCTCGGTGTCCATCCCGGACGATGCGCCTCAGCGCCTCGCGTGCCTCGTCAAGGTCGGGCGGCCAACCGGCGAGCCAGCGCAGAGCCGCATCGGCGTTGGTGACAATGGCTGCTAGAGGCTGGTTGACTTCGTGGGCGACTGACGAGGTCAAGGCCCCGATCGTCGTCACGCGCGTGATATGCGCCAGCTCGGCCTGCGCCTTTTGCAGCGCCTCCTCCGCCCGCTTGCGCTCGGTCATATCCAGCACGAAGGTTACACCTTCATCCTCGTTCCCCTCGAAACTCGCTCCGCCGATCAGCACGGGCACGCGGCTGCCGTCCTTGCGAATATATTCCTTCTCGAAGGGCCGCAGGATGCCGGTCTCCTTCAGCTCAGGGACCCTTTGTCTCGTGTCCCCGTCAAGCCATTCCGCTGGAGTCAGATCGGTCCAGCGGATGCGGCCCGAGACGAGCTCCTGGCGATCGTAGCCGATCATGCGGAGGAATGCGTCGTTGGCGTCCAGAATCTGGCCGTCGACGCTAAAGATAAAGATCCCGATAATGTTGGCATCGACGAGGCGCCGAATTCTGGCTTCGCGTCCGGCGAGATCTTCGTAGAGCCGGGTGTTCTCCAGCGCAGTGGCGGCTTGCGAGGCGAGCAGCTTCAGCACCGCGATCCGGGCCGGGGTGAAGACGCGCGGCGCCAGATTGTTCTCAAGATAAAGCAGCGCGATCAGCCTGCCCTGCTTGACGAGTGGCAGACCGAGCACCGACCGGGGCCTGAAGTCGCGTATATACTCGTCGAACCAGATATTCTCGGTACAGGCGTCGTCCAGGATAACGACTTCACTTGTCCGCGCGACGAAATTGACGATCGCCTCGGGCACAGGGACGCTTCCTGCAGGAGGGCGCAGACGCATGGTGAAATCCCTGGCGGTGGTCTCGGCCACCGCCTCCAACCTGAGTTCCCCTTTGCTTGGAACGAGCAGCACACCCCGCCCCGCGCCGGCATGCTCGAGCGCAGTGCGCATCAGCGTGTCGATTAGTTTTTCGAGTACGATCTCGCCCGACACGGCTTCGGAAATCCTTATCACGGTTGCGAGGTCGAGTTGCTCGACAGGTGCTCCGATCGTGCTCTTTAGAGCTGGAGCGTACTCTTCGGCTCGCAGATAGGGATAGAGTTCATCGAGTTGTCGAGCCTTCCCGTCAGCACCCCAGCGCAGATAGCAATTTCGAGCGTTGCGCATATGAGCGTGGGAATTGGTCTCCAAGCCACGCGCGGCGTAGAACCGCGCTGCCAATTCGGACGCGAGCGCCTCGTTGTGGATCAAGCCGTTGTCGCGGGCGGACCGGATGGCCTGCTCGTAGAGACGCTGGGCCTCGATTTCGCGGCCTTCAAGGCGTGCAACCTCCCTCCGAGTAGCGCGGCGCGGCTCGCGAAATTTTCCGGGCAGTGCTCGGCCCACTCCGTGAGCTGACGGTGGTGGGCGGCCAGCGCTTCGTGGTGGCGAGCATGCTCCGTAGCGGGGGCGGAGTCGCATAACGCGGCCCGCGCCAGCGCTGCATAGAGATGGTATTCCGCCCGCTCGAAAATAGCAGGCGACATCCAAAGCAGGCGTTCTGCTTTCGCCGCCACCGCAACGGCTGCTGCGTGGTGGCCGGCGAAGACACATGCCTGCAGCTTACGGATCCAGTACAAGCAGGCTGCGACCGACAGGCGCGGGTCCTCCTCCAGATGCTGCTCGAACCGGACCTCATCGAACCCGGCATCGTCGAACGAGCCGAAGATCGCTGTCTGGCCTCTGAGGGCCCGGACAAGCCTGAACTGTGCGGTGATCAGGTCGACGACGAGATCGAACTTCGCCTGACGCGCGAAGTCGAGCCCAGCCTCGGCCTCGCGCTGCACTTCGGCGAGCGAGCTGCCACCGGCGAGAAGTTGGGTGAGGATGTTGTTGCAGCTAAACGCTGCGTAGGTTAGATCACCGGCCCCCAGGGCCATGTCGAAGGCGTGTCGTGCGATTGGGCGCCCCGGTGGGAAGTGCCGCGTGGACGGTTTGGCGAGGTTCCCGAACGCAAGGTAGACGCGGGCCTTGAGGCGGTCCACGCCACTCTGTTCCACCATGTCGAGGCCCAGCTCGCCGAAGCGGAACCCTGCCTGGTAGTCGCCGAAAAACAGCCCCAGCACGTTGCCAACCGCGGTATAGGCGTAGCACGATGCGTCGTCGTTTCCGTGCGCCAGGCTGAGATTCCCCATGCGACCGATCACGAGGCAGCGCAGGTTCTCGTCGGTAAACAAGGCCGGCGACACCAACGAGGTTAGGACGGCCATCGTCGCGCGCGCGACCGGATCGACCATCCGAGGCAGTTCGAGCAGTGCGTTGATCGGGCGGTCGCCGATCTGCCGCCACATCCGCGCATATTCCTGCCGGACATCGTCCTTCGTCGGATGCTCCGACCAGGTGACGTCGACGCGGCGCAGGTAGTCTAGGCCGACTCTGACGGCGCGGGCGCTTCGGCCGAGGGTCATGAAAAGGTCCACCCGCAGCCGGGTCACGGTTGCCAGGTCGGGCAGGCTGACGGCGTGGCTTGCCAGTTTGGCCAGGCGCGCCTCCGCTTCCCCAGGGCGCCGACAAGGAACTCGCATTCGGCCCGGTTCAGCTCAAGCGCGAAGGCCAGTTGGTGCTGGCGCTGCCAGGCGCCTTCCGCCAGCATTGTCGTGCCGGCAACAAAATAGTTGAGCGCCGAGGCGTATGCCGTCGAGGCCTTGGCGCGCTTGCCCGCCATCAGGTTCAACTCGGCCAGCCGCTCGCGCTCCTCCGCCGAGGTGATCAATGCGGCGCCGCGATTGAGCTGGCTGACAATGTCGAAGACATGCTCGTCAAGCAACTCCGGCGCCGTGTTCGCCGCGAGCAGTCTCCCTATGCGAAGGTGCAACTCGCCGCGCTTCTCCTCCGGAATCAATGAATAGGCGGCTTCCTGAACTCGGTCGTGGACGAACCGGTACGCGCCGACCGGACGCTCGAGCAGTCCATGAGAGACGGCAGGCCAAAGGGCTCCATCGATCCGGCTTTCAGGGATATCGAGAACCAGTGAAAGCAGGGTGTAATCCGCGATGTTTCCGAGACCGGCGAACTGCTGCAGCACCTGTCTGGTTTCGGGCGGCAGGCTTCTGAGCTTGCCGACCATCAGGTCAACGACGTTGTCGGTGTATCCCTTTGCGTGAATGCGACCTAGATCCCACGACCAGCATGCCGCGTGATGATCGAAGGTGAGCAATCCTTCTTCGGCGAGCGAAGAGATGAACTGAATGGCGAAGAAGGGATTGCCGCCCGTCTTGCCGTGCACCAGTTGTGCCAGCGGCGTGGCGCGCTCGGGCTCGCTGTGGAGCGCATCCGCGATCAACGCCCGGAGACGCTCTGGGCTGAGCGGGGCAAGCTTGATCTCCGCGACCTTTCCGCCTGCGGCCCTGATCGTGTCGAGCCTGCGCCTGAGCGGATGGGCGGCGGTGACTTCGTTGTCGCGGTAGGCACCGATCAGCATGATGTTCTGGACATCCGAACGGGTCATCAGATCCTCGATCAGATCGAGCGTCGCCGCGTCGAGCCATTGGAGATCGTCGAGGAACAGCGCCAATGGATGGTCGTGCCGTGCAAAGACGCTGATGAACCGCCGAAACACCAGTTGAAACCGCCGTTGCCCGTCGTGTGGCGAGAGTTCAGCGACCGGCGGCTGGTCCCCGATGATGAGCTTCAGCTCCGGGACCAGATCTACCATGAGTTGTCCGTTGGGGCCGAGCGTCTCGCTCAACGCCTCGCGCCATGGTGCCAGATCGGCCTCGCTCTTCGCGAGGAGTCCCTTGACCAAACCCTGAAGGGCCTGGGCCAGCGTCGCATAAGGGATATCGCGCTTGTACTGGTCGAACTTGCCGGACGCGAACAGCCCGCGCGGCGGCACCAAGACCTTGTGGAGTTCATTGACCACTGTCGACTTGCCGATGCCGGAATAGCCGGAGACCAGCACCAGCTCTGGCACGCCGCCCGACACCACACGGTCGAAGGACGCCACCAGGGTTTCAATCTCGCGCTCCCGCCCGTACAGTGTCTCAGGAATCAATAGGCGGTCCGGACTGTCGTGTTCGCCAAGCGGGAATGCATCAATGCGGCACTCCTCCTTCCATTGGCTGAGACAGCGGCCCAGATCGTGCTCGACGCCGCCGGCCGTCTGGTATCGGTCCTCGGCCGTCTTGGCGAGCAACTTCATGACGATCGCCGAGACCGCCGGTGCCACCCCCGCCACCCGCTCGTGCGGCGGCATCGGCTGCCGTGCAATGTGGCTGTGGACCAGTTCCATCGGGTCAGCAGCGGTGAAGGGCAGGTTCCCGGTCAGCATTTCATAGAGGGTCACGCCCAGTGCATAAAGGTCGCTGCGGGAATCGATCGAGCGGTTCATGCGCCCGGTCTGCTCCGGGGACATGTAGGCTAGCGTTCCGGCGATCACTTCGGGTGGCTCGGGCGCCTGCCGTTCGCGGGAGAGGCGCGAAGCTATGCCGAAGCCGGTGAGCCGCACGTCGCTCGCGTCCTTTACGAGGATATTGGCCGGCTTGATGTCCTTGTGAATCAGGCCAAGCTGGTGGGTCTTGCCGAGGGCAGCAGCGATGCCGATCGCGACCCGCAAGAAATGCTCCGTTTCCATAGGGGTTCCGAGATACCGGGCCAGCGGTTCGCCGCCCGGATCTTCAAGCACCAGCATCGTCCGACCGCCCTCGCGCACCAATTCCAACGGCCGCACCGCCCATGCGCTATCCAGCTCATTCTTCAGGCCTAATTCATGGTCGAGGCGCTCGAGGCTCGAAGGCGAGGGGTGGTCCTGGGCGGGAAGCACGACCAGTGCTGGGTTCCATTTGCCGTCGGGGCCACGGCGCAGTTCGCGGCGTAAGACGCGATCACCATCCTGACAAAGAACCTCCAAGCTAATATCTCCACCGACACTGAATAACGAGGATATTCTTACTTGCCCGCGCAGTTACACGTTTGTATTAGTGGACCTGCCGCCGTTGTTCCAGAGTTCCGTCCGATCAAAGGCGGCGAACGCGCGTCCGATAAGCCGCAACCGCTTCCTGATCTTCTACCACACCCCGCCCGAGCGTCCCAGCGCGGCCGCGGCACCTTCGGTTCCCAGGCGTATCATGCTGACAGAAGACCGCCAGGCGCGGCTGGACGGTCAGGCGGATACGGGACCTGCGGAGCTTCGGATGGAGGAGGAGCCGAAGCGTGTCGGTAGCGTAGGGGTAAATCGCTACTTTGCCATAGTTTTGGCAACGAGTAGAGACTAGCGACTGAAGAGGCGAACGAGAATTATAGCTGGTTTCTCCCTGCGATACCTTCGGTTAATGACATCGCGACAATTGCGAACTTTCTGCCCAGCCGTGACATGTACGCGGACCGACCACGTGGGATCGTTGTTGGCTTTTGAACCAGGCCTCGTCGGCTCCGGGCGAGATCGCATGCGGTCGGTCGGCGCGAGGCTCGGCCTTTCAACAGCCTGATAGAGCATCAGATGACAAAGAAGAAGCCCTCCAAGCGCGATGCGCCGGAGGGCCATTGTCTTGTTGGGTGCCGCAGCTAGTCCGCCGCCATCGAACATTCGCGACGTTTATGGCCGGGAGGAGGACCTCAACGTCAACGCCAAAAGGCGCCTGCAGCACCCGGACCGGAATCGGCCCTGCGAGGAAAACCTCTATACTTCGATTCCGATCAAGCCTCGGCTGACAGCGATGGTAACCGCGTGTAGCCTGTTTTTCGCACGCAGCTTCCGCTCGGCGCAGAAGAGCAATGTTTCCATCTCTCTTCGCTGACGCCGATACGTGCAGCGATGTCTTTGGCACGGTAGCCGTTGGCCGTCAGCGCCAGGCCGATCAGCTCCATCCGTGCGAGGGAGAAATCTTCCATATCAGCAGTCTGCCTAAGTCCGCTCTGAATCACGACTTTTCCATCTCGCTTGCGGAGACTCCCGCGATGAGAGGCTCCGGGGGGACGATCGGGACGATACAGCCTTAAAGATAGAAGGAGTTCACCTGCTGGGCTATTGGCCACAGGGAAGGATGCATTATCAAAGGGGAAGGGGTGACCTATACGCCCCGCCAGGACTTACGAGTGCGTTGGCGGCTTTAGGGGGCAAATTTGAGCTTATCTGCCATGAGAGCGAGTTCAGGCAGAGATGCAGCGGACATCTTGTGCATGACCTGGCCGCGGTGGACCTTCACAGTGATCTCGCTCACGCCCAACTCAAAGGCGATTTGCTTGTTAAGTCGCCCGCTCGCCACCAGAGCCATCACTTCACGCTCTCGCGGCGTCAAGCTCTCGAAACGACTACGCAGCGAAGCCTGTGCCTTTTCGTTCTCGAGCCATGCGCGATCACGCGCAATGCCCACATTAATGGCGTCGAGTAGGTCCTGATCCCGAAACGGTTTCGGCAAGAACTCGATCGCTCCCCTTTCATCGCCTGGACGGACATTGGAATGTCGCCATGTCCGGTGATGAAGATGATCGGGAGCTGAATATTCGCCGCCGACAATTCACGCTGGAAATCAAGTCCGCTTCGCCCCGGAAGCCGAACATCGAGCACAAGGCAGGTTGCCCCGGCCGGGCGTCTTGGTACCAGGAATTCGTCAAGCGAAGCAAGGAGTTTCACTTTCAAGCCGACGGATCGCAGCAGGCTGCCAAGCGCCTCGCGAACCGCAGGATCATCATCAATAACGATGATGATTGGTGGTTCCTCGATCATAGGCTTAGTCCTGCGCAGGCTCTACGTTGACAGAGACGTGTGCGGCCACCCACGTGATACTCACAGGAAATCTCACAAGCAGAGCTTCGCCCACCTGGCGACAAGAATACTCTTATCCAAGCCCGTTCAATGTTCGGCACGAAGCGTCCTCCAACTCCAGAATGCGCTGGAATCAAATCGGCGGCAAGTGTTAATGCACTTTGATCAATGTCCGTTTCGCCTTGCGTCGTTCCGTTGCCCACCGATGAAGGGGAAAGCGCGACGACTCCGGTCTGCTCACATTGGCAACGTAGGCCTTCCAGCACGATGTGGATTTGTCTTCGGATGAACGATGCTTGCGCGTCGCCCGCCGAATGTCCTTGATGATCAGGCTGATCAGATCGGGCCTGATTTTTCCAGGACCCGCTCTGATGCGATCGGAGCAAGCTACACTTCGCAATATTCGGAGATTTTTCGTTGAAACTGCCGTGAGGCAATCTTATTTTGGCATGCTAACAATCCTTCTCGGCGTAATGCCGAGGGCGAGCGGAAATAGAAGCTCTCGTTTAACAAGCGATGTAGCGCCAGCCCGGCCTCTCGATGAGGGCATGCACTAACATTTGAGGGTGGCAACCGCCGTCAGGTTAAAGCCGGACGATCTACACGGCGATCGAACAGCGTTTCGGCCGCGAGCGGATCGATATCCTGCTCGACATGCTCGATGAACTGGCAACGCTCGACAAACAGCACTGTTTTGCCCATCTATCCGTCAGCCCCAGAAGAAAGGGCCTCTGCCAGGTTCAGTGCGTCGGTCACGTAGCGTCGAAGCCGGTCTGCCGCGTCCGGCATCGTGGATCGTTGCCCGATCCAGCCGATATAGGTCACGCTGCGCAAAACCATGAAGGGCGGCAAAGTGGTAAGAGCACTGTCGGGCAAAGGCCGGACAGTCCTGTAGCCCTGGATGAGAGCCGTTTTGATTGCGGCATAGTGCGGTTCGTGCCTGTTCCTGAACAGGGCCGTTGCGATATCGAACATGCGCCAGCCATGGCCGCCGTCGTCAAAGTCAATCATCTTGATGCGATCACCATCAACAAGAACGTTTTCCCGAACGAGGTCGGCATGGATCAGGCCGTAGTCGAGGGCGGGCAGAGCCTCAATGCGTGTCCGCAGGGATTGCCGCAGATCGCCGAGCCGTTGCGCCTGATCTTGCGAGAGTCCTTGGCAATCCCAAAAGCGCCCCCAGAGCGGCTGCTCGCCAAGAAAACCGTCGGCGTCCCAGGACGGGCGGCTGAAGAATTGTGGTGGGCTCCACGCGTCGCTGACCGTGTGCATCCGTGCCATGGTCTCACCGAGCGACAGGAAGATGGTCACTAGGCGCTCGCGGGAATAGGGAAGCGGGACGCCGGACTGGCCGAGCGGGCTCCCGTGCATCCAGCTGACGACATCTGCATGTTGCACGCCGAAATCTTGGGTTTCAGGAAGTGCAACGATCAGCTGGCCGGTCCGGCTTTCCAACGGTGCTGGAACGGCAAGGTTCGCCCGCCGCAGCGCCCCCATCCACCCGAGTTCCGCGGCCAGCGTGTTTTCGTCATGATATCCTTGGCGATGAAGGCGCAGGGCCGCCGGTTCGCCATTTGCCAGGAGGATCCGGAACACCGCGTTTCCCGAACTTTCAGGAGTTGCGGTGTCTGCCCGCCGAGGTTCCAATGGCCGAGCGCCTCCCGGGCCCTGTCAGCAAGAGCCCGCGTCGACGGGCCGGTTTCGTTTTTGAGCATGATCGTCGTCACAGTCCCGACAGGACGTCGTCGAGGGTCGATAGCATCAGATCGGCATTGTCCTTCGACAAGGGCATCGGCGGCCTTATCTTGGTGGCGCATTGATGAATGCCGAGTTTGCCCATCAGTACGCCGCGTTCGCGCATTTCGTTGATGACCCTTGTGGCAATCTCCGGCGCGGGTGTCTTTTCCTGCCGGTCGAGAACCAGTTCCGCGCCGAAGAACAGGCCGCTGCCGCGCACGTCGCCGATGACGTCATGCTTGTCCGCCAGCCGCTTCAGGCCATCTCTGGCATAGGCGCCGACGGTGCGGGCATTGTCCATCAGCTTTTCCTCCTCGATGACGTCGAGAACGGCCATGGCCGCAGCGCAGGACACGGGGTTGCCGCCGAAGGTGTTGAAGTAGCGGAAGGCCTTGCGGAAGGCGTTCAGCGTGTTGGCGTTCGGCGCCACCCCGCCGACCGGATGGCCATTGCCCATCGGCTTGCCGAGCGTGACTACGTCCGGCACGAAACCGGCGCGCTGGTGGCCCCACATATGGCCGCCGGTGCGTCCGAAACCCGGCTGCACCTCGTCGGCAATGACCAGGCCACCGGACTTGCGCACGGCAGCAACCGCCTTGTCGAGAAAGCCCGGCGGAAGATCGGGGAAGCCTTCATTGGCGAAGAACGGGCAGATGCACTTACCAATATTGGCACCAGTGTTCGCGCCGTGCTCGCTGATTCGGCAACGGCAGAGGGGGCGGAGGCGTTGATCGAAGTCACCGTCCTGCCTGGACCACACGCTCAGATGGGACCATTGATTTTCTCAAAAAGCGTCGCCAGCGATCCGAACGCCGCTCCGGCAGGCATCGAGACCGAATTCTTCGCCCGTGACCGCCCAACATCGCTGAGTCAGCGAATGATTGTGCCGCACGACATAAATCGTGCTGTCCCCTCTCGTTGCAACTCATGCAGCGTAGCGACGCGTTGCGGAACCGTCGTCACGCCTGCCCTTCACCGACAAACAGCTTTTCAGGGCCGTAGACCCGGTCCAGGATGAACATCAAGATTACCGTCGCAAGGATCAAAAGTGCGGAAATGGCGCAGATCAACGGGTCGATCGAATCCTGAATATAATTGAACATTTGGACCGGCAGGGTCGTCGTCGTGGGTGAGGCTATGAAGATCGTCAGATGTGGGTCCATCTGATTTTAGCCCATCCCATTGAATGGCAAACGTTTACGCACGGATCCTCGTCAACTCTTCCTTCTGTCAAAGGGAACGACTTCGCGTCTGGCTCCGAATATGGCTCCCGCTATGACTTCTCCCAAAGCGTCCCCAGTGAAAGGCTTTACAATGGTTGCGTATCCAGCAATCTCCTCCGGTATCTCGGCATAGCCTGTCGCAATCACGATGGGTAGGTTGGGATTTTTACGCGGATAGCCGCGGCAAGTTGGGCGCCAGTCATGCCCGGCATTGCGTAGTCTGTAACCAGACATGAGACCTCGGAATGACGGCTAAACAGCTGTAGAGCTTCCATGGCTGTTGTTGCTGTAACAACGGTAGCTCCGAGACTTTGCAGTGCATCGTCGGTATTCATGAGGATCAGAGCCTCATCATCGACAACAAGAATGGTCTGCCCATCCAAGCGAAGCGTTTGACCGGTCTCAGAGTCAGGCCTGCTTGGTTGCTTCACCATTGTAATGGAACTCGCGATTGGCAACCAGATACTGATCGTCGTGCCATTCCCTTTCCGGCTCGCAATGTCCAGCATGCCTCCGGACTGGTCCGCAAACCCACTGGCCATGGACAACCCCAGCCCGGTTCCCCGTCCCACACCCTTGGTGGTGAAAAACGGTTCGCGTGCTCGCGCGAGCGTGGCGTCGTCCATTCCCTGGCCGGTATCGACAACCCGAATACGTACAAACGGCCCGCCGTGTAGAGCTCGGGGCGCCGGAGCGGGGCCGTCGGCGATGATGGTGATCGTCCCGCTTTCCATCGCATCGCGAGCGTTGACGACTAGGTTGAGCAGAGCCATCTCGAGCTGGTGTGGGTCGGCAAAGACCGCGGGGAGAAAGTCGGAAAAGTTGGTAGCCACTTTTATCCGCGGTCCCAAGGATCGCTCAATCAAGTCGTGCATGCCTTCGACCAGGGCTTTTATTTGCACAGCTTGCGGGCTGAGGCTTTGTTGGCGGGAAAACGCCAGCATGCGCTGTGTTAAAGCTGCACCGCGTTTTGCACCTTCAATCGCATTATCGACCATGGAGCGTGTGCGATCACTTTCGGGCACCCGCTTACGGATCATTTCTAGGTTGCCCAGAACGATAGCCAAAACGTTGTTGAAGTCGTGTGCCACCCCTCCTGTCAACTGCCCTACCGCTTCCATCTTCTGCGCCTGGCGAAGCGCCTCTTCTGCCCGCCGCCGCGCCGTTACATCCACCAGCCCGCCGACCACGCGAATAAATCTACCATTTGCGTCTCGCTCGATGCGGGAGGTCGATAAAACGTCGAGGAACTCACCCTGACGCGTGACAAGCTTATACTCTCGCTCATGAAGCGCACCTTCGGCAAAAAGAGCGCGCCAGTCGGCGACACGCTGCCTTGCCGATTCTTCCGTCATGAAATTGATGAGAGGGCGGCCGATTACGGACCCACGATCATAGCCCAGCAATGACAGCCAAGCATCGCTGACGTCCTCGATCCTGCCCTCCTCGTCAAGGGCATGCAGGGGGAGAGGCGTGCGCCGGTATAGAGAACGGAACTGCTCTGCGCTTTCCTTCAATGCCAGCGATTCCTTTGTGGCGAGTGCCGCAAACCGCCTATCGAAGATCGCGGCTATGATCGCTGCGAGGAGGATTAGAAATGTAATAGACGATACCGCCAAGGCGAGACTACTCTGATCGACGCTGCCGTCGATTTCCACGCCCGTGCCGCTATGCGTCTGAAACATTGCGGCTCTCATGCCAGCAAAGTGCATTCCGGAGATCGCCAGGCCCATTGCAAACGCCGAAATGATTTTCTCGACAGAATCGGGCACCGCGAAAGGCAAGCCAGAGAGCCGCAATGGCGGCGCCCAGAGCTATGATAACCGAAATTGCGACCCACAAAGGATCATACAGAAGACTGGCGTGCATCCGCATCGCCGCCATCCCGACATAGTGCATCGCAAGGATCCCGCTCCCCATGAAAACGCCGCTGAAGACAAGAGCAGCTGGACCGCTATCGGCGCGGGCCACGACTGAAAAGCCAACCCCTGTGAAAACGATTGCGGTAAGGAACGATAGGACTGTCAGCCACGGATCATAGGCAACCTCCATACCTGGAACGACATAGGCTAACATGGCGACGAAATGCATCGCCCATATTCCGCCACCCATGCAAACCGTCGCGGTTGTAAGCCATGCAAGGGAGGCTAGGCGTGATGAAGCTGCTGTCATTCGTGAAGCAAGGTCAAGAGCCGTGTAAGACGCCGCTATCGCAATCATGACAGCCAGCATTACGAGGATGCCGTCGTGTGACCCCATCATTTCAGCGACCTTTCGTATTAACAATAAACCGCGTTGTCCCCTCGCGAAATAACGTAGATAGACGCAACATCAAGGAGAATGCGTTCGACGGCCAAGCGAGTCCAGACCTCCTCCGACGAACGGGAACTTGAGAGCGTGTATCCACATCTGAAGTGTTGATGCGGGCTAAAGCTCAAATTCCAGTGCATCCCTCGGTGTTACAATCCTTGGCGGCTGTATGTGTCAGGAGAGGGCTTCCAAAAATCACAGAGGCCAAAGGCGAGAAAGCCGTAAACGATACCTCAAACGGACACTCACTTGCCTGGGCCAAAGCGCCGGAATTCGCAGCGCTTCGATCTCAGTTAACGTCGCCAGGGCCGTAGTTGACTTTTGTCCAGACAATAGACCATTCATTCGAGCCGCCTTCATCGTAGATGTAATGCCCGTCGCCAGGAGGCGCTTCGCGCCATGGATCTATCGTCAGCCAGGTGGGAGGTGCTATTCCTGGCAGCTTCAGCATCTGGAGGATGTCATAAAGCTCGGGCAGGGTTGTGACTTTTTGAATGCGATTCGAACCGCTTGCCTCTATTGTCCAAGCATAATGTGTCACAAGGTCATTCCTCCCATCGGCCGATAACTTCGTGAAGGAGGAAATCCCGCTCTCCTCTTGAGTTGCCACGGCCGGACTGTGCTGTGCACATGCCACCCAATTCGAGTGTTCAGGCGTAGAGTGTCACGGCGCCACGTCCCCGACGTCGGCCACCGCCCCAATCGGCTCCATCGCCGCCACAAACCTCTCCACGACACTTCCGCGCTCATTCAGGATGTCGAGTATGGCTTCGACCGGGAGTGGGCGTAGCTGAACACGGTAGATTGCTGTTTGCTCGGGAAGGTGTCGGTGGGGATCCTCGCGCAAGAACCCGCGATGAGTGCGGGCCTCATAATATGCGCGGGCTTCGTCCGCGACATATGACAGCGAACTCCCGTTTCCCAAGGTATAGGCGTAGATTGTGAATCCATCCATCATGCGTAATGTCTCACTGTGAACCACCATGTGACGTCGCGCAGCGCGCGCAGATCAGGCTTGCCAACAATCATAGCGCATACGCAATCATCACGGCATCCGACCTCAGTCCTCTGCAAAACCTAGACCTTTGGACCAGATCCGGACAACCACCACCCCTGCGTTCTAGGTTGCGCTGCGGTGTCTGCCTGGTGCTGAACATCCTGGTACAGGACGTTGGTCTCATATGAACCAAGATAAAGGTCCTGCTCCGACGTAAAACGATGACGACGGCTTGACGATCTGGCCGAGTGTCTCAAGAGTATAGGTTTGCTGGAGGCGCTTTTGCGTCACCGATCCGAGGCCGCTCGACCGCGTCGCTTGCGAGGGGCGGAAATACGCAGCTTTTGATCTCAAGGAGTAACGTCATGGAAACGCGCAGCAAGAGCGTCAACCTCCAGCTTTCGATTGTCCTCGGTCTGTTGATTGCCACGGCTCCGTGCTCGGCAAACATCTCAGTTTTCTCGTTTAGTTTCACTTTGCAGACCGCATTTGCAAAAAACGGCAACAACGGAAATAGCGGTGGCAACGGGAACGGCGGAGGCAACAGCAACAAAGGTGGTAATAGCGAGACACCCGGAAACTCGAATTCTCAGGGCGCGAAAGACAAGGGCGTGACCACCAAGGGGAGCGCTACAGCGCTTTCGGTTCGCCATAACGATGGCATCAGCGAGGTCGTGCGTAACGGTCGATACATTATGAAAGACTCCAAAGGGCGTACTATTGTAAACCGTCGCGCCTCTTTGCGAGATGAGATCCGGCTGCGGTTCTTTCGTAAATGATCGGTGGCCGTCAATTCGATGTTCGGGCGACCGCGTGTTCGAGCTTCGACTGAATAAACGCCAGTGGTTCCTTGATCATAATCGGACCGCCAGGCGTCAGAACCTTCGTGAGTTTGTCATCGTTTAGAGGGTAAATGACGATGAACTGGTCGACATTGGCATAGAATTTTTCATCGTTCTCGGATGTCAGCTCGAGCCACATGGAGATGCTCCTTCGGCAGTTCATCGTGGTTGCCCCAGACAAGACCAATTACCATCAGCGAGCCTTATCGACAGCGGGCAAAACCACCGTACCGCGTCGATCTGTAGAGCCAGCAAAGCCCGTCGAAAAAATCACAGCCGTTGCGGTCGCCACAATCACGAACAACCAGATGATTGGCCAGACAAGCGAGGCGGTTTGTTCAGATGAGTTATTGTAAGACATATCTGCCCCTCGGCGATGATGACGGACCCGAGGCAACGCTGCAACGTTGCCTCGGGTAGCAACTCAGGCGAATCCAACGAATGACAGGATTGCGCCAATGATCACGATGGCTCCGACGAGCCAGATCAGGCTATTCATTGTCTATCTCCTGCGCGCTCGGTGACCAGTGTGGCTGGCGTTACTGGATAACCTGCACGACCGTGCGGGTCTGCGGATCGACGATGACGCGCTGTTCATTGACAACGGTGTAGGAGTACCTGGGATCTTCAGCGATGGGGACCAGAACAACCTCTTGAGGGATCGGCTTACCGACAACGAGCGGCTGCGCGACGACGACGGAGTTCTGTAAAGGCTGCTGCTGGACATAAGTGACGATGCGTTCAGGCGGCGGGTCAATCGCGGCACCCGCGACCAGGCCAACAGCACCGCCGACGGCCGCACCGACCGGACCTCCGACGATCGCACCCGTGATAGCACCACCCGCGGCGCCGGTGACCGCAGTGGAATCATCGGCTAGGGCCGAGCCGCCCAGGGCGAGTGTGACAAAGGCCGATGCGAGAATGAGTTTCGTGTTCATGACAGTCTCCAATGTTTTTTCACAGGAGCTGAACGTCGATAATCCATGCCGGTTCCCGACCGGGACCAATGCTAAAAACATGTAGGGCTAAAGTCCTACTCGACCGCGCCGATTGATGCGCGACCCCTTCAAATCCGGACTGTTATCGCGTTGCGCAGTGTCATGGCCGCTTCCGTTCTGTTGCTGATCCCAAGCTTTGCAAAGATGTGCGTCATGTGCTGCTTGATTGTCTTCTCATGCACGCCAAGCCGCAACGCAATCCGCTTGTTGCTCAGGCCTTCGGCCACGAGGTTCAGGACTTCATGCTCGCGCTTCGTCAGATCGTCGATCGGATTGACTTGCTTCGGTGAGGCTGCCGACGACATGTCGGATAGCAACCGCGCCGACAACGTCGGTGAGACGTAGGTTTCTCCTGCTGCAACCGCCCTTACGATATCCTCGAGCGTCCGCGAGCCAACGCCTTTCAGCACGTAGCCCTTCGCGCCCTTTGACAAGGCGCTCATTACATCTTCGCCCGTCTCGGAGACCGTCAACATGATTATTTTCTGCGTCGGGCTGACTTCGAGGATGGGCACGATCGCATTCAGCCCGCCGCCCGGCATCGAGATATCCATGAGCAAAATATCGGGTCTCACGGTGGCACATAACTGAAGCGCCTCATCCTTGGTCGAACCCTGACCAACGATTGCGAACCCCGCAATCTCGGACAGTATCCGCATGACGCCCTCTCGAAACAGCGGATGATCGTCGACGACGGCAATTGTGATCTCTCCCATTAGGCAGGCTCCATTTCATGCAGGTTCAGGGACATGCGCAGCACGGTCCCTCGGTTCGATGTCTTCAAGTCGAAATGTCCGCCGAGGCTCTCGACGCGTTCCCGCAGGCCCGACAAGCCGAGGCTGGATGGTTTGATTTGCGCCGGGTCGAAGCCCGGACCGCTATCACCGACGGTTATTGACACGTTGTGCCCGTCGAAGGTCTGCACGACATATTGTCCAAGTCCGCCGCCGTGGCGAAATCCGTTGTTGAACGCCTCCTGCAGAAAACGGAAGACGCAGATCTTTGCCGATAACGGCAGCGGCGGCGAGGTGGGAGACATTGAGAGCCTCACCGATGTGCCTGTGCGCTGCATGTGGGCCTTCAAGGCTCGTTCGATTATCTCTCTGAGATCGGCTCCTTCGATCTGAGGCAGGACGAGACCGCTACAGATCGTCCTGATTTCCTGCATGGCGTCATCCAGACTGGATTTGATGGATGTGATCTCTCCATCCCGTATCTTCCGCGACGTGCGAGGATTGCTGATGATCTCGCTATCGACCTTCAGCGCCGCGAGAGCGACAAGCTGTGCCGGTCCATCGTGCAGTTCAGCTCCGAGGCGTCGCAAATAGCGTTCATTCAGGGCGGTCGTCCGCTGGCTTGCACGCTGAAGCTTCGCACTCAGTTCGCCATTCTGCGTGAGAAGTTCGGAGAGTTCCTGGATGCGCTTGTTCAATGCTTCGCGCTGGCTGTCGATCATCCTGCTCCCTCTGAACACGAGAGCCGAAAGGATGGCAAAAAAGGTCATGGTAAATGCCACCACAGCGATCCAGCTTTGTAAGCGTGCGTGGTTCAGGCTTTGCTGGAAGTCGGTGGCGATCTCATAGAATTCAAGGATAGCGACGACTTCGCCCGACCATGGCTGAAGGACGGGATTGTAGACCTCGAGCAGCGGCAAGCCGCTTTCTCTTTCGCTTTCACTCCCGACATCGTCGATATTTTCATACTCGGCGACCATTTTTCCGTTCAGCGCTGCACGTATGCCATCACTGATCGGCAGCTTCCGTCCGATCTGCTCCTTGTGGTTGGAATACAAGATTGTGCCGTCGGGACGCCAAAGTTTGAAGGACATCAGACGTTTTCCCAGTGCTCCCTGGCCCAAGGTTTCGTCCAGCGCCTGTTTCACGGAGTCGCTCAGGGCCGCGCTGTTCTGCATGTCTGGAAGAAGTGGCGCGATGACGCTGTCTACGTAGAGAGCGGTCGCGGCTCCGGAATTCCTTGTCACCGCGTCTTCAATGAGACTTGTGACGAACGCTCCGACGATGATGGTCGCCACGAGAGAGACCAATCCGCCTACAAGAACAAACTGCTGGGCCAGCGAGAGTGCGTTCCAGTCATACTCTTTGAAGAAAGCTTGCATGCCTTTCTAACGCTCCGAAACCCGCAATTCCTAGCCTGCGACCTGTTTGTCATAAACTATGGCGGGAGGGTGGTTCGTCAACGACTGGGAGCGCGAACGGCGATGAGATGCACAGACGGAGGCTATGTCAGATGTAAGGAGATACGCAGGAGCGGATTTCGCCGCTGAAGGCGCGGAATGTATTGTCGTTTGGGTTATAAGAGCGATAGCGCGACAGGCACCATTCAGCATGGCTATCTCCGGAATAGCCGATCTCAGCGATATCAGACGTTTGTTGCACAACATCCGCAGTCGCTGTTTCATGCACTGAAGAACTGAACGGTGGTTCGCATTGCCGGCGCCCACCGCTGTACGGCTGATATGTGTTGTCTGAAGCGCGGTACGACCTGTAACGATTTGCGCACCAAGCCGCCGCTTGCGTGTCAGCCTGGTATATTGAGGAAAGGTCGACGCTCGATAATTCGCCGTCGTCGATGAGATCGCTTCGGACCATCTGGCTCGAGGGTTCGATCGAGCTAGCAACGATGTTATCTAGGCCGGGGTTTAAATCCGCCGACTCCGGAAGCTTGACGACCAGAGCAGGAAGCCGCTCAAAACTCTGCTTGCTAGGATCCACTGACACCGGATGAGATGTCCAGAGCGACGTGATATCGATGTTATCCAGTTCATTGACCTCGGGCTCCGGTAGGTGGTTCGGAACTGCCATAAGGCTCCCGGCTATGGCGGTGAGCGAGAGCGTGAGGGCAAGTACGGGCAGGATTGGATATGTCATCAGATTGCCCTGCGTTTCGATCGGTTGTCGGGACACGGTAGGCCAAAGCTTGAAATCGACACTTCAACTTCCGCATCCCGAGGTGGCGTTGTCATCGATCCACAAACGCGACTCGGATACCCGAGTTCCGCTCGAATACCTGGATATCGTGCCTGTTAGTCTTTTGCTGTCGCGAAACAGGACTAAAGTCCATCATTTCCCGCTGAATGGATGACGCTGAGAAATGCGGTCCGCGCAATCTCTTTCGTGGCTCTTGATGCTTTTCCTTCACAGCAGCATCAAGAGCGTGAGGTTTCATGTCCGCCGTTAAACAGCTTTCTTGTCGGTTCAACCAAATATTCATCCAGCGGGACTTAGGTCCTGCTCAGAAAAGCATTGGTCTGCCAGTGCTTGAATCCATCATGATAGCTGCAATCTTACGGTAATATCAACGCGCGCAAATGTTGCGTCCGGAAGAATGCATGCAGGAGAAAACCCATGTCGATGAGATCATTGATTACACCCGCGCTGATCACTGTTGCCCTTGCACTGCCCACTCCAATGGGAACTGCTTATGCCAAGAATGGCGGCCAGGGTGGAGGAGGCGGTCATGAGGGAAGCAGCGGCAATCATGGTGGCAGCAATTCAGGACGGGATAAATCCGACAGGGGAAATTCAAAAGCTCCTGCCAGAGGCGGCGATGACGTGCGCAAAAACAAGGGCAGATCAACCGATGCGGAGCAAGCAGCCAAGCCTGATGCGGCGGAACGTGCCGGCCTAAATTCAATTAAGCGGAACTACCAAGCCTACCTCAACTCGAATGACCCACGGTTCGCTGGTGTCTTTGCCTACGTCCGCGGATATGCGAAATACGAACTTGCCAACGGGGTCGATACGGTTCCGGCCGGCAGCGAATATTCGGACGAAACATTACGGGAAGCTCTGGCAACAGCTGCGGGCACTCCGACAGTTTCGGACTCATCGCTGGAGTGGGCTAAAACCATTCTCGGCGTTGGAGATGAGGTCGGCAAGATCGACCAAGTGCGCCATGCCCTGGCAAATTCCGATGAAGGCAACTGAGCAGGTTCGAAGACGGTGGCGGCGGGCTGCCGCTGCCGCTTAACCCATAAATCGTAGTTTCCGGGGCAGTGACCTTTGAAAGAGGGATCTTCAGCCCTGTGACGACCAAGCGCGGTAGGCGTTGAGTCTCGACGACGAACGCCGGACTCTGTTTCCCATAGCTTGGGATCCAAGCAAATATGCACCTGCGAGGCTTTTGGACGTGATCCTGGCATCAAAGCTATCGTGGCCGGTCAGCTTGGACTTCCTCCAGGTTGGACCGATAAACGCTAACGGTGCAAAACTCAAAAGTACGAAAGCTGTAACCATCGTAAAAACAACTTCTGGGGAAAGTTCCATAAATAGACGCTATCCCGCGAAGTATGTCTTTTCAAACACTTAAGCTATCTGACCCAACCTGTCGCCGGTTCGGTTCCTATCAAGGCGTTCACACTGGACACATTTCAGGCACAGTCACTCCCCGCCGTTGCAATGTGCTCCTCTCAATCAACGGCCTCTGCCGGAACCGCGGCCCTGGTCACGCCCATCTTCAGTTTGTGCCCCACGTCGATGATTGCACTGAGGGCGGGCACCAACTCTTCACCGAGAGCCGTCAAGGCGTATTCAACAGACGGAGGCGTCGTAGGCTGGATGGTGCGGTTTATAACGCCGCGCGCTTCGAGTTCCCTTAAGCGCTGTGAAAGGACCTTCGCGGATACCGGGGGAATATCAAGACGCAGTTCGCTGAAGCGGCGCGGCCCGGCGCGCAAATGCCAGATCACATTCGGCGCCCAGGCGCCGGCAATGATCGCCATGCATTCGGTCAGCACGCATGGCTCGGGTGGCGCCACGCTTCTGTTTTTCCGGATTTTGAGGCTCATCTGAATCTCCAGTTACCGCAGGGAAACTCAGATATGAGGTAACTGATAGAAACCAAGTTGGCAACGGTAACTTCGGTCCTTAGGCTGCAGGCGTCCATCAACCAACAGAGGTCTATAAATGTTGCTTTACTTCAAGCCGGGTGCCTGCTCACTGTCCGCCCGCATCGTGCTCACCGAACTCGGTCTGCCCTTCGAGAGCGTGAGGGTCGATACGGCAGCAGGAACGACGATCGACGGGGCCGATTACCGCGCGATCAACCCGAAGGGCTATGTTCCGGCCCTCGAGATTGAACCGGGCATCGTGTTGACTGAAAACCCGGCGATCCTTCAGTACCTGGCCGATCTGCGGCCACAAGCCGGTCTTGCCCCGGCCACCGGGACGCTCGACCGCGTGCGTCTGCAGGAATGGCTCAACTTCACGTCCTCGGAGCTACACAAGGCGTTCGGCCCATGGTTCAGCGGACGCTCCTTCGAGGAAAGTGAACAGTCACGCGCCGAAATCAACCTCGCCCGCCGGATCGATGATGTCGAGCGCGGACTGTCTGACGGACGGGGCTTCATTCTCGGTGAAACCTTTACGGTGGCCGATGCCTATCTGTTCGTCGTGCTCAACTGGACCGGCTTCATCGGTTTCGATCTCGCACGATGGCCTACGGTTGCAGCCTATGTCGCGCGCGTGGCCATGCGTCCTGCCGTTCGCGCGGCGCTTATTGCCGAAGGCTTGCTTCAGGAGGAGGCCGCGTAATGAGCAATGCCCTTGAAGACATCCGCGAAACATTGGGCGCTTATTTCGACGCCCTCTATTTCTGCGATGTCGACCGACTCGAAAGTGTCTTTCACCCGGCAGCTGTCTACGCGACGCCTGACGAGACGCCCTTTCTTCATCGCACGATGGCGGAATATTTTCCGATTGTTGCAGGCAGGAATCCGGCGCCTCTCGGAACGAAGCGCGCCGCGATCACATCGACGCAATCGACATTGCAACCGACAACATTGCGCACGCCCGTGTGCGGTGCGCGATTGGCCCCCGGCAGTTTGTCGATTTCCTGACGCTCGTTCGCGTCGATGGGAAATGGCGGATCATCGCCAAAATTTTCAAGATCATCGAACAGAAGCAGTAGAGGCAGGTATTCAAGATGCCCTATGTAAACATCAAAATAACAAATGAAGGCGCCACCAGGGAACAGAAAGCGGAACTCATCCTCGGTGTTACCGATCTGCTGGTGCGCATCCTGAACAAAAACCCGGCCACAACCTTTGTGGTCATTGACGAGGTCGCGATGGAGGATTGGGGCGTCGGGGGCTTCCTGTCGCAGACTACCGCAAGACGCTACTCACGCCCTCGTGAGTCGGCCGAGGCTCAATCCGTCAACCCCGGCAGGGTTGTAAGTGCAGTCGTCACTCAGCCGGCCAGCGAGTATCTCTTGCTGGCCGGTAGGGGCGGCCCACCTATACCGCGTCGCCAGTGTTCTTTCTCTCGCGTTCAGGTGCCGGCAGTTGTGCCTGCGCGACCCGGAGCGCCGATCGACAGAATGAACATATCCAGTGCAGCAGACATCGCTTCTTCGGCCGGGCGTTCGATCGGCCACTCCGGAAATGTCGTTTGGCATTTAATTGTAAGAATGCGCCCGTTCCGGCTGTTGATGGCACCTAATTTGAGATTATTCGGTGTGATTTTCCGCGCCTGACGCCTTCCGGTTTGGCGATAACCATCTGTAATACAGGAAATTTTCTGATGGAAGCATGGCCGTAGGCCACCGTCTTTTCCCGGCGGCGAATCTCACATTAAGTGCCAAAAAGTGAAGCCAGAATCTCAAATTAAATGCCAAGTCTCAAATTAAGTGCCGGGCCATCTTGTTGAAACTGTTAGGACTGGAATCTCACGATTAAATGCAAAACAACATAGGGCCACGCAACGCCCGGTGGGCTTATTTTGCCCGTCGCCGATTTCCGAGGCCACTGGCACGAGCCAATTGAGAGCGCTGCTCAGCGTATTTGGACGCTACCATAGGGTAGTCGTCTGGAAGATCCCACTTCGCCCGGTACTCGTCGGGTGTCATCCCATACTTCGCGCTGAGGTGACGTTTCAGAGACTTGAATTGTTGGCCATCCTCGAGGCAGATTATGAACTCGTCCGTGACAGACTTGCGGATTGCGACAGCGGGCTTTTGTTTCTCGCTGGTATGCTCGGCATCGACCAAGATTGGCCGGCCGGTGTTTTGGAGCGCGATATGAACCCCTTGGATCATATCTTCAAGCCGGTCGCCGGCACGACATGGTTCTGCACATAGGCGGAAACAACGTGTGCTGTGAGCGCCACCAGCGGGTTTGCAACATGTCTTTTTCTGGGCTCATTTCCAAGGCTCTTTCCAAGTTCCTTTGATTACAGGATAGACAGATTCAATCTGCCAACCGACCGGCTATATCCCATGAGGGGAGAGAACATCGCAGAAGACTTCGGACAGGAAAATTACAAGCGCCTTCCATAGTGCACTACTATCGCGCGAACGGTGAGGTTGGGTGCCTGATGCTTCCGTTTGTCAAGAATAGGCTTGAACCGAGCGACGACGCCCGATCACCAATTGCCAGGATCTGCGGTGTGATCGAGATTGGCGAATTCGGTTGCCTGCTCTCGATCCAAGTCCAAATCGACTTTCTGTCCCCTGTCGTCGGTGACCGAATAGTGGAGGGGCGCTGGGCTTCTAGTGAGCGTCTGGTACATGAGAAGTGCCGCCTCTTCTACGGTGTCAGCCTCGATTTCCAGCGTAGTAGAAACTGTGAATTTATGCATCGGTGAATGCTCCTAATCGATCGGCAAGACTTTACTACACGTGCAATCCGAGCCGTCTTCCGAAGGTCTTCTGGCTGGAAAGCAGCGGGTTGTGATTTCCACGAAAGGGCATTGAGATATGGAGCCTCTGCAAGCAGAGGCGCTAATCGGCGGTCCATGTGTTGTTCATGGTCAGGCTTGCCAGAGAAACCGTCTTTCCCGTGTCGTCGCGCACGGTGACGGTCACGTTCATATGATCGATACTTCCCATCTCGTCCTGGGCAACATCCAGCAGGATCTTTGCAATTTCCAGATTGATCGCCTTTCGTGAAGGAAGCTCTCTGCCTTCATCGTCCTTGGTAAATCCATCACCGTTTTGGAGATCAAAAAAATAGCGTTGCATACGGCACCTCAGTTTCAAGCGACAATTCAAAGCCCCTGGATTTTGTTCCTGGTTTGCCCATGTGATAGGAGAGAAATCGAACCGGGAATTTGTGTATTGATAGAACCACTTATTCTTAACCTGCAAGCCCGCGATTCAGTCTCTGCCCGGGAGGCTGAGGTTCTGCGCTCTATGATCGTCCGAGAGCATAGATTTGTTGTCGGCGAGGACATGGTCACTGAAGGATCAAGACCGAGCTATAGCACTTTGCTGCTCGACGGCATTGCAGCGCGCTATAAGGTTCTGGAGGACGGACGCCGACAGATCACGGCACTTCATGTGGCTGGTGATTTTGTCGATTTACATGCCTTTCCGCTGAAAACGATGGATCACAGTATCGTGGCGCTGTCTGCGTGTCATGTTGGCTTCGCGGACCACGGTGATTTGAAACGGGTCACGGAAACCGAACCTCACCTGACGCGACTGCTTTGGCTTTTGACTGTGATAGATGGCGCAATTCATCGGGAGTGGATCGTGGCGATGGGCCGCCGTTCCAAGAAGTCACATATGGCGCACCTCTTCTGTGAACTTTTAATGCGGCTTCAGGTGGTCGGAAAAACCAACAACAACAGCTTTTCCTTTCCTCTCACGCAGGCAGAACTGGCCGATGTCCCGGGTATATCGCTGGTTCATCTCAGCAAGACCCTGCGACTGTTGCGTGACGAAAAGGCGCTGGATTGGGTGTCGCGCACGGTAACCATACACGACTGGCGCGAACTGGTGCGCCTTGCGGAGTTCGAGCCAAACTACCTAAATTATTATACGGAATCGCGATAGCCAGCAGTCCGGTCCGCTGTTGGACAGTTCCATAAATCTGCTTACGCCGCGAACGGTGATCTCAGGATTTCCCGGACCTCTTTCACAGCCGACAACAGTGTGCGCACCTTAACCCCGCCCTTCGCCTGATAATCGGCAGCACCTGCACCAACGACGATCCTGTTTTCTATCTCCAGATCGTCACAAGCTACAAAGAAGCCGCGCTCAGCTTGTGGAGCGCTGGCTCGCTTGACTTCGATCGCCACCTTAGGCTTTCCAGCTTGTTCAATGACAAGGTCGATCTCGGCACCATCGGCCGTCCTGTAGAAGAAAGGCGCCACGTCCGGACCGGCTGCAAGGATAAGGGTCTCTAGAGCAAAACCTTCCCAACTCGGTCCAACGACCGGGTGACCTAACAATTGGTTTAGCGTGCCGATTTCCAGAAGAGCATGTACGAGCCCACTGTCGCGGACATAGATCTTTGGTGACTTCACAAGACGCTTGCCAAGATTACCGCTCCATGGCTGAAGGCGGCGAACCAGCATGAGATCAACAAGGAGATCTATGTACCGTCCAATCATAGGGGCAGATACACCCAGACCTTGCGCAAGCCGCGCGCTATTGAGGGTATTTCCTTGGCCGTTAGCGAGCATCGTCCAAAACCGTCCGATTGTCGCGGCTGGCATACGGGGCGCAAACATCGGAACATCGCGTTCGAGGTAACTGCGAACAAATGCCTGCCGCCAGAGATAACTATCCTCATCCGTCGCTGCCGTCAGGCTATCGGGGAAGCCGCCACGCAGCCACAACTCGTCGATGTCGATAGAAGCAGCTCGGGCCTCTACCGCTCCGATTGGCGGCATTTCGAGATAGATTATTCGCCCCGCCAGCGTCTCGGATACCTGTTGGATTAGGTCCAGAGACGCCGATCCCAGCAACAGGAATTGCATCGACCGCTCGCCACCAACGCGCCGATCGTCAACGATCCCACGCAGCTCGGCAAACAGCCCCGGTAAACGCTGCACTTCATCCAGTACCGTCAAATGGCCGACTTGAGCCTGGAGGAACGCTTCCGCATCTTCTAGTTTGCGGCGGTCACCTATACGTTCCAGATCAAGATAAATTGTGCCTTTTATTCCATCCGCAATCTTGCGGGCGAGTGTGGTCTTGCCAACCTGACGCGCGCCGATGAGTGCGACTACAGGCGCGCGTGCTAACGCGCGCTCAAGGGCAGATTCGATAGCGGGGCGAGGTATCATCATTACCGCAAATCATAAATCAGAGTTTCGAATTACGGTCAATATGGCTTTGCCGAAAATGATTATGGCTCATCGGCTGACAATTGAAGGCCTCCACTCGCGTAACTCCATTGAAACGGTTAAAGGATGCTCACAAACATCGCAGGCGCTGATAAACTTGCTCCCGGGCAGTTCGGTTGGCGCCGGCTGCAACTGGCGGTAAAGTCATCAGACAAGGAGCTACCGAACTCCTTTCCGAGACAGCAGATCGAAGGGCTGACCGAACTTGCTCTCGAAGGAGAGGGACCTATGCGGGAGGAAGCGGCTCGGGCTCTGGTCGAGATCGCACTCTACCTGCTGCAGGACGGCTCATATGCCGCCCTCGTCCTCGCCTCGGCAGCTATCACGCCAAAGGAAGACTGGCGCCGCGAGGCGCGGCAAGTGGTCGAAGCGACCATTCGCACACTGGATTCCGCCTCATACTACGCTGCGCCCTTTCGTGAGGTTCCGTTCGAGAGGTTCTTTTAATCGACCGCTCGGCATTTGACATACTCAATGACATGAACCGTACAACCTCGGCGAGGAGCCCGTCGAAAAATTAGCCGCCCAGGAGCGAGATCGCCTTCCCGGGGAGTGCGACATTTGTAGGGCTTGCGTCAGAGAGATGGCGGCCAACGGCAGCTTTCGTCAACAGCAGACATTTGCGCTAAGACATCGAAATGACTTCAAGTGGTCGCAAGCTGCTATCGCTGAGTAGTAGATTGAACGGCAGCTATCTGCCTTTCGTCGCCCGCAACCCGACATTCTGCAAACGGCCCCATCCGCTGATCCCTTTTAAGACAAACGACGGTCCCCACTGTGGAGTTTCAGCGCGTTAGCTCTATTCAAATAAGAGGGTCGTGGGTTCGAACCCGTTCAAGGCGTTCACACCAAACTTCTGACGCTACATTTGGGGCACAATAATTCCCGCCGCTCAATGTGCTCCTCTCAATCCACGGCCTGTGACTGAACCGCGGACCCGGTCACGCCCATCTTCAATTTGTGCCCCACGTCGACGATTGCACTGATTGCAGGCACCAGCTCTTCACCGGTAGCGGTCAATGCGTATTCAACAGACGGAGGCGTCGTCGGCTGGATGGTGCGGTTTATAACGCCGCGCGCTTCCAGTTCCTTCAAGCGTTGCGACAGCACCTTTGCGGACACCGGCGGAATATCAAGTCGCAGTTCGCTGAAGCGGCGCGGCCCAGCGCGCAAATGCCAGATCACATTCGGCGCCCAGGCGCCGGCAATGATCGCCATGCACTCGGTCAGCACGCATGGCTCAAGTAGGGCAACGCTTCTGTTTTTCCGGATCTTGAGGCTCATCTGGATCTCCAGTTACCGCAGGGAAACTCAAATATGAAGTAACTGATAGAAACTAAGTTGGCAATGGTAACTCTGGTCCTTAGGCTGCAGGCGTCGATCAACCAACAAAGGTCTAGCAATGTTGCTTTATTTCAAGCCGGGTGCCTGCTCGCTGTCCGTCCGTATCATTCTCAATGAACTCAATCTGCCCTTCGAGAGCGTTGAAGTTGACACGCAAACAGGCATGACGATCGATGGGGCCGACTACCGCGCGATCAATCCGAAGGGCTATGTTCCCGCGCTCCAGATCGAGCCCGGCATCGTGCTGACCGAAAACCCGGTGATCCTGCAATATCTGCCAGATCTGCGACCGCAAGCCGGACTTGCTCCGGCAGCCGGAACGCTCGACCGTATCCGTCTGCAGGAATGGCTCAATTTCACGTCCTCGGAGCTACACAAGGCGTTCGGCCCTTGGTTCAGTGGACGCGCCCTAGAGGAAAATGAGCAGTCCCGGGCCGAAATCAACCTCGCCCGCCGGATCGATGATGTCGAGCGCGGTTTGTCCGACGGGCGGTGCTTCATTCTCGGTCAAACCTTTACCGTGGCGGATGCCTATCTGTTCGTCGTTCTCAACTGGTCTGGCTTTATCGGGTTCGATCTCGCACGATGGCCAAAGGTTGCGGCCCATGTCGCGCGCATCGCCATGCGTCCTGCTGTCCGCGCGGCGCTTGTTGCCGAAGGCTTGCTTCAGGAGGAGACCGCCTAATGAGCACTGCCCTTGAAGACATCCGCGAGACATTAGGCGCATATTTCGACGCTCTCTATTTCTGCGATGTTGATAAGCTGGAGAGCGTATTTCACCCGGCGGCCGTCTACGCGACACCCGACGAGACTCCCTTACTTCATCGCACGATGGCGGAATATTTTCCGATTGTCGCTGGTAGGCAATCCGGGGACTTCCGCAACGATGTCCGCCGCGATCACATCGATGCTGTCGATATCGTCAGCGATAACGTAGCGCTCGCTCGCGTGCGTTGCTCGATTGGAACCCGGGACTTCGTCGATTTCCTGACACTTGTCCGCGTCGACCACGGCAAATGGCGGATCATTGCCAAGATTTTCAACATCATCGAGCCGAAACGATAAAGAGAGGTCGTCGAAATGCCCTATGTGAATATCAAGATAACAAATGAAGGTGCCACCAAGGAACAGAAAGCGGAGCTTATCAGCGGAGTCACCGATCTGCTCGTACGCATCCTGAACAAGAGCCCCGCCACGACCTTCGTCGTCATCGACGAAGTTGAGATGGAGGACTGGGGCGTGGGGGCCTTCCCGTCGCAGACTATCGCAAGACGCTACTCAAACCCTCGTAAAGGTACGAAGTCGTACGTGCAGTCGTAGCTCAGCGCGGCCAGCGGGCATCTCTTGCTGGCCGGCAGTGGGGCGCCCCACCCGCTTTGCCAGTGTTCTCTATCGTTCCGTTGCGCGCCATAAGGCCCGCCGCGTTTGTTCGTCATCTGCGGGTTGGAATGATTTGAGATCGGCGGCGTGTCTGACTGACCCCATAGGCTCCGGTTCAATTGCCGGAGGCAGCGCGCATTGAACCCAAGTCAACCGTTACAGAAGCAGCGTCTCACCTTGATGGGAGGTTGAACTTGTTCCGATCACGGCGCGAACTTTAGCAACCTCAAGGTTCAGCGGTCGGTCGTCACGGTAAAAGGACACAGTCTCGCGAACCCGTTCATAGAGAACTGCAGTTCCCGGTGCTTTTTTGCCGAGCCGGCCTGCAGGTCGTAAGCCTGTATGGCAGCCATGATCTCTATAGCCAGGACGGTGTGCAGATTGTCGATGATCGCCAGTGCCTTGTCGGCCGCCGGCGTCGCATGGGTCAGGATGTCCTCCTGCAGTGCGGAGGTAATGCCCCCATCAAGGCTTGCGGGTGCCGCCAACCGGCGGTTCTCAGCGACGAGTGCCGTTGCCGTGTACTGGATGATCATAAACCCGGATGCGACGCCGCTGGCTCCGGCGAGAAAGGCAGGCAGGCCGCTGACCAGAGGGTTGACCAGCCGGTCGATCCGGCGTTCGGATATCGCGGCGAGTTCAGCGGCGGCCGTTGCAAGGCTGTCCATTGCAAGGCCAAGAGCGGCGCCCACGGCGTGGGCTTGCGAATGCACCTCTGGCGCTTCCGCCGAGCCAGCAACGATCGGATTGTCCGTGACACTCGAAAGTTCCTGATCGACGATGTCGGCGACATGCGTCAAAGCATCACGCACGGCGCCGTGAATCTGCGGTACGGCACGCAGGCTCAAAGGATCCTGGGTGCGGCTTCCGGCCGATTGCGCAAGAAGCGCGCTGCTGGCAAGCCATTGGCGCAGATTGCGCCCGACCAGTTGCAAACCGGGTGATTGGCGCAGCGCCAACGGCATTTCCGCGAAGGGATCGGCTTGCCCCCAAGGTTTTCGTAGGTCATCGCGGCAGCAGCATCGGCCCAATCGGCAAGATGGAACAGACGCGACACCGCCAAGGCACCAAGACCGGTGGCACAAGGCGTGCCATTGACCAGACTGAGGCCTTCTTTTGCCTTCAGGATGAGCGGTGTCCGGCCAAGGCGTTGAAGAGCCTGGGAGCCGCTGAGCAGATCGCTGCCATTGCGGCATTCGCCCTCACCGATCAGTACAAGCCCGATAGACGCCGCATGGGCTAAATAACCAACCGAGCCCTTTGAGGGAATGAATGGCAACATATCCCCATTGAGCAGCGCCAGCAGCGTTTCAATCACCTGAGGACTGACACCGGAATAGCCATGGGCGAAATTGGCGATTTGCGCGGCCATCACAGCCCGCGTCTCCACTGTGCCGAGCGGTTCACCGACCCCACAGGCATGGCTGAGAATGATGTTGCGCGACAGCACCTGCTGGTCATCCCGGCTGATGATGACATCGCAAAGCGCACCGACGCCGGTATTGATACCGTAACCGCGGATCTCGCGTTCGACGAGGGCATCAACGATGGCGCGCGCTTTGGCGATCCGCGTCCACGCGGCGTCCGAAAGCTCAAGCGCCGCACCATTGGCCACGGCAGCTATCTCTTTCCACGTCAAAGGTCCATCTAGGACGATGATATTGGCCTTGTCAGCCATGGGGGACCAGCTCCGCGCCGGCCCGGCGCTGCACGAAACGGGCGACATAATCATCCGCCGGCGTGTTCAGAATCTGGCTCGGCGTGCCGACCTGTACCAGCCTCCCGTCCTTGAGAATGGCGATTTCGGCGCCGATGCGCAGTGCCTCGTCGAGATCATGGGTGATGAAGACGATGGTCTTCGACAGGTTCTTCTCCAGTTGCAGCAGCTGGTCCTGCATATCACTGCGGATCAGCGGGTCTAGCGCCGAAAAAGCTTCGTCCATCAGGATGACGTCGGTATCGGCGGCCAGCGCGCGGGCGAGGCCAACGCGCTGCTTCATGCCGCCGGACAGTTGATGCGGATACTTGTTCTCGTAGCCGAGCAGGCCAACGGTCTCGATCCACTTCATGCCAATGGGATGGGCATCCGTCCTGCTTAAGCCCCGAACGCGCTGGCCGTAAACGACGTTCTGCAGGACCGTGCGATGAGGCATCAAGCCGAAGCTCTGGAACACCATGCTGACGCGGCGGTTGCGGAAGTCGCGCAAGTCGCGCGGCTTGAGATCAAGCACGTTGCCACCATCAACCAGGATTTGGCCGCTGGTCGGCTCGATCAGGCGGTTAATGTGACGTACAAGCGTCGACTTGCCTGAGCCGGAAAGGCCCATGATCACGAAAATGCGGGATGCACCGATCTTCAGGCTGATATCGTTCAGACCGACACTGCATCCCGTGCGCTCGAGGATCTGACCTTTCTCGACGCCGTCACGGGCCATAGCCATGGCTTCGTGCGCGTTGCGGCCGAATATCTTGTAGACGTTGCGGATTTCTATCTCAGCCATTCTGGCCATCCTCCAGTTTGGAGCGGCCGAAGCCCTGCGTGATACGATCCAGCACGATGGCAAGGATGACGATGCCCAAACCGGCCTCAAGGCCCTTGCCGACATCCAGCGTCTGAATGCCGTTCAAGACCTGTTCCCCCAAACCGCGAGCGCCGATCATGGAGGCAACCACGACCATGGACAACGCCATCATGATGGTCTGGTTGAGGCCAGCCATGATCGTTGGCGTGGCAAGCGGGAGTTCGACGCCGAACAGGATCTGCGGTGGACTGCCGCCAAAAGCGGTTGCGGCTTCCACGACTTCGCTATCGACCTGGCGAATGCCCAGATCCGTCAGGCGGATCAGCGGTGGCACCGCATAAACTATGGTCGCCAGAACAGCCGGCACCTTGCCAAGGCCGAAAAGCATGATCGCCGGAATGAGATAGACGAAGCTCGGCATGGTCTGCATCACGTCAAGGACCGGCAAGGTTACGCTGCGCATAAGTCGGCTTTTGGCCAGCCAGATGCCGACCGGCACGCCGATCGCCACGGAAATCAGCGTCGCCATCAGCATCAGCGCCAGCGTCTGCATCGCCAGATCCCAGAGACCAAGGGCGCCGATCGCAAACAGCAGGACGGCAACAGTGACCACAAGCGTGACCTTGCGCGTCGCCTGCCAGGTAAGCGCCATGAAGGCGATGATCATTACCCACCAGGGCAGCCCGCGAAGAATCCATTCGATGAACAGGATGGCCTGTAGAATGGTCTGCGAGATTGCCTTGAAGACAAAGCCGTAATTGACCACCAGCGCCTGGACCGCATCGTTGATCGGCCCGCGGATGGAAATGTGGAAGGCGTCAGGAAACATCGCTCAAGTCCTTGGAATGACCGTCTGGGAAATGGCGTTCGCCCATGCTGCAGCTCGACATAAAGATGCGCAAATGAGGCCGCGCGAATCTCGCGCGGCCTCATGCGACTATTTCAGCGAGGCTTCGATCTTGGCCTTGGCATCGGCAGACACCCATGCACCCCAGACGTCGCCCTTGGTCTTGAGGAACTGGTTTGCGGCAGCAACCGCATCAGCCTTTTCATCGACCATATAGGCGAGGCTTGCATTGACGTCTTCCAGCGGGAACGTTGCCTTTTCAAGGATTTCGATGATCTCCGGTGCTTCCTTGGCAAAGGTGCTGTTGACGCCATAAGCGACTTCGACTGCCGGGAAGGCGCAGCCGGCCTCACGCTTGCCGGTGGCGCTCGTCAGTTCTTTCCAGCATGCTTCGTCGTAAGCTGGCTCCTCAAGCTGGACCAGCTTGAACTTGCCCATTACGGCCGTCGGGCTCCAGTAGTAGAAGAGTGCCGGCTCGCCCTGCAGATAGGCGGAGCTAATTGCTGCATCAAGCGCCGTGCCGGTGCCCGGGCGGAAGTTCACATAAGTTTCCATCAGCTTGTAGGCTTCAAGCTTGGCGGTGTTGACGCCTTCGCAGGTCCAGCCCGATGGGCAATTGAGGAAGCGACCCTTGGAGGGCTCTTCCGGATCCTTGAAGAGTTCCACGAATTTCGGATCGGAAAGTTGCGAGACGCTCTTGAGATCAGGAGCCGCCGCGTTGATGCCGCGCGCTTCATCGCCCTTGACGAGATATTCCGGCACGAACCAGCCTTCGGATGCGCCGACAAAGGTCTTGCCAACCGAAGTGACCTTGCCCGCTGCCGTGGCGTTATTCCACACGTCGGAACGGCCGATCCATTCCTCGGCAAAGATCTGCACGTCATTGTTGGCGGTAGCCTGTTCCAGCGTGACCGAATTGCCAGGAATTGAATCCACCTTGCAGTCATAACCCTTGGAGAGGATTGACTTCATCACCTCGGTGATCAGTGCGCCGCTTTCCCAGTCGATGCCGGCAAAGGTGACGGTCTTGTCGTCAGCACAATAGGATGCAGCATTGGCACCGGTGAAAGAACCGCCAAACATCAAGGCAGTGGTAAGCAGAGTGTATTTCAGTTTTGTATTCAGCATGGAGTTCCCCTTTTGATTTGCTGATGAGTGCGTTATTGGTGGAAGGGTTTGAGGGCGCATCGGGCGATTCTTCCCGAACCGCGCGAGCAGCTCCCAGAAAGTTCACTGTACAACCTTGTCTTTTTGTTATCGGTATTCTCGGATGAAACAGGTGCGGCCAAATGGTTGACTGTGCCGAGCCAGATCTCGCCAGCCCCCTCTGAAACCACTGCAATGTCGGTAAAGCCGTCCATGGCGCGTCGAAACGCCGGAAATTGCGGGGATCGAGAAGAAAAACAACCAAGAGCAACAGGGCCGCGACCGCAACATAACGCGGCGGCGCATCGAAATTCGCTTCAATTGCAGCAGTCAACCGATTGCCAACAATTGCCAAATCATCATCGGATGGCCAGCCTTGCGGTGGCAATCCGTGTTTGCAAAGAAGGTATTGAAACGCTGCCATTTGCGTGACCTTAGCAAGTTGTATAGGGAACATGGCAGAGTTTTTGGAAGCGAGCAAGTGGCCTCGCCGAAACTTTGTGCTTTATTTTTGGTGCATATTTTGTATGCACGTCACTGCAATGCCAGGGAGAAACGAGAATGTCTGAAGGCGACCAAACCATCCAGTCTGCAGGTCTGCGCGACATTCCGCTTTACGAGCGCCTGAAGACAGACATCAAGAAGCGGATCGAGACTGGCGAATGGCCGCCGCATCATCGCGTCCCATCAGAAAACGAGATCGCCGAAACGCTGAATGTCAGCCGCATGACGGCCAATCGCGCCCTACGCGAATTGGCGACAGAAGGGATCATCGTCCGTGTGCAGGGGCGAGGTTCGTTTGTCGCCAACAAGAAGCGCAGCACGCCGTTCATGGGCGTGCGCAACATAGCCGACGAGATTGCCGAACGGGGATCGGTTCACACGGCGCAGGTCATCATTGCCCAGACGGAGATTTGCAGCCACGACCTGGCAGAAACGATGGATATTGAAGTCGGCTTGCCTGTATTTCACTCGGTGATCCTGCACCTTGAGGACGACCTGCCCATCCAGCTGGAAGACCGGTTCGTCAACCCGGCCGTTGCACCCGATTATCTGGGGCAAGATTTTCGCACGACTACACCCAATGCCTATCTGACGGAGATAGCGCCGATCTCCCACACGGAACAATTCGTCGAAGCCATGCTGTCGCAGCCTTGGGAATGCCGGCACTTGGCGATTGTCCGCGCAGAGCCCTGCCTCTTGATCCGCCGTCGCACCTGGTCGTCCAGCAGAATTGTCACATCGGTTCGGCTCCTCTACCCGGGTAGTCGCTACCGGCTGGAAAGCAGTTCATAACGGACACCCATAAGCCTCGTTGTGGGTGCCAATATCGGAGATTGCCTGATCGGGGTTTTGGAACAGATTGAACTTTCAGCGCAACTTTAGTCCTGACGCCGGGAAACAATCTGCTGGGAGCAACAAGCCTCCACAACCAATGCCCAAAAGAAACATTCGCCACTTCATAGGCTGACCCCCAGCTCTCGGTGCGGGACTGTTGCCGGCACTCAGTGTAATCGTCGAAGTGGGGCACTGGCTCAGTTCCGCGTGGAAACCAACAGTCCAACGCAGTTTCGTCGTCGAATACAAATCCGGTCGACAGAAACCCGACCCGAAGTCGAGCTCGATCTGGGGCGAGATCGATCTCAAGTCCGTTGCACGCGATGTCGAGGACGACGCGGTGTCATTTTTGTCGAGTGGGCGAGCAGATGGTTCCGCCAGAGAACTGTCTGTATCGAAAGCTGCGCCAGCTAGACCTTTGTTGACACCGCCGACTGGGCAGCACAAAACTACAACAGTGACCGAGGAGAAGATCATGGCCGACGAAAACGATACGATGACCACGACTGATGCGCCGTCGGTTGCGGAAACGCCAATCATGCCGAAAAAGCAGCACCAGCCGCGCGCAAAAAGGTGAGTCCGCAGGGCGCCTCGGTCACTGATGCAGTGGAACCAGCCGGTACTTCTGCCGGCGCTCCCGAGAAACAGAAGCGCGGACGCAAGGCCAAGTCGATCGAAGGTACTGGTACCGCAAAGCTTGCACCTGTGAAACGCGCTCCGATGGCCTTACCGGCGGCTCCTTTAGCACCGACGGCACCTGCGCTGCCGACAGCTGCAGCAGAGGCGAGTGACGAGATGGCCGATCTCCTGCAGTTGGAAGAAGAGAACCAGAGGCTGCGCAAGCTGCTGGCCGAAAAGCTCCGTGCGGAAAATGCCGATCTGCGCAAGCGCCTCAAGCTCGATTGAGAAACAACTGGCGGCCCATCGCTGGCCGCATTTGCATGCCAACGAGACATATATTCTGGTGGGCGGTCACAGCCGCCGCCAAACTATCCACTCGCAACCTTCCTGCGGGATTCACCGCGAGGTCGAATAAATGGCGTCTCCCTGGAAATTTCTTGCCAGACTTGTGTCGCTGCGACGCCAGCCAAAGCAGGACGACAGCGCGATCGAAGCCGTCAGACCGGACGTCCTGGCGATAGCGGGTCCGACCGAAACCACAGTCGAGGAGAGCGGGCATATTGCCGATCACCTCGTAGGGGAACAACCGCAGCCTGTCGATCGATCTGATGCGGTTCCGATCGCGCCTGAACCATCCGATCAAACCCGCAGCGATGCTGCAGGCATCGAGGAAAACGACAGCGACAATTTGGAACCAGCCTCTGGTACCGTCCTGCTGGATTTCGGCGCAGTCGTTGCTAAGGTCGAAGAGACTGCAAAAACCACGCGCGCCGAGCGGAGAACTCGGCCCCAAAAGGTTGAAGCGGCCGCGGTCGTGTTGCAGGTCTCTCCAGTCGCTGCCTCCGCTTCCGACAAAATGGTCAGCCTTGATGAAGAGATCGCCGTACTCCGGACCCAGTTGGCCGGCAAGCTGCGACTGCAGAACGCTCAGTTAAAGAGGATGCTGGCGCGTTTCGAGCGCTGATCATTTACGATGTCGCTGTCTGTGCAAAATGCCAATCGGAAATCCACAGACAGGATCAAATGCATTGCTGCGGCATATCTCTTTAGTCATACCTCCTCATCTGACGGGCAACTGCGTTCATGGACTGGGTGACCTCTGATGAAAAACAGGACGTTTTGGGTATGGATCTCTGCACTCGCCGTACCCGTTGTTTCGTTGATCGCAGTTCAGATCGATACGAACTCTGGAGCATCTATCGGCGGTGGCGGCTATGATCTTGGTCCGTTTCTATATTCCTGGCTGTTGATCATAGTCACAGCCGGTTGGTCGCTGTGCGCTTTTACGGCCGCGTTAATTCATCGCGGCGGTCCAGCTTCTATGCGGGCCGTCGGCCTGACCGTTATTGGATTTGTCACATTCGTCACTGTTCTGCTTCTGTATCGACAGATACCTTTCCTAGAATAATCGGGAATCCGGGCAAAATTCGTCCTGTGTCCGGCGAAGCTCAAGATTCATAAAAGCAGGAGCCGGTACAGTTTTTGACGGATGCTGGCTTGAAAGCTCGTTTGTTCAAAGGCTTGTAGATTTCAGGTGTCGGCCAGACTGGGATTACGGGTTCAATTCCCTTCAAGGCGATCGATGATTTTAGAGTGCCTTACTCATCGACCAAGAGGTGCGCTCCGCGATGAATTCCGCGAACGGTTTGACGTTCATGTGGATGCTCGCCTGTTCGAGGCCGGCCAAATAAGTTGACCGATCCTCAACCCTAACCACTGCCCATGGAAACCCACCCGAGGCGAACATGGCGTTCATCAGGAAGCGCGCCATCCGTCCGTTGCCGTCAGGATAGGGATGAACATAGCCTATCAACCAGTGGCCAAGGACTGCCCTAACCGCTGGCTCGCTTTCCTTCTCCAGTAGATCGAACAGGGTCTCCATTCCATCCGAAACTGCTTCGGAACGCGGTGGTACATGCCATGATCCGCGGAGATATACAGGGTGGTTTCGATGGCCCGCGAGGGCGCTGGGTTTCAGAATACCTGCGGCGACCGAGGGGCCGAACAGTTCGCGGTACCAATCCCTATGTTGCTTACGGATAACGGCTCCTGCCGGTGCGCCGCGGAGAATCTCAGCAACAGATTCCTTCACGCTCTGAAATGCCTGCCAATAACCGCGTGCTGCCAGGGCGTCCCGGTTTTGCCTATCCTGCTGATCCACATCCGGATCCCACCTACCAGCGCGCACGCGATCAATGAGTTCCGGAGTAACGCTGTACCCTTCGATCGAAAGTGAATGGTATGCGTCGTTCTTGTATATGTCCTCGACCGATTTCATGAATTCGGTGGTGTCCGAGGAAGTCCGGGTGCAGCAGGAAAAACATCGAGGACCGCCTGACGCTGGCTTTCCCATATAGCATTGAGACGCGCCACAATGGGAGATCCACCGACAGCTAAGGTGGAGACTTGCTGGTTTTGATCGAACGGGTCGGTCTCTCTAACGTCGTACATCGCGCCTTTCATCGTTTTCAAGATATCGTCGGCGAACTCGCCTTTTCCTATGCGCCGAAATGCCCCGGCCAGACGGCCTGCCACGGCCGAATGCCCTCCGTCGAGTAATCGACCGAGGACACCCGACACATCGCGCATGGATTTCAGCACGATCTGGGCTTCGATAGGTGATCTTTGAAAAAACGCTTCAGCAACTTTTACCAGGGCGGCGTCCGCAGTATAGAACCTCAATCCGTTTTTCTCGACGAGATCCTCGCGCGGTGGTATTTGCTTGGTCTTGAGATCGTAGATGGATGTGCCAAAAAGCAGTGATAAATTGTTGCCCGTTGCCTTTGGACTGTTGACAATCACCTGGGGCGGAATCGCAGTTGCTTCTGCGTGGAGTAGCATCGATTGTTCCGGTGACAGATGCCATTCCCGTCCAAAGCGGTCGTTGCAGTAGAGGGAGCAGAACTCCCAGAATGAAGCGTACCAAAGGGTTGTGTCGCCGTCTTGGGACTGGGGTCCCGTTGACATTTGCCAGCCGCGGATGACTTCTTGGAGAAATCCGCTCCGTGTAAGGCGCTCTCGGTGTAGTCGGCTGAACTCGTCGGACTTGAATATTCGACGCCCGCCATCCTGCAATGTTTTGAGGGCTTGCAGGGCGTCAGCCAACTTTTCATTTGGTGTAGCCATTTTGGTTCTCACGACCTCGTTGTTCTTGCGCGAACTCACAATGCCGCGTCTCATAAGGCAATGCCTGCATCATTGCACGTTTTTGATGTCGTTTATATCCGCGTTTTTAACGTCGAGTCAATACACGTTCAAGGTGATGATTCAATAAGCGTTTTTGATGATGAGTCATAACGCGTCTTTGGTGTCGTGAGTCATCGCAGCATTTCGCGTCGAGCTAAGCAGCCTGCATCAAGATGCAAAAGTGAGCTGGTGGTGATTGGATTCTTACGGCAATGGATCGAACATCGGCGAGCCATCCGCCGCCGTTGGCGGGCAGATGCCAGGCGGCTTGCCGCAACGGACGTGCCTATTACGAGGCGCAGCGAAGAGCCGCCCGCAGCCGAGCACAAGGGAATGCCGGTGAATACTGGCATTGTTGGGGTGGACGGCCTCCGAACGGCATCGAAATGTGCCAAGTTTAGTCGTTGAAGATCTCAAACAAAGGAGCGGTCCGTGGAACAGATTATCCGTATCGGTATGGATACGTCAAAGAGTGTCTTTCAATTGCATGGGGTGAATGCTGCCGAGCAACCGGTCCTGCGCAAGAAGATGCGCCGCAAGGAAATGGTGGATTACTTCACAAAATGCCCGTCGACGGTGATTGCGATCGAAGCCTGCGGTGCCTCGCATCACTGGGCCCGGCTGCTGACTTCGCTGGGGCATGAGGTGAAGCTGATCGCGCCGCAGCTCGTGAAGCCTTATGTCAAACGCGGAAAAAACGACGCCGCTGATGCCGAGGCACTATGCGAGGCGATGAGTCGTCCGACGATGCGGTTCGTTCCGACGAAAAGCGCGGATCAGCAGGCCATACTGATGCTGGTTGGCATGCGCGAGCGCGCTGTCGCGGCGCAGACGGCACTTGCCAATATGATCCGAGGCTATGCGGCCGAGTTCGGGCTGACCGCGGCCAAGGGAATAAGCCATATCTCGCTGCTGCTGGAACGCATCATGGCGGACGGTTTCGTTCCTGATCTGGCGCGCGATTTGTTCGCGTCCCTGGCTGCGGAGTTCGCGCAGGCGAACGAGCGTCTGAAAGCGGTGGATGCAAGGCTGATGGCTTGGTATCGCAATAACGAATGCTGCCGCCGGCTTGCTCAGATACCGGGGGTTGGCCCGATCGGTGCGGTGCTGCTGGTGATGAAGGCGCCGGCGCCGAAACAGTTCGCCTCCGGAAGGCAGTTCGCCGCGTGGATGGGGCTGACACCAAGGGACCATTCGACCGCTGGCAAGGTCAGGCTTGGGGTTATCACGAGAGCCGGGGATGAGGTGCTGCGAAAGACGCTGGTGTTGGGTGCGACCGCGTTGCTTCGCCATGTGAGAGTGGGACGCGGCAAAAACGGCTCGCCATGGCTCATGGAATTACTCAAGCGCAAGGCTCCCAAGCTGGTGGCTGTCGCGCTGGCGAACAAGGTCGCCCGCATTGCCTGGAAGATGATGGTGACCGGAGAGGCATACAGGGGCAATGCGACTCGGTCGGCGCCGGCCTGTGCGGCGTGAAGAACTCAGTCGGCCACGGTGAGCATGATACAGAAGTTACCGTGCGCTGATACGTGAACTTGCAAGAGAACGACAGATGGTATGATCGATCGATCCGAGACGCGAGACACTCCGTTTGGCCCAATGGCCCATGTGGTCGAGGCATTGTTTGGAACTCGTGGTGCGGAACCCATCTTGGCCAGCGTTCATGTGCGAACGCACCAACAGGCCGGACATATGAACGCAAGCGATCCGATCAAATCATTCGAAATAAATTCTTGCAGGTAGGGGGCCGTCCACATATGGGCCAAGGTTGCCAGCGAAGTCGCCGCATCGAACCGCGTGCCGAGATGGACTTCGAGGTCGTCAAGGCGATTGCCGATCAGGAACGTGCCGGTCGCCGCTGAACACATGCCCGGTGCTTGGCGGAAAACATGTCTAGTTGACGCTGTAGCTGTGGTGCAGGTGAAGGCCTGTGCCGAACACCACCTGGCCCTCCGAAGCAAACCAATCCCGCTCTTCATCGATGGCGTCCTGGACCAGGTCCGGATCTCCGTCGATCAACCCTCTGTCGGGGTCGGCTAGCAAGCTGCCGTCGCTCGGTGTCGTTGGGCATTTAACGGTAAGAATGCGCCCGTTCAGACTGGTGTTGGCACCTAATTTGAGATTAGTCGGTGTGATTGCCCGTGCCAAACGCCTTCTGGTTCGGCGATAACCATCTGTAATATAGGGAATTTTCTGATGGAAGCTTGGCCGTAGGCCACCGTCTTTTCCCGGCGGCGAATCTCACATTAAGTGCCAAAAAGTGAAGCCAGAATCTCAAATTAAATGCCAAGTCTCAAATTAAGTGCCGGGCTATCTTGTTGAAACTGTTAGGACTGGAATCTCACGATTAAATGCAAAACAACACCGTACTCGAATTACCGTTAGCCTAGCAGGAACGCACCGTAACTTTGCTACCCTTCGGAGGAAATATAATTTCGCAGCACGGCGGGCTATCAATCCCTCCAAAGATCATAAACTGCAGCGTTATCCTGAACCTCACGGAGACCTTTATAGGACGCGTGGCGCAGATTCAAAACTGAATAGGATGTACCTCAATGGTGGGCGCCAATGAACGACGAATTCAAGAAGCTCTTTGAGTTCAGCCGCGAGATTGAAAAGGCAGGAAATCCTCTTAAGGACCTGCAAGAGACGCTAAGAGTAGCGAGCGGACTTGACCCCGGCGCTGATATGCAAGCCGTGATGAAGGAACTGACGTCTCGTTCAACGGAAGCTACAAGGATGTTTGCGGAGCTGCGCCAGACCCTCGGGGGCGGCGATGCCATCTCGGAACGGGTACGAGGCCTCAGTGGCGCGGTTGCCAAGATTGATCAGGCAAACTGGAAAGGCGACGTGCTCGCCATTCGAGCACAACATGCTCAGTTCTCAGATCAACTGCCCGATCTGCAACAGCAGTTCCTTCTCCCCGATACACAGGCAATATCGAGCGCTGTCGCAAGTTTGAAGCTCATAACTTCGACGATAGCCGAGCTCGGGGGTGCGAAGACGGTCGAAAGCCGAATGGCAGCGATGCGACTTGGCTGGGTCGATATCCACAATCACAAGCGTTCGTTCCAGTCCTTCATCGACCTCCAGGAGGTCGGTCGCCTTTCCACATCGGCATTGTCGTTCAGCGCTGACGTCTCCTCGCGTCTGCGGCTCGAACTTGGTGATTGGCGGGATCCGATCACCTTCAACGTTGCAGAGCTGGAAACGGCCGCCGGGCGCCTCGCATTGTACGACAGCAGGGGCTTTGACCCGCATCTGACGCATTTTTCCGAGCCAGCTTACCATGAAGCTGTTGTGATTGCTGGACTTGCCGTCGAGGAAGATGAACTACCGGCCGACGATGACGATGATTTCGTAGAGCTTAATTCCAGCGCTTATCGGACGCTTATTCGGTTCGAAAGGGAGGTGCGGGCGTTCATCGTCACCGTAATGAGCGGTGCCTTCGGGGATCAGTGGATGAATCAGTTGCCGCCCGTAGTGCGAGACGATTGGCACGCGAAGCGGAAAAGGCGCGTGCGGCAGGAGCCGACGATATGCCGCTGATAGAGTACGCCGATTTCACGCACTACAAACTGATCATCGAGAAGAGCGACAACTGGACTAAGGTGTTTAAACCCGTTTTCGGTCGCAAGGAAGATGTCCAGGAGTCCTTCCAGCGGCTATTTCCAGTCAGGTTGGCAACGATGCATTCCCGTTTCATCACACTTGACGACGACCTCTTGCTGAGATCCGAGACTACCCGTCTGATCAACGCCATTCGCCGCCAGTGATGGTAATCTAGCGATTGGCTTTCGGCCGGGTCATTCCCCTTCAGGCGGACCGTGACGATCTTCGGGCTGTCGCCGCTTCGCTCTACATCGACAATGCCGGAGGCCTCGACAAGATCGGTTAGGCGGGCAAAACCGTAGTTGCGGGCGTCAAAGTCAGAAGATTGTTTTGCCAGGTGGGCGCCGACACGCGCCAGGTTGGCACGGTCGTCTTCGTCGGCCGACGCCGTCACGGCATTCTCAAGCATCTTCAAAGTGTGACGGAAGAGATGGAGAATTGGTAGGCGGTCACCACGTTGGCCAGCGCCTCGCTCAGTGATAGGCTTGCTGAGGCTCATAGCTATGAATGAGGGAGGCTGTGTGGAGCGCAAGATAAAAGAAATGCTCTTTGGCAACAGAGGTAGCCGGGCTGGCGCATTGCCACTGGTGCACACCGCTCCCGCTTACTTCATTCAGAAAATCCTTCAGTCCAAGGAAATTCGGCCACGGCCATGTGACGTTTTTCTCGGCGAGCAGCTTGCTTATTTCTTCGTGGGCCGGCTTTATCTCGCCGGCGATGGTCTGAGGATACTTGGTGCTGACGGCGCGGAGGTCGCGGGCCGGCTTGCCGCGACCGCTTGCCCGTCCGATTTGGGACTGGCCTTTCTAGATCCAAGAGCGGACCTGCGGCGCCTGAAGCGTTACGAGTAGTTCGCGCGCTCCATGGCACGCGCGTTTCCCTGGCCGGGCGCCATGGTCCGCGCGGTACCGGACGAGACGGTGGTCTGTCGCTGCGAAGGCGTTACGGCTCGTCAGTTGCGCGAAAACGTCGTTTATGGTGGTGGCGAGGCGAACCGGGTGAAATCGCTAGCGCGGGTCGGGATGGGGCGCTGCCAAGGCCGGTATTGCCAGCTTTCCGGCGTTGCCGATAAAGCTGGCATAAGCGTCTGCGAGGCGGGCCGGTTGCGCGAACAGGCGCCGGTCAGGCCCCTGCCGATCGGCGCATGGATCCTCGACGCCTGGGAACGCCTGATCAGGCTCTCAGCTCACTTGCCTTCAGCACGCACGCGCAGGCTTCTCGGAGCTCGTCGCGCATCGCTACATGGCTTCCCGTCAGCGGACGATCCGGGCTTGTCAAAAGCGCGATGGGTACGAGAATCCTTTGCTGAAGCGGACGGCGGACAAGGCCTGGAAACTGTTCCCACGGCAAGAGCCCGTCGACGATCGCTACGCCGAACCCGTCCCGAACGAATGGCAGTGCCGTGATGGAGATATCGATCTCGATCGAGGGGTTGAAGACCTGCTTTTCGGCCGCGGCGGCGCTGATCAGCAGCCGACCGGGCAGGGTGTCGGCGCGGTAGGAGATCAGCATCTCGTTCTGAAGGTCGACAAAACCGATCTGTTTGAGTTCTGCAAGCCGGTGATGTTCGGGAACGATGCAGACGAGGTCGCCGTGCCCGAGTGAGCATCAGCACGGATTCGCGTTCGAGATAGGTTGGATCGGTCTGCACCAGCGCAGAGCCTTGGGGATGGTGCAATATTCATTACGGTCGACCGCGAGACCGTTTTCTTCGGTAATGTCGCTTTGTCAAAGCTATTTGGGCATCGGACGTTTTCCTGTAGCGCCGCCTCATATTCGGGCATTGAGCAGGTCATGTCATTGTTTACTGTGATGTTCGCGGCCGCTCAATGACCATACATTGGGACAACTCCTCATTCGCAAGATGACCGAATAGTGCACTGTGGATGACAGGGCGTTTGAAAGAAGGCAAGGTGATCGAAGTGAAGTCCTGGGCATTTTATACGGAACCCGAAAAGCTGAATGTTGCCGGCGTCGACGTTGCATACCGACGCAAGGGAAGCGGCGCGCCAGTAGTTTATTTCCACGGCGCGGGTCTGACGCGACGGTGGCTGCCTTTTTACGATGCAATGGCTACTTATGCCGATGTCATTGTTCCCGAGCACCCTGGCTTCGGCGATACTCCGATGCCGGAGTGGCTTGAAGATTTTGATGACATCAACCTGCACTACGAGCAGTTTTTCGATGAACTCGGGCTCGACCGCTTCCACCTTGTTGGACACTCTTTAGGCGGTTGGATGGCTGCTCATTACGCAGTCTTCTTTTCAAGAAGGCTCTTGAGCTTACAATTGATAACGCCCGCGGGACTTCGCGGCAGTTTGCTGAATGATCCTTTCAGGCAGACCGGTGAAGAGGCGTTGGAGCGGGTGTTCAACGGAGAGGCTCACGCATTTCCGGAGTATCTGGAGGGCGACGAACGCGTTGAACAGCTGGTGCATGACTACGCGGAACTCACCGCCCAGGCTCGCTTGATGTGGAACCCGCGCTACGATCCCCGTCTTGAGCGCCGGTTGGCACGCGTTCGCACACCGACCCAGGTTATCACGGTCGATGAAGATCGCATCATGAATGCCGATGTCGCATTGCGATATGCCGATCTGATTCCAGGCGCAGAAACCGCCAAAATACGTGGTGCGACGCGCACGACATCCCATGTCCCCTACGTACAAGAGCCGGAGGCGCTAGCAAGCCTCATCGCTGAATTTGTTAATCGACACCCCGAGGCGTGATCATGAATAAGTTAGAATTCTACCTCAACAATGGCGGTAAATACAGCTTCATTCCGCGCCGTGAAAATCTGTCGAAGTCCATCTTCATCAACACTTCAACCAAATATTTCGATCCGATCCGCGGGCAAAGAGTTATCGAAGACTTCCTGGATAACATGGTGCTGGGTGAACAACTGGGCTTCGATGGCCTCCTTGTTCTCGAGCAGCACGGTGGTCCAAACGCTGTGGCAGGTCAGTCAATCGTCATGACAACCGCGCTGGCGGCGCGGACTAAAAACATCCGGGTAGGGGCCGTCGGTCCTATCATGAACACTTACCTTTCACCGATGAGATATGCGGAAGAGGTCGCTGCGCTGGACTATGTGTCTCGCGGACGATATTTCTTCGGCATGCCGGTCGGTATTGGGCCCAATTATCACGCACTCGGTATTGATCCGACACATGCACGTGAACGTCTGCGCGAAGGCCACGATCTCATGAAGAAGGCCTTCACGGAAGAAGGGCCGTTCGAATGGGACGGCAAGTTCTTCAAGGTGCCTTATGCGAACTTGTGGCCGAAGCCTCTTCAAAAGCCGCATCCAGAGATTTGGGTACCCGCAGTAGGGTCGAAAGACTCGCTGAAGTTCGCGGCCGACAACCATTACACTTATCTGGCCATCCTCGTACCGCTTCCGATCCTTCTCCGAAACATCAAGACGTTTCGCGATATGTGCGAGGAGGCTGGATATACGGCTGATCCAACTCAGATCGTCGCCACCGCCACGGTTCATGTGGCTGAAACTGACAAACAGGCACAGCTTGAGGTCGAGGCTCATTTCATGTCGATGCTTCAAAACTCCTTTGGCTCGCCATTCCACGATTCCTTCCCGCCCGGCCATGTTACTTCACAGTCGCTTCGCGGAATGCTGAGTGGCGGATATCGAGCTAAAGAGATTTCCGAAACGACGTTCGCCGAAGCCCTCGCCGACCGCTCTATAATCTGCGGCTCACCCGACACTGTCGCAGAGCAAATCGAAGAGCTGACCTCCGCAATGGGGGCAGGGCGACTTGTTGTCAACTGTGACGGCTGGACCGCACCGGCCTGGCTGACACGGAAAAACATGACAATCTTCGCGGAAGAAGTCATGCCGCGGTTTCGCGCACCTGGTGGGAAGCCCATCTGGGATCAAAGCAAATCGCAGGCGTGGAATACGACCAGTGAGTACGGTGCAAGGGTCGAGGAACCGCTGGCGCGTCCGACCGTCCGATTGGCGGATACCGGGGTGGTCGATATCCGTACAGCTCATATCGAAGAGCTTAGGAAACCACTTGAACCGTAATGGACGGTTGCGATCGATGTTAGGTGCGAAGCAATGGCAGAAGAACTGATACGCGGGTTTTGGGCAGCCTTTGAGAAAGACGCTGCTTCAGATCTGGAGAACTATTTTACTGCGGATTACGTCCGGCATTCTCCTCAGGCTGACATTAGCCGGAGGGAATTCCTCACTATCATCCGCGAGAGGGCTCTTGCATTTCCCGATTTAAAGACCGCGATCCTGGACGTTGTCGAAGACACGGCCAAGATCGCCTATCGCTGGGAATCTCAAGGCACCCACTTGGGAAAATTTATGAATGTGCCCCCCACTGGAAGAACGGTCAGGGTGAGCGGAATAACGATAAGCCGTTTGTCTGGCGGTAAAATCGCTGAAGACTGGAGCAGTTGGCAAAATTCTGATGTCCTGCATGGCATGAGCGTTTTTCCAATCTAATCTCGAATAGCAGCTGGAGAATAAACATGAGTGTGACAGTCGTTGTCTCGATCAAGGGTACGTCGGTAGAGAAAATCCGCGAGGTTGCAAGTGCACGTCCAGACCTGAGCCAAGCGCTTGGCACGCTTCTCAAAAAGCACGGTGTCATCAGCCACAAGCGCTACTACAACGGCGACGACATCCTCGATATCGACGAATGGGAAAGTGAGGAAGGTTTTCAGAACTTCCTTACAGAAGCGCGCCCTCTGATTGACGAACTGGCGCGGCTAAGGGGCTCGGAGATTCCGACTGACAGGGTTTGGTTTCCTCTCTGAGAAGCGACGGGTATGTCACTGGAAAGATGGCTCCAAGGATAACTGCATTCTGCCTAGGAAGGGTGTCGACGTGACCGGAATTGAACTTACGGATGCATTGAAGGGGTTCCATCGGAGCTTTCCCACTGGCGTTACCATTGTCAGTACCTCCGTCGATGGCTCGCCTTTTGGGCTGGCTGTAAACGCTTTTTGCAGTGTATCTCTCGATCCCCCGATGGTGATGGTGTGTGTGAAGGCTACGTCATCCACCTATGATAAGCTGTTCTCAGGGGACAGGCTTGGCGTCAGCATCTTGGCACACGACCAAGGGCAGGTCGTCGGAGTGTTTTCGAAACCTGGTATCGACAAGTTCGCACAGGTGAAATGGTCAGCTGGTGAAACAGGGGCGCCCTTGATAGATGGCGCCTCGGCGCAGCTGGAATTTCGCGTTACCAGTCGCATACTGGCTGGCACACACGCAATATTCGTCGGCGAGGTTACCCATGCTGGCTTTTCGGGAACCCCTCCGCTTATCTACGTAGGGGAAGCCTCTTCGACGGGGGACAGTTGATACCAGTCTGATTTTGCCTGTTTAACTTTGACCCCTTCTAGCAATTGAACGGAACGTTCAGTTCCAACAACGTCCGGGAGCCGGGAACGGCCTGCGGCCGTTCAGTTGGTCACGCTACCGATCAAACAAGATTGCGAAGGCTTTTGCGGGTCACAGGGATCCAATGGGTCGCCTACGTCATTGGAAGAGGCATTTCAGAATCGAGAATTCAATCCGTAAATCATCGCTCAAGGCCTGCGCCATCATCCATCGCCTTGCTGTGGATGTTGAAGCAGCTTCGGAGCAGCCAGGCACCTCACAATCGATTCCTCGAACACAGGACCTGCTCTAGTCCCATAGCACAGTAAAATGCCACCCCTCGTCGAGGTCGGGCATCGTGACAGTGACTTGATTCAGGTTCATCCGATCATCCTCGACGGCGTTTATTGCAGGTCGTGGACAGGGGGCAGAGTGCGAAATCTTTCAGTGGCCGCAATGTGCTGCCGCGGTCACCGATGAGGGCGCGGCGGTTAGGATAAGCCGGTGCCACGAGCCTTAATTACGAACCCGATCATTATTCTTCAAGACGAGTGTATCTCTTTACCATCTGATCGTCTCGGTGATCTCGATACCAAACCCTTCGAGGCCGACATAATGGCGTTCACTGCGGGTCAGTAACTTGATCGATGACACGCCGAGATCCTTAAGGATCTGCGCTCCCAGGCCGATTTCCAACCATTCGCTTTCGCGCGTCTGTGCCTCCGCATGGCCTTCTTTGCGCTGTCGCGCCTGTCTGCCGGTATCGGTCTTGCCGACACCAACCGAACCTTCGCGCAGGTAGATGATGATGCCGCGGCCTTCCTTCTCGATGATGTCCATATAGCGATCGATCGACCTCGTCGTGCCAAACACGTCCTGCGCAACGTCTTCCAGGTGCAGGCGGACCGGGATGTTGACGCCGTCACGGATGTCACCAAAGATCACGGCAATATGTTGCATCGGGTCCCACGGCAGCGAATAGGCATGCGCCGTGGCTGGACCGGCTGGGGTGACGATATCGAAATGCGACTGCAGCTCGATCAGCGTTTCCTTGCGCTGACGATAGGCGATCAGGTCAGCAACCGAGACCTGCTTCAGGCCGTGCTTTTCCGCAAATGCCGTCACCTGCGGTCCGCACGTCACTGTGCCGTCGTCGTTCACAAGTTCGGAGATAACGCCGATCGGCGGCAGGTTCGCCAGCCTACAGAGATCGACCGCCGCCTCCGTATGCCCTGAGCGCATCAGCACGCCTCCCTCTCGGGAAATCAGCGGAAAGATGTGGCCAGGACGGAGGAAATCGGATGGGCCGACATTCGGGTTGGCGAGGTTGCGCACCGTCAGTGTGCGATCGGCGGCTGAAATGCCAGTCGTGGTGCCGTGCTTGAAGTCGACGCTGACGGTGAACGCCGTCGTATGAGCGCTGTCATTCTCAGCCACCATGGCGCTGAGGTTCAGCCGCCTCGCTTCTTCGCGCGGCATCGGCGTGCACACGATACCGGACGTGTGGCGCACGATAAATGCCATCTTTTCTGGCGTGCAATGGACCGAAGCAACGATCAAGTCGCCCTCGTTCTCTCGGTCGTCGTCATCGGTGACGACGACGATTTCTCCAGCTTCGAAGGCACGGATGGCCTCGACGACACGCATTTGATTGTACACCCGCCTGTCGGCATCGGCGATTTCCATATGAAGCAATTCAGAACCTTTTCATGTTGAGGAAAAGCTAACGTGTAGCTGGTTTCCCGTATCCTCATCGGCAGAGCCAATAATCTCGTCTGGCATTGCGGCGTAGCCGCCGGGCTTTAGAGGACCGTCAGGCCAACCGCTTTGGTTAGTATCGTCGATGGTGGATTCGGTAGTGCATCCCCGCGCCATGCAACGTGCTCGTCAGGCCGAACGAGAAGAAGCTTCGCTCCATACAAAGGCCGGGTCGCCTCCGGAAGTTCGATGACTTCGAATGGGATTCGCAGAGCGCGGGCCTCACTTGCGAGTTGCGTTCCGGCCGAGGTGTCCTCGCCTGTAATGATGAGTGATAGCCCTTTGGAAAGTCGGTCATATACTGGCACACCATCTCCGTCGACGGAATGAGGCAGTCGGTTGCCCGGGCGCGCGGAAGGTGCAAAATCGACAACTGTTTCCGGCTCGGGAGGGGTTCCATCTTCAAGAATGACCGGCGACGGTGCGTACGTATATCCCAGAACCAAGCCTGGAGCATTAAACTCGTCATTCTTCATCTGAAAAATCCGCTTGCCGACCTTTGTGCGGATAGCTTCACCTTCACTGCTTTCGTCCAGCAGTCCGGCCTCATAGAAATCAGATGGCAAGCCAGAGCGATAGTTGTGATTGGCTTGCGCGACAACGCGTTTGCCAATCGATTTTCTCTCAACCTCGTAACTGGCCAACAGTTCCTCGCCCGCCCAGCCCTGCAGGTATGCAGCCAGCTTCCAGCCGAGATTGGACGCGTCCATCATTCCGGTGTTCAAGCCGAGACCTCCCGTTGGAGGATGAAGGTGCGCAGCATCTCCAGCGATGAAAACGCGGCCCTCCCTGTAACGATTTGCGACAAGGTTATGTGTCGCCCAGAAGTCAGAATGTGAGAAGGTGAATGGGAACTCGAAACCCGCCGCAGCCCATAGATATGGGCCAGGGTCTGCAAGGATTTCGCTACTTTTCTCCGGAGTGATGTTCCAGAATGTCGCTGTAATGATATCGCCATCGTCGCGAAAGCTGCGGCCGCCGCTAAAACTCGCGTTCACCTCAGAATTAACGATCCAGTTTTGTTGCGCCGGGCGCAGGGTCGACATTTCGTAGAATTGGGGTGAGTGAAACAGAAGGCGGAGGTTCCCAGCAGTGCTGCCCTCTCCCTCAAACTTGGCACCCATGGCTTTCCGAACAGAACTTGCACCGCCGTCACAACCTACAAGAAAGTCCGCAGCCACAAAGTCCCGCCGACCCTCTTTGGTAGATACCGCCACGGTAACCCCATCAGGTGTCTGAGCTGCCAGCGCCCCGGTGGCATCAAATAGAAAATCGACCTGAGAGAAATTTTGCTGTGTTTGCTGGCACACCAAGTCTCTCAGGGTTTTCTGAGAGATCATGTGTGTTCTTTCCGGAGATTGCTTTGTTTGCTGCCAACCTAAGCAGTTTGAGAAACGGTGCAGTTCCTTGCCTGCCATTCCGGTAGCAAAGACAACATCAAGCGAGATGCCAGGGGGATGGGAGCGGCGGCCTTCACTTTCTCCGACAAATTGAGAGCACGAAGGTACTCCATCGTTCGCGTGTTACAGGATCCCGCCTTTTTGGCGAGCGAGGGGTGACCGTCATCCACCACCAGGCAGCTGATACCCCGCATGCCCAAATCATAAGCAAGAGTCATCCCCACGGGGCCACCGCCGACGATTACAACTTCATATTTCTTCTGCATCGCGATCTCTCTGGGTTCTAATGTGGTCGAACTCAAGCGACATAATGACTACCCGTGGATCCAACAAAACTACCCGCTAACGCAGCCGGAAAGCCCATAGGTCGATCTTCTTGGTAGTTCTACAGACAGCAATCCTGTTCTTCCAAGTTTAGACTATGGGGTTGCAGTGATCGGCTTGCCATCACAAGGGGTGATGACAATAAGACGGAGGAGGGCGGGTTTATGCCCAGGCCGTCTCGCATGCTCTGCCGCATACCGATCAAGTCGCCGACCGCTGGCATCTGATGGAGAACGCTAGCCACGCCTTTCTCGGCGCTGTGTGCAAGGCGAGGCGGCAGGTGTGCGTGGCTTGTTGGCACAGCAACCGTGAATAATGTGGACGCCCGGATACTGCTTTTACTCGTATCGTCGTGGCCGCAATCCGGAGTAGAACCAGTGGAGCAATGTCATAATGTCATATACTGGAAGCCCAAACCGGGCTTCAATTGTTGCGGAGTAGGGGGCAAGATTTGTACACTCCAGCAGTATGGCGCCGATATCGGTGTGGCTAGACACGAGCTCCTCCACCGCAGCTAGGACCTCAAGTTCCTGCGTTCGGCGGTCTATGACAGTATTGCCATCACGCATATTCACTAAAAAGGTACTATCGCCTGGCAGACCGACGACGGGCGCGGGACTGTAGACACCTGCCCCCCAAAGATGGGCCTCCGTAAGAGCGGCTGCATCGGCGGTAAGAATTCCAACGCGCTTGTGAGCTGGCAGGATACGTTCGATCAGAGGTATCTGGAGCAGGCTTGAAGTTGCAATCGGAACGGGGCTGTACGCCTGCAATTGTGGCTGCATAACGGCTAGAAATCCGCAGCTCGTTGCGATGCCGTCAACGCCAACTGCAACGAGTTCGTCGATGGCCTTGGTGAAGACTTGAAGCGAGCTCTGGTCAGACTTAATTTTTGCACCATCAGCGACACCCTTCGCTATGGCATACTGCACCGGAAACTGAAGCGACCCCGCGAAACCAATATCCCCATTGAAACGTCGAAACCGCGTATCTAGGATAATTATCCCGAGCGTCGTTCCGAATACTGGTCTTCCGCGAGACTGGAATGTCGATCTGTCGTATTTGGAGACTGCCTGTTCATTCATTCCACAGCTCCGGGCCCACTCACCAAAGCGCTGGCCGACAAGCTTGGAGCAGGCGAGCAATCGCTCCTAATCAGGGCAGGCAAATTGTTCTGGGGCGACATAAATTCGAGTCATCCTCTCCGATTGAAGCCTCAGCGCGGATTGCTCATGCGGTGCAATCCCTCGGGGCACTCGCGTGATACTTTAACAATACATTATGCTTTGAAATCACAATAGGTAGTGATTGCGGACAGTAGGAAATGCGCGAACCTGCAGAGAGCCTAGGAAAGTTTGGACCAAGGCCAAAAAGGGAAGCCGATGAGAAAGTACGACAGCGCATTCGCCATGAAATCCGCCGCCCGCTTATCGCTTATGAGCCTTGGGGTTGCGCTCTTTGTCGGGTTCGGAGCACAGGCCGCCCAACCTAACAAAGAAATTATTGCGATGCTTCCAAGTTCAATCAAGGAGACCGGCATCGTCAAAGTTGCAACTCCAATGCAGGTTCCGCCCAATATATTCCTTGAAAATGGAGTGCTTAAAGGTGAAGCGGTCGATCTTGTCCGCGCGATAGAACCGATCCTGAACGTGAAGTTTGAGTTCGACGACATGCAATGGCCTGGAGTGATCCCTGGAATCCAATCTGGCAACTACGATATGAGCATCGGCGTCATGTCTTATACGCCTGACCGAGAGGCGATCATGGACATGGTTGTCTACCGGTCTAATGTGAGCGGCGTCTTGGTGTTGAAAGATCACGCTGCGGAGATACAGGTCCCCTCAGACTTGTGCGGAAAACCGGTTGCAACTGTCCAAGCGGCTGCCCTTCTAAAGCAGCTGGAACTTGAATCGAAGAAATGTGAAGCTGACGGAGCGTCCGCTATTAATATAAAGACGTATCCTTCTACAGGTATGGCGATGGTCGCATTGAAGGGCGGCAGTGCCGTGGCCTATCCCGCATCAACCGGGGAACTCGCTTACGGCGAATCCACTTCCGCTGGTGTCTTGGTCCGAAGAAATTTTTCCAACTGGGTTGGAAACCCGCAGGCGGTCGCCGTTTCTAAATCAACCCCGGGGCTGGCTGACGCTATCGCGCTGGCCTTCAGGGAATTGCATGCCTCGGGAGAGTATCAGGCCATACTCGCCAAATACGGCCTTGATGCGAATATCATTAAAAAGGAAGAGATGAGGGTCAACCCTTCTACGGCGAAGTAGTTGCGCTAGGGTCGGAGCATCTCATTCGCGATCTGAACCGGGTTGAGCTAACTCAACCCGGCTCTTCGAACTCGCAGAAAACACACCCCCAACACGCACTGCGTCTACCTAAGATAGGCGTTGCGTTTCCCGGCTATGATAAGCTGTGGTCTCAGGCTTTAGATGGGATGCTTGACCTTGGACCGCGCTACGACTGCATCCAAAAGTGGCGGCGCACGGTTGCCGCTCTTGCTCGCGAAGCCCACCGGGAAAGCTCCGATTGTAACATTCCGCTGTTATGGCGCTCAACGCCGCGGCTGGTTAACCTCAAGAGTGCAGCTAGTTTAGTCGATCAACAATAACGGCCAATAGGTCATCAAGGGGAACAAAATGAGGAAGACAACTCGCGTAGCCGCATTAAGTACATTTATGTCACTTTTCTGTGCGTCGATCGCAGTCGCCGATCAAGCAATACACGACGCACTTCCTGAAAGCATCAAATCCGCCGGTGTCATCAGGATCGGCGGCGCCTTTGAGAGCTTCCCTCAGTTGGTTGCTGATTCAATGGACGCAACTAAACCTACCGGAATTGCAGCAGAGTTGACGGCAATGCTTGCCCCTGTACTTGGCGTGAAATTCGAGTGGGTCAACACGCCATGGCCGGGTCAGATTCCTGGCCTTCAATCTGGTTCCCTGGACGCCCTAATGGGGCAAATCAGCGTAACCGGGGAGCGTGAGCGCAAAATGTTCGATTTCGTGCCATACTTTCAGGCATCGGCAGGAATCGTTCTCGATGCTAGCAATCCGCGCAAAATCGGTGAGGACGTGAAGACGCTTTGCGGCCTGAAAATCGGCGCTCCGTCGGGATCCCTATATGGGCAAACGTTGCTTGGGATTAGCGAGAAATACTGCTCGAAGGAGGCCGCAGGCCCTATCACGCTAGCAGAATTCCTTCTGCCCCTGCCGCATCGACCGCAGTGCTATCCGGGCAGATTGACGGTTATCTGGATTCCAGCGTTACATGCAGGGGCATCGCAGGGAGCAGTAGCGCCAGGCTATCCAACGTCACCCTTCGCTACGAACAAACGCAAGAGTGGGATCCAGGTCTATATGGCATAGCCACCACAAAGGATAACGTCGATCTGACAAAAGCCTTCGTCGCGGCAATGAAGGTCATTTCCGAAAGCGGGCAGTATCAACAGGTCCTGGCAAAATACGATGCTGCAGATTCTGCGGTTTCGGCCGACCGGATGTCCATTAATCCGCTCACCCACACCCCCGTTGGCCAGAAACAGTGATCTGATATGGGGGCTGCGAGAAGCGGCCCCACCTGTTGGAATTCTATTCGAGTGAGTGCAAAAATGGCGCATCCAAATACAACTGGCGCGAGCCTGGCATTGGCCTCAAATAAAATCATCCCGGTTCGACACTATGGGCGGATGATTGGTAGCGCGATTGCCGTCCTGTTATGCGCACAGTTTCTTTATTCCTTCGTGATGAGTCCTTACCTGAACTGGGACACCGTCAGTCAATATCTCTTCAATGGGGCGGTTTTGAATGGGCTGATGGTCAGTTTGCAGCTGACGATCATTTCGATGTTCACGTCTTTGCTGGTGGCCATTCTTATCGCGATAATGCGGACGTCCCCCAGTAGCGTCATAAGCGCCATTGCTGGCACCTACGTTTTTATCTTCCGCGGCATCCCACTCCTCGTCATCCTGATCGTCGTTGGAAATCTTGGGCTCTTCTACAAGCGAGTTCACATCGGCGTGCCGTTCACAGACATCACGCTGTACTCGGCACCAATTCAGACACTGCTCACACCGTTTATCGCATCGGTGATCGGTCTGACGTTATCTGCGTCTGCATATATGAGCGAAATCGTGCGGAGTGGACTGCTTGCCATTAATAGAGGGCAACACGCGGCTTCCAAGGCCCTCGGGATGAACAGCTGGATGACGCTCCGTTACATTGTTCTACCCCAGGCGCTTCGGGTCATCACCCCTCCGCTCGGAAACGAGTTTGTGAATGTATTGAAGGCTACTTCGCTCGTCTCGGTTATTGCGGGGGAGATCTCCTGACTATCACGCAAAGTATCGCCGGCTCCAACTATAGGACGATCGAGATGATGATTGTAGCCACGATCTGGTACCTTGCGGTCATCTCTGTTGTCAGCGTCTTCCAAAATATACTCGAACGTAAGATGGCGGAAAAATGAGCTTGTCGATCGCGGAGAAGACAATGACGAATGAAGCAGTTGGAAACGAATCCCGCGGCGGTGAAATCAAGATTGCGGGTGTCTCGAAATCTTATGGCCACCACGAAGTGTTGTTCGACGTGAGCATGGAGATTTCGAGAGGGGAGATTGTTTGCCTTATTGGACCGTCGGGTTCGGGGAAAAGCACACTGTTGCGGTGCATCAATCATCTGGAAGAAATTCAGACCGGTCAGATCACTGTTGACGACGATCTCATCGGTTGCAGGGTGAAAGATGGAAGGCTTCACCAGTTGCGCGACAATGAGGCTGCAAAAAACGCATCGACATCGGCATGGTGTTCCAGCACTTTAACTTGTTCCCACACATGTCGGCTCTGGATAACATCTGCCTTGCACCAGTCATCGTTAAAAAGGAAAGAAAGGCGGAAGTCCGCCGGCGCGCTGCTGAACTGCTGGCAAAGGTCGGTCTTTCAGGGAAGGAAGATTTTTTCCATCACAGCTTTCAGGTGGTCAGCAGCAGCGTGTCGCAATAGCTCGAGCTCTCGCAATGCGACCAAAAGTGATGCTTTTCGACGAGCCGACGAGCGCGTTGGATCCCGAACTCGTTGGAGAAGTTCTCGCCGTAATCCGTGATATCGCGCGAAGTGGCACGATGACGATGGTGATTGTGACGCACGAGATGGGCTTCGCTCGAGAGGTGGCGGACCGTGTCGTATTCATGGATCAAGGTCGCATCGTCGAACAAGGAGCGGCCAAGGAGCTGCTCACGTCACCTAAGGAAGAGCGTACTCGTGACTTCCTTAGGGCGGTCATGTGAGAGGTTGAAAGATGTTTGTTCAAGTTGAGCCGGGGGCATGGTTAGCCTCCACGAAAAAGATGACTACAAAAGTCTCTTGGTGAAAATTCCTGCTGGAACGCCTTCGCCGGTGGTGGACGATTGCCTCCGTTCTGCAAACGCCGGGAGGCTTGTATCAGACCCTGTAGGACACGCTGCCCTTTCGGTGGATTGGCTTCGTTTCGCACAAGCAGATGAGGGGGCCGTAAAGCGTTCGACGCTATGATTGAATACGCGGCCAGTAAAGGTTGGGTTGTCGACGGCGGTTCGATGGTGATGGCCCACTTGCATTACGCAGGCGACGATGAAACTCCTGCCTAAATCGGATCGACATGTTGACGTCGTCGTCGTTGGTCTTGGTCTTTCCGGATTGTCCGCAATACGCTTACTATCTGGAGCCGGAATTTCGATCCAGGGGATTGATGCGAGAGCGCGCATCGGCGGCAAAACACAGACCATCAAAAGCGAAAACGGGCGATCGTTCGAAGGCGGGCCTGAGTTCGTAAAACCAGGGCATGAGCGTATGAAGTCGCTCATGAAAGAGTTTGGGCTGAAATCCACAACCCTACAGAGACGTGGCCATAAATCGGTTTTTCGTGGCGGCGTCAGGTGGACCGAACATAATGATTATATCGAACCCGGAATACGCTGCCTAAGGGAACGATTTGATCAGCTAAAGGCCGATTTCGAAAAGGGAGCGCTGGAAGATTGGGTTGAAGGCTGTAGTGTTGGGACGTGGCTCGGCATGCACGGCGTTGACACGTTGCACCAAGACCGCTTCGCACAAGAACTCGTGTTTGAACTCGCAGGCACTGACCCATTCGCGGTCTCGATGGCTGCTGCGGTAAGCTATCACGCCTCAGCCGGGCATTCGCACAATCATCAAAGTGCAAGGATAGTCGGCGGTGGAAGCGCATTGGCGACAAACCTTGCGCTCGGTCTTGAAGCTCACCCCGTTGCTCTCGATACCATCGTTCACGCGGTGACTAGGAATTACGAGAGTGTCGAGATTCAGACGAACAACGGTGTTGTAACCGCGTCGTTTGTCGTGCTTGCAGTCAGTCCCACCGCGTTAAAGCAAATACGTTTTTCGCCAGAGCTTCCCGAAAGCCGTCGCCGGCTCATTTCTGGGTGGAAACAGCAGGCCTCAAGTAAGTCCTTTGTGGTGTTTGAGCGACGATGGTGGGTTGACGCCGGTCTCAGCGGCTTTGCCGAGGGAGACACCTCAAACGCGGTGGTTATGAACGCAAGCAGAGATGATGAAAGGGAGGGGACACTCCTCCTCTTTGCGAATGAGGCTGCTGGCGCCCCGCGGTTTTCCCAAGAGGCCATCAAGGCTGGAGTTTTGGCGGACCTTGAACGTTATTTTCAAGGCTTGCCCTATCCGGTTGTCGATTTTGCTACGATATCGTGGGCTTCCGATCCATTTGCCGGTGGTTGCGGATCACCTCTGCCGTCCGGATATCCGGTACGCAGCCGTTTAGAGCTTGCGAGGCCGATCGGAAACATCTTCTTTGCCGGCACCGAAGTTGCTGAGCATGGCTGGGGCTCTATGGAGGGCGCGGTGCGTGCTGGTGAGGCAGCCGCTGAAGGTATTCTTTCAATTGTCCGAACGGATCAACGTGATTCTGGTCTTCCGTCACATTCCTAGGTGATTTCACAACTGGAGGGACGGACCTAATCTTGCTGGACGCCAACAGGTCTCTACCCGAGTGCCATGTTGATAACGGGAGGATGTCATGGACTTTGAAACCAGAATTTTGACGGGCGGCAAGTGGATTGATGCTCGGGAAGGGACCACCTTTCTATCTATTTCGCCCGCCGACGAGAAAGATCTCGCTCAGATAGCGAGCGGCAACAACGAGGATATAGACGCCGCAGTTTTGGCCGCATCGGACGCTCTCGGTGGCTCCTGGTCAAAGGCGAGCGGATGGGAACGCGCCCGGCTCCTTTACCGTCTCGCGGAACTCGTTGAACGTGACACCGAGATACTGGCTCACCTCGAAGCAGTGGAAATCGGGCGCCCAATAAGCGAACCAAGAAACGTTGACATACCCTCTGCCGTCGCTTGCCTTCGCACTTACGCGGCATTCGCGGAAAGGGTAAACGGCAAACACATACCGGGACCGGATCACTTCGGCCGACAGCTTACCACTCTTGTGGTTCGCGAACCGATCGGTGTCGTGGCCGCCATTCTTCCTTGGAATGCTCCGACCATGATCGCAACTTGGAAACTGGGGCCGATTCTGGCAACAGGATGTACTTGTGTGCTGAAACCCGCCGAAGACGCTTCTTTGGCAGTGCTTCACCTTGGGAAGCTAATCCTCGAAGCAGGTTACCCGGACGGGGTCGTGAATATCGTTCCGGGCAAAGGAAACACAATCGGGCAGCGACTTGTAACCCATCCGCTGGTAGACAAGGTCAGCTTTACGGGAAGCCCCCAGGTTGGTTCTCAGATCGCGATTTGGTGCGCACCTTTGTTTCGACCCACCACGTTAGAGCTCGGGGGAAAGAGCGCTCAGATCGTTATGTCCGATGCAGATATCGAGAGTGCCGTTCCTGGAATTGCACTTGGAATATTCTCCAACCAAGGTCAAATTTGCGCAGCGGGCTCCCGTATCCTTGTACATGGATCAATACGAGAACGCGTGGCCGAACTGCTGTCGCAAGAAGCCAGGAGCAGGAAGCTTGGTGACCCTCTCGACCCGAATACGACCATGGGGTCCCTTGTCAGCAAAAAGCAGTTTGATTCCGTGATGCGCTATATCGAGGTCGGGAAGGCTGAGGGCGCAAGGGTCCTTGCTGGCGGCGAAAAGGTCGATCGGGTCGGCTTCTTCGTCCAGCCCACAGTTTTCGACAACGTAGCCAATGGCGCCACGATCGCGCGCGAAGAAATCTTCGGTCCGGTCGCAGCGATTATACCCTTCGATACGCCGGAAGAAGCCCTTCAGATGGCCAATAGCTCAGAATACGGGCTCTCAGCAAACGTTTGGACCGGCAGCGTCAAACATGCCCACCAGATTGCCCATGGTTTGAAGGTCGGTACTGTTTGGGTAAACGGGGGCGGAACTCCTGATCCCCGGACCGGCTGGGGCGGACGAGGAAAGAGCGGGATCGGAAGAGAACTTGGCGAAGCTGGCATTCTCTCCCACACGACAGAGAAAACCTTGTATTTCTTCTACTGATCGAGGACCTGCGGTGAGAACTGGCGGCCCCGGTCACAATGGATTGGGATATAAAGCCGTCAGATCTTTCTTTAGGAGTTTTCATAAGATCAACTTTAGGCTGATGGCATCGATATGAACGCACTTTCTCAACCCGGCTCTACAAAATCTGAACAGCCAGCCGCGGAAACATCGACGGCGGATGCCGTTGTGTCAGCGTTGGCCGCAAACGGAGCGGAAATTGTCTTTGGCCTGCCGGGCCTTCAAAGCGACCCGCTTTTTGACGCGCTGTATCGTTCTAACACTGGTATTCGTGTCATTCATCCAAGGCACGAACAGACGTGCGGCTACATGGCTCTCGGCGCAACGATTTCGACCGGCAGACCATATGTGAGTTCAGTGGTTCCGGGACCTGGCGTGGCGAATTCATCGGCCGCGATGCTGACGGCTGAAGCTATGTGTGCGCCGGTATTGACGATTGGAAGCCAGATTCCCCACGCAGATATCGATAAGGGACATGGTCACCTCCACGAAATGCGCGACCAGATCGGTTTTGCAAGCCATGTCAACAAGTTCACGCGCCAGATCACCTCACCTAAAGAAGGCCCGAAGGCGGTGAACGATGCATTCGCGGCAATGCTGTCGGGGAAAGCCGGACCTGCGTACATAGAGTGCGCCTTCGATGTATGGGCCAAGCGCGCCGACTTTAAAATGGAGCCGGTTGCTGATCGAGTATCGCAGCAAATCGATCTGCGTCAGGTCCAGGCAGCTGCTGCCATCGCTCTCCGGTCCCGGCACCCGATGATCGTGGTCGGCGGCGGTGCTTTGGATGCCTCAGTCGAGGTAACCCGGTTGGCAGAGTTACTGGATGCCCCTGTCCTTTCTTATCGACGTGGACGCGGGGTCATCCCAACAAATCATCCATTAGCAATTAATATGCCTGTTGGCCATCGACTGTGGCCGAAGGTCGACGTCGTTATTGGCATTGGAACCCGGTTATTTGCCCAGGAAAAGCAGTGGGGTCTCGATGAAAATATCAAGGTGATCCGTATCGATACGGATCCGGCGGCCCCAGGCCGGTTCATGAAGCCTGCGGTTGCGATGGTGGGTGACGCGAAACACTATACCGCGGCGCTGGTAGCGGCGATTGAGAACGGGGGTATGGAAAAAGCGGACTGGTCGAGCGACCTGTTTGAGCACAGGGCCTGGTTCGACGATAAGTACAGCAGGCTCGAACCGCAAAAATCTTACCTCGAGGCTATTCGTAGAGCGCTTCCCGATGACGGCATATTCGTCGACGAGGTCACCCAAATGGGGTTCGCCAGCAGGCTTGCCTTCCCGGTGTACTCGCCAAGGACGTTCCTGTCTGCCGGGTTTCAAGACAATCTGGGGTGGGGTTACGGAACTGCTCTTGGGGCTCAGGCGGCAAATCCCGGTCGGCCGGTGCTATCAATCGCCGGGGACGGGGGTTCCTATATCAGGTAGGGGAGCTCGCGACCGCCGTTCATCACAAGTTGCCCGTCGTGGCGGTCGTGTTCGACAATTCGATGTTTGGCAACGTCAAGCGCATTCAACGCGACATGTTTGGCGGCCGGCATATCGCCTGCGATTTGACAAGTCCCGACTTCGTGCAACTGGCCGACTCGTTCGGCATGGCAGGATTTCTCGCTCAGTCTCCTGAAGAGCTGGAAACTCGGATCAAGGCCGCACTTTCGTCCGGCGATCCCGCGTTGATTCACGTTCCGTGCGGAGAGGTACCAAGCATCTGGGACATGATCCTGATGCCCCGGGTTCGAGGCTGAACCTTCTAGTTCTGCACGCGCGGTCGTCGAATAATGCCATTGTCATATCGGAAATGTCGATCGTCCTAAGTTCGGTGCGAATCAACGTGCGCCGAGAGTTCTCGCTTCCAGAGCTGCAAAGCGTCTCACGGCGTTACCGTTTCCTATTCCTATTGGAGTTGCTAAGATGTCACTTTTTCTAGCCCTCAACCCCTCTGCTCCCGACCCAGTCTTCCAGCTGACCGCAAAATATCGAGCGGATCCCCGGGCCCAGAAGCTCGATTTGGGAGTGGGAGTGTTCAAAGATGTGAACGGCAGAACCCCCGTTATGAAAGCCGTTCAGCAAGCCCAAGCGCTCCTCTTCGAAACCGAAGCCAGCAAGGCCTATGAAGGCCTAAGCGGCTATGCGCCGTTCAACGAAGAGTGCATCCGACTTGTGTTTGGAGACGATACAGACGCCCAGCGTTTCGCCGCTCTTCAAACTCCTGGTGGAGCTGCCGCGGTCAGACTACTGGCCGAGTTGACTAAGCTCGCAAGGCCTGATGCGACCGTCTGGATCAGCGAAGAGACATGGGCCCCACACTTCACAATCGTTTCAGCAGCAGGCCTCAAGTGGAAAACTTACCGACACTATGATCGTGAAAGGGGCTTGGCTGATTTCGAGAGCCTGACCAATGACTTGCAGGGCGCGAAATCGGGCGATGTGATTTTGCTCCACGGTTGCTGCCAGAATCCGACGGGCGCAGATTTGAGTGAACAAGAGTGGAATGAACTGGCGGACATTCTGCTGGAGCGCAACCTGATCCCATTCCTTGATATAGCCTACCAAGGATTTGGCGCAGGGCTCAAAGAGGATGCTCTCTCAGCAAGGATTCTTGCCCGCAAACTCCCCGAGCTCATGCTTGCCTATTCGTTCTCCAAGAATTTCGGCGTTTATCGCGACCGTGTTGGCTGCGCGGTTGTGATGAGCAAAGACGGACCGGCAGTGCGCCTCGCTGTCGAGAGCCTCGTGGTCGTGGCCCGAGGCTTGTATTCCATGCCGCCTCATCACGGCGCAGCGGTTGTTGCTGAGATTCTCAGGTCTGCTTCATTGAAAACTGTATGGGAAGAAGAGCTTGAAATAATGAGGATCCAAGTAAAGGAGACGCGACGCACATTTGCTGAAGAACTCCGGACCCGACTGGGAGACGAGCGTTTTGATTTCATGGAGGGCCAGAACGGTATGTTTTCGCTCTTGCCGGTATCGAGAGATGCTGTTGAGCTGCTGCAGGAGCGTCACGCAATCTATATGCCTGGGAACGGCAGAATCAACCTGGCAGGCATGTCAGGCCCGGCAACACGCCAGGTCGCAGATGCATTAGCCGACGTTATCCGGAAGTAAGGTGGTATGAGTTCCGGGGGTTCCTGCCCCGCACGCGGCGGCTAAGGTTATTGCGATCCTGCCTCATTCATTCACCTCTCGTAAAGGCCGGCAGAGTGTAGCTGGTAGGACCAGCAAACCCAGGCACAGCGGCGGAGCAGCCGACTCGCAAACGTGGCAATAACAGTAATAAGCTGGCGAAGCACTCGTCCGTCGACAAAGCTTGTTACAAAAGGATCCGCATCAACTCATTTTGGCTCGAGATCGACAGCTTTGTGTAGGCACGGCGTCTGAACGTCAGGACGGTGTTGACGCTTACGCTAAGGGTCAAGGCGATCGCTTCGGAACTCAGGCCAACAGCGATCAGTCCACATACCTCCCGTTCCCGTGTTGTTAGTTCCGGACAGTATATGCCAATCGAAAGTTTGTAACGCTCGACGGCTTCGATTCCGCTCCTTGGGCTAGGACGAACGAGGTCGTGCTTTATAAGGAGAGACGCCAGCACCTCGGCCCAAGGAACGATCTCGTTCATAGCGTCAGCAGAAAAGGGGCCTGCTCTTTCCGTCCTGTGAAAGCTTAGCTTAATTATCCCTCGTTCGTGCCACTTTAGAAGTGAAACACGGTGTTTAACACCTGTGGAAGTAAAGCAGTCGTGCCGGTAGCGCTCATCTGCGACCTGATCTTCCGACATGAAAATGAGGTAGACATTCTCGCGCTTGAATTTCTCAAAAGAAATAGATTTGTTGGGTCGTTACACCAGTGCGCTGCGACGTAAGGCCCACTTACCCGACGAACCGGGTTGTGCTCGTCCACCGAAGACATGCATACGACGACCGGCGGTTCGTCGGTCCGGAAGGAAAGGCCAGTGACATGGTCGCAGTCAAGAGCCTGCTTTGCGACCTGAGCGACGCGGGGTTCAAAAGTTGGGAGCCCACAGGCATCCACCAGCTTGGGAAGAAAGGCGTGGATCGATCTTGACGCGGCTCGCCCGTCGAACTCGGCCACTTCGATAGGAAAACAGGGGGCACTCCGGCCGGCTCGATACTGCAGCTCTTGATCCATCATCTCGATACTATAGCTCCAATTTTTTTCTGGCCTATCTCAATTATCGACGTTAGCGACTAGCGCGAAGAGTATTCACTTCCAAAATGACCCGTCTGTAACAAATCCCTTGTCAGGTTGGGGGATGTTCGGCGCCGTTTTCCAGTATGGTGTGTCGACGGGCTTAAAGCTTCCGGTGTGATGAATGGAAGGCCTTATGCGGTAGCACCACGTGCGCTCATTTTGCCCGCGTGATGCCGTGAAAGCCGTGCCGGACAACTGCTCGGCGTAGAGCCCATAGTTACACGTTTGGGGCGAATTCTGTCTCTGAGTTAGGGCATCAGGGAGGGCTTCTGTCTCAAAGTCGTTACCAAGGCCGGGCATATAGCCTTTAGCGACACCTGTTGCGTTACCGAGACCGGTCATGGTCTTCCGCGCCTCCTGCATGTCCAAAGGCGAGCCCCCAGATTCGTTGCCAACGCAACGAATAAACGTTGCAACAGCAACGATGTCAATGCTAAATCTCCAGTAAGGAATTCGTTGTGCTCGTCGGTATCTTTTTGTTTCACGTTTTCGGAGACGTCAGTGACATTTCATCTCAACGATTTCGTTCCCTACCGTCTCAATATAGCGGCTGCGCAGGTAAGCCGACGTTTTGCCGCGCTTTATAAAACAGAGGCCGGACTTTCGATACCGGAGTGGCGCGTGCTCGCACACCTAAACGGTTCAGGGGCCCTTAGTGTGCGTGATATTGTTGCCAAGGTGAATCTGGAGAAGTCCGTTGTGAGCCGTGCTGCAGATAGTCTTTCGCAAGCCAGCTATCTTGCGAAATCCCTTCATACTCAGGATCAGAGGCTCGTTGCGCTCGAACTGACTGAGCAGGGCAGGGATCTTATGCAGCGCCTCGGACGTATTGCGGAGGACTTCCAGACGGAGCTTCTGATCGAACTCGGCGTCGATGGAGACGCTTTCAGTCGAGCGCTGACCCGGCTTGTCGAGAGCAAGTAAGGAAAGCAGCCAACAACAGCTTCTCCTCCCTTCCACCTAAGCAAGAGTCAAGTCAGAAGCGATAGCTCAAACAAGCGCATGGGAAGTCTGCCTTGCCCGTATTTCAATGAGGTAAGAATGTCTTTGAGCCGACGTCAATTTGTGATCACAGGCGGAGGCGCGGCAGCAGTCAGCGCCGCGGGTGCAGCATATTTGTTTTCGCGGCCGTCACTCCTGCAAAGCCCGGGCGTTAGTCGAGCGGAGGCAGTCATTTCCTCTGATAAACTGCCTGATAAGGTCGATGTCGCTGTGATTGGCGGCGGTATCATGGGTGTTCTCTCAGCTATGATGCTGCAGGAAAAGGGCTACGACGTCGTGTTGCTCGAGAAGGGACAAATTGCCGCTGAGCAGACTTCACGGGCGTTCGGATGGATCTCCTCTTTGGGTGACGGTCCTGCGCGCCTTGGACTGTCAGCACCCAGTGGTGAATTTTGGCGGCGCATCAACGCCAAGCTTTCTATCGATACCACTTACCGCCAAAGCGGTCTCTTGTACGAGTGCAAGGACGATACTGCGGTCGCGCGATGGGAGCAGTGGGCAAGAGAGCATTCGGAATACGGCGGCACAGCGGTAAAAATTCTCAAGGGAGAAGCGCTGGCTCACTATTTGCCGGGCGGGGCAAGCCGCTCTTGGCACGCTGCGGTGATCCAGCCCCTCGATGGCAGTGTCGAGCCTTCAGCCGCCGTCCCGCGTATCGCCAATCTGCTCAGCAAGAATGGACTGAAAATAGTTCAACAATGTGCCGTCCGCGGGATAGAAACGTCAGCAGGGGCCGTCTCAGGTGTGGCCACTGAACGAGGTACCGTTAATTGCCAGGCGGCAGTCATAGCAGGCGGGGCTTGGACGCGATTATTCATGCAAAATCTCGGTGTTGATCTACCGCTGCTGCGCATCTACTCCTTCATGCTGAGAATTCCTGATTTTAACGGTAGTCCACTCGCCTCTGGAAGTGGCGCGGGGACGCCGTGGCGCAAGGAAGCAAGCGGCGGTTTCTCCATAGGAATTCCTAACGTGCTTGCTCCTTTATTGCCGGATAATTTTAGATTTGCCCGACAATTTGCGTCGGCCGTGGTGGCCAATTGGGGGCACGTGTCTCTGCAGCCAAACCGGGAATTATTCGACGACTTCATGATAAAAAAACATGGTCGAACGATGAGAAGACCGTGTTTGAAGAACATCGGATTCTGATGCCAACGCCAAGGCATGACCTTCCCTCTAAAGCGCTCGCATCTTTCAAAAAGGCATTTCCTGCCGCAAAGAATGTTGAAACTTTGGAGGAGTGGGGGGCGTGATTGACACAACGCCCGATTCAGCTCCGATCATCGAGAAGATCGAGAAAATCCCAGGCCTCGTGGTGGCTTCGGGTATGTCTGGCCATGGCCTGTCAATGGCCCCCGCAGCCGCCCAACTGGTGGCTGAGCTCGTATCGAATGAAACCACGAGGTTCGTCGATCCCAATCTGTATCTCGGATCTCGCTTCTAGCGCTCGATCCGTTTCTGGCGCATTGGCCCTCATCATGAATCGCTCGGAGAGCGCCCGAGTGCAAATCCCGGTCGCTCGATGACGTCAGTTGCTGCCCGGGCTTCCTTAAGTTGGGAAATGCCAGCTTATCCTGATGCAGATTATGGCCCTAAACTCCTCTTCCGGGCGATTGTGTCGAACATCGTCGGAGAAATCCACAACGGGATTCTTGTCGAACCCAGATCAACGCGGGTGGCCTTTGTGCAGAATAATGCCCTGATCTCGAACGCTGGCAAAGACCGCCTAATGTTTAGTCATTTGTGGCGTAACATATCGAGTTATTGGCGCACCAAGCAATTTAAGAACCCCGAAAATAAGATTAGCGTTTTCGGAAATTATCAAAAAATGAGGGGTTCCATGTCCAAAATCATAACTGCAGACCAGTCCTCCGTCCGGCTGGCAAAGAATTCGGTCGGTCTCGCTCACATTGTCTTCTTCGTGGTCGCCGCGGCGGCACCACTCACAGCGGTCGTTGGTGCTTCGCCAGCGGCCTTCGCCTTCGGCAATGGGGCAGGCGTTCCCGGCGCCTTCGTGCTGTCTGGGCTCCTCTATTTGGTCTTCTCTGTCGGGTTCACGGCAATGAGCAGATATGTCGGCGGGGCTGGCGCATTCTATACCTATATCGCACAGGGGATCGGAAAGCCGGCCGGAGTAGGTGGCGCGCTGATGGCGCTTGTTACTTACAGCGCGGTGCAGATCGCCATCTACGCTCTGTTCGGAGTGTTCATATCCGGGACACTCGCTCCACTCGGGGTGAGCCTGCCCTGGTGGGCTTACGCCTTCGCGGCCATTGTCATCGTTCATTTCTGCGGTCAGCGTAACATTGCTTTTTCCGGAGCCATTCTCGGCGTTTGCATGATCGCGGAGATTGCCATACTGCTTCTCCTCGACATCGGTATTCTGCTCGCCGGTGGCGGGCCGGAAGGCATCGGAGCTGCTTCCTTTGCGCCGTCGACCGTCTTTGCGCCCGGCCTCGGTGTTGCGCTCGTCTTCGTCATCGGCTCATTCATTGGCTTCGAAGCAACGGCGATCTTCGGCGAAGAAGCGGAAAATCCGGAAAAGACAATCCCGCGGGCGACCTATGTGGCGGTCCTGCTGATCACGTTGTTCTACGCCTTCTCGACGTGGGCAATCGTACAGTTCTACGGCCCTGCGAAGGTACAGGAAACGGCCGCGAACGGACTTGAAACGTTCTATTTCGTGGCGGCCGACGCGGTGCTTGGCTCTTGGTCTTCGCAAGTCATGAATATATTCTTGATCACCAGCCTGTTTGCCTGCGTTCTCTCCTTCCACAATACGCTCAACCGCTACTTTTTCGCCCTCGGCCGAGAAGGCTTGGCGCACAAAGCGCTTGGAAAGGTGCACGGGAAGCATGGTTCGCCCCATGTGGCTGGCCTGCTTCAAAGCGTAATTGCAACTGTAGTACTGGCGCTCTTCGTCTTCGGCGGTGCCGATCCTTACACGGTTGTCTTTTCCTGGATGTCGGCGCTCGCGGTCATCGGTATCCTGGCCGTACAGGTGCTCGTGTCGATTGCTGTCATCCTGTTCTTCCGAAAGAGAGCGACGGTGCACTCAGTCTGGACCACGACAATCGCACCAGGTCTCAGCCTGTTTGGACTTCTCGGGGCTTTGGCACTGGTGACAGCCAATCTGTCCCTGCTTTCCGGCAGCGAAAGCCTGATCGTGAAAGCCTTCCCCTACTTCATCGTCGGCATCGGGCTTCTTGGCGCAGCCTTTGCGATGCGCGTGAAGAAGATCAGTCCGGATGTCTATGCATCGCTTGGAAAGGCTTTCGAATGACCGCCTCAATTTCTCTCTATCCCTCGGACCGCCTGCTGGCGTTTCTGTTCGCCGTCATCGTGGTCGCGACCCTTGTAGTGGCTGCCGAGGCCCACGCCTTCTGCTCGACGTTTTGCATCCATGGTGACCGGATGATCGTGACAGACATTTGTTCCGGGCGCGGCTGACATCCTTCACGAGTGCTCGCCGCGAAAGGCGCGGCGCGTACACGATCAGAGATCAAGCATAGGAAAGGCAACCGTAATGGACGCCGTTATCGAACTCGAGACATATCCCCTCGATCCTCTTAGCCTCGAGGAAATCGCGGAAGCCGTCGCTATCCTCAAGGACGAAAAGTCGCTCGCAGATACAGTTCGCTTTGTCATGGTACGGCTGGAGGAGGTGACAAAGACCGAGATGGCAAATTTCCGGGCTGGTCAGTTGCTGTCCCGCCTGGCTTTTGTGCTTTCACTGGATATCGCTACGGGTGAAACCCATGAATCGATTGTCGATCTGGGTCGGAAGGCGGTGACCTCTCACACGCGGCTGCCGCTGGAGGAAGCGCCATATGGCCAGCCGCCCGTCATGCTCTGTGAGTTTGAGGCAGTGGAGGGCATCGTCAAATCCGATCCACGCTGGATCGCCGCGGTCAAGAAACGTGGGATCACCGACGAGGATATTCCACTCGTTCAGATTGATCCCTTTTCCTCAGGCTATTTCGGTCGCGATTTCGAAAAGGGCGCCCGCATTGTGCGTGCTGTTTCCTATTGGCGCGAGGATATCCGCGACAATGGTTACGCCCACCCGGTCGAGGGTGTAGTGGCGGTGGTCGATCTCGTGAAGAATGAGGTCGTCGATCTCGTCGATGACGAGAAAATCGTTCCCGTACCAAAGAAGAAACGCAATTACGGGCAGGAAGCCTTCCCGGATATCCGCAAGGATGTGAAACCGCTCGATATCGTTCAGCCGGAAGGACCGAGCTTTTCGGTCGACGGCTGGAAGGTCGAATGGCAAAACTGGAGCTTTCGGGTCGGTTTCACCCCGCGCGAAGGTCTGGTGTTGCATGAGCTTGGAATCAGGGATGGCGGCAAGCTCCGTCCGGTGATCTTCCGCGCCTCCGTGACCGAGATGGTGGTGCCTTATGCTGACCCGACCGCGAACCACTACTGGAAGAGCGCCTTCGACGCCGGGGAATATGGTCTCGGTCGTCTCGCAAACTGCCTCGAGCTTGGCTGTGACTGCCTTGGCCATATCCATTATTTCGATGTGCCCTCGGCTGATGATTTCGGTCAGCCGACCGTCATGAAAAATGCCATCTGTATGCACGAGGAGGATTTCGGCGTCCTGTGGAAGCATTATGAATTCCGCAACGGCATCTTTGAAATGCGGCGTTCACGGCGGCTGGTGATCTCCTTCTTCACCACCGTAGGCAATTATGACTATGGCTTCTATTGGTACCTCTACCAGGATGGCACGATCCAGCTCGAAGCAAAGCTTACAGGTATCATCCAGACGGCCGCCATCGCTTCCGGCGAAACCTATCGTTGGGGCGGCATGGTGGACGACAATCTCGGCGGGCCTACCCACCAGCATTTCTTCAATGCCCGCCTGCATATGGATATTGACGGCGGCCCCAACACGGTCACCGAGCATGAGTTCCTGCCGCGGCCCTGGGGTGAAGACAACCCATACGGCAACGCCTTCGACACGATGACAAAGGTGCTGAAGCGCGAACTCGATAGTCCGGCAATCGCCAACGGCGAGACCGGCCGTTACTGGAAGGTGCAGAATCCCAATGTCAAGAACTCGGTCGGCAAAGCGCCGGGCTACAAGATGGTGGTTATGCCCTCGCCACTGATGCTGGCGCAGGAGGATTCGACGATCGCGAGGCGTGGTGGTTTCGCCAAGAAGCACATCTGGGTGACCGCCTTCGATCCGGCCGAAAAATATGCGAGCGGCGACTATCCCAATGTCCATGCCGGCGGCGACGGTCTGCCGAAATACGTGCAGCAGAACCGCAATATCGACAATGCCGATCTCGTCCTGTGGCATTCCTTTGGCCATACCCACGTCTGCAAACCGGAGGATTTCCCGATCATGCCAGTTGAATATGCGGGCTTTACACTGAAGCCGAACGGCTTCTTCGCCGGCAATATCGCCATGGACCTACCTGCTCGGAAGAATGAGCAGAGCAGGGACAATCGGGAGGCGTCGGCGGCCGGAGACCAAGCAGGAGCCTCGTGCTGCCACTCATGACGTAGCCTTGCACCGCCGCGCCGGTCCAGGAACTCGTTCGGGCCTCCGCGGCTGCATCCGACCGCGTGCGTGAGTGGGTGGGTGGCCCGCACGCCCCTCCGCGACCTGAATGAAAAGGATAGGAGGACCACATGACGACAATGATACCCGGCGAATGGATGTCTGTAGCGTTGCCTGTTTCATTCGACAGGTGGGAGATCGACGATTTCACAGCCGATCTGCGCGGCATTTGCGGCGGGTTCGCCGTCGAACCTTCAAAAGACCATAGGGACTGTATTGAGGGCGGGCTGACCAATCTTCGTCTCGGTGGCTATGATACGGCTATCGTGGCACTTGACGCCGATTGCGTCACCCGCACGCAACGGCAGATTCGTCGCGATCCCGGCGAATATCTGTTTCTCCTGGTTCAGCAACAGGGTCAGTGCGTCATCGATCAGGGAGAGAGGGCCACCTTGCTGGCACCCGGCGATATGTATCTCGTCGATTCCACCCGCCCATCGCGGTTCGTCTACAGCGGAGCTAGGTCGGTGCAGATTTCCGTGCACTTGCCAAGGGACGAGGCCCTTGCCCGTTTCGGGCAGAGCTGTTTTGGCGGAGTGGGTGTCGATCGCGACGATCCGCTGGCTTTTGCGTTGAAAGCGACCGTCTGCAAGCTATTGACCACGGACCGGCAGGTCGCAGCGTTGCTTGCTGAGGCGCTGATGAATCTGCTGGGCGCCTATCTCCGTTGCGCAGATAGTCATGTTGCCGATGGCGAGCGCCAGCATGATCGGCTTCTTGAGGAAGCCTTCCTGCTGATCGATCGGCGGGCGCGGGATCCTGCTTTCGACCCGACAGAGTTGACGCGGATCCTCGGCGTCTCTCCGCGCACGCTACAACGCCGCTTCGAGGCGGTGAGGGAGACGGTGTCTGGCCGTATTCTCGATAAGAGGCTAGCGCTGGCGCGTTCCACTCTGATGGCCCGCAGCGCCGTAACCCATCCTCAGAAAATCGCTGTGATTGCCTTCGAATGCGGTTTCAACGACCTTTCTTCCTTCTACAGGGGGTTCCGCAGACGGTTCGGCGTCGCTCCCGGTCATCTTTCGAAGATCTCGGAAGCCTTTTCGACGGACGGCCTGTCGCCGAACGCCATGCCGGCTGACGCTGGATGCCAAGACTGATGACCCGATTTGCGTCAGATTTCTCCCGACGGCCGGGAGCGCCGATGGCAGGAAAACCGGTTCGAAGCATACTGTCGAAGTATTGAAATGCTTCGTCGCGGTCGGGCCGATGTTCCCCGCTGAAGAATTCACACAGGGAGGTAAGAGCTATGGAAGAATTCGATCTCGTCATCAACGGATCCGCGCACACGACCGTTGATCGTTTTATCGTGATTAATCCGGCAACTGGGGAGCCCATCGGCTCGGCACCCAACGCAACGCTTGCCGATCTCGACACGGCCGTAGCTTCAGCCAAGCGTGCCTTTGTCGATTGGGCGCAAAAATCTGATGCGGATCTGAAAGAGGCGACGCTGGCCGTCGCCGCCAAAATCGGCGAACATGCCGAAGAACTCGCCAGGCTCGTAACGCTGGAGCAGGGAAAGCCACTCAACGGGCTCGGTTCGCGCTGGGAACTCGGCGGCGCGCAAGCTTGGGCCGGCTATACTGCCGGGCTTTCGCTGCCGGTCAAGGTGCTGCAGAACGACAATGCCGGTCGCGTGGAACTGCACCGCAAACCGCTCGGCGTCGTCGGCTCGATCACGCCTTGGAACTTTCCGGTGATGATTGCTGTCTGGCATATGTTGCCGGCGATTCGAACAGGCAACACTGTTGTCGTCAAGCCTTCTCCCTTCACGCCACTGGCGACGCTGCGCCTGGTGCAGATCATCAACGAGATTCTACCGCCGGGTGTCGTCAATATCGTCACCGGCGATGATACGAAGGTCAACCTGGGCGCAGCGATGTCGGCCCATCCTGATATCCGCAAGATCGTCTTCACCGGCTCCTGCGCCACCGGCCAGAAGGTGATGCAATCAGCGGCGGCCACCATGAAGCGGCTGACGCTCGAACTTGGCGGCAACGATGCCGGCATTGTGCTCGCGGACGCAGATCCGAAGGCCATTGCCGAAGGGTTGTTCTGGGGTGGCTTCATCAACAATGGCCAGACCTGCGCGGCGATGAAGCGGCTTTACGTGCATGATGATATTCACGACGCCGTCTGCCAAGCGCTCGTTGATTATGCGTCGAAAATTCCGGTCGGCGATGGACTGGCCGAGGGCTCCGTCCTCGGCCCGATCCAGAATCGGATGCAGTTCGACAAGGTGAAGCGGTTGGTCGAGGACGCCAAGACGCGCGGAAAGGTTCTGCTGGGTGGTGAGGCGGGCGAGGGGCTGTTCTTTCCGCCGACTATTGTCGCCGGACTGAAGAATGGCGATCCGCTTGTTGACGAGGAACAGTTCGGTCCCGTACTCCCCGTCATCCGCTACAGCGACATCGAGGAGGCGATAGCCTCAGCAAATGACAGCCCGAACGGGCTTGGGGGCTCGATCTGGTCCTCCGATATTGAGGCTGCCCGTAAGCTGGCACTTCGGATGCAGTGCGGGTCTGTCTGGATCAACAAACATGGCGCGATCCAGCCCAACGCGCCCTTCGGTGGTGTGAAATCGTCCGGCCTCGGCGTCGAGTTCGGCGAAGAGGGGCTCGCCGAATACACCGACATTCAGACGGTCTTCTCCTGATAGCCACTCGTGGGCGGGCACGTTCGGCACTCGAGTAGACCGAGCGGGTATCGGCATGCATAGAAGATAACCACCGAGCCCAGCAGCCATGCGACGTTGTTGGTCGAAGATCACGATCCCTGTGCGCCGTCGATGGCCTGTGGCGCGTCTCCGCCGCGAAGCACGCATCTTGCTGGCGACGCTGACGGATTTTGAAGGACTGCCCGTTCGCCAGCGCGGCAAATCGTAAAATGTCAGCCGCCTCGTTTGGCCATGGCCTCTTCAACGGCGAGCAACCCCGAGGAAAGAGCGAGCAACCCATCCTGCCCCACCAGATCGAGCAACTCTGCCGAATAATCGCGCGCCAGCCGGGTCAGGTCCCGGTACGCCTTTACGCCAGCGACCGTCAGCTCCAGATGCTCTACACGGCGGTCGTCCTCATCCTGAGCCCGCTTGAGCCAGCGGCGCTCTTCCAGCGCAAAGACAGCACGGCTGACCTTGGTTTTGTGCATGGTCGAATGGACCCCGACCTCTTTGGCCGTCATTCGGCCGGAGCTTCCTAAGGCGGCCAATGTGCGCCATTCCGGCCGTGTCAGTCCGTACTTCGCCTTGTAGGCGGCGGCGAAGCGCAGTGCGATGAATTCGGCCGCGCGATTGAGGCGGAACGGTAGGAACTGTTCGAGATCGAAATCGCCGATGATGGGCCGCACGCTTTTGGCTTCCTTGATAGTTACAAAATAGACAGTTACGTATGTAACAATATGTAGAGAAGGATCAAGCCATGTTGGAAAAAACGGACGGCCGCCATCGATGCGCTGGCCAATAGCACGCAATATATGCCTGGCTTCGGTAACGACTTCGAGACAGAGTCCCTTCCCGGCGCCTTGCCGCAGGGCCAGAACAGCCCGCAGAAATGCAACTACGGCCTCTATGCCGAACAGCTATCCGGCTCGCCGTTCACCGCGCCACGCGGCACCAACGAGCGTTCCTGGCTCTACCGCATCCGCCCGAGCGTGCGCCACACACGCCGCTTTTCCAATGCCAGCTATCCCCTCTGGAAATCGGCGCCGTGCCTCGACGATCATTCACTGGCGCTCGGCCCGTTGCGCTGGGACCCGATCGCGGAACCGACGGAAACGCTCAATTTCCTCTCTGGCGTCCGCACGATGACGACCGCCGGCGATGTCATGACCCAGGTCGGCATGGCCGCCCATGTCTATATCTTCAACGACGACATGATCGACGACTATTTTTTCGATGCCGATGGCGAACTGCTGGTGGTGCCGCAGCTCGGCACCATTCGCGTCTTCACCGAAATGGGCATCATCGACGTCGAACCGTCTGAAATCTGCCTGATCCCGCGTGGCATGATGTTCAAGGTCACGCGTCTCGGCGAAGGCTCGACATGGCGGGGTTACATCTGCGAAAACTATGGCGCCAAGTTCACCCTGCCGGATCGCGGCCCGATCGGCGCCAACTGCCTCGCCAATCCGCGCGACTTCAAGACCCCGGTTGCGGCTTACGAGGACAAGGAAACACCGTGCCGGGTGCATGTAAAGTGGTGCGGCAAGTTCTATGTCACCGAGATCGGCCACTCGCCGCTCGATGTCGTCGCTTGGCACGGCAACTACGCCCCGTTCAAATATGATCTCAGGACATTTTCGCCGGTCGGTGCCATCCTGTTCGATCATCCGGATCCGTCGATCTTCACGGTGTTGACGGCGCCGACGGAAGAGGCAGGCACCGCCAACGTCGATTTCGTCATTTTCCCACCGCGCTGGCTGGTGGCCGAGCATACTTTCCGCCCGCCCTGGTACCACCGCAATATCATGAGCGAGTTCATGGGCCTGATCCATGGTCAATACGACGCCAAGGAGGAAGGTTTCGTACCCGGCGGCATGAGCCTGCACAATATGATGCTGCCGCACGGGCCGGACGCGTCCGGCTTCGAGAAAGCCTCCAGCACAGAACTCAAGCCGGTGAAACTCGATCATACCATGGCCTTCATGTTCGAGACCCGCTATCCGCAGCAACTGACCCGCTACGCCGCAGAGCTCGAGACGTTGCAAGACGATTATCTCGAATGCTGGGACGAGCTCGAACGCAAGTTCGACGGCACGCCCGGCATCAAGTGACATCCGCTCCGCGATAGCGGCAGACCCAACCGATTATTCAAGGATGGAACTCAAAGATATGAAACTTGCAACCCTCAAGGACTCCACCCGCGATGGCCGTCTGGTCGTCGTTACCAGAGATCTGACCCGCTGCTCCGAAGTCGGGCATATCGCCCGCACGCTGCAAGCGGCGCTGGACGATTGGGAACATGTGGCACCGCGCCTCGCCGCTGTTGCAGAGGGTCTGGAAACCGGCGCCCAGCCCTCCCTTCGCTTCCACGAACACGAAGCCGCCTCTCCCTTGCCGCGCGCCTATCAGTGGGCGGACGGTTCGGCCTATGTCAATCACGTCGAGTTGGTGCGCAAGGCCCGCAATGCCGAGATGCCGGCAACCTTCTGGACCGAGCCGTTGATGTATCAGGGCGGCTCGGACTCGTTCCTTAGCCCCCGCGATCCGATCGTCATGGCCGACGAGACCTATGGTATCGATATGGAAGCCGAGATCGCCGTCATCGTTGATGACGTGCCGATGGCAGCGACAATCCAACAGGCGCGGGCAGCCATCCGCCTGATCATGCTCGTCAACGACGTCTCGCTGCGTGGACTGATCCCGGCGGAACTCGCCAAGGGTTTCGGTTTCTTTCAGTCCAAGCCGTCCTCGGCCTTCTCGCCGATTGCCGTCACACCGAACGAGCTTGGCGAAGCCTGGGACGGTGGCAAGCTGCACCTGCCGCTGTGCGTCGATCTCAACGGCAACCCCTTCGGTCGCGCCAATGCCGGCATCGATATGACCTTTGATTTCGGCGAGCTCGTTGCCCATGCAGCCAAAACCCGGCCGCTCTCCGCCGGCACCATCATTGGCTCGGGTACCGTCTCCAACAAGCTCCACGGCGGTCCCGGGAAGCCGGTTTCGCAAGGTGGCGTCGGCTATTCCTGCATTGCCGAAATCCGCACCATCGAAACCATCGAGAAAGGTGCGCCGACCACGCCGTTCATGCAGTTCGGCGATACCGTCCGCATCGAAATGAAGAACAAGGCGGGCCATTCGATCTTCGGGGCGATCGAGCAGACCATCACGAAATATGAACCCTGCTGAGGCAACGCCGATGACCGATGCGATTCTGTTCGACTATTGGCGCTCGTCGGCCAGCTACCGGGTGCGGATCGCACTCAACATGCTGGCAATCCCCACGATCCCGTGCCCGTCGATCTGCTGAGCGGAGAACACAAGCAGAAGGATCACCTTGCCCGCAATCCGCAAGGGCTAGTTCCCGCTCTGTCAATCGACGGCCATATGCTGACGCAGTCGCTCGCTATCATCGAATATCTCGCCGAGACCCGGCCAGACAGTACCCTTCTACCCGTCGATCCGCTTGGCCGCCATCGCGTCCGGGCGCTGTCCTATGCGATCGCCATGGACATCCACCCGACCTGCAATCTCGGCGTCGTCGCTCACGTGATGCAGCAATCGAGCCATCCGGATGCGGCGCGCGCAGCCTGGATGCGCAAGTTCATCGGCGAAGGCTTGACTGCCTTCGAACGCCTGCTCGACCATCCGGCAACCGGCGATTTCTGCCATGGCGACCAGCCAAGCATGGCCGATCTCTGCCTCGTACCGCAGATCTACAATGCCCGCCGCTGGAATGTCGATCTCTCCGCCTCTCCACGCACACTGGAAATTGCCGACAGAGCGGCCGCATTGAAACCCTTTGCAAATGCACGGCCGATTTCGCCGACAAAAACGACGTGACCAATCTGAAGCCCAGTCCGCTTGGTTTACGATAACGCAGATATCGAACAACTTATGATCCCTCGGAGACCGACCTAACTATGAGCACTGGCCCTCTTCTGTGGACTCCGTCGGATGCTGTCAGTCCGATGCATGATTTTCTTAAAGCATGTAATTCGAGGTTCAAGCAAACCTTTGCGACGTTCGATCAGTTGCATGCTTGGTCGATCGCAGAGCGTGGCGACTTCTGGTCTCTGGTGTGGGATTATTGTGGCGTCAAGGGCAAACGCGGCGAACGTGTGTTGATCGATAGCGAGGTTATGCTGGCCGCCCGCTTCTTTCCCGACGCCACGCTGAACTTCGCCGAAAATCTGCTTTCCCGCACCGGTACGGGCGATGCGCTGATCTTCCGTGGCGAAGATAAACTAAGCTATCGATGGTCCTGGGACAAACTGCAGGGGAGGTATCCCGCCTGCAGCAGGCTTTCTGTGCGCTCGGCATCGGAAAAGGCGATCGTATCGCCGCTATGATGCCAAACATTCCAGAAACAATCGCCTGCATGCTCGCCGCCACCTCTATCGGCGCAATCTGGTGTTCCTGTTCTCCGGATTTCGGCGAGCAGGGCGTACTTGACCGCTTCGGCCAGATCGATCCGAAACTGTACATCACTTGCGATGCATATTGGTACAATGGTCAGTTACAGGACGTTTCCGCTAAGGTGAAGGTGGTTTCCGGAGCCCTTAAGATTCCAGTGATGGTGGTACCTTACGCGGGTGACGCCCCCACGCTCGCAGCCGCGCTTGCCGATGGCTGTACGCTCGCCGATTTAACTGCGCCCTATGAGGCGAAAATGGTAGAATTCCAGCCACTGCCTTTCTCGCACCCGCTCTACATTCTTTTTCTTCCGGTACGACCGGTGTACCAAAATGCATCGTCCATTCAGCGGGCGGCACCCTTCTTCAACACCTGAAGGAGCACCGACTCCATTGCAGCCTGGAGCCTGGTGAGCGGCTTTTCTATTTCACTACCTGCGGCTGGATGATGTGGAACTGGCTCGTATCGGGACTCGCGCTCGGCGCCACCCTCTGTCTTTTCGACGGATCTCCTTTTGCCCCGGATGGCAACGTCCTGTTCGACTATGCACAGGATGAGAAGTTCGCCGTCTTTGGCACCTCGGCGAAATATATTGACGCGGTCCGCAAGGGCGGCCTCGTACCCAAGGAGAGTCATGACCTCTCGATGCTTCGACTGCTGACATCTACCGGCTCGCCACTGTCACCGGAAGGCTTTTCCTTCGTTTACCAAGGCATCAAGAGCGACGTGCATCTTGCCTCTATTTCCGGTGGAACGGATATCGTTTCGTCGTTCGTGCTCGGCAATCCGCTGAAGCCGGTCTGGTGCGGTGAAATTCAGGGGCCAGGCCTCGGGCTCGCGGTCGATGTATGGGGCGACGACGGTAGGCCGGTGCGCGGCGAAAAGGGCGAACTTGTCTGTACCAAGGCGTTCCCGTCTATGCCGATCATGTTCTGGAACGATCCTGACGGTAAAAAGTACCGCAGCTCTTATTTTGAGCGTTTCGAAAACGTCTGGTGCCACGGCGACTTCGCTGAATGGACCGAACATGACGGCATCGTCATCCACGGTCGCTCCGACGCGACACTTAACCCAGGCGGGGTCCGCATTGGCACTGCGGAAATCTATAATCAGATCGAACAGATGGACGAGATCGTTGAGGCAATATGCATCGGCCAGGAATGGGACAACGACGTACGTATCATCCTCTTTGTACACCTATCAAACGGCCGAATTCTCGACAACGATCTGGTGAAGTCTATTAAGACCCGCATCCGCACCGGTGCCTCGCCGCGCCATGTGCCCGCAAGGGTCATACAAGTTGCCGATATCCCGCGCACGAAGTCCGGCAAGATCGTCGAACTGGCTGTGCGCGACGTTGTCCACGGCCGACCGGTAAAGAACAAGGAAGCCCTCGCCAATCCCGAAGCGCTGGACTTATACGCCGGTCTTTCCGATCTCGAAACGTGATATATGAGTGGTGCCTGCCCTAGGTACCGAACTTGATACAGCATTAGGCAGAAGCAGAACGTAGCGAATAAAGACTTCGACGGGGGCGACCACGGCCACGCGCGTACTGCCAGTGATATGTGAACTTCGTCTCTCGACGAACCCGTCCCAGAATTGCTTCTTTTCAAGAGGGGTAGGTCGGACCGATAACCAGCGATATTGTACATTAAGCCGGGACTTCGATATATTGCGCCACAGCTTTCAGAAACTGAGCATATCGGTGAGAGCTCTTCTTGGAGGTCACATTGTCCACGGTAGCAGCTATTCGTGCGTCGGTGCTTATCCCAATTCTTACACAGATTGAGGAAACTGGCCTCCATGTCGATGCGCTACTTGCTCGCCATGGAATGCTCCGGGGCAATTCACTGATCCCTACGCCATGGTCCCGCTTGCATTATACGTCTCACTTTTTGAGGACGCCGCAAGATTGAGCGGTTTGGGGAATCTGGGCGCAGTTCTCGGTACGAAAGTAACTCCAGGTGATTTAGGTCCAGCTGGAGTGCTTTTCTCAATTTCTCCAACGATCCGTGAAGCGGTTGATCGCCTCACGCTTTATGTCACTGCCATTCAAGGTGGGACGTCAAGTGGGTTTCAAGAGATTGGAGACAATTACGTTTGGAATTACCAGATTTCCGTCCCAAACTTGTGGCCTCGGCGGCAAGATAGCGAGTTTACGCTCTCCATATGCTGCCAACTCATTCGCCTTTGCTTCTCGCGCAATTGGCAGCCTGCGGAAATACATTTCGAGCATCCCGAGCCGCCGAATAGGACAAACGAGCTTGATAAGATTTTCAAAACTTCCGTAAAATTCGGGCAGTCAAGTAACCGCCTTGTCATTACCAAGGCAGATGCCCAACGGATCTTCCGGAGTGAAGATCCCGCACTCGTTTCGATCCTAGAGCGGCATATTAACGATCTCTCGATTAAAGAGAGCAAGTCCTTGCGGGACCGGGTGAACTCGTTGATCGGAATGCACCTGGGATATAGGCGTATCACCATTGCCTTGATCGCAGAGGATCTCGGCGTGACACAGCGAACCTTGCAACGCCGCCTCCAGCATGAGGGAACGTCTCTGCGGGAGCTAGTTGAGTGCCACCGTCGAGAACTCGCTCAAAAACAAATTGATGCAAGTCTCAAAAAATTCGCATCGCGGACGCGCTCGGCTATGCCGATTCAACCGTATTTTGGCGAGCTCGGAGACGCTGGCAGGACAAGGAGAATTGGGGCCAATAAGCTGGCGTTGAAGCGTGTTGGTTCGATTTTCCGTAAGCCCCCGGGGAGGGCCGTCTTGCGAGGTTGATGCGAACATCGGAAGTCCTAGTGCAAACACTAGGAGTAGTCCTATGACGAAGCATCCGATTGAGGTCATCACGTCTGTCGAGCGCCGCCGGCGCTGGTCTCGCGAGGACAAAGAGCGGCTCGTTGCAGCCTGCCTTGAGCCTGGTGCGGTTCTTTCCGAGATTGCGCGATCGGCCGGCATCCACGTGAGCCAGCTCTTTCGGTGGCGCAAGGAACTCTGCCGGATCGAGGAGCCGTCGCTTCAGGTGGCGAACACCTTGGTGCCCGTGATCGTGTCGGAGGCCGCGCCGGCAGCCCAGCCAGCCGCCTTAGAAGCGCCAGCCCCATCGCAGTCCCGCCGGAAGCGTAGCGATGTGACGATTGAGCTGGGCCGCGGTCGCCGTGTCCGTGTGGACAGCGACATAGACACGGAGGCGCTTGGCCGCATTCTCGATTTTGTGCTGGGTCGGCGATGATCCCGGTTCCTGCTGGTGTGAAGGTCTGGTTGGCGACCGGCCATACGGACATGCGCAAAGGCTTTCCTGGTCTGTCGCTGATGGTGCAAGAGACGCTGAAGCGCGATCCGATGTGCGGGCATCTGTTCGTCTTTCGCGGTCGTGGCGGTGGCCTGATCAAGGTCATCTGGCATGATGGCCAGGGAGCCTGCCTGTTCACGAAGAAGCTGGAGCGGGGACGCTTCATATGGCCGTCGGCGGCAGATGGGACCGTCGTGATTACGCCTGGGCAGCTCGGTTATCTGCTGGAAGGCATCGACTGGCGGATGCCGCAAAGGACCTGGCGACCAACATCGGCTGGATGAGCAAAAACACTGGAATGGCGGGGGCGAATATGATTCCATCTCCCCATGAGCAACCCCGTCGACCAGCTTCCAAATGACCTTGCCAGTGCGCTCGCACTGCTGGCCGAAGAGCGTTCGCGGCGTGTTGTTGCCGAGGTAGAAGCGGCGACTGCCAAGGCGGAAGCTGCGAGCGCAAAGGCGCTCGTGTCACATTCCGAGGCGCTGATCGCACGGTTGAAGCTGGAGATCGAGAAGGTCCGCCGAGAGCTTTACGGCAGTCGCTCGGAGCGCAAGGCGCGGCTTCTCGACCAGATGGAACTGCAACTCGAAGAACTCGAAGCTGATGCCGGCGAAGACGAGCTCGCGGCGGAGATGGTTGCCAAGGGCTCGACCGTCAGGGCCTTCGAGCGCAAGCGTCCTTCACGCAAGCCGTTTCCCGAGCATCTGCCACGCGAACGTGTCGTCATTGCTGCCCCAACAAACTGCTCCTGCTGCGGCTCGGCCAAGCTGTCGAAGCTCGGTGAGGATATCACAGAGACGCTGGAGGTCATCCCGCGTCAGTGGAAGGTCATTCAGACCGTGCGGGAGAAGTTCTCCTGCCGCGAATGCGAGAAGATCACGCAGCCGCCAGCACCCTTCCATGTGACACCCCGCGGCTTTGCCGGCCCGAACCTTCTGGCGATGATCCTGTTCGAGAAGTTCGCCCAGCATCAGCCGCTCAATCGCCAAAGCGAGCGCTATGCCCGAGAGGGGATCGATCTCAGCCTGTCGACGCTTGCCGATCAGGTCGGTACTGACACCGCGGCCCTGAAGCCAATCCATTCGTTGATCGAGGCCCATGTCCTGGCCGCCGAGCGACTGCATGGCGACGACACGACCGTGCCGATCCTGGCGAAGGGAAAGACCGATACGGGCCGCATCTGGACCTATGTCCGGGATGACCGGCCGTTTGGCGGGCTGTCACCGCCAGCAGCTCTGTTCTACGCGTCGCGAGACCGGCGACAGGAGCATCCCGCACGCCACCTGAAGACCTTCACCGGCATTCTGCAGGCGGATGCCTATGGCGGCTACAATCCGCTGTTCAAGGTCAATCGCGATCCCGCGCCTCTGCGCCAAGCACTCTGCTGGGCACATTCACGCCGCAAGTTCTTCGTGCTGGCTGACATGGCCGCGAACGCCAAACGTGGCAGCAAAGCCGCGCCGATCTCGCCGATGGCACTGGAGGCCGTCAAACGGATCGATGCCCTGTTCGATATTGAACGGGAGATCAACGGTCTTGCCGCCGACCAACGCCTGGAGCGGCGCCGAGGGGACAGCCTGCCACTCGCCGAAGAGCTGCATGATTGGCTCCAAATTGAGCGGGCAAAACTGTCGCGCAGTTCTCCCGTCGCCGAGGCGATAGATTACATGCTCAAGCGATGGGATGGCTTTACGTCATTCCTCGATGACGGCCGGATTTGCCTGACGAACAATGCTGCCGAACGAGCGCTCAGAGGCTTTGCACTCGGCAGGAAGTCATGGCTCTTCGCCGGATCGGATCGTGGTGCTGAACGTGCGGCGTTCATGGCGACACTGATCATGAGCGCCAAGCTCAATGACATCGACCCGCAGGCCTGGCTCGCCGACGTCCTCGCCAACATTGCGGACACGCCGATCAGCAGGCTGGAGCAATTGCTGCCGTGGAACTGGATACCGAAGACGCTGAACGCTCAGGCGGCATAATGTGCGCTCCACAGTGGATTCCGACACCCCCTGCCGGATGGCTACCTCATAGGCCGACGTAAATGCTGAGCAGCCAAGCCTGATAATCCGCAAGATCGGTCGAGCGCACAGCATTTGTGCGGGGCTATTTGATCCTGCCACGGTAAGGACAGGATAATGACGACGACGCTTCGAAACTATCATGCCCGGATGCAACGGGTCCTAGATCACATTGATCAGCATCTCGACCGCAATCTGGACCTGGACGAGTTGAGCTGCGTGGCCGCCTTCTCCAAGTATCATTTCCATCGGCAGTTCGCGGCGGCCTTTGGGCTGTCTGTGCATCGCTATATCCAGCTCCTCCGCATGAAGCGGGCATCCTACAGGCTTGCCTACAGAGACGTAGACAGCGTGACCGAGATAGCGATGGATGCCGGCTACGAAGCTCCTGACGCCTTTGCCCGCGCATTTCGGCAACGGTTCAGCCAGTCGCCTTCGCAGTTCAGGAAATCTCCCGATTGGGAGCCGTGGCTTGCGGCCCTATGGCCTCTCAACCAAGCAAGGAGTAAGCTTATGCAAAGGACATTTGCAGCCAATGACATCGAAATCCGCGAGGTGTCTCCGACCCCTGTCGCGATCATGAAACACCGAGGTGATCCGGCAAGGATCGGCGACACGATCAAACGCTTCATAGCATGGCGCAAAGCCACTGGCCTGAATCCGAAGACCAGTTTGACTTTCAACATCTTCCATTCCGATCCGCGGGTGACGTCTCCGGACGAGTATCGGCTGGACCTTTGTGTCAGCACCGATCAGCCGATCAAGACGAATGGAGAGCATATCGAGGCGGGCATGATCCCCGGCGGCCGTTGCGCCGTGCTGAAAGTCGTCGGCAACACTGATGATCTGGAGCCTGCCGCGCTTTATCTCTATCGCGATTGGCTGCCGGCCAGTGGCGAGGAAGCTAGGGATTTCCCCTGTATTGCCAGCGTCTCACCTTCTTTCCCGAAGCACCTGAACATGCAGCGGTGGCAGAGCTCTTCCTGCCCCTGAAATAGCGAACCTCTGTGGCGGCTTGTCCGTTTCTGTCCGCAGCGGCGGACAAGCAGCTTTCAACCCGAACCTCCCGATCCGGCTAAACAGCGCGTTCGCTAAACGTGAGCATTCCATCAGGCGAAACCGTAGCGGCCTTCACCGGATAGTTACGATTTTCCTGCGCGATGGGATCAAGCCGATGGGATCAAACCGGAAGCCGCGTCGGAGACGCACTTCATCGCAGTCTGCCGTTCTCCTGTCGCTTCAGCGAGAAGAAGCGACAGCTTTGCCAGGTAGAGTTCTGCTTGGCCTTCGCCGACTTCATCTATCTTTATAGCGATCGCGTCGTAAATGGCTTCTATTTCATCGACGGTCATTAGGCGGTTCCTTGCTGGCAGGTTGCAATGCGATAAGCATCCAAAACTGTTGCCACGTCGGCTTTGGCCCATCGACCTGCGATATGCGTGTCCGGCCGTATGAGATAGACAGTTCCGTTCACTGCACCGTAGGCATCTGCGATAGGAGAACCACAGGGCAGTGACAGAACAGTCACATCCGCCCCGGGGTAAATGCGTCCTCAAGACGCGCCGAAAGTTCCTCGTCGAAACAAAGTACCGTAAAGCCGTGTCCGAGCTTTTCGGAAAGATGTCCGCCATTTAAACCTACATCCTGGAATACTGATCCAGCCACCGGGCCTGCGGTGAAATTTGTGTCATCGGGTGCGACGGCGGGGCTGTCGCTGTAGGTATAGGCGGTCATCTGGCGGGGATTTGCCAGAGCGCCAGCGAAGGGATGATCGAGAGCGAGCGAAAGTGCGGCATCTCGCATAAGCCTCCAACCATGCGTGTTCGGTGTCATGAAACGGGCGCTCTTAGAAGCATTGGCAAAGACGTCGAGTGTCGCGCCACGCCGCTCCGGCGAGTAAGTGTCGAGCAGAGCCTCGCCAGCCTTGCCGTTTAGCACCCACCCGAGTTTCCAGCCGATATTGGCCGCGTCGGCAACGCCATTGTTCAGGCCGCGAACGCCAAAAATCGGAACGACATGCGCGCTGTCGCCGGCGAAAAACACACGCCCGTCGCGATAATCAGCGAGAGCTAACGTATTGGCCGAGTAAACGCTCCACCACTCCAACTCCCACGGCCCGGTATGACCGATCTCATCGAGAACGGCCGTTACACTTTGCCGAACCTTGTCTTCCCTTATCGCGTCCTCGGTAGCCTCGTTTTCGCTAAGTTGGTAGTCGATACGCCAGATATTGTCCGGCTGCCGGTGGATCAGGACGGTCCCGCCGGGACGGCAGCGTGGGTCGAAAAGCGCTCGTCGTATCGTGGGATAGTCATGGTCCATCTGCACGTCGGCGATGACATAACGACCTTCAAAATTCTGGCCCTGAAGACGCAGTCCCCTCTTTGCACGGATATTGCTTCGCGCACCGTCGCAAGCTAGGATCCACTCGGCACAGATTGAATAAACGCCGTCCGGGTCTTTGACCGTCAGGCAGACGCCGTCATTTCTATCCTCGATACCGTCGACCGAACTTTGCCAGCGTGTTTCGATTAGTGGGTTGGCGCTTACCGCGTTCCAGAGGAACTCCTCGATATATTGCTGCTGGATGTTATACATGGGGCGAAACTTTTCGCCCTCGCTGTCCGGCATTTTGAACTCAAGGATTTGCTTCCCGCGATAAAATGAGCGCCCGGTCGTCCAGCCAAGCGCCTTTTCCACAAAAGGCGCGGCAATGCCAAGCCGCTGAAGGATCTGATAGCTCGGACGGGCGACGCAGATAGCTCGGCTGCCGTCATTAAATGTCGATTTGTTGTCGAAAAGAAGTGAAGGAATTCCTTCTCTTGCCAATGTGAGCGCTGCGGTCATTCCAACTGGGCCCGCGCCGACGATCGCCACTTTGGCGGTCTGGCCAGCGGTGTGCACTTGCTTTCCCGGTGCATCGAAGTACGGGTAATGAAAATAGCGAGATTCAGTTTCGCTGCGTCCTGCGGGTCTCAAAATCGCCTCCTCGATATCCTTAACGTCCTCCGAAGTTTCAGATTTTACGTTGGTCGGGATTGCCGGTCTGTCCCCCAAAACAGGCGACATTATGTGGGCCGGAACGCCAAAAAAGCACGGAGGCGATTGATTGGTAAGCGCGCGTCGGAATGTCTCAACAGTACCCAAACTACCCAACGCTTAACTGGCATAAAATCAGAAGGCGCAGTGAATGACAAAACTCAAGGCAGCAAACACGAACTGAGGTCAGTCTATTTCGGTGGTATGCTCGTTGCAGAGAGAGAAAAGTGCCGCTTTCGAGTTGATTCCCAACTTGGCATAGGCGCGTTGCCGGTATGTCTTGACGGTGTTGACAGAGATATTGAGCTTCCAGGCGATTGCATCTGACGCCAGCCCCTTTAGCATGGATTCGCAAATGTTTTTTCCCGTTTTGACAGCGAATTCAAGGGACTGCGAAGCTGAGCGGCCTTCTTCCCTGTATAGTGCAGAAGGGCTATTTTCGAAACGATTTGCCAAAAGGGAATTTGCAGGCTCTCATCGCTCACGGTAAACGCGCCGCTCTCCGTGAACCGATAGAAATTGAGTGCAAGAGCCTCTTCCTTGGTGCCGACTATGACGACAATCTTGTCCACGATGCCACTCGCTCGAAAGAATGTTTGATAATAATGTTCCGGCATCTCCGCCCTGAGGTCGGAAAGGCGCAAAATTCGCATTTCATTGACCGTTTGTACTTTGTCTAAATATTTGACAACCGGATCTTCCCGATAGGCCGACCGCAGATATTTCGCAGCGAGGTTCGCCGCATTTTTGCTCTGACGCCTGTTGAATGACAAATAGCATTCGGGCCTGTCAGCGCGGTACGAAAATACCATACATTGGTCGGCCTTGACGACGTGTTCGGTGAGTTTGAGAAAGCTTGTATTGAATCCCTCAGTGCCCACTGAATGCAGGCATTCCGAAAGCGATCGCAGAAGACGCTCGGCGCCCCTGCCGGAAAAGTATTCTTCCAACGACATAAGCGGAACATCGCATAGCCCGATGGGTCTTATCAATCGAAATGGGTGAGGTTGCCGTGCCCTGGGTTCAAAATTCAGGTGAGCAACGGCTCAACGACGCCGGTTCGTGAGAAGACGTTCCGACGTTGTTTGTCGTCCGAAAAGGATGACATAGCTCGAACCAGATAAATGCTAAATAAGCCCTTAAATGTAGGTTCGCGTGCTGCCATCTCGCCCTGCGACACGCTCGTATCCTGAGAGGTCCCGCTATGGAGTATAAGGCTGGTTTATCAATCGACGAAGTAAGGGGTTTGGCCGAGGGTCTGGCGATTACAAAGCTCTCGTCGAACGAAAACCCTTTTGGTCCTTCGCCGAAGGCGGTTGCCGCTGCGCAATCAGCCATCGGCTCATCTAATCTCTATCCGGAACGCACGGATAGCAAGCTATGCGATGCTCTTGCGGGCTTCCACGGCCGGGGTCTGGCACCATCTCACTTTTTCTCGGCCAACAGCGGCGTCGAGGTCCTGTCGCTCGTTGAGGACGCACTCATCCTCACCGGCGAGCGAGCGATAATATGCCCGCCGTGCTTCGGCGCCTATTCGCAATCACTTACTAACAAGGGATGCGCCATTGATAAGATTCCCTTATCGAGCCCAACTTTCGCCTTGACGTGGATGCGATCTTGTCAGCGGTCACGGATGAAACACGGCTGATCTATTTGTGTAATCCAAACAACCCAACCGGAACGTGGTTTGGCAAAGATTTGTTGACGTCTATTCTCGAAGGACTGCCCAAACATGTCACTGTGATCTACGACGAAGTCTATTATCAATTTGCTACGGAACATGGTCTTCCTGACGCGATCCGGCATGTTCTTGATGATCGGAACATCGTGATAATCCACAGCTTTTCCAAGGCCTACGGACTTGCGGGAATGCGTCTTGGTTATGGCATAGCGCCGGCGCGGATTGTAGCAAAGGTACAGAAGCTGAAGCGCAGCTTTCACGTTGGCACCGCCGGCATGGAGGCGGCTCGGGCCGCACTGGAAGATACCGACCATCTGAGCCGGACGGTCGAAAACAACCATATCGAGCGTCGCCGGATTACGGAAAAGCTCTCTGAACTGGGCCTTGAGGTCACACCAAGCCAAGCCAACTTCGTTATGTTTCGCTGCCCTGACGGCTACGACGCTGAAATGCTAACGGCGGCGTTGGTCAAGCACGGTGTCATGGTGCGTCCGGCCTTCTACCTGCCGCATCATATCCGGGTCACCATCGGTACACCGGACGACAACACACATCTTTTGACTGCAATCACGACGATCCTGGAGGGTTAAGCATGACGAAAACTATGACAGGCGGCGAGGCAGCAGTTCTATCGCTGCACACGCTCGGGGTGAAAACCGTCTTCGGCTTGCCTGGAGTGCAGAATGATTGGCTCTATAACGCATTTTACGACCATCGGGAAAAGTTCCGCATTATACATACGCGACATGAGCAGGGTGCCGCCTATATGGGACTCGGCCACGCGCTGGCCAGCGACATGCCGACGGTCTTCAACGTCGTGCCAGGCCCAGGCCTTCTAAATGCGACAGCGGCTATGTCGACAGCCTACGCGCTGAATGCGAAGTTGATGTGCCTGACCGGACAGATCAATTCAGCCTCGATCGGGAAGGATTGGGGCGAGCTACACGAAATTAACGATCAACTCACGATCCTGCGGTCGCTGACCAAATGGGCCGATCGTGCGAACAGCCCGTCGGAAGTCCCTGTTTTGATTGCCGAAGCTTTCCGCCAGATGCAGTCGGGGCGGCCGCGACCCGTCGGCCTTGAAATTCCGATGGACGTAATGGCGGGCAAGGCCCCGGCGAACCCGAATTTCGACGTACAGCCTTCCTATGAACCGCCACTCGACGAAGAGGCGATCGAAGAAGCGGCCAAGCTCCTTGGTGGCTCGGTTTCGCCGCTGATTTTTGTAGGGAGCGGTGCTCAAGGGGCTAGTGCACTGGTTCGTCAGTTGGCCGAAACATTGCAGGCTCCCGTTGTCGGCTATCGCACAGGCATGGGGGTCATGGACGCGCGGAGCTATTTGTCGCTTCACCAGCCGGCCGCCAAGGAGCTTTGGAAAAGGCTGACGTGGTGCTGGCGATCGGCAGCAACATGCGCGTTCCGGCACGCAAATGGATCAACGCGCACAAGCCTGATATCATCCGCATCGACGTCGATCCGACCAGCCACCGGAAATTCTTTACGCCGAAATGTGAGGTAACTGCTCGAGCGGAGCAGGCACTGCCGATCTTGCTGGAGCGGCTCGAACGCCACAACTTAATCCGTACCTCGCGCGAAGCGGAATTGCTGGACGTTAAAGCCGCTTGGGCGAGGCGTTCTGCCGTACTGGAACCGCAGTTGAGCTATCTCGAGGTCATCCGCGAAGAAATCGGCGAGGATGGTATCTTCGTCGACGAGTTGACACAGGTCGGCTTTGCCAGCCGGATCGTCTACCCGGTCTATAAGCCCCGAACCTACATCTCCACAGGTTACCAGGGAACGTTGGGTTATGGCTTCCCGACGGCGCTCGGTGTCAAGGTCGCTAAGCCAGACGTTCCTGTGGTTTCCGTTACCGGCGACGGCGGTTTCATGTTCGCCGTGCAGGAATTAGCCACTGCCGTCCAACATAAAATCCCGCTGATCGTCCTCCTCTTCAACAACAATCGTTTCGGCAATGTGCAACAGATGCAAATCGATGATTACGGCGGGCAGGTCATCGCCACGGATCTGCACAATCCCGATTTCTGCCGCATGTCGGAGAGCTTCGGCGCGCAGGCGATTCATACGCGTTCGCCTGAAGAGGTGCGATTCGCCCTGCGCCGAGCGATTGCGACGACGGATGTCCCGACAGTAATTGAAGTAGCTGTCGGTGATATGCCGAGTGTTGACCAGTTCCAGTAAGGAGCCAGCATGAGCGACCGTTGCATTGTACCCGCAGACAACCCGATTGGCTCCAGTTTCCGGAAGGCTATATCATCCTGCAAGATGATCTTCGTTGCTGGCCTGCCCAGTTCCGGAAAAAGTCTGCTTCTTCAGCAGCTTACCATCCTTGCCCATCAGGCGGGGCGCAAAGTTCATTCGATGCAATGGGACTCCGCCCGCCGCGTGTTTGAAACCGGCGCTTGGCTGAAAAAATACCCCGAGACGGATAATGTGACACATCCGGGAATCCGTAAGGCCGTCGGCCTTTGGGTTCGTCGGGGTGTTGAACGATGGGTGGAAGAGTACTCGGCGCAGGAGGATATCCTAATTGGCGAGTTGCCCGTCGTCGGCGGCCGCTTCGTTGAGCTTTTGCAGCAAGCCGATGACTCGGCTGAAAATTTGCTGAAGTCGGACGCGGTATTGTTCTTCGTGCCTGTCCCCACGCGCGAAATGCGCAAGGTCATCACCGGTCAGCGTGCAAAAACCTTCGCCAATCCACGCAACGAACAGGAAACCAAGGATGCCCCGATCCACATTGTAGAAGGTGAATGGCTTGCGACTCGGCAACTGCACAACCGCTGGCATGGTGTGCCCGATGTGCCTGACAGGGATCGGGAATATGACCCCGGCATTTACATAGATGTTTTCAATCGGCTGCTTAGCTTCCGAAACAGCGAAATCCTGAATGTTGACCGGAAATTTGCAATCGACGGGTCCGCCTACGATCGCCCGGTCGAAGTCAGGGAACTGACTCCAAGCGCGGATGAGGTGCAGGCGGCCTATCACGTGCTCGAAATGCTGTACCAAGGTTCGGCTGCGGCACGGGCCGCGGATGCGTGGGCGGAGTATTGAAAATGGTAGAGGACGCAAAAGCTCTCATTCTCGATTTTGGCAGCGTCGTGACGTTGACGATGTTCGAAACACACCGATTTTCCGAGCGTAACCTCGGCCTGCCGACAGGCAGTCTGACTTGGATGGGGCCCTTCGATCCGGAAGGTGATGTGCTCTGGCAATCCATGCAGCGCGACGAAATCACTGAGCGCGAATACTGGTTGGCGCGCGCACGCGAAACAGGCTCGCTTTTGGGAGAAACCTGGACCGAAATGGCGCAGTTTGTCGTGCGCGCGCGCGGTCAGAATACCCATGAAATCATTCGCCCGGAAATCGAGCCGCTGATCTTTGCATTGAAGGAGGAGGGGAAAAAGCTCGCTATCCTTTCCAACGAGCTCGATCTTTTCTTCGGCGTCGAGCTGCGTCAGTCGCTGAGGTTACTGAAGAATTTCGACATCATCAGCGATGCCACCTACACCCACGTTCTCAAGCCAGACCCGAAAGCGTATCAGGCGTGTCTTGGCGATCTGGGAATGAGGGCAGACGAGTGTGTGTTCATCGACGACCAGATGCGCAATGTCCGTGGAGGGCTTGATGTCGGCTTGCGGGCATTGCATCTCGATGTCATGCGTCCAAGGGATGCCTTTAACGCCGCCCTGAAGGAGTTGGGTATTGCGAAAGCCTTTAGCGCGCCGGGTGTCCTTGAGCCGATCAGTGAGGAGTAAGACAGATGAGCCTTAATCAGTCCACCATTGATGCACTGCGGCAATTGCCGGCACCGATTGGCCTGAACTTCATCGATAACAAAGCGGTCGCCGCTGCAAGCGGTGATGAGATGCCAGTTATCAGCCCGATCGATGGGAAACAACTGACGGTTCTCGCGGCATCGGACGGCGAAGACATGAACCGGGCGGTGGCCGCCGCGCGGCGAAGCTTCGAGGCAGGTCACTGGTCGCGCATGGCACCGGCGGAGCGTAAGAAGATTTTGCTTACGTGGGCGGATCTCATCGACAGGAATGCACTGGAGATTGCAGTGTTGGGTGTCCGGGACAATGGCACTGACATTCGTATGGCGCTCAAAGGCGAGCCGCAATCGGCTGCTGCGACAATCCGGTTCTATGCCGAAGCTATCGATAAGCGGAATGGTGAGATCACCCCCACGCGCGAGGATGTACTTTCGTTGATCCACAGGGAGCCGGTGGGGGTGGTTGGCGTGATTATCCCCTGGAACTTCCCACTCATGATCGGAAGCTGGAAGTGGGCACCTGCCTTGGCTGCGGGAAACAGTGTCGTTGTGAAACCCTCGGAGGAAGCGAGCCTCTCGGTCTTGCGGGTGATCGAGCTTGCGGCTGAGGCCGGTATGCCTTCTGGCGTTTTGAATGCGGTCAACGGACGCGGCTCCATCGTGGGCGAGGCCCTTGGACTGCATATGGATGTGGATGTGCTCGCTTTCACCGGCTCCGGCGGGGTGGGACGTCGACTGCTAAACTACTCAGCACGTTCGAACATGAAGCGCGTGTATCTCGAACTCGGCGGTAAGTCTCCCAATTTGGTCTTCGCCGATGCGCCGGATATCGAGCGGGCGGCGAAAGAAACGGCGGCATCGATTTTCCGCAACAATGGCCAGGTATGTGTTGCGGCGTCCCGCTTGGCTGTCGAACGGTCCATCTATAAGGATTTCATGGAGATTGTGCGGACTGAGGCTCTCGCGATGAAGATCGGGGACCCGCTTTCTCTGGCTTTTACGACAGGGGCGCTGGCCAATGCCGCTCAACTCGCAAAAACCGGAGCCGCGGTAACGCGCGCGGCCGAACAAGGTGCCGTCGTTTATTATGGCGGACACCAGCTTCACGCCGAAGGCGGCGGCTTCTATCACGAGCCTACGATCCTGACGAGTGTGACTGCTGACATGGATATTGTTCAACAGGAGATTTTCGGGCCGGTGCTCGCTGCAAGGCCGTTCGATTCGGAGGATGAGGCGGTCGCCATTGCGAATGAAACCGTCTTTGGTCTTTCGTCGGTACTTTGGACCCGTGATCTTTCGAGGGCACACCGAGTATCCAGCAGAATAAAATCTGGCGTCGTCCAGATCAATTGCTATTCCGGCGCGGATATAACGACTCCGCTTGGCGGCGTCCGGCAATCGGGCAACGGCTCGGACCGCTCACTGCACGCATTCGAGAAATACGAAAACCTGAAGGCCAAATGGATACAACTCTGAACGCTTAAATTGTCGCCAAGGGCGACGGCAGTCTCTTTGCCCTTCGCACCAGAGATCGTGATGCCGGCGCTACACCACTGTCATAAGATCGGTCTTCGCGACGATCACCCATATGGCTTCACCGCCAGCTTCAGCCCGCCCTTTGCAAGGATGACTCGGAGCAAGGCTGGGTCGCTCCAGAACTCATCGGAACTAATCAGGGAACAACAGCGCTGATGATTGAAAATTATCGTTCCGGCTTTCTGTGGGAGAGCGCGAGGAGAACGCCAAGTATAGTCGATGGCCTTTGGCGAGCCGGCTTCACCGGCGGTCGGTTTGATTGCCGTCGATAGGAGAAGCCTGCAATGGAAAAAGCCGTGAGCGAGGTGGCCAGGTTGACCGTTGCGAACCCGGGCACGGTTCCGGAACCTGTCCGACTGGAAACGATGTCCGGCTCGGCCCATCCGGCACGCCGACTTGATTTCACCAAAACGCTCGCCGGCTTCCACAACCCGAGCCAGAAACTAAGCGTCTTCCTGCTCGATCTCTATGCGGCGGCCATGCGCGAGGAAGTCGGCCGCTTCGAGCGCTGCTTCTTCTCATTGCTCGAAGAGCTCGTGGCCTTTGACGCTGGCTGGACCGGCGTGGCGACGCAGGAAGACAATAGACCCGTCACCCACAACAGCTTTGTCTATCATCTGCCAGAAAATTTCTACCGCGAATGGCTGACCATCCGCGAACACGATCCGCTCGCCGACCTGACGCATCTCGTCTATGGCCAGGCAGCAGTGACCGACATTAGACAGGACGACGTCGACCCGGTCTTCCGGACCTGGGCAGAAAAATTCGGCCTGAAACACCTGATGCGGACCTGCGCGCTCGACACGCGCTTCGGCCTGATCGGTTTCCTTTCCATCTACCGGTTCGATCCGAATCGACCATTTTCTGCCGAGGAAGTTGCGACGATCGAGGCGCTCATTCCACACCTCGCTGCCGCAATGCGCATCAACCGCACCATGCAACTGTTCCGCCTCGGCAAGGAAGTGTCGACCGAGACCCGCCGTGCGATCTGCGACGCGTATGGCGTCATCCACCGTGCAGATCCAGGCTTTGCCGAAACCATTACTGCCGCGTGGCCCGGCTGGAATGGCCAGAGACTGCCCAATGTAATTTGCCAGCACCTGCAGTCCCTTCCTGAAACGCCGTTTCTGTGCACAACCCACCGGATCGAGATCAATCCGATCGCCGGCCTGTTCGTGCTGGAACTGCGCCCCCGATCACTGGTCGATCGGCTGGGGTCGCGCGAACTCGAAACGATCCAGCATTTCGCAAACGGCGCTTCCTACAAGGAGGTCGCTCGCCGCATGGACATTTCGCCCACCACCGTCAGGCACCACCTGCGATCGGCTTACAAAAAGCTTGGCGTGCACAACAAAACCCAGATGGCTCGGCTTGTTGGCGGCGTAGGTGCTCGGCAACAAACTTCCAGTTGATCGGATTTGAACTGTCGACCCTGCGGATGTTTTCGCGGTCGTTGCCGAAATCTACCGACGATCGTCGGCCAGAGCGTTCTTGCTATGCATCGTGTACCGGTGTTGCCACCGGATCATTTGAGACTGCCCATAATAGCCGCAATCGAGAGCGATGAGCCGCAGCATGCGAGATCGTATCTCCCGCTGGCGGCTTGCGGGAGCATAAGCCGCCAGCTCGACACTGGTCACTTTCTAGAGCTTCAGCTTTTTCGCCATTTCGTCGAGAATCCCGAACTGCAAGGCATCGAACCGCTCCTCCGGCTGCCAGAGCAACACCATCGGCATCAGGGGGTCGACCACGCCACTCGTCTCGCCCGATAGTGCCTCGATCACAGCATGGCCGCAGAAGGGAACATAGGTCTCTGAATATCCACCTTCATGGACGATCGCCAACCGGCCCTTGCAGAGCCGTCCGGCCGCTTCGGCGATGCTCGTCGTCATGGCTCGGAAGCTGTCGCTATGCAGGTTCATGCGAGCAAGGGGATCGACCGCCGAAGCATCCAGTCCGCTCGCCACCACAATCAAGTCAGGCTTGAAAGCCTCCAGCGCTGGGATGACGATGCGCTCGAAGGCACGCAGGTAGACTTGATGACCGCCGCCAGGAAGAAGCGGGACGTTGATGTTGGCGCCTTCGCCCTTGCCGGCACCACGATCCTCGGTGCCGGAGTAGCCGGGCGGGAAGCAGCGGTCCTGGTGCAGCGAGATCGTCAGTGTGTTAGGGTCCTCGTAGAAAATTGTTTGCGTGCCGTTGCCGTGATGAACGTCCCAGTCGACAACAGCGACGCGCTCCACGCCATGCTTTGCCCGCGCGGCCTGGATAGCAATTGGGATGTTGGCGAATAGACAAAAGCCCATCGGCGTGTCCGGCAGGCAGTGATGGCCCGGCGGACGCGACAGCGAGAAGGCACTGCGCACCGAGCCGGACAGGACGGCATCGACTGCTGCCTTGGCAAGGCCTGCCGAGAGCGCAGCGATCTCGTAACTGCCGACGCCGAAAGGGGCGTTGACGCCGAGATCGCCGCCTGTCGTGTCGCTGACGCTCTTGAATTTATCGAGGTAGCTCGCCGGGTGAATCCTCAACAGATCCTCCCGGCTCGCTGGCTCGGCGGAGCGCACATCCAACTTTGCCGCAAGGCCGGATACTTGCAGGAGGGAGAGAAGCCGCCGCTTGGAGTCAGGGGATTCGGCAAAGCCGGCTGCGGATGGCGGTTGGATCCAACCGCCTACGGGGAGCACCAGGGATTGGACGCCGCCCGTATGCCAGAAGGTCCTTTCGTCGGTGAAAAATCCGGTCGTCTTCATCATTGCATTCCTTTGTTCAAGACAGGATCACGCCTGGATTTCAGGGACAGGAACAGGCAGGCAAATGAGAGCACTCCACATGCTGCTGCCGCGATGAACACAGTGCCAAGGCCAAAGGCGGCACCGAGCAACAAGCCCGCGAAGAGCGGCCCGAGCGACAGCCCTGTGCCGATTACGAGCGTGGTCGAGGCGAGCAGTCTGCCGGATGGATCGCGCGCCGCCACTTCGGCGATTATGAAGGGTAGTACGAACGTCCAGGCGACCTTGAAGGCGCAAATCGCTACGACATAGGCCGTTCCGTTTGTGAAGATCGCGAGCGCAGCGACCGAGAATATGAGGACCGCGTAGCCCACCAGCAGCATGGCCAGCCGTGCGGAGCGTCCGCCGAGCCAGGTGGCGATTATTGCGCCGGTAATGCCGAAGAGCGAGGCGATGGCAAGAATGCCGCCCGTGCTTTCACTGGCGAACCCGGCTTGGGTTGCGGCCATGCTGGCAAAGGTCCAGACACCGCCAATCGCGATATAGAAGGTGAGGATCGAAGCGACCGTGAGGATTGCGAGCACGACGAAGCCCCTTCCTGCCGCAGATCTTGTTATTGCGGCCTCTGATATCCTTGGCGCCAAAAGGCCCTTGTAGAGAGGCGAAAGCAGCAGAGCGAGACCGCCGAGTGCGATGTAGAACGACTTCAGTCCAAAGTTCGCGAAAAGAAAGGGCAGCAAGAACAGGCCCGCCGCGCCAGCGACGAGTTGACCTACCACCCAGTAGCCGAACACCCGGTCGGGGTTCTTGGCATCCTGCCCGCTGACCATCGACAAGACCATCAGGGTTCCACCGCCGAGACCGGTGAAAGCGCGGATGAGCAGCAGGCTGGTGTAGTCCGGTAGAACGAGCGGGGTCGCGAGGTTGCCTGAAATGAACACGGCGAGAGCAATGATGCCGACGATGCGGACATTGGCACGGCCCAGCCAGAACAGCGACAGCAGTGAGGCGGCGCTGAAGGCGCCATTCTCGACGAAGAAATAGGTGCCGATCTCCGACGGCCCGATGCCGAGCTCTATACCGAGCTGGGCAGCAAGGGCAGGGGCAACCAGCAGGGCCAACGGTGTGATCGCGGCGAAAGCCACAAGCGCGATCAGAGTAAGTTTCGGAAAGGTGGTGGGAAGGGTCGAGGCGGATGTCATGGTCATGACCGCGCCTCGATCCCGAATTGCTCTGGGTTTGTCATCGATGTTGATCCCTCTGTTGGTCGATGTATATCGACACCTCTCTGTTCCGGAGGCTTGCACTCAGTGTCGGGAGCAAAATCGCCGCCGCATAGTCGTTCAGATGAACGATGCGCAGGTCGTGCTTGAAATGCTGCGGAGAATTTTCAAGCCGGCAGGTGGGCTAGTTCCATAAATATGCTTACCCCACAAAAGGCTAGTTTTAGCGCTCTCGAAGCGGGCTCCGTGCAATCGGGCCCGGATAAACACCCAATCTTCATATCGATAAGCTGAAGATCAAGAGCAGGAATTTTCACTAACATCTGAAGCCGAGCATGACGGAACGGGTGCGCGCTCGTCTGACACCGTGTCAATCTTCAAGCGGGGAAATTTGGGGTACGTCGGCGGCAATACCTTTCGGCGTTGCATTGGGGAACGGGTGAGCTGGAACTGGAAGCGAAGCGAGGCGCGCCTCTGTCTCCGGCGAGACATGACAGCGCAGACCTGAGACTGGCCCGATGCCATACCGGGCAAAGTAGGGCTTTATGAGGTCGTAGCCACGCTGGTCGCCTGACTGAAAACGACGGAAAATCCAGTAGGCGATCAAATCCGCCATCTGAATCAGGCGCGATGCCTTTGAATCCAGAAAAAGCGGGACTTCGGCAAAGTTGCGAAGTTGGCCGTTGGCATGCCCGACGTGCTTAAACACATGAGAGAGGGTTTGGATTTTCTCCTCATAGTTGCTTTTGTCGAGGATGACCAAGCCGCGCTGGGGGTTCTTCTTCTTATAAAGCGTCTTCAGATAGCCATCAAAACACGAAGCCACCTCCTCGAAGCTCCGAGCCAGAATATCGTTCGGAGAGAGGAGCTTCTTTTCGATGACGCAGGCGTAGACCTTCAACTGCAACTGCTTGTCGTCCAGTAGCGATAAGATATCGACAACGGCTTGAACTCTGTCGTGGGGAGGCACACCTTTCCAGGTACCGTTGCCCGAGCGCATCGGATTTCCGTGGAACTCAATTTCTCGAGGATTGGTAGAGCTGAAGCGCGCCGCCACAGGGTCTATCTGGGCTTCCAGCCAATGTGTTTGACGCTCGAATATGCTAAAGCCGGCAAGGACAAAGAAGTCGGAGCTTGGATCATGCGAGTGACCAGACTCGTCAAGATATAATAGATGCAACGAATCCCCCTGAAACGAAAAAGCGGACCGCATGCGGTCCGCTCCAATTAGGTAAGCCGAGTGAAACAATCGTTCAACGCACCGACGGATCAGCGCTCTCGACTATGACCGATATATATCGGTTGCTTGTCGGCTTTTCAAGGGCGGCTCCGCATGGTTCGCAATCGCCTAAGTCCGGCGTTCGCGGCTTCACGTCGTATGTGACCCGTCTCAGCAGTAGTGGCCATCGACTCTGACCTGATGACCGGACCGAAAAGAAGATAGCATCAGGTGCCGAGGATGGCGATAAGATGCGCATCAGCATGATCGTTATTCGTCGCAGCCGGATCTATTAATGCGTCCCATCCCGCGCTTGATGGATGGGTTCCTGGTCCGGCCCCGGATCGCCGTCGATCAACCCGCTCCCGAACGAGCAGATATACAACGCGACCCAACGGTGGTCGGGCTCTGGGATTGGATAGGCAACATCCTGGATGTTCTGGACGAAGCGAAACCAAGCCGGTGTCCGTTTGATGTCGACATCTCTGCAGTTTGCCTATCTCGCATCGCACTGCATGCACTTGATCCCATAGTCGGACTTTCTGTATCAAACGCGATTTTTCAGTAGTTTAGCTTTCTGAACAAACGTGTCGTAGGTTCGTATCTGTTCAAGGCGCGCGACACCACATCGCTTTCTACTAAGCGGCATTCGATGGTTGAGAAGAAGCGGACTTTTCGACGATGATGCTCGATCGCCTGGATGCCGAGGGCGGTCGCGACATGCGTTTTGCCAGTACCGCGTCCTAGTTTCTATGCCGCGCGGCGGCCTGGCTGCCCCGGATGGGCGTCGAGCGCGAAGCGCCCCACCAGTTCCATCAATAGGTCGGCCTCTTCGGAAAGCTGTCGCGTGGCGGCATTGGTTTCCTCGACCATAGCCGCATTGCGTTGGGTCATCTGATCCATCTGGTTGACGGTCGAGTTGACTTCCTGCAGCGACAAAGACTGCTCGCTGGCCGAGTTGGCAATCAGGTCGATATGACCCGTAATACCGACGATCTGGCGGGAGATCTCGATCAGCGCATTGCCCGTCTCCTCGACGTAACGCGATCCGGTCGATACTTCTTCGGCGGAGTTGGCAATCAGCCCGCCGATTTCTTTTGCCGCCTTCGCCGAACGCTGGGCAAGTTCACGTACCTCCTGGGCCACCACGGCGAAGCCCTTGCCCGCTTCGCCAGCACGCGCGGCTTCGACGCCGGCGTTCAGTGCCAAAAGGTTGGTTTGGAAGGCGATCCCGTCGATAACGTCGATGATCTGGCTGATCTTGTCGGAGGAACCCTTGATCCGGCTCATTGCCGAGATTGCATTTTGGACGATGCCGGATGAGTTGTCGGCATTGCGCTTCGCGGTTGCGACGATGCCTTTGGTTTCGCCTGCCCGGGCCGACGCCGTCTTGGTGGCCGCTGTGATTTCCCCGACGGCCGCTGCAGTTTCCTCCAGCGAGGCGGCTTGTTGCTCGGTGCGCTTTGCGAGATCGTCGGCGGCGTCCGCCACCTGACGGCCGTTTTCCTGGATCAGGCCAGACGCATTGCGAATCTGCGAAAGCGTATCCCGAAGGCCGGCAACAGAACTGTTGAAGTCGTTCCGCAATTGATCGAGGTCGCTTGCAAACGGCGTGTCGATTGTGAAACGGAGGTCGCCTCGGGCGAGATTGCCGAGACCACGTGCGAGCGAATCAACGGCGAACTGCACGTGCAAGGCGTTTTCCTGCTTTTCGGCCTCGTTGCGGCTGCGCTCATCCTCGGTCGCCAACCTTACCTGTTCGGTCTCCTCCTCCATTGTCACTTTGGCCAGCGCATTGTCCTTGAATACGGCCAGGGCCCGAGCCATGTCACCGATTTCGTCGGGGCGACGGTCACCCGAAATCGACGTGTCCAGTCTACCATCCGCCAATCGTCGCATCGCCAACGTGATCTGCCCAATCGGCCCCTTCAGCGTGAAGACCAGGGCCGCACCGGCAGCCATGGCAATGAAAATGCCAAGAAGGACGGCGCCGATGGAGATGCGATTGGCGCCATCGCGTTCAACGCGCGCGTTGGCTTTCTGCGTTTCGCCGAACGTCGACAACAATTGCCAAGTCTCTTCGATCTGCTTGGAGGCCGTCACGAATTCCGTTGTCTTCTGCATCGAATTGCCGGAAAGCGCCACGGCCGCCTTTTCAAGGCCATCAAGGATCGGTTTCATCATCGCCGGCAACTCGGTGAAGAACTGGTCGCTCTTCACCGCCTGCGAGAGACGGGCCACTTCGGTCGCATACATATACAGTGCCCGCGCGACCTTTTTCACAGCCTCTTCGGAGGGGTTTCCGGCAAGTTCGGCAAAGACAACCCGAATTTCGTTGTTGTTGCCGACGATCGCGCGAAGCTTGTTGGCGACGCCTTCGGCATTCGATATTTCGATATCGGCAGCCGCTAGATTGAGGATCGACTGGCGCATCAACTCCCCGCTAACCCGCTTGAACACTGTCGCAAACGGACTGAGGTTGTCGAGCGTTTTATTTGCCAGGCTCATCGCGGCTTCGCTCATGTCCTTGGCTTTGACCTGGGCAATCAGATTTTTTGCCAGTTCTTCAAATTTCTTGCCGTCAGGCTGTTTCTCGGTTGGAAGTGACGCCAGAACTTTGCTGACTGATTTTTCAAGATCGGGGCTGTATTTCTCAAATGCCTTGAACTTGTCTTGAAGTGTTTGGGCATTTTCATGATCGGACGCCATGGCATCGAGTAGAACGGATGCGTTATCGAGGTCCATGGCATTGGTCAGGCCTTTTTTCGCGGCCTTCTCCATCCTCTTGGCGGCGGCAATCAGCTTAAATGAACGCTTGCCAGTCTCTCCTTGCTTATCCAGCAGCGCGGCCTGCGCGTTTGCGACATCGACAAGAACAGCTTCCTGTTGTTTTTGTAAAACCCAGATCGTCTCGATATTCTCAGAAATTGTTTGGGATTCAACAACCGCCTTGTCGAGCAAGGCAACATCGGTTTCCTTGCGCAGTTCTTCCGTCGTTGCCTTGAGCAGGTTAAGTTGTTCCTCCGCAAACTTCGCGGCGCGGTCGTGATTTTGCTGGGTCGGCGCCATCAGGAAATCACTCATTCCCGTGAATACATGTTTGAAGCCGGACAATGACTGCAGCACGCTATTGGAGATTTCCATTCGGCCCTGAAGTAGGCCGGAAGCATAGAGCCCGCTTAATCCGACGGCAGAAATGCTGATCACAAAAGGCAGGACCAGAAGGACAACCTTTGTCTGGATCTTGAAGCGGGACATAATCTTGTCAATCACGGTCTTTTTCCCACAAATTCAGCATTTTGAAATTAATGTCCGCTTCGGTCGCAAAGACGGGCTCGGGTGCGGGCATGCCTAGGCAAGCAACAACAATCGCATCACATACTTAACGTTCGCCTAAAACTAGTGGACTCAGCTGACGTACCGTCCGGCTTTGGAGGTATTTGTGCCGTGGTGTTGGCGGGACGGGCCTCTTTGAAATGCTCCGACTACCAATCGGCAGAGCAAGGCACGCACGGCAACCCGGTAGTAATACCCTTTATGATTGTACATGCCCTATAACATGCCGTTGTCGTTTGGCATTTAATTGTAAGAATGCGCCCGTTCCGGCTGGTGATGGCACCTAATTTGAGATTATTCGGTGTGATTTTCCGCGCCTGACGCCTTCCGGTTCGGCGATAACCATCTGTAATATAGGAAATTTTCTGATGGAAGCTTGGCCGTAGGCCACCGTCTTTTCCCGGCGGCGAATCGCATATTAAGTGCCAAAAAGTTAAGCCAGAATCTCAAATTAAATGCCAAGTCTCAAATTAAGTGCCGGGCTATCTTGTTGAAACTGTTAGGACTGGAATCTCACGATTAAATGCAAAACAACACCGCACACTGTCGTCTTCTCCCGGCACCATGCGCTCGCGCCAAACCAGAGAAAGATAGTTCTCGATAAGCTCCTGCATATACCAGCGCTCATAGAGCGGACGGTAAGACGGCCAGACGGTCAGACGGCAAGGACGACATCGGACGCCCGTTTGAATTCGGACCATTTTAGCAAGGAGCTCGCCCTCCAACGAAAAGATCGGCGTGTGCATCCATGTCTTCGCTCCCCAATTCTTTCCGATGCCTGCTTTTGTCCATCCCCGGGCTGCGTCAGGTTCCGCCAATCATGTGTCGCTCTTCGCCCAGAGGTACGACCCAACCGCCCGCGCGATCAGGACGCGCAAACTCATCGGGACTGACCGACTGCTTCAGGCTGCGGGTCGGCCTCGATGGGGGCTTCGATCAGTTCGCGTTCAATGCCGACAAATACCGGCCCGAGATTGAGGCGCGCGAGCGCCTCCTGATCGCCTGCCGTGACGCCCGCGTCAGTTACCGGGCCGGCACGGGTAACGATCCCGCCATTCAGCCCATCCATTCCAGCCGCCTTGTCGATTTCCCCTACAGGTGCCGCATCCAGCGCAGCTCGGGCGAAATCACGATCGCCTTGAAGCCTGCGCGGGAACCGTTGCTGTGTGAGCGCGTGGAGGGCGTTCGCCAGCACGGTGTGGCCAAGCGGCCGGATAAGGTTGGCGATATGGTGCCGAAGCATGCCGATAAAAAGGGCATCCTTCTCTTCTGGCTCGATGGGCTCGCCCTCGTCAAGTGGGTCCTTGACCGAAAGGTGAGGGTCTTCCGGGACCAGCGACGGCCGTGCCCATCGCGTGGCGATCGCGATACCTTTGACAGTCACCTTACGTCCCTGGGCGATCACGTCGATACGGCTGGCTTGCGTCCAAGCCCGCGCGAGAGCTTTTGCCGGCCCCCGGGATCGTGACACCCCTTGGCTTCAGCGACAGTGAGCGACGACAAATCCGACGCACACGCAATCCAATCCGGTAGATCTCCTCGCGATAGACGCGTGACTCTGATCTTCCGCCGCCGATCCAGGTCTATTGTTTGACTGCCGAGATGCGCAAAGATCGAGAGGTTGAAGTAGCGCTCAAAATAGGCGCGCGCGACGAAGTGGCCGAAAAGCCCCGATAGAGCGACCTTTACCTCTCGAGCCTGGCCGAGCGGTGCGCGGAAGATAAAGGGCGTCCCAATGCCGGTCGGGACAAGGAGCGCGTCGAGAATAGACCACGCGCCATACCCTGCGCCCGGCGTTTGAAGCACCTCGCGAATGGCGGCATCCTCAATGTCCGCTAGGTCGAGGTCTACGGTCGCGCCGGTGATCGGGTTGGCGGAGGGCGGATCGAAACTATAAAGGAAAGTTCTCGTCATAGGGCTAGCGCTCGTTGCAAATCATCGTGCTCGAACGCACTGGCCATACGGTTGATTTCAGCGGACCGAGCACCGACCGTTTTTGCTGTCTCCCGCCATGTCGCAGTCGAGATAGCCACTTCCTTAATGATCGAACGGGCCTGGGAGAGCGTGAGGGCGAAGAAACCAGCCGCTTCTTCGAGCAGGTCAAGCGAGCACGTGCCTTCGTCAAGATCGATGTTTGTCGTCAGCACCCGCGGTTTGACGTCCGTCGGCATGGGATTGAGGTCATAGGCAGGCGACAAAGACCAACCGGATTTGCCGAGCCAAAGAAAACCATGATTTCGCAGGTGATCGTCGACGTTGGAGATCAGCACATTGAAGGCGACGCGGCGATAAAGCGCGTGTGCATCTGTTTTTCCCTGCGCGCCGTGTTCGGCCAAGGCGTCTACGATCTCAGGGTAGCTGCCGCGCTCGCCGTCCTTTGCGCCCATCATCGCCATCGCCGAAAGAAAGGGGATGCGGACAGCACCGTCGCGGTCGAAGCGACGGGAGAGCATGACTTTCTTTCCCGCGACGTCGATGAGTTCGTGGAGGGGCGTAACGATGCCGCTTTGTTCGGCCAGTCGCAGCGCAATCTCCTCCCATGTCTCCATGCTGTAGTCGTCCGTTTCCTTGGGGAACTTGGCAATCGAGAGATGGCCATGCTGATCGATGACAGAAGCCTTCGGTCGCGCTCCACCAAGCGACGACCCAGGTGCGAAGATAAGTTGTAGGTCTTCGTCGGTATCTTCATCGCGCAGGACGCGTTCCGTGATCTGCAGCAGGCGGCCGAGTTCGATAAGGGCAGGGATGCCGGCGCGGATCGGCGCCTGGAATTTCTCGTCGCCGACCCAGCGAAAGCGAAGCGCGCCAAGCCGTGTCTCGTCGGCGACGCCAAGCAGATAGTCGCTTTCGGCCAGCGTGCGAACGGCCCGGCCGTCGCGCTGAGCGATGCGCCGCTCCGAACGTTGCATGAGGCGTCGGCCCCAGGTATCGGGTGCGGAATCACCGATAGAGCCAAAGGTTGCAAGGCCGGCTGGCGGCGCGAAAGCGCCTCGGGTGAGAGCTAGCGCGGGCTCTAACGAGAAGCGGTCGGGGTCGTCAAGCCAGCCCCGGTCATACTCAAACATGATCGTCTCGGCACCCCGTACACGATTACTCCGCGCCAGCCCGATCGGACGAGTGCGGCTGTGTAGGGCAATATGAACTTCGAAATCAGCCATCATGCACTATCCCCGTGATCGTTTTGGGTGCGCATGCTTAGGTAGTTCCGCGCTGGCGAGCGACTGACCGACGCTGTCGTTGCTAATGTCCGCGACCTCGCTCAGACCCTCTAGCAAGCCAAGCGCCTGTAAAACACCTGCATAGATGCCGATGCTGACGTTAGTGTCCCCGGCTTCAATCTTCTGCAGCGTTGAGCGTGAGGTAAAGGCGCGCTCAGCCACTACAGCCATAGGCAGGCGACGACGCCGGCGAGCGTCGTGTATGTCTGCGCCCAGTTTGCGCAGCGCGCGCCGCACAGCGGCTGAAGGATTATGAGGTGTTGGCATTTGTCACCTTCGCACTACGGATTGGCCGAATGTGTAGCACGAAGTTCACAATTATTCTAGAGAAACGTTCAGGGACATCACCGAAGAGCTTGGAAGACATTCGGGCTATGGTCGTGGCCGGTCGCCACGATCATCCAGTAGTCTCCAAGCGAATTTTTGAGATGGCATTCACAGCCCCAGATTTTATCGCCTTCGGCAGCGCAGCGTCAGTAGCTGCTGCATGCGCTGTGTCGCCTCGTTAGTTGTGCGAGTGTCGCGCCCGTTTGAGCTTCAGTTGTTCCGCGGGCTCCGTCAACTCTGCCGGAATGAGATCCTTAGACCGCGCGAAACAGCGTCAGAGCATTTCACGACAACAAGCCGAGCCTAAAGCAGGTCCGCGCCACATCACCTAAACTCCCATTTCGGTGCGCACGTCAGCTACTTGTGGAGCTTAGCGCCTCTCTGTTCCAACGCCCAATGTCAGCGAGGTCACCACGGTCTAGAAGATACAGTCGCTGGAGCCGGGATCACCAGCGGTTGCAGCTAATGACATCACAGGGTTCTGTCGCAAACTTTTTGGGTCGTTTGCAACCCGGTTGATCATGCCATAGATCAGTGTTGAAGATGTGCAGGTAGGTTCAGTTTCGCGATCATGGTCGATTTCAAAGGCAGTCACCATCCGAAAGACGTGATTTTATACGCGGTGTTTTTCTACGTCAGATATGCGGTCTCCTATCGCGATCTGGAAGAGATCATGGCCGAGCGTGGTGTTGCCGTTGACCACGCGACGCTGAACAGATGGGTGGTAAACTATTCGCCGCTGATTGCCTGTGAAGCTCATCGTCGGAAATCCCCAACCAGCAGTTCCTGGCGTATGGACGAGACTTATATTCAGGTCAAAGGCAAATGGTGCTATTTCTACCGTGCCGTCGATAAATTCGGCAAAACCCTTGATTTCATGCTGTCTGAACACCGAGATGAAGCCGCCGCCAGTAATTTCTTCGCCCACGCGATCAAGAACAGTGGTTGGCCCGAAAAGGTTGTCATCGACAAGAGTGGCGCCAATCTTGCAGGATTGCAAAACATGAACTGGCTGCTGCTACGGCAGGGGTGGTTCTGGCTGATCGAAATCCTGCAGGTCAAATACCTCAACAACATAATTGAGCAAGATCATCGTTTCATCAAGAAGCTGACCCGGCCCATGAAAGGCTTCAAATCTTTCAAGTGTGCGTCGGCAACATTGGATGGCATCGAAGTAGCGCATATGATCCGCAAGCGGCAATTTCCAAGCAATGGCCAATCCGCATTTCAGCAATTCGCAGCGCTCGCAGCCTGACTGCGTCCAGCGATAGCTGTTTCTGCAACCCTCCAAAAGTTTGCGACAGAACCCCGGACGGTCCTGAAGCTTGAGCTAGGTTTGCTGCACCGCGTTAAAACATGCCGACGGATTCCGTCAGGAATGACGCAATCATCGGCAGAAGGGCGAATCAGTTGCTGGAGTTTCTGGCGTCGGGGCCTAAGTGATCGGGTTTTCCGGGTCTTGCTCCATTTCCCAATCTGCAAGTAGATCGCGCAAGGTCGCCTCCGCGTCCTGCAGCCGTTGCCCCCGGCGTTGTGAGAGCATGAAGGTCAACGGACGGATGTGCCAGGCATGGCGCTGAATGGCGACAAGGGTGCCGGCCGCCAGATCGCCCGTGACCAGATCGCGCGGCATGTGGCCCCAGCCGAGGCCCGCGGTCAAAAAGTCATGCTTGGCGCTCAGGTCGTTGACATGCCACTTGCGCTCTCCGACCACGGCCACTTCGGTCTTGTCGGCGTTCGGGCGGTTGTCGGTGACGACAAGCTGCACATGCCGGCTGAATTCGTCGGTTGGAACTGGTGAGCGTGCTGCGGCCAGGGGTGGGTCGGGGCGCAGACTGTGACCATCGACGTCTCTCCCAGCCAGTGCCGTTCGATGGCGTCAGGGTTCAACTCTGGCACGTCGGCGATGGAAATGGCCATGGAGCAGACGCCGTCGAGGACCAGCGCCTCGCCGCCCTGCATCGTCGTCATCCGCAGGCTGACTGCCACCATGGGCGAGAGGGTCTGCAAAGACTGAAGGCAGGCAATCAGATGCGGCCGGGGAAAATAGACGTCCGCCGCAATCGACAGCTGCGGTGCGCCGAACCGCGCGATGGCACTGGCGCGGGTCTTCATCTCTTCAGTGCGGGCGATGACCGATCGCGCGTCGGGCAGAAGGTTGCGCCCAGCAGCGCTGAGTTCGGCGCGGCGCGCATCCCGATCGAAAAGCGCGACATCAAGCGCCTGCTCCAGCGCAGAGATGGCATGACTGACGGCGGACTGCGCCCGCATAAGTTTCTTGGCGGCACCCGAAAAGCTGCCTTCTTCGCAAACGGCCACGAAGGTGCGCAACTGGTTGATGGTGACGCTGTCCAGCAAATTCCCATCCAATCATTAGATGTATAGAAGCGAAGTTACGTCAGTTTACTGATGCAATCAAGCGACCTAAATATCGGTCACCATCTGGGGATGGCAACCTTCTTGAGTTTGCAGCCGCCCTGGACCGAACAGAGTCTCTTATCAAGCCTATCGTCAGGCCGTGCCCGTGCCCGTGTCGGTGCCGGTCATCAGGAAAGAATTGACCATGCCACACAGCCCGAAAACCGGGTCGGGAAGCTGGATTGCGCGGATTGCCAACCGGCTCCGCCCGACCGCAGGCGGCCCCGTTTCCCAGACGCCTCTCCCCCTTTCAAAAAGGACTACCCTCATGCCCACCCTTCTCGTCATCGAAGTCAGCCCGCGTTTTGATTATTCAACCTCGCGCAAGCTGACCGAACGCTTCGTTGCGGCCTGGATGGCTGCCAATCCGCAAGGCAGGGTCATCACCCGTGACCTGGCCAAGGCGCCGGTTCCGCTGGTGGATGTCGCCTGGATCGGCGGGGCCTTCATGCCGGCTGACACGCACACAGCCGAAATGACGGCGGCCATCAAAGTGTCGGATGACCTGGTCGCGGAACTGAAGTCAGCCGACCACGTGCTAATCGCGACGCCGATGTTCAACTTCTCGATCCCGGCGGCACTCAAGGCCTGGATCGACCAGATCGTGCGGGTCGGGGTGACGGTGGGCACCGACAATAAGGGCCTTCTGTCCGGCAAGCGGGCCGACATCATCCTGGCCACCGGCGGTGATTTCACGCCAGGCTCGCCGGTCGCGGGCTACAACCTTGCCAGCGGGTATCTGACCCAGGTGCTGGGGTGGATCGGGATTTCGGACGTCAACATCACGCTGGCCGGCCGGAGCGTCGCGGGCGGCGTCGGCGAAACCGCAGTCGATGCCTTGGGTGCCACGGTCGAAGCTGCCGCCACCCGCGCGCCAGCCAACGCCGCAGCGATGTGATCCCGGGGATCGGCACCATGACCTCTCAACCGCAAAGCATCCAACGCGGTGTTGCCCGGATTGACGATCCTGAAACCACACCGGGCTTCGTTTCAGGCCATCGGGTAAGGCGCCTGATCGGCAGCGACGATCCTGCCTTCAGCGACCCCTTCCTGCTTATGGGCGAAGACTGGATGCCGCATGGTGCCTATTCTGTTCATCCACATCGTGGCATGGAAACCTTGACCTACGTCATCGAGGGGGTGGTCGATCATCACGACTCGGCCGGTCATCTCGGCTGGTTAGGGTCCGGTGATGCACAGTGGATGACAGCGGGGCGCGGCGTTCTGCACGAGGAAAGCGCGCCTCCGGGCACGATTGCCCACACGCTGCAACGCTGGATCAACCTGCCCGCCGCCGCCAAGATGACGGAACCACAGTATCAGCATCTGCGTGCGGTGGACCGACCTGTGTGGCAGCGGGGCGGCACCCGTATCGCCATCTTCTCTGGGCAAAGTCATGGGATTTCGGCCCCCACGCTGAATCATGTCCCGGTGACTATGCTTAAGGTCGATCTGCGTCCGCACGACGCTACGTCGATCGACCTTGCCGGAGAAGACAACGCCTTCCTTTTCCTCTTGGAAGGCAGCGTCCTTGTCGGACCGGGTGAAAGCCGCGTCAGTGCCGGGCAAATCTCCTGGCTTACGCGCCCGAACCGGCCAGAGCGGACAGAATTGACACTGCGCACGGACGATACGCCCGTGAGCCTTCTCGTCTTCGCGGGAAAACCCTTGAACGAGCCTGTCGTCTTCGGCGGCCCCTTCGTGATGAACAGTGCCGAAGAAATACGTCAGGCCCGCCGGGACTTTGCGCGCGGGACCTTCGCCTCCAACAGCCAAGCCACAGCAGTGGCGCAACCAAAAGGAAAATGACCATGACCTACAGCATCATCGGCACCGGCAACGTCGGTCTGACCCTCGCCGGGATATTCTCGCGCGCCGGCATCGACGTCGCTATTGCCAACACCCGCGGCCCGGCCACGATCGAGCCCCTGATCGCATCGCTTGGCCAGAGTGTGACGGCAGCCACGCTGGACGCGGCTCTCGAGGCCCACGTGATCTTCTTTGCCGTCCCTTTCCTCAACTTCAAGGATGTTGCCGCCACGCGGTCGGACTGGACCGGCAAGATCGTTATCGACGTCACCAACGCTGCCTTTCTGCCGCTCGACGTGCAGGAGCGCGAACTTCAGGGCCGCTTGTCGTCCGAGGTCAATGCAGATCGGGTCCCCGGCGCGAATCTCGTCAAGGCGTTCAACCAGTTGCCGATGAAGGGACTTGTAGCCCCGGTTGCCATTCCGGATGGCCGCCGCGTCGTGTTCGTGTCGAGCGACGACGAGGCCTCCAGCGCTTTGGTCGCCAAACTGGTCTCCGACCTTGGCTATGCACCGATCGAATTGGGCAAGATCGCGGAAGGCGGGCGCCTGATCCAAGCCAGAAATGCCCTGATTTTCCAGAACCTGATCAAGGTCGGCTGAAAGCGTGTGAAGTTGGTTGAGATAGAAGAAATCCGTCGGACCGCCAGTCCATCTGGCGATCCGACAATGAACCATAGCATGTGATATTTGGACGAAGCCAAAGCTGGCAACGGCCGAGGTCTTGGCACCGGTCTTTTTTCGATGTTTCGGGCCAGTAGTCGGCAAAGGACCTTCGGTCCTGTTTGATGCTCCGGTAGGTGTGATCGCGCCCGCTTCGAGCCTGACGGCTTGCACGGTTGAGCGACACGTCAACATCGGCGACATTGTCCAACTGAAAATGCTGCGGCCGGCGAGAATGGCTGGTACGGAAAAGCCACAATGCGGCTTGCCACGGCCGCCGACGATCGGCAATGGGCCGACCACGACGGCACCTACCACTTTCTTGAATGTCGGCTTCATTCGATGGGCAGCTGGAACCTGCCGGTCTCCTTGCGGACCATTCCGGCCATTCCTTAGAGCAAGCAACTGGCGGTACAGGGATTTTCGGTGTCAGCATAGCGGACTGAACGACCGGGTCAGCGGTTCGAGTCCCGTCAGGGCGAAAGAAACGACAGCAGCATCAAGAATGATCGAGGTCCGGTCACTTGATAATGCTGCCGTCGTAGAAGCTGCAGTGCGGGCCATGAATGTGCAGCTTGCTTGATGTTGTACCTATGGTAGCTTCTTAATCGTGCTGTAAATGATATTGCGGTTGGTCCCGAACCAAACGCGAGCATCGATTGTATCCGCACCAACGCTGGCATTGACGATACGCCACATGTCTGCCTCCGAACGCTGCAAGAGTTCCCAGTTCATATAGGATTCCATATAGCCGTCATCAGACATCTCATCGGAAAAGTTAGCGAACAAGAATACTCCGCTTGGCTTCAGCATCTCGAAGCATCTCTGCGTCAGCTTGATCGCGACTTTATCGGTGAGATAATCGTAGAGCCCCGCGGCATAAATCAGATCGAACGTTCCGAGTTGATGCTTGCCTGTGAGGAGCCCACGCACCGATCCATCGACCGGATCGACAGAAGTTCCAGTGAATTGTCGCACGATTGAGCCGATGCTTTGCGGATCCTGATCAAGGGCAACCCAGCGCTTAATTTCGCCTTTAGAAAGGGCCGTCGATGCCTCTGCTTCACGGAGATGCCCGGCGGCAATTGCAAGGATCTCGGTATCCGAGGCTGTCCTCGCCGCGGTCTCATCAACGTAGCGGGTCAGAATGTCTCGCCTTTCCCTAACCGCAACCGGTCCGGGAGCGTTGATGGTGTACTCAAATATCTGAAGTCCAGCAGGAGTCGCCTTGGCGACCTCTCTGGCTGCCGCTTCATGCCCATAGATGAAGTCTATTAGTCCTGCATCGCCGGAATATCCGCGAGGCTTTTCGGACGACCATCGGGTAAAGGGGCACTGCTGCATTACCTGCGCCGAAGGATGCGCTTGTATGACGGGGATTAGCTTCTGCCAGACATCGGGCCCTGCCTTTTGCCTGATATCATGCAGTTGACCGATCAACCATCTGGTCATCTCGGGCAGATCCCTCCCAGCATCCCACCGCTGCATGGCAAGGTTTATGACAATGGCAAACTGAGCGTTTGCTTCAGCCAAAAGCTCTGTCTGATTGCTCGGTTCATGAGAGATAAGACTGTCGCTGACGGATCGCGGAATGATCAAGCTTTTGCCGTCAGGAGAAAAAGGGGGTGAGCCAAAAAAACCTCGGAATCAACGGAGTGTTAATAGAAAGTTAAACTCTTTACCATTCTATGATACGTCAAGGGTTATTCGGGCGTCACGCATAAGGTCAGTGGCGCGTCACCAACTTTAGAGTTCGTTAAATACGCTTCGCGATTAGTGCCGGGGTTCGAGACACGAGCCCGTTATCGTTTGTCATGCATGTAACATGTCGCTATCCAACTTGGTGCGGCGGTCCACGACGCGTAGCTGCAACCGAATTGGGTCTCAGGTCATGCTGCACATGTTTGCCGAGGCAGGGGTCATTGCTGCAGGTACAACGCCGTCGCCGGAACACCTGCGTGATTTGTATGTGCGTGAGAGTGAGCAGGGCAGAAAACGCATCACTCGCAAAGGCCTGTGGATAGCCGTTGCAGCTTATCTGGCGTACTCCCTTACCGACTACCTTTTTATCGGCGATGTCGCTCATTACACCGTCGCGGGTCGTCTTATCGTTGGGATCAGTGCCTTAGCGTTCTTGGAGGTCTTGATCTACTTCAAAGCAAGATCCGGCGTGATCGATACGGTCGCGGCTACATCTGTATCTGTAGCCTATCTTGTTTGGATCCTCACTGCACAGATGTCCAGTGCCGTAGAGGCGCTCTCGTACTACATGGTTTTCGGCGCCATCTTTATGATGAGCGTAAACCTGTTTTTCAGCTTTCGCTTTCCCATTGCACTCACGGCCTCCACGGCAAATATGCTCATCTTTCTGGGCATGCTCTACCTGTATTCACCTATGTTGCCGCTTTATAAGCTGATCCTCGGAGCCTTCTGTATTTCGTGCTTCATATTCACATCATACGTGAACCTGAAACTTAATCGAGAGCGTTACAAAGTTTTCCTCAACGCGCTCGAGGCCCGCATTCAGCAAAACGAGGCAGAGGAGAGGGGCAAAGCTCTCCTCCACTTGTCCAACACGGACTCGCTCACTGGGCTGGAAAACCGGCGAGCTGTCGATGAGCGACTACGTGATTACTGGCAACGTTGGCTCGACCATAGGTCGATGTTCTACGTGCTGCTGCTCGATGTCGATTACTTCAAACGATACAATGACTGCTATGGTCATCAAGAAGGTGATCGGTGCCTTGTCGCTGTATCTCATCTTCTCCAGGATGTTGTGAGTTCGTACGGAGCTAGGATAGCGCGATACGGCGGCGAAGAATTCATAATCATCGCGCAGCAGCAGAACGTTGAGGAGGCTATCGCTTTTGCGGAAGCGATCAAATCTGCCATACGTTCCCTGGCTCTACCTCATGAGAACCGACGAGATGGCACATCGATCGTCACTGTCAGCATCGGATTGTCGTTCGCCAGGAACCAAACTAAGCATCTCGACAGGGTTGTCCACGAAGCAGATCTTGCCCTTTACGCTGCGAAGAAAGGTGGCCGGAACACGGTGGTGGTCTTCGATCCTAGTGATGCGAGGACACGGGATGACGAAGAAGACATAGCAGCGATCCTAAAGGTCGCGGTCAGCCAGCGCCTTGTGTCTCTGGTATATCAGCCGATCCGAAACGTTCAGACGGGCAGAGTGGCGGCTGCAGAAGCTCTAATGCGCTTGCGTCGGCCGGACGGCGCATCGATTTCACCCGTTGATTTCATCCCCGTCGCCGAACGATCGGGGTCAATAATCGAGCTCGGGCGTTGGGCGATACGCACCGTCTGCAGCGACCTATTGGCCGAGAATAAGGTGGAGGTAGCAAGTGTCAATGTTTCGCCGATTGAGCTCAAGATGCCGGACTTCTCAAGTTTCGTTGCTTCAACGCTCGCTGATTTCGGTTTAGCGGGTGCAAGGCTCGCTCTCGAAATTACGGAAGGGATGGAGCTGGAACTAGACCAGGGTGTAGTTCTCTGCATCAACAATTTGAGAAAATTGGGCGTCCAAGTCTGGTTGGACGACTTTGGTACGGGTTTTGCCGGACTGTCGTGGCTGCGTCTCATAGAGTTCGATACCGTCAAGATTGACCGGTCATTCCTACATGATTGCAACACGGAGCGAGGAAGACGAATGATGTTGGACATTATCAGCCTGCTTCGTAACCGCGGAATCCGTATTCTTGTCGAAGGGGTTGAAACCATCGAGCATCAGCGTCTAATGCAGCAGTACGGCATTCATCAGCTACAAGGCTACTATCTAGGCCGACCCGCAGCTCCAGACCAACTTCAATCCATCAATGTGTTGCCGTTCGATATCATGAAGAGCCGCATAGGCTAACCTCACGAAGCGTGTCGCCCAACATAGCACGGCAAAAGACTCGACGATGCGTGAAAGCCTGTCCGAGATCACCCTGCAACTTTGTACGGCAATCGGTGGAGAAACGGGCCTTCAAGTCCCTCAATCACTCGGCAGGGTCCGCTGGCTTTGCAAAGCTCGCGCGCAGTTCGTCTGACATCGGCATGCGCATGTTGATGCCGTCCGGCGGTACGGCGGTGTTGAACCATTTCTCGTAGAGTGTCTTGATCCGGCCACTGGAATATATCGCTACCAGGGCGGCGTTGACGGCATCCTTGAAATCGGTGTCTTCCAGTCTGACCATAAGCCCATAGGGCTCCGGCCAGCCTAGAGCTTCGGTAGAGAGAGCATAATTTTCGGGACTTTCCGATTTTGCCACCATGGCTGCGAGAAGTATACCATCCATCACAAAGGCGGCTGCCCGCCCCTCGGTGACCAGTTGGAAGGCATCGTTGTGCGTCTCGACCGGCATGACGGCGATGTTCAGTGCGCGTTCACGATTGATGGTGTTCAACTGGCCAATATTGGTGGTGCCTGAAGTAGCTGCAACAGTGCGGCCGGCAAGATCGGCGATGGTCTTCAGGTTGTTTTTCTTCAGCGAAACGAACTGGCTTCCGGTGACGAAATGCGGATAGGAAAAGCCGGCACTCTTTCGTCGCTCGGCATTGTTGGTGCTGGCCACACATTCGATGTCGAGATCGCCACTACGCAGCATCGTCACTCGGTTGCGCGGTGTACGCTCGACATATTCGACTTTCACTGTCGCAAGCTTCAGCCTGTTCTTGATGTGGTCGATTACTTCAAGGCAAAGTTCAGTCGAGTAGCCTCTAACAGTGCCGTCAGGCTGGCGGTAGGAGAAAGGGAAATCTTCCGCACTGTAGCCGATGCGCACGACGCCTGTCTCTGCAATTTTCTTGAGCGTGGAGGCGGGTGCTTCGGCATGGCCGGCCGCAGCCGCCACCAGGACTGAAAGGACGATAACGGCACCAAGAAGCAATTTCAGTATGGGCGTTTGACGTTGAAGTTCTCTTGTCATTGGTCAGTCCTCTCTAATCCAGATAGTCCGTTGGCGCGGTAAAGGCTGCCTGCAGGGTAGGGGACATGGGCAGGTTGAGATTCATGCCGTCAGGCGGGATCGGCGACATGAACCACGTCTTGTAAATCGCGTTGATTTCTCGACTGGTAAAGATCCGCTCCAGCGCCGCATTGACCACCGTTCGGAACTCCTCGTCACCGTGTCGCACCAACAGTCCGTACGGTTCCGGTGGGCTTAGTGTCTCTTCCGACAGCTCAAACTTCGATGGATCGGGCGCCTGAGCAATCATGGCGGCGAGCAGGATGCCATCCCAGACGAAAGCAGACGCCCGTGCGTTGGCCACGAGATCGAAGGCTTCAGAATTGGTCTTGGTCGGCAACACGCCGATGTTGAGCTGCCTTTCGCGATTGATAGTATTCAACTGTTCAATATTGACGGTTCCGGAAGCGGCCGCGACCGAACGGCCGGCGAGATCCTCTATCTTGGTGATGCCGTCGCCGCGCCGCGACATGTACTGCGTGGCGGTGGTGAAATGCGGATAGGAGAAGCTTACGATCTTGCGCCGCTCGGTATTGTTGGTGGTGGCCGCGCACTCGATGTCGATTTTGCCGCTCTTGACCAACACGAAGCGCGTGGCAGAGGTGGCCGCAACGTAGTCGACAGTCAGTTTGTCGAGTTTCAGGTGCTGCCTGACCGCCTCCACCACTTGGTGACATAGGTCCATCGAGAAGCCGATAATTTTTCCATCTGGTGTTTTATAGGAGAACGGGGTTCGGCCTCCCGATAGCCCAACGCTATGACTCCGGTTTCGGCGATCTTTTTCAGTGTACTGTTCGTCTCGTCTGCCATGGTCGGCGCGGGGGACGCGAGGCAGGCCAGGGCCAACACTGTTGGTGCAAGTCTGTACATAGGCTTCTCCCATCTGGGGTTACAGCCGTGGTGCCCACCACGGCAGTCCTTGGTGTCATTCACGTCAAAGCTGTTCATGCTTTTTTGCTTGCCGCGGCAGTTCGATTTCGCCGATCGGCCGCGGCCGGGCGAAATAGTAGCCTTGCGCATTGGTGCAACCAGCAGCCTTCAGGATCATCAGTTGCTCCTCGGTCTCGACGCCTTCGGCAGTGATTTCCATATCCAATGCGCTGGCTAGATTGGTTATGGCAGCCACGATCGCCCTGGAGGTATGATGCGTCGGCAGGTCAGCCACGAAACCACGGTCGATCTTGATCTTGCTGAAGGGCATCTCGGCGAGGTAGCTCAGAGAGGCATACCCGGTACCGAAATCGTCAAGGACTATCGAGATGCCCATGGCGCCAATCGTCTGGAGGGCTTTGCGGCTGTCGGCGCCGGCCAGCATCACCGTTTCAGTCACCTCCAGTTCCAACTGTGTGGCCAGAAGACCGGATGTGCGAAGGGCCAAAGCGACCGTCTCAACAATGCCGCCATGACGCAGTTGCGTCGGCGACAGATTGACGGCAAGTCGCATCTCGACTGGCCATGCAACCGCGTCGGCGCAGGCGCGTTCCAGTACCCATGCGCCGAGCGGTACGATGATCCCGGTTTCCTCCGCCAGCGGAATGAAGCGATCAGGCGCGATCAGGCCCTGCTGCGGATGGCGCCAGCGCACCAGCGCCTCAAAACCGCACACGAGGCCGCTGGCGATATTGATAAAGGGCTGATAGTGCAATTCAAACTCACCACGCTGTAGTGCGAGCCTGAGGTCGATTTCCAGGGCATGTTGGTCCTGCACCACCATGTCCATGCCCTGTTCGAAGACGATGAGAGTGCCGCGTCCGGCGGCTTTGGCGCGATAGAGCGCCAGGTCGGCGTTCTGAAGCAGCTGGCCGGCGCTTGCGCCATGGGCGGGCGCACAGGAAATGCCGATGCTGGTGCCAACCACTATCTCATGGCCCTCAAGCACCACGACGGTGGAAATTGTCTGCAGGAGGCGGTTAGCAAGCCCGCGCGCCTCATTGATCGCGTCATTGCGCACGCGCTGGATGATCGCAAACTCGTCGCCGCCGAGCCGGGCTGCCAGATCGCTGTCGCCGAGCACATTGCGGATGCGCTGCGCTGTCGTGACAAGCAGTTGATCACCGTAGCCATGGCCCAACGTGTCGTTGACCACCTTGAATCGATCAAGGTCGAGCAAAATCACGTTGAACGCTTCGGAGTGCTCAATGTCTTCGAGGGCTGCGTCCAGGGTCTTCATCAGCAACGCCCGGTTGGCCAATCCGGTCAAGGCGTCGTGATGCGCCATATGCTCGAGCGTCACCGCCATGTCACGAATTTCACGCAGTCGGGCGCGCTCGACAACAGCCTCGCGCAGTGCCTCAATGGCGCGCGCCATGTCGCCGATTTCGTCCCTACGGTTCTGGAAGGGCGTCACCGTGTCGGTCACCTCGCCTGCAATCTGCAACGTGGCCCGAACGAGTGTCGGCACTGGCCGAAACAGTCGCCGGGCGAGAAACGTGGCGACAACGCCGGTCAGAAGCAGGACGGTAACGACCATGACGAGCGAATTACGGAGCAACTCATCCTGCGCGCGGTTGAGAACGGAAGCCTTGCCAATCGAGACTGCAACCGCGCCTAGCGGCGCATTTTCCGGACTGACAATCGGCAACAAGCCGACAAAGTATCTCTCACCGGCGATTGTGGCGAAACCGCTGAAGACCCGCCCTCCCAACGCGTCGTCGGTGAAAAGAAACTCGTCCGGCGCAACCCAGGGAGTTTCTGCAGGCGAGAGACCCGATGATGAGGCCACGTCGGCAAAGCGTCCCGTCTTCGGGTCAAAGCGGAAGAGCCACGCGTCGTTCTTGGTTTGCGCGGCCACCAGCGCCAGCACGTCCGTCGGGGTAAAGCCGGTGAAGAGGATGGAATCGTCGTCGCCGATTGGCTGCGCGGTGACGATGCGCTCCACCTGGCCGCTGCTGTCGGTCTTGATCGCTACATGGGTATAGATGTTGCGCAGGGTTGAACTGGCGATTTGGGTGTTGATGCGTGCCTGATTGTTCCACTGCTCCTTTGCAGCGCCGACGAACATCGACCACCCCACCATCGCCCCAAGACTATAGGAGAAGAGCGCCACGCCGAGAAAAACCAGAATGATCTTGGAAAGCAGCGAGCGGTTCCAGGCTCGCGCCTGTGAGAGGCTCGATCGAAGGATTCGCAACAACGCTGGCGATCGACCGGCGTCGACAGAGCGTTGTGAATGACATGTATCATCAGCCATCAGTCGATTGCCAACCAGATTTCATCATTTCTCGTCGCCTATTTATACTGTCAAAGCTTAGCCATTTTGCCCGATGGAGATTGCGAAACTAGAAAACAACCTGAAAGCATCACATTTACTGGTTCGTAGTTTATTCTCTCTTAAATTGTTCGCGAACATTGCTTGTCGAAGCAGTGAGCCGGGTTAAGCTTGGATGAGCCATAGAGGATAGAAGTCCCGGAATTGCTATCCTTGTTGGAAATCATGGTTCCGTCACTCGGTCTGATCTGTATCGCCCATACGTGGAAGAAAGATTGCCGAACAAAGGCTACAACCCGCAGCAACATGCAAAGTGGGCGCGCGGGTCGCGCGGCGGTGGGGTCCGTAGAGTGCCTATCGCGTGGTCTCTTCCTGCATCGTGAAATTCTGTTGCGTGTCAGCTTGACACGAAAAACACTGTGTTCCATTAATTGGTATGACCACCTGTCCATTTGACCGCTTGGGTGAAGAAGATGTTTTCTGCAGTGGAATCGCGCCGCCTATATCGGCAGGTGGCTGATCAGATGCGCGGCCTGATCGAAAGAGGCGAGCTTGCTTCAGGTTCCCGCCTGCCGGCGGAGCGCGAGCTTGCGCAAAAACTGGGTGTGTCACGTCCAACAATCAGAGAGGCGCTGATCGTCCTTGAGGTTGAGGGGTTTGTGGATATCCGGATGGGCTCGGGCATTTATGTCAATGCCCGCAAGCCGAGGCTTGCCGATCTTCCACCTGAAGACTTCGAGGGCCCGTTCGAATTGCTGCGGGCGCGCGCCGTTATCGAATGCGCGGTTGCCGAAGAAGCTGCACGGCTGGCACGGTCCGAACATATCCGACTTCTTGATGATAATCTCACACAAATGAGTGCGGCGTTGAACGACCGGCACTTGGCGCTGGCGCTTGATCGGGACTTCCACGTGATCGTGTCTGGTATCATCGCCAACGCCACGTTGAACCGGTTCGTTGGCAGTATTCACGATATGCGCATGACGCCCTATTTCGAAAAGCTGGCCAGCTACTTCGAGAATACCGAAACATGGAGGGCCGCGATGGAAGAGCATCGCGCCATCCGCGACGCCATTGCAGCCGCAGACCCAGCTGCTGCGCGCGCCGCCATGCGGGGCCACCTCGATCAATCGCAATTGCGCCTTTCGGCAAGCTTTGAGGAGAAGCCGGCCGGGAGCACGATACCGGCTGCGTGGAGTCGCGCCGGAGGAAACTAGGACGACCAACAAAGTTCAATTTGGGAGGAGATAAGAGATGAAGTCCACACTGAAAATGTTACTCGGCGCAACGGCCGTGGTTCTCGCCTCGGCCATTGCCGCACATGCCGAAACGGTCCTGAAATGGGCCCATGTCTATGAGACCTCGGAGCCGTTCCACACAGAATCCGTCTGGGCGGCGGAAGAGATCGGCAAACGGACGGAAGGGCGGTACAAGATCGATGTCTTTCCGGCGTCGCAGCTTGGCAAGGAGGCCGATCTCAATCAGGGCCTGAAGCTCGGAACCGTCGATATTATCATTTCAGGCTCCAGCTTCGCGGCGCGGGAACATAAGCCGGTCGGAGTCACGTACTTCCCCTACATCTTCCGCGATCCGAGCCATCTCATCGCCTATACGAAGAGTGATATCTTCAAGAAGCTGGCTGCAGGCTACGAGGAAGCGTCGGGCAATCACATTACTGCCGTCAGCTACTACGGCACGCGCCACACGACATCCAACAAGCCGGTCGAAAAATGCGCTGACATGCAGGGACTGAAGATCCGCGTTCCCGATGTGCCGGCCTATCTTGCCATGCCGCGGGCCTGCGGAGCCAACACGACACCGATCGCCTTTGCCGAGGTTTATCTCGCGCTTCAGAACGGCACCGTCGAGGCGCAGGAAAATCCGCTGACCACCATCGAGGCGAAGAAGTTCTACGAGGTTCAGAAGCATATCATCCTCACCGGTCATATCGTCGATCATCTGAATACATTGATCTCGAAGACCCTGTGGTCGAGCCTGTCGGACGCGGACAAGGCGATCTTCACCGAGGTCATGCAGCAGGCGGCGGAGCGCACCACCAAGACGATCGAGGAGCGCGAAAAAGCGCTGGTGGCCAGCTTCAAGGACAAAGGCCTGACCGTCACCGAGGTCGACAAGGCCGACTTCGAAAAGAACGTTGTCGAAAAGGTAACCTTCGAGGAATTCGGCTACGACAAGCAGGATTGGGAGGCCATCCGCGCCCTCAAGTGACCGTCGTGCCGGCCGCCTGAAACGGCGGCCGGCATTCCTTTCTCCTGTGCCGGATCATCCCATGCCACACGAAGTCCACACCCCGGTGACGCCGGAGGAGCTTGCCCACTCCTTCGAAGACGCGGCGCCGACCGCCGACATTTCCAATTATGCCGTCGAGGACTGGGTCACGCTCGCGATCTTCTGGATCATGACGGGATGCGTGTTTCTGCAGTTCTTCACACGTTACGTGCTCAACAATTCCTACGCCTGGACCGAGGAAATCGCCACCAATTGCCTGATCGGCGTGGTCTTCCTCGGCTCTGTGATGTGCGTGCGGCTGTCACGGCATATCCAGGTCGACGTACTCTACCATTATCTGCCCATGCGTGTTGCCCGTGTGCTGGCCATTTGCGTCGATATCGTCCGCATCGGTTTCTTCGTCTATGCCTGCTGGCTGATGTGGCGCTACGTGGCGATCGTTGCCGACGAGCGCATGGTGACCGTCGATCTACCGCGCAACATCGTTTTCTACAGCGTGCTGGCGGGCTTCGTGCTGATGCTCGGCCGCTCCATCCAGGTCTTCATCGCCAATCAGCGCCGCGGCTATTCGGTTCTGGAACGGCCCGAGGAATTCCAGAAGGTCGAGGATTGATCCATGCTCCTGCTCGTTGGCGGTTTTCTTGTCCTGATGCTGATCGGCGTTCCCGTCGCCATCGCCATGGCTGTTGCCTCGGTTCTCTATCTCGTCTTCTATAATGTCGCTCCGGACATCATCGCCGCGCAGCGGATGATCGCCGGCGTCGAGAGTTTCCCGTTGCTGGCCGTTCCCTTTTTCATCCTCGCGGGAAACCTGATGAACTCGGCCGGCGTTACCGGCCGCATCTATTCCTTCGCTGTTGCCCTCGTCGGCTGGATGAAGGGCGGCCTTGCCCAGGTCAACATCATCGGATCGGTGATCTTTTCCGGCATGTCCGGCACCGCGCTCGCCGACGCCGCCGGTATCGGCACGATCGAGATCAAGGCGATGAAGGAACATGGCTATCCTGTGGAAGTGGCGGTCGGCGTGACGGCCGCGTCGGCCACGCTTGGCCCGATCTTTCCTCCGTCCCTGCCCTTCGTCATCTACGGCATGATGGCCAATGTCTCGATCGGCGCCCTGTTCATGGCCGGCATCGTTCCAGGCGTCGTCATGACCGTATTGATGATGCTGACGGTCGCAATCTTCGCCTATCGTCACGGCTGGGGTTCGGATACGCCGTTTGAAATCAGGCGTCTTATGGCGGCCTCCGTCGAAATCCTGATCGTTCTTGCGGTGCCACTGGCCATTTATCTTATGATGTTCGCCGGCCTTTCCCTGAATATCTCCGTCGGTATCGCCCTTGTCGTCCTGATCGCCGTCGATTGGTATTTCGACTTTTCCGCCGTCATGGCGCTGATGACGCCGGTCATCCTGATCGGCGGCATGACGATGGGCTGGTTCACACCGACCGAGGCTGCGGTCGCGGCCGTCTTATGGTCGCTGTTCCTTGGCCTCGTGCGGTATCGGACGATGACGCTTTCGTCCCTTGCACGGGCGACCTTTGACACGATTGAGACCACGGCCGCTGTTCTGTTTATTGTGACGGCGGCATCTGTCTTCGCCTGGCTTTTGACCGTCAGCCAGGCGGCCCAGATGCTGTCCGGCGCGATCCTGACGATCACCGACAACAAATGGGTGTTCCTGATCCTGGTTAATCTGCTGATGCTGTTCGTCGGATGCTTCCTCGATACGATTGCAGCGATCACCATTCTCGTTCCGATCCTTCTTCCTCTGGTGCTCCAGTTCGACATTGATCCGGTGCATTTCGGCCTGATCATGACCCTCAATCTGATGATCGGACTACTGCACCCACCACTCGGCATGGTCCTTTTCGTCCTGTCACGTGTGGCGAAGCTCTCCGTTGAACGCACCACCATGGCGATCCTGCCATGGCTTGTGCCGCTGTTTATCGCGCTAATCCTCATCACCTTTGTTCCGGCGATCACGCTCTGGCTGCCGACCGAAGTGGGGTTGATCCGGTGAGTGCGAACAACCCTCAACAGACCCGGCTGGCGCGACTTTATGGACGGGCCGATCTCCAGCTGGAGATGGAGGCGGTTGCGGAGCCCGGCAAGGATGAGGTTCTGCTGAAAATGGCGGCGGCCGGCATCTGCGGTTCGGATCTCCACTACTACCAGCATGGTGGATTCGGGCCTGTTCGCGTCCGTGAGCCCATCATTCCCGGCCACGAAGGCTCCGGCTACATCACCGCCCTTGGCGCTGGCGTGTCCGGGCTTGCGACCGGCGATCTGGTTGCTGTCAATCCCAGCCAGCCATGCGGTACCTGCCGGTTCTGCCGGGAGGACCTGCCGATCCATTGCCAGAATATGCGCTTCATGGGCAGCGCCATGCGCTTGCCCCACGAGCAGGGCATGTTCCGCGACTGGCTGGTTGTCCCGGCAGTGCAGTGCTTTCCCGCTGGAAGCTTGGTCACGGCTGGTGAAGCCGCCTGCGCCGAACCTTTGGCAGTCTGCCTTCATGCGGTCTCACAAGCCGGAGATCTCGACGGCAAGTCCGTGCTCGTCACCGGTGCGGGTCCGATCGGCGCCCTCGTCGTCGCGGCTGCGCGCCATGCGGGAGCCGCCTCCGTCGTCGTCACCGATTTGGCCGATGCAGCCCTTCAGCGTGCCTCGGCCATGGGCGCGACCGAAACGATCAATGTTCGCCGTGCTCCTGAAAGGCTAACTGTTTTCGAAAAGGACAAGGGGCAGTTCGACGTCGTGTTTGAGTGCTCTGCAGCCGAACCGGCGCTTCGCAGCGCGATTGCCGCCGTCCGGCCACGTGGGCTGATCGTCCAGGTCGGCGTGACCGGCGACGTCACGCTTCCCCTGAACGCGCTTGTCAGCAAGGAACTGAAACTGATCGGGTCGCAGCGGTTCGATATTGAATTCGCGCTGGCGCTCGACCTGATCGCCGACCGCCGGATCGATGTGCGGGCGATCATTTCCCACCGTTTTCGAATTGACGAGGCGGTTCAAGCCTTCGAGCAGGCCGGTGACCGCTCTGCTGCCTGCAAGGTGCAGCTGACCTTTCTTCCTTAAGGAGTTTACATGCGACACACGTGGCGTTGGTTTGGTCCGGTCGATCGGGTGAGTGTGCAGGATGCAGCCCAGGCGGGCGCACTCGGGATCGTCAGCGCTTTGCACCATATCCCGACCGGCGAGGTCTGGCCTGTTGGAGAGATCGCCAAGCGGCAGGCCGAGGTGCGCGCCGGCGGCCTGTTATGGGATGTCGTGGAAAGCATTCCAGTCTCGGAGAGCATCAAGACCCAGACCGGTGACTGGCGCAATCATATTGCCAACTGGCAGGAAACGCTGCGTCGGGTATCCCTCGCGGGCATCAGGACGGTCTGCTACAACTTCATGCCCGTCCTCGACTGGACCCGCACCGATCTGCGCTGGACGACGCGGCATGGGGCAAAGGCCATGCGCTTCGACCGCATCGACTTTGTCGCTTTCGATGTTCACCTGCTGGAGCGACCCGGCGCCGCGGAAGACTATGACGACGAAACCCTGGAACAGGCGAAGCGTCGTTTCGAGGAGATGAGCGACGAGCGCAAGCTGTCACTCTCCCGCAATGTCGGTGCCGGTCTTCCGGGCTCCGCCGACGGTTATAGCCTGCCCCAACTGCGTGAACACCTTCGAACCTATGACGGGATCGATCGGACAAGGCTACAACGCAACCTCGTCGATTTTCTCACCGAGGTCACGCCAGTGGCAGAACAGGTGGGCATCAATATCTGCGCCCATCCGGACGATCCGCCATGGGCCCTGCTCGGACTGCCGCGCGTCCTGTCAAACGCGCAAGACTATGCCTTCATGCTGGACCAAGTGGACAGCCGGGCGAACGGCGTCACCTTCTGCACCGGGTCGCTCGGTGCGCTGGCAGCCAACGACCTGCCGGCCATGGTGCGGCAGCTCGCACCCCGCATCCATTTCGTACACTTGAGAAACGTCCGTCGCGAAGAGGATTGCACCCCATGCTCTTTCTACGAGGACGAGCATCTGGAAGGCGGCACGGACATGGTCGCCGTGATTGCTGAATTGCTGAAGGAAGAAAAGCGCCGCCGGGACGCAGGACGCATCGATCACCATATCCCTATGCGGCCGGACCACGGGCAGGAAATTCTCGACGACCTCACGCGAGGCGCACAACCCGGCTATCCGGCTATCGGTCGCTTGAAGGGGCTTGCCGAGTTGCGTGGCATCGAGCGGGCTCTGTCTCATTCCGTCTATGGATTGTCCTGACCATGGAACGTCTGTCTGCCTCTACATCATTTCCACCGAACGTGGTGGGACCGAAATTCGACCGCGCATCGTTGAAGCCAGGCATCGTCCATCTCGGCTTCGGCGCATTCCACCGGGCGCATCAGGCTGTCTATACCGATGTTGCACTGGAGGCGGATTTCGGAGATTGGGGTATCGTCGGCGTCAGTTTGAGATCGAGCGACATGATCCGCGATCTCAAGGCGCAGGATCATCTTTTCTCGGTGACGAGCCGAGGAGGCGATGCGCAGGAAATCCGTGTCGTCGGCTCCGTTATTGGCGGCTTGTCTGCTAGCGAGGAGCGGGAGGATTTGCTTGCACTTCTTGCCGATCCGGCGATCCGTATCGTTTCGATCACCGTGACGGAAAAGGCCTATGGCATAGACCCTCTCACCGGCGGCCTCGATCGCGCCCATCCTGCCGTGGCTGCAGACCTGGCTACCCCGGGCACCCACGGGGGTGATCGGCGTTATCGTCGAAGGCCTGGCGCGGCGGCATAGGGCCGGCATTCCGCCCTTCACCGTGCTGTGTTGTGACAACCTGCCGACCAATGGCCGGGTTGTGCGCCGGCTGGTGACCGAAATGGCCTCAATTCGGGACGAAGCGCTGGCTGGCTGGATATCGGACCGCGCGGCTTTCCCGTCAACGATGGTCGATAGAATCGTTCCCGCGGCGACCACCGGTACGCGTCAGCGGGCTGCGCACCTTCTCAACGCGGAGGATATGTTGGCCCTTGATACCGAGCCCTTCATGCAATGGGTCGTTGAAGACGATTTCCCCTCGGGCCGACCAGCCTGGGAACTCGGAGGGGCGCTGATCGTTCAAACTGTCCAGCCTTATGAGAAAATGAAGCTGCGGATGCTCAACGGTGCTCATTCGATGATTGCCTATATCGGCCAGATTAACGGTTTCCAACATGTCCGCGACGTCATGGCGGTGCCCTCCCACCGCAGCCTCGTCGAACGTTACATGCTGGCCGCAGCGCAAACACTGGACCCGGTGCCGGGTGTTGATCTTCAATCATACGGCGAACAGTTGCTCACGCGTTTTGCCAATCCGACGATTGCGCACGAGACACGCCAGATCGCTATGGACGGAAGCCAGAAACTACCGCAGCGCACGTTCTTGGCCGCCGTGGATGATCTTGCCGCTGGACGCAGTGGCGAGATCTTCGCCTACGCAACGGCAGCTTGGATCGCCTATCTTCTTCAGGCAATGGACCTTGAGGATCCACGGCGCGACGAGCTTCTAGCCGCGGCCGCCAAGGTGGCCGAAGGGGGAAATCTCAACCCCATCTTCTCCATTGCTGGACTGTTTCCACCCCCGCTGCTGGAACGAAAGGATTGGCTCGATCTTGTTGGAATGGGTCTCACGGAGATCAGGGCGTCTGGATATTTGATCCCAGACATTGAGTAACCACTATTTCCCTGTGGCTTGGAGGCCCATTGCCACGCTTCATCTCGTCCTGGCGATCGGTCGGTCTTGGTTAGGGCGGTCGGTGCAGTGGCACAATTTCTCAAGGGAACGCACTGACGTCCTGCAACATGAAAGCGCTCATATTTTGATTGTGCGGCTTTGTGGAAGGCGATGGTTCGGGTGCTATGAAGGGGTGGAGTTTATCTCGCTATTTTACTTTCACACTGTCACCGACGCGCGGTCGGGAAATAGCAGTCCCCGTGAAACTGTAGATTTCAATCCCGGTCAAAGTCTCCAGCAAGCCGGTGAGAGTAGACTTGACCTTATAGTCAACGCGGGCCACGACCATTTGCACACCGCTCTCAACAACGCCGACTGGGATGGTTTGGGGCCAGGCGGTTCCGGTGGCTAGAGCCTCCGTCTGAAAAGCTCTCGACCAGTTGACCTTTCCATTCCCACTCGCGTCGATATCCAAAACGCTCACGACGATCTTGAGATCCGTCGCATCAAACGGGCTCAGGGTTAAAGCTCCCCTTTAAGCACTGTCGCCACATCGGCTGATGCCCATAAGTCTTCCTGGGAGATGATGTCACTCGTTATTGCGGCCATCTGATCAATTTTACGACGCACCATCAACGCCTGACCGAGATCGATCGTCGCAGCGATCAGCAATAGCATCAGAGGCAGGAGGAGTGCGAACTCGATGCCCGACTGCCCTCGTTGATCACGCAGGCAACCCATAAGGCGCCACCAAACTGATCGCCTCTTGGCGGGCCGTACCAGCCAAGTGTAATCCTGATCAGTTTTCATAGGGTTCATTGCGAAACAGGGCCGATGCTGAAAGAACATAGCGGCCATCCGAAAGATGCGCCGTATCGACGCCCATCGATGAGAGCCAACTAGGCCAGGGAAGGAACGCTTGAATCATGACGTAGTTGCCCGGAGCACCACTGGCGAAATTCTCCTTGACCGAGAGCTTGCCGTTGCCAACAGCCGACGTGAACTTCACTGACGAAAAATCGTCCATAACCTTCGTGACAATGAGTAGACTGTTGCTGCAGTCGAAAGCGAGCGCCATTCCGCCACACACTTCCTGTTTAAAGGTGGCGAGATTCCACTTCTCGACCGTTGCCCGCCCCGTGCGTACATCACGCGCAGCCATATGAAGGGCGGAGTCTAGCGAGCTATCGACGAAAAACATCAACGCAACATCAAGGATGCCGAAAATGATCAGGAAGAAGGGAAACGCGATCAAGCTGAATTCGATCGCCGCTGCGCCGTCGCGGGCATAAAGGATGAGTTTCAAAAAGCGTTTCATGGCTTAGCTCGCCAGTCGAACTTTGGACAGATACTGCTTGAAGAGCTGTGAGAGGCCAGTTTTGATTTCGTCTTCAGATTCCGCGTGTAGAAAGAGGTCCTTGGCCGATGCGCACTCTTTCAGAGCGATCGGAATGTATTCCAGTCGGGTCTTGGCGCCTGCGCCGCTGGCAATGGTGCCCTTCCAGACCGATGCGAAGCTGCTACTGTTCATGGTTTTGCCGACGGTGGCATTGTAGCCCCAATCCCAAGTCATCGGCAGATATTCCGTATACAGCACCCCAAAGGAAACGCTCTTATCCTTCATGGTTTGGCACCACTTTGAATTGAGCGGCGTCACGGTAGTCTGCAATGAGCCTGCAGAGGTTGGAAAACGATTGCCCGAATTGCTTTGGAGAACCCAATTTCGTTCCGACTGGACGCCGTCCGTCAGCAGCAGCACAAGTTTCTTTGGACTCGCTGCCGTCTTGCCATCCCCACCGCTTCCGACAAGTTTCTCAAGTGCGGCAAGCGAGGTATCGAAATACGTGCCCGCTTCTGATGTCGAGCTTGTGAGGCCACTTGAGTTCTTGGTTAAAAGCTTGCGCGCCGAGGATATTGAAAAGGCAGGAGCGAGAACTTCTTTAGTCGTTTCGCCCAGTGTGTAAAGGCCTACCTTAATCCGTTCCTCCTTGGGATCGGAATCCTGGACAAGGTCGAGGACCTCGCCAACTGCAGAGACAGAGACGTCTGCACGAAGCTTGACGCCCATCGCAACCGAGAGGTCATAGACGGTGCTGTATGTCTTGCCTTTGTACTTAATGGTCCCTTCCGAAGCATGGCAAGCGAAAGCGCAGCTTGCCGGGGACGAAAGCATGGCACTCTGTCCCTGTGCTGTCGATGCCAACAGCATAGACGCTGATTTATCCAAGACGACATAGACGTTCATATAGGCCCGGCCGGGGCCTTGCACGGTCGATGACACGCTGACGTCAACAGTCTTTACGCCGAGAACGCTCATCAGTGTTGTGGGGACGGTCGATCGCGCCGTCGCGGTGATATTGAAGTTGGTGGCGTCGATTCCGATGTCGGTCACTTGATAGTTGGCGGCGCTGATGTCCGTCTGGACAGCAAACCATTGCTCGACACGCTTCTGCAAGGCCGCCTCATCGACCGAGCCGACACTTTTAATGGCGGCAAGGAGGGCCGTGTCCAAGTCCGACTGCATCTTTGAGTGAGTATTGTAGGCGCGCACATAATCCAGGCTCGCGCCGACCGCACCGATCAGGGGTACAAGCAACAGCGCAAAAGACAGGGCGATGTTACCCTTTCGATCATTGCAGAATGACCACCCCTTTTGGAATATGAAGGAAGGTAGTGAGACCATATTCAGCGTTCCCAAGTCCGCAGCCCTGCCATTGGGCCCCTCGGCCGGTACCCGGCGCCGTGCCGATCACGCCGCTCCTCAAACTGCGGCAGGCCGGTTTATTTGAGGTTAATCTAATCAGCGACTTTTGATAGGCTCGCGAATTGTCGACGACGGCGTTGGTATAGGGCTCTGGAATTGAACGGATGAGGTCATCGAAAGGGCTGAACATGCCGTGAACGCCCTCCGGCGGACAGATTTCGGGCATGCGCAGTCCAGCACGAAATTGAGATCAGCACCCAACGGCGCCACGATCCGATCCGGACCAAGTCCAAAACTGTCCAGTGGCAAGGCTCGGTCAGCAGCCGCATTTGAACGATTAGCAGCGTACGGCGCTGGCGCAGGCAATCAAGCGTTGTCCGACGCCCAATCTCAACGGCGTTGTTCGCTGGCGTTAGTGCGATCTGGCTCATGGCATTGGGATGAGGTTCGCATCTCTGTTGGCGAGCAATCGTTGACCCGTGACGTTCGGACCATCGGCTATCGTAAGTTCCTGTCCGGCCAAAGCATCATGCGCAGACCTCAAGTTGATTTCGGAAAGCCTTTCGCATCACCTCCCGCGGCAGGCTTTTTCGGTTCATGGTCCGGCGTGATCACAGCCCCAAATCGAGTTGCGGTTCTTGTCCGCACTCTTCGGTGTTGAGCGATGACAGGGTGACGCCTAAGAGCCGGACCGGGCGTTTAAACGGAAATACGGAGACAAGTAGGGCTTCTGCAGTCTCCAGGATCATGTCGATGTTCGATACGGCTCCTGACACGGTCCTGCTGCGGGTGGCCTGGCTGAAGTCCGAATATTTGATTTTGACAGTCACAGTCCTTCCGGTGATATCGTGCACTTGGCAGTATCGCCAGACTTTCTCAGCCAATGGCCGCAATTCGGTCTTGGCCAGATCGAGATCGTCGATGTCCTCCACGAACGTGTCTTCTGCGCCGACGGACTTTCGAATGCGATCGGGCCTGACCTGCCGCCCATCAATGCCCCGGGCAATGCCGAAAAAATACGGACCGGACTTACCAAAATGCTGCTGAAGGAAGGCAAGTGACTTCGACTTCAGATCGAGCCCGGTTTCAATGCCATGTCGTTTCATCCGCTCGGCCGTCGCCGGCCCGACACCGTGGAATTTTTTGACGGGGAGGGCTTCGACGAAACCCGGGCCCTTCTTCGGGGTAATGACAGCCTGTCCATTCGGCTTGTTCAGGTCGCTCGCCATCTTGGCCAGGAACTTGTTGTAGGAAATGCCAGCCGAAGCATTGAGGCCGGTGACGGCCTTGATCCTCGCACGGATTTCAAGCGCTATCTCGGTGGCGATCGCCATGCCCTTCAGGTTGTCGGTGACATCGAGATAGGCTTCGTCCAGCGACAATGGCTCGATCAGTGGCGTATACTCTGAAAAAATCTCCCGGATCTGCTGGGAGACCTGCCGATAGACCTCGAAGCGCGGTGGCACGAAGATCAGATCCGGGCATTTTCGCTTGGCAGTGACCGATGGCATGGCCGAATGCACGCCAAAGGATCTTGCCTCGTAACTTGCGGCGGCCACGACGCCGCGGGCCGCCGAACCGCCGACCGCCAATGGTTTGTCGCGCAGCGCCGGATTGTCACGTTGCTCGACCGAGGCATAAAATGCGTCCATGTCGATATGGATGATTTTGCGGAGCGGCTGCACGCTATCCATCGGGTTGGCTCACAACGCGGCTCAGCCAAGTTGCTACATCGCGTACGGGCTCCTGGTCGCCTTGGTAGCGGCGGCGGCAGAGGATCATAGCAACAGACCTTCATCGTCCAAAGTGGGCTTGGGCTGAGGCGGCACAATCACCAGCATATTGGCGGGTAGCGGGCGTTGCAGATGCCGGGCCTCGTCCCAAGGGGCGGTCAGCCAGGTATCGACTTCTTCCGGCGTGGTGAGAATTGCCGGCATGGCCTTTTCATGAATGGGAGAGACGATTTCGTTCGGCGACGTGGTCAAAAATCCGAACAGCTCGTATTCCTGCTCCCCATCCCTGACTTTGCGCACGCCTTTCCAGGGCGTCCAGAACCCCGCAAAGAACATCAGCGGACTGTCCTCATTGCCGGCAAACCAGGCATTTGGCACACGTGCGCCTTCGACTTTTCTGGCTGGGTCAGGCTCGGCAAAGGTGGTGAACGGCACGACGCAGCGGCTGGTTGGGCCAAGCCAGCGGCGCCAGTGCGGGGAGCTCACATTGCGGATATTGGTGACACCGGGGTCATAATTCTTCACATAGGCTGGCGGCGATGGCATGCCCCAGGTCGCGCGAGCAATCTCTCGGCTCCCGTCGTCACCTACGCGGACAACGGGAGCCTGATAGCCCGGGTAGACGTCGAAGCTCGCTTCGTTCCAACCGGCGCGATCCCTGAAGGCCTTCGTGAACTCGATAACCGCGTCACGGGTGGTGGTCACATTGTAGAGATTGCACATCGATCCTCTCCCTATTTCCACATGGCCCGCATGCGCGCACCGACATCGATGCGAATTTGCTGGGCGCTGCGCTCGGATGCGGCTACCGAGACCTTCGGCCAAGTTGTCGTCTCGAAGAATTGCAGCAGCGTTGCCGGGATGAACCGGGTCCTTGCGGCATAAACGTGCCTATCCCCTTGAGCGTTCTGTCCGTGGGTAAAAAACGCTGTGGCGTGACAAGCGCTAGGTGATCTCTGGCACGGGTCATGGCGACATAAAGCAGCCTGCGTTCTTCCTCGATTTCCTGGCTGGTTCCGGTTCCAAGATCCGATGGTATGCAGCCGTCGACCACATTGAGCATGAACACCGCGCGCCATTCTTGACCTTTCGCTGAATGAATGGTCGACAGGATCAGATAGTCTTCGTCGAGCAGCGGCACGCCAGCCTGATCGCTTGTCGCATCCGGCGGATCAAGTGTCAGTTCGGTCAGGAAGCGTTCGCGCGAGGGATAGCCGCTGGCGATTTGCTCAAGCTGCAGCAGGTCGGCCTTTCGGCTGTCGGCATCCTCATGGATGCGATCAAGATGCGGCTCATACCAGAGGCGCGCCTGCCCGATATCCGAGGGCCAGCCATCTTCTGTCTTACGCAGGTTTGCGAGCAACTGGACAAAACCTGTCCAGTCTTCGCCGGTCTTGGGCGGAGGCGGGATTTCAGCAAGGGCAAGCAGCGGCTCCGGGTCGGTCGCGATCGTCTCGAGAATATTGCCGGCCGTCTTTGGCCCGATGCCAGGCAGCATCTGCAGCAGTCGAAAGCCGGCGACGCGGTCGCGCGGGTTCTGGGCAAAACGCAATACCGCCAGCAGATCCTTGACATGGGCGCTGTCGAGAAACTTCAGGCCGCCGAACTTGACGAAAGGAATGTTGCGGCGGGTGAGCTCGACCTCGAGCGGGCCGCTATGACTGGATGTGCGAAACAACACGGCTTGGTTCTTCAGCGTCATGCCGGTCTCGCGATTGGCAAGCACTTGTTCGACGATGAAGTTCGCCTGCTCGGTTTCATCCTTGACGGTCACGAGTTTCGGTCGCTCCAGCGATTGCCGGTCAGTCCACAGGTTCTTGGTAAAGCGCTCACGCGCCAGATCGATGACGCCATTTGCCGCAGCCAGGATCGGCTGCGTCGAGCGGTAATTGCGATCAAGCTTGATGATATCGGCGGTCGGGCTGAAGGAGGATGGGAAATCGAGGATGTTGCGAACCGTCGCTGCCCGGAACGAATAGATCGATTGCGCATCGTCGCCGACAACGGTCAGACCACGACCGCCGGGCTTGAGCGCCATCAGCACCGAGGCCTGCAACCTGTTGGTATCCTGGTATTCATCGACCATCACATGGTCGAAGCGATTGCCAATGTCGCCGGCAAGCTCAGGGTCACTGACCATCTGGGCCCAATACAGCAGCAGATCGTCGTAATCGAGCACGTTCTGGACCTGCTTGGCTTCGACGTAAGCGGCAAATAGTTGCTTCAGCTGCTCTTCCCAGTTGCCTACCCATGGATAGTGCTGGCGCAGGATTTCGTTCAGCGGTGCCTGCGAATTGACCGCACGCGAATAGATCGACAGGCAGGTGCCCTTGGTCGGAAATCGGCTTTCCATCTTGGAAAATCCAAGCTCATGCCGGGCAAGGTTCATCAAGTCGGCACTGTCCTCGCGATCGTGGATGGTAAAATCCACGTCCAGTCCGATCTGCTCCGCATAGATCCGCAGCAACCGTGCGCCGATCCCGTGAAACGTGCCGGACCAGGCCAGCGCGTCGGTGAGAATGTCGGAATTGGCGCCAAGCACATGTTTACAGATCCGCTCGACACGGCGCGCCATTTCGGACGCGGCACGTCTGGAAAACGTCATAAGCAGAATGCGGCGCGGATCGGCGCCGTTGACGATCAGATGCGCCACCCGATGCGCCAAGGTATTGGTCTTGCCGGATCCGGCGCCGGCGATGATCAGAAGCGGGCCCGCCACCTGTCCGTCCGCCAGCCCGACGCCGTGTTCCACAGCCTGCCGCTGCTGCTCGTTCAGTTTTTCCAGATAGGCAACCGTCATGCCGTGATCCCCGATAAGTGCCTGTCTGTTCTGCCCGTTTTGGTTTGGATGCCCGTCGCTTGTGGGTCGCGTTCCGTAAACACCGCCGTACCCATCGTAGAATCAGCATTGACTCATTGGGACGATAAGAACAAATAATGAACATATCAGCCCCGATGATCGCTGGAAAGCCCTGAACAGCATTAGAAAGATATCCGCAGCCTATGCTTAACTCCGCCGTCAATCCGACTATTGCTGATCTTCGCGAGCGCATCCAGCGCCTCGAAGGAACAGCTGTGCGCAAGGGCGAGGTTCTGTCATTCGGCCTTGCCGATATCGATGACCGGCTTCCGGGCGGCGGGCTTGCTTTCGGTGCCCTACATGAGGTGGCCGGTGGTGGCGCCGATGCGGTTCATGGGGCAGCGGCCGCTCTGTTTGTCGCTGGCATCGTCGCGCGCACCAAGGGCGACGTGCTCTGGTGCCTGACACGGCCCGACCTGTTTGCGCCTGCCTTAGCGCAGGCGGGCCTCCATCATGATCGCGTGATCTATGTCGAAGCGGACCGGGAAGAGGATGTGCTCACAAACTTCGAGGAGGGCCTGCGTTTTGGCGGGCTCGGCGCCGTCGTCGCCGAGCTGGTGCGACTGCCGATGACCGCTTCCAGACGACTGCAGCTTGCAGCGGAAACGTCTGGCACCATTGGCATCGCGCTGCGCCGATGGCGCCGCCCGATGGAGGCAGCAGACTTCGGTCAACCCACGGCTGCCACGACGCGGTGGCGGATCAGCGTCCTTCCTCCGAACCGCTTCCCGCGCCGGGCATCGGGCGGGCGCGGTGGCTGGCGGAATTGATTAGAGCAAGGGCGGGAGAAGCCGCCGAATTTGAAATAGGTGCCTGCGATGCCACGGGTCGTATCAGTCTTTCTCCCCACGCTATCAACGGACAGGATCAGGCGCGCCGATCCCGGAATTTTGCCTGAAACACCGGTCGTGGTCGTTGCGCGCAGTGGATCGAAACGCACCGTGGCTGCAGTCGACCCCGCAGCCTTCAAGGCCGGCGTCCGGATCGGTATGCCCGCCGCCAAAGCCCAGGCGATGATATCCGGCCTGCACCTCGTCGATGCAGATCCAGAGACTGACAGGGTGGCAATCGAGCGTCTGGCGCTGTGGATGTTGCGGCAATATTCCCCGATTGTTGCCATGGATCTTCCCGCCGGTATTGTCATGGACACCGAGGGCGCCGACCATCTGCGCGGCGGCGAGTTGCCGATGCTCACCGGCCTTGTCAACGCGCTGAGAGGCCGCGGCCTTCAAGCCCGCGCCGCAATCGCCGACACCTGGGGCGGCGCACACGCGATTGCCCGGGCTACGCGGCGCGAGGTGATCATTGTCCCGGTTGGTGAGACGGCCAAAGCCGTCGTCAACCTGCCGATTTCCAGCCTGCGCATGCCACCAGACATCGTCAGCGGTCTGGCGGTGCTCGGGTTTCGCACCGTCGGCGAGCTCTCGGCCACGCCGCGGGCGCCTCTGACACTGCGTTTCGGGCCGGAGGTCGGCCGCAGGCTCGATCAGATGTTCGGACGCCTTGCCGAACCGATCGACCCCATTCGCACCGCGGACCTGATCGAAGTTTCCCGTTCGTTCGCCGAGCCAATCGGTGCGGCCGAGACCATCGCCAAATATATCGGCAAGCTGGTGGTCGAACTCTGCGCCGCATTGGAGACGCGCGGGCAGGGCGTTCGTCGCGCCGATCTGATCGTCTACCGGGTCGACAACACCTTGCAGTCGCTGCGCGCCGGAACAGCAAAGCCGGTGCGCGATGTCCTCCGTCTGACAAAGCTTCTCTGTTCCAGCATCGAGCAGATCGATCCCGGTTTCGGTATCGAAAAACTGTCCCTTGCGGCAACCATGATGGAACCGTTTGAAGAGAAACAGTCCATCTCCTCGCTGGTCGAAGAAACCATTGTTGACGTCACGCCTCTGCTCGACAGTTTTGGAAACCGCGGCCAACGCATGTACCGGCTGGCGCCGGTTGAAAGCGATGTGCCGGAGCGCAATGTCCAGCGTGTCTCCGCCGTTTCCGCAAAACACGGTCAATCCTGGCCGACCCGCTGGCCACGGCCGAGCCGCATGCTGGCGCGCCCGGAACGGATCGAGGTGATTGCGCTCACACCCGACCATCCGCCGGCCTCCATGACCTGGCGCGGCAAACGCCGGCGCATCAAACGCGGTGACGGCCCGGAACGGGTCTTCGGCGAATGGTGGGTTCGCACATCCGAGATGGAGGCGGTGAGGGACTATTATTCGATCGAGGACGAGGACGGCAATCGCTTCTGGGTCTATCGCTCTGGCGATGGGGTGGATCCCGCGACCGGGACAGCGAAATGGTTCCTGCACGGGATTTATGGCTGATGCGCTACGCCGAGCTCCAGGTCACCAGTCATTTTTCCTTCCTACGCGGTGCGTCAGGCTGCGATGAGCTGTTCACTACCGCCAAGTCACTCGGCATTGAGGCGCTTGGCATCGTCGATCGCAACAGCCTGGCCGGCATCGTGCGGGCTTGGGAAGCGGCCAATGAAACCGGTGTGCGGCTGGTCGTTGGCTGCAGGCTTGATTTGTCGGACGGAATGTCAATGCTGGTCTATCCGACGAACCGGGCAGCCTATTCGAGGCTTTGCCGGCTTCTGTCGCTCGGCAAGGAGCGCGGCGGCAAGGGCAAGTGCATCCTCGATCTGACGGATGTGGCCCTTTATGCAGAGGGTCTGCTCGCCATCCTGATCCCTGACGAGGCCGATGACGCATGTGCGGTCCAGTTGCGCAAGGTGAGGGAGATATTTGGCGACCGCGCCTACATGGCGCTGACCCTGCGCCGGCGGCCGAACGATCAACTGCGCCTGCACGATCTCAACACGCTGGCGATCCGGCACAAGGTTCGGCCTGTTGTTACCAACGACGTGCTGTTTCATGAGCCGGGCAGGCGGCAATTGCAGGATGTCGTCACCTGCATTCGCCATCGCACCACCATCGATCAGGCGGGGTTCTTGCGCGAACGGCACGCCGATCGTTTCTTAAAGCCACCCGAGGAGATGCACCGTCTGTTCAGCCGTTATCCTGAGGCACTAGCCCGCACCTGCGAGATTGTCGATTGCTGTCGCTTCGACATGAACGAACTCACCTACCAGTATCCTGAAGAAGCCATCATCCCTGGACTGACGGCACAGCAATCGCTGGAAAAATTCACCTGGGAGGGCGTGCGCGATCGCTACCCCGAGGGTGTTCCGGATGATGTGGTGAAGATCCTCAACCACGAACTCGACTTGATCCGCAAACTCGACTACGCGCCGTATTTCCTGACGGTCTACAGCATTGTTCGCTTCGCGCGCTCGCAGAACATTCTCTGCCAGGGTCGCGGCAGTGCGGCTAATTCGGCCGTCTGCTATGTGCTTGGGATCACGGCGATCGATCCGGCCGCAAACGATCTGCTGTTCGAACGCTTTATCTCGGAGGAGCGCAACGAGCCACCCGATATCGACGTCGATTTCGAACATGCCAGGCGCGAAGAGGTGATCCAGTGGATCTACAAGACCTATGGCCGGCAAAAGGCGGCCCTCTGCGCAACCGTTACCCGCTACCGCGCCAAGGGTGCGCTTCGCGATGTTGGCAAGGTGCTCGGCCTGCCCGAAGACATGATCACGGCGCTGTCGGCCGGTGTCTGGGGTTGGAGCAAGGATGGCGTCGGCGAAAAGCAGGTTAACGAGCTCAACATGAACATGTCCGACCGCCGCCTGCGGCTGACATTGGAACTGGCGCAGCAGCTGATGGGCGCGCCGCGTCATCTGGGCCAGCATCCGGGCGGTTTTGTCCTGACCAATGACCGCCTCGACGAGCTGGTGCCGATCGAGCAGGCCCGGATGGAAGATCGTCAGACCATCGAATGGGACAAGGACGATATCGAGGCGCTCAAGTTCATGAAGGTCGATGTGTTGGCCCTTGGAATGCTGACCTGCATGGCCAAGGGTTTTGCCTTTCTGCAGGAGCACAAGGGTTTGACTCTGGATCTCGCCACCATCGAGCCGGAAGACCCGGCGACCTACGCGATGATCCGCAAGGCCGACACGCTCGGGACCTTCCAGATCGAATCCCGGGCACAGATGTCGATGCTGCCGCGGCTGAAACCCCAGACCTATTATGATCTGGTCATTCAGGTGGCGATCGTTCGCCCCGGTCCGATCCAGGGGGATATGGTGCATCCTTATCTGAGACGGCGCGAAGGCAAGGAGGCGGTCGTCTATCCGAAGCCGGAACTGGAGGCCGTGCTCGGCAAGACGCTGGGCGTGCCATTGTTTCAGGAAAGTGCCATGAAAGTCGCGATCGTCTGCGCCGGTTTTACCGCCGGTGAAGCAGATGCGCTTAGACGCTCGATGGCGACCTTCAAGTTCACCGGCGGGGTCAGCAAGTTCAAAGACAAGCTCGTCAACGGCATGGTGGCGAACGGCTATACAGCAGAATTCGCAGAGAAGACGTTTTCGCAATTGGAGGGGTTTGGCTCCTATGGTTTTCCAGAAAGCCACGCGGCGTCTTTCGCCCTCATCGCCTATGCCTCATCCTATATCAAATGCCACTATCCGGATGTGTTCTGTGCGGCCCTCATCAATGCGCAACCGATGGGGTTCTATGCGCCGGCGCAGATCGTCACCGACGCCCGGGCTCACGGGGTAGCGATCCGGCCGGTCTGCATCAATAGATCGCGTTGGGATTGCACGCTCGAAGAGATCGAGGGAACCGACAGCCATGCCGTGCGTCTCGGGATGCGTCTGGTCAGAGGACTACCCGAACAGGATGCGGCAAAAATAGCGGTGGCGCGGGGCGGTGATCCGTTCGTTTCCGTCGACGATACGTGGCGGCGCGCCGGCGTGCCGTCGGCTTCCCTGGTCAAGCTGGCCGAAGCCGATGCGTTTCGACCGTCCTTGAACCTTGAAAGACGCGATGCGCTGTGGGCGATCAAAGCCTTGCGCGACGAACCGCTTCCGCTGTTTGCCGCGGCGGCCGATCGCGAGCGGGCGGTGATTGCCGAACAGCAGGAACCGGATGTTGAGCTTCGGCAGATGACCGAAGGCGCCAATGTCGTCGAGGACTATGGGCATACGGGAGTCACTCTGCGCGCCCATCCGGTCAGCTTCCTGCGCGAGGATCTCGCCCGCCGAAATATCGTCACCTGCGCCGAGGCAACCTCGGCCCGCGATGGTCGCTGGCTGATGACGGCGGGCCTCGTTCTCGTCCGTCAGAAGCCGGGTAGCGCCAAGGGCGTCATGTTCATGACCATCGAGGATGAGACAGGCGTCGCCAACGTCGTCGTCTGGCCAAGCCTGTTCGAAAAGCAGCGCCGCGTCGTGCTCGGATCCTCAATGATGGCGATCAACGGCAAGATCCAGCGCGAAGGCGGCGTCGTGCATCTGGTGGCGCAATGGATGTTCGATCTGAGCGGCGATCTGGCGAGCCTGGGCGAACGGGACAGTTTCCGCGTTCCGACGGGGCGGGGCGACGAGTTCGCGCATGGTTCGCCCGGCAGCCCGGATAGCCGCGAACGGCCGCCGATGGGCGTCAAGGCGCGGGAAATTTATGTACCTGACCTGCACATCGATACGCTGAAGGTGAAGAGTAGGAATTTTCAGTAGATCCGCAGATGTAGGTTGCAGTTAGCCTGCCAGTTCATAGGCAGGCTAATCGGCTCGTCAAGGATCAGAGTACGCTGACGTTCTCGGCCTTCGACTTGCCCGTCTTGCGATCCTGGCCAATCTCGAAGTTGACTTTGTCACCTTCTCTCAGCGACCCGCCTTGCTGCAAAGCAGACACGTGCACGAAGACATCCGTTCCGCCTGTCTCCGGTGTGATGAAACCAAATCCCTTGTCACTATTAAAAAATTTAACAGTACCGGTGGGCATGACAGTTCCTCTTCAATTCCCGCAGCCATTTGACTCTGCGACAAGCTTTTTATAGCGCGATTGCTTGCTCAACAACCGCCAACAGGGCGATAGCGGCATCGAGGCCTCTTTTTAGAGGGGGTGGGCTATTTGGTCGTGTTGACCGCTGCCTCGAGCTCCTCAATACTTTTCATCACCGCTTCGAAGCCGGGCGGCGTTGCAAAGATCATGGCCGACATTGTCAGTAGGATACATGCAGAATTCGGCGTACGGGTGTGTTGTTCCCAATCGTTGCACACGGAGAGAACGAGGCCTCCACAGTCTGGCATTACGTCGCCCTGTCGGGCCGGGCTGTTGGCTATGCAAAAGCCTCGGGACGCGAGCCTTCTGCCTTTCGGCTTTCATCCCTGACGCGTTCAATGACGACGTTGGTCTGGCACCATTGAGCGTTGCTGACAGTTCCCCTTTCGGAAAGCCACAAGCAGCAAATGTCCAACACCTTCTTCGTATCGGAACCTGTAGGTCGCCTGGTCAGCAAGCGGCAAGGCAATTTCAGGCCGACCGCAATAATGCTCCACCCATTGGCGTTGCCAACCCAGCTCTCTTGTCTGGAATCCCTAATCCAATCCCGCCTTGGACGGTCAACCCACATGGGGTTCGCAGCCACTGCGACCTATGGCTGCGCCGCCGAGGTGACCGCGGCCGGGCCCGGATCAAACGGGCGCCATCGAGCGGGGATCGGCCCCGCCAACGGATGGAGCCTCACATGTCGGATCTCAGCCTCGCACAAAACCACGCATTCGATCTTGCCCGAACCCTGATGGTCCCGGTCACCCTCTTCGAAATAGACGGCGAAATCGGCGTCATGCCTTCCGCCGAGTATGACGGCGACGAGGACGCCATCATCAACGAATACGATCCCTTTGCCTATGGATCGGCTCATTGTGCCGATCACCCCTTCGGGGAAGCGCGTGCCGCTTGCGCTGATGCGCGCGCAAGGAGGCTTCGCCGCGAGCTTGTCCCGCAGATCTGCACATTGCGAACCGCGCCCTTGCACGCTTCCATCTTCGCGGCCTGGGCGCTGACGGTCCGAACAGTGAGGAAAGCTACAGGAGGTGATATGGAAAAGAATGACATCGAGGAGCTGCGTACCCGGGTGGGCTGCGCAGCCGTCCTTGAGCATGAGGGCTTCGCGATAGACCGGAAAGAGAGCACTCGCCGGGCGGTCAAATTCCGACGCGACGACGACATCGTCATCGTCATCCACGGCGACAGAGGCTGGTTCGATGCCCGTTCCGACGCCAAGGGCGACGTCTTCGCGCTTGCCAGCTATCTCCATGCCATCGGTTTTGCTGAAGCCCTGACGGCCGTCGGCGATCTTGTCGCGTTTCAGCCCACCATGCCGACCTGGGAGAAGCCTCTTCATCAAACGCAACCAATGGCTTCGGTCGCTGACCGCTGGAACCACCGAAAACGGCTGTGGCGCGCTTCGGCGACTTGGACGTATCTGCGGCAATGCCGTGCGTTGCCATGGCAGATCATCTCTGCGGCGATCGAGGCGGACGTGCTCCGAGAAGGACCCCATGGCTCGATGTGGGCAAAGCATGTCGATGAAGCGGGCGCCGTCATCGGCTGGGAAGAGCGCGGTCCGGACTGGCGCGGGTTTTCCACCGGCGGTGCCAAGGCGCTCTTCGGACTTGGGAGCAACAATCCACGTCGGATCTGTGTGACGGAGGCGGCGATCGATGCGCTCAGCCTGGCCGTGATTGAGCAGACAAGAACCGACACGCTCTATGTCAGCACCGGTGGCGGGTGGTCGCCGCTGACCGCGCTGGCGTTGGACACCCTGGCTTCCGGGAAAGGCGCATGGCTGGTGGCCGCGACCGACAACAACGTCCAGGGTGAAGTCTTTGCCGATCGCCTGCGCCAGATGGCGGATAGCACCAGTTGCGATTTCTCACGGCTGAGGCCGCGATGTGAGGACTGGAATGAGGAATTGAAGGAGAGGAGGGAGAGAGGAGAGCTGCCGCATACGCGGGTCAGCGCATCAAGGGTGAAGCTGCCGCCCGCCTGACGGCGGCCCTTGACCCGCTGCCCGCGAGGCGCCGGCTGAGGAGGGGTGATCAAAGGACTGAAAACAGAGGTCGATCAGGCTTTTCAGCTCAGCCCAACCCCGAAGGAGCCGCAGATGTTCGTTTCCCCGCAATCCGTAAGGTGTTCGAAGGCATTGCCAGCCGCCACGAGATGTACGCCCTGTTCAATCGTCACAGCCAGTCGCCCTTCGACGATAACAGGATAAATGGCACGCGATATGTCGGCGAGTGGTTCGAGATCACGGAAGCCGATCACGACCACATGTTCGAGATTCTGCCGCCGCTCTTCTATCGCGGTGACATGTTCGCCATGCGCGAGTTTCTGGCCGCCAGCGTCACCAGCGTATTCTTCGCGCTGACGATCGATGATCGGTCTCGCTGGTTCCACAGCTATTGCGATCTGAGCGATCGCCAGTCGCCCGACCGGATGCGCGCTGAGATCATCGCACGTGAATCCCGCCCGGTGCGCGCCATGAGCGCCCAAGAAAAACTCGATCATATCTGGAGCACGACCGGTCCCGATTTTCGTGCCTATGCCGACGCACGCTTTCCGGCCGATCTGCGCAATCGCCAGATCGTGCTCGTCTATCCCTCGGCACAAGGCAAGATCTGGAAGCTGCTTGATGATCTGACCGACGAGGAGATCGCCGCCAAGCTGCCGGTGCAGTTCCGTCTCCTTCCAGAAACCATCGCTGCCTGACGGCAGCTGCCACCCTCCCATCTTCACCATCGCGCCGTCAGCACCCGTCCCTGGCAAATCTTGCCAGCAGCGGGTGTGCCTTGGCGCGCCTTCTCACAGGAGCTTTTTCATGGCCCATGACGATCCCTTCACCATCGACCTGTTTGGAAACACAGCGCTCACATCTGGTTTCAATCTCGGTGTGCCGGGCTTTGCGTTAGACTTCGGGAACCACCTCGACGATAACCCGCCGCCATCGACGCCGGCGCCAGCCATCCCTGTTCGCAAAGAACCGAAGCCAAAACCGCAGATGCGGGCAAAGGTGGATTTCCGGTTGGAGGGTTCACGCGGTCTCGCCAAATCGTGGCGCGACCGGGCACGCGACAATATCGCCGCCATCATGCTGGCGAATGAGATCGAGCGTCAGGGCCTGCCAGCCCGACCTGACCAGCAGGCCAGGCTTATCCGCTTCACAGGTTTCGGCGCGTCGGACCTGGCCAACGGCATTTTCCGGCGTCCCGGCGACGAGGCGTTTCGCAAAGGCTGGGAGGAGCTCGGCGTCGATCTCGAAAGCGCCGTTGCGGCAGGAGACTACGCGTCTCTGGCACGTTGCACGCAATATGCCCACTTCACGCCGGAGTTTATCGTTCGTGCTATCTGGGCAGGCTTGGTCCGCATGGGCTTCAAGGGCGGTCGGGTGCTCGAACCGGGGATTGGCACGGGCATGTTTCCGGCGCTGATGCCGGAGGCGCTCTCGACGGTAAGCCATGTCACCGGTGTCGAGCTCGATCCGGTGACCGCCCGCATCGTCCGGCTGCTGCAGCCGCGTGCGAAAATCATCATAGGTGACTTTTCGCGCACAGACTTGCCGGCGCATTTTGATCTGGCTTTCGGCAACCCGCCGTTTTCCGACCGCACGGTGAAGAGTGATCCGGCTTTCCGCTCTCTCGGCTTGCGGCTGCACGACTATTTCATCGCCAAGTCCATCGACCGGCTGAAGCCTGGCGGGCTTGCTGCCTTTGTGACCTCGTCCGGCACCATGGACAAGGCTGACGCCCGCGCCCGTGAACACATCGCCGGCATGGCCGACCTCGTTGGCGCGATCCGCCTTCCCGAAGGCAGTTTCCGCGCTGATGCCGGCACGGATGTTGTCGTCGATATCCTCTTCTTCCGGAAGCGCCGCGCCGACGAGCAGGCTGGAGACGACAGATGGGTCGATCTCGCGGATGTAAAGGTGGAAGGTGAGGGCGACAGCGTCCGCATCAACAGGTGGTTCGCCGATCATTCCGACATGGTGCTGGGACGGCATGCGATCACGTCAGGTCCATTCGGCGAAGCCTATACATGCCTCCCTTATGACAATGATCTCGAAACGAGCCTGAACTCCGCGATCAGCCAGCTACCAGCTGATATCTATGACGGCGAGGCTTCCACAATCGACTTCGCCCTTGAGGACGAAGTCGCGGAAGCCATGGCAGAGCGCCCGGATGATCCAAAGGTTCGCGAAGGCAGCTATTTCATCGGCAAGGCCACGGCGCTGATGCAGGTGGTGGACGGGGTTGCTGTCCCGGTCGAGGTCAGGAAGGGCCGCAGCACCGACGGCATCTTCGCCAAGCATGCCCTGATCATCGGAAAGCTGATCCCGATCCGCGACGCGGTCCGGCTCATCCTCAAGCTTCAGGAGCGTGACCAGCCCTGGCAGAAGGCGCAGGTCGCGCTGCGCATCGCCTGGTCCAGTTTCGTGCGCGAGTTCGGTCCGATCAACTTCACCTCCGTCTCGACATCGGAGGATGAGGAGACGGGGGAGGTCAGGGAGGTCCATCGTCGGCCGAACATGGCACCCTTTCTCGACGATCCCGATTGCTGGCTGGTTGCCTCGATCGAAGACTACGATCTCGAAACCAATACCGCCAAGCCCGGGCCGATCTTTACCGAACGCGTCATCGCTCCGCCTCCGGCACCTATCATTACTTCGGCGCTCGATGCGCTCGCAGTCGTTCTCAACGAACGCGGCCATGTCGATCCCGATCACATCGCCGAACTGCTGCATTGTGACGCCGATGAGGTTATCAGCGAGCTGGGCGAAGCGATCTTCCGCGATCCGTCCGATGGTTCATGGCAGATGGCTGATGCCTATCTATCCGGTGCGGTCCGGTCGAAGCTGGTAATCGCGCGGGCGGCGGCGGACCTGGATCCGGTCTTTCAGCGGAATGTTGCGGCGCTGGAGCGGGTCCAGCCCGCCGACCTCAGGCCCTCGGATATCACCGCACGCCTCGGTGCGCCATGGATCCCGGCCGACGATGTCGTCGCCTTCGTCAGAGAAACAATGGACGCCGAGATTTCGATCCACCATCTGCCGGAACTGGCGACCTGGACTGTCAACGCGAGGCAGCTGGAATGGTCGGCATCAGGCACGACCGAATGGGGCACCCACCGGCGCCATGCCGGCCAGCTTCTATCCGACGCTTTAAATTCGTCCGTGCCGCAGATCTTCGACACCGTCCGCGACGGCGAGACCGAGCGACGGGTGCTGAACACGGTGGATACGGAGGCCGCCAAGGAAAAGCTCGCCAAGATCAAGACGGCTTTTCAGTCGTGGATCTGGTCGGATCCAGATCGCACCGACCGGCTGGCGCGCGTCTATAACGACACTTTCAACAACATCGCGCCGCGAGCCTTCAACGGCGATCATCTCCAACTACCGGGCGCCTCAGGCGCCTTTTCTCTTTATGGGCATCAGAAACGCGGGATCTGGCGGGTTATTTCGGCTGGTGCGACCTATCTCGCCCATGCCGTTGGCGCCGGCAAAACGCTGACCATGGCTGCCGCCATCATGGAACAGCGCCGGCTCGGCCTGATCAACAAGGCGATGCTTGCCGTGCCCGGCCATTGCCTGGCGCAGGCCGCGCGTGAGTTTCTGGCGCTCTATCCAAACGCCCGCATCCTGATCGCGGACGAGACCAATTTCGTCAAGGAGAAACGTCACCGCTTCCTGTCACGGGCAGCGACCGCCAACTGGGATGCCATCATCATCACCCATTCGGCGTTTCGGTTCATCGCGGTGCCATCGGCCTTCGAGGCGCAGATGATCCAGGATGAGCTTGAACTCTACGAGGAGCTGCTCACCAAGGTCGAACGCGACGACCGGCTATCGCGCAAGCGCATCGAGCGCATGAAGGAAGGTCACAAGGAACGGCTGGAGGCCCTCGCCACTCGCAAGGACGACCTGCTGACCATCTCGGAGCTCGGGATCGATCAGATCATCGTCGACGAGGCGCAGGAGTTCCGGAAGCTGTCCTTCGCCACCAACATGTCTACGTTGCGAGGTGTGGATCCGAACGGCTCGCAGCGCGCCTGGGACCTGTTCGTCAAATCCCGCTTCATCGAGACGAAGAACCCCGGCAGGGCGCTGGTGCTGGCTTCGGGAACGCCGATCACCAACACGCTCGGCGAGATGTTCTCCGTGCAGCGGATGATGGATCCGGCAGCATTGTCGGAACGTGGTCTGCACGAGTTCGACGCCTGGGCCTCGACCTTCGGTGACACTTCAACCGAACTCGAACTGCAGCCGTCGGGCAAATACAAGCCGGTCACGCGCTTCAGCCAGTTCGTCAACGTGCCGGAACTCATCGCCATGTTCCGGTCGTTTGCCGATGTCGTGCTGCCAGCGGATCTCAGGACCTATGTGAAGGTCCCCGACGTCTCCGGCGGCAAGCGCCAGATCGTCACCGCAGAGCCGACGCCGGCGTTCAAGGCCTATCAGAAACAGTTGGATGCGCGGATCAAGGCAATCGAAATGCGCGACGGTCCGGCCAAGCCTGGCGACGACATCCTGCTCTCGGTCATCACCGACGGACGCCATGCGGCGATCGATCTGCGCCTGGTCGATCAGGCCATGGGCAATGAGGCGGCCAACAAGCTGAATGCACTGGTCACCAATGCCCACCAGATCTGGCAGGAAACGGGAGGGGCAGAGTATCGTCGCAAGGACGGCAAGCCGTTTGACCGGCCGGGCGCCGGCCAGCTGATCTTCTCCGATCTCGGCACGATCAATGTCGAGGCGACGCGCGGTTTTTCTGCCTACCGATGGATCCGCGATGAGCTCGTCCGCCTTGGCGTGCCGGCTTCCGAAATCGCTTTCATGCAGGATTACAAAAGTCGGACGCCAAGCAGCGGCTGTTCAACGACTTTAATGCCGGCAAGGTTCGCGTGCTGATCGGCTCGTCGGAAACCATGGGAACTGGCGTCAACGTCCAGGCCCGGCTGAAGGCGCTCCATCACCTCGATGTGCCGTGGTTGCCATCGCAGATCGAGCAGCGTGAAGGCCGTATTATCCGCCAGGGCAACCAGCATGACGAAGTAGACGTCTTTGCCTATGCGACGCTCGGCAGCCTCGACGCCACCATGTGGCAGAACAACGAGCGCAAAGCCCGCTTTATTGCGGCCGCTCTGTCCGGCGACACCAGCGTTCGACGGCTTGAGGACATGGGTGAGGGGCAGGCAAACCAGTTTGCCATGGCCAAGGCGATCGCGTCCGGCGACGAGCGGCTGATGCAGAAGGCCGGGCTCGAGGCCGAGATCGCCCGTCTCGATCGGCTGCGGGCCGCCCATATCGACGACCAGCATGCGATCCGCCGGCAGATCCGTGATGCCGAACGGGATATCGAGTTTTCCAGCCGCCGGATCCAGGATGTGGGAAAGGACATCGACCGTCTGGTCCCAACCATTGGCGACGCATTCACAATGCAGGTCGGAAGTGCCGAATTTGACGAGCGAAAGCTCGCGGGCCGCGCGCTTATGAAGGAGATTCTCACGCTGGTTCAGCTTCAGCAAGAGAATGAGGTGATCATCGCCAGGATCGGCGGCTTCGATCTCGCTTATCAGGGCGAACGGTTCGGCAAGGATGGTTATCGCTATGACACCCTGCTCCAACGCACAGGTGGCGACTACGAGATCGATCTTCCAGTGACCACGACGCCGATCGGTGCCATCTCTCGGCTCGAACATGCGCTTGGCGGGTTCGAACAGGAACGAGAGAGCCACCGCAATCGTCTGGCTGACGCCAAACGTCGGCTTGCCTCCTACACACCGCGTCTGGGTGAAAGCTTCTCATTCGAAGCCGAGCTTGAACTCAAGCTGAGCCAACTGGACGAGATCGAGCGGGATCTGGCGGCAACCGCCGATGAACCAGAGGAGGATCGCCAGGAAGCCGCGTGAACGGCGGCATATCCGCCGTCACTTGAAACGGGGTCGGGCGGTGCACATCTATTGGTCATCACCCGTTTCGATGGTTTGCCTCACAGGGGCGATTGCCGCGCGTTTGAAACTGTCCGGGTCGGAAAGGGCGCTCCCCGAAAGGGTCGAGCGCCCTTTCGTTTTGAGACCTTGGAAAGCTAGTCGCCGAGTTTGTAGATCGCCGCGTTGTCCTGCAGTTCCCGCAGGCCCTTGTATGAGGCATGCCGTAACTTGCCATCGTCGGTCCAGGCGCGGTATTCTATCTCGGCAATCAAAGTCGGTTGAACGAAGACGACTCCCTTTTTATCGACCGCAACCGGAGCACGCTTGGTCTTCAGCGTGTCCAGCATCCGGCGGAGTTCGATTGCGTCTTTCTGCTTGAAGCCGGTCCCGACTGAACCGACATAGACGAACGCGTCGCCCTGGTAGGCCGCCAGCAGCAGACTGCCAATCCCACCGCGCGCCGCAGTGGACGGCTCGTATCCGACAATCACAAAGCTTTCGCTCTGGATGCATTTGATCTTCAACCAGTCGCCGAGCCGGCCCGATCGATACGTGCTGTCGCGGTGCTTGGCGATGACGCCTTCCAGACCGTGCTCGCGCGCGGCCTCCAGAAGTGTCGCGCCATCCGCTTCTACCTCCTGCGAGACGCGGATTACTCCCTCGCTTTCCCCGATCAGGTCTTCCAGGAGATGACGACGTCCGGACAACTCCATCTTCGTCAGGTCATGGCCGTCAAAATACAACAGGTCGAATGCGTAAAGGATCGCTTCGTCTGAAGCCTTCCTGCCCCCGCGTCCGCCCAGTGACCGTTGCAGCGCCCCAAAATCCGAACGTCCCTGCGCATCCAGCACGACGGCCTCTCCATCGAGAATAGCCGTCCTGACGCCGAGCTTGCGCGCGGCGGCTGCGATTGCCGGAAACCTGTCGGTCCAGTCATGGCCGCCGCGTGTGATGATCCGCACCGAGTTTGGTTCGATGTGGACCGCGACGCGATAGCCGTCCCATTTGATCTCGTAGATCCAGTCCGGTCCCGACGGCGGCTTTACCTTCAACAGCGCCAGGCACGGTTTAATGCGATCATGCATCGGGTCGAAGGGAAGCTGCGGCTGGGCCGGATCGCGTGGTTTGCGCGGTCGCGAGCGAACCGGGAGATCCGTCTCCCGCAAAAGCGGCTGGGATTTTTGGCGCGGCGGCTTTGTCATGGCCAGAGTTCAGCAATTGCTTAAAATCGTGTGACATCGCTGGGAAATGGAAGGGAGGACGACGAGGGAGGGGATGAAGGAGGGGAAGGAAACCGGTTCGCAGGTACGGTCCAACGGCTGCCGGTTCCCTCAATCGCGCCGGTCGCCGAGACCGGGCCAGCTTGTTTCGCAAGGCAGGTGTGCCTCGCTCCCCCGCAAGCCAGGTCTGCTCCGGCGCAATTGCAGCCGCCGGCCCGCCCTGCGGTTCGGGAGATGTCTTCGAAAAGAAGATGAGGAGGCAAGGACAGTCCGTCCGCCCGAAGCTCAAGAGGTTATTCCCATGCAGTTGATTACAGCCGATCCGCGCAGCCTGAAGGACAACCCTGACCGGTCCCGCCAGTCGAAATCCTCGCCACAGTCCGACGCCCTGTTGTGCGCATCGATCAGGGCCATCGGCGTCGTGCAGCCACCGATCGTCAAACTCGATCCGGAAGGCGGAAACAGCTACGTCATCGTCTTCGGTCACCGCCGCGCGGCCCAGGCGATTGCAGCTGATCTTTTGGAAATCCCCTGCTGCTGGCCGATCCCTCCGACGATCTCGGCGCCATGCAGTCCTTTGCGGAGAACATCGCCCGCGAACCGCTGAACCCTGTCGACCAATGGCGCGCCATCGAGCGGCTGGTGGCTCTCGGATGGACCGAAGAGTCGATCGCCATGGCGCTGGCGCTCCCCAGTCGGCAGATCCGCAAACTCCGCCTTCTGGCCAATATCCTGCCCGCGTGCTCGACCAGATGGCGCGCGGTGACATGCCGAACGAGCAACAGCTGCGCACGATCGCCGCCGCCGGTCAGGACGAGCAGGCCGAGGTGTGGAAAAAGTACAAGCCGAAGAAGCAGGATCCGCAGGTGTCGTGGTGGGAGGTTGCCCGGGCGCTGACCACGACCCGGATGCTGGCCAAACATGCAAGCTTCGGCGACGATCTGGCTTTGGCTTACGGCATCACCTGGGTCGAGGACCTGTTTGCACCCGCCGACGAGGACAGCCGCTATACGACAGATGTTGAGGCGTTTCTCGGGGCGCAGCAGGAATGGCTGGCCAACAACTTGCCCAAGCGCGGCTCGGTCATCGAGGCCAACGAAAACGGCCAGGCCAAGCTTCCGGCGAAGGCGCAACAGGTCTACGGCAAGCCGGGCAAGGGTGACCTGACCGGCTGGTACATTAACTCGCGCGACGGCTCTGTCCAGTCGGTTGCCTACCGCATGCCCGAGGTGAAGAAGCCCCGGCTGGTCAAGGATGCCGATGGCGTCGAGACTGTCGTGGAGGAAGTCGAGGCGCCGAAATCGCGTCCCGATGTGACCCAAAAGGGTTTCGACATGATCGGCGACTTGCAAACCGACGCTCTCCACGAGGCGCTTGCCCGTGCACCGATTGAGGACGATACGCTGATGGCGCTGCTCATTCTGGCCTTCACCGGCACGAATGTCAGCATCGCCAGCGGCGCATCGGACAATCCCTATGGTCATGCGAAATGTGGGCCGCATGCTGCCCGGCTGATCGGCGAGGATGGCAAGCTGTCCTTCGATCGCGAGACTTTGGTGCAGGCTGCACGCTCGGTGTTGATCGAAGTTCTGTCTCTGCGGCGCAATCGCTCCAATAGCGGCCTGATCGCCCGCATTGCCGGCGATGCGATCGGTGCTGATCAATTCCTGCCCAATATGGCAACCGAAGACTTCCTCTCGTGCCTGTCGCGAAATGCTCTGGAGGCTGCTGCGGAGACGGCGGGCGTGCCCGGTCGTATCAAGGTGAAGGACACCCGGGTGGCTCTGGTCGAGCACTTTGCCGAAGGAAAGCTGGTGCATCCGGCAGCGCTGCTGCCCCCATCCACTGATGACGTGCGCTCTTGGGTAGGACGCTACGCCAGCGTCGACAGCGGATTGGAGGACGCCCACGACGTTCCCGAGACGCTCGAAGATCAGCTTTCCGGTGGTGAGATTTTGGACCATTCCGCCGCCGAGGAAGAGGCGGACGAAGGTTTCCGCGAGGCTGCCGAATAGCACCAGGCATCAGGATCTGAACCAACGCCGCTGGCTCACGCCGGCGGCGTTTTCGTTTCGAGCAATCAGAAGGAGTTTTTCAGGGCAGAGAACCACGATGATATGGCCACAGAAAAAGCGGCGCATAGGGCTGAACTAGGACATTGAACCGGCCGACGATACCGGCAGGCGCGTCGACGCCTGGGCCCCGGCGCAGATCAATGTGACCCTTTCCTTGGACGGTGGACGATGAAGACCTCTTGTTTCAATGGTGGGTCTCGACGTAACCAATTAATGGCCGTTGGCCGCCGATAAATTGTCCCTTAGAAGACTAGCTATGAGGAAACTGCTTCGCTTGTTCTTAGGTCACCCAGGCCCATCGATGACGCCGCCGCGCAAACGGATCAATCTTGTCACCACCCCAGGGCCAATCTATGCCGTAGGTGACATCCATGGTTGCTTCGGCGAGCTCCTTGGGGCTGAAGCGCGAATCCGAGACGATGCTCGAACCGCTGGATACAGAGCCACCATCATATATCTGGGTGACTTTGTCGACCGCGGGGAAAGGTCTGCTCGCGTCCTTGAACACCTGTCGCGACCGCCGCAAGATGATCTCATACGTCTGGCGGTGTGCGGGAATCACGATGATGCGTTTTTGCGTTTCCTCCGGGACGGGGCAGGTGGAGAACATTGGCTGCACTTCGGCGGCGTCGCCACCCTTCAATCTTATGGTGTCAATGCGCAGGATGTCTTAAAGTCAATTGGCGGAATGGAGGCTCTGGTGGCAGCGGCGCGCGAGGCTGTGCCACAACATCACGTAGACTTCCTGCAGGACCTGCCTGTCGCCTTGTCGATTGGAAAATATCTCTTCGTTCACGCGGGCATTCGGCCCGGCCAAGTCTTGGAAAATCAGACCGACGATGACCTGATGTGGATCAGGGAGCCGTTCCTATCCGAAGGTCCAATGCTTCCGCTTACGGTTATCCATGGCCATACGATCGTTCCTGAACCTGTGTTCGGTACTAGGCGAATTGGAATCGACACTGCCTGCTATTCAACAGGTGTGCTGACGGTGCTAAAGGTCACTCCAAAAGCAGCCGCGGTATTGTAGCCATGAGATGCCGCTACTGAGGTGAGCTCAGGCGTACAAGTATGGCCATGCTCGGCGACCCGGCCCAAAAGCGAGTTTTGCTGGGATCATCGGTGATGAGAGAAAATTCAAGCAAGGAGAAAATCGTTCCCGGCTTGTATCTGTTCACGCGGCTTTGACGTCGATGATCACCAACCCCGCTATTGCGCACCCTTGGCTGCATCTCCTCACGCGTTCCGCGCGATTGCTGGGTTTGGGGATCATGGATGAAAATCCCAATACCGCCCGTAACGCGGATCGGAAGCCAGGTTGAGATCCCAGATTGCTATCCTTTCGGTCTTGCGCACGAAAAGGATTGGCATAATTTCCAACCTACGGTGTCTAAAACCGCTTCCTTACGCGCAGCTTGTCGTTTCGCTGGAACAATGGGGATTGCTCAACCCGAGGCTCTGCAAAAAAACACGCAATAATCTCGACGTTGCGAGATGGCAGGGAGAGTCGATATGGGAGTAGGTGGATTTTGTTGCGGCGCACAAGAACCTGCCTTATGATGTGCACCACACTCTGCTTGGCGAAAGGGCGTGTCCTGAACCGAGGTGCGGACCCGAAGTGCTGGATGGTGAATGGCTCGCAGGGGTCCAAATCTACCAAGCATCGACGTACGGAACGACCATGCTAGCCGATGTGCTGTCTAAGTCACCGATCGGCTAGGACGGCTACAAGGATCAAATTTGAAAATAGCGAAATCCAACCTTATCGATCCCCAACACAACGGCTTATACGCCATGGTGGCGCTTGCGCTTTCCCTGTTCGTCTTTGCGTATTCTTCACGTTTCGGTCAGGTTTCCATCCTTCTCTATTACGCCCTCTGGCTTCCTCTGGTGATGATCGATTATCGCCGGGTTCTAGGTGATTATAGGCGGTTTGGCTGGATCTTCGCCTTCGGAATTTTTGCCTGCCTCTCATTGTTTTGGTCAGCGGCACCCGGAGTGACAGCGCGGGCGGGGCTGCAATATGTTTCGCATATCATCTGCGCGCTGATTGCCATGCGCCTCGTCAACGTCAGCACGCTGATCCACGGCATGATTGTTGGCATCGGCCTCGTTCTCGTCTTTTCCCTGCTGTTCGGGGTCTATCATTTTGATCCGCTCGACGGCACATTTAGCTTCGTCGGTGCCTTTGCCTCCAAGAACCAACTCGGATTCTATGCCTCACTCGGCGTCTATTTTTCCTTTGCAACCTTTTTCATGGCGCGTGAGCGCTCCTATTGGCTTGGGCCGGCCGCATTGGTTGGAGTGGTTGCCTGCTATTGCCTCTATGCAGCGCAGTCAGCGACCTCAGCGCTGACGACCGTTGCAGTCATCGGCATATGCCTCGGCATGAGAATGCTGTCGATGCTGTCACCGCACAAGCGCAAGCTGGTGTTCCTAGCGGCTATCGTGATCGGAATATTCACAGCTATCGGCGCCCTCTACGGCGGCGCGGTTGATAGCATTCTCGGAATTTTCGGTAAGGATTCGACGCTGACCGGGCGGACCTACCTATGGCAGCAGGGCATCGCGGCGGCTGGGGACGCGCCGCTCGTCGGCGTCGGTTACCAGGCCTATTGGGTTCAAGGCTTCTCGGAGGCGGAACGGCTTTGGACCGAGTTCTTTATCGGCTCACGCAGCGGGTTTCATTTTCACAACACATTCATCGAAACCGTGGTCGAAACGGGCATCGTCGGTCTTTTCCTGCTGTGCTCTGTCCTGCTGATCACAATGTTTGGCCATCTGGTGCGGTTTCTATCGCAGGATCTCTCAATTGAGGCCTCAGTTCTATTCGGCGTAGCCATCCTTCTTTTTATGCGCGCTTTCGTCGAAGTCGACATTCTCAATCCCTATCACATTGGCTCCTTCCTCCTTTATTTTTCCGCGGGCAGGCTGACGGTCGCGGCGCCCCGCTCTTCGTTTGATGACGTCTGTTTTCAGGCAGGTGCCCGTTGATGGCACAACATAATAAAGGCGATTTGCGAGAGCTTTCACAGATAGGCGAGGCGCAATGAAGACCATCTACGGAATCCAATATCTGCGCGCTTTCGCGGCGCTCGCCGTCGTTTTCTTTCACGCCGCTGAGAAGACCGGTTATCATTTCGCCATCGGTGCAGCCGGCGTCGATGTGTTCTTCATTATAAGCGGCTTTATCATGTGGGTGATCAGTGATCGCCGGGCCCTATCGCCGGGCAGGTTCCTGGCTGAGAGGGCATTGCGGATCATTCCTGTCTATTGGCTCGCCACGGCTGTGATGATCGTGGGGGCGGCTTTCGGGCTCTTCCCAAATCTCGTGCTGACGACGCAACATATCCTCTCATCACTGTTTTTCGTTCCTGCGCGGTCGCCCAGCAGCGGTGAACTCTGGCCGGTCTTAGTGCAGGGCTGGACGCTGAATTACGAGATGTTCTTTTATCTCGTCTTCGCGTCCTCGCTTTTTCTCCGGGCTAACATGCGATTGATCGCCGTCGCGCTGGTCTTCATGATGCTGGTCCTGCTGGGGGCGTTGGTCGGCTCTGACATTCCACCGTTCGTGACCTATACCAGACCGATTATGCTGGAATTCGTTGTCGGCATGGTGATCGGAAAACTCTGGCTCAAAGGTCTCATGCCGCGTCATGACGTTGGCTTGGCGCTCATTCTCCTTGCCCTGGCTGGCTTTTTTGTGCTGCAGGTCTTCCGGCTGCCGTTTAGCGAATTCAATTGCGGACCGCTCGCGGCAGCTCTTGTCGTCGGAACCCTTTCTCTTGAAGCGGCGGGACGTGTTCATCCGTGGAAGTTGCCGGCCTTCCTGGGAAATGCCTCCTATTCGATCTATCTCTGGCACACATTTGCAATTTCGGTCATCGCAAAAGCCGCCATCACCCTGGGCCTCGCCTCCGGTATCACCTTCCCGGTTGCCGTTGTTGGAGGGATCGTTTCGGGTTCGGTTGCTTACCTGTTGATCGAGCAACCTTTGGTCAAGCGCCTCCGGTTTCCAGCAATCTCCCCGCGCTCAAGTGCTGCGCCGCCGAGTGAGGCATAATCAACTGTCCCGCATCATCCAACTTGGCATTTCCTAAAACGCGACGGGTTAGCGCCTTTAACAAATGGGCGCGGATTACCGGAAATCGCGCCGTGCATTGCGTGAAAGCGTTTGTCGCGTAGTCCACATCCTTCGACGAACGTCTCAACCACGGGGCGCAGGAGCGCGCGATCTGCTGGGGGCGGGAAAAGGCATGGCCCGCCGGATAACAGCGAGCTTCAATGGTACGTCAATCCGTCCTATGCGCCGACATTGGACGCCCGTTTGCGATCAGCAACGGCGTGTTAACGATCACAGCCCAAAAGACGCCTGTGTCAGTCCGTGGGGGAAGTCGTTGGTGTGCTTTTAATCCGGAATGCTGAAGAGTATTTGTCCTTCGTATAAACCTACGGCTATTTTGATATCCGCGCCGACAGGCCCGACGGCAAGGGCGTCTGCCCCGCCTACTAGCGGCTTCCAGAAGACGGTCGGCCGTCGGAACTGGGAGATCATTGATTTACGCGCCAGGCTCCGAATACCCTGCATGTCTCCGCGCATTCCAACGAAACCCCCAAGCAAACTTCATTCTCGACAGGTGTGAGGGCTTCGGAGCGACAGGCTTTTAATGTTAAAGCCACATTTTAAGGAGGACGAAATCAACTTCGCCATCTAAAAAGTCAGCGGTTTCGCGGGCGGATTTCCCGTCCGCCATGCACGACCCGGTGCACATTGTCCCCAACCTTGCGGCCGGCGTCGCGCATAGGGAGATTGACAATATTCGCGCTCATATGCTGCACGATCTGGCAAACAGCATATCGACGAGTATCCGTCGCCGGACCTAAGCACCACGCAGCCTCGACCTTCAATGCATGTCGACGTAATATTTCTCGTAGCTCTTTCGGTATTTTTCCGCCGCGCCGAAATCGCTGTATTTCCCGAGTGCGTCCATATCAGTCTTGTTCAGCATGACGCCGAGGATCTTAGCATTGAAGAGCGGGTCGGACTGTAGCACGTCACGGACGAGGCGCGTCGGTGTTTTGCCCCATTCAACGACCATCAGGAACCCGTCGGCGAAAGGTGAAAAAGCCTTGGCGTCGATGACGGGCGCCAGTGGCGCAAGATCGACAATGACGTAATCGAATACCTTGCGGGCATTGCCGAGGAGTGTTTCCATCCCCTGCGAGGCTAGGAGTTCGTTGGTGTGATAAAGATGCTCGCGGGAAACGATTGGCAAAATGGCGAGCTTCGTCTGCGGATCAACTCTAAGGCCCGAGGTCCAATCGGCTTCACCCAAGACAGCCTCGACCAGTCCGGTTTTCGGGGGTGGAGAGATCATCGCGCTGATCGCCGGGTTGCGCAGGTCGGCATCTATGAGAAGCGTCCGCTTGCCGCTGGAGGCAAGAAGGCCGGCAAAGTTGGCGGCGACAGTTGATTTTCCTTCGCCCGGGAGAGCCGAGACGACGCCGATCACGCGGTTGGGACGTCCCTGCAGGATCACATCACTCGCGAGCTTTGCGTTGCGCAATGTCTCGGCGAACGCCGAGCGTGGAGATTCAACCGCTATCCGCGTCATTTTGGTGAGCGGAACAGCGGCATCAGCATTTGCAACCTCCACGTCGGCCTTTGAAATCCGGCCCCGCGTCTTATGCCAGAACGAGTTGGTGGTTTTGCCGACGAACGGCAGATACCCCAGCGACTTGTGTCCCAGAATTGAACGGATGTCCTCCTCCAGTCGGAAAAAGCGTTCGCGGAATTCCTGAAGGCCGCCAATCACCGCAGCCGTCATGAAGCCAAGCACAATGGAAAGTGCAAGCACCATGGTTTTCTTCGGGCTGGATGGCGCGATGGGCACACCGGCTTCAGAGATGATCCGCGCGTTGGCGATCGGGAAGGAGCGCTGCTGGGCTGCTTCCTCATAGCGGCCTAGATATGATTCATAGAGTGTTTTCAGGGCCGTCGCCCGCTGTTCCAGTTCTCGCAGCTGAACGAGAGACTGGTTGGCCTGCGAATTGTTCCCAACTACACCCTCGATGCTTTCGCGCAAGGATGCTTCGCGTGATTTCGCCACCTCGAACTCGTTGCGGTAACTCCCCGTCAACTGCTCCAGTTCCCGGTATATCTGTTCGGAAAGTTCGGTTTTTTCCGCGCGCAAGGCCACCGCCTGAGGATGGTTGGCGCCGAAATTCTGGACGATCACCTGTTCGCGCTTGCTGACGGCCAGATAGCGTGTCCGAAGATCCTGGATCACGCTATTGTCGGTCTGATTGGATGAAATCGTTGCATTATTGACGGCATTTTCGGCGCCCTGCTCAAGGATCGACTTGAATTGGCTGTAGCGAGCAGAGGCGCTGGCGCTATCCGCTTGCGCAACGATCAGCTGACTGTTCAGATCGGACAGTTGTTGTTCGGACATAAGCTCACCGCGCGTGGATGTCAGCCCGTTTGCCGCCTTGAACTTCTCGGCCTCGAGCGCCGCCGCCTGCGCGCGCTGGCGCAGGTCGGTCAGGCGTTCCTGAAGCCAAACAGAGGCGCGCTCGGTCGCGTCGAAATTCGCGTTCAACTGGTCGCTCAGATAGGCATTGGCATAGGCGCGCGTGATGCGGGCAGCGAGGTGCGGGTCAGTCGATTTGAATGATACCGCAATTACGGAACTTCTGGCCACACGCTCCACCGTCAAATCTTGCTGGATATAGGCGGCGGCCATCTCCCGCCTGCCGTTTCTCAAGGTGGCCTCAGTGATCTCCGGACTGCTGCTGAAAACCCCAATCAGCGATCTGACCCCCGATTTCACAATGGACATCAGCGATCGCGGCGGATTGAGAATGATCTCGTTTTCGCTGAGCTTCTCGATATCGGTTACCCGCAAAGCAAGCTCACCCGACTTCAGGATTTCGACAGCACTGGAGATCTGCGTGTCTGCCTGCTGGGCGCTTTGCGGCGACGCCGGCGAGTCTTCCGCATATTTCGACAGGTTGTTATCGAGCAGGATCTGTGCCTGAGACGTATAAATCGGCGTGGCCGTAAGCAGATACGCGCCGCCCAGCGCAAAACAGACGACAACGCAGACTGCTGCCATGCGCGCCCTGCGGGCCAGGATCGCGATCAGTCGATTGAGATCTATGAAAGAGTCGGAATCATCGCTCCGGATCGATGAAACGGTGTTCAGTGGAAGGGGTCTTTGGTTCATGGGCCGCTTTATCTCCCGGTCCTTGGGGAATGCTGCTTGACTTCCGACGTTTCCGGGGATGTCGCGGTTCTGCTTATCGTTCTGGAGCTTTTGCCGAAGATGTTGATTGCGCTCAACGGAGCCATCATCCGTCGCAGCCGGACGCTTATCGGCATGCTGAGATGGCGGACCGCCGCCGGATTTTTCCAGGCGGTTCTAATCGCGCCTGAAACCGAACCCGCCTTGAGCTGATCGACCAGGATTACGAACGACCGGGCAATCACGATGCTGCGATGGCGACGTTTTTGAGCCGTCATCGATGCTGTGTCCAGTTGGTTGTCTTTGGTGAAGCGCGCATCTCCAGCGAGCATCGCATCCACGTGCTCGAGCTTGAGAACGCGGGAAATGGAGCCACTGCGGACATAGTAGGTGTACCCGACGGTGGGCTCGATAGCACATCGACCGCCCTTTGCGAGCGCGGATACCAGCAGCAGATAATCTTCTCCGATCGGCAGCGTTTCATCATAGCGCAAGCTGTGCTCGTCAAGAAAACGGCGCTCGAAGATCGGCTTCATGTATCCGTAATTGTGCTCTGTCTGAAACAACACATTCGAGTCGATGAAGGCGGCAAGGGTCAGCGTTCCGACGGCCGTAAGATGCGCCTCGTCAAACATATACTTCCTGGCGCCGTCGAGCCGAATAACGTCCAGATTATCAACGACGATCTGTGCATCAGCGACCCTTGCGCGTGCCATCATCCGCGCGGTGCGTCCCGGGGACACAGCATCATCGGCATCAAGAATGACAATCCAGTCTCCGCGTGCGGCGGCAAGCCCGGCATTGCGCGCGCCGCCAGGCCCCCGGTTCTGTTCTTGGCGGACAAGTTTGACGCGGGGATCGGAATAGGCCGCGACGATGTCGGTTGTGCGGTCCGAAGAGCAATCGTCGACGACGACGACCTCGACGCTGACGCCAGTCTGGGCCAGGGCGCTGTCGATGGCGCGGGCAATCGTTTCCTCCGCGTTGTAGGCTGCGAGAATGAATGTCGCTTGCGGATTATGGTGCATCAGGATGACCGTACCTCCGTTGCCCCATACTGCTCGATCTCGCGAACACCGAGAAGGCCGACGATGACCCCGGCATGCAGCGAACCACGCAGCACATACCTGTTTCGCCGCTCCGGCGAAAACAGGAAGAGGAGGCTCGCCACGGCGCAAAAGCCGCATTTCGCTGCGGCCAGGGCCAGTTGTGTTGTCCTGCGCCCCGCCGTGGCTTGGTCGGCGATAAGCCGGCCATGCGTCTGCCCGAACCGGAATTTGCGTTTGGCAAGCCATGCAAACGCGGCCCGCTGGTTGGGCACGGGCTCTTCGACCCAGGCGCTGGCGGCATAGGCGATCTTGCCGCCGCTTTCATACATGTGCGAGAAGAATTCGGTATCTTCGCCGCCGCTGCGGCCGAGCGCGAGGTTGAAGCGCCTTCCGGCAATCGAGCGGGCGTCTAGGCGCAGCAACACGTTGCATGTATATCCGGTAACGATCTCTCCAGCGACCCAGACAGGGACGGTGGAATGGAAATCACCCCGTTTCATCCAGCGCGGCGCATCCGGGCCATAGATGGCCTTTACCGGCCCCAGGACTGCATCCGCTGCCGTCGCCTCCGCCGTCTTTAACAGATTCTCAATCCAGCCGGGGCTCGCCGTTTCGTCGTCGTCGATGAAAGCAAGAAAATCACCTTTGGCATTCTCGAGGCAGGCATTGCGTGCGATCGAAATATTGGAGGAGGGACAATGCACATAGAGGATTTCGTGCGGCAGCAAGGCCCGCAATTCCTCGATCCTTTGAGCGGCGCTGGGTATGGTGTCGTTGTCGGCAACGATGATTCGCAACTCCACATCGGCCGGGAGATCAAGGATGGCAAGCGAGCGCAGCGTCCGCTCCAGCTCCGGGCGCCGGTAGGTGCACACGCCGATATCGATCAGGATACGATCGTCCTTGCTTTTCAAACAGGTCCTCATGACGTCACCCGGCGGTTTCGGACATCGAGCAGTTCCCGCCAGAACCCGGCGGACCAGGCGAAATGCATGAGCATCGCCGAGACGGCGGCCAGCGGCCCATAAGGGTTCTTCTCGCCAAGCGCCATCCAGACACCATATGCAAGACATGCAAATGCCCAGAGCCCGATCGGAATAGCGGCGGCCCAGCTGATGATCGCAAGCAGCGCGCCGACAGCGACCGGAGCAACCGCTAAGGGCAGCATCTGGCGCAGACTGGGCATTGAACGGTGCTTCATGAAATTCTTCGCCCGCCCGCGACCATAGCTGAAATACTGACTGAACAGGGCGCCAGGCGTACTGCGGGGATAATAGATCATGCTCGTCTTATCGGTCATCCAGATGCGATAGCCGGCCTTATTTAGGCGATAGTCAAACTCGGCATCCTCGTTATGGCTGAAAATCTCGTCATAGCCGCCGATCGCCCGGAAGGCCGAGATGCGCATCAGCGCATGGTGACCATGATCGGCCCAGTGACCGACGGAGCCCGTGCGGTGCTTTGATCCGCCGTTGCCGAGCTTTGAATTCTGCGCGTAAGCCGTGGCCTTCTGGAATGTGGAAAAGCCCACGGTTTGCATCGCGACCACGACGGAATCTGCACCCCTCGCAATGGCGTCTTCCATCAGCCGCTGGCAGTAGTCCGAAGGATATTCGCCATGGGCATCGATGCGGATCAGGTACTCGTAGTCGCCGCCAAGCGTTGCGACGGCGAGATTAATGGCGGCGCTCTGGATCTTCTTCGGATTGTCGAGCAGCGAAACCTTGCTGTTCAAGCTTGCGATCCGTTGGACGATAGCGCGCGTACCGTCTGTGCTGCCGCCGTCGGCAACCACGATGTCGGCATCCAGATCCCGCAAGGCACCGTCGAGCTTTGCGATCAGGGTTTCGATATGCCCCGCCTCGTTTAGGCAGGGTATGACGATAAGGCAGCGGTCATGCTTCAGATCAATGGCACTCATAACAATCCACCCTTGTTGCTCTGTGTCCGATGAAGGTCCTGCATGGTGGCGCTGGACGCCGTGACCTGCGCGCGCAAGTCCGACAGTCGCTTGACGAGCGCTCGCGCATCCGCCCGGTTGAAGGTCCAGGTTCTCGGGTCCATCGCCACGACCCGGTCGAATTCCAAGCCGTAGCGCTCCGCCGTCATGGTAGACAGGAGTGTGCCGAGCGCTTCGGTATCGGCATGCTCAAGCAATAGCCCGATATTCCTGGCGCCGCTGTACCGCGCTGTTTCCGTGCCCTGCATGGCAATAGGGACCGCGCCGTAGCGGCATCCCTCGTAAAGCCGGTTCGGCAGTAGCCAGCTCGAGTTGAGGCCTTCCTCGAAGAAATCGATGGTCCAGGAAAACTGCACGTCGTTGTAGATATCGGCGAGATCTTCCGGGTTTCGATACGGTCCGTGGTAGGTCATGAACGGCTGGTTCTTGACGAAGCCGTCAAAGTCCTCGAATTCCGAATAGGCTGGACGTCCCCTCAGGACGATCTCGAATTTTCCGTTCATGGCCCGGCTGAAATCGGCCAGCAACTGGAGCGATTTGCGGCAGCGCAAGGCGCCGAACCAGCCGATCTTGAACGGCTGGCCGGGCAGTGGCGGACGGGCGGCAAGCGGCTCTTTCGTACTGTCGTCATCGAGCGCAATAACCTGGTTTTCCAGAAGCAGTATCGGCGCTTCAAGGCGCGACAGAGGGCGGAAATAATTCTCGATGAACGCCGGCGAACTCGTCACCAGCAGACTGATCCTGCGTCCCAGGAAGCGCTCGGCGCCACGCAGCATGCGGCCGACGAGATCCCGGCGCAGCAGCAAGCGGTGAATGTCGAGGCATTCGTAGACGATCGGCACCTTGCCCCCGAAAAGTGCATTCGCCCTGTTGGCAAGGGCCAGCATTTCGAGATTTCGCGCGATGATGACGTCAGGTTTGCTCGCGCCACGCAGCTTTCCACGCAGCAGCAAGGCGCTCTTTGCCACGGCGGCGATCCGCTGAGCAAACCGTCCGTCCCGCGTGACACCGAGTTCGATCGCGCTGGTGTCCTTAGGCGCGGACGCACCCCGGCGGAACCCGGCAATGGTCACGTCTGCGCCCCCAGCCTCCAGCATCAGCGCTCTTCGCCTGATGGCCGGGTCGGCCAGATCATGGGCCAGGTAAAGAACTTCTAACATAAAGACATCCCGTTCTCGTGCTCGGTTTGACCACGCGCCTCGTTGCATTTGTGCGGACCGACGCGATCAAACCTCAGTTCAGCGTGCAGGTGACGGATTTAGGAAACATGCATTTGTCGCCTGGTGCCGTGAACGCGATACGGTCGATCTGCATCGTCGCCGGCCCCTTGTAATCAAACTTCCCCATCCAGCCGCTTAAAGTGTCCGTCCCCCAGAGGCTGAAGAAGATCTTTTGCGCATTGACCGGGATCTTGGCGGGATCGGTAACATCCTGGACGAGGACACCGTTGAGATAGTAGCGCAGCCGTCCCTGTTGCCAGACGAAGGCATAGTCGTTGAAGCCAGCGCTTGCGTCGCCCCCAACATCGACCAGTTTTTCGTTTCCACCCTTGCCGGAAACATACTGGTTCACCTGGACCTTGCCGGAATCCTTGCCAAGCACCTCGAAATCGATCTCGTCATGAGGCTTCTTGTCGGTCGGCCCGATATAGGTGAAGAAGGCTGAATTCAGCCCCGAGCCTTCGGCTGTCTTGATCCGGGCTTCATACGTGCCGAAGCCGAAGCGTTTGCGGGTCTGGATCTCGCCGCAGACATAGTCGCGCTTGCCGGCCTTGCGTTGTTCGTACGTCAGCTCCAGCAGGCCATTCTGAACCGTAGCCTGCGTTTTCGACCAGGTGCAGTTCTGGTGGCCGCCATTGTCCCAGCCGTCCGAGATGTACCAGACCTCCTGATCGATCTTGTCGAAGTTCTCCACGAAGGATGTGCCGGACTGTGCGGCATCCGTGGCGAATGCAGGCACCTGCAAAGTGGCGGAAAAAACAAGCACGGTCGCAAGCGACATGACGGGTATGTTGGTCATCGGGTAATCTCTTTCTTTGCAGGGTAGGGGCCTTGCCAATCCTTGTCAGCGGAACCCCGCGGCGGAGACACCGTGCGTGCCGGTGTTTGCGTTGCCTTGCTGCCAACACGGCTGCCCGTCAGGACAGCATGGAGCCGAGGAACAAGGCCCCGCGCCGCGCTATGGGTCACCGTCAGGATGACAAGGGCGAGGATTGGCGCCGAAAAATAAAAGAGCGGATAGAAATCGGCATCTCCCGCGCGGTTCCAGACCATCCAGAAGAGGATCAGCAGCGGATAATGCGCGCAGAATATCCAGAAGCTCAGGCCCTCAAGCTTCGACAGGCGTATCCCTAGGCTTGAGCGGATGAGCAGCAGAGAGATTGCCCACGAGCCGATGATGCCGCAGAGAGCCACCAGGCTGCGCAGGATATCCACCCAGACGGGGTAATCCGGGCCGGTCCAGTAAAGGAGCGTCGCCAGTATGACCGCTGCCGCCAGGAACATTGCCCCAATCCGGCCGGCGAAGGCGTCGAGCGCCCGAACATCGACCTTGTGAAGGCTCACATAGATGCCGCAACTGAACCCGAACAGGATGGACTTCTTAAGGAAGATGCCGTTTGGAACGGGAAAGACCACGTAGATCAAGAACAAGCTCAGGGTCACAAGCGGGAACCGCTTGATCAAGACGGCAAGAAGGGGTGATAGCAGGATGCACAACAGCAGATCGCGCAGGAAGTAGAGGGGGATGTTGATCGGCGCCGCCTCGATGGCAGTGGCCAGCGTCGCCAGGTCGCGCGGCGTCGCGTTGAGTGTATCCGGCAGGTAGCCGAAGCCAATGCCGCTGCGCTGCGCAACGAGTACGAGAAGGAGAAAGGTCAGGTTCCAGATCAGGAACGGCAGGAGAACCGTCCGCGCCTTAGAGCGTATGGTTTTTCCATAGTCGAAGGCGTCGAGCCCGCGGCGAAACAGAAGATAGCCGGAAATGGCACTGAGGCACGGGACCCCGACGCGAAAAAGGCTGTCGCCCAGAAAAACGCGAATCCAGTCGAGGAATCCGTTGTCCCCTGTAAACGGGCTTGTCTGTGGATCGTGGGGAACGTGCACGAAGACGATACCCGAGATGAGCAAGATGCGCATCAGATTGATCCGCGCCGATGTATGAGCGTCGATAGTCAAAGACAAGATCCTCTGTTTGGGCTGCTGTCTCCCCCAAGCAGCCGGTTCAACCAGAGCAGATTTCAGTCTGCGATCTCGAAGATAGAGCAGACCGACCAAAAAATATGGCGATGCAGCAAAAAATGCGCGATTTGCTGCAATGCACGCGAGCGAGCATGAGGCAATCAAGCGCTTCACAAAGTTGTTCCTTTGCCTAGCTCTGGAGAGAATCTCCTTAGTCACAGGGCCTTACAGAAGGTGGGAATATTCCGATGAAAACGAGAACGCGTCACACGGCGTTCCGGATTTTTTGGAAACGGGGCGCTATTGCACGCAAAGGTTTATGAGGTTGTATCACCTAGCGACAGTCTGTACCGAAAGAAGGCGCATCGGCCCGGCTGCCGAAGTGTCATTCCGCTCATGGTTCCACGGTGCGGTTTTTGCGCCTGTTTTTGATGAGCGTATAGATTTTGCGCAGAAGATCTCGTTCCGAGAGGAGGATCAGCAGGCCGTAGATTATCCCGCCGACGGCCGCGCCCACGAGGATCTGCAGTGCTTGGTTTGGCATCATCCAGCCCCAGCTATTGAGCAGGAAGCGGACGACAAGCGCCATTACCAGCGCCGCCAGCATGGGCCGGCTGCTGACATAGAGACCCTTGAAGAACGGCGTCCCGTCGGCCCGGAATACCGCCCAGGAATAGCCGACAAGCGTGACGGCGTTGACGATGCACAGCCAGACCATGGCGTCGATGAGAGAGCCCGTGTTTGCGCCATAGGCGACGGCAGCGCAGGTCGCGATAGCACGGATGGTCGCCGACCAGAACAGCGCGCGACCGTGCCCGACACCCTTGAGATAGGGAATGAACGTGCTGCAGGGTGTAAGAATGCCCTTGGAGAGCGCAAGCAACCCAAGCACCGGCCAGGCATAGGCCCATTGCGGCCCGAAGAGGACGCGCATGGCCGGTTCCGCCAATGCCCAGATACCGAACATCATCGGCGCCAGAAGCACGGTCGTCACCTGGGTGCTGAACATCAACGCCTGTGACCGGCGTTCCTTGTCGTGCACCATACCGCTGAAGGCGGGAAACAGAACCCCCATGACCGCAGACAGAACCACCTGGTTTGGAATGCTGGCAAAACGGTTGGCCGCCGAATAGGCACCGGCGTCGGCAAGACCGAGATACCGGGAAATGATGACCATCGGCGACTGGAAGGTGATGAAATTCGCGAGTTCGGACCCCATCATGCCAAGGCTGAAACGGCTCAGTCCCAAAACACGCCGAGGATGAAAGACGAGACGCGGTATGTAACGCGATACGGCATACAGGCCGCACAGGCGTACCAGCGCTGACATGAACAGTTGCGCCATCAACGCCCAGACACCCCACCCGAGGAGCGCCAGAACGACGGCGACCACAGCCCCGAGCGATTCGGATATCATCGACCAGACGGCGTCCTTGGAAAAATTCATCCGCCGGGCAAGCAGCGAATAGGCGACATCTCCGCCGAGTTGCAGCGGTATGAGAAAGCTCATGACTTTCAAAGGTAAGCCGCTTCCGGAGCGCCGAGAAGCGTTGCAAAGAAATCAGCCCAGATGAAGAGACCCAGCGCCATCAGGCAGGAAATCGCAAGGTTTGCCCAAAAGACGGAATGCACGGTTTCCATCTCCTCTTCCCGCTGAATCACCAGTGCCGAGGTCAATCCCGCGCTGCCGATCATCGCCAGAAACTGCACGACTGTCAGGGCGACCGCGACCGCCCCAAACTCTTCCGGCGTGAGGATGCGGGCCAGAATTGGCACAGTGACAAACTTAAGCCCGAATGTACTTGTCTTGGATAAAACGCTCCAACCGACATTGCTCGTAACGGATTTGACGTTAACTGTAGGGGGCATGGCGTACATCCAGTAGGCAATTGGAGGATCATCGGGAGGCAGGACGCTTGGGCACGAGGCTCAAAATGACTGAGGCGGCTCCCCAGGGAGCGCAACTCCTCGACAGACGAGCCGCTTTCCGAGGGAGGAAATCAGGGACATCTTCTAGAGAAACCGCAGGGGCGAAAAGATGGCAAAGTTTACGGTTATCATTCCTTATTACCAGAAACAGGCAGGAATCCTGGAAAGAGCGCTGACGTCCGTGTTCGCGCAAACCCATCAGGATTTCGATGTCGTCATCGTTGATGACGAGTCGCCGTTTCCGATTGAAAGCGATCTGGACGGATTGTCCGAGGAAGAGCGGGCGCGCATCAGGGTGATCAAACAGCCCAATGCCGGACCAGGCGGCGCCAGAAATACCGGCCTCGACAACGTGTCGGTGCAGACCGAATTTGTTGCTTTTCTGGATTCGGACGATCTCTGGACCCCGAACCATCTCCACAACGCGCATGAGACGATGACCCGCTTCGGGTCGGACTGCTATTGGGCGTCGATAACGGGTGGCGATGCATTCTATTACCATTTCGGCATGGCCGAACTGGAGAAAACCGAGACGGTGATCCGCCTGTCGGAAACGCCGCTGGTGCTTGAGGTTCCGGATTTCCCGCAGGTCATGCTTCGAAACTGGAGCTTCCTCCACCTGTCCTGCATGGTGCTTGGCAGGCGGCTTGTTGCGAAAGTGCGTTTTGAGGCCGAGCTGCGGCTGGCGGCGGAAGACGTGTTGTTCTTCTGCGATTGTGCCATCGCAGCCCAGCGGATCGTGCTGTGCAACGAGCCTGGCGCCGTACGGGGCGAAGGCGTCAATATCTTCCACAGCATCGACAATGATTCGCCTCAATTTCTTTCGCAACAGTTCAACACCTGGGTCGCCCTCGACACATTGGAAGGGCGTTTTTCGCGCAAGCCGACTGAAATCGCGTCTATCCATTCCTACAAACACACGGCGCGCCGGCAGGCGCTCTGGAGCCAGGCAAGGCGAATGAAGCGCCGAAAAATGCCGCAACTCAACCTGCTGGCGCGCTGGATCTGGCGTGACCCAAGACTGTTGCAGAGCGCGTTCCAGCTTGCCGTGAGCAAACTATCCCGCTAGCCTTAGCAGGTGCAGCATTTTTTGCCACACCGATTGAAGCGCGTGATCGCTGATGCAGATCACCCTTGAGAAGCCTTCCGTAACGCAGGCAGGAGATGGTCATGGACCCATACTACTGGGAGTCGGAGCACGGAAATTTTGGCGACGACCTCAACCTTTGGCTCTGGGATTTTTTAATCCCGGGATTTCGAGACGTTCATCCAGAGACCCTGCTGGTTGGCGTTGGCACCGTGCTCAACCGCGCGCTTTTGCCGGAAGGCCGGCACAAGCTGGTGCTCGGCTCCGGCTTCGGTTACGGCTCGCTGCCTGACATGAGCAATAGTGCGGAATGGGACATTCGCTGCGTTCGCGGCCCTTTAACCGCCCAAAAGGTGGGCGTCGATGCCAAACTTGGAATCATAGATCCCGCCGTCATGGTCGCCGAAATGCCTGAGTTCAAGAACCTGCCGAAGGTTCACAAGAAGAGTTTCGTCCCGCATTGGGAATCGGCCATTGCCGGCATGTGGCCGGCAGTCTGCCAGATGGTTGGCCTGAACTACATCGATCCGCGCGGAGAAGCCAGGGATGTCATCCGCCAGATCGCCCAGTCGGAATTGATCGTCGCGGAATCCATGCATGGCGCTATTCTCGCCGATGCGTTCCGTGTCCCCTGGATTTCGGTGACCACCTCGAGCAGTATCAACAGCTTCAAGTGGACTGACTGGGCACAGACCGTCGGTGTAACCTACCGCCCGCGCCATGTTCCGGTGTCCAGCAGAGCCGAGGCGATCATCAAGGGCGCGCGGTTTTGGGGAGTCGATTTCGATACGAACAAGCCTGCCGTTGAGGACCCGAACAAGCGCCAGATTGACGGCAATTTCATTGTGGCCGTGCATGAGCCAAAACAGACCTCGCTGCGCGCCGCTGCAAAGCAGCTTCTGGCGGCTCCTTCTGCACTCTCCCTTTGGCAGGCGATGCGTGCGACCGCGCAACTGAGCGAAGATCACGTCCTTTCAGACCGCAAGGATCAGTTCTTGCATGTGATCGACAGCGTGCGCCGCGATTATTTCTGATCGCGCGGTTCTTTATCCGCCATCATGCCGGTCGAGAGCTGCTTGATGGCGGCTGAAGCAAATAGCGCAAGGCGCCGTCGCCTCCAAGGCCCATCGGAGCCTCAGCGCTTCTGGAACGAAAGCGCTCGGTTTTATCGTTCCATATTCCGCTGACAATGGCGGGGATCGCTATCGGCCTGCGAGCGACATGGCCAAGCGCGGCCATTGATCCGGCTTCGCTTTTGATGTCCAGGAATTCCCTCAGTTCATACCGTCCACGAATGTGGCGTTCGTGCTGCGAAATCAGTTTACGAACTTCCGGTGCAAGACCGCCTTGCGCGAGCATGGCCTTGTCCGCCTCGAAAAGGCGCTTCAGGTCGATTGTTCGATGGCTGCCGCTGAGCGAGTTGCCGCGTACCACCGCACCATAACCGCAGCTGTGAATGATCTTGTAGTGGGCGCCCTTCGTCAGGGCGCGGGCATAGAGGTCATAATCCTCTCCCAGCCGCAGCTCGTCACGGTAGCGCAGGTCATGCCGATCGAGGAAGGAACGCCGCATCAACGGTTTGAGAAAACCGATCTCGCCCCGGCGGACACCGCGTTTCGAAATGTTGCCCTGGATAAACTCGCTGAGCGTCAGTTTGCGCGGGGCAGGCGGAAAAGCATCCAGACGGAGGTGGGCATCGGCAGCCTTTTCCTCGTCCACGAAAGCGATATTGTCGGCGATGAAATCCCAGTCCTTCTGAGCAAGGAGGTTTTTCAACCTGTCCGGAAAGAAGAAATCATCCGCATCGAGGATGGCAATAATGGGCGATTTGGATTGAGCAATCGCATGATTTCGCGCCGCCGCCGGCCCCCTGTTCGTCTCGAAGCTGAGAACACGCAGGCGGCCAGTCCCGTCATCTGCGCCGCGGGAAATTTTCGCCGTCCCGTCGCTGGAGCCGTCGTCGATCACCAAGACCTCGGTGGTCTCCACCTGGTTCAGCGATGATCGGATTGCCCGGGCGATCGTGTCGCCGGCATTTTTCGCGGCAATGACCACGCAGACATGGTTGTCCTGTTCCACGATCGTGCTCCTGTCTGGTTGTCCCGAAACCAAGGCCGGTTCGAAACACTCGGATATCTCGTGCAGACGTAGGTCGATCGCTCCGAGGCTGCAAGTCTTATGCTGCAACTGCGAAGGTTTTTAAGTTGCGGAGATCCGATGTCGGCATGTGGCGCAACATGACACGGGCAGCGGGCATCAGGTGTTGAAATGACGGGGAGGCGTTTGAACGCGAATCGCCTTTGCGTCCTTTTCTTCAGCGGCAGGCGCGGCCGCCTTCTGGAGTTGCGCCGCCTGAAGCCTGTCCTTGTTGGTCTTTGCAACAAGGATCATCACCCCGATGAAGTATCCGATCTGGATCAACACAGCACAGGCAAGCGTTTGCCATATTGTTGTCCAGGCTGAGCCGGTCAGGAAGAAAGTGACAGCGGCAAAAACAACGAGAACGCTGATGATGCTCACGAAAACCCGCGGCGCAAACATCAACACGCCTCCAGAACTGTATCTTGAACTCCAGCCGGCATGGAAAAGGGATCCTCTCCTCTTAGGATTTTCTTAACATATCGAACGTGGTGTCAGGGTTCAACTGCCCAAGCCCCACTATGTTCCGATTTGATTACGTTCCAATATCACGTCAGTTCTTAGGCGCGGCCTAACGCCATCTTTAGACTTGGCGGCGAAATGGGATTTTGACGCTGTTGAACGGATTGACTGTTACCATAGCTAATCGACAGTAAAGGCGGGAAAGAAATATGGATTCGGCTCAAGGCGGATCAGATTGAGGAAGAGCACCATCGAAAGATACAGCCAGAGGAGGTCTATCTATCCATAAAACGGGTTGGTTGTGGAGAATCATCGTTTTTGGATCAACTTTTATTACAAAAATCGACATTTCCTAATAGAGCGTGGTGCAGTGCAAAAAATGGTGCGGTGCGATGTTGGGTCGGACGTAAAGAAAAATACCTCGCTGGATCCCATTATATTACGTATAAAATAGTAATATTTGGAGCAAGGTTCAGCGAACTCGAATAATATAACTCATTAGTACATAAATTCCCCAGGGGAATTCTGAAGTATCGGGGTATTTACCGGCAGGTTTAGGAATTTATACAGAAATCCAATGCGTTCTTTCGCCATCATATATTTTTCAGCTTTGCCGCATTTCGTTCATAAACTGCGCAATGGCTAGATCTTGCCTTTTAAAAACAAATTCATGCTCTAAACTATACGCAGCAGTTGATACCCAAACCCTCCCAAGGGACCCGACCAATCGCCCACCAAAATGGAGTTATCTCCCATGAAGTCTGCGACTCGATCGGCAAGCGCGCCGTATTTGACGACCATCGAAACCGGGAGACACCGGCCGATAGGGGGAATATCCAAAAGGATTCGACATTTTGATGGCGTCTTTGGCGCTCCTTGTCTTCAGCCCCTCTTTCTCATGCTAATGGCACTGGTAAAGTTCTCAGATGGCGGCAGCATATTCTACGGCCATCGCCGCGTAGGGCATAACGGCCGCTTCTTTCAATGCCTCAAATTTCGAACAATGGCCCCCGACGCCGACCGAATTCTGCAGGATCACCTTCGAAAAAATCCGAAAGCATATCAGGAATGGCAGGCCAACCGAAAGCTGCAGGACGATCCTCGGGTCACCGCCGTTGGAAGCGTGCTGCGAAAGCTCAGCCTCGACGAGCTTCCGCAACTGATCAACATCATACGTGGTGAAATGAGCGTCGTTGGTCCGCGTCCGGTGGTCGAAGACGAGCTTGAACTCTACGAAACATCGGCTGTCTTCTACCTGCAGTCACGTCCAGGACTGACTGGCCTCTGGCAGGTCAGCGGACGTAACGATGTCTCCTACGCCTCCCGGATCGCTTTCGATACGCATTATGTGACCAATTGGTCGTTGATCAGAGATGTTGTCATCGTTGCAAAAACGATCCCCGCTGTATGCCTATCCCGGGGCAGCTATTGAGGAGAAGCCGTCCGTTGCGGCTGCCGCCTCGCTGCGGCGAGGCTGTTTTGAACATTGGGGAATTGCATGAAAATATCTCTCGCCCAGGCAGTTCACGCCTCCTCTCGCAAGGGTTGGCACCTATCTGCGGTCGCAGGACTGCGCATCTCCCTTGCGTCGGCCATCATCGCCATGTCTGCCATGCAGGCAGTCGCCGCCGACGATTATGCGCTCGGCGCCATGGACAAGCTACGGATCCGCGTCGCGGAATGGCAAACGGCTGAGGGAACGGTCAGGGACTGGTCCGCCATCAGCGGCGAATATACCGTTGGCGTCGCTGGCGGCATCTCCTTGCCGTTTCTCGGCACGCTGCCTGCATCGGGAAAAACGACGGCGGAGATAGCCGATGAGGTCGGGTTGCAGCTTCAGAAGCTCTTCGGCCTCCCGATCGGCCGTCCGCCTCGGTCGAGCTTGCGCAATACCGCCCGATCTATCTGGCCGGCGATGTCCAGACGCCCGGGGAATATCCGTTTGCGCCAGACATGACTGTGCTGAAAGCCATCAGCCTCGGAGGAGGGCTCCACCGTTCGGAAAACGGCCAGCGCTTCGCTCGTGACTTCATCAATGCCCAGGGAGATTCGGCAGTGCAAGTCGCCGAACGCAATCGTCTTCTCATCCGTCGTGCCAGGCTGCAGGCCGAAATCGCCGAGAAAGACGACATTGCAGTGCCTGCGGAGTTGAAGAATGCTGCTGCTGTCCAGAGCCTGGTCGAAAGCGAAAAAGCGTTGATGGTCTCGCGGGACAAGCGCCTCAAGCTGCAGTTGACGGCTCTGGCCGAACTGAAGGCTCTGCTCCAAAGCGAAATCGAATCGCTCGGCAAGAAGTCCGCCACCCAGAGCCGACAACTGACTTTGGTGATGGAGGACAAGGGACGGGTCGACGACTTGGCGGAAAAGGGATTGGCGCTCAGTGCCCGGTTGCTGTCCGTCGAGCAGCGGATCGCGGACATTCAGGCGTCGGTTCTTGATATCGACACCGCGTCCCTGAAAGCCAAGCAGGACGTGAGCAAGGCAAACCAGGACGAGATCACCCTGCGCAACGATTGGAATGCGCAGCTCGCCCAGGAACTGCAAAATACCGAGGCGGAACTCGATACGCTAAACCTGAAGCTGACGACGAGCCGGGACCTGATGACCGAGGCCCTTCTTCAATCCGCCGATGCCGCGCAACAGGCGACCGGTGCAGGTGTCGCTGCCAATATCAACTACGCTTTGGTTCGCCAGAAGGACGGGAAATCCGTTGTGATCCCGGCGGACGAAGGAACCCAGGTGCAGCCGGGTGATGTCGTAAAGGTCCAATCCGTGCTCAACACGCAATAATGTGGGCCGAGCGTGGAGCGTCCATGATCCGAAGCATTCGCGCCTCCGGCCGCGCGGCATTCAAACCCGGAGTGAAGAGGTTGATATGATTGACCCACCGACAAAGAAGAGTGCCCAGCGGTTCGACAATGACGGTGATGCCACCGATGCGCAGATCAATCGCAAGCTGACGGAGCATCTTCGGAAACACGCAATCAAGGTCACGGCAGGCGATGCGCCGGTCGGACAGAAAGCGAGCAAAGGGATGTCGATGACCGCATCATCGCCGCTATCCGCAATCCGGTTTTGCGGCATGGCCATCGCGCAGATCTTCGGCCTGATGGCGATTATCGTCCTGATGATCCTCGCTTCGATTCATGCCTATGTCTACAAGGACCAAGCCTAAGGCACCGTTTCGAAGTCATGATAGATGCCGCCTCACCTTTTCCCAAGTGCCCTGCCCAGTCAGTCTGCAGCCCCAGTATCCTCCCTCGGCCTCTCCAGCTTGAACCTCATCCTCCATGACAGTTTCTGCCGCCTGTTTTGGCCGCGACCGTGTCACGGGTGATTGTGGCGCGAATGCCATTGCCAAGCCGACCGAATGATACTGTGGAGATCATGTTTGGGTTTCCAACCCAGAACGCTCAGCGCCTTGTCGTTGTTGGCCACAAGTGATGTGGAATCGCCATCACGACGTTCCGTGTAGGCCACCGGAAAGGGCTTGCCGGAGACATCTGAAATCACCGACATCAGTTCCTTGACTGTCGTTCCCGTGCCTGTCCCAAGGTTCAGTTTCACGCTTTCTCCGCCCGAAAGGAGATAATCCACCGCCCGCACATGCGCATCGGCGAGATCAAGTACGTGGATATAGTCGCGCACACAGGTGCCGTCGCGGGTGTCATAGTCGTTGCCAAACACCTTGAAACCGTCCCGCCGTCCGAGCGCCGCGTCGATCGCAAGCGGAATGGCGTGGGTTTCCGGAGAATGCCATTCGCCGATACGCCCCTCCAGATCTGCGCCGGCGGCATTGAAATAGCGCAGGATAACCGACCGCAGGCCCTTGTAGGTGTCGTAGTCCTGCAGCGCCTGTTCCACAATCCATTTGGTGCGGCCATACGGATTGATCGGCTGCTGTTCGTGGGTTTCATCCATCGGTACCTGCTTTGGCAGGCCGTAGGTGGCACAAGTGGAAGAGAACACAAAAGCCTCGATGCCTGCCGCGAGAACCGCCGATAGCAAAGTCAGCGCCCCGATCACGTTGTTATCGTAAAACGCGACGGGATCCTTGACGGACTCTCCGACCTCGATCATCGCGGCAAAATGCAAGACAGCATCCGGCCTGTGCGTTGCGATCACCTCGTCCAGCCGCTTGCGATCGCGGATATCGCCTTGCTCGAATGGCCCCCAGCGCACGAATTCCGCATGGCCGTTGGAGAGGTTGTCGAACACGACCGGAGTGTAGCCGCGTTCCGCCAATGTCAGGCACGTGTGAGATCCGATATAGCCGGCACCACCGACGACAAGCACTGTTTTTGATTGCATCACTTCAATTATCCGTCTGCCGAACAAGTCCTCAGTCTAGTTAATACGGAAATTCCGCAGTGCAGTCGACCGTGTTGCCGATGCCGCATCCACCATATTTTTTTGGGCTGGCATCGTTCACGTTTGATTTTCAGACTTTGGCCCATCCGTTCAGGATCTTCAAGGCTTGTGGGACTGTGGCTGAATCGCCACTTTTTGAAACAGATGGAAGGGGATTTCGGAATGTCGTTACAGCACCGCAGATTGCGCTTGGCCTGGCTCCAGAAATTCCCGCTTCCCTTGATGTGGTTGCGATCGGAGACGAAGGCCTCCGAATGATTGATCCGTCCTGGTGAAACTCACAGCCATCCAGTGCATCGTCGAAGCTCAAACCGTCGACAGAAACGATGCTGTCGGGACGGATACCTTGACGGATGGTCAAAAGCAAAGTCTGTGTCTTGGCGTCAGGGATCAGGATCGAATAGACGCGCCCACCGCGCTTCATCAGCCCAAAGACGGGCCTTTTCCGGCAGCACCAAAGCCACGTCTGCCTTTGGGTAGGCCACCGAGATAACTCTCGCCCCCGTCAGTATTGCCTTCGAGAAACTGTGCTTGAAGGGAAACATCCTCCGCAATCCGCTCTCGCAGTTTGTGGAAAACAGGATCTTGGTGTTCTGCTGATCCGACGAGCTCAACTACTGTGCGGGCCGGAACGCCCCCACCAGAATGCACGATTAACGCCCGTTGCGGCTGGAAGCCTGCCTTTGCGCCTGCCTATCCAGAGGGCTTCAAAGGCTTCAGATAATGTTGACATTAAGGGCGAAACTCTCCCCAACAACCACCCTAGGAGCTCGTCCAGCCCGACAAAACGGGCATCCGTATCGATCTGGCGAGGATTGGAGGCAGGAAATAGGGCGGAGGTCGAGGCTGGTCGCAGGTCTTGTTGCGAAGCAGAAAACAAGTGTCGTCCCGATACGCCAACTTAGTGCATTTCCGCAGGCTACATTCTCAGTATCAGTTCGCTAGGGCTTTTGTGCTTTGCTGTCCACTCAGAGACGGCCTGACCGACTTCGATTTAAATCTCCATGATTTGTCGGCCACTCGTCCTTGTTTAAAATTGGACACTGCATGTATGAAAAATTGACGCCCTCACACTTTAGATTGGTCGGACTGTGAATTAAGAATGGGCGCTTAATCGAATTTGTTAAACCCAAGGCCATCATTGACCGCAAAGCGCTTCCTCTGGTTGAGGCCGCGTTGGCAGACACCCGCGTGGTCTTGTTATCAGGGCCACGTCAGGCGGTAAGACGACTCTTGCACGCATGTTTTCGGACAAGGATCGTCCCTACATCACACTGGATGATGCCGGCACCCTGAACGCCGCTAAAGCGGAACCGATCGGTTTTATCAGAGGGATCAAGCGTGCAGTCATTGACGAGGTGCAACGGGCGCCCGACCTTATGTTGGCGATCAAAGCGAGCGTGGACGAGTATGAGGAGCCCGGCCGATTTCTTCTGACAGGTTCCGCCAACTTGGCGACCATACCGACTATTGCCGATTCCTTGGCCGGTCGTATGGCTGTTATCCCGCTCCTACCCTTTGCACAGGCCGAAATCCGGTCAGGCCCTGGCCGCATGCTTGATAGACGATTTGCAGGCGAGGACCCTATGATCGAAGGAGACGTCGTCCTCGGAGAAGAGATGATGAGCATGGTTCTCGCCGGCGGCTATCCGGGAGTCCTGCGGCGGAGCACATCGGCCCTACGCGTCTCGTGGCTCGAAGACTATGCCAGCCTGATACTCGATCGTGATGTGAGAGACATCGCAAACATCGATCAACTTCACCGTTTACCACATCTTCTGAACATACTTGCAGAACATGCCGGGCAGATGATCAACAACAGCAGTTTTGGTTCGGCGGTCGGACTATCCGGCGTAACGACTCAGAAATACATTGCAATACTTGAGCGGCTTTTCCTGGTCAAAACTCTGGTGCCGTGGTCAAATAATCGGCTTGGCCGGCTCGTTAAGACGCCAAAGCTTCATTTCATTGACACAGGCCTTCTTTCTGCTCTGCGTGAAGACGAATGGGCGCGCCTATCCCACGACAAAACCCGATTTGGTCCCCTGCTTGAGAACTTCGTCGTCTCCGAACTTATGAAGCTCGCGTCCTGGTCCGGGAGGCGTATGGCCTTTTCCCACTACAGGACAAAGGATCGCGATGAAGTCGATGTCGTGATCGAAGACCGACGCGGGCGGGTTATCGCTATCGAGGTAAAGGCCTCCGCGACTGTTAGGGCCGATGACTTTCGTGGTCTGCGTCAGTTGCAAGCTGCCGTCGGTGATCGTTTCGTGCGCGGCCTCGTCCTGCACGATCATGACCGCATAACCCCTTTCACAGAGCGCCTGCAGGCAGCGCCCTTGTCAATGCTGTGGTCCATGTGAGGGCCGTTCGCTTTTGGAGCGGTTGTCGGTAACATTGAAAAAATGAAAGGCGCTTTGTGGATTCACAGTCGCGCCCAGTTCCGACAGCTTGCGAGGTCTACCGCGTGCAGCGTGAGCTGCAGTCCTGTCTTCACAATGCAGGTTGCTGTCGAAACGTCGGGTATTCCTCCAAAACCTGCTTAAGTGACACAGTTTGAGCTCATCTCAAGTGCTGGAAGCGCCAACTTGAGGGGGACGCTTGGCCCACGGTCCCGTGCGTCCCTCAATCTCTGTGCTCGCTGTGCGTGGCGTCAAACGCCAGTGATTGATGCAAGGGTAAGGCGCCGCATCGGAATTCCGCCGGGCTTTGGCCAGTCCAGCGTCGGAATGCTCGACTGAAGCTCGATTCGTCCCGATAACCGGTAAGATATGCGATCCGCTTGATGGGTAGGTCCCCGCGGCGCAGAAGATCCGCCGCTTTTGACAGTCGTACACGTGATTTTAGCACCTGGAGTGATGTACCTTCCTCCCTTAGGTGGCGCTGAAGGCTCCGGATCGAGACACCCAGATTTTCAGCAATCGCTTCAGCGTCAGGGTCCAGCCCGTCGGATTTTGCGGAAAGCAACTCTATAATCTTCCGCGACAACAGGCGGTCCTGGCGATACAGCCTTGCCATAAGTCGGATCGGGTTTTGGAGGATTTGGCGAAGCGCGTTGTCTTCGCGAACAACCGGCAACTGCAGATATGCGGCATCGAAAGTAATGCTCGCCTCTGCTGCTTGAAAAACAATCGTGCCCTGGAACATCCGCCTGTAAGCGTCAGCATAGGACGGACGGGAAAAGGGAAAGCGTGCCTTATCCAGTACAATTCGAGAGTCGGCGAGCCAGCAGGCGATACCGTGAAGATTGCGTAACAGGCTGACGAGACAAAACTCCCTCAAATCACCAAGATCCACCATCTCGTGGATGCGAACGACGGCCTGCGAGCCGTGAATCCGCATCTCAAGGCGGATATCTTCAGTTAAGAGATTGTGGTGACGGCACCAGCGGCGCAACGCAATATCGAGGGACGGCGAAGGCAGTGAAGCCCGCAGAAGCATGCCGTAGGTCCCCCAGCGCAGACGCCGCGAGAACCATCCCAGTCCTTCATCATCGAGTTCCCGCATTGCATAAGTGGACAGGGCCTCAAACGGCTCAACGGCGACCCGGTCTGACGGCTCGCGTAGGTCCTCACGACGGAACCCTGCTTGCGAAAGGGCGACGACCGGGTCAATGCTCCGGTTTTCATAGGCCTGCAAGATGGCCAGGATGAAGGCGACGGGTGTTTCGCGGCGCGGTGTTGACTTACGCATTGAGCCTGCTCCCATCTGGCGCATTCAGCACGGAAACTGGCGTGAAAAGCAAGACCACCCGCGCTAGATTGCCTGTCGGGATCAGGGAGGAAAAATCGCCGGATCATTGGCAATTGCCTTGTCGGATCACAACTACGTGCGGAAACCCATAGTCTCTTCCGTCGTATTTGCGTTGGCGTTGAATTTGCTTCCCTAGGCCGATGACAACAACGCACCTTGCGTGATCGCGCTGTGTGAAGGAGGAAGCCATGTTCAATGTTGCAATGCGTTTCGGCTTGGGCGAAGAGATCGACGCCCTGCGCGATATGGTTCGGCGCTTTGCCCAGGACGAGATCGCGCCGCGGGCGGCGCAGATCGATTGCGACAATGAATTTCCTGCGGACCTCTGGAAAAATTCGGTGCCCTCGGCCTGCTCGGGATCACGGTGCCGGAAGCACAGGGCGGATCGGGCATGGGTTATTTGGCGCATTGCGTCGCGGTCGAAGAGATCAGCCGCGCCTCCGCCTCCGTGGGGCTGTCCTATGGCGCGCATTCCAATCTTTGCGTCAACCAGCTGCGACGCTGGGGCACCCCGGAGCAGAAGGTCAAATATCTACCCAAACTTGTCTCCGGCGAACATGTCGGCGCGCTGGCCATGTCGGAGCCGGGAGCGGGCTCTGATGTCGTTGGCATGAAGCTGCGCGCGGTCCGCCAGAACGACGCCTATGTCCTCAACGGCAACAAGATGTGGATCACCAATGGTCCGGACGCAAACACGCTGATTGTCTATGCCAAGACCGATCCCGACGCTGGACCACGCGGCATCACCGCCTTCTTGATCGAGCGGGGCATGAAGGGATTTTCGACGGCGCAAAAACTGGACAAGCTCGGCATGCGCGGGTCAAACACCTGCGAGCTCGTCTTCCAGGACTGCCCGGTTCCTGTCGAGAACGTCCTTGGCAACGTGGGTCAGGGCGTCAACATCCTGATGTCCGGGCTTGATTACGAGCGCGTGGTCCTGGCAGCCGGTCCGCTGGGGATCATGGCGGCGGCGATGGATATCGTTGTTCCCTATGTCCACCAGCGCGAGCAGTTCGGCAAACCGATCGGTACCTTCCAGCTGATGCAGGGCAAGCTTGCCGACATGTATACGACGATGAACGCCTGCCGCGCCTATGTCTATGCGGTCGCGGCGGCCTGTGATCGCGGAGAAACCACCCGCAAGGACAGCGCCGGCTGTATCCTTTACGCCGCCGAGCGGGCGACGCAAATAGCGCTCGATGCGATCCAGTGCCTCGGCGGCAATGGCTACATCAACGAGTTTGCAGCCGGTCGCCTCCTGCGCGATGCCAAGCTCTACGAGATCGGAGCCGGGACCAGTGAAATTCGCCGCATGCTGATCGGCCGCGAACTGTTCGACGAAACCGCCTAGGGCGCTGGTGCACCCTGTTTTCGCTTCACGGCACACAAAACTTGGTTCTGGAGGAGGCTTGCATGCCCGTTATTGAGTCGGCGATCGACCTGCGCTCGGATACAGCCCGCGCCAATGCCGAGACCATGCGCGGTCTTGTCGAGGACTTGCGCGCCAAGGCGGATCGTGTGCGGCTCGGCGGTGGCGAGGCCGCCCGTGAGAAGCATCTGGCACGGGGCAAGCTGCTGCCGCGGGACCGCGTCCGCGCCTTGATCGATCCGGCCTCCCCATTTCTGGAGGTGGGGCAACTCGCTGGCTATGAACTTTATGGCGGCGAGATCCCGTCCGCGGGCATCATCGCGGGGATTGGCCTGGTCTGCGGACGGGAATGTATGATCATCGCCAATGATGCAACGGTGAAGGGCGGCACCTACTTCCCGATGACCGTTCAGAAGCATCTGCGCGCCCAGGAAATCGCGCTTCAGAACCGGCTGCCATGCCTCTATCTGGTCGACAGCGGAGGTGCCAACCTGCCCAACCAGGACGAGGTGTTTCCAGGCAGAGATCATTTCGGGCGCATCTTCTACAACCAAGCCAATATGTCGGCGCAGGGCATTGCCCAGATCGCCGTGGTCATGGGATCCTGCACCGCCGGCGGTGCCTATGTGCCCGCCATGTCCGATGAGACCATCATCGTTCGCAACCAGGGCACGATCTTCCTTGCTGGACCGCCACTGGTCAAGGCAGCTACCGGCGAGGTCGTCACCGCCGAGGAACTGGGCGGTGCAGATGTGCACGCCCGCGTCTCCGGCGTCACAGACCATTATGCTGAGAACGATGCACACGCCCTGGGCATCGCCCGGCGGATCATTGCCAGTCTGAACACAGTGAAGCGGCCGTCGGTGGAAGTGCGCGCTCCCATTGCGCCTCGTTATGCGGCTGAGGACCTGTACTCCATCCTCCCCAGCGATCGCCGGATCCCCTACGATGTGCGGGAAGTTATCGCACGCCTTGTAGACGGCAGCGAGTTCGACGAATTCAAACGGCTTTACGGGACGACACTGGTCTGCGGTTTCGCGCACATCTGGGGCTATCCGGTCGGGATCGTCGCCAACAACGGCATCCTTTTTCCGAGAGCGCGCAGAAGGGCGCGCATTTCATCGAGCTTTGCTCGCAGCGCGGTATCCCGCTCGTCTTCCTGCAAAACATCACCGGCTTCATGGTTGGTCGGAAATATGAGGCAGGCGGTATCGCCAAGGATGGGGCAAAGATGGTGACCGCGGTGGCAACCACGGCTGTGCCGAAGTTCACGGTCATCATCGGCGGCAGCTTTGGAGCCGGCAATTACGGCATGTGCGGCCGCGCATACTCGCCGAACTTTCTGTGGATGTGGCCTAACGCGCGTATCGGCGTGATGGGGGGCGAACAGGCCGCTTCGGTGCTTTCGACCGTACGCCGCGACGGGATCGAAGCGCGGGGTGGGACGTGGTCGTCCGAGGAAGAAGAGGCATTCAAGGCCCCGATCCGGGAGCAGTACGAGGTTCAGGGGCATCCCTACTACTCGACCGCACGGCTTTGGGACGACGGTATCATTGATCCCGCAGATACAAGACGCGTGCTGGCGCTGGGGCTTTCAGCCAGCATGAACGCACCAATTTCACAAACCCGCTTTGGCCTGTTCCGGATGTGAGGAGAGGACGATGACCAGTATTCTGGAAACAGTAGATGAGCGGGGCATCGCCACTGTGACGTTAAACCGACCGGAGCAGCACAACGCTTTTGACGATGTGTTGATCGCGGATTTGACGGCAAGTCTCAAACGTCTCGAGGGCGATCCCGGTATTCGCGCCGTTGTGCTGACCGGTGCCGGCCGCAGTTTTTCGGCAGGGGCCGATCTCGGCTGGATGCGCCGCATGGCACAGCTTTCTGTGGAAGAGAACATTGCCGATGCGGCTGGTTTGGCTGGACTGATGCACATGCTCGACCGCCTCTGCAAACCAACTCTCGCGCTGGTGCAGGGCGCAGCTTTTGGCGGCGGCGCCGGTCTTGTTGCCTGCTGCGACATCGCAATCGCGTCGGATCGTGCAAGCTTTTGTTTCAGCGAGGTGAAGCTTGGCCTCACGCCCGCGACGATCAGTCCCTATGTCATCAATGCAATCGGCCCTCGCTGGGCGCGCCGTTTGTTCCAAACTGCCGAGGTTTTCAATGCGGACCGTGCCCGGGACATCGGGCTGGTGCAGGACGTTGTGCCTGAAGGAGAACTGACGACGGCCGGCGAGGGCGTCTTGAAGGCCTTGCTTCAGGGCGCCCCTGGTGCCCAGGCCGATGCCAAGGATCTCATTTTTCTGTGCGAGGGGCGTGCCCTCGATGCAGCACTCGCAGAGGAAACCGGGCGGCGCATTGCAGCCCGGAGGGCCTCGACCGAAGGCCGAGAGGGAACTTCTGCGTTCCTTGCCAAAACGACACCCGCCTGGCGGCAGCAATGAGCAGGAGGCCCCGATGTTCCGAAAGATCCTCATCGCCAACCGCGGGGAAATTGCCTGCAGGGTGATGGCGACCGCACGACGGCTCGGCATCGCGACGGTTGCGGTCTATTCCGACGCCGATGAAGGCGCGCGGCATACGCTCTTTGCCGACGAAGCCTGGCCGATCGGTCCGGCGCCGGCCCGCGAGAGTTATCTCCGCGGAGAGGGAATCCTTGATGTTGCCCGCCGATCGGGCGCGCAAGCGATCCATCCCGGTTATGGGTTCCTTTCGGAAAATGCCGATTTCGCCGCCGCCTGCACGGCCGCTGGCATTGTGTTCATCGGCCCGCCCGAGGCCGCCATCCGTGCCATGGGTTCGAAGGCGCAATCCAAGTCCTTGATGGCACGCTCTGGCGTCCCGCTTGTCCCCGGCTATCACGGCGAAGACCAGGATGTTTCCCTGCTCGGCCAGAAGGCCGCAGAGATCGGCTATCCGGTTCTCATCAAAGCCTCCGCTGGCGGTGGCGGCAAGGGCATGCGCTTTGTGTCCGCGGCAGAGGAAATCGAAGCGGCAATCGAGGGCGCCAAGCGCGAAGCGCAGGCGTCGTTCGGTGATGATCGGCTGCTGATCGAGAAGTATCTCACCAGCCCTCGCCATATCGAGATCCAGGTCTTTGCCGACAGTTTCGGCAACACCGTCTCCCTTTTTGAGCGCGATTGCTCGATCCAGCGTCGCCACCAAAAGGTGCTGGAGGAAGCACCCGCACCCGGAATGACGCCGGAACGACGCGAGGCGATGGGCAAGGCTGCCGTAGATGCGGCCCGGGCCGTTGGTTATGTCGGCGCGGGAACCGTGGAATTTATCGTCGAGGATGGGCAGTTTTATTTCATGGAGATGAACACACGACTTCAGGTCGAGCATCCCGTTACCGAAATGATCACCGGGCTTGACCTCGTCGAATGGCAGTTGCGCGTCGCATCCGGTGAGCCGCTGCCGAACCTTCCTGAACTGTTTGCCCCAAGAGGGCACGCGATCGAGGCGCGCGTCTATGCCGAAGACCCGGCGCGGGACTTCATGCCGGCCGTTGGCAAGCTCTTGCATTTGCGACAGCCCGGCGATGTTCCCGGTTGGGTGCGTGTCGATACGGGCGTCGTCGAGGGTGATCTCATCACCTCCCACTATGACCCGATGATCGCCAAGCTGATCGTCTGGGGGAGGATCGTCCGGCAGCCCTGCGCCAGATGGAGGCGGCGCTTGCTCACTATGAAGTCGTCGGGGTCACGACCAATCTGGGCCTGCTGCGGGCTATCACCGCGCATCCGGCTTTTGCAGGCGCTCAGTTCGATACCGGGTTCATCGCCCGGCATGCCCATGACCTGCTCTCCGCCACCAACACAGACACCGATGATGTTGAACCGGTTGCCTGGGCTGCGGCGGTCTTGACGGTTACTAACGACCGACGTGCGCTGGTCGCCGCCCAAGCCCGGGAGACGGGCGATCCCTGGTCGCCCTGGGCTGAGGTCGATGCGTGGAGGGTCAATGGAGATGGCTATCAGGACCTGCATTTGCGGCGCGGCGACAGGGGCCCCGTCGTGATCCGCACCTGGCCGCGGCCTGAGGATCGGCTCCGCATAGATCTGCCATCGGGAACAGTGCAGGCGCAGATGCGGACCGATGCCGCCGGTGCACGTGTTCTGATCGAGGGCGTTTCGCGACGGGTCGAGGTGGTCCGGCGCGGTAGTGAGCTGACCGTCATTATCGAGGGCCGCAATCATGTCCTGACCCTGGAGGACCCGCTGGCACCACCCGTAACGGAAGCGACCGGAAGCGAGCGCATCGCGGCGCCGATTCCAGGTCGCGTCGTGCAGGTTATGGTCCAGCCGGGCGACGTCGTCGAGAAGAACGTGCCTCTGGTTGTCATCGAAGCGATGAAGATGGAACTGACGCTGAGTGCGCCGAGGCAGGGCACGATCGCCGAAGTCCGTTGCAAAGTGGACGAAATGGTCGAAGAGGGGACCGAACTCGTTCTTTTCGCAAAGGAGGGCGCGCTATGAGCTTTGCTCCCCATGTGCGGATCGTCGAAGTTGGCCCCCGTGACGGGCTTCAGAACGAGAAGACCATTGTCCCCGTGGATGTGAAGGTCGCTCTGATTGAAGCGCTCGCCGATGCGGGCCTGACCAGTATCGAAGTCGGCAGTTTTGTTTCGCCGAAATGGGTGCCGCAAATGGCCGACTCAGCCGAAGTGCTGGCGCGAATCCGCAATCGAGCCGGTGTGCGCTATACTGTCCTCACCCCCAACCTGGAAGGGTTCGACCGCGCGCTTGCCTGCAATGTCCAGGAGGTCGCGCTGTTCGCATCGGCTTCGCAGAGTTTTTCGCAGCGCAACATCAACTGTTCCATCGAGGATAGCCTCGCTCGCTTCGTGCCAATCATGGATAAGGCGCGCCACCATAAGGTGAGGGTACGCGGCTATGTTTCATGTGTGCTCGGTTGTCCATATGAAGGCGAAGTTCCAGCCGTGGCGGTGGCGCGCGTCGCATCACGCCTGTTCGAGATGGGCTGCTATGAAATCTCACTCGGCGATACAATAGGCATAGGGACACCGACCAAAGCACGAAGCCTGATCGAGCGCGTCGCCGCAGATGTGCCGATGGACCGGCTCGCGTTACATTTTCACGATACATACGGACAGGCGCTGGCCAATATTTATGCTTGTTTGGAGCTTGGAGTCTCCGTGATCGATAGCGCCGTCGCGGGCCTGGGAGGGTGCCCCTATGCCGCCGGAGCCAGCGGCAACGTGGCCACGGAGGACGTCGTCTACATGCTGGAGGGCATGGGTGTTAAGACCGGCATCGACCTTTCACTTCTCGGTTTGGCCGGACAGGTGATCTCGCGACACCTGCAGCGGATGCCGGCATCAAAGGTCTCACGCGCTCTGATGGCACGCGGCTTATGATACAATTGGGAGGAACTGATGACCGACGTTTTGGCGAGTTGCGTTCCGCCGAGACTGCCGTGCCACTCCCCGGCCCCATGATTGGCGAAGCAATGGAACGAGCCGCGGACAAATGGGTCGAAACGACCAGCTCATATCGCCCGCGCTGGGCGTGCCTTGGGCTTTGGTGCGAGCTGCGTGATCGCGCGGATGTTTTCGCCGCTGGACTGCTAGTCCTTGAACTCCGCCAGGGTGATCGCATTGGCATCCGTCACTCGACGGCGCCGGATGGACGCTAACGCATTCGCCGCGGCGCGCGCCGGCTTGGTGCTGGTGACCTGCAATCCGGCCTGTCGACTGTCCGAGCTTGAATTCGCGCTGAACAAGGTCGGCTTTGCTGCGTCAGCGACGGCAACAGCATTTAAGACCAGCGACTACACGGAATGGTCAATACGCTGGCACCTGAATGGGCGACTTCAACGCCGAATCAACTTCTTGCGGATCGACTGCCCCGCGTGCCCATAGTCGTCCACATCGCTTGGCCTCAGGGCTCGGGAGCGATCGCCTTCTCGTGGTCCAGTACATCGGCTACGGCGGCGGTCGTGGTCAGCCGCGTGATCAACTGCATTGGGCCGCCTCGGGCTACGCATATTTCCGCATGGATACGCGCGGGCAGGGCAGTGTCTGGAGTGCCGGCGATACCCGACCCCGTCGGGTCCACGGCGTCGTTTCCGGGCTTCATGACGCGAGGGGCCCTCGACCAGAAGGACTACTACTACCGTCGCCTGCTGAAAGACTGCGTGCGTGCGATCGACGCGATGGTGGAACTGCCCTTCATCGACAGAACCAGGATTGCGGTCTGCCGCGACAGTCAGGGCGGAGGCATGTCCATTGCCGCTGCCGGGCTTGATCCATGGATCAAGGCTGCCATGCCGGATGTGCCTTTCCTATGCGATTTCCACGCGCCGTGAGAGTGGCCTTCCGTGAGCCCTACACCGAGATCGCCCAGTTCGCCCAGCAACGCGACAAGAAGGATAGGGTATTCGAAACCCTCGCCTATTTCGACTGCGTGAATTTCGCGAGGCGGGCCAGGGCGACGGCGTTCTTTTCCGTCGGCATGATCGATGACATTTGCCCACCCTCCACGGTCTATGCAGCCTACGCCGGTGAGAAGTAAATCGTCGAATACGACTTCAACAAACATGAGGGTGGACAGGCGTTTCAGGAGCGAAAGCAGATGAAATGGCTGGGGCTTTGATATGGTGTGATTGTTTCAATGCAGTCGAAGGTAAGGCCGCGCCAACATCGTGCTGGTGCGGCCTTATCTTGCCGGCGTTTCTGCGCAACCGTCGTCAGTATCCAAGGGCGATCCCATCCTTGCGCGACTCCGATGCGCCCGTCAGGGTGCCGTTCTCCCAGTCGATGTACACGACCTGTGCGCCGCCGATCGGATCTTCTGCGGGCACGATCTCGAAGCCTCGGCGGATGAGTTCGGCTTGGATTTCAACTGGGACCGTATGCTCCGCCTCGACACGCGGGTTCTTGCCGCCGACGGGGATCAGGCGCGGAAGGTCGATCGCGTCCTGAATGTCCATCCCGTAATCAACGACCTTGGAGATGAGATGCGCATGGCCCATGGCCTGATAGTAGCCGCCCATCACGCCGAAGGACATTTCCGTGCGCCCGTTCCGGGTCATCATGCCGGGGATGATGGTGTGGAGAGGTCGCTTTTCCGGGGCGATCATGTTGGGATGCCCGCGTGTCAGCGAGAAACTCTGGCCACGATTGTGCAGGATCACGCCCGACTCCGGTGCGACAAGCCCGGTTCCGAAGCTGTCGAAGATCGAGTTGATGAAGCTGACTGCATTGCGATCTTCGTCGATGATCGAGATGTAGACCGTGTCGCGATGCAGCGGCATCTCGAAGTCGGGCAGCTCTGTGAGTGCTCGGGTGAAATCAATCTTCTCGGCCAGTCCGCGCGCGAAGTCGGTTGAAAGCAGTTGATCGATCGGGACGTTTGCATTGGCCGGATCGGCTATCCAGGCATCGCGGGCGGCATAGGCGAGGCGGGTCGCTTCGATCTCGAGGTGCAGCCGGTCCGCCGACTGAGGTTCGAGCGTATTGTCGAAGCAAGAGAGAATGTTGAGAATGAGAAGAGCGATGATGCCCTGACCATTCGGCGGGCATTCGTGCACGGTATGGCCGCGGAACGTGGTGGTCACCGGGTCAACATACTCACCCTTGGCCGTGGCAAAGTCATCAAGCGTGTGCAGGCCGCCATGGGCGTTCAAATGCGCCACCATGTCTTCGGCAACAGAACCGGTGTAAAAGCCATCGCGACCTTCGGCCGCGATCTTGCGAAGCGTGGCAGCGAGTTTCGGCTGGCGGTGCATTTCACCAATCCGTGGCGCCCGGCCGCCCGGCAGGAAGATGTCGGCTGCCGCCTTATCGGTCGAGAGAAGGGCCTCTTCCTTCACCCAGTCGCGATGAACGCGGGGCGTGATGGCATAACCTTCATCGGCATAACGAATGGCAGGTGCCAGAACGTCTGCGAGCGACAGGCGACCATAATCGGCATGTAGGCGGGTCCAGGCATCGATCGCACCTGGAATGGTGACGGCGGAGGGCGACTGACGCGGAACTTCGGTCAGACCGCGCTCTTCGAACCAGTCGATTGTGAGCGCCTTCGGGGTCCGGCCGGAGCCGTTATAGGCCAGCACGCGCTCGCCGCCCTTCGGAGCATAAAGGGCGAAACAATCGCCACCGATGCCCGTGGAGCCGGGTTCGACCACGCACTGAACGGCGCAGGCAGCAATCGCTGCATCCATTGCGTTGCCGCCAGCCTGCAGGATGTTGACTGCCGTCAGCGTGGCATAGGGGTGGGACGTCGCCGCCATGGCCTTGGCCGACACGGCCACCGACCGCGTCGGCTTCTCGAAATTGCGCATCCTTGTCAATCTCCTCGTATTCTCAATTGCGCCGGTCTTCAACTCCGGGACCGGTATGGCGTCATGCGGACTTCCAGGTGGGCAAGTGCCCGGACAATCAGGAAGTTCAGGAAAAGGTATATCGTGCCGGCAGCCAGGAAGACCTCGATCGCGCGATAGCTTTCGGAAATGAGGTTCCGGGCGATTCCGGTCACCTCCAGCAACGTGACGATCGAGGCAAGCGAGGTGCCCTTCACCATCAGGATGATTTCATTGCCATAGGCCGGAATTGCCTGGCGAAGTGCGATGGGAAGGATCACCAGCCGAAGTGTCAAGAGGCGCGTCATGCCGAGCGCCTGGGCCGCTTCCCCCAGTCCTCGCGGAACGTTCCTGATCGCGCCGCGCAGGATCTCACTGCCATAGGCGGCAGTATTCAAGGTCAGCGCCAGGATTGCGCACCAGTAGGGTTCGCGAAACAGTCCCCAGAGCCCGATCGCCTGCAGAGAGGGGCGGAACTGGCCGAGGCCGTAATAGATCAAGAAGATCTGGACGAGCAGCGGCGTACCGCGAAACACGGCAACGAAGGTGCGGATCGGCCAGACCACCAGGCGATGTTCGCCCTGTTGAGCAAGGGCCAGCAGTAGCGCCAGGGCAAAGCCGAGCAGAATGGAGGTGCCGGCCAACTTAAGGGTGAGCGGGACGCCGGAGAGAAGTTGCGGGACAATTTCCAGGAAGAAGCCGACGTCGATCATAGATGCAAGATCCCCCGAGATGTGCGGGTCTCTGCACGGCGGAAGATTTGACCGGTTATGCCAGCGATGACGAAATAAAGGGCTGCCGCGGCTATGTAGAACAGGAAGGGTTCGCGCGTGGAGCCCGCACCGATCTGTGACTGACGCATCAGTTCGACCAGGCCGATCACGGAGATCAGAGCCGAATCCTTGAGGACCAACTGCCAGACATTGCTGAGGCCGGGGATCGCGTGGCGCAGGAGTTGCGGAATGATCACGAGCCGAAGCATCTGGACGCGTGACAGCGCCAGCGCTTTTGCAGCATCGAACTGTCCCTGCTCGACGGCGAGATAGGCGCCGCGATAGACTTCAGCCTGATAGGCGCCCGAGATTATGCCGATGGCGATGATGCCGGTCGCAAGCGAGGGAAGGCCGACAAACCCGCCCGAGCCGAAGGCATTGGCAATCGCTGTGAGAGCCACGCTGCCGCCGTAGTAGAAGAGGTAGATGGTGAGAAGATCCGGAACACCGCGAAAAATGGTGCCGTAAACCGAGGCGAGGGTTTTTGGCAGTCGTCTGGAGGACAGCCCGCCGCTCGCGCCAACGGCCCCGAATACGGCTCCGAGCAGAAAGCCCAGCATCGATAGCAAAACGGTCACTCCCGCTGCGCCGAGCAGGGCTGTGCCCCAGCCGCCTTCGGCGAAACCGAGCAGATACAGTTTTTCAAGCATGCAGGCGAAACCCCTTTATGTCATTCCTGCAGCCGGAGTTGCGGGAACTCCGGCTGCATCGGTCCGCCGTGGGTTACTTGACCGGGGTGACGTCTGTGCCGACCCATTTCTCAGAAATGCGCTTGATCGTGCCATCGGCAATGGCGGCGTCGATGGCGGCGTTCAGCATGTCTTTGAGCTTGGTGTCTTCCTTCCGCAGACCCGCACCCGTGCCCATACCGAAGAGGCCGCCGACGAAGCCGGGGCCGGCAACGGTGTAGTCGCCAAATTCCGGCTTGGTGAGCGTTGCCGCAAGCGCCGTCTGCTGAGCAAAAATGGCATCGATGCGGCCGGCAGCCAGGTCGAGGTCGTGCTGCTCGGTCGTCTTGTATTCACGGACTTCAACCGTGTCGCCGAAGTACTTCTTGACGAAGTCCAGCATGGTTGTGGCCGCCTGAACGCCGACGATCTTGCCCTTGAGCATCGGCTTCAGCTTTTCGATAGCCGTTGTCGCTTCGGCTTCTTTGCTCATGTCGAAACGCTCGGTCGACAGGCCGAGCTTTCCAAGCTCGCTGTCCTTGGCAACCGCAAAGCCACCCGGGTCCACCGCATAAGGTTGCGTGAAGTCGATCGTCTCTAGACGCTTCGGTGTGATGAACATGCCGGCCATGATGACGTCGAATTTTCCGACGGTCAGCGAGGGGATGAGGCCGTCCCAATCCTGCGCGACGATTGTGCACTTGATCTTCATCCGGGCGCAGAGATCATTCGCGAGCTCGATCTCGAGGCCGTCGAGCTCACCCTTGGCATTCGTGAAATTCCAGGGAGCATAGGCGCCCTCGGTCGCAATCTTGATTTCTGTCGGCGCGCTCTGGGCATATGCCGTCGGGCCGAAGGTCAGTGTGGTGAGAGCAGCCGCAAGCGCGGCCATGCGACGAATCGTCATGACATTTCCTCTTCGTGTTGAGCCGTTTTGTGACGGCGGTTCCCCGCCCGTGCCGGATGTCTCCTCCGGCTGCGGACAATTGATCGAGCGACTTTACCGTCTTGGACTGGCGTAGTCCGCCAGCAAGTTCGGGGTTGCTATTATGTGTTCCTGCATGACCGTTTCCGCGTGGCTAGGATCGCCGGAGCGTAAGGCGTCAATGAGCGTCTGATGCTCCTCGCGTGCCGAGAGTGGCTTGTTGACGTAGTCGAACCAGATGCGCATGTAAGGTTCGATGGCGACGTGCAGGGCCGTGATCTGGCGGATGAGCTTTGGGCGCTCGCTCAGATTGAAGATGATTGCGTGAAATTCCTGATGACGAAGGACCCAGTCATTGCTGCCGGACTTTCCGGCACGCTCCATGCGGTCGAGCAGCCGTTCAAGTTCTTCGAAGATTTCGGTCGTCATCTTCGGTGTAGCAAGCCGTACAGCCAGTCCCTCCAGAACGGAGCGAATCTCGAAAATCTCATGGATTTCATCCAGCGTGAGGCCTGCGACCACGCACCCTCGATTGGGGCGCAATGTCACCAGTCCATCGGCTGCAAGGCGGCGAAATGCCTCGCGAACCGGCATGCGGCTCATGCCGATTTCAGATGCGATCTCCTCGGGAATCAGGCGGTCGCCGGGCTTGTACCGGCCGATGCGCAAGGCCTGCTGCAGATGGAGATAAGCCTCCTGCTCCGCAGTTGAAGCGAGATGCACGCTGGTGGCAAAAGAACCTGACATTTTCACCTGCTGGATTTTTGTATCCAATTATCCAACCACTACATTCAAATGGCGTCAAGTGCTTTCTTGATTAGGCGTTCCCGGCTGCGATGCGGACCAGTTGCCGCCCGGTTCTGGCTGAATGATCAGATGATCCGAGTGCTCCCAATCTATGTCGAAGCAGTATTCCCGGTTTTGCCAAGTTGTTTGAAGCAAGGTGCTCGGGAGCGATTTGACTGGGCTCAGGCGGTCATTTCTGCGGCAGAAAGCTCAAACAAGCTGGCAATACCGCTTCAACAGCATCTTCCGCAGCAGCAGCTCGCAAGCCTTGGATGAAAGGATCGACGATGCCATCGATACCGAGCTAACGGCCATCATGCGTTTCGCCCGCGTTCTGCGTCGTGATATTGATTCCGTAAAATGCGATCGAACGCCCTTGGAGCAACGGTTAAGCCGAAGGCCAGATCAACCGTCTCAAGATGCTGAAGCGAGCAATGTACGGTCGCGCCGGCCCAAAGCTGGTGAGGGCGAGAATCTTGCCACCGAATCACAGAAATTGAGGGAGACTCCGATTAAATGCAAAACGGCAACTCAGAACCGAAGCCGATCGCGTGCCTGCAAGCTGCGTAAAGGAAGCGCGCATGCCAATTTTGGCCGTAGCCCTTTAACTTCATTTAGCCTCGACGATTAAGCAGGCCTCTTAGGGCCGTCGATCCGCTGGTTGCGCAGCAGTTGCTTCATGTTCTCGAAGCGCTGGCCGTGCTCGTCATCGCGGCGCAAGCCCACGGCCGAGCAGAGAATGTCGACGACGACGAGGGCAGCGATGCGCGAAATGGTTGGCGTGTAGATATCCGTGTTATCGAGCGTTTCGACGAGTATGGCGACATCGCAATGATCAAGCAACGGAGCCCGTGAACCGGAGATGCCAATCACCTGGGCCCCGCCCTTGCGCGCGATCTCGGCAACTTCGATCATCGCTATCGTATGGCCCGTATTGGAGAAAATCACGGCAACATCGCCGGCCTGCATCATCGAGGCGGTCATCAATTGTTGGTGCGTGTCGGACTGAGCGCCGCAGGGCACCCCGAACAGCGGAAATTTCTGCTGCGCGTCGAGCGCCACGATACCGGATGCACCAAGGCCGAAGAACTCGATGCTGCGCGCCTGGCTCAGAAGGGCAATCGCTTGACCCAGCGCATCGGTATTGAGGTGACTGCGCGCCCAATCCAGGCTGGTCATCGTGTAGCCGAATATCTTCTCGACCAGCTCCGTCGTCGTATCGTCCTTGCTGAGCACGGAATGTGTAGCGGTCGTGCCGAGTGCCAGGCTATGGGCGAGCTTGAGCTTGAATTCCTGATATCCGGTGCAGCCAATGGCGACGCAGAAACGGATCACAGTCGGTTCGCTGACATCGGAAAGGGCGGCTGCCTCTGCAAGCGCCGCATTGAGGATACGGTTTGGGTCTTCCAGAACGCGATTGGCAACCTTGCGCTCTGATTTGCGCAATTTCGGCAGCGCATGCCGCACGATCTCGAGAATATTCTGCCCAGAATTGCGGGCCGCTAGGTCTTCAAATGCCATGGGCGATTTCTGCCATTCCAGCTTAGGCGCCGTCAAGACGAAACTCCATTCCCTCTCTGGCCCGAACAAGTGCGGCAGGGGCTTGCGCAGCAGCAGCATCGATCACGTCAGGTGCCAGCGTGTTGAAAGCGAACATCCCGTGATGATGCGCGATCATGACGGGGACACCGCAGCGCTGGCACAGAGACATCGCTTCCGAAAGCGTCAGATTGCCGGCAAAGCCGGCCGATTTCAGCCGCTCCGAGCGGCCATTGACCGGCAGCAACGCAAGATCCGGAGCAAATGCCGCAATCTCGTCGTCCTGGCCTTCAAAAGGAACGGTATCGCCGGAATGCAAGATCCGCACGGTGCCGAAATCCAGGCCGTAACCAAGGAAGCGGTGGCGGCCGTTGTCGTCTCGCTCCAGGGTTTCGTGGGCAGCGCGCATGACCTGAAGCCTGAACCCGGGCAGGGTCACGCTCTCGCCGGCATCGACTTCGATCAAGCGTCCGCCGGTGACCCCAATGCGTTGGCGAGCAAGCGGGCCTGATGCGGCAGGAACGACGAATTTGAGGTGAGGCAAGCGCGTTGCCAGGCGCTCCAATGTCTCTCCGTCCATGTGGTCAGTGTGATGATGCGTGCACAAGACGAGATCCACCGCACCGAGTTCATCAGCTGTCACAGGCGCGGATGCCATCCGGGCATGGGAATAGGCACCGCCGCAATATTTGACGGCAAGCGAATCCGATAGATAGGGATCAACGACGATCCGCCTTCCCTTGGCATCGATAATAAAGCCCGCCTGCCCCAGCCAAAACAACGATACGCCTTGAGGCCGAGGTTGAGCCAACCGTCTTGCGAGCGGGCCTTCGAAGGGGATTTGCTTCAAAACGGTCATTGCTTTGTCCCTAGACCGCCTATGCAGACTGCTCCAGACCGAGCGCTGACAGCAGGTTTGAGATTGCCATCTCGGTGGCGCGATCGACGCTTTCTTCAGTATACCCGCCAATGTGCGAACTCGCGATCACGTCGGGTCTCGAGGCGAGGCCGGGGTGGACCGGCGGCTCGGGATCGAACACATCGACGCAATAGGTCTGCAGCCGCTTCTCATCGAGCGCCGTCGCCAGGGCTAGTTCATCGACCAGTGAGGCGCGTGCGGTGTTTACGAGGATTAGCCCCGGTTTGACTGTCTTCAGAACGTCAGCGTTGACCAGCCGACGGCCATCGCGATCGGGGGCAATGCAGCGTCAGGATATCGGCTTGCCGAAAAATTTCTTCATGGGTCGCCCATCGGAAATGTGAGGGGGCTATTCCAAGCTCGGGCCGGGCCGGGTCGAATGCCAGCACCTTTGCGCCCATGGCAACGGCAAGGCGCGCCACGGTGCCGCCGACCGCGCCAGCGCCGATTACGCCGACCGTGCGGCCGAAAAACTCGATACCACGTCGTCGCGGCCAGTGTCCCGCCTTCAACCCCTGGTCCGTATAGGGCAGATGACGAAGTGCGGAAAAGATCATGGCAATCGCCAGTTCCGCGACGCCGCGCGCATTGGCGCCCTCGGCCGTCCGCACCATGATACCCCGCGCCTTCAGGTCGGCCAGCGGGAGATTGTCGAGACCTGTCCCGTTACGGCTTACGACCCGCAGCTTGGGGGCCGAGGCGATCACCCGCGGCGAGACCGGTTCGACACCCGCCAGCCAGCCGGTCACTTCCGGGACCAGTTGCAGCAATTCTGCCTCGGATGGCAATTGGCCGGGGGTGGCGTACACGACGTCGAGACCGTGACCGATCATCGCTTCCACGGCCGGATGCGGCGCCTCCGTCAAAGAGCGTGGCGTGATGAGGATTTTCAGCGCCATGATCTATCCTCTCGTGACATTCAGCGCGATCTTCGAGATCTCGTCGAATCGCGCTCCGCTTGGAGGGATATCGATGTGAAACACTTCCGAGATCACCTGCGTCCAGCCATGGATGAAGTAGATCCAGCCATCCTCGATCTGTAGGTCCGCGATAGGCTGCCGTGCACGTGCCTGATCCAGGAAGATCAGATCGCCGCGATAATTGAGGTCCCAGACCACGGACTTGGGTGGGAAACGGACAGCATCCGAGAGCGGTGATCCCGGGGCATCCTTGCCAAGGCCCGTGGCGTTGATCACGACGGAGGCGGGTGTGAGCGAGGCGACGATCGCGTCATTGTCGGGCGGTTGCGGGGCAAGCACATAATCCACGGGCAGGGTGGTGCCCATCGCGCGGTGGATCCGCCTGATGTCGTGGATACGGTGCTGGCTACGGTTAGACACGACGATACGGGACGGCCTGTCACCGGCGCGGCGGCTGTGCATCATGTGCCAAGTCAACGCGATGGTCGATCCGCCGGCACCGATCGAAAACAGTTCGGCACCCGTCCTCTCGAAGTAGCCGTCGGGCAAAAATGCATCGAGCGCCAAGCCCGAAGAGATCGGATCCTTGGCGTGACACACAAGCTTGCCGTTCCGTTTGGAAATGCAGCTCGTTTCTTCCATCAGGCGGGCATGCGGATCAATCTCGCCGAACATGTCCTTGCAGGCATTGAAAAGGTCGATCTTGTGCGTGGTGACCAAGGCACCCAGCGACATCGGGTCATCGCGAATGAAGGCCACCGCTTCCCTGTAAGCCTCAGGCGCGTCATGCAGCGGAAAATCGATGCCGCGGATCACTGAATTCTCGAGGCCAAGATAATCTGCCCATGCCGGAAACACCGACATGATCGAGCTCTTGGCCGTCGTCACGCCGATAAAATAGAGCGTTGGCTGGGTGGCGGGGGCATAGTCCGTCATTCTATCTCTCCTGGCCGCACGATCAATCAAGCATGGCCATGATGCTGTCGACCAGCGTCTGCGGCCGCGCGCGGTATCCCGTATTGTCGATCGTCTTCCAGCCGCCTTGACCATCATCGACGATCCGGCTGCGCATTCCTCCGGCCTTGGCGATGATGTCGTAGTCCTGCCCTGAGTCGGCGGGATAGGAGAAGGTCATGACCAGAGGTTCGCGGCCAACATTGACGGACCGGTGAATCCAGAAGGGCGGCACGTAGCACATCGTGCGCGGGCCGATTTCGATCGTCCGAACCTGTCCGTCCGGCGATTCCAAAAGCATGACGCCCAGCCCGCTTTCGCCATAATACATTTCGGGCCGATTGGGGCGTGCATGGATATGGCCCCGCGTCATGTAGTATTCGTCGCCGACCCTGCCGGGCTCCATGCGGGTCACCCCGATGATGATATCACCGGGATTGCTGGACGCCTTGAAGTCCGTCACCTCATACGCGACCTCATTTCCGCGCTCTGATGCCAGCGCCTGAAATGCCTGCATATCGCAGTACAGACCTTCGAGATCGTTGAATGTTTTCACATATCGGTTGGTCGCGCCTTTCAGCTGACCGGATGAAATATCAACATACCCAACACCCGGCTCGAACAGGGCCATGCGTATCACTCCCAAAACAGAAACTGTAGTAATACTACATAATAAGAATGGCGGAGCAACCCGGATTGAGAAAATTTTTGACTGCGGGCGCTGTCGCAGCGCAAAACACGCATATTGCGCCGCGGTATCCTGTACAAATGTGCAAACTGGTCAAATATGGGAAGAAAATACCGCTTGACGGAATAAAGAAATGTATTTTAACTACAAAAAGGAGGCCCCGCTGCTTCCGTTGTCATGGAAATCGGAGGAGAGAAACCATGAAGATTACACTGTCGGGATGTGTGCTCGCTGTTGCGATGAATGTCGCGGCGATCGGCGCAGCCAATGCCGCCGACTGCAAGGTCGGTATCGCCATGTACACGCTGGGGGCCCCTATTTCGCGGCTCAGGTTGCTGCCGCTGAAGATCAGGCCAAGAAGGCCGGCTGCGAGGTGACCACTGCCGATGGCCAGAACGATATGTCCAAACAGATTGCCGACGTCGAGGATATGGTCGCCAAAGGGGTTAACCTTCTGATCCTCAATCCGCGCGATCCTGAAGGCCTCGTCTCTGCAGCCGATGCCGCAACGGCGGCAGGGGTCAAGGTCGTGGTGATGGATTCCTCCATCAGCACCAAGGCGAACGTCGTTACTCAGGTCCGCTCGTCCAACGACCAGAACGGCTACCTCGTGGGCCAGTGGCTTGCCAACAGCATGAAGGGCAAGCCGATGAAAATCATCCTGCTCTCCGGTGATAAGGGCAATGAAGTTGGCCGTGATCGTCGTCTCGGCGTCTTCAAGGGCCTGGTCGAAGGCCAACTCGTGAATGATGGTAAGGTGAGCTTCGAAGTCGTCGGTCAGGGCTGGGGGGCTGGTCGAACGAAGGCGGCCTTGCTGCCATGGAAGATCTGCTGACGGCACATCCCGATGCCAATGTCGTTCTCGGGGAGAATGACTCGATGGTTCTCGGCGCCATGAAGGCTTTGGAAGCCCAGGGCAAGACCGATGTGCTGGCGCTCGCCGCTGCCGATGGTCAGAAGGAAGCGCTTGCGTTGATCAAGGAAGGCAAATACGGCGCGACAGGCCTTAATGACCCGGATCTGGTCGCACGCACGGCCGTTGATATCGGCCTCAAGGCAGTCAAGGGTGAACTCGGTGCCGATACCCCGAAGCTTGAGCTGACGACACCCGCCGTCATTACGAAAGAGAACGTCGACCAGTTCTACCGCGCCGACGCTGTCTTTTGATCCGATTCCTCCCGAGACGACTGTAAAGTCGTAAATGACGAGACGACGGTTCCGCCGTCGTCTCGTTACTATCAGTCCGGAGTGCGCCCTTGACCGAACTCGTCCAACTCAAGTCAATCTCCAAGTCCTTTGGCGGCATCCATGCGCTGCGGTCCGTCGATTTCGATGTCCGTCCGGGGAAGTCCATGCACTCCTCGGCGAGAACGGCGCTGGAAAATCAACCTTGATGCGCGTGCTGGGCGGAGAGATGGTTCCCAGTCATGGGGAGGTCATTATCGACGGCGCGCCAGTAATCTTTCGTGACCCGCGGGCAGCAAGAGCGCTCGGTATCGTCGTCATCCATCAAGAACTGGCGCTTGCACCAGACCTGACCGTCGCGGAGAACATTTTCCTCGGTGAACTTCCAGGTGTTATTTCCCATTCAAGTCTGCGCAGACGCGCCAAGGATCTGATCGATCGGCTTGGATTCCAGATTGATCCGGGTCGCACCGCGGGGTCGCTGGCGGTTGCCCATCAGCAGGTCGTGGAAATTGCCAAGGCCTTGTCGCAGGACATCAAGATCATCGTGTTCGACGAGCCGACCGCCGTGCTTGGCGCGCAGGACGCGATGAAGCTGCACCAGATCATTCGTGGTCTTCGCGATCGCGGCGTCGGCGTCGTCTATATTTCCCACCGACTCGATGAGGTTTTCGATATCGCCGACCGAATGACGGTCATGAAGGACGGACAGAACGTCGGAACGGTTGCAACCGGCGACGTCAAGGTCGATGACATCATCCGCATGATGGTCGGCCGACCGATCGCGACGATGTTTCCAGAGCGCGCAAAACGCTTGATCGGGGAGGAATTGCTCAAGGTCGAGAACCTCAATGCCGGGCGCATGGTGCGTGACGTCAGCTTCTCCGTCCGAGCCGGCGAAATTGTCGGGCTGGGAGGATTGATCGGATCAGGCCGCACAGAGGTTGCCCGTGTCATCTTCGGAGCCGATAGGCTGGAAAGTGGGACGATCACGCTGAAAGGCCGAACCTTCAAGCCGCGCTCACCCAAGGATGCCGTCAAGGCCGGCATCGCACTGGTGCCGGAAGACCGAAAACACCAGGGCGTCATTCTCGACAAGCCGATCCGCGTCAATTCGACGATGGCCAAGATGTCTTCTGTGGTCAACGCATTCGGCTTCCTAAAGCAAAGCAAGGAGCGGGCCGATGTCACCAAACTCGGAGAGAGCCTGCGTTTGAAGGCATCAAGCGTCGATGCCCCCGTGTCGAGCCTGTCGGGCGGCAACCAGCAAAAAGTTGTGCTCGCCAAATGGTTTCATGCGGATGGCGATGTGATCATTCTCGACGAACCGACCCGCGGCGTTGATGTGGGCGCAAAGACCGAAATCTATGCTCTGGTCAACAAGCTCGCCGAGGACGGCAAGGCGGTGCTGGTGATTTCGTCGGAGCATCAGGAACTGTTCGGTCTGTGCGACCGCGTGCTTGCTATGGGGCAGGGCCAGATCCGCGGCGAGCTTCTGCCAAAGGACTACAAGGAAGAAAACCTGCTTGGCCTGTCGATGACGGGCAGCACCATAACCGCAAATCAGGGTAGCCACTGATGACCATCACAACAGACCCCGTCACGCAGCGAGACGAAAAGCGATCTGTCGACTTCCGCGTCGTCATCCAGCGCTTCGGCACTCTGGCGATTTTTCTGGTGCTCGTCGTCGTTGCCACGCTGTGGTCCGACAGCTTCATGACCCGCGGAAATATCCTCAACGTGTTGCGCCAGGTGGCGTCAGGCGCGGGTATCATGGCCGTCGGCATGCTGTTCGTCATCCTAACGCGCGGCATCGACCTTTCCGTCGGCTCGATCATGGCACTGGGCTCCGTGCTGACAGGATATTTCTGCACGATTTCGGGATTTGGCACGATGCCCACGATCATCATGGTGCTTTTGTCCGGCGCGGTCTGCGGCATGGTGACAGGGGCTTTATCGCCTATCTGAAACTTCCATCCTTCGTCATGTCGCTGGCGATGATGGCGATTGCCCGTGGCCTGTCTCTGATCATTTCCGAAGGCCGACCAATTCCTCTGGCCGAGGCGGGAGCGGCGTTCAGCCGGTTTGGCTCGGGCTTCCTGTTCGGTATACCGCAGCCGGTGTTGCTGATGTTCGCCGTGTTCATCGTGGGCGGGATCATCTTGAATTTCACCCGCTTCGGACGGCTCATCACGGCCATCGGCTCAAACGAGGAGGCAGTTCGTCTCTCCGGCATCGCCGTGCCGCGCTACATCCTTGCGGTCTACATGATCTCGGGCGTTCTCGCGGCGGTCGCGGGCATCATCTCGTCCAGCCGTACGGGCGTTGGCTCAGCACAGGTCGGCGTCGGTGCAGAGCTCAATGTGATCGCGGCAGTCGTTATCGGTGGAGCGAGCCTCATGGGTGGCAAGGGCGGTGTGATCAACACGCTGCTAGGTGCGCTGGTCATGGGCATCATTGCCAACATCATGAACCTGGCGGGTGTCCCCGGCTATCACCAGCAGGTCTATATGGGCGCCATCATCGTCATCGCCATGCTCCTTCAGTACAGCACCGGTTCGCTGAAGCGCTGAGCCGATAAGGGACATTTCATATGACCTCCGCGCTCACACTTGCTATCGATGTCGGCACAGGAAGCGTGCGCGCGGCGCTTGTCGATGGCGCGGGCCGGATCGTTGCCATTGCCGCGCGCGAGCACGACCAGATCGTGCCGCGGTTTGGGTGGGCCGAGCAGCGCCCATCCGACTGGTGGTCTGGCGTCGTCGCCACCATTCGCGAGGTCCTTTCGCAGATACCGGACGCGAAGGCGCGCATTTCCGTTCTGGTCGCCTGCGGCCAGATGCACGGGACGGTGCTGGTCGATGATGCCGGCAATCTCACGCGTGATCTGGTGCCCCTGTGGAACGACAAGCGAACGATCGATCTTGTCGAAGACTTCGAGAAGGCCAATGCGCCGGAAAGCTATCTTGCCGAAAGCGGCAATCCGCCAACACCAGCCTGGCCGGCGTTCAAGCTCGCCTGGCTCCGCGATAACGATCCCGAGGCGTATCGGGGGACAGCGTTCGTTCTCATGCCGAAGGACTATATCAATCTGCGGCTGACCGGTGAAATCGCCATGGACGAGGGCGATGCATCCTGTTCGTTCCTGATGAACCCGGCCACGCGCACCTGGTCTCAATCCATGGCAGAGCGCCTCGGCCTTGATCCAGCCAAACTGCCGCCGATCCGCAATTCGCTGGATGTTCTCGGTGCTGTTACTCAGGCCGCAGCGCTGGAAACAGGACTTCTGGCCGGCACACCCGTCCTGGTCGGTGGTGCAGACTATCCCGTTGCCCTTCTGGGCTCGGGCACGTGCAGACCCGGTCTGGTCTCCGATGTCACGGGCACGTCTTGCATCCTGACCCTTATCGCAGCTGCGCCGCTGCTGGACCCGGATATATCCAATGTTGCGACAATCGAAGGCAACTGGGGGCCGTTTGCGCTGCTTGAAAGCGGCGGCGATGCCATGCGCTGGGCGCGCCGGGCGCTGCATGAGGGCAGAGAGAGCTATGATCAATTGGTGGCGCGTGCGGCGCAAGCTCCCGTCGGCTCAGACGGTTTGTTCTTCCTGCCTTTCCTGACCGGTGAACGACTTGGGGCGCATCGCAATGCGCGCGCCCAGTTTTTCGGGCTCGGCGCCGCCCATACGCTGTCCCATATCAACCGGGCAATTTTGGAAGGTGTGGCGTTTGCTGGGGCACGGCATTTGAGGATGATGGAAAAGGCGGCCGGTCAGAAAATTGAGCGCGTCATCGCGTCGGGCGGCGGCGCCAAGACCGAACTCTGGTTGCGCGTCAAGGCAAGCACCTACGGCGTGCCGATCGTCGTGCCGGTGGAGCAGGAATGCGGAATCCTGGGCTGCGCCGTGATGGGCGCGGTTGCCACGGGGCAATATTCCACACTGGACGCTGCCGTAACCGGGATCGTTCGATACGCCGAGGAGATATATCCAGACCCTGCATGGCAGGAACGCTATCACCGGATGCAGCCGATTTTTGACAAGCTCTATTTCCAGAGCCAGTCCCTCTATGACGAGCTTGACCGGTTGGTCGTATCACCATCCTCAGGGGAGTAAGCATTTATGTATCTCGAACTTTTCAGCCTCAAGGGAAAAACCGCCGTCATCACCGGCGCTGCCCGTGGCATCGGCTTTGCCACGGCGGACGCGCTGAGCGAGGCGGGAGCCAAGGTCATCATTACCGACATGAACGGGGACGCGGCAGCCCAGGCGGCTTCAGACTTGAATGCGAAGGGGCGCCAGGTCGACAGCGCCGTGCTCGACGTCACCGACCCGCGCGCGGTGGAGGCCGTGCATGCGTCGATCACCGAAAAGCACGGGCGGGTGGACATCCTCGTCAACAATGCGGGCATCGCAATCTCCAACCGCCCGGCCGAGACCATGGACGATCCGACGTGGCTGAAGGTTATCGACGTCAATCTCAATGGCGTCTTCTGGTGCTGCCGCACGTTCGGCAAGGCGATGATCGATCAGGGTGGCGGCAATATCGTCAATGTCGGTTCGATGTCGGCCGATATCGTCAACCGTCCCCAGGAACAGGCGCAGTATAATGCCTCCAAAGCCGGGGTCCACCATTTGACACGGTCACTTGCGGCGGAATGGGCGACCCGCAACATCCGCGTCAATGCGGTGGCTCCGACCTATATCGAAACGGACCTCACCCGCTACGTTTATGACGATCCGGAGATGATGAAGCACTGGGTCGGCAATACGCCGATGAACCGCATGGGCCAGCCGCCGGAAATCGCGGCCGTCATTTTGTTCCTGGCGTCGGACGCATCGAGCTTGATGACCGGTTCGATCGTCGCGGCCGATGGCGGCTATACGCTCTGGTAGATCGACGCCGGCGACAGAAAAAGAAAACTCAGGAGGAAATGCGCATGCAAGGCATACTGGATACGTTCCGTAAGGATCTCTACGCCGGCCAGACGGTACTTGTCTCTGGCGCGACCAGCGGTATCGGCCTGGCGATTGCCCAGGGCTTTGCAGGCATGGGCGCGCAGGTGGTGGCAACCGGCACATCACAGGACAAAATCGACCGCGCCCGCAAGGACCCGGCCCTGTCGGCAATTCGTTTCGAAAAACTCGATGTCAGGGACCGCTCGGCAATTGATGCATTCGTGCCGTCGCTCGGTTCGCTGTCCGTGCTGATCAATGCTGCAGGTATCGTCAAACCCGACGAGGAGTTCAACGAGGACGCCTATCTGGAGGTGATTGACGTCAATATGAACAGCGCCATGCGGCTGGCCATGGCGTCGTATCCGCTCTTGAAGGTATCCAAGGGCGCCATCATCAACACCGCATCCATGTTGTCCTACCTCGCCGATGACAGGGTGCCGGCCTATTGCGCTTCCAAAACCGGCATCGTCGGCCTCACGCGCGCCTTGGCCCACAAGTTCGGACCGGACGGTATCCGGGTTAATGCCGTCGCGCCCGGCTATCACAAGACATCGATGACCCAAGACATCTGGTCGGTGCCAGAACTGGCAGGCAAGATCGAACACAGGACCGCCCTCAAGCGCTGGGGCTCGGTCGATGATCTCGTTGGAACATGCCTGTTCCTTGCATCCCCTGCAGCACTTTATGTCACCGGCACAACGCTGCCCGTGGATGGCGGGTACGTAAACGGCGGCTGGTGATGATGGGCGTGTGCTCCGCTGGAAGCAGGCCACGGGTCGATATCAACACGTTTCTCCACTTTTGTGAGTGGGAAGGAGATTTCAGTGGCGGACGATAAGGGGAATCTGGGTGGCCGGTCCTATGGCGGGCCGAACAAATATATTCAGCGCGCCGGGGAAATTGCGCGGCTTGGCGAGCATGTCGCGCAGTTGGGCTCGCGGGCCTTTCTGCTCGCCGATCCCTTTGTCGTGAACCAGTATGGCGACGTCCTGAAAACGACGATGGAAGCCTCTGGCCTCATCTTTCAGATCGAACGCTTCAACGGCGAATGTTCAAGCGCCGAAATCGACCGGATCACCGGCCTGGTGAAGGCATCTGGAGCGCAGGTCGTCGTCGGTATCGGCGGCGGGAAGACGGCCGATACCGCCAAGATGGCGGCTATCGCGACAGCAACCAGGATCGTCATTGTGCCAACCATTGCGTCCACCGATGCGCCGTGCAGTGCTGTCGCCGTTCGCTATACGGAGGATGGGGTTTATCAGGAGGCGCATTCGCTCGGTCGCAATCCGGATATGGTGATTGTCGACAGCGCGGTGATTGTCAACGCGCCGGTTCGTTTCCTTGTCTCTGGTATCGGCGATGCTCTTTCGACCTGGTTCGAGGCGCGCTCCAATCTCGATTCCAACTCAAACAACCTGGTCAAACCAAATATGCTGCCGCCGACAGCCGGCATCGCCATTGCCCGGGCCTGCCACGATGTCTTGATGCGCGATGCGCTGGCCGCCAAGCTTGCTGCCGAGAAAGGCGCGTTGACCCTAGCCGTCGAAAATATCATCGAAGCCAACACCTTGCTGTCGGGCCTCGGTTTTGAGAATTGCGGCGTCTCCGCCGCTCACGGTATCCATGATGGCCTCACCGTGCTCGACGAAACGCATGCCTTCTTTCACGGCGAGAAGGTCGCGTTCGGGGTCCTGTGCCTCTTGATGCTCGAAGGCCGGCCTCTCGCCGAAGTCAGCGAAATGGCCCTTTTCTGCCGCAGTTTGGGACTGCCGACGCGGCTTGCCGATCTCAATCTGGCTTCCGCAAGCAAGGCCGATATCGAGCGGGTGGCGGAGGCGGCGCTGTTGCCGAGGTCGCCGACATGGAAGGTCGCCGTTCCCCTATCCGTTGCCATTGTTCGCGACGCGATCATTGCTACCGATGCCTTTACCCAGCAGCTCTGAAGCGCTGCATATTTTGTTAGAAGACAGGAACAGCCAAATGCGCGCAGCGGTCATGTACTCTCCCGGCGATATTCGTCTTGAAGATATCCCTAAACCAAAGCTGAAACCGGGCCATGTCATGCTTAAGGTCGCCGCTGTCGGGGTCTGTGGTTCCGATATTCCCCGCATGCTGATCAAGGGGGCCCACAAGATGCCGATTGTTTGTGGCCACGAATTTTCCGGCCACATTACGGAAATCGGCGAGGGCGTGGAGGGCTTCTCGATCGGCGAGCTGATGGGCGTGCCGCCGATGCTGCCATGTTATGCCTGCGACCAATGCCTGACGGGGAACTTCTCCCGATGCCGCGACTATGACTATTTCGGCTCGCGCCGCGATGGCGCCTATACCGAATTCGTCGCCGTACCCGTGGGCAATCTGCTGCGCGCGCCCAAGGGCATGGATCCGCGAGCGACAGCCATGATCGACCCGGCATCCATTGCGCTGCATGCCATCTGGAAGGCTCCGCCCACTGCCGGCCAGCGTGGTGCCGTGATCGGTTGCGGCCCGATCGGCCTGTTTGCCATCCAGTGGATGAAACTCATGGGCTGTTCCGAAGTCGTCGCCATCGACGTGTCGGAGGAAAAACTGGCCCAGGCGCGGGAGGCGGGTGCCGAGCACACCTTCCTCGTCACGGACACCATCCCTGCGGATATGAAATACGACATCATCGTCGAGGCGGCTGGCCACAATTCTTCGATCAATACTGCGGCAAAACTTGCAGCACCGGGTGGCCATGTCGTGTTCATCGGCATTCCGGTCGCCGACGTGACGTTGGAAAACAAGACGTTCCAGCATTTCCTGCGTCAGGAAGTTTCCTTGCACGGGGCATGGAATTCCTTCGGTGCGCCCTATCCAGGCAAGCAATGGACGGTCACGCTTGACATGCTCGCCACTAGCAGGCTGAGGTGGGAATTCATGATCACGCATGAGCTTCCCTGGAGGAACTGCCCGCCATGTTCGATAAGATCAAGAACAAGACCGAATTCTTCTCGAAGATCATGTTCCGCCCTTAACAGAAGCATCGGAGCATTTGCATGGCTTATCTCCTCGGTCTTGATTTTGGCACGGGCGGCGTTCGGGTTGGCATCTTCGACCTCGAAAATCGTCGAATGCTGGGAGAGAGCGAGGAGCCTTATGAAACGGTCTATCCGCGTCCCGGCTGGGCGGAACAATCACCGCTCGACTGGTGGCGCGCGCTGGGCCGGGCCTCCCGGGCATTGATGCAAACACTGGATATGCCCGAAATCGCCGGCATCTGCGTGGCCACCACGGCCTCGACCGTTGTCGCTTGTAAGCGCGATGGGACACCGTTGCGATCAGCGCTGCTGTGGATGGACTGCCGTGCAGCTGCCGAGGCCGACCGCAGCAGCGCCTCGAAGAATCCAGTCATGGACTATGTCGGTGGCGCCAACGCATCGGAGTGGTTGATCTCCAAGGCGATGTGGCTGGCCGGCCATGAGCGGCACATCTACGACGAAGCTGATATCCTCTGCGAATGCCTGGACTATATCAATTTCATGCTAACCGGTGGCTGGGTCGGCTCGCGCATGAATGCCACCTGCAAATGGAACTATGATTCTGTCCGGCAACGCTTTCCGGTTGAGCTTTACGCGGAGTTTGGCGTCGCAGGGCTAGAAGACAAGCTTCCGCCAGAGATTTTTGCCGTTGGTGCCCCGATCGACCGGATCAGCGAAAGCGCTCGGGCGCATCTCGGTCTTTCCGACCGGCCGGTCCTATCCCAAGGGGGATCGACGCGCATATCGGTATGCTCGGCGCGGGCACGATAAAGCCGGGCGAGATGCTGATGATCGGCGGCACCTCCGTCGTCCAGTTGTTTCAGCTTGATGTGCAGCGGCCGATGCAGGGTTTTTGGGGACCTTATCCCCATGCGTTGGTCGATGATCACTGGCTTGTGGAGGCTGGCCAGGTGTCGGCCGGTTCGGTGTTGACATGGTTCGAAAAGAACCTCTTCGAGCTTGACGCTGATGGTCGCGCGGCGTTGCGGGAAAGGGCAGCAGCAATACCGGTGGGTGGCACCGGTCTTCTGACGCTCGATTATTTCATGGGCAACCGGACGCCCTATCGCGAGCCGCTGCTTCGGGGGCCATCATCGGTCTGTCATTGGGACACGATCGTGCCAGCATGTACCGATCGGCAATCGAAGGGGTGGCGCTGGCGTCCGCCAACGTGCTGAAGCGGGTACATGATCTCAACGTGCCAGTCGAGCGCATCGTTTCATCGGGCGGTTATGCCAAGAACAGGCTGTGGCTGCAGGCGACGGTGGATGCCATCGGTATACCGGTCGAGCTTCCGAAGGAGGCAAATCTGACGATCATCGGCGCCGCCGCCGCCGCCGCGGCTGGTTCCGGCCTCGTCGCCGATCTGTTTGCCGCGGCGGACGCGGTGCGGCAGGAGACTGTCATGATCGATCCCGACATGATGGCCCACGCAACCTATCAACAGCTGCTTGGCGAATATCTGGAGGCGACGGAACTGTTGACGCCGCAATCCCGGCGCTTGGCAACGGGCCAGTTGAAGGGATAGTTGGCCATGAAACCTGACCGTCTGGACCGTGAGATTCAGTTCCGTTCCCTGACCCCCGAGCAGCGCGAACAACTGATGATCCAGGTTGCCAAGCGTTACTACCATCTCGACATGACCATGAGCGACTTGTCGATAGAGCTGGGGCTGACACGCTGGCAGGCAAGGCGCCTTCTGACGGAGGCCAAGGAAACGGGGCTCGTCCGCATCGAGATCGTGCCGCATACGCCGCGCCTGCCGGGTCTCGAAAGCAGGTTCGAGGCCGCTTTCGGAATCAAGGAAGCCGTGATCGTGCCAAGCGGTGGCGATCAGGATTCGGCGCTGGTTCTTGATAGTGTCGCGCGGGCGGCGGGGCAGTATCTCTCCGGACTCGGGAAGATTCCGGCAATCGGCATCTCCTGGGGACGCACGATGACCGCGGTCGCCCGCCGCCTGCCGCCCTATTGGAATGAGGGCGTCGAAGTCGTGCTGCTCAATGGCTCCATGAATGTGCGCTACTCCGGACCCCAGACAAACAACGTCGCCGAATTGTTCGCCAGCGCTGGAAAGGGCATCGCAACCCTGCTGCCCGTGCCGGCTGTCTTCGGACATGCCTCGACCAAGGAGGCACTGGAACACGACCCGACCATTGCGGCAGTTCTGGATTTTGCGGCGCGTGTCCCGGTGATCTGCTTCGGCATCGGCGCGATGGTGCAAGACTCCGTTTTGATCCAGTCAGGATATGTATCGCTGCAACAGCATGAGCAGCTCAAACGCAACGGTGCCGTCGGTGATATCCTTAGCCGATATATCGATGCCGAGGGGAACATCGTCGATCCCGAACTCAATGCGCGCACGATCGGAATCAGTCTGGAATCATGCCGCAGCCGGGTGCTTTCCATCGGAATTGCCGCCGGTCTGGAAAACGCGACGCAGTCCTGTCGTGCCTGCGTGCAAAATATGTGAATGTCGTCATTACCGACGAGGCAACCGCATTGGCGGTCATGAGCAGCAGGGTGTCGTCAGGTTAACCTGCCTGCCCATCTCCGTCCCAGATCTGTGATATGATCATCCAGGTTGCAAATCCGGTGAAAAGCCAGCAACAGAACCCCGACGCCACTTGCCCTAATCGAAGAGATTTCAATTGCTGAGCGAGATCCGAGGCAGGGGTCGATGGTTCGATTCCGCTCAAGGCGGACGTTCAGCTATTTCACATGCTGAGGAAGGATTTGTCCGCCCCAAATCTGCCGCGTAACCCATCTTAAACCGCTTGTTGGTCTCGGCAGCCAGATGGGATGCCGTCAGCCACGTCTCGCTGTGGCCGGCAATTTGGCTGCCCGTGCCGCCCGCTGTTGCCGCGATCTCCTTCGGAGATAGGTTAGGACGGTTCAGTGCGTCTCAGCATTGGCGACGGCGTGCCCCTTCCCAGGCCGCGACCTTGCAGCAATGTCCCACATCTGCGCTGCTCGCTCGCGAGGATCTTGATCCCTGATCAATTTTCGGCTCCGTTCGGAAGTCACGGCGAAGTTAAAACACGCAGCGGGACACGATCTCGCGTCAGTGTGTTTTGGGTCTGCCCCGGTGCTGGCTGTAATGCTGATGCGGGGCTGAAAATTACGCTGTTCCGAGATATTAGGTTAGCTGAGATTATAGACCAACGTCTATTTCAGCAGTCCCTTCGTCTAGTCGGAGGGGACCAATGTCTCAATTGAGAGTTGGCCTCATCAGCCCTACAAATGGCCTTCAAGCGAGTGGGGCACGCCGGCATTGCCCGTGCGACATCACACTCATCGAAGCCAATGCTATATCCGCTTAAAACTCAATGCTGAGCTTTCGCGGACAGATCGGTCAAATCGTGTAACCCGGGAGCTCGCGCAATGGCTACTTCTCGTCCTCTAACCGAATCCGTTTCAGTAGTGCTCGTGCACGGCGCGTTCGTGGATGCCTCCGGTTGGCGAAAGGTCTATGACACCTTGTCGGAGGAAGGCTATCAGGTTCTCGTTGTTCAGAACTCTGCCGTAACCTTCGATCAGGATGTTGAGCGCACCAAAAGCGTGATTGCCGAGGCGAAACATCCAGTTGTGCTCGTCGGACATTCCTATGGTGGCGCCGTGATTACGGAAGCCGGGAGCGAAGAAAAGGTCCTGGCTCTCGTTTATCTGGCAGCTTTCGTTCCCGACGTCGGGGAATCCGTCTTTGACCTTGCTTCGCAAGAGGTCCCCGGTGCGGAAAAAGCCCCACTCCTTCCGCCGAGGGATGGCTTCATCAAAATCGATCCGCAGAAGTTTGCGGCCTCATTCTCGGCCGACATAGACCCCGCCGAAGCGAAGTTCATGGCTGCCGCCCAGAGGCCGTGGGGCCTTGAAGCCGTCCAGGGCAAGATCACCTCTGCGGCATGGAAAGCCAAGCCATCCTTCTATCTGCTCGCAACGGAAGATCGGATGATACCCGCTCAAGCGCAGGCCGCGATGGCCGCTCGCGCAGGGGCCGCGGTCGTAGAGGTTCGCAGCAGCCACGCGGTAATGCTGTCCCACCCTGACGAAGTCGCAGCGCTCATCAGAACAGCCGCAAAGCCGAAACAGCAAAACTGATACCGAGTGTCAACTGCTGTCTACATCAATCACCGACTGGGGAAGCCATGCGCAACTTTCTAATGCCGAGATCTTCACAGGCATCAAAAACATCAGCGACTCAATCAGAGGAGAATGGCATGCCTCAGCTTTCACGCCGCGCCTTCGCGAGCGCCCTGCCTCTTGGTCTCGTGGGAGGAACCCTTTTCGGCGGAAGTCTGCTCAGCGACTTGACTGCCGAGGCTGCGACATCCCAAGCTGCCGGAGCCCCGGTCGCAACAACGCCGTTTGCACAGATTCGCATCGGCCGATTTACGGTGACGGCGCTGACGGACGGGTGTGCCGATATGCCATACAACTATTTCCCGGGACGCTCAGCCCCGGAAGTGGAAAAGGCCGCAAAGGCCCAATTTACGGCTAGACCCAGCGGGGTACGTTTTCTGTTCAATCAATACCTCGTTGAAGACGGTAAGCAACGCATCCTGATCGATGCCGGCGCTGCAGGTTCTATCGGGGAAACCGGGCATCTCCCGCAGGCGCTGGCCACGCTCGGTCTGAAGCCGAGCCAGATCGATGCCGTTGTCGTGACCCACATGCACCAGGACCACATGGGCGGTTTGGTTCTCGGCGGTAAGAACAATTACCCGGATGCTGAGGTCTATATAGATCGCCGTGACGTCAAGCACTGGACCGACCGGGCTAAGCGCAATGGAGCGCCTGATTTCCTGCAGCCCAGCTTCAAGATGGCTGAAGAGGTGGTACGCCTCTATCCGAAGCTGCAAGCGATCGACGGAGAGCGTGAGATCGTTCCCGGCGTCTCGATTGTCGACCTGACCGGCCATACGCCTGGCCATATCGGCGTCCGCATCGAGGATGGCGGCAAGAGCCTGATCATGGTTTCCGACATGATTTTCCCGGTCGTCCATCCGGCTGCGACGGACGTCTTCTTCCTGTTCGAACAAGATCAGGCTGCTGCGAAAGCCATGCGCGATCGCTTCTTCCCACAAGCTGCCTCGGAAGGTGCCCTAATCGCTGCGACACACATGCCGTTCCCAGGTCTTGGTCGCGTGGTCTCCGATCGGGGTCAGATGCGCTGGGAAGTAGCCGACTGGGCCTTGCAAGACTGATACTTTAGCCGAAGGATTTGGCCACCTGAAGACAGATTAAGGCCCGCATTCTCCACTGATGCGGGCCTGCTTGAGTATGGAGACGAGGTATGCCGTACCACTTTCTGGAAGTCGCCGTGACGCAAAGCGTCCGAGCCGCGCAGGCGGATATGGGGGTGGACCAGATATGGCTGGGCGAGAACGATCGGCCTTCGGATACTTTGACGGAGAACGAAATCGCTTTCATCGCGACGCGCGACAGCTTCTATATCGCGTCTGTGTCAGAGACGGGTTGGCCGTATGTTCAACATCGCGGTGGGAAAATCGGTTTCCTCAAGGTTGTCGATCCGCAAACGATGGCATTTGCCGACTATCGCGGAAACCGCCAGTACATCAGCGCAGGGAATTTTGCAGCAAACGACCGCGCCTGTCTGTTTCTCATGGACTATGTCCGACGGACCCGGCTCAAAGTCTATGTCCACGTCGAGCGGCTGACGCTCGACGCCGACCAATCGCTCACGGACCTCGTATCCGATCCGACGTATAGGGGCCGTGCAGAGCGGATATTCAAGCTCCGGCTCGAAGCATACGACTGGAACTGTCCCCAGCACATCATCCCCCGCTACACCGAACAGCAGGTTGAGCAAGCAGTCGCGCCGCTTCGCCAGAAGCTGCAACAGCTGGAAGCTGAAAATGCAGCGTTGAGGGCAAGATTAGAAGGAAGATCCGAATGACCGACGCTCAAAACCGCCTCTGCCCCCGTTTACATCAGAGACTGCTGCCGAAAAGGTGCGGCTTGCGGAAGATGGCTGGAATAGCCGGGACCCGGGCAAGGTCGCGTTGGCGTACACGGTTAATAGTCAGTGGCGTAACCGCGCCGAATTCGTCAATGGTCGTGAGGCAATCGTTGCTTTTCTCACGGGGAAATGGCGGCGGGAGCTCAATTACCGTCTGATCACGGAGCTGTGGGCGTTCGATGGCAACAGGATTGCTGTCAGGTTTGCATAATTCCGATCGTTCGGCAACGAGAACTGGGAATTCAATGATAGTGGCCTGATGCGCAAGCGATACGCCTGCATTAACGACCTGCCGATCCGCGAGGAAGACCGTCGCTTTCACTGGCCGCTCGGTCGTCGGCCCGACGACCACCCGGGGCTCTGCGAGCTTGGTTTCTGATCGACCTCGTTTCCATCTCCATCAGTCAAAGACGTCGGCATGGTCATTTTGAATTCGCACTTTTCACAACGTTCATATCCGGCAGACGAAGAGGCTATCGAGGTCAAAGCCTTCGTCGATCTGTACAATGTCTCACCAGCAACGCTCAAGTCCAAAGAGCATTTTGAATGCCTGCCCATCAACGGTGGATGCGCAATAACGCTGCCAAGCGCGCCGGCCATCGGTCTGAACCGTGTATTGGGACTGAACTCGGTGAATGATCTTGAGGAAGCCTATGGGTGGATGAATGGGAAGACCGGAAACCGGTTTTTTCAGGTAAATATGGACCGCGCTACAGCCGGAACTAAAGATTGGATCCTCGCCAAGGGTCTGCTTGAATACGGTGTCGGCTGGGCGAAGCTTGTCTACGACGGCTCATTAGCGAACCTTTCGGAGCCCAACTCTTTCCGAACGCGACTCGTTCATGTTGAGGAAGCTGCGCTCTTCGGATCGATGGTGTGCAAAGGCTTTAACTTTCCCTCGACCCTGACGAGGTTGTGGGCAGCAATCGTTGGAAAAGTGGGCTGGTCGTGTTTTTCGCTTTGGATGGCGACTATCCAGTCGGGACGGCCGCCATGTATCAGTCGGATACCTACGCATGGTTAGGCGGCGGCACTACAGTTCCGGAGTCACGAAATCGCGGCGTTCAAAAAGCCCTGATTAAAAGCCGTATCGAACATGGGCTCGGCAACGGGGTGTCGACATTTGCCGTTGAGACATTGGCACCTGTAGTTGGAGAAGGGAACATTTCCTTTGATAACCTCAGGAAAGTAGGCTTCCGGCAGGCATTTCACCGGAAGAACTTCAAGTTGTGAGATGGAAATCTTGTCTGATGGGCTCGGTCGCTCGGCTCGATTTCGTCGATAGTGATCTGCAAAGTTTGCGGCCTTAAACATCGGCCGATGTGAACAAGGTTGCCGGCAGATCGTCAAGACGGCTGCTCGCGCCGCATGGCCATTTTGCGCCGTCGCGAAACGTGTTCCCGCTTAACGCCGGTCATTTCCATTGAGCTTGAGTTACAAAAGTTCGTCAGCCATTTTGATCAAATGAGCGACTGAAGTTGCCTTCATTTTCCGCATCATGTGGCCCCGGTGAAGCTTCACCGTTGGCTCAGCAATTTGAAGCTCTGCCGCAATCAGCTTATTAAGTTTACCGACGATCACCAAAGCCATTATTTGGCGCTCACGCTCCGTCAGCGTCAAATATCTTGATCGGGTGGCCGCGTTCAGTGTTTTTCCTCTCGACGAGCGGCGTCACGAGCGATCGCGCGGTTGACGGCTTCCAACAGATCTTGTTCCCGAACCGGTTTGCTAAGAACGTCTATGGCGCCCGCCTTCATCGCCCGCACCGCCATGGGCACATCGACGTGAGCGCTAATCAACACGACGGACCGAGGAAGATTGCTCTTTGCTAACTCCTCCTGAAACTCAAGTCCGCTTTGGCCAGGAAGTCGGATGTCCAAAACGATACAACCGGCTTTTTCGGGATCGTCTGCTGCTAGGAACTCTTTTACGGAGCCGTGTGTTTCAGCGCTTAGGCCCACGGACTCAAACAGCCCCTTGAGAGCTTCGCGGACGCTTTGATCGTCATCAATGATGATGACAGTGGGCCGTCTGTTCTTCCTGTCATCGATCAATGGGCGCGTCCTTGAACCTGGAGAGTGTGAAGTTGAATGAGCTCCCGCGTGGATGACTGGATGTAGCCCAGATGCGCCCTCCATGGGCCTCAACGATAGAGCGGCAGATAGAAAGGCCCATCCCGATGCCGTCAGGTTTCGTGGTGTAGAACGCCTCAAATACCCGGTCGAGCTGTGCAGGGGGATAGCTTCCCCCGTATCTGAAACATTAATTTCAACTTCACCCCTGGACGCTGCGTGCATTTGACCCTGATCAATGCATCTGCGCCAGGAGGCGTTGCTTCAGCGCTGTTCATTATCAGATTAAGCAGGACCTGCTGTAGCTGCGTGCGATCTCCCAAGACATAGACGGGGTCTGACGGAAGATCCGTGACGACCTGTAAGCCTCGGGATTGCAGCTCTTCCCGCAGAAGGAAAAGCACGTCACGAAGAGCTCTGGTAAAGTCGGTCCTCTCCATACGCACCGGCGATCTCTGAGCCATCGCGCGTATGCTGGAGACAATCTCGCCGGCGCGGTGCCCATCATGCACGACGCGCTCCGCCGCCTGCCGGGCTTGCCCAAGGTCAGTATGTCCGTCTTGAAGCCAGCGCAAGCAGGTCCCGGCATTGGTAACAATCGCCATAAGCGGCTGGTTGATCTCGTGTGCTATCGAGACGGCCAGCTCCCCGATCGTGGTCAAACGGGTCACGTGCGCGAGATCGCTTTGGCTTTGGCGAAGCGACTCTTCCGCGCGTTTGCGATCCTCGATATCTACAACGACGCCATACCACCGCACCACATTTCCGTCCGCATCAAGGAGGGGCTTTGCTGCAGGTTGAACCACCTATATTCGCCATCGAACCGTCTGATACGGGCGTCAACTGGATGGGGGTGCTTCGTAGCAACGATTTGCTCCCAACTCACGCGCATACGGTCGACGTCATCGGGATGAAACACACGGTAGAAGCCGAACCCCTGGAGGTCTTCGATCATGAGGCCCACAAAATCGATGAAAATCTTGTTCCAGTACTCCAGCCGCCCATCCGGCGTGCAGGACCAAGCCATGGCAGGGATCGTATTGATGATGAGGTTTAACTTGTGCTCACTCTCTCTGAGTGCTGCCTCGCTCTCGCGCAAAGCGTTTTCCGCGCATTGCAAGTTTTCAATGTCGATGTTAACGCCGAACCAGCGCACTATGCCATTCGCATCGGTAAGCTTCCGGCCCGAGAAATAGAACCAGCGGTATTCCCCATCTCTGCCACGAATGCGCCCTTTCAGCTGTGTGTGGTCTGAGTGTTCGAGGTCTCGCTTCCAAATCTCCACCATCTCCGGGATATCATCGGGATGGTACAGGTCCAGAAAGCCCCATTCGAGGATTTGATCTGCGGGCAGCCCGGCATAGTCAAGCCAACTCTGATTCACAAAATCCGCGCTTCCATCAGGTCGCGCCGACCATACGAGAACCGGCAGCGAATTGATGATGAGCCTGAGGTTTTCTTCGCTGGCCGCCAGTGCCGATTTCGTCTCCATAAGAGCATTCTCGGCCTGTTTGCGATCTTCGATATCAAGAACGACACCGTACCACTTCAAAACATTGCCTCCGGAATCGAGATGAGGCTTTTGTCGAAGAGAGCACCAGCGATAGTCGCCATCCGCGCGTCTGAGGCGGCCTTCGACTTCCTTTCCCGTTTTGGACGACATAATGCGCTGCCACTCGGCGCCCAAATGGGCGACGTCGTCGGGATGAAACAGGCGGTAGAAATTTTCCCCTGCGATGTTTGCAAGCGGCATGCCGATAAAATCAAGGAAGTGCTGATTTGCAAAATCCAGCATCCCATCAGAAGTCGTCGACCAAGCCATCGCAGGGATCAGGTCGATGATCGTGTCGAAGTTCGTCTGATTTTTCAAGTAATCCCCCGCTGCTCGTGTTCTCATAAACTACGCTTTTCCACTGGACTGCGTTAGCCGAGATTCATAGACGAAGGTCTATTTTTCAATCCGTTCGTCTAGTCGCACGAGACCTTGATCGCAATTGAGAACAACCCAAATGCGCTTTAGTCATAAGCTAAGCGATTGGATGAGTTGCACATAAGGCATCTAGGTCACCGTTCCGAAAATCAGGCGATGCTTGTATGGATCGTTTTGGACCACCTACGACAATGGGTGCGCTAGGCATTCATCCAATTGCAGCCGCACGACGAAACAAGATGGAGAATGATGATGACACTCTCAGCCAACAAATCCAGCATCCTTCCCTCGGGCGGTGGCGCAACCCTGCTTGATCCGTCCGATACGGTGATCCTCTTGCTTGATCATCAGTCTGGTTTGTTTCAGACTGTAAAAGATATCGCAGTCGCTGATCTCCGCAGAAACGTGGCGATGATTGCCAAACTAGCTACACTCCTCGACATTCCTGTCATCACAACGGCTTCGGAGCCTGGCGGCAGCAACGGCCCGCTTATGCCGGAAATTCATGAATACGCGCCGCACGCCGTCTACGTTCCGCGTAAAGGTGAAGTTAACGCCTGGGACAACGACGATTTCGTCGGCGTAGTAACGGCGACTGGCCGCAAAACACTCGTGATGGCTGGCGTCTGGACAAGCGTATGCGTGATGTTCCCCGCACTCGATGCACGGGCAGCGGGTTACGAAGTATATGCGGTAATGGATGCCTCAGGCGACCCCAGTGAAATGGCGTCTCGAGTTTCATTAGCTCGCTTTGTGCAAGGCGGAGTGAAGCCGACATCCGCAAATTCGCTCTTGTCAGAACTCCACCGCACCTGGGCTCGTCCAGAGGCCGGAGACCTCGCCCAGCTTTATGCGATGGCAGCACCGAACTATGCGGCTGTGATCGAGAGTTATCAGAGGGCTCAGGACGCTGCCAGGAATGCGGGCTGACCGGACGACTGATTGTGAGCGGGAATTGGTTCCAGCCCGCTCACTCTAATGTGCAGCAAATAGAAACCCTTTCAAAATTTCAGTGCCTAATGAGCCCGCAGGAAAGTCTCTCGTTCCACCGATGGTGGCCAACAGAGCTGTTCTTCCCCCATCGAAGGTCTCAGCCATGAAAATCTACCTGCTGTCGCTCGCCGTCGGCCTTCTCGTCGGGATCATTTACGGGCTTCTCAACGTGCGTTCACCCGCACCACCAGTGATCGCCTTGGCCGGTCTTCTCGGCATTCTTGTCGGAGAGCAGATCGTGCCGCTTGCAAAGACGATATGGGCGAAGGAGCCAGCTGCTGTTTCATGGCTCACCCACATCAAGCCGCACATGTTCGGCCATATGCCCAAGGGCGGACAAGCCCCGGTCGACATCGTATCCCACGATGGCACGACCGGCGGACAAAGCTGATGGCGACGCGCCGCACGTTCCTGGGTGGGGCTTCAAGCCTTTCTTTGTCGAACCTCTTCTTGTCGGCCAAGGCCGCGGCTTCCAATTCGACTGGAGCAAACACCGTGCATCCCGATATCATCCTTCATAATGGTCGCGTAACGACACTCGACCGCGCCAATCCCAATGCGACGGCCATCGCCATCAAGGATGGCCTCTTCACGGAAGTCGGTAGCGATGGCGACGTCATGGCGCTTGCGGGGCCGGATACGAAAATTATCGACCTCAAGGGAAAGGGCGTTCTGCCGGGCCTGATCGACAACCACACACACGTCGTGCGGGGTGGCTTGAACTTCAACATGGAACTGCGGTGGGATGGCGTTCGCTCACTGGCCGATGCCATGGATATGCTCAAACGGCAGGTTGAGATGACGCCTGCCCCGCAGTGGGTGCGCGTGGTCGGCGGCTTCACCGAACACCAGTTTGCGGAAAAGCGCCTTCCGACAATTGAAGAAATCAACGCGATCGCACCCGCCACGCCGGTGTTCCTGCTGCACCTCTACGACCGGGCGCTTCTCAATGGTGCCGCCCTTCGCGCCGTTGGCTACAACAGGGATACGCCCAACCCACCGGGTGGTGAGATTGCGCGCGATCTCAACGGCAATCCGACAGGGTTGCTTCTCGCCAAACCGAATGCAGGCATTCTTTATTTGACGCTGGCAAAGGGGCCGAAACTGCCGCTGGAGTATCAGATCAATTCTACGCGCCATTTCATGCGGGAACTGAACCGGCATGGCATCACCGGCGTCATCGATGCGGGCGGTGGCTTTCAGAATTACCCGGACGACTATGACGTCATCCAGAAGCTTTCCGACGAAAACCAGATGACGGTTCGTCTGGCTTATAATCTGTTCACGCAGAAGCCGAAGGAAGAGAAAGAGGACTTTCTCAAATGGACGTCCTCGGTCAAATACAAGCAAGGCAATGATTACTTTCGCCACAATGGCGCGGGCGAAATGCTGGTGTTTTCCGCAGCCGATTTCGAGGACTTCCGCCAGCCGAGACCCGAAATGGCCCCGGAAATGGAAGGCGAGTTGGAAGAGGTGGTGCGCGTTCTGGCCGAAAACCGATGGCCATGGCGGCTACACGCCACCTATGACGAAACAATCACCCGCGCGCTGGACGTTTTCGAAAAGGTCAACAAGGACATTCCGCTGGAGGGCCTGAACTGGTTCTTCGATCATGCCGAGACGATTTCGGATCGCTCCATCGACCGTATCGCAGCGCTTGGCGGCGGCATCGCCACCCAGCATCGCATGGCCTACCAGGGAGAATATTTTGCCAAGAGTTATGGCCACGGCGTGGCCGAAGCAACGCCTCCGATCCGCAGAATGCTGGACAAGGGCGTCCATGTCTCGGCCGGTACCGATGCCACCCGCGTCGCCTCCTATAATCCGTGGGTGTCGCTATCGTGGATGGTAACGGGCAAGACCGTTGGCGGCATGCAGCTTTATCCGCGTGCAAACTGCCTGGACCGTGAAACCGCGCTGCGCATGTGGACGGAAAAGGTTACTTGGTTTTCCAATGAAGAAGGCAAGAAAGGCCGCATTGAAAAGGGCCAGTTCGCTGACCTCGTCGTGCCGGATAAAGACTTCTTCTCCTGCGCTGAAGATGAAATCTCGTTCCTGACCTCAGACCTCACCATGGTCGGTGGCAAGATCGTCTACGGTTCCGGTGACTTCAAGGCACTGGATGAAAACAACGTGCCGCCAGCCATGCCGGACTGGTCTCCCGTTCGCAAATTTGGTGGTTATGCCGCCTGGGGCGAACCGGAGGGTGCCGGTCAACGGTCGCTGCGCCGCACCGCCATCACCTCGTGCGGTTGCGCCAGCGACTGCGGTGTTCACGGTCACGACCACGCAGGCGCATGGACATCGAAGCTGCCGATTGCCGATCTCAAGGGTTTCTTCGGGGCGCTTGGTTGCGCGTGCTGGGCGGTGTGATTTTCCCTACTCTGGCGGACGGGCATTGAAGCCCGTTCGCTCTCATAATTCAAAAAATGCGATTAAATCGAGACTATTGATGCAATTGTTGGCGGCAAAGTTTCGGCTCCATATCACTCCCTCGCAAGACGACAGCCCATCAAACGGGGCCAACCTGCAGGAGCAGCCATGACCTACCAAACACATACCACCAATCGAGTGAAATCAGGTCTGGCGGGCATCATCGCAACCCCAGCGGTCCGCATCGTTGCGCTGCTTGCGCTCTGCGCGGCCTATATTCAGGGACCACTGACCAAGATCTTCGATTTCAATGGCGCGATGGCGGAGATGGACCATTTTGGCTTGCATCCTGCCGCTGTCTTTGCAGTCGTCGTCATCGTGTTCGAGCTGACGGCGTCTGCCATGGTAATCTCAGGTGTTCTGCGCTGGGCAGGAGCATTGGCGCTTGCAGACTTCACGCTGATTGCCACATTCATCGCGCTCCGGTTCTGGGAAATGGCGCCAGGCATGGACCGCATGATGGCTACCAACGCCTTCTTCGAACATCTCGGCCTTGCTGGTGCATTCGTCTTGGTTGCCGCGTTTGATATCGCCAAGGGAGCGAAGTGTTGAGCGCCCGCACATCCACGGGCGGAAGCTTTGCCCCGCTCCGCCAGCCTGTCTTTGCAGTTCTCTGGGCCGCAACGGTTCTGGGCAACACCGGCAGCTTCATGCGCGATGTCGCCAGTTCCTGGTTGATGACCGATCTTTCCGCCGCACCCGCAGCCGTAGCCCTTGTTCAGGCCGCCGGTACGCTGCCGATTTTCCTTCTCGCAATCCCGGCGGGCGTGCTCTCGGATATTCTCGATCGACGCAAATTCCTGATTGCCATTCAGATTCTGCTTGCCAGCGTCAGCATATCGCTGATGACGTTGTCCTATTTCGGCATGCTATCGGTCAGCGCATTGATCGGCCTGACATTTCTGGGCGGCATCGGCGCTGCCCTGATGGGACCGACATGGCAGGCCATCGTTCCTGAACTTGTGCCGCGCGAAGATGTGAAGGGGGCTGTTGCGCTCAACTCCCTCGGCATTAACATTGCCCGCTCCATCGGACCTGCGGCGGGCGGTCTGCTACTTGCGGCCTTTGGTGCGGCAGTGACCTATGGTGCCGATGTTGCCAGCTACATACTCGTTATCGCGGCGCTTATCTGGTGGCCGCGCGCCAAAAATGCCGACGACGCTTTGTCCGAGAACTTCTTCGGCGCGTTCCGAGCTGGCCTCAGATATACCCGCGCCAGCAAATCGCTTCATGTGGTGTTGTTGCGCGCTGCTATTTTCTTCGCCTTTGCCAGCGCTGTCTGGGCGCTGCTTCCACTCGTCGCCCGCCAGCTTCTCGGCGGGAATGCAAGCTACTATGGATTGCTTCTTGGCGCGGTCGGCGCAGGTGCCATCGGTGGCGCGCTGATCATGCCGAAACTGCGGGAACAGATCGATTCAGATGCCCTCCTACTGGGTGCCGCCATCATCACCGCCCTCGTCTTGAGTGTGCTCTCCTTTGCGCCTCCGCAGTGGCTGGCCGTTGTTATCCTGCTGTTTCTCGGCGCGTCGTGGATCACCGCTCTGACAACGCTGAATGGCGCAGCGCAGGCCGTTCTGCCGAACTGGGTGAGAGGTCGCGGCTTGGCGGTTTACCTCACCGTCTTCAACGGCGCGATGACGGCGGGCAGCCTGGGATGGGGCGCCGTTGGTGAAGCTGTCGGCATACCTGCAACGCTCCTCATCGGAGCCGCCGGACTGATGGTCGCAGGCTTTATCATGCACCGCGTGAAGCTGCCGACAGGCGACGCGGACCTCGTCTCGTCCAATCATTGGCCAGAGCCGCTGGTTGCAAAACCCGTGGCGCATGATCGAGGCCCCGTGCTGATCCTGATCGACTACCACGTCGCAAAACACAACCGGACACAATTTCTGCACGCCCTTGATGAGATGTCGTCCGAGCGCCGCCGTGATGGCGCCTATGGCTGGGGTGTGACCGAGGATCCCGCGGACCCGGAGAAGATTGCCGAATGGTTCATGGTGGAATCCTGGGCGGAACATCTGCGACAGCATAAACGCGTCTCGAATGCGGATGCCGACCTGCAGAGCAAGGTCCTGGCCCTTCACATTGGTCCTGAAAAGCCGGTCGTTCGACATCTGCTGTCAATCAACAAGCCGGCAAGAGCCACGTGATGCGATGCATGACTCAATTTTTAAGCGACTAGGATGCGGCCGAAGGCGGCAAAGTCCATCGAAGGTGGTGGCGATCTGATCGCTGCGGCAAACACTCAACAAAAAGGTGAACGCAATGAGCAATTTACACACGGCAAAGCGTACCGAGAATTTCGGTGTCGCATGGGAAACGGCGTTCGGTTATGCTCAGGCCTTACAGGTTAAGGATACCGTGTATCTCTCCGGCCAGCTGAGCCACGACCAACAAGGAAATCTGATTGCGCCGGCTCTGTTGAATGCGGCCGGGAGACCGGTGGATTTTTCGGCAATAGAAGAGCAAATGAGGCAGACTTACAAAAATGCAACTGCGCTCCTCGCGCGATTTGGGGCAACGCTGGACGACGTAGTCGAAGAGACAATTTACGTTCTAGATGTCCCTGCAGCGTTTGAGGTGGCGGGGAAGGTCCGAAAGGAGATGTATGGAACAGCGATGCCCCAAGTGGCAAGTAACCTGATCGGGGTTTCCGGACTGGCGTTCCGTGAGCAACTCGTGGAAGTTGCGTTCCGCGCTGTGGTTATCATCTAACGGGCACGGGTCCCCAGCGCAGGGGCGAGTGTGTGGCCGAAATAGGACTTCAGCCTTACGAACTTCCCATTGTTACGGGAGGTGCCGTCTCCCAGCTGGAGCCGATCTACAGACTTCTGCCGACTGGCACTTCCAGCCATTATGAAGCAGCGCCAAGCGGCTGGACGTGGATCGCTCGGCTGTCGAATACGCCGGAATGCGCGAAATTGTTAAGGGGCAGAAGAGCGGCTACGAACTCGAGCGCGACAACAACTCGAGCAAGATGTCGGTCTGATCTCCAAGCAGCTTAAATCGGTCTATGCTTTAGTAGTTGAAACAACTGGAACCGACGGTTCGATTCCGCTCAAGGCGGTAACTGCGCCTCTTGATTTGGCCATTTCCTGCCATTTGATTTTCCGAACATCTAAAATCTCAGCGAGCGGCCGCGTACGCGGGATGCAGGGCGCTGTCCGGATAAAAGTCATTTTCCGGACTGTTCTTCCCAGCAAGACGGATGACGTTAGGTGGGTATCTCCTATGTCGAGAAAGACATTGATTTAAGCACCGGTCGACTACCCCTTCGCAAAATCCCGGGCAGCTTGAATGAATGCGCTGAACGCAGCCGGCGGATTCTTCCTGCCGGGGTAGTATAAAGCTAATGGCGCCAGTGAGGGAGTCCAGTCCTCCAGAACGCGCACTAGTCGCCCGGCCGCAATGTCATCGCGCACATCTGCCTCCATAACGTATCCCAGGCCCACTCCATTTTGCGCCGCTATCCTGACAAGGCTTGGTTCGTCGAGGGTAATCGAGCCGTGCACATCGATCTGGACAGCATTCCCGCCTTTTTCAAATTTCCACCGAAACAACGCGTTGTTGGGAAGACGCGCGCGGATGCAGCGAAACCGATACAGGTCGGCTGGTACGGTTGGCGTGCCATGCGTGCGCAGGAAGTCTGGTGATGCGACAACAGCATTGCTGCGCTTCAAACCAAGCGACACGGCGATCATGTCGCTCGGCACCAGATCGGCCGGCCTCAAGCCCAGGTCGAACCCCGCCGCAACAATGTCGACGATCCGTCCCTCCGTGACCAGATCGATATTCACCTGAGGGTAGCGCTGCATGAACGACAATATGAGCGGTTCCATCACCTCGCGTGCTGCTGTCGCGAAGGCATTGATGCGCAATGTGCCAGCCGGAGTTTCCTGGAGAGATTGGACAGTGAGCATAGCATCGTGGATATCCGTCATTGCCGGTCCAACCCGCTCGGCAAAGATTTTTCCCGCGTCGGTGAGCGAGACGCTACGCGTTGTACGGTTGAACAGGCGAACGCCGAGACGCTGCTCAAGCTTTGCAACGGCATTGCTTAATGCTGTGGTGGACATACCGAGCTCAAGCGCGGCAGCCCTGAACGAGCCCAGGCGCGCGATGCTGAGAACGGCATCCAGATCGACAAGACCAGAACGCGTCATTATCCCTCTTTTCGTGATTCCGCATCCTTCTTTATCCTAGTTATCGTGTCAACCGGCTTGCCTTAGATTGCCTTCATCGACCTCTCAAGGGGCGGCGCCCTCAGCTGGCGGAGGCTGAATTAGGATTGGAGGAACCAATGACAATCAAACTACCCAAGGGCATCCAAGCGTATTTCGAGGCCGACCATACAGGCAGCCCGGATGCGATCGCTGCCACATTCACCGAGAACGGCATCGTAAAAGACAAAGGCCTCACGCACCGAGGCCGTGATGCCATCCGCGCATGGATGGCTGATGAAGGTCAGCAATACAGTTACACGGTGGAACCCTTCTTCATTACCACCGAAAACGAGAAAACCCAGGTGACGGCCCATGCCGTTGGCGACTTCCCGGGCAGCCCGATCGATCTGCGCTTCTTCTTCGTCCTCTCGAACGAGAAGGTTGCCGAACTGGAGATCATCGTATGACACCGTTTCTCACCTTGCAGGGCCGTCGCGCCCTGATCACCGGCGGAACCTCGGGCGCCGGCGCTGCAACCGTGGCACTGTTCAAGGAGCTCGGCGCCAGCGTACTGACCACCGCTCGTAAGAAGCCCTCTGACTTCTCGGGAGCGGCGTTTGTCGAAGCCGATCTGACCACCCCGACGGGGGCTCAAACCGTCGTTGACGCGGTGCAGCGAGAACTCGGCGGCCTCGACATCCTCGTGAACGTGCTGGGCGGCTCTTCGGCCCCGTCAGGCGGCTTTGCCGCGCTCACCGACGCCGAATGGGAGAAAGAGTTCAACCTCAACTTCTTCCCGGCAGTCAGACTGGATCGCGCTCTCATTCCCGGGATGATCGCTCAGGGAAGCGGTGTCGTCATCCACGTTACGTCGATCCAGAGAAACCTTCCGCTACCCGAGGCGACGACCGGCTATGCTTCGGCCAAGGGAGCTCTCAACACTTACAGCAAGAGCATCTCCAAGGAGGTTTCTCCGAAGGGCGTCCGGGTGGTGCGGGTCTCTCCCGGTTGGATCGCCGATCCGGGTGCCAATGGTCTTGCCCTGCGCATCGCCAAGGAAGCCGGCATCGAGTACGAAGCCGCAGTGCAGGTGATCATGAACTCGCTCGGCGGCATACCGCTCGGACGACCGGCCAAACCGGAAGAGGTCGCCGATCTGATTGCATTCCTTGCATCGGATCGAGCAGCGTCGGTTACCGGAACCGAGCACGTGATTGACGGCGGGACCGTGCCGACCGCTTGAGCATTTGGGCACCTCACGCCATTGCAGGTCAGGCGGGTGTGTCCCACCCGCCGATCTGGGAGTAGATCGCGTCACGCAAATGCCGCACGTCGCGGTTCAACGCAGCGAGTTCCGGTGGTGTCTGCGTCGAAGCTGCAAGCAAGGTATCACTGAGGCAGCCTGCCCTGTGTTGCAACGCACGGCCCTGGTCTGTCAGCCCAACCAGTACCTGCCGTTCGTTGTTCACGTTGCGCGTCCGACGTAAGTGCCCGGCCGTTTCAAGGCGCTTCAAAAGCGGGGTGATCGTGCTGGACTCGAGAGCAAGTCGGTCTGCAATAGAAACCACGGTTTGCTCGTCCTCCGCCCAGAGAACGTTAAGAACGAGATATTGCGGATAGGTTAGTCCAAGTTCATCGAGAACGGGCTTGTATGCGCGCTGGATTGCGATGCCGGCGGTGTAGATCGCATAGCACAATTGGTCGTGCAGAGGCGGGGGATCGTTATGGCGTTGGGTCATTTTGAACTCCTGTAGACAGCCGTATAATCGAACTTATCACGAAAACCAATATCGCGATAACAATTATGGTTGACGTGTAATCGGGAATCTGCCAGTAAATTGATATCGCGATAATGGTTATCGCAATTATTGAGGAGAAAGTTATGACACGCAGGTCCATCACCACCATTTCCGCAGTCGCAGTTGCAGCCACACTGTCGATTGCGCTGCCGGCGGCCAACGCCGCCGACATTATTCCTAAAGATCAATCCATCAAAAACGTCGTTCTGGTTCACGGCGCGTTTGCCGACGGGTCCGGCTGGAGGGGTGTTTACGACAATCTGACCAAACGCGGCTATCGCGTCACCATCGTGCAGAACCCGTTGACATCCCTTTCAGACGATGTTGCTGCCACCAAGCGTGCGCTCGAGCGGCAAGATGGTCCGGTCATTCTCGTCGGACATTCCTGGGGTGGCACGGTCATCACTGAGGCCGGCATCGATCCGAAGGTTGCAGGCCTCGTCTATGTCTCCGCTCTTTCTCCAGATGCAGGCGAGACGACGGCACAGCAATACGAAGGCTTTGCCCCCGCATCGGAATTCGTCATCGAGACGACAAAGGATGGTTTTGGCTATGTCAGTCCGGCAAAGTTCAAGGCCGGTTTCGCGCACGACGTCAGCGATGCAGAAGCCGCGTTCATGAGCTCTTCTCAGGTGCCGATCAACATGTCGGCCTTTGGCACGAAGCTCGAAAACGCTGCTTGGCGTACAAAGCCAAGCTGGGCCGTGATCGCGACCGAAGACAAGGCATTCGATCAGGCCATGTTGATCCACATGGCAGAGCGCATCAAGGCGAAGATCACCAAGGTTTCGGCAAGCCACGCCCTGTTCATGACGCAGCCGAAGGTCGTCGCCGATGCAATTGACCAGGCCGCCAAAGCCGTCTCGGCGAAGAAGCAGTGATGGACGCCAAGTCATCGGGACGGTCCATCTTCCCGATGACAACAAGTAAAGTCCGACGAAACCGTCGCGGTAGGGTCAAAACGAACACGTAAAAGATCGCTCGATCTCTAAATGACATCCATTGCGCGGCTTCGCACCGGCATCCAGAGAACCTTTCTCTCAATACATTCACGGAGGTAACCACGTGAAGCTAAATAGTCATGAACAGAATTCACCCGAAAATCCGTCCATTCCTCAGAGCGATGTCGGTGATGTTTTCGACTTCATCGTCTGCGGCGCAGGGTCCAGCGGCTCCGTTGTTGCCGCGCGACTGGCAGAGGATGGAAACGCAAGCGTCCTGCTGCTCGAGGCAGGGGAGACGATGCGGCCGAGACTGTTACAAACCCTGCGCAGTGGCCGCTCAATCTCGGCTCGAGCCGGGACTGGGGCTTTGTCGGGCAACCGGCACCTGGCCTGGACGGTCGACGTCTTCCTCTCAGCATGGGCAAAGGGCTCGGTGGCGGTTCGAGCATCAATGTCATGGTGTGGGCCAGAGGACACAAGGGAGATTGGGACCACTTTGCCGCTGAAGCCGGCGATGACGCGTGGGGCTATCAGTCTATCCTTGGCTACTATCGCCGGATCGAAGATTGGCAGGGCGCTCCGGACCCAACGCGTCGCGGCGTGGGAGGACCGGCCTATGTAGCGCAGCCGCAGGCGCCCCAACCGATCGCAGAGGCCTTGTTAAGTGCGGCATCTACCATCGGCATTCCCGTCTACGATAGTCCGAACGGTAAAATGATGGAGGGCCCGGGCGGCGCATCTATCGCCGAGCTGCGGATCCGGGATGGGAAGCGGCAGTCTGTCTTTGGATCCTATGTCCGTCCGCTCATGTCGCGGCCAAATCTGACGGTGCTGACCGACGCGCTGGTCACGCGTCTGATCTTCGATGGCAAGCGCGTGACGGGGGTCGAGGTTCTTGTCGATGGCGAGCGCCGTCAGTTCACGGCGCGTTGTGAGACGGTGCTGTCGCTTGGTGCGATCAACACGCCGAAAGTGTTGATGCAGTCAGGCATCGGTCCGGAAGATGAGCTGCAGGCCCACGGTATTCCGGTCGTTCAGCACCTACCTGGCGTTGGGCGCAATCATCAGGATCATCTCGCATTCGGCTGCACCTGGGCCTATCGAAAACCAGAAGCCGTCGGTGGTAGCGGGTGCGAAGCAAAACTCTACTGGAAAAGCGACGCGCGTCTTTCCCAGCCGGACATTCTTCAGTGCCAGTTGGAGTTCTCCGTGCCGTCACCGATCGAGACGGGCCTCGAAACGCCGGAACATGGCTGGACGATGTTTAACGGTCTCGCCCAGCCGAAAAGCCGTGGTCGATTGCGGCTTTCCGGCCCCAATACCAATGACCCGATCCTGATCGAACCGAATTCTCTCAGCGCGCCAGAAGACATGGCGGCCGCCTTGACGGCGGTGGAATTATGTCGCGAACTCGGCAATAGCGATGGTTTTATGCCACTCGTCAGCGGCGAAACTGCGCCTGGCCCGAGAGATCGATCAGGCATGATCGATTTCATTCGCAAGTCGGCCGTCACTTACTGGCATCAATCCTGCACAGCCAAGATGGGACGCGACAGCATGTCGGTGGTCGACAACGAGCTTAAGGTCTACTGCATCGATGGCCTTCGCATCGCAGACTCGTCGATCATGCCGCGTATTACCACCGGCAACACGATGGCGCCCTGCGTTGTCATTGGGGAGCGGGCAGCTGATCTCATTCGGACGACGCATAGTCTTCCAAACTTGATCGGAGGACTCACTCAGTCCAATTGATGAAGTGGTTTATGTGGAGCTCAGCGGCCAGCATAAGCGGGCAGCTGAGCTTTTTGCGCAGTGTCGGGACGACGGTTCGAATTGGGTCAAGGCGAACGAGGCGGCGCCTGTTAGGTGCGCGCGAATTCCAGCAGCGGCGCTATATCATGATTGTCTGCTGCACGCAGGGTTGCGACGTATTGAGCGCGTAATTCGCCGACGTCGCCCAGACTGCTGCTGCCCCAACTGAAACGCTCGCCGCCAAGACGTTCGATCAGAAGGTCGGCCGTCAGGCGAGCGTGGCGGCCATTTCCATTCGGAAACGGGTGGATCGCGACTAGGCGATGGTGGAACCTTATCGCAATCTCATCCGGCGGAAATGTCTCGTGCTCGATCCAGTAACGGATGTCGCTCAACAAGCCTGCAAGCTCCGCTCCGACACTGTAACCCCCGACGCCGATGTTGCGCTCCGTCGTTCGGAAGGTGCCGGCCCACGCCCAGACATCTCCGAACATCCGCTTGTGCAGTGTTCTGATGAAGTCTTCGTTGAGCATTCGCTCAAGCGATATCCGCCGGCGGCCGCGCACCCAAGCCGCACCTTCTACAATGTTTTCTTGTTCCGCTTCGTTGAGGTCGCGACGGTGTGTTATCCATGTCTGAAGCAGTCCCTCGCGCTCATTTGGCTGAAGGGGTGTGGCGTCCTCAGGCTCCCGAAATAGGTCCGTCATGTCTCGTTCCAGAGGCCGCGCTCGGAGAGTCTGTCGCGAATGTATGCTTGGACGCGAGATTCGAAGTCCGAATCGCCCGTGCCCTGAGCTTCGAGCCGCATCGTATGCGCGACGCGCTGAAGCTCGCGCGTTGCGATTTTCCGCGCGCGCGCCTCGATGACTGCCTCAAGTGAACTGTTTGGAACGAGGGCGTAGACGAGCGTGCAATCCAGCGCCTCAGCTGCGCGACGTAAGGTGTCGAGTTGGATCGTGCCTGCGGCTTCCGACTTCTCGATGGCTTCAACAGTTTGAGGTCGCACGCCAATGCGTGTGCCGAGCTGCGCGCCCGTCATCCCGAGCGCGTCGCGTATTGCGCGCACCCATCCCTTTGGAGGCGCCCTGAACCGGTCAACAGGTTGGAGTGCTTGAAGTCTTTCATCTAGTCGCAGCCGCCCCTCTTTCGATTGTCGCTTTTCATGCATTAACCTCAGACTGTAAGCTGACCACGATGAATATTTTATCAGCATGTAGGCTGATTATCAATGCGAACAGATCAGCTTTCAGTATGAGTTATGAGTATCAATATCAGTCTTTGATCTGGGAGTCGTGCCTAAAAATCATCCCGTAGTCTGACTAGTGATTGATTGACCGTCGATATTTTCCTTCCAAGCTTCCCGATGCCACGCCCTCAGGCGGTCTTTCTTCGGCTTGGACGAACAGCGGCTACGACCGGAATAGGGACGATCGTTCGCGAGGACCGACCTCTCCAAACTGGCGCACTTGAGTTGTTTGCTCTCCACGACAAATAACAGGGTCGAAAGTTCGAATCTGTTAAGTAGCTAGGGTTCGAACCGACGATTGTCCGTGCGTGCCGCGATTTATCATGGTCCATTACAATCTCAGCAAAAATTAGCTTTTGAGCTTTAAGTCTCTACCGAGCAGGAGAGACATGAATGATCGGCGCCTATCTCCGTTCCTTGTCGCAGAGGAACCTCAATTTTCGCATGCAGGCGGGTGCAGACTTCACATCGCGCATCGTCGAACGTCCTGGCCTTTGGATGAGCGCCGCCGATCTGGATAGTCTATGCGGCGATCTGCGAACAATCGCTGCCAAAACGCTCACCGCCGGGTCCCTGACTTATGGGGTTTTCTCTTCCGACCGGGAACGTCTCAAGGACACGGTCATTACCGTCGTTTATGACCGGAGAACAGGAAAACCTGTGGCTTTCAACGCGCTGGCCCTGATGGAGTTGAAGCTCAACGGCAAGCGAACGCGCGTCCTGCACCTAGGGCTCGTGATGGTGGATCCAGAGGTCCGCAGCCAGGGACTGAGCTGGGTTCTCTACGGGTTGACGTGCTTTTTCCTTTTCCTACGCAACCAATTCCGCCCCCTATGGATCTCTAACGTAACTCAGGTGCCGGCGGTTGCAGGCATGGTTAGCGAGATTTTTTCAGATGTGTATCCTTCGCCGAAGCTCGGGGCGCGGCGCAGTTTCAATCACCTTCTTCTGGCGCGACAAATATCGCAGACCCAGCGCCACGTTTTCGGCGTCGGGCCGGAAGCCGGTTTCGACGAAAGCGAGTTCGTCTTCACCAATGCCTATACCGGTGGATCCGACGATCTGAAAAAGACCTTCGACGCTGCTCCAAAGCACCGCGATGCGGCCTATAATCTCTTCTGCGCGGAGAAACTGGACTATGCGCGCGGAGACGATTTCCTGCAGCTCGGGAAGATCGATCTGAAGGCCGCGAAAATCTTCCTGGTCAAGTCCGTCCCGCGTGGTTCGCTGGCCGCTCTTGCAATTTCAAGCGCACTTATCCTGCTGCAACGGATTGCCTTGCCAGTGCTCTATTGGGTCAATCCAAGCAACGAATGGGGCATATTGCGGCCGTGGAAGGAACGCAGATGACATTTTCCTACACCGAATTTACCACACGCAACATCGGTTTCGTGACGCCAGGCGAGCAACAGCGGCTGAAGGAAGCGACAGTCTTCGTATGCGGCAATGGCGGCATGGGTGGGGCCGCCGTCATGGCGCTGGCACGCGCCGGTGTCGGTTCGCTGATCCTTTGCGATCTTGACGGCTTCGAGATTTCCAATCTCAACCGGCAGGTCTTTGCCTTCCGCGATACAATCGGCCAGCACAAGGCCGAAGCCACCCGTGATCTCTGCATGACCATCAACCCGGAGATGGACATCACTGTGTACCGGGAAAACTGGCCCGATCATGTTATCGAATCCATTGGCCGCAGCGACATCGTCATCAACGGAACCGACGATCTCGGCGCTTCTCTACTTCTGTATCGCACCGCCCGGACGCTGGGAAAAACGGTCATCGATGCTTATGCCTCACCGCTTCCGTCGATCTATGTGACGCGTGCGGGTGCGCCGATGCCAGAAGAGCGGCTTGGATTTCCGACCATCGGCACGGCGTGGGACGCCCTGACGACGGACCAGCGCACCGAGGCCTTCCTCTGCGAGGCTGCCCATGTGGTGCTGCATTCAACCTCGCGGCACTATATCGACCTCGATCTCGCCGGCGAGGTGGCGGCCGGCCGCCGCAGCCGAATGTCCTTCGCTCCGATGGTGATCACCACCGGTATGCTGATGGCATATGAAGCGACGGGACACATTGTCGGTCGTCCTAGCCCCACCGATCATCGCGGCTGGTTCTTCAATCCCTACACGGCGCGGACGGAGCATCCACGCAATGCGCTGGTGACGGCGCTGATGCGACCGCTGGTCAATCGTTTCCTGCGCAAACTCGTCACCGGGACCACGCAAGATGCGAGATAATCAGATCATCGCCGACAGCATCGTCTCGCTCAGCGCCTTTGTGGGCTTGGTCTTCTTCATCCTCGTCCTGCGCGGTCGCGATCGCGGCGACCCACTCTATTCACGCTTCCGCTTTGGCCTGTCCGTCGTTGCCGTGGTCATGTTGGCCCGCGTTTTTAGCTGGCTCTACGACAGCTCGCTGGCTGTGTACATCACCGTTGCCGCCGCCGGAACGGTCCCGCTGGCAGCGTTGCTGATTACCGAAGGGCTGATGCGCCGGCATGCACCGTTTCCGTTGAAGGTCTTTGTCTCCGGCGGCGCAGCCTTGTTCTTCGTCGTGGCACTGCTGCCGTCGATGCTCGTTGGCAACATCCCCTACATTCTGCTCTTCCTGTTCCAGCTCCTGACCTTCATCGCTATCGGCGTTCTTGTCGCCACCCGCGATAAATCCACTTTGTCTGCAGCAGAAAACAAGACGATCGAGCGGATTGGCCTATCCTTGTTGATCATCGTGCCCACCATCGTGACCGACTTTCGCTTCGAAGGCTTCGATGTTCCAGTGCGCCTAGCAGGTATTGCTATTCTCGCCATGTGCTGGCTTGGCATTGGCGTCGGTCGGCCGCATGTCACCCATCGCGACACGCTCACCTCTTTCGCCGTGCTGGTCGTTGCCGCTGGAGCGTCCGGTTGGGCGCTGGCTGTAATCGCCGATCAGGGGCTGGCCGGAACGGTCCAGGCTATCGCCATTACGTTGAGTGTTCTGCTTGTTGCCATGATCTGCAATGACAGCATGTCGCTTCGCGCCGAAGATCGCCGCGCCTCCCTGCTCAAATATCTTGCGCAGGGCGATACCGGAAGCGCGGCCCGCTTTCTGTCGGGATTGCGTGACCATTTGCTGGTCGATGGCGCGCTCATTGTCGAGGGCAGAGAACTGGAGGATTTCGACGACATGGGACTGCGGGAGATTTTGGCCGGCACCCGGTGCTGTCGGCTGCCGATGTCCGCTCGATGGCCCATTCCAGCACCGACGCCGGCGAGCAGCTGCAATCGCTCCTCGATCGCTACGAAGCAACCTACGTGATGCTGACGCGCGAGGCACCCCTCCAACTGGTTGTCCTCAACATGCCCGCACTTGCGGTCACGCCGGGTACCCGGATCGAGTTGCAGGCAGTCCAGCGCATGGCATCTTTGATTTCACGGGGAGAACGGCATGCTTGAAATTAAGGAGCGCAATTTCGAGGCGTTCTTTACGGCAGCTTTCAACGCCTATCCGCCCGAAAGTCCCTATGTCTCGCCGATGAAAAGCGATCTGCGCCGGTTTCTGACCGCAGGCGTCAATCCCCTGTTCACGTCTGATGATCAGTTCACCTTTTTCGCAGCCTATCGCAGCGGCAGGCCGGTTGGCCGCATCACTGCCCATATCCATGACGCCTCCAACCGGAAATTCGGCCTGAAACTCGGCTATTTCGGTTTCTTCGATTGCGCCGATGATCCGGTCGCCGCTTCGCTGCTGCTCGAAGCTGCCGAGCGCTGGGCCAGCCAGAAGGGTCTCGACCAGATCGCTGGAAACTTCAATCTGACCGCCATGCAGCAGATCGGGGTGACGACCGGCGGTTTCGAGCATGCGCCCTATACCGATTTCGTCTACAGCGCGCCCTGGATTGCCGGCTTTCTGGAGGCCAACGGCTACGGCCGCGAATTTCCGATGACGACGTTCGAGACGGACATAACGCGCGTCGATCCGGCCATGCTGCTCGGAGAACGCCAGAAGACGCTCCTGTCGAACCCGGATTTCACCTTTGCCCCGATCACCGGCAAGACCTTGATGCCCCGGCTGGAGGATGCGCGTGCGGTTCTCAATGCCTCGTTCATCGACAATCCGATGTTCGTCGCCCAGACGCAGGAAGAGTTTGCCTTCCAGGCCAAGGAAATGAAGTGGATTATGGACCCGCGTATTTCGAGCGTCGTCCATCACAAGGGCAAGCCGGCTGGAGCCGTCATCGCCATCCCCGATCTCAATCCGTTCCTGCGCTCGATCGGCTCGAAGCTCGGTTGGACGACGCCCTGGCACTTCCTGCGCCACCGGATGAACCGGACGCGGGCAGTCATCATCTTTCAGGGCGTAGCACCGGAGTTCCAGTCTATCGGGCTCAATCCACTGATGCTCTACAAGGTCGTCTCTGCCATGAAGGCGGCAGGGTATCTGACTGTCGGTGGAACGTGGATCGCCGATGAAAATACTGCAAGCCTGCGCCAGACGGAGAAGGCCGGCGCTCGGCCGCAGCACCGGCAGCATCTCTTTCGCAAAACCCTGTCCTGAGGCCGCCGGTGATGTTCCTTTCCCCCGATGACCGGTATTCGATCGTCGCCCGCGCCAGCCTTGCGCCGAGCGTTCACAACACCCAGCCGGTGCGCTGGCACTTTTCCGCTGACGGCTCGATCTGGATTTTGACCGATCCGGCCCGGTGGCTGAGGTCGGGCGATCCGCAGCGCCGCGACATGGGCGTCAGTGCCGGGGCTGCTGTCGAAGGCACGATGCTTGCCTGTTCGCAGAACGGGCTGTCGCTGGTCGCGCTGGAACAGCCGGCAGAAGGAGACAAAAGCCCGGTCGGCGGTTTGGACATTGCCGTCCGTCTGGTGTTTCGCGCTGGTGCAGCCGCTCACCCGCTTGCCATTCATCTGCCGGAACGATCGACCTTTCGCGGGCTTTTCTCGCAGGCGGATAAAATGCAGTGTGCAGCACTTGCCGGCGTTTTGGCCGACGATCCCTCCGTGACGCTGGTGACCCATCAACTGGGCATTGGCGAACTCGCCACTCTCAACGATCGCGCCAGCCTCACCTTCTTCCGTTACTCTGCCTTTCGGCGGGAACTGCTGCAGTGGATGCGCCTGTCCGGTTCCCATCCGCAATGGGATCGGGACGGCCTCAATGCCAGAGCCTTGGGCCTTGGCCGACTGGAAGCCTGGGGGCAGGGCTTGTGCTTTCGGATCCAATCTTTCCAGCGCTCGACCAATTGGCGCTTGTAGGTCGTTTGACTGGCGAAGCCGCAAAGACGAAGCGCGCAGCCGCCATTGCGCTGTTCCACCGTCCGGCCCGAGAACATCCACTCGAAACCGGCCGGCTGTTTCTGGAGTTTCTGCTCAAGGTCACGACGGCCGGATTTTCGGCCTGGCCCATGGCCGCGATCGCCGACGACCCGGCAAGCGCTGCGGAGGCCTCCGGGCGCTTTACCATTCCCCCGACCGGCGGCTGATCAACGCCTTCCGGCTTGGTATTGCGCCAAAATCGAGACCTCGTGCCCGTGCCCGCCTGCCGGTCAGCGAACTCATCGTCTGAAACGCAAAACGGCCCGGTCGAAACCGGGCCGCATCGATCCCCTCAATTTGGGTCAGGCAGCTGCCTGTGTTTCGGCAAGCGTCTGTACCTGTCTGGCGGCGGTGACGAAATCGACCTTGCCGGAGCCTAGAACCGGCACCTGCCCGATGATGATCTCGGCGGGGATCGCCAGGTCGGAAACTCCTTTCGATTTCGCATAAGCCATGAAGTCACTGCGCGTCGCGGTCGGCTCATCGGTCAGTAGCACCAGCCTTTCGCCTTTGCGCGGATCGGGGAGATTGGCGACGACGGACAGACGGCCGGGCCACAGATCGCCGGCAAGGGCCTCGACGGCGGCCAGCGAGATCATCTCGCCACCGATCTTGGCGAAGCGCTTGGCGCGGCCCTTAATGCGTACGAAACCTTCCGCGTCAATGGTGACGATGTCGCCTGTATCGTGCCAGCCGTCGGCAAGCGGTTCCAGAACGCCGGGGTTCTCGACCCGCAAATATCCGGCCATGACGTTCGGGCCCTTAACGAACAGCCGCCCGCCTTCCTCGACGCCCGGAACTGGCTCCAGGCGGCTTTCCATGCCGGGCAGGATCTTGCCGACGGTTCCCGGCATATTGAACATCGGGGTGTTGATGGAAATGACCGGCGCGGTTTCCGTCACGCCATAACCTTCCAGAATGCGCAAGCCGAACTTGTTCATGTAGGTCTCGCGTGTCGAGGCCTTGACGGGCTCGGCACCGGCAAAGCAGTAGCGGATCGAGCGGAAGTCATAAGGGTGTGCCGTGCGGGCATAACCGTTGAGGAAGGTGTCGGTTCCGAAAATGATCGTGGCATTCGAGGCATAGATCAGCTCTGGCACGATGCGGTAATGCAGTGGTGACGGGTAGAAATAGACTGGGACGCCCGAGATCAGCGGCAGAACCGTTCCGGCCGTCAGGCCGAAGGAGTGGAACACCGGCAGGATGTTGAAGACCTTGTCGCCCGAGTGGAAATCGATCCGGGCGGCGGCCTGCGCTGCGTTGGAAAGGATATTGCGATGGGTGAGCACGACACCTTTCGGCGTGCCTTCCGAACCGGAGGTGAACAGCACAACCGCCGGATCGTCCGCCTTGCGCGCCACGCGGATCTTCGAGCGGAAAACCAGACCGCGCAGCTTGTCGGCGACGCCGATCGTCTGGCGCAGATCGTCGAGATAGACGATCGACACGTGACCTGCGACCTGTTCGATGACGCTTTCGAGCTTGGCCTGCTTGAGGAAGGCGCGCGAGGTGAGCACGGTCTTGACGCCCGCTGCCGTGCAGGCCGAACGGATATTGGCCGGACCTGCGGTAAAGTTGATCATTGCTGGAACCTTGCCGGCCGACATCAGGCCGAGCAGCGTCACGACCGCGCCGTTGGCATTCGGCAACAGCACGCCGATGGTCGTTTCACTCGGATACATCGTTTCGAACTTGCGGGAGAGGACAGCCGCACCGGTCAGCATCTTGCCATAGGAAAGGCCTCCGGTGATCGGGTCCTCGACGGCGAGTTTGCCCATGCCGCGCGCTTTGGCGGTTGTCATGACGGCCTCCAGAACAGTGCGGTCGGTGGAGGTCGTGTTGAACACCAGTTCCGACATGGTCTGGTAAAGGGCCGCACCCGCGGCCATGCGGCGCTTGCGGCCAACGAGCCCGTCCGCAATCGCCAACCGGCGCGGCGGCAGGATCGTCACCTTCACCTTCGGGAAAAGGCTGCGACGGGTGTGCATCGAGGTTAGCCGCGAAAAAAGCTGCGCTCCAGGCCATCGATGCGGATCGGCACGACCATGGCATTGGTTTTATCGGCAACCATGGCGGCACCGTCATAGACCTTCATCAGGCTGCCGGTGACGGTGATGCGGCCTTCCGGAAAGATCACCAGCGGATTGCCGTCATTGACGGCCTTGATCAGCACACGCGTCGCCATCGGCTTGGAAGGATCGAGTGCCATGGCCTTCATGTTGCGGATGAACGGCTTTACCCACCAGCGCTGAGCGATGTTCGTGTCGATGGCGAAGACCGGCTCACTGTCCGTCAGTGTTACCGCCAACGGGCCGTCGAGGAAGCTGACGTGGTTAAGTGCCAGGATCGGCGCAGTGCCAGCAGCCTTCAGATTCTCGTAGCCTTCCACTTCGAGACGGTGAAATGCCCGGAAGAGGATGGAGACGAAGTCACGGAAGGGGTTGGTTGGCAGGTATTTCAGCATGATGACGGCCGCAACGGCATTGAGAGCTGCGATCGTCAGCAGGATCATTGACAGGATCATGCCGGTTGCCTGCAGGATGGCAAGACCGGCGCCACCGATGGCCATGAAGCCCGCCGACATGACGTTGACGGACGCAACGGCACGCGCGCGCTCTTCTTCTTTGGCCCAGGCTTGAACCGCTGCAAATGTCGGCACCACGAGGAATGATCCGGCAATGGCAAGGCCGGCAAGATCGATGGCTGCACGTATGGTGCCGGGTTGGGAGAAGAACTCGCCGAGGCCGGCGTGAAGGGCAGATGCCTGTAGGCCAAAAATCGTATAAGCGAGATCAAGGCTGAACAATGCCATCAGCGCCGTTCCGACCGGGGCGGGCAGAAGCACGATGCGCCCGGCCGACATCCAGGCGGCGATTGCCGAGCCGATGGCGACCGAGATCGCAAAAACGGCGAGGTAAGCGGTTACGGCGATTTCACCGCCGCCAAGCGTGTCCTTCACCAGTGGGGGCAGAACCGAGAGAATGACGGCGCCGACTAGCCAAAACCACGAGACCATCAGTCCGGCGCTGAAAATGCGCTCGTCCTGACGGGCCGACTGCAGCAACTGCCATGTCGATCTGAAGACGTTCCGGTCGATCCGCAGATCGGGCGCGCTGCCGCGCGTCGACGGGATCATCCGGCTTGCAAGCCAGCAGATGATGGCAAGACCCAGCATCATCGGGCCGAATACCATGACATTCGCACCACCGGCAGAGGCAAGTCCACCGATGATTGTGCCGCCGAGAATGGCGATGAACGTCGCAGCCTCGATCCAGGCATTGGCCTTTGGGAGTTCCGCCCGTTCGAGATGATCCGGCAGGATGCCGTATTTGATCGGTCCGAACAGCGCCGAGATGACACCGAAGATGAACAGCGAAACCATCAGAAGGGAGATCGAATGAAACCCAAGGCCGATGACGGCAAAGAGCGATGCGCCCACTTCCGCCAGTTTGAGACGGCGCGCGAGCCGGGCCTTATCGTATTTGTCGGCGAGTTGCCCGCCAAGAGCAGATAGGAACAGGAACGGCGTGATGAAGACCACGCCTGCGACCGTTACCAGCGTCGCGGCATCAGTAGCGCTCAGCGTAAACAGGATCAGGAACACCAAGGTGTTCTTTAGAAAATTGTCGTTGAAGGCAGACAGAAACTGCGTCCAGAACAAAGGCGCAAAGCGCCGTGATGCCAATAGATGGTCGGACATGGTTCACTCCTGTTGACGTGGCCGGGATCCAACCACGGAGATCATAATCCGGAGTTAAATCCCGAGTTGCATTTGGTTCTATCGGTTGTGCGCTCGTCGGGTTGTTAACAATCCGTTATTCGCGCGCTGCCGAATTCATTTGCCGTGTCGTTCGATCAAATATATGAACGGCGTTCAATAACCTTTAGCAAGAAAATGAACGCCGTTCAAGAAAAATATGAACATTGTTCATACATGGAGTCGCCATGACGGGTAAACGGGAAGCGAAACGCCAAAAACTGAGGGATGACCTCTTGCAGTCGGCCGTACAGCGGATTGCCGCGGACGGTCTTGGCAAGCTGAGGGCCCGCGATCTCGCCACCGATGTCGGCTGCGCGCTGGGGGCGCTCTACAATGTCTTTGCCGACATCGACGATCTGGTTCTGCACGTCAATTCGCTGACCTTGCAGGCACTCGGCGCCAAGCTTTCAAGAGCGGCGCAGGATGGGGCCGTTGCGAGACCGGCCGATCAGCTCGTTGCGCTGTCACATGCCTATCTCGATTTCGCCATTGCCAATCCCAATTCCTGGGCGGCTCTGTTCGATCATCAGATGCCGGAAGGGGCGCAGGTGCCCGAATGGCATTTGAATGAGCACGCCGTGCTGTTCATCCATATCCTCGAGCCGCTCACCGTATTGATGCCCAATCTCAGCCCAGAGGATGGGGCTATGACGGCGCGCGGGTTGTTTTCGGCCGTGCATGGTGTCGTATCCCTTGGTCTGCAGCACCGCTTTTCCGCTGTTCCGGCCGATAATATCCGCTCAATGCTCACATTGCTGATCGGCGGCTTTGCCAAATCGGCGGCTGCATAAGGTCAGATAGCCCTCCCGCAATTTTATGAACGATGTTCATTTTGGCTATTGACGCCCTTATCAGGATCAGTCATAACATAAGTATGAACAGCGTTCATGAATGAGGAAAAGAATATGCTCAAGCTTGTGACGACCCTCATCAAGGGGATCAATGCCCGCCATGAAGACAGGGTGACTGATCATTTCGCGATTGATCTGATCGAGCAGAAGGTTCGGGAGGCCGATACCGTTTTGCGCAATGCCAAGGAAACGCTCGCATCGCTGATCCTGCGGGAGCGCAACGAGCGCCGGCTTTACGATGCCGTCTCGGCACGCAAGGCCGATCTCGAGACCCGTGCCAAGCTGGCGCTGGCCGACGGCAATGACATGCTTGCCTCCGAGGCCGCTGTGGCGATCGCAGATCTTGAAAACGAGGCGGCCCTTCGTAGCGAAACGCTCGCCCGGCTAAAAGAGCGGATCGCCCGCATGCAACTGTCGCTGGAAAAGACCTACCGCCGCATCGTCGATCTGAAGCAGGGACTGATGGCGGCAAGAGCGGTCGATGGCGAACGCAAGGCGCAAGCCTCGATGAACCGGATGATTGGTCGCACCGAGCCCCTGCGCGAAGCGGAGGAACTGATCGCCCGCGTCATGTCCAGAGATGACCCGGTAGAGGAGAGCGAAGTGCTTGACACGATCGACAAAAACCTAACCCACGAGACCATGCGCGAAAGGTTGGCTGCCTCCGGTTATGGTCAACCGGTCAAAGTGTCGGCTTCCGATGTGCTGAAGCGGCTTCAGATGTCCACCGCCAGCGCCTGACCATGAACCAGGCCGCAAGCCTGCTCGCACCATCCTCACGCGACAATTCCCGTTTCCAAGGAGTAGAATTATGAAATCGAACAATGTTTACACCAGCTTCAATGCACTCGGCATCGCGGTCGCTTACTTCATGCTTGGCCTATCGATCTGGATGGCGCCGGTGGATCTGTCCACCAAGGGCTTCTGGGCCATGGGCGTGTTCCTTTTGACCCTCAGCCTCGTCAATTTCGTCAAGTATCGTATGGATGAAAGATCGTCGCAGGAACGCCTGAACATGATCGAGGCGGCAAAAACCGAGCGGCTGTTGACCGACTTCGCACGCGAGAACTGATCTTTCTCGCATCAAGGGTGACGGTAAACTTGCCGTCACCCTTTCTGTCTTCGATAGAACGGGCACTCTGCGAGAATAGAAGGCTCTGGCAGAGGGACATAGGTTCTGATCCCTTCAAGGCGGGCAATATTGGTGCCCTTGTCGAACAACCGGTGATGAACGTGCAGCCGTAGTGTTCAGTGGCCGCTGATCCAGCACGCGCTGACCCTAATGTCTGGATAGGAGATTACTTGGTCAGTTCGTACTCCTTAACCGCCAAGATCGAAATCAACGGCGTTGGGCCTGGTGTTTGAGCAGGTCCTCTATCGCCCCTGGCTCAATTGGCTTGCTGAAATGATAGCCTTGAATCTCATCGCACCGGCTCTCGCGCAGGAAAGCGAGTTGGTCATCGGTCTCCACGCCCTCGGCGATAACCCTCATGTTGAGTTTTTGTCCGAGTGAAATCACCGCGGCTGCGATACTCCTGTCGTTCTCGTCATCCGCGAGATTTCGGACGAAGGATTGGTCGATCTTCAACCGGGCCACCGGTAGGTTCTTCAAGGCGCTCAAGCTCGAATATCCCGTGCCAAAATCATCGATAGCAAACTGAATTCCCAACGCTTGCAATTCCTTCATGATCGCAATCGCCTGGTCGACGTCTCGCATGAGCATGCTTTCAGTCATTTCCAGTTCCAAATATTTTGCATCCAGGCCCGTTTCATCAAGGGCGCGGATCACCTGACCGATCCAATTTTTTCACTGAACTGGCGGGCAGAAACATTAACGCAAACCTTGACCGGCGGAATTCCGGCATCCTGCCACGCCTTGTTCTGACGGCAAGCCTCATGCACAACCCAGTTGCCGAGCGGTACGATCAAGCCGGTTTCCTCGGCAAGCGGTATGAATTCCGTCGGAGAGACGATGCCTTGCGTCGGATGCTTCCAGCGAAGAAGCGCCTCGACCGCAAACACGTTTCCCGATTCCAAGTCGACTTGGGGCTGATAGAGGAGATAGAACTCGTTGCGCGCGATGCCACTGCGCATCGCGTCCTGCAGCGCGAGCCTCTCGTGAGCTTTGGTATTCATCTCGGACGTGTAAAATCGAAAACTGTCCCGCCCGGATTCCTTGGCTTTGTACATTGCGGCATCGGCGTTCCTCAGCAGCGTATCGACGTCGGAACCGTCATGGGGAAAGGTCGCCACGCCCATACTGCAAGTGGCCTGAAAAGTCTTATCCTCGAAGGGTACGGGCTTTGCGACTGCAGTCCGAATCTTGTTCAAGACAGCGGAAACAGCGTCGGTGTTTTCCGGCTGGTCGACAAGCAGGATAACGAATTCGTCACCGCCAAGCCGCATCACGGTATCAGTTGCTTTGACGCAGGCGATCATTCTCTCCGCGACCACTTTGAGAAGTGCATCGCCCGCGGCGTGACCTAGTCTGTCGTTTACCATCTTGAAATTGTCGAGGTCGACAAACACCACCGAGACCCACGGGTTGTGGCGCTGGGTTTGCAGCATCGCCTGTGTCAGACGATCCTTCAACAAGCTCCGATTGGGCAGGCCCGTGAGCATGTCGTGGTGGGCCATGAAGTTGATCTGATCTTCCGAATGCTTTCGGTCAATCGCGATGGCCGCGATCCGGGTCGTCTTCTCGGTAAGTCGGGTCTCGGTCTCTCCTGGTTCTCGTACATCGGACGAATACATTGCAAACGTTCCCAGAACCGCACCATGATGCGACAGGATCGGTGTGGACCAGCATGAGCGTAATCCATGGCGCATCGCCAGCGCCCGGAAATTCTTCCAGAGGGGATCGCGGGCGACGTCGGTAACGATGACCGCCTCGCGTCGATAGGCGGCAGTTCCGCAGGAGCCGACGTCCGGGCCGATAGCAACCCCGTCGATTGCTCTGGAATACGATGCGGGGAGGGAAGGTGCCGCCCCATGCCTGAGATGAGTTCCGGTTTCGTCGAGCAGGAGGATCGAGCCATAGACCCCCTCCACCTGAGTTTCCATCAGGCGTACAAGTCGCTCAAGGATATCTTGCAGCGGAGCATTCAGCGCAATCAATTCGAGGACAAGGGCCTGCTCTTCTAACAGAAGCTCAGCTTGCTTGCGCGTGGTGATGTCGCGCGTCACTCCGGCAAGGCCGACGATGTCGCCGCTTTCATTGCGCAAAGGCGCCTTCGACGTCGCAAACCAGGTCTTCGCCCCTGATTTATCCAGCAGAAGCTCCTCGAAATCGATCAGAGGCACCCCCGACTGCATGATTTTCTGTTCGGTATCATATAGTTCCTGGGCTTGGGCCGCGGTCGTTATGTCAAAATCTGTCTTGCCGATCATCTCGTCCGGGTGTGAAAATCCGTTGAACGTTGCAACCGACTGGTTCACCGTAATGAAGCGGCTCTCAAGATCTTTTGCATATTGGAAGTCGGGAGTCTGTTTAAGAACTGCTCGCAGCAGGTCGCGCTCGGCTAGCAAAGCCTGTTCTGCGTTCGAGTGATCCCGGAATTCCGCTTCCAGCCTTGCCACGGTCGCAAGCAGCCGGTCGACTTGCAATTGCGCTGTCTTCGCGTGGCTTTCGAACCGAGATGTTTCTGGTTGCGGCATGTTTTGGTTCCTCTACTTGACGACGTCTTGAACACCCTGCGGCCAGAATGGTCCGTCTTGCCTGACTTGTGACCGGGAATCTAAGGGCCTGTTTCCACATCGCCATGTCGGTCTGAAATCCGACCTTGACTTGTCCCAGCAAAACGAGGCTGCTTCTCCGAGCGAGATCAAAAATCTTTCCGTTTTTCCCTTCACCGCGGTATTACCGCGGAAGGCATTTGCGACTGTCTTCAGTTGCTGCATGGGAAAGACGCGATCGGCGACGATCGAATTTGCAAGTTTGCTCTGTTCTTCAACTGCGTGGGGCAAAGCCTGCCGTCACAACGAGCACGACAACACAGACGTCGCCGGCCGCCCATGGCGCAGGATTTGCACTTCATCCTTCTTGTGCAACGCGAACGAATGCCAAGATCGCGGATCCAATAGACCGATGCGACACGGATAAGTTCGTAGGTTAATCATAACACCACCAGGTCTGTAACCAATCGCTCGGAATCGCATTAATGAGTAATTTCCCTAATAATCTATTAATTAGTATCCATAGAACGAATAATCTAAAGTAATTTAGCAATGATATTCTGATTTTTGCGCATTATGAATTGTCAACAGGGCAGTATTTTTAATTCTTACCTGTGTTTTATGTGGTTTTTCTGCTCAACGTTGTGGAAAGGTTCTCGCGATCCCTTCGCCAGATTTTTGTGAGCTGGATTGACGGCGGATAGTTCTCTCGCAAACTTTTCACCGGATTTGCAACCAGTTTGAGCATGCCATAGATCTGGGTCGAAGATGAGCAGGCAGGTTAAGTTCCCCGATCATGGTCGATTTCAAAGGTAGTCACTACCCGAAAGAGGTGATTTTATACGCGGTGTTTTTCTACGTCAGATATGCAGTCTCCTATCGTAATCTGGAAGAGATTATGGCCGAGCGCGGCGTCGCCGTTGACCACGCGACGGGAACAGATGGGTCGTGAAATATTCGCCGCTTATTGCCTGCCGGGCCCAGCGCCGCAAATCCGCGACCAGCAGTTCTTGGCGAATGGACGAGACCTATATCCAGGTCAAAGGCAAGTGGACCTATTTCTACCGCGCTGTCGATAAATTCGGAAAAACCCTTGATTTCATGCTGTCTGAGCACCGCGATGAGGCTGCGGCCAGCGCCTTCTTCGCCCGCGTGATCGAGAACAACGGCTGGCCTGAAAAGGTCGTCATCGACAAGAGTGGCGCGAACCTGGCGGGATTGCAAAACATCAACTGGCTGCTGCTGTTGCAGGGATGGTTCTGGCTGATCGAGATCCTGCAGGTCAAATACCTCAACAACCTGATTGAGCAAGACCACCGGTTTTATCAAGAAGCTGACCCGTCCGATTTGCGTCAGTGGCATCTCCCCGCCAGGGTTATCATGGGAAACCCGAGCCGCGGTTTGGCCAAGACGGTGTGGACAAGTGCCTAGTCTCCTTTCCGGAGATCACTCTGCACGCACAGGATTGCAATCTTTGCTGGTGATTGGTCCTCTTGATGCACTTGTCGTTAAAGTCCGGCCGTGCGAACATGTCCTCGCAACGGCAATGTCCGATCGGCTGATGATTCGTGCGGTTTCGGATGAACCTGACCTTGAGGGGATCACGCATGCCGAAGATCGTTGACAAGTCTGAGGAGCAGAAAGACGCCGAAGCCGACGTCGAAAGCTTCCACGACGATCTCGGCCCGTTCGTGGTAGCCGCCGAGACGACCCGGATGGCCATGGTGTTCAGCGATGCCTGCGATCCCGAAAATCCGATTATCTTCGCTAACGACTCATTCCTTGAGCTGACGGGATATTCACGGGAAGAGGTCTTGGGGCAGGACTTCAACTTCCTGATGGCGCACGGCGCCGACGCGGAAGCCGTGGCGACTATCCGGGCGGCGTTTGAGGGTCATTCCAAGGGCGGATCGGAGGTCCGCTATCACCGCAAGGACGGAAGCGAGTTCTGGGCAGGCGTCTTCATCAGCCCTGTCAGGAACGAAGACGGCGACGTCGTCCAGCATTTCGCCTCCTTTGTCGACCTTACTGTGCACAAGAGGGAACAGGCGCACTCGCGGCTCCTCATCGACGAACTGAACCACCGCGTGAAGAACACGCTCGCGACGGTGCAGTCGATCGTATGGCAAGCGGCCCGGGCCAACTCCACACCGCAGGCGATGCGGGAGGCGGTCGAGACGCGCCTGTTCGCGCTTTCGAGATCCCACGACCTTTTGAACCGCAAAACCTGGCAGAGTGCCGGGCTCCTCGACATCGTGCAGGACGCGCTCGAGCCGTTCGTGGTCACCGGCGGGCGCGCCAGCCGCATCGTCATCGTCGGCGACAACATTCTCTTTCCCGCCAAGTCGATCCTTGCGCTCGGCATAGCCTTCAATGAACTAGCGACGAACGCCGTCAAGTACGGCGCCTTCTCGAATGACACGGGCTCGATTCATATCTCCTGGGTCGTGAATGCGACCCCGGAGGCTCCAGGTCTCAGCCTTCTCTGGCAGGAAGTCGGAGGGCCGACTGTCACTCCGGCTTCGCACAAGGGTTTTGGTTCTATAGTCATCGAACGAACGCTCGGACACGAACTGAGCGGTGACGTGCATCTCGACTACCCTCCAGAAGGCGTAATATGCACCATGAACATTCCTATTCCCGTCCAATCCGATGAATAGCCTCCTCGCAGACCGCCGGATCCTAGTGGTCGAGGACGAGACGATGATCCTGTTGATGATCGAGGAGATGCTTGACGAACTCGGATGTCGCAACGTGACGTCCGCAGGCACGGTCGAGAAGGCGCTGCTCGAGATCGAGACGCGAACCTTTGACGGCGCGATGCTCGACATGAACCTGCATGGCATCGATAGCTGCCCCGTCGCGGACTCGCTGGCCAGCCATGGAGTGCCCTTCATATACTCGACGGGGAACTGCTACCGAGAGACGAGGGACGGCTTCTGCGAACGGGACGTCCTGCGCAAGCCGTTCAGCTTCGACCAGTTGACGTCCGCGTTGACAGGCCTCCTGCCGCGATCTTCGGGCTGAACCACGAGAAAGAGCGGACGTAAAGTGAGAAGGCTGCCTCACAAGGCCACCTCGGCTGGGTTAACCCGCCGCCGGTAGATGTGTCGAGCCAGATCCAAAATGACCAGGCCCGCCCGCCAGGTGATGTGGCTAAAATGCCTGATCCCTAAGCGGCGTGAGGCCACTAGGACGAAGCCGAAGAAGCTGTCGGCCGTCTTGTCAAGGCGGTCGCCAGTACCGACGGTTCTGCTTGAGCTTAGCAAACAGCGCTCGAAGGCGTTTCCCCGGACAGAAATGTGGCCGTCGATGCCTGGCACGACCTTGCGGTTGCGCCGGTCGCGATGACGGCGGCAACGCCTTTGGCCGCCAGGTGGTCGCGGATGAGGTCTCGGGAATGCGCCAAGGTCGACAATCCGCGCGAACCGCTTTAGTCATGTCCTATGTCTTGCGTAAGAATTCGTCTCTTTGCATTCAAAAATGTTTCGATGCCTGCTTACCCGCAGGTCGCCGCCACCACACGGCCTGAGGTCGGATTGATCTCTAAGGTCACCCTGTAATCTCGGAAATCATGGGTGACGGGCTGGCCGGGCGTGATCTGCCGCACAATGGTCGCTCCAGTTCGGTGCTTGGCTTCCTCATCGGTCGGCTTTAGCTGCTCAATAAGTGCCCGTGCTGCTAGGGGATCGCACCTGCCACTGGGAACTTCAGAGCGTGCGGAGCAAGCGACCAAGGCCGGAATGGCGCTGAAGGCGAGCAAAACACTCATTACACGCAGAGCAGATTTCATTGACCTTTGCCTTTTTGACCGTCGACACATCGTTTCTCTAATTGCGCAGAGAAGCAAGGGAAGTTTAACGGCTTGCCCGTAGGTTCTCCGAACAAAGGAGAGCGGGCAACGATGTCGACCCAATGCAACGGTTGCCGCGACGGTGCGGCGTTTGAACTACCCTTCTCGATGGCGTTCCAACCTATCGTCGACATTCGCACGAATAAGATCTTTGCCCACGAAGCGTTGGTGCGTGGTCCAAACGGCGAAGGAGCCGTGTCTGTCCTATCTCAGGTCCAGACCCATAATCGTTACGCATTTGATCAACAATGTCGGGTCAAGGCGATCGAACTCGCGGCCAAGCTCTACGATCTTGAGGGCGACGCGAGGCTATCGATCAACTTTATGCCCAATGCCGTTTATGAGCCGCGCGCTTGTATCCGATTAACGCTCGCAACGGCCATGAAAACCGGGTTTCCGCTCGACCGCATCATCTTCGAGTTTACCGAAAACGAACAGCTGGACACAAAACATGTTCTAAACATCCTTCGAACCTATCGGGATATGGGATTCAAGACCGCCATCGATGACTTTGGAGCGGGCCATTCCGGTTTAGGACTTCTTGCCCATTTTCAGCCAGACATCGTCAAACTCGACATGGACTTAATCAGAGGAATCGACACCGATCCCATCCGGCGCACGGTCGTTAAGCATACTTTGCAAATGCTCGAAGAGCTTGAGATTGCGCCGCTGTGTGAAGGCGTTGAGACTGTAGGAGAGTTGCAGGCCTTAACCGATCTTGGCGTCTCCCTCATTCAGGGCTATCTCTTGGCAAAACCCAGCTTTGAACAATTGGCCGTTCCGGTATCGGCGCAGGCGCTGTTTGCCAAAGCCGCCTAAATCGCGGCTTGGTTATCCAACATAGTTGCGGTGGCCACGCAGCTTCATTCTGGTAGGACGGCTGCCAGGGCGTATCGTCCGATCAAAGCCAAATCGCACCCGAACGTTTGACACAGCATCCAGCTGGTCCTCCAGGTAGTCATAATTGAACATCCTTCTCCTAACCCGTGTATAGTGATTCGGCAGGCATCCGGGTCCACTTCTCTTAATGCGCAGGCTAATGCGCAGCGGGACGGCATCCAAGGTATAAGCCTGCAGGGCGGTTCATATGAATGATATCGTACGCCTCCACGGTCGTCAGAGCACGATGATCGAGGCACGCTACCGTATGCTCGTCGATGCGATTACGGATTACGCCATCTACATGCTCGATCCCGGAGGATACATCACGTCCTGGAATACCGGAGCGCAACGCTGCAAAGGCTACACTGAAGACGAGATTCTTGGCGAACATTACTCCGTTTTCTACTGCGAGGAAGACAGAGCGGCGGGGTTGCCCGAAATCGCGTTGCAGACTGCAGCTATTGCCGGACGGTTCGAAGCGGAGGGATGGCGGCTTCGCAAGGATCGAACGAAGTTCTGGGCCCATGTTCTCGTTGACCCGATCTTCAACGATCAACACGAACTTATCGGCTTTGCCAAGGTCGCCAGGGACCTGACCGAGCGCAAGCTCGCGGAAGCCGAACTGGCCTCGAGCGAGGCGCAGTTTCAGCTTATCGTTCAAAGTGTCACCGACTACGCCATCTATGTACTTAATCCCCATGGATACGTCACCACCTGGAACGCAGGAGCGGAACGGATCAATGGTTACACCTCGGATGAAATCATCGGCGAGAATTTCTCGCGTTTCTTTACGGCCGATGATCTTGCCTCAGGGGAGAACACGCATGCTCTTGCGACTGCGACAAGGGATGGCCGCTTCGAAAAGGAAGGCTGGCAGGTCAGAAAAAACGGCACACGCTATTGGGCCAATGTCATCATCGACGCCATGCACGAAGATACTGGAACCCTCGTAGGCTTTGCCAAGGTGACACGCGATATCACCGAGAAAATCGCGGCCCAGACAGCTCTCGACGTCAAACAGAATGAGCTTTTCCAGTCTCAAAAGCTGGAGATCGTTGGCCAGCTGACAGGTGGCTTCGCGCATGATTTCAACAATCTGCTCATGGTGATGCTAGGCAGCCTGGAGATGCTGGAGAACCGTATCCCGCCGTCGCCAGAGGTGACGCAACTGTTGGACAATGCCATCCAAAGTGGGAAACGCGGGACCGCCCTCATCGAACGGATGCTTGCGTTCTCGCGCCAGGAGCAGACACACCTCGAGGCGATTGACGCTATCACCCTCGTCAATGGCATGGCGGATCTCATGGCCAGATCGATCGGGCCGATGATCCGATTGGAAATCAAATTCCCGACCGATCTACCAAACGTGCGCAGCGACACAAACCAGTTGTCGAGCGCGCTTCTCAATCTGGCTGTCAACGCACGCGACGCTATGCCCAACGGCGGCTCCCTCATTATTGCGGCGGACGAACATCAGGTCCGCGAAGGGGAACAGCCGGGTCTGCCGGAGGGAAACTATGTTTGTCTGAGCGTCTGTGACTCTGGATCCGGAATGAGCGCCGAGACGCTGGCGTCCGCAACACAGCCGTTCTTCACGACCAAATTAGCCGGCAAGGGAACCGGGCTTGGTCTGGCAATGGTGGCCACGCTCCTTGAGCATTCGGGCGGCAAGCTCGTGCTGCGTTCCGCGACAGGAGCTGGAACCGTGGTCGAACTCTGGCTTCCGGTTGCGGAACCCGAGGTGGAGGCTCCGTCGGCGGCGATAGAGAATTGCGAATCTGACGCAAGTTTGCGAGGATACCGCATCCTCGCGGTAGACGATGACGAGCTGGTTCTCCGCAACACCGTGCTTATGCTCAAGGCCCTCGGCCATATCGTCATGACGGCAACGTCAGGAGAAGAGGCACTCTATCTCGTCGGGAATGATTCCCACATCGATCTGGTTCTGACCGACTATGCGATGCCGCTCATGAACGGTTCCGAGTTCGCTGACATTGCATGGAACATCCGTCCTTCTTTGCCGATCGTCTTGGCAACGGGATATTCGAAACTTCCGTTCGGAGCGAACCCCGCACTCCCTCTAATACCGAAGCCATTTTCTCAACAGCAACTCTCGGAAGTGATTGACCGTAGCCAGCGGAAAGAATCGCAGCCCGTAGCATGACGGCGATCATTGGGTTTCTGGCACCTGCGAGCCAGATGTATAGAGCGACAATTTCGAAACGCGTGATTGTGACCGTTGGGTTGATCGTCCTGATTCTAGTGTCGGGTGGTGTTTGGCTTCGTCAGGATATGCGGAAAAGCCAACATCTTGCAGCGGAACAGACCGCACAGAACCTGTCCATCGGCCTCGAGCGGGACATGGAGCGTGTCATCTCCAGTTATGCTCAATCGCTGCAAGGCGCGGCACACGCTCTGGCGCTTCCGGGCTTTGCCAAGCTGTCCGTTGAAGTGAAGCGCGCCGCCCTATTCGACAGCGTTGCGCTAGGTTCGTTGAATGGCCTCGCCATCATGGACAGGAAAGGCAACCCGGTCATGTCGTCTGATAATAAGGACTATGGCAGGACGAACTACAGCGATCGCGCATGGTTCACCGCACAAAGAGACAAGGCGGATTTTGGGCTGTATGTCGGCCCGCCGTTGGTGGGAAAAGTGTCTAAGATTGGGAACATTTTTCTGAGCAGGCGCGTCAATGACGCAAAAGGCGATTTCGCCGGTGTTGTCGGCATCGGCATTCCCACCGACTTCTTCCAACATCTCTTCAGTGCGCTTAAACTGGATGACGAGAGTATTGTCAGCCTCTTGACCACCGATGGTTTGATCGTTGCGCGGACGCCGTTCAATCCTGTTGATTTAGGGCGAGACGTGAAAAGCGCGCGAGTGTTCGAGCTGATTGGTCAGGCAAAGGTTGGCACCTACGAGTCCACCAGCCTGATCGACGGAGTCTATCGCCTCTATGCATACCGTCAGCTCGGCACGCTTCCATTCATAGTCGTAGTCGGCCTGTCGGAACGGACTATATACGCTCCATGGAACCGAACGATGTGGCTGATCGGAACGGTAATCATCCTGATGGCTCTGCTTGGGATGGGTCTCGGCATAATCCTCTGGCGCGAGTCAACGCGGCGCGGACGAGCCGAAGACAAAGCCCGCGCCACGGGCGCGACCTTGCTGGAAGCTGATAGGTTGCTTCGCATCATCATCGAAACCGGAACGAGCCTCGTCTACGCCAAAGACAATGAAGGCCGCATTCTCATGGCCAATGGCCCACTGCTGCGGCATCTGGGGCGCTCATGGTCGGATCTGGAAGGACGGACGGTTCACGAGTATTTCGATAATGCTAAGCAGGCGGAAGCCGTCGCGAAAGCTGACCGCCGCATCATCGACACGGGAGAGACGCAGGTCATTGAGGGAACTATAGGTCAAAGCGGCTCTGACCAGCCTGTCTGGCTTACGACGAAGACGCCGATGCGGGACGCAACTGGCCGGGTAGCCGGCATCGTCGGCATCTCCATCGACATCACGGAACGAAGGAAGGTCGAGGACCGACTGCGTCTGATGGTCAACGAACTGAACCATCGCGTTAAGAACACCTTAGCCACCGTTCAGGCCATCATCACTCAGACATTGCGGAGCGCCGATCCAGCCATCCGCGATGCGCTTGAGGGGCGTCTGCTGGCTTTATCGACGGCACATGACGTGCTCACGCGCGAAAGCTGGGAGAGCGCTTCGATAGCGGACGTCGTGGCAAATGCCCTCAGGCCGTTCGTGAGCAGCGAAAGCAATCCCTTTGCAATTTCCGGACCACCGCTGCGTCTGTGGCCACGGGCGGCACTGGCACTTTCTCTGGGCTTGCACGAGCTCGCAACGAACGCGGTGAAATACGGCGCGCTCTCCACAAGCCCAGGCCGTGTTGAAGTCCGATGGGAAACGTTGGGTGACGACGATGCTCGCTTTAGGTTTTGCTGGATTGAAAATGGAGGGCCAGCAGTTGTGGTGCCAACGCGCCGCGGCTTTGGAACGAAACTGTTAGAGCGGATTCTCGCACAGGACCTGGGAGGGTCAGTCCATCTGGCATTCAATGACCCGAAAGGACTTCATTGCCAAATTGATGCCCCAATCTGCGATGTCGTCGCAAGGGCAATCGAATTTCCGCCCGTGGGCGGCGTGACAAGGAGCAAGGTTTGATGCTGACTGGAAAACGCATATTTGTCGTGGAGGACGAAGCCATGGTGGCGATGATGGTGGAGCGGTGGTTGGAAAATATGGGATGCGTCGTCGCGGGCACCGCGTCTCGACTGCCTGAAGGTTTGGAACAAGCGCGTACTATAGAAATCGATGCAGCTGTGCTCGATGTTAATCTCGCGGGGGAACTGAGTTATCCAATCGGTGAAATCCTGCTGAGGCGCAACATTCCAGTCGTATTTTCGACAGGCTACGGGGCTGCCGGGTTAACAGGCCATTTGCGCGAGGCTCAGGTACTGGCAAAACCGTATCAACAAGAACAGCTGGGAAATGCCTTGAGGATCGCGTTTACAAAGGTGGACTTAGCGCGTGGTTCAACGCCATCTTAGCTAGGGCTCACGTCTCGTTTGGCACTTAAACGGGGTCTTCCTCAATTTCCGTGGTTCACAGGATGTTAGCGCCTCGACTGCTATCTGCGAGAATGCGAGCGCAATTGAAATGGTCACCCGGCCCAGGGGTCAAAGTTCTGGGTATCACCCTCCAAGATGAAGGAAACTGGGTTATCTCCGCTGCTGCGAAACCGGTCGGCATCTGTCCGGATTGTGGAGCGCGGAGTCAGCATCGGCACAGCTGGCACCACCGCCGTCTGCAAGACTTGCCTGTTCAAGGTCAAGCTGTGAAAATCAGGCTCTTGCCGATCGAGGTCTTCATCGATACCGGCGAGAAGACCTTCCTCGAATATCTGTCACGTCCAATCCTAGACTCGTTCAACCGGGCGTTCACCGAGGAATGAGCCAGCTTGATCACTCTGGTCAATCAGCGTGCCAAGAAGAGTAAAGCGAATCTCGGCGAACTCAACAGTTCCATAAATAGGCGTTATCCCACGAAGTATGTCTTTTCAGACACTTAAGCTATCTGACCAACCTGTCGCCGGTTCGACTCCTATCAAGGCGTGGGATAGGTCATTCAGCCTGCCAAATCGTCTTCCACAGTACGAGGACCCGGAGCGTTTCGGCAGAGGCTCTTGGGGAGGCTGTGGAGAGTTGCCGATCAGAATTTGAGGAGAGGACGATAAAATCTGTCCAAAGTGTTACTCCGACGCTTGCCACGCGACAGACTGCGCTTGAATTCTAATCCCAAAAAAACCATTTGATCGGCGATTTCTGTGCGATGGAGTTATCAATGACGACAGTAGAAGAACAACAGCCCGAGCAACACGTATTTGAAGCCGATGTCAGCCGACTCCTGCATATGATGGTGCATTCGGTTTACTCGGACAAAGACGTGTTCCTCCGGGAATTGATCTCGAACGCGGCGGATGCCTGCGAAAAGCTGCGATATGAGTCGATTTCCAAGCCGCAGCTCTCGTCCGATGGAACCCAGCCGGAAATTCTCGTGACGCTCAATGAGGAGGCGAAGACACTCGTTATCGAGGACACCGGCATTGGCATGAACCGCGACGAGATGATCGACGCGCTTGGCACGATCGCGCGCTCGGGGACAAAAGCGTTCATGGAGCGGCTTGAGGCGGCCAAAGCTGGAGAGAAAGCGGAGCTGATTGGCCAATTCGGTGTCGGCTTCTATTCCTCGTTCATGGTAGCCGATCGGGTCGATGTGATCTCCCGCCGCGCCGGCGATGGAGAGGCCTGGAAATGGTCATCCGACGGCAAGGGAAGGTATGAGGTTGTCGCCGTCGATGTCGGTCAAGCACCAGCACGCGGTACGCGCGTCGTGCTACATCTCATGGACGATGCGAAGAAATATACCAGCAAATGGGCGGTCGAAAAGATCATTCGTGATCAATCAGGACACGTACCTGTTCCTATCCGTCTCGTTGACAAAGACGGCGCGGAGCCGTCACAGGTCTCCGATGGTGCAGCGCTCTGGATCAAGCAGAAGAGCGATATATCCAAGCACGATTACGACGATTTCTATCGTAGTATCTCAGGCCAGTACGACGAGCCGTTGGCTAACGTTCATTTTCGCGCTGAGGGACGCCACGAATATACGACGCTTGCCTTCATCCCCGGCTCTCAACCTTTCGACCTGTTCGATCCAGACCGACAGGGTCGGATGAAGCTCTACGTGAAGCGCGTCTTCATAACCGACGAAGCCGAGTTGCTGCCGCGTTACCTGCGGTTCGTCCGCGGCATCGTCGACACCTCGGATCTGCCGCTCAACATCTCCCGCGAGATGATCCAAGAAAGTTCCGTGCTTGCCGCCATCAAGAAGGGCGTGACGAGCCGGATCCTTTCCGCCCTAGAGAAGATGGCCGAAGGCGAAGCCGAGACTTTTTCCAAGGCCTGGGATCTGTTCGGCGCCATTCTCAAGGAGGGTATTTACGACGACTTTGAGCGGCGCGCGCAGTTGCTGAAGCTGGCGCGCTTCCGTACTACCGTGTCCGGCGAGGCAACTCGGAGCTTGGCCGACTATCTGGCCGGAATGAAGCAGGGGCAGTCCGCGATCTATTACATCAGCGGCTCCAGTCTGGACCAGCTGAAATCGTCGCCACAACTCGAGGGTTTTCGGGCCAAGGGTATCGAAGTCCTTCTGCTTACCGACGGCGTAGACAATTTCTGGCCGACCAACGCCGCAGATTTCGAGGGCAAGCCTTTTAAATCGGTTACCCAGGGTCTTGCCGATCTGAACGCTGTGGCCGGCCATGGAGACACCGATGAGGGTGGTGGGCAAGCTTCCCCGAAGTTACAGCGTTCATCGATTTCGCGCGAAGCGCACTCGGTGAGGAGGTCGCTGACGTGCGTGTTTCCAACCGGTTGACCGAAAGCGCGATCTGCCTTGTCGCGTCGGAACATGGCCCCGATCGCCAACTCGAAAAACTCCTCCAAGGGGCAGGGCGGTTGCAGACAGCATCGAAACCGATCCTGGAGATCAACGCGCAGAGCGAGCGTGTTAAAAGCATCGCATCGATGGACGATCAGGCGTTTCGCGAGGATGCGGCTTGGCTTTTGCTTGACGAAGCACGCATTCTTGATGGGGACAAGCCCGCCAACCCGCGCGCGTTTGCTGACCGGCAGGCCAGGCTGTTTGCGCTTGCGATCGGGCACGGCAAGTAACAAGTCTTGGCGAGGTGGTCTTCGGCTGCCTCGCCAGAAAGCCCAGGCAGAGGAGGTCGATCAGCGCGATCGCCGAATGTTCGCATTTTCTGGGAATGAACAGCCTTCTCCGTTCATGATCTCAGGTCATCGCCAGTCGCTCCCAGTGCACTGCCTACTAAGCTTCTGTTATTTTACCGGATCTTTGAGTTTTCATTTGGTTTGGACAACGGGTCGACGGTTCGGCTTCATAGCCGATCAGGTGTCGCCCCGGGATGAGGGAACAATGAGCCTGATTTTGAACGAGCTATTTTCATTGAGTAGGCGAGGCGGATGATTGCAATTTGTAGCAATTGAGATAACCATTGCGGGTATCGAAGTTCACATAACTCGGAATTATTTGCCGTTGGATAATGCGAGGGGCATTCCGGACGTGGTCCTTGTCGCAGCCATTTTCGCCGACGGTGATTTACAGTTGGAATCTAGAAGCGACTTGGAGCAATCACAGCAAAGCACCGTCTCCAAAATCACTTCACCCCGTCATCCCGGATACGTAGTCTAAGGTGCGGGCCAGCGAGAAACAGCTAGGTTGGCACGAAACGACCGCGCCGCGCCCTAGCGGGCCTTTCAAGGTAAGCTGCCAAAATGCGGAATAGTCGAACGGCAAAGGGTAACCGGTAGCGCGCTAAAGTTCCATAAATCGGCGTTACGCCACAAAGCCCAATCTATCAGCAATGGGGCCTCAGTTAACGCTGGTGCGAAGCGGATTGATCAATTCAATGCCGTAAAAGTCTTTCTCATTGTCGGTCACGACAATGCAACCGTTCGCCCGGGCAGTGGCAGCGATGATAGTATCAAGGCCGCTACGTGGTCGCCCACTTGCTTTTCCTTCAGCCATCAACTGCGCCCAAATTAGAGCCGCCGTTTCATCGAAGGGCAGGATACGATCGGCAAAAAGACGCTGCGGCCCATCATTACCTACAAACCACCTCTCGAAGGAGGTTCGCTTCTTACCGGCGGGCTTCTCCAGGATGCCTTTATGGATTTCAGCCACTGTGAGGGAAGCGATAAAAAGATCTTCATCAGTCTGATCGGCCATCCATGTCATCAATTCGAAGGATGGCTCTGGCTTGGTAATGTTACTTTGAACACTGGTATCTAGAAGGTAGCGCATTAAAGATCGGTCTCACGACCTTCTTCGCGGCGACGGGCGATTTCGATCTCAGCGCCAACGAGCGGCGAACGGCCAAGTGCCGCGAGAATCCCACCCTTCTTGGGCGGTTCACCCTTGATCGTATCGTTCACGGCCGCGCGCAATCTTACGGACTCTGTGCCATTTTCTGCCAGACGGCGTGCTAACAACCTGATTGAGGTCACGATCGGCGTCACGGCCGAGTACCTCGAAACGAGCGAGCCCACGATCACTCAAGCGGGCTCTGTAGTTCTGAATTGCGCGGGTCTGAGAGCTGGACATTGTGTCCTCCTGGGTATCCCGGTAAATTAGCTGAAAATATCTTGGTATACAGGGCCACCCCCGCACTTTGCCAAGTTGGGCGCCGGACAATCTCCGGGCCGATGGTTCGATACCCACAAGGCGGCTTGCACTGAGTGTAGTGGGACCAAGATTTTTCAGTGCCCCTGTGTGGGTGAGGCGGCGGTGCCAAGGTCGATCACGTGGCGAGGGCATCATGCTGTCGTGAATCAGATCGTCGGCCGGGACAGCACCTCGGTTTTGCTGTGGTCTGACATGGGCGCGTCCCAGTCAAAGGCCGCTGGCGCGCCGCGTTGCGGCAGGATCATCGCCGCGTCGCAAGGCAGGCCCGCGTCTGTCGCAGCCCGCAAGTGCGGGCAGCACCATCCGCAAACCTTCCCCGCTCCTCCTGACAATGTCCTGACCTTGGGCCGGGCCGCTGACGCCCATGTCCTTCTGCCCGCACCCGAGTGGCTGAGCCGGACGACAACCGGCACCCCGGGCTTTGCTGAAACATCGCTCAAAAGGATCCGATCATGGCACCGCTCAACTCCACCCAGAAGAACCGTCCCGCAAAATTCCAGCGCGCCACCACACTCGAAATGGTCAGGCACGCCTGCCCCGACGCGGCCCAGGCCCTGTGCATCTCCGAAAGCTTCGGCCTTACCCTCATCGACAGCGACGGGATCCGCGACCTCCACCGCAGCCAATTGATCCAAAGTGCCGATGCCTTAAAGGAGGTCCTTGCCGAAAAGGCGATGCAAATCCACATGCAGCGCATCGTCGGATCCTTTGTCGGTTCGGCTTACGGCGCCGGACAGTTCTACAGCCGCGCGGTCACAGAGGCCCGCGATCTCACTAGCAAACTTTCCAACGGCACCAGAGACGAGGACCTGGACGGCCCGGTAGGCTTCGACAGCCGAGCGCAGCGGAAGCGCGACTTCGCAGCCGACACAGGACTGCAGGCCCACGTCCTGCGCATGGCGGCCGAAGGCGCGGCATCGGCCTACGAGGAGATCACTGGCGAGACTTGGAAGCCCTACGAGCGCTCAGGTTCGTCGGTCGCAGCCCAGCTTATCGATCAGAAGGCCGCATCGCTTCAGATGTCGGCATTTGACTGAACCGAAGAAGGGGCGAAGGCCCCTTCCTTCATTGCGGCGAAAGCCGGCGCGCAAAACGCGCCGGCTTTTGTTGTGTCGACAGCCAGGCGCCGCGCCGATCAAGGCTCGTCCCGGTGAGCGGTCTAGCGTCGCCGGAGAGGGAGGGTCGCAACGGCCAAGCCGTCCTCCACTTCGTTTCGGCCCATCCGCCAAGGTTCCAACGGTCAACACTGTCTCTCATCGGGTGCGCCTCCTCCGGGCGCCGCTGCTTCGACCGCCGTGACGATCCGCGATTGGCGCGGTTTGCAAAAGCGAGGTCAGGATGATGAAAAACGATAAGAGGACGGGCGAGCAGCGGGTGGATGTCTATACGCGCATCACCGACAGGATGATTGCGGCGTTGGACGAGGGCGTGCGGCCGTGGGTCCAGCCCTGGAACAGCAAACACCCTGTTTGTGGCGTGTCCCGGCCATTACGCCACAACGGCGAACCCTATTCGGGCATCAATGTGTTGCTTCTCTGGGCTGAAGCTATGGTTCGCGGCTACGTCTCGTCGACCTGGATGACGTTTCGGCAGGCGCAGGAGATTGGCGCATGTGTCAGAAAGGGTGAGACCGGGTCGATGGTGGTTTATGCCAACCGGATCAGCAAGACCGAGACCGACGGCGCGGGAAACGAGATCGAGCGCGATATCCCCTTCCTGAAAGGTTACACGGTTTTCAACGTCGAACAGATCGACGGTCTCGGGGACCGATACGCGGATGCGCCCGATGGTGGAACCGCTCGACCGATCGACAGGATCGCGCATGCGGACGCATTCTTCGCGGCCACAGGTGCCGTCATACGTCACGGCGGCGACAAGGCCTTTTACGCGCCGGGGTCGGATATCATCCAGATGCCGCCGATCGAGACGTTCCGCGACATTGAGAGTTACTATGCAACGCTCGCGCATGAAAGCGTGCATTGGGCCGGTGCCACTCAGCGGCTCAATCGTGATCTGTCGCGATACGCGAAAGACCGCACCGAGCGAGCGCGCGAAGAACTGATCGCCGAACTCGGCGCCGTCTTTCTCGCCGCCGATCTCGGCATCGTACCGGAAATGGAACCCCGCCCCGACCACGCCAGCTATCTCGCGTCGTGGCTCTCGGTGTTGAAGAATGACAGGCGCTTCATCGTCCAGGCCGCGGCCCAAGCGCAGCGATCCGTCGCTTTTCTTCACGATCTGAAGTCAGAGTCACAACGCCATGCAGCCTAGTGCTCGTTCCAGACGCATGCCGACTCCGTTGGAAACAGTCGCGTCCCCTTTTGGAGCCGCGGGGCTCTTCTCTCTGACGCCCTGTTTCTACTCCAGCAAATCCGGCGTCAAGGACGGCGCGGTCTCCCCCGCTTGCAAGCCGCGTCCGCAGTCCTTGACCCCTCTTTGCGAAGGAGTGGTCGATCTCCTTCATCCAGTTGAAGGAGATCAAATCATGATATCAATCCATAGCCTGTCGTTATATGTCGAACTTGCCGGCTTCCAGCTCATCGTCCTTGCTAACAGTCTCAGTTGTGACAGCGCATTTTGCCAGAGGCTTCATGAGCGTCTGATTGAGGGGCTGGACGCAGCCATCGATCGGGTTCGGATCATTATGGACTTGGAGCGGCAACGTCTCGCCGGTGACGAATTGCCGCTTTCCAACTGGACGGCGAGATCGAGATCTTCGGGCGGGTCACAATCAACCTTCTGGATGAGATCGACATCGACTACGGCACACACGAATACCGCCTCGATGGGGTCGCTGGATCAGCGCGGTGGCAGTCGATGACACGGATGTCCACGTCGACTGCCCCGAGCTGGTTGCGTTGACCAATGAGGAACTTGGTTCCCTCGCGCCCCTTATGCCGGTATTGTGCGGGAGACCGGCATTGCTATCCATGCCCGTCGACTTATTGGCGCGGAACCGCGTCTGCTGCATCCGATCCAGGACACGCAGATCTGCCTCGGCTGACATAAATCAGCCCTCCCAGGGAGGTGTGTGATGATCCTCCGTGCGCTCGGCGAACGAAACATCACCGCCGATTTCAATTGCATGAATTGCATACAATACGTATTATAGGTAATTCACGACGGAGACATGGAGATGAAGCAGTTTACCTTTTCAGACATGAACCGCGCTTCGGGGAAATCCTCGAGGCAGCCCTTGTCGAACCGGTGAGCTTGACAAAACGGGGCAAAGACAAGCTTGTCATCCTGACAGCCGAGCAAATACCGAAAGCTTATAGGTCGTTCGCACACGCAGACCTACGGATTGCTCGACGCACCGGAAGACATTCATCAGGAATTGATGACCGGCTTGGACGATATCATCGGGACAGACAATGCTTGAGCCTGGGCAGATCGTCCGGTTCTTCTATCTGTGGAGCCGCGAGGCGGCAGCTGAAGAAGAGTCGGGTCGCAGGCAAGGCCCACCTGTGTCGTCGTTCGCACCGCCACGGCGCCGGGTGTTGTGTTTCTCTTTCCTATCACGTCGCGATTGCCCGGAACTGACCGGCTGTCCCTTGTCATCAGCCAGATGGAGTGCCGGCGCGCCGGATTGGATTTCCCTGCTGGATCATTCTCGACGAGTATAATCGGGTAGAGCTCGACAAGGCATTCGACTTCGAGACGACCACGCCGATTGGTACTTTCAGCCCTGCCTTTCTCAAGACTGTCGCCAGCACCGTCAAACAGGCGGCTGCGGCTCGAAAACTCGCAGGTGTCGCGCGCTTGTGATGGCGATCGCCTTGCCTCAAGGCGGGCGGGGATCAATGCGGGGGTAGTATTGTCGCTGCTGGTGTCACACCTTTATCCGCCATTGCCTTTCCTTCATCACGCGCAAGGCACACCCACTGCGGTCTCGATGGGGCATGTCTGACCGAAGACCGCCTCACGCTGCTCGGCTCGATCGGCATCCGCAACGGCCGGCTCGTTTTCTTCCCTGACGGCTGCGCCGCCATTCCTCGCGAGGCAAGAAAGCCTCGGCCCATGGCCGTCCTTCACTTCGTTTCGGCCCTTTCAGGTGCGGGCCGATCGCCCCCGGTCTGATCGACAGCCATCGAGGCCGCGATGGGCGCGGCCCGAGCAACTGAAAAGGATCACGACAATGGCAACCATCGGCTCTTTCACCGCTTCGGAAAACGGCTTTTCCGGCACCATCAAGACCCTCAACCTCAACGTCAAGGCAAAGATCGTCCGGGTCGAGCGCAGCTCGGAAGACGCTCCCGACTTCCGGGTCCTGGCCGGCAATGTCGAGTTCGGCGCAGGATGGCAGAAACAGGCCCGCGAAACCGATCGCGACTACATCTCCGTCAAGCTCGACGATCCGAGCTTTCCGGCCCCGATCTACGCGACGCTTACCGAAGTGCAGGGCCAGGAAGGTCTGCAGCTCATCTGGTCGCGCAACACCCGGCGCTGAACAAGCACGAAAGCCCCGCTCGATCCGAGCGGGGCTTTCGTCATGTCACTTATTGAGCGCGTCCTTCAACGCCTTGGCCGGCGTGAACGCCAGCTTCCTAGCGGCGGGGACCTTGACGGTCGCGCCGGTTGCTGGATTGCGCGCGTCGCGCTCCGGGGTGTCCTTGATTTTGAACTTTCCGAAGCCGGGGAGGCTCGTTTCGTTGCCGGCAATCGCTGCCTCAGTGATGGCTGCAATCACTGCCTCAACCACGGCCTTTCCCTGAACCTTGGTCAGGCCATGGTCGGTGGCTAGCTTGTCGGCAATCTCATTGGTTGTCGTCATGTCAATTCTCCGCATCGTTATCGATGTCGGAATCACTGACAGTCAATGCGGACGATGTCATTCTCCCGCCACGGCAAGCGGAGCAGAATGGTCAGGATTTCCACAGTTTGTGCGGGGCCGATAACCTCTCTTCCGCTTTTTGGAGAGCAGTTCGAGGAATAGATCGACCGCCTGATCTTCGTGCTCGAACATGTGGATCTTCTGTTGGCCCCGACATCCGATACGACCCCAGCAGCGCAAAAGGGATGCTTCGCCGAACAAGGTCGACTGGATCGAAAGCGCATAAAAGCGCGCCATGTTCTTCGTGGCATCGACCCGCTCGATATAGACATGATAAGGTTGGGTAATCATGGCTGCAGAATCGCCCGTTCGGGAATCTGCGTCCAATCAGAGTTTTGAATCGGTCCCTCATGATCGATTCATTGCATTGATAGAAAAAACGGTCGCTTACCGGATTGGAAAGGACGGCATCTCACCTTCAGCCACACGCCAGATCCACGGATCGACATCGGGCCGCGCCGCGATCATCTCCGAAAGCGCCATCTCGAATTCATCGTCGGCGTCCGGCGGCACGATATAGAGCGCTGCGGGCGAGGGCCGGCGATGGGGAAGAGTGGCCGCCGCAATCGGCTGCGTCGATGACAGGTTGAACCGCAGGCCCTTTACGCTTTTCAGACTGAGCCGTGACAAAGCGTCGACAAGTCGTTGCTCGTAGGCATTCTCGATCGGCAACCATTGCTCAGTTGCCGACATCAGGGCGATCTCATCGATACTGGCAAGTCCAGACGGCATCATGCCGAACGTTGCGATCACAACAAGATGAAACCCGTTATTCGCTTGCCAGAGTTCAAGCTCTGCGGCATAGCGCGACTGCAGCCGGCGCCAGGTGCAGTCCTCAACCACCAGCGGGAACCCTGGCATATGCTTGATAACGATCTTCTGGCCGCTGCGCGCCGGCGCAAACTCCTTCACCTCGCCAACAAGCAAGATTAGTTTTCTCGGTCCAGACGCAGGCGCCCGAATATCTGCAAGCGCAACGGCCCGCCTCTGTTCGATGGCCGCCTTGTCTTCCAGTCGGAAGTTTTCCGGGATGAGCATGCGCTCGCAAAGCGGCGCACCTTTGACCGTCATCGTCGCTGCGGCTTCCATCAGATGGCTGCGGACCTGAAACCAATGACGCTTGCCAGCCCAGTGCGCCGTCCACTCGGTCAAGCCACCCTGGTGCCAGAGATAATGCAGCAGCGCACGCAGCGAGAGTTTCTTGACCTCATTCTTGACCGGTCCTTCGCTCAGCGTCGGTCCTCCCGCCATCATCCGCGCGCCGCGCTTGGAGAGAGAAAATCCAGTTTGAGCGCGGCCAATCCCTTGGCTGGATCGAGCTGGATCGCCCCGCCGATCAATGACCCAAGCCCCGAGAGCTCATAGGGCGGTTCATAGGACTGGCATTGTGGGTCGTGGTCGGAACCCGATAGTGGCATGCGCTTGGCGCAAAACTGCTCACCAATGCGGGCGATATACATCGCCGCCCCCGGTCGCAGCAAAGGCAGATGGGTCTTTGCCTCGTCTGATAGGCTTGCGCAAGGATCGGGCCGAAGGCCGGATCGTCCTCTGCCACAATGGTCTGGCCTATTCGGTAGCGTCTGCTCACAGCGTCTATGCCTCCAACCGATCGCTCGTCTGCCGCAGCGCTCCTTCATGGTGCCACACGAGACAACACCCCTGTCTGCTGAAATCTGCGAGTGTGGTGGAAGGACAATGCCGCCTCAAGGTCGCGCGGCCCCTCCAATTTTGCCTACGCCTTGCTCCGACAAAATCGGTTCCTCCGCACGCCGGCTCCGCCGGTCGCTGCGCGAACCTTGACCCGTCATCGCCCTTCCACCGCCTCTGTTCCATCTTTCACAAACGTCAAGGAGACGAAGATGACGATCGAACAACACGTTGAGGAACTGCGCGCCGAGCTTCGCAACGCAGTCGACCGCGAGGAACGCCGCCAGATCGAGGCGGAGCTGGCCGCCGCAGTCAAGGAACGCGACGCCCTGCTCGAAAACATGGTCCCCGACTAGGGGCCAGATTTTCGCGGTGGATGCGATCCCGCCGCCGGATCGACCGGCGCCGGTATCGTCTGCCGTCCTCAATAGTCATTCTCCTTCAGATAATAATCGAGTGCCGCCTTGACCACCGCAGTCATTTTGAGATCGTTCTCTGTGGCTGCCCGCTGAAGCCGCGCCTTCAGCTCGTAGTCGAGAGCAATATTGACGAAGAATTTGACATTGCGCTGTTTGGACCGTTTCAAGTTTTTGAGGCTATAGCGCGCATCCTCCTGCACTATGGCCCGCGTCTCCGCCGTTTCGCGGCGTTGCTTCTCACTCGGCTTTGGCAATATTGAAGGTGCGACCGTCTCGTTGGGTGCCGGCACGAGCGTGGTGACGCTGGCGACCGGTCCCGAAGGACGTTCCGATTTACGGGGCGCAATCGATAGATCCGACAATCCAAGTCCACCCTTGCTCATGCTGCGCCCTCAATGCCTTCCGACATTCTGTGTTGCTCGATCTCGTCGACGAGTGCCTGAACCTCAAGTCTCGCTTTTCGCACCGGATCGGTCAGCTCCTGCATCTGCAATGTCCCAAGTCCGTTTTGGATCTCACGGTAAATATTGCGCTCGAACAGCTCTGTATCGAGCAATCGCGTTCGATAGTCGCCAGCGATAAGGCCGGCGACGAAGGGCCGGATATAGCGATACGCCTCCATGTTCCGACCCGGAACGGAGATGCGGGTGCGCACGTTGATATGGTCGATAGACAGGCCGAAGCGGTCGTTGATCTCGTTCACCGTGGCGACCGCCTGTCCGGCTGCTTCAAGTTCCTTTATCGCCGGCTGAATCGGCGATATCACCAGTTCGGCCGAGCGGATGATAGTGGTCTGCAAGGTGCTGTCGACGCCTGGAGCGTCGATGATAACGAGATCGAACGCCCGCCCCAGATTGTTGATGGCCTGTTCGATCGATCGCTGCGTTGATGCAACGGTCACTTCGAGATTGTCAGGTACGTTGTTCTTCTCGGCACAAAGTCGCCACCAGCCGGACAGGTTCTGCCTGTTGTCGGCATCGATCAGCAGAACGCGCTCGCCGCGCAACGCGTATTCCCCTCCGACCAACGTCACCAGCGTCGTCTTCCCGGCCCCGCCTTTATTGCTCACTGCCGCATAGGTTCGCGTCATCTGTCGTCCCGTATCCAATCTTCTGAATGGGTATTGTGCTTCGAAGACGCGCTTGGGCGCAAGCAAAAATGAATACAATATGTTCATTCCAAAACTGATATACACCTCGGCGCAACATCCGCATGCTACAGTGTGGAATATATTCCACACTCCATACATCTGTCGTAGGCTTGAATTGCTGCAATGTAGCGAGCGGATGTATAGTCACACAACGCATTGATACAACGCGATTAAATCATACATTTGTGGTGCAGGTCGTTGTCGCAGTCATTGGCACCGCGAGGTTCGCCGTCGTCGATCCGCGACAGAAGGGGAAGCGCTTCGGGTCGAGGCGCCGCGTTTTGTCGTGGTCGGATGCTTGAAAATATGTTACCGATGAGGTAATCTTAGTTTTGGCAGGATACGCAAATTTGTGATACAAATTTGCTAACGATCGACGGACGGGCCGTCGATGAGGCCTGCGGCTGGCTTCAAGGAAGGTCTGATGGGTTCGTTTGCGAGCGATGATATTAGGCAGGAGCGCAGAAACAAGGTTGTCCATGCGCGTTTCAGCGCGACCGAAATCGAGCGGATCGAGCAGGCTGCTGACGCTGCCGGGATGACGGTCTCGGGTTTTTGCGCTCTCTCACCCTGGAGGGTGCAGGGCTTCATCCCTTCTTCACTGACGCGGACAGGGCAGTCCTTTCCCTGCTTCTGGCCGACGTCAAAGCCGTCGGCGTCAATCTCAACCAACTGGCGCGAGCACGCAACAGGGGTGAAACGGGTCGGTCGCAGGAGGAAAAAAGGTGATCGAAGATGTTCAACGCGCCGTCGCGATCGTGCTGTTTGAACTGCAGGCTTTTGCCGCGCGGGGCGCTCGTAGACGCGTCGGCAGCGTGTGATGGAGATTTTCCTCGGTGCATTCACGGCTGAATGGGAGCAACGCAAGGCGGCCTTTCTCCACGACCTGACACTCGGGCGCCGCAGTTTGCTTGAGGAGGAAGAGCGCCGCCGCCGGGGAGGGGTGTCGCGCCGGCGGGGTCAACCGGAACGTCAAAGGCATTTGGCTTTCGATTTCGCAGCGGAGGGGACGGGCGTGCGGACAGCGTGAAGCGGCGCGCCGATCGGCCCATGCGGGCACGCTTTGCCGGCCTTGCCTCTGGCAGTCAGCCGGCCGTTGTCAAAATGGCATCGTTTGGCGGCGGGTCGAGACTGGGTGCGATGATCAATTATGTCTCCCGTAATGGCGTCGTTGCCGTCGAGAACGAACGTGGCGATCGGCTTCGTGGCCGTGACCAGCTCTCCGCCGTCGCTGATGAATGGAATCACCTGATGAAGAACCGGTCCGAGAGCCGGGATATTGGCTCCTTCAACATCTCGGTCGCCGATGACGGCCGCGCTGACGATTACCTCTTTGACCGAGCTCGTGAGATTGTGAAACACGGCTTGGGGGACCGCGCCTTCGCGTTTGCGGTCACAGCACGCGCGGATGGAAGCGGGTTTGACGTTGACGGCGTGACGGTGCTTAGGAGTACCGGCGGTGAGCGACTGACGGCGGACGACAAGGCCGCGGCGATCGTGCAGACGCGTCTGGAGGGAGCCGGGGCGGACGCGACCTTTCGGTTTACTGGCTACGGCAACGGCACTGACTATGGCACGAGCCAGGTGCGCTCGCTGGTGGCATCACACAAGGGCGAGGTGCAGGACGAACGGGGACGCGTGATCGCCGATGCGAAGCAAGCTGGCGATCTCGTTCAGCTCGAATGGCGGGACCAACTCTACAGTCGAAAACCCCGTGATGTCATGCACCTGATCCTCTCGGCCCGCGCCGGTACGGACACGGAAGCGTTTCAAAGTGCCGCGCGCGATTTTCTAGGCCAGCAGTTCGCAGGCCATCGCTACGTCTTCTCACTGCACGATGCAGGCAGCGATCCGAAGGCGGAGGCGGACGGGGGCAAGCGTCCCCACGTTCATGTCCACGCCATCGTCGCGATGCGATCGGATGCCGGCGAGCGGGTCGAAACAACCATTGCCGCTTTTCGGCAGTGGCGACTAGCGATGGCCAAGAAGGCGCGCTCCCATGGCATCAACATGGAGATGACCGATCGGCGAGATCGGGCAAGTGCGCCTGCCTATTCGAAGAACCAGGTGCGTCCAATGAACACAATTGGATGTACTGAGCATGAGGGGACCAGTGCTGCGGCTGCGCGGCGTTACCATGCCAAACGAGACGATAGATCCGACCGGTCGGGAACGGCCCGCAGCCAGGCCTATATGCAGAAGGCACAGGGAGAGTGGCGGGAAATCCTGCAGTCTCGGGAGCTTGGCGCGCAACAGAACTTCGTTCGCTCGCAGATCGTTCGGCTGGAGGAAGTCAGAACCACGGCAGGAACCAGCAAGACTGTTCATCAAGAAAGTGGAAATTCTGGCTCGCAGTTTCGAACACATTTGGTAAAGTTGGCAGAGCTTGTTTCTGAAGGTGACGATATGCGCCACGTGACGCGACCGGAGTTCGAAGCATATGAAAAGCGGGTCGAGACCGCGCTCTTCCAGGCAGAGAAAGCCATGGCGCTTGAGGAGCGCAAGGATTTCGAGGAGATTGCGCAGGCGGCGCGCGAACATGTCAATGTTCGCCGTGAGATCGTTGAACTTCTTGAGGGCCGTGGCCCGTCCAGAATTTCCGATCAATCGTCTCAAGAACGAGGGGCCGATGGCCGACAGGATGACAAACGACGGTGGAGCGACGCGGTCGAGAGACATGGATTTGCCGCGGCCGATGCAGCGAATAAGGTGCTTGTCGATATCGAGAGAACACGATAAGCGATCGAGCGAACTGCAGCTGGAAGGCATGACGACCTACCGAACTTGAAGAAAGAGCTGGCCGCACACATCACCAAAGCGGCGGAAATAGGCGCGACCGGCAACGGCATCATTCGCGAGGTTTCGGAAATTGATGACGAACTGAAAGCTGCACTGCAATCTCTCGAGCCCGATCGTCAAAAGCGTGAGAATGAAAAGTCCACCTCACAAACCCAGTCCCATGATGCCGCCGATGCAAATCGCGGCACACCGCATGGAGAGCTAACGCAGGCCCGGCCCGACGATCGCGATGCCCGAATTCAAGAAGATCCGAGAGACGCAGGCTGAACGCGCTCTTTGCAGGCCATGACGCGGGAGCAGAGAACTGGGCGACAATCGCCTCTGATCGAAACCTGCAAATTCAATGCCGTCGATCCGCTGGCCTATTTGACTGCGACGCTCGCCGCCATCGTCAACGGTCACAGGCAGAGTTCCATCGATGAGCTTTTGCCGTGGAATTATTCGGGACGGACAAACGGCTGAAGTCTGCTGTCGGCCCATTGCGGTCATCGCTGGCTGGACGGAAAGGGGCAACTTCGCGCCTCCATTTCGGTCGTTCGCACGGAGGCGAAATTTTCTTAAAGCGGTCTGTCTGCTACAATAGCGGAGCCCGGTCCGGAATGCGCTTGACCATGTCATGGACATACGCTGGTCGAAGGCCTTTTCTCGGCGAGCAATGACGGCCCCATCATGCGCAACGGCGTGAGTGTCCCGCGCTGGTGCAGACGACGAAGCAAGGGTCATCTTCGTCCTGGATCGCCGCACCGGGCAACCACTGTTCCTCGTTGAGGAGCCCGCCGTGCCGGCTAGCGAGGCGGAGGGCAAGCTACTGTCGCAAGCGCAGCCCTTCGCCGATGTGCTTGTGGCGACCATCAATCACACGACGCTGCCCGAGCTTTGGACGCTGGGCGACGCACTTCCCTTTGGCTCTATACCCCGCCGTCTGTTCAAGGTAGGTTCCTGTGGTGCGCGACCGCAGAGGCAACAATTGGGGCGGTGCGGCGGTCGATCCCCGCACCGACATTTGTAGTAGTGTGGGGCGTTGGAGGTAAATTCGATCCTAAAGCCGCAGGTAGACAATGAGATGGCTGCGGACAGCCTTCCCGCACAGGAGTGAAGAAATGAGTGTCGCAACACCTGCTTTTTCGGCCTCGACGTGAACAGTTGGCAGGGCAGCTATTGTGGCCCCGCGCCGACTCCGGCGGATCTTTTGTCACGCTGGAATTTCGATCCTTGGGCCCTTGCAATCCTGGTCGCGCTGGCACTTTGGGCAGGGCGGACCCGCCCCGGCGCTGCTGGCATAATCGTGTTGGCATTTGCGTTCCTGTCACCGCTTTGCGCTCTGTCATCGGCGCTGTTTTCAGCGCGGGTGGTGCATCATGTTCTTCTGGTCGCGGTGGCAGCCCCACTTTTTGCACTCTCGCGCCCCGCACGGGCGACGACGGGCGTGGCTCTGCCGCTTCTTCAGGCCACGGTCGCGCTGTGGCTGTGGCATGCGCCTGTGGCCTATGACGCGGCGCTGGGGCATATGGCTGTTTACTGGGCCATGCAGGCCACTCTATTCGGGTCTGCATACCTCTTCTGGCGTGCAGTGTTTTCGCAACCCGCAGGATCGGGCGCGGGGTGGGTGTTTCTGGCATATCTTGCGATGGGGCTGTTGGGCGCGATCCTGACCCTTGCGCCGAATGCAGTCTATGCAACCCACGCGGCATCACCGATGCTTTGGGGGATGTCGCCGCTGTCTGACCAGCAGCTTGGCGGGCTGATGATGTGGATGCCAGCGGGCCTGCCGTTTGTCGTGTGGGGGAATGCTGGCACGACGGGCGTGGCGCGAGATGGGAGAACTCCAGTGATCTGGATTGAAGGCATGGTCCCTCATCTCAAGGCGCTGCACCTGAGTTTCGTCGCTGTCTGGGTTGCCGGGCTGATCGCCTTGCCCCGCATGCTGGCCCGCCACGACCGCGCGGACTTGCAGGCTGAATTCGCGCAGATCCGACGCGCCACGCATTTCGGCTATATCTGGGTCATCACGCCAGTGGCGGTTCTGGCAATTTTCACCGGATCAACCCTGATCTTCATTCGTGAGGTTTTTACCGTGTGGATTTTTGGGAAGCTCGTCCTCGTCACAGGGCTTGTCGCGATGCACGCATGGGTCGGGCATACGATCATCGCCGTGGCCGAAACGGAAGGCGAGCACGAACCGCCAGAACCTCTGGTTCCAACGGTCCTTATTTTCGGTCTGGTGATCGGCGTTCTGTTTCTTGTTCTGGCCAAGCCCAATTTGGGCGACATGCCGATGCCGTCGTGGCTTTTGCAACCTTTGGGTCGTCAGTTGCCCTTTGATACACCCAAACCATAATCGAAAACGAGCTTGCCGCCATGCCAACCCGTAGCTGCCACGACAATGACCGCAAAGCCGGACATGAGTATGCCCCAGGGCAGAATGGCGGACTCGTAGCCTGTCAGGCGCCACCCCCAGTTCAGCCCCAGCAGGGACAGCAGCATGACCGCGATGACGAAATGCGTCCAGGCTGCAGCGCGGATTCGGATGCCAGGGACCATCAGCAATTCCATCGTGCCGCTGGCCCCTGCCAGCAGGCCGAACAGAAAAGCGGTCCCGGTGGCCCAGAGCGCCGCCCAGGCCCAACGTTCCTGCCCCGACCACCAGTAAAGCAAGTCGGCCCCAAAGGCACAAAACGTCAGCGCCACGGGGAAAGCCACGGTCATGGCATGCAACGGATGGCCCCAGATCGCGACGCGGCTTTCGGTTTGCCGAAAAGAGGGATCGTTGGCGACCGGGTCTTCCAGCGGGGCAATATCTTCCGCCGATTGCGTCATCCTTTGTGGCACCCGAGACTCCTTCGCGGTGTTGCATTCGTGACAACGCTTGCGATCGCAACTGGTTGCCAGGAAAGGCTTTCTATGCTGCATCCTGCGGGACCGGCAGCGCATGCAATTTCAGAATTGTGGTGGGTCATGCTGGCTTGCGGGTTGGCAATCTTTCTTTTCGTTATGGCGTTGTTGTTTGCCGCCCTTTATCGCCCCGCCAATCCTTCAGTTCAAGACAGGGACGAGAGCGGAACCAATTTCTGGATGTGGGGTCTTGGGCTTGGCTTTCCGGTGGTAACGCTGGCCGCGCTGACATTATATGGTCTTTTCATCGGTGAGCGGTTGGTGCCACACGCGGCGCACGATTTGGTGACCGTTCAGGCCGACGCGCGGCAATGGGCGTGGACATTTCGCTATGGCGAGAGCCGAGTCAATGCGACCGAAGGCGTTCTGCACATTCCCGCGGGTCGCCCCGTCAATGTCGAGATCACCAGCACCGATGTGATCCATTCGTTCTGGGTGCCACGTCTGGCGGGCAAGCTCGATGCGATACCCGGCCATGTGAACGTGCTGCGTATCGAAGCCGCGCGTCCGGGCACATATGACGGTCAAAGTTCCGAGTTCAGCGGGCGCGGTTACCGTGAGCATGTATTTACGGTCGAGGCGCATGATGCTGCGTCCTGGGCCACATTCCTGGCGGAAGGCACACAATGACCGATGCCCCTCCTTCACCCGTCTCGCAACCGCGTGCCACGGCGCTAAGGCTACACCGGGGCCTTGCGCGCATATGGGGGTCCGATCAGCGTTTTCGTGGCTGGTTCACCACCAGCAACAACAATGACATCGGCACCGTGTTCCTGATCGTCGCCACGTCGTTCTTTGTCATTGGCGGCATCCTTGCCATGTTGATCCGCGCACAGCTTGCGTCACCAGACTCGGCCTTCATGGAGCCGCAGGTCTACAACCAGATTTTCACGATGCACGGCACCGTGATGATGTTCCTGTTCGCGATCCCGTTTTTCGAGGCCATGTCGATGCTGCTGCTGCCGGGCATGCTGGGCACGCGCGATCTGGCCTTCCCGCGTCTCGGAGCTTACGGACTTTGGGTCTATATCTTCGGCGGCAGTGCGGTCATCATCGCCATGCTGATGGGCCTTGCGCCCGATGGTGGCTGGTTCATGTATCCGCCGCTGTCCTCGGCAGCGTTTTCGCCGGGGATCGGGGCAGATGTCTGGTTGCTGGGTATCACATCGATCGAGGTCTCGGCTATCGCGACGGCGATCGAGGTGATCGTGACCGTGCTGCGCTACCGCGCGGCGGGGATGAGCCTGGCGCGAATGCCGATCTTTGCATGGTATATTCTGGTCGTGTCGGTGATGATCCTGACGGCGTTTCCGCCGATGATCCTTGGCTCGCTGCTGCTGGAGGTGGAACGCGCGCTGAACTGGCCGTTCTTTCAGGTCGAAAACGGCGGCGACCCCTGCTGTGGCAGCACCTGTTCTGGCTGTTCGGTCACCCCGAAGTCTACATCATCTTCCTGCCCGCCGCGGGTATGATCGCCACCATCCTGCCGGTGATGGCGCGCACCAATTTGCTGGGCTACGGCTGGGTTGTGGCGGCGGCCGTGTCGCTGGCCGTGCTCAGCTTCGGCCTCTGGGTCCACCACATGTTCACGACCGGTATTCCGCATATGGGCCTCGCGTTCTTCTCAGCGGCGTCCACCCTCGTGGCGGTGCCGACTTCGGTCATGATTTTTTCGTGGATTGGCACCTTGTGGAAAGGCCGCGCCCGGATGGAATTGCCGATGCTGTGGATCACGGGGTTCTTTGCAACCTTCGTGATAGGCGGGCTGACAGGGGTGATGCTGGCTGTGGTGCCGTTCAACTGGCAGGTCCACGACACACATTTCGTGGTGGCGCATCTGCATTACGTGCTGATCGGCGGCTATGTCTTTCCGATGGTCGCGGCGATCTATTTCTTCATGCCGCTGCTCACCGGGCGGACGCGGTTTTTCAAACTGGGCGAGGTGGCGTTCTGGTTGGTGGTGCCGTCGTTCCACATCACGTTTCTTTCGGTTCACATGGCGGGGTTGCTGGGTCAACGCAGGCGGACCTGGACCTATGACGCGGATCAGGGATGGACGGCATTGAACCTCGTCGCCTCCATCGCATCCTTCGTGATGGCCATCGGCTTTGCGCTGATCATCCTTGATGTGGCGGTGAACGCGTTTGTCAGCGTGCGGGGGCGGCGCAACCCGTGGCGGGCGGGAACCCTGGAATGGGCGGCAGCAATCCCGTCGCCTGCTTACGGCTTTGCGTCAATTCCCATCGTACAAGGCCGCTACCCGCTGCACGACAACCCGGCCCTCGCACAGCACATCGCGCGGGGCGAGGGCTATCTTGGCGACGCATCCCGCAACCGGCGCGAGACGCTGATCGTGTCAACCGCGCGCGGCGAGCCATCGCAAGTTGTGGTGCTGCCGGGCAATTCCGTGCTGCCCTTCCTGCTGGCCGTGGTTACCAGCACATCCTTTCTGGCCCCCTGTTTGAGGCCTATATCGTTGCGGGTCTTGCGCTTGTGGGCGTGGTTGCGCTTGCGCTTGTCTGGGCATGGGGTCTGGGCGCGCGCGTGGACGAAGGGCACGTTGACGCGGGACATGGCGCGATGCTGCCGCTGGCATCCGAAAGTCCCGACCCGCCGGGGTGGTGGGGATCGGTGTTCCTGTTGCTTGCGGACGGCGTGCATTTCGGATCACTGCTGTTCGGCTATGCGTTCCTGTGGACCGTTGCTCCGAACTGGCCGCCACAATCCTATCTTCAGCCGCAGCCATGGGCCGTCATGCTAGCACTGACTGGTGCGTTGGCGCTGACCGCGGGGCCGCGCCTTGCGGTGCGTGCGATTGCCAAAGGCGGCGCTGCTTGGCCCACGATCGCCCTTGGAATTGTCGGCGCCTTGGCACTGGCCATCGCTGCGGCGAGCGTGATGCTGGATCGGCCGGACCCTGCCAGCCATGCCTATGACGCCACGCTGTGGTTGCTGGCGGGCCATGTCGGGCTGCACACATTCCTGTCCTTGATCATGCTGTGCTATCTGGCTGCGAGGGTGGCAGCGGGGTATGCCTCGCCCGCTCGCATTGGCGAGGCGGGGATCGTGAGGCTCTGGGCGGATTTCACCGTCGCCACCGGGCTTGTAGCGCTGGCGGCGGCGTGGTTGCCAGGAGCGTTTTCATGATCGAAATCCTGCGCCTGTCGCTGCCGATTACAGTTTGGCTTACCGGCTTTAGCGCAATCTACGCGCTACAGGGGCTGTCGTGTTCGCGCCATTGGCCCGCGGACCTCGACGCCCGCCTGGTTTTGCTTGCCGCCGGGGCTGTTGCGATTGTCCTTCAACTTATCGCGCTGATGGCAGTCCTCTACGCACCGTCCCCGGCCCGTTTTGTGCAGACGACGGCCACAGCACTTGCCGCGACCGCCCTTGTCGCGGCGGTTTGGACCATAATGCCGGTAATTGCCGCCTCGGTCTGCCTTTAGACACCCACGACGTGCAGTTTTGAGTACGAGGAGGTTGGCCGAACCGTCGACGTAAAGCAAATGCAGAGATGCCCGCGCGGAAACCGGCGAAGACTTAGACACGACCCATCGGTCGTGGCAGTCCGATTTGGGCCCAGTTGCGGACCTTCCTACGTGAAGCACACATGTCCGCTGTCATGCTAATGGTGCCGGACAGCCGACTTTCCGCTTCCGGCCCCATTCCAGCCTCCAACATCGAAGCAGTCCATGTCTTCTATTGGCGCATTCTTGCCATCAACGTCGTAACGGCATTTTTCCGAATAGCCAATCGAGTTTGGTCAATGTGCGGGGAAAACACCGGTTACGATCCAGCTAATCAGGTCGTTCCAAGAGGTCCTGGGCGCAACGCCGGGCAGGTTTCGACGGAGTGCCCGAGATATGGTGAGCACCGGCACTGTCGCGGCATTGTTCGTCCTGCTCCCTCGTTTTCATACTGGCGGTGGCGATTTAGTTTCTGGCGGTCATAGCGTTTTAGCCGGACGGCATAAATGACCGCTTCGGGGCGATCTCGGTCACCGGTCTGGAGCGCCCGTGTTGGCGGTTCGCTCAGAGGGGAGAGCACACAGACAGCCCCAGATCGTTGTTCCCGACAGCCTAGTCGCTGGCTCACGGCGCTTGGCTTCATCTCGTACGACTTGTCGACTGGCCGATGGCCCCGCAAGCGCTATCTCTTTGTCTTTACTTGGGAGCGCTGAAATGTCTGAACTGAAGGCTATTTTGAACGACGTGGTTGCCCAGGTTAAGAAGCGGGCGCCAGCAATTTACGACGAGGCGGTGGCTGAGGCAGAAAAATCCAGTAGCCCCGCTCCGCGCAAAGCGGACTTCGAGAAGTTTGGCGTAGCGGTTTTCACGAAAGGCGGCTCCCTCGAGTACGCCGGCAATGCCGGGATCGGTTTTCCGATCCAGTCGATCTCTAAAGTGTTTGCATTGGAAGTCGCGCTTGAGGCGATCGGCGAAACCCTGTGGAAACGGATCGGGAGAGACCCTTCAGGCGATCCATTCAACTCAATCATTGACCTTGAGCGAGGCAAGGGTATCCCAAGAAATCCATTCATCAATTCAGGGGCACTTGTCATCTGCGATATACTGGTCGGTCTTGGCGGAAAAGACGGACCCAACAGGCATGTGGTCGAACTTATTGAACGAATGCTCGACGATGAAACACTTATCCTCGATCCTAGCGTCATGGAGAGCGACCGCACGGGAGGTAATTTGAACCGTTCCTTGATGTTCATGGCGAAGCACCATGGCAACCTGAAACACCCGGTGGAGGAGGTGATGGATGCGTATATCCATCAATGCGCCATCACACTAGATTGTCGAGGCCTTGCCAAGGCTGGACGTTTCTTGCTGCTTGACGATCCGGAGCAGGACAAGAAAGGGACGCTATCCGCAGCGCGCAGGGCGCGCCGCATCCTCTCGGTCATGATGCTATGCGGACAGTATGACGGGTCGGGCGATTTCGCCTATCGTGTCGGTCTTCCCGCCAAGTCAGGAGTAGGAGGCGGCATTTTGGCCATCGTGCCGCATCTGGCATCCGTCGCTGTCTGGTCACCGGCGTTGGACCCAATGGGAAACAGCTGGTTGGGGACGCTCGGTTTGGAACTGATCAGCTTAAAGACAGACTGGTCCGTATTCGGAAAAGCGCGTCGCGAGGTCTAAGCCCTTGGCCTCAATCGAAGTCGCCGAGGCAGAGGGGTGAAAAATGGGTTTTCGTATTCCACCGCAGCGCCGGGATAGGAACGACCAGTGCAGCTTTTCCGTCCGCTCTGCCAGTTAGTTGGCCGGCGCTAATGCGGAGGGCTTATCATTGCGCCAAGTGACGGGAACGAGTTCTCCCGCTTCGAGAACTATCAGCTTCTTCGATGATTGCGGGAGCCTGGCCCGCATCTCGAGGAAAATACCGTGGGCGCGCACGGCCGATCCGAGAGTGGCTTTCGAAGGCAGGGTCCAGGTTTTCAGGAGTTCAACGTCTTGTCTGTCGCGCTTTGGCATGATGCAAAGATGGGTTCGCACACCTTGCAAGTCAACGCGCGACTGGAGCTACGCGGAACGATCGGGACATCCATCGCTACTGCGCGGGCAGGCGTCTAAAGTGCCGCGAACCAGGCCGCATACGGTGTATTCTTGGCGAGGTGTCTGTTGTAGTCGGGTTCCCCGTCATCCCACCACACGGGGCCACGCTCGCCGAGAGCGACATTCGCTTGGTCGACCCGGCTCCGGGCTTCCCCGTCGCAACTTTTTCGCCTTTGGCATCGCGGACAGCACGCCGGGCGGACATCAGGTCTTTGACCAGACTTTCACGGGTTTCTTCGTCGAGCGCCGGATTGCTTCGCCGCCATAGCCTCCGGCGGACGACGAAGTAACGGCCGTCGGGCGTGTCGGGGTATGCCTTGTCCTTCGTCGTCACGGAGCTATTCCGAGAACAAATCAGCCGCTTGGGTCGGATGGCCGCCCAAGCCACCAACGGCCGTGTAACGTGGCAGGACCAACATCATATCAACTGGGAGGGGACGCTGAAGCGCTTTCGCCTCTTTCCACGGCGCTGTCATCCAGAGTTCGCACTCCTCCCGCGTCGTCAGTAGAACAGGCATGGCCTTCGGATGGATCGGTTTCACGATCTCGTTGGGGTTCGTTGTAAGGAACGCATAGATGTCGTGATCGCCCAGTCGCGGCGCTTTGATCGGTCCGCGCGCACCGGTCCACATCGTATGGATGCCCGCCAGCATGAACAGAGGCTGCTCCTCGTTGACGACGAACCATCGAAGAGGCTTCTTGCCAGTCTCCGGGTCGGCTACCTGTTCGTATTCGCTGAAGGCTGTCGCCGGGACCAGGCAACGGTGTTCCACACCGAGCCACTGTTGCCAATGCGGAATAAACGTCTTGCGGACGTTGGTCACTCCCTTGTCGGGTTTGCCGTCGAGATGTTCCTCGGGGGTCGGCATGCCCCAGGTAGACATCGTCATCTCTCGTTCCCCGTCACTGTCGACGCGGATTATCGGTCCGAGGCGGTCGGGGTGGACATTCACCGACGGCGGAAGGTTGCCTTCTCGGTACCGGGTGATGTCGATGAAATCACGGATGGCCTGCTGATTGCTCGTCAAATTGTACAGATTGCACATGCCTGCCTCCCGTTCTGCCAAGCAAGATAGACCGCACCGCGCGACTATCAACGGCGTCGAAGGAACCATTGCGCTCATCCTTGGTTTCCAAGCCGAGGTCGCGGCGTGTCAATCGGACATGACAGAGACGGCGAACGCATCGGTTTTTCCGATTTCTCGATGCGGGCAACGAAACGCCAGGCGAGCGCCCAACCCGTCCGCCGCGACCTCGTCCCCTACCAGGAGCACAGCCGATGATCGATCCTCCGACCCAGCCGCCCGAACATCCCGAACGGAAAACAGAACTCGATCAGGCCGTGGATTTTACGGTGCAGCTTCTTGTCGAGGAGGCCCACACAGTGGGGTGGCAGCGCGTCGAGTTCTCACGGCTGTGATGGATGCCGCGAATGCGCGCCTGTCGGTACTGGAAGAGGAACGAGAACTGGATGTCGCCGTCGTGGAAGAGCCAGCCAATGATTGGCCTGCGGCGCCGACTGATCAGTCTTCAACTTCATAGATCAAGATTCGAAAGAGGCATCCATTAGGTCTTTGAACAAGGCGTGCCGGAGGCAAAATTGCCCGAGGATGGGTCAAGTCCATAAAACTTCTTCAAAAGCCGTCAACGACGCATTTGTTTCGGCAGAAAGCGGATAACTGCCCAGGTTCGGCTGAACGACGCTGGTATGCTTCAGACAATTCGGAGAAGCGGGCGACGGGATTTGGGAGAAAGCGAGACGCAGGACATACCGGTAACGGTTTCCGTTGCAACGAGCGCGTAACCGAACCTGTCAGAGATGGGCCGCAATTGCTCTACCGCGCCGTCGGACAACTCGCGCTCGATCAGCGCTTGGCCTTGAGCCATAAGTACGCTAACCGCACCGACCTCGAATCCGAGATCGAACTCGGCATCGCGACCCGGAAAGCGGAGCCGCACATCATCGAGAATTTCAATATTGCGCATCTCATTCTCCTTCGAGGACAAGAATTGCTCGCGTGCGTAAAGATCGCGTTAACCGTAATTGGCAAGAAATCATCTATAAAAAAACCGCCGGGAAATCCCGGCGGCTCTTATATGTTGCCTAGACGGCGAGATTTAGTCGCGGGGGATGCCGCTCGAACCAATATTCCTCACCCCACCCGTGCGATCATCTTCCACTTCAACCTCGGTCTTGCGAACCGAATCGGAAACCGTCTCCTGACGCTGCTCCGCCGTCTTCTTGAGGGCGATCTCTTCGACGACGCGCACGTCCTTCGACACGATAGCTTCTTCGCGGTGCTCTTCCGCCTCGATCGTGCGATCGACGAATGCGTTATCGGCGCCCGTCAGCGGGCGGTCGACCGTGCGGCGAGTAACTTCCACGTCTTCGTCACGCAGGGAGACGCTTTCGCTAACCGGGGTCTCGGTGACGTAGGAACGAACACGGACGCGTCCATTGTTCACGTCGCGCTTGCCGACCCGTAGTTCTTCTTCGACGACAGGGATGACTTCCTCGTTGTCGCCTTCAAGCGTGGACGAGCGTGCGGTACCGCTGGTTCTGTCGTAAGAAGACGACGCGAACGACTCGTTAGAGCCCGAACGCGACCAGCCTTCGGATTCCCAAGCCTTGGAGCGTTCGTCAATGTCGATGCTCCCTTCGTCGTCGAGAATATCGAGCGCGCGATCATGCAGGTCCAAGGGATAGCCAGAAACCGTCACAAGGTAGCCGCCGCGACGGATGCCCTCTCCGTAGGTGTTACGGTCGTCGTCCGCCATGAAAAACTCACCAAGGGCGGCCCAGAAGCCTTTGCTCTCGTGCGCGGTGGCGGTCGTATCGCCGCTGTTGTCGGCGATGATCTGGATAGCTGAGCGGGGAATGCCAGCCTCCGCGAGTCTCTCGATCGCACGATCTGCTTCGGCCCGGTCGTCGTAGAATGCCGTGATGGTGTTCGAGTGGGACGGCACGGTGTTCTGTTCTGCATAGGACATGGTGTTTTCTCCTGCGGTTATTCGTCAATACGCTCGACGATGGCGGTCTGTTTTCTCAACGTGACGGGCAGTGCGATGTCTTCCGACGTCGCGATCTGCCGGACACGTATCTCCTCAACGAGGACAAGCTTCTTTTCGATGATCACGATTTCTTCGACGACGGGGATGATAGTCGTGTTACCTTCCACTCTGGGTTCTGGTACCGCGGTGATCTCGCGGTCGATGCGCTCCCGGGTGACTTCGACGCGTGTTCCTGCCAATGTCGCCTGCACCAGCTCTTCGACCGCGGTACTGGATGTCGAAACGCGGACACGTCCGGTCAAGACGCATTCCTTCTCGACGCTGACGCTTTCTTCGATGAGCTCTATTCTGTTGTCGTTCTGGTCTGACATTGCCACCGCCTACTTGCGGGGATAGAACACCGGGGATTCGGTAATGTTCCGTGTCGACCAAACGATATCGCTCCACAGGGGATAAACCGGCGGTCCTGATAGCCGGAGATCGGACCCGAATACAAAGGCTGCAATCAGCTTGGCATTAGGTTTCGCAGCATAGGTTTTTTAAGAACAGATGTCGGATGGGACGCGCGTCAGATACGTTCTCGACGGTTGGGCATGGAAGATGGAGGGCCATCGGCGGGCCGCGGCTGCGTCAGCTTTTCGATGCGTCATCCGGGTTGATGCCGTCAGGCGCTCATACTTCCACAACGTTCCCCTAAAACGTGTATAGTGATACGGCAAGCATCCGGGGTCCACGTCTCTTATTGCGCAGTCTAGTGCGCAGCGGGACGGCATCCAAGGTCAAGCCTGCAAGGTGGCTTCATATGAATGAAACCGTACACCTCCACGATCGTCAAAGCACGATGATCGAGGCACGCTACCGCATGCTCGTAGACGCGATCACCGATTATGCCATCTACATTCGATTCCGGCGGATATGTGATGTCCTGGAACACCGGAGCAGAGCGCTGCAACGGCTATACGGAAGAGGAGATTTTAGGTGAACATTACTCTATTTTCCACAGCGAGGAAGACAGAGCAGCTGGATTGCCCGAAATCGCGTTACAGACAGCGGCGATCGCGGGCAGGTTCGAATCCGAGGGATGGCGGCTTCGCAAGGATCAAACTAGGTTCTGGGCGCATGTCGTCATCGACCCGGTCTTCAACGAACAACTCGAACTCATCGGCTTTGCAAAGGTGGCCAGGGACCTTACCGAACGAAAACTTGCTGAAGCCGAACTGGCTACAAGCGAGGCTCAATTCAGGTTAATCATTCAAAGTGTCACGGACTATGCGATTTATGTTCTCGATCCCCATGGATACGTCACCACTTGGAACGCAGGCGCGGAACAGATCAGCGGTTACACCGCGGAAGAGATCATTGGCGAGAATTTCGCAAGGTTTTTCACGGCTGAGAACATCGCCGCCGGAGTGCATTTGGAAGTCCTTGCGACAGCGACCAGAGACGGCCGCTTCGAAAAGGAAGGCTGGCAGGTCCGCAAAAACGGAACGAGATATTGGGCGAATGTGATCATCGACGCCATGCGCGAAGATACTGGCACACTCGTTGGCTTCGCTAAGGCAACACGCGACATCACCGAGAAGATGGCGGCTCAGACAGCTCTCGACGTTAAACAGAATGAACTCTTCCAATCTCAGAAGGTGGAGATCGTTGGTCAGCTGACCGGAGGCTTCGCGCATGACTTCAACAATTTGCTGATGGTCATGCTTGGCAGCCTGGAGATGCTGCAGAACCGCATACCACCGTCGCCCGAGGTGACGCAACTGCTGGACAACGCAATTCAGAGCGGAAAGCGCGGGACCGCTCTCATCGAGCGAATGCTCGCATTTTCTCGCCAGGAGCAGACACACCTTCAAGCGCTTGACGCTGGTCTTCTCGTCAACGGCATGGCGGACCTGATGGCCAGATCGATCGGACCTATGATCAGGCTGGAAATCAAGGTACCAACGGACCTGCCGCAAGTGCGAAGTGACACGAACCAGTTATCGAGCGCGCTTCTCAACCTGGCTGTCAATGCACGCGATGCAATGCCAAATGGCGGTTCCCTCATTATCGAGGCGGAAGAACATAAGGTCCGAGAGGGTGAGCGGCCGAGTCTCCCGGTGGGCAATTACGTGTGTCTAAGCGTTTGTGACTCCGGAGCGGGCATGAGCGCCGAGACGTTGGCGTGCGCCACCCAACCCTTCTTCACCACGAAACCAGCCGGGAAGGGAACCGGTCTCGGTCTCGCCATGGTGGCAACGCTTCTCGAGCATTCCGGCGGCAAGCTCGTGCTGCGTTCCGCGACCGGAGCGGGAACCGTCGTAGAACTCTGGCTTCCAGTTGCCGCAATGGAACTCGAGGCTCCGCTGGAGGCGAAACAGAATATGGGGCTTGCAGCAGGCGCGCGAGGATATCGCATTCTCGCCATAGATGATGATGAACTGGTCCTCCGCAACACCGTGCTGATGCTGAAGGCCCTCGGCCATACCGTGATGACCGTAACGTCTGGAGAAGAGGCGCTCTATCTCATCGGGGATGATCCCCAAATTGATCTGGTTCTGACTGACTATGCCATGCCGCTCATGAACGGGTCGGAACTTGCTGACATTGCCTGGGACATCCGTCCTTCGCTCCCAATCATCCTTGCAACCGGGTACCCGAAGCTACCATTCGGTGCCAACCCTGCGCTGCCTCTGATACCGAAACCGTTTTCCCAGCACCAGCTCTCGGAGATGATCGATCGTAGCCAGCGGAGAGGATCGCAGCCCGCAGCATGACCGCGATCGCTGGCTTCCTCGCACCGCAAGATCACCAAAGTCCTGACAGGGCGGAAAGCCGCCATTTGCCGCGGTTGCGAAGCCGTGACCGCAGTTTCCCCGGATCAGACATTCGCCGCCCAACAGAAGAAGCATTCCTCCAACTTTCGACAAGCGGAATTTGATAATCGCGATACGCGATGGACTTTGATCGCAAAGAGGCAAAATCGCGCCTTCGCGTTGGGATAGGATGGTGGCAATAAAGTCAATTACGTCGGGCGGTAAACGGTATCCATTGAGGGCGTCGGATTGGACGCGTCTGGTCATACTATTTGCCAAGTGGTCACAGCGCTACGAAAAACCCATCTGGGGGATCTCGGTTAAGAGGATGGATATTATTATCTGCAAGAGCTTGCATATCTAACTGGATCAGGCCGAAGGGGTCCTTTTGCGGTTCAATTCGGTAATGAAAAGGCAGGTGTTCTGATGGTTACCAAGATTTCGAAAGCTCCGCAAAAATCCACTGAGCATGAGTCGCCTTTCGGATTTGACGAATTGTTTTTTCCCGCACCGACAGCCGTGGAAAAATCACATCGGGCAACACCGTCTTTCAGCGCGTCAGTCAGTTTGAGTGGGATGAGCTCCTCGAAAAGCCGCACAACATCATTCGTCATCCGGATATGCCGAGAGCCGTCTTCTGGCTGCTTTGGGATCGGATCCGCAAGGGATTACCGGTAGGCGCCTATGTCAAGAATCGGTCCAAGGATGGCCGCTATTACTGGGTCTTCGCCATTGTAACGCCGATCGAAGATGGCTACCTCTCGGTGCGGCTTAAGCCCAGCAGCGCGCTGTTTGCCGGGGTTCAGCAGGAATACCGCACCCTGCTCCAAGCCGAAAAAGACGAGGAATTGACTCCCGCAAGAAGCGCCGAAGTGCTGCTGAAGCGGTTGAACGAACTCGGATTTAGAGGCTATGAGATCTTTATGACAAAGGCCCTCATTTCCGAGATGCTTGCCCGTGACAAAGTGCTTGAGATTGAGCCTCAGCGCACAATCAGCCTGTTTCAGGATCTCGTGCTTGCGTCCGAAAAACTGCTGGAGACTGCCGCTGCTGTCGCCGGAACATATCACGACTTCCGCTTTGTTCCTCTCAATCTCATCATCCAGGCCGGGCAACTCGGAAAAGATGGCGCAGCGATTGGCAGGATCTCGAACAATTACAGCCTGCTGGCGGAGGAAATACGGTTGGCGCTTGGCGGTTTCTTAGACGCCGCAAGGCAGGTCGCAGATACGATTCGCGAGGGTGCTTTCCTGTTTGCGACATCCCATATGCAGGAAGAAATTGCCAACGCCTTCGCCAAGGAAGGCAAAGCCTCGGAGATCGATCATGCCAACGAAATGGAGCACCTGAATCGACAGCGCGCGCTCTATTCTGCCAAAGCTCTGACAAACTTGGAGAACCTGGTGAGCATTCAACAGGAACTTGGAGCGTTTGCCGAGGGAATGGATGAGATAAAGCGTTTGACCTCCGGTCTTGCCGCCGTTCGTATCATGGGCAAGATCGAAGCCGGGCGATTGAGCAGCAGCGTTTTGAACGACCTGATCATCGACCTTGATTCGTTCCAGCAGATTCTGAGTGAAGGCCTGACCGAAATCCAGGCCCTCAACTTCGATCTGTCGAAACGCTCCGGCGATCTTCTGGAGGCCCATGCGGCCGAGACAAGAGGGACAAGAGCATTGGCCGCCTGATCTCTTCGCAGCCAATGCTGTGATGAGTGACCGACCGCGTCCTGATACTTCCAGACGTGGGATTGCCTGCCGATATATATATATGGCAACTTCGAGCGGGGATACTCCAGCAAAAAATTGGAGTAGGCCGCTCCGCCCGTCGTGCCGACATTCATCCATCAAAAATGCTGCGTGACTGACGAATGTCGGGAATGCGGCAGGTGCGGTGCAGTATTTGGTCGGGTGATGGAGGTCTGCAATGGGCCGCAAGTGACTATGCGCCTACCAAGCGCGAATGTCCGTTTCGCTAAATGCTGGGTTTATAACAAGACCGTCCGCCTCCGGCCCCATTCCAGCCTCCAACATCGAAGCAGTCCATGTCTCCTATTGGCGCGAGGGAGACGTATGGCCATGGCCCGAGTTGGCCCAAAGCTGCCGTCCCGCACCCGCCACGATTTTAGTTCAGGACCTGCCTGCGCCAAGCCTCAGGCGTGGAGCCGACAACGTCCGAAAAATCCGTGTAAAATGTCCCGAGGTCGCGAAGCCGCACAGCAGGGCGATGTGCTCGATCGGCGTCGAGCTGTGGCGCATCATGGTCTTGGCTTGCTCGATACGATGAAGCCGCATCCATCCATCCGGCGTTTTTCCAGTCGTTCGTCGGAACGCCCGCGCGAATTGGCTTGCGGTGAGGTTCATCTCCGCCGCCAGGACCGACAGAGAAAGATCGGTGCCAAAATGGTCATGCATAAGGTCAAGCGCCGAGTCGACCTGCTTTGCAGACAGTCGGTGTCCCGCATCTGCCGGAGGGCGCATTCCGCCAAAAGCGTGGGCGAAGTAGGTCGTGCTGGCGAGCAGCACCCGCTCCGCATACATCAATCCGGCTTCTTCGGGTCGCTCAAGCGCAGGCAAGAGAGACTGCGCAAGGCTCCAGAGCGTGTCGTCAAATCTCCCTTGGACCTCGCAGGCGAGCGTTTCGGGCGGCCGCACTCCTTGGTCCTCCGCCACCTCGTTGAGTGCCGATTGGGGCACGGTAAATATGATGGTGTCAAACGCACTTAGAAGATTGGCCTTTGGTCTTTGCCAGTGGTCGACGACCGAAACGGTCCGCTCTGGAAACGCACCTTGGTGGGCGAGTCTATCATTGAGGTAAAGTTCCCTGCGTTCCTGCGTTCTGAGCTGGACGAGGATCGAGTAGACGGAATCCGGCCGCGTCGGCGTGGCGAAGCCATGATCAGGCGCGTCACGCCGCACCCGAGAGACAAGCAGTTTCGAATTCCCGAGACCGGACGCCACGATCTGCGAAAGGGCGTCTGTCTTGAACTGCCGAACTTGCCTCTGTGCATATTGGTGGTCGGATTCCAATTTCTGCTCCTGTTGTTTCTCGATTGTAGCAATCATGCTTTGACAGACCGTCGCCACGCGGCGGGGGTAATGCCGACAAACGATTTGAACATGCGTGTGAAGTGGCTCTGGTCCGCGAATCCGCAGCTCGCGGCAATGTCCACCAAGGACGCCTCTCCGTGGGCAAGCATTGCCTTGGAACACTCGATCCTGTGACGCAGAATCCACCTGTGCGGGGAGTCTCCCGTAGTAGCCTTGAACGCGCGAACGAAGTAGCTCGCGGACAATCCACACTGAGATGCCAGTTCCTTGAGCGACAGATCGTCGTCGGAAAGCGAGGTCATCATCTGCGTGGCTCTACGGAACTGCCACGGTGCCAGCATGCCGTTCGCGTCTCTGATGGGCCGCAAGCCACCGAAAGTGTGCGCGAAATACGTGTTGATGGCGAGCATCACTTGCTGGGCGTAAAGAGAGCCGACTTCATGAGGCCTCTCCAGAGCCGGAAGTAATGCATTGCCCAAGTGCCAGATGGTCTCGTCGAATACGCCGCCGGGTGGACAGTGGAGCTGATTGATCCGGGTGACGCCCCGTTCGTCGGCTATTTCGTCGAGGGCCGTTTGGGGCACCGTGAACATGAGGTTGTCGAACGGGCTCAACAGGTTCGCGAGAGGCTTCTCGATGTGGTTGACGATACTTGTCGTCCGGGCCGCATACGATCCCCGATGCACACATTTCTCATCGAGGAAAAGCTCTCTATTGGTCTGCTCCCGCAACTGTAGGAGGACGGAGAATACGCGGCCCCCTTCATGTTGCGGAGCAGCCACCAACCCATGCCCCGGCGTGTCCCTCCGCAAACGTGAGACCAGCAACCGCGACTTCCGCGGGCCGGAGACGACCAATTGCGAAACAGAATCCGCTTTGAACGGGCTTACGAAGTTCTGACCGTAGGCTGGATCGGCATTCACGCAACGCCTCCGTTTTTCTTTGGCCAGCCCTCGATCATGGGATCGAGTTTCGCCCCCGTTTCGAAACTAACGCGATGCAAGTCTCCCAACTTGAACATCGTTAGCTTTGTTGGAAACGAACCACATCGCGGCTCGCACCTCAAGATTTCATCGCCCGCCGCCAAGCCGCCGGGGTGACGCCGACGAATGACTTGAACATCCGGGTGAAATGGCTTTGATCTGCGAAGCCGCAACCCACCGCGATCTCGGCCAGGCTTGCGTCTGCATGCGCCAGGAATCCCTTCGAACGCTCCACACGTTCGCGCAACATCCATCGATGGGGAGGATCACCCGTCGTCATCTTGAAGGCGCGAACAAAGTAGCTCACCGACAGCCCGCAATGCCTCGCCAGTTCGGCCAACGACAGGTCTTCCTCGGCGATGGAAGTCATCGCCTCCTTGGCGCGCCGCAATTGCCAGTCGGCCAATCTTCCGGTGGTGGACTTACCAGCCCGCATGTCGCCGAAGGTCTGGGCGAAATACGTGTTGATGGCTAGCATCATCTGGTCGGCGTAACGCGGGCCGATTTCGTGTGGACGCTCCAGCGCGGGGAGAAGCGCGTTGCCGAGGTGCCAGACCGTCTCATCAAAGACGCCGCCGCGCTCGCACCTGAGTTGGTCTATCCGACGCACTCCTGTTTCTTCTGCGATCTCGTCAAGCGCCGCCTGCGGAACAATGAAGATGAGGTTGTCGAAAGGACTGAGCAGATTTGCGACCGGCTTTTCGAGGAAGTTGACGATGCTGGTCGTGCGGGCAGCGTAGGACCCGCGATGGACGCATTTGCCGTCAATGAAAAGTTCGCGGTTGGTCTGTTCCTTTAGCTGCAGGAGGACGGCGAAGACCGCGCCGAACTGATGTCCCTGGGGCGGCGCGAGACCATAACCGGGAGTGTCCCTGCGCACACGAGAGACGAACAAGCGTGATTTCTTGGGCCCGGCGGCGAGCAAACTCGAAACCGAAGCCGTTTTGAAATGGCTTACGAAGTCCGGACTTATCGCAAGATCGGATCGCACGCTTTCCCTCTTCGAAAAATACAGGGTCGTCAGCCACATGATTACATCGGTCAGTCACCTCCGTCTTGAACAATCTTGTCCTTTTTGTCGGATATTGAACCTATGAAAGCGATTGCTCGATGCCAGGACCGTTGTCACTTCGATGACGCGCATTTTGGACTAAGGAAGACAACAATCGTCAATATTTTCCCCCGCCGTTCTGCGTCAATTCCCGCCTGCAAACGGAGGGTAGTTCCAAATGAAGCAGATACTTCTTGCAATGGTTGCCTGCGTCGTCATGAGCGGCGACGCACTGGCGGAGTCGTTCGTCTTTCCCAAATCCTTCAGGACGGAAGCGATCAGAACGAACGGCACAACAATCCACGTGAGAATCGGCGGCAAAGGCCCGGCGGTCCTCATGGTGCACGGCTACGGCGACACCGGGGACATGTGGGCTCCGCTGGCCGAAGAGCTGATGGCAGACCATACCGTGATCGCGCCTGATCTGCGCGGGATGGGATTATCGGCGGTGGAGACGGAGGGCTTCGCCAAGGTCAACCAGGCGGAAGACCTCGCGGGCATCCTTGATGCGCTTAAAGTAGGTGAAGCTGATGTCGTCGGCCACGATATTGGAAATATGGTCGCCTACGCATTTGCAAAGGCCCATCCCGACCGCACGAAAAGTCTCGTTGTGATGGATGCTCCTGTCCCTGGCATCGGACCATGGGAAGAGGTTCTGAAGAACCCGCTGCTCTGGCATTTCCGCTTCGGCGGGCGCGACATGGAGCGCCTCGTGGAAGGAAGGGAGCGCGTCTATCTCGATAGGTTCTGGAACGAGTTCTCGGCGAAGCCCTCCCGCTTTACCGAAGCTGCGCGCGCGCACTATGCCGAGCTGTACTCGAAGCCGGGACGAATGCATGCCGGGTTCCAGCAGTTCGCGGCATTCGATCAAGACGCGGTCGACAACCGAGCCGCACTCGAGTCCGGGCGTTTACAGATGCCGGTCCTAGCTGTCGGTGGAGATCACTCATTCGGGCCGACGATGGCATTTGTGATGCGGTTTGCCGCTGACAACGTGCGCCAAGCCGTCATCGCCGACTCTGGACATTGGCTCATGGAAGAACAGCCCAAAGCAACGGTTGCCACCATCCGCGCCTTCCTGGCGAGCACGGCCCCCGGTGAACTGCCACAGGTTCGCCTTACCGCCGACGAGGTGGCCGTGCTTGGCCGCGACGAGGCGGGAGCAGGCACGTCTAAGCTCAAGGGAGTGGAGATGATCGTACTATCAGGTGACCCGAAAGAAGCCGGACCTTACGCCATCGAGCTCCATGTGCCAGCGAACACTAAGATCGCGTCCCACACTCATCGCGACAACAGGACCGCGCTGGTGGTTTCCGGCGAATGGCACTTCGGCTACGGACCGAAAGCGAGCGATAAGGCCGCGTCTGTCCTCGGGCCAGGCGGCTTCTATACCGAGCCAGCAAACGTCGAGCATTTCGCGTTCACGAAGGACAAACCTGCCGTGGTCTTCATAACGGGGCTTGGACCATCCGACACCCACTATGTCGACGCCGCCGATGCGCCGTCCGAAAATCAATAGGAGGGGAACATGACTTCTTTCGCCAAACCGCGCGACCCGTGCGAGGACCATCTTCTCACGCCCAATAACGCAGCCATCGTTATTATCGACTTCCAGCCGGTACAAGTGTCGTCGATCGCCTCACGCCCGAAGCGCGAGCTGGTCGCCAACATCACAGCGCTGGCGCGGATCGCCAAGCTCTACGAAATGCCCGTCGTTCTTTCGACAGTGAATGTGGCAACCGGACGGAACCAACCGACCATCCATCAGATCACCGATGTTCTGACAGGGGTCGCCCCGATCGATCGCACGTCGATCAATGCGTGGGAGGACGAAGACTTCAATAAGGCTGTGAAGGCCACCGAACGCACGAAGCTCATCATGGCTGCGCTTTGGACTGAAGTCTGCCTGGTGCATCCGGCGCTCGATGCGATCAATGAAGGGTTTGAGGTCTATCCCGTCATCGACTGCGTCGGCGGCACCTCGCACGAGGCGCATGATCTCGGCGTCGAACGCTTGATCCAAGCGGGTGCGAAACCCGTCTCGTGGGTTCAGCTTATTTGCGAGCTCCAACGCGACTGGAACCGGGAGAAGACGGTTCCAAGCTTCGCCGAAATCCTGTTCGCAATCGAAGGCCATTGAGGGAGCCATATCATGCAAATCGATCTCACAGGCAAAACGGCCCTGGTGACCGGCTCAACTGAGGGCATCGGCTACGCGATCGCGCGCCAGCTTGCGAAAGCTGGCGCTCAGGTCGTGGTCAACGGCCGCTCGGAAGACAAGACCGCGTCTGCGGCCAAACGCCTCACGGCCGAGCTTTCGGTCAGTACCATTAAGACCGTCGCCGCGGATGTTTCGACCGCGGAGGGGTGCGCGGCACTCGTCGCCGAGGTTCCTCACCTCGATATTCTGATCAACAATGCAGGGATCTTCCAACCAATCGACTTCTTCGACGCCGGAGATGACGTGTGGGATAGACATTGGCAGGTTAACGTGATGTCGGGCGTAAGGCTTTCCCGGGCTTATCTTCCGGGAATGCGGCGACGGGACTGGGGCAGAGTGATCTTCCTGGCATCTGAATCCGCCTTCAACATCCCGGTCGACATGATCCATTATGGAGTTACGAAGACCGCAGATGTCGCCGTTGCCAGAGGGCTCGCCAAGCGAATGGCGGGAACGGGAGTCACCGTGAACTCGGTCCTTCCCGGCCCCACGCTCTCCAAGGGCGTCGAATCCATGCTCGCAGACGAGCAAGCAAAGACGGGTCTGCCGATCGAGCAGGTCGCTGCCAGCTTCGTGAGACAACACCGCAGCACCTCCATCATACAGCGCGCCGCCAGCGTCGACGAGGTCGCCAACCTCGTGACCTATCTAGCGTCGCCGCTCGCGTCCGCCACGACAGGAGCGGCCGTTCGCGTAGACGGCGGCGTTATCGATACCCTCTGAGCCCTTTGTCATTTTGCTCCAACTACCCCCAAGGAAGCTGCTATGTCCAAATCCTCTCTAATCGGTGCCGCCGCGACCATGCTCGCCGCAACGCTCGGCCACTCCGACGCCCAGGCTGCTTCGATGCCGAATCCGACAACTGTCGTTCTCGTGCACGGAGCGTTCGCCGACGGCTCGAGTTGGCGCAAAGTCATTCCGCTTCTCGAAGCCAAGGGCTTGCGCGTAGTTGCGGTCCAGAACCCGCTCAATTCGCTGGCAGGCGATGTCGATGCAACGAAAAGGGTCATCGATGCCCAGCCGGGTTCGGTCATTCTCGTAGGCCACTCCTGGGCGGGCGTGGTCATCACTCAGGCAGGCGTCGACGACAAAGTGAAAGCGCTGGTCTATGTCGCCGCGTTCGCGCCGCCCAAAGGCGTGTCGATCAACGACCTCGGCAACGGGCAGCCTCCAGCGCCGTGGCTTGCTCAACTCCAACCGGACAGCGCAGGTTACCTTCGCCTGAGCGACGAGGCAGTTGCGAAGTATTTTGCGCAGGACCTTTCACCCGCGGAAATTCGCATCACCGCGGCGACCCAGGGACCTGCCTTCTCCGGCATCTTCGACGAGAAGACTAGCCGCCTACGAAACGAAGCCGAGTTGGTACGTGGTGGCGACACAGGACGGTATGATTGCTCCCGCCGCCCAAGAGGCCATGGCAAAGGCGATCAAGGCGACGACCACAGAGCTATCGGCGAGCCATGTGGTGATGTTATCGCAGCCTGAAAGGGTGGCTGAAGTAATTTTGAACGCAGGCGCTGCCGATTAGAACAGGTATTGTGATGACGACTACAGCGAGCAGCTCCAAACTCGGCGCTTTTAGAGCCGAGCCAACATCCGTCAACGCGAAGCTATCCGATGACCGCTTGTGGCGCATTCTTGCCATCAATGTCGTAGCGGCATTTTTCGGAAAGCCCAATCGAGCTTGGTCAATGTGCGAGGAAAACACCGCTTACCTCGCATCTTGGTTCAACTGAGATGAATGTGAGTATGGTCGGTCACACCGTAAAAGATGGTTAGGCGACCTTGGAGAGCGTGGCCCACCCAGCTACCCGCGTCATAGAGCTCTATCGTCATCATGCCGTCGCCTGGACAACTGCGCGAGGCACCGTACTGTCGGACGCGCATGGATCGACCGGCTCCTAAACCTGCTCCAGCCCGGGGCGAGGGCCCTCGATATTTGATGTGGATCAGGTATTCCGATCGCCAGTTATCTCGTTGCCAGTGGTCACGCCGTTACCGGTGTCGACGGTACGCCGGAAATGATCGCGCTGTTCCGATCCAATCTGCTGGAGGAGACAGCGGAAGCTTCTGCTGGATCAGGAACTGTCTGCTTTAAGATCTCCACGATGCTTTGTCTGCTTCTCGCCGAGGCGCCATTTGCCTGCGTTAGCTTTGCATCGATCGTCGCGCGCAGCTGTGCAGCAGTAGGCTTTAGCCGTGCCTCAATCTTTTCGGCGGCTTCGTCATTCTGGCTGGCCGCAGGTCCTTGAGTGAAGCCTGAATCCGGATTGTTTCGACCCTTCCTGTCCGGCGCCAACTGCAATGCCTTGGCGACGACAACTGGGATTTCGGTAACAGCCGCCTCGCCGGGAGCTTGCGCGTGATCTCCGTCTGATGGCGGCGAAACACCCCCATAGGTCTCAGCAACTGCCGGAACCTGCAACAGGGAAACAAGTTCCGCGTCGGGGACGGTAGGCTGGTTTTCAGCCGCGTATTGTGCTGCGGTCCTGAACCCAGCTTCTTCATGAAATCGGAGCTTTTGTCCAAATATAGCCCTCTGCCCTTCCACGAGCAGGAGCATTCGGTCCTCCGGCATCTGACGAACCTCCTGTGGCATCATCAGGTCGCGTTCGCGAATCTGTTCAACTTTCGTCCGCCGGGGCAGCCCCATCAATTCCAAAGTTCGAGACTCCGACTGATAGCGGATGGTCTTCTTGCCAAGCGCGCGAGAGGCATACTCGGCCGTGGCCTGGTCATTGGCACCGAGAATGAGTTGCAGACCGCAGTTGCCGAGAAGGGAATGGCGAGACGTCTCGCCATAGATTTCATCCAGGCTTTTGAGGTCGTGAATGATGAAGGCCATCTTGATATTATAACCAGCTACATACGGGAGCTTGTTCATGATCTCATCCATCCTCTTTAGCTGCCGAAACTCATCCAGCAGAAAATAAGCAGGCAGGGCGCCTGGATCGAAATCGCGGGTCAGGAGATCCATGCTTTGCTGCACGAACAAGGTAAGGAGGGGCGTAGAATGGTCACATCGCTGATATTTGGCGCCAGGTAGATCGATACTGGCCGCCGGCGCATCGAAGCAAGGTCGATGTCGGTCACATTGGTGGCCGCAATCACGCGTTCATTGCGAAACGGCTGCATCGCCTTCTGAATATCGAGCAGCGCAGAGCGGGCCGCCCGTTCATTGAGGGAAATGTACGCGTTGAAGCTGTCGGTCGTGAACCTTGAAAGATCCTGCTCCTTCTCCTTGATTAGTTTCATCAGAACCTGGAGGTCAACGCCTGAGTTAAAGATGCTGTTGACCTCACCAAGGTTACGACGGTTCCGGTAGTAGGTGCTTTCCAGGACATAACTGATGACCCCGGCAATGACCTGCTGAGCAGTTCCCTGCCAGATAGCATTGTCGGAGCCGAGCGTTTCAGGAATGAGAATGCTCGCCATGTTCTGGATGTCGATCGTACGGCTGCCGCGATCCTGCCGAACGAAATCCATCGGATTCCACCGATGGGTCTTTGAGGCACCCGGCGAAAACAGGAAGACTTGGTGTCCGTTTGCCTTTCGGTAGCCTGCGGTTCGCTGGAAAATCTCACCTTTCAGATCGGTAACGATCATCGACCCCGGAAACATCAAAGTGTTCGGGATGACGTATCCCACCCCTTTTCCTGATCGGGTCGGGCCAATGACGAGATGATGCCGATCATCGAGCCGCCTGAGGACATTTCGACCCATTTTGCCGAAGACGTGTCCGTCCTTGCGAAACCACCTTCCGCTCCGGATTGCGGCAATATTCTGAAACGCTGCGTCTCCCAGTGGGTTGGATGGGCGGCGCAAGCCGAACATTCCGGCTGCCGTGGCCACCACAAGTGCAGGAAGGAGCGCCCCTACAGCGGCGATCTGGAGCGCACGATTTCCTGAATAGAGCCAGAATTGCTGCAGCGGCGCAAACGGGTTGGCTGCGACTGTCAGTTGAAGGATACGACTATCCTTGTAGACGAGCTGCAGGATCAAAGAATAGCCGATGATCCAGACCGCAACAGCGATGAGACTGCATAACAACAGATATGCGGCAAGGTATGTCCTGCTCATGCCGTGTGCCTTGCGTAGTAGATCTCGGAGACGCCCCTGCGGCCTCCTCGCGGCGCAACTGGATGACAATGGGGATGACCATCTGGATGTAGGACATAAGATCCTGCTTGGAGTAGCCTGCCGACATTCCGCCTTGCTGTACCATCATCGCAAGCTGTTCGTAGGCTCCGAGGGGCGTGTCCGCATGAACGGTCGACATGCTGCCTGGGTGACCGGTATTGATGGCGCGCAAAAAGGCAAAAGCCTCGAACCCCTTATTTCACCGACGAACAAGCGATCTGGACGCATCCGCAGCGACGCCTCGAGCAGCGACTGGATGGTAACCCGCGCCGTGCCCTGATCTCCCCGCGAGGCCAGGAGATGGACGGCGTTCTTTTGTGGCGGAAACAGTTCGCGTGTATCCTCCAGGGTAAGAATGCGCTCGAACGGGTCGATCGACCGGAGACAGGCATTGAGAAAGGTCGTTTTCCCCGTCGACGTCCCGCCGCTGATCAGGATCGAGATCCGATTTCGAATGGCAGACCTGATGAATTCGTAGATGCGCTCCGCTCTCAGATGTTCGATCAGAGCCTGTTCGACATCGGTAAGACCACCAACGGCAACCGACACTTTTTCCAGCGAGCCATTGTCCCGGTATTCTTCGAGGGTGAAGTCACTCGTCACCTGCTTGCGGATCGAGATGGCGCCACCGTCGGCAGCCGCCGGCGGCAGGACGATCTGGATTCGCTCCCCGTCGGCAAGGCTGCTGATAGAATAGGGTTTGCCCGGCTGATGAATTGATGTGTGGCGCCAGCGACCCGTTCACCAATGTTTTCGATCTCCGCCGCCGTCAGCGACGGAATTTCATGATGCTCCATCACATCGGCGCCGAGCCGTTCAATATAGACCTGCCCTGGCCGATTGACCGAGATTTCCACCACTGTCGGATCGGACAGAAAGTTGGAAACGGGGTCGAGTGATCGCCGCAGGAAATAGTAAGGACTATGATCAGCGGCTTTGATTTTGGCGAATGCCTCGCTCATGCTTGATTTCCTTCAGCGCTTCGTCGACCGGGTCCGGATACATGGCGGAGAAATCGAGGTCCTGGCGGACATAGACGAAGATGCGCTCGCCCTGATGAACGCTGATCGTCGGGGAATTTTCAGGTTCTCCGCCAGTGCCTGGTTGGCCATGTCGGAGAAGGTCTGTGCAATTGTCTCGCGGGCGAGTTCTGCAGCGCGGTCAGAATCCGAAGATCCATCGTTGCTGCTGCCGGAACCATATTGGTTGCGGCTATAGCCTGTCAGGTAAGAGGAGCCTGCACCGACAATCGAAAGCAGGATTGCCGATCCGAAACGCTCCCGCCATTTGTTGTCGATAAGTCCTGTCAGGCCGGATCGTCCCAGGCTGTCGGCGCCGATGCTGTTGAGCCGAACCGTCACGCCGTCGTCTCGCAGCAAGCGCGTCCAGATGACAAAAATGCGCTTCTGCCCCCGCGTGACCTCTGACTGATATTCTCCGATGAGCCTTGTTCCGGTCGGGATCAGGATGCGGCGGCCGTCAAATGAGTAAACATCCTGTGAAGTGATCGCGCGGATCTGGCCGGGCAAGTCGCTGTTGATCGCTGTCTCCAGAATGCCGGAGATCAAGGTTCCCTCGGGGATCATCGCATCGATGCGTTCGATCTGACGGGCCTTGGCAGACCGGTCGCCGATCGCAGTGGCGGACGCCAGAAACTTGCTATTGCGATCTTCCCCCGCAACCGTTAATCCGCTCTCGGTGCTACCAGCATTTAAAGTGTCGCGCCCGTCGGCCTTGGTCGAGTCAACTACCATCTGCTTTGACAGGAAACGTTTCGGAAACTCCTCCACCTTTTCAGGCTGAACGACTGGTTCATCAATGGTTTCGACGATGCCTGGCGGAGGAGGGACATCGAACTTCGTCGTCTCCGAGGGCTCCTCCTCTTTGTCCTCGACTGGGGGATCAGGCAGCTTGATGATTGGCTCAGGATCCTTTTCCGGCTGCTTCTCACCTTCGCGCAGAAACGATGGCGGACGGAACGTGGTTGTAGTGAACTCTTCGTCGCCTCTGACGCTCTCCGGCCTGCGCTGTTCGGGCGCAAACACCACGACATAGGCCAGCGCTGCTCCGCCGAACAGCAGGGCGCCGCCCCCAAGCAACTGCTTGCGTCGTATGCGCTTGTCTCTGACGTCGACCTCGTCACCCGCCAACATTGCTTCGAGCTCTGGAGAGCGCTGCATCAGTTTCCGCTCCTTCGTCGTGTTTTAGCCTTCTCTTCAAAGCTCGGTGCCATGATGTCTGGGTCAGGTGCCCCGAAGTCCGGCTTCTTCAAATTGAAGATGCAAGTCCATTGGTTGCCGTCCCGCAACGTGTATTGGGTCGCGGTGCCGTCAACGACGATGTATTCACCCTCACGTCGGAAGTTCCGCAGCGTCTCAGAGAAATCAGCATTGACTGCAAAGACTGCCGGCACGGTCGCGCCGAACTTGAAAAATGTCTTCTTGCCGTCGTCGAAAACCATCGCAGGCTTCAACTTCCCGCCGCCGGAAAATGAATAGTCAATGTTGACGTTAGCCTTGTCGATGCCAGCCATGTTTGGATTGGCGGCGCGCGCCTCAGCCTCTTTACGGAGCGAGGCGTTGAGATTCTTCTCAGGATATACGAAACGGATACCGAAGACTTGTCTGCCGTCCTCAGGCGCATAGTCGTTGAGTTCGAGATAATAGGTCCGCTTTGTCGTGACGACATTCATATTGGTGGTGACGTTCTTGGCTTTCGGTTTAACGAACAGGATGTTGCCCCTGTCGGTCGGTACGACATCCCAGCTTTCGGTATCGCCGAGGGCGACAGTCTCGAACTTTTCGTCCTCGTCGAAAGTGATCATCGTCGAGATGCCATAGGTCGCGAAAACGCGCACAACGTTGTTCGGCTGATAGACGACACTGGTGACCCTTGGATCAAGCCGGCCCGAGGCTGGCGTCTGCGCAGCAGAAGCAGTTCCCAAAGATCTGATTGCTATCAGGGCGGCAGCGAGCACAATGCGAACAATCATCAGGGGCGGCCCTCGGTCACAGTCTCCTGATCGCGGCGATAGTCGTAGACCTGGAAGCCAAGTGGATTCTCAAAACGCCATTCGTTGGTTGCCGGAGTGTCGGTATAGCGATAGCGGACGACGGCGATCCAGTGACGTGGGATGGATTCCGTTTCAGATTGCTCGACAGTGGTGAATCGAACGATACTTGTGCTCGTATTGGGAAAGGTGACCGAAGCGATTTCCGTCGTTATGCGCTTGTTGCGCCCGTAGACTCTTGCCGGGTTTTGTTGATTGGCGGCACTGTAAAGGTCCTGCAGCTGGCGGGCCGCGTTGCCCGTTGACAGAAGGGCCGCAATGGCGAAATTCTGCTCGATCGCAAAGGGGTCGTAACCTTCTCGCGACCGGATGTAGCGAACGATATTGGCCTGGGTGATGGCCTGCTGCTCAGTCAGGTTGGTCGGCCTGGTAAGCCCGGTCTTGACCTCAACATAGCCAGTGTTCTTGTCAACCTCGACAATATAAGGTTCGAAACTCTTCAAAGGCACGAGCATGGCGAGCGTCGCAAGGCTTACGAGCGTGATCGCACCGAAGATTGTGGTGACAAACCATGCGAGCGCTTGTGATCGTTTGGCCTTCTTGACGACTTCCTGTTCCCAGATGTCGCCGCTCTGGTAATAGGTTCGTAGGCGTTCATCAATTGTCTCTGCCATAGCCCGTCATGCCCTTTGAATTTGTGGCACCAGCTTATGCCGGCCTACTGTTTTGCGTGATCTTCGTCTGCATGGCGGTCTTGGTACCGGAACTGTCATCGTCACCACCGGATTTGTACCGCGCGCGAAGGGCTCGACCGCCGCGGTACGCCGAGCGACCAACCGCACCTGCTCCGCGAGCGGTTGCCCACGGAGCGGTGATGCCGAACCTCTTGGCCATTCCGATCCCGAATGATCCAACGCCAGATGAAACACCGCCGGCGATGCCCTGGCCAATCGACTGCACGTAAAGCATGACGAAGGCACCGGCGGCGCAGAGGAGCAGGAAGCCGGCAATATCGGCGAGCGTGAGGACTCTGGAACCGCTGGCGGAATCAATCTTTGCCAACTCGGGATTCATCGCGGCGATCAGGAAAGATGCTACGACATAGATAAACAGCGGGATCAGCGCGTAGGTGAGAACCTGGTTGAACCAGCCGACGCCATAGCCGCGAGTTCTCTCAAACAGCATGCAGGCGATGAAAATCGGCGCGGTTCCGATCAGCACCCACAGCATGACCTTGGCCAGGATCAGGATCGCCAACGCGACGGCGATGAAAACTCCCGCGCCAACCATGATCAGCACGCCGATCATGCTGGGAAGGATCGAGAAATACCCCGATTGCTCTGCAAATGCGGACGCCGCCTGGTTGGCTGTGCGCCAGATCTGTGAAAGTCCGTTGGTGGGTTCGGTGATGCCCGTGCCGGAGGCAGCCAGGATCGCTCGTCCAACATCCTCGGGCGTATCGTTGATCCATTGATAAAGCAGATTGTTGAAGTTCGCCCAAGAACTGACGAGTGCGAGAATGATCATCATGCGGACGATGCGGCCGACAATCTCCGAAACGCCGATACGCGCTGTTCCAAGAAAGAGCTGCAAGCCGTAGTAGGACACATAGGCGACGAGCATAAGCTGTAGGAGGGGCAAGACCTCCTGTCCGACGACAGTGTAGGCTTGCTCGGAAAACGTCGTTCCCGAATCCTCAATTCGCTGAAGCAGGTCGCCCAGAAAATCTTCCATAGCGCCCCTATCTAAACCCGATCGCAGCAAAGGCGGCGGCTGGGTCGTTCACGCTGCGCATCGGCCCACAGTCTTGCCGGCGATCTTCTGCAAAGGACCTCAGTTCCGCCGGTCGCTTGCATGGGGCGGTCTTTTCCTTGACGGTTCCGCAGCTGGTGAGCAGAACCGTTGCAAACAGGACACCAAAGGGCAGACGGCTGGTCGTGCGATCAATCGCCATAGGCGAGCGCTTTCTTGGTGTTGGAGATGTCGGTCAGGCGCCGTTGATTATCCGCCTGAAGGGATGAGACCGCCCCGTTCATGACGCCAATCATCTCGTTGAGGGTCAGGCCGGATTGGACCTGCAACTGTGTATTCTGGTCGATAGATCCCTTGATGTCCTCGGCCGTGCCGATCTTCTGCCCGGCCGCCTCGAGAGCACTGCGTCGCGTTTGGGTGGCCTTTTGCGATCCGTTGATTAGCGCGGAAACGCCAAACACGGTGTTGACCAGGTGCTCGTAGGATTTGTCGCCGGAGAAATCGCTGTTTTCCTCACCGGACAGGGACTTCACCAACTGCAGGCCATTGATGAACGTCGTCACTACTTTGGAAATGTCGCCACTCACATTGCCGAAGTCGGGAACGCCGTCCTTGATGAGGCTGTCGAGGGAAGGCATCGAAGCAACACTGAAACCCTGGCCGATGGCGAGGTTCTGCAGCGGTTGAGATGTGCTGCCTCTGTCACCGGTCACGGCCTTCAGGGTGTCCTCGACAGTTTTCAAAATGTTTGAATTGGTCTCGAGGATCTTTGTGGTCGTGGCCGCTGTTTCTTTGGCGATCTCGTAGTTTTTCTTGTCGATCACCGGCACATCGGCATGGGCGACGCCAAGCGGCAAAAGGGAGAGCGCAGCAGTCACTTTCAATAGTTTCATGGTTTTGCTCCTATTGTGGTTGCAGCAACAGCCGCACGTTGGAGGCGGCTTCGCGTTTTTCGATGCAGACTCGTTGCTCGGGATCCCAGATGAGGTTCAGTTTTGGATCGCAGAGACCAGTGGTGTCCTTGGGCTTGTCTTCGTCCTTGTCGTTTGATGCCGATTGCGAGGAGCTCGACAGGTTTGACGTCGTGACAGCGTTTCGCGCGTTGATGAGGTCGGCCATGGCGGTTGAGAGCTTGAGGGCGTTGTTCATCATTTCCAGGTTGGCGTTACGCACCGTGGAATTGTGGTCCCAGCTATCTTGAATGGTTCCGGTCTGGAGGCCCGCCAGCTGCTGGTACCAGCTCCCCACGTTCGAGAGGCTTTCGCCGGTGGCTGTGGTGGTGCCCATGGCGTTGAGCGTGGAGTTTCGCATGCCGGTATAAGCGGTCTCGCCACCACCAAAATTCAGTGGAATGCCCGATTTGTCGGATCCGCCGAAGGCCGGAAGCCAGTCCTGCGTGATGCCGCGCACGTATCCCTGTGTTTCCTTGAAGGGAGGAATCCCGCCATATTTGTTGACGTTGCCTGCGCCGGAATTATAGGCGGCAAGGGCTAGGGCCACGTTGCCACTATAGCGGCGCAGCTGCCGCTTGTAGTATCGGGCACCACCACGCAGGTTCTCCTCGATATTGTTCTCGTTCACACCGAGTTCGGTCGCAGTCCCAGGCATCAATTGCGCCAGGCCGGTGGCGCCCATGCCGGATTTGGCGCAAGGGTTGAACCGGCTCTCCTGATAAACCAACGCCAGAAACTCGTTTTCGTTGACGCCCTCTTCTCGTGCGACACGGCGGACGAGCCCGGAGATTTCTGAGTTCTGCTGCGCCGCACCAACCGGATCGTTCCGCCGGGATGGCCGGTACATGGAGCAGGTGACCGAGGTGTTGATGGTGTGACGGTCCATGTCGGTCGTTTCGATTTTGCGCGTCGTCTCGTCGCGCGCGGTGTCTTCCTGCAGAATTGTATCGTCGATAACAGGGACGTCGGCCCAGGCAAGACCCGGAACCTCGAACACCGCGACAGCCAACATGGGAAGGGCAAAACGCTTCATGGCCATACCTCCCATCCGCAGAATGGAGGAAGCCAGGCGAGAGGATCATCACCCAGCGCATCTCTAAGGCGCGCGCATTCCTCGACACTTTCCTTGCGGCCGGACAAGACCTTCACCATGTCCGGCATCCCGTCGAGAGCAAGCCTTGCAATGACGCTGTCATTGCCGTGCTTGATCAGGAAAGTCCGCTTTTCCGGGGTGTCGTTCGGATGAAGTTGAACTCCTTCACCGTCAGGCCGAAGCGCCTGATGTAACTTTCTTCGTCCGCACGCGGATTGGGAAAGTGGATATTGGTCGACGACTGCTCGATCAACGTGTGCGATGCGGGCGCCCGGGCAATGTCAGCTGCCGACTGGGTACCGAAGCCGACGATGCCGTTCAGCTTGCGGATCGTCTTCATCTTGTCGACGATAAAGTCGCTGAACGTCGTATCCCGCAAAAGGCGCCAGCCTTCGTCCATGAAGATCATCACCGGTCTGCCGTCGAGAAGCTCGTCCAGTCGGTGGAAAATATACATGAGGGCCGGCGTCCTGAGCTCCTCGTTGTCGAGGATGCTGGTCATGTCGAACCCGAACACCTGTCGCTCGGAGAAGGTAAGGACATCGTGCTGGGCGTTGAACAGCCAAGCTTTCTCGCCGTCGATCCAAGGTCTCAGCCTAGCGCTCAGGTCATTAGACCCGGCGCGGGCGCGGCCGATCAATAGACCGGAGAGGTTTGCAAGATTTCGTTGCGCTGCCGGCTCCTGCATCAGCCGCAACAGCGCCCTTTCGAGAATGTCTTCCTCCTCCTGGTCGAAGGCGTTGCCGTCACCGTGATGAAGCATGGCCTTGAGTAAGCGAAGCAGGAATTCGCGGTTGGGGCCATTGTTTTCCAGCTGTAGTGGATTGAACCCGGACGAGGTGCCAGGTGTTAGCACCTCATAAGCACCGTTCATGGCGCGCACGAAAATCTCGCCGCCCCGGTCCTTGTCGAAGAAAACGGCTTTCGGGGCGGGTCGAACACGAAATGCCTGCGCCAGCAGAAACGTCAAGACGACGGTCTTGCCGGAGCCCGTCGGACCCGTCACCAGGAAATGGCCTATATCCCTACGGTGAAAATTGAACCAGTAGGGTGTCTGGCTGGTCGTCTCCAGAATGGTGATCGGCGTATTCCAATGCGTGCCTTCCGTCTGTCCGCTGGCAAAGTTATGCATCGAAGACAGACCGGCATAATTGGCGCTGGAAAGCAGGGACTTCCGGGCGATGTAACTATGGTTGCCGGGAAGCTGCGCCCAGAAGCCGGCCTCCAGATTGAGATCCTCCCGTAACCAGTTCATATTCATGTCGGTCAGGCAGGCGCCGAGGTCGGATACGGATTTGTTGATCCCATCGAGATCGCGCGACAGGCACAACAGGGTCATGTGGTGGAGACCAAACACAGCCTCCTGGTTCAACAGGCTGTTCAGTGCAAAGTCGATATCGTTTTCGACATCGCTGCCGGCCTCATCTGAGGCCGCAATCTGCCGCTTCAGACGCGAAATACGCTCCTGGGCGATTGGCTTGTCGGTGATGGTGAAGGACTGGGTCAGGACGAATTCGTGATTCACCTGCAACAAACCGTCCAGCATGCCGGGGCCGGTGAAGGGAGGGTACTCCTTGATCGACAGCATCGCCCCGAAACGATCATCCTCTTTCACCGGTCCCTGCGCCTGCATGGTCCGCCGAGAGAAATGCAGGCGCGAGCTCCCGACGTAGTTGGAAATGCTCATCCGGGGCAAGCGCATGCGGCGGGGAATGCCGCAGCTCAGGATCGTCTGGAAGAACTCGCACGGCTCAGAATAGGGTTCGTCATTGCGATGCACGATACTGAGCGGCCGGGCAGCGTATTTCTGGAGATCCTTGCAGATGTTTCCAACAAGTTCTTCGAGCTCACTGACCTCTTCTCGCAGCTGGTCGTTCGCCGCATCGCGCGACCCTGCCTTGTCGAAAAGACGTCGCGTCTTGTCCCCGACTGCCAGAGCACCGCGCATTCCGGACCGTATGACGGTTAAATAAAGTTCGTTGGTGAACATGCGCTTTTCGCTCAATTGCGCCATGTAGCGTCGATTGAGCAGGTCACAGAATGGGTCAGTGAAATCGCCGTCGAGGTCGCTCTCGACCTGACGCCGGATCACGGTCGACCAAAGAGAAAAACGGCTGGACCCGAGCGCCCTGATCATCGTGTTTTGCACAACGGATCGCATATTGAGTTCGGCCTGATCCTCAGTCTGAAAAAACAGCCCATTGAGGCGAATGATCGAAAGCAATGCGCCACTCTCCAGCTTGACGACCGTGTCGGCGACATGCCTCAGGTAGGGGATATGCTTCGCCATTGGCTTTTCGCCGTTGAGTTTGCTTCCAAACCCCAGTTCTTCTCGAATGAGCTTCAGCATGATCGTCACGGTCCGTAAGAGTTGGCACCCCAGAATGATCTGTTCGGGGTCTTGGGCGTCAGACGTGTTGCGACTTGCAGCACGTCTAGGATCCTGCTGTCCCAAGTGCATAGTGTGAAAAGGATCACGTACGAGACAGGTGCCGTCAGCAGCGCCCAAACCGTGTTCGTGGCGAGCCAGGCAATGATTGTCAGGCCGATGACGATGACGACGGCCATATACGGGACGCCCCAAAGCGTCGGCGACCGGGTCAAACCGATGATCAGGGGGTGAGGACCGGCTTGTCGTCTTCAAACTCTGCCATCGGTCAGTTCCCAACGGTCGACATCAACTGGTCAACAATCGCGGGTGCTCCAAATACCAGGCCAATGCCAAGCACGACTGCGCCAGCCGTGAACCAGCTGAGACGACCGGCAAAAGCCAGGAAACCAAGGGAGATGACGGCGATGATGGCAACCAGTCGGCCGAACGGCCCGGTAATGAAGTCGACCACAGCCTGCACGACCGTCTGAAGTGGGGCAAATGCCTGGTTGGTGGCCTGCGCCATGGCGACACCTGCGATCGCCACTTGGGAGATCGCGATGATGGACACGACCGTAGCGAGCCGTAGCGTCTTCGTATGCCGGTGGAATGGGATGACTTTCATTTTGCCTCTCCTCTTCGTTTAGAAATGCATGACGCCGTTGACGAACTGGGTACGTCGCGTGCCGATGACATCGCTGGCCCGCTGCTGCGAAAGCGGTCCAGTATTCCTGGATAACGCTCCGCGCCGCAGGCCCTGCAGTTGCAGTCCCAGTTGGCGGTTGATCACAGAGGCGACGTAACGGATCGTTTCAGCATACGGCGGGATGCCGCCATTCTCGTAGACAGCGCGGCTGCCGGCGTTGTAGGCGGCCGCCGCAACCAGCGGATTCTTGAATTCGTTGATGAGCGCTCTGAGATGACGGACACCGCCGTCGATGTTTGATGCCGGATCACACGTGTCCCGCACACCAAGATCCGATGCGGTGTCGGGCATCAGCTGCATCGGTCCGCGCGCGCCCTTCTGACTATTGCGGACCTGATCGAAACGGCTTTCGGTCCAAGCGATCGCCTGGGCAAACCCTGGATCGACGCCATAGGTTGCCGCGGTCGTGCCGACAAGATTCTCAATTTCCGCCGGCGTCATAGGAGAGGGACCGCATTCGGTCGAAAGCGCTCTTGGCTCGACGAAATTAGAATAAGATGTGTTCATTTTCTTCGGTGTCGTGATGCCTTGTGAATGCACCGCCGGATCCGCGTCTGCCAAGGAGTCGGTGGCAATATCAAACCTAGTTATGTTCATATCGTGTCCGCCATCTGGCTTGGCCAGCGCGCCAGTTGAATCCAGCGTGAAATCCCTTTGGAAGCTCGAAGCGCCTTGATGAGTGGGGAAGGTTTTTGCCTCGATCGAGAGCAGATCCTCTCCAGAAAAGCGCGAAATATCAAAGCATTGCACGTTGCTCGGTGTGAACGCGAGCAAAGGGATGGCGGCCAATACTCTTGTGTTCATCGATCTCAAGGTTCGCCTCCTAAATTCGTGTCCCGATTAAGCCGGCGCTCGCCGTTGATCGAGGTTCTGAAATTTGGTGTGCAGATTTTAGTTGAATCTGTTACTCAACATGTTCATAGTTACATCGAAAGAAGTGAGTTGAAAAGCCAAAAAATGCATTCGGTGGCTGTAGAAATGATAACACAAAGGGTAACAATCTTTTCGGAGCCTCGAAGTGCTCTCGCTTTGCCTGTCATTCTCTTTGCCGCCCATGCATGGGCTGGCGGGGCAATCGATCCCGCCTATGTGAAATCGCTGGCAGCCCCCGGAAAAGCCGTTCTGGTGATCGAATATTATAACCCCGACGGAAAGGTCATTGACCGTAAGGGGTTCGCTTCGCCGACTGGATTTCGTGCAAAGTCGCCGGTGGATATTGTGGTCGATGCCGAAGTCGACCTGCACCTGTATGGGCTAGAGCCGTGCCTGGGCGAGATGGTCAATCGGAAGGAAGGTTTCGCAGGTCGCTGTGGTGACTACGCCCGTGACCAGCTCGATATTTTGCTGACATCGGCCAAGGTGATCTTCTGCCGCGCATTCCTGACCGAGGGAAATGCCCGCCTACAGGACGCAACCTGCTTTGGATATTACAATTTTCCAGGCTCTTTGGACGCAGTCGATAATCTTGAGGAGCAGCTGGTGTCGCTCGGTGCCCTTCGACTGTCAAAAAAACGGGACGGTACTTTGATGCGGCCAGACCTGGCGGATGCTGAAAGAGCTGGCCGGCGCGGTTTCGGCATGTGGGCTGATCCAAGGGTGCAGGCCCAATGAGACAAGTCCTAATCAAAAGCGCAATTGCCGCTTGCCTCTCGGCGACAGGAGTGAAGGCGGGGCCCGCCGGCCTTTTCCAACTCACGCTAGGCGTCATATTTGAGACGGGAGATACTGTTGTTTCTCAAGGTCGGCGTGTTCGGCTCTACGGGCTCCAGTCTTGCTTGCGGGGCACGGCGTATACAGACCGGTCAGGAATCCGGCGCGATTGCGGTGAAGCGTCGATCGCGGTCTTGGCCGCGTTTATCAGGGACACTAACCCAGTCTGCAGCCCGGTAGCTGAACAGAGCGATCTGACCTTCGTCGTCTGCTACGCCCAAGTCGGGAACCAGCGGCTTGATCTCGCAACGATGATGATCATAGAGGGCTATGGCTTTGCAAGCCTGACAACTGATGGACTGCCCGTCCATGCGCCATACGCGGTCGCAGAAGAGGAAGCACGCGAGCAGCGGAGAGGGCTTTGGCAGTTCAAGCATGTTCAGCACCCGGCGAGGCTTTTGAGCCATGCCGCGAAAAAGTCCAGGAGCGCCCCATGATCAGGAAGGTGACGTTCGCGGTTTCCGTTTTGCTTTTGGTTCCCGGTCAGGCCAGGGCGGCCGATTTGATGGATAATCAGATGGCTGCCGGCCGCAGTATCGTAAAGGGGCGTGTAGCTGTGATAGACGGTCGCACACTTTGGTTTGCCTCTGCCCGCCAACTTGTCCGGCTCAGCCAAATTGAAGGCTGTGAGCTGCCACAATGGGCCTTTGATCCCAAGAGCACCCACCCCCGCGATGGTTCTCTTACCCCAGTTCCTTGTGGTGCCCTAGCGAAGGCTTGGTTGAAGCGCACCATTGGCAACCGCGTCGTCAGATGCAGCGTTGGCTTTCGGGCCAAATCAGGCGTTGTGAGCGGCAAATGCAGCGCCGCTGGTCGGGATCTCGCTCACGAAATGCTGCGCGTTGGATGGGCAAGACTGACAACACCATTTGGGAATGACAATGGATATTCTGAGGCACAAGGCGACGCTGTCGCGGCCCGCAACGGGATGTGGGCGACCTATGTTCTCGACATGACCGAGTGGCGTCGCAAGGCCATCGACCAAACGACAGGCCGTCGGCCGTTGGCTGACCTCAATCTTCTATCCGAGCGCCGGAGTGGCATCTCGCCGCCGTTTGCGGACATGCGCCGTCAGCCGGCGCGTCGGGACCGGTAGTTTTTGACTGACAACAACACGGGTGATCGCCATGAAATATGCCCTCCTCCTAATGCTCTCAGTTTCCTTCCTCGGTTCGTTCACAGTGTCTGCGCAAGCAAGTGAATGGGGGTGTGAGGTCTTGCTTTGCGCCGCCTCAGCCAACCCATCCTGGCGCGGTGTAGACACCTGTCACGCGCCTATGGAAAGATTGATTTCGGCCATGAAGAAACCAGGGTTCTCCTGGCCCACCTGCCCGGAAGGTGGCGCCGGCAAGCCCGGTTATGAAAAATACGCAGAATGCCCGGTGGGATGGACGGCGGCCGCCGCTGAAGACCGCGCTCGGAGTAGCGGGTTTTTGCGGGAGCCATCACGGTGCATGCGTAGAGTAGTGAGATGTAAAAGCGGATACAGCTTTTCCGACACCCGGGGTAGTCGTACTGAAACGACCGTAGATGGTGTCACTCGCGTTTTCGCTGCCAACGATAGATGCGTGTATAGGGAATACAAGCGGCGGCCGCTGCGACGCGACCCCCACTTCTTTGACATCAGAGACGAGATCACGGGAGAGGTGAACCGGTTCTGGTTCAGTTTGCAACAATAATGCAAAACCGGCTCAATTACGCAATGACTTTCGAAGCGCCACACGAAGTGGATAGCCATTCGACCACATCGTAATGTATGACTCCGTGCGTTGCGGTTTGGGATAAAATATGACGACGAAATTGGACGGTCACATCGCTGAGTTGGGGCTGGTGAAGACATCGGATCCCGAAAATGAGAAGCCTGTCTATAGACGTGAGGGATTCGATGGTATTGTGACGTTCGAAGGTCTCGATACGAAAGTGGGCGAGGCACTTCGGAACTGTCGCCAGCAAAGGGATCTTAGCAGAGCGGAGCTTGCCACCCTTGTCGGCTTGAGTGAGCAGGTATACGGCCGGTACGAGCGCAACTCATCGAAGATGCATGTCAGCAGGATGATTCATCTGAGTGAGGTTCTTGGGGTGTCGCCCCTTACGATGCTTTACTCGGCGGCGCCCCACCTATGGGGCGCGACTGACAAAGAGGCCGAGACAAGATTCCGGATGATGAAGATGCTGGAAGATCTTCCGTCGGAAACAATGTCGTCGATCGTCACGCTCTTGGAGACGGTGGCAGTTTTGCAAGATGAGACCACAAGATCCAAGAAATAACAGCCTTAGGTTGGTTCGGCAGTCATCGCAGATGATCAACCAAGACACAAGTCACCGCCACTGTTTCCCGGATCAAAAGAGTTCAATTCCATTGGAGCCTATATCGCTAGTCTTTGTATGAATTGTAACGGGGTCAATTTGTCAAATCCTATAAAGGCTCCACATGTTCGATGAGAATGCGGTCTTCAGCGAAGAAGATGCGCGATAGAGCTTTCTAGCTCAGACATCGTTGACGTATCGAATGACGATCGGGTTTCTGCAAGAAAATGAACCAAATATAGGAGTTTGGTCTGCGCTTCGTGGACTGAAGAAGGTTGCCATCTAATCAAGGAAATTCTCAACCTTGCCTCATTTGTTAGCGCTCGCGCTAGAACATCAGTGGCGACATTTCTATCCATTTGGTCGCGCTTAGCAAATTCTACTTCCGCAAGGGATCGCGCATGATGCTCAGCCACCGACATGAATGTGCTTCCGTAGCAGTCGTAAATCTCGCGCTTGCAAGGTTGAGAGCGTATCGTCATCCGCTCTTCCTTTCGTGTTTCTGCGCCGCCCGGCGTGCTCCGTACTCCCCAGCTCCCATCCATGTCGCCAACTCGGTATAGGGCTCCGGGTCATACACATATTCGGCCGGTATGGCGGGATGAACCATTTGGGAAAGGTAGCGCCGGAGATTTTGCTTACTGTTGCTTGCCGCAAGGCCGTAGAAGTTCCCGCTGTTCCACGTCACGACACAGTATCGGAAATGTGCATAAACGGCGTTGGCCATCTCCGCCAAGGTGACCTCGCACTCGTGCATTGTGGAGAGAACCACTCTCGATTTGCGTTGAATTTCCGCGAGCCCAAAATACCGCGTTTTGAAGCCGAAATCCTTTTGGGACTCTCGCGCCGCATAGTCATCGGGATCTGCAGCGCGAAATTTCTCCATGAACAGGAGAATGCCGTCTTCGTTGAGATGACCTGCGACAAACTCGATCTGCCTTTGTCGATTGGGAGAGTACATCTGGAACGTGGTGTCTTCTAGGATGAAGTCGAAACCTCCCGAGAACTGTTGGAGCGTTTCTTGCGAGCGGAGATAGTCCTTTGTCACCCGATGAAATGGACCGAGGAAGAAGTGAGCGTGCGGCGGTTCGCCGAACGCCATAAAGCACCTGTAGTTTTCTTCGCTGGGACTGCACGATAGAGATTGGATTTTTCCGCGGCTCAATTCGGAAAGGGTGCGCGCCATCGTGCCTTCAGCGGTGCCGAGGCTGTACAGCGAGACGTGGGTCGAGTTAAGTTCGGCGTAGCGCAGGAGTGCATGCGCCATGCGGCACTCCTCCTCCAAGCGATACGGGATGCTGCCGTGGTAATGCTGGTCGAAATTGCCTTGGCGGCGCGCGTGCAACTCTATTAGCCGATAAAGGAGAGGATCGGTGGGCAAGAGGCGGGTGTCTATGACGGGCTTGCGGATTGGCACTCCACTTTGCCCGGCTGCAGTCTCGTTAAAGAAACCGGCCAATTGATTTAAACGTGGTCCAAGGTCGCATTCGGTGAAAAAGTCATCGATTTTTTGCATTGCAACATTCCTCAGAAAGACAATCGAAAGTACGACACCGGCAGTGGGATGGAAGAAATTCAGTAATGATCGTATCGAGTTGACCCTTTCAAACACCGCACACCGCCATACAACGAGGTGGTACGATAGAGTTCGAAGGTCCGCTTTCATTTGCAATGCCGCATTTTCATGAAAGTGCCATCATCCGCCAACCGTGGGTTAATCCAGGATTGTTTGGCAACTCGCGGTGATGATATCTTCTGGAGCGGATTATCGAGTAAGGAATAGCTTCCTTGAAGGAATCGCATGGCTTCCAACCCGATGAGGTTCGTCGTTCTGATCATAATTCCCTAATTCATCATCATGTCGACTGGGGAATGGTGCGGGCGGACATTGTCAAGCGAACTGGTTTGTCCCGCCAGGAAACGCGACTGGCACCCGAGCGTCACGTCTTTCTGATCAATCTCAAAGGCAAGGCAAGAGCGGGTGAAGATTTCGTTGAAGGGCGCCGCGTTGCCTTCACGCCCAGGGGGCCTGGCTCCGTCGTTTTCGTGCCAGCACACTGCGAGTGGACGGGATGGGACGAGGGTGATCCCACGGGTTCTTATCTGTTCGTGTCGGTGGATCCAGCATTCGTTGAGCGGTCGATTGGCCCCGGATATATCATGGAACTGCAACCAGCGATTGGGTTTCGCAACGCTCCGATCGAAGCGTCCTTGGAGAAGATCGGCGCGGAAGTCAAAAGTCCCGATTCAATCAGCGTCATCATGGTGGAGAGCCAAGTTACCCAGCTATTCGTGCAACTTCTCAGATTGAATGGGCTGGGTGCCGAGCCAGCCAAGGGTGGTTTACCACCATTCGAACTCAATCGCGTCATAGCCATCATCAAGTCTCGAACGGCGAACCCACCAAGTCTTGACGAACTTGCTCACGAAGTGGGCATTAGTCGTCGCCATTTCTTCCGCGCATTTAAACAATCGACGGGGAAGACCCCTACACCTATGTTGCAGAACATCGCCTTCAGCGTGCGGCCGATCTACTTCGAGCATCGAATCTCTCCGCGACTGAAGTTGCTCTCGAATGCGGTTTCGCAAGTTCAAGTCACTTTACGGTCGCATTCAAGCGCGCCTTCGGCGCAAGTCCGACTGAATTTCGGCGCGGGTGACGTTGTTAATGGCACTGCGCAGTGATTTTGGCACAATTTGGGAAGTTTGGCCTGATTTCGAAAGCGGGGCAGGAGGCACTCGTCTACTTCTCTAGAAGCTCCACCAGCGAAGATCGCCATATGCGTCTACCAGCTTCTGTCGCAGTTTCCGGGCCGACAAGTCACGGACATCGTTCTTTCCATTGGTTTCTCGCAAGTGTTTTTGCTTCGGCGGTGGGGCGAAACGCATATCAAATAGCGTCTGCCTGGATTCTGGTGGTGTCGGGTCACGGTAGCCCAGCTGTCGCGGCTTTCTTTGCGGTTGTGAGCGTAGCGGAACTGGTAGCAAGCCCGGTCGCCGGATGGATGTCAGACCGTTATGATCGTCGCGTACTGTACGCGGCTGCGGATGCCGTCCGGTTTGTGGGTGCGTCGTCAGTCGCCTTCTTGCTGATTGCGAATGATCCTCTTTGGGTTATCTGGTTGTCAGCGGTCCTGTTCGCGACCTCAGATCGGATCGCACTTACGGCCTCCCAATGCATGATACCATCAGTAGGATCGGGATTTGCATTAACCACAGCGAACTCCGCGGTGTTTTTCCTTACGCAATCTGGAAGCCTTTGTGCAGCATCGTTAACTGGGCTTCTGCTGTACGCTTCCACACCTGCGATTACCTTCGCGGCCATGGCCGTGGCGTTTACACTGTCGTCCTTATGCATGCTCTTTGTCAGGCGAGAGCAGGTTGTAACCCAACGCTGCGACGCCGATCCCATATATCCTAAGTTTCATTTGGACGTGCGCTTGGTCTATCTCGGTGCCGTCTATGCATTTCTGTTTACCGGGGAATGCTAATCAGCGTTGTCGGCCCAAGCTTCATTCTTGAAGAGCTGGGAGGAGATGCAATTGACTTTGGCCAACTTGAAAGCGCTTGGTCTGCCGGTTCCATCCTGGGTGTCCTCCTTCTCGTGCCACTGATCCGCGTTGTTAAAATTCACACTCTGCAACTAGCGGTCCTCGCGTTGACCGCAATGTTCTTCACTCTTCTCAAAATTTTGGATCTGCCATCGGTGCTCGTTGCGTTCGCGATCCTGGGCGTATTGTACAATCTTGGCAGAGTGGGCGTTGAGGTCATCCTACAGTCCATCGTCCCCTGGTCGACCTTGGGCCGGGCAAAAGGTGCGGTTCACGGCGTCGGGGTTTTGCTTGGCTTAATTCTCTTCGGCGCCATTGCCGCACTGGCAGACGACATCCCGCCCTCTACGTTTTTTTGACATTCGGTGTCCTCCTTGCAGCCGGCGCAATTGTTCTCACCCTATGTCGCCCGCGGGTCTAGTGCGAGGTCGTGCAATCCGGATTGGTTCGAACGCCTCCTGGCCACCCGCTGGGATCCGCTGTGGCGCGCCTGGCGCAAGAAATCCGGCGCATGATTTCATGATCAGATCGCGCAGTCGTATCAAACCGCTGCAAGCGCGAGCGCCTTAGACATTGCATCCTCGACAAAAGACAGCCGAGGATCTTTCCAGTGAACACCAAGCCTGCCGCCGAGAATTGCGAACCGGTTCAATCTGAGACGACGACCGCAGCACTCTGCGTGGTCGATTTGAAAAAGCGCTTCGGCCACCTCGAAGTCATCAAGGGTCTGTCCCTCCAGGCTCAGCGTGGCGACGTCATCTCCATCCTCGGCAGCAGCGGTTCAGGAAAAAGCACGTTCCTGCGCTGCCTGAATTTTCTGGAGGAGCCAAATGCGGGGGAGATCTGGGTTTCTGGACGGCAAGTGAAAATACGGGGCGGGTTGACCGGCGGGAAGGAAATCAACGAGCTACGCAAGAAGCTTGGCATGGTGTTCCAGAATTTCAATCTGTGGTCACACAAGACGGTTCTTGCAAACATAATCGAAGCTCCGATTCACGTTCTCGGTATCTCCAACCGTGAAGCCTGTCTTCGGGCGGAAGAACTTTTGTTGAAGGTCGGCCTAGCCGACAAACGTCATGCCTATCCCTCGCAGCTCTCCGGCGGCCAGCAGCAACGCATTGCCATCGCGCGAGCGCTGGCCATGGATCCGGAAATCCTGCTTTTCGACGAGCCGACGTCGTCCCTTGATCCCGAACTTGTCGGCGATGTCCTGAAGATCATTCGCTCGCTTGCCGACGAAGGGCGCACGATGCTGATCGTTACACACGAACTCGGGTTTGCCCGGCAAGTATCCGATCGGGTCGTGTTTCTTCATCAGGGTCGAATTGAAGAGGAGGGAAGTCCTGACGCGCTATTCGGAAATCCAAGCTCTGCGCGCTTCCGGCAATTCCTATCGGTTCAGGGTGAAGGGTTCCGGCAATGATGGACCTGCAGGGCTTCGGCGAACAAATCGCTTTGGGGGCAGTGACCACACTTCACGTGGCAATCACTAGCCTGGCGCTGGGATCAGCCGTGGGCCTTTGCGGAGCCTTGGCGAAACTTGGCCCCAATCGGTGTCTAAACAGGCTTGCCGCTGGATATACAACCATTATTCGCGGTGTTCCTGAACTGCTCATCATTCTCATTCTCTATTTTGGCGGCACCGTGGCGTTGACGGCGATTTGCGGCCGATATGTCGAGGTAGACGCGTTTTCCGCTGGCATTTTTTCGTTGACGATCGTTTTCGGAGCATACGCAACCGAGGTGTTCAGGGCCGCAATTCTTGCGGTACCCGGGGGCCAAATTGAGGCGGCCAAAGCCCTTGGCCTGACGAAACTCCTGGTGTGGCGGCTCGTGATCATCCCTCAAATGTGGCGGTATGCGCTGCCAGGGCTTGGGAACCAGTGGCTGACCTTGCTGAAGGACACCGCGTTAATCTCCGTTGTCGGGCTCGAAGATCTTATGCGCAAGACCAGCGTCGCCGCTGGCTCTACCCACGACCCCCTGACCTTCTATTCGATCGCCGCTGGTCTCTATCTGTCGTTCACCTCCGTTTCCCTAGTCGGCCTGGCGCTGCTCGAATGGCATGCCAGCCGCGGCGTGCGTATAGCAAAATGAGGACCTGGCTATGAACTGGTATCTGATCGTTGATGTTCTTCCGCTTCTGCTGGACGGAGCCTTGCTCACTGCAAAATTGACTGTCGTATCCATTGCGCTCGGCTTTTTCTCGCGTTGCCATTGGCACTGCTGCGCGCGTCTTCGTCTCCTTGGTTCTCTCAGCCCGTTCTTCTTTACACTTTCATGTTTCGCGGGACGCCTCTGCTCGTGCAGCTATTCTTGATCTACTACGGCGCCGGCCAGGTAGAGTGGGTGCGGTCGAGCGTTGCATGGTGCATCCTAAGGGAACCATATTGGTGCGCACTCATCGCATTTTGCCTGAACAACGCTGCCTACACGACTGAGATCCTGCGGGGCGGGATCCAGGCAGTTCCCTCGGGCGAAATTGAGGCTGCAAAAGCGCTTGGGATGTCGTTTGCGCTGCGGACACGACGTATCGTCCTTCCCATCGCGTTCAGACTCTCCCTTCCAGCCTACGCCAACGAAGTGGTTTTGATGCTGAAGGCCAGTTCGCTCGCCAGCACGATTACCCTCATGGAGCTCACCGGCACCGCTCGCAAGATCGTGTCGCAGACCTTTTCTCCCTACGAGGTATTTGTCTCCGCAGCGCTCCTCTATCTTGGTTTTACATTTCTGATCGTACATCTGTTCGATCGCCTGGAACGGCGGTTGGCAATCCACACGCGCCGAATTCAAGTCGTGAACGACAACGGCGTGCGAGCAAGCGCCGTTGAACAGGCGATACCCGTGCGGCAGGTGGCGCGATGACAACACTTCTCATGCCGTCACCAGAACTACACACTCCAAGTCTCACCAGCGCCGCCGAAAAGCGAGGGAGCTGGTATGAGATCGACGTTGATGCAATTCGGCACAACTATAAACAGGTTCGAGGCCATCTCCCCGTGAGCGTGAAAGTCTTCGCCTGTTTGAAACGCAATGGTTATGGCTGCGGTGCAGGTGCGGTCGCCGGCATTTTGAGCAGCGAGGGTGTCGATGGTTTCGCGGTGGCCTCGTTGCTCGATGCCGTCGCGATCCGCGACGCGGGCGTAAGGCTTCCGATTCTCCTCTATCCCGGCGCGTTGCCCGTAGCAGCATCTACAGTAGAGTCGCTGGATCTCACCATCACCGTGTCAAGCGCGGAGGAGTTGCGGCAGTGGCGTGCCGCCTTGAAGAAGACGCGCGCGTTCGTAAAGGTTGATCTTGGTTTCTTTCGTGCAGGTGCCACACCGCAGGAGGTTTGCCGGCTTCTCGTGATGGCCAATGCGCATGCAGATGTAAAAGTGGAGGGCATCTACGCCCACATGAGCGAGCTGCCCACCACGAAACCTTCTGATGCGTCAGACCAACTCGGTCGCATGCAGGTAGTCTTGCAGCATGCACGAAATCTCGGTGTTCGGCCGGCAGTCGCCATGATGTCCAGCACCGAAGGGGTTCTGAACCACCCAGAGATGGACCTGGATGCGGTCGATCCGGGAGCTCTGTTCATTGGTCTTCCAGAGTCCGATAAGCCTGTCCGTCCGGTAAAGCTGCGACACGCCCTGAAAGCAATCTCGACCAGCTTGATTGCGGTAAAGCGAATTGACGCGTCCATGGGGCCGGTACCAGCCATTCCCGGCTTCGAAGCCGGGATGCTTATCGGGGTGCTCGGCATGGGTTGGGGCGATGGCTACCCCCGGGATATTCCCAAGGGCTCCGAAGCCATCGTCGGCGGAAAGCGGGTCCGGCTACTGCGTCCGGCCCATTTGGAGCACCTGCGCATTGATCTTACCGAAGTGCCAGAGGCTCGCTTTGGAGACCGGGTCGTGCTGCTCGGCCACCAAGGCAATCAGGTCATCACTCACGACGAACTGGCTCGTCTTTGGGGCACCGACATGGTTGGCCTCTATGGCCAGCTTCGGGACCACATCCCGCGACTCTACACAGGAAGCCATCAAACAAATTCAAGAGAGGATCTCAAATGATCACATTCAAAGTGATACTGCAATTGTTGTTGGCCACCACAATTGCCAGCCAAGCCCATGCGCAAGACGGCAAGGCAATCAAGATTGCGACGGAAGGCGCCTTTCCGCCCTGGAATTCAGTCGATACGTCTGGAGAACCGGTCGGATTTGACATTGATGTCGGCAGGGCGCTTTGCGAGCGCGCGAAACTCGAATGCGTGTTCGTTACACAGGCTTGGGATGGCATCATCCCGGCCCTCAATGTTGGCAAATTCGATGCGATCATGGCCGGAATGTCGATCACGGAGAAAAGAAAGCAGGTCATCGCCTTCTCCAAGCCCTATGCACTGACATCCAGCTATTTCGTCGTTGGTAAGTCGCTTGATCTTCCGGCAATGGATAGCGGCCTGAAGATCGACCTCTCTTCCGAAAATCAAGGCGACACCACCGCTTTGCACGCGCTGAAAAAAATCTGGAGGGGAAAGTGATCGGTGTACAGGGATCGACCAACGCTGAATCGTTTGTGCGGGACTACCTCGGCGATTCAGTCCAAGTCCGCACCTACGATAAGCAGGACAATCTCAATCTTGATCTGGTCTCGGGTCGCATTGATGGCGGATTGGCGGACTACTCGGTTTGGAAAGTCTTCCTGGAATCGAAGGAAGGTGCCGCCGCAGTGCTCTACGGCCCTCGAATCTCGGGCGGTGTATTTGGTCCCGGTGTCGGGATAGGTTTACAAAAGCGGGACAAAGAGCTCATTGAAAAGTTCAATGACGCAATTGAAGCGACCGCAGAGGATGGCACGCTGAGAGAAATAAGCCTCAAGTGGTTTGAAGCCGATCTGGTCTCGCCGTAACAGCTTGCCACCAAACTCGTGCGCTATCCTATTGTCGCTCACACGGGCAACGCCGCTGCGTTCCCGCCATCACGATCTTGCAAATCTATCCGGAAATACCGAGGGGAATGTATTTCCCGCGTAAAGCTGTCTTTTGCGAGCGCGGCGAGGGGAGAGGTTCGAGAACCGAACCGGCCGAGCGAGATAAGTGGATCTCGTTTCAAATTCCGTTGCCACTACGGGCGGTCAAGAGGTCGTCGTGGTCGCACCTCATGCAGGCGTTGAGGCCGTCACCAGGCATTTCCGCAGCTCCTGTCAACGGTCGCTTCATGCGTCCGTCAACAGAGTCGAGAGGTCGGGTGTTCCGCCGACGTGACTTACTGCGGGAGGGGCAGGAGGTCAAAGTCGGCCTTGCGTCGCTCGCCACCTCTGCAGAGTTCCTCGGATGGTCCGATGCTTACCGTTGCCATAGAATCTAAAGCGACAGAACTACGCTTCGACCGCATCCTCCTGAGGCCTTTCGATAGTGACATGACTTGGAGAGGCGCCAAGTGCAAGTCTGCAATTGCGGCATGCAAAAAGCGATGGCCATCAGCCCGATGACGACCGAGACTCACACGCCGACGTCTTCGCTCTTTTGCTTGTAGAGATCACGGAAGTCGCGTTGGAGATTCATCATCTTCAGAATGCCGTCGCGTGACTGATTGATATGCTGTCGCGCTTCATCGCAGGCCTTTTGAACATCGCGCGCGGCAATTGCTTCGACGATCGCATGGTGTTCGTCGCGTGCTTGCTGCCAGTCGTTCAATTGGGTCAGCTCCATCCAGACATAAACTTGGCACTTTTCCAGCAGTCCGTTTAGCATGTCGGCCAGCATGGGATTACCGCTATATCGTGCGATCGAGCGGTGAATCTCGAGCCCGGTCTGCATCTCCTGCAGACGCCCCCGCGGGGTGGGATCATGTGCGGCAAGCCGTTCGCATTCAGCCACGAGGCCGCGTAGCACATCGACTTCATCATCTGTGATGCGGGCCATGGCGAGCCGTGTGGCGTGCTCATCCAGCACGACGCGAATGTCGAAGACGTTGCGCAACATCGCTTCATCGAAGTGAACGACGGCAAAGCCCGTACGCGGGCGCTCAATGACCAGCCCATCGCGCTCCAGCCGGTTGAGGGCCTCGCGAACCGGCGTTCGGCTAACCTGCAGCTGTTCGACGAGCTCAAGCTCGGTCAGTCGCCGGCCCGGTGTCAATTGACCTGTGACGATCATCGCCTTGATCGCCTCATAGGTTGTTTGCCGCAGTTGGCCTCGGGCAATTTCGTTCATCTGAACCCCAAGTGATTAAGTGGAAGGACATTAGTCTTCCTAGATAGCGGTTGACTCGCCCACTCGCAACTGCATTATGTATACAAAAAGTATCCGTAGGTGATCGACAAAAAGTCGCGTTGCGGAATCGAACGAGGGAATTGCATGCAGGCCGACATGATCGTCACCAACGCCAGAATTCTGACCATGGATTCGGAAAGAACCGCGGCAACCGCCCTTGCTGTGGGCGACGGACGGATTCTCGCCGTCGGCGACGACCGCCAAATCGAGGCATTGGCGGGGAGGGCACCCGAAGGATCCAGGGTGCTGGACGCAGCCTGCTGCCCGGATTCATCGAGGCGCACATGCATGTCTTCGGCGGGGGTGCCATCCTCAAGGACCTGTCCCTGAACGGCGTTAAAGGCGACGACATCGTGCGGCAGACAGTCTGCGCTTATGCGGCGGCAAATCCGGATGCAAAGGTGTTGTTCTGCCAGAGCGTCGATTACGACATGCGCGACGGCGAGCCGATCGATCGTCACTATCTCGATGCCATCATTAGTGATCGACCGCTCGCCTTCGTGGCCTTTGATCACCATACGATGTGGGTCAACACCTTGGTGCTCAAGGAAGTTGACCTGCTGAACGGCAAGGCGCTCGGCCCCGGTAATGAAATCGTGATGGGCAAGGATGGCCTTGCAAGCGGTGAGCTTCGAGAAGTCGAAGCCTTCGGCCCTGTGAACGTCTATGCCGGCACCGATCGCGCCAGCCTGGGTCTGTCCACGGGCGGTGAGCCATTGGTGACGCCGACGCCCGAAGAGCGGGCACAGGATCGCGCTGCCATTGCCGCTGGCCTAGCCTGGTGCGCTCGGCATGGCATTACCTCTATTCACAACATGGATGGCAATTTCTATACGCTCGAACTGCTCAAGGAGATCGAGGAAGAGGGCGACCTGATCTGCCGCGTCAAGGTGCCGTTCCACTTCAAGAATTTCATGACTGTCGACATGTTGGAGAAAGCCTCCCGCATGAACGAAGCCTATCAGGGCGACTGGCTGAATTCGGGCCTGGTGAAGGCGTTTTACGACGGCGTCATCGAAGGCTACACCGCCTATCTCGCAGGGGGTTATGCCGATCGCCCCGATTTCACCGGCGAGCCGCTGTTCAGCCAGAGGCAGTTCACTGAAATGGCCGTCGAGGCTGATCGCCGTGGCTTGCAGATTGCGGTGCATTCCATCGGCGATGGCGCCGTCAATGCCGTGCTCAACGGCTACGAGGCCGCGCTCAAGACCAACGGCGCGCGCGATGCGCGCCACCGGGTTGAGCATGTCGAGGTGATCCTCGGAGACGATATTCCGCGTTTCGCCGAACTCGGCGCAATCGCATCCATGCAGCCTCCCCATCCTCCGGGGCTCATGGATTTCTCGCCGGAACCGGGCAGAACCCGGATCGGGCCGGATCGGTGGGCACTCGCCTATGCTTGGCGGACCTTGAAGCAAGCGGGTGCCCACGTCGTTTTCGCATCGGACTGGCCGGTGGCCCGTATTGATGTGCTTGCCGGCATCCATGCCGCCGTCAACCGCGCGCCTTGGGCGCCGGATCTTCCAGACCAGAGCTTCTCTCTGCAGGAGGCAATCGCGGCCTACACGGTGGAGGGTGCCTATGCCGAGCATGCCGAGGATCGCAAAGGCAAGCTGGCGCCCGGCTACCTCGCCGATTTCGTTATTCTCTCTGATGACATCGAGGCATTGCCGAAGGACGAAATCAAGACGCTTTTCCCGGTGTTGACCGTCTGCGGCGGTCGCGTAACGTACGAGGCCTGATCATGAGCATAGCCACGCATGTTGCTCCCGCCGCCGATCGAAAATCCGCCATCCAGACCATCGGCCTGCAGAAGAGCTACGGCTCGGGAGCAGCCACGTTCCTTGCGCTCGACGATGTCTCAATCGACATTGCCGAGAACGAGTTCTTCACTCTGCTCGGCCCGTCGGGCTGCGGAAAGACCACGCTGCTCCGGCTGATCGCAGGTTTCAACTTTCCGACAGACGGCCAGATCTTGCTGCACGGCAAAGATATCGCCCCGCTGCCGCCGTTCAAGCGGCCGATCAATACCGTGTTTCAGAATTATGCACTCTTCGCGCACATGTCAGTGGCGGAAAACATCGGCTTTGGCATGAAGATGCTGGGATGGCCCAAGGAGAAGATCACCGCGCGCGTGGCGGAAATGCTCCGCCTGGTACGCATGGAGGCGCTCGCCGAGCGCCGGACCAGCGCGATCTCCGGCGGGCAGCAGCAACGCGTTGCCTTGGCACGAGCGTTGGCACCTCAGCCGCAGGTGCTCTTGCTGGACGAGCCGCTTTCGGCACTGGATTACAAGCTGCGCAAGGAAATGCAGGTCGAACTCAAGCGCCTGCAGACTGAAACCGGCATTACCTTCGTCTTTGTCACCCACGATCAGGAAGAAGCGCTGGCGATGTCGGACCGCATTGCGGTAATGAGCAAGGGAAAGGTCCTGCAGGTCGGCAACCCCAGGGAAATATATAACGCTCCCGTCGATCGTTTCGTTGCCGACTTCATCGGCGAGTCCAACATCCTCGAAGGACGTGTCCTGGACGACGCGGGACCGGGCGCGTTCCAGGTTTACGTTGCCGGGACGACAATCACGGCCTACGGCCATGCGACCAGAGGCTCCGCGATACAGGTTCTGATCCGTCCGGAACATGTCGATGTTCTGGATATCGCCACACCGAACGCCCTTCCAGCCGAAGTCGAGAACGAAGTGTTCGTCGGCTCCGACACAAGGCTGGGGCTGAAACTGGAAAACGGTGCGAGGTTTACCGTGCGGCTTTCCAATAGCCCGGAACTCGACAGGCAGAGGACAGCCGGCGGCCGCGTGTGGCTGCGTATTCATGATCGTTGCGCCCGTTTGCTGGGAGCAGAGCATGTCTAGTCTTACGCAACAGGCCGCGGCGCATCAAGCTGCAACAGTCCGCCGGCGTTGGCTGCTCAAGGCGCCTGCACTGCTGACCATCATTCTGGCTTCCGTCGGCCCGCTCTCCGTCATGCTGGTCTATTCGATCATGGCAAAGGGAAGTTTTGGCGGCGTGAATCTCGGGCAGCTCAGTTTTGACGGCTGGATGAACGTGTTCGTTGAGCGCGACCCGTTTGACGACACACTTGTACTCGCTGACGCAAACCTGTTGATTCTCTGGCGCTCGATCAGGCTTGCTCTGATAACGACGATTGCCACTTTGCTGGTCGGCTTTCCCACCGCCTATTATATTGCCACTCGGCCCGAGCATATCCGGTCGCAATGGATGCTGCTGATTACCATCCCCTTCTGGACCAACCTGCTCATCCGCACCTTCGCCATTATGGGGCTGCTGTCGAACCAGGGCCCGATCAACAACTTTCTCATCTGGATCGGCGTTATCGATACGCCGATCCAGATGCTGTTCACTGATGGCGCGGTGCTACTTGGGCTCGTCTATGTCTATCTGCCGCTGATGGTGCTGCCGATCTACTCAAGCCTTGAACGTATGGATTTCAATTTGGTCGAGGCAGGCTACGACCTCTATGCCACCCGCCTGAAGGTGCTCTGGCACATCGTCATTCCCTCGTGCAAGCCAGGCATCATTGCCGGCTCTATTCTCGTCTTCATTCCGGCTATCGGTGCCTATGTGACGCCCCGCGTGCTGGGCGGTGGCAAGAACATGATGATGGGTAACCTTATCGAACTCCAGTTCGGCCAGGGCCGCAACTGGCCTCTTGGTGCGGCGCTGTCGATCTGCCTCCTTTTGATCGTGACTGCAGCCCTCATCTTCTACATCCGGGCAAGCTCGGCAAAGGACATCAGCCATGGCCACTAAAGCGAAAGCCTTCGACCTCAAGGCACAGCCCGGCTTTTCGGCGATCGCACGGATTGCCGTCGTCAGCCTGTATCTGCCGATCATCATCCTCGTGGTTTTCTCGTTCAATGCCACGTCGTCTCTCGGCGTCTGGGGCGGCTTCTCGTTCGGTTGGTTTGTCATGGCCTGGCACAACGACCTGATCATCAATGCAGCGCTCTTCTCGCTGTTTCTGGCCACGGTCGCCGGTGTCTTTGCCACGATCATGGCCACGATGGCGGCAATTGCCATGACCCGTTCGGATGCCTATCGCGGCCAGACGATTTCCTATGCGCTGATAAACCAGCCGCTGATCGTGCCCGAGATCGTGACCGCGATTTCGCTGTTGATCGTCTTTGCCGCGGTGAAATCCGCCACCGGCTATTCGGGCACCGGCTATCTGGTGATAGCGCATACTGCCTTCTGCATTCCCTTTGCCTATCTTCCGATCCGGGCACGCCTGGAGGGAATGGATCTCAACCTCGAAACCGCTGCGGCAGATCTTTATGCCGATCCGTGGAAAACCTTTGTTCATGTCACGCTTCCCCGGCTCGGTCCCGGCATCGTGGCAGGTTTCATGCTCGCCTTCGTCGTGTCGCTGGATGACGTCGTCATCACCGATCTCGTGAAGTCCGGCGGCCAGGAAACCCTGCCGACCTTCATGCTCGGCCAGATCCGTCGCGACATGACTCCCGAAGTCAATGCCGCCGCCACCATGCTGCTGATCCCGTCGATCCTGCTGGTGACCGCCGTGCATCTGATCAACCGCAAAAAATAGCAAAACCTACAGAGGGGTACCAATATGCGAATTTTATGGACGACATTGGCTGCGGGCGCGTTTCTGGCGGCCGCCAGCGGCGTGGCAATTGCCGAAGAGCCGGTCTTGAGCCTTTACAATTTCGGCAACTATACCAGCCCGGAGCTGCTTGAGAAATTCAAGAAGGAAACCGGCATTGCCGTCACGGTGACGGACTACGATTCCAACGATACCGCGCTTGCCAAGGTCCGCGCAGGCGGTTCGGGTTTCGATATGGTGGTGCCCGGTGCCAACTTCGTCCCGATCTGGATCGCGGAATCGCTCTTGCTCGAATCCCGCCCCGATCAGATGCCGAACTTCAAGAATGTCGAGGAAAACTGGGTCAACGTAGATTGGGATCCGGGCAGGCATTATTCGGTCCCTTGGCAGTGGGGCATGATTGGACCTGTCGTCGCGACATCCTTCTACAAGGGAGACATCAATACCAGCGCGATCTGGCTGGACCCACCGGCTGAATTGAAGGGTAAGATCAATGTCGCGCCGGAAAAGAACGACGTGCTTTACGCCGCCATCAAATACATGGGCGGCGAGTGGTGCACCGGTGACAAGGAATTGCTGAAGAAGGTACGTGACAAGCTCATTGAAGCTAAAGAATCATGGGTTTCGATGGATTATGGCATCGAGAAGATGGACAGCCGCGACACGCTTGCCCAGCTTTACTACAACGGGGCGGCCTACCGTGCCCGCAAGGTCAATGCTGACATTAAGCTCGGCTTCCCTAAGGAAGGCTATTCCCTGTTTATGGACAGCGTCGCCATCCTGGCAGATGCACCGCATCCCGAAAACGCCAAGGCGTTCTTGAACTTCATCATGGCACCCGAAAATGCCGCCCTAATCTCGAACTTCGCGACCTATGCCAACGGCATCAAGGGTTCGAGCGCTTTCATGAGCGAAGATCTCAAGAGCGCGCCGGAATTGAACATATCCAGCGAGCACCTGGCTGCAGCCGGCTGGCAACAGGTTTGCCCGACGGACGTGGATGAGCTCTATACGCGCATCTGGACGGACCTGTTGAAGTAAAGAGACTGGTTTCCCGGCGGAGCATCCCTCCGCCGGGGTCAAAATTTCCTCGCATCCCCACGGACAAAAGAAAATGCGTGACTTCCAGCTGCCAGGGCGCTCCCCTGTGCGATCCACCGGCGCCATGGTCGCCACGTCTCATCCGCTATCGACACAGGCGGCGCTGGATATCCTGCGTACCGGTGGCAATGCGGTCGATGCCGCCGTGTGCGCTAGTGCCGTGCAGGCCGTTGTCGAACCGCAGTCGACCGGCATCGGCGGCGATTGTTTCGTGCTCTATTGCGCTGGCGGAAGCGACAAGGTGCTCGCGCTTAATGGTTCCGGGCGGTCGCCTGCTGCCGCGTCGATAGATAGTTTTCGGGCAATGGGATTGGATGCGGTTCCAACCTATGGGCCGCATTCCGTTACTATTCCCGGCGCCATCGATGCCTGGGATCGACTGGTACGGGATCAGGGTCGCATGACGCTGGCAGAGGTGCTTGCGCCTGCCATTCACTATGCCGAAAAAGGTTATGTGGTGCATGATCGTGTCGCCTTCGACTGGGCGGAAGCCGCCGGCTTGTTGTCTGATGATGAAGCTTCCACATCAATCTTCCTGCGCGACGGCCAGCCTTACGCTGCCGGCGACCTGCATATACAGGCCCGGCTCGGTGCAACACTGCGTACGATTGCCGAACAGGGCCGTTGCGGTTTCTACGAAGGACGTGTAGCCGAGGCGATCGTCGCGCGGTTGCGCCAGCTCGGCGGCGTTCATACTCTGGAAGATTTCGCTGCGACGGCGTGTGACTATGTCTCGTCGGTGACGATCGACTATCGCGGCTTTCGCGTTCACCAGATGCCGCCGAACAACCAGGGACTTACCGCGCTCCTCATGCTCAATATCCTGGGCGAGGACAAGATTTCGGGCCACGATCCCGTCGGTGCCGAGAGGTTCCACCTGTTGGTGGAGGCAGCCCGCCTCGCCTACCGCGAACGCGATCGCCGCCTGGCCGAGATCGACCGCGACGGGCCGGTGGTCGAAACGTTGCTGTCGAAGGACTATGCCAGACGCCTGCACAGCAGCATCGATCGTCGTCGAGCGATGACGGACCTGCCAGAGTTCGAGTTCCGTCGCTCCGACACGGTTTATATTTCGATCGTTGACCAGGATCGCAATGCCATAAGCTTCATCAATTCGACCTACCACGCCTTCGGCAGCGGCATCACTTGCCCCGAAACCGGGGTGGTCCTACAAAATCGTGGCTCAAGCTTCCGAGTGGACCCCGAGCATCCCAATGCCCTGGCTCCTTCGAAGCGGCCAATGCACACGATCATGCCGGGCATGCTGACTCGCGACGGCCGCGCCGTCATGCCGTTCGGCGTGATGGGCGGCGACTATCAGCCGATGGGCAATGTGCATTTTCTCAGCAATGTGCTTGATTTCGGCATGGATGTGCAGGCAGCGCTCGATGCGCCGCGTGTCTTCCATTCTGAAGGCGTGCTCAGGGCAGAGCGTGGTGTTCCCGCCGAGACCGTCGATCAGTTGACAGCGCTGGGGCATGCGGTTGAAGAAGCACTCGAACCGTTCGGCGGCGGACAGGCGGTGTGGATCGACTGGGAAAAGGGCACGCTGACCGGCGCGTCCGATTCTCGCAAGGATGGCATGGCGTCAGGATTCTAGAAGGGGTTGTTTAATGGCACGCGCAGTTTTCGTCATCGACGTTCAGAAGGTCTACACCGATCCAGCCTCTCCGCTCTATTGCGTCGGCAATGATGAGGTGATCGCCAATATCAATCAGGTGCTTGCCGCAGCCGAGGCCGCGGGTGATCTTGTCGTTCATGTCCAGCATGTTCATCGTGCCGACGGATCGGATGCCGGTCACATGTTCGATTTCAGCGGCGAGCCGGGCGAACTCGGTTTCGTCGCTGGAACCGAAGAGGTCGAGGACGATCCGCGACTGATGGTTCCGGTGACCGCGCTTGTGGTGACCAAGCGGCGCTATTCATGCTTTGTCGGCACCGGCCTCGACCAGATTCTGCGAGAAAAATCGATCGACCGCATCGTCGTCACCGGCTTCATGACCAATTTCTGCTGCGAGACGACGGCCCGCAATGGCCATGATCTCGACTACTTCGTCGATTTCCTGCTCGATGCCACCGGTTGCCCCGATCTGTCCGATAGCGCGACACAGGCCGCAATCAAGGACGCGACGGCGGCTACCCTGTCAGCTGGCTTCGCGCGGGTGATGTCCACGGCCCAATGGCTCGCCGCCTGACGTCCGGGCGTATCAAGCCGGCAAACACAGTACCAACCTGGAGATTTCAAGGCATGAAATTGACTGCCATCGAGACCAGTCTGAAGCGTCTGGGGCTGGATCGTTACCTGATGATCCTGTTTCTGACCGTCATGCTTGCCGCCTTTGTTCCAGCCAGCGGGCAGTTTGCGACCATCCTCTCCGGGGTAACCTTCTGGGCAATTGCACTGCTGTTTTTCCTCTACGGCGCCAAACTCTCGTTGGCCGCAACTGTCGCCGGCCTCACCAACTGGAAACTCCAGCTCGGTTGCCTCCTGTGTACATACGCTCTGTTTCCGGTGCTCGCTTTTGGGCTCTTCGGCCTTTCACAGGCATGGTTTCCGGCGGCGATCGGCATCGGTTTCCTCTATCTCGGCTGCCTGCCTTCGACAGTGCAGAGCTCGATCGCATTCACGTCCGTGGCGGGGGCAATGTCGCCGGCGCGATCTGCGCAGCGTCGCTATCGAACATCATCGGCGTGGTACTTTGCCCGCTTCTGCTCGCTGTGATGCTGCATGCCAGCAATGGCCCTGGTGATCCGCTCGCCGCAATCTGGAAGATAGCACAGCAGATTCTTCTGCCGTTCATGTTGGGGCAAATCGCCCGGCCCTGGCTTTCAGGCTTTATAACCCGCCATAAACAGACGATCATGCTGGTTGATCGGGGCTCGATCCTTTTGATCGTCTACTCGGCCTTTTCGGCGGGTGTTGTCGCCGGAATCTGGCATCTGCTGTCGTGGACCGATATCAGCCTGCTGATTGCTCTCTGCGTGACACTTCTTGGCGTGGCCATGATCATCGTGGAAGTTGGCGGGCGAGTGTCCGCCTTGGCGCGCGAAGACCGCCTGGCGCTGCTCTACTGCGGCTCCACCAAGAGCTTGGCGACAGGATTGCCGATGGCTGGCATCCTGTTTGACCGTGCCGAAGTGGCGCTCATCATCCTGCCGCTCATGCTCTATCACCTCATCCAACTGACCGTGCTGGCGGTGTTGTCGCAGCGCAGTGCTGCTGCGGCGGCCGAATGAACGGCTGGGCTGCCACTTGGCAGATGTGTCAGCGCTGCCGTTCGGCGTCTGAGGTCGCGACCTCGCGCAGACGTTGGCGGCCGACATGACCGGACCCATCCTGGATATCAGCCATGATCGCTTCCTTCAGAGCAACGGCATCTCGGCGCTTGATCGCCTCGATAGCTTCGACATGCCGGTCCACCTGATAGCTTTGGTGGAGATGGGCAACCGCCTCGCGCATGAACGGTCCCATCCTCAGCCAGACGGACTCGATCAGCGGCATCAGCACGAAAGAAGACCTTCCATCATACATGCAGCGGTGAAAAGCGAAGTTGCGCTCGATACCGAGTTCGATGTCGCCAGCCTGGTAAGCCTCATCGATCATGTTGTCGAGGGCGATCAAACGGTCGATACGCAGGAAATCGATGAAATGCATGGCCCGTTCAGCGGCGACCGTCTCGAGTGCCACGCGGGCGGCGATCAACTCGTCAAACCGGTCAGCACCGATATCAGGCACCCGCACGCGCCTGTTGTCGAGATATTCCAATGCGCCGTCAGCAATCAGCTGATCGAGCGCACCGCGCACCGGCATGGTGCTGACGCCAAGCCCCTCCGAGAGGCCGGAAATTGTGACCGGCAAGCCCGGCGGGAAGCGCCCACACATGATCGCTCGGCGGAGCGAACGGTAGACCCATTTCTTGGTAGATTCGCCCTTCAACTTGGGTTCGCTGCCAACCGAAATCTGCTTGGTGTCCATCAACAGCACCTGATCCCTTTGCCCATTTCAGTCGCATGTCCCGCTGCCGCGAAGAATTCCGCCATAGCACAGTGAAAAACGCTTTGCAGGCCTATTTGAGCGATTTACAAATATGATCATATCACATATAGGTTTGATCATATTATAATCAAGACTCCAGGGTCTTGCGTTCGGGGGCTTAGATGCGCTGGTTCATGAAGGTCGATGAAGGACCCCTCGCTTTCCGCTAACGCGAGCCACCGCGGCGGCCAAGGCTGCATCAAAATCAACAAACGAACAGCAATTTGGGTCCGCCGGGCCGGCATCCCTATGCCTTCGGTAAAGCACCCGACCTGATGGTGAAGCATGATAGATGAACAAGAAGCGCGAGATTTTCTGGATGCCAATCCCGATATCGAGGTTCTCGAGGCCTTCGTTATCGATGTGAACGGCGTGCCGCGCGGCAAGTGGATACCGCGTGAGCGTGCCGTTGAGGTGCTGCTCAAGGGCATGGCGATGCCTCGGTCCGTCTATGCGCTGGATATCTGGGGCAGGGACGTCAATGCAGCGGGTCTTGCCGAAGGCACCGGCGACCCGGACGGGATCTGCCGTGCGGTCTCTGGCACGCTCGCCCGCGTCGGCTGGCTCAAACGGCCGACCGCCCAGGTATTGCTGAGCATGCAGAATGCTGCCGGCGAGCCGTTTTATGCTGATCCGCGCCAAGTGCTGGCGACAGTGCTCGCCCGCTTCGAGCGTATGAAGCTAAGGCCCGTGGTTGCGACCGAACTCGAATTCTACCTCATCGATCCTGTGCGGTCGGCGCTTGACCCGGTGCGGCCGCCCAATACCCGTGAAGGCCGCTGGCACACCGGACAAACGCAGGTTCTTTCGATTGCCGAATTGCAGGATTTCGAGCATGTATTCAGCGAAATCGCTGCCGTCTGCCGCGAACAGTTGGTGCCGGCTGACACCACGCTGCGCGAAAACGGTCCTGGGCAGTACGAGATCAACCTGAACCACCTGCCAGATGCGCTTCGGGCGGCAGACAACGCGGTTCTGCTCAAGCGCATCGTTAAGGGCGTTGCCCGCAAGAACGGTCTCGACGCCACCTTCATGGCCAAGCCCTATGGCACCCAGGCAGGCAGCGGCATGCATGTGCATTTTTCGATGATCGACGACAACGGCGGCAATATCTATGCCGACGAGAATGGCCCGTCGGATGCACTGATGCATTCCGTCGGCGGCCTGTTGAAATACATGCAGGACAGCACGGCCATCTTTGCGCCGCATGCCAATTCGTTCCGCCGGCTCACGCCCAGCGAGCATGCACCCACCTACGCCTCATGGGGACTCGACAACCGGTCGGCTGCCGTGCGCGTCATCACCGCTGGCCGGTCGGCGACGCGCATCGAGCACCGTGTCGCCGGCGCCGATACCAATCCCTATCTGGTGCTCGCGATGATCCTGCAGGCGGCCTACATGGGCATGATCGAGCGGGCGGATCCCGGTGGCGCCGTCATCGGCGATGATCATGCGCCCGATATCGAGCCGCTCCAGCGCAGCTGGCATTCAGCGGTCCAGACCTTCTCGGCCTCGAGTTTCGCCTTTGCCGCGTTCGGCCCTGAATTCCGCAAGCTTTATTCCGCCACCAAACGGCAGGAACTGCAGGAATTCGCCCTCAGAGTGACCGACGTCGAATATGACGCCTATATCAGGACGACTTGAGATGAATACTTCAGCAACACAGGCAAATACCGGCCACATCGCTTCATGGTATGCAGCCACAGCGAACGACAAGACGGTCCGTCCCACTCTGGATGGCCCCATTGAGGCCGACGTCTGCATCATCGGCGCCGGGTTCACCGGAATCTCGGCCGCACTCGATCTTGCCGAAAAGGGTATGAGCGTCGTCGTCCTCGAAGCCGAACGCATCGGCTTCGGCGCCTCAGGGCGCAATGGCGGCCAGATCGTCAATGGCTACAGCCGTGATTTCGATACGCTCGAGCGGCGCTTTGGCCCCGACACAGCCCGCAAGCTCGCTCTTATGTCCCGCGAGGGTGGCGATATCATCCGCGCACGCATAGCGAAACATGGCATCGAATGCGACCTTCGCGACGGCGGCTTCTTTGCCGCCTTCACGACCAAGCAAATGCGAGACTTCGAGACCATCAAGAAAAGCTGCGAAAGCTATGGCATCGATGGAATGGAGATGGTCGGCAAGGGGGATGTCGGCACCTATGTCAACAGCCATCGCTATGTCGGTGGCATGATCGACAAGCGCGGCGGTCATATCCATCCGCTCAATCTCGTGCTCGGCGAAGCCCGCGCGGCCGAGGCCTTCGGCGCGCGCATCTTTGAAAACTCGCGTGCGGTGGGCGTCGATCTCAGCGGCAAGCAACCAGTGGTCACAACATCGGGCGGCAGCGTCGTATCGCGCTACCTGCTGGTCTGCGGCAATGCCTATCTCGGCAACGTGCTGCCGAGGATCACCGAACGCATGATGCCGGTATCGAGCCAGGTGATGGTCACGGAAACGCTGGATACCAAATTGCTCGACCGGATGCTCCCGGCTGACTATTGCGTCGAAGATGCCAATTACGTGCTCGATTACTACAGGCGCACCAGCGACAACCGTCTGCTCTATGGTGGCGGCATCGGCTATGGCGGCCAGGACCCCGCCAACCTGACGGGCATCATCCGCCCCAACATGATCAAGACGTTTCCCGAACTGGCCAATACCCGCATCGACTTTGCATGGAGCGGCAATTTCGCGTTGACGCTGACACGCATCCCGCATGTCGGCAAACTGTCCGATACGGTCTATTTCTCGCATGGTGACAGCGGCCATGGTGTGACCACGACGCATCTTCTCGGCAAGATCCTCGGCGAGGCGGTGGCCGGCCATGCAGACCGCTTCGATATCTGGGCATCACTGCCAAGCCTGCCTTTCCCCGGCGGCCGCGCCTTCCGCGTGCCGCTCACAGCCTTGGGCGCCTGGTGGTACGGGCTGCGCGATCGGTTCGGAGTTTGATGAATGCGCATCGGCATACTCCAGACAGGCCACGCGCCTGACGAGCTTCGCCAGGATTTTGGCGACTATGATCTCTTCTTCCAGCGGTTGCTGGGGAGGGGACATTCGACTTTGTCACCTATCCGGTTGTCGATGACATCTTCCCGGAAGGCGCCGAAAGCGCGGATGGCTGGCTGATCACCGGTTCGCGCTTCTCCGTCAATGACGCCGATCCCTGGATCGGCAGGCTGATCGCGTTGATCCGGCAGATCAGGGCCTCGGGCCGGCCCATGGTTGGCATTTGCTTCGGCCATCAGGCCATTGCCAAGGCGCTTGGTGGAGCGGTGGGCGAAAACCCGGGTGGCTGGGTCGCAGGCGCTGCCGAGTACCGGACAAACGAGGGCGCATACGATCGCACCCTGCTTGCCTGGCACAAGGAGCAGATCCTGACGCTTCCCGGTGAGGCCGAGATCCTGTCCGGATCGTCGGCTTGCCCCTATGCCATACTGCGTTATGGCGACGCGGCGCTTACCTATCAGGCGCACCCGGAATTCACCGCCGATTTCGTCCGGGGACTTGTCGCCACGCGCGGCCAGCATCTGCCGGATGCGATAAAGAGCGCGGCATGCAGTGCCGACGATAAAGAGATCGCACGTGCCAAGACAGGTGCGGAAATAGCTGCGTTCTTGAAATCGCGTTGACTTCAGTTGTCTGTTTCAATCAGCTTGCCCGGCGCCCGGCGCCCGGCGACCTTTGGATCGGGCATGTTGGAAATTTCGCGCACAACGGAGTGTTGACCCACCGGAAGAGAAATTTCGGGCCTGCCGCCAAGATTTCTGCACGCCAAAATTGTCTCGTCCACGGTGTAGAGTTCAGAAGGCTTGAGACGCACTGAATATGGCAAGCTACACAAGCAAGTTTGGGATTGTTGCCGCTCACGGATGTCGACAGCGCGGCATTGCTGCCTTTGCCTTCCGACCAATCGCATGGTCGCGCTCCATGCGCTGGTGGCGTCTTACAAGCCGCTTTGCTGATGTTGACTGTTTGGCCTTCTCAAATCGGGATGAATCTGAATCTCAGGGACAAACCGGGGGCTTGCGATGCGATCCGTCGTCGGGCCGTGAGGCCGTTGAAAGGCGGAAGCAAACTTTGCGCTCCCGCCTTGCATTGCAAGAAGCTTAGTTCGAGGGTTTCAGGGATTTCAGGATTTCTTCCAGAGCCTTGCTATGTGCACCTTGGGTTGCCTTGGTGCCCCAATAGGTCACCACGAGCATCTTGCCTTCTGCAGGTGACGCAAAGCCCAAGGAGACGTCCACCGGCCCATCAGCATCCTTGCCTTCGTACTCTATGCTACCGAAGGTCATTCCATTGATTTCCACGTCACCAGAGTCCGTCTGCGTGGAATCATCGATAGTGACCCCATTATCAGTCAGAAACTTGACAGCGTCCTGAATGACCTTGTCGGTATCCTTATCCGTGGCGACGTCGATGGAAAAGTAGATTGCCGAATCCGGCGACTTGGCTTCTATTCCGGAAACAGTCTCCTTTGGCTCCCATTCGTCCGGGATCGTTACCGAGGCAATCGGAGCGTCGCTTGGAAAAACCAGCGTTGCAGCCTGGGCCAGAATTGGCGACATTGCAAAAGCGGTCGCCATGAAGAGGATTTTTCTCAAAAATCTATCCTTTGTTTGAGAGGAATTTCAGTGGAAGTCGCGTCGAACCAATGTGAACACGAAATGTCGCCACGGCTCCAGAAGGAGAAGAAGATCAGGTCGTTACGCCACTCCATCGGTCTTCTAGCTGCTTGGGCCGCTGCTCACTATGTATTTCTGGGATTAAAAACCCGTATTCAAAAGGCTCGTCTGTTGCGATCAAGATGATTGCTTTTTGTACCCCTCCTGATCAAGTCCGAGCGCACGACCGTTATCACGTCAGACCCACGTCTCTATAGCCGGGAGGTGGAGCTGAACTTGGGAGTGATATCCATTTTCCAGCGCATTTCAGCGTCGTGGTTCGCACGGCAAGACGGGTGTGTCGTGGTCGCGAGAGGTTGCAAAGCGGATATTGGCCATGGCTTATGGGATAAGCCGGCTTTCGACTTGGCAGCCAAATACCGCCAGTCCGCAGGTCGGAAAGAGTGGTGACGTTGGACCGATCGCAACGCCCGCTTGCCTGGTGTCTAACAGCCTCATGGAAGCAAGTGGGGCTTCGGCTGAAAGAAAGCGATGAAGATGTTCAATGGCCCGACCACGCCGGCATCGTACATTCCGGCTGCAACCGCTCCGCCCAGCCGGCAGGCCCCGCCGCCAATTCTCAGGCCCTTGCCTGCTGCCACTTTGTCACTCCGGCTTGTATCCGTGCCGTGCGAAGAAACGATCGAGTTCCCGCTGCTGCGGAGTTTCACCGATATAGATCGCGATGTATTCTGGAATGCGCTTCATGCGAAGCGTGATGTCTTCCGGGACTGCATCGATATGTAGCCGATCTGGACCAGGTAGGTCGTGCGCGCGCGAACGTCCGCCGCTCCCTCGCTGTAGGCGAACCGCATGAACATGCGACCGATCGCTTCCATTCTCCTCTGGTCGGCCTCATGCACTTCCGCCTGTATTTCCGGGGACTGCAGAGCCCAGCTGCGTACCGCGAATTCGAACTGGGAGTCGAAAAGATCCTTGTTCACCCAGCAGTCGAAGACGTTGAGCATCGCCTCGGCGAGCGTTTCAGCATATGCCTCGGACTGCTTTACCAGATTGCCGGTATTCTTTTCCCGCCACCGGCCGATCAGGGCACCCAGCAATTCCTCGCGGTCCTTGAAGAACCAATAGAAGCTGGTTCGGGACAGACCGAGGCGTTTGGCCAGCGGCTGGATCTTTACTGAATCCACGCCGGATTCAATCAGCGCCTCGTAAGCCGCCGCCAGCCATCCTTCCGGAGAGCCTCTCCAGCCACTGTCATTGGTTGACTGTTCCATGGATTGCCTCCTAGCAAATTCCCCTCGACCTGACAAGTGAAATGTACATCAACGTCAGAAATACAAACACTGATGTCGTTGTTGGTTGACATAGGTGTACATTCCCGCCTAGCCTTGCCGTAAATCCCTAGACCGGAGCCCGGCGCATGTCGAACGATCCTCTTCTCCAGCCGTACCAGCTGAAGCATCTGACCCTCCGCAACCGCATCATCGTCACCTCGCACGAGCCTGCCTATCCGGAAGACGGTATGCCTAAAGGCCGTTATCGGGCCTACACGGTGGAGCGGGCAAGGGGCGGGGTTGCGCTGACGATGACGGCCGGTTCGGCTGCCGTGTCCAAGGATAGCCCGCCGGTTTTCAACAACCTGCTCGCCTATAAGGACGAGATCGTTCCATGGATTCGCGAAATGACCGACGCCGTGCACGAAGAGGGCGCGGCGATCATGATCCAGCTGACGCATCTCGGCCGTCGCACGCGGTGGGACAAGGGTGACTGGCTGCCCGTCGTCGCACCGTCGCACCACCGAGAGGCTGCGCATCGCGCCTTCCCGAAAAAGCTGGAAGACTGGGATATCGAGCGCATCATTAAGGACTTCGCCGATGCGGCAGAGCGCATGAAGGCCGGCGGAATGGACGGCGTCGAACTGGAAGCCTATGGCCACCTTATCGACCAGTTCACCTCGCCGCTGACCAATGAACTCGATGGTCCTTATGGAGGCTCGCTCGATAACCGTCTGCGCTTCTGTTTCGACGTGTTCAAGGCGATGCGCGAGAGGGTTGGCAACGACTTCATCCTCGGCGTTCGCTACACGGCCGATGAATGTCTTCCAGGCGGCACGGGAAAAGCCGAAGGCCTGGAAACCTCCCGTCGCCTCAGGGATAGCGGCCTCATCGACTATCTCAACGTCATCCGCGGTCATATCGATACCGACCCCGGCCTGACGGACGTCATCCCGATCCAAGGCATGGCGAGTGCGCCGCATCTGGACTTCGCCGGCGACATTCGCGCCGCGACCAACTTCCCGACCTTCCACGCGGCGAAAATCCAGGACGTCGCCACCGCCCGTCATGCGATCGCAGCCGGCAAGGTCGACATGATCGGTATGACCCGCGCCCACATGACGGACCCGCACATCCTTCGCAAGATTATTGAAAAGCGCGAGGACGATATTCGGCCCTGCGTCGGCGCAAACTACTGTCTCGACCGCATCTATCAGGGCGGGCTCGCCTTTGCATTCACAATGCGGCAACCGGCCGCGAGGAGACCATGCCGCACACGATCCCAAAGGCGGATGTGCGAAAGAAGGTGGTCATTGTCGGCGCCGGCCCTGCCGGCCTCGAGGCGGCCCGCGTTTCTGCGGAGCGTGGTCACGCGGTCGTGGTTTTCGAGGCGGCCAACAACCCCGGTGGCCAGATTCGGCTGACGGCGCAAAGTGAGCGCCGGCGCGAAATGATCGGCATTATCGACTGGCGTATGAGCCAGTGCGACAAACAAGGCGTCATCTTCCACTTCAACACTTGGGCCGATGTCGACATAATCGCAGCCGAAAATCCAGATGTCGTTATCGTCGCGACGGGCGGTCTGCCGCATACGGATGTGCTCACTAAGGGAAACGAGCTGGTCGTGTCCTCCTGGGACATCATCTCAGGCGATGTGAAGCCGGGGACGAACGTGCTCATCTATGACGATGCCGGCGACCATGCCGGCCTGCAGGCCGCCGAGATCATCGCCAAGGCCGGCGCCAAGGTCGAAATCATGACGCCAGACCGCGCTTTTGCTCCAGAAGTCATGGCGATGAACCTGGTGCCTTACATGCGCTCGCTGCAGAAACTCGACACAACATTCACAGTCACCTACCGGCTGGACGCGGCTGAAAGAAGTGGCAACCAGCTTATCGCCCATGTCGGCAGCGACTATGGCGGCATCTCAAAACAGCGTGTGGTGGATCAAATCATCGTCAATCATGGAACCATCCCACTCGATGATCTCTACTTTGAGTTGAAGCCAGGTTCCAAGAACCTTGGCGAGGTCTCGTACGACGCGTTGCTTTCCGGCGCACCGCAGACGGTCGAGCGAAATCTAGCCGGAACCTACCAGCTCTTCCGCATCGGAGATGCGGTGGCGGCCCGCAACACCCATGCGGCCATCTACGATGCGTTGCGTCTTGCCAAGGATATCTAACCCTGGCGCGAAGCGACGCGCCGTGACTGAAGCAGGCGCCAGCCGAACCGGCGCCTGCCTTTGATTGAGCGCGTCAGGCGTGGCCTTCAGCCCGAAGACCAGGTGTCAACAGGGGAGAGGAGCGAAGAGCCGGCATTGATTGTGCCGGCGCCGATCATCTTGAGTCTGGATGATCGGCGGTCATGATTTGTTTCGCTGTTTCCGTCAGCCAAACCTGAAAGTGATTGCACGCTTCCGTTTGACGCCGTCGCTTTGGAACGACGGCGAAATAGGCGTTTCGGGTTTTTACGGTCCAATCGGTCAACCTGACAAGCCGGCCTTGAACGAGCAGGTCATCAACGAGGCGCCGCCACCCAAGCGTTACGCCCTGTCCGTTGAGTGTCGCGTAGATAGCCTCCGTATAGAAACTGCACCGCAGGCCGGATTTCCTTTTGGCAATTCGACAGCGAACGCAGCCAGCCATTCGCTCCACCCCGTCCAAGTGGGGTCATCCGCCGTGTAAGATATGAGCGGATGCGCGAGGAGATCGCGGGGAAACGCGACACTTCCCGCATTCTGCGCGAAAGTCGGACTGCATACCGGGAAAATCTCGTCTTCGAAAAGTACGCTGGCCTGCCCATCGGCCCACATCCCGCTTCCGAAACGGATAGCAATGTCGATATCACCCGACTCGATGTTCGGAACATTGTCCTGGGTCAGGATTCTCAGATTGATACCCGGATGATTTCGCGAAAACTCGGAGATCTTCGGAAGTAACCAGAAGTGGGAGAAAGCGACAGTTGCGGCGATCGTCAAATCGACGTCCCGAGCATCCCTTGTGATGTCCGAGACTGACGACGCGATTATGTCAAACGCATCATGACTGGCCGATGCGAGCAATCTCCCCTTGCGGTGATCTCGATACTGCGGTGGCCTCGGATGAAAAGTGGAAAGCCAAAATAGCTCTCAAGCAGATGAATCTGCCGGCTGACAGCCGCCTGGGTTACACCCAACTCGTTGGCAGCTTTAGTGAAACTGAGAAGGCGCGCAGCGGATTCAAATGCGGTCAAAGCCGTTAATGGCGGAAGCTTGCGTCTCATTCCCAAGTGCGATCCACTTATGCCTATCTCCCCGAGTAAACATCCTAGCATTACATTCAATTATGGCAACGAAAACTATTTGTGAGGTTGAGCGACTTTGAGTTTGCCCCCATTGTCGGCGCACACAAACAGATGCGGTGAGATGATGCTCAACACGTTTCCTTCCTCAATCACGACGCTGCTCGATGCCCGGCTCGAGGGCCATTCACTTCCCTCTGGTCTGTACACGAGGGAAGACGTCTTCCAGGCGGATCTTGATATTTTTTGCCAAGCACTGGATTTACATCGGGCTAGAGTGCGATGTTCCGGAACCGGGTGATGCGTTTGTCGTCGACATCGGTAACAACAGCTTGATCATTTTGCGCGACGACGACAACGAAATCCGCGTGGTTCGGAACGTCTGCCGCCATCGCGGCTCGCGTCTTCTCCCCGAGGGGCGACCGTTGTCTCGAAACTTGTCTGTCCCTATCACCAATGGACATACGAATTGTCCGGTGAACTCAGCTATGCCCCGCACATGGGCAAGGACTTTGATAAAAGCTGCAAGAACCTGAAGGCCGTAAACTTCAAGTCGATTGGTGGCCTCATCTATGTCTGTCTTTCAGACAATCCGCCGGAAGATATCGAGGATCTCGAAAAGGTGATGCATGAGCGTCTCGCGCCTTACGATGTCCGGAACGCAAAAGTGGCCCATCAGGTTGATGTAATCGAAAAAGGAAACTGGAAGCTTACGATTGAAAACAATCGGGAATGCTATCATTGCTCGGCAAACCATCCTGAGCTTTGCGTGTCGTTCATCGATCTGGACTTCGGATACGACCCAGAAAGCCTAAGCCCCGAAGACCGCGAAGAGGCGGAAGCGCATTTCGCCATGTACCAGGAGCGCACGAAGAACTGGGAAGCGGAAGGATTTCCCTCTGCGACTGTCGAGCGAACCAAGAACGTTGTCACCAATTTCCGCAGTCAGCGCCTCATCATTTCTGGAGCCGGCGAATCGCAGACAGAGGACGCGACAGCCGCATCGTCCAAGTTGATGGGCCATATGACCCGGAAAGACCTCGGCGACATGCACTTGTGGGGCCATAACAGCTGGAGCCACTTCATGGGCGACCACGCCGTGACGTCGTTCGCTATTCCGCTCTCGGCTGATACAACGCTCGTTCGGACGAAGTGGCTGGTGCACAAGGATGCCGTCGAAGGCGTCGACTACGATCTCGACAAGCTGACGCATGTGTGGATCGAAACAACCGAACAGGATGCCAAGCTCGTCGCGCGCTCCCATGCAGGAATACTCGATTCTGCCTACGAGCCAGGCCCATACTCAAGGTTCACCGAGGGCGCATTGAATGATTTCGCGACTTGGTATGTCGATCGGATGCGCGCCAATGGGTACTGATCTGCTCGCAAGCGGCGAGGCCAGCCAATCTCGGTGGAATGCGGAAACGGACGACACGCTTTTGTGTGTCGACGTCCATGATGAGACCAATGACGTGAAAAGTTTCACGTTCGTGTCTCCCGACCGTAAACATATTGCGTTTGACGCCGGCCAATACTTCATGTTCGAGCTTGGCCTGGATCGCGAAATCGACGGCCGCTGCTACAGTATTTCCTCGTCGCCGCATCGCCGCAATGCGATCACCATCACTGTGAAGCGGGTGCCGGGCGGCAAGGTTTCCAACTGGTTGCACGACAATCTCAAACCCGACATGGCCGTCAAGGCTTCAGGACCACTGGGCAAGTTCATGCGCCCTGCGGCGCCGAAATATCTCTTCCTTTCAGGCGGATCGGGCATCACGCCCGTCATGTCGATGGTCCGCGAAATGGCCGACACCGCTCCGCCGGTCGACGTCGTGTTCATTCATGCAGGCAGGACGCCAAAGGACTTCATCTTCCGGTCGGATCTGGCCAATCTCGCCGAAAGAATGAAAGGATTGAGACTTTTCCTGCTTCCCGAAGACATATCGAATGAGCGTTCCTGGCCCGGTCTCTCAGGAAGGATTTCGAAGGAAGTGCTAGGGATGGCCGTCCCCGATATCGCTGAGCGGATCGTCATGTGCTGTGGTCCGGCGCCCTTCATGCGGGCCGCCAAACGCCTGACTTGTGAACTCGGCGTTCCCGCGCAGAATTATCATGAGGAAAGCTTCGATGCCCTTGTCATCGAAGACGCTCCAGCACCCACAATGGAGGCAGTCGAAGCCAAGACATTCACCGTTCAATTCTCAAAGCAGGGCAAGTCGGTCGAGGTCAGTATGGACCAGACAGTGCTGTCATGTGCAAAGAAGGCCGGTGTGCGCATTCCGTCATCTTGCGCAAGCGGTATCTGCGGGGCCTGCAAGTCGAAACTGGTCAGCGGCAGTGTCGATATGAAGCACGACGGCGGCATTCGTCAGCGGGAGATCGACGCGGGGTTCTTCTTGCCTTGCTGCTCTAAGCCCTTGAGCGATCTCATCATAGAACGCTGACACAGGAAAACATGTCACAATTTTCTCTGGATCCGTATTGTCGGACACACGAGCCCACAGTGCATCATGCGATGGCGGAGGTCGGGCAATCGGGACTGTGTCGTCTTCGGGCGATCTCCCACTCGGCAAAACGCGACGCTATGGCGAGAGCTCGTTGGTCGTAGCCGGTCTGTGATGCAGTGCTGAGCCTGACGTGTTGACGGCGCCCAGCGCAGCCGCAGCCCTTCTCCTTGCCCTGTAGAGGTTGAACTGCTGGTCGGCAAGAACCCCGGCCAGGATCACCGCCCCCATGACCGCGAAATTGAGCGAGGACGGGATGCCGAGAAGATTGACCAGGTTCTGCAGCTCCTGAAGCAGGACCGCGCCCAGCACCACGCCGATGATCGAGCCTTCTCCGCCCCGCAACGAGAAGCCGCCCAGGACGGCTGCCGCGATGGCATAGAGCTCGTAGAAATTGCCATGCGACGAGGGCTGTACCGATCGGGTGAACATGGCGAAGTACACTGCGGCAACAGCGGTCAGCGCGGCGCAAATGACATAGGCGGCGGCGATGACAAAACCGGTGCGGATGCCTGAATAACAGGCCGCGTCCTCATTCTTACCCACCGCCTGCAAATGGCGGCCAAAGACGGAGCGGTGCAGGACGAACCAACAGATGACGCCGATGATGATCATGGCAAAGAAGGAGTGCGGCACGCCAAAGGAACGCCCAATGGTCAGCCATTCAAGCGCCGGATAGTTTGCACCGAAGGGAAAGCCGGCCGTGGCTTCGCCCGTATAGCCGCGCGCTATACCGCGATAGATCAGCAGGCCGCATAGCGTGACCACGAAGGGCTGCATTCTGAGCCTGGTGATCAGCAGCCCATGCGCCAATCCAAGCAACGCTCCGATGACCAAAACAACCAGAATTGCCACCGGCCACGGCACGCCGAACTTGCCCACCATATCGACGAAAAGAACCCCGAGCAACGCAATCATCGAACCGACGGACAGGTCGATACCCCCGGTCATGATGACAAAACCTTGGCCGATGGCAAAGAGACCGAACAGACCGATCAGATTGGCGGTGTTGCCCAGATTGATCGGCGAGAGGAAAAGCGGATTTTGCAGATAGACCACCGCTCCCACAACGATGATCAGGACAGCCAGGCCGAGGTCTTTTTTGTGCATTGGTCTTTTCCTAGTTTGCGCCGACGGCAAGCCTGAGCACGTTGTGCTCGGAGAACTCGGGCCGTGACAGCGATCCGGCGATTTCGCCTTCCCGCAGCACAACGATACGGTCCGACACGCCGATGACTTCTTCCATGTCGCTGGAGATCATCATCACACCGACGCCTGCGTCCGCCAGAGCGCGCATCAGCCGGTAAATCTCGACCTTGGAGGCGACGTCGATGCCGCGGGTGGGTTCGTCGAAGATGATCAGTGCCGGTCGCATGGATAGCCATTTGCCGAGAACCACCTTTTGCTGATTGCCACCGGAAAGCTCGGCGGCGTTGCGCATGACATCGGTGGTTCTGATGCCAAGTTTTGTGCGCTGTTCTTCGGCGCGCGCCTTGATGAGGCTCTTCGAGACGAAGCCGCGGGAAGACACCGAACCGAGATCGGCAAGGCAGATGTTCTCGCAGACAGGGCTTTCCAGGACGAGGCCGGTTCGCTTGCGGTCCTCAGGCACCAGGTAGACGCCGGCCTTGATGGCATCACGCGGGCTGGTGGCCAGGAACGGCTTGCCCGCCAGCATGACCTCGCCCTCCAGAATGGTGTCGATGCCGAAAATGGCCTCGGCCAGTTCCGTCCGTCCCGCACCGACCAGCCCGGCTACGCCCAGGATTTCGCCATCATGAACATCGAACTCGACCCTGGCCCGTGGCTTGGCACGGGTTCTGACCGCTCTTAAGGACAGTATCGGTCCGCCGGGAGCACGAGCCGGCGGCGCATAGAGGGAATTGAGGTCGCGACCGATCATCATGCGGATCATGGCGTCATGGTTTATCTCTCCCTTGGCAAGTTCGCCGGCTGCTTTGCCATCACGCAGGACGAAGACCCGATCGGCGCATTCCTCGATCTCGCTTAGACGGTGCGAAATGTAGATCACGGCAATTCCCTCGGCTTTGAGGCCGGCGATGACAGTCATCAGCGTTTTCGTTTCCGAAAGGGTAAGAGACGACGTTGGTTCATCCATGATGATGAGACGGGCCTGGATGGAGAGCGCTTTGGCAATTTCAAGCAATTGTCGTTCGGCGAGCGACAGATCAGCGACCGGCGTCTCGGGCCTGAAGGTGGCCCCGACGCGGCGCAGAAGAGGTTCGGCTGCGGCGCCCATCGCCTTCACATCCAGCAGCCTGAGGAAGCCCGCACGTTTTTCACGCCCCAGGAACATGTTGGCTGCCACATCGAGATTGTCGAAGACGTTGAGTTCCTGATGCACGAAGGCGATCCCGGCGGACTGGGATTCGGTCACTGAAAAACGGTCGTATCGCACCTCATCAATGAGGATATAGCCCGAACTGGGTTGGATGACGCCGCCCAGGATCTTCATCAGCGTGGACTTTCCGGCGCCATTTTCTCCAATCAAAGCCAAAACCTCCCCAGGCATGACGGTCATGGACACATTGGAGAGAGCTACCACGCCGGTATAGGCCTTTGATATGTTCTCGAGCGCCAGTAGGGGGCGTTTCTGATCCTCTTTAGGCATCATGTGTCGGCCATCTGATCTTGTCGCAACGGCAATACCTCGGTGTTGGACGATTTCCTCACATCAACAAGCGCGCATCGGGCCGGGCAAATGGTCCGAGCCCGATGCGGCTGCGTTGACCGGGGAGGAGCTTACCCGCCAATGCGCTCCTTGAGTTCCTTCTCAAAGGCATCAACATTGGCCTTGTCGATAACTTTGGTCGGAACAATGATCAGGCCATCCGCCGGAACACCCGACTTGTCGCCTTCAAGGTATTTCGCCATCAGGTGCATGCCCTGATAACCCCACTGGTAGGGATCCTGCACGACAGTGCCGGCAAAGCTGCCTTCGCGCACCGCGCCAAGTGTGATCGGATCCTCGTCAAAGGCAATAACCTTGATCGCGCCGAGCTTGCCCGCAGCCTGAAGGGCTTCGTAGATCTTGGGTGGGTTGTAGGAATAGAACCCGACCATGCACGTGATGTCCGGATTTGCGGCAAGCACATCATCGACGTTTGATCGGGCACGGGCAAAATCCACGTCGTCGCCGCGGACGTCGACAAGCTCGATACTAGAACCCTCTACCGCTTTTCGGAACCCGGCGATCCGCTCGATGGCGTTGTCGGCGCCCAGGAAGCCGACGAAGCCCATGCACTTTCCTCCCTCAGGCATTGCCGCAACGGCAATTTCGCCTGCTTGGACGCCTGCCAGAGTGTTGGAAGAGCCGAGGTAGGCGATGCGCTTGCTGGCAGGCGCGTCACTGTCAGTGGTGAACAGCGGCACCTGTCCTGCAATGCGATTGAAAGCATCGATGGAGTTCTTCGGATCGGCTGACGAGATCATGATGGCATCGGTGCCTGCGGCAACAAGGTCATCCATCAGGGCGTTCTGCAGGGCAGCGGTGCCTTGTGCCGGATAGCGGAACTGCAACTCATAGCCCGTCAACTCCCCTGGGCTTTCTTGACGCCGGCTTCGGCCAGTTTCCAGAAATCCGAAGCGGCATTCACGACGAAAGCAAGCTGGGGTTTGTCCTGCGCGGCAACGGGACCGGCCAGGCCGATAGCCGCTATGGCGATGGAGACAGCAAAGTTCAGTTTCATTGTTCATCCTCCCTTTTTGAGAGCATGGTCACGGCCATGCTCCAGCGTTACGAAATGCCCTGCAGCAATGCGCTTGCGTAAGGGCGGTCGATATCCTTTGGCTCGGGCGTCGCCCGGTGCCGGCGTCGGATATTGCTTGCCTTACCCCGGGTACCAGACGAGGCGAGGATCATCGGGTGCCCGGACATAGGACCAGGCTTGCTCGATCAGAAGCTTGAGGTCGACGGCCGGACGCCAGCCGAGCCGCATGCGTGCCTTTGTGTTGTCGAGCCAGTTGCTGTGATAGGGCGTCGGAATCTCTACGAGCGGCAGACCACGCGTGGCGTTGAGTTGCGTTGCGACGCTGGCATAGTCCACCGGAATATCCATGGCGACGTTGAAAGTTTCGCCACCGGTGGCTGGATTGTCGAGCGCCAGCAGAATCGCGCCGACAAGGTCGCTGACGTGGATGAAATTTCGCTTGAGCGAAGCGCCCGTGGCATCGCGCAGCAACGGGACTGCGCCGGCGTTTGCGTGGCGGGCAATTTCATCCTCCGTCAGGAATTCACCCCAGGCCGGTCCGCCGAACTGATTGCGGAAACTCAGAACATGCTTGAAATCGTCCTTTTCCATGATCCAGGGCGCGCGCAGGCAGCAGGCATTGATGCCGTACTGGATCTGGTACTGTTCGAGCATGACTTCCTCGATCACCTTGGTGAGCGCGTAGCAGCCGGGATAGGCGCGTCGGGGCGAACTCTCGGTAATCGGAGCATCGTATTGGTGGAAAATGTGGCCCACCGAACAGTCCCCGCCGATCAGGACAAACTGCCTTGCCGTCGTCGAAGTGCGGAAGGCTTCAAGGAGGTTGAACATGCCCTTGATGCCGACGTCGATCGCCAAGTCGGGCGATTCTTTAACCGCAGCCATGTGCAGCACATGGGTCACCCCATCCATCGCAGCATGGACGGCGTCCGCATCCGACAAGGAACCCCGCACTGTCTCCACGGCTGGATGATCGATAATGCGGTTGTTGCAAAGTGCGCGTAGCGACCAACCGGAGAATTTTTCGGCGGCCAAAAATTCCGGCAGGAAATTAGTTCCTACCTTTCCTGCTAGTCCAGTGACCAAAAGTTTCAATTTGCTTCCCCTAAAAGCTCAACAGGCACTTTCAAATCGAGGGTGCGGCCGTAGCCCTTGCAGGCAGCCGAGAGCGTCATGGCGCCGGAACGCCATGACGCGATTGCGTTGAAATCACCTTACTTTGGCGCGCAGAAGCCTGGCTCTTCTCGCGTGCAGACATCCAGCCCGGTGTAGATGGTGTCTTCGACCTTCTCACCCTTGATCAACTGGATCATGACGTCCGGTGAACGTTGTCCCATTTCGAAGGGGCGCTGGCCCACCTGGGCGTGGCTGCGTCCTTCGTTGAAGGCCTGTACCTGCGGTGGCAGGGTATCGCCAGCCACGATGATCAGATCATTGCTCTTCAGGCGGTCCATGACCTGGTCAGTGACCTGGGCATAGGCTTGCGGGGCAAACTGGGCCCAGCCGCCAATCAGAATGAAGGCGTCGAGGTCTGGCTTGGATGTGAAGACATCGGCCATCTGCTGATTGGCAAGGTCGATCTGGTCATTGGTAAAGACCGGGCAACCTTCGACTTCGCTCCAGCCGCTTTGCCCCGTCAGGCGGTCGATGCCCTTGGTACCCGCGATGGTATCGCGGAATCCGGCTGCCCGAGCATTGATATTGTCGGCAGCGACGTTCCCCAACTGCAGGCAGACCGTACCGCCTTTCGGCTTCAGCCGCGTAGCCTGTTCGGCCATCTTCACGCCCATCAGATAATTGTCGGTCCCCAGATAGGCCGAGCGCAGCGCACGGTCTGCTTCCGAGAGATCCGCATCGACCGTCATGACCGGCATCTTCGGTGCAATTTCCTTGAGGCGGTTGGCCATGGCCGCGGCATTGGATGGTGAAATGGCGATCGCGGCCACGCCTTTGGCGATAAGGTCATCGACAAGCTGCACCTGGCCGGCCTCGTCGGCGCTCGATGCCGGGCCGGTGTACAGGCACTCATATTCCGAATCGGGATTGTTCTTCGCCCAGTCCTGGCAGCCCAGGTTGATCTGCTCGAAGAACGGGTTGTCCAGTCCCTTGACGACGATCGCCAGGGTCTTCTTCTCCTGCGCCTCTGCTGCACCGGCTGACAAAACAACTAGGGCAGCGGCGACAATCTGATTTACGTACCTCAATTAATGCACTCCTCCGTTTGAGTTATCTGGCCGGACAGGCAACGCTTTGCCTGAACGCCCCGCCAGCACTGTTTGCCGCTCTGTTCCTCCTTGCGGCCCACATATAAGGCTCGAACCGAACTCAGTTCATGCCAATATTGACATTCATTGCAGTTGCAGATTTGATCATATTATGTGCTAATAACAGCACTTAATTACTGGAGCCGTCAAGCAGGAATTTCGTTGGGATTGCAGAGCGGGGAAGCAACGCCGCCGCGCCCGATTCGGAACGCCAGGCGGGCGGAGAGGGAGGAATATGAGTGCGCTGAGACTTGAGGGGTAAGCAAGCACTTCGGGGCAATCCATGCCTTGAGCGATGTATCGCTATCAATTGAACCGGGAGAAGTCATCGGCCTGATGGGCGATAACGGAGCGGGCAAGTCCACTTTGGTAAAGGTCATAGCCGGAAATTTTGCGCCGAGCGCAGGCGAGATTTTCATCTCGGACGCGAAGGTCGAGTTCCACAAACCGCTGGATGCCCAGCGGGCTGGGATCGAGGTTGTTTATCAGGACCTTGCCATTTGCGACAACCTCTCGGCGGCCGCAAACGTCTTCCTGGGACGCGAACTGACCCGGCGGGTCGGGCCGATCCAGATACTCGACTATGCGCGCATGCGGATCAGGGCTGGCGAACTGTTCGCCCGGCTCAAGTCCGAAACCCGGCCGCGAGATTTGGTCAGGCGCATGTCGGGCGGCCAACGCCAGGCTGTGGCCATCGCCCGCGCCCTTCTCAGCGATGCAAAGATCATCCTGATGGATGAACCGACCGCTGCAATTTCCGTCCGGCAGGTCGCCGAGGTGCTCAATCTCATACGTTATCTGAGCGATCACGGCATTGCCGTGGTGCTGGTCAGCCACCGCATGCCGGACGTGTTTCAGGTTGCCGACAGGATCGCCGTCCTACGGCGAGGCCGTCTGGTGGCCAGCAAGAGGGCATCGGAATCGTCGCCTGAAGAAGTCACCGGCCTTATTACGGGAGCAATTGAATTCGCATGAGTGACCAGGAAAGAGAAATTCCGCGTCGACCGCCCATTCACTGGCTGACGTCATCGATCAATCGGAACATCGGGGCCTGCTTTCGCGTCTTACCAACCAGCAGACCTTCTGGGTATTCATGGCTGCAATGCTGGCCTGCCTGGCGCTGTCCCTGTTGACCGACACATTCGCCACCGAGCGCAACCTGTTCAATGTTTCACGCAACTTCGCATTCGTGGCCATTATTGCACTCGGCATGACCGCCGTGATCGCCTCTGGAGGCATAGATCTCTCCGTGGGGTCTGCGGTCGTGCTTTCGTCCATGACCGTGGCCGTTTTGATGTCGGCGGGCATGCCTTTCTGGATCGGTATTCCGGCGGCGCTGGGCGTCGCCGTCCTTATGGGTGCAGTGAATGGCATATTGATCGCCTATGCGGGCATGCCGCCTTTCGTCGTCACGCTGGGCATGCTGTCGGTGGCTCGTTCGCTCGCCATGGTTTTGTCCAACAACAAGATGATCTACCAGTTCGGTCCAGATCATGATCTGCTGCTGGCGCTGGGCGGCGGTTCCACCATGGGCCTGCCAAATCCTCTCATCGTCATGGCTCTGCTGGCTGGGATAACAGGGTTTATCTTCAAATGGACCCGCTGGGGCCAGCACCTCTTCGCGATGGGTGGCAACGAGAACGCCGTCAAGCTTACCGGGATTCCCGTGCGGCAATTGAAGGTTTCCGTCTATGTTTTTTCGGCGCTGACGGCCGGGATCACCGGGGTGCTGGAAGTGGGCTGGCTGGGCGGCGTCACAACGAATCTCGGCCAGGGAATGGAACTTTCGGTGATCGCGGCGGCCGTTATCGGTGGAGCCAATCTTGCAGGCGGCGTGGGCACGGCGTTCGGCGCGGTGGTGGGTGCGCTTCTCATTGAGGTCATTCGCAACAGTCTGATATTGCTTGGTATCAGCACCTTCTGGCAAGGCGCTTTCGTCGGGTCGTTCATTGTTATCGCTGTTGCTTTCGACCGATTTCGTAGCGTCCGCCAGGGTTGATGACGATGCCGCGCGTCATGCCCTCAGGCCGTTATTGCGCCGCCACAGGGGCTTCAACATCTGCGAAAGGCGACGTGGCTGTTGATTGCCGGGCGATCAGTTCACACTCGATCTTGATGCGGCTTGGATTGGTGTGCAGGCCGCCGGCCGCGTCGATCAGCAATTCCGCAGCCGTGCGGCCCATCTCATAGAGCGGCAACACGAGGGTCGAAAGCGGCGGATGCGTATACTGCGCGATGTTGCGGTCATCGAAGCCGATCACGGCGACATCGTCCGGTATTCTGACACCGAGCTGCTTTAACGCGTCGAAGCAGCCGACGGCCATCATGTCGTTGGCGCAGAAGATGGCATCGGGCGGGTTGTCCAGTGCCATCAGCTCAAGCGTCATTTCATAACCCGCCGATGGCTCCCAGTTGCCCGGGCGCACGAGAGCTGGATCAAAGGCGATATCGTTGCTTGCCAGTGCCTGCTTGTATCCCTTGAGGCGGTCGCGGGCTGCGTCCACGCCCTGTTGGCCATTGATGAAGCCGATCCGCCGGCGGCCGGTCAGCAACAGGTGTTCGGTTGCCGTGCGGCCACCCAGGAGGTCGCCGGGAAGAACGGAGTGATGTTCGCGATGCTCGTCGTAGCAATTCACCAGAACGATGCTCAGATCGGCAAGGGCAGAAGGAATCTGCACCAGCCGGGTCAGGATCGTCCCGTAGATCAGGCCGAGAATTGGCAGCTTCTTCAGCCCTCCAATTATGCTGCTCTCAAGGTCCGCATCGCCGTGGCTCACCACCATCAACATGTTGATGCCGTATTCCAGCGCCTTGTCCCGGGCGCCTTCGAAGGCCATAGACATCCAAGGGTCCGTGGAAGTTTCATCGGCGACGAAAACGATGGTGGACTGACCGCCCGGTGGCGCCTTGGTTCCCCGGCGAACAAACCGGTAGCCAAGCGCCTGTGCCGCTTCCAGCACCCGAGCCCGTGTCGTATCGGCGAGCCGCGCGCCCTTTGTCCCGCTGAGGACCAATGAGACTGTGGCCTGGGAAACTCCCGCTGCGGCAGCAACATCCATCATGGTGGGTTGCCCCACGCTCACTTGTCTCTTTGATTTGGACATAAGCCGATCATTTCCCCGTAGAAAAAGACATCTGCCATGCGGCTTTGAGAAATTCAACGCCGCGGGTTCAATGTTTCCGTTGCCCAGCATCTTCATACAGCCTCTTTGATAATATTAAACCAAAAATCAATTGACTTTGCAAAAGCATGTTGCTGATATTAGCAAATATTTAACACAAGGTCGCGAAGGCCACGGTGGAGGACGAGGTGGAGGCGAAGGTCTTGGGAAAGAGCCCATCCGTGCCGCCAGGTACGGAGCAGGAGCGTGCAACCGGGCTGTCTGTCGCGCTCAAGCTGCTGAGTGCCGGACCGGTGGTCATTCTCATCGCCTTGTTGGTGATCCTAACGCTGACCGTTCCCAACTTCTTCTCGCCCCGCAACATCTCCAACATTTTGGCGCAGATTGCCGTCATCGCAGTCGTTGCACTTGGTCAACACCTCGTCATTTTGACCCGCGGTATTGATCTGTCCGTGGGTGCCAATCTGGCGCTGGCGACGGTCCTTGGGGCGCTGATGTTCCGCGTCACCGGCAATCCATTCATTGTCATGGGCACCATGCTGCTGGCGGGGGCTGTGGTGGGGGCGGTGAACGGGCTGGTCTATGTCTACGGCCGCCTGCCGCATCCGTTCATCATAACACTGGCGACACTCTCCATCGCGCGCGGCCTGGCGCTTGAGCTGTCCATCGGCCACACGACCATGCGCGGTATGCCCGAGATGATTACGACCCTGGGGGAGGGGCCAGCTTCGGGGTTCCGAACTCATTTTTCGTGGTTCTTTCCGTCGCCGCGCTCATCTTCGTCGTGGCTCGCTACGTGGTATGGGGGCGCTGGATCTATGCGGTGGGTGGCCAACCAGACGCTGCACGGCGCATGGGCATCCCGGTCAATCAGGTCATCGTCTCCACGTATCTGATGTCCGGCCTCTGCTGTGGGGTGGGCGCCATTCTTCTGTCCGGACGCACCGAAGCGGGTTCGCCTCTTTATGGCAACCTGCTTGAACTCGACACGATCGCGGCCGTGATTATCGGCGGCGCCAGTTTTCTCGGCGGCCGTGGACATCTTGGTCATGCGCTGGTCGGTGCGGTGATGATTGGCGTCATTCGCAATGCCCTCAACCTGCTTAACGTCAACCTCTATTTCCAGTTGATCGCCATCGGCGTGATCATCGTTTTGGCGGTCGAGTCGGATGTGCTGCGCAATCATCTTGAATCGCGCATGCGGGTGAAACAAGCAGGAGCGTTGGGATGAGCAAACCCGTTCTGGAAGTGCGCGGCGCGCATAAGCGTTTCGGTGCGGTCCATGCTCTCAAGGGCGTCGGGTTCGTAGCCCGTCGGGGCGAGGTGCTCGCTCTGCTCGGAGATAACGGCGCAGGCAAGTCCACGCTGATCAAATGCGTCAGCGGGGTGCATGGGCTCGATGAAGGCGATATCCTGATTGAAGGCGAAAAAGTCGCTATCCGCACTCCCGCCGCCGCTCGCAGTGCCGGGATCGAAACGGTCTATCAGGATCTTGCGCTTTTCGACAACCTGACGCCGGCCGAAAATTTCTACTGTGGGCGGGAACTCTCGTTTCCGCGCTGGCTGCCGCGCGGCTTGCGGCTTCTTGCCAGCCGTAAAATGAACCATGAAGCGGCCGCCGTCATCGACCGGCTGAAGGTCAAGCTACCCAAATTCGACGCGCAGGTGGCCCTGATGTCAGGTGGGCAGCGGCAGGCCATCGCGGTTGCCCGTGCTGCCGTGTTTGCCCGAAAGGTCGTCATTCTCGATGAGCCAACGGCGGCTCTCGGCCTGCGTGAAAGCCGCAAGGTTCTCAATCTCATCGTCCAGCTCAGGGATGAAGGGAATGCAGTGATCCTGATTACCCACAATATGGAACATGTCGTTGAATTGGCCGACCGCGCCGTGGTGCTGCGGCAGGGGCACAAGGTCGGCGAAATCGAAAAGCCCAACCGGTCCAATCAGCAGGATCTGGTGGCGATGATCGTCGGGGCTGAATGAGACGGTTCGCCTGCCGGGCCTCCGGCGGTGGAGCGGTTGCATGCAAGAGGCATTCGTCAACGGGAGGACTATCATGAAACTCATACGACTATTGGGATGGCTGGCGCTTACGAGCTCCATGGCCTTCCCGGCAATTGCCGCAGACGTGAAACTGGGCTTCATCACCAAGTTTCCAGTGCCGTTCTTCGCCACCATGGAAAATGCAGCCAAGGCCTATGCAGAGGCCCATCCGGGTGTTGAAATCATCTATGGCCAGGGCGCTTCGGCCACCGATATCGAAGGGCAGATCGCCCTGATCGAATCGATGGTTACCCAAGGTGTCAAGGGCATCGCCATCACCCCCGTGGACCCGACAGTCACGTCGGCTCTCGACAAGGCCATCGCCGGTGGCGTGAAAGTGGTGCTCATGGACAACTCCATCCCCGGTTGGGAGAATGCAGCGGCGCTTGCGACCACCGACAACTATAATGCCGGCAAGATTGCCGGCGCCTATCTGAAGTCGGTGCTATCGGCCGGCGATACGCTCGGTATCCTGGAGGAGTACCCGGCGTCCCGGCACTCGATGACCGCGTGAAGGGCATGCTGGATGGGCTGGACGGTCTCGCGGTGAACGTCGTCGGGCGCAATGGCACCAATTGCACCGAAGAACTCGGCATCTCGGTGGCCGAGGATCTTCTGACGGCCAATCCGGACCTCAAGGCTATCTATGCGGCCTGCGGCCCACCGGCCGCCGGCGCTGCGCGCGCCATCAAGAATGCCGGCATCGCCTCTGACAAGATCGTCCTGGTCGGATTTGATTTTTGCTGTGGCGAAGAAGAGGCGTTGACCGCCGGGATCGAGGACGCCACAGTCGCCCAGTTCCCTGCCAAAATGGCCGAACTGGGCGTCGATGCGCTTGTCCGCGCAATCGCGGGGGAAGATGTTCCCAAGCTTATCGACTCAGGCGCGGCGCTCGTCACCGTACAAAACATGGCTGACTTCAAATAGGAGCATCCATCGGAGAAGGGGGCCGGCATTTCCAGACGGCCCCTTTTCATACCATCCGACATGGAGTTGCTTCTTCTTTGGCTTGTCGCGAACATTTTCGGGAGCCGTAATTGTCTCTTCTCGGTCTGGAGCAAAGCATTGTCTGTCGCCAGTCCAATGCCCGCCACTTTGCTGCCGCTCTCTTGAGGCCGGTCTGGAATGGTTGATGCGGCGGTTAATGCCATCATCGCGATCTGGTTCATCCGGCCCCACCTGACAGCGTTTCCCACAAGATTGGGCAGTGTGTGTGGTCGCCTCAGGGGCAGAGCAATCCACGTTTTCATTTGATGCATTGCTGCGCTGAGGTTGGAGCGATGTGCCTCGTCGCAACGCTGGCAAGCGAAGGGCTTGGTAGCTGCAATCCGCATCATAAAGGGGACGGACAGGTCCACAGACAGTCGTCCTTAGCAGAGGTACAGATTTGGCGGTGATTTTTCGGTAACGAGACACTTGGCTCAACCTTTACCGGCGCGCTTCAGCAAAATTTAAATTCATAGCGCTCATAAGAATTCTTATGTCGTGACGGTGGTATTGATGCGTCGAATTGTCGAGAAGTCGATCTTAACTGGCCTGCTTTCGGTGTTGGCCTCGCTGGTGCTCTCGTTCAGCATCGTGCCATTGTTGGGAGGGCAGGTGGCGGGTGCCGGCCTGTTCATGACCATTTTTTGTCCACTGGCGATATCGATCCCTGCCTCGGCGCTGCATTTCACGCAGTCGGAAAGAGTGCGACGGGCAGAGGCGGCCACGAAAGAAGCTCTGAACGAGCTTGCAGATGCTTATCACACCCTTTTCCTTCAGTCTCGCACCGACGGACTTACCGGCATTCTCACACGAAGTGCGTTCATGGAAGATCTAGCGATGACCAGCCAACAAGGTGGGGTCGGAGCTCTATTGTTCCTCGACCTCGACCATTTCAAGGCGATCAACGATCGCTATGGTCATGCAACCGGCGATGAAGCTCTTCGCCGCGCCGGACGTATCCTCGCCCGCTACCAGAGCCAATCCGATTTTGCGGGACGTCTGGGAGGTGAGGAATTCGGTCTGTTTCAGAGTAATCTGCCGTTCAATCAGATGCGCGACCGCTGCGAGGAGATCCGTGAAGAAATCGCCGATATTGTCCTGAAAGCGCCTTCTGGCGCACAGGTAAGAATCTCCACGAGTATCGGGGCGTGTTATTGCCAGCCAGGGTTTGATCCGTCGGGCTCCCTGAAAGCGGCGGATCAAAACCTCTATCAGGCAAAGCTCTCGGCCGAAACAGGGTTGTCGGATAGGATAAGGCGTCTGCCACAGACGTCATGTCAAGCGGAGGAACGGTCGTTACTCACCTCTCGATGTTTCGGGTGTGACCACCACTTCCGGCTTTTGGTAGCGCTTGCGACATTGCTGATGGGAGGCGAGGCGAGCGTTACCGCGTCGTGCGATAACGATGACTGCTTGAAGGTCTTTTAGGCTCGCTTGATCAACGGCTGGAACTAAGGGACGTAAAAGCTACGCTGAGGCGACGGACGTCCCTGGCGAAAGATAGCTCGCCGCCCAAGGCGTGTGCGGCCGGGCCTGGCTAAGGAAGAGTGAGCCGCTGAAATCTGTTGGTGACCCTATCCGTTTACGGCCACCTGCTTCAGCAGTCAGTTTTTGCCAAGATCAAATCCTTTTGCGGAGTTTCATAAGGTTGTGATAGATTTGATTGATGAGCAAAAAGCCCGCCGCCCTTGCTGACCTGAAAATCAGCCGTCCAACCCGCAAACGCGGGGAAAAGATCAGTGCCGTCGAAGGTTTGCAGCTCAACCCAAGGATGCGGGCCCTGCTCGACACCACCAAGGACAAGCCCGGCGAGGAACGCCGCCGCCTGATCCGCGCGCAGTTCTCCCAGAAATCCGCATAAGCCTTGGTCTATACGGCCGAATCGACCCGCTTTGCTACCAGGGCACGACCGTCCTTCGCAATCGCATGGATCTTGTCTCCCAGGATGAACTCGACGAGTTCGAGCTGGCGATGTTCCTGACCCGAGTCGAAGAAGCGTGGCCAACCGGCAAGCTGGACTACGCCCACTATCTGGCGATTCACCGCCACCTTTTTCAGGACGTTTACAGCTGGGCCGGGGAGGCCCGATCGGTCCGCATCGGCAGTGGTGGCAACTGGTTTTGTTACCCGGAATACATTGACGGGGAGATGACGCGGATCTTCAAGGAGCTGGAGGCTGCTCATTATCTGACCGGGCTGGAGCCCGCCGCATTTGCGACGGCCGCCGCTGATGGGGTTCGCAGTATCGTCAATCTTGAGATGGCGGGAGATGTCACTCAATTCTGGATCATGGCATACTATCGAACCATGGCATGATCTGCGCGGCCGCCTCGCCAAGTTTGGCGCAGGCTACACAATAGGTGAGCCACCGGCTCGCTGGTCGCGTGTGCGGGGGTTGCGCACGCTTGAGAGGCGTAAACGCGTTTCCCTTGGCCCCAAATGACCTCTCTCCCAAGCCGAATTTCCATCGCCTGCCTTCAACAGCTTCGTGTGTAATCGCTGCCATTGCTGCTGCGTCGGACTTCAGGATGCCCGAAATGCCGAGATGCCGGTTCAGAAACCGGTTGAGCTAATGTTTCGCTTGCACGGTTGTCGGTAACGGTTTTTCTGGTAAAACGACCGTGGTTTCTTTTGATCAGGCTGCTTTCTAGGCGTTAACATACTGTAAAAGTGGTGAATTTCGGCGTGCAAGCAGAACTGGATTTTAGCGCTTCACACCAGTTGCCCCATCGAATCGGATGAATGCAATGTCAAATAGGATCGTTCCGGTGATCATGTCTGGGGGAGCGGCACGCGCCTTTGGCCGCTGTCAAGAAGCTCCGCACCGAAGCAGTTTATTCGGTTTCTGAGTGATGAAACCCTGTTTCAATCGACGTTGCGGCGTGTCTCCGACCCGGATCTTTACGAGCCCGCAGTCATCGTTACAAACGAAGATTCACGTTTTCTCGCAGCAGAACAGGCACGCGAGATCGGCGCACCGCTCTCAGCGATCATACTCGAGCCTACTGCTCGAAACACTGCCGCCGCTATCGCAGCGGCCGCCTTGGTGGTTTCAGAGCATTTCGGCGACGATGCGCTCATTCACGTTCTGGCCTCCGATCATGACATCAAGGCTGACCGCGTTTACTTTGACTGCGTCAAGGCTGCTCGGGACGCCGCACGGTCCGGAAAGCTCACGACATTTGGAATCAAGGCAACCGAGGCGGCCACCGGTTACGGCTATATCGAGATGGGGGAACCTCTCCCCAGCGGCTGTTTCGCAGTCAAAAAATTCGTTGAGAAACCGGATCGCCAGCGTGCAGAGGAGATGCTGGCCGATGGTCGGTTTCTTTGGAACTCTGGTTTGTTTATGTTCCCCGTCGGTGTTCTCCTGGAGGAAATGCGCGCTCTTAGCCCCCAGGTGGTCACGGCCGTGTCCGAGGCGGTAGCAAGGTCTGTCAAGGATCTCGACTTCATGCGTCTGGATGCAGCAGCATTTGCCGAAAGTCCCAACATATCGATCGACTACGCAGTGATGGAGAAGACGGCGAATGCCGCAGTCGTTCCCTCGTCGTTCCTCTGGTCGGATCTCGGCAGCTGGGACTCCGTATGGCAACTCGGGGAGAAGGATGAAAATGGGAATGTTCACAGCGCCAATACGACGCTGCTTGAGACAACCAATTCGCTCGTGATCTCTCAAGGCTTGCATCTCGCCGTTCGCGGTCTCGACAATGTTGCAGTGATTGCCAGCGAAGATGCCGTCTATGTCGGTCGTCTTGAAGACAGCCAGAAGGTGGGTGATATCGTCAAGCGGCTCAGATCATCTGAGAGCACGGTTCATATGACACAGGTTCACCCGACGGCGCATCGTCCATGGGGTGTGCAAACCGCAGCGCTGTCAGGCGATCGGTTTGAAGTGAAGCGGCTTTCGGTGCAGCCGGGAAAGAAGATATCGCTGCAGAAACACCATCACCGAGCAGAGCATTGGATTGTCGTGAAAGGAACGGCGGAAGTGACCGTCGGTGACCGTACGGTATCCGTCGTGGAAAATCAGTCAGTCTATATTCCTCAAGGGAAATCCATCGGCTCGGCAATCCTGGGAAAATCGTCCTCGAACTTATCGAGGTCAGAACGGGCTCATATCTCGGCGAAGATGACATTATCCGTCTCGATGATGAGTATGGCAGAGCCTAACATCTGCGCGCTGACCCGTTACCCCCAGTTTTCGGCCACCATTCCCACACGCCGATGTGAAGGGCCTACCGCCCACAATCACAACAGATTCCTGTCATCGTTTATAATCGGATATGGTTGTAGCCATACGATTTTAAGGCAGGCTGCGCGGTTGTTCCGGCTTGTGAAGTGATCGCCGACGTGCCGTTGGGAGCCGCGGCAACGGCACGTGCTCGGGCCGCGGCTTTTTTCAGCACTGCGTCGTTCAATAATAGATCCCGCGATAGCCCAGCCGCCGTCACGACACTGCAGCGTCCGGGAGCGGCTCAATGCTCGTCGCGACGTGGGCTTTCACTTTTACCGTGGTTGGGTGATGACCGCGGGGACTGGGTCGCATGAAGCGAACGGCGTTAATGATCGCCATGTTTCGAGTGATCGTCGTGCTTGATTTCCGGCGTACCGCCGGCCGGTGCGCCAACGACAAATCCGACGTCCACCGATCCCGCCTTTTCGAAGGTGAGTGTGGCTTTGATCGTTTCCCCTCCTTAAACGGCTGCTTCACATCCACGAACATGACGTGGTAGCCACCTGGCTTCAGTTCCACAGTCTGGCCTTTCGGGACGGCGATGCCGCCGTCGAGCGCGCGCATTGTCATGACGTCATTCTCGATCTTCATTTCATGAAGCTGGACCGATCCGGCCCTTTCTGAGGTTGCGCTTAGCAGCCTGTCGTCGGCACTGCCTTCATTGGTGAGCTTCAGATATCCGCCACCCACCTTCGCGCCGGGTAACATGGCGCGGGCGTAGGGATGACCGATCTCCATATCGCCGATCTTGAATTCGTGCGCGAGGGACGTCGAGACGAAGCTGAAGACTGCCAGGGTGATGATGGCGATATTTGCGTTGAGCTTTTTCATTGTGGTTCCTTAAAGTGGTGGCGGGCGCTCAAGCGCCTACCTGTCATGGGGCGAAAAGATCAGTTGAGCACGCGCCTGAGCGGCTTAACACGACTGATGATGAGATGGTCGAGAGCGACTACCGTCAGCAAGACGGCGCCAGTCAGCGGGAAGAGTAGGGAAACGGTGATCATGATAAGGGCGCCGCCCCTCCACAGTTTCATGTCGGTCGGTGCTGCAGGCGCCACGAGGCGCGCCGCGCCGCGAGGGCGGCGTTTCCACCACAGGACGATGCCGCTAACCGACATGAAGAGGATTGCCACACAGAAGACAGTGACCAGAGCAACATTCCAGATGCCCATGTCGCCCTCATGGAAGGCAATGCCGATGGCCATCGCCTTGGCAGGCGCGCCGTAATCTTTAAAGCCGATATCGGCAAGCACCTTGCCGCTATGTTGGTCTATATGCACCGTGCGGTCTGAAAGCGGGTTGGCGCTGTCATTGCTCATCGTGTCTCGCGAAACCGTCCAGACACCCGTTTGGCTGGTTGGAAAGCCGAGCTGGAAGCGGTTGGTGAAGCCAATCGAACGAGCGAAAGCCACGACGCCGTCGAGATTGACCGGTTCGCCTTCGGGAAGGCCTGATTTGCCGGCGTCCGAACCTGACATCGGCATCGGCGTCTGTTCCAGCGCCCACGGCACCTCCTTGATGCCGCCATGGTTCATGTTGGCATGGGTTGCGTCCGACAGGGGCACATTGTCCCACTTCGCCGCTGGAAATGTGCTCCAGGCCTGGGTGAATTTTTCACCCCAGATGCCGGTCCAGGACAGGCCAGATACGAGAAACAGAACGAGGATGACGGAGATGTAGAAGCCGATGGTGATGTGCAGGGACTTCCAGAGCTGGCGGCCACGGGCCGCAAACTGCGGCACCAGCACGGTTTTAAGGCCTCTTTCGTCGCGCGGCCACCAGAGATAGAGCCCCGTGATGACAAGGACGATGCCGAAGCCGGCGGCCACCTCGATCAACCGGTCGCCAGGATCACCGATCATCAGCGTGCCGTGGATCTTGTTGGCGAGATCGTAGAGACCGTCGCGCCGTTCCCAGTCCGCCAGGACGCTACCGCTGTAGGGATCGACTGCAACCATGGACGAGGCTTCGCCCCGGTTGACGCGAAAGATTGCCGCGCCGTCTGCGGTACGCGGAGCAATATACTGGACCACCCTGCCATCGGGGATGGCGGCGCGAGCGGCGCCTGCTTGAACCGACACGGCGACCTGCGTCTGCGCTGGGGTGATGGTGTAATATTTTTCACCGTCGCGGCCGAAGAGAACGCTTGTCCAAAGCATCATCAAACCTGTCGTGGCGAGCATGACCAGGAAGGGCGCGACATAGAGGCCGGCATAAAAATGCCAGCGCCAGGCAACGAGGTAGAAGGATCGGGACGATGTCTGTTCGGCTCGACCGTCGGGTATTGTGGTTATCGAGCTCATGGTAGTTTTTCCCCGTCTCGTCACTCCGCGTGCGTGGCGCAATCAGCCTCAACGCCTGTGGCGCCCTGCTGTTTGCGCAGGGGAGGAGAGGATCGATCGGTAGAACGGACGATGCATCGCCCAAGGTGGTCCTGTTGAACATGAGATGTTGTCCGGCGCTTCGCCGGTCAACGCGTCCGTCCGTGCGGAGCGATTTGACCGGCAATGACTGAAGGGCTCTTGCGGGTGCGCAAGAGCGGTTTCAGGCGGTCAAGCCGGCAGGGGGACCGCGCGGGGTCGCATTTGGTGGGAAGAGTTGCCGATAGAAGGCTTCGCGACGGATCGGCTGCTGGACTTCGGTTCCCACAAGGATTGCTTGTCCGATTGTATCGGCAGGCGTGGGTAAGACCACGGAGGCTGTTATCCGGCAGGCTTCGCAACCAGAACCGAGAGCATGCAATGGCTGCTCTTGGTGGTTGTCCTGGCTGGGAAGGCAAAGCACCGGAAGCGTTCCGTCCGGCATGGTGTAGGCTGCGATCTCAGAAAGCGGGACCGACGGTTCGACAGCTGGAATCTTGTGGGCGAAACCGACGCACAACAGAGCAATGGCGCATAAAATGCGCACCAGTTTTGCCATGTCTGACGCGATTGCCGCCATTCCAATTGTCCCCTTCACCTCGCTGACTAGACGTTCTTTCAAATATTCGCAATGCGGCACATTGTGCAACCTGAGAAATCTGTGTGTCGCTCCGTTGTCATTTGGGGATGCCGGGCCTAATAGTTCTATTCGATGGTTCCGCCTGACCAAGGGATGGCGGATGAAAAGGAACACGGTGAGGACTACCCATCAGGGGCCAAAACCGTGGCTGCCCCCGCAACTGTAAGCGGTGAGCGACGTCCAGCAATGCCATTGGCCGATTTCGGCTGATAAGGCGGACCGAGCCATGACCCGCGAGCCAGGAGACCTGCCATCGCTGGGCCACGACATCCGTGGCGGCTTTTCGGGCCACGCGGCGGGCGTGGCAGAGGGTGTACGATGCATATTATGGAAGGCTATCTGCCGGCCGCTCATGCGGTTGGCTGGTGCGTGGTTTCCGCGCCATTCGTGATTTATGGAGCCCGGCGCATTGTGACGCTGGTTCGGGAAAAGCCCGAGGTGAAACTGCTGATGGCAGCCTCTGGTGCCTACGTTTTCGTCCTCTCCGCCTTGAAGATCCCGTCCGTTACCGGAAGCTGCTCGCATCCGACGGGAACAGGCCTTGCTGCATCCCTGTTCGGGCCAACGGTGACAACCGTGCTTGGCACTATCGTGCTTTTGTTTCAGGCACTGTTGCTCGCCCATGGTGGACTGACGACACTCGGCGCCAATGTCTTTTCGATGGCCATCGTCGGACCCTTCGTTGCCTATGGGCTGTTCAAGGGCCTCAGCGGGGCAGGCTTCAGCGGCGCAGTCGCGATCTTCTTCGCAGCAACGCTCGGCGACCTCGCAACCTATGTCACGACCTCCCTGCAACTGGCGCTGGCTTTCCCCGACCCGGTCTCCGGCTTGACAGGTGCTGCGGCAAAATTCCTCGGAATTTTTGCGTTCACGCAGGTGCCTCTGGCCATCAGCGAAGGCTTGCTGACCGTGATCGTGTTCAATCTTTTGCAGCGTTACAGCCGCGGTGAACTCAACGCTCTCAACATCTTTTCCGCGAAGGCCTGATCATGCTGAAACGTAACCTCTGGATATTGTTTGCCGTCATCGCCCTGGCGATCCTGCCGCTCGTCATCCACCATGGCGGCGACGCTGAATTCACCGGTGCCGATGGCCTTGCCGAAGCGGTAATCACCGAAATTCAGCCTGACTACAAGCCCTGGGCTTCGCCGCTTTGGGAACCGCCAAGCGGCGAGATCGAAAGCCTGCTGTTTGCGCTTCAGGCTGCGATCGGCGCTGGCCTTGTCGGGTTTTATTTCGGGCGCAGGACGTCTCCTGCAAAAACCATGGATCCGAAATAGCCGATGCGGGCAATTGATCGCTGCGCCCAGACGAACCGGTGGCGACACCACGCCGCCGGTGAAAAACTCCTGATCGCATTTGGAGCCATGGTCGTGTCGCTTTTGGCGGCGGGATGGACCGGCCAAGTTTTCATTCTTCTTGCCATGCTGGCGCTGACGAAGGCTGGGGCCGGTATCTCGTGGCGCGATATTTTGCGGTCGGCCCGCATCCCCTCCTGTTCATCGTAACGGGCACTTTGGCGCAACTCATTTCGGTTACCACGGTGAACGCCGTGCCGACCTTCTCACTGGTCTCTGGTGCGGGAGTGGAAAAAGCCCTGTTCGTGGCGCTCAGAAGCAGCACCTGTGTCGCCGCCTTGCTTTTTCTGGCCTTGACGACACCCTCTCCAGCGTTCTCCAATTGCTTCAACGTATGGGGCTGAATGCCGAGATTTCCGATATCGCAATGGTTATGTTTCGGATCATTTGGCTGTTGCTCGACTGTCTGGAGGCCGGGCAACGGTCACTTGGGGCTCGTCTGGGGTTTGCCGGCAAGCGTCGAATGCTGAGATCCAGCGGTTTGCTGCTCGCATCGCTGCTGCCAAGGGTGCTGGGTCGTGCAAAGCGAATGGAAGCAGGACTGGCCGCAAGGGGCTACACTGGCAGGCTCAATTTCATCTCCGTGGAAACGCCGGCGTCGAGAGCGCGATTGCTGGCGATTGGAACTGTGCTTTGCGGCATGTTTTTCTTCATGCGGTGGCTGGGATGATCCTTGAGGCCCGCGATGTAACCTTCTCCTATGAAGATGGAATGATTGCCCTTGATCAGGCGTCGCTTGTTGTCCGTCGGCAGGAAAAGCTGGCGATTCTCGGCGCTAACGGCGCTGGAAAGTCGACCCTGCTGTCGACGCTCAATGGCTCCTTCAAGCCATCGTCCGGAAACATCCTGCTTCATGGAAAGCCCGTCAGCTACAATCGCAAGGGCCTAACGGAACTGAGGTCGCAGGTTGGGTTGGTCCTGCAGGATCCGGATGATCAGCTGTTCGCCGCCAGTGTGTTCGAGGACGTGTCCTTCGGTCCGCTCAATCTCGACCTGTCCAAGAGCGAGGCGCGTGTTCGGGTGGCGCAGGCACTGGACGCCATGGGCATCGAAGCGCTTTCGCATCGACCAACGCATCTATTGAGCTTCGGGCAGCGCAAGCGCGTCGCCATTGCCGGGGTTCTCGCCATGTCTCCGTCGGTGCTGCTCCTTGATGAGCCGACCGCCGGTCTCGATCCCAAGGGCGTCGAGGATCTCACGCAGACGCTCCACGATCTGGCAGCACGAGGCGTGGCCGTCGTGGTTGCCACGCATGATATGGATATGGCCTACGCCTGGGCCGATCGGATCGCTGTCTTTGAAGCTGGCCGAATTTTGATCGAAGGCACGCCGGACGAGGTTTTCGGGGCTGAAGACTTCTGCGAGCGCAGCAGCCTGCGGCTGCCGGTCATATATCGCCTGTCGAGGGAGCTCCAAAGAAGAGGGCTGATTTCACCCGGCGAAGGGATGCCGCGTGGCTTGAACGATCTGATCCCCCGACTTGTCGCACCGAAAGCAAACTAGCCAAGTCTCGGGCCGTTTCCAAATGGGCCGATTGTATTCAATCAAGACGCCTTGGAGGACGATACCGCGCCCAAGCGTGCCCTAAAACCACTGAGTGGAGCAGGTGTTTCCATCTCGTCTGATCTTTGCGTTCAAATTTCAGGCATCGCTGCTTGCCCGGAACTGCCATTTATGGCCTCCCCGAGTGCCAGCTTCAGCGAATTGTCGATATGCAGCGCAAGGGCGCCGGACATTGCAGCGACATTTCGCGCTGCCAGAGGCTCGAGAATCGCCAGATGTTCCTCGATCACCCTGAGCGCATTGTACGGCGTGACCTGGATACGCGACTGCACAGCCATGCGGATCTTGATTGCCGTGACCCGGAAGACGTTGATCACCAGTTTATTGCCCATCGTCGCGACGAAGCCCTCATGCATACTCCAGTCGCGGGCCTGAACTTCGTCGGCGATGCGCGCGCCCTCTGGGCCGTCGGCCTCAACGAGACGCGTCCGCATATTGCTATGCCAGTCGAGCAGTTCCTGGACAACGGAATGCGGCAGGCGATCGATGACGGTGGGCACCGCCGCAAGCTCGATCAGACGCCGGAGCTGATAGGCGTCACGCACGAAGCCGATATCGAGGCTCGGCACCATCAGACCGCGCTGCGGCACGGTCACCAATAGCCCTTCCGCCTCCAGCCGCGGCACCGCCTCGCGGATCGCGCCCAGCGTAGCGCCGGTCTTTTCGACTAGTGCGCGTTGGGTGACGATCTCGCCGGGGCGCAAAAGTCCAGCCTTGAACAGATCCTCGATCCGCTCATAGGCCGCTTGGCGAAGTGGGATCTCCCCACGCCGCGCGTCTCCTGATTCCACCCGCCCGCCTATCGTCATTTTCCTGTCCGCGTCGTTCATACTTGCTAACAGTACACTAACATGTTAGTGGTCCCGAGGTAAGCGGCGATTTCGCGTCCTATCCGGGATATTTACAGGAGGCGTTCCGGACAGGGAGGAACGTGCTGGGAGGCACGCAGCATCGCTTGACGTCATATGGGAGGAAAACAAAATGACGATGACAACCACTCGCCGTAGCCTGATGGTCGGCGCTGCTGCTTTGATCGCTCTGGGCCTGGCAGCCCGTTCGGCCCAGGCCGCCGACAAGATTACCATTCGCCTGTCAACGCCTGCGACCGACACCGATCAGCGGGCCGTCGCGCTCGCCACGGTGTTTGGCCCCGCCGTTGCCGACTTCGCCGCCTACGAACCTCACTACAATGCCGCCCTGTTCAAGCAGGGTACCGAACTTGAGGCGATCGCGCGCGGAAATCTCGAAATGGCGATCGCATCGGCGCAGGAGCTCGCGACGATCTTTCCGGAATTTTCAATTTTCACCGCAGGATACCTGCACCGTGATGCCGAACACCAGAAGAAGGTGTTCGCCGCTGACTTCATGGCACCCCTCAAGCAGAAGGTTGAAGACGAACTCGGCGTGAAACTGCTGGCCGTCATGTATCTCGGCCGCCGCCAGCTCAATCTGCGCACGGACAATGAAATCAAAACCCCGGCCGACCTTGCGGGCGTCAAGCTGCGCATGCCCGGCTCCGAGGCCTGGCAGTTCCTTGGCACGGCGCTGGGCGCAAGCCCGGTCCCCGTCGCCTTTACCGAGATCTACACGGCACTCCAGACCGGCGCGATCGATGGCCAAGACAATCCCCTGCCCACCAACCGCGATTCCAAGTTCTACGAAGTCACCAAGCAGATCGTGCTGACCAGCCATCTGGTGGACCTCAACTATATCGCCTTTTCGAAAAAGGTCTGGGACGGCCTCTCGCCCGAACAGCAGGCGACGGTCCAGAAGGCTGCCGACGATGCCGCTGAAAGCGGGCGCCAGAAGCAGCTTGCACTCGAAGTCGAACTTGAACAGTTCTTCAAGGACAAGGGTCTCAACGTCTATACGCCGGATGTCGATGCTTTCCGCACCCAGGTGCAGAAGGCCTACCTCGAATCCGACTATGCCAAGACCTGGCCGGAAGGCATGGTCGACAAGATCAACGCGCTTTAGGCCCGTTCGATGACGGCACGCGCCATAATAGACTGGTTGAAAGCGCGGGCAGACGACGTGGCGGCGGCGTTGCTCGCCGCCATGTTCATCGCCTTCCTCCTGCAGATCGTGACGCGCTATGTCTTCAACAATCCCCTCGGCTGGACCCAGGAGGTGTGCCTCACCACCTGGCTCTGGCTGGTCTTCTGGGGCTCGGCCTTCTCTGTGCGGGACCGCGACGAGGTCCGCTTCGATTTGCTTTACCACTCGGTTTCGGCCGGTATGCGCCGCAAGTTCGCGCTCGTCTCCGCCGTGGCGCTCACCGCAGGGTTCGCGGCGTCTTTCCCGGCCTCGCTGGATTACATCATGTTCTACAAGATCAAGAAAAGCGCCATGCTCGGGATCCGGCTCGACGTCGTCTTCAGCGTCTATGCGATCTTTGCGCTGGCGGTCATCATGCGCGGCGCCCTGCAGGTCGTGCACATTCTGCGCGGCGGCGCGATCGAGGAAGCGGCGGAGGCGAGAGACGCATGAGCCTGGCCTTTTCCGTCTGCCTCATGGCGCTTTTTCTGCTGGCCGCCATCGGTACGCCGATCGCCCATTCGATGATCCTCTCCGCCGTCGTCTATCTGGCAATTTCCGGCCAGGACCTCGGGCTGGCTGCTGAACAGATCATCCAGGGCATCTATGACAGCTTCATCATCCTCGCCGTGCCGCTCTTCATCGTCGCGGCCAGCATCATGAACGAGGGTTCGATCAGCGACAGGCTGCTCGATTTCTGCAAGGCCGTGGTCGGCCGCTTCAGGGGCGGGCTGGCGCAGGTCGATATTCTCGTCAGCCTCATCTTTTCCGGCATGTCGGGCTCGGCCATCGCCGATGCCGCAGGCGTTGGAAAAGTCACGATCAACATGATGATCAAGAGCGGCCACTACACGCCGGGTTTTGCCGGTGCGGTTGTGGCGGCTTCGGCCACGATCGGCCCCATCATCCCGCCATCGATCCCGATGGTCATGTATGCGCTCGTCTCCGATGCCTCGATCGGCTACCTGTTTCTCGGCGGCGTGGTGCCAGGCCTGATCATGACGGCGGGCCTCATGATCATGACCAGCTGGATCGCGCACAAGCGCGACATTCCGCCGGAGGAGGTTCCGCCGCTGCGCGAATTGCCCCGTATCACCTTTCGCGCGTTGCCGGTGCTCTTGATGCCCGCCATCCTGCTCGCCGGCATTTACGGTGGTGCGACGACGCCGACAGAGGCGGCAGCCGTGGCCGCAGCCTATGCCCTGCTGATTGCCGCCGTGCTCTATCGCTCGGTCTCGTTATCCTCGTTGCGATCGATCTTTTCCGAAAGCGCACGCTCCTCGGCCTCGATCGGTCTCGTCATCGGCAGTGCGCTGATCTTCAATTATATCGTCGCCTCCGAAAACGTGCCGAACCAGATGGCTGCGCTGATCACCGGTCTCGACCTGCCGCCGCTCGGTTTCTTGTTGCTCGCCAATCTCATCTTCCTGCTGCTCGGCTGCGTGCTGGACGCCACGACGATCATTCTCGTCATCGTGCCGCTCTTCGTGCCCGTCTGCCGGGCGCTCGGTATTGATCTGGTGCATTTTGGTGTGGTTACCGTCGTCAACTGCATGATCGGCCTGATCACGCCGCCCTATGGCATGCTGCTGTTCGTTATCAGCGGCGCCACGGGTATCCGCATCAGTGCCATGGTGCGCGAAGGCATGCCCTTCCTGTTTGCGCTTGTCGCCGCTTTGATCGCGCTGATCCTGTTTCCGGAACTCGTCCTCTGGCTGCCGCGGCAGTTCGGCTATCAGGGATGAAACTCAACCACGCAGCTGAACTGGACGTCTACCCTATGCAGACCAAGATCGACGGCATCATACCGGTGATGATCACGCCCTTCACGCCAGACAATAAGATCGACTGGAAAGGCTACGAGGCTCTGATCGAATGGTATATCGACAACGGGTCGGAGGCTCTGTTCGCCGTCTGCCAGTCGTCGGAAATGCAGCATCTGTCGCTCGATGAGCGGCGCGACCTCGCCCGCTTCACCGTAGAGCGGGTCGCGGGCCGTATCCCTGTCGTCGCCTCCGGTCACGTGTCCGACACGAGAGCGGGCCAGCGTGAGGAACTTGCGGCGGTCGCTGGCACCGGGATCGACGGGCTCGTCCTCGTCACCAACAGGCTGGCGAGCCTTGACGAGGGGACCGAGACGTTTCGCGCTCGGGTCGAGGACCTGCTGACGGCGCTGCCATCGGACCTGCCGCTCGGCCTCTACGAGTGCCCGGCGCCGTTCCGCCGCCTGCTCAGTGATGCGGAAGTCGCCTATTGCGCAGGCTCAGGTCGTTTCACTTTTCTCAAGGACGTCACCTGCGACCTCGAAATCGTCAAGCGTCGTCTCGAAATCACCCGTGGCACGCCGCTCGGCATCAACAATGCCAATGCTGCAATCGCCTGGCCGGCGATGCAGGCGGGCGCCAGCGGCTTCTGTGGTGTGATGAGCAACTTCCACCCCGACCTCTACCGCTGGCTGCAGGATCATGGCGCCGAACACCCGGACCTCGCAGAAGAGCTCGCCACCTTTCTCGTTCTGGCCGCCATGTGCGAGCCCATGGGTTATCCGAAGCTTGCCAAGCGCTACCATCTCCGCCTGGGAACCTTCGCCAGCGATCACAGCCGGACGATCAGCTTCGATATCGAGGACCGCTATTGGGCGCTGGATGCGATTCTCGACCGGATCCATCAGGGGAGCCAGCGTTTCCGCAGCCGGATCGCCGAGCTTGTTTTGCGGCAGGGATAAGATTGCCAGAAGACCTGTTTGCCGCAAAGGCAGTTATCGGCGGTGTGGCATGACAAGTGGATCAAGTGCGATCCGTCCGCCCCCGAACACGACCAAGGCGAGCGCCATTGCCGCCCAGGGCAAATGGAAGTTCGCCCAGCCGTCTGGAATGGTCAGTTGGATGACTGCCGTCATCAGCAGCAGGCCAAGGGCGGAAAAGCGGGTTGCCAGGCCAAGGATCAACAAGACAGGCAGGACAAGTTCTGCGAGCCCGGCGGCGCTCGCCATGGCCACCGGAAAGGGGTAGGGGAATTCTCTGCCGAGAATATGGAGTTTGAATTCCTGCTCGAAGAGATATCGTGCACCCGTCGAAAGCGTTAGAAACCCATCCCACTTCGTCAATCCCGATTTGAAAAAGGGTATTGCAAGTGCAAGACGAAGCGCCAAGAGAGGCAGGGATCGCGGCACGGAGGCAAGCAGGCATTCGGCATGTGAAACAAGGGAGGTTAGACGCTTGTCTGAACGATCGGACGCGGCTTCGGTCTTCATGGACTTTCTTTCTTGTACTGTTGAAGGGTCGTGAACGCGCCGAGACCAATAAGGCCCGTCACGGCTGTCCCGAAATCGAACGTCGAGGACGCGGCGAATGCGGTCTGCGCTGCCTCTCCAAGGCACGCTCCGTCGAACAGCAGGGTTGCAAAAGCCACGTCCTGCGGCGGCATGATGTGGACATCGACGGTCATTTGAGGTCGCACGATCAGGATCGTCTGTGGCTGCCAATCCTCGACCGGCGCAACGATGTCCTGCTGATGCGCACCCCAGATAGAGCCCACAGGATGGTCCGACCGTATCAAGCTCACGGATGGATGGGGGATGAGCTGCAAATTCGGGAGCGCTTCGGGCGCCATTCCTGCGAGTGTACCAAGGTCGAGCGCTGCCGTGTCCGACGCGTGATAAGCTTTCGTCCAGGCCACCTCGATCCGAGCGACATCAGCCAGATAGACAAGCGATTTCGCCGGCGGAAACGCGCCAATGAAATCCGGGAAGTCGTCACCGTAGTCGATGATCAGCGGCGAGGCTGGCTTGTGATCCTGGGCATAGGACCGTGCCATGGCGAGGAAGAATTCTGAACCCACCAGCCGCTCCGTCACGGGAAAACGCTGCGCCAGCGCCTTTGTCAGCCCGACGAAAACATTGTTGCGATAGACGGAAAACCGCGCCGCATCCGCGTCACCCCGCGCAGTGGTGATGCCTTGCGGAACCGGATGATCCGGATGCTGCAAAGCGTGGGCAAAGGCGGACTGGCTGGCTGCAAAATCCATGATCACGCCGCCCGGTGTGCGTTGCGGGTTACACTTACTGCCACGAGCATCGCGTCGGCGCGGATCGCTTCCGCGTTCAAGGTGGCAAAATCCGGCACGTCATTGTCCCATTCGATCAGGGTCGGGAGCGGCCCGCTGCGTGAGTGTGTGCTGGTAGAGCGCCAGGACATCATTTTTCACAGCGGTCCCGTGGGCATCGATCAGCAGTCGGTCGCCGGCGTCATCGGTGGTCTCGTCATAGCCCGCTAGGTGAATCTCGCCGACCAGGTTGACCGGAAACCGGTCGATATAGGTGATCGGATCAAGCCGGTGGTTGACCGCGGAGACCATCACATTGTTGACATCGAGCAGAAGGCCGCAGGAGGTACGCTGCGCGATCTCGGCCAGAAAATCGACCTCTTCGATCGTGCTGTCGGCAAACAATATGTAGGTCGACGGGTTTTCAAGCAGCAGTTTCCGGCCGAGCGCCTGCTGCGTCTCGTCCACGTGATCACAGACGCGTGCCAGGGTTTCCTGCGTATAGGGCAGGGGTAGGAGATCGTTGAGGAAGCCCGTCTCGTGCGTCGACCAGGCGAGATGTTCCGAGAAACTCTGCGGGCGATACCGATCGACCAACATGCGCAGCCGTTTCAGATGTGTCTTGTCGAGCCCGCGGGCCGCGCCAATCGACAGGCCGACACCGTGCAGCGACAGGGGGTAACGTTCCGTGATGGCTTCGAGGTAGCGATGTGGGGGTCCCCGGCACCCATGTAGTTCTCGGCATGCACCTCGAAGAAACCCACATCCGGACGGGTGGCGAGTATCGTTTCATAGTGTTCTGCCTTGAGGCCAAGCCCGGCGCGTGCGGGCAGGGCTTTGAATCTCGCGTCTGGAACCATCATTTTTGCTTCTCCGGGTTATTTCAGAGAGGTGTGGAGGCCCGTTTTCCGGGCCTCCGTTTGCGGGATCAGCCGTTCATCGGCTCAAGCGTGCCCATGTGGCCATCAACGTTCATCGTCGTGCAGGTGCCGGCCGGTACAGCTTTCCAGGCATTGCCCTGGTAATCCATCGTCGAGGTGCCAGCGCATGTGGTGCCGGCGCCGGCGGCGCAATCGTTCTGGCCCTTGAGCGAGATGCCGTAGCATTTCTCGTTGCCGACCATCTTTTCTGCGGGAAGCGGTGCGGCAAAGGCAGCGGAGGCGATTGCGGTGGCGAGCGAGCCGGCAAGGGCGAGGCTGAGTGTGGAACGGTTCATGAGTGTTCTCCTCTTCGAATAGCCGCATGCCGGTCATCGGCTGCGTATCTCTGTCTTCGCCCCAAGGCACAGTGTTGTTACGCTCACCCAAAAACACGAATGCGTGATCCGCCGCTTGGCCGGATTGGACAATATTTCAGCTGCCGCGTAACAAGAGGGCCTTCGCGCACGTATGGGAGAGACAAGGGTTGAAAGGCGGAGATGAAAACGAGCTTGCAAGATTGCTCCGCGCCGCGATTGCGGGAGACGAAAGAGCTTACGCCACGTTCCTGGAGGGGACCGCTGCGATTGTCCGCGGTTTTGCGCGTCAGAAAATCGTGCAGGGTGGGGTCGATCCGGAAGACATCGTGCAGGAAACGCTTCTGGCGATCCATACCAAGCGGCATACATGGATCAGCGATGCGCCGGTTCTGCCGTGGATTTACGCGATTGCGCGGTTCAAGCTGATCGACGCCTTTCGAAAGCGTGGTCGCCGCGTCGAAATCGAGATCGGAGACATCGCCGAGACGTTTGCGCAGCCGGAGCCCGAAACAGTCAGCGATCGCGAAATCGGTCGTGTGCTCGATGGGTTGGCACCGGGCCAGCGGTCCGTCGTCGCCGCAATTTCGATCGAGGGGCACTCGATTGGCGAGACGGCGCAGAAGTTCGGTATGACGGAGATAGCAGTCCGCGTCGCGCTACATCGTGGATTGCGCTCGATTGCAAAGAAGTTTGGACGGATTTGAGATGCAGACCAATGACCTCATCAAAGCACTGAAGGCCGATGCTGCAAAGCCATCGATGCCGATTGGCCGTGCATGGTGGATTGCGATCATCGGCGCGACGATCGCTGCAGCCATTGCCTTCCTCCTGTTGATCGGCCCGCGCCCAGACATTGTAGCGGCCGCCCACACGCTCCGCTTCCTGTTCAAATTCGTCATCACGCTAACATTGGCCGCTATCGCGTTCATGGTTTTGCGGGCGCTGTCACGCCCAGGCATCAATGTGCGCCACATCGCGCAGTGGCTCGTTCTGATTCCCGTTCTTGTCGGCGCTTCAGTGTTTGCCGAGTTGCTTGCCGTGCCGTCTGGGCAGTGGGGAACGGTTTGGTGGGGCAGCAATGTCTATATCTGCCTGACCTTTATTCCAGTGATTGGGCTCGTCCCGCTCGGTGTCATTCTGGCTGCTCTGCGCCACGGCGCACCCTCACGGCCCGGTCTTGCCGGTGCTGTGGCCGGCCTGCTTGCCGGAAGTGTCGCCGCGACCTTCTATGCAGCCCACTGCACGGATGATTCGCCGCTGTTCGTTGCCACATGGTATTCGATCGCCATCGCTGGCCTCATGTTCCTTGGTGCAATTCTTGGCCCCCGCATTGCCCGTTGGTAGGCTGCGCACCAGCAGATGAAGACCAGATCATCGCTGGAAACGACGAATGAATCGGGCGTCGATCGATCGTTTCCAGGCGTTTACCCAGCGGCCGGAAACGGAAAGCCCCCATTTGTCAGCGATCGCCCGCCCGTCGGCAAGCGAGATCAGCACCAGCCAGGAACGCTGGGGCCGGAATGCCGTCAAAGCCTTGCCCGAGAGCGCGCGGCGAATATTCTCAGCCAGCACAGGACCGGCGCGCACGGCAAAGACGCCGGCCTTCGGGCGGGGATCGCCCAAGGCCGCGACATCGCCGGCGGCGAAGACGTTCGGATGCGATAGCGACCGCAATTCGGCATCGACGCGAACGAAACCGTCGAGATCAAGTGCCAGCCCGGTTTGTCGCAGCCAGGGCGGAGCGCCGCTCGACGTCGTCCAGACAACCTCATCGACGTCGAGCCGTTCTGCCATCCGTGGCGACAAGTTCCTTGTCTGCCACGGCAACGACGTCGAATGCGGAATGATGCGTGATACCCTGTCGCGAAAGCACCTTTTCCACCAGTATTCGGGCCATCTTGCCACGCTCCGGAACAAGCGCGCTCGAGCGACCGACAAGATGGATTTTGACGCCTCCACCGGCGCGCGCGCCCGCCGACACCAGCCCGTCGAGCCGCTTTTTGAGCGCCAAGGCGACTTCGACGCCCGCGACCCCCTGTCCGACGATGGCAAGGCGAAGTGGAGACTGCGCACTCCCGGCCATGGCGTCCAACCCGCCGAGGCGCTCGGTAAAGCTTGCGATCGGCTTGACGCAGACGCCGACCGAAATTCCGTTTGGAAGGCTTGGCGTCGAACCTATGTCGAGGAGAGAATGTCATAGTCGAGCCAGGACCCGTCCTCGAGCTGCACCCGGTACGCGTCCGGATCCAGTCCGGTTGCCAGACCTTCACGAAACGCGATGCCGGAGCGCTGGCAGAGCGCCTGCAAGTCGATGTTGAAGTCCTCGAACGCATATTCCCCGGCGATATAGCCCGGCAACATGCCGGAATAAGGTGCGTAGCGTGAAGGCGAAACAAGGGTGATCTGTGCCGATAGGGCAAGGCGGCCCAGCCGACGGACGACTTCGACATGGGCATGCCCGCCACCCAAAAGAACGACACGCTTTTGGGCGTTGGCTTTCATCCGCGTGGACATACCGTTATTCTTGGCGTTCACGAACTCTATCCCAAACTGCCTTCTATCCGGTGGGTCTCCCCGCCGGCAGCCTCTGCGTCCGCCTCGTCATGGGTCACCAGAATGACCGGAAGGTTGGCGTTCCGGGCTTTTGCGAAGACGAGCTGGCGCATCTGTTGGCGAAGGGCCATGTCCAGCTTGGAGAACGGTTCGTCAAGCAGAAGCAGCCGCGGGCGCGAAACGAGCACGCGGGTCAATGCGACGCGCGCCTTCTGCCCGCCGGAGAGGGTTGCGGGATCCCGGTCGGCAAAGCCGTCCAACTCCACCTCAGTCAGCGCTTCCGCTGCGATGCGCTGCCTTTCCTTGCGGCCGGATATCCCTGCTGGAACCGCAAAGGCCACATTGGCGCCCACCGACATATGGGGAAAAAGCAGAGGGTCCTGGAAGAGAATACCGGTCCGCCGCTCCTCGGGCGCAATGCCTGTCAGGTCATCTCCTCCAATGGTGATGCGTCCCTGCGCTTGAAACACCGGATCGAGAAATCCGCCGATATAAGCAAGCAGGGTCGACTTCCCCGACCCCGATGGTCCCATCACGGTCAGCACACGGGCAGGCGGCACATGCGACGAGAGGGTAATGAGCTGTCGGTCGTGAAGCCGGATCTCAATGCCGGTCAGCATGAGCCCGGTTGCGCTGCTTTCATTCGTCATTGTTCAGACCTGCATGGCACGGCGGTTTCGATAGAAGAGGGCAGGCACGAAAGACGCAACTGCAAAAGCGATGAACGGCAACAGGGTCTGAAGAAGAGCATAAACACCGATCACCCGGCGGTTGCCGCCGGACGCCAGCGCTACGGCTTCGGTGGTGATCGTTTGCAGCCGACCTTCGCCGATCAGGACGGTCGGCAGATATTGGCCGACGGAAACAGCAAAGCCCACGGCAAAGGCCGTCAGGATCGCCCGTGTCAGCATCGGCAAGCGGATGGCGAGAAGCGCCGATAGGCGCGAACGCCCGAGCGCTGCTGAAAGAAGGTCGTAGCGTCTGTCCAGATGTCGCCACGCATCCGACAGGGACAGGAACACGTAGGGCAGGACAAAGACGAGATGCACCAGAACTAGGGCGGCGAACCGGTCGGACGACCCACTGCCAATGAACAGGAGCTGCAGGCCGAAGAGAAAGGCGATCTGCGGCACCATTAGCGGAAGGTAGAGCAGCAGGAGCGCATTTTGTCCGCCGTTTCGTCCAGTCTGCGTCTCGCGCTCAAGGCAGCCGATCGTCAAGAACACGGCAATCATCGTCGAAAGGATGCCAGCCGCCAATGTGGTGGTGAGCGCTGTCCCCATGCGCGGCAGCGCATTCTGCCAGGTTCGCAGTGTCAGTTCCTGCGGCAGCAGATCCGGAAACTGCCAGGGCCCCGCCACCGACCAGGCAGCCAAGAGACCAATGCCGCTAAAGACGGTGGCGCAGATGAAAACCACCACGCCTGCGGCGGCAACTCTCAAGCCGCGGTCGTTGCGAAAGCGATGGCCGCGGCCTCGAAGCGCGGCAAGTGTTGCCCCGCCGAGCCGTTCCACAGCATACCAGGACACAAGCGCCGTCGCGGTCACTCCAAGCTGAAGGATCGCGCCGGCGGATGCAAGAAAGCGATTGGAAAGGTCGGGGTCGTTCATCCATTCCAGCAGCCGGGTGGCGAGCGTTCCGGGAAGATTCGGACCAAGGATCAGGGCGACATCGACCACGGAACTGGAATAGGCAAGGACGGCATAGACGGCAAAACGGATCTGGCGGTAGATGCCAGGCCACACCAGAAAGAGGAAGCCGGCGATGCGGCCATAGCCGAGCGAGGCAGAAAGCTGCCGCGAAGCAAAAGGTCGACCTGCGGCAAGGCTGCGAGCGACACAAGGAAGAGAAACGGCATTTCCTTCAAGACAAGACCCGCCGTCATGGATAGCCCAAGCGGATCGTGCAGGATCAAGAGGTCCGGCGGCCGGTCGATCCCCGCAAAGGGTGCGGCAAGCCGGATCAGGTAGCCGGATGGGGCGATCAGGAAAGCCAGACCGAAGGCGGCGGCGGCGTGCGGAATGGCAAGCAGCGGAGAAAGCGCGTGCTGCAGACGGCTGAGCATGCGTGTTCCGGCAAAGGCTGCCAGGAACACGGCTGTCACCACGACTGAGAGGGCTGTCGCTGCAAAGCCGCTTGCCAGGCTGAGCAGAACGGAAGCCTCTAACCCCGGAACGGCAAGCAGCGCCTTGAAATGAGCCAGGCCAAATTCATGCCCGCCAAGCGCCGGCAGGTAGCCGAGTGCGGGAAGCACCGTGCCCAGCAGGCCGAACGACAACGGCAAGGTCAGCAATGCCACCGTCAACAGGGTCGCGGATCTCGCATAGACCGCAACGGCACGGCTTCCTTGAGCGCACTCGGCCGGACGTGGGTCACCGATCAATTTCCGCTGGCATAACGCCGGCGCCATTCGGTCTCGATGCGCTCCATCCAGCTTGCATGTGGTTCGGCAATGACGGGGCCGAGCTTATCGGGCGTCAGGGTTGCAACACCGAGATCGAGCGCCTGGAAGGCTGCGCGGTCCGCATCGGCAAGCTTCGACATCGAAAGCACCGTCGGATCTCCCCAGTATTGCGGATTCTGCTTGCGCAGCTGCGCCTCGGGCGAAAGCAGGAAATTGGCTGTGAGAAGTGCGCCCTCCCTTGCATTGGCATTGTAGGGGATGGCAACAAAATGGGTATTGCCAAGCGTGCCGCCGGAGAAGGTGAAGGATCTGACAGTATCGGACAGCTCGCCGGCCGCAATCGCCGAAGACGCCTCCGCCGGGTTGAAGGCAAAGATGATGTCCAACTCGCCATCCCCGAGCTTCTGCTTCATGTCGGGATAGTTTTGCGGAAAGGCCTTGCCAGACCGCCAGGCGACCTTGTGGAGTTGATCCAGATAGGCAAAGAGCGGTTCGACAGTCCGTTCAAAACTCGCTTCGTCAACAGGCTCCCGCAGTTTTGCGCGGTCATCGATGGTTTCGCTCAAGACCTGCTTGAGGAAGGACGAGCCGATGAAATCCGGCGGTGCAGGGTAGGAAAAACGTCCTGGGTTGCGCTTTGCCCAGTCCAAAAGCTGCGCTGCATTGTCCGGCAAACCAGCCTTGTCGGTCCGCGCGCCGTCGTAGAAAAACACCATCTTTGCGCCGCCCCAAGGGCTTTCGAGCCCGTCGGTGGGCTCGGTGAAGTCGGTCAGGGTTGTCGGCTGGTTCTCCGTATCGACATACGCCCAGTTGGGCAGTGATGTCGCCCATCCCGGCGTCAACAGCAGGCCCTGGCGCTTCATCGAAGCGAAGTTTTCGCCATTGATCCAGATCAGATCGACGGAGCCGCCTTCGGTCTTGCCGGCTGCCTTTTCCGCAACCACCTTGCTGACGGCGCTTGCCGTATCCTCCAGCTTCACCTGGGTGACTGTCACGTCGTAGCGTGCCTTCATTTCCTCGCCGACCCATTCCAGGTAGGCATTGATGTTTTCAGAGCCACCCCAGGCATTGAAATAGACCGTTTGCCCGGCTGCCGCCTTTTCAATCTTCGTCCAGTCGGAGACGTCGAGATCGGATGCCTGTGCAGTGGCTGCCAGACCGGCGACAAGGGTTGCCGCGAGGAATTTGGTGATCGAACGCATGAAGTGTCTTTCTCCCGGATATTTCGAAACGCCAAAGGGCGCTGCAGGTGTCATTGTATTTTGGTTCAAAGATTGTTTCTCACTACGCATCGCACTTCACGCTTTGCCGCTTCGTTGCCGCAGCTGCGAAACAATCGGGGGAATTGCGGCGACGACGGCGAGCATGAGAAAGGCAAGCGTAATGTCCTGCGTTGCCAGATCGGAGATCGTCGCTTCCCGGCCAGCAGCCTTTGCCGCAACGAGCACGCTATCGACGCCTTGACCGAGATAGGCATAGGCAAATGTCCCGGGAAGGATACCAAAGAAGGTCGCGGCAACGAAGCGGCCAAGGCTTATGTCGAACAGCGCTGCGGCAATATTTACGACGAAGAACGGAAAGACCGGAGCGAGCCGTATGGCAAATAGATATCCGAAGGCATTTTTGCGAAACCCGTCTGCGAGCTTTTTAACAATGCCGTCAACCCGGTTGCGCAAGAACCCGCCAAAGGCCGATCGGGTTGCCAGAAACACAATCGCAGAGCCGATGGTTGCGCCCACCGCAACCAAGGCGCCGCCAAAGATCCAGCCGAACAGAAACCCGCCAAAAATCGTCAGGATGGACGCAGCCGGAAAGGAAACCGCCACGGCCAGAATGTATATTGCAAGGAAGAGTGCCGCCGAAAGTGCATAGCGCTGATCCACGAAAGCCCGCAGTTCATCACGCTTGTCCGTGAGGAAGCCGAGGCTGAAACAGTCCTGGAGACCAAATGCATAGGCGAGAAAAAGACCAAGGACGACAAGCGCAACGGGGCCGTAGCGCCGAATGAGGCTGCTGCTGTGGTTGTTGTTTTCAGACAATGGTCCACGACCAGTCTTTATGGGATGCGAGCACATACCAGTTGCCTGCGTTCCGGCCACGCCGTGAAAGCGCCAATTCTATCGTGTTCAATGGATAAATCCCCTTTGGCCGAGCCCATTGCAGTACCCCTGCCAATGCAAGCAAGAACGAAAAATTGCATCACCGGCAACTCAAATCCGGGTGAACGGCATGTCTGTCCAAGCGTGATGTTAGAAATTCTTCCCTGCAAAGCGAGAGGCTTGCTTCACCACGCAGATGAGCAGCAACGTGCGCGACCGATTGCAGTTCCACCATGTACGCTGTCATGCCGCTGAACTCAGGTGTCGGACGTTTACGAGCGGCCAGACGGTCCGGAAAAACCACCCAGCCCTGGTGCCAGCGAAGGAGGGTGGTCATGCCGCAGATTGCTGCGAAAACAAGTGCGATGACGGGAAAGTTCTGTGGGAACAGGCACATGAAGACGAAGACAGCGATCGTCTCGAAACCCTCCGCCAAGCCACCGGCATAGTAAATGCCTTTCATGGGAAAGGCGTCCGCCTGCTTTCCCTGTTTGGCCGCGATGACGGCAAAGGCCAGAAAGGACGATCCGGTTCCGACAAAAGAGACAATCAGGACCGCCGCGGGCAGGGCAAACACGGCTTGATCCTGCACGGCAAAGCCGAGTGGCACGAGCGCGTAGAAGACAAAATCGAGTGTGATATCGAGAAATGCTCCTCTGTCCGTCGGGCCATTGAGCCGCGCCACCGCCCCATCGAGCCCATCAAAAAGTCTGTTTGCCAGGATCAACGCAAGGCCAGCCGTCCAATGGCCAGTGGCAAGCGCTGCAAAGGCCAGCAGCCCCACCAGGAAGCCCGTAAGGCTTATCGCATCGGCTGAAATGCCCATGCGCGAGAGCATCCGGGCAACGGGCTGAAGGGCTGCGCGTTGCAGGGGAGGATGCGAGCGTCTATCATCCGCGTCTCCAGCTGTGGAATCGTTCGACGAGTGCCAACAGGCGCGGGCTTATATGGTTGCGTCGCCACAGCCCGGCCGCCATCTTGTTGGCCTCGGTCAGCGTCGGGTAGATGTGGATCGTGCCAAGGATCTTGTTGAGCCCAAGCCCCTGTTTCATCGCCAGCACGAATTCCGCGATGAGATCGCCGGCATGTTCGCCAACGATGGTTACCCCGAGGATCCTGTCCTTGCCCGGTACGGTCAGGACCTTGACGAAGCCTCGGGTAGAGCCGTCGGTTATCGCCCGGTCGAGATCGTCCAATCCGTAGCGCGTTACTTCATAGGAAACATTATTCTCTTTCGCCTCGGCTTCGGACAACCCGACGCGCGCCACCTCGGGATCCGTAAACGTCGCCCAGGGAATGACCCGGTAATCCGCCTTAAAGCGCTTGAGATCGCCAAACAGCGCATTCACCGTTGCAAACCAGGCCTGATGCGAAGCGACATGGGTGAACTGATAGGGGCCGGCGACGTCGCCGGCCGCAAGGATATGCGGATGGGTTGTCTGGAGATAGGCATTCGTTTCGACGACGCGATCGACATTGATGCCGATCTCCTCCAGCCCGAAGCCCTTCAGCCGCGGCGCGCGGCCGACAGCGACGATCAGATCATCGAACTCGATCCGACGCATCTCACCTGCCTGCTCCACTTCAATCCATTTCCGACCGTCCGTGACACCGCAAGCGCGCGCCTTGTGGTTGGTCAGGACGCGCACGCCGTTCGCTTCCAGTGCGTTTCGCACCAGTTCGGATGCGTCCTCGTCCTCGCGTATCATGATGCGCGGCGCCATCTCGATCTGAGTGACCGCCGATCCCAGCCGGGCGAAGCTCTGTGCCAGCTCACAGCCGATCGGCCCGCCGCCAAGCACGATCAGCCGGCGTGGCGCTTCCGCGCGGGCCTTCATATGCTCCCAGAGCGTATCCGACGTGAGGTAGCCGACGTCTTCAATGCCCGGAAGAGGCGGCACGAAGGGTTGCGCGCCCGTGGCAATGATGACCGAGCGCGTGGTCAGGCGCTGTGTCACACCGTTGTTAAGGGCAATTTCGACCGTCCAGGGATCGACCAACCTGGCATAGCCTTGCAGGACCTCGACACCCAGCGACGTATAGCGCTCAATGCTGTCATGGGGCTCGATCTCGGCGATGACACGGTGCACGCGGGCGATCACATCCGCGAACGGAACCTGCGGCTGGTGCGGCGTCAGTCCGTATTGGTCGGCGTGGCGCATCTGATGGGCAAGCCTGGCGCTCCGGATCAGCGCCTTGGACGGGACACAACCGGTGTTGAGGCAATCGCCACCCATTTTGTGCGCCTCGACCAAGGTCACTTTGGCTTTCGTTGCCGCCGCAATATAGGCTGAAACCAGACCTGCGGAACCGCCCCCAATCACGATCAGATTACGATCGAAGCGACGCGGACGTTTCCAACGATCTTGGCGTTTTCCGGGCTTCAGAATCTCGAGGAGCATAGGGTATTCCAATGGGGGAAGAACAAGACGTGCAATTCGGCGACTGTGAAGTCCTGAGCAACTAATTTCCCGAGAAAAGTTGCTGTGCAACCGTCCTAACAGATGACTGCCGGTCTGGCGACTTTGAACAGGGCTCCTTACCCGAGCAACTTACGCCCAAATGTCACACTAGAAAGTCACATTATCTCATATTTATGTTTATTTTCATCGCAAATCTGTGATAGTCACCTCCACGCGGCGCTATGGTGCTGTGCAGGTTCGACAAGGTGCCGTGATGAAACCACAGGCCAGACGGCAAGCGATCATGGATCTGCTGATGGATGCAGGGTCGGCATCGGTCGATGATATGGCGAGCCGTTTCGACGTCAGCCGGATGACGATCCATCGCGATCTCGATGAGCTCGAGCAGGCGGGGCTTCTGCGAAAAACCCATGGCGGCGCGTCGATCCAGTCGAGCCCGCAATTCGAAAGCGATTTCCGTTACCGCGAAAAGATCGCCACCGCCGAGAAGCATCGGATCGCTGCCCACGCGGCAGGCTTCATTGAGCCGGGCCAGATCATCATCATCGACGATAGCTCGACGGCAGGGGCGTTGGCCGATTATTTGAGCGCCATCCGGCCGTTGACGGTCATCACCAACAATCTAGGCGTCATCGGCAAGCTTTCCGGCGTCAACGGCATCACGCTAATCTCGCTCGGGGGTCAATACAACAAACGCTTCAACGGCTTCTTCGGCATCATCACAGAAGAGGCGTTGCGGGCGGTGCGGGCGGATATCGCCTTCCTGTCGAGTTCGGCCATCCACGGAGCTTCCGCCTTCCATCAGGATCAAGAGGTGGTCCAGACCAAGCGGCAGATGATGCGGTCTGCGGCGCGCACCCATCTCCTGGTCGACCACAAAAATTCGGCAAGTCCGCACTGCATTTCCTGACGGCGCTTGATGGCTTCGATGTCGTGCTCACCGGCGCAGAGATCGACATGGCACATGAAGCATCCCTGAGGGAAGCCGGTATCAATCTCATCAAGGTAGCGGCGAATGCCGAGGAGGAAGCTCTATGAGCAAGAATACGGTCTGGGTCGGGACCAGCTGGAAGATGAACAAGACGCTGGCTGAGGCCATGGCTTTTGCCGAGGGTCTTGCGAGCGCTGACGCCACCCGCGATGCCCGCGTGCAGCGCTTCGTCATCCCGCCTTTTACAGCTGTGCGGCAGGTCAAGGACGCGCTGTCCTCCACCAGCGTCAAGGTCGGTGCGCAGAACATGCACTGGGACGACGCTGGCGCCTGGACCGGTGAAATCTCTCCGTTGATGCTGAAGGACTGCAATCTCGATCTGGTCGAACTCGGCCACAGCGAGCGCCGGGAGCATTTCGGCGAGACGGATCGCACCGTCGGGCTGAAGACGGCCTCTGCCGTCAGACATGGCCTCGTACCCTTGATCTGCATCGGCGAGACACTGGCCGAGCGGGAAGCCGGTCAGGCCGATGCCGTTCTCAGGCGCCAGGTCGAGGGCGCGCTGGGCCTGCTTGACGACGAGGTGAAGCGGAAACCCGTGCTCTTGGCCTACGAGCCGGTCTGGGCAATCGGCGTCAATGGCATTCCGGCCTCGGCCGATTATGCCGATGAACGCCATGCGCGAATTGCCGAATGGGCGAAAGCCCTGCTCGGCGTTTCGGTTCCCGTACTCTACGGCGGGAGCGTCAATCCCGGAAATTGCGAGGAACTGGTCACCAAGCCCCATATCGACGGCCTGTTTATCGGCCGGTCCGCCTGGGATGTCGCGGGCTATCTCGACATTCTTTCCAAAGTCTCCGCGGCAATCCGCGTCTAGCTCCACACTATCCCAAACATAAAGGACATCCGTCATGAAGATCGCAATCGGCGCAGACAGCGCGGGCAAACCGCTCCTCGATATCATCGAGGCTCATCTCGCGACAAAACCGGGGATCGAAGTTTCCAATCTCAGCCAGTCGGGTTTCTACGCCGATCTGTCCAGGGGACTGGCAGAGACGATCGTCTCGGGCGAAAACGAGCGCGGCATCCTGATCTGCGGTACAGGCATCGGCGTTTCCATATCCGCCAACAAGGTGCCCGGCATCCGCGCGGCACTGACGCATGACACCTATTCGGCCGAGCGCGCCGCCAAATCCAACAATGCCCAGATCATCACCATGGGTGCGCGTGTGATCGGTTCGGAACTGGCCAAGGCAATCGTCGACAAATGGCTGGAATCGGAATTTGATCCAAACGGTTCGTCGGCCGGCAATGTCGAGGCCATCAATCGGTTGGATAGCGCCAAGTAGTATCAGACTGTTGCAATGACTGCTTTTCATAAGAACGCCCGGCACTTTCGCCGGGCGTTTGTCGTTTCAGCCGGTGCAGACGAGGTCTGGCTTCAATCCTCTTCTGTGAACACGGCCTCGCGCTTTTTCTTGACGCTCGGCAGGAAGACGACGATGAGGACGACGGCTGCGAGGAATAGGAGACCGGCGCTGATCGGCCGTGTCACGAAGGTTGACGGATCGCCGCGCGATAGGATCATCGCCCGCCGCAGATTTTCCTCCAATAGCGGCCCGAGCACGAAACCGAGCAGGAGCGGCGCCGGCTCGCAGCGCAGCTTCACCAGCGTATAGCCGATGAGGCCGAAGAAGGCGACGGCATAGAGGTCGTACACATTGGAGTTGACGCTGTAGACCCCGATCGAGCAGAAGGCCATGATGATCGGGAAAAGCACGTAATAGGGGATGGTCAAGAGCTTTACCCAGAGCCCGATCAGCGGCAGGTTGAGCACGACAAGCATCAGATTGCCGATCCACATCGAGGCGATGATGCCCCAGAACAAGGCCGGCTGTTCCACCGCCACATTGGGACCGGGCACGATGCCCTTGATGATCATCGCTCCGATCATCAGTGCCATGACGGGATTGGCGGGAATGCCCAGCGTCAGAAGCGGGATAAACGAGGTCTGGGCGCCGGCATTGTTGGCGGATTCCGGACCGGCGACCCCCGCGATGGCGCCATGGCCGAATTCTTCCGGTGTTTTGGATAGACGCTTTTCGATGGTGTAGGAGGCAAAGGCCGCCAGGATTGCGCCGCCGCCGGGCAGGATGCCAAGCACCGAACCGATGCCCGTGCCACGAATGACCGGCCACATCATCTCCTTGAAATCCTGTCGTGTCGGCATCAGGCCGCTGACCTTGGCCATCAGCACGGTCCGGGTCTTTTCGCCTTCTAGGTTGCGCAGGATTTCAGCGACGCCGAAGACGCCGACAGCGACGGCCACGAAGTTCAGCCCGTCGGCATATTCGCGAATACCCAGCGTAAAGCGCGGCGTGCCGGTATAGATATCAGTCCCGACAAGCCCGAGCAGCAGGCCGAGCGCCAGCATGGCCAACGCCTTGATGATCGAGCCGTGGGCCAGCGCGACTGAGGCCACGAGACCGACGATCATCAACGAGAAATACTCCGCCGCACCAAATTTGAGCGCAATAGTGGTCAGGGGCAGAGCGAAGATGGCGACGAGGAAGGTCGAGACCGTGCCGGCAAAGAACGAGCCGAGCGCCGCGATGGCGAGCGCTGCCCCCGCACGACCCTTTCGGGCCATCTGGTAGCCGTCGATCGCGGTCACAGCGGACGAGGATTCACCCGGCATGTTGATCAGAATGGCCGTGGTCGAGCCGCCATACTGCGCGCCGTAGTAGATACCGGCCAGCATGATCAGCGAGGAGACGGGCTCGAGTTGAAAGGTGATCGGCAGGAGCATGGCGATCGTCGCCGTGGCGCCGATGCCGGGAAGCACGCCGATCAACGTACCGAGCAACACGCCGATCAGGCAGAAAAGCAGGTTTTCGAGACTGCCGGCGGTTGCGAAGCCGAGTGCGAGATTGTCATAGAGTTCCATATCTGTCTTCCTAGAATCGCAGCCAGGGGCCGAAGCGCTGGAAGGGCAGGCCCAGCGCATAGCTGAACACGGCGACCGAAAAGACGGTGATGCCGAACGAAAGGGCCACCGCTATCAGCGGGCGCATTTTCTGCGAGGCGAAGCAGGCAATGAGCGCAGTGAAGAACAGTGCGACAACGAAACCCAGCCCGCGTACGGTGAGGCCGAAGAAGATCGGCGCCGGCAGGATGAACAGTACGCCCCGCCAGGCGATAGGCCCGATCGGCTCGCCTTCGATCTGTGTCGATTGAACCAGGATGACGACGCCCAGCAAAGTCAAGACGACAGCCAGCGCAAGCGGGAAATATCCCGGCCCCATGCGAAACGTCGTGCCGAGGTCGAGATTGAAGGATTGGTAGGCGAAAAACAGCCCGAGCGCGACAAAGATCGCACCGCAGGCTGCGTTCGTGGAATCGAAGGAAACGGATTTCATGATACCCCCAAAGGTCTGCCCGCGCATTGCCCACATCCGCAAAGGGACAGGGCGGCAAGCGCAGAACGCGTGCAAGCTCCAACGAACGCCGCCGACGGGTGTCGGCGGCATCGATCGATTGCACATACTTAGTCGGCGTACTGGCCGGCGGCCTCGATAACCGGTTTCCACCGGCCGATTTCGCTTTCGAGCTTGGCTTTCAGCGCTGCCGGTGTCGCATCGGCTTCAGAGGAGGGAACGGTGCCCAGTTCGGCGAAACGTGCGACGATGTTCGGGTCCTTGAGAGCGCCCTGCAGCGACTTGGACAGGCGCTCGGTCACTTCGGCAGGCGTGCCCTTCGGGGCGTAGATGCCGTGCCAGATACCGACCTGGAAGTCCGCCAGTCCGCTTTCCATGGCAGTCGGTACATCCGGCAGAACCGGCAGCTTGGTGGCCGAGGTTACGGCATAGGCCTTGATGGTGCCGCCGAGGATCTGCTTCGTCGTGTTTGTCGTCTGGTCGCACATGATATCGACCTGGGCACCGAGCAGGTCAGTCATCGCCGGGCCGGTGCCCTTATACGGAACGGTGACCAGCGGTGTTTCGATCGCACTCATGAACATCATGCCACAAAGATGCGAGGCCGCACCAATGCCGGCATTGGCAACCGTGACCTTATCCTTGTTGGCCTTGACGTAGTCGATCAGACCCTTGAGGTCGGTCGGTTCGAAGTCCTTGCGGGCAACGATGGTCATCGGCACGTCGGTGACGAGGCCGACATATTCGAAGGCGTTCAGCGTATCATAGGCGAGCTTGCGATAGAGCGTGGCGCTGGTCGCCATACCGATATGATGAAGCAGCACGGTGTATCCGTCTGCTTCAGCGCCGGCAACACGGCCGGCACCCAGCGTGCCGCCTGCGCCGCCAACATTTTCGACGACGATCTGCTGGCCGAGATCCTTCGACATGGATTCGGCGACGAGACGGGCCACTGTGTCGGTGGGGCCACCGGCGGCGAAGGGGACGACCATGGTGATGGTGCGATCCGGATAGGTCTGCGCCGACGCTGTCGTGGAGAATAGGGAAATTGCGGCAAGTGCTGTCATGCCAAGCATGGCGTTCAGGATTTTCATCGAAGTCCTCCCGGATGAAGATGGGCCAGCCAGCGCGGCTCCTCCCGCACTGATCGTGGATGACGCATTTGCGCGGTTGTGATTCACCCGTGCAATCGTTCCGGGCCCGGAAGTTATGATTTCCTTAAAGCGTGCGCTGCACCATGGGTGGATACAGAAACAATGCCCTGAACTGATGGGTGGAAATCCACCCATAATCGCTGAACACGAAGACAGATGCTCATCCGCGGCGGCTGTCCTCAATATCGTCCAAGGCTTCGCCGGAGGCAATTTTCCGGTCCAGCCCGTATTTCTGCATCTTCTCGTAAAGCGTCTTGCGGGAAATCGACAGGGATTCGTAGACGGGACGCAGGCTGCCCCCATGGGCATTCAGCATACTTTCGATCACGCTTTTCTCGAAAGCGGCCACCTTGTCAGCCAGGCGCGGTGTTTCCCGTTCGACGCCGTCCGCTCCGTCGCCCGGCCTGAGGTCAAGACCGAGAACCAGCCGATCAGCGGCATTGCGCAATTCGCGCACATTGCCCGGCCAATCGCGCTGCGCGATCTGAGACGTCAGACCCGGCGGAACGACGATATCGTCGCGTCCATAACGGGCGGATGCCTCCCGTACCAGTTGGAGGAACAGCAGCGGAATATCGGCGCGCCGTTGGGCAAGCGATGGAACGTGGAGCGTGGCGACGTTCAGCCGATAGAAAAGATCAGCCCGGAACCGGCCGGCCGCGACTTCGGCTCCGAGATCGACTTTGCTGGTAGCCAAAAAGCGCACGTCAAGTTCGACGGTTTCGTTTGATCCCAGTCGGGTAATGACCCGTTCCTGCAGCACCCGCAGGAACTTCGCCTGAAGGTCCACCGGCATCGAACCAATTTCATCAAGCAGGATCGTGCCTCCACGGCCATGCTCGAACTTGCCGTAGCGGGAGCGAATGGCACCTGGGAAAGCGCCCGCCTCGTGGCCGAACAGTTCGCTCTCAATCAGCGTTTCCGGAAGGGCCGCGCAATTGATGGCGATGAAAGGTCGGTTGGCGCGGGCGCTGATATCGTGCACGGCGCGGGCAACCACCTCCTTGCCGGCACCTGTCTCACCGATGATCAACGTATCGGCGTCGGTCGCGCCTATGGCTCGCAGGCGATAGCGCAGATCGACCATGATCTGCGTTCGGCCAGGCAGGCGAGCTTCGATATCATCACGCTTGCCAGCAACGGCGCGCAGGCGGCGATTTTCGAGAACGAGATTGCGCCGGTCCATCGCGCGTCGCACGATCCCGGCGAGATGTTGGGCGGTGAACGGTTTTTCGAGGAAGTCATAGGCCCCCTCGCGCATCGCTTTGACCGCCAGCTGGACGTCGCCGTGGCCTGTGACCAAAATGACAGGCACTTCCGCATCGATCTCACGGATTTTCTCCAGAAGCGTCATTCCGTCCATCCCCGGCATGCGGATGTCACTGACAACGACGCCGGAAAAGCTGTAACCGATCAGTTCCAGCACCTGGTCTCCACTTGCAAAGGTATCGACTTCGAAACCGGAGAGTTCCAGTGCCTGCGCAGTTGAACGGCGCAGCTCTTCCTCATCATCGACAAGCAGGATACGCGGCTCGCTCATTCCGCGGCCTCGCGCGCAGGCGCGACCGCGTCAAGATCGATGCGAAATACGGCACCACCGTCTGGATGATTGGTCACGGAAAGACTGCCGTCGAAGTCCTTGATGATATTGTAGGAAATCGATAGCCCGAGACCAAGGCCCTTGCCGACGCCCTTGGTGGTGAAGAAGGGATCGAAGATGCGCTCGGTTATCGATGGTGAAACCCCGGGCCATGATCACGGACAATGATCGCCACCCTGTCGCCTTCCCGCCGGGCCCAGACGAGGATACGCCGGTCGGGCAGCCCCTCGATCGCGTCAGCCGCATTGGAAATGACATTGACCAGAACCTGCTGCAATCGCACGGGGCCTGCCCGCACGATCGGCGGCGTCTCGCCAAGATCAAGTTCCAGATGGGCATCGGCGGCAGCAAGTCGCGCGGCAACAATTTCTGCGGTATCGCGGATGGCTTCGTCGAGTGGCACGGCCGCGAGTTCTTCATTCGGCTTGCGTGCGAAATTGCGCAGGTGGCGGCTGATCGATGCCATGCGGTCGATCAGCGCCGAGATCCGCCGGATGTTGTCGCGCGCCTCGTCGGTGCGGTTGCGGTCGATCAGGACCGCAGCACTGTCCGCATAGGTTTTGGCAGCGGCCAAAGGCTGATTGAGTTCGTGCGACAAGGCGGCCGACATCTGACCGAGGCCCGCCAGCTTGCCGGCCTGGATGAGATCGGCCTGGGTCTGCCGCAACTGCTGTTCCGTCAAACGCTTTTCGGCGATCTCTTCTTCAATGCGCCGGTTGACACGAGCGAGATCGGCGGTGCGCTCCTCGACGCGGTGCTCCAGTTCGTTCTGTGCCTCCATTTGCATCTGCATGCGCTCGGCAAGTCGGGCCCGCCGCTGGACGAGAATGGCAACGGCAAGACCGGCCAGGCAAAGCAGTAGGATGCCGGCAGCGACAATCGTCCGAGCCTGTGTCCGCACCGAACTCGTGTCGAGCAGAACGTTCACTGTCCAGTCCGCCTGCGGCACATATTGCGACAGGACGAGATATTCCCGCCTCTCGCCCCCTTGCGTGACGGTCATCAATTCATGGTCACCGGAGGTACTGCGCTCGATCGGCAATGCCGTTAAACTGGCGTCGGAATATCGGCGCGACGCCTCGGTGCGTGCCCGCCGCTCAGGCGTCAAAGGCAGGATGCCCGAATAGAGCCATTCAGCGCTGCCGGTCATGAAGATAATGCCTTCGGGATCAGACACAAAAATCTTGTATTCGCCGCCGCGCCAGGAGGCCTCTATCGAGTCAATATCCACCTTGAAGACGATGACGCCCCTGATCTCCGATCCGACACGAATCGGTGAAGCGAAATAATAGCCTCGTTTCGAGGACGTCGTGCCGAGCGCATAGAAGCGTGATTGCATACCCTTGGCTGCTTCCTGGAAATAGGGCCGGTAGCTGAAATTCTGGCCGACAAAGCTTGCGGCTCCGTCAAAATTGCTCGCTGCAATCGTATTGCCATCCAGTGTCATCACGTAGATATCGGAAGAGCCCAGCAGCGTATTGATCGACTTCAGGTAGACATTGGCCTCGTTACGCAAACGTTGATCCGCCGGTTGGCTGATCAGGGTCTCGATGCCCTCGTGATCCGAGATCAGGGCAGGAAGCGGTTCATAGCGGCTGAGATGGCCGCCCAGTGCCGAAACGGCGAGCCGGAGCGTTGTTCCCGCCTGAAGCGATGCCTCATCCATAAAGCTGCGCGTCGCCAGAACGCCGCCCTGATAGGCGAAAACGATCACAACGATTGGCAAAACGCAGAGCGCCAAGAGAAACCGGTTCCTCACGAGATGCGCGGGCTCCTTCCCCGAATGTTCTTGGTCCTAATCTAGAGTAGAACGGCGAGCCGGGGAACCGCAAAGCGTCATAACGCAAAACACCCGCCGAAGCGGGTGTTCTGAACAGTGTGACGACGGGTTAGCGCTGGCGTGCCTTGCGGGCGGCATAACGCCTGTCGCGTTCAGCCTTGCGCTCTGCTTCGTCGGCAATGACGCGGGAAATGCGATCCCGGTCAGCGGTTTCGCGGGCTTCGGCGTCTGCACGCGCCTCGGCATCAGCCGCTGCGGTGCGAGCTGCGGCTTCGGCAAGTTGACGCTCGTTTTCCTGCTGCTTCAAAAGCTCGCGTTCAGCACGGCGCGCTTCGCGGGCAGCCGCGATGGCTTCGCGCTCCAGGCGCTTTGCGACCATTTCCGGATCATCCGGCTTTGGTGCTGTCGCAAATTTTTTCAACAATTGCTTTTTGGCTTCGTCCGCTGCTTTGCGTCTATCGGCAAAGCCATTTTCGTTCGGGTGTCTCAAACCTAGGTCGTCCTTGTCGGTATCGGGGTCGGTATCAGGTCGTTCGGTGACGCTTGTTCCCGGGGGCCGCCATGCGGAATCCGGCCGGAATAGAGCTATTATACACAGATCAGAAGCAATTCGGCCAGCGTTGCCGATCATTTTCACAGACTGTGTCTATCAGGAGCTTACTTGCGTTTTGTCGGCTTGCTTGTGACAGGCACGGCATTGGCCTCTCTTTCGAGGCGAAGTTCACGCAGTCTCAAAGTCTTTGCATCGCGCTCAAGCGTTACAGCATCGATTTCGGAAATTGTACGGCTGCGGGCCATGAATTGCGTCTGCGTCTTGCTGAAAGCCGATTCAGCCTGATCGCGTGTCTTGGTGGAATTCTCGGTCAATCTCGTATCCTGGATCAGGGGCATGTCATGTCCAGGTCCGATGAACTCTAGAAACGCATGCGAAACATTCTTTGGGAGACGGGCACCGCGTCCATTCGACGGGTGCGCTCCTTACGGCCGGGAACGACCGTGAAAAAAGGCCAGGCAATTTGCCTGACCTCCGTTTGGAAAATGTCTCATCGACAGTGCCAGTACATCCGTGGTCACCGGAGAGACAAATTCCGATTAGGCAGCCTGAAGCTTGCCAGCAGACATCTTGCCCGACTTGTTGTCGCGCTCCATCTCGAAGCCAAGCTTCTGGCCTTCGACGATTTCGCGCATGCCAGCGCGTTCGACAGCAGAGATGTGAACGAAAACGTCGGCGCCGCCGTCGTCAGGCTGAATGAAGCCGAAGCCCTTGGTGGCGTTGAACCATTTAACTGTGCCAGTGGTCATAACGAACCCTTTCATAGCAATAAAATTACCGCCGTGCGACGCACGGTGGGTGGTATCTCGATTTTTGAACGGGGAAGTTCGTCAGAGGCGCAAAGCGCTGGCAAAAACAAATATCAGTCAAACAACTATCGATGACGCAGAAATAGACCTTCTCTGGCTTCCTGTCAACTTTTAGTTTTTCATGGCCCTCTGAATCGACTTTTGGTCGTGTCGGTTTACCGCGAAAAATCGGCGGTTGACTGAACGACATGGCTGTTTCGTTCAACTTTGATGGACAGTCCGTTTTGCAAGCATGATCTATCGAAAACGCCACAGCAGGTTCATCTAAGCTCCATCGATAACAGCCCGCGCCAAGCGGGCACGAAAGGTCAAAAACATGCTCACCCAGATCAAGGGGCTGCACCACGTCACCTCGATGGCGGCTGATGCCCGCACCAACAACCGTTTCTTTACGGATACGCTCGGCCTGCGGCGCGTCAAGAAGACAGTCAATTTCGACGCACCTGATGTTTACCACCTCTATTATGGCGACGAGACCGGGGCGCCGGGCTCGGTCATGACCTACTTTCCGTTCCCGAATATCGGCCGCGGCCGTCCAGGCACCGGCGAAGTCGGCACGACGGTCTTTTCGGTTCCGGAAAGCGCACTCGGCTACTGGTCCGACCGGCTTTCCACGCGGGGTGTCACGGGGCTGAAGGCTGACACCACATTTGGGGAAAGCCGGCTGAATTTTGCCGGTCCTGATGGTGATGGTTTCGCACTCGTGGGCGTCAAGGACGATCCCCGCGCGCCCTGGACCGGCAACGGCGTCGATGCCGACCATGCGATCCGTGGCTTCCATTCAGTCGCCATGCGATTGCGCGATGAAGGGGCAACACGCGAGCTTCTGGCCTTCATGGGCTATGAAATAATGGAGATCCGCGACGGCACCACCCGTCTTCTCGTTCCGGGGAATGCTGGTGTGATCGATCTCGAAACCATGCCGAATATCGCCCGCGGCCAGCAGGGTGCAGGCTCGGTACATCACGTCGCCTTCGCCGTAGAAAATCGCGAAAAGCAACTCGAAGTGCGCAGGGCGCTCATGGATACGGGTTATCAGGTGACGCCAGTGATCGACCGCGATTATTTCTGGGCGATCTACTTCCGCACGCCGGGCGGCGTGTTGTTCGAAATTGCCACCAACGAGCCTGGTTTCGACCGCGACGAAGACACCGCACATCTCGGCGAGGCCCTGAAACTGCCGCAGCAGCACAAGCATCTGCGGCCGATCCTCGAACAGAACCTGCAGAAGCTGGATGGCTGAGGGAGCACGACAATGACCAATAACACTATCGACAAGGGATATGTGCATCGATTGAAGGCCGGTGCGCCGACCCGCCCGATCTTCTTCGTGTTTCACGGAACGGGCGGCGACGAGCGGCAGTTCTTCGATTTCGCCGGCGACCTGTTGCCTGACGCGACGATCGTCTCGCCGCGGGGCGATGTTTCCGAACATGGAGCGGCGCGTTTCTTCCGCCGCACTGGGGAGGGGTTTACGATATGGCCGATCTCGCCCGGGCGACGGACAAGATGGCAGGCTTCGTCGAGGCGCTCGCGTCGGCACACAAGGCTTCCGAGATAATCGGTCTAGGCTTTTCGAACGGCGCCAACATCCTCGCCAATCTACTGATCGAGAAAGGGCTGTTCGACAAGGCCATGCTGCTGCATCCGCTCATTCCTTTTCGACCGAAGGGCAATCCGGCGCTTGCCGGCCGGAAAATCCTGATCACCGCCGGCCAGCGCGACCCGATCTGCCCGGCGCCGCTGACGCAGAGCCTGGCCGACTATTTCACGGCACAGAAGGCAAACGTCGATCTCGAATGGCACAGCGGCGGACACGACATCCGCCCGACTGAAGTCGAGGCGATAAAACGTTTCATTGCTTAAACCGCTAAGAGAGCGGGGGCGGCCGCTCTCTCAGCTCCTGGATAAAATGCAGCCTGTTCCATGGGAAACAGCGCGGTTGTGAAGCACATGGCATTGTCGGGTCACTGGATGAGACGAACTCATCCGCAACCCGGATCAAAGGATAAACACCATGCGCAAGTTCATCATCTCCGCCATCGTCGCCGCTGTCGCCGCCGTCTCGTTCGCCGCCCCTTCGCAAGCTGGTGGTTATGGCTACAAGTCCTACGGCTACTCCAAGAGCTACGGCCACAAGTCCTACGGCTACAAGCAGAGCTACGGTCACAAGCAGTACGGCTACAAGAGCCATGGCTACGGCCACAAGAAGCACTACTTCGTCAAGAAGAGCTACAACAGCTATAACAGCTACGGCTACTGAGCCGCCGACCACAACCAGCTCCCCGAACCCGGTCGTCCTGCGGCCGGGTTTCGCTTGTTCTATGATTTCTCGCATCGGTGGGGCGGGAACTCCCGCGTCAATATCCCTGCGCTGCGCCCGGGCCGCACGGCTGTCTACGCGCCGCAATAGCGGGCACCACCGCCCTTTTCGATCTCTGCCGGCTCTTGCCACCAGTGAGGATGCCCGCCACTTGACCCAGATCGGCCATTTCATTTCGACTTCGTGTCCCATCTCCACAGCACCTGGTCGCCGCCGAACTACCCTTGGCAAATTGATGGTCTGTATGGGTCTGTCGCGCATCGTCGGCCTGGACATCAATGGCGCTCGCAGGAGCGCACCCCTGGATTCGGGTATTCTCAGCCGGCATGGTGTTCCTGACCTTCGGTGGCATTGTTTACCGCTTCGCTTCGCCTTGCTGGAATAGCCCTTGTCGCCAATCGCAACGCGCGGTGTGATGTCCGGCCCGATGTCGAGCAGGGTCTGGAAATGGGTGCATCTGATGCTTCGCCGCCGGTCAGGTCGAAGGCGATGATGTCCCCGGAACGATCCGATTTGGCGTGGATTTTGGTTGTGAAACCGCCGCGTGAGCGTCCGAGCGCCTGACCTTTTTGCCCCTTTTGCGCCGGCCGCCGAGACATGCGCGCGAACGATGGTCGAATCGAACATCTGGATCAGGTGCGCCGATGCGCTCATGGAGGCCAAGGTTTCAAAAAGGCCTCGAACACGCCGGCCTTGCTCAGCCGGTCGAAGCGCTTCCAGACCGAGTTCCAATGGCCGAAACGCTCCGGCAACGCACGCCAGCGCACATTCTCAACCGCGAAGAAATGAAGGGCTTCCAGGAACAGGCGATCATCAGCAGCCTTGCGCCCGCGCCGGGGAAGGCAAGCCCGAAACACGGCCAGTGTGTGCGCCCAATCTTCTTCGTCCATCCGCGTCGACATCGATCCCTACCTCCGATTCGGTCGGAACCCTATGAATCACAACAGATTCGCCAAGAAAACCCCAAATTATACCACTCGCAATTCGTCCACACAGCCTAGTCGACTAGCCGTATATCTGTGTCCTTTTAAGTTCAGGGCTACCTCTAAATGCTTGCAGACGTCCATCCCACGACGCAAAGGTGCGGGGGTGGTTCAGGTCGCGCCGCATTCACGCGGATATGTTAAGCACGAATTGCAACGTGCCGGGCGCAAAAAGTCGCATGACGCATTTCGTCAAAGGCAAATTTGGCATGACGGTAACCAGAAAGACTCGGAACTTGACTGCTGGGCTCGAGGGAACGAAATCATGCCGTAGACTCGACGCGTGTCGATGGCTTTGTCGGAAAGCGGATTACTGGTCATGGATCTTCCGTGTCTTTGGTCGTGGACTTGAATAAAGTCCGGAAATCCCGTACTTTACGGAAAACAGGAGGCGGTGATGACATCGACCGTAACGGCAGCTGCCGTATCCAAGAACTTTGGCGCCTATCAGGACGCCGCCGTGCGTGAGCCGGTGATCATTACCAAGAACGGCCGGCCGCGGACGGTCTTGATCGCCTACGAAGACTATCTGCGCCTGGCCCGCCGCGACCGACGCGTCGAGGTCACAGCGATGCTCGGCGACGACGATCTGGCAGTGGTCGAGGCGTCGGACATGGAGCCGGGTTTCGATCATCTGGATAGCGAACTGGTGACGGGAAAGAATGCTGCCAGCTGAACCAAAAGTCGGCTGGATCTTTCGCTATTCCTACCTCTGGCACTGGCAGCATCTGGAAGGCCGTGAAGAAGGCGACAAGGATCGCCCGGTTCTTGTGCTGGCGCTGGTTGCGGCGCTTGAGGACGGAACGCCCATTGTGCGCGTGCTGCCGGTAACGCACACGCCACCCTCTGATCCTGCTGATGCTATCGAAATCCCGGCAGCCACCAAACGGCGGCTCGGCCTTGACGACGAGCGCTCCTGGATCGTGCTGACGGAAAGCAATCGCTTTGTCTGGCCCGGGCCCGATGTTCGGCCGATCGACAGCGAGAACGGCTATCACGGGCCTTTGCCGCCGGCGCTGTTCGATCAGGTGAAGCGCCGTTTTGTCGAATTGGCGAAAAGCCGGCGCCACCAAGCGGCGGTGCGCAGCGAATAGCTCGTCTGCCATTTTCATCGTTTTCGAACGCCATAGGACGCAGCTTCCTGCCTCACGGGCTGTGATTTGCCCCGATTCTACCGTGTCGATCAGCTTGATTAAGCGGAATCAATTTCCTTGGAATGATACAGTTAATTACCTGCCAGGATTATTGGAATCTTTCGGATTGACCGGAATGTGCCAACAGGAAGCGTTGAGGTGGCTGAAAACTCTAGCCAGCGTTCTCTCCATTTGCATGACCTGTAGGCCTCTCTGACGCGAACAGATTATCAGCCATGAAATCCACGAACACGCGAATTTTCGGGGATAGATAACGGCTCGTTGGCCACAGGACGCGGAAGACACCCGTCTCGGCCGTAAAGTCGTCCAGTATCGGGATCAGCTTGCCTTCCCCCAGCTGTTGAGCCACCGCGAAATATGGCAGGCAGGTTATGCCAAAGCCGTTCTCGGCAAGATGAATTAGCGGTTCAAGCGTGCTGGCGATTGTCGTCGTCGGCAGGGCGATGCGCAGGTCCTTGCCGTCTCTTGCCAAGGGCCATGGTTCCAGTTTGCCCGAATTGGCATATCGATGATGCATGCAGCGATGACCCAGCAGGTCTTCAGGGGTCTGGGGCCTGCCCTCGGTTCTCAGATAGTCGGGTGAGGCCACGATCCGGTGTCTGAATGAGCCAAGCTTGCGGCTCATCAGCCGCGTGTCACGCACCTCGCCGGTGCGGACAACGGCATCAAAACCCTCTTCGATCACATCAACGAGACGATCGGTAAAATCCAGATCCAGATTGATTTCGGGGTAAGCTTTCATGAATGCCGATACCGCTGGCATGAGCAGCATCCCGGTCAGCGGGAAGCTCACCCGCAGCAAGCCGCGAGGCTTGCCGTGCGACCTTGAAAGCTGCGCCTGCGCCGAATCCAGTTCGGACAGGATACGGCGACAGCTGTCGAGAAAGAAACTGCCTTCCTCGGTCAGCGTCATGCTGCGCGTCGAGCGGTGGAAGAGGCGCACACCCATCTCCTGCTCGAGACGCGCAATTGCCTTGCCAACGGCCGAACTGGAGAGACCCAACCGTTGTGACGCGGCGACAAAGCTGCCGCCCTCTGCCGTCTGCACGAAGATGCCGAGCGTACCAAGCTTGTCCATAACTGGGCCTATTAAGGAATAAGTTTCCGTACTCATCGGAATACGCGCCTATTTATCGCCTATCGGCCGACCAATATCTAGGGGGCACGGCGAACAAGGCCGATTTCGTGAAAGGAAAAATACATGACTACGCAGTCCCCAGCCGGCTTTGTCGCATTGCCGGAACCGACCACCTTTATCGTCAACGTCATTCACGCCCATCCGGGCAAGCAAGATGAGGCATTTCAGATCATCCAGGACGTCGTCCACTATGTGGCAGAGAGAAAGCCGGGATTTCTCTGGAGCAATCTGGCCAAGAGCACGGACGGGCTGACCGTGGTCAACATCGAAGCGATCCAGGGCGCGGGCAATGTGGACGAGTTCTTCTCGGATCCTGTTTTCGTTGAGAAATTCCGCAGGCTGGACACTGTCTCGACCAGCGAATTCCACACATACAGCGTCGGCGACCTGGTTCTGCCTAAACTCGGAAGGACCGGTTGAAAGCCATGTCCTGTTCGATCCCGGAGAAGCGTCCGGCGAACGCAAGGCCAGGCGACGGCCGATTGCCGATGGCGGCCCTGCTTGCCCTTGCCATGGCTGGCTTTATCACCATTCTGACGGAATCGCTGCCGGCAGGACTTCTGCCGCAGATGAGCGCTGACCTGGCTGTCGCACCCTCCGCCATCGGCCAGCTCGTCACGATATACGCCATCGGTTCGCTTGTTGCGGCCATCCGGCATCGTCGGTATTGGATCTATCCCGTATTCACTGCGGTGGAGCAGCGCATGACGCCGGAGAAAACGATCCGGTTTCACGCTAGCAGTGACGTGCCTTGCTCGCGATCATGCCAGATAGACCGGCGCGCTTGTTGAGGCAACTGATCGTGTTCGGGAAGGTGCTGTGCATCCGGAGGGAGATTAATCGGCGCTGGCGAACCCGCGAAAAGGAGTGCCAATGTCCGCAAACAATGGACGGACCAGTCCAGCCCTCTTGCCCTAATCGGAGCGGGAAATCAGCGCTTGTGGGGTGGGCGTGCTTTCTTTCTATCGATGCTTCATCTTCGACAGGACTAGCCGCTTGAAATGCGCATAGAGCCAGATGGACAGATCCAGCGCTCCATTGATGATTGCCGGAACAATCCGCTGCCCCGATAGGTAAATGTTGCGTTCACTCACGACCCTGTGCACCCTGGACCGGAACGCGCGGCGGTATTTCTCGCGCAGGCCGCGTCGAAGAAGCATATATTTATCATCCATATGCCCCTTGCTGTCATGCCACACATGGAAATCGATGACGTAGGCCGTCCAGCCGAGAATGTCCGCGATGATGCATAGGTCCGCCCCGTACCAATGATAGCCCGACAGATCCCGCGACAGCGCCAGATTTGCCTCGTTCCGGACCACGATGAAATTTTCGTCGAGGCTGACGACACGGCGGGGAAAAGGGCCCCCGATAGACTGGTCGGGGGAATAGGGGTCGGATATCCGGATGCAGCGCCGGCCACTGCCATCCACGCCCGCATTGCCGCACAGCGCCCAGAACCGATCCTGCCCGGACAGCTGGGATAACAGTCGATCCAGGCCTTCGCGCCCGTCGTCAAGGCCGGTGACGTCCTGGTGGCAGAGGACGACATAGCGGCCTCGTACCTTGCGCAGAAAAGAGTTGTAACCAGAAAACGCGTCAGCCTGGTTGCGAACCGTATTGTCGATGTAAAGAAATTCGCAATCGCCCGCATCGAACCCGAGATGCCGAAACGACTTGACCATACTTTCGTACCGGGTGAAATCGGTCACCAGCGTGCAGAACGAGTAAGTGATCAAGTCCGATGCGACCTGCGCACTGGTATAATACCGAAGAGTGTCCATGCAGAACCATTTCGCGCCGGGAGCGGGACCCGCTGTCTGATATCCGGCATTCTTGCACAGCGTCAACAGCTATTTGCAGGCCGGCATACGGCGGCCATTCCAAGCGGGTCGATCCCGTTAGCGTGCCGTTTCAGACCGGCGAAGTTGCGTTTCCTACGCGAAAAAACAATTCAGTCGTCTTTCCCAAAATGGAGATGTGTCCAGTTTCCCGTTCCTGAGGCCTGCAACTATTGCGCCTGCAACGTGATTTTCGTGAACCATCGGCACCCCCTCCGGTTGGGATGCTAGCGGGCCACGTCGCGGCCATCGACAAAACGCACGAGTAAGCGATCAGCGGGACGTCCGCTCAGTTGCGGCGCGAGCTGTTCAGCCGGCCGCTCTGGCTCAAGTCGAGGACGGGGTAGTCCAGCGCTTCTTGCAATTCTACAATTTGGTGAGGGTCGTCAATCAGGCATTTCGAGATGCGAAATCCATGAGATTTTTCCCTTTTGCCGGAGACCCGCGCTGCCAAGCCCAATGTTCCTTTTACCGCCGCCAGCGAAAAAGCCGCCACGCCTTTCGGAATGACAGCTTATTCTTACTCTATGACCACCTAGCGAATGATGATCTGGAAACCGGGGCCGCCGTAGTAGCCATCATAATGGCGCCTGTGCCGGCGGTGTTCGCGATAACCCCGGTGCCCGTTCCAGTAGCCGCGACGGTCATAGCGTCGCTCAGCACGGTAGTGACGACGTTCATATCGTCTTTTCCAACGCGGGCCGTCGTCGTCTCTGTGGCGATATTGGACGGTCTGAACGTCAGACGTCACTTGCCTCCCTGCAGGGACGAATGGAGCGGCCGAAACCGGCGTAAATGTTGTAAGGCCTACCACCACAGCAACAGCAGCGGCACCGATGATCTGGATTATCTTTCTCATTTGGACATCCTTTCAAGACTGTGGCTCACCATGAGCCTTCCTGACTGAATGCAACGTGAATTGGCCGTTCATCTTGAGATTGGCCAGCCAGCCAGCAATGCCGAATGGATCATCTCACGCCAGTGGCTTTTCAGGCATCATTCCTGTCCGGCGAAGGCATCCACCCGCGCGTAAATCCCAGGCTCATTGCAATACGCGACAGCGCCAGTTGCTCGCGGAGATGGCGACAATCAGCGAGCAAGGTGCGGATCGCCGCAGCCTTGTCACCGTCGTGCCAGATCAGCGTGGCGGCGTATTCATCGAATTCCGGCGGTTCTGCCGTTTCCAGGGGAGGGACTTCATTGGGCGCACGGGTCGGCTCTCCTGTGTGGTTCACAGCGCAGGGAATGTTCAATTTTCAATGGGGCGGAACGTGGGACGCTAGCCGCGGCTCAATGGTTGCGACTTTGAGTTTTCGTCGGAAATACAAAAGACAGCTGGCCGCGTTTGATCTGGGCCACTTCGATGCGCGCTCGAAGCTCATCGCGGCCCGCCTCACAGCGCTCGCGAAATGCTCGGTTCTTTGCGAGGAGAAGTTGGGTTCTCTCCAGGACCTCTTGCGTGTTGCGCATGGCAGTCTCCCTTCCTCATGCGGCCAAGTCGGCGATCTCGCCGAACTGGATAAGGACGCGCGGGCTGCTCATATCGCCGCTTTCCTCATCAACCTGAACCGCGTAGGCCGCAACGCCGACGTGTCGAGGTGCCATGGCGGTCGCGATCTTCTCCGCACTGATGGCGTTCGACGCCTGACGCATTTCACCCGGCGCCAGCCCGCCGCGAACTTTCTTGAATGGCATGACGATGAATTTTTCACTCATGGGGCAAATTTCCTCTGTTTTGTTCCCGTAATGTTCTCATTTTCTGCGTGAGAGTCAAGAACATTTTCCTAAGCGTGGCGGTTTATTTGTCGGGTCGGCGAGATTGAAGGTGGCCACAGCGGGCGATTTCAAGGGAAAGCTTGAGCGTGAAATCGTGTGACACAGTCACTGGGGGCGGAGATGGTGCGGTTGAATGGCGAAACGGGATGTCCTGCAGTGTCTGCCCTACGGTTTTTGACGAATGCTTACATCATGTGCCCTGTCCACCACCCCTTGTCGCTCGAGATTCTGATCAGCACCATGATTGCGGTGGCTACTATTCCACCCATAAACAACGGGGTGGCATAGCGGATTTGGACCGGATCATCCGGGCGAGCGACAGGGACCTGCGGCTTGAAGATGAAGAGGCTTGCCATCAAAAGAGTGTCGAAAATCAGCGAGAGAATGGGCCAAGGTGGTAGCGCATATTCACTGCCGGGGATGAACACCCGCCATAAACAACGCAGGATCAGATAGCCGGAAATCACCGCCAGGGCGATGGGAGCCTTCGCGTTCTTGCCTGTATCGGCCATTGGTCCCTTGCTCCGGATTTGAGGAATTGACGAAGCAGAATGTTCCAGTATCAGCCAAAGAGCCACCCAGCGCAGCTTTCGTAACGCGCGAAGGGCCCGACACCCCTTGGTTGATCTATCACAGCATATTCCTCATCTGTCGGGGCGATGTCAAACGGGATGAACCCGGCTGTCCCGTCTGCTACGGGGACGCCAACGCCTGTCATTGTAAGGCTAGTTAAACCGGCAAAACCTTGCCCGGATTGAGGATGCCGTTCGGATCGACCGCTCGTTTGATCCGTCGCATGACGGCGAGTTCGGCTTCATTGCGGGAATGATCGAGGAAATCGCGTTTCAGCGTGCCAATGCCATGTTCGGCGGAAATCGAGCCATTGTATTTCCGCACGAGGTCATAGGCGATCGTATCAATTTCATGCAGCTCGTGTTCGCCCCTGTTTTGGATCCAGACAGCCACATGCAAGTTGCTGTCGCCGACGTGGCCGAAGAAGGAGACATGGGCGTTGGAGAAACGCGCCCGAAGGGCCGCCTCGCAGTCGCGAGCGAAATCGTCAAGCCGACCGATGGGCAGGCTGATGTCGAGATTGACGAGGCCCGGCAGCCGCTGGTCCATCGCATGACCTTCGCGCACCGACCAGAAGGTACGGGCTTCCTTTTCCGACTGGGCGATCAAAGCATCCGTGACGATGCCGTCCTCGACGGCTTTGCCGAGGAAGGCCTCGAACCGGTCCTTGTCTTCGGCGGTACCGCCAACATCCTGTTCGACGATCACCGCAAATGGCGTTGCCCTTTCGAAGAGCGTAAGCCTCAGCGCCTCCGCATTAAAGCGGAAATAGTTCTCCCACATCGCCTCGAAAGCTGACAGCCCGGAAAGCTCGCGCTGCGCAAATTTCAAAAGTGCGACGACATCGGAATAGGTTTCCAAGGCGCAGAGCGCTGTCAGCCGGGCGGCGGGCAGGGGGCGAAGGCGCAGCACGGCACGGGTGATGATGCCAAGCGTGCCTTCCGAACCAATGAAGAATTGCCGCAGATCATAGCCGGTGTTGTTCTTCATCATCTTGTTGAGTGAGGTCAACACGGTGCCATCGGCAAGGACAGCTTCCAGCCCGAGCACGTTGTCACGGGTGACCCCGTGGCGAATGACGCGAATGCCACCGGCATTGGTGGAAAGATTGCCGCCGATCTGGCAGGAACCGCGCGCTCCAAGATCGATCGGCAACAGCAGGCCCGCTTCTTCCGCAGCGCGCTGGGCGATTTCGAGCGGTGTGCCGGCCAGCACCGTCATCGTGCCTGCATCGGCGTCGATCTCTTCGATCCCGGACAATCGCTCGAGCGACAGTGCAATCTCGCCACCCGCCGCATTTGCGCCGCCTGCAAGACCGGTGAGGCCACCCTGCGGCACGATCGGCTGACGGTGACGGTCGCAGATGGCAAGTATCCGCGAGACCTGTTGCGTGCTCGATGGGTACACCACCGCAAGCGGAAGTGCGCGTCCGGTGGTGCTGGCATTGCTGCGATGGCGTTCACCGATGGCAACACCGACGAGAACTGCATCCGGGCCAAGAGCGTCGATAAGGTCATCAAGGACGGTCATGAAGACATCTCATGCGCCATTTTAATGCGAGCTGTGAAGGAATGACGGCAGCTCCGCAACGGTCCGACATCCGAGCTGCGCCATGGCGCCGGACAGTTCCGCTTTGAGAATGGTCATCAGGTGGTCGCCGCCCTCGACCCCGATGGCCGCACTAGCAAAGATGAACGGTCGGCCCAGCAGGACAGCGTCAGCTCCCAGCGCCAACATACGGGCGATGTCGAGGCCGGAGCGGATGCCGCCATCGGCGAGGATCGGGACGCTGGGGCCGAGTTTGCTGCGGATGCCGGGCAGAACAGAGACCGCGGTGGGTGCTGCATCCAGTTGTCGACCACCATGGTTGGAGACGATAAGGCCGTTGGTGCCGAGCGCAATATAGGCCTCGGCTTCGGTGGCATCCAATACGCCCTTGATCAGCATTTTCCCGTTCCAGGCATCGCGTAGGCGACGCACGCGCTCGGTGCTGAGATGGCCGGTCATAACACGGCCAACAAAGGCAGCTGATTCCTTCAGCGATACGCCCTTTGGAAAATAGGGTGACAGGTTCTCGAAATCAGGAATGCCGTGGCGCAGCACATGGCGCGCCCAGCGCGGATGGGTGGCGATCTGGAGCAGCGTGCGCGCATCAAGGATCGGCGGAACCGACATACCGTTGCGGATATCGCGCTCGCGACGGGTGGGCGCTGGTACATCGACGGTCAGCACCAGCGTCTGATAGCCGGCGCACCTTGCGCGCTCGAGCATGTCGAGCTCCATCACCGGGTCGTTTGGAGGATAGAACTGGAACCAGCCATTGTCGCCGACTTCGGGACCGATGGTTTCCATCGACCGGTTGGCGAAGGTAGAGAGCACATGCGGGATATTGTGAGCCTTCGCCGCTTGCGCCAAAGGCACTTCACACCCCGGCCATAGCAGCCCGGCAAGCCCAAGTGGTGCAACCCCAAACGGGGCCTCGAAACGCTTTCCGAAAAGCGTGACGCTCAAATCCGGTGATGGTGCGTCCGACAAGTAACGGGGCATGAGTTCGATCGTATCGAAGCTCGCCATATTGCGCCGCACGCTGCTCTCGCGCCCGAGGCCCCCGACCAGATAGTCATGGACGAACCCCGGCATGCGCCGCGCGGCGGAAGCTTCCATGTCGGTTATGCAGGGGAAACGTCTGTGCAGGTTCTTCATGCCGGCCGAATGCTCCTCGATTCGAGGTGACCTTAACGGCTATGGAGGTATAGCGGGAAGTCCCTCAAGAGGAGGCTGGTCGTAAAATGCCTGTTGCGCCTCCTCCCAATCTGCCCCTGCGCCCGCAACACATGCATCTGCCGACATTGACGAGTTCACTTTGTCGATGATCTCGTAGAGCTTCGCCTCGGCCCAATCCGATAATGCCCTACCGCGCGCACGCATCGGGCAATGCATCTGCAAATCATCTTGCCCGATTTTGATGCCGGCGATCCCGATCGCCATCGTGATTCCGATGGTGCTTATCAAGACCGCCGCTGCTCGCTCTTTGCACGAAGCCGAGCCAAAAACCACCATGCACTGCCGCGATCAAGGCGTTCGCACGGCGAAGCGAGAATGCAAGGGCCGGACAATCTGCACAATGACCATCCACATTCTGGAATGAGGTTTCGTCGCGTGGCAAGGGCGCTGTTGCGAAAACGGCCCCCAACATGCCATGAGTATCGAGCGGCAAATCTGCCGTTGCGGCTGCAGGCGGCCAAGTTGATCGCTGTAGGTCTTTCATATAAGCGCCGTGCGTGAAAAGGACTGGACATGACCAAGACCGATATCGCCCGGCGGGTTTACGACAATGCCTGGAAGCTCGATCCCGTCGTGCGCAGCCTTCTCGATACGGATTTTTACAAGCTTTTGATGCTGCAGATGATTTGGCGGCTTTATCCGGATGTGGACGCAACTTTTCCCTGATCAACCGCACCAAGACTGTGCTTTTGACCGACGAGATCGACGAGCAGGAGTTGCGTGAGCAGCTCGATCACGTGCGCAGTCTGCGGCTGACCAAGAAGGAGATGATCTGGCTCGCTGGGAATACATTCTATGGGCGAAAGCAGATTTTCGCGCCGGACTTTCTCGCCTGGCTCGGTGACTTCCAATTGCCGGACTACGAGCTTTCGCGCCGCAATGGTCAGTACGAACTGACTTTTCCAGGAAAATGGACCCACACCAGTATGTGGGAGATTCCGGCATTGGCCATCATCAACGAGTTGCGATCCCGAACGGCGATGAAGGAGATGGGTCCCTTTGCCCTCGACGTTCTCTATGCCCGCGCCAAGGCCAAGATGTGGTCCAAGGTCGAACAGTTGAAGGTCTATCCCGATCTCAGGATATCCGATTTTGGGACACGGCGTCGACACAGTTTTCTCTGGCAGCGCTGGTGCGTGGAAGCGTTGAAGGAAGGCATCGGCGCATCCTTTTCCGGGACCAGCAACGTGCTTCTTGCCATGGATACGGACCTTGAGGCGCTCGGCACCAACGCACATGAACTGCCGATGGTCGTTGCAGCCCTGGCAAAGACAGATGCAGAGCTTGCGGTCGCCCCTTACAAGGTATTGCAGGACTGGAACCGCCTTTATGGTGGCAACCTTCTAATCGTCCTACCCGACGCCTTTGGCACGGCCGCGTTCCTGCGCGGTGCGCCGGACTGGGTTGCAGACTGGACCGGTTTCAGGCCCGACAGTGCACCACCGATCGAGGGGGCGAAAAGATTATCGCTTGGTGGACAAAAATGGGCCGCGATCCGCGGGAGAAGCTCTTGATTTTCTCCGATGGCCTGGACGCTCAAACAATCCTCGAAACCTATCGCCATTTCCAAGGCCGGGTTCGCATGAGCTTCGGTTGGGGCACTAACCTCACCAATGATTTTGCCGACTGTGCGCCGATGGAAATCAAAGGGCTCAACCCGATTTCGATCGTCTGCAAGGTGAGTGATGCCAATGGTCGCCCAGCGGTCAAGCTATCGGATAATCCCCGCAAGGCGACCGGGGAGCCGGCGGAGGTCGAGCGTTACCTGAAGTTCTTCGGAACCGAGGATTTCATCGAACAATCTGTTAAAGTCTGATGATCGCCGGGTCATCAGCTTTGGAGAGACTTTGAGCCACAGCAAATTTCCGCAAATCTGTTTCCTGTTTCCAGGCCGCGTGTTTAAATGCCGGGAAAGCCGATCTGGCGGATTTCGGAGGCGTTCGTGGTGGTTCCAAACTGGCTTTTGAAATTCGGAAAAAGAAGACACCGCGGCAACAGAACCCGAAACAATCCATATCTACGCCTCCGACACCTCCATCTCAGTCGTTATGATCACCATTCTGGGGATCGATCCTTCCCATATCGATGAGATCATCTCGGTCGCGAAAAGGAAATTTTTGCCCCGCCACCGGCTGGTGTTCATCACGAACAGCCTCGATTTCATGCAGTTTCGCCGGCAAGGCGTCATGTTCGAATATCTGCCCCCTCTTGAACAACAGAGGGCGCATGCAGAAACCATGCCGTGGGAAAGTTACCTGAAGGGGCGATGGGATCTGCTTCTGGCAAAATGGAAGCCGCTGCACCTGCTGGCCTATGGACAGAATGTCGAGGCCTATCTTGCGTCCGTATCGAGTGATACGGCAAAGGTCGGTGCGGATGAGCGCTGAATTCGATATCCTGTTCGTCGCCGACGCCCGCTTCGAGGGTGGCACCTCGACTGCTATCGCGGTAGAAATGCGTGCCGCGGCCCGCGCCGGTTTTCGTTGCGGGCTCCTGACGGTCAAGGGGCCGCTTCTTGGGCTCCCCTTTCCGATGCACCCCGACATCCGCGGCATGCTTGATGCTGGTCTCGTGGAGCGGGTCGATCCGTCTTTGCCCATAGAGGCCGGCTTGGTCCTGATCCATCACCCGACGATCATGGCGAACCGCCCCACGGTCCCATTGCGCATACAGACCCGTGCACTGGTCGTGGTCCTGCATCACCCGATGTTCGATCGCCACGGTGCGCGGCAGTACGATCTGTCGATCATCTCCAGGAATTGCCGGGACGCTTTCGGGCCGTGGCCGGCATTCGCGCCGGTCAGCGGGGTGGTGCGCAACAGCTTGTCGCGAACACTGCCGGAGCAGGCAACGGTCCTCGAAGAAGACTGGATGAACCTGATCGACATCGACGAATGGCCGGAACGGGGCGTCCGCCCGATCGGAGAGCCTATCGTCATCGGTCGGCATTCGCGGCCCGATCCACTGAAATGGCCCTCGCGGGAAGACGCTTGGCTGGCCTATCCGCCCGACGGAAAACGCTATCATATCCGGGTACTGGGAGCCGACGACTACCTGCAGCGAAAATACGGCCCGCTGCCTGGCAATTGGGAACTCATGCCCTTTGCCTTTACCGGTATCGCTTCGTTCCTCGCGTCGCTGGACTTCTATGTCTATTATCACGACGAGAAATGGTCGGAGGCCTTCGGCCGCACAATCCTCGAAGCGCTAACCGTCGGCCTGGTTGTGATCATCCCACCGCATTTCGAAACCATATTCGGCGCGGCCGCCGTTTATGCCACACCGGATCAGGTTGAAACGGTAATCAGCCGCTTCGTTGCAGATCCCGCAGCCTACGAATCGCAAGCGCACAAGGCGCGTAGTTTCGCCGTCAACATCTGTTCTGCGGATGTCTACGAGGGGCGGATCGGCCGCCTGCGCGATCGGTTCGGGATCGCATCGCCGCAACCCAGCGGGCTGCCTGACCCCTTGCCGCGACGCAACGTTTTGTTTGTCTCCTCCAATGGCATAGGTATGGGGCACCTCGCTCGGCAACTTGCGATCGCCCGTCATCTTCCCCCGACCTGCGTGCGGTCTTTGCGACCATGTCCCATTCCATGAAGGCTTTGGTGCAAGAAGGTTATCTGGCCCATTTCCTCACCTATCACCGACACTTGAACGCCACCACGGAAGACTGGAACCGGACCCTGGCAGAAGAAGTCTTCGATCTCCTGACCCATCTTCGACCAGCGGTTTTTGCCTACGACGCGACCGCCGTATATGGCGGCATAGTCGAAGCGCTGAAGATGTTTCCAAATATCTTCTCCATCTGGGTCCGACGGCCGATGTGGCATGAGAACCACCGGCAGTTTATGGAGTTTTCCGCGCATTTCGATGCGGTGGTCGAACCGGCGGAACTGGCTGAGGATTTCGATCACGGCCCGACGAAGGAAGAGCGTGGGAAAGTTCTGCTTGTACAGCCCGTACTGCATATCGAGCCCGACGAGCGGATGAGCCGCGAGGCGGCACGCGCCGCCTTGGATTTGCCGGACGGTGTCACCGTTGTTGCTCTGCAACTCGGATCCGGCGCAAATTTTGACATTGGACCCGTTCGCGAAGCGGTGATCGCCGCCGTTCTTGAGCGCCCGGACACCGTGCTTCTGGATTTGCGTTCACCCATCGCAGCAGAGGCGGTTGCCGAGCGACCGGCACATCCGCGCTACCGCGTCGCAGAGCTTTTCCCGAGTTTCCGCTACAGCCGTGCCTTCGACGCAGCGGTGACCGCTGCCGGCTACAACACGTTCCACGAACATGTCCTGGGTGCGGTCCCGACGCTATTCATGCCCAATGAGGCCGACGAAATGGACCTGCAGCTGAACCGCGCGCGATGGGCGGAACTGACAGGCCATGGTCTCTTGATGCGCCGCGACTATGACCTTGCCCATGTGCGGACCCATGTCGAGCAATTGCTGGATCCGGGCGAGCGTCGTCGTATCGCCGCACGCTGCCGCCTCATCAAATGGACGAACGGGGCGCGGGAAATCACCCGGTATATCGAGGATCATGCGCGGCTGGTTCGCACCGATTTCGACATCACCCGGCGCTAAGTCATAAGGAGCGTGACTTGGGAGGCGCCATAAAAAAGCCGGCAATATTTGCGGTCACGGCACCTTTGTCGACACGCGCCGGACGGAGAAATCGATCTTCGTTCGCAAGGGCATCGTCTGTGAAAACTGCCATTCGCTGGAGCGCCATCGCCTCGTTTTCGCCTTTCTGAAGGACAGGGTCTGCTGACCGGCAATCGCCGGGTCCTGCATATCGCTCCTAAGCGTTGCCTTGCATCCATCTTCCGGGCGCGCTTCGGCAAGAACTACATCCATGGCGACAAGGAGGTTGGCCGGTCTAGTGTCCGTGACGCCGTTTTTCTCCTGAACCCTCACCGCCATGAATATACCGGGGAGCGCCTGGTACGGCCTCAACAACAACGCGGTCTTTTTCCTCCAAAAAACGGAACAGGTCTGATCGCAGCGGTGATTCAAGGCCTGGGAACGAAGCTATCCGCAAACTTTCCGGCCTTCTGGAGACCAGCCTTGCCGAGCTTTTTCGCCAGCGACGGAACGGCAGCCTTCGCGGTGGCGACCCCGCCTTTTTCCGCCACAACAAGCCAGTTCAGCGCCTGCTGGGCATCAGGTTTTCCGCCGATCCCATCCCTGTAAAGCCCGGCGAGCTTGACCTGCGCGGCGCCATATCCGCTCCAAGCAGCACTTTCGATCCACTGCTTCCCGCCCTTGAGGTCTTTTTCTCCACCAATGCCTTGCATCAGCACCTCGCCATAGCGGAGCTTGGAGGGTGCATTGCCCATTTCGGCAGCACCCTGCAGCAATATCCGTCCTTGCTGCTCGTCCTTCTTCACCACTTCCCCCGTGATGTAGAAATTGGCGAGCCGTTGCATCGCCGGTGCAAACCCCTGCCGCGCCGCACGCCAGAACCAGAAGACCGCTTTCTCCTTGTTTTCGGGAACGCCGAGGCCCTGCAGAAAAATGAGACCGAGATTGAACTCGGCAAATACATTGCTCTTGGCGGCACCCAGCACGTACCAGTAGCGCGCCTCGTCCATGTTCTTGTCCACGCCGCGCCCGTCGCGATAGACATCCCCGAGCGACCGCATGGCAATTGGAAAACCCTTCTCGGCACCCATGCGGTAGATTTCGCGTGCTTCGTCGTGACGGCCCGCCGCATCAATCGCCCGCGCATAATTGACGAGAATGCGCAGGCTATCGGGAAACTGCTTCAACGCTTCAAGACATGCCGGGATAGCTTTTTCCGGGACGATTTCTCTGAAATAAACACCAACGGACGGATCCGCGATCTCCTGGACATGGCCGGCCAGGCGATCGCAATCGGTGATTTCCGGATAGAGCGGCGTTTCCTCGAATTCAGCAAATTGGGGAGAAAGCTTTGCATTGAGGCTCGTCACCGCGTTGATGCCGTCCTTTGAAAGATCCTCCAGCCGCAGGCGGGCAAGCTTTGCGAAAAGACCATTCGGGTGTTTTTCAAGATAGGCGCGATACCGATCCGGATCGCTGGAGCCGGCAATTTCATTCCAGGTCAGAAGATCACTTGAAGCATCGACCGTCCGGTCCACCGGCAAGGGCAGCGTTGCGACCTCCGTGGACGGCTCCTTGTCCTTCTGGCTCTTCAATCGCGCCTCGGCAATCTCAGCGAAAAGCCCCTGCGGAAAGGCATCGCGATAGGTGGCGTAGGCATTCTGTGTATCAGCCGCAGATGCAACCTGCCAGGCTTGCGCATCCTGCGTCGCCTCGACCGAAAATTGGGGCTCTTCCGCCAAAGCTGTCTTGAAGAAGAAATCCCTGATCAGCGAGGAATTGTCCCAGGGAATCTGTGCACCTTTGGTATCCTCAACAACCCGCTCGCGCACCCTTTTGAACACCTGCTCGACGGGAAGGCCGGGCGTTGTGATGACCTGCGCCAGCGCTTGGGTGAAAGGGCTGTTCTTGCCCCGTCCGTCCGTGGCCACCTGGCCCGGCGCGGTCGCATAGGCGACATAGGTCCCAAGGGGACCCGTCGTTCGGGCAAGGCCGCGTGTCGCGCCATTCGGCGTTGCCCCTGCGGTTCCAGCGGAACGGTTGGTCTCGAGGGGATTGTTGCGGCAGGCGTCGAGAATAAAAATGGCGATTTTCGGCTGCAGCCGCGCGATTTGGTCCGTCACCAGTTTCAGACTGAAGGCTTCGAAGGGCAGGCTCGCCGCATCGGACAATTCGCTGTCGATCGGGATCAGATAGTTCTCGTTTTCGTACTGTATTCCGTGACCGGCGTAGAAGACCACCACGCTGCTTTCGGGGCCGATCTTTGACGAGAGCGTCTTCATTCCCTCTATGAACCTTTGCCGCGTAGCATCGACGATGGTGACTGTCTCAAAGCCCACGGCTTTCAGAGCCTTCTCCATCAGGCGCGCATCTTCTATCGGGTTGGGTAGCTTCGGCAGCGATTTATAGGTTGAATTGCCAATGATCAGGGCGATCCTCGCATCGCCTTCGGCATGGGCACCGAGTGCGCTCAGCAGCAGGAATAGAACGACAGCTGGAATTTTCATCACCAACATATGCTTCACCCTGTCATTTGAAATTGGGAATATCCCATCGGATGAATGGTACGGTATCCATCTGCCCGGTCAAGTAAGAGCCGGAATTCCCGATATGGCTGTCGCATTGGCAGCGGCAATCGTCCGTTCATTGCCTATTGCAAGACAGGGTGCATGAGCTCTTCGAGCCACCGATCCAGACGCCTCGTCCTTGCGGAATGATCGCCGTCCGGCCTGTCTGAGAAAACAGCGGCGATCGCTGCGCCGCCTGCTGCCGCCGTCTTCAGGGAGATGCGGGAAAATGCGCCCTCGCGCGACGGAAATTCACCGCCACCGATGAGCTCTACGGCGGGTACTGTATTCGAGAACCCGTTGACCCAGAGGTATATCCGCTTGCCGGCGAGCACGAGGTCCAGCCTGGAATCGTGGACCGCCACTGTGGCCTGCGTGTGGATACTCCATTCCAGATCGCATGGGGCTGCGTCAGCGGTTCTTGCCATCAACCGATCAAGAACGACGACGGTGCCATCATCCCACAATGCAAACCCGCGATAATGAAGGAAGGATGCCCCCGGATCATCGATGCAACAGGCGATTTCCTGGACCTCCGAATCAGAGCGGGATGCGATGAAATCGGCTCTGGCGTCGAGAGATTGATCGCGTTCATCGAAGGTGATGGTGTTGTGCGCGCAGGTCCGCGTTAGGAAATGCGTGAACCGCTTGTCCGGTTCGAAATAGCCTGCGGTTGAATAGTCACCGCGGCCGAGATCACTCACGAAACGGATACCCTGATACTCGAGGACGAAGGTTCCGAGATCGAGATGCGCGTGGTTCGTGCTATTTGAGCCCCCTTGTATCGCAAGGTAAACCCCTTGCTGGGGGGCCGTGTTCTGCAGTGTGGCATAGCCTGCGTCGCGGAATAGTTCTGTCGCGCGTGTCGCCTCGCATATCAGCGTCGACGACGGGGACGTGTACCATAAAAGGTCGAGCGGATGGACGTCACCCGGTGCCTGCCACTGCCACTGCGCTGCCTCCCTGTCGTTGTTCTTCTGTGCAAGCCAGCCATAGACCGGCAGACGGCGGCTGATCGCGATACTGTCGCCGGAATCGAAAACCATTCCCGAGGGCGCGGTAAGGGCTCGACCAAAACGCCAGGTCCTGGCAAGGGCCGGAAACTCATCCACCGTGAGCAAAGCGCTACCCTTGCTTTCGAGAGCCGCGAAAGCCAGAACGGCAAACCGGGTGGCATACTCCCAGTAGCTTGCACCTTCAGGCCATCCGCCGTCCTGTCCATAGGCTGCAAGGCCAATCCGAATGGCGCTACAGGCTTTTTCCAGAACAGGGCCACTAATTTCGGCGTCGTCCATGACCACCGCAGCGACAATCAAACCCCCGCAACACACGATGTTCCAGTTGGTCGGAGTTTTTGTCCAGGCCGAACCGCTGATCAGCGAACGCAACCCCGGGAAAAGTCCGAAATCGACGATCGCGGCATCGATTACCCTCTTTTCGCTGGATGTCAGCAGCGGCTTGCACCAGTCGCGGCCGATGGCAATGGCGGCGACCATTTCGGCCGTATCGAGGAAATGTGACCTGTTCCAGTCTGGGAAGCTGCAGGCGGCAAGCATCTCATCGATCAGCCGCCGCCTGTAGATCTGACCGCCCGTCAGGAAAAAGGCCACGCCAAGAAGAAAGACCCGATCCGCCATCAGCCGTGACGTCTGGAGCATCACGGGGCGCCCGACCTCGAAACGACGGTCTATCAGCGGTTTGGCCATAATGGCTTGCGCCTGTGCGAGAATAGTCTCCGCCAGGGCTCTGGCATGGGGCTCTGCCACGACGCGATGTCGGAGCACGGACGCATCGTTTCCGTTGAGGAACAGCACGCAGACCTCCGTTCATTCGGATTTCCCCACCAGCAAGGCTGGAACCGGTTCAAAAACCAATAGCCTCAAACATCAAGCTACTCGCGTGGGAGGTCAGCCACAAGTGTCCGACCCGAGCGCTCGGCAAGCGCCGCGCTTGAACCCGCTCTCTCTGGTTGAGTTTCGGCATTCAAATTGCTGGGGTCACTGTAGCGAACGTGAGCACCCAGTTAAAACAGGAAAGAGAACACTTTACTCTGTGGTTTCCAGTTGACAGATACTCATTTGCTAAGCACAGTTTGTTTGCCTTATAGGTGTGTTGCTACATTCTGTCATAAATGAATTTCCCCTCTCGTTACCTGGTGTCGTGATGACGAAATTTTTGACTGGAAAGATTACTGCCTTGGTCGCAATGCTGGCAGGAAGCATGGTGATAAGCGGCTGTGAAACCACTGCGGGAAAGCCTGAGATTTGCCGAACCAAGGCATCATCCGCAAAGCAACGTTGCGTTACGGTTAAAGCTCCAAAGGCTAAACCGAAGGCAAAGGCCAGAACCACGAGAAATAGGATTAAGGCCAGTACGGCTCCAGTGCAGGTTGAGGTGTTCCGTGACAGGTCGAATTACTGATTTTCGTATCCGGCGCTAAGGATCGGTCAGCGCCCAATGGTTGAGGTCGCTCTGTGACATTCGTCAAGCTGCTGATGTTATCGATTTTGACCCTGGTCTTCGCTCTCGCCGGGCCTCTTGCCGCAGCGGAGTCCGACAAAGCTGTTCGGAAGCTGGCGCTTGTGATCGGCAACAAATCCTATGAGAAGCTGCCCGCACTCAAGAACTCCGTCGCCGATGCCGAATTAATCTCCGGGGCATTGCGTCAGGTCGGTTTCGACGTCACTCTTTTGACCAATGCCGACAAGACCGCCATGGGCCGCGCCATGGTCGACTTTCGCAACCGGATCCAGCCCGACGACATAATCGTCATTTACTTTGCCGGGCACGGTATACAGGCGAACGAGGAAAACTATCTCGTGCCGGTGGATGCGGCGCTCAGTTCCGTTGAAGATCTGCCTTGGTTCGCGATCGCCGCCAATGAGGTCGTACGACAGTTCGAGGCGTCCCAGGCAGGCTCCCTGATCTTCATCCTGGATGCCTGCCGCGACAATCCGTTCTGGAGCGGCCAAGCCAAGACCCGCTCGGCTGCTGGCGGCGCAACGCGCGGCCTTGCAAGGATTGCCAGCAACAAGACCGGCACGCTGATCGCGTTTTCGACATCCCCCGGCGCCGTTGCGCAAGATGGCAGCGGTGTGAACAGCCCTTACACAGAGGCACTCGCGGAAACACTAGTCGAACCGGGCCAATCCATCGAAACCGTTTTCAAACGCGCGCGGGTGAAGGTCGTCAAGGCCACGGAAGGCAAACAACTCCCTTGGGAAAATTCGTCCCTGATTACCGATATCGTTCTCCAGCCCCGCGCCGGCGAACCAACGATTATCGAGGCAAGCCCCTGCGATCTCGCCGCAGCGCATCCGTCGGATCCGGAAAGGATCGGACCCAGCGTTGACTATGCGAACCTTGATCCGAACATTGCCATCCCGGCCTGCGAAGCGGCCGTGAAGCAGGATCCATCGAACATGCGGTTCAAGACCCTGCTGGCGAGAGCACTGGACAAGGCCGGGCGAGGGGAGGAGGCGCGCGATCTGAATGAGATTGCCATGAAAGCTGGCAGTCTGGCAGCCTATCACAATATGGGTAATCTGTATCGCAAGGGCCTTGGCGTCGAAAAGGACATTTCCAAGGCATTCGAACTCTACCTCTATGCCGCGGAACGCGGCCATGTAGAGGATATGAGCAATGTTGGCTTCATGTATATGCAAGGTCAGGGCGTGAAGCAGGACTATGCGCTTGCCATGAAATGGCTATCGGCCGCGGCGGATGAGAACTGGTCCTCGGCGCTGGACAAGATCGGGCTGCTCTATCTCAAGGGGCTGGGAACAAAGGCTGATATCGCCAGGGCCATAGATTATTTCCAGCGGGGGACCAATGTCGGCGACCGGAGCTCGATGGTCAATCTGGCCACGCTCTATATGAAGGGTACCGGGGTCAAGAAGGACAATGTGGTCGCACGCGACCTGTTTTCGCGCGCCGCTCGCCTCGGCGCTGTCGCGGCCTATATCAATCTTGGGAATATCTACGCCGAGGGCAAAAGTGGCATCAAGGCTGATCCCATGGAAGCCGCCTTCTGGTATACGCTTGCCTCCCGGGAAGGTCGCGAAGAGGCGCTTGCGCAACTCAAGGGAATTTTGTCGGGTCTTTCCGAAGATGACCGCCAGCAACTTGATGAACGGCTGGACGACTGGTCCCGGCAGAAGTTCGGATAAGACATTGTGCCACTACAGGCATCTGGCCCACGTGATTCTGTCCAAGATGTCTCAGGAATGCAGGACCCGTTCCAGAACGAAGAGACAGTCTTCGTCCTCATCCACCAGCTCGCAGCCGCCCTCTTCTTCGACGGAAGAGCAGATCATGTCCACCTTCCCCTCGTCGTAATCGGTCAACGACAGCAGAATATTGCGTAGCTCCCGAAACTCGACCAATGCTGGTGGCCGAACCAAGAAGCCGTCATGCCAAGAACTCAATCTGATTGCTGGCAACATAGCGATTCTCCTACGAAGCCTTATATGTGACCGATATCATACAAACCGTCGATCGCGACTATTCGCTATTTCCCTTCGAAAAGACCTGCGTCGAAAATGCGCCACGTTGGAGTGGAAATTCCAGGGAGTAGGCGAAGTTCGCAACGCTTCGAAGGAAGCGCCTATTCGACGAAGACCCGCACGCTTGCCGCGCGGCCGACCGCGTCGATGACCGTCAATGTCGAGTAGCCGCCCCCATCGGGGATCCACTGGCTGGTGCGGCGGCGTGTGGTTTCGGGAAGAAGCTTGCCGTTCGCGAGCCATCGAAATGGTGCGCGCCCACCCTGGAGCTTCAGCGCCAGCGGCATCAGATCACCCCCGGATGCAGCTCCGAGTTCGACCCGTGCTCCCTCGGGGGATAAACGATCTGCGGGGCCGGTTCGCGGCTGGACGACGAGAGAAGCCCACTTGGCGTCATGGCAAAACGGCGTTGGCTGATCGGCAGCTGCGTCTGCGAAATCCGCACGGCCCCCGCGGGTGCACCGGGCAGACTGGTGATCGCTACGCCGGATTTGGCAAAGGCTTCAAACAGGATCGGCGCGGCGCTGCCATAGCCGGTGATACCGGGCACTGCGCCATTGTCCGGCCGTCCGACCCACACACCGAGCACGTAGCGACCGTCAAAGCCGACCGACCAGGCATCGCGGTAGCCGTAGCTGGTGCCGGTCTTGTAAGCAATGCCACGCTGGCGGCTGCCGGCAGGCGGGATGACGCCCGAGAGAATGTCCGCCACATGCCAGGCGGCGACTGCTTCCATCAGCGGCTCGCCGAGGATTCGCTCGGGCTTATCCTGAATGCCGTCGCCGAGGCGCACGGGCTGGCCGCGATTGGCAAGGCCAGCATAGAGTTGCACGAGATCCTTCAGCGAAACCCCGACACCGCCGAGACCGATCGCAAGGCCGGGCGGTTCATCTTTGGGCAGCGACGGCCGGACATCGGCGCGGCGAAAGTGTGCCATCAGCCGTGTCGGGCCGACCGCATCCAGGAGCCGGATCGCCGGCACGTTCAGCGAAAGCTGAAGCGCCTGGCGAATACTGACATCGCCCTGGTAGCTCATATCGAAATTGCGGGGACGGTAACCGAAGAAGTCGGCTGGCCTGTCCTCGATGATGGTTTCCTGCGAAACAATGCCTTCCTCAAATGCAAGGCCGTAGATAAACGGCTTCAGGGTCGATCCAGGCGAGCGTGTGACACGCGTCATGTCGATCCAGCCCGAGCGGCTGGCGTCGAAATAATCGGCCGATCCGACCTCGCCGATGATCTCGCCGGTGCGCACATCGGCCATGATCATGGCAATCGACACTTTCGGGCCGAGCCTGGCTGCCGCGTCCCGTGCAACGGTTTCGAGACCCTGCTGCATTCGCCAACGCAGCGTCGTCTGGTGCTGTTGAACCGCCGGCTGCTTGCGACGAGCCGCTTCGGCCACATGGGCGGCGAAGGCCGGCAATTGCAGGCGACGGGATGGAACAGCTTCCAGTGCTGCGCGTCCGGCCTCGCCCTCGCCGATCACCTCGGAAACCGCCATGCGCTCGAGAACCCGGAGACGGGCCGCTTCGGCGGCAGCGAGGTGCCGGTCGGGCCGGCGTCGCTCGGGAAGCTGCGGCAGGGCCACCAGCAGCGCAGATTGCGCCACCGTCAACCGCTTCGGTTCCTTGCCAAAATAGGCCAGGCTGGCCGCGCGAATGCCCTCAAGATTGCCGCCATAGGGTGCGTGCGTCAGATAAAGATCGAGGATTTCCGCTTTGCTCAGGCGCCTTTCGATCTGGAGCGCGCGGGCGAGTTGCCGGAGCTTGGCGATGAACGAGCGGCCCTCGCGCGGTTCGATCAGTCGAGCCACCTGCATGGACAGGGTGGAGGCCCCGGAAACGATACGGCCATTGCCGATGAATTGCGTTGCGGCCCGCAGAAGCGCCAGCGGATCGACACCGCGGTGTTCGGCAAACCGTTGGTCCTCATAGGCAATCAGCATGCGAATGAATTGTGGATCGACGTCCTTTGCCGTGGTCTTCAAACGCCAGCGCCCTTCGCGCGTGGCAAAGGCCCGCAGCAATTGCCCGTCCGCATCGAGAACTTCGGTGGAGACTTCATAAGCCCTGTCGAGCGGCGGCGGATAGGTCTTGTCTGCCGCTCTCAGGCCAAAGAACCCGGCCACGGCCAGCAGTATGCTGGCCGACATGCCGATACCGATTGTCCGCAGGATCGCCATTATTGCGCTCCGACAACCTCCATGCGGCCGGTCGCCGTGCGGGCCGAGAACTGTGGACGATACATGTCCTCGACGCTTGCGGCCGGATGATCGTAGGTTCCGGGTGTTACAGCGCGCACCACATAGGCAAGCGTGATTTCCCTGTTGTCGCCGCTTCCCCGGTCGAAGGCTGCAACGAAACGATCGCTGCGGAATTCGGTGTGGGCTGCCTCAACTGCGCCGATCCAATCGAAATTCGACAGTTTGGCGCTATCGACGAGACCCGGATTGTCGATCTCGAAACCGGCCGGAAGAAGGTCGGTGATCAGCACGCGTGATGGCCAGTCATTGGTTTCGGTGGCCTTGAGCACAACGACATAGCGCTCGTTCTGCTGCGCCTGGCTGACATTGGCTTCCTCGCCATCCAGCGTGTAGTAGGTCCGGGTGATGGCGAAGCCATCGCCACCAGCCGGCAGCGGCTGTACAGGTGCGGCGATTGTCGTCACGACTGCAGCGACCGGATCGCTCGTCCGGTTGCGGATCGTCACGGGCTGAGCCAGTAGATCGTCGCCGGTAACGCGAGCGGAATAGCTGCCCGCCTGCGGGGTGCCGTTGATCTCCAGCTTCAGATCCTGATCCCCATCCTGAATGGCGCGCGCTGCAAGCAGCATCCAGGTCTGTTCCTGGGTGCTGGTATAGCGCTTCTGCTCCCAGTTGCGCGCAACAATCTTCGAAAGCTCCGGAATGATCGTCGGCACAGGTCGGCTTTCAGCCGCAAGCGCCAGAACGGCAGCATCGTCGCGCAGCGACGAACCGTAGTCGGAACGTTTCAGGCTGACATTCACCAGACCGGTCGACAGTTGCAGCGCATTTTCGAAGATGTTCATAGCGCGCTGCGCATCCCCGTAAAGCGCAAGCGCGCCTGCGATATGCGCACGGGCAAGCGGTGTTGGAAACTCCGCAAGCTTCGTATCGGCATAATAGCGGAGATCGCTGATCGAGGCTTTGCGGTTGCGGGCCAGAACATAGAGCGCATAGGCAATCTCGTTGCCCTGATCCTGCACATTGACGTCATAGGCGAGCGAATTGCGCAGGTTCTCCAATGCCTGAACCATGGCCGCTTCCGGCACGTCGTATTTCTGTTCGCGGGCGCGAGTGAGGAAATCGCTGACATAGGCATCGAGCCAGAGATCACCGGATCCCGGGCTCCAGAGGCCAAAGCTGCCAGCCGACGATTGATAGGCAAGGACACGGTAGATCGCCTCCTGCACCCGCTTCTTGACCTCGCCATCATCGGCGATCCCTGATTTCTTGGCCATTTCGCTCAGATACAACAGTGGCAGGGCACGGCTCGTGGTCTGTTCGGCGCAGCCGTAAGGGTACCGGTCGAGCGTCATCAACAGCGCCGGAATATCGAAGGCAGAGGAACGCGAGACACTCAGGCTCACCGATGCACCCTGCAGGATGCTGTCGGCCAGCAGTTCGCCATCGACCAGCAGGCTGCCATTCGGTGGAATGGTCACGGGCCGGCGCGTGGTGATCGGCAGCGAGGCCGGTCTAACGGGAATGTTCAGAACCTGCTCCAATGACAATCCGGCCGCATTCGACAGCTTCACGGAGATCACGCCGTCGCCGTTATATCCGCCCATCAGGGGCAGAGTGGCATTGAATTTGCCGCCGGCGGCAAGCGTGACCGTCTGGGTCGCGGCCACCGGATCGACGGTGACAACCGGATTGCTGGTCACCTGCAGCTGATAATCGCCGGCCGATGCGTCGGTATTGGCGATATCAAGCCGCAATTCCGAGAGGTCCCCGGGTGCCAGGAATTTCGGCAGGCTTGCGGTCACCACGACCGGGTCGCGGATGATCACATCAGCCGTTGCATGGCCGACGCCGGTCTTCGACCAGGCAACCGTCATAATGCGCGCCGTGCCGTTGAACTGCGGGATGTCGAAGCTAATGATCGCCTTGCCATCCGCATCAAGTTGCACCGGGCCGGAGAAGAAGGCGACCAGTTGTTCCGTCGGCGGGTTGCCCTGGATCGGCATTTCCGAGCCGTCGCCACCCGTGCGCAGGCGCCCGGTGGCGCCGAGCGATCCGTCGATCAACCGACCATAGAGATCGCGGATTTCCAAGCCAAGGCGACGCTGTCCAAAATACCATCCGTCCGGGTTCGGCGCCTCGTAGCGCGTCAGGTTGAGAATGCCGACATCCACGGCCGCAACCGTGACATAGGCTTCTTCCAGCCCTGCACCCGTAACGGAGACCGGGATATTCAAGGTCTGGCGTGGCAACGTCTTTTCCGGAAGATCCAGTGCCACCGACAATTTGCGCTCGCCGGGGTTTACCGTCAGCCATTTGATGCCGATGGCGCGCATCGGCATGCGGCTTTCCTGGGCATCTCCTGGCCTGAACAGCGTGGCGGTCACGTAGGCTCCCGCGCCCCACTCGGCAGTAACCGGGATCTCGATCTCGCCGCCCTCGGCTGCGATACTGGCATTTCTTGTCGCAATCAGGCTCTCCGCCCCGACCGTGACCATCAATTCCCCGGCAAAACGTGAACTGATCTTCAGCTTTGCTGTCTCTCCGACGGCATAGCTTTCCTTGTCGAGCGCAATCTCCAGTCCATCTGGTGTCTCTGTCGATGTTGCTTCGACATACCACCCCGCATCGAATTCCACGCTTGATGTCGGCCCATCGATCTGCGCCGTCTCAATCTCGAGCCGGTAGCGGCCCCAGGTGACCGGAGCCGAGATTTCAGCACCATCAACGGTTGCATCGACCGTGCCATTCGCAATGAGCTTGGTCGAGACTATAGGTTCGTACCGCCAGGACGTGCCTTCGCGGTACCACTGGTAATTGCGCTGGACGCTGACGAGCTTCCAGGAAAGGGCTGACATTGCCTGCTTCTGGCCGGCCGCATCAACGGCGATCACATGAAATTTGCCGATCGAATTTTCGGCGAGATCGCCGGAAAATTCCGGCTTGATGCCGATCATCGAACCTGTTGATTTGACCGGCAGGGACAGCGTCCGCTCGACGGCGCGGCCACCGGCTTCCTGCATGCGCAAAACGATATCGGCGTTCAGGAGCTGCGTTGTCGAGGGAACCTCGCCCAGCATGACGTCGAATGTCGCCTTGCCATCCTCATCGAGAGCATTGAGGCCCTCCAGCGTCGTGCGGCTGTCTTCGCTCGCCTCCTCATCGGCGAGCCCGAAGACATATCCTGGAAAGGCAGCGCTGCTGCGGGTCGGCTTCAGGGCGACATCGCCCTCGATTTCCAGCCCGGCGGCCGGTGCACCGTAGAGATAGCGGCCATCGACGGAAACCGGGGTAACTGCGTCCGGGTCGATCTCCTTGGCTTGGCTTGTCAGATCGAATTCGATCCTATCAGGCACGAAATCATCGACCATGAACTGTTTTTCAGCGATCGACGTTCCCTTGGGATCGGTAAAGATCTGCATCGTCCAGGTGCCGCGCATCGAATTGCTCTGGAGGGCAAGATCCAGCGTGTGACCGCCAGCCACCCCGCCATCGCTGACGATGCGGCGATCTTCCACACCATCCGGGCGCAGGAAGACGAAGGTCAGCGGCAGCTTTTCGACCGCATTGGCTTCACTATCGCGGGCAAGGGCTGAGACGTGTACGGTTTCGCCTGCACGGTAGATGCCGCGTTCCGTCCAGGCCAGCACATCAATGGCGCCAGGGGCGGCGCGGCCGGTGACGCCGCGGTCGGACAGGTCGAACCCCGCACGCGTCATGTCGAGGAAGACGTAGTCCTGCGTTCCGCTGCGGGCGGTGATAACTGCCGGCGTCATGGCCGCCGTTCCGCGCATCAGTCCAGCGGTGAAGGTTGCGCGGCCTTCGGGGTCCGTGGTCGCCGTTCCCAGGATTTCGTTGTTCTTTGCAAGCAGCTCCAGCGTCACGCCGACGAGGGGCTTGGCGGTGGCAAGAGATCGCGCAAAGACGTTCAGGCCGTCGGTGCCGGCATAGGTCGTGACGCCGATATCAGAGACGACGAACCATTGTGTCGCCTTGGTATCCCATTCATTCCCGCGGCTGTTCGATGCCATGGCTGTAAGGACATAGACGCCCGGTTTACGCTCCGGCAGTGCGTCATCGACCGGGAAGCTGGTAATCACGTCCTTGTTGAGTTCGGAGGTCAGATCGATCGAGCCCTGCCAGACAATCTCACCGCTTTCATCCTGAATGCGCTGGGCGCTGTAGCCGTCCATCTGGGTCAGGAACTGCGAATTGGTAAGTAAGCTGGCAATGTTGCGGTCGCCGATCCGATAAAGCTTGAGATCGGCGCTTTGAGTGTTGACGGAGACGATCGGAATGCCGCGACGGGCCGTGCTCGGCAGGACGAAGCTGTCGCCGGTGAAGCGCACGCTGGCAGATCGGTCCGGCACGTAGATGTCGAGATCAACCTGGGCTTCCAGTGCTTCATCGACGGACGACGGCAAGCCGGCGCGGAAGGCGAGCTTATAGCGCTGGCCGTGGGTCAGGCCTTCGACGCAGATTTCGCTCCCCTTGGCCTCGACGGCCTTGGGTGGTGCGCCATCAAGCGTCACAAAAGGCGCATAGTCCGTACCGATCTTGACCAAAGGTTCCGAGAATTGAACGCAGGCGCGGGGATTGGCGCTGTCGGCATCTATGGTGTTTCCGACCATGCGGAAGCCCTCGCGCGACTTCAGGTCGACATAAGCAGCCCGCACGGTCTGTGAATCCACGAGGGCAAGGCTCGCCTTGTAGGCGCTCAGCGCCTGGCGAAAATTCTGGGTGTTGCGAAAGGCTTCAGCAAGTACGGCCAATGCATCGGCGCGGCTTTGCGTGGTGCGACTGAGTTGGTAGCCATTGAGCGCGCTCAACTGCGCCTCGATTGCGATACTCGAACTGACGGCGGACCGGTTGCCGGCGCGAGCGGCCTCAATCCAAAGCGCCCCGTCTTCCGGATTGATAGCCAGCGCGCCTTTCAACGTGCTGACCCCCTGCTCGATCTGCAAAAGACCGAGATTGGCCCGGGCGATCGACTGCAGGCCCTCAAAACCCATGCTCTGCTGATCAGCCGTCAGCGCGAGACCGGCTTTCTGCTCGCGCGCCTGCTGCAACAGCTCGTCGGAGACAAAGTCGAGTTTCGGCGCAGCACCGATATCCGGGTCGCCATCGACTTTAACGACCTTGCCGGCGACAGCGCCCGCAAACGTGTTCAACTGGTTGAAGTCGGTCTTCAGGAAGCACCATTTGACCTTCGGATTATAGGTGAAGGCCCGGCAAGACTGATCGTCGAGGCAGGAGGTCTTGCACTGGTCAAGCGAAACATCCTGAACGGTGCGCAGGTCGAAGCCGAAATAGTCGCTATCCTGCGTCGTGACGATGTCACGAGAAGGATCCGTGGCCCCCGCCGGCTGGGAGGTAGCAAGAGCAATCAGAAGAACGGCTGAAAACCCGATGAACGCGCGCATAGACATCAAGTCCTCCCACTGCTGCTCGTCTCGATGGCCGCATGTTGAAACTTCGCTGGAAATTGTCAACTGGACATTGTGGGGTGCGTGGCCTTGAGGTTCGAAGAGGGCGGTTTCGTTGCGGCACGGCACGGGCTTCTCCACAGGTGCTGTTGCCGAATTGTCGCATATTTTACTTTCTGGTAAACACGGCTTGAAATTGCTGCGACGCAGCATTATTCTAATCTCGTCGAAGCGGTTCACCTCCTCCCGGACCCCTTTCGATCTGACGGACAGCACTCCTCCTCCCAGCTGTCGGTCCCAATTGATAGCCCGGTGCACCTCCTCCCGCACCGGGCTTTTTCTTTGCCGTTTTCTGATTTTCGGAAGATCTCATGGCTTCTGCCGCGAGTTTGCCATGAAGGCCGGCCAAATAGCTACGCTGCGCTCAATCGGCCATTTGCGCTCAATCGGCCATTCCTGAGTTCGGGATCGCTGTTCAGCAATTAAACAGTGGAGTATCAAGGCTTTTGGATATCAGCGAAAACGACATCCGCTTCCTTCAGGGCATGAAATTGTACTTCGAGGCAAAGGCGCAAGCCGCTCTTCTCAAGCGACGGCTGGAAGAGGCCCGAAAATCCGCCGACAGCAATATTGCGGATTTCTATGACCCGCGGATAAACTGGGCCTGGGCGGACGAGATCGCGCGCAGCCACGCGCTGAAAGCCGAAATGAATCGGCTGATGCTCGCAGCCGAGGCCTGGGGGAATGGCGAACCTTTCGATATTCCACCACACGGTCGCCTGGGCGGTCAGGTCAGCTAATATCCCTGAGGGTTTGCGCTGCGTGCTGAAGCGGTACTACCTCGATACCGTCCCGCAAGGGGAAGGGCTCCATGCCGGGATAGATGACGATACGGCGTTCCGGCTTGAGATCTTCGCAGGCGTGGTAGAATCCCCGCTCCAGTTTCGGCGAAAGACTGCGCTTGATCTCGATGGCGACGATCCGGCCACCGGGCAAGGTCAGCACCAGATCGATCTCCGCGCCTGCCGACGTGCGATAGAAATTTGCCTGCGTTCCTTCCGGTGCCGCGGCGCAGAGCGTCTCAAATGACAAAACCCTCGTAGCTTGCACCGGCGACCGGATGGCCGAGTACAGCTTCCTTATCACCCCAGGCCAAGCAGCGTGTGGACGAGGCCACTGTCGCGCACGTAAACGCGCGGTGACTTGACCAGCCGCTCAGCCCATCTATGCTCGAGGACGGCGTCATGGGCTGGGTCGCCATCATAAGCGCCTTCGGCCGTGAACTGACCGATAGGGTCATCCATCTGGTCGAGCAGCGCCTCCACCTGCGAGGCGTGGCCAGCGTCCAGTTCAGTCATGACGTGAGCGATGATCTCACCGCTGTCAGCATCCAGCGCCAAGCGCAGTTTGCGCCATCGCCGACGGGACTTGGCACCATGCTTCTCCCCCAGCCATTGGTCGGCGCCGTAGACTTCCGACCCGGTGCTATCGACCAATACGCGAAGCGGACCATCCGGCAGAGACTGACAATCGCTACGTCTGGCGGGCGGGCTCCAGGTTCTCCCCCGACGGCTGAGTATTGTGTGGTCAGGGGCTGGGAGATCCAACCCTATCAGCGCAAGCACGGAGCTCAAAAATCCTTCTGTCTGCTGCAGCCGAAGTCCGAACGCCAGGCCCAGCGTCAACGCCGTGTCGATAGCGAGATCGGAATAACGCGGCTGGCCACCTCTTGTCTTGCGACGACGTGGTGCTGACCAATCGCCAACAGCCTCCGACGTCATCCAAAGGGTCAGACTGACACGTTGGCGCAGACCCGCACCATACTCCACCAGTTCGTCAACTTGAACTTCATCTTGCCGATGTGATGACGGCGAGCGGCGTGATGTTTGTGTGGAATGGGTGATCAATCAAGCTATTTTCGATTACAGCCACATAGGCGGAAACTCGTGAAATCTGATCCGTGCACCAGCGCCGTATTTACTGAAATCACTGTCCGCGATTTACCGGAATCCCTGTTCCAAAATTACTGAAGCAGGCGCCCTAATTAACCATTTATCAACTATCTTTAGTCGGCGAGCAATTATTACTATACCTTCGATCCAAATGTAATTTGGCTAAAAATAGGACATTAAGCGAATGCTGGCATTACATGCGGCCCGCAAGGCAAGCGTTAATATTCGTAAACTTCCGGGAACGCATCGCATTATCGATGTCGTGCGAAGGCTGTCCTATCGAATGGGTAGTGTCACAATTGCCGATTTCGATGAAGACCTAATAATAACGCTGGATTTATCAGAACACATGGCGAGCCAAATCTTCTGGTTCGGCTACTACAGCCGGGATGTGGCGGTTCTTTTGAAGGACTATCTTCCCGCCGGCGGCATCTTCTTAGATGGGGGAGCGAACATTGGCGAGTTGACGTTGTTAGCTGCCAAACGAGTGGGGGCTGCGGGAAGAGTTATAAGTTTTGAACCTGTGGAGGAGATCCGGAAGAAGCTTATTCAACACATAGACTGGAACAAATTTGGATCGATTGTCTCAGTCCGAGAGCAAGGTCTTTCGGACCAGATAGGAACCCACTTAATGTATGGTGCCACGACGAGCTACGGCGATGGCTCGCAACATTCTGGACTTGGCACCATCTTCCCGACAGATACTCGTGGTTCTGAACTCGGGATGATCGCGCTGACCACGATTGATCGGACGGTAAAAGACTTGAACCTTACACGGTTAGATGGAATCAAACTCGACATTGAAGGTGCTGAACTGGCCGCGATCAGGGAGGCGCCGAAGCAATCCAGCGATTCAAGCCCTGGTTGATCGTTGAGATTGGTCAAGACACATGCCAGGCTGCGGGATACGAACCAGCTGACGTTCTTGCAGCCCTTTCTGATTACACGTTTTATCGCATAGCGCGCCATGGACGTTTAGCACCGATCACGGCGAATGACCTTCTACCCTGGCAGAATGTGATGTGTTTGCCCAAAGTACCGAATGGCTAGATGGTAGCCGTCCGCGGTGCAGGACGTATGAGGCGTAGAAGTCCGAGAAAAATCAAAGTCATTGAGGCGAAAAACCCTCCGATCCCAGTGCTGGCAGTCTCGCGGATCCTACTCCAATTTTCAGGAGCCATCGTTACCTCGTACAGCCGATCGACGGCGTCTTGCGTGTCCACGTCACTTGTGGAAAACCGGTATTTCTTCGGGGAGGCTGACCATGTTGCCTCCGTTGTAGATCCAGTCAAAGGTGTTTTGATGTCGATTAATCGTAGAATGGCACAGATATAATGGAGGTGCTTTCAATGCCGAGTCTCCAGATGTTAGAGATTTTTTGTGCAAGTTTGGTAGTTGCGCAGGGTCGACGGTTCCGTTGTTTATCCCTGTGAGGCGCGATCTGACTTCAACAGAAATGGAGTTGCATTCGAAGGAGACTGATTGACGGATATAAATCAAATCAGGGGAATTATGTTGTTATGGCGGTAATTATATTTTGGGTCTTCGGCGCATTGCTCTGCGTTACGTTAACAATGATCGAGGGAGAGGTGTCGGCCAAGGGATGGGACAGAGCGCGCTGTCTCGGGCTTTTACTTTGTCTCGCTTGGCCATTTTTGATCGCTTGGATCGCAATATTTGAGGGGCGCACAAGCCGCCACGGATGAGGCGGCTGAAAATGCTCCATAAAAAAGACTGCAGGTTCTGTAATAAATTTTTGGTTTACATATTTTCGTTAGAGAACCGTCGTCGTAATAGAGTAGAATGGCGCTGGTGTACGGATCAGATTTCACGAGTTTCCGCTTATGTGGCTGCAATCGAAAATAGCCTGATTGATCACCCATGCCACAGAAACCCACGCCGCTCGCTGTCATCACCTCGGCAAGATGAGTTCAAGGTGACGAACTGGTGGAATATGATGCGGGTCTGCGCCAACGTGGCAGTCTGACCCTTTGGATGACGGCGAAGGCTGGTGGCGATTGGTCAGCACCACGTCGTCGCAAGACAAGAGGTGGCCAGCCGCGTTATTCCGATCTCGCTATCGATACGGCGTTGACGCTGGGACTGGCCTTCGGACTTCGGCTGCAGCAGACTGAAGGATCTTTGAGCTCCGTGAAGGCCCTGATGGGGTCGGATCTGCCAGTCCCTGACCACACAACACTCAGCCGTCGGGGGAGAACCTGGAGCCCGCCCGCCAGACCTAGCGATTGTCAGTCTCTGCCGGATGGTCCGCTTCGCGTATTGGTCGATAGCACCGGGTTGGAAGCCTACAGCGCCGACCAATGGCTGGGGGAGAAGCATGGTGCCAAGTCCCGTCGGCGATGGCGCAAACTGCACATGACGCTGGATGCTGACAGCGGTGAGATCATCGCTCACCTCATGACCGAACTGGACGCTGGCCACGCCTCGCAGGTGGAGGCGCTGCTCGACCAGATGGATGACCCTATCGGTCAGTTCACGGCCGAAGGCGCTTATGATGGCGACCCAGCCCATGACGCCGTCCTCCAGCATAGATGGGGTGAGCGGTTGGGCATTCAGCCACGCGCCAATGCGGTGGAAAGGCCGGACGCCGATCTCTCCTGTCAACGAGACATCGCGGTGATCAACGCCGATGGACGGATGAAATGGCAGGCCGCGACTGACTACGGCAAGCGATCTCTGGTCGAGACCGCGATCGATCATTATAATTGGGCACCGACTAAGCGCGCGCTCATTGGCCGCGCAAAAGAGGGTAGTCGCCCTCGGCTGCGCCGTCCACAATTGCATGCTGGCGTCGCAGGCCCAAAATCCGTCCGTCGCATGACCGCAACCGCATAGCACAGCATTGAAGACAGAAATCCGTTCATTCATCGGCCAACGCAACAACGCCGACAAATCCGAGTGCAGGGATCTATAGCGCAGTGATCACTCTAATGGCACGCATGGTTGGCAACCGCCGAGTGTTCTCCCCAACATTGCCTACTGCAGCGACGCATCAAAGGCGAAAAGAGAAAATGGTTAAATATGAGATCGATTGTTGCGCTTCTCAGTCTCCTGATGATTGCCACAACGCTACAGGCGTCGCCTTTGCGGCTTAGCCGCGGTGTAGGCGTGCATGAGTGGCTGAACTGGTCGCCCGTCGAAGCAAGCGGCAGCTATCGAAGACCTCCCTACCGCAGCGTGGAGCAATGGCTCAACGGTGGCCGGTCGTTATCGGACTGGCCGAAGGGAAATGAATTTTCTCGCATCAAGGCGATGGGCTTTGACTTCATCCGCCTGAGCGTCGATCCCGGTCCGCTCCTTGCCGGTGGGACTGCGGAGCGAAACGAGGCGCTGGATGTCCTTTCCGAGTCGGTTAGGCAAGCGACGGATGTCGGTCTGAGCGTCGTCTTCGACCTACATGCCGTTGGACAAGTGCCTGCCTATAGCAGAGATTTCTTCGATGGGGCCCCCGACAGCGAGGGCGTGTTGCTTTACCGCGCCATGGCAAAGGATGTCGCTGCCATGCTCGTCCGGATTGGCACGAGCAAGGTAGCTTTTGAGCCTTATAACGAGCCTGCCCAGTATCCCTGCGGTGAAAACCGCAGCGGCGACTGGCAGCAGATCATGGCAGATACAGTCGCCGATATCCGGAAAGTCAGTTCTGAACTCACCATAATAGCGACCGGAGCCTGTGGTGGTAGCATCACTGGGCTCCTCGATATCGATCCATTCTTCGACGATGCGAATATCCTTTACAGCTTCCATATGTACGAGCCTCACAGCTTTACGCATCAAAAGGCGCAAGAGCCGAATGGTTTTGCTTCTGGATTGCCTTGGCCCGCGAGCAGGGGCTCGCCCGAGCAAGCTCTCCGACATCTCCAGTCGCAGATGCGGATTGCTGGCGTAAGCCGGGCGGAGGAGATTAGGAGTTTGGCGAAGGCTGAGGAGGAGATCAAAACGTATTTTAAGACGAACTGGGGCAAAGCGACGCTTAAAGCGCGCATCGGTGAAGCTGTTACCTGGGCCGAGCGAAATGACATTCCTCCGTCACGTCTCTTTATGGGCGAGTTCGGTGTCATCCGGATGGCTGTCGATAAACGTTCCGGCGCCTTTGACGGCGACAGGCTTCGCTATTTGCGAACGGTTCGTGAGACGGCCGAAGAAAATGGTATTGCGTGGTCTGTCTGGGAGTATGCGAACCCGTACGGTATGACACTAATCGAACCCAAGGGGAAAGCATCACCTGACAAAGATATGTTGCAAGCGCTCGGGCTTCCAACTCAATAGCGCATGACATCCAGCCGCTGATCGATAAACGCCCGCTTGCCGCTCAGCCCGGTGGCAATCTGGGAAACCTCCTCCACCTGAAATGCCAGGTGTCCTTGGCACCGCTCAGTCATGTAACTGCGGAATCGCTCTATATCTGCCTGCGAGCCATCTCGATCAAGCATATAGCGGATCACAACATCGCCGGGCGTATCCTGATAGAATTGGAACTCGGAGATGCCCCTAAAGAGCTCCGGATCATAGGCGTCCGATGATACCATCATCGTCATCATCGCTGTAACAATGCGCTGACCACTGACTGAGATCAAAAACTCGGGCTTGCGACGCGGCGTCAGCGCCCGGACGCGCAAACGCTCTCCATTCTCGGGAGTAGGCAATTGGGCTAGCTTGCCAAAATCCCCGGTATCGTAGCGAATGAATGGCATCCCCGTCGATAGGAACCCGGTACTCACAATTCGCCCTTCTTGGCCAAGTTCCGTGACGGGGTCATTTTTTCATCCAACAGTTCGGTTAAACCGTAGAGTGGATTGAATTCGTAGAGGCCTTCTTCTCCAAGAACCTCGGCGGCGAACGCCACCTTTTCACTCAGGCCGTAGAAGGCACTAAAAGCCACATTGCCAAGGACATCGCGGATCAGACGTCTCTGATGATCAAAGAGGGGCTCCGATATTGGCAATATGCCTTTAATGCCTGCACTCGGCGTCCTGCCGATCTTCCGCATATGGCGGCAAAGAAGCTCGATAGCGGACGGATAGCCATACAGGAAGCGAATCCCCCGTCGATCGATCTCATCGAGATAAATTGGCACGTCCTCCGGCAGCATGGGGAAAACGGCAATTTTTAACTCCCGCAGGGCAGGATCCCACTCATAGTGACCGGACCCGCTGTCCTTCAATTGAAAGCCGCGCAGCCTGACACGTGCATCTTGCTCGCTAAAGCCGATCCGCGACCAAACGTCGTAGACAAATGCCATTTCCCGTGGGCTGCGGTCTTTGTCGAGGAAGAAAGAAAAGGGCGATTCCGCGTTGGATCCGTTCGTCCCGGCTCTGTCCAATTGCCAGAGCGGAACCGCCAACGCCCCATCGCCAGCTTGCCGCAATCGCTCCTTGTCGAGAACTGGCAGGCACCGCAAGTCTGCAGGCATCAAAGTGGACGCATCGAAACCGCGACCGAACGCTTTATCGATGAGTTCATGATAGTAGGGGCTCCCCTGATGAGCTTTGGCGAGAAGTGCTCGCAGCGATCCAAGATGCTGCTCATGCGCAAATCGTGGATCGCCTGCTGCCCTTGAGATGCGCATGCGCCAATCGGCGTAGGTTTTGCCGAACTTCATGCGCGTTGGTACCAGGGTGAGGAAGGGCATTGCCGCGTTACGTACGAAGTCGGGGCTGCGCACATATAAGCCGCGCAGAACGTCCAATGGTTTCATCATTTTTCCATCCGATCCCGTGCGACTGTCCGCCAGATTTCACAAAGGGAGGCCGTAAACGTCTCCACGTCGAGATATTCACGATGCCGCGACCGACCTGCGTCTCCCATTCGTCGGCGGAGATCTGGATCCGCCACAAGCCGCGCAAGCGCATTCTTTAGTGCCGCCACATCGCCTGGAGAAACAAGAATACCTGTCTCTCCGTCGCTCACAATATCCTCGACCGCGCCGACAGGCGTCGCCACGACAGCAAGGCCTGCCGCCATACCCTCTACGATCGACATGGGTAGGTTTTCGGCGTGGGAAGGAAGCGTTAGAATATCTGCGCGGGACAGCAGATTTGCGACTTCGTCCGGCCCTTGCCACCCTAAAACCGTCGCTTTGTCTGAAAGTCCGAGTTCATTGAGACGAAAACGCAACTGTTCCGCCTCGCCATCCCCGGCAATGGTCGCACGCCAGCCTGGCAAATCCTTCATCGAAGCAAGCGCCTCGCAAAGTTCAGGAACGCCCTTTCTCTTCCCGATTCTTCCGAGAAAAAGAATATGAACCTGATCCCCACCTCCTTTCCACGGCAAAGCTGGCGCGCTCGTGGCATTGGGGACGATGACAACCTGCCTCTTGGTCTCTGGCGATTTGGAAATTATGAAATCCCGCCAGACCGTTCCAAGCACCACGACCCGAGCCGCTTTCTGAAACATTGCCCGGATACGCCGGTTGAGGAACGTGTCGTCTTTCGACCAGAACGTCATATACTCAGCGCCGTGAAGGTGAAGTATGTAAGGGACAGCCAGCATGGTTGCGCATGCCGCAATTATCAGCTTGCGATAAGTGCTTCCGTGACTGGCGAGGTTGATGTGAACGACGTCGATTTTGCCACGGAGTCGTGCGCTGAGCATTTTCGCGCAGAAAGCTGCAAGGTACAGGGCGGAGACACTGACATGTCCTTCGCCACGAGTGGGCAGGAAGCGTGCCCGCACATCATCCTGTGTATGGCGATCAAGCTCATGCTTCAGCGAAGCCATGATTCTATCAATGCCGCCTTGACCAGTTCCGCCCAACGGCGTGGTCACCAGCACGTCAACCACGCGGCCCTTCTGTTGCACGTCTTTCTCCCGTTTCCGCTTTGGGATGAAATCACGTAACTGTTAATATTTTTCCCGTAGTATGCATTCAATGCGTGGCGCCGCACCTTGGTCCCGCCTTTCAAGGATACAACCTTGCTGCTCAAGTCCACTTTGATTTACGGCCCCGCTATCTTGCTGACGCGGCTGTCGGCCCTTCTCTTCTTGGTAGTTGCCACGCGCCTCATAGATCAGACCGAGTTTGGACTGTTGACACTCGTTGTCACGGTTGGGGAGATGACGGACGCTGCATTCACGGGTTGGTTGCGCACCTCTCTGCTCCGGCTCGGTGGAAAGGGGCGGTGACAAGCGGCAGCCTTTCGCGTTCTGGCCTCATCCTCCTAGTCACGACCTTGCTCACGCTCGTTGTGGCAGTCATCGCCAGCGGATATGTAGCGCCGGAGCGCTGGCGAGATTTTTCAATTGCCGTCTGCGCTTATCTGGCCGCCGGGACGGTCGCTCGGTATGGGCTCGTCATCCTCCAGATGCAGCAGCGGCACAAGACTTACGCCATGATGGAAGGCTTGCGTGCCTTGCTGCAACTCGTCTTTCCGATCTCGATCATGCTGATGAAGAGCGATTCCTTCCTTGCAATTTCGCTCGCATCCAGTCTGGGCATGTTGACTGCCGGCCTGGCCGCCGGTTTTGCCGCGGCCACCAAGGTCGTTCCAGGTCCTGCACGCTTCACGCATCGTGAATTCTTTTACCTCGGCATTCCGATCGTTGCGGTTGCGCTCGTCGGTTTCGGTCTTGCGAATATGGAAAGGGTCTTTCTGAAGTTCTATCACGGCGCATCCGCCGTCGCGCTGTTTGCCGCCGTCTACGCACTTGCCCGCCAGCCGGTCGACTTTGTTGCAAACGCCCTAAACATGGGAGCCTTTCCTGAGATCGTCGGCCGGTTCGATGAGGACGGAGGGCCCGCTGCGGCCGCGCTGCTTACACAGTTCCTTGCGCTCATCTTCACTTTCAGTCTACCTATCGCCGCTCTGCTTGCCGCGCTCGGCCACGATATCGCCGAACTGCTGCTGCCAAAAAGTTATGACGGACCATTCAACCTGCTTTTCGGTGTCATCGCAGGCAGCGTGGTTTGCATCAATCTTGCGGACATCGTCTACAGCACGGTCGTTCTCGCCCACAAGAAGGCCTGGTTGTTCGTCATCAGCAAGCTCTTCGGGTCTGCGGCCGCCATCCTCCTTTGTTTTCTCCTTATCCCGAACCTTGCTGAAACTGGTGCCGTGATGGCACTCGCCGGCGGGGCTGTGGCAAACCTGCTGGTATGCATGATAATCAGCGAACGGCTGACGCCGGTACCCTTGCCTTGGCGTACGCTTGCGATCTCACTGGCAGTTTCGACAATGATGGGAATTGTCTCATCGTTCGTTAGTCACAAGCTTGCGGATATAAACGTCGCCCCTCGTCTAGCTCTTGCCGGCTCGGCAGCTGTCTTCATCTTCATAGCAGCAAATGCGCTGTGCTATCCGAAACAGACGCGTTCTGTCATGCGACGGTTCGCAGCCACCTGCGGCGTATTGCAATAAGAGCAACGCATTTCCGATGGGGCGAGGCTGACATGCTCATACCGGCCTCTTAGATTCGGCGATTTGAAAATGGGATTTGCATCCAAATTATCAGTTAGCTCTTACGGTTCCTTCACTTCGTTTTTGTATATTGATTTCCTACCTTGAGGGGAAGACAGTGTGATGTTTAGTGAAATCTACAGTAAGATAATCGGAAAACTTTATAATATAGATTACGTCACTCTGGCGCTGATCTTGGGAACTGCACTTTTCTGTGCTCTGATCGTTTATTTCAGGACGGTAAAGGACAGATCGATCAGGGACTTCTTTGGCTTTCTGTTTCCCGAAGAAATCATTCTGCATCCGTCGGCGCGCGCCGATGCCATGTTCTGGATCACAAAACGGCTGATGATGCCGTTCCTGCTGATTCCGGCGGGAGCGACGTTTATAGCCGCCTCGGGTTATGCGACAAACCGGCTGATAAGCTCGGCGTTCGCCGGCGAGACGCCTCTCATGGACGGTCCTCCTGGTCCGGTCACGCTCGTACTCTTCACAGCGACCATGCTGTTGGCCTACGATATTTCCTACTATTTATATCATGTTGCGCAACATCGTTTTCCGTTCCTATGGGAACTGCACAAAGTCCACCACTCCGCCGAAGTCATGGTCGGTATCACCAAGGATCGTGTTCATCCGTTGGACGAACTGATGAACCGAGCATGGGATGCAGTCATTCCTGGAATCTGCTTTGGCATATGGAGCGTGATAGCTCTCAATCCCGTGGAAGTCGTCGTCTTCGGGCTGAACGTCTATGTGCTGCGCAACATACTGATGATGGATTTCGTGCGGCACACCCACCTGCCGATTTCCTTTGGTCCATTGGACAAGGTGATTCTTTCTCCGCACTGGCATCAAGTTCACCATAGCGTCGACCCGCGGCACTACGACAAGAATTTTGGCTTGTTATTTTCGTTCTGGGACAGACTGCTCGGCACTTCATTCGTTCCCGATCCGAAAGAGAAACTGAAGTTCGGTCTCGTCGACCGTGACGCCAAAGATTATCAGTCGCTGGCAGGTCTCTATATCCTGCCACTAAAGAAGATGTGGCGCCGCGCCTCTTCCTACTTCCGGCGACCCAGGCGCGTTGGTGTCCAAACCAGGGATTCGTCTTCATCATGAACATGTACTCGTCAACAGACGGCATGGCGGTCCAGCGCCTGGAGATCGTCGTGGCATCCGATCGGCTGGCCGCGATCGAGGAACAGTGGACGCAGTTGTGGCATTCTGCCGACGCTCTCATTTTTCAAAGTCATGCCTGGATTTCGGCCTGGTGGACCACGGCAAACCAGCAACATGTCACGCTTCGAATTGGCCTGATCTGGAACGGCGACAGATTGATCGCCGTCCTCCCTTTGCGATCACCAGACGCAAGGGATTACGCATTCTCGAATGGGCGGCGAGCGCCTATACCGACTATTGCGATCTTCTTTGTGCGCCGGAATGTTCCGATGCAGAGCTGCACAAATTGTGGATGTTACTATGGAAAGGGGCGGCTTCGATCTTGCCTTCATAAACCGCCTTCTCCCCGACGCGGCGGCGCAAGGTTTCATTGACGCGGATAGAGGCGCACATGGGACGAGGCTTTATCCGGGCTATCGGCTAGAGATCAGTTCTCGCATAGGCGGCTGGCAGAGCGGAGCGGCGTGGTTGGCAAGCCACCCGAAGAAGGCTCGCCAGAACTATCGCCGTGGTCTCAAGATGCTCGAAGAGGCTGGAACCGTGCAGTTCCGGTTGTTGGCTCCCGATGAGCCGCTTGGGCCGGTTCTCGACCGGCTGGCTGTGCTGAAACGGAAATGGCTCGATCGGAACTCGCTGGTATCGGATTTTTCGATGGAGAGGCGCCGCTCCTCAACGCTCTGGTTGACGTGCTCGTAAAGGCCGGACTCTTGCGTCTGTTCGTCATCGAACTCGATGGCGTCGTGGTGGCCATTTCGGTCAACTTCGTTCAGAACGACAGGATGATGGCGTGGGTTACGACATACGATCCTGACTTCGGGCGGGCTTCGCCTGGCATGGTCCTAATATTTGACTATGTGCAATGGTCATTCGACCACGGATTGGGAGTGGTCGATTTGCTCTGCGGAGGCGAGACGTTCAAGGACAGGCTTGCCAGCGAGGTAGTTCCGTTGCGGTCCACCATCGGCGCACGCACGATGAAGGGTTCGCTTGCGCTTCTGGCGCAAGGGGTACGCCAGAAGCTGGGGGCCGCATTTTCAAAAAAGCTGGTGGAGCCGGCGTGATTGTCCCTAGCGTAAGCGCCTTGGAGAGATGAGTTGAAAGTCGATATCATATCGTTCCAGGGCAATATTCTACACTGGGAAAGGGATTTGGCTGCGCGGCTCCATGAGGCAGGGCATGATGTCCATACCGATTACCGAGAAGCTGCCCCGAGGGCGCCATTCTTGCAGACAGTCATCGCCTTAGAGGGCCGCCGGACGGGTGTCGCCGTTAGACCCGTGTCCCTTTTGCCCGTGACCCGAGTTCGCGATCCGGACGTGGTTCTCGATCTCACAGGAGAGGCTAATTCACACCGTGCACCCGTCCTGACCGTGGAAATCGGCGGCTGCCGCCGTCTCACCGAGGGGCTTATGAAACTGCGATCTGGGTCCGGCCTCGTGGATCTTCTCGCTCGCTGCGATGGCCGCCCGGTTGGTCATGCCTCGCCGCTCATCAGTGATCGGGTGTGGCTGTCGCGTGACGTCCAGGAAGTGCTAGCAAGCATACAATCCCTCATTCTTCAATGTCTTGCTCGCATGAAGGCAGGTGTGCTCGACGAGATCGCTGTACCGCCAACTCAACTGACCGTCCGGCGCCCGGAGTTCGCCTATGTGACGCGGCTGATCGGCGGGCTTGCGACGCGCGCGCTGAAAAGAATGACGCCGGGGAGCCGCGATTTTTCCTGGAGGACCGCCTATCGCTTTATAGACGGGCCTGGCATCGGCGAAACCAAAAAGATTGAGGGCCCCCCTTCACCTTCATCGAGGACGATGGCCAACGTTTCTATGCAGATCCGTTTCCCTTCGTGCACCAGGGGCGATGCTATCTGTTCGTGGAGGAGTTTTCCTACAGCGGCGGCCGGGGTGTGATTTCGGTGGCCGAACTGGATGCGAACGGACGCTTTGGTCGTCCCCGAATCGTTCTGGAAGAGGCGCACCATCTGTCCTATCCAAACGTCTTTGCACATGAAGGGCAGATTTTCATGATCCCCGAAAGTAGTGCCGCAAATCGGGTCGTTCTCTACCGAGCGGACCCATTTCCCGATCGTTGGTGCCAGGAATGCGTGCTGATTGAAGGAAAAAGATTCGCCGACGCGACCCTTCTTGCCTTTGGGGGCAGACTTTGGATTTTCGGAACCGAGCAAATCGCTGGCGGCAGTGCTTCCGATACGATGGCAATTTACAGCGCCGAACGCCTCAACGGCCCGTGGGTGCCGCACCCCTTGAACCCTGTTGCGATCGACCGCGCTGGTGCACGGCCGGGTGGAAGAGTTATCGAAACAGGCGGAAAACTGTTTCTACCCGTACAGAACGGGACCAAAACCTATGGCGGAGGGCTTGGTCTGCGCGAAATTATCACTCTTAACGACGGGGATATTCAGCTTGGCCCGACCGTGCCAATTCTTGACACAGCCGGCAAGGAGCATGCCAGTCTTCACACACTTAATCGCGTAGGACGACTTGAGGTGATCGACCAGCTTTCGCCATGACCTGTCTTCTGGACGTTACCGACGTGTCAACCACCTTTCCCAATCCCACGAGGAGAACGGAGACGAGAAGAACGTCGACAGACTTGGTAGCAAAGGCGTTATTTGTAAGGTCCACGAGAATGATGAGAATAGACCCTATCTTCGCCGATGTTGCCGCTCCCCCAATAAGGCGTCGCATATAGCTGAGAACGATGAGTGTGAATAGGATCGCCATCGGTAGTCCCATCAACAGGGTGAAATAGACAGGGGCGCTTTCGATATGCTGGATTCCGATCTTTTCTCTGACGACCTGCAAGAGCACGCTGGCATCCATGCCAAAAAGAATGTCCGTCCAAGAAACGTAGTCAAAGATCTCGTAAACCTGCACGCGGGCCAGCGAGCTGTCGTCCACTATGGAATAAAAACGGCTGAGTAGTCCAACAGACAGGAGCAGCATCGCCAAAGCCAATCCGAAGGCTATCACAAGGGAAAGTGTTATAAACTTAGCCTGTCGCTCCTGACGGCGCGAAAGCCCATCCCAGCGCAGGACCACGATCAGGAGAAGGGATTCCAGGAGGCAAGCTGCCAGCGCAGTACGGGCGTTTGCTGCCACGCAGCCAAGGATCAGGGTGAGAATGACCGAGACCTTAACCCAGCGGGGCCATCGTGTGAGCGGGACAAAGCCGATCGCGAGAGCACATTGTCCGCCGAGCGCCAGGGGATGGCTGGAAAGTCCATAGGCACGAAAAAGTCCCCGCCCGCGTTGATAGAAACGAGATGACGCTGAAGGATGGCCTCGACGATACCGACGAACGCACTTGCGATGAGAATGCAAAGCACCGCCACGGCGACGAGCCTGCGAGCCTGCTTGCTCTGGAAGAGGAGAATGATCACCATCAGCACCGCGGTGAGATAGGTTTCGATGAGGAATCCGATAGCGCTGAACCGACTAGTAACAACAAAATAGACTACGAAGGCACTCAGTATGGCGCCATAGCGCAGCATGGAACGCAAAACATCGGCATCTTCTTCTGCAAGCTGAGGTGGTCTACTTAGCCGATTTACGAGAATTGTGAAAAGCACCGCCAACATCGCATAGGTGGCGAGGTGGAGCTTCTGGTAGAATGGCCCGCCCTCGATGGAATAGCTCATCAGCATATTCATCATTTCTGGCGTCACCAGCAACCGCAACGCAACCGCTGCGATGGACAGAAACAGGAACAGGATCGCGAACGCATTTTCCCTTAGATCGACGCCAGCCGATCCCGGGGTGACCTTGAAGGTGGCGTAGGCCATGTGAAAATCCTTGTCGAAGCTGGCTTCTCCGCGCTCGTTTACTCGCCCGTTGACCGGTCAAGGAACGAATCTTTAACGATGCCTCTCTATATATACAGCCACATGGCAAACGAGGCGTTAATGCTAATGGAAGGTTCCCTACTCGATCTTATTCCGGATACGGTGCGCGCCGGCACCTCCGCACGCGAACGGGAGCCAGTCAAGACGCTACCCGGTCGCCGAACTAAAGTTCCGCTCCCGGAAGAGGAAGCTGTGACCCTGGACCGGATCGCGGGGTTTATGGAGTTAGATCTACGGCGTAGCCTCGTGTGGCTAAAGGCAGGTCGCAAACTCACCCTCGTGCTTGCCATTACAGGTGCTGTCGCAGCCGCCGCGTGGGCACAGATGCAGCCGCGCAGCTATACTGTCACCACCGATATTCTCGTTGACCCAGTCAACCTCCAACTCCTCAACAAAGACCCTTTCGCCCCAGCCGCCGAAGGAGACGCTTCACTGTTCGCTTTCGGCAGCAAAGTCAGAATCCTGACGTCGGGCAATGTGATCATGAGAGCTGTCAAAAATCTGAAACTTGCTGATGACCCAGAGTTTTACCGTAATTCCTCCGGACTAAGTTCATTTTTGGGTTGAAACCTACGGGTAAACCGGACCGCGACAGGGCGGCGCAGTCAACGTTGCAAAAACATGTTTCTGTCGTTGTCGACGAAAAGTCTTTTATGGCCAGCCTCAGCGTTTACGCGCAGACGGCCGCGAAGGCGATTGAAATATCTGAAGCTCTCGTTGAGGGTTTTCAAGTCGAGCTGGCGACGGCGGATTCCGAGAACGCGGCGCGTACGGCGCGTGCGCTCGATGACCGGCTGGGCGACCTCAAACGGGACGTGCTCGACGCCGACGAGCGCGTGGAGAATTACAAACGCGCCCACAAACTCTCGATCGGTGATAACGGCGGGCTTGTGAGCGCTCAAACTCTCACTCAGCTCAACAACGATATCATCGCCGCCCGCACTCGCGCCATTAACGCCCAATCGAGTTACGATGAGATGCTCAAGGCTGGCAATTCCCTGATTGGCAGTCAGGCGGCCGTTTCCCCAGCCCTAACCTTGTTGCTGCAAGCTTCTGGACTGTTGCAGCAACAATATGAAGACCAAGCTGCAATCCTGGGACCACGCCACCCGTCCATTGTGCGCCTGCAAGCCCGCCGGTTGTCTATGCAGCAACAGGTCGGAGCAGAGCTTGAACGCGTTAGAAGCGCGGCCAAGGCGGAATTGGACAAGGCCAATGCCACTGTTGTCGAACTTACCAATAAGATGAACGCTTTCGAAGATTCTACTTTCGACGACAACCAATCTCAGATCGAATTGCGCGAGCTGCAACGCGACGTAGCAGCCAAGACAGCGATCTACGAAAGCTTCCTCTCCCGCACAAGGCAGATCACGGAGCGTGAGCAGATTAACACGAACAACGTTCGGGTCATCAGCGAGCCCTTGCCGCCCTCTAGTCGTTCCTGGCCACCAAGCGCAATTGTTTTCCTGATCCTTGGCGGTATCGCAGGTGCGGTACTCGGCATCGGTCTCTCGCTTCTGCGCGGGATTGTTTCGGACATGCGGACGCCATCCGGCATTCGGTCTGGGGCACGGTAGCGACTTATGAAGAGGCGGATCATATTTCACATCCCTAGCCTCGTAGGGGGCGGAGCGGAGCGCGTCTTCGTCTTGATGGCAAACGAAATGCAGGTGCGCGGCCACGACGTTACGCTTTTCGTGTGGAACGCCCAGGGCCCAAATGCAGAGTTGCTTAATTCTGGCGTCAGGCTAGTCAGCCTAGAGCTGCCTTTGCGTGGAGAGGGCTTTGGCAAAACTGGAACGTTACGAGGATTGGTGAAATCGGCGGCGTTTCTACGCCGCGAGCGGCCCGACGCGGTTTTTTCCGGTCCTGAATTCGCCAACATTATAATGGCGCTCGCCCTAATGGCAGGCGGAAGCAGTGCCTCCTTCTTCCCGAGTTATCATGCGCCCGCCTCCCTACGCGGAGATCGGCTCGGAGAGCGACTCGTGCCGCTCCTGACATGGTTGGCGGTGCGCCGTGCAACCAAGGCGATCGCGGTATCCGCAGGCGTCGGACGCGATCTTGCCGTCCGTGGTTTCCGAGACGAGCAGATCGCAATCATCCACAATCCGCTGCCGCCAACTCACATTAGGACGTCTAGCGTCCATTCTTGGACCACGGCGCTCGAGTCGATGGGCAAGGGCAAGGTTATCATTACCGTCGGTCGCCTTGCGCCGGTCAAGGACCACCGGACACTACTGGACGCCTTTTCCAAGCTCGACCTTAGCCGCGGATATCGGCTGGTGATCTTCGGCGAGGGGGCACTTAAGGAGAACCTCATTGCCCATGCGCAAGCTTTGGGCGTTTCCAATCGCACGCTCTTTCCAGGCTATGTCAATGATCCGGCCGCCTGCTATGCCTGCGCCGACCTGTTCGTCCTGTCGTCCTTAAAAGAGGGCTTTGGAAATGTCTTGATCGAGGCGATGGCGGCGGGAGTTCCGGTCGTGTCGACTGATGCACCCTATGGCCCGCGCGAAATCCTCGCCGACAGCGCTTTTGGCCGACTAGTGCCCGTTGGCGACGCGGCTGCCCTTGCACGGGCCATGGAAGAAACGCTGGCAAGCCCCGAGGACCCGAGCCTCCTTCGCAGGCGCGCAGCGGATTTCAGTATAGACATCGTCGGCGACCGTTACGACGCGCTGCTCTAGCCGGCGCAGCGGATTCGAGGTGGCGGTAAAACAATTGAGACAATGGAAGCATTTGCTGCGAAATCTGAACCGAAATTCAACCCCTGCCAATTAAGATGTAATGGCACGGTGCCAGATAGTCCAGGCATTGGATGTCGATATCCGATCGCTGGTGGCTTTTGGCGTATCGGAAATGGGCGACTTATTTTTTGGGCATTGAATCAAGGATTGTCGGATGAGGGTGGCGATATTCGGTCTGGGTTACGTGGGCTTTACGGCCATGTGCTGCCTCGCAAAGGAGGGCCGCGAAGTCATTGGCTTCGACATCAGCGAGAAAAAGTTAGCCAGATCAACCGAGGAATCTCTCCGATTACGGAACCTGGAGTCGATGAACTGTTGAGGGAGGGCCTGGCAGCTGGTCGGATCTCCGCCTACACCGAAGTGGGTGATCGCCTCCACGACTGCGATATGGCGATCGTTTGCGTAGGCACTCCAAGTGCACCTGACGGCGCGCACAATATGACATTCATCGCCGAAGTAACCCGTCAGATAGCCGTAGCGATCGGCAGGGAACGGACGTCGCCTTTGACCATGGTTTACCGCTCGACGATCCGTCCTGGAACAGTCGAGGGTCTGATCGTGCCAATTCTCGCTGCCGAGCTCGGCGACTCTTTTGAGGATATTGTGGAACTCATCTACAATCCTGAGTTTCTTCGGGAATCCTCAGCCGTGCAGGACTTTTTCGATCCGCCAAAAATCGTCATCGGCACTGTCGATGGCGAGCCTAGCGCACGGATGGATCTCCTCAACCAGAACCTGAAGGCAGCGACCTTTTATGTACGGGTTGCTGAAGCCGAGATCACCAAGTTCGTCGACAATACCTGGCATGCCGTGAAAGTGACCTTTGCAAATGAAATCGGCCGCATCTGTATGCAATTGGGCCTGAATACGAAGAGTGTGCACGAAATCTTCGTTTCCGATACCAAGCTCAACATCTCACCTTATTACATGCGCCCGGGCGGCGCCTTCGGCGGCTCATGCCTACCTAAAGACGTGCGGGCGTTGCAATACATCGCGACCGACTGTGGAGCCAATGCCCATTTGGTCGACGCGCTGCTGCGTTCCAACGAAGCTCACAAGTACAGGCTCTTTGAATATGCAACGCAGAACCTTGCACCTGGCGCCTCCATCCTCTTGGTCGGCCTCGCCTTCAAGGCGCATACGGACGATCTGCGTGAGAGCCCGAATATCGACCTTGCCCGCCGTCTTCTGCAAGAACGCTACGACCTCTCCGTTTTTGATCCGGCGATCGATGCAAACAAGCTGATTGGGGCCAACCTTGGCTATGCCTATACCCGCATTCCCACGCTTTCGCGGCTCCTCGTGACAAGGGAGGCTGCAGAGCGAAGAAGCTGGGATTGTGTCATTATCACCAATGACACTTATCGCATGCTGGACCTCAGCAAGAATGACAACATCGTCAACCTGAACACGCTTTCGTGAGGTTTACCGGATGGATATGACAGTTCACGAAAAAGGGATTACCAAAACTGAAGATAACGATTGGATCGCCGGTACTCTTGCGGGTCGCCGTGTCCTGATGATTGTCGAGAATTTGCCGGTGCCTTTCGACCGGCGCGTTTGGCAAGAAGCTCGGACCCTGCGAAGCGCCGGAGCCGAGGTGGCGATCATCTGCCCGACTGGCAAAGGATATTCCGCACGCTATGAACTGCTCGATGGCATCCACGTCTATCGCCATCCCCTACCGCTCAACGCAAGCGGCGCACTCGGCTATCTGCTGGAATACGGGGCTGCCCTGATGTGGGAGACACTGCTCTCTTGGAAGGTGCTGTTTCGCCATGGCTTCGATACACTGCACGGCTGCAATCCGCCTGACCTCATCTTCCTCGTCGCCTGGCAATTCAAGCTGTTCGGCAAGCGCTATGTATTCGATCACCACGACATCAATCCCGAACTCTATGAGGCCAAGTTCAACAAGCGCGGCCTTTTCTGGTATTTGATGCTCGCCTTTGAATGGTTGACTTTCAAAACAGCAGACACGGTCATTTCCACGAACGAAAGCTACCGCAGGATAGCTCTGGAGCGCGGTGGAAAGAAGCCGGAAGACGTCTTCGTCGTTCGCAGCGGACCTGATCTTTCCCGCGTCCGAATTGTTCCTTCGAATCCGAAGCTCCGGAACGGCCGCGACTTTCTAGTCGGCTATGTCGGGGTGATGGGAGATCAGGAGGGCATCGATCTCCTGCTCGATGCCGTTCGGCATCTCGTCTTTGACCGCGGTCGCACGGACATCCAGTTCATTCTGGTCGGCGGCGGTTCCAGTCTCCCTGCCCTTGAAGCGCTGTCGAAGAACATGGGGCTCACCGAGTATGTGACTTTCACCGGGCGAGCGCCCGATGGCCTCCTGTTCGAGGCTCTGTCGACGGCGGATATTTGTGTTAACCCTGATCGGGTAAATCCGATGAACGACAAGTCGACGATGAACAAAATCCTCGAATATATGGCCATCGGCAAGCCTATCGTTCAATTTGACGTCACCGAGGGTCGTTTCAGCGCCGGCGCCGCCTCGCTTTATGCAAAAGCCAACGACCCTATCGATTTTGCGGAAAAGATAATCGAGCTCTTGGCTGATCCGGCCCTGCGCGCGACCATGGGTGCCTTCGGGCGTGAGCGCGTTGAGACCCAGATGGCCTGGACATACGAGGTGCCGAACCTGATCGCTGCCTACAAGAACGTTCAGCCGTAGGCGACCGCGTCACTGGCCGATCGGTATCTCACCGAACCTTCGGAACGAACAATGACCCTGACTTGGTATATCAACCGGCTACGCGCAATGGGGCCCGCCGAGGTCATCCACCGGTGTGCTGAAAAAGCAAAGAAGATAACCGCGCGGGGGCGCCTAGAGGGTTGGGAGCGCTATCGAACCACCGGTCCTCTCCCCGGCTATCGAAGCTGGCAGACAATCTCGCAGCCGCACCCGAACCTATTAAGAAGGCCATTATTGCGGCAAGCAGCCACGTGCTCCAGGGGCGCTACGGCGCGCTTGGAACCGACTGGCCGCCCCGGGATAGCAGTAACCTCTTTCCTTCCGATATATGGCAGCTTGATCCAATTACTGGCGGTTTTTGGCCAGGCAGCGGGGCCTATTGCTTCGACATTGCGTATCGCCACGAGCGCGCGCTGGGCGATATTAAATACGTCTGGGAATTTAACCGACTGCAATTCCTGCAGCCGCTTGCTGCTGACGCGGCATTGACTGGGAACCTTGCGGCGATCGCAGCCATCGAAGCGGCAGTCTCCAGCTGGTACGAGGGAAATCCACCGTTCCGCGGAATTTGCTGGAACAGTGGTATCGAGCTTAGCCTACGGAGTATCAGCCTCCTCATTGTCATGAGTCTGTGCGGCGAAGCGCTTTCCGCAGCAACAATTGAAAAAATCCGGACGATCCTGCATGCCCATCAGGTCTGGATGGCTCGGTACCCGTCGCGATTTTCCTCGGCCAACAACCATCTCGTCGCCGAAGCGGCCGGTCTATTCCTGATCTCGCTCGCGATGCCGGAGCTGCCGCGCTCCAGCCGGCTCCACGCCCAAAGCCGTAGGATCCTCACCGAGGAGGCTTGCAAGCAAATCCTCGCCGACGGCGTAGGATCTGAGCAGTCGCCGAGCTATGGTGCCTTCACGGCCGAGTTCCTGCTTCTCTGTTGTTTTGCCGCCGACGCCACGGGCCGGCCGCTTCCGGCTGTTATTGCCGCACGGCTTTCCCTTTTTCAGAGTTCGTCGCTTGGCTGTCCGATGCCGAGGGCAGAGTCCCGGGGATCTGCGACGATGACGAAGGGCGCGTCCTGACTTCCGGGGGACACGAGGTGGCCTATCCAAGTTCCGTTTCGTCCGCGATCTCCGGCTACGTCCGCGCACCTATGCAAGGACCGAGACCCCCTCAAGCCGAACTACGCGATGCTCTGCTGCAAGCGCCTGTTACCGGTGCTCCGCTCCCCTATGGCCTCAAGACCTTTGCGGACGGCGGCTACACGGTCATACGAGAGGCCAGGGAGGGGCACGATGTTCATATCATTATGGATCACGCGCCGTTAGGCTATCTCTCCATCGCGGCGCATGGCCATGCGGATGCCCTCTCTCTGGTAGTCACCGTGGACGGGAAACCGCTGTTTATTGACCCTGGCACATATCTGTACCATTCCGGGGGAGCATGGCGGGACTGGTTCCGCAGCACCCGTGCTCATAACACGCTTGCACTTGCCGGCTCCGACCAAAGTATCATGTCGGGTGCGTTCAACTGGTCACACAAAGCGGCAGCCACTTTGGAGCTAATCGAGGAAGGCCGAAATTGGCGTATCGTCGCCTCCCACGACGGATACCAAAAGCGATTCGGGTGTCTTCATCGCAGGACCGTAACGGCCGATCCTTGCGGTTTTTCAATCGCCGATGCTTTAGTAGGCGACAATGATCAGATGGCGGAGGTCTGTTTCCAGCTGGCGCCCGGCGCGGTTGTGGAGATTGAGACCCGAAGGGCGAACATCTATTATGACCGGCAATTGCTTGCACAGCTATCGTTCTCACACATGGGGGAGGTTAGAAGTCTCCTTGGTGGGCCCCCTGGTAGCGGCGGCTGGTTTTCCGGCAGTTTTGGAACCAAGCTGCCAGCACCACGGATCGTCTGGAGCGGAAAACTACCCCTGCATGGCCTGGTAACCAGGGTAGAGCTTGTTGGTGGCACACCTGTAGCGAGGCAAGCGCAATGATCCGCGCGGTCTCAGCGCCTATCGAGGCCTGGAAGATGGCACGTGAGGCCGAAACTGAAAGTGCCAGATAACATTACCCTGATGCTCTTGCCGCAGCGCTCGCCAAAATGGACCCCTCGAGAACTGCTAGTAACTTATGTGCAACAACTGGCTATCGAATCATACCTTCAAGCTTATGATGATGTCGTCGAATGTTGTTGCATTGCCTGAAACACAGTCCTCGATCGGGCTGGAAGATTACTTCGATCGTTCACAGAGAATGAGCGCGTCGGTCATGATCGCTGCTCTTATAGCCTTGCTGTCAGCACAGGAATTTGTCGCTTCTCATTGTCGCCTCTTGACTAAGGCCCGTTGACATTCATTTGATTGCGAGCTGGATCGCACGAAGGAAGATGAATGCGGCGAAGCTTTCATCAGTCTTGTCGTAACGCGTTGCTATGCCTCTGAAGTGTTTGAGATCGCAGAAGACGTTCTCGACGAGATGCCGCCAGCGATACATGGCGAAATCACAAGGGATGAGGTCTTTGCGATCCGCTCTCGGCGGGATGACGGCCTGTGTTTGCGTTTCACAGAGTATTTTGACGCGGACGGTTGTTGTCGAACCCCTTGTCGGCCAGCAGCGCCTCCATGTCGATGCCTTCGATCAGGTCGAGTGCCGCTGTACTGTCGTGCCGCTGTCCGGAAGCAGGACGAAGCGGGCAAGATTTCCGAGCGTATCGACGAGGGCGACGATCTTTGTCGTCAAGCCGCCGCGCGAGCGGCCGACGGCTTGACGGTAAGACCCCCATTTTGCCCCCATGCCGTGCTGATGAACGCGGATGATCGTGCCGTCGACCATCGCGAATTCGAAATCCCGCTCGCCTGTCAAGACATTGAAAATCCGCTCAAACACGCCTTTCTTTGCCCATCGGCGAAAGCGCTGGAAAAGGGAGTTCCAAGGACCGAATTCATCAGGCAGATCACGCCATGGCGCACCGACGCGGACCTTCCAGAGGATTGCCTCAAGAATGAGACGATAGTCGTAGGCGCAACGTCCGGGATCACTGACCTTGCCGGCAGCAAACCCTTCAGACGTTTCCATCGATATTCCCGAAGAACCGCAGCATCAAGACCTCCTGTCCAACAGGACGAAACTCAATCCAAAAGCTTGCACAAACCTGACGTCTGTCAACGAGCCTTAAGCTGGATCTGCGGTAAGGTTAACAATAGGTTTTGACGGGTTTCAGTTGCTAAGTCATCGAGGGCGTCGCAGAGTTCGCTGCGGAGGCATTTCCGATGATAAAGCTCAAAAACATCGCTTTTGAGCACGGTATTGAGGTGCGCGAGACTTGGAGCGGATCTTGGGTATACGTGCTGTATCTACGGGAATCACGTAGCTGGCCTAGCCGAAAGTTCCCGACACGGGAGCAGGCTCTTGCAGATGCGGAGCAATTGTTGCAGTTCATGACTTAGGTTAAACGAATCGAGTCCGACCGTAACACCAGGGCGGGACGTCAGCAGCGGCGCAATGTGGCCCCGATCGGGCTAAATCTGAGGTGATGCTGGAACCTTGGCTATCGAGCTAATAAGTCCCTCGTGAGACCCTGCTTTCGAGACAATGGGTAGCTGTACCCCAGCGATCCACTAGTGCGGCATCTAGATTTTCTCGACGACGTCTTTCCGGAACCGCCGCTTTGGGACGCCATAATGCTATCAAACAGCAGGTCGCTCGTCGGCCCTTTTGCGCAGAACAGTTCGACATGTTTTCGGAGCGGGCTCCGCGCGATCATGTGGTCACGCGGAGCGACGCCAAATCTTCTCAAAACGACAAGCAAGCCATCCCCCATGAGTGAAGATGACATGGTGTCGTTTGGCATTTAGACGTAAGAATGCGGCCGTTTCTTTCTTGGTTAGCACTTCATGTGAGGCTCTATGCGACGAGGATCTCAAAACAAGCGCAACTATGAATACGTCCGCGACTGAGGCGCGCAGTCCACGATGTCGTCTGTAGCGCTGCCGAAGCGAGCTTGTTCTCGCCCATCATGTGGCTACACAGCATGTGAAGCAGCTATGAGCCACCGCCAGGCGCATTGACCCGCTCGGTGATCAGCACTCTCTCGTGTTCGGAGAGCGAGGCGAACAGGTTGAACAGAAATGCGCCGTGCGGATTCGTGGCATCGATCGCCTCCGTCGGGGATCGGACGGTGATACCACGTTCACCCTCCGACTTCCTGACATTGTTTGGAACCGCTCGGCTGAAATGGCCGAGGCCAGCAACCAGTCCCTGAACGCATGGATCGTCCTTTGCCTTGATCGCTGCGCGGGTAATGGAGACAAGACATGATCAAGTTGGAAATTATCGTATCGATGGCGCGTGTTCATATTTCTGCCGAGGGAACTGTCCATTGTGAACGTACAAACTGCTAAGGGTTGGGACGGCTTTCGCAGGGGCAGAGTGCTAGCATGTGCCGAACCCTCTGCACCCTCGAAGTGATAGGGCCCGCTCCTCAGAAGGAGGCCTTCAACTGGCCCCCGATACCCAGTTTCGGCTTGTCGCCCTCGCGAAATGTAGCCGAGAGCGTAGCGTCGACTTTCCAGCGTTCATCGAATTTCCATCCGAGCCGTCCGCCTATCGCGGCGAAGTCACGGTCCTGCGAGCGGCCTTCGATTGAACCGACCCAGGCGATGTCGGCACGGGCGCCAGCGCTTGTGCCAAATGTGCGACCGAGGGCCGCCGACAGCGTATAATCCAGCTTGCCGCCGGTATCGTGCGTCCAACCGATCTCGGCCGCCACCGTGTCCGTGATTGTGCGCTGCCCGGCCACGGTCGCCGCAAACAGATTGGCATTCGAGGCCGCCTCGCTATAGCCGTCGAGATCAAGCCAGCTGCGTGTATAACGGGCCGACACGGCCAGTTCGTTGGCATTGTCAGTCGCGTAAATGGCACCGATGCGGCCATAGGTGCTAAACAGCGTGCCCTCGTCCGTGCCGATTGAAGACACCATTCGGCCCGTGTCGAAATAGGAGCGGCTGAAGCTGATCGACATGTCGGGCGAACCCCAGGCGCCGATCTCGCCAAAGGCACGCAGCGGAGAACCGCTGTCGGGAGAAAGATAGCGGACGGCGCCGGCCATCAGCAGCGCGCTGTCGCGCTCGACATTCGTGTTGCCGGAGCCTGCGAGCGCGGCGCCTCCGAGTAGGCTGAAGCCGTTGCCAGCCTCCCAGCGCCCATTGAAGCCGGCAGCGGGCGCATTCGAACTGCCAAACAGAGCCAGGCTGGTTTCGCCCTGAATGCTCTGGTAACCGCCCAGCATCAATTGTGCTGTGTCCATGAGGTCGATCGCGGCGGCCTGTCTCTGGTCGGCCAGTTGATCAAGCGAGTTCGTTACAGAATCTGCCGTAGTGAAGCCAATGCGCGCGAAGTCAATGGTGTCGAGGAAGAGGCCGGCGGCAAAATCCGTCTCGTTGACCGGCCCTTCGGCGATAATCGTGACGCCGAGTTGTACCGTGTCCGACCCGAAGCTGCCGATCTTTTCCCCGGTCTGGACGTCCTCTTGTGCAGGACCGTCGATGCTCGTACGGATGGTTTTCTGTTCGCCCGGCTTGCCGCTGGTAATTGTCGCTGTCTGCCCGTCTTCAACAGTCGCAAAACCACGATAATCGACCTCGAATACGCTGTAGCCTTCAGGCTGTGTCACGGCGATGTTGAGATTGCAGGTCGTTGTTCCGCGTGCGATGCCCGCCGTGCCGCCGCCGGCGGCAGAGAAATCGTCGAAGAGAACGCTGGTTGCATTGCCATCCGGAGACGTTACCGTGCTCGACGTCCCAGGCGCACAGCTATCGGCTGCCTGTGCAGGTGACAGGCCAATCGGAAAGACGGTCAGGACAAGACCGGCGGCAAGGGGAAAAGGAATACGCAAGACACTCTCCTCAAGGCTGCAGGCGGCGGGCAGTGCCGCCTGCATTTTCGTGTAGAATTACCGGCAGGTGCGCCACTGCAGGCGATAGACAATGGCTGCCCTGACGTCCTGGGTATCGACCGTCGCCATGGCCTCCTGACCGCGCGTGGTGTTGACCCGGATGCTGGAATTCGTGCGCAGGTTGACGTCGGTGCCGCATGGCGACCAGACGAGCGCGTCGGCGACCAGCTTGTTGGAGATCAAGTAGTCCTTTTCCTTCGGACCGGTAAAGCTCTGTATGAATGTCGGCCGCGGGCGCCGGCAAAGAAATACTCGACATTGAACTGCGAACGGGCGCCGCGCGGCGGCTGATTGAAGCCTCGATAATCGACGGCAAGCACCGAGACGCTACGACCTTGCGGAACGTGCACGGGAATAGCGACATTGCAGGTCTTGCGGTCGAAGGACTTGCCCGTCTCGCCGCCGGCCTGGACGATATACTCGTCGAACAGCAAGCTGAGTGCCTTGGCATCGGGGCTGAGCGTAGCGGAAACGCTGTTCGAGGGGCAACCACTGCCACCATAGCCGGGAATTCCGAGGGAGATATCATCGGCATAGGTGACCGAACTCATGAAGACAGTGGAGAGCAGAACGGCAAGAGCTTTCATGGATTTTTCCTCGATACGGCCAACGAGGTTTTCCTCGTTCGGCGTCCATTTTATTCAAGTGTTGCTGAATGCCTGCTGAGTGAAGTGTTCAGAGACAATTCAGCGACGTTCAGACCTGTTTCTAGCGTAGTCCCGTAAACAACTTTTTAACCAAATGTGGTCGAAACGGTCTCGGTTTACGGCCAAATTCCGGCATGTTCGCAGTCTCCGCGCAAGCGTTGCACGGGATTGGAAATGGCCTGTCGCAAACATTTTCGGAGCGCGCGATTATCCCTAGCGGTTGCCGGTGCTATGATCGACCGTGAAGCGCCGCCAGCGGAACATCTCTTCCAAGTCCCGATAGCCGAGCGGGTAGCGAAGCTACCAGGCAACCGCCTGTACAATCAGCTATGGCGCGAAATGCCTGCCTTTGAAATCATCCTTCGACTAGCGCTTCAGCTTCTCGGCAATAGAATTCAGAATCATGGGCTCCCTCGGCAACTTTCGGAGCCTCAAACTCCATGCCTATGGTCAACACACGGTTAAGCCCGATAATCTGCGACAAGCCCACCAACCTTCCTGTCCAACGGTAGGCCGTTCGATTCTGTACATCCGTGGTCAAAAGACGCGAGCGATGGCTGCATTGCAATCATCGGCAAAACTCCGGGACAACCATCAGCAATGCCGGAGCAGTTTGACCGGCACGCACGACGTCCCTACCACCGTGCATCCAAACGAACCTTTGGAGACTGAACCTGTTCCCAGCACGATTCTCGCGTAATCCGTTACTGATCTCACCTAGACACTCAGGCGAAAATCAACGTCACTCCGGTCACGAACAGGATTGCAAGACCGACCGCACCGCCGACGGTCGCCTTGCTTTTCGCCAAAGCCGCGACCCCGAGAAGCATGTAATAAATGAAGTTGAGGCCGGCCCAAGGCACGACCTCCGACATTGGCCACGGCGTCGAAAAAGCGGAGATTGCGTTCGGAATCTGTGTGAGCACGTTGCTGGCGAGTACACAAAAGATTACGACACGCCTGTTTTCCATTATGTGGTGGTCCAGCGTGTCTTTTTCGGCGGCCTTGGGAAACACCTGTGTCGCGGCGAAGTAGTACAGCAGGGCGACAAGGGCGACGACCAGCGCGAGCAGATAGCTGATGTCGGGCAGGTTTCGGTAGGCCCACGCGTTCATCCAAAAGGTGATCAGATCGATGAGCAGCAGCGCGCCGAAGAGGGTGCGATGATGCCCAGACGCCGCTTGTGCCGCTCGTCGTAAGCGCGCGAGAAGCCGGATGCGATTTCGGCAACCGCCAGACCAAGGAGCAAACCATAAAAGGCGAACATAAAGCCGAATGCTTCGCTCATCGAGATCCTCCTGCAGTGTATAACGTCCACTTCGCAGATCGTTTCAGCAACGGCAAGTCGGAAGCGACTGGGGGGCTTCGATAGTCGGGTTGAATATTCACGTCCGTCAGGAGAGGTCCTTAATCCAGGGCCGCAGATCAAAGGCATCTCCCATGTCTTTATTTGCGGGCGCATTGCGGCCCTGCCGCCTCTGCTCGATAGGCGTTATTCCAAATCGGCGCCGAAATGCTCGGCTAAAATGAGAGGGGTCGGCGAAGCCGAAATCCCGGCGATGACCCCGATATGACGCGTATCCTGGGGATCGCACAGGGCTTTCCGCGCATGGGCGAGACGGCGATCGAGCACGAAACTCGCCACGCCGCGATAAGGCTCGAACAGGCGATAAAGCGTCGAGCGCGAAAGGCCGAGTGCCGGGGCGAGCGTTTCAGCATCCAGCCTGCTGTCGCCAAGCCGTGTCTCTATCAGGCGACGTGCGCGCTGAAACTGTGCGTCCCGGAATGGCTGGGGCGCTGTATCGCCCATCTCATCCATCGGCTCGAGCGCTGCATGATACAAGGCCAAAGTGGCATTCGCTGCGGCAGCACCGACCGAGCGCGGCATGGTTGGAAGCCGGTCCTTGAGCGAGGAAAGAAAGTCGACCATGAGCCCTCCGAGGACGGAGCCTTTTGGTCCCTGCGACATATGCCCATGTGGAAGCTCGCGAACTTTCAACAGATCGCGCGGAATCATGACCGTAATATTGGTCGATGCGACGGAGGCCGTTCTTGTCTCTCGAGCCATATCGAGCGTGACCAGATCGCCGCGCCGGACGGTGATCTGGCGATCGTCCAGCATGCCCGTATAGCCACCGGCCGTGTACACCTGAACCATCACGTGATCGATGCCGTCCGACAGAGCCTTTTGTCGGCTGCGGGTGAAGGCCGTCGCATCGAAACTGCCGATACCGACGAGAATGTCGCCAAGATGATAGGTGTCGTAAGTAGCTGCGAACGGTCCGTGAGCGTCGATTGGCTCGATGTCAAACACCGGAGCCACTGCCTGCTGCCATCCGCGAAATGCTTCCGCCGAATTCATGCCCGCTGAATCAAAACGCTGGCTCAGCAGAACCGGTTCGCCGGACTCAGCCATGTATCTCTCCCAAATTTAAAGCCGTTTGACAACGATGGGACGGCTATACCAGAGATGAGATTTTAAGCTCATCACGATTATCGAGACTTGAGATAAGTGCGTGGAAGGCAATTTCCAGTGAACGGTGGGAGGGTCAATTTTGGGCAAGAAAAAATCAGACAATCGACGATTTCGGGTCTGGCACTCGGTCTTGCCGTTCTCGTGCCGAACACCAGCAATGCCCAAAGCCCGTCCGAATGGGGGACGAGCGAGTACCGGGCTGGCTGGCAGCTGGGCGCAGTTAATGCCGCCGAGGCGTATGCTCTGGGTTATACCGGCAAAGGGGTTGCCGTCGGCGTACTCGACAGCGGCATCGATGCAAGGCACCCGGAATTCAAGGATCGGGTGCTTGAAGGATACGACTTTACAAATGATATCCCCATAGATCGCGAAGCCGATTTCGACACGGACACGCACGGCACCCATGTATCCGGTATTATCGCCGCCTCTCGCGACGGTACAGGGATGCACGGCGTGGCCTTCGACGCCGAAATCCTGCCGGTCGTCCTCAATCAAAGCGCGACAAACGCCGACGCAGTCTTCGCCGAATCCTGGCGCTACCTCGCGGATTCGGGCGTGTCGATCGTCAACAACAGCCTTGGCATCAACGACTGTTCCATTAATACGACACCGCCCTGCAACGTGACCGACTACGATGCCGGCTATTTCGAACAGACGATGCCGGACACCATCGCAGCAATGAAATACACGGCGGAAAAAGACGTACTCATGGTGTTTGCGACCGGTAACGAAGGTCAGCCTTCTCCGGATGCGCTCGGCGGAATGCCCTACTGGATCCCGGAACTGCGCGACAATTGGATCACCGTCGGCGCCGTGGACGACGATGGCAACATCGCAGACTTCAGCAATCGATGCGGCGTTGCGGCCGAATGGTGCCTGGTCGCGCCGGGAGTCGACATCTATTCGACCATGCCACTTGGAAAAGGCACACCGTCCGATCCAGACTACGGTCTCGAGGATGGGACATCGATGGCATCGCCCGTGGTGTCGGGTGTCGCCGCCCTGGTCAAGGAAGCCTTTCCCTTCTTCACTGCCAAGGACCTGCAGCAGACGCTCCTGACCACGGCGACCGCCATGGGCGATCGTGAAATATATGGCTGGGGTATGGTCAATGCCCGCAAGGCCGTTCGAGGCTACGCCACCTTCGTGTCGGATGTCGCCATCGATACGCAGGGTTATGACGCGACCTTCGGCAATGACATAAATGGTGCGGGATCGCTGACCAAAACCGGCGCCGGCATGCTGACGATGACCGGCGCAAACACCTATGCCGGCGGCACGCTCGTCAATGGCGGCGGCCTGTCGGTCAATGGCAGTCTTGGCGCTTTCGTTGTCGTCGGCGAAAACGGCACGCTGCGCGGTACCGGCCTGATCAATGCCCCGCTCAGCGTCGCTGGCCGTATCGCGCCCGGCAATTCCGCCGGAACCTTGACCGTCGCTGGCCCAGTCTTCCTGACGTCGACATCCACCGCGCAGTTCGACATTGACGGAACCGGCACAGGCGCGGGCAACTATGCGCGCCTCGTGACGACCGGCACCTCCGGTCGAATTCATGTGGACGGCACGTTAGTCGCAGCAACACGCAGGATCACTGGCAATGCGACGAACATCTATGTTGCGCCGCTCGGCACGCAGTTCAACATCATAGGGTCAAGCGCCGGCTTAAGCGGGAGCTTCGACCGATTGACGCAACCAGGCGCCGGACTGGAACGGGCTACGCGTTTCGATACGGTCTACAGCCAGACCGGGGTGTCGCTGGCCGTCACCCCGGTCGCCTATGGTAACCTCTCTGCAAACGATCTCGAGACGACGGACAATCAGGATGCGGTCGGTTCAGCCCTCGACGCGCTTCGGCCAACGGCCGGTACCCGCACCAACCCGTTGTTTGCCGGGTTGTACTCGACAGGCGCCGGCGCGCTCTCCAGCGCCCTTGGCCAGATGTCGGGCGAAATACATGCCAGCGGCACGGCCTTGCAGGTGACGCGTGCGACAGCGCTGCAGGATACGGTCGGCGAACGCATCCGCAACGGCTTCGAGGCCGATACGGTTGATGAACGCGCGACGTTCTGGACGTCCGCCTACGGCGGCGGAGGTTCGGTCGACGGCAACGGGGTCGGGACCTTCGATTGGGATATGGCCAATGTGCTGTTTGGCATGGACATGCCGGTCGGTGAGGTCAGCCGCGTCGGCCTGGCCGTGGGCACGGGCCATAGTAACGGCGATGTTGACGAGAGGAATTCAAGCCTGAGTTCCAATCACTACGACATCGCTGCCTATGCTTCGACGTCGTTCGACGCCATCGACCTCAGCATCGGCGCCGCGCACAGCTGGTCGTCGCTGAACACCGTCCGCTCCCCGGACTTCGGCGGCTTTACAGACAGCTTAACCAGTTCCTACCGGACGCGAACCGCACAGGCCTTCGGTGAAATCGGCTACCGCGCAACGGTGAGCGAGATGGAGCTGAAGCCCTTCGTCTCGGCTGCCTACATGGCGGTCAGCGGCAGCACGTTCGACGAGAATGGCGGCTCGGCGGCGCTCTCCGGTACGGTTGCGGACCGCAATCTCGGCCTGACCGTCACTGGCCTGCGCGTCTCCAGGGACTTCGATCTTGGCCAGGGCAAGCTCAAGGCCAGTGCAATGCTCGGCTGGCAGCGCCTCTACGGCGACAGGCAGGGCTCGTCTGACGTCGCCTTCGCCGGCGGCACGCCCTTTGCCATTGAAGGCGTAACCCTTGCCCGCGATGCCCTGCGCATCGAACTGGGCACCGACTACCGCCTCAACGACCGCGTCAACCTCGGCATCGGCTACCGCGGCACATATTCGGGGTCGTCGGATGCCTCTTCAGTCCGGGGGATTTCAAGGTGGCGTTTTGAGGCAAAAGACCATCCGGCAGAGACTGACACCTGCTACGTCTGGCGGGCGGGCTCCAGGTTCTCCCCGACGGCTTAGTGTTGTGTGGTCGGGGGCTGGCAGATCCAACCCCATCAGCGCAAGCACGGAGCTCAAAAATCCTTCAGTCTGCCGCAGCCGAACTCCGAACACGAGGCCCAGCGTCAACGGCGTCTCGATAGCGAGATCGGAATAACGCGGCTGGCCACCTCTTGTCTTGCGACGTGGTGCTGAGCAACCGTCAACAGCCTCCGACGTCATCCAAAGGGGCAGACTGCCACGTCGGCACAGACCCGCATCATATTCCACCCAGTCGTCAACTTGAACTTCATCTTGCCGATGTGATGACGGCGGGCAGCGTGATGCTTGTGTGGCATGGTTGATCATTCAAGCTTTTTTCGATTGCAGCCACATAGGCGGAAACTCTCGAAATTTGATCCGCGCACCAGCACCCGTGGCAATCAGTTCCGCCAGATGAGGGACAATGTTTCGCATTATTATCCTTGCAAAACTGGAATAACATTCCAGATCTGCAAGGTTGATGTGACGACGAATGACATTTACCCAGCCAGATGAGCCATGTCGCCCCGGGCGTTCTTGCTGGCATAAAGAGCACGGGATCGCTCCAGATGTCGAAGCACCGCGTGTTCCGCCGCATCCGGATCGTTGCTTTCAAGGCAGGTGATAATTTCCGCATGTTCGGCAAGCGTCAGCTTTTCCTTGCCGGTCCAAATCAGCATTTCCGTGTGATATTCCTTGAGCCAGGCAAGCATTGCCTCGCTGATAGCGATGAAGATCGGGTTGCCGGAAATGGCGGCTATTCTTGTATGAAACTCCATGTCGGCAGAGATGAAGGCTTCGGCCTGGCCGAGCGCGGCGCGCTGGCGCTCCAGAATCTCCCGCAGGGCTGAAATGTCCTGCTTGCTAGCCTTCGCCGCCGCCTCGCGCGCCATTCCGCGCTCGAAGAAGATGCGGGCGCTTTTCAGATGCTCCAGCGAATCGGAGGATTTCGACAGCATGATCTTCGCGGTCATGTCGACCTGGCGGAAGATCGACTGCGCCGTGAGCTCCAGCACCTTGGCGCGTTCGCCATGGGAAATGACCACCAGCCCCATATTGGCCAGCGATTGCATAGCCTCGCGAATCGCGGGTCGGCCGACGCCGAAGCGTTCCATCAGTTCGCGCTCGGACGGCATTTCGTCGCCGGGTTCCAGTTCGCCGGAGGTGATCATGCTGCGCAGCCGCGAAAAAACCTCGTCGGAAAGTTTGCGGCGGACGATCTGTTCTGTTTGCGGGCCCATGGTTTCTCGCTGCCTGACGCTTCTTCGTGGGATTATGCACTGTTGCTTGAGGAAAGCGAAAGCCGGAAACGCATAGCGATCCGGCAGTCCACATTCATCTAGCAACGGAAAGGTTTCTGTTGCATGTATTGATGTACTCATTATACCAGTTGGCCGACCCATTCCACATTCATAATCTGATTTCTGCGAACACCGGGACTGGCCTCCATGACGACGATCACCATCACCTATCGCATCGAAACCACAGGCAGCGTCGAGGCCATGGCCGCCAAGATCGCAAGTGACCAGTCTACGGGCACCTTCGTTGCGGTGCCCGGCGAAACCGAAGAACTCAAGGCGCGGGTTGCTGCCCGGGTCATCGCCATAAGGCCGCTTGCTGACGCAGCGCAGCCCTCCTGGCCGGAACTGCGGGCAGGGGATGGGCCGATCAAGCGAGCCGACGTCGATATCGCTTTTCCGTTCGATGCTGTCGGAACCGATCTTTCGGCCCTGATGACGATTGCGGTCGGTGGAGTCTTCTCGATCCGTGGCATGACAGGCATCCGCGTCGTTAACCTGCAATTGCCACAGGCGTTTAAAAGTGCCTATCCCGGCCCGCAATTCGGTGTTGCAGGCAGCCGCCGACTGACCGGTGTTGCGGGTCGGCCAATCATCGGCACCATCGTCAAGCCGGCACTCGGACTTCGGCCCCAGGAAACCGCCGAGCTGGTCGGTGAACTGATCGGCTCCGGTGTCGATTTCATCAAGGATGACGAGAAGCTGATGAGCCCGGCCTATTCGCCGTTGAAAGAGCGCATTGCCGCGATCATGCCGCGCATCCTCGATCATGAACAGAAGACCGGCAAGAAGGTGATGTACGCCTTCGGCATCTCCGCGATCGATCCGGACGAGATGATGCGCAACCACGACATGGTTGTGGAAGCCGGCGGAAACTGCGCCGTCATCAACATCAACTCGATCGGCATGGGCGCCTTGGCGTTCCTGCGCAAGCGGTCCGGCCTTGTTCTGCACGCCCATCGCAACGGTTGGGATGTGCTGACGCGTCATCCAGGTATCGGCTTCGATTTCAAGGTCTGGCAGCAGTTCTGGCGGCTCCTTGGCGTCGATCAGTTCCAGATCAACGGCATCGGCGTCAAATACTGGGAGCCGGACGAAAGCTTCGTGGACTCCTTCGAAGCCGTCACGACGCCGCTTTTTGACGCGTCGGACTGCGCGCTTCCGGTCGCCGGCTCCGGCCAATGGGGCGGGCAGGCGCCGGAGACCTACCGCCGCACCGGACGGACCACCGACCTGCTCTATCTCTGCGGCGGCGGCATCGTCAGCCATCCGGACGGCCCGGCGGCAGGCGTGCGTGCCGTTACGCAAGCCTGGGAAGCTGCCGTCGCCGACATCCCGCTTGATGTCTATGCGAAGGACCATCCGGAACTGGCTGCGTCGATTGAAAAATTTGGCAGCGGCAAGGGCGAGTAGGGCAAATGACGATATCGACGAGTCTGCACCCTTTGCTGAGCTATTACGGCGACGATCTGACCGGTTCCACGGATGTGATGGAGGCACTCGCCTCCAATGGCGTTCCGACTGTGCTGTTCATGGACCAGCCGGATGCGGCCATGCTTGAGCGCTTTTCCCATTGTCGCGCCGTCGGCCTTGCCGGCACCAGCCGCAGCGAGACGCCGGACTGGATGCACGAAAACCTGACGCCGGCCTTTGAATGGCTGAAATCGCTGAACGCCGACATCTGTCACTACAAGGTCTGTTCGACCTTCGATTCCAGCCCGACGGTCGGCAATATCGGAACGGCTGTCGAGATCGGTAAATCGGTCTTCGAGCAGGCCCTGGTGCCGCTTCTGGTCGGCGCGCCCCAGTTGAAGCGCTACACCGCTTTCGGTCATCTCTTTGCCGCCTATCAGGGCGAGGTATACCGCATCGATCGCCATCCGGTCATGAGCCGCCATCCGGTGACCCCGATGACTGAAGCCGATCTGCGTTTGCATATGGCAAAGCAGACGGAACTGAAGACAAAACTCGCCGACCTTTCGATGCTGGCTGGGCGGGATGCCGACGAACGTGTGTATGCGCTCTGCCGCGATCATGACGGCATTTTGCTCTTCGACGTCGATGGACCTCAATCCCAGCAACAGGCCGGGCGCCAGCTCTGGCGCATCCGGAAAGATGGAGGCTGGTTTATCGTCGGCTCCTCCGGTGTTGAATATGCGCTCCTGTCCGCCTGGCACGCGGCTCATCTCACCGAAGCCGTCGATGCCTTTCCGCTTCCCGGCAAGGTCGATCGCCTGGCCGTCGTTTCCGGTAGCGTTTCGCCGACCACCGAGCGGCAGATCCGCACGGCGCTCGGCGATGGTTTTAATGGTATCGGGCTTGATCCGGTGGAACTGGTCGGGGAGGGCGGCGGGCTGGCACTGGAAAAGGCCGTCGCGACAGGTATCGAAAGCCTGAAGGCCGGCCGCAGCGTTGTCCTGCATACGGCGCTCGGCCCATCGGCCGACAAGGGCGGAGAGATCGACCGCGTTGCCGGCAGCCGTCACCGGCTCGGCCGCATGCTCGGCGAAATCCTGCGCCGTCTCGTGGAGACGGAAAAACTCGGCCGCGCCGTGATCGCGGGTGGGGATACGTCGAGCCATGCGCTGAGGGAACTGCACGTGCAGGCACTGACGACGCTTCTGCCGCTACCGCAGACCCCTGGCTCGCCGCTCTGCACCGCCCACGGCAATTATGCCGCCACCAACGGCCTGCAAATCGCCCTCAAGGGCGGGCAGGTCGGGTCTGACGGTTATTTCGCGCAGATCAGGGATGGATTGCGCGACTGATCATCATATTTCACGTGCCGCCTTGCCTTCGCACAGCACGTGTCTGCGCCTTTTCCGAAATTCTATTCGATATCGTGACATACTGATTGACTCATCATACCAGTTGCCTGTAGTGCTTTGAGAAAGAGACATCGGGTGAGGAAACATGACTTCGATCGCACTGTTCGGCGCCGGCGGCAAAATGGGCTACCGGTTGGCCAAGAACCTCAAGGGCTCGCGCTTCGACGTGCGCCATGTCGAGCTCAGCGACGCTGGCAAAGCACGCCTCGAGGATGACCTCGGCCTCTCCTGCGTTGATGCCGACGTCGCCCTTTCGGGCGCTGAAGTCGTCGTCCTTGCCGTGCCGGATACCGCCATCGGCAAGGTCGCCGCAGGTATCGTTGACAAGCTCGCAGCCGGTACCATCGTCATCGTCCTAGACGCCGCTGCGCCGGCCGCCGGGCATCTGCCCCAGCGTGACGATCTCACCTATTTCGTCACCCATCCGTGCCATCCGCCGATCTTCAATGACGAGACCGATCCTGCCGCCAAGCGCGACTTCTTTGGTGGCGTGGCGGCCAAGCAGCATATTGTTTCCGCGCTGATGCAGGGTCCGGAGGAGCACTTCGCTCTCGGCGAAGAAGTGGCCAAGGTCATCTGGGCACCTGTCATGCGCTCGCACCGCGTTACTGTCGAGCAGATCGCACTTCTGGAGCCGGGCCTGTCTGAAACCGTCTGCGCCTCGCTTCTGGTTGTGATGCGCCAGGCGATGGACGAATGCGTCGCGCGCGGCGTGCCGAAGCAGGCAGCGCGCGACTTCCTGCTCGGCCATATGAACGTGCTTGGCGCGGTGATCTTCGAAGAGACGCCCGGCGTCTTTTCCGACGCTTGCAACAAGGCGATCGAATTCGGCATCCCCGTCCTCATGAAGGACGACTGGAAGAAAGTCTTCGAACCCGAGGAGATCGCCGAAAGCATTCGGCGGATCACCTGATCGAACTCGAGCCTCAAGCTCGACAATCATCGGCTCCGCCGGGAACGGGGCCGCTCAACTCAACCGGGAGGAATATTATGAAACTGACACGCAGACTGACCCTTGCTGCCTTCGCCGGCGCTCTTTCGCTCAGCGTCGCCATGCCGGCCTATGCTGCAGACCTGATCGCCATCATCACGCCGAGCCATGACAACCCGTTCTTCAAAGCGGAAGCGGTCGGCGCGGAAGCCAAGGCGAAGGAGCTCGGCTATGAGACGCTGGTTCTCGTCCATGACGACGACGCCAACAAGCAGAGCCAGCTGATCGACACGGCCATCGGCCGCGGCGCCAAGGCAATCATTCTCGACAATGCCGGCTCAGAAGCCTCGATCGCAGCCGTCCAGAAGGCCAAGGACGCAGGCGTTCCTTCCTTCCTGATTGACCGCGAAATCAACGCCACCGGCGTCGCCGTCTCGCAGATCGTGTCCAACAACTACCAGGGCGCACAGCTCGGCGCCGAAGAGTTCGTCAAGCTGATGGGCGAGGCCGGCAACTATGTCGAGCTTCTCGGCCGCGAAGCCGATCTCAATGCCGGCATTCGTTCCAAGGGTTATCACGACATCATCGACGAATATCCGGAGATGAAGATGGTGGCCCAGCAGTCGGCCAACTGGAGCCAGACGGAAGGTTATTCCAAGATGGAAACCATCCTGCAGGCCAATCCTGATATCAAGGGCGTCATCTCCGGTAACGACACGATGGCCATGGGCGCGATTGCAGCGCTTCAGGCTGCCGGCCGCAAGGACGTGATCGTCGTCGGCTTCGACGGCTCCAACGACGTGCGCGATTCGATCACCTCTGGTGGCATCAAGGCGACCGTTCTGCAGCCGGCCTACGCCCAGGCCCAGATGGCCGTCGAGCAGGCTGACGTCTATATCAAGACGGGCAAGGGTCCGGCTGAAGAAAAGCAGCTGATGGATTGCGTATTGATCAACGCCGACAATGCCCCCAAGCTCGAAACCTTCGCGCTCACGAACTGATCCTCCCAAAGGATGCGCGCAGGGCGGAAATTTTCCGCCCTGCGTCTTTTTCCATGTGACGGAGTTGAATTTCATGCCGACGTTCCGGGCTGCGGCCTTTTTCATGGTCGCCATCGCATTGACCTTGCCGGGCTGCAAGATCGTCAAGACGCCGACGGCGGAAGAAGCTGCCGAGCAAGCAAGCGGCGGCTTCAATCCTGCGCGTCAGGTGGCGGGCCTGTGGGACGACAAGGTCATTCCGTTTCTTATCGCACGTGCCGGCCCGTTCCAGGACGTTTCAAGTCTGGCGACATCCGATCTCGATGCTGCCGCTGCAAAATATGGCCATAAGGAAAAGGACGGTACCGCGCCCTGGACCTTTGCAGCCAAGGTCTCCGGTACGATCGTCAAGGCCGAAACCAAATCCCGCGCCGCCTATCTCGAAACCGATGTCGATGGTGACGGCAAGGGCGATGTGCGCATTCAGATCGGCCCGGTCATCAAGGGCACCGCGATCCGTGACAGCCTCGATTTCGTTAATTTCAATGAGTTCAAGAATCAGATCCAATGGGCCGAATTCGGCAAGGCCCTCAACACCCATGTCATCGGGCTGACGCTCGACAAGCTGCCGCGCGAGAGCCTGGAAGGCAAAAAGGTCGAAGCGCTCGGCGCCTATCCGTTGCCGTCCTCGGGGCAGCCGGCTTTGTTCACGCCCGCCACCATCACGATCGGCGGCTGAAATGGCGCTGACCGACACCCAAGACACGATCTTGAAACTGGACGACGTTACGAAGGTCTATTCCGGCATCGTCGCCGTCAAACATGCGAGCCTCGAGCTGAAACGCGGCGCGGTCAACGTGCTGGTCGGGGAAAATGGTGCTGGAAAATCGACTCTGATGCGGATGATTGCCGGCGTCGAGAAGCCCTCGCTTGGCCGCATCCTGCTCGATGGCAAGGAGGTCGAGTTCAATTCGCCGGCCGACGCCCAGAAGCACGGCATCGGCATGGTCTTCCAGGAACTCAACCTGTTCGGCAATCTGTCCGTCGCCGAAAATATCTTTGCGACGCGCGAGATCACCCGTGGCCTGCGTGGCATCGACCACAAGGCGCAGATCGCAAAGGCCAACATCTTTCTCGACAAGCTGGACGCCGGTATCAGCGCCGAAACCATGGTCGAGGACCTGCCGATCGGCCAGCAGCAGCTCGTTGAAATCGCCAAGGCGATCTCGCTTGATACGCGCATCCTCATTCTCGACGAGCCGACCTCCGCGCTCTCCGCTGCCGAAGTCGATATCCTGTTCAAGGTGATCAACGAGCTGAAGGCGCAAGGCGTGGCGATCGTCTACATCTCGCATCGGTTGGAAGAGCTGATGCGCATCGGCGACTACATCACCGTGCTGCGTGACGGCCAGATCACCGGCCAGGCGATGGTACTCGATATCGACACCAAATGGATCGTCCGCTCCATGATCGGCTCGGACGCCAAGGATTTCGCAAAGTCGCTCGATCACAAGCTCGGTGCGGAAGCCTTCCGCGCCGAAGATATCTGCCTGCCGCGCCGGACCGGCGGTCTCGCCGTCGATCATTTGTCGATCTCGGTCAAATCAGGCGAAGTTCTGGGCATCTACGGCCTGATGGGCGCCGGGCGCAGCGAATTTTTCGAATGCGTGATCGGTCAGCATTCGCATTCAACAGGCAGAATCTTCGTCGGCGGCGAGGAGGTCGTCGCGAAGGATACGTCCACGCGCATCCGCAAAGGGCTCGCGCTCATTCCGGAAGACCGCCAGCGCGAGGGGCTTGTTCAGGTCCTGTCGATCGCCTCCAACCTGACCCTGGCGAGCCTGGAAAAATTCGTGAAATTTGGTTTTCACATCGTTGGCGCCCGTGAACGTTCGGCGATCAAAGATGCGATCGGTAACCTGTCGATCAAGGCGCCGAACCCGGATTTCGAGGTCACCTCGATGTCCGGCGGCAACCAGCAGAAGGTCGTCATCGGCAAGGCGCTGATGACAAATCCCAAGGTCTTGCTGATGGACGAGCCGAGCCGCGGCATCGATGTCGGCGCCAAGGCCGATGTCTTCCGGACCATGCGGCGTCTGGCAGGCGAGGGGCTCGCCATCCTGTTTTCGACCTCCGACCTCGAAGAGGTCATGGCGCTTTCCGATCGCATCGCCGTGATGAGCAATGGCCGGATCACGACAATCCTGGACCGGGCGGACGCCACCGAAGAATTGATCGTCAAGGCTGCGTCCGAGGGACACAAGTCGGCCGAACAGAAATTGATAAGGGAAACTGCGTGATGACCACGGCAACCGCGACCGAAAAAGCCCCCGCGATGGACAGCGGCTCGATCCTTTTGACGTTGATGAAGGCCAGGACCTTCATCGCACTCTTTGCCGTCATCGCCTTTTTCTCGATCTTCGCGCCGAATTTTCTCTCGACGGCCAACATCATTTTGATGTCGAAGCATGTGGCGCTGAATGCCTTCCTTGCCATGGGCATGACCTTCGTCATTATTACCGGCGGCATCGATCTTTCGGTCGGCTCGATCGTTGGTCTCTGCGGCATGGTCGCCGGTGGCCTGATCTTGAACGGTATCGATCTGCAGTTCGGCTACACGATGTTTTTCAACGTGGTCGAGGTCTGCCTGATCACGCTCGTCGTTGGCATCCTCATCGGCGCCGTCAACGGGCTTTTGATCACCAAACTGAATGTCGCCCCGTTCATCGCCACACTCGGCACGCTCTATGTTGCCCGTGGCTTTGCGCTCTTGTCGTCCGATGGTCAGACCTTTCCGAACCTGGTCGGCAAGGAAGAGCTTGCCACGACCGGCTTCGGCTTCCTTGGTTCCGGCCGGATCATAGGCCTGCCGGTATCGATCTGGATCCTGATCGTCGTGGCCCTTGCCGCGGCTTACGTCGCCAAATATGTGCCGATCGGCCGGCAGATATTTGCCGTCGGTGGCAACGAGCGCGCCGCCCGCATGTCCGGCATCCGCGTCGACCGCGTGAAAATGTTCGTCTACATGTTCTCAGGCTTTTGCGCGGCAATCGTCGGCATCGTCATCTCGTCGGAACTGATGGCCTCGCATCCGGCCACCGGCAACTCGTTTGAGCTCAACGCCATCGCCGCAGCCGTTCTCGGCGGCACCTCAATGTCCGGCGGTCGCGGCACGATCGGGGGCACCATCATCGGCGCCTTCGTCATCGGCATCCTGTCGGATGGCCTCGTCATGATGGGCGTTTCCTCCTTCTGGCAGATGGTCATCAAGGGCATCGTCATCATCGTCGCCGTGGTGGTCGATCAGGCGCAACGTCGCCTGCAGCAGCAGGTGACATTGATGCAACTGGCGAAGAAAGGCTGATTGTGATGCTCTCTCCCCAGCCGGGAGAGGGTGGCCCGAAGGGCCGGATGGGGGTGACTGCCACCATTGTGGGTCTTCGCCGTCCCGTCCATCGCCTAGAATTCGCTCGGCACCTCTCCCCGTTGGGGAGAAGAGGATATCCATCGCTAGCGGCCATGGAACATATGCAATTGTCTCACCTTTCATGCGGAAATGGGATTTTTGAGTTTCGAAGGAAAACACATGTCAGACCTCAAGGGTGCCCTGATCGGCTGCGGCTTCTTCGCCGTTAACCAGATGCACGGTTGGAACGACGTCGCAGGCGCTGACATCGTCGCCATCTGCGACCGTGACCCCGAGCGCCTGAAAATCGTCGGCGACCAGTTCGGCATTGCGCGCCGCTATACCGACGCTTTGCAGATGTTTGCCGAAGGGGCTTCGATTTCGTTGATATCGCCACGACGGTGAACAGCCATCGCGCACTTGTGGAAATGGCGGCCGCCCACAGGGTTCCGGCCATCTGCCAGAAACCGTTCGCCCCGACGCTTGCTGATGCCAAGGCCATGGTCTCTGCCTGCGTTGCCGCCGGCATTCCCCTGATGATCCACGAAAATTTCCGCTGGCAGACGCCGATCCAGGCTGTGCGCAAGGCGCTGGACTCGGGTGTGATCGGCACACCGTTCTGGGGTCGGTTCTCCTTCCGCTCCGGTTACGACGTCTTTTCCGGCCAGCCTTACCTCGCGCAAGGCAAGCGCTTCATCATTGAGGATCTCGGCATCCACACGCTGGACATTGCCCGCTATATCCTCGGTGATGTGCTGGCGTTGACGGCTCGCACAAGGCGCGTCAATTCAAAAATCAACGGTGAGGATGTCGCCACCATCCTGCTCGACCATGAGAACGGTTCCACCTCCATCGTCGACGTCAGCTATGCGACGAAACAGTCTATCGAAGCTTTTCCCGAAACGCTCATCGAGATCGATGGAACCGAGGGCGCGATCCGGCTGTCGCAGGGTTACAAGCTGCAGGTCACCCATGCCAAGGGCACCGCCAACAACGATGTCGCCCCGTCGCTTCTGCCCTGGGCCTCTCGCCCCTGGCACAATATCCAGGAAAGCGTGTTCGCCATCCAGCAGCATTGGACCGATTGCCTGAAGGCCGGCAAGGAGACATCGACGTCAGGAGCGGACAATCTGAAGACGTTTGCGCTTGTTGAAGCCGCCTACGAAAGCGCCGCCTCGAAAGCCACCGTCGACATCGGAAGCCTGTTGAAATGACCACCGCCGATCTCGCCTTCAAACTGTATGGCACCACGCAAGCAGAACCAGTCCCAAGAGTTTTGAGAGCCGGAAAACTGACTGCGCAACTCGCCAATGGCAATCTGCGCATGATCGCCTATGACGGCGTGGAGGTGTTGCGTGCGATTTCCTATTTGGTGCGCGACCGTGACTGGGGCACGTATGATCCCGCGCTCTCGAACCTTGCCGTCACGGAAACGGAGACAGGCTTTACCGTCTCCTACAATGCGCGTTGTGAGGGCCCCGGCGGTACCTTTCTTGACATCGGCGCCTCGATCGTCGGTACGGCGGACGGCCGGCTGACCTTCACCGCCGAAGCTCGCTCGGCCACCGGTTTTACGACCAATCGCTGTGGCTTCTGCATCCTGCACCCGATCGTCGGCGTTGCCGGCACGCCTGTTACCGTCGAGCATGTCGATGGCACATTTGAAGAGACGGAACTACCGGATCTCATCGAGCCTTGGCAGCCCTTCAAGGACATGCGCGCCATCAGTCACACGGCGCTGCCAGGCGTCAGCGTCGAATGTCGCTTGGACGGCGATACGTTCGAGATGGAGGACCAGCGCAACTGGTCGGATGCATCCTACAAGACCTATGTTCGGCCGCTGGCTTTGCCATGGCCCTATCAGATCCCCGCCAACAACCCGGTCATCCAGCAGGTCACTCTCACGATTATCGACAGCCGCGCGGCCTCAAGCGGTGACCCAGCAGGCGTCGGACATGAACGGCTAATCCGGTTGAGCCCAAGCAAAGCTACCGGGAAAATGCCCGCCGTCGGTCTGCTGATCACGCCGGAGGAAGCCAAAGCGAGCCTTGCCGTCCTCGCGCGGCCAGACGCCCCAAAGGTCCAGGAGTTACTCTTTCATTTCGACCCAATCGCGGGGCACGATGCCCGTGCGTTCATCGATTTCGCTGCAATATCCGCGATCCACAAAGGCACCAGCACGCTGGAAATTGCCGTTCCCTGCCAACGCCCATTGGACGTGGAAATGCAGGAGATTGCGGTCGGGATGCGTGCCGCAGACTTCGTGCCTGACGCCATCATGGTCTGCCCATCCGTCGATCGGCAGTCAACACCACCCGGCAGCCCGTGGCCCGCATGCCCACCCTTGCAAGACATTTACATGGCGGCAGACATGGCGTTTCCCGGTGTGCGGCTCGGTGGTGGGATGTTGTCCTATTTCACCGAGCTCAACCGCAAGCGCGTGCCCGGAGAAGATCTTAGTTTCATCAGTCACTGCACCAATCCGATCGTGCATGCCGCCGATGATTTGAGTGTCATGCAGACCCTGGAAGCTCTGCCCTTCATCACACGGTCGGTGCGCGCCATCTACGGGGACATGGCCTACCGCTTGGGGCCCTCGACCATTCCCATGCGCCAGAATCCCTATGGCAGCCGGACGATGGAAAACGCTGACGGTGGCCGGATCCCCATGGCCGGTCGCGATCCACGTCACAACGGCCTGTTCGGGGCGGCCTTTGCCATGGCATACGCAATTCAGGTACTCGATGCGGGACTAGAGACGTTAACGCTTTCGGCGCTGACGGGCAGTTTTGGCCTGATTGCCGGGAAGGGTGAACCGGTTGCAGCCGGGGGTGAACGCCCACTTGCCACTGTCGTGCGCATGCTCGCCCAGTCCTCGGTTAAAAACTGGCGTGCCTGTTTGTCCTCTCACCCAGAAAAAGCGCTGGCATTTCTGGTTCAAGCGAATGAGGAAACAGCGCTTCTGGCAGTCAACATCACGGCTCATGTGCAGACGATCGACCTGTCTGCACTGGACCAGTCGTCGCAGGGCAGACTTTCGATTGTCGATGAGACCGCCAGGCAGTCGGACAGCCTGTCTGATGCCGAATTCTCAGGCGGACTTTTGGCGCTGCCACCCTTGGCCATTGCCCGGATAGATTTTTGAGAGGGCTACTGTCGCTCTTGTATCACCTGTGTTGAGGTTGCCTGGCTTCGCACCATATATCGATTCCGATTTCCGCCAATATGCAGTAGCGTCGCCTTCAACTCAGCTGATGCTGCAGCGGTGGAGCAAACGCATGAGCGGAAAAACGCACGAGGAGGTTTAGGATATGGTGGATGCAGTGTGGAGCGGAATGCGGATTCCGGACCTGGCAGGCAAAGCGGTGCTTATCACCGGTGCTTCCACAGGGATCGGCGCCGCCCTTGTGCGGGCTTTCGCGGCGCAGGGCGCAAAGGTCGCTATTCATTACAATGAGAGCCGTGCGGCAGCGACGGAGCTCGCCGCAGAGGTATCAGCCGCAGATGGCGATGTGGTGCTCGTCCAGGGGGACGTGTCGGTCGAGGGTGAAACCGAGCGTGTGGTCACTGAAGCGGCGGCACATTTTGGTCGTCTTGATGGATTGATCAACAATGCCGGCGGCATGCTCGGCCGGATGACGACTGCGGAAATGAGCGACGCCCATTATGAGCGGGTGATGAACCTCAATGCGCGTTCTGTGCTGGCCGCCACCCGGGCAGCCCAGCCTTTCCTTGCCAAACAAGGCGGCTTTATCATCAACACGACCTCAATCGCCGCGCGCAATGGCGGCGGCAACGGAGCCATCCTCTATGCGGCCTCCAAGGGCTTTGTCTCGACCATCACCAGAGGACATGCCAAGGAATTCGTGGCGGATGGCATCCGCGTCAATGCGGTCGCGCCGGGCGTGATTTCCACGCCTTTCCATGATCGCTATACCAGTCCGGAAATGCTGGACGCCCAGCGGAAGACGGTGCCCATGGGCCGCGTTGGCTCGCCGGACGAATGTGTCGGCGCGTACCTGTTCCTTGCCTCCGACATGCTGTCCGGCTACATCACGGGGCAGATTATCGAAGTCAATGGCGGACAGTTGATGCCGTAGATGCGATTTCGAACAGCTCTGGCTGACCTAAATTTCTGCAGAAGAAGAGGATACGCCTATGGCACGCAGACCGCTTAACCCAATGGATGCAGCCGAAGCCTTGTTCAAGCCCGCAAAAAAGCTGTGGCGCCAGCGCGGGAAGCAGCCGCCATCCCCAACACCAAGGAGCTCGTATCGATCAAGATCGACAGCGTCGTGCTCGAATATTTCCAGAAAGATGGTCCCGGTTGGCAGGATCGCATCAACGATGTCTTACGCGCCGCCATGAACGGAACCGCATAAACCGATGCTGGCGGTCGGTCGCCCTCCCGCCAGCATCGGTGCGTTTTTGATATCCAGTGCCCCGAGCAAAGGTCTTGATTATTGCTCGGTCAGCGTTTCCGTGCCGCTGCCGTCCTTGCCGGTAATCGTCCATGCACCGTCGAGCGTGCCGTTTCCGTTCACCTTGTAGACAACCAGACCAATTGCGTCCTCGAGTATATAGGCAGCCGCAAAGGCATCGCCGTTGAGCATGCAGACGCCGGTGGACTTGGTGCCGGCCGTTTCCCATTCGATCACGCAAGTTGTTTCGCTGGCCAGCGTGATTTCGGCGGTGCCCGAGTAGGCGGACCCGTCAAGGTTCGTACCTTCGACTTTATATTTTCCGGCGTTGACGGTCTGCGCCGCCGCAGGTGCGGCCATTGCAAGACCAAGCAGGATCGCAAACAGAGCGCGTTTCATGGAAGTCCCCTCAAAATAGTAGGTTGGCTCGGTCATCGAGCAACAAGCAGCAATATGCGACAATCCTTATGCTTGAAAGACGTAGCGCCGATTGCCCGCGCGCTTTTTTGGGTGAAATGCTCCAAAACATTCCTGAAGATTGAGAGCCTGCCGAAGTCAGGCAATGGTCGCTGGCGTTTCTGGGGAAAGAAGACCCTCCGCAATCCGCGCGGCCTCGGTGATATGCGCCCGGCAGGCGGCTGTCGCTGCATCCGGATCGTTGCGCAGGATCGCATCGAAAATGGCGCGCATATTGGCCGGACCGGAGATCGTCCGGTTGGCTGTCGCGAGCGTCATGACGCGCAGGCGGGAAATTCGGCCGTTCAGCCGCTTGACGATATCCCAGGCAATCTCGTGGCCGCCGGACAGAAAGATGGTTTCATAAAAAGCGTTGGTCGCGGCGAGGATCGTCAGTGCATCGTTCTTGCGGGAGTTCCGGTCAAGATCCTCAAGCACGGTCCGCAGTTTTTCCTTGGTGTCCGGATCTGCGCCGCGCGCGCAATCGGCAACCGCCGTCGTTTCCAGCGCAATACGGATGTCGTAGATCTGACGGGCCTGGTGCCAGGCGATCAATGCCACGATCGGCCCCTGTTTCGGTGCCATCTCAACCAATCCCTCGGCCTCCAGATGCCTAAGAACTTCCCGGATGACCGAGCGCGATACGCCCAGTTGGTCGCAGAGCGCGCGCTCCACCAGCCGCTGACCCGGCCGAAAAATACCGGCAATAATCGCGTTGCGCAGCCGCTCCAGGGCCATCTCGCGCAGGGTCACGGGCGGATTGTCGATCCGCAGCATGGCTGGGTCCTGGACGGGATCGTCGGCGGTGGCGGCAAACAGCTTCTGGCTCATCACCCAGTCATAGACGCTAGAAAGTTTCAAGACAAGGCTTGACACTTGATATGATGGTATACCAACATACGGAATATCGAAATGACGCAAGGACACAGGCATGGCCATCGAGATCCGCAAAACGCTACTGCAGGTCGAAACGACGCTGATCGAGGGCGGCAGGGCTGCTGCAACGCCGCTCAGGCTCTTCGCCGCGATTGCAGTCGTCAAAAATCCCTGGGCCGGCCGTGGCTATGTCGAAGATCTCAAACCCGAAATCCATGCGGCAGCGCCGGTGCTCGGCGCACTTCTCACCAAGATGATCCTCGATGCCGTCGGTTCAGGTGACCTCGTCGAAGCTTATGGAAAAGCTGCGGTCGTCGGTCTGGACGGCGAACTTGAACACGCCTCGGCGCTGATCCACACGCTTCGCTTCGGCAATCATTATCGCCAGGCCGTTGGCGCGAAGTCCTATCTCGCCTTCTGCAACACCCGCGGCCCAGCCCATGCGCCCTTGATGATTCCCTTGATGGACAAGAACGACGAGGGCCGTCGCTCGCACTATCTGACGATCCAGACTTCCATTCCCGATGCGCCAGCCGCTGGCGAAATTGTTGTTGCGTTGGGTGCTTCAGTTGGCGGGCGGCCGCATCACCGGATCGGAGACCGATACCAGGACTTGAAAGACCTCGGCCACGACAGCGACAATCCGGCGGCGGTTTGAGTTTGTCATGGATACGATCCGGAGGCTCCACAGCAGAAACGGCACGGCCTGGGCGGAAGCGGGCAGCGGTGCACCGCTTGTCCTGATCCACGGCGTCGGGATGCGACTGGAGGCATGGGCGCCGCAGATGGCAGCTCTTTGTAGCACGCACCGGGTGATTGCCGTCGATATGCCGGGACACGGCGAAAGCCGCGCGCTTGCCGAAGGTTCAGGTCTTGAGGCCTTCGTGGATTGGCTTTCGGTGTTTTTCGACGACCTGGGCTTGGAGCATGTCAACTTGGCCGGCCATTCGATGGGCGCTCTCATAGCCGGCGGTGCTGCCGCCTCCTTGGGCAAGAAAGTCGCACGCGTCGCTCTTCTCAATGGCGTCTATCGCCGCGATGCAAATGCCAGCGCGGCGGTTGTTGCGCGGGCAAGAGAGATTTCCAAGGGTGCCATCGATTTCGAGGGGCCACTCCTGCGCTGGTTCGGCGAAGACAGCCGCGAAAGCGAGGCCTACCGCCTGACCAGGAACTGGCTGTCGTCCGTCGATCCCAACGGATATGCGACAGCCTACACGGCCTTTGCGACCGGCGATGCCACCTATGCCGATCGCTGGCCGAAAGTTCGCTGTCCAGCTCTGTTTCTAACGGGAGCAGATGATCCCAACTCGACGCCAGCCATGGCAAAGGCCATGGCAGACGCCGCGCCAGCCGGTTACGCGGTGGTGCTTGAGGGGCAGAGACATATGGTCAATCTGACGGCACCCGGTGAGGTCAACGCGATCCTGTCGGACTGGCTGGCTCTTGAGGAGAGGATCAAATGAGTGACGCAAACTTCGATGCCCGCGCCCTGCGCAATGCCTTCGGGTCCTTCCCGACCGGCGTGACGGTTGTCACCGCCCATGATCCGGCCGGCCAACCGATCGGCTTCACGGCCAATTCCTTTACCTCCGTGTCGCTCGATCCGCCTTTGCTTCTGGTCTGTCTTGCGAAAACCTCGCGGAACTTTGCGGTGATGACGGAAGCTCATGGCTTCGCGGTCAACATCCTGTCGGAGACCCAAAAGGATGTCTCCAACACCTTCGCGCGGCCCGTCGAGGATCGATTCTCGGCTGTGGAATGGAAAGCCGGACCGCACGGTGCGCCGGTCTTCGACCATACCGCCGCCTGGTTCGATTGTTCGATGGAACAGGTGATCGAGGCCGGAGATCATGTGATCCTCATGGGTCGTGTCCGGGCCTTCGCCGACAATGGCCTGAACGGCCTCGGTTATGCCAAGGGCAGCTATTTTACCCCGGCCCTGGCGGGCAAAGCGGTTTCCGCCGCGGCGGATGGCGCGGTGGAACTGAGCGCCGTCTTGGAGCGCAATGGCTCTGTCCTGATGCTCGGGGATGAGCGCTTGTCTCTGCCGTCCTGCGCCATGGATGATGCCGATCCGCCAGCAACACTGGGCGCCTATCTGAAAGAACTGACCGGCCTTCCGGTTTCCGTCGGCTTTCTCTATTCGGTCTATGAAAGCCGAACCGATGGTCGCCAGCATATCGTCTACCGCGCCTCGGGGGGCGAGGGGAGCCCGCAAAAGGTCGCTTCCTCCAACCCGCCGACCTAACACCGGAGAGGCTGGCCAATCCGGCTACTGCCGATATTTTGAGGCGCTTTACCGCCGAAAGTTCGATCGGCAATTTCGGCGTCTATTTTGGCAATGAAACCGCCGGCAAGGTCCACCCGGTCGCAAGGAAAGCCTGAACGATGAAATTCTCCCTCTTCGTCCACATGGAACGCCTCGACGCCGAACAGGATCACAAGAGCCTGTACGAGGAGTTCGTGGCACTCTGCGAAATCGCTGACAAGGGCGGCATGCATGCGATCTGGACCGGCGAGCACCATGGCATGGACTTCACCATCGCGCCGAACCCCTTCGTGACCATCGCCGATCTGGCGCGGCGCACCAAAAACGTCCGGCTGGGCACCGGAACGGTCATTGCGCCCTTCTGGCATCCGATCAAGCTTGCCGGCGAAGCGGCAATGACCGACCTCATCTGCGACGGGCGGCTCGACATCGGGATTGCCCGCGGCGCCTATGCCTTCGAATATGAGCGCCTGCTGCCGGGTCTCGATGCCTGGGGTGCCGGCCAGCGCATGCGCGAGTTGATCCCGGCTGTCCAGAAGCTCTGGGAGGGCGATTATGCCCACAACGGCGAGTTCTACCAGTTTCCTTAACGACGGCAGCGCCCAAGCCGATCCAGAAATATCCGCCGATCTGGGTGGCGGCGCGTGATCCCAACAGCCATGAATTCGCCGTTGCAAACGGCTGCAACGTGCAGGTCACGCCGCTGTGGCAGGGCGATGACGAGGTCGAAACGTTGATGGCGCGGTTCAATGACGCCTGCATCAAACACGCGGAGATCGAGCGCCCGAAGATCATGCTGCTGCGCCACACCTATGTCGGATCGGACGAGGCGGACATCGCCCAGGCGGCGTATGAGATGAGCGTCTACTACAACTATTTCTTCGCCTGGTTCAAGAACGAGAAGCCGATCCACCAGGGGCTGATCGAACGGATTTCTGCAGAAGAGATCGTCGCCAATGCCATGCTGTCGGGCGACGTCATGCGCAAAAACAACGTTGTCGGCAATTCCCAGGAGGTCATCGCGCGCCTGAAAGCCTATGAGGCGATGGGCTATGACGAATATTCCTTTTGGATCGACACGGGCATGAGCTTCGAGCGCAAGAAGGTCTCGCTCGAGCGCTTTATCGCCGATGTCATGCCGGCCTTTGCGGAGTGAACGGGATGCGCCAGTTTCAATGCTACATCAATGGTCGGTTCGAGGACGGCGAAGCCCGTTTCGACAGCGTTGATCCCGCGACCGGCAAGCCATGGGCCCAAATGCCGGAGAGCCGCGCCGGCGATGTCGACCGCGCAGTCGAGTCGGCGCATGATGCACTTTACGGCAATGGTCCCTGGGCGCGCATGACGGCCACGCAACGCGGCAAGCTGCTTTATCGGCTGGCCGATCTCGTCGCCGCCAATGCGCCTCGGCTGGCGGAGATCGAGACGCGCGATACCGGCAAGATCATCCGCGAAACCTCCTCGCAGATCGCCTATGTTGCCGATTATTATCGTTACTATGCGGGCCTCGCGGACAAGCTCGAAGGGTCTACTCTCCCAATCGACAAGCCTGACATGGATGTCTGGCTCAGACGCGAGCCAGTGGGGGTCGTTGCGGCCATCGTGCCCTGGAACAGCCAGCTGTTTCTGGCGGCCGTCAAGATCGGCCCGGCACTTGCAGCCGGTTGCACGCTGGTGGTCAAGGCCTCCGAAGACGGTCCGGGGCCGCTGCTGGAATTCGCCCGACTGGTAGACGAGGCGAGTTTTCCGGCCGGTGTCGTCAATATCGTCACAGGCTTCGGGGGCACCTGCGGCACGGCGCTGACCACCCATCCCAAGGTTGCACATATCGCTTTCACCGGCGGCGCCGAAACCGCGCGCCATATCGTCCGTGGTTCCGCGGAAAACCTCGCTTCGACGTCGCTGGAACTCGGCGGCAAGTCGCCGCTTCTGGTCTTTGCCGATGCCGATCTTGAAAGTGCTGCCAATGCGCAGATCGCCGGCATTTTCGCGGCCACCGGTCAAAGTTGCGTCGCGGCATCCCGGCTTATCGTCGAGCGCAGTGTCAAGGATCGTTTTCTCGCCATCCTGTCTGCTAAGGCTGAAGCCATCCGCATCGGTTCCCCGTTGTCGATGGAGACTGAGGTCGGTCCCCTTGCCACCGAGCGCCAGCGCCGACACATTGAAACACTAGTCGCAGCTTCGCTCGATGCAGGCGCGCGGCTGGTCACGGGTGGCTCGGAACCGGAAGGCGAGGGATATTTTTATCCCCCGACCATTCTCGATTGCGATCACGTCCGCTCGCCGTCGATGGACAAGGAATTTTTCGGTCCGGTGCTTTCCGTCGTATCCTTCGACACCGAGGCGGAAGCCCTGGCGCTTGCCAACGACACGCCCTATGGCCTCGCATCCGGCATCTTCACGCAGAACCTGACCCGCGCCCATAGGCTGATGAAATCGATCCGGGCGGGCATCGTCTGGGTCAATACCTATCGCGCGGTGTCGCCGATCGCACCGTTCGGCGGCTCCGGCCTGTCGGGTGATGGCAGGGAAGGGGGCATCGAGGCCGCACTGGGCTACACCCGCACCAAAACGATCTGGCTGAGAACCTCCGACGACCCGATCCCCGATCCCTTCGTGATGCGGTGACCGGCATGTTTTACGAGATCCGCACCTACCGGCTGAAAAACGGTGCCATCCCGACCTATCTCAAGGTCGTCGAAGACGAAGGCATCGCCATCCAGAAGCAGCACCTCGGCGAACTCGTGGGCTATTTCTTCTCCGAAATAGGACCCATCAACGAAATCGTCCACATCTGGGCCTTCACAAGTCTTGATGATCGCGAGGCGCGGCGTGGACGGCTGATGGCCGATCCGGCCTGGCAGGTCTTTCTCCCGAAAATCCGCGACCTGATCGAGGTGGCCGAAAACAAGATCATGAAACCGGCAGCCTTCTCGCCAGTGGGAGGAGCGCGCCCGGTCTGAGCCGGGCAGGGGCCTTAGGCCCAGAACATTTCAGGGCACGACATCATCGTCTGGGGAAAGGAAAAGCCCGGCACGAAACGCGGATGCTTGTCCGGAAAACCGTGAACACAATCATAAGCAACGGAGCAAGGGAACATGAACAACTTTACGATCATCGCGGCATTAGCCGCAACGCTTGGCGTTTCGACAGCAGCCAGCGCCGCCGAACTGGTCTTCACCAGCTGGGGCGGCACGACGCAGGACGTGCAGAAAGCCGCCTGGGCCGACAAGTTTACCGAAAAGACCGGAACGACGGTCGTACAGGACGGCCCAACGGACTACGGCAAGATCAAAGCCATGGTCGAGGCCGCCGGCGTCACCTGGGATGTCGTTGACGTCGAGGGAGATTATGCCGTGCAGGCCGGCAAGGCAGGTCTTCTCGAAAAGCTCGATTTCGCCGTGATCGACAAGACCAAGCTCGATCCGCGCTTCGTTACCGACTATTCCGTCGGCAGCTTCTATTATTCCTTCGTCATCGGCTGCAACAAGGATGCGGTTTCCGCCTGCCCGAAGACATGGGCCGACCTGTTCGACACGGCAAAGTTTCCCGGCAAACGCACCTTCTACAAGTGGTCGGCACCCGGCGTGATCGAGGCGGCGCTTCTGGCCGACGGCGTGGCGGCCGACAAGCTCTATCCGCTTGATCTCGACCGTGCCTTCAAGAAGCTCGACACGATCAAGGCCGACATCGTCTGGTGGTCGGGTGGTGCGCAGTCGCAGCAGCTTCTCGCCTCCGCCGAAGCACCGTTCGGCTCCTTCTGGAACGGCCGCCTGACAGCACTTGCCGCAACCGGCGTCACGGTCGAGACCTCATGGGATCAGAACATCACCGCTGCCGATGCGCTGGTGGTGCCAAAGGGTGCGAAGAACAAAGATGAGGCGATGAAATTCATCGCGCTTGCCACCTCCGCCGAAGCGCAGGCCGAAATGGCCAAGGGCACCGGCTATGCGCCGATCAATGTCGGCTCACCGGCCCTGATGGATGCCGAAGTCGCCAAATCCCTGCCGGACCAGCAGACCGCAAGCCAGGTCAATGCCGATATGGGCTACTGGGCTGAAAACCGCGATGCAATCGGCGAGCGCTGGTACGCCTGGCAGGCACAGTAGCTGAAAACTCATGCAGCGGGCGCGTCTGAGGCGTGCCCGCTCATTTTCCAGATTTCTCGGAAGGAATTTCGGTATGGCTTTGCTGACCGATACGAGCAGCAGTGCAGGCGCGGTAAAGTCGCGTGTCGTACGCCAGTACAATTTTGCGCAGACCCTGCCGGCGCTGCTGCTGATCCTTGTGTTTTTTGTCCTGCCGGTTCTTGCCCTTCTTTTGCGGAGCGTCATGGAACCAGAGCCTGGATTTGGCAATTATGCCGAGCTGCTGGGGACCACCACCTACCTCAAGATCTTTCTCAATACGTTCATCGTTTCGGCCCTCGTCACGGTCGTCTCGCTTCTGATCGGTTTTCCCGTCGCCTGGGCGCTTGCGATCATGCCGTCGCGGCTGTCTACCGTCGTTTTCGCGATCCTGATCCTGTCGATGTGGACCAATCTTCTGACGCGGACTTATGCCTGGATGGTGCTCCTGCAACGAACCGGCGTGATCAACAAGACGCTGATGGGCCTGGGGCTGATCAATGAACCCCTGCCGCTCGTCAACAACCTCATCGGCGTCACGATCGGCATGACCTACATCATGCTGCCTTTCATCATCCTTCCCCTCTACGGCGTCATCCGTCGCATCGACCCGGCGATCCTGCAGGCGGCAGCGCTTTGCGGGGCCACACGTTTTCAGGCGCTCACCCGCATCCTCATACCGCTTGCCGCTCCCGGCATGGTATCAGGCGCGCTGATGGTCTTTGTCATGTCGCTTGGCTATTTCGTCACGCCGGCCCTGTTGGGCGGGACGGCAAACATGATGCTCGCCGAACTTATCGCCCAGTTCGTGCAATCGCTCGTCAATTGGGGCATGGGCGGGGCGGCAGCCCTTGTGTTGCTCGTCGTGACGCTGACGCTCTACGCCATACAGCTTCGGCTGTTCGGCCCCGCCCGCATTGGGGAGCGCTAACATGCTCTTAAATTTCGACCGGCTCGGCGCCTGGAAATGGATATTATTGGCGATCACCGGCCTGACGGCGGCTTTTCTCATCCTGCCGATCCTGTTTATCGCGGCCCTTTCCTTTGGCTCTTCTCAATGGCTGATCTTCCCGCCGCCTTCCTGGACCTTGCGCTGGTATGCGGACTTCTTCGCCGACCCACGCTGGCTGGAAGCCGCCTGGACGAGTTTTCGGATAGCTGCCATCGTCACTGTGCTGTCCGTTCTGATCGGGCTCGTCGCCTCCTTCGGTCTTGTGCGCGGCCGGTTCATCGGCAAGGAGGCGCTGAGGGCGCTTTTCCTCACACCGATGATCCTGCCGGTTGTCGTGCTGGCCGTTGCGCTCTACGCTTTCTTCCTGCGCATCGGACTGAACGGCACGACCACCGGGTTTGTCATCGCCCATCTCGTGGTGGCGCTTCCTTTTTCCATTCTTTCGATCACCAATGTGCTTGAGGGCTTCGACAAGTCGATCGAAGACGCTGCCGTGCTCTGCGGTGCCCATCCCCTGGAGGCTAAGATCCGTGTGACGTTGCCGGCGATCAGCCACGGCCTGTTTTCGGCAGCCGTGTTCTCGTTCCTCACCTCCTGGGACGAGGTCGTGCTGGCAATCTTCATGGCGAGCCCGACCTTGCAGACACTGCCGGTTAAGATCTGGGCGACGCTGCGGCAGGACCTGACCCCCGTAGTCGCGGCCGCCTCGACGCTTCTCATCATCGTTACCATCGCCCTGATGCTTCTGGCTGCACTGGTGCGCAAAGGATTGAAATCATGACGGAACCCTTCCTGCACATCGAAGGCCTGCGCAAGGATTACGGCATCGTCACGGCAGTCCAGAATATCAACCTGACTGTTGAGCGCGGCGAGTTCATGACCTTTCTCGGCCCGTCCGGCTCGGGTAAGAGCACGACGCTCTATATCCTCGCCGGCTTCGAAAATCCGACCGCAGGCGATATTCTTCTCGATGGCAAGAGCCTGATTGCTACGCCATCGCACAAGCGCAATATCGGCATGGTGTTCCAGCGCTACACCCTGTTCCCACATCTCTCCGTCGGCGAGAACATTGCCTTTCCGCTCAAGGTACGGCGCTGGGGCAAGGCGGCGATCGATGCACGGGTGCGGGAGATGTTGCGGCTCGTCCGGCTCGAAGGCTTCGAGGAGCGCAAGCCGGCACAGATGTCGGGTGGTCAGCAGCAGCGCGTGGCGCTCGCCAGGGCGCTGGCCTACGATCCGCCGGTGCTCCTGATGGACGAGCCGCTCTCGGCGCTCGACAAAAAACTGCGAGAAGAAATCCAGCATGAAATCCGCCGTATTCATCAGGAAACGGAAGTCACGATCCTATACGTGACGCATGATCAGGAGGAGGCGCTGCGGCTTTCCGACCGTATCGCGGTGTTCTCGAAAGGGGTCATCGATCAGATCGGCACTGGGCCTGAGCTCTACGCCAATCCTTCAACCCGCTTTGTCGCAGAATTCATCGGCGACAGTGATTTTGTCACCTGCAAGATTCTGTCGATGCGGGACGGTCTTGCGGATCTGTCGATAGGCGCCGGGGCGCCGATCGCCGGCGTGCCTGTGCACGGAATCGCGACCGCGGGTGGGACAGCATCCCTGATGCTGAGACCGGAACGCCTTACCCTAACGCGCGGCACAGCGCCCCAAGCCATGCCAAGCCTTCCCGCCGCTGTCCTCGACATTACCTTTCTGGGAAGCAACATCCACGTTGCCGCATCTACGGGGTCCGGCGAAACGCTCTCGGTGCGCTTGCCCTTTGGCCATCCAGCAACGGCGGGGCTTTCGCGCGGCGACACGGTCTTCCTGGGGTTCGACCCGGCAGGCGCCCATGTCTTTTGCGGCTAAAGGGGGCCAGAGATTGAAATTCTGCCGCCCGACGCCAAGCGTCTTGGGTAGCTCGTTGATTTCCTTCCCGCCGGTCAACCCGCCCGCATTTTCACTTGCCGTCCAGAAACCCAGATCTCACCCGCCTTTGGCTCCTCCAGAAAACTCAGGCAGCGCAGGAGCGTGCTTTTTCCTGAACCGCTGCTGCCGAGGATGGAGATGACGTCGCCACGCTGAGCCTGGAGGGACAGACCCTTGATGACTTCGAGTTGGCCGAAGCGCTTTTTCAAATCGACTACGCAGAGTGCTGCCGTCGTCGTCTCAGATTGAACCGGTTCGAAATTCTCGGCGGCAGGTTTGGTGTTCACTGGAATGATCCTCGGCGGTCTTTTGTCGAGGATGCAATGTCTAAGGCGCTCGCGCTTGCAGCGTTTGATACGACTGCGCGATCTGATAAATCATGCGCCGGATTTGTCGCGCCAGGCGCCACGGTATCCGATCGGTGTTGTTCCCACCCCCGCCTAAAGGCATTTGAAAAGTGACTTGAGCTCGAAAACCCAGATGCCAGAGCGACCTCGGTGACAGTCATAGACGAGTGACGAAGATACTCTTTCGCCCTCTCGACCCGGCGATGAATGATGAAGGCGTGTGGTGGAGAGCCAAGCGTCGCCCTGAATGCCCGGCAGAAGTGGGGATGCTCAGACCGGCAAGAGCCGCAAGTTGTTGGAGAGACAGGTTGGTGGCGAGATCGTCCTCAATTCTCTGTAGGACGCGGGCTAAGTTCGCCGATGCCAATCCGCCCTTGCGAGCAGGTTGCACATATCTTTGCTTGCGCACCAGTTGCGCGAAAATTGTGGCGGCATAACTTTCGACGATCAGCGTACTCAGGGGATATCGCCCGTCCAGCTCCGCCGCTATTGCGCGACCCGCGTTCATGATGACTGAGTCTTCGCATCCGAGATCGGGCGAAAGCGACGGCAGATCACTTGATAAGGTTCGCTCAAAAAGCTTGGTGACGAAGACTCGCTCCACTGAAATTGAAAGATAGGCGGCGGTCGCGTCGCCAGCTTCCCATCCACTCCAGCGACATCCGGCAGGTACGAAGAGGACTGCACCAGGCCTTCTAGGCACGAAAGCAGTGGGCTTGCCATCCAGGAAATACTCACCGCGTTCCGAATTTCCCTTCAAATTGAGGAGAATGAGGTGGCGGGTGGATGTGATGTCAGTCTCTTCCTTTGCGAGCCCCGTTCGGCGCACAAGGTCGGCATGGACTCGGCCCCAAGACCGTCTTTGGCGAGAGAATGTTCGGCAATTGCCAGACTTGAAAAAGGCCGCCAGAGACTCATGATTCTGCATCGGTCGCTCCCCGGAATGAGAGTTAGTCGCGGTACGCCCCCGCGAAACTCACTAAACCTCCGAATGATCGGGGAGTTCGAAACTGTACGAGACAGCCCTGCGGCCTTTAGTTCCGGGGAACCTGGACATACGCCACAGGCTCCCCGACCCGAAAGGTCAGAGAGTTCGATGCTGTTTCGATCAGCACCAGTCGCTCGTAGGGGTTTCGACGCCCCGAGACAGCGCGTACTGCCTCATGCTTCTAAATATTCGACGTTGTGGTGCTCCGCTAGTCATTTGGGACAAGAATCTTCGTAGATCGGGAGATCAGGACCAGATTATTGAAATTTGGCACCATTTCATTAACGGCAGGGGATGGGTGCTCTCAATGAAACGCATAATTCTTTCTGCGACATGGTGATCAGAAAGGACATGACGACTCTAACTGCTCGTGGTCTCGACCAGGCTGAAGATCGTCATCCTTGCTCCCAACGTTGGCTTTGACCAGTGCGTCGAGAGGCGAGACTGTCGCATCTCTACAGACAATGTGGCGGCAGGGTTGGAATGTCCGCCGTGGTGCAAAGTTGAAATGTCACTTTGGCAGCGTCTTCAGCCCGTTAGACATGCGACAGTCGACATGTCCCGTTGCACAGAAGCAAGCCCCCGACCGGACCGGCTGGGCCGGGTTGTAAGGGAAGGGCGGGGGCGGGTGAGACGCTCCCCTTCGGCTTTAGCTTTCTCACTGGCAATTGTTCCGTTGTCGGTCGATACTCGCGGCACCTGCATGGGGCAGGCGAGGGATCAAGCCGCACGATGCTTCCGGAAATCAAGCTGCAGGGTGACGTCAATGTCGCCGCGCTGTCACCCCTTGTTCGCGGCATGCTTCTTTCGGTCGCCTATGCTGACGGTGAGGGTGGCATAGGATTGACGGCGACCGGCGCCATGAACCGCAAGTTCGTGAATTGGGCCGCCGTACACTTCCTGTGGCCGGGGTATACTGCCGAAGACCTCTACAGCATGAACAAGGTGCTCAATGAGAGCGACGTGCCGCCGCTCTGGGTCGTGCGCGACATGGCCCGTCATCTAAAACTTCTTCGCCGGAAAAAGGATGTGCTGCTGCCAACCAGACGCGGCCGGGAGTTTCTGGTGAACCCACAAGCCTTCTTCGATCTGATCGCCACGGAGTATCTCTATTCCTATATCCACGACGCGGAACGTGAACAGGCTGTTCACGCACGGTTACGTTGGTGGCGCATGTTTCTGAACCTTCTCAACATCAAAACCAGAGAAGGGTGTGCCCCAATGGATGTTCTCAAAATCCTCCGTCCAGACCTGGTGCCTTTGACGGAAAACGAAATGACCATAGAAGCCTGGCAGTTGAAATCCGACCTCCAGTATGGCGTCTTTCGGCGCTTGTGCTGGTTGGGTTTACTCTATGAAGCCCGCGAAGGGCTCACGCTTCTTCAGGATGGAACCTTCCACAAGACGCCACTTTGGCCAGCCTGCCTGCAATTGGAATCGGATACGCAAAGTGACATCGGCGTGCATTGACGATCTTTAGTCCGCAGCTGGCTGTCTCAATAACGCTTTCTCTCGCCGCGCGATCACCACCGGATCATTCATGGAGTCCGTCCGCTTGCCTGGCTTGCGTCCACGTGGTTTGTAGCCAATCTTCTCGCTGTTGGTCTTCACCTTCGGCCTTACATCCTGGTCCTGGCGCTCTTTGACATAGGCCAGCACTTCGCCGAGCCGCTTGTTCTCGGTAATGGCCGCATGCGTCACCCGCTGGTCCTTGTCGAACACCCGATAGGCCAGGGAATACCCCTTCCAGCGCACATCCAGCCGACCGTCGGTATAGGCATAGGTCTCGACATAACGACCGACCAGACCGCGTGTCACCTCGGTCTCCTCCAGCATGATCCGCTTGCGCTCGAACGAAAACGTCAGCTGCGATCCGACATAACGCTGCTCGCGCTTGCACAGGATCTCGGCCAATCGATCCGGCACCAGATTCAGCGGCCGGTGCAAATCATCGGGTCGGGCAGGGACGACTGAAAATCGCGCATTGTAACGGTCCATGAAACTCGACAGAAACGCGTTGCCAGCCTTCATGTTATCGATCCCGGCCAGCCGCAGTGCCTTGACCAATCGATCCTGCAGTGTCCTGTTCATCCGCTCGACACGCCCCTTGGCCTGACTCGAATTTGCGCAGAGAATCTCGATGTTTAGCTCGCAGAGCGCACGCCCGAACTGGGTCATGCCCTGGCCGCCCTTGGCATCCTTCTTTGCCACCCGGAACACCGAATGCTTGTCCGAATAGAACGCAACCGGTGCACCGTGATCCTGCAGATAGAGCTCGAGCGCCTCGAAATAACTAAACGCACTTTCCGATCGAACGAGCCGTAGCTGCATCAGCTTGCCGGTCGCATCGTCGATGAACACTAAAAGCGTGCAAGGATCACTCCGGTCTTCGAACCACCGATGATCCGAACCGTCAATCTGTACCAGCTCGCCATAGGCCTCGCGCCGCGATCGCGGTTGATGAAACGTCCGACGCTGCTTGCGCGAAAGCCAGATGCCAGCAGCCGTCATCCACTTCCGTAACGTCTCGCGCGACACACGCAGCCCATCACGTTCAGCCAGCATCTCTGAAGCCAGAGTCGGACCGAAGTCCGCATAACACTCCCGAACCAGCGTCACCGCATAATCACGAATACCATCACTGATCCGATTGTTCGACGGCCGGCCGATTGCCTTGTGCCGGACCGTTGCCGCACCTCCAGTACGGATACGTTCCAGAAGACGACGGACCTGGCGCTCGCTCAGGTCAAGTACATGCGCGGCCGTCACCATCGACATCCCGCCGGCCACCACCTTCGACAAAACTTCGATCCGCTGCAGGTCACGCTCGCTCATCGCAATCAATCCCATCTGCAATCTCCCAGACGTCAATCAGACCCGGGGAGTGTGACATTCTAATATTGCAGAAACAGGACACTTCAACTTTGCGGCTACAATACCTGTCACAGCTATTTAAAGATGAGACAAAGTAAGAAATTTAGAGACGCGACACCATCCTATTCGTTATTGCTGATTTTGCAAGATTCTATATTTGACGATACACAGACGTACGCCGCCGCCCGGGTGGAGCTGGTCGGGGTTGCGTAGGCCGGGCGGCGGCGGATGGCTCCAGCTGGAAGAGTAAACTTTAGCTTTGACACCCCGATCACTCCGCCGCTTTCAACTGCGCAAGGGCTTGCTCTCGCCGGGCGATTACCACTGGATCATTGGTAAAATCCGTCCTCCTGCCAGGCTTGCTGCCGCGCTTTTGGTAGCCATTGGCTGTACTGCCGTCGCGAATGCCGAACATATGGTCGGTCTGACCGGTGCGGCGTGGTCCACTCTGGCTGCGCTGTTGCTCACGTCCGGCCTGCATCTCGGCCACCAGGGCCAGCATGTCATCAAGCCGCTTGTTCTCAACCACCTCGGAGCGGTGCACCGAGCGCAGCGTGTCGAAGGTTTTGTAGGGCAGGGACGTCCCCTCGTGGGTGATCTCGAGGCGACCATCGGGATAGTCGCAGACAACGACCTTGTTACCGGCGAGCGTCTTGGCGAGATCCGTCGGATCGAGGATGAACAGCACCTTGTCATAGCGCAGCGTCAGGGCCTGTGACAGCTTGCGCACTTCCTTGCGGCACATGGCGCGATCGAGGTTCTCATGCGCGGCAAACGACCGATGCATGTCCTTCGGATTGCGAGGCTCCTTGCCAAAGCGGCGATTGAAGTCGGCCATGAATTCCGACGCATAGGCATTGGCCGCCGCGATCGTGTCGATGCCACGCAGCCGTAACTCCTTCACCAGCCGATCCTGCAGCGTCTGGTTGGCGCGCTCGACGCGCCCTTTGGCCTGCGGGCTATTGGCGCAGATGATGTCGATGTTGAGCTCATAAAGCGCCCGCCCGAATTGTGTCAGGCCACTGGTTCTGTCCTGCTGCGAAGCATGGGTGGTGCGGAAAACCCCATGCTTGTCGCTGTAGAACGCGATCGGCTTGCCCCATTGCTGCAGGTAAGCCTTCGTCGCGTGCAGATAGTCGAAGGTGTTCTCCGAGCCGGCAAAGCGCAGATGCAACAGCTTGCCGGTGGCATCGTCGATATAGACGAGCAGGGCGCATTTGGGACCGCGGTTCTCAAACCACCAGTGATGCGACCCATCAATCTGCACAAGTTCGCCAAAGCAGTCGCGCCGGCCGCGCGGCTGGAAAACCCGCTTCTTGCGTTCGCGGCGCGTCACCCAGATGCCGGCTTCCATCATCCACTGACGCAGCGTCTCCTTGCTGACGGCAATCCGGTGGCGCTCGAGCAGCTTCTCGGCGGCCAGGGTCGGTCCGAAATCCACGTAATGCTCACGCACCAAGTCGAGCACCAGGTTGCGGAAGTCCTCGCTGTGACGCCGGTTGCTCGCACGGCCGCGTTTCTTCGAGACAAGACCATCGGCGCCGGCCAGGTCATAGGCTTGCAACAGACGGTGGACCTGACTGCGGCTGAGACCGAGCAACCCAGCCGCCTCGACGACAGTCAGCCTCCGAGCCCGAATCTGCTGGATTAGTTCAAGACGATGCAATTCCTTCTGAGACATAACAATCAAACAAGACATGACGACTCCGAACACAGATGGCCTCGACCACGATGCACGTCGCTTATCTTGCTTCCCAATGCTGACGTTCGACCAGCATCCCAAGAGGCGACGACTGTCGCGTCTCTAACTAGCCTATATGTCGCATTTCTAAAATGCCGCTACAGACAAAGATCACATAAGATAGATTATGGAACATGATCTGGATTGAGTCCGGAACGCTCGATTAGCCATGCGTCGTCTGCATCTGCTCAATTACATGCAACGACTATCAGCGACGGAGCGGAAATAGAGACACTGCGTCTTGCGGTGGAGACGGATCGCGCTAAGGAAACGCGAATAGACATCAATCGTACGCAACGTCAAATGGCCAGCCCAACTGGTTTCCGGTGGTGCTTGCGTGGAATGGGAGTTCCAACGAAAGAGAAATTCATTACCTTCGATTCTTTGGCATGCGTGATTGTTGGCGTCGATGCATGCATGCATGCAACGCTGGCGCGCCAGCGAACGGATGTGTTTGACGGGCACTGTAGCGTTAACCGAGAAACGATGATGTGGGATCTGTCGGCATGACCAGATCTGCACGTGATCCTCTCTATCGTCGCCACCGGTTCCAGCGGAAGTGATTGCCCATGCCGTAGGCGCGCCGTCGATCAGCATGGCTTCGTCCTCGACGTTCTGGTCCAAAGCCGCCGCGATGCCAGGGCTGCCAAGCGGCTGATGCGCAAGCTTCTGAAAGGGCAAGGCTTTGCCCCGCGCGTTATGATCACCGACAAGCTTCGATCCTATGGTGCAGCGAAGCGGGAGATCATGCCCGGCGTCAAGCATCGTTCGCACAAGGGCCTGAACAATCGGGCGGAGAATTCTCATCAACCTATCCGGCGCCGGGAGAGGATCATGAAGTGGTTCAAGTCACCGCGACAACTCCAGCGCTTCGTTTCAATCCACGACCCGATCGCCAACCTCTTCCAAATTCCCCGCCACCACATTCCATCTCACCATTATCGTGAGCTGGGAGGTGCCGCGATGCAGATGTGGAGCGAGATCGCCCATGTTCAGGTAGCCTGATCGAGACCGCGTGCCGTATCTTGACCCGAGGCCGATAAGTTTACAGTGCCCAACAGACGGAAGCTGCGATCGGCGTCACCATCCTCGACCGAATGCTTGCCTGCGGACGCCCGAAATCCGTTCGTTGCCAAGCCGCGACGGGAGCAACCAAATAATCGGCCCATCAAAGACCGAATTCCGCAAATTTGATGATCCCCGCACCAATGCCCTGCTCTTCTTCGGCGCAGATTTCAAACTAACAGGTATCGAGGCGGCATAATGTCCGAGTCGGCAATTTGTGAGGATTATCGGAGGTCGCGCCCTCCCTCGCTGGGTGGGGTGAGCACCGCGAGAATTCGCGGCCGCAGGTGTCCCGATCGATTGCGTCGTGGAGATCCTTTAGGTATAATATAGATATTGAGGAACCTGGACACCTGCTATGGCGCTAAGTATCAAAGATCCCGAGACGGAGAAACTCGCGCGTGCACTCGCAGCACGCACCGGTGAAACCATCACCATCGCGACGCGGCGCGCGCTGGAAGAGCGCCTCAAGCGAATGGGATCAAACGCGAAGAAAGATGCCCTCATGCAAGACATGGAGGCGATGCAGCGGCGTTTAATCGCTTTGCCTATTCTCGATGACCGCAGTGCTGATGACATCATCGGGTACGACGAAAACGGTCTTCCAAACTGATGGTGATCGACACGTCCGCGATCGTCGCGATCTTCTTCAATGAGCCGGACGCCGCGAACTATCGCGAACGCATCGCCAACGATCCTATCAGGTTCATTTCGGCGGCAACGCTCGTCGAGGCCTCGATGGTGATCGAGGGGCGTTTTGGCGAAGCCGGCGGAGCAGAGCTCGATCTCTGGGTGCACAAGGCAAACGTGGAAGTCGTTGCGGTGACCGCCGAGCACGCCGACCAGGCTCGCCGGGCCTGGCGTCGCTATGGCAAGGGCCGTCATCCCGCTTCACTGAATTACGGGGATTGCTTCTCCTACGCGCTTGCCACGCTGGCCGGCGAGCCGCTTCTCTTCAAGGGTAACGACTTCAAACAGACGAATATCCGAGCGGCATAACAGGTGACGGCGAAATAGTGGCGGAGCAAGAGCAGCCGCCAGAGGTTGCGCCCTCTTGACCTGCCCCCATGCTGGGTCTGGGAGCCCCTGCTGGATGCTGGAGTTGAAGCGGGGCCATTCTGGCGAGGCCACACGGTGGCTTCGTGTGCCGGTGTTTTTAGTTCAGTGATGAATGCAGACGCACGGTGTTGTACAACAAGGCGACGGAACACCCACGGGACCGAGGTTCGGGAGCTTCTGTATCCGTGGCACCCTTGGTCTGGACGGCTCGTCCATATCCATGGGTTGGTGGACAAGGGATCTGCTGTGTTCCACTGCAGTCTTTCGGGTTCGAGGTCATGCCGGCTGCTCGAAGTTCCGGTGTGGATGTTTGACCGAACACTGAGTGCACGTGGTTGGTCTTCCCAATTGCGTATGCCGATTTTGCTTGCCTGCTCGCTTTGGCAAAGTTTCTGGAAGAGGCAGGCACCCCTCGCAAGACGCGGATATGAGCGCAGCATTGATCTCTCACGAAACGAGTCGGGGAGATGTCCATGCCACGCCAGTTCACGACATATCAGTTCGATCTGTTCTCGAGCACACGCAGCGGGAAGACGCCAGCGATGGCGCAATGGCAGACGTTGCCGGAAGGAACACAACAGGCGTAACGGCACTCATCGTGCGGCTGCTCGTCGACCACGCAAACGGCTTGAGCGCGCCCCAGTCGAAGGAGGCCGGTCATGATGCATGAGAAGATCAGTGCCCACCATCTTGAGCGCAGGGCTATTCTGTATGTTCGACAATCGTCGGCTCATCAGGTTCTGCACAACCGCGAAAGTAGCGCCCTTCAATACGCTATGCGTGATCGCTTGAAGGCACTTGGCTGGTCGCGCATCGAAACAGTTGATCAAGATGTTGGCCGTTCGGCAGCCGGGGGCGTAACCCGCGTCGGTTTCGACCGGATGGTCGCCGAGGTCTGCCTTGGAAAGGTTGGGGCGGTTGCAGCACGAGAGGTATCGCGCTTTGCTCGCAACAGCCGCGATTGGCAACAGCTCATCGAGATGTGCCGCGTCGTCGACACCGTTCTGATCGACCAAGAGGCGGTCTATGCTCCGCGCCAGGGTAATGACCGCCTGCTTTTGGGGCTGAAGGGCAGCCTCAACGAGTATGAGCTGGATCTCTTGCGTCAACGCTCTCTTTCCGCCCGCTATGAGAAGGCTCGCCGCGGTGAGCTTGTCGTTACTGTCCCGATTGGATTCTTGAAAGCCCTGACAGGATCGAGAAGGATCCCGACCGGCGCATACAGGAGGCCATTGTGCTCGTCTTCAACAAGGTTGCCGAACTCGGCAGTGCACGACAGGCGCTGCTATGGTTCCTTGAGCAGGGCCTGGACCTGCCGGTCAGGCGCGCCAATGGCGAGGTCACCTGGCGCAGGCCCAATTGCGCAACCATCCATCGGATGATTGAGAACCCGATCTACGGAGGCGCGTATGCTTATGGTAAGCGTCGCTCCGTGCCGGGATACGATGGCCGATCCGGAATTCGCCGCAAGGCGCGCAATGAATTGCTGGCCTTGATCCCGGACGCCCACGAAGGCTATGTCAGTTGGGAACGGGCGGAGGAGATCCGCAAGATGGTCAGCAGTAATGTGCCTGCCAGCCGACATTACGGGGCGCCGAAGCATGGCGACGCTCTTCTTGCCGGCCTTTTCCGTTGTAAGAGGTGCGGGCGGAAGCTGAGGGTCCACTACACTGGAAACAATCATAACATTCCTCGCTATTCCTGCTGGCGTGGCCTGCTCGACAACGGTGAGCCTCGCTGCATCGCCTTCGGCGGCCTGCGGGTCGACGATGCGATCGATGAGATGCTGCTTGGCGTCGTTGAACCGGGAGCCATTGCTGCGAGCGCTGAAGCAGAACGCAACATAGCCAACCGTCGTGATCAAGTGCACGACGCCCTTCAGCGGGATCTCGAGGCGGCGAGCTTTCCGGTCGACCGGGCATTCTGGCAATATTCGAACGCAGCTTCGAGATCGGCGTCCTGAAGACGCTCGGTTTCTCGCGGTTGAGGATCATGGCGCTGGTGCTCGGTGAGAGCCTGTTCGTCTTCGTGGTCGGCGGCGGTATCGGCCTTGCGCTGGCCAAACTTGCGACGGAACTTGCTGGCCCGGAGCTCGGCCTGGTCTTTCCCCCTGATAGCCGCCAAGGCCCTCGCAATCATTGCCGTCCTTGGCCTTGCCACCGGTGCGCTGCAGGCCATAAACGCGATGCGCACTCCTATCCTCAACGCTTTCAGAACGAGGTAGCCGCCATGTCCACCCTTATCAGGCAAACGCGCGTGATGATCCGCGCCAATCTTTCTAGCCTGCCTCGCCGGCTCGCATCTCCGTGTCAATGGCCCTGTCGGTCGCGTTGGTCGTCTGCATGCTGGCCGGCTTCCTCGCCATGGCGAAAGGCTTCGAGACCGCACGGACAGGTGCCGGCTCCCCCATGGTCGCCGTTTCCACTGGCCACCTAGCAGGGCTTCGTTTACGTCGCTTTTGTGGTCGACGCGTTCGCCCGGCGCATCGCCTAGCGCGTGAGCCACACCGCTCATGCCAGTTTCGTCCTCGATACATGGGTGCAGACACTCCATGATCGGCGGCCAGTTCAGCGCGGCGGGCTCGTCCTCCATTCCGACAGGGGAGTTCAACGTGTCGATAAAATATTTCGAGCGACTGGCGAAGACCGGGATCGAACCCTCCGTCGGCGACTCCTACGACAATGCGCTGGCCGAAACGATCAACGGTCTTTACAAGGCCGAGGTCATTCATCGACGCGGCCTCTGGCGAAACTTCGAAGCTGTTGAATTCGCCACCCTTGAATGGGTCGAATGGTTCAACCACCGACGGCTGCTGGAGCCCTTCGGCAACATCCCGCCAACCGAAGCCGAGGAGCGATATTACACCATGCTGGACGAACCAGCGTTGGCCGCATAACTTAAACCAAACAGCCTCCGGCAAACCCGGGCGGTTCATGACATGTCAAAGAGCATCTTCCGGTAGAGGCTTAGAAAACTCGGGGCTTTATGCAAACGCTTGTGATTAGATTTGGCGATTTTCTTCGGAGCCGCGGGTTTGCGCTGCCTCCCCGATCGTTCGTGATCGGGCTGCGTCCCTGGAAAAAGTTTATCGTCTATTGGCTTCGGGGCGAGAGAGTCGTGCGTATCAGCCGTTGGATCACACGCTGGCGCTTCCACGCGTTTATTGCGCCATCGATTCTCGCTCGCAAGGGTTCAAAGGTTTATGTTTGGGGCTACAAGGCGCCTTATTTCGTCGAGGACTTCTGTCGGCGACAGTCGATCCCGTTAATCCGCATCGAAGACGGTTTCATTCGTTCTGTGAAGCTGGGCGCTACGCTGACGCCGCCTCTCTCCTTGTGCTTTGATAGGTCCGGTATGTATTTTGATGCCACAGGTCCCTCCGACCTTGAAAACCTGCTGCAAGCGTATGACTTTGCTTCAGATCCGTTTCTGATGCAACGAGCAAGAGACGGCATCTACAAACTGATCAACTCGCGCCTCTCTAAGTACAATACTTCGCAGGCGGGAGACATCGCTGCGATTTATGGCCCAAAAATCGAAAGCGCATTTTGGTTGTGGGACAGGTGGAGGGAGATGCGTCTATCAAAAGGGCTGCGCGCGCAAGATCGACAACAATGACCTGGTTCAGATTGCATTCGATGAGAACCCGGGCGCGCAGATCATATACAAGCCCCATCCGGAAATTCTGCACGGAACACGGCGGAACCATTCCAACCCGGATGATGTCCGGCATCTGTGCTTGATCCTCAAACAGGACATCGCGTTGGCCGATGCATTCGAGACGGTGGACCATGTTTATACCATTACCTCGCTATCGGGCTTCGAAGCGCTCATCCGGGGGTGCAAGGTTAGTTGCATTGGAATGCCCTTCTATGCTGGTTGGGGAGTAACCGATGATAGGCAAACTTGCACGCGCCGCACCGCCACGAGAACGGTGGAGGAAATATTTGCAGCGGCTTACATTCTTTACCCAAGGTACTTTGATCCTATGCTCAGGACAGAACTGAACTTCGAAGAGGCGCTTGATCTGCTGGGGCGAATGAAGCTGGAGCAAGCGCCCAAAGACACCAAAACTGGACGCCGTAATGGGCGGGCGCTTCCGAGATTGTAGCCAGATTGGTGGCTGTCCCTCAGAATGACGATGTCGAAACGGGTTCCGAACGGGTCGGCCCCAAACATCAAGCGAGGAACCGCCATGGAGTACTTTGCTGGAATTGATGTTTCTTTGGAAGCAAGCAGCGTGTGTTTGGCGGATTCGGCAGGCAAGATCATCCGCGAGACGAAGGTGGCGGGCGAGCCGCATGCGCTCATCGAACATTTTACATCGCTGGGGCTTGCTTTGAAGCGGATCGGTCTGGAACCCGGCCAATTGTCTCAATGGTTGTATGAAGGTCTGACGAAAGCTGGCTTTGATGTTGTTCTGCTGGAAACCCGTCACTTGAAAGCCGCGCTGTCGGCGATGATTATCAAGACGGAGAGGAAAGATGCGCGTGGCATCGCGCAGTTGTTGCGGATGGGATTGACCCCAAAATTTCAATCAGAATGCGTTGCACTGCGGGGAGAAATGAATAGCAGCCAACTTCAGAGCTTTGCTCAAGGCTTAAGAGTCTGACTCGAAAAGCCTTTGATGATATCGGTACCTTGCCAAGCGTCGTGTCAATACCGGATGTGAGCGATGGTGATCCAGGCCTCGGCTGATGCGACGGATTTTTCCCAATCCTTGGCCAATCTTCGGCATCTACCAAGCAACGCGAAGGTGCGCTCCACGACCCAGCGACGCGGCAGAACCTCGAAGCCTTTTGCCTTATCGGTGCGCTTGAAGACCTGGAGGGTGAACTTTGCGATCTTTTGCAGGGCGCCCCTCAGCTTCGGTCCGGCATAACCACCGTCGGCGAACATATGTCTCAGCCACGGCCAGCGCTTGAGAATGGTTTTGAGGACAGTAGGTGCGCCGTCGCGATCCTGTATCTCGGCGCTGTGAACCCTGAGGCCGACCATCAATCCGAGCGTATCGACGACGATATGCCGCTTGCGTCCCTTGATCTTCTTGCCTGCGTCATAGCCTGAAATTCCACCACTTTCCGTGGTCTTCACGCTTTGGCTGTCGATCACGCCCGCAGACGGCGAGGCTTCCCGGCCCTCCAATTCACGCGCCTCCATCACCAGACGATGATTGATCTGAGCCCACAACCCTGTCGCTCGCCATTCGTAGAAGTATGACTGCACAGTTGTAAAAGGCGGAAAATCCTTCGGCAGCATTCGCCACTGGCAACCGGTCGTGGCGATGTACAGCAACGCATTCACGACTTCACGAAGATCGGTGCTGCGCGGCCTGCCCAGCCGCCGTGGTCCAGGCAGGCAAGGCCAAATCAATCCCCATTCCCGGTCCGTCAGATCGCTTGCATAGCGCATTGCGCGTCGGGCATATTGCCGACGGGTGAAATCAGTCCAGCCCATTGTGGCCTCCGTTCGTCCTAAGCAAACAAACAGAATCACAACTGGCTGATTTCACTCAACTCTTTTTCGGTCAGGCTCTAAGGCTTGGAGAGCGGCTGTAGATAGCCTTGTCGATCAGTGCCCGGTCTGCGACGGCACTCATGTAGCGCGCGAAATCCAATGGCATGGCGCGCAAGTTCGAATAGCTGGTCTGCGGGGCCGCCCTGAAATACTAGGGCCTCAATCGCTCCAAATCTCGCTTAGCGAGGAGGACGGCAATGCAAAGCGCGATCGCTGGATTAGCAGCTTCAACAAAGGGGCCTTCGTTGACCCTAGCGCTTCCCATGTCAGGCTCCCAACTGCAACCGCCTCGGTGACCTGGGAAGACCCTTTCGGCGAGATCATAGGCGTGCTCAGTTGACCTGGTATACGCTGGAATACGAGCTTCCCGATTACCGTCAGGCTCAAGCCAGACAACGCGCTCTTTACCATTCCAACTGCCAACCTGACGAACATAACCCATCAAAATCGCAATTTTCTCATCCAACGATCGATCCGGCCCCGTTGATCGATGAAGGCTAAGGATAAGTTCCCCTATGTTCATGCTATTCACAAGTCCTAATGCTTGGATTCCAAGAGACTGTCCTGAACGTGATCACTCAAAAAATTATCCGGCGATCGTGATCATGTGGCCGACACGAGACCGGGAAGATCGGCAACGCGTAGACGTCTTCCAGTTCGTCGATCGTTTGTCACCTTCTAAATGCTCTGTCGCCCCAAGATTTCTAATTTTCCACGCGAGGTGCGCCACGGGTCGTTCCCTCCAAGCCATCAGACGGTAGGTGTTCCTTGCAACGGAAACTGCCGCGTCCAAGATCTTTTCCGAACTCGCCGCGAGCCCAATGAGCGCGAGGGTATTATTCTTGGGTGCTTTTCAGCGCATCGATCTCATCGGCGAGGCCGGAAGCGGTGTCCTTCAGTATGACTACATAGTTGGCCAAGAGGTCAGGGAGCTGCGGAAGCCGCGCCAGCAAGTCTTGTAGCGCGGCGTCTGTGTCAAGAGTCTCCAAATAGCCTTCGGCAATAGCAGCTTCCATCACACACCAATGCCAGCGGGACATCCGTGGGGCGATCGAGTCACTGTAATATTCATCGGGCACGTCAGGCGACCTCCAACAGGATCAGCTTGTCATTAGCCAAGGGCCTCTGGAACGCTTTTGCATGCTCCCAGGGCGCCGTCAGCCAAACCTTGACCTCATCATCCCATTCAATGAGGGTACAGGCATTGCCTTCAGATGGATAGGGGCGACGACTATGGCGTTTGGCTCGGTTGTCAGAAAGGCTAAGAGATCCGTTATGACCGCTCATCCTTCACCTTGCGAACGCTTCCCATCGCGGCACCCAAATGCCGGCGAAGAAAATCAGAGGTTGATCGGCCGATGTAGCGAACCAGGCGTTAGGCGTTCTTCCACCTTCGACCTCAATTGCGGCGTCCGGTTCGGCGAACTTCATTGAATTTTCAGGCATCATTCCTGTCCGGGCGAGGTATTCACCCGCGCGTGAACCACGCCCGGGCGGGTGGAGACTGGCCAACATCGCCACCACGAAGCCGGAATAGCCGTAACCGGGAGACAGGGGTCATCACCTAGCTCTGTACGCCGATGACCTCGACCGCGCCAGCGAGACCGGCAAGCCTGCCAGAAATGTTGGCGACGATGGCAAGGGTGCGCGCCAGCGAAGGCGGCACCTTGAGGATTGAAACCCGCTGCAAGCGACTGCATGCCGAACACCATGCGACTGCACGAAGGCCAGGAGGACCGCAATCGCCAAGCCGAGGTGAAGCCGGGAACGGGCCAGACCTTTCGGCAGCATGGCGGCGTCGGCCACCGGTTGCGACTGCGGCCAGCCGAACGCCACCGGGTTGTTGAGCACCCTGTCGATCAGCATCGTGGCGATCAACACGGCGACGAAATTGAGCAGCAAGGTCGTCACCACCTCGTCGACCGAGAAGCGCAACCGCATCCAAAGTGGCAGCAGAGGCCAAATCATGCCGGCAATGGCGCCGAACGCATGAGGGTTGACAGACCACATTTCACTAGATTGACAGTAGGTATTCGGATTTGATTTTATTTGGAGACAGTTGATATGAAAATCACGATGATCGGCGCCGGGTATGTCGGCCTCGTTTCAGGGGCGTGTTTTGCCGATTTTGGCCATGAGGTCGTTTGCCTGGACAAAGTCGAAGGCAAGGTCGAAGCGTTGCGCGCCGGTCGCATTCCAATATTCGAGCCCGGCTTGGACCAGCTCGTCGCGTCCAACGCCGCCTCCGGACGCCTAAGCTTCTCTACCGATCTTGCCAAATGCGTTCCGGAGAGCGACGTAATCTTCATTGCGGTTGGAACGCCCTCGCGCCGTGGCGATGGCCATGCCGACCTCACCTATGTCTACGATGCGGCCCGCGAGATTGCGGCCCATGTCACGGGCTTTACCGTTATCGTCACTAAATCGACGGTTCCCGTCGGAACTGGGGACGAAGTCGAGCGGATCATGCGTGAAACCAATCGCGATGCTGACATCGCCGTCGTTTCCAATCCCGAGTTCCTGCGCGAAGGTGCCGCCATCGATGACTTTAAACGGCCAGATCGCATTGTGATCGGCGTCAATGACGAGCGTGCCCGCGACGTGATGACGGAAGTCTACCGCCCGCTCTACCTTAACCAAGCGCCGCTACTGTTTACCACGCGCCGCACCTCCGAACTCACCAAATATGCTGGCAACGCCTTTCTGGCCATGAAGATTACCTTCATCAACGAAATGGCGGATCTGTGCGAAAAGGTTGGCGCCAACGTCCAGGACGTCGCTCGCGGCATCGGGCTTGATGGCCGCATCGGCTTGAAATTCCTGCATGCCGGTCCCGGCTATGGCGGCTCGTGTTTCCCCAAGGACACTCTGGCGCTGGTCAAGACCGCCCAAGACCATGACAGCCCGGTCCGCCTCATAGAGACAACGGTTGCCATCAACGATAGTCGCAAGCGCGCCATGGGGCGCAAGGTGATCGCGGCTACTGGTGGCGACGTGCGCGGCAAGACAATCGGCGTCCTCGGCCTGACCTTTAAGCCAAACACCGACGACATGCGCGATAGCCCGGCGATTACCATCATACAGACACTGTTAGATGCGGGTGCTGCCGTCAAGGGCTACGACCCGGAAGGCATGGCGAATGCCCGCAAGGTGATCACTGATATTACCTATTCGGACGGACCTTACGACGCAGCCGAAGGCGCCGATGCGCTGGTCATCGTTACAGAATGGGACCAGTTCCGGGCGCTCGATTTCGATCGTTTAAGGCATTGCATGAACAGCCCGGTCATTGTCGATCTCCGCAATATCTACCGCAATGACGATGTCTCGAAACAAGGCTTCACATATACCAGCATTGGCCGGCCGGAAACTGAATAGCACGGCCGGATGGAAAAATACCGGACTGCTTACGTCATACCCAACTTGCCCGCACATGGATCTATGCCAAGTGCGGGCGCATCGATTGCTGGGCGTTCGCACAAGAGACCACCTATGACGCAAAAAACTCGAAATAGGATAGTGCAGTCAACGCGTAGCGAGAGGTCTCGTCCCTTTCGGATGAACTCAAGGGGTAGGTACGGTGCGCGTCAGGTTTTCGTCACCGCTATCTTGCCCGGCATTTTTTGGCCGGATTGTCTTCTAACACCTCTCAGAGACCTATCAGGATGGGCAGGCAATCGGTGGCGTTCTCAATCTTAAGATCGAGCAGCGTTTCGGTATAAGCGAGCGCACGCAGGGGGTAACCGGGTTGGCTCTCTGATGGCTTCACCATTACCACCGAGAAACTGACACGGCTATGGACATCAATGGTTCGTGTTCAGCAAGCGGTCGCGCATGATGGCATCTTTCAATTGAAAGCCGGTTCGCGTCTGAGCGTGACACGTTCATGCACAATCAGGTCATCGATGACGAATTGGACGCTGACGTGGACCAATGTTGACTAAGCGTATGCTGAGGCGGAACATTACACACTGCTGCATAGTTCTCCTGCAAAGGAGAACGGCTATGGAATTCGCGGCTATGGAAATTGCAGCGCCAAAATGCTCGGTAGAAGATCCTGGCTACAATATTGAACTTGAGGATGCGTTGGGCTACCCGGTCCTCTACCTAATCGACCGGGTCAGCGCGGCCGGTTGGAGCAAGCGAGAAGCCTTCAAGGCGCTGGCGGAGGTGATCCGAAATCGGGCATTGGCCTATGAAGAAAATCCCGATCCGGAAGACGCAGCATTCGAGATCGAGACATCGGAAAATACAGCCGGTCGGCTGGTAGATGCATTTTTCGACGAGGGGATTAGTCGAGACGAGCGCTAGCAGAATCTCGCCGCAACTCCCACTATAGGCCGTTGTTTGTTGTCACCTGTAGCGAAATCGTGAAAAGCGCTTTTCCATACTCGTCGTTGCCCGCCATCGCGGCGACGCCCGGCTGGGCATCCATTTCATGCATCATCTCGGCAAGAGCCTTAATCGCTTTCCGCTTAGCATGATCCAAACTCTGGAATTCTAGTAAGCCATCCGGCTGCACGCCCAAGCCATCATCGAATACAAAATGGACAGTAGTCAACAAGCCTCCCTTATACAGTCGGGACAAATCGCGCCCGGCGACATAAGTCCGGTCATCGAGGAAAGTTCCTTAGCTCGACTTTGTACATTATGCGGCGAAGCAAAGCGCCTGCGTCATGCGCTTGAGGCGTTCTGTTTGGATTTTGGGAATGTCCGGGTCTGGGCGGATAGTGTCGATAAATGTTCTGATCCCACAAAGTGCCGCGAACGGCGCCGATGGCATCGGAGAATGTGAAGTCCGTTTTCTTGTACCACGCGGCGGCATAGGGACGAGCGCCTTGACCGAGCAGATCGCAGGCCCAGAGCGTGACGAGACTGTAGAGTCCCAGCAGCGACGGTGTCGTGCGCATGATGGCTTTGTCGTTCCACTGCCGTTGGGTTTGCACGCCAAGATATGCACGCGTTTCGGCGAAGGTGACCTCGATTTGCCAGCGCCGCACGAAATAGGAAATGATGTGAGCGGGCTCAAGATTGACGTTGGTGCTCATGAGCGCCTGGGTTCACGACCTGACGGATCTTTGACGATAACCCAGCGAATGGGCCGCGGCGGTGTTCCACGTCGATACCAGAGGCCCATTCCTGACGTGACATCAAGGGCTTTGCCGGTCTGCCTGGCGTTACCCAAGAGGATGCAACAATCCTTTGCCACTCGGTCTTTGGGTCCCTGAGAAGTGTTTTCAGTTTAGGCACTGGCCTGCCTTTTTGGGCCGGTCGCCCGAGCGTATGGTCATGCCGTTGATCCGGTGGAGCAAAGAGACTGGCATCCAGGCGCAGCCGCGTGATGAGAGTGGCCGTGGCGGGAAGCGCTGCCGCCAATGTATGAACGGCAAAGCTGCTGTCTCCGACATATATGATCTCGCGCTTCGCCAGCCAGCGGCAAAGCTGTAAGATGCCTTGCCTTGCCCAATCAGTCAGCAGCTTGTGTCTGCGGCCCTTCTTCTGATCATGGCGCTCGGAGGGGCACAGGATCGTCAGCACCGGCAGGGCTTTTATGCATCTGGCCCATGGGACTGGTGATAGAACCATGAAGCTCAACCATCTCAAACCGCTGGCCTTGACGAAGTGACCATGGCTGGAGCGCACGGGGTCACGATAAATTCCACGTGCGGTGATACGTTGGCCCCAGCGCCGTTCGATGGTATCGTCCATGCCGATCACGACGGGGCCGGCGGGCACGAGCCGTTCAACGATGACGGACAGCAGCCGTGCCGACAACAGGCGGCGGTTCCAGCGGGCGCGGTTGAATTGCTGGCCTCTGATCGAGCGGTGATCCGCAAACAGGCCGTCACGGTTCGCTTGCCGGGAGAAAGGATCGCACCCATCACGAGGACCAGAAGATGGTCCCAACTCGACGCGGTAAACCAGACACGAAATGGTGAAAGCCGTTGGCGAAGGATGTGAGGAACCGCGTCGCCCAGATTATTTCTGCGATCAGGAGATTTGCTATCCATCGGTTGGAATCCGATAGAACCGCTGACGCAAGGGACGCAAACTGCGGCGAATTGATTCACCCGAGCCGCTCCGCAGAGCTCGAAATCGCGGCCGATTTTGTACAAAGTCGAGCTTAGAGTCGGTCCGGAAAGTTATTCATTTTGAACCGAGCCTTCGCAGCATTAGGGGGATAGACGCCATCTTGAGGAAGGCGAGCGCATTGCGAGACAGGTTCTCGAAGTCCTTGGCCAGCCTTCGGCATCGCCCCAGCCATGCGAATGTTCGTTCGACTACCCAGCGCCTCGGAAGAACCTCAAAGCCCTTGGCGGTGTCGGAGCGCTTGACTATCGCTGTCGCAATTCCGGGGATGGATTTCTTCTGACCCTCGGCAAGATGGGTCCCTGATAGCCGCCGTCGGCGAACAGTTTCTTCAGGAACGGATAGCGCCCGAACAGCGTCTTGAGGACGAGCGGGCCGCCGTCGCGGTCCTGGATATCGGCAGGATGAACCAGCGCGTGCAGCAACAACCCTACCGTATCGACGAGGATATGCCGCTTCTTGCCCTTGATCTCAGCGCAAACGCCGTTTGTCGCGGCTTCCCCGCATCATACCCGCTCGGGTTCAATGCAGCCCCCTTTTTCAGCGCTTTTGACGCTCTGGCTGTCAATGATTGCGGCCCTCGGACTGGCCTCGCGCCCCATTGCCTCACGGCATTTCATATAGAGTTCCTGATGAATGCGACCGAGCGTGCCGTCCCAGTTCCAAAGGTCGAAATAGCTGAACAGCGTGCTACTCGGCGGCAGGTCCTTCGGCACGGCTCGCCATTGGCAGCACGTGCTGAGAACATAAAGCAGGCCGTTGAGAACTTCGCGTACGTCTACCTCACGCGTGTGGCCCCCGCGCTTGGCAGGCGGGATTAAAGGCTCGACCAGCGCCCATTCCGCGTCCGTCAAATCGCTGCGATAGCGCAAACCATCCCGATGACACTTTCCACGGTTCGCCTTCGTCCACATAGCTTCCATGCCTCGTCGAATTAAATCAACTCCATGGAATCACAACCGATTCATATCATTCAACTTCTTTGTGGACTGACACTTACGGCTATAACAGAGCGCCGTTTATCCTCCGCTGTATAGCTTCCCGTGGATCTCGGTGATGATCTCAAAGTTCCTTGATTGGGCACGGTCAGTGACCAAGGTATCCACCCGAGGTGGGCCGCAAGATTTTTGGTATCGTGCGTGGTAACATTGCGGAGTGGAGATCGACGATGGCAAAATCGATGATGCGGTTTTGGCGTTGCTGTGGCTGACGCTTCACAATGAGCGTCGCGCCTGGAAGAGTTCTGACTGGGCCACGACAGATCGCTTACCCCTTCAGCAAAGGTAATCTGAGAATGGGTCCCAACCGGGTGCCGGAAGGAGAAAACAGCCTTCAACATCATAGCGCTGCCTAATCTTGGGCGGGGCGGCCGGCCAGGGCAACTCTCATTCTGATTCTGCGAACCTGAAACGGTAACACGCGCCATTTGAGACAGAGGAAGGCCCGAGAACCACGGTCCTGCGGTATCCAACCCGCGTATCAGAGTCTGATCAACCGTCGTCTCAATGCCGCCACGTCCTCCAATAGGCAGCCCGTTTTCTCGGCGTTTAAAGGCGAGACGAAAACCTATGCCTCAATCCTTGAAAACGGCCATGAGAAACAGTAAAGCGTCGTTTGAAACAGCAGCATGTACGTCGGCGCTAATTCTCAGCGCCAATGGCACACCGACGCTATGAGCTTCTATTTGATGTCATGGTTGTTTTGGAACCTTGCAAAACAGCAACCAGGCGGATAGAGGTAACGTCGAATATTTGGCTCGCTGTCTCCCCCAAACGGCGCAGCGGCTGTTACATCAACTGAACGACACACGCCCTATAGGAATTTTTAAATGACCATATCCAACGAAATCAAGGTAATCGCTGAGATTGGCTGCAACCACATGGGCAGCATGGACACGGCAAAGGAGCTTATCGGCGTTGCTGCCAAAGTTTGTGGTGCTCATGTTGCCAAGTTTCAGAAGCGCAACAACCGTGAACTCCTGACTCCGGAAGAATTTGACACGCCTCATCCGGTTCCGGCGAATTCCTATGGTAAAACGTACGGTGAACACCGCGAATTCCTTGAATTTTCTGTGGGTCAGCACAAGGAGCTTCAGGAAGAGTGCCGCGCGATCGGTATCGATTACTCTACATCGGTATGGGACCTAACTTCGGCACAAGAAATCACGACGCTTAAGCCGAACCTGATAAAGCTGCCGTCGGCAACGAACCAGCACTACATACTTCAGGATTTCCTCTGCAAGAACTACGATGGCGAGATCCACGTTTCAACCGGCATGACCACCCACGACGAGACAGACCGCCTCGTTAAATTCTACGAGGATCGTGGACGCGCGAAGGATCTGGTTATCTATGCCTGTACCTCGGGTTATCCCGTTGCGTTTCAAGACATCTGCGTGCTCGAAATCAACCGTTTGCAGGAGCGTTACGGTGACCGAGTGAAGTCTATCGGCTTCTCCGGGCATCATCTCGGGATTGCCGCAGACATCGCCGCCATGACTGCAGGGATCATCGGCCGTAATATTTATGGCAAGGGCGAGTTCGAGTATGTCGAACGGCATTTCACGCTCGACCGTACTTGGAAGGGGACCGACCATGCAGCCAGCCTGGAGCCAGACGGCATGCGCCGTCTCTGCCGCGATCTAAAGAATGTTCGTCTCGCCGTTTCTTACAAGGAAAAAGAGATGTTAGACGTAGAGCTTGTACAGCGCAATAAACTCAAATGGCGCGAAGAGAAGCACGGGCAGCAGATCCGTCAAGTGCAGTAAAAATGCGAGTTGTCGCGATTATCCCAGCTCGCGGAGGCTCAGTGGGCCTTCCCGGCAAAAATACTCGCCTATTCCACGGGACGCCCCTTATTGGGCGTTCCGTTTTAGCTGCTAAAAACAGTGCAGCTGTGCAAGAGGTCTACGTATCCTCTGATGCGGCGGACATTCTGAATGTCGCCGAAAGTTTCGGTGCCGTGGCAATCACGCGCCCGGCAGAAATATCAGATTCAACGGCAAGCTCTGAATCGGCTATTATCCATGCGCTTCGTGAAGTTGAAAAAACGGGGTTTTTGCCTGATATCGTGGTCTTTCTACAATGCACCTCACCATTCACAACATCCGAGCAAATTGACGAGCTCGTCGCTCGCATGATTTCCGAAAACGCGGACAGCGCTTTCAGTGTCATCGAGGATCACGGCTTTTTATGGGAAGTCGCCGAGGACGGCAGCACCAGAGGGATTACCCATGATCACACGCGCCCGCGCCAACGGCGCCAAGACATGGCGCCTCGATACCGGGAAAATGGCGCTATCTACGCGATGCGTGTAAAGCCATTTCTCGAAACAAGATCCCGCTTCTGCGGGAAAAGCATATTGGTCCCAACTAATATGCCGCCTATAGAAATCGATACGGCTGAAGATTGGATTTTCGCAGAACTTTTCGCCACCGCATCCGAGGAGAAGCGCTTTGTCTTGCCAGCGGTCAAGTTGAAGGCCGTGGTCACGGATTTCGATGGTGTCCATACCGACGACAAGGTGAGTGTGAACCAGAGCGGGGAAGAGTTCGTAAAATGCAGCCGCGCCGATGGCATGGGCATTGAAATGCTCCGCGATCGGGGACTTCATTTGCTCATTCTTTCCCGCGAGCAGAACCCGGTAGTGCGCGCGCGCCGCCAAGCTGAAAATGGATGTTCAACACCATATAGTCGACAAGCTGCCAGCGCTCGATAGCTGGCGTCAAAGCAATAGTCTTGATTGGTCTGAGATTGCCTATATTGGTAATGACATCAACGACGTTGATTGCATGAGAGCCTGCGGTATCAGCTTTTGCCCGGCAGACGCTCACGAAAGCGCTCGCTCAGTCGCCCACGTTATTCTTAGAAAGTTAGGTGGTAACGGTGCTATCCGTGAAATGTCAGACTATCTTCTAAAACACGACATCGTGATTTAGTATATTAGATGCGTGTACTTGCCCTAGCCAGCTATGACTCTTTTTAAACATAGCAATCTTACTTGCTCCTTACTTCGAGAAGAATGGTTGTACAGTTGACTTTGCGCTCGTTAAGGCGAGAAGAAAGAAGCAGATAAGCCAGGCGCAAATTACTGGCTTTGGGTTAGAGGGCAAGATGCGATGGGTCTCCGTAGAAGACCTTTGCTCCGGTGATGGACTAGCTTACTTTGATATAGTAATCTGCTGCTTAGAAGGCGCTTCAACACGCCGGTTCCTACATCACTCCTCTAAGCTTGGAGCGAGGCGCCCTTTGGTTATTTCCGTCTATCCGGGACTTGTCCTACGGTATCAGTATGACGGCTACTCTATGAGAACAGGGAGCGACCTCGTTTGGCTGAACTGTGAAGCCGACAGGGACGCATTTGTTCAAATGTGCGCGGCATTTGGCCTAAACTCAGATGGTGCTCGTGTTTTTGGCATTCCCTCGCTGCTACAGTCCATCGAACGACCAAAAGACGCTAGTAACGGGCCAGTTGTTTTCTTTGAGCAAGCCGTTATTCCGCGATATCATGACGAGCGGCTTTTCCTTGCACAGAAATTAATTCAGCTTTCACGGAAATACCCAAAACTAACGTTTTTGATTAAAGCCAGAACATTGGGAGACAACACCTCGCTCCACCGGACTTGGCACCCGATCGATAGATTGTTGAAAGAAGTTGCTCAGCGAGACGGTGGAATGCCAAAAAACCTTAGCTTGACAGCGGAAAGCGCCTCACAGCTTCTTGCCAAGGCCTCCCACTGCTTGACCATCAGCTCGACTGTCGCCGCAGAAGCCATATCTGCGAAGATACCGACTGCTATCATTTCTGACTTTGGCGCGCACGAAGACTATGGGCTTCCTTACTTCTTTTCGTCGGGCTTAATGCGCCGGCTCGATGACCTTAAATTTCCGTTTGATCAAAAGCCTTCAATTGAGTGGCAATCACGCTTCATTACGGATCCTAAACGAACCGTAGACAACCTAGTGGTCGAGACCATCCAATTGGCCGGCGAACCGCGACAGTCGATGGCGGAGCGATCTCCGAATTCGGAAATGTCTCCCGAACTTCGACAATTCTTGATCCAACGAAACGGCGTCGAAAACGTTTTGTTACGGCGTTATCAGGTGAGGAAACACCACCGCAGTGTCTTGACGAAAATGTGGTCAGGCGTGATAAGGCGCTTCAGACCATAGTTCCAGCACAAGATCGTTACGAAGACCACATCGTTTGCATTCAATACGTTCGGCTAAGTTTTGCTGATTATATGCTTAGCGCCTTCAAGCGCTTCTAAGAAAATTAGATTTGAGACGGAGCTACTATGTTAGAGAACCAAGAGATTGAATCACTTATGAAAGATGTTGTTCGTTACGAGCGGACAATCGGTGATTTAATAGAGCGGAATGAACATCTTTCTTCCGAGGTAAGCAGACTCAACGCGATTCAGTTAGTCGCCATCGATAACAAGCAAAACAGCATCGGTAGTGACCTTACGTCTCTTGCTACAATTCTCTTCAGAATGAACGAACAACAAGGTCGTCAATTTGATAATATATATAATCTACTAGCCGAAATTATTGCAAATCCTGTACTTTCCAAAAGTACAATTCGAGATCTTGTGGAAGCAAAGCATCATTCTTCGTTGTTTAGCGAAACCATTACTCGAATTGTTACAGGGCAAGCCGTCGAAACACTTTCAAAAATCAATGTACAAATCACAGAAACTACCAAAGTTCGAGCTTTGCGTGGAAAACTTATTTTTGATCAGACTTCCGACGATAAATCTCGGGCCCAAGCAGTTCTTCAGGAGAACACAGACAATGGTGTCCATAGTTTAATATTTCCGGTCCTTGAAACAAGCGCAACCGGATTTCGAGGCCTCCGGCTTGAAATTAAGCCTCAAACAACGCGTTCTGTTCGCATTCGCATTCGTCAAATTGATGCTCCAGAAAATATATCTGAAGTAAATATCGATCTTCACAGCTTGAAGTATGCACATTTTAATAGCGTATACGATCTGGGAAAACGCGACATTGTAATACGCAGCCTCGCTGGTGGCTGGATACAAGTTCTGTTGGAGGCAAGTCTTTCTCTTGGTGCGGGTCCAGTTGAAATTGAATTGATCGCTCTAAATTCTGTCAACGCAAAATCGAGTCAAAGAATAGGAACCGGTAGGAATGCCTTTGGCGTTCGGTCGCTACAGGTACTTATGTCTAGTGGACTAAATCAGCGGCAGAACATCACCGGAGCAGCAAATGATTATATTGAATCATCTCAACAGGTCGACAGCAAGATTGTTCATGAAATTTCTATGCCAGCTGTTGAAAAAGTGCGTTCCGCTAAACGACATGAATATCTTCAATCTGGCGCATACAAGAGCCTAACGAAGTTTCGCAACTGTCATGCTGGTAAGCGTGCTTTTATAATTGGAAATGGTCCCTCTATAAACGGACAAGATCTTACGCTTTTAAAAGACGAAATTACTTTTGCGACCAACTGGTTTATTAACCACCCGAATTTCAGTGCAATAAATCCAGACTATTACTGCGTCTCGTCCCACGAAATGTTTGGTGGATGGGGGTGAAGAACCCGATGGCAAATCCGGATTGGTTGTCCCAGATGAAGGCAAAAGGAGCGGGGTCGCATAAGTTTCTATCCTACCCCTTTAGAGATCAGCTGTTAAGAGATGGCGTCTTCTCTCCCAATGAGTGCGATTTCCTGCTTTTTGATCGCCCCAAGTATCAGGTGGATATCCGGGGGGATATCAATCTTGATCTAACCATGCCAATGGATGACGGATACACTGGAATCGTTACCTTCTGCCTGCCACTTGCGCACTATATGGGTATTTCAGAAATCTACTTGGTTGGGTGTGACTGTGATTATGGGTTAAGCGCTCCAGACTCCCCAAAGTCGTACTTCTATGACTTTTCGCAGCACAAAACTACGACGACTTCATACGAAGGATTGATGCGTGTCTGGGCAGATGATGGCCCGATCTTCAAAACTTATGAAGTAGTTCGCAAGAGATTTGAACACGAAGGAATAAAGATCATAAATTGTACAGATGGCGGTCGGCTTGAGGTATTTCCTCGGGCTCGATTTGAGGATGTTGTCGGGTCGCAAGTTATGAGTGTAAGTCATGACGCATTTTGATACTGGAGCCATGGCTGCACAGCAATTAGAGATTGATAGAATAGCAGCAGAACATCCAACTGTGATTTGTTCGGTTGTGAGCGATGACTTCGCAGCCGGCTTCGTCTTGATGGAGCGCTCTCTGCGAAAGCACAATCCCGGATGGGATTTTCCAGTTATAGTAGTGGAGAGCAATATTAAACCGCTTTCCACATTCAGCAAGCAAGTAATTTTTGACCATTGCAAGAATGTTTTCTTTGTATCAACGTCTGAAATTGCAATGGCGCCTTTGTATCATTATGCAACCAATGTCATTGGAACTCCAGATCGCCTATTTCCAGCTTTCGCAGTTCTTGAAATTTTGCGCTGGAAGTCGTTCAAACGAATAATTGCGCTCGACAGTGACATTGTTATTTGTGGTTCGCTTGAGCCATTGTTGCATGCCACGTCACCTTTCTCTGCGGTCCGTGCGACCCACGCGGAGACGGGATCACCTCAGCGGTTTGTGAACACCGGAGTGATGGTTTTAAATGAGGTCTTCATTAAAGGTTTTGAGTTCGATCGTATGGTGTCGCACCTCGGTGGACGCGTACCCCGGCCAGGCACTGGGAAAGCTGATCAAGCAATTTTAAATATGCTTCTCAGAAACGAATTTCTCGGGTATTTGCCGTCGCGCTTCAACTATACGAAACGGATGCTGCTGCACGACATGAACCGACATAACCGTGACGTTGGGAACCTTGATGCAATCAAGCGATGGCTGGAAGAGGAAGATATTTGTGTATTCCATTATGTGGGCGAAAAGCCCTGGAACGCTAAAGTCAGAAAGTCTGAAGAGAGTTATCTTGCAATTGATGAATTGTGGCATCAATTGTCGTATGAGTTCGGCGAGAAATCACTTTTCCTTTTGATCGAGACAATGCGCAGAGAGTGGCAAGCGCGTTACAATCTGGCGCTGCAAAAAGCCTATAGTAAACATAATGCGAATCCAGCGCAGATCGAAAAGCTGATTTATCAGCAAATGGGGCTTTAACATGCATTATAGAGTTCTGCGTTGAACCAATGATTCAGTTTGACTCTCTTCAGGAATTTTCAAAGTATCTTTCTGGGTACAATTGTGACGTCAGCTTAACTGGAGGACTACCAAAGCGCCTTGAGTTGGAGGCGCCCATTGCACTTCGGGGAGTTACTTTGAATGGTAAAGTGTCTATTGGCCAGTATTCATATGTTGGGCGACAAAGTGAAATCAGGAGTGCAACTATTGGCAGGTTCTGCTCAATCGCTCGACGGGTTAGTGTAGGTTTGACAGAGCATCCTGTTGGAAATTTGACCACGCATCCGGTAAGTTTTGGAAGTGCAGCAGGATTTGACCAAGATCCGTACATCAGAAAGATTCTGCCTACCCGTGTACCAAAAATCGACTACCCACCAACACGTATCGGGAACGACGTTTGGATTGGTGATGGCGCATTCATAAGAGGAGGTGTTAGGATCGGTGATGGTGCCGTTATTGGAGCACATGCGGTGGTCGTAAGTGACGTGCCGCCATATGCGATTGTTGTCGGTGTTCCAGCGAGAGTTATCAAATATCGGTTCTCTACGGGCGTTATTGAACGCTTGATTGTCACTAGCTGGTGGGATCGGGATATCTCGTCGCTAGGAGGAAAGATTCCAGATTATTCTGACGTTGAAGGTTGCTTAGCGGCTATCGAAGAGAGTAATCCGCCAATACGTCAAGTTAAAAAATGGGCGGTGGCGTTCGAGAGAAACTACATCGGTCTCGAAGAACTCGCTCTTTAAAGCGTTTCCCTTTCATATTGGATGGTATACGCAGAAGTTGAAGAAGTTTCGTGCTTCTTGAGGAGAGTGGCTCAGTTTGTCCGTGAGCGTCCGGTCAGCGGATTTTGCAGGTCCGTGTTCAGGCTGGTCGAGCAAGCTCTCTCCTATCTTTAAACGCGGCAATAACAGCAGATATTTCATCATACAAAGAGTCATCTCTGAAGCGGACAGACAGCCAACCATCGTTGGGTAGTGACAGACGCAAGTTCAAAAGATCGTGTAATCGGGTCACGACACCGCTCGTTTCGAATTCGCTACGCATAGGGTCGCGAAGTGGATCTGAAATGAAGTCCACGTAATCGAGGTAGACCGCGGTCGGAACGCCTGCACTTATAGAGTCCATCGCAGCGGTTGAGGTACAAGTAATGGCGGCTGCGGCATCTTCCAATGCTTCAGACATGGAGCAGTCTGTCGTTTTAAGGTTCGGCGGCAGGGGCTCGGCCAGCTGTTCCATCAAGGCAGGATAGTCGAATTCTTCCCGGTGAACGTGGTTTACGTTTTCACTTGGCAGGTGCCTGAGCTTAACGAAAACAGTACGATCCGGGTTAGCCCGAGCAATTGATGCAAGTACGTGCACGATATGTTGGCGAGAACGAACCGACTTCGGACTGATTGCCTGAGCAAAGAAGTAAATATTGCGGCGGCTCTCGTCTTTATCGTACCACTGCGACGGCAGAGAAAAATACGGGTGCCCCCAGGTCACGTATCGCCAGTCCTTCGTGGGATGTTGCTCTTCAAACAGATGCACATGTCGCTGCTTATTTAAAAAGATTGCATCAAATGCAGCGCGGTTCGTAAAACCACGAGAAGGAGTAAATTCAAGACCAGGTTGAAACGCGAGAAAACAGGGACGATCCGTACGAGATTTATACCAAGGTGTACTTAGCATCGTGCGCATCGGAGCAATTACGCGTGAAACTATCACCCCTCGATAATCGGAAAGGCGATCAAAATCGGGAAATGATTCCATGTCAATTTGCTGGACGGCAGCCGATCCGATGTTCTGCGAAAGTTGTCGATCAGACACTGCGTCCTTCCCGTTCCTGTCGACAATATGAAGTAATTCTGGTTCAAAACCGCGCATTTTCAGTTTTGGGAAGACCTTGCCCGCAAATATTAGAGACGAGTCCTCTTGGAACGGCAATAGTATTTTCAATTTGGTTTTTCCATCTTGGCATTGAATTCGCGCAAAATCCGCTCTTGTTGTTCGTCGAACATGGCGAGAACTAGCGATTTAATTTCGCTGTCTTCGCGATACATTAAGGCCTTGTTGATTTGTGACAACTGCTGTTCGACCGAACCGAGTTTTACCTCTATTCGTTTGAAGTAGTTGCCAGTGATGAGATCAGCCCCCCATCTCAGGGTCAGACCTGCTTGTTTATCAAGCTTTTTCAAGAGTTTCACTGAAACCTCATTCTGCTAGGTTTGGTTTGAAAGCTTGAGCAACTACCGCCAGTTTTCGCTGTCAACCAAAGGAGCTGTGCCTCAATTTTCTTCCGTAAAAGTGTACTCGGCGCAAATCTACTAAGTTCATGTCAAAGAAACGAATTTAGAAAATTGGCGCGGTAGCCCGAACTGAAACACAATTTCGCTGGAAAAGGGGTTGAACATGTCTCTCGATGTCCTTTTTCCGCTTGCTCGCATCGAGCTGGAACCGACTCGGCCAATGCTACGAGCAGCTCGAAATGTTCATTTTAGCGTGAAGGGTACAGATGCAGCGGTTGCAGTTTTTTGTCATTCCATCATAGCCGTCACTGTTAAATTTTCCAATAGCGTTGCACCTGAGCCAGGTTAAAGCTCAGCGACCAATTCTAATCGGTGCACCTGCCGCTTCGCGCAATTCGTGAAATTTGGCAACTAGAACGTTCTCGGACATCCGTGCAAGCTTGAATTTTACAGGGCCTACGAAATGTACGACGCGCGCATCTGACATCGCCTTTTCACCCACCTCATCCGTTAGATCCGGCGGCACTTTCCAATTGTATGTGTGCGGGAGAAAAAGCTTGTTTTCATCGCGCCATAAATGGTTGAGTAGAGATTGATCCTGGACAGACGTGTGTGTCTTTTCATGTAAAAGATCTATAGCTCTATCAAACCACTCATTCGAAATGTATTTCTGTTTAATCAGCATCACGCCAGAGTTGAATTGTCTTTTTGATGGGCCGTAGTCGATGCCAAATTCCGCTCTGGGGGGCCGACCGGAACAACGCTGAGCTCCGCAGGTACTCTGAAGATCCCCGCAATACTGCGCAGGACAATCATATCAGAATCAAGCCATAGAATAGATCCGTAGTTCGTCATCCGAAGCACATGAAGTTTTAGATATACGCTCCGCTTATTCGGGAGGGATGCATCTATCTTCTCCTTGACCAGCTGGCCTTTAAACCATCGTCGTACCAAGTCGTCAGAAAGAAACGAAGTGTCTACTTTTAAAAACTTAACAGCAGGAAATATTTCCCGAAGGACAGTCCGATTCTGCTTGGACAGAGGCGCGAATGTGGGGCATGTCAATAGAATTAGATCGCAAACTTTAGGTATAGTGTTAGTCTCAATCAGGCTTTGAACAAATGCCGCGCCTAGGCCGATGAAGTTATCAGTTATGCATGATACTATGGCCTTCTTATTTCGCTGAGGCACTTCAACTTGCGTGCCGGGCGCAGGCGAAGAGTTAAAAATGCTGGAAAACAAAGATAGTCTCATTTAGGCGTCCCCAATCGTTCCAAATCTCGCTTAGCAACTAGGACGGCAATGCAAAGCGCGATCGCTGGGTTCGCAGCTTGAATTAATGGCCCTTCGTTAACCCTGGCGCTTCCCATGTGAGGCTCCCAACTACAGCCGCCTACGTGACCTGGGAAGAGCCTTTCGGCGAGATCACGAGCGTGCTCAGTCGATCTCGTGTAAACTGGAATACGGCCTTCCCGCTTTCCGTCTGGCTCAAGCCAGACAACGCGCTCTACACCATTCGGACCGCCAACCTGTCGAACATAGCCCATCAAGGTCGCAATCTCCTCATCCAGCGATCGATCAGGTCCTCGTGATCGATGAAGGTTAAGAATAAGTTCTTCTATGTTCATTCTGGTCACCTTCTAATGCGCGCGGATCATACACACGCAGCATTGGATATCTCATACAAAAAGAAGCGAAAGGGGCGTATGCAGCAACGTTAAACACCCGTCATCGAACGTAGCGATCACTCACAGGGACCGCCTCCAGAAGATGACGCTCATGAGCGTCACGCTTACTCTGTCGAGCCGGACGCCGAGATCTTTTGCCTCAATATATGCCTGTAATGGAATCGCTGCTCCAATGTCAAACCTCCCGTTTGCATCCGAGATTGAGTTTCATCGCCATTCTGAAACCCGAGAGTGGTATTCAGCGATGAGGCGTACACGCTGCCAAAAGATCCTATTCCTCTAAAGCAGGCAAGCCAACGGCTATGGAGACATCTGCGGCCAAACCAAGCGCGATGATAGCGTCTTCAAAAATATCTCTCGCTCTTCTATTATTTGATCGCACACTTAGGACGCGTTTTGCACAAGCTTTCGCAAAATCAACCTTACCGCATCGGAGAGCTGCTTCCGCCGCAAGCATGTTAAATTCAACACAGCGTGGAAATTTCAATGCAATAGGCCGGAGATGTTTGTAGCACACACCAAATAGTCCATCTCTAAAAGCAGCCGCAGCATAACTATACATAATCGACGGTGGGAGTTCTGGATCAAACAGATATGGATTTATTATCGAGCGGACTTTGTGAAAATCCTTTTTGTCATGTAATAGTTCGGTGGTCATCACAGACAGCTCTCGAATCTCAGTCGAAAAAGGTAACCTGTTAAAATAATGTAGCGCTGAAAGATTCGGTTCGATTATACTAGGATCAGAAGCAAACTCAAGTAAACCACGCAAGTGCCCGGAGTTCGCTAGTGATTTTGGCAGGAAATGATCGCCATCATAAATGTAAAAAATCCATTCCTGTCGCATTATCTATTTTTATCGAGTTGAGCAAGTCAACCCCATCAAGCATACCAACAAAAATTAGTATCCTGCTTTTAGGGCAATATGGTTCGAGACAGGACAAGTTTGGATAGCGTAAAACAACATTACTTCTCGGTGACCTCGAATAACTATGATTCAACGTGGTTTGTGGGCCAATCGCTATAATGCGGTCGGCGTTCAACTTTTCACCGAATAGTAATGCGGCGTACCCACCCATAGATGAGCCGAAGGTCGAGATGTAATCATATTCAGAGCAAAGTTCTCTTAGAAATAAGATTGAGTCATCAATCGTCCGATTTTTTATAAATCCATTTTGAAACCAATGATTAAAGTGTGGGTCCCGAATAAAGAGCATATTCGTTTGGAGGCCGGCACAAGAATTATAAAATGTAAAATTTCGAGAGTTTGCCGCCGAAAACACAATCAGCAGTCGATGAGATTTCTCCGAAGCTGGAACAAATAAAATATTATCGGCATTCAGTATTTCCAGTCCCACGCCCGGGCTCCTTGAATTATGGCAAATCGTTAAAAGGTCTAGGTCGCCTTGTTGTCGCTACAAGCGGAGATGAGTGAGAGAAGAAATCCATTCTTTACATACCGCTCAGGCAAATGGAGTTGGCACGGCCTTTTATACCGATGGAGAGCAGGCTATCTGTAGAACAGCGATTGCGTAAATCGACTTTAAATTCACGCCCGAAATTGTCCCGAAAAAGTGTCGCTTTTATCGCGATCGGTGCCAAAGTTGCCGTCCCAGGGGTATCTGCCGTGCCGAAAACCCGTCGGCTTCCCATCAGTTTCTGTCGCGGATGTTGTAATAGCCCATTACGAGTATGCCCCACGTCAGAACCGATCCCAAGAGAACCAGAAGAGAGGTCATGATGCGGTGAGGGTATTGGGCAAACTCCGACAGGGTCGGCTTTATAAAGACGGCGAGATAACGCTGCTTAGCAGCTGCATCAACACGTGCCTTCTCTAGCGCCACCAGAGATGACGTATACGCGCGCTCCGCAAACTCGTTCTGCGTCTGCAGGCCTTCATACTCCTGGATACGACCGGCGACATCAGCGAACTGCACAGCGTTACGGCCCTGCTTGATGGTCGTGCCCCTACCGAACCGCTGCCGCTCGTGCTTTAACTGCTCTTCTAAGCTTGCAATCTTCGACCGCATAACCCGGACACGCGGCGTGTTTTCACCCATCTGGGTAAGAGCGGTCGAAAGTTCGGTCTTCAATTGAACTAGTTGCGTTTCCAGCGACCCCACGAGTTGAGCTGCGAGTTTAGCGCCTTCAACCGGGTCTGCCTCCTGCGATTCGTCCCGGTAGTTTCTCAGCGCGGCGCGGCTCCCATAAAGCCGGATTTCGGAAGATGCAACTTCCGACTGAGCAACGCGAAGCGTTTCGTCTCGAGCGCTGATCGAGAGCTCATTGATTAGCTTTTCGCTTTGCATCACAACAAAATTAGCCACCTTCTGAGCCGTCTCCGGAACAAACGCCTTTATCTGTAAGTTCATAATGCCGGAGGTGTGGTCAAAATTGACCGTCACCATGCTGCGCCAATAATCGAGTTGATTTTCGACCGGCTGATCTCGTTCGAGACCAAAGAAAAAGTCGCCGCCGCGCGGCGCAAAATCGTTTCGAGACCGAAGGCCTCATCGACCATCTGAACCATGCGCTCGCTCAGGATGTAGTCGAGCAGCACATAGGAATCGGATACAGTGTTTCCGGTCGATGACTGCGAGAACATCCCGAGAAGATCTGCAGGCTGCGCCGAATCGATACTTCGAACCGAGAACGACACTGAGCTATGATACTGGTCGGCAGCAACGAAAGCCATATAAAGCGAGGTCCCCGTGGATGGAACGGCTACGAGCGCTAAAAAGGCGGCTCCGATCACGGTGTGCCGTGTCTTGAGCCGGCTGATCCAGCCACGCTTCGGTTCGAGCCCGACACCTATTTCAGGCGAATGTTCGGGCTGCGAAGTTTTTCCCACAGCCGGCGTTTCCAGCAAAGCCTTAAGCAAGCGAAGATTTCGCGGTGCCGAAGATTGAGCCGCTGGGCGGTCTCTACGCTGTGATACAAGATCGACCGTGCTTGTTCTTGATGCCATTTCCGTCACTGTTAACGCCTTTTAAGATTGCCTTCATGCGCGGCGATCGCTTCGTCGAGCTTATCATAATACGTAAGCGTGCCTTCTTCCAGCACAACGCCGGTCTCGCAATAATCGCGTAACGTGGAGGAACTGTGAGAGACCATCACCACATCAGAATTGCTTAATCGTTCCTTAAAGACCTTTTGGGACTTGCGTTTGAAGTTTGTGTCGCCGACGGCAGTGATTTCATCCACCAAATAATAATCGAACTTGACACCCATGCTAACACCAAAGGCAAGCCTAGCCTTCATGCCAGAGGAATAAGTGCGAACAGGCGCTCTGAAGAACTCACCTAGTTCCGAAAATTCCGCCACGTAGTCGATCAGTTCTTTGGTATCCACACCGTAGATCCTCGCAACAAACCGAACGTTCTGTTCGCCGGAGAGGTTGCCCTGGAAGCCACCCCCAAAACCCAACGGCCAAGACACCTTACCCCTACGAACGACGCGCCCGCCGTCCAAGTCAAGCGTCCCTGCGATAATCTGCAGCAGAGTTGACTTGCCGGCGCCATTGCGTCCGAGTAAAGCGATGCTCTTGCCGCGAGGAATGGTCAGCGAGACATCGTTGATTATGGTTTTCTTGACGCCCTTTATGCGGACGAACTTAGTGGCGTTCTCAAGCTGGATCATCGTGCTCTCAATGCCGTTCTGAACATTGTGAACAGAAATATGCCAAAGAACAGTGAAACAAGTGCGAAGCCGTGCAGATAATCCTCGTCATAACCGACAGCCCTGTATTGCGGGTAAAATCCCATCCGGAACTTCATGACGACATGCGCTATCGGGTTCATCAAAATGATGTCCCGGGCGCCTGGGGGAGCGAATCAGGCAAAAAGAACACTCCCGACAACATAAAGAGTGGGCGGCTAGCGATACCAAATATCTTCTCGTACAGCGGGTACTTTGTAAACAGTACGTTGTTGGCCAACCCAAAACCGAGCGCGATCGTGCTTCCCATCACCGCGGCTTCAACCAAATAGTGGAAGCGGATGAAGGTCGGAAACCGCACCGACGCGACAATTGGTGTCAGCAAGAAAATGGCTACGACCACCGTCGTCAATAACTGGAGAATGTACCGAGCGGATACCGTGTCGATGGGTGCGACATTAGGATAACTCAGCAGGGACTTGTTTGCAGTGACTGCTGTATTCAGGTAGCCTGCACTCGCCTGGTAGAAATGGAATCCAATGTACCCGGTGGCGAAGAACAACGGAAAACTCGTGCCTAAAGCCGGCGTACGGGAAATCGCCATGAAAATCACTGACAAAAACGTGACGTGCGCGATCGGCTCCAGCAGCGCCCAAAGGTAGCCGCCAGGCTTGCTGCCGAATCGCGTCGACATTTCACGTATTAACAACGCGGCAACCACACGGGTGTGCGTTCCTATGTAATTCAACCCTGCCACTACCTTGATTTCGATTATGGTTTATTCAATGAGAATATATCTTTTGCGAGGGTTACACCAGCCCTCTCGTCATGCGGCAGCATCGTTCTCGATGAAATTCTGATCATTTTTCATACCACCGGCCCCTCGATACTCTCTCCGCTTCGTTGGACCTGTGTAGATAATGAGGGCTGAAGATCGGCCTGCGAGCGAACGCGCTCATCAACAGCGCTGTAGTGAGCCGCAGGCCGATCTTCAGCCCGGCCAAGCGAGAGTTCGTCAGCGATGTCACTGCGAACGCCGAATGCCTCCAAGACCACGCCGCTCGGCAAAGGCGCCATCATGATCGAGCGTGTTTCCTTCGCGCCCGATCGGCCCATGCTGGCGCTGAGCGCTTTCATGTCCTTCAACTCGTCGCGGCCGGCGTAAAGCTGCACGCTGTCCCGTGACGCGTCATTGCCTCATAGGTCAGATGCCGATCCATGGTGCCCGACGCCATGACGAAGGCGCGATCGACCGTCGCACCTCGGGACTTAAGGATCGTCGTCGCATAGCCGTGATCAAAGGCTTGGTAACTATTCACCGGTATGGATAGGACACGGGCGTGCTCCTGCCCTGCGCCGTCGAGACGTATTTGTAGTGCGTCCGGCTCGACGGCTTGCACCGTTCCGAGCATGCCGTTTTTTACGCCAAGGTCGCGATTGTTCTCCAGCAAGACGATCCGGTCGCCTGGCGCAAAAGACCGCTTGCCGTCATTGGTCTGGAACGCGCGCTCTCCACCGTCTTCGCCGCGTCCAAGCCTCTGGCTGTCCTGAAGCGATGCGCGGATATCGGCATTGATCGCCCGGACATCGACGCGGCGATGCGCCAATGCAATCGGCGATCCCGACGGACGCTCCCGCAGATCGGAGAGATAATCGCGGACCAGACCGGCGCGCGCCTCGTCCCTGTTGTCCGCGAAGGTTACAGCACCGCGATCGGCATAGGCGACAAGCCCGTCGCCCGTCCGATGCGTGGCAAAGGCAGTCGATGCCTCTCGCTGCCAGCCTTCATTCTGCCGGCGGATTTCGGAAAGTTCGACCGCGCCAACACGCTCGGCAATCGCCCGGAATGGAGATCCCGCCCCGATCGCCTGAAGCTGCCGTGATCGCCGACAAGAACCAGCTTGGCGCCACGCGCCTCGGCCACTTTCACGAACCGGGCCAACTGCCGGCTGCCCACCATGCCGGCCTCGTCGATGACGAGAACATCGCCCCTTGCCCGAGCTGTCCCCTTCCGGCCTGCCTGCCATATTCCCAGGACGTCAAGGTGCGCGAAGCAATGCCCGAGGACTCTCTTCCAGCCCCTCCGCCGCCTTGCCGGCCAAAGCGGCACCATGAACCCGATAACCCCTGCCGTTCCCAGGCATCAAGGGCGGCGGCAAGCATGGTGGACTTGCCAGCGTCGGCAAAACCGATCACCGCCGCAACTCGCGCTTTTCCGGTGACGTGCTGAACGGCTATGCGTTGTTCCTTACTCAACCTGGAACGGTCGATCATCCGCTCCCGATCGACGAGCAGCATTTCGCCGCGTTCAACTTTTCCAGAAAGTGAGGCCGCAGTTCTTGCCCTGATCGCATCGTCCTGTAGGCTCAATGCCTGATCGACATGATGTCGGTTAACGCCATGGCTGAAGGACTGTCCCATCCGGCCGGCAATCGCGGCCATGGTATGTTCGATCTGCAGCATCTCCCGTGTCGAGTACCGCGCTAGCTCACCATTCTGCTCGCGCCGCAGTTCGACCAGAGCCGGTGATGTCATGACGGCTGCAAAGGCAGTCTGGAAACCCTTGATATCGTCGATATAGCGATGCAGCGCCCGAGCCACATCGTGCCGGTCGAACACGCTCTTTTCGTCCGTCAGGATCGACAGCACCTGCTCCGGCTTTCCCCGGATTAGTTCCGCGTTGCGGCGTGCCGCCTTCTCGTCGATCCGCGTCCTTGACACGTCCAGCCCACGCCGATCCATCTGCGAGGCAAAGACACCCATATGCTCCGTCGGCTCGACCTCAAGCCCGCGTTCCTGATGAGAACGATGATCGACCCTGACCTCAAGACCGGCCCGCACCAGATGACGGTTGGCGTGGCTTTCCCAGGATTTTCGGACATCGCGAAGCTGCATCTGCGATTATGGAAGATCGTTCGACAGCAGCCATTTGTTCTCGCGCTCGATGTAGGTCTTCTCGCTAAGCCCCTCCCCCGTCACCTGCCGGGTCGTCATCATGATATGCGCATGATGGTTGCGAACGTCGCTGGGCGAATGCGGCTGATGTACCGCAAAATCCACCGCCGCGCCATGACGGTTTGCCAACTCCTGAGCAAACTCACGCGTCAGCGAAATCCGCTGTTCCGACGATAGCTCATGCGGTAGCGCCACCTCGAATTCGCGGGCGACACGGGCGTCCTTTCGGTTCTCAGCTTTTCCGCAGCACGATAGGCAGCGGAAGCGACCTCGCTCCGGCCGCCGCTGCGGGCTATCGGCTTCATGCTGCAATGGTAAATTGGCAAACGCGGGGCCTCCGACCGTTAAGGGCATTGCGAACTTGAGTTGCGCAGCAACTCGTAAGTGCGCCCTTGGAACTCCTTTCGCTTCGCTCTCTGCGTAAGGGATTTCGCCAGACGTAACCATTGCAGGATTCTACAATGTTACCGGTGCTGCGTTGGCCTGTAGTCTTGCGGCAAACAAGGACACGTCCATGCCACAAGCATATCGCGCATCACTGGCGTTGCTGATTGGCGGCGACAATGCCTCGCCGAGGCTCGAATTGGCATGGATACGTCCATGCATGTCTTGCAGCCGCACCGGGTTAGAGATTGTAGATGGGATGATAGCGATGAGCGAACGCGATCTGCGCGGATCGAGAAGCCGAAGATCACGAGCGCTCTCTGCTGTTACCGCGAAACAAGATCGGCTCCAAACCATTTGAGGCTTATTTCTTTCAGCGTGCCGACCTTTGCCGTTGCTTCAATTGCGTCACTGAACCTAGCAGCCAGCTCCTTGTCCCGTTTTTGTAGACCTATACCGACACCGGGACCAAATACACCGTCGGAAATTCGAGGGCCGTAGAGCCCCGCAGTAGCACCTTCCTTCGATTCCAGGAAGACTTTCCAAACCGAGTAGTCCGCCAATCCGCCATCAATGCGACCCGAGACCAGATCAAGATTGAGATTGTCCTGCTTATCGTAGGTGCGGACTTGGACTGAATCGCCGAGGTAGTCCCGCACAAACGATTCAGCGTTGGTCGATCCCTGTACACCGATCACTTTCCCCTCCAGATTTTTTTCAGCGCGTGCAAAGCGGTGGTGTCGCCTTGATTTTCGGAAGAGAGGTCGATCTTCAGGCCGCTATCCATTGCCGGAAGATCAAGCGACTTACCAACGACGAAATAGTTGGATGTCAGTGCATAGGGCTTTGAGAAGGCGATGACCTGCTTTCTTTTCTCCGTGATCGACATTCCGGCCATGATCGCATCGAATTTGCCAACATTGAGGGCCGGGATGATGCCATCCCAAGCCTGTGTAACGAACACGCATTCGAGTTTCGCGCGCTCGCAAAGCGCCCTGCCGACATCAATGTCAAATCCGACCGGTTCTCCAGACGTATCGACTGAATTCCAGGGCGGAAAGGCGCCTTCCGTCGCGATCTTGATCGTCTTGCTGTCTTCCGCATGAGCCTGGCTGACAATTATGACTGCGAGCATGAAATGCAGTATCACTTTGAACGTGGTCATTTAAGTTCCTCTCTTGAGTTTGAATTGTGGTTTCCTGTGTAGATTCTCGGGATGTGATCCCGTAGCTTGCCATAGGCCGACCATGTCGGTGCCCCAAAGGCAGGCAACGTCCTCGTGGGTGATGATCTGATCGCCTTGTCGGCCCAGCAGTACGACCTGGTCTCCAAAGCGAGCCTCTGGCACTTCGGTAAGATCAATGCGTAGGTGCTCCAAGTGGGTCGGAGGCAGCAACCTTTCTCGCTTTCCACGCCGGGAATGGCAGGCACCGGCCCGAGCGACCCATCGAGACGCTTTACCGCAATCAAGCTGGTTGAGATTGCTTTCAGGGCATGCCTCAGCTTTACCGGACGGGCAGGCGTATTGGAATCCGGAAGGCCAACGAATAACGCCCCCGGATCGACCGCGTCGAGATCCATCTCCGGGTGGCTCAGCACCCCTTCGGTGCTCGACATCATAGCAACCGCCGGCCGTACACCGAGAGTTCGTGCATGCTGTAAAACTGTATGCATTCGAGCGAGTTGATCTGGCGCGTCAGAAGGCTTTGACGTCGGCAGTTCGCTCATGTGAGCGTAGATACCTTCCACTTGCACATCGGCGTGCGCATTCACTTTGCCGACGGTGGTTATGCCGGACCGAAGCTGAGGGGCGCCCTGCAAAAGATCGCAAAGTTCACCCTCCAGGTCTTCAAGCGCACCGATAAGGCAAAAGGCTTCGAGGTTCTGCCGCGTCGCTGGGTCGTGGAGCGCACCTTCGCGTTGCTTGGTAGATGCCGAAGATTGGCCAAGGATTGGGAAAATCCGTCGCATCAGCCGAGGCCTGGATCACCATCGCTCACATCCGGGTGCTGACACGACGCTTGGAAAGGTACCGATATCATTGAAGGCTTTTCGAGTCAGACTCTAAACGACGCCGACCTCGCATGATCATCATCTGGACCTGGCAGTGCAGTTCTTGTAAACGATCACACCATAGTTTGCATCGGGAAACGAAGCCAGCTCGAAAGGTGATACTGGGTGGAGCTTACGCAAATTCCGGAGAAGAATTGGTTTCCTCCCCCAACTGGGCGGCTAGGGGCAACGTTTTTTGTTCGCAAGGCATTTCCATGGTTGCACCACTATTTCGAGTTGCCCGAGTTAGGCTCGACACTCTCGCCGGGGATCGGTGGTATAGTATCATGGGGCGGCCGTATTCCCGCCAAGACGGCGATAGGCATTGCCCATCTGCGCAGCCTGCCGCATTGGAATCTGGAGGATGGTTTTCTGCGCTCGGTTGGCTTGGGCAAAGCCGGATCCATTCCCTTGTCAATCATCGCCGATGATCTCGGCTTGCCGGTCGATGCCGGACATCCATCGCGCCTGGAGCGTTTGATTGAGGATCCTGTCCTAGAGAGAAACGCAGCATCTGGAAAGGCAATCCGCGAGCGTCTCGTTCAGCATAAACTCTCGAAATACAATCACTTGCCACACACGCCCCCAAAGCTGGAAAGAAGCACGCGACGGCGGATACTGCTTGTCGACCAGGTCGTGGGCGATGTCTCAGTAGGGCGAGCACTCGGAAACGCTGCTTCTTTCGAACAAATGTTGCGCGACGCTGTCGCAAGTGGCGGTCAGTGCCTGGTCCGCACCCACCCCGACGTCATGGCCGGTTACTGCAAGGGCTACCTGACGGAACCTGCCGCCCGAACCCCGGGTGTTATCTTTGTCGACGATCCGGTTTCGGTGGCTTCGATCCTGGATGTGGTAGATGAGGTTTGGACGGTATCGAGCCAATTTGGGCTGGACGCATTGTTACGCGGTCTGCCGGTACGCTGTTATGCGGTCCCCTTCTACGCGGGATGGGGCCTCACGCAGGACAAGGCAAGCGAAGCGGCAAAGGCCGCGATTGCCCAAAGACGAAAGGCACGCCCCACTCTGGACGAACTCGTCGAAGTTATCTTCTCGCTCTACCCATCCTATAGAGATCCGGTAACGTGGCAGCCATTACATGTACTGCAGGCCATCGATTTGCTCGTTGGTGAGCTTGCAGCGCGGGAACAGACAGACGGTTGAACCGCCTGCTACCGGTTTCAAACTCATCGCCGTAAGAGGTGCTCTGGGGACTTGAAGACGCGATCTGCCTAATATCAATTCCACGGATCGCCACCGACGCGCATCATAGCATTCTCATGCCCATACAGAGAACAGCTGGGCACACGTCCCGGCAGGACGTCGATGTAGCACACGTATCGAGAAGAAGCTCTTGGTCGCCGTCTGCCCCATCGCTGACGAACGGGAGTTCATCGTCTTGGCGTCTTGCCGAGATGCGATACGATCAAAGCGAGCCCAACGGATAGCCGCGTTGAAATCAAAGTTGACAATTAAGCAACCCAGCACTGATCGCATTCTTTGCATGCGGGCTCCTTCGACACGACCTATCTCGCCACCCTGCCCGGCTTCGTGGTCATGGCCGCCGACGAGGCGGAACTGAAGCACATGGTGCGTACTGCAGCCGCCTATGATGACGGGCCGATCTCGTTCCGCTACCCGCGCGGCGAAGGGGTCGGCGTGGACATGCCCGAACGGGGCGAAATTCTGGAAATCGGCAAGGGCCGGATGATGAAGCAGGGCTCCAAGGTGGCGTTGCTATCCTTCGGCACGCGGCTCGCCGATTGCCTGCTGGCGGCCGAAGACCTCGACGCCGCCGGTCTGTCGACCACGGTGGCCGATGCGCGCTTTGCCAAGCCTCTGGATCATGATCTCATCCGCCAGCTGGCGCGGCATCACGAGGTGCTGATCACAATCGAGGAAGGTGCCATCGGCGGCTTCGGCAGCCATGTCATGCAGTTCCTTGCCCATGAAGGCCTGCTTGACAGCGGGCTGAAGGTTCGCCCGCTGGTCCTGCCTGACGTCTGGATGGAACAGGCCAAGCCTGAGGTCATGTATGCCAAGGCCGGCCTCGACCGTGCCGGCATTGTCTCCACCGTGTTCAGGGCGCTCGGACAGAAACAGGTCGACGTCGGCGCCGCCGTATAGCGCAGACCTGGCGTCAGCCGGCGATGTGTGAGGATGGTGCCAACGGGCCTGTGCGCCGCGCGCTGGACTCACCCGTTTGCAGGCGTGAATGGGGCATGACGGACTTGCGGGCCTCCAGATACTGGCCGACGACCAGTTGCAGCAGAAGGCCGGTCGTCATCAGCAGGATTTGCTCCGGGATAGTGAGCGAATGCTCGAGCGCCATGCTCACCGTCATCAGATCCGATAGCAACAGGCCGGTGACGAAGACAGCCATGCTATGCCGGCCGATCACGCAGATCGGCTGCAGCAGGGAAGCGTTCGCCATGCGCCTGATGGCATCGATGTTCCAAAGCACGTAGAGGATTGCCACCGCATTGACGAGCCGCAGGATGCCGTCATTCGTCTTGCTGGTCATCGCGCGGTAGAGCCACTGCGATGGTGGCTCGACGAAATGAAAATGGAACAGGATATTGATCGGGATGGCCAGGAGACAGAATGCTGCCGCCGCAATGAAAAGCAAACGGTTATAGGGCAGCGGTGGCCTGCCGGTCTTGATGCGGACGCCGACGGTGAGACCGATCAGGAAGATCATCTGCCAGGAGAGCGGGTCGAAATACCAATGCCCCTCGGGAAGGGCCGTGTTGACGAAGTTGACATGACCGAAGCCGGCGCCAAGCCAGACCACTCCCGAAGCGCCAAAGAGCAACAACGGTCGGCGATCGTGAAAATAGAGGAAGAAGGGAACGCAGGCGATGAGGATCACATACATCGGCAGGATGTCGAAATTGCCGGGCATGTAACGCAGCAGAAAAATCGACGCGAGATTGCCCGAAGGGTCACTCCAGAAACTGGTCAGTTCCAGCGTTGCGCTCGCCTGCACGAAAAGCGGAAGGCCGGAGGCAAGCCCGATTGAGAAGAGGCCGACAAGCACCAGAATCAGGGCCACGTGAACGGCGTAGATCTTACGCGCACGCCGCAGCGGCTTGGCGAGCAATGACCGAAGATCGACAATGCCCGTGCGCGGATAATAGGCGAGCGCTGCGGAAATGCCGGCCATCAGCACAAACAGTTCGGATGCGTCGGAAAAGCCGCGGGAATGCTGCAATCCCTCTGAGAAGCTGAAATTCGCATGGCCGACGAAGATCAGGAGCAGCGACAGGCCCCGGATCAGATCTATTCTATTTTCCCGCTCTTTGACCATGCCGCACCGCAACTCCCGCTCTGACCATTCATGCCAGTTTTGCGGGCATCTATCGAGCGGCGTTTGTTTTTCCGGTTAATGCAATCCAGAACGCCGTCTTTGAGCTATTCAGCAAAAACACTCCGACCTACCAAGTTGCTGAAATGTGCGCCTATGGTCTGCTGGCACCAAGGGTAAGTTGCGACAAGCGCGTGAGGCCGTTGCAGCTGAGCGTCAATACAGAGGCCCTGGTTGGCCATGGGTGGAAAGCCATCCTTCCGCTCTTGGTTTGCTCGACTTCGGCGACATGGCCTACAGACTCGGCAGCGACAAGCGCCAATTCCCCTGTATTTATCCCCAGCTGTTCGCGCTCAATGAGGCCGGTCCCACGGGCTACGGCCTGTATACCGTCGACCCTTCAAGCGCTGTTCAATCAGCTTTCCTTCAGCATTAAACTCGAAAACACCGGCGTGGTTACTGCCAGCAAGCTAGTCATCGAGGTGAAGGTTAATGACGGCCAATTCGACACCGTTTTCCATTCGGGGAAAATTGGTCCGCCATCGCCGCCAGAAGCGGGCAAATGTATAGTAGACATGCGGGGAAATGTCTATTAGTTGCTCGGTGTAATGTATATTTGGTAGCGCCAAAATAAATTTGGAGTTGTCAGGAGAAGCGAGTTAGGGAAGTCGGTGAAGTGTCCACTGGTACCTCAGTTGCGTCGATGGGCTGGAGCCCTGCCGTAGGGCTTGGGAAATCGTGTTCGAGTCGAACCTGGGTAGATACTGGGCTGCAAAATTCAGCCCCGGCGAAATGATAAAAAGGCTTTCGTGGCATTTGCTACATAATTCCGGGTTTGTCTCTACGACACGTTTCCGCTGTTGAATGTGCCGTTATCATCGTTCTTGAACATTGTCCGCGTAAGCTTGCATCGAAATCGACTTCGCTGTGAGCAACGCCCACCGGAAATCGATGTTTCTTGTTTCAGCACTTTTCCCTCTACGATGATGAGACGAGGCCGCCGGGGAACAGCCAAAAGCGACCGTCGCACCGCCCTATTCTGGTTCTTCCAACATTGCTATCGGTCGAATGCTGCGGTCCGCGAATTGCCCGATTGGAAAACCACCGTTGAGCAGATAGCTGGAGCGTCCTTGTAACACTGCAGGGTTCGCTGATTTGCGCTGCAGAAGCGCCGCTGAAAAACCTGCTCCAAACCTCGTCCTTCACGACCGAGATAGATCATCGACCGAGCAATCAAGTTATCTGCCGCGTAGTAAGTAAGTACGGACTGGAGCTACCACTATTTGGCTATTTTTTGCATCACGTGTGTTCCGGTAAAAACGCTGTTAACAACAGCTGTCCGCAACGCGCGAATGTTGCAATCATAGAACGCCTGGAAAGCCGCCATCCTCCCCGAAGTAGCGAGCGCCACCACCTTGCCACCGAGGAAATCGATCGCCGCCGTGATTGTCGGTCCCAACTGTCGGCGACAATGTCCTGTCGCTGTAGAACGCGGGCGTCAGCAAGCCGCCGTTGGCGTTCTATCAGCCGCCAAGAGTATGGCCAACAGTGGGAAGGCCGCCGAACAGATCACATCATCCGACGATCGATCCTCGTGAGGTAGAACGCCGACTGCGTCGAACTGAGCGAGCTTGTTCCCTCCCGACTGCTTGACGTGCCGCATAGACTTTGCATATTGTCCAGATGTCAGACCAATTCCAGTCTTGGATGGAACGATGCCAGATCAAGTTGAAAAAGCGGCCCTCGTACCCTTGCCTCCGGCTGATCGGGTGAGGCAGGCGACGGCGGCACTTGCGGACTTCATCGAGCGGGCACGGCTGATGGCCGGCGAACGACTGCCGACAGAGCGTGAACTCGCCGTTGCGCTCGGTGTCGGCCGTTCCACAATCCGTGAGGTCATCCGGCATTTTCAGGCGCTCGGCGTCGTCGAAGCCCGCAAGGGCAGCGGCACCTATCTGCGCCGGGCTATCTCGGCGGCAACGATCCACATGCCGCTTTCGCTCGAGACCACACATTTGCGCGAAGCACTCCTGAAAACCCTGGAGGTCCGTCGCGGCATCGAGGCGGAAGCCGGCATGGTCGCGGCGCGTATGCGCACACCGCAAGACCTCAAGACGATCGAGGAAAAGCTGGACGAGATGGAACGGGTGCATCTGGCGAAAGGCACATCTGGCCCGGAGGATCTGGCCTTCCATCTGGCCATCTACGATGCCACCCATAATCCGCTGTTCAGACAGCTTCTGGAGCAAATGCGCGAAGCCTTCGAGCGGTTCTGGGATAAGCCCTTCGACCGGCCGGATTTCGCCCACCGCTCCTTCCCCTTTCACCGGATGCTGTTCAACGCGATTGCAGCGCAGGATCCGGAGGCGGCACGCGCCGAGACACTGAAAATCCTCGCCATCGTCGAGGAAGACATCAAGGAAATGTCCAAATGAGCAACGGGTTCGATCCGCTCGAAGATGCCTCGCTCATCGTCGCCCACGACATGAGCAATGCCTATGATGCCGTCGTGCCACCGATCGTGCAGACATCGCTGTTCACCTTCACCGACTATGACGACATGATCGCCTCCTATCGCGGCGAGAAAATCCGGCCGATCTACACGCGCGGTCTCAATCCGACCGTGCGCATGTTCGAGGAGATGCTGGCCAGGCTTGAAGGGGCTGAAGACGCCATCGGCTTTGCCAGCGGCATGTCGGCTATCTCGTCCACGGTTCTCTCCTTCGTCCAACCGGGTGACCGCATCGTCGCCGTCAAGCATCTCTATCCGGATGCGTTTCGCCTGTTCGGCACCTTTTTCAAGCGCATGAACATCGAAGTGACCTATGTCGATGGCAAGGACGAGGAGGAGGTTGCGAAGGCCCTGCCCGGCGCGAAACTTCTTTATCTGGAAAGCCCGACAAGCTGGGTGATGGAAACTCACGACGTTGCTGCCCTTGCCGCGCTCGCCAAACGCCACGGCGTCATCACCACCATCGACAACAGCTGGGCAAGCCCGATCTTTCAGCAGCCCATCGCACTCGGCGTTGATCTGGTCATCCATTCGGCATCCAAATATCTCGGCGGCCACAGTGACGTCGTTGCCGGCGTCGTTGCCGGCTCGAAGGAACTAATCGGCCGCGTCCGCGCGGAAGCCTATCCCTATCTCGGCGGCAAGCTCTCGCCTTTCGACGCCTGGCTCTTGATCCGTGGCATGCGCACGCTCCCGATACGGATGAAAGCCCATGAACAATCTGCGGTCGAGATCGCCAAGCGGTTGCAGGCGCACGAAGCCGTCCAGACCGTCTGCTATCCCGGTCTTGCCAATCACCTGCCGCCTGGTCTGAAAGGCACGTCCGGCCTGTTCTCGTTCATCTTCAAGGAAGGCATCAATGTCCGCACTTTCTCGGATCACCTCGACCTCTTCAAGCTGGGTGTAAGCTGGGGCGGACACGAAAGCCTGATCGTGCCTGGCGATGTCGTTCTGGCACAAAAAGCACAACCCAATTCCGCGGTCGCCTTCGGCATCAGCCCGCGGTCGGTACGGCTCCATGTCGGCCTGGAGGGAACGGAGGCCCTCTGGAGCGATATCGAAGCGGCAATCGCTGCCGCATCAATAGGCTGACGCGAAAGTAGCAACCACGTGAACAATAAAAGGGAAACGAAAATGAGGAAACTCTTTGCTGCGACGCTGCTCGCAACACTCGTGGCAGGCACCGCCCTTGCCGATACCAAGCTGAAGCTGGTGGAAGTCATCACCAGTCCGGAACGGACCGAAACGCTGAAGTCGATCGTTGCCAAGTTTGAAAGTGCAAACCCCGGCACGACGGTCGAGATCATCTCTCTGCCCTGGGGCGAAGCCTTCCAGAAGTTCGCGACCATGGTTTCTGCCGGCGAAATCCCCGACGTCATGGAAATGCCTGATACCTGGCTGTCGCTCTATGCCAATAACGGCATGCTGGAAAGCCTCGAGCCTTACCTGAAGGACTGGGACCAGACGGCAGGTCTCACCGACCGCGCGCTGGAACTCGGCCGCGACGTCAAGGACACGGCCTATATGTTGCCCTACGGCTTCTATCTGCGCGCCATGTTCTACAACAAGAAGATCTTTGCTGAGGCCGGCGTCGAAGGCCCGCCGAAGACAATGGACGAGTTCGTGGCCGCAGCCGAGAAGATCAAGAAGCTGCCTGGAAAATATGCCTACTGCATGCGCGGCGGTCCCGGCGGTCTCAACGGCTGGATGATGTTCGGCGCCACCATGGCCGGCGACAACACCTTCTTCAACGAGGATGGCACGTCGAAATTCTCCGAGGAGGGCTGGGTCAAGGGCTTCACCTGGATGACCGATCTCTACAAGAACGGATACGCGCCGAAAGACAGCGTCAACTGGGGTTTCAACGAGATCGTCGCCGGCTTCTACACTGGAACCTGCGCCATGCTCGACCAGGATCCAGACGCGCTGATCGCGATTGCCGAGCGCATGGACGCTGCCGATTATGGCGTCGCCACCATGCCGAAGGGCCCGTCGGGCAAAACCTTCCCGACCATCGGCTATGCCGGCTGGTCGATGATGTCGGCCAGCGCCAACAAGGATGTCGCCTGGAAGCTGATCGCCACGCTCGAGGGGCCGGAAGGCAATATCGAGTGGAACAAGAAGATCGGGGCCCTGCCCGCCCTGAAGGTGGCCGAAAAGGACCCATTCTACGCTAGCGAACAGTTCAAAGGTTGGTTTGAGGAACTGGCCGACAAGGACGCCGTGCCGACCACCATGCCGACCTATCTTGAAGAGTTCGCCTTCTTCAAGGATTCGCTTGCCATCAAGACCAGCCAGGAAGCCATGCTTGGCGATATCACGCCGGAAGAGATGGCCAAGCAGTGGGCCGAATATATGACGAAGGCTCAGCAGAAGTTCCTGGCGAGCAAGTAACCACCGTCACTGACCGCAGGCGGCGACAGGACACCGTCGCCTGCGGCTCCCTTTCTGACTGGAAGACGCAGCCTTTAAGGCTTGTTGCAAAACGGAAATCCTGACGATGGCTTCACTTGCAGTCCGCAATGGCGGATCTCAACGAGACCCACGGCCGCCAAAAAGCACCTGGCTGATGCTCTTGCACCCTATCTCTATAGTGCGCCGGCGCTGATCCTGATCGTCACCGTCATGCTGGTGCCTCTGGTGCTGGGCATCTCCTATGCATTCCGTGATATCCAGTTGCTCAATCCTTTTTCCGGCGGCTTTGTTGGTCTCGATCATTTCAGGACTTTGTCGCAGGACCAGAACTTCTACCGGGCGCTCCGCAACACGCTGTGGTGGACGGGCTGGTCCGTCCTTTTGCAGTTCGTCTTTGGCCTCATCCTGGCGCTGCTGCTCGACAAGCCGTTCTTTGGGCGCGCCATTGTGCAAGCGCTGGTCTTTCTGCCTTGGGCTGTCCCGAGCTTCCTTGCCGGCCTTAACTGGGCCTGGCTGTTCAATCCCGTTGTCGGCCCCCTGCCCCATTGGCTCTTCGCAGTCGGCATCATGAGCGAGCCGAACAACATCCTGTCGGATCCACAGCTGGCCATGTGGGGACCAATCATCGCTAATGTCTGGTGGGGCATTCCGTTCTTTGCAGTCACCTTGCTCGCAGCCCTGCAGGCCATTCCACGGGATCTGTACGAGGCGGCCAGCATCGATGGCGCCGGCCCGGTGCAGCGTTTCATTTCGATCACCCTGCCCTTCCTTGCGCCGACCATCGCCATCACGGTTCTGCTGCGCACCGTGTGGATTTCAAACTTCGCCGACCTGATCATCGTCATGACCAATGGCGGACCGGCAGACCGCACCCAGATCGTCGCCAGTTACATCTTCACCCAGGCCTTCAAGCGGCTCGACTTCGGCTATGCCTCGGCTATCGCGCTGGTGCTTCTGGTACTCCTGATCACCTATTCGATGCTCATTGTGGTTCTGCGACAATGGCTGCTGAGCAAGGATTGAGACCATGACAGCCAAACGCATCGTTTCCGTACTCGCGCACCGACTGGCCATCCTTGCCTATGTCGCCTTCGCGCTGTTTCCGCTTTACTGGCTCCTGAAGGTGTCGGTCACACCCAACAAACTGCTCTATTCCGAGGGCATCAAGATGTGGCCGTCGCGCACCAGCTTTGAGCATTTCGAGTTCGTTCTGAAACACAGCGAATTTCCGACTTTCTTCAAGAACAGCCTGATCGTCTCCGGCTCGACCGCCGTCATCGTCACAATGCTTGCCTCGCTGGCCGGTTATGCCCTTTCGCGGTTCAACCTTCGCGGAAAATTCTGGATCGTCGCGCTCATGCTCCTCACCCAGATGTTTCCGCTGGTGATGCTGGTCGCCCCGATCTTCAAGATGTTGTCGCCGCTCGGCCTGACCAACAGCCTGACCGGCCTTGTGATCGTCTACACTGCCTTCAACGTGCCCTTTGCCACCTTCCTGATGCAATCCTTTTTCGACGGCATTCCGAAGGATCTGGAGGAAGCCGCAATGATCGATGGCGCAACTCAATTTGTTGCCTTCCGCCAGATCATCCTGCCGCTGACGCTACCGGGCATTGCCGCGACGCTTGGCTTCGTCTTCACCGCCGCATGGAGCGAGCTCTTGTTCTCGCTGATGCTGATCTCAGGCAATGACGCGGCAACCTTCCCGGTCGGGCTTCTCTCGTTCGTCTCGAAATTCTCGGTTGATTTCGGACAGATGATGGCGGCGGGCGTCATGGCGCTCGTTCCGGCCTGCCTGTTCTTCCTGTTGATCCAACGTTATCTCGTGCAGGGCCTGACGGCCGGCGCCGTGAAAGGCTGATCCCATGGCATCCATCGATATTGCCGCTATTCACAAGTCCTATGGCATTCATCCGGTGCTTCACGGTATCGACCTGGCGATCAAGGACGGTGAATTCGTCGTCCTGGTTGGCCCCTCCGGCTGCGGCAAGTCCACACTCTTAAGAATGATCGCTGGGCTCGAAGCCGTCACCGACGGCGAAATCCGCATCGACGGCAAGCGCGTCAACGACCTTGCTCCGAAGGACCGTGACATCGCCATGGTCTTCCAGTCCTACGCGCTCTATCCGCATATGAGCGTGGCCAAGAACATGAGCTACAGCCTGCGCCTGCGGAAGACGGCCAAGGAAACGATCGCCTCGGTCGTTGCTCGTGCCGCGAACAAATTGGGCCTCGACCCGCTGATGGAGCGGCGGCCAAAGGCGCTGTCCGGCGGCCAGCGACAGCGAGTCGCCATGGGGCGTGCGATCGTGCGTGAGCCGAAAGCCTTCCTATTCGACGAACCGCTGTCGAACCTCGACGCGCGCCTGCGCGAACAGATGCGCGCCGAAATCAAGAAACTGCACAAGGACCTTGGCGCCACATCAATCTATGTGACCCATGACCAGATCGAGGCCATGACGCTGGCAGACCGTATCGTCGCCATGCACGGCGGCATCATCCAGCAGGTTGGCAGCCCGCTCGACCTCTACGACAATCCGGCCAATCTCTTCGTTGCCGGCTTCATCGGTTCGCCTGGCATGAACTTCTTCGAAGGCCGCTATATGCTTGTGGACGGCAAGCCGGTGTTTGCGCCGACCGGCGGGGTGGAACTTGCCCTCGAAGCTCCGGCAAACCTTAGCGATGGAAGTCGTGCCACGCTCGGAATCCGACCGGAACATGTCGTGCTCGGCGCGGAAGGGCCGGAAACCCAAATGGCCGCGATCGACCTCGTCGAACCCACCGGCTTCGGCATCATCCTGCACCTGACACTGGGCCCGGTGTCGCTCAACGCCTTCACGCTCGACCGGCGTTTCCTGAATGCCACCGGCACGGTCGCGGTCCGGTTGCCGGCAAACCACCTGCATTTCTTCGACGAGAGCGGAAGGAAGGTTTGAGGTAATTTAGCCTTCATCGGGCTCCAGCGGCATCAGCGTGAAAAGCTCCTGGGCTTTCTTGACGCCACGAAGGGCATAGCGGCCGATCGAGACCATTTCACTATCGCGGGCTGGCGGGGCGGCCGAAACGAAACTGGATGACATGACGATGCTGCGATCGACGAACCGACACAGGGAGGCGATGCGACTGACCTCATTGACGGCGGGGCCAATGACGGTGAAATCGAGCCGGTCGCTCGAGCCGATATTGCCGTAGAAGACATCACCGATATGCAGGCCGAGATAGACTTCGGTCACCGGGCGTCCTTCGGCATGGCGTCGGGCGTTGAGGTCGACAAGCTTTTCGCGCAAAAGATACTCCGCGCGAAGGGCGCGTCCGCAGGCCTCCTCGGCCTCTTCGGACTTGAAAATGGCGAGCGTCCCGTCACCGATCAGCTTCAGCACGTTGCCGCCGGCCTCATGGATCGAGGAGATCACTGCATCGGCATAATCGTTTAGAAACGGAATGATCTCATCCGGCGGCAGGCTGTCGGAAATGCGGGTATAATTCTGCAGATCAGAAAACCAAAGCGCGGCTGAGATCCGCTCCGCCTTGCCCCGGCTGATGCGGCCCTCGAGCACCTGTTTGGCAGCGTCCTCACCGAGATAGACCTCTGCGATTGTCCGGGAAATCCGTGCCAGAGACGCCGACTTGATCGCCAGCGCCAGAACCGGCACGAGCTTGCGTAGCGCAAACAGGCCATCTTCGGAAAACCCGTCCGGCGCGGTCGTCGCCCAGTGAGAATAGAAACAATCCATCTCGCCGATATGGCTGTCCTCGGCAAAGCGATGGATCATCGCCACATAGTCCTTATGGCCGGCGGCCAAAAGGGTGTCGAGCATGAAGAAATCCGCCGGTTCGCCGAAACCTATCCTTCTGCGAACCTCCTCCCCGCCGGTGGTGCGCAGGTGATGGAAGGCCGATCGCATCCAGTTGTCGGCCTCCGTGCTGTCGACTGTCGGGCCATATTCGAAGGCGCGATGCTCTCTTGCGATCCCGTCCCATTGAAATGCCCGCCCTTCATAGACCGGGTGCAGCGTGTCAATAAGGGCAAGTGCCCTGTCTATGGGCAACTCATTCTTACGGCAGCGTTCGCAGAAGCCGTCGAGGATTTCCATCTCCGACGATCCCTTCAGACCCTGCGCGATGAGCCAGGACGCGATATCGCCAATATTCATGGGGTTCATGCGGGCATCCTTGATTCTTCCGGCAGGCGACACCCATAATACGGAATGTGACAGCAGGGAAGAAGACCGCGACCGCCATCATCGTCGCAACCTTTAGCGTCCGGTGAAACCGCGTTCGCAAAGCGCTTTCAGCTCTGATGGCCCCAACTTGGCCAGCAAAAGATCGGGCAGCAGATCATTGTCGGCTTCCAGATCGCGGTCGATCGCTGCGGCAAACATCGAAATCCCCGCCTCATGAAGAATAGCCGGACGCCCCGCAATTCGTCCAAGAAGAACGGTTGGCAGGAGACCAAAGGGAACATCTTCGAGGATATAGCGGCTGTCGGTGGTGGTCGGACCGAAGCCACCGCGCCCTTCGCGATGCATTTGCTGGTTCATCTCCGACACGGAACCTATCGGCACATGGAACGATTGCGAGAAGTGCTCGCGCACGGTCTTCACCTTCAGACCAAAGCTTGCAGCTATTGCCAGCCTCTCAGCATCAAGCGCCTCGATCAAATGGCCGACGGCCGGCGTAACATGCTCGCCCTGCCCCCAGGTTTCGCCCTTTTCCATTCGGGTCAGGTTGAGGAGCGCAATGCCAAGATGGTTTTGTGGGTTTAAATTGGACAGCGCAATGGCCAAAAGCCCTTCCCGCTCCACGAAACGATCGCCAAAGAGCATCGTACAGAGCGTCCTGCCACTTTGCGCCGCGGTCTTCGGCAGCGTTGCAAAATCAACCTTCTGACGCACAGTGTTGACGCATACACTGATACCATCGGGCTGACGGCGGCCAGTGAGCAATGTCGTGCCCCATACGATAATCGGCAGCGACGTGCCCTGTGCGGCGAGACGCTTCGAAAGATAGAGCGCACCAAACGAACTGTGTGAACTAATAATCACAGGTTGCCCCTCCCTGAGATGGGGGACAACAGTGTCGAACACCGCGCGATGGCCATTTGCAGGCAGGGCCAGGATAACGACGTCCGCATCGGAAACTGCTTCGCTAAATCCAGCGGCGACGCCAACCGGCCCGGAATAGCTCACCGCGCCGGTGGAAATCAGCAGGCCATTGTCAAAAAGCGCTTCTGTTCCTTTTCCCGAGGGCGACCAGAGAACGGGCATGTGTCCCGCCTCAGCCAAAAATGCTGCCATGCCAAAGGCGATGGAACCTGCTCCAAGAATAGCAATGCGCACTTTGTTTCCTTTCAAATGGTGTGGACGAACCCGCACAAACTTTAAAGTCGAGGAGCCACCGGACACAGTCTCGACTAAGGCGCATCCCTGTTGTCATTTTGTCACAAGTCCGGGGTCGCAAAGGTGGCTTCTCTGCCACGGGCACGGCCGCATGGCGGTTCAGGCGCTGCCCCATATTTCATCAGTGGACGTTTCGCTGTGCAGGCAGGCCCCTCTCCTTCTTGCCGGTGAACTTCCCATGAACCCTTGTGCATGTTTTCGCTCAAAAATAGTGCAACATTGGGAGCCGATTTTACTTTGCCCGCAAAAATCAGAAAAACGTCTTTTGTGACTGGCGCAAAGCATGCGTCTAATGCACAATCAGTATGTCATAATGCAAAGGGCGCATGATATCCATGGAGATCCGCGAGCTTGAGGTCTTTTTAGCAGTTGTGTCCGCCGGCAGCATCACCGGCGCGGCCCGCCTTCTGGACCGTTCGCAATCTCAGGTCACACGCCTTGTTCAGGATCTGGAAACCTCCCTGGGCTTCAATCTGTTTGATCGCAACGGCCCGCGGATTACACCCAGCGACAAAGGCATAGCCTTTCATGCAGAGGCAGAACGCTTCATCAGCGGGATGGATCATCTGCGCGAACGCGCACGCCGCATCTCATTGATGGAACCGGATCCTATCGAGATCGCCTCAACGCCGGCATTCGCCAGCGGCATCATCCCGCTTGCGCTTGCTGAACTTCCTGAAGCTCTGCTTCCACATTCGATATATCTTAGGAGCATGCCCGCCGAGGCTGCCGTTCAGGCCGTTCTTGCCCGCACCGCGGATTTCTGCGTGACATCGCTTCCTGCAGAACAACCCGGTCTTGAAGCACATGGGTTTTTCCAGGGGCGCTGTGTGGCCGCCGTATCGCCTCAAGACCCGCTGGCGGCAAAAGATGTCATTTCGATTTCCGATCTTGCCGGACGGACCATCGCTACGCTGGCCAATCCTTTTCGCCTGAGGCGACGCGTCGATCAGGCTCTGGAGGCGGCCAATGTCCGTGCCGGGCGCATCATAGCCACAAGTGTCGCCATGAATGCCGTTCAGATTGCGTCAACCGGCATGGCCGTCGCGATCGTTGAGCCGGCCACAGCATACGGAGTTCAGTCGGCCCCCGTCACGGTTCGGCCGCTCGATATCGACATTCCGTTTCTCTGGGGAATCTTTTCGGCAGCGTCGCGACCGCTTTCGGCGACGGCTCAGGAACTTATCCAGCTCATCATCCGGATCGCGTCCGCCCGGATCCCTGATTTCACGGCGCATGATCCCACCAAGGCCGGCCAAGTGGCGGAGATGACCTACGGGGGAGGCGCTGCCAAAGAGGCGCTTTGAAATGCACAAACCGTCCCAAGCGCGGCTCAAGAGTGCCCGAGGGCGGCGTCTAAAATGACTGACCAACGTATGCGGCCTTAAAACCGAACGACAACAACCACCACGTCAAACAAGGAGAGAGCCATGAGAGACTTTGCAGCGACCCGACGGTCTACCCTCAAACTTCTGGCTGCCGGAACCGGTCTGCTTGCGGCGCCGGGCATTATTCGCTCTGCCCATGCACAGGGCAAGGTGGTCAACATCACCACCTACGACAAGTTCGTGCCCCAGGAATTCATTGACCAGTTCCAGAAGGATACCGGTATCCAGGTCAATGTCCGCCTAACCGACGACCAGGGCAAGCAATACAACCTGTTGGCGGCCGAAGGCGCCGCGCCGAGCACCGACATCGTGACCGTTACCGGCCACCGGCTCTCGCAGTTCATTACGTCAGACCTTCTTGCAAAGCTCGACATCGGCCGCCTGAAAAATTGGGACAAGCTGGCCAGCGCTTACAAAGGTGCACCGCAGCTGACGATTGACGGCTCCACCTATGGCGTACCGCTCCTGGCTGGATTTGAAGGCCTTGCCCGCAACACAGACTACACCAAGCCGACCGACAGCTGGAGCATCATGTTCGAGGACGAGTTCAAGGGCCTCACCTCCTACATCGTCTCCGACTTCCTCTCGATCGTGATGCGCTATCAGGGCAATGATGGCGACTACGTTACCTATGAAGGCAAGCCGGATATCGCCCTGGAGGCGACCAACAAGGCGCGCGATTACCTGATCGCCCAGAAGGACAAGGTGCGCAAATACTACGACGCCGGATCGGAAGTGCAGCAGATGTTCCTGAATGAGGACATCTATGTGGCCCAGGCCTGGTCCGGCCCGGCCGCCAAACTGATCATGGATGGTCACCCAATTGAACTGTCCGTGCCGAAAGAAGGCACCTATGGCTTTCTCTATTCCTTCAATGTGGTGAACAACGCGCCGAATGCCGATGCTGCCTACACCTTCTTGGATGCCATGTTGTCGTCTCCGGAAATCGGCGCGGCGATGACGCGTCAGTCGGGTTTTGCCTCCGCCTTCGACGGTGTCGATAAGGTGCTGAGCGATCGCGAGCGCGCCGCCAACGCCCTGCCAGCGGAGCAGATGGAACGGGTCGTGTTCTTCAGCTCCAAGAACCGCGACATGAAGAACGAGATGATCGACAAGGCGTCTGCCGAGATCAAGGCAGCCTGAGGTTCTATTCGTAGCTCACGCGACATGCCCATACTCAAGGCCGGCCCTCACGAAGGGCCGGTCGATATCAAGAGTTTTTCAGCGCCGGGAACGATATGAATGGCGGATACGACGATGCAGACTAGCCCTGCGCGGCAGCGCGGCGCCCCACGCTATGCCGGATGGATTGGTAAGGTCATGGGCTCCGGCGCCTACCAGTTGACGATAGGTCTCCTGGCCAACAGTCGGCGTGCCCGGTTTGTCCTGCTGCTGGTGATCCCGCTGACGTGGATTGCGATGCTGCATATCGGTCCGATCTACCAGATGGCGCGCATCAGCCTGATGAGCACTTACCCCGCATCGGCCGTCGGCGGCGCCGACTATACGCTCGATAACTACCTTCTGTTCTTCCAGGAACCTCTCTATTTCATTCCCTTCATCAGAAGCCTGATCTTCGCCTTCGTGGTGACGTTGGTAACGCTGCTGATTGTCTATCCCGTTGCCTACTACGTCGCCAAGGTGGTCACACCAAGGAACCGGACGCGCGCGCTGTTGCTGCTGCTGGTGCCGTTCTGGGCTGGCGAGATCATCCGCACCTTCTCCGTGATCATGCTTCTGGCCAATCGCGGCGCGGTGAACGTGCTTTTGAGAGAGCTCGGTTTCATCGACCGCCCCATCCCGATGCTCTACACCTATTTCTCACTCTCCTTTGGTGTCGTCTATCTGATTGCGCTTTACATGCTTCTGCCGCTCTATTCCGCGATTGAAAAGATACCTGTATCGCTGATCGATGCCGCCGCCGATCTCGGCGCCGGCCCCTTGCAGCGGTTTCGCCGGGTTATCCTGCCGCTATCGCGGGATGGTATCGTCTCAGGCTGCAGCCTGGTTTACCTCACCTCGGTCGGCGTTTTTGCCGCCCCGCTGCTGCTAGGTGGGCCCAACACCGTGATTTTCCCAGAGATTATCGCAACCCTCTTCCATGGCTCCAGCGATAAGTGGCCGGAGGGTGCTGCATTCTCCGTGATCATGCTTGCCGTTTCGCTGTCCACGGTCGGACTGTTCATGCGGATCGCCGGCGGGCGTTCCGTGCGGCTGATGTGAGGAGACAATGATGCGCGCCTATTTCACTGATGCACCCAAGACTGCCCTGTCGGCGTCCTACTGGCTGTTTGTCATCTATCTCCTCATGCCCCTCACCCTGATGATGGCGATGAGCTTCAAGGATGCCAATTTCATCGCGTTTCCGATCAGTGACTGGACACTGAGCTGGTATGCAAAGGTTCTGCAAGACAAGCAGTTTCTCCATGCGGTCGGCTATTCCGTCCTGATTGCCAGCATGACCACCCTGTTTGCCACGATCATCGGCGTATGGATCGCACTGCTCATTTCGGCAGAAGGAATATGGGGCCGGGCCGCGATCTTCGCGCTCGCCTGCCTGCCTGCCGTCGTACCGGGCCTGATCAATGCCATTTCCATGCGCATCTTCATCCGCGTGCTTGACATTCCGACGGGCACGGGTGCGATCATTCTGGGCCATACGCTGCATGCCGTTCCCTTCGTCGTCATCATGGTGCTGACGCGGCTGCGCTCCATGCCGCACAACCTGATCGATGCCGCACGCGATCTTGGCGCGGACAATTTTATCGCCTTCATCCGCGTCACCATTCCCTACCTGACCCCGGCGCTAGTCGGCGGCATGATCTTCTGCGTGCTGACCAGCATCGACGATTTCGTCCGCACCTTCTTCCTTGGCGGCTACCAGGCCACCTTGCCGATGCTGATCTTTGCCAAAGTGCAAAGTGGCATGTCGCCTGAAATCAACGCCATGGCGACGGTCGTTCTGGTCGTCACTGCCGCCGTCGGTCTCTATGCCGAACACTTTACCCGCCGTTCAAGGACCTGACCGATGCCGCCAGTCGTACACTTCCGCAACGTCAACAAATTCTACGGTACGGCGCTGGCCGTCGACAGTCTCGACCTGGCAATCGAGGCTGGCCAGTTCGTGACGCTGCTTGGCCCCTCCGGCTGCGGCAAGTCGACAACGCTGCGTATGCTGGGCGGGTTTGAGACGCCGTCATCCGGGTCGATCTATCTCGATGGCAACGACATCACCCGTCTGCCGCCCAACAAGCGCAACGTCAACATCGTCTTTCAGGACTATGCCCTGTTTCCACACCTGACAGTCGGTCGCAACATCGCCTTCGGGTTGGAACTGCAAGGCCTGCCTTCTGATGCCATCCACAAGCGCACCATGGAACTGTTGTCGCTAGTCAAGCTGCAGGACTTTGCCGACCGCACGCCGGACCAGCTCTCCGGCGGCCAGCGCCAGCGCGTGGCGCTCATGCGCGCTTTGGCGCCCAACCCGAACGTGCTTCTGCTGGACGAGCCCCTAAGCGCGCTCGACGCCAAGCTTCGTCAACAGATGCAGATCGAGCTCAAATCGATCCAGCGGACGACCGGCAAGACCTTCCTGTTCGTCACCCACGACCAGGAGGAGGCGCTGACCATGTCGGACGTCATCGTTGTAATGAACAATGGCCGGATCGAGCAGATGGGCGATCCCCAAACGCTCTATTCGCGCCCACGCAGCCGCTTCGTCGCCAATTTCATCGGGGAGAGCAATTTCCTCGAAGCCGCACTTGTCTCGATCGAGGGCGATCTCGCAACGCTGCGCTGGAAAGATAAGGTGATCCACGCTGCGCTGAACGAAACCGCGCACAAGCCGGGCGGGATGGTGACGGTGGCGCTGCGGCCAGAGGCACTCTATTGCCTGGGTGCCGAGCCCAAAGACGGGCTGGGCATTCCGGGCCTGGTTAAGCAGCGCATCTTCAAGGGCAACCATACCTCTGTCACCGTCGAGCTTTCGGGCGGGCAGGAGATCGTAGCGCAACTCGACCCCGTCTCTCTGTCGCAACTTTCCGGCGACCAGGTCTGGATCGGTTGGTGGGAAAGCGACGCCGTGGTGCTGGCCGACTGACGCAAGCGCTGCGCTGAAGCAATGAGTTTGGAGCAAGCTCGCGGTTCCTTGAAACGCGGGATGCTCAAAGATTTGAACGAAGAGACAGGACGCAACCATGACCATCCCACAGGCTTCCCGGCTTGAGCAGCTGAACGCGAGGGTGCGGCAGGATCTGGAATATCTGAACTATCCGCCGGCGAACTGGTCGAAGCCTTTCACCGACGAGACCGGCCGCAGCGTCAGCGACGTGGTGATCATCGGCGGCGGCATGTGCGGTCTGGTTGCCTGGCTGTCGCTGACGCGGGCCGGTATTCGCAACCTTCGTATTGTCGACCGGTCGCCGAAGGGGCTCGAAGGGCCGTGGCTGACCTATGCCCGAATGGAGACGCTGCGCTCTCCTAAAACCTGCTCGGCCCAGCACTTGGCGTGGCATCACTCACGTTCCGCGCCTGGTACACGGCCAACCACGGGGAAGCTGCCTGGGAAGCGCTGTTCCGAATTCCCCGACCGATGTGGATGGAATACCTCGCCTGGTATCGCAACGTTCTGGGCGTGCCGGTTGAAAACGGCACCCATGTGACACGGATTGCGCCGCGGCCCGACGGGCTGCTGGAACTTGAGATAGACGGGAGCAAGGCAGAGCCGATTGTTACCCGCAAGCTGGTTTTAGCGACAGGCCGCGACGGGCTGGGCGAACCGAGCATCCCCGAGTTCGTCAAGGGCATGCAACGCCATGTGTCCTGGGCGCATTCCGCCGACGCCATCGACCTCAAGGCATTGAAGGGAAAGCGTGTAGTGGTGATCGGCGTCGGCGCGTCAGCGGTCGACAACGCAGCCGAAGCGCTGGAGGCCGGGGCCGGCGAGGTGCGCCTTCTCGCGCGACGCAAGCAGATGCCGACCATCAACAAGCTAATGGGCATCGGATCCTATGGCGTGACCGCGGGCTTTCCGCGGATTTCGCCAGAGTGGCGCTGGCGCATCATGGACTATTCCACCAAGCAGCAGACGCCTGCCCCGCACAATTCCACTTTGCGCGTCAGCCGCCATAGCAATGCCTACTTCCACTTCGGTTGCGGCATCGCCTCGATGGAAGAAAGGGCGGAGGAGGTCGTCATCACCACAATGAGCGGCCGCACATTCAGCACGGATTTCGTCATTCTCGGCACTGGTTTCGATATCGAACCGCTGAGCCGCGACGAGTTGGCCCCTATGGCGAGGCGATTGCCTGCTGGGAGGATCGCTACGTTCCAACGGCCGGAGAAGAGAACCCGGGGCTCGGCCGCTTTCCCTGGCTGAACGACGACTTTTCCTTCACCGAGAAGCAACCGGGTACGGCGCCCTGGCTGAAGGATATCCATTGCTTCAACTATGGCGCGACGATGAGCCTGGGCAAGGTCAGCGGTGACATTCCAGCAATTAGCGAAGGTGCCTTGTGGCTTGCCCGTGGCATTGCCAGCCGTCTGTTCATCCGCGACATCGATCATCATTGGCAGGAGCTGTTGCACTATGAAAAGCCTGAACTGGACGGCTCGGAATGGGTGGATGCCGATGCTGTTGTCGATCGACAGAAGACGGCATGAGAGGAAGCGCGGGGCATGCAAAAAACGGTTTATTACTATCACGCGCTCAGTTCACCATGGGCCTATCTCGGCTGGCCGCAATTCAAGGCTCTGATCGAGAAACATGACCTCCATGTCTTGGTGCGGCCAACCCGCATCGTGACTGAAAACGGCGGCGTACCGCTGCGCTCGCGCCCACAGCCGCGCCAGGATTATCACGCCGTGGAACTGGATCGCTGGCGCAAGCGGTTGAACATGCCGCTGGTGCTGAAGCCGAAGCACTATCCGACCAACAACGAATACTCAGCGCGCATGGTGATCGCCGCCGAACGGCAGGGTCTGCCGGCTCTGGAGCTAAGCCACGCGTTGCTGCGTGCCCTTTGGTGCGAGGAGCTTGACGTGACCGTGCCGGAAGTGCGCATCGATGTCGCCAACCGATTGGGCCTTGATGGCGCGAAGCTGCAGGTGATGGAGGACGAGCCTGATATCACGCAGGCCTGGTTGGACAGTCACCGTGAAGCACAAGACAAGGGTGTCTTTGGTACACCGACGTGGATCTATAGGGGCGTTCTGTACTGGGGCCAGGATCGTTTGAGCTTTCTCGACGAAGCCCTGTCGGCAGACTGAAAGGAAAAACTATGACCACAGCCATTGAGGTCGATGTGATCGACAAGGTTCTTGGCCTGCAGCCTGGCTCACCGCTCTGCGAACTGCGCGCACAGCGCCCCAAGCTGAAGCATTTGACCCAGACGAGCTATGTGGCAGCCCTTCACCCGGCCGATCCACGCAGCTTTTCCTATGCCGAGCGGGCTGCGGTCGCCGCGCGCATGGCCGGCCTGTGGAGTTCGTCGGAACTGGTCGCGCATTACAAGGCACTGGCTGAGGCCGAAGGTGGTGTCGGCGATGGGATTGCCATGGCTGAACCGGGCTGGACGCCGGCCGATCGCACAAGTCGAATGGCAGCAGTTCTGCGTCATGTCGACCTGGTGACCCTGACACCGAAGCAGGCGACCCGCGCCAATATTGAGGCGCTGGCAGCCGCGGGTCTGGACGACCGGGATATCGTCACGCTTGCCGGGCTGATCGCTTTCGTCAACTACCAAGTGCTGGTGGTGGCCGGGCTCAAAATGTTGAGGGATAACTGACATGTCGGATGTTGTGTATGATTTCACGCTCGAGCCACTGGAATGGAACCCCTACGTCAAGCCGGTGGATCTTGCCACGGCAACGCCGGAACAGCTGCAGGCACTGAAGGTGACGCCCTCCAATACGAAAGTTTCGGCTTACGTTCTGGTCCTGGCCCAGGAGGCGGAAATCCTCGAAGAGCGCACGCCGCTGTTCAACGACATCATGTACAGCGAAGGCGGACTGTCACGCGGCGGTCGGGAAATCGGAGCGCTCGCGGCCTCCTTCGTCAACCATTGCATCTACTGTGCTTCTGTCCATGCCAATCGCTATATCCAGCTCGAAAAGCGGCCCGAGGTCGTGGAGGAAATCTACAAAAACGGATTGAATGCGGACCTGCCTGACTTTGAGCAGGCCCTGTTCAACTTTGGCGTCGACATGACAGCGCATCCGAACAATGTCGGCGTCTACCAGTTTTATCATCTGCGCGAAGTCGGTCTCGACGACCTGCAGATTCTCGACCTCATCCACTCGATCTCCATTTTTGGATGGGCCAACCGCCTGATGCACACGCTCGGCGAACCGCATCGGAAAGACTGAGTGCAAAAAGCCCATACGAAAGGAGAGGATCTCTCTATTCGCCCTTTCGAGATCGCCCACCGGGACGTCTTGAAGATCGCGATCCCGATGATGATCGCCTATCTCTCCACGCCCCTTGTCGGCCTCGTCGCAACGGGCGTGATCGCCCATATGGGCAGGGAATCATTGGTCGGCGGCGTGGCGCTTGCAGCCGTGGTCTTCGATGTGATCTTCGTCACTTTCAACTTCCTGAGGGCCGCGACGACCGGATTTACAGCCCAGGCCCTGGGTGCAAATGATCGTGTCGGCGAACAGAGAATGCTTGCCAGCGGGTTGATCATTGCGCTGGTGGCGGGTCTCCTCCTCCTTCTTCTGCAAGGGCCGATCGCGAGCCTGGGCCTTGCAGCAATGGGCGCACGGGGTGAAGTCGCGGACGCGGCAGCGACCTATTTCCACTGGAGGATCTGGTCAGCGCCCTTCGTGCTTTTCAATTTCGTTGCTTTCGGTTGGATTATCGGCCGCGGCGAAGCGCTGTGGAGCATGGTGCTGCAGACGCTGCTTAACGGCCTGAATGCGGGGCTCAGTTATTACTGGGTTATCGGTCTCGGCTGGGGTGTCGAAGGTGTCGCCATAGCCTCGCTGGTGGCGGAGGCCGTCACAGCGATGGCTGGCCTGCTCTTGATCCTCAAAAAACGGATCCCTCCGCATGGCGTATACCGGATCTGATGGTGCTGAAGCGTTCCTTCTCGGTCAATGGCGACATGATGATCCGTTCGTTCGCGCTTTTGATCGGCCTCACCTTCTTTACCCGCCAGAGTGGTTTCCTGGGCATAGACGTTCTGGCCGCCAACACGATCCTGCTTCGCTTCTATTTCTTCGGTGTCGCATTCCTCGATGGTGTCGCGACAGCCGCCGAACAGCTGGCGGGCCGGGCCGTCGGCGCCCGATACAGGCCGGCCTTCGACCGCACGATCAAGCTCACCACCATCTGGGGTCTGATCTTCGCTGCACTCGTCTCACTGGCTTTCTTCACAGGCGGCGGATGGGTGATCGACCTCACGTCACCGACCGCTGCCGTTGCGGCACTTGCAAAATCTGACCTTGCCTATGTCGTGGCCTTGCCCTTTGTCGGGATCATCGCCTTCCAGATGGACGGTGTCTATATCGGTGCTACTTGGTCGCGGCAGATGCGCAACCTGATGGTGGCATCACTCGTCGTCTATTTTGCCGCCTGGGCCATTTTGCAACCGCTGTTTGGCAATGACGGCCTGTGGGCAGCGCTCCTCCTTTTCCAGGGCGCGCGCAGCGTCGCTTTCCGCCTCATGCTGCCGAAGCTTACAGCAATAACTTTCCGGTAGGAGAGTTTCAGGCCTTGGCTCCGATTTTTGTTGGTGACGTGATTGACCTGAGACCCAAAACTTCCTCCAAATTTTGGTAGAGTCCGTTCCTCTGAGGAGACGGACAGGATGAAGCATTCACGGTTCACGGATGAGCAGATCATCGGGATATTGAAAGAGCAGGAGAACGGGCTGAGGACGGCCGATGTCTGCCGCAAGCACGGAATATCCGAAGCGACCTTCTACAAATACAAGGCGAAGTTCGGCGGCATGGAGATTTCCGATGCCCGCAAGCTGAAGGCTTTGGAAGACGAGAACGCCAAGCTGAAGAAGCTGCTGGCCGAGACCATGCTGGACAATGCCATTTTGAAGGATGTCGCTTCAAAAAATGTATGGTCCGCCCCGTCCGTGCAAGGGTTCGCGACATCGCAAATGACGATTCCAGTTGCATAAATGTATCCGGCCTCTCGCGAGTGGGCTGCGGTTGCAACCAGGCCATGATGAGATCCGCACACGCCGTTCCCAATAAATGGTTCGGGCACGAAGCCCGCTTTTTGCACAGGACTTACGGCATGTTGATCCACTGTTTCGTCATCACTATTCCCGAGCCTTGCAATCGAGCTTGGAGCTTCAGGCGAATGCAGGGTCTCTGCGTTCGTAGAGCGCTCCAGGCTTGGTCAGGACGACCCAGACAATCCGGGCCATTTTTGCGGCAAGTGCGACGACAGCTTTGTTTGGGTGCATCCGGGCTTGAAGGCCATCCAGCCAGTTCCCCAGTCGATCCCGTGTTCGGTCGAGATGCCGAAAGCATGATCGTGCGCCATGCACGAGAAGTTTGCGAACATAGCGGTTTCCTCGCTTGCTGATGCCGAGAAGCTTTTGCTTTCCGCCGGTCGAGTATTCTCGCGGCACGAGGCCAAGCCACGCAGCCAGATCGCGTGCTTTTTGGAATTGCCGACCGTTGCCAATCGCTGCAAGAAGTGCAGTCGCCCCCAATGCTCCGATGCCGGGGATCGTCATGAGCCGTCGAGCCACATCCTCTCGACTGGCTATGGCTTCGATCTCGCGTGTGACGTCACCGATACGTTGTTCCAATTGGCGTAGATCGGCAAACAGATCTGCGAGCAGCTTACGCATCGCCGACGAAAGGTCGTTCGATTTGTCTTCGAGAACCTGTGGCAGGTCGAGCTTGAACAGACCTGCGCCCTGACGCAGCGCGATCCCGTATTCGAGGCAAAAGGCTCGCATCTGATTGATCAGCCGGGTTCGCGTTCCGATCATCTGATCTCGCACCCTGTGCAAAGCCTGAAGATCGGCTTGTTCCTCGCTCTTGAGTGCTGCAAACCGCATCGTTGGTCGCGTAGCTGCCTCAGCGATCGCCTCCGCATCGATGATGTCGGTCTTGTTCGATTTTACGTAGGGCTTCACAAATTGCGCCGGGATCAAGCGCACCTTATGTCCCAGAGCCTTTATCTTCCTGGCAATCCATTGAGAGCCCGCGCAGGATTCCATTCCCACGATCGCTGGCGCTGCGCGCTCGAAGAACTGTAGCAGCGTATCGCGTCGGAAACGAACCTTCTGAACTGGCACGCCATCGCTTCCGAGACCGACGACGTGGAAGATGTTCTTACCGATATCAATTCCGTAGACAGCCGCTGAACGCGGCACATTGCGTTGTGGCATTGCAACCTCCTTCGGTTTGACAGCCTCATAATGCTACGGGAGGACGAGGCGGACCATCCCATTAATGGTGACGCCCGATGTGAAGCGGGACGCTGTGGCTCATGTCTGCAAGCAGCATGGGGTGAGCCAGCGTCGGGCGTGCGAGGTTTTGTCCATCGACCGGTCGAGCGTGCGATACCGCAGCGTCCGGCCTGATGACGCTGATATCCGTGAAGCTATGAAGGCGGTCGCATCCGAGCGCCGTCGTTTCGGGTATCGGCGCATTCACGTCATGCTGGATCGGCAGGGGATTGTCATGAACCTGAAGAAGCTTCGGCGTCTTTATCACGAGGAAAAGCTGACCGTGCGCAAACGGGGCGGGCGCAAACGGGCTTTGGGAACGAGACGGCCTCTGGCACTGCCTTCGCGTGCCAACGAGCGCTGGAGCCTGGACTTCGTCAGCGACGCCTTCACGGATGGTCGTCGCTTTCGGGTCTTGGCTGTTGTCGACGATTTTACCCGCGAATGCCCGGCGCTGGTCGCCGACACGTCGCTCTCAGGTCGTCGGCTTGCACGGGAACTCGATGCTGTCATCGCCCAGCGAGGAAAGCCACGAACGATCGTTTCCGACAATGGCACGGAGATGACAAGCATGGCTATTCTGGAATGGTGCCAAAACACGCACATCGACTGGCATTACATCGCGCCGGGCAAGCCAATGCAGAACGGCTTTGTGGAAAGCTTCAATGGCAGCTTCCGCGACGAATGCCTCAACGAAACCCTGTTCTCGTCGTTGACGCAGGCCAGGACGGAAATCATCGCATGGAAGGAGGACTACAACCGAAACCGACCACATTCATCGCTAGGCAACATCACACCCAGTGAATTTGCATCGCAAATCGCTCTGGAAAAACGGGCCGCATAAGGCCAGATTGAAAACCCAAGACTCTCCTGAAAATTGGAGGGAAGATGGGTCTCAGGTCAATGTGCTCAAGCACATCACTGAGCCACGTATAGGGGGCGACATCGATCACTTTGCGCAATGACGTCCCAGCTGGAATCTCCGGAAGATGAAATAAATCCGCACAGCGTCTGCTATACGACGCACCGAACCAATATCTATCGTCAAAAATTGGTTCTCCGTAGATATCGAGTTATTCTAGTTCGGATATCCTTCAGATTTCGCTTGTAACAGATACTTTCTATTAGGCGAATAATAATCATCGTTTACGTAGGAGAAACTACATTGCTTCACTGAGACCTTAGATTTCGTCCGTTTTTTCTTCGTCTTCTTTTCCGGTGCGCTTGCTATTTGCGTTTTCGGGGCTTCAAACTGGAGCTTTGCAGACCCCCGCCATCTGGATCAAAAGCGAGACTTGGGCCAGCACCCCAATTGTCACACGTCATACTGCCAGCCTCGTTGTGATAGAAATACCTGCAAATGAATCCTTCAATCTCTGACAGTCGGCATCCTGTGGCGGGATCGAAGCGGTAGTTGCAATAGCCAAATGTCTCAACCGGTTTTCTTGGCGTCCCATCGTCATTTTTATCGTTTTTCACTAGGTCTCGTGAGTATTTATTTGCCGAGAGTTTGGAATAACAACTATTGAGATTTTCGGCGAACCCACGGACATCAGAGGGATACTGAACTCCAGTCTCCGGATCGAATCCATACGGCCGTGCCTTAAAGTCCGGCGCGATTTCCTGGAGGTGGGGTATGTAACCTTCTGAGACAATTTCGGAAATTGAATCCTCGTCAAATCCTCGCTTCTTCAAGATTTTCGTAATTAACGCGATTGCTTGTCTCTGTTCTTTTGAAAAATAGCTGTCTGCAAATAGCTCGCCAGCGCGTACCGGACTTAAGCCCATGGAAAACGCCACTAAGGTGACGACCGCAATTTTCTTCAGTGACATTTGAAACCCTTTGGGAGCTTGCCGTGCAGTTTCATCGCGTGCAAGGTTTCAATCGTTAGTCCTTTGACTGCCAAATCATGTTCTCGCTGATATCTTTCCAACGCATTTTTTGCTTGATCGTCCCATTGCCCGACTTGCTCCACATACGATGCTTTTTGCAGAACAAACATAACCTGCTTCAAGGTTTGAGGCGTCACGTGGTTTGCAAGATCATGAGCAGTCAGAGATGCCAACGCGTCTCGGCTACCACGCAATTTAGCACTTATAAGAAGCTCGACGCCTTCTTCGAGTAGCGGTGATGGTAAGCCACAGCCGGCGATGTATGCGACACCCAGTGCGTTCGTCGCCTGAACGTTGCCCGCTCGGTGGCTCTCATCATAAAGCCTCATCGCATCTTCCAGTCGGCCAGCACGCTCATACGCCCGGCCTAGATTGTTTTTCAGTCTGGAACTTGTAGGCTCCGCCCGAACTGCATTTTCGCATGCAGGCACCGCTGTTCGCGGATCGACGTCCTCGAATGGAACTCCTGGTAGGCCCATATAGTTTTCCTGTTCAACCGCCAATTTGTCGCATTCGGTAACAATGGGATCCGCGAAATAAAGTGGTCTGCTGGTCTGAACGAGAAACTCCGGCCGCTGAGTGCTCTGCGTGGATACAAGCACGTCAGCAGCGACCATCCGGAAAAGTTCGGCCACCTCAATTCCTCGTTGAGGGAGGTATTTTATCAAGCTTGCCGTGTAGGGACTATTTTCACCTTTTCCATCTTCTGCAGTATTCCCGGCAGCAGTGGAGAATGCAATGATGTTGAAATAACCCCCTGTAGATCCGCTATTTTCAGCACTATCCGGCAGGGTCACCCGAGCCAATCCGCGTTGCTCATCGAAGCCAAATTTCGCTGCAAAGGCTTCCGGTAGGTTTCGGCAGGCGTCTACGATAAAGATCTTCGCGCTCTCAGGGTTTGCCGTTTGCAGCGTCTGAACAAGTTGATTGAAGTCCAGAGGATCGGCGGCCCCAACGCTATAGTCGATTGGCAGTAGGTAGTTGCGGTTGTTTCTCTGCGCTCCATGGCCCGCGTAGTAGAACAGAACTACATCGGCGGTTTTCGACGAATCTACGAAGCGCGCAATTTTTGAGAAAAACAAATCCTGATCGTCATCTACCGATAAAATCACCTCGAAGCCAAGATTCCTTAGCTGATTGGACACTCCGTGGGCGTCATTTGCCGTGTTTTTAAGGGGCGAAACATACTTGTATGCCGAATTCCCAATGACAACCGCAATTTTCTTTTCGGGAGATCTTATACTAAGTATATTCGTTGATGCAGAAGTATGGGTCGAATTTGACAGAAAAATCAAAATTATTAGTATAAATATCTTCATAGCAATACCGTGACCGGAGGATGCCGTAGTTTGCACTTCTCAAAGATCCAGTCAAGCATCTAAAAGCTTGATTTCTTTTCATGATTGCACAGAATATCAGCTCTAGATGGCTGGCTTCTATATGTCCCGGTTGCGATTGGTAACGGTCTTTATCGTTGTGTGAGTACCATGGATGCTTCCCAGTCAAGCGTGTCTCGCAATCCCTGTGCGGCAGCTTGGGTGGCCTACCGTTCCACTCGTCAGGGTTCGATTTTCACTCGTCGAGACCTTCCGCAAAAGCTCAAGCTTGCCTGCCGAAACTCGCGCTTGCTCCGCTTAAGAGCCCGTCCGATTGTAGACAGAAAACCATTTAACGAAGTTACGAACCCCGTCTTCGACGCTGGTCTGGGGCAAGTAGCCGGTCAGCGCCTGCAAGAGAGTTGGGTCGGCATAGGTAGACTGGACGTCGCCTTTCTGCATGGGAAGCATGGTCATAACGGCTTGCTTTCCCAGGCACGCCTCAATCGTTTCGATGAAGGCCATTAGGCCGACGGGATTGCCGCCGCCAATGTTGACGACACGCCAAGGTGCCACCGGGGAAAGAGAATCCTTGATGTCCTCGGCCACCAGCGGGCTGGTTTCCGCGGGCACGACATCCGCCAAGCGGACGATGCTCTCAACGAGATCGTCGATATAGGTAAAGTCGCGGCTCATCTTGCCTTCGCCGTAAACTTCGATCGGCTCGCCCTTCTCGATCGCAGACACGAACTTGAACAGCGCCATGTCGGGCCGGCCCCACGGCCCATAGACCGTAAAAAGCGGAAGCATGTCGTTGGTATTTTCCAAAGGTGCGCATAGGCATGCGACATTTCCTCAACGGATTTCTTCGTCGCCGCATAAAGTGTAATGGGCCAATCCGCCTTATGGGATTCAGAGAACGGCATCTCGGAATTGCCGCCATAGATTGAACTCGAAGATGCAATCAGGAGGTGCTTTGGTTGGCATTCTTTCGCAATCTGAAGAATATTGAAGGTTCCGACCAGATTCGAAGAGATATAGGTATCCGGAAACTCCAGACTGTAACGGACTCCAGCCTGGCCTGCCAGGTGTACGATGACGTCGGGCTGGCAATCAGCAGCTGCCTCTTGCAGCGCAGAAACATCCTCCAGCATTCCATCGAAATGCCTGTAACCGTTTGATCTTTCGAGAATTGCCTTGCGCTTCTTTTTAAGATTGACGTCATAATAGTCCGTCATTCCATCGAAGCCGACCACGAAATGGCCGTCATCGATCAATCGCTTTGCTAGATGGAAACCAACGAAACCGGCGGTTCCGGTAATTAGGTATCGCACGGGGTTACTCCCAATTGTGGCCAGTCGAATCTCTTTAGTTCGGCCGTCCAAGGCTGGAATAGTGGAAGCCATGCTTTGTGACATCATCGTTGCTATAGATGTTTCGTAGGTCGACGAGAACGGGGCTTTTCATAATGCCCTTCAGTCGCGCGAAATCCAGTACGCGAAACTGGTTCCATTCCGTGACGATCACCAAAACGTCCGCGTCTTTCGCGGCTTCGTAAGGGCCCGATGCGTAGTCCAGCCCCTCAATAACGTTGCGGGCGTTTTCCATGCCTTCGGGGTCGTAGCCAATGACATTGGCGCCAGCATCGACGAGGGCTTGAACAATGGCGATTGCCGGACTGTCGCGCATATCGTCCGTGTTCGGCTTGAAGGTTAGCCCTAGGATGGCAACTTTTTTGCCTCGAATGTCCCCACCTGCAGCAGCGATAACCCGCCTGCCCATAGCACGCTTTCGGTTGTCGTTGATGCTCACAGTCGTTTCAATCAGCCGAACAGGGCTTTCATGATCCTGCGCAGTCTTGACCAGTGCCAATGTATCCTTAGGGAAACACGAGCCACCGTAACCTGGACCAGCATGCAAGAACTTTGATCCTATTCTCCCGTCGAGGCCGATGCCCCGCGCAACGTCCTGCACATCGGCTCCAACCTTTTCGCACAGATCGGCCATTTCGTTGATGAACGTGATCTTCATGGCAAGAAACGCGTTCCCGGCATATTTGATCAGCTCGGATGTGCGCCTGGTTGTAAACAAAAGCGGTGCCTGATTGAGATAAAGCGGACGATACACATCCGTCATGATTGCGCCGGCGCGATCATCAGACAGGCCAATGACGATACGGTCCGGCCGCTTAAAATCGTCGATTGCAGCCCCTTCGCGAAGGAATTCCGGATTGGAAACCACAGCCAGATCGACGTCGGGGTTCACTTCGCGCATGATCCGTTCGATTTCGTCACCAGTTCCAACAGGCACGGTTGACTTGGTGACGATGACCGTGAATTTCGTCAGGTGACCTGCGATTTCGCGGGCCGCATCATAAACATAGCTCAGATCGGCATGCCCATCACCGCGACGGGACGGTGTGCCCACAGCGATGAAAACGACGTCGCTATCCTGGACGCATTCAGCGAGGTTGGTGGAGAATGTCAGGCGCCCCGCGGCAATATTGTCTGCGACCAAGGCATCGAGACCCGGCTCAAAAATCGGAATGTGTCCCTCGCGCAGTTTCTCGATTTTCGATACGTCCTTGTCGACACAGACAACCGAATGCCCGAAATCGGCAAAGCAGACCCCAGAAACCAGACCAACATAGCCAGAGCCAACCATTGTAATGCGCAACTACCCATCCCCTTTGCCTGTTTCAGTCAATAAAAAACAGAATGGCCGATATTCCCGGCACACTCTGTTCCCTTTTAAATGCGCGCATCGGCTTGGAAGCCAGAACCGCCTTCGAGTTCCGACTCTATAGCACCCTAAATGATCTTCAAAGCCAGCAGGATGGGAAAATTCTCCCTATGTCCACATCATCGCCTATTCTTGCCACGCGTTCTGTGCCTCACCTTTCGGTCTGCGTAGCGGCATAGTCGTCCTAACCCGGTCGTACTTGGCCCGACAGCATGATGTTTGTGATAATCCGGTAGGGGCTCTGCAAAGGAAAAGCCTAGCTGCGAGCGCATCTGCAGCATGGGCCATCCGGGTATCGACGGGCGCGCACTGTTTCGTTCGATGACGAGTGAGCCCGCTCTTGGCGAAGCTCAAACTCCGGGCAGGAATGTCGTGTTTACAGCCGCAATATCCAAAGCGGGGAATTCTGCGTCATGACCCGGTTGATTTGACGTGATTTGGTGACTGTCCGAGTGATCAGGCAGGGGTGGTGTTCGTGGACACGGAAAATCGGCAGACCAGGGATGCCAGCGTCGGCAGCACGCTGGGAATATACGCTCAGCATGTGGCCCGAATGGCAAGGGGTTGATGCCTCGGGCATGGCTTACCAGCACGATGCGGTTGACGGCATCCCTAGCCCGGTCCAGGTCGTAAAATGGTGCTGCTAAGCACTGAACCGAGAATATTTGGTTGACAACTGCGTACGGCCTGCAAGTGATCACGTATGACCGCAACAACAGATTTGATCGCCGAACTGGTCCGGGCCGCAAATTCGCTCGAACGGGCATCTCTCCTTGAGAGGCGCCAATTGTTGACGCGCGCAATCTCCGCCATCCGAGACATGCGCGACGTCGCCAGAGCCGCCAGCAGCAGGACGGCAGATGACAATTTGATCAATCTTGCTACCATCACCGCGTCCATGGAACGGCGACGCGAAAGCGAGGTGCGCGCAGCTTTTTTGTCGTCGGCAGAAATGCTTCGCGATCTGAGAATCGTGATCGACGCCAAAGTGGAAGTGATCATCGGACAGATTAGGGTGTAAATCCGAAGTAGGTGAGCGCGGGCGTATCACCAACGCAAGGTCGTGCAGCGGCATCGCGCGCTTCCGGTTCAACGCCCCGCCCCACCGCGATCGCGGTTCAGGATAAACCCGTGATCTTTTCAGGCGACGGGGGCCGAAACCTGCAGGCGCGTTCTCATTAGCCCGAATTGAGCACGAGCGAGAATTAATTCTGCACTTGTCCAACTGACCATGACCTCGGTGTCGTCCTCTGGGGGCGACCGCCACAATCTCAGCTTGATCTTGCTGAGGAACGACCTGGCTTACCGGCTACCTCCAGGCATGGCCGCTTTAGTGGAGAACTGGAACGTTCGATAAGGCCCGCAGTTTACCAGGGCCTTTGTGAGCGGAGTTCCATGACAAAGGCAAGATGCTCCACGCTGCCGTAGCTGTCCTTGTCGTGGACGCATTGTTCCACCAGTTCGTTTTGCATCCCGATCGCATTTGGAGAGGGCCCGGCGGAAAAAATGCCGCCTCGAGGGCATCATGACGGCTCGAAACATACTGATTTTGTCGTCCGATTCCCAAGCTGTCCACGCATCATCCGCTCACGCCAGTCACGCAGGTCGCTTGAACCAGAAAATAAGCGATAGAGGGAGGTTTTTAGAGGAGACCAACGGGTTGGCTCGGTCAGGGTGTGATTGGAGTTGCCCCATAAAAACCGGACAGGATCAGATTTCTGTTTGACGGTTTAAGAACTCGCGCGGAGATCGATATCCTAAAGCCTTGTGGGGGTGAAGCGTGTTGTAATGCTCAAACCACAATGGCAGTTGGGCGATGACCGTTTCGGCGTCCGGGATGGGGTTGACCGAGATGTAATCGCGCTTGAAGGTTTTGACGAAGGCTTCTGCCATTCCGTTGGACTGAGGGCTGCGGACCGGTGTCGTGCGAGGCTCCATCCCAATATCCAGAAGCAGTGATTTCGTGTCTGCGGCAATAAAGCACGATCCATTGTCGGTCAGCCATTCTATGGGCTTAGGAAGGATATTGATGCGGCCGAAACGGTTTTCGACGGCCGTTATGACAAGGTCCTGAACATCTTCGCTCTTGATGCCTTCAGTGGTGGCGACATGGGCAATGGCCTCGCGGTCACAGCAGTCGAGCGCAAAGGCAACGCGGACCTTTTCCTTGTTATCGCAGCCGATTTCGAAACCGTCTGAGCACCAACGCAAATTCGACTGAGCGACAGCAACGCGACCATCGTGGCGGCGGTTGTCAATGGCTCCAGTATGGCGTTGGAGAAGCAGGCCGTGCACCTTCATCACCCGATAAACGCGTTTGGCGTTGTTGGGGTGGACGGCCTCCGAACGGCATCGAAATGTGCCAAGTTTAGTCGTTGAAGATCTCAAACAAAGGAGCGGTCCGTGGAACAGATTATCCGTATCGGTATGGATACGTCAAAGAGTGTCTTTCAATTGCATGGGGTGAATGCTGCCGAGCAACCGGTCCTGCGCAAGAAGATGCGCCGCAAGGAAATGGTGGATTACTTCACAAAATGCCCGTCGACGGTGATTGCGATCGAAGCCTGCGGTGCCTCGCATCACTGGGCCCGGCTGCTGACTTCGCTGGGGCATGAGGTGAAGCTGATCGCGCCGCAGCTCGTGAAGCCTTATGTCAAACGCGGAAAAAACGACGCCGCTGATGCCGAGGCACTATGCGAGGCGATGAGTCGTCCGACGATGCGGTTCGTTCCGACGAAAAGCGCGGATCAGCAGGCCATACTGATGCTGGTTGGCATGCGCGAGCGCGCTGTCGCGGCGCAGACGGCACTTGCCAATATGATCCGAGGCTATGCGGCCGAGTTCGGGCTGACCGCGGCCAAGGGAATAAGCCATATCTCGCTGCTGCTGGAACGCATCATGGCGGACGGTTTCGTTCCTGATCTGGCGCGCGATTTGTTCGCGTCCCTGGCTGCGGAGTTCGCGCAGGCGAACGAGCGTCTGAAAGCGGTGGATGCAAGGCTGATGGCTTGGTATCGCAATAACGAATGCTGCCGCCGGCTTGCTCAGATACCGGGGGTTGGCCCGATCGGTGCGGTGCTGCTGGTGATGAAGGCGCCGGCGCCGAAACAGTTCGCCTCCGGAAGGCAGTTCGCCGCGTGGATGGGGCTGACACCAAGGGACCATTCGACCGCTGGCAAGGTCAGGCTTGGGGTTATCACGAGAGCCGGGGATGAGGTGCTGCGAAAGACGCTGGTGTTGGGTGCGACCGCGTTGCTTCGCCATGTGAGAGTGGGACGCGGCAAAAACGGCTCGCCATGGCTCATGGAATTACTCAAGCGCAAGGCTCCCAAGCTGGTGGCTGTCGCGCTGGCGAACAAGGTCGCCCGCATTGCCTGGAAGATGATGGTGACCGGAGAGGCATACAGGGGCAATGCGACTCGGTCGGCGCCGGCCTGTGCGGCGTGAAGAACTCAGTCGGCCACGGTGAGCATGATACAGAAGTTACCGTGCGCTGATACGTGAACTTGCAAGAGAACGACAGATGGTATGATCGATCGATCCGAGACGCGAGACACTCCGTTTGGCCCAATGGCCCATGTGGTCGAGGCATTGTTTGGAACTCGTGGTGCGGAACCCATCTTGGCCAGCGTTCATGTGCGAACGCACCAACAGGCCGGACATATGAACGCAAGCGATCCGATCAAATCATTCGAAATAAATTCTTGCAGGTAGGGGGCCGTCCACATATGGGCCATGGACGGCTTTCGCTGCGGGCTTTACGGCGTAAGATCGCATGAACACGGCGATATCCGTAGGTCGGCATCTCGGAGATGATCGCTTTGATTTCATCGACGAGATCATCATCGGCGAGCGGTGGCCGACCACGGGCTTTGGAGGGACGCTGTTTCACACGCTGAGCCATGTTTGACCGGGCAACATCAAAAGTCTCGCACACAGCCGTCATCGGGAACTTCCCTTCGGCAATGACAGCGAGCGCAACAGATGTTTTTTGGGCCGGTGGCGATCTCAAGCGCCTCTTTGAGAATCTCGCCTTCCATCGTCTTCTTGCCGAGCAGGCGCTGCAACTCTTTGACCTGGTTCTGAAGGGCACGATATTCGGACGCCGGGACAACATCCTCCTCCGCAGCCGTGGCCGTCAGAGCCCCTTGAGTGGCGAGCTTACGCCACGTGAACAACTGGTTCGGCTGAATGCCGTAACGCCGAGCAACGATGCTGACGGTCGCGTCCGGCTCGTATGTCTCCTGGATGATGGCAAGCTTCTCTGTCGTCGACCAGCGACGGCGGCGCTCAGGGCCGGACAGGACTTCTATTTTAGGACTGTGACTGGTCATAATGGGCACATTACCTCGCACACTTGTTAAGTGGGAGATCGTGTCCGGATATTTATGGGGCCATTACAAGTTGATGATGACAGAGATGATATCTTTCTGATGTCAACCTCGCTGAAGCGGCTTGAAATAAAGACTGCCATGCAAGTTAAGATTACAGTTTTTTATAGTGGGCAGGATGCGTTGGATTTTTTGATACATTAGGCGAACAAGAAAACGAACTTCCGGATTGCATATGCGTTGACATAAACATGCCGGGTATGAACGGCTTGGAATTGCTGAAGCTCCTTCGTAGAATGAGGCGTCTCGACGTCGTACCAATCTACATTGTAAGCACAACCAACAGCGACAAGACACAACAACAGGCACTGTCCTTTGGGGCAAGCGGTGCATTCGCAAAGCCGGAAACAATGCTGGGCATGCAATCAATTCAAAGGGAATTGCTCGGCATTCCCGAATAGGGGATGGGCGAGGGCATGCTAGAAAAGTTTCTCCAGTACTTCGAGACAAACTCGTTCTTGGCCCACGGTTATTGCATGACGTGGCGAACGGATCTTATAGCCCTTCACGCGATATCCGACCTCGTCATATTCTCCTCTTATTTCATAATTCCCACGGCCATTCTTTATATCACCATTAGGCGGCCAGACCTCGTTCCCAGCCGCATAGCGCTGTTGTTTTGCGTGTTCATTTTCGCCTGCGGGATGACACATCTGGTCGGATTTATCACGCTTTGGGAGCCTGTCTATAGCTTCGAAGGCGTGCTCAAGGCGGCCACAGCGGTGGTATCCGGCGCGACTGCGGTGGCCAGTTGGACGCTGATGCCGTCGGCGCTGAAGCTGCCAAGTACAGTCATGCTCGAGCAAAAGAACGATGCACTCGCGAGATCGGGCCAGGAGCAACAGCGTGCATATGCTGAATTGGAGCAGATAAAGTCGGAACTGGAACTCCGTATCCAGCAACGAACCCAGGAACTGCGGGATAAAGCCGATGCGCTCGAGCAAATGAACACGAGCCTGTCACAATATGCCCATTTCGCGTCTCACGATCTCCAGGAACCTTTACGCAAAATCGTCTCTTTCTCGGAATTGGCCATTGAGGAGGATACAGCCAGAGGTCCGGACCTCAAAATGTTCCTTGAGACAATCAACGAATCCGCAAAGCGGGCACGCAATCTTGTCCGCAACATCCTTCAACACGCTGAGCTAGATCAGCACACAGCCGTTATTCACCAATTGTCATTGAAGGAGGAAACGAAACACGCGTTGGAAACGCACGAACTGTCCATCCGTGACCGTAAAGGCGAAGTCAAAGTTGACATTCACGATATTCGCGTTCGCGCTGACCCAACGCTGGTCTCACAGATTCTCGAAAATCTCATCAGTAACGCAATCAAATACACACCCGTAGACCGCACGCTGAGGGTATCGATAATCACCCAATTGTCGGACGAAGGCATGGAATATGTCATAACGGACAACGGTATTGGCTTTGATCCGGTGTTTAAGGAGAAAATCTTCGAACCATTTACCCGTCTCAATCCGGGAAACGGTGTGATTGGCACTGGCATGGGGCTAGCAATCGTCGCCAAGGCACTGAAACAACTTGGTTGGAGCATCGTTGTCGAAACCGCACACATGCAGGGAACAAGTTTTAGAATTACAATTCCTGCTGATCAGATTGTTCAGGATGAACAAGAATAGGCTGGTTAGATCGTGTTCCACGCGCTTCTTTCACGCCGGTCTGGGGACTGGTGGTGGGCAGAGAAGGACAAACACTATGGGAGCAAAATCCACCTCGGATAGAACGACGCGCCTTGGAAAAATTGTGGGTGCGCGACGATGTGCGCGTTCTGATCGACCCCGCCGCGAGAGGGCATGGCGAAACGCGCTCACACTTCATGATTTGACGCGGCGCGCTGCGGAAGACGCGGTGCTTGACTAAACGCTTATTCTGGTCGTTTCCGAAAGCTATGCGCAGTATCTGGCCGTCCTCGACCAGCGCCAACCGGTGAAGGTTAGAGCGGCTGATGAATATACCGAAACCCTCGCAGACATAGTGCTTTCCGCCCCGACGCTCCTTGATGAAGCGCATGAACTCGACCTATTCGATAGCGGGCATGTCAGTCTTGATGAATGGCTGCGCCGTCGCGCGCGGAGCAATCAGGTCACGGGCGCGTCTCGCACCTCCGTCGCTTGTGATAGCGCCAGAGTGGTTGGCACGCCAGCGAGCGGTTCGACATGTGTCGCCGCATGGAGCCCCGCCGGCGTGCAACGCGGGGCTGCCATGCGATGACATGAAGCGATAGTCAGCGGCAGATCGTGCCAGTCGTCCCAAACCTTAAGTCGACGGCGTCCCTGCGTCTTCCCAATTTCGTTTCGGCCTAGCTGGTCTTGAGGTCCACGGCTATGTCGGACCTGGTTCCTTTTGCCGCCAACCGAGAAAATGAGCAAGCATTCGACAACAACCTCATGAAATTGCCCCCCGAATGCGGTTCGATCTGACGGCTGAGTGATGGGTCATGCCGCTGGTGCAACCAGCAACCGGGGTGCGTTTACCCAGCGTGAACCTTCTTCGAAACACGGGCCCATTGCGGGATCCAGGTGTCGTGGGCGGCCAGCAGGTCGTCGGTCAGCGACCAGATCTGGTCGAGATCGAGCTCGGCTGCCGTATGCGGGTCCATCATCGCAGCGTGATACAGATGTTCGCGATTCTCCGTCATCATCGCCGCAACCGTCAGTTCCTGCACATTGATGTTGGTGCGGATCAGGGCCGTCAGCTGCGGCGGAAGCGCACCGATATAGGTCGGCTGGATGCCGTTCTCATCGACGAGGCATGGCACTTCGGCGGCGCAATTGTCCGGTAGCGAGGTAATGCAGCCATTGTTGCGCAGGTTTCCGTAGATAACGGAGGGCTCGCCGGTCCAGACCGAGTTCATGATCGAGGAGGCATATTCCTTCGATTGCGCGACCTCGATCTTGTCGGCCGTGCGATAGGCGGCGGCTTCGCCCTTCCATCTCTCGACCTGCTCAACGCAGCGCTTGGGATATTCATCCAGCGGAATACCGAATTTCTCAATCAGGTCGGGTCGGCCGTCCTTGATGAAATAGGGCGTGTATTCGGCAAAATGCTCCGAGCTTTCGGTGACGAAATAGCCAAGACGCGTCAGCATCTCGTAACGCACCTTGTTGGGGCAGCGCGGGTTCCAGCCGGGCTTCGGGGCCCTGCCTTCGCGGTAGCCGCGCACCAGGTCCGGATAGAGGTCGCGATAGGAACCGTCAGCCTGGCGATGCTCGAACTTCAGGAAGAAGGCCATATGGTTGATGCCGGCCGAGCGGTAGCGGATTTCCTCGTAAGGGAGGTCGAGATCATGGGCCAGTTCCATCGCCGTGCCCTGGACCGAATGGCACAGGCCGACCTGCTTGATCTCAGGGTACTTTTCCGAGATCGCCCAGGTGTTGATCGCCATCGGGTTTACATATTGTAAGAGGATCGCCTGCGGGCAGACCTGCATCATGTCCTCGCAGATCGACCAGAGATGCGGCACGGTGCGAAGTCCGCGCATGATGCCGCCGACGCCGAGCGTATCGGCAATCGTCTGGCGCAGGCCGTATTTCTTCGGCACTTCGAAGTCGGTGACGGTGCAGGGCTCGTAGCCGCCGATCTGGAAGGCGACGACGACGAAATCGGCACCGTCAAGCGCATTGCGCTGGTTTGAATGCAGCTCGATCGTGGCTTTGGCACCGAGCGTCGCAATCAACTTGCTCACAACCACTTCGCTTTCTTCCAGCCGCTGCGGATTGATGTCCATCAAGGCAATCTTCGCACCCGACAGCGCCGGGCGCTGCAGAACGTCGCCGACGATGTTTTTCATGAACACGGTCGAGCCGGCGCCGATGAAGGTGATCTTTGGTTGTCTGGTCATGGAATAGGCCTCTCGTCTAACGGTTATGCGGCTACTTCGAACGCGGCTCTGACGAGCCGTTCGGTGTAGGCGGTCTTGGGATGGGTCAGAACGTCTTCGACAGCGCCTTCTTCGACAATCTTGCCATGCTGCATCACCACCACCCGGTGGCAGAGTGCGCGCACGACCTTCAGATCGTGGGAGATAAAGAGATAGCTCAGTCCTTTTTCGTCCTGCAGCTTGCGCAGCAGTTCGATGATTTGCGCCTGCACGGAAAGGTCGAGCGCGGACGTCGGCTCGTCAAGCAGGATGAATTCGGGCTCCAGCGCCACGGCGCGGGCAATGGCGATGCGCTGGCGCTGGCCGCCGGAAAACTCATGCGGGAAGCGCGACAGGATGTTGTTGGGCAGGCCGGCGCTGCTCAGCGCTTCGCGCACCCGCTCCAGCCGTTCGTTGCGTGTCGCGCCGAGCTTGTTGACAACAAGGCCTTCCTCGATGATCTGGCCGACCGACATGCGCGGATTGAGCGACGAGAACGGGTCCTGGAAAACCACCTGCATGCGCGAGCGCAGAGGCCGCATTTCTTCACGCGTCTTGTGTTCGATCGACTGGCCGTCGAACAGGATTTCACCGCCGTCCACCCGCAGCAGCTTGACGAGGGCCTGGCCGAAGGTGGTCTTTCCCGAGCCGGATTCGCCGACGAGACCCAGCGTCTCGTGACGATGGAGTTTGATCGACAGGCTGTCGACCGCGACCAGCTCCTTCAATTGGGGCTTGAAGAAACCGCCTGCCTTTAGCATGAAGGAAACGCGCACGTCGCGGCCCTCAAGAATGGCGGCGGAATCGACCGGCATCGGGTTGGCCATGCCCTTCGGCTCGGAATTGAGCAGGTGGCGCGTATAGGGATGCTGCGGATTCTGGAACAGGGCTGAAGTGGTGTTGTGCTCCTTCACCTCGCCATTTTGCATCACGTAGACATAGTCAGAGAACTGGCGAACGACGGTGAGATCATGGGTGATCAGGATCACTGCCATGCCAAGCTTTTTCTGCAGGTCACGGATGAGGTTGAGGATCTGTGCTTGTACAGTGACGTCGAGCGCCGTTGTCGGCTCGTCGGCCACCAGCACGTCCGGGCTGTTGGCAAGTGCCATGGCAATCATAATGCGCTGCCGCTGGCCGCCGGAAAGCTGGTGCGGATACTGGTTGATGCGCGATTCCGGATCGGGGATCTGCACCTGGCGCAGAAGCTCCAGCGTGCGCGCCGCCGCCTGTTTGCTGCTCATCTTCTGGTGGACGCGGATTGCCTCGATGATTTGAGTGCCGATCGTATAGACCGGATTGAGCGAACTCATCGGCTCCTGGAAGATCATTGAAATGCGGTTGCCGCGCAACGCGCGGCGCTGGCGATCGGAGAATTTCAGTACGTTCTTACCGTCATATTCGATGCTGGATCGCTCCGAGACGGTGGCCCGCTTGGTCAGCAGACCCATGATCGTGCGGGCGGTGACGGATTTTCCCGAGCCGGATTCTCCAACCACTGCAATCGTCTCGCCGCGATAAAGCTGGAAGGAGACGTCCTTCACGGCGTCCACCGTTCCGCTCTCGACCTTGAATTTCACGGCCACATGCCGGGCGTCGATGATCGGCGTGCCGACGGCTGCAGCGTGATCGTGCCGTTGTTCCGGTGCCAGCGTTGAAATGTCCACGGGTGCCATGGTCGTCTCCTCAGTACGGGTCGACGGCGTCGCGCAGGCCATCGCCCAGCGCATTGAACGCAAAGACGGTGATCAGCACGAAGGCCACGGGAGATAGGATCCAGGGATAGGATCCGATGACGGAATAGGTCGAGGTGTCCTGCAGCATCAGTCCCCAGGACATCAGCGGCGGTTTCACCGCAAAACCGAGAAAGCCAAGGAAGGATTCAAGCAGCACGACGCTCGGGATGGCCAGCGTCACCGAGACGATCACATGGCTCATGACATTGGGGAAAATGTGCTGGAAGATGATCCGCCGATCGGTGGCGCCGATCGCCATCGCCGCCCGGACATAGTCGATCCGCGCCAGCGCCAGCGTCTTGCCGCGCACTTCGCGTGACATCTGCGCCCAGCCGAGCGCCGACATGACAAAGATGACGAAGGCGAGGAAAACATTGGTCGGCGCCGTCACGGGGATGAGCGAGGTCAGCGCCAGGTAGAGCGGGAGCTGCGGAAAGGCGAGAACCAGCTCGACGAAGCGCTGCATCCACGTATCGAAGCGCCCGCCGAAATAGCCTGACACCATGCCCACCGTGGTGCCGACGACGGTGACAATGAAGACCACGGTGAGCGCGATCATCAATGAGACGCGCGAGCCATGAAAGATGCGCGACAAGACATCGCGGCCGAATTTGTCGGTGCCAAGGAAATTCACCGGTGTACCGTTCGTTGCGCCGAAGAAGTGGCGGTCTGTCGGGACCAGGCCGAGGAACCGGTAGTGAAAACCCTTGACGAAGAAGCCGAGGTCGAGCGGGTTGGCATAGTCAGGGCCGACGATCGGCTGGAAGGTGATCGGGTCGAGTTCTGTGCCCTCCCCGACCTGATAGGTGCGCGGCCAAACGAGGCTGCCCTCCTGGTCAGTGATGCTGATTGTCTGCGGCGGGGCGAAAGCAACGCCGGTGAGCTTCGGGTCAACAGGGGAAAAGAACTCCGCGAAGATCGTCATCAGCATGAGCATGCACACGAGGACGAGGCCTGCCATGCCGGTCCAAGAGCGCTTCAGGCGGCGCCAAACCAGCGCCGAATAGGTCTCATTGCCGTGGTTTGCCGGTGGTGTCGGGACGATGACGGCTGTTTGAACCTCTACGTTCATGCGTGGGCTCCTCCACCCAGACGGACGCGCGGATCGAGCAATGCCAGAAGCATGTCGGCGATGATGTTGCCGACGATCAGTGTGGCCGAGAGCACCAGCATGAAGGTTGCCGTGACATAGACATCGCCGACCCACATCGAGCCGACAATGGCCGGGCCGACGGTCGGAAGCGCGAAGATGATCGCCGTCTCGATCTCGCCGGTCAACATGTAGGGCAATACGACGCCCTGATACATGACCAGCGGATGCAAGGCATTGGGAACGGCATGGTGCAGGATGACCTTGCGTTCGGACAGACCCTTGGCGCGCGCGGTCTCGACATATTGGGCGTTCAGCGTATCAAGCAGGTTTCCGCGCATGACCCGCATATTGTAGGCGAGGCCGCCGAAGGTGGCGATGGCGATGACCGGCCAGACATGCTTGAGAAGATCGACGAACTTGTCCCAGGACCACGGCGCCCCGCCATATTTGGCGGAGTGGAAGCTGTTGATCTCGGTGACGTTGAAATGGAACACCAGGATATAGACGATGATCAGCGCCATCAGGAAGCGCGGCACCGTCATGCCGAGGAAGGAAATGCCGGAAAGCAGCGTATCGACCCAGGTATATTGTCGCGTGGCGGCAAGAATGCCGAAGGTGATGCCGATGATCGATGCGAGAATATGGCACACAAGCGCCAAGGCGAGCGTGCGGGGCAGACGCTCGCCGACAACCTCGGAAACAGGCTTGTTGTAGAACAGGCTATGGCCGAAATCGCCTCGTGTCACGATGCCCGTGATCCAGTTGACGTACTGGACGACCATCGGCTTATCCAGGCCGTTGGCGATCTTGTAGGCCTGTGCCTGGGCATCGGCCTGCTCGAAGGTGGCGCCCCCTGATTGATCATTTGCGAGCGGATATAGTCGCTGTAGTCGCCCGGCGGTGCCTGGATGATCGCGAAGGTGACGACGCTCAGCACGAAGAGCACGGGGATTGCGGATGCGATGCGCACAAGCAGAAATCGGAACATGGCTGTTGGGTTCTCTTGTGTGTCAGGGTGGCTTCGGGCCGCGCTGGGCGGCCCGAAGCGTCGGGAGGATCAGTTGATCGGGCCGGCCTCGCCGGGCTTGCCGGGAAGCTGCTGCGGGAAGAGTTCGAAGTCGCCCTGTTTGTCGGCAGCCACGAACATGCGTTCGCGGATCACCGTATCCTCTGCCCAGTTGAACATGAAGATCGGGGCGCCGACCGGCACGTTGGAGAAGCGCTTGTTGATGATCAACGCGCCTGGATATTCCGTGAGGCCGACCGTATCAACATTCTCCGTTGCGATCTTCTGATACTGCTTCATCAACTCCGACCGTTCGCCGTTGTCCTGCGAGCCGATGAACTTGTTGACGATGCCGACAAGCTCTGTCTCATAGGGCAGAAGATCGACCGTGCCATCCTTGCCGGCGCGATGATGCCAACTCGTCCGCGGACCTGTGGCAGCCAACTGCGTGGTGTTCTGCACCACGGATGTCAGCTCCGGATCGTTGCGCCGGATCGTCCAGTCAAACTGGCCCGCATAATGGGCATTGTCCTTCTTGACCCCATCAAGCGAATTGAGCGTCACCTTGATGCCAAGTTGCTCCATCTGGCCGATAACGCCTTCAGCGAGGTTCTTGTCCGTGCCGTAGTCGGAGTTGGCCAGGAGAACGACCTGCACGTCCTGGCCGCCAGCGGTGTCGGCCGGGAAATTGACGAAGCCGTTGTTGTCGCTATCCTTCAGGCCAATCTTTTCGAGCAGCGCCTTGCCGCCGTCGATATCAAAGGGATAATAGACGGTAGATTGGCGATCATAGAAGCTGGTGCCCGAGGACAATCCACCCGGATAGATCGCGGTAAATGGACCCTTGACCAGCGAGTCGCCAATCTTCTTGCGGTCGAGCGCCATGGTCACGGCCTTGCGGAAATCCGTGTTGCGGTTGAGTTCCCGAACAGCCTGCCCGCGTTGGTCGGGTTCACCCCAGCCGTTGGCGGAAAGGTTCATGCGCAGATTGTAGCCGATCAGCCGCGCGCCGAAGGCGAGACGGGCTGGGGCGGTTTCCTGGGCTGCGCGCTTCAGCGATTCCACGAAATTTTCCGGTTGCTCGAGGTTGGAAAAGTCACCCGATCCGGCAATTGCCTGAACATCGCGGTCTGCCCAGGTCGAAAGCTTGTAATGCATCTCATTGAGATAGGGCAGCTGCTGACCGTTCTCGTCGACTTTCCAGTAAAAGGGATTGCGGCGCAACACGATGATATCATCCGGCCGATAGGACACAGGAACCCAGGCGCCCATGACGGGAATGTTCATGTACTCGGCCGGGAAACCGTTCTTGTACTGGTCGTAGGTCACGTCCTTGTTGTATTTCGGGTGCTTGGTCTTCAGGATATGCGCCGGGCCAGGGCAAAACGTCCCATAGGCCATGGCAAACAGATACTGGCGGGGAAACGCTTCCTTGAAAGTCCATTCGACGGTGTATTTGTCGATGGCCTTGAGCGTCGTGCCTTCGCCGAAGGTTTCCTGCGTGGCACCATTCAGCGGCGACACATTGGGGTCGACGACATTGTCGTCCCAGTAAAACATCAGGTCATCGGAGGTGAAGTCGACACCGTCAGACCACTTTGCGCCTTCGACTAGGTGCATGGTGAGCTTGTGGCCATCTGCCGACCAGTCCCAGCTTTTGGCGAGGTTCGGCAGGGGTTCGACGTCGGTCGCTTCCACCTGGAAAAGCGGTGCCGTGCGGGTCAGGCATTCGGACATGGCAATATCGATGCCGCCCCAGCCTTGGGTCTGTCCCGCCGAGTAATTCCAGCCTTCCGGCCGCCCGCCAATGACATGGCGCAACGTATCGCCATAGACGCCGACGCCGTCTGGCATGTTGGCGGTCTTGAACACCAGCGGCTCCTTGGGCAGGCGCTCGGCCAGAGGCGGCAACTTTCCGGTGTCGACGAAATTCTTCGTGACCCATTCCGGTTCGCTATATTTCGGCAGCGCCTTGAATTCCTCGATCGAATTGCGCGGCACGTACGTGATCTTGCCCTGGCCCGGAAATGGTTGGGCTTCCGGAACAATCGTGGGCTCTGAGGCCCAGGACGTTACTGCGAAAGCCGATACGCCCAAAAGCAGGGCGGCGGTTTTCTTGGGGTGAAAAAGCTGCTCATTGTCGTTGGTTCTCCCTTATGCTTCGGGCCGGCCGGTATGGGCGGCTCTCCTCCTAAAAGCACCCGGCGGGGCGGCATCATGCCGTCTGCCGGAACAGAGCGGGCTAAAAATCGCCCACTCCCAGACCTGCCTCCTCCTCCGAAAACAGGTCCCGCATCGTCAGCACGCCATGCGTCTAGCTGGCTGCCTTGAGTTTTGTCGCTTCCTTCTCGGCGCGAAGTTCGTCGATCGAGCGAACCGCGCGACGGGCAACGCCGTTCCAGTCACGGGTCTTGACCGTTCCCTTGCTCAGACGTTCCCGGGCTGCCGGAATGGCATCGGCGTATTGGGGTAGCCACTGCGCCTGCGCCACCACCATCTCGTCGACCATCTGCCAAACCTCGTCCGGCGTGCAGATCGCGCCGACCAGCGGATCGTGGAGGACGGCGAGCTTCAACAGGTCGATATCGCCTGATATGGCGGCATGCACCGACATGCGCTGGACGTTGATCGAAGAAATGCAGGTGGCGGCACAGGCTTCCGGAAGTGTTATGCCAGCGACCATGTTGATGCCGAAGCGATCGACAAATCCGGGCGATTCGATGATCGCATCCGATGGCAGATTGGTGATGACGCCGTTGTTCTTGACGTTAAAATGACCGCGATAGACACGCCCGGTTTCCAGCGCTTCAAGAATATGGCTGGCATGCTCGTTGGAGCGGTGTGCCGGATCGATCGGCCGTTCCGCATCCTTCAGGAATTGCGGAAACTCGGTCTCGAACCAATTGCGGGTCTCGGTCGAATAGCGAAGGTAGCCGCCGGTCTCCCCGTGGATCCAGTCGGACATATCGATCCAGCGGGTAATTTCCTCCGGCCGCTTGCGATACCAAGGTAGGTATTCCGAAAGATGGCCGTTGCTCTCGGTAGAATACACGCCAAACCGCTTCAAAACGTCGATGCGCAGTTTTTCCTGTTGCGAGAAGACAGGGTGCGCCTGGAAGGCAGCGACCAGTTCTTGCTTGCCGATCCTGCGGCCCTTGACGCGGACATCGGTAAACCAGGTCTGATGGTTGATGCCCGAGCAAATATAGTCCAGCTCGCCATCCTTGGCGCCAAGGATTTCGGCGATCTGTTCGGCGCCATGCTGGACCCCATGGCAAAGTCCGATCGTATCGACCTTGCCATATTCGATCGCAGCCCAGGTGTTCATCGCCATCGGGTTTGCGTAATTGAGAAATTTCGCGCCCGGCTCGGCCAGCTCGCGGATATCCTTGCAGAAGTCGAGAATGACCGGGATGTTGCGCTGCCCGTAGAGAATTCCACCGGCGCAGATCGTGTCGCCGACACACTGGTCGACGCCGTATTTCAAGGGAATGCGGATATCGTCGGCGTAAGCCGAAAGCCCGCCGACCCGCACGCAGGAGATGATATAGCGTGCACCGGCAATGGCCTCGCGGCGGTCGGTCGATGCGGTGACTTTTGCCGGAAGATTGTTGGATTCGACGATCTTGTCGAGGATCGACTTGATCATGCCGAGATTGTGCTCGCTCACATCGGTTAGCGCGAATTCCACGCCCCGGAACTCCGGCACGCTGAGAATGTCGGTGAAGAGTTTCTTGGTGAAGCCGACACTGCCGGCGCCAATAATAGCAATCTTGAAGTCGCTCATACTATCCTCGTCGCTGGTCATTCGGCCGGGAAAAACGTACAGGGTAAAATTCAAGCATGGAAAGACCTGCGCTCCCGCGCTTTTCCTCCCCATCCTCCCCGCAGGCGTAACGCCACCGATGGCCATCTTGCGCTGCTCGGGGGCATTATGCGTATATTGCGGCATCTCACTAGAGAGGGATTGTGCTTTCATGGGTAATTATATGCTTAATCGTCTCATCGAAAATGGCTCCGTCATGCGGACAGTTTCACTGCCGCGGGGACGTCATAGCCTGCATACGATGCCGACCAGCACGGGTTACGAAATCCGCACGGATGCAAGCTATGATTGGGACGGCCGAAAACGCGGCCAGACGCCGTTCACAGTCCTGCAGCACACCATCGCAGGGGCGGGAAATCTTCGGTATGAGAACCGGAACTACCGTGTGCGCGCGGGCGAGACACTGCTGGTGCTCGTGCCCCACAACCACCGCTACTGGTTGGAGCAGCACGGCCGGTGGGAATTCTTCTGGATTTCGATGAACGGCGAAGAGGCGCTGCGCATCCACAAGGCCATCCTGGCTGCGGCCGGACCCATCCTCAATCTCAAGCCGCAAACGATCGAGCGGCTTGCAGACTGCAGCTACAGGCTGATCTCAGGCGGAGCAGACGCGCCTGGCAGCGCTTCTGCGATCGCCTACGAAGCCGCAATGGTCCTCTATGACGATGTATTCGGCTCTCATCCAGCATTCAGCCACGAATATCGTACGATGCAGCACGTTATCGACTATATCGCAGCCAATCTGGAGAAACCGCTTCCCGTCGAAACCCTGGCAGACGTTTCCGGCCTGAGCCGAGCCCATTTCTCCCGTGTCTTTACCGCAAACGAGGGCATGCCACCTGCGGAATTCGTATTGCGCAAGCGCTTGCAGCGCGCGACGAAGCTTTTGACCCAGGCAGCGGACCTATCGGTCAAGGAGGTCTCCCTCATGTCGGGTTTCGAGGATCCGAACTATTTCGCCAAGGTCTTCCGCCGCTATTTTGGCGCAAGCCCGACAGAGTTCCGCACCACTGGCATGTATTCCAGCGTCGCCGCAAAAAGCCAGCAAGGAGAGGTTTCATCCTTGGCAACTGCGGACTGAAAAGCCGACGCCAGCCCGGGCAGCGAAGCGCGTGGCTTTTCCTCCCCTGCGGGGTGGGTAGGGACAGATTCTCAATCATGGCTTCAAGCGAATATGGTCAACCGGCCAGCGAAGTTGGCACACATTGGGCAGTCTATCGACGTGCGGTATGAAATCCTGAATTGGGAGGTCCGATGTCAGACGAAATTGGGGCATTATGAAGCAAGTGCCACAAGATTCCGATAAGGGCTGATGCTATCTCCTGAGGCTGCCTCGAGAGTGTTGCTTATGGTGGAAGTCGTAGACGAATCGAAAGTGAAGTCGGCCGAGATCGACGGCAAGATGGAGGTGTTGCGTCGCGAAATCGTCGTTCTCGATGATCAGAATGCGGCATTTGAGACGGTGATCAGGGATTGCGATCCTGACTTTGAACTGGCTGCGCCGCCTTCGAAGGCACGTCGCGCCTCGTCACGCCGAACGGCAAGCGGTCGCGTGACAGAGCTTCTGAAGGGCAAGAACAACCGTCACACGGTGCTCGACATCCTGCGCCGCTCCGAGCGTCCGGCGACGACGGCCGAGATTGCCGAGAAGTTCGCACGCGATGCAGGCCTCGGGAGCGAAACAGCACGCTTGGAGTCCGCCCTCACCAGCAGGTTCTCCGCAACGTTGAACGGTCTGGTGAGGCAGGGACTGGTTCGGCAAGCGGGTACCGCCGAGGATGGCCGTCGCCACCCCTGGTAGATCAGCCGCTAGTTCGGCGGCTCGCCCTGGACCCACACTTGGTCGACGATGTTTCGGGGCCGCGCACTGCCAATATCCGCAGAGGTTTCGCGACGTGGGCCTTGAGGTGATCGTCCTCAGCAGACCGGCAAACTGCCAGCGCAGGCCCATGTATCGCGTGTCCTCCTTCCACGACAACATCGCCATGTACCAATCAAGGTACTTGGCGGAGAAGCGGTGGTTGATGCCCTTGTAGCCCTTCTCGACGCGACTGAAGAAGCTCTCAATAGCGTTGGAATTCGTCCCGTCGTCCTCCTGGAAGTGCAGGCTGTGGTTCACGCGGTGCATGGAGACAAGGCCGATGAGGTCGTCGTTCGCCTTGTGTTCGTCCGCGATGAGGAGCGCTTTCGGATCGACACGCTTGGCGACAGCTGCCCAGGCGTCCTTTCCGTTCTCATCCATGATCACTCGCGTCAGCGTCCGGTTCGGGGCGTGCTTGTTCGCCTCTTTGAATTATTGCAATAATCGGCTTGAGATCTGTATTACGGAGTAATATACAAATTGCCAGTGAGAAGTTTTGAAAGATGTGGAGCTCAACAACTAGGCCATCGAATACGGCGTAACGGATGCGATGCTGTGTGTGGCCGCAAAAGAGATCGAGGCGGGCCTCGTCGGCTTTCTTCTAAAGACACGGGTTGCCGCGCCGGGTCGAGGCAAGTCAGGAAATTATCGGACCATCGTTGGCCATCGGCAAGCTGACAGGCTCATTTTTGTTCATGGTTTCGCGAAGAACAAGATTGATAGCATTAAGAAGAACGAGAAGGCCGCCCTTCGAAAGCTATGCGATGTCTACATGGGCGCTGACGACAAAAAGCTCGCTGAGATGATTAAAAAGAACACCATACGGAAGATTGAGTGCAATGAGCCGGATACTGGAGAACGTACATAAGTCTGCTGAGCGACTGCACGAAGCAGGTTTCGTCGATGACATGACGATGAGAGAGTTCGACGCGCTTTGCCTCCCTCCTTTGCGTGATTATTCTCCCGATGAGATCAAGAAGATCAGAGCGGGGACGAAGGCAAGCCAAGCTGTATTTGCTAGCTTCATCAACGTTAAGAAAATTACTGTTGCCGCGTGGGAGCAGGGAAGCAAAAAACCAAACAGCACAGCTATCAAGATTCTCGATCTTGTTGAGCGTAAAGGGCTGGATATCCTTCGCTAGGATAGGCCAGCTGGTCCGTTCGTGATCGTCCACAGAACGACCGTTTCGGGGGCAGTTTTATGGCTGGCATTCTCGGCTACGCGCGCGTTTCGACTGGCGATCAGGATGTGGCCGGTCAAACGATACGTCTGAAGGAGCCGGTGCGATCAAGGTGTTCACAGACATCAAGTCGGGCAAAACCATGGATAGGCCGGGACTGGTGGAACTACTCGATTATGCTCGTGCCGGCGACACACTTGCGATCGTGCGCCTGGATCGGCTCGGCCGGTCACTGGCGGAATTGCTCGAAACCGTAAAGATGCTCCGCGAGCGGCAGATCGACCTGCTGAGCCTTGAGGAGAAGATCGACACGTCTTCGGCCGCTGGCGAACTGATCTTTCATGTCTTCGGCGCCATTGCTCATTTCGGGCGTCGGCTAATCTCGGAGCGGACGAAAGACGGCATCGCGGCCGCGCGGGCAAAAGGAAAGTTGCCTGGTAGGCAGCCCCTCGACATGAAGAGGGTCGAGGCGGCGATTAAACTCATCGAGGCAAAAACAACTCCGGCTGAAGCCGCCCGACAGCTTGGGCTTGGGCGCTCCACCGTCTATCGGGAAATGCGCCGGCTGGGCATCAGCCGCCCAACTTCAGCGTCTTTCAAACCAGCAAGACGTCGTTGGCAACTCAGTACAGATTGACACAGGTAAGATGCGGATTTCGGAGGAATTGATGCATTACACACTTCATGCTGCGCCAGGCTCTTGCTCTTTTGCACCTCACATCGTCATGGAGGAGATAGGAAGGCCCTATTCGCTGGCGTTGATGTCGCCAGGCCATCCCGAAGCCAAGACCGACGAATTTCACCGCTTAAACCCGAAAGGGCGAATCCCTGTTCTCATTGCCGACAATTTCACTCTCACCGAAGCGCCGGCAATCTTGTTTCACCTGGGCCTGACGAATCCAGACGCGCGGCTGCTGGGGGCGGATACAGAGAACATCGTCCATTCCATCGAATGGTTTAACTGGCTATCGAGTGCGGTTCACGCGGTCGCCGTCCGAATGATCTGGCGTGCCGACTTTTTCTTACCAGATCAATTTATGTACGAGCCCTTGGTTCATAAAGGAAAGGAGCACTTGGCTTCCGCGTTTGCGCTTATAGAATCCAAGTTGACGGACCGAGATTGGGCCGTAGGAGAGTCCTATTCAATCGTTGATCCGTATTTACTCGTATTCTACAGGTGGGGAAATCGTATGGCCGTTGACATGCGAAATACTTACCCTGCTTGGACCTCTCATGCACGTCGGTTGGAGGAGCGAGCGGCTGTGCAACGAGCCTTAACGCAAGAGGGAATATCCCTCTGGGAATAGCTGTCGCGTTGCCGAATCCAAAAATTCGCAAGACCATCGATCCTTAGCGGTCGTGCTTAAATGTCTGATAGCGTTGTTTAGCGGGAAACCAACGCTACGGCCTCATTCTCAACGTATCCCTCCGGTGTGGACCGCCTTGCGGGGATTTGCCGAGATTGTGATTTTGCGCTCTTGAGAGTGGACTTAAGAGCGCAATGAGGAACTATGGCACAGGCCATTTTGCTGACGGGTCAAGAACGGCGTCGTCGTTGGTCACCGGATGAACGGCTGGAAATTCTGGAAGCAGCATTTGCTCCGGGGGCAAATGTCTCGGCAGTAGCGCGTCGTTTTGATGTTTCGACGGGGCTGCTCTACACGTGGCGGCGCCAAGCGCTGTCTGTGAAAGTTGGGCCGGCTTTCGTGCCAGCGACTGTCCTGGACGTTCCTGGCGACGGCGATGGTGGTGCGGCGACCATCGTTGTGGACTTTGCGAACGGTATCAAGGTGAGGATTGCGTCCGGGGCGCCTTGTGATCTTGCCGCAGCAGTGATGCGTGCGCTCAAATGATCCCGATCAGTTCGAGCGTGCGGGTTTGGATTGCGAGCGGCCATTGCGATATGCGCAAGGGAATGCAGGGCCTGGCTCTGATCGTGCAGGAAGGTCTGGGTCGAGACCCGTTCAAGGGTGACGTTTTTGTCTTCCGCGGGAAAAGCGGCCGGCTGATCAAGGCTCTTTGGCATGACGGAATTGGGCTTTCGCTATACGCAAAGCGGCTCGAGCGCGGCCGTTTCATTTGGCCGACGACGGAGGGTGGAGCGATTGCGCTGACGGCTGGCCAGATGTCCTATTTGCTTGAGGGAATTGACTGGCGAAACCCGCAGCAGACATGGCGCCCGACGAGCGCTGGATAGTGTTTTTGGGCGGGATTTGCCGCCATTGGCATCAAGAAAACCTATGCAAATCAGTGGTTTTGTGATTGAGTTCGAGCATGGAAACCGGCTCGGAAAATCACCGTGATCATGCCGCTGCCCTGGAGGCAGAGCTGGCGACAGCGCGGGCGGAACGGGCTACAGCCTTGGCCGAATTGGCTGTTGCCAAGGCCAAGGAGGCCGACGATCAGGCCATCATTCTTCGCCAGAAAGTCTATATCGAAAAGCTGCAACGGGAACTGCGCGGTCAGAAGTCGGAACGTACGGCACGGCTGATTGCGCAGATGGAGCTGATGCTTGAGGACGCCGAAGCGACGGCGACCGAAGATGAGCTTGCCGCCGAAATGGCCGTTGCTGCAGCGGTTGCGGTCACCGGCTTTACGCGCAAGCGGCCGGTCAAGAAGCCATTTCCGGAACATCTGCCGCGTGAGCGTGCCGTGGTGCCAGGCCCGGTTACCTGCAGTTGCTGTGGCGGTGAACGGCTTCGCAAGCTCGGCGAAGACATCACCGAAACGATGGAGAGCGTACCGCGGAGCTGGAAGGTCATTCAGACGGTGCGGGAAAAGTTCACCTGCCGTGACTGCGAGAAGATCAGCCAGGCACCTGCACCCTTCCATGTCATACCGAGAGGGTGGGCTGGTCCGAGCTTTTTGGCGATGATGCTCTGCGACAAGTTCGGCCAGCACATTCCCCTCAATCGCCAGGTCGAACGTTTTGCCCTGGAAGGTGTGCCGATCAGTCTGTCGACTGCAGCAGACGCGATTGGCGCGTGCTGCCAGGTCCTTGACCCGCTGGTGCGGCGGATTGAAAGCCATACGTTCGCGTCTGAACGGATCCACGGTGATGACACGACCGTGCCGGTTCTCGCTCTCGGCAAGACCGTCACCGGTCGGATATGGAGCTATGTCAAGGACGATGCTCCGTTTGGCGGTACGGCGCCTCCGTCGGCGATGTTCTATTATTCCCGGGACCGGGCCGGCGAACATCCACAGGCGCATCTGGCCAACTATAGCGGTATCCTTCAGGCGGATGCCTATACGGGCTATGGCCAGCTTTATCTTCCTGATCGAAGTCCGGGCCCGATTCATGAGGCGGCGTGTTGGGCGCATGCCAGACGACCATTCTTTGCGCAAGCCGATCTGGAGGCCAACGCGCGCCGAAAAGCGCAGGGTAAAGGTGCCGCCGTCATCTCGCCGGTCGCCTTGAACATGGTGCAGCGGATCGACGCATTGTTCGAAATCGAACGCCATATCAATGGCCGCACTGCAGATGAACGAAAGGCAATCCGCCAGCAGTTGTCAAAACCGCTGATCGGCGACATGGAGATATGGATACGCGAACACCGCGCCCGGTTGCCGCGCGACAATGACTTGGCAAAGGCGTTTGACTACATGCTGAACCGTTGGGAATCCTTCACCCGCTTCCTCGACGACGGGCGTATCTGCCTGTCGAACAATTGCGCGGAGCGCTCTCTGCGCGGTGTGGCGCTCGGACGAAAAGCCTGGCTATTTGCCGGTTCCGATCGCGGAGGACAAAGGGCAGCGGCCATGTACAGCCTGATCGTCACCGCGAAAATGAACCGCATTGACCCACAGGCTTGGCTTGCCGATGTTCTCGCCCGCATCGCCGATCATCCAGCCAGCCGCCTTGATGAGCTTCTCCCTGGAATTGGCGGAAAACCAAGACCTCGCCACTGAGGCAGGCAGCCTGATGGCAGGTCCTCTCGTTCGCTTGAAGATCACGCTCGATGACGTTGATCCCTTGGTGATGCGGCGCGTTGTCGTCCCATTCCGCATTCGGCTTGACCGGCTTCATGAAGTTCTTCAGGAGGCTTTCGGTTGGACCAACAGTCATCTGTATGAGTTCAGGATCCGTGACATCGGGTTTGGCGTGCCTGATGGTGACTTTGATGGTCCCATCGATGCACGCAAGGAAACGCTTCTTGCTGCCATCGAAGATATCGGCGCGAAATCATTCAAGTACCTCTATGACTTCGGCGACGGCTGGACGCACACCGTGAAAATCGAAAAGATCTTTCCAGCGACGGCCGGCTTTGACGATCCATTCCTTCTCGAGGTTGTCGGACGGTGTCCTCCGGAGGATGTTGGCGGCCCTTGGGGCTATGAAGAGTTCCGCGAGGCTCTTGCCGACGTCAACCATGAGCGACATCAAGAACTGCTCGAATGGTGGGGAAGCTCAGACTACGACCCCGGAGAGGTCGATTCCAGAAGTCTCGGCAAAAACGTCGAAGCTCTGGCTGCGAAATGGAAACGCCGAACGCGAAAGAAGGCCTGAAACTGCGGCCTTCGGCGAATGCTTACTGCTCAACGATCGAAATTAGGGACCGTCACATTGAGCGGTTCAAGGAGCCGGATTTGCACGCGCGTTTGCTGACCCGGATCGTTGTCGGCGATCTGGTTATCGACCACGAAACCGTCACGAGGACATTTTCGAAGGGCAAGGGAGACGTCGATGGTGTCTGTCTTTGCGAAATAGAACTTGGAAAAATTGCCAAGGCCTGGTTCAAAAGCGGCGCGCCGCGGATGTTTCCGCAGAGCTGCTTGCCGCGGCAGGACTAGTGAAAGGCTTCGGGGAATACCCAAGCCCCGCATAGATATTCATAGGCCATGGCCAGTTCCAGCACAGCGCGATCCGCGCGGGGGCGTCCGATGATCTGGATGCCCGTGGGCAAGCCCGCCGCACCGAAGCCGGTCGGCATCGCGGCGACGGGTAGGCCAGCCATGGTCGGACCGATCACAACCTCCATCCATCTATGATAAGTATCCATCCGACGTCCGGCGATCTCGCTCGGCCAGTGCAAATCGACGTCGAAAGGAAAGACCTGGGCCGATGGAAGGATCAGGAAATCGTAGCGGACAAACAGCGTCAACATGTGGCGATACCAGTCGCTGCGGATCAAGGATGCAGCATGGACCTCGCTGGCCGATAGCCCCTGCCCGCTTTCGATCTCCCAGATGAGTTCCGGCTTCAGCAGCGCGCGTCTGTTTGGATCGGCATAGTCAGCGGCATTGCCGTTGGCGACAAGGAAGTGGCGGTAGGTTTTCCATGCCTGCCAAAGCCGGGCCATGTCGAAGGTGTTGTCAACCGTCTCCACGGTCGCGCCGACGGAGCGGAAGCGTTCCAGCGCCGTCTCGCAAAGGTGCAGAACACCCGGTTCGAAGGGCAGGTAGCCGCCGAAATCGCCCAGCCAGCCAAGGCGCAGACCGCGCGCATCTTTTGGACGGACGCCCGCAAAATCCTCCTTCGGCAGGCTTGCGGGGTCGCGGGGATCATAGCCCGACTGGATGTCGAGCAGGGCTGCGACATCGGCGACAGAGCGCCCCATCGGACCATTGACAGCGAGATGGCCAAGATAGAGCTCGTTGTCGAGCGCGGGTATGCGGCCAAAACTCGGACGCATGCCGATGACATTGTTGAAGGCTGCTGGATTGCGCAGCGAACCCATCATGTCGCTGCCATCGGCCAGCGGCAGGATCCGCGCAGCCAGCCCTGCCGCCGCGCCACCGCTGGAACCGCCAGCACTTTTCGTCGGGTCGTAGGGATTGCAGGTCACACCGAAAACCGGATTGTAGCTGTGCGAGCCGAGCCCCTTCTCCGGCGCATTGGTCTTGCCGATAATGATGGCCCCGGCCGCACGGATGCGTTCGACATGGATGTCATCGAAATCGGGCACGAAATCTCGGTAGAGCGGCGAGCCATAGGTGCAACGAATGCCCCTGGCCTCAGACAGATCCTTGATCGCGAAGGGCATGCCGTGGAGGAAGCCGCGCGAGTGACCTTGGTCAAGCTCGCGATCTGCGGCTGTAGCCTCCGCAAGGAGCGCATCTGCATCGCGCAAGCTGACGATCGCGTTGATGACCGGGTTGATGGTTGCAATTCGTGCGAGGAAGGCGCCCATAACCGAAACGCAGGTATAACGCCGGGCATGGATGGCGGCAGACAACTCGGTGGCAGACAGGCTGGTGATATTCGTCAAGGAAAGCTCCAAATGCAACGATGAAGCCGTATCCAGTGTGGATGGTTTCGATCAAGCAATATGCGGTCGCGGTGGAATCTTCAGCCACCCGCCAGCCTCGGCAGCAGATAGATTTCCGCTCCCGTCGGCAGTTTCTTCGACCAGGTGTCACGATAGATGGTCCCGTCGATCGCCACCGCAATTCCGCGATCCATCAGTGGCTCAAGCCCAGGGAACCGTTCGCTCAATCTTTTGAACAGTTCCCTGATGGTCCTTGCCTCGATCTCGACCTTGCTATGGCCCCCGCCGCTGCCGCAAGCGAGCCCCAGAGCGTCACCTCGACCATGTGCTCTCCTTACGCTTCGAGCGCCGCCAGGATTCGCGGCGGCGACATTGGAATGTGCTGCATTCTGACGCCCACGGCATTGGACACCGCATTGGCCACCGCCGCGAGCGGCGGCACGATGGATGTCTCTCCCACGCCTCGAACCCCATAGGGGTGGTTGGGATTGGGTATTTCGAGAATTTGCGTGTCGATCATGGGCAGGTCAGAACACACGGGAATTCGATAATCGAGAAAGCCAGCATTCTGCAATCTGCCGTCCGTGCCGTAAATATACTCCTCGTTGAGCGCCCAGCCGATGCCTTGCGCGGCACCACCCTGGTACTGCCCCTCGACATAGGTCGGATGTACGGCTTTGCCGGCATCCTGCACGACGGTGTAGCGCAGGACCTTGGTGGCCCCTGTTTCGGGATCGACCTCGATATCGCAGATGTGGGTGGCGAAGGACACGCCGGCGCCATCGGCCACCAGCTCGCTGTGACCGGCGATTGGGCCACCGGTCGTGCCCGATGCGGCCGCAATCTCCTTCAGAGGCAGGTTCGGAAGATTTCCGTGGGAGTCCCCCTTGGCAACAGCCTGTCCCTTTTCCCAGGCCACGTCTTCGACAGGAATGTCCCACATCTGCGCTGCACGCTCGCGAAGGGTTTTGATTGCGTTGCGGGCGGCGGAAATGGTAGCCATCGAGGATGAGAAGGTTCCCCGGCTGCCGTCCGTCATGTCATTAAAGCCGAGACTTGACGTGTCGGCGATCACCGCTCTGACATGGGAATAGTCGATCCCGAGCTCTTCCGCCGCGACCAGCGACAGCGACGCCCGCGAACCGCCCACATCCACCGTGCCGACGGCGAGTGAGATCGTGCCGTCCATCCCGATATTCAGATCAACGCAGGTCTGGCCCCCAAAGTTGAACCAGAAGCCACAGGCCATGCCGCGCCCCTGGTTCTTCCCAAGCGGTGCTTTCATATGCGGGTGGTTTTTTACAGCCTCGAGTGTCGGGCCAATGCCGATCGGACCGTAAACCGGGCCGTATGAGGACCTGGTCCCTTCCTGGGCCGCATTCCGGATACGGAAGTCAACCGCATCCATGCCGACCTTTTTGGCAAGTTCGTCGATGGCGCTTTCCACCGCAAAGGCTGCCATCGGCGCGGAAGGCGCGCGGTAGGCCGCAGTCTTTGGCCTGTTGACCAGCACTTCGTAACCGACAGTCCTGACATTTTCGAGCTTGTAGCAGGCAAATGCAGTCATCGCGCCGGTCTCCGCCCACGCCCCGGTATAGGGGCCGCAAGAATAGCGAAGTGTCGCGTCGGCGGCGACGATCGTTCCATCCTTCAAGGCGCCGATCTTCACGTCGATCGATGTGGCACTTGTCGGGCCCGACGCGCGAAACACCTCGTCACGCGTCATGACCAGCTTGACCGGGCGGCCTGCCTTGCGCGACAGCGCAAGCGCCACCGGTTCAGCCCAGACATGGGTCTTACCCCCGAAGCCGCCGCCGATTTCAGACGCGGTCACCCGCAATCTGGACGCATCGATGCCCAGCAGTTGTGCGCAATGCTGGCGATAGACAAAATGCCCCTGCGTACAAACCCACAGATCCGCCGTGCCGTCGGAACTGACATTGGCCACGCAAGCGTGGGGTTCGATGTAACCCTGATGCGTTTGTTCGGTCTTGAACGTCCGCTCGACCACGAAGTCGGCCCTTGCCATGCCGGCTTCGACATCACCATGGCCGAATTGGCTCCGCATCGTGACATTCGAAGCGCGTTCGGGCTTCGGCTCCACCCCGCCGTGATGATCGTGTCGTTGACGAGCGGGGCACCCTCGGCAAAGGCTTCGTCAACGTCGGTGACGTGCGGCACGAGCTCGTACTCGATCTCGATGAGCTTGAGCGCCTGTTTGGCGATGCGTGCATCGATCGCCGCCACGGCGGCCACGGCATGCCCGTCATAGAGCGCCTTCTTTCGGGCCATGCAGTTATCGAGAATGTCATACATCGCCGCATCGCCATCGGTGAAGTCGGGCAAGTCCGCCGCTGTCAAAACCGCCTTCACGCCAGGAAGCTGCTCTGCCTTCGAAGTGTCGATCTTGCGAATGATCGCATGGGCATGGGGGCTACGCAGAATGCGTCCGACCAGTTGCCCCGGCATATTGAAGTCCGCACCATAACGCGCGCGACCTGTCACCTTGTCGACCCCATCCGGCCGGATGGGGCGAGTGCCAACGGAGGAGAAGCTGTGCTTGGCGTGTGTTGGATCGAAATTCATGGTCATGCCCCTCTCATCACGCTTGCGGCATCCTGAACGGCGCGCACGATCTTGTCATAGCCAGTGCAACGACAGAGATTGCCGGCAAGACCGAACCGGATTTCCTCTTCGGTCGGATCCGGGTTCTTGGCTAGCAGATCCTTGGCCGCGATCAAAAAGCCGGGTGTGCAGATTCCGCATTGTAAGGCGGCGTGTTCAAGGAATTTCTGCTGCAGCGGATGAAGCGTGTCGCCCTGGGCCATGCCCTCGACGGTCTCGATGTGCTTGCCTTCCGCCTCAGCCCCCAGCACAAGGCAGGAGCAGACCAGCCGGTCGTCGAGAATGATACTGCAGGCGCCGCAGTCGCCCGTGCCGCAGCCTTCCTTGACTCCCATCAATCCAAGGCGATCGCGCAACGCGTCAAGCAGCGTTTCGTCGGGGTGACAAAGGAACTCGGCAATATCGCCATTAATTGTCGTCGAAACTGCTATGCCTGCCATCATTTCTGTCCTGCACGTTGATAGGCGGTGAGCGCGACCCGCTTGGCCAGCACACCCGCAACTTTTTTCGGAATTCGATCGTGCCTCGCTTGTCGTCAATCGGACGACAAGCGGCGGAACAGGCCTGCGCAAGGCGCTCCAACGTCCCGTCGTCGACACGCGAACCGATGAGGATTTCGGCGGCCTCTTCGACGACAAGCACGGTCGGCGCCGCAGCGCCAAGCGCGACGCGCGCAAATTGGACAATACCTTGATCGTCGAGGGTGAGGTATATCGCAGCACTGACCACGGCGATATCCATCTCCGTGCGCGGTGTGAACCGCATGTAGGCGTCGCCTGAATTTGGCAGACGCTTGTCGAGCAAAATTGATTCGATGATCTCGCCGGGCAGAAGTGATGTCTTGCCAGGCCCCACAGGCACCATTTCCACGGCGACTGTCCGAGAGCCGTCTGGCCCCCTGATCAGAGCCTTGGCGCCTGCTGCCACGAGTGCAGGCACACTGTCTGCCGCAGGGGACGCGTTGCAGAGGTTACCGACGATCGTGCAGCGCCCCTGCACCTGCTTGGAGCCGATCAGCTTGGCCCCTTCCACGACGCCGGGCCACGCGCGCCGCAGCGCTGCATTCTCTCCCAGAACCGCGCAGGGCACCGCGGCACCGATGACGAAACCATCGTCGCTTTCACGAATGTGCCCCAGGGCGTCTATGGCTTTGATGTCGATGATAAGGTCTGGCTCGATAAAACCGCCCTTCATTTTGACCAGCAGATCGCTTCCGCCAGCCAGAATTGACGCCTTGCCGGTGGCCTGAGCCAACAGGCCTATGGCATCCTCTAATGAACTCGGACGAATATAACGCAATAGAGTTCTCCTCGTGATAAGCTTAGGACAGAAACCAATCTGCGACCTAATAAAGCGAAAGTGTTTGGCGGCAGCTCTCTCCAGCTTGTGCCGCCCCAATTGAGGCGATCAGGACCCTGGCTCGGGAAGCGCGCAGGGTATCCTCCCTTCCATCAAGAATGCGATGGAATCGTGAAGTTGTAACGACCCAGGATCAGTTCTTCAACGTGCTCCTGAATGAACTCTAGTACACACAAGCGCCCAATCCGTCTCATCTCAAGGGTCCCTTCCCCATAATGCGGGCGATCGCTTCTCCGATCGGCCTCAGGCCAATTCCGGGGCTCTTGCCGAGACCACGCAAGGCTACACGTGTTGCCGGTGCAAAACGCCCGGAGATGAGTTGTTCACGTAGCACTCTGATACACGTCCTGTTGCTGATTTAAAAGTTCTCGCATGCTGCACCTGATTGATGCTCTCCTTGATCTCTCAAAGGACGGCAAGCCGCGCCAGGTTGCCATCGTCCTTAGCAAACGCGATCGTCAAATCGGGCAACCCATAGCGAGGCAATCCAGTCATGTGGACACAGATGCGAGCCACTATTGTGCAGTCTCAAAAGGTTATCCTTCCGCCGAATATCGTCACGATGGGACGAATTGAGGCAATGTCACTTGTCGGCACAGCCTCAATATCGGCAGACAGCACAACGATGTCTGCAAGCATGCCAGCTTTAAGCTTGCCTTTGAGATTCTCACCGTGTTCTGCATAGGCACCTTAAACCGTATAGCCCCGAAGCGCTTCATCAAGCGTAAAACGCTGGTCAGGCGAATGCGGCAGATAGGGAGCGCGCACCATCGACGCGTGGCCCCCGCATCACGTTCAGATCGGCAACAGGCCAATCGGAGGCAAAAACAACCTGCGCCCCCGTCTCCTTGATGGTGCGGAAGGCGTAGAAATACTCCCACCGCTCTTGACCAACCACTGTGAGGACATCGTAACCTTAACTACAATGAGGGCAAACCTGCGCTGGCCGATTTCGTCGGTCATGATCGGGCGATTTTCGCCCACAGGTTCATCGCCGCTGAACGCAATTCGCGATGATGGCTGGAGGTGATGTCGTGGCGCGGGATGTGGAACAGGTTGGCAATCGGGTCATGGATGGAGACGAAGCGTTGTAGATGTCGCGGTGACTTGAAGCGCTTCATGATCCGCTCTCGCCGCCGGACTGGTTGGTGAGAATTTTCCGCCCGATTGTTCAGGCCTTTGTGGGAACGATGCTCAACACCGGGCATGATCTCCCGCTTTGCGGCGTCGTAAGATCGAAGCTTGTCGGTTATCATTACACGCGGCGCTCGACCCTGGCTCTTCAAGAGCTTGCGCCTCCGGCGTTTGGCCGCCTTGGCATTTCGGCGGCTTTGCACCAGCACCTCAAAGACGAAACCGTCCTGGTCAACGGCACGCCACAGCCAGTGCTTCTTGCCTCGAATCGAAATGGCGGCCTCATCGAGGTGCCATTTATCTCCGAGCTGACCGGATGATCGACGGCGGATCTCGTTGGCGAAGGTGCGGCCGAATTTCTCCGCCCACTGCCGGATTGTTTGATAGGAGACAATGATCCCACGGGCAGCCAGCAAGTCCTCGACCATCCGCAGGCTGAGAGGAAAACGGAAATAAAGCCACACGGCGTGAGCAATGATTTCAGCGGGAAAGCGATGGCGGCGATAGAGCGGGTCACGATGTGGCATGCCCCGTCATCGCACATCGAATTCCACATTCCGTTAAGTTGACGATGCCTGTTGGCTCAGTTCTCAGTGGAAATCAACAATCTGACACCACCATTCGCGTCGAATGCTACCTGCCAGACGGCGGGACACTGACACGCGACGAAAGCGGCGATCTCGTCGGCTATCCGACAGACGACACTGATCCGGCCTATATCGGCCCGCCGCCGATCGGAGATGAGGCAACAGGCCGTGACGGCGGATGGTGGGTCAAGGACAAGGATGGCGCTTTCGGCGTCATATCGTCTGTGGTGAGCGGGAACGGCATCGACATCACGCTTTCCCGTGCGGGCGCGGAAGGCTCCACCACCCTCATGTATGCCGTCCGGTCTCACTCCGGAGCAGTATCGGACACCAATGAAGACATGCCGCGCGGCGTCTTCCGATCCACCGTGGCCCTAGCCATCCCTGGTAGCGCGACGCCGGTTTACGATTGGCTCGTTCCGCAAAACATCAAACTCTAAAAGGATTCTAGATATGGCAATGACAACAATCATTGAGGCTGCGCCCGATATCGCGCTCGGTACAGGCGACATTGTGTTGACGCCACAGGAACGTGCTCTGGTGCTGGACAGCCGCATGACACATTGGTATTCGGCGGCCCACTGCGAAATCGAAAGCGACGGGTGGTATGACAGCACCGGCAATATCCGTGCGGAGCCTGCCCGTGCAGTTCTGCCAACATGGGTTGCATCAGGAGGGACTGATGGGCAACCTTATGCCCTTGGTGCAGCAACAAACCCGGCGGGTCGGCTTTACACGGCGTCGAGCAATTTTCCGGCAAATGCTGACTGGTCCGTCGCCATTGTCGCCCAAGCCGGGGATTCCGCACAAGCTACCGTATTCGGTGTTGTCGGTAGCGACGGCAACGGCATCGCATTCCAGCTTCGGACATCCAACCTTTTTCGGATCATGACCCTGGATGCAGCGATGGCGCTGACGCAGAGGCTATCCGTGGCCGCGAGCAGCGCCGCTTTCCACTACGCGCTTGTCACCTACAACGAGACAACAAAGTTATTGAGCATCTATATCGACGGCACGCTGGCTGGGTCCGTCACATACGATTTTACCTATGGGCAATCCCGGTTTTCGCTATTTGGCGTCCGCGACATGGTAGACAATCTGGATGCTAACGATTTTCGTTCGGGCAAGATCGCAGCCGTGCAGGTGTTTGCTGGTGATATGAGCGACACGGCGTCACGCGCTCTTGTCGATGCCGCTATCGGTAGCCGCTATCCGAGCTTGGTCTGACGTGGGAGGCGTTCGACCTTCATCCACTCCGGCCAGTAACCTAGCCATTCGATGCTCATGATCGCGGCAGCGAGAACGATAACGGCGGCCGCGATATAAAGCTGCGTGCGTGATGGCGGGTGTTTCACCCAATAGGCCATTCTCATCACAAGTCTTGCAAAGACATCCATAACGCTGGATGTAGAGCGGCTTTGTTGTCGCTGCAACCTAAAAGGACATCGCCATGCTGACGATCTCTGCCACATAGGTACGTGCGGCTGCGCTTTTGTGCGGCTCCGAACTGTTTTGCGGTCCCAGTCGTAAGTCATGACTGAGCGGTTTTCCGCTGATTGTCCGCGTTGGTTTCCGGGCTAGTCCAACGCTCACGTTCTAATCGCATACCTTCCGCTATCATGGGTGTGGGGTCAGTCTGTCCGCGAGCGAAATGTTTGGCCGCAATAGCCCAAGCTAGGCGCGTTATGTCATCTTCAAACATTTGACTCTCCTAATAAGGATTGGGCATACATTTCTGCGGCGGCGTCTGAAATCTCAGTGACGAAGTGATCGTGCTGCACAATGTCCGAACTTAATGAAACGTCAAATCCAGCGGCTCGCGCTGCATCCTGAAACAGAAATCTTGCGAGTGCGTCGGGGAGTTCTCCCGACAAAGCCATCTTGCAGCTAACGACGGCTTGCTTGAATGGCCCCCGCTTTTGACCGGCCACTCGCCCAAGAGGCAATTCGCTGCCTCAGTGGTGCTTCGAATATTGCGGACATGAATCGTTCCACGTCCACGTAGTTCAATCGTTACCGTTCTGTTCCACATAGCTGCGCCTAAAATTGTGTCAGCATCTCTATGCCTGACCAAGCTTTTGCGGGCCTTAACTCGAAACCAAAGGACATCGCTATGGCTGGCCGGTGGGCATGATCGATGGATATATCGGGCCGGTGACGATCGCTGGGCTAAAGGCCTTCGAAAAGGCCAACGGCCTGACGATTGACGGGACCGCTGATCCGAAGGTGGTGGCAGCCCTGCGTGCCTCGGCTAGCGCCGTTCCGCCAAAGATCATGACCGAAATCCCCAACCGGGACATCGTGCCTGCCAAGGAAACGTTTCAGGCGTCCAAGACGGTTTGGCCACGGCAGTCCGAGTGCCTGGCTGTCTATGGTCCTGTCGGGCAGAACCAGGTGCAGATCGATGTTCCGTTCGACATGTTCCTCGCATGGGCGCCCTCGACGCGTCTGCGCAAGATGACATTGCATCGCAAAGTGGCGGCCTCGGCCGAGCGCGTTTTGCAACGGGTGGCGCAGATCTACAATGCAAAGGAACGGGCAAGCCTGGGCATCGACCAGATCGGTGGATCGCTGAACGTGCGCAAGATGCGCGGCGGCAACAGTTATTCCATGCAGGCCTACGGCATCGCCATTGACTTCGATCCGCTGCGCAACGGGTTGCATGTGCACAAGCCGCAGGCGCGCCTCTCGCATGCCGATGCGGGTCACTTCTGGGTCGTCTGGGAAAGCGAGGGCTGGCTTTCGCTCGGCAAGGCCCGCGACTTCGACTGGATGCACGTCCAGGCCGCGCGTCTCTGAAACTCTCTCCAAAACCTGAAAGGACATGACCATGAACACGAACCTGTTTCACAACATCCTGAACTTCATCGGCCTGATCGTCGGAACGCTGATCACCTTCGACTGGACGGGACTGGGGCTCGATCCGATCACGGCGGCGAAGGTCGCAGGGGTTTTCTGCTGGCCGACAAGGTGATCAAGCTCGGCATCAACATCACGCGGGACGGTGTTGCCGGTCTCGCCACGCCGCAGCCGCCGGTGAAGTAGATACGGATGGCAGCGGGCGATTTCGATGAAAGCGTGCACCAGCAGCTGGGTACGCGCCTTGCGGAGGTGAAAATCTCCGCGAGGACTTTCGGCGCTCCGAGGATAAATCGGACGTCAGCCGGTCTTCGATGCACCGGCGCATGGATGATCTTGTCGAGCGGGTCGGCAAGGTCGAGGGCGCCGTCGCGCAGGTCTCTCGTCGAAGATTGACACCCCCATGCGGGTGGTTGGGCAGCGCCCTAGGCGCCATTCCCCGCGCCGCAGAGTGCGGCTATCCTAGCCGGTGTGAGCGGAATATCGCCGCTCGAACAAACCGCTCAGCGTTCTTCGTCGGTTCACTAGACGTCCAATATCTCGCCCAAAATTGGTGCTGGCAAAACTTAGCATTTTACCACATAGTTGAAAGAGTGTTGACGGAAAGCAGAGTGCGCGTAATAACTAATCTATTACTGGCCCAAAGTGGAGTTTTGAGTATGTGGCTATTTTTAACCAATACCAGAGGTGAACAGATCCTAGTAGACGCCTCAAAGGTGTCCGACATTACCCCCGTTCCGAATGGGACTAAACTTTCTTTCATATCGGTTGCGCAAGATAAAGACGGCAAAGACAAAGCGCGCACCCTAGTAGCCCAAGAGAGCGTGCAGCAGATCGCTAGGGCTCTGAAAGCGAGAGCTGTACGCTAGCACTACTTTGGCAGAATTGAATTTTTGCTTGTAAAGTGCTGTCGACAGTGCGGACATCGGATTTGTGCTGTCGGTAGAGCAAGTGCGTTGATGACTGCTCTCCGCACGGCTGGCAAGGTCGGTTCAGGTGGCCCATGACGAACTCGTCGCGTCTTTTTTCCCCGCTTTGCAGTCTGCAATCTGTGGTGCTGGAGGAGGCATAGGCGATCATCGTCATGAGGGCGTGTCGGTGCAGTCCTTGCCATGATCGGCCTTCGAAGTGGTCGAGGCCGAGTTCCTCTTTCATCTGCTGATGCGCCTGCTCGCAAACCCATCTCGCCTTGATGGCCGCCGCCAGGACTTTCAATGTCGCATCGGGTGGCAAGTTGGACAGGTAGTATTTGCGCTCGTCGTTTGATCGCCACTCGCCAACCAGCCAGGCTTCCTCACCCGGCATGTGCTGCTGTCCCTTGTCGAGAATCCGTTGCGGCGTGCCGTCGGCGATCCGGATGCGTAATGCTGCAAAACGTGCCGTCAGGCGGCCCTTTGTGCCACGACGCCAACTGACCTTCTTCCAGCGTGAAGGTGTCAGCATCGTCTCTGCGGCGACCGACAGGGTGTCGGGGATCGGATGCTTACGAGGGCGGCCATGCCCGGAGATGGGAAAGATCAACCCGACATCATAGGGATAGACCTTCTGATGCTTGGGGATTCCGACCGCCCAGGTGAGGTCACGTCTACTCAGCGCCTGTCGGAAAGCGGCTGATAGGCCGTAGCCTGCGTCTGCCAACACTGTGCCAAACCGGACACCGACGCGGTCAACCGATCGATCTCGGCAAGAGCAATCTCCGGCTTCGTACGAGACGTTCGCATGCCGTCCGGAACCCCCGCCTTGATCAGCCGTTCCGTATCGCTGGTCCAGCTCTCGGGCAAAAACAGACGCAAGCCAACCGGAACTGGAACCTCATCTCGCGCAAGCGTCACCGACACCAACGTCTGGCAATTTGCTCTCTTGCTAGCATCGAAGCATATTGCGGCGCGACCCCGACCGAGTGATCGCCCTTCTTAGCCAGACCGGTGTCATCGATCACCAGAAACGCATCGGATGCACCAACGATCCTGTCCGCCTGTCGCGCGAGTTCAGTCTCAAGAGGCGCAGCATCCCAAACGCCATCGGAAATGAAATGGTGGAGGCGATCATACTGGCCTGGAGCAAACCGTTCCGCCATCGGCTCAATGCTCTTGCGGTCACCAGGGCCAATGAGCCCGGATAGGTAAAGCGGACACATCTGTCGTCGTTTCTTGTGTCCCAGCTTGTCCAAAAATGGCTGCAAAAATGCTGAAAGCTCCGTATCCAAATCGGCCATATCGCGCTCCCAATGAAGAGAGTGCGGGTTTCACAAGTCCCGGACAGGGATTTCAGTAAGTTGCGGACACCGAATTCAGAAAGTTCGGGACAGCAAATTCAGTAAGTCGCGGACAGAAGCGACAGCGGATTTCGATCGAATCTTGTGAGCGCCGATCTGGCAATTTGTTCTCTTGTTTTAAGCGAGGACCTAATGCCTAGACGGAAGCAAGCGAGACATACTGGCGTGAAAGACATTCGATCGATACTGCGGCTGACGTTCGACCAGGAATTGTCGATACGCGCCGTTTCTGAGCGGCTGAAGATGAGCAAGACGTCGGTCTCGACGTATCTGCTGCGGGCGCGGGAGGCCGGCTTGCAGCATGGCCGCTTCCACCCGGCCGGATGATGGCGAGCTCTTGGAGCAACGCCTCTTCCGCCGGATGGGGCGTCCTCCTCGGGACAGCGATGAGCCGAATTGGCAGAAGGTGGCCAGCGAGCTGAAACGCAAAGGCGTGACGCTCAACCTGCTATGGCAGGAATACCGGGAGGCCCATCCGGATGGATACGGCTACACCTGGTTCTGCTGCCGCTTTGCCGATTATGAGAGCCGCGCCAAACCCACCTATCGAAGTCGTCACGTGGCTGGTGTCTCGATGGAATGCGACTATGCCGGCCATACTGTCCCGATCATCGATCCCTCTTCCGGCGAGATCCGGGCAGCGCAGATCTACGTGGCCGTCCTGAGCGCATCACAATTGACGTTCTCTTATGCCAGCTTCAGTCAGAAGCTGCCGGATTGGATCGAGGCAAACCAGCGAGCCTTTAGTTACTTCGGCGGGGTGACGAAGACGACGATCTGCGACAACCTCAAATCCGCGGTCGCCAAGGCTCTCTGGTTCGAACCGACGTTGAACGCGACATTTGCTGCCTTCGCCGAACACTACGATACGACCGTACTGCCAGCACGCCCGAGGCGTCCTCGGGATAAACCATCCGCGGAGGGATCAGTTTTAATCGTCGAGAGGTGGGTTTTGGCCAGACTTCGAAACGACCGCTTCTTCAGCCTTGTCGATCTCAATATCCGCATCAGCGCTCTGATCGAGGACCTTAACAGCCGAACGATGCGCCGGTATGGCAAATCCCGGCGAGCCCTGTTCGATGAGGTCGAGCGCTCCCAGCTCAAACCACTGCCGCCAACGCCGTTTGAATACGCGGAATGGAAGGTCACCAAGGTTCATCCCGATTACCATGTCGACGTCGACAAGACGTTCTATTCCGTTCCGCACGGTCTGATCGGCAGGAAGGTCGATATCAGGCTGACATATCGAGCGGTCGAGATCTTCTTTGACCACAAGCGGGTCGCCAGCCACATCCGAAGCTCCCAGCGTTCCGGCCACATCACGGTCAATGAGCATATGCCGAAAGCTCACCAGCGCTATGCAAACATGACGCCTCACACGTTGCGCAAGGAAGCGGCGAAGGTTGGGGCCAATACGGCGATATTTATCGAGCGTCTGCTTAGCGATCGGCCGCATCCGGAGCAAGGCTACAGATCCGCTCAGGGCATTCTCTTCCTGGCGCGTCGTTACGAAACCGATCGGCTAGAGCTGGCCTGTGAGCGTGCGTTGATCATCAATGCACTGACCTATTCGTCCGTCGCCAACATTCTCAGATCTGGTCTCGATCAGGCTCCTGCCGCAAGCGAGACCGTAAAGCCGGCACCGCCGCACGGCAATATCCGCGGCAAAACCTACTACGAATGAAAGGACATCAAATGTTGACACATCCAACACTGGACCAGATGAGTGCGCTTGGTCTTGCCGGAATGGCAACCGCCTATCGCGAACTTATTGAGCAAGTTCATGGAAATGATCTTAGCTTCGACGAACGGCTTGGCCTCATGCTCGACCGCGAGATCGCACTCCGAACCGACCGACGGCTGACCAACCGGCTCGCCACGGCAAAGCTTGGATTTGCCAATGCCTCGATCGAAGACATCGATTTTGGATCTCACCGCGGCCTTGATCGTCGCAATGTCTTGTCCTTGGCGCAGGGTGCATGGCTGAAGGCAAACGAGAACCTGATCCTGACAGGCCAAACGGGCACTGGAAAGACTTGGATTGCCTGCGCCTTTGCGAGACAGGCGGCCCGCCTCGACTACTCTGTCCTCTACGTTCGTATGCCGCGGCTCTTCGAGGATCTTGCACTTGCCAGGCTCGATGGACGCTTTCCGCGCCTCATCGACAAGCTGGCACGTGTTCAGTTGCTGGTGTTGGATGACTGGGGAACCCATACCCTGAATGACCGACAGCGCCTCGATTTGCTCGAGATCTTCGAGGAGCGATATCGAAGGAAATCGACCCTGATCACAGCTCAGCTTCCGGTGGCCGCCTGGCACGAAATGATTGGAGAAGCCACTTTGGCCGATGCGATTTTGGATCGCATTGTTCACAACGCACACCGCATCACTCTCGAAGGCGACAGCATGCGCAAACGAAAAACGCCGACGCTCTTGACCGGCGACGAAATAACCGAAATCAATCACGCATAACAGCAACAAGGCAACAGGGATTCGATCGCATCCGTTGTCCGCGACTTAGCGAAACGCTTGTCCGCGACTTGCTGAAACCGCTGTCCCGATTTAGCGAAATCCGCAAAGAGAGCGCAAATCATCTCAAACCAGCCTTGCCCGTATCTGCCAAAGTAGTGCTAGATCACGCCCCACACCGGGAAGTCCCTCCCCGCCATTCCGGCAACCCCAACACCTCGACAATCCGCAGCGCCGCCCGCAGCGTGACGGCAAGTTCTCTCGCGATCATACCGGCCGACACCAGCGGCCGTGAGACAACCAAATCGATCGGCCCCGGCAGCTTTGTCGACGTCAGCCTCCCGACCAGCCGCCGCTCCGTCATCTTACGCGCCAGCGCCAGACGATCATGCTCCTTCAGGCCCGAGCTCCATGGCGGCGACCATAACAGCGAGCATCGACGACAACCTCGTTTCCCGACCGCGATGCCATCGCCGGTCGAAAAACGGGAGCGATGGGTAAGCGGCACCTATCCATCCTACGCCTTGAACCAATACGAACCTTTGACCCGGCAGTAGGTTTCTGCGGAGAGACATCATCCTGGGTTGTCGATGGCTACGGTGAGCAAACGTTTGAGACTAACCCGTCCAATCTTCCACCCGTAAGCCGGGAACGCGATCGAATTCCCTTCGATTGTTCGTAACCATAATCAGCCCACGCGAGCGAGCATGTCCTGCAATCAATTGATCATATGGACCGATTGGAGTTCCACTGCGCGCCAGTTCGGCCCGCAATTGACCGGTATGGCTTGCTGCCGGTTCATCGTACGGTAACACTTCAAGGCGCGCCGCAAAGCCCTCCACAACGGGAAGGTTCTTTTCAGGACTGGCTGACTTTTCAGCTCCGTAAATCAGTTCCATCAAACTGACCGAGCTGATGCACAATTGATCACGGAAACGATTGAACGCCTCGCGCAGCTGCTGTGGTCGATTTTTGATTGTGAAAATACAAATGTTGGTGTCCAGCATGTACTTCAGCATTAAAATGCCTCGCGCTCCTGGGAGGCGGTCTGATCACGCTCACTCATGAAGTCGGATGTGGCGGCCGCTCCTTCGAACCAGCTGTCCCAGACCTCGCCTGCAGGCGCGATAATGCGAGTGCGTCCAACGACTACAATATCGACGCGCTTTACGTCATCAGGCAAAGCGACTGCCTTGGGAAGACGGATGGCTTGGCTTCGATTGCTCTGGAATACTGCACCCTGTTCCACCCTACGTCTCTCCAGATTGCATCACAGACTATATGATGTACATAGCGCTTCCTCCGGGATATGTCAATGGGATATACATTGGGCGCACGCGCGGTCATTTTTCAATACGTTACATGGCCCGATGCCTTCGCACTGCAGGAACCGAACCACCGCTCAGCCCACAGCGATCGTTTGCCTGATAATCAGGAACGGTTCCGCCAAGATACGGAAACCCTCGCGCTCCGCCGCGAAGCGCTCAAGTGCCTGTCACCTGGCGGCGAGAAGATGTCCCGCCACTCCGTTACTAGAGGGGATATTGCCGGCTTGTTCTCGTTCTTTGCAGCGCTTCGTCAGAAAGCCACTCGGCGAAAGAACATGCTTTACCCACTGGTAGTGATCCAGGAGGCCGGGCCGGACGGCTTCGGGCTGGGACGAGTGCTCAGCAAGGAAGCTTGGATCGAGAGCACATTGTAGAAGCCGCATCAAATGCCATGCCGCGTCGACATCGCCGGGCGAAGACCGACCGTATCGACGGCGAAACGCTGATCCGCGCTTTGGTGGCATGAAACGTGGCGAGCCACCTGCGTGCTCAATCGTCAAACTTCTCTCACGCGAGGAAGACGACAACCGACGGATCGGCCGGGAGCGGAAAACTCTGATCGCCGAGCGCGTCTTCCACGTCAATCGCATCAAAGGACTGCTCTTCATCGCCGTCAACGTCTGGAAGAACTTCGGACTGGTGATGGTCGGCCACCCTCAAAGAACTTTAGTGGGGAAATCTGCAGAGAACTCGATCGCCTCGAATTGTTGTGGCTGGCCTCGCGGAACCGCCCGTCTCGAACGGCCTGTTTGATATCGCGACGTTCGAGACCGATGTCGGCGAGAACCTGATCATCTAGTGCGCGGGCCCTTGCGATTTCGCGCCGGATCCAGACTTCCTGGCTAATATGAGCGATAAAGCCTTGCAGCACCTTCCGTGCCGAAACTGGATCCACAGAACGCTTTGCATTCGCAGCCGGCTGATGATCGCTGCTCGCTGTAATCTCGCACATATCCGCTACTCCCAAGGTTCTTGCATCCGCCATTGCGGCTCCATGAAAGAAACTTATTCCCATCGACCTTGATCGTGTTAGCGTCATTCCGCCGATCTATGTTTTCGAGTCGCCACTGTGCTTGCGCCATTCCACGCTGCCGGCTAGACCATCAGGGATGATCCATCCGGCCAATCTCACGCACCCCGATCTCAGTCTCGACGAAGCGGTGGACTATCCAGCCGCCGTTGTCGGCTTTGCGGGCGTGATGGACCGGGGCGTTGAATTCGATCTGCACGGCCACAGGCGCGCGCAGCTTTTCCATATCGTCTCGGGCTCGGTGACGGTTGAAACAAATCGGGGCACATTCATAGTGCCGCCAGAGCGAGCATTATGGATTCCATCCAATGTGCTACACGCCGTCCAGTATCTTCAGCGGTCCTCATTGCGCTACCTGTTTTTCCGGCCCGAGGCGGTGGCGCATCTGCCCAGCCAGCCATCGGTCATCCGCCTGTCGCCGCTACTGCGCGAGCTTATCCTGGCTTTCCTGGATTATCCGCCAGAGGAAGCTGGCCAGGGGCCAGCCGGCCGGCTCGCGCAAGTGATAATCGACCAACTGGCTACAGTACCTGTTGCGCCGCTGCATTTGCCGATGCCAAGCTCGGAACGCCTGCGCCGGGCGATTGGCGAACTGATCGCTGATCCCGCGCGGACGGATAGTCTTGCCGATGTCGCCCAGCGCGCTGCGCTTTCGGAACGATCGTTCGAGCGACATTTTCTTGCCGAGACGGGGCTGAGCTATCGAGCCTGGCGGCGACAGGCGCGGCTGATGAAGGCGGTGGAGCTTCTGTCCTTCGGCATCCCGATCGCGGAGATTTCAGACAGGCTGGGTTATGAAGGGCCCAGCGCCTTCGTCGCCGGCTTTCGCAAGGCCTTCGGCGTAACGCCCGGGCGGTATTTCTCGGAGCCGAAATGAGCTCATGCCGCCCTAACCAATTTTACCTGCAGGCCACACGGATCGAGCGCCTCTAGCACCTGCACTAGGGCCGGTTTTGAACCGACAGCGCAGAGTCAAACGCCTACCGCACCTGCGGATCCCGGTCGCGCCGCGGGCGTGATCCCGCGAGCACATTTGTTTCCGACACCAGCAGATCATGTGTCTCGGCGAAGGCCGCGAATTTGCCATGCGCGGTTTCTAATTCAATACCGCCCAGCGTCGGACTGCATGCCAAAATCTCAAACAAGTGCGCGTCCTTGCGGAGTGGGGCCGGCCACTCGGTAAGATACTACGAGACGCTCGCTGGAGGATATCCGCACCTCGCTGAAATGGTGTGTCGCTGCTGGTTAGCGAACGCCAAGACGAAAACGTCATGTCTGCGGATTGCCCGCTAACTCAAGATGGCGGCGATCATGATGGCGGCAAACGCAACGAACATTATGCTTCCAACGATGATCGCAACAAGCGTCTGCGCCGAGATATAGGTCCCTGCAACACCGCCGAGCACGCCAGGCCAGGCACTCCCACCTTTTTGCTGGGCCAGCCGGTAACCGCATGATGGACAGGCAAAAGCCTTATCGGACACTTTGCCTTCGCATTCAGGGCAAGCCGTCAGTGCCATGTCATTCGTCTCCGATAATAAGCTGGACGCGGCGGTTCAACTGTCGGCCTTTTGGATCATCCACACCGCCAGCCGTCTCATTGGGGGCGACCGGAAATCGTTCGCCTTTCCCCTCCGTCGTCATTTCCGACGTTATGCCGCTCTCCGAAAGCCAGGTTTTCACGGAAATTGCCCGGCGGCTCGACAGGCGGTCGTTATAGTCGTCGCTTCCTTTGGAATCTGTATGACCGATGATAGAAACGCGCCTTTCCTTCATCGCCGCCAAAACGTTTGCCAGTTTCGTAAGAACCGGACGCGCGTCCGGTCGAATGTCGGCCTTGTCAAAATCGAAGAGAATATCGCTTGGCAGGTCGACGATGATGCGGCCACCCTCCGGTTTTGCGCCGAGTTCGGAAAGGGCCGTTTCCGTCCTTACCCGCGTTTCCTCGCTCATATCTTTCAATCCGAACGAAGAGCCCGCCGTGGAAAAGGACTCGCTGCTAGGCTGCATTTTCTCGACGAAAGTCGACGCTGGAAAAGTCATTTCCCGGAATACCGATTGCTGATCGAGCAACGAACCGTCTTTGAACACCACCGCGTAGTCCGACGCGGCGGCCGGACTGGCCATGAGGAGAGCAAGGAAGACGGGTGCCCTCATTTCTTCAGTTCCAACGGGATGGTCACCCCTGGCGCATTTGTATCTTCACCTGAATTTCCCGCATTGAAAACGAGCGCGACCTTCGTGACGCCTGCAGGAATGACACCGGGAAAGATCAAGTCCCCCTCCATCGTCGTGCCATTAACGACCCTCATCCATTTGTTGTCTGCAATCTGGCGCATGTGCAACCGGTCTTGCTCACCGTCTCCCCAGGATATGTAAGCATTCTCCTGATCGTTCATGTTAACAAAATTGGTTTTGTGGCTGTCGAAGCTCGCCTGAAGGCGTATTTTGGTGGCATCGCTACCAATGCTTAGTGCTTTGACCTGTACGGTAAGGCCGACCGGCACACTGATCTGTCCGCCCGACAGCAAGACACTCTGCTCTTCGGCCAGCGCAAAATTGCTAAAGAACATTGTCGTGATGAAAACCAGATTTTTCAGCAAAGATGCCTCCTGCTACACAATTGAAAACTACCGCATTCCGTCGCGACTGATCATAGCTACATAACGCGGCCGCTCCCCTCAACACAAAATTCCGCTATGAAGGAGAACCCCGCGGTGAGCTTAGGAGGTTGTCTACAGCAATCTCGGCGAAGTCTCTTATCAGGCCGCCACCGAAGGGAAGCTCAATGTCGAGCAGGTCGGCCGACCGATGAGTTCGCTTAGCGCTACCTCACATTCCAGTCTGTCTAACGGCGGCCATTGCGCTCAGCTGGAACCCATTTCTGATCCTTTACCGAAACAATGCCCTTGCTGTGCATACACCCGTCATGACGACGCTCGCCGCCAGTCTGGCGTTGTCGGCGGTGACCTTCACTTATTCCAACTTGGCAGCAACGATCGGGAGCCTCGTTTTTGCGAGCGGCCTGATGCTCTCGATACCGTTGGGCGGCAATTTACGGCATGAGATCGGCATAGTCCTCTCAGCCGTGTGCCTTTTGTTTGTTTTTCCATATCGAACGGCGTTCAAGCATAGGAGCGAGCAATGCTTATGGACCACAGGCCATCAAGGAGAATTTGGTTGACTGGTATGCCTGACATCCCGTCTTGCCAACGGACGATACAATATGTTGGCTGGAGGTCGTGTTCCGGCGAAAGGCGGCACCGGTGGGTGGGAGTATCGATCAAAGCGGTCTGAACGAGAACGGCTTCTGGCTCAAGCTTGCATTCCTGTCTCTTATGGAGCTCGACTTAAAGATCAGCCTGTCGTTCGTCAGGCGAGGCAATTTATTCGATCTCATCGATTTCAGGAGTGTGTCGGCATTGCAAATGGTGATAGCTCGGCGATCGGCCGAGAAGCTCGTTGCCATTTATGACCGCCGGTTAGGGTCATCGAGTGCCGGATTGTAGAATAATGACAGCGTCAGGCTTCGCGCGATACGCTGCGCCGCCGCCACAAACCATGCCTTGGCTTCTTCATTCGTCACAACGTCGTCCAGCGTTTTTTCAAACAGTTCCAGCCATTTTGGGAACAGTTCTGGCGTCAGGTTGGCTACCCCTAGATGGGCCTGAACAGGTTTCCCCCATATGTGCCATCTCGGAAGGCAACCGCTGACCAGAAGCTTTTCATTTTCAGTGTGTGCTCCGACCAGCGTCCCGAAAGACGTGCGTCGAAAACCGGACCGAGCTCCGGATGCTTTAACACGCGCGCGTAAAATGTATCGACCACTGCGCTAATCAAGGCGCGATCAATGCCCAGCGCCTTCATTTCCTCATCCGCCCGATTGCCGATATCGACATCATGAGCGGGCCTTGCTTGCAATTCATTGTCCATTCCACCACCAATGCGCTGCATTTTTTGCGGCATATTCCTGCTCCTGTCATCGGCAAATGCAGTGCACGCTTCCTTTGAAGACAGTATTCATGGACGCGGTGTTCGTCTCGACGATCTACCACTGAGGAACGTCAGCTCCTCGTGCTGAACCGTATTTTCCATATCGACGATTGCGCACCATTGACGATTGCCGAAGCGTAGCGACAGACGCCTCGTCCCTGCGTGCTCATCCGAACCGATCTCTACAGAACTGGCGACAAGACCACGCTGAATGTACCTGCGGAAATCCGATTGCGACACCCCAAACCGGGAAGCGATCTCGCTCGAATCCAGGGTGAAGTCCCCGTTTGGGCTGCACTCGACAAACAAATTTGTGTCCATTCAAAACGCGCCAGTGACGCTACAAAAATCTCCAAAAGAGAACGATTGCTTATCGTCATTCCTATATCAAGATTTAATATCATTACTCGGAGATCAGTAGCGGCTGGGGGACTCCCTGCCGAAAAATGATGGCTCCAGACGTCTATTCAAGCGCGTTCGCCAAGGCCTGCAATCCGGCGGGGTCTCGCAAGAGGAGCTTTTGTCGACCACCTTTCACGAGACCGATCGCTTCCCACGAACTCAGAATCCGGGACACGGTGTGAAGCGTCGTCCCCGTCATCTCGGCAATGTCCTGCCGGGAAATCGGGAAGTCGATCCTGATCCCCGTCCCTTCCGCCCTGCCCGCCTGTTTGCTGAGGCGGATGACGGTATGGGCCACTCTTCGTTCCACCTCCTGCGTCGACATTTCACGGATGCGGGTGTGGGCCTCTTCCAGCCGCTGTCCTATGGTATTGAGCGCGCTGACGGCAAGATGGGGGCTTCGGTTGATGAATTGCGGCCATAGCTCGGTCGGCCAGCTAAGGGCCAGACTTTCCATAGCCGCGATTGCCGTGCCCGGATAGTCGGCACGTCTGAGCGCTCTGGCAAAACCGAACAGATCGCCTGGATGGACGACACGAACGATGATCTGCTGTCCGTCAGGGGTCACCTGCGTGACTTTCAGTCGGCCGTTGATAAGCAGATAGAAGTGTGTTGCCGGGCCGCCCTGTTCAAAGAACGCATCTCCGGGGCAGATGCGTCGGGAGACGGCCAGCGCGAGTAAGGCCTCAATATCGCCGTCAGGCATCTTCTCGAACATGGGGAAGGACTTGACGACCGATTTATCTAGTTTCAACGATGCCTCCCGTGCGCGACTGGGGCGACCGTAGCAGTTTCCAGTGGCGGAATGTTTGACATGGAACAACACCGTGCCGCGCCGATGCTAATATCGGTCGCATACGACCAGGAAGTGCTGGGGCGCGCGAGATGCTCTTTTGGATCGGATCACGACGACCGTTTGGAACGGCTGCCGGAATACATCTTTGCTCTGCATCACGCATCGGCATCTTCGTCCACCGACCTAAGCTTGTTTTCGCGCAAAGACCCGTGATCATGGCTGTCCTATCCTCCAGGTAACAACAGGAGCGATAGATGGCCCACGACACCATTGAACCCCAGCGCCGCAAGGGCGGCATACCTCGAGGTTTGTCAGCGACGGGACCCGTTCTGTTTTCGTATGGCTTCCGCCCGTTCTTTCTTGGAGGCGCCGCCTGGGCGTGCGTTGCGATGGCCGTCTGGATAGCGGCGATTTCCGGCCGCATGGACATCGGCGGCAGTTATGGCGCTCCTGCCTGGCACGCACACGAAATGCTATTCGGCTTCGGCTCGGCCATTGTCGCAGGTTTTCTGCTGACAGCGGTTCCGAACTGGACAGGTCGCCTTCCTGTATCCGGAAGGCCGTTGATGCTTCTGTTTCTTATCTGGTTTGCCGGGCGAGCCGTTATGCTGGCCCCGGACGCATTTGGGCTGCTGCCTTCGATTCTGGTGGAAAGCGCGTTTCTGCCCACCATGCTCGTCGTGTGCTTGCGCGAGATCCTAGCCGGACGAAAATGGTCGGACCTGAGAGTCGTCGCTGGTCTCGGCGCGCTCGCGATCGCGAATGCCTGCTATCACTACGAGACGGTCCTGGGCGGCGGGGCTGACCATTCCACGCGGCTGGCTCTGGCGGGCCTCACGATGATGATCGTCATAGTCGGAGGAAGGATGTTGCCGAGCTTCACCCGGAACTGGCTGAGCAAAGCGGGCAGGACCGATTTCCCCGTTCCGTATAACAGGTTCGACCTGGCGACCATTGTTCTAACCGTTCCCGTTTTCGTGCTCTGGATCGCGCAGCCTGAAGGCACTCCGACAGCGATCGCCGCGTGCCTTGCCGCCGTGCTGCACTCCGTACGGCTCAGGAGATGGGGTGGATGGAAGACTTCCGCCGAGCCGTTGGTGATGGTCCTGCACGTCGCATATGCCTTCGTGCCTATCGGCTTCACGGCCATATCTCTTTCGGCGGCGGCGTTATTGGACCTGTCGGCGGCCATACACGTCTTCACCGTGGGCACTGTCAGCGCGATGATGCTTGCTGTCATGACCCGCGCCACGAGAGGTCACACGGGAAGGGAACTCACCGCTTCGTTCCCAACCTGCTTTTCCTACGGCGCGATATTCCTATGCGCTTTGACCAGGCCACTCGCGACCCTCATTCCGGAGCACATCGTCGCGGTCTATTCCGTTGCGGCCGCCTTGTGGATCGGCGCATTTGGGCTGTACCTGATCGAGTACGCGCCGATGCTACTCTTCAGAAGGAAGCCTTCCGCCCGCGCGGCGTGACATATCGCCTTCGGACGAAACCCCGAATTCGAGACACCGCTCGGGTCCTGAAACGCGCTATGTCTCGATCATTCTGCCATCATTTCCGGCGACCACGGCGGTTCGTATGTCAAGCGAACTTCCACGCGGTCGTATTTCCTAAGCCAAGTGCGCGTTCCCGGACGGCGTCCATCAGGAACAGCGTTGCGGGACATCCCCGGGTCGTGGTTGTCATGGTGATACCCAACATGTGGCCCTCCCCGGATGGACGTCGTAGATCAGTCCGACATCGACCACGCTCCGCCCGATCTCGGGGTCTATGACCCCTTGAAGGGCGTCCATGACCGCTTGTTGCTCTAGCGACAGCTCCGTATCGCGGGTCATCATGCCATGGTCCCGGTTTTGATCATCAGCCGGAACATTTCACCGTCGCTGTCATAGCTGCCAGCCCATTTGTGGCCTCTTTTCGTCAGTTCCCTGAACAGGAAGATCGGCTCGCGTCCGAGAACGGCGAAGAGCACGTCCCCAGGCGACATGGTCTCCAGTTCTAAGAGGATGCGGACCATCGGCTGTGGCGGGTCGAGTTCGGAAAAATCGAAGGAGCGCGTCGCCTCCGGCCAGTCGTCTCCATCACGCACGTTCTCGGAGACAAGAACTTCGGTTGTGCGTGGCGTGAACTTCACTTCGAAGTCGCCGCTATCGAGTTCGGAAACCCGGTGTACGTATCCCTTTTCCTCCATCACCTTGAACAACGGTTGCGGACTGAAAGGCGCGAGCAGCATCAGTCCCTGCCCGGGGGCGAGGCGCTCCACCACTGTCATGATCGCCGGGAAAGGCGCGCCGCCGTTTGCGAGAATTGGCCTCACGTCGAGCTCGATGAATTCCAGTGCCATGTTTTCACTCCTGATGATTTGTCTTGGCGTAGAATAGACGTGGCATAACCGCCCCGTCGGGAAGGCGCACATCGGCGGGTGCGTAGATCAAGCGGCGCGCGCGGAGGTATTCCACGGCCAGGCCGATGACGGCAGCGCCTTGACAGAGGCTTGCGGCCTGGAGAAACAGCCCCGCATCGGCAAGGATGGCGCCTGCCCCGACAGTCACCGAAAGATAGAATATGACGAACCATCCCCTCGCACGGCGCTCGTTGACGAGGTCCTGCACCCTGGGAACGGCCCCGCGTCCCATGACGGGACCGTAGGTCTCCAGCCACGTCAGAAACGGGACGATCTTGAATAGTTGGGAGAGGCCCAGACCCGATAGCCAACCCAGAGCTAGTGCGTAGAAGGCGGCGGTACCGACAGGAATGCTGACACCGGAAAACCAGGCCAACTGCAGCAGCGCTACGCCCGCCACCAGAAAACCGAGAGCCACCAGACCCGCGACGGAGTTGAGCTCCAGAACCTTGCGCCGCCTGGCTCTAAACATCCTCCAGACGTCGATGACGTAGAAGACTGTCGAGACGCCGGTCGCCAAGACGGCGACGGCTGTCGACATGGCCGAGAAGCTCGTTCCGTGCAGACCTGACGCGACAGCCGCGCACAGAAACAAGAGTGCGCAAAGTGCGGTTGAAACCGTGCGTCTGCTGCTTCCTTTCACCTCCGGAGCGAGCAGGAACATCGCAAACAGACGATAGCTCACTCCGACGGCGGTGATGGTCATCCACCCCAGTAGGCCCGACGCCGCATGAAACGGAGCGAGGTCTGAGAGACGCAAAGCCACATCCGGAAAATCGACAAGGCCTGAAAGCACACCCGCGAATACGCTTCCCGTGAGTGCCGTGGCGACAAGTCCCGCTAGTCCGCTCAAGACAAGGATACCGGGAACGTCGAACGACTTCTCAGCGATGATGGTGGTGGCGAGCGACACGGTCAGCATTGTGAATCCCGACGAGAGGAAAACACCTCCCAAGGGCATAACCTCGAGGTGAAGGGTTATCCGACCCGAAAGTGCAGTGAAACCGAGAGAGAGGACCGCCAGGCCAAGGATCAGGAGAACGAGCGCAGGCCCGGCCAACCACGGCAGTCTAAGATGGGTGGCTGCCAGGACGGGGACAAACTGCAGAAGCGCTCCCGCAAAAAGCAGCCCCAGCCATCCAACTGCTATGACATGCAGGACGGCCAGTGTTTCCGGAGTGCCCAGTGCGCCGATAGGCAGGCCATATCCGCAACCCATCAGTACCAGTCCACTCATAAGAAACGCGAGCGAAGCGGCGAAATAGGCCATTGTCCAGCGGGATATCGACGCTCCGTGCATTGCCCAGCTCCATCAGTTTCCGCAGCAGCAATCGCATCCCGAACTTTCGGCCCGCTTGATCTCGACCCGCCATACGTCTGGGCCCTGCTCGAGGTACGACCATCCGAACTCGTCCGGATACCGGGATTCGATCTGGGTATGCAGCGGGCGCGGGTCGTGATCGCTCGTTACCTGCATAGCGCCTCCCGGCTGTAGAGAGGTGAGCACGCCGAAGATGGCGGGGTGTCGATGACCGGGCGGAATCTGCCGCACGTCTATTTCCGGAACGGGGGTCGGGTTTGACATCAGGTCTCTCCTGTCGTGAGAATAAAGGCGCTAAGCGCCGGCCCCTTCGACAATAGAAGACCCCGCAATGGCGACTTTGTCGGAGAACAAACAGGTCTTCGAATAGCCCTGCCCAGGTCGAGAGAGGCGAAGTCTCGAAATCGAAATTCTAACGGCCTCTATATCTGTCGTCCTAGCCGAATCCTCGATCCGGCCGCGCGAACGAGATCGACTGTCACTTCAGGGAACGATTGAATGGCCGAATCGATGGAATCCTCTTGCATCAGGTTGAAGGCAGTGGATAGCGCGTCGGCTGTAGCCGCGTCATCCGCGACAACAGAGACGCGTCTGTACAACGCCGCAACAGCTCCCTTCCGTGGATCGAGTATGTGGCCGAATTTGCCTGCTTCGTCGAAACGGAAACCCGACATGCTCGATGTCGCAACCGCCCTGTTGACGATTCGGACAATTTGGTCCGGCCTCTCGGAATCCTGACTTTCGGCAAGCCCTACCCTCCACGGACTTCCGTCCTGCCTGGAACCGATCGCGCGTTCTTCGCCCATGTCCACGAGACAGCTGGTCACCCCGGCTTCCCGAAGGATATCAACGATCCTGTCCGTTACGTATCCCTGGGCAATGCCGTTGAGGGTGATGGCCATCTTCTTGCCCATGACGACCTTGTCCTCGTCATTCCTGACACCATCGAAGCCTACACGGGAAAGAGCGCGGCCGAGATCGCCTTGCGAAGGACCGGACGGGTCGGCATCGGGTCGGCTGAAGTGGTCCCGATAAGTTGCCCAGAGCGGCTGGACGGTCGGATCGAACGCGCCGCCCGTCTTGTTCCAGAATACGCGGGACGCATCCAGCAGTGCCGCCAGATCAGATGGCGGAGCGATTAGGAAACCCGCCCTGTTGAGTTCGACCAGAGCCGAGTCCTCGCGGTAGAGGCTGAGGATGGCCTCAAGCCGGGCTACCTCCGCCACGACACGCTCGATGAGCCGCCCCGCCTCGGCGCGATCATGATGGTTCAGGATCAGCGTCGCGGGCGCTCCCAGAGCGTACCCGTTCCAAGCCACGGGATCGCCGACCGACCTTGCACCTGTCAGCAACGGCAGTCCCGCGACCGCGGCGAAGATCGCAATGGCCCTTCGGCGACTGTAGGTCTTAACCATGATCCTGTCCCTTCGTCTCATTCTTCTGAGGTTCTCTCGCGGAGTCTTGGTCGTTCGGGGCTTCTGCTTCGCCATTACCGAGGACGTAGTCGCGCGGAACGTCGTCGAATGACTTCACCTCGCCGCCGTTTTCGACGGCGAACTTCAAGGCGGCGTCGCGGCTGGAGAACGGAACGGTCTCGCTCGCGCCCATGCCGCTTCGCAACGCGCTTCCGATGACGTAGAACGCGGACTTGGCGTCTATCCAGTTTGTCTCCCCCGGCGTTTCCCAGCTGGGAGCCTTGCCCATGTCCGACACATAGACTGCGGCGTAGTCCTTCGGCTCTTCCGGCATCATTGTGAACGCCAGAGTGTCACGCGCCGAAGAAAACCAGAAGGGTTCACCCACGCGAGCGTCCAGTATCACCTGGCCTTTGGGTCCTGCATGCTCCAGGACATTCATTCCGCAGTATCGACCGATCGCCTCGGCATTCAGCGCGAAGGGTGCGGGCGGGACCGCCTTCTGCTCCCCTTCGCAGCCCGCCAGCAGCAGCATCGACACGAACGGCGCCAGCATCCTGAACTTCTTCATAGGTCTCTCCTCGAGAATCTTGCGGCCGCCAGCGAAAGCGGGAGGACGACCCAGCCGAATAGCGCACCGACAAGTACGGTGGCGGTGAGCCCCGTATGCTCGGCAACCCCTCCAAGCCCCGAAAGGGCGCTCGCCTCTCCCGAGCCCAGATTGAGCATGCGATACGCGTCGGTGGGGTTGAGAAGCAGGAGCCCATCCAGCAACCCGCCTGGCAGCGCGTGCCCGCCCGAGGCGACCAAGGCGCCGAGAAGCGCCATGTCATAGATCAATACAAAGAATAGCCATATGCCGATGGCCACACCTCCTGCGGTGCTGCGCTCCCGGACACTGGCGCTGACAAGGTAGCCGATGGCGATAAACACCGCCCCAAGCAATACCGAAGAGCAGAGCATCGTCACAAAAGACGACCAGCTTGCCGTGTCGATCTCGGTACCGGTGACAGCCAACGCGGCGGCGGCCGCTCCGTAGCCGAACAGAGTCGCGAACGCGAGTATCGCAAGGTGCCCGACGAACTTTCCGAGGATGACCTGGTTTCTGCTTACCGGATAACTCAGCAGCAGGAGCATTGTCCCCCGTTCCATTTCGCCGACGATCGCGTCATGCGACAGCAAAAGGGCGATCAGCGGCACCAAAAAGATCGTCAGGCTCGACAGGCTTACGATTACCACGTCGAGCTGATTGACCCCGACGTTGCCAGTCGGCGCGCTTCCGAGGAACGAAAGCGTCAACGAAAGCGCCGCAAGCAGGAGTGTCGTCGCGAGGACCCATCGGTTTCGAAGGCCCTCCCGCACTTCCTTGCGTGCGATGATCAGGATGTTCTTCACTGGGCCGCCCTCCGACTGTTCAGGAAATGTGCGTAGAGATCGTCCAAGGTCGGCTCCGTCACGTGCAGGGCCGCGACATCAGCAGGATTGCCTGTCACCTCCTTCAAAAGGGAGATTTTGTCTTCCATCGTGACCTCGGTCTCGAAGGTTTCGGGTCCCGTTTTCGTCCAGGCATGGCATGAAGTCATCCAGGAAAGGGACGCGTCACCGCCTTCCGTCTGTGTCACGCTGATCTTCGTGGGAAGCCGTGCGATGCGTCTCAGGCTTTCGATCGTTCCGTCGGCGATCTTGACGCCTTCGTTGAGGATCAGGACACGGTCCGCGCGGTCCTCGAGTTCGGTAAGCGCGTGGGATGACAAAGGATGGTCGTGCCGCTTGATCGAAGATCGTCGAGCAGGTCGTAGAACCTCCGCCGTAAGGCGGGGTCAAGTCCGCTCGTCGGCTCGTCGAGGAGGAGGACGCGCGGTTGACCGAGGAGAGCCTGGGCAAGGCCCAGACGTTGACGCATCCCTTTGGAATAGGTGCGGACCGGTCGGTCCGCGGCTTCCGCCGCGAGACCCACCCTGTCCAGGAGTTCCTCGGCTCGCGACGTTTCGATCCGTTTCAGCCGGGCGTAGAACGCGAGGGTTTCGCGCCCCGTCAGAGCCATGTGGAAGGCGACGCTTTCCGGCAGGTAGCCAAGGCGCTGGCGGACCGCGAAGTCACCTCTTGCGGGGTCTTCTCCGAGGACCTCGACGCTACCTTCCGACGGGCGTATCAGACCCAGCAGCAACTTGACGATCGTCGTCTTGCCGGCTCCATTGTGGCCGACCAGGGCAACGATCTCGCCATCGTTCAGCTGGAACGAGACATCCCTTACGGCGCTGACCTTTCCGTAGCGCTTCGCAATACCGGATACGATGACTGCGGGTTTCGTCACTGAAGCACCTCCCTGTGCGCCGGAGGCGCCATCAGCGGGTGGCTGTCAACCACGCCGCCCGGCAGCAACGCCGGAAATTGAGCCTGCGCCCATCTGATCACCTGGACAGCGGGGCTTGTGGTCAGCACCTTCGCCTGCGGCGAAGTCCACAGTACCTTGTCCATGAGATCGTTGGGGCGATATGGATTGTCCCCGATCCCATCGCCGTCGAGATCGAAGGCCTGGTTGTCGCTCCAGTAGTTGCCACGGCCGTCGACCGACCAGTCAACGTATCTGGTGCCCGCGTACTTGACCTGGTTGCGGTTGTTGACGAAGGCGTTTCCGGTCATCACGTTGCCTTCCGATCCCGCAGTGAAATGAATGCCGATCGCGCAGCCGTTGAATTCGTTGTCCAGGATGCGGTTCTTGTTCGCGTTGTAGATGAAGACGCATTTCTCGGGACCCGGTCGAAACCCGGACTGGTCACCCTCTTCCTGCGGTGCGCTGTCGTCCACCGGGAGGTCCTCGCTCGAAGCGCGTGTCCCGGCCAGTGTCCACCGGCTTTCCGGCTGTAGATGGCCGCGCACGGAATTGCCCGACACCAGGGAGTTGTTCGCGAAATTCAGGAGAAGGCCATGATCCCTGTCACCGTCCGAAACGTTGTCGACGATCCTCAGGCGGTTTGAAAACATGATGGCATAACCGACGAGATTTCCGATCGATACGTTCCCGCTGATTTCGCTGTCGTTGGTGTACATGTAATGGATGGCAAAGCGGACATTGGTGAAGCGGTTACCGCTAAAGACATTGCGTTTGCTGGCATTGGTGGCGATGCCGTCGCGGCCAAAACTGATGTCATTGTCGAGGACCTTGGCACCGGGGGCGTTCCAAACGGTCACACCGTTGCCGGACTCGCTCAATCGCCCGTCCGTCAGTCCGGTGATCCGGTTCCGGCGGGTCAGAGATTTCGCCGCGCCGTGAACGTAGATGCCGTAGAGGTTGCCTGTCAGGACGTTGTTCTCGATCAATGCCCCCGTTGCCGCCTGAGTGGCGAATACACCCGAGTCCATTGTCTCGAGGTCCATCCCGGAGCCGCTGATGCCGACTCCTCTTAGGACAACGTCCGGAGCGTCAATCGTGACGACGGTGCCCGTTCCGTCACCGACGATCGCCGAACCGGGGTCGCCTTCCACGGTCAGGGTCTTCCTGATTACCAAGCGGCCGGAGAAGGCGCCGGCGCGCAGGATAATGCGATCGCCGGCGGCCGCCTTGTCGACGACGCTCGAAAGCGTAACCCGGTCCGACGGCGCGACGATATGGTCCACAGCGTCAGCGGCCGAGGTGATGGCGGCCAAAAAGGCCGCCATCATTATGGTTGTCCAACGGGGCATCAGGCCGCCTGAGGCTCTACAAACATACGGCCTTTCATTTCCATATGCATCGCATGGCAGAACCACGAGCAATAGTACCAGTAGACACCGGGCTTGCTGGCTTTGAAGGTCACGGACGCGGTAGCCTGTGGAGCGACTTCCATGTTGATGCCATAGTTGACGATGGCAAAGCCGTGCGTCAGGTCCTCCACCTCGTCGATGTTGGTGACGTAGACTGTGACTTCGTCGCCCTGCTTGACGTTGAAGGACTCCAGACCGAAAGCCGGGGCCGCAGATGTCATGTATACCCGCACCTTGTTTCCGTCCCGGATGATTTCCGAATCGGCCAGCAGGTCGATGTTGTCCTTCTTTGCCTGCTCGACCGCGTCGGAGAACATGGGGTCGTCACGATTCCAGACGCTGACCGGATTGATCTTGGACGCATGGACGATTGTCGCGTCATGCGGCTCGGCGAACGTCGGGTTGTCATGCACGAGGATCATCTCGTCACCCGAAATATCGATCAACTGATCGCTTTCGGGTTTCAGGGGACCCACGTTCAGGTAGCGATCCTTCGAGAACTTGTTGAGCGAGATAAGCCATTTGCCGTCAGCTTCCTTGGTCTGGCCCATGGAGGTGTGGTTGTGGCCCGGCTGATAGCTCACATCGAGCTTCTGGCGGATGGGATCGACCTTTTCGCCCTTGAACGCGCGCAGTGCGTCGTCGATGTTCCATTTGCAAATCTGGCTGTCGAGGAACAGGGTCGTGTAGGCGTTGCCGCGGCCGTCGAAGGCGGTGTGCAATGGCCCGAGTCCGACCTGTGGCTCTGCTACGACCGTGTCACGCGGCTTGATCTTGTCTTCGAACAGATCGTCGAACCTGCGGACGTCGAGCACGGTGACCGTCGGGGAGAGTTTCCCGGCAACCATCGCATGGATACCGTCCGGCGCTGTGTTCATACCGTGCGGACCGTTGGAGACCGGGATATATCTGGTGTAGCGGGAGCCGTGACGACCATCCACGACAGGAACCCCGCCCATTTCCTTGAAGTCGCCATTCTTGACGGCTTCTTCGATGCGCTTGATGTTGAACACGACGACCCAGTCCTGGTCCTTGCTCATCATCTGCTCGAGATTGACGCCGTTTTCCGAGTTGTAGCACGTCGCATAGCAGTACTTGCCCTGGTAGTCGGCATCGACGTTGTCGAGGTTGCCGTCCACGATGACTTGCCAGGCCACCTTCATCGTCTCACCGTCAACGGCGCTGAAGATGGCTCTGTACTGCGACGGATCGTCAAGCACCTTGCCGTCGTTCGGGATCGGCACGCCGTCCTCACCGTTGCAGAACACGTAGCCAGTCTTGGGAAACTTCTGAACCCTCAGACCGTGGACGGTGTGCTGGTTCGGAAGTTCAATGATCTTATCGCATTTCATCACGTCGAGACGGATGCGGCAGACCCGGGTGTTCGCCTTGTCGTTGGCATACAGGTAACGCCCGTCGTAAGTCCCGTCCGTGAACGACGGATGCGGGTGATGGAGATCGCCGTTGTGATAGACCCCGCCGTTGTCTTTCAGGAATTCGACGGTACGTGGCAGAAGGCCTTCCGTGAGGACTTTGCGGCTTTCGTTGGTCTGCCCCCAGCCCGTTGCGCTGCAGCGGTTGAATACGGGGATACGCATGATCTCGCGCATCGACGGAACGCCCACGATGCGGACCTCGCCGGACTGACCGCCCGAGAAGAAGGTATAATATTCGTCGAGTTCGCCGGGCTTCACCTCGTTAGAGCCGGACTGCGCGGCCGCTTTCGCTGGCGACGCGAACCCGCCCGACATGGTCAGGGCGCCCCCTGCCGTTGCAACCCCCGCGACTGCGGCGGCGGCAGTCGAGCCAAGCAACTGCCGCCTGTTGAAGCGATGCTGTGTTTCTTTTTCTGACATGCTCATTTTCCTTTGTTGTGGCCCGGACCGGATGTCTCGCGCCGAATTAGGAGGGGTGATGGGTTGCCCGTTATGGGTGACCACGGTCCTCGGTGGCTTTGGAGGCTGCTCCCCCGTGATTCCGGCGTCGAAAGCGCCATGAATTTTTCTCGCTTCAACCGCTTCTGGATCATGTGCGGGCAGCGGTGATCGTCGTGATAGAGTTCCTGACAATGCATGCAGTAAATGCACTCGTTGACGTTGATCTGGCCTTCAGGATGGATCGCCTGAACGGGGCATTCTTTCGAGCATCGCTGGCATGGCGAGCCGCAGTCGGGGTATCGCTTCAGCCACTCGAACATGCGGATGCGTCCCGGTATCGCCAACGCCGCGCCAAGGGGACACAGATAGCGGCAGTAGAAGCGCTCGACGAACAGGCCTGCCACAAGAAGGGCGATGGCGAAGATCACAAACGGCCAGTCACGCACGAACTTCAGGATAATCACGGTCTTGAAGGGTTCGACCTCCGAAAGCATCTCCGCATAAGACATCGAATAGAAAGACATTCCGAAAAGACCGAGGAAAATGATGTATTTGATCGGCCACAGGCGCTCGTGCAGCCCCCAGGGAAGCCGGACCTGGGGAACCTTGAGGCGTTTGGCGACAGCGCTGAGCAATTCTTGGAGAGCGCCGAAGGGGCAAAGCCAGCCACAGAACGGCCCGCGCCCCCAAAAAGCAACCCGGCCGCTACGGCAGCCCAGAGTAAGAAAATCAGAGGCGCGGCAAGGAAGAACTCCCAGCTGAAATTGGTGACGAGAGCGCTGGTGAAAGTCAGGACATTGACCACGGAAAGCTGCGCGCCGGCGTACCAGCCCAGCCAGACAAGGGTGAACAAAAGGTAGCCGTTTCTAACCCAGGCAAACAGTCGCGGCCGTTTGACCAGCCAGTCCTGGAAAAGAAGATCCCGGTGAGAACCAGAAGGGCGGCAACCGTGATGCCGATTATCACCCGGTCCATATTCCAGATGCGGACCCAGAGCGGCTGCTCGTCGGCAACCAGATCTGCGGCGCTTGGCTTTTCCGCCGGGGTTCAACGGCGGCGGCCTTCGTCGTCGTATAATATCCCGAAGGAAGCGCGTAGCCGAGATTGAAGGGGATGACGGCCTTTTCTCGAGCGCCAAGGGTTCTCTGCACCAGCAACTGGATTTCCCAGGTCGCGGTCACGTCGAACATGAAGTCCGCTGGCACGACGAAGAGGCCAATGTCCTTTAGATGCGGCGCGTCGGACGGTGCGAAAGCTGCGATCCGCGTATGGTTTCGGTCACGGAACCGCACGCCCTGTTCGTTTTGCAGAAGTTCGATACGGTCGAAGATGCCACCGCGAACATATGCGGAGCCCTTGAAGGAGTAGGCGCCGTCGCCGCCAATCAGGATAGCCGACTGGCCTGGTTTAAGAGTGGCTACCAATCGTCGATACGCGGGTTCGCCCAACAGGGTTTTACCGATCGCCGGAACGCTGACGGGTGCTACGAAAAGATCGATGAAGCGATCGGCGGGATTGTCGGTTTCTGGGCGGGCAACGCCATCCTGGTGTTTTGCATCGGCAAAAGCCTTGGACACCTCGCCCACGGTCAGGCGTAAGCTCCGGATCGACCCATCGCCGAGCAGGGTCTGCCAGTCGCTCGCCTTGTCTTTAGAAAGGTCCAGTTTTCTGATTTCCGGGATGGCTTCGACGGCCACAGCGTCGCTTTTGCCAAGGCGGCCGCTGCGGATAAGCGTGACGGCTGACCGCACGACACTGTCGCTCATGACCAGGACGGTCACCGTGGCACCGCTGACAATATCAACCTGAGGCGGGCGTTCCTCGCCTGTGGCGACCCGTGCTAAGTCCTTGCCGATAAGAGAGTTCAGAACGGCGACGACTTTAGCCTGCGGTATCCCGATGAGAACGATGGGCTCGTGGTGTTCGAGAAGCTTGAACCCGTGGATCACACCCGACGCATCGATGCCGACCGCGATATGGATCGGCTTGCCGGAATATCCAATAGACGTGGTGACATCGGAATTGAGGTAGGCATAGCCCGCCAGGTCCTTGCCACGGTAGACAGGCGCGACGGGCGGTTCGCCCGTCGGTTCTCCGAAGCGATCCGCGCCCTCGAAAAGTTCTCCAGGCTGTACCTTCTGGATGAAAGTTGGGAGCTGGGAGGCGGCAAATGCCTGCCGCGCGTCCAAAAGAGACACGCAGAACGCCGCCAGCAATATCAAGCCGGCGAGCAATGTTCTGGGCGTTTTACCGAAGTATCGCATCGACCCGCATCTCTCTGAAGTCGTTCAACGTCAGTCCGAAACTATGCGAGTTGCGCGGATCGAATTTGTTTTGGAACAAATGCGCGCGCTTAATTTTCTGCGACATGTGAAGACAGTTCTGAAACAGGCCAAAAGGGAGTGGACGCATATGCCGGCTATGAAATCGGAGTCGTGGCACTTCGACACTTTGGGAGAAATGCTCGCGATCGCCGCCTCTATGGAAAAGGAGGCCATCGACGGTTACCTCGATCTGAGCGCGCGCATGTCTGCGTTCGGCCGGCCCGATCTTGCTGAGGTGTTTAATGCCCTCGTCGCCGAAGAGACGGATCATCTCGACAAGGTGCGCGAGTGGAGTGCCGTATCCGGGACCGAGGATACGTTGACGGAAACTACCGCTGAAAAGCTGTTCGACGACGAAGGCGCAGGCATTGTCGCACCCGAATTGCTATCTGCCTACCGCGCCTTCTCAATGGCGGTTCGAAACGAAGAACGTGCCTTCATGTTCTGGACCTACGTCTCGGCACACGCCCAGTCCCGCGAGATCAGGCATGCGGCCGAACGGATGGCACGCGAGGAGCTGGGACATGTCGCGAAACTCCGAAGCGAGCGGCGCCGGGCGTTCCATCTGGAACGAGCAAAGGTGTCCCATGCCAGGCCCGACCTCCGCGTTCTCGAGGACAGGCTGTCGCGGCGGCTGGAAGCCACGGCCGCAAACGCCAAATCGGGTGAAAGGGAGATCGTGCAGGAGCAGTGTCTGGCTTCGCGATCGAGGATGACGTCCATGGAGGAACGCGGTTTTCAAGTGGACCTCCCCTCGATGTCGGACTGACGGGGACCATGGATGCGGCGTTACCGCTGAGCGAACATATTCTGGACTGTTATCTGTATCTCGGCGACCATGCGGCAAGCGAGCAGGATGCAGACCGGGCCCAGGATTTCGCGGCGCAGCTTATTTCCTGTATTCAGACCGTCCGTCGTTTCGCTCTCTGACGGCGCCGCGATAAGACGCCCCCGAATGCTTTGAATGTCGGCGGATCATGCCGCCAACATCAACACCTTCGCGGCAGCGGCAAGAGCGAAGAACGTCGGCCATGCAAGCAAACTGGCGGACAGTCCTCGGTAACCGCCGCGCAGCCCCATGAAATCCAAGACCACCCAGCGGGAGTTGGCGAGCATGAAAGCCAGCACGATAAAAGGGCGTAGAGAGGCAACGGCTGGTGGTTCCACTGTGCCGGAACCAGACCCGCCACGAAAGCCACCAGCATCATAATTGCCCCCAGCCCGACCAGCCAGCGCTGCTTGTTTTCCATGGCTCACCCCAGGGAGACGACGGGAAAAATCACCAGCCAGACCATGCCGATGACATGCGAGACGGTGGTAACGGCTGAGACCCTGGTTTGGTGGGGTCTTTGCAAAACGATAAACATGGCAACGCTCAGGAAAACCACCTGCGCCAGATGAAGTCCGGCTATTACGAAGTAAAGTCGAAAAATGGGTTGAATGTGGCGTCTCCGAGGAAGCGTATTTCATCCTGATACTCCAGCAGCTTTACGAGGGCGAACACCAGACCGAGCGCCGCCGAGCCCGCCAGCGACCATCTGCGCAACATGTCTTCGCGCGCGCGTGAGGCCTCGGCGGCGAACCAGCCGCTTGTAATGAGAACCAGGGTGTTAATGCTCGCCAGAAGACTGTTCAGATGAAGCTTGGCCATCGAGAAATCATCCGTGTGGAGATAGGACATCACGACAAAGTCGAGAAGCAACGCACCCGCCGGACGGCGTGGTGTTCGTCGATAGCCGCCATGGCTCTCGTCTCCTTCAACTCATGCTTATCCCGAGACGGGTTTCGCGTCTTTGCGCTCGGACAAGGACGTTGCGACTTATCGAGACAAGGCGAGCAATTCGGGACGAGGGTCCTGTGCGTTTGGCAGTCATTTGGAGGAGATCAGTTTCAGCTGTCCTTCCAGAACTATCATATCGAAATCGGAAGCAAGCACATCGACGCGAACAGCCCACTGGCAGTCGCATGGTGCTTGAACGTCCCGTGCCGCCCACCGTCCCGCAGAGAGCCTTTTCAGCGGAACTTCGAAAGCCGCAACGGAGCCATCCGCCCCTGACATCCTCAGCCTTATTTCCCGCGTGTCCAGAGAGTTGAAGTCGGCAGTCTGAAGGGACAGGTCGACATTAAAAGAAAGGTTCGGTTTCGTTGCGAACGACAGTGTCGCCATCGCAGCCGGATCATGAAGATGGATGGACGCCAGAACGGGCCTTAACGCCAGCGCCCTGGGAGGCGGCGTAAATCTCCACAGCGACGTGACGGCCAGTGCGCCGACGATCAGAGCGATCTCGATCGCGATCACGATTTTCATCTTTCCCGCTGCGGACGGATGTCCTCCCACGACTTGCCGCGTCAGGAAAATCCGGTTCCAAGCGCCCAGACCGAGCGCGAGCGCCACCAGCGTCAGTTTCACGAGTAGGATGTTGCCGTAGTCGGTATCGATCAGCGCCCCGGAAGACTCGACCTGGATATATGCGAGGTAGCCTCCAGCTATGGTCATCACGGCGACCGAGTACGGTATGGCGGACGAAAACCTGCACAACGCCCTTTTCTGCTCCGGTCCACAGTGAACGAGCAGCTTCCAGAGTCCTGGTAAAGCCCCGATCCAGAAGCATACGGCCCACACGTGCGCCGCGACGGCGATGAACGAAAGCCAACGTACGCCCGCACCCGAGGCGTGTCCTGTCAGCGCGAAAGCCAAGCCAAGTGTCGCCAGCGAGAGGGATGAAAGCGCGCCGCGTGCGGTCATGTTCATCTGGGCGGCCAGTGCTAGCCCGAGCGATACCGAGACAAGAGCGACCGACCTGGCCAGGCTGCTCTGCATGCCCGCGCCCCATGGTTCCCATGCTCCCAGGGCGGTGAAAGAAAGCCCCTTTCCTCAAGGCCGACAAGCCCGATCAGAAGCAATCCGCAGAACCAACCGACCACAATGTGCAGGGTCAGCGTCCTCGTTGGCGGCGATTGAGCAATCCAGACAGAATAGACAGTTCCGCCCACGCCGAAGAGGCAGGCCAGGTAGAACCCGAACTTCGTGGCCAGCGTCAGGATTTTGAGCAGGGCCTCGGATGCGGTACCATCCGCGAACCCTCCAATGACAGCCTCTTTGCCGATCGCGAACACGATCGAAGCTGCAACCGGATGACCGTCCTCCGAAACGGTACGCCAGTTCAAGGCATAGGCGCCGCGGGCAAGCGGCTCCAAGAGCCGGATGGCGATCTCGTCGCCCGAAACTTCAGTCGAGAGCGGGATCGCGTGGCCATCCCGTCCGACCAACGTCGCCACGACCTTCGAAACGTGTTCGGAGAAACGTAGCGTCATGGCAACGGGAGAGGAGCCGAGCCTCTCTCCCTGTGTAGGCGTTGATGAGACCAGGACGGCGTGGGCCTTCGCCTGGGGCGCTTCGATCACCGAGGCCCATCCGAAAACGAAAAGCGTCACTACTGTCCAAACAAGCGGAAAACGGGCACGTCCATCGCGTCGGCACATGCCCATGTCCCCTGTCGTTTCGAATTACTTGTCGACGACCGTTATGAACGGGGCCGGATGCTCGTAGTCGTCAGCGACCTTGCCGACCTGTGGAATCTCTATCCAGCGCGTCGTCGCCCCGCCCGCGCATTCCTGCACGACAGGAAATGCGACCACGTCGCCGGGCTTGAACGCGTCCGTAATGTAGGCGCGGAAAACGAATTCGTCGTACTCGTCATCGCCGAGACTTCCGCCAGACCACCTCAGTTCGCTCACGCCACCGGTCTCTTTCTCGCCGTTGAGGTCATAGGCCTTGGCATACTCTCCAAGTGTTTTCTCCATCTTCCATCCCGCCTTGAGCATTGGCTTCACCGAGATCACGCCTTCGGGCAACCGCACTCTTATGGCGACGGTCGCCTTGCCGCCGCACCCATGAGGCACCCTCAGGACCGCTTTGTAGTTTGCCGCGGCCTTGGAGGTCGAAGTTTCGAGCGAAACGTGTGCGAGTGCCGGGATCGCGGTGACGGCGGCCAGCGCCATAGCCGCGAGGCAAATCTTCAATTTGGACACTAGGTTGACCCTTTGTTTCAGACATCGCCCGCATGGCGACTGTTCGGTGAAAACCGTTCGCTTCGAATGGAGCGATGGCCATGGATATTCTTGATGACCGCCCCCAACTTTGTTCTACGTCAATCCAAATGCAGATCGTCGATCTCCTGCATCGTCGTTTTGTCTGATCTGCAACAAACAGGATTGGTTTCGACGGTCTATGTTTCGATCGTTCGTCCATTGGAGGAACACGCGGGGGCGGGCTTGCGGCGGTACGCCCTCCCCGCCATTTCGCGCTAAAAAGACGCGTTTTCTGTCCGGGTGACGGAACCCCTCCGCCCGGTCCTACGCCCCTTTCAGCACAAACATTGCCGATGGTAGCGGCATGGATAACCGGCGAAACAAATGGGTTAATCCAAAGACAGACGGTCGACGCTGCGAGCCGTTTCAGATTGGTGAAGAACACCGGGGAAGCCCTTCGAAACATCGACGGCCAGGTCAAAACCATAAACACAAAGATGGAAGCGATCGCCACGTCGGCCAAGGAACAGTCGTCACGTCCTCTCCAAGTTAATGTCGCGGTCAACCATATGGATTAGGTTACGCAGAAAAACGCGATGATGGATGAAGAGACGAACGCCGCGTGCGGGCCCGCTGCCGAGGCAGCGCCGCTATAGGAACCATCAATCGTTTCGCCCGGAGTGTTGGCACATCTGCGCGTCTCGTCAGGCAGGATGTCGCGGTCCGATCCAACGACTCCCGCCCAAAACAAATGGCGGCACGAAAGCCAGGACAAATGTGGAAATTGCTTGTTCTGTGTCAAAGAGGAGCCGTGCCGGGCGCTTTATTCTCCATCCATCGGTTCAGGCATTCTGCCACCAAGGAGCACGAAGATGAGAATGATTTGCAACGCGGCATTCGGAATGGTCGCCGCACTAGCCACGATAACCACGGCCGCATCGGCTGCGGACTTCGAAGTCCATATGCTAAACAAGGGCAAAGACGGAATCATGGTGTTCGAGCCGAGTCTTACGAAAGTCGCGAAGGGCGATACCGTGACCTTCATCCCTACCGATAAGTCACACAACGCGGAAACAGTGAAAGACCTTCTGCCAGCCGGAGCAACGGCGTTCAAAGGCAAGATGAACGAAGCGGTCAAAGTGACATTCGACGTCGAAGGCGCCTACGTGGTCAAGTGTTCGCCGCATGTCGGGATGGGCATGGTCGGCTTGATCGTGGTCGGCGACCCAAAATCGAATGCCGATGCCATTAAGGCGGCGAAACTTCCCAAGAAGGCGCGTGCCCGTCTCGATGCCGACATTGCCGCCGCTGCCATCTAACGGACGGCACGAACAAAAAAGCCTGCGCCCCCGCGCAGGCTTTTTCGTATGTACAGGCGTAACCGCCTTGCCGAGTGTCTACACGTCGTCCGTACCGATGTCTAAAGGGCACAAGAGGCTCTTGGGCCAGAGAGGCGCACCTCAATTATTCTGGATATGGTTCTCGACGCGACGATCGTGAGCGAGGAGGACGGGAAGATCGTTTCCTTCAGCGCCGCCGCCGGCAGCAGTTCGGTTACCCCGAAGAAGAAGAAATCGGACAGAACCTGAGAAGTTGATGCCGCTGACATAGACTTTGTGAACCCTACAGTTAACGCGGCCGAATTTGTCGTGGGAGCCAGAGAATTGCACTCATGACTATTTTCGAATGTCCCGCTGTGGAACGACACCGTTCGCTACGGCCAGAATTGCACCAATCATTCCGCCGGTGACGATGCCCACCGAACCTCCGGCAAGAGCCGCAAGAGCGCAGTAGCCCAAGAGATAGAGGCTGAAGTCGGGCGACACAACAACGGCGGCAATAACGCCGACGATCATACCGATCGCTCCAAACACCATACCGATGCCCGTCACAGCATCGGACGGATCGACAACCCCTACACACCGCGCGACCTTCCCCTCGGAAGCACTCGCCGTCGAATCCTGTCTCGCATCAATCATGTTCCGCTCCTTCGTCCCGATGCTACAACGCGGTCATATCCGGTTGGTTTCCCGAAAGTATCAGCCAATATCTTCCTCGTCGTCCACGAGGATCTCGCTCGGCCGCGCCGTCGAGATCTTCATACTGCTTCGACCGCATCGACCAGAGAAACGCCAGTAAGCCTGCCGCTCCCATGGCCAGGGTCAAGGGAACGAGGACGTTAAGGGCCATCATGCGTGAACGTCCACCACATTGCCGCGCCGAGGCATCTGCGCCTGTTCGACTTTTTCCCGGAAGCGAAAGCCTGAGCGCGTTTGCCACCACGAGAATGGACGAAGACGACATTGCCACCGTCGCGATGAGAGGCGTCACGAATCCCGCAAGCGCAAGGGAAGGCTCACGATATTGTAGGCCACCGCCAGCGCGAAGTTCTGCCTGATAAGCTTCATGGCGATGGTCGCCGCTTCAAGGCTCTCGTCGATCACCTGCAGGCTGTCTCCCAGGAAAACGAAGTCAGCGGCGTTGCGACCGATGTCGCTGCCCGAGGACGGTGTCATCGAAACATCGGCGGCACGCAATGCGGGGGCGTCGTTGATCCCGTCGCCGACCATAAGGACTTTATGCCCGCTACCCTGCAACACAGTGATGGCTTTCACCTTGTCGCCGGGTAGCAGCCCGGCCGAGAATTCCTCGATGCCAAGAATGTGGGCGATCCTGCGGACAGCCGGTGCTGAGTCTCCCGACAGGATCCTGACATCGATCCGCTTTGATCGAAGCGATCTAACGAGATCGGCAGCACCCGGACGCAGTGTTTCCCCGAAGGTGAAGTTCGCCACTGCCTGCCCGTTCCGTGACAGGGTGACAGCGGAAAGTTCCCCTGTCGCCGCGATCTTGCTATCCACGGCCCAACCGGACCTGCCAAGCCGGTATATGTCCGAGCCAAAGGTGGCCTCGAGGCCGTATCCCGCAAGCTCCTGCGTGTCGTCAAAGGCGATCACTTTCAGTCCTGAACGGGAGTGGGCCGCCGATAATGCCTTGGATATCGGGTGCCTCGAGAGGCGCGCCATCGATCCGGCAATGACCAGGGCTTCTTCCGGTATTTCCTCACGATCAAGGAGCCTGGGTTCCCCGGTGGTGAGGGTGCCGGTCTTGTCGAACAGGACGGTGTCGATTTCGGCGAGGCGCTCGAATGCGGAGCCGTCCGTCGCCATGACCCCCGGTCAAACAAGCGGCGGGCGAGGACCACCTGGACCATCGGGACCGCAATCCCCAGTGCGCAAGGGCACGTTATGACGAGAACGGTGATCGCGACCGTCAGAGCCCTATGGATATCGCCTGAGCCATAGAGCCAGCCGATCAGGGCAAGCAGAGACAGGGAATGAACCACCGGGGCATAAAGGGCCGCGGCACGATCAGAGAGCCGTCGGTAACGCGACCGGGCGTTTTCAGCGGTCGCGAGCATCCGTGTCATTTCCGAGAGAAGCGAATCCGCAGGCGCGACGGAGGCCGTCAACACGAAGGGTGCGCCCTGATTGATCGCGCCGGCCCGCACCTCGCTTCCGACATCGATCGGTTGCCAGACACTCTCTCCCGTGACAAGCGAACTGTCCAGTTCGGAGCGGCCTTCGACGACCAAGCCATCCGTGGGCACTCTGCTGCCAACGGGCACCAGCAACCGCGATCCAGCGTCCACCTCGTTAAAGGGGACGTAGTTGATCGACCCATCCACTGCCACGACGTTCGCGCCCTGAGGCATGAGGCGCGCCAGCCCCGCTACCGCGGACTTTGCCTTGCGCCGCATCATGTGATCCAGCAGGCGCCCGCCCAGAAGCACAAACAACAGCGACGTGCTTGCTTCAAAATATGCCTGCGGCGCGTTGCTTGTGGCGTCGTAAAGACTGAGCCCGAAGGACAGGAGCACGCCGGCGCTGATCGGCACGTCCATGTTCATCCGGCCATGAACTAGCGCACGCCACGCCGAGGCGTAGAAGGCGCTTCCCGAATAGATCACGGCGGGGAGAGCCAGCGCCGCAGACAGAAGGTGAAAAGCCTGCCGCGTTCCGGCGTCCGCGCCGGCCCAGACCGAAACCGAAAGCAACATGATGTTCATCGAACAGAAACCTGCGACGGCAAGCGCCCGCAACAGGCTGGCATGAACCCGGTCCTCCGCGCCCATATCAGTGGTGGGCAGATGGGACGAATAGCCGACAGCAGACAAGGCGCCTGTGAGATCGGGGGTGACCCACAGTCGCCTTTCCAGTTCACGACGACCGTCCGCATCGAGAGGTTGGCACGGGCGGCTTCGACGCCGTCGACCGCCGACAGCGCGTTCTCGATCGCCCGGATGCAGGAGGCGCAATGCATTCCTGGGACGGACAGGGTGGTCTGCCTCATTTCGTCTGCCAGCGACTTGCTCGACAGCGCGACTTCCTCAGGCGTGCATCGTTCAGGACGCCCGCTGCCGATCGCAGCAGTGCTTGAGGCGCAGCAGGTCATGCCGTCTCCCGCATTTCTTTGTAAGCGTGCCACGTCGCGTGGCCGAGCCACGGAAAGATCAAGATCAGGCCGATCAGGCCCGTGGCGACGCAGAGCAGGAAGAGCACCAGCACGATCGCGCCCCATAGCAACATGGGCCTCAGGTTGTTCCAGACGATCGCCATGCTCACGCCCATTGCCGTCATCGCATCGATCCGGCGGTCGAGGAGCATCGGGATCGAGAACACGCTGATGGCGAACGCAAAGCCTGCGAACAGGCTTCCGATCAGGCTTCCGACCACAAGCATGGCCCAACCCACGGGGGTGGTGACCAGCATCGTCGCAACGTGGTCGAGACCCGGAAAGGGGCGCAGGCCGAAGAAGAGCGCGTAGACCAAGACAGCCGCCCTCATCCACAGGAGCATGAGCATCGTCAGGACCATTCCGGTGAAGAAAACCTGCGCGCCGGCAAGCGGCTGAACGGACAGCATCGAGCGGAGGGTAACATCCTGGCCGTTTTCGATGTTGCGGCTCTTCAGATAGAGCCCGGCCGCGACCAGCGGCCCAACGATCATGAAGCCTGCAAGGGCCGGAAACAGGAAGTAATCTCTCCCGGTATTGTACATATATACGATGAAGACCAGGGAGGCGACAAACACGACCACGCCGTAAAGGAGGCTCGGGACAGGCCGGGTCCAGAGATCGCGCCACCCGTGTCGCAGCCAGCCGAAGACCGCTTCGTAGGAAACGTCCCGCTTGTACCTTTCGCTGCGGGTCTCCTCGATATCCGACATCTCGGAAACCAGAACCGTCGAATTGTCTCTAGTGGCCATCGTGGTCTCCTGACATCAACATGCCGATTTGGCGGCCCGGTATGCGCTGGGTGAACTGCCCTTGTCCTTGAGATGGGGGACGCAGTCGGGCTGGGTGGAGACAGCGACATAAACAAGATGCGCGTTCGCAACGAGCACAAGCAATGTCGCCGCAGAAAGCAGCCATAAAGGCCTGAACCATCCTCGGCCCTTTGCCGCTGCCTCTGTCATTCAAGGCTCCTGCTGTCCGAGCGCGTTCACGTAGAGCGCCAGGATTTTGATCTCGGACGGAGAAAGCCGTTCGTCCCACGTCGGCATATGCCCCTGTCGCCCGCCGTGGATCGAATCGATGATGTTCTGCAGCCCGCCGCCATAGACCCACTGGCCGTCCGTCAGGTTCGGTGCGCCCATGTCCGGATTGCCTTTGGCATTCTCGCCGTGACAGGCAGCACAGGTGGTCAGGAAAACCTCACGACCCTTGTCGACCTGATCGATGTTTTCGGCGGTCGACGTGCTGGGATCACTCAGCGCCATCACATAGGCGGCCACATCGCGGACCTGCTGGCGGTCGAGCATCTCGTCCTTGCCGAAGGCGGGCATCTGGGCGACACGGGTATCGGCATGGCGGGAATTGATGCCGACCGTCAAGGTCTGCTGGATTTTCTCAGGCCCGCTTCCCCAAAGCCAGTCGTCGTCCGCAAGGTTGGGGTAATTGTTGCCGCCCTTCCCGTCGCTTCCATGACACGCCGCGCAGTTGTCGCCGAAGAGCTGGTTGCCGGTGGTGCGCACGGTTGCCATGAGCTGCTCGTCCGCGCGGATCTGGTCGTACGACATGCTGTCGATCTTGCTGACCCACGAGGCCCTGGCGTCCACCCCTCGCGCAACGTCTCCTCCACGGTTGTCTTCTGGTCGATGCCCAGCAGCCCCTTTGTATAGGTCGTGCCGAGCGGCCACGTCGGGAGCAGGAACCACCAGAGCACTGCGAAAATATGCGTCACGATCAGGAACAGCAGCACGCCCCGCGGTATGGGCGTGTCGAGTTCCTTGATACCGTTCCAGACGTGGCCGGTCGTTTTCCGGCCGGTGACGGGATCGACTTCTTCTACTTCCATGGGGCATCTTCCTTGTCGAAAATTTCCCTTTCCGCGCCTTCGAACCTTTTCTTGTTCGAAGGCAGGAAGGTGTAGATGAGCACGCAGATCGAAAACCCGATCAGATAGAACAGTCCCCAGGTTTTGGAGGCTTCGACAAGCGTATCGTGGGTGAACTCCATCGCGTCCTCCGTGTCGTTGGGCTAGTTGTTGGGGTCAGGCATCTTTTCAGGCGCGGCGGTATTCTCGTAGGCGGCCTTCGTCAGCTGCCCAAGCACCTGGAGATAGGCAACCAGCGCGTCCATTTCGGTCACGTTCGTCGCCACGCCGTCGAAAGCGGACACCTGCGTTGCCTCGCCATAGCGTTCGGATACGCCCGCGGACTGCTCGCTGTCGGGCGCGGACTGGCCACGGGCGTCGGCAGAGGCGTTGGCTATCATCTCGTCGGTATAGGGCACCCCGACGGTTCTCTGCGCCTTCAGCATCAGCGGCAGGTTGCTGAGCTTCAATGGCGTCGTGGCCAGCCATCTGTACGACGGCATGTTGGATTCCGGAACCACGTCGCGCGGGTTGCTCAGGTGGGCGACATGCCAGAAGTCGGAATACTTGCCGCCGATGCGGGCAAGATCAGGTCCGGTGCGTTTCGAACCCCAGAGCATAGGGTGGTCGTACTTCGATTCGACCGCGAGCGAATAAGGTCCATAGCGCTCCACATCGTCGCGCAGCGTCCGGATCATCTGACTGTGACATGCGTAGCATCCTTCGCGGACGTAGATGTCACGCCCGGCAAGCTCCAACGGCGTATAGAGCCGCATGTCCTTCACGTTTTCGACGGTGTCGTCGATCGTGAAAAGAGGCGCTATCTCGACAAGCCCGCCGACGCTGGCTGCGGCGACAATCGCCAGCATGAAGCCCGTTGCCGATCGTTCCAGTTTTCTATGGGGCGTATCGGTCATGTGTCTACTCCGCGGCCGAAGGAATTGCGCCTGCGTGTTCCCCGATGGGCAAGTCATCGCCCGTGGGGGACGGCGCGGGATTCGGGGTGCGGACGGTCATCCAGACATTGTAAGATGCGACAATCGCGCCGATGAGGAACAGTAACCCTCCGAACGCACGGGCGATGTAATAGGGATACATCGCAACCAGACTATCGACGAAGGAATAGACCAGGGCATTGTCCTCGGAATAGGTCCGCCACATCAGCCCCTGGATGATCCCGGAATTCCACATCGCGAACACGTAGATGAGCGTCCCGACGAGAGCCAGCCAGAAATGGACTTCCACGAGGGCTGCGGAGTACATTCGCTCGCGCTTCCAGATTGACGGCACGAGCGTATACAACGACCCGAACGTGATCATTGCGACCCATCCCAGCGCACCCGCATGAACATGGCCCACCGTCCAGTCCGTGTAATGGGACAGGGAATTCACGGGACGTATCGCGAGGAAGGATCCTTCGAACGTCGAGAGACCGTAGAAAAACGCCGCCATCATCATAAAGCGCAGGGTCGCGTCGTCGCGCACCTTGTGCCACGCGCCATTGAGCGTCAGCAGGGCGTTCCCGGCCGAAGCCCAGGACGGCACCAGCAGCATCACCGAAAAGGTCATTCCGAGGTTCTGAACCCAATGCGGCAGGGCGGTGTAATGCAGATGGTGGGAGCCTGCCCACATATAAAAGAAGGTGATGCCCCAGAAGCTCAGGATCGAAAGACGGTAGGAGAAAATCGGCCGCTCCGCCCGTTTTGGCAGGTAGTAATAGAGCATTGCCAGGAAGCCCGCCGTAAGGAAAAAGGCGACCGCGTTGTGGCCATACCACCACTGCACCATCGAGTCCTGCACCCCCGCCCAGATCGTGTAGCTCTTGGCCTGGGTGAACGAAATCGGTACCGCGAGATTGTTGACAATATGCAGGATGGCGACGACGATGATGAAGGCCATGTAGTACCAGTTGGCGACGTAGATATGTGGCTCCTTGCGCCGCGCCAGCGTTCTCACATAGAGGACGAAGTAGGCCACCCATACGACCACCAGCCAGATGTCGGCGTACCATTCCGCCTCCGCATATTCCTTGGACTGGGTAACGCCGAGGAAATAGCCGGAAACTGCGATCAGACAGAACAGGTTGAAGCCGAGAAGGACGAACCAGGGAGAAAACTGGTCGGCAAGGCGTGCGCGGGACGTGCGCTGGACGACGTGGTAGGACGTCGTGATCAATGCATTCCCACCAAATCCGAAAATCACGCCGGAGGTATGAGCCGGGCGGATACGGCCGAAACTGGCCCAGGACGTGTCGAAGTTGAGGGCGGGCCATGCAAGCTGGGCTGCGGCCCACACGCCGATGAGCATGCCGAAGACCGCCCATGCCAGGGTAAAGCCCACGCCGACCTTGATCGGGTCGTCATAATATTTGCCGAGGCGTGCCGGATCGGGGGCGGGACCAAACGCGGTCGACATCAGCACGAACAGAAGGCCGACGCTGCAGAGAAGGACCATGACGCCGTGGATGCCGAGCGGTTCGCTCCCTCCCACTGCAGCCATAGCTACGCCCATGATGGCCATGAAAACGAGAACCGCGCCTGCAAGGTCGCGTTCTCCTGACGTCAGCTGACCCATCAAGTCTATTCTCCCATAGAACGTCAAAATAGTACCGTGGAATACGCAACAAGCTCTAATACCATACCCCCTGATGTGGGGAACGGGGATAAAGTACTTCGCCACTCCCTCCACGAGAACGCTGGGAAACATGAAATGCATTGGTGCCGGTTGAAACAAATCGGGGCACATTCATTGTGCCGCCAGAGCGAGCATTATGGATTCCATCCAATGTGCTACACGCCGTCCAGTATCTTCAGCGGTCCTCATTGCGCTACCTGTTTGTCCGGCCCGAGGCGGTGGCGCATCTGTCCAGCCAACCGTCGGTCATCCGGCTGTCGCCGCTACTGCGCGAGCTTATCCTGGCGTTCCTGGATCCAGATCCAGCGGGCCGCTTCTGCTGCCTTTGTGAGAACACTTCGCCTCCAGGCCCCGCGCAACCGCGCGAAGCCTGGAGCAAAAGGCTCACTGAGCCGTCGCCTCAAGATCAACTTTTTCGAGAAGCAGCACAGGGTTTTCAGAAGCCGCGACCAGATCAAATACCCCTATGCCGCTTTCGGCCTGGGACCTAACCGTCAAAGTGAAGGTTCCGGGTGCGGCGACGAAGCGCGACAGCGCATCGACCGCGCCTTGAAGCTTCGGCTGACCGGCCGCGAAGTGCTGCAATCCCGCGGTGACCATCATTGTCAGCATGCCGCGCACTTGATCCTCGGTCATCGCGCTTTGTTCGGCATAGAGTTTGATTCCCTTTGCCATCAACCCTTCATCCTGGATCTTGAGCTTCACCTCTCGTGCCGTGAGACCGAGAAGCGCCGCCTGGGTCATTGTCGTGTCAAAGGAGAAGAATTCCTTGGTGAAACCACCGACCAGGCCAGAAAGGGAGAGCCTGCCCACATCCTTGCCACCAAACGAAATGTCTTTGATCACCAGGTTCTGATTGGGCTCGTCCCACACCGCTTCTATGTTGGAAGACAGGACCACCTCCTCAAAGCCCAGTTGGCGAAGTTGGATGTAGGCTTCATCCGACGATTCTGCCGGTACAGGCAGGCTCAGATCCTCCTGCGTAATGCGAATATCCGTCGGAATGCCATTGTGGAGCTTTGTCAGCGCTAGCTCATAACTCTTGAGCGAGAAGCGAATACGTTTCGGCACGGATATGGTCGCGGGCTCCTCTCCGGAAACGGTGGATCCATCTGCTTGCTGATCCGCCCCTTCCGCCTGGTCGGTCTGCGGGATCTGTGCTTGTGTGGATTGAGTATCGCTCGCCGACCCGTCGGTTTCGCTGGCCAGCCCTTGTGCATCGGCGCTTTGCGCCTCGATCGCGCTCACATCGTCGGGATAGGCCACATCAACATCCATTCCCGCGATACGGATCGTGCCTAATTCCGGTGCCAGTGTGGTAAGCGGGAACGTTTCAAGCTGTTGCTCGCTGAGCCCAGCCATTTTCTTCAGCGCTTCGAGGGGTGAATGCCAGGAAAAGCCGGTAATGCTCGCTTCGGCGATCTTGATGGTGTCCGTATCCTCCACTATCGACACCCCATTCAAGCCGACGTCGAGCTTACGGCCGTCCAGTTGCATCGCCATGCGATCGACGGCGAGCTTGACCCTTTTGCCCGCGTCTTGGCCTTCCTCATAAGGCGCATCGACCTTGAAGCCGATCAACTGCATATTACCCTTACCGACCATATCAACAACGGACAGAAGCCGGCCAACAAACGCCTGACGGTCCTCCGGGGCAAGCTCGTGGGTACTCGTAATGGACTTCAGGTTCTCCAGCGTTTCGAGAAGTGGTTCGGCCGGCATGCGCATGCTGAAACCGTTGCTGCGTAGTTCGTCATAGGCGAAGTGCACCTTGCCGTTGGAGAGGGCGATCGCCTTGACGGAAAAGGGTCCGTAAAGCAGCTTCGCTTCGTTTTCTTCGGGGGCCGCCTTATCCGTATACAGCCTGGCCATGTATGCCGCATCGAAGTCCTGACCCGCTACAGCACCGGTCGAACCGGTCATGCGCTCTTTATTCGCTACCCCTTCAACATTGGGGATCTCCATGGCGATATCGAAACTAGCGCCAACGGCGGAGTAGCGCGCAATGCTGCCGTTGGCGATGTCGTCGAGGGTGACGTCCTTATAGACCATCTTCTGTTCGCTGCCGGCGAGGGTCTGGATGATGATGACCTCGGGTGCCGATATGCGCTCTGCCGCAAAGCGTTCGAGACGCTCCGACACAGTGATTGCGCTCTTGCCGCTGAAGGTCTCGCTCGCCGCACTGCCGTCGAAAGCGGGGTCTTCGATGCTTGCATGCGCTATTGAGATCCTGCCCGTCGCCAGCTCGACGTCGAGGCCATTCAATTCGAGATCGCCATTGAAGAAAAGATTCTTCAGCCGTCCGTCGATAGACGCGACACGAATATTGGTGCCGTTGGCAAGCGGCAACGCCACGTTACGCAGATGAATTCGTCCGAGGAAATCCACTGCGACGGCGTCCGCCGTGCCGCCACCCTGGGAAACAAATTCGGCGACGTGCCGTTCATACACGGTCTTGACCCCGACGCCCCCTGCAACAACGACCGCGATGATCGTGACCGCCCCCAAAGTGCCCGGGACCAACCCTTACCTGCCTGCTCCACGATGCTCGTCCTCTCACAGCCTTAAATTGAAACTCTGCGCACGCCTTCTAGGTGCACTCAGATATCTTCGCAAGTCCGGCGGCAGAGACCATCAACAGCCATATAGCTCGACGCACACGACTGGCTGCGCCGTCGCGCAGCCAGTCGTGCCTTACTTCCACTGCGTCGCGTCACCGGCGGCGCAGCCGTAAGGTGGCAGGGAACTGGCAAAGGTGGTTTTGAGCTTGGCGCAGCCCCAGCTGTTGATCGGCCCGGGCATGGCATTGTTGAGCGTGATGCCGATTTCATCGTAGGGACTGTCGGTGTTGCTGACATAGCGATACCAGCGGAAACCGGTAAGTACGACGACCGCAAGAGTGATCGTCAGCAGCAGGCGAACCAGTGTTTTCATATTTTTTCCTTTCAATGCACGTTGCCGCTTAGCACTCACTTGTCGAAGCTGAAAGCTCCGCCGCCAACGCCAAGGCGACTTTTTTGAGAAATAAACAACTCACTGCAGGACGAGGCGACGTAGTGAGGCGTGCCCATCCGAAATCCAGTCCCGGCGCGCCAGTTACAACATGGGTTCCATCCCGCTCATGATAAATCCCATAAGAAGCAGCGTGGGCAGGCTCTGTGCCAACGTTACAATTCCTAGCCAACGAGGGCGCTTGCCGAGCCCCCAGTAGATACCATTGCAAATGCTCGAGACGAGATTTCCGGTCGCGAGGACGATTAGCCCCAGGACGGATCCAAGATTAGGAAAGAAGCCACCGCCTGTAGGGCTCATGATCAGGAAAGCGCCGAGCAAAATACCGACGCACAGCGCGAGGACTGAAAGGACGGCCAAAACAGCAAGTGTGAGTCTTCTCATGCGCTCGGCGGCCTGGGAATGGGGAATGGGGAATGGGGTAAAATGCGGATCGGCTATCGCAAGTCAGTGAATTTTTCTCCCGCGGGGGCCGCCGGTTGCACCCCGGTCCACCAGAGAATTATTCAATCTTCAGTTCGACGATCAATGGGACTGGAAGATTGGCTTTTATCGCGGACGCATGGCCCCTAGCAAATGCCATTTCGCCCTCTTGCCATACATCGTATTCCATGTCGATCCGCATCCCGTCGCGGTCGAGTACGGCCCAGGAGAAATCCAGGCCGCCGCCTTTCCGCATGGACCAGCCCGCAGCCACCAAGGCTTCGATGACCGCCCGCCAACTTTCTTCCGATATCCCGGAAAGACACATCTGATCTAACATTGCATTCCTTCCCTCTGGTAGCCGATGACGAGTTTGCGGCGAAGCGGGGCCGCAACGTTACCGTCCAGATCGTCAAGCGTACCGATAAGGCCGAAGGCTTAGGTCGCTGGGCGCGATCCGCAGTCTTCTGGCCGTTCCTCCATCATGAGCATCGTTGTTTCGAATCCCATCTTCTTCCGCAACTAGCCAACGAAATTTGCCTGCAGAATTCGGTTTTGGACAAGCTCATGGTCGCAACTGACACGAGTGCAAACGAGTGGTCTGTTAATCACCCAAGGAAAGCGGCCGTAGATCCGCACAAGCACAAAGGCGTGTCCGGCGTCGCTACCTCAACAGCATTTACCAGTCCACGACCTGGCCTCTCTCGAGAAGTCGGCCTTTTCGCGGTATCCGAAAATTCAAGGGAACGTCACTACATAAACCTGAGAGGATAAAGCATGTCGACCACAGACAGACTGCGAAGCATAGACCCGGCAGTATTCTGGCCGGCCCTAGCGATAACGGCCGGGTTCATCTCATGGGGAGCGCTGGCCCCAGCTAGCCTCGCCTCGGTCACCCAAACCACACTTTCGGCGATCATCAACGGTTTCGGGTGGGGCTTTGTTGTCTCGACTGCGCTGTTCCTGGTCTTTGCCGGGTTCCTGGCGATTAGCCGTTTCGGCAAGATCAGGCTTGGGGCCGACGACGAACTTCCGGAATTCCGGACGGTTTCATGGGTATGCATGATGTTCAGCGTCGGCATGGGTATCGGCCTCATGTTCTGGGGTGTCGCCGAGCCAGTGTTCCATTTTGGCGCCCCGCCGCACGGGCTCGCGGTCGCGCAATCCAAGGAAGCCGCGCTGCTCGCGATGAAATATTCCTATTTTCATTGGGCCCTGCACCCTTGGGCGATCTATGCCATTGTCGGGTTGGCGATTGCGTACTTCACCTACCGCAAGGGCTTGCCAATCCTGATATCGAGCGCATTCACTCCCCTGCTCGGCAAAGCAGTCAACGGACCGATCGGTAAGACGATCGATATTCTCGCCGTCATCGCTACGCTGTTCGGCACAGCGACATCACTCGGCCTTGGCGCACAGCAGATCAACAGCGGTCTGAATTTTCTCTGGGGAACTGGCGAGGGGACAGGCATTGCCCTTGCAATCATCGCGGTGCTGTCGGTGCTGTTCATCCTTTCGGCAGTGTCCGGAGTGGGCAAGGGCGTTCAGTTCCTGAGCAACATGAACATGGTGGTCGCCGCCGCGCTGCTGCTGTTTCTGGCCGTCGTCGGACCAACCATCTTCATCCTCAACACCTTCACCGAAGCACTTGGCGATTACCTGGCCGATCTCGTCACAATGTCATTCCGCACTGCCGCCTTTAGCGACGGAAAATGGCTGGGCAGTTGGACGATCTTCTATTGGGCCTGGTGGGTATCCTGGGCGCCTTTCGTCGGGGTGTTCATTGCGCGCATCTCCAAGGGGCGGACCATCCGCGAATTTGTCATTGGCGTTCTGCTCATTCCGAGCGGCGTAACCTTCCTTTGGTTCACCATAATGGGTGGTACGGCGCTGCATTCGGAATTGATGGGTGCTGGTGGCCTTGTCGAGGCGGTCAACAATCAGGGTGCCGCCATCTCGCTGTTTGCACTGCTCGAACAATATCCGGGAACCGCGTTTACTTCGTTCGTCGCGATCTTCCTTGTCGCCATCTTCTTCATCTCGGGAGCGGATGCCGCCTCGATCGTGATGGGCATGCTGTCATCGCACGGCACACTTGAGCCTGCTCGTGGCATCGTCGTTCTCTGGGGCGTCCTTGCGGGCGCGTCGGCCAGCGTGTTGCTGGTGATGGGAGGCTTGCAAGGCCTGCAGACCGCGTCGATCATAGCGGCAGCACCCTTCCTCGTCATTATGGTCGGTCTATGCGTCTCCTTATGGATGGCGCTGCTGGACGACTTGGAAGGGCGAAGCGAAAACGCCCCTGCCCTGCCCGACGGCGGCCCACCGTTAGCGAATGCGACTGCGGCTGAGTAAGTCACCGCCTTTTCACCTGGCTAAACAAACCGCATCTGAAAATGACTTTCAGGTGCGGTTTGGCCGACCCGTGCGCCGGCAAGATTCAGCCGACTTCGCATTTCATCCTGGGCAAGGCGCGGCATCGCCGTTTCTCGTTCCAACGAAAATCCGCCGGCCGCCCGCAACAAGTTCAACTCTGAAGCAATCAACCGGACGCTCTGTGAGCTTGTACAACTTCGTAGTCACAGCCTCTCTGTCCTAGACAAACCAACACGGTCTTGGCTTCGGACATGATGACCGAGGCCCGTGTAAAATTATTAGGAATGCTGACACAGGCATGGGTCTCTGCCTCAGAGAGCAATGAAGTCGACCTCAAGCCGCTGTAAGCCCTGCCTTCACAACTGGCCAATCCTATTTTGGCAGGAACGGAGGGGATCAAACATTCGGGCAAGGTTGGCCCCCACCATGAGGAGGAGACAAAGTTGTTCATGCGCCTTCTGCGCGTCGCGGTAACGCCCGACAGGCAGGTATAAGGATTTGTGGAGAAGCAGAGATGTTATCGGCCCTGCCTTAACTTGGTTGTCGCTTCTGCTGAAGGTGCAAGACCTCAAGCCCGATCGAGCGGCTGACATTTATGTGAGCCTTTCCCCCAAGGGCTCCCACCTTGGTGGACACTACACGCTCTCTGAAAACACGTCTGAAAAAGCAACCGCAGGCATTTTACTCATATTGACGCCGCCGATCGTCAGTAAAAGTGCGTCAGAGCAGGACATTGACCCAAGCCTGCGAGAACCTTCAAAGACGGCGTGATGCGTGCCCACGCCTGATAGTCCAGTAGAGTGCAAAAGGCGCAAACAGCGGCATGATAAGAAGAAGCACCACCAAAAGAACGGCCCCGAAAGCATCTGTTGCGGCGATGATCGGAACAAAGTTATCCAGAAAATAGATCATGGCCTGGCGGCAACTGATCAGCAGCAGGACATCCGTGACCACGAGCAACCAGAACGAGGCCCCATAAACGAAAACCAGAACGAGGCTGGCGACGGATAGCGCGATCGAAATTAGAATAAATAGCGCATCAAGGACGTCAGCACTTCGGGATATCTTGTTTGCAGTCATAACGCTCTTTCCTACCGCAAGTCGGCCTGTCTGACTTGACCGTCTCCATCGCTAACACATAACAATGACGTACATCTGCTCTTCAATCCGCACCAATACGGATCAGTCGCAATGCCTCACTCTGATATCATCGGACTGCCGATCAACACGACAATGAACTTTTTTACTGAAACGGTATACCGTACGCTGATCAGCTTTACGCACGGCGCATTTATGCCTGTCGCCGCGTGATCGCTCGTATGCTTAAAGAAGATCAGGCACTTCCCGACTATTTTGCTGCACCGATATGCCGCAATTGCGGCGGCGAGCTGCATTCCGCATACTGCAGCGCTTGTGGGCAAAGAAAAGCTCTTCGCTTTGGCTGGGGCGAAGTGCGAGGCGAGGCTTGGGATAAGCTCCGCTGGTTCGAAACCGATATGGTCAAAGCGGCTTTTCGCGTGGCGGTCAATCCTGGCGCCGTCGCCCGCGCCTACGTTCTGGGTGAGCGAAAAAGGCATGTTCATCCCTTAAAACTGCTGCTTGCGGCCATCGTCCTTTTGCTCCTCGTCATTCACCAGACGGATTTCTTCGGCTCCGCCAGCCCGGGGCTCAGCAAGGCGATCGTCCTCGTCCGGGACTATTCGAAATGGTCATTTTCGATTGGAATCGTTGCGATACTGATTGCATCGCTGACGGTTTTTCGCCGCCGCGGCGGATTTAATGCGGTCGAGCATCTGGTGCTTGCGACGTACGCGCATTTTGTCATCCTGATCGCCAACATCCTCAACCTGTTGCCCCTCTACTGGTGGACGGGATTGGACGCCGTGAAGGCGCACCGGGCTATTTCGGGCTACTATATGGGGTGGGTAGAGGCCGGTATTGTCTTTGTCGCCTTCACCCAGTTCTTTTCAATCGATCTGCGTCGGCAATGGTGGTGGCCGCTCCTCGGCACGGCCATCTTCTATGCCGTCAAAAAAGGTGCGCTCTATCTCTACGGGCGTGCCGTCATCCGGATCGTCATGGCTCAACTTGCCTAAGGCAAGGATGACGATCCAACTTGCATAATCAGGAGGAAACTGATGCTGGTGAACTGGAAGCTTGTAGTTGGCCTTTCCGCCGCGGCGCTGGTCGTGACAACAGCGGCAACAGCTGCACCCATGTCAATCGCGGACAAAGGCAACGGATTGCTGACGCCGATACCTGACGGCGCGGCGATCTGCGAGACCATGTTCAGCCGGCTGGAGAAACAGGATCGCGGCATCCTTGTCGCCGAGGCGGAAACGTCAGAACCGAGCGAGGCAGAGCTTGCCGCGGAGTTGAGCGACCTCTTGCAGGCTTGCTCCTACGATGGCGAGGCCTTTAAAGTGGATCCGCGAGGGCTCGCCGCAACACCAGCTGCCGATGGCGAGAAGGCCGTTCGCGATATAATGCGCTTCACCGGCCTTCCTCAGAATTTCAAGGTGGTCGAAGGCGAGGTCCCCAATGCCGCGGCTCTTATACTCATGGGCAATGACGGCATCCCCCAACGCATCATCGCCTACAATGCCGGTTTCATGAAGCAGGTGGGCGAGGCGACGAGCAACAGCGACTGGGCAAGTGTCTCGATCGTGGCGCATGAGATCGGTCATCACCTGTCCGGTCACACGCTAATGCCCGGCGGAAGCCAACCGCCAATCGAATTGGAAGCGGACAAGTTCAGCGGTTTCGTACTCTACAAGATGGGCGCCACACTGGCGGACGCGACCAAGGCGATCAGCACGCTTATCCCGGAAGAAGACGGACAGACCCACCCCGGCCGCAGCAAGCGACTGGTAGCTGTCGAAGCAGGATGGAGCGAATCCTGCGAGCAGCAAACGGGGTCGCAATGCGCGGTCGGCGCCGCCGATTCACCCCAGCCGCGTGTCGAGAAGCAGGGCGCTGTTGCCGAAGCCGCTTCGGAAGCACAACAGAATCCTGCAACCGAGCAAGGCCGAAACGGCGCAGGGCAAGATCTTGCAGGCCTTTCGCGCGATGAACTTGAGAGCCGGTTGATCGAGGTTATCGGGAATATGTCGAAGCCGGGTGTGGACCTAGATGCGGTCAGTCGCGAAATGGAGGCTCTGAATTCGGCGATCAGCACCAGCAAAAGCACGGCGTCAGCCAGGGAACAAGACGTAACGATTTCAAATGCCTCCGTCGATCGGCTGCCGAGGCTTTCGGCTACCAGCACCCCGTCCAAGTTTGATCGCTTTGTCTATGACGAAGCCGGAATGTTCGACCCCGAAGTGAAGGACAAGCTCGCGAAAGCCGCCTTCGATTACGCAGCGTCCAACAATATCGAGATCGTCACGATCGTTGCCAAGGATCTGCAGGGGCGCGACGCGGATCGATACGCACTGGATGCCATGCGGCAATTACGGGTCGGGAAGATGGAAGTCGGCAATGGAGCTGTCCTGGTGGTAGATCCCGGGTCGAAGCAGGTCGGCATTGCTCTTGGCGCTGGTCTGCTTGTCGAGTACGAGGATACCAAACCCCTCCGCAGCTACCTGGAGAGCTTCTTCCGCCTGCTTGAAGGTGGCACGAAACCGGCAGCGGCGAGCGAACTCATTGCAGAGGCCAGCTACCGCATTATGCGCGATACCAAGGCCTGGGAATGGGCCGTCCGGTTCCAAAGTCTGGAAGAGATGATCACCACAGAAGAAAAAGCAGACAAGGCGCTGACGGCGGCGGGTGAATCCTACGACCCGTTGAAAAGCCCCACATGGCGCAAGTTGGCAAGAGTGCATGCCACCATCGTGACGACAACGCCGAGCAAGACTGACAAAACGTTGGATGTCAGCGATATAAAGGAAAGCCGTGTCGGCGCGGCGATCCATATTCGCTCCACCGATGGACGTGACGCTATTGTCTACGTGAACCCCACAGCGGCAGCCCTGATGCCGGTCCCGTTGGAGCAGGGTAAGACATATTCGTTTGTGGTCCGCGAGAGCTTCCTGGACGGCGATACCCCCAGTTCGATCTCATCAGCTACGATCTCGTTCGGTAGGCTCAGAGAGCTGTTCTGCTCAAACCCAACTTCAGGATTTAGATTGGAATGCCACGTCAGAATGAACGCGAGGCGTTTGCGGAGCCGACACACACGAAGAAGCGTAGCTCGCGCCATTGTGCGAAAAACACGTTCGTCGCTAGCTGCGCGCTTGAATGTCGGTCAATGAACTGAGGGGTGGATGCCCCTCCAGCCGACATCGGAGTATGATGCCTGCCCAGCGCCATAGTGACGCTCACGGAGGAAAGGCAGATGACACCGGTGCATATCCTTGCGATCGACCTCGCGAAGCGGAGTTTCCAAGTCTGCGCAACGGATCGCGGCGGGGCGTGTTCAACAAACCGTCCGGAACATTAGGAATAGCCCCCTTGTCGCTGAGTATCACAATCACGCAACTCATCTATTATTAAATAAGACGTCTGCACCTGGAATGGGTGTCGACATTTAGTTCAAAAGTCGGTTTTCCCGCAGGCGCGCGGCTGCCATGTCCACAAAAGCGCGAACCTTTGCGGGTGCGTTTCGCCCCTGGGGATGGAGGATGTGAATGGGCATTGGCGGCTCTTCATAGTCGCTGAGCACGATCTTCAGCTCGCCCGCAAGCAAAGCTGGGCCGATCTGGTAATGCAATACTCTGGTCAATCCCCAACCAGCCCGTGCCAGCGTTATCGCCGCCTCATTGGTATTACACTGCAGGACCGGGTCGATGGTCACGCGATGGTCATCAGCAAAGCGCCATTCGGGCGATGCCCATGCGCTCGTCGACGCAGCAATACGATGGCTCTTGAGGTCTGCCGGCACGGCCGGAACGCCATGGGTCTCCAGATATTGCGGGGATCCGCAGATGACGTGCCTGACGGTACCGACCCTGACGGCAGCGAAGCCTGAATCCCGCAGATGACCGATGCGAACGGCCACATCCACCCCTTCTTCTACGATGTTGACAGGGCGATCGATAAACAGCGTCCTCGCGTGCATGGCCGGATAGGTATTCAGGAATTCGGTGACAATGGGCAGCACGTACATCTGCCCGAACAGCGCCGATGCGGTAATGGCCAGCGTACCGGTTGGCGTGGCATAGGAACCGCCCGCTGCGGCCTCGGCCTCTGCAACATCTGCCAGTATGCGCCGGCAATCCTCGAAATACCGGGCCCCCGCCTCCGTCATTTTCACCGAACGCGTCGTGCGAACGAACAAGCGGGCACCGATGAGATCCTCAAGCGCTGCAACGGCCCGCGTGACCGCCGGCGCGCTCATATGCATGTGGCGTGCCGCCTCAGCAAAGCTCTCGGTCTCTGCAACTCTGGCAAATATCCGCATCGCCTGCCATCGATCCATTCCATCCCCCAATCGCTGGTATCGGTGCGATTGTGCCACGGCCGGCTGACTTGTATCAAACGCCAAATGAAGCCGAGCCGTCATCCACTGTGCCTGCAATGCCATGAAACGACGCCGCCAAAGCCCGAGCGCTTCGAAGCCTCCGCGAATTTGCGGAGCGAACCGCCCCTGTATGACGCCGCTATCTGCTCGATCGCTGCACAGACACGGTGATCGAGACCTGCCTTTATTGCGCTTTCGCGGTTTGCTTCGTTTGGCGCGAGCGCGAAAGCGACCGCCTTGGCGAGTTGAAAGTCAAAGCTCTAGCCGCTCCGCGCGATGTCGATGTCCGCTCCGTTCATGCCGAGTGTCTTTGCCTCTTTTTCCCGGCCTCGCATGTCAAAATGATCGGCGCTTTTGGCTGAAAGTGCGAATTCTATCGACAACCGTGCTCGCGCGTCGAGTTCAAATCTGCTCATGGCTCTATGTCCTCAAACATCCAGTCGGCTAGAATCCGAAATCGCTGAGACCCGAATGATCGTCCGGCCGGCGCCCGAGCGGCCAGTGGAATTTGCGATCCGCCTCTCTGATCGGGTGCTCGTTGATGCTGGCGTGGCGTGCTCGCATCAGCCCGTCCTCGGCAAATTCCCAATTCTCGTTGCCATAAGCACGAAACCACTGGCCGCTGTCGTCGTGGTATTCGTAGGCATAGCGAACGGCAATACGATTGCCCTGAAAGGCCCAAAGCTCCTTGATCAGGCGGTAGTCCAGCTCGCGATTCCATTTGCGCGTCAGGAGAGCTTCAGCTTCCGCGCGGCTGGTGACGAACTCGGCGCGATTGCGCCAGCGCGTGTCGAGCGTGTAGGCGAGTGCCACCTTGGCAGGATCACGGCTGTTCCAGCCGTCTTCGGCACGGCGGACCTTCTCGATGGCAGTCTGCTCATTGAATGGAGGAAGTGGCGGACGGGACATGGGTTGTTTCCTTGTGAGCGGGAAAATGGTGGAAGGGGGCCGGCTTGACCAGCCCACCCGTCGGTTGTTCATGCAGCCAGGCGATCGATGCGAGGGAAATCGATCTCGGCGTCCAGGGCCTCGTTGACGTAGTTGGTGAAAGTGTTCAGCGCGACATGTGCGATGATTTCCAGAACTTCCGCATCGCTGTAGCCGGCTACGCGAACCTTTTCGACTTCGCCTGAAGTTACCGAGCCGCGCGCGGCAACGAGGGCGCGGGCAAACTCGACAGCAGCGGCGGCCTTCGGATCGTTCGACGTACCCCGGCGATTAGCGTCTATCTCGGTTTCATTCAGCTTGGCGAACTTCGTGCCCGTATAGGTGTGTGCCGACAGGCAGTAGTCGCAGCCATTGGCTTCGGCCATAGTCAGCGCGATCCGCTCGCGGGTGGCCGGTGCAAGCTTGCCCTTGCCAAGAGCGCCTTGCAGCGCTGTCAGGCCGTTCAAGGCACGGGGCTGTTCGATACCAGGCGAAAGATATTCGGGACGGAGCCGATCTGCTTCTAGATCGCTTCGAGCACGGGGCGGGATGCTTCCGGTGCATCGGCGATCGTGGCAGGCGTTGGAATACGTGACATGTCTATCTCCTTGATGTGATTGCGAAAGGCAGCCCCTTTCGTCTTGATGAAGATGCGCAGGTTTGGATTGTTGGTGAACGTCGAAAACAAGGAAGAGACTGTTGTGTCAGACGCATCGATCAAGCGCATCAGAGTTCAATCTGGATCCGGTTTTCCTGATTCTTATCCTGTTCAGCCGGAACAGCGCAGCACAGCAGGACTTCACCTTCGCCGATCGTGGCTGTTGGTTCTTTTATGTAGGTTACGGTACCCTTGGTGAGCTTGGTACGGCAGGTGCCGCATGCGCCTTCCCGGCAGCTGAACTCCGGCGCTAGGCCGCGCGCTTCCGCCAGCTCCAGCAGGGTGCCGGCTCCAGGCGTCCAGCGCGCCTCCTTCAGCGATGCCATGAACGCGACCGGCACGGGTTTTGTCGACGGCGGCGGGCGCACCGGCGCGGTCACGCCGGCGTCGAGCGTTCGCGTCAGGGATGACGGACCGAAGGCTTCAGCATGGATGCGGCTGTCTGCGATGTTGTAGCCCCGCAACCCGTCATAGAGAGACTGGGTAAACTGCGGCGGCCCGCAGACGTAGAAGTCAAAATCGCCGAACGGCAGGTGACGCGAGAGCAGTTCCATATCGATACGGCCGGTCGCATCGTAGTCGATTCCTTCTCTGGCACCGTCGGTGTCGCTCAGGACCCGGATCAGCCTGACGGCACCCTGGCCTGCAATGACGAGCTCGGCGATTTCCCGGTCGAACGGCCGCTCTGTCTTCGAGCGCGCGGCATGAAAAAGGATGATCGGCCGGATGCGCTGCTTGCGGAGACCTTCGTAAACGACATGGCGCAGCATGGCGAGCAACGGCGTGATCCCGACTCCGCCGGCAAGCAATACCGCCGGGCGGGTGGTGTTCTCTTCGATGGTAAAATCGCCCGCTGGCGCCCTTGCCTCGATCGTGTCGCCGACGCGGATATGATCGTGGAGGTACCGCGACACAGCGCCGTCGCGCTTGACACTGATCCGGTAAATTCCGTCGGAGGGAGCCGCCGACAGCGTGTAGGTCCGGATCACCGGCTTGTCAGCGCCTGGAATGCTGACTCGGATCGGCAGATGCTGGCCGGCACTGTGCGGCAACAAACCTGCACCATCGCTGGGGTTTAGATGAAGCGAACGGATCGACGCACTCTCCTCGACGATCTTCGTCACCGAAAGAACGCGCCACTGAGTGGCGAGCGTAGCGGCATGCAGCCGGTCGGCTGCCTGCGCCCAGTCGCCGGTCATCAGTGAACTTTCAGACCAACCGCCTTCCCGAAAGACCCAGCGCAGCGCCAACGCATTGCGACGACGGACGATCTTGCGGGCCTTGAATGTCCAAAGCCGGTCGGCCCCCTGGAAGGCGGCGATCTCGGCTGAATCCAGAATGACTTCGGCATCGCCGGTCATCTGCAGCATGTCACCGTTGCTGTAGTCGATGAAAACAAGCCCGACCTTGCCGTTTAGGACGATGTTGCCAAGCGTATTGAAGAAGAGATTGCCATCGAAATCGGGAATGGTCAGCGTCCCGTCTTCACCCATGCGAACAAAACCCGCCTTGCCGCCACGATGCGACACATCGACCTGGCGACGGTCCTTCCGGTGTGCATAGGATGCCACGAAGAAGGTATCTGCCGCCGCGATCATCGAACGTGCCGCATCGTCGAGCGCGGGCAGATCCTCGACGGTCCCCGCAAACGGCTTGCCCGGATTGCGAACGAACGCAAAGTCACGCAACTGAATGTAGCGCGGACAATTCCCAAAGCTCTGGTCGACATCGACGCGAAAGCCACCCGGGATATGGGAGACGACCCCGTTCATGCGATTACGGCGCCTTGTGTGCATCTCCATTCCAAGAAGACCGACAGGCCGGCCGTCGGCCAACCCCTCGTTTGCAGGGTCGCTGGCATCGCTTTCAGCCGCGATGTTGAGCGCGGTTGGGGAAGGAGAAGACATGAAGCCGGACCGACCTTCGATGAAGGTGGCCCAGGCATCGCCTCTGTCGTCCACACTGCCCAGAACGATGTATGGCAACTGCGCATAAAAATCGCGGTGTTGATCGGGCATGAAGTCGCGGATCACACGCTGGCCGACCGCCGCCATGCGGTCCACGACGCCGACCTTTTCTTGAAGATAGATTTCGCCTTCGTGCCAAACCGGTATGGTTTTCTGGGTTTCGCTCATGTCTCATCTCCCTCGAGAAGATCGGGCGTGCGCAACCGCACGCCCGTCTCTGGACGTCAGGCGGCAAGGCCGGCGGGTGTTTGGACGAAGAGAACAAATCCAGGCAGGGCTTCGATGCGGCGGAGAAATGCACCCACCGCCGGATAGGTGGAGAGATCGACATTGCCCTCCGGCGCCCGGGCGACATAGCTGTAAATCGCCACATCCGCGATCGTCGGACCGTTGCCGACAAGCCAGTTGCGATCGATGAGGTGGCTTTCGAGCCGACCCAGCAATATGTGGGCACGGCCGATGACTTCTTCAGGATTGAACTTGGCACCGAAAACCGTGATCAGACGTGCCGCGGCTGGACCATAGGCGACCTCGCCGGCCGCAACCGAAAGCCAGCGCTGGATGGCGGCAGCGCCTGCGGCGTCTTCAGGGAGCCAATCGGCACGGTCCGCCTTCTTGGCAAGGTAGACGAGAATGGCGTTGCTATCGGTGACAACGACGCCGTCGTCTTCCAGCACGGGCACCTGGCCGAACGGGTTCAGTTTCAGGAAGTCTGGTTGCTTGTGCGCGCCGGATTTCAGGTCGACCTCGACCAGTTCATGCGGCAGGCCGAGAAGCGAGACCATCAGGCAAGCCCGATGCGCATGACCCGAAAGCGGATGATGATAAAGTTTCATTGTGTGCTCCTGCGAAACCGTTGGACGGGTTCATTCCCAATCCGCATTCCGAAGGTGAGCCAGATGTTTATCGTTGAGAACGATCAGACTTCGCAGTTCATCATTCCACTTGACGCAATAGTCCCACACACCGGCCAATCCCTGGCCGGTCCCCCGTGTCACACGCGGGTGCGATATTGCTACGCCTGATCTCGAAGGTATGCCACGAAGGCGCGCATCGACGCGCTGAGGTGACGATGGCGCGGATAATAGAGGCACAGTCCGGGATAGGGTGGTGTCCATTCCTGCAGGACCTGGACCAGCAGGCCTGCATCGATCGCGGGCCCGACCATCCATCTGGTCAAATAACCGAATCCGTAGCCGTCCATCGCAGCGGCGAGGATGAGGCGGGAGTTATCAAGGACAAGGCCGCCCTTGGTCTCGACGACAATGGCTTCTCCCCGATGCTCGAATTCCCAGCGGTACAATCTGCCATTCGGCATGCGGAGTTGAATGCAGCGGTGCTCGCTCAGAACGGCGGGAGAGCGCAATGCCGGAAGACCGTCGAGATAGGAAGGTGCAGCGACAACCACATGCTGCTGCATCGCACCGATCGGCACAGCGATCATGTCTTCCGACACAATTTCACTGGATCGGATACCGCAGTCAAATCCATGCTCGGCTATATCGACGAGCCGCCTCTCGCTGACGATCTCGACATGCACGTCAGGAAATGCGGCCATGAATTTCAGTAGCAGCGGCCTCAGAACCTGTTCGGCGGCCGTAGCATCGGCATTGATCCGTATCTTCCCAGACGGGGTGGTGTTGAAATCGCCGAGTTCTTCGGTTGCCTTGGCGATCTCGTCCAGCGCGGGGCCGAGCCGCGCAAAGAACCGCTGCCCCGCATCCGTCAGCGAGACATTGCGCGTAGAGCGGTGGAAAAGCTGGACGTTCAGACGCGTCTCGAGATTGGCGACGCTGTGGCTGAGGGCTGAGGGGCTCAGATTGCTCCTGCGCGCGGCGGCCCGAAATCCGCCAAACTGGGCCACAGCGACGAAGGCCGTCAGTTCAGCCGGCGACAGGGCGCTCGCTGTTCGAAAAACCTCAGCATGCTGTTCATTTGTGTCCATCTACCTAGGACAATGGCGGAATGCTATCTCCATTGCAACCAAACACAATCAAGGGTCAAAACAATGTCTCAACACCTGCCTTTTGGATTTTCCTCAACTGCCTCCGAGGTGCTGTCCGGTGTCGATTTGACCGGCAAAACGATGATCGTCACCGGCGGCGCGAGCGGCATTGGGATAGAAACGGTGAAAAGCCTCGCTGCGGCCGGCGCCTCGGTCACGATCGCTGCGCGCCGCCCGGATGCGGCCAAAGAGGTGGCGCAGAAACTCAGAACCGAGACAGGCAACGAAAATATCGATGTACATCCGCTGGATGTGTCCGATCTAGCCTCGGTCAGAGAGTTTGTCGGAAACTGGCACAAACCCTTGCATGCCCTTGTCAACAATGCCGGGGTCATGGCCCTGCCGGACCTGCAGCGCAGCGCCCAGGGTTACGAAATGCAGTTCGCCACAAACTTTCTCGGCCATTTCGCCCTGACGCTTGGCCTGCACCGTCATTTGGCAGAGGCTGAAGGTGCGCGCGTCGTCTCCGTCAGTTCAACCGGCAGCCTGTTTGCGCCGGTGTTCTGGGATGACCCGCATTTCCACTTCATCCCCTACAATCCGCTGCTGGCCTATGGCCAGTCGAAGACCGCATGCATCCTGCTGTCGGTTGGCATCAGGAATCGTTGGGCGTCCGATGGCATTGTCTCGAATGCACTCAATCCGGGCGCTATCGCCACCAATCTCCAGCGCCATACCGGAGGATTGAGAACTCCGGAAGCGTTTCGCAAAACGCCGGAACAGGGCGCCTCGACATCCGTGCTTCTGGCGGCATCACCACTGCTTGACGGTGTGAGCGGTCGCTATTTCGACAACTGCCAGGAAGCCCCGCTGGTGGCGCATCGGCCGGAAGGCAAGTTTGAGGGCGTGGCAGCCTATGCCCTTGATAGCACCAATGCGGATCGGCTTTGGGAGATGGCCGTCAAGATTGTCGGAGAAGCGAAATGAGCGCGGGTCTGCATGTCGGCTTCATCGGCCTTGGCGATTAGGGCGCGCCAATGTACGCGCAGGATACGCAGGCGTAATCGTACGACCAATCGTCCGAACCATCTACTGTAAGCAGTCGATCCGAATGGCACGCCTTGAAAGGATATGAACCGACGGGGTGCGGAAACTGATACTGCTCAGCCGGGCTGTCGTCATAGATCGAATCTGTGCGGTGAATGAAAACCCCGAATCCCATACTCGATGTCTACCATGGTGACTGCGATTCAAACCAGGGAGATCAGTCATTATGCATGCCACCAAGCGCGTCGTGCTTTACGCGCGTTATTCAACAGATCAACAAAACCCCGCCTCGATCGAAACCCAGCTCGATCTCGGAAAGGAATTCGTCCTGCGACAAGGTTGGCACTTGGCCGACACTTTCGTCGATGCCGGTGTCAGCGGCTCGTCATTTGAGACGCGGCCCGGCCTCCAGGCCGCTTTGGCGAGGTCAAACATCGGCGCGTATGACGTCTTTCTCTGCCTCACCCTCGATCGCCTTTCTCGCGACCTTGAGCACAGCGCTCGCATTCTCAAGATACTGCAGTTTCATGACGTCGAGTTGTGGACGGTTCACGGCGCCGCGTCGGTGTCGTCAATGGAAGTGGGACTAAGGGCGGTTCTAAATCAGGAGGTGCTCGAACAGGTTCGCTACCGGACGCGCGAAGGCATGAAGACTGTCGCCAAGCATGGCCGGGTGCCAGGCGGTATCTGTTACGGCTACAGGGTGCGACGTGAGTTCGACGATAGCGGGGAGCCGGTGCGCGGCCTGCGTTCGATCGATACAGATGAGGCGGCAACCATCGTCTGGATCTTTGAGCAGTACGCCGACGGCATGAGCCCTGTCAGGATCGCTGAGGAACTCAATGCACGCGGTGTATCCGGTCCTCGCGGCCGACTTTGGCAGGGGACCGCAATTCGCGGGCATCGAAATCGCGGCAGCGGCATTCTGAACAATCAGGCCTATATCGGACGGATCGTCTTTAACCGCCTCGCCTATCGCAAAAATCCCACAACAGAACGCCGGGTCTCACGGGAGAATGCTGCCGAGCACCATGTCGTGCAGGAGGTGCCGTCGCTTAGAATTGTCGAAGATGCCCTCTGGCAACGGGTGAAGACGCGCCAGGAGGACTGGCGAACGAGTTAGGACAGCGAGGCTACCGCTCGGCCGAAGGGCTTCGCTCCGCGCACGTGCCAAGTATCGGCGTCATCAGCCTTACATGCGTATCGATACGCTCGAGGACCTTCGCCGAAACGACTTTTCGTTCCGGCAGCGACCACCAAAATCCGTTCACCTGTCCAACTGTATCGACCACCGCTTTAAGCACGGCCGCTTCCGGCAGCCGTGCACGATTGGCGAAGGCTTTCCACCGCTGCACGTTCAGCGCCTTGAAGGACCGCTCGCCGGCCAGCGACAGAGCCATGGCATCCGCGGGGATGTAAGGGATTGTCGAGAGCACGTCATAGACAGGCGCCAGTTGCGGCTTGCCACCTGCCTCGCGATAGATCAGTGACCAGTTCTTCAAGTGCATGTCGCCATTGCCGGTGATGGCAGCGAGAGCCAGCCGGCGGACGAACACAAGCGCGGCAGCCGACGATACAGCGACGTTCAAAGCCCCCGCAACATCATGATAGGCGGCACCTTCGTATTTCCGCGAAGGATAGACGCCGAATACCTGCGCAAAATCCTCAATATGGATGCGCTCGCCGTTTGCGCGGCGATCGAAGCGTCTGACGAGCAAGACCTTTCCATCTGACAGCGTCTCGAATTCCTTTGGTATACCCTCGAACTCCGATTGCTCCACAAGTTCGCGTTCCGGCACCTCCATCCCGATCGCTTCAGCCAATGCGAGATTGGCATATTCGTTTTCCGACACCTCGGGAAACGAGGTCGATGGAAACTTGGCGATGTAGGATCCCTGGTCGTCGCCGAGCGGCAGTGTCAGTCCACCGCCCTTCCCCGTATTCTTGATGACCGAAAGCTTCATCTGGACGCCGGCAAGCGAGAACCGAGCCTTCTGCTTGGGAGCAGGCAGGTTGTCGAGACGCACAACCGTTCTGTCACTCGGCACGACGCGGACGGCACCTGGCAGATCCGAACCGAGAGCGACAAGCAGGTCGAAATCGTTTCCCGCGCGAACACTCCCCGCATGGTGTATTTCCATCGCCTCGCGCAGCTTGTCTTCGGGGAGCAGATTGGCAAAAAACGGTGGCAACGCTCTGGCGACGGGTTTCGGGTCCTTACGCAAGCCGCCAGTGGCTGCGCGAAAAGACAGACTGAGCACTGGCAAGCCGCCCGTTGCGCGATAACTGTCCTCGAAACTGAAAGCGTTAAAATCGCCGGGCGTCCTGACGATCGTTCCCACCTTCACATCGTTCAGCAGCACATCGAGCGACGAAAAGGATCTCGGATCGGATGAAACTTCAGACATTCTCATCCCCGTCTGGACGCGCCATGAATGCCGGGAGATCGTCGACATCGTCATGAGGACGCAGCAGCGCATCGACGGCCGGGACCATCGCCTGCGGTATAAGCATCAATTCAAGCCCGAGAGCGCGGGCGATATTGATCAGCGTCGTCGTGCGCGCAGCACTGCTTCCGGCCTCTATCTCACGATAGCGGGGACGCGATATACCCGCCATGTCGGCAACCTGCTCCTGGGTCAATTGCAGGCCTTTACGCGTAGCCTTCAGCAACTGCCCGATTTCCAGCAAGGATTCTGACTCAGACCGTGCCATCCCAGCTACCCAACCGTCTCCGTTGACAAGGGCAAGCTATCTCAAAGATTCAAAGATCGGTCAACGTAAAAGAGATATAAACGGATCATTATTGGCAAATTGATCCGTTTATATATCATTAATGTTGTAGTGCCGTCAGCAGAAGATCGTCGTTATAGGTGCCGATCCGATGAGCGAAGCCAAGATCCGCGCCGAACTGGACGCCTGCCTGATCCACAGCCCGGTCTTCGTGCCCGATCTCTGGCGAAACCTGCCGGAACCCTTCGCAAGCTGGGATCGCCAGCGGCATGAACCGGTCGCCTCCTGTCGCTCGATAGCGACCACATGAACGTTAGCAGTAGGCTCGAGATCCCGCGTCGCATCAATCGGACGGGCCCCGTTACAGACGATCGGGGCTTGGCTTCACCCCCTTGAGGTGCCAACCGAGGGTGGGGCGACACAAGGCGGGTGTTGTGCACATCCACGAGCGGTGATGAATGCCCTGACAAGGCTCGCCTTTTGTATGTTCAGCCGAAACAGGAGATCGCTGTTGAACAGACAGAAGGCTCGAAAGGTCGAAAATTTGGGCCGCGCTGGGCGAATGTGTCGGTAGCGAGTGGATTGACGATCCTTTGTTCAGCTTCGCCGACCCTCGCGCGCCGCAAATCGAGACCGAACCCCTTGGAACGACCGATTTCCTTGCCAACTTCCACCGTATCCCGCGATAAGCAGGTCGATCAGGTCGGAGACCGTCTCGATCTCGTCCATGTGCTGTGGGGCGGGCTCGTGATCCAAGTCGATCTCTCGCTCAATTCGACGCGCCAAATCTCGGCATCCTTTCAAAGCGAGAAGCTGTTGCTGAGGTAGTGGTCCTGGCAGCGGGCCTGTGCGCTGCCAGCGTGGCATGGCGGACTATCGTAACCGCCCGCGCTGCCGGCCTTTCCGCTATCCGTGCAAGATCAACGAAGTGATGCTGAGGAGGCTGCCCCCGAGCGGCGGACGATCATTGATCGCAGCCGCAATCGCGCGCGCCACCCGGCGCGGCGTGAGGCCAAACGACCCAGCAGCAAAAAAGACGGACTTGCGCTCGGTTTTGGTCTATGCCGACGCCGGTTGCCGGTGCGCCGGCCTAGCAGACACTGGCCTCTCCTATGAAGCGACAGTCAACGACATCCAGCCTTTTGCGCCGCCTGAACCGGTCGGCAGCAGTGGATTTGATTCGCACCGAGGGGTGATCTCCCCATCGAGTCTCGCCGAGCGGCTCAACATCAGCCTGCCCACGGTAATGCGCGTGATCGAGGATCTGATCGCCGAGGATCTGGTCGCCTATGACGGCTTCGACGAGACGCCGCGGGGCCGGCCGCGAGCGCGCATAAAGTTCCGCGGCGCGGCGCATGCGATCATCGGTATCGAGGCCGGCAAGGGCGAGTTCTACGGCGCCGTGGCCAACCTCGAAGGCGTCGTGCAGACCGAAATGTATGAGAGGGCCGACGATGATGGCGAACGCAATTTCGATAAACTGGTCGGCCTGATCCGCGAGTTGATGGCAGTCCCCGCCCGCGCGGACAGTCCATTCGCGGCATCGGCGTCGGCCTCCCCTCGATCGTCAGGCAGCCGGAGGGCGAAGTGGTGCTGACGCTCGGGCTGGGCTGGCGCGACATGCCGTTGCGGGCGCGGCTCAGCGAACATTTTCAGATGCCCATCGTCGTCGAGAACGGGCGCAACCTCGCCGCCTTGGGCGAATGGGGATTCGGGGCCGGGCGCGGCGCCGACAGCGTCGTGAGCCTCTCGATCGGGCCCGGTGCCGGCGCGGGCGTCGTGATCGACGGCAAGCTCTATGGCGGGCACTCGCATGCGGCGGGCGAGCTCGGCTGGTATCTCGATGACCCCCTCCTCACCGGCCGGCCGTTCGAACATCTCGGCGATAAGCAATCGCTGCGCTTTTTCGGCATCCCCGAACAGGCGACCAAGATGCTTGAAGAGGCCAACACGCAGTATGCGGCGGGAAAGATCAACCTGGCTGAAGTCGCCGAACGGCAGGCAGGCAAAATTGCGCCAATCGTGACCGAACTGCTCGACTATGCGACGATGGCGGTGGGCAGCGTTGCCGCCTTCCTGAACCCTGAAATCATCGTACTGGCGGGTCGGATCGTCGGCGGCGGCGATCTGGTGCTCGATGTCCTGCGGCATCGCCTCAAGGGCAATGTGTACGACCCGCCGCGCCTCGTGATAGGCGCGCTGGGGCACCGCGACATCGTGCTTGGAGCGGTGCGCCTGGTGCTCGATGCGACGACGCTCAACCCGTCCGACAGCGTGGTGATGGCGACTCAAGATCAATCGATCGTGATTGACAGCGACTGAAACTTTCATTAAGTTTCTAACTGAAAGAAAATACGAGTGGGAGCGTATCTTTCGTGGGAGGACGTCAATGACGAAGATTTTCAGTCCGCTTGGGCGGACAATGCAACGCCGTGACTTTTTGAAAGTAGCCGGTGCGAGCGCAGCGGTAGCGGCCCTGCCAGCAGCAGTTCGCGGTGCCGAACCCGTCAAGGTGCTTTTGTGGTCGTGGGTGCCGGATCTCCAGCTTCAGGTGGATATGTTCAACGCCGCGCATCCGGGCATCAAGATCGAACTCGTGAATGCCGGCCAGGGCGACCCCGAATATCAGGCGGTCCGTGCGGGCCTGCAGGCGGGCAGCGGCCTGCCCGACGTCGTCCAAATCGAATACCAGCATCTCGAGAGCTTCCGCCAGCTCGACGCTTTCGCCGACATGGGCCAGTACGCCAATGCCCATAAGGCTGCGTTTCCCGAAGCCACGTGGAAGCAGGTCGCCAAAGGCGATGTGGTCAACGCCATGCCGCAGGATACCGGTCCAATGGCGATGCTTTATCGCAAGGACATCTTCGACAAGCATGGCATCACGCCGCCTACCACCTGGGCCGAGTTTGCCGATGCTGCCAAGAAGGTCCATGCGGCCGATCCGAATGTCTTCATCACCGACGCGCTGTTCAGCTCAGGCGACTGGGTCACTGCGCTTTTGTGGCCGATGGGCTGGAAGCCCGTCAGCCGCGATGGCGACAAGCTCGTGATCAACATCAACGACAAGATTGCCAAGGACTTCGCCGCCTATTGGCAGGAGCTTATTACAGCGGGTGTCATCGAGACCAAGCCGGGGTTCAACAATGAGTGGTACTCCGGCCTCGACACGGGCCGCTATGCCACCTGGCTCACTGCGGGCTGGGGTCCAGTGTTCCTGACCTCGTTCGCCAAGACCAGCGCCGGCCAGTGGCGTGCCGCCGATCTGCCGCAGTGGGACACGAGCAAGTTCGCGACCGGCAATTGGGGTGGCTCATCACTGGCCGTGATGAAAGCGACCCAGCATCTACCCGAGGCCGCCGAAGTCGCGATCTGGCTGTGCACGGATCCCGAAGCCACAAAGCTCTACACCACCAAGCAATTCTTCTTCCCCTGTACCTCCGCGCTGCTGTCGAGCCCGGAATGGGCAGGCAACAAAATGGATTTCTACGGCGGCCAGGCGGTGAACGAAGTGTTCGCCAAATCGGCGAACGCTGTGACGCCCTTTGAGTGGAGCCCCTTCCAGAGCTTCTTGTACCAGTCGATGTCCGATGAATTCGGCGCCTCGATCGGCGGCAAGGGTACGCTGTCGGACGCTTTCGACCGCATCCAGGACGCCGTGGTCACCTACGCGAAGGAACAAGGCTTCACCGTAGCCTGATTTCTCCCGGGCAACGGCCGGGCGCGCTTGATCGGCGCGCCCGATCTCTTCATCTTCCCGGGCGGGGTACCATGGTATTGTCGAATTCGCCAGCCGCAGCGACGCGCCCAGCGCGATCGGGCGGATCTACGCTCCGAAAGCTCGCGCCATATCTATTCCTGGGGCCCTTCTTGCTGCTGTTTATCGCCTTCATTATCGCGCCGCTGGTTTATGCGTTCTATATAAGCCTCTACCGCGATACGCTGGTGGGCGGACGGCAATTCGCGGGGGCAGCCAGCTACATCAAGGTCATGGGAGACGCCAAATTCTGGGGCGGCGTGTGGAACCTCGTTCTGTTCGGTACCGTGCAGATGCCGATCATGCTGGGCCTGGCGCTGTTGTTCGCCATTGTGCTCGATCGTGGCCAGGTCTATGCCAAGGGCCTGTTCCGGCTCGGCTTCTTCCTCCCCTACGCCGTGCCGAGCGTGATTGCGACAATCATCTGGGGGTATCTCTACGGCCCCACCTTCGGCCCGTTCACGCAGATGGCCAAGGCGTTCAACCTGCCGCCGCCGGACTTCCTGTCGCCGGGCGCGATGATCTTCTCATTGGCCAATATCGTGACCTGGGAATATGTCGGCTACAATATGGTGATCTACTACGCCGCGCTGAAGGCGATCCCGTCGGACCTCGCCGAGGCCGCGCGGGTCGAGGGCGCCTCGCCCTGGCAATTTGCGCGGCTTATCCAGCTGCCGCTGCTGTGGCCGGCGATCCTGCTCACCATCATCTTTTCGATCAACGGCACGCTACAGCTCTTCAATGAGCCATATTTGATGCGCTTTCTTGCCAGAAACACCGTCAATTCGAGCTATACGCCAAACCTCTATGCCTATTCACTGGCGACGTCGAACCAGCAGTATGGCTATGCGGCCGCCGTCTCCTTCGTGCTTGGTATCGTGATCGCCAGTGCCTCCTACATCTTCACCCTGATCACCAACCGCCGTCGGCCGGAGCAATGATGACTGCGACCACCGACATCGCTACTTTCATCGCCGCCAAGCGCCGGCGCAGCGAGCAGCGGCGCTCACGGATCATGCTCACGCTGCTACTGTCACTGTTCCTCCTCTACAGCTTCATGCCGCTGGCCTATCTGGTCCTCTCGGCAACGAAGACAAATGGGGACCTGTTCACCACGTTCGGCTTCGGTTTCGGCACCGAGTTCAACCTTTGGCAGAATCTGCGCGATCTGCTGGCGCGCGACAACGGCGTCTTCATGCGCTGGATGTTCAACAGCTTGCTCTATTCCACCGTCGCAGGGCTCGGTGCCGCGATCTTGGCTACCGCAGCAGGCTACGCGTTAGCCAAATTCAAATTCGTCGGTCGCAATCTGATTTTTGCGCTTGTCCTGGGCGCTGTGATGATCCCGCAGACGGCCCTCGTCGTGCCGACCTTCCTGCTCTTGGCGCTTTCGGGACTGAGCGACAATCCGCTCGGCGTGATCCTGCCTTCGATGATCTCGCCTATCGGCGTCTACCTGATGCGCGTCTATATGGAGCAGGGCCTCGACAACGAGCTGCTCGACGCTGCGCGTATCGAAGGCGCCGGCGAGTTCGTGATCTTCCGCGCCATCGTGCTGCCGCTGGTGGCGCCGGGCATGGTGACCGTGGCGCTGCTCTCCTTCGTCGGGACCTGGAACAATTACTTCCTGCCACTCATCGTGCTGCGCTCCCCGCAGTATCAGCCGATTACGGTGGGCCTTGCGACCTGGTATCAGCTCGCGCAGCAGGGTGGTGGCGGCGGACAGGTACTGTTCTCGATCATCATCACCGGCGCGCTGGTCAGCATTATCCCGGTCATCATAGTGTTCTTGCTTTTGCAACGGTTCTGGCAGGGCGGCCTCACCGCCGGCGCCATCAAATAGACCATCCGCCTGGAGTTTTGCGCCTATGACGACCGCTTCGAAATCCGCGCCGCTCTCTGTCTGGCGGCCGATCGCGACCGACACTTTCCTCGTCGGTACTCCGCATTACCCGGAGCATGTCGATGAGAGCTATTGGCAGCGCGACGCCGATCGCATGGCAGAAGCGGGCTTCAACGCGGTGCGACTTGCAGAATTCGCCTGGCACATTATCGAGCCGCGTGAAGGGACGTTCGACTTCGATTTGTTCGACCGCGCCATCGACGTGCTGGGCAAGGCTGGTCTCAAGATCATCATGTGCACGCCAACGGCGACGCCGCCGCGCTGGCTGACGGCGCATTATCCCGAAGTGTTGCGCGTCGATGCCAATGGCCGCGCCATGAGCCATGGCTCGCGCCAGCACGCCAATCTTGCGAGCGGCGTGTTCCGCGAGCATTCCAAGCGCATTACCAAAGCGATGGCTGAGCATTATCGCGGCAATTCGCACATCATCGGCTGGCAGACGGACAATGAGCTCAATACCTCTGGATCGCTGTCCTACGGTCCGGTGACGCTGGACGAGTTCCAGGCCTTCCTCAAAGATAAGTACAAGACCATCGCCGCGCTCAACGATGCGTGGGGTGGGCATTTCTGGGCCACCGCCTACGACGATTTCGATCAGGTGGTGCTGCCCCTCGACTACGCTCCCGCCCCGGTCGGGCCGACCCATGTGGTCGACTATCACCGCTTCCTCGCCTTCGTCACCGCGCGGTTCCAGCACGATCAGGTGCTGATCCTGCGCGCCACCAATCCAGACTGGTTCGTCTTCCACAATTTGGGGAAGCTCGACGACATCGACTTCCGGGGCGAGTTTTCCGCCGATCTCGACTTTCTCGCCTTTGACATCTACCCGCATCTCTATGACGAGATGCAGCGGGTCGGCGGCGTCGGCGAGGTGCAGGCGCTGCATCTCGACATCTGCCGCGGCTTCACCGGCAACTTCATTGTGCCCGAGCAGCAATCGGGCTTCGGTGCGCAGCCGAACTTCTCGACGCTGACGCCCGAACCCGGCGAGATGCGCCGCATGGCCTATGCGTCAGTGGCGCGCGGCGCCGATGGCGTGATGTTCTTCCGCTGGCGGCCGGCGCATTTTGGCGCCGAGATCTATTGGATGGGCATCATCGATCACGACGACATCCCGCGGCGGCGCTACCACGAGGCCAAGCAGTTTGCACGTGAGGTCACGGCCCTCAAGGACAAGATCCTCGGCACGCATGTACGCATGGATCTGGGCATCGCCGGATCGGATTTCGACAACCAGGAAATGCACCGCTCCTACCCCATCGGCATGCCGAGCCCGCAGGACGATGCGACGCTGCTGCACCGCTATTGCTACCGCCACAACATCGCCTGCGGCTTCATCCATCCCGAGGATGACCTCAGCAAGCTCAAGGCGCTTTACGTGCCACATTGGCTGAAATGGACCGATGCATGGACGGCGCGGATTGAGGCCTTCGCTAGGTCGGGTGGAACGGTGATCCTGGGCGGCCGCACCGGATCACGCGACGTTAACAACCACGTCATCCGCGACACCTCGCCGGGCAAGACGCTCTCGGCGCTGGCCGGGATCACGGTCGAGGAGTTCGGGTTGCTAACGCCGATCGGCGGCGAAGGCCTGTTCGAGCATGGCGGCCGCTTCGGCGCCAACACGGTGCGCAAGAAGCTGCCGGCGACGTCAGCGAGCCGCCAATACGAGCTCAAGATCGGGAATGTGCAGGTAACAGCCGCGCATCTTTATGAACTGCTTAACGTCGCGCCCGGCACGGAGGTTATCGGTAGCTGGGCTAACCGCTTCGCCGAGGGCCAAGCCGCGATGACGTCGCGCAAAGTCGGCAAGGGCAATGTGATCTACCTCGGCACGTATCTCAGCGATGCTCTGGTCGAGGTGCTGGGGGATCAGGTGCTGGCGCCCGCCGGTGTCGTGCCACTCATCGCCGACTTGCCGGCCGGCGTCGAAGCGACCATCCGCGAGAGCAAGAACCATCGTCTGCTGTTCATCCTCAACACGTTGGGCGAGCCGGCAGACGTGCTGAATATTCCAAAGGGTACCGATCTGCTCGGCGACGCGCAGCAGAAGGCAGACCGCATGCGGCTCCCCGCTTACGGCTGCAGCATCATAGATCTGGCTTAGTCTGCATCTGGCAAGCTCTAGTATCGGACGGATCCGTACTGAGATGACTTCGTTGTCTGATGCTCAGGGTGAGATCGCATCAAGACTCTGCTGAGATCCCGTTCGAATTGCGGGTCTCTGGTTCGATTCTGAGCGAGGCGTGCCCAGGCCACCGCTTTGAAAGGGGCAGCCTGACTGCAGATTCAAAGGCTGATAGTCGATACGGAAACTTTGCCAATCGGAGGATATCGGCATGACTGACGTGGCAATTCGTTCGCTGAACAAGACGTTCGGTGCGCTTGAGATTATCCCGGACCTCAACCTGAATGTGCCAGATGGCTCGTTTACGGTTCTCGTCGGACCATCTGGATGTGGAAAATCCACTCTCTTGAGAATGATCGCGGGACTTGAGCAGCCGACACGGGGCTCCATTGCGATCGGAGGGACCGACGTGACATATGAGGAGCCGTCGAAGCGAGGGATCTCGATGGTGTTTCAGTCCTATGCACTGTTCCCGCATATGACGGTCGGCCAGAATATCGACTTCGGCATGCGTATCGCAAAGGTGCCGAAGGAGGAACGGGAGAAGAAGGTTGCCTATGCCGCCGGCGTTCTGAAACTCGAGAAATTGCTCGATCGTAAGCCGTCGGCCCTATCAGGAGGGCAGCGGCAGCGCGTTGCTATTGGCAGGTCGATCGTCCGCGATCCGAAGGTATTTCTGTTCGACGAGCCCTTGTCGAACCTCGATGCCGCCTTGCGCGGGCAAATGCGGGTCGAACTAGCCGAACTTCATCAGAGACTGAAAGCGACAATGATCTACGTGACGCATGACCAGGTCGAGGCGATGACGCTGGCGGACCAGATCGTCGTCATGAATGCGGGCCGCATCGAACAGATCGGGGATCCGTTGTCACTTTATGAGAAGCCGGAAACCGAGTTCGTCGCAACCTTCATCGGGTCGCCCAAAATGAACCTGATCAAGACCGCCGACACGCAGGCGATGGGCGTGGCGACGATCGGAATACGGCCGGAGCATCTGGAGGTCTGCGACGCCGGCAAATGGAGCGCTGTGGTGAGAGTTGTGGAGAAACTTGGCAACGAAGCGATTGCTTACCTGGATTCAGAAGTCGGTGATCTGACCCTTCGATTGGTTGGGACGCCAGCGCTGAAGCCGGGCGACCAGTTGAGGATGTCACCGAGGGACGGCCACGTGCATTACTTCGATCAGCACGGTCGAAGGATGGCCGGACCCTCGTCCTGATACTGCCGCTGCAAACGGCGGTCGCTCACCGAAGTGGGTTTAAGTGGCATCCTGTAGTATTAGCGTCTCTCCAAATCAAAGGACTTGGGTCGTCAGTCCAACATTATCTTCGCCTTGAACCAATTCCAACTTGCCCTCCGCCCTTCGATTGATTGTGATATTCGACTTTTATACCCAATCTTGCACCGGTTAGACTGCCCGCTCAATAAGGTTCCGGCAGGTAGTCTAGGCCGGGATCAATACTGCTTGGTCTACCGTTCAGGAAGATTTCGCCGATACGGGGTGCGGTGCGCGAGATACCTTGCCACCCTTGACGGCGATGAGCCGCGTCGGCTTGAGGCGTAGGGCCTCGATCACATCGGCAGCCGGCAGCGCGACGCGATCTGCATTGCAGCCTCGTCGGCGGATCCTGTACAGAGTGGAAAACACGGCGATCAGGATGGTCAAGAGGGACAAAGCCACGATCACGTCGGCGATGCAGCTTGGAATGCCGAGGCTGCGGCTCACGCCATCGGCGCCTACGAACATCGTGGCGCTGAACAATCCGGCCAGCACCACGCCGAACGGATTGAGATGCATCGCAACCACGATACCCGAATACCCGTAGCCGGGAGACAGTTCAGTCGTCACATAGCCCTGGATGCCCATGCCCTCGACCGCACCGGCAAGACAGGCAAGGCCGCCGGAGATGCAGGCGACGATGACGAGGGTGCGGCCCAGCGGCACGCCGGCGAAGGCGGCACCCTGAGGATTGAGACCGACCGCACGCGACCAAATGCTTTACACCGTGCGCGACTGCACAAAAGCAAGCACAAGCGCCAGGAGCACGGCGATCACCAGCCCGAGGTGAAGACGCGACCGGCCGAAGGCCAACGGGTCCTCGAGCACCGTGTCCATCAGTATCGAGACAATGAGAATGGCGATGAAATTGAGCGGCAAGATCGTCACCACCTCGTCGACCGAGAAACGCAATCGCATCCAGAGCGGCAGACGGAGCAGGGTCATCCCGGCGACGGCGCCGAACACGCGCAGCAGAGGGATCTGAACGAAGGATGGCAAGTCGCCAAAGAGCTGCGAACTCGCCCATGCCACTGTGATGGCACCGAGATAAAACTGCCCCTCCCCGCCGATGTTCCAGAGCCTGGCGCGGAAGGCCACGGCGGCGGCAAGGCCGGTGAGGATCAGTGGCGTGGCGCGGGTGAGCGTTTCGGTTGCCGACAGCCGCGAGCCGAAGGCCCCTGCAGGATGCGCCAGTAGGCTTCAAGGACCGGCGCGCCGGCAATGGCGATTAGGACCCCTTCGATCGTAAGCGCCGACGCAATCGCGATCAGCGGGGTTGCGATGACGAGGACCACCGGGCGATTTTCACGCCGTTCAAACCGCATGCGGCACCTCATTCATCCCCTCGCCTGCCATCATCAGTCCAAGCTTGCGTGCCGAAGCCTCCTCGGCGCCAATGGGAGGAGAAATCCTGCCGTCGACAATCGCCTGGATCCGATCGGCGAGCGCAATGACCTCGTCCAGATCTTCCGAAATGAGCAGCACGGCCGTTCCCTGCCGCCTCGCTTCCAAAATGCGCTCGTGCACCGCGGCAACGGCACCCTCGTCCAGCCCGCGTGCCGGTTGCGCTGCAAGCAGGATGTGGGGTCGATCGATCAGGTTGCGCCCGAGTGTCAGCTTCTGCATTGCCCCCGGACAGCAGGCGGACGCGGCTCACAGGCGTTCCGCCGCGGGCATCGAACTGGTTGATGATCTTCTAGGTGAAGGCGATGACGGCCTTGCTATCCACCATCCCACCGCGCGAAAAAGCGCCAAGTCTCTCCAGGATGACGTTTCCCGGATCGCCATTTCGCCCGCCTTCACTGTTGCGGTCTTCCGGGATCCGGCCGATGCCGGCCGAAACCACGTCTTCGACGAGCAAGCTCTCGACCGCCTTACCGAAGAGCAGCAGGTCGCCACCCGTTTTGGCCCGTGTGCGGGACAAAAGCTGCGACCAGGCGGTCGCGCACGGTGGAGCGTCTGAACATCGGGTTGCTCCTCGCTCTTGAGTTCGACAAAACGCTTCGTGAGACGAGTTGCGGCTTCGGCGATCGCCTGCTGGCCGATCACGCCTTTACATAGTCCGGCATCAAGGATGGCCCGATGACACTGACCCTCGCCCAGTTCGAAGCCCTGTTTGTCGGCCTGGCCCCAAATCAACTTCAGCATCCAACTTGGCGAGCGAAATTCTGCGTTGTCTGGTATGCTGTTAACCTTTGTTAAAACTACCTATCCTAGAAGTAGAAGAGGGCTGAATTCACTTCGGGCGATATGTTATGCGTAAGAGGATCCGGATCCATCAGTTGCAGGTGGGAATGTTCGTAGAGGAGGTGGAGACCGCCGGGTCTCAGCCCACCCCTCGTGTAGGCCCGTTCATGATCTCCTCATCGCATGAGGTCGCCCGGATGATGAACAGCAACGTCATGACAGTTGTCATCGATGTTCAGAAGGGCGTGGATGTCGGACAGGTTCAGTCGCCCCGGCCATTTAATAGACGCGAATTTGACGCACACCTGTTGGAGAAGGCCACTGCGCGTGACATCGAAAGAGCCAAGCGGTGCATTGCAGACACGAAACCTCACATTCGAGAGATCTTATTGGAGGCAAGGATTAAAGGTGCTTTCGCCGCTCGGGCGGCGACCACAGCTGTCGAAAAGATCATGGTCTCTGCGATGGACAACGCCGGCGCGCTCATCGCGGTCGCGAAGTTGAAGGAAAGAGACGAAACGACGTTTCTGCATTCTCTTGCAGTCAGCGCCTTGATGATTGCGTTCGGTCGTAGCCTGGGGCATGCCGAAGATGACGTGCATTTGCTCGGGATCGGGGGCCTGGTCCACGATCTGGGAAAAATGGTTCTTCCGACCGCAATACTGACGAAGTCTGGCAAGCTGACTGCTGACGAGATGAACGTCGTGCGGCATCATCCCCAGCGGGGATTCGAGCTCGTCTCCCGTTTGAACAATCCACCACAGCAGGTGCTCGATATCTGCCTCTATCATCATGAAAAGTTTGACGGCTCGGGCTATCCCCGTGGGATTCAAGGAACGGAAATTCCGTATGTCGCGCGCCTTGCAGCAATCTGCGATGTGTATGAGGCGCTAACAACAGTGAGGCCCTATAAGCGAGCATGGTCGCAGGCAGAGGCGATCAATATGATGATGAATTCACCAGGACATTTTGACACAAATTTGCTGTCAGCCTTCGTCTCGAAAATGGTCATCAACGGCACCCTTCACTAGGTTGGACATACATCGGCGTTACCGGTGGCAAGGCCGTAGCTTGAGCCGTGGTCCCGACGTAAAGAAGCCGCCTTATGAGGCGACCTGACCCGGTGGTGGCGCTTGCCCTGTCCTGAGAGCTTTGGATTTACAGAGGGTTCGCCGTGTGCGGTATTCCGGAGGTCGCTCAATAAAGACATTGGAAACTGGCGACATAACTGCGTCGATGCTCAGCAACACGTTAATTGAAGACACTTCATGGCATGTGACGTGACTAGACAAGCTACTAAATTGCGCCGCATCCTGCCGAATGAACCGTATTCAAGAGCTTTGTTCCGCTCGTATATCTCCTTATCGATTCTTAGAGACGGGTTCGACGTCGTCCGCGACGAGGTTCACAGGTATTACCCGACGAATTTTCGCACCGTTGCTTGCGCTCAGCAACTCGTACTGCCAGGCTTTAGCAACGAATGCCTTCGCGTCACTATAATAAGGGGCGACTAATTCCAAGAAATTATGAAAGCTCCCATATTAACAAAAATAAAACCAGATGTCGTTAAAGTTCTCTTTTAACATATTGGAGAACCGGCGAAACGCGATGAATGGCACATGGGAGCAGTTCGCAGGCAATCTTGCATTTGTTGGCTTGGCAATTTCGCTTTGGGCCCATGTATCGATTTGGTTCCGGCGGATGTTGGCCGGATATGAAAAAATCCTGTTCGGAGTGACGGCTGGTGGCACAGCGATCGGTTCGATATTGCTCGCGGTGGAGTTCAGCCCCGGAGTTTATGTGGATCTACGCTACGTACCCGTCGTAATCGCGGGTCTCTTCGGAGGACCGGCGGCGGCGATCACAGCGGCATCGGCGGCCGTTCTTTTCCGCCTGGCGGCTGGCGGAGCGGCCGCTTTCGACGGAGCTATTCTGATTGCACTGGTTGCCGGCATCGGCATGGCGACCAATTTTCTTACCAGAAAGAGGTCGCCGACGTTTCAGGACATCGTTCTGATGACCGGGGCTGTTGGCGTCGCCCTCATCGTTGCGATGTTAACGCTTCCGGCTCTGCCGGTGATGGGCCTGCGTATGGCGGCACTGAACTGTGTGGCAACCGCGGTCTGTGGTCTCATCATTCTGAAGACGCAGCATTCTGAGCTGGAGCGGAGCATATTGGTGACGGCATTCTCGCAGTCGCCGGACTACCTCTACGTGAAAGACCGCGACAGCCGGTTCGTTACAGTCAACGAGAACATGGCACGTCTTCATCGGTGCAGCACAGTGGACCACATGGTCGGCTTGTCGGATTTCGATACGATGACGCCACATCGAGCCGAAGAATTATATTATCACGAACAGGAGCTTATGCGCACCGGCACGCCGCTAATCGATTCTGTTGAGCAAATGGGGGACAGATATTTTCTGGCGTCAAAGGTCCCAGTGCGAAATACAGAGGGACGGATAATTGGCCTTGCGGGTGTAACCCGAGATATCACCGAACGCACGGCTCTCGAACGGGAACTGCGGGAAAGCAAGAACTTGCTGACATATGCCATGGCCGGAATGTCCGACGGCTTCGCGATGTTTGATACCCAGGGTTTTCTTCTCTTTTGCAACGAGCAGTACCGCAACGCATTCCCGCTCTCGGCGGACGTCCGAGTGATCGGTGCAAATATACGAGATATCCTTCGCCGTATCATCGAAACAAGGGAACGGGTTGATCTCCCGTGCGACGTGGGAGAAGACTGGATCGAGGCCGCGAGCGCCAGCTTACATCGCAACAAAGATGAGGAGATCCAACTGCAGAACGGAGACTGGCGCAGCCTGAAAACAAGACTGGCAGAAGATGGATCCGCAATGGTGGTTGTCTCCGATATTACCGCGACGAAACAGGCCGAAATCGCCCTTCGACTGTCCGCGGAGCAACTGAAGACTCTGGCCGAGACCGATGGACTGACCGGTATCGCCAATCGCCGGGCCTTCGACGAGGCCTTTGAGCGCGAGGCGGCGCGCAGCGTCAGGAATAACACTCCGATCAGTCTACTGATGATCGATATTGATAGGTTCAAGGCGTATAACGATGCTTACGGGCACCCAGCAGGTGATCAATGCTTGCGGCTAGTCAGCAAATGCCTCATCCAATCGGTAAAACGGCCGGCGGATATCGTCGCTCGGTATGGCGGCGAGGAATTCGTGGTTCTGCTTCCGGAAACCGATGAAGAGGGCGCCGCCGCCGTTGCTGAGCAATTTGTCTTTAACCTAAGCCAGGAGAACATCGTTCACTCCAGCAGCGAGTTCGCAAGGGTCACGGCGAGTGTCGGCATATCTTCCGCAATAGGGCGTATCCTACGAGGAGACCCGAGCGCGCTGCTGGCCGACGCCGACGCCTCGCTCTACGACGCCAAGGCCAAAGGCCGAAACAACATCCTGGCTCGCCGGCTCACCGATGCGCGGCCTCCCACGAAAAAGGCCGGTTAGCTGCAAACCCCAAGATTGGGCGCGGCTCCCGTATGCTGTCAATCGGCCCTTTAATAGCGGGGCCGGGTCAGGCCTGTTTCGACCGTACCGGGTGTTGAGTTTCAGCTAGATTTGCGCCGGCTCAGTTCCGCGTGGAACGTATGGCCCGCCCTGTTTGCAAGTAGTTCTTTAGATTCCCTGTGCAGTCTGCTTCAATGTATTCGGTCTTACGGTCACGCCGTAGCCAAGATGGATATCCGCACGTCCAGAGCCACGATAACCAACACGGTTTCAATGAACCATTTCCACCCCTGGGCTTTCTGAACGCCGATTGACTGTCAGGCCATCAATATTCCTTCTCGCAAACTTCATGGGCTGCGTGTAAGCGGAGCCAACCCTGTTATGTTGGCGCTACGCCGAAAGTTTTCTCATACTCATCGAGTGAAACCTGCGCATCCGTTCGGCACGACCGAACAATGGAAGTAGCAAGGTGCTTTCCGAGGCGGCGGCTGGAAAACGTCCGTGGCAAATTCGGTCTAACGGCGCTCGCCTACAACAGTCGCAGGGCCATCACCCTCTCGGCGTTCCCGCTTGATCGCAAGCTATCAGGGCGTGTGAGGCCCTCGACAAGCCGAAATGCACATCATGCAGAAAACGATACAGCAGAATGCCCACAACAGGCTCGTCCAGCTGATGAGCGCGGAATCATCGAAATCCCCCACAGTCGTAATCCGATTGACATAATCAGATATCCGCAGACTTTTGACACGGTCTGTAGGATTTCTGCGACAACACGGCCAACAGCTCAGCCAGTTGATCAGCCTGCCCGTTGTTCAGCTTGTTGCCTAAATGCCGTTGGATCGCCGCTGCATAGACATTCCAAATGCGCGCCTGCATGGCCCGGCCGTTCTCGGTGATAACGACCCACCGGCCCCGGCCGTCCTCGGAAAAAACTTCACGCTGAACGAGCCCGGCCTTTTCCATCCGGTCGAGCAGTCGAGAAAGGTTGTGCTGTGCCAATAGCGTGCGTTCCTCGATCTCGTAAGGCCGTAAGCGGCCTCCTTCAACCCGCGACAGCTCTAGCAGCACGTCATACCAGCCAAGTGGCGGAAGATCGGCCGCCTTCAGATCCTGTTCTATCGCGCCGAGCACGAGCTGCTGGGCACGCATGAGTCGGACCCATGCCCGTATTACAGACAGGGAGGGTTGCGCGGCTTCGGCTTCTGAACAATTCAGCATAAATGCAGTTACATCTATATTGACCGACAAGGCAAGCCTCCTTATAGATGCAAGTGCATCTATAATCGGAGTTCTTTTATTATGACCCATGAGCGACTAGCGGAATACGGGGTGACGCTGCTGCGCGTCAGCCTCGGCCTGATGTATCTTGCCCATCCATTGTGCCCAAACTGCTCACCTTTGGCCTTGCCGGTACGGCGGGCTACTTCGAGTCTATCGGGCTCCCCGGGTGGCTTGCCTATGTGACCTTTGCCGCTGAAGCCATGGGCGGCGCGATGCTGGTTCTCGGCATTTATGCCCGTTGGGTGGCCGTGGCGCTGATCCCGGCGCTTGTGGGTGCGATCATCTGGGCGCATGGCGGCAACGGGTGGGTGTTCAACGCGCCGAACGGCGGTTGGGAATATCCACTCTACCTCATCGTCCTGTCGCTCGCTCAATTCCTGTTTGGTGAGGGTCGCTATGCGCTCCGCCCCTCCCCCACCCTTCACTGATCTGCCAAGGAGATTTCATCATGTCCGACACAAAGCTAACCCTCATCAGCCATCATCTTTGCCCTTACGTCCAGCGGGCCGCGATCGCCCTTTCCGAAAAGGGCGTGACGTTCGAGCGCCGCTATGTTGATCTGGCCGCAAAGCCGGATTGGTTCCTCGCCATTTCTCCGCTCGGCAAGGTGCCCCTGCTGATCGTCAAACAGTATGATGGCACGGAGGCCGTGTTGTTCGAGAGCGCGGTCATCTGCGAATACCTTGAAGAAACGCAGCCCGGGGCTGCTCTCCATCCTGCCGATCCACTGACGCGGGCGCGGCATCGGGGATGGATCGAGTTCGGTTCCTCCATCCTCTCGGACTTATGGGGCTTCGAGACGGCCAAGGATGCCGGAACCTATGAAACCAAGCGCAAAGCCCTGATCGACAAGTTCGGCCGTGTCGAGGCAGAGCTGGGCAATGGTCCATTCTTCTCCGGCGAGACGTTCAGCTTGGTCGACGCGGTCTTTGCGCCAATCTTTCGGTATTTCGACGTGTTCGACACCATCGCACCGGCCGGCGTATTTGACGAATTGCCCTGCGTGACAGCATGGCGTAACGCCCTTGCTGCCCGCCAGAGCGTGGGCGAAGCCGTTTCCGTCGACTATGGCGATAGGCTCAAGGTATTTCTCACGCATCACGACGCTTGGTTGCTCAAAGCCGCCGCCTGACAGATTCGCAAAATTCCGAGTTTTGTTTCGATTTTGCGCCCGATATTTTGCCCAGCTGGAATTCACATGCCAAGCTTTTGTCGATCGACGGCTGGGTTTTGCCGATCTCTACCCTGTTCAAGCTGCACTGTGGTGCGGTGGTATGAGACGATCAAAAAGGCGATGCCGGTCCCGACTTCCACAATACTGCCGCTTTCCTCGGCCGCTTCAAGGAACACGGTTGGCAATAGAGCGCCGTATGTAGGATGGCGGCAACGTAGAAGCGCTTCGTAACCCCTCGGCTTGCCCGACGCCGCTTCGACGATTGGCTGGTAGAGCAAAAACAATTCACCGCTTTCCGCTGCATCGCGCAACTCATCTTCCAGCCCCAAGGTGCAAACTCTCAAACGGCGCGGCGTAGGAACGTAGGGAATTTTTGGAGAACAGGACCCATCACCTTGCTCCTGACTCCAGCAAAAATGTCAGTTCATCAAGGTCCAGGCTATTCAACTCGCCCCCTTTCACGCCGAACGCGCGATTGAGAATAATCCGACGTTCCCACGCGTCGGGCGACGCGTCACGAATGGAACTGGGCATTGAAAGACCATGGAGAGGTCTTATCTCGCCCTCCTCTAGCGGCAGTTCCGGGAGATAAAGGGCAGTCGCGCTCGGGTTTCGAAGATAAGATCGACCATAAATGAAGCTGATGCAACAGAGCGGCTCTGCACACCCAATTCGCCAGGAATGTTAACTTCCCATATTGGAGGGACACAGCAAAGCGTCGTCAAATGCCCTGCGATCACATCTCGGCCAGGCATGCAGCGCTTTTGAAAGCTCCAGCCATCACAGAGCTGCGCACTTTATCGTCCGCGCAATTGCTCGATTTCCTCAAGGCGCGGCATTGCTGGCGCTGTGCCGCGCCGGGTGACTGCGATTCCGGCGGTTGCGCAGCCGAAGCGCACCGCGTCCACCGGCTCAAAACCCCGCGAAAGTGCTGCGGCAAAGCCACCGACAAAGGCATCGCCGGCCCCCGTCGTGTCGATCACGGTGCCAGAAGAAATAGCGGGCACATGAACGGATTGGTCCGCCGTGTGATAGAGAACGCCACGTCCGCCAAGCGTGATCAGCGCTGTACGCACACCCTTCGCAAGCAGCGCATCGCCGGCGCGTCGTGCATCGTCCAGTGTGTCGAGCACAAAGCCGACGATGGCCGCGGCTTCCGTCTCGTTCGGCACGATGTAGTCGCAGAGCGGATAGATCGCTTCGGGAAAGCTTTCTGCCGGTGCCGGATTGAAAATAGTGGTGACGCCAGCCGCGTGCGCAATTTCGAGCGCCCGTTGCGCTGCCTTTGCCGGCTGCTCGAGCTGGGTCACGAACACCAGCGACTGCTCGATCGTTTCGCGCGCCGCCTCTACATCGGCGATATCGATGGTACCGGCCGCACCGGGATAGACGATGATCGCATTTTCGCCGTTCTCGTCGTTGACGTAGATGAAGGCGGCACCTGTGGGCATATCATCCATCTGCACGACCTTCGGCCGGACGCCGGCTTCCGCATAGGTCTTCAGCGCCATGTCGCCGAACGTGTCCCGGCCGATTTTGGAAATAAACGAGACCTCCGCACCGGCGCGGGCCGCGGCGACGGCCTGGTTCGAGCCTTTGCCACCTGGGCCTACCGAGAAGCCGGTGCCGGTAATGGTTTCACCAACATTGGGCATTCGCTTGGCCAGGTAGGCCGTGTCGGCTACAAAGATCCCGAGGATCGAAACGCCTGCCTTCATGACGATCTCCCCGCTTTCAAACTGTTTCCGGCGGAATGACGCCCTTGGTGAAGATGAAGCAGCCGTAGAAGCGGTTTTCTCCTGTCGTGATCACGCAATAGGCTTTCTTGGCTTCCTCGTAGAATTTGAACCGCTCGATGCCGTACATCGGCGCCGGCTTGCCCTCAGCCGCATCGATCTCTGCCTGAACTTCGCTCTGGACGACCGGAATTTCATCCGGAGCGCCCATGATTTCCATGCGCCCCGCGGACGGCTGCAGCGGCGTGTCGAGGGGCATTACCGAAAGGATTGCTTTGATGGCCCGGGCGGTCGAGACATTGTCGATGCGCAGCAGCTTGCCGAGCACGGTCTGGCGGGCAATGGAATCGGACGGGAAGTTGGTATCGGATACCACAAGCGTATCGCCATGGCCCATGGAACGCAGCGCGTGCAGCACATCGGCGTTCAGCGCCGGGTCGAGATTCTTCAGCATGAAATTTCCTTGTTCAACATGTAGCAGCAGCGGATCGATCGATCAGGTCAGGCGGCCGTGATCCTTTCGCGGTACTTGTCGATGATGACAGCCAGGATGATGACGACGCCGGTGATCATCTGGCGCATGAAGTCGCTCAGTCCGAAGAGAATGAGGCCGTTTGCCAGGACACCGATGATGCAGGCGCCGAGCAGCGTCCCGATCACCGTGCCGCGACCGCCGCTAAGACTGGTGCCGCCGATGATGACGGCGGCGATCGCATTGAGCTCGAAGCCGATGCCGATGATCGGGCTCGCGATATTCAGTCGCGCCATGTAGACCATGGCCGCAATTCCGACCAGCGCGCCGGCGATCGTGAAGGCCGCCACCTTGTAGAACATCAGTGAATGGCCGGCCAGCCGAACCGCCTCCTCGTTGTTGCCGATGCCGTAGAGCAGGCGGCCGAAGACTGTCTTGGACAAGACGAACCAGGCGACTGCAACGAGCGCAAGCGCGATCAGAAATACAACGGGCACGCCAAACACCATCTGCGAACCAAAGGCGTTGAAGCTCGGCGGGAACGAATAGATCGTGCGTGCATCGGTTACCTGCAAAGCCGCTCCGCGTGCGATGTTGAGCATGCCGAGGGTGACGATGAATGATGGCAGGCCCCAGAAGGCGCTGATCCAGCCGTTGAGGAAGCCGCAGACGACGCCCGTGCCAATGGCTGCAAGCGTTGCAAGACCAACGGCCTGGAACAAGGAAAGGTCCGGAATGGTCAGTACCGTACCGGCCACGACCGCACAGAAGGCCAGCATCGATCCAACCGACAGATCAATGCCGCCGATCAGGATGACGAACGTCATTCCGATTGCAAGGATGAGGTTGATCGTGATCTGGGTCAGGATGTTGGAGATGTTGTTCGGTGTCAGGAAATGTTCGGTGCTGACTGAGAAAAACACGATCAGCAACAGCAGTGCGATGCCTATGCCGGCATCCCGTAAAACCAGCTTCATCGATATGCGCGGTGCGGGCGCTTCGGTGGGCGCGTTCGGCGTTGTCTTATCGATTGCTTGCATCGTCAGTGCCCCGTCTGTCTTCGTTCGCCTTGATAGGCATAGGTCAAAATCTTCTCTTCTGAAAAATCCGCCCGCGGCAGTTCGCCGACGATGCGGTTCTGCGACATCACCATGATCCGGTCGCACAGCGTCATCAGCTCCGGCAATTCGGAAGAGACGACCAGCAAGGCCAGCCCCTTTTCGGCGAGCCTGCGGATCAGCGCATAGATCTCGGCTTTGGCCCCGACATCGACACCGCGGGTCGGCTCGTCGAGCAACAGGATCCGCGGGTTGCGGGCCAGCCACTTGGCGAGAACCACCTTTTGCTGGTTGCCGCCGGAAAGCGTGGCCGCATGTCTCGACGGACCGCCATATTTGAGCTTGAGATCAGCGCCGAGCTGTTGCGTCATGGCATTTTCCAACTTGCGATCAAGCAGTCCGAGCCTCGAGACGCTCGACAACGACGCAAGCGTGACGTTTGCCGCAATCGGCATTGTCAGGATCAGACCTTCTTCCTTACGGTCTTCGGTCACGAAGCCGATCCCGGCCTGGATCGCCTCGCGGGGCGAACGGAACGCGGCGGGTTTGCCGTCTCTCAGGAGGGTGCCCGAAAGCGGCTGTTCGGCTGCAAAAATCGCACGGAGCAGTTCCGTCCGGCCCGAACCAACAAGGCCGGCAATTCCGAGAATTTCCCCTTGTGCAGATCCAGCGATATGCCATCCGCGTGGGGCGATTGGGCATGGCGGAAATTGACGAGCGAGAGTACCGTTTCCTTCGTGGCGCTGGATCTGGCTTCGCTTGCCATTTCCTTCTGCAGCTGCTGGCCGACCATGCCGCGCACGAGTTCGTCATGGCTCGTTTCACCAATCGGGCGGGAAAAGACCGTCTCGCCGTTGCGCAGAACCGTGACGCGATCGCAGATGCGGAAGATCTCGTCCAGATGATGCGAGACGAAGACCACCGAGACGCCGCGGCTGCGCAGATCATCAATGATGGTGAAAAGCCGATCGGTTTCGCGGGATGTCAGCGTCGCCGTCGGCTCGTCGAGAATCAGAACACGGCTGTCGGTCATCAGCGCACGAGCAACCTCGACCAGCTGGCGGTGCGCGATGCCGAGGCGTTCGACCGGCCAGCGAACGTCAATATCCTTCAGGCCGATGGCATCGAGCGCGTTGCGCGCACGGACATTCATATCGTCACGCTTGACCACGCCAAACAAATTGCGCGGCAGGTGCTCGATGAAGATGTTCTCGGCGACGGAGAGAAAGGAAGCAGGTTGAATTCCTGGTGCACGACCTGAAGCCCGCGCGCCTTCGCATCGCGCGGCGTCTGCGGCTCATAGGCTTCCCCGACAGCCTGATTGCGCCGGAATCAGGCTTGACGATGCCGCAGAGAATCTTGATCAGGGTCGACTTGCCAGCACCGTTCTCGCCGATAAGCCCGTGCACCTCGCCGGGCGCAACGGACAATGTCACGCCATTCAGCGCGACCGTGCCACCGAAGCGCTTGCGGACGTTTTGGAGATCGAGAATTGGAGCACGCGTCGCCTCTGCTGCCAACCGGCGTGCTGCATCGGAATCCGGATAAATCATGGGAGCCCCTTGGAAGAGAGCCGCACCGAAGGAGTTCGGCGCGGCGCGAGTTGTCGGGGGCTACTTCACATTGTCTTTTGTGACGAGTTCGATGTCGGTCTTGATCCAGCCTTCGAGCTTCGGTCCACCGGCGACGACCTCGAGTGCCTTGTCGATGGCATCGGCTGCCATTTGCGAACCGAACTGGTCAACTGTTGCCAGCAGCTTGCCGTCCTTCAGGAACGGCGCGACAGCCGACACATTGTCGAAGCCAACAACCTTGATGTCTGAGCGACCGGCAGCGTCCAGCGCCTTGATAACGCCGATAGCCATCGAATCGTTGGCAGCCATCACGCCCTGGATGTCGGGATGCGCGGTGAGCATTGTCGAAAAGACGGAATTGGCTTCTTCCGTTTCCCAATGCGCGGTCCGGGAATCGAGCAGATCAAGCTTGCCTGCGGCAATCGCATCCTCAAAACCGAGCTTGCGCTGTGCGGCATTGTCAGCACCGGGGTTCCCCTCGAGGATAACGACTTTTCCGCCCTCGCCGAGCGCCTTTGCCAGTGCTTCGCCGACCATCTTGGCGCCGCCGCGATTGTCCGGACCGACAAAGGCGAGATCGATGCCCGCATCCTTCTTCGCCTGCTCGTCGAGCGAAACGTCAAAATTGACCACTGTAATCCCCGCGTCCATCGCCTTCTTCAACGGGGCGACCATGGCGCGGGAATCGGCTGGCGCGATGACAATGGCATCAACGCCCTGCGTGATGAAATTCTCCACGCCATTCAGCTGGCTTTCGAAATCGGTTTCGTTCTGCATGCCGATGGCCTTGAGCTCGTAGTCACCACGCTTCTTGGCGTGCGCTTCAGCACCTTCGAGCATGTTTTTGAAGAAGTCGTTGGCAAGCGACTTCATAACGAGGCCGACGACGGGCTTGTCGGCAGCAACCGCCATGGCTGGAAGCGAAACCGAGACCATAAGTACCGCAATAGACGCCAGTTTGAAAAGCTTCATGTAAGATCCTCCTTGTGAAAACCGCGGCCCTCCAGCCATCGGTGAAACGTTTCATCGCCAAAGGCGACGCACTCGCTTCTTCGCCAAAAAACACAGACAGAGTAAATCTGTCAATATGAAACGTTTCATTTGGCAATTTTTCTTTGGCGCACTACTCTGCCGTCGAGTTGTCTGGTTTATGCTCAACTGCCTTTGAAGGGAGCATCTGTTGGCCATTACAATCAAAGACGTAGCCCAGCATGCTGGCGTTTCAGTCGGGACCGTGTCGCGGGTTCTTGCAAAAAACAGCACGGTCAATGACGCGATCCGGCTAAAAGTCGAAGGTGTCATTGAGCAGCTAGGCTATAGGCCCAGTTCGCTGGGTCGGAATTTGAGGCTCAACAGAACGTATCTTATCGGTCTGTTGATCCCAGACATTACCAATCCCTTTTTCGCAGAACTCGCCAAACAGGTCGAAATGCTGGCATCGGCAGAGGGATATTCCGTTCTTCTCGCAAACACACACGACGACCCCAAAGCAGAACAAATGCAGGTCGAGGCGATGCTCAGCCGCCTTCCATTTGGTCTCATTCTGGTCCCGGTCAGCGACAGTGCCGTCAACACGATCGTCGCTGGAACACGCACGGTGACGGTCGACCGGCCACTGCAGGGGCATGCTCTGGTATCCGTAGACAATGCCCGCGGTGGTTATATGGCGGCCGATCACCTTCTGTCGCTCGGGCATCGAAATCTCGGCTACATCAGCGGCCCGAGCTCGACGGAAGTGTCACGCGCGCGGCGCTCTGGCTTTATCAGCGGGATCACCGAGTTTCGAAGACAACATTCCGGCATGGTCGTCGAATCACGGATCGTTGAAGGCAATTTCGACTACCTATCAGGCGAAACGCTTGGCAGGACCCTTCTGCAATCGGCGCCTGGCACGCGTCCCACGGCCATCGCCACGGCGAGTGACCAGCAAGCCATCGGCCTTATGCGCGCTGCCGCGGATTTGGGAATCCGCGTACCGGAGGACCTTTCGATCATCGGCTTCGACGACATTCCCCTGGCATCTCTCGTATTTCCAAGACTGACGACAATCCGCCAGCCGATAGCGGAAATCGCACGCATCACACTCGAGGCTGTGCTTGGGCGACTGTCGCCGCAGAAGGAATGGATGCTCGAGCCCGTGTTGATTAGACGAAGTTCCAGCGCCTTCGCTCCCCCAGTCACCTAATCCGACGGTTTCATCCAAGCATTGTCGGTCCGCATCCACCAGCTCCGGCAGCCACATTCGTCAGCTATGCGCCCATGCTACGTTTCATCTAACCATTCGACCTCCAATCATCGGGGCTGGAGCATACAGAAATGCCCAAGCGGATCCCGATCTTCACTTGTGCTTTCTTTCAAGAGCGATTGCACGGTCGGCTTTTCGAACACCAGTGCGCATTTATTACAAGAGGCCTCGCACTCCATTCGGACGATGCGCTTTCCAGTGTCGGCGGAGTTAAACAGACCTTGCTCGTTCCCGGCGCTAGGAAAATGATGCCCCCGGCAACGTAGGATATCCGCTCACGAAAGGCTCCAAGCAAACTCACACCGCCGACAGCACCAGGGTTTCTGACCCCATGGGGCAACCGCAGCAATAACACCTTCGGGTTATATCCGGCCACCATCCGCTCCGGCATCTTAAAAATGACGGGCGGAGACCTGCGCGGGAACAGCTGAATACATGCACCGTGCAGTTTCCAAGAAGATCAACAATAACTCTTCGCGGAGGCGGAACATGAACAACACTGTGAAACTTGACCGTACGCTCGGACTCTGGTCCGTCGTGCTCTTCGGCCTGGCCTACATGACGCCTATGATCGTCTTTGGCACATTCGGCGCGCTTGCAACAGCAAGCCAGGGTACAACGGCGATGGCTTATCTCGTGGCCGCCGGAGCGATCCTCCTGACGGCCATCAGCTATGGCGTCATGGCGCGTGTCTATCCGGTGGCCGGATCGGCCTACACCTATGCCCGCAGATCGATCAACCCGAGCGTCGGCTTCCTTGTCGGCTGGGCAGTTTTGCTCGATTACTTCTTCCTGCCGATGGTGATCTGGCTGATCGGCGCGGCCTATTTGACATCCGCTTTCCCGGCCATTCCCGCCTGGGCCTGGATCATTGGCTTCATCGCCGTGACCACGGTCGTCAACGTCGTCGGCATCGCCTTTGCCAACCGCATCAACTTCATCCTGATGCTGGTGCAGCTTGCGGTTCTGACAGCCTTCGTCTTCCTGGCTGCACGATATGTCGTCGCACTGAACGGCGCCGGCGGCCTCGCCTCCATCAAGCCTTTCTTCACGGCAGACGTGCCGTTCTCAGCCTCGGTCGCCGGGGCTGCCATTGCCGCGTACTCGTTCCTCGGTTTTGACGCAGTATCGACGCTGACTGAAGAAACCAGGGATGCTAGGCGCACCATGCCAAGGGCGATCCTGATCACCGCACTTGCCGGCGGCCTGATCTTCATTGCCTCGGCCTATGTCACGCAGCTTGCCCATCCAGGTTTTGAATTTGTTGCTGCCGATGCCGCTGCCTCCGAAATTGCCCAGACGATCGGCGGCGATCTGTTCGTCACTGTCTTCCTTGCCACTCTGGTCGTTGCGCAGTTCACCTCCGGTCTCGCCGCCCAGGCCAGCGTCGGTCGCCTGCTCTTCGCCATGGGACGCGACAAGGTACTGCCGTCATCGTTCTTCGGTAGCCTGCATCCGAAGTGGCATACGCCGATGCTCAACCTCACCCTCGTCGGTATTGTCGGCCTGCTGGCTTTGACCATGGACGTGACGACATCGACCTCTTTCATCAATTTCGGCGCGTTTCTGGCTTTCACCGCCGTCAATATCTCAGTGATCGCGCTCTATCTGAAAAACAATGCGGAGGTTAAGCCGCTCGGCGCCCTGATCGGTCTCCTCATTCCATCGGTTGCGACTGTCTGCGATCTCTTCCTGCTCTGGAACCTCGACAGCAATGCCAAGATCCTCGGCCTTGTCTGGCTGGTGATTGGGGTCGTCTATCTCGCCTATCTCACCCGCGCCTTCCAGACGGCTCCGCCGGAAATGGATTTCGCTGAATAGCCCATTTTATCGAGATCCGGTCTCAGGCCGCGCCTTAGGACATAAACAGGCGGAACAGTTCCGCCTGACTAGAAATGTTGAGCTTTGCGTAGACCTGCCGACGATGCACCTTGACCGTATTCGGAGACAGGGACAGAACCGCGGCGAGCGAGAGGGTAGAATGTCCCTTCAAGATCAGCGTGACGATCTCCAGTTCGCGTTTGGTGAGCAGCGGATGTTCGATCCTCGAGGCCTGCGATACAGCCTTGCTGTCGAGAGAGATGGTTGGGACGTGAAACCAGTGCCGTTCGCTGAGTGCACAGATGACTGGTGCTGCGGCTCTCAGCTGTTCCAAGTCCTTGCCCGAAAACAATGGCGCTATACCGGTTCTCGACAGGGACACGACGCCAACGAAGTCGTTCTCCAGCGCCAGCACGAATCCGATTTCGTCGATGATCTCTGTTGTCGCATAGTGAAGCCGGAAATATTCGGTCTGGGCAAAATCGTCCGGCGCAAGATCGCGCATGACGATCATTCGCTGGCGATCATGGACGCGCACTGCATCATAGAACGGGTCGAGCACGAATGCCCCGGCAAGATAGCGATCGACGATGATCGAACGCTTGGCAACAATCTTCTCGTTGTAGAGGTCGAACGCGTTGCCATCAGGAGAATAGAGAAAACCGTTCATCATTTGGAACGGAGACAGAAGGCGCAGCGCAACCGCCAAGGCATCGGGAAACGCGGGCGAGCCGATGGCGCCTGCCGCAGCGCCGAGGCTAGCGTTCCAGACGTCAAACGACGGCGCCCGGATGGTCGATACGGCAGCGGAACTCATCGAAAACAAAAACCTTTCCGGGTAATCCTGAAACCTGACATGACGTCGCCCCCGGCAGCAAGCACGCTTTGCCCGAAAAATGCAACACGCTAGAGTGAACGGAAACTGATCTCATGACCTCGCCCCGCAACGCCCTTTTTGCCGATCACCCGCTGGACCTGCCGACCATCGACATCGCCCGCGGTATTCGCTCAGGCCAGTTCAGTGCCGAGGCAATTGTTACCGAATCTATCCATCGCGCAAAAACGGTAAACAGCACGCTGAATGCCTTTGCCGTCATCAGCGAGGAACAGGCAATCGCCTCGGCACGCACTGCGGATCGGGCAATGTCTGAGGGCAAGTCGGTTGGCCCGCTGCATGGCGTGCCCTTTGCGGCCAAGGACCTGACACCCACCAAAGGCGACCTAACGACGCTGGGTTCTTGGACGTCGGGCGATTGGGTACCGCAAGAAACAGCGCTCTGCGTTCGCAGGCTTCAAGAGGCCGGGGCAATACTTATTGGTAAGACGACGACGCCGGAATTCGCGTATGCAAGTTTCACCAGGAGTCCGCGTTGGGGCGCAACGCGCAATCCTTGGGATCCGGAGAGAACACCGGGCGGCTCCTCCGGCGGTTCGGCCGTGGCGGTCGCAACGGGGGTGGTGCCCTTTGCCGAAGGCACCGACATGGGCGGCTCCGTGCGCATCCCGGCCGCCTTCTGCGGTGTAGTCGGGCTGAAACCAAGTCTTGGGCGCATTCCCATGACGATCCTGCCGAGTGTCTTTGACAATATCTCCCATTTCGGTCCGCTCGCCAGGACCATCGGTGATGCCATCGCCTTCGTGGATATTGCCAGTGGCCCAAGCGACGAGGACATCATGTCGCTTCCCTTGACCTTTTCCAAGGAGAAAGCTCTCGAAGGACGCTTGGAAGGCAAGCGTTTCGCCTTTTCGATGGACCTTGGATATTATCAGGTCCAACCGGAAGTCGAGGCTGTCATATCCGAGACCATCGCAACAATGCGTGACTTTGGCGCGGTGGTCGACGAGGTGCCGATGCACTGGACACGTGCCGTCAACGACCAGTGGTTCGATGTCTGGTGCGTATTCATGTCGTCGTTTTTGGAAACCGGCTGGCAGGCCATGAACACCACATGGATCCAGTCGTGGTCTCGATGATCGAGCGCGGGCTGGCCGCCAACGCGACAGATTATAAGCGGGTGGAACAGCTGCGCACCGCTATGTGGCGGGACATGGCGAAGATCTTCGAAAGCTATGACGCGTTTTTGTGTCCCACATGCGCGATCACTGCGCCGCCCTTAAGCGAATGCGACGACGACTATATCGTGACATTGCCGAACGGACGCTTCGCGGGCCTCGACATGACTTGTCACTTCAATATGCTGCCTCAGCTCCCTGCCCTATCCCTGCCTGCGGGGATTGCCACAAACGGCCTGCCTGTGGGGCTTCAGATTATCGGAAAACGCTTTGCCGACGAGCAGGTTTTGTCGTTTGGATCCGGCATCGAGGCAGCTTTATCCTAGTAGTGGTTCTTCCCCACCCTGCGAATTTCCCTGTCAGTTTAAGCCATTTTTTCATTTCGCCGCGATCCGCTCAGGCCGAATAAAGTCGTTTGCAGACAATTCACTACATCGGCTCTGGTGGGCCAACGCGAAATGAAAAATCGGGGGTGCGGACGAAAACTTGGACCACCAGGAGGTAGTTCATGTATTCCTACGCAGACAGACTTCGAGCCGTTGAGCTTTATATCAGGCTTGGCAAGCGACTTAACGGGACCATTCGGCAGTTGGGTTATCCCACAAAGAATGCGCTGAGGGGTTGGTACCGCGAGTACGTACAGCATCTCGACCTGCGTATTCAGCCGGTAGCTCGAGCGCCAAAGTTTTCCGAGAGTCAGAAGCAGGCGGCACTTGAGCATTACCGCACCCATGATCGTTGCATCTCTGCGACGATGAGGGCGCTCGGCTATCCTGGTCGAGGAACTCTGACCGCATGGGTACGTGAGGCCTTTCCGGAGACGCGAACATCGATGGTCGGTCGATCGTGGCGCCCTGCCTATCCCGCAGCGGTGAAGCCAGCTGGTGTCATCGGACTATGTAGTGGAGATGAAAGCGCAGGCCGACGTTGTACAACTGGAAAGACCAGCTACTCGGTCATGAGGCTCCTTCCTCCATGAAACGCCGCAAAACCACCCCGCAGGCGCCGGAACGCGAGGAACTCGAGCGCCAGCTTGAAGCCCTCCAACGTGATGTTCGCCAGTTGCAACTCGAGCATGACCTCCTGAAGAAGGCCAATGAACTCCTAAAAAAGAACTGGGCGTCGATCTGCAGATCCTGAGTAATCGGGAAAAAACACAGCTGGTTGACGCCCTTAAAGATACCTATCGCTTGCCAGAACTGCTCGCCCAGCTGCAAATTGCGCGAAGCTCCTACTTTTATCATCGCACGCGCATGTGTCTGGCAGACAAGTATGCCGCCGTCCGGCACAGCCTTGCGGAAATCTTTGAAGCGAACCGTCGTTGTTACGGCTACCGCAGACTACAGGCGTCACTGGCCAGGAAGAGCGTGATCATCTCGGAAAAGGTTGTCCAGCGCTTGATGAAGCAGGAGCACTTGGTCGTGGCCAGACCGCGCCGACGGCGTTTCGGATCGTACTTGGGAGAAATAAGTCCGGCACCCGAGAACCTGATCAATCGCGACTTCCATGCGAAAGCGCCGAACGAGAAATGGCTGACAGACATCACCGAGTTCCAGATCCCAGCCGGGAAGGTGTATCTCTCGCCCATCATCGATTGCTTCGACGGAATGGTCATCAGTTGGTCGATTGGAACGCAACCAGACGCGCGGCTGGTCAATACTATGCTGGATGCAGCTATTGAGACCGTGACCGACGGCGAGGAACGGCCAATCGTCCATTCCGATCGCGGAGCCCATTATCGCTGGCCAGGCTGGCTAACGCGGATCAGCGAAGCGAAACTGGTTCGCTCAATGTCCCGAAAGGGATGCTCACAAGATAACGCCGCATGCGAAGGCTTCTTCGGCCGATTGAAAACGGAACTATTTTATCCACGAGATTGGAAGGCCATCACAATCAAACAGTTCGTTGCCGAGGTAGACGCCTATATCCGCTGGTACAATGAGAAGCGGATCAAGATATCGCTGGGATCACTCAGCCCGGTCGAATATCGCAAGAGCCTCGGCCTTAACTTATAAAGCTGTCCAACTTTTTATCCGCACCCCCATCGGTTCAAACCCTGCTGAAACGCAACAATGCTGATGGCGTTTGCGCCAGAGCGAAGGGCGTCTGAGTTCGGTGCTTGACATGATGCGATTGGAGCGGCTTGGTCACGGCAGGGATTGGAGGATGCTGGATGAACAGATCCGTTTCAACGCCTGTCGGAGCCACCGCGTCGTTTCGCAAGTCGTTTTTCTCAATCATTCCGTGAGATTTGCAAAAATCCTGCGGAGCCTGATAGCGCATGCGATTATTCGTGACCGAGACCATAGACTGTCCGTTGACCGGTCATCTTCTGCACAAAATCAACATTCCGCCCATTCCAATGGTAGCGAAAATGATCGCCCTGACGGGGCGGAGTGACGACGTCCGGATAAAAAGCGGCGATGCACTCCCCGTCGATGTGACGTTGGCTGGGATAAACAATGCCGTTGGCGCCGTCGTCTCTCATGCTTTTCGCGAAAGCCCTGGCTGCCGGATAGGTCTCAAGATCCGGGCTGAGAATATCTTGGTGGCCACCGCCACGCAGATCCACCAAATCAGCGTTTATCGTGCCAACCAACTGGCGAACCTGAGACATCCAACCCGGCTCCACAACGCTTGCCGCGTAAAATCGCGCCATGTGATAGGTGTGTTCCCGCAAGGCTGTCTCGAGGCTATTTCCCGCGTAATACACGCCATAGGATCCGTCGCTGAAACGCGAGGTCCTATGGGGGGATATGTGAGTGAACGCCGCCATGACCCAGGATGCCCCGTCGCCGGAAACGCGACGGCCCTGAGGGACCAACGAAAGGTCGCCGATCTGCTCATAAATCCTGGGGTTCGTTTTCGCCTGGGCAAGGGCCAGTGCCTCCCAGTCGCGTGGGTCCGCAACATCGTCGTAGAGATCAATAGGTGGGTAGTGAGACATGACCAGACGATGAGTCTGGGGCCAGTTGACCCCTGTGACGATGACGTTCACCAGCCACCGCGCACTGAATCAAGGTAACGGCGAATTCGCACGATATCCTCCATACTCCCTCTCCTCATCACATCGAGCGCAGTCAATCCGGCGAAGGCCGAATTCTTCGCACTCATCCAGTCGTATCCGGTTCGTGGTTCTGCAAAAATGATCCTGAGCGCTTTGTGAATGCCTAAGATATTCGACATTCTGTCGGCGAGATCGCGATTGGCTCGGCCATAATCTTCGTCTTTCCAGCGCTTGTAGGTTTTGGGCGATATTCCGCCCAGAATCGTCGCTGCATCCACGTCAGATACGCCCCACCTGTCAAATATGTTCAACACAGTGCGTTGCATTGCGCGCACCTCGTCTAGCCCATAGCCGGATTTAAATCCGATTGCAGGCTCTGACTCACCGATCTTGACTACGTTCAGCATCCGCCTATCCTTTTGTCCAAATATATGTAGAAAATACCCAGTTGTCCACTGACTAGAGGCACGCCTGCCCTTGCCGCGGTCCTTCGCGCGTCGTCGCTCTAAAAGGGCCTTGTCACATACTCATGCACGATCTCCAGATCCTCGTCGGCATCGATCCCGTCGGAGGGAAGGACGCCGTATTCGCCATCGACCTTGAAGAGCATGCGGGAGGCCCGTCGCCCGGTCTTGCTCGCGGTAAAAGACTTAGAAATGCTCGCCGACAATCTCTACCTCGCTGTAACCCTTGCGGCGCGCGGCCCCGGTATCCAGGCGGTCACGTAACCTCGGGCGTCGAGCCAGTACTGGCGTCGACAAGCATGCGGTGGCGCGCCGCGATCGTCGTGTTTTGACGAGATCGCGGATGTGTACGACTTCATTCATATGAAACTTACCCCGCAGGCTTGACCCTTGGATGCCATCCCCTGCGCACTAGACTGCGCAGTAAGAGACGTGGCCCCTGGGAGCTGCCGAATTGCGCATACACGCTTTTGTGAACTACACGTAGCGCAAACACCCTCTCCTGGTGGTAAGCTTGATTCGCTCGGGATCAGACCGGATAAGCTTCGACCAACGAACCGCATCGCAGGCGGTGCTAGCTTCGTTCCGGTGGCGGTGCCACCAGACATCGCACCTATCGTGCCGGTTAGGGAGCGCCGCCGACGGCCACCTTTAACGGAGCAGTCTCATTTTGATGGCGCGGCTACGGCTCGCAACGCTTCCAATTGCTTTTGATTTGTCTATTTGATTTTTGAACTTTCAATTGGGGCGCAACGGCATTGAATTCGTTTCCTTCATCGACAGGCACAATGGCCGACCAGATTCGTTCGTTTGCTTGGAACGAGACCCCGCTGGGACCTATTGAACAGTGGGGCGCCGCTCTTAAGATCACCGTCGATGCGATGCTCTCGAATACGTTTCCACAGTGTCTATTCTGGGGACGCGACCTCATTGCAGTCTACAATGATGGCTATCTTCCCATGCTGGGGAATAAGGAAGAAGCACTGGGCAAGCCGCTCCGCGTCAGCTGGAGCGAAAACTGGGAAGAACTCAAACCGATTGCCGACAAGGCGATGAGTGGCGAAGCGGTTTCCTATAGGGACTTTCCCCTTCAAACGACGCGAAATGGGCAGCCCGAAACGGCTTATTTCACCTTCTGCTACAGTCCCATTCGTGACGATACGGGCGTTGTAGTCGGAATGATCGATACCGTTATCGAGACGACGGAAGCAGTCGATGGGCGGCAACGGCTCTTGTCGGAGACCGAACGCTACCGTCAGATGTTTGCCAATGCCCCCGGCTTCATGATGATGCTGTCTGGGCCCGAGCACATCATTCAATTCTCAAACCCGGCATATTTGAACCTCGTCGGTACTCGCGATGTGGTCGGCAAAACAGTGAGGGAAGCTCTTCCCGACGCCGTGGAGCAAGGATATCTGGACCTACTCGACACTATCTGGCGTACCGGCGAACCCTACTCTGCCGTCGCCGCGCATTATGCGGTGCAAGCCGCGCCGGGCGACCCCATCACCGATTGCTACGTCGATTTCGTCTACCAGCCCGTCAAGGACAATTCCGGCAATGTCACGGGGATCTTCGTTTCGGGTGTGGACGTCACCGAGCGGACCGCGGCCGATCGAGCGTTACGCCAGTCAGAAGCGCGGCTACGCTTCCTTGATGACCTCGCTCGGGAAACGGGATGGAGGCGCGAGGCCGACGGCATCCTTTCAATCACAACCAAACTGGTCGGGGAATATCTGCAGATTTCAAACTGTGCCTATGCCGATATGGATGAAGACGAGGATGGGTTCACGATCAGAGGCGACTGGTCGGCGGCGGGCTCGCCGTCTATCGTTGGCCACTACAGTCTCGCGGCTTTTGGGAAGCTGGCCGTCTGGAACCTTAGCCGGGGATTGCCGCTGGTCATCAATGACAATCTCGTGGAACTTGCTCCTGAGGAAGCCAAGACATTCCAGGATATCGGCATTGCAGCGACCATTTGCATGCCCCTCATCAGAGAGGGAAGCTCGCGGCCCTGATGGCGATTCACGACAGGGTGCCCCACCGTTGGTCCGACGAAGAGCAGGTTTTAATTCGAGAAGTAACTGAAAGATCCTGGGCACACATTCAGCGCGTAAGGTCTGAGGTGGAACTCCGGGAAACGGCTGGAGCTTTGGCCGAACTCAACGCCACGCTGGAAGCACGCGTGGAGGAGCGGACCGCCTCACTGCTTCATGCCGAGGAAGCACTTCGTCATGCCCAAAAGCTGGAGGCTGTCGGCCAACTCACCGGAGGCCTTGCACACGACTTTAACAATATTTTGGCGGGCATCAGCGGCAGCCTTGAGTTGATGAGCAAGCGGTTAGCCCAAGGCCGTATCGCCGATATCGACCGCTATATGGTTGGGGCGCAATCCGCAGTAAAGAGGGCCGCGAGTTTGACCCAGCGACTGCTGGCGTTCTCAAGGCGGCAGACGCTTGACCCCAAACCAGCCGACCTCAATCAGATTGTCTCTGAAATGCACGAGCTAATATCGCGCAGCGTCGGGCCCGCTGTCGAGGTTCTGACCACCCCAACTGACGGGCTATGGACAACCTTCGTTGACATCGGGCAACTGGAAAACGCCCTTCTCAACCTCTGTATCAATGCCCGGGATGCAATGCCTGAGGGTGGCAATGTGACGATCCAGACGGGAAATCGCTTGCTCGATGGACGCGAAGCCAGGGAACGAGGATTGTCAGCAGGGCAATACGTCTGGCTCAGCGTCAGTGATACCGGGACGGGCATGCCGCCAGAGGTTATCGCACGAGCGTTTGACCCGTTTTACACGACAAAGCCCACGGGTCAGGGCACAGGGCTTGGGCTGTCCATGGTCTACGGGTTTGCGGGCCAGTCAGGCGGAACGGTTCGCATCACGTCGCAGATGGGGGAAGGCACGATGATTTGCCTTTACCTGCCGCGGTACGTGGGAGACGCAAAGCCCGAAGATCTAGTGTCGGAGGTGACAGGCTCCCTATCAGTGGGGGGCGCGAGACGATCCTTGTGGTTGACGATGAACCTCTCGTCCGCATGATCGCGGTCGAAATCCTGGATGAGCTTGGCTATGACGTCCTGGAGGCCGAGGACGGTCCGACCGCGCTAAAGGTCCTACAGTCACGAAAAGACATTGCACTGCTCTTGTCAGATGTAGGGCTTCCAAACGGGATGAACGGTCGCCAGCTCGCAGACGCGGCCCGGTCTTGGCGGCCTGAGCTGAGGATCCTGTTTATCACCGGATATGCCGAAAACGCTGTCCTCAATCATGGTCATCTCGAACATGGCATGCAGGTGATGACGAAGCCATTTACAAGCGAGGCGTTAGCCCGACGCGTCAAGGAAATGATCAGGTGCGTTACCGATCAATCCAAATGATCGTGGGCGAACGTTCGATGATCAAACATCACCGACGTTCTTCACTTTTAGCAAGGGTGCACTAAATATCGTTGTGCCAGAACAATCGCTTTCACCGCTTGCTTATTGTGCTTGCCACTGCTTTTCGAGACGGGATTGGGTGGCCAAAAATCTGTTGGCAAATATCCGGTCACTCAGATTCCCATCAACTAAGCGGCGAATGCCGTACCAAGCCTGCGATCTGTCGAGGCGAAAAAGGGGCTTCTATTAATGTCGGTTACCCAGCGCAACAACATAAAGATTGCCGGTAACGGTACGCAGACTTTGCTTTTCGCGCATGGGTTTGGTTGCGATCAGAACATGTGGCGCTTCGTGGCGCCACAGTTCGAGGACGAGTTTCGGGTCGTGACCTTTGACCATGTCGGGGCCGGCGGCTCTGATCTTTCGGCCTATGATTTTCAAAAGTACAACACGCTCGATGGCTATGCTTCCGACATTGTCGAAATTGGGCGTGAACTGCGGATAGAGGGCGGCATTTTCGTTGGCCATTCTGTCAGCGCTATGATGGGAGTGCTTGCCACTCTAAGGTCGCCGGGCATGTTCTCGAAGCTCGTTTTCGTTGGGCCGTCGCCCCGTTATATCAACGATGGCGACTATCACGGCGGCTTTACGCAGGAGCAGGTAGATGAACTCCTGGAGTTCCTCGACAGCAATCATATGGGTTGGTCGCAGGCCATGGCGCCTGTGATCATGGGCAATCCTGAGGAGCCCGAGCTCTCCGAGGAGCTTACCAACAGTTTCTGCAAGACCGATCCGGAAATCGCCAAGCATTTTGCGCGAGCGACATTTATGGCCGACAACCGTGCCGACCTCGACAAAGTGACCGTTCCGTCGCTCATTCTCCAATGTGCCGAGGATGTGATTGCCCCAGTGTCAGTCGGCCACTATCTGCATGCGAAATTGCCGGATAGCAAACTTGTCCTCATGAAAGCCACCGGTCACTGCCCGAACCTTAGCCATCCTGACGAGACTGTCGGCGCAATCAGGTCATTCGTGGCCGCTGCGGGCGCGTGATGAGTTCGGGATCGGATATCGGTCAGGACGTAGACGATCTCCTGGACCTTTTCGAAAATGCGCCTTGCGGCTATATTTCGGCGGCGCCTGACGGGCGCATTATCCTTGCCAATAAAACACTGTCCTCATGGCTCGGCATGTCCGGCGAAAAGATCGTTGGCCGCAAATTCATTGATTTCCTGACAATGCCTGGGAAGATTTACTTCGAGACCCATTTCGCGCCGCTAGTGACGATGCAAGGCTGGTTCAACGAGGTGGCTCTCGACATGGTAAAGGCAGACGGCAGCCGCGTGCCTGTTCTTGTAAACGCTGTTGCACGGATTTCGGATGAGGGAGATGTTAGGTTCATCCGGATCACCATCTTCAACGCGACCGATCGGCGTCGGTATGAGAAGGAGCTGTTAGAAGCGAGGGGCGCCTCAGAACGATCAGCGGCAGCGTTGAGGGATCTTAACGCTACTCTCGAAGAACGCGTTGCGGTGGCGGTGCAAGAGAAGATCGCCGCGGAAAGCACGCTCCACCAGGCTCAGAAGATTGAGGCCATTGGCCACCTCACCGGTGGTATCGCCCATGACTTCAACAATATGCTCGCCGTTGTAATCGGCGGACTGAACATGGCACAGCGCCGAATAGCGCGCGGTGCGCTCGACGACATCCCGAGGCTGCTGGACGCGGCGTTGGACGGGGCAAACCGGGCAGCGACGCTAACTCAACGGCTCCTCGCCTTTTCGCGCCAGCAGCCACTATCGCCCGAGACAGTGGATGCGAACAAGCTCGTTGCAAATATGGCGGAAATCCTTGCCTCCACCCTGGGTGAGATAGTCCAAAAGGAAACGGTGCTGGCATCGGGACTGTGGCGCACCAAAGCGGACGCCAACCAACTTGAGAATGCCGTCCTAAACCTCGCGGTCAACGCTCGCGACGCTATGCCCGAAGGGGAAAGCTGACGATCGAGACGGCGAATGTGCATATCGATGAGGCTTATGCGATTGAGCATGACGTTGCACCCGGTCAGTATGTCATGATCGCTGTTACCGACACTGGCTGCGGGATGCCTCCGGAAATTATAGAGAAGGCGATCGATCCGTTCTTCACGACTAAGCCGGTCGGAAAGGGAACGGGCCTCGGCCTCAGCCAGGTATTTGGCTTTGCCAAGCAGTCCGACGGGCACATGAAACTCTACTCCGAGCCAGGCATTGGCACGACAGTGAAGATCTGCTTGCCTCGAGAGTATGGGACGAACGAGACCGCGCCATGTCTGAAAGACGAAAGCGTGCCTCGCGGGTCCGCCAGCGAAATTGTCCTCCTGGTAGAGGATGATGCCAGCGTCCGGGAAGTTCATACCCGGATGCTCGAGGAACTCGGTTATACTGTGATTGCCGTCGATGGAGCGATCGCTGCACTTACCGTCATCGGCGAGCGCCCGGATGTAAGGTGTTTGTTCACCGACGTCGTCATGGCACCAATGAATGGCCGCAAGCTTGCTGATGAGGCAATGCGCAAGCGTCCGGGCCTACCTGTCGTATTTACGACTGGATATAGCCGCAATGCGATTGTCCATAATGGTGTGCTGGATCCGGGTGTCATCTTCCTGCAGAAGCCGGCAACGCTCGGCGACCTGGCACGCAAAGTGCGCGCGGCCCTGGACAGCGGAGGCAAGTGATCGCTTCCTCGAAAGGCACTGATGACGGTGAACGGAAATGGTTTTGGCGTGACTACCGGCAGCCAATAGATTCCTGGCAGCGGCTGCAACCCATCGATGACTGCGAATGCTGTCGTCATTCATCGCTTTCGTGTGTGGTTGCTTTTTATCGCAAGAAGGTGATCCAGTCTTTCATTTCGGAGGGGCGGCCTACCCCGCGAGAAAGTATTCTCGATCAACATCAAAAATGTAGTTAGGTGGTACAACGCAACAACCAGGCGCAAATCGAGACGAAACTCAACCCCACTTTCCACCAAGCCAAACTGTCATTAGTAGGAGGCAAGTTTGCCGATCTTTTTTCAGGAGCCCGTACGACCTGGCCGCACCCAGTTCTGACGATGAAATTGTGTTTGACGACCTGGAGCAGGCTATTGGGCAGGCCCGCGTCGCCATTTGTGAGTTGGCGTCAGATTTCCTTCCCATCAGCCCTGTGAACAGGATCGCTATCGAAATTCAAGACGTTGAGGGTATAACCCGGGCCGAAGTGCGCTTAAGTCTTGATGTATTCCTCGGTTCTTGCTGACAAATTCAAGGTTCACTTCCCGTGCGGCCGCCGCAGCAACATCGAAACGTCTAACTCCCACTCCAGGTCGGTTTCCGACGCCATGATCTCGCAGGCGTCATGGTATGCCGACGGACTGACGCCGAGCATCCTTTGGTACGCAGGAAGAGAATGCCAATGACATCGATGGCGCTCTGAAATGCGGTTGGGAATGTCGACATGGGTCGCCTTGAGTGGGGTCGAACCTACGACCCCGTGGTTGTTCCGCGTCGATCTCATCCGAACTCTTAGAGGCGTCAGAGACTTTGAAATCCCAATCCTCATCTTCGTACATCGTCTCTCGTCTCCTGCGAAAGTCTGGTTCCGCTCAAGTGAGGAATGGCCGGTCATCTAGCTCGCGGCAAACAGATCTGACGAACTCTCTTGTGGAAAATGGATGGAAATGGATGAATAAATAGTGCATGACACGGCCTTAGGAATTGGATGGGAGTGGATGGGCAAATGGAAGCTCTAAATACAGCGACCGTCCGGATCACGCCCGAAATCCTGTCCCTGATCGCCGAAATCGACGAATTCAAAGGTGCTTGGCGTGCGATCGGCCGGATAGCGCCTGAGCGGCTGTCCGGCCTCCGGCGTGTCGCCACGATCGAAAGCGTCGGTTCTTCCACACGTATCGAAGGGGCACGCCTCACCGACCGAGAGGTCGAAAAGCTGCTGGCAAACATTCGCCTGGGGTCGTTTACGACACGCGACGAGCAAGAGGTTGCCGGCTATGCGGAGGTGATGGAGACCATCTTCAGTGCCTACGAAGCTATTTCGTTCTCCGACAATCATATCCGTCAGCTCCACCGCGACCTTCTTGCGCATTCGACAAAGGACGAGCGGCATCGCGGCGCCTACAAAACCCTCTCCAACAACGTGGAAGCGTTTAACGAACAGGGCGAGAGCCTCGGCATAGTTTTCGAAACGGCATCGCCCTTCGATACGCCGCGCCGAATGGAAGAACTGATCGCCTGGCTGGATGAGCAAGGGCGAGAAAAGCGGCTCCATCCACTCTTGGTTGTCGCGATTTTCGTTGTCGTCTTCCTCGAAATCCATCCGTTCCAGGATGGCAATGGCCGCCTATCGCGTATTCTGACCACCTTGTTGCTCCTGAGGGCCGGCTACGCTTACGTCCCCTATAGCTCGCTCGAAAGCATCATCGAGCAAAGCAAGGAGAGCTATTACATCTCGCTTCGACGCACGCAAGGAACGATCCGCAGCGCAGAGCCCGACTGGAATCCCTGGATCGAGTTCTTTTTGAGAGCCCTGCATCGGCAGAAGACGCGGCTTGAGAAGAAAATGGAGCGCGAGCGTATTATCCTCGCCGACATGCCGGAATTATCCGTCACATTGCTCGAATTGGCGCGCGAGCACGGGCGGATCACGGTCGCGGAAGCTGCACGGATCACCGATGCAAGCCGTCACACCATTAAGGATCATCTCAAGGCACTCGTGGATCAAGGGCACCTCGTCCTGCACGGAGCCGGCCGCGGCGCCTGGTACGGTCTTTCCTAATGAAGGGGAATTCTCCACAAACAGAAATCTGCAGGGGACCGCGAACGCGAGTCGCCTAGGGCCCCGCATTTGAGTTCAAAGGGTGCTCATGCCGCCGTCAATGATGAACTGCTGCCGACTGTGAAGCTTGCTTCGTCGGACGCCAGGAACATTACCGCTTTGGCAATCTCGCTCGGATTGCCGAACCGCCCTGCCGGGATCTTGGCCTTGGCCATGGTTTCGGTATCGGCAGTGGACATGTCCAGTTTGCCGTACAGCGGAGTTGCAATTGGACCAGGGCTCACCGCGTTGGATCGAAATGGCCGCCCGGTCAGGGCATCAAGGTGAAAAGCGTCGTGTCCGGCGGTGATGGTGACGGCAGCCTGTAATGTGGGGGTCGATAGCCACCGATGACCTCGACATTTCCTGCTTGGCTGCCGGCGGCTTCATCGCACTTGGAGAATAGCGCCTGATAAGATGTGGGAATGTTCATACGCCTTCATGGCCTTGAATGTTTGCTGCAATACATCTCCTAATGTCACTAACAGCTGATCTTCTGGAGAGTGCCCTGAAGCCATTAGCGTCTCCACCCGCTCGCAAATTGACATTGCGCGCGCGGCTCCGGTGCTTGAGCAATTCGACTTCAGGGCGTGAACCAGTCTTTTGGCGTCATTGCTCCCCGCCTTGATCTCCGCAACTGCTACCTCATAGCCCGAAAATGCATTGTCGCAGAACGACGCGAAGACTTTTGTCCGAATGTCCGTGCCTGTACTCGACTGGATTACCTCAAACATTTCCAACGTGTCCGGTGACAGCAGCGGCTCTTCCACAAAGCCACAGGTTTCGACACCAGAAGCGACTTCCTCGAAAGAGCGACTTTATCCATGACACCGAGATGTAGGAACAGCTGTTGAAGTTGGCCAATATTAAACGGTTTTGCCAGATAGCCGTTCATTCCTGCCTCCTTCCAGCGTCCGGCATCCCTCCCCATGACATGCCCGGTCAGCGCCACGACCAGTGCCGGATGCCGTTTATTCGCGGCTTCGTATTTCCTGATTTCATGCGTCGCCTCAAAACCGTCCATGTCCGGCATGGAGCAATCCATAAAGACGAGATCATACGCTCCTTCGCCGATCGCATTGATGGCCGCGCGGCCGCTGTCCGCGACATCGCAATCGATATTGAAGGTCCGCAAGGCCTCGCCGAGCACTTCCCGGTTGACCGCCACGTCGTCCACCGCAAGGACGCGAAGGCTTTTAAGGTCCGGAATCTGTGATCGTTCCGTTTGCTCTGATTGCGGCTTCAACGTCGAAAGCCGATCCCGATCCAGCGCCTCGCAAAACTTATCGAGGAAAATTCGCGATACGGGCATCGGCACGTCGAGAACCGGCAGTCTTCCACCTGGAAGCGCTACCGTATTGGCAGCGAACGACCGGAGCAGAATGATTGGTCGGGTCGTCTCGGCAAGGCCCAGGCTCGCGGCATCGCCATCGCGAACAAAAACCACGTCATGCACGCAATCGACGGTGTCGACGACAGTCATCCCGCGGTCGCGCAACCCGTTGGAAATCGCTCGACGGGAAATGTCGTCGCTGTCAATAATGGCGACGGTAAGCGCCCTGGAGACGCGGAAAGGATTTGCGTGATCCGTGACGACGAAAGGTACCGAGATGGTGAACCTCGATCCTATCCCGATTTGGCTCTCCACCCGGATGTTTCCGCCCATCAGTTCCGTCAGCTGCTTGGAAATTGACAACCCCAGGCCAGTGCCGCCGAACTTGCGGGTGATACTGGCGTCAGCCTGCGAGAACTTGGTGAAGATGCGGCCGATCTTTTCCTCGGCGATCCCCAACCCGGTATCCTCCACGGCGAGACGGAGTTGCCCGGTTCGATCGGGGTCGACATCAACCGTAATCATCACGCCCCCGTCTCCGTAAATTTCAGGCCGTTATTGACGAGATTGCTGACAATCTGCGTCAGGCGGACAGGATCGCCGACAACTTTGATGGGGACCTCTGGCGAAACATGAATCGCCATCGACAGGTTTTTTCCCGTGCTCGTTCGGCAAATAGGCACGTGACATCCTCGACGATTGCATCCAGTGAAAACTCGATCTCCTCAAGTTCGATCTTGCCGGACTCGATCTTCGAGAGATCGAGGATATCGTTGATGATATGAAGAAGGTTCTTTCCCGACCGCGTGATGATCTCGGCGTAACGCTGGTGCCTAGGTGCAAGGTGCGCTGCTGCAAGCATCTCCGCCATGACCATCATGCCGTTCATCGGTGTGCGAATTTCATGGCTCATGGTTGCGAGAAATGTCGACTTCGCGTCGTTTGCCGCATCCGCTTCGTCTTTTGCCAGCCGCAGTTCCGCCGTCCGCTGTTCGACTGTGTCCTCCAGCGTCTCGCTGTGCTTGCGCAGCAACCTATCGCGCTCATCAATATGGCCGAACATTTTGTTGAATGCCTCGACCAACACCCCGACCTCATCGTTGCGCACCTTCTGAAGTCGCCGCGTCAGGTCTGATCGCGCCCCGATATCCAGAAACTCATCAGCCAGCGAGCGCAAGGGCGAACCACGCGTGCCACGTGGGCCCGCGCCAGGATCGAAGTCACGAGGATCAGCACCAGACCAAGCAAGCCGGAATAGGCGAAAGCCGTAAGGTAGTGGTGCCAGACGCCGCCGACCTCGGCGCGCATCTGGATCGATCCGACCGTTTTGCCTGCCTTGCGAACATCCGCAAGTACTTCGATTGATGACGGAAGTAACGAATTGAGCCCCGATCCGTCGTCCACCAGACTGGCACCCGCGCCAATTTCGGCAATCACCGCGCCTTTGTCATCGAGCGCAGTCACGTAGATGACGTCATGCAGTTCCCGCACCCCCTGATCACCTCGAGAACCTTGCGTGGGTCCTTAGCGGAAACGCCATCGCTCGCCGCTGCTGCGAAAGCGTAAGCGGCACTCTGATAGCGAACGGTCTCGGCCTTCATCGCCCGCTGGAAGTCAGAGAGCAGAAACAGACCAACACTGGTGGTGATGCCGAAACCGACAGCGGCAATGACGATCCGGGAAATACGGGTCGAAATGGGTGTGTCCAGATACATGCGAAGTCCTTTCGGTGCGGAAGGATCGCATAAACTTGTTAATCAACTTGCCACCAAAAGATTAACCTTATGGCGCGATTTGAATTCTCCTACGGCTCAATGTAATGGATTTTTATTGGTTCTAAAGTCTCTTGAAATGCAGGAGACCCAGCAATGTTGCATTCCTTGAACTGCTTAATCGTCGATGACGACCCTATGTATGTCATGGTCGCCGACAGCATCCTGTCGTCGCTGACGTCGGGGTCTGTCGCGAAAGCGTCCAATGGCAGCTCAGGGCTTGAAGCCTTGCGCACCGGTGGAGCAAAGCTTGATGTTGTGTTCCTGGACCTGAATATGCCCGACCTTGACGGTCTCGGATTTATGCGCGCCGCCTCTGAATCCGGTTTTGGCGGAAATATCGTCATATCGAGCGGCGAGACCCCTTCGGTGCTCAGATCCGCGGAAGCCATGGGCAAGATGCTTGGGATCTCCGTTCTCGGCACGCTTCCAAAACCGTTGAAGATCGATGCGATTGCCGCAGCACTTGATGAGGCGACGCGCCGAGGTCGGAAAGCATCCTCAAGTCTCGTCGGCAACTTGCTTTGCGATGATTTTGAACTGACCCCTTACTACCAACCGCAATACAGTTTGACGTCCGGTCAGATCGTCGGCCTGGAGTCGCTGATCAGGCTCACGACAAAAGACGGCCTCGTCCACGGCCCTGCCCAATTGTTCGCGTCTATCACGTCGACGACCGAGCGCGCCGAAGTTTCGCTCGAGATTACAAGGGCGGTTCTGTCAGACGCAAAATCATGGCAAGGCCGAGCTGACAAGTGCGGTGTGTCGATCAATCTAGACGCCTGCGTCCTTGAGCAACCGGAAATCGTGGCATCCATCCAGACTGCTGTCATGGGTTTCGACATCGACCCAAAGATAATCTGCCTTGAAGTGACCGAGAAATCCTTGCCCAAGGAGCCATCGAGGTTGGTCGAGGCGTTGATTCGGCTCAGAATGGCCGGATTCCGGCTGTCTCTTGACGACTACGGGATGGGCGCGTCCAGCTTTGAGCTCCTGAGGCTTTGTCCCTTTTCTGAAATCAAAGTTGACCGATCGATCGTCGAAGCCTGTGCAACGGACCCGATAACCCGTAAATTCCTGCATGCATTCGCGAACCTCGCGCGGGACCTGGAATTGACGTCGGTGGCGGAAGGCGTTGAGACCGAGCGTGAGCTTGCGGAAGTGCGCGAGGCCGGGATCGATCTGGTCCAGGGCTTTCTTTTCTCGCGTCCTCTTCCTGCATCGGCAATTCCGGCCGTCTTAAGCCAGCTATCGGCCGCTCGGACATGAAGCTTTGTTTGTTCAAACTTTTCCGGCGCCTCAGCAAACTATGTTCTTGCCGACAAGGTCATATGGCGTTGATGTCTGCTATTTTGGCACCAGTGTTTGTCGGTGTCGCAGGCGCAGCCGTTGACTTCAATGCACTGATGACCAACAAAACCAATCTTCAGGAGATGGCCGATGCAGCCGCCCTCGCATCCGCAAAAGAGGCGTCCCTGAACGGCTGGTCGCCGACGGCCGCGATGTCCATCGTGAACGGTCTTGTTGAAGCCAACAAGGGCTCAGGCGGGGACGGCAAGGTATCCGCCGAGGTGGACGTCGATGCGGTCCGGAAGCAGATTAAGGTAACGCTGGCACAGGACAATCATCCGTATTTCGTGGCCAGTTATTTCGTCGGCACGCCACAGATCGTGGTTTCCTCCACGGCGCGCACCAACAACAGTTCGAATATCTGCGTGATCGGGCTCGATCGGGCTGATACAGCCACGGTTTCGCTGGACACCAACGCGATGATTTCGGCGCAGAAATGCGCGGTCTATTCAAATTCAGCCAGCACGTCAGGCGTCACATCGACAGGAAACGCGAACCTGATCGCACAACTGACTTGTTCGGCAGGCGGATACGGCGGAATGGCTAAAAATTTCAATCAGCAGCTACCGCTCACCGATTGTCCAGTTGTGAGCGATCCCCTAGCATCAAGGCCGGCTCCGAACGTTGGGGCCTGCAAGGAAAAGGACGCCGCTTACAGCCATTACATCGGGTCACTTCAGCCAGGCGTCTACTGTGGTGGGCTTTCGATCAAGAGTTCTTCCGAGGTTACCCTGAAGCCGGGCGTCTACATCATCAAGGACGGTCCTTTGATCATCGAGTCCAGCTCGACCGTCGAGGCAAAGGGCGTCGGGTTTTATTTTACGGGCACGAATGCAAGCTTTCTGTTCGAAAGCAGCAGCCAGGTCGATATCGAAGCCCCAACGTCGGGGCCACTGGCCGGGCTTGTCGCCTTTCAGGACCGAACGTCTCCGGAAACCGACTTTGTGATTACCAGCAACAAGGCCAGAAAGCTGATTGGGACGATCTACTTGCCCAATGGAAACCTGATTATCGCAGCAAACAACAAAGTTGCCGATGGTTCAGCCTATACTGCGATCGTCGTTCGCAGACTGCAATTGTCGAAAGGCCCCAACCTCGTCCTCAATACCGACTACAATAGAACACTTGTCCCGGTGCCCGAGGGTGTGGGTCCGCAGGGCAGCACACCGCGGCTGGTCCACTGACTGTGCGTTGGCTGTTGGTTATGAGATAGCCCGCCCTTCCGTGAACATAGACTATGATGTCTCGTCATTGAATGCAGAGGAGCCGAATCGAACGAGGCATTCGATTGCCCTTCCTTCATCGGAAACTGTCCACATCGTATCGCTGCCCACCGTGATACCAGGCAGGTTTTCCTACAGTTTGGGTGACGCGACGCTGCCATAATCCAGCGGGATACGGTCAACTTCTCTGACATGCTTGCCCCTGCATGTGCGCCGATCCCATCCCGTCGCTGGCCTATGGGTCCTTTCCTGGTCGGTGCGGTGAGGCTGCCCCCGCAGCGTCGCCGCCGCGCAAACGTTTCTCACTCTTAGAAAGAGCAACGATCATCGTTCCGGACTGTTTCATTCGTTCGCGTCCGTCCCGAAAAAGGAAGAAAAGCGAGTAGAGACGAGGTCCGTCGTTATCAGCCAGACGCGGCAAACGGCTGGCGTCTGTTTTGGATACAATCAAGGAACCTCCATAGCTGAAGTGAAAGCGCTAAGTGAAGCCCTGCAGTTGCCATTTCGCGATGCGCGGAAAGGGCTCAAAGGTCTACTGTGGCACGACCTCGAGGCGCTGTTTCAAAAGCCAATCCCAAAGCTCCGGATCATTCAAAGCGGCCCACTCGACGCCCGAGTGATCCGCGCCCTCCAGAACGCTCAACCGAGCATTCCGCTTGAGACCGACAAGGCGCTCGTAAAGCACAACCGAATCCGACAAGGGAATGACGTCATCATTCGTGCCGTGGAACACCCAGAAAGCTGCCTTTTCATTCGTCCTGCTCAGATAGTGGCGATTACCGCCGCCGGCGATCGGAACGAAAGCAGCGAATTTATCGGGAAACTGTTCCGCCATGGCCCAAGTACCGAAACCGCCGCGGCTGAACCCCACGACATAGACCCGCGTGCGATCGACACGATACTTAGACATGACCTCGTCGAGCACCGCCTCCACTTTCTCGATTGGATAAAGTAGTTCTTCACTCGGGTTCTGGGGCGAAAGCACCAGAAAGGGGAATGTCTTTCCGTCCTCGATCAGTTTCGGAATGCCGCTCGATCTAACCTTCTCGACATCGGTCCCACCCTGATCGCCGCCGTGAAGCCACACGACAAGCGGATACGCCTTGTCGGACGACGCATAGTTGTCTGGCGTATAGATCAGATAATTGAGATCACTCTTAATGCTGGTGGCCGACCTTGCTGCCAACTGCTCGGCATGCGTCACTCCTACACTGCCCAGTCCCCATACGGCCGCAAAGACCAGCGCCATGATATTCCGCGTCATTCGATCAGATCCTCCGTGATGTTCGGCGTATAGGACGTCAAATGGAACAGAGATGCCGAAACTCAAGCTTTGCCCGCCCTTCCAGCATTATGGAGCAAATGCCGCAGTTGCGCCGTTGGGCTCCGCACGGCGACTTCGACATCTAAGCGGAGCAGCCTCCAGACGACCAACGAAAGCACGGGAGCCATCTGAAACGCACATTCATTGACCGTGAGACCCAGATGGTCGTGGAACGCGACCAACAGGTGAAGGGCTTCGAAACGGGTGCCATCCAGCGCCTATTTTTCCAGCGGCTGCGCGCATCGCGTTTTGAGACGACTTGTCGTTTCCTGGAAAAACCAGGTCCCTCTGCCCCGTATCAGGAGAAACGATCCGGCCGGAAGCATGCAAACAAGGGATGCTCCATCCCACCAGCAATTTCACTCGCCAGAAGCTCTCCGGCGATGAGACCGAGCGTTGCCCCGCTGTGGCTGAAAGCCACGTAGTAGCCCTTGATCCCTTTCAGTTCACCGAATACGGGTTCACCGTCGCCAGGGATAGGCTTTGGACCAACGCCGTAGTTCGCCAATTCGAGCGCGGGATTCCCCTCAAGAACCCTCGATGCCTCATCGAGAAGTCCACGAACCGTGGAATCCTTGATCTCGTAGGTTCCATCCGCCCTGACGATTATCTCTTCTTCGGACCAGGCAGAATCAAGTACCAGCGCACCGTCCGGCGTGGGACGGATCGCGACACGCGGTGTGTTTAGCACAGCCCTCAGCGGCAAATTTACCGGTTTTGTGCGCACAAGAAGAGCAGTCGGTGTTCCGTCTGCAATATGTCGTCCGCTTTCGGCAACCATGCCCGGAACCGCACCACCCGTTGCCAGAAGAACCGCATCGGAGTCAAAGCGTCGTCCACTCGTCGTCATGACGCCGGTTGCGCGGCCATCCTCGATTATAACCGAAGCGTGGCCGGCATCGGTGACGACCATGCCGCCGCGTTGCGAAAATTCGGCAGCGAGGATCGCGATCAGGGATGGGAGATCGACCCAGCCTTCGCCGGGATTGAAGATCGCCCCCTGCCGCGTAACCGTTCTAGCGTCGATGCCCGGAGTGGCGGCAGCGATCGCGTCGCTCGACAGATGCAGCGCATCGTATCCAAGTGCCTGCTCATGGGCAAAAACGTCGGCAATCTCGTTGCAGGCGTCGTCGGCATCCCAGGTCAAGCCGCCATCGAACCGCAACCAGTTTGCATTCGGATGCTTTGCGGAAAGGGTACGGTAGCGATCAATCCCGATCATGCGCAATTGGTGATACTCCGGTGAACGCCTGCGGGAGCTGTTTAACCAGGCAAGCGAACGTCCAGATGCGCCGTTGGCGAGCGGACCGTCATTGATAAGCGTAGTGCGGATCCCGCATCGCGCGAGATGGACAGCAGTCGAAACGCCGAAGATGCCTCCACCGACGACGGCGACGGTTGAGATGGATGAGGCTGATGTCATGTAAGTCTCTCTCGATATATGGGTGTTGCGTTATATCGCGTCTGCAAGAGCTGCTCCGGTGCACAGATCGCACGAACGGATCGGACGGCTACAGCACTTCGGCAAGGAAGTGTTTCAAGCGATCACTTTTCGGATTGTCGAAGATTGCACTGGGCGTTCCGGCCTCGATGACGCGACCTTCATCCATGAAGACGACCTGATCTGCGACCTTGCGGGCAAAACCCATCTCATGGGTAACGATCACCATCGTCATACCCCGCCGCCCAAGATCGGCCATCAGATTTAGTACGCCCTTCACGAGCTCGGGATCGAGCGCGCTCGTCACCTCGTCAAACAGGATGACTTCCGGATCCATTGCCAGCGCACGAGCGATCGCGACGCGCTGCTGCTGGCCGCCGGAAAGGCCTCCCGGGCGATGATGAGCGCGAGCGGCAAGTCCGACATCGGCAAGCCGAGCCTCGGCGATGCGCTCGGCTTCCTGTGTCGGAATGCCCTTAATCTTGGTCAGCGACAGCATGACGTTTTCGAGTGCGGTGTGATCCGGGAACAGGTTGAAATGCTGAAATACCATGCCGATCCGCCGGCGCAGCTTTTCCGGCTTCATCGCAAGAATGCTGTCGCCGTCGAGCAGCACATCCCCACCCTCGGCTCCACCAGCCGGTTAAGGCAGCGTAGTAATGTGGATTTGCCCGACCCGGACGGACCGATAATGCAGGTGACGGTGCCCGGTTTGACTGCCAGATCGACGCCCTTGAGCACCTGAAGGTCCCCATAAGCCATGTCGAGCTTGCTGACAGCAAGGCTGCCGCCCTTGAAGCGCACCTCTTCTGGCGCCAGCGTCTCGGCAACTGAAAGCCCACTCACGACACCTTGGAGTTCACTCACTTCGGCAAGGCCGCTGGTCAACGTGCTCGCTCTGTGCGTGCCGAGCCTCAATCTATTGTCGATGAAGTTTACCACGTGGGTCAACGGTACAGTGATGACGAGATAAAACACGCCGGCGAGCAGGAGTGGCGACAGATTGCCGGTGACGACGGCCTGATCTTGACCAACGCGAAAAATTTCGCGTTCGGAGGCCAGAAGGCCAAGGAAATAGACGAGGCTTGAATCCTTAACGTTGCCGATGAACTGGTTGACCAGCGCCGGCAATACGCGGCGGATGCCCTGCGGAATGATGATCAGGCGCATGCCCTGCCCGTAGCTCATGCTCAGCGCTCGGCAGGCTTCCATCTGGCCGCGTTCGACACTTTGGATGCCGGAGCGGAAGATCTCGCCGATATAGGCGCCCGCAATCAGGCTGAGCGCCAAGATGCCAAGTGGATAGGGCGACGGCCCGAAAAGCTCACGGCCGATACGGGCAAAACCCTGACCGATCAGAAGAATGGTGACGATGGCCGGCAGGCCGCGAAAGATGTCGGTGTAAATCCTTGCCGGAATGCGCAACCAGCGCGATGGCGATATGCTCATCACGGCAAGGATCATACCCAGTATAACCCCTAGAACAGTCGAGGCGGCCGCAAGAATCAGCGTGTTCTTCAAGCCGATGGTGATCATGCTTGGCAGGATGTCCGCCATAGCCTGCCAATCGAGGAAGCTGCGCCGCAGGTTTTCGAGCCAGTTCATTTGTTCCCCTTTCAATGCGCCGCCGCCGTTCGTTCCGCGGCTTCAGCGTGTCGCGCGGCCGCCGGCGGCCTTCGCCGGCGGCCATTGTCGGTCACTTCCTGGGGAGATATTCATCTGGCATCGGCGAATTCGGAAACCACTTTTCATAGAGCGTCTTCCAGGTTCCGTCCTGCATGGCAGCATGCAGCGCAGTGTTCAGCGCTTCGCGGAGTTTGTCGTTGCCCTTTCGCAGGACGAAGCCGGCGGGAGCATCGAAAGACGGAATGTTCACGGCGATTTTCAGGTCCGGATAACGCACGCCGTATTCTTTGGCCGCCTCGTAGTCGAGGAAATGCGCATCGACCGTTCCGTTGTTCAACGCGGAGACCGCCGAGTTGTTGTCCGGGAACTTGACGAGATCAGTTTCGGTAAAATTCTTCGCCGCATAGATTTCCTGCAACGTGCCCTGGACGACGCCGAGGCGCTTGCCTTTGAGGCCCGCTGCATCGTTAATTGCTTTGTCGGGTGTCAGCACCGAGAGATAGCCGGCGAGGTAACCATCGGAAAAGTCGACGGTCTTCTTGCGCGCTTCCGTCGTGCCTATGGCTGCGACGGCAACGTCGAAACGCTCATTGGCGACGGATGGCATCAGCGCCGAGAATTCCTGACCGGTGAAGATCACCTGTTCCGGCTTGAAGCCAAGTCGGCCAGCAACGTTCAGGAAGAACTCGATATCAAATCCTGAAAACGTGCCGTCGGCCTGCGTGAAGGCGTAGGGCTTGGCATCGCCCATCGTGCCGACGCTGATGACATTGGCGTCGATCAGGCCATAGGGATTGTCATCGGCGCCAAGGGCCTGCGCACCGAAGCTTGCACACGCAACCACAAGAGCCATTACACCGGTCCGCACCGGTGACACCAACGACCTGAGAATTCCAATCTTGCTCATGTCTTCTCTCCACTCTGAAGGTCTGTTCTTTTGCATTCTGAAAAAAGACGCGATCTTTCACCCTCCTGCCGAAGCGCGCCCAGCGGCGTCGGCGACAGAATTTAAGAAGATGAAACCAATCCCTTTTCGAACCCAATTGCCTAAAAGAGACCGGTCTCACACTAATTGAGACCGGTCTCAATGATAATTGTTATAGCGACATTGACGTTCCGTCAACAACTCTTGTAGTCCTTCCCAAGATGAAAAAAGCAACGCCCAAATCCCGTTCCGTCACCGTCAGCGATGTGGCTCGAGAAGCAAAAGTCTCGAAGGCAACAGCAGCACGCGTGCTCGGCGGCTATGGCGCCGTCAGCGATAAGGTGCATGCAGACGTCATGGCCGCCGCCAAGGCGCTGGACTACCGACCCAACGAACTGGCGCGCAGCATGACGACCGGCAAATCCGGCATCATCGGCGTCGTGGTCGGCGATATCGAAAACCCGTTCTTCAGTCTCGCTGTTCGCGGCATCAGCGATGCAGCACGCGCTGCCGGCTTCAACGTCATTCTTGCCAATTCCGGTGAACAGATCGAAGTGGAGAAAGCGGCCGTTCGCCTATTAATCGGCAAGCGCGTCGATGGGCTTATCGTCACGCCAGCGGAATCACGGGACATCTCACATTTGCGCGACATCTATCGCTCGGGCAGGCCTCTTGCCCTGCTTGACCGAGCGCTACCCGATCTGGATGTCGATACGGTGACCGTCGACGACCGCGACGTTGCCATGCGCGCAACCCGCATTCTCGTTGAGGCCGGTCATCGCGAGATCGCCTACGTGACTGCAGTTGATGCCGACGGAGGCCGCTTTCGTGATTTGACCCAGATCTACACGTCCTCGGTGCGCGAGCGTATCGAGGGCTTTCTCGCGGTCTGCCATGATGCCGGCATTGCCGATCCCAAGCGTCATGTCCATCTCGGCGCAACCAGCCCTGAGGAAACGTGCAGGATTGCGACCAAGCTGCTCTCGCCATCCGATCGGCCAACGGCGATCCTCGCCTCCGACAGCCTGATCGGGCTGGAAATCTTCAAGGTCATCTTGGCGCTCGGACTGAGCGTGCCGAAAGACATCTCGCTGATCACCTTCCACGACGCCGATTGGACAAGCGTTACCAGTCCGCCGATCACCGTCGTTGATCAACCGGTCTATAGTCTCGGAAAAAGTGTCGCGGAACTGCTCATCCGCCGCCTCCAGGGCGATACACGACCAGCCGAACGGCTGGTTCTGCCGACGTCGATTATCGAACGTGGCTCGGTCGGATCGCCGCCGAAAAGATCGCTGGAAACGGCCGGGTAAGGCCGTCATCGGATTGAGGAAAATTGTACGAGATCGGCTTTTGGGAAAGCTCTGCGATTCTATGCCACTGTGGAGCGCCAAGCGCGTGTGCTGACCGTCAATCGATCATGTTTACGCTCGCGACGAAAGACCGCCAGCGATGTTCCCCTATCTGCCCGACAGCACGACAAGGGGGCGGCGACGCACTCTGTCCAGGTTGGTGGTACCGGGATTGCGGGCGGCTATTGCGAATTCCTATGAAACGCCGCCATGACACCAGCACAAGAGTGCGGCGCCTGAATTCCAATGGTGCCGTCAACGGGCGGAACCGTTTTCCGCCGGAATCGTTCTTTGTTTGGCAAAAAAGGCGCGTTTCAACCATGACAACACGCTACTCCGGAAAATGCCTTTGCGGGCAGGTGCAGATTTCTGTTCGCGGAGCACCGCGTCGCATCGGCATCTGTCATTGCACCGATTGCAGACAGGAGAGCGGCTCGGCTTTCACCTTCTTCGCGGTTTGGCCTGCCGAGGGGTTCACGCACTCGGGAGAGACCGCCGAATTCCAGGGTCGACGTTTCTGCTCTCGCTGCGGGGCACGGCTATTCTCCGCTGATGAGCAGGAGGCCGAAATCAAGCTTGGCATTCTTTCAAACGCTCCTACCCCACTCACGCCAACCTATGAACTCTGGGTCAAGCGCCGCGAGCACTGGCTCAGCCCGGTTGAAGGTGCCGAGCAACACGAGGAAGATCGGAGATGAGCGACAAACTTTGGACGGGAGGATGCCTGTGCGGCACCTGTCGCTATGAGTTCAAAGATGACCCGCCCCACTCGGGTTATTGCCACTGCAATATGTGCAAGCGGTCAACCGGGGGCGGATTTGCAGTGCTGGTGCAGGCTCGCCGTGCTTCACTCACATGGTCCAACGGGTCGCCCGCCATCTTCCGTTCGTCACCCATAGCAACCCGGGGTTTCTGCCCGACCTGCGGTTCGCCACTCTTCCTTCAATATGACGGTGACGGCCTCATACGGCTGACCGCAGGCTCCCTCGATCACCCCGAACTGATCAGGCCGGCGGGGCACTATGGTGTGGAAAGCCGACTGCAGTGGGCAGATATCGGCGCCGGACTTCCCGAGGAGGAGACAAAAGAACGATTTTGAACATCCAAGGAGACGTATGATGGACAATCTCGTGCGACATCGATCATTTACCGTTGCCGGCATCGACACATTCTATCGCGAGGCTGGCAGGCAGGATGCGCCGGTCATTTTACCACCGCATGGATATCCATGCTCTTCGTACGAGTTCCGCAATCTCATGCCGCGGCTAGCCGACCGTTGGCGCCTCATCGCACCGGACCTTCCAGGTGCAGGTTACAGTGAAACCCCGGAGAATTTTGACTACAGTTTCGACGGCTATGCAAAGTTCCTGAACACGTTTGTCGAAGCGCTGCAGATCGATCGCTTCGCCCTCCACCTGCACGATTTCGGTTCGCCCATCGGCGCACGCCTGGCAATCTGGCGCCCGGAACGTATCGCGGCGCTCATCATACAGAACGGAGACATCCCCTATGAGGATGCGCTGGGTCCGCAATACGCCGAGATCGAAGCGACATGGACCCTGCCGATAGACGAGATGAGAAAGGCGCTCGTTGACGGCGTGAACGAAGACTCTTTCCGGGAGGAGTTCCTCAACGACCTCAAACCTGAGCTGGCTGCGACCATACCGCCTGATCTGTGGAAGCTGCATTGGTCGCTGCTCACGGAAAAACGCAAGCAGATCGCCATCGATCTGATCGCCGGGTTGAAGAATAATCGTGCCTGGTTTCCGGAGCACCGGAAATACCTTCGAGAACATAAGCCTTCAAGTTTGATCGTCTGGGGGCCTAACGATCACTATATGCCCGAAAAATCGGCGCGTGCCTATTTGCGCGATCTGCCGGAAGCGGAACTGCATATGCTCGATGGCGGGCATTGGTTATTGGAAACGCATCGCGATGATGTCGCCTCCCTTATTCGGGATTTTCTCGGAAGGGTTCATGCCGGCTGAGCTGGAAGGACCCGTGACGACAAGAAATTTAGGCAAATGAATGTGAGCCAATGGGACAAGTCAATCACCCTTAAACGGCTTGAGTATCTGACCATCGACTCGACGGCTGAAGCCGCTCAGATCTTGCTGCAAAGAACCGCGGAAAAACAGTTAGCGCTGTTGGCCTCGCACCTTGACCATGCGCGTATTGCCGTTTCGAGTAATACCGCTGTGATAGAGATGGCAACAAGCGCCACTTGCGGACATTTCGTAAAACATGACTATTCCCACCATGACAAAAGGCACACTACGATTTTTCTTTGATTTTGGGGCTGGCGGGTGCTTGTGGGCGGGTGATGATGCTACCCGATCCAAATTGGGCGTCGGACCGCTTGATGCGACCGTGTATGACCTTCAAGGGGATGTCGCACTTCCCCCGGCTTTTATTGCCAAGCAACGTTCACTCGCTCATCAACCGTCTTGATCAAGAATATCTTAGCTACCTCAACCCATTGTATCCACCTGATCCAAGCCTCTGGACGCAAGCGAGGTGCGACCGCTTCAATAGCGATGTGGACCAGCTTCTGCTTTTGCTTCAGGTCGAGTTGGGTACCAACTTCGTGATTATCGATCAGCAGAAACGCCATGCCGAGGACCCGGCTCTTGGCGAATTCCTCGTCGCGAATCCCAATCGGAAGCCAATGCCCTAGAAATAGTCGGGATGGCGGTAATGGCCCGACAGCGGACTTCAGCCGTGTGTTCGCTCCGGGTACTTCCACGGCATTAGCTCGTCGATCCGGCTCTGCTTATGGCTATTGACGAGGCGGGTGAGCGTGGCGGACAGGTACGCGAACGGATCGACGGCATTGAGCTTGCAGGTTTCTATCAGCGAGGCAATGGTCGCCCAGTTCTCGGCCCCGGCCTCGTGACCGGCGAAGAGAGCGTTCTTCCGATTTAATGCTATCGGTCGGATGGTTCTCTCGACGGTGTTGTTGTCGATCTCGATGCGGCCGTCGGGCAGGAAAACACAAAGACCGTCCCAGTATTTGGCGATATAGGCCAGAGCTTCGCCAAGCGGCGACTTGCCAGCGACGCGGGCGCGATGCTGCGTCAGCCACATCCGCATGTCGGCGATCAGTGGCGCTGATCGTTCCTGCCGCCCGGCCAGGCGAGCCTCTGGGGAAAGACCCCGCAGCTCGTCTTCCATGCGATAGAGTTCGCCAATCCGCTTCACGCCTTCCACGGCAATCGGTGCCGAGCCGTTGCGGGTGATCTCGACCAGTTTACGCCGGGCATGCGCCCAACAATAGGCTAGCCGGATGTCGGGACCGACACGGTCCGGTGCGATCAGCCGATTATATCCGGCATAGCCGCCCACCTGAAGGACGCCCGTGAACCCTCCCAATATCCGCTCGGCATGTAGCCCGCCGCGACCTGGAGCATAGGTGAAGGCCACACTTGGTGGAGCACCGCCACCCCACGGGCGGTCGTCACGGGCAAGTGCCCAGAAGTATCCGGTCTTAGTTTTGCGGGAGCCGGGATCGAGTACCGGCGCACGGGTCTCGTCCATGAACAGCTTCGTCGAGCGCTTCAGATGGGCCATGAGGGCGTCGAAGACCGGGCGCAGTTCGAAAGCAGCCCGACCCACCCAATCGGCCAGCGTGGAACGGTCCAGATCAATACCTTGGCGGCTCATGATCTGGGCCTGCCGGTAGAGTGGTAAGTGATCGGCGTATTTGGACACCAGCACATGAGCGATGGTTGCCTCCGTGGCAACCCGGCCAGGATCAGTCGTGCAGGCGCTGGAGCCTGAGTAACGCCGTCGATGCAAGAACGGCAGGCATATTTGGGGCGACGGGTGACGACGACACGGAACTGCGCCGGAATGACATCCAGCCGCTCGGAGACGTCCTCGCCGATGCAATGCAAGCCTCCGCCGCAAGCGCAGATCAAGTTTTCCGACTTGATGATCTCCTCGACGCGAGGAAGGTGGGCGGGCAGAGAACCGCGATTGATGGCCCGGGGTTTGGGGTGCGGCTTCCCAGAAGGGCTATCGGCTTCGTCTTCGGCGTGGATGGTTGCAATGGCCATTTCCAGGTCTTCCAGCGCAAGATCGAATTGCTCTGGGTCAGCTTTCTCGGATTTGCGGCCGAAGGCGGCTTGCTTGAAGGCGGCGACCAGCTTCTCTAGTCGCTCGATCCGTTCATCCTTGCGAACTTCACGCGCTTGCGCCGCGATCAGCATCGCCTTCAAGGCAGCAATATCGTCGGGAAGATTGGCGGCGTCCAACATGGCCGAAGTCTATCAAAGCTAGCGTCGCTTCGCCGTTGGAATTTACCGCCCGAGTCATCGTGCCGCATCTATTCGATGGCCTCGGGCTGTCTCGGCTCTACGGAACGGACTCGACGCCAGTCGAGGCCTGCAAACAGCGCTTCGAACTGAGCATGGCCCAACGTCATCAAGCCATCTTTGATGCCCGGCCAGGTGAACGTGTGCTCCTCAAGCCGCTTGTAGGCCATCACCAGCCCGCTGCCATCCCAGTAGATCAGCTTCAGGCGATCCGCCTTGCGCGAGCGGAATACGAAGACCGTCCCTGTAAAAGGGTCCTTGTGCAGCTCGTTTTTGACCAGCGCTGCCAGGCCATCGTGGCCCTTGCGGAAGTCGACCGGTTTGGTCGCCACCATGATCCGAACCCGGTTCGATGGAAGGGTCATGCCGGAACCGCGCAGGCACGCGCGACAGCAGCGATGCGGGCGGCAGACGCGCCCTCTTCCAGGCGGATCGTGACCGAACCGACGATGATCTCGGGGCGGCTAGTTTTGATCAGCGGCTCCAAAACGGGTGGATCGACGACTACCGCTGCGAACTCATTCGCATCCTCAGGTGCAGGCAGAACAAGCTTGCCCTGCCGCGCCATCGTCCGCCAAGTCGAAAGGCGGTTCGCCCGCAATCCAAAGCGTTCAGCGACCTCATTCACCTTCGCACCGGGCCGAAGGCTCTCAGACACGATCTGCGCTTTGACCTCATCAGGCCACTGCCGGTGAACCTCACGTCCAGACTTCCTGGTTGTGAGAAACTCCAATGTACTCTCCATGGAGAAACTCCCGTTGCTCGTCCATGGAACGGCGATCACAGATCAGGGCGGCGAGGACAATGTGGGATCGGAACACCGGTTACGAAAAACATGCAAGCGGCGAAGGATTTTTTGAGATGCCGTTCTGGAAGGCAGGCCCCCGCAGAGCCAAAAAGGCGTTTGGGACAAGCGGCAAGAAAGGCGCATGTTTCCTTGAGGCGCAAAGGCGCCTTCCTTCGGCGGAACGCGCCGAAGTGCCAAGCAGGGAACAATCCACATGACTGGGGGTTGGCGCAGTACATCCGGAGAACATCGTGGACACTGCCCTGATCGTCGGTTATCTCGCTTCATTCTGCTCCATGAGCAGCTTCGTGCCGCAGGCGTACAAGGTCGTCAGAACGGGCGACACTGATGCCATTTCCGCGAGAATGTACACCTTGACGGTTACGGGCTTCGCGCTGTGGACAGCGTTCGGCGTGATGCGAGATGAGTGGCCGATAATACTGACCAACTCTGTGTGTTTCGTCCTCTCCGGGTTTATCCTGTTTCGCAAAATTCGCGGACCTCGACCGGGCGAGGCGCGCGGCGACGGGGCATCCCGCAAATGAGTTCGGGGGCTGTGGTCGCCCATGCAGAGGTCTATCGGCGACGCGGAAATTTCGCCGGCTGGCCGGCCAACTACGGTCTTTGGAACTGGGGCAATGAGATTGTCTGCGTATTTGCGATCGGACGTGTCGGATCGCCCGATGGCAACTTTCATCTCGAAGATCCCTGCCACCCATTTAAGCCAGCTCAGGCCAGGAGCATCGATGGAGGACGGACGTGGAAGCAAGAGCAGTTCAATGCACTGGTCCCCGCCGCTGAGACCTTATCGGCGGACGAGCATGTCGATGAGACCCTCAAGGCCCGCAAGACAATCGTACCCGCTCAGGATCTCCAGCCGCTGGTCGAACCCGTCGACTTTCTGGATGCCGAAGTTATCATTCTCGCGGCTCGTACCGGGATAGTGGGACGGCCGACAAGCTGGTTCTACGTCAGCCGGGATCGTGCGCATTCATGGGAAGGTCCTTTCAAATTCAACGGTCTGGAGCTCGCTGGAGGTATTTCCGCGCGGACAGACATTGTAGCGCTCGACCATCACGATGCCTTGTTTTTGCTCACAACAACGAAGGATGACGGAACGGAAGGCAGGGTCTTTTGCGCTCGTACGAGCGACGGCGCCAGGTCATTTCAATTCCAGACCTTCTTAGGTAAGGCCCAGGGAGGCTATGCGATCATGCCGGCCTCTGCGCGCCTGCTCGATGGCGCTGTCCTTACGCTCGTGCGTTGCAACGACAAAGGCAGGCGCGGCTGGATCGATGCCTATAAGTCGATCGACAAGGGCCGAACATGGACGTTTGCTGGACGTCCGGTGATCGACACCGGCTTCATGGGAAATCCGCCCGCCCTTGCGCAGGCAGGCAGCAGGCTGGTCTTGACCTATGGTTATCGGAGCTTTCCTTTCGGTATCCGCGCCGTAATTAGTTCAGACAATGGAACGTCATGGACCGCTCCATTGATCATTCGCGATGATGGCGGCGGGCCGGACCTGGGTTATCCGCGTACCGTGGTGCGCCCAGATGGCAAGATTGTAGCTGTCTACTATTTCAACTGCCCAAAAACCGACGAACGGTTTATCGCGGCATCAGTCTTTCAATTGGTGTGACCGCCAGAATGCCGACATTCGACAACCAAAAGTCCTCGGCCCGCTTCGCCCTGAGGATAACCCGACCATTTTAGACTTTGATTCTCATTGACAGGTGACGTTAAAGGATCCGACGGTCATCGGCAGCGGCTTAGGGACTGCCGCCACGCTTGACGTAAAGGGGATTTTGGACTTCATCTGTGCCCACTTTCTTTACGTCCGGGCGCTTGAGCTTGGCCTTCCGCTTTTCGGTCGCTATAATGCCGTCTTCCACACCGGATTTTGGCTGTTTTTCTTCAGGACCGGCAACCTCTATTACAAGCGACTTTGCGACAGCTTTGACGGACATGGTTGTTCTCCTTTTATCTCCTCCGGAGTGCTCCCGTCTGCAGGGTCAAGAAGGCGCCAACCAGACCCGCCGCAAAAAGCACCGTTGAAATCATTGCCAGACCCGAACCATTCCGGTGGGGTTTATTGTTGGTATCTGGCTGGGATTGTCTTTCACGAACTTGATCGCGCAAATGTGCCACAAGGGCAAACAAGCGACGAAGCTCTTCACGGTGTTCGTCGTTGCTGTTTTGAGACGCTACGGGCTTTCCCTCGCCGGTCTCGTTCGTATCGATGGGATCTTTGAAATATTCGTCTATCTCATCGATCTTGCCTGTAATCTTGCCGCCGTTCTGCATACCGTTGTCCTTCGTTCTGGTTATTGGAAAAGCACAACGCAGACGGCGGCAAAAGGATGCGGATCGCACGTCGGCGGAATAGAAAAATTGCAATGTGCGCCGAATAAATGTCAGGCGACTGCCAACAAAGGGCCTCTGCAGCGCCTTCGCTTGCCCCCACGAAAGCACAACCGGCCTTGGCCGCCCTCATGTTCGGGGTTCAGTTTGCGAAACTTGGTCGAATGAACAAGCTGATCGACCGGAGGATGGAACGTCCCCAGAAACGGTCTTGCTTCGTCCGCCATTGGGTAAGTCAAGCCGGACTCAGCGATGATCGAGCGATGCTGCCACTTGCCGCAGTAGTGCCGCCTTAGCGACCACTTTGGCAGAACTGTTTTTTGCCGTTCGAATTTACGCGTCGCAGGGGCACGTCGGGTTCCCGTCATGAGGATGGCGGGGGCGCTGATGACGGCACGGCAGATGGCAGGCAAGTTGGCTCTGGCGACCGCTTGCTTGCCAAAAGCATGATCTGCCAGCACTGGAAATCCGCTGTTTGGTGGCTCAGCAATAGTCGCAACGGCGACCCGCTATTCGATGCGCAGTGTAGCCAGACAGGGCGGGCCTGCCTTACCGTATTGGTTCAGACTTCTTCAACACGCGCGAGTTCAAAGAAATAGACGCGGTCGTCGCCTTCGATCACCATGGCACCCATGACGCGATCATCGTCAATCTTGCGGAAATAATCGACGATGGTCTGCGTGTCGTAGACCATCGCTGCACTTGTCACCCCCTGAAACGGCATAGCTTTTAACGACGCTACCGGACCCTTGGCTGTGAGCCTGCGCAACAGGTAGGAAAACAGGTAGCGTGCGGCTCGGGTCCTTCCGAGCTCGTGGAAACGAAGGGCAAGACGGAGTGGTATCCAGGCCGGATCGATGGCGACCACGCGCTTTTCCCCACCACGGAACAACAGCGCATCGGCACGCATTTGACCCGAGAACCGTTTGCCAAACCAGCCGAGGTTTTCAAGGACGCCATCAAGAGGGTGGCCGGACGGAATATCCCGGCCAGTCCACAGTCCGATCATCTCATACAGCTCCACAGGTGGAAGCTCCTTGAATCTTTCCATCTCGTTCATCGTCTATACCCGCTCAACGGTGTCTCCTATCGCACCTAATCTCCCCGTCGTCGTTGCTCCGCCCGCCGTTTCGATCTCGCTTTCTGCCGCGCAGCCCGCAGTTCGTCGAGATCCGGCAACCACCAACCACGAGCCATTTCCCGCTCGCCGGGACCCGTGCGCGCTGGCCACGTCGTCACCAATTCCTCGAGAGACCCGGGCCGCCAAGCAGCCCAAACATATTCCTCATCTGGCGTTGGAAAAAATAGAACTCGGTCATGGTTTCCGGATCTGCCAGCTCGCCATGCGTGCCCGTGAAGATAACGACGCCTGCATACGTACTGATTGCGCGCTCAAATGGCGGCACAGCATCAATCGGCACGGGATAGCGTTTCAGGCGGCGCTCACGGGTTCTCCTCTTCGCGACTTCTTCTTGGTCCGTGCCTCTCAATGCCTCGCGCCGCGCCTTTTGCACTGCAGGCTCATTTCGTTCGGCCGCCGCCTCTATCGCAGGCCATCGTCTTCGTAACTCATCCAAGGATCTGTATGGGACGGTCCATAGACGGCGATCTGCGTCCCAGCGCGCAAGCGGAATCTCCCGGATTTCGGTGACGACTGTGCGCGAATAGGGCGTACGGACGTGCAAACCGGACGGGGCAGCGTCGAGATAACGGCTTTTAATCGGATCGAAGGCAAAAGCATCCCTGCCCTTCTCGTCGGCAAAGGCATCCGCGTCGGCTTCCATCCGGGCGAGCCAGCGTCCGATGCGCTTGCCGGCAGTTCTACCCGGCACGAACCATGCGTTCAGGCTATCGCTCCAACGGGCGCGCGGAAATGACTGACGAAACCGTTGAACCGTGATGCGATCATGAGGAAGGTCCGTGGTCGCTCCGACGGGTGCTTCGCCCTCTCTGCGGCTTGTCATTTCTCTTTCCATGGCTCTACTGCTCGTGCCCACAGACCTTAGGCGGGTTTCTTTCTGGATTTTGCCAGCCGCTTGATCGCCTGTTCCAGCGGCCTCTGGCCATCACAATAGTCCTGCCAGGCGGTGGTCTGCTTCAACAGGTCGGGCACCGTGCGGATCGTGAACTCCTTGGGATCTAGGTCCGCTTTGACCTGCCTCCAGGTAAGCGGCATCGAGACTGTCGCGCCTGGACGTGCGCGCGGCGATAAAGGTGCAACCGCCGTCGCCATGCGGTCATTGCGGAGATAATCGAGGAAGATGCGGCCTTCGCGCTGGTTCTTGGCCATCTTGATCAGATAGAGATCCGGGTTGTCGCGCGCCATTTCCTGGCAAACGTCATGGGCAAAACCTTTCGCCTCGTCCCAGCTCAGCTTCTTGCCCTTCGGCACGGACAAGGGCGTGACGACATGCAAGCCCTTGCCGCCAGTTGTTTTGCAGAAGCTGACAAGCCTCAGTTCCTCAAGGCGATCACGAATTTCTCGCGCGGCCTCGACAACACTGGAGAATTCAACGCCTTCGCCAGGATCAAGGTCAAAGACCAGTCGGCCCGGCACTTCTGGCTGGTTGGGCTCGCAGTTCCATGGATGGAGTTCGACGCCGCCGATCTGGGCGATCGCAGCCAGCCCCTCCACCCGGTCGATCTGCAGATACGGCTTCTTGTCGCCGAAGACAGTGACGAGCTCAAGCAGGTTGGACGTTCCGGGCATGGCATGGCGCTGGAAGAACTGCTCGCCGCCAATGCCATCGGGCGTGCGGATGATCGAACAGGGCCGGCCGTTAATATGCTCAATCATCCACGGGCCGACAGCCTCATGATAGCGAGCCAGATCGACTTTGGTGATCGGCTCGTCATCGCCGGAAACCTGCCAAAGCGGCTTATCTGGGCTGGAGATCATAACACCCATCACTTCCACCTTTGCGCCTTTTCGAAAACGCCTGGGAGCCGGTTTGAGGGGCTCGGGATCTGGCACCTCGCTTTCGAGCGGAGATGCAGGAACCTCAGCCTCCACCTCGTCGGCCGGTTTATCTTCCCGGAGACCCTTAAACGCCGCCTGCCGGACCTGACCATCCGTCGTCCATCCAGCGAACTCGATCTCGGCGACCAGTTCAGGCTTGAGCCAGACAATGTCGGATGTCTTCTTCGGCGCGCCGATACCTGTGAATGGTGACTTCGAAGTCTCCATCGCCTGCAGTTTCGGCAAAAGTGTTTCGACGACCTTCGCGCCAAAACCCGTGCCGACCCGGCCGACATAGACGAAGTGGTTGCCGCGGTTGACGCCGACGAGAAGCGATCGGAACATGCCGTTTGTCTTGGCATACGCGCCAATGACCACCTCATGGCCCGAACGGCATTTCGATTTGGCCCATGTCTCTGTCCGACCGGACCGATAAGGCGCGTCAGCTTGTTTCGAGACAATGCCCTCCAGCGATAGTCGACAGGCGGATTTCAGCACAGCATCGCCTCCCGTCTCGAAATGCTCAACAAATCGAAGGATGGGATCGACACCAGCATCCGACAGCAGGGCTGCCAATCCGTCCTTTCGCTCTGCCAGCGGCAATTCGCGGAGATCTTCACCGCCCACGAATATAAGATCGAAGGCGAAATAGACGAGATCGTCCGTCTTGCCCTCCGAAAGCGCTGCCTGCAAGGCAGCAAAATCGGGAGCGCCGTTTTCATCAAGAGCGCAAACTTCGCCATCGATGATGCAGTCGGGCAGCGCGGAGGCTGACTGAGCGATCACAGGCCACTTCGCGGTCCAGTCAAGTCCTTTGCGAGTCTTCAGCGTGACCTCGCCATTTTCGACCCGCATCTGGATGCGGTAGCCGTCGAACTTGATTTCGTGGATCCAGCCACCTGCCAATGGGGGCGCGCCAGACTTTCGCAAAGCTGCGGCGCGACAAAATCCGGCATCATGGATTTCGCGCGCATGGCTGCGGTTGGTTTCCGCAATGCCTTAGCGGCTGACTTTGTACCCGACTTGCGCTCTTCGGCGGCTAGACCATGACTGCTGTCCCACACCGCGTCCGCTTCAACCGCGCCGCCTTGCAGCATGAACGGTTTTGGCTTGTTTCCTTTGCCTGCTGCAATCGCATCCATCGTTCGACCGGACGCTACGGAGGTAAAGTTCTCCTCAAGCACCGCCGCGCCGTTCTCCACGACGGAAAAGTCGTCATTGTGTTTGATCAGCAGCCAATTGGTGCGCTTGCCACCGTCGCGATCATGGCGCATGCGCACGAGGACAAAGCTGCCATGCAGTCGCTCGCCTTCCAACGTGAACTTAAAATCGCCCTTGGCAAGCGCTTCTTCCGGCGTCTTTTTCCTTCGGGCTCCCAGTAGCCGCGATCCCACAGCATCACCGTGCCGCCGCCATATTGGCCTTTCGGGATCGTGCCTTCGAAATCGCCGTAATCGAGTGGATGATCCTCAACTTCGACCGCGAGGCGCTTGTCGCCGGGGTCCAGAGACGGGCCTCTCGTCACCGCCCAGGACTTGAACACACCGTTGAGCTCCAGCCGCAGATCGTAATGCAGCCGTGTTGCGTCATGCTTCTGGATCACGAACCGATGACGATTGGACGCCTTGACCTTGGCTTGGCCGCTGGGTTCAGCGGTCTTCTTGAAATCGCGCTTGGCACGGTACGTAGAGAGGGTGTCGGCCATGAGTTCGATGATCCTTTCCGCAACTGCAGACAGAGCCGGCTCCATGCCGGCTCTGCACCCGGTCAACGTCCTGAGACCCGGATCGCACCTGCGTCGCCTAGGCTGCGCTGGACAACTGCGAACCGGCTGGCAGCTATATCTGCGGATAGCTCGATCTCGCCTTCGAGAGCCCCATCATGGCGAGCGCCATCTTCATGCGAGGCATCGCCGCCGGACGGCCTGGAGCCGACGGTGTTCTGGTCGGTCGAAGACTGGATAAAAATGTCGGGTCTGGAAATACCGTGTTGCTGAACGAGATGTTCGACCGCAAGGTCCGCCGCCGCCCTCGTTTCGAACGTTGCCCGAATTGTAGTGGTGCTATCGTCTGCCATGTCAAATTCTCCTTTGTGTTCCATCGCCTTCACAAACGCCGCAAACGCCCCATGGTTTCGCGACCAAACTCATCGGCACCACAAATGCCGGATAGGCGGACCGGTCGACCCTGCAAATCCGAGTGGCAAGACGTTAAGCTGCGCGGCGACGGGCACCTTGATGCTGCCGTCGGCCAGAGCTCTCACTGATCGATGAACAGCGCTGGAACCAATGAGGCGGTGTCGAGTTTCCTGACAGAGATGGAGGAAGAAGATGGCAGCACATCGCGCTCAGTGGAAAGGACACCTGAAGATCGGTGAACTCAATTGTGCCGTTGGCCTCTACACCGCAACCTCGACTTCCGAGCGGATCAGCTTCCATATGATCAACGAGAGCACCGGCAACCGTCTGAAACGCGAGTTCATCGACAGTGAGACAGAGGAGGTCGTGGAGCGCGGCCAACAGGTCAAGGGCTTCGAGACTGGCAACGGCGACTACATCATGATTGATCCCGATGAAGTGGCAGCGGTTGTGCCTGACTCGGACAAAATGTTGGAAGCCGAAGCATTCATCCCCTGCGGCAAGATTGACGACGTCTATTTTGACAAGCCCTACTATCTGGTGCCGGTCGACGAGGCCGACCAGGATGCTTTCATCAGCATCCGGGATGCCCTGAGCAAGACAAGTGCCACGGCGATTGCTCGCACTGTGCTCTTCCGCCGAATGCGAACTGTCCTGATCCGGGCACATGGCAAAGGCATGATCGCGACGACCCTCAACTACGATTACGAAGTCCGGCCATCAGAGGAAGTCTTCAAAGACGTGGCGAAGATCAAAGTCGAAACCGAGATGCTCGATCTGGCCAAGCACATCATCACCACGAAGAAGGGCGAGTTCGATCCGGCGAAATTCGATGACCGCTACGAGGATGCCCTCGATGCTCTGGTGAAGGCGAAGGCGGAGGGCAAGACCCTTCCGAAGCCCAAGCCTATCAAGGCATCCAAGCCCAACGACCTTCTCAAAGCTCTGCGTGAGAGCGCTGGCATGGACAGACAGTCGGCAGGCAAGTCGAAGGCCGCCAATGCCAACTCGGGCAAAAAGGTCAAAGCTTCCAACTCCACAAAGAGCCGCGCAAAGACCGCAAGCAAGAAAGCGAGCTGATCGATGGCACCGCGTCGCCCATATTGGAAAGGATACCTCAAGCTATCGCTCGTCACCTGCCCTGTGGCAATGACACCGGCCACATCAGACTCCGAAAAAGTCCGCTTCCATACGCTCAACAAGGATACGGGAAACCGCGTGGTCTCTCAATACGTGGATGGCGTAACCGGCAAGCCCGTGAAGGATGAGCACGAGGCAAAGGGTTATGAGCGCGGCGAGAACGAATACGTAATCCTGACTGACGAGGATCTAGAATCCGTCGAGCTGGAGACGGTCCGTACGATCGACATCGAAAAATTCGTCCCGCGTGGCGGCATCGAGTGGGTGTATCTCGAAACCCCGTACTACCTCACCGCGAACGACAAAATCGGCGACGAAGCTTTCGCAGTCATCCGCCAAGCCATGGAGGCCGAGAACGTCGTTGGCATTTCTCGTGTCGTCCTGGGTCGCCGGGAACGAGCGATTATGCTCGAACCGAGGGGCGAAGGCATCGTGGTCTGGACGCTCCGTTTTGGCGACGAAGTGCGGCCGGAGAGCGAGTATTTTGCCGGCATTGACAAAAAGTCGGACGCAAAGAACGTTTCAGCACTTGAGGCGGCCATCAAAAAGCGTCTGAAAGACTGGTCACCCGAAATGGTGTCCGACCCGATCCAAGAAAGTTTGCTGAAGCTGATAGCAGACAAAAGCAAGGCAAAGAAACCCACCAAACCCAAGGCTTCGAAGTCTGACAAGGGCGGCAACGAGGAAAAAACAACGTCATCAACATTATGGATGCGTTGAAGAAGTCGGTGGCGAAGGAGCTCAAGTCCCGCAAAGCGGTCTGATCCCTCTTTGCCCATGGCGTGGTATCGCCAAGGCCTGTCGGGAAAGGCGAGTTAGACGCCAGGGTAAGCTTTGAAGAGGTGGCATAGAACGAGGCGACACTGCTTCCCAACTGCCGGCAGGATGAGAGAAGGTCGTTGCGAATCCTATTCGGTCCGCACCAGCTTGGGTTCACGTTCGCGCCCGAGAAACTGCATATGCCTGTTTTCTGGTAAATAATTACCTTAACCGTGATTACCTTAGTGAAGACGCCCTTTGTCAAGTTCTGCGCGCTACGAGTTCTCCAAACCGTCTCCAGATTGCCGATTTTTCCTCAGGCAGCAGACCAAGCCTATTCCCCGGGGACCCGTCGATATTTGACGTTAGGAGGCACCGGCCTGAACGGGATGACGCAAGCGGTCCTGCGTCCATCATTCCTGGTGAGACACACAGGATCAATAGCGAGCGCATTCTCGTCCTTGCGCGATTCCGATGCACCGGTCAGCGTACCGTTTTCCAAGTCGTTGCGGATCACCTGCGCGCCGCCGATAGGGTCCTCTGCCGGCACGATCAGAGCCCCCGCCTTAAGTTCGGCGATGGTCGCCGCCAGAACGATCTGCTCCACCTCGATCTGCGGCGCAAAGGCCGCTTGCCGGCACCAGGCGCGGCAGGTCGATGGCGTCCTGCATGTTCATGCCACAGTCGCACCCTTTGGAAATCAGATGCGCATGACCCATGGCTTGGTAGTGTCCGGAAAGAATGCTGCCGTGAGCCGGATCAAATGATTCCCTGACACCTCTAACGTGATCACATCATTGCTGAGCTTCAACTCCCTCTACAGTACCTTGGGATCATTTACGACGGATCTACTGAGATTCCAGCTCGAGATCCAGTTGACACCGAAGCAGTCGCTCCAATAATGTGATCACATTAATTCAACTTGAGAGGCGTTGACCCGTGCAAAACATTTCACCCGCAAGACCGTTGGACTCGGGTCCTGTCCTTGCAGCCGCGAAGCGGATTCTTGCCGAAGAAATTGTGACCTTCAGGAGCCGGCGGCCGCGCAGCAAGGACGTTTTCGATGCGCCGTCCTCCGGATTCTTCAATCAGGTGCCGCAATATTGGATGCGGGACTGGCCAATGCCATTCCCAGTCGTGATCGCCAAAGCCACCGGGAGCGAGGTTTGGGACATCGATGGAAACCACGCGATTGACTTTTGTCTGGGAGACAGCGGTGCGATGTTCGGGCATGGACCGCAGCCGATTTTGAATGCGCTGGCCAGCGTCGGCACTATAGGCCTTACCACTATGTTGCCCTCCCAAGACCTGACTGCCGTTGGTCGCCTGTTGCGTAGTACATTCGGCATGTCAATGTGGCAGGTGACAGCAACAGCAAGCGACGCCAATCGCTTTGCCTTTAGGGTCGCACGGGCGGTCACTGGCCGTAAAAAATCCTTGTATTTGATGGTTGCTATCATGGGGCCGCCGATGAGACGCTGGTGGACCTCGTTGATGGGCAGACCGTCGCTCGCAACGGCTTGCTAGGTCAGGCGGTGGATCTGGCCGAGACGACTGTGTCTATTCCCTTCAACGATATTCCTGCTCTTAAGGCTGCGCTGAGCGATGGTGACATCGCTTGCGTGGTCGCGGAGCCTGTTATGACCAATTGCGGCATGATCCTTCCGCTACCCGGCTTTCATAACGCTCTGCGGGAGTTGACGCGTTCCACCGGAACGCTCCTTCACATCGATGAAACGCATACAGTTTCGACCGGATTTGGCGGATATACGAAAGTTCACGGCCTCGATCCGGATATCTTTGTTGTTGGAAAACCAGTAGGCGGAGGCATCCCCGTCGCGGTATGGGGCATGACGGACGATGTGGCGAGCCGGTTTGACGCCGTGCGCGCGTCGAATACGGGTACGGGCCACTCAGGCATAGGCACGACGCTCTCGGGTAGCGCTTTGCAACTTGCCTGCCTCAGAGCGTGCCTCGAAGAGGTGATGACGGTCGAGGCTCACGACAAAATGAACCGACTTGCTGATACCATCGAGAGGGGCTTCTCCTCAGCCATCAAGCAATACGAATTGCCGTGGCACGTCGGCCGCGTTGGCGCCCGGCTCGAAATCGTGTTCGCGCCTCATCCGCTACAGAACGCAAGTGAAGCACACGCCGCAGCCAATCCGACGGTTCAGAAGGCGCTGCATACGGCGTTCCTCAACCTCGGATATCTGGTCACTCCGTTCCACAATATGGTTCTTGTGGCGCCGACCACCAGCGAAGAGCATGTCGCTGGCCTTGTCGCCAGCCTTGAGAAAATTTTGCATCGAATGACGAAGGCTGCCTAAAATGATCGGAACACGTCCCCTCAATGCGGCACCTATAGAGGAAGCCGAGTCGTTCCTGGAGAAACATCCGGACATAGCAGCCTTCGACCTCGTGCTCATCGACCCAAATGGGGTTGCACGCGGCAAGATTATCCGTCGTCATGAACTCTTGCCACTGTTCCGTTCCGGCCGGCATCTGCCCGGCTCCATTCTGGGACTGGATGTTACCGGCGCTGATGTCGATGAGACCGGTCTGACCTGGGACGACGGAGACGCCGACAGAATTGCATGGCCGATCTCCGGTTCATTGACGACATTGCCCTGGACATCCCCCGAACGCGGTGAAGTTCGCGTCATGCTGTACGAACTCGACGGCTCGGCCATGGGCGCCGATCCCCGGCAGGCTCTAGTGCGCCAGATCGAGCGATTTGAAGCGAAAAACCTGTTCCCGGTGCTGGCGTTCGAGCTGGAGTTCTATCTTCTCGACACGGAAACAGATGCTCTTGGGAAACCAAAGGCAGCCCGCCTGCCTCTCTCGGGAACAGCATCCAACCAGAACCATGTCTACAGTGTTGCCGTGCTGGATCAGTTCGAGCCGTTTATCGATGCGCTTTACCGGGCCGCAGCCGCTCAGAATCTGCCTGTCGAAACGATCATTTCCGAATATGCCCCCGGCCAGTATGAACTCACGTTGCGTCATCAGGCCCAGGGCCTGCGAGCGGCGGACGACCTGGTGATGCTCAAGCGTCTCGTTCGCGGCCTTGCGCTTCGACATGGCATGCGCGCCAACTTCATGGCCAAGCCCTTCGCCCACAAGGCCGGCTCCGGCATGCATCTTCACGCCAGTCTTGCGGACCCGTCGGGTCGAAATCTGTTCGCCGACGTGGACGACGATCTCGCACCGATGCTGCGCCACGCCATCGGCGGGCTGCAGCGGACGATGGCAGATTCGATGCTGATGTTTGCCCCCAATCTGAATTCCTGGCGTCGTTTTTCACGCAACAGCTATGCGCCGACAGCTCCCACCTGGGGACGCAACAACCGGAGCGTCGCCATCAGGGTTCCGGCAGGCAACCCGGCCAACCGCCACCTGGAGCATCGCTCCCCCGGTGTCGATGCCAACCCGTATCTGGTTGCCGCGACGGTCCTTGCCGGAATGTATGAAGGGATCGAAAACCAGATCGAGCCAGATGCAGAATCATCCACCTACAGCAACGACAGGGACTCGATGCTGCCACGCGACTGGGGCACGGCGATCGACCAGGCCGCTCAATCCGACTTTCTGAAGGTGGCTCTCGGGGCACGTATGGCCTCGGTCTTCGTGGCGCTGAAGCGTGTGGAACACCGGTTCTTTTCCGGTCAGGTGACAGATGAAGAATTTGCCTATTATGGCGACGTCATATGACGGCGTGCGAGGTCAAGTTTCGCACGGCTCTAGTTACCGGAGCGGGAGGGCCTGACGGCATAGGATTTGCGATCGCCCGCAAGCTTGCGCGGAATGGTCTTGCTGTTTTCATCACCGGTGCCAGCGATCGGGTCCACCTGCGGGAGGAAGAACTGCGGGCGCAGGGCTATGATGTAACCTCCCATGTCGCAGACCTCACCAAGGCGGAAGAGGTCATGCGGCTACGCGAGCGGGTGGGGCCGGTCGATGTTTTGATCAACAATGCAGGCATGGGATCCACGGCGGTGCCTGCCCTGCAACGGGAATTCCTATTGCTGAGCGAAGCCGATTGGAATGCCGGGATCGACGTCACCCTCAAGACGGCGTTTCTAGTCACGCGCGCCTTTCTGCCGTCGATGATTGAAAATCGGCGCGGCCGTATCGTAAATATCGCCTCTGTCACCGGACCGTTGGTTTCCAATCCCGGCGAGGCTGCCTATTCGGCGGCAAAGGCCGGTATGGTCGGGCTCACCCATGCTCTGGCGCTCGAAGCTGCCCCCTACGGAGTGACGGTGAATGCAATCGCCCCGGGTTGGATCGACACAGGGGCTTCCACTGAGGACGAACGGATCGCTGCCCGGTACACGCCGCCAGGACGCGCCGGAACACCGGATGAGGTCGCGGCCGCCGCTGCCTTTCTTGCATCCGCCGAAGCAAGCTACGTCAACGGCGCCATGCTGGTCGTCGATGGTGGCAATGTCCTGCAGGAACGCAAGGTCCAACTGGCCCCTGAACACCCAGCCAAATCATGAGAGAGAACATGCTTCGCAAGACCGATTTCTATATCAATGGCCATTGGGTCGCGCCAATCGCCGCCAATGACTGCGCGGTGATCAATCCGGCCACAGAACAGGCTTTTGCCATCATTTCACTTGGATCGGCTGACGATGTCGACAGGGCCGTGCTGGCCGCGCGAGGTGCGTTCGGCGCCTGGAGCGCAACGGATCGCGGGACGCGCCTGTCATGGCTTCATCGCTTGCTGGACGAGTATGAGCGTCGATCGGTCGACCTCGCCGAGGCCATGTCCGCCGAAATGGGCGCGCCGATCAGGCTCGCGATCGACGAACAGGCCGCCTCCGGCACCTTCCACATCAGGAATTTCATCGACGCATTGGAGACCTTCGAGTTCGAGCGTCGACATGAAATGCGCGGCGCGCAGGCGGTGCTCATCTATGAACCGATCGGCGTCTGCGGCTTGATCACGCCCTGGAACTGGCCGATGAACCAGGTTGTGCTGAAGGTGGTTGCTGCCGTCAGTGCAGGCTGCACGGTTGTTCTCAAGCCCTCTGAACTGGCGCCCATTTCCTCGCTCATCTTCGCCGACATCATCAACGCCTCGGCACTGCCTGCCGGTGTTTTCAATCTGGTGAATGGGGACGGACCGGCGGTCGGCGCCGCGTTGTCTTCTCATCCTGACATCGACATGATGTCGTTTACAGGTTCGACCGATGCCGGCATTGCCGTGACCAAAGCCGCGGCAGGTACGGTCAAGCGCGTTGCGCTCGAGCTTGGCGGTAAGTCGCCCAACCTGATTTTTGCAGACGCTGATGTCGATCAAGCGGTTCGCAAGGGTGTGGAAGCCATTTTCGAGAATACGGGTCAAAGTTGCAACGCCCCTCGCGCATGCTCGTCGAGCGCTCGGTATACGACCAAGCCGTGGCGATTGCGGCGGAGGTGGCGGAGAAGACCAGGGTTGGCGACCCGTCACTTGATGGAGACCATATCGGTCCGGTCAGCTCGGAAAGGCACTTCGGCAAGGTGCAAGGCATGATTGAGCGCGGGATCCTGGAAGGTGCGCGCCTCGTTGCGGGTGGAGTGGGCAGACCGTCCGGTTTCGATCGCGGCTATTACGTGCGGCCGACGGTCTTTGCCGACGTTGACAACAAGATGGCTATTGCACAGCAGGAAATCTTCGGACCGGTGCTATCGATCATTCCCTTCGATACTGAGGAAGAAGCCATAGAGATCGCCAATGACACACCCTATGGCTTGGCCGCCTATATCCAGTCGGGCGACAAGGACCGGCTTCGGCGCGTGTCTCGGGCACTGCGTGCGGGGATGGTCCGAATCAACGGGGCAAGCCGCGCGATCGGCGCACCATTCGGCGGCTACAAGCAATCGGGCATCGGCAGAGAGGGCGGCCACTTCGGCATTGAGGACTTCATGGAGGTGAAGGCCATCAGCGGCATTCCGGATTAAACCTCCGGAACCGGAAACTCACAAAGACAAGGCTGAAGCTGGACGTTTTCAAGTGCTCAGTTGCCATATCCGGACGGCTATTGCTTCGGATAAGCTGGTTGTCGAGCCTTGCAATGTGCTAGGGGTCGCGATCCGGCAATCGACCTTTCTGCCTCCAAGAATAGCTGCAAGGCTTGCCGCTATGGCGGCAGGGCAGCGGGCGCCGATCGTATCAAGGCTTATGAAGTAATGCGGGAACTATCGACACAACAGCAACAGGTGTATCAGGCGCTGCGCGAGCAGCTCATTTCCGGCCGCTTTTCTCCGGGAACGAGCGTCAGTCTCAGGGGCCTCAGCAAAAGCATGGGCGTCGGGCTCATGCCTGTCCGCGAAGCCATTACGAGGCTCGGCGGCGAGCGCGCGCTGGAAGTGCGCCGCAATGGCCGGGTCTGCATTCCCGAACTCACGCGCCGGCGTTTCGAGGAGCTTATGCAAGCCCGGCTTCAGCTGGAGCCGCTTTGCGCATGCCGGGCGCTGCCCTTTGTGACATCAGAGACCATTGCGGCGATGGAGGCCTTCGACCACCGCATGAACCAAAGCTATGGAGCCAAGGATGCGGACGCCTATATGCGCGAAAACTATCTCTTTCACTTCGAATTGTATCGAGCTGGAGGGTCTGAAGTCCTGGTCGCGCTGCTGGAGAGCATATGGATGCAGTTTGGCCCATTCATGCGCAGCGTCTATGAGATGAGCGAAACGACACGCATTGTCGACAAGCACCAGATGACACTAGAAGCCATTCGCCGGGAGGACGCCGAAGCGCTGGGCGTGGCGATCAAGGCGGATATCCTGGACGCAATCCACCTGTTGAAGCAGACCCTCGGCAACGACGCACTATAGAAATCTAACGAGGCTGCATCCGGATGGCGCCATCCAGGCGGATAACTTCACCATTGAGATAGTCGTTTTCGATCGCGAACCGGACCGCATCGGCAAACTCCAGTGGATCGCCCAGCCTCGGAGGAAAGGGAATGGCGGCCGCCAGGCTCTGCTGTGCCTCCTGCGGCAAGGATTGAACCAACGGGGTTAGGAAGAGGCCGGGGGCACTGGGCCTCGATCGACTATCCGAGCTTCGAGAAGTTCATAAAGGAAGACCTGAACGCATCGGTGTTCTGGAGCGGTGCCGCCATGCGCATTCGCGCCGAAAACCCTGGCTTTGCCTATGGCTATCCCAAGGAAGGCTTCTCGCTTTGGCAGGACAATGTCGCCATTCTGGCGGACGCCAAGAATGTCGACAATGCCAAGCTGTTCTTCAACTTCATCATGGAGCCGGAAAATGCAGCGTTGATTTCCAACTATACGCGCTATGGCAATGCGATCCTCGGATCGGAAAAATTCATGGACAAGGGATTGCCCGATGCGCCCGAGATGAACATTCCGGCCGAGTTCAAGACGGCTGCTCACTTTCTTGTGACCTGCCCGGCGGATGTCCAGCAGATCTACACCCGCATCTGGACCGACCTGACGAAATAAGCCAAAGAATACCTGGCTGGAGCGATTCAGCCGGGTATCGTCGCAACGAACACCAAGACATCCGTGCGCTGCGCGCACCACTCTGGGGCTATCATCCATGACTTGGCGCATGCCGTCCGAAACCGCTCGACACGAACGCACCTGGATGGCCTTTCCACGTGCCGGTACCACGCTCGGCGAGGGCGACACCTGGAAACAGACGGGCTACGAGGCCTGGACAACCGTGGCGCACAGCGTCGCCGAATTCGAACCCGTGACAATGGTCGTCGATCCCTCCGAGCGTGAACGTGCGCGCCGGATGCTGGGCAGCCACATTGAACAGATCGAAATTCCGCTCGACGAATTCTGGATGCGCGATGTCGGCCCGACCTTCGTGGTCGATGACGAACGCCCCGGTGGGCTCGGCGCGGTCGACTGGATCTTCAACGGCTGGGGGATCACGGCTGGGCCGAATGGAAGCAATCCGGCAAGATCGCCCGCCTGATCGCTGCGCACTGCAGCGCCGAACTGGTTTCGAGCATGCTGGTCAATGAAGGCGGCGGCATCCATGTCGATGGAGAGGGCACGGTGCTCGTCACCGACACGGTCCAGCTCGACCCGCGCCGCAATCCCTATGCCGACCGGGCCCGCGTCGAGGCCGAACTTTCCCGCACGCTGGGGACGACCAAGGCGATCTGGCTACCCCGCGGCCTAACTCGGGACTACGAAGATTTCGGCACATCCGGTCATGTCGATATCGTCGCTACCATAGCCTCGCCGGGTGTTTTGCTTGTTCACCGCCAGCCAAACCCCGAACATCCTGATCACCAGGTGATGCGCGATATCCGTGCCTATTTGGCCGGCACCACGGATGCCGCCGGCCGCAAATGGACGATCCTCGATCTTGATGCACCCGCGGAAATCCGCGACGAAGACGGCTTCGTCGACTACAGCTACGTCAATCATCTCGTTGTCAATGACGGCGTCGTTGCCTGCGGCTTTGGCGATACCAAGGCGGATGCGGATGCCCGCGATGTTCTGGAACAGGCCTATCCCGGCCGCCGCGTTGTGACAATCGACTCCCGCCCGATCTTTGCTCGCGGGGGCGGCATCCATTGTATTACCCAGCAGCAGCCGTCGCTGAAGGCCTGACACCATGAGCCATTTCGATGTCGTCGAGAAGTCCATCGCCGAACTCCGGGCAGCACTCGAAGCGGGCGAAGTGACCAGTGTCGGCCTCGTCACAGCCTATCTTGCCCGGATCGCGGCCTACGACGCAGCAGGCACCAAGACGGCGCTCAATGCCATGGTGGTGATGAACCCTGATGCGCTGGCAGAGGCAGAAGCCTCCGATGACAGGCGCACGCGTGGCTGTCCTCTCTCACCGCTCGATGGAATTCCCTACACCGCCAAGGACAGCTATCTGGTGCGCGGGCTGACGGCTGCCGCCGGAAGCCCGACCTTCGCGCATCTGGTGGCCCAGCGGGATGCTTTCACCATCGAGCGACTGCGTGGCGCCGGCGCAATCTGCCTCGGCCTCACCAACATGCCGCCGATGGCCAATGGCGGCATGCAGCGCGGTGTCTATGGCCGCGCAGAAAGCCCCTATAGCGCCGACTGGCTGACCAGCGCATTCGGGTCCGGCTCGTCAAATGGCTCGGGTACCGCCACTGCCGCCAGCTTCGCTGCGTTCGGCCTGGGCGAGGAAACCTGGTCGAGCGGTCGAGCGCCGGCATCATACAATGCGCTCTGCGCCTATACGCCCTCACGTGGGGTAATCTCGGTGCGCGGCAACTGGCCACTGGTGCCAACCATGGATGTCGTGGTGCCGCACACCCGCAGCATGGCCGACATGCTGGAACTGCTCGACGTCATCGTCGCCGATGATCCCGAAAAGCGCGGCGATTTCTGGCGTGCTCAGCCCTGGATCGACCTTGGCCGAACGCCGGCCATGGGTGCCGCTTCCTATTTATCGCTTGCACCGGCCAGCCCGTCCGCAGCAAAACAGACACTCGCCGGCAAACGCTTCGGCGTGCCGCGCATGTATATCAATGCCGACCTTGAAGCAGGCTCCAACCCCGAAGGGGGCATCGGCGGCTCCACGGGCAGATCCATCGAGACCCGCGCCTCGATCATAGCGCTGTGGCAGCAGGCGTGCCGCGATCTGGAAGCGGCTGGCGCTACGGTGGAGGCAGTGGACTTCCCTGTCGTCACCAACTATGAATCCGACCGGCCGGGCACGCCGTCAATCCTGTCGCGCGGCCTAGTCAGTCCGGATTTCCTGCACCGCGAAATCCTCGATCTTTCAGCCTGGGCTTGGGACGACTTCCTCGCCGCCAATAACGACCCGGCGTTGGTCACACTTGCTGACATCGATGGCAAGCGCATCTTTCCGCATCCGCAGGGCGCCTTGCCCGACCGCTATACCGGGTTCGACGACTACCTTCCCGATTACCCCGCGCAGGTCCGTGACCATCCTTACGCTAAGGTCACCGACATCCCGCATATGGCAGAAGGTCTGCGCGGGCTTGAAGAGACCCGCCGGATCGACCTCGAACAATGGATGGACCGGCTAGGCCTGGACGTGGTGATCTTCCCGGCTGTGGCCGATGTCGGCGCGGCTGACATGGACGTCAATCCTATAAGTGCAGAGCTCGGCTGGAGAAACGGCGTTTGGGTGGCCAACGGCAATCTCGCCATCCGCCATCTCGGCATTCCCACCGTCACCGTGCCCATGGGAACGATGGCCGATATCGGCATGCCTGTCGGCCTCACTTTCGCCGGCCGCGCATACAGCGATATCGCCCTGCTCACACTTGCCGCAGCCTTCGAAGCGACGGGCAACCGCCGTACCGCGCCACCACGGACCCCGCCCTTGTGATGTGTAAGGGTCACCAGGCATCCCTCCGTCATCCAATGATCAATTCTTTGGGACCCGCGAGGCCAGGCATGGCGGCGTATATACGGTGATACGCAAGGGCATCACGAACAGGCGCCTCGCCTCAGTCTCGGCTTGGTCTCCCTGGGAGGATCGAAAGCCTCGTCTTCTTTGTCCACAAGGTAGAGTTGGCCATAGTCAGACTGCACGCGAATGATGCCCAGCCTTTGGTGATGCGGCAATTTCCATCATCCTTCGTGCGCCTCAGCCCAATGCGGGTAGGTCACATAGGCCGTTAGTGCGCCCTCACCTTCCGTGGTGATCGTCACGGATTCTCCCTTGGGCATGTAGACGATGTCGCCTGGTCCAGCCGTCACGGTCCCGTCGCCCGTCGAAACGGACAGACGACCCTGAAGGATGATCATCGTGTCGTGTACGGCCATCGTCTCGGTGAGCGACTGGCCGGGCGCGTAGCGTCCATACCCGATGGTGACCGGACCGCCATGCCTCTCGTCAACCAGGTTTCCGACAAAGATATCGGCATCCTGTCCCGGTGACTTCACCAACTCTGCGTCCGATATACGGAATTTCTGAACCACCATTGCTTCCTCCCTTTTCCCGATTGAAGGTAGGGCGAACCCCGAAGCCGCCAAGGACAATCCAATATGGAAACACGCATGACCAAGCCTTGCTCCATTAAAACACCGGAACTACCGCTGACTTTACGATCAGACCAAAGTGGCCTAGCGCAAGAGAGCCCGGTGATCAGACTCAGTCGTTGAGTCCATTGTCCGCGTCTGGCTATCAAGGCGAACTCTGCCCGACTTTTTCCGGCGAGACATCATCGATCATCACTCTCATAGTGACGCTAAAAAGAGGCTGACCGCTTTCGTCAAGCCCCGCCACACTCCCGAGAATCTCGCCTGAACTTCGCAAATCCTCCTGTAGCGATTGAGCCAATGCTGAAAGAGCCTCTCGCTTTGCAGCAGTGACGTCCTCAAAACTTTGCGTCCCGTCCTGTTGGACACCGTTTCCGTCGTTGAATGTAAAATGTACGAGCATTTTGGCCTCCTGACGATTGCGCTATAACAATCCTCGAATTGAAGGTTCGTTCCGTCGCCGCCGCCGGTTTGCAAGCGGAAGTGATTGTCCATGGTGTATGGCTCTATTTCCGCTCAGCCTGCCCACGGTAGGGATAGGCTGGCGGCCGGCACCCTCGTCTCTTGCCAGACGGTGAGATTGTGGGCGGAGAAATTCGGCAGGCAGTTCGCCAATAATATTCGAAGGCGATGAGCCTACAGGCTCAATGATAGATCGTACCTCGTCGAGGTCGTCATCACCGGTCGGGGAAAAACACTGGTCCAGCCGCCGCGCTGCCAGGGCTGCCAAGCGATTGATGCGAAAGCTTTTGAAAAGGCAAGGTACTGCCCGCGCGGGATGATCACTGACATTCTTCGATCCCAAGATGCGGCGAAGCGGGAGATCATGCCCGGCGTCGAACAACGTTCGCACGAGGACCTTAACAATCGGGCGGGAGAGGGTCATGAAGCGGTTAAGTCACCGCGCCAACTTCAGCGCTTCGTTTCAATCCACGACCCGATCACCAATCTCTTCCAAATTTCCGCCACGACGTGCCATTTCACCGTTGTTGCGAGCTGCTAGGGGCGCGATGCAGATGTGGAGCGAGATCGCCGATCTTCAGATAGCCTGAACGCCGACCTCGTGCCATACCTTGACCCGAGGCCCGATGAGTTTACGGTGCCTTTCGATCAGTTCTGCAACTTTCTAACATGAAGGGCTGATAAACGGGACCCAAACCTTTGCTACACTGCATGCAACATCGAGGGAGTTCTCCCTTGGACACGTAGCGGTCGCGTCCCGTGGTCTTCGCACGATATAGTCTGGCGTCAGCCAGGGCCAACAAGGCATCCCGGCCGACTACTTCCTTGGAACACGCCAGGCCGATGCTGGTTGTTATCTTTAGGCCGGGGGCGATACGCGTCCATTCATAGCTGCGCGTGCAACACAGAAGCTTGTCCCCAATTAATGACAGGTTGTGCTCCTTGGCGTCTTTGACCAGAACCACAAATTCTTCACCCCCGATACGGGCAACCAGATCGTTGGCGCGGAAGCAAGTCGAGACCATATTCGCAAAGGCCTTAATAACCTCGTCGCCTACGGCATGAGAATATGTGTCGTTAACCGCTTTGAAGTGATCAAGGTCAGCGAAAACGACGGCGAACCAGGTACCGCTGGCAATCAGACCATCGAATTCCTGTTCCATCCAACGGCGATTGGCAACGCCGGTGAGTGAATCAGTTAAAGCCTCCCGCTTGGACTGCTCTGCAACTTGGCGAGACATTTCGGCCCGTTCGCGGAGCTTTTCCGCCTCGTAGAAGATTTCGGCCACGCGCGCCCGGCATTTGACCTTCTCGCCCTCAAATTGCTGAACCTCCCGGAAGAATCGTTTATGAAGTTGAAGCGCCTTCTCGAAGTCACCCATGGTTTCGTGGATTTCCGAAAGTGCCTTGGTGCACAGATGCTTTAGATCGGCAGTTCCAATGTTGGCCGTCAACTGAACGGCTTGTTCGCAATACTCGCGCGCCTCCCCGATGCGGCCCTCCCGCTGCAGGATTTCCGCATACGTCTTGAGATACTGGATCCTACGACGGTTGGAGACGGGTCCTTTCACCATCGTCCATTCTTCAAGGGCGGAGTGTGCTTCCGCAAAGCGCCCAATATAACAAAAGTATTCGGCTTTGTTTGTAAGGGATACGCGACGCGCCCAGCTGTCTGAATTGTCGCGTGACAGCGCCAAAGATTCGTCGGTAAGCGCAATTGCGTCCTCATGGCCCGAAACGAAAATGGTGTCGTCGCCGTTTTGGCGCGCTTCCCTTGCCTCGTCGGCCACCATGCACCCACGCCCAAACAGAGACCAGCAAAGGACATGGGTGTCGGCAAGTGTTCGGGCGATCGCAATGGCCCGCTGCGAAGTGTCCAGCGCCAGTGGAATGTCGCCTCCCATCCAGGCGATGAGCGCAAAAACGTGTAAGGCCAGCGCCAGCGCGAAGTTATTGTCGCCTGTTTCCGCCAGATTGACAGCCGCGCGGGCGACCGAATAGCTTTCGTCCAAAAGACCAAGGTTGGATAGGATCCATGCCCCCAGGGTCAATGCGTTCGCTTGCGAAGAGTGATCAAGGGTTGCCGAGAGGGCGCGTGCCGTCTGGACATGACCGAAAGCCTGTTCGGTCTCTCCCAGCTGGAACAAAATCCAACCCTGCAGCCACTCGTAGCGAAACAGCAGTTGTGGGTCGTTTTGTGCAGTAACGAAAACCTCGACGGATCGGAGGCGGGCGAGCGCTTGAAGCGGCTCGCCGGAACCACATTCCACCCAAGATTTCTCAAGTTCTGCCCTCAGCATCTGATAAACTGATCCAGTCCATTCCGTCTCTGCGGTACGCCGCAGGATCTTCAATTCAATCAGAGCGAATTATCGCACCGTCTAATTAAATGTTCTCTAAGCTCGACTTTGTACAAAATCGGTCATGATTTCCGCCTCCGCTACGGTGGGTCAAGCGGTCGAGCAAAGCGGTGGTCGTTCTGGGTCGCCGAAGACGGTTGCCCATTTGCTAAAGCCGAGGTTGGTGGCGATCACCACGCTGGTCCGCTCATAGAGCTTGCTCAACCGGTAGAACAGCAGTGCTTCGCCCGAGGCGCCGAACGGCAGGTATCCCAACTCGTCTAGGAGGCAGACCAAGGTCACCGAGATCTGGCCTGCTCCGCCTTTGGCCTTCTCCTGTTCGAGCGCACTGACCATTTCGATGGTCGCGCCAATTGCCAACCGTGTGCTCGCGAACACCCTGACGTTCGGCAACCTTTTTGCTTTGCAAGCCCTGCGCCCAGCAAGACCATGCAACTGCGATCCGACAAGGAGCCCAGTACTTTATGCCAGCTTGTGTCGGCGCACTGAGATACGAGGAAACGTCTATCTGCGTCGCTCACAACGACGAGGTCCGCCTGCCTGCCAACCATAGATCATAGTCCTGCTCTTGTGACAGAAGCCGAACAAAATGAAGCATATTTTGGTTCCGGGTGACTAAACCACCGCCCATACAATTTCCGCTGTGGTTCTCGCGCTAGCGGATCTCTAGATCCATTGTCGAGTCGAAAACTCGTACTGAACGCGCCGACCAACCGTCGCCATCCACCTCCAGGCCAAGCTCTGAGCACGGCCTGCCTTCGACGTTACCCGGCTCAAGCCTTGCGTTTTGAGCAGTGTCTGGAACGAGAAAGGTGCCCGATAAGGGTTGATCCAGCGGAGCCGGTGTGAGGCAAGCTATGGCTTTGTAGACCTCGTCCCGGTGCCGCGGGTCTGTCACGGAATAGGACTGGAAGACCTCTTTGAGGCCGTCGAGTTTCGACTGACAAAAGGCTGCCATGTCGGTGTCATAGCGACATCCGAGCTCGGTCGAATACTGTACCCTGCATTGGGGATCGGCCAGATTGCGCAAGCAGGAAGGCAGTCGCGCAGCGAAAGCCTGAGACTCATTTTTGTCCCAGGTGTTGTCTGCCGGACTACCCTCGATGCGTTCGGGGAACTGATGCAGGGGTGCGCCGGTCTCGGGATCGTATCGCAGCGCATCCCATTCAGCGGCTATGAAACTGGAGGTGAGAGGGCCAAAGCGGCTGACCTCGCGGAGTTTCTGCTGGAGGTCGCTTACCGATTTCCGGAAATTCCAGTCTTGCGTCTGGCGCGGCCCCTTGGCGAGGGCTACGCGGTCGGCCACGGTTCGCAGCGGCGGTCCGGCAAGCCGCAACATGACCAATTCCTGCGGCTGGAACTGGCCCTGCAGCAATCTGCGTTCGGACCAGCTCCTGTGCTTGAAACTCTGCTCCGGTATATCGGGATCCTGCAATTCGAGGACCCTTGCCTCAGTCAAGATGCGGAGGCAAGCGGCTGGCCCTTCAGGATGCGCACCGACGAGTGCACATTGCCTGTCGCGATAGATTTCCCACGCGGCCTGCGAGGCGACGAGCTTCCGGCGTTGTGCCTCGGCATCTTCGGGCGCGATGCGACCGGCCTTGGCAAGCTCCGCAATGTGGCTATCGAGCCGCTCGACCGTCTGTTGCAAGGACACGGCCTGGACGGCAGCCTGCCAGTTCGCACAACGCTCCGTTCCAAGAGCATTGCGCTCGCAATCGGAAATATCCTGCGCGCCGGCGATATTCGGATTTAGAAGCATGCAGATCGCGATGAGCGCGAGGCTTATTGATAATCGTCTCATTGTCTGACCTCCCCGACAGCTTTCGTCACCCGTTGCAGGAAATCGTTATAGTCTGCATCGCGGGAGGCGTCAGGCGTCAGGCCCTCTTCCAGGTATTGCGAAAACACGCCGTCTTGGGTGAACGGAGCCAGATCCAACAATCCGCTTGACGTCTGAGCGCCGTTTTCGTCCAATTTCCAGCCTGCGGCAACACTGCAAAGCTCGGCATCTCGCTCAGGAAGAGCCTCGATATCAACCACTTTCTGTTCTGTAGCGACCGCGTCCGGTTGGGCAATGAAAGTGAGCTTGGCAACGGTTTCGGCATTGTCAGGCGCAAAAAGCGGGACGCCGGCACCCTTGCCACCTTCCATGATGCAGCCCGCCATATCGTAGACGCCCTGCGGCTGGAAGCCGGAGAGCATGTAGGCGGTGCGCCCATCGCGTTGATAGCCAGCGGCAATAGACTGACGAACATCGAATACGCCTTGGCATTCCTGGGCAACGGCCGGGTCCAGCTTGCAGCCAATCTCGATCGAATAGTTGATCCTGCAATTGGCCTTTCCAAGATCACGCATGCATTCCGGAAACTTGGCTGCCAACCCTTGAAGATCCGTATCGCTGGCGCCGAGCGGTGCGCTCTCGATCAGCGGCTGTCCATTTTCCGGATGATAGCGCCAGGCATCCCAATTTCCGGCAAGGGCCTTCGCCGTTTCACGATCAAATCCTCGAGCCGCAAGCGCCTTCTCGACGAGCACCGCGCCATAGCGCTTCTTGATGTACCAGCTGAAGTCGCCAAAGGAGAAAGCCCGACCGGAATACTGCGTATCGGCCAGCGTGGCGAAGTCGGGTTCGAGCCCGCCAGCAGCCTCGCCTTCGCCGTCATCTTCGGCGGGCCTTATGCCAAGAAGTCCGTCAAGCTCCTTCATGCGGCCCCAAGATGTCCAGCGAAGGCACTGCAGCCCTTGGATAATTCCAGCTATACCTTCCTGACCGGCGAAGTAATCACATGTCGCTTTCCGGTAAGCGACCCAGGCGTCCTGCGCGGCACGCACGCTGTCCGGCTCAGCAGACGCGGCAAGCACGGCTGAAAGCCGGCTATCAACCTCCGCATCAAGGCCCCCACCGAGTGCTGCCAGGCAAGTCTCAATCTTGAGGTCGCCTGCGTCTTGGCATTCAGCCGGTGTCTTGAAATTTTCGATCAGCCCACCCGCCGATGCGGGAGGTATCGACGCGCAGAGCAGCGCGGCCGTCATCATGTGTGTTCTCATCGTCTCCCCTCCTGCCACCCTTCAGTGGCACCGGAAACCCGCCGGTACGGTTTCGTAGATTTTCAAGGCATGAACCGTCTCGAGCGTCAGCCCGCCAATCTTCAATCGCTCCTGCTCCTGGAATGCGGAAACGGCCGCTCCCAGAGCATCCGGGCGTGCTGAGATACCCGCATTGGACAGTGCATCGGCAAGAGCCGTCTTGCCGTCGTCTGACAAAAAGGGCAGGAGATCATGCGACGTGAGCGTGGCACCGGCCTCCAGGTCCCCCAGATCACGGGCTCGGGAGATCAGCTGGAGCGCTTTCCCGACGTCCGGTTTGGCCATGCCGCAACCGGCGAGATACATGATACCAAGAGCATTGATTGCGGCCGGGTGTCCTTTGTCGGCCGCGGCTTGATATTGTTCCAAAGCTTCGGAAAGTCGCTCGGCTTTTTCCAGCGATCGCGCCAGATTGTGGGTCAATCGCGCGCTGGCGGGCTCGGTCGCCACCGCCTCGAGGCAAGCCGGAACCGCTTTGATCGCATCGATGTCCTCGAAAGAGATTCCTTTCATCCCAATGAAGTTGCGGGCATCCACTGCCAATCGATCGCATTCTGTTATGTTGGGCGGCCGGAAGAACAGCGTCCGGCTTGTCTGAACGAGATATTCCGGTTTTTGCATGCCACCCGTGCTGGCAAGCACGTCACCAGCCGCCATCCGGAACATCTCGGAGACTTCAAGACCAGGCTGGTCGATGAAGCGAAGCAAGCTTTCGGTATAGGGACTGTGTTGACCGTTACCATCGGACGCTACTTGCCCTGCCGCCGTGGCAAAGGCCACGACTCGAAAATAGCCCCCTGCGGATCCAGTAACTGCCGGCTTCGGCAGCTCGATCCTTGCCAGGCCGCGCGATGTCTCACCGCCGTGCCCGAGCTCGCTGAATGGATTGTCGCGGCATGCGTCGAGAACGATGATCTTGGCCGCATCCGGCTTGGCATGAACCTCGATCGTTGAGAGGATGGTATCGACGGCAATCAATTGCTTCGGGCCGCCGGTTCTTGCAAGATCGACCGGCGCTATAAAATTTCGGCCGTCGATCTGCATGCCATGACCGGCATAAAAAACGAATATGACATCGGCACTCGAAAGGTCACGCGCAAAGGCATCTATCGTCTCTTTGAGAACGTCTCCCGGCTGATCAACGGCCGTATGCAACCTGAATCCCAGGCCCTGAAGCTTCTCAGCGATTGCCGTCGCATCGTTGGCGGGATTGGCCAGAGCACCGGCAGATTGATAGGCGGAATTCCCAATCACGAGCGCCACACCATCAAGTGCTTTATGTGAGGCTGTTCCTTGAGCCAAAGCTTGCGACGCTAGAACAATAAATGAAAGAAAGAAAAGCGCCGAGAGACTGCAGAGGATCGCACTTTTTCCATTATATTGCTGCATTCTCAGCTCCGAAATGCGCGCTTAACGGCGTAATAGTGCACTTGCAATATTTACCTGCACATTCTGCACAAGTCACACAACTAATCATGTTGTCAAAGTCGAAAAATGCAAGAAGGTAATTTGCGAAGTCGGGCGACCCCGGAAATAGTCTCATTGGTACCCAAATCTGCGGCAATATGGTGCAAATTCCACAAACATCGCTGCCTAGTTCAGAATATGCGCTGCAGTCCAGCCCGCCCGAAACCGCGGAGTTATGTAGCAAATGCTGCAAGACGGGATTTTTAGCTTGTGGGTTACCTAAGATTGCAATTGGCGGTCTAACGTAGGCTAGTCCGGAGAAAACGAGCTGAAAATTGATATGGGCAGTGCGAAATGTAGATCACCAAAAACCAATACCTGGTCCCATGTAAATGACCAATCCAATGAAGTCCCATTTTTTCCAGGACCATCCTTGAATAACCGAAAGTTTTTGAAGTCACTGGATGTCACGGTAGAAGACGCTTTCATCTCCAGTCCTACGAGAAGATTTCCATTCTCCGCGAGAATATCGATTTCGGGGCCGTTTCGGTCTCGCCAATGGAAGAGCCGCCATTCGTCCCGCCGCATGGCGAGCGATTTCAGAAGCTCAGTATAGACATACGTTTCGAACAAGAACCCAGTGCGGTTTGATCTTTTCCCAGGGTGAAATCAGCGTCAGTGATTCCGCGTAAAAAGGACGGGATGTCTGCCTTCTACCGCAACTGATTATTCCATAGGGAGACACGGCCGGACCGATGTAATGCTGCCAAAACAGCTTCTAGGCCGAGACAGGCAAAGGATCGCGCGTACGCACAACTTAACGCGCCAGCCGAACCTATTGAACAAACCTCAACATTTGGTAACTCAGGTTACTGCGCGGCTCTATAAAACAAAGCCCGTCCGGTCGGGATCAACTGCAGAAGGTAGTCAAAGTCGCTGACGTTGGCCGTGAGGACCGTAAAGCCCATTTTCTGTGCCTGCAAAAAAGAACACAGTCATGCAGTGCCCGCAGACGCGCATCTTTTTCATAGCCCTGAAGGCGGCATAGCATGCCGGATAGGAGTGCTGCCGGGCCCAGCACGTCTGGATCGGGCGCGAAAATGCGGTGCGGCTTCATGTCCGTGATGGTCACGCCGATCTGCCGCACCGCTCGCTTGGTCCCTGCATGCTTGGGATCCAGGACGCCGACAGTGTGCATCAACTCCTGAATAGCCACGGTCGAATGATTGCTTATTCTAATATCCAGAAGATCGGCGACGATGTCGGGCGCACGTCCCTGCAGGCCGTCGATATACACACACGTATCGAGAAGAAGCTCCTGGCCGCTATCTGCCCGATCGCTGGCGAAAGGGAGTTCATCGTCCTGACGTCGCGCAAGAGTTCGATAGGGATCAAAGCGAGCCCAGCGGACCGCCGCGTCGAAATCAAAGTCTGACAATTCAGAAACCCAGCTTCAGATCGGGATCTACTGTGCCTTGCGTCTTTCGGAACGTGGCTCCGAAATTGTCGTCCAGGGCCACATTTGCCAGTGCAAACTCGATCAGATCTGTGTCTGTCTCGATACCCGTATGTTTTTTCGCCTGTTCAATGAGAGCAGGGCTGATGCGGCCGCCTATCCGCTTGCTCTTTTCACCCAGCAAGCCGGAATGTTCAGCGGCTTTCATCACGGCCTCGAACCGGGCCTTGCTGAGCGTTACGAATTGCCCAGCCTTCGCGGACCGGGCCGCCGTTGTCAGAAGTCCGCCCGGCGATGAAGATGCGATGTTTTTTGGCGGCTCTGTTTTGTCATCGACGACTCCCTAAACAATGGATGTTAGACATTATTATATTTTGTCTGACAACACGCGGTTTGCGCGCGGTACTCAAGACGGCTGGGCGAGGTACTGGAGTGTCTGAGGGTGTGGAGACCGGCAGCGCGCGCGACGCTTGTGGGTAGAATGTTCGTGGACTCACAGGATCCTGCGTGCGTCCCGCGAAGGCGTTGAGCGACCTGCTCCCATATCGATGAATGAAGCAATTTTGGTGGCTCCGTAGGGCCAAAATCAATGTTGACGTGATCGTCGTCAGGATCTTTGCAACACGTCCATCAGGGCCTCACTCGGCAGATCTTGACGACCCAAGGTCGAACAAGCAGGGGTGCCATTTGAGTTCTTAACTACCGCACCAGCCAGCCACCATCGACTGGCACGGTGATGCCGGTAACGTAGCCGGAGGCAGGGGAAGTCAGAAACAGGATGGATGTCGCGATATCATCCGGTACACCCCAGCGCCCTATTGGAATGCGGGCAGAAATCTGGGCGTTTCGGTTCTTATCGTTGCGCAATGCTTCGGTATTGTCGGTTTCCATATAGCCGGGCGCGATGGCGTTCACCGTGATACCATGCGGTGCCAGTTCATTGGCCATCGCCTTCGTCAGTCCGGCGATACCATGCTTGGATGCAGTGTAAGCCGGCACGCGAATGCCACCCTGGAAGGACAGCATCGACGCGACATTGACGATGCGTCCGGCACGCTTCGTCTCGACCATGTGTCGGGCAACGGCCTGTGATAGCAGAAATGCGGATTTCAGGTTGACGTCGATGACAGCATCCCAGTCCTCTTCCGAATGGTCGAGCAGATCGGCCCGGCGGATGATGCCGGCATTGTTGACGAGGATATCTATCCCGCCCAGTTCTGCGGCAATCGAATTCAGGATGGCCCCTGTATCGATTTTCCTGGAAAGATCGACTTGGAGCGCGTGAAAACGGCGGCCTATCTGGCGGATGGCTTCGGCTGTTTCCGGCATCGCGCTGGAGCCGAGCGCTGCAATATCGGCGCCTGCGCGAGCAAGCGCCAAGGCCATGCCCCTGCCGAGGCCGGTTCGTGCGCCGGTGACCAGCGCAATCTTGCCGGACAGATCAAACAGCGTGTTCAAGACGCAACCCCTTCTCATTGAACAGATGCAGTGGAGCCTCCGACAGCGACAGACGGATATCCGTTCCCGGGATCAGGTTGTGCTGGCCGGGGGCGACGACCAGTATTTTCTGGCCCGAAACATCGGTGTGGACGATGGTTTCGGAACCAAGTGCCTCGACTAGCGTGATCCTGGCCGGGATGCCCTCAGTGCCGGAGCCGATAGAAATGTGCTGCGGGCGCACACCGAGCGTGATGCGCGCGCCGTTGCCTATGCTTTCTCCGGCCACCGGCAGTTCCAGCCTGTTGCCTCCAGTAAAGGTGGCGATGGCCTTGGCGGAGGATGAGGCTTCCACCGTACCTTCGAGAAAATTCATGTGCGGCGAGCCGATGAAGCCCGCGACGAAGCGGTTGGCGGGTGTATTGTAGAGCTCCATCGGCGTACCCACCTGCTCGATGCGGCCGGCGCGCAGGACGACGATCCGGTCGGCAAGGGTCATCGCCTCGATCTGATCATGGGTCACATATATCATGGTTGCCGAAAGCCGGGCATGCAGGGCTGCCAGTTCGGCGCGGGTGGAGCCGCGCAGTTCGGCGTCGAGGTTGGACAGCGGTTCGTCGAGCAGGAAGGCGACCGGGCGGCGCACGATGGCGCGGCCAATGGCCACGCGCTGGCGCTGGCCGCCGGAGAGTTGCCCCGGCCGCCGGTCGAGATAGTGTTCGATCTCCAGCATGCGGGCGGCCTCAGTGATGCGGGTGTCGATCTCGCCCTTTGGCATCTTGCTGTTTTCGAGCCCGAACGCGAGATTTTGGCGCACGCTCATGTGCGGGTAAAGCGCATAGGACTGGAACACCATAGCAAGGCCCCGGTCGGAGGCAGGCATGTTGTTGACCAACGTCCCATCAATGAGGAGTTCACCGCCTGTCGGCTTCTCGAGGCCGGCGATCATGCGCAGAAGCGTGGACTTTCCGCAGCCGGATGGTCCGACGAAGACGATCAGTTCGCCATCCGCGATCTCCAGGTTGATACCGTGGATCACGTCGATCGCGCCGAATGACTTTGTTATGTTAGTGAGCTTAATGTGTCCCATGGTGCACCCTTATTTCAGGCCGGTTCCGGCGATGCCGGTGGTGATGAAGCGCTGCAGGAAGAGGAAGACCAGGACGACGGGGATCATGGTCACGACGGTCATCGCGAGGATGAAATGCCATTGCACGTTCAATTCGCCGGAATAGATGCTGAGACCCACCTGAAGCGTATAAAGCTCCTTGCGCGAGAGCACGATCAACGGCCAGAGGAAGTCGTTCCAGCGCCAGACGACGGAGAAGATAGCGAGGACGGCGAGCGCCGGTGCGGTCAGGGGTAGGATGATGCGCCAGTAGATCTGCCATTCCGATGCCTTGTCCATGCGGGCGGCGTCGAGCAGTTCATCGGGAATGGTCAACATATACTGGCGCAGGATGAACACGCCGGTCGGCGTCGCCACCGTCGGCAGGATAACGCCCCAGAGATTGTTGAACAGGCCGAGTGCCGAGACGATCGAATAGAGCGGCACCATGATGACCGACAGCGGCACCATCAGTGTCGCGAGGATCAACAGCATCGCGAAGGTCCGGCCGCGGAATTCGTATTTGCTCAGCGCGAACGCCGCCATGGAGTTGACGACAAGCGTGATCAGCGTTGCGGTCACCGTGACGAAGACGGAATTCCAGAGGTAGCGAACAAAATCGAAATGGATGAACGGCTCTGTATAGTTCTCGGTCGCGAACGACATCTGCCGGACTGGCGTGCGCTTGGCGATATTGACCTTGACGATCTCGGCGGGCTTATCGGGATCGATCATCTGGCTGACGGTTCCAATGCGGCGGATCTCCGCAAGCGTTGCCGTGCTGCCGTCGTCAAGCGTCACGGTGTAAAGATCGAGCGGTTTGTCATAACCTTCGACCGTCACCTTCTGGGTGACATAGGGCAGTATGGTCGGCGGGAATTCCGCCAGCGCCGCCGGCGACTTGAACGAGGATGCCGTCAGCCACACCGCCGGGCCGAACATCACGAACAGGCCGACGATGAGCCAGATCCAGGTGACGATATCCGTCCAGTGCCAGCCTTTGCCGCCCCTGCGGCGAAACAGGAATTCGATGGCCCGGCTCATTTGCGGGCTCCCTTCTTTTCGCTCGAACGGCTAAGCCCGAGCTGCATGAGTGTGAGGAGAACGAGCACCAAACCCATCAGGATCGAGGCGGCGGCGGCAAGGCCGGGATTGCGCAGTTGCGCCGCAAAGCCGGTTTCATAGATGTACTGCGTGACAAACAGCGTGCTGGTGCCCGGCCCGCCGCCGGTCAGTACATAGACCTCGTCGAAGATCTGAACCGCGCGGATGAGGACCAGCACGATGACGACGAGCAGATTGGGCATCAAAAGCGGCAGGGTGATGCGGGTGAAGACCCGCATGGCGCGCGTCCCATCCATCTCGGCCGCCTCGTAAAGGTCCTTCGGGATAGCCTGCAGCCCGGCGAGAATGATCAGCGTATAGAAGCCCATATGCGCCCAGATCGATACGCCGACGGTTGCCGCAAAGGCCCAGTTCCTATCGGTGAGCCAGACATGCGGTTCAAAGCCGAAACCATATAGACCGAAGTTCAAAAGACCCTGCCGCTGCAGAATCCATTTCCAGATGAGACCGACGACCACCGGCGACAGCAGCACCGGGAAGAAGAACACCGCCCGCCAGAAGCTGCGCGCCATCAGGTCCCGATTGAGGATCAGGGCGGTGACCAGCGAAAAGCCGATCATCAGCGTGACCTGCAGGATGACGAACCAGCCGGTATTGCTGACAGCCGTCCAGAAAGTGTCTTCGGCGCAGGTATTGGGGTTGAGGTAGTTCGAGCAATCGAACAGCCGCGCATATTGATCGGAGCCGACGAAGCTGCGGTCCGAGAGGAACAGCGCCGTGCCACCGGTCATGGAATAGGCGAAGTTGATGAAGAACGGCAGAAGAACGAAGATGCCGAAGATCAGCATGTTCGGCAGCAGGAAAAATGCGGCCATGCCGCCGAGACCGAAGGTCTTCTGGACCCAGCGCAAGGGCGCGTCGATCAGGCCCATAGCAAGGCGAACCGGCACCATGGCCATGTCGCCTAGGTTCTGGCCGGCCCGGCGCTGGCTGGTCTGGCGGGATATCTCTGCCATCGTTGATCACTTTCCTTTTGCCCGGTAAACGGCGCACATGCTCGGCCAAGGTTGACATCAAGCGGACGGCTGGTCGTGATGGCCGCCGCCCGCGTATTCGTGTCCTAGAGAGCCGAGTCCTTGACCTTGGCGGCGATATCCGCGTCAATGCGGGTATAGGCCTCATCCAGCGTCATTTCACCCGCCGCCGCCTGGCTGACGCGCGTGACGAGCGCGCCGTAGACGGTATCGGACCAAGCCCAACCCGGCAGTTTGCGTGCCAGATCGGACAAGCCCGTCGTTGCCGTTACGAAGATGTCGAGAGCCGCTTTGGCCTGAGCGTCGTCAGTCTTGAAGTCCAGCCCCTTTTCGATCACGCCCTTGTGCGCCGGCAGGAACAGCGTGCGTTCGGAAAACTCCTTCACGATCGGCTCGCTTGCGAGATAATCCATGACCTTGGCGACGTCCTTCGGGTTTTTCGTATATTTGATCGCCACGAGGCCGGCGCCGCCAGGCATGCCGGTGCAGTTTGCCGGGCCGCATGGGCTTCCTGTCGCGACCCAGTCGAAGTTCGAGCCTATCTTGGTCGAGAAGTTCGGCACCTGCCAGGAGCCGGAATAGTAGTAGGCGACCTGGCCGTTGATGAAGTCGTCGGCGCCGGCGCGGTAGGTCGAGCCTGCGGCGGAGACCCAGATGTCCTTGCTCATCGTGCCGTCTTCGATCCAGCCGATAAACTTGGATATGAAGCCCTTCGCGCCATCATCCAGCGGTGCCGGCTTGCCGTCGGCTCCGATATAGTTCGCGCCAAACGAAAGGTCGGGCGCGGTCAGACGATGCCCCGATCGGTCGAGCGCCATCGGGAACGGTATCTGCTGGCTTTCGGCGACCTGTTTGGAAGCCTTTGCCCAATCGTCCCAGGTTGCGTCCTTGCCGGGAAGGGCGACGCCGGCCTGGTCGAACAATGTCTTGTTGGCAAAGCCGCCGGTAAGCGTGATTTGCGTCATGAAGCCGGAAATCTGGTTGGAGCCGTCGGGACGCATCCAGTCGGCCTGATCGCCGAAATTCGTATCCCAGTAAGCAGGATCTTCCACGAGAGGCCGCAGATCGAGCCAATGCTTGCTGAGCGCCTTGATATTGGCGAGACGGGCGATATCCGGCCCGTCGCCAGCTTCGAGCTGCACCGGCAGCTGTTCGCGCACGACGCTGAAGGACACATTGTCGATGATGACATTGATGTCCGGATTGTCCTTCATGAAGCGATCGACGAGGTCTTTGAGGACTTCGCCTTCGACGCCATCGGAATACCACATAATACGCACGTCCCCGGCGATGGCCGCCGTGGATGTCAAAAGCCCGACGGCAAATGCCGCAAGCATCGTTCTGGTTCTGGTCATTGTCTTTCTCCTCCTCAGGGTGCGGGCCTTCTCCTTGCCCACATTCGAATGATCGCCAGCTTCTCCATGCCGGCGCTGTCTCGTCAGTGTGTGGCGAGCATGGTGACCTCGCCGGCGATCGTGAAATCTTTCGGAACAATCGTCCGACCTTCCGCATCTACCGCGCCGTCCTTGCGAAACGTGACGGTGCCATAATCGGGGTCTTCGATGACCAGTGAGCCATCGGCCGTCTCTTCAACGGAAAGCGATGCAAACCGGCTTTCCACCGTTGCAAGATCCGGCGCTTCGCAGACGCGCACGATCCAGCGGGTGTTCTGGCCGTACTGGCGCAATTCGGCATTGGCCGAAGGGCCTGTCGTTACCGGCTGCAGATCGGTGCTGCCCAAAGGATCACCCCGCCGCCACCGCTGCGGGCCATGGCAAGCTTTCCGCGGACTGTACTTTCGTCGAACTCAGCGACCGGGAACCAGGCATGGGTGAAATCCGGTTGCTCTTCGAAGGTCAGAAAGTCGAGTACGGCCAGCCCCCGGTAGTGGTGGGCGCGAGGGAGGGTGCCACAACCACCCCAAAAAGACGGCCGGCCGTACCCGAACTGAATTGTTTCGCCGGGATGATTGATCCAGACGGCTGCTTCCGGCCGTTGGCCCAAGCGTAGATGCAGGATTGTTTCCTGATAGCCCCATTCGTTCCAGCGGTAATGAGCAGCAGAACCCATGGCGAAGTCGCGGCCCTTGTAATGATACAGTGCTGCGAACCGGTCCTGGCCTTGCGCAAACCGCCATTCCTGATGCTCATCCGCTTGATGGCTGGCAACGGTGGCAAGTGTTTCAGGGATGATCAGGCCATGATCACGCAGGCAGACGGCAAGCTGCGGCAAAGCGTGGACGCGCCGCCCATACCAGCCTGTTCCCCAGAGCAGACGGGCGACGCCCGAAAGCTCCAGCGAGCGGCCGGCGCACAGCGTGTGCTCGTAGGAGCGCCCCTGTGCTGCCGTGACCATGCCGTGATGGGCCGAGCGGGCGATGACTTCGCAGAGACGAACGATGCCCTTTGTGGCGCGCGCGGCGATATCGGGGTCAGGCGACAAGGCCGCTAGCGCCGTCAGTCCCTTAAGATCGATCGGGAAGTACGGCGCGGAGTTGAATTCCGCCATTTCCCAAGCCTCGAAATGATCGAGCCAGGCACGGACACGGGCGGCACCTATGGCGCTTTGCGCGGTGCCCTTGCGGCCAGAGCGGGCGAAGGTTTCGCCGGAGAGAAGATGCCCGGCGAGATAGGCGGAGGTGTGGAACAGAAGCGAATGGTTTTCTGAAAAATACCACTGCACGTCATTGCCGGGCTCGTCCATCCAATATCGAAAACCAAGGATGGCACGGTCAATGTGATCGCGTGTCGCCTTGCCGATATCATTGCCCCAGACGGTGCGCGACCAGATCAGCGGGACGAGGGAAAAGTCAGCGCAGTCGTGGCAATCCTCAATCGACGGCAGGATTTCCTCGATCATCGCGTCGGTGTCGGCGCCGCCAAGGCCGTTTGCGAGCCGCGCGAAAGCACGGACCGTATCGCGTTCGGAGAATTCTGAGACTTCGTTCAGTGTCTCGGCAATGCGCTCAGTAAGCGTGGCCGGTGCTTTGCCTTGGCGGCCAGTGTGGCAGATTTCGATGCCGAGCGAGCGCGAGGCCACGAAACCGCCGGCCTTGAGGGTGATGCGAAAATGACGGAAATCGGCAGGCGCCTTTTCCGAAGGGCCGATCACCAGTCGCGCTTCGCCCGCCTTGAGGACGAAATCGTAGTCGACGTGTTCGGTTGACATGAAGTCGCCCTCGATCGTGACGTTGACGGCGACATCGACCGGCAGCGGCTCGGCGAGCAGAAGGGTGATGTCACTTTCGAAATAGGCCGTACGGTCGAAATGCATGTTTTCGAGCGCCGCCTCAATCGTCTCGGCGACCTTGCCGTCGATCGGCACGGGCATGGCAACGCTCGCGGCCGGGCCGTCGAGGTAGTCAAGCTGGAAGAAATAGCGGGCATCGCGTTCTGCAAGATCGTCGAAGAAGATGGTGACCTCGTTCAACCCCTCCTGCAGCGGCAGGTCGAATTCGGCTTTTGCCTCGAGATTTCGGCTATAGGGTGCCATCCAGCCAACTTCCGTGCCATTCAGCCAAAGGACCGCGCCGCCGCAAGTGCCAAGACGAATCTTCGCGATGCCTGCCTTTTCTGTAGCGATGAAGGTGCGGGCGAAGGTGGCGAGGCGTGTCGGGCGGAACCAGAAACCTGAAAGGTCTAGCCGTGGGGAGCCGAAAGGCAGCCACCAGCGGGCGGCCTCGAAGGCACCTCGCACATCGGGGCGCTTGCCGCGATACTCCTCAGCAAAGAGTGTGCGGCAGGGATATTCATGTGGAATGAAGTTCTTGTGCTTGGTGAGGAAGAAAAACGGATCCATCTCGCCCTTCATCGGCGCGTCGGGCACGTCGAAGCGTTCCTCGGCAATCCTCCCGAGTTGCCAGTAGCGGATGGCTTCACCGGGTTTCAGTTGGCGGTTCAT
>NZ_CP120638.1:2792500-4269414 GCF_029537235.1 Rhizobium sp. 32-5/1 | reverse complement strand
GTTGCGCCCTTACCTTAAGCATCCACCCCGCCGCGCCACCCGATTTTCAGCGGTGTAGCGCGACAACACATTCCAAAAACTGCGCAACCGCCAAAGCCGCAGGCCGTTTCCTATCCATTTGAACCACAGGCTTTTATCGCCCGGGCAAACCCCTGTCCAGCCGGCAAAAGAAAACCGGCCGCCCCTTGCAAGGCAGCCGGTCGATTGAAACCTCAAAGCGAACTAAAAAGCCCTTACAAGGAACCGTCTTCCCCGTCGTCGCCAGCATCCGGCCCGCCGTTTTCGAGGAACTTCTCGGCAATCAGGCCGGCATTCTGGCGGAGCGCCAGCTCGATCTCGTTTGCCGTATCGGGGTTGTCACGCAGGAAGTTCTTGGAGTTTTCCCGGCCCTGTCCGAGACGCTGACTGTTATAGGAGAACCAGGCACCCGACTTCTCGACAATCCCGGCCTTGACGCCGAGATCCACCAATTCGCCGGTCTTCGAAACGCCTTCGCCATACATGATGTCGAATTCCACCTGCTTGAAGGAGGCGCCATCTTGTTCTTGACGACCTTGACGCGGGTCTGGTTGCCGACGACCTCGTCGCGCTCCTTGACGGCGCCGATCCGGCGGATGTCGAGACGCACCGAGGCATAGAATTTCAGCGCATTGCCGCCGGTCGTTGTTTCCGGCGAACCGAACATGACGCCGATCTTCATGCGAATCTGGTTGATGAAGATCACCATGCAGTTCGACTTGGAGATCGATGCTGTCAGCTTGCGCAACGCCTGGCTCATCAAACGCGCCTGGAGACCAGGAAGGCTGTCACCCATCTCACCTTCGATTTCAGCACGCGGCACAAGCGCTGCGACCGAATCGATGACGAGAACATCGAGCGCACCCGAACGCACCAGCGTATCGGTGATTTCAAGCGCCTGCTCGCCAGTATCCGGCTGCGAGATCAAGAGATTTTCGAGATCGACGCCGAGCTTGCGGGCATAGACCGGATCAAGCGCATGTTCGGCATCGACGAACCCGCAAATGCCGCCCTTCTTCTGGGCTTCGGCGATCGTCTGCAGGGCAAGCGTCGTCTTGCCGGAGCTTTCCGGACCATAGATTTCAACGATGCGCCCGCGTGGCAGGCCGCCGATGCCGAGCGCAATATCGAGCCCGAGCGAACCCGTCGAAACGGTTTCGACTTCAACGAGGGCGTCCTTTCCGCCGAGCTTCATGATCGAGCCCTTGCCGAACGCCCTTTCGATCTGGGAAAGTGCCGCGTCCAGTGCCTTGCTTTTGTCCACCGATTTTTCCTCTACGAGCCGCAAAGAGTTTTGTGCCATGTGATCCACCTTTAGGTTATTGAAGCTGTCGAGGCAATGAAGACGACGTAGAAGAGTTTGTACACTTTTTGTTCCTGTTTTGCAATAGGCATTCAAGTCTATGAATTATCTGCAATAAATAAGACTTGTTCTTTTTTTGTTCAAGGCATTTTTCGAGCTAGCGACAAGAACGGGAACGTGCAGTGCAGGCATCTGAATCGGTTCTTTGATTCGGCATGAAATGCGTGATGGAGAGGCAATGGCGGACGGAAAAATCTGTGTTTTCGGCGGGGCTCATATCGACCGGAGGGCTCGCATCAGCGGGGCTACGGCGCCGGGCGCAAGCAATCCGGGAACATGGTTTGAAGAGGCTGGCGGCGGCGGCTTCAATGCAGCCAGAACGCTTGCCCGTCTCGGTCACGACGTCCACATGGTCAGCGCCCGGGGTGGCGATGCGCAGGGCGATATGGTCGCGCAGGCGGCCGAAGCGGCGGGCGTCATCGATTGCCCTTTCACTTTCCTTGATCGCAAGACGCCAAGTTACACCGCCATCCTGGAGAATGACGGCAACCTCGTTATCGCGCTTGCCGACATGGATCTCTACCGGCTGTTTTCGCCGCGACGCCTGCGCCAGCGGGCCACCAGGGATTTGCTGGCCGGCAGCGATGTCGTGGTTGCCGATGCGAACCTGCCGGCGGAAACGATCGCAAGCCTCGTTGCTGTCGCATCCGAACAGGGCAAGATTGTCGCCGGTATCGCGATCTCGCCGGCCAAGGTGATCCGCTACGCCGGATGCCTCGGCGGCATGACGTTCCTCTTCATGAACCAGGCGGAAGCGCGCGCGCTCGCCGGTGGCGACGTTGAGGCACCGGAGGAATGGCCCGCCCGGCTTCAGGCGGCCGGCCTCAAAGGCGGCGTCGTCACCCGTGGTGGCGAGCCGGCGATCGCCTTTAAAGGCAGCCATGCGGTCAGCGTCGCGCCACCCACTCTCGATTCGCTCGGCGATGTCACCGGCGCCGGCGATGCCCTGGCAGCCGGCTTTCTATCGGCCTTCATCAAGGGCGAGAATCTAGGATCATGCCTGCGCCACGGCATTGCTGCTGCCGGCATCACCGTCGGCTCACCGCTGGCCGTTTCCGAAAAATGTCAACGGAAGCCGTTTCCGCGGCAATAAAGCTTGTGCCGCCGGCAAAAACACTGTCATGAACGCGCCGCCAAAAGCCGCAGAGGATATGCAATGACCAAGCCGTTTTCCCCGTTCCTGCCGATGGAATATTCTGAGGAAGTCGCTGCCGCCAAAGCACGCAACGCGCCGATCGTCGCGCTGGAATCAACGATTATCACCCACGGCATGCCTTACCCCGGCAATCTGGAGATGGCGCGCAGCGTCGAGGCGATCATTCGCGAGGAAGGCGCTGTTCCCGCCACCATCGCCGTGATCGACGGTATCCTGCATATCGGGCTCGATGATGCAAAGCTCGAGGCGTTGGCTAAAACCAGCGGCGCCATGAAGCTGTCGCGCGCCGATCTTGCCTTCGCGATTGCCGAGCGGCGCACAGGCGCAACGACAGTTGCGGCAACGATGATCGCCGCTTCGCGCGCCGGTATCCGGGTCTTTGCGACCGGCGGCATCGGCGGCGTGCATCGCAAGGCGGAAGAAACCTTCGATATCTCCGCCGATCTCGAAGAGCTGTCGCGCACCGGCGTTATTGTCGTCTGCGCGGGCGCCAAGGCGATCCTCGATATTCCAAAGACGCTGGAGGTGCTGGAAACCCGCGGCGTGCCCGTCGTTACCTATGACAGTGAGATTTTCCCGGCCTTCTGGTCGCGCGATTCGGGCCTGAAAAGCCCGCTGATGCTGAACAGTCCGGCGGCCATTGCCAATTTCCAGACGATGCGCAACCAACTCGGCGTCGATGGCGGCATGCTGGTGGCGAACCCCGTGCCGCAGGAAAGCGAGATCGCCCGGGAAGAGATGGAAATCTACATCACCCGCGCGCTCGACAATGCGATCCGCGATGAGATTTCCGGCAAGGCGGTCACACCCTACCTTCTCGACAGCATCTTCCGCATGACGGACGGCCGCAGCCTGGAAACCAACATTGCGCTGGTCGAGAACAATGCGCGGCTCGCCGCGGAAATTGCCGTCGCGCTGACCTGAAAACGCAGCCTCTCGCCGGGCAGCCTCGAATGATCGGAATGGAGCGCCACGAAAGATTGGCGCTTTCGTTCCGGTCAGCCGGCGATCGCCGTCTTTGTGTCGAGAAGATCGAGCGTCTGGGCGGCGTGCATCGGACGGCCGAAGTAAAAGCCCTGCATGATCGAGCACCCGAGCCGGCGTAGAATGGTCACCTGCTCCAGCGTTTCCATGCCTTCGACCACGCAGACGCAGCCGATGTTTCGACAGAGGTCGACGATGGTCTTGACGATGTTCTGGCTAAGCCCGTCCGTTCCGATGTCGGTAATGAAGCTGCGGTCGATCTTGATCTTGCGCAGCGGCAGACGATGCACGTAGCCGAGGCTCGAATGCCCCGTTCCAAAATCGTCGAGTGCAATGCCGATGCCGCGCTCGATCAAAAGATTGAGATTACAGCGTGCCACTTCGAAATTGGTCATAACAGAGGTTTCCGTCACCTCGACATCAAGAAAATGAGGATCAAAGCCGCTCTCCTCCAGAACGGCAAGCAGCGTCTCCAGCGTCGGCCGGGCGACGATATCGCGGGCCGAAAGGTTGAAGGACAAGCGCGTCCCCCGCGGCCACTGAACCGCGGTCTGCAGTGCCTTGGTGAAGAGAATGGCCGTCATCCGACCCATCATGCCGCTTCGTTCAGCCGAGCGGATGAAGACATCGGGTGACACCCTGCCCAGCATAGCATTGTCCCAGCGCGCCAAGGCTTCGAAGCCAAGCACCTGCTGCGTGTCCGTATCGATAAACGGCTGAAACAGAATATGCAGTTCGCGCGCGAGATCGGCACTCTTCAATTCCTGATCGACGCGGCTCTGATGCATGATTTCACGCTCATGCTCCTGCGAAAAGACAACGGTGCCGCCCCGGGCATGCTGCTTGGCGTGGTACAGGGCAAAGTCCGCCTGCTCGAACAGATGCGCGGCATTGTCGCCCGCCGTTGGAAACTGAGCAAAACCCAGAGAACCAGAAACCTTCGCCGTTATGCCGTTCAGATGGTACGGCCTTTGAAGTTCGGTGCAGACGGCGTCGCCCAGTTGTGCGAGTGCCTTCTCGTCCAGGTCACCCTCGACAATCAATCCAAATTCATCACCGCCCAGTCGCGCGGCAAAGATATGCTCGCTGGTAAATTGACCAAGCCGCCGCGCCGCCGCCATAAGCAGCCTGTCGCCCACGGCGTGGCCGAAAGCATCGTTCACGGGCTTGAAACCATCGAGGTCGATAATGCCGACGGCAAGCGGGCGCTTTTGGCGCGTTGCAGCTGCAAGCCGGGTGTCCAGTTCGAACTGAAAGCTGCGGCGATTGGGTAAGTCCGTCAGACTGTCGAGATTGGCAAGCCGACGGTTTTCGTCGCTGAGCGACTGTGTTTCCTTCTGTTTGGCAATCAACGCTTTTTGCGAACCGATCAAATCGTTGAAATCACGGTACTGGCTAAAGAGAATATAGACCATGGCTCCCACAACGAGCATCATGTTGAGGGCGATTGCGACAAACACGGCATTTCCGGTCGTCGCAAAAAACAGAGTGAACGGCACAAGCACGACGGCGGTAAGAACCAATGCAGCGGCGCGCACATGCATCAGGCAAAAGATGCAGCCGATGACGGTATTGGCCATATAGAAGGCCACGTGTCCCTTTGCATAGGCGCCACCATAGGGAAACAGCGCCAGCGCCCAGGCCGTGAAGCAAAACCCGAGGACGCCCGCCAGATAGATTGTTCCCTGCAATTGCCGCACGGCCTTTTCATGCGGCACCACCCGTCGGCGGGTCCGCCACCAGAACCAGATACGGACGAGGCAGCCCACGTAAAGAATGCAGGGCAGATAGAAACTCAGAAGAAGTGGCGCGCTGTTGTAGTGGGTCAGCGAAAGCGCGATCGTATTGGTCAGGAGCGTGAAGTAAAGGAGGGGTACCTGCTTCGAGAATGCCGCAAGCTGCGCTTGGATCAACTCTGGATTTTTGGCATCAACAGCCAAAAAAGCACGCATCTTCTGCAACATTCTCGCCTCCACGCAACCCGTGCAATCCTCGGCGAAAAAGATGAAGTTTTGCTAAAATATCCTTGATTAAAAGCTTGGTACGCATTTTGGAACGCCGAAATATACTTCGGCGCCCCCAAATTCGGTTACCAAAACCGCAATATTGAAAAGAGAACGCCAAATTTTTGTGCACATTACACGGCAACCACACGGGCTGGTTGGCTTGTCGCATCGTCTTGGTGACAGAATCGACCGCCACGACCGCCCCGTTGCAGAAGGTGTCTATGTTGCTTTGCGACGGAACTGTAATCTTGATGAAATATTAGCCGGTTAGCTTGAGTTGTGATCAATATTAAAAAGCTGTGCGGCGATTCCTTGAGGCTTGAAACCCCGCCTTCATGGGTCTATACACCGCCGACATGAGATGTTCTTCAGGAGAATCGCGTTGAGTGAGAAGATCGATCTTGGTGCCTTCGTCCTTTCAGAGGACGAAGAATTCATGAATGCAAGCCAGCGTGCGTATTTCCGCGCAAAATTGAATGCCTGGAAAAACGATATCCTTCGGGAAGCGCGCGAAACGCTCGGCCATCTGGCTGAAGAAAGCGCCAATCATCCGGATCTTGCAGACAGAGCCTCATCGGAAACCGATCGTGCCATCGAGTTGCGGGCACGTGACCGCCAGCGCAAGCTAATTTCAAAAATTGATGCGGCGCTTCAAAGGCTTGATGAAGGCACATATGGCTATTGCGAAGAGACCGGCGAACCAATTGGCCTGAAGCGGCTGGATGCGCGGCCGATCGCCACCTTGTCCATCGAGGCACAGGAGCGGCATGAACGCCGCGAAAAGGTCTATCGCGACGAATAATCGACAGTCATTTGTCAAATTAAACGGCGCGGCTTGTCTGCGCCGTTTCTCGTTTACGATGAGAGTACTTCACCGCTCCCCTACACATGCCGCGTCAAGGCTTGCGGTTGTCGGCGATTTCCCCCAGCATGCGGTTCATTTCCTCTTCCAGCGATGGCTCTTGCCGTCCGGGCGACGCCATATCCAGCTTCGGCTCCTGGCGTCTCGAGACGGCTGGCCGCACGCCCTGTTCGGGACGGGCAGCGGATTCAGGTGTCAATTGCTGCAGATTTCCGCTGATTTCGGCATCGAGAAAGCTTTCGAAATCTGAGAGCGGTTTCTGCACAGTCTGCTGTGGGATCGTTGCCGCGGTTGCTTGCACGGGACGGTCCTGAACCGGAACTGGCACTGATCCGCCCGTGACAAGCACGCGGTTTCTCGCCGCCTCCAGAATATCCTCAGGTGCCTTGCTTGCGGGAAAAGGCGTTTCCGCTGCACTGACACCGCCCGACGGTTCCCGCAAGAGGACCGGCTGCGACGGCAACCGCTCGACTGTCGCCGGACGCGATGACGCCGCTTCGTCACGAATTCTCCCCTGCGCTGGCGTGACCGTCTGCCGGGGCTGATCTGCCGGCTTAGCCGAATCTTCCCCGTAGAGGACATTGGCCATCGCCGAAACCGGCGCTGCTTTTGTCTCAGGGACAGGCTGGTTTTGCGCAGGCTGCACGACCCTGCGCTCGACCGCCTGCTGCGGCAAAACCGGATCCGGCGTCACAGGAGCGGACGCTCGCTGCGGCGGGATGCGGCTCTCTATAACGATATCCGTTGGACCACCGATCATGATCAGATGCTCGACATCGTCGCGTCGCACCAGAACCAGCCGGCGGCGGGTATCGACGGCCGCGGCATCGAGAACAGCAAGACGGGGCTGGCGGTTCTTGCCACCACGGATGAAGGGAGACGACGGCCGGTTTCGGATAAACCAGAAGACGCCGACGAGGCACAAAAGCGCCAACGCCACGACGAGCGATGCGACGATAAACTTCGCGCCGTTCGTTCCTAGCATCTCTTCGATCATCGTGCGTACTCCGTTTCAATTCCAAGCATACCGCTATTTGACGGCTTTTTCGGGCCTGTTCAACCCTGACCCTGGGCATTGTCCAAGACAGAATCATTGATGCGGTTTTTAATCAGCTGATTAAGACGATATCGCGGGAAACGAACATTCCTTGTGAATTGATCCTGTCTGCGTCCAAGCAAGTGCTTTTTGCTTTTGCCATGCGCTGTTAAAGATGATTCTTGCCTGATGTTCGGCGGGGCCTACCCTTACGAAGCCGGGACAGGTGGAAACACCCGTCAGCGGATCAGGTTTGTCGACTAGGCGCCCGGCCATTCCGGAACGGCCCTACCGGCGATCAACGAGGCGTGTATGACGAAATTGCGGCAGTCCGGGGACTATCATATGCCGATCGTGGACCGGGGCACACGTCCCGGCACGGTGCTGCGAATTATTCTTCTCGCCATCGTCCTGATCGTTTCGGCCGCGGCCTTCGTCGTATTCAAGAATGAGCTGGAAAACGAGATCGTGCTCGGCATTCTTGGCGTTCTTGCCATGGTCGGCATTTTCTTTCTTGTCTCGTCGATCATCGGCTTCATCGAGGTCATGCCGCAGTCGCGCCCCGATGAACTGGCCCGCGCATTCCTTGATGCCCACGAGGACGGCACGCTGGTCACCGACCGCAAAGGCCGGATCATCTATGCCAATGCTGCATACGGGGCGCTGACAGGTGCGACCAAAGCCACCGAAATCCAATCGCTTGAAACCATGCTGTCACGCAATCGCGAAGCGACGGAAGCGATCTACCGCTTGACCAACGGCCTGCACGAAGGCAAAGCCGGACATGAGGAGTTCCGCCTCCTAAAGCCGCTCAGCCCGGTCGGTGGCTCTGCCGGTTCCGGCGCACACTGGTTTCGCCTCAAGGCCCGCGTGCTGCCGCTGGAAGATGGCCAGCGCAACCCGCTCTATATCTGGCAAATCTCCGACATCACGTCCGAGCGCGACGATCAGGAGCGGTTCTTCAAGGAACTGCAGAACGCCATCGACTATCTTGATCACGCGCCGGCCGGCTTCTTCTCGGCCGGAAAGAAGGGCGAGATCTTTTATATCAACGCCACGCTGGCCGACTGGCTCGGGCTTGACCTCACCAAATTCCAGCCGGGCTCGATGAGCATTGCCGATCTGGTGGCCGGTGAAGGCTTGGCACTGGTGCAGTCCGTGCAGGCCGAACCGGGGCTGAAGAAGACCAAGGTTCTCGATCTCGACCTGCGCAAGGCGAACGGCCAGAGCCTCGCGGTCCGGCTGGTGCATCGCGTCTCGTCCAATCGCGACGGTGCGCCTGGTGAAAGCCGTACCATTGTCCTGTCGCGCGCAGGCGACGACGAAAGCGACCAGTCCGCCTCGATCGCCGCCATGCGCTTTACCCGCTTCTTCAACAACACGCCGATGGCCATCGCATCCGTCGATGGAGCCGGCCGGATCCTGCGAACCAACGCGCCCTTCCTCAAACTGTTCTCCGCCGTCGTCTCGCGCGACGACATGGAGCATGGGGCTTTTCTCGAGACCGTCGTGCATGAACCCGACCGGGCCCGCCTGCGGGACGCGCTCGACGCGGCGAAAGACCGGCAGAGCGACATCGCACCGATTGATTCTCTGCATCCGAAGGACGAGACGCGGCATTTCCGCTTCTATGTGAATGCGGTCATCGACCAGAGTGACCAGGCGCCGGAAGAGGCAGCCATCGTCTATGCGGTGGAAATCACCGAGCAGAAGGCGCTCGAAACGCAGATGGCGCAGACGCAGAAGATGAACGCGGTCGGGACGCTTGCCGGTGGCATCGCCCACGACTTCAACAACGTTCTGACCGCCATCCTCCTGTCGTCAGACCATCTTCTGCTTTCAGCGCGCCCTTCGGACGCCAGCTTTGCGGATCTGATGGAGATCAAACGCAATGCCAACCGTGCCGCCGTGCTGGTGCGGCAATTGCTCGCCTTCTCGCGCAAGCAGACGATGCGCCCGACCGTGCTCAACATGACCGACGTCGTCGGCGACCTGCGCATGCTCGTCGACCGGATGACCGGCACCAACGTCAAGCTCGAAGTGGATTATGGCCGCGACCTCTGGCCGGTGCGCACCGATCTCGGACAGTTTGAGCAGGTTGTCCTCAACCTCGCCGTCAATGCCCGCGACGCCATGCCGGATGGCGGTGTCATTACCTTGCGCACACGCAATCTTCCGGCGATCGAAGCTGCCGCTCTTAACCGTCGCGACCTGCCGGAAGATGATTATGTGATGATCGAGGTGTCCGACCAGGGCACAGGAATTCCGGCTGAGATCATAGACAAGATTTTCGAGCCTTTCTTCACGACCAAGGAAGTCGGCAAGGGCACCGGTCTCGGCCTGTCCATGGTCTACGGCATCATCAAGCAGTCGGGCGGTTACATCTATCCCGAATCCGAGATGGGCAAGGGAACGACATTCCGCATCCTTCTGCCGCGCTATGTCGAAGAAGTCGTGATGGATGCCTCCGGTAACGTCATCACGGAGGCAGCGCCTGTGCTGGGAACGGCAAAGCCCGCAAAACTAGAAGAACCAACCGATCTCACCGGCGATTCCGCCGTCGTTCTGCTTGTCGAGGACGAGGAGGCCGTCCGCCGCGGCGGCAAGCGCATGCTGGAAACGCGTGGTTATACCGTGCACGAAGCCGGATCTGGCGTCGAGGCGCTGGAGATCATCGAGGAATTTGGCGACACGATCGACATCGTCGTCTCCGATGTCGTCATGCCGGAGATGGACGGACCGACGCTGCTGCGCGAACTGCGCAAGATTCATCCCGACATGAAGTTCATCTTCGTTTCGGGCTATGCCGAGGATGCCTTTGCAAAGAATCTTCCGGCCGATGCGAAGTTCGGTTTTCTGCCAAAACCGTTCTCTCTCAAGCAACTGGCCGTCGCCGTTCGCGAAATGCTGGATTCCTGAGCGCATATCAAGGACTTTGCATCGGTAAGCGGCTTGATCTTTCGCAGTCCGCGGATGACAAACGATTGGTGATCGCCGCGCTCGGCGCCACTACCCCGCTGTTTCGGAAATGACGCCATGCCACTTGCTGCCTCCCCGACATTCCGCCTCTATCTCATGCGGCACGCACAGGCCGGCTGGGCGCTGCCGGGCCAGAAGGATTTCGATCGCACGCTGGATGATACTGGCTATGCGCAGGCGGAAATCATCGCCGATATGGCCGCCGATTGCGGCTACAGGCCGGACAAGGTTCTCTGCTCGACGGCAGAACGATGCCGGGAAACGACAGAAGCGCTCCGCCGCGCCATGGGGAAGAACTCGATATCGAGTTCAGCGACGCGCTTTATGCCGGTCCGTCGTCGGTCTACACGGATGTCGTCGAAGCCTGGCAGGAACCGCAGGCCCTGATGCTTGTGGGGCACAATCCGATGATCGAGGAACTGGTGCGGGCTTTGCTCGGCGAAAGCGGTACCGCTGCCGCAATTCCGACGGGCTACCCTTGCGCCGGTCTCGCCGTGATCGACATCGACCGCAGCCCTTCGGCGCGGGCGTCAGTGCCCGGACGGCTGGTCACCTTCCTTACCCCATAACGGCAGCGAGGCTCGCCAATCCTCTGCCGACTTCTTTTTCGGTCGCCTTGCCGTCCTATATCGCAGGTGAGCGCGCCGTAGGACAATCGGACGCCGACATCCGCCCTAAGAAGACCTCTCATCTGGGAACAGTGCCCGTTGCCGCCAATCCTCACCAGCCTTACAGACGACGCCCGCATCGCCTTCGACAACCTGTCAGACCGGGCCTCCGGCTTCGTCAATCCGACGCTGAGGCTGGGCGTCACTGGTCTTTCGCGCGCCGGCAAGACGGTCTTCATCTCCTCGCTGGTGCACAATCTGCTTAATGGCGGTCGCCTGCCGGTCTTTGAATCGGTCCGGTCGGGCCGCGTCTCGAAAATCCGGCTGGAGCCGCAGCCGGACGATGCCGTGCCGCGCTTCCAGTATGAGGATCATGTGACCGCACTGGTCCGAGACCGCATCTGGCCGGATTCCACGCGGGCCATTTCGCAGCTGCGCATCACGCTCGATTATGAAAGCGCCAGCGGCTGGAACAGGCTGTTTTCGCCGGGACGGCTGTCGATCGATATCGTCGATTATCCCGGCGAATGGCTGCTCGACCTGCCTTTGCTCGCCCAAGATTTCCGCACCTTCAGCAATAACACCGCCGAGCGGGCGCGGCGCGGCGTACGCGCGGAACTCGCATCCGAATGGATGGTGCTGGCCCAAGCGGTGAAGATCGAAGGGCCTGCTGACGAAGGCGATGCGCGCCGCCTGGCGGAGGCCTTCACGGCCTATCTGAAGGCCTGCAAGTCCGACGAGCGCTCGCTCTCCACCCTGCCCCCGGGCGCTTCCTGATGCCCGGCGATCTCGAGGGATCGCCAGCCCTCACCTTCTCGCCGCTCGTTGACCTTCCGCAAGGCCGGGCGCAAAAGGCTCGCTTTGGGCAATGATGGAGCGGCGCTACGAGGCCTACAAAACCCATGTGGTCAAACCGTTCTTCCGCGAGCATTTTGCCCGGCTGGACCGGCAGATCGTGCTGGTCGATGCCCTGCAGGCGATCAATCGCGGGCCGGAATCGCTGCTCGATCTGGAGGGGGCGCTGGCCGACGTGCTCGCCTGTTTCCAGTCGGGAACCAATTCCTTCCTGTCCTCCTTCCTGACGCGGCGAATCGACAAGGTGCTGATTGCCGCCACCAAAGCCGACCACCTGCACCACGAAAGCCACGACCGCCTGGAAAGGATCACCCACCGCCTTGTCTCCCGTGCGATCGAGCGGATCGGCATGAGCGGCGCCGGCATCGAGGTCATGGCTCTTGCTTCCGTCCGGGCGACGCGCGAGGCGACCGTCAATCACGATGGTCACGCGCTTCCGGTCATCGTCGGCACGCCCATCGGAGGCGAGAAAATCAACGGCGAGACCTTCGACGGCAACAGGAAAACAGCCATATTTCCCGGTGACTTGCCGGAGAATCCGGACTCACTTTTTGAAGACCTTGATTCAAAACCAGAGGAGAGCCTCGTCCCCGAACTCAGCTTTGTTCGGTTCCGGCCACCCCATATCGAGGAGACCGGCGGTGGATTGAAACTGTCGGTGCCGCACATCCGGCTCGACCGGGCGATGCAATTCCTGTTTGGAGACCGGCTGGCATGACCGACACACCCAACATCCCGCGGCGGAAGCCCGCCTCCTTTACCCTCGACAGCACCCCGGCCGCACAGCCCGAGAAGAACCGCCGGGCGCCCGGCAGTTTCGACGACAACATCGTCATGACATCAGATGCGCAGGATCCGTTCATCGAAACCACGGCAGCCTTGTCGTCGGTTCCGGTGCCTGAAGCCGTGCCGCGCAGACGCCGGTTTTCCTTCGCGCGGGTCGCCGCCGGTGCCTTCGGGCTTCTCGTCTCGCTCGCTGTCGGACTTTGGGTCGACAGCCTGATCCGTGATCTCTTCACCCGGGCCGACTGGCTTGGATATCTCGCCATCGCGCTTGCGGCGATCGGCATTCTCGCCTTTCTCGTCGTCGTCGCACGAGAGCTTGCCGGCATCATGCAGCTGAACGCCGTTCAGGCGTTGAAGGAGGAAGCGGTCGCGGCTGGCCTTTCATCCTCGGCCAAGCCGGCCCGCAAGGTCACGGACCATCTCGTCGGCCTTCTGGCCGACAAGCCCCAGACGGCACGCGGGCGGACGCGACTGAAGGAGACCGAGGGCGAGATCATCGATGGCCCGTACCTCCTGGAACTCACGGAGCGCGAGCTTCTGATGCCGCTCGATCGCGAGGCCCGGGCCATCATCCTCAATGCTTCCAAACGCGTCTCGATCGTCACCGCCGTCAGCCCGCGGGCTCTGGTCGATCTCGGCTATGTTATCTACAGAATCGGCCCGGATGATCCGTGCCATGGCCGAACTTTACGGCGGCCGGCCTGGCACTTTCGGCATGATGCGGCTGATGCGCGACGTCATCGCCCATCTCGCCGTCACCGGCTCGATCGCCGTAGGCGACAGCCTGATCCAGCAGGTCTTGGGGCACGGTTTGGCGTCCAAGCTGTCTGCTCGGCTTGGAGAGGGCGTGATCAACGGCCTGATGACCGCTCGCATCGGCATTGCGGCCATGGACCTCTGCCGGCCCATGCCGTTCCGCGCACTGAAACGCCCGGGTATCGGCGATTTCATAGGCGATCTGACACCCGGCATGTCGGGGAAAAGCGGCCCCGGCGACGACGTGGCTTAGTTGGCTAAATTCCAGCGTACCATTCATAGCCGAGGTCTTCCCAGAAGCCGCCCTTGCCGCGACCGAACGGCTCAAGCGTCGAGACGACCTCGATCGACTTGATGTATTTCGCCATCTTGTAGCCGAGTTGCCGCTCGATGCGGACGCGCAGCGGAGCGCCATTGGCGACCGGCAGCGGCTGGTCGTTGCAGCCATAGGCGACAATGGTCTGCGGATGCCGGGCATCGATCAGGTCGATCGATTCGTAATAGGGAACCGCACCCGACAGACCGAGATTCATGCTGTCGAAACAGTGGAAGACGACGAAACGCGCTTCAGGCTTGACCTTGGCCTCGTCCAGCACGCGAGCAAGCGGCACACCGGACCATTTGGCAATGCAGCTCCAGCCTTCGACGCAGTCATGCCGGGTGATCTGGGTGCGGGCCGGCATGTTGCGCAATTCGTTGAGGCTGAAACTGACAGGCTTTTCGACAAGGCCCGTCACCTGCAGACGATAGTCCGAAAACGCCCGGCCCTGCAGCGTTAGATAGTCCGCATCGGTCGGGTCGGTCGACCCGTTCGGACGTTGCCCTTGCCGCACCTCGCTTGCCGCAAATTCGGGCGCAAGCTGGTCAGCACCGATCAGCACGCGCTGGACGCGGTATGTGAGCGTATTGGCCGATGCCATGAAACCGCGAACCGGACTCTGCCCCGATAGATAACCGTCGAGGCCATCGCATCCGGAAAGAGGCACAGCGGCGGCGGCGACACCGGCAACAGTGAGGAACCGGCGGCGATTGACGAGAAAACGGCTCATCGGTGTTCCTCCTTTTCCGACGTCTGCGGATTGATGCGATATCGGCCCGTGATGATCGAGCGCATCTCGTTCAGCGGTCCGGCGGCCAGCACCATGACGATGTGGATGACAAAGAACCCGACCAGCAGCGTCATGCAGACGAAATGCAAAGTCCGCGCCGTCTGCCGCCCACCGAAAACATCAAGCAGCCAGGGCCAGGCGGCATTCATGCCCGGCGACATGGTCAACCCCGTGAGAATGATCCCCGGAAAGATGACCAGCAGCACGCCGGCATAGGCGAATTTCTGCAAGCCGTTATATTTGCCGTCATGGTGGAAACGGAAGCGCAGATGATCGGCGATGCTTTTCGGCAAGGCCTTTACATCCGCTAGCGACGGCAGGATGTCGCGACGGAGATGACCGTTGATCAAGCTGGAAGCCAGCCAGACGAGAAAGGCCGCCACGAAAAACCAGGCGAAGAAGAAGTGGATGACCCGGCCGGTCGACAGATCCTGGTAGGACGGCAGCGTCGCCCAGGTAGGGAATCCGCGAAACGAAGGATTTTCAGTCGCACCGCTCATGCCGAGCACACCGGTCGTCGTGAAGCTCCTGCCAAGGATGGTGGTGACGCCCTTCGGCACTCCGTCATCGCCCCTGATAGCACCGATCTTGAGGATCGCATTGTCGAATTCGAAGCCCGACTGCTGCCCGATGTAGAGCGAGGGGTGCGCGTTGAAAATCTGCAGGCCGCTCAGCAACAGAAAGAACAGCGCGATCGCCCAGGTCCAGTGCGTCAGGCGTGTGGCAAGCCCATGCCGGCGAATCACTCGTCCCGATTCCGGCGGCTCTAAGGGAGCCTCTCCGATCTCATCCACTACCGTCATTTCTCCGGCCTCCTGTTACACAAAATCTACGTACCAAACCTTGAGAGGGTTTCAAAAGCACGTCGCCTCACCGACGCACACAGAAGAGTGAAGGCGCCGGAAAGCAGTCACGAGACGGACACTTGGCGGGTGATCCGATAGCCGGGATTGAAACATATCGTGAGGCCAATTCTTATCGCGCCAAAGCCCGAAGAAACAGTCCATTAACCATTTAAGCGCAAATGTAGCCTCACATTCCGGACGTTGACCCTTCAAGGATCGTTTATGTTTTCGCGCCCTTCTTTGATCGCCTGCAGCTTCGCCGCAGCCACATTTTCCGCCCTCTTCGCAACGGCAACCCCGGCCCTTTCCGGCAGCCGCGACAAGGCGTTCTTCGAGCAGGTTTCGGGCCAGTGGAAAGGCCCGGGCGAAATCGTTGCCGGCAAATACAAAGGCACGAAATTCACCTGCGACCTGACCGGTGATGTCGCCGGCGGCAAGACCGCGGGTATCAAGCTCGACGGCTTCTGCCGCGTCGGCGTCTTCAAGCAGCCTATGTCGGCTGTCATCACTCAGGCCGGCAACAGCTACAAGGGCAAGTTCCTGGATGGCGCCAACGGCAAGGGCCTCGATATCATCTCCGGCAATGTATCGAAGGACAAGGTCGTCGTCGGCATCAACCGCAAGAAGCTGAACGGCGCGATGATCGCCCGCCTGCAGGATTCATCGACGATGAACATCACCATCTCGGTCAAGGTCGAGGACACCATGGTTCCGGTGATCGGCGTCAGCCTCTCGCGCCAGGTCGATACCATGGCCGTCGGTTCGATCGAATAGATCTTCCACCTGCTTTGTTTCAAAGAAGGAGCACGCTGACCGGCGGGCTCCTTTTCCGTTTCAGCCGCTGTTTTTCCACCAGTTGGTATCGAGAGATGCGGCCTCGATACCGGAGATATCAGCGTCTTCCAGCCATTCTGCCACCGTCTTGCCGCCAACCGTCATCTGCGGTGCAAAATCGGCAAGCGGCATCAGCACGAAGCCGCGAACGGTCATGCGCGGATGCGGGATCTCCAGCTTTTCGGTTTTCAGCACCCTGCCACCATAGGTCAGGACATCGATATCGATGGTTCTCGGCCCCCAGCGCTCCAGACGCTCGCGCTTCATCTCGCGCTCGATGGAAAGACAGGTGTCGAGCAGGTCATCCGGCAAAAGCGAAGTCTCGACCTGCGCGCAGGCATTGAAGAACCAGGCCTGGTCGGTCTTGCCCCAAGGCGGCGTCCGGTAAAGCCGCGAAACGGCGGTGACCGAACAGTCGGTTCGGGCATCCAGGGTCGCCAGCGCCCGCGCCATGGACGCTGCCGGATCGCCGATATTGCCGCCCAGGCCAAGTGTTGCCGTCGTAAAAATCATCTCAGGCGAAATACTCGACGGTAACCTCGACATAGTCGAGAACACCGGGAACCGGCGCATTCGGCTTGCGGATAGAAACCTCGGCCCGGCGGATCTGCGGGAAGCGCTTGCACAGCGTCTGCGCCACCTCGAGAGCCAAAGCCTCGATCAGATAGCGGCGGCGACCGGTGATGATCTTTTCGATCTCGGTAAAGGCGATGCCGTAATGCACCGTATCCTCAATGGAATCATCCACGAGGGCCGTCCCTTGCTCGACGTCGAGGATTGCGTCGACGAAGAATCGCTGGCCGAGAAACTCTTCCTCGTCGTGAACGCCGTGGCGTGCGAAGAAGGCGCAGTTCTTGAGCGTGATCGTGTAGGTCGCCGTCATGATCTCAATCCTGCCCTTTGTTCCTCGCCACTAGCATAGCATCTGCCATCAGCAACGCATCCCTGTTGATTGCGACATCATGTACCCGGAAAACAGCGGCGCCCGCCATTCGAAGCAGCACGGTCGTCGCAGCCGTCGCGACATCGCGCTCCGCAGCCTCGCGTCCCGTCACCGCACCGATGAACCGTTTGCGCGAGGTGCCGGCAAGAAGCGGCGCCTTCAACCCGTGAAGCTCGCCAAACCGCGCCATCAGGGCAAGGTTCTCTTCCGTATCCTTGGCAAATCCGAAGCCGGGATCGAGCACGATCTGGTCCGTGGCGACGCCGGCCGCCGTTGCGATCTCCAGAGATCGTTTTAGAAAGTGGAACTGGTCGGCAATCACGTCGGCCAGTTTCTCGCGGTCGCGGCCCGTGTGCATGATGCACAGCCCTGCCCCCGTGTCTGCCGCCACCTTTGCCAGATCCGGTTCGCGCTGCAGGCCGTGCACGTCGTTGATGATGTGGGCGCCGGCGGCAACCGCAAGCCGGGCGGTCTCGGCCCGGTATGTGTCAACCGAGATAATTGCATCCGTGCGCGCAGACAATGCGGCGATCACCGGCAGAATTCGGTCCTGCTCCTGCGCCGCGGAAACCGGATCGGCGCCGGGTCGCGTCGATTCGCCGCCGATGTCGAGAATGCCGGCACCCGCCTCCACAGCCCGCAGCGCGCGCTCGATCGCGCCGGCTGAATCCCTGTCCAGTCCACCGTCGGAAAAGGAATCCGGCGTAACGTTGATGATCGCCATCAGCACGCCGGCCGGTCCAAGCGCCAGCCGGCGCCCGTGGCCCAGATGCCAGTCGAAGGATTGGAAAGGATCGTGCATCATGACTTTCGCCGCTGTTGTGAGCGGCTGCCTGCGAATTTGTGTTGCGCTGGCGCTGGCTATGCCCCAAGCTTTGGGGAACTTCAACTACAGAGACTGCCATGCCGATGCCTTCAGGCCGTATTTCCTCCACAGCGCTGCTGTTTTTCGCGCTCGCGCTTGGTCAAGCCGGCAATGCCACCGCCGAAACAGTCTTCAGCAAGAGCTTTTCATACTTTCCCATCGGCGGACGCACCGCCGAAGATCTGGACAAGGGCCTGTCAGCGCAAGGCCCGCTGATGAAATCCACAGGTGCGCGGCATCCGGGCGCCACGAAAATCAAATTCGGCGGCACGGTGACCTATGTCAGCCGCGGCGGAAAATGCGCGGTAGGCAGCGCCAAGGTCACCCTCAACACGAAAATCATCCTGCCGCGCTGGACCAACCGCAAGCGTGCCGGCCGGGATCTGGCCCTCGTCTGGGACACGCTGTCGAGTGACATCAAGCGCCACGAGGAACGCCACGCCGAAATCGCCCGCACACATGCGCGCAAACTGGAGAGCAGTTTTCTCACCTTGCGGCCCGAAGCCGACTGCGAACGCATGCAGGCCAGCGTCGCCCGCGTCAGCGAAACGGCGATATCAGACCATGATCGCGATCAGGCCCGCTTCGACAGAACGGAGGCCGTCAATTTCGATCGCCGCATGATTCGCCTCCTGCAATACCGACTTGATGCCATCCGCAAGAAATAGCAGCACCGCCGGTCATCAGGATTTGCTGCCTGCGGACCGATGTTTCGCAGTCTGAATTTTTCCGAAAATTCGAATCCGATCAAACAGATGGCGACCGGCATATAAGCCTTTGATGCGGCCTGTGCGCTACAAGATCGTCATGGCAAACGCCATGCTCCCGAACAACCCCAGCAAAGGTTTCCACCGGCACGCCCCGCTCACCTTGCGTGAACCTTATGCGTCAATAGTATTTCATTGGTGATTTCTAGCGATAGAACAAAGCGTAAAGTTCCGCTATATTTAAATCATAGAGTGAAAGACAGGCAGACAGGCCTCTTCACAGAAATTCAGGGCGTGCCCGAGTAAGCTCATGATGAGCTGAGTGTTTCCAGAGTAACGGTTTCGTATGTAGTTTTGCCTGGCTTGATCATTTCGTTTGATCGCCGGACAGCCGTGCACCGTCGTTCTCCTGGCGTATCCTATTGCTGCAGATGTTCCCTCCCTCATCTGTAAGCGATGCGCCCTCCTAGCCCCGCTTGCCTATTCGGCAAGCGGGGCTTTTTTGTCTTTCAGCAGGGAGAGAACGAATAATCAGGCCTGGCGTTCGGGCACATGTACGACCAGCCCGTCGAAGGCGTCGGACATCTTGATCTGGCAGGACAGGCGCGAGGTCGGTTTCACCTCATAGGCAAAATCGAGCATGTCCTCTTCCATGGCCTCCGGCGCGCCGACGGCGGCCGACCAGGCATCGTCGACATAGACATGACAGGTGGCACAGGCACAGGCGCCGCCGCATTCGGCTTCGATGCCGGGGACGGAATTGCGCACCGCATTTTCCATGACGGTCGATCCGTTCTGGACATCGAGATCGTGGCGCGTGCCGTCAAAGGCGACAATGGTCAATTTTGTCATGGTCTGTTCCGGATGCTGGCGTTGTTTCGGCGTGCCGTATCAACAGTTGCGCCGCCCTTTTGAGAAGGCGGCGCGCTACACGGCAAATTCACCTGATTTCTTCCAACAATTCAGCCTGGCAGTCAACTCGCCAGGACTGCGGCGAAAGGCCTGTCGCAAACGGCGCTGAAGCCACATTGGCGGCGTAGCGGATTGACCGTCAGCGGCAGAGCTTGAGGATGAACAGTTCCGCTTCGAGAACAGACGCCCCAAGCGCTGCGAGATGGGCCGCATCGTTCGGCTGATCCTCGACGCTTTGCGCGATCTGGGCAACGGTGAAGGCGCCAACGGCAAGGGCTGCACCTTTCAGGCGATGGGCTGTTGCTAGCCGGTGATCGATGTTGTCCGACGACAATTCCTTCATCAGCTGGCGCGTCTGTCGCGCGAACATCTGAAGGACTTCGATCTCGAGCAGCTTGTCACCCATGGTCTGTGTAGCAAGATGAACCAGATCGATGGGGCGCGATTTGGAGGGACATGCACCGCCGAAATTATCGGGAGCTTCGAAAGCGATCTTGAGTGCCGCCATTGTACCAATTTCCTTGTTTTCTTTTTTAAACAACGATGGGGTCCGGCCAGCCGCCCGCATCGTCAACACGCATCCAAATCCTCAACGAGCGGGCCGTGCCGATTATTCAAATCGACGACCTGTCGAAGCACTCCAGCGACTGTAGACTGTGCAGGCACTGCCCCAAAGCAGAAACCGGCCTGTCGTTTCCCGTCTGTCCTGCCCCTCATTAAGCCGAAGCGGCGCTGCTATCAGATTAAATCCCGGCGCAATGAAGGCAAGAATCGCGCAGCATGGTTAACGACAGTTAAACTACCTGAATTCCTTGGCTTTTCAGATTCTAAAGCCCTTTGGGGATTAAGAAATTGTTAGCATTTTAACTATTGGAGAAGGGCGTTAATTGTCAGAAACAGGTGAATGTGTCACTACGGTACGGTTAGGGACAGTTTGTGCCGGCTTGCCGCCACGGTCCCGGTGGATAAGAGCATGCGTGGCTATCATCATGGCCCCGATGCCACTATCCACCGGTGTGAATGAATTGGGTGATCTGTCAGGGTATTGCGTGAATGTGATGCGTGTATCTTGCCGTCACCGCCCTTATGCGGAGATGTTCCACAATGGACAGGTGGTCCTTGAGGAGAATGGTCGTAAGCGGGCAGTTTGGTAACGAGGCGTATCCGTAATGGCGACAAATAAAAGCAACAGAATCGATCGACGACAAGGCTTTCCAGGCATTGGAAAATGCGCTGAAGATCGACTTTGACGAGCTTAAGTCGGCCCTGAACGACAAGACTTCCTTGGATGAGCCGGAGGAAAAAGTGTCAGAACCCAGCAACAAGGCTTCGGCGGCTGACCAGCAGAGAAGTGCAAAGCCGACCGGCGAGCCAGCGGTAAAGTCCGCAAGGCCCCAGGATACGGCCAGAAACTTGACGCCGGAACAGGCGCCGCGAGCCCCTTCTTTTGCCCCCGCCAACGACGACGGTCGCAAGACACCCGCAGCAATTCTCCGGTCTCTCGAAATCCGCTCCAGCCGCACGACGATGCGCATCGCCGCGGTCGGCTCTCTGCTTTGGGTCGTCGGTGGCCTCGGCGTCGCCAATCTCCTCTATGGCCCGGAAATCTGGCAAATCCGCTCGATGGCCGATCTGGCAGCCATGCCAGGTGCCGTCGGCGTTGCCATCTTCATCATCCTGCCGGTGATGCTGTTCTTCGCCTTCGCCATCATGATTTCCCGCGCCCACGAACTGCGCAGCGCCGCCCGCTCGATGGCGGAAGTCGCCCTGCGGCTTGCCGAGCCGGAAACCGCCGCCTCCGAGCGCATCATGACCGTCGGTCAAGCCGTTCGCCGCGAAGTTTCCGCCATGAACGAAGGCATCGAGCGGACAATCGCCCGCGCGACGGAACTCGAAACCCTCGTACACTCTGAAGTGAATGCGCTGGAACGTAGCTACAGCGACAACGAATTGCGCGTCCGCACGCTGGTGCAGGAGCTTGGGCTCGAGCGCGAGGCGATCGTCGGTCATGCCGAGCGAATCCGCTCCTCGATCTCGGGCGCCCATGCGCAGCTGAAGGACGAACTGGCTGTCGCCGGCGAAGATATCACGACACGCATCGGCACATCAGGCGAAGCCTTCGCCTCGATGATCGAGACGCGCGCCGCCGCGCTGATGGAGAAATCCAACAATGCGACGCAGACGATCAGCACCATGCTCTCGACGCGCACGGATGCCCTGCTTTCCGGCCTGACGACGGCCGGTGTTTCGCTGAGCAACGAATTCGACAACCGGCTGGAAAACCTCAGCCAGACGCTTGCAAAGCGCGGCCAGCAGCTCTTGGGCCAGTTCGAGACCCGCGCGTCCTCGCTCGACGCCAACACCGAAAAGCTGAATGCCGCTCTCAACGAGCGGGCACGCCAGTTGAACGAGACGCTGATTGCCCGCACCCGCGATCTGAACGAGAGCCTGAACGTCGGTCAGCAGGCCATTACCGGCGGACTGGATGACATTCTGAACTCGCTGAACGCAACGCTCGACGAGCGCGGTGCAAGCTTCCGCCAGAGCCTGAAATCGACGGCCGACGATACCATCATGGATCTGGACCTGCGCTCCGGCTTCTTCGAGGAAAAACTCCAGGCGACGGTCGGCACGCTGGCAACGGCCTTCGATTCGCGCTTCCATGAATTCGCCAATGCCTTCGACAAACGCGCCGGCATGCTCGATTCCAAGCTGATGGAAAGCCTTGCGCGCATCAACCAGACCGTTTCGGGCGGATCCGAAGCGATCGGCGGCATGCTCGACAGCAGCATCGAAAAATTCGAAAACGCCCTTTCGGACCAGTCGCTGACGCTGGCAACGACCCTTGGCACGACACAGGATTTCATCGAGGAAACGATCAGCGGCAAGACGGCCGAACTCGGCGAAGCGATCGGCAACGCCCACACCCGCATCGACAGTGTGCTGTCGGAACGCTCCGGTGCGCTGATGAGCGCTCTGACCCAGGCACAGGACCGGATCGAATCCGGTTTCGGACAGCGTGCCGACGCCCTTGAAACCAATCTAGCAGGCAGCGAAATGCGCCTTGCCGCGTCGCTCGATGCGCGCACCGGCAACCTCGTTGATGGTCTCCAATCCGCCCACAGCCGCATCGAGGAGACGCTTGCAAGCCGCGCGGACGAAATCACCAGCGCCATCGCGGCCAGCCAGTTCCGGCTCGACAATACGCTCTCCGAGCGCACCGCAGCCCTGACCGGCATTCTGACATCCAGCACGGCGGCCATCGAGACCGCGCTTGGCGGCACGGTCGACCAGCTTGGCTCCATCCTGTCGGAGCGGACCGCAAGCCTGTCTGCGACACTGGCCTCCGGAACCGAAGGCATTGCGGAAACCATGGCCATGGGAACCGCGGCGGTTGAAATCTCGCTCGGTGGAACCGCCGAGCAGATCGACGGTATTCTTTCCGAGCGGACGGCTGCCCTCACTGGCATCCTGGCGTCCAACACGTCCGCAATCCAGAGCGCCCTGGGAGGCACTACCGAGCGGATCGACGGCATTCTTTCGCAGCGCACAGCAGCCCTCACCGAGGTCCTGGTGTCCAACACGTCGGCAATCGAAAGCGCCTTGGGCGGCTCAACCGAGCAGCTCAATTCCATCCTGTCCGAGCGCGCGGCCGGCCTGTCCGCAACGCTTGCCTCCGGAAGAGAAGGCCTGACAGAGGCGCTGGCCATGGGTGCAGCCGCTGTCGATATTTCCCTTGGTGGAACCACCGAGCGGATCGAAGGCATTCTTTCGGAGCGGACGGCCGCCCTTTCCGGCGTTCTTTCCTCAAGCACGACTGCAATCGAAACGGCCATCAGCGGGACCGTCGAGCGGGTCGGCAGCGTCCTGACCGACCGAGCGCAGGCGTTGACGGAAGACCTTTCCACACGCACGGCAACGCTTGACGGCATGCTGGCGCAGCGCAATGCCGACATCGCCGGCACCATGTCCGCGAGTGCTGCAGATATGGCGGACACGCTGACGAGCCGGACCGAGGAAATTGCCGACAACCTTTCCTTCCGCGCCACCGCGATTGCCGAAACCATGTCGGATCGTGTCAGCGACATCGAGAAGCAACTGTCCGGCCGCGTCTCGGACATTGCCGACAATCTGAGCGGCCGCGTCAGCGAGATCGCCGGGACGATGACCCGCACCTCGGCGGATATTGCCGGTGCCCTCTCCGGCCATGCGTCGGAACTCGCTGCCACCATGGCCAGCAAGGCGTCCGAAATCGAGCAGACCCTGTCGGGTCGCGCCGAGGAACTGACCGGATCGCTGGCCACGACCCACGACCGCATCCGCGCGACGCTCGACGACCGGATCAATGCCATCAACATCGCCGTCAGCGAAGGCAGCAACCAGCTTGCAGACGTGCTCGGTGAGCAGACGATCTCGATCGCCACGACGCTGGCAACCAGCGCCAGCATGCTGGAAATGACGCTGGAGGAGCGCCAGAGCGAACTCGGCTCGGCCATCGACCGCAGCGCCGACATACTCGACCAGCGCATGCGCGACAGCACGGGCCTGGTCGCCAGCCGCTTGAGCGAGACGGCCGACCAGATCAGCCGCGCCGCCGACACGCTAACAAACCGCATGGATGTCGCCGCGTCCGGCATCAACACAAGCCTCGAATATACCAGCAACCGGATAGAAAGCAGCCTCGGCATTCTTGAAGGCCGTATCCGTGACAGCGTCGATACAGTCCACGACTTCGTCGATAGCGCCGGTCAGAAAATCGGCGATACGCTTTCGGCACGGGTGTCCGAACTCGACCAGGTGAGCAGCATTGCCGCAGCTCGCATATCCGACACGCTTGCCGGCCGCGCCGACGAACTGAGCCGCGTCAGCGATGTGGCTGCGACACGGATTTCCGAAACGCTGTCGAGCCATACATCCGAGCTGGACCGCGCCAGCGAAGCTGCCGCCAATCGGATTTCCGCCAGCATCGAAGGCGGCACGAACCGGATCGAAGAGCGTCTCGGCACCATGGACCGGGCGCTCACCATCGGTCTCGACAATGTCAGCCGCACGATCGAAGGCAAGGCCGCCGGCCTCGTCACAAGTCTGCGCGGCGCCGTTGGCGACGCTGCCCAGGGCATCGACGCGGAAGCGGTCCGTTCGGCCGATCTGCTTGCCCGGGCCGGTGACGAGTTCTCCCGCGCCATGGCCGCCCGCCAGTCCGAATTTGCGACGTCGATCGAACAGACGGCGGCCCAGGTCGCCATGCGCAGTGCCGAACTCGCGCGCTCCGTCGGCGAAGCCTCCGATACCGCCAGCGCCCGCATCTCCGAAACGCAGGGTCGTGTCGCCGAGCAGGCGTCGGCGCTGCACCAGAATCTGTCCGATGTCGAAAAGGCGCTTGAAGCCCGCGGCAACGCCATTCGCTCGACGCTGGACGACAAGACACGCGAATTGAATTCGATGCTGTCGGGCCGTTCTGCGGAGCTCTCCCGTCTGATCGACGAGGAAGCCCGTCCGCTGGTCGAGCAGTATGCCGCGACCGGCAAGGAGACCGCCGAGCGCATCACCGCCGTGACTCAGGAAAGCGCCGATCGCCTGCGCGCCGAAAGTGCCTCGCTGATCAACAGCCTGACCGCCCGCACCGGCGAAACGCTGAATGCCATCGCCGGCCGCGCCGAGGAAACCGCCAAGGCCATGAAGATGGTCGAGAACCGCCTGCAATCGACGGCAACGGGATTGATCGACCAGCTGGCCGCCAGCAATTCGGCGATCGCCTCGGTCATCGAACAGGCGGGCGCCAATCTTGGCGCCATGGACGAGCAGCTGGAATCGACCACGGCGCGCTTCTCCGAATCGGCCACCCGCGCCTCCGACATGCTCTCGACGTCAACCCGCCTTCTCGAAGGCAAGGTTGACAAACTCTCGGAAATCTCCGGCTCGACCCTGTCCCAGATCGGCGGCATCGTCGGTCGTTTCGAGGACCACTCACGCGTGCTCAGCCAGGCCTCGGATCTGCTCGGTGCAGCCCAGTCCAATCTCGTCAGCACGCTCGAGGAGCGTCAGGAGGCCTTGCGCACCCTGTCCGTGGGTCTTGTTCGCCGCTCGGAAGAGATCGAAAAAACCATGCATGCGCTGGAAGGCTTCGTCGATGGCGCCTTTGAGCGGGCCGAGGAACGCTCGACCCAGGTTGCGGGCAATCTGCGCAGCGGTATTCAGTCTTCCTTTGCCGATGTCGGCCGCTTGCTGACCGACGCCGAAAAGCGGGCAGCGGCCGCAGCCGACGCCATGCGCACCGCGCTGGTTCAGGCCGGCGACGAAGCCAGCATGTCGGTTGAAGCCGTGTTTGTTCGGGCAGAGGAAAAATCCAGCCAGATCGCCGGCAATCTGCGCGCCGGCGTCCAGGCTTCCTTCAACCAGGTCAGCAAGACGCTTGATGACGCCGAGCAGCGCGCGGCCAGCGCCTCCGAGACGATGCGCGCGGCCGTCACCAAGGCCGGCGAGGAAGCCGGAATGTCGGTCGAAAATGCCTTCATCCGTGCCGAGGAACGCTCCAAGGAAGTCGCCTCGCGTCTGCGGGGCAGCGTCGGCGCCTCGCTTTCCGATATCGAACGCATGCTGGCCGAAACCGGGAAGAAATCCGATGGTGCGGCCCAGCAGATGCGCGAAGCCTTGCGCCAGGCCGTCGAGGATGCCATCGGCAAGTTCAGCGGCGCGACCGAAGATATCCGCCGCTCGGCCAACGAGATCCGCAAGGAACTCGACATGACCCGCGAGGAACTGAAGCGCGGTGCCTTCGATCTTCCGGAAGAAGCCAAGGAAAACGCCTCCGTCATGCGCCGCGCCGTCGCCGAGCAGATCAAGGCGCTGCAGGAACTGTCCGAGATCATCGGCAAGTCCTCCGGGCAGATGGAAGTCGCCCAGCCGGTCGTCCGACAGCAGGTGGTCCAGCAGCAACAGCCCGTTGCTCAGCAAGTGTCGCAGCCGGTCGCACAGGCGATCGTCACCCCGGCCCCTGCCCGCGTCATCCAGCAGCAGCCGACACCCGAGCAGCGCCGCCCGGCGCCGGAACCGGCGCTTCGTGGCAGCCTCGGCCTCCAGCCTCAGCCGATTGCCCAGCAGCCGGCGCGTCAGCCGGAACAGCCGCTCGAGGATACGCGCGGACGCGTGGAGGAAGGCAGCGGCTGGATGCGTGACCTGTTGCGCGGCGCTTCGCGCGAAGAAGCTCAGCCGGTCCAGCAGACCCCAATTCAGCGGGCGACCGAGACCCAGCCTGCCGCCCGTACCGGCGACAGCCGCAACCCGCGCCATGTGATGGAGTCGCTGAATTCGCTCTCGGTCGATATCGCCCGCGCCATCGATCATGATGCTTCTGTCGATCTGTGGCGCCGCTACCAGCGCGGCGAGCGCGACGTGTTCACACGCCGCCTCTATACGCTGAAGGGCCAGCAGACCTTCGACGAGATCAAGCGCAAGTATGATCGCGAACCGGAGTTCCGCACCGCAGTCGACCGCTACATCGCCGACTTCGAAAAACTGCTCGCCGACGTTGCCCGCAACGACCGCGACAAGATGATGACCCAGACCTACCTGACCTCGGATACCGGCAAGGTTTATACCATGCTGGCCCACGCCGCCGGACGGTTCAGCTAAACCCGCCGCTGGAATGAACAGAACACACGGCCTCGCTTCGCAGCGGGGCCGTTTTCGATTCAGGCGGTATCATTTCAGAAGCTCAAACGGCGGCTCCGCCATGGGATCCAACAGGCACGGTCCGGTGAAGCTCTATCCGCCGGCCAACAGCATTTGCGGTTTTGCTACGACGACGCCGGGAAGATCAGCACTAAACGCAAGCCGCCTGTGGGCAAATCCCCCAGGATCGAAATAGCCGAAGCGCTCACGACCTGCGGAACGCGCGACTGGAGACCGATATGCTGTTGCCATCAGGATCCTTGGCGTTGGCATAGGTGTAGCCATCGGCATGATGGATCGGACCGAACGCCAACCCATCGCTTGCACGCGCCGCAATGTATGCCGCCACATCCTCGACATCAAAGACCAGCTTGACGAGCACCTGCCCCATCCTCTGCGCCTTGCCAGCCTTATGTAGCATCAGGATCGCACCACCCTCCGGGTGTCGCAGCTCGGTAATCCGGTCGCCGGGATCATCCATTTGGATAAAGCTGAAATGCTGTTCATAGAAGCGCGCGGTCGCGTCGACGTCGCGGGTGTAGAGCACGATCCTGGTCAGCAAACAACGCACTCCCGGTCTGAAGCATGAACACAACAAGCAGCCTTGTCTGTCGGAACAGTTCACGTGAACGATGCCCGCACAACAAAAAAGGCGATCCGAAGATCGCCTTTTTTAAACCGAAGCACCTTGGAACTCAATGTTCCTTGTTGGCGTAGACCGACTTCTTCGTCAGGTAGATCAGGCCGGTGAAGATCAAAAGGAAGATCAGAACCATGAAGCCCGTCCGCTTGCGCTCTTCCAGGTGCGGCTCTGCTGCCCACATCAGGAAGGCCGAAATGTCCTGCGAATACTGCTCGACCGTCTGCGGCGAACCATCATCATAGGTGACCTGGTCGTCGGAGATCGGCTTGGCCATGGCGAGAGACATGGCTGCATTGAAATGCGGATTGAAGTGCGTGCCTTCCGGAACTGTGACGCCTTCCGGCGGCTCCTGATAGCCTGTCAGGAGCGAGTGGATATAGTCCGGCCCGCCTTCCTGATACTGGGTGAAGATATCGAAGATGAACAGCGGGAAGCCGCGTTCGACGCCGCGCGCCTTGGCGATCAGCGAGAAGTCCGGCGGTGCTGCACCATTGTTGGCGGCGGCGGCAGCCTCGTCGTTCGGATACGGCGACGGGAAGTGGTCGGATGCAACAGCCTTGCGGGTGTACATCTCGCCGTCCGCATTTGGTCCGTCCTGGACCTCGTAATTGGCAGCGAAGGTCTTCACCTGGGCTTCCGAATAGCCGAGATCTTCCAGCGTGCGGAAGGATACCAGTTTCATCGAATGGCAGGCGGAACAGACTTCCGTATAGACCTTGAGACCGCGCTGAAGCTGCCCCTTGTCATAGTGACCGAAGGGGCCGGAGAAACTCCAGTCCATTTCTTCCGGCTTCAGGATCGGATAGTGCGCGGTCGCAGCGGCGTGCTCCGTCGCTTCCTTCAGATCGTGCCCCTCGCCAGCTGCATAGGCAGCGCCGCCCAGGAGACCGGCTGCAAGTGCGAGCGACAGGATGCTTGTAACAAGCTTTTTCATCGGTTCAGTTCCTCTCAGCCGCGCTCAGTTCTTGTTCTTCTTTGCCAGAACCGCTTCCGTGATCGAATTCGGAATGCGCTTCGGGGTCTCGATCAGGCCGAGAACCGGCATGATGACGAGGAAGAAGGCGAAGTAGTAGAGCGTGCCAATCTGGGCCAGCAGGGTGTAGAGATCGGTCGCAGCGCGCGAGCCAAGCCATCCGAGCAGAATCGCGTTGACCACGAAGATCCAGTAGAAAAGCTTGTACCAGGGGCGGTAGACGGCCGAGCGAACCTTCGACGTGTCGAGCCAGGGCAGGAAGAACAGGATGATGATCGAACCGAACATCACCAGAACACCACCGAGCTTCAGAATCGATCGGGCCGATGTTGAAGGTGATGGCACGGAGCATCGCGTAGAACGGCAGGTAGTACCATTCCGGAACGATGTGGGCCGGCGTCTTCAGCGCGTTGGCCATGATGTAGTTGTCGGGATGGCCGAGATAGTTCGGCATGTAGAAGACGAACCAGGCATAAGCGATGAGGAAAACCGACACACCGAGCGCGTCCTTGAGGGTCGCATAGGGTGTGAAGGGAACCGTATCGGTCTTCGTCTTCACTTCGACGCCGGTCGGATTGGTCTGGCCGGTCACGTGCAGGGCCCAGACGTGCAGCACGACGACGCCGGCGATCATGAAGGGCAACAGGTAATGCAGCGAGAAGAAGCGGTTGAGCGTCGGTTGATCGACGGCAAAACCACCCAGCAGGAACTGCTGCAGCCACTCGCCGACCAGCGGGAAAGCGGAGAAGAAGCCGGTGATAACCGTTGCTCCCCAGAACGACATCTGCCCCCAGGGCAGAACGTAGCCCATGAAGCCGGTCGCCATCATCAGGAGATAGATGACAACGCCGAGGATCCAGAGGATTTCGCGCGGCGCCTTGTACGAGCCGTAGTAGAGGCCGCGGGCGATGTGCAGATAGACAGCAATGAAGAAGAACGATGCGCCGTTGGCATGCATGTAGCGCAGCAGCCAACCGTGATTGACGTCGCGCGTGATCTTCTCGACGGAAACGAAGGCAACCGAAATATCGGCCGCATAGTGCATGGCCAGAACCACGCCGGTCAGGATCTGGATGATCAGCATCACCGAGAGCATGGCGCCAAAGGTATAGGCATAGTTCAGGTTGCGTGGAACGGGGTAGGAAATGAAGCTGTCATGCACCATCCGCGGCAGCGGCAGGCGTGAATCGATCCATTTCTCGATACCGGTCGTCGGTGTGTAGGTTGAATGATCCCCACTCATAGTCAGTATTCCCCTCAACCGATCTTGATAACTGTGTCGGACGTGAATGCAAATGTCGGCACTGGAAGGTTCGTTGGCGCCGGACCTTTGCGAATACGGCCCGCCGTATCGTAGTGCGAGCCGTGGCAGGGACAGAACCACCCGCCGAAATCGCCAGCCTGGCCGAGTGGAACGCAGCCCAGATGGGTGCAGGAGCCGATCATCACGATCCAGTTTTCTTTATCCTTGCCGGCGGAGCGATCGACATCGCTCGCCGTCGCGTCGGCCGGAAGGTTGCTGTTGCGGGCAACCGGATCCTTGAGATCGGAAAGCGCGACGGCATTTGCCTCTTGCACTTCCTTGTCCGTCCGATTGCGGATGAAAACCGGCTTGCCGCGCCACTTGACGGTCAGCGACATACCCGGCTGGAGGCTCGCAACATCAACCTCGATCGATGCGAGCGCCAGCGTCGATGCATCGGGCCGCATCTGGTCGATGAAGGGCCACGCGACAGCGGCAACCCCAACGGCCCCTGCCATTCCCGTCGTCAGATAAAGGAAATCGCGGCGTGTCGGCTCGCCCTGGGTTTCGCTTGATGTTTCGTGTTCGCTCACGGCTAAACCATCCTCTTCACGCAATGTTTCGCGGAAACCGCATCTGTCCCCGGCACGTTTTCGCTCCGTGTCACACTTGAGCGAAAGAACCGCGCCAAATCAATAAGCCGATGCCGAATCCTTAGAAGTTTTTCAACTTCCGGAGCCGACGATCAAAATCCGGTGTTTGCAGGACACAGTCCGGCCACAGATTCCCCAGCAATTCGGCGCGTTCTATGCTTGATCGGGAATTATGTCCAGCCTTCAAGGCCGTGGGTGGGCACAATGTCGCGGAAAACCCGGCCCCTGCTGGGAGCCGTGTCGAAAGGCCGCGCAGGGAAAGCCTCAAAGCGCTGCAAAGCCAATCGTGACAGGGACTTATGCCTCCTATTCCGCCGCCTCTTCCTGGCCGAGAAATCCGCCCGACTGGCGCGACCAGAGCTCGGAATAGAGCCCTCCCCGTGTCAGCAATTCGGCATGCGTCCCGTCCTCGATAATCCGTCCGCGATCCATGACGAGGAGACGGTCAAGCGCTGCGATCGTGGAGAGGCGGTGGGCGATGGCCAATACGGTCTTGCCGTGCATCAGCCGGTCGAGATTCGACTGGATGGCGGCTTCAACCTCCGAATCGAGCGCCGAGGTCGCCTCGTCCAGCACCAGGATCGGCGCATCCTTCAGCATCACGCGCGCAATGGCGATGCGCTGGCGCTGGCCGCCCGAGAGCTTGACACCACGCTCGCCGACATGGGCGTCGAACCCCTTGCGGCCGCGCTGGTCTTCCAGCCTGTCGATGAAATCAAATGCCTCGGCGCGGCGTGCCGCCTCGATCAGCTTGGCCTCGTCCGCGTCCGGCCGCCCGAATAAAATGTTGTCTCGGATCGAACGGTGCAGCAGCGACGTATCCTGGCTGACCATGCCGATCTGCGATCGCAGTGATTCCTGCCGCACGCCGGCAATGTCCTGACCGTCGATAAGGATACGCCCGCCTTCGAGATCGTAGAAGCGCAGCAGCAGGTTGACGAGCGTCGACTTGCCGGCGCCCGAACGGCCGACGATGCCGACCTTTTCGCCGGGGCGGATGGTGAGCGACAGGTCGTCCATCAGTCCCGCCGTCTTGCCGTAGTGGAAGCGGACATGCTTGAAGCGGATTTCGGGGAGCGGATTTCAAGATCCAGCGCGCCAGGGCGATCGGTCAGCCCGATCGGCTGCGAGATCATTTCGGCAGCGTTCTGGATGGGGCCGATATTGCGCATGATCCCGTTGAACTGCACCATCATGCGGCTCAGCAGGAAGTTCAGCCGCAGAACCAGTGCCAGCGTAAAGGCGACGGCGCCAGCGCTGATCATCCCGCGCAGCCACAGATCGACGCTGATCGCCGCCATGGTGACGATCATGATCCCAGACAAAAGCGCCATCGAGGCCCTGACCCCGGTGATGAAGCGCGTGAAGCTCAGGATGGTCTTCTGGAAGATGTCGAAACCCTGCCGCATGTAGCGGTCGTTCTGGTCGTCGCGACCGAACAGCTTGAGCGTCTGCATGTTGCTATAGGCATCAACCATGCGGCCATTCAGCATCGAGGAGGCTTCCGCCGTCGCGCGGGAATGGTGGCGGATGCGCGGTACGAAAAAGCGCGCCAGAAAGGAAAACGCGATGAGCCAGGCCAGAACAACAACGGCCAGCCAAAGGTCGAGCTGTCCGACCAGCACCAGCGTCGAGACAGCATAGATGCCGACGAACCAGACGCTTTCCATCAGCGATGTCACAAGGTCGCCCGTCGCCTGCCCGCCGGACCAGACCTTGGTAACGATCCGGCCTGAAAAGTCGTTCTGGAAAAAGGACACCGATTGCCGCGCCACATGCAGGTAGGATTGCCAGCGGACGAGATTGTAGAAACCGGGCGTGATGATCTGCTGATCGACCAGCGACATGATCAGCGAGACGACAAAGCGCACGACACCGATCAGGACCAGCATGCCAAAAAGCTCGGCGCCATGGGCCTCCAAAATGCCGCTCCAGCCCTCGGCCGGATTGACGGTTCCCAGAATATCGACGATGCGCCCGACGAACCAGAACAATGCCGCCTCGATGGCAGCCGTGATGCCGCCAAGCACAAGCATGGCGACAAATGGCGCTTTCGCCTGCCGGATGTAGAACCACACGAACGGCACCAGCCGCTCCGGCGGACGCAGGTCCGCCCGTGGCTCAAAAGGCCGGATCCAGTTCTCGAAATAGGAAAAGAGAGCGTTGAGGAGCATCAAACCGATATAGGCGGTTTTTGCGTTGCGGCAACAGGAAATGACCGCGCAGAGGCCGGTGCCGGATTACAAATAGGCAATGAGGCAAACCGGTTGCCCATGGCCCCGTCGACCCTCCCCTGAAACGCAGGGAGAGGATTGTCTGCTCGGCTTTATTCCGCCGCTTCTTCCTTTTCCGTATCGTCGGCGATGAAGCCGCCGGATTGCCGTGACCAAAGGTCGGCGTAGAGCCCACCCGTTTCGACCAGCGCGGCATGGGTCCCGGTTTCAACCACCCGGCCACCCTCGAGGATAACCAAGCGGTCCATCTCCGTCAGGGTCGACAGGCGGTGGGCGATGGCGATCACCGTCTTGCCGTCCATCAGCGCAAACAGGTTTTCCTGGATCGCTGCTTCCACCTCCGAATCGAGCGCCGACGTCGCCTCATCAAGGATCAGGATCGGCGCGTCCTTAAGGAAGACGCGGGCAATCGCGATCCGCTGGCGCTGGCCGCCGGACAGCTTGACGCCCCGCTCGCCGACCTGCGCATCCAGCCCCTTGCGCCCCTGGTTGTCCTCCAGCAGTTCGATGAACTCCCAGGCGTTGGCGCGCTTGGCCGCCGCCATAATTTCATCATCGCTTGCCCCCGGATGACCATAGGCGATATTGTCGCGGATCGAGCGGTGCAGCAGGGAGGTGTCCTGCGTCACCACGCCGATCTGCGACCGCAGGCTGGCCTGCGTCACCCCGGCAATGTCCTGCCCGTCGATCAGGATCCGGCCCGATTCCAGGTCGTAAAGCGCAAAAGCACGTTCATCAGCGTCGTCTTGCCGGCGCCGGAGCGCCCGACGAGACCGATCTTCTCGCCCGGCTGGATCGCAAGCGACAGGTTGTCGATCACGCCCTTGTTCTTGCCGTAGTGGAAGCGGATGTTTTCAAAGGCGATTGCGCCGTGCTCAGCCTTCAGCGCCTTGGCGTCGTCATTGTCGACGATGTCGTGCGCCTTGGTCATCATGCCCATGCCGTCATAGACCGTGCCGATGTTTTCGAACAGGGCTGAGACTTCCCACATCACCCATTGCGACATGCCGTTGATCCGCATGGCCAGCGATACCGCGATCGCGATCGAGCCGACGGAAATGCCGCCGTTCAACCACAGATAGATGCCGAGGCTGGCGATCGAGAACAGTGCGATGCAGTTGTTAGTGTAGACAAGAACATGGAACAGCGTGACCTTGCGCATCTGCTTGTGCACGGTCTGCAGGAATTGATCCATGCTTTCCCTAGCATAGACCTCTTCCCTTCCGGCATGCGAAAACAGCTTCACCGTGGCAATATTCGTATAGCTGTCGACGATCCGCCCCGTCATCATCGAGCGCGTATCGGCCTGCTCCTTGGAGATCTTGCGCAGGCGCGGCACGAAATAGCTGACAATGCCGATATAGACCACGATCCAAAGGATGAGCGGCGCCAGCAGCCGCCAGTCGGCGGCGGCAACGACCACCAGCATCGAGATGAAATAGCTGACGACGTAGACGAAGACGTCGAGAATCTTCATCACCGTTTCGCGCACGGCAAGCGAGGTCTGCATCACCTTGGTGGCGACACGACCGGCAAACTCATTGGCAAAGAACGTCATTCCCTGGCGCAGGAGATAACGGTGCATCTGCCAGCGGGCGATCATCGGGTAATTGCCGAGCAGGACCTGGTGCATGATGATCGAATCGAGCGCCACGACGCTCGGCAGGCCGATCAGGATCAAGGCCCCCATCCAGAAAAGCTTGGTGCCCTCCGACTCAAGGAACGTCTCCTGCCGGGCGGAAGACAGCCAGTCGACGACATTGCCGAGAAACTGGAACAGCGCGACTTCGCCAATAGCGATCAGCATGGTGCAGATCGACATGGTCAAAAGCCAGGGTGCGGCCGGCCTGGTATAATGCCAGCAAAAGGCGAAAAGACCCTGCGGCGGAACCTTGGGTTCCTCGGAGGGATAGGGATTGAGGCGGGATTCAAACCAGCCGAACATGGCAAGCTCCATAAAATAGGCGTGGGAAGCGGCTGATCCGCTTCGGATGCAATCAGAACTCAAGACGAAGAACGAGGAGATAACTCACGCGAAAATCGCGGCTCTCCAAAACGACGACGTGCGTCCTGACATGCTATACGGGAAAAAACGCGGTGGCGGTCAGCCCAGAGTCACGGGTGACAGGCGTCGAAGGCCGGTGGTCATTGGGAAATCCATGCGTGCCTCCATCCGTTCGCGTTGCAGATAGACAATCCGTAAAACGTTTCTTCGACGGATGCCAGATTGTCGCAGGCAGAATTTCCGAGATTGTCGTCGCTCCTCGCAGGGCTGTTGCCAATCGGGCACAGATTGATTATCGCCTGTCATCAACCCCATCAGTCCTGGTGATATGTCCATACACGATCTCCACATCGCCCTTTTCCAGCCCGACATTCCGGGCAATACCGGCACGATCCTGCGGCTCGCGGCCTGCCTCGGTCTGTCCGTCGATATCATCGAGCCCGCCGGTTTCGACATTTCCGATCGCAACCTGAAACGCGCCGGCATGGACTATATCGCCTCCGTCGCGCTGACCCGCCACGTCAACTGGGAGCGTTTCGAGACCTTCCGGCAGGCGGAAGGCCGGCGTCTGGTACTGGCCTCCACCAAGGCCGCCCTGCCCTATACGCGCTTTGCATTTCAGCCTGGCGACATCCTTCTGTTCGGACGCGAAAGCGCCGGCGTGCCCGATCATGTCCATGCGGCAACGCCCAACCGTATCCTCGTGCCCATGGTCGAGGGCCAGCGTTCGCTGAACGTCGCCATGTCGGTTGCGATGATCGCCGGCGAGGCCATACGCCAGATCGCACCCTGATCGTCATGCCGCCTGCTCATAGGGCCGCACATCACGGGCCTTCTTCAACGTAGCGGCCCACCATTTCAACCGTCGGAGCATAAGGAACAGGCTTGCTCGCGCCGGTTCCAGCTTGAAAGGATTGCCCTGCGCATCGAACAGCGCCCAGGCATTGGCAAAGGCGACGCTGTCACGCATCGTCACTGCATGCAGTTCTGCAAAGACCAGACGCAATTGCTCGACCGCGCGTAGCCCGCCGGAAATGCCGCCATAGGAAACAAAGCCGACCGGCTTCGCATGCCAGGGCTCGTAGCAGCTGTCGATCAGCTCCTTCAGGGCACCCGGATAGGCGTGATTATATTCCGGCGTGACGACGATGAAGGCATCGGCCTCTTCGATCGTCTGCTTGATCGCATCCGCCGTCTCCGGCTGCTCTCTTAAAACGCGCGGATCGACAAGCACCACCCGAACGCCGCTCTCGGCCCAGAGTTCGGACAGAACCCAGTTGACAACAGTGTCGCAGAACCGACCTTGCCGGATGCTGCCGTAGATCAGGCCAATGGTCATGGAATCGGACATATTTGAAAAGCTCCGTGTTTGACGTTCAGAGAGCCAATGCTATAAAACCTCAACTATAGTTGAGGTCAATACGCGATGACGGAAAAAGAAGGACATTGGAAATTTCGCCGCGAGCTGAGCGTCGGCGAAGTCGCCGCCCGCAGCGGCGTCGCTGTCTCGACGTTGCATTTCTATGAAACCAAGGGCTTGATTCACAGCCTGCGCAACCGCGGCAACCAGCGGCGTTATCCGCGCGGCGTGCTGCGGCGAGTGGCGGTGATCAAGGTCGCGCAGCGCACCGGCATTCCGCTTGCCGATATCCAGGCAGCCCTGTCGGCCCTGCCCCATGACCGCCCCCTCACCGTCCACGACTGGGCGGCCCTGTCCAAACGGTGGCGCGAAAGCCTGAATGAGCGCATCGACAAGCTCACCGCCCTTCGCGACCAGCTGACCTCCTGCATCGGCTGCGGCTGCCTGTCGATGGAGGACTGCCCGCTGCGCAACCCCGAGGACACGCTCAATGCGCGAGGATCAGGACCGCAACTGATTGAGCCGACATGAGCCAAGACACGGCCGGTTTCAATCCGCAGTCGGCAGCCGGCGCATAGTGAATTCGATCTGGTCTCCGTCCAGCTGGCGCCAGCTTTCGACTTCGGTCCAATAGGCGGCCTTTGGCCAGGCATCGAACCATTGCCGTGCCTTTTCCCGCGCCTCTGTACGTTCCAGCCGAAAAGTCTCGCGCACGAACAGGCTGTCGCTGCCATGAGGCTTTTCCCGGCGGTGCCGGTCGATCTGACGTTTCAGGCCATCAAGCGGCGGAGCCGCCGGTATTCTTGCCATCGACTTCACCTTTGCCAGCCGGACAACTGTCTCCGAAGATAGGGCGATTGGCGCGACTTTGCGAGTCCGTTTTCGCTGACTCTGGAACCGCCGCCGACTGCGTCAAATTTTCAAGGGTCATGTCCTGGCGTTGCCAAAGATGGCAAAAAAGTGAAGTGTGCGCAACATATGCGAGATCGGCAGACCGCAGGCGTAAATGCCCTGCCAATCAGGAAAAGACGATGGAACGACCGGATCTGCCGCAGGGGCTGCCTGACGATATCGAGGACAAGAAGGCCCGTGCCCGCGCCTGGTTCGAAAGCCTGCGCGATACCATCTGCGCGAGCTTCGAGACGATAGAGAACGAGTTGTCAGGACCGCTCTCTGATCGTGAGCCGGGCCGCTTCGTGGCCAAGGACTGGAGCCGCGAAAACGGAGCCGGCGGCGGTGGCCGCATGTCGATGATGGAAGGCCGCGTCTTTGAAAAGGTTGGCGTGCACACCTCCACGGTCCACGGCGAATTCTCCCCGGATTTCCGCGCCCAGATTCCGGGAGCTTCCGAAGACCCGACCTTCTGGGCCTCCGGCATCTCGCTGATCGCCCATCCGGTCAATCCGAATGTCCCGGCCGTGCACATGAACACCCGCATGGTCGTGACCACCAGCCACTGGTTCGGCGGCGGTGCGGACCTGACGCCGGTGCTCGACCGCCGTCGGGTGATGACCGATCCGGACACGCTTCTGTTTCATCGCGGCATGGAAATTACCTGCAACCGCCATGCCGTCGCCGATCATGCCCGTTTCAAGGCATGGTGCGACGAGTATTTCTTCCTGAAACACCGCAACGAGGCGCGCGGCACGGGCGGCATATTTTACGACTGGCTGCACTCTGCGGACGAAAAAGGCGGATGGGACGCGGATTTCACCTTCACGCAGGATGTCGGCAAGGCCTTCAATCTCGTCTATCCGAAAATCGTCCGTGCCAATTTCAACAAGCCGTGGACGGAAGAGGATCGCGACGAACAGTTGGTTCGCCGCGGCCGCTATGTCGAGTTCAACCTACTCTATGACCGTGGCACGCTGTTCGGCCTGAAAACCGGCGGCAATGTCAGAATCGATCCTCTCGTCCATGCCGCCCGTGGTGCGCTGGCCCTGAGCCTGCGAACAAAACGCGTGCCGGTGCGTTTCCCTGTCAGTCAACAACAGGGAGCTTCTCTCATGGTTTTCAAGGAACGCACATTTTATGGCGAGGCCCCGGAAACGGTCCTGCCGCAATCCCCGGCAGACCTCGAAACACGGGTCGCCGATTGCCTGGCAACGGTTGAGGGGTTGGATGCGTCGGACGTTTCCGTCGTTGCAGAAAATGGCACCATTGTCCTGTCCGGAACTGTCATGAGCCTGGAAGAGGTCTCGCGTGCCGAGGATGCGGCACGGTCTGTTGACGGGGTCAATGCCGTGGACAACAGAATTGTCGCATCCTCAAGAGCTTGAGAATTTGGCGCCCTTGGCGTGAGACCTCAGATAGCCTTGAGCGTCCAGGCGACAATCTCGGCGGATACATCCGCAAAGGCCGCGTCCAACGCCGCGACGAAAGCCGCATTGCCGCTGCCCCGCACCGGGACGGTGGCGCGGAACGACTTCTGCGCCCGAACGGTGCCGTTTCTGTCGTTGAGGATTTTGGCAAAAATTTCGACGATCGCCGTGTCGGCGCCTTCGGTTGCAATTTCGAAGGCGCGGATCTCCGAGATGACTTGATAGTCGATGGCGAGCCCCTCGCCCGGCTTGCCGACGCCGCCGACCTTGCCAGTGTTCTCGAACGCCTGGACAAGTTTCGCCTGAACCATTTTCGGCAGGCGGTCGCTCCATTGGGAAGCTGCAAGATACTGGATTTCCGAGGGCGAAAGCCGGATGACGACCTGCTCGCTGTCCAGCGCCTTCAGCGCGGTCGGTTCCGGCACGAGAATCTGTTTGCTGGTGGAATTCGGCCCCTCGACCTGCGGCGATGCCGACAGGCTATAGGTGTCGTTGTTGGCCTTGCCGGCGCAGGCGGACAAAGTCGCAGCAAACAAACACACAGCGGCAAAACGGATAACGCCTGCCGTGCGACCGTACCAAACACCCCGGAAATTCATGCAGCCCATACCCTTTGCCGATTCAACGGCAAGTTAAAGCGCCGTGCGTTCAAGACAAGCCAAAAGTCGCGTATATCTATGCCAGGATCACAGAAAGACTGGCGCCTATGCAGTCTTGCCACGCATTTCGACACAAGACTTAACGTCGCGTGCGCCCGTCATACTGTTTTACCGTCTCGCCGCCGAAGAGCAGACGCTGCGGATCCTTGTCGAATGTCGTAAGCGTGTTGTCGAGCGTCTGCACGGTCCGACGCGTATCGCTCACCAGCGCCTCGATGTCGCGCAGCCCGGAACCGGAGAAGCGCTTGAGGTTTTCGGCAATCGGTCCGATCTGCGCGTTGATGTTTTCCGCGACCTTGCGGAAGGATTCAAGCGTCGCGCGGGCATCGGCCGACAGCGATGGCGCATCGGCGTCGCCAAGGAACCCATCGACCTTGACGAGAATGCCATCGACACGCTTGGAGGCTGCATTCAGCGTATTGGCCATCTCGGTCACGTCGGTAATGGTCTCGTCGATTTCCGGCTGTCGCTGGGTGATCTTCTGGGCAAACTCGTTGATCGAGGCAATCGCCTTGCGGGCATCAGCGCTGGCTGCGGAAACGTCGTTGACGACGAGGCCGACCTTCTGCGGATCGACGGCAGCAATAAGCGTATCGACGCGCTTCAGCGTTGCCGTCGCATCCTTGCCGAACTGCTCATAGGTTTCCGCCGTCCGCTTGAAGGTCGCGATCGTGTCGGACACGCTCGAGGAAGCAGCACTCAGATCCTTGCTCATCTTCTCGACATTGGCGACGATCGTCTCGACCTTTTTCGGATCGACGGATTTCACCAGGGCCTCGGCCGAACCGAGTGTCGAATCCAGCTTTGCAGACGCCGAGTTGATCGAATCGGACATGCCGCTGACGCTCTCTAGGAATTTGTCGATGCCCTCCGCGTTATCGGCCAGCGACTTCGAGAATCGTTCGGCATTGCCGATCGTGTCAGTCAGCGGTTTCCGCACATCCTTGACGAAGCCCTGGAGATCGGTGATGGCCGTATTGGCACGATCAAGAATCTTGTCGGCCGTCGCCAGAAGGCTGGTAACGCTCGACTGATCGGCTGTCAGCTGTGCCGGTGTTCCCTTGTCGAGGGCAGCGCGCAGGATGTTTTCGTCGCCCTTGTTGCCGCCGCTGAGCTCGATATAGGCAGCCCCCGTCAAACCCTGGATTTCCAGCGTTGCTGTCGTCGACTTCAGAACCGGCGCATCGACGGAGACCTCGGTGACCGCGACCGAATAGCGTGGATCGTTGGAGTTAATCGCAAGATTGCGAACGGAACCGACCGGAATGCCGTTGAAGCGCACCGGCGATCCGACACTCAGGCCATTCGCAGATCCCGGGATGCTGATGACGAGCTCGACCATTTCACCGCTTCGGCCATACTGCGACATCCAGTAGACGAAGCCGAAGGCTGCAGCGATGACCATGATCGTGAAAAACCCGACAATGGCATAATTGGCTTTAGTTTCCATGGAGACCGGTACCTTCGGAATGCAAAATTGCAGTCCCTGCTTTCGACAAAAATAATGCAGGCGTGATCGCCGGCAAACACAGAAATATCAGGACGGTCTTTTGTCCTGCGAAACAATCGACCGGGCGCGTTTTCCCTGGAAATAGGCCTGAACCCACTCATCGTCGAACGCGAGCATGTCCTCGATCGTTCCTTCGACCAGCACGCGCTTCTGACCGAGCACCGCAATCCGGTCGCAGACCGAAAACAGGCTGTCGAGGTCGTGAGTCACCATATACACGGTCAATCCCAGTGTGTCGCGCAGTTTGGCGATGAGGTCGTCGAACTCCGCAGCACCGATCGGGTCGAGGCCGGATGTCGGTTCGTCGAGAAAAACCAGATCCGGATCCAGCGCCAGCGCACGCGCCAAAGCCGCACGCTTGATCATGCCGCCGGAGAGTTCGGACGGAAATTTGTTGGCAGCCTCAGGAGCCAGACCGACCAGCTCTATTTTCAGTCGCGCCAGTTCGTCCATCAAGTCCTGCGGGATATCGAGATATTCGCGCATCGGCACCTGGATGTTTTCCATCACCGTCAGCGAGGAAAAAGCGCTCCATGCTGGAAAAGCACGCCCAGTCGCATGTCGAGTTCGACGCGTTCCTCTTCGCTAACCGCATCATATTCCGCCCCGAGAATCTTGATCGAACCGGCGCGACGCGGCAAAAGCCGAAGCACCGTGCGCATCAGCACTGACTTGCCGGTGCCTGACGCACCAACGAAGCCTAAAATTTCGCCGCGATAGATATCGAGATTGAGCTTCTCGAGAACGATGTTGGAGCCGAACCCGACGGTCAGGTCGCGCACCGAAAGAACGGCCTCGGCATCCGTTCGCCGGCCTTCGCCCCTCTGCTGGCCTTCAGCGATATCATCCGCACTCATGGGCTCCTCCTCCTCCATCAGAAATCGATCGAGGCGTAGAACATGGCAAACAGCCCGTCGACCAGGATGACCACGAAGATCGATTTGACCACCGAGGACGTTACCTGCCGGCCGAGCGATTCGGCGCTGCCACCCACTTTGAGCCCCTCGACCGCTGCCACGACGCCGATGATCAGCGCCATGAACGGCGCCTTGATCATGCCGGCCAGCACCGAGGAAAAATCGACCGCCTCCTGAAGTCGGGCGAGGAATGTCGAGAACGTAATGCCTGAATAGCTCCAGGTGACGACGGCCGCACCGGTCAGAGCCGAGAAGTTCGCGATGATCGTCAGAAGCGGCAGGATGATCGTCAGCGCCACGAGGCGCGGAAACACCAGAATGCCGACGGGGCTCAAGCCCATGACCTTCAGTGCATCGATCTCCTCGCGCATCTTCATCGAGCCGATCTCGGCCGTGATCGCGCTGCCCGAACGGCCGGCGATCATGATCGCCGTCAACAGAACGCCGATTTCGCGAAGCTGGAGAATGCCAACGAGATCGACGACGAACAGTTCGGCGCCGAAATACCGCAGCTGAAAGGCGCCCTGCTGCGCGATGATCGCGCCGATGAGAAACGACATCAGCGTGATGATCGGCACGGCCTGAACGCCCATGCGGTCGATCTGGTTGACAATCGCCGCCGGCGAAAGCCCGCTATGCCGTCCAAGCTTCAACTGTGCTCCACGCACGGCGGATCCCAGAATGAACATAGCGGCAACGGTGTCGCTCCAGGTCGCCACCACGACCTTGCCGATGGGTTTGAAGAAGCGCTCGAACCGGGACTGCTTTTTCGCTTCGTCACCGGAAGGTTCGCGCAGCGATTCGGGCAAGGCGCTGACGAGTTCGATGAAGCGTGGCTTGTCGCCGGACAATTGAACGTCGGCGCCGCCTTCGACGAGACCGCCCATGAAACGGCGGATCAGCCAGGCGCCCGCGGTATCCATTGCCGTGACATCGGTTAAATCGAAGGCGACAGAGCCTGTCGCCGCGTCACCCTTCAGGCCGCCCAGCCTGTCCGCCATGGCGTGAACCGAGCGGTTACGCCAGTCGCCACTGAAACGATAGACGCGCGCACTATCGTCGCGGCCATCTTCGATCTCAACGTTGGCATCGGTCGGGGCATGGGAACGCGTCACGTCGATGAGGTCTTCCAGCAAAGGCTACATTTGATAAAACACCAGCGACTCATAGCCGCTCGGCGCGCCTCTGTCACCGATGGAAAGCATCGGACGGATTATACGCGACTGATAACGCCCTGCATCCGGAGATGTTCCATGACGATTTCCCTTCATTGCGCCGTCGAGCACTTCCCGATTGCCGGGCAGTTCACGATTTCGCGCGGCTCCAAGACCGTCGCCTCGGTCGTCACCTGCACGATCGAGGCAAACGGGAAAAAGGGCATCGGCGAATGCGTGCCCTATGCGCGTTATGGCGAGACCATCGAAGGCGTGATGGCCCACATCGAAGCGGCGCGTGTGTCGATCGAACGCGGAATGGACCGGCACGGCTTACGCGAAACGATGAAAGCCGGCGCCGCCCGCAATGCCATTGATTGCGCGCTCTGGGACCTCGAAGCCAAGGCCGCAGGCAAACCGGCCTACGTGATCGCCGGCATGGACCAACCCAGGCCCCTGACGACGGCCTATACGATTTCTCTGGGTGAGCCGGAGGTGATGGCGGCCCAGGCTGCGCGATATGCCCACCGGGCGCTGCTCAAGGTCAAAGTCGGTACCGGCGATGACGAATCGCGCATTCGCGCGGTCCGCGAAGCCGCGCCGGGCACCGGGCTCATCCTTGACGCTAATGAAGGCTGGACGCCGGACAATCTGGCCCATCATTTCGCGGTCTGTCTGGCGGCCGGCGTCTCGCTGATCGAACAACCGCTGCCGGCCGGCAAGGACGAGGCACTTGCCGCCATCGCTCGACCGGTGCCGGTCTGCGCCGATGAAAGCGTCCACCAGACGGTGGATCTTGCCGCGCTTTGCAACCGCTACGACGCGATCAACATCAAGCTCGACAAGGCGGGTGGCCTGACCGAAGCGCTGTTGATGCGCGATACAGCCAAGGCGCTCAGACTGAAAACGATGATCGGCTGCATGGTCGGCACCTCGCTTGCAATGGCGCCGGCTGTCCTTTTGGCCCAGGGCGCCGATTTCGTCGATCTTGACGGTCCTCTTCTCTTGGCGAGGGACCGCGAGCCCGGTCTGCGCTACGAAGCCTCGCTGGTCTTCCCGCCGACGGCCGATCTCTGGGGCTGAGACAAGAACGACGCTGTTGCAAAGCCGAAGCCAGCGAGCGCCACCACCGACATCGCGTAGAAGCCATCGACGCCGTACCAGCTGTAGAGATAGCCCGAGATCAAGGTCAGGATCGCCGTGAACAATCCCGTGTAGAAGAAATACAGCCCCTGCGCCGAGGATTCCTGCGCTTCTGGCACGCGCTGAACAAGGCGGTTCTGCATGCCTGTGTGCATGATCGCATAGGTGAAGGCGTGGAAACACTGGAGCACGAAATAGCCCCAGAAGCCGAGCGGCATCGGAAAGATGATCCAGCGCACCACCGCCAGCAGACAGCCCGAGAAAATCATCGTCCAGATGCTGAAGCGTCGCGTGATCGCCTTGGTGAAGAAGAACATGACAATTTCCGCAAGCACCCCTGCACTCCAGAGGAGGCCGATCTCGGTGCCGGTGAAACCGATGTGCTGCCAATAGATCGCCGAGAAGGCAAACAGCATGGCGTGGCTGGCATTGACCAGCGTCACGCCGATCAGGAGCAGTTGGAGATCGCGGGCACGCAAGGCGCGCGGCGGCGGCGAGGTTAGCGTTGCCACCACTGATGGCTGGCGCGGGCGACCGACTCGCGGTGCAGCGAGCGCAGTGATGATCGTCAGGACAAAACCACCCGCCATCGCCGGCAGCACCATGTCTCCGCCGTATATCCCGATCAGCACGCCACCGAGCATGGTCGCGCCGATGAAGGCCACCGAGCCCCAAAGCCGCATCTGGCCATAGTCGAAATGCCACCGGCGCACGCCCGTCAGCGCGATGGCCTCGACGATCGGCACATAGGGAGAATAGACGGCGCCCTGCACAGCGTAGATGATCAGCACGAACCAGAAACTGTGCGACACGAACAAGGCGAGCGCGGTAAGCAGCGACAGCATGCCCGACCAGACGAGAACCCGCGCCCGCTCGCCGATACGATCCGCAAGCAGGCCCACCAATGGCGCCGTGATGACGCGGACTAACAGCGGCACGGCGAGGATGATGCCGATCTCGAAATCATTGAGCGACAGCGTACTCAGCCAAACCGGAAAATACGGCATGGCGAACCCGTTGACGATCAGCGGGGCACAGAAAAGAAGAGCGGTGCGCAAGGCGAAATGTGCAGGCGCATCCTGACGAAACGGAGCCGAGGAAGACGGAATCATGAAAAGACCTGATGAATACCTAAAAGGCCTATCACGAGCGCCCGTCCTGCAGCCAGATGCCAGAATTCGCTACAGCGGTTTTTCAGGCTGCGTGTTGCGCAAGTGCACGGGTCATCAGCATTTCGACTTCGGATGTATCCTCGCGCTCGGCGGGCACGCTTCTCACCTGCTGCCAGGTAAGCAGTTCCATGGTGCCGTCTTCATGCTCGGCAATGGCTGTGCAGCTTTCCACCCAGTCGCCGGTATTGATGTAGCGGATGCCATCGATCTCCTCGATGACGGCGTGGTGGATATGGCCGCAGATCACGCCATCGGCATCGGCGCGGCGGGCTTCATCAGCCACCACGCGCTGGAACTCGCCGATGAAATTCACCGCATGCTTGACCTGCAGCTTGGCCCAGGCGGAAAACGACCAGTACGGCATGCCGAGGCGGCGACGGACCGCCGATAATCCGATATTGATGACAATCGCCATGTCGTAGGCCCAATCGCCGAGATAGGCGAGCAGCCGCGCATTGCGCACCACGACATCGAATTCATCGCCGTGCAGCACGAGATAACGTTTCCCATCGGCCGCCTCGTGCATATGGCGCTGGGCGACTTCGATGCCGCCGAAATGCACGCCGGGGAAATCCCGCATGAATTCGTCGTGATTGCCGGGGATATAAATGATGCGCGTGCCCTTGCGTGCCTTGCGCAGCAGTTTCTGGACAACGTCATTGCAGGGCTGCGGCCAATACCAGCTGCGCTTCAACCGCCAGCCGTCGATGATGTCGCCGACCAGGATGATGGTGTCGGCATCATGCAGCCGCAGGAAATCCAGCAGATAGTCGGTCTTTGCCGCCTTGGAGCCGAGATGGACGTCTGAAATAAACAGGGTTTTATAGTGACGGGTGGATGACGGGTTTGTTTCGGCTGTCATGCCTGCCTCGCGGTTCGGACTGTGTTCCCGCACTCAAAACCAGACTCTTGTTTCAGGAGAATGACACCGGGATGTCGCGTGACAGAGTGCGGTCTGGGCAAAACGGGTTTTCGAAACTGTACGCCGCGATTTTTTCATGCAAAAAGAACCGCAAAAGAATAGTTGAGGATCGAGCATGAACACCGGCGACAAGGCAAAGAATCCAGAAGTTCCGGAAAGCGGCGATCTCGACGCACAGGCGCTGTTCTTCCACCGCTACCCACGTCCGGGCAAGCTCGAGATCCAGCCGACCAAGCCGCTCGGCAATCAGCGTGACCTCGCGCTCGCCTATTCTCCCGGCGTTGCGGCCCCTTGCCTTGCCATCCGCGACGATCCATCGACGGCTGCCGACTATACCGCGCGCGCCAATCTGGTCGCCGTCATTTCCAACGGTACAGCGGTGCTGGGGCTCGGCAATATCGGCCCGCTCGCCTCCAAGCCGGTCATGGAAGGCAAGGCTGTCCTGTTCAAGAAATTCGCCGGCATCGACGTCTTCGACATCGAGATCGACGCGCCGGAAATCGACCGCATGGTCGACGTCATCTCGGCGCTGGAGCCCACCTTCGGCGGCATCAATCTCGAGGACATCAAGGCGCCAGAATGTTTCGAAGTCGAACGCCGCCTGCGTGAGAAGATGGACATTCCCGTCTTCCACGACGACCAGCACGGCACGGCGATCATCGTTGCGGCCGCGATCCTGAATGGCCTGGAACTCGCCGGCAAGGATATCGCCAAGGCAAAGATCGTCACATCGGGTGCCGGTGCCGCGGCGCTTGCCTGCCTCAACCTTCTCGTCACGCTCGGAGCGCAGCGCGAAACATTTGGGTCCACGATCTCGAGGGCCTCGTCTATGTCGGCCGCGAAGTGCTGATGGACCAGTGGAAGTCGATCTATGCGCAGGACAGCAAAAATCGCGTTCTCGCCGACAGCATAGGCGGAGCGGACGTCTTCCTCGGCCTGTCCGCCGCCGGCGTGCTGAAGCCGGAGCTTCTGGTGCAGATGGCCGAAAAGCCTCTCATCATGGCGCTCGCCAATCCAAACCCGGAAATCATGCCGGAACTGGCGCGCGCGGCCCGCCCGGATGCGATGATCTGCACCGGCCGCTCCGACTTCCCCAACCAGGTCAACAATGTCCTGTGTTTCCCTTATATCTTCCGCGGCGCGCTCGATTGCGGTGCCCGCACGATCAACGAAGAGATGAAGATGGCGGCGGTACGCGCCATCGCGGCCCTTGCCCGCGAGGAACCGTCGGATGTCGCGGCCCGCGCCTATTCCGGCGAGACGCCGATTTTCGGCCCCGATTATCTCATCCCCTCGCCGTTCGACCAGCGGCTGATCCTGCGCATCGCGCCGGCCGTCGCAAAGGCTGCCGCCGATAGCGGCGTCGCTGACCGGCCGATCGCCGATTTCGATGCCTATCTCGACCAGTTGAACCGCTTCGTCTTCCGCTCCGGCTTCATCATGAAGCCGATCTTCGCGGCCGCCAAAAACGCCCAGAAGAACCGCGTCATCTTCGCGGAAGGTGAAGACGAGCGCGTCCTGCGCGCCGCCCAGGTGCTTCTCGAGGACGGCACCGCCCGCCCGATCCTCATCGGCCGCCCGCAGATCATCGAATCGCGCCTGAAGCGCTACGGCCTGCGCATCCGTCCGGACACGGATTTCGAAGTGGTCAATCCCGAAGGCGATCCGCGCTTTCGCGACTATGTCGAGGAATATTTCGCGCTTGTCGGCCGCCTCGGCGTCATCCCGGAAGCCGCCCGCACGATCGTGCGCACCAACCAGACGGTAATCGGCGCGCTCGCCGTCAAGCGCGGCGAAGCCGATGCGCTGATCTGCGGCGTCGAAGGCCGCTACAGCCGGCACCTGCGCGACGTTTCGCAGATCATCGGCATGCGCAAAGGCGTGCTGGATTTCTCCGCGCTCAGCCTTTTGATCTCGCAGCGCGGCGCGACCTTCCTCACCGATACTTATGTGACCTTCAATCCGACGGCCGAGGAAATCGCCCAGAAGACGGTAATGGCCGCGCAGGAAATCCGCCGCTTCGGCATCACGCCGCGTGCGGCCCTGGTCTCCCATTCCAATTTCGGATCGCGCGATTCCGAAAGCGCCTTCAAGATGCGCAAGGCAATCCAACTGGTTCGCGAACTGGCCCCTGACCTAGAGGCGGACGGCGAAATGCATGGCGATTCCGCGATTTCGGAAATCCTGCGCCGCCGCGTCATGCCGAATTCGACGCTTGCCGGTGAAGCCAATCTTCTGGTCTTCCCAAACCTGGATGCCGCCAACATCACGCTCGGTGTCGTCAAGACCATGACAGACAGCCTGCATGTCGGGCCGATCCTGCTCGGAACCGCCCTGCCCGCCCATATCCTGTCGCCGTCGGTGACATCGCGGGGAGTTGTCAACATGGCGGCACTTGCCGTCGTCGAGGCCTCCTATCCGGAATGACACTGCAGGAAAGTGTTTAAAAGTGACTATTTATGCAACCCTAGGTTGTAAATAGATCAAAATCTCCTGTGTACTCAAAATTGTACTGGACAAGCAGCAGAACCGTTAGCATGCTAAATCCCATAAAATAACAGGGTATTGGCGCATGGCTGACCAACAGGCATTCTTTGACCTGCTGGACATTATGGAAAGCGAAAAAGCCGTTGAACCAAAACGGTTTTTCGCCCTGATGCGCAGCACGTTCCACATCGCGAACATGATATATGCGGACGTAGAGTTGCTTTCGCGCGGCTTCCGTATTCATCGGATCCACCATACCTTCGACACGTCCCTTGTTGAAGCCTACCTCGTCAGTGATTCCGGTTGTATCGACGCTGTCCTGAAGATGCCGTCAAGCGACGTACGACCCATCGATCTCGGCGAAGCCCGCAGACGATATCCCGAAGCGTTGTTTCAAGCGGCGCTTTACTTCGGCCACCCCGCGGAAGGCGTTATCCTGCCGCTATCGGCGCCAACCCGACGCTGTGCAAGGCTGATGATTCAGGCGGACATGCCCGCCGCCGAATGGACGGCTTACCGCCGCCTTCATCTGCGGGATTTCCAGTTGCTGGCTAATCTTTTTCATGCCTCTCTTCTCGAAAGCGATGAACGGCGTCTCGATCCCCTGCCTGATGCGATTGCCCTGACAAACAGGGAGACTGAGGTTCTCGGCTGGGCAGCAGCGGGAAAAAGTTATTGGGAAATTGCTACGATTCTCGGAATTACCGAACGAACCGTAAGGTTCTTCATGACCAATGCCCGGCGTAAACTGAACGTGGTCTCCAATACCCAGGCGGTTGCCCAAGCTGTGCGTCAATCTCTGATTCCTGTTTCCTGATCGTCTTCAACCGCCCCGGTATCCCCCTGTTATGGGACCGCTTTGCCTGATCCTGCAGCAGGCTACGGCATTATGACGTGTATCAGCAACCTGTCACTACCGACAGTTTTGCATCACAATCATCCCTGACAGCATCGTCTCCTCACAACCCGTGACAGGAGCGAACGATGATCAGGATATTGAACAATAAGAGTAGTAAACTCCATCCGCAAGAAATGGATGCGATGTTCCGCTTGCGAAAGCGTGTCTTCCACGACCTCCTGAAATGGGACGTATCCGTGCGCGGTGCTTGGGAGATTGACGACTATGACGATGCCAATCCTCTCTACGTCCTGTCCTACGACGACGAGACGGGACGTCTGCGCGGATCGCTTCGGCTTTTGCCGACGCTCGGTCCGAACATGCTCGACGACACCTTTCCCATCCTGCTCGGCGACAATCCACAGATCCGCAGCGCCTCGGTCTGGGAATCGAGCCGCTTCTGCATCGATCCGGAGATTTCGCAGGACCGCGCATCCAATCAGGTGACGATCGCCGCTGCCGAACTGATGTGCGGCGTCGGAGAACTCGGCCTGGCGTCCAGCCTTAGCCATATCGTGACCGTCACCGACGTATTTCTCGAGCGCATGTTCCGACGCATGGGTTGCCCCGGCGAACGCATCGGTGAGCCACAGAGGATAGGATCGGTGCAGGCCGTCGCCGTCGCCTGGGAGGTGACGGCAGACCTGCTCGATACCATGAAGTCGGCAGCCCGGCTCGATGGCTCGGTGCTGGCATCCCCCATGTCGCTGGAAACGGCGCGCGCCGCGTAGAAATCGGACGGACGAGACGGGCTGCCTCCACAGCCCGTCTCGTCCGTATGCCAAACAGCCTTGTTAACGTAAAGTCAGTGAGCGCGTTGCACCCTTCGCGAATGCCGCTATGATGGCGCTGCTTGGAAAATGCGCGATTTGCCGCAAGGCAACACCCTGCGGCCCGCTCAGACGAGAGATGAAACACGTGTCCTACCGTTCGGCAGCTATTGCGGCGCTTGTCCTGCCGTTATTCGTGGCCATGAGCGTTTCTGCGCAGGCGTCAGCCGTCTGCGACAGGCTGAATACACGCCTGTCGAACCTGCCAAAAATCGTCACCAGCAATGCCAACGCTCGCGACTACACCGCCGCGATCTCCCGTCAAAATCTCGACCTGCGCAAGGCGCGCAACGAACGCCGCCGCCTTGGATGCAGCAGCGGCAGCATCATCATCGTCGGTGGACCGAATGCGGATGCCTGCGACAGCATGGAAGCGACCATCGGCCAGATGGAAAACGACCTCGACACGCTCAAGGCCCGTCGCCAGCATCTGGTGTCTGGCGGCGACAACGACATCAATCGCCGCCGCATCCTCGCGGCGCTCGATGTCAATCGCTGCAGCGAGCAACAAGACGACGTCATCAACGCATCGGCGTCGGAACCCGAAATCCATCGCAACATCCTCGAAGGGCTTCCGAAAGCCGGCGAGACGTTCACGATGCTGCGCGGCAGCACGGACATCGACGACCTCGGCGTTCCCTCCCTCGATGGAGGGCCCCTGCGCACGATGTGTGTGCGGACCTGCGACGGCGCCTTCTTCCCGATTTCAGGAAATGCGACACCCGCCGATTTCCAACGCGATTCCGTGGCCTGCGAGCGCCGTTGCCCGGGCGCGGAAACGGAACTCTATTTTCATTCACTGGCAACCGAAGAAACCGACGAGATGGTATCGGCCGTGACGGGCCAGCCTTATACGCACCTGCCGACCGCTTTTGCCTACCGCACCCGTGACCACGGTCAGACGGCAGGACAGTGTGGCTGCAAACCGGCTGCCGTTTCCGGCTTCGGGGTCGAACAGCCCGTGATTGCAAAACAAAGCTTGCCGGCCGACGGTTCTTCGATCATCGCGGTCACCACGCCGTCTGGCAAGGAAAAGGCGGCTGCCGTCGTCGAAGACCGGCCCTACGATCCTTCCAATGCGAAAGTCCGGGTCGTCGGTCCGACCTTCCTGCCACCGCAGGAATCGGCGATCGACCTCAAACACCCGACCGGGCCCGGCTATCAGCCAGTCCAGAGCAACTGATTTATCTGTCGCTTGAACTGCTCGCACCCCAGCGATCCTCGAAGATCAGATCCTCGAGTGGCAAGCGCTGCCGCCAGCCCTTCACCGCCAATTCCGGCTCCGCATACAAGGTGTCGACATAGCCAAGGCAGAGCCAGGCAATGATCTCGATATGCTCGGGAATCGCAAGAATCTCGCGGACGTCGCGGTCCCGGAAAATGCTGACCCATCCGACACCGACACCTTCCGCGCGGGCGGCAAGCCAGAGGTTCTGCACGGCGCACACCGTCGAATAGGCGTCCATGCGGGGATTGTGGGTGCGTCCGAGGATGACTTTGCCGCCGCGTGTCGGATCACAGGTAATGCAAATGCTGAGCGGCGCCTTGCGAATGCCTTCCAGCTTGAGCGAACGATACGTGTCCTGCGTCGCGCCTGAGAACATCAGCGCGGCCTCCTCATTGGCGAGGCTGAAGGCGGCATGGGCCCTGGCCCTGATCGCAGCGTCGCGCACGAGAATGAAGTTCCAGGGCTGCATGAAGCCGACGGATGGCGCGCTGTGGGCGGCGCCCAGCAAACGCTGCACGACATCGTCGGCAAGCGGCTCTGGAAGGAACTGGTCGCGCACGTCCCGGCGCGTTTCGATGGCGCGGTAGACGGCATTCTTGTCTTCGCAGGAGAAGGCCTGCGCCTCGACCATGCGGTCGGTGCGGTCCGGTAGCATCGTTTGATCCCCAACAATGCGAAACCTCCCGCCGTCCATACGGGTCCGGTCTATCGTGTCAGGCCGGTCTTCTGACTTCGGATCAACCGATCCCGCCGCCTTCCCGGCTCCTTGCGGCTCCAGTGGCATGGTCTGCAAAACTGCCGGACCTTTGTGGCGTGATCGTCCCCGTCACAGCGTTGGGCACGTTCCGGACGTTCGCCGGATTCCGATTCTCCTGCTTGCGCAGGCACCTGACAGGCTGGATATGGGCATAAGGGGCAGCCGAAAGCAAGGCCGCCGCCAACCCGTGACTTAGCTCCACCTCAGATCGGCGCGTCCGGGTGCGGTGATCCGTCGTAGGCGCCCCAGATCGACTGGTCGAAGCAGATCACCGAGCCGGTCATCAGGCCGGATTCTGCCGACGACAGATAGGCGCAGGCACGCGCAACCTCGGCCGGATCGACGAGCCGCCCGAACGGCTGGCTGGCCGCCGCCTTCTCCAGCCAATCGGCTGGCGCACCGTGGAATTCCCGCTGGATGCGGTCCTCACCTTCGGACGCCATCCAGCCGATGTTCAGGCCGTTGACCCGGATACGATTGCGCAATACCGCATAGGCCGTGTTCTTGGTCAGCGTCTCCAGCGCGCCCTTGGAAGCACAATAGGCGCTGATGAAGGGCTGGCCGGCCTTGGCCGACATGGAGCCGATATTGACGATCGTGCCTTCGATCTTCTCGCGGCGCATGACCTTGATTGTCTCCTGCATCAGGAAGAACGGCGCGCGCACATTGATCGCGAACATGCGGTCGAACAGTTCCGGGCTCGTATCGAGGATCGTGCCCCGGTCGGTGATCGCGGCGGCATTGACCAGCGAATCGACACGGCCGAAAGCCGCATCGCAGGCGGCAACCACCTTTGCGGCGTCCTCCACCTTTTCAAGATCCGCCTGAACGTAGACCACTCTCGTTCCCGTCGCCTTCCCGATCTCGGCCGCCTTGGCCTCGCCCTTGCCGGCATTGCGCCCGCATATCACGATGCCTGCGGCCCCCGCTCGGCAAAAAGCCCGGCAATAGTCGCGCCCAAACCCTGCGTTCCGCCGGTAACAATGGCGATCTTTCCGTCCAGACGCCCATAATCCTTGGTCATTGTCTCTCCTCCATTTTCTTCAAGTCCAGCCCCTTCCGTCCGACGAGCGGATGGACTGTCCAGGTAATCCTGTCCGGTTTAGCTAAGCTTCTTTGCAGCCTGCTGCGCCAGCGCTTCGACAAAGGCCGGCGCTTCCCAGCCTGCCGCCAAAGCTTCCCGCATCAGTTGCGCCTGGGTTTTCGGCGCGAGACCGCCGATCGGCGGGTCGAGGTCGAGGTTGGTCGGGAAGGAGTACCCCTCGGCGCAGGAGGTAATGGCATGGTCGGCCTCCGCCACGGACAGCCGGCCCTTTGCCAGCATCGCCTTCAGGGCCGGATACAGCACACCGCTCATCCGCTCGCGATTGACCGTCTCCATCGCCCGGCCGAACGCCGAGGAAACCTGCAGCAGGTTGGCGACCCGCTTGATGCCCTCCGAGCGATTGGTGCCGGCGGCGTGGAACAAGGCCGGGTTGAAGAATACGAGATCGCCCTTTTCAAGCGGCAATTGCACATGGTGCCGATCGAAATAGTCCCGGAACTCCGGACGCTTCAGTGCAAGATAGCCCGGTTCATAGGCTTGGCTGAACGGCAGGAACAGCGTTGGCCCGCTTTCAAGCGGCATGTCGCAATGGGCAACCGCGCCCTGAAGGGTCAGCACCGGCGACAGGCGGTGCACATGCGCCGGAAACTGCTCGATGATTTCAGACGTCTGAAAGCCGAGATGATAATCCCGATGCGCCGATTGCGCGGCCCCGCCCGGATTGACGCGATTGACCTGCGCCGTCATCTGGTAGCTCGGGCCAAGCCAGGCCTCGCTGGCAAGCGCGATCAAAGCATTGCCATAATAGGCCGCGAAATTTTCCGGATTTCTGAGGCAATGTTTTTCGAGTGAATTCCAGATTCGGTCGTTGGCACCCGGCTTGGCGAAGTGGTCGCCGCCGCCTTTATTCGTCTGGTGCTGCTCGTTGATGATATCGTCGAAAATGATGCTGGCCGCGTCGATCACAGCCGTATCCGCATAGGCCTGCTTGATGACGACGACACCGGGTCCCGTCGCAAAGGCCTCGCAGATTTCCGCAAGCACCGCCCGGCGCCCCTCCGGGGTTCCAGCCACCTCCTGCAAAAGGTTGCCGTCATAGATCAGCACATTCTTCTCGACAGCCGTGGCATGCGGATAGTCGGCAAGCGCAACATTGCGTTCGACCTGTGCCCGAAAATCCTCAATGTCGCAGGCTGATTCCGTCAGCCAGACGCGGCCTGCGCGCAGCATGGCGCTGTTGTCCGTCTTCATCCCGTTTCCTCCCGGTGGATGGATGGACTATACGCCGGGCCGAAAGCTGTTATAGAGCAGAAATCCATCAAAAAACCATCAGGACGGCGGGCCGCCATGGCGCATGATTTTCTGGTCAAGGATATCGCCTTTCAGGCCGGCGTCTCGACTGCGACCGTCGATCGGGTGCTGAACGGCCGCGACGGTGTGCGCCGACAGACGCAGCAGCGCGTCCATGCAGCGATCGGCGAGCTTGAAAAACAGCAGGCTGGCCTTGAGGTCCACGGCCGCAAATTCGCCATCGACATCGTCATGGAAGCGCCTGAACGTTTTACGGAGACCGTGCGGCACGCCTTTGAGAGCGAGGCGGCAACCTTCATGCCGACCGTCTTCCGCTCCCGCTTTCATTTTACTGAGACCATACGCCCGCAGGATATCGTTCAAAGCCTCGACCGTATTCGTCTGCGCGGCACCGATGGCATTGTGCTCAAGGCACCGGATGTGCCGGAGATCAGCCTTGCCGTCACGCGGCTCGAACAGGCCGGCATCCCGGTGGTAACACTGGTAACCGATCTGCCGAATGCGCCGCGCACGGCCTATGCCGGCGCCGACAATCGCGCCGCCGGCGAAACCGCGGCCTATCTGATCGGCGAGCGCTTCGCAGGCTCTCCAGCAACCGCGCTCGTCACCCTGTCCAGCAACCGATTCCGTGGCGAGGAGGAACGCGAGATCGGCTTTCGCCGCACGCTGCGGGATCGCTATCCGTTGATCGACCTTGTAGAGATCAGCGAAGGCTACGGCAGGGACGAGGCGACAGGACAGCTGGCTTCGGCGGCGCTCGCAAAACATCCGGGCATCAACGCAGCCTATTCGATCGGCGGCGGCAACCGCGCGGTCATTGCCGCCTTCAAGGGTGCCGGTCGGGCCTGCAGCATTTTCGTTGCCCATGATCTCGATGCCGGCAATCTGGCTCTGCTGCGCCAAGGCGACATTCACTTCGTCCTTCACCATGACCTGAAGACAGATGTACGCACAGTCTTCAGGGCAATCCTGCATCGGCATCGTGCCTTGTCGACACCGGTCCGCCATCAACTTTCCGCAGTCGAGGTGATAACGCCGTTCAACATCCCTGCCGGGACAGGATGACGCAAGGATCAGGCCGCCTGCCCGGTCTTTACCACACCCACGTCGTCGGAAAGATCGTCGGCCGTCTGCACGCGATTGCGTCCACGGTTCTTGGCAAGATAGAGCGCCCGGTCCGCCTGCGGCACCAGGTCACGCGGCGTCACCCCATGCTCCGGGGCAAACGCGACGCCGATACTGCTGCCGACGCGCAGCAATTGCCCCTCGAAGGGGATCGGTACCTGCGCATCGACAATCAGGGCGTGGGCAAGGGACACAATGTCCTGCCGGTTACGGAGCGGAATCGCCACTGCGAATTCATCACCGCCCAGCCGAGCGACAGCACCCATGTCACCAATCCGGGCTGCAAAGCGCGATGCAATGGTTTTCAACATGGCATCGCCGGCGGGATGACCATGCGCGTCATTGACTGCCTTGAACTTGTCCAGATCGATGCAGAGCAGGGCAAATGGCTGTTTCGAGACCGATCGCACTGCGGCGTTCAGCGTCTCGTCGAAACCACTCCTATTCAGCAGTCCGGTCAGGCGGTCATGTTTGGCCATATAGCCGTTTTCCGCCTCGCTCTTCTGAAGCGCCGCGAACACCCTGCCGAAGCGCGCCGCGATAAAGGCCATCAGCAGGGCTCCGGCAGTGGCAATGGCAAGAACGCTCGGCAATGTTTCGGAACGCACGAAGCCCCCGGCGCCCGCGGTGTCCAAGCCGCGACCATGCAGTCGGATCGCGCGCAGTCGTTGAGGGGAGTATGGATAGAGCTGGCCGACACCTTGTTGAGCGGCTGGAAAGTCAGATTGCGGACGGATAGCCGCTTCTGCATGTTGACCAGCATCCTCTCGGTGAAGGGCTTCACCGTCACCATGAAAACGGGAGCGCGACGGCTTGCCTCGATCTTCAGCGATTCCGGTATAACGGCCTGCACGACCACGATGCTCATTCGGCCATCGACCATGCGCAAGTCGGCTGCGTGGATGTTCGGAACCGGGACCGTCAAGCCATCCCGATCTTTGGCACTCGCTGCGATGCGCCATCCGCCATCATCCGGCTTCAGCGCCACCTCGTAAATTCCATTTGCCTTCGCGACAAGATCCGCGACCCATTTCAGCGTTGCCGCGCCCGTCTCGGGCGAGACTTCGCGCCCGTCGTGAACCGATAGAATCGGCTGTCCGACACGCCCGGTAAAAATCATCCAGGAAAAGCCAAAATCCGCCCACAACCATTCGATCACCTCCTCGGTGACGAACGCCTGCGAAAAACGACCCGCTTCAATCTGCGCATAGGTCTTGCCCCAGAACGAGAGTTCCGCTTGGTACTGCACCACGGCATCGATCTGGTGCTGCAAGTCACTGGAGACCAGCTTCCGCTCTGACGACAGACCAAAACGGTCAGCTTCGAAGACGGCGCGATCAAGAACAAAAGCCAGGCTGGCGACAAGCAGAACAGCAACCACGGCGCAGGCCATATGAATGCCGAGAACAGCCTTGCCTTCACCGCGCCTGCCCTCAGTCCACGCCATGACGCCCCTCGTCCTTTTGGGCGCCTGTCAGCCTCAAGGGCAACGCCGCCGGATTACGGAAAGCATAGCCGGGAAACTGGAAATTTCTTTTAAACAAGCTGGTTGGGAAAGGATTAAAACCTGCCGGTTCAGTCCAGTGCTGGCTCATAACGCACGAAGGCAAATGCCTGGCCGTCCGGCGCCCAACAGGGGACGTTGATCGTGCCCTGCCCGCCGAACAGGTTAAACAGCACGCGGGCATTGCCGCCATCCGGGTCCATAAGCCGCAGGCGGACGTCAAGGTCGCGCGGATGGTCGAAGACGTCACCGTCATAGGAAAGCACCAGCAGACGTTTTCCATCGGGCGATGGATGGGGAAACCAGTCTCCATATTCGCTGTCGGTGATGCGCTGGACATCGGAACTGTCAGGACGTACGCGCCAGATCTGCATGCGGCCGGTGCGGCTGGAGTTGAAATAGATCCACTGCCCGTCCGGCGCATAGTCCGGCCCGTCATTGCGCCCCTCGCCGAAGGTCAGCCGGGTCTCCTCGCCGCCGGTCACCGGGATCGTGTAGATGTCGAAAACATTATCGCGGATGCCACAATAGGAAAGCGTCAGACCGTCGGGCGAACAGCCGTGCCAGTAGGACGGCAGGTTGGGCGTCACTTGCGTCGGCACGCCACCGTCGGCTGGCAGCGTGTAGATGGTCGATTTTCCGAATTCGGTCTTATCGCTGATGACGATCGTCGCACCGTCAGGCGAAATGCCATGGTCGTTGTTGCAGTTGACGGCAAAGCCAGTGTCGATCCGCACGGGTTCGCCGCCATCCAGCGGTAACCGGTAGAGCAACCCGTCGCCATTGATCACCAGCGACTGCCCGTCCGGCGCAAAATTCGGCGCCTCGACGAGATCGTCCGTCTGCCAAACGACACGCGCTTCCCCGTTTGGATATCGAAAATTTCAACGGAACTGCGCACGGCGTCTCTTTCCCTGGAGGTCAGCGGTCGCGAAAACGATTGGTGATCGGATAGCGGCGATCGCGCCCGAAATTCTTGCGGGTGATCTTCACCCCCGGCGCCGACTGGCGGCGCTTGTATTCGGCGACATAGAGCAGGTGCTCGATCCGGTGCACCGTCGGCACATCATGGCCGCGGGCGACGATCTCCTCCGTGCTCATCTCCTTTTCGACCAGGCATTCCAGAATGTCGTCGAGCACCGGATAGGGCGGCAGCGAATCCTGGTCGGTCTGGTTGGGCCGCAATTCGGCGGACGGCGCCTTGTCGATGATGTTCTTCGGGATCACCTCGCCGGAGGGGCCGAGCGCGCCGGGCGGCACGGTGGTGTTGCGCCAGCGCGACAGCGCATAGACCTGCATCTTGTAGAGGTCCTTGATCGGATTGAAGCCGCCGTTCATGTCGCCGTAGAGCGTGGCGTAGCCGACCGACATTTCCGACTTGTTGCCTGTCGTCACCACCATGGAGCCAAACTTGTTCGACAGCGCCATCAGGATGACGCCACGCGCGCGGCTCTGCAGGTTTTCCTCGGTAATGCCGGACTCGGTTCCTTCGAACGTATCGGCAAGCGCGTTCATAAAACCCTGCACGGGCTCCTCGATCGCAATCACGTCATAACGGCAGCCCAGCGCCTTGGCGCAGTCCTCGGCATCCTTGAAGGAATCCATCGAGGTGTAGCGATAGGGCAGCATGACGGTGCGCAGCCGCTCCTCGCCCAGCGCATCGACAGCCAGCGCTGCGCAGATCGCCGAATCGATACCGCCGGAAAGGCCCAGCACGACATTCTTGAAGCCGTTCTTGTTGACGTAGTCACGCAGGCCGATCATGCAGGCGCGGTAGTCCGCCTCCTCCTTTTCCGGCAGGCGCGACATCAGCCCCTTGCCGCAGATCCAACCGCCCTCCTCGCGCGTCCATTCCGAAATGGAGACGGCCTCTTCGAACTGGCTCATCTGGAAGGCAAGCAGCCTGTCGGTATTGACGGCAAAGCTCGCGCCGTCGAAAACCAGTTCGTCCTGGCCGCCAAGCTGGTTGGCATAGAGCATGGGAAGGCCGGTATCGATCACCTGCTTGATGACGATCTGGTGGCGGACGTCGATCTTGTCGCGATAGTAGGGCGATCCGTTCGGCGACAGCAGGATTTCGGCGCCGCTTTCCGCCAGCGTCTCGCAGACACCGAGATCGCCCCAGATGTCCTCGCAGATCGGAATGCCGAGCCGCACGCCGCGAAAATTCACCGGTCCCGGCATCGCCCCCTGATCGAAGACGCGCTTCTCGTCGAACTCGCCATAGTTCGGCAGATCGACCTTGTCGCGCACGGCAATGACAATGCCGCCATCGAGAACGGCGACTGAATTGTACCGGCCCGTCTCGTCCTGCCTGGGGAAACCGATGATCACACCCGGCCCGCCATCCGCCGTGTCGGCAGCCAACTGGTCGATCGCCTTGCGACAGGCGTTCAGGAAAGCCGGTTTCAGAACCAGGTCTTCGGGCGGATAACCCGAGATGAACAATTCCGTCAGAAGCAGAAGGTCCGCCCCATGCCGCGCCGCATCCGCGCGGGCCTCGCGCGCCTTGGCAAGGTTGCCGACAATATCGCCGACGGTGGGATTGAGCTGCGCGACAGCGATGCGGAATGTATTGGAGATGGTCTTTTGCAGGGTCATGGCAGGCCTGTCTTCACTTGTCATTCTGGGACGCAACATGGATACCGGACTTATTTAGCGCATCCCGCATCAAAATGCCCACGCCGATGCCTCGAAAACCGAAAAAATGCAGGTGCTTCGTGAAGCTGCCACGCTTCCGGCGGCGTTCGTCTTCTCGCCTACCGCTCGACCGGATGAGCAAGAAGGATTGCGGGGAAACCGGCAGGCGCAGCAGCGCCTGACTTATTCATCCCCTGTTCAAAATGACAGCTGTATGACACTTGTACGAATGTTTTGTGATATTGGAGAAAACCTTGGCCAGTTTTGAATCGGTGACGCATGCCGCGCCCGCGCCCGAGGTTTTTACCGCGCAGGAAACGCTTTCGCTTCGTTACCCAAAGGCCGTCGCTCTAGCCCGACGACTGGCACTGTCGCTGCTTCTTGCTATCACGCTTGTGTTCATCGTCGAATGGATCGCCCGCAGCTCGATTTCAGAAGCCGGTCTTTTCTTTCTCGATCCAATGCGCCCGGCCTGGACGACGGCTGGCGTATTTTTCCTGGTCTTTCTGGCTGTGGACGCGCTGTTCGGCCGCGAAAACTATGCCGCAGTGCTGCTTGCCCCCGTCGCGCTGATTCCAGCACTTCTGACGCAGCAGAAACAGATCTTTCTCTCCGATCCGCTCTACCCGACCGATTTCCTGTTCGGCCGCCAAATCATGGAGCTGATGCCCGTTCTGGTCCGCGATCGCCCCTGGACGGCTGTCGGCATCGTCGTCGGCCTGGTGCTGTCCGTCATCGGGCTTTCCCTGATGATCCGCTATGCATGGCGGAATTTTCCAACGATGACGCGCAAGCGCCGCATGGCCAAGCTGGCGGTGACGCTGCCGCTGCTCGTCTCCTTCTACCACATCATGGACTACAACCAATTTTCCTGGGTTCGCGACCGGCTGCAGGTCATTCCGATGATGTGGGACCAGACGGAAAATTATCGTCACAACGGTTTCGTCATGGCCTTCATGCTCAACCTGCCGATGGCCAATGTCACGGCACCTGCAGGCTACATGGGCGAAGCGATCGACAAGATCCCCGTCAATCCTTCGCTTCCGGTCGGCACCAGCCATCGCGGCAAGCCTGACGTCATCGTGCTGATGAGCGAATCCTTCTGGGATCCGACCCGCCTGCCGAACGTCACGCTCACGCCCGATCCGATGCCGACCATCCGCGAGATGCAGTCCGGCGACGTGTTCTCGCCGGAATTCGGCGGCATGACCGCGAACGTGGAATTCGAAGCGCTGACCGGTTTCTCCAACGCCTTCCTGCCCTATGGCAGCATTCCCTACCAGCAATATATCCGTAACCCGATCCCCTCGCTCGCCACCTTCTTCCGCGGCGAAGGTTACGTTTCGCGTGCCGTGCACCCGTTCCAGAAATGGTTCTGGAACCGCAGCGCCGTCTACAAGTCCTTCGGTTTCGACGACTTCAAGTCGGAAGAAAATATGCCGGTCATGCAGAAGCGCGGCATCTTCGCATCCGATGAAGCGCTGACCAAGGAAATCATCCGGCAGGCCGATGAACTGCGCGATCCGTTCTTCTTCTTCACGGTTACCCTGCAGGGCCACGGCCCCTACGAAGTCAACCGCTATGCCAAGAACACGATCAAGGTCGAAGGCGATCTGCCCGAAGCTGACCGCCAGTTGCTCGCCACCTATGCGCAGGGCGTCAAGGAAGCCGACGACAGCTTGAAGATGCTGATGGACTGGGCAAAGAAGCGTGACCGCGAAACGATCATCGTCCTGTTCGGCGATCACCTCCCGCCGCTCAACACCGTCTATTCGAACACCGGCTTCATGAAGGGCGTCACGGCAGAGCGCAAGGGTCCACTCGCGCAGATGAAGGCGCAGCATGAAACCCCGCTCGTCATCTGGTCAAACAAAACAGGACCGAAGAAGGACGTCGGCAGCATCAGCCCTGCCTTCCTGTCCTACCAGATCCTCAAGCAGGGCGGCTTCGAGCATCCCTATTACACGGGCTTCCTCGGCCGGGTGTTCAAGCAGTACCCGATCATTGACCGCTACATGCTGGTCGACGCCAAGGGCAAGGAAAAGCCTGGCTGGTCGCGTGCCAAGCAGGTTGCCCCTGCCATTCGCGACTACCGCTTCCTGCAGCACGACATGATGTTCGGCAAACGCTTCGGAACGGATCGGTTCTTTGAGTCCCACGCCGAACTCTATCCAGCGCCGGCAATGTAGACGCATCGGCGGGAACGCCATGAGAGCCCGTGACCCGGCATCGCAAATCCATGCGCTGCCTTTCCGGAATTTTGATTTCTGAAATTTGGTCAATGCGATAGAACGAGCGCTCACCGCCCCCGGAGCCTTGCCATGTCCCAAATCAACGACGTCTCCCAGATCCTGTTCGGAAAACCGCGGAGCGAATTGGGCGATGTCGAGCGCGAGGTGCTCGATCACTCGCGCGAAGGCAAGATCCTCTCGACAGACACCAATGCCGCCTTCAGTGCCAGCCAGTCATTCGGCGAGCGCCTCTCCGACAACATTGCCAAGGTCGGTGGCTCCTGGTCCTTCATCGTGGGCTTTCTCATCTTTCTTGGCGGATGGACCGTGGCCAACACCGTGCTTCTGACGCGCGAGGCGTTCGATCCCTACCCCTTCATCTTCCTCAACCTGCTCCTTTCCATGGTCGCAGCTTTGCAGGCGCCGATCATCATGATGTCGCAAAACCGGCAGGCCGAGAGGGATCGTTTCGACGCGTCGAAGGACTATCAGGTTAATCTGAAATCGGAAGTCGAACTGATCGCCCTGCACCACAAGATCGATACGGTTCTCCTCAACGAAATATCCGCTTTGCGGGCGGATGTTGCACGGCTTGAAACGGCCCTGTCTGCGGCGTCGAAAGTGCATCCGGCGCAGTGATATTCAACAGGCCCCTGAGCCGTGCTTTGCGAGCCGCACGCATCCAGAAACGAACAACTATGTGCATCAGAGAAGGGTCTTGCGATCCAGCTCCCAGTCAACCGGATAACGAAGAGTCATCCGGTTGAATTTTATTGAATAAATCGTAACGCTCAAGCGTTATAATCACAACGTAAGTTTACTGGAATCAAAGAGTAAAGTGGCATCATTACTCTCTAAACCTTTGAACACGGCAGATTGAACACGAGCATTGGGCTGACGCTACGCCATGAACTGCTTGCCAAACTCTCCAGTCGCCGATCCGGCGGAATCCGGGTTCCTTTCAGTACAGGCTCTGATGGCGAACCCGATATTCCTTCCGACCTTGCAGCAGGGCGCGCGGCACCTGATTGAGCTGTACGACCGCTTTCCGCGTGTTGCCCGGCTGGTGGCAGCGCAACAGAAATGGCTGTTGACGCATGCCGCTTTCGCGCTTCACCTTGAGCGCGATCCTGCCAATCCACTCTCCGGCATCACAGCGGCTCGCCTGCTTGAAATCATAGTGGAATTTGGCGCCGCAAGCAGGAACACGGCCACCGCTTTTCTAGCAGAAATGCAGGCCTACAAGTTCATCCGTGATGTCCCCGGTTTTACCAACCGTCGAAGCCGACCGTTGGAGCCAACGGAAGTCAGCCACGAAGCAATGTACCTGTGGTTCCGCGGCCAGATGCGCAGTCTGGATCTTCTCGATGGCGGGGAACGCGTCAGAACGCTGGAGAGCCACCCGCAGATTTTCAACCATGCCCAGCCGCGGGCCGCCAAACAATTGATAGCGGACCCGGCCTGGCGCGAACCGCCGCTAAGCATTGCGACCTTCGTATGGACAGAATCCGGCGGACTGATTCTCGATGACCTAATGGCACGTGTCGTTAATCTGAATTCTGAAAACGGGCTCCACTGGGTGGAACAGCTCCGCTTTGCCGAACTTTCAAAGCATTTTTCCATTTCACGCACCCACGTCCGCCGGCTTTTCGCTCGCGTCGAGGCACTTGACCTTATCGGCTGGGAGGACCGCACCGTGAGCGCGCGGCTCTGGATAAAGCCCTTGTTGATTGATGACTATGCCCGCTGGCAAGCCGTGAAGTTTTCAGCGCTCGATAAAGCCTATCGTGACGCACTCGAAACGCTGAACTGCGCAGGGCCATTGCAGAGTTTCACACCGCCAGTCAATATGCCCCGGTCTGACAGATCAGGGTGAGATCAACTGTTGGACTGCGCAAACTGCGGCAGCCCGTCCTCGATTTCGTAGAAGTCCGCCTTGTCGGCACAGAAGATGTGATAGGCGATCTTCAGACCTGACGGCTGGTCGAAGGCACCGGCCATCAGCGATGTCTCTTCGCTGCCATCCGCTTTCCAGTACAGCGCCGATCCGCAGACGCTGCAAAAGCCCCTATCCGCCTCTGGGCTCGACCGATATCGCGTCATGACGTCAAGCCCCTCCCAGTCGAGATGGCCGTCCGCGACATTTGTCGTGGCATAATAGAGGCCTGTCTGCCGGCGGCATTGCGAGCAATGGCAGGCACCCACGTCACCAAGCGGGCCCCGGACGACAAATCTCACCGCGCCGCAGGCGCAACCACCCGTATGAACATCGTCCAAGATCACCACCCCCAACAAAACAAAGCCGGCCCAGCTTGGGAAGCTGGACCGGCTTTGTCAATTTCAAACCGATGGAGAAAGGATCAGAAAGTCTGATGCCTTCGCTCAGCCATTGGCGACCATGCGCTTTTCGTCACGACCACCCTTCATGCGTTCGGCAAGCAGGAAGGCCAGTTCCAGCGCCTGGTCGGCATTGAGGCGTGGATCGCAATGGGTGTGGTAGCGATCGCCAAGATCGGCGCCGGACAGCGCCCTCGCGCCACCAGTGCATTCCGTCACGTCGTTGCCGGTCATCTCGATATGGATGCCGCCCGGATGCGTGCCTTCGGCGCGGTGGATCTGGAAGAAGCTTTCGACTTCCGACAGGATGCGCTCGAACGGCCGCGTCTTGTAGTGGTTGAGCGTAATCGTGTTGCCGTGCATCGGGTCACAGGACCAGACGACCTTGCGGCCTTCCTTTTCCACGGCACGAATAAGACGCGGCAGGTGCTCGGCGACCTTGTCGTGGCCGAAGCGGCAGATCAGCGTCAGGCGACCGGCTTCGTTCTGCGGATTGAGCAGGTCGATCAGCTCGATCAGGCCGTCGCCGGTCAGCGACGGACCGCATTTCAGGCCGAGCGGATTCTTGATTCCACGGCAATATTCGATATGCGCGTGATCGGGCTGGCGCGTCCGGTCACCGATCCAGATCATGTGGCCGGATGTGGCATACCAGTCGCCGGAAGTCGAATCGACGCGGGTCAGGGCCTGTTCGTAGCCGAGCAAAAGCGCCTCGTGGCTGGTGAAGAAATCGGTTTCGCGCAGGTTTGGATTGGTCTCCGGCGTGATGCCGATCGCCTTCATGAAATCCATCGTCTCGGAAATCCGATCGGCAAGCTTGCGGTAGCGCTCGGCCTGCGGGCTCTCCTTGACGAAGCCGAGCATCCACTGGTGTACGTTGTCGAGATTGGCATAACCACCCATCGCGAAAGCGCGCAGGAGATTGAGCGTTGCCGCGGATTGCCGGTACGCCATGATCTGGCGTTCCGGGTCCGGAATACGAGCCTTCTCGTTGAACTCTATGCCGTTGATAATGTCGCCGCGATAGCTTGGCAGCTCGACATCACCCTGACGCTCGATGTTTGACGAGCGCGGTTTGGCAAACTGTCCGGCGATGCGGCCGACCTTGACGACCGGCTGCTGGGCGCCGAATGTCAGCACCACGGCCATCTGCAGAAATGCACGGAAAAAGTCACGAATCGTGTCCGCGCCATGTTCCGCAAAACTTTCGGCACAATCCCCCCTGCAGCAGAAAACCCTTGCCGGCTGCAACATTGGCAAGCTGGCTCTTCAATCGGCGCGCTTCACCGGCAAAAACCAGCGGAGGAAAGGTTGCGAGCTGTGCTTCGGCTGCGCCAAGCGCCGCCATGTCCGGAAAATCCGGCACTTGGCTGATTGGCTTCTGCCGCCAGCTGTTCGGGGTCCAAGTCTGTGCCATGATACTCACCTGTTCATCAACCGGTCTTCCTCGCCGGTACGGTATCGCGAAGTCCGGGGCTTATAGACCTTGTCAGGCTGCTTGTATAGCCATGCGACGACGCGGCCACGCTCGCAACCCACCAGGTCAGAAGCCGGGAAATCCAGTTGAATTGCGCCCATTCAGGTCGCTCCAGAGGATCTGCGAAGGCATTATTCTTCGGCCCCGCTTGCCGTTGTGCGACCGCATCGATGACGACCATCCATTCCGGGCTCATCGCGATCCTCCTCGTCCCGTTGCGATGCCAGACACTTAGTGGCTTGCGGAAGGCAACCGTAGAAGCACGGTTGAAACGCACATTTCATATGTGTTGGATGCCATGCCCTGCCGTTTGCGCTATCCTGTTTGCAGGAACAGGAGCCTTGCACTTTGAACGAAGTCGATTGGAACGATCTGAAGCTGTTCTTTAATGTCGCGTCGCAAGGCGGGCTGGCAGGGGCCGCAGCGGCGACGGGGCTCAGCGCACCGACAATCGGCCGGCGCATGCTTGCGCTCGAGCGCACCATGGGACGAACGCTGTTCATCCGCAGCCAGCAGGGCTACCGGCTGGCACCCGATGGCGAGGTTCTGCTTCTTCATGTCGAGACGCTGCGCAAGACGGTATCAGACATCACCCGTTGGCACGGCGACGCCTTCTCACTTCCGATCGTATCCATCGGCGGGGATATCTGGCTCGGCGGATTCGTGGCCTCACGCTCGATGGAACTGCGGGGAAAATCAGACGGCTTTCGCCTCTGCTGCAAGCGGCTTCTGCCAGACGAAGACCTGACATTCCGGCACGGCATGATCGGAATGTTCTACGAACAGCCGCGCAGCGGAAACTTCGCCGTCAGAAAGTCGGTGAACGTCGCATACGGTGTCTACCGCGCGGAAGAGGAGCGCTGGAACCGCGATCTGCCATGGGTTTCGATCGGAACGGAAGTGGCTGTCTCGCCTGCCGAAAAATGGGTGTTCCGCAATCACGAACAGAACATCCACAGCTGGACAAACGCACCCGAATTTTTACCAAAACTCATTACCGCTGGCGCGGGACGCGGTGTGCTGCCGCTCTTCCTCGGCGATTCCCTGCCCGGCCTGATCCGCGATGGCGAGCCGATTGAGGAATTGACGCATCCCGTCTGGCTCGCCGTCAATGACGACGACCGGAAACGGCCGGAAGTGCGCCTGACACTCGATCGCCTGGCCGACCTGCTCAAGCGCAACGCCGCGCTGTTTTCCGGTGAGGACGCCACGGCACCCCGAAAGCCTATCGCCCTTACTGCCGTTCCCCGTTCTTGATGCGATAGCTCGGCGTATACATCGTCACCAGCTCTTCGGCTGCCGTCGGGTGCACGGCCATGGTCCGGTCGAAATCGTCCTTGGTGCAGCCGGCCTTCAGCGTGATGCCAAGCAGTTGCGCCATCTCGCCCGCCTCATGTCCAAGAATATGGGCGCCGACGACCTTTCGATCCGCCGCATTGACGATCAGTTTCATGATCGTGCGCTCGCTGCGGCCCGAAAGGGTCGCCTTGATCGGCCGGAAGTCCGCGCGATAAACCTCGATTTCGGCAAAGGCTTTTGCGGCCTGCTCTTCACTCATGCCAACAGTACCGATCTCCGGCTGCGAAAACACGGCGGTTGCGATCAATTCGTGATCCGGCGATGTCGGGTTGTGTTTGTATTCGGTCTCGATGAAACACATGGCCTCATGAATGGCCACGGGCGTCAGTTGGACGCGGTCGGTCACATCTCCCAGCGCATAAATGCCCGGCGCGCTCGTGCGCGAGAACGCATCGATGACGATCGCCCCGCGATCATCCGTCTTGACACCGGCCGCTTCGAGACCGAGCCCGGTCGTATTGGGCACCCGCCCCAGGGCAAGCATCACCTGATCGACCATAAGGCCGCCGTGATGTAGTGTTTCGACCACCCGTCGGCCATCCTCGGCCTCCTTGATCGATTGCAACACGTCGCCGCAGAGAATGCGGATGCCCTTGGCCTCCATCGCAGCATGCAAGCCGCGGCGCATATCCTGGTCGAACCGCGAAAGGATTTCTTTGCCGCGGTAGATCAACGTCGTCTCGACCCCAAGCCCATGGAAAATATTCGCGAATTCGACCGCGATATAGCCTCCGCCGGCGATCAGGATCGATTTTGGCAGTTCCGGCAGATCGAATGCTTCGTTCGAACTGATGCAGAGTTCGTGCCCGGGAAGAGCCACGTGGGGCGTCGGATGCCCACCCGTGGCAATCAGGATGCGTTCCGCAGTGACTGTTTTACCGGTATTCACCAGCTTGATACTATTGGGTCCTGTGAGTTCCGCCCGCGTCTGCAGGATTTCCGCACCGGCATTTTCCAGTCCCTTGCGGTAGAGCCCTTCGAGCCTGGTGATCTCGCGCTCCTTGGCGGCCACCAGCTTAGACCAGTCGAATCGGCGTTCACCGACCGTCCAGCCGAATCCGGCCGCATCCTCGAAATGCTCGGCAAACTGCGAGGCATAGACATAGAGTTTCTTCGGAACGCAGCCGCGGATGACGCAGGTGCCGCCATAGCGAAATTCCTCGGCAATCGCCACCTTTTACCCATGCCGGCCGCCAGCCGACCACTGCGCACGCCGCCGGAGCCACCACCGATGACAAAGAGATCATAGTCGAAGGACGTCATGAGAATGCTCCGGAGGCAAGGGACTGTAGACTAGGGCCGGTCAAACGAATCCAGCCTGCTCTCTCCTGATATAGGATTGACGCCGACAAAAGAAAAGCCCGGATCGCTCCGGGCTCGCACTTAGTGACGGTAACAGGAATGGCTACGTGCTGCAGCCCAAGCAAACAATCAGGGCGTGGGCTGCGTTGCCGTCGTATCTGCTGGCGGCTGAGCAGCGGAAATGGCAGCGTCAACTTCCTTGGTTGCCGCGTCATTGAGGTCGCGTGAGACGCCTGACGCCCAGATGTCGGCAGCCTTGACCATTTCACGCGAAGCAATCGGCCCGTCATTCAGCAGTTTCTTGCCGGCCGGAGAATTGTAGAAGGTGGCAATTGCGTTGAGCTCCTCAACGCTAAATGTCTTTGCGTAAATCGAGGCCGCTTCATTTTCGAGATCGGCGCGACGGGCTGCGAGAGCAATCGCCTTTTCATCGACAGTCGTGACGATCAGCTCCTGATAGTTCGGAGACGCTTGAATCATCGTGTTCTTCAGTCGTTCAGCCAAGTTCGGCAGGATGTTGTCGAAGCCGTTGGTCGCTCCAATCGCGGCGATGGCCGCGCGTGCTGCCTTCATCTGCTCATCCGTCACATCCTGAGCCTGCACAGCGGATACCATGGTGGCAGAGAAAAGAATGGTAGCTGCCGCTACCGTGCGGCCGAGGCCTGCAAATTTGATCATGTCTGTAACGCTCCTGTCCGTTGATACATCATCCGCACAAGCCGAAGCCGCCGCGAATATGTATATTCTATCCTGGCCTGGCGGCTTTGACCCCGGCGGGCATGCGCCATGCTATCGTGCTGTCAGTACCCTTGCCCCTGCCGGTCCGGCAATAATGGCAAGCGATGCAATATTTATGAACAAGCCGTGCTCGACCACCCCTGGCAAGGCATTCAGCTCAGTAGCCAGCGCATCTGCATCAGGAATGCGGCCAAAAGATGCGTCGAGAATCAAATGGCCGCCGTCTGTCATGAATGGCCCGTCGCTCGCTCCGCGCACGACGATGTCTCCGGTCAGACCGGCCCGCGAAGCAAGCTTTTCGACGGCGCGCCGTGTCGAGACCAGGCCGAAAACATTGACCTCGATTGGCAGCTTGAACGCGCCAAGTGTGTCCACAACCTTGGTCTCGTCGGCAATGACAATCATCCGAGCCGAGGCGCACGCAACGATCTTCTCACGCAACAATGCCCCGCCGCCGCCCTTGATCAGACGCAACTGCGGATCGAGCTCGTCAGCGCCGTCAATGGTCAGATCGAGTTCCGGCAGTTCGTCCAGCGATTTCAGGGGCACACCAAGCTCAAGGCAGAGACGCGCGGTACGCTCGGATGTGGGAACGCCTTCGATACGAAGTCCACCCGCCACCTTTTCAGCCAACAGGCGAACGAACTCTTCCGCAGTTGAGCCTGTACCGATCCCCAGCCGCATGCCGTTTTCGACATGCGCAAGCGCTGCCTCGGCCGCCTTTATCTTCATTTCACGGGCGTCCATTGCGCCAGGCACTCCCTCAATGCGTCTTACGTCGGAGAATGCCAGTCAATAACCAGTCCTCCCGTTTTCCGTTGAGACACTTACACGCCCCTCGAAACAAAAAAAGCCAAAATAGATCGAGAGCCGCAATTGCGGCGCAGCGCTATCGCTCAAAGTCACGATTGCTTTTCGCTTTCGCTTCCCCTACCGCAGGATAATTCCTTTAACGTATTTTCCTACGAGGTTCCGCGTGCCTGCACCCCTTGTTGTTTTTGATCTCGATGGAACGCTCGTCGATACTGCCCCGGATCTGGTTGCCAGCCTCAATCACGCCGTGATGCAGGCCAACCTCGCACCGGTCACCTATCATGACCTGACACATCTCGTCGGCCACGGCGCCCGCGCGATGATCGAAAAAACCTTCGCCTTGCGAGGAGCGCCGCTCAGCGAAAGCGACCTCGACTGGCAGATGAAGGAGTTCATCGACTTCTATCATGGCTCGATGCCGGGCGAGATCCATTCCCTATCCCGGTGTCATTGATGCGATGGATCGCCTGTCCGCAGCCGGACTGACACTGGCGGTCTGCACCAACAAGCTGGAAATGCTCGCCAAGAGCCTCATCACTGGCTTGGGTCTTGCTGAACGCTTCGTCGCGATCACCGGCGGCGACACCTTTCTCGTCCGTAAGCCGGACGCCGAACATCTCCTATCGACGATCCGCCTTGCCGGTGGATTGCCGGAAAGCACAGTGATGATCGGCGACAGCCTCAATGACATGCTCGTCGCCCGCAATGCGTCTGTTCGTTCGATCGCCGTGCCCTTTGGCTATTCGGACGTACCGATCCATACGCTGGAGCCGGACCATATCATCGACCATTTCGATGAACTGACCCCGGACCTGATTGACCGACTGCTCGCACGACACTGACGGATTCCCCGTCAAAATGCAAAAAAGCGGCTCGAAAGCCGCTTTTTTCATTCATGCCGTCGAAAGTGTCAGCCTTCCGCGCGACGGGCCGTCCGCGTCGCGTCGAGCGCGCGGTTCATGTACATGTCGCGATCATAAACATCGTCGAAATATTCGACCACGCCATCCTTGTTCGGCCATGCGGTGAAATAGGCGACGTAGACCGGGATTTTCTCGGGAACATTGACGCCCTTGTTCCGGCCACCGGCAATTTCCTTGGCGACGTCTTCTACTGAAATCCCAAGCACCGCCGCAGCCATGCGACGAGGATCGACGAGGCGCACGCAACCATGGCTAAGCGCCCGCTGGTCGCGTTTGAAGAAGCTCTTCGATGGCGTATCATGCATGTAGATCGCATGACTGTTCGGGAACAGAATCTTCAGCTCTCCCAGCGCATTGTCGCTGCTTGGCGGCTGGCGCACGGCTACGGAAGCGGTCGAGCCGTGCCAGTTGACCGAGGAGGATGAAACCGCACGCCCGCCGACTTCAACCTGATAGCCCAGGCGGTCGAGATAGTTCGGATCGTTGCGCAGCTTCGGCAGCATCTCGTTGATGATGATGGACTGCGGCACGCCCCAATAGGGGTTGAATTCCACCGTCTGGATCTCGTCCTCGAAGAAATAGGTCTGGTTTGCCTTCGAACCGACAACGACACGCATCGAAAACTCTTCCGCGCCGCCCTGATGGTAAGAGGCCATGAAGGCCGGCTGGTTGATGAAGACGTAGCGGCTGCCAAGGTCGCCGGGCAGCCAGCGGGCCTGCTCCATGGCAATCTGCACCTTGTTGATCTTGTCGGCCGTCGTGTCCCCGCCCGTCAGAATGCGGATCGATGCCTTGCCGACGATACCGTCCGGCTTGAGCCCGTTCTCTTTCTGAAAGCCTTCAACAAGCGTCACCATTTCCGGCGTGTAGTCCGGCGTGTTCTGATAGGCCTGAAGCAAGGCAGCATGCTCGGTTTTCAGGGCTTCCGAGCCCTTCAGTTTGATCGCAGCGACGATGTTGGCAAGCTCTGGATTGCTGATGCCGGGCTTCAGCAGCGTGCCCGGCGCGATGACGATGCGCGGGGTCTCGGCGGTTTCACTCTCAAGCTTTTCAAGTTCGCGTTGCAGGGCGATGAAATGTTCGCCGGATGGCTTCAACCCGTCGAGAAAGGCCGCGACGTCATCGCTCTTGGAGAGTGTTTCCAGCGTCTCCTTGAGATCAATGCTCTTGCGCTTGAAATCATGGTAGCCGGAAATCTTGTTCGGATCGATGCGTCCGCGCAGGGTATCGGCGGCGTAGGTCAGCGTTGCGGCAGACAGGCTGATCTCGAATTGCACGAGTTCCTTTTCACGGGCGATCATGTCGCCACGATCAAAGCTGTCGGACGGCGTTGCGATCGCATAATCCAGCGGATCGAGGCCAACCGTGGAGGCATCGGCAAGCACCTTCAGCGCTGCACGCGCGCGGTCCGTCAGCCCGCGGCCATCGACCCAGACAAAAGACGGGTTGGCACCGTAGAATGCCTCAACAGCCTTTGCGACCTCGGCCGTTGCCGTCGCATTAACGCCGGAGAAAAACTGGCGCGCATCCGACAAAGGCGCCCGCAGCATCGGCGGCAGATCGACGCTGCCGATCGAACCGGTCACCACCGGATCCTGCAGCTTGCCCATCGCGATTCGGCGCAACGGCTCTGCCTTGTAAGTGTAGTAGCGCGGGCCTGTGACACGCGGCAAAGGCGTCGAGACCTGCTTGAGCTCCGCCGGAGCAACCGTATCGACGCCGGGCAGCGCCTGCATCTCGTCCTGCACCGCGCGCCGCTTGCCACGGATCATATCCATCAGCGTCAGCGCTTCGACGGGCTTCACCTGCACTGTGGTCAGCGCGCAGCCGGCGAGCAGGGTCATGATCGCGGCGGTTTTCATCATTTTCATCGGTATATCTGTCCCCGTATAAGCGTCGCCGCCGTCTGCGGCCTGCGCCCGACGCGCGCGGTGCGTCGTGACATTGAACTTATAGAAAAGGATGGTGAATGAAAAGAAAACACACCCTGCCCTTCCTGCCGATCCGCCTCACGAAACCGTGACGCCACCCGCGTGAAAGGAACGGTCAGAACTGCGCAAAAATTTGAATTTGTTGGATTATTTTTTTGCGTTTCCCGGCGGCATATCAAACGGCGGCAGCCGGTGATTTTTGCTTCCGGAATAGCGGCGCGCTGTGTCTGAAAAGGCACATGCCGCGCCCACCGGCCGCCGGCGGCTTTCTGCGATCGACCATATGTCGGCGCCTATCTGTTCATCTTCACCGAGGCATCGAAAAAACTGCACGACTTAAACGATTGTAGCAGGCGCGGCGCCGTCTTCACCCCTTTACAAAAGCATCCCAACTGGGCCACAGAAATCCCCATCACGGCGGGAAAGCGGCGCCTTGCGCCTGCCCCGCCCTTCGGTCTTGATAGGAAGCAGCAGGGAAAACGATGACATCCACGCGCACGGAAACAGATACGTTCGGCCCGATCGAGGTCGCCAGCGACCGTTATTGGGGCGCCCAGGCGCAACGTTCGCTCGGCAATTTCAAGATCGGCTGGGAAAAGCAGCCGCTGTCCATTGTCCGGGCGCTCGGCATCGTCAAGCAGGCGGCCGCCCGCACCAACATGGCACTGCAGGGCCTTGATCCGACGATCGGCAACGCGATTATCGAGGCGGCGCAGGAAGTGATCGATGGCAAGCTCAACGACCACTTTCCGCTCGTCGTCTGGCAGACCGGATCCGGCACCCAGTCCAACATGAATGCCAATGAGGTGATCTCCAATCGCGCCATTGAAATGCTCGGCGGGGTCATGGGCTCGAAGAAGCCCGTGCATCCGAACGATCATGTCAACATGAGCCAGTCCTCAAACGACACCTATCCGACGGCTATGCACATTGCCTGCGCCGAACGCGTCGTCCACGACCTGTTGCCTGCCCTCAAGCACTTGCTCAAAGCGCTGGAAGACAAGGTCAAGGCGTTCGATCACATCATCAAGATTGGCCGCACGCATACGCAGGATGCGACGCCGCTGACGTTGGGCCAGGAATTCTCCGGCTATGCGGCGCAGGTCGCCTCCTCGATCAAGCGCATCGAAATGACGCTTCCGGGCCTTTGCGAACTCGCCCAGGGCGGCACGGCCGTCGGCACCGGCCTCAATGCGCCGATCGGCTTTGCGGAAAAGGTCGCGGACGAGATCGCCCAGATCACCGGCATCGCCTTCGTCACCGCACCGAACAAGTTCGAGGCTCTGGCGGCCCATGATTCCATGGTCTTCAGCCATGGCGCGATCAATGCGGCGGCGGCGGCCCTGTTCAAGATCGCCAACGACATCCGCCTGCTCGGCTCCGGCCCGCGCTCGGGCCTCGGCGAATTGTCGCTTCCGGAAAACGAGCCGGGTTCATCGATCATGCCCGGCAAGGTCAACCCGACCCAGTGCGAGGCGCTGACCCAGGTCTGCGTTCAGGTCTTCGGCAACAATGCGGCACTCACCTTCGCGGGCAGCCAGGGTCATTTCGAACTCAACGTCTACAATCCGCTGATGGCCTACAACTTCCTGCAATCCGTGCAACTCCTCGCCGATGCGGCCGTGTCCTTTACCGATAACTGCGTCGTCGGCATCGAGGCCCGCGAGGAAAATATCAAGGCGGCGCTCGACCGTTCGCTCATGCTTGTCACGGCACTTGCCCCGAAGATCGGCTATGACAACGCCGCCAAGATCGCCAAGACCGCCCACAAGAACGGCACGACCCTGCGTGAAGAGGCCGTCGGCGGCGGTTACGTCACGAACGAGGAGTTCGACGCCGTTGTCCGCCCGGAGACGATGATCAGCCCGTCCTGACGTTACGATCCGCCCTGCGGAACGTATAGTGAAGCCATGCCCTCAGGTGCCCGCAAGCATCGTCGGCATGGCTTTTTTCTTGTTATTTTTTAACCTGCATAAGTGATAGTTCATGTGCTTATGAACAATCTTAACGAGGCCAATGACCAAACGTTAAGACTTCCAAAATCTTTTATGCCTAGAAGTGATGATGACAGATAACGCGATTGGACAGGAGCTTGCCATGCAAACGGCAGCCTCGCAAAAACTTCAGATTCCGGATATTGCTGCCCATGTCACGCATGCCATGCGGATTATGGGCATTTCCCTTTGCCGCGGAATTACGAATTGTATTACGAGGCCTATATCGGCTCCAACCCCAAGCTTACGAAGGAACTTGCAGCACTGGGCAGCAAAGCCACCCAGGAGGAACTGGATAGGATCGGCGCGCAGTATTTCAGCGATTTCCACCATCCGGCCATGGTCGATCGCGCCCATAGTCACATGGCCTCCGAACTGCTGGAGCTGCTGACCCTTCTCAAGGAAGAACAGACTGCGCTTGAAAGCTACAACCAAATTCTCGGCGAAGCCTATTCCAACATCACCAGTAAAAGCAGCGCCAGCGCGGAAATCCTGCGCCACGCCGTCGCCCTTTTGACGACAGCCACCGCCGACACGATGAACCAGGGCAAGGAGCGGGTAGAGAACGTTGAGTTAAAAACCTTCGAGATGGAGGTCATTCGGCAGGAACTCGACGAATACAAACGCATCGCCAACACAGATTCGCTGACGCGGCTTGCCAACCGCCGCGCCTTCGACGAAAAGCTGGCGACGGTCTACAATTCCGAGCAGACACGGGCCTATACTGGTCTTCTGGTCGTCGATATCGACCATTTCAAGAAGGTCAACGACAGCTACGGCCATCCGGTCGGCGACAAGATTCTCGCGACCGTCGGCACCGTCATCCGCGCCAACCTGCGCCGCGACGTTTTCGTTGCGCGCACCGGTGGCGAGGAGTTCGCAATCATTCTCACCGACAGCACGGTTGAGGAATGCCTGCAGGTCGGCGAACGCATCCGCAACGCGCTTGCCAACACGCCGTTCAAGAACTCCAAGACCGGCGTCAATTACGGACCGATCACGCTATCGGTCGGCATCTGCCCGGCAACGGCGGGCGATAATCCTGTTGACCTCTACAACAAGGCCGACATTGCGCTCTATTGCGCCAAGAACGCCGGCCGCAACCGGACGATCCTGTTCGAGGACGGCATGAAGAAGGATACCGGCAAGAGCTGGCTGATCTATCGCAAATAGCCCAGTCCTGACATAGCCAGTAACGGCGCCCCTGCGGCGCCGTTTTGCGTTTCCGGCTGGTTACCAGGGAAACAGCTCTGCTCCCTCCGACCCCCTAGAAAGGCGTCACAAGAGGGAGCGAACCGCGGATCTGCGGATGATCTCCCCAAACAACGGGAGAGACCACAATGATCCGCATGACCCTTGCCCTGATTGCCGCATCGCTTATCGCTGCCCCTGCTGCCCGGGCCGCAGGCAGCGACCGTCCCATCGAACTCGCCTCGCTGCAGACCAGCGCCGCCAAGACCGGCTGGCTGCAGGTGCTGTCGGAAGGCAAACCCGCCAAAGCGAAGGCACGCGCAAAGAAGGACATCAACACTTCGCCGATCGAGCGCGAGTTGATTGCGTTTGGCGAAAAGGCGGCCCCGGGCACCATCATCATCGACAATTCGGAACGCCGCCTCTACCACGTGCTCGGCAACGGCGTTGCCATGCGCTACGCGGTCAGCGTCGGCAAGGAGGGTTTTCTCTGGACGGGCAGCAACACGGTGAGCCGCAAGGCCGAATGGCCGACCTGGACGCCGCCGGAAGACATGCGCGCCCGCGAATCGAAGAAGGGGCGTATCCTGCCGGTCAGCATGAAGGGCGGCATCGACAATCCGCTCGGCGCCCGCGCCATGTATCTCGGCTCGACGATCTACCGCATCCACGGCACCAACCAGCCTTCCTCGATCGGCAAGGCCATGTCCTCCGGCTGCATCCGCATGGCCAACGAGGACGTCGAACATCTCTACGCCAACGTTACCATCGGCACGAAGGTTATCGTGCGCAATTGAAAGTCTGCATGATTTGGGGTGTGCGAGCCCCGCTCACCCTGAGTCAGCTTGCGTAACGCAAGCTGACTAGCCGCAGGCATTCGCGGAAGGCGTCGAGATCGGTATAAAGCGCGTCCTGAGGCGCATTGCCGACGACGAAGACACCGCCACGGCTTTCGATCCCGCCATCGAGCATCAGATTGTCGGCCATATCAAAATCCTCGATCGACAGCCCATCGGGTCCGCGCGTCCGCCCGTCGTCCGATTTTACAAGAGTGCCACCGTAGTAATCCGCACAGCGTTGGAAATGGTCTGTGGCAAAGTTGGTATAGCCGTAGACGACCTTGTCGAGCGCGCACATGAAGCCAAGCTCGAAGCTCGTGCCGACATCAGCGGCCAGTCCACGAAAAGGCGTGAGATTGGCAATGACCGCATCAGCTTCCCGCATCATGCCCTCATTGATCGCGCTGATGGCCAGGCCAAGGCCTTTCTTCGTATCCCTGGGCGGCACTTCCAGATCACCCGGGCACAAAGGTATGAAGCCCGCAGCGCGTGTCAGATCGGCCTTCTGCCCTAGGATTTCGCGGGCGTTGGCCAGAAAGACGTCAGGCCCGGCGAGGTAAATTTTCTTCTGCATGCAATGCTCTGCCTTCTTCAATTCGCGGCAGACCTTAGCGGCATGCGTCGCTCCCCGCTACCCTGGCAATGGCCAGAAGTTCCGGACGATATTCGAAGTGCATCGTGTCGTAGTGATACCAGCGCCCGCCCCAGATAAAGCCGTGACGTTCGAAACTTTCGACAATCTCCATGGGGAAACGGTTTTTGTAGCGCGGGACATTGCCGGGTTTGCCGCCGGACCAGAGCCAGTAGTCGGCATGGTTCGTGTTGAGGTCGATGGCTGCGGCGAAGCTGTGCACGGAGAGATTTGGGGCACCCGCCACCTTGCGCCAGTTGAAGGTTCCTGCGCTCGGGATCAGGTATGGCTTGAGATCGGGCTGTCTCTCAAGATCGTCGCGTACTGCCTCCAGCGCTGCGGCGACGCCGTTCCTCGTTGTCACCTTTACGCTCTGGCCAAACCAGTCAACAGTGCGCAGGCTTTTCGCGACCTCAGCCTTCGAACCACCGTAGAGCCGCGTGAGCAATGGCTCGCTGCGGATGCGCCCGGGATCGCCGTTTCGCGTTGGCACCGTTTCGCACGGGCCGGAAGGATAGAGCTGGAGCAGGCTGTCCTCGATGTCCCCCTCTGCCAGCCTTGCCGCATGGTCCTTTGTCCGGCCATCGTCGATGAGTATCGGCGGCCCGCCATCGCGGAAGAACAGCCGGTTTTCCTCCCGTCTTTCAAGCGTGTCCGGATAGGCGGCAATCAGCAGATCGACCTTTTGCGCAAGGTCGATATCGGACGCCAACACACCGGGTGCGCCGACGAGCAGAGCAACGAGGGCAACGGCAAAGCGGACCATGTCAATCAACGGTAATGTCGAGATAATCACCATCCGGCCCGCGATAGATTTTCACGTCGATGAGAACATCGCCCTGGACCAGCGCAGCGGCGGCGGCTCGGTCGATCGTTCCGAACTGAATCATCCGCTCGGCGCGCTCGCGGTTCTTAGCCGATGCAAAGAACGCATCGCCCTCGTCACCGGGCTGAAAAACCCCGTAACGATGATAATTCGCCCGGTCCTGGCGGATGATCTGCCAGGGTTCCCAGAGGCGTTCGTCGTAGGAATTGTAGAGGTCGTCTTGACCGATATAGGCGGTGTATCGCTCCACCAGCGAGATCGGCTCGCGCCGCGCCGGCGGAAATGGCAATCGTCGTGATCATCAGCATGGCTGCTGTCAGCTTTTTCATGTCCGGCTCTCCTACCCGTGGCAGGCTGATGTCGTCCGCCTGGCCTATTGCGGAAACGGGCCACGTGCGTGATTTATTCGCCAGCCTTGCTGCATCTACCACATGGTCTTGGCGGCGCGCTCCGGCCATTCTCGGTCATAGGTTTCGCGGTCAAAATCCGCCTTGGCCGCCTTCAGCAATGTTCCTGGGGTCGGCAGGTTCGCCGGATCGACAAAACGCTCCGGATTCCAGATCTGCGAGCGGATCAGCGCCCGCGCGCACTGGAAATAGACTTCGCCGATGGTGACGACAATCACGCTGCGCGGGTGTTTGCCATCGACGATGAATGATGTCGTCAATTCCGGATCGATGCTGACGACGGCCGTGCCGTTGATCCGCATCGTCGTCGTCGATCCCGGCACCAGGAACATCAGGGCGACGCGCGGATCACGCACGATGTTCGCCAGCGAATCGACACGGTTGTTGCCGCGCCAGTCCGGCATCAGCACGGTGCGCTCATCAGCGATCCGCACGACGCAGGCCTCGTCGCCGCGCGGCGAGCAATCGAGCCCTTCCGGGCCGACGGTCGCAAGGGCTGCAAAGGGTGAAGCCTCGATCATCTGCCGGTATTCCGGCGTCAGCACCGTCGTCACCTTGACGATAGACGCCTCGCTGGTTGCGCCATATAGCGCATTGAGGTCTTCCACCGTGCGAATGATCGTCATGCTTCTCTCCAAGACTTGAACAAGGGCTCTGTCCGGCAACAGCATGAAACTTTGATGACGAAGGCAAGGGAAAAATATCAGGCGACCGCCCGGTCTTGCCCTTCACCCAGAAAATCGCAGACAGCATCGATCACCGGTGGCGCGGACACGATGCGCCTGTGGCCGAGGCCATTGGCCCAAAGCAGGCGAACGCGGCTGTTGGCCGCCGCGTAGCGACGGGCATGGTCGGCCGCCACCTCCTTGTCATCCTCGGCATGGATTACCAGAACCGGGGTCCGCAACGATCCGAGCAGGCGCGCGGCGTCGAACTCCTGCAGCGGCCGGCCGGCCAACCGCTCGACAACGCTCTCCAAAGCCGCCTGGACCTTCGGCTTCAGCCGCATGAAGCGGCCGAAATCGGCAAACAGCCAGGCCATTTCACTCGGTGCGCCGATCAGCACCAGCCGTCCGGGGATGCGCGCGGGCACGCAGGCCAGCGCCTGCCCCGCGGCGCAGGCGAGGCTCGCGCCGCCGAAGGAATGGCCGACGGCTGCATCGAACGGCCCGAAATGACGCCAGGCCGCATCGACGGTCTGCACCGCCTGCGGCATCGTCAGGAAACGTCCCGGCGAGGCGCCATGCCCCGGCCAGTCGAGCGCCACGACCTCGGCACCCGTCGCCACCAGCCCTTCGATCAACGCCGTTAGATAATCAACACGCGAACCCCAGCCATGGGCGACCAGAATGCGCTTGCCGTTTGCCCGCACTGCGTCCGGCACAAACCGGTGGGCAATGGCCGCACTGCCGGCAAAAGACAGCGACAGGGACACCCGTTCGGCGCGGGCGAGCACCGGCGCCGCCTTTTCGAGTGCCGCGGCCTCTTTGGCATTCTTGGCGCGCCGCGATGGTGTCAGGCTGAAGATCTTGAAAGCCAGACGGCCGGCGCGGTCCGGCGAAAACAGTGAAACAGCGGCCAGTGACACACGGATGACCTCGAGCGCAAAGGATGGCATAGTGGGACTCCGATTATGTTCAATAATGAACAATAAAGTACAAGCATGAACAAAAATCAAGTCTCTTCCGCATCGTCCACATTTCCCTGGGATCATCCGCGTTTTCGCAGCTGGATTTCCGTCGCCCGCGCCTGCCAGCTGATGCAGCAGACATTGACGCGCGCACTCGCCCCGCTCGACATCAAGCCGCCGCATCTGGATATCCTGGTCAATCTTTACCGCTTCGAGGGCATCACCCAGCAGGAACTGGCACGCAAACTGCTGGTCGGCCGCTCCAACATGAGCATGCTTTTGCCTCAGCTGGAAAAACGCGGCCTGATCGAGCGGCGCGGCGACCGCAAGGACAAGCGGGTGCTGCGCCTGTCTCTGACCGCCTCCGGGCAGACGCTGACGCAGGAGGCAATGGCCATCCAGACGGCGCTGATCGAGAGATCGCTTGCCGGCGCACCGATCGAGGATTGCATCACGGTCGCCGAATCGATGGAGCGGATCATCGGCATCCTGCTTGCCGGCGAAAGTGATGCTGACGACGAATAGGCCTTGGCCTATTCCGCCGGTTTCAGCGACAGATATTCCCAGATCGCCACGATCACCAGCGTTGTCGCGCAGGCGAAGAACAGGAGATAAGGCTCAAGCACAACCGAGGCCGGGATCAACGCGACCAGCAGCCCCAGGCCGACCAGATGAGACAGGGGCAGCCGGGCCGCTAGCGAGCCCTTGATCCAGATATTTCCGAGAAGAAACAGCACCGGCCCACCGATCATTGCGCTCGCCGTCTTGAAATCCGTGTGCCCGTGCGGATGCGCCAGCATGAACTCCACCGCAACTGCATCGAGGATGATGCCGGCAACGATCGGGATATGCGCATAGGTGAACACGGTGCGGGCAAGTTCGCCCGGTGTATCCGTGTGCTCGATGTGCTGCGCTGCCCGCTGCTGGCCGAAGCGGAAATAGATCCACCACATCGTCACCGTCGTGGTGAAAGAGGCGAAGAACATGAGGAACGTCAGCGGGCTGAGCTCCATCTCGGCAAACTTGCCGCCGCCGATGAGAATGGTCTCGCCGAGGCAGATCAGCACAAACAGGGCGCAGCGCTCGGCCATGTGCGACCCGAGCACATCCCAGTCGTCGACCGTGGACTTGCCCAAGCCCGGCAGCCGGAAGCCCAGCGCTGGTGAGATGTACTCGATGACGATTGCGACGATCCACAGGGTCAACCGCATCTCGTTCTCGGCAAACATGCCGGCAATCCAGAAGATGCCGGAAAAGCACAGCCAACCGCTGATGCGGATGAAATTCATCCAGTTGTTTTGGCTATGGCCGGCAAAGGCATAGACCGCAAACAGCGATCGGCCGACCTGCATGCCGACATAGGAGAGCGCGAACAAGACGCCCTTGTCGCCGAACGCCTGCGGAATGGACGAAGAGAGGAGAAGCCCGCCGAACATCAGCGCAAACAGCATGGCGCGCACCGCCATGCGCTCCGGATCGAGCCAGTTGGTCACCCAGGTCGTGAAGATCCAGACCCACCAGACGGCCAGGACCATCACCGACATCTCGATCCAGCCGATCAGCGAATAATGTCCGGCGAGTGTATGGGATAGCTGGATGATCGAAAACACGAAGACGAGATCGAAGAACAGTTCGGCAAAGGCTACCTTGCCCTCCTCTCCTCCTTGCGGTCGCGCAGCCAGCGCGGGCGATCGGTCAGTGCCTCGAAAAATCCGGTCACAGCATCCCCTCGTCTTCCTTTTGCCGAATATCTCAGCGCGGCTTTTCTGCCTTGTCGCGGCTCATGCCCTTCGCCGCCAGGTCGCGTTCGTAATCGGCAAATTTCGTATCCCCGCTTTCTCCGAGTTCCCGCAAATAGGTCCAGGTAAAGATGCCGGTATCATGAAAATCATCAAAGCCGAGACGCACCGCGTAATTGCCCGTGGGCGTCGCCGAGATGATCGCGACATTGCGTTTTCCCGGCACGGTCAGGCCCTGCCCCGGCCCATGGCCCTGCACTTCCGCGGACGGCGAGAGGACGCGCAGCATTTCCGCCGAAAGCGCAAAGGAGGCGCCATCGTTGAATGTCACCGTCAAGCTCTGACGGTCCTTCGAGACCCGCAGTTCGGTCGGCCATATATCGGTCATGTTACGCAGTCTCCGTTCCCTTGCCTGAGCACTATCACGACGGCGGCAGCCCGACAAAGTCTCCCGCTTGTCATTTTACATTCGATTCATGCCCTTGCGTCTTGACGCCGCCGTCTTTGGTCACGACATTGATAGTCAAGGGAGAGTGGATTTGAACACCGCCATCATCGACACAACAGGCGCTGCAGCGCTGAACGACGCCAAGGCGCCGATGGTAGACCCGTTCGGCCGCGCCGTGACCTATCTGCGCGTGTCCGTCACCGATCGCTGCGATTTCCGCTGCACCTATTGCATGGCGGAAAACATGACCTTCCTCCCGAAGAAGGATCTGCTGACGCTGGAGGAGCTGAACCGGCTCTGTTCCACCTTCATTGCCAAAGGCGTTCGTAAGCTGCGACTGACCGGTGGTGAGCCGCTGGTGCGCAAGAATGTGATGTTTCTCGTGCGCGAACTCGGCAAGCACGTTGCGGTCGGCACGCTCGAAGAACTGACGCTGACGACGAACGGCTCGCAGCTCGCCCGCCATGCGGCCGAACTGGCCGATTGCGGCGTGCGTCGCATCAATGTCTCGCTCGATACGCTCGACCCGGAAAAATTCAAGGCGATCACCCGCTGGGGCGAACTTTCCAAGGTTCTGGAGGGCATAGATGCCGCGCAGGCTGCCGGCATAAAGGTCAAGATCAATGCCGTCGCCCTCAAAGACTTCAACGATCGTGAAATTCCCGACATGCTGCGCTGGGCGCACGGTCGCGGCATGGACCTGACACTGATCGAGACCATGCCCATGGGCGAGATCGACGAGGATCGCACCGACCATTACCTGCCGCTCTCGGAAATGCGCGACCGGCTGGCCGAACAGTTCACTTTATCCGACATCGCCTACAAGACCGGAGGCCCCGCCCGTTATCTCAATGTCGCGGAAACCGGCGGCCGGCTTGGCCTCATCACGCCGATGACCCACAATTTTTGCGAAAGCTGCAATCGCGTGCGCCTGACCTGCACCGGCACGCTCTACATGTGCCTTGGCCAGAACGACGCCGCCGACCTGCGCACGGCATTGCGCGCGTCCGAGGACGACAGCTATCTCTCTGCTGTCATCGACGAGGCGATTTCACGCAAGCCCAAGGGCCACGATTTCATCATCGACCGCGTCAGAAACAAGCCCGCCGTCGCCAGACACATGAGTGTCACGGGCGGCTGAAGCACTTTGGGGGCATGGACATGAAATGCACATCCTCTCTCTGGCGGGCATCGCCGTCGTCTTCTCCATGCATACGGCTGGTGCTCAGCCTATGGACCCCGGTCAGAACCAGCTTCGCGCGGCGGAGCGCTTCGTTCAGGCAGCGCTCGGCGAAGACTGCGATATGAACAGCCGCACCGATATTCCGCTCAATTCAGCCGAACCCGAGGATGTCAGCCATTTCGTCTATGACATCCGCTATCGCGCCTCCTACCAGTCCACGGGAGAGCCGGACAAGCAGGTCGCGCTCTTTCAGATGTTTTGCGGCATGGGCGCCTATAATCTGCAGCATGCCTTCCTGTTGCGCGATCCCGAAACCAGCCGCTTCCGCCTGCTGTCCTTCGCCCGTCCGAAGCTCGGCCTCGACTATGCCGACGACGAACAGACCAAGCTGAAGACGCCACCACGGATCGACGGTTATTCGGCAAACCATCTCCTCGTCAACGCGACCTTCGATCCGGTGAGCAAAACCATTTCCAGCCATGGCTTCTGGCGCGGCCTTGGCGACGCCTGGGATCGTGGCGCATGGATCTTCTCCGACCTTGATTTCGTGTTGTCCCGCTACGAGGTCGATCCGACCTTCGATGGCGGCACACAGCCAGACAACCAGAAGAGTTATGTCGTCTATCCAACTCGATAGGCATGCCCGCCGCCTGTTCGGCCGGACACGAAAAAGCCCGCCTCCGTTTCCAGAGGCGGGCTTTTCGACAGTCAGTTCTGTTTAGGCCGCGTAGCTGCGACCATAGCTGTTGCCGCTGCCATAGCCCTGTGTCGAACGGCTGGTACCCGTCTTGAAGCGCTCGATCTTCTCGTTGAGAATATCGACCTGGCGACGAAGCCCGTGGATCTCGGCGGTGTTCTCCTCGACCATGGCAGCATTCTGCTGGGTAATCAGCTCGACTTGGCGCACCGCCTGGTTGACCTCGTTAAGGCCGCGATACTGATCGGCGGCAGCCGATTCGATGTTGCTGACCAGCTGGTGGATGGTCGAGATGTGGTCGTTGATGACGGTCAGCGCCGTGCCCGTCTCCTGCACCAGTTCGACACCACTGCGCACCTGCGCCGAGCTTTCGGAAATCAGCCCCTTGATCTCTCGGGCAGCACCCGCGCAACGCTGGGCAAGCTCACGAACCTCTTGGGCGACGACGGCAAAGCCGCGACCGGCCTCTCCTGCCCGCGCCGCTTCGACACCGGCATTGAGCGCCAGGAGATTCGTCTGGAAGGCGATTTCGTCGATGACGCTGATGATCGTAGAAATCTTGTCGGACGATTTGTTGATCGCGGCCATGGCATCGATCGCCTTCGACACGACCTGTCCCGAATGCCGGGCGTAGCTGTGCGTCTCGTCCACTGAAACTGTGGTCTTGCGCGCACTTTCAGCGGTCGAACGGACAATCTCCGTCAACTGGCCAAGGGCACGTGAGCTCTGCTCGAGAGCTGCGGCCTGCTGTTCGGTGCGGCGGGCCAGATCGTCGGCAGAGGCCGCCAGATTGCTGGTGCCGCCGGTGATCTCGTCGGTCACGATACGCACATCGATGAGCGTGGCCCGCAGCGCCTCGACGGCATTGTTGTAGGTGCGGGCCATGACAACATAGTCGGCGGAAAGATTTTCGGCCATGCCTTCTTCCAGATTGCCGTCGGCAAGCTTGGCCAGGACATCCGACAGCGCCGTGAGTGCCTGCATCTGTTCAGCTTCGATCCGGGCACGCTCGCGGTTGCGGCGTGCTTCCTCTTCCGCTGAAAGGGTGCGAGCGACTTCCGCCTCGCGCTCCAGCCGAACGTTTTCGACCGCGTGATCGCGAAAGACGGCAACCGAGCGCACCATATCGCCGATTTCGTCGCCACGGTTGCGGCCCTCGATGGGAACTTCCAGATCGCCATTTGCCAGTCGTGTCATGGTCTCGGTAACGCGCTTCAGCGGCCCACGCAGCGTTTCAATCAGCATCAGGCCGCCGATGATGGCCAGCAGCGTGCCGGCGACCATGGCGATGATCGAGACATCAGCCGAACGTTGGCTATCCTGTTTGCCAACTTCCTGGGCACGGCTAACGAAGTTTTCGAGCGTCTGGCTGGCGTCCGCCACCAGTGTCGCAACCTCGGCCTTTGCAACCTGCCAGCGGGCACCCACGTCGATCAGTTGCGCTGTACCGCTATCGATCTGCTCGAGCGACGGCGTCAGCTTGCCAAGCAGGTCACGCAGGGCTGCATTCTTGCCACCCGTCTCGGAAAGCTTGGTCGCCGTCTCGCGAACGGCAGTGATATCGGCGATAACGGCAGCGCGGCTTTCAGCGGTCAAGTTGCGGTGCAATTCGCTGATATGCAGGCGGGTTGCGTCGAGCCCCTTGAAGGTCTCGTCCATCAAGGCAATCAGGCTTTTCAACAGCGAAATCTCGCTGTCCATGCCGACGAAGCGCTTGGCCGCCGTATCCGAGTTCTTCACAGCTTCCTTGGCGAAATCGGCTTCGTACTTGGAGAATTTGCTGAGGATAGGAACGAGCTTCGTCTTCTTGACGTCGTTTGCGTCCGAAGAGGCGATGATCGCGGCAATCTTTTCCGCATCCGTGCGAACCACGGCAATCTGTTTGCGCACCTTGTCCGACGCAATCGCCTCGGCATCAGCAATCTGCTTCATCAGGTGGGGAAGGAATTTCTGCGCGGCACCAAGCTTGGCGTCGGGCGCAACAGCCATGGTCACGGGGAGGCGGAATTTCTTGATGCGCTCGGCGAGCCCCTGATAGGCCGCGGCGTCGAACAACAAGGCCTTGGCGAAGGATTCCTTTTCGCCCGCCTCTTTCCGCAACACATCGATTTGCTTGTAGGCCATATTGCCCTGCTTGGTCATTTCCGTCAGCGCCGAATCCAGCGAAGTCGCCACAGCATCACGCTCGGTCTCAATCGACCAGAGCTTTTCAGAACCGCTGCGCATCGTGTCGCCAAGCATCAGGACGGAAGCGATTTCAGCCCTGTCCGCATCCGTCGGCAAGAGGTCACTCAAAGAACGCACGCCGGCCTCTTGCTCACCAACTCGGCCCGCCAACTCCTGACGCGTTTCATCGGTCGGATTGTCGGTAAAGCGCTGCACCGCGCTGCGCAGCGCCTGGAAATCGGAAAGACTGCTGATGGTCTCGCGCGTGACGGTCATGTGCCCGTTGAGCGTGCTCGCAGTGAAATAGCCCACAAGGCCGATACCGGCGATCAGCGCGACAAGTGGCACGACAAACAAAAGAACCTTTGTAACGATGCGAAGACGCTGCAGCGAACGGTCGATCAGGGACATTCCGGAACTCCAGATGATGAGAAAATCTGTCATTCCCGCAGGGCGATCTTCATCATCGAAGAGCCCATATGCCGCGCGCATCAAGGTGCGCCCTCAGCATATTCCGACCGACCTGACGGAAGCGATCTTCCATTACATCGGCCATTCACATCATGCGAAAGGACAGCGGGATAGGTGGACCATAGTTAGTGAAACTTAATATTTCCGCAATGAATACTGCATTTTACGGCAACGGGCGCAAACAGGGCGTGTATTATTAGATGCGAATAAAGGGATGTTTCCAGCCCTGGTCGCCGATCACACAAAACGACGCCGCAGACGGGATAAGCGTTGCATAAAATCCCATCCGATGCTTTACAGTTGGGCAAATCATCCGCATTACGAATGCCTATCCGCCTGTTTTACAGGCAATGGAGCAGGCATATATAACGCTTCGGCGGACCAGGAAAAAATGCAATCTTCCGCCAATCTGCGCGGCGCGATCTTCATGTGCCTCGCGATGGCAGGCTTCACCTGCAACGACGCGCTGGTCAAATCGGTCACGGGCGAAATGAACGTCGGCCAGATCATGCTGGTCCGCGGTTTCCTGACATCCCTCCTGGTGCTGGCGCTGGCCTGGCATTTCGGCGCAATGCGGTCGATCACCTTGCTTAGGAAACCGGCTATCGCCCTTCGCATCGTCGCGGAAGTCGGCGCCTCCATCACCTATATCAATGCGCTCGGGCAGATCCCGCTGGCAAACGCGTCCGCCATTCTTCAGGCCCTGCCGCTTGCCGTAACGCTGGGGGCCGCCCTTTTCCTCTCGGAGCCCGTCGGCTGGCGGCGTTGGCTCGCCATCCTGGTCGGTTTTCTCGGCGTGCTGATCATATTGCGGCCGGGGCCTGAGGGCTTCACCATAGCCGCGCTGAATGTCGTTGCCTCCGTCTTCTGTGCCGCCATCCGCGATCTTTGCACCCGCCGCATCGATCCGGCGGTGCCGTCGCTGTTCATCTCCGTCATCACTGCCGTGGTCATCACCCTGACCGGCGCGGTCATGGTCGTGCCGCTTGGCGGCTGGCAGCCGATGAGCCTCGTCTCCTTTGGTCACCTGGCCGCCGCCAGCCTGCTTCTTTTGGTCGGCTACCAGTGCATCGTGCTGGCCATGCGCAATGGCGAGATCGCCATCATCGCCCCGTTCCGCTATACCAGCCTGATCTGGTCGATTGGCATCGGCATACTGTTCTTTGCAGAAAAACCGGATGTCTGGATGATAACAGGCATCGTGGTGATCGTCGCATCCGGCCTTTATACCTTCGCCCGCGAAAACAAGCGCCGCGTCGAGGCGGTCGCCCAGCGATCAGTCCCCGAATCGCCGAAATAGCCCATACCGCCGAAATAGAGTGCATCTAGCATGATCCAGCCCCGCTTTCTCGACCGAAGAACACCGCCGCACATCGTGACGCTGGTGCTGATTGCCGGCCTGAGCGCGCTCAACATGAACATGTTCCTGCCGGCTTTGCCCGCTATGGCGGCCGATTTCGGCGCAAACTACGCGACGATCCAGCTCGCCATTTCAGGCTATCTCGCCGGCACCGCGGTCCTGCAGCTGATCATCGGCCCTTTGTCGGATCGCTACGGCCGCCGGCCGGTCCTCCTGTCGGGCGTCGGTCTATTTCTCCTGGCGACACTGGTCTGTATTGCGGCCACATCGATCGAGGTTTTCCTCATCGGCCGCATGCTGCAGACGACGCTGATCGCCGGCCTCGTTCTATCCCGGGCTATTGTGCGCGACATGGTGCCGATGGAGGAAGCAGCCTCAATGATCGGTTATGTGACGATGGGCATGACCATCGTGCCGATGATCGGCCCCGTCCTTGGGGGCGTGCTCAGCGATCTCTTCGGCTGGCAGGCCAATTTCGTCGCGATCCTCGTCTTCGGCCTGCTGGTCATGGGCGTCGTCTGGCTCGATCTCAAGGAAACCAATGACAGCCCATCCGAGAGTTTCGCGGCACAATTTAGGGCCTATCCGGAGTTACTCTCTTCCGGCGCCTTCTGGGGTTACACGCTGACGACGACCTTCGCATCCGGCGTGTTTTTCGCCTTTCTCGGTGGAGCGCCCTTCGTCGGCAGCACGCTGCTCGGCATGTCGCCGACGGCGCTCGGCCTCTATTTCTGCTTCACGGCCTTCGGCTACATGGTGGGCAATTTCCTGTCCGGCCGCTACGCTCGCCGGATCGGCACCGGCACCATGATGCTGCTGGGCGGGTTCATCACGCTTGCCGGCATTTCCATAACCGCAGCCTTGTTTCTCGCGGGCTTTGAATTTGCCCTCGCCTTCTTCGCGCCAATGTTTTTCGTCGGCGCCGGCAATGGTATCAGCCTGCCGAGCGCCAATGCCGGCATCGTCAGCGTCCGCCCGCATCTGGCCGGCTCAGCGTCCGGTCTCGGCGGTGCCCTGACAATCGGCGGCGGTGCGCTGCTGTCGGCGGTGGCCGGCAGCATTCTCACGGTAGAAACCGGCATTTTCCCGCTTTTGGCCGTGATGGCAGCGGCAAGCCTTGCCGGCATTATCGCGACCCTGTCGATCATCGGCGCCGACAGGCGTTTGCGAACGAGACTTGCGGAGCAGCAGGGATGAGAACCAGCGCGATACCATCAGCGACAGACTTTCCCGCAGTGATCATCGCCGGTGGCCTGTCTTCACGCATGGGGCAGGACAAATCAGCCCTCCCGCTGGGCACTCTGTCGATGATCGAGCGGATCATCGAGCGGCTCAAGCCCCAGGTGGCGCACATCAGCGTCAACAGCAATGCCGTCCCACCGCTTCTCTTGCCCCAAGGTGTCACAAGCTTCCCGGACAGCGTCGCAGGTCGCCTCGGCCCGCTTGCAGGCGTCCTGTCGGCGCTGCGCCATACAAGCCTCGCGCATCCCGACAAGGAAGCCGTGATCACGGTACCGACCGATACGCCGTTCTTTCCGACGGACCTCGTATCAAGACTTGTCGCCGCCAGGAAGCGAAATGACGAAATCGCCATCGCCCACACCAGCGGCACCATGCACCCGATCTTCGGCCTCTGGCCGGTGGCCATCGCCGACGATCTCGAGGATTTTCTCCTGTCCGATGACAAGCGCCGTGTCCGCAGCTTCATCGCCAGACATCCGATGGTATCAGTGGAATTTCCTGTTATCGAGACCAAAGCCGGGCCGTTCGACCTGTTCTACAACATCAACACGCCTGCGGATCATGCCGAGGCCGAACGCTGGCTCGCTTTGCTGGAGACGGAAACACCATGACGGCGCCAAGGATTTTCGGCATTGCCGGCTGGAAGAATTCAGGCAAGACGGGCCTTGCCGTACGTCTCGTCACGGAACTGACCCGTCGCGGCTACCGCGTCTCGACCATCAAGCACGCCCATCATGATTTCGACATCGACAAGGTCGGCGCCGACAGCTTTCGCCACCGCGAGGCCGGCGCGCATGAGGTCACGATCGTCTCCGGCACGCGTTATGCCATCATGCACGAACTACGCGGCGGCCCCGAGCCAAGCTTCGAGGAAATCCTTTCCAGGCTGGCCCCTTGCGATCTCGTCCTGATCGAAGGCTACAAGCGCGAGCCCATCCCAAAAATCGAAGCCCGCCGGCTGGACGCAAAAACCGCGAGCCGCTAGCACCGACGGACCCGCATATCGCCGCGATCGCAGCCGACCACGCTGTTACCGACAGCCACCTGCCGATCTTCGACCTCGACGACACCAGTGCCATCGCCGATTTCGTCGAACGGGTCACAGGGCTGGCCAAGTCGTAAAAAAACCGCCGGATTGCTCCGGCGGCATGTTCTTTCGGATAGGGCTTTGATCAGTTCGCCTGGGCAACCGGGCGCACAAGAGCGGTAACGCGACGAATGGTGACACGGCGGTTCTGCTGCTCGGCAACCTGCGTCTTCACCTTCAGATACCGCTCGCCATAACCCTGCGTGACGAGATTTTCCGGCGGAATGCCGTAGACCTCGGTCAGGAGTTCGGCGACCGATTCCGCCCGCTGGTCAGACAGGACCAGATTGGGCTGATCCTTGCCTACGGCGTCCGTGTGGCCCTCTATCAGGAAGGTCTCGCCCTGATCCTTTTCAAGCACCTCGCTGATGGCTGTCGCCACCTTGCGCAGGGTCTTTGCCTGGGCAAGCGGCACTTCCGCACTGCCGGACGCAAAGGTGATCGTGTCCAGATCGATGCGGCGCACCTTGTCGCGGATACGGGCCGAATACTTCACCTCGTCGATCGAATAGACGCGCTCGACCTGTTCGACCGGCGGCTCGGCCAGGAAGTCGTAATAGTCGCGGTCCGGGTCGCTCGATGTGTCGATGATATAGTCGCGAACCGGAATGCGCAGGCGCATCGGCGGCAGTTCGTAGCCAATGTCCCGGATCCGCGGCGGACGGTCCGTCTCTGGTTCCGGCGCATAGACCATCAGGTACTCTTCACCGTCACGACTGATGCGCGAGCGTTGGATGATGTCGCCGTATCGATCGTACACCGTCACAAGACGGCCGCCACCTGGACGAACAATCGTTTCGCGAACCCGACCGCGCGAAAGCTCTTCGTAGAAGCTCTCTTCCGAGTCCCTGCGCAGTCGCGGACGATCATCGTTGCGGATGATGATCTGGTTGTCGACACTGAGAACCGTGCGATTGTCGATTTGCTCCTGAACGACCACGTTCGTCACGTTGTTGGTTACCGTGTTGTTGTTCACGGTATTGTTGACGACGGTATTGTTGACAGTATTGTTTTCGACATTGGTCACGCCGGGCGTCGCAAAGGTCGGCGCGGCGTCGAGCTTCTCGCCTTCTTCTGTGATTCCGGCCTGAATCGCGGCTGGCTCGACTGTGGTCAGCTTCGCCTGTGCATCGGCGTCCGTGGTCGGAGGCGCAACGACCTCTTCCTCGCTACGCTGGCTTTCACGCAGTTTCTTGCGCTCATCGCGGGCCGTCTGGCCGCCAGCATTGTCGGCATCCTTGTCGCTGTCGAGAACGGCAGCGCCGTCTTCGATCGGAAGCACGATCGTCTCGTCGGTCTGTGCCGGGTCGGCAGCAATTTCCTGTTTCTGTTCCGGCGTGGTCGTATCGACAATCTCTGGCACGGGCACAGGCTGAGCCGGTGTTTCCGTCGTCGTCTGCTGCTGCTCAGCTGCGGGGTCGATCGGCTGCTGGTCAGCCGTCGCCGGCTGCTCTCCGGTCGCCGGCGGCTGACCTTCAACAACAGGCTGCTCAGCAGTTGCAGGCGGCTGGCCCTCGACGACGGGCTGTTCGCCGGTTGCCGGCTGCTCTGCCGTTGCCGGCTGTTCAGTGGTGGTCGGAGCCGGCTGCTGCTCCTGCGCTTTCAGCGCGTCTTCGGCAGCCTTTTGTTCGGCGGCGGCGGCCGCATCGTCAGCAGCCTTCTTTTCAGCAGCCTGCTTCTCAGCCGAAGCGGCATCCTCGGCAGCCTTCTGTTCGCCGGCCTGCTGTTCAGCGGCAGCGGCAGCGGCCGCAGCTGCGGCGTCCTCGGCAGCTTTTGTTCCAAAGCCTGTTGTTCGGTGGCAGCAGCCGCAGCCGCAGCATCTTCTGCAGCCTTCTGGTCCGATGCCTGTTGTTCAGCGGCAGCAGCCGCAGTTGCAGCGTCCTCGGCTGCTTTTTGTTCCAAAGCCTGTTGTTCGGCCGCAGCTGCGTCTTCTGCGGCCTTCTGCTCTGCAGCCTGCTGTTCGGCGGCGGCAGCCGCATCCTCTGCAGCCTTCTGCTCAGCCCCAGCCGCTGCCGCGGCAGCATCCTCGGCAGCCTTCTGCTCAGCGGCAGCCGCATCCTCGGCGGCCTTCTGCTGTTGGAGAAGCAGCAATTCCTCTTCGGTCGGCTGCGCTTCGCCCTGCGGCGCTTCTTCAGCCTGTGCGACCTCGAAGGAGGAGGCAAGATTTGCAGCCATTGCCGGCTCAAAAACCATCGATGCCGCCAATACGGGCATAGCAACGGTAGCGAATAGTCTGGATCGGATAGTCATGTCTGTCTCCTCCTTGGAGAGGTCTTGTCTCTATTCCCATCGGCCGCCCGCTGCCGAATGGTGCGGGCAGCGAATCGTGGGATTTCAGTCAAAGTTCCCTGCGGTACCTAGCGGAACCGCGATTAACTCGTGATGAACGGCGCATTCATCCTGCACAACACATAGAGGCCGTCTTGCAGCCGGCGAGGCCTGCGATGTCACGACATGAAGTTTCGGTGGTGTTTTGTGGGTTTCCTGTTGATTTTCTCCGGCAATGCGTAGGAATATCGCCGCAGACCGGCACAAGAATGCCCGGCATACCGGATATCCGCAAAAAACAAGAAAACGGATGTCCGCCAACAGAGAGGATGAACATGCGTATTTCCAAACGTCTGGCAGTCGCCGCTTCGGCTGCCGTTTTCGCGCTCATGGCCGGAACCGCCATGGCTGAAGGCGAAAAAATCGTGATCGGCACGGAAGGTGCCTACCCGCCCTTCAACAATCTTGAAGCGGACGGCACACTGACCGGCTTCGACATCGACATCGCCAAGGCGCTCTGCACCGAGATGAAGGCCGAATGCACCTTCGTCACCCAGGATTGGGACGGCATCATTCCGGCTCTGCTCTCCAAGAAGTTCGATGCGATCATCGCCTCGATGTCGATCACGCCCGAGCGCCAGGAAAAGGTCGATTTCAGCGAAAAATATTACAACACCGGCCCGGCGATCGTCGTACCGAAGGATCTGACCATCACCGATGCCACGGCTGAAGGCTTGGCCGGAAAGACGCTCGGCGCGCAGTCGTCGACGACACATTCCAACTATGCCGAAGCCTATTTCAAGGATTCCGAGCTGAAGCTCTACCCGACGCCGGACGAATACAAGCTCGATGTCGCCAATGGCCGCGTCGATGCCGTCATTGATGACGTCGTGGTCCTCTCCTCATGGCTGAAGACCGAAGACGGCGCCTGCTGCAAGATCCTGAAGGCGCTGACGCCCGATCCGAAGATCAACGGCGTTGGTGCCGGCATCGCGGTACGCAAGGGCGAAACTGCGCTGGCGGACAAGTTCAGCGCCGCCATCAAGGCTATCCGCGCCAACGGCGAATACAAGAAGATCAACGACAAGTATTTCGACTTCGACGTCTACGGCGGCTGATTTTCAGCACTTTCGAAAATGCGATGGCGGAAGGCTTGCCCTTCCGCCGTTTTTGTTTGACAAAAGGCCACAACAACAAGCGAGCCGAAAAGGCCGTGCAGGGGAAAACAGACATATGCAGGCTGCGTTTGCCGCCCTATCGTCGATCGTGTCGTGGATTGCCGCGATCGTTGATCCGCTTTGTGGTCCGATCGGAATTTTTCGGCTCTTTGCGTCAGAAACGCTGCTGTCCTGCGGCGATGTCGGCTGGGGCGACGAGATCGCATTTGGCTTTCTGATCACCGCCAGCCTGGCACTCTGCACCCTGCCGATCGGCCTGTTTCTCGGCTTCTTCATCGCGCTTGCCAAGCAGTCCGAGGAAAAATCGCTGCGGCTGGCGACCAACATCTACACCACCATCTTCCGCGGCCTGCCGGAACTGCTGACGCTGTTCATCGTCTATTACGGCCTGCAGATCCTCGCCCAGCAGTTCATGGCGGGCATCGGCTATGAAGGTCCCGTCGAGATCAATGCCTTTGTTGCCGGCATGATCGCGCTCGGCGTCGTCTTTTCCGCCTATTGTTCCGAGGTCCTTCTCTCCGCCTTCAAGGCAATCCCCGTGGCCAATACGAGGCGGGCGATGCGCTCGGGCTGCATCGGGGCAAGACCATGCGGCTGATCATCCTGCCGCAACTGGTGCGCATCGCGCTGCCCGGCCTTGGAAATCTCTGGATGGCGCTTCTGAAGGATACAGCTCTGGTCTCCGTCATCGGCCTGCCCGACATCCTGCGCCAGACCGGTGTTGCCGCCCGCGTCACGAAACACGCCTTTGAATTCTTTTCGCTCGCGTGCCTGCTCTTCCTGATCCTGGCAATGGCCTCCTCGCTGGTCTTTTCCGCGCTCGAACGCTGGACGAAACGCTCGGAGGTCGCACGATGAGCCATCGCGAAACCATGCTTCCCGCCCTTCCCGCCCCGCCCGAGGCCCTGCGCCGCTTCACCGCGTCGCGCCTGATCGGCAACATCGCGCTCGGTATCTGGCTTGCCGCCTCCGTCGGCATCTTCCTATTCGTGGTCGAGAGCTGGAGCGTCGAAAAGCTCACCAAATACGGCCCGAGCTTTATCTCCGGTCTCGGCGTCACGCTGACGCTCGTCAGCATCTCCGTCGTGCTGGGCGGCATCCTGTCGCTGCCGCTGGCATACGCCCGCATGACGAAGAACAAGGCCCTGTCCTGGATCGCCTATATCTACGTCTATTTCTTCCGCGGCACGCCGTTGATCACTCAGTTGTTCCTCGTCTACTACGGTTTCGGCAGCTTCCGCCCCTATCTCGAGGCTGTCGGCCTCTGGACCCTGTTCCGCGACGCCTGGTTCTGCGCGCTGTTGACGTTCACGCTGAACACCGCCGCCTACCAGGCCGAAATCCTGCGCGGCGCCATCCAGAGCGTGCCGCGCGGCCAGCACGAAGGGGCAGCGGCTCTCGGCCTGCCCAAACGCATCGCCTTCTTCAAGATCATCCTGCCGCAGGCCATGATCGTGGCGCTGCGTCCCTATGGCAACGAGATCATCCTGATGATCAAGGGCTCCGCCATCGTCGCCATCGTCACCGTCTTCGACCTGATGGGCGAAACCCGCCGCGCCTTCTCGCGCACCTACGACTTCCAGATGTACCTCTGGGCCGCCGTCCTCTACCTCATCATGGTCGAAATCCTGCGCAACCTCTGGGCCTGGATCGAAGACCGCCTGACACGGCATTTGAAGCGGTGAACGAACTTGAGCAAAGCGGCAAAGGAGACTTGGCAGCACTCGCCGGGGAAAGCTGCTAATAGATTGAATTTGATGAATAATCATAAATCATCGGCTAGCTTTAACACTTGATTCACCATTCGAGCGCTTCATCATAGGGACCGTCATTCAGCAAAGATGAGGTCCCCATGACGACTGAATTGGAACTGCAGCTTAAGGGTTACGGCCTGACGACCGCACAGATCCTTTATCGCATGCCCGATCACCCGGCTTTCTTGCAAACCTATATCTGGCAGCAGTACGATATCGCGCCGGATTTCCCCGAGATGAAGAGCTTTCTGAAATTCTGGCAGGAAAAGCTCGACGGCCCCCTGCATTCGGTGCGCTATATCCACCGTAAGCTGATTTCGGCCACCGACTGGCGGGCGCTCAAGGGTGAATTCATCCTCAACTGAGCGTTTTTCTGCCACTGCAGACGGCCCTTGGCGTTACAGCGAGACGCATGATCTTCCTCGTCTTCGCGCCACAGGGACTTCGTTCAGACGTGAACGCTGTTCAAACGTGAACATCGCCATGCGCAAACTCACCGTCACCTGGTCTGCGGCGGAAGCAGGCATAGAGCATGACCGCATAAAATACGACCACGGCGCCCAGCACCGGCCAGCCGGAAAGGGTCCAAGCGCCGCGTTCGCAGCGATATCCGTCCATGCCGGCACGGGTACAACGTCAGTTCCCTCCCCTGAAGCTTCGGCGACGTGATCTTCAGCGCCCAGGCCAGAAGCAGGATCATGTACATCCAGCAATAATTTCGCCGCAGCCGGCGACAGGCTGCCTCGCGGTAGGGCATAAGGAATGCGGGTTTGCGAAGGCTCTGGGCGATCGGCTCTGCCCAGTTGAGCGGCATGGTCGATTGTGGGCTGAGCATTTGCGCGAAGTAGCCGCGTTCGAGCTGGCGGACGCGCGCGCGGTAGACGTCGAAGAACCGGTAGCGCCGTGCCTCGATCAGCAACAGCAGCGTCACCAAAAGAATGGCAAACAAAAGGACGCTGTGATGCGATGCCGGAGAGGACAAAGAAACGGAAAGCAGCGCCGCGACGACGGTGATAGCCCAGTTCGAAGTCCTGTCGATACGGTCACGCCAACCGGCCATTCGCGCCATCTCTCCGCGATAATAATGCACCAGAAGCGTTATCGTCTCGCCCTGCGTTGCCGGAAGCGCGGGACTTTTCGGCTCGTTACCCTCCCGTGACAGCGAAAAGATGCTGAACTCCTCTGACATACTGATTTCCTCCCGTATTTTGTTGTTTTTGTGGAATGCCTGCTTTTGCATCATGCGCCTGAAATCCCGGCCTGTTGAATGCTTTTTCACCGCCGTAGGATGTGACACATGGCAAACGACCATTGCCAATTCGGATGCGGCACCTTAAGACGCCGCCATGGACAAGATCGACGAAGAAGCCCTCGCTGAAGCCTATAACCGTGCGCTCGCGCTGGAGAAATCCGGTGATATAGAGGCAGCCGTCAAAGCCTATGAAGAGGTGCTGGCCATCGATCCTGAGGATCACGGCGGCGCGGCCGTGCGCATCGCTTCCATGGGCCGCGGCGAGACGCCGGACAAGGCGCCGGATGCCTATGTCACGACCCTGTTCGATCAGCATGCCGAAGTCTTCGAAGACGTGCTGGTCGAGCAACTCGAATATCACGTGCCGGTTCTGGTGCGCCAGCGCCTCCAGGCGCTCGGCCTTGGGCCTTTCAAGCGCCTGCTCGATCTCGGCTGCGGCACGGGGCTGACCGGCGGCGCGCTGCGCGACATGGTCGATGACATGACCGGTCTCGACCTCTCGGAAAACATGGTCGAGGTCGCCCACGACAAGGACATCTACGAAACGCTCTACGTCGCCGAAGTCGTCGATTTCCTTGAGGACAATGACGATCCGTCCTTCGACTTGATCACGGCCACCGATGTGCTTCCCTATCTGGGTGGCCTGGAAGCGCTGTTCTTCGGTGTCGCCGAAAATTTGGATCCGGGCGGTCTTTTCATCTTCTCCAGCGAGACCCTGCCTGAGGAGACGCTGGCCGGCCGGCGCTTCATGGTCGGTCCGCACCAGCGTTTCGCCCATGCGGACACCTATGTCCGCACCCGCCTCGATGAGACCGGTTTCGATGTGATCGAGATGACCGACATCACCGTCCGCCTCGAAGAGGGCCAGCCGATCGCCGGTCATCTGGTCATTGCACGGTTGCGCGGCTGACCTCTCAGGCGTCGTGCACCTCAGGCGTTTCATACCAGTCGCCCTTGAATTCGGTCAGGATGTTCTTGACGATGCGTTTGCCGGTCGGCCCGTCGATAACGCCGGCAGACACCATCAAGAGGTCGGTACCGATATTGTCCTTGAACAGCCGGCTGCCGCAGGTCGAGCAGAAGCCGCGCCGGGCCTTGTCGCTATAACCCCACCATTGCAGCGTGCCATCCGCCTCGAACTGCACATCGTTGCGCGGCGCCCCGATCACGGCCATATAATTGCCATGGGCCTTGCGGCAATCGCCGCAATGACAGCAGAATACACCGGCCGACTGGGTCGGAATGGAAAATTTGACGCCGCCGCAGCGGCAGGATGCATTCAGTCTTTCAGCCATGGTTTCCTCCTCGTAATTTTTCGGGACCGATCGGAATGGGCCGGTTGCAACGCAGATAACGCCCGGTAAGCGTCTGTCCATGGTAATTTCCGGAATTTCGCTAAACTACGGGCCATACAGTTGCGAAACGCAATCTGCAATTGACGACGCAGTCTTCGATTGCCGCTGGCGTCCGCACTCCACAAAAGCGCATCCAATTTTCTAAACTCAACCATAAGAAGATTTTCGAGATGGAATAGGCGTAGTGCGCGGGTGATTTCGTCGAGTTGGTGATAACCCTCTTCCAAAACGTTCTGGGCATCGATCCCGTTGCCCTAGGCCCTGCCGGTTTGAGCCAACAGAATTGCTTCCGTTCGGAGATGAAACACTCTAAAGCTCGGCTCAAGGGCATTTCAGGAGTCTTCAATGGCAAAGGTTGCATTCATCGGTCTCGGCGTGATGGGCTATCCCATGGCCGGCCATCTCCGCGTCAAGGGTGGTCATGACCTGACCGTCTACAACAGGACGGCGGCCAAGGCGGAAAAATGGGCGGGGCAGTTCGGCGGCAATACAGCCACAACGCCAGCGCAGGCAACCGATGGCGCGGATTTCGTCTTCTGTTGCGTCGGCAATGACGACGACCTGCGTTCCGTCACGACCGGCAAGGACGGCGCTTTCGAGACCTTGAAGGCCGGCGCGATCTTTATCGACAACACCACGGCCTCGGCCGATGTCGCCCGCGAGCTTGATACTGCTGCCACGGCACGCGGCGCGCATTTCATCGATGCCCCGGTCTCCGGCGGACAGGCCGGTGCGGAAAACGGCGTTCTGACGGTGATGTGCGGTGGAAAACCCGATATCTTCGAGCGCGCCAGACCTGTCATCGACGCCTATGCCCGCATGGTTGGCCTGATGGGCCCGGCGGGCTCGGGTCAACTGACAAAGATGGTCAACCAGATCTGCATCGCTGGCCTCGTCCAGGGTCTCGCCGAGGGCATTCATTTCGGCAAGAAGGCCGGCCTCGACATCGAAGCGGTCATCGACGTGATCTCCAAGGGCGCTGCCGGCTCCTGGCAGATGGAAAACCGCCACAAGACGATGAATGCAGGCAAATATGATTTCGGTTTCGCCGTCGACTGGATGCGCAAGGACCTCGACATCGTGTTGTCCGAGGCCCGCCACAACGGCGCGAGCCTGCCGGTCACCGCCCTGGTCGATCAGTTCTACGCCGAAGTCCAGACGCTGGGCGGCAAACGCTGGGATACCTCCTCGCTGCTGGCGCGGCTGGAGAAGCAATAGCCGCTTAGCGCATCAACAGCCAGCTACTCCTCCGGCCGCATGGTTTGCTCCAATGGGAGACCAAGACCAGCCGCAACATAAGTGGCGACGCGCCGGTCAAACGCGTTGTCGGGATGAATGTCGTTTCGCGTGATCCTGCCGCCGCTTGTTTCCAAAACAAGACGAGCACCGTCCGAACTGTTGTCGAAGATCATGACAGTATCACTGATCGACAGGCAGGCGGACAGATTGCGAAACGCAATCTCGTACCGCCGTCGGATGATGACTTCCGGGATATCATGTCCACCTCTGGAAACGCGCTGCTGTACGCGCTTGACGTGCAGATCCGGCGACATCAGGGCCACGAAAATCAGAAGCGTTTCGTATCCGGCGTCGCGAGCCCGCTTCAACAGGTTGACAGAATGATGACTGCTGAGCGTCGTCTCATATAAGAAGTCGATCCTGGCGCTTAAGAGCCGCTCCAGTTCCCCCAAAACGATACGCCCAGCGCGTGACGCACGCACAGCTGCGTCGGCGATGCTCAATCCGCGTGCGACCTCGTCGGCGTTGACAAAGACACCGGGGAAATCGAGATTTTTGTAGATGGTGGATTTCCCAGCGCCGTTTGGACCGGCAAGAAAAATGCAGAAGGGTTTAGGCCCATTCATTCAGCGGCATCAGCCATGCCGGCAACGGGCGTCAGAACTGTTTGACCGTTTGGTCGTTCCTCGATCAAGCCCTTCTTGCCCGACGGATCCACATAGTAAGAAGACACCCCGTCTGCACGCGCCTCGGCGCGCTCTTGCAGGCCCATTTTGGCCAGCTTGCGAAGCTTTCCATGGACGGCAGCGACGAGATTGGGCCGCGGAGATGTGTTCGTCATGCTTTCCGGCTCCAAATCGTCTGTTTCGTCCTCTGCACCCAGAATACGACAGCTTCGATGCCGTGTTAAGCCCCGTCAATCCTCGCCGGATTTCGCCTGTTCCAGGATCATGTAGTCGAGCGGCAGTTGCGTCGTGTACTTGATCTGCTCCATCGCAAAGGCCGATGAGACGTCGCGGATCTCGATCTTGGCGATCATCCGCTTGTAGAAGGCGTCATAGGCGGCAATATCCGGAACGACGACACGCAAGAGATAATCGACATCGCCGCTCATCCGGTAGAACTCGACCACTTCAGGGAACTCGCCGACAACTTCGGAAAAGCGCTTTAGCCATTCGATCGAGTGCGAATTGGTGCGGATGGAGACGAACACGGTCACCTTGGTGTTGATCTTCACCGGATCGAGCAGCGCCACGCGGCCGCGGATCACACCTTCCTCTTCCATCTTCTGGATCCGCCGCCAGCAGGGCGTCGTCGACAGCCCGACCTTCTTGGCGAGATCGGCAACGGCAAGAGTCGAATCTTCCTGCATAAGACGCAGGATTTTGCGGTCGAGGCGGTCCATAGGGCGATCCTTATCGAATATTATGCCTTCTATAGCGCGAGAGCAACGAAATGGAAGAAAATTGTTTCAGCTCGTCAGCGCCCTCACCCGTTGCTGCAGGACGGGCACAAGCTCCGCCTCAAACCACGGATGCTTCTTCAGCCAGCTCGTGTTTCGCCAGCTCGGATGCGGCAGTGGCAGCACCGGCAGACCGCTGTTGACGCCCAGATGCACCCGCCAGTCTTTCGCCGTCTCCGTCATGCTTTTTGAGGCGCGCGGACCGAGATGCCACTTCTGGGCATGGTGTCCGATGGCGAGGACCAGTTCGATCTGCGGCATGGCGTCCAGAACGACGTGGCGCCAAAGCGGCGCGCATTCGCGGCGCGGCGGCAGGTCGCTGCCATGCGCATCATAGCCGGGAAAACAGAAACCCATCGGCACGATCGCGAATTTGCCGGCATCGTAGAACTCCGCCCTCTCGACACCGAGCCACTGCCGCAGACGGTTTCCGGAGGCGTCATTGAAGGGTTGGCCGCTGTCATGGACGCGCAGGCCCGGCGCTTGTCCGGCAATCAATATCTTCGCCGTGCTCGATAGCACCGCGACGGGACGGGGCTCATGCGGCAACCGGTCACCCTCTCCCTTCAACGGCTGGTCCCGACAGATCCGGCAGGCGGCAATCGCCCGTCGCAGCGTCTCCAGCCCGTCAGTCCCCGTCATGCCATATCCTCGACCAAAGCCACGTCATCCAATCTCCCGCTATGTGGGGTGCTTCAGTCATGCCGCCATGGGTTTCGCGCCATGTTCGTGGGCGCTCGAACGTGCCGGACCAAAGACCCAGCCCCTCGTTCTGCGCCGCCGCTTCCTCGCGCTCGTAACGGCCGAACGCAACGGCATAGCCCTGGCGCACCATCGTCTCGCCGAGATCCATAGAACCGACCGCGCAGGTGCCGAGGTTGCGTCCATAGCGATCGTTTCCATCAAGCGTGCAGAACACCGCCCCGGCACCTGCGATCTCCGTCAGCCTGTCCCTTGCCGCCTTGCCACAGGGCCACGGACGCCCGTCACGCGCGCAGGTCTGTGCCAATTCGGGCGCATCCATGCCGATGATCCGCACCCGTACCCCGGAGACGGCCAGCGTATCACCATCGATGATCCTGATGTCCCCGGATACGGTTTCTCCCGGTCCGGAAGACATGCGAACGACGATCAGGCCCATGAAAAGAAAGATCAAAATACACAGGAGCAAGTCGCGCAAAAGCGTCGTCAGTCGCATTGTTCCCTTTCCCCGGCGTCCGGCGTTTCCAGCAAAACGGTTGCCAAATCCTTGACGGCAGCAGCAACTTCTTAAGGATTCCCTTCTAGTGTTCAATGGGTTCCCTCAAAGTCGCACGAGAGCATGAGTACAGGCGTCAGCACTTCGACCGACAAGATCATTGTCGACAAATCGCGCAGCCATCGGAACAAGGCTGTGTCGAAAGCCGTGCGCTCGACCCGCGAACGCCTGCAGACCGGCCAATCCACCGCCTCCGGCTTCGACCGCGACATGCTCCGGCTCTACATCAATTCGGTACTGCAGGGCGCAATCGCCATGCCGCTCTTTCTGGTGCTGATAACAGGTATCGGCATCTATCTGACAGAACGCCTCAACCTGATGGGCTGGGCCATGCTGTCGCTCTGTATTCATGCGTTGACCGTCATTCTCGCCCGCCGCGCCAGCACCGATGATATTACTGCCGAAAAAGCTGTCTTCTGGCGGCGGCGGTTTCTGATTGCCCAGATCGTCATGGGCATTTGCTGGGCAGCGTTTGCGGTGCAGGAATGCAGTGCCTGCGGCGAAGTGACGTTCACCTTCTACAAGGGCGGTGCCCTGCTGATCGCCCTGGCTGCCACCGCCATGGGCACGTTCCTTCTGCGCGATGCCCTGCTCGCCACCTTCGCGCCGGTCGTGATCGCCTTGAGCATCCAGTCTGCGCAGTCGCAAAGCCCGGCCTATCTGGCGATGACGGCGACGCTGGCAAGCTCGCTCGTCTTCATGATCTTCATGACGACGCGCATGCACAGCGCCAATGTCCACATCCTCTCCGTCCAGTCCGAAAAAGACGATCTGATCGCCGAGTTGGAAGTGGCAAAATCGATGTCCGACGAGGCCCGCCGCCGCGCCGAGGAAGCAAACCTCGCAAAATCACGCTTCCTGGCCTCCATGTCGCACGAGTTGCGCACACCGCTCAACGCCATTCTCGGCTTCTCCGAAGTCATGTCCACCGAGGTACTCGGGCCGCTGAACAATCCGATCTACAAGGAATATACCGGCGACATCCATCGTTCCGGCCAGCACCTGCTCGATCTCATCAACGAGATCCTCGACCTGTCGCGCATCGAGGCCGGCAAATACGATCTCAACGAGGAATCAATCCATCTGGTCGAGATGACCGAAGACTGCATCGGCATGGTGCAGTTGCGGGCGCGCACCAAGAACATCACGATTACCGAGCAGTTCGAGCTGGGCATGCCGGCCGTCTGGGTGGATGAAAAATCAATGCGTCAGGTGACGCTCAACCTTCTCTCGAATGCCGTCAAGTTCACGCCGCAGGGCGGCGAGATTTCGGTCAAGGTCGGCTGGACGGCCGGCGGCGGCCAGTATCTGTCGATCAAGGATAATGGTCCCGGCATTCCCGAGGATGAAATTCCGATCGTGCTGTCGGCCTTCGGTCAGGGCTCGATCGCCATCAAGAGCGCAGAACAGGGAACGGGCCTGGGATTGCCGATCGTTCAGGCGATCCTGAACAAGCACAATGGCGAATTTATCCTGAAGTCGAAACTGCGCGAAGGCACGGAGGCAATCGCCATCCTGCCGTCAAAACGTGTGCTGCAGAGCATCCCGGCCGTCGAGGACGCACCGGCCGTCGAACGCCGCCGCAAGAGCTTCGCTTAAAGCCGGGTCAAATCCCGAAAAGCTTGGAAAAGATGATCACATAGGCGGCATAGCCGGCATTGGCGACGATCAGGCAGAGGCATGCGAGCGAGCCCAGATCCTTGGCATTCTTGCCCATTTCCGAGATTTCAGGCGAAACCCGATCGACGATCTCCTCGATGGCGGTATTCAACGCCTCGAAAGCCACCATCAGCAAAAACAGCACAAGCATCGCGACATACTGGAAGAAATTCGCCCCTGTGACGACGAAGCCGATCATCGCCAGGACGAAAAAGCCCAGCTCATGCCGAAAGGCAGCCTCCCCCAAGAGGCGCTTGGCGCCGCCGAAGGAATAGGTGGCGGCGGCGAAAAAGTGCCTGATGCCCGTCAGTTTTTTACCGGCGCGCCTTTGCCCATGCTGAGATATTCCTCGGTCAATTCCATGTCACCCAGCCACGCTGCAGGCGGCAAAGGCATCGAGCCCGCGATTGTACACACCGGTCTGGATATTCATCATGCCGAGAACGGTATGAAACAGGTTGTCGTGTGACATCGCCGCATCCGAATATTGGAGAAGGCATCCGGTATCAAGCCCCATGATTGATTGATAGGGTTTGGAGAACCAGGCAATGAACGGCACATGCGTCTGCTCTTTCGGCGCGATCGCATAGGGCGCCCCATGCAGATAGAGGCCGTTTTCCCCAAGCGACTCGCCGTGATCGGACATGTAGATCATCGCCCCGGCAACCGTGTCCTGATGTTTTTCCAGCAGCTTGGCGACACTCGCCAGGATATGGTCCGTATAGAGGATCGTGTTGTCATAGGCATTGACGATCTCCTCGGGCTTGCAGTTCATCAGCTCGGGCGTGCGGCAATCCGGCTTGAACTTTCGGTATTCCGCGGGATAGCGCAGATAATAGGATGGCCCATGGCTGCCGAGCTGATGCAGGACAATGACCGTATCCTGCTTGATGGTCGCCAGACGCTGGTCGAGCCCATCGAGAAAGATCGCGTCGAGGCATTCGCCGCCCTTGCAGAGCGGGCTTTTCTTACGGTCGTTGAGGCTTGCATAGTTGATCAGGTTGGCGATGCCCTTGCTGCCGGTATTGTTGTCCCACCAGGACACCGAAACGCCGGCATGGGTCAGCACGTCGACGAGATTCTGGCGCGAATGCGCCTTCCATTCGGTATATTCCTGCCGGGTATAGCCTGAAAACATGCAGGGCAAGGAGACCGATGTCGCGGTGCCGCAGCTTGTCGTCTGCCTGAAATTGACGACGCCGAGCGCCTTCAGTTCCGGGTTGGTCTCCCGCCCATACCCATTCAGGGAAAAGTTCATGGCGCGCGCCGTTTCACCGGCGACCACGACGACGACAACAGGCTTTTTCGATGCAGCCAGCCGATCGCCCGCATGGGCATCCATGCCGAACGGCGCAACGACGATATTGGCATCTTCGTAAAGCGAGCCAGTGTAACGCACCGCAGCGGAAATCGGCCCTGTCGGATTGAACAGCTTCATCATGTCCTTATGGTCGCGGATCACATAGGCGATGCTGGCGAAATTCACGCTGGCAAGGGCAAAGACCGCAACGAGGCTCGGCACGATGACGGCAAGGTTGTACAGAACCTTGGCGAGGAACCGGCGATGGACCACCTTAACCCAGAGAACGAAGAGCGAGGGAAGAACAGCAAAGAACAGCACATGCAGCAGGAAATGCGGGGTTATCAGGTGCCCGGCTTCCGCTGTCGTCGTCACCACAGCGCTTTCGACCATCTCCTTGTCGACGATGACGCCGAATGTGTCGGCGAAATAGGAACAGACCCCGGAAACGACGATGAAGAAGATCAGGACCGGCTTGAACAGATATTTCACCGAAACGGCGGTCAGAACCACGAAAACCAGCAGCGAGAGGCCGAGGCCAAACGAGATCAGCCCGAGCTTTGCCGTGCCGAAATAGGTCGATGCGCGGGACCAGAATGTCAGGTTGGTGGCGACCAGCAGATAGATGGAACCGATAGCGCTCAGGCTGATGCTGCCCATCACCGGGCGGCTCGAAACAAGGCTTTTCAAACAAGGCACTCCACGCAGGGCACAAGACCTTCTTCGCCGGCGATGCGGCGTGAAGGTCGTTGCGCGGGCTCGATCGCGGGGCAGATCGGCCATCGGCCGCTGCCGGACGGGCGCCATTTTGGCCCGGTCCACGCGACGCCGCCCCTTCAAGGGCAAGCATCGCTTCCGCATTCGTGCTACGCGTGTCTGACTGTCAAATGCCTGTCAGAAAACATCAAGCCGTCAGTCGGATCGATCCTTGTTGCTGACTCCCGCCTGCGCAAAGGTCGCCATGCCCGAATGGCAGGCGGCGGCCGCCTTGACGATGCCGGCGGCAAGTGCTGCCCCCGTGCCTTCGCCCAGCCGCATGCCGAGCGCCAAGAGCGGCGTCTTGCCGAGCCTGTCGATCGCTTTCATATGCCCGGGCTCCGCCGAAACATGGCCGATCAGGCAATGATCGAGTGCTGCCGGATTGGCGGCCTTGAGGATGGCAGCAGCAGACGTCGCGACATAACCGTCGATGATCACAGGGATCTTCTGCATGCGCGCAGCAAGGATGGCGCCGGCCATCGCCGCAATCTCGCGCCCGCCAAGACGGCGCAGCACTTCGAGCGGATCGGAGAGATGCCCCCGGTTCAGCGCCACGGCCTTTTCGACGGCAGCGATCTTGCGCGCGAGAATCTCTCCTTCCGCGCCTGTTCCTGGCCCCACCCATTCGGCCGCCGTGCCGCCATAGAGCGCCAGGTTGATAGCCGCGGCGATCGTCGTGTTGCCGATGCCCATCTCGCCGATGCACAGAAGATCGGTGCCGCCGGCAACCGCCTCCATGCCAAAGGCCATGGTGGCGGCGCAGTCGCGTTCCGAAAGCGCCGCTTCCTGCGTGATGTCGCCGGTCGGATATTCGAGCGCGAGATCAAAGACCTTGAGGCCGAGATCATAGGCGACGCAGATCTGGTTGATCGCCGCACCGCCGGCTGCGAAATTCTCCACCATCTGCGCCGTCACCGACGACGGAAAAGGCGTTACGCCCTGCGCGGTCACGCCGTGATTGCCGGCAAAGATCGCCACCAGCGGACGGGTGACGGCGGGCGGGCGCCCGGTCCAGGCGGCAAGCCAGAAGGCAATTTCCTCCAGCCGGCCAAGCGCGCCCGGCGGCTTGGTCAATTGCCCGTCGCGCGCACGGGCGGCAGCGACAGCAGCACTGTCCGGCCCCGGCAGGTTGCGCAGCAGGTCACGGAAATCGTCGAACGGCAGGCCGCTGGCACTCATATCGGGCATCCTTGTCTTCTCGCATGGTCGGGGTCTTCGGGCATGGTCGGGTCTTCTGGCATGGTTTGGCTTCCTTGGGAATCCGTGACACCTCCATAAAGCGCGCGGGGAAAACGGGCAACGGCATTTGCGCCGGTTGATGTCGTCGGCGCATGATCGGCAACACGCGCCGATTCGGGGGAAGCGGCAGGCCCGGGAGATGGGCTAAGGGAGTTGGACAGATGGATATTCGCGATTTTGCCGATGATGTGGCGCGCTCGGTCGCGTTTCTCAGCCGCATCCACATGCCGCAGCGGCATTTCGTCAATTTCGATGGCCGGCTGAGCCGCGCCGTGCGCGCCTTTCCGATCGCCGGCCTGCTGATCGCCCTGCCCGCCGCCGCCGTGGTCTCAATCTTCTCTGCGATAATGGCCGACCCGCTGTTCACCGCCTTCGTCGCCGTCGCCATTCAGGCGCTTATAACAGGTGTTCTGCACGAGGATGGCCTGTCCGATACCGCCGACGGGCTCGGTGGCGGCAAGAACAAGGAGAGCGCGCTCATCATCATGAAGGATAGCCGCATCGGCTCCTATGGTGCCGTCGCACTCATCCTTTCCTTCGGCCTGCGCGTCTCGGCGCTGGCCGCCATCCTGCCGCACCTGACACCGAGTGGCGCCGGCGTCGTGCTGCTCGCTATTGCCGCCCTCAGCCGCACCGCCATGGTCTGGCACTGGTCGAAACTGCCGTCCGCCCGCAAGGACGGCGTCGCCGCATCGGCCGGCGAACCGCTGACCGGCGCGGTGCGCCAAGCACTTGCCATCGGCATCGCAGCCACCGTCCTGCTTATGGCTCTTGCCGGCATTCCTTTACTTGCCATTCCGCTGGCGCTGATGGCCTTTGCCGCAGTCGTCGTCGCCTTCAGCGAAATCGTCGACGGCAAGATCGGCGGTCATACCGGCGACACAATCGGGGCCACACAACAATTGACGGAAATCGCGGTTCTGGCGGCCCTTGCGCTGACCGTCTGAAACGCCGATATAGCTTGAAACTGGCCTTTATCCGGATGTCACGCCCCATGGAATCGCCCTGCATCCTGATCTGTTCGATCGACATGACCACCGGATACTGTTTTGGCTGCGGCCGCACGCGCGATGAGATCGGCGCCTGGACGCTGTATTCGCCGCAGGAACGCCGAGACATCATGGCAACGCTCCCTGCCCGCCTCGACACGCTGGAGCGCAAGCCGCGTCGGGAAACCCGCCGCACGCGCATGGCGAGGAGCGCGTCGGCGAATGAACAGGCTGACGATCCTGCTCGGCATGCTGGCGGTCGGGCTTGTCTTTCTGATCCTCAATCACGACAGCGGCCGCACCTTCGGCATCGACAACGACGATTTCGGAAGCCTTGTCATGCTCGGTACCGTCGGCACCATGCTGGCAGCAGGCGTCGTCCAGAGTCGCCGACATTTCGGGGAGAGCGTGCGCCAGTTCGGTATCTGGACGCTGATCGCCTTGATCCTGGTGGCCGGCTATCTCTACCGCAACGACATGGAAGCGTTCGGCTCGCGCTTGGCGTCCGGCCTCATCCCCGGCCGCGCCGCCGTCTTCACCGACAGTGAAGGCCAGCAGGAGGTCGTGCTTCACAAGATGCTGAACGGGCATTTCGAGACATCGGTCGCGGTCAACGGCGCGAGCGTCTCCATGCTGATCGATACCGGTGCCAGCACGGTGGCGCTGACCTATGAGGATGCCGAAACGCTCGGCCTCGACCCGGCCAGTCTCAATTATACGGCACGCGTCACCACCGCCAACGGCATAGCGCAGGCCGCCCCGGTCACCCTCTCGGAAGTCGCCATCGGCCCGATCGTCCGCAACAACATCCGCGCCACCGTCGCGGAACAGGGCAAGCTCGACCAGAGCCTGCTCGGCATGAGCTTCCTATCGACGCTGGATTTCCTGCAGATGCAGACGGATGAATTGCGGTTGCGGGATTGAGGTAGGCAGTAGGCAGTAGGAAAAACATCTAATTCCTATTGCCCATTGGCTGCTGCATAATTCCTCCCGTCAATTCCTCAACCGATACCCTGTCCGGAAGATCCACGTCAGCAAGCCCATCAGCACCGCCAGAAATGCGATGATGATTGTCAGGCTGATGACCGGGTTGACGTCGGCGATTTCGAAGAAGCTCCAGCGGAAACCGCTGATCAGGTAGAGAACCGGATTGAAATGGCTGACCGCCTGCCAGAAGGGCGGCAGCATGTCGATCGAGTAGAAGCTGCCGCCGAGGAAGACGAGCGGCGGGATGACCAGCATCGGAATGAGGTTCAGCTGCTCGAAATCCTTGGCCCAGATGCCGATGATGAAGCCGAACAGGCTGAAGGTCACCGCCGTCAGCACGAAGAACAGCAGCATGACGAAGGGATGGGCGATGGAGAGATCGACGAACAGCGAGGCTGTGCCCAGGATGATCAATCCGATCATCATTCCCTTGGTCGCTGCCGCCCCGACATAACCCAGAACGATCTCTGTCATCGATACCGGCGAGGACAGAAGCTCGTAGATCGTGCCGGTGAATTTTGGGAAATAGATGCCGAAGGAACCGTTGCCGATGCACTGGGTGAGCAGCGTCAGCATGATCAGGCCCGGCGTGATGAAGGCCCCGTAGGACACACCCTCGATCTCCTGGATGCGCGACCCCACGGCCGCGCCGAAGACGATGAAATAGAGCGAGGTGGAAATGACAGGCGAAACGACGCTCTGCAGCAGCGTGCGCCGTGTACGCGCCATCTCGAAGAAATAGATCGCCTTGATCGCTTCGAAATTCATGCCCGTGCTCCCACCAGTTCGACGAAAATGTCCTCCAGCGAGCTCTGCCGCGTGGAAATGTCCTTGAGGCGGATGCCGGTTTCGGCCAGCGCCGTCAAAAGCGTGGTAATGCCGGTCCGCTCGCCGGATGCGTCATAGTCGTAAATCAGGCAGTTCCCCCGTCCTCGAGCGTCAGCTTGTAGGCGGAAAGCGCAGCTGGAATTTCGGATAGCGGCTCTGTCAGATCGACCCGCAACTGCTTGCGGCCGAGTTTTTTCATCAGCGCCGTCTTTTCCTCGATCAGCAGGATCTTGCCGCCATTGATGACGCCCACCCGGTCGGCGATCTCCTCCGCTTCCTCGATATAGTGCGTCGTCAGAATGATGGTCACGCCGGTCTCGCGCAGCTTTTCCACCACCTGCCACATGTCCTTGCGCAGGTTGACATCAACGCCGGCTGTCGGCTCGTCCAGGAACAGCACCCGCGGCTCGTGGCTGAGCGCCTTGGCGATCAGCACCCGGCGCTTCATGCCGCCAGAGAGTTCGCGCAGCATGTTGTCCTTCTTGTCGTAGAGCGAAAGATCCTTCAGCACCTTTTCGATATGCGCCGGATTGGCCTTCTTGCCATGCAGCCCGCGCGAGAAGGACACCGTGTTCCAGACCGTCTCGAACTGGTCGGTGGTCAGTTCCTGTGGCACCAGCCCGATCATAGAGCGCGTCGCGCGGAAATCCTTGACGACATCATGGCCGCCGACCAGCACCGTGCCGCCGGACGGATTGACGATGCCGCAGATGATCGAAATCAGCGTCGTCTTGCCGGCGCCGTTTGGCCCCAGCAGCGCAAGGATCTCGCCCTCCTCGATATCGAGGCTGACATCCTTCAGCGCCTGGAAGCCGGAGGCATAGGTTTTCACCAGATTGGAAACGGAAACGATCGGGGCCATGGAAACATCCGGTATGCGGGGGAACGGCTGAGGTGAGTTGCCCCTATATGGACCTTTCTGCGTCGATGTTCACCCCGCCTGGACAAAAAACAGACAAACAATCAAAAACGGCCAACCGACGACAAATCAGAACGGCCAGCCGCTTCGGTAGAGCACATAGAGGGCTGCCAATAGAACCAACAGCGCAAAAATTCGGTTGAGCACCGCCTTGCGCGCAGCCAGCCGTGTCGCAAGCATCGTCCCGCCGACACCGCCGAGAATACCGCCAGAGATGAATTGTGCAGCCACCGTCCAGTCGATCAGGCCGGAGACCGCGTAGTTCAGCGCCGTCGCCAGCCCGAAGGTGCCGATTGCCAGCAGGGATGAGCCGACAGCCTGGATCATCGGCATGCCGGTTGCCAGTATCAGCGCCGGAACGATGAGGAAACCACCGCCTATGCCGAAGAAGCCGGATGCCGCACCGGTTGCCGATGCTACAAGCGCCGTCGTCAGGCACATGCGCATATCCACCGGACGGACCGCCGAAACGATAGCCTTCTTCGGTTTCAGCATCCATCCGCCGACGACGATCATCACAAGACCGAAGGCGAACAGAAGATGCTGCCCGTCGAATGCCTTGCCGAGCGTCGAGGCACCGAACGCGGTGATCGTCCCGAAGAACGCGAAGACGGCGGCACAACGCCACCACACGTGCCCTGCCCGCGCATGTACGGCGAAATTGGCGAATGCATTGACGGACACGGCAACGGCGCTGGTGCCGATGGCCACGTGCGGACTGGCAACACCGACGACGTAGAGCAGCAGCGGCACGGCGAGAACGGAGCCGCCGCCGCCAACCAGCCCGAGCGTGAAGCCGACAATGCCGCCGGAGCCAAGCGTTGCGATAGCTGCGGCACTCATGTGCTCGCTCCCATAACACGATCATGGACGATCATGCCGGTGGCCATGGCAACCACAAACCAGACCGTGGCCGGCAGCCCGAGCGAAAGGGACGCAAGCGCCGGTCCCGGGCAAAGCCCACCGATGCCCCAACCAATGCCGAAGATCGCCGATCCGGCCAAAAGCCTGCCATCGATCGGGTGGTGTGGTGGCAAATGAAACTGGTCGTCCAGCAGCGGTACCGCCATGCGCCCTACAAGGAGATTACCCAGCGCCGCCACCGCCACCGCTCCCCGAGCACAAAGGCAAGGCTTGGATCCCAGGCCCCTGCAATATCGAGAAAACCGCGCACGCGTGCCGGATCCAGCATGCCGGACAGCGACAGGCCGAGACCGAAGACAAGCCCGGAAACGAGGGCGGCGAAAATGCGCCATGCGGAAAGATTGCTCATGTGAGTGCCCCCATCAGCCAGACCGTCAGCACCGCTGTTGCCAGAAAGGTCACAACGGCGGCGATCGACCGTGGCGACAGGCGCGCGAGACCGACCACGCCGTGGCCGCTGGTGCAGCCGGAGCCCATCCGCGAGCCGAAACCGACGAGCAACCCGGCAACCACCAGCAGCGGTGTCGACGTCTCTATGGTGACCGCAGGCCATGAACCGGAGAGGGCCCGGTAGACGATGGGGCCAAGCAGCAGCCCGATGACGAAAGCAGCGCCAACACCCGATTGCCGCCCTTGCAGCAGGCGCCCGGCAATGCCGCTGATGCCGGCGACGCGGCCATTCGCAACCATCAGAATGGCTGCCGAAAGGCCGATCAGCATGCCGCCCGAGAGGGAAAGCAGGTATCCGTTCATGTCGGGCCTCCATTCGCACAGAAGATGTCATAGAGGGTGGTCACGAGGCGGGCCGCCCGATCTTCGATCAGCCGATAGAAAATCTGCTTGGCATCCCGCCGGGTTTCGACGAAACCGCCATCCCGCAGAACGGCCAGTTGCTGCGACAAGGTTGGCTGGTGAATATCAAGCAGCGCCTCCAGTTCGCCGACCGAGCGCTCCCCTCGACCAGCGTGCAAACGATCATCAGGCGGTTCTGATTGGCAAGGATGCGCAGGAACTCGGCCGCCTCCCCGGCCCGCGCGGCCATGTCGGCCCTGAGGTGCGGTTGGGCAGCCTGGTGTGTCAGCGTCATCTCGTTCACTCCCAGGCCGCGCCGCTCAGCGCATCGAGCGGAATCTTCAAGTAGCGCCGGCCATTGTCCTCCGGCTCGGGCAGTCGCCCGCCGCGAATGTTGACCTGCAGCGCATGCAGGATCAGCTTCGGCATCGGCAAGGTTGCATCGCGCGCGGTGCGCAGCCGGATGAAGTCCTCAACCGTGCGCCCGGCCACATGCGGATTATCCCGTTTCTGGGCGCCAACGGTGCTTTCCCAAAGCGGTGGCCGCCCCTCCGGCTGATAGTCGTGCCCGGTAAACAGCCGCATCTCGTCCGGCAAGGACAGGATCGCCTGGATTGAATCCCACAACCGCGCAGCACTGCCGCCTGGAAAATCGGCGCGTGCCGTACCGCTATCGGGCATGAACAGCGTGTCGTGCACGAAGGCAGCATCGCCGATGACATAGGTGACGGACGCCAGCGTATGCCCCGGCGAAAACATCACGCGGGCATCGAGCGACCCGATCCTGAATGTCTCGCCGTCGGCAAACAGGTGGTCCCACTGCGAACCATCCGTTGCCAGACCCGGCAGATTGTAGAGCCCGCTCCACAGCCGCTGCACATCGACGACATGCTCGCCGATCGCTGTCCGGGCGCCGGTCTTCTCCTTGAGATAAGCCGCCGCCGAAAAATGATCGGCATGCGGGTGCGTATCAAGGATCCATTCGACCGACAGCTTGTTATCTTCCACGTAGGCGAGAATGGCGTCAGCCTGCGCGGTGGCGGTCGCGCCGGACTTTTCATCATAATCCATGACCGGATCGATGATCGCGCAGGCGAGCGTCTGCGGGTCGGAGACCACATATTGAACGCTTCCCGTGCGGGCATGATAAAATCCCCGGACGTAGGGCGCCCCGACGTTGGGTATATGCGCAGCAATTGGTGCGACGGCTTGTAACGGCATGGAAGGCTCCCGTGGATAACTACAGTTAACAATTACATATATTGTATATTGTTAATTCTCAAGGAGGCAAACCTGCCCATAATGTCGCAGGGAACGAACCAATACTCTGACGGCCTGGAAAAGCAGCTCTGTTCGCCGCGAGCTCGGGTGAAGCCCGGCACGGACGATGATGAAAATGAAAGACTTGTCAGGCGTCGTGGTCGAAAAACGCCTGTTGTCATCAAACGGTGATGGTCGTGCCGCATCTTTCCGTCGTGGAACCCATTTCCGCTCGCATGATCTGCACGAACCGATCCCGCAGTCCCCCTTCGGTAAGGTTCTTTTCGGCCGGTTTTTACCGGCCATTTTTTGAGCTGCGATAGGAGTTACGCCCCGAACATCAACGATTCGAGACGCTGGCCCTGAGCGAGCTCAATCGCAATGCCGATAGCCCGACTTGCGGGGACGCAGGTCGAAGTGGAAGTGGTCCTTGTGACTGGCGTCGCTGCCCGGTCCAAGCACGGTCGAGAAATACTTGCAGCTGTCGGTACGCACCGCCTTCAAAGGCCCTTTTCGCGGAAGGCAAAGAAGCCCGGCTTGCGCACGTCGATCTCCTTGCCGGAGTTGAGTACGAACTTGCCGATGTCGATCGCATTGCCGCGTGCATGTTCCGACATCGGGTTGCCGCGCTTGGAGTTCATCGTCCGGCAGGAATAGCCACCGAGCGGCTTGATCGTCTTGATGCCCGAGAGGTAGCGGTAGCGCGCGGACGGCGCCAGTTCGTTCTTCACCCATTTGGCGAAGGCTTCGGTCACCTGGCAGTTGAGCTTGACGGAGGGCTTGATGTCGATGCCGCCGGAGAGACCCGTCAGTTCGATCGGATAGTCGATGCCGCAGGAACGGCCCTTGGCGATCCGCGCGACGTCCTCGAATTCGACGCCGAGCTTCTTCAGCCGATTGCGGCAGGAGATTTCCGAAGACGGCATGCGCCCGGTAAAATCCGGCTCCGCGTCGGTTAGCGGATTGTCCGCACGTGGCAGGAAGGCGACCTGCTGCTGCGCGGCGTCATCCTGCTGCTGGCGCTGCATCACCCGCTTCTGCTGTTCGATGAAGCGCGCCTTTTCGGCCTCCTCTTCGGCGATCTGTTCGGCTGTCAGCGGCGGCAGGTCGGGATCGTAGCCTAGATCGGCGGAAGCTTCCATCACTGCCGGACCACCGAGCTGCCGCACCTCGTCTTCGCCAATGCCGCCGACAACCGGATGGCTGGCATTGCCTTCTGCAATCGCGATACTCTGTTCCTGCGCAAGACCGACCACCGGCGAAGCGCCTTGGTCAACCCCAAGCATCGCGTCCATATTGACCCCTCGGAAGGCACGGTCATCGGCCCTGCACTGGCCATGTCGACCGACGCGTCCGGTTCGCTGTCGATCATCGGCAAACGACGTTGCTCTGCCACCGGCTGCGCCATCACGGCAGAATTCGTATCGCCCGGACCCGTATCGACAGAAACAGCCCCTTCGGCATTGTCGCTGAACGTGCTGACCGGCCCTTCATTGACCGGATAGGCCTGCTGAATATCCCGATTTCGGACATTGCGGACCGGCTCGATCGCGCCGACACTGCTCGTGTCGTCGATCCGGGCGGAAGGGGCGAGACCGTCGGTCGAACAGGTCGAAAGCGACAGCGACAGAATGGCGATCCCGATGGGTCGACGGACAGAAAACAGATACGCCATACACTTACGCCTTCGTCCACGCTGATCGAGACAGCCACGCCACCTTCCGCGAGCGTGCCGCCAGTTCCTGTCGGAAGGCGGGCACGACACGCAGAAAGCGGGCTTCTGAAGGCATTTTATGCAAACAGCGTAAACGAACCCTTTCGAGCAGGATGCCACTCTTCGGGGTGGCAAGCCCGCTCAAAGGCCAGACGGGGACGGAACCAGCAGTCAGCGCGTCAGCGGCATCCCCCGCCAGAAATCACCCGGAAACCGCTGGCTTGCGCCACGCATTCGTTCGGGAAGGTCTGGATATTTCCCTGCGCCGCGCGCAGACCGGTGCGAATTCGCGGGTGCAGGCTTGCGGCCGATCGTCCGGGCGGCTTTCCGGACGCTCGTCCGGCCGGTTGTCCGGACGCCCCTCGCCACGGCATTCGCCGCGACCGACCACGCGGAACCCGTCCGCTTCTGCGGTGCAGGCATTCGGGAAAGTCTGCTCGCGGCGGCCGCGACGGGCGCAGACCGGGTCGAATTCCTGCGTGCACATCTGTGGCCGATCCTCCGGCCTACCGTCAGGACGCCCCTCATCCGGGCGGTCCGCCCCTCGGCATTCGCCGCGTCCGATGACCTCAAACCCATCGACCCGCGCCTGGCAGGCATTCGGGAAGGTTTGGCGTCGCGGCCCGCGCTGGCCGCAAACAGGCGCAAACTCCATCGTGCACATCTGCGGTACGGATGGTTGCGGCCGGGGGCGTGGTTCATCGACCACCACCGTACAGGCCGAAAGCACGCCGGTCGACAACATGAAAAGGCCGGCAAAACGGGCGGCAAGGCGTCGAATGGACGTCATTGGAAACTCCTCAGAAAAGCAGCGAACAAGCGACCGTCGATCGTCCGCGCTGCAATGGCTGCAGGCATGGCATGATTTCAACCGAGTCGGAAACCCGCCTCCAACGGAAAAGGCCCGCATCCTTGCGAATGCGGGCCAGCTTCAAGGGGCATAGGATTTTTAGATCAGGCTGCCCTGCCATAGTTTGCCGACCGGGTATCGTCCGCCAGCCGGAATGTCTGGAGCAGCGTTTTCAACTCGCGGCTCTCCTGCGCCAGCGTCTGGCTGGCCGCGGTCGTCTCTTCGACCATGGCGGCATTCTGCTGGGTCATCTGGTCCATGCTGTTGACGGCCGTATTGACTTCGTGCAGCCCGGTTGCCTGTTCACGGGCAGCCGTTGCGATGGAAGCAACCGTGTCATTGACCCGGTTGACGAGCGTCTCGATCTCGCTCAGCGCCTCACCGGTCGAGCGCACCAGCGACACGCCGGTCTCGACTTCGCTGGCGGATGTGCGGATGAGATCCTTGATCTCCTTGGCAGCCGATGCCGAGCGCTGCGCAAGTTCGCGCACTTCCTGGGCAACGACGGCAAAACCGCGACCGGCTTCCCCTGCCCGCGCTGCCTCGACGCCGGCATTCAGCGCCAGAAGGTTGGTCTGGAAGGCGATCTCGTCGATGACGCCGATGATCTGGCTGATGCGGCTCGACGATCCCTCGATCCTGCTCATCGCGGCAATTGCATTGCGGACGATGTCGCCGGACTTGGTGGCACTGCCCTTCGTCTCGTTGACCATGTCGCGGGCCTCGATGGCCCGCTCGGAGGCGCTGCGCACCGTCGAGGTGATCTGGTCGAGCGCAGCGGCCGTTTCTTCAAGCGCTGCCGCCTGCTGTTCGGTGCGGCGTGAAAGATTGCCGGTGGCCTCCGAAATGTCGCCGGCGCTGCCGTTGACGACATCGCTGGAGCGGGAGATCGCGCGAATGACGTCGCGTAACGATGCCGCGGCGGCATTGAAGTCGTCGGCGAGCTTGGAATATTCCGGCGAAAGCTGCTCGATATCCGTCGTCAGGTCACCCTGCGCCAGCCGCGAAAGCGCCGCGCCGATGGCTGTCATCGCCTCGCTCTGCAGGCGTGCCTGCTGCTGCTTGCGGCTCTCATTACCCTGACGTTCCTCGTCCAGGGCTTCCTGCTGTTCCTTTTCCCGCACCCGAAGCGCGATGCGCTCGGCAACCGAATCCTTGAGCACGACCAGCACCTCGGCCATCTGGCCGATTTCGTCCTTGCGCCCGGTTTCCGGCACGTCGAACGAAACATTTTCGTTGGCGATCGCACCCATGGCGTCCTTCAGGCGGTTTACCGGTCCGACGACGCTGCGCACGATGGCGAAGGCCGCCGCCAGGAGCGCCAGCGTTCCGACCAGTGCCAGCCCAAGCGCGACAAGAGCCTTATCCCAGAACATGACCTCGAGGTCATCCGCATAGACGCCGGTTCCAACCACCCAGCCCCAGGGCGCGAAGCCCGCGACGTGCGAATATTTCAGAACCGGCTCGTCCGCGCCCGGCTTCGGCCAGTAGTAGTCAACGAACCCCTTGCCCTCCGCCTTCACCTTGTCGACGAAGCCGACGAAAAGATGAAAGCCGTTCGGATCCTTGTTCTGCGTCAGGTCTTTGCCGTCGAGCTCCGGCTTGATCGGGTGCATGATCATCGTCGGGTGCATGTCATTGACCCAGAAGTAGCCGCTCTCCTGATAGCGCATCGCCCGTATGGCATCGAGCGACTGGGTCTGGGCCTGCTCGCGCGTCAGCGTTCCGGCTTCCTCAAGCTTGTGATAGGCGGAGAAAACCGCGACCGCGTTCTCGTTCATGGCCGACAACATGGCCTTGCGCTCGGCCACCATGCCCTCGTGCGATTGCAGCTCCACAAAAGTGAGGACGGAGGCCACCAGCAAAAGGGCCAGCCCCACCAAAGCGTATAGGCGTGTCGAAATTCGGAAATTCTTCATGGCAACCCCGGCGTCCTGGATACAATTAATTCGCAAGGCTAACGAAAACCCGTTTCCAAACTCTCTCGAAAATCGCCATTAGAATTCGAGGCAATTTCTTTACCTTTTGGCAACGCTTTTGCTGCCCGCCGACTTGGGAAAGCTGCTCTTCGCCGCCAGCAACGGCTTCCCCACGCCGAAGGGATCGCGTATTCATCGGCCGACAACCAGAGGAAAATCCATGACCCTACCCACGAAACCCGGCGGCGAACTGACGCTTCGAACGCTGGCCATGCCGGCCGATGCCAATGCTGCAGGGGATATCTTCGGCGGCTGGGTCATGGCGCAGATGGACTTGTCCTGCGGCATGCGCGCCGCCGAGCGCGCCCGCGGCCGCGTCGTCACCGCCGCCGTCAAGGAGATGGCCTTCGAACTGCCGGTCAAGATCGGCGACACGATGTGTATCTACACCGATATCGTCAAGATCGGCCGCACCTCGATCACGCTGAAGGTCGAGGCCTGGGCCCAGCGTTACCTCTCCGACCGCATGGAAAAGGTCACGGACGCCCTGTTCATCATGGTCGCGCTTGACGAGAATGGAAAACCGAAGGCCGTTCCGGCGGAATAGCGGCAACCCGCACCTTGATGTGCGCTGGCACACGGTTCGGCTCACCGGATGCCAACAGCCAGCCACCGGCTTGCCCATTGCACCAGACAGGAGACGACGGACGCGATCAGAAACGCGATCGCGGCATTCTGGCTCGGCAAGAGCCAGATCAAGCAGAGGCAGAAGGCCGCGAATGACAACCGTCCCAGCACCATGCCGCGCAACAGCCGCACCACGAAATCAGGGCCGTGGGCGCGCTGGGAAGAGATGGACAAAATCAGTCCGAGCAGCGGGAAAACGCTGAGCACGCCACTCCATTGTGCACCTAGCGAGAAGGACAGCATCGTGACGGCAAGCGTCAGGACAGCACCGGCAACCATGCGCATGACAAGATCAGTGCGGGTGATCGATATGGGTCTGCCGGCGGCATTCGTGCGCGGCAGAAAGACTTGCGCCGATGCAACGCCCAACACAGCAGCGGCGATGGCGAAGGCCGGGGTGGCCGGCAAAGCCGTCAGCCCCATGGCCGCAGCCAGCCATACGACAAGCCCCGCTACGGCCGCAACACCATAAGGGTTCCGGCGGCATGTCCAAGCATAGGCCAGGTTGAAAGCTTCCGATGCCAGGATCGCGGACAGCGCGGCGGTTGCAGCGGTGACGCCAAATGCCCCGCCATGATCCAGGACCAGAAGGTACAGGATCGGCCCCGTCACGATCGGCAGTCCGGCAAGCCATCCCGCAACTGCCGGCCCCCAGCGAACAGCAGCCATGGACACGACGAACAGAAAGAAAGGCACCAGCGTCAGCTTCAGGAGAATCATGACGATCCTGTACCATACGACGGTCGGAAAACGTACGTCGAGAACGCCTGACTCCGGGGCCTGTTGCTGCTTGAACTACCCCTTGAACACGAAGGCGGCCCCGCCGGCGATCAGGCAGAAGCCGATGGCATGGTTCCAGGTCAAGGATTCCTTCAGCCAGAAGACCGAAAATCCCGCGAAGACCACTAGGGTGATCACCTCTTGCATGGTTTTCAATTGAGCGGCCGAATAGACTTCATGGCCGATCCTGTTGGCGGGTACCGCAAGGCAGTATTCGAAGAATGCGATGCCCCAACTGGCGATAACGGCCATGTAAAGCGGCGAGGATGTATATTTCAGGTGCCCATACCAGGCAAACGTCATGAAGATGTTGGAAAATACCAAAAGCACGATCGGCAAGACCGCGGCGGACGAAAACGTGAATGGCATTGGAAGGTTCCTGGAAAGATCGTCGATGACCCTGAGTTAACTCCTTCGGAGATGAGGTCAAGCGGCGTTTTTCTGCCTATGGACCGTTCGCTACAGCCATTCCCCCGAATTCGTGCGCAGCCGGTTAAAGCAAAATTATAGGTATAGGGGTATATGAGGCACAACCGAAATATGCAAGCTAGGGTGTGATTTGGAGTGATGATGGAGCAGCGGGTCCGGACAGTTCCGGATGACACAACGATCGCGCAGCAAATCAAGACGGCTCAGGCCCTTTCTGTGCTGGGCGGCGTGGCGCTTTCGCTTGTCTCGAACTCATTTATCGCCGCGACGACCGCTATCGTTCTCTGGCTGTATAACCCCGCGCCATCCATCTTGATCTGGCTCGGTGTCGTTGTGATGCTCAACATGACGCGCCTCGTCACGGTTATCTTCATCAAACGAGACAACCTGCCGGAGCGAGATCCGGAGCGAACACTTTCGCTCTTGTCATCAGGCGCATATCTGGGTGGCCTGGTTTGGGCAGTGGCGCCATTTCTGAGCGGCGGTTTGACCACAGAGGGCGCGAATGCCTATGTCATCTTTATTATCGCGGGCATTTCCGCGGGCGCCCTGATGCAGAGCACGGCCCATTCGCGCACCGCGCTTTTGTTTGGCGGACCGCCGCTCGCGGCAACCATGTTTCTTCTGATACAGCAGGCAACGATCCTCTCCGGCGTGATTGCCCTCGATGTCCTGCTCCTGTCGGTCATGATGGTGCGCGCCAGCGGCATGAGCCAGGCAAATTTCATCCGCAGTCAGCAAGATCGCCTGCAGGCGATTACGCTTGCTGAATCCCTGTCGAATGCCAACCAGGAAATCCAGCTTTCGAACACCCAGCTGGAGACCCTGGCGCGTCTCGACCCTCTGACAGGCCTGGGTAACCGGGCGCTTTTCAATGCCCACCTCCACGCCCTTGTCGCTGACCAAGACAGCGATCCGCGACCGATCGCGCTTCTGATCATCGACCTTGATCGTTTCAAGGCGATAAACGATACGATGGGCCATGGCGCCGGCGATAAGGTTCTGGTCGAGGTGAGCGCACGCCTCGCCCGGCTTTGCGGTGCACACGATCGCGTTGTCCGGCTTGGCGGGGATGAGTTTGCTGTCATCATCGATGGCATGGATGCTGCCGAACGCGCGCAGGCAATCGGCGCCGGCATAATGGCGTCGGCGGAGTTGCCCATTCTGATTCACGGTCGCCCCACCATCGTTGGCACAAGCGCGGGCCTTGCCTTGTTCCCCGATCATGGGCATACGGCGGAGGAGCTTTTCGCCAGCGCCGATATCGCCCTATATGCCGCCAAGGAAGGCGGCCGCAGACGCCTCAGCATCTTTAATCCCGACCTCAAGGCCCGGATCGATCGCCAGCGACTGATCGAAACCGGCCTTGCTGATGCCATTGCAAATGACGGCATTAAGGTCTTCTTCCAGCCGCAGGTGGCCCTTTCCGACGGCAGCATCGTTGGCTTCGAGGCGCTGTTGCGCTGGAGCCATCCGACGCTCGGCCCCGTCAGTCCACCGGAGGTCGTGCTTGCTGCGCATACGTTGCATATGTCGGAACGGCTGACCCGCCACATTGCTTTATCCGCTGTTGCCCTTATTCAGCGACTGCCTGCTTTTGGGCTCGGTGAGGCCTCGGTCGCCATCAACGTCTCGCCTCGCGAATTTTCGACCTACAGCCTCTCGGCCATGCTGGCCCCCATCGTCGCCGGGTCCGGCATCGACCCGTCGAAACTTGAGGTCGAAATCACCGAGGAAGCGACGCTGGACGCGGTCATCGCCGGTGAGGAACTTGCCCGGCTCGAACAGGCCGGATTTCGACTTGCCGTCGATGATTTCGGCATGGGCCATTCCTCGCTCGCCTATCTCGTCAGCCTGCGCATCGACAGGCTGAAGATCGATCGCAGCTTCGTCACCGGCATCGCCGCCAGCCGCCAGAACCAGGCGCTGATTTCGGCATTGATCGGCATCGGCCATGCCCTCGATATCGACATCGTGGTCGAAGGTGTCGAAACGGCCGAGGAGGCCGAGGTTCTGCGCATGCTCGGCTGCCGTCTAGTCCAAGGCTACTACTATGGACGCCCGATGCCGGTAGACGACATTCCAGGATGGATCGAAACCCATCCAGGGCCTGGCAGACCGCTGGTCGGGGCATCGCGTATCCAATAAAAAATGCGCACTGCGCGTTATTGCGGCGGCATGACGATTTTGCTGACGAGGCGCGCAGTCGCCAGCAGGCTGACGAGATCGCGGATCATTGGCAACACATGGTGCTCATAGTTGATATCGCGGTGCATATCCGGCAGTTCAAAGAAATCCTTCTCCGTCGCGACCATCAGGAAAGCGTCAGCACCCGCGAGGCCAAGACGGGGAATACCATCCGGCCAGTCTTTCGCCAGATAGTCCAGAACCGGAATGATCAATCCGGTTAACAGCGGACTCGCATCGTCGGGACGATCGGTGCGAAACACATAGAGATGGTCTAGGTCGCCCCGGTCGACCGGCATCGTCGTTAACGACCTGTCGGCCAGGATATCGTCGAGAAAACCCTGCAGGCCCTCAACACGCTTGGCGGCAAACAGGCGTCCCGGGAAAGCATGGGCCGGATTGAAATAGACGATGATGCCCTTGAACACCGTTTTGTTATCGTCTCCGGTCGTCAGGCGCATTTCGCACAGCGTGAAATCCATGCCTTCGTAAACGCCGGCGATTAGATCGTCGTATATCGCCCCCTTGAAGCGCACGAGGCCCGGCGTCGGCAATCTCCGCATGAACTGCGGCGAAATGCCGTTTGCATATTTGATCGGTCCGGCAAAGGCGAAGATCTTCGGCAGCATGCGTTCGCGCAGGCTTTGGCGGAAGTCCCGCATCGGCCGGCCGGCCTCATGCCGGATGAACCAGCCTATGGCAGCGAGCAAGGGAATGATGAAGCCGAGGACGACCGGTCGCTCGACGGAGACGAGGATGCCAATAACCACGGCAATGGCGATGACCCCATAGGGCAGGATCGTCGATACCCACCGCCTCTGCAGGTCCTGAAGCATGGCGGGTCGGCCGCTGTTATAGTCGGCGATGGCGGCTTTGACGGCCTCTAGCACCTCCCCGGACGGCATGATCGTCTTTTCGTCCAGCAGCATCGGGATTAGGACTCCGACCCCGGCTCTTCCTTCATCCCGATACGGCTGACCAGCCGGGCCGTGACCAGAAGCGTCACCAGATCGCGGATCATCGGCCGGACATGGGCATCGAAATTGATGTCATGGGCGATATCAGGGAGTTCGAAGAAATTCTTCTTGGATGGCACCAGCAGGAAACATTCGTGGCCGGACAGCGCGATGCGCACGACGTCGGTCGGCCAGACACCCGAGAGATAGTCGAGCGCCGAAACCATCTCCCCTCGACCAGCGGTTTTGCCGCGGTGATATTGTTGGTCCGGAACTCGTGGCTGGCATCGGCACGCGGATCACCGCTCTCGATGACGTTCAGCGGCCCGGTGCTGAAAAATTCTCCACGAATTTCTGGAAGCCGCCCGGGCGCTTCGTCGCCGCCAGAATGCCCGGAAAGGCGTCATCGCGGAGGAAGTGAAAGATGACGCCCTTGAACAGCACCGTCTTGTTCTTGCCGCCCGTCGTCAGTTCCGTTTCCGACAGCATGAAGCGGACATTGTCGTAGACACCCGAAACCGCATCGTCATGAATGGCATTGGCGTATTTCAGCAGCGCCTCTTTCGGAAAACGCTCCATGAAGCGCGGGGTCGTGCCCTTGCTGTATTGCACCCGCTCGACGAAGCCGAAGATGACCGGCAGCATGCGGTCGCGCAGGTTCTGCTGGAATTCCCGCGCCGGCTTGAGACAGTGCTCGTAGAGCTGCCAACCTGCGAAGAAAGCGACGCCGCAGGCGATACCGAAACCGTCCTTCAGTCCGGAATTGAAAAGCAACAGCAGGATACAGCCCGTGATGAGGACGAAGCCGCCCATGACGATGGTCACGCGATTCTGCATCGCCCGTTCGCGGGCCGGGCGCTCGCCATTATACGCTTCGATTGCCCGGTGCACGGTCTCCAGCGCCGCCGCATCGGGCATGACGGATGCTTCATCGAATGCCTGATCCATCGCACGATCCCCCTCAATCATCCTACCACGCGGCGGGACGGCGGCAAGATGCTGCGATGGCCGGCAGGCGCCGCGCATGCCTCTCGCGCCGTTGCCTTTTTGTACTCATTCCCTCTTCCCTTTCCGCCGGACTCTCTCCATATTCCCGGCATGTCGAAAGCACCGAAAAAATCATCAGGCTTCGAGGAAGCCCCGCAGGCTTCGTTCGAGGGCGCCCCGCTCTCAGGCTCCGTCTCCGACTGGGCCAACGAACTGCAGCGCATGGCCGAGGCCGAGACGATCGAGACCCGCCACGACGTCGCCTCCAAGGCGGGAAAACACCGCAAGAAGGTCGAGATCGCCGCGCAGAAAGCCAAAGACGAGAAGTCTAAGGATGGTGTGGGAGCGAGCAGAAGCAGTCGCGGCACATCCATGGGCGGCACGTCCGATCCCAAGGCCCGCGCGGCCGCCGGCCTCAATCCCGTCTCCGGCATGGACACCTCGCTGGAGGAGGCCGAAAGCCTCGCGTCCGGTGGCGTCACCGCCACGGTCGAGGCGCTGTCGGCACTGATCGAGAGCGGCAATCCGCTGTTCAAGGACGGCAAGATGTGGACCCCGCATCGGCCGGCCCGCCCGGAGAAATCCGAAGGCGGCATCAAGATCGTCATGCAGTCGGATTTCGAGCCCGCCGGCGACCAGCCGACCGCCATCAAGGACCTCGTCGAGGGTCTGGCCAATCACGACCGCACCCAGGTCCTGCTCGGCGTCACCGGCTCGGGCAAGACCTTCACCATGGCCAAGGTGATCGAAGCGACCCAGCGCCCCGCCGTCATCCTTGCACCCAACAAGACGCTGGCGGCGCAGCTCTATTCCGAGTTCAAGAACTTTTTCCGAACAATGCGGTCGAATATTTCGTCTCCTACTACGACTACTACCAGCCGGAAGCCTATGTGCCGCGTTCCGACACCTTCATCGAGAAGGAATCATCGATCAACGAGCAGATCGACCGCATGCGCCACTCGGCCACCCGCTCGCTGATCGAGCGCGACGACGTCATCATCGTCGCCTCGGTCTCCTGCATCTACGGTATCGGCTCGGTCGAGACCTACACCGCCATGACCTTCCAGATGCAGGTCGGTGACCGGCTCGACCAGCGCCAGCTTCTCGCCGACCTCGTTGCGCAGCAATACAAGCGCCGCGACATGGATTTCCAGCGCGGCTCTTTCCGGGTCCGCGGCGACACGATCGAGATCTTCCCGGCCCACCTTGAGGATGCCGCCTGGCGCATCTCGATGTTCGGCGACGAGATCGATAGCATCACCGAGTTCGACCCGCTCACCGGCCACAAGACCGACGACCTGAAAAGCGTAAAAATCTACGCCAATTCCCACTATGTCACGCCGCGCCCGACGCTCAACCAGGCGATCAAGTCGATCAAGGAAGAGCTCAAGCTCCGCTTGGCCGAGCTGGAAAAGGGCGGCCGCCTGCTGGAAGCCCAGCGACTGGAGCAGCGCACCCGCTACGATATCGAGATGCTGGAGGCCACCGGCTCCTGCGCCGGCATCGAGAACTATTCGCGCTACCTCACCGGCCGCCAGCCCGGCGAGCCGCCGCCGACCCTGTTCGAATACATCCCCGACAACGCCCTCCTGTTCATCGACGAAAGCCACGTCTCCGTCAGCCAGATCGGCGGCATGTACCGGGGCGACTTCAGGCGCAAGGCGACGCTCGCCGAATACGGTTTCCGCCTGCCGTCGTGCATGGACAATCGCCCGCTGCGTTTCGAGGAATGGGACGCCATGCGCCCCGAAACCATCGCGGTGTCCGCCACCCCCGCCGCCTGGGAGATGGAACAGGCCGGTGGCGTCTTTGCCGAACAGGTCATTCGCCCCACAGGCCTGATCGATCCGCCGGTGGAAGTCCGCCCGGCCAAGTCCCAGGTCGACGACGTTTTGGGCGAAATCCGCGAGACCGCCGCCGCCGGCTACCGCACGCTGGTCACCGTGCTCACCAAGCGCATGGCCGAGGACCTCACCGAATATCTGCACGAGCAGGGGTTCGCGTCCGGTATATGCACAGCGATATCGACACGCTGGAGCGCATCGAGATCATCCGCGATCTCAGGCTCGGCGCCTTCGACGTCCTCGTCGGCATCAACCTCCTGCGCGAAGGACTCGACATCCCCGAATGCGGCTTCGTCGCCATCCTCGATGCCGACAAGGAAGGCTTCCTGCGCTCCGAGACATCGCTGGTCCAGACCATCGGCCGTGCGGCGCGAAACGTCGACGGCAAGGTTATCCTCTATGCCGACCAGATCACGGGATCGATGACCCGCGCCATGGAAGAAACCGCCCGCCGCCGCGAAAAGCAGGTCGCCTACAACACCGAACACGGCATCACCCCGGAATCCGTCAAAGCCCGCATCTCCGACATTCTCGACTCGGTCTACGAGCGCGACCATGTCCGCGCCGATATCGGCATCAAGGGCGTCAAGGGCGGTATCACCAGCCTGGTCGGCAACAACCTCGCCGCCCATCTCGAAGCGCTCGAAAAACAGATGCGCAACGCCGCCGCCGACCTCGACTTCGAAACCGCCGCCCGCCTGCGCGACGAAATCAAACGCCTCAAGGCCGCCGAACTGGCCGTCATGGACGATCCCATGGCGCGGCAAGAAGCCAAGGCTATGGAAGGCGGAGGAAAGAAGAGCGGCAAGGCCAGCCGCGAGTCGATCTCCCCCTGTGGGGGAGATGTCCGCCAGGACAGAGGGGGTAAGCCCACCTCGAACGCCGAATCTGCCGCCATACCCCCTCTGACCCTTCGGGCCATCTCCCCCACAAGGGGAGATCAACCCAGCCGCTCGCTGTTCCGCAAGAACGACCTCGACGAAATGACCGTCGGCCGCACCGAAAAGCCGCTCAACACCACGGGCAAACTCCCGGAAAAACCCCTGCTGCAGGGCCAGTCCGAAAAGCGCCAGCCCGCCGACGACCCCCGCCCCCTCATCCGCGCGAAACCGGGCGCCGGCTCCTACGAGGATGCCGGCGACGTCAAGCGCCAGAAGAAGACCAAGGGCAAGACCGGAAAACCCGGCCAATAACCCTCCTGTTGAGCGGGAGGGTCGGCGCAACGCGCCGCGGTGGGGTGACGACCATAGCCGACGACACACACGGACCGATCTCCCCCTTGTGGGGGAGATGTCAGCAAAGCTGACAGAGGGGGTGCCAACCCCGAACACCATCTGAACCGCCGAAAACAACCCTCTCCCCAGCGGGGAGAAGTGCCGAGCGCATGCGAGGCGATGAGAGGGGCTCTCCGCAAATCCGGAATATGCCTCCCGGCCCCCTCATCCGGCCCTTCGGGCCACCTTCTCCCCACTGGGGAGAAGAGAGAGCCAGCCACCACACCCCCAAAATGCACCATGGCGTCCCCCCCCGCTGCGCTACGCATCGCATACCAAACCGGAGGAAACACCCGCCATGCGCCTGCAAAATCTGCGCCTGCCAAATCTGCGACTGCCAAGCCTGCGCCTCGTCGCAGCCCTCATCACCACGCTCATCGCGCTTCCGGCCGCAGCCGAGCCCTATGAAACGCCGCAGGCGCTGATCGAGGCGCTCTACAGCTACGAAACCAGCCAGACCGACGAAAATGCCCCCTCCGTCTATTCGCCCTTCTTCTCCGACGGGCTGAATGCGCTGTGGCAGGCCGATATCGACCGCACCCCGCAAGGCGAACTCGGCGCCATCGATTTCGACCCCGTGATTTCAGGTCAGGATGGCACAGCCACCGAACTCCAGATCGGCGAACCGATCATCCTCGGCAAGACCGCCGAACTCGAAGTCCAGTTCCGCAACTTCGACGCCGTGACGCTCTACTACACCCTGGTTTGGGAACACGGCAGCTGGAAAGTCGACGACATCGCCAACCAGCAGGGCGAGTATCCGTGGAGTTTGCGGGCACTGTTTGAGGGCGCGCGGTAGGGAACGAAGCGGAAGGATTCCGACACCCCACCGCTGTCATCCTCGGGCCTGACCCGAGGATCCACCAGCCGCAACCGCTGGCCAAAACATCAGTGACTCAACTCGCCGGCTATATCCCCTATGCGCTCGGCCTGTGCAAAGGGCATGACTGAGATGGCCACGCAGACGGGACTTTTCGCGAGCAGCTTTATCGCTGGTCCAGCGAATGCGGTAATCAAACCCTCAAGACGACCATTGCGATTATCCGGGGCACGCCGATATGTTTTTGTAAAACAGACGCGCTAAAATATCTCGTCGAATGTATCAGACAGTTGCTGAAAAACGGAACTCTCGCTTTCCATAAACCGAGCAAGATCATTTGCGCTGTCTTTCAAAAACATATACATTCCAGTTATCTTAAAATCGACCAATATAGCTCCACTAGCCACGGCGTTAACTGAAAGTGCAGGAATTTTTATTTCAATTCTTCCATCCACCGCCGTAATAGATCCTTCACACCTCTTGGTGGACGTCGACAATGGTATAAATTTTTTTATGAAATTGTTATCTCTCTGATTTCGTAATACCTGATCTAACTTTCCTGTTCGTTCAATATTCGACAAAAAATTCGGGTTTAGCTTCATCAATTTTCTGCATATTGAAAATAGAGAATAAAATTCTCCAGATGGATCATAGAAGATTGATATTTCTGACGCCACGGTAGGTTTTCGGCGTTTTATAGTTTGCTGAGGATGTATTATAAATTGAAAATTCCCTTAGTTAGCTCATGGAATTTTATAGCTCGTACATCATCATCATTTATATCTAAAAATTCTTTATAAGTTTGACACATTTTTACCAAATATTTCTCTCGAAATAGATACGGATTTATTTCATAAACCATCAACAAAACTTGATCACTGTGCCTTAAAGAAAACGCATTACAAAGTTTTTCAATATTTTTACTGGTAACCCTTGCTATACAATATGCAGCAAAATACTCCTGTAAACTTCTATGTGTAAAGCTATACTCAAGCCCTTCCTTTTTTATCATGCAAAGGCAATCGATTAAATCAGACAAAACACATAAATCATCAAAATCTAATCTATCTGCTTTTTTATCTTTCTACAAATTTCTAGATACTGATGCTCATCAAATTCGTACATTTGACCATGATAAGATATCAAAGAAAAATATGCCAAAACCTTGATAAAGGTCTGCTTATCTAAATTCGATGAAAATTGCCTTTTGTAACCATTCTTTGTCAGATCATGGCGATAGTAGAGCGCGTCAAATGCCATCTCATAAAATAAATGCATAGTTAAAGGGATATCAGGATTATATGATATCGTTACCAACATCATGTAGGCAAGCAAAGGATTCGACAAAAATTCCCCGTGACTATCATAAATCCCATCGGAAATCTTCTTTTTAAATTTATTCTTGTCATCCTCGAAAATGGAGCCTTACCTATCAACTCAATAACTTGTGGTTTATTTAGAGGCAAAACAGATACAGTAGTAAATCCAGACCAACCTTGAAACCTTTCCATCGGTCGACTTGAAACTACGACAGTCAATTTTGGGTTATTCTCTTTTATCCCAATTATCCATTGTTCGACCTTATCCCTGATATCTATGTTTATTTCATCAAAACCATCAAAGAAAAGTATAAATTCTCCATTGGAAATGTCCGAGTCAAAGTTCCTTTGGGAAATAGTAGATTTTGTCTGTATTATAGAGTGATATATAAAATCCTCGATCTTACTGTGAGTTAAGTTATTGAGTTGACGTAGTTCTAAGAAAAAAGGGATTTTTCCGTCTGATTTCTCAAAATAAGATAACCAAAGATATCTCATGAACATTGACTTTCCGCCACCGCCGGTACCGGTAATTACACAACTTTCATCATTTCTAATTGAATCAATTAAATCAAATTGATCAATTTTTTTATTTTCACTTGTAAAATTTTGATTTATATAAACACTTAAAAAATCTATAGGCTTGTCGTTAATTATAGTTTTTATTTTAGTACATTTTTTGAAAATAACGTCGAAATGATTATTTAGATTTGTTTTAAGTTCCAGTCCTGTTACATTAATTGACCGATTTTTTCTTTCAATATAGCTGGACGCTAAATTTCCAAGCATCCCACTAAATCCGTTGACGGCGATGGTTTCGATTAGAGTCATGTGGCTTCCCCCTGCGAAGAATTCAATATAAAACTCATACCCCATAACGATAGTTAGCGTCGCATTTATCCACTGAAGATTGTATCTTAAAAGACATTTAAAGCGCGTTGAACCCATAGTCCTGACGACAGTCTTGAATTCGTCGGCGTCTAAAGCGGGAAAGATTTTCGACGTCGGTGCTTTGGTGCCAAGTAATAATCGGGCGAAATTTACAAAATAAAATCAATATTCTACTTAAAAAATACACTGCAGAAAGCTCCCCTCCACCCCCTCATCCCCGCCCCCATCCCCCATGCCATAATCCCCCATCCCGCCGCGGATACACTGCCAGCCGTGGCAGCGAGGCGGGGACGGCGCCGGGTTTGGGGAAAGGACGGAAGTCCTCTTGTCCGGGGTTCGCGGAAAATGGTCTCCCTCCGGCGACACGGGGAGAGGCAAGGGTCTGCCTCTTGTCTCTTGAAGCCCGAAAGAGCGCGCCGGGTGTGGCTGTGCGCCACCCATGGTGGCCGGTCGGATGGGTCTCCATCAGGCACGGCTGTCGCAGAGAGATCGAGGTCGCGGGCAAAAACCGCCGAACGGGGCGCTGAAAGGTGTCACCATTTCATACCCAACGAGGCAGCTTTCAGCGCTTCGTCCGATTGTGAAGGTTCAAACCACGGCGAGAGATCGCGCGTGAACGACGGCGCACGCCGCTTACCCGACAACGACACAGGAGACGCGACATGACGGAGCCCCTGCCCGTAAAGACCCGGATCATGGCCCATACCGCCGAAATGCTGGCCATCCCGCAGCGCATCTGCCGGGGCAACTGCCGCCGCAGCAAGGCCTGCCGCTGGCATTTCAAGACGTCAGGCGAACCCGGCTGCCTGTCCCGGCTGTCTCAGGCGCAACGCCGCCTGTTCGACGAACTCTATGCTGTCGTCCTCGCCATCCGCGACAATGGCGGCCGCCTGGGGCTGATGTATGCCTGGCCCGATCCGGAGACGCGGGCTTTGCAGGATGCCGCCGTCGAGATCGCCCGCAACCACATTCCCGCCTGGGACAAACCCCGCTTCGACGCCTTCCGCCGCGCGCGCGAAAACTCCCGCTGCCGGTGGCGCGTCGACCGGAGTGAGTGGATCTGGCACACGCACGAAGAGCGCCGGAGAACGCCCCATGCAGACAGCCCGGCCCTACTCCGCCGCCTTGACCTCCGGCAGCGCCTCCAGCTCGTAGGAATAGCCTTCGAGCAGCGTATAGGCCTGCTCGATCGCCGCGATCTGGGTCTCGGCATTGCGGATGGCGTCGGCGATCGATTGCGAGCGGGTGCGCAGCATCGAGCCGAGCACGTCGGCGGCGGGGCGGCGGCCGAGCCGGTCGATATGCTGGCGCACGCGGGCGCGGTGGCGCTCCAGCTCGAGGATGTGGAAGCGGCTCTTGACGATGTCGTCGGAGAGTTTGCGGCGCATGGCGGCGACCGGGTCGAAGCTGCCGGGCTCGCGCTCGTCGAGGATGAAGTCGGAGACCAGCGTTTCCAGCATCAATATGCCCTTGAGGTCGACGGGGTCGGCCAGCTCCGGGTCGTAGCCGGTATTGTCGTAGAGCTTGCGGCGCACCGGGTCCTTGAGCAGGTCATGGCAGGCCTGCAGCCGGGCAAATTGCGCGACATCGCCGCCGGCGTCCGGATGGGCGGTCTTGGCCACCTTGCGATAGGCCGCCTTGATCGCGTCGGCGTCTGCATCGCGCTCGACGCCGAGCATCTCATAGGGATCGATCAATTCGCCACCTGTCTCTTGTCGCCTCTTTCGCCATTCATCTCATCGCCGCCCCTCGACCTAGCCGCTCCATGGCGCCGCATCAAGGCCGAAGCAGGCACCGTCCACGACGCCGTGTGTGGGGGCATGTTCGGACGCATCCGGGACGAAATTGTGGAGAGAGCAAGGCGACGACAGGTTTTCCCCGGCAAGCCCCCGCAAAGCCGGCTTTGCCCGTCTGGATACTGTCTCGAAACGGGAAAGAGAAGACACTTGCAATTTCGATAATTTGCTGCAAATATTTCTGCGTTCGGGCGTTTACAATCCCGGAGACTGGACTGGCTGTATGGTCCCGGAGGTCATCCGGGCGTGTCGATAAAAACGGCACTGTAGACGTTCGTTCCCCGTTATCGTGACTTCACCGACTGGCTTTCCGTGCGACGAGACAAACGGAAAGAAAAACGTCTCCACCCTGGCAGGGGTGAAGGCAATTCTACTAAGGGAACAAAGGACTTCTCCCATGGCCACCAAGGGCATCGTAAAATTCTTCAATCAGGACAAGGGTTTTGGTTTCATCACGCCGGACGGCGGCGCCAAGGACGTGTTCGTGCACATCTCCGCGCTGCAGGCCGCTGGTCTCCAGACCCTGAAGGACGGCCAGCAGGTCACCTTCGACACCGAGCCGGACCGGATGGGCAAGGGCCCGAAGGCCGTCAACATCCAGGCTTCGTAATCCGAAACCCTTGATGCTCAAAGTTCCGAACGGCGCCTCACAAGGGCGCCGTTTTTGTTACTCCGCCGCCTGCCGCGCCTCGACCGCCGCCGCAAAAACAGCCTCGAAGGCAGCGGCGATGACCTCGGGGCCGGCACCTGCCTTCGTCGCATTGGCCGAGAGGATCTGGCGGAAGCGCCTGGCGCCCGGCCAGCCCTGGAAGAGCCCGACCATGTGCCGCGTCACATGGATCAACCGCCCGCCGGTCGCGATGTGCCGGCCCGCATGCCCCATCATCGCATCGCGGACTTCAGCCCAGAAATCCAGCGAAAGCCTATGACCGCCAGCCGTAAAATCCTGCGGCATATGCTCGACCGCTGAAGCCCCACTCGTCGAATGCGGAAAAAGTCCATCCACGGCCGTCAGCATGGCACTATCATGATAGGCAGCACGGCCCAGCATGACGCCGTCCAGGTTTGGTTTTTGATTCAGTTCCTCAACGGCCTGATTCAAAGTCGCAAGACCGCCGTTGATGCCGATGAAAAGCTTTGGATATTCGCTTTTGAGACGGTGTACCAAGGGATAGTCCAGAGGCGGAATGTCCCGGTTTTCCTTGGGCGACAGGCCCTGCAGCCAGGCTTTGCGCGCATGCACCCAGACGGCGTCCGTGCCGGCCTCTGCAACACGCGACACCAGGTCGCGCAAGGCGAGTTCCGGGTCCTGGTCGTCGACCCCGATCCGGCACTTGACGGTGACCGGGATCGAAACCGCAGCCTTCATCGCCGCAACACAGTCCGCCACCAGCTGCGGGTCGCGCATCAGGCAGGCGCCGAAGGTTCCGGACTGCACCCGGTCGGACGGGCAGCCGACATTCATGTTGATCTCGGCATAGCCGAACTCTTCGCCAATCCGTGCCGCCTCCGCCAGCTTGCGCGGATCGCTGCCCCCAATTGCAGCGCCACCGGCTGCTCGACGGCATCGAAACCCAGAAGCCGCTCCCGGTCGCCGCGCAAAATCGCCTCGGCGACGATCATCTCGGTATAGAGCAGCGCATGCGCCGAAAGCTGGCGCGCAAAAAACGGTAATGCCGATCCGTCCAGTCGATCATCGGCGCAACGGCGAAGACCAGCCTGTTGAAGTAGCGGGCGCCTGCGGCGCGGCCTTTATCTCGCTCATGGATCCGTCAAACTCTCGTCATCAAGGCGCTGTACTGTGATTTATCACGCAATTGCGAAAAATTGCAGGCGCAATAGCCTGATATGCTGCGCTGCGTCGTATCATATCGATACGAAACAAGGCAAATGCTGAAATTTTACTGTCGCGATTCGTTTATCTCTGGCATGGTAAAGAGGAGGTGCCTCACAAAAACCAAGTTCGGAGCGTCAACTGCCTACATAGAAGAATAAATTTAAAGAGGGAGTGAAACCGATGGCAGAGAAAAATCTGTACCGTATTGTCGAAGTCAGCGTAAACCGCGGCAGTGATCGACGCGATGTCGGGATCATGACCGTACGCCAGGCACTCGAGCTTCCCGATGTGCCGAGCCTCGAATATACGCATCCCGAGTTCAGCACCCGTTCGGACAGCCGCTTCATCAATCGCGACCAGTTGCAGGCCTATGCCTTCAGCTGATTTCCTGTTCGATCGTCGCCGGGTTTGTTTTACCCGCGCCTCGAAATGATGTTAGCCTCCGGCTTCTGAATCGGAAGCCCGGAGCCCATGAAGACCGTCATTCCCGTACCCACCCCCGTCCTGATGCGTATATCCGGAACGACTCACACATTTCCCGTTCGTCGGGTGTATGGTGTTGGCCGCAACTATGCCGCCCATGCCATCGAGATGGGCCACGATCCCGATCGCGAGGCGCCTTTCTTCTTCCAGAAGAACCCTGACAACCTCCTGCCCCCGACAGCCGGCTTTCCTTATCCGCCCTTGAGCACTGACGTGCATCACGAAGTCGAGCTGGTGATTGCCCTGAAAAGGGGCGGCACCGATATCCCCGCCGGCGAAGCGCTGGATTGTGTCTACGGCTATGCCGTCGGCATCGATTTCACCCGGCGCGACCTGCAGGCTGAGGCGAAGGCGGCCGGCAAGCCCTGGGCGGCGGCCAAGGCCTTCGAACATTCCGCGCCCTGCTCTGCGATCGTCCCCGCCGAAACCATCGGGCATCCGGGCGACGGCAATATCTGGCTCGCGGTCAACGGCGAGCGCAGGCAGCAGGGCGACCTCAACCAGATGATCTGGAAGGTGCCGGAAATCATTGCCGAATTGTCGCGTCTGTTTGTCCTTGCGCCGGGCGACGTGATCATGACCGGAACGCCCTCCGGCGTCGGCCCTGTCCTGCGCGGCGATACAGTGACCTGCGGCATCGACGGCGTTGCGACGCTGGCGGTCACCATTGTCTGATGTAAGGGAGACATGACCATGCCGCTTTATGCCCTCGGTTCACAGTCACCGGAAACGCCTTCGGAAGGCCGCTATTGGGTTGCACCCGACGCCCATGTCATCGGCCGCGTGACACTCGGCGACGAGGTCGGCGTCTGGTTCGGCGCCGTGCTGCGCGCAGATAATGAGCCGATCCGCGTCGGCGCCCGCAGCAATATCCAGGAAGGCGCCGTCATCCATGTCGATCCCGGCTATCCGGTCACCATCGGCGAAGGCTGCACGATCGGCCACCGCGCCATCGTCCATGGCTGCACGATCGGCGACAATTCGTTGATCGGCATGGGCGCAACCGTGCTCAACGGCGCCGTGATCGGCAACAATTGCCTGGTCGGCGCCAATGCGCTTGTGACCGAAGGCAAGGTGTTTCCCGACAATTCGCTGATCGTCGGCTCCCCTGCCCGGGCCATCCGGCTGCTCGACGACAGTGCGGTTGCCGGGCTCAAAAATCGGCCGATCACTATGTCGCCAACTGGCGTCGGTTTGCGACCGGCCTCTCGCGGATCGATTGACATCGGCATTCGGCATATTTCGCGCCACCGCTTTCCCCGCGGGGAAATTTAGCAGTATGCTCGCATAGGATAAAGCTGCCTGTCGGAGTGTGCCGCCCGTGCTTCGCATCGCCCTTCTGATTTTTGCCCTCCTGCTTGCCGGACCGGCTTTGGCGGAGAAAAAGGTCGCCCTTTTGATCGGCAATGCCGGCTATACCGGAACAGCCGCGCGACTGCCCAATCCGGCCAATGATGTCAGCGCCATGCAGGCGCTGCTGAGCGAGGCCGGCTTCGAGGTTCATGCGTTCAACGACCTCACCCGGGCCGGCATGTCGAAGGCGCTTTCGGAATTCGAGAGCGCGGCACTCGGCGCCGATATCGGCCTTGTCTTCTATTCCGGGCACGGCATCGAGGTGAACGGCACCAACTACCTGCTCCCCATCGACGTCACGCTCGCCTCCGATCGCGACGTCAAATACGAGGCCATCGTGCTCGATGATGTCATGGAGGCTCTTTCAGGCGTATCCATGCTGAAGCTGGTGCTGCTCGATGCCTGCCGCGACAATCCGTTTGCCGGACGTATGAAAAAGGTCGCGACACGCGGCGCTGAGACGCGCGGCCTCGCGCGTCTGGACGATGTAGGAATCCAGAGCAATCTTCTGGTGGGATACGCGACCGCGCCGGGTCAGACGGCTTCGGATGGTGACGGGGTCAACAGCCCCTATACGTCGGCCCTTCTGCGGCATCTGGTCCAGCCCGGCCTTGAAATCGAATCCGCCCTGCGCGCTGTCGCCCGGGATGTGGTCGACACCACCAAGGGCGAGCAGCGCCCCTACAAGACCGGCTCGATGATCGATACGGTGATGCTCGGCAGGCAAGCCACGCAACCACAGACGCCGGATACGTCGCTCGACCCGTACCGGGACGCCGCCGCGCACTGGAGCGAAATTCGCGACAGCAAGGATGGAGCTCTTTTCGACGAACACCTGCGGCTCTTTCCGGCCTGTGCCTTTTCCACGCTGGCGCGGGGCCGCATGCAGGCCTTGAAGCCCGTCGCGGCAATCGTGCCGGAAACGGAATGCGACCGGCTGGCGGCAGACCCGACGGACCCGATGAAACTCGCCTCGGTCAAGGGCGTCACCTACGACGAACTGGCGACCGCACCAGCTGTTGCAGCCTGTGAAAAGGCGGTCACGGACCACCCGCGGGAACCGCGGCTGATGAGCCAGTATTCCCGGAGCCTTTACAAGAACGACAACCTTCCAGCGGCTTATGAATGGGCGCGCAAAGCCGCGGATCTCGGCTATAGCGACGCAGCAACGACAATCGGCATCATGTACGAAACCGGCAAGGGTGCGCCGCAGAACGGCGCGGAGGCCGCAATCTGGTACCGCAAGGCCGCGGATGCGGGCAATCCGACGGCGATGGCCTATCTCGGCGCGCTCTATGATGCCGGAAACGGTGTCGGCCAGGATTTTACGCAGGCCATGGGCTGGTATCGCAAGGGCGCTGAGGCCGGCAACGGCGATGCCATGAACAGCCTAGGCTATCTCTACCAGAATGCACTGGGCGTGCCGCAGGATTATGCCGAGGCGATGGTCTGGTACCAGAAGGCGGCCACGCAAGGGAACGCCAGTGCCCTCAACCGGATCGGCGAACTGCATTATTACGGCTATGGCGTGCCGCAGGATTACCGGCAGGCGATGGACTGGTACAGAAAGGCCGCGGACAAAGGCGATGTCGAGGCGACCTACAGCATCGGCACCCTCTATGGTGCCGCCCTCGGCGTCGAACAGGATTATGCGCAGGCCATGACCTGGTACGCCAAGGCGGCCGACAAGGGCTATGCGCCGGCGATCTACCAGATCGGCGAACTTCACTATTACGGGCGCAGCGTGCCCCAGGACTATAAGCAAGCCATGGAATGGTATCGCAAGGCAGGTGATGCCGGAAATGGCGATGCACTCTACAGCGCCGGCACACTTTACGGCGCTGGCCTCGGGGTCGAACAGGACTATGCCGAGGCGCGCAAACTCTACGAGAGGGCCGCAGCCCTCAATCAACCCGATGCGATAAGCGCGCTTGGCAATCTCTATACCCAGGGCTACGGCGTCAAAAAGGATCTGTCAGAGGCTTTCAAATGGTATGAGAAGGCAGCGCAACTCGACAATCCGACGGGTCTGAATGTGCTCGGCAATTTCTACAGCCGGGGAAACGGCGTCGAGCAGGACTATACCAAGGCCATGGCGAGTTATCGGCGCGCGGCAGAGCTTGGCCTGGCCGACGCGAAATCCAATATCGCCTTTCTCTATGATGGCGGCCATGGCGTCGAGGCGGATCGGACGGCTGCCGCCGACTGGATGGAACAGGCGCTGAGGGAGGGCAGCGAATGGGCACGCACGGAAATGAGCGACAACTGGAAGAACTGGTCGCTCGATTTCCGCAAGGCGCTGCAGCAGCGCCTGAAGGATCAGGATGTCTACAGCGGCAGCGTCGATGGCAGCTTCGGACGCGGGACCACAGCCGCGATCGCGGCGATTTTCAACAAGCCGAAATCATGAGAGGCCGTCATGCGTCAGATGCAGTTCTGGCAGTGACCGCGGATTTCGATAGTCGTCTTCTCGGTCTTGAAATGCTGGTTCTTGACCAGCACCGCAAGCCGCTCCTCCATGCCGGCATCATGGAATTCGGTCACCTGGCCGCAATCCTCGCAGATGGCGAAAGCCGTCACGCCATGATGGTGGTGGGTATGGTCGTGATCCTCGCGGCAGGCGCAGGCGACGAAGGCATTGAGGCTTTCGAGCCTGTGCACAAGCCCGAACTCCTGCAATTTCTCCAGCGCACGATAGACCTGCAGCGGCGCCCGGAACCCATGGTCGCGCAGCTTGTCGAGAATGGTATAGGCGCTAAGCGGCGCTTCGGCATGGGTCAGCGCGTCGAGCACGAGGGACTGGTTCTTGGTGAGGGTGTGCGCGCTCATCAGTGATGTCCTCCATGCGACGAATGCTCGACAACGCCGGTTGACCGGCGCCCGAACGGCAAAAGGCTCAGGACGAAAAGCCCGAGCGCCGCCACGACGATAGACGGTCCGGATGGCGTATCCCAGCGCAGCGAGCCGAACAACCCGCCGGTGACGGCCAGCGCCCCGATCAGCGAAGCGAGAACCGCCATGATCTCCGGCGAGGTCGCGAAACGCCTCGCGGTCGCGGCCGGGATGATCAGCAGCGAGGTGATCAGGAGAATGCCGACGATCTTCATGGCAATCGCGATGACGAGTGCCATCAGCAGCATGAAATAGAGCTTGGCGCGCTCGGGCTTAAGCCCCTCGGCCTCGGCCAGTTCCGGATTGACGGTCGAGGCCAGCAGTGGCCGCCAGAGATAAACGATCGCAAACAAAACGAGAATGCCGCCGCCCCAGACCAGATCGATGTCGGCCTCCGACACTGCGAGAATATCGCCGAACAGGAAGCCGACGAGATCGATGCGGACCCAAGTCATGAAGGCGACCATGACAAGGCCGATCGACAGCGCCGAATGCGAGAGGATGCCGAGCAGCGCATCGGTCGACAGCGCACCACGGCGCTGCAGCAGAAGCAGAAGCAGCGACACCGCAGCGGCGACGATGAAGACGCTCAGCATCAGGTTGAGTTCGAACAGCAGCGACAGGGCAACCCCGAGCAGCGCCGAATGCGCCATCGTATCGCCGAAATAGGCCATGCGGCGCCAGATGACGAAACAGCCGAGCGGGCCAACGGTGATCGCAAGGCCGATGCCGGCAACGAGCGCGCGGGTGAAGAAATCGTCAAACACGGCTCTTCTCCTTGCCGTCGAAGCCCTGCAGGCGGGAATGATGGCCGCAGCCGCAATCGGGTCCGTGCACGTGGCCATGCTCATGTTCGTGGGGGTGATCATGGTGGTGATCATCATGGCCGGCATGGTGATGGCCGTCGTCGGGATGGCAATGTTCAGTGACGCTGCCATCCTCATGCTGCACACGACCATCCGGCAGATGGGTATGATCGTGATGGTGGCTGTAAACGGCAAGCGACTGCGCCGCGCGGCTGCCAAACAGTTTCAGATATTCAGGGCTTTGGCTGACCATCTGCGGCGTGCCGCGGCAGCAGACATGACCATTCAGACAGATGACAGTGTCGGTTTCCGCCATGACGACGTGCAGGTCATGCGAAATCAGAAGAATGCCGCAGCCGATTTGATTGCGGATCGCTTTGATCAGGTCGTAAAGCGCGATCTCGCCGGTAAAATCGACGCCCTGCACCGGCTCGTCAAGGACCAGAAGATCGGGCTTGCGGGCAAGCGCCCGGGCAAGCAGCGCCCGCTGGAACTCACCGCCGGAGAGATGCTGGACCTCGGCGCGGGCGAGATGCAAAATGCCCGTCGCCGAAAGCGCTTCATCGATTTCGCGACCCTTCAAGGGACCTGTCAGGGTCATCAGGCGCTCGACCGTCAAAGGCAGCGTCCAGTCGATCGACAGTTTCTGCGGGACATAGCCGACCTTGAGACCGGGCTTGCGTTCCACCCTGCCCTCGTCCGGCTTCAGAACGCCGATCGCCGCTTTCGCGGTCGTGGACTTGCCGGACCCGTTGGGACCGATCAGCGTGACGATTTCGCCGCGGCTGACGGAGAACTCGACACCGCGCACGAGCCAGCGACCATTGCGCCGCACGCCGGCATTGCTCAGCGATACGAGCGGCGGCTGATCGGGCGTTTTGAAATTCAGCATCAAAAAATCCGCTTTCTGGTGTTGCCAGTCGCTATGGCACACGTTATAGCATTACGCAATTGATGTAATAACATTACATTCAGTTATCAAGAGAACAAACACGGTCAGGAGACACCGTCATGGTGAAGAAAAATACGCTGCTTCTCGCCTCCGCTTTCGCTCTCGCCGCCGGTGCGGCACAGGCCGAGGCGCCTGACGTCGTGGTTTCGATCAAGCCGATCCATTCGCTGGTTGCCTCGATCATGCAAGGCGTCGGGAAGCCCGCGCTGATCGTCGAAGGGGCGGCCTCGCCGCATACCTACAGCATGAAGCCCTCCAATGCGGCGGCACTCCAGGATGCGTCGGTGGTCTTCTGGGTCGGACATGGGCTGGAAGCATTCCTGGAAAAGCCGCTGGAATCGCTGGGAACCAGCGCCAAGATCGTCGAACTCGACGACGCGCCAGGGCTGGAAAAGCTGAAATTCCGCGAGGGTGGTGCATTTGAAGCCCATGACGATGGCGACGAACATGAAGCCGCATCCGCAGACGCCCATGACGGATCGCATGAGGCCGAAGGCCATCACCATGACGAGGGCGAATTCGACATGCACCTCTGGCTTGACCCGCAGAACGCCAAGGCGATGGCTGCCGACATCGAAAAGACCCTGGCAGAGGTCGATCCCGCCAATGCCGGTGCCTACAAGGCCAATCTCGACAGCCTCAACGCCCGCTTCGACACGCTGGACAAGACGCTGGCCGAAACCGTCGCGCCAATCAAGGACAAGCCGTTCATCGTCTTTCACGACGCCTACCAGTATTTCGAGAAACGCTACGGCGTAAAGGTCGCCGGCTCGATCACCGTGAGCCCCGAGACCATGCCCGGCGCGGAACGCATCTCGCAGATCCACAAGAAGATTCAGGAACTCGGGGCAACCTGCGTGTTCGCCGAACCGCAATTCGAGCCGAAGCTCGTCAACGTCGTGCTGGAAGGCACCAGCGCCAAATCCGGCACGCTCGATCCCGAGGCGGCGACGCTCGAGGCCGGGCCGGACCTCTATTTCAAACTGATGGAATCGATCGGCACCTCGCTCAAGGCCTGCCTCTCGTCGAACAGCTGAGATGAGATACCGAAACGGACCATTGGCGGCGCTCCTTGCCGCAATCCCTGCCCGCCTCGCGCAAGCAAGGCCGGGCAGGATGCCGGGCTGGAATCAGCGTAGGCGTCAAAGGGACGGACAGAATGAACCGAGAGGTTTTCGAGGCGGCGCAGGCGGCGTATGCGAAGCATGAGTACATCGAAACGCTGACGATCCTGAACGACCTTATCGGCGAGACCAGCGCGCCCGAAGCATTTGTGCTGCTGGGCGAAGCGCTGGAAAAGCTCGGGCTGGCCACGGAGGCCGCGGAAGCCTTCAAGCAGGCAGCGGAGATCGACCCTGATTTAGGTCAGCGCCACCGGCTGCGCGCTGCAGAACTCTATTTCACAGCCGGCGATGACGATCAGGTGCAACTGATCGGCATGGGCCTGCTGAAAGCCCTGCCCGACGATCCGCAGCTTGCCTTTCTTCTGGCGCGCTCGTTTCGGCGCACCGGCGACAGCGCGCTGGTCGATCGCGTCAAACACACGCTTGTTTCAAGCGACGACAAAGACCATCTGATGCTCGCCGGCGAACTCTTTGCCGAGGAAGAGCGCGACCCGGCGGTGCTGACGCTGTTTCGCAAGCTGGCAGCACTTCAGCCGGACGATCCCTACACGCAGTTCAAATACATGGCCGTCGCCCGCGACTTCTGTGACTACGAGGCTCTTGCCGCGCTCGAAGAGCGCCTCGCAACCGCGCTTGCAAATGGCGATCTGTCGATGACCGAGGGCGAGACCGGTTATTCCAACCTGCTGCATTGCGGCGACGAGCGGCTGAACCGGCTGGCGACCAACAACCGCGACCTTGCGGTCAAACTCTCGCCCAGCCAGTCGCGCCAGCGGCGCATGCGGCCGCACACATGGGCGCAGAAGATCCGCGTCGGTTATCTCTCCAGCGATCTCTGGGACGACCACGCCACCATGCGCCTGTTCCAGAGCGTGCTTGAAGCCCATGACCGCGATCGTTTTGACGTCACGCTCTATTGTTATACGCCGGAGCGCTTCATCGGCTTTGACGGCGGCAATCGGCAGAAATGGGAACCGATCGTCTCGCTGCGGGACCTGACCGACCCGCAGGCCGCCGATCTGATAAGGGCGCGGGGCACGGATATTCTCGTTGACCTCAAGGGCCACACCGGCGGCTCGCGCGCCAATATTTTGAACCAGATGGCAGCCCCGGTTCAGGTGGCGTGGCTCGGCTTTCCCGGCAGCACCGTGAACATCGACCTCGACTATGTGATCGGCGACCCGATCGTCCTGCCCAACAGCTCAAAACCGCATTACCACGAGAAATTCTGCCGCCTGCCGGAAAGCTACCAGCCCAACGACCCGGTCTACCGCGCCCTGCCCCCGGCGACCAGCCGCGCGGAGCTCGGCCTGCCGGAAGATCGTTTTGTCTTTGCCGCCTTCAACACGGCGCGGAAAATCTCGCTGACGACGCTCGATCTCTGGGCAAATATTCTACATGAAGCCGAGAACGCGATTCTCTGGCTGATGCTCGATGGCGATGTGCCGAGATCCAATTTTCTGAAAGCCATGGCATCGCGCAATGTGTCGCCCAATCAAATCGTCTTTGCCCCGAAGACCGCCTATCCAGACCATATCGCACGCCTTCAGGCTGCCGATACCGGGCTCGACACATTTCCCTACAACGGCCACACGACCACATCCGACAAGCTTTGGGCCGGCCTGCCCGTGTTGACGGCACGGGGAACCAATTTTGCCTCACGGGTCTCCGAAAGCCTGCTCAACGCCATCGGCCTTTCCGAGCTGGTGGCGGAGACGCCAGCGGATTTCGTGGAGATGGCCGTGCGGCTGGCGAATGATCCGGCAGCGATGGCAGCCTTGAAGAAAACCATCGCAGCCAATCGCTTCACGGCGCCGCTGTTCGACGCCGAGCGCTTCTGCCGACATCTGGAAACGGCTTATGTGATGATGACCGAGCGGGCGAGAACAGGGCAACCGCCGGAGCATTTTGACATTCCGGCGATGCCGTCACGGACTGCGCCTTTCCGCTAAACGGCATGCGAAAGGCGGCCACACCGGCCGCCTTCCCGGACGTCGCGAACCCGGCTTAGCGCGAGGCCAGCCCGACGATCACACCGGTCGCGACCGAAATCAGCAGGTAGTTGTTGTCGACCCTGACCCATTCCTGGCCACGCGGCGGAGCCCGCAGCTTGTAGCGGCGGTAATCGTTGATCCGGGCAAACTGGCGACGCTCCGCCCGTGACAGCTTGTTGCCCCGCGCCCAGCGCTTCTTCACGACGACGCGCTTCTCGACGATTTTCTTGTTGCCCTGTTTATAGACCCGCTTCTCGACTTCGCGATGCTTGACCTGCGCGACTTCATAGCTGCCGGCGGCAACCGGCTGGGCCATAGCCATCGGCGCGGCGAGGAACGAGCTTGCGATCAATGCAATGAACAGACGTTTCATCGGTGTTTCCTTTCGTTTGACACAGCCGCAAAATAGGGCTGCAAAGATGAATGGAAACTGAAACCACGAATTACAAATTTGCAATGAAATCAGTTAATTATAACAATATCCTTATATAGGAATACAACATTCAGGATCGCCTATCGGGCTCCATCGAGAGCCTCATAGGCAAAGCTGTCGAAATCCGCAGGCCTGCCGCGCCCGGTAATATCGAAGGCGAAGAGCCCGACAAAAGCGCCGGTGAACGAGCCATGTTCGCCGCGCCCGCCTTCATCGGAAACAACGCCACCATCAAGCACAGGGCCCAGCGTCTGCCAGTCATTGGCCCCTTGCGGGCGCCAGAAGAACTGCAGGTCGTTGTCGTGTACCTCCAGGGCAAGATGCAAAGGGCCATCAGGCACGGCCATGCCGCTGTCAGCCGGAAAGCTCAGCTTTCCCTCAGGGAAATCGCCGGCGCAGGATAGGATCGTCACGACGCGGCCCAGCGTTTCATGGGCGGTCACGGCGAGAGCATGGAACTTGTAGCGATTGTAATAGTGTGTCAGGCCGGCGGCCTGCTGGTAGGTGTCGGGCGTGAACTCGACAACGGTTTCCGCGCGAAACCTATGATGCTCCTGGCGGCGCGCCACCAAAGCCTGCTCGAACCAGCTGCCGATACTTTCGCGCCCGAACAGGCGCAGGTGCCCGGCCCGCGATGACAGGGAAAAGATGCGATCCGGCGCCGGCGTGCGCAGCCATTGAAACTCGAGTGGCAGATCGGCACCGTCAAAATCGGTTTCGATTCTGGCAGGCCGCTCGATGGTCGCAGTCTCGAAGGGAGCGGGAACCTCGACGACCGGCACGACGCCGCCCTGCTCCAGATAAAGCCAGTCATCCTCGCGCCAGACGCATTTCTGCAACCCCGTTTCGCGCCCCAACGTGCAGCGGCGATAAGGCGCAAGGGGCCTGCCGGTCAGATGCGTGTGGTAGGCCTGCCCGTCCGGTGTCTCGACATACTGCCCATGGCCGGCCCTTTGCAGGATGGCATCCGGATCATCCTTAGAGGTGGTCAGATGGCCGTGCGGGTGCAGGTCGTATGGACCCTCGATCGAGCGGGCACGCGCCATGGTAACGACATGGTCATAGCCCGTTCCGCCCTCCGCCGTGGTCAGATAGATCCAGTCCTTGCGACGGAACAGATGCGGGCCTTCGACCAGCCCTTGGCCGCTGCCGGCGAAGATGTTGCGGACCGGGCCGATCAGCGATTTCGCCTCTGCATCCCATTCCTGCAAGAGGATACCGTCAAAAGCTGGAGAACCGGCATCGCCATAAAATGTTTCGCGCCGGTGGTTCCACTGCATGTTGAGGAACCATTTGCGGCCGTCCTCGTCGTGGAACAGCGAGGGGTCGAAGCCGGAGGAGTTGACGTAGATTGGATCCGACCAGTCGCCGTCGATCGTCGGCGATGTGACGATATAGTTGTGCGCATCCTTGAAGCTGCCGTCGAAGCGTTTGACGTCCGTATAGACCAGCCAGAACAGCCCGTCGGCATAGGAAAGGCAGGGTGCCCAGACGCCACAACTGTCGGGATTGCCACGCATGTCGAGCTGGCTTGCCCGCTCCAGCGGGCGACGAACGAGCGTCCAGTTCACGAGGTCGCGCGAATGGTGGATCTGCACGCCCGGATACCATTCGAAGGTGGAGGTGGCGATGTAATAGTCATTGCCGACGCGGCAGATCGACGGATCCGGATTGAAGCCCGGCAGAATGGGATTGCGAGATCGTCGTCATCGTCTGAAGCCGCCTTTTTACGCGCAGGAATCGAGATCGTGCCGCCAGCAGTTTTGCCCGGCCCGACGAACGTGCGCAACCTTGGCTTGGCCCGTTTCTGCCCAAGAGTTGAGCATATTCGCAAAGCCAATATGCGACTTTCGCATGACGCTTGCAGACCAACCGGGAAAATCATGATCCAGACTTGAATCACCCCTTGAAATCGGCAGTGTGATCGTGCTTGGCAAAAAACACGAAGAACCAGCCAATGCGGGGAGGAACCGAATGACACCGTTACTCGGCATAAGCCGACTGATCGACACCATCACCGAAGCCATCGGCAAGTCCGTTTCCTGGCTCATCCTGATCGCCGTTCTGGTCAGCGCCGGAAATGCCATCATCCGCAAGACATTCAACATGTCGTCGAATGCCTGGCTCGAAGCGCAATGGTACCTGTTCGGCGGCGCCTTTATGCTGGCCGCCGCCTATACGTTGCGGCAGAACGAGCATATCCGCATCGACGTCGTCTATGGTGCCTTTTCGCGCCGGGTGCAGCACTGGATCGACCTGCTCGGCCATTGCCTGTTCCTGATGCCCTTCGTGGCACTGATGATCTATTATCTCATTCCCTATGTGCTGATGTCCTATAATAACGGCGAGGTTTCCTCGAGCGCCGGCGGGCTGATCATCTGGCCGGCCAAGGGTATTCTGCTCGCCGGCTTCCTACTTCTCGCGCTGCAGGGCGTATCGGAAATCATCAAGAAGATCGCCATCATGCGCGGCGACATGGAGGATCCGACACCCTATGTGCCGACCCATGCCCCCTCGACATGGATACGACCGTCGAGGAGAAGCGCGTATGATCGAGTTTATCGCCCAGAACATGGCGCCGATCATGTTCGTCTCTCTCATCGTTTTCCTGCTTCTCGGCTACCCCGTCGCCTTTGCGCTGGCGGCGAATGGCTTAGTGTTTTTCATCATCGGCGTTGAACTCGCCCCCTATTCCGACTCGATCAATCTCTCCTGGCCTCTGCTGAATGCCCTTCCCGAACGGTTCTGGGGTGTGATGTCGAACGACACGCTGCTCGCCATCCCGTTCTTCACCTTCATGGGCATCGTGCTGGAACGCTCCGGCATGGCGGAAGACCTGCTCGACACGATCGGGCAGTTGTTCGGTCCGATCCGTGGTGGCCTTGCCTATGCCGTCATCTTCGTCGGCGCCCTGCTGGCCGCAACAACCGGTGTTGTGGCTGCCTCGGTCATCGCCATGGGCCTGATCTCGTTGCCGATCATGCTGCGCTACGGTTATGACCGCCGCGTCGCATCGGGCGTCATCGCCGCCTCCGGCACGCTCGCCCAGATCATTCCGCCGTCGCTGGTGCTGATCGTTCTCGCCGACCAGCTCGGCCGTTCTGTTGGCGACATGTATGCCGGCGCGCTGATCCCGGGCCTCATCCTGACTGGCCTCTACATGGGCTATATCCTGCTGATGAGCTTCATCCGGCGCGATTCCATGCCGGCCTTGCCTCTCGAGGCCCGCACGCTCGGACACGGTGTCACCTCCCTGATCGTTGCGCTGCTGGTTGCGGCAGGCATCGCCTATGCCGCCCATGTCTATTTTTCGCCTGCTCATGGCGACAATGCCGACATCCTCGGGGCCACCGTCGGCATCGCCTTCATCTATATCGTGGCGCTCATCGATCGCACGACGAAGACCAACATGATGTCACGGCTGGCCCAGCAGGTGATTATCGTCCTCATTCCGCCGCTGGCGCTGATCTTCCTCGTTCTCGGCACGATCTTCCTCGGCATCGCCACGCCCACCGAAGGCGGGGCCATGGGTGCGGTCGGCGCACTGATCATGGCGGCGGCTAAGGGACGGCTCAGCATGGACGTCATCAAGCAGGCGCTGGCTTCCACCACGCGGCTGTCGTCCTTCGTGTTGTTCATCCTCATCGGCGCGCGCGTCTTCTCACTGACCTTCTACGGGGTCAACGGCCATGTCTGGGTCGAGCATCTGCTCACCTCCATGCCCGGTGGCGAAGTCGGCTTCCTGATCGCGGTCAACCTGCTCGTCTTCTTCCTGGCCTTCTTCCTGGATTTCTTCGAGCTCGCCTTCATCATCGTGCCGCTTTTGGCTCCGGCTGCGAGCGCACTCGGCATCGACCTGATCTGGTTCGGCGTCCTGCTCGGCATCAACATGCAGACGAGCTTCATGCACCCGCCCTTCGGCTTTGCGCTCTTCTACCTGCGCTCCGTTGCCGCCAAGGTGCCCTATCTCGACAAGGTGACGGGCAAGACCATGCAGCCGGTCACCACAGGGCAGATCTATTGGGGGCGGTGCCGTTCGTCGGCATCCAGATCATCATGGTGGCGCTGACCATCATGTTCCCGCAGATGGTCATGCACTACAAGGGCGAAGGCACCGGCATCGATCCGGCAACGATCAAGATCGAGGTTCCGGGCTTCGGTTCCGGCAACGGCACGCCCGGCCTTGGCCTGCCCGACAATGGCGGCGGCCTTGGCCTTCCGGGCGGGCTCCAGCTTCCGGCGGGAAATCCGCTCGACGCCAAGCCTGCGGACGGCGCAAACCAGCAGCCGGAAACCAAGCCGGCCAATGATCTGAACACACCGCCTTCGTTTAATTGACGCGACGCGGCCGGGAAACCGGCAGCTTTTCACTTCGGAACCAATGCTAAAGAAAAGCCCCGGAACATCGCTGTTCCGGGGCTTTCGTTTAACGACAGGAGCGAGAGGCGGTTAAATCTTGCCGTTGCGCTGCTGGATCATCATGAAGGTATCGTAGTTGTATTCGGCGATCTGCGCGTTGAGGAAATACTCGCCGCGGAAGGCCTTGATCGAACCCCAGATCTTCTTGAAGGTCGGGTTGGATGCTTCCATCTCGGCATAGACCTCGTTCGATGCGTCGAAGCAGGCAGAGAGGATTTCCTGGCTGAACGGGCTGAGCTTGGCGCCGCCGGCCACCAGGCGCTTGATCGCCGAGGGGTTCAGGTAGTCATACTTCTGCAGCATGTTGGCATCGGCCGCCTGGCAGGCGGTACGCAGCAGAGACTGATAGGCCGGCGGCAGACCTTCGAAGGCTGCCTTGTTGAAAATCGCGTGAACCGTCGGGCCACCTTCCCACCAGCCGGGATAGTAGTAATACGGCGCGACCTTGTAGAAGCCAAGCTTCTCGTCGTCATAGGGTCCGACCCATTCGGCAGCGTCGATCGTGCCTTTTTCGAGCGACGGATAGATGTCGCCGCCGGCAATCTGCTGCGGCACGACACCGAGCTTCTCCATGACCTTGCCGGCAAAGCCGCCGATGCGCATTTTCAGGCCCTGAAGATCGGCGACCGTCTTGATCTCCTTGCGGAACCAGCCGCCCATCTGCACGCCGGTGTTGCCGCCGGGGAAGCCGATGAGGCCCTGGGCGCCCAGGAATTCGTTGAACATGTCGATGCCGCCGCCATGATACTGCCAGGCGTTCATGCCACGCGCGTTGAGCGCGAAGGGAACGGCAGCACCCAGCGCCCAGACCGGATCCTTGCCCCAGTAGTAGTAGGAGACGGTGTGGCAGGCTTCGACGGTGCCGGCGGCAGCCGCATCAGCGGCCTGAAGGCCCGGGACGATTTCACCGGCGGCGAAAACCTGGATCTTGAAATTGCCGTCCGTTGCTTCGGAGACATATTTCGAGATGACTTCCGCGCCGCCATAGATGGTATCGAGCGACTTGGGGAATGACGACGTCAGGCGCCAGTTGATCTTTGGCGTTGTCTGCGCGATTGCAGGCGCGGCCAGCGTGGTGGCAGCAACGGCTCCGACGCCGCCAAGACCTGCGCGCGTAATGAATGAACGGCGATCCATAGTTCCTCCTCTTGAATCCAACAACGGCAGGCCAGGAAACCCTTAGCCTTCTCCTCCGCCGGGGCAGCTTACACGCTGCCCCACTCATGTCCAGCAGGGCTTTTTCACCCTGCCCTCTACTTTTGTCTAAGATCACAAAAAACTCGACAAACGCCTAAAACATAGGCAAATCAACAGCCTGCGTCTATTCGAGTTCAGCCGACGAGGTCCAGAGATTGATGTCGGCTTCCTTGGCGTAGAGATTGATCTCGGCCAGTTCCTCGTCCGTGAAACTGTCGTTCTTCAGCGCATTGACGCAATCGACGATCTGCGTCGAACGGCTGGCGCCGATCAGGGCCGAGGTGATCCGCCCACCACGCAGCACCCAGGCAATTGCCATCTGCGCCAAGGTCTGGCCGCGCTTTTCGGCGATACCGTTGAGCTTGACGATGTTTTCGATGATCGATGGCTTGATGAAATCCTTCTTGAGGAAGTGATTCTGCGCGGCCCGGCTGTCGGTCGGAATGCCGTTCAGATATTTCGTCGTCAGCATGCCCTGCGCTAAGGGCGAAAAGACGATCGAACCGATGCCGAGGTCTTCCAGCGTATCGATGAGGCCGTCATCCTCGACCCAGCGGTTAAGCATGGAATAGCTCGGCTGATGGATGATGCAGGGCGTGCCGAGATCCTTGAGGATGGCCGCCGCCTCGCGGGTACGCTGCGAATTATAGGACGAGATGCCGACATAAAGCGCCCTGCCCGAGCGCACGATATGATCGAGCGCGCCGCAGGTTTCTTCGAGAGGCGTGTCCGGATCGAAACGGTGCGAATAGAAGATATCAACATAATCGAGGCCCATGCGCTTCAGGCTCTGGTCGCAGCTGGCGATCAAATATTTGCGGCTGCCCCATTCGCCATAGGGACCCGGCCACATATCATAGCCGGCCTTCGACGAGATGATCAGTTCGTCGCGCAGGCGCGCAAAATCCGTGCGCAGGATTTCGCCGAATGCCGTTTCAGCGCTGCCCGCGGGCGGGCCGTAATTGTTGGCGAGGTCGAAATGGGTGATGCCAAGATCGAACGCCGTGCGGCACATATCCACCTTGCGGTCATGCGCCGTATCATCGCCGAAATTGTGCCAGAGACCGAGCGAAATCGCCGGCAATTTCAGCCCGGTTTTGCCGCAGCGATTGTATTTCATCGTTTCGTAGCGATTATCCGCCGGTTGCCAGCTCATCGTTTTATCCTGCCCTGTGCTTGAAAATGTGCTTGAAAACGGAATTCCCGAAGCAGCGACGCTCCGGGAATGATGTTGATAAATCGGTATATTATGTGATGACGGTGCAAAGATAGAGTCCCTCACACCCCCAAATTTCGCCTATCGCAGCAGCGCGTTGGCTTCCTCGATACCAAGGGCGGCCGGCTGCGTGCAGGTGGTGGTGAGCTCGATGAACTGGCCGGTTTCGCCCGATTTCAGGATTGACACCATGACATCGACGCCGTGCAGTGCACGCTCCAGCGAGCAGCGCGCATCGCGGCCTTCGAGGATGGCAATCGCCATGTCGGCAAGGCCGGCGGTGCGGTAGTTCGCCATTGGCCCCTGCGGGTGTTCCTGGTTGTTGACCGAAAACGGATGCGCCCAGGTATCCAGAGGCTGGATATCCTTGTCGCGGCCGCTCGCCAGAACCGTCCCGCCGAAGAAATTCGGATCCGGCACGAAGAGCGAGCCTTCGGTGCCGTAAAGCTCCATGTTGGCATGGCGATGCGACCAGACATCCCAGCTGGCCGACAAGGTGATCGTCGCACCATTCTGGAATTCGAGCAGCGCGTGGATGTTGGTCGGCGTCTCGACAGGAATCACCTCGCCCTTGCGTGGCTCACTGGTGATGGTTCGGGTGTGATTGGCCATCGAGGTCAGCGCCGCAACGCGCTTCACCGGACCGATCAGGTTGATGAGGTTGGCGATATAGTAGGGACCGAGGTCGAGGATCGGGCCGCCGCCGGGCAGGAAGAAGAAATCCGGATTGGGATGCCACATCTCCATGCCTGCACTCATCACATGGCAGGTACCGGACGTGACGCGGCCGATCTTGCCTTGATCGACATAGTCACGCGCCAACTGGTGGGCCCCGCCAAGGAAGGTATCCGGAGCGCAGCCGACCTTGAGATTGTTGGCGACGGCAATACCGCGCAGCTGCTCGCCCTGCTCCAGCGAAAGAACCAGCGGCTTTTCCGAATAGACGTGTTTGCCGGCTTCCAGGATCATTTTGGAGACCGGGAAATGCGCGTCCGGGATCGTCAGGTTGACGACGATGTCGATCTCCGGATTGGCGAGCAGTTCCTCGATGGTCTGCGCCTTGACGCCATATTCGGACGCGCGGATTTCAGCGGCGGCCGGGTTGATGTCCGCGCAGGCAAGCACCTTGATGCCCTTGAACAGCGGAGACAGCTTGAAATAAGTGGTGGAAATGTTGCCGCATCCAATGATGCCGACGCCGAGTTCCTGTGTCATGGTCTTGTCTTTCTATATGTAGAACGGGCTCTTAGTAGGACTGGATCGAGGCGATCGAACGCTCGGCCGTTGCCTTGAAATCCTTGGGGTTATCGTGCTCGACGACGTAATATTTGACCGGTGTCGCGGCGAGCGCCGTAAACAGTTTCGCCCAGTCGACTGTGCCATGGCCGACATCGGCCCAACCGTCCTGGTCAGTGTTCTCGCCGGTGGCTGCGATGTCCTTGACGTGCACCGACGTGATACGGCTGCCGTATTTCTCGATCCAGGCGAAGGGATCGGCGCCTCCGCGGACGACCCAGGCGATATCCGCCTCCCAGGACAGGTCGGGACCGCCGGCGAAGATGTGATCCTGCGGCACGGAGCCATCGGAGAGGGCGAAGAACTCGAAGTCATGATTGTGCCAGCCGAAATCGAGCCCGGCGTCGCGGAAGGGCTTGCCCGCCGCCTGCAGGCGCTCACCAAATGCTCTCCAGTCGGCCGCATCCGTTGGGCGCTGATCAGGCAGCAGATAGGGGCAATAAATGGCGCGGATGCCGAGCGTATTGGCGATCTGCAGCACGCGGACCGGGTCCGCTTCCAGCATGTCGAGACCAAAATGAGCGGACGGCATGGTCAGGCCATTTGCGTCGAGGTCCTGCTTGAGGGCTTCGATGGCGGCATCATCAAGCGCGGCATAGAGCGCGCCGTAACCCTCGACCTGCTTGTAGCCGGCTGCCGCGACGGTCTTCAGCACATCGGACAGCGGCGGGAAATTGCGGGCACTGTAAAGTTGGAAACTGACGGTCTTCATGGGAACACTCCTCGTTAACGCGATTGGCCAGTATGAATGGATGGCCTCAGCCATTGCCCTGGCAGGATTGTAGGTCGAAGGCGGTAAAGCGCGGCACGCTGCCGGCTGCCTGTCCCGTCTTTGGTGTGAAACGGATGGTGCGGCTTTCGCCGGCGGTCAGATCGAACGCATTGTCGGAATAGCGCCCCTCGACATCCGCCTCGACCATCACGTGCAGCGCAAGACCACTGGCCCACACGGTGACGTCGATGCTTCCGTCGGTGTTTGCGGATGTCTCGAGCGAAAGCCCGGATGGCGCCAGATCGAGCGCCTTGTAGGTGCCGGGCACCTGATGCCCCGCGCCTGTCATGCCGTTTGAAGCCTCAAACGACCAGAACAACACCATGTCCTTCGGAATATCCGAAACCGGCAACCGCACCAGCGTATCGGCGCGATCCGGCGAACAGGTCCCGGCAGCCGCTACAAAGGGCTGTTTTTCGCCATCAAGCGACACCAGGAACGTCTGGAGCGTGATCGTCACCGGATCGGCCGTGTCGTTGACCATGGAAAAGGCGATCTCGCTGCCGTTATCCGAGGGAATGGCGGCAATATTGACCGGCTGGAAGAAGCGTCGCACCATGTAGTGCATGGCCTTCCAGTTGCCGCCGTAATCGAGACTTGCCCAGGAAGCGACCGGCCAGGTGTCGTTGAGCTGCCAGTAGAGCGTGCCCATACAATGCGGCTTCAGCGACCGCCAGAAATCGACGGCGGTGCGGATCGCAAGTCCCTGCTGGATCTGGCTCAGATAGACGAAGCTCGCAAAATCCTTCGGGAAGCGGAAATAGCGGAACATGGTGGCCGCGATGCGCTCGTTGCCGCCGGCATTCTTCTGGTGCGCCTCCATGACAGGCGAGGCGACGTTCAAGTCCTTTTGCTCGGCGAACTGCCGGACGATCGGCATCGACGTGTAGGACTGGAAACCAAATTCCGAGCAGAAGCGCGGACGCGCGCTGCGGTAATTGTCGAACGACTTGTTCTCGTGCCAGACGGACCAATAGTGCATGTCGCCGGCACCATCGGCGTGCCAGGCATCGCCAAAATTGAGCGGACCGACGGCTGGGCTCGACGGCCACCATATCGCCTCCGGCGCTGCCGCCTTCTTCATCGCCGTTTCGATGGTGCGGTTGAGACGATCATAGGAGACGAGGTAGCGGTCGCGGTCCTTGCGGCTTTCTTCAAACCAGGTCAGCGCGCCGACCAGCTCGTTGTCGCCGCACCAGATCGCAATGGAGGGATGCGAGGACAGGCGCTTGACCTGATATTCGACTTCCGCCGCGACGCTTTCGAGGAAATCCGGTGTTGACGGGTATAGATTGCAGGCAAACATGAAATCCTGCCAGACCATCAGCCCGAGGCGGTCGCAGAGGTCGTAGAACCAGTCCGGCTCGTAGAAGCCGCCGCCCCAGATTCGGATCATGTTCATATTGGCGTCAACGGCGGACTGAAGCAGATCCTCGACGCCATCAGGCGTCACGCGCGACATCAGGGCATCGGCGGGGATCCAGTTGGCGCCACGGCAGAAGATTTCGCGGCCATTGATGCGGAACGCGAACCGGCTGCCGGCTTCGTCCGGATCAGTCAGCAGTTCCACGGTGCGGAAGCCGATCTGGCGCGACACGCTTTGACCTGAGACTTCGACCGTCAGCACCGACAAGGCCTGCTCGCCACTGCCCGCCGGCCACCAGAGAACAGGATTTTCGACCGTGAACACATGGGTGACCTGCGTGTCGCCGGCATTGACAGCGCAATCGAGCCGTTCGCGCTGCCCGTCGAGCGCGAAATGCACGGCGGCGATGCCGGGCTCGCTGGCAAACAGGGCCACCGTGACCTGGAGATCGACGGCCCCGCTTTGCTGGAAAACCTGGCGCGTGGTGACGTGCTCGATCCGGGCACCGTCGATCTTTTTCAGCGCGATCGTTCCATAAATGCCAAGCGGCGCAATGGCGATGTTCCAGTCCCAGCCGAAATGGCACTGCGGCTTGCGCAGCATGTTGCCATTGGGGATCGGCGAATTGCCGGTCGAATAGGGAATATAGAAGGGCTGCTTTGCCTGACGCTCCGCACCAGCGGCAATCGAGGAATGCAGAACAATGCGCAGGCCGTTTTCGCCCTCGCGCAAGGCAAAGCCGACATCCGGCCGATGGCGCAGGAAACAATTGCTTGCCTCCAGCACAAGCTGGTCGTTGACGAAGACGGAGGCGACGGTATCAAGGCTTTCGATGTCGAGATACCAGTGCCCGCCGAGATCGGCAGCCTCCATCTCAAACGTCCGCTCGAGCACCCAATCCTTCTGCGCCACCCACTGCACGTCGTCTTCGTTGCGTCCCGCATAGGGATCGGCAATCACGCCGGCAATTTGGAGCGCGCTATGTACATCACCCGGAACGGCAATCGTCAGGGCATGACTGTTATCGCCGGACGCTAGCAGCCAGTCTCCGGAGAGATCAATATCGTTGCTCGAGATCATTTGGGTCATGCGAAGTTATCCAGGTGAGCATTCGGACGCGGCCGTGTCCCCTCTCCCACGGCGGCGGAAGAGGGCCGGTTCGGTCCACATATCATTCTGTTAAAGCCTGTTCTCCGTCTTTTCATCGAAGATCGAGGCGAGGCTCATATCGAAGGACAGCCGGACTGCCGTGCCCGGCGCATAACGCCGGGCGCCGGCGATGCGCACCGACATGGTCTGGCCGGCAAGTTTCAGCCAGAGCAGATTGTCCGCGCCCATCGGCTCCTCGATATCCACCACGGCATCGTGAATATCGGTGCCGGCAGGCGCCTCATCGACTTTCACATGTTCCGGACGGACACCGAGCACGACCTTGCGGCCGGTCTCGATCGGGCCGCGGGCCTTGTAGCTGTCGATCGACAGGTCGACACCATTGACCGACACGACCTTGCGGCCATTCCGCTCGACGATCTCGCCGCGGAAGAAATTCATCGACGGCGAACCGATAAAGCCGGCGACGAAGAGGTTTTCCGGCGTGTTGTAGATCGTCATCGGATCGGCGAGCTGCTGGATGACCCCGCCCTTCATGACCGCGATACGGTCGGCGAGCGTCAGCGCCTCGATCTGGTCGTGGGTGACGTAGATCATCGTGTTCTTCAGCGACTGGTGCAGACGCTTGATCTCGACGCGGAGCTCGGAGCGCAGCTTGGCATCGAGGTTGGAGAGCGGTTCGTCGAACAGGAAGACATCCACGTCACGGACCAGGGCACGGCCGATCGCGACCCGCTGGCGCTGGCCACCGGAGAGTTCCGATGGCTTGCGTTTCAGGAGCGGCTGGATCTGCAGGATTTCGGCAGCCCGCGCCACCCGCTTGTCGATCTCGGCCTGCGGCAGCTTGGCGACCTTGAGGCCGAAGGACAGGTTCCCCTCGACGGTCATCTGCGGGTAGAGCGCGTAGGATTGGAACACCATGCCGATGCCGCGGTCCTTGGGCTCTTCCCAGGTGACGTTTTTCTCCTTGATGAAGATCTGGCCTTCGGTGACGTCGAGCAGGCCGGCGATGCAGTTGAGAAGCGTCGACTTGCCGCAACCGGACGAGCCGAGAAGCACGAGGAATTCGCCATCGGCGACGTCGATATTCAGGTTGTCGAGCACGGTGACCGCGCCGAAGCTCAATGACAGATCCCTGACCGATACGCTGTTGCTGGTCATGTATTTACCCTTTCACTGCGCCGGCGGCGATGCCGCGGACGAAAAGCCGGCCGGAGACGAAATAAACGAACAGCGGCACGGCGCCCGTCAGGATGGTGGCGGCCATGTTGACGTTGTATTCCTTCACGCCCTGGACGGAATTGACGATGTTGTTGAGCTGCACGGTCATCGGGTAGTATTCGGGCCGCGTGAAGACCACGCCGAACAGGAAGTCGTTCCAGATGCCGGTAATCTGCAGGATCATCGCGACGACGAAGATGGGCAAAGCCATGGGCAGCATGATCTTGAAATAGATCATCCAGAACCCTGCCCCATCGATTCTGCGCCGCCTTGAACAGTTCTTCCGGCAGGGATGCGAAATAATTGCGGAACAGGAGCGTCAGGATCGGCATGCCGAAAATCGTATGCACGAGGATCAGGCCGGTGAGCGATCCGTAAAGTCCCATTTCCCTGAGCACGATAACGATCGGATAGATCATCACCTGGTAGGGAATGAAGGCGCCGACGATCAGGATGGTGAAGAACAGGTCCGCACCCTTGAAACGCCAGTTGGCAAGCGCGTAGCCGTTGATCGAAGCGATCGCGATGGAGACGACTGTCGAGGGAATGGTGATGCGCACGGAATTCCAGAACCCGCGCGAAAGACCATCGCAATTGAGGCCCGTGCAGGCGGTCGACCAAGCCTTGACCCAGGGCTCGAAGGTGATTTCGACCGGAGGCGAAAAGATGTTGCCAAGCCGGATTTCCGGCATGCCCTTAAGCGACGTCACGACCATGACGTAGAGCGGCAGTAGATAATAGATCGCGGCGAAGATCAGCGCGCCATAGAGCATGATGTTGCGCGGTGCGAGGACCGGGCGGGGCTTCTTGCCCTTCGGACCGGCGGCCAGTCTTGGCCCAGCAGAGATGGGGTTGAGAGCGGATGTATCAGCCACGCTTGCGTCCTCCGAATTCCAGGTAGGCCCAGGGCACAATGATGATGGCGACGGTGATCAGCATCATGGTCGAGGCAGCAAAGCCCTGACCGAGGTTCTGTGCCTGGAACATGTAATCGTAGACATATTTTGCAGGGACTTCAGACGCGATGCCGGGTCCGCCGCTGGTCTGGGCGACGACGAGATCGTAGACGCGGACAATGCCGCTGGCGATGATGACGAGCGTGGTGATGAAGACCGGACGCATCATCGGAATGATGATCTGGACATAGGTCCTCCACATCGGGATGCCATCGACGCGGGCGGCTTTCCAGATGTCTTCGTCGATACCGCGCAGGCCGGCCAGCATCAGGCACATCACCAGACCGGTGCCCTGCCACAGGGCGGCGATCAGGATGCCGTAGATGACGATGCTCGGATTATAGAGCGGATCGAAGGCAAAACTGGTCCATCCGAGCGAACGCACCACGGATTGCACGCCGAACTCGGGATTGAGAATCCACTGCCAGACGAGGCCGGTGACGATGAAGGACAGGGCGAAGGGATAGAGAAAGATCGTTCGGAAGGTGTTTTCGAACCTGATCTTCTGATCCATCAGGGCAGCCAGCACGAAGCCGATCAAAAGGCTGAAGATCAGCGAGAAGATGCCGTAGACGGCGAGATTCTGAATGGAGATGACCCAGCGCGGTGCCGCCCAGAGGCGCTCGTACTGGTCGAAACCGACAAAGCTCAGCCGCGGCAGGAGCTTGGAATTGGTGAACGAGTAGAACACCGTCCACAACGTGCCGCCCAAAAAGATGACGACGGCAGTGAGTATCATCGGAATTGAGGCAATCTTTGAATTGAGATTGCGCAGCAATTGGTTTGGCCGGCCGGCATTCGCTTGGCCCGTCATTGGCGGTTCCTCCCCCGAAACTCGATCTGTTCTGAAAAAGCGCTGCGAACGGACCCCGATCAGCAGGCTTTTGCTTTCCAGGCGCGCCTCCATCAGGAGGCAACGCGCCGAACATGTGCCGCACCCGCCCGCCCATCATAGGCGGGCCGGACAGGCCGGCTCCGAACACGGAACCGGCCTGCGGCAGACATTCACACTGGATCAGTCGGCGGAGCCGATGATGTCGGCGAAGCGCTTCTGCGCATCTTCCGGCGTCATCGAAGCATTGGCGAAGAACTCGGAGAAGAGGTCTTCCTTCTGCTTCTGGCTGTCGGCAGACAGAAGCTGGTCGGTGCCCTGGATCACATTGCCCTTTGCGAGGATTTCGAGACCCTTCTTCATGCAGTCATTGGCGGCGGCAAGATCGACGTCGCCGCGAACCGGCAGCGAGCCCTTCTTGAGATTGAAGGCGACCTGTGTCGTCGGACTGATCAGCGTCGAGGCAAGCACTTCCTGTGCCTTAGACTTCTCTTCGTCCTTCAACAGCGGGAAGTAAAATGCGTCACCACCGGTAGAGATGATCTCGTTGACGCCAAGACCCGGCAGGCAGGTGTAGTCGGTACCGGCCTTCTGGCCAGCCAGCTGGAATTCACCCTGCGCCCAGTCGCCCATGATCTGGCCGCCGGCCTTGCCGGTGATGACCAGATTGGTCGCCTGGTTCCAATCCTGGACATTGCTGCCCTTGGCCATCTTGCGGGCATCGTCGGCAGCCTTGAAGACCTTGGCGATCTCCGGCCCTGCGGCAACGTCCTCATCCTTGTCGCCAAACACCTTGTTGAAGACATCCTTGCCGGCAATCGCGACCATCAGCACGTCGAACGCACCGGCCGACTGCCACGGCTGACCACCGACGGCGAGCGGAACGATACCGGCCTTCTCGAGCGCCGGTGCGGCAGCAACGAATTCATCCCAGTTCTTCGGTACTTCGACGCCGGCTGTCTTGAACGCGGCGTTGGAAAGCCACAGCCACTGCCAAGAGTGGATGTTCACAGGCGCGCAATAGATTTTGCCGTCAATCGTGCAGCTGTCGAGCAGGCTCGACGGCTTGATGATATCCTTCCAGCCTTCCTTGGTCGCGATATCCGTCAGGTCGCGCATCAGGCCGGACTGCACCAGTTCCTCGGCCTGACGGCCATGGTTGAACTGGGTTGCTGCCATCGGATCGCCGCCCGTGATGCGGCTGACCATGATCGGCCGTGCCGTGCCGCCGGAACCGGCAATCGCGCCGTCTATCCATTTATTACCAGTAGCGTCAAAAGCCTTTGCCAGTTCCGCGACGGCGGCAGCTTCGCCACCCGATGTCCACCAATGGGTGACTTCCAATTCAGCTGCATTGGCCGGACCGAACGAAAAGGATACGCCTGCTGCGAGTACCGCAGCCAAAATCCGCAATTTCATGAGTTTTCCTCCCTCACTGTAACGTTGCCGTAAAAACCTATTTCAAACATTTATCAGACGCAACCACCACAACGGAAAATTCCCACAAAAATTTTACTCGCCTAAAAGGCGCACACAGCGATGAAATTTGAGGCACTCGCAGACGAATGTCGCAATGCGAAATATTCGCGCTTAACATACTGATATCAAGTATTCATTTCACATTTTTCTTTTACGAGATACCGAACTCGATTTCGCAAACGCAAAAAACAACGGCATTCATGCCTGATTCAACCGTGTGGAGAGATGGGATCCGTTGTCGCAAAAAAGCGCTCGACTTTGTTACTGTATCGTTACAGATTTTGAAAATTCCAATTTGTCGCAGTCGAGATGCCTCAACGTCACAAAATGTATATAACACCGATGGATGGCGACTGATGCGGTGCAGGCAGAGTGAATAGGGCCGGAAAAAGCCTATTGAGACGCCGCGGACAGAGCGGGAGACGTCACAAGGAAAGCAGTGGGGCATGACTGAGACGGCAAAAACAAGGACAGTGGTGGCAGCGCCATCCACCGACAGTCGCCCGACGCTGAAGACGATCGCCTTCATGACGGGGCTCGGCATCACCACCGTGTCGCGAGCCCTAAAGAACGCACCCGATATCGGCGCGGAAACCAAGGAACGCGTCAGGTTGGTGGCGGCACAGGTGGGATATCATCCCAATCGCGCCGGCGTTCGCCTTCGGACCGGAAAGACCAACGTCATCAGCCTGATCCTCAGCCTCGAGGAGGAAATCATCGGCCTCACCAGCCCGATGGTGGTCGGTATATCCGAAATTTTGGCCTCGACTCAGTATCATCTGGTCATCACACCCTACAGCGCCCGCAGCGACCCGCTCGACCCGGTCCGCTACGTTCTGGATACCGGCGCCGCTGACGGCGTCATCATTTCCCGTACGGAACCCAAGGATCCCCGCGTGGCATTGATGATGGAGCGGAACTTTCCGTTCGGAACCCATGGCCGGACCGAGATGGGGCTGACACACCCCTATCATGACTTCGACAATGAGCGTTTCGGCTACGATGCCGTCCGGCGGCTGGTCGAACGCGGCCGGCGCAGGATCATGCTGCTGCATCCGCCGCCATATCTCACTTATCACCTGCACATGCGCGCCGGCTTCGAGCGGGGCTTGAGGGATTTTGGTGCGATTGCCGTGCCGTTCAACAATGTCGATCTAGACAACAGCCTTGCCGACATCCGCGAGGCCTGCGAGGCGGTCATGCGCGGGCCGGATGCGCCTGACGGTGTCATCTCCGGTAGCGGCGGCGGCGCCGTGGCTCTGGTCGCCGGTATCGAGGCCGCCGGTCGGAAACTCGCGCGCGACGTCGATATGGTTTCAAAGCAGTCCAATGATTTCCTCAACTGGCTGCGGCCGGAGGTTATCACCTTGCGCGAAGATTTCCGGCTTGCCGGCCGCGAACTGGCAAAAGCCGTGATTGCCCGGATCGAAGGGCGCTCGATTGGAGAGTTGCAGACATTGAGTTTTCCCATTCCACAGAACTGACGTCGCAATTCGAGAACTGGGTACAAACAACAACGGCCGCTGAAGCGATCAGCGGCCGTTGTTGTTTGTTCGATCAACGCCATTTCATACAGTTTCCGGCTGATCGCTTCGCGAACCGGAAACAAGAACCATCGAAAATCTCTGGCCGGAAGACCAGATTTTCAATGGACGGAATATGGTTTCCGGTCTGATCAACCGGAAACCATATCAGGCGTTGAGACCGCTGCCCCAGGGGCCGTGATGCGAGATCGGCGCCGTCAATACGATCAAAACCATGGGCGCCGAAGAAATCGCGCTGGGCCTGGATGACGTTGGCCGTGCCTCGGCCGCGGCGGTAGCTGTCGAAATAACCGAGCGCCGATGCCAGGGCCGGAACCGGCAGACCACCGAGCACGGCAGCCGAGACGACACGCCGCAGCGCGCCATCGCTGTCCTTGACCATCGTAGCAAAAGCCGGTGTCACGATCAGATTGGCGACATGCGGGTCCTTGGTGAAGGCCGTGGTAATCTCGTCCAGGAACTGCGAGCGGATGATGCAGCCGGCACGCCAGATCTTGGCAATCGTCGGCATCGGCAGGTTCCAGCCGAACTCCTTCGATGCGGCTGACAGGACAGCAAAGCCCTGCGCATAGGCGCCGATCTTGGAGGCCAGCAGCGCGCTTTCAAGGTCTTTCAGGAATGCCTCCCTGTCGGCCACCTTGAATTCGCCGACCGGCGGCAGGCCGAGCACTTTTTCAGCCGCGACACGTTCGTCCTTCATTGAGGAGATGCTACGCGCAGCAACGGCGGCTTCGATGCCGGTTGCGGGGACGCCCATGTTCTGCGCCTCGATGACAGACCATTTGCCAGTACCCTTCTGGCCGGCCTTATCAAGGATGAGATCGACGATCGGCTTGCCCGTGATCGGGTCGGCGGCTTTCAGAACAATCTCGGAAATTTCGATCAGATAGGAATTCAGCCGGCCTTTGTTCCAGGTACCGAAGACGTCTCCGATCTCGGTGGCGCTCATCTTGAGGCCATCGCGCAGGATGCCATAGATTTCGGCGATCATCTGCATGTCGGCATATTCGATACCGTTGTGGATCGTCTTAACGAAATGCCCGGCGCCGTTTTCGCCAAGCCAATCAACGCACTGCACGCCGTCATATTTGGCGGCGATCGAGGTCAGCACTTTCTCGACGCGCTTCCAGGATTCTTCCTTGCCGCCGACCATGATCGACGGGCCGTGGCGCGCCCCTCTTCGCCGCCGGAGACGCCCATGCCGATGAAGGTCAGACCGCTGTCCTTGAGATTTTCAAAACGGCGCATTGTGTCGCGGAAATTCGCATTGCCCGCATCGATCATGATGTCGTTGTTTTCGAGATAAGGCTTCAGCAATTCCATCTGCTGATCGACCGGATCACCGGCCTTGATCATGATGATGATCGGGCGCGGCGGCCGGATGGCAGCTACGAATTCCTCGATCGTTTCACACGGAACGATCTGGCTCTGGAGGCTGCCGGCATCGGCGTAAAATTTGCGGGTCGCATCGACCGTGCGGTTGAAAACCGCGATCTTGTTGCCCTTTTCGGCAATGTTTAGCGCCAGATTCGATCCCATAACGCCGAGCCCGATCAGCCCGATTTCCGCCTGTGCCACGTGTGTGCCTCCGTTAGACTTTGGTTGAGCGAGTTTTGGCATTCAAATCGATTAACGACAAGCGATTGTTCGATAAATGCAGCAGATTTAGGGGGCATCCCAGAAGCGATGCAGGCACGCATCAAGACTTCGGCGTGACAGGTGAAACTTGTGCAGGACTACACATTCGTAACAAGCGGGATTGCCAAAAACGCGACTTCCGCGGAAGGTCCGACAACGGCTCAACCCCCGTGAAATGCGTCACCGCTTTTGAGGCGCGCGACCGCAAAAGCCCGAGGACAACAGGAAATTTCATGGCCCTGATGGACGCGAAAATTATTCATATCGGCATCGACCGACCCACCGACGCCGTCTATGCCTTTGCGTCCCGGCCGGAAAACATGCCGCTCTGGGCATCTGGCCTTGCATCCGGCCTGAGGCAGACGGAAGACGGCTGGATTGCCGAAGGCGCGCTCGGCGATATACGGATCCACTTTGCCCCGGACAACAGCTTTGGCATCATAGATCACACGGTCGTGCTGCCTTCGGGCGAGGCGGTCTTCAACGCCCTGCGCGTTGTACCGAACGGCAGCGGCACTGAGGTCATGTTTACGCTGTTGCGGCAGGACGGCATGAGCGCCGAGCAGTTCGATGCAGACGCCGCCTGGGTCGTGAAGGATCTGACGACTTTGAAAACAATTCTGGAACGGGAAGGACAGTCAAAATGAGCCATAAGGGCACAGACAGACAGATCGACAATATCGAATTTGTCGTTGCGGACATCGAACGGTCGAAAGCGTTTTACGGTCCGGTCTTCGGTTGGCGCTTCACTGATTTTGGCCCGGCCTATTGCGAATTCACCGACGGCCGGTTGACCGGAGGATTTACTCCGATCGGCACCATCAGACCGGGTGGGCCGCTCATCATTCTCTACGCCGATGATCTCGCGGCAACGCAAAGCCGGATCGAAGCCGCGGGCGCAAAAATCGTGGAGCCTGTCTTTTCGTTTCCCGGAGGACGACGCTTTCATTTCCAGGATCCCGACGGCTATGAACTCGCGGTCTGGTCGGACAAATGAAATGCTTTCGTCAGGCGGCGATGGCTCGCCGTCTGTCGGCTATTTCCTGAAGCACAATGATCGCACCGATCAGCTTGCCGGTGCCGGAGCGGCAAGGGTTCATCCGGCAGCGGACGACAATGGTGCGTCCCTTCATTTCCTTGGAGAAGGTATAATCGACGGCCTCGCCGGCAAAACACTTGTCGAGGTTCGGCTTGACACGCTGCTCGAACCGCTGGATGCCGACGAACTCGACGATATGCCGCCCCACAAGATCGATGGGCCTGAGTTCAAGCCGGTCAGCATTAACAGGATTGGTGTAAAGATACCGATAGTCCGGCGTGATCACTGCGATCCGGTCGGGTAGGCAGTCGAGAATGGCCTCATTGAGAAAGCCTTCATCCGCCCTGCCCTTGAACACTGCGGCAGCCGATTGGGACATGGGTAGCCATCGGGCGGATTCATCGTCGGCTGCGACATCGGAGAAATAGCGATCGACAAGCGCCTTGAGAATGGTCGAGTGGCGAAGCACGCAGGACATGTCATCGGCCTCTTTTTGCAACAGGTCGATGAGCAACTGAAACTGCAGCCGGGCATCGGCAACATTGCCTGCCTTAGCCTCATATATTTCCCGGAGAATGGGGTCGATTTCACGGTCGAGAATACTTGTGAGCACTTCATCACCGGAGCGGACGGCAAGTTGCAATTGCGAATATTTGAACCAGAAAAGCCCAATAATATCTTTCAACTCCACCCTCCAAGATCATGCGATACCGCATCGATACCGTGCACCAAACCGTCGCTGCAAAACAGCGCCGAATTCTTGCCGCCTTGAGTGGCAGAATGCCCTGCCGGACAAACTTTCAAAGCGCTATTGAGCTAAATTTGCCACATGCTTTTACACGCATTGAACCCATGTTCAACAAGAGTATGACAACCGGAAACGTTGTCGGAAAAGTTTATCTTGTCCCTGACGCGAAATGCCGCAGCCATTGCACGTGAACGCAAGAACGAGGAACGAAAGAACATCTTAAAGTTGATTCTAACAGAAAAACAACCACACGTAAATGGGAGCTTGATTGCATCGCGCACGGCGAATCGCAAAGGGTTTAGTCGACCAGTTGCCGCTTGATGTTCCAGCGGTCATGGTACCAAAGCCACTGGCCCGGATATTCCCGCACCCAGCTTTCGACCTTGTCGTTCAGCACCTGCGCCGTGGCATTGACATCGACGCTTCCGTCTTCCTTGCGCGGAATATCGATGGCCGGCTCCAGTTCAAGCCGGAAACGACCGCCCGGCAGCCGGATGCAGCGCGCCGGATAGACCTCGCAGCCGAACTGCCGCACCAGCTTGGCGACGAGCGGATTGGTCTGGACGTCATTGTTGAAGAACTTCGTCTTCAGGCCGCGCCCGAATTTCTGGTCGACGAGCACGCCGACCGCACCACCCTTTTCCAGCTGTCTGGCAAGCGTGAACGAGGAGCCGGCATGCGAAGGCACAAGATTGCCCATGCGACGCTTGCGGAACTCGAAGACCTTCTTGGCGATGTAGGGATTGTTCGGCGGACGGAAGAGCACAGTCACATCCAGCCCGAAGGACGCGCCCGCAACCGGCAGCATCTCGAAATTTCCGCTATGGGCGGTGAACACGATGAACGGACGGGGATTATCACGCAACTCGATAAACAGCGGAATGCCGGAGACTTCGACGCGACCGGGCGTGGCCTGCTCCGGATCAAAATCGAACAGCGTGTCGAGAAAGGCATATTCCGCCGCAAGCCGGCCGATACTGCCCCAGCTTTCCAGCGCAATAGCCTCAAGCTCGGCCTCCGATTTTTCCGGAAAGGCATTGCGCAGGTTGGCCATGGTCAGCTTGTGACGCTTGGTCTTCGGGCCGATCCAGCGCGTGAAGCGGTCCATGAAATTCATAGCCGCGTCCACCGGGAACAGCTTCAGGATCGCCAGCGGCACGAACATCAGCTGCGCGATCAGCCATTGCCGAAGGTGATCCGCGGACAGAACCAGACGAGTGACAAGCATGCGCACGGCGATCAGTCCATCCTCAGGACGATCTTGCCGAACACCTGACGCGATTCCATGCGCTCCAGCGCCTTGTCGATCTCGGTGAAACCGACTTCCGTATCGATAACAGGATGAACAAGACCGCGTGCCATCTTCTGCATGGCGTTCGCCATGTTCTCCATGCGGCAACCAAACGAGCCGAGCAGTTTCAATTGCTGCTGGAACAGCATCATCAGGTTCATTTCGGTCGAAACGCCTGATGTCGAGCCGCAGGTGACCAGGCGACCACCGCGCTTCAAGCAGAACATCGAGGCGGCGAAGGTATCCTTGCCGACATGTTCGAAAACAACATCGACGCCCTTTTTCTTGGTGAGCTTGCGCACCACGCCTTCGAAACGGTCGGTGCGGTAGTTGATGACGTGATCGGCGCCAAGCGCCTTGGCTCTCTCGATCTTGTCATCGGAGCCGACGGTGGTGATGACCGTGCAGCCAATCTTCTTGGCAAGCTGGATTGCTGCCGAGCCGATGCCGGAACCGCCGGCATGGATGAGGATCGTTTCGCCGGGCTCAAGCTTGGCATTGTCGAACAGCATGTGCTCGACGGTGCCGAAGGTCACAGGCGCGAGCGCCGCGGCCACCGCATCGACGCCGGGAGGCGCCGGCACCAGCAGCCGGGCCGGCAGATTGACCTTTTCCTGCGCAAAACCGTCGAGATGGAAGCCGTGTACGCCGCCGACATGTTCGCAGAGATTGTCGCGACCCTCGCGGCAGGGACGGCAGAGGCCGCAGGTGCGGGCGCCATAGATCGAGACCAACTGCCCCGGAAGCACGCTGGAAACGCCGGGGCCGATCTGGTCAACGACGCCGGAAGCTTCCGCACCGATGACGAGCGGCATCTTGCGCTTGGCGAACGCCATGCCGCGCCAGCCCCAGACGTCGATGTGGTTGAGCGCGACCGCCTTGACCCGCAGAGTGACCTCGCCCGGGCCGGGAGCGTTCGGTTCCGGAACGTCGGTGATTTCGAGCTTGCGGTCATCGAGCAGTTGCAGGGCGCGCATGATAGATCCTTTGCCTTTCCGGCATTCTTCTTGAGTGCGGCCGGTTTAGGCCGGTTCGGCCGCCATGACAAGGCTGGCATTCTGGCCGCCGAAGCCGAAGGAGTTCGACAGCACGGCCGAGACCTGCTTGTCGCGCCGCACGTTCGGCACGACATCCAGCACGATGGCCGGGTCCGGATTGAGATAGTTGATCGTCGGCGGCAGCGTGCCGGTCAGGATCGTCTGCAACGAGAACACGGCCTCGACAGCGCCAGCCGCGGTCAGCGTGTGGCCGATCATAGACTTGTTCGACGAAACCGGAATCTGTGGCAGGCCATCGCCAAAGACGGCGGACATGGCGCCGAATTCCATCTTGTCGTTTTCCGGCGTCGAGGTGCCGTGCGCATTGATGTAGCCGATCCCGCTTTCATCCATGCCGGCATCGGCAAGAGCCGCCCGGATCGTCGCGATCGCCGGGCCGCCATCGGGCGACGAGCGGGTACGGTGGAAGAGGTCGGCCTTCTCGCCACAGCCCTTGAGGATACCGTAGACACGAGCGCCGCGGGCAACAGCCGCTTCAAGCGATTCGAGAACAAGCGTTGCCGCGCCTTCCGCAATGACGAAACCGTCGCGATCCTTGGTGAAGGGCTTGGAGGCCTTTTGCGGCGGATCATTCTGGGTGGACAGCGCCGAGAGCAGCGCAAAGCGAATCAACGACTCGGCGCTGACGGATCCATCGGTCGCAACCGTCAGCGCACGGTCGGTGCGGCCCTGGCGAATCGCTTCGACGCCAAGCTGGATAGCAGTGGCACCGGAGGCGCAAGCGGTCGACAGTGTCACCGGCAGCCCGCGCGTACCGAAACGGTCGGCAAGGCGCTCGGAGATCGAGCCGAACATCACGGCTTCGTGGAAAACCGGATCGGCGCGTTCGCGCATGGCGGCAAGAAAACGGTCATAGGCATCGCCCGGATGAACAGACGGACCGGCGCGGTCGGCAAGCTCGAAACGCGCGCTCCATTCCGGCTCGATCGGCGGGGCGGCAAGAAACAGCGGGCCATTGAAATCGCCGCTGATGCCAGCCTGCGCCAGGGCTTCCAGCGTCGTTTCGCGGGCAAAGGCATAGGAACGCTCGACGGCGTTCTGGGCCGGCAACTCGATGAAATCGACCGTGCCACTGATGCGCGTGTTGAGGCCTTCCGTCGGGAAGCGTTCAATCTTGTGGATACCGGAAACGCCTGATGTCAGCGCCTTCCAGTTGTCCTCGATACCCTGTCCAAGCGAGGTGATGACGCCCATGCCGGTAACAGCGATAAGCGGGCGTCCGAGATGATCCTTATAGGCATTGCTCATGGCAGCCGCTCCTTAAACTTCCGCCGAAAGAACGGCGATCCCCTCGCCGCGCGCATGGCCGACGGTGGTGACGATAGCGGTTTTCGCCGGTTGCAACATGGCCGCTTCAGAAGCCTTATCGAAGGGCGGAACCTTAGCAGCGGCGCCGAGCGACAAAGCTGCAAAAGCAAGGCCGAGCGGAAACTGTGCTTCCAGCCCATGCCCGACAAGGCCGCCATAGGCGCGGACTGGAACGGCCGGAAACTGCTTTTCGAGGAAAGTCTTTTCGCGCGCGGCCAGATCGTGGAAACCGGTCGTGCCCGAGAAGACCACCGTCGAAGCTGCATCGATCGCGCCTGCAGGTGCCGAAAGCTCGGTGAGCCGTGTCTCCATGCGGCCTTCCGCCCGTTTGCCGCGGTCGCCGCCGATCGCGTCGATCGTCGCGTAGATCCGAGCGCCGCGGGCCTCTGCATGTTCGCGCGATTCGAGAACGAGGAAGGCGCCGACCGAGCCGAGGATCATACCGCCGCCATTTTCAGGCTTGCGCGACCAGATCGGCTGCCAGTCGCCGACGACGTGGCCCTGCACTGCCTCGATCAGCAGGATCATGTCCAAACGTTCGGCGGAGAAGGCACCGCCAACCAGCGTATGGGTCGATTGCCCCGCCTTGATACGGGCAAAGGCGGTTTCGATCGCCGAAATGCCGGCAGCTTCCTCACCCATAAAGGTACGCGACGAGCCGGTGACCTTGTGAACGATGGAGATGTTGCCGGCGAGCAGATTGGACAGCTGGGCCAGAAAAAGAGTCGGGCGCAATTCAGTGGTGAGCTTTTCGTTGAGCAGCTGTTCGCGGTCATTGCGCTTCAGCGCTTCGTCGACGATCAGCGAATCGACGTTGATATCGCGCTCGCCGCCGCCGGCAGCGACGATCATGTCCATCGAGCCGCAAGCCTCGAGATCATCCTTGAAGCCGGCATCGTCGAGCGCCAGACCGGCGCTGAAAACGCCAAGGCGCTGCCAGTTTTCCATCTGGCGCTGGTCGCCGCGCTTGGCGATCTGCTGCGACCAGTCGATTTCCGGCAGCGGATGCACGGGATAGGGCGCAAAACGCTCCGTCTCGACCCTGACAGTCGGCGATTCGGGTGCACCGACAAGATCGGTGTGCAGTTGCGCGCCAACCCCTGGCTGGTGACGATACCGACACCGGTGATGACGACGTCATTGGCGGATTTTATCATTGTCATTCCTTTGCATCCGCAGAGGTGGCGATGGCGGCCATCAGGCCCACCTCCTCCGCGCGCTTGCGCACGATATCACCCAGCGGCACCTGGTCGAACGGCATGGTTCGAAGCTTCAACTGGGCATCGCAGACCTTTTTGCCGGCCGAGGTAATTTTCGCCTTGGTCACAGCGAAGCCGGAGCCGTCATGCTCCAGATGCACCTCGATGTCGAGCACGGCTTCCGGTTCGACGAAGGTGCGCATCTTGGCGCCGTCGACCGTCATCAGGAAGGGCATGGCCGCAAAACCGGTCGCAGCGAGCACGAGAAAACCGGAAGCCTGCGCCATGGTCTCGATCAGGAGAACGCCGGGGACCAGCGGATAGCCGGGAAAATGGCCCTCGAAAACCGGGCTTTGGGCCGGAACGACCGAACGGGCGACCAGAGTTCCGGCCTTGAGATCGACGGCTTCGACGCGGTCGATCATCTGGAAATATTCAAGCAGCATCTGCGGCAAAACTCGTGTTGATGAAGGTCAAGTAAAAACGCCAATGCCGCCTGTCAAGCGCAACGGGCGACAGGCGGCATTGAATGGTATCGTTCGGGCAGAACCAACCGGCCCGGCGCTGGCGCGGACGATCAGCCCTTGGCGGCCTTCAGTTCGTCGATCTTGGCGCAGAGATTCTTCAGAACGAAGTATTCCTCGGTCGAAACCTTGCCTTCGTTCACATCCTGGGTCCACTGCTCGAGCGGGATCTTGATGCCGAATTCCTTGTCGATCGCAAAGACGATATCCAGGAAATCCAGGCTGTCGATGCCGAGATCATTGATCGTATGGCTTTCCGGCGTGATCGTCTCGCGGTCGATCTCGCTCGTCTCCGCAATGATGTCGGCAACCTTATCGAATGTAGCTGTCACGCGTATACCTCATATAAAATTCACGTTTTGGCGAACCTATAGGTAAATGCGTTTGAAAAGCCAATGGCCTTGAGGCCAGGAGTTGCATTTTGGCGCGCTGTGTGTCGCGCAAACATCGAAAAACGAAGGCGGACAATAATAGCTGCCTTCGCTTTCCTTGATGCGGCCAGGCTCAGCGCGTCACGACGATACGCGTGTTCTTCAGGCCATTGCGGCTAGTCATTGAGAAGAACTGCGCGGCATTGTCGGGGTGAAGACGGACACAGCCGTGCGAGGCGGGGCGGCCAAGACGCTTCAGATCGAATGTTGCATGTACCGCATAGCCACCGTTGAAAAAAACGGCATAGGGCATGGGCGCGTTGTCATATTTGCGGGACCGATGGTTTTTCGAAAGCCACTTGGCGCTCCAGCTGCCTTTCGGAGTAACATACCCTTTCCTTGCGGTCGATACTTTCCAACGATACTTGACGATACCGTTCTGCGAAACAGTCATGGTCTGGGATGAAAGACTGATATTGGCAATGAGATTGGCGGCACTTGAAGTCACGGTCTGAAATTGCAGAAATACGAGGGCCAAACAGGCCACGAAAATTTTATGCATGTATCCCTCTCCGAATTAAACAACCTTATTACTGGCGTCCCAACACGGCACAGAATATACATAGCGATTGATGATACAAGCTTAAGCGAAACAGAAAATACGAATATAAAAAATTCGATAAAATTACATCAAAACAAGAGTCGTCTTTAAAAGAAGCTCGGAACGGCAACAAGAAAAACAACTGTGATCATCAAGGCGGCGCAGGCTGCGTAGAATATGTGAACGGCCTTTTCTATGTCGGGCACCGTTGCAGTGGCTCTTCCCGCCCCGTTGATCATCGGCTCGGAAACGAGCGTGCCGGCATAAAGCCGCGGGCCAGCCAGTTGCACGTCGAGCGCACCGGCCATGGCCGCTTCCGGCCAGCCGGAATTGGGCGAGCGGTGCAGCCCGTGATCCCGCAGGCCGACATCCAGCGCATTGCGGGCGTCGCGGCGATCGACCCGCAGCCACGCACCGGCTGCGAACAGAAGAACCGACAGGCGGGCCGCCGGCAGGTTCGCAAGATCGTCAAGTCTGGCCGACGCCCAGCCGAAATAGAGATATTTCGGGCTCTTGTGACCAATCATCGAATCCGCGGTGTTCAGCATCTTGTAGGCCAGCAGCCCCGGCAGGCCGAAGATCGCATACCAGAAAGCGGGCGCCACGACGCCGTCGGAGAAATTTTCGGCGAGGCTTTCAATGGCAGCGCGGCAGACGGCCGGCTCGTCCAGTGTCTCCGGGTCGCGACCGACGATCATCGAAACCGCCTTTCGCCCGCCGGCAAGCCCATCCTTCCGCAACCCCGAAGCAACGCGCATCACATGATCGCCCAAGCTCTTCTGCGCCAGGAACACCGCAACGATCACAGTTTCAAACAGCAGGCCGACGAGACCCATTGATGCAAACAGACGGTGGAACAGCAGACCGATACCGGCGCTGAGAAGAAGAAGGGCGGCGAGGCTGATCGCGCCGCTGATGCGAAGTGCGTCGTCGCCCAGGCGCTTGCGGTTGAAGGACCGGTCGAACCAGCCGATGGCGGCGCCGAACAGCACGACAGGATGCGGCAGGCGGCGCCAAAGCCAATCGGGATCGCCGACGATCCGGTCGAGCAGTAGGGCCGCGGCCAGGACGAGCAGAATTTCAACAGACATGATCAAAGGTCCGATAGTCGCAAAGCTTCCGCCAGACGTTTATCCCCTGCCGCATCGGGCGCAAGCCCGATTCGCAACCACTTCGGCGCATAGTCGAAACGCCGCGTCAGAATATGCGCGCGGCAGAGATGGACGTGAAGGTCGGAAGCCCTATCATGCTCGACGAGGCTGAACAGCGCCGTACCGCCGGCCATAGACAGCCCTGCCCGCTGCAAGACGGCATCGAGCGCCAATTTCCGCTCAAGGATCGAGGTGCGGATAGCAGCGGCGGGTCCGTCAGTCATCAGTGCGTTGGCAATAACCAGTGCAGGACCGGACACCGCCCAGGGGCCGAGCCACTGCTGGAATTGCTCAGTGACATCCTGGGAAGCGATGACGAAGCCGAGGCGCAGTCCGGCGAGACCGAAGAATTTGCCGAACGAGCGGAAGACAATCAGGCTCTCCATGTCAGCCTGTTTACGGGCGATGCCCGACTTAGGCTCATGGTCTGCGAAAGCTTCGTCCACAAGCAGAATGCCGCCTTGGCCGACAATGGCCTTGCGGATGGATTCGACCTCCTCAATCGGAAAGGTTCGCCCCGTCGGATTGTTCGGGTTGACCAGGACGACAAGGCCGTGGCTCGCCGAAATCTCCTCTCGGGACGTGATCTGATCGATACCGAAGCCGGCTTCCGTAAAGGCGCGGGCATATTCGCCGTAGGTCGGGCCGAAAATCGCCACCCGTCGTCCGGGAACTGCAAGGCGTGGCAGCAGCTGGATAACGGATTGTGTGCCGGGTACCGGCAGGGGCAGATTGTGGCCGCTTCCGTAGTAGAGCGCCGCGGCTTTCGCGCCGCGTCGATCAGGTGTTGATCCGGAAGACGATGCCAGGCGTGTTCGGGTATGGCCGGCAGGGGTGCAGAGCGCGGGTTGATACCGGTGGACAGGTCGAGCCAGTCTTCAGGTCGGCCTCCGAATTGAGCAGCGGCCTGCGTGATGCCGCCGCCATGGACGATGGGACGACTCATGCGTCGGCAGCCTTGTCGATCAGGTGCATGAAAGAGCCCGCAACGGCGCCACGCTGGAGACCGACGGGACCGACAATCTCACCTGCCGCATCCGTCGTATCGAACAGAGGATCGGCATCCCCTCGGAAACGATCGTTGCGTAGTGAAACTCGTGCGCCATCAGAGGGCCATTGAAAAAGCTGTCATTGCGCGGCGTTGCGCGGCGATAGCCGAGATGCCGCTTGCGCTCGGCAAAGCTGGTGACCAGCGGCAAAAGACCAAGCATTCCGTAACGTTTGCCATCGGCCGCCACGAGCCCCTCACCCAGAGTCATATAGCCGCCACACTCCCCAAAAATGCGAACGCCGCGGGCCTCCGCACACACCATGCCCTCGCGAAACAACTGTGCATTCGAGAGCTGCTCGGCGTGCAATTCCGGATAGCCACCCGGAAGATAGATGGCATCGGCCTGCGGATCCGGCGCCTCATCGGCCAGCGGCGAAAGAAGGAAATCTGCACGCCCCGGCGTCGCCAGTCGAGCAGCAGATGCTCGTAGCAAAAGGCAAACGCGATATCCCGGGCGATGGAAATGTGCTGCCCCAGCGGTTTTAGACCGGTCACGGTCGGAGCATCGCGTTGACCCTCGCCGGCAAGCGCAAGAATAGAATCCAGATCGCAGCCATCAACCACCCGCGTAGCGGCATGTTCGATGAAGTCGTCGAGCCCGCCGTGCTCGCCTGCCTGAACCAGACCGAGATGGCGCTCCGGCAGCTTCATGCCGCTTTCCTGGCGGACAACGCCAAGGACGGGCATATGCACTCTGTCGAGTGCACCGCGCAGCATGGCCTCGTGCCGGTCGCTGCCGACCTTGTTGAGGATGACGCCGGCGATCCGGATATCGCGACGGTGGTCCGCGTAACCGCGCACCAGCGCCGCCACGGATTGCGCCATGCGTCCGCAATCGACCACGAGGACGACAGCCAGCTCAAGGGTCGCCGCCAGATCGGCGGGCGATCCGGTACCATCGACGGAGGCATCATGCAGGCCCATCATCGCCTCGACGATGAAGGGCCGGCGATCCCTTGCCGCCTCAGCGGCATTGAAGCGCAGGAGATCGGCGCGCATCGCCCAGGGATCGTAGTTAAGGCAGGGTTGCCCGCTCGCGGCCGTATGGAAGGCAGGATCGATATAGTCTGGGCCAGCCTTGCCGGGGGCAACAGCCACGCCGCGATTGCGCAAGGCCCTGAGAAGGCCAAGCGTGATCGTCGTCTTGCCGGAGCCGGAAGACGGCGCGGCGATCAGGAGACCACTCATGCCGGATCCTTGAGGCCGTGCGAAAACGGATCGGCCTGCAGAATACGCCCGTCGAGCGCGCCCAGCCAGTCGAGCGCGCTGCGCAGCCGCACGACCTCGCCGACGACGACGATTGCCGGCGGCTCGAGGCCGGAAGCGACGACATCGGCTTCCGCCCGTTCCAGTGTCGTTTCCAGCACCGACTGCTCGGTCGTCGACGCATTGCAGACGAAAGCTACCGGCTCGTCGCGCGAACGGCCGGCCGCGATCAGGTTACGGGTGATCTGGCCGATATGCTTCATCGCCATATACATGACGATGACAGGCGAGCCCTTGGCGATGGCATCCCAGTGGATACGATCAGGCACGACGCCGGCCGAGATCATGGCCGGTGAGGAACGTCACCGCATGCGTCACCTCGCGGTGGGTCACCGGGATCCCGGCATAGGCAAGGCCGCCGATACCAGCCGTTATGCCGGGCACGATCCGGAACGGAATGCGGTTTTCGACCAGCGTCAGAGCCTCCTCGCCGCCGCGACCGAAGACAAAGGGATCACCGCCCTTCAGCCGCAACACGCGGTGGCCGGCACGGGCCAGTTCCACCAGGCGCAGCGAAATATCCCGCTGCTTGGGCGACGGTTTTCCGCCGCGTTTGCCGGCAAATTCCAGCACGGCGCCGGGCTTGGCCATTTTCAGGCAATCGGCATTGACCAGCGCATCATGGACGATGACATCGGCCTGGCGGAGCGCATTCACGGCATGCAGGGTCAGAAGGCCCGGATCACCCGGCCCGGCGCCAACGAGCCAGACGGAGCCCTTTTCAAGGACAGGAAGGCCGGAAAAAGGGCGTCCATCATCGCAAACCATGGCCAGAGCGATCGCGGCGGGCGCCGGTTGAATCACCACATGAACATCCGGATTCAACCCGTGAGGAAAGAGCCCTATCCAGCTGGAAAGAATCCAAAATCACCCAATGAAGAATTGCAGCATTCATGACACAGCATCCTGCGAAGCGACCCCGGTCCGGGCGAGCGCTGCCGTCGCATGGGCCGATTTGATCTTCGGCACGACCAAATCCGCACAAGCGCCAGCGCCAGCCAATGCCGATGCTTCCGCCACACCATGGCAACCGGTAAGCGCGAACACGCGGTCAGACGGATGGCGTAGACGCGGCGTCTCGGCCTCGAGAATCGGCGCTGCAAAAAAACGAGAGGAAACGTTAAAATGAAGGGCCGCGGCCTGGATTGCCGGCTCATCGGCACGGTTGTCGAGGGATGCGATGCAGGCGATATCCTCGCCGCTGGCACCGATAGAGGCCAGCGCATTTTCAGCAAGCGCGATCACTTCCGCAGCCGGCGTGCCACGTTCGCAGCCAAGGCCGAGAACAAATCGCGCCGCGTTCGGCCTTATGGATGTCACCTGCATGGAAATAACCCGCGCCCCCTCGTCGGATATCCTGAACGAAACGCCGGGGCCCTCAAGCAGCCTCCTGCTCGAAGCGGTCTGGACAGCACCGGATGAAGCCCCTGACTGGGTCGGCCGCACCGGACGCTCTTTCAGCCTTTTTATAAAGGCACCGTCGCACGCCGTGTAAGCTTACCGAAGTGGTCATGCCGGGTCAAACCGGTTTGCGCCATTGCCCATGCCGGATACGCCATCCGGATGACGCAAAACGCGTCTTTGCACTTTACGATACACTCTGCCAAAAGGGGAACGCCCGCCTCAATCCCCTCCTTATCCCCGAGTCCCTCCCCGTGCACGATATCGCAGTCCACCTTCTCGCCTTCCTTTTCATCGCCGCCCTGCTTGCCGGCTTTATTGATTCGATCGCCGGCGGCGGCGGCATGATCACGATACCCGCCATGCTGATCGCCGGCATTCCACCCTTGGAGACGCTGGGCACCAACAAATTGCAATCGCTGTTCGGCTCGGGTTCGGCGAGCATCGCCTATGCGCGCAGCGGCCATGTCAACCTCATCGAGCAATTGCCGATGGTGGCATCGGCAATCCTCGGCGGTGCCGTCGGCGCGGCGCTGGCGACGATCGTTCCCGGCGACGTGCTGAAGATCGTCATGCCGTTCCTGCTGATCGCCATCGCGCTCTATTTCGGCTTCAAGCCCAATATCAGCGACGTAGACCAGACACGCCGGATGACGCCCTTCCTGTTCGGCCTGACCTTCGTTCCGCTGATCGGTTTCTATGACGGGGTGTTCGGACCCGGCACCGGGTCCTTCTTCATGCTCGGCTTCGTGACGTTGGCCGGCTTCGGCGTCCTGAAGGCGACGGCCCACACCAAGTTCCTGAACTTCGGCTCCAATATCGGCAGCTTCGTGGTGTTCGCCTTCTACGGCGTCGTGCTGTGGAAAACAGGCCTGGTCATGGGCGCCGGCCAGTTCATCGGCGCACAGATCGGCTCGCGTTTCGCCATGAAGAACGGCGCCAGGATCATCAAACCGCTGCTGGTCGTCACCTGCATCGCGCTTGCCATCAAGCTGCTTGCTGATCCGGCCCATCCGATCAGGGTATCGATGGGCCTATAGAACGTCATTTAGTCAATACTCAACTCCGACTTGCGCCTTGATGCCCGAGCGGAAGGGATGCTTGAGCAGTTCCATCTCGGTCACGAGATCGGCGATCTCGATCAGTTCTTCCTTGGCATTGCGGCCCGTCAGCACGACATGGGTCATGTGCGGCTTTTCCTCAACGAGAAAGCGAACGACTTCAGCGATGTCGATGTAGTCGTAGCGCAGCGCGATGTTGATCTCGTCGAGAAGCACCATGGAATTGCGCTCGTCGCGGATCAGTTCTTTGGCCTTTTCCCAGGCTTTCTGCGCCATGGCGATGTCGCGGGTGCGGTCCTGTGTTTCCCAGGTAAAACCTTCGCCCAGCGTATAGAACTGGCAGAGATCGCTGAAATGTTTCTCGATCAGGTTGCGCTCGCCGGTCTCCCAGGCGCCCTTGATAAACTGCACGACGGCAGACGGCATGCCATGGGCGATGTGGCGGAAGATCATGCCGAAGCCGGCCGTCGACTTGCCCTTGCCCTTGCCCGTATTGACGATGATCAGGCCCTTCTGGTCCGTCTTTGTCGCCATGATCTTTTCGCGCGCGGTCTTCTTCTTCGCCATCTTCATGGCGTGGCGGGCAAGATCGGCTTCGCTCATTTCGGTGTCGGTCTCAATCTCGGTCATAGCTTCCTCAATCATCATGTTTTGGCAGGTCGTCCTGGCAAGTCAGCCAATCGACGCGCTCGTTCCAGTACCAGTGTTGCTCGATGGGGACACCAGCGGCCCCTTCAAGCGAAGCGACGTAGAGATCGATTTCGCCTGGGCGCGCCTCGGTCTCAAAGCTCAGCGGCGAGCCGCAGGCCCCGCAAAATCCCCGCGACACACCCGGTGAAGATGCGAAGATTCGGCGAGGCGCGCCGGTAAACGCGACGTGTTTGATTGCTGAGGAAAGAAAGGTCGTGACCGGTGAGGAGGTCGCGCGTCGGCAGCTTTCGCAGTGGCAGTGTCCCGTCTTCATAATCGGGCCGGAAATCTGAAAGCGCACCGCCTTGCACAGGCATGATCCGGACAGGGTGATCATGAGGCTCTCCTTTGCTCAGCATGCGCAGCCAGCGCAAACCGCGCCGAGTTGGACCGTGGCGTCCAGAGTCCCCTGTCAATGGCTTCCAGCAGCTTGTCGGCCAGGTCGCGGAAGGCGGCGGGGTTCTTGTCTTCCATGAAGCCGCGGACGTTGTCGTCGAGCACGAAGGCCTGATAGACGGCTTCGAAATGATGATCACGCACCGCCCCGGTGGTCGCCGCGAACGCGAACATGTAGTCGACAGTTGCGGCGATCTCGAAGGCGCCCTTGTAGCCGTGCCGCATGACGCCGGCGATCCATTTCGGATTGACGACCCGGCCGCGCACGACGCGTCCGATCTCTTCTTCCAGCGAGCGTATGACCGGCTTTTCCGGGCGGGAATGATCATTGTGATAGATCGACGGCCGGCTGCCGGCCAGCGTCTCAATGGCAAGGCTCATGCCGCCTTCGAACTGGTAGTAGTCGTCGCTGTCGAGCAGGTCGTGTTCGCGGTTGTCCTGATTCTGGACCACGGCCTCGACCGATTTCAACCGCTCCTCGAGAAGCCCGCGCTCCGCCTTGCCATCCTCACCGGCGCCATAGGCATAACCGCCCCAGGTGAGGTAAGCTTCCGCAAGATCCTGCTTGTCTTCCCAGCCCTTCTCGTCGATCAGCGCCTGAAGGCCCGCACCATAGGCACCGGGCTTTGCCCCGAAGATGCGGTAGGAGGCGCGGCGGGCGGCCTCCTTCCCGTCGATACCCTCAGCGACGAGACGTGCGGTCTCCGAACGCATGCGCGCCGCGATCATGTTGTCGGCATCGTCATCGTCGAGTGCGCCGACGGCGCGGATCGCGTTGTCGAACAGCGCGATCTGGTCCGGGAAGGCATCGCGGAAGAACCCGGAAATCCGCAAGGTGACATCGACCCGCGGCCGACCGAGCAGGGCAAGCGGCACGATCTCGTAGCCGGTGACCCGACGCGACATCATATCCCAGACCGGCTTGGTGCCGATCAGCGCCATGGCCTGGGCGATATCGTCGCCGCCGGTGCGCATATTGGAGGTGCCCCAGGCCGTCAGTCCGAAGGATGTCGGCCAGTCGCCATGATCCTGCAGGTAGCGCCGAATGAGCAGTTCGGCAGATTTTTTGCCGAGCTCGAAAGCCGCCGGCGTCGGCACGGCGCGGCTGTCGACCGAGTAGAAATTGCGGCCCGTCGGCAAGACATCGGGCCGTCCGCGGGTCGGCGCGCCCGAGGGTCCGGGCGGCACGAAACGGCCATCAAGGCCGGTCAGAAAGGCTGCAATTTCCGCCGGTCCGGACTGGACGATGGAGGGCTTCAGGCGGGTTTCGATTTCAGCAAGAACGGCTTGTGTCGCCATCCAATCGGTCGGGCACGGCCGTTCGCCGGATACAAATTGCGCCGCCAAGAGTTCGATGCGTTCGACGGTATCACCGGCGGTGCGCCATGGGGCGTCGGTCTGGTTTGCGAGGATTTCGGGTTTTGGGCCGGTCCAGGGATCGGAGAGGATGCAGTCGAGGGGATCGAAAGGCCGCTCAGGATTGATCTCCCCCTTGTGGGGGAGATGTCGGCCGGGCCGACAGAGGGGGTACGGTCGGCACGGAGAGGGCGGAAAGATTTCCCCCTCTGTCCTGTCGGACATCTCCCCCACAAGGGGAGAGATCGACTTGGAAAACCCCAGCCCCGCATCCCGCGCAATCGCCCGCTGCAGGCTGCAATCACCGCCCTCGCCCTGGCCCCGCGGCACGCGCGCCAGAGCGACCGTCAGGTCCGTCAACAGGCGCCCCTCCGGAGCCACGCCGAACACATGCAGACCGTCGCGGATCTGCAGTTCTTTCAGGTCGCAGAGATAGGCATCTAGCTTTTCCAGCGCCTTGTCTTCGCCATCGGACACACCGATTCCGGCATCCTGATCGAGGCCGATATCGCGCACGAGGTCGAGGATCTGTTTGCTCAGGAGCCGCAGGCGGCGCGGGTCGCCACCCGCCGCGTCGTAGTATTCATCGACCAGCGCCTCCAGATCCTTGAGCGGCCCGTAGGATTCGGCCCGCGTCAAAGGCGGCGTCAGGTGATCGATGATGACGGCAGCCGTGCGGCGCTTGGCCTGCGTACCCTCGCCCGGATCGTTGACGATGAAGGGATAGAGATGCGGCATCGGCCCGAAGATCGCTTCGGGATAGCACGTTTCCGACAGCGCCAGCGCCTTACCGGGCAGCCATTCAAGATTGCCGTGTTTGCCCATGTGGATGACGGCATGGGCGCCATATTCCCGACGCAGGAAGGCGTAGAAGGCGAGATAGCCGTGCGGCGGCACGAGATCGGGCGAGTGGTAGGTTTCCTTGGGATCGATATTGTAACCGCGCGCAGGCTGGATGCCGACCAGCGTCTCGCCGAAGCGCGTCAGCGGCAGGGCAAAACGACCATCGCGGAAATATGGGTCGGTCTCCGGCGCACCCCAGCGGGCCGTCACCTCATCCTGAATCTGAACCGGAAGAGACGCAAAGAACGCCTTATATTGACTCAGGGAAAGCGTCTCGCGAACCTCGCGGTCGCCGCCTGCATCATTGGTCGGTCCTGCCATCAGATGCGTGATCAGCGCGTCGCCATCGTCGGGCACGTCATCGACCGCATAACCGGCATCCCGCATGGCCCGCAGCACTTCGATCGTGCCGGCCGGCGTGTCGAGGCCGACGCCGTTGCCGAGACGCCCGTCGCGGTTCGGATAGTTCGCCAGGATGATGACGACACGCCGCTCCGCCGGCAAAGCCCGGCGCAGACGCGCCCAGTTGGCGGCAAGCCGCGCGGTAAACAGAACCCGGTCGGCAAGCGGCTCATGACCGACGATATTCGCCTCGACCTGCGGGTCGTAGATCGCGGCCGCCTTGAAGGACACGGCGCGAGACAGAATGCGGCCATCGACCTCCGGCAGCGCGACGTTCATCGCCAGATCCCGCGCCATCAGCCCTTGCGCAGATGTTTCCCATGCCTTCCGGGATGAGCCGGAAAAGATCACCTGCAGCACCGGTGCATCGGTGAATTCAAGCACCGTCGGCTTGCGGTCGGCGCCGGGCGCGGATACGGCAAAACCGGTGGCGTTCATCACCACATCGGGCCTCGCCTCGGCAAAGATTGCCTCCAGCGTGCCGACGGAGACCGCATCCTTGAGGCTAGAGACGAAGACCGGCAAGGCAGCAATGCCCTCCGCGGCCAAGGCCTCGATCAGGGCCTCGACAGGCTTGGTCTCGCCGCTCTGGACAAGAGCGCGGTAGAAGGAGATGGCGATAATGGGACGGGACGGAGCGTAGGGAGAAATACCCCCTCTGTCCTGTCGGACATCTCCCCCACAAGGGGGAGATCGATGGAGTGAGTTTTCGCCCAACAATTGGCCCCGGATTGATCTCCCCCTTGTGGGGGAGATGTCGGCCGGGCCGACAGAGGGGGTGTTTCTCCACCGGTACGAAAACCGGCAATCGCCTTCCACCGCTCCACCCCGATCACGCCGGCGCCCGGCCACCAGATGCCGGCCTTGAGCAAGGTCGATGCCGGCTGGGGAGTTCGGAACCGTCGATCAGCGCCTCGCCATAGTCGAGCAGCCGCGCCATGTTGTCGGCGCCGCCCTCGGTGAAATAGGCCCACATCGCTGCGCGATCCTCGGTGCCAACAGTCGAAAACGGTTCGAGACCGGGATCCGGCTTGTCACAGCCCGGCAGCACAGCGATCTGGAAGCCGTGGTTGATAGCGGCGGCGTGCAGGGCTTCGAGCACATAGTGGAAATAGCTGGCGCCGCCGAGCGGCCGCACGACGATCAGCTTCGCATGCCGCGCTGTCCGCTCGACATAGGTATCGACCGACATCGGATGCTTGAGGATCAGCAGGCTCGCGACTCGCAGGCTGGTATTGCCCGGTCGAGACCGGTGTGCGGCAGCGATCGAGGACAGCTCGGTATCGGCCGCCGACAGGAACAGGATATCGCCCGGCGACTGCCCAAGATCGATCGCCTCCTCGCCGTCGGTGATGGTGCCTTTCTGGGCTAGGAGGAGGTGCATGAAGACCTCCGGTTCTCCGAGAGGAAAGTCCGCAACCCAACCCCTGCCCACAAGGGGAGGGACTAACTCGTTGCACCTTCATACCCAGGCAAACGGCAATCGAGCTGATAGAAGACTTGGGAGTGAAATACAGAGCAGGCCGCAACCGCAGGCCAAGCCCCTCCCCTTGTGGGGAGGGGTTGGAGAGGGGTTTCTCTTTGACCTGCTCGACATTTTTAAACCGCCGCTTCGATGGCCGCGCGCACCGCGGCCTCGTCCATGTCGTGCAGGCCGATGACGACGAGACGCGTGCGGCGAACTTCACCGGTCGCCCAGGCGCGGTCGAAATACTGGTCGATGCGGGTGCCGACGCCCTGGATCAGCAGGCGCATCGGCTTGCCCGGCACGTCGGCAAAGCCCTTGACGCGCAGCACATCGTGTTCGGCAATGATCCCCTTTAGTTTTTCGATGAAGGCGGCGGGATCGGCAAGCGCGCCGAGTTCGACGACGAAACTGTCGAACTCGTCGTGGTCATGCTCCTCGCCGGCCTCATGCTCCATTTCGTGATGCGACTTGCGGTTGGCGATGTCGCTTTCGGTACCGACGTTGAGGCCCAGCAGGATGGCGGCGGAAACCTCGCCGTGCTTCGCCTCGATCATCGTCGGCTTGCGGCTGGTCCGCGAGGCGACTTCGCCGCGCACGAACTGCAGGCCGGCGGCATCGAGCAGATCTGTCTTGTTGAGAACGATCAGATCGGCCGCGGTCAACTGGTCCTCGAAAAGCTCCTCGATCGGGCTTTCATGGTCGAGATTGTCGTCCTCGACACGCAACGCATCGACCTTGTCGTGATCGTCGGCAAAACGACCGGCCGCAACGGCGGCGCTGTCGACCACGGTAATCACGCCATCGACGGTCACCTGCGTGCGGATGTCCGGCCAGTTGAAGGCGGCGATCAGCGGCTGTGGCAACGCAAGCCCGGAGGTCTCGATGACGATGTGATCGGGGCGATTTTCGCGGTCGAGCAACTTGGTCATGGTCGGGATGAAATCGTCGGCGACGGTGCAGCAGATGCAGCCATTGGTCAGTTCGATGATGTCGTCCTCGCTGCAGGCTTCAGCACCACAGCCCTTCAGCACATCGCCGTCCACGCCGAGATCGCCGAATTCGTTGATGATCAGCGCAATGCGGCGGCCGCCGGCATTCTGCAGGATGTTGCGGATCATCGTCGTCTTGCCGGCGCCGAGGAAGCCGGTGATCACGGTGGCCGGAATCTTTCCGTTGCCGCCCTTGGCGAGTGGGGCTTTTGCGAGTGTCATGTTCAACCCTTCATTTTCAACGGCAGTCCGGCCGCGATAAAGTAAACTTCGGCGGCCTTTGCCGCGATGATCTGGTGCAGCCGGCCGGCATGGTCGCGAAAATCGCGCGCCATGCGGTTTTCCGGCACGATGCCAAGGCCGACTTCATTGGAAACGAAAATCAGCTTTGCGGCGGCGGTCGGGATGTAGTCGGCAAGGCGCGAAAATTCCGCCGTCATGTCGCGCTCCTCCATCATCAGATTGGTGACCCATAGCGTCAGGCAATCCACCAGAACGACGCGACCGGGTGCATCGATCCCGGCCAGGCAATCGACCAGCGCCAGCGGCTCTTCGCATGTCGTCCATTCGCAGCCGCGGCGGCTGCGATGTTCGCTAATCCTTGCCGTCATCTCGCCATCCCAGGCCCGTCCCGTGGCGACATAATACATGTCGAGCCCCGACGCCGTCACCAGCGCCTCGGCAAAGCTCGATTTTCCGGATCGGGCGCCGCCCAGAACGAGCACGGATCCGGTTGCTGTCGATGTCATGATGTGATCCCGCCGTCAGCCGATGGCGCGCAAAAGAACGGGTGGGCTTTTGAATCGACGCAAGCGCAAGGTCGCGCGCACGCGCAAACCGGTTGATAGAGCCATGACAACCTCCGTGCTGGCATCGGGAAACGTCCCGTAGGCGGGCAGTATGCCCTTGTCGGGTGGCAGGTCTCCTGGCTCGCGGGTTCACGCACCGAAAAGGTGCGAACGGGTCCGCCTCGCCTTCCCGGAGTTTTCGCGCCAGATTGCAAGATCGCAATCGACGGACATCATGAAGAGGTGGACGATTCGTAGACAAAGAGGCGTCCTGCCCCGGCTGATCATGATGCCACTCCAGTGGCTTTTCCGGTTGGGCCTGCGTCTCCAGCGTGCCGCACCATGCGGCATCTCCCGAAGGACAGGCTTTCCCGGATGGCGAACCCTGACCGCTCTACAGTCGCGGGGTCGGCTGCGATAAGAGTGCCCGATCTGGGTCCACCCTGTCGCATTCCCATTTACTCCCGCAAGACAAAGCGCCCTGCGGGAACCATCCAATGGCCGATGATTATGGGCGGCTGGCGGCAAAGTCAATCAGCGGATTGGACAAGTGCGACCATGCCTACGGTCATCCACTCGCCGACCGTCGATGCGAAGTCCTGTGTGAATCTCACCCGTGGGGTCGAGTTTCAGGACATCAGCGTATCGAGCCATTGGCGATCGAGGACGGCCTCCAGTTCGCCCGCAACGGAATCCAGCGCATCATCTACCGTCTGACGATAGTTGAGGCCGCTGCCGACAATGCCGAAGTCCGCGAGCAACGCCGCGCGATAGGCATCACTTGAAAACAGACCGTGCAAGTAAGTTCCGAGGATCCGTCCGTTTGGCGACATGGCGCCGTCCGGTCTCCCGTCAATCGACACCGGTGCGCGCATGCAATCAGGCCCGGTCGTCACGCCGAGATGGATCTCGTAACCCTGCAGCACCACGTCATGCTGCAGTGACCAGGCCTGCACATTTCTCACCGTCTTTTCAGGTGCCATTGCCGTTTCGACATCCAGAAGGCCGAGCCCTTCAATTTCCGTGAGATCACCCTCGATGCCCGAGGGATCCGTAACCCGACTGCCGAGCATCTGGAAGCCGCCACAAAGTCCGATGACATGGCCGCCGCGGCGGACATGTCCCTGAAGGTCGCGATCCCACCCTTGGGCGCGGAAATCGCGAAGATCGGAAATGGTCGATTTCGAACCGGGGATGACCACAAGACCGGCATCGACAGGCAGAGGTTCGCCAGGTGGCACAAAGACGAGATCGACCTCCGGCTCCGATGCCAAGGGATCAAGATCGTCGAAATTGGCAATCCGCGACAGCATGGGGACTGCAACCTTCAGCGCCCTGCCGGTACCGCGCGTCAGCTTGTCGAGAACCACAGAATCTTCCGCCGGCAGACGCGTGGCACTTTTCAGCCAGGGAACGACACCGAAACAAGGCCAGCCGGTAAAACGGCTGACGGCAGCAATGCCGTCGTCGAAAAGCGACACGTCGCCCCGGAACTTGTTGATCAAGTAGCCTGTGATCATCCGACGGTCGTCCTCCGGCAGGATCGTGTGCGTGCCGACCAGCGACGCAATCACGCCACCGCGATCGATATCGCCGACCAGCACGACCGGCACATTGGCCCTGGTAGCAAAGCCCATATTGGCGATATCCCCTGCCCGCAGGTTGATTTCCGCCGGTGAACCGGCCCCCTCGACGATGACCAGATCGGCTCCGGAACAGATGGTCTCGAAACTCTGCATGACGGCGCCGAGCAGCTTTGGCTTGAGCGCCTGGTAATCGCGTCCGCGCGCCTGTCCGGCGACCCTGCCCTGAACGATGATCTGGCTGCCGGTCTCCGACTGCGGCTTGAGCAAAACGGGGTTCATGTGGATGGAGGACGGAACGCGCGCGGCCATCGACTGAAGCCATTGAGCCCGGCCGATTTCGCCGCCGTCATCGGCCACGGCCGCATTGTTCGACATGTTCTGTGGCTTGAACGGGCGAACCTTCAAGCCTCTGTTTGCGGCAAGCCGGCAGAGACCAGCCACCAATACCGTTTTTCCGACATCCGAGCCGGTTCCCTGAAGCATGATCGTCTTTGTCATGGCTGTTTCATTAGCACCGCGTCCGCCCCATGCAAAGCCTTGTTTTGCCGCAATTCCGCCTTGTTCGACCCGGTGTCTTCACGCCGTATTTCAACCCGTTTCAACTCTTGCTGAACCGGAAGCATGAACCTTCCAGAATGCGACATCGCATGGCGAATTTGATTGTTGATTTGCACCATATCAGGCGTATATCAGCGCCATGCCATCACGGCGCGGATGTCCGCGCCACATCCAAGGTCACACGCCCCATGTTGTTCATCTTCAGCAAGCCAAATTTCGTCCAGATCGCCTGGAACTCTGTTGTCCCGGACAACCAGTCGCGTGTCCGTAACACTGTCATGACGGCGCCGATCGGCCCGCTCGGCTTCATCCGCACGCGTAGCGTCGGCTGAACACCACCGACGGCCATAGGCAATGAAATTTGGAAACCGCATCGCGCAAGCGATGCGGTTTTTTCGTGCGCGGAGAAAACAACAAACAAAACGCTCTGAAGGACAGTCAGGCCCCAAACGCGAAAACCGCACCAGCCCCGTCAGGAACTGTGCGGTCTGCCACAATACGCATGGCCTCTTCGAAAATACGCCGAAGATCGCTCCGGCCCGGGACGCAAAACCTGATCCGGGCGGGCGGCAGTTGTCCCCCGCCGCAGGAAAACAATTAGCCTGACATCGTTACCGGATGGTTAGTGAGAGATGAATCAAAGATGAATTTCATTATTTTTCGAATTTTTTTGAGACTGCAAAAAAACGCGACACGGCGCATTCGGGATAAAAAACGTCTGCAATAAAACGGGCAAAACGCGACAATTGAAGGTCAGGGCAAATTTTGCGGCAATTCGCGGCTGTCATGCTCAAAAATGGTGCCGGCATCAAGACAAATCAACGGCTTGTCAGCCCCCTGCAGCCATGCCTTGCGCCGCAAAAGGCCGTGATGGCCAATTCCGGAGGTTGATTTCTGCGGAGGAACAAATAGGCTGCCCCTATGCGGTCAAAAGAGAGCCGGCTGGCGACAGGGTTCCGCGGCCGGACAAAAAGCTCTACACCGTTGCAGCGGGGGCACCATATGCGGCATTGCCCGAAAGCGCGCCCCTATGCTGCTGATATCAATCAATTGGGTGGCCGGGAGGGCAGTATCCCGCGTTGCCTCCAGATTTTCCGCTGCATTAAGACTGGGAGGTCTTAAACATGAAGAAGCTCCTCGCTTCCACCATCATCGCCGCCGGGTTCTACGCGATCGCCGGTTCCGCATCTGCCGCCGATTGCGGCGAAGTCAGCATCGCTGAAATGAACTGGGCATCAGCCGGCGTCGCCGCGCATGTCGACAAGTTCATTCTTGAGAACGGCTACGGTTGCACGGCAACACTCGTCACCGGCGATACAATGCCGACCTTCACGTCGATGAACGAGAAGGGCCAGCCCGACATGGCTCCGGAAATGTGGGTCAATGCCGTGCGCACGCCCCTGGATGCTGCCATCAAGGAAGGCCGCCTGATCGAGGCAGCCAAGATCCTCAATGAAGGCGGCGTCGAAGGCTGGTGGATTCCGAAATTCCTCGCCGACGCCAACCCCGACATCAAGACAGTTCAGGATGCCCTGAAGCATCCGGAACTGTTCCCGGCTCCGGAAGACGCGTCCAAGGCCGCCATCATCAATTGCCCTTCGGGCTGGAACTGCCAGGTTTCGACGGCCAACCTGTTCAAGGCTCTCAAGGCTGAAGAAGCAGGCTTCACGCTGGTAGATACCGGCTCGGCTGCCGGTCTCGACGGATCGATCTCCAACGCCTTCAGCTCGCAGAAGGGCTGGCTTGGCTACTATTGGGCACCGACCGCCATCCTCGGCAAGTACGAGATGACCCGCCTGAGCTTCGGCGTCGAGAACGACAAGGCCGAGTGGGACAAGTGCACGGCAGTGCCGGATTGCGCAGACCCGAAGGTGAACTCCTACCCGACGTCCGACGTCTTCACGGTCGTTACCAAGGCTTTCTCCGAGAAGGCCGGCGTTGCCATGGATTATGTCAAGGCCCGCAACTGGGACAACGGCACGGTCAACAAGGTTCTCGCCTGGATGGATGAAAACCAGGGCACCAACGAAGATGCAGCAAAGCACTTCCTGGAAACCTATCCCGACATGTGGACCAAGTGGGTTGCTCCTGACGTCGCTGAAAAGGTCAAGGCAGCGCTTTGATCCGATAAGGAAGAAGGCAGTGGACCGTAGCGGTTCGCTGCCTTTTTGCGCTTGATGCGCAAAACACCCGGTCTAGGCGTCGCAAACAACAAAGCAGGCGAGACCGGAAACTGCCACGTTTCAGCCCATGAACGAAATACGGCCAGCGCCCTTTTCAACGTTCATGTTCGATGTTGAAATGTCATGACGTCCGGAGGGGCGCACGACGGATCAAAAAACATGCCGGGGTCCGCAGAGACCAGCGAAAAGTCCGTGCTGGAACAGGTAACCTGTTCGATGACACGGCCGGCCTATAAAATTTCCGGTTAAAAAAGGGGAACGACATGGCGACAGTATGCAGTTTCTTGCCAGATCTGCTTTGTAAATTTCCAGCGATCGACGATACGACTATCCGCATGGTCCGCAAAAGCGTGGACGAAGGCTTCAAGGGGCTTGTCCGTGCCTACACGAATGCCATCGACGTCCTGGTGCAGCCGCTCCAGGTGTTTTTGAACTTTCTCGAAAATCTTTTCGTCAACTCACCGTGGATCATCATTCTCGCGGCGATGGTCGCGATCGTCTATTACGGCAGCCGCGACATCAAGATCACCGTTGGTACCATCGCCTCAATGCTGGCGATCGGCCTTGTCGGGTTGTGGAACGATACGATGGTCACCCTGGCCATGGTCACGGTCTGTACCTTAATCGCCATTCTGGTCGGCATACCAATCGGCATTCTTATGGCGCGTTCCGAGCGGGCGCAGTCGGTGATCAATCCGGTCCTCGACGTGATGCAGACGATGCCAAGCTTCGTCTACCTCATTCCCGTCGTCATGATCTTCGGCATCGGCAAGGTGCCCGGCCTGATCGCCGTCGTCATCTATGCGGTTCCGCCGATGATCCGCCTGACCAACCTGGGTATTCGGCTGGTCGACAAGGAAGTGCTGGAAGCAGCCGATGCGTTCGGTTCATCCCAGTGGCAGCGCCTGAAGAACGTGCAGATCCCGCTTGCCCTGCCGACCATCATGGCTGGCATCAACCAGACCATCATGATGTCGCTCGCCATGGTCGTGGTCGCATCCATGGTTGGCGTCGGCGGTCTCGGCCGCAACGTGCTGCAGGCGATCAACAACCAGTTCTTCACCGTCGGATTCCTGAACGGCTTTGCGCTGGTCGCCATCGCCATCATTTTTGACCGGACGAGCCAAGCCTATGGCAAGCGTCTGCAGAAGCACTCGGAGGTGATCCATGGCTAGTCATGCAATCGAGGTCAAGAACCTCTACAAGATCTTCGGACCACGCGGCCGCGACTTCGTCGATCAGGTCAAGGCTGGCCTTGGCAAGGGCGAACTCAACGAGAAACACGGCCATGTTCTGGGCCTCCAGGATATCAACATCTCCATGCCCGCCGGCGGCGTCATGGTGGTCATGGGTCTGTCCGGCTCCGGCAAGTCCACCCTCATTCGACATATAAACCGGCTGATCGACCCGACGGCAGGCGAAGTCCTTTATGACGGCGTCGACGTCTGCAAGATGAACGAAAACGACCTTCGGGAATTCCGCCGCCACAAGACGGCGATGGTCTTCCAGAAGTTCGCGCTTCTGCCGCACCGGACGATCATCGAGAACACCATCTACGGTCTCGAAATTCAGGGGTTCCGGATGCGGAAAGCCGCAAGCGAGCCCAGCAATGGATCGAGCGTGTCGGCCTCAAGGGTTTCGAGAATCACTATCCAAACCAGTTGTCGGGCGGCATGCAGCAGCGTGTAGGTCTTGCGCGCGCACTGACGAATGATGCCGACATCCTGCTTATGGACGAAGCCTATTCGGCACTTGACCCGCTGATCCGCGTCGATATGCAGACGGTTCTTCTCGACCTGCAGAAGGAACTGAAAAAGACCGTGGTGTTCATCACCCACGATCTCGACGAGGCGCTGCGTCTCGGCGACAAGATCGCCATCCTGCGCGACGGGAAGGTCATCCAGCAGGGAAGCGGTCAGGAAATCGTCCTGAAACCGGCGGATGAATATATCACCGCCTTCGTCAAGGAAGTGAACCGTGGCCGGGTGATCAACGTCGAAACCATCATGAGGCCGCTTTCCGGAAACCCCGAAGGCATTCCTGTGGTCATTGGTACAGTTCTGGAAGTTGCGGCCCGCATGATGACGGTGGCCAACCAGACGAAGGCGCATGTCGTGACGCTTGACGGTAAAACGGTTGGCTCGATCGATCTGTCCGCAATCATCTCAGCCATGGTCACACCTATCAGCCATGAGCCGGCAATGCAGGCCGCGGAATAGCCCGTTCGGTCTTGCAGACGACAAAGGGCATCCCGAAATGGATGCCCTTTTTGTTTTGCGCTTGTACGTCAGCACTCAGCGCGCTCCATTCACGAACGGTTAACCATAAAGCGGCATGGTGGATGCTTGACGGAGCGCTGTCTCGTCCGGGAGCTTGCCTTGTCGAAAGCGCAGAGTCAGCAAATCATCACCCTGCCATCAAGCCGCACACTGTCGTCGCCGTCGGGGCGGTCCATATGCAAGACCATGTATCGATGAACACACGGACATTTCACTCGGCCGCGACCGTCTCGATAGACACGCCCGACCAGTTGAGCGCGAGGCTTACCAAGGCCGTGGCAGCGGTCCTGTCGGGGACCGGGCTTTTTCTTATCGCGCTGACACTCATTCCGTTTCCGGGAAGCCTGGAAGTCGATCCCAATGCCGGCAATGAAGGAAACATCATCAACCAACTCGGTTATCTCGGGCTGGGAACAATCTATCTCGCTGCCATGCTGGTCATTGTGGAGCGACGGACATTGTGGCGAATGGTTTCGCCGACATGGGCACTGATTTTCGCTGTTGCCTTTTTGTCCTGTCTGCAATCCTACGATCCAACGGCCTCGGCACGTGGCCTGATGCTTAGTCTGGTTGCGATGATATTGGTTGCCGGTGTTCTGCTGCTGCCGCGCAGCGAGGCGGATTTCGTTGGTGCCGGTGCCAATGCCATCCTGCTACTGATCGTCATCGACTATGCCGCCCTCTTCGTCGCCCCCGACCGCGCCATCCACTCGGCTTTCGGCGACGAGCCTTGGCACGCAGGATTCTGGAAAGGGCATCTGCTGCACAAGAACGTGACAGCGCCGGTGTTTTCCGTACTTTGCGTCTTCGGCATCTACTGCATCCGTACCGGAGCGCGGGTGCGTGGCGCCCTGATCGCGATTCTGGCGATGAATTTCGTGCTTCACACTGGCTCGAAAACGACGATCGGCTTCCTACCGATCGCCATCATGCTTGTGCTCATCGGGCGCGCTGTGGCGAGGCCCGGCCTGATGATCGTCGTCCATTTCATCTTCACGATACTGATCTTCGCACTGACGCTGGGAACAATCTATTCAGATCATCTATTGGCGCTGACAACGGCGATTCTGGAAGATCCGACATACACGGGACGCGGCTCAATCTGGCGTTTCGCCAGCGCCAGTATTTCCGATCATCTCTGGCTCGGCCATGGCTATGCCAGCTTCTGGCTGTCCCCCGTCATCCGTGGGCTCGAAGCGGATTTCGAGGCGAACTGGGACGTTCGCGGCATTGTTTCAGGGCACAACAGCTATCTTGATGCCGTCTTGACCTTTGGGTTGCCGGGCGGCATCACCATCCTTCTGCTCCTGTTCGTCAAGCCGTTCTACGACTATGTACGCGCCAACCGAAGACCTGCTGGCAGGCATTTTGCCGACTTCTGCATCATGGTCGTGATCTTCATGACCTATAACGGGATGATGGAGAGTTTTCTCCTCAACCGCGCCGATCCGATGTGGCTGCTGACTGCCCTTGCCGTTTTCGGACTAGGCTTGGCCGCACGGCTCGGCGTTCGCGCGGCGCCACACTGACCACCTCTCCAGCAGGATACGCAAAAACGTTGCAATCATATAACGATATCTTTATATGATGACCAACAGGACAGTTAAGGACCAGACCATGAGCGCGCATGCCAACCCACTCTCCGCCCTCCTTGCAGAAAAGGGCGTGCTGCTTGCAGACGGTGCGACCGGGACGTCGCTGTTTGCCATGGGCCTGGAAGCCGGCGAGGCGCCGGAACTGTGGAACGAAACCAAGCCGGAGAATATCACAAAGCTGCACCAGGACTTCGTCGATGCCGGCGCCGACATTATCCTGACGAACTCCTTCGGCGGCACCCGTCACCGCCTCAAGCTCCACCATGCGCAGGACCGCGTGTTCGAACTCAACAAGCGGGCGGCCGAAATTGCCCGGGCTGTTGCCGATCAGGCGCCGCGCAAGGTGATTACCGCCGGCTCCGTCGGCCCGACAGGAGAACTGCTCATCCCGCTCGGCGCGATGTCCTATGAGGATGCGGTTTCAGCCTTTGCCGAACAGATCGAAGGCCTGAAGGCTGGCGGCGCCGAAGTCGCCTGGATCGAGACGATGTCGTCCGCCGACGAAATCCGTGCCGCAGCCGAGGCCGCCGTCAAGCTCGGCATGCCCTATGTCTACACCGGCTCTTTTGATACCGCCGGCAAGACGATGATGGGCGTGCACCCGCGCGACATCCACGGCGTCGCAAAAGACATTGGTGACGGTCCTGTCGCCGTTGGTGCCAATTGTGGTGTCGGTGCCTCGGACATCCTGTCATCATTGCTTGACATGACGGACGCCGATCCCTCGGCAACGATCGTCGTCAAGGGCAATTGCGGCATTCCGGAATTCCGCGGCACCGAGATCTTTTACTCCGGCACGCCGCCGCTGATGGCGGACTATGCGCGGCTCGCCCGCGATGCCGGCGCGCGCATCATCGGCGGCTGCTGCGGCACGTCCTGCGAACACCTGGCCGCGATGCGCGTGGCGCTGGACGAGTATACGCCCGGAGAGCGGCCGACCATCGAGACCATTGTCGAACGTATCGGGCCCATGCGCAACAAGACCGCCAATGAAGGCCCGACCGGCGCACCGCGCGAACGCACGGGTCGTCGCCGCCAGTAAGCCGACATTCCGATTCTAGACAGTCAAAGCGCTCGGGGAAACCTCGGGCGCTTTTCTTTGTCCGATTGTCAAGCGGCGATGGCTGCCTGGTAGAAGCGGACATAGCGCTCTTTCAAGCCAGGCTGGACGCAATCCGTCAACACCAGGGCGATCTGGAAAATGGCATCGAGCTGCGTTTCCGCTTCGATCAGTTCAACGAGATAGAGTGTTGTTTCATCGTATTTTTCCGGATTGGCACGCACCTCGCGGACAAAGGTCGCCAACGAGATACGACAATTCATCATCAGCGTCTTTTGCCGATCCTCGGATGTCAGGGGAGACCACCGCGCATGAGGAAGATATAGAGATCCACAAACACGAGCAGCGCCCAGAAGTTCTCCGCCGTATCCGGCAAGCCGACCATGCGGTACAGGAAGAGCTTGGTGTCGTCGATGTCCTTCTGGTGCGACCAGCGGCCCAGATCATAGCGGTAGACCATCGATGGATCATAAACCATCTTTCCGCAGGCAAAGACGGACAGGCAGATCGCCCAGTCGCAATAGCCGCCGCGCGTCGGATGCGCGGCATAAAACAGCTCAAGCAAGGGCTTGAAAAGGCTGGTCCTGTAGATGCTGTAATAAATTGTATTGTTGCCCTTGGCCTTCTGATTGTATTCCAAAAGTCGCTCGGCGGAGCCATCGGCATCAATCGTGAAACGCTCGGTCCGGGTAACACCATCGGCCGTCGTCCAGATCTGCGTGCGCGGCCGCACGCCGGCAACATCCGGGGGCAAGGTCGCCAAATCGATCGGGATCTCGCCGTCGAGCAGATGCACCTCGTCGTCATCGCCCATGGGCAACAAAAACGGGGTGTCCACCTTTGACAGCGCCGTCATCATGTTGAACATCGCATCATCATTGTCAGGCACGACATAGGTCAGGCAGGCCGAGCGCCCTTCAAAATAGGCCCGCTTTTCCGGATCGCGGGAATTGTCCGAAAGGATGAAACGGGCACCCACCGCTTCCGCATAGGCCAAAGCACTTTCGATCGAAGCCTTCGATCGGGCCAGGTTGCGGTTGCTCGGCATGCAGATCGACAATTGGGGCATGGTCTTTTCCGGATTGATAAAGGCGGTCGCGAGCGCGGCCTGCCAGCAAATATGGCAGACAACGGCTGTGCCAAGCTTGCGCAGCATCGGGCCAGTGAAGGAATCCAGTCTTGCCCCAGCCTCAAAGGCTAGGAAATGAGGTGTCACTCCATTCAGCCTTCCGGAATCTCCATGTCGATCATTCTTCAGAACGCGCTCAAAAGCTACCAAGCAGGCAAGTACCGTCATAGCTTGTCGCTGCTCACGCCGCTGCTGGCCAAGGCCGACGCCGGCTTGCAGACGGTTCTTTTGGCTGCGCAATGTCACGCCAAGGCCGAGCAATACAGCGATGCGGCGAAACTCTACGGTCGAGCATCGGAGCTCGACGGCGGCAAACAGGCGATGTTCAAGACGCTGGCCGCAGCCATGCTGATGCGCGCCAACGAGATCGAAGCAGGCGTTGACCGCCGCCCGGCATGCGGCACGCTCCGGCGATTTCAATATCGACTCAGAGGAAACCTATCGGCGCTGCCTGCACAACTATCTCTGTCTCGAAGAGGCCGCGATCGAGGACCAGCGGTTCCTGCAGAAGCTGAAATCAGGGGAAGCGGCCTATTTTGCAGTTGAAAATCCGTTCGACAACATCAGCTGGTGCGCCGATGAAGCGATCAATGCAAAGCTGACCCGCATCCAGAACGGCAAGGCTTTCACCGCGCAATCCCGCGCCGCACGGCGCGCGCAGCCGCATGTCTATGCCGATCGAGTAAGGATCGGCTATCTTTCCAACGACTTTGCCGACCAGCATGCCACCATGCGCCTGTTCCAGGGTGTCATTATCAGGCACGACCCGGAGAAATTCGACGTGACCCTGTTCTGCCATACCGAAGACAAGGTTATTGGTACGGACAAGGGCATGCGCAAACGCTACGGTCGCATCGTTCAGATCGGCCATCTCAGCGACGAGAAGGCCGCGCAGTTAATCCGCAAGCAGGGCATCGACATCCTCGTCGACCTCAAGGGACATACAAAGCGCACCCGTATCGATCTCATCAATCTTGGCCCTGCTCCGATCCAGTCGGCCTATCTCGGCTTTCCCGGCAGCGGCACCGGCATCGACTGCGACTATGTGATCAGCGATCCGATCGTCACCCCTGACAGCAGCAAGCCGCACTATCACGAAAAGCTTTGCCGGCTGCCGGAAAGCTACCAGGCGAACGACGACACGCACCGGACCTTGCCGCACGCCGCGACGCGCACCGAGGCCGGACTGCCGGAAACGGGCATCGTCTTTGCCTCGTTCAATGCCATCCGCAAGATCACGCCCGCCGCCGCCCGCCTTTGGGTGAAAATCCTTGATGCTGTTCCGGACAGCGTCTTGTGGATGATGTGCGAGGACGAATTCGCCCGCAGCAATTTCCTGCAATATGTGACGGATGTTGGTCTGGAGGAGGACCGGGTCATCTTCGCGAAATCTGCGCCATACGAGCAGCATATCGCAAGATTGCAGGCGGCCGATATCGGCCTCGATACCTTCCCCTATAACGGCCATACGACAACATCGGACAAGCTCTGGGCCGGTCTTCCAGTGGTGACGATGAAAGGCAGCCATTTCGCGTCCCGCGTGTCGGAAAGCCTGCTGACCGCGCTCGAAATGCCGGAACTCGTGGCGCCTGACGCTGCGGGTTATGTGAAATTATGCGCAGACCTGGCCCGCGATCCGCACCGGCTGAAGGCAATCCGCGAAAAGCTCCTTGGCAAACGGTTTACGGCACCGCTTTTCGACACGGAGCGTTTCACGCGCCATCTTGAGGATGCCTATGTGCGAATGGTTGAGCGGGCGAAGGCCGGGCTGGAGCCGGATCATATCGATATCCCGGCACGTCCCGCGAGAACCGAACCCTTTCGCGCTTAAGCTCGAAACAACGTCGATACGATGAAGAAAGACTGGAAGAACTGAGCATGAACGGTACAGCCGCCGCATTTCCCGATCGCGACGCCGTCGCGGATAAGCTTGCCGCCTTTGGCGAAGCCGATCAGTCCTATCTGCGTCTCCTGATGGAGAACGCGGCCCAGGACGAAAATCTCCTTGAAGGCATTTACCGCTATCTCGATCTCGCCTCGGAAGCGCGGTTTCTCAACTCGCTGAAACTGGAAACAACTGGCGAGTGGCTCGGCACGAATGCCCCTGCCCGCCTGCAGATCCGTCTCATGGAAACGGCGCGCTCGAGCCAGCACGCCGCGTTCATTTCTTTCAGAACCGGGCTGACCCGATCCGGTGGGCTGGAGCGCGCCTACCCGAAGGCCTGACGCGCGCCTGTGTTTATTCTCCCGAAAGACTCTTGGCGAGCCGCACCAGATTGAGAAATTCGGCGCGGTAGCCATAGGGATCGTCACCCCTAGCGCCGGCGGCGAGATCAAGGATCGAACCATAGGGGTAAGCTGCGACCGCATCCGTGCCGCGCAGCTTCTGCCCGAAGGCGGCGACCGCGATCGAGAACCGCGCATCCGCTCCCACCGCATCCAGGCTCGGCACGGCGTTGTCTTCCGTAACCGTCGTGGTGATCAGGCTGCTCGTGTCACTATCCGGCTTCTTGTAGCGGATTTTCAGGAAAGCCAGTTCGCTGCCCTTGGCCTGCGGCACGGCCTCCGTTGCCGGCGCCTTTTCGGCCTGATAGCGCAGATCGTCGTTCAGAACAGCCGGGCTACCCTTCGGCGTTACCTCGTAGATCGCCGTGACGCGATGGCCGGAGCCGATATCGCCGGCATCGACACGGTCATTGTTGAAATCCTCGCGTTTCAACGCTCGTGTCTCGTAGCCTATCAGTCGGTATTCGGCGATCTGCGCCGGGTTGAACTCGACCTGGAACTTGACGTCCTTGGCGATCGGGAAGAGCGACGAGCCCGCCTCCTCCACCAGTGATTTCTGCGCTTCCGCCAGCGTGTCGATATAGGCAGCCGTGCCGTTGCCGTTCTGCGCCAGCGTCTGCATCAGAGCGTCATTGTAATTGCCGCGCCCGAAGCCAAGCACAGAGAGAAAGATGCCTCCCTTGCGCTTCTCTTCGATCATCGTCTTCAGTGCCTCATCGCTGGCGGGGCCGACGTTGAAATCGCCGTCGGTCGCCAGCATGATCCGGTTGACGCCATCCTTGACGAAGGCGGCCTTCGCCAGCGCATAGGCCGCCTCGATTCCTTGCGCGCCCGCCGTCCCGCCGCCGGGCTGCAGCGTGTCGATGGCCGACAGGATCTTCTGCTTGTCCTTGACCTTGGTCGGCTCCAGCACCGTTCCGGCATTGCCGGCATAGGTGACGATGGAAACCGTGTCATCGGCCTTCAGTTTTTCGACCAACAGACGGAAGGCGCTTTTCAGGAGCGGCAGCTTGTCCGGTTCATCCATTGAACCGGAGACATCGATGAGGAAGACGAGATTGGCGCGCGGCTGCATCGCCGGCACGACATCGTACCCCTTGATGCCGATATGCATGAGCCGGGTGTTCGGGTTCCAGGGCGTGGGCAGGAGCTTGACCGTCGCCTTGAACGGCTCCGCATCACTCTGCGGACCGGGCCAGTCATACGGGAAATAATTGATCATCTCCTCAACCCGCACGCTGTCCTTCTCCGGCAGCCCGCCCGCCAGAAGCGCCTTGCGGACGAAGGAATAGGAGGCTGTGTCGACATCGGCAGAGAAAGTCGACACCGGATCGGTGGCGACGCTCTTCACCGGGTTCGTCTCTCCGCTCGAAAACCGGTCCCGGCTCTCTTCCTGCGGCGGCAGGATATCGTTAGGCAGCATTGCCGGCGCAGGCATGGCTTCCTGCATCATCGTGGTAACCTGCCGTGTCCGGCTGAGCGTCCCCATCGGTGCCGCAGCATCGGTGGACAATTCTTCTCCGCGCTGGGGCTGTACGCCGGAAGCAGCGGCTTCGGTATCGGCCAATGTATCCGGCTGCACTTCCGCTATCTCCGGCGAAGGGGAGACTGTGCCGCTGTCTTGAGCGTTCACCGGCTTTTCGGCAACCTGCGTCGTTTGCTGCTCGGCCTCGCTGGCTTTCTGGGGTGACTGCTTTTTGCTTTCTACGGCAAGTTCCGTCTTCTTCGGCAGCTCGCCGCCGGCAATTTCTACCTCCGGTGCGCTCACCGGCAGAGTGCCGCGCGTCAGTTCGAGCGTGAGAAAGGCAGCGGCAGGCACGACGAGCAGCGTGGCAAGTGCCGAGCCGGCGAGAAGTTTCCTGTTCATGATCGGGCTCCATATCCAGTTGATAATGGAGCTTTGACGCCCGCCCTTCGCCGTTCCTTGGGGTGCGGTCGAAATATTTTCGAAATCGTTCTCCGGCGCGTCGAAAGCCTGCATGGCGGCGGCAAGCGCGCGCGCCCGCGCATCTGACGCCGGTGCAGGCGCTTTGATGTTGGAAAGTCTGTCGAGTTTGTCGGTCATGATCACACCGTCTCCCTGCCGAGCAGGATTTTCAATCTTTTGCGGGCTTCGTGCACATGCCAGGACACGGTTGCCTCCGAACAGCCCATGACGTCGGCCGCCGCCGCATGGTTCAATCCTTCGGCATAAACCAGCAGCACGGCGTCGCATTGTTTTTCCGGCAGGCAGCGCACCGCAGCCCAGAGCGCTTCCGCCTGCTCGGTATTGTCGTTGGCTGCATCGACAGCCGCAAATGCCGGGTCCGCAGCGAAACTCCCGGCATTGCGCCGCTCCCGCGAAACCTTGCGCTGATGGTCGCGGGCAGCGTTGAGCGTCAATGTATAGAGCCAGGTCCGGAACCGGCTCGTGCCGCGAAAGCTGCGGATCGCCTGTCCGAGCTTCACGCAGACATCCTGCGCAATATCCTCGGCATCGGCGAGATTGCCGGACCAGCGCCAGGCAACGGCGTGGACGAAATCATAGTGTCGTTCCAGAAGCGCGCTGAACGCCTGCCGGTCCCCCCGCTGTGCACTTTCGATCAATGTCGCGTCCAAGAGCCTGCCCGCTTTTTCATGTCCTCTATAGACTAGACGTTTGCCGCCCGCCGATCCTTGGGTATCTGCCGAATTTTTTGATATTTTTTAGCGACGGCGTTCCACCACCGCGATGATTGGTCCCATCGGGAAAATCCGGTCATGCCGGCCGATCGCGGGTACGAACAGGCTGGAAATCGAGCCGTCGAGAAACAGCGCATTCGGGCAATCAAGAGCATCGCGAAACAGAACGGCGAAATCGTAGAATCGCACCGGAGTGTTCGACACGACAAAATGCACCATGCCGTCGCGGCTGATGCCGACACCGTTGCGGATTTTCAAGGAATCACTGTCGGTCAGAAATCGCGGATGCAGGGCGCCATCGATAACCAGCATCGGCCCTGACTGGGTGGCGTAGATCGGCTTGATGCCGGATTTCAAAAAGGCGTCCGTTTCCAGAACGCCGGCTTTTCCGGGCTCGATGAAAAACACGCCGTTCGGCAGGAGGTGGAAATTGCCCCAGCCGGCCTTGGTGCTGATCGGATTCTTCTCGATACCGACCTCCGTGAACAATCCGACCGGCGACAGGTCCGCGTGATACATGCCGCCATTGACGGCGAAGGTCATGTATTCACGATCGAAGCGCAGATCATCGGCGAGCGCCTTGAAAGAGCTGTAGGGCTTGCCTGTCCTGTCCTTGTTATAGGTGCGGATTTCCACCTTTGCGGGATCGAAGCTGCAGATCGTGGAGGGTTGCCCGGCCTGCGCCAGTTCACGGCAGGCGGCCTTGGCAGCCGTCAGCCCGAGACCAAGCGCTGCAATCGTCGCCATCAGCAATTTCAGCGCGGTCAAATCGGTATCCTTTCGTCGCCTCGCTTTTCCATCGGCGAGGATTGCGGCGAAATGCAGAGGGTGGAGGTGTTAAAAGAGCCGCCAGAGCGCTGCCATGTGAAACTGCAACTGCGCCTGATCATAGCGATAGGACGCACCGACGGGACAGTGCCCCCGCGCCAGACACCCACCGACCATGCAGCCGGCATCACCTTCCGGCGTCGCCAGATGCGTGCGGCAGGCGGCGACATCGAATGCTACCGGCGTCACCGCATCGGCGGGACAGCGCGAAAGGCAGGGTTTGTCCATGCAGGTATCGCAGGGATGCGCTGCTGGCGAAGACCCTGTCTGCGGCAAGGGACGGTCGAACGCCAGGGCGGCACGGTAGCCATGCCAGAGCCCGAATTGCGGATGGATCAGAATTCCAAGCGGCGAGCTTTTCAGACCTTCCGCCCGCATCGCCCATTGCTGAAATGGCTGGAAGGGTTGATCGGACGGAAAGAACGGCGTTGCATCAAATGCCTTGGCGATCGGGCGGATGACCGCTTTCGACCAGTCATCGAGGGGATGATCCGTTGCCAGCGAGCCGTTACGCCAGCGCTGGAAGGCCGGCCAGAAGGAGCTGCCGATATTGCCGACCAGGACAACGGATCGGGCGGTGCCCCCAACAACGAGCGCAGGCCCCGCCTCGCCCGGCTCGAAATTGACGGTACCGCGCAAAAAGTCCGTGCGGCTTAAGAACCGCACGGACTTCATTGATCAGGCGATTGCCATCCGTCATTTCGGCATGGGCCCTCGAACCGTGTTGTAGTGCGACCGCCAGACTGCCTTCTGTATGAAGTCCGCCACCTGCGACGCGCCGCCTTGCTCCCTGGCGCTTTCGGGCTCGCTTCAGGTGAAGGCGTCAGGCATCGAATCCTTCTTCTGAGCGATGAACTGCTTCAGCGCATCGTCGATCGCCGGATCGAGATAGGGCGCCTCATACTGGTCGAGCCAGCTGCGGCACAAGGCGTTCGCCCGCTGCTCGATGCGCTTTTCGCCTTCGACTTCCCATTGCTCATAGGAATTGTTGTCGGCCAGCGCCGAACGGTAGAATGCCGTCTGGAAATTGGCCTGCGTGTGGGCGCAGCCGAGATAGTGGCTGCCGGGGCCGACTTCGCGGATAGCATCCAGCGCCTGGGCGTTTTCAGACAGATCGACGCCCTGCGCGAGCTTCTGCATCATGCCGAGCTGGTCCTGGTCGATCATGAACTTTTCATAGGAGGAGACGAGCCCCCTTCCAGCCAGCCGGCGGCGTGAAGCACGAAATTCGTGCCGGCGAGCAGCGTCATGTTGATCGTGTTGGCCGATTCGTGTGCGGCCTGCGCGTCGGGAACTTTGGAGCCGCAGAGCGAGCCGCCGGTACGGAACGGCAGTCCGAGGCGACGGGCGAGCTGGGCCGCGCCATAGGAAACGAGCGACGGCTCGGGCGAACCGAAGGTCGGCGCACCTGACTGCATCGAGATCGAGGCGGCAAAAGTGCCGAACAGGACCGGAGCGCCCGGCCGGATCAGCTGCGTGAAGGCAGCACCGGCCAGAACTTCGGCCAGGATCTGCGTCAGCGTGCCGGCCACGGTTACCGGGCTCATGGCGCCCGACAGGATGAATGGCGAAATCACACAGGCCTGATTGTGACGTGCATAGACCTTGAGTGCGCCGACCATGGTTTCGTCGAAGACCATCGGCGAATTGGCATTGATCAGGTTGAGCGTCACGCAATTGTTTTCGACAAAATTATCGCCGAAGACGAGCTTGGCCATGGCGATTGTGTCTTCGGCGCGTTCCGGCGCCGTGACCGATCCCATGAACGGCTTGTCGGAATATTTGATGTGGCTGTAGATCATGTCGAGATGGCGCTTGTTGACCGGCACATCGACCGGCTCGCAGACGGTGCCGCCCGAGGAATGGACAGACGGCGCCAAATAGGCGAGTTTCACGAAATTGCGGAAATCCTCGATCGTCGCGTAACGGCGCACACCCTCGAGATCGCGCACGAAGGGAGGGCCGTAGACCGGTGCGAACACGGTGGCCTTGCCGCCGATCGTGACATTGCGCTCCGGATTGCGGGCATGCCAGGTGAAGCTGGACGGTGCAGTCTTCAGGATTTCGCGGCAGAGGCCCTTCGGGAAATGCACGCGTTCGCCGCGAACGTCGGCACCGGCCTTACGCCAGAGTTCGAGCGCTTCCGGGTCCTCGCGGAACTCGATGCCGATCTCTTCAAGGATCAGATCGGCATTGTTCTCGATCAGTTGCAGGCCTTCCTCATCGAGAACCTCGTATTCCTTGATCTTGCGGGTAATGAACGGCAGCGAGGGGCCGGCACCACCACCGGTACGGGAGGCCCTACGGGCTGCGGCTCCGCGGCCCTCACCGCGCGTGCGGCGACCGCCAGCCTCAGCTTCGGTCAGTTCGATCTTGTCGCTCATCTCTGTCTTTCCTCGCTCCCGTGCAGTCGCTGCACTGTCATTTGAAACTATGCTACCAACAGGCCAAGGCGATACGGTTCTTAATGCGCCACCAAGTGACGCAGGTCGGACACCGGTGGCAGCAACACGCTTTTGCGCCTCGCGTCGTATGTCGCAATCCTTGTTCCGTCCTATCCGTTTCGGCGCTCAACCGCTTCATAATCTGTTGTTTTTGTTAAGCACATCAGGCTACAAAATGCCGTCGGGCAGCCGTCGTCGTTTTTCATCGCATGCAGCGTCGCTTTCGAAAAGGGATTTCCGTCGCAAGACGGATAACGATGGCAGGAGGAGCAGGATCGAGTCGCCTTCAGGCCTCGCCTGGGTGTTGTGCCATTGGGACGGAACAATGCCGGTATAGATGTTTTATTGACAGATGTGTCGCGACGGGACCATGCTGACCGAGCGCACAAACCGAGGAAACCGATCATGGCAGACGACGAAATCATTCTCGAGGATCTCTCCGACGACGAACTCGTGCAGCAGATGCACGACGACCTCTATGACGGCCTGAAGGAAGAAATCGAGGATGCGACCAATATCCTGCTGAAGCGCGGCTGGGTACCCTACGACATCCTGACCCAGGCTCTGGTCGAAGGTATGCGGATCGTTGGCGTCGATTTCCGGGATGGCATCCTGTTCGTTCCGGAAGTTCTGCTGTCGGCCAATGCCATGAAGGCCGGCATGTTCATCCTGCGTCCGCTGCTCGCTGCCACAGGCGCCCCCAAGCAGGGCAAGATGGTTATCGGCACCGTCAAGGGCGACATCCACGACATCGGCAAGAACCTCGTGGGTATGATGATGGAAGGGGCCGGCTTCGACGTGATCGATCTCGGCATCAACAATCCGGTCGAAAACTATCTCGAGGCCATTGAGCGTGAACAACCCGATATCCTGGGCATGTCCGCCCTTCTGACGACGACTATGCCCTATATGAAGGTCGTCATCGACACGATGAAGGAAAAAGGCATGCGCGACGATTACGTCGTGCTTGTCGGCGGCGCACCACTCAACGAGGAATTCGGCAAGGCCGTCGGCGCCGATGCCTATTGCCGCGATGCGGCCGTGGCCGTTGAGACCGCCAAGGAATTCATGAAACGCAAGCACAATCAGATGTCCGGCGCCTGATCGCTGCGGATTTCAAAGCTGAAAGCGAAAACGGCCGCCCCTGTTACGGGAGCGGCCGTTTCACTATATGCTCATCAGGAACCCTTTACTGGGCAGCATTCTCGACGTTGCGGCCGGCATCCTGAGTTGCATCCACCGTATTGGCGGCATCACGGCCAACACCCCGGATCGTATTGCCGCAGGCGCTCAGTGTGGTGAGTGCGAGGAGAACGACGCCAACGGTCGCGATTGTCTTTGCTGTCATGGTCTGGATTCCTTTAGATGGTTCAACACGAAACTGCGATGGAAGTGATCCAACAGTCATGAAACGCACGAGTGCTGAAAAAGTTCACGTGATTGGTTGCGGTGCTATCGCCCGCGAAATTCTGGCTGTCTGCGAAGCAAACGGCCTTGATCATATCGAGCTGAGCTGTCTTCCCGCCATCTGGCACAACACCCCCGACAAGATCACGCCCGGCATCAAGGCCGCAATCGACAAGGCACGGCTGGCAGGCTTCAGCCGCATCTTTGTCGCCTATGCCGATTGCGGTACAGGGGGCCATCTCGACCGGCTCTGCGAGGAAGAAAAGGTCGGACGCATCGCCGGTCCGCACTGTTTTTCGTTCTTTGCCGGCAATGCCGATTTCGAGCAGCGCTGGGATGAGGACCTGACCGCTTTTTCCTGACGGACTTTCTCGCCCGCCAGTTCGAGGCCTTCGTCATCGAACCGCTGGGGCTCGATCGCCATCCGGAACTGCGCGATATGTATTTCGGCCATTACCGAAAGCTGATTTACCTCTCGCAGGTGGAAGACGAAACCCTCCAGCGAAAGGCCAAAGCCGCGGCGGAAAAGCTCGGTCTTGCCTACGAATATCGCTACACCGGATATGGCGATCTTACACCCGCATTGCTCACCCTCTGACGACGCGCGGTCGAAACCTTCCGTTAGCCTTGCGAACAATTTTAAGCATTTCCCCGTTCCTGCCTTAAGTCGATCGTAAACACACCCCGCCAGACTGATTGACAACAAGCAAGAAACGGAACGGGGACGAGATGACGGATACGTTTTCAAACGGGGCACAGGCCAGAGCGCAATCTTACGGCCATACCGATCGCCAACTCTCCCATCTCCTTCGCAATCTCGCCCTCAATTCCGGCCCAAAAGTGACGCTTCGCGATCTCGCCGTTGCCATGGAGGACCGGTCCTTCGGCGCCTTCCTCGTCGTCTTCGCGCTTCCCAATCTCATTCCCTGCCGCCGGGCGCCACCTTCATCCTCGGCCTGCCGCTGATCTTCGTTGCCTGGCAGATGTTCGCCTCGCGCCGCACACGCATCTGGCTGCCGAAGCGCATGGGCGACTATGCCTTCGAACAGGCAAGCTTTGCCGCGATCGTCACCCGCATCACGCCCTGGTTGGTGCGCGCCGAAACGCTGGTGAAACCACGCGCCTGGTTCCTCGGCAGCCGTTTTTCCGAGCGCCTTGTCGGTCTGCTCGCCCTCATCCTTGCCGTGATCATCTTCCTGCCTATCCCCTTCGGAAACTGGCTGCCGGCCTTTGCGCTTGCCGTCATCGGCTTTGCTCACACGGAACGTGACGGCATCAGTCTCCTGATCGGCACGACGATCGGTGTCGGATCGATCGCCGTCGCTGCAGCCGTTGTTGCCGCAGCCGGAGCCCTCGTCAGCTTCATTTTCTAGGAGCCAGGCATGAAGGGAACCCACCCAGAGAAGCGCATCGTCGTCGTCACGGCGGGGGCACAAATCCGCAAGTCATGATCAATGCGCTCGCGGGCCGGTTCGGCGCAAGCGCCATCACCGTCGTCCTCGAAGAGCCGGAATCGAAATCGGTCTTCTTGAAACGCCGGGCAAAAAAACTGGGATGGTTTGCCGCTGGTGGCCAGTTCGCGACCATGGCCGTCTCCAAATTCGGCAAACGCTTTACGCGCTTGCGCGCTGCCGAGATCCTGCGCGACTACGGCGCAAGCGATACGGAAAACCCTGATATTGCCGTGATCCGCGTTGCCAGCATCAATGCACCTTCATCCGCCGAACGCATCCGCGAGCTCGCACCTAACGTCGTCTTCCTGATCAGTTGTCGGATGCTGAGCCGCGCGACGCTGTCAGCCATGCCCTGCCCCGTCCTGAATTTCCACGCCGGTATCAACCCGCAATATCGCGGCCTGATGGGCGGATATTGGGCGCGGGCGACCGGTGACACGGCCAATTTCGGCGCAACGGTGCATCTGGTCGACGAGGGTGTCGATACCGGCGACGTGCTTTATCAATCACGGATGACGCCATCGAAACGCGACACCCTGCATACCTATCCGCTGCTGCAGACGGCAGCCTCGACCGATATCGCCATCAAGGCCATCGAGGACGTGTTTGATAGCACGATCCGCCCGGTTCCCACCTCAGGACCATCAAGACAGTGGTACCATCCGCCGATCTGGACATGGCTCTGGAACGGTGTTGCACGCGGCATCTGGTAGTCCGCGACCGCAAGCCCTATCATCGATCTTAGGACTATTTCGCCTGGGGAACATCAAGGTCGCTTTTGAGCATATCCTGCGTCGTGGCGAGATGAGCCATGCGGCCGCGACATGCGCATTGTCGGTCAAGAGGAGAATTTGGGACACATGGCAGACCGCATCATCGTCTATTGGCGCGATATTCCCGCGCAGGTCATCATCAAGCAGGGACGCAAGACCGCCAAGCGCGAACTTTCCCTGCGCTTTACCGAAGCAATCGACATGGCGGCCATGCGCACGGGTGCTGCCGAATCCGGCGATTACCTTGCCGAGTGGCGCAAGGCAGATCCCACGCCCGTTTCCGACGATCTGGAAGCCGAAGCCGACACGGCAGCCGCCGAAATCGAGGCGGCCTATGACAAGGAACGGCTGGTTGCACTGGTAAAGGCGGGTGGCAAGGACAATGGCTGACGCAAAACCCGGCAATGCCGCTCCCGCCAAAAAGGCCACCACTGGCGCCTATACGCCGGCAGGCGTGTCCCCCAACCGCCGCGCCCGCCGCAGCTACACGATCCGCCTCTGGGCCGTGCGTCACTCCCGCTTCCTCGAGTGGTTCTACCACCGCTTCGCCGATGTTTTCCTTCTGCTGCATCCGCTGTGGAAGGCGGTCGGCTACAGCCGTGTGGAAACGCCGATCACCTTCATCGAGCGCAACGTCAAGGGCCTGCTGTTCGACTGTCGCATGTGCGGCCAGTGCGCGCTGTCGTCCACGGGCATGTCCTGCCCGATGAACTGCCCAAAACAGCTGCGCAACGGCCCCTGCGGCGGCGTTCGCGCCAACGGCAATTGCGAGGTCGAACCCGACATGCCCTGCGTCTGGGTCAAGGCCTGGGAAGGCTCGCGCAACATGGTTGGCGGCGATGCGATCCTCAATGTGCAGAAGCCGGTCAACCAGTCGCTGCGCGAAACATCCTCCTGGCTGCGCGTGACCGCGCAGGCCGCCGAAGCCCGCGAAGCGGCAGCAAAGGACGCTTGAGCCATGGCGCATATTGACGAAAATCCCCTTGGCCGTGACCTGCCGCTCGATCCCCTGCCCGGCCATTCCTCGCGCGGGCGGTTGGAACGCGTCCTGCGCCGCGGCGAATTCGCCGTCACTGCCGAACTCAACCCGCCCGACAGCGCCGATCCGCAGGACGTCTACGAGCGCGCCGCGATCTTCGAGGGCTGGGTAGACGGCATCAACGCGGTGGATGCCTCCGGCGCCAATTGCCATATGTCGTCCGTCGGCATCTGCGCGCTGCTCACCCGCATGGGTTATGCGCCGATCATGCAGATCGCCTGCCGCGACAAGAATCGCATCGCCATCCAGGGCGACGTACTGGGCGCTGCCGCCATGGGCGTCACCAACATCATGTGCCTGACCGGCGACGGCGTGCAGGCCGGCGACCAGCCGGGCGCAAAGCCGGTCTTCGATCTCGACTGCATGTCGCTGCTGGAAACCGTGCGGATCATGCGCGACAACGGCAAGTTCCTGTCCGGCCGCAAGCTGACGACGCCGCCGCAGGTCTTCCTCGGTGCTGCCATCAATCCTTTCGCCCCGCCCTATGATTTCCGTCCCTACCGGCTCGGCAAGAAGATCGAGGCCGGCGCGCAGTTCGTCCAGAGCCAGTATTGCTTCGACGTGCCGATGTTCCGGAGCTACATGCAGAAGGTCCGCGATCTCGGCTTCGACGAGAAATGCTACATCCTCTGCGGCGTCGGCCCGCTGGCATCCGCCAAGACCGCCAAGTGGATCCGCTCGAACGTTCCGGGCATCCATATTCCTGATTCGATCATCGCCCGCCTGGAAGGCGCGCAGGACCAGAAGAAGGAAGGCAAGCAGCTCTGCATCGACATCATCAACGAGGTCAAGGAAATTGCCGGCGTCTCGGGCGTGCACGTCATGGCCTATCGCCAGGAAGAATATGTCGCCGAGATCGTCCACGAATCGGGCGTCCTGAAGGGCCGCACGCCCTGGAAGCGCGAGATCCAACCTCGGCGACCAGCTCGTTGCCGAGCGCATGGAAGCGCTGCGCGAGGGCAAGACCGAAAACCAGCAGGAAATGGCCGACGTCGCGGCGCATCGCCCGCACTGACCGCCTGCTGAAAAACAATCGGGATGCGTCGTCCGGCGCATCTTCCCAAAACACACCAGCCGCCGTAAGCAAAGCGGATGCGCCACCCGACCAGAGGATCAGACATGACCCGCACCATCGTTGCCTCCGCCACCCGCGAAATCATCATCGGCTTCGACCAGCCCTTTTGCGTGATCGGCGAGCGCATCAACCCGACGGGCCGCAAGAAGCTCGCTGCGGAAATGATCGTCGGCAATTTCGACACCGTCATCAAGGACGCGCTGGAACAGGTCGCCGCCGGCGCCACCATGCTCGACGTCAATGCCGGCGTCACTTCGGTCAATCCGAACGAAACCGAACCGGGCCTGCTTGTCCAGACCATGGAAATCGTCCAGGGCCTCGTTGACGTTCCCCTGTCGATCGACAGCTCCGTTACCGCCGCCATCGAGGCTGCACTGAAAGTCGCCAAGGGCCGGCCGCTGGTCAATTCGGTGACCGGCGAAGAGGAAAAGCTCGAAGCTATCCTGCCGCTTTGCAAGAAATACGACGTTCCTGTTGTCGCGATCTCGAATGACGAAACCGGCATTTCCATGGATCCGGACGTGCGTTTCGCAGTTGCGAAGAAAATTGTCGAGCGGGCCATGGATTATGGTATCAAGCCGCACGATATCATCGTCGACCCGCTGGTCATGCCGATCGGTGCGCTCGGCGATGCCGGCCGTCAGGTCTTCGCGCTGCTCTACCGCCTGCGCAACGAACTGAAGGTCAACACCACCTGCGGCCTGTCGAACATCTCGTTCGGCCTGCCGCATCGCCATGGCATCAATGCCGGCTTCATCCCGATGGTCATCGGCGCCGGCATGACGTCGGCGATCATGAACCCCTGCCGTCCGCAGGAAATGGAAGCGGTCCGCGCAGCCAACGTGCTGAACGGAACGGACCCGAACTGCGGCAACTGGATCATGAGCTATCGTGACCACAAGCCCGGAGAAGCCGCCGCGGCATCGACAGCAGCGCCGGGTGCCTCCAGCGGTCGTCGCGGTGGACGTGCGGGGCGCGCACGCCCGGAATAAAGCCACGCCCGTCCGGAATCATTCGGAAGGGCCAGGCACAAACGGCGGTATACCCGCCCGGAAAGAGACACCATGTTTTTCAGTGCAGACCTGCTCGACGAATTTGCGAGCCTCTGGTTCCAGGCCCCGATGGTCGTGTCCTCGCGCATGCAGGACCTTGCCATCTCCGGCATGAACGGATCGACCGGAGGTGCTGCGGAAATCGGGCAGATGATCACCGAGAAACTGTCTGCCGCCATGGAAAGCGTCATGGCCGTGAATACGGCCATGGTGAAGGAAGGCATGATCGCCGTCGCGGCGCTTGCAACCGGCACCTGCGCTGGCCTTTCAGGCGCCTCCGACCGCGTCGCTGTCGCGGCCCTGAAACCCTATGGCAGCCGTGTCCGCGCCAATGCGCGACGTCTGAGCGAATAGGCCAAGGCATAAGGAAGAAACTGATCGTGTCGGCAGAGCAGAACAAAAGCGATCCCCTCGTCCTCTTCATGCCTTCGGGCAAGCGCGGCCGTTTTCCGGTTGGCACGCCGGTGCTCGATGCCGCACGTCAGCTTGGCGTCTATGTCGAGAGCGTCTGCGGCGGGCGAGCCACCTGCGGGCGCTGTCAGGTGACCGTGCAGGAAGGCAATTTCGCCAAGCACAAGATCGTCTCGTCCAACGACCATATCTCGCCGCTCGGCCCCAAGGAACAGCGCTACGCCTCGGTCCGCGACCTGCCCGATGGCCGGCGCCTCTCCTGCTCCGCTCAAATCCTCGGTGACCTCGTCATCGACGTGCCGCAAGATACGGTGATCAACGCACAGGTGGTGCGCAAGGCCGCAACGGACCGCGTTATCGAGCGCAATGCGGCGATCCAGCTGTGTTATGTCGAAGTCGATGAGCCCGACATGCACAAGCCGCTCGGTGATCTCGACCGGCTGAAGGTCATGCTGGAAAAGGACTGGGGCTGGAAGGATCTGCTGATCGCGCCACACCTGATCCCGCAAGTTCAGGGCATCCTGCGCAAGGGTAACTGGGGCGTGACCGCCGCCATCCATCGCGACATGGATAGTTCGCGCCCGTTCATCGTCGCGCTTTATCCCGGCCTGAAGAACGAGGCCTATGGCATTGCCTGCGACATCGGCTCGACGACGATCGCCATGCACCTTGTCTCGTTGCTGTCCGGCCGCATCGTTGCCTCCTCCGGCACCTCCAATCCGCAGATCCGCTTCGGCGAAGACCTGATGAGCCGCGTCTCCTATGTCATGATGAACCCGGATGGCCGGGAAGCCATGACCAAGGCCGTACGCGAGGCAATTAACGTGCTGATCGGCAAGGTCTGCGCGGAAGGCGAAGTCGACCGTCACGACATTCTCGACATGGTCTTTGTCGGCAATCCGATCATGCACCACCTGTTCCTAGGCATCGACCCGACCGAACTCGGTCAGGCGCCGTTTGCGCTCGCGGTTTCCGGTGCGCTGCAGTTCTGGGCGCACGAGATCGACATCGACGTCAACAGGGGCGCACGGCTCTACATGTTGCCCTGCATCGCTGGCCATGTCGGCGCTGACGCCGCAGGCGCAACGCTTGCCGAAGGCCCCTATCGGCAAGACAAGATGATGCTGCTCGTCGATGTCGGCACCAATGCCGAAATCGTGCTCGGCAACAGCAAACGCTGCGTCGCCGCCTCCTCGCCCACCGGCCCGGCCTTCGAAGGTGCCGAAATCTCCTCGGGACAGCGGGCCGCTCCCGGTGCAATAGAGCGCGTGCGCATCGATCCCGTGACGCTGGAGCCGAAATTCCGCGTCATCGGTGTCGAGAAGTGGTCGGATGAAGAGGGTTTTGCCGAGGATGCGGCTGCGGTGGGCGTCACCGGCATCTGCGGCTCGGCGATTATCGAGGTGGTCGCGGAAATGTATCTTGCCGGCATCATCTCGGAAGACGGCGTCGTCGATGGTGCGATGGCGGAAAAGAGCCCGCGTATCCTCCAAAACGGCCGCACGTTCTCCTATCTGCTGCACGACGGCGAGCAGCGCATCACGGTTACCCAGAACGACGTGCGCGCCATCCAGCTCGCCAAGGCCGCACTCTATGCCGGCATCAAGCTTCTGATGGAAAAGCTCGAGATCGAGCATGTCGATACGATCCGCTTTGCCGGCGCTTTCGGCTCGTTCATCGATCCCAAATACGCCATGGTGCTCGGGCTCATTCCGGACTGCGACCTGTCCGAAGTGAAGGCTGTTGGAAACGCGGCCGGAACCGGCGCGCTGATGGCTCTGCTCAACCGTAGCCACCGCCGCGAAATCGAGCAGACGGTCAACCGCATCGAGAAGATCGAGACGGCGCTGGAGCCGAAGTTCCAGGAGCATTTCGTCTACGCCATGGCTCTGCCGAACAAGGTCGATACCTTCCCCAAGCTTTCGGCCGTGGTGACCCTGCCGGAGCGCAAGGTGCTGGCCGACGATGGCGAAGGTGGCGGACGGCGCAGGCGGCGCAGCCGCGACTGATTTCGACCTGGTATCAGCAGTCCCGGAACCAAGTTCGCGGAACGGCGTTCTGCGGCTGTGGATCAGATCATCACCCATATCAGGCCGGAGGACGACGGAGAGGCTCGCAGCAGCGATGCCGCCGCCGACCTCCTCTATATCGATGGTCTGGAGAGCGGCATCACGCGAAAGGCGGGCAAGCGCGGCTTTCTGTATTATGACGAGAACGGCAAGCGCGTCACCGATTCTGACGTGATCGACCGTATCTCGGCACTGGCCATTCCCCCGCCTATACCGACGTTGTCATCTCCGCCGAACCGCGCACGCACCTGCAGGCGACCGGACGCGATGCCAAGGGTCGGAAACAATACCGATACCATCCGGACTGGTCCGAGGAACGCGGCAAGGCGAAATTCGCGCAACTCCCCGCCTTTGCAGCCCGTCTGCCGAAGATCCGCGAACGGGTGGACGGCGATCTTCGCTTGCGCAAGCTGGGCATCGATAAGGCGCTCGCAACCGTCGTCTGGCTGCTGGACAATCTTTTCATTCGTGTCGGCAACGCGACCTACGCGCAGGAAAACGGCTCCTACGGGCTCACCACATTGCGCAACCGGCATGTGAAGATCGAAGGCTCCAGCGTGCATTTCAATTTCAAGGGGAAATCCGGCAAGGAATGGCGCCTCAGCCACAGCGACCGGCGCATCACACGCGCCATCCGCATGCTGCAGGAACTGCCCGGCCAGCATCTGTTCCAATATATGGACGAAGAGGGCAAGCGGCATGCGATCCGCTCGCAGGACGTCAACGCCTATATCCGCGACGCCAGCGGCGGTGCCTTCTCCTCGCGCCAGTTCCGGACCTGGGGTGCGACCCGCATGGCGGCGACTGCGCTTGCGGCGATCGAGCCCGCGTCAAGCCAGAGCCAGCGGACGCGGCAGGTCAACGAGATCATCGATTCCGTCGCCGCCCGTCTGGTCAACACGCGCGCCGTCTGCCGCTCGTCCTATATCCATCCTAAGGTTTTTGCCGATTTCGAGGCCAATGAGCTTTCCGCGCTCCTAAAAATACGGCCTAGCCGCAGCGAAACCCTGACGCGCTGGATGGACGAGGATGAAATCAGGGTGCTGCGCTGGCTGAAAAAGGCAGACGACTGATCGCTGTTCGCCCCCGAACGAAGCTCTACTGCAGATCGACGAAGGCCGCACGCACGTGATCGGCCACGGCCAGCACTGGCGGCGATGCTTTGTCGATGACCTGCAGGCCGATATTGTAATAGCCTAGTTCCGGCAGGCCGTTGCTCTCGCCCAGCGCCACGAGGTCACCCTGCACGAGGTAACGCGGTAGGGGCGCAATGGCCAGATCCGCCTGAATGGCTGCCCGCTGGCCCGTCGTATGGGCGCTGAGGAAGGCAACGCGGAATTTGCGCCCGGCTCTCGAAAGCTTTTCGACGGCGTCGGCGCGCCAGACGCAGCCATCCTCCCACATCGAGATGGGCAAGGGGTCACGCGTATGCGCCGTGCCGCATTTGGTGCCGGTCCAGACCAGTCTTTCCGACATGAGAATTTCTCCGCCCCGGAATTCTCGCCGGCCATGCTGTTGAACAGGGCAATATCCATCCGGTGCTCCTCGACACGCTTGCGAAGGACACTGCTGTTGCCGATCATCACATCGACGGTGACGTTGGGATAGGATTCCGCAAAGCGCTTCAACACCTCTGGAAGAATACGCTCGCCGATATCCTCAGGCGCACCGACGCGCACGACGCCGTTCATATCCGGGAGCAGGAAGCGCGATACGGCCTCGTTGTTGAGCGCCAGCAGGCGGCGCGCATAGCCAAGCAGCAGTTCCCCGTTCGGCGTCAGTGACACCGAACGGGCGTCCCGCAAGAACAGCACGCAGCCGAGCATTTCCTCAAGCTTCTTGATCTGCATCGAAACCGCAGATGGCGTTCTGTAGACCGTTTCGGCCGCCGTGGTGAAGTTTCCGGTTTCGGCGATGGCGACGAAGGTTTTCAGAATGTCCATTTCCAGAAGCGGAAGGGCATGTCGCAGCATCATGTTCATGGGGAAGCTCCAGGATCAATTTTTCTTCAAGATAACATCACATCATTTCGTTTGATTGAACATCACCGAAGCGCGATAGTCAAGTTGCAAACATCGAACGAGACGAAAGGAGCCTCCCATGTCCCTAAAGTCGAGTCTGCAAACCGAAACCGCAGTCCGCCTGCGCGCCGGAAACTTCGCCTTTGTTGTCCGTCGTGTGATCGCACCGCTGCTGCTGCAAATGACGCGTGATCGGCAAGTCCGCAGAATTGCCGATAACCGCCGCAAGGCGGCACGGGAAATCGATGCCCTGCCCCCATCGCTGCATCAGGACATCGCGTTTTCACGGAAGCTAAAGCACAACGATATTTGATGCAGAACATCAAATATATTCGTTGGAATGATGAATGAGGTTGCGGCATTATCCTGACATGGTCGCGACCTTTTGAAACCCAAAACCTCAAAAGGAACCAGAACAATGACTTTCTCAAGCTTTGAACACAGCGCTTCCGGACGTCGTCCGACGCTTTCCACCAGCCTGTTCCTGTCCGTGCTCGCCCTGCGCGCTCGTATGGTCGGCGCATGGCAGCAGCACCGCACCGAACGTGCCTTCGAAGGCCTTTCCTACGATACGCTGAAGGATATCGGCTTCCCATCCGCCTCCGCCTCCAAGAGCGGCAAACCGACACGATGACATCACTGATCCCGGCAGAACAAAAGGACGAACCGTCCTGTCGAAATCGGATCGACGCATGATAAGGGCATTCCACCATGACGGCGGAGTGCCCTTTTGATTCAGCGTCTTTCGGTACGCAACGACAGGGTCACAAACTTCGAATACTCCAAATCCGACATGCGGCAATGGGCGAGCCGCACACGTCGCAAATTGCAAACTCTGCAACCATTGGGAACCTCCACGAACGACCGTTCATCTTCCAGCATAGTTTTCCGAAAACGACATATTCGTCGCTGAAGGCAAAAAGAATAGGCGCCCGCATCGCCGAATGACCAGTTTTGAGGCGGCACGCCCCATGTCGCAAATATTTATTTCTTCCCCGTCGCGGACATCCATGCGAATGTCGTATTCAGGCCAGCTGGGAATCCAGATTCCACGTGACAAATGCGACATCCTCTGGCCATGGAACCGTCTCATGAACAAGCCAATGACTAAAAAACGATCCCTCGTTTTCTTTCTGGTGCCGAACTTTTCCATGCTGCCGTTTTCCGCGGCGATCGAGACCCTGCGCATAGCAAACCGCATGCTCGGCTACGAGGCCTATACGTGGCGCCTCGCCTCGACCGATGGCCTTCAGGTGCTGTCGTCGAGCGGTATCGGTATCGAGGTCAATTCATCCTTGGCCGACGAACGCAAATATCTGGGCGGCGAAAACCGTCCCTCCATGGTGCTGGTCTGTTCCGGCATTTATGTCGAAGATTTCTACAACAAATCCGTCAATGCCTGGCTGCGCGAAGTCTACAATCGCGGCGTCTCCGTCGGCAGCCTCTGTACGGGCGCCCATGTGCTGGCCTCTGCCGGCCTCTTGACTGGCAAGCGTTGTGCTATTCACTGGGAAAACCTGCCCGGCTTTGCCGAAAGCTTCCCCAGGTCGATGTCTATGCCGATCTCTACGAAATCGACGGAAATATCTACACCTGCGCCGGCGGTACGGCCTCGCTCGACATGATGCTCAACCTGATCGACCAGGATTTTGGCGAAAACCTCGTCAACCGCGTCTGCGAGCAGGCCCTGACCGACCGCGTGCGCGGCCCGCATGACCGCCAGCGCCTGCCACTGCGCGCCCGTCTGGGGGTCCAGAATGCCAAGGTCCTGTCGATCATCGAACTGATGGAAGGCAACCTCTCGGAGCCCTTGTCGCTGCTGGAGATCGCCGACAGCGCCGGCCTTTCGCGCCGCCAGATCGAACGCCTGTTCCGCCAGGAAATGGGTCGCTCCCCTGCCCGCTACTATCTGGAAATCCGGCTGGACCGCGCACGCCATCTACTCGTCCAGTCGGCCATGCCCGTCGTTGAAGTGGCGGTCGCCTGCGGCTTCGTTTCCGCCTCGCATTTTTCCAAGTGTTATCGCGAGCTCTATAACCGCTCACCCCAACAGGAACGCGCCGAGCGCAAGCTGACGCTACAGGCCGCACGCTGAACGGCGACAGTCCCGAAGCGTCGTTTGCGTCATATGACGAGCCTAGAAGGAGCGGCCGGTCTTGCGATCGTTCTCGATGCGGACGACGCAGCCGGAGACCTTTGCCATCAAGAGATCGAAGTCGATCGGCTTGGTGAGGTAGTCGGCAGCGCCGGCTTTGAGTCCATCGAGCTTGTTCTGCCGGTCGGTCAGGGCGGTCAGGAAAATGAACGGGATATTGGTGAGATCAGGATAGTTGACCTGAATTTCCGCAATCAAGCTATGTCCATCCATCTCCGGCATTGTGATATCACAGATGACGATATCGGGCCATTTTGCGATCAGCACCTCGAGGCCTTCCCGGCCGTTGGATGCCTCGAGCGTGTTGAATCCTGCCTCCTGCAGTTCCTCCACGATCAGCGAGCGGATATCGGCTTCATCATCAATGCAAAGAATTGTTATCATGGTCGCATCATTTCTTTAGGCAGCATCAGTGTGCTTGGACAAGGACGGTGTCTGGTTTGGTGCTTTCACGGGGAGCGTCACAGTAAATGTCGTTCCTCCTCCCTCTTACTTTCGATATCAACAGAGCCTTGGTGTAACTCGATGATCTGCTTTACCAGGTTCAGGCCAATGCCCGTTCCTGCGATACCCGTGGAGGTGCGCGCCCGAAAGTAACGCTGGAACATCCGGGGCAGATCCTCTGCGTCGATCCCGACGCCATTGTCGCTGATCGAGATCTTCACGTTTCCCCTTTCTTCCCAACCCGTGACCCGAATATCAGGTGCGCCGGGCGAATATTTGACCGCATTCGACAAGAGATTGGTGAAAACCTGGCCCAGTGTTTGATTGTCCGCGTCGATATGCGCGGGCAGCCCTTCCAGATCAAGGTGAAAATTGTGCGCACGGCTGATCATCGCCTGCCGGTCGCAACACTGCTTCACAAGTTGAGCAATACCGCAATCTTGATAGCTGATTTCGATTTTTCCATTGTCCAGACGCCCAGCGGAAAGAATGCTTTCCATGAGATCGACAATTCGGGAAACCGACATCCGAGATCTGATCGACTTTTTCACTGAGAAATTCCGGTGCGACATCGCCTTTTTTCCGCTGTAACCGCTGCGCGGCGGCATCGATAATCGCCAACGGCGTGCGAAACTCGTGTGAAGCCATTGCCACGAACTGCCGCTGCAACTCGTTGATATTCCGCTCCTGGTCGAGCATGCGTTCCAGCTCCAGAGCCTGCCGCTCTATTTGAGCGGTTCTTGCCTGTACAGTGGCTTCGAGCTTGTCGCGATGCTGCAGCACTTCCTCCGAGAGGCGGACGGTCTGGGTTACATCCTCATGTGTGGCGACGTAGCCCCCGTTCTGCATGGGATTGTGGGTGATCTTGATGATTCGACCATCCATCAGAATAATGTTCTGGCTTGCTATCAGCCCCTTGGCATTCGCCTCCACGGCAACATTGTGATAGGTTTGGCTATTGGCAGGCCCGTTCCCAGCCTTATGACGATAGCTGAGGATATCCCCCAGCGACGTTCCAGGTTGCGTGAGCCGTTCGGGCAACATGTACATTTTTGCATAAGACGCATTGCACAATATAAGCTTTGTCTCCGAATCGAACATGCAGAGCCCATGTGGCATGTTGTTCAGGGCAGCGTCAAAACGGTGATTCTGCAGCTGCAGGCTAACTTCGACGCGGACAAGCATCGAGATATCATCACAGATAACAATCCAACCGCCGACACGGGATTGCAAACAGGTCAGCGATACTGTTCGTCCACTGATAAGGGAAAGCTGAAAAGAATCGGAGCTTGCGGGATCCAGTCGCTCCAACCAAGTGTCCAGCCCGTCCGGCGCTGTCAAAACGCCCCCACGACCGTCTGGAGTTCACCCACCGTCATTCCTTCCCGGATGACGCCCTGGGGAAGACCGAAAATCAGCGGAACATTCTGGTTGACGAAGCTGACGCGGTTGCCGGAATCCAGCATTAGGATGCCCTGCCGGAGAATGTCTAGAATATTCTCAAAGTCGTGCGTCATAACTTACCTTTGTTAAGGATGCGCAAAAACACATCCTTTGCGAGTATCTACAAAAAAATCTAAATCTTTGCTAATATTCTCAGGGAAATTCGCCGGGCGATACGCCTGCGGTCAGGACGCGATGGAGTTGAGAAGCGTCAATTCCGATACAATCCGATTGCGACCAGCATATTTAGCCATATAGAGGAACTGGTCCGCTGCATTCAGGTAATTGTCGAAGGATTCATGGCTCTCGATCGTCGCCAAGCCAATGGAGACGGTCACGGAGAGTTCCTCGTCATCCGCAACCACCTTCGCAGAGGCGAGGTCAATCCTCAAATCTTCACAGAAGCTGCTCGCATCGGCGACGTTGAGGTTGTTGAAAAGGATCCCGAACTCCTCGCCACCAAGGCGCGCCAGCAAATGCTCTTCCCCCACTTGCGCAAGAAGCCTTTTGGCGACGGCTTTCAGCACCAAATCACCGACCTCGTGGCCATAGGTGTCGTTTAAGCGCTTGAAATGGTCGATATCAAGGATGGCGATCGAGGTAACGCCGCCCCGTCGCAGGCATTGATCAACCAGGCGGGGACCGACCTGGAAAAAATAGCGGCGATTGTAGATGTCCGTCAGATAGTCCCGTGCAGCGATACTGTGCAGCGCTTGAACACGCCTCTGAATACTGGCCACCTGAAATATACGGCTTATAAATTCGTCGGCCAGAAAAGGCTTTTGTATGCAATCGCTGCCGCCGTTGCGCAGGAACCGCACCACCTGCTGGCGGTCTTCACGATCGTCAAGTGCAACAACGCCCAAGGCGTCCTCGCCATAACGAAGCCGGATTTCCGATAACAGATCATATGCCGACATGTCAGACAGGGTGCCATCCGTCACGACGACGTCAAAAATCTCGGCACTCTCCAACAACTCCAAAACCCTTACACCGCTTTCAACAGCAGTAACTTGGAACTGTTGTCGTGTCAGCAGTTGAACGAGTTCACAGCGGGACGCTTCATCCGAGATCGGCAAGCAGGACATGGGTCTTGCTATTGGTCAGCGCCCTATCAACCGCTGCGATGAGAAGGCCGATGGAGTCCGGTTGGTTCTTCAGGACACAATCAAGCACATTCTTCGAAAGGATATAGTCGCGCGTCGTATTGTTGAAAGTACCCGTGAAAACAATAGCGGCAATCCCCTTTGAGAGAACGAAATCCAGAGCCTCGCAGTTGGGCGCATCGGGCAGGTTGAGATCAAGCACGGCAAGGGAAAAATCTGCAGCAGCGACGTCCACTAACAAAGCCTGCAGCGCCTCCAGTGATGAGCAGTGCGTCACCGCGATTCCATGCGTGGTTTCCAAGCCATGCTTCAGCGCCGTCGAGAACATCCGGGAATCTTCAACGAGAAGCATCCGCTTGTCGGGATGCTTCTGCACGTTGTTCCCATGCCCTAGCGCTTTGAGAAAGCTCACGTTCCTACCAATCCCATCGTTGAGCCGGAGGCGCTTCCCCATGAAAGGCTGACTCGAACATTTTATTTAGGTGGAAAAAGAGGCGGGCAATTGGCACAATTTGCCGTTTCACCTCGCCCATCAATTCTCCTCGTTGGCACAATCAAACCGTTTCGTTGTTTCAAATTGGTTAATTTGGAACGCGGAATGAGTGAGAACGCAGAATTATACCCGCGGTGTTGCACAATTCGCTGAAAACAGAGGAAAATCAGTAACTTCTAATAAAATTACGCCTTACGTACCGCCTTCGGGGTCATTGTCTGAATCCTTGTCAAAGTGTCCAGATTCTGGTTCACGCGGCAATAGAACTCTTCGTTGATAAAGGGGCGCAGCATGAAGTCATTGCCACCTGCCTTGAGAAAACGGGCCGACAAGAGGCGGTTTGCAGAGGAGGACACGCCGATGATGCGCAGCTGGTGCGGGCCGTGGCTGCCGCGAATGCGTCGCGTCAACTCGAAACCATCCATATCGGGCATGTTGTAGTCGGTAATCATCAGGCCGATATCCGGATTGGCCTTCAAAATCTCAAGCGCAATCGCACCATTTTCCGCGGAGCTCGTACGGAAATTGTAACGCTTGAGCTGCGTCGTCAACAGCGCCCGTGCCGTCGGACTGTCATCGACGATCAGCACATGGTGTTGGTGGTTGGTGAGAAAGCGGCAGACCGATTCCGCCAGCATATCGACGGCAAAGACGCTATCCTTGAGGACATAATCGACGATGTCCTTGGCAAGGATCTTCTCGCGTATGCTTTCCTGGAAAGTCCCCGTGAACACGATCGTTGGAACGCTCATATCCGTGAGATAAGATAGCGCTTCGCCGTTTTCGGCACCGGGAAGATTGATGTTGGATATCGCCAGCGTCGCGGGGAAGGATGAATTCTCCACCGAAAACTGAAGATCGTCGTAGTCACGGCAGACGATTACATCGATATCAAGCAGCTCCTTGAGCCGCTTCGACACCATGGCCGAAAAAAGGTTTGAGTCTTCGGCAAGCACAATGCGGTGCTGCTGCAAGGATTCACCGGAATAGTACATTCCGGAAACGCCAAAAAATGACATAGATCGCCTATCTGAAAGATTGTCCCCGCAAACAAGCTACGCAGAAAGGTTTTCGCAGTCGTTAACCGCTTGCTGAAATAGATGATGGAAATAGACCGGTGGGTATCAGAAGCAGCCAATGAAAAAACGCTGTTTCTCTCGATCTGCATGGGGGATGGCATTCTTCGCGAGGCAACCGTTCCAGCTTTGCCGCATGTGGCCATCAGTAAACAGCCCGGAGGGAGTGCCCTTTACTTGACGACCGCGGAACCGTTGATGATCTCAACGTTCTCATCGCCCTGCAGCCCAATACGGTCGCCGCTCGGGGTGGTGAGAAAACAGCCGGCCGGGCATATCGATTCCGAGCCACCGGCATCAATTGCAATCTCCATACGGCTTTCGCCTTCGACCACGACAAGCACCGCTGTTTCAGTGTCCTTGTTGGTAATGGTGGCGGCCGCTGCCGGAACAGCAGCAAGAATGACGAGAAGAAATGCACACGACGCTGTCTTCATTGCCCATCGGCGCGAACGCCGCCCTCTATGCGCGCAGTTCCAAAGCGACATGCCATGGATAAAACGCTATCCTTTTTCAGCCGTTCAAAGACTAGACTGTGAATGAAGGCGTTGCACAGGTTTTATTGCAAGGCGGCTGAATACAGCGTGAATATGGTCGTGATGAGCATTACGATGGTTCACCCGGCGTGCTGGACCCGACACGACGCGGCCGGCGCGGTGTTGTGACCGGCTTGGCATCAACCGCCATTGGCGCGTCCTCGTCGGTCACCGCAGGTGCGTCCCTCGCAACCTCCTGCACTGCAAGCGCTGGCTCCTCTTCGACGGTCTGCTGCAGGAACGGCGAACCGATGCCTTCGGCGCGGAAGCGCTCGAAAATTTCCAACCGCAGATCGTTGCGCACCCCGCCACCATTAACGATATCGGCAACATAGACCCGTAGTTCGAACGTCATGGTCGTCTCGCCAAAAGCCGTGAAGACTGCCATTGGCGACGGATTGCGCAGGACCAGAGGATGCGCCTCGGCAATTTCCAGGAGCAAGTCCATCACCTTCCTAGGCGCGGTGTCGTAACCGACAATGACGGGTATATCCGAACGGCCGAGCTTGTTGCGATGGGTCCAGTTGCCGACGGACGCATTGATGAACAGCGAATTTGGCACCATGATCGACTGGCGTTGGAAGGTTTCAATCTCGGTGGCGCGAACCGAAATCCGCTTGACGAACCCCTCAGTCGTGCCGGTGACCACCCAGTCTCCGACCTTGAAAGGGCGCTCGACGAGCAAGATAAGGCCGGAGACGAAGTTGGAGACGATGTTCTGCAGGCCGAAACCGACACCGAGCGACAAGGCACCGGCGACCAGCGCAAGACTGGAAAGATCGAGACCCGCGGCTGAGATGCCGATAAGCCCGGCGAGGCCGACCCCGAGGTAGCCGACGCCGGTCCTGATCGAGTTTCGCACCCCGGCATCGACGCGTGAACGCGCCATGACGCTACCATCGAGCCAGCGCTGAAACCAACGCGTTATCAGATAGCCGGCGGCAAACAGCAGAATGCCCGCAAAGATTCCGACCAGCGAAATCGTAATGCTGCCGATCTTGATTTCCGTGAACAGCCTGTAAGCCCAGGCTTGGATATCGGCGATCTTGAAGCCCCATTGCAGCAGGATCAGCGGAATAAAAAACACAACAACCAGCGCATAGATGCCAAGGCCAGCAGCGAGCCCGGCTTGGTCGAGAGCCACCTGCCCCATGCCGAAACGTTTTTCGAGAAAACGCCCGACGACCGTATCGGCAAAAGCATTCTGCTTGGCCACAGCCTTGCCGGTCAGGATCCCGATATAGGCCGTGACCAGGATCGCGCTGGTCACCACGATCTGCGTCGCGATGAACCGCGCAAGCCCGACATAGCCAATCACCGCCGTCGCAATCAGAAGGCCGCCGGCAACGACGAAAAGGACCGACATGGCCCGCGGCCAGGGAAGACCAGGGCTGTCAAGCGGCGCACCGACAGGCAGGATGGGCTTGATCAGCGCCATGATCATCAGAATGAAACCGATGAAAAGCGAGGCAAAAAGGCTCTTGACCACGGTCAGCACGACAGGCGAGCCCATGGCTTCGCTGATACCGCCGAGCAGATAATCCAGGCAATTGATCGTAGCCATCGCGATAATCGCGAACATCAAGCGTCGCGCACCAAGATTGGAGACGCGCACCAGACGCCAATTGCCTTCACTGGGCGCCAGCACGGCATTGGCCAACGTCGCCACGAACAAAAGGCCGACACTGACGGCAAGCGTGATCGCGATAATCGGCGCAATGTCGGGGCGCAGGACATTGAAGGACTGCAGGAAAAAGTAGCTCGACAGCACGAAGGCGCTCGCCGCGGTCGTTGGAATCATCGTCGACCAGAAAGCAACGGACAGCCTGGTGATGTAACCCGGCTCCATATCCGTGACATCGCGACGGATCAGCGGGGAAAACAGGCGGTAGCTGCCGGACAGGAAAAACAGCGCCGCGCAGAGCGACAGGAAAATCGCTGTCAGCAGCTGCAGGCGCTTATATTTCCAGGCAAAGGAAATCCAGCTCGTCAGGCTGCGTGACAGTTCCTGACCCTCGGTTACAAAGGAGGAGGAGGCACTCTGCAGAACCTCCAGATTGATCGTGGTATGCTGCAGGAGCGTATTGGAAAACAGTGCGCGCCGTGTTGCCGTGATTGAATTGGAGAGTTTTGTCGCCTGGATCGACAGGTTTTCAGCATCCCCCGTCAACGCGTTGATCTCGCCGCGTTCCGCGATCAGTCGTTCCCGCTCCTGGCTGACGATACCGGCTTCCGGCGGCGCGCCCTCCGCCGGTGGGTCTCCGAGTTCCGCCAGGCGCGCTTTGATTTCGTCTAGCCGCGGCCGGGTGGCGATAGAGGTCCCGATGATACTCTTGGCCGTTGCATCGACATCGACTTTGAGTTCGGCCAACCGATTGTCGTCGGTTTTGGCTTTATCGACCAGATCGGTTAGGCGCTTCAGCTCTTCGCGGGCAGCATTCAGTTGGTCGGTCGCCTGGCTCTGCGCGCTCACAACATCCGTCTGCGCTTCGGGAACGGGTGCTGCGGCATCCTGCGCACGTGCGGGCAGAGCTGACAGCGTCATCCACAGCGAGAGTAAAACGACCAGAAATTTAAATGGCGTCGGCAAGCTTTGGTCCTTTGAACATAGTCTGGAAATGCGCGATCGAGAATCGTCGAACGATCTCATCATTCCGAATGAATAGGGATCAGTGACTTCGGATGCAAAAGGCGCATGCACCTAAAATAGTGACACAGAAACAAATCCTCTAAAAACCAGCGCCTGGCTGGCTGAGATAGGCCTCTTCCGCCGATGTCGAGGCCCGACCCATTATCCGGTTGCGGTGCGGGAAGCGACCGAACAGGCGGATGACTTCGTGGTGGCGAATAGCGAAATCGAGATAATGTGGATCAGCCAGTTCGGTAAACAGCTGCACCGACAGAACCTGATCGGCGAGATTTTCGGAGTGTTCAAAGGGCATGTAAAAAAGCAACGGTGATCCGGTGGAACGGCCAAATCAGCGCCCTCGGCGATGGCAAGCTTCGCCTCGTTGAGCGCCAGACCATCGGTGGCAAAGGCCATTGGCGTGGCGCGGTAGATATTGCGTGGCAGTTGATCGAGAACGATGAGGGCCGCAAGCCGGTTTTCCGGGGTTGCGCGCCAGAGAGGTGCGATGCCACGTGCCAACGACAGATGCGTTGAGAGAAACCGCCGCTGACATTGCTCGTCAAGCCCCGGCGGTGGCTGGAACCAATGTTCCGGCTGCAACTCCTCAAACCAGAAGGACAAGATCTCTGTCGGGGTGCACAACGGCGCATCCATGCTCATCGCTTCATTCCTGTTCACTGCCTCGTGTCGACACAAAAGTCATAGCCACACTTATCATAGGCGAGGCAATTAGGATTTGAATGGGTCTTTTCCATGGGCATCAGAAGGAACGCCGGCGCAAAATCGCGATGAAGGCAATACCGCCCACCAGTCCGGTCACAACGCCGATCGGCATGTCCTCCGGTGCCATGACGATCCGCGCCACGACATCCGCCCAGATCAGCGCTATGGCACCGAACGCCGCCGACAATGGAATGACCCGGATATTGTCGCTACCGACGATCAGCCGCACGAAATGCGGCACCATTAACCCGATGAAGCCGATCGCGCCGGAAAAGGCGACCATGACACCGGTCAGCAGCGCCGTGACGACGAACAGCATCATGCGAAACCGCGGAACGGGGATGCCAAGCGTCAGTGCCGTCTCATCTCCCATGGCAAGCGCATTGATCTCCCGTGCCCTTAAGACAAGCCATGAAAGGCAGACGCCAAGAACGATCGCCGGATAGCTCAGATGCGACCATTGCGCCAGTCCGAGCCCTCCGAGCATCCAGAAGATGACGGTGTGGACGGCGCGCGGATCGCCGAGAAAGATCATCAGATTGGCCAGCGCAGTCAGGACGAAGGCGACGGCGACGCCCGACAGAACCAGCCTGTCGGCCCCCTGCCCGGTCAATCGGCTGACACCGGCAACGGCAAGGGTTGCCAGCAGCGCACCGGCAAAGGAAAACAAGGGAACCGTGACGAGCCCAAAGACCAGCCCTGTATGCAGAAGGGCGATGATCGCTCCCAGGGCTCCGCCTGAAGAGACCCCCAGCAGATGTGGATCGGCCAGCGGATTGCGCGTCACCGACTGCAGCACCGCACCGGTGACGGCCAGACCCGCACCGACGAGGCCGCCAAGGATCACCCGCGGAAACCGCACGTCCCAGACAATGCTTTCACGCCCCGCCGACCAGACGACGTCAAGCATCCCCGGCATCAGCCTGTTGACGAGGATCGACCAGACTGTCGAGAGGGGCACAGGTGCGGAGCCCAGCGAGACGCCGGCCGAGACCGACAGGGCCAGCAGCAGGAGGACGGTTAAGCCGGCAAGGGAAGTTTTCATAGTCATTGTTCGATATGGTCCCGTGGCGAAGATGCCGCCGAAATCCGTCCGGCGGCATCAGAGCCTGGCAAAGCTACATGGTATTGGGGTGGAACGCGGCGGCCAGCCGGGCGATGGCATCGACATTGCGCGGTCCCGGTGTCGCCTCGATGTATTCGAGAACCACGAAACGGCCGTTCTTGACGGCATCGATCGCTTTGAAGGCGGGATTGTTCTTCATGAAGGCGATCTTCTGTTCCGCAGTCACCTCGCCATAATTGACGATGACGATCACCTGCGGGTTGGATTCGATGACCGGCTCCCAGGAGACTTCCGTCCAGCTCTTTTCGACGCCGTCCATGACATTGCGCCCGCCCGCGGCCTCGATCATCGCGGTCGGAATGCCGAAGCGACCGGAGGTAAAGGGCTTCTCTTCGCCGGAATCATACACGAAGACTCGGACCGGCTCCTTGACCGTGCCGATCTTGGCACTGATGCCCTCTAGTTTCTCGCGGTATCCGGCGACCAACGCCTCGGCCCGGTCCTCGACCTGGAAGATCTTGCCGAGATTGAGCAGATCGACAAACATGTCGTCCATCGTCGGCTTTCCCTTGGCCATGATGTGAATGCAGGATTCAGTCAGTTCGTAAACCTTGATCCCGAAAGGCGCGAGCGTTTCGGGCGTCACCTCACCGCCGACCTTCATGCCATAGTTCCAGCCGGCAAAATAAAAGTCGGCATCGACATTCAGCAAAACCTCCTTGGTCGGATATTTCGCCGAAAGTTCCGGCAGGGCTTTGACACCCGCACGGAGCGTTTCGTCGAGCGTCTTCCAGCCCGAGACGCCGGTGTAGCCGACCATATGATCCTGCAGCTTCAGGGCGAGCATCATCTCGGTCAGGTTGACGTCATTTGAGACCGCCCGCTTAGGCACCGTATCGAAGGTCACATCGCGGTTGCAGCTTTTGACCGTCGTAGGCTGCGCAACCGCCGGAGCGGCCAGGATCGCTGTAAAAAGCAGGCTCGCGGCCGCTGTTGAAAGCACTTTTCTGATCATGATTGTCTCCGTTCAGTGTGAAAGGGAAAAGGAAAAGCGGGCGTGATTGCCCGAAGGGCGATGGGCGGTGGCCGTAACGCCGAAGGTCGATGAGATCGCCGTCGACGTCAGAACCTCATCCGGCACGCCAAAATAGGTCATGCGGCTGTCCTGCATGATGGCGACCTCGGTCGCGAAATCCGCAGCAAGATTGATATCGTGGAGGGTAGTCACGATGGTGAGCTGCAGGCTACGCAAAAGGCCGAGGATTTCCAGCTGGTGGCGGATATCCAGGTGATTGGTCGGCTCATCGAGGATGATGATGCGCGGCTCCTGCGCCAGCGCGCGTGCCACCAGGACACGCTGCTTCTCGCCACCGGACAATGTTGAAAACTGGCGTCCGGCCAGATGGGCGAGATCGAGATGGTCGAGGGCGTGGGTCACCCTTTCCCGGTCGACATCGGTCCAGCCGTTCATGCCCTGGCGGCGCGGGATCCGCCCCATGGTGACGACATCGCGGACGCTGAACGGAAAATCCGCGGGCATTTCCTGCAGCACGACGGCAATTGTCCGGGCAGCGTCGCGGGCCGTCAGGCTCCAAAGATCCTCGCCGTCGATCTCGACCGTGCCCTGCAGCGGCCGCACGGCGCGATAGAGGCATCGCAGCAGCGATGATTTCCCGGCACCATTGGGACCCAGGATCACGAGCCGGCTGCCCGGCTCGATGGAAAAGCTGACATCGCGAACCAGCATAAGACCGGGACGCGGCCCCCAGCTGAGCGCGCGGGCGACGACCCGTGCCCCTTCGGAAGCGCAATTCATGGGCGCCACCCCGTGATCAGGCCCGTCATTGCAGGCGCTCCGCAAGCAACTCCGATGCAAGCAAGGTTGCAGGCACCCGCGCAATGGTCTTGCCGTTCAATCCGCGCGGACGCTCCGCCTGCCGCGTCAGGCCGTCGGCCCGGTCTGCATAAACGGCCGCGAAGGCCACGAGATCGTCGATATCCTGATCCGGCAGGATGTCGCCGAACAGGTATGTCGCCTTGCCGCTCGCCTGGAACGCAATGGTGCAGGGTCGCGTGCAACCGGCCATGCAGGCCGTGCCCGAAACCGAAAAGTCCTGGTCCAGCGGCTGCTTCAGTGCCGCGAGGCTCTCGTTCAGCCGGGCAAGCAGCTCAAGTCCTGGCCGGCAGGGCTTGCCGGTAATCCGGCAGTCGGTGCAAACAGTGATCGTGTGTTGTTTGTTCGAAGATGATGTCGCCATTCCATTCCTCCGGTGGTTTTTCCCGGAGACAAAATGGCAATCATGCGCAGGGGCGCAGAGCCCCCGGCAGCAAGCCAGATTTTTTCCATCGGAACACCCCGTCCGTTGCGGTTGATCGGTTTGATGGCAGGTCTCCTGGCTTGCGGGTCGATGCGCATTCACCCCTTCCCGGCGTCGCCAGTGGGATATCGTGAACGCACTCTCCGCTTACAGTTGCGGGGGCAGCCACGGTTTCGGCCCCTATTGGGTCGTCCTCACCGTGTTCCCTTTTCAGCCGCTTCCGAGTCTTGTTGGAAGCAGCACCATCAAACCAAGACCTGACACATCCTGTAAAAAGTCACAACCACCCCTGCGCCACCTCCCTGTGAAATTTCAGCGGACGCAGTCGATGTTTGCCTTGTTACGAAATAACATTACATAAAGCAAACAGAAAATTCTTTACCCCTAACCTCCGAGGTTGGCGTTGGGGGCGACCGTGGCGGTTCTATCGCGCCATCGCCTTACCAGCAATGACTACTGCAGCGGCCAGACATAGGTGAGCGCCGGGATGCTGACGATGATGATGACCAGGGACAGGGGCAGTCCCAGCCTCGGATAGTCGCTGAAGCGGTAACCGCCCGGGCCCATCACCAGCGTGTTGCACTGGTGCCCGATCGGGGTCAGAAAATCACAGCCGGCGCCGATGGCAACCGCCATCAGGAAGGCTTCAGGCCTGTATCCAAGCGCCGTGGCGAAGCTGGCGGCGATCGGCGCCATGACCAGCACGGTCGCCGCATTGTTGAGAAAGGGCGTCACCGCCATGGCGGCTATCAGGATTAGGGCCAGCGCACCGGCCGGTGGCAATTGCGATGCCACCTCGCCCAGCCAGTTGGCGATGACATCGGTTCCACCACTTGTGCGCAAGGAATCGCTGACCGGAATGAGCGTCGCCAGCATCACCAGAATCGGCCCGTCGACGGAGCGATAAACATCACGCAGCGGAATGACCCGAAACACAACCATAGCCAGTGCCGCGCCGAAAAACGCGATCGGCACCGGCAGAATGCCAATAGCCGTGCTGCCCATGGCCGCAAAAAGCACCAGAAGCGGCAGATAGGCACGCCGGATCGTACCGAGCAGGATTTCCCGCTGCGCCAGCGGCAGGCAGCCGAACTCCTGCAGGAAACCCGGCAGTTCCTTGCGTGAGCCCTGGAGCACGATGATATCGCCGACCTGCAGCGTTACGTTGCCGAGCCGCTCCTTCAATCGCTGTCCCTGGCGGCTGACGGCGAGCAGGTTGATATTGTGGGCATTAAAGAGCGCAAGCCGCGTTGCCGACATGCCCGCAAGCGTGCTTTCACTGCCGATGACGGCCTCGATCGCCTCGATTTCCGCTCCGGGCTTCGTGCCGGACGGCGATCGATCGCCGGAAAGCTTGAGCTTGCCCTGCGAGACGACCCTGTCCAGCGCCAGCGGGCTGCCTTCGAGAAGCAGGATATCATCAGCCTCCAGCGCCACATCCGGCAAAGGTGTGCGATGCTGTGCCTTTCGAATGACCGAGGTGACGATGGCCTCGCCATCGCTGGCCTTGAGCAAAGCGCTGAGCGACTTGCCGACGAAGGGCGAGCCTGCCGGCACCGCCGCCTCGGACGCATAATTGCTGATCTCGATGGCTTCCTCGATCGAGAACTGCTGGCTGACCCGCTCCGGAACCAGCTTGTAGGCAAACAGCAGAAACACCGTTCCGACCAGCGCGAGGGTGGCACCGACAGGCGTGAAGTCGAACATCGTGAAGCTTTCGCCGGTCAGTTCTTCGCGCACACGAGACACCACGATATTCGGCGACGTGCCGATCTGTGTCATCAGGCCGCCCAGCAAAGCGCCGAACGCCATCGGCATCAGGAAGCGCGAAGGCTGGATGTTGGAGCGGCGCGCAAACTGAAAGGCGACCGGCATCATGATCGCCAGCGCCCCGATGTTCTTGATGAAGGCGGACAGGACGGTGACGAGCACGACGAGAATGAACAATTGGCCACGCACGGAGCCGAGCCGCGGCAGGTAGCGCTCGATCGCTGCATCGACAAGACCCGAGCGAGCGACACCGGCGCTGACGATCAGGGCACTGGCGACGATGATGACGATATCGTCACTGAAGCCGGTGAACGCCTTGTCATAGGGGACGATGCCGACCGCAACCGCCAGCATCAGCGCGCAGCAGCCAATAATGTCGTAGCGGAATCGGCCCCAGATGAAAAACGCCATCATCAACCCGATGACCGCAAACGCAAGATATTGATCGACGGTCATCGGAAAGCCTGCAATGGGATCGGAGCCGCTGGTATAGCATCACCTTCGACAATTTAAAGCGTTCCCGACAGCCAAAGTTCCGCACTTGTGAAAAACTCGCCGCTATAGGCCGCGTTCGCGCAACATGCCCGGCAACGCGATTCCGCCGGGACCATACTGACGACGCCCGGCTTCGCAGGCGCTCCAGGAATCACCGCCGCGACGCATGGCCCCTTCCCGCGCATTGGCCATGGCGTCGATCACGTCATAGTCGCGGTTGGATTTTCCGATGCTCTGGCCGATGGCGATCGTGGTGATAGAGGCGGTGTCCATCTCCAATGCCGGGCAAACCCGGGCGAAGGCGACGACATCGGCGATCTTTTCCATGAGATCGTCGCGTGCACTCTTGGCATCGACGGAATCGATGTGGGAGATGAGGAGAACAAGGAGAGAAGCATAGGCAAAGAGATTCATGACATCTAAGTCCCCGTGAAACCTCCCCAATTCATTCTGGCTGATTCGCTGATGGATACAAGTGGGCCCGATTTCGGCCCGTAAGCCTCAGGCAAGCCCGCAGAATGGCCGATCACGCAGGCTCACGATCGCGACAAGCAATGGAAAGATGCAGTGCACGCCCTATCTCTTTGTTGGATGCGCAGAGCGCGCTTAAGAAATGGAGCAGACCATGAAGACCGCCCTTTCAGCCGCAGCCATTGCCCTTTTACTCGCCGGCTGCACGACGACCGAACTTCAGCCGATCCCCGGCAGTATCACCTACAATGGACAGCCACGAACAAAGCTGACCAAATCGCCTGTTGGCAGCACCTTCACCCATCTCTTTACCGGCGACATGGGCGAACAGGTTTATGAAACCTATAAGATCCAGCCCGACCGGACGCTGAAGATCGTCGATCGGCGCCGCCAGGATGCCTTCTTCCCGGACCCTTAATCAGGGAGGGGCACGGAAAAGTGCTTGGAGGTAAAGTTTTCTATATGAGTGATCGCAAAAGCACGACTTTGCTCCCCTTGACCGATAGTGGAGAAAGTTCTGCGTTATAATAATCGATAATTTGCATAGAGTATGCCTACTAACAACGGAGGTAGACATGCACGCGAAACGACTGACGCGATTTATCACGGTGGCCCTGCTGGCAAGCAGCATTCAGGTGGGTGGGCTCGGTTTCGCATTTGCCGATACGACGATACTCAACGTGTCCTACGACCCGACGCGGGAACTCTACAAGGACTTCAACGCGGCCTTCGCTGAAAAATGGAAGACGGACACCGGCGAAACCGTGACGATCCAGACGTCGCATGGCGGATCCGGCAAACAGGCCCGCTCCGTCATCGATGGTCTGGACGCGGACGTCGTGACGCTGGCGCTTGAGGCCGACATCGACGCCATTGCCGCAAACACGGGCAAGATCCCGGCGGACTGGAAGAGCAAGTTCGAGAACAACAGCGCACCCTACACCTCGACCATCGTCTTCCTGGTGCGCAAGGGCAATCCCAAGGGGATCAAGGACTGGGGCGACCTGGTCAAGGACGATATCCAGGTAATCACACCGAACCCAAAGACCTCCGGCGGCGCGCGCTGGAACTTCCTCGCGGCATGGGCATGGGCACGGCAGGCCAATGGCGGCGATGACACAAAGGCCCAGGAATACGTCGCTAGTCTCTTCAAGCATGTCCCGGTTCTCGACACTGGCGCTCGTGGTGCAACGACGACATTCGTCCAGCGCGGTCTCGGCGACGTTCTGCTCGCCTGGGAAAACGAAGCCTACCTGTCGCTCGAGGAACTCGGCCCTGATAGTTTCGAGATCGTCACGCCTTCCGTTTCCATCAAGGCAGAGCCGCCGGTCGCGCTGGTCGATGGCAACGTCGATGCTAAGGGCACCCGCAAGGTGGCAGAGGCCTATCTGCAATATCTCTATTCGGATGTCGGCCAGAAGATCGCTGCCAAGCACTACTACCGGCCGTTCAAGCCGGAAGCGGCAGCCCCTGAGGATATTGCCCGCTTTGCCGATGTGAAGCTTTCCACTATTGACGAATTCGGTGGATGGAAGGAAGCTCAGCCGAAATTCTTCGGGGACGGTGGCCTCTTCGATCAGATCTACAAGCCGGGGCAATAAGTTTTACATGACCGCAAGCACACGCAAGCGGTGGCAATTTCGACAGCCGAGCGTCATTCCGGGATTCGGATTGGCGCTCGGCGTCACTTTGTCATGGCTCATACTCATCATTCTCATTCCTCTCTCGGGCCTGCTCTGGCGGTCCAGCGCGCTCGGCTGGAGCACGTTCTGGACGCTGGCCACCGATGAACGGACCATCAATGCCCTCCGCATCAGCTTTGGCACCGCCTTTGCAGCAGCGCTGGTCAATGTCGTCTTCGGCGTCATCCTCGCCTGGGTGCTGGTGCGCTACAGCTTTCCCGGCAAGCGCATCATCGACGCCATGGTGGATCTCCCCTTTGCCCTGCCGACCGCCGTTGCCGGCATCGCCCTGACGACGCTCTATGCGCCGAACGGCTGGATCGGCTCGCTACTGACGCCCCTCGGCATCAAGATCGCCTTCACCCCCATCGGCATCGTCATCGCCCTTGTCTTTGTCGGCCTGCCCTTCGTCGTGCGAACTGTACAGCCGATCATGGAAGAGATCGACAAGGAGGTCGAGGAAGCCGCAGCGACGCTTGGCGCAAACCGTTTCCAGACGATCAGCCGCGTGCTTTTGCCAGGCCTGACCCCGGCGGTCCTGACCGGCTTTGCGCTCGCCTTCGCACGCGGCGTCGGCGAATACGGTTCCGTCATCTTCATTGCCGGAAATCTTCCCTATGTTTCGGAAATCGCGCCGCTTCTCATCGTCATCCGGCTCGAGGAATTCAATTATCCGGCCGCAACGGCGATCGCCGCGGTCATGCTGGTGATTTCATTCGCCATGCTGCTGGTCATCAACCTGATCCAGGCCTGGAGTAGACGGAGGTATGGTTATGGCGCATGATATTCCCGATCCGGCCGGCCATCACGGCACCTCCGAAATGGTTCGCACTGCAACCTCCGAAAGCCGGCTGGCACGTTATGTGCTGATCGGCCTTGCCCTCTGTTTCATGGGCCTCTTCGTGCTGATGCCGCTCGCTGCGGTGTTCACGGAGGCCATGCGCAACGGCCCCGGCGAGTTCCTGACGGTGCTTTCCGATCCGGAAACCTTTTCGGCCATTCGACTGACCCTTCTCGTCGCTGTAATCGCAGTCCCGCTCAACGTCGTCTTCGGCGTCGCTGCGGCCTGGGCAATCGCCAAGTTCGAATTCAAGGGCAAGGCCTTCCTGACGACGCTGATCGATCTTCCCTTTTCGGTCTCGCCTGTCATTTCAGGCCTGGTTTTCATCCTGCTCTTCGGCTCGCACAGCCTTCTTGGCCCCTGGCTGCAGGGCAATGGCATCCAGATTCTGTTCGCGGTGCCCGGCATCGTGCTCGCAACCGTCTTCGTGACCTTTCCCTTCGTGGCGCGCGAACTGATCCCGCTCATGCAGGAACAGGGCACCAGCGACGAGGAAGCGGCCCTTTCGCTGGGGGCAAGCGGCTGGCAAACTTTCTGGTATGTCACGCTGCCCAACATCAAATGGGGACTGCTCTACGGGGTGCTGCTGTGCAACGCCCGCGCCATGGGCGAGTTCGGAGCGGTCTCGGTGGTCTCAGGCCATATTCGCGGCCTGACCAACACCATGCCGCTTCAGGTCGAAATCCTCTACAATGAATATAACTTCGTTGCCGCCTTTGCGGTCGCAACGCTTCTCGCCCTGCTGGCGCTCGTCACGCTCGTTCTGAAATCGCTGCTTGAAATGAAGTTCAGCGAACAGATCGCCGCCAGCCGCCGGCATTGAAAGGTCTAAACATCCATGGAAGTACGCGTTCAAAACATACGCAAGGAATTCAGCCGCTTTCCCGCCCTCAACGATGTGTCCCTCGACATTCGTTCGGGCGAACTGATCGCGCTGCTCGGTCCTTCCGGCTCCGGCAAGACTACGCTTCTTCGCCTGGTGGCCGGTCTCGAGACCCCGACGGACGGCACGATCTATTTCGGTGACGAGGACGCCTCGCGCAAGACGGTCCAGCAGCGCAATATCGGTTTCGTGTTCCAGCACTATGCGCTGTTCCGGCACATGACGGTGCTGGACAACGTCTCCTTCGGCCTGAAAATCCGTCCTGCCGGCCGCCGGCCATCCTCGGCGGAGATCAAACGACGCGCGATGGAGCTGATCGACCTCGTCCAGCTGACCGGGCTTGAAAAACGCTATCCCGCCCAGCTCTCCGGCGGCCAGCGCCAGCGGGTGGCACTTGCCCGCGCCATGGCGGTGGAGCCCAATGTCCTGCTGCTCGACGAACCTTTCGGTGCACTCGATGCCCAGGTCCGCAAGGAACTGCGGCGCTGGCTACGCGAAATCCACGACCGCACCGGGCACACGACAATCTTCGTCACCCACGACCAGGAGGAAGCGCTGGAACTCGCCGACCGCGTCGTGGTGATGAGCAAGGGCCAGATCGAGCAGGTGGGCACGCCCGACGAAATCTACGACACGCCGGTTTCACCCTTCGTCTTCGGCTTCATCGGCCAGTCGAATATTTTGCCGGTGCGCATCGAAAACGGCCAGCTGTGGATCGAGGACCGCTCGATCGGCATCAGCGCGCCCGGTGAAAAGGACGGGGCAGCGCAGCTCTATTTCCGCCCCCACGACATCGAGTTGCTCGATGGCTGTGGCGGCTGCATTGCCGGTCTCGTCACCGCCAGCCGCCGGGTCGCCGGAACGCGCCATGTCGAACTCGACATCGGCTCGACGCAGGGCAAGGTCGAGATCGAGCTACCCCGGAAAAGACCGCAACCGATCGGTCACGCATCGCATTTCGCCCGACACGGTGGAAATTGTTCCGGAACTGACCATCCCCCGGTTGACCTTTGATCCAAAGCTGGTTTCCTTATCCTGCTCCGGTTGCAGCCTCGCATCCGGGGCCGATTTCTTTGCGCTGCAGACGCTTGACCGCATGGCAGATTTCTTTTTACCGACATGGATTTTTAGATGCTTTACAGACGCGAAATCGACGGGCTGCGGGCCTTGGCAGTCGTCCCGGTCATTCTGTTCCACGCCGGCATCGACGTCTTCTCCGGCGGCTTCGTCGGCGTCGACATCTTCTTCGTCATCAGCGGTTACCTGATCACCTCGATCATCATTGGTGAGCAGGAAAAGGGCCGGTTCTCGATTCTGAAATTCTATGAGCGGCGCGCGCGGCGCATCATGCCCGTGCTGTTCTTCGTGCTTCTCTGCTGCCTGCCCTTTGCCTGGGCCTGGATGCTGCCGATGCAGATGAAGGATTTCGGCCACAGCATCATCGCCGTCTGCCTGTTCGTCTCGAATTTCCTGTTCTGGAAGGAGACCGGCTATTTTGCGGCCGCCGCCGAGGAACAGCCGCTGCTCCACACCTGGAGCCTTGCCGTCGAGGAGCAATATTATCTCGTCTTCCCGCTGTTCGTCATGTTCTGCTGGCGGTTCGGTCGAAAGACCCTGGTGGCCATCATTGCTATTGTCGCCATCCTCAGCCTGCTCCTTGCAGATTATGGCTCGGTCCACTTCGCCTCCGCCAATTTCTACCTGCCGACCACCCGGGCCTGGGAACTGCTGGCAGGCTCGCTGACGGCCTTCATCCTTTCCGGCAGAACACAGAAGCCGAACGAAATCCTGTCGCTCACAGGCCTCGCTTTGATCCTCTTCTCGATCGTCGCCTATGATGAACTGACACCCTTCCCGTCCTTCTACGCCCTTCCCCCGGTCATCGGTACGGCCCTGATCATCCTGTTTGCCGCACAAGGCACGCTTGTCGCCCGCATCCTGTCGACAGCCCCGATGGTCGGCATCGGCCTGATCAGCTACAGCGCCTATCTCTGGCATCAACCGCTCTTCGCCTTTGCCCGTATCCGCAGCCTCACCGAACCGTCGACCGCGCTGTTCCTAACGCTGTCCGTGACCTCGCTCGTGCTTGCCTACTTCTCCTGGCGTTTTGTCGAGACCCCTTTCCGTACCGGGCGCATCACGATGCTTTCATCCGCGCCGCGCGTGCTGACCGCAACGGCGATCGGCACCGGACTGTTCATCGCCATCGGCTTTGTCGGCAGCCGCGACAACGGGCTGCAGTTTCGTTTGCCACAAACGGCGCGCACCGTGCTGGCGGAAAAAGCAAACCATGATCCGGCGATGGACACCTGCCTGTTCGACAAGGGTGAGAGCAACATCGAGCATCCGGTCCGCGCCTGCCTGACCGCGCATTCGACGAGCAGCAAGACCATCCTGATCGGCGATTCGCATGCCGGTGCGATCGCCGGGGAAGCGCTGCGGGAATTCGACAAGGCGAAGGTCGATCTCTATGCCATGAGCCATTCCGCCTGCCTCGGCTTTTCCGGCTTTTATGTCTCCGATCCGAAATACCGCCTGCGCTGCAATTCCTTCTTCTCAGGCATTGAAAATTATATCCGCGACAGCGGTGTCGACACGGTGATCATGCTCGACCGCTGGTCGCTCTATATCGATGGCGGCGGTTTCGACAATGGCGAGGGCGGCGTCGAGGCGCTGACACCGATCTATGCCGACCTTCTGGAAAATGAAAGCGAGGCCGCTGGCCGCTTCGATGATGCCCGCAAGGCACGGGTGCTGGAGCGCTACCTGCAGGACATCAAGAAATATCTCGATGGCGGAACCAAGGTGGTGCTGGTCTACCCGATCCCCGAGGCCGGCTGGAATGTGCCCGACCTCGTCGCCAAGGCAGCCATGGCGGGCGAAACGGATCCGATATTCTCGACGAGCGCCGAACTCTACCGCAAGCGCAACGCCACGGTTCTCGCCGCCTTCGACGCCCTCTCCCATCCCAATCTTTACCGCGTCAAACCAGCAGAATTTTTCTGCGGCACTATCGTCAAGGATCGTTGCCTCAATAATCAGGGCTACGAGAAAATCTATTACATCGACAGCAATCACCCATCGAATGCGGGTGCCGCGCTGGTGGTCCCGGCAATCCTAAAAGCGGTCGAGGCAAGCCGGGCGGATACCAGTGCCGACAAGCTGGCGACGTCGACCGAAACGCCCTGACGATCAGACCTTTTCGGGCTTCTTCACCGGGGCCTTGCGCTGCGGCTCTTCCGGCGCATCCGGCATGTACGGCGTCTCGCCCTTTGGCGTCGGTGCAAGCAGATTGCGCAGGGCCGACAGCTTGTCGCGCAGAAGCGGGCGAAACCGTGTTGCCCGATAGGGCATGTCAGCCGCACCGTAACCTTCCGGACCATCATCATTGCCGCGGTGGATTTCCTCGAGTTTGATGCCGATGAACTCGCCGTCGATATAGTGCTTGTAGGGGCCGATCCAGCGGATCGTGTAGATCTGACCCTTGCGGATACCCTGGTCGATCGACACGTTCTTGAACTTGTCGTCGATGCAGACGACCTTCTGGCCGACGTGAAACTGGTTCATGATCCGCTCTCCGCATTCTACAGCCCGCGTTCCTTAGCGGATCGCGCCACCCCTGTCCATCCGCCGCCGCCTGTCCGTTTGAAGTGCATGTTGCAGGGAACCAACGGCTCTCTCCCTCGTTTTCCTGTCAAAGGAGAACGATCATGCCAACCACGCTTCCAGAACAGACACCGGAATCACCGCGCGGCCCCCAGGTCACACCGGGCATCCCGGACCGCTCGCAGGACAGGCCGGCAACACCGCCCATCGTCGATAAGGGTGACAACAAGAACCCCAACGACCCGGTGCTGACACCAGCCCTTCTGCCGATCGGCGACCCGGCAGGCATGGCCTGAACGGCAGTGACGGCCAATTGAAGGTGCAAAAAGGACGCAAACCATGCGTCCTTTTTTCGTTTGTCTGGATACAAAATTACGTGCCGCCTTAACAGGGATGATCAAGCACCGACGCGCCTGCCGTATAGTGAGGAAATTAATTTCTTGGCGCCTCTAGCGGATGGAAAGCCAACGCCAACAATATGAAAATAAATCGTTTTCCAAGAAATTTTGGTCTGCGCGGCAATCAAGTTGATGGTTACCGTGGAAGGGAATGTTAACCTTCATTTCCTATTCATCAGCCATCTTATCAGTCACGATTTCGCTTGCAGGTTCCATGCGTATTCCCAGAACGAACTTTCAGCCCGCGACGTACAGCAACACGCCATCCGAAGACATGCCCGATGCGGAAGCATTCGGAATGCCGGATCATCCACGGCCGGATAATGATCCCTATGCGCCCTTGGATACGCGACGCACAGAGGCGGAAATCATAGGGGAAACCTCCCGTTTCCGCTCTCCGATCCTGCGCGCCAGTGATCCTGCGCATCTGGTTGATGGAAGCCTGGACAGCCATTTTCTGATGGCGCCCAATGTGCGCTTCACCCGCACCCCCGACCGGGAGACGCATCGCGAGCTTCCGGCACGGGAGCCGAACACGCCTCACCATGAAATGCAGATCGTTGTGCCACAGAATTCCGTAGACCCCATAGCGACAACGATGACAGCCACGATCGAGCCTGCCCAGCATTCTCCCGTAGCGCTAGAGATCGAGCGACTGCGTGAAGCGATGAGCGAGCGCCGCATGATGCGTTGGAAAACCCAGGCAGCGGCAGAACCGCAGATCGTGGCCGACCAGCCCATCACTGCGGCCGCGATACCTTCGGCGACTGCAACGCAACGCGCCCCGACAGGCCGGCTTATCGAGCCGATCATCGTTGCGGATGTGGCTGTGGCCCACCAGGCACCCGTCGCCGAAACCCACCTTCCCTATCTCTCGGATTTCGCATTCTTCGAATCCGCGTCCTTTGCCTTTCCCGAGCCGACTGCAGCCATTTCTGTGGAAACACGCCCTGTTCCGGTAGTCGATAGCGGCTCGATCGCCTCGAAGTTCCGCGTGGTCGAAGTCCGCAGGGCGCCGTCCCAGCAGGCCTATACACAAGTACCCATCACGGCAGTTCCTCTCCCCGTGCCAGTTCCCTCTGCTTCGCAAACCGTAACCCGTCCGGGCACCATCGCAGCAACGGTTGCGGCGGCCCCCGCCCCTACGGAAGCACCGGTCGCGAGGTCCGTAGCCTCCTCAGGCGTGGCGATCTCCAAGCCGTTCCAGATCCCGCAATCGACCCTGTCGACAGTGAGCGGCGACGCTTACGAGTTCCCGCCACGGTCGCTTCTGCAGGAAGCCCCCTGTCGAGCGGCTTCGTCCTGACGCAGGAGCAGCTGGAGCAGAATGCCGGTCATCTCGAAAGCGTGCTGGAAGATTTCGGCGTGCGCGGCGAGATTATCCATGTCCGCCCCGGCCCGGTCGTCACGCTTTACGAATTCGAGCCGGCACCCGGCGTCAAATCCTCGCGCGTCATCGGTCTCGCCGACGATATCGCCCGCTCCATGTCGGCCGTGTCGGCGCGTGTCGCCGTCGTGCCCGGACGCAATGTCATCGGCATCGAACTACCGAATGCCCACCGCGAAACCGTCTATTTCCGCGAGCTGATCGATTCGCCGGATTTCAACCGCACGGCCTTCAAGCTGCCGCTCTGCCTCGGCAAGACCATCGGCGGCGAACCGGTGATCGCCGAACTCGCCAAGATGCCGCATCTGCTTGTCGCCGGCACCACCGGTTCCGGCAAGTCGGTCGCGATCAACACCATGATCCTGTCCCTGCTCTACCGGCTGACGCCGGAGGAATGCCGGCTGATCATGGTCGACCCGAAGATGCTCGAACTGTCGATCTATGACGGCATCCCGCATCTTTTGACCCCCGTCGTTACCGACCCGAAGAAGGCCGTCATGGCGCTGAAATGGGCGGTGAAGGAGATGGAAGACCGCTACCGCAAGATGTCCAAGCTCGGCGTGCGCAATATCGACGGCTACAATGCCCGCGCCGCCGCTGCCCGCGAAAAGGGCGAAAGCTTCACGACGCTGGTGCAGACCGGGTTCGAGAAGGGCACCGGCGAGGCGATCCATCAGGAGCAGGAACTCGACCTCACGCGCATGCCCTACATCGTCGTGATCGTCGATGAAATGGCCGACCTGATGATGGTCGCCGGCAAGGAAATCGAAGGCGCCATCCAGCGTCTGGCCCAGATGGCCCGCGCCGCCGGCATCCACCTGATCATGGCAACGCAGCGTCCGTCCGTCGATGTCATCACCGGTACGATCAAGGCAAACTTCCCGACCCGCATCTCCTTCCAGGTGACGTCGAAGATCGACAGCCGCACCATCCTGGGCGAACAAGGCGCGGAACAGCTGCTCGGCCAAGGCGACATGCTGCACATGGCCGGTGGCGGGCGCATCGTGCGCGTCCACGGTCCCTTTGTGTCGGATGAAGAGGTCGAAAGCGTCGTCGCCCATCTGCGGACTCAAGGGCGGCCGGATTATCTCGAAACAGTCACCGCCGTTGATGAGGAAACCGAAGAGCCCGAGGAGAAGGGCGCCGTCTTCGACAAGGGCGACATGGCAGCGGACGACGGCAACGACCTCTATGACAAGGCCGTAAAGGTGGTGCTGCGCGACAAGAAGTGCTCGACCTCCTACATCCAGCGCCGCCTCGGCATCGGCTACAACAGGGCCGCATCGCTCGTCGAACGCATGGAGAAAGAAGGCCTCGTCGGCTCCGCCAATCACGTCGGCAAACGCGAGATCGTCAATGGCAGCACGGACAGAACGGCCAGCCCTTTCGATGCGGATATGGATTGAACGAAAACGGGGAGGATGAGGTCTGTTGACCCCCTCCCCGTTCATTTGGTCAACGCCTCCCCTACAGCATGTGGCGGTACTGCAGGAAACCCGACCGGTCGGCGATCCGATCATAGAGCATCATCGCATCGGTGTTCGTCTCATGCGTCAGCCAGTGCACGCGCGAACAGCCCTCAACAGCCGCAAACTCATAGACGTACTCGATCAGCCTGCGACCGATGCCGGCGCCACGGATCGCGCCATCCACATAGAGATCCTGCAGATAACAATAGTCTCCCACCGTCCAGCAGGAGCGGTGGCGGATGTGGTGGACGAGACCGACCGCCCTTGCCCCCTGCCACGCCAGCGCGCCGCCCATGGGTTGCGCCGGGTCGAGCAGCCGCTGCCAGGTGACATCGGAGACGGCATCCGGAATATCCACCTTGTAAAAAGCCTGATAACCGCGCCACAGCGGCAGCCAGGCGGCATGGTCAGTGCTTTCCAGCGGCCGGATTTCGATTGTCTCCACGCTCATGAATTTTCCTTTGAGAAGGTCAGCTTGTTTAATTGCCGACCGTCGGCATCGAAATTCTCCGGCTTCAGCCAGGCCTCATAGCCGGCTTTCAGGCGCGGCCATTCGGCATCGGTGATCGAGAACCAGGCCGTATCGCGGTTCCTGCCCTTGGCCACCATATGCTGGCGGAAAACACCCTCAAAGGTGAAGCCGAAGCGGGCAGCGGCGCGTTTGGACGGCTCGTTCTCATTGTTGCACTTCCACTCGAAACGACGATAGCCCATGTCGAAGGCTAGAGAGGCAAAGAGGTACAGAGCCTCCGTCGATATCCGGCTGCGAGCAATCGCCGGTCCCCAGAGGATGTTGCCGATCTCGATGACGCCATGCACCGTGTCGATCCGCATCAACGCCTGTCGCCCTTCGGCCCGGCCGGTGCGCTTGTCGATGACGGCAAAGAACAGGGGTCGGCGCTTGCTGCGACCTTCTCCAGCCAAACATTCATTTGCGCCGGGCTATCCGGCACGTCCTCGAACAGATAGCGGAAGCGGTCTTCCGCGCCGCCGGCCCTCGCCGACTCAAACAGCTGCACGGCATGACGTTCAAGGTCCAGCGGCTCCAGCCGCACATAGCGGCCTTCGAGAGGCGCGCGCTCGGGGCGGGATACGCCCTTCCAGTCTGCAAGGTTCATCAGAATATCCTGTCGCTTCATTCCCAATTCGATCAACCCGATCGACCAGCGGTCTGCTTCCGTAGCGGTAATTGTTCTGGCAAGAGGTCTGCTGTAAACATCCAGTTTAGTAATTTTCAGCAAACCACTTTCAAGGATCGCCTATGAGCCTGCCGACATGGCTGACACTGGATCGCGCCGCCGGCGACCTTGAAGGCCAGATCTACCGCAGCCTGCGGGAGCGCATCCTCAGCGGCCAGATGGCCGAGCAGCGACTGGCCTCGACACGGGCGCTGGCAGCGGCGCTCGGTGTCGCCCGCTCGACGGTGGTCAAGGCCTATGATCGCCTGAAGGCGGAAGGGTTTCTCCAGGCAAGCGGCGGTTCCGCGACCCGCGCCGTTGCCATCCGTCCAGCGATATCAGCAACAGGCACAGGTCAGGCCCCGGCCGACACCCGTGATCAAGACCGGCGCACGGGCCAGGACCTCTTCAAGCCGGGCATGCCGGATCTGTCGCATTTCCCCCACGCGGCTTGGGCGCGGTGTCTGGGTGCCCGGGCGCGGTCGTTGCGCATCCACGACCTTGGTTATACCTCCAGCGAGGGCATTCCCGAACTGCAATCGGCGATCCTCGATCATGTCTCAGCAACCCGCGGCGTCTCGGCCCGGCCCGAGCAGGTGATGATCGTGCCTTCGACCGGTGCCGCCATCGATCTTCTGGCGCGGGTGCTGATCAAGCCGGGGAATGACGACATCGTCTGGATGGAGGAGCCCGGCTACAAGGCAGCGCATGTGCTGTTCCGTGCCGCCGGCGCCCGTCTCGTGCCAATACCCTGCGACGCGCAGGGCATCGATGTTGCCCGCGCGACAGGCGGTCGTCCGCGGCTGATCTACACGACACCCTCGCACCAGTACCCGACCGGTGTGACGATGAGCCTGAACCGGCGGCTGGCGCTGCTGGAGATCGCACGCGAAACCGGCGCCGTTGTGGTCGAGGATGACTATGACAGCGAGTTTCACTACGGATCCCGGCCGATCGCCGCGCTGCAGGGCATCGACCGGGCCGGCGTCGTCACCTATCTCGGCACATTTTCCAAGATGCTCGCGCCGGGGCTCCGGGTTGCCTATCTCATCGTGCCGCCATGGCTGGTGGATGACACAGCCGCCGCCTTGCAACTGAAGGGCGCCATGGTCTCGATCCATCTGCAGGCAGCGCTCGCAGACTTCATGCGCGAGGGTCGCCTGCGGGCCCATGTCCGCCACATGAACGGGCTTTACGGGCCGCGCATGGCTGCGACCGCGGAGGCACTCCGCCGGCATTGCAGCCACCATCTGGAACTCGGCGAAGGAAGCGACGGCCTGCATCTTGCGACATGGTTCCGCGATCACACCGTTGACGATCATGCCGTTGCGCAGGCACTCGGCGCCTACGGACTTGCCATGCAGCCCATGTCGCAATTCCATCTGGGCCCTGCGAGGCCCGGCCTGCTGTTCGGCATCGCGCGGGTCGATATACCGACTGTGGAGAAGGAAGTGCGACGGCTGGGCGCTCTGCTGGATGATGTTGTTTCTGGAAACTCCTGAGCGCAAAACCGGGAACAATCGCCAGCCCATCGGGTTTGTCGTCTGCAAAGGAGACCAATATGACCCTCCCGATCAATCCGGAACCCGGCTCGCAGCCGGGCACAGACCCAGTCCCAAACATGCCCCCTCAGGACAAGCCCGTACCGCCCATCAGGGAACCAGACCCGGATCGTCTGCCTGACGAAACGCCGTTGCCGAATCCGGACGAAAACCCGCAACCACCCCAGAGCGTCTGATGCGGCCTTGTCCTGCTACCGACGGCGGAACCTTTTCGCAATTTCGCCGTTCTTCTGCTACAATTGCCAAAGGAGGACTGAGCATGGGACAGATATATCATTTGACCGAGGATCAGGACGATCTTCTCTCCGAAGCCGAAAAAGCCTTCGACCTATCGGCGCGACGCCAGTCGATTGGCTGGAGCGAAGAACGGAAAATTGATAACAATGACCATCCCATCGGTCCTATCGGTTTCCTGTCCGGATGGTTGCGCCGTTCCGGGGCCGAAAAGCATGTTGGTTGATGTTCGGCGCGAAGCTGAATGCGATGCAAGATAATCAAATACGGGTCACGCGTCGCCAACCATCTCGGACCGGCTTCTTGATTGATGTGCCGGCGAACCAATGATTATGGTGCGGGCTCAAGCTCCCCGAGAGCCACTGCCGGGTCCGGGTCTGCCTGATAGGCTTGCCTTTGTTCCTTCACCACCTCCTCGATTGCAATCAGCGCTTCCAACGCCGTCCACCCAGCAGTGACTGCTTGATCGATCAGATCGCGGATCGGCAGGTCGAAATGTTGCTCGCATTCCATACTGCGCTTCATATCACCCGGTTCGAAGGTTGGGCCTGGGATCGGCATGGTTCGTTCCTCGCTTCAATTGAACGTCAATCGGTGAACCGCCAGCGCGCCGGAATGTTCCCGACACTACGGTGAAAAGCCCAGACACTACGGTAAAAAAGCGTTGTGCCCTGCGGGAACAACATTTGCGACGAGGCGTTCAAACGTCGAACCACCAGGAGATTCATATGCTTATGTCATCCAACAGACAGGACGACCCGAACCGGCAGATTGAAAAGCTGATCCGGCGTGAACGTCTGGTTTGGATCGCAGGCGTGACCTTTCCCGTCATGCTGCTGATAGCACTTTTCATTCTGTAGGGAGGCGAGTACTATAAGGAGGCGCATCGCAAGTGCTGCCACATTTTTGCCACAGACCCTTGACGGCCCTCTTTTCCGCTCCAGTTTCCTTTTGAATGGAGCGCGCATGACTTACGATTGGACCGGACGCCGCACGAAAATCCTACGCCTCTGCCGCCAAACGACGGGCTTCCTCCTTGCCGTCTTCGCGCTGACGCTTCCTCTATTGATGTTTGTTTGAAGTCAGGGCCCGACGTGTGGCTCGCCAGAGCATTATGACGGCCTCACGCGCGACCGCTCCGACCGGAACAAACAGGTTTCTCCACCATTAGCTGTTTGCAAAGCAACAGGAGGAGACGATCATGGGCATTGAACAGGCACCAACCAAAATCGGCAGGGAATCGGCGAAAGGACTCCGTCGCAGCGCAGCCGTCGAGGAGAAAAAACCGAAGCGGACACAGGCTCGGACCTTGCAAAAGGCGCAGACCGTTTCGAAGAGCGCTCGAAAAGCTCTGATGGCAAAAGTGCGGGCGAAAAGCAGAAGAGCTGAACTTTTGATTTAGCCGAGCGCAAAACCATCCACATCACCGGCAACGCTCGCTACTGTCCGCCCGAAAATTTATCGACATTGGAAGTTTAAAACAACGGAGAAGCGTCACGTTACTGGACTGCTAATCCGTTGTTTTTAAAAAGTTTGGTGGGTGATGTAGGGTTCGAACCTACGACCCGCTGATTAAGAGTCAGCTGCTCTACCAACTGAGCTAATCACCCGCCGGACCGCCTTGCTGCGGCCTCTGGAACCACATTGCTGCGGTCTGATGGGGCGTATAATGGCCTTCGCCCGGCTTGTCCAGTTCGGAAAGCGATTTTCTTTCGAGATTTGGAAAAAAGTGGGGAGTGCGCGTTTAATGCCTGTTTTTCAAAGATAAAGTTCACCGGAGGCAATGCGCGTCGCCTGCCCGCCAATGCGCGCCGCGGCGATATCGCCCCCGCAACATCGAGATGCAGGTGCAACAGCGAGGGACGCCCCATCTCGACGCCCTGCTCCACCAGGAAGGCGTGATGGCCATCCAGAAGCTTGTCGAAGTGATGAATCGTGCCGGAAAACGCGGCAAGCGCGCCGCCGGTCGCGGGGTCTTCGACAATCCCCATCGCCGGCGCGAACATCCGCGTATGGAAGCGCGCCATGTGGTTGACGCCGCCGCGGCAATAGACATAGGCCGCGGCAAGCCGACCATCGGCCATCGGTGCGAGTTTCTCCCACAGCGCCGCATCGAAATCGACGGTGGCCGCTGCTGCCAGGTCGTGCACGGGGATCATCACGAAGGGAACGCCGGCGCTCCAGAAGGACGGAACATGATCCTCAAAGCCGATCTGGGACGGGCTGAGGCTGAAGGCGTCGGCAATCGCCTCGCGGTCGAGCTTCGCTTCCAGCCGGGCCGATTTCCGCGGCAGGTCGAATTCCGCGAAGCTCGCCTGCCCGGAGCGCATGCGCACGGCGCAGCGAACCGGCCCGATATTTTCCTCCAGCACCTGCACGAGGTCGAAATCTCCGCCGTCGATGCCATGGGCGGCTTCGGCAAGCGCCACGGCTGCGCCGACGGTCGGATGTCCGGCGAAGGGCAGTTCGTAGCCGGGCGTGAAGATGCGCAGCCTGGCCGCGTGGCCCGTTCGATCCGGTGTCCGGATGAACACCGTTTCCGACAGGTTGAACTCACCGGCGATCGCCTGCATGCGTGCATCGTCGAGACCGTCGCCATCGAAAACCACGGCCAGCGGATTTCCCTCTAGCCCCCGATCGGTGAAAACGTCATAGATCGCATAGCGTCGTGCCATCTCGGTCTCCTGCTGCGTGTCGATGGGCAGAACTTGCACGGCTGCCTTGAAAGCGGCAAGCGCTAATCCTCAGCTTTCCCCGCGAAAATCTGCGCCAGAATCGGCGCCATGAACGGCGGATAGTCGTGAAGATCGGGATCCGGACTGACAATCGCCAGAGCTTCATCAATCTCCGGTTCCGCCTCCGCGGCGATATGGGCCGCAATCCGGTCAATCAAGGTCTCAGCCGTCTCGTGGAAACGAAAGGTGCGAAACAACGTCACCCTATCATCGCTGTAGAGGGCCTGAAATCCGCTGCTTGCGACCGAGTCAGCGAGATCAAGCCCGGTTTCCTCGCGCACTTCCCTTTTCATATTGCCGTCAATGTCGCATCGGCCATCGACGATGTCGCCGGGATCAAGCGAGCCGGCAGCGCAATAGACCCGCCCCGGATTGGCCGTATGCCGCCCCATACGGATGGCGATCACGGCACCGTCCGACGACAGGATGACAGGCAGGCCGAAAAGATGCAAGGCTGCCCCGGGCGGTCGTGTCTTGCGCCACCACAGGAAGGTCGAGAACGGCACGACATGCGCGCGGCTGGAAATGACCCCACCGCGAATATCGACCTTGTGCTGCAGCACCATCGGCCCGTCGAACAAGGCCGGATTGGCCGCGATCTCCTGAGACCAGTTGTCCGCTGCTTGCGCCTGCTGCGCCAGATGAAACGGGTGCGGCTCCGGATCGACCCGAAGATCTAGCGCGGCGACCGTGAAAATAACGTTTTCGGCGGGCCAGTGACTACGATCGACGACCGGTTCGGGCATGCCTAAAGCTCCAGGGAGACGACGACAGGGCAATGATCGGATGCCTTCGGCCGATCCCAGCCGGTGCGCGGAAAGCGCTCGACATCCTGGCCCGGCGGGAAAATCGTCCGGAACGGCTGGCCGCCACGGATGATTTCCGGAACGACGTCAGCATTCTGGCGGGCCAGTGCAGGCGACAGCCAGATATAATCGAGTTGGCACAGGTGCCGCTCCTGCGGGCCCCGGCTGTGAAACAGCGTCCAGCGATCGAGTTCGGGGCGGCGCAGAACGACGTTCTCGGCAAAGCCGTCATGACTGAAGATATCGATTGCGCTTGTCGCCTCGCGCTGCGGCACGAAGCTGTAGCCCGCTCGCCGGTCGCCCAGAACGTCGACCCGCTCCTGATAGTCGTTCATGTCGCCGCAGATGGCAAACATCGCGCCCTGCATATGCCCGGCAAAACGTTTCTCGATAATCCTCCGGACGGCACGGGCTTCCGCGGTTCGCACCGGCATGGTCGCTGTCCGCCCGTCGAGCCCGTCCCGCGCCGGGCCCATGGATTTGAAATGCACGACGAACAGGGTGATCGGCCGGCCGCCGATACGAAGATTGAGTTCGAGGCAATCGCGCTTGAAGATCCGGTCGAGCGGCCGGTTGTCGGCAGCCAGCGCATCATCCAGCAGATCGAGGTCCTCATAGGTCAGCCCGGCATGCGACACGACGTTGACGCACTCGATCCGCTGCCCATCCCGGGTTTCCTCGCGCATCAGAACGGCGACGTCGATGCCGCGACTGTCATTGCCTTCGACCAGGAATTTCTGGCGGTAGCCATTGCCGACCATCTTGAACAGATAGCCATATTCGAAGGCCTGCAGCGCCGCCATATTGTCGGCCTCCTGCAGGCAGAGGATATCCGCATCGCAATCGGCAATCGCCAGCGCCGACATCTGGCGGGTATCGTCGGTATGGGCAATGGTGCGGGCTTCCTCCAGCCTCTGATATTCGGCCTCGCTCCTGACTTCGAACAGCCGGAGCACGCGATCCTGTTTCAGCTGGTTGCGAAAGCCGGAGAAATCGAAACGGCTCATCAGGTTTTCGATATTGAAGGTACCAAGGCGAAGGGTCATGAAAACGTCCATCTGCAAGGACTCCGACCGTATACGAAATCCGGATGATGAAAACCACGCAAAACAATCGAGAAACAAAATGGAGCGAGACCGCTGGCTACGAATAATCTGCCTTGTTGAGCCGTATCTTTATGAGCATGATTGCAGACGCAGCGCGGGCGCGCGAATTTGGAGGAAACCGATGCTGAACGTGAAACGGACGATAATATTCGCCATGCTGGCTGCAGCGATGATCGCGAGCGGCGCAAAAGCAGCGCAAGCAGATAGTTTTGGGGCGATCTCGATTTCGCCGCAGAACGGCGCAACTGGCTGGTCCCACAGCTATTCCAGTCGCTGGGAAGCAGAGGAAGTCGCCCAGACAAACTGCGATCAATATGCCGGCGACTGCCGGGTAGCAATTTGGTTCAAGAATGCCTGCGGGGCGGTCGCCCGGGGGCCGGACGGCTGGGGAGCCGATTGGGGCGACAATCGCCGTGATGCCGAATACGCGGCTATACGCTCCTGCGAGAAACACTCCTACGACTGCCAGATCATCCGTTGGCAATGCTCCGGCGCGCGCTGACACCGTCTGCGCTTTAGCGAGTGACAGGCGCCGACAGTCATCCGAAAGACGCCATGCGGATCGGCATCATTCAGTCGATCCGGATTCGTGCACCCTCGCCGGTTTGGCGCAGTTGCGCAACGCCATGCCAGCTGCCGTGGCTGCACGGCCTTGGGTTCACAATTCTGGATAACAAATCTATCTTTCTGGTCATCACGACGGCGCTTGTAACGCTATCGCAACCTTTAACCGGCATAATCGCGACATGACGGATTGAGCTTTGAGAAATCGAAAGCTGAGTGGCATGAAGCCGACCATCATCACCGGTAAGTTGTATCGAGTCCGGTATGTCCCCTATCCTTGTATCTTGTATCCTAGAGGGACACTGTAAATGACAAGCATTCTGACAAACTCCTCCGCCATGGCGGCCCTTTCCACCCTGCGTTCGATCTCCTCCGACATGGAATCGACCCAGGGCCGCATCTCGTCCGGCCTGCGCGTTGGCAGCGCTTCGGACAACGCCGCCTACTGGTCGATCGCAACCACCATGCGTTCGGACAACAAGGCTCTCTCGACGGTTCAGGATGCACTCGGCCTTGGCGCTGCCAAGACGGACACAGCCTATACCGGCCTGAACGCCGCCATCGACGTTGTTTCCGAAATCAAGGCCAAGCTGGTTGCTGCCCGCGAGCCGGGCGTCGACAAGACGAAGATCAACAAGGAAATCACCGAGCTGAAGAACCAGCTGGTTTCGACGGCAACGTCGGCTTCCTTCTCCGGTGAAAACTGGCTCTACAACGACTCGACGACGGCACTCGGCACCAAGGAAATGGTTGGCTCGTTCACCCGTTCCGCCGCAGGCACCGTTTCGGTCGGCGTTCTGTCCTTCGACGCTTCGACGTCCGTTCTCATCGACACCAAGGTCGCCGCCAACGGCCAGCTGACCAAGGGTGTTGCTGTTGCCCAGGCGAACGGCGCAACGGCTGCCACGACCGCAAACGCCACCTACTACCTCGTTCTTGCTTCGGGTGGTACGGCTGCAACCGGCGCAACGGCAATCTCGCTGACGTCCTCGACGAGCGACGACAACATCGAAGGCATGATCAGTGCCGTCGACGCCATGCTGACAAGCCTGACGGATTCGGCTGCAACGCTCGGCGCCACCAACAAGCGCATCTCGATGCAGGACGACTTCATGGCTGACCTGATGGACGTCATCGACAAGGGTGTCGGTCGCCTCGTCGATGCCGACATGAACGAAGAATCGACCCGCCTCAAGGCCCTGCAGACACAGCAGCAGCTCGGCATCCAGGCGCTCTCGATCGCCAACTCGGACTCGCAGAACATCCTGTCGCTCTTCCGTTAATCGGACCAGAAACGGCGCCGCCGGCCTTCCCCCAAGTCCGGTTCGCGACCTACAGAAAACCGCATCTCGAAAGAGGTGCGGTTTTTTCTTGTCGAGCTTCGTTCGCCGCACACCCTCTCCATCCAGGGAGGTCCGATAGCCGCACGTCAGGCATGGCCGCTTGGGCCTGGACATAAATGGGCGTTACCCCGAAAAAATCACCAAAACCATTGATAGGACCGGTGATATCTGCGACTGCATTAGCAAAATCGATATGAATGGACGCTTGGGGGAACAATGGGCAAGGCAACGAACTGGCGCGCACGCGCACGCTATGAGTTCGACAAGAGCATGGCGGCAGGCCCGATCGCGTTAATCGGCTGGCTGGCGGTCGTTTCGCTCGTGGTAATCGTTGCCGCAGGCCTATTTCTGGCTTTGACGCAAATCGCGCCGGAGGGCGGACAGCCGGTGAATTTCATCGAAGGCGCCTGGGAATCGCTGATGCGCACCATGGATGCCGGCACGATGGGCGGCGATGTCGGCTGGGGCTTCCGCGGTGTTTCGCTGTTCGTTACCGTTGCCGGAATTTTCGTGTTTTCTGCTCTGATCGGCGTCCTCAGCTCCGGCCTCGAGGCTAAGCTCGACGAGTTGCGCAAGGGTCGTTCCCAGGTACTCGAAACCGATCACACGATCATCCTTAACTGGTCGCCATCGATCTTCGACGTGATTTCGGAACTCGTCATTGCCAACACGAGCCGCAAGCGTCCGCGAATCGTCATTATGGCGACCAAGGACAAAGTCGAGATGGAGGACGAGATCGCGGCTAAAATCGACGATCTGCGCAACACCAAGATCATCTGCCGCAGTGGCGACCCGACCGATCTCTACGACCTCAACATCGTCAATCCGCAGGCCTCGCGCTCGATCATTGTGCTGTCGCCGGAAGGCGAGGATGCCGATTCACAGGTCATCAAGAGCGTGCTTGCTCTGGTCAACGCACCCAATCGAAGGGTAAAACCCTACCAGATCGCTGCCGAAATTCGCGACGGCAACAACGCCGATGTCGCCCGCATCGTCGGCGGCAAGGAGTTGCAGCTCATCCTTGCCGACGACCTGATCTCGCGCATTGTCGTGCACTCCAGCCGCCAGTCCGGCCTCAGCGGCGTCTATTCCGAACTGCTCGATTTTGACGGCTGCGAGATCTACACGATCGAGCAACCTGATATCGTCGGCAAATCCTTTGCCGCCGCTGTCATGGCCTACGAAAACTCGACGCTCATCGGCGTTTGCGACAATCAGGGTGTCGTCCATCTCAATCCGCCTGTGGGGCAGATATTCAAGGCTGGCGAGCGCGCCATCATCATTGCCGAAGACGATGCCGCGATCCGCGCCGGCAATATCGACATGCGCATCGAAAAAGACGCGATCCTGCCGGTTCCGCACCGCGAGCCTGGCCCGGAACGAACGCTGATCCTTGGCTGGAACCGCCGCGGTCCGATGATCACCTTTGAACTGTCGCGCTACGTGGCGCCCGGCTCGCTTCTGACCATCGCCGCTGACACGCCTGACCTCGAAGCCGATATTGCCGCCCTGACGATCGCCAACGGCAATATGACCGTCGATTACCGCATCATCGACACCAGCAGCCGGGCAGCCCTGAATGCGCTCGACATCCCCGGCTACGACCATGTTCTGGTTCTCGGCTACAGCGATCACATGGCGCCGCAGCCGGCCGACACGCGCACGCTGGTGACGCTCCTTCAATTGCGAAAGATTGCCGAAACCGCCGGCCATCATATCAGCGTCGTCAGCGAAATGACCGATGTCCGCAACCGGGAACTGGCAGCAGTCACCCGCGCCGATGACTTCGTCGTCAGCAACAAGCTTGTCAGCCTGATGCTGGCGCAGGCATCTGAAAACGAACATATGGCCGCGATATTCGACGAACTGCTCGATGAAGACGGCTCGGAAATCTACATGCGCCCCGTCAGCGATTATGTCGCGATCGATCAGCCGATCAACTTCTACACGATCTGCCTGGCAGCCCTGAAGCGCGGGGAAGTGGCAATCGGCTATAGGCGCAAGCGGGCCGACGATGCCGATCCGCGCAGTCTGGGCGGCGTTGTCGTCAACCCCGTAAAGTCCGAGAAACTGCTTTATAGCGAAGACGACAGGCTGATCGTGCTGGCGCGCGACTGAGGTCTCAAGAAGCAGATAGAAGGGAAAGCGGTGTATCGTGCTTTCCTTTTTCCCCGTGGTTCTATTTTAATACCAAGCAATTCTTTGGGGGGAAACATGGAATATCGCCTGCTCGGCCGCTCGGGCCTCAAAATTTCGACGCTGACCATCGGCACGATGACCATGGGCGGTAAGGGCTGGGCAAAGACCGTCGGCGATCTCGGCGTCGCAGAGTCTCGCAGGCTGATCGACATGTCCCTGGATGCTGGCGTCAATCTGATCGACACCGCCGATGTCTATTCCCAGGGCGTCTCCGAGGAAATCATCGGTGAAATAACCGGCGGCACGCGCAAGAACGGTGTGCTGATTGCCACCAAGGCCCGCTTCCCGATGGGCGACGGCCCCAACGATGCCGGCTCGTCGCGTCATCATCTCGTGCGCGCCTGCGAGGCAAGCCTGAAGCGCCTGAAGACGGACGTCATCGATCTCTACCAGTTGCACGAATGGGACGGGCAGACGCCACTGGAAGAGACCATGGAGGCGCTCGACAGGCTCGTCCGCCAGGGCAAGGTGCGCTATATCGGCTGCTCCAATTTCTCCGGCTGGCACATCATGAAGGCGCTCGGCATCAGCGAGCGGGAGCATCGCCAGCGCTTCGTCAGCCAGCAGATCCACTATACGCTCGAGGCCCGCGACGCCGAATACGAGCTACTGCCGATTTCGATCGATCAGGGGCTCGGCGTACTGGTCTGGAGCCCGCTTGCCGGCGGTCTGCTTTCGGGCAAGCACCGCCGCGACAAGACGGCCGAAGGATCGCGGCAACTCGCCGGCTGGGACGAACCGCCGATCCGCGACGAAGACCGGCTCTGGGCCATCGTCGATGTTCTGGTCGATATTGCCGAGGGTCGCGGTGTCTCGGGCGCGCAGGTGGCGCTCGCCTGGCTGATCGGCCGCAAAAGCGTAACGTCGGTGGTGATCGGCGGGCGCACGCCCGAGCAATTCAAGGACAATCTGGCCGCCGCCGAACTCGTCCTCACCGCCGAGGAACGCAGCCGCCTCGACACCGTCAGCGCCCCGCCCATCCTCTACCCCTACTGGCATCAGTTGCGCACGGCGTCCGACCGCCTCGGCGAAGCGGATCTGTCGCTGCTCGGGCCGCATTTGTGAGGCCTGTTTGAACGGTCAGTTTTTCGGGAAGTCGAACGGGTTCAGCGTTGGGACCGGGAAGAGTTGGAAATCCCTGACATTGCGGGTCACGACGATGAGGTTGTAGACGCGGGCTGTCGCAGCGATCATGGCGTCAGCCACCAGATGCGGTTGCTGGCGGTGCATCAATCGCGCCCATTCGATCATGCAGGCCGCGTCCAGAGGACGAACCGGCATACTTTCGACAAGACGGTGGAGCCAGTCCTCGATCGCTTGCGCATGCCCGGCGTCCTGCTCTCGCGCCATTTCGATTCCCCGCTGGATCTCGCCAATCGAGACAGCAGAAACCGAAAGAGACGTTTCCCCGACGCAGGCCAGCCATGCCAGAACCGCACCATGCGGCTTTGGTCGTCGCAATTCCGATAGGATGTTCGTGTCAAGCAGATACAAGCTATTCCTCGATGCCGGCCGGATCACGCCAAATCCATTGGTCGCGGGAGGGATTTCGAGCTCGAAACGTGGCTCTTCAGCAAGAAGAGCGGCTTTTGCGCCCTTCACCGCCCGACGGTTCAAATCCTCCCAGGCATCAAGCGATACAAGAATGGCCTTCGGCTCTCCTCGCCGAGAGACAATTTGTGGACCATCGGACAAACAGGTCTCGAGAAATTCACTGAAATGGGCTTTCGCGTCCTGAACGGGCCACTGGCGCATAATACGCTCCTCAATAACTAGTCATCAAACTAGTCAGTTCTCGATCTATTTTCAATCCCGTTACACCTTTGCCAACAGCAGGCTGGTTTCCGACTTTGACACACCCTCCAGCGCCCGGATGTGCCGCACGACGCGGTCGAACTCGGACAAATTCTCCGTCTCGATCTCCGCAACCAGATCCCATGCGCCGTTGGTCGTGTGCAGCGCCCGGATCTCCGGAACGCCGCGCAATGCCTTGATGACGGCATTGGACTTCTGCCCGGTGATCTCGATCAGCGTAATCGCGCGCACGGCATGCGGGTCGTCAGTGGCTGCGACGCGGACGGTAAAGCCGGCGATGACGCCCTCGCGGGTCAGCCGGCCGATGCGGTTCTGGACGGTGCCCCGCGAAATCTTCAACATCTCCGCAAGTGTCGAGATCGAAGCGCGTCCGTCCGTGCGCAGAATGGCAAGCAACTTCCTGTCGATCGTATCCATGGCCACCCTTCCTGACATTTTGAAGGATGATACCAACAAATTGCCCAAAGTATTGCGCAAACTTCCATAAAATTGGCATTCCGCTTCACGACGCAGCTGTCTATGGTTGTTCACACGGCGTCGAATGGCGCAACTTCAAAGGCCAATCCATGACGTCGTCCCCTATCCCCGCTACCCCTTCTTCTGCAAACCGCACGGCCGAACTCGCCGTTGAAATGACGCGCTGGCCGAGTGTCACGGGAAGCGATGGCGAGGCCGCGTTTTCCGGCCGTCTCTTCGATCTGCTCGCCGCGACGGACTATTTCAAGGCGCATCCGGACCAGTTGCTGGCGCTCGATAGCCACGGCACCCCCGCCCGACAGAACGTGCTTGCGCTGGCACGCGGCAAAGGCCGGCGCTGCATCGTGCTGGCCGGGCATTTCGATACCGTGTCGATCGCCAATTACGGCACGCTGGCGCCGCTCGCCTGTGATCCGGAGCCATTGACGCAGGCTCTGATCCGCGAACTCTCGGAAAAGGATTGCACCAGCCTCGAGGCAAGCGCGCTGGCCGATCTGACAAGCGGTAATTTTCTCGCAGGGCGCGGCCTGCTCGACATGAAGAGCGGCGTCGCAGCCGGCATTGCCGCACTGGAGCGTTTTGCCGGACTGGAGGAACCGGTCGGCAACATTCTTCTCGCCGCCACACCAGATGAGGAAAACCGCTCGCGTGGCATGCGCAGCCTGCGCGACGCCCTGCCCGACATCGCCCGCCGTTTCGACCTCGACATCATCGGCGGCATCAATCTCGATGCCACCAGCGACGATGGCGACGGGGCCGAGGGCCGCGCCATCTATCTGGGTTCGGTCGGCAAATTCTCACCCTTCGCCTTTGTCGTCGGGCGCCCCACCCATGCCGGCTATGCCTTCAATGGTGTCAGCGCCCATCTGATCGCAGCCGAGATCATGCGGGCCGTCGAGACCAACAGTGCGCTCTGCGACGAAGCCCATGGCGAGGTCTCGCCTGCCCCGGTTTGCCTCGAAGCCAAGGACGTCCGCCACGGCTATGAGGTGACGACGCCCGCCCATGTCTGGCTGTCCTTCAACTGGCTGACGCATCGGCGCACGCCAGCCGAACTCCTGGCCGATTTTCAGGCTGTCGTTGAAAACGCCATGGCAGCGGCGCTCGAGACGCAGCGCAGCAATGGCCAACGGTTCTTCGAGCGCCAGGGGATGTCGAAACAGCTGTCTTACCAGGGCCGTGTGCTGTCTTGCGACGCCTTGAAGGCCATGGCGATCGAGCGTGGCGGACCGGCAGCGCGAGAGCGGATCGCAACGCTGGATGCCGCTCTGCCGGATGGCGACGACCCGCTCGCCGCCACACGCAGCCTCGTCGCCGCGCTTGTCACGGAATCAGGTATCGAGGGACCTGCAGTCATCATCGGTTTCAGCACGCTGCATTATCCGATGGTGCATATAGACAGCCTGGGAGACGCCGGAAAAACCTTGGAAACCAGCCTTCAAAAACCGCGCGCAGGATCGAGCAGCGGCACGGAACGACGATAAAGACAAAGCAGTTTTTTGCCGGCATCTCCGATATGAGCTTCTTCGGCCATCGGCCCGATCAGTCGCAAACTAGTCTTCTGGCCGCCACTACGCCGGTCGCCGCTTTCGTTGATGAAGCCCCGGAAAACGCGCTTTCCTATCCCGTTGTCAATATCGGCCCCTGGGGACGCGACTATCACCAGAAATGGGAGCGGCTGCACACTCCCTATGCCTTCGACATCCTGCCGGACTTCATCTTCGAGGCGGCTGTGGCCTGCCTCGAAGAAAAGTCCTGAACTCAGGCCGCAAGCGCGACCATTTCGCTGCGCACCAAACGGCCGAGCCTCGAAATGCCCTCTTCGATCATGGCGTCGTTGGCGCAGGAGAAGCTGACGCGCAGGGTGTTGGCGCCGGAGCCGTCGGCAAAGAAGGCGCGGCCCGGAACGAAGGCGACCTTTGCGGTTTCCAGCGACTTGGCCAGAAGCGCGGTGCCGTCCATACCGGCCGGCAGCGTCACCCAGACGAACATGCCGCCCTCGGGCTTCGTCCATGTCGTGCCCTCGGGCATGTGGCGCGCAAGCGCGCTCAGCATGCTGTCGCGGCGCTGGCTGTAGACGGAGCGGACCTTGGAGACCTGGGCGTCAAAACCCTTTTCCGCGACATCGCAGATCGCCATCTGATTGATGGTCGAGGAATGAAGGTCGGCTGCCTGCTTCATCAGCACCAGCTTGCGGATGACTGGCTCGGCGGCAACGACGAAGCCGACGCGCAGGCCGGGGGCCAGCGTTTTGGAGAAACTGCCGCAATAGATCGTGCGGGTGTCATTGATGCTGCCCTTGCGGGCGATCTCAAGCGACAGGATCGGTGGGATCGGCTGACCATCATAGCGCAGCGACTGGTAGGCACCGTCCTCGATAACAGCGATATCCAGCTCTTCTGCCAGATCGAGCAGCTTGTTGCGATCCTCAAGACCAACGGTTTCGCCGGTTGGATTGGAGAAATCCGCCGAGAGATAGGCGAACTTGACACGACCGCCGGCATCGGTTGCCGCCTGGCGGTAGGATGCCGGGGTGCGGTTGCCCGCCGTCGTCAGCTGGTCATAGGTCGGCTCATAGGCATTGAACGCCTGCAACGCGCCGAGATAGGTCGGCCAGGTCACCAGCGCGGTATCGTTCGGCGACAAAAACAGCTTGCCGAGATAATCGAGCGCCTGCTGCGACCCAGACGTGATCAGGATGTTTTCCGGCTCGCAGGGAATGCCGATCGCGGCCATCTGGCCGACAAGCCATTGCCGCAGCGGCAGATAGCCTTCACTCACCGAATATTGCAGGGCGGCGCTGACTGTCGGGCCGCCGAAGATGCCGGAATAGGCCGTCTGGAATTCCTCGGCCGGAAACAGCGCCGGGTCGGGAATGCCTCCGGCAAAGGAGATGATCTCGGGACGATCCAGAAGTTTCAACAGTTCGCGGATTTCCGATGCCTTCATTCGGCTCGAACGCGTCGCGAATATGCTTTCCCAATCCAGCATGAAATGTTTCCTCGGTTTTTGATTTTATACTGCGACAAGACCACGAGAGGGGAATTTAGTCAACAATGCTGACCTATTTTTTGCGGAAAAATACCGCACTCTGATAGAGAATATCCGCTTTACTCCGCCGAACGAAGCCCAGCCGAAGGGCCGCGACGGGTAAACCGAAGCATACGGCTCGCATACCAGAATCCATGGTCCCCCTGCAGGTACAGCGTCACTGACTTTTTTGTGATTTTGGGATAATGGGACGCGGCGTTACTTTTTCCTGCAACAAGGAGACTGAAACGATGAAGACGATTTTGGTAATTGCTGCAACGCTTGGAATTTCAGCACCTGCCTTCGCTGAATGTTCCTACATGAAGAACGTCACCGCCCAGACGGATATCGATACGTCGATCACCACGGCAAGCGTGGTTATAGACGGGCAAGCAAAGGTCGATCCATTGCTCCCCGCAGAAAACGACAAGCATGCAACCGAAGCTGTATCGACCGAGTAACGGCAACAGGTTTCCAGACCATCAATCGACGGCCGGCTCTTGCTTCAGGAGTGCGGCCGTTTTCTTTTGATTTGCAGTATCTGCGGGTTAGGCCTCGCCCTTTCCGTAGAAACTGCAGGCCACCAGAAGCGCGATCGCGCCGAGAATGATGATGTCGAACATGGCGAAATGATAGAAGATCGTGTCCATCGCAGTATCCTCCTGACGAAAGAATACTCCAAAACGGCGCATGTTCCAAATTTTTCCGAAAGAACAAAGAAAAAGCCGGAGATTTCTCCCCGGCCTTAAAGTATTCGCACGCGCAACAATGAATTGTTGCTTTGCAGCAGAAATCAGTTCTTGGCCTTGTCGACAAGCTGGTTCTTGGCGATCCACGGCATCATACCGCGCAGCTTGGCGCCGACTTCCTCGATCTGGTGGTTGTCGTTCATGCGGCGGATGCCCTTGAAGCGCGCAGCGCCCGAACGGTATTCCTGCATCCAGTCGGAGGTGAACTTGCCGGTCTGGATGTCGTGCAGGACGCGCTTCATTTCAGCCTTGGTTTCCGAGGTGATGATGCGCGGGCCGGTGACGTATTCGCCCCATTCTGCGGTGTTGGAGATCGAGTAGTTCATGTTGGCGATGCCGCCTTCATAGATCAGGTCGACGATCAGCTTGACTTCGTGCAGGCACTCGAAATAGGCCATTTCCGGCGCATAGCCGCCTTCGACCAGCGTCTCGAAGCCGGCGCGGATCAGTTCGACCAGACCGCCACAGAGAACGACCTGTTCGCCGAAGAGGTCGGTTTCGCATTCTTCCTTGAAATTCGTCTCGATGATGCCCGAACGACCGCCGCCGACGCCGCAGGCATAGGAGAGCGCGAGGTCAAGCGCGTTGCCCGAAGCGTTCTTTTCAACGGCAACGAGGCAGGGAACGCCGCCGCCCTTCTGGTATTCGCCGCGAACCGTGTGGCCGGGGCCTTTCGGTGCGATCATGACGACGTCGAGCGTGTCCTTCGGCTCGATCAGGCCGAAATGGACGTTCAGGCCATGGGCAAATGCGATGGCTGCGCCGTCACGGATGTTGCCGGCGATATCGGCCTTGTAGATGTCGGCCTGGAGTTCGTCCGGGGTTGCCATCATCAGCAGGTCGCCCCACTTGGCGGCTTCGGCAACGGTCATGACCTTGAAGCCATCGGCTTCGGCCTTCTTGATCGTGGCCGAACCGGCCTTGAGCGCGATGACAACGTTGGTGGCGCCCGAATCCTTCAGGTTCAGCGCATGGGCGCGGCCCTGGGAGCCGTAGCCGACGATGACGACGTTCTTGGACTTGATGAGGTTGAGATCGGCATCACGATCGTAATAGACGCGCATTGTAATTTCCTTCCCGTTGCTTGTCTGTTTTGGTTCTCCGGCGGCCCTCAAAGGCTCGCCGTATCTCTTTTCGAGCCGCAGAGTGACAGAAAGGCATCGACTGCCCGCTCCGCCCTTTGGCTGAAACTCTGTTTTGCCCGGCTCATGTCTTCGCCAAGCAGCATGCGCAGATGCAGGTCGGAAACGACCAGTCCGTAAAGCGTGCCATAGGCTTCTTCGCCGTCCTCGAAGGTCAGGAGACCAGCGCGGCGTCCGGCATCGAGCAAAGCCCCTGCCCGCTTGCCGATCTGCCGGCGACCGTGCTCCTGCAGCATTTCGCCGAGCTTCGAGCCATCACGGCTCGCCTGGCCGATTGCAAGACGGTTGAGCGCCAGCGAGACGTCGCCCGAGAGAACGTCGAGCAGGTCGCGCGCAAACACCACCAGATGGGCGCGCAGGCTCTCAGTCGTCAGCCGTTCCGAGCGCTCGTCGAAAGTCCGGACCTTGCTGGCCTGGAAACCGATCATCGCCGACAGGATGCCGTCGCGATCGCCGAACCACTTGTACAAGCTCTCTTCGAGCAATTCGCCGCCCGCGCCACGCCAGCCGTCGTCAGCGCCTTCTCGCCGCCATCGACCAGCAGACGCAACGCGCTATCCAGAACGGCGTTCTGGCGCGGCGAAAATTCCGGCTGGGATTGATGGTGGGCAAGCAACACGTATAACTCCATCTAAGTACCGTACGGTACGGTTCTGCTTATGTCGCAAAGCTTTTGCCGGGTCAAGATGCAAGTGCAGAAAAATCAGGCAAAATGCCGCTCTCCCTCACTCGATTCCGCCACTCGACAAAGCCCCCGAAAATGTACCGCGCCGGTGTATTTTATCGCCCTTTTTGTCCCGTGACAGGCGAGCACGCCCTCGGCTATAGATGAGCCTCATTCTCCTGGAGAGGGCTTCATGTTCCGGCGCATCGCAATCATTGTCTTGTCTGCCGTTATGGTGCTTGCGCCACTGACGACGCTTGCCCAATCCTCGGACGAAGTGCGCGGCCGCATCGAACAGCTGCATGGCAATGCCGATGGCTTTGACGAGGCGTTCAAACTGGTGACCGAGGCGATGAAATTCGGCGATCCCGTGACGATCTCCGACCTCAGCAACTACCCGCTGACGGTCAACGCCAATGGCGAAACCTACGACATCCTGTCCGCCAAGGACATGCGAGACAACTACGATTCTCTGGTGATGCAGGAAACCCAGAATGCCGTTTCCGAGCAGCGATATGACGACCTGATCGTCAACAGCGACGGTGTCGGTCTTGCCAACGGCGCGCTCTGGATGGCCGGCATATGCGACAACAGCGATTGCAGCCAGTCCCATTGGGCGATCATCAGCATCAACAACTGACAACAATCGGGGAAACGCCATGAGACCTCTGGCTGCCGCACTGCTTTTCTCGCTGACGCTTGCCGCAACACCCGGCCTTGCTGCTGAAACCCGCTGCGGCTGGCTGCAGAACCCGACGCCGGGCAACTGGTGGCTCGATGACAACCAGGGCATGTGGGTCATGCGCTCGCAGGGCGACGAGGACGGCCCGCCCGGCATGGACATCATCCCTGATATTTCCGAACGGGACTACGTCGCCACAAACGGTTACTACGGCTATGCCTGCGCCTGCATGTCTGTCGAAACCGACGCGTCGGAAAAGAAGATCACCGAAATTCTCTCGTTCCGGCAATTGCCCCTGTCGAAATGCGAAAACGATGCGGCCCTGACCACACCGCAATAAGGGAACCGATCACTGTCATGGGTCGGGTTGTCCAGAGAACGGCGGCTCGACGCTCTCCTTCTGGGTGATTAGCCGCGCGGTATGCTGACCGCTGAGATAGATCCACAACCAACTCCAGGCGACGGCGAACCGGCTTCGGGTACCGATGAGAAAGTAGATGTGGGCGATACCCCAGATCCACCAGGCCAAAGCACCGGTCAGCTGTATGCGTCCGAAATCGATGATCGCCGAGCGTCGGCCGATCGTCGCCAGGCTGCCTTGGTGGCGATAGCGGAACGATCCGGGCGCAGGCGTTTGTCGCAAGCGCGCCCGAAGCACTTTCGCAACATAAGCGCCTTGCTGCTTGGCGGCGGGCGCAATGCCCGGAATCGGCTTTCCGTCGTCGTTGAGGACACTCGCCGTGTCACCGATGACAAATACCTGCGGAAAGCCGGGTGCGCTCAGGTCCTTTTCCACGATGACACGACCGGCCCGATCCGCCGGCACGCCGAGCCATTTGGCCGCGGGCGACGCCTGGACACCGGCAGCCCATACGATTGTCCGGCTGGGGATAAATGCCTCGCCGATCATCACGCCGGCAGCACTGCATTTTGTGACCGGCTTGCCGAGATGAACCTCGACGCCGAGTTTTTCAAGCGCCTTGTAGGCATAGTCGGAAAGCGGCTCGGCGAAACCGGAAAGAACGCGCGCGCCGGCTTCGACAAGGACAACTCGTGTCTTGCGGGTATCGATATTGCGAAACTCCGGCGGCAGGGTCGCATGCGCAAGCTCGGCAATAATGCCGGCCAATTCCACCCCGGTTGGTCCCGCGCCGATGATCGTGAAGGTCAAAAGCGCGTCGCGAACCGCCGGATCTGCCTCCCGCTCGGCCTGTTCAAAGGCAAGGAGCATGCGCCGGCGAATGGTGGTCGCATCCTCCAGCGTCTTGAGGCCGGGCGCGAAAGGCGCCCACTGGTCGTTGCCGAAATAGGCATGCGTGGCGCCGGTCGCGAGCACAAGGGTGTCATAGGGGATGGTGTCGCCGCCGGAAAGCGCGACGGTTCTGGCCGCCGTATCCACGCCCTCCACCTCGGCGAGAAGCGTGGTGACCTCTGTCCGGTCGCGAAACAGTCGCCGGATCGGCCAGGCGATTTCAGATGTTGCCAGAAGCGTCGTTGCGACCTGATAAAGCAGCGGCTGGAAGAGGTGATGATTGCGTCGATCGACAAGGGTGATGCGGACGGGCAAGCCCTTCAGGTCCTTGACCAGTTGCAAGCCGCCAAAACCACCGCCAATCACGACGACGTGATGAAGAGTGTCCATGGGCATAGTCGCTTTTCCTCCGATGGTCACCACTGTCTACGCCTACAACGCAGCACACAACTGCAAGGTCCACAGGGCTGCCATGCGGCGAGGCGCTTACTCCGCGTAACCGACCGGCACTGCCATGCCGCTTTTCAGCACCTCCATCGAGATCGAGGCCGAAACGTCGAAGAGTTCGACCTTGCGCACAATCTGCTTATAGACGACATCGTAATGCTCGACGCGGGGCAAGACAACTTTCAGGATGTAGTCATAGTTTCCGGTCAGCCGGTGCGCCTCGACGATTTCAGGGATATCGCTGATCGCCCTGCGGAAATCCTCGATCCAGTCGTCGGCATGGTGGGCGGTCTTGATGAGAGCAAAGACGGTTGTGGGAACCCCCATGAGTGCGCGGTCGAGCACCGCGATCCGCCGCGCGACATAGCCCGTATCCTCAAGCCGCTGGATGCGCCTTGAACAGGCAGAGACCGACAGATGCACTTTCTCGGCGAGATCGCCGACGGACAGGCTCGCATCCTCCTGCAGCAAGGCGAGAATCTTCCTGTCCCTATCATCAATCACGCCAGACTCCTCCCCCAAGAACAACGATCACACAAATAATATTCGCCTGATCACCAATAGATGCAAAACATACGCGCCAAACCGGTTGAAGTCACCTGAGAACGACAGGACTTTTCACGCACCGGCCGTCATACTTTCCAAATCGCACAGACATGGAGACAGGATATGAGCATGCGCAAGATCGGCCTTATCGGGGGCATGAGCTTTGAAAGTTCGGCAGTCTACTACCGGATGATCAACGAGGCCGTGCGCGCCCGCCTGGGTGGCCTGCATTCTGCCGAGGTTATGCTCCATTCCATCGACTTCCAGACGATCGTCGACATGCAGAAAGCCGGCCGCTGGGATGACGCAGCGCAGCACCTGTCGAACGTTGCCAGGGGCCTCGAGGCTGCCGGCGCAGACTGCGTGCTGATCTGCACCAACACCATGCACTTGATCGCCGATGCCGTTCAGGCGTCGATATCAGTTCCGCTGATCAACATCATTGATGAGACGGCCGCCAGCCTGAACGCGGCCGGCATCAAGCGTCCGCTGCTGCTTGCCACTCGCTACACGATGGAGCACGGCTTCTACGGCGACCGCATGGCCCATCACGGCATCGAGATGATGGTCCCGAATGCGGATGGCCGCACGCTGGCGCATGACATCATCTTCAACGAACTCTGCGCCGGCAAGGTGATCGACAGTTCCCGCGAAGCGCTGATGCGCGTCATTGAAACCGCGAAAGAAAAGGGTGCCGATGCGGTCATTCTCGGCTGCACGGAAATCTGCCTGATCCTCGATCCGGCCGCCTTGCCGCTACCGGGTTTTGATTCCACGGCCTTGCACGCGGATGCCGCCGTCAGCTTTGCGCTCGAAGGTGTCGCCGCACAGGTCAGAAGTGCTGCCTGATCGCCAATTTAGTTGACTTAGTCAACTAAATATCCGACAAGGTCTTGATGGAGATCTTGTCTATGACTCATGCGGATTCTACCGACCAGTTGGCGACGATCGAGGCCATCAGAGCCTTCAATCGCCTTTACACCAACCAGCTCGGCCTGATCGGTAGGGCCTTTCTCGACAGCCCCTATTCGCTGACCGAGGCGCGCATCCTGTTCGAGCTCAATGCACGACCAGCCCCGGTTGCGCGCCAGATCGCCGAAGACCTGCAGCTTGACACGGCCTATCTCAGCCGCGTGATCAAGGCCTTTCGCGAACAGGGCCTGCTAACGACCCGGCCGGACCCGGCCGACAAACGCAGCCAGACCATCACGCTCACGACAAAAGGGCGAGCCGAAACAGCGGATCTCGCCGACCGCTCGCGACGGCAGATCACGCAACAACTGGGCAGGCTGTCCGAAAACCAGCAACGCTCGATGGTCCAAGCAATGGCGACGATTGCCACGCTGCTTTCGCACGATCCGGATCCGCAGACCAAATTCACGATCAGGGGTCATGCGCCCGGCGATATCGGCTGGATCGTTCACCGCCAGATGAAACTCTATGCCGCCGAATATGGCTGGAATAGCGACTATGAGGGCCTGATCTCCCGCATCGCCGGAGATTTCCTCATCGATTTCAAGCCCGGCCGCGAATATTGCTGGATCGCCGAAAAAGACGGCACCATCGCCGGATCGGTGTTTCTGGTCGATGCCGGCGATAGCCTCGCCAAGCTGCGCCTGCTCTATGTCGAACCCTTCGCCCGCGGCCTCGGCATTGGCAAGGCACTGGTGCAGACCTGCATCACCTTTGCCCGCGAGGCCGGATACCAGCAGCTGACGCTATGGACGAATGACGTGCTCATTGCCGCCCGCGGGATTTACGAGGCGGAAGGCTTTGTGCTGGTCGCGGAAGAACGCCATCACAGCTTCGGCAAGGACTTGAACGGTCAGACCTGGCAGCTCGATCTCTGATCGATCCGCCGATCAGGCCAAGTACCGATCAATCTTGCCGCCAATCCCGCTCGCGCAGGCCCGTCGCGGCAAAGGGATCGATCAGCGTGCCCGCGACGATCGAGGCCAGCAGGCGCTGGACAGGCGGAATGGTCGCCACGGTCGAAACCAGCCGGTCGCGGATCCAGGCGATGGCATGCGAATCGGATTGATAGAACGGGGTGAAGATCAGAGACAGGGCCTGAAACAACAGCACATGGTTGCGCCGGGCCTGCGCATAGGCTTGGAGCGCCGAGCCGAGATCAGACGCGGTGGACAGGGCATGCGACAGCGCTGCCGCATCGAGCAGCGCCATGTTGGCACCCTGCCCCAGTTGCGGACTGGTCGAATGTGCACTGTCGCCGATAAAGACCACATTGCCGGCAAATGGAGGCCTTGCGGTCCGATGCGCATAACGGGCCAAAGTCAACTGGTCCCAGTCTTGGATCTGATCGAGGAACGGCGCACACTCCGGCCAATAGTTGCGGATCACGTTTTTCCAGCGATCGAGACCGGCCGCCTTGACCTCCTCCGCATCGGCAACCTTCAGGCTCCAGAAAAGGCAACGCGCTCAGCCTCCCCAGGCTTCGCGCGACCGGCCGGCAGCACGCCGATCATCACCTTGGCGCGGTCGTAGCGCTGCGAGAGCGCCGTTCGGTCATAACGTGCCGCGCCGCCATCGAGGGTCGCCCAGAAGGCGCCGTAGGAAAGGTCGCGCACCTTTGGCGCCACCGCCGATCCGCCGATCAGCGGCGAGCGCGCACCGCTCGTATCAACCACGAGATCGTATACTCCGACCTGGTCGCCGGTCGCCGCGATCAGCGCCACGCCGCTCCCCGTTGCGGCAGTCCCTGCGAGCGGCAGGCCAGTCCGGATCGGGATGCCGGCCACAAGCACGGCATCGTGCAGCGTGTCGAACAAGGCGGCTCGCTGCACGGCAAGGCCGTAGCGGCCGCCGGGTGCCGCATCATAGCGAACATCAAGCACGGTGCGTCCGCTGCGTGCATCCGCACCGTGCAGGCGCTCGATCCGGCTGCCCAGCGCCCGGACCCTCTCGAACAGGCCAAGATCATCCAGCACCGTCAGCCCCGTTGGCTGCATCAGCAGGCCGGAGCCGACAGGTGCGGGTCGCTCGTACCGCTCCAGAATTTCGACATGATGGCCGGCGCGCGAGAGATACAGGGCAGCCGCAAGCCCCGCGGGGCCGGCACCGGCGATGCCGATATGCAAGGATTTCATCGGGCTAGATTTCTTTCGCGTCGTAAACGGCCCGTGCCTCTCTTATGGCGGTATGGTTTTCCACCGACCAATCGACCAGTTTCCGGAGCAAGGTCAAAAACGACGTGCCCAGCGGCGAAAGCCGGTATTCGACGCTCGGCGGCTGGGTCGGAAACACCCTCCGGTCGATGTAGCCGTCGCGTTGCAGATCGCGCAGGGTCTGCGTCAGCATGCGCTGTGAGATATCGGGGATCAGCCGCCGGAGCGCGGAAAAGCGCATCGGTCCCTCGGCAAGCGCCAGAATCATCAGCGTGTTCCATTTGCCGCCGATATTGTCGATCACGTCACGCACCGGGCAGTCGGATCGGGAAAACACCTGCCCCATCACGACTATGACCTGTTCGCCATCCACCTTGCCGGCAATCTTGTTCATGGGGTCGGTTCCTTCCGGGTAACTTCCGCAGAAAATACTGCCTCCTTTACAATCATCCGGAGATGACGAAATAAGAGCAGGTCTCATTTCGGAACCATATCTCGAAGCGGACACGGAAACAACACTCTTCGTTCGCTCGAAAACCAAAGGAAATTTGCAATGCCCGACACTCTTCTCGTCACCGGCGCCGCCGGCCAGCTCGGCCGCCTCGTGCTCGACAATCTCCTGGCGTCCGGCACGGAGCCCGCGCGCATCATCGCGCTGAGCCGCGATACCGCAAAGCTCGCCGATTATGCCGCCAAGGGCGTGCAGACGCGCAAGGCCGATTTCGATGACGCGGCGTCGCTCGACGCCGCCTTTGCAGGGGCCGACCGCATCCTGTTGATCTCCACCGATGCGGTGGACGAGCCGGGCAAGCGCCTGCGCCAGCACCTAGCTGCTGTTGCCGCCGCCAAGAAGGCCGGTGCCAAGCATATCCTCTACACATCGATGGCGAACCCGGACACCTCGGTCATCCCCTTTGCCCCGGACCACCTCGGCACCGAGACCGCCATCAAGGAAACCGGCATTCCCTACACGATCCTGCGCAATGGCTGGTACATGGAGAACCTCTTCCTGTCGCTGCCGCATGCCCTGTCGACCGGCCAGTGGTTCACCAGCACGGGCGAAGGCACGCTCGCCCATATCGCCCGCGCCGACATCGCAGCTGCAGCGGCAGCCGCCCTTGCCTCCACCGCCACAGACAGCAAGACCTATACGCTGACGGGCGCCACGGCCCATACGACGGACGAAATCGCCGGCCTGGTTACGGCTGCCACCGGCAAGCCGCTACAGGTCATCCAGATCACCGACGAACAGCTCGCCGGCGGTCTCGAAGCGGCCGGCCTTCCGGGCTTCATGATCCCGGTCATTGTTTCCTTCGACGCCAATACGCGTGAAGGCCACATCAGCATGGTCACCAACGACGCCATCACGCTCTCCGGTAAGCCGCTGACGACGCTTGCGAGCTTCCTCGAAGCCAACAAGGCAGCGCTGGCCGGATAACGTCTCTTTCCAGGTGGGCTCGTCAATCAGGGAGCCTGCAGTAACGGCAAAAACATCGAACCGCCTGTGGCAGTGCTGCAGGCGGTTTTTTCATGTGTTGCAAAAGTCATCCGTCAATGGCGTGCCGCAATGCGGTGACGGAGATACAAGCAATGAGATTGTTGACTAGGAAACTAAGTCGTACTAGTTTCCTAGTCAACGATAAGGACCTTCCATGCCACCCGTCTCAGATCTCACCGACCATACAGGCTACTGGATGCGCATGGTCTCGAATGCCGTATCGCAGGAATTCGCGCGCAAAGTCGCGGAAGAAGGTGTGACCGTGGCGGAATGGGCATTCATGCGGGCGCTCTACGATGTCGAGGCTATGGCGCCGTCAGCTCTTGCCGAGAGAATGGGTATGACCAAGGGCGCAATCAGCAAGCTCGCCGACCGGCTCCTGTCCAAAGGACTGATCGATCGAGCAGACAACACCAAGGACAAGCGTGCCCATAGCCTATCCCTCACCTCAGCGGGTCGAGCCAAGTTACCGGTTTTGGCAAGGCTCGCCGATCAGAACGACGCCGACTATTTTGGCCTCCTCACAAGTCAAGAGCACGAAATGCTCGACCGTATCCTGCGGGCGCTTGCTGAAAAGCGCGGGTTGAAGACTGCACCGACGGACTGAAACATCGAATTTTCGGACATTCCCACAGGAAAGGAAACCGCCCATGGACGCGGACCGGATTGCCATTGCCCAGACTTGCCTGAACGCGGCGCGTGATGCCAGCCTCAGCTTCCCCGAAATCGTCGGCAGGCTCATCACGACCGGCTTCGAGGGCTACATCGTGGATTATCGCCGGAATACGCAGACCTACTATCTGCCGGATGGCGACAGCGTCATGCTGGATATGCCCGCCTCCCTTGGCTCCGTCGCCAGCGCTTTCGACGCGGCGCAAGTTGAGGCACTGGTACGCGGGGCGCAGGCGAATGGCCAGGACTACAGCTATCAGGCCTTCTGCGAGAAGGTGAAGGCGGCAGGCTGCGCGGGCTATGTCGTCTCGTTTCTCGGCCGGCGCGTCGTCTATTTCGGCCGCACAGCCGAGACCCATGTCGAACACTTTCCCAAATGATGACGTAGAGCCGGCACTACGATCCGCTTTGCCGGCTGCTATCAGATATCCTGCCCGCAGGCCCGGCAGAAGCGGCGAACGGTCTCCGCCATGCCGTATTGCAGGGCGTCCGCGGTCAGGCCGTGGCCGATCGAGACCTCGGCCAGCGTCGGAATGCGCGCCACGAGCGCCGGCAGGTTCGCGACCGTCAGGTCATGGCCCGCATTCACCTCGAGGCCGAGCCGGATGGCGATATCCGCCGTCTGCCCAAGCTGCTCGGCAATCCGCAAGGCCGCAGCCGGATCGTCATAACAGCCGCCATAGGGGCCGGTATAAAGCTCGATGCGGTCGGCACCCGTCTCACGGGCAAGCGTGAGCGCCTCTTCATCCGGCTCGCCATCTGCAAACAGGGACACGCGAAAGCCCTTTTTCTTCAGGCGACCGACGACATCGCCGAGCAGGTTGTGGTTCTTGCGGAAATCCCAGCCATGGTCGGATGTCGCCTGTGCCGGATCATCAGGCACCAGTGTCACCTGCTCCGGCTGGTGCGCATCGACCAGATCGAGAAATTCTGGGTTGGGAAACCCTTCCATGTTGAATTCGGTCGAGGCAAATTCATCATCGATCAGGTTGCGGATCGGCTGCAGATCGGAAAAGCGGATATGGCGCTGGTCCGGGCGCGGATGAACCGTCAGCCCGCTTGCACCCGCCTCAAGCGCAATCCGGCCAAGATCGGTGACGGATGGCCAGGGCAGATCGCGCCGATTGCGAAGCATGGCGATTGCATTCAGGTTCACAGACAGTTTCGTCGGCATTTCGTAGCTTTCAATCGGACGGCGACAGGTGCCGCGCTACTTCTAACGCTTCGTCCGCAGACCCGCAATCGAAGCGCACTATGGCGGTCGCAAAATCGACGAAAAGTTATGATTCAATATATCCTGTAATACTCAAGTTTAATGAGCATCGCACCTGACAAGGGCTGGAAAATCCGTTTTAATGGCGACTCAATTGGGTGAGAGGCACCTTCGTAGCCGCTGGTTTTCGCCAAACTGCAGAGTCCACGCGCCTCTTGCGTAAGCTTTTAAACGAATTTTCGTCTGCATAAATGCGCGGATCGAGATCTTATTGGGATAAGCCTTCTATGAACGGCATGAAAAGCCAATGACCGTACAGGCCGAGAGACCCTGCGATGAGACGATCCGGTACTTGTTGGACCGCATCGTCTCCAGCGCGATATTTGCCCGCTCCGAGCGCCTGCGGGCCTTCTTCCGCTATGTCGTCACCAAGGAGTTGGAGGGCGCCGGCCAACAGTTGAAGGGCTATACCATCGGCATCGACGTGTTCGGGCGTCCCCAGGCGTTCAATGCCGACAGCGATCCCCTCGTGCGGGTTCACGCAGGTAAACTTCGCAAACTGCTCGACGCCTATTACGCCGGCGAAGGCAGAAGTGAAAAATGGAAGATCATTATTCCAAAAGGAACCTATGTTCCCGAATATCATCGGCAGGTTCTTGAATATCAGCGCCAGCCTCAAGACGAGCCGTGGACTGCCGCTTCCGAGCGCGAGGCACAATCCGTGTCCATACCGGCCCCCTCGACCGTTGAAGTGCGTTCCGCCAGTGCTCCCAAAAGACCGACGAACAAAGCGCCGGCTTGGCTGCCCGCGCCACTATCCTCACCCCTTTCCCTCCTATCGGTCCTGCCGCTGCTTCTCCTTGCTCCGCTGACCTCCCCGGTATGACCGGCAATATCGAAGCGAATGCGACACTTTCCGCCATCATTCACGCGCCTCAGAGAATTTCTCACGCCTTGCCCCGCCTGACGGTCCGGTCCACCTGGCCCGCGGCTGGAAAGGCTACCGAATTCGCCAATGCGGTGCGCGAGGCCTCCACGAACTATAACACGATCGAAAAGACGAGCGGTCCGATGAAGCGGGTGACGGACAATCAGACGCTCTCACCGCTGTTGTTCACGATTGAGGTCTCGCAACAGGTATCGCCTTCGGCATTGATCGTTACGCTCGTGAACGACAAATCCGGCGAGAAACTCATGACCGAGATGATCGGCGAAGCACGTCTGACGGACGAGACCGATATTCTCTTCGAAAGCGTGTCCCTCGTCTCCCGTATTCTATCCGTGCGCGGCGACATCTTTCGCTTCGCGACAGAAAAAACATCCAGAGCAGTTTGATGAACTGCATGGTCAGCACCGATGCATATCGCCGGATTCAGACAAAAGAGACGTTCCAGGTCGCAAATACCTGCCAGGAACAGCTGTCGCCGGCCCATCGCAAGGGCCTTACCTTCGTGATCAGCGCCAGCGCACTACCTGGCATTCTCGACCGGTAGGTTAAGTTTCCCTCCACAGTATAGTTTTACCAAAAATATGAGAAATCGCCGGAAAATCTGGTATTTTTCGGCGAAACCGTCGTAAAATGCGGGTTTTTATCCCCAATATTACGGACTTTTAAAATATGTGGCGCGCGTATACCGTGAAGCTGTAAGTCGGGAGGATCGGCCTGGTTGCTCATCAGGCAAGCACAATGTTCAGCGTTTCCGTTAAGGACCGGAGTGCACTATCGGGGGCAGGCAGGATTCTGGAATTTTTCAGAACAAGCCGTCGGGACAGCCCTGTTTGCTGATCCTGCACGGACATCGGTTTCCATCCGACGGCCGCAGGCATACTGCAATCGGGGGCATTGGAAAGCATGCAAGACAAGATCATGGCCGTCCGCAAGGACCAACAAAGCACGGGTTTTCTGCCGCATCTTCCCCTTCCCGGTACGATCGCGGAAAACCAGGTCGCCATTGCCGACATGGCCGATGCCTTCGGCGTCACGCATCGAACCTTGCATTTTTACGAGGAAAAGGGCCTGCTGTCGGCCAAGCGCGTCGGACCGATGCGCGTCTATGATGCAGACGACGTCAGGCGCATGGCCGTCATCAATGCCTGTCGCGAGATCGACATGCCGATCTCCGCCATCCAGGAGCTCATGGACACCCTGTCCGGCACATCAGATCAATCCGAAGCTGATCAGATGTTCGAAACAGCGCTGCATGCCCGCAAACGCGAACTTGGCGCCCAGCAATCCATATTGCGCCGCCAGATGCAACGCATCAGCGAATTGCTCGAATCCGCAGCAGAAGGCGACAGCGAGCGGGCCCTGCCGGCACCGTGCATCCATCTTTCGCCCATCGAGCTCAAATGTCTCGGGTTCATGGCGGAAGGCTATCCGGCACACCGCATAGCCGTTCTGATGGACATGGACATTACGGCCGTGCTGACCTTGGAATCCGATATCATCCGCAAGTTCAACGGCCACAACCGCTTTCAGGCGGTCGCCAAGGCTGTTCTGCTCGGTCACGTGGCAACAGACTGAGTAGACTACTGCCAAGCCGCAATAGTGAAACAACCGCGAAAATTACTTTCGCCTAAAATAAAATATTAAGCATCTTCCGGCTTACTGGGGGCGGGAATGATTTCCGCCAGCGCTTTTGCGCCCTTTTTACCCCTGTATTTTAGCGTTTTATTTCGAGCAGCCAGCCTGCCCGCTGCCGAACCGTGCGAGACAAACATGAGAAACCTCAAGATTTCACGCCAGCTCATCCTTCTGGTCCTCGCCCTTATCGGCATGTTCGCAACAACTGTGTATTTCCAGATTGCCGCCTCGACAGCAGCGCTGTACAACGAGCGCTATGAGATGCTGAGGACCGAGACCGAAACCGCCGTCTCGATCCTGAAACAGTTTCGCGAGCGCGAACTGGCTGGAACCCTGACGCAGGAACAGGCAAAAGCAGAGGCTTTCGCTCTCATCAACGGCATGAAATACAATCCCGACGGCTATTTCTTCGGCTATGACTATGACGTCAATATGATGTTCCACTTCGACAAGAAGAAGGTCGGCCAAAACCTGAAGAACAAGCCGGATCCGACGGGTCACCTGTATCGCGAAGAACTGGTGAAGCTGGGACAGCAGGGTGGCGGCCGTACGGATTTCTACGGCCCCAAGCCGGGCGCGAAGGAAGACGCGTTGTTCCGCAAGAGCGCCTATGCCCTTGCCTTCGATCCCTGGAAAGTCGTCGTCGTCACGGGCCTCTATATCGACGATCTGGACGCCCAGGTGAATGCGACGATCTGGAAGGCCGTATCGGCGGGGCTGGTCGTTCTCCTGCTTGGCACTGCCGCCGCCTTCTATGTCATTCGTGGAATCACCGGGCCGCTCGCAGCCATTCACAGTGCCTTGGAAGCCGTGGCGGACGAGGATGTGAACCGCACCATCCCACACACCGATCTTAGCAACGAAGTCGGCATGATGGCGAAGGCCACGCTCTCGCTTCAGGACAAGATCAGAGATCGTCACGCTCTGGCCAGACGCCAGAAGGAGCAGGACGAGGAAATCAACGCCGAGCGCCAGCAGAACGTCCAGGCACAGCAGGCGGAAGCCGCCTTGCAAGCCCGCGTTGTCGCCACGATCGGCGTGACGCTCGAGGGCTTGGCCCAAGGCGACCTGACCGTACGTTGCGCCGATCTTGGCCCCAGCTACGCAACCCTGCGCGACAACTTCAACACGGCGCTGTCCGGCCTTGAGGCTGCGATGTCGCGGGTCAATATGAAGGGCGCAGACATTAGCGGCAGCAAGGAAGAAATCCGCCGCGCTTCCGGCGAATTGGCAAAACGCACGGAAATGCAGGCCGCAAACCTCGAGGAAGCATCGGCAGCCCTCGACCAACTCGCCGTGGCCGTGCGGCAGACGGCCGAAGGGGCGCACGACGCGGCCAAACGCGTGACCTCAGTGAGCGGAGAAGCAAGCCACAGCGACGAAATCGTGGAACAGGCAATCCAGGCCATGGGCGGCATCGAAAGCTCTTCTGACGAAATCGGCAAGATCATCGGCGTCATCGACGAAATCGCCTTCCAGACCAACCTTCTGGCCCTGAACGCAGGGGTCGAGGCGGCACGGGCCGGAGAATCCGGCAAGGGCTTTGCCGTGGTCGCCCAGGAAGTCCGTGAACTCGCCCAGCGCTCTGCTGCTGCCGCCAAGGAAATCAAAGTGCAAATCGCCCGCTCATCCGGACAGGTAGCGTCGGGCGTGCGTCTTGTCGGTGAGGCCGGTGAAGCACTGAAGCGCATATCGGCCCAGATCAAGAGCGCTAACGACATCGTCAGCAAGATCGCCCACAGCGCGTCAGAACAGGACACAACGCTGCGTAGCATCTCCAGCACGGTCAACCAGCTCGACGTCGCAACCCAGCAGAACGCTGCCATGGCCGAGGAAACGACCGCATCCGCCGAACTTCTGGCGAGCGACACGGAAGATCTGTTGAACCTGATCCGCAGCTTCCGGATCTCGAACAACGCCGCGCATAGCGACCAGACATCAATGCGCCGCGCCAGCTGAACGGCAGGGGTGGCCACCCGAACTGCCGGACCTTCTGGCCCGGCAGGATCGGTCTACCGGGACAGATCGCGCCCATCGGGATATTCGCCGGGGCCCTTGATCTCGATTTTGGTTCCAAAAGGATCATGGATATAGAACGAATGCCCCATGCCGCGGGCACCGCCGTGGAAAGCCTCCTGCAGGATTTCGACCCCATGGCTTGCCAGATGCGTCCGCAGCGCGTCGTGATCGAAAGGGCTGGTGGCAATACAGATGTGATCGACATTGCGGCCACCGGCGACAGGAGGCACCGCCTTTTGTGCGCCGGGATGGGTTGTGTCCCACAAGACGATCAGCGACGATCCGCACCAGACCTGTTCCATTCCGAGCGCCGGGTAGGAATAACCCGGCACGCAGCCCATGACGTCGAAATAGAATTTGAGCGCACGATCCATATCGTCGATCAGAAGCACGACGTGATCAATGCCGACAAGGGTGAATGGAGTTGCCATGGGAAGCGCCTGTGTTTTCCGCCATTGATGTTCAATGACGATCCGGGTTCAATCGTATTGGCATTCTCCCGCGAGAGTGCACGCGGAAACACCGACATTCAAATCGAATGCGCTCCCATGTCTGCAAACGCCGGTTAGCGCACGATCGTCAGCGTCTCGGCCGCCCGCGTGATCGCGGTATAGAGCCAGCGTTCGCGGGTGTCGCGGAAGGCCCAACTCTCATCGAAAAGAACCACATTGTTCCATTGCGACCCCTGCGCTTTGTGAACGGTCAGCGCATAGCCATAGTCGAATTCGTCATAGCGCTTGCGCGTCGCCCAGGGAATTTCACCCTCGACATTCTCGAATGCGCTCTTGAGCAGCTTGATCTTGGCAGCACCACGATCCATGTCGTCGTCCTCAGGACGGATCATCAGATTGATGCCGGGCTTCACCGTTTCCTTGGACGAGGTCATCACCTGCCAGAGCGAGCCGTTGAGCAGGCCCTTGGCCGGATCGTTGCGCAGGCATACGAGCTTGTCGCCGGATTGCGGGTATTCTGTCGCAAAACCTTTCAGTTCGCGCAGCCGCATATTGTAGCGCCGCCGCGTCTTGTTCGTTCCGACCAGAACCTGGTCCGCGTCCAGCACGAGGCTTTGCGTCACTTCGTTCTTGGAAATCACCTGCGCGGTGCCCCAGTCGCCGTGCATGATCTCCTTGCCCTCGCGCACATGCATGGCAAGCTGGATGATCGGATTATCGCGCGCCTGCCGGTGGATATCCGTCAGCAGATAGTCCGGCTCCTCATTGGTAAAATAGCCGCCACCGGAGACCGGCGGCAACTGACCGGGATCGCCGAGCACGAGGATCGGCGTGCCAAAACTCATCAGGTCCTTGCCGAGCGCCTCGTCCACCATCGAGCATTCATCGACGACGATCAGGGCTGCCTTGGCAACGGGGCTCTGCCGGTTGATCGAGAACATCGGCGATACCGAGGTCTTGCCGGTTTCCTCGTCGGAGACTTCCTCCTCGCCGCGTGGGCGATAAATCAGCGAATGGATCGTCCGGGCATTCGTCGCCCCCTTGGAGCGCAGCACCTGAGCCGCCTTGCCGGTAAAGGCGGCAAACAGCACTTCGCCCTCGACATGCTCGGCAAAATGCCGGGCCAGCGTCGTCTTGCCGGTGCCGGCATAGCCGAACAGCCGAAAAAGTGGCGAGCGGCCTTCCTTCAGCCAGCGCGAAACGGCCTTGAGGGCCTCGTCCTGTTGCGGTGCAAATTCCATCTCCGATCTATTGCCCGATTCTGCACCGGCCTGTCGCCCCGAGCCACATAACGGCCGTGATTCCGGAAACTCTCTTCCCTGTTCCGGGTGATTGAAATTCCACCCGGAACAGCCAGAATCCGCCACAGATGGCGCGTATCGTCCGGCTGTCCCACGTGTTAGCACTGCCGTCGAAACTACCGCGCGCCGATCCGACCGAAAGAACCTACGTGACGCCTGCCCCACCCGAAGTGCCGCCGTCCCCCATCGCATCAGGCATCGGCCGCAAGCCTCCCATTGCGCAATGGACCATCCTGCTCGCCTTGTCGCTCGGCCTTTCCATTCTTCTGGAACAGCTCGGACTGCCGGCCGCCCTCCTGATAGGCCCGATGGTCTCTGCTGCGATCGTCGGCATCAAAGGCGGTACCATCCGCCTGCCCCGGCCGCTTTATCTCTGCGCCCAGGCGATGATCGGCATGATGGTTGCCGGTGCCATTGACGGTGGCATCTTCTCGACCTTTCTGGGCAATTGGCCGCTGTTTCTCAGTCTAGTCCTGTCCGTCATCGCGATGAGCACGCTCTCCGGCTGGACGCTGAGCCGCCTCAACATCCTGCCCGGCACCACGGCGATCTGGGGCACGTCCGCCGGAGCCGCAAGCTCCATGCTTGTCATGGCGGATGCTTTCGGGGCCGATATCAGGCTCGTCGCCTTCATGCAATATCTTCGCGTGGTCTGCGTCGCCGCCGCAGCCTCGATCGTCGCCCATCTCTGGGTCGATGGCGACACCGCAGCGTCTGCGATCGTCTGGTTCGGCGCCATCGACGCGGCAGCTTTCGCAAAGACACTCGCCGTGGCGACCATAGGGGCCGTCGTCGGGCGGTTTTTGCGCATCCCGGCCGGCATCTTCCTCGTGCCCTTCGTGGCCGGCACGGTCTTGAGCACCACGGGATATCTGACGATCGAACTGCCCGAATGGCTGCTGGCGCTAAGTTACGCCATGCTCGGCTGGAACATCGGGCTTGGTTTTACGCGGCCGATCCTCGCCCATGCCCGCCGCGCGCTGTTGCCGATCGTCCTGTCGATCTTTTTCTCATGGCCTTTTGCGGTTTTCTCGCGTTTCTCCTCACGCAATTTGCCGGCGTCGATGCGCTGACGGCCTATCTCGCGACCAGTCCCGGCGGCATGGATTCCGTCGCCATCATCGCCGCCTCCAGCAATGTCGATGTCTCCTTCGTCATGGCGCTGCAAACCGCCCGCCTGCTGATCATCATGGCCTGCGGCCCCTCGCTTGCCCGCTTCGTCGCCCGCAAGGCCGGCGGTCATGAAAAGCCGGACATGCATCTGTAGCGAGTTTTGCGGCATAAAGGGCAGGAGCCTAGCGTTTTGCCGCATTCTCCAGCCGGATCGGCTGACCGTGCGGCGTGGCTTCCGCCGCCTGCTGCCATTGCTTGGTCAAGCCGTCGAGCTGGGCTGCAGATGTGATCGACAGTTCCGTGACCAGACGCGACAGGGCAGCGACCCAGCAATCGTAATAGTCGCTCGCATCAGCGCGGCGCCCCGGCCGGTAAAGTTCCTGCGACAGAACCTCCGCCCATTCGCTCCAGGAAAACACGCCCTTTTCATGCAGATGCACCGTCATGGCAAAGGCTTCCGCCTGCCAGGGCTCGGCAAAGGCCGGTTCACCCTCGCGCGATTTCGGCAGGCCTGGCGACAACGTAAGCGACGGTTTTGCGTCATGCGTGTTCAAGATAGCTCTCCCAGGCGTCAATCGAGACGGTCAGCGATGGATCGGCGCCCTCGCCCCAGATTTCCTTGGCATCGAACACCACCGTATAGACCCATTGCGGATTTTCGCCCTTGCCATGGGCATTATCGTCAGGAAAGACGTAAGTCCCCTGCACCGCCTCGACGATCCCCCGTTTGGCTCTTGCATAGCGCGGCAGGCGGGTGTGCGTCTCGGGATTGAAGTTCTTCGTGCGCACCCGGTCGCCCACCGCAAAAGCCTGCGGTGCGTCCAGTGGCCGGTCGCAGGGTCCACCCTTGGCAAGAACGGCCGGTACCATTTCCGCCGTCAGGGTTCGCTTTGGCTCCGTACCCTTGTTGAGCATCTGCCCAGCAGAAAGCTCGGCTGCCGAAACGAAACCATGCCGCTGCAGAAGCGTCTCCAGCGCCCGGGTCCAGACCTCGTAATAGCTTGCCGACAGATAGGTCGCAGGCGCAAGGTTTTCGCGGGCATGCCGGCTTTCGTCGATCGTCCAGGCCCCGAAGGCGCCGCAGGACAGCGTCACCCCGAGCGCCCGCTTTTCCCATTCGGCGTGAAAGATCGGTTCGTCTTTTTCCGGAGCAACCGGCCCCATGCCATGCTGACCGCCAAGATCGTGGGGACCGTTCATCACACAGCCTCCGGCAGCCGCACGAGCCCCGTGCCGATCATCGCATCGCGGGTCACCAGATCTGCGAGGCGCTCGGCATCGAAACCTTCCGTGCCGCTTGGCCGTTCGGGGATGACGAGATAGCGCAGTTCCGCCGTCGAATCCCAGACGCGGATCTTCGTCGTTTCCGGCAGCACCACGCCGAATTCGGCAAGCACACCACGCGGATCGATCACGGCACGCGCCCGGTAAGGCGGCGCCTTGTACCAGACCGGCGGCAGGCCGAGCACTGCCCATGGGTAGCAGGAGCACAGCGTGCAGACGATCAGATTGTGCGTATCGGGCGTATTGAACACCGCCCGCATATGCTCGCCCTGCCGTCCGGAATAGCCGAGACTGGCGATCGCCGCCGTCGCGTCAGCCTTCAGCCAATCGGCGAAATCCGGCTCCGTCCAGGATTTTGCGACAATGCGGGCGCCATTGCGCGGCCCGATCTTCGTCTCGTAGGTCTCAACGATCGCGTCGATCGCCGCCGGGTCGATCAGCCCCTTCTGGGTCAGCACCGTTTCCAGCGCCTTCACCCGCGCCTGCATCTCCGAAAAGTGGTTGTCATGGTCGCCGTGATGATGATGGTGATCGTCGTGTTGCATGGTTTCCTCGGTGCTCTTCATGAGCCGGGCTCGGTTAGCGGTTGTCCGGCTGGCAGGCTCTTACCGATGTTGCCCTCCAGAAGGTGCAGGAAGGGACGCGGCTCGAGCTTGCCGGGCTGCGTGAATGGATTTGAGAAGGCGAAGATGAAGAACAGGATGATGCCGGAATATGCGCCGAAGATCGACAGCAGCATCATATGCGTTCGCGACGGCCGATAGACATAAAAGGGCACCGCCAGAAGGGCGAGGCCAATCAGCGCCGGCGCCCAGAACAGGCCGCTGAACCCACCGCCGGCGGTCTGCTCGCGGATCTGCCGGAAGCGGGCGATCTCGGTCACGCGGTTGCGCATGCGCTCGATCAGGTAACGTTCCCGATCCGTCGTCGGCGTCAGGTCCAGAAGCCGGTTGTAGACCCCGTTCCATTCCGCCCATACTTTTGGCGACAGGCCCTGGTGATGGCCGAGCATCTGCCATTCCTCGCCGACAACCAATATCAGGTAGCGTGCAAGCCCCTCCTGAACCGGCACCACCAGCGGGCCGCCATGGCGTTTCGCGTCATTGTAGACATCGGCGATGGCAACCGATTCTTCCATCAGGTTGTTGCGGATGCCTTTGTAGTCGTCGAGTTCCTGCGCATAGACGAGAGCGAGAATAAGCCCATGCAGGGCAGCGATGCGCACGGCGATCGTGTTGGCCGCATCATGGGTTCTGTCCCCCTCGGCACCCGGCGCCAACACTTTACGCGCAAGTGCATAACAGCTGAAGACGATGGCCAGCGCGCCGGTGACGAACAGAAGCCCCATGAAAATCGATAGGATGAAACCCGGCATGCTTTTCAGTCCGCTCTCTTCTTGTGCCCTTAGCGCAACATCGGCCAAAGGCTGGCGACGAGCAAGACCGCCATCGTGATGTTGAACCATTTCAGGCGCACCGGATCGGACAGCCATTGCCGGAGAGCCGATCCGAAGCCCGCCCAGGTCGAAACGCTCGGAACATTGACGACCGCGAAAATGACGCCGACGATGGCGACGCTCATCAGGTAGTTGCCCTCGCTGGTATAGGCGGCCATCGCTGAGACAGCCATGACCCAGGCTTTCGGATTTACCCATTGGAACGCGGCCGCCTGCAGAAACGTCATCGGAACGGCCCCTGCCTTGCCCTCGCCCAACGTCCGCGAGCTACCGATCTTCCAGGCGATGTAGAGCAGGTAGGCACAGCCGACGAATTTCAAAGCTGTGTACAGCAACGGCACGGAATGCAGCAGCGCGCCCAGCCCGAGCCCGACGGCGATCAACAGCGACAGAAAGCCCATGCCGATACCGAACATGTGGGGAATGGTCTTGATAAAACCGAAATTCACGCCCGACGCGAACAGCATCATATTGTTGGGCCCCGGCGTGATTGACGTCGTGAAGGCAAACAGGATCAGCGCCAGAAGCGTATCGTAAGGCATGGAATCCTCCCCGGAATTTAGGTCAGCATAATTGACCTATCTGGGTTGAACAGGGCAAACTTGTCATGGTGACAAGAACACGGTCAACGTGCGCTGGCAGGGACTTCCAGATCCAACAGGCGTCCGACATAGCTGCGCACCACCGTCACGAACTCCGGTGAAACCGTTTCGACACGGCGAAGCAATCGCTCCTTCCTGTCGATCGCCCGCACCTGATCGGTCAGAACCATACCCTTCGTTCTCAGTCCCTCCGGCAAGGCGACCTTTGTCGTCCAGACCTGCATGTTGCCGGTGATGGGACAGACGATGATCTCGACGCGATCGTTCGTGCATCAGATTTGAGGAAATGATCAGAACGGGCCGGACACCCGCCTGTTCGCTGCCGCGAATAGGATCGAGATCGGCGAGATAGATGTCGCCTGCAAGCGGTACAGCTTCAATCATGGTCGTAGAAACGTTCGGAGCCGACATCCGGCCCCCAATCGACCGTCTCAGGCTCGTTTTCCCAACCAAGCCGGTTCATCTCCGCGACCATTTCCTCCAAAGGCGGTGCCAGTTGCAGCCGCTTCTTCTCGATAATCGCGCGGCCATCCTTGACGGTGAGATCGACCGTCTGTCCGTCAGCAAGGCCCAGTTCGTCCATCACGGCTTTTGGAAGCCGGATAGCGGAACTATTGCCCCATCTGGAAATTGTGACCTTGGTCATGGAAACACCTCAATGATAGACATCGTATATCATTCGCTGCAGACTACCACAATCATGCCAGCCGTCAGGAGCCTCTTCATGCCGGATACGATCGCCACAACAAAGCTTCCCTCCGGCATTGCCGTGCCCGTGATTGGCCAGGGCACCTGGCATATGGGCGAGAGCAAGAAGACCTTTGCCGACGAGGCGAAAAGCCTGCGGCATGGCCTCGACCTCGGCATGAGCCTAATCGATACGGCGGAGATGTATGCCGATGGCGGCGCCGAGCGCGTGGTTGCCGAGGCCGTGCGCGGACGGCGCGACGATGCCTTCATCGTCAGCAAGGTTCTGCCCTCCAATGCCAGCCGCGAAGGCACCGTCAAGGCCTGTGAGGCGAGCCTGAAACGGCTCGGCACGGATCATATCGATCTTTATCTGCTGCATTGGCGCGGCCGTTATCGCCTGTCGGAAACGGTCGAGGCCTTCGAAGCGCTGAAAGCAGCCGGCAAGATCGGCGCCTGGGGCGTCTCGAATTTCGACACCGACGATATGCAGGAACTCGCCGGCGTGCCCCACGGTGGGAATGCCGCAACCAATCAGGTGCTCTACAATCTCGCCCGCCGCGGCATCGAGCACGACCTGTTGCCGCAAAGCCAGGCTGCGGGCATTCCGATCATGGCCTATTCCCCGCTCGACGAGGGCCGCCTCTTGCGCCATCCGGATCTCATCCACATCGCCAAGGCGCATCAGGCGACGGTCGCGCAAGTCGCCCTTGCCTTCCTCATCCGCAATCCGGGCGTCATCGTCATCCCGAAAACCGGCATGCCCGAACGGGTGCGCGAAAACCGGGGAAGCGTGGCGATAAAACTGACCGCAGACGACCTCGCCCTCCTCGACAATACCTTTCCCCGCCGGCAGCAAAGGTTCCGCTGGAAATGATTTGAGGGCGCACTGAAAAAGTGGCGTCCTCGGATCCCGTTACATCCCCTGCGGGCCGCGGTTCATGGCGGCGACGCCGGTGCGGCAGACCTCGATGACGCCGAGCGGCTTCATGATCGCCACGAACTGGTCGATCTTCGACGACTTGCCGGTGATCTCAAAAATGAAATGTTCGAGCGTCGCATCGATGACCTTGGCGTGGAAGGCATCGGCGAGCCGCAGCGATTCCGCCCGGGTCTCACCCTGCCCGTTGACCTTGACCAGCGCCACTTCCCGCTCGATCGGCCGGTCATGGCCGAGTTCGGCGGCGCGCACCGTCAGATCGACCACCCGATGAACCGGAACGATGCGCTCCAGCTGCGCCTTGATCTGCTCGAGAACATGCGGCGTACCGCGCGTCACCACCGTGATGCGCGACAGGTGCGACTGGTGCTCCGTCTCCGAGACCGTCAGGCTTTCGATGTTGTAGCCCCGGCCGGAAAACAGGCCGATAACGCGGGCAAGCACGCCCGGCTCGTTGTCGACCAGAACCGAAAGCGTATGGTTTTCCGCCTTCTCGGTTTCCTTGGCGATGAAATAGGCAGAGCCTGTCGGCTGTAGATGTGCGTTCATGATCTTGTCTCTTTCCTATTCATCAAACCAGCGAGCGGCCCTTGGCGTCGATCGCATTGGCGACCGCCTCGTCCGTCGCCTCGTCAGGCAGAAGCATCTCGTTGTGCGCCTTGCCGGACGGGATCATCGGGAAGCAATTGGCGAGATTGGCAACGCGGCAGTCGAAGATCACAGGTGCAGGACTGTCGATCATCTCCTGGATCGCGCCGTCGAGATCGGCCGGCTTGTCGCAGCGAATGCCGACGCCGCCATAGGCTTCGGCCAGCTTGACGAAATCGGGCATGGCCTCGGTATAGGAGTTGGACAGGCGGTTGCCGTGCAGCAATTGCTGCCACTGGCGCACCATGCCCATGTACTGGTTGTTGAGGATGAAGATCTTGACGGGCAGGTTGTGCTGCACGGCACAGGACATTTCCTGAATGCACATCTGGATCGAGGCATCGCCGGCAATGTCGATGACCAGCGCGTCCGGATGGGCGACCTGGACCCCAATCGCCGCCGGGAAGCCGTAGCCCATGGTGCCGAGGCCACCAGACGTCATCCAGCGGTTCGGATGCTCGAAGCCATAAAACTGCGCGGCCCACATCTGGTGCTGGCCGACTTCTGTCGTGATGTAGGTATCGCGATGCTTGGTCAGCTCATAGAGGCGCTGGATGGCATATTGCGGCATGATGACGTCGTCGCTCATCTTGTAGGCGAGCGAATTGCGACCGCGCCAGCGGACGATGCCTTCCCACCAGTCGGCCAGTTGCGCCTTGTCCGTCTTTCCGGCAGACGCCCGCCACAGGCGAACCATGTCTTCGAGAACATTGCCGATATCGCCGAGAACAGGAATATCGACCCGAACGTTCTTGTTGATCGAGGACGGGTCGATGTCGATGTGGATCTTCTTCGAGTTCGGCGAGAACGCGTTCAACCGGCCGGTGATGCGGTCGTCGAAGCGGGCGCCGATGCAGACCATGACGTCGCAGTCGTGCATCGCCATGTTGGCTTCATAGGTGCCGTGCATGCCGAGCATGCCGAGCCAGTTCTTGCCGGATGCCGGGTAGGCCCCGAGCCCCATCAGGGTCGAGGTGATCGGGAAATTGGTGAGCTCGACCAGCTCGCGCAGGAGCTGCGAGGCCTCAGGCCCGGAATTGATGACACCGCCGCCGGAATAGATGACGGGGCGCCTTGCCGATTTCATCAGCGCGACCGCTTCCTCGATGCGCTTCAGGTCGCCTTGCGTCTTCGGCTGGTAGCTGACCTGGATCGGCACATCGGACTTCGGCGTGTAGGTACCGGTCGCGAATTGGACATCCTTCGGGATATCGACAACGACGGGACCCGGACGGCCGGACTGGGCGATGCGGAAGGCTTCGTGGATGATGCCGGCCAGCTCGTTGACGTCCTTGACCAGCCAGTTGTGCTTGGTGCAGGGCCGCGTGATACCGACGGTGTCGCATTCCTGGAACGCGTCCGAGCCGATCAGCGAGGTCGGAACCTGGCCGGTCAGGCAGACGAGCGGGATACTGTCCATCAGCGCATCCTGCAGCGGCGTGACGGCATTGGTCGCGCCGGGGCCGGAGGTGACCAGCATGACGCCGACCTTGCCGGTGGAGCGGGCGTAACCTTCAGCCATGTGGCCGGCACCCTGCTCGTGGCGGACGAGGATGTGCTGGACATCTTCCTGCTGGAAAATCTCGTCATAGATCGGCAGGACGGCACCGCCCGGATAGCCGAAGATATGTTTCACGCCGTTGTCACGCAGCGCCTGCAGCACGATTTCCGCGCCCGTCATCTGGCTGCCGTCTACCTGGCGTCCCGTCGTCTTTGTGTCTGTCCCGCTCATTGGCCTGCTTCCGTCCATGTCTCGCGTTTTTTTGAAAGGTGATTAGCTGGTTTCAGGGCATAAAAAAGGCCCCGTCAGGAGCCTCGTGTCGCGCATGGGTGGCTATCGCCGGATGGTTACACCATCCTGCCCATGCGCCGTCCCACCACAAGAATTGCAAAGAGTTTTTTCATGGCTGGGATTGATAGACGCAAACATCCGGCCCGTCAACGAATTTTCCCAAAACTGCGATTTGAACCTGAACGATACGAAACGACGCAAGTCCCCGAAACGACTTGTTAAATCCATTGCAGTACGGTCCATGACGAATGTGCAGAGGTTTTGCGTGCTGAATAATGAGCTTCATACATCGATAAGCGCCGGCGAACAGGAACGGCGTGACGCCTTGAAGCGCGGAAATCGCTTTCTGGGCCGTGTTGTCGCGTGCAGCGGTTCGCGTGCAACGATCGCAGCGCTGGCGGAAAACGGTGAGACATCGCTGACCGAACTCTGGTCCGTCGGCCGGTTGATCTCGATCTCGGTCGGCGAAAACCGCGTCGTTGCCCTTGTCTATTCCATGCACACCTCCACCAATGACTGGGGCGAGGAAGTCGACAACCTCTTCAGCATCGAAGTCGAACTGATGGGCGAGGTCCATGTCGGGCCGTCCGGCCGCGAGGAATTTTCCGCGGGCATCAGCCAGTATCCCTATCTCGGCGCCATTGCCCACCGCATCCGCACCGCCGACCTCGCACGCATCTACGATACCGGCAAGAACGATACCTGCATAATCGGCAAGCTGACGCAGGACGAAACGCTCGATGCCGCGATCCATGTCCCCTCGATGCTGTCGAAACATTTCGCCATCGTCGGCACGACAGGCGTCGGCAAATCCACCGCCGTCTCGCTCCTGCTCAACAAGGCGATCGCCTCCGATCCGAAACTCCGCGTCCTGATCCTCGATCCGCACAACGAATTCGCCGCCGCCTTCCCCGATCTGGCTGTTGTCATCGACACCGATACGCTGGACCTGCCCTTCTGGCTGATGAAGCTGGAAGAATTCGCCGAGGTCATCTTCCGCGGCCGGCCGCCCGTACCGGAAGAGCTCGACGTGCTGCGCGATGTCATTCCCGATGCCAAGAAAGCCTTCAAGGGTTCGATGGACTCAGGCCTGATGCGGCGGAACACTGAAAAAGCTCGATCACCGCCGATACACCGGTTCCCTATCGCATGGCAGATCTTCTCGCCATGATCGATGAACGCATCGGACGGCTGGAAGGCCGCAGCGAAAAGCCGCATCTGCGCTCGCTGAAGGTCAAAGTCATCGCGGCGATCAATGATCCGCGTTATACTTTCATGTTCTCCTCGAACACGATCACCGACACGATCCTCGAAACCATCGCCAAGATTTTCCGCATCCCGGGGATGGTCGCCCGATTGCCACCTTCCAGCTGGCCGGCATCCCCTCCGAAGTCGTCAATTCGGTCGCCTCGGTCCTTTGCCGGATGGCCTTTGAAATCGGCCTCTGGAGCAATGGCGGCGTGCACATGCTGGTCGTCTGCGAAGAGGCGCACCGCTATGTTCCGGCCGATCAGAGCCTCGGCTTTCTGCCGACCCGCCAGGCCATCGCCCGCATCGCCAAGGAGGGCCGGAAATACGGCGTTTCGCTCGGCATCATCACCCAGCGCCCCGGCGAACTCGACCCGACGATCCTGTCGCAATGTTCGACGGTCTTTGCCATGCGCCTTGCCAACGACCGCGACCAGGACATTATCCGCGCCGCGATCTCCAATTCGTCGGCGTCCACAACAAGTTTCATATCCTCGATCGGCAACGGCGAAGCCATCGCATTCGGCGAAGCCGTCGCCGTGCCGATGCGAATGCGTTTTACCCGCGTGGTCGAAGAACGCCTTCCAAAGGCAAATGGCGCGACTGCCAAGATCACCGAAGACAACCCGGCAACGGTCGATCTGCGCAATATCGTCAACCGCATGCGTGCGCTGGGCGGGCCTGACATAACCGGTTTCCAGCAGAGTTACCTCGCCAGCCAGAAGCCGGCGACGGCGGACGAGATGGGCGAGGTCTACGACAGGGCGGAGCAGCCGGAATACGACCGCCGTATGCCGCCGCAACCCGCGTCAGCACCGGCCCCCGAACCCTACAATGCCGGCATGCTGCCACGGGCCGACGGCCCGGCAAACCCGCAGCTCGATCGCTTCAACCAGATCCGCAACCAGATCCTTTCCGAAGAACCCGCGCCAAGGCAGCAGGCAGACCCCTATCGCACACCGCTGCGTGATCCGCCAACGCTAGCCCCCTCGGGCGATCCGCCGGCCCGCCCGCCATCCCTGCGCGAAAGCCTGCTGAAAAAGCCGCTGAGCAGCATCATCCGGAAATAGCGCCGAAGATTGCATCTGCTGTCACGGCATCTCGTGGCTTCAGTGCGCGCTGGGATGATGCAGCGATGCAATCTTAGCTACGTCGCAACGATCGCCCAGCTCTCGTCCAGCTGGTTGCGAAACCAGGTCATCTGGCGCTTGGCATATTGCCGTGTGGCCGCAGAAGCCGTCTCGATGACGGTTTCGCGGATCATCGCGCCATCGAGCATGGCGGCGATCTGCGGTACGCCTATGGCCTTCATCGCCGGCATCTCCGGCTTCAGACTGAGGGCCAGCAGTGCGCGCACTTCCTCCACCGCACCCGCATCGAGCATCTGCGCGAATCGCCGGTTGATGCGCTCGCGCAGGATTGCCCGATCCGGAAGCACGATCATCTTCATCGCCCGCTCAGGATCGACTGCAACTGGGCCGCTGCGCGCCTGAAACACGCGGATCGACTGCCCTGTCGCCTCGACGATCTCCAGCGCCCGTAGGATGCGTTGCCCATCGCCGGGCCGCAGGATGGCCGCCGTTTCGGGATCTCGTCGCGCGAGAAACGTGTGCATATGCTCCGCCCCTTCGGTCGCAAGCTGTGCGCGCAAGCCCGCCCTGATGTCGTCGGGCACTGCTGGCATATCGGAGAGACCGCCCGTCAGCGCCTTGAAATACAGCCCCGTGCCACCGACAAAGACCGGTATCAGCCCCGCATCCCGGACGGATTTCAGCACTTCGACGGCATCGCGAAACCATTCCCCCGTGGAATAGTGCCGCCCGGCGGGTACATGGCCGTAGAGATGATGCGGAACGCCGCCCATGTCCTCTTGCGACGGCCGGGCGGTGAGAACCCGCAGCGTGTCATAGACCTGCATGCTGTCGGCATTGATGACGACACCGCCATGCGCTTTGGCCAGCCGCACGGCAAGAGCGGACTTGCCGCTGGCGGTCGGCCCGGTTATCAGGATCGCATCCTGTCCGTTTTCAAGGTTTCTCATCATGGCCTTCGTTGCCACGCTTGTTGCCAATCCGTCAAATCCTGTTCTGACCGCCCGGCTCGCGGAAACCGCGGAATCCGCAGTGCCATCCTCCGGCCTCTACTGGCTGGCCGACGGTGTCGCCTGCGACATCGTGCTTCGGGACGGCACCGATCCCGCGACGGCGGAAGCGGACCTGCGCACGGCAATCGGATCGCAAAAGGTCGATATCGTCGTCCAGGACGCGGAAACGCGCCGCAAGAAGCTGCTGATCGCCGATATGGATTCCACCATGATCGGCCAGGAATGTATCGATGAACTCGCAGCGGAAGTCGGCCTGAAAAGCGAGGTGGCGACGATCACGGCGCGCGCCATGAACGGCGAGATCGCCTTTGAGCCGGCGCTCATCGAACGGGTCGCCCTGCTCAAGGGACTGCCGATCGGCGTGGTCGACGATGTCATCGCCAAGCATATCACGCTCACCCACGGCGGCCCGCAGCTGATCGCCACGATGAAGGCAAAAGGATTTTACACGGCCCTGGTTTCCGGCGGCTTCACCGTCTTCACCAGCCGCATCGCCGCCACGCTCGGCTTCGACGAAAACCGCGCCAATATCCTCATCGAAAAGGACGGCTATCTCACCGGTGAAGTCGCCGAACCCATTCTTGGCAAACAGGCCAAGGTCGATGCACTCATCGAGATCGCCGGCCGGCTCGGAATCACGACGGATGACGCCTTGGCCGTCGGCGACGGCGCCAATGACCTCGGCATGATCCAGCTCGCCGGTTCCGGCGTTGCCCTGCACGCCAAGCCGACCGTTGCCGCGCAGGCCAAGATCCGGATCGACCATGCCGACCTCACCGCCCTGCTGTATATCCAGGGCTACCGAAAGTCGGATTTCGTCGGTTAGGAGACACGATGAAACCGATCGAAACAGAGCGCCTGCGCATCCGAAACTGGCTCGACAGCGACCGGCCCTTGTTCGCCGAAATCAACGCCGATCCGAAGGTTATGGAGTTCTTTCCGCGCCGGCGAACCGGGCCGAGGCCGATGCGCTAATGGACGAGGCACGCAGGCGCATCGAGGCGACCGGCATAGGTTTCTCTGCCGTCGCGCTGAAACACGATGACACGCCGATTGGCTTCTGCGGGCTGGTGGTTGCCGACCTTGAACCTTTCCTGCCGCGCGGGACGGTCGAGATCGGCTGGCGGCTGGCTTTGCCGTTCTGGGGAAAGGGCTATGTGACGGAAGCGGGCAAGGCCCTGCTCCGCCACGGTTTTATCAAGCATAGGCTGGACGAGATCGTGTCCTTTGCCGTCACCGACAACAACCGCTCCACCGCCGTGATGAAACGGCTCGGCCTGCAGCACGATCCGGCTCGGGATTTCGATCATCCGCGCGTTCCCGATCTGCACCCCCATCTCAAGCGACACGTGCTCTACAGCCTGTCGCGAAGCCACTGGGAGCAAGGCGTAGAGGTTGAAAAGGCGGGCTTTGTTCAGCCCGCCTCGGATCCCATCCACGAATGTCCCTAGGGGTAGCTACTCCATCCTGACCGTGACGAACCGCAACTCGCCAGTCTTGCTGGCGATCATCAGCAAGGCATTGCGCCGACCGGCAGATTTCAGTTCTTCGATACGCGCCGACACATCCTCCGGCGTCTTCATCGCTTCCTGGCCGATCTCGACGATGACGTCGCCGGACGCGATGCGGCGCTCTGCGGCGGCCGATTGCGGATCGACCTCGGAAATCACGACGCCTTCGACGTCTGCTGAAATGCCGTAGGTCGTGCGGCTCGTATCATCGAGGGTTGTCAGCGTCATGCCCAGCACGTTGTCGGTCGAAGGCGTCGGCTCGACCGGCGGTTCGGCCTGGTCCGTGCCCTCCTCCATCTCGCCGTCCGGAACGATTTCATCCGTCGGCGAAGCGGAAGCGACGTTTTCGCCATCCTCCAGCCGCCCGAGCGTGACCTTGACGGTCATTTCCTTGCCATCGCGCATGATCACGACATCGACCGCCTTGCCGACAGGGCTTTCGGCCACCGCACGCGGCAGGTCGCGCATTTCCAGAACGTCGCGGCCATCGAACTTGAGGATGACGTCACCCGTCTTGATCTCGCCCTTCTCGACCGGGCCACCCTTGATGATGCCGGCGACAAGCGCGCCCCTCGGCACGTCCATCTTCAGGCTTTCGGCAATGTCGTCGGTCACCGGCTGGATGCGCACGCCGAGCCAGCCGCGGTGGGTTTCGCCGAACTCCCGGAGCTGGCTGATGATGTTCTGGGCCAGTTCCGTCGGCACGGAGAAACCGATGCCGATCGAGCCGCCGGTCGGCGAGATGATCGCCGTGTTGATGCCGATGACCTCGCCCTTCATGTTGAACAGAGGACCGCCGGAATTGCCCTTGTTGATCGCCGCATCCGTCTGGATGAAGTTGTCGTAGGGACCGGCATTGATGTTGCGGCCACGTGCCGAAATAATGCCGACCGTTACCGTTCCGCCAAGGCCGAACGGGTTGCCGATCGCCATGACCCAGTCGCCGATCCGCATCTGCCGCGAATCTCCGAACGGCACCGCCGTCAGCGGCTTTTTCGGCTCGACCTTGAGCACGGCAAGGTCGGTCTTTGTGTCGGTACCGATCAGCTTAGCCTTCAGCTTCGAGCCGTTGGCGAAATTGACCTCGATATCGTCGGCGCCCTCGATCACGTGATTGTTGGTGACGATGAAGCCGGACGGATCGATGACGAAACCCGATCCCAGCGATTCGACCTTGCGCTGGCGCTCGGCCCCCTCACCGCCCTTGCCGCCCTTGAAGAATTCATCGAAAAAATCCTGGAAGGGGGACCCCTCGGGCACCTGCGGCATCACCGCTTGGTCGTCGTTCTTGACGTTCTGCGACGTGGAGATGTTGACCACCGCATCGAGCAGGCCTTCCGCAAGGTCTGCAACCGAGTCCGGCCCCTGCTGGGTCGGGGCGCCCTGCGCCCAGGCGGTGGACAGCGGCGCCGCCACGGTCGTCAATGACAGGGCAAGCCCGGTCGCCAGAACAGTGGAACGGAAGAAGCGCGAGCGGTGGGACAGGTCCATGGGGGTCCTCTCGATTGAAATGAATGCGTCGGCCATCAGAACGCCGTCCGCAAATGGTCTTCATCTTGAAACGTTTGCCGGACAAGCCTTATTCAGCACGATGCCGCAATCCTATCCCATAATGCGAAGATAAGGCCGTTTCGCGGAGCGTCCAGTCATCTTTTCGTCAACGACGGGATGGTTCGCCGGCGGTAACATCCGGTCTCACGTCATGATCTCATGGCCATGCGCCTTCAGCGCGGCAACCGCCTTGTCGAGATCTGATCCGATGATGAAGACATAGTCGGTGCTGAAGGTCGAATTGGCGAAAATGCCGACCCCTGCCGCAGAGAGCGGATCAAGAACCGAAGATAGAATGCCCGGCACGTCGAAGGTGAAATGCTGCTCGATACGGAAACAGCGCCAGCCGCCGGAGGACTGGATGCTGGACGGGATGCGGGCTGCACGGCACACAAGCGTCATTTCCTCACGTGAGCTCGAGACGGCCCAGAAGCCCTGCCCCATCAGCCAATCCGGCAAGGGTGTACCGATCGTCAGCCGCGTGATCGCATATTCGGCGTCCACCAGACGGATGAGCAGTTTGTGTGTCATTCTCTATCCTCGCAACATCCAGACGAGCCCTACGCCCGCAGCGACCGAGACCAGTCCGAAAATCCGCAACTGCTGCACGGGAATTTCCGGCAACCTTTTTGCCATTTCCACCAAAACCAGAGGGGCCAGTGCGTACACCAGCCCCTCGATTATCAGGAAAAATGCGATTCCTGTCAGAAAATCGCTCATCAATCCGCTCAGTTGGCCGCAGCCGGTGCGGTTGCCGTCGGTGTTGGCGTTCCGTCCGAATTGTTGAAATAGCGGAAGAACTCCGAATCCGGCGACAGCACCAGCGTGGTATCCGGGCTGCCGATCGCCGCACCATAGGCCGTCATCGAGCGATAGAACTCGAAGAAAGCAGGGTCACGGGCAAAGGCATCGGCAAAGACGCGCGTTCGTTCGGCTTCACCCTCGCCTCGCAGGATTTCCGAATCCCGCTGGGCTTCCGCCACGAACTCGACGACCTGGCGGTCGGCGATAGCCCGGCGGCGCTGCCCCGCTTCGTTACCGCGGGCACGGATCAGTTCGGCTTCCGCCAAACGTTCCGCTTTCATGCGCTCGAAGGTCTGCTGCGAGACTTCCTGCGTCAGGTCGGTGCGACGGATACGAACATCCTCGATATTGAGGCCGAGCGATTCGGCGTCCGTCTTCAGGTCGGTGCGCACTTCGCGCATCATCGAGGCCCGCTCTTCCGACAGTGCGGATTCAAAGCCGCGCAGACCGTAGACCCGGCGCAACGAAGCATCAAGACGGGTGCGAAGCCGCGATCTCGGCCGATTCCCGATCGCCGGAAACCGTTTCGCGGAAGCGTCGTGCATCGGCGATCTTGTAGACGACGAAGGCGTCGACTTCATAGAACTTGCCGCCCGAAACCTGGACGCGGATATTGTCGAGGTCAAAACGTAGGGCCTGTTTCTCGACATACTGGACGCGATCGGCGTCCATGAAGGCGAAAGGCAGCTTGAAGTAGAGGCCAGGTTCGGTCTTCACTTCCTTGATCTGGCCGAAGCGCACGACGATGGCCTGCTGGCGGGCATTGACCACGAAGACCGAGGAATAGATGCCGATCAGCGCAAGCGCGCAGATGATCAGGATGAAAGGGATGCGATTGTTCATTACTGTACCCCTCCGGTCGTCGCTGTCGTCGCCGGTTTGACGATCTCATTGAGCGGGAGATAGGGCACGACGCCCTGGCCATCCTTCTCGTCGATGATGACCTTCTTCGACTTGCCCAGAACGTCCTGCATGGTCTCGAGATAGAGCCGCTTGCGGGTGACTTCCGGTGCCTTCACATACTGGTCGTAGACGGAGATGAAGCGCTGTGCCTCACCTTCGGCTTCCTTGACGACGCGGTCCTTGTAGGCGGCCGCCTCTTCGCGGTTCTGTGCGGCCTGACCGCGGGCGCGACCGAGGACCTGGTTGGAATACTGGTTGGCTTCCTCGACGAAACGATCTTCGTCCTGCTCGGCACGCTGCACTTCGTCGAAGGCGTCGGCCACTTCACGCGGCGGCGCTGCATCCTCGATTGCCACCGTGTTGACTGAGATGCCGGCGCCATAAGTGTCCATGGTCGCCTGGATCGTGGTCTTCACGTCGGCTGCGATCGCCTGACGATTGTCGCGGAAAATGTCCTGTGCGGGACGGCGGCCGACGACTTCGCGCATGGCACTTTCGGAAACCTGCTGCAGCGTGTCTGCCGGATCTTCGACGTTGAAGAGATAGGCCTTCGGATCGGTCACGGAAAACAGCACGGAAAACTGGACGTTGACGATATTCTGGTCGCCAGACAGCATAAGGCCGGATGCGGCTTGGTTACCGACACCCGATTTACTGCCGATATTCTGCTGCTGCTCGGTGATCTTGACCATCTCGACCGTCTCGAAAGGCCAGAAATGGTAGTGCAGGCCCGGCATGGCGATCTCTTCCTTGGGCTTGCCGAAGCGCATTTCCACGCCGCGTTCGTCAGGCTGAACGGTGTAGATCGAATTCATCAGCACGAAGCCGAGCACGAGAAGCGCGCCGATCGCGACGATGCCGCCGTTGAAGCCACCTGGAACGACATTCTTCAGCTGGTCCTGGCCGCGGCGTAGAATTTCCTCGAGGTCCGGCGGTCCGCCGTTGCCCCGGCCACCACCGCCGCCACGCGGACGGTTCGGCCCCTGACCCCATGGGCCTTTGTTATTGCCGTTGCCGCCACCGCCGCCGCCGCCCCAAGGGCCGCCGCCGCCATTCTGATTGCTCCAGGGCATCAATACCTCTTCTGTTGAAAAACTCCCAAGCCGCCCCGTCGCGCGAGAGGCGCCGGTCGCAACGTGAACCCGTTATAGGTATCTGATGAACCGCTTTCAACGCGGCACATCCAAGTTCATCGTAAATGCGGCAAAATAGTTCAATTTACAGGGCTTTTGCGGCGGAAAGTCACACTGCGCATGGCGTGGCTGTCCTTTTCGCCCCTCGGAAGAACCTCATCGGCGGTTTTTTCGAAAAGCGCCGGATCGATCGCCGGGAATGTCGTATCGCCCTCGACCACGGCCGCGACCTGCGTAATGTGCAGCGTGTCGGCGATGTCAAGCGCCTGCCGATAGATCTCGCCGCCGCCGATCACGCAGATCTCATCGACCCCGAGTGCGAGAGCCTGTTCACGGCCGGCCGCCAGCGCTGCATCCAGAGACTGCACGACGATCGCCCCTGCCGCCTCGAAATCGGCCTTGCGACTGATGACGATGTTGGGCCGCCCCTGCAGCGGTCGTCCGATCGATTCCCAGGTCTTGCGCCCCATGATGACAGGTTTGCCGAGCGTCAACGCCTTGAAGCGTTTCAGGTCGGACGGCAGATGCCAGGGCAACCCGCCATCATGGCCGATCACGCCGTTGGCAGAGATTGCTACGACGATGCTGGTGGTCATTCCGGTCATGCCTATCGACCTGCCTCTTCATTCTGGGAATTGCACACGCGTCTTTGCCGACCGGATATCACACCGCAATCGGCGCCCGGATGTTTGAATCGGCTTCGTAACCGACCAGCTCAAAGTCTTCGAACTGAAAGGAAAAAGGTCCTTCACATCAGGATTGATCTTCATCTGCGGCAGCATCTTCGGATGCCGCGTCAACTGCTCGCGCGCCTGGTCGAAGTGGTTGTGGTAGATATGCGCATCACCCAGCGTATGCACAAAATCACCCGGCTTCAGATCGCAAACCTGCGCCACCATCATCGTCAGCAGCGCATAGGAAGCCGTGTTGAAGGGTACGCCCAAGAAAATATCGGCGGAGCGCTGGTACATCTGGCAGGACAGCTTGCCGTCGGCGACGTAGAACTGGAAGAGGCAATGGCACGGCGGCAGCGCCATTTCATCGACGAGTGCCGGGTTCCAGGCCGAGACGATATGCCGGCGCGAATTCGGGTTCTTGCGGATGCCCTGTACGAGACCGGATATCTGGTCGAGATGGCGGCCGTCATGGGTCGGCCAGGAGCGCCATTGATAACCGTAGACAGGGCCGAGTTCACCCTTGTCGTCCGCCCACTCGTCCCAGATGCTGACACCGTTTGCCTTCAGATAGGCGATGTTGGTGTCCCCCTTCAGGAACCAGAGCAGTTCATGGATGATCGAGCGCAGATGCAGCTTCTTCGTCGTCAGGACCGGAAAACCCTGGCCGAGATCGAAGCGCATCTGGTGGCCGAACACCGAGCGCGTGCCGGTGCCGGTCCGGTCGCCCCGGTCGGAGCCGTGCGCCAGGACGTGGGCAAGGAGATCGAGATATTGCTGCATGATGTTGGCCGCCGATTCGTTTGACAATAAATTACGCGTTCGCCGGCCTCGAACCAAATCGAAAAGCCGCTTGTCCCCCATATCTCCAGCAAGCCCAGCCAAAGGTATTTTTGATGAGGCCCCTTTTCATGCGGGATGGAAAGACCTATATCCATCGTGCCGTCTTCGGGCGGATATGGCGATAAACAAGCGATGCAATAAACCTATTGGACCCGGGGGCGGTACCCGGCGCCTCCACCAAAAACCGGTCGATATTCAGTATGACCGGCTTTTGATGGGGGCGAAATAGGATCGACAAGGGCGTAAAGATCGACTTTTTGCTCGGCATTGTACCACCGTTATCGGGCTAAACTTGTAGTTGCAAATGACAACTATGCGGAAGCTCGTCTCGCTGCTTAATCGCAGTGTGACACTTCAAATCAAGTCCTTCCGGTTCGCACCGTAAGGCGGGGTCCGAAGGCACCTGGCAACAGAAGCCTTCACCTTCTCCAATCTTTCGAAATGGTCTATAGATGTTGCAATGACTCGGGCAACAGGGTCTTTCCTCGGGTTCGCGCCAATGGCATAAAGTGTAACTCGGCATGAAGTGTAACAGTTGAGTTTCAAGAAAGACGGGGATCTGATGGCCCAAGACCATATCCGCTACGACATTCTGGCACAGGACGCCCTGCGCAGCGTCATCCGAAAAGTCCTGACGGAAGTCGCAGCCACGGGTTCCCTCCCCGGCGACCATCATTTTTTCATTACCTTCCTGACCGGCGCACCGGGCGTGCGTATCTCTCAGCACCTCAAGGCCAAATATGCCGAGCAGATGACCATCGTCGTCCAGCATCAGTTCTGGGACCTGAAAATCACCGACACCCAGTTCGAGATCGGCCTCTCGTTCTCCGACACGCCTGAAAAGCTGGTCATCCCGTTCAACGCCATCAGGGGTTTCTACGATCCATCCGTCAATTTCGAGCTTGAGTTCGATGTTGCGGCGATCGACGAAGAGGAAGCAACGACCGCGGAGATCACGGCCTATCCGGTGGCGCAGATCGAGAAGACCGAAAGCACGGCCGAAACGGCCGAAAAAACCGGCGATGACGACAAGAAGCCCAGCGGCTCGGTGATTTCGCTCGATTCCTTCCGCAAAAAGAACTGATCCCTTTCACGAGGCCCGTCATGACCGGCGATGTCGTCAACCTGCGCCAGTTCCGCAAGCAGAAGGCACGCAGCGAAAAGGACCGGCAGGCGGAACAGAATCGCATCTCCTTCGGCCGTACCAAGGCCGAGAAGATGCTGACGCGCGCCCTCAACGACAAGGCCGAGAAGACTCTCGATCAGTCGAAACGTGAGCCCACCAGGGCCAGCGACGAGCCGGATTGAGGGCGATTGTCGCTGTTTTGTCAGCGGCTTGGCCAGAGCGGTTGAATCAAATCCGAAAGCCTTTGAATCCTTGTCTGAAGGACAGCCGTGATCCGCAAACATTCCGCAACGCTGCATGGCCACCGCACCAGCTTTTCGCTGGAAGACCCCTTCTGGGAAGAACTGAACAGGATCGCTGCGGGCCGGGGAATTTCGCTTGCCCGCCTGATCGCCGAGATTGATGACGCGCGAACGGATGGCTGCAACCTGTCGTCGGCGCTTCGCGTCCATGTGCTGGAATGGATCAGGAAAGCCTGAAGGCAGAGAGCAAGTCAGCTACACTCTGGAACGTGACGCCAACAGTGTTGTGCGTTCCCGCTGGAGGTCGAGCCCCGCAAGCAACAGGTTGCGCACCATCAGATCGGCGCGCCCGGAGACGTCCGGGAGGCAGACCCGGTTACGGCCGGAATTTTTCGCCAGATAAAGCTGCTCGTCGGCCACGCGGAAAACGTCCTCGTACTGGCCGGGATAGGCAAAACATGCACCGCCGATGCTGAGGGTTACCGCAACACCAGCAGCGTCGAGCCCCCGCTGCTATCGCCAACCGTCCGTCGAATTCGCTCGGCGACATCAAGCAGCGACTGGGGAGACGCATCCGTCAGGAACACCCCGAACTCCTCGCCGCCGAGCCGTCCGACAAGACCGCTGTCGCCGACAATCGAGCGGATCCGGCTTGCGATGGAGACCAGAACCTGATCACCGACCAGATGGCCGAAACGATCATTGATCTGCTTGAAATGATCGGCATCGATAATCAAGAGCCCCGAGGTTCCCGTCGATTTTTCTGCAGTTCTGGTGGCAAAGATCTGGTTGACGTCCGCGGTGAACGTCGTCCGGTTCAGGCACAGCGTGAGGCCGTCGATCCGGTTTGCCTGTTTCAACAGGTGATTGGCCAGCGACAATTGCTGGAGCTTGATGCCGATATAGGAAAACAACGGGATAGCGAGAAGGATGGGAATCCAGAAGGCAAGCCCGAGCGAGACGCGCATGACCTCAGGCCCGAAGGGATGGATGAAGATATAGGTGATGATCACGGATACACCCGTGCACACCACCGTACCGCCAACCGTCCAGACCGCAATCCAGCCAATGTCGCGAGTATCAAAGATACCGTCTAACGAACGCATGCGCTTCTCTTCTCTCCACGCCTTGAGAAAGAGCATGCAGCAAAGAGTATAAATTCCTTTCAAACAGTTGCCTAAAATGCAACGCAGATGATGTCCGTGCCCCGTTCAGGGCGTCGGATCGGTGCCTTTTTATCAAGGATGATAGGATCGACTCGATTGCCGGGACTAAGGCTGGGGCTGAACACCCGGCAGGCTATCGAAATTCAGCGCGTTACCGGTGATGGGGGTAATTCCTCCTCGCCACCCCGTCAGACGGATCGACGGGAAGCACCGACTGATTCTGCAACGCGCGCGCCTTGCGGGCCACATCCTCTGCCGCTTCCCGCGCCGCCTTTTCTTCTGCCGCCTTTGCTGCAGCGGCCTTGTCCGCAGCGGCCTGCTCCGCCGCTGCCCTTGCCGCCTCTTCGGCAACCTCTTTCTCGACGAGCGCCCTGGCTTCCGCCTCCTTCTTCAGGCGGGCAGCCTCTTCTGCGGCAGCCTTGCGGCGGCGCGCTTCTTCCTCGAGCCGAAGACGCTCGGCCTCGCGGCTCGCGGCATTGGCCTTGTAAAGTGCGACTTCGCGGCGCAGGCGCTGTTTTTCAAGCACGTTCGCCTGCAGTGTTTCCACCCGGCGCCGTTCGCGCTCGAAGGCGCGCAAGGACAGGAAATTGGACAGATCAGTCACGTCGAGCGTTACGCCCGGGGAACGCAGCAGGCCGGCATAATCAAGGCTCACCTGCGCTTCGGCACCCGCCAGCGCCTCCTCGCCCGGACGGTAGTTCAGCTTGAGCGTCGCCTTGATCCTGTTTTCCGGGAAGGTCACCTCTGCATCCGCAGACAGGGCGGCGGTGCCGTCCCCGGCCGAGACGTTCTGCGCGCGCACCGTGCCACCGGCAATGCTGAACGGCACCTTGACGGCACCAAGAACAGACTGGCCGCCGAACACGGCTCCCGCGACAGCCCGCTCGATCGCCTGCGGCGTGATCTCGCCCGTCACGCCATCCGCCGCCGTCAGGATCGCAGGCAAGGCGCCGGTGTTCAGACCACGCACAGTCAGGCCATCGATCGTCGCCGTGCCCGATCCGCTGGCCGATTCCGCCATGGCTTTGATCGACTTGCCGGAGGCTTCCAGCGCCAGCGAAAGATCGAACTTGCCTTCTGCGACCGGCCCGCCTCCGATGGCCCAGGAGACGCCCGCCAGATCGCCGCCCGTGAGATTTAGCCGGGTCTGGAAGAAGCCGGATCCATCGCCATTACCGAGCAGCATGCGTCCCTCGACCTTGCCGCCCAACCAATCGGCCGCAGCCTCCGCGATCTCGACCTGATCCCCTTTCCAGACAAGCTTGCCGGAAAAATTCGCCATCGGCGCGAAAACATCGGGCCAGAATTGCTTGGCGGTAACGTCGAGCATCACATCGAACCCGGTCCAGGCCGACTGCACCACCGGTACATCGGAAAGGTCCCCGGAGACGGCATCCTCTATAGGCCCGACAATGCTCTCGCCGATCCAGGCGAGATCGAGCGTATCGACGGCAATCTGCCCCTTGACCGGATTTCCGACTGTCTTGCGATCGATCACGAGCCCGCCGCTGAACGCATTGTTGTCGGCCTTGCCCGCAATGTTCGACAATGCCACCGCATCGACGGAGGTAACCACATCGGCTGTTGCGGCCAGCGGCAGGCCGCTGCCCATCTGAGGCAGGCCGATCCCCTGCAGCAGCAGGAACGGTTCGAAATCCTGACTTTGCAGTGTCAGCTTCAGCGTACCGTCGAGGAAATTGTCGCGGGAAAGATTGACATCGCCCTTGGCGCTGAAGGAGGTGTTTTGCGTCGTAAAGGTCAGCGCGCCATTGGCCTTGTCGGCATCCGTACTCTGCAGCTTCAACGACAGGATGGAGTTCGCATCGGCGTCGAACGGCAAGGGATCAAACCCCGTCTGTCCGAGCAGGATTGGTGTGGAAGGGTTTTCCAGCGTCGCCTCGAGAAGGATGCCCTGCCCGGCCAGCGCCTGCGCGATATCCGGCGCCTGGTAATTGGCGGCGATGTTGGTACCGTTGGCGGTGCCCAGTATGCCGAAGGTGACCAGCGCATTGCCGTCCTTGCTGCCGGCCGTCAGCGTCAGGTCCAGCGCCGCATCGGTATAATAGGGGCCGCTTTTCGCAAGTCTTGTCAGCGCCGGATGGCTGGCCGCATGCCGCTCAAGCATCTGCAGGAATGGTGTCAGGTCCGGCGAGGCAAGTTTCATCTTGGCCGAAAGGACCGGTGCCTCCAGCTCGCCGCTCATCCGGCCCGACAAGGCGACCTGGGCACCGGCCAGATCGCCGATCGAAACCCGCTCGGCCTGCAACTGCCCGTTTTTCAGCGTCGCCACCAGCTGAACGTTGCGCGCAGTCTCGCCGAAGGCGGAAAACGCATCCGCCGAAAGATCGGCGGCAATGGCATGCGACAGCAGTGTTTCGCTCGAGGCATCGCCGGCGACGAGCCCGGCCAGCGCCTGCAGCGCCTCCAGGTCGATCTTGTTGCCCTTCAGTTGCAGCGAAAGGCTTGGGTCGGCACCGTCCAGGGCCTGCCGCTCGATGCGGCCGCGCAGGATGGCCGGCCCTGCCGCCACTTCGAGGCGCTCGAATTGCTGCAGCGTCTCCGTCAGATTGACCGTTGCCGAAAAGCCCGCCGTCTTCAGCGTGCGGATCGCAGGATCGACGGAACCGGCAAGCCAGGTGGCAAGCCCCGATGGCTGGTTGGAGGCGACGAGCAGTTCACCGCGGAAGGCGCGCTGGCCGCGCAGGTTGAGCCGGCCCTTGGCTTCGAGCTGCGTGCGGCCCGGTAACAGCGCCACGGCATTGTCGATCATCCATCCGGCCCCGTCCGGGCGCAGATCGAGCCGTACGTCGCGCACGGTCGTATCGCCGATGACGATGGCCGGCAGCTTCAGGCTCGCCCTGCCCGCCACCTGGGGGATCGGGATATCGGCGGCAATCGCCAGCATCGCGGCCAGACGCTGGCGCACCGAGACTGCGGGGTCGCGGCCCGTCTTGCCGGCCTCGCCGGTATTGCCGATGCGGCTGACGTCGATCTGTTGGCCATCGGCCAGCAAAAGGAATTCCGGGGTCTTGCCGGTGTCGAGTGTCGCTTCGCCGGTCACCAGATAGGGATCGTCCTTGGGGCCAACTTCGAGACGGTATTCCGGCACGCGGATGCGCTCGTTGGTCAGCTCGAAACCGCCGGTCACCCGCAAAGCATTGCGCGCCGCATCGGCTTGCTGCACCTCGGCATTCTCGCGGTTTTCGGTCAGCGTGAACTTGCCCTTGTAGACGGGCTTCAGATCGATGATTTTCAGATCACCGTCGAGCTCGACCCCGAAGGGCCGCTTGTCCGGTGTCAGGCGCGTGCGCAGGCCAAGTGTGCCCGCCTCGTCAGCCTCGTTGCTCGAAAAGGCAAAGCTTCCCGCCTCCCCGTCAAGCGCCGCCCTGCCCTCGACCTTCCAGGGCCCGGCCAGCGAGCGGGCCGAAAGATCGGCCGAGAGATCAGTGATGCGGCGGGTTCGACCCGTCTGCTCATCGATGAAATCGATCTGCCCCTTGGTGATGGAGACACTTTCGAGCACCACGGTCTTGGCCGGGATCGAGGCCTTTCGGCCCCGCGCCCAGTCCAGCGTTCCATCCGGAAGCAGCCGGATCTTGGCCTTCGGCGCCTCCAGCCGCATGTCGAAGATCAGCGCCTCGCCGGAGAGGAATGGGGCCAGTTCCGCATCCATCGAAAATCGGGAAATCTGGATCAGCGGCTCGCCGGTCTCGGACTGGCCGACACGCACGTCGTTAAGGGTGACGGACGGAAACGGGATCAGGCGCGCATCGACACTGCCATGCACGACCACGGGCTTGCCCATGATCCGGCTGGCTTCACGCTCGAAATCCTTGCGGAAATCCGTCCAGTCCACGAACAGCGGCGCAATCAGCGCCGCAAACAGCGCCACGACCATCAAACCGCCGATAAAAACCAGAATTCGCGCAAGCACTTGTGGGAAGTCCTATCTCTCTTGTCCAGCCGAACCTGATACATGAAACCTAGCGTTATTCATGGCGCATGCCAGCCCCTATCGCTTTTTCCCGGCCTAAAATCCAATTGCTTGTGCGGCCTGTTCGATCTCACAGCGAAAAGATCTTGCCGGGATTGAAAATATTGTCGGGGTCGAGCGCGCGTTTGACCTGCCGCATCAGGTCGAGCGCATCCCCCAGCTCCGCTTCCAGAAACGGCATCTTGCCCTGGCCGATGCCGTGTTCACCGGTGCAGGTTCCGTCCATCGCAAGCGCGCGGTCATTGAGCCGCGCCACGAAAGCCTCGGCGCGGCCGACGTCCGCCGCGTCCTTGTCGTCAAACAACAGCCCGACATGGAAATTGCCGTCGCCGGCATGGCCGACGATCGGCGCGATTAGGCCATGGGCAAGGATGTCCTCCTGCGTCGCCTCGACGCAATCGGCAAGCCGGGAGATCGGCACGCAGACATCGGTGGACAGGATGCCAAGCCCCGGCGCCAGGCTCTTCTGCGCCCAATAGGCATTGTGCCGCGCCTTCCAGAGTTTGGCCCGCTCCTCGGCATTGGCCGTCCAGAGAAAGTCGGTTCCGCCGAATTCCGCGGCGATCTCGGCAAACTGCTTCGATTGCAGTGCGACACTGTCCGGGCTGCCATGGAATTCGAGGAACAGCGTCGGCACCTCGGCAAAGGTCAGCCCGGAATAGGCGTTGCTCGCCTTCATCTGCAGGGCATCCAGCAGTTCGATGCGCGCCACCGGAATGCCGGACTGGATCGTCAGCATCACGGCGTTGCAGGCATCGCTGATGCTCGGAAACGGACAAACCCCGCCGGCGATCGTCTCCGGTATGCCCTGCAGCCTGAGCGTGATCGAGGTGATGATGCCGAGCGTGCCCTCGGCACCGACGAACAGCCGCGTCAGGTCATATCCGGCCGAGGATTTTTCGCCCGGTGCGCCGTGCGGATTTCCTTAGCCCCGGCCGTCACGGCGGTCAGTGCCAGCACATTGTCCTTCATCGTGCCGTACCGCACCGCATTGGTCCCGGACGCGCGTGTCGAAGCCATGCCGCCGATCGAGGCATTGGCGCCTGGATCGATCGGGAAAAACAGGCCGGTATCGCGCAGATAGGTGTTCAGCGCCTCGCGCGTCACCCCGGGCTCGACCGTGCAGTCAAGATCGCCTGGATTGACGGACAGGACCTTGTCCATCCGGCTCATATCAACGCTGATGCCACCATGCGGCGCGTTGATATGTCCCTCCAGCGAGGAACCCGTGCCGAACGCAATCAGCGGCACGCAGTGCGCGCAAGCGATTGCCACGATCTCCCGAACCTCCGCCGCAGTCTCCGGAAACACCACGCCATCCGGCAGTTGCGCCGGAATATAGGTCGTCGTGTGGGCGTGCTGGGCGCGGACGGCTTGGCTGGTCTGGAGCCTCGGCCCGAAACGTTCGGCAAGCAACGGCAGAACGGCAGCAATGCCCGCCTCGTTGCGCTCACCCATCCGGATCGCCATCAGTGCCATAACGTCTCCTCCAGAGGCCAGCCCCGCCGTGCAATGCGACCCATGGAACCTCTTTGATTTCAAAGCGCTACTGTGCAAATCGGAATCGATTTGTCCAGAACCTCATCCACAAGCTTCGGTACCCGACGTGGGATTGATAGTGAGTGAGACCGGTCGGACACAGGCCGCTGCAAACGACGCTTGCAGCATCAAAACCGGGAGCAAATTACGTAGAATGCGCTATACTCTGATTCCGGCGTTGCCCACGCCTCCCCCTCCAAGTGGGAAAGTAGAATGCATACCGGGCCATCTTATCATCGCGCCAACTGGCCGAGCAAACGCATAAGGAGGGATTGCAAATACTGCTCGATACAGGAGGTTTTGATGCAATTGCCGGTGCCGATCTATGTTTTGAAACGCCAGGCCAAACGCCTGTCCCGCGAAAACCGTATTCCCCTCAACGAGGCGCTCGACTGCGTTGCCCTTGAGCAAGGCTATAGCGGATGGAGTCTGCTTGCGGCCCGCCACACTGCGGACACGCCGGCGAAAAACTCTTTGGCCAGTTGAGGCAAGGCGATCTCTTGCTGATTGGCGCACGGCCTGGGCAAGGCAAGACGCTGTTGGCACTCGAACTGGCTGTGGAAGCTATGAAGGCCGGTAGTCCGGGCGCGTTTTTCACGCTGGAATACACCGAGATTGATATTCTCGATCGGTTGCGCGCAATCGGTGTCAAGCCATCGGAATTTGACAACCTCTTTGAATTCGACTGCTCCGACGCCATCAATGCCGACTATATCATTCAGAGGCTTGCATCGGCGACGCGGGGGACTGTCGTGGTGATAGACTACCTGCAACTGCTCGACCAAAATCGATCCAATCCTCCATTGGCCGTTCAGGTCGCCGCATTGAAGTCCTTCGCGCGAGATCGCGGACTGATGATCGTCTTCATCTCGCAGGTTGACCGCGCCTACGATCCCTCGAAAAAGCGGTTTCCAGATCGCGAGGATATCCGGTTGCCTAATCCTCTGGATCTGCGGCTTTTTGACAGGATGTGCTTTCTGAACAATGGCAGCGTCAACGTCCACGCGACGACCGGGGAAGTTTAAAAGCTACAGGCACATACCCTTCAGCCGGAACCCTACGGCTGAAGGGTACATGCTTTGTCAGACAACAGAACGGTGCCTCACTCCGCCGGCTGCATCCCCTCGACTGCATCCAGCTCCTGCTGCAGGCGGCGTTCCTCGTCGGCATGCGGCTTGGTGAAGCGGGCGATGACGAGATAGGCGACGGGCGTCAGGTAGAGCGTCACCACCGTGGCGAGGCCAAGCCCGCCGACCAGCACCCAGCCCAGCGCGATGCGAGCCTCGGCGCCTGCGCCACTTGCCAGCACCAGCGGCACGGCGCCGACGATCGTGGCGATCATCGTCATCATCACCGGCCGCAGGCGGATGTTGGACGCGTTCTCGATCGCCTCGCGCACGTCCTGCCCGCGGTCGCGCAGCTGGTTGGCGAATTCCACGATCAGAATGCCGTTCTTGGCCATGATTCCGACGAGGAGAACAAGGCCGATCTGGCTGTAGATGTTCAGCGTGTTGCCGGTCAAAAGCATCGCAAAGACGGCGCAGGCAAGCCCGAGCGGCACCGTCGACATGATGATCAGCCCGCTGACGAAACTCTCGAACTGCGCCGCCAGCACCAGGAAGATGATGACGATGGCAAAGCCGAAGGTGATGAACAGGCCGTTGGCGTTCTCGTTCAGCGATGCGGCTTCCGCAAGCGGCAGAACGCGCGATCCCGGCGGCAGCAGGGGTTCGGCCATGGTTTCAACCATGCTCAACGCATCGCCAAGCGCCAGCCCGTCCTTGAGGCCGGCGGAAAGCGACACCGAGCGCAGTTGCTCTTCGCGCGACAATTGCGGCGCCACGGCCTTTTCCTCGACATTGGCAATCGTCGACATCGGCACGATGCGACCGTCCCCGGTTTTCAGGAAGATGTTCTGCAGATCGGTCGGATCGTTGATCGGGTTGGTGGTCGAAAGCAGCTTCACCGGGTAGGATTCGCCCTCGACATAGACGTCGAGCACGCTGTTGCCGTCGAGCATGGCCTGCAGCGCCGAGGACAGCCCTGTTATGTCGATGCCGAGATCGGAGGCGCGCTCGCGGTCGATGGTCACCGAAAGCTGGGCCTGGTTGGCCTCGTAGTTCAGACGGACATTCTCGAAGCGACCGCTGTCCTCCATCTGGCGCACCAGCGTTGCCGCCGCAGCGCCAAGCTTCGTATAGTCATTACCGATCAGCGCCACCTGCAGGCCGTTTCCGGCGCCGCGAATACCGAGACTGTTGGGCTGCATCGGGAAGGCGCGGATCGACGGGATTTTCGCGGTCATCCTGGCGATATCGGAAGCGATCTGCTGCTGCGTGCGCGTCCGGTCACTCCATGGCGCCAGCGTCAGCACCATGAAACCGCTGTTGACCGAGCCGCCCTGGCCGGAAATCGAGAAGACATTGGCGATTTCGCCTGATTTCAGCATCGGCTGCAGCCCGTCCTCCACCTTGCGCATCTGCGCCTGCGTATAGTCGAGCGAAACGCCCTGCGGCGCCTGCACACGCAGCATGACGCGCGAACGATCCTCCGTCGGCGTCAGTTCGGATTTCAGCAGCGCGAAAGCACCCCCACCCACGGCGGTAAACGCTGCCGCAATGAAGAAGACGATCAGCGGCGCATTCAGGCAGGCGCGCAATGACACCCTGTAAAAGCCGGCGGCAGCCCCGCCAAATCGCGCCAGAAAGCCGGTATGGGCCTTCTCGTGCCCCTCGGCGGAGAGCATGCGCGATGCCAGCATCGGGCAGAGCGTCAGCGAGATGAAGGAGGACAAGAGGATCGCGAAAGCCAGCACGAAGCCGAACTCGCGGAAAAGCCCGCCGGTCTGGCCGGGCAGGAAGGACAAGGGAATGAACACCGCCGCCAACGTCGCCGTCGTGGCGATGACCGCGAAGAACACTTCCAGCGTGCCATGCACGGCAGCCGCGCGCGGCCCCATGCCCTCGCCGCGTCGCCGGACGATGTTTTCCAGCACCACGATCGCATCATCAACCACGAGCCCGGTCGCCAGAACGATGGCGAGCAGCGTCAGGATGTTGATCGAGAAACCGGCAAGATAGATGGCAGCACAAGTCCCGATCAGCGCGATCGGCATGGTGATCGTCGGAATGAGCGTCGCGCGCCAGTCGAGCAGGAACATGTAGATGACGAGCGTGACGATGACGACGGCAACGCCGAGCGCGATCTCCACCTCATGGATCGCGCCATCGATAAACACGGCGTCATCGCTGGTGATGGCGATCTGCGTACCTTCAGGCAAGATGCCGGAAATCGTCGCAACAGCGGCCTTGACGCCATTGGAGATATCCAACGTATTGGATTGGGCCTGCCGGATGATACCGAGGCCGATGCCCTGGCGACCGTTGGAGCGCAGCGATGACGTCCCGACATCCGGGCCGAGCGTCACGGTGGCGACATCGCGCAGCCGCACATTCGGCCCGATGATCAGGTTTTCGAACTGATCGGGCGTCTGCAGGTCGGCGGTGGCGCGCACGGAGATATCCTGGTCGACGCTGGTCAGCGATCCGGCCGGCACGTCCATCGAAGCAGAGGCGAGCGCCGTGCGCAGGTTCGCGACGGTAACGCCGCGCCCGGCCAGTTTCGACTGATCGACATCAATGCGGAAGATTTTCTCTTGGTCGCCATTGATCTGCACGTCGGCAACGCCTTCGACGGCGGCCAACCGGTCGGTGATCTCGTTTTCGGCGAGCAGCGTCAGGTCTTCCATCGACAGCGTATCGGAGGTCAGCGCAAGCCGCATGATCGGCTGGCTGTCGGCGTCGGCCTTGACGATGCGCGGTTCGTCGGCGTCTTCAGGCAGTTGGTTGGTCACCCGGCCGAGCGCGTCGCGGATGTCATTGGAGGCCTGGCCGATATCGGTCGTGTCGGAAAATTGCAGCGTCACCCGGCTCTGGCCAAATTGCGAGGTCGAGGAAATATCCTTGATGCCCTGCACGCGCGAGACGGCGCCCTCGATCACCGAGGTCAGTTCGCGGTCCACCGTCTCCGGCGATGCGCCATCGAACTGGGTATTGACCGAAACCACGGGCTGGTCGACCTGCGGCAATTCGCGAATCTCGATGCCGTTGAGGGCAGCGAGGCCGGCAACCACGATCAGCGTATTGACGACGAGGGCAAAAATCGGCCGGCGGACAAAAAGCGCTGTAAACCCTGCCTTGCCGCCTGCATTTTTCCGCTCGTCCGCGCTCATTTGGCCGCCTCCGCTTCCGTAACCTTCTGCTCCTTGTCGCCACGCGACGTCCCGGCCGGCTTGCCATCCGCAGCCCCAGCCGCCGGTGCACCGGCGATTTGCACGGTCCCGCCGTCCCGAAGCCGCTGCACGCCCTCGGTCACGACCACGTCGCCTTTGGTCAGCTTGGCATCGACTAGAACCTTGTCGGCATTGCGCTGGACGATCTTGACCGGCACCTTTTCCGTCTTGTCGCCGGCAACGCGCCACACATAGGAGCCATCGGCGCTCCATTGGATCGACAGCGGATTGACCGTCGGATACTGATCGCCGTCAAACGTCAACGCGACCGAAAAGGACATGCCGGCGCGCAACGTGTCGTCGGGATTGTCGATCCGCGCGCGAACCCTCAGCGTCCGGCTCGCCTGGTCGATGCGGTTGTCTATGGCATGCACCACGCCGGCAAGTTCCGATCCCGGTTGCGCGATCGCCGTTGCCGAAACCGCCTGCCCGACGGAAATCTTGTTGGCAAAACGCTCCGGCACCCAGAAATCGACGAGGATCTGCGAGCGATCATCAACGACGGCGATCGGCGTCGACGTCGTGACATAGTCTCCCGGATTGACGGTGATGATGCCGACAATGCCCTTGGACGGGGCGATGATGTCGCGACGCTTCAGATCGAGTTCGGCTGTCTGCAGCGCAAGCTCCGCGCCCTGAAGCGCGAATTCGGCGTCGCGGATTGCGACGATGGCCACGGCATTGCCGAGCTTGCGGTTACGCTCGACCTTTTCGGAGGCATTGTCGCGATTGAGTTTTGCCTGCGCCGCGGCCACCTTCTGGTCATCGCTGTCGAGACGGGCAATCACCTGCCCCTGTTCGATGCGGTCGCCGGATTTGACGAGAACCTCGGTCAGATTGCCTGTCGCAAGCGGAGTCACGGTGGCGGAGAGAATGGCATCACCATTGCCGATCGCATTCAGCCGGTCGTTGACCACGGCCATGTCGGCGGCCTGGGTGACGACGATCGGCGTCTGATTGCCGGCGCCCTGCCCCTGGCCGCGGCGCCCCTGCCCGGCGGTCTCCTCCGCCGGCTGCGGCTTGGCGATCGCCTCGATGATCGGCGCCGACACGCCCACCTTTGCCAGCATGGCGCCGGCACCCGGCACGAAGCGCACCCAGGCCATCACGCCGATGACGAGGATAACCAGACTGATCACCAGCTGCTTCCAGAGCTTCATGCACGTCTCCAAATGAAAAACAGGTCTTCGCGGCCAGCGGCCGCCAGGCGATGCTTGTGACCGCTTCAACTGGCGCAACTATCCGCTTTTGCAAGAGGCCGGGCAATCCTAGAATGCCATCATTACGCAATTGTAATGCAACGCATATTTCCCAAAGTGCAGCGCAACATAATTGTGGGTAACAGCCGATCACGATGCCTTGATCAATCGCCCGTTTTTCGTGAAGCTGGAACGCATGAGACAAGTGCGGATAATTTTCCAGCCAACCCGATTGAAGGCAATCCATTCTGCGCGCCGGCATCGGCATGGAAAGCCGCCGCTCGACGCATGGAAACATCCTTGGTAGCCTCGCATCGCAGTTGAAAGTGCCGATCCTTCCACCACCGTCACCACCCATGTTCAGAGGGAATGCTTCCATGTGCAATGCCTGCGTCATCGAATCCGTCAAGAACAACATGCTATCGCGAAGAGGACTGTTTAGGGCAGCGGCGACCGGCGCCGCTGCAACGGTGATTGCCAGCACCACGGGTGCAGTCGGCAGCGCCTTTGCCGCAACGCCGGCAAGCGTCAAGGACCTCACCCACGAACTCTATGAGGAGTTTCCGACCTTCTTCGGCAACCAGCAATTTTTCCGCGAACAGAAGTTCAATCACGCTGAGCACACCTTCAACCTGTTCGAACTCCGGTTCAGCGAGCATACGGGCACGCATCTCGATGCTCCTCTGCATTTCACCGCCGACGGGCAGTCGGTCGCCGAGATACCTGTCGGCAATCTCGTCGTGCCGCTGGCCATTATCGATATCCGAGCCAAGGCGGCGGAGAATGCCGATGCGCAGCTGACACCCGACGACCTCAAGGCCTGGATCGCCGCCAATGGCGACATTCCCACCAATGCGGCCGTGGCGCTCAACTCCGGCTGGTCGGCCCATCTCGGCACCGACAAGTTCCGCAACGCAGACGCGGAAGGCAAGATGCATTTCCCGGGCTTCCACGTCGAAGCGGTGCAGTTCCTGCTGGAAAACACTACGGCCGTGGGCATCGCCGTCGACACCCTGTCGCTCGACCATGGAATTTCCCCCGATTTCGCGGTTCACAACACCTGGCTTCCGGCCGGCCGCTGGGGCCTGGAGGCGATCGCCAATCTCGACGGCCTGCCGGCCACCGGCGCAACCCTCGTGGTCGGCGCACCAAAGGTGCGTGGCGGCACCGGCGGCCCATCACGGGTCTTCGCCTTGGTCTGAGTGGCCACTTGACGCCGCGCGCGTGCCCGGTGCACCGTGCGGCGTCCACCCAGGAGACGTAAAGCCGTGAGCACCAGAGCCCCACTCGCCGACCCGGAAGCCGATCCCCGTGTCAAGGCGGTGTTCGATGACATACGCGAAACGCGCAAGAGCGACTTCATCAACAACATGTGGCGCTACCTCGCTTTCGACCCGGCGCTGCTGGAAAAACCTGGGCGGAAGTGAAGGCCGTCATGGCAACGCCATCCAGCCTCGATCCGCTGGTGAAAGAAATGCTCTACATCGCGGTGTCGGTCACCAATGGCTGCGGATATTGCGTGCACTCCCATACGGCAGCGGCAAGGGCCAAGGGCATGACCGATGCGCAGCACGCCGAACTCTTGGCGATCATCGCGCTGGCCGGCAAGACCAACCAGTTGGCGACGGCCCTGCAGCTGCCCGTCGATGCGGCATTCGACGCCGATCGCAGCTGATTGTCCATGGCCGTACCGTGTTTCCACAAGCAATGCCTTTGGCGACGGCATGACGGAATAAAAGAGGAACGCCAATTCTGGCCTTTCGGCTCCGAATCACTACATTGAGCCGCATGAGCAATGGTTTTGACGATATTCCCTTCTTCGATGAGGAGCCCGCGCCGCGCCGGCCGGCCGGAAACAACCCGGCCCCGGCAGAGGCTGCGCCATCTGGACTCGGCATCGCCGCGCGCGCCATGGCCGCCCGCGATGGCGGCCGCCGTCCGGATTATCTCGCAGGTCTGAATGCCGAGCAGCGCGAGGCGGTGGAAAGCATCGATGGTCCCGTTCTGGTTTTGGCAGGCGCCGGCACCGGCAAAACCCGAGTGCTGACCACCCGCATCGCCCATATCCTCGCGTCCTCCAAGGCCTTCCCCAGCCAGATCCTCGCCGTCACCTTCACCAACAAGGCAGCGCGCGAAATGAAGGAACGCGTCGGCGTTCTCGTCGGCGGTGCGGTCGAGGGCATGCCCTGGATGGGCACCTTCCACTCGATCGGCGTCAAACTCCTGCGCCGCCATGCCGAACTCTGCGGCCTGCGCTCGGCCTTCACCATTCTCGACACCGATGACGTGGTGCGGCTGATCAAGCAGCTGATCCAGGCCGAAGGCATCGACGACAAGCGCTGGCCGGCCAAGCAGTTTGCCCAGATGATCGACGGCTGGAAAAACAAGGGGCTTTCGCCAGCCGATATCCCTGAGGGCGACGCCCGTGCCTTCGCCAATGGCAAGGGCCGCGAGCTCTACGCCGCCTATCAGGCCCGGCTGAAGACGCTCAACGCCTGCGATTTCGGCGATCTTCTGCTGCATCCGATCAAGATGTTCCGCGAGCATCCCGACCTCCTGAAGGAATACCACCAGAAATTCCGCTATATTCTTGTCGACGAGTACCAGGACACCAACACCGCCCAATATATGTGGCTGCGCCTGCTCGCCCAGCGCCCCAAGGGCGTGCCGCAGAATGTCTGCTGCGTCGGCGACGACGACCAGTCGATCTATGGCTGGCGCGGCGCCGAAGTCGACAACATCCTGCGTTTTGAGAAGGATTTCTTGGGCGCCAAGGTCATCAAGCTCGAGCGCAACTATCGCTCGACCGAGCACATCCTCGGTGCCGCCGCCCATCTGATCGCCCACAACGAAGGCCGCCTCGGCAAGACGCTGTTCACCGATCGCTCCGATCCGGATGACCAGAAGGTGCAGGTCCATGCCGCCTGGGACAGTGAAGAGGAAGCCCGCGCCGTCGGCGAGGAAATCGAGCAACTGCAGCGGAATAAGCACAATCTCAACGACATGGCGATACTGGTGCGCGCCTCGTTCCAGATGCGCGAATTCGAAGACCGCTTCGTCACGCTCGGCCTCAATTACCGCGTCATCGGCGGCCCGCGCTTTTATGAGCGCCTCGAAATCCGCGATGCGCTGGCCTATTTCCGCCTCGTCTGCCAAGATGCCGACGATCTTGCCTTCGAGCGCATCGTCAACACGCCGAAACGCGGCCTTGGCGACACGAGCATCCGCGCCCTGCATGATTATGCCCGTGCCCGCGATGTGCCGATGCTGGCCGCCGCCGCCGACATGATCGAGACCGACGAGTTGAAGGCCAAGGCCCGCAAATCCCTGTTCGACGTCGTCACCAATTTCCATCGCTGGCAGGGCCTGCTTGAAAACACGCCGCACACCGAGCTCGCCGAAATCATCCTGGAAGAGTCCGGCTATACGGACATGTGGAAGAACGACAAGTCGGCCGAGGCGCCGGGCCGTCTGGAAAACCTCAAGGAACTGATCCGCTCGATGGAGCAGTTCGAAAGCATGCGCGGCTTTCTCGAACATATCGCGCTGGTCATGGACACCGAGACCAACGAAAATCTCGATGCCGTCTCGATCATGACGCTGCATTCGGCCAAGGGCCTGGAATTCGAAACCGTCTTCCTGCCCGGCTGGGAGGAAGGACTGTTCCCGCACCAGCGCGCGCTGGACGAGGGCGGTCGCTCGGGGCTGGAGGAAGAACGCCGCCTTGCCTATGTCGGGCTCACCCGCGCCAAGCGCCGCTGCCACATCTGGTTCGTCTCCAACCGCCGCATCCACGGCCTCTGGCAATCGACCCTGCCCTCGCGCTTCCTCGACGAACTGCCCGTCACCCATTGCGATGTTTCCGAGCCGGAACAGTCCTATGGCGGCTATAACAGAGGCGGCTACGGCCAGTCGCGCTTCGACAAGCAGGAGCCCTTCGCCAACACCTATTCCACCCCGGCTGGAAACGCGCCCAGGCCAACAAGACCGATGCCACCCGCGACAACTGGGGCAACCGCTCCGGCGTCTCGATCGAGCGCATCGGCTACGGCGAGTCCGGACCGCGCGCCAAAACAATCGACGGCGAACTCGTCGCCAAATCGAAGATCGACGAAGCCTCGAAATTTTCGATCGGCGACCGCGTCTTCCACATCAAATTCGGCAACGGCCACATCGCCTCGATCGAAGGCAACAAGCTGACGATCGACTTCGACCGCGCCGGACAGAAAAAGGTGCTGGACGGGTTTGTGGAGCGGGTGTGACCTGATTGGGTAATCCACCACAAGGTCGTCATCCTCGGGCCTAACCCGAGGATCCACAGCCATGGCCTCTCAAGCCTCCACATCCCTAATCTTCACCACCCCGCCGTCAACAATCGATTTACCAATTCATTGCAGAGTGGTGCAGTTGCAATCTCTAATTAGAGACCACTTATAGAGGTATATCTTGATGACCGGCATTCTGAATTTCGGCTTCGATACCAAGGCAATACTGGATGCCATGAGCCGTTCGCAGGCCATCATCGAGTTTGATCTCACCGGCAAAATCCTGAGCGCCAACGAGAATTTCTGCAAGGCGCTGGGTTATCAGGCGTCCGAAATCATCGGCCGCCACCACAGCATGTTCGTCCTGCCCGAAGAGGTCAGCACGCCGGCCTACAAGGCATTCTGGGAAAAGCTGGCAAGAGGCGAGTTCGACCAGTGTCAGTACAAGCGCATCGCGAAGGGTGGACGTGAAATCTGGATCGAGGCCTCCTACAATCCGGTCTTCCGCCGTGGAAAACCGTACAAGGTCGTCAAGTTCGCGACAGACATTACGGCCGCCAAGCTGAAGAGTGCCGAGGACAATGGCAAGCTCGCCGCCCTGTCCCGCGCCCAGGCCGTGATCGAGTTCACGCCGGAGGGCCAGATTCTGACGGCAAACGAAAACTTCCTCTCCGCCCTCGGTTATTCGCTGCCGGAAATCCAGGGCAAACACCATTCGATGTTCTGCGAAGCCGGTTTTGCCCAGTCGCCGGCCTACAAAGCCTTCTGGGAAGATCTGCGCGCCGGCACCTTCGCAACCGACCAGTTCCTGCGGATCGGCAAGGGCGGCAAGCGGGTCTTCATCCAGGCCTCCTACAATCCGGTCATGGACGACAATGGCCAGGTCTTCAAGGTGGTGAAATTCGCCACCGACGTGACGGAGCGCATGCACGCCGTCGAGGAAATCGGCGCCGCCCTGGCGCGCCTGTCCCAATGCAATATCCGCATGACGCTGGATGAGCCCTTCGTCGGCGAATTCGAAACATTGCGCCGGGATTTCAACACCTCGATCGCCGAGTTTCAGAAAACCCTGGTCAATGTGCTTGGCCAGACGCGCGATCTCGGCGACAGCAGCCAGCAGATGCGCGAGGCAGCCGAAAATCTCGCCGAGCGCTCGCAGCAGCAGGCCGCAGCGCTGGAGGAAACCTCTGCCGCCCTCGACCAGATCACCGCGACCGTTCGCTCGTCCACGGAAAACACGCAGGAGACCCGCAAGCTCGTACAAACTGCCCGCCTTTCGACAGCAGCTTCGACCACCGTGGTCAAGGAAACCGTCACTGCCATGCAGCGGATCGAGGCGGCATCGCGCGAAATCAGCCAGATCATCGGCGTCATTGATGAAATCGCCTTCCAGACCAATCTTCTCGCCTTGAATGCCGGCGTGGAAGCGGCCCGTGCCGGCGATGCCGGCAAGGGTTTTGCCGTCGTCGCCCAGGAAGTCCGCGAACTCGCCCAGCGCTCGGCCAAAGCGGCCAAGGAGATCAAGGCCCTGATCACCAATTCCGGCACGGAGGTCCAGGAGGGCGTTCGTCTCGTCGGCAAGACCGGCGACGCGCTTCAGGACATCGAGGAACTCGTCCAGTCTATCACGAAGAACATCGATGCGATCGCAACCGCGGCGCAGGAACAATCGGTTGGGCTTCGCGAAATCAACAAGGCCGTCAACGAACTTGACCGAATGACGCAGGAAAACGCGGCGATGAGCGAGCGGACCACCGACATCAGCCGCGCCCTCGCCCAGGGCGCCCATACGCTGACCGATCTCGTCGGCGTCTTCCAGTTAAACCGCCGCGAGATGCCGCGCGATCCGAATGCGCAGGCTCCGATCCGCAACAGCGCCGGCTTCAACAGCAACCGTGCCGCCTGAGGATAAACGATCCTCGGGCCAGGTCCAGGGATGATGGCTTCGGGGTGACGGGCCGAAAGCGCCGAATTACCCCCATAGCCGCCGCGGCGAGCAGGGCTTTTACATTTCCTCTCGCCGCACCTCCCTCCGTCATCCTCGGGCCGGACCCGAGGATCCACGGCCGAGTCTCCAAGTCTAAAACCCTCCCCGTTAAGGCCCAATACCGAGGGCCCAACCACAAAAAATCATCCCCTTTCATCCCCGCCCCCACCACGCATGCCATAATCCCCCCATCCCGCCGCGGATACACTGCCAGCCGTGGCAGCGAGGCGGGGCCGGCGCCGGGTTTGGGGGAAGGACGGAAGTCCTCTTGTCCGGGGTTCGCGGAAAATGGTCTCCCTCCGGCGACACGGGGAGAGGCAAGGGTCTGCCTCTTGTCTCTTGAAGCCCGAAAGAGCGCGCCGGGTGTGGCTGTGCGCCACCCATGGTGGCCGGTCGGATGGTTCTCCATCAGGCACGGCCGTCGCAGAGAGACCCAAGTCGCGGGCAGAAACCGCCGAACGGGGCGCTGAAAGGTGTCACTTTACTACAATCTAACGCGGCAGCTTTCAGCGCCCCGTCCGATCTCGCTCTTTGAACCCCCGGCGTTTTGACGCGCGGGGACGGAAGCCATGCGCGACGCACAAAAAATCCGGGAAACGGCCTTGGCCATGTCCCGGATTGGAATGCGCTCAGCGATGTCGTCCGAAATCTTTATCGGTCCTTGGACGACCCGAACAGCGATGCCAGCGTCTTGTTGGGTTTCGAGAAGCCGCCCTTCATGCTCTTGACGATGACCATGTGGCTGATCTCGCCGCGCTTGAAGGCCTTCAGGAACTTCGGATAGTTGGCGAAGGCGACGCAGCCATGGCTGTCGCCACGGTTTCGCAGCAGGTAGCTGTGGGCAAGCAGGCCGGTTCGGCCAAGCGGCGCCACGCCGTCTGTGGGCGTCAGACGCACGGCCTCGACGCCGTGAAACAGTGCCTCGCGCATTGTCACCTTGTAGGTGCCGGGCGGCGTCGGGCCCCTCATCTTCACATGCACGAAGTCGGGATTGTCGCGCATCTTGCCGATGCCGGAATGCGCCTCGAGCCTCTCGCCGTTCGGCATGTGCACCACGCCGGCGGAAATATCGTAATAGGCGACGCCCTTCTTGCCACGGAAGACCGGGCGGATGATCTCGTCATCCTCGTCGTCCATGTCAGGCAGGCCGGGCTTGGCATAGGCGAGTTCCCTAAGCTTCGGTTTTGTGTCCTTGGCCCCTGGTTTGCCGAGATCGGCATCGAGCGAACCGGCAGGACGCCGCAGCGGCAGCGGTCCCATATCCGGCAGCAGGCCGGAAAGCTCGACGGCTTGGTCGGACATGACCAGATTGAACGGCTTGGGCAGCATCTCGTCCTTGAGCGAAGCCTGTTCGACCAAAGCGGAGGCAACCACCGGCGTCGAACCGGTGATGATGTCCTTGTCGCGGGCCGGAATGATGGTCGCCAGCGCCTGCATCTTCTCGGCAAAGACTGCACCGGGCTTGGCCATCGCAACGGCGACGACGGCTTTATGCGGCACGGTATCGGCCTTGGCGACCATGTTGATGCGCGGCATGACGGTCAGGCGCGAAAACTTGGTGAGCCGCACCGTCCTTTCCTGCGGAATCGCGCGGATGAGCGGGTTGAGGCCAAGCGAGGCCTCGAGCCGCACCGGCTTGTCGGAGGGCAGCGAGGGGCCGGCGGCGTGCATGGCCGCCAGCGTCGCGATCATCCATACGGAAGCGGCAGCGGCAAAACCGATGATGGTGGCTCCGGAGAAGAAGCGTGTCGCCGATTTCCTTCGGATTGCTCCACTCGTGGAGACCCCGTCTCTGGATGCCCCGTTTCCGGAGACAAGGGGGCTGAACTTTTGAACCGCTGACGCCATGATACTGGTTACCCGAAACGCATTACTCGATCTCATGGCAACACCACGCGCCGCCGACGAAGCCGGTCCGATGTCAGCAGGGTGCGAAAGGCGTCCCTTGCCCGTACATGCCGGTTGATCAGAAGAATGACAAAGTATGGTAACCAATTCCTTTACGCTGGCTCCGTGATTTTCAAGGAGCAGGACCATAGGGAAATCGAAACTGCGCATGTGTAAGGGCAACGCCGCCGGCCTGAGCCGCCTCGTCCGCAACGCGCCTATGTCCTGCCTCAGACCCTGAATTTCAGGCAACAATAAGGACAAGCGCCCGCCCCCTCCTAGAACTAGGGATATGGAGACCTTTCAGGGACTTTGAAAAGCGTTGTTGCCGAAGCCTGTCGATGGTCGAATTGCATCCAGTCAATGCAATCATTGCGAGAGAATATTCCGTATTCACGCATGCCGATTCAAAGCTGCCGCGCGACGTTTCAAACCCGTGGAAATCTACGGGTAATGGCTGGATTGATTAAAATTGCTGCGAATTTCGACCGATAAAATTAAGTGGCCCTGACTACCACTTTGCGCCTGCCCGCCACCCGGACTCACATGTCTCAGCCAGGCAAAGACGACAGGACAATGCGCCCATGAGCTTTCTCTTCGCCATTTCTGCCATGGCCATAGCGATCATGTTTCCGGTCCTTTTATCGTTGCGCACATCAGGCGTGGCCGGTGTCTCCCGCTTTTCGCTCGCCTGCGGTCTGGCCGCCGCATCCATCTGTATCGCCATGTTCGACGGGCTTGCGCCACGATGGCTGTCCGGCATTGTCAGCGTCGGCCTGATGATCGGTGCAAGCTTGATGACGCTCTCCGGCTTTCGCCAGTTCTTCGGCCGCCCCGACCCTGATATCCGGATCATGCTGGCGGCCGCCGTCCTGCCCGTCCTCGGGCTTGCCTTTTTCAGCTACGGGGTCGACATGCCGGCTGGACGTGGTCTCATCAGCGGCGCCACGATTGCGCTCATCTTCGTGCTCATCGCCGCGACGATCCTTGCCCATGGGCCGAAGGACAAGAACATCTCGACCTATATGATCGTGTGCTTTGGCGCAGCCTGTGGCATCGCTCTGTTTCATATGCTGCGGGTGTTCATCCTGGTCACCGGTGTCGAAACCCTGCCGGGGTTTGCCGATCCGAGGCTGTGGACGATCGCCCTGCCCGCCGTGCGCATCCTGTTCCTGCCACTGTTCTTCCTGTCGATCATCCTGATGGTTCAAGGCCGGATGATCGCCGTTCTGCGCCACACGGTGGCTCACGACGATCTGACGGGCGTGCTTTCACGCCCGGCCTTCATGGCAAGGCTCCAGCGGACGTTTGAAGCAACGATGCGCTTCAACAGGCCGATGGCCTTCCTGCTGCTCGATCTCGACCGATTCAAGCAAATCAACGACCGATACGGCCATGCCGGCGGAGATGCGGCGCTGAAGCACTTCGCCGACGTGGTCGGCAAGCATCTCGACGGTCACGGTTATATGGGACGCCTGGGCGGCGAAGAATTCGGCATCGTCCTGCCCGGAGTCAGCGATGCCGAGGCAGTCCAATTTGCCGAGACGCTTTGTGCCATCGTTCGCATGGCGCCAATCGTCACGCAACAGGGCGCGACGATATGGCTGACGGTCAGCACGGGCATTGCCATGGCCGAGCAGAACGGCACCGCGGCCGAAACCATGATCCGTGCGGATACGGCGCTCTATGAGGCCAAGGCAGGCGGCCGGGATTGCCACGTTCTTGCCGACAGGGCGCATGGCGATATCGCTGCAAGCACCCGCGCCCTCAATGCCGCCGCAGCTCAGATGCGCATCGCCGATGCAGAAGCGCAGTTGGCGCCAGCCCAGATTACCGTTGGTTGATGCCCGCCGCTATCGAGCGTCGCCCTTTACGACCTTGTATAACGCCGGACTATACCTATCTCTGCTGGCATCGCTCACCGGAGATATCCCATGTCGCTGCATCGCCTTTTCCTGACCGCCTGTGCCCTGGCCGGTCTTGCTGCGGTAGCCTTGCCCGCCCGCGCGGAGACCGTCGGGCAGGTCGGGGTCGATTGGCTCGGCAATGACATTACGATCGATGCGGTCAGCGATCCGGAAATCAGCGGCGTCACCTGCCACGTCACCTATTTCGACCGCAGCGTCATCGACCGCCTGAAGAACGGCAACTGGTTCGAGGACCCGTCCAACAATTCGATTGCCTGCCGGCAGACCGGACCGATCGAGATCGGCGACATCGAACTGTCGGAAGAAGGTGAGGAAGTGTTTCGCGAAGGCCTTTCGCTGATCTGGAAAAAGCTGGTCGTCAACAGAATCTACGACAACAAGAACAATACGCTGATCTATCTCGCCCATTCGCGCGAACTGACGGATGGTTCGGCGAAAATGTCGATCTCGACGATCCCCCTGTTTAACCAGTCTGTCACCTGGAAGAATGGCGAGCCGAAATAAACCGCCGAAAACCGACGGGCATCAACGGGAAATCAGTTGTCGATGCAGTCCGCAGCCGTCACGATTTCGATACCTGCGGCCTGCATTTCGCGATGGGCTTGCGCCACACCAGCCGGATCGATACCGCGGCTTGCGTCGGAAATGAAGCGGATCGCAACGCCGTCCAGCATCGCACGCGCATCGATCGCCGAAGCCTTGACGCAATAGTCCGTCGCCAGGCCGCAAATATCGAGCGTGGTCACAGCTTTTGCGGAAAGATAGTCGGACAGACCCGTCAGCGCTGCCTGATCATTGTCACGGAAGGCAGAATAGCTGTCGACTGTGCGGTCAAGCCCCTTGCGCTGGACGTGATCGATTGCGGACACATTGAGGTCGGGATGAAACTCCGCATCCGGCGTTCCCTGAACGCAGTGATCGGGCCAGAGCATCTGGGGCTTGCCGCCAAGCGTACCCATCTCGAACGGCTGGGCGCCCGGATGCTGTGAAGCAAAACTACCGTGATCCGCCGGATGCCAGTCCTGCGAGGCGACGATGAGGTCGTAGCCACCAGACGCGATCAGCCGGTTGGCAACCGATACGATCTCTTCACCACCCGGAACGGCAAGATGGCCGCCGGTGCAGAACCCGACCTGGATATCGACGAGCAAAAGGCATTTCAAGGCAGCAGTCTCCCTGTATGGATTTGGCGCAGGGACAAGCATAGGCATGAAATTGCTGGCCGGGAACAGAAAACGGCAAAACCGCCGGAAAAGTCCGGCGGTTCGAACCGAAGACTGGCAGGCCCTTTATCAGGCAGCCTGGGCAAGCTCGTCGGCGATGACCGTATCGAGATTGAGGAAGCAGACCATGGTCTTCTCCAGCGCGACGATGCCGCGGCAGAAGGCGCGCTGGGCTTCCGGGATGATTTCCGGGGCCGGCTGCAGGGCTTCGCTCTTGATCGTCATCATGTCGGAGACTTGCTCGACTAGAAGGCCGACCAGCTTGCCGGCGATATCCGTGACGATGATCGCCGAGCGTTCCGACGGTTCCGTCATCTTCATGCCGAGGCGGCAGGCCATGTCGATAACAGGGATCACGGCACCGCGCAGGTTGATGAGACCGAGCACGTAGGGCGGCGTATGCGGCATCGGCGTCACCGGGGCCCAGCCGCGGATTTCGCGGATCGCCATGATGTCGATGCAGAATTCCTGGTCCCCGAGATGAAAGGAAACGATCTCGAGATAGGCGCCGGATTGTTTGATGGCATTGTTGTTCATGATCAGAACTCTTCCCAGTTTTCGGCGGAACCGGAGGCTTTTGCCACCGGCGCCGCATGGCTGCTGTTGAATGCACCCGAGAGCTTGCCCATCAGGGCCTTCGCGGGCGATGGTGTAGGACGGACAGTGGCAGAGGATGTCACGGCGCGAACCGGTTGCGGACGGGCCTGCTGCGGCCGCCCGCCGCGTAGCTGGAATTGTCCGACGAGCGATGTCAGGCTCTCCGCATCCTGCGCCAGCGTGTGGCTGACGGCATTGGTTTCCTCGACCATGGCCGCATTCTGCTGGGTCATCTGGTCGAGCCGACCGACGGCTGTGTTGATTTCCTGCAGGCCTGTCGATTGTTCGCGCGCGGCGTTGACGATTGAGGTCATGTGCTCGTTGATACGCACCACGCTTGTCTCGATCATGCCGAGCGCCTCGCCAGTCGCCTGAACGAGCCGCACGCCGGTGCCGACCTCGTTGCTCGAGCGGCTGACCAGCGCCTTGATATCCTTGGCGGCGCCAGCGGCGCGCTGCGCCAGTTCGCGAACTTCCTGGGCGACGACGGCAAAACCTTTGCCTGCCTCACCAGCCCTTGCGGCCTCGACGCCGGCGTTCAGCGCGAGCAAATTGGTCTGGAAGGCGATTTCATCGATAACGTTGATAATCTTTCCGATTTCGGTCGATGCATCCTCGATGCGCGCCATGGCGGCAATCGCCTCGCTGACGATACGCCCTGATTCCTCGGCATTGCTGCGGGTTTCACCGACCATCTTGCTGGCTTCCTCGGCCCGCAGGGTCGCCGTTCGCACCGTCACTGTAATCTCGTCGAGCGCTGCGGACGTCTGCTCAAGCGAAGCGGCCTGCTGTTCCGTGCGCTTGGCCAGGTCGTCGGCTGCGCCGCGCATCTGCTGGCTGTTCGACTGGATGGAAACGGTGTTGTCCTGAACATTGCCAAGCACGTTCTGGAGGCGTTCGACCGTCTGGTTGAAATCGAGGCGCAGCGGTTCGAGGTCGGCCCGGAAGGAAACCTCGATCGACGCCATCAGATTGCCCTCGGCAAGACGGTTGAGGCCCCGGCCAAGCTCGGCGACCGCAGCCTTGACCTGCTGGTTCTCCTCGGAGCGGGCGCTTTCATTGGCCTGGCGCTCGGCCTCGTTCTGGTGACGGCTGGCGGCTGTCTCGGTTTCGAGCGCCTGCTTTTCGACGGCAGCGCTGCGGAACATCTCGACGGAGCGGGCCATCTCGCCGATCTCGTCGCTGCGGTTCACCGAACCTATCGTGACGCCGTAGTCACCAGACAGAATGCTTTTCATATTGTCGCGAACGGCAAAGATGCCGCGGCGCAGGACATTGCCATGAAAATAGAGCATGGCCAGAAGCGAGGACATCGCAACAAGGCCAGCGACAAACTGGAAGAAGATGGAATTGGCCGAGAGGCTTGTTGCGTCCTTGACGCGCGCAGCAAGAAGTGCGCCCGCTTCTTCCGTCAGCGTGCTCATCATCCCATTCAGGCGCTCCCCGCCCCCATCGATGGCATCGTCAAGCGCGGCATAGGCTTCAGCCGGGGCACCGTCTTCAACCATTTTCTTCAAATCGACCTGGATGGCCCTGGTCAGTTCCGTCAGGTCAGCATCGAACGTTGCCATGATCTCGGGCTTGCCAAGTTCGGTCGCCAAGGAAACCAATCCGGCCTTTCCGTCGTTGATGGTCTTCAAAGATTGCTCGATCGTGAGCAAACGTTCGGGCTGCACGGCCCGCTCTTCACGGTCGATAATGGTATCCATGGCCACGAGGACCAGTTCCAGATTGGCCAGGCGCAGTTCGCTTGCATTCTTGATCGCCGCTTGCGCCTCGACGGCCTTTTCCAGCGCCGCATCCACATGGGAATTCTGATACCAGCCGATGGCCAGCATCGAGCCAAAACCGAGAAAACCAGCAATGCCGAGCGTAGTCAGCCGCTGATTGACGGTCAGTTTCTTGTCGAGTTTTGTTGTCGAGTTCATCAGATATCGATCCGGTTGACAGGCCGCTCAACAAGAAACGGGCTGAATTGACGATGGATGCGATATCCGGACTCGATAAAACCGGCTGACGTCATGTCATTCAGAAGGACGACTCTCCTTCCGACGCCCGCACACGATTACAAAGACAGATTAAACTTTTGCTAAAATATTAACCCCATTGTCAGAACAGTGCTTCCGTCACCAAGTTTGCTTCACGTTGCATCAGCTTCCAAATCCGCGGGGATGTGCTAGATTGCGAACATGGAAAAAGAAGCCAGACGCGTGCCGACCTCGCTTGTCATCGCCCTGTTCAGCGGTGCCTTCCTGCTTGTATCGCTCTATGCGTTCCGCGGCTGGATCGACCATGGCGCCGACATCTTCCTGGCCCTTGCCCAGAATGGAATGGCCTGGTGCCTTTAGGCACGTTGCACGGAAAACAGTTGCCACATTTTGACGCTGCATGGATGCAGCATTTGCACCCTGTCCGGCGAACGGCTATCTGAGGGCAAGATTTGCCTTGGGACCGGATACCATCATGAAAACAGTTCGCATCGTTCTCTGGGCCGTCGTGCTCGTGGTTGCAGCCGTGCTCGGCTGGCTCTCCTATGAGATGACCAGACCGAGGGACACGGCGACATCCGGCCCGTTCGGCGTACCGTTCACCCTTGTCGCGCAGGATGGCAAGCCAATTACGCAGGCGGCATTTGCCGGCAAGCCGACGGCGCTGTTCTTCGGCTTTACCCATTGCCCGGAAGTCTGCCCGACCACCCTGTTCGAATTGAACGGCTGGCTGGAGAAGGTCGATCCTGACGGAACGAAGCTGCAGGCCTATTTCGTCACCGTCGATCCGGAGCGCGACACGCCCGAAATTCTCGGTCAATACGTCGCCAACGTCTCCAAGCGCATCACCGGCATTTCCGGCCCTGTCGATGAGGTCATGGAAATGGTCAAGGGTTACCGCGTCTATTCCAAGAAGATCCCGCTCGACGAAGCCAAGCCGGATGGCGATTATACGATGGACCATACGGCATCCGTCTTTCTGCTGGACGCGAAAGGCGATTTCACCGGCACCATCGCCTATGGCGAAAACCCTGATGTCGCCGTGAAAAAGCTCGAAAACCTGTCGAAGGGCTAGTGCGGATCTGAACGCCTTTTACCCGCAACAGCAGCGCTTCCGCATGTAGTGTGGAATAGCGAAATCGCGCTTGGCGCTTTACCTGCGCCTGTCGCTCGTGATAGCGCGACGCAAAGCCCTTTCAAAGGATAAGAGACCTTGGCCGATATCCGCCTGTTCGTCACCACCACGGAAATCCAGTCTGAGATCATTCTCGACCTGATGAGCGCTGCCTTCGAGGAAGATGGCTATGCCATCGCGACCATGGAGATGGACGAGAAGAAGGATATCTGGGAAGCGTCGCTCTATCTCGACCTGCACGAAGAAGACGCCATGGGCGTCCGTTTCGCCGAGGTGCTGGAGCCGCATTTTCCGGGAATGACGATCGAGCGAGAAGTCATTCCGGACGAAGACTGGATCGCCAAATCGCTCGAGGGCCTGTCGCCGGTTCACGCCGGGCGTTTCGTCGTTCACGGCTCCCACGACCGCGACAAGGTCCGTCCGGGCGATGTCAGCATCGAGATCGACGCGGGTCAGGCCTTCGGTACCGGCCACCACGGAACGACCGCCGGTTGCCTGGAAGTGATCGAGACGGTGATGCGCTCGCGCAAGGTCACCAATGTTCTCGATCTCGGCACCGGCAGCGGCGTGCTTGCCATTGCCGCCCGCAAGCTGAAGGCCGTGCCGGTGCTCGCAACCGACATCGACCCGATCGCAACCCGTGTTGCCGCAGAAAACGTTCGCCGCAACGGGATTTCGACCGGTGTCCGGATGATCACTGCGCCTGGTTTTCATTCGCCGGCCTTTGCGACCCACGGGCCATTCGACCTGATCATCGCCAATATCCTGGCCCGTCCGCTGATCCGGATGGCGCCGCAACTGGCGTCGCATCTTGCGCCCGGCGGCTCCGTCATCCTCTCCGGAATCCTCGCTTCGCAGCGCTGGAAGGTACTGTCGGCCTATAATGGCGCGCATCTGCGCCATGTTCGCACGATCTGGCGCAATGGCTGGGTGACGATCCATCTCGACCGCGCCTGACATCAGGTACATCTGCAAGCTTGGAAAATGAAAAGGCCGCCTGTCGATCATGACAGACGGCCTTTCGAAACAAAGGCGATGCCAGTGGCACCGCCCGCTGGTCGGCAAGCCGACCATGTCCGCGAGCTTGAGGAGGAGGAGTGCTCAAGCGGACCCTTCATGATCCGAAATTGGCCACCCGGAGGGAGGAGGAGAAAGGCGACCAATCATAACCAGACCATGCAGCGCGTGAACAACAGATTGTCGTCTGTGTTCGTTGGCGGCGCTTATAAACCGATGCAGAAAATGAGATAGAGCCTTTGCAGCATGGGTGCCATGCGCAGGGCGCATAAGTATGATAATTAAAAATCCGACCTGCAGCGGAGGGCCGCATGCTCGCAACGATTATTCCCCTGATTGCGCTGTTTCTGATCGTCTGGGCGCTGGCGACCGTTATCCGCTCCATGCGCGCGCCGTCAAAGGGACTGCCTGCAGAAGAGAGGCAAATTCCCGATATGACCGATGACGGCCCGAGCCCGCGCAGCATCATGCTCCGCAACCAGCTCAGTACCTTGCCTTATGGTGATGAGCTTGCGCGCAGGCTCTGGCTCAGACTGATGGCGCAGAAGCCGCGCGACGGCCTCGTCCACGAGTTCCACAAGGAGTTCTGCGGCCACGGCCTGATCCACATGGGCAACGGCGTGATGCTCGCCGATATCTATGATGGAGGCCACTCCACCGGAGAGCCGATCGCGCGGTGGACCAGCGAGGCGGAGTTCGTCGCCTTCTTCTCCCGCCAATCCGATTTCAGCTGCAGCGGTTGGGACGAAAACGAGCCGGTCTTCTTTACCAGCGACGACTGGTACCGCAACAACCAGCGGCTAACGCGATCCGCCATCGACCGTTTCCTCAATGGCTGACGACCGAACGACAGGCTTTCCCCGCCCCCTGCCTTTCCGCTAGACTGATCACCTCACCGGTCGGATTCGTTCCGATCCCTGCCCGGAAACGACCGCAGCCCTTCTTCAGGAAAATCCGATGTTCCAGTCCTTCGACGTCACCTCCACCCCGCAATTCGGCAGGGAGCGCACGGACGCACTCCGCACTGCTCTTGCAGGCCTTGGCGTCGATGGGTTCCTGGTGCCGCGCGCCGACGAGTTCCAGGGCGAATATGTGCCGGCCAGCGCCGAACGGCTGTCGTGGCTGACAGGCTTTACCGGCTCGGCCGGCATCGCGCTCATCACCCGCACGCAAGCCATCGTCTTCGTCGACGGCCGCTACGTGACGCAGCTTGCCGAACAGGTCGATGGCAGCGTTTTCGAAGGTGGCGACCTGATCGGTGCGCCGCCATCCGTCTGGCTGGAGAAGAATGCACCGAAGGGTTTTCGTCTCGGCATCGATCCCTGGCTGCATACCGGCGCCGAGGTCCGGAAACTCGAAAAGGCGCTCTCCAGCCTTGATGGCTCGCTGGTCTTTCTCGACCACAACCCGCTCGACCAGATCTGGGCGGACCGGCCGGCAGCCCCGCTTGGTCGGGTCAAAATCCAACCAATCGACCATTCCGGCATTCTGGCCAAGGACAAACTCGCCAAAATGTCCGCCGATCTTGCCGAGACGGGTGCGGCTGCCGTGGTGCTGACGGACCCTTCCTCGATCGCCTGGACCTTCAACATTCGCGGCAGCGACGTGCCGCACACCCCGCATCCGCTGGCCCGCGCCATCGTCCATGCCGACGGCCGCGCCGAACTGTTCCTCGACAAGCGCAAGACCGGCATCGAGGAAGAGGCCTATCTGACCCAGCTTTGCGACATGCTGCCGCCTTCGACCTTCGAGGAGCGCATTGCCGCGATTTCTCAGGGTGTTGGCAAGATGATGATCGATCCGGATCATGCGCCCTTCGCGCTGGCTGAAATCATCCGCACCGGCGGCGGCACGGTGGTCGAGGCGATCGACCCTGCCCGCCTCCCCGCGCCCGCAAGAATGGCGCTGAAATCGAAGGATCGGAAAAGGCACATCTGCAGGACGGCGCCGCCATGGTCGAGTTTCTCGCCTGGCTTGACGCAACGACGCCCGGCTCGATCACCGAGATCGCCGCCGTCAAGCAGCTGGAAATCTGCCGCCGCAGCGTCGGCGAGCGCATGCAGAACCCGCTGAAGGATATTTCCTTCGACACGATCTCCGGCGCCGGCGCCCATGCCGCCATCATGCACTACCGCGTCACGACAGACAGCGACCAGGCGATTGCCGACGGCACGATGTTCCTGATCGATTCCGGCGGGCAATATGTCAACGGTACCACGGATATCACCCGCACCGTCGCCATCGGTACCGTGCCGGACGAACAGCGGCGTTTCTTCACGCTGGTGCTGAAGGGCATGATCGCCATCAGCACGGCGCGTTTCCCGAAAGGCTCGCGCGGCGTCGATCTCGATCCGCTTGCGCGCATCGCGCTCTGGAAGGCCGGGGCGGATTTTGCCCATGGCACCGGCCATGGCGTCGGCTCCTACCTCTCGGTACATGAGGGGCCGCAGCGGATTTCCCGCGCCGCCATGCAGGAATTGCTGCCCGGCATGATCCTGTCGAACGAGCCCGGCTATTACCGCCCCGGCGCCTTCGGCATCCGCATCGAAAATCTCGTCCATATTTTCGAGGCGACAAATATCGAGGGCGGCGACCTGCCGATGCTCGGCTTCACGACGCTGACCTTCTGCCCGATCGACCGTCGGCTGATCGTGACCGCGCTTTTGACGGACGAGGAACGGCACTGGGTGAATGCCTATCACGCCGAGACGCGGGCGAAACTAATGCCGCTGATCGAGGGGGATGCGGTCCGCGAATGGCTCGTTGCGGCAACGGAGCCGCTCCTTCGCTAGAGCCCGGCAAAATGCCGGACGGCCATGACCACCAGCCATCCGGCCCAAAGCATCCAGAGCGACGAAAAGCGCAGGCCGACAACAAATGCGACCAGCATCGAGGCCGCGACATCCCAGCCGCCATAGACGAAGGCAGGGGCAACCAGCGTCGAAAGCACGGCGGCAGGCACGGCGTTGAGCGCCGCTTCCATGCGCGGCGGAATCCGCTTCATCTGCATGATCATCACATAGCCGCCGATGCGCGTCAGAAAGGTCGCAAGCGCGGCCGCGAGAATGATCAGGATCAGGTGCATATGTTCCGTGCTGTCCATGATCAGGCCTCGTTCTCAAGCGTGACGGGCTCCGGCTGCTGTTTGGGCGGCGGCAGGCAGGCGGCAAGCAGAATGCCGGCCATCGCGCCGATGCTGACATGCCAGGGCGAGCCGACAAAGTGCATGGCAGCGACCGAGGCCAGCGAACTGACCGCTACGACCGGAAGCCAGTTATCGCGCTTTCGGAAGCCGAGCACGAGACTCATGAAGTAGATCGGCAGCAGAACGTCGAGGCCAATCGCCTTCGGATCGCCGATCATCTGGCCGAAGAATGCGCCGAGAAACGTCATGAATTGCCACGGGATGTAGATGATCATCGCAAAACCGAGATACCAAGCAAAGGTCACCGGATCGCCGCGCTCGGCCCGCTTCTCGGTTTCGGCATATTGGGGATCGACCAGCAGGAAGAAGGTGAAAATTTTCTGCACTGCCGTGAAGTGGCCGATATGGCGGGTGATCGACGCCGAATAAAGGATGTGGCGGAAGTTGACCGCGAAGATCGACAGCACGATCAGCCATGGCTGGACCTTGTTGCCGAACAGCTCGATGCCGACCATCTGGCTGGCGCCGGCATAGACCGTCATGCTCATGAACACTGCGTCGAACACTGAAAAGCCATTGTCGACCGCCAGCGCACCAAACAGCGCACCAAAGGGTGACGCCGAGACCACGATCGGAAAGCCGCCGCGAACACCCTGCCAGAAATCGTCTTTAGTCATGAAAAACTTTCCGGAGGGGCGGCCAATCGCCGAACCCACATCCCGAGATGTGCGAAATATGAAATGGACAGATAGGGCGCGGCGGGCGCGCGAACAATTCAATAAGATTGATGCTGCGATCCGAAATTCTGATCGAACGCCGGATCGCAGCGAAATCTGGCGTCAAGCCTTGGGCTTGACCTGAAACGTGTGCTCGATGCCGGGAAAGGTCCGGGCCTTGACCTCGGTGGCGTAAGCTTCGAAAGCAGCCGAGATTTGCGGTGCGAGTTCGGCGAAATGCTTGACGAAGCGCGGCTTGAAATCGCTGAACAGGCCCAGAATATCGTCGGAAACGAGGATCTGGCCGTCGCAGGCCGGTGATGCGCCGATGCCGATGGTCGGGGCGCGCAGCGTTTCGGAAATTTCGCGTGCGAGCGGCTCGATCGTGCCCTCGATGACGATGGCAAAGGCGCCGGCATCATCGATCGCCTTGGCGTCGCGCCGGATCTTGGCCGCTTCCTTTCGCTGCGGCCGAGCGAACGATAGCCGCCCAGTGTATTGACCAACTGCGGCATCAGGCCAACATGGCCAAGCACCGGAATGCCGCGCTGGGACAGGAAATCGACGGTCTCGGCCATCTCGGCCCCGCCCTCGAGCTTGACCGCGCTGCAACCGGTTTCTTTCAGGATACGGGCGGCGCTGTTGAACGCCTGCTCCTTGGATTCCTGATAGGAGCCGAACGGCAGATCGACGACGACGCAGGCCTTTTCAGAGCCGCGCATGACGGCCTGGCCATGGGCGATCATCATGTCGAGCGTCACGCCAACGGTCGAATCCAGACCGTAGAGCACCATGCCGAGCGAGATCGCCGACCAACATGAAATCGACATGCGGATCGAGCAACCGGGCGATCGGCGTCGTATAGGCCGTCAGGCTGACGATCGGGCGCTCGCCCTTCAATGCTTCAATATTGCCGGGGCTCAGGCGCCGCTTCACTGCCTGTACACTCATGCTCACGCCACCTTCGCAAATTTTGCAGTTTTCGGGCTGAAAACCCGGTTATCGAGCAGCTTCGTGCTCCCGAAGCGAACAAAAAGCAACAGAAGAACCGGTTTTTCGCCAATTTCCGTCAAAACATGCAGGGTTTCCGGATCGCGCAGCGCGATCACTTCCGACCGCGCCAGTGGCTCGGAGGCGATAAAATCCGTAACCGCCTTTTCAAGCTCGGCGACATCCGTAAATCCACCGGCGATCAGCCGTTCGGCCTCATCCAGCGCCTTCGGCACGATCGATGCCGCGCGCCGCTCTTCGGCGGTCAGATATACATTGCGCGACGAACAGGCGAGCCCGTCCGCCTCGCGCACGGTTGCCACGCCGATGACCTCGACCGGCTGGGCCAGATCCTCGACCATTCGTTTGATGATCTGCAACTGCTGGAAATCCTTCTCGCCGAAATAGGCGCGATCCGGCTGGGCGATGTTGAACAGCTTGGTGACGACCGTCGCGACGCCGGCGAAATGGCCGGGGCGCACCGAACCTTCGAGTTCGGCACCCAACGTCGGCACATCGACAACGGTTTCCATCGGCCGCGGATACATTTCGGAGACCGAAGGCGCAAAGAGGAAATCGACGCCGCCCTCCTCCAGCATCGACTGATCGCGCGGCAGGTCGCGGGGATATTTGCTGAGATCCTCATTGGCGCCGAACTGCAGCGGATTGACGAAGATGGTCGCGACGACGATGTCGTTTTCCGCCCGCGCCCGCGCCACCAGCTGCATATGGCCGACATGCAGATACCCCATGGTCGGGACAAGGCCGATGGTATTGCCGGCGCGGCGATGGCCCGAAAGACGGGCGCGCAAATCGGCGATGGTGGTGATCGTTTCCATATCCGGACCCTCCAATCCGCACGGCCCGCCGCCGTCTGATCGCGGCGGTCACAGGCCTTCAGGATGGCTTTCGTGCAAACGCGAGCGAAAACCAGCGCGGTTTCCCTAACGTGTGCAGTGCAAAAAGACAATTCAAGAATCGCCTGGCAAAGATGTTCGAAAGGGAAACCGCTCTCAGCGGTTATCTGGCTTGCATGGTCTGCTCGATGGCGCCGAAGATGCTGTGGCCGGTGCGATCGTTCATTTCGACGCGAACGACGTCACCCACAGCAACAACAGACGCGACCTCCGTATCCGCCGCCACAACACTGCCCGCACCCAGAGCGCGCCCGCCAACCGCAGCGGTAACGGCGGCGTTGAAATCTATGGTCTCCGTCGTCTTTTCGGCCGTTCCGTTGCGGCTGACGATCAGCGGCAGGACGGCATTGCCTTTGTCCCAGCCTTCGATTTCATCGGGCGTCACGGCAACTGGTGAAAATGTCGAGGCGACCGGTGCGCCGTCCTCCAGAACGCTGTGTGCGAGCATGACGAGGACAATTCCGCCGACCTGGGAACCGGCTTCCGTATCGTCGACAATCACAGCGGCTTGCACCGAAGAGGTCAGCGGCGCGTTGGAGACAACACTGACGGCATCGCGTGGTCCATCGAAAAATCCGGTGCCGCCCGTCCAGGAAAAGGCGCGTGGCAGCGGCGAGGCTGCGTCATGTTCATGAAAGCGCATCGTCGGCTGCGAACCGGTTTCCAGCCCGATCGCCACCCGCTGAAGGCGTGGTGCCACATGCGCCCAATCGTCCAGCGCCGCCTGCAGCGTGCGGGCGATATGGCCGACTTCGGAGCAACGGGTGAGATCCTTGGAGACGACGACGAGTTTTCCGTCGCGGGTCGAGTCTTTCAGAGTAGCCAGTTTCATCGCTTGCGTGTTCCTCGGGTTCTGATTGTGTCCGGCGGCTCTTCGCCCGCCTTTGCGCATAGTGGCACTATTTGATGCCCGATGTCGCGACGAATTTGTCTTTCCCGAGGATGCAGATGCACCTTTGCGCCCGCGGCGGCAGGCGCAAAGGCACCGGCTTACTTTTTGCCCGAATCGGCGTCAGCTAGCCAATCTTGACGAGATTAAGCAGCGGCAGAGGACCGCCGGGGAACTGCGCGAGCCTGCCACCGACCGACAATGCGCCGAGATCGACGCCGGCGAAGCCAAGACGGTCGATCAAGGCACCGACCTCGGCCTTGGCGGCAGCATCGTCGCCGGAGTAAAACAGCACGCGGCGTCCACCGTCGGAGCGCGGATCATCCGAGATCAGCTTGGCGGCAAGATGATTGAATGCCTTGACGACGCGCGCACCGGGAACGAGATCGGCAAAGACTTCGCTGGATAGACGGCCGCCAAGTTCTGCCGGTTTGAAAAGTGGTGCCTCGATCGGATTGTTCGCGTCGATGACGATGCGGCCGTTCCAGGACTTGCGGCCGGAAAGCGCGCCGGACAGCTTGGTCCAGTTGACAGCGACGAGAACGATGTCGGCCGCAGCCGCGTCTTCCAACGTCGCAGCCTTGATGAACGGCTGCAATTCCATTTCCAGCGGCTGCAGCGAGGATGGGCCACGGCTGTTGGCTATAACGGCGGACATTTCAGCCCGGGCAAGGGCGCGGGCGAAAGCCGATCCGATATTGCCGGATCCGAGGATACCTATGGACATGATGTGTCTCCTTTTGAAGAAAGATTTTTTGGGGGAAGCGCTCAGATTGCCTGCCGCGACGTCAGGTCTGCCGGCGCGGCAGGCGGTGACGCAGAGTCAGGCGGGGAAACCGCCGGTCACGACCCCGATCCACCGGCTAGCGAAGAGAGATGCTGGATATCGGCTTTACTCCGTGTGGTTTCGATGACCGGAATATCGCTCTCAAATTCCCTTCGGATAAGCCGATAATTGCGGTAATTACTTTCAAGCAATTATTGAAGGACTGATCATGGAAACGCTTGCCAACCTGGAGTGCTTCGTGCGCAGCGCCGAGACCGGAGGCTTCTCGTCCGCCGCGCGGAGGCTGGCGCTGACGCCGGCTGCCGTCAGCCGCAACGTCGCGGTGCTGGAGCGAAATCTCGGCGTCCGTCTGTTCCAGCGGAGCACCCGCAAGCTGACGCTGACCGAGGATGGCGAGCGGTTCCTGGCGTCGGTGGATGAGCATCTCGACGGTCTGCAGGCCGCCATCGCCAATGTCGCCGCGAGCCGTGGCGAACCTGCCGGAATGTTGCGCGTCAGCCTCAGCCCGAGCATCGGCGCGAACCATATTTTGCCGGCGCTTCCGGAATTCCTCGCCCGCTATCCCGGTGTACGGGCGGACTGGGTGTTCGAGAACCGGCAAAGCGACCTGATCGCCGAAGGGCTGGATGCCGCCATCGGCGGCGGCTTCCCGCTGTCCCAGGGCGTGGTCTCGCGCACGCTGGCGCCCGTGCATCTCGTTGCCGTCGCCTCCCCGGATTACATGAAAGGACGCCGACCGCTGCTCGATCCGGCCGATCTATCCACCCTGGAGGGAATCGTCATGCGCTCGACGGCAACGGGCCGCGTTCGCCAGCGGCAGATGCGCAATGCGGCCTGTGAGGAAAGACCGACGGAACTCAAGGAGACGGTGATTTTCAACGATCCGGCCATGATGGTCGGCGCAGCGCTGCTCGGGCTTGGCGTCAGCGTACTGGCCATGCCGGACGTGCTGTCCCATCTGGAAAGCGGCCGACTGGTGCGGCTCCTGCCGCTCTGGTACGCCGATGCCGGGCCGATTTCGATCTACTACGCCAACCGGACCCTGCTGCCGACAAAAACCCGGGTCTTTATCGATTTCATCGCCGAGCATTTCCGCCGCGAAAGACTGGCGGAACGTTTCGCCGGCAGTCTCGGCTGAGGCATGTTCCCGTCGGCCTCTACAGGAGGCCGGAAAGGAAGAAGGTGATTGCTGAGATCAGCGCAGCAGCCGGCAGCGTGATGAACCAGGCGATGACGATATTGCCGGCCAGACCCCAGCGCACGGCAGAGACGCGCCGGGCGGCACCGACGCCGATGATCGCGCCGGTGATCGTGTGGGTCGTCGAGACCGGAATGCCGAGCCAGGTGGCGGCAAAGAGCGTGATCGCCCCGCCGGTTTCGGCGCAGAAACCCTGCATCGGGTTGAGACGCGTGATCTTGGAGCCCATCGTATGCACGATACGCCAGCCGCCGAACAGGGTTCCCAGCGCCATCGCTGACTGGCAGCTGATGACCACCCAGAAGGGAACGCTGAATTCGGCGCCGAGATAGCCCTGGCTGAACAGAAGCACGGCAATGATGCCCATGGTTTTTTGCGCATCATTGCCGCCATGGCCGAGCGAATAGAGCGACGCCGAGACGAATTGCATGACCCTGAAGGTTTTATCGACCGCAAAGGGGTCTGACGCACGAACAGCCAGGACACCACAAGCACGAGCGTGAGCGCCAAAATGAAACCGATCATGGGTGACAGGAAGATGGCGCCCACGGTCTTGGCAAGACCGCTCAGCACGATCGCATCGCCACCCGTAGCCGCGAGCCCGGCTCCAACCAGGCCGCCGACCAGCGCATGCGATGAACTGGACGGAATGCCGTAAATCCAGGTGATGATGTTCCAGACGATCGCGCCCATCAGCGCCGAAAAGATCACCTGCGGTGTGACGATTGCCGGATCGATGATCCCCTTGCCCAGCGTTTCCGCGACATGCAGGCCAAAGAACAGGAAGGCAATGAAATTGAAGAACGCCGCCCACATGACGGCATATTGCGGCCGCAAGACGCGAGTCGATACGATCGTCGCAATCGAATTGGCCGCGTCGTGCAGGCCATTGAGGAAATCGAAAAACAGTGCAAAGCCGATAAGCGCGACGAGCAGCGGAAAGGCGAGCGTCGGCTCCATCAGACGTTCTCGATCACGATGCCGCTGATTTCATTGGCAACGTCCTCGAAACGATCAACGACCTTTTCCAGTTCGCCGTAGATTTCGCTACCGATGATATAAGCCATGGGGTTGGAGGCGCCGTGACGCTTGAACAGGTCTTTCAGGCCGGCCTCATGCAGGTCGTCCGAACGCCCTTCAACCCGCGTCACCTCTTCGGCAATCGCGGTGAGACGCGTCGAATTGGCATTGACCTTGGCCAGAAGCGGGATCGCTTCCGCGATCAGCCGAGCGGCATCGACGACGAGGCCCCCATTTCCCGCATGCCGGGGTCGAAGCTCGTCTGCTCGTAAAGGCGGACGGTCTTGACGGTCTTGTGCATCATGTCGATGGCATCATCCATCGACTGGATCAGGTCCTTGATGTCGCCCCGGTCGAACGGCGTGATGAAGCTGCGGCGCACGGCCAGCATCACGTCGCGGGTGATGTCGTCGGCCCGATCCTCGAGCGCGACGATCCGGTCGCAATGGGCGGCGGCATCGCCCTCGCCGGCCAGAAGCGCCTTTAACGCGTCCGCAGCGCCCAGAACCGTCTGTGAATGTGCCTCGAAAAGCTCAAAGAACTTGTCTTCCCGCGGCAGGAGCTTGCGAAACCAACCTAGCATTGCACATCCACCCATTTTCGTCGTTGTCACGAAACTGTCATAATCACGCGGGTGTCATAGACGAGACAAGGCGGCAAGAAAAGTGGTGCTGGCGGTAAGAATCAAGCTTACCCAGCGATCAAGGCAAGCCATTCGTCTTCATCCATGGTCTGGACGCCGAGTTCGCGCGCCTTGTCGAGCTTGGAGCCGGCGCCCGGGCCGGCAACGACGATATCGGTCTTCTTGGACACGGAGCCGGCGACCTTGGCACCGAGGCTCTCCGCCTTCGCCTTGGCTTCATCGCGCGTCATCTTTTCGAGCGAACCGGTGAAGACCACGGTCTTGCCGACGACCGGGCTTGATGACACGACCGGCGCTTCTGCGTCTTGCGGCGTGACTTCCGCCAGAAGCCGCCCGACAACCTCCAGATTGCGCGGTTCCTTGTAGAACTCGACGATGGCGCGGGCGACGACCTCGCCGATCCCGTCAATGCTGATAAGATCACCCCAGGTTTCGCTTGAAAGATCGCCAGCGGCCTGCATGGCCTCCGCAAAGGTCGCATAGCTGCCGTAATGCCGGGCGAGCAGCTTGGCCGTGGTCTCGCCGACATGGCGGATGCCGAGCGCATAGATGAAACGCTGCAGGGAGACCTCGCGGCGACCATTGATCGCATCATAGAGCTTTTTGACGCTGACCTTGCCGAAACCGTCGATGTTTTCGAGCTTGGTCAGTACGGACTCGCTCTGGCGCTTTTCCAGCGTGAAGATATCCGGCGCGGTCTTGATCCAGAGCTTGTCATCCTCCGCTTCGAAGAAGAAATCCACCTGCTTGGCGCCAAGCCCTCGATGTCGAAGGCGTTGCGCGAGACGAAGTGCTTCAAATGCTCGACGGCCTGCGCCCGGCAGACGAAACCGCCGGTGCAGCGCGTCACCGAATCAAGCTTGCCGGTCTTCTCGTTGCGCTCGCGCACCGCATGGCTCCCGCAGACCGGGCAGGTTTTGGGAAATTCATAACGCACGGAGCCCGGTTCGCGCTTTTCCATCACCACGTCGAGAACCTGCGGGATGACATCCCCTGCCCGCTGCACGATCACGGTATCGCCGATGCGGATATCATGGTCCGGCTCGCGGATGCGCTCGCCGCCATTGCCGATGCCCTCGATATAATCGGCATTGTGCAGGGTCGCATTGGTGACGACGACACCACCGACGGTGATCGGCGTCAACCGTGCAACTGGGGTCAAGGCGCCGGTGCGGCCGACCTGGATGTCGATCTTCTCGACGGTCGTGAACGCCTGTTCGGCCGGGAACTTGTGGGCCGTCGCCCAGCGCGGCGAGCGCGAGCGGAAGCCGAGGCGCGCCTGCAGATCGAGCCGATCGACCTTGTAGACGACGCCGTCGATGTCATAATCGAGATCGGGGCGGTTGAGGCCGATATCCCGGTAATGCGCGATGATCGCCTCGATCGAGGAGAAACGCTGCATCAGCGGATTGACCGGGAAGCCCCAACCTTCGAACGCCTTGACCATGCCCAGCTGTGTGTCGGCCGGCATCTCCGACATCTCTCCCCAGGCATAGGCGAAGAAGCGTAGCTTGCGCGTCGCCGTCACTGTCGGGTCAAGTTGGCGCAAGCTGCCGGCTGCCGTGTTGCGCGGGTTGACATAGGTCTGCTTGCCAAGCGCCAGCATCTGCTCGTTCAGCGCCAGAAAGTCGCTCTTGCCCATATAGACCTCGCCGCGCACCTCGACGATTTCAGGAACGCCTGATGGCAGGGTCTGGGGGATATCCGGGATGGTGCGGATGTTGGCGGTAACGTTTTCGCCGGTCGTTCCGTCGCCGCGGGTTGCCGCACTGACCAGCTTGCCCGCCTCGTAGCGCAGCGACATCGACAGGCCGTCGATCTTCGGCTCGGCGGTAAAGGCAATCGATTCATCTGGCAGCACGCCGAGGAAGCGATAGACGGAATGGACGAAATCGCGCACGTCCTCATCGGAAAACGTATTGTCGAGCGAAAGCATCGGGCGGGAATGGACGACCGCCTTGAAAATTCCGGACGGTGCCGCACCGACCTTGCGGGACAGGCTGTCTTCGCGCACCAGCGCTGGAAACCGTGCCTCGATCTCTTCGTTGCGGCGCTTCAGTGCGTCGTAGTCCGCATCGGAAATCTCCGGAGCATCCTTGGCATGATAGAGCGTATCGTGGTGCGCCAGTTCCGCAGCGAGAAGCGCCAGCTCCTCGGCAGCATCAGCTTCGGTCAGGGTTTCGACGGGCGGTTTTTCGATGGTCATGACTGCAGTCTCCGGCAAGTCCGACCGTTTTAGAGAAAATCACGCGAATGGAAAGACTGGGCCGGCATCAAGGCTCGATTAATCCCTCTGCCTTATGCTGCGCAGGAAAAATCGCCCAGCCGCGCTTTCGGTCGGCGACAAGGAGCAGACTTGATTTCGACCATCGCATCCCTTGCGCCCGTCCAGCGCCCGCTTGCACAGCGCACGACCCCTGAGCCGACGATTGCGGCTGCAAACAGCGGCTCGACGTCCGGACAGGTTGATGAGCCGGTAACAGAACGCCAGAAGCAGGCGGACGAGGCCTTGTCGGCGCTGCGCAGCATGGTCGAGAACGGCCCGAAGGAACGCAAGGCGCTTGCCGAGGAGCGGCTGAAACGGTTGAAGGAAGAGCTGTCCGACATGATACGCTTCGGCTTCGCCCCGGAGGTCATCGCGGGGCGGTCGGCGCAGCTTGCCAAGGAACTCGGATCGGCCGCCAGACAGTTTTCCGCAGCCCTGTCGGATGACAAGCGCATGTCCGCCTCGTCTGCCACGACGGACGGAGCCGAGACGCCCGCCTCCACAGACCGCGTCCTGCCGGAGCAGGACGACCTTCCGCAAGCCTATCGCGACGCCCTGGACTATGGCCGCGCGGACGATGAGGGATCGACGGGGGATGCGAGCACGATCGGCGAATTCCGCACGGCAGCATCCCAGCTGAAAATGATGCTCGAATGGGCCGGGCAGGCCATGGAGAAAAATGGCAGCGTGCCGCTGTTCATCGATCAGGGCAAAAGGGCGCTTGAAGGCGTCGATCAGGTGTTTTCCGGCAGCGGCGGTATCGCCAGCGCGTCCGATTCGGCAACAGCGCTCCGCCTGCTCCTCTAGCCATTTCCCGCCAGCAGGCGGGTTGCAGCCGCCCTCGCCTCTTCCGTCACCGACGCGCCGGCGAGCATGCGGGCGATTTCTTCCGTGCGCGCCTTGTCGTCCATGCGGGCGACGCGGGTGGAGATGGTTTCGGATTTTTCCGATGTCGGCCCCTTGGAGATCAGCAGATGCGTGGCGGCGCGGGCAGCGACCTGCGGCGCATGGGTGACCGAGAGAACCTGCACCGTCGCGGACAAACGCTTCAGCCGCTGGCCGATGGCATCGGCAACCGCCCCGCCGACACCGGTGTCGATTTCATCGAAGACCAGCGTCGGCGCCGAGCCGCGGTCGGCCAGCGCCACCTTGAGCGCCAAGAGAAAACGCGACAGTTCGCCGCCGGAGGCGACCTTCATGATGGGGCCCGGCCGCGTGCCGGGGTTTGTCTGAACATGGAACTCGACGATATCGATGCCGTCGGCGCTTGCCGCATCCGGGCCGGTCGTAACCTGCGCCATGAAACGCGCACGCTCAAGCTTCAGCGCCGGCAGTTCCGCCATGACGGCTTCGGACAGTGCGTCGGCCGTGTTGTGGCGTTTCGCTGACAGGCTGGAGGCTGCGGCATCGAAGGCAGCCTTGGTGAGGCCCAGTTGTTGCTGCAACTGCTTCAGCTTCTCCTCGCCCGCATCGAGATCGGCCAGATCGGAAATCATCCGCACCGCAAGGGCCGGAAGCTCGGTCACCGGAACCGAATATTTGCGGGCGGCGGCACGCAGCGCAAACAGCCGTTCCTCGACCCGCTCCAGTTCCTTCGGGTCGTATTCCGTCTTGCGCAGGGCGGCTTCCACGGCCATCTGCGCGTCCGACAAATGGTTGAGCGCCGTATCCAGCCGCTCGACGGTTTCCTCCAAAGGCCCGGCGCCTCGTGGCTCTTGCGCTCCAGACGGCGGACCAACGAGGCGATCAGCGGCACGGGCGACGCATTGCCATTGAGGAATTCGCTCGCCTCATTGATATCGACGGCGATGCGCTCGGCCTTCATCATGCGCGAGCGGCGTTCGGCAAGGGCGTCCTCCTCGCCATCCTGCGGCGACAGAATTTCCAGTTCCTCGACGGAGGAACGAAGATAATCGGCTTCGCGCGCGGCGGCCTCGACCTTATCCCGGTGCTTTTTCAGCGTGCGCTCGGCCTCGCGCCACGTCCGATAGAGCCCGGCAACGGCCAGCGCCTCCTCGGTCAGTCCGCCAAAGGCATCAAGAAGCGTGCGGTGGGCATCGGTATCAACAAGCGCGCGATCATCGTGCTGACCGTGGATCTCGACCAGAAGTTGGCCGGCCTGGCGCATCAGTTGCACGGAGACAGGCTGGTCGTTGACATAGGCGCGGGTGCGACCATCAGCAGACTGCACACGGCGAAAAATCAGTTCGCCGTCATCATCGATACCGTTTTCACGGACGAGCAGCCGGGCGGCATGGCTCATCGGCACGTCAAAGACCGCCGTCACCTGCCCCTTGTCGGAACCGTGGCGCACCAGCGAGCCATCGCCGCGGCCACCCAGCGCCAGCGACAGGCTGTCGAGCAGGATGGACTTGCCGGCACCGGTTTCACCTGTGAGCACGGAAAGGCCGGCCTCGAAGGAAAGATCAAGCCGTTCGATCAGGACGATATCGCGGATCGAGAGCTGTGCCAGCATGCGTTCTTAATCTCTTGAGGTCAGGCGCCCAGCAGCTTCTTGCCGGCGCGTGAAATCCAGGAACCGTTGTTTTCACGCGGTTCCAGACCACCGGTCTGCAAAAGCTTGTAGCTGTCGGCGTACCACTGGCTGTCCGGATAGTTGTGCCCCAGCACGGCGGCAGCCGTCTGCGCCTCGCTGACGATGCCCATAGCATAATAGGTCTCGACCAGGCGGGCGAGCGCTTCCTCGACCTGGTTGGTGTTCGGATAGGTCTCGACGACGGTGCGGAAACGCGTCAGCGCCGCAAGATATTCCTTGCGTTCCAGATAGTAGCGACCGACCTGCATTTCCTTGCCGGAAAGCTGGTCGCGGGCAAAGCGGATCTTCGCCTGCGCGTCCTCGACATATTCCAGAATCGGGATAGTTATCGACCACAGCCTGCATCGCCTCGATGGTCTTCACCGCCGGGCGCTGGTCCTGCGTCACGCCGGGAATCTGGCGGGAATAGGCAAGGCCGATGATATATTGCGCATAGGCCGCGTCTTCCGACTGCGGATAGAGATTGAGGTAGCGACTGGCAGCCGTTATTGCCTCGGAATTCTGACCCTGGCGATAGCTAACGAAGGCATTCATCACCAGCGCCTTGCGCGCATATTCGGAAAAGGGATGCTGCTTGTCGATCGCGTCAAACTTGCGGCCCGCTTCCGTCGTCTTGCCCGCACTGAGGTTTGCAAGTCCCTGATTGTAGAGGACCTCCGGCGGATCGGTCTCGACCGTTAGCTTGGTGATGTCGATGTCCGGGTCGTTCTGGCAACCGGTGACGAGCACACTGGCCGTGCAGGCAGCAAGCGTAACCAACAGAACGCGCGCTGTTTTTTCATATCGACGGAACCTGCAAATACCATAAGACAATCCCAAATCGTGCGTCAGTAACGCTAACGTCGCTTATCAACCGCGTTTTAGTGCAAGATGCAACAAGACCGCAACGTCATGCGGATGGATTAACGCAATTTTGTGGCAGGTTGATCACGAAAAAGCCGGCCAAAAGACCGGCTCGTCCCATAAACTACTGTGCAAACAGGCTCATGCCGACCAGGGTGCGAATTCCGGCGCGTGAATGGCGACGACATCGCGGGCACCGACACGCTGGCGCGGCGTTGCCGTTTCGACAACCTCATAGGCGCTGCGATCACTCAAAAGCGCCTTTAGCGCATGGGAGTTCATCTTGTGGCCACCGCGATAGGAGCGGTAGCAGCCGATGAACGGCGCGCCGGCCAAGGCAAGGTCGCCAACGGCGTCCAGCGTCTTGTGGCGAACGAACTCGTCCTTGGCGTAGCGCAGGCCTTCGACATTGATGACCGTATTGTCATCGGAGATCACCACGGAATTTTCCAGCGACGACCCCAGCGCATGACCGGATGCCCAGAGCCGCTCGACATCGCGCATGAAGCCGAAGGTCCGGGCGCGCGAAAGCTCCTTCTTGAAGACGGACGGCGTCATATCGCCCTTCCAGGACTGCCGGCCGATCAGCGGGCAATCGAAATCGATCTCCACCTCGAAGCGCATGCCGTCATAGGGCACGAATTCCGACCAGGAGGCACCCGATTCGATGCGGACCGGCTTGATGATGCGGATATAGCGGCGCTTGACGGCCAGCGCCTTGATGCCGCTCTGCTCGATCGCCTCGATGAAGGGCTCGGAGCTTCCGTCCATGATCGGCATTTCAGCGCCGTGCACTTCGACCAAGAGATTATCGAGGCCAAGCGCATAGATCGCAGCCATGACATGCTCGATCGTGGCAATCGAGGTCGCGGGCGAAAAGCCGAGCACTGTGCACAGATCGGTATTGCCGACCTGAGAAGACACGGCCTTGTATTCGCTGATGACGGTCTCGTCGACGACCCGCTGGAAGACGATGCCGCTATCGGCATCGGCCGGATGGAAGGTGATCGCCACCTCGGAGCCGGAATGAACGCCCGTTCCGCTGAGCGTTACTGCATTTGCAATCGTCGTCTGAAACCCCAGCAGTCCAACACCAAGTCCCATGCTCATTCACTTTCACTATCAGTTGGCATCTGCTGCCACATATTTTTGGACCCTTGACGGGCGGCAAAACGACCACCTTCGGATCGCGACAATCCCGTCGCGTTATCCGTCAAACTTGAACGTCGGCGATGTGTCAGAATCGCATGCTGCCCCGTCAGTCCCAGGCTGCAAGATAATTGCAGGGCGCCGTCATTCCAAATCACTGTTTCTTTCGGTTTGTTACGCTGCACAAAAACTTTGGCAGCCCATTGATAAGCCGTGATAAAATGAAAAATGCCCGGGTTTTATCCCGGGCATTTCGGCAAGGTAGAAGGCGGGTAAAATCTCAGCTCGACTGACGGCGCAGGAACGCCGGGATCTCGAGCTGGTCGTCATCCTGGGCGCGAGACGGAGTCACGCGACCATGATCGTCGAGCTGGCCCCGGCGCGGCGCATAAAGGCTCGCTTCCGGCGACAGCGGACGGCGCTGCTGGGACGCGGCGCTCGGCGCGGCCGCAGTCATGTCTGCCGTGACGTTATGGTCTTCCTCGTCACGACGACCCAGAGAATTGGTGATGCGCTTCAGAAGGCCCATCGGACCGCGTTCTTCCTGCGGCACGGCTGCAGGCTGGGCGCGGTGATCGACTTCGGCCTTCACCAGCGGCGGAAAGTCTTCCACCTTGGGCATACGAACCTGTTCGGCCTGCTGACGGATGACCGGTGCGATCGGCTCCTGACGGACGGCAGTAACAGGCTGCGGAGCCTGGGCGATCGGGCTTTCGACGGCACGCTGAACAGGTACGGTCGCCTGGGCGACCGGCTGCTCTGCCGGGCTCGAGCCACCGAACAGCTTGCTCTGCGGACGGAAATCGTCCTGGGCTGGCTGTGCCGGCATCTGCTGGACAGATGCCTGGTGGACCGGGGCCGCACCACCGCGTGGCATCGACAGGAACAACTCGCGTTCCAGTTCCGCCTGACGGATGGCTTCCGCAATCGCGTCGGCCTGCGAAACCGACTGGCTTGCCGGCTGCTGAGCAACCGGGGCCGGCTGTACGGCGACCTGGGCCGGGGCCGGCTGCTGGACGGCAACGGTCTGCGGCTGGGCAGCCGGGATGGCGATGGACGGGCGAATAATCGGCTTGGCTACCGGGCGAAAGCTGGCATTCCTGTCGGCCACCTCCGCGGCTGTGCGGTCGATACCCGTGGCGACGACCGACACGCGGATCAGGCCTTCCAGTTCTTCATCGAAGGTCGCACCCAGGATGATGTTCGCATCCGGATCCACTTCCTCACGGATGCGGGTCGCAGCTTCGTCGACTTCGAACAGCGTGAGGTCGCGGCCACCGGTGATCGAGATCAGGAGGCCCTGGGCACCCTTCATCGAGGTTTCATCAAGCAGCGGGTTGGCGATCGCAGCTTCGGCGGCGGCCATTGCGCGGCCTTCGCCGGAGGCTTCGCCGGTGCCCATCATGGCGCGGCCCATCTCGCGCATCACGGAACGAACGTCCGCGAAGTCGAGGTTGATCAGGCCTTCCTTGACCATCAGGTCGGTGATGCAGGCAACACCGGAGTAGAGGACCTGGTCGGCCATCGCAAAGGCGTCGGCAAACGTGGTCTTGTCATTGGCGATCCGGAACAGGTTCTGGTTCGGGATGACGATGAGGGTATCAACCGACTTCTGCAGCTCGGAGATGCCCATATCGGCAAGGCGCATGCGGCGCTGGCCTTCGAAGTGGAACGGCTTGGTGACCACGCCGACGGTCAGGATGCCCTTGTTGCGGGCCGCCTGGGCGACGACAGGAGCAGCACCGGTACCGGTGCCGCCGCCCATGCCGGCGGTGACGAAGCACATGTGCGTGCCGTTGAGGTGATCGATGATCTCATCGATGCACTCTTCAGCAGCCGCGCGGCCGACTTCCGGCTGCGAACCGGCGCCGAGGCCTTCGGTGACAGCAACGCCCATCTGGATGATGCGTTCTGCCTTGGTCATGGTCAGCGCCTGGGCGTCCGTGTTGGCGACGACGAAATCGACGCCCTGGAGACCTGCGGTGATCATGTTGTTGACAGCGTTGCCGCCGCCGCCGCCGACACCGAACACGGTAATGCGCGGCTTCAGCTCGGTGATGTCCGGCTTTTGCAAATTGATCGTCATAGTACCCGTTCCTTCCTGGTTTCTGGCCGCCTTGCCGAGCCGGCCAAATCTCTAAAACTCTTCAGATTTCCAGCGATCGCGAAAGTTTCCTGTTCTTTCGCGATCACAAGTCTCAAAACTTTCCTTCAGCCATTGGCCCATACGGGCGATCCGGCTGTTGTTTCCTGCCAGCGACGAGAGCAGGCCGCCCTGCGCCGCATGGGTTTCCATCTCCGCGACCTGCGGATAGATCATCAGACCGACGGCCGTCGAAAAGGCCGGGCCCTTGGCCGCCGCCGGCAATCCGGAGACGCCGAGCGGACGGCCGATGCGCACGTTGCGCGCCAGGATGCGGCGGGCTGCTTCCGGCAGGCCCGTCAACTGGCTGGCGCCGCCGGTGAGCACGATGCGCTTGCCCACGATCGGGCTGAAGCCCGAGCGCTGGATTCGGTCGCGAATGAGTTCGAGGGTCTCCTCGATGCGGGCCCGCACGATGCGCGAGACAAGCGCCCGCGGCACATGCGTCGGCTGGTCGCGGTCGTCCTCGCCGATCGGCGGAACCGAAACGATGTCGCGCTCGTCGGTGCTGTTCGGCAGGGCCGAGCCATGCACGACCTTGAGACGCTCCGCATCCTCGATGCGGGTCGAAAGACCGCGCGCCAAATCCGTGGTGACGTGGTGGCCGCCGAGCGAGACCGCATCGGCATGCACGAGCTTGCCTTCGGCGAAGACGGAAATCGTCGTGGTGCCACCGCCCATGTCGATCGCTGCACAGCCCAGTTCGACCTCATCATCGACGAGTGCCGCAAGGCCGCTGGCATAGGGTGTCGCCACAATGCCTTCGACCGAGAGATGCGCCCGGTTGATGCAAAGCTCGAGGTTCTTGAGCGCAGCGCGTTCGGCCGTCAGCACGTGCATGTCGACGCCCAGCACGTCGCCGAACATCGCCAGCGGATCGCGGATGCCGCGCTCGCCATCCAGCGAAAAGCCTGTCGGCAGCGAATGCAGGATGACGCGATCCTGGCGAAGCGACTGTTGGCCGGCAGCGGAAAGAACCCTCTTGAGGTCAGCCGCATCGACTTCCTGACCACCGAGATCAATGGTCGCGGTATAAATGTCGCTCTGCAGACGGCCGGCGGAAATATTGACGATCAGGCTGTCGATGGTGAGGCCGGCCATGCGCTCAGCGGCATCGACCGCCAGGCGAACAACGCTCTCGCAGGCATCGAGATCGGCAATGACGCCGTTCTTCATGCCGCGCGACTTGTGGTGGCCGATGCCGATAACCTCGATCGAATGGGTGCGACCCGGCAGGATCTGGCTCTCGCCGCGCGGCGTCAGCCGGCCGATCATGCAGACGACCTTGGTCGAGCCGATATCGAGCACGGACACGACGTGCGAGCGCTTGGAAGACAGCGGCTTCAGGCGAGGCAGACCGAAATGCGACGAACCGAACAGGCTCATATCCGTTTCTCCACGTCGATCTTTTCCTGCTTCTTCAGAGCCTTGGTGCGCGCCTCCAGAACGAGGGTCCGGCGCTCCACGGCTTCCGGGGTCAACTGGACAGTGGTGCGATCCTCAAGCCTTAAATCCACGGCGGCAATGTCACGTTCCAGAAGCTGATGCCCCTCTTCCATGGTTGACAGCACCTGCATGGCGCGCTCAAGGTCCTGCTCCGGCAACTTGATGGTGATGCCGTTGTCAAGCATCAGATCCCAGCGACGGCCGGCGACGCGGACATAGGCTTTCACCCGGTCGCGAATTTCGGGCCAGTCGCTGAAGCGCTCGTAGAAGGTGGCCGCTGCAGTTTCGGCATCACGGCCGACGAACAGCGGCAGGCTGGAAAACTTGTTGTCGCGCAGCGGCGCAATCACGCTGCCGCTTTTTTCGATGAGCGACAGGTCGGACCCGTGCTGCCATATGGCAAAGGCCTTGCGCTCCGTCAGATTGACCTCGATCGTCCCGGGATAGACCTTGCGTACGGCAACATCCTCGACCCAGGGCATTTCGCTGATCAGCTTGCGCGCTTCACCGATATCAAGCGCGACGAGCGATGTCGCACCATCAAGGCCGAGTTGCTGCAGGATGTCGATTTCAGACGTCTGGTCGTTACCGGAGACCTTGACGTCCTCGATGGCGAAACCCGCCGCCGACGTCGTCGTCTGCGCGAAATTCTGGGAATGGCCGCCGAGCGACATGCCGTAAAAACCGGTTGCAGCGAGAAACGCCACAGCCGCGACCGAGCCGGTATGCGGCGCAAAATGGATGCGGCCGGTACCGAGGCTCATGAAAAGGCGAAAGACGCGGCGCAGCGGACGCGGCAGCACGAACTGCCCGTCGAGATCGACATTCTCGCGCTCGAAGGATGCGCGCAGCCTTTTGGACTTTCTGCCCCTTAACGCAAACACGACGCGTCCTCCACGATCCACTTGAGGAATTCACCAAACGTATGGCCGGCATGAACGGCCATTTCGGGCACCAAGGAGGTCGGAGTCATGCCCGGCTGAGTGTTGACCTCCAGCCAGATGAGTTCTCCATCTTCCGAGAAACGGTCGTCATAGCGGAAGTCGGAGCGACTCACGCCGCGGCAGCCGATCGCCTGATGCGCCTTGACCGCGAGTGTTTGTATTTTTTGGTAAATATTTGGTGAAATATTTGCTGGAATGACGTGTTTCGAACCGCCTTTCACATACTTCGAATCATAATCGTAGAAGGAATGCCCCTGCGGGATGATCTCTGTCACGCCAAGTGCCGTATCGCCCATGACGCCGCAGGTCAGCTCCCGCCCGTGGACATAACGCTCGACCATCACGCGGTAGCCATAACGCCACTCACTGGAGGTCAATATCTGGGGTGCGTGCGACTGGTATTCCTTGACGATGACAACACCGAAGCTCGACCCCTCTGACACCGGCTTGACCACATAAGGCGGCTTCATCGGATGCTCGGAGGTAAAATCGCGACGATCCATGATCCGCGCATCGGCGACCGGAATACCGGCAGCCGCGGCCACATGCTTCGCCTGCGCCTTGTCCATTGCGAGCGCCGAGGCCAGCACGCCGGAATGAGTATAGGGAATTTCGAGATATTCGAGGATGCCCTGGATCGTACCATCTTCGCCGAAGGGGCCGTGCAACGCATTGAAGACGACATCGGGGCGCAGTTCTGCAAGCACGGACGCAACGTTGCGATCCACATCGATGCGACTAACCCGGAAACCTTCCGCTTCCAGCGTATCCGCGCAGGCGGTCCCGGACGACAGGCTGACCGGTCGCTCCGAGGAAAATCCGCCCATCAGGACAGCCACATGCTTGCTGCTCATAAAAACCCCCGACAATACGCTACCCTTACAAATTTCGCTTGCGTCTGGCTGGCCGCCTCGTAACCCCGAGTCAGCGCTGCCATCCACGCTCTCCATAGAGCCGCATTATGGTTAATGAACCGTTTACTTTGGTTAACCGCTACGGCATCAGCGTAAAAAAATTTGCGCTCGAATCACCGATCTACCGGAGATTCATGGCTTAGAATCAGAGAGTTATCTTTCACGCAACAGAATACGACGGACAGGCGGACAAAACGCGAAGGTCCCGCACGGCGCTAGCTGTGCGGGACCTTCTTCTTTGACAAGCACCTGTCTTTGCCGGCGAGATGGCCGGAGCATCAATCCTTTTCGCCGACCGCCTTCCAGGCAATGGCACCAATGACCGCTCCGGCGATCGGCGCCAGCCAGAACAACCAGAGTTGCTGCAGGGCCCATCCGCCAACGAACAGGGCCTGCCCCGTCGAGCGGGCCGGGTTGACCGAAGTGTTAGTGACCGGGATGGAAATCAGGTGGATCAACGTCAGGGCAAGACCGATGGCGATCGGTGCGAAACCCGTGGGAACGCGGCCATGTGTTGAGCCAAGGATGATAAACAGGAAAAACGCCGTCAGCAGCACCTCGATGAGAAGTGCGGACATCAACCCGTAACCGCCCGGCGAATGCTCGCCATAGCCATTGGCGGCAAACCCCCGAGCTGGAAGTCGGCCTTGCCGCTCGCCACGACGTAGAGCGCCGCCGCAGCAGCGATCGCACCGGCAAGCTGGGCCAGGACATAGGGAATGAGAGAAGACGCCGGAAATTTGCCCGCTGCGAAAAGCCCTACGGAAACGGCAGGATTGAAATGCCCGCCGGAGACGCCGCCCACGGCATAGGCCATTGTCAGTACCGTCAATCCGAAGGCAAACGACACACCCATAAGGCCGATTCCGACCTCCGGAAACGCAGCAGCCAGCACCGCACTGCCGCATCCCCCAAAACCAGCCAGAACGTACCCAGAAACTCAGCAGACAACTTATTGACCATTAAAACCCCCATAAATGGAGCGGACGCTCCATGCACAACTGTACCAGAATTCTCGACATTCTGACTCCGGTCAAGGGATGTCGACACCGGTTTGAGATCGGCACTCTGCCTCGGGCAGACGTAATGTTTAAATTGAAGCGGAATCAGAACAGACAAAAAGCCCGCGAAATCGTTGATTTCGCGGGCTTTTGATTCGATCGACAGACACGGTCAGGCCGTCATCCGCCCCAGAAACTCCTTGACCTCGTAGCCCGGCATGAACGTACCGATGCGCTTGATTTCCCACTCGAGCAGGATGCCGGAATTCTCCATGACACGCTGACGCACGGTCTCGCCGAGATATTCCAGCTCATAGCCGCTGGCCTGCCCTGTGTTGATCATGAAATTGCAGTGCATCGGCGACATCTGCGCGCCGCCGATCATCATGCCGCGGCAGCCGGCTTCGTCGATCAGCTTCCAGGCGGAATGACCGTCCGGGTTCTTGAAGGTCGAGCCGCCGGTCTTTTCGCGAATCGGCTGGACCGTTTCGCGGTGCTGGCGCACGGCGTCCATGTCGGCGCGAGATCTTCGCCTTGTCCTCGGCATAACCTTCGAAAACGCCATGGGTAAAAATCAGATCCTTGGGCGCTTCGGAGTGGCGATAGGTATAGCCCATATCGGCATTCGACAGGACGTGCCGGTTGCCCTGCCGATCGACGGCATGCACCTCGACCACGCGATCCTTGGTCTCGCCGCCATTGGCACCGGCATTCATGCGCAAGGCACCGCCGATGGCACCGGGAATGCCATAGTAGAAATGGAAGCCGCCGATGCCGTGATCGAGCGCCATAGCGGCAATGTTCTTGTCCGGGCAAATGGCGCCTGCCCTTATGCGGTTTTCGCCGGCAAGTTCGAGATCACCGAAGCCCTTGGCCGACAGCCGGATGACCACACCCGGAATGCCTCCATCCCGAACGAGCAGATTGGAGCCGACGCCGACGACCATGACCGGCACGCTCTCCGGCACGAGCTTAAGGAAGGTCACGAGATCATCGGTGTCGTGCGGCTGGAACATCAGTTCGGCAAGTCCGCCGGCGCGAAACCAGGTGACGCGGTCCATCGGCGCATCCGGGGTCAGGCGCCCACGAATATCTTTCACGCCCTCCCCAAGGGAGGCCAGAAGTTTTTCGCCGTTTACCTGCTTCATGCCTGATGTCCTGAAATGCCTGCGAGTTCCTGAGGAAGTGCGGCAGCCCAGTATGTGATGCTGCCAGCTCCCAAGAGAACCACGAAATCGCCAGGCTGCGCAATGGTGGAGATAACAGGCGCCAGCGCCTCCGGTCCCTCGACATAGCGCGCATCGCGATGACCGCCGGCCTTGATGCGGGAGACAAGTTCAACCGAGTTGATGCCTTCGATCGCCTCTTCGCCGGCCGAATAGACCGGCGCGAGCAGAATGGTATCGGCATCGTTGAAGCAGGCGGAAAAATCCTCGAACAGGCTTTCGAGACGGCTGTAGCGGTGCGGCTGGTGCACGGCGATGATGCGGCCCTGGCAGGCCTCGCGCGCCGCGCGCAACACGGCCTTGATCTCGACGGGATGATGGCCGTAATCGTCGTAGATGCGGACATTGTTCCACTCGCCGGTGAAGGTGAACCGGCGCTTGACACCGCCGAAGGAGGCAAGCCCCTTGGCGATATCTTCAGGAGAGATGCCGAGACGCTGGGCAACCGCGATCGCCGCCGTGGCGTTGGAGACGTTGTGCCGACCGGGCATCGGCAGGCGCAGGTCCTTCATGGTAATCACCTGGCCGGTGCGGCGGCGGCGGATCTCGACGTCGAACACCGATGTCGCGCCGTCCATGTGCATATTGAAGAAGCGCACATCGGCCTGCGGATTTTCGCCATAGGTGATGACCTTGCGGTCCTCGATCTTGGACACCATCGTCTGGACCTCGGGATGGTCGAGGCACATGACGCCGAAGCCGTAGAACGGCACATTCTCGACAAACTGCCGGAAGGCGGCGCGCACGGCATCGAAATTGCCGTAGTGATCGAGATGTTCCGGATCGATATTGGTGACGACGGCGATATCGGCCGGCAGCTTCAGGAAGGTGCCGTCGGATTCGTCGGCCTCGACCACCATCCACTCGCCCTCGCCCATGCGCGCATTGGTGCCATAGGCATTGATGATGCCGCCATTGATGACGGTCGGATCGAGATTGCCTGCATCGAGAAGGGCTGCCACCATCGACGTGGTGGTCGTCTTGCCATGGGTGCCACCGATGGCGATGGCGTTGCGGAAGCGCATGAGTTCGGCCAGCATTTCGGCGCGGCGCACGACGGGCAGAAGTTTTCGCGCGCGGCGATCAGTTCCGGATTGGTCTTCTTGATCGCCGTGGAGACGACGACGACTTCGGCCTCGCCGAGATTGCCGGCCTCATGGCCGACGAAAACCGAAATACCCTTTTCGCGCAGGCGCTGCACATTGGCGCTGTCGGACTGGTCGGAGCCCTGCACCTTGTGGCCGAGATTGTGCAGCACTTCGGCAATGCCGCTCATGCCGATACCGCCGATACCGATGAAGTGGACGAGACCGATCGTCTGCGGCATTTTCATGAGCGTTTTTCCTTGAAGTCAGCAATTGTCGAGCCGCTGGCAATAGCGTCAACCATGGCGCCAAGCAAGCGCGTGGCATCCGGCTTGCCGGTCTGGCGCGCCTTTTCCGCCATATCGGCAAGCTTGGCCGGGTTGTTCATGGCGTGGGTCAGGATTGTCGCCAGCTTCTCGGCGGAAAGATCAGCCTGGGCAATGACCTTGGCGCCACCGTTTGCAGCAAGCGCCGCCGCATTGGCTGCCTGATCATGATCGAGCGCGTAAGGATACGGCACGAGGATCGCCGGACGGCCGATCACGGCAATTTCGGACACCGTCGATGCGCCCGAGCGGCAGATCACGAGATGGGCGTTGGCGATGCGTTCGGCCATGTCGTTGAAGAACGGTGCGATCTCGGCGCCGAGGTCGAGCTTGCTGATGCAGCCCTGAACCATTTCCATGTCTTCCGGCCGCGCCTGCTGCGTGACTTTCAGCCGTTTGCGCAAACCATCGTCGAGAAGGCTGATCGCGGTCGGTACGGTCTTGGAAAAATACTGGGCACCCTGGCTTCCGCCGAAGACGACAAGGCGGAACGCGTCGCCCTCGTTGGAGGGCTGATAGGGCACCTTCGCCGCCTCCAGCACGGCGGGGCGAACCGGATTGCCTGTTGTCACGGTTTTTGTCGCATAAGGCCCGTCGGTCTCGGGTAGGAAGCCACCGGCGATTGCCTTGACGCGACCGGCGAGCGCCTTGTTGGCGCGGCCCATCACGGCGTTCTGTTCGTGGATGACAGACGGCACGCCCATGCCGGTTGCTGCCAGAAGCGGCGGCACGGTCGGATAGCCGCCGAAACCGACCACGACCTTCGGCTTCAGCCGCGCGATCAGGCGGCGCGCGGTACGCATGCCGGTCCACAGCTTCCACAGCGATCCCGCGACCTTCAATGGGTTTTTCGAGCCGATGGTGGCGGATGCGACGACATGGATCTCGTCAGCCGGAAACTTGCCGGCGTAACGCTCGGCGCGGCTGTCGGTGACGAGATGTACGGAATAGCCCAGCGTTTTCAGCTCGTGCGCAAGCGCTTCGGCCGGAAACAGATGGCCGCCGGTACCACCGGCGGCGAGCAAAATGATACCTTTGGTCATGTCTTACTCCGCGGGAACGCCCATGCCGGACCGGAACAGGCTGCGCTCGACGGCGCGCTTTTCCGGACGGTGGCGGGTGAGCGCCAGGATGAAACCGGCCGTGACGCAGATTGCGACCATGGATGAACCGCCATAGGAAATCAGCGGCAGGGTCATGCCCTTGGCCGGCAGAAGCTGAAGGTTGACGCCGATATTGATCATAGACTGGATGCCGATCTGCAGAACCAGGCCGGCAACGGCAAAGCGCGTGAAATCGTTGCGCTCGCGGAAAGCATGGGTCAGCCCCCGCATGACGAGAAAGGCGAAGATCAGAACGATCAACATGCAAAAGACGATGCCGAATTCTTCGGCCGCGACCGAAAAGATGAAGTCGGTGTGGCTGTCCGGGATGATCCGCTTGACGATGCCCTCTCCCGGTCCCTGCCCGAACCAGTCACCGCGCACGATCGCCTGAAGCGCCGTATCGACCTGGAACGTATCGCCTTCGCCGGTCAAAAACCGGTCGATACGGCCCGCCACGTGCGGCAGCACCGTATAGGCGACGACGAGACCGCCGACGGCGGAACCGCCGAGCACGATGATCCACAGCCAGGGCATGCCGGCCATGAAGAACATGCCGCCCCAGACTGCCGTCGTCAGGATCGTCTGGCCGAGATCGGGCTGCGCCACGAGCAGCGCGCCAACAATGCCGAAGAGCAATATGGCAAAGAGATTACCGGGGATTTCGGGCTGGCGGGCGTGTTCGGAAAACAGCCAGGCGCAGACGACGACGAAGGCCGGCTTCATGAATTCGGACGGCTGCACGGACAGGCCGGCCAGCGAAATCCAGCGCCGCGAACCCTTGACTTCCTGGCCGAAAAACAGCGCCAGAACCATCATCGCCAGCGACACCAGAAGCAGGATCATCGCCGCACGACGCACCTGCCTCGGCGTCAGGAATGAAATGCCTATCATAACCGCCAGTGACGGCAAAAGGAAAGCGGCGTGCCGCTTGACGAAATGGAAGCTGTCGAGATTGAGACGTTCGGCAACGGCCGGGCTTGCGGCGAAGGACAGCATGAAGCCGATCCCCATCAAGAGGACGAAGGTCGCCAGGAAAACCCGGTCGATTGTCCAGAACCAGTCGGCCACGGGGCCACGCTCGGCACGGCTTACCATATTCATCGTCCCCTCTTGTGGTGCGGAAGACCGCACCGGAATATCCAACAGGGCGGCTCAGCCCCGCACTCTGCCCGAAAGGGCCGTCAGATCGCCTAGACCAGCATGGTGACGCCATCGATCGCGGCAACATGTCCGACGAAGGCATCGCCCCTGACTTCAAAATTCTTGTACTGGTCGAAGCTTGCGCAAGCCGGTGACAGCATTACGGCAGCCGGACCGGCATTGTCCCGCGCCGCATCGGCCGCCGCATGGGCCACAGCCTGATCGAGCGTGCCTGAAATTTCAAAGGCGACGGTATCACTGAGCGTCGCGGCAAAGGCCGGTGCCGCCTCGCCGATCAGATAGGCCTTGGCAATCTTCGGGAAGAAGGGCGAAAGCGTCGTGATGCCGCCCTCTTTCGGCAGACCGCCGGCGATCCAGTAAATCCGCTCGTAGCTCGACAGCGCCGGTGCGGCAGCCTCCGCATTTGTGGCCTTGCTGTCGTTGACGAAGACCGTATCGCCCCTGCGCCCAACCGGCTGCATGCGGTGTTTCAGGCCGGGAAAGGATGTGAGGCCGGCGCGGATCTCGTTCGGCGAAACACCCACAGCCAGGCAGGCCGCAATCGCAGCGGCAGCATTCTGCGCATTGTGACTGCCCCGCAGGGTCTGAATGCCGTCGAGATCGGCAAAGAGTTCGGCCTGACCGCCCTCCGCCCGCATGATCTTCGCCCCGTCGGCATAAAAGCCCTCGCCCAGCGTCCTGTGGCGGGCGATGCGGATAACAGACTTGCCAAGCAGCGCAACACGGTCGGCAATCGCCTCGCAAAACGCATCGTCAACACCGACGATCGCTGTATCGCTGCCGGCAACGAGCCGTTCCTTGATATCTGCATAATGCTGCATGCTGCCGTGGCGGTCGAGATGATCAGGCGTCAGGTTGAGCAGGATGCCAGCGGACGGATCGAGCGAAGGCGCAAGATCGATCTGGTAGGACGAGCATTCGACGACATAGAAGCGATCGTCGGCAGGCGGATCGAGCGTCATCACGGCCGTGCCGATATTGCCGCCGAGCTGCGTGTCGCGGCCGCTCGACTTCAGGATGTGGGCGATCAGCGCCGTCGTCGTCGATTTGCCGTTCGTGCCGGTGATGGCGATGAACGGGCAATCCGGCGCATGCGCGCGACGTTCGCGGACGAAGAGTTCGACGTCGCCGATGACCTCGACGCCTGCAGCGCCGGCAAGATCGACGGTCCAGTGCGGTTTCGGATGGGTGAGCGGCACGCCAGGCGACAGGACGAAAGCGGAAAAGCCCTTCCAATCGACCTGACGCAGATCGCCGGTTCCGATGCCCTCCGCCGACGCCTTGGCGACGCTGTCGGGGTTGTCGTCCCACGCGGTCACGGTCGCGCCGCCGGCAACCAGGGCTCGGGCCGTGGCAAGGCCCGAGCCGCCGAGGCCGAAAAGCGCTACATTCTTGCCGCTGAAGGTGGTGACCGGGATCATCGTCGGATCACCGCAGTTTCAGGGTGGACAGGCCGACCATGGCGAGGATGACGGCGATGATCCAGAAGCGGATGACGACCTGGCTTTCCGTCCAGCCGAGCTTTTCGAAATGGTGATGGATCGGCGCCATCAGGAAAACGCGCTTGCCGGTGCGCTTGAACCAGAAGACCTGGATGATGACCGACAGGGTTTCCATGACGAACAGGCCGCCGATGATGACCATGACGATCTCGTGTTTGGTGGCAACGGCGACAGTGCCGATCAGGCCGCCCAGCGCCAGCGATCCCGTGTCGCCCATGAAAATGGCGGCGGGCGGCGCATTGAACCAGAGGAAACCCAGACCGGCGCCGATAACGGCGCCCAGAATGACCGCCAGTTCACCCGTGCCCGGCACGAAATGGATCTGCAGGTAATTTGCAAACACCGCATTGCCCGCAAGATAGGCGATCACCCCGAAGGAGGCGGCGGCAATCATGACAGGCACGATGGCAAGACCGTCGAGACCGTCCGTCAGGTTCACCGCATTGCCGGCGCCAACGATGACGAAGCCGCCGAACAGGATGAAGAAATAGCCGAGATTGAGGGTGAAGTCCTTCAGGAATGGAAAAGTGAGCGAGGAGCCGAACGTCGAGCCGGTCACGCCCGCCGAAAGCGCGGTGCGCATCATGAAGAAGACAGCGATGGCGGCGATAATAAACTCAAATCCCAGACGCGCCTTGCCGGAAAAGCCCTTGTCAGACTGTTTGGTGACCTTGAGATAATCGTCGTAGAAGCCGATGGCGCCGAAGCCGAGCGTGACGAGCAGCGTCGAGACGACATAGACGCTGGAGAGGTCGGCCCAGAGCAATGCGCTGCCGACAATGCCGGCCAGGATCATCAGACCACCCATGGTCGGCGTACCGGCCTTCTTGAAATGGGTCTGCGGCCCGTCGGCCCGGATCGGCTGGCCTCGGCCCTGACGGACACGCAGCGATGAAATCATGCGCGGCCCGAAGAGAAACACGATCATCGCGGACGTGAAGAGCGCAGCACCGGTCCGGAACGTGATGTATCGGAACAGATTGAAAAATTGAAAATGATCCGACAGTTCGACAAGCCAGAGCAGCATAAGGGACCTTTCCCCAAAGGTTTGTTGCGAATTCCGCGCATCAGAATCAACTGAGCTAAGGATAACCGCACGCATTCGAAAGTGTTAGGCCTGCAAAGACCCGTTATAAGTTGCCCTGCCCGCCTAGATGGTCGGCTCCGTGTCGGAAAATGCCGGATATTTGTCAAGCAGAGCCGCAACGATCTTGCCGCAGCCCGTACCCTTGGACGACTTGATCATCACCACATCGCCGGCAGAAACCGCATCCAGGGCGAAGGCATTCAGGTCAGCGACAGTCTCGCGATATTCGACCTTGCAATCCTCCGGCAAGGCATCGCGCAGATGCGTCATTTCCGGGCCGGTAAGCCAGACATCGGTAATACCCGCCTCGGTCAAGGGACCGGCGAGCTTGGCGTGGACATCCGCCGCGAACTCGCCCATTTCCAGCATGTCGCCGAGGATGGCGATGCGTCGGGCCCCTCCTGCGGCGGTGTATCGCGCAAAAGGGCGATGGCCGCGCGCATGGACGCCGGGTTGGCATTGTAGCTCTCGTCGATCAGCGTCAAATAACCGGAGCCAATGGCGCGCCTATGGCGTTCGCCACGACCTTTTTCCGGCTGAAGCGTGGCAAGCGACGCCGCAACGCTATCGATATCGGCGCCGACGAGGGACGCTGCTCCAAGCACCGCAAGCGCATTTTCGGCAATGTGGCGTCCCGGAGCCCCCATCGGTATCTCCAGCGTCCGGTTGTCGATCGACGCCCAAAGAACGGCCCCCTCGGCGCCATTGGCGAATTCGACCATGCGGAAATCGGCCTTGGCGCCGCTGCCGAAGCTGTGAATATGCGATACGCCGGTCGCAATTGCCGCCTTTTCCAACTGCTTGAAGCTGTCATTGTCGCGATTGAGTATGGCGTGGCCACCCTCAACCAGACCTTCGAAAATCTCGGCCTTGGCGGCGGCGATCTCCGTCAGGTCCTTGAAGTTGCCGAGATGGGCGGCGGCAACACTGGTGACGACAGCCACATGCGGGCGCACCATCTTGACCAGCGGACGGATTTCGTCCGGATGGTTCATGCCGATTTCGAAGACGCCGTAATCGGTGTTCTCAGGCATGCGGGAGAGCGTCAGCGGCACGCCCCAGTGATTATTGAAGGATGCGACGGAGGCATGCACCCGGCCGAGCGGCTCGAGCACATGGCGTAGCATCTCCTTGGTCGTCGTCTTGCCGACGGACCCGGTGACGGCAATGATCTTGGCGGCGCTGCGATCGCGCGCGGCACAGCCGAGCCTGATCATCGCTTCCAGGACGTCGTCGACGACGATCATCGGGGCAATCAGCCGGCCAAGCGCCGGCAGCTTGGCCTCGCTGACGACAAGCAAGGCGGCGCCGTTTGCAATGGCCACGCCGGCATAGTCATGGCCATCGACGCGGTCGCCCTTGATGGCGAAGAAGGCCTCGCCCTTGCCGAGGGAGCGGCTATCGATCGAAATTCCGGTAATGCCCTCGGGCAGGTTTCCGACAGGACGACCGTTCAGGGCCGCGAGAAGATCAGCGCTTGTCCAGAGCCAGCTCAAATCAGGCACCTCCCAATGCGTTTCTGAGTTCGACATGATCCGAGAACGGCAGGGTCACGGAGCCGATGGTCTGGCCCTCTTCGTGTCCCTTGCCGGCAACGATCAGCGTATCGCCGGACTGCAGCATGGCGACGGCGGCATGGATGGCCGCCGCGCGGTCGCCGATCTCGGTTGCGCCTCGGGCCGCCGCCATGATCTCGGCGCGGATGGTGGCCGGAACCTCGGAGCGCGGATTGTCGTCCGTAACGATGACGACGTCGGCGAGACGCGTGGCGATTTCGCCCATGATTGGGCGCTTGCCCTTGTCGCGATCGCCGCCGCAACCGAAGACGACGATCACGCGACCGGTGGTGAAGGGGCGCACCGAAGACAGGACGTTTTCCAGGGCATCCGGCTTGTGGGCGTAATCGACATAGGCGAGCGCACCGCTTTTCGTGTGCCCGACCAGTTCCAGTCGTCCGGACGCACCCTGCAGTTTTTCCAGCGCCGCCATGGCGGCCTTGGCCGAAACACCGGTGGACATGGCAAGACCTGCCGCGACCAGCGCATTCGAAATCTGAAAATCCCCGGCCAGCGGGATGTGTACCTCGAAAATCTCGTCGCCGACATGCACTTCTGCGATCTGCTTGTGGCGGAAATGCTCGACGCGCTTCAGCGCGAGATAGTCGCCCTTGCGGCCGACGGTGCGGACATCGTGACCGCCCTTTTGCGCGGCGGCTATCGCCTGCGCGGACCAGGCATCATCGGCAAAAATCACGGCAGGTGAACCTTTGGGAAGCACGCCATCGAACAGCCGCATCTTGGCGGCCATGTAATCTTCGACCGTCGGATGATAGTCCATGTGATCGCGACCGAGATTGGTGAAACCGGCAGCCTTAAGGCGCACGCCGTCCAGCCGGTTCTGATCGAGACCGTGGCTTGAGGCCTCCATCGCCGCATGGGTCACGCCGGCATCGGCAAGCTCGGCAAGAAGCCTGTGCAGCGAAACGGGATCGGGCGTGGTCAGCGAGCCGTAGTCGTTGCGACCCGGCGCAATCACGCCCGTCGTGCCGATCATGGCCGCCGCAAGGCCGCCATGCGCCCAGATCTGCCTGACGAAGGATGCGACGGAGGTCTTTCCGGCTGTTCCGGTGACTGCAACCATGGTTTCCGGCTGACGACCGAAGAAGCGGGCCGCGGCAAGCGCCAGAACGCGGCGCGGGCTATCGGCCTGCAGCACGGGAATGGCAGAGGATGAGGAAACACCTGTGCCGGCGATCACGGCAGCCGCGCCGCGGGCAATCGCATCGCTGATGAAACCGGCGCCATCGGCCTTTGAACCGGCCAGCGCCACGAACAGCGAGCCCGGCACGACCTGCCGGCTATCGGCGGTGATTGCCTCGATTTCGATTTCCCCGGCCTGCGGGGGCAGTTGCGCTGCGATTTCCGGGAAATCACTCCCGATCAGGTCATTGAGCTTCATGGACGGCACTTTTCAAATCTACATCGACACGCCGGACGGCGAATCGTCCCGATTGTCCTTCTATGGTCAATAAGACACAAGCAAGGCAGAGCCATCGGGTCCGAACTTCGGCTTTATGCCCAGGAGCGGCGCTGTGCGGGCGATGATCTTCTGTACCATCGGCGCCGCGGTGTAGCCGGCAATGCGGCCGCCGCTTTCGCCCGTCAACGGGGCGTCGATCACGGTCAGCACGATGTAGCGCGGATTGTCCATCGGGAAACCGGCGATGAACGAATTGAAGTTCAAATCGTTGGAATAACGACCATTGATGACCTTGTCGGCCGTGCCGGTCTTGCCGCCGACGTTGAAGCCCGCAACCTGCGCATTCTTGCCGGAGCCGGCGATGCCGTTCCAGTTGAAAAGATAGCGCATGTCGGCGCTGGTGGTGTCCTTGATCACCTTATGACGGAAGGGAGCCGCCTGCTCCTCCGTGCGCGGCAGAAATGTCGGCTCCAGCAGGTAGCCGCCATTCATCAGCGCCGCACCGGCAACCGCCGTCTGCAACGGTGTCGTCGAGACGCCGTGGCCGAACGAGATGGTCACGGAATTGATCTTCTTCCAGGTGCGTGGCTGCGACGGCGTCGCCACCTCCGGCAATTCGGTCTGCATCTTGGTGAGCAGACCGAGCCTTGTCAGAAATTCCTTGTGGCCGTCGACGCCGACCAGATCGGCGACCTTGGCCGTCCCGATATTCGACGAATACTGGAAGATTTCCGGCACCGTCAGGATGCGGTGTTTTCCGTGGAAGTCCTTGATCGTAAAGCCACCCATCCGGATCGGATTGCGCGCGTCAAAACTGTCCTTCAGCGTCATCTTGCCGGAATCGAGGCCCATGGCGAGCGTGAAGCTTTTGAAGGTCGAACCCATCTCGAACGTGCCGTTGCTCATCCGGCTGAACCAGCCTTCCTCGTATTTCTTATCGATGGTTCCATCGGCAAGCGTCCGGGACGGCTGGTTGGGGTCGTAGTCAGGCGCTGATGCCATGGCGAGCACCTCGCCGGTGTAGGCATCAAGGATGACCGCGCCCGCGGCCTGAGCCTTGTAGTCGACCATCGCATTGACGACTACATCGTGAACGATGTTCTGCACACGCAGATCGATGGAAAGCTTGACCGGCTCCAGCCTCGCATCGCTGGTCATGCCGGTCGCGGCCAGATCGGCAAGCCCCTGGCTGTCGATATAGCGCTCCATGCCGGCAATGCCGCGATTGTCGATGTTCACATGGCCAAGAATATGCGAAGCGGTCGCGCCGCCTGGATAGAAGCGGCGTTTCTCCGGGCGAAAGCCGATACCGGGAATGCCCAAAGCCAGGATCTGGCTCTGCTGCTTCGGCGTCAATTGCCGGCGAAGCCACTGGAAGCGCGATTTCGAGCGCAGCTTGTTGTAGATTTCCGAATGATTGAGATTGGGCAAGACGGTCGAGAGCTGCTCAACCGCTTCGTCGGCATCGACGATCTTGTGCGGCTCGGCATACAGCGACACGGTGCGGATGTCGGTGGCCAGGATTTCGCCGTTGCGGTCGAGAATATCCGGGCGCGACGCCATCAGATTGTCGGCGCGTCCGATGCTGGAAACGGCTTCGGGCAGTTCAAGCCCATACTGCACCAGTCGCCCGCCAATGATGCAATAGGCGACCGTGAAGCCGGCGATGATGATGCCGACGCGGCTTCTTGCCTGATTGCTGCTTTTCTTGCGCGTTCCCTCGAACGATACGCCCCTGACATTGCCGCCGGGATGATTGTTGCCGCCGGCGGAAAAATGCGCGCGGCTCTTGATGACCATGATGCGAGAGAGAAAAGACATCAGCGCGCCACCGAACCCGTTGCCATGTCATCCGTTGCCGGAGCGGTTTTCTTTTTCTTGTCGGCGCCCGCAACCTCTTCCGGAACGGGAACATCGGCCTTGAGCATCGGCAGCTCTTCAGGTTGCGCCAGTTGCGTCGACAGCGTCGGCACGAGTTGCAGATCCTTGTCGTAGGCCTCGACAAGCCGTTCCAGACGGTTCGGCTGCGTCAGCAGCGCCCAGTCGGCACGCAGAAGGTCGATCGTATCTTCCTCGAGACGGATTTCCGCGTCGAGCTTGCGCACGTCCTCAAGCTTGTTTTCTGCCCGATGCTTGATCGTGTAGGTGACCGTGGCGGCCGCCGTCATCACGACGATCAGAACGATGTCAAAGCTACGCAGCATATTTCAGCCCCCATCTTTCCAAGGCTCGCAAGGTTCGGCAAATCAAAGATCGACAGATCATCTGCCTCTGGCGGCACCCCGGTGCGCGCTCCGACACGCATCTTGGCGGACCGGGCGCGGGGATTGCGGTCCGCTTCTTCTTCACTGGCCGTTACCATAGACTTACCAACTGGTGCGAAGGTTGCGGCCCGCTCATGGGCCAGCGGCATGTGACGCGAGCCCGAGGCCTTTCCCGAACGATCCTGGAAGAATTTCTTGACGATCCGATCTTCCAGTGAGTGAAACGTCACAACCGTCAGCCGCCCGCCGGGCTTCAGGGCACGCTCGGCGGCAAACAGCGCCTTTGCGAGTTCGCCGAGTTCGTCATTGACGAAAATACGCAGTGCCTGGAAGACACGGGTCGCCGGATGAATCTTGTCCTTCATCTTGCGCGGCGTGACGACTTCGATCAGGCCTGCAAGATCACGTGTCGTGACGAAGGGCTCTTCCAGCCGACGCTTCTCGATGGCGCGGGCGATGCGCCCGGACTGCGGCTCCTCGCCAAGAAAGCCGAAAATCCGCGTCAGATCCGAGACCTTGGCCCGATTGACGACGTCGGCCGCCGAAACGCCGTGGGATGACATACGCATGTCGAGCGGCCCCTTGCGCTGGAACGAGAAGCCGCGATCGGCTTCGTCGATCTGCATCGAGGACACCCCGATATCGAGGACAACGCCGTCCAGCCCGCCTTCGGGCACGTGACTTGCCAGATCGGAAAACTGAGAATGGATCAGCGTCAGATGACCACTGCGCGCCGCAACCATGGCCTGACCGGCCGCAATGGCGGCGGGATCGCGATCAAGCGCGATCACGTCGGCGCCGGCATCCAGCAGGGCCGAACTGTAACCGCCTGCACCGAACGTACCATCGAGAATGATCTTGCCCGGACCGGGCTCGAGGCTCTCAAGAACCTCCTGGAGAAGAACCGGAATGTGACGGACCGGTCCGCCATCGGCATCAGAAAAACCTCCGCCTTGATCCGTCACCATTCCGATTCTCCATTCTAGGTCGGGCGCAGACCTCGCAATCTTTGCCCCTCGCGAGCCGCCGCCTGCAATTCCGTGAATGCCTGCGGTGCCCATAACTGAAAGTGATCCGCCCGACCGACGAACGTCACGTCCGTGGTGATGCCGGTGAAGTCCCGGATGAAATCCGAGATCATCAACCGCCCCTCCTGGTCGAGCTTCATGAAGACCCCGCCCCCATGAACCAGGAGCGACATCTGATTGGCCTGCGGCGAGAACGGATCCTCGCTGGCAATCTGCCTTTCGAACCGATCCAGCAAATCCGGACCGCCGGCGCTGATAGCCGGAAAGACAAAATCCTGAAAGCAATAAAGCTCCCGTATATCCAGAGACGACAAGACAGCACGAAACATCGAGGGAACGGAAACCCGCCCCTTTGCATCGATCCGGTTTGTCGCATGTGAAAGGAAGCGGTTCATAACGCGATACAGCCGATTCCGATGAACAGGGCACCGGCACGGGCCTGCTCACGCCATCAAAAAAAGCACAGAACTCCACCGTCGGGCGAAATGCCCGATACCAGGACCCGCCTGCGGGCGACCGGATTTTAGCGATGAACGGGCCTTAAAAGGCTCTTGTGCAGTGCATGATTGGGATAGCATGGGACCATATGGGCGTCAATGGGAAATGCTGGTTTTCGGCATGCGGCATGATCAAATATTGATAGTCTGTTAAGTTTAACAAATGGTTACCGAACAGAGCGCAAGACTTTGGAATCAAAGGAAAAAGAGAGACCGGAAAAAGCGACATCAAACATCACTAACCTCTAAAACAAACGGCTATTCAACGGGATACAGCCCCTGCAAAAAGGCCGTCCCGAACTATCGGAAAAAGAGAAATTGCCAGTTGGCCTGTAAGCCGGGTTCTGTATGGCTCCGGCTTTGAGACCGGAACGTGGCAGCCATTCATCTGGGGCGGCGCTTACGCGCAACCTCGTGCAACCCACCCGGACGACTGGCCTGAAAACCGGCCGGAGCGCTTGCGCGATCCGCGTCGTCCCTATTCGGTTTTGCTCCCGGTGGGGTTTGCCCTGCCACCCATGTTGCCATGCGTGCGGTGGGCTCTTACCCCACCCTTTCACCCTGACCTGTCGCAAGGACAGGCGGTTTGCTTTCTGTGGCACTTTCCCTAGGGTCGCCCCCGCCGGACGTTATCCGGCACCGTGTTTTCATGGAGCCCGGACTTTCCTCCCCCGCAGCCTTTCGGCCCTAGCGGAGCGCGGCTGCCCGGCCAACTGGCAAGCGGTGCATAAACGAGGGTCGGCGCAATTGCCAGAGGCAATCGCCCGCAAAACCGGCCGAGACGCATTTCAGCGGGTGCAGACGGCAAAGTCGGTCGCATATTCCGGCGCATCGAGCGCGCCGTCGAGAAGCAGAGACGCACCCAGGCGGCCGATTTCATCGGAGCTTTTGGCAGCAGCACCATTGCCGCCGGTGAGCGCCGCGATGCGACCTTCGCCGACGAAACCGATATAGGGGTATCCGTGCCGCGTAAAAGTGGTGACGCAAGGGGCGGAGTGAATACAGGTCGGCTCAATTCGGGGAATGACCCGGCGCAATACGGCAAGCAGGTGATCGGCCGCATCAGGATTTTCACCGCGGCGAAACCAGGCGCGGATATCCGCCTCGGTGTCCAACACGAGATCGCTCGGATCGCCGCCGATCTTGAGATAGAATTTGCCATCGGGATAAAGCACGGGCGGAAGGAGATAATAGCTTTCCTCCTGCGTCGACGAGGAGCCGATCAGCGACGGCATGGCCGCATAGTCCGCCCGTTGCGCATCGTCGATTTCGGCAAACAGCACTGTCCTTGCCTTGACCACCAGATCCAGCGGTCGCGGCAGGAGCGATGCGGCGATCGAAAATCCGCCGGCAGCGACAAGCACGCGCCCGGCGGTTAAAACCAGACCTTCGACCGTGGTGACAGAGACGTGTCCGGCATGCTCCGTTACAGACGCGACTTCGCTGGAGATGACCGTTGCGCCGTTTTGAGCCGCGATCCGCGTTTGCGCCGCAACCAGCGCTCGCGGGTTGATGTGGCCGGCACCGTGGGCTTCGAAGACGCCGCCGAAACCTGCCGGGAATTCGAACCACGGAAACCGCGTTTTCATTTCCGCGGCGGTCAGGAAAGGCGCATCGACACCGAGCGTGTCGCGGGCATGCATGACCTGCTCGAGGTAGTCATAGGCATGGCCGGGTGCGGGTGCTGCGATCAGGCACCCCGCTTCGCTGTAGAAGGTGATGCCGCTCGTGGCTTCGATCTGCGCATAGCGGTCTATCGAGCGGCGGGCGAGAAGCGCCCAGTCGCGATTTATGTCGATTGTCCGCGTGATACGGCCATTGTCGTAGTGGCTGGCGAAAACGCCGTCATGGGTGGTGCGATCCGCCGGTTCGTCCGGCCCGACAAGAGCGACGCGCGCACCGGAAAGCGCCAGGTAGCGCGCTGCCGCAGCTCCCATCATGCCCTTGCCGACGACAACGAAATCAAAGGTTTCAGCCATTCCACCCATCCATCTGAATTACAGTGGACGAATAGCATGAGAAAGACATTTTGCCAGCCGTCCCGACGCCCGGAAACGGAGGACGGCCGGAACGCAAAACACATCCGGCCGTATCATTGTCCGCCGATCAAGGCACTCAGTTGAGGATGCTTTGCACCTTGCCGCAATAACGGCGCGACACCGGGTTCATGCGCTTTGCCCCATGGCCCGCATTGTAGCGCAAAATGGTTCCGCAGGTCGCACCACCCGAAAGCTGGTGGGCGACAGCAAGATATTTCATGCCGAACTTGATGTTGGTTTCCGGATCGAACAGACCCTTCTTCGAGCCGGAATAGCCCATCATACGCGCCGTGGCCGGCTTGATCTGCATCAGACCGACTTCGCCGGCACTGCCGCGGGCACGCGGATTGAAATTGCTTTCCACCTTGACGACCGCGTGAGCAAGATCGACGGGAACGCCATATTCCTTGGCATAGGCGACGATAAACGGCGAATATTGCGACGTCGGCAGCACTTGATCCGGCTTGGCATAGCCCGTGGTTCGAGTCACCTGGGGAATGGATGATGTCTTGATGGTTCTATCGATGCCCCCGGCAAACGACGATTCCACCCCGGCGAAAAACATGCAGAAGCATGCCGCCGCAGCAGCAACTGACGATATTCTCATTTAGCTTGAAGTCTCCGCTTTCAGGGTAGCGCAGCCAGGGCGCACCCCGCCCTTGCCGTCTGCATCCCGATCTTTTCACTGGCAGAAGAAGGCCCTTTCGGCTCGTTTCCCCCGCGGTTCTGTACGGCGGCAAAAGACCCGCGTAACATGGTCATCATGTGGCAGCGCAGCATTTTTTCGTTTTTGGGGAAGAGAGGCAGCCGTTCAGGACAAGGTTTCAAGAGCGGTCAGGCACTGAATGACGACAGCGCCGAAAGCAGGCGATGCAGCGTGTCGATGGTCGACATATCCGCGATGCCGTCCACCCGGGCGGGTCGAAAATGCCGCTGGAAAGCAGCCACGTCGCCCTCGGTCTTTTCGCTGAAAACGCCACTTATTTCAGTGCTATAGCCATAGAGCGAGAGCATCGACTGAAGAGCCGCCACCGGTTGCCCCTCGTCACCGCGCTGGAAGAATCGACCACCGCTGATCGCGGTCGGATTAACCCAGTGCCCGACGCCGTGTTCGTGCAAACGTTTCCAAGGGAATTTTTCACCCGGATCGACCTTGCGAATAGGGGCAACATCGCTATGGGCAAGCACCCTTTCGGGGGCGACAGACCAGCGTTTGCCGCAATCCCGACACAGTTCAATGACTGCTTCGATCTGTGCATTCGGGAAATCGGGGAGCCCGCCTGGGTGACCGGCATTGGCGATCTCGACGCCGATGGAGGCGGAATTGATGTCCGTCTCGCCCTTCCAGCTGCTGCGCCCGGCATGCCAGGCGCGGCGGCTTTCGGAAACAAGCTGGTCGATGCGCCCGTCCTCATGGACGAAGTAGTGGCAGGAGACCTGGCTCTCCTCTCGACAAAGCCAATCAAGGGCCGCGTCGGCCGTTTCCATGCCGGTGTAATGCAGGATGATGATGTCCGGGTTTCGCCCGCCTGCCCGCTCGCCATGATTGGGCGATGGCACGCAACGCGCCGCGGCATAGTCGCAGTCGAACAGCATCATGCAGCGCGGCGTTCTTTCTCGATCGCTTCATAGGCGGCGTTGAGCGCGGCCATGCGATCATTGGCGATGGCGTGAAATTCTTCCGGCACACCGCGGGCAACCAGGCGATCCGGATGGTTTTCAGAGACCAGAACCCGGTACTGCTTGCGGATCGTCGAAAAATCATCCTTCGGCGAAACGCCGAGGATCTTGTAGGGATCCACTCCGCTGGCGTGGACATGGCGGGCCATGATCTGCTGGAAATGAACCTCGTCCATGCGGAAGATTTCCGCGACGCGCATCAGATAGGCCAGTTCCTTGTCATGAATGGCGCCGTCGGCCTTGGCGATATGGAACAGGCCGTCGATGATGTCCTCGAGGATCGGGCAATCGCGTTCGCAGGAAACACAAAGCGCTGCCATCTTCTCGGCATAGGCCTCGTAACCGGCCACGTCCTGACGGGCAAGATTATAGAGGCGCGCAACATTGTGCGCCTGATCGTCGGGAAACTTGAAGATATCGCGAAACGCCGACACCTCGGCCTCGGTCACGATCCCGTCTGCCTTCGCCATCTTCGCCGAGAGCGCAATCATCGCGACCGAAAAGGCAACCTTGCGTCGTGTCTCCGGGTCGCCCTCGAACAGGGTGCGCACGGCTTCCACCACCCCCGCAAGGGCGTTGCCGGTCGCATTGATGATTCCGAGGATACTCTCCCAGAAAGACATAGGCACGTTCTTTCGTGTGTTGCTACGCTGCAGCATGACCAGATGTGGCCGGACATTGCAAGCCGCGCACCAGCCGCGAGGGCCCTGCAGAGGCCGTCATGACGAAATTGTGATGGCCCTCACTATGTTGATGCACAATATTCTGATGGCGGTCAAGCCGGCAGGGACATTGCGTATCGCGCAATATCCTGACGCAACAAAACCGGACGCTGGGTTGCCAGCGTCCGGTTTTGCCTAAATGAACAGATCAGGACCGCAGCAGGACCTTGGTCGAACTGATGGCAGTAGCAATCTGCTGATAATGCGCCTGACGCTTGGCCGAATTTTCCGCCGAGCGCAGCAACTGGGTCTCGGCTTCCTGGATGATCGCCTGCGCCTCCTTCATGACCTTTGCCAGCGCTTCCTTCTTGATTGCAGTATAGCGCTTCTTGCCCTTCAGCCGCGGATTGGTCCCGCTCGGGGAATCCAGTTTCGGCTGTGCCGAATCGGCATTGGCACGCGCGAGCGAGGAGAGCTTGCCGGCGGCCTTGGAAATGATCATGCGGGCCCCCAGGTATTGCCCGGCCGGCATGCGGCGGGAAACCTCTTTCAGGCCCTGCGCCAGGCAATCCACCCGGTACACGGGATCGTAGCGCCCGCACTCCGCAACAATACTGCGGATATCCGCGACGATGGCATCCGTCGCCTTTTTGGAAACGCTCGTCTCCTCACTGATGTGCTGAAGCAGCGTATCCATGTCAGAAAGACCCGCGGCCGGCATGATGGGTATAGCGGACGCCGGCGTCACAACCGAAACTGCAGAAATAGAAGCAGATACAACAAGACGCAAGGCAACATTCCGGAACTTGCCGGTTAAAACTTTAACACTCATCTGATCTCTCCCCAGATACTATAAGTAAAAAATGACGTCACCAGTTAAAAAATGAACTTATCTTCTTTGATTAGATTTTAAGCACATTCATTTTTCATCGTAAAGAGATATTTTTTCTCGCCTCCGCAATATAAAAATCCGGCTATCCAGGGTCGATGCAACAGCCACGGTCGACCATAGAACGAGCGGCAACAGGCCATTATTCATTCCAGCACGTGATTTCTCGATCACCCATATGAATTTGACTTGGATGCGACCGAGCGGCAGAGGTTGCGGGCCTCGTATGAATCGGAACCTGCATGACGACGACCAGCCACACCCAGGCCATGGGCATGATTCTCGGCCTCATCGGCGTCACGATCTTCGGGGCAACCTTGCCGATGACGCATATCGCGCTCGGCGGATTCTCGCCCTTGTTCATCACCTTCGGCCGCGCCGTCCTTGCCTCGGCCGCGGCCGCCATCCTGCTGATCGCATTGCGCAGACGCTGGCCGAAGGGCCAGGGTCTTATGCTGGTCGGCGCCGGCATCTGTGTCGTATATGGCTTTCCGATCTTTTCCTCGGTCGCAATGCAGACGATCCCCGCCAGTCACGGCGGCGTCGTGCTTGGTCTCCTGCCGCTTTTGACCTCGATCTTCGCGGCCCTTGTCGATGGCGAGCGGCCCGGCCCGGCCTTCTGGGCCTATGGCATCGCCGGCGCAGCGCTGGTGGTCTATTTCGCAGTCAGGGGCAACGGCTTCCATCTGGAGATGGGCGATGTCTGGCTTTTCGTCGCCGCCGTCTCCGCGTCCCTCGGTTACGTGCTGCTGGCCAGGATTTCCCGCGACGTCTCCGGCTGGGAAGCGATTTCCTGGGCCCTCATCGTGACGGCCCCCTTGTCGCTCGTTGCGACCGCGCTCGTTGCCAGAAGCGGTATTTATGCACCGAATGCCGCCGAACTTGGCGCCTTCGCCTATCTCGGACTGATGTCCATGTTCGGTGGCTTCATGTTCTGGAACGCCGGCCTGGCGCTCGGCGGGATCGGCAGAGTGGCGCAGGTCCAGCTTCTGCAAACCTTCGTCACACTCGCTGTTTCGGCCGTTCTGCTCGGAGAGATCGTCGATGCCACGACGATCGCCTTTGCCGCCGCCGTCGCGCTGATCGTCTGGCTCGGACGCAAGGCGCGGATCGCCTGACACAGTTCTTTTGATCCTGTGCCGCTCTGTCATTTAACTTCCATGGGACTTGCGCTAGAGAGGCCTCGCTCTATTCTGGCGATAACCCCTGAGGAGGAACCATGGCCAAACAGAAAGTCGCAATGCTGACCGCAGGCGGGCTCGCGCCCTGCCTTTCTTCCGCGGTTGGCGGGCTGATCGAACGCTATACGGACATTGCGCCGGAAATCGAGCTGGTCGCCTATCGATCCGGCTATCAGGGCCTCTTGCTGGCCGACCGTATTCCGATCACCCCGGAGATGCGCGAGAAGGCCCACGTGCTGCATCGCCACGGCGGATCGCCGATCGGCAACAGCCGCGTCAAGCTGACGAATGCTGCAGATTGCGTCAAGCGCGGCCTCGTCAAAGAAGGCGAAAACCCGCTGCGGGTGGCGGCCGAGCGGCTCGCGTCGGACGGCATCACCATCCTGCACACGATCGGCGGCGACGATACCAACACGACCGCAGCCGATCTTGCCGCCTATCTCGGCGCCAATGGCTATGACCTCACCGTTGTCGGCCTGCCGAAGACCGTCGACAACGATGTCGTCCCGATCCGCCAGTCGCTCGGCGCCTGGACGGCCGCCGAATATGGCGCAAAATTCTTCGATCACGTCAGCAACGAGCAGAGCGCAGCGCCACGCACTCGTCGTGCACGAGGTCATGGGCCGCCATTGCGGCTGGCTGACCGCTGCGACCGCCCGCTCCTACATCCAGATGACCGAAGACAAGGAGTTCGTCGATGGCTTCATGATGAACGAGCGACTGAAGAACATCGACGGGCTCTACCTGCCGGAAACCAGTTTCGACCTGCAAAAGGAAGCCGAACGTCTGCGCAGCGTCATGGACAAGAGCGGCTTCGTCACGCTGTTCGTCAGCGAAGGCGCCTGCCTTGATGCCATCGTTGCCGAACGTGAAGCCGCCGGCGAAAGCGTCAAGCGCGATGCCTTCGGCCACGTCAAGATCGACACGATCAATGTCGGCAACTGGTTTACCAAGCAGTTTGCGGCTCTTCTCGGCGCCGAACGCTCCATGGTGCAGAAATCCGGCTATTATGCCCGCTCTGCGCCGGCCAATGCCGATGACCTGCGCCTCATCCAGGGCATGGTCGATCTTGCCGTCGAAAGCGCGCTTAACAAGGTCTCCGGCGTTACCGGCCATGACGAGGCCAAGGGCGGCAAGCTGCGCACGATCGAATTCCCGCGCATCAGCGGGGGCAAGCATTTCGATACGTCTGTCAAATGGTTTGGCGAGATGATGGATGTCATCGGCCAGAAATGGTCGGCAGCCGACTGATCGTCGGCCTAAGGCTCCATTAAACGACATCTTGACGGCTCCGCGTACCCATGGCTTCCTCCCTTGGAAACCAGAGCACACGGAGCCGTTTTTATGTCAATTGAACACTGGCTGGCTTTTGTCGCCGCATCGGCCATCATGCTGGCTATTCCAGGACCGACAATTCTTCTCGTGATTTCCTACGCGCTCGGCCATGGCCGCCGCACCACGGCGGCAACCGTTGCCGGGGTTGCACTGGGCGATTTTACCGCCATGACGGCCTCCATGCTCGGCCTTGGCGCCCTGCTCGCGACGTCCGCTGCGATCTTCACCGTGCTCAAATGGGTTGGCGCGGCCTATCTCGTCTGGCTTGGCGTGAAGCTCTGGCGCGCTCCGGTGCTGGATGCAACGACGCGGGACGCGGGCGAGGCACCGACGGAACGACCGATACACATCTTTCTTCACACCTATGTGGTGACGGCGCTGAACCCGAAAAGCATCGTCTTCTTCGTGGCCTTCCTGCCGCAGTTCCTCGACCTGACGCGCCCGCTGTTTTCGCAGATGCTGATTTTCGAAACGACGTTTCTGGTGCTCGCGACGCTGAACGCGACCGCCTATGCGTTGATGGCATCGGCAGCCCGGACGACGATCCGCAAGCCGAAAATCCAGACGATCGTCAACCGCACCGGCGGCTCGCTGCTCATCGGTGCGGGCCTGCTGACAGCAGGCCTGCGCCGAAGCGGTGCCTGAAAAGGCGCTACGCGCTTGCGATCGAATGGCCAATAGGTTAATGGAGTTTCACATCCGGCAGCTTCGCGCTGCTGATTTGCGGGGGCTGCGGGGCCTGAAAGCACGAAAGCGACAGCATGGCTAAAATCGGTTTTTCCAATCCGAAACATACGCTTACCGCGTGTGCTTTGATCGCGGCCGCGCTCGGCACCGGTTGCTCGAGCGTCGAACGTACACCGCTGGAACAACTGATGGCCGCACAGACTGTCACGCCCCTGCCGAAGCCCGGAACAGAACTCACCGCCTATGCCCTTCCGACACCGGATGGCACACCGACCGCGACCGTCGCAGCTCTTGCTGCCGAAACGGCGATGATGCAGCCCGCAGAAAACACTGCAAACGGCGTTGCAACGGTACAGCTTCAGCCAGGGAATGCTGAAGTGGCGGCAACGACTGCGTCATCCGCCCTGCCGGTCACTGCCAATGCGATGGTCGAAACCAAGACCGCACGTATACCGCAGATGTCGACAACCATGGTTTCAATGGCGGCGATGGATTCAGACTTCGATACGGGCGAGCCGGTTGGCCTTGAAACGCTCGTCGCCAAGCGCATGATCGTACCGATGCCGAAGCCGGAAAGCGGCGCCGTTGCCTATGCCAGCGCTGTTGCAACGCCCGCAGCCTTCGGCGTCACGCAAAAGCTGACAAGCTCCCGCCCGGAACTCGACCGTCTCATCAGCTTTTACGCCAAGCTCAACGGCATTCCGGAAGCGCTCGTCCACCGCGTCGTCAAGCGTGAAAGCACGTACAATCCCAAAGCTTACAGCAAGGGCAATTACGGCCTGATGCAGATCCGCTACAACACGGCCAAGGGTCTTGGTTATCAAGGCCCGGCGGAAGGTCTGTTCGATGCGGAAACCAACCTGAAGTATGCGACCAAATATCTGCGTGGCGCCTGGATGGTAGCAGACAACCAGAACGACAATGCGGTCAAGCTCTATGCCAGCGGCTATTATTACCACGCCAAGCGCAAGGGCATGCTGGACATGCTGGACATGCGCTAACGCGGCGCTGCCGGGTCAGATATCAGTCGATTTCAGAGGCCGTCATCGGACCGCCTCAATTATTTTGGCTTGCAGTTGCCGCACATCATAGCCGAGCCGCGACGGGGTGAGCCCCATGCGCAGCACGGCTAACTCAAGCGACGGCACTATCAAGGCCATCTGGCCGTCATGGCCTTGCATCCAGAATGCGTCGTCCGGCAAAGCCACCTCGCCGTCTGCTTGCGCGACAGCTGCCCTGCCCGCCTCCGTCCACACCTGCCCTGAACCGTAGCGCCGACCGGACGCCGCGGTCGGCTTTGCCATGTAGGACACGAAGCCATCGGGCAGCAATTGGGCGTCGTTCCAGCGTCCGCCCTGCAGCAGGAACAGGCTGAACCGGGCCCAGTCGCGCGCCGTCGCATACATATAGGAGGAGCCGACGAAGGTTCCGTGGGCATCGGTCTCCAGAACCGCACTGGACATGCCCAAGGGCCGGAAAAGTGCGGCCCGCGGAAATGTCAGGGCGGTGCGCTGGCTGGAAAACGTGTCCATCCACAGGCGCGACAGAAGCGTTGATGTACCACTGGAATAGCTGAAGCGTTCGCCGGGCTTTGCGACAAGCGGCTTGTCGGCCACAAAGCCGGCCATATCGCTCTCCAGATAGAGCATCCGCGTCACGTCGGCGACGGCGCCGTAGTCCTCGTTGAATTCCAGACCGCTCTGCATGCCGAGCAGGTCGGCAAGCGTGATCCCGCTGCGCGGGTCATCGCGCCATTCCGCAACAAGATCGGTGGCATCGAGCGCCATGCGGCCGTCCTTGATCCGCAGCCCGACAAGCGCCGCCGTCACGGACTTGGTCATCGACCAGCCGAGAAGCGGGGTCCACTGTGAAAAGCCCTCACCATAGGTTTCGGCAATGATGCGCCCGCGCCTGACGACAACGGTTGCCCGCATTCCCGGACCGGTTAACGCGGGATCCTCGATCAGTGCCTGGACTGCGGCATTCCTGACGATGCCAGCACCTTCGGGCCAGAACATCGCGTCTTCCGCCGGCGCGAGCCGTCGCCGTTCGCGCTGTATGCCTGGAAAGGCCGCAAACCTGTCGTCGCTCAGTGTCGTGCAGCCAAGGCCCTCGCGGTAGACGGCGTGACCGGGCGCTGCAAAGCCGAACATACGGGCAGTGACCGTCTTGCGGACCTCATCGACATTGACGCGGACGAAACGCAAAAGTGGATGTCCCGGCGCCTGCACATCCTGCGCCAGCACGACGTCGGCATCCCGCCCGGCGATGAAGACATTGGAACAGACGATCTTTGCGGCATAGCCGTCACCGACGCGCAGAAGCTCGGGCGGCGCGACGGCAAGCCATGCGACGATCGCGGCTATGCCGGCGGTCACCAGGCCGAGCAGCCAGATCAGAACTCTACGCATTCAGTAACTCCTGCTTCGCGACTTGAGAGAAACAGGATTCCATCGTTTTTGGAAGGGCTTGTAACGACACGATTTGTTTAGAGCAGCCTTCCAAAACGCCGCAGACCTACCGCGCGTGCAAAACGTCAGGCCGAGAGCGATCCGGCCTGTACCGTCTCCCGCGCCAGAATACCCATTACATCCCGCGCGGACACCGGACGGGAAATCAGGAAGCCTTGGGCCTCCGAGGCCCCCAATGCCCGTACGAACTCCAGTTGACCCTCGGTTTCGATGCCTTCGATCGTAGTGGCGACCTGGAACGTCGTGCCGAGTTTCAGGATGATATCGACCAGATCTGCATCGCGCTGGTTGCCAAGCATCGCCTGCGTGAACGACCGGTCGACCTTCAGCTGATCGAGCGGAAAGCGCCGCAGATTGTTGATCGAGGAAAATCCAATCCCGAAATCATCAAGCGCAATCCGGATGCCGTGGGCACGCAGTTCGGTAAGGCTCTCGCAGATGATCAGCGGATCAATGGAAAATATTGATTCCGTCACCTCGATCGTCAATCGTCCGGGTGCCAGGCCGGCCTCTGCCAGACAGGCCTTGATGTAGCCGACAAACGCCCGGTCCTTGAATTGATCACCGGCGACATTAACGGCGACGCCTGTCGGCGCCGGCCAGCGGGCGGCCTCCAGACAAGCGGTTTTAACGACCCAGTTGCCGATCGGCAGGATGAGGCCGGTCTTTTCGGCCGCCGCGATAAACAGATCGGGCTGTATGATCCCCTTGGATGGGTGGTTCCATCGGATCAACGCCTCGAACGAGCGGATTGCCCGGCTCTCGATCCCGACGATCGGCTGATATTCCAGATAGAACTGCCCTTGTTCCAGCGCCCGGCTCAGATCGTGTTCGATCTCGCTCTTGACACAGGCTTCCGTGGCCATTTCCAGCTCATAAAATCGATGGCTGTTGCCGGGCACGTCCTTGGCCTTGTACAGCGCAAGGTCAGCACGCTTCAGCACTGTTGACATCGACCGGTCGTCCGGCTCGATAAAGGTGACGCCGATACTGCCACCGGTCCAGAATTGTCCCTCGAAAAGCTGGAATGGCTCGGCGAACAACGAAAGAACAGTCAGACAGATATCCTCGACCTTGCCGTGCGATGGCGAGCCGGCAACCAGTATGACGAATTCGTCACCGCCCAGCCGGTAGACACTGGCTGTGCTTGAAAGTGAATGTTTCAGTCTTTGCCCGAGCGCCACAAGCAACTGGTCGCCGGCATCGTGACCCATCGTATCATTGACGAACTTGAAGCGGTCGAGATCGAGCAGCAACAGCGCGCCACGATCGCCTGCGGTGCCGTCCTGCGGCAACAAAGAGCGGATGTCTCGCTCCAGCGCAGAATCGGTTGGAAAGCCCGGTCAGCCGGTCGTGATGCACGGCCATGATCAGTTGGGTTTCTGTCCGCTGACGCAATTGTAGCTCGGAGACAAGGCGGCTGCGCGACCGGCCCCATTGATAAAACAGCATGCCGCAGACCAACGGCATCAGCAGCACGGCAGCAGAGGTCGGCGCAACCAGTGCATCGTCCAAGAGGCTGTTCTTGTTATCGAAAAACCGATCAATCGATAAGCAGATTACTGAAAAAACAACACCGAACGCCATACCGGCAACAGCATACCGCTGCTCCGATTTCGGCAGAAATGCATTTAACATCATGTTAGCCGCCCCTGAAAGAAGCCTCTACCTAACATGGACAAACTTAATCAATTCTTATGGATGAGAAATCATAGAAATCGCCCGTCATCAAAGTGTTGCGGTCACCTCCTAGAAGCGTCCCAGTTTGCAACGGACGACAGGCTGACATGACCGATCTTGCACCGAATGCCACCTACGGCAAAAAGAACGCCAAACTGAAAACCGCGCTGATCCAGCACAAGCCGTTCACCGCCGAGGGTCTTTCGGAACGGCTGTTCGGACTGCTTTTTCCGGCCTCGTCTATCCGCAGATCTGGGAAGACCCTGATGTCGATATGGCCGCGATGCAGATCAAGCCCGAACATCACATCGTCACGATTGCATCCGGCGGCTGCAATATGCTCGCCTATCTCTCGGCCCGGCCCGAGCGGATCGATGTCGTGGACCTCAACCGGCATCACGTGGCGCTGAACCGCTTGAAGCTTGCCGCATTCCGGTACCTGCCCGGCCATGCCGACATCGTGCGCTTTCTAGCCCGCCCCGATACCGCCACCAATGTCCGGGCCTATGACCTGTTCATCGCGCCGAAGCTCGACGCCGCGACCCGCGCCTACTGGAATGCGCGCACCGCCACCGGCCGCCGTCGTATTTCGGTCTTCGGCAAGAACATCTACCGCACCGGCCTGCTCGGCCGCTTCATCACGGCGGGTCACCTTCTTGCACGCCTGCACGGGGTCAATCCGGCAGACTTCGCCAAGACCCGCTCGATGCGCGAACAACGGCAGTTCTTCGACGAGCGCCTGGCGCCGCTGTTCGACCGGCCGTTCATCCGCTGGATCACCAGCCGCAAGAGCTCGCTGTTTGGCCTCGGTATCCCGCCGCAGCAATTCGACGAACTGGCGAGCCTGAGCGCTGAAAAATCGCTTGCCGGCGTTTTGCGCCAGCGCCTGGAAAAGCTGACCTGTCATTTTCCCCTGCGGGAGAACTATTTCGCCTGGCAGGCCTTCGCCCGCCGCTACCCGCTCCCGCATGAAGGCGACCTGCCGGTCTATCTGCAGGCTGGCCGCCATGAAGCGATCCGCTCCAATGCGGAGCGCGTCCACGTGCATCATGCAAGCTTTACTGAGCTTCTGGCCCGCAAGACGGCAGGCTCGGTCGATCGCTATGTGCTGCTCGATGCGCAAGACTGGATGAACGACCGCCAGCTCAACGATCTCTGGAGCGAGATTACCCGCACAGCTGCCGATGATGCCGTGGTCATCTTCCGCACAGCAGCCGAGGCCAGCATTCTCGAAGGGCGCGTTTCCCCGATCCTGCTCGACCAGTGGAGCTACGACGCTCATCAATCGAGCGAACTTGGGCGGAAGGATCGCTCGGCGATCTACGGCGGCTTCCACATCTACAGGAAGACGGCATGATTTCTGCAAGCCCGATCACCGACAACAGCCACGCCCGGCGCATGGACCGGATGTACCGCTACCAGCGGCACGTCTACGACCTGACGCGCAAATATTACCTCTTTGGCCGTGACACGCTGATCCGCGAACTCGATGTGCCGAAGGGTGGCAGCGTTCTCGAAGTCGGCTGCGGCACCGGGCGCAACCTTGCGCTCATCCGCAAATGCTATCCCAATGCGCGGCTGTTCGGCTTCGACATCTCGGAGGAAATGCTGATCTCAGCGGAGGCCAAGCTTTCCGGCAAGGGTGAGAGCCGGGCCGTCCTGCGCGTTGCCGACGCCACAGATTTCACGCCGGAGCTGTGTGGACAAAAGGGCTTTGATCGGATCGTCATTTCCTACGCGCTGTCGATGATCCCCGATTGGGAGAAGGCAATCGATTCGGCTATCGCCGCACTCAACCCAGGCGGCTCGCTGCACATCGCCGATTTCGGCCAGCAGGAAGGCCTGCCACGGGGCTTTCATCGGGCTTTGCAGGGATGGCTTCGGCGTTTCCATGTCAGCCCGCGTGCAAGGCTTTTCGAGGTTATCCAAGTAAAAGCGCGGGAAACGGGTGCTGAAGCCAAGCTTTCGTCCATCGGCCGAGGTTATGCCTGGATCGCGATTTACCGGCGAATATCGCCGAATTAGCAATTCCTGCTTGAAACTAACGCAATTTTTACGATGATATGGTGAAAAGGAGGTTCACGCCTCCCGGGGGTCAGCACTTTTACGGACATCATCGTGTGAGGCAGGACGTTAGATCGGTTCGAAACGGATATTCCATGCGCCGGCTTTTCCTGGCTCTTATGCCACTCTTGACGCTTATATCCGCCTGCACCTCGACCGACTACGACCTCGTCAAGACGGCGTCCATCCCGCCGCGCTTCCATGACAAGGATCCGCAGGATTTCGGTGCGCGCACGCCGCATCACCACAATGTACACGGCATCGACGTATCCAAATGGAATGGCGATATCGACTGGCAGACGGTGCGCACATCCGGCGTCTCCTTCGCCTTTATCAAGGCGACCGAAGGCAAGGACATTGTCGATAGGCGCTTCCAGGACTACTGGCAGGGCGCGCGGGCCGTGGGCCTGCCCTATGCGCCCTATCATTTCTACTATTTCTGCTCGACGGCCGACCAGCAGGCCGACTGGTTCATCGCCAACGTGCCGAAAAGCGCAGTCATGCTTCCGCCCGTTCTCGACGTCGAATGGAACGGCGAATCCAAGACCTGCACGTATCGCCCCTCGCCGCTCACCGTGCAGTCGGAAATGAAGGTTTTCATGGACCGGCTGGAGAAACACTACGGCAAGCGGCCGATCATCTATACTTCCGTGGATTTCCACCGTGACAATCTCGTCGGCCAGTTCAACGACTACCACTACTGGGTGCGTGCGGTCGCCCAGCACCCGCTCGAAATCTATCCCGATCGCCGTTGGGCCTTTTGGCAATATACAAGCACGGGAACAATCCCTGGCATCACGGGCGACACGGACATCAATGTTTTTGCCGGATCCGCCAAGAACTGGAAAAAATGGGTCGCGGCCGTTTCGAAATAGTCAGGCACGAAAAGGATGGCGGCGGTTGCGCCGCTCTTCTTCATTCCGCCCCATTGCTCTGAGACAGCAGCTTTCCTAATTTCCGATCTTCAAGGATTGCGCCGCCTGACCAGGAGGATGGCCGCAATCGGCATGACAACAAGGATTTGCGATGACACGCGGCACACGGCACTCCCTGCTTTCGTTCGGTCTTTTCACGCTTCTGGCGTCCACGGCGCTTGCACAGGAAACGACACCCCAGGCGGCGGCGCCGACCGTTACCTGCGGCGGCGATCTCGGCGCCTTTCTGGAAGGCGTGAAAGCCGAGGCGCTTGCCAAGGGCATTCCGGCTGATGCTGTCGACCGCGCGCTGGCCGGCGCGGCGATCGATGAGAAGGTGCTAAGTCGCGACCGTGCCCAGGGCGTGTTCAAGCAGACCTTCGCCGAATTTTCCAAGCGCACGGTCAGCAAGGCCCGCCTCGATATCGGGGCAAAGAAAATGCAGGAATATGCGGCAGTTTTCGATCGGGCGCAGTCTGAATTCGGTGTGCCTGCGGCCGTCATCACCGCCTTCTGGGCACTGGAAACCGATTTCGGCGCGGTCCAGGGCGATTTCAACACACGCAACGCGCTGGTAACGCTCGCCCATGACTGTCGCCGGCCGGAGCTTTTCCGCCCGCAGCTGATTGCAGCCATCGAAATGGTCCAGCACGGCGATCTGGATCCGGCCAGCACGACCGGTGCCTGGGCCGGTGAAATCGGCCAGGTCCAGATGCTGCCCGAGGACATCATCGCCTTCGGCGTCGATGGTGATGGCGACGGCCATGTAAAGCTCAAGGAAAGCTCGCCGGATGCGATCCTGACCGCGGCAAAGTTCATCCAGAGCCTCGGCTTCAAGGCCGGCGAACCCTGGATCCAGGAAGTCTCGCTGCCGGAAAATCTGCCCTGGGAAAAGACCGGTCTCCAACCGGGCATGACCGCCGGCGACTGGTTTGCGCTCGGCGTCACGCCGCGTGACGGCAATACCGCCTTCCCGCAGCTTGCGGCTTCCGTGGTCATTCCGCAGGGGCGCAAGGGCGTGGCCTTCCTGACCTATCCGAACTTCAACATCTATCTCGAATGGAACCAGTCGTTCATCTACACGACCTCTGCCGCCTATTTCGCGACCCGCCTCAACGGCGCACCGCCCTATGAAGGCGGCAACCCGGAACAGGGTCTCAGCGACGACGAGATGAAGGCGCTGCAGACCAAGCTTCAGGGGCTTGGCCATGATGTCGGAAAGATCGACGGCATTCTCGGATCAGGCACACGCGCCGCACTCCAGAAGGAACAGCTGCGGCTGGGCATGCCGGCGGACGGCTGGGCGACACCGGCCGTTCTCAATGCTCTCTAGGCGTTGATTTGGCCGCGTCAGCTTCGGCCTTGACCCGCCGCCGGTGGTGGCGGGCAAGCCGCAACGCGCGGTAGCGCAATCTGATCGACCAGCGTGCCCCGGCAAGGGCGGCCCCCTGCTTCGACACTTCCTGCAGCTCCCGCGCATAGGCCACGGCAAAGGCCTGGCGATAGCTGTAGAGATGCTCCGAGGCGATATTCTCCAGCCGGTGCATCAGGCTGACCCAAATCGGCGACACCAGAAGCGAGACCGCGGTGACCGCGATCGCCACGCGGTAGATATCGAGATCGAGTGCCCCGGCACTTAAACCCGCTGCCGCCAGCACGAACGAGAACTCGCCGACCTGCGCCATGGACAGGCCGGCGATCAACGCGGTCTGGGGCGATGACCCCGTCTTGCGCAGGAGAAAAATGTTGAGCACCGTCTTGGCGGCGATGACGATGATCGCCGCGCTGAGCACCGACCAGACATTTTCGCCGATGAAATTGAGATCGATCAGAAGGCCGATCGACAGGAAAAAGACGACCAGAAGGACGCTCTGGATGGGCTCGATCACCGGAATGATCCGGCTGCGCAGCGTCGAATTGCCCAGCACAATGCCCGACAGGAAGGCACCGTAAGCTGGCGACATGCCGGCAAGGCCAGAGATCGCAGCCGCCGCGAAACACAGTCCCAGCGCCCCAAGCGCCAGGATCTCGACCTTGTCCTCGACATCCTCGCTGAACGGAATGCGCAGCTTGCCGTGACGGCCGAACCACCAGAGCAGGCCGGCGAGAATGCCGATGGCGATTACCATCTTGAACAGGATCGTGCCCATGTGCAGCTCTTCGCCGCCGAGGCTGGAAACGAGGATCAGCATCGGCACGACGGCGATGTCCTGCGCGATCAGCACACCGACGGCAATGCGGCCGGTCTCGCTGCGAAGCTCGCCCATGTCGTCGAGCATCTTCATGGCGACCACCGTTGACGACATGGCAATGACGAAACCGAGGATCAGTCCCTCTGCCATGGTGGCGCCGGTGATGAGCGCGATCAGCGCTGCGGCCATAAGAGCCGCAACCACCTGGCTGCCGGCAACCAGCAGCGCCTGGCGCAGGCTGAGCACGAAGGCCTTGATGGACAGTTCCATGCCAACGAAGAAAAGCAGGACGACGACGCCCATTTCGGCCAGCAGGGTGACATTACCGCTGTTGGAAATCAGTCCGAAACCGGTCGGCCCCAGCGCCACGCCTGCAAGGATGAAGCCGACGAGGGGGCTGGCGCAAACGCAGAAAACCGAGCCCGAGAATGGCGGCAACTGCGATAACCACCGCGATAGAAACAAGCCCCTGCCCGTGATGGGCGGCCTCGGTAGTGGAATGAACAATCAACGGCTCCAGCAGACTTTCCTTCGGATGAACGCAACACGTGCCAAGAATCGGGTGGATCATTCGACGCAATCATCCTACCCCTGGTGCATGATCCAAATGCGGCGGGATAGGTCAAGGCACATGCAGGGAAAAACCACGGACGATGCAAACCGCATGACGATCAAGACTTGGGGATTGCTGGTGCTTCTGGGGCTGATCTGGGGCGGATCTTTCTTTTTCGCGCGTGTCGCCATTCCCCATGTACCGCCCTTCACGCTGGTTTTCCTGCGTGTCGCGCTGGCGGCGCTTGCCCTGCATCTCTATGTCTTCGGGCGCTACGACATCTACCGGCAATTGCGCAGCCGCTGGCGGCAATTCCTGCTTCTCGGCCTGCTCAACAACGCCATTCCGCACACCTTCATCTTTCTCGGCCAGACGGAGATCGGCGCCGGGCTGGCGGCGATCCTGAATGCCACCACGCCGGTCTGGACCGTCTTGATCGCCAATGCGCTGACGCAGGATGAAAAGCTGAGCGCCATAAAGATTGCCGGCTGCCTGCTCGGCCTTGCCGGCACCATCGTGCTGATCGGCCCTAGCGCCTTGCCCGGATTGTTCGCCCAGGGCACGGCCGCCATTCCCCTTGGGCCTTGGCCTTCCCGGTCGCCGCCGCGATCTCCTATGGTTTTGCAGGAACCTATGGCAAGCGCTTCAAAGGGCTGGCAGCACCTGTGACGGCGGCAGGCCAATTGACGGCATCGACGCTGATCATGCTGCCCGTTTCGCTGATGGCCGATACACCCTGGCACCTGCCCATGCCGCCGACATCGGCCATTCTTGCGATCCTTGCGCTGGCGCTCATTTCCACCGCCTATGGATATATTCTTTATTTCCGCATCATGACGCTGGCCGGCGCCACCAACACCTCGCTCGTGACGCTGCTGGTGCCGCCAAGCGCCATCCTTCTCGGTTTCCTGTTCCTCGGCGAAACGCTCGAACCAACGGACATTGCCGGCATGCTGCTGATCGCGGCGGGGCTTATCGTTCTGGACGGGCGCATTCTGGGACAACGGCGCGATAGTCGCGGCTGACAGAATCGGGCGCAAGGGAGAACCGCCCCACATCTTGTGTCTTTACGGTCACATCACGCGCTATTTCACCACGTCACATTAACCAGTCTTAATCGATTGTGAAAAAATTGTGGCAAGCTGAAAACAGTTATTATTCATCTGGTTAGGCCTGTGCATAACCCTTTTGACGGCAATCTTTGCCGCAGCGCAGCACAATTTTTCCTTTCGTGCGTGGCATTTTGGTCCTATCTTTTTAACCGTTAGCGGCAAGGAGGGTCAGTTATGGGACTTACACATTCGTTGAATGTCCTCATGATCAGTGCAGCGTTCGTGTTTGTGGCGACAATGCTTTTCATCTAGCATCAGGAACCGAGCAGTCCAGACGGTGAAATCGGACTTTAATACCGCAAAGCAATTGCAGCATGACGAAAAAGGTAAAAACGCTCGGATGAGCGGCCAAGGCCTATAAGCTGCCAGGAGAATGAAAAAGCCCGTGCCTCAATAAGGAGCCACGGGCTTTTCTTTGTCTGCGGGGCGATGGTTCAGGCCGCCGCGCCCGCCGGAACTTTATCCTGCTTGGCTGATACCTGTCGCTCGAAACCGACCAGATCGCAGACGGCTTCGATCAGGGGCGAGCGGTTCATGGTGTAAAGATGGAAATTGCGGTGCCCCCGACGCGCAAGATCAACGATCTGTTCGGCCGCGATATGGGTCGCTTCCTTGATGCGCTCTTCCGGCATCTCATCCAAATGGATGAGCCGGGTGATGATGGCGTCCGGCACGCGGGCGCCGCAAAGACCGGCAAACTTGCGGACCTGCGCGAGATTGTTGATCGGCAGGATGCCGGGAACAACGGGAATATTGATCCCGGCACGGCGAACACGCTCAAGATAACGGTCGAAATCGTCATTGTCGAAGAAGAACTGCGTCAGCGCGCGTGTCGCGCCATTGTCTACCTTGCGCTTCAAGGTATCGATGTCTGCATCCACGTCTGCGCTTTCGGGATGTTTTTCCGGATAGGCCGAAACGGAGATCTCGAAATCGCCCGCCGCCCTGATGCCGGCAACCAGCGCTGCCGCATTGTCGTAGCCACCCGGAAACGGCGTGTAGGCCGAACCGATGCCGCCTTGCGGATCGCCGCGCAGGGCGACGAAATGACGAACGCCGATGGCTGCGAACTCCGCGACCACGGCATCCACCTCGGCGCGCGTGGCACCGACGCAGGTCAGATGCGCGGCGGTATTGCTCAAGCCGGTTTCCTGGATCATGCGGCGAACGGTCGTCAGTGAGCGCGCCTTGGTTGAGCCGCCGGCACCATAGGTGACTGTCACGAAGGAGGGCGAGAAGACCGAGAGGTCCGATACGGTCTGAAAAAGCTGCGTTTCCATCTCGTCCGTCTTCGGCGGGAAATATTCGTAGGACAGGCTCAGATTGCCGCGTTCGGCGGGGTAAAGAGTGTGGATCGCCATGTCATGTCCTCCCGGCTTGGGCAAAGATGCGTGTTTTCTCAGGTCCACCGACCCAGGCGGCCTGCCGCAGGTCGCGTGCAAGCCAAAGGGTCACGGTCAACTGTCCGCTTGCGGCCGTATCCGGCGCGAGATCGACGACCTGCTCGACGGCAAGTCCGGCCTTTTCCAGCCAATCCTTCATCGTCTGTCGCGAGAAGCCCAGGCGTACGTGGGCGTGATCATCACGCAGATGTTCGAGCGTGTGCGGCGCCAGATCGATGATGACCAGCCGCCCGCCCGGCGACAGCATGCGCGCCGCCTCGGCGATCGCCGCCTCGGGCTGCTCCAGAAAGTGCAGAACCTGGTGGATCGTCACGAGATCAAAGACCTGACCGTCGAGCGGCAGGTTGAAAATGTCGCCATGGCGGATCGACGCCTTGGTGATGCCCGACCGGTCGAGATTGGCGCGCGCAACCGCGAGCATGTCGCGGCTGGCATCGACGCCGACACCGCGCCGATAGATCGGCTCGAACAATTGCAGGATGCGGCCGGTTCCGGTGCCGAGATCAAGCAGACCATCGACCGCGTCGTCGCCGACCAGCGCTTTCAGGGCCGCCTCGACATCCGCCTCGCTGACATGCAGCTGGCGCAGGGCGTCCCACTCGGCGGCGTTGCGGCTGAAATAGGCCTGCGCCTTTTCCGAGCGCGCCTGTTTCAAGGCCCGCAACCGTTCGCCATCCCTCTGAAGAACGGCATCGCCGGCAGCAGAAGAAGACAGGAGTTTACGAACCAGCGCCACACCTTCGCCCTCGCCACGCAGACGGAAATAGGCCCAGGCCCCTTCCTGATAACGATCGATCAGCGAAACCTCGCCGAGAAGCTTGAGATGGCGGGAAATACGGGGTTGGGACTGACCGAGAATTTCGGTAAGATCGGTAACGGTAAGGTCTCCGGCTGCAAGCAAAGCCAGCAGACGCATGCGCGTCGGCTCACCTGCAGCCTTCAGCACATCCACCAATTCTTCCAGACCTAGGCCGCGCGCGTCTGCCATTCAAAACCCCATCAACACATAAAGATATCTTTATGTGATTTGCAGGCGGCACGCAAGTGTCAAATCGCGACACGGCTCTAGCTACGGCGCAATGCATAAAAAAGCGGCCCGGAAGCCGCTTCTTTCTAAAATCGTGACAGTGGGGTCAGCGCGTCAAACGCTTGAAGCTGACGCGGCTCGGATTGACCGATTCGGCGCCGAGACGACGGATCTTGTCCTTTTCGTAATCCTCGAAGTTGCCCTCGAACCACTCGACGTGGCTATCGCCTTCAAAGGCCAGGATGTGGGTCGCCAGCCGGTCGAGGAACATGCGATCGTGGCTGATAATGACCGCGCAGCCGGCAAAATTTTCCAGCGCGATTTCGAGAGCCGCCAGTGTCTCGGTATCGAGGTCGTTGGTCGGTTCGTCGAGCAGCAGCACGTTGCCGCCGGCCTTCAGCATCTTGGCCAGATGCACGCGGTTGCGCTGGCCGCCGGAGAGATTGCCAACCTTCTGCTGCTGATCGCCACCCTTGAAATTGAAGGCACCGCAATAGGCGCGGCTGTTCATGTCGAACTTGCCGAGCTTGATGATTTCGGCACCGCCGGAAATTTCTTCCCAGACGGTCTTGTTCCCATCCAGCGCATCGCGGCTCTGGTCGACGTAACCGAGATGCACGGAATCGCCGATGCGGAATGCACCGCTGTCCGGTGTTTCCTGGCCGGTGATCATCCGGAACAGCGTCGTCTTGCCGGCGCCGTTCGGGCCGATGACACCGACAATGCCGCCCGGCGGCAGTTTCAGCGTCAGGCCGTCGATCAACAGGCGATCGTCGTAACCCTTGGTGATGTTGTCCATCTCGATGACCACCTGGCCGAGACGCTCGCCGACCGGAATGATGATCTGGGCATCGCCCGGACGCATCTTGTCGGCTGCTTCCACCAGCTCGTCATAAGCCTTGATGCGGGCCTTCGATTTCGACTGACGGGCCTTCGGGCTGGAAGCAATCCATTCCTGTTCGCGGCTGATCGCCTTCTGGCGAGATGCATCCTCGCGATTTTCCTGCTGCATGCGCTTGGCCTTGGCAAGTAGGTAGGCCGAATAATTGCCTTCATAGGGAATGCTGCGGCCGCGGTCGAGTTCGAGAATCCAGCCGGTGACATTGTCGAGGAAGTAGCGATCGTGGGTGATCATCATCACGGCGCCGGCATACTGGCGCAGATGATTTTCGAGCCAGGCGATCGTTTCGGCATCCAGATGGTTGGTCGGTTCGTCGAGCAGCAGCAGGTCCGGCTTCGACAGAAGCAGCTTGCAGAGCGCGATACGGCGACGCTCACCGCCTGAAAGGGTCGTGACGTCTGAGTCGCCCGGCGGGCAGCGCAGCGCATCCATCGCCATCTCAACCTGGCTTTCCAGATCCCAGAGGTTCTGGCCATCGATGATATCCTGGAGCTTGGCGCCTTCCTCGGCGGTCTCGTCGGAATAGTTCATCATCAGTTCGTTGTAGCGTTCAAGCACCGCCGTCTTGTCGGCAACGCCTTCCATGACGTTCTCGAGCGCCGTCTTGGTCGGGTCGAGCTGCGGCTCCTGCGCCAGATAGCCGACAGTCGCACCTTCGGCGACCCAGGCTTCACCGGTATATTCCTTGTCGAGGCCAGCCATGATGCGCAACACGGTCGACTTACCGGCACCGTTCGGGCCGAGAATACCGATCTTGGCATCCGGGTAGAAAGACAGGTTGACGTTGTCGAGAACCTTCTTTGCGCCGTAGGACTTGCTCAGCCCCGACATATGATAGATGAATTGACGTGCCATAGAGAGACTGCTCCGACGGAATGGGATTTTGCCCGCTATGTAGGCGAATTATCCCGTCGGAGCAATGAAGAAACCGGTATTTCCGCGTTCATTCACTGAATGCCGGCCACATCGACAACGCCGCTGGCGCATTTGAAATCCGTAGGCGCGGCTGCCTGAATGAGCGCGGCAAGATCGCTCCCACCCGCAAGCGTACCCGACAGGCCGATGGTGAGCCCTGTGATGACGCTGCGATCGCCGTCCTTCTCGCACCGCATACGCACCCTGTCTCCGGCGCCTTTTCCAAAGCCCTCGTCGAAAGCCTGCTTGATCTCGGTCTCTGTGACCGTTTTGCCCAGCCGCCCGGCAAACAGCGTACGAACGGAAGACGCATTCAGCCGGTCGAGAAAGGAAAGCTGCATCGAGAAGTAGTCCTGCGCCGTGCCGGACTGGCAGGTGCCGCTGCGCAGCCATTGATGGCGGTCGAGGCCGGACTGGGTTCCCGGCATCGCGACCATGAGGCGGTCGGCTGTTTCCTGGGCGACCGCAAGCTGCGGCAGGTCGAGCCAGTTGCCCTTCTGGGCGCGCGCCTTGATATCGGCGGAAACACCGCAATAGCTCTTCTTCACCGGCCAGAGCCCATGCAGCGAGAAATGCGTGGCATCGAACCGGTCAGTGGTCTGGCTGGCGCACTCCTTGCGACTGGGCCGCGTTTCGCAAAAGCCCGGCTGCCAGCTGACGGCCAGGATATATTCGGTCTTGCCCTTGCCCGGGCTCACCTTCGTGTCCTCCGCCGCCTGTGCGATCATCACGCCAAAACTACAGAAGATCATGGTCGCCAGACCAAGGATCAGCCTTTGCACTCTTCCTGCATTTGCTTTCATCGCCCTTCTCCACAAGAGAACAAAACAAGAATATTAACCAACATAAGCGGGAAAAATGCAACCCTGAATCGAGATCCTGCGAGATCTTTTTCTGAACCCATGCAAAAGCATCATCAGCCGCCAATTGCCTTTCGCTGACAAATCAAGTTCATAACGGAGAGGCCACACGGGAGGCAGGGCGAGATGTTCGAAGAATTCAGGCCGGTGGCGAGCCCGACCGGGGCGAGACTTGCGCTTCGGCATCTGCCGGCGTCAGTGCCGGAAAAGGGCATCCTGCTGATCAGTCACGGACTGGGGGAACATGCGGGGCGTTATGGCCGCTTTGCCATTTTCATGGCCGGCCGCGGCTTTCACGTCTACGCCCATGATCATCGCGGGCATGGACTGACGAAAGCCCCGGATGCGCCGCTTGGAAGGTTTGCAGCGCGCAACGGCGTTGCAAAAGTGCTTGATGATGTCGGCACGATCCGCGCCCTCGCCATCACTGAGCATCCGGGCCTGCCTGTCATCCTGTTTGGCCATTCCATGGGCGGGCTGATTGCATTGAATGCCGCGGAAGCCATGCCCGCTCTGTTCGACGGTCTTGCCGTCTGGAACTCGAACTTCAACCCCGGCATTGCAGGTCGCGGTGGACAGGCCATCCTTGCCATCGAGAAGATGCTGAAGGGCTCGGACGTGCCGAGCGGCCTGCTGTCGCAATTGACCTTTGCGGCCTGGGGCAAATCGATCCCCGACCGAAAGACCGATTTCGACTGGCTGTCGCATGATGAGGCCGGGGTCGCGAAATATATCGCCGATCCCCTCTGCGGCTTCGAATCGAGCGTCTCGCTGTGGATCGACCTTTTTCACATGGCCTATCGCGGGGCAAGCCGGGTGCAACTGGCAAAACTCTCGCCGTCGCTCCCCATCCATCTGGTCGGCGGCGGAGAGGATCCGGCGACGAACCGCGCGCGCGAAACCCGCTGGCTGGCCAGCCGCATGAGCGCCAGCGGCCTCTTGGATGTCACCACCACCATCTATCCGGGAATGCGCCACGAAACATTGAACGAGGTTGGTCGCGATGCGGCAATGACGGACTTCGCATCATGGTGCGACCGCGTTGTCGCGCAGCATCAGACGCCAGGGGCTTGAGACCACGCATGACAGGCACATCTTCGAACAACGCCTTGATCGCCAGAGGAAACGACGTTTCCTTCGGGCTCCTGCTGATGGTCATCGCGGTTCTGATCTCGCCGGTGATCGACATTTTCGCCAAGCTGGCCATTGCCACCGTGCCGTCCGCTGAAATTACCGCCGTGCGTTTTCTGCTGCAGGTGGTGTTCATCCTGCCCATTGTCGCGGTGCGCGGCACGCTGCTGGATCTGACCTGGAAAAAGACCGGCCTGCATGCGCTACGCGGCGCTCTTCTCGTCGTCACCATGTTGTCCTTCATCACGACGCTGAAGAAGATGGAGGTGGCGGACGCCATCGCCATCTTCTTCGTTGAGCCGATCATCCTCACCATACTCGGCAGCATCTTCCTCAAGGAGACGATCGGCTGGCGCCGCTACACGGCCTGCGCCGTCGGTTTCTTCGGGGCGATGCTGGTCATTCAGCCGAGCATGCAGGAAGTCGGCCTCATAGCACTGCTTCCGATCGTTTCCGCCTTCAGTCTTGCAGTATTCCTGCTGGTGACCCGGATGGTCGCAAGACATGAGGATCCGTGGTCGATGCAGTTCCATGCCGGCATATGGGGTGCCCTGTTCTGCGGCGTGCTGTTGTGGATCGGGCAAGGCACCGGCTCGGACATATTCGACGCTGTCGTGCCCGATATGGCCGCGTCGCTCTATCTGCTCGGTGTCGGTGTGACGGCGACCATCGCTGGTATTCTGGGCGTCTATGCCTACCGCGCCGCGCCGGCCTCGACACTGGCACCGCTGCAATATCTCGAAATCGTCTCGGCGACGATTTTCGGATGGTGGGTCTTCGGCGATCTGCCCGATGCCCTGAAATGGCTCGGCATCGCCATCATCCTCACCTCCGGGCTCTACATCATCTGGCGGGAACGACAGATCAACAAGAGCGCCGGAGTCGCGCCGATATCCCCAGCGATTTAAAAATTTCCCAGGATGAGGCGCACAAGACGGACCTGAAATACCGAGAAACGATAATATACCAGACTGAATGCTTTGGGAGGAGCGGACATGAAGACGGGCGGAGAATTGATTGTCGAGGCGCTGAAGGCCAACGGGGTGAAACGCATCGCCTGCGTGCCGGGCGAAAGCTATCTGGCGGTACTCAATGCGCTCTATGATACGGATATCGACGTGATCGTCTGCCGCCAGGAAGGCGGCGCCGCGATGATGGCGGATGCCTGGGGGCGGCTAACCGGCGAACCCGGCATCTGCATGGTGACCCGCGGTCCGGGTGCTATGAACGCCTCGGCCGGCCTGCATATTTCCCGGCAGGATTCGATACCGATGATCCTGTTCATCGGTCAGGTCCAGCGCGATGCCCGCGAACGCGAGGCGTTCCAGGAAATCGAATATCGCCGTGCCTTCACCGAAATCGCCAAGTGGGTCGGCGAGATCGATGACCCCGCCCGCATTCCGGAATTCGTCACCCGCGCCTTTGCCATTGCCACATCGGGTCGTCCGGGCCCCGTGGTGCTGACTCTGCCGGAAGACATGCTGCGCCAGCATACGGAGGCTCCGGCGGCGAAAGCTTATATACCAGTGGAAAGCCACCCCGGCACGAGCCAGATTGCAGCTCTCGAGGCAATGCTCGCCAAGGCCGAGCGGCCGATCGCCATTCTCGGCGGAACACGCTGGACGGAGGGCAGCGTTGCCGCGTTCCAGAGCTTTGCCGAGCGCTGGCATCTGCCGGTCGGCTGCTCCTTCCGCCGCCAGATGCTGTTTGACCATCTGCATCCAAACTATGCTGGCGATGTCGGTATCGGCATCAATCCGGCGCTGGCGAAGGAAATCCGCGACGCGGATCTCATTCTCTTGATCGGCGGGCGGTTTTCGGAAATGCCATCGTCAGGCTATACGCTGATGGAGGTTCCCTATCCGCGCCAGACGCTGGTTCATGTGCATCCGGACCCAGGCGAACTTGGGCGCGTCTATCGCCCGGATCTTGCGATTGCCGCGAGCCCGCAGGATTTCGTGGCCGCGCTGGATGATCTGGTACCGGCAAGACAGCCGGCATGGCAGGCACGCACCGCAGCGATGCACGAGGCCTATCTCACCTGGTCGACACCGCCGGAGACCGGGCCAGGCGATGTCCAGATGGGGCCCATCATGATATGGATCGAGGCAAACGTGGCCGCCGACACGATCTTCAGCAATGGCGCCGGCAATTATGCGACCTGGCTGCACCGCTTCCATAGGTTTCGGCGGTTCGCCTCGCAGGCGGCGCCGACATCCGGCTCCATGGGCTACGGCCTGCCGGCAGCGGTCGCCGCTAAGCGGCTGTTCCCGCAACGCGAGGTGATCTGCTTTGCCGGCGACGGCTGCTTCCTGATGCACGGGCAGGAGTTCGCGACCGCCGTGCGCTACGATCTGCCGATCATCGTGCTGGTCATCAACAACGGCATCTACGGCACGATCCGCATGCATCAGGAGCGGGAATACCCCGGCCGCGTCAGCGCGACGGATCTCACCAATCCGGACTTTGCCGATCTCGCCCGCGCCTATGGCGGCCATGGCGAGACCGTCGAGCGCACCGATCAGTTTGCGGCCGCTTTCGAGCGGGCAAGGGCCAGCGGCAAGCCGTCGATTATCGAAATCCGCCTCGATCCGGAGGCCATCACGCCGGCGCGGACCCTGACGCAGATCCGCAACGGCTGAACGACCCGAGCCTAACTGCGGATGTGCTGGCTCTGCTGGTAGATGGCGGTCGAGCGGGCGCCCGAGCGGCAGAAGCCGAGCATTGGCTTGGGGAATTCGTCGAGCACATCGACCATCTGCTTGACCGCGTCCCCGGTTACGCCCATCGGTCCGACCGGAATATGGCGGATGTCGAGACCAAGCTCGGCCGCCCGCGCCGCAACGTCCGCAAACATCGGCTGGTCGGGCGATTCGTGGTCCGGGCGGTGGCAGACGAGCGATTTGAAGCCCATCGCCTTGATCTCGTCGAGTTCCTCGACCTCGATCTGTCCGGTGACTGAATACTCATCGTTGATCTGGCGAATGTCCATGGCGAAGCCTTCCCGAAATTTGCCCTAGAAACAAGGCCCATGGTTTAGGCCGCAGCGCCACCGGGCGTCAATCGCAAAGCAGCAACTAGCCGACCTGAAAGGCAAGCGCGTAGTCCACGGTCGCGCCGGGCTGCAGCAGTGGCAATTCCCCGGCCGCCGCAAGCTCCGGCCGTTTGGCGATGCGGTGCGACACCGGTTCGATGCTGATGACATCGGCCGTACCCCTCTGGCACCGCCACATCTGCAGGAAGAGCAACGTATCCGTGCGAAAGCGGACCTGCAGCGAACGACCGCCGAGCGCCTCGAACGGTCCCAGCCTCATTTGCGCCCAGCCATCGGTGGCGGTCTCGCTAGCCGACAAGCAGAAATGGGCGCTCTCCCCTCCCCGAAAAGCCAATGACGCGGGCCGTCCGGAAACATATCGCCAGAAATCATTGTCTCGGCTCCGCAGAGCCAGCCGCCGATATTCATGTGATACATCAGCATGGGCGCAAAGGCCGTCTGCCCGATGTTCGTCACGCGATCGAACAGCGTCACTTCCGAGGCGTCACCACTGATCGCCCAGCGGCGCTCGAAAAGCGCTTCTCCGCCGTCGGCGAGTGTTACACGGGTTTCGGCAAAGCAGTTGGGCACATCGTCCGTATCAGCCATTTCTGTGCGGCTGACCGGCGTGCCGCAGAGCGAGCCGTGCAGCGGAAACAGTCGGCCATCCGGATCGCCATCAATGGGCTCGGGATGGCGGATATGATCCGGACCGCAGGTAAAGAAAAATCCTTGGAGCGCATGATCGATGCGCGGGTCTCCGTCAGAGGGTATAGCGATCCCCGGCGAAATATCCGCCCCATCAACGGCAAAAGCGCCGATATCGAGCGCGGATTGCCGATCGAGGAGAATCTGGAATGCGCCCTCGTCCACGCTGGAAATCCTGATCGGCATGCTCTCACCTCTCCGCTTGCCTCCCGCCGGCATTCCGGGTGGAATCAGCGGCCTTGTTTCGAAGGTTAACCCAAACAATTCCGGCCATCATCCGCTTGAAGCTACCAAGTGACCGAATTAAATGACTTTTAGCGATTTGTTCATCATGAATTCAGATGTTTCATATTACCGTCCAAATTGCTCTGTACGCCCCGAAACTTATCGCTAGAGAAACAGGTTCGCCGTGACGCTCGCTTTCAAGACCCGCTTTGCCCTTTTTGCCGCTTTGAGCGCCTCGACGCTTGGCGCGTCCCCGGTAAAGGCGCAGGATAGTTTCGGTAGCCTGCCCGCAGATGCGGTTCTGGTGACGCCGCAGGGCGACATTCTGGATTACGTTCCGGAAGCAGGCGAGTTGCAGACCATGCGGGACCGCAGGGGTCGCACCGTGCTGGTAGACACCTGGGGCAATGTCGTTGCCATCGTCATGCGCAGTGGACGCTCGGACAACAGCGTGGCCCGCCGCCAGGCCAATGTCGATGTCTATTCCAATCAGGGTTTTGACAACGAAGCCTATGATCCAAACGGTGATACCGGTTTTTCGCAACCCGGCGACGTGACCGGCTCGATCCCGGATTTCCGCGAAGTGACCCCGCAGGACGTGGAGCGACAGGAATTGCCGTCCAACCTGCCGGCCCCGGCGGATGAGAATGACATGGCGGCCCTTCCGCCTTTGGAAGAAAGCACGCCGCAGCGTCAGACGACGATGCCGCCGGCGATTGCCATTACCAAGAAATCCAGTGCGGAAATCACCGCCTTGCAGGTGTTCCTCGACCGCGAAGGTTTTTCGCCCGGCGTCATCGACGGCAAGATGGGCTCGAACGTCACCAAGGCGATCGAGACCTGGCAGCAGTCAACCGGTGAAACGCTCGACCCGAACAACACGGAAGATATTCTCGAGCGGCTGCGGCTGAACGGCGGACTGCCGATTACCAGCTACACGATCTCGGCCGCCGACGCAGCGGGTCCCTATGTGGCCTCCATCCCGGAAGACTACGCCCACAAGGCGGCTCTGCCGCATCTCTCTTATACCTCGACAGCGGAAATGCTGGCCGAGAAATTTCATATGGATGAAAACTACCTGCGCGAGCTGAACCCCGGCGTCGATTTCACCGTGCCGGGTTCGACCATCAAGGTCATCAATCCGGGCGAGGCAAAGACCGGAAAAGTAGCGCGCATCGTGGCCGACAAGTTCCGCAAGCAGGTCCTTGCCTATGACGATGCCGGAACGCTGATCGCCGCCTATCCCGCGAGCATCGGTTCTTCCGACACGCCGTCTCCGTCCGGCACCGTGCAAGTTGATCGCATCGCTTTTGATCCGGGCTATACCTACAACCCGAAGATCAACTTCAAGCAGGGTGAAAACGACAAGGTGCTGACACTGCAGCCGGGGCCGAACGGACCGGTCGGCACCATGTGGATTGCTCTGTCGAAGCCGACCTACGGCATCCACGGCACGCCGGAACCGTCCAAGATCGGCAAGACCCAGAGCCATGGCTGCGTGCGTCTTACCAACTGGGACGCGCGCGAACTCGGCAAGATGGTCAGCGTCGGAACGACGGTCGAGTTCCTCGACTGAGCCGGATTGTAACGCCAGCTTGATTTTAGCGATGACCACCGCATGCGCCAGGCGATTCCGGTGGTCATGACGTCATCAGCTATTGTCATTAAAAATCTTTGCGGCGATGGTCTATCAGTCTCGTATATTCAGGACCGATAGCACAAGGAATGCCTCGCATGGCAGCGGAACGTCCCCTTCCCAATCTCTGGCACGCAACCGCGCCTTCGGCCCCTGACACCCGTCCGCTCGTTGGCGACGTGACGGTCGATGTCGCCGTGATCGGCGGCGGCTTCACCGGCCTTTCGGCAGCGCTGCATCTCGCGGAAAAAGGCGCGTCCGTGGCGGTCGCCGAAGCGCGCATGATCGGCTTTGGCGGCTCCGGCCGCAATGTCGGGCTGGTCAATGCCGGTATGTGGACGAAACCGGACGATCTGGTCGCAACGCTCGGCAAGGAGGCCGGTGACCGGCTTTTGAGCGAACTGGGCAACGGCCCCGCGCTGGTTTTCGATCTCGTCGCCAAGCATGACATTTCGTGCGAAGCCGTGCGCAACGGCACGCTGCATATGGCAATCGGCGATGAAGGCTTGAAAGACATCAGGAACCGCGAAGCGCAGTGGAAGAAGCGCGGTGCGCCGGTGGAAATTCTGGCCGCACCGCAGGCCCGCACGATCTCAGGCGCCGAAGGATTTTCCGGCGCTCTTCTCGATCGCCGTGCCGGCACGATCCAGCCGCTTGCCTACGCTCGGGGTCTGGCCCGCGCTGCGATGGCCGCTGGCGCAAAATCTACACGGAAACACCTCTCCTGGCAGCCGAACGCAAGGGCGACCTCTGGAAACTGACGCTGGGTGGCGGCACGATCACCGCCCGCAACGTCATCCTGGCGACCAACGCCTATGGCGGCCTCGTGGCAAAGACGCCGTGGAAAGCCCATACGCGGGAACTGACGATCCTGCCCTATTTCCAGTTCGCGACCAATCCGCTGCCCGACAGCGTTGCCGGGACAATCCTTCCCGAACGCCAGGGATGCTGGGATACCGGACTGGTGATGACGTCTTTCCGCATGGACCAGCAGAACCGGCTGATCTTCGGCAGCATCGGTCGGCTCGATGCACTGGCGGAAGGAACGCACCGGGCCTTTGCCAAGCGTTCGCTGAAGAAGCTCTTTCCCTATCTCGGCGACTTCCGCTTCGAATACTGGTGGGACGGCCAGATCGGTATGACGACCAACAATTTGCCGAAGATGCACCGGTTGGCGCCGAGCGTCGTTTCGGTCAGCGGCTATAACGGCCGCGGCATTGCACCTGGAACCGTATTCGGCCGGGCGCTCGCCAATCATGTCATGGGGAAGAAGCGGCTTTGCCGCTAGCCGAGTCTTCATTGACGCCAGATCCGTGGCGGAACGTCAAATCCGCCTTCTACCACGTCGGCGCTCAGGCGAAGCATTTCATCGACCGGCGTTTCTGACGAAAAGGCCGCGTGCTTTTTCCGCACACGGCCCGGTCCGTTTGTCGTCAGGCCGCGCGGCGGATAGCGCCCGTCATGCGCAGCGGAACCAACCGGCGAACCTCGTCGGCGAAAGTGCGGGCATTTTCGCGAGCCTTGTCGAGATTGCTGACGCGGCCGGCATCCATCGTCTGCAGCGTACCACCACAGTCGAAAATATCACGAAAGGCGGAACGCTCGATGATCGGCGTATCGAGAACCGTGACACGGCGTTCGGCAAGAAGTTCCTTGACGACCTGCAGCGCGCGGGTGGTGACCAGCGAATTGACGCGGGTGAGAACCACCGAATGCGGGATGCGAATGCCGGCACTCTTTTCCAGCTGACCCAAAAGTTCGAGAACCTGCGCCCCGCCTTTGGCATCCATGGCACAGCCCTGGATCGGGATCAGAACATGGTCGGAAAGGCCGATCGCCGTTGCCATCAGCGTATTGCGCGCACCGGCGAGATCGACGATGAAATAATCCGTATTGTGACGGTTCTCGCGGATATGGCCCTGGATCGAGGCCATGCTGACATAGGAAATCACTTCGATATTGTGAACTGAACCGGAAATATCCTTCCAGTGAGAAATCCAGTGCTGCGGATCCGCGTCCAGAATGGTGACGCGCGCACCCTTGCGCGCCAGTTCCGTTGCGAGAATAAGTGCAGCCGTCGTCTTGCCTGCGCCGCCCTTGGTATTTGCGAATGTAATGACTGGCATGTCTGTCCCTGTCTTATTCTGGTCCCGAGCCCCGGCATGGCTCCCGTAAAGCGCAAAGCCCCATCGCGCTCCGGTTAACCAAAACTCACAGAACATGGTTAATGAATTCTAAATGCGCGCCTAGCGAGACTTAACTATATTAGACATTCCGGATATATTTGTCGGGTGTTTTAGGGTGATGGAACGTCAGTCTTTCTTGACGTAAATCACTGAAAACTCATCGTCATAGACCTGCCGCCAGCCAGGCAGTTCCTGAAAGAACGGAATACGGTTGTCCTTCACTGTCAACAGCGCCCAGCGGATATCGTATCTCTCAAGCTGCGCCTCAAGGATCGGCTTACCCGCCGACGTCCCCATGTCGATGGTCGCCTGGGTAAAGCCTCCGAGGAAAAGCTGATCGGTGCGACCGTCGATATAGGTCTTGATCCCGTGGAAAATCAGGGAACCGCCAAAGTCATAGGCGTTGAAAACATTGCCGGTCAGCCCCTGCTGCCTGGCATAGGCCAAAGCGCCGGACACGAAGTTCTTTGCCGCCGGCGCCACGGTCGAATAACTGATAAAAACTACAGCGGTGGCCACCCAGCACGCAACGAGCACCGCGCTGATCCGTCCAGCATAGGCGGATAGTGCCTTCTCGAGCCGTTCGCGCGGTTCCATCAGCCACTTTTGTCGAGACAGGACCGGAAACTGTACAGCGACATCGACCGCCAGAACGACGGGGACGAGGAGCAGCCAAAGATACTGGAAACGGCTGTAGGACAGGAACAGGTGCAGGGTGAAAACGAAGAATGCTGCATAGGTCCAGCGCACACGCAGGCCCGAGATGAGGATGGCAGCGACGACGATGAGCAGAGCCACCTCTGCCCCGACATCGGATCTCGCGTTAAACGGCATCCACTCATCGATGAAGGATACGGCTTCATTGCCAGAAGCAACCGTGAAGGTCGCAAGGATGGCCTTGAAGCCGTAGGGATTGATCATCGCCACCAGAACGCAGAGCAGGCCGAAAAGCACCCATTTGGCAATCAGTTTCGGCTGCCTGAACCAAACACGCGACAGGCAGTCGAGACCGGCGAAGGCCGCGATCACAAAGCCGAAGGTAAAGGTGGCATGAAGGTTGGCCCAGAGAAGAATCAGACTGAGCGCCCAGAAAGGCGGCGACCGCGTTTCCCGTGCCGCCTGGAAAAGAAGCGCTGTCCACAGGACGATGATCGGAAAACTGAAAATCAGTGGCCGCGCATTGTAGACCGGGCCGACAGCGATGGTGATCGCGAGGGTCACGGCAATCGCAATGGTCGGCTTCAGCGATGCACTGAGGCTCCAGGCCAGCAAAAACATCGCCGCAGCCACGGCCGTGACCGTGATGAAGGCAACGCCGCTCCAGCCGAAGATCGAATATCCGGCTCCGAGAATAACCTGCGCCAACCATTCCTTGGCGATCCAAGGCTGTCCGGCAAATGTATGGGAATAGGTATCGACCGTCGGAATGGTTCGCGACGCGAGGAGATCGAGACCCACCTTGACCTGCCACCAATTGTCCGGATCCTGCAGCAATGTTCTGGCGTAGAGGCAGAGAAACAGGGTGACAAAAAAGCCCACGGCCAGACACAGAACAAACCTGATTCGCTGGGCCTCATCCTTCCTCGGATCAACGCCTTCCGGTGTTTGCGCTTGTGTGTCGTCTTGACGTTTTGCAGTTGCCTCGGTCGCGGACATGGCAGGCTTTCAGTTCAGGTTTTCTCGGGGGTCTGTTTCCGATCGGTGCGAAAGACGACATGCGCCGACGCTAGATAGAAAAGAACCGAATAGACGACGATACCAAGCAGATGCACCCACGGATTGCCCTTCATCCCGAAGGACAGGGCCGCCAGCACGATGAGCAGATTGGCGCCATAAGCAAAGACGAAACTCAACACATACCGAAGAACAGTTCCGGCACAGATGCGACTTGTATTCGAAAACGTCCAGCGGCTGTTGAGCACGAAACCGAGAACCAGCCCTGTGGCATAACCAAGCAGATTGGAGAGGATATCGCCATAGCCGAGCCAAAGCCCGGTCAGGATGACGGTATATCCGAGAGCCGTATTCAGCACGCCGACGGCCGCGAAGCGGAGCAGCCGGCCGATATCAAACAGTCGGTTTAACCGCGTGGACAAAATACTGCGCTCCCATCGGAATGCCGGAAAGGTAGCGCTCCAGCGGCCGCAGTCTGGCAAGAAAATGCGGGAAGAAGATCCGGTACACCGTCTTCGTCCGTGAAAGACCGGCGATCGCCAAGCGCTGCTTCATCTGCGGGGCGTTGATGAGCACGGCATTTTCATCGAACGAGCAGTTGCGCACCGCATGTAGGGTCAGCGGGTTCCACGGATTGTGTTCGAACAGAAAGAAGCTGCCGCCCGGCTTCAGGACACGGCCGATTTCGCGCAGGAGATCGATGTGCATCTCCTCAGGAATATGATGGAAGACGCAGGCCGTGAAAATCAGGTCGAACTGGTTGTCGTCATAGGGGATCGACTGTCCGTCGAAGGGCTGGAAGGACGCCTGGCCCGGAAAGCGTGCCTTTGCAATCTCCAGCGATTGTGCGGACGGATCGAGAAGGACGATGTCACTTTGCGGAAACGCCGCCCGCATCGGCCCGAGCGAATTTCCCACGCCTGCACCGAAATCAAGGATGCGCGCTGGTTTTTCTCCGCGACGGGCCAGTTCGGCGGCAACGTCGGCAATCTTGTAACGCGCGAAGAAATCCGGCGTTTCGCCGCTCAGGCGGATGCTGGCCGCATGCGCCTGCTCATATTCGCCGGCAAACTTGTCGAATTCCGCCTCAAGCACGATTTTGCTCCTTCAACATCTCCTGAAGACGATGAACAGGCGAAGCTTCGCTTTTCGCGCTTCGCTCTGAAGCGACGATCTCGTTGACGACATAGAGCGGTCGGCGTTTGGTCTCCATATACATTCGCCCGAGATATTCACCGAAAATCCCGAGCATCAGCAATTGCACGCTGCCGAGCACCAGCACAATGGCGGCGATGCTCGTCCAGCCCGGCAGGACATTGCCGCTCAGCCAGGAGACGATGGTATAACCCAGCGTTAGCAGGCCGATGAAGCCGAACAGCAGGCCGAGATGGGAGGCAAGCCGCAGCGGCACGATGGAAAAGCTGGTCATGGCGTCGATCGCCAGCAGCACCATCTTGCGTAAAGGATAGTGCGTGGTGCCGGCAAAGCGGGCGTGGCGCTGGTAGTAGTATGCCGTCTGCTTTAGGCCGATCCAGTTCACCATGCCGCGAATGAACCGGTACTGTTCCGGCATGGCGTTCAAATGCTCAAGCGTGCGGCGGTTCATCAGGCGGAAATCGCCGGTATCAGCGGCAAGATCGATATCGACCATCTTGCGCATCAACCGATAGAACAGTGCCGCTGTCGATTTCTTGAACCAGCCTTCGCCTTCGCGTTTCAGCCGCTGGCCATAGACGACGTCGAAGCCCTCGTCCATGCGCGCCATCATCGGGCCGAGCAGTTCCGGTGGGTCCTGAAGATCGGCATCGAGAACGAGGATGCGTTCGCCGCGGCAGAATTCCAGTCCGGCCGTCAAAGCAATCTGATGGCCGAAATTGCGGGACAGATCGATGACGACGATGCGGCGATCCATGTGGGCAAGGCTGAACGCCGCTTCCCGCGTCCCATCGGTGGCGCCGTCAATGACCAGAACGATTTCGAAGGAATTGTCGACCTGCGCCTCGCAGGCAGCGGTGACGCGACGATGCAGTTCGCCCATGCCATCGCGTTCATTATAGCAAGGAATGACAACCGAGAGAGCCAGCGTCGGTTCTGTCGAAATGTCCCGCTTTTTTGACACCTGTCACACTCCCTTTTCACAAGGGGTGTATCCGATATTGATTAAAAACCGGTGTCTCCGTCGGCAGGCTCCCGTGGAACCTGCCGAGGATATTTTCGCCGAGCCGTATCAGATGCAGTCCCTGAACAGGCTCTTTGCAGCATCGAGCGTCAGCTCAACCGGATTGCCGCCGGCCGTCGGGTCGACGATCGCCATGGCAGCCATCTCGTCGATACGGTCTGTGCCGACGCCGAGTGCCGACAGCTTGTCCGGCACGCCGAGGTCTTCGCGCAGTTTCAGCACATAATCGTAGAAGCCATCGAAACCGCCGGAAATGCCGAGATAGGCAGCGGCCATGCCGATCTTGCTCTCGATCGCCGGCAGGTTAAAGCGCAGCACCGGCGGCATGACGACGGCATTGGTCATGCCGTGATGGGTGTTGTAGATCGCGCCGACCGGATGCGACAGCGAGTGGATCGCACCGAGGCCCTTCTGGAAGGCAACGGCACCCATCGCGGCTGCCGACATCATATGGGCACGCGCCTCGATATCCGTGCCGTCCTTGTAGGCGCGCGGCAGGTATTCCTTGACGAGGCGCAGGCCTTCCAGTGCGATACCGGCCGACATGGGATGGTAGAACGGCGAGGAATAGGCTTCCAGGCAATGGGCAAACGCATCCATGCCGGTACCGGCGGTGATCACCTTCGGCATGCCGACGGTGAGTTCCGGATCGCAGATGGTGATCGCCGGCAGGAATTTCGGATGGAAGATCACCTTCTTCGTATGGGTCTGCGAATTGGTGATGACCGAGGCGCGGCCGACTTCCGAGCCGGTGCCAGCGGTGGTGGGAACCGCGATGATCGGGGCGATGCCCTCGACGCTGGCGCGGGTCCACCAATCGCCGACATCCTCGAAATCCCAGACCGGGCGGCTTTGCCCGGCCATGAAAGCGACGCACTTGCCAAGGTCGAGGCCCGAGCCGCCGCCAAAAGCGATGACGCCGTCATGGCCGCCCGCCTTGAAGGCCTTGACGCCGGCATCGAGATTGACGTCCGTCGGGTTTGAATCGACATCGGCGAACAGCGCGCGGCCGAGACCGGCGGCGTCGAGGATATCGAGCGCATTCTGCGTGATCGGCATCGGGGCCAGACCACGGTCAGTGATCAGCAGCGGGTTCTTGATGCCGAGCGCCTTGCAGTGTTCGGCGAGTTCCTTGATGCGCCCTGCCCCGAACTTGATGGATGTCGGGTAGCTCCAGTTGGCTGTGATGCTCATGTTTCAGGCTTTCTTCAGGTGGTAGGATTTTGGGCGGGTCAGGTTCTGGAAGCCGATGACCGACAGCGAACCGCCCCGGCCGGTTTCCTTGACGCCGGTCCAGCAAAGGGCCGGATCGAGATAGTCGGCGCGGTTCATGAAGACGGTGCCCGTCTCCAGATCGTTGCCGATCCGGGCCGCGCGCTCGGCATCCTTGGTCCAGAGCGACGTCGTCAGGCCGTATTTGCAGTCGTTCATCAGCGCGAGCGCTTCGGCATCGCTCTTCACCTTCATGATGCCGACGACCGGGCCGAAGCTTTCTTCCGTCATCACCTTCATCGAGTGATCGACATCCACCAGAACCTGGGGGCCAAGATAGGCGCCGCCATCATCGGCCGGGAAAAGCTTCGGATCGACCAGCGCTTTCGCCCCTTGGCGACAGCCTCGGCCGTCTGTGCCCGCACTTCGGCGGCGAAGCGCTTGTGCGCCATCGGGCCGAGTGAGGTTTCCTGCTCCAGCGGATTGCCGAGCTTGTAGGCAGACGCGAACGCAACGGCCTTCTCTACGAAATCGTCATAGAGATTTTCATTCACATAGATGCGCTCGATCCCGCAGCAGCACTGTCCGGAATTGAACATGGCGCCATCCATCAGCGTATCGACGGCCGCATCCAGATCCGCGTCTTCCATGACATAACCCGGATCCTTGCCCCCGAGTTCGAGGCCAAGCCCGGTGAACGTGCCGGCTGCTGCCCGCTCGATCGAACGGCCGCCTTCGACGGAACCGGTGAAGTTGACGAAGTCAAAACTCTTGGCGGCGATCAGCGAGGAGGTTGTCGCGTGATCGAGGAAGATATTCTGGAACACGTCCTCCGGAACACCCGCCTCGACAAAGGCGCGCACCATGCGCTCGCCAACCAGGATCGTCTGGCTGGCATGTTTGATGATCACGGTGTTGCCGGCCATCAGCGCCGGGGCAACGGTATTGATCGCCGTCATATAGGGATAGTTCCACGGCGCGATGACGAAGACGACACCATGGGCGACGCGCTCGATGCGGCGCTCGAAGCTTGCACTGTCCTCGACAATAATGGGCGCCAGAGCATCCGCCGCAATCGCCGCGACATAGTTCGAGCGCTCGTTGAAGCCGCGGAATTCGCCGCCGTAACGGATCGGTCGACCCATCTGCCAGGCCAGTTCCGGCACGACCTCATCGACCATCTCGTTGAGGCGCGCGACACCGGCGAGAACGAGCTTGACGCGGTCCTCGATCGGGCGCTTGGCCCAATCCTTCTGCGCAGCGCGTGCACGGGCAACGGCAGCCGACGCTGCCGCCCCCTCCATCGCCGGACGTTCCGCATAAACCGATCCATCGATCGGGGAAATGCACTGGATCATGGTCATGATCATCTTCCTGTCTTGTCGTCTTTGAGAATAGTTTCGCCACGGAAGGGTCGAACCCTGTCCGTGGCTGATACGGTGCGACTGCACCCGAAATATGACGTCACGCCCGCTCGAAACCGCGCGCGACTTCCCAGTCGGTGATCCTGCGGTCGTATTCTTCCTGCTCCCATTCGGCAGCGCGGGTGTAGTGCTCGATCACATCCTCGCCGAAGGCATCGAGCAGCATTTTCGAACCATTCAAGGCGGCGGTGGCATCACGCAAAGTACGCGGGATTTCGCGGATGTTCTTGCCGGCATAGGCATCGCCGACGAACGGCGCTTCGAGCTCCATCTTTCCCTCGATCCCGGCAATGCCGGCAGCGATCAGCGCTGCCATGGCGAGATAGGGGTTCAGATCCGACCCGCCGACACGGCATTCGATGCGGATGCCCTTGCTGCCCTCACCGCAAAGACGGTATCCGGCGGTGCGGTTGTCCTTCGACCAGATCGCCTTTGTCGGGGCGAAGGTGCCGGCGACGAAGCGCTTGTAGGAGTTGATGTAGGGAGCAAGGAAATAGGTGATCTCGCCGGCATGGGCGAGAAGGCCGGCCACATAGTGCCGCATCAGCTCGGACATGCCGAATTCGGCATCCTTGTCGAAGAATTTCGGCGTCTGGCCGTCGGCGCTCCACAGCGACTGGTGAATATGCGACGAGGAGCCGGCAGCCTGTTGGTTCCACTTGGCGAGGAAGGTGATCGCCTTGCCCTTGCTCCAGGCGATTTCCTTGCAGCCGTTCTTGATAATGACGTGGCGGTCGGCCATGGTCAGCGCGTCGGCATAGCGCACATTGACCTCTTCCTGACCGGCCCAGGCCTCACCCTTGGTGTTTTCCACCGGGATACCGGCGCCCTGAAGGCCGTTGCGGATCGCCCGCATGACATCCTCTTCCTTGGTGGTCTGGAAGATGTGGTAGTCTTCATTGTATCCGCTCGCCAGCCGCAGGTCGCGATAGCCGCTTGTCCGGGCATCGTCATAGGACTGGTCGAAGAGGAAGAATTCGAGTTCGGTCGCCATGAAGGCCTTGAGACCCATGGCCTCCAGCCTGGCGACCTGCTTCTTCAGGATGGCGCGCGGCGAATGCGGCACTTCCTTGTGGGTGTGGTGGTCCAGAAGGTCGCAGAGCACCAGCGCCGTACCTTCGAGCCAGGGAATGCGGCGAAGCGTCGAAAGATCCGGCTTCATCGTGTAGTCGCCATAACCGGATTCCCAGCTCGTCGATTTGTAGCCCGGCACGGTTTCCATTTCGAGGTCTGTGGCCAGCAGATAGTTGCAGCTATGGGTCTCTTCCCAGGCACTGTCGACGAAGAACTGCGCATGGAAGCGCTTGCCCATCAGGCGTCCCTGCATGTCGATCTGGCAGGCCAGAACCGTATCGATGCGGCCTTCGGCGACATCCTTCTTCAAGTCCTCAAACGAATAGCTCGCGCTCATGTCTTCATCCAGTGTTGGGCGCCCGGCGCCGTCTGATGTTCCGGACGGACCGACGGGGTTGCCGCCGGTCCGCGATTAAACAATGGCAATCAGATCTCGCCGACCGCCTTCTCCGCCGCGGCAATTTCCGACTGACGGCGAGCGACTTCGGCACCGATCGGCGGTCCCTTGAAGCGCTTGTTTTCGAAGACTATCCAGACAACACCGGTCAGGATCAGGAAGCCCACGGTGATATAGAGCGCCCAGTCGTTCGGCGGCTGTACGCCGATAACGAACATCACGACCATCGAGATGAGGGCGAGCACTGCAACCAGTTTGAAGCGGGCAGCGCCAAGATCCCACGGACCCATCTTGTTCCACTTCGGTGTCCCATGCGCCAGAAGACCGAGACCGATCGGAAGGGCGAAAGACAGGAATAGGAAGATGACGGTGCAGGAGACCACGATCGCATAGGCCGAAGCCTCGCCGATGGTGATTTTCGAGGTTCCCCAGACAAACAGAACCGACAGGATCGAGCCGGCCCAGATCGCGGCAACCGGGGTGCGGAACTTCGGGCTGACTTTTGCAAGCATGCTGGAGCCCGGCAATCCCTTGTCACGCGAGAACGCAAAGATCATGCGCGAAACGGATGTGACCGTCGCCAGGCCGCAGAGGAACTGCGAGATGACGATGGCAACGTAGAGCACCATCTTGATCGTGCTGTTGACCTGGGTGTCCATGGCCCAGAAAAACACGTTCCAGCCCTGCTTTGCCGCGTCGTCCATGTTCGGGATCATGAGCACGAAGGAGCACAGCATGATGTAGCCGAAGATCGAGGCCCAGAGAACGGATGATACCATGCCCCGCGGCACGGAAATCTGCGCCTTGACCGTTTCTTCCGAGGTATGGGCCGAGGCGTCGTAACCAGTGATCGTGTAGATCGGCAGGAGAAGACCAAGTGCAAACACCCAGCCACTCGACACAGCAGGCCAGACATTGCCGCCGGCCTCACCCGAATAGTTGGTCAGGGTGAAAAGACGGCTGATTTCGTAGGATGGCGCGCTCGCCAGGCAAACGATCGTCAGGCCGATGGCGGCTGCCAGAATGAGGTAGCCCGACATATCCGTCAGCTTTGCGGTAAGGCCGATCCCCATGTGATTGATCAGCGCCATGACCGCAGTGATCGCCGCAACGAAGGTGACGCGGACCAGAAGCGTGTCTTCCATGCCGAAATAGGCCCCGAATGCACCAAAGAAGAAGTAGTAGGTACCAACGTTGATGGCGCCGAGAACCGTGATGAGACCGAGCAGGTTCAGCCAGGCCGAAAGCCAGCCGGTAAACCTGTTGCCGAGGATGGAACCCCAGTGATAAAGGCCGCCGGCCGTCGGATAGGCGGACGAAATCTGTGCAAGTGCCAGCGCAAAGAAGCCCGACATCAGGCAGCCGAGCGGCCAGCCGATCCCGATCGCGATACCGCCGGCGCCGGACGTCGCCTGGGCGAGCGAATTGATCCCCCGGACATGATGCAGATGATTGAAAACGAAATCGCGAAGTTCGAGAAGGAGCTCATCCTTCGTTCAAGTTCCTGAGCATAACCCATGGAATGCAGGACGTGCATATCCTGCTTCTTGTCCAGATCGGTATAATCTGACATGTTTTTCCCCTGTAACAACTGACCTCCGGCGGTATTGCCAGACGCCCAAACCCCATGGACGACCATGGGCCAGTTCTCCGCGGACAAGCCGCTCCCCAGGTCTTTTATTGCGGCAGCGATGCGAGGCCTTCGCCCAGCAGCCCTGCCAGATAACCGGCCATGACCCTTTGACCGGTTTCATCCGAAACGAGATCATTGCGGATCTCGATCATTACGTTGAGCAGGCCATTCTTCAGGCCATGCTCAATCAGCGTGTGCGTGACGCCGTCAGCCGGCCCATAGGGCTCATTGCGACGGGTATCGAAGGCGGCTCCGTCGGCCACCGCCGCGGCCAGCATGGCATCGGCGAGCCTTGCGTCCGCGTCATGCAGGATGCCGACCTCCACCGAACGCGGCTTGCCGTGATAGACCGGCGTAAAGCTGTGCATCGTCACAAGGACAGTCGGCTGCCCTTTCCGAACGCGGGCCGCGATGAGGTCGGCCAACCCTTCCCGGAAGGGGTAGTAGATGGCTTGCGTGCGCGCCAGGCGGTCCTCACTCGACAATCCGGCATTGCCGGGAATGTTGAAGATTTCGCTGACCGCGGGCATCGCAGCGTCCGCCTCGGGCGGCCTGTTGCAGTCATAGACCAGACGCGAAAAGCGCTGGTGGAAAAGGGCTGCATCCAGTTGCTTCGACATCAACGCGGATACCGCCAGAGCGCCCGGATCCCAGGCAATGTGGCTTTCAAGCGCCTCCTGCGTCAAACCCAGCGTCCCCATGCGCTGCGGCAGTCGCCGTGACGCATGTTCGCATACGAAAAGAAAAGGGCTCGTGCCGTCCGGATTGTCTGTTGCAACCGGGCTGCCGTCCGCATCTGTCAAAAGCCCCGCCACACCCGCACCACTGCATTAAGGTTACATTAGTGAAAAGAATTCTTCACTAATCGCGCACTGTCAATCGAAATCTGAAACGATCTCTTCAAAAAACTGATTGACTCGAATTGTGACAGCGATGTTTAATCTGTCACAAAGCTGGCGTAGATCGGCTTCAGGGGAATAAATTTGACCAACGTCGCCACCTCCATGACGGTGTCGGATGTAATCAGTGCACGTTTCACCTCGCTGACCCGCGCGGAGAAACAGCTGGCTGAGACGCTTCTCGACAACTATCCGGTGTCCGGGCTCGGCAGCATCACGACTGTTGCCGAGAATGCCCGTGTCTCGACGCCGACGGTTGCGCGCATGGTCCAGAAACTGGGGTTTCGCGGTTTCCCGGATTTCCAGTCTCGCCTGCACCAGGAATTGGAAGCGACGATTTCCAATCCGATCAGCAAACACGACCGCTGGGCAGCGAATGCTCCGGGAACGCATATTCTCAACCGCTTCGCCGATGCCATCATGAACAATATGCGGGCAACGCTGGCGCAGATCGAAACCCAGGAATTCGACGGGGCCGCTGCGCTGATCGCCGATCGCAAGCGCAGCATCTATCTGGTTGGCGGGCGCATTACCGGGGCCTTGGCCGACTACTTCTTCACCCATCTTCAGGTCATCCGTTCCGGCGTCACGCAGATTGCCGCCAATTCCAGTTCCTGGCCGCACTACGTGCTGGATATGAAGCCGGGTGACGTGCTGATCATCTTCGACATCCGCCGCTACGAACAGGAAATGGAAACCCTCGCGAAGATCGCCCGGGATCGTGGCGTCGAAATCATCCTTTTCACGGATCAATGGAGTTCGCCGGTCGCCAAATCCGCGCGCCGCATCTTCCGGATCCAGATCGAAGCACCATCGGCCTGGGACAGCTCGGTCGTTATCCTGTTTGCAGTGGAAGCCCTGATCGAAGCGGTTCAAAGCTCGATCTGGGACGAAACCCGCGACAGGATGAAGACGCTGGAAGCCCTGTTCGATTCAACCCGACTTTTTCGAAAGCCGCTTTAGGAGGAGTACGGCAAGACCGGGAGGACAAGCGAAACGCCTGTCGGCCCCAAAAAGGGAAAAACGAGGAGGTTCGCAGCCTTGTGGACCGCAATTTACAGAATGAAATGAATATGTTCCAGGAGCGACGATCTCGTCGCGGCAAGACCAAAGCCTGTCACATAAGCTTCATCGGACCCCAGTATCAGCTTCATCGAAACTGACTGAAATAACCAAAGGAGAAGACCAGTGCTTACACATATGCGCCGCCTGCTTTCGCTTTCCACCGCCATGATCGTCGCTTCGACGGCCATGGCTTCCGCCGAGCCAAGCGCCGAACTGATCGCCGCAGCAAAGGCCGAAGGCACGCTTACGACGATCGCGCTTCCGCATGACTGGTGCGGTTATGGCGGCGTCATCGCCGGCTTCAAGGCCAAGTATCCGGAAATCACCGTCAACGAACTGAACCCCGATGCTGGCTCGGCCGACGAAATCGAAGCCATCAAGGCCAACAAGGACAACAAGGGCCCGCAGGCTCCCGACGTGATCGACGTCGGCCTGTCGTTCGGCCCCTCCTCTAAGGCCGAAGGCCTGACCCAGCCCTACAAGGTTTCCACCTGGGATGAAATTCCCGACACGATCAAGGATGCCGACGGCCACTGGTATGGCGACTATTACGGCGTCATGTCGCTGCTCGTGAACAAGGACCTGGTTGCCAACACCCCGAAGGATTGGGCTGATCTTCTGAAGCCGGAATATGCCGGACAGGTTGCTCTCGCCGGTGATCCGCGCGCTTCGAACCAGGCCATCCTGGGTGTTCTCGCCGCTGGTCTCGCTTCGGGTGCTGCTTCCGGCAAGGATGCTGGCGAAGCCGGCCTGAAGTATTTCGGCGAACTCAATAAGGCCGGCAACTTCGTTCCGGTCATCGGCAAGTCCGGTACGCTGGCACAGGGCGCGACCCCGATCGTGGTCATGTGGGACTATAACGCGCTTGCCGCCAAGGACACGCTGGCCGGCAACCCGCCGGTTGAAGTCATCGTTCCGGAAAAGGGCGTTCTCGCCGGCGTCTACGTTCAGGCGATCTCCGCCTATGCGCCGCACCCGAACGCTGCCAAGCTGTGGATGGAATATCTCTATTCCGACGAAGGTCAGCTTGGCTGGCTGAAGGGCTATTGCCACCCGGCCCGCTTCAACGCCATGTCGAAGGCTGGCAAGATCCCGCAGGACCTGCTCGACAAGCTGCCGCCGGCAGCCTCCTATGAAAAGGCATACTTCCCGACTCTCGAAGAAGTCGATGCCAACAAGGCTGCCGTCACCGGCGGCTGGGACAAGGTCGTGGGCGCAAACGTTCAGTAATCGTCCTTGAATGCACCCGTCCCGGCCCTTACGGCCGGGACGGGTTTCGCTTGAACAGGCCACGCCGTATCCCGGCCGGAGAAACCACAGGATGCAATCCGACAAAACCAGTATCCCGGCGGCGACCGTGCCGGTGCCCTCGCGGCGAAGATTTCCCGTGCAGTGGCTGGGCGTCCTGCCCTTTGCCGTTTTCGTCACGCTTTTCCTGATCATGCCGACGATGAAGATCGTGCTGGGCGCCTTCCAGACTCCCGATGGAACGCTGACGCTCGACAACATTCGCGGCCTCTTCACGCCCTCGATCATGGCGGCCTACTGGATCTCCATCAAGATCAGCCTGGCATCGGCCATTCTGGGCTGCATCATCGGCTTTGGTGTTTCGTCCGCGGTCGTGCTTGGCGGCTTGCCGCAATGGATCCGTGGACCGCTCCTGACCTTTTCGGGCGTTGCCTCCAATTTCGCCGGCGTGCCGCTGGCCTTCGCCTTCCTCGCGACGCTCGGCCCGGTCGGGCTCCTCACGGTCTTCCTGAAAACGCAACTCGGCCTTGATCTGCGTCTGTTGGGTTTCAATCTCCTGTCCTTCTGGGGCCTGACGCTAACCTACCTGTTCTTCCAGATTCCGCTGATGGTGCTGATCATCACGCCAGCGCTCGACGGCTTGAAGCGCGAATGGCGCGAGGCGGCCGAAATCCTCGGCGCAACCGGTCCGCAATATTGGCGGATGGTCGCCTTTCCGATCCTGTTTCCCTCGCTGCTCGGCACGCTTGCGCTGCTGTTTGCCAATGCCTTCGGCGCCGTCGCCACCGCGATCGCGCTGACCGGATCTTCACTGAATATCGTGCCCATCCTGCTGTTTGCGCAGATCCGCGGCGACGTTCTGGGCGACCCTCATCTCGGCTATGCGCTTGCCTTCGGCATGATCGTCATCACCGGCATCGCCAATGCAATTTATATCTGGCTGCGTGCACGCAGTGAAAGGTGGCTGAAATGAAGCGCATCTGGGCCTGGGGCGCGCTGATTTTCGGCTTGCTCTATTTCTTCCTGCCGCTCATCGGCATGACCAACTTCTCGCTGAAAATGCGGCGCGGCGAATATTCCTTCGACGCCTATGCGCGGGTGTTGGCGGATCCGAAGTTCCAGGAGACCTTCGGTTTCTCGGTGATGATGGCGCTGTTCACCATCCTTTTCGGAATCCTCTTGATTGTCCCCACCGCCTATTGGGTCCGTCTCAAGATGCCGGGCCTCCGACCCTATATCGAGTTCGTCACACTGCTGCCGCTGGTCATCCCGGCAATCGTCATCGTCTTCGGCTACATCCGCCTCTACAACACGTCGAGCTGGCTGCCGCTGACAGGCACGACCACGGGCACCAATATCCTGTTGATGTTCGGTTATGCGACGCTGGCTTTGCCCTACATGTACCGTGCGGTCGATACGGGATTGCGCACCATCGATGTGACGACGCTGACCGAGGCGGCGCAAAGTCTCGGCGCCGGCTGGATCACCATCCTGTCGCGCATCATCCTGCCCAATGTTCTGGTCGCCGTGCTTTCGGGCGCCTTCCTGACCTTTGCGATCGTCATCGGAGAATTCACGATGGCCGCCCTGCTCAACCGTCCGGCCTTCGGACCCTACATGCAGCTTCTCGGCGCCAACCGGGCTTATGAGCCTGCGGCGCTCGCCGTCATCGCCTTCGGTATCACATGGGCCTGCATGGGCCTGATCCAGCTGGTTACCCGTTTCTCCAAACATACGAGAGCACAACGCTAATGGCTTTTCTCGACATCAAGAATCTGGAAAAGGTCTTCGGACAGAACCGGGTTGTGAAAGACTTCAATCTCGCGATCGAGAAAGGCGAGTTCATCTCGCTGCTCGGCCCTCGGGATGCGGCAAGACGACGGTGCTGCGCATGGTCGCGGGGTTTGAGACCTCATCCTCGGGCGCGATCCTGATCGACGGCAAGGACGTCGTCTCCAAGCGTCCGAACCAGCGCAACATCGGCATGGTCTTCCAGGCCTATGCGCTGTTCCCCAATCTGACCGTCGCCCAGAATGTCGGCTTCGGCCTGAAGGTCAAGGGCATCACCGGCTCGGTTGCCGACAACCGCGTCGCTGAAATGCTGAAACTGATCGGCCTGCCGGATCTCGGTAGCCGTTACCCGTTCCAGCTTTCCGGCGGCCAGCAGCAGCGCGTGGCACTGGCCCGAGCGTTGGCACCCAAACCGCAGGTATTGCTTTTGGACGAGCCGCTCTCCGCGCTCGACGCCAAGATCCGCGTCTCGCTGCGTGAAGAAATCCGCATGATCCAGCAGCAACTCGGCATCACCACCGTCTTCGTCACCCATGACCAGGAAGAGGCGCTGTCGATCTCGGATCGCATCGTTGTCATGAATGGCGGCCGCGCCGACCAGATTGGCACTCCTTTCGACATCTACAACCGGCCCTCGACGCGCTTTGTTGCCTCCTTTGTCGGCACGTTGAACCTCATCGAAGCCAAGGTCGTCGATCCGGCCTCCAACCGCATTTCCATCGGCGACCAGGGCATCACGCTCAAGGAACCCCTCGGGGCGTCAAAGGTCGGCGACACGATTTCGCTGGCGCTTCGCCCCGAAGCCGGCTCGATCGCGGAAGGTGCGAAAGGCGACACTGCCCTTGTCGGAGAGGTCATCACCAGCAACTTCCTCGGCTCCGTCATCCGCACGCGCATGAAGGTCGGCCCCGCCGTCATTTCATTCGACATGTTCAACAGCCCGGGCCTCACGCCACCGTCAGTCGGTGAAACGGTCACCCTGCGCTTCACGGCGAGCGACCTGTTGATCGTCCGCGACTGACAGTTGGAAAAATATGCCCTATAGGAAGAACGCGACAGGATGGAACTGTCGCGTTTTTCGTTTGGCATGTCGTCCGCGACCTTTGACGCTGAGCGCTGCATCTCTATAGTTCATGCTGCACGTTCTCAGGGCGGGGTGAAACTCCCCACCGGCGGTAGCGGGGAGAAATCCCCGAAGCCCGCGAGCGCTCTTCATCTCACCGTGAAGAGGTCAGCAGATCCGGTCGAAATCCGGAGCCGACGGTTAAAGTCCGGATGAAAGAGAGCAAGCAGATAACCTGTCCCCTTGCCGGGGAGAGTGTGCCTGCGTGTTCGCCCAAGGGGATCATTGAAAAATGGCAACCTTGAAAGGCCAGACCGACATGACAATTGCCTCCCACCCGACCCAGAAAATCGCCATCATCCGCGCGCGCTGGCACGCCGATATCGTCGATCAATGCGTCAACGCCTTCGTCGCCCACTGGAAAAAGCTCGGCGGAAACACCTCCGACATCGAGATCTTCGATGTGCCCGGCGCGCTCGAAATCCCGCTTCATGCGCAGACGCTTGCAAAGACCGGCCGCTTCTCCGCCATTATCGGTTCCGCCTTCATCGTTGATGGCGGCATCTATCGCCACGACTTCGTCGCCGGCACCGTGCTTGATGCGATGATGCGCGTGCAACTCGACACCGGTGTGCCTGTGCTTTCGACCGTACTCACCCCGCATCACTTCCAGGAAACCGAGGTGCACATCCGCTTCTTCCGCGAGCACTTCGTGCTGAAGGGCATCGAGGCGGCGAACGCCTGCTCGCAGATCCTGCAAGCACGCGCGCAACTGGCGCTCGTGGCGGCATAATCCGGGCACGGACGAATACAAGCGGACCGGGTATGTGCTGCGCAGCGCCCTGACAACTCAGGGCACCCCGGGCATCGGCAAAATGTTTGGGGCTGGCCAGCGCCTGCATGCCGATGCCTATCTTTGACTGTAGGTTCCGCCGTGCATTCCACACGGCATCCGCCAGTTTAACACCCGTTGAAAAGAGCGTTGAAAGTCTTCAGATCGACGTTTCCGCCGCTGAGAATGATACCCACCCTTTTGCCGGCGCACGCAACAGCGCCGTGCAGAACGGCCGCGGCGGCAAGGCAACCCGTCGGTTCGACGATGATCTTCATACGCTCGGCAAAGAAGCGCATGGTGTCGATCAGTTGCGTATCGCTCACCGTGACGATGTCGTGGACATCGCGTTTCAGGATCGGAAAATTATGTTGTCCGAGATAGGTGGTCAGCGCACCGTCAGCAATGGACTTCGGCACGGGAATGCGCACGATCTCACCCTTGCGCAATGATTGCCGGCCGTCGTCGCCTGCCTCCGGCTCGACACCAATAATCTTGCAGCCCGGCGACAGAGCCTTGGCGCTGAGCGCGCAACCGGCCAGCAAGCCGCCACCGCCGAGCGGAGCGACGAGATAATCGATCTCGCCGACCTCTTCGATCAGTTCCAGCGCCGCCGTGCCCTGCCCGGCAATGACGTCCGCATGATCATAGGGTGGAATAATCGTGGCATGCCGTTCTGCAGCAATCCGCCGGGTGATCGCCTCGCGGTCCTCGGTATAGCGATCGTAAAAAACGATCTCAGCGCCATAACCTCTGGTCGCTGCCACTTTCATCGCGGGCGTATCCTGCGGCATGACGATGACTGCGGAAACGCCGAAGAGCTGAGCCGCATAGGCGAGCGCCTGCCCGTGGTTGCCGGAAGAAAAGGCCACAACACCAGTGCGACGAATGTCGGGCTCCAGCGCCGAGACGGAATTGTAGGCGCCGCGAAACTTGAAAGCTCCGCTCCGCTGCAGATTTTCCGCCTTGAAAAAGAGCCTGGCGCCCGCCATCGCATCGGCGGTCTTCGACGTCAAAACCGGCGTGACATGCGCCACTCCGGAAATTCGGTTCTGCGCTGTCCTGACGTCATCAAATGTCGGTAAACGCAGGGCGGGTGATAAGGTGGAAACTACTGTCAATCTGGCCTCCGACATCGTGTCGCGACTTGAATCGCCTGATCGCAATTCACGCGCTTGAGAGATCTGGCGCAAGAGAACAATTGTCACCGTTACGCTTCAATCAAGCGCCACATACCCAATCCCCTTCCTCTCGATCTCATCGACCGACTCCTCATAGCCCGCATCGGCGTAGCGGATGACGCCGAGCGACGTGTCGTTGGTCAGCGCGTGGCTCAGCCGCTCTGCACCCTCTTCCGTGCCATCAGCGATCACAGTCACGCCGCAGCTGGTCATGTAGCCGGCATAACCGCCGCCGCCGGAATGGACGACGACGAGGTCGGCCATGGAGGAGCAGAGCAGCATGGCGTCGAGCAGCGGCCAGTCGGCGATCGCATCGGAGCCGTCCTTCATGCGCTCGGTCATGATGTTCGGATGCGCCATGGCGCCGGCATCGAGATGATCGCGGGAAAAGGCGATCGGACCTTTCAGTTCGCCCGTTGCTACCAGTGAATTGACGGCGACGGCCAGCTGCGTGCGCTCGCCATGGCCAAGCCAAGCGATACGCGCCGGCAGCCCCTCGAACGGCACATGCGCCCGCGCCAGCCTTATCCAGTTGGTGACGATCTTATTGTCGGAAAACATGTTCAGAAGCAGATCGTCGATGCGGGCAATATCGCTTTCCTCGCCCGACAGCGCCATCCAGCGGAACGGACCGATGGCACGGGCAAACAGCGGCCGGAGATAAGCCTCGGTGAAAATCGGGATATCGAAGGCATTGGCAACGCCGCCGTCCCGCGCCTGGGTGCGGATGAGATTGCCGTTGTCGAAGACTTCCGCACCCTTGGCCTGGAATTCCAGCATGGCCTTGACGTGATCGACGATAGAGGCGCGACTGGCCGCCATCAATTGCCCCTGCCCATCGACCCGCAGCCGCTTGACCTCCTCGATGCTCATGCCCTTCGGCACGTAGCCGTAGACCAGATCATGCGCCGAGGTCTGGTCGGTGACGATATCGGGCACGATGCCGCGCCGGGCAATTTCCGGATACAGCGCGGCAGCATTGCCGACGAGGCCGATCGATGTAGCGCGTTTTTCCTCCACGGCCTGATCGATCATGGCCAGCGCCGTATCGAGATCGGGTGCGACATGTTCGAGATAGCCGATGGCCTTGCGCTTTTCCGCCCGCTCCGCATCGATATCGATGCAGAGGATCGCCGCGCCCGCCATGCGCCCGGCCAGCGGCTGCGCGCCGCCCATGCCGCCGAGACCGGCCGTCAGGACGAAGCGACCGGCGAGATCGCCGCCGAAACGGTTTTCGGCGATGCGCATGAAGATTTCATAGGTGCCCTGGATGACACCTTGGCTGCCGATATATTGCCAGGCACCCGCCGTCAGCCCGCCCCAGCAGATCAGTCCCTGCCTCTCCAGTTCATAAAACACCTCGGCCTTCGCCCATTGGCCGACAATGTTGCAGTTGGCCATGATCACCAGCGGCGCCTTGGCATGGGTCTTGAGCAGCGCGACCGGCTTGCCCGACTGGATCACCAGCGTCTGGTCCTCGTCCATCTCCATCAGCGTCTTGACAATCGCCCTGTGCGACGCCCAGTTGCGCGCGGCCTTGCCGAGTGCGGCATAGACGATCAGGTTCTCCGGGTCCTCGCCGACCGACAGCACGTTTTCCAGGAGCCGCAACAACGCCTCCTGCCGCCAGCCTTTGGCGCGCAGTTCGGGGCCACCGGGGATGGGAAAGTTCGGATGACGGGGGTTCGGTTTGGGCATGCTCGGTTCCTTCAAATACTGTCATCGACATTCATCTCGCGGCTAAGGGCGTGCCGATTTCACTTCGCAGGCAGGCTCTCGACGAATTTGATCGCCGCTCTGATCAGTCTTCGACGCAATGCGTCATCTCCGTAAGCAGCCACGCCTGCACGCACCCAGCCATTCATGCGACGTTCGCCCATCACCATGAGTTCGATGCCCTCAAGTGCTAGTGCCCAGCCGTCATTGCCCTTGCCAAGCCGCACCAGCATGCCGTCGTTGCGCGCGGCGCACAGAAGATTACCATTAAGGAGAAAGGCAAAGCCTCCAAACATTGGCTTCTGGGAAACCCCGTCTCGCCCAGCAAGTTCTTGTCCGATCAATTCCTCAAGACCAGAATCACGCGACATGGCGCACTCCCCTATGTCCGGCCAGACAGCGCATACCGCGCCAACTCAATCCCCATCGCCTTTTCCACCGACGGATAGACGCTCGGATCAAGCACGCTGGAGGCTAGCGGAATCACCGTCTTCGGCACATGCAGAACGAAAATCATCATGCCGACCTGCAATTGCCCGACGCTCAAAGGCTCCCCTCCGATGACAGCGTGGTGATGACATCAGGGAAGGTCGCAAGCCGCGTGCCGCCGGCATCCTCGACCGCCATGTATTCGTTCATGATGTGGAGTACCGTGGCGTCATCGCCCTTCCCGAGAGTCACCGTGCCGATATCGAAGGCTTCTCTGGTATAGACGACGGATTTGTCGGTGATGATGCCTTCGGCCAGGATCGTGCCCCCGGTGGTTTTCGCAATCGTGTCGATGATGGCGCTGCCGCCCTTGCCTTCCGCCGCGATGATCGCCTCCCCCAGAGTCAGGGCCAGCGATATGCCACCGAGCGCCGCATTGTTTCGCACGTAAGAGGCACGCAAGGGATTGCGGCAGGAGGCGATAAAACCGCCGGACATATCGGAGGCCGTGCGCAGGATCGGCGACACTTTTGCGGTCGCGCCGCGCACGACCAGTTCGATGTAGCGGTTCTCGTCGCGATTGCCGCCAACGGCCGTCTGGATCATCTGCTCGGGCGATCCGGCCATGCCGATCGACCCCATGTCGCCGGTCGGGTGCGCCCGCATGTCGCCGACGGCGTCCAGAACCTTTGTGCCGAGAATGGCGGAGGGCAGCCAGCCGTTCAGCGTCGAGGACTTGCCGTTCTGGCCGACCATCAGCGCCGTTAGTTTCTCGCCCAGCGCTTCCTGCAGCAACTCCACCGCCTTGACGTAATCGACGCCGCGCATTTCCCAGGGGTCGTGGACGCCGGGGCGCCGATGGCGGCCGCCGTCGCCACCCAGTCGTCATCCGAGAGCTCGTCGATCGAGACCAGTTCCGGCTTGCCGATCGAGACGGCGGCATAGCCCAGCATGCGGCCATGATCGGCCCAGCCACCGCCGCCGGCGGCGTAAACGGACCCACCCTTGACCGCAGCCTCGACGTCTTTCTCCTTTAAAATCCGGCCCATTACATCGTCTCCTGAATCGGCTTCTGAAGTTCGGCGTCCAGTTCAACCACTGTATGAAGCAGCACGGCCGCGCCGAGCGCGATGTCATCGTTCTCGGCCCACTCGTCCGGCGTATGCGACCGGCCTTCGCGGCAGGCAACGAAGATCATCGCGGCCCGAGAAATCCGTGCCATCCAGGCCGTGTCGTGGCCGGCGCCCGATGCCATGCAGCGATGGCTGGCGCCGGTCGCCTTGCAGGCAGCATCGAAGAGCCGCAGGATCAGCGGATCGCCCGGCGTCGGCTGATTGTCCGAGATGATCTTCGGTTCCGCGATGACGATCCCGGTTGCCTGCGCCATCCACTCGACCAGTTCGGAGATTTCCGCGATGAAGCGATCCATGTCGGGCCGCAGTTCCGCACGGGCATCGATCAAAAGCCGCGCCCGCGAGGGACGACATTGGCAGCGTTCGGCTCGATCGAAAACTCGCCCACCGTCGCGGTGAAATGCCCCTCACCCTTTGAAAGCTCGATGGCTAGTTTCTCGATGGCGACCACCAGCCGCGAGGCCGCCACCAGCGCATCCCGGCGACCGCCCATCGGCGTCGTTCCGGCATGATCGGCCTGGCCTTCGACGAGGATCTCGATGCGCGTGATCCCGGCAATGGCGGTGACGACGCCGATATCGCATTTCTCTTTCTCAAGTACCGACCCCTGCTCGATATGCAGTTCGAGAAAGGCGCGGATGTCCGAGCGCTTCTGGCTCGCCAGTCGCGAGGAATCGCCGCCAACCTCGACAATGCCCTGGCGCAGCGTGAGGTCGCCTTGCGCCCGGCTCAGCCAGCCATCCGGCAACAGGCCGACCATGCCGCGGCTGCCGATGCAGGAGACGCCGAAGATCGACACCTCCTCGGCCAGAAAATCGACGATTTCCAGATCGTGGTCGAGGTGAACACCAGCATCGGAGAGCGAACGGGCGACCTCGAGCGCGCTTGCAACCCCGGCGATGCCATCGAAACGCCCGCCTTCCGGCACGGTGTCGGAATGCGAGCCGAGCATGATCGTGCCGAGCCCGGATCTGCGGCCTTTGCGCCGGCCGATCAGATTGCCGGCCGCATCGATGCGGGTTTCGAGCCCGGCTGCCTTGAACTGCTGTTCGAGAAAGGCGCGGCCGTCTAGAAACAGCGGCGTAAAGGCGCGGCGGGTGTAGGGCCGGTCCGGCTCAGTGATCCGCGCCAGCCCCTTTATCGTGTCGGCGATCCGCTTCGCATCAACAGGCAGATTGCTTTCCCGCGCTTTCATGCCACGCCTCTCATCACAGGCAGGGTTGGCAAGGGCCGGACGAAGGACCCTGTTCCTGGCTCAGACAGGACCGACGTGCCGTCAAAGGCCAGCCGCCCGCGCAGATAGGTGGCCGACACCCGCCAAGGCAGAAGAATGCCGTTATAGGGCGACCAGCCGACGACGTTGTGACCACTTGCTGCGGCGTCATAGGTGTAGGGTTCCGGAGTTAAAACGGTGATGTCCGCGTCCTTGCCTGCCTCCAGTGCGCCTTTCGCATGCTCCAACCGGAAATGCCGTGCCGGGTTGAGGCTCATCAGTTCGGCCGCGCGGGTGAGCGGGATGCCGCGCTCCAGCGCGCCCTTGACGAACAGCGGCACCATGACTTCGAGTCCGGGCACGCCGGAGGCATTGGCGAGCATGTCCGGATTGGTCTTGCGGTTTTCCGACCAGGAGACGTGGTCGGTCGAGACCAGCGTCACATTGCCGTCGGCGACATGGCGCCAGAGCTTTTCGACCTCGGCACGTGAGCGGATCGGCGGATTGATCTTGGCCTTGCCGCCAAGGCGCGCGACATCGTTTTCCTCGTCGAGAACAAGATAGTGGATGCAGCATTCGATCGTCGCGCGAAAACCCTGCGCCCGATAGGCGCTGGCGATCTCGTAGCCGCGGCCGAGCGAGCAATGCACCACATGCGCCGGGCAGCCGGTGGCGGCACCCGTTTCATAGATCTGGTTGGTCGCCAGAAGTTCGGTCAACGCCGGCCGCGACAGGCCGTGCGCCCGGTAATCGGTAATGCCGGCAGCCCTCACCTTCTCGATCGCCGCGCGCACCGCCTCGTCGTCCTCGTTGTGCACACCCGCAGTCAAACCGGTCGGCGCGATGGCGGCAAAGCAGGCTTCGAGGAGCGCGGCCGGAATCCGCGGAAAGCGCTTCGGGTCGGTGCCGAAGGTCGAGAACTTGAAGGCGGCGACACCTGCCTCGACCATCTCGGGAATACGCGCCGGCCCTTCTTCAGGATCAATCGTGCCATAGAGCGCAAAATCGACACGGGCCTGTTTTCCGGCATGATCGATCTTGCGTTTCACGGCGTCCGCCGAGCAGACGAGATCGCCCTCGTCATAGGGCATGTCGACAATCGTGGTGACGCCGCCGGCCGCAGCCGAGCCCGTCGACCAGATGAAATCCTCCTGATCCTTCTGGGAAAGCGAATGCACCTGCGCATCGATCGCACCCGGCAGGATCAGCGCCTTGCCGAGATCATGGCGTTCCCGCGCGGCCGGCATGGCGCCCTGCCCGACATGAACCACTTTGCCGTCGCGCACCGCCACATGGCCGGCCTCGACGATACTGTCGGGAAGAACGACGGTGCCTTTGAGGACCAGATCGAAATCGGACATGGCAGTTCCTTCAATTTCCGGACCAGTGAACGATCAGATGGACAGGGCAAAAAAATCATCGAATTCTGGCATCGGTGCCGCCGCGACAAAAGCTTTCAGCAGTTCATTCGAGGCAAACGCCCGATGCAAAGCCTCGATCTCGCTGGAAAGCGGCCGGTCCTTCAGATAAATCGGACTGAGTGCCCGCACGCCGTCATAGGCAATCCGCGTCACCCCGTCGGGCACATCGCCGAGAAGATCGATCGCCTGCGCCGAGAGCAGCGCCTCGATTGCCGCCATCTGGCGCAGATCGCGGACCTGCGTTTCCATGCGCTCAACGATCAGCGGCAGGAAAGTCGCCTCCTCCTCCAGCCCGCCGGCAACGACGATCGACTGCGCCGAGAGCGGCACCGCCATCGACTGCACGCGCATGTAAAGCTCGACCACCAGCTTCAGCAGCGGCCCAAGTCCGCTGGCGACCTCGCCGGGTGCCACGAGATTGATCGGCAGGTTTCGCCGCACACCGTTGGACAGAAGGATGCAGCGGTTGAGCACGTTGCGCGCCACGTGCGAAAAGCCGATCTGCGCCGTCTCAATATAAAGCGTCGTCGTCAGCGGCAGCGAGGCGCCGGAGGCATGGACCTGCCCGCCCATCACGACCGGATTGTCGTCGGACAAATAGGTCGCATCGACCAGGCGCTCGGCGGCGACCAGCAGCGTATCGACCGAAGCGCCAAAGACCTGCGCCGTCATGCGCAAACTCAAGGGATCGTGGATTGCGGTCGGCAGCGGCCAGTCGACCACACCGGACTGGCCATAAAGCCACGAGCCGACCAGCGCATCGCCGCGCGTGCCGAGGGTCGCCGCCACCCGCCAGGGATCGGCCGACGCGCCGAGCGCCAGCGACGACATCAATCCGGTCACCATCAGCACGCGGACTGCGGATGCGGCTTCGCGCAAGACGTCGGATGCGGCGGCGTAGGCAATCGCATTGACGCTCAGCGCCGCCAGCGCATCGCGCGGCTGCATGACGAAAGGCTGAAGACCGGCGCGCGACAGCGCCTCCTCCGCCGACATCAATTCGCCTGCTAAGAAGGCCTCTCCGGCACCGGTCAGGACGGAGGCCACCTGCCCCATCAGGCCGATATCGGCACAGCCGATAGACCCATGGCGATGCACGGCCGGCACCACCCCGTGTTCGAGCAGCGCCAGAAAGGCCTTGACCAGGTCGACACTGCAGCCCGTATGGCCGCCAAGTGCCGTGTTGATCCGGATCGCGATCGCCTTGCGCACGATCGGCTGGCGGAAGAATTCGCCTGTGCCGAAATGATGGGCCTTGACCAGGGCACTGTTGAACTCGGCGAGATCGCCCGCCGTCCAGAGCCGGTCTTTCATCGAGCCGACGCCGGTATTGGCGCCGTAGACCGGCAGTCCCATAGCGATCCTGTCGGCGATCACCCGATGGGCGGCCTCGACCTTTTCAAAGGCATTGTCTGCAACCACTGGCACGAAGGTTCCGACGCCAATCTTTTGCAGCGTCGCAAAATCGAGCGGCCGCCCCGTCAGGACAGTGGTTTTTGCAGAAGTCAGCATGCCGTCGTTACCCCGTTGCCGGCATGCTATTCGCTTTCCGGTCGATTGTGATATATCCCAAAGACAGAACACAAGATGCCATAATCCGAACATCGTTTGCCTGACCATCTGGATTATTCATGAGCTGCAGATACCAATGGACATAGCGACCCTGACGATCGTGCATGCCGTGCTGGAGGAGCGCGGCATCCGCAAGGCGGCACGACGCACCGGCCGCCCGGTGACCAGCGTCAGCGCAGCCCTGAAGCGTTTGGAGGCGGCGATTTCTGTGCCGCTGGTGCGTAGCGAAGGCGGCAATCTCGTTCCCACGCTCGAAGCCCGCCGCCGATTTGAAGACTTTGCAGCCGTGAGCCTGGCCGCGAAGGCGCTGACCAATGTCGCCGGCCAGCCTGCTCCCAAAGCCACGGTCCCGTCGATCGGCCTGACGATCTTGCAGCGGTTTGTCGCCTGCGCCCGCAATGGCAGTATTCGCAGTACGGCAAAACAGCTTGGCCTCGGCCAGCCGCAACTGACCCGCCAGCTGGCCGATCTGGAACGTGCGCTCGGCTTCCCGCTGCTGCTGCGTTCCGCCTCTGGCATCACCTGTACACCCGAAGGTCTTGCAGCCATTCCGATCGCCGAAGACCTGATCGACATCTGGAGCCGGCTGTCGCAGTCCTCCGGAGACCGTTTCCGCCGCGCGGCGGCGACGTGGCGGCTGGGTTCCGTCATGCCGCTTGGACCGGAAAGCGAAATCGCCCACATGCTGGCGGCATTGACGGCGGAGTGGCACCGCACACGCCCGCGCCAGCCGCTGTTCGTGTCCAGCACCACGGCCGACGAACTGATCGCCGGATTGAAGAGCCGCCGCTTCGATGCCGTGCTGCTGGACCTTGCCGACTTCCCCGGCGATTTCGAGGGGCGGCTGATCTCGCAAACGGCGCTGGCGCTGGCTGGTTCGCATGCGATCTTTGCCGAATGCGGCGGCAACGTTCGTCGCCTGTTGATGTCGAACCCCATGGCGGTTCCGAGCCTGAAGAGCGGCCTTCGCCAGCAGGCGGCACGCTTTCTGGAGCGGACGCTGAGCGAGGCGGAGCGCAACCGCATGACGATGGTCGAAGTCGATTCGATCCCCGTCATCATAAACATGGTCATGAATCACGGTTATCTCTCCGTCCTGCCGGAAAGCTCGATCGCCCGCATCCAGAGCCCGCCGGCCATGGTCAGGCTCGAGGCCAACTATGTGCAATCGCTCTCACTTGTCTGGCAGAAAAACGCGCTTTCGCGCCAGGTCGGCGAGGCTATGCTGGGCATGATCCGGGCGCGCGGCAACTGAGGTCAGAGCTGAGAAAACCTGAATCTCCTCCTGCGGGACCGTCCATAAGCCGTTGATCCGAGATCAAAAATCGCCGACAGTTGAATCAGCACCTGAAGCGCTTGAATCAGAGTTTCAGCTTCAGCCTCTTGCGCGTCTCGCTCGGGCTCTCGCGGTAATGGGCGCGGTAGCTGCGGGAAAAGGCCGAGGACGAATTGAAGCCGGTGATGGCGGCGATCTCGGCAAAATCCGCGCGCGTCTCGATGACCTTGCGCCGTGCCGCGTTCAGCCGCAGCGCCAGATAATGTTGATGCGGAGCAACACCCATCGTTTCGCGGAAAAGATCCTGCAGGTGGCGGGCGCCGACACCGATGCGACGCGCCAGTTTTGCCAGCGTCAGCGGAGCCTCGACGGTTTCCTCCATCAGCTTGACGGCAGCCCCCACCCGCGCATCGAGGATGCGCATATTGCCGATGGCGGGCACTTGCAGGAGGTCGCCGCGGGTGCGCTCCTGCTCGTAGATGAACAGGCGCGAGACTTCGAGCGCCAGCGAATAGCTGTGCTGGCGGCGGATCAGTTCGAGCATCAGGTCGAGCGTCGGCAGGGAACCACCCGTGGTGATGCGCTTGCCGTCGATGACGAAACGCTCGCGCACCATGGTGATCTGCGGATAGGCAGCGGCGAAATCTTCGAAATCTTCCCAATGGTTCGTCGCCGAAACATTGTCGAGCAGGCTGGTCTCGGCCAAAATCCACGCCCCCGCCTCTATCCCCGCCATCAGGCTCCGATGCCGCGCCGTCTGCGAAAGCTGCATACGCAAATGCGCGCTCGTATGGACCCGCCAGTTATAACTCGACAGGACGAACAGCGGATCGGTCTCCTTCTGCGGCTTGAAGGCGCCGCTAACCGGGATTGGAATGCCGCTCTTCGTCTCGATCGGTTGGCCGTCCGGGCTGAAGAAAGTCCAGGTGTAGAGCGTGCGCCCGGCGATCCGATTTGCGGCCCTGAGCGGCTCGACCACGGAGGCGACAAGGATGAGGTTTGTCTCCGGCAGCAGCAGCACGTCGAGATGCTGGGTGTCTTCGCGCGGTACAAGCAAGTCAAACTCTCCATCTGAATGCCGAAAATGTATAGTATAAAACTGAAAATGCAAAGCAGCCGATCGGATCTTGGCTCGTAATGTACCCCAAGAACAAGGGAGACATCCATGCCGCTCAGCATGAATCGCGACGTTTTCATCACCTGTGCCGTCACCGGCTCCGGCGACACCGCCGGCAAATCGCCGCACGTGCCGCGGTCGCCGAAAGAGATTGCCGCCTCGGCCATCGACGCCGCCAAGGCCGGTGCGGCCATCGTACACTGCCATGTGCGCGATCCCGATACCGGCGCCCCCAGCCGCCGCAACGATCTCTACAAGGAAGTCACCGACCTCATCCGCTCGGCGGATGTCGATGTCGTGCTCAACCTCACGGCCGGCATGGGCGGCGACATGATTTTCGGAAACGTCGAGAGCCCGCTGCCGCTCAACCCCAACGGCACCGATATGGCCGGCGCCACGGAGCGCGTTTCGCATGTGGCAGAATGCCTGCCGGAAATCTGCACGCTCGACTGCGGCACGATGAACTTTTCGCTCGGCGACTACGTGATGACCAACACCCCGTCGATGCTGCGCGCCATGGCCAAGATGATGACCGAACTCGGCGTTCGCCCGGAAATCGAAGCCTTCGACACCGGCCATCTCTGGTTCGCCAAGCAACTGGTCGAGGAAGGCCTGATCGAGGATCCGGTTCTCATCCAGCTCTGCATGGGCATTCCGTGGGGCGCACCTGATGACCTCAATACCTTCATGGCGATGGTCAACAACGTGCCGGCCAACTGGACCTTCTCCGCCTTCTCCATCGGCCGCAACGCGCTCGCCTATCCGGCAGCGGCCGTGCTTGCCGGCGGCAATGTCCGCGTCGGGCTGGAGGACAATCTCTATGTCGGCAAAGGCCAGCTCGCCACCAATGCACAGCTTGTCGAAAAAGCAGTCGGCGTCATTGAGGGCATGGGTGCCAGGATCATCGGACCGGCTGCGGTGCGTGAGAAGCTGAAGCTGGTGAAGCGCTGAGAAAACCCCTCCCCACCCTCCCCACAAGGGGGAGGGCTTAACGCTTAGCACTGCCCGCGCTCCCCGTCGAGCGCACTGCAAGCTGAGATGTCGAGATGGATTGACATCGGAGCGGCAGGTTAAGCCCCTCCCCTTGTGGGGAGGGGTTTGGGGCGGGGTCTTACAAAACTTAAGGGTGAACGATCATGACCAAAATCACCAAGGCGGCCTGCATCGGCGGCGGCGTCATCGGCGGGGCCTGGGCGGCGCGTTTCCTGCTGGCCGGCATCGACGTCAATATGTTCGATCCGCACCCCGAAGCGACCCGCATCGTCGGCGAGGTGCTGGCGAATGCCGAGCGCGCCTATGCCATGCTGACCATGGCGCCGCTGCCGCCGAAGGGCAAGCTCACCTTCGTCAAGAGCGTTGAAGAGGCCGTGCAAGGCGCTGACTGGATTCAGGAAAGCGTGCCCGAGCGGGTCGACCTGAAGCGCAACGTCATCACCCAGATCGATGCGGCAGCCGACCCGAAGGCTCTGATCGGCTCGTCCACATCAGGCATCATGCCGACGGACCTGCAGCGCGACATGAAGCATCCCGAGCGCATGTTCGTCGCCCATCCCTACAATCCGGTCTACCTCCTTCCGCTCGCCGAACTCGTCGGCGGCGAAAAGACGGCGAAATCCACGCTGGAAGAGGCCAAGGCCAAGCTCGCGCCGATCGGCATGAAGGGCGTGATCATCAACAAGGAGATCGAGGCCTTCGTCGGCGACCGCCTCCTTGAAGCCGTCTGGCGCGAAGGCCTGTGGCTGATCAAGGACGATATCTGCGACACCGAGACGCTCGATGACGTGATCCGTTATTCCTTCGGCATGCGCTGGGCGCAGATGGGCATGTTCGAGACCTACCGCATCGCCGGCGGCGAAGCCGGCATGCGCCACTTCCTCGCCCAGTTCGGCCCCTGCCTCTCCTGGCCCTGGACCAAGCTGATGGACGTGGTTGATCTCGATGACGAACTTGTCGACAAGATCGCCGCCCAGTCCGACGCCCAGTCCGGCGCGCGCGGTATCCGCGATCTGGAGCGCATCCGCGACGAAAACCTCGTCGGCATCATGCACGCGCTGAAGAGCGGCGATGGCGGCAAGGGCTGGGGTGCCGGCAAGCTGCTAGCCGATTTCGAGCAGAGCCTGTGGGCAAACGCTGAAAAGCCGCAGACCGATCTGGGCAATGCCGAGCCGATCCGCATCCTCGACACCAAGGTCAACGCCGCCTGGGTCGACTACAACGGCCATATGACGGAGCACCGCTACCTGCAGGTCTTCGGCGACACCTCGGATGGCCTCCTGCGCCTGATCGGCGTCGATCTCGACTACGTCAAGAAGGGCCACAGCTACTACACGGTCGAGACTCATATCCGGAACTTGGGCGAAGCCAAGCTCGGTAACGCGCTGTACTCGACCTGCCAGATTCTGTCCTACGACGAAAAACGCCTGCACATTTTCTCGACGATCTACAATGCGGCAAGCAACGAGCCGGTGGCGACGGCGGAGCAGATGCTGCTGCATGTGGACAGTAAGGCGAGCAAGGCCGTGCCAGCCCTGCCGGAGGTGATTGCCAAGGTGACGGCGATTGCGGAGGCGTATGCGGGATTGCTGAAGCCCGAGGGTGTAGGGCGGAGCGTGGGGCAGAAGCGGTAATCGACAGAGTTCGTGGACGCCTACCCCCTCAGTCGGCTACGCCGACATCTCCCCCTCAAGGGGGAGATCAGCCGCCAGCTTTTGGGGCACGAAGCTAGAGAACAATCTCCCCCTTGAGGGGGAGATGTCCCGAAAGGGACAGAGGGGTAACGCCAAAGGCGCACCCACGGAACGATATGGAGGAATGTAAGATGGATTTCGCACTGACCGAAGAACAGCAGATGATCGTCGAGACCGTGCGCGGCTTCGTCGAGACCGAAATCTATCCGCATGAAAACGAGGTCGAGCGCACCGGCATCGTGCCGAAGGAGCTCGGCCAGGAGATCACGCGAAAGTGCAAGGATCTCGGCTTCTTTGCCTGCAACATGCCCGAAGAGGTCGGCGGCGCCGGGCTTGATCACCAGACGTTCACGCTGGTCGAACGCGAGCTTGGCCGCGGCTCCATGGGCCTCACCGTCTTCTTCGGTCGCCCTTCTGGCATCCTGATGGCCTGCAATGACGAGCAGCGCGAGAAATACCTGATCCCCGCCGTCAAGGGCGAGAAGTTCGATGCGCTCGCCATGACCGAGCCGGATGCCGGCTCCGACGTGCGCGGCATGAAGTGTTTTGCCAAGCCAGACGGCGACGACTGGATCGTCAACGGCACCAAGCATTTCATTTCGCATGCCAACATCGCCGATTTCGTCATCGTCTTCATCGCCACCAGCGAGGAAGAGACACCGCGCGGCCCGAAGAAGAAGATCACCTGTTTCCTCGTCGATCGCGGCACGCCGGGCTTCGAAATCCGCAACGGCTATGACAGTGTGTCCCATCGTGGCTACAAGAACTGCATCCTCAGTTTCGACGATTGCCGCCTGCCCTCCTCGGCCATTCTCGGCGAAGTGCACAAGGGCTTCGACATCGCCAATGACTGGCTCTACGCGACTCGCATCACCGTTGCCGCCACCTGTGTCGGTCGCGCCCGACGGGTATTCGATTATGCGCTTCCCTATGCCGCCGAGCGCAAGCAGTTCGGCAAGCCGATAGGTGCCAACCAGGGCGTGTCGTTCAAGCTTGCCGACATGATCACCGAGATCGATGCCGCCGATTATCTGACGCTGGCCGCCGCCTGGCGGCTCGACCAGAAACTGCCGGCCAACCGCGAGATCGCCTCGGCCAAGCTCTACGCATCCGAAATGCTCGCCCGCGTCACCGACGAAGCAATCCAGATCTATGGCGGCATGGGGCTGATGGACGACCTGCCGCTTGCCCGCTTCTGGCGCGACGCCCGCGTCGAGCGCATCTGGGACGGCACGTCGGAAATCCAGCGCCACATCATCAGCCGCGATCTCTTGCGGCCGCTGGGGGCCTAGAATGACCCGCGACCTCTCCCGCCTCATCCGCCCCAGATCCATCGCCGTCTTCGGCGGCAAGGAAGCGCGGCGGGTCATCGAGCAGTGCGACAAAATGGGGTTCACCGGCGAGATCTGGCCGGTCGATCCGAAGAACGACGAGATCCTCGGGCGCAAGTGCTATCATTCCGTCGCCGAGCTTCCCGGCTCGCCGGATGCCTCCTTTGTCGGTGTCAACCGGGCGCTGACCATCGAGATCATCCGTAACCTGTCGGCCCGCAAGGCAGGCGGCGCCGTCTGCTACGCATCGGGTTTCCGCGAGGCTGTGAGCGAACTCTCCGATGGCAGCGACCTGCAGGACGCGCTGGTTGCGGCGGCCGGCGACATGGCAATCGTCGGTCCCAATTGCTACGGCTTCATCAACATGCTCGACGGCGCCCTGCTCTGGCCGGACCAGCATGGAATGCAGCGCGTCGAGCGCGGCGTCGCGGTCCTCACCCAGTCGTCCAACATCGCCTGCAACGTCTCGATGCAGATGCGCGGGCTGCCGCTCGCCTATATCATGACGGCCGGAAACCAGGCCCAAACAGGCCTTTCAGAACTCGCCATCGCCGCACTCGAAGACCCCCGCGTGACCGCTGTCGGCCTGCACATAGAGGGTTTCGACAGCATCGAGGCACTGGAGCGGCTGGCGACGCGCGCACGCGACCTGAAAAAGCCGGTCGTGACCTTGAAGGTCGGCAAGTCGGAAGCAGCACAACTGGCGACCGTCTCGCACACGGCTTCGCTGGCCGGCAATGACGCCGTCTCCTCGGCGCTGCTCGAACGGCTCGGCATCGGACGTGTGAACACGCTGCCGGAACTGCTCGAGACGCTGAAACTGCTGCATCTGCACCCGCCGCTTGCGACCTTCGATATCTCCTCCATGAGCTGTTCCGGCGGCGAGGCGTCGCTGATGGCCGATGCCGGCGTCAAGCGCAAGACCGTGTTCCGGGCGCTCAAGGACGAGCAGCGCCAGCCGCTGCGCGAAAGCCTCGGCGAGATGGTGACGATCGCCAACCCGCTTGACTACCATACCTTCGTCTGGGGCAATCGCGACAAGCAGACGACCGCATTCACGGCCATGATGAAGGGCGATTACGCGCTGAACCTCATCATTCTCGACTTTCCCCGGCAGGATCGCTGCGATGCCACCGACTGGGTGACCACCTGCGACGCCGTGATCGCCGCCTCGCGTGCGACCGGCGCCGTTGCCGGCATCGTTGCCAGCCTGGGCGAAAACATGCCGGAGGCGACGGCACTCTCGCTGATGATTGATGGCGTTGTGCCCTTTTACGGCATCGACGAAGCCCTGGCGGCGGCCGAAAGCTCGGCCACCATCGGCAAGGCCTGGGCAAAACCCGCCCCGGAACCGCTCCTGAAAACAGCAGCCGACGACGGCGAGATCGTTACGCTCTCGGAGCATGAGGCAAAGCAGATGCTGGCCGGCTTTGGCCTCTCTGTGCCGGATGGGCGCACGGCCGCTACGGCGGCTGACGCTGCTGACGCTGCCGAAACGCTTGGTTTCCCGGTCGTCCTCAAGGGCCTGGGCGTCGCGCACAAGACCGAGGCAGGCGCCGTAAAACTCAATCTCGCCAGCCGGGACGCGGTTCTTGAAGCGGCAGAAGGCATGGCCGCCGTTGCTTCCGGTTATCTCGTCGAAAAAATGATCGGAAAAGCGGTCGCGGAAATCATCGTCGGCGCGCTGCGCGATCCGGTCGCGGGGCCTGTGCTGACCATCGGCGCCGGGGGAATTCTGGTCGAATTGCTCGATGATTCCATCGTTTTGACGCTTCCGACATCGGAAGATGCCATACGCGAGGCCATATCCGGCTTGAAAATCAAGAAACTGCTCGACGGCTATCGCGGCAGCCCGAAAGGCGATGTCGAAGCGCTCGTGGCCGCTGTCGCTGCTGTCGCATCCTATGTCGCATCGGACGCCGCAAAGCTGATCGAACTCGATATCAATCCTATCATGGTTTTGCCGCAAGGTTCTGGAACCTTGGCTGTCGATGCCCTGATCCGTCGGAGGAAATGAAGCCTATGACCGGACCACTCCGCACCCGCCGCGAAGGTGGCATTCTCGAGGTCACCATCGACCGACCGAAGGCGAATGCCATCGACCTGGTGACATCTAGGATCATGGGCGAGATCTTTGCCGACTTTCGCGACGACGAGACATTGCGTGTCGCCATTATCACCGGTGCGGGCGAAAAATTCTTCTGTCCGGGATGGGACCTGAAGGCGGCGGCCGGCGGCGATGCGGTCGACGGCGACTACGGCATTGGTGGCTTCGGCGGCCTGCAGGAACTGCGTGACCTCAACAAGCCTGTGATCGCCGCCATTAACGGCATCTGCTGCGGCGGCGGACTGGAAATCGCGCTGTCCGCCGACATGATCCTGGCCGCCGAGCACGCAACCTTCGCGCTGCCGGAAATCCGTTCCGGCACGGTCGCCGATGCCGCCTCGATCAAGCTGCCCAAGCGCATCCCCTATCACATCGCCATGGACATGCTGTTCACCGGCCGTTGGCTGGATGCGACGGAGGCAAACCGCTGGGGCTTCGTCAACGAAATCATATCGGCAGGCAAGCTGATGGAGCGTGCTTGGGAACTAGCCCGCCTGCTCGAAAGCGGCCCACCGCTCGTCTATGCGGCGATCAAGGAAGTGGTCCGTGCTGCTGAAGGCGAAGACTTCCAGACGACGATGAACAAGATCACCAAGCGGCAATTCAAGACCGTGGATATCCTCTATTCGAGCGAGGACCAGCTGGAAGGCGCTCGTGCATTTGCGGAAAAACGCGATCCTGTGTGGAAAGGAAGATAGAGGGAAGGAAGGTCTTGCGGCCGGGGAAAGCCGCGAACTTGCATAAGCCAGATTTATGATCTCGGTCGATTTTTTACATGAATACAAGACCGGCATTCGACACTAGCATACGGAAAATCCTCGGTTTTCTTCCTAACGGAAGATCGGGGAAAAGACGGGAAAGCCAAGGGTTCCACCGTTTGCACAATTGATTGGAATACCAACGGCAAGACAGGCATTCTAAGCCAAAGGCCGTGATTTAACGGACAATAAACAACGAACGGCAGACGCCGTCGAAACAAAGGGAACAGGGGAATGAGCGATTACACGAACTACCTCGCCAGGCAGGTCATGCTCGGCAAGATGAACCGCCGCGAATTCATGGGCCGCGCAATGGCGGCCGGCGTAGCACTTTCGACCGCAGGCACTCTGTTTGCGACCAGCGCGCAGGCGCAGGAGCCCAAGCGCGGCGGCGCGCTCAAGCTTGGTCTCGAAGGAGGCTCCGCCACCGATTCAAACGATCCGGCGAAATTCCTGTCGCAGGTCATGTTCTGCATCGGTCGTTGCTGGGGCGACATGCTTGTCGAATCCGAGCCCCTGACCGGACTGCCGGTTCCGGCGCTTGCCGAGTCCTGGGCACCGTCGGCCGACGCTGCGACCTGGACCTTCAAGATCCGCAAGGGCGTCAAGTTCCACGACGGCAAGGACCTGACGATCGACGACGTCGTCAAGACCCTGCAGCGCCACACGGACGAAAAGTCCGAATCCGGCGCGCTCGGCGTCATGAAGTCGATCAAGGAAATCAAGGCTGACGGCGAAGACCTCGTTCTCGTCCTGACCGAAGGCAATGCCGACCTGCCGCTCCTGCTCACCGACTACCACCTCGTCATCCAGCCGGGCGGCGGCTATGACAATCCGGGCGCAGGCATCGGCACGGGCCCCTACAAGCTTTCGAGCTTCGAGCCCGGCGTGCGCGCAACGCTGGAGAAGAACGCTGACGACTGGCGCACGGATCGCGGCTTCGTCGACTCGATCGAAATCATCAACATGAACGATGCCACGGCGCGCATCGCCGCACTTTCTTCCGGCCAGGTGCACTACATCAACCGCGTCGACCCGAAGACGGTCAACCTTTGAAGCGCGCGCCGAACGTCGAAATCCTGTCGACATCCGGTCGCGGCCACTACGTCTTCATCATGCACTGCAACACGGCGCCGTTCGACAACAACGACCTGCGCCTGGCATTGAAGTATGCGATGGATCGCGAGAACATGGTGAAGACCATTCTCGGCGGCTATGGCAAGGTCGGCAACGACTTCCCGATCAACGAAACCTATGCCCTCTTCCCGGAAGGCATCGAACAGCGGGCCTACGATCCGGACAAGGCAGCCTTCCATTACAAGAAGTCCGGTCATAGCGGCCCGGTCCTGCTACGCACCTCCGACGTCGCCTTCCCGGGCGCCGTCGATGCCGCCGTCCTTTACCAGGACAGCGCCAAGAAGGCCGGTATCGAGGTTGAAGTGAAGCGCGAACCGGGCGACGGCTACTGGTCGAATGTCTGGAACGTCCAGCCCTTCTCAACGTCCTACTGGGGCGGTCGCCCGACGCAGGACCAGATGTATTCGACAGCCTACCTGTCGAGCGCCGACTGGAACGACACGCGCTTCCTGCGTCCCGACTTCGACAAGATCCTGCTCGAGGCCCGCTCCGAACTGGACGAAGCCAAGCGCAAGGAAATGTACCGCACCATGGCGATGACGGTTCGCGATGAAGGCGGCCTGATCCTGCCGATGTTCAACGACTTCGTGAATGCCTCGACCAAGGCGGTGAAGGGCTACGTGCACGATATCGGCAACGATATGTCGAACGGCTATGTCGCGACGCGCGTCTGGCTCGACGCCTGATGACGGCGCTGGGACCTGACACCGGTCCGGCGCAGACAACGGCAGCGACTGCGGGTGGCGAAAGCCTCCCGCAGTCCATTGCCGTTTCCGGAACAGCACCACCCTCCATGACAGCCGGCCCGGTGACCGGTTCTGTCTGGCGTCGATTCAGCCTTCGCCGCCCACTGGCGGCGTTGATTTTGCAACGCCTCGGCCTCAGCGTCGGCCTGCTCTTTGCCGTCTCGCTGATGATCTTCGGCGGTGTCGAGGCCCTGCCCGGCGACTTCGCAACCACCTATCTCGGCCAGTCGGCGACGCCGCAGGCAGTCGAAAACATCCGCAAGGATCTCGGTCTCGACCGGCCGATGACCGAGCGTTATTTCAGCTGGCTCGGTGGCGCCGTCCAGGGCGATTTCGGCACCTCCTGGGCAAGTCGCAACTCGGTCAGCGAACAGATCGGCAAGCGATTGGGCAATTCGCTGTTCCTCGCTTTTTCGCCGCCATCATCTCCGTTCCGCTCGCCGTGGCGCTCGGCATGCTCGCCGTCCAGTATCGAAACCGGCTGCCGGACCGGATCATCAACGTGGTTTCGCTGGCGGCCATCTCGCTGCCGGAGTTCTTCGTAGGGTATCTGCTGATCATGTTCTTCGCGGTCCAGCTTGGCGTCGCGACCTTTCCCTCCACCGTCTATGACAGCATGGGCTTCGGCGAACGGCTGTCTGCCATCGCCCTTCCGGTCGCAACGCTGGTCCTCGTCGTGCTTGCCCACATGATGCGCATGACGCGCGCCGCCATTCTCAACGTCATGTCGTCGGCCTATGTCGAGACCGCAGAACTGAAAGGCCTGAGCGCCTTTCGCATCATCGCCAAGCATGCGGCGCCGAACGCAATGGCCCCGGTCATCAACGTCATTGCGCTCAACCTCGCCTATCTCGTCGTCGGCGTCGTCGTCGTCGAAGTCGTCTTCGTCTATCCGGGCATGGGCCAGTACATGGTCGATGCCGTCACGGTGCGCGACATGCCGGTCGTTCAGGCCTGCGGGCTGATCTTCGCCGCCTTCTACATCTTCCTCAACATGGCGGCTGATCTTCTCGCCATTCTCGCCAATCCCCGTCTGAGGCATCCGCGATGAGAGTGAGCACCATTCCGATAAGCGCCTGGATCGGCATTGCCGGTATCCTGATTGCGTTGTTCTGCGCCATTTTCGCGCCTTGGATCGCCCCCTTCGGCGAGCGCGAGGTCGTCGGCGACATCTGGCTGCCGATGGGTGGAGATTTCCTGCTCGGCACCGACAATCTCGGTCGCGACCTCCTCTCGCGATTGATCTTCGGTGCACGCACCACCATCTTCGTGGCGCTGGCGGCGACCTTCCTCTCCTTCTCGCTCGGCATGCTGCTGTCGTTCACGGCGGCCGTCACCGGCGGGTTTCTCGATCAGTTATTCTCGCGCTTCAACGACTTGATGATGGCGATCCCGACGCTGATCTTCGCGCTCGTCGTGCTCGCCGTCCTGCCGCAACAACTCTGGATCCTGATCCTTGTCATGGCGGTTCTCGACAGCACCCGCGTCTTCCGCATCGGCCGCGCCGTGGCGCTCGATGTGGCTGTCATGGAGTTCGTCGAGGCGGCAAGGCTACGCGGCGAAGGCACGGGCTGGATCATCTTCCGCGAGATCCTGCCCAATACGCTCTCTCCGCTTTTGGCTGAGTTCGGCCTGCGGTTTGCCTTCTCGATCCTGTTCCTCTCCACCCTCTCCTTCCTCGGCCTCGGCATTCAGCCGCCGGCCGCAGATTGGGGCGGCATGGTCAAGGACAACAAGGACGGCATCATCTTCGGCATTTCCGCAGCGCTTATTCCGGGTGGTGCGATCGCAACGCTTGCCATCTGCGTCAACCTCGTCGTCGACTGGTTGATGAAACGCACCTCCAGCCTGAAGGGAGGCCGCGGCGATGCCTGAGCCCGAAAACACCAATCTCCTGTCCGTCCGCAATCTCAAGATCGAGGCCACCAGCTATCCCCCGGGCGAGCCGCCCAAAACCGTGACGCTGGTTGAAAATGTCTCGTTCGATCTCGAAAAGGGCAAGGTGCTCGGGCTGATCGGCGAATCCGGCGCCGGAAAATCGACCATTGGCCTCTCTGCGCTCGCCTATGGTCGCGGCGGGGCGTCGATCACCGGCGGTCAGGTGCTGCTCAACGGCAAGGACATTCTAACCCTTGGCCGCAACGGCATCCGGACGATCCGGGGCTGCAAGGTCTGCTACGTCGCGCAATCGGCAGCGGCCGCCTTCAACCCCGCCCACAGGCTCGGCGAACAGGTCATCGAGGCATCGCTGCGCCACGGTATCATGTCGCGCGAGGAGGCAACGAAACGGGCGCTCTACCTGTTCACCGTGCTCGGCCTGCCAAACCCGCAAACCTTCGGCGAGCGTTATCCGCACCAGGTCTCCGGCGGCCAGCTGCAGCGTGCCATGACCGCGATGGCGCTCTGCCCCAACCCGGAGCTGATCGTCTTCGACGAACCGACAACGGCGCTCGACGTCACGACGCAGATCGACGTTTTGGCCGCGATCAAACATGCGATCGAGGAAACGAACACGGCCGCGCTCTACATCACCCATGACCTTGCCGTCGTCGCCCAGATTTCCGACGACATCATGGTCCTGCGCCATGGCAAGACCATCGAATATGGCACGACGAGACAGATCATCGAAGCCCCGAACGAGGAATATACACGCGCCCTGGTCAACGTCCGCCAGACCAAGCGCGAGGAAGCAGCCGACCAGAGCAACACGCTGCTCAAGATCGATAATATCAGCGCCGGCTACGGCAACGGGTTCAAGGTTCTCGACAATGTCTCCCTGCATCTGCCGAAAGGCCAGACGCTGGCGATCGTCGGCGAGTCAGGTTCCGGAAAATCGACACTGGCACGCGTAATCACCGGGCTTCTGCCACCATCGGAAGGCACGATCAGCTTCGAAGGCAAGGAATTGCCGAAAGCGCTGAAATCGCGCAGCAAGGACGAGTTGCGCCGGGTGCAGATGATCTACCAGATGGCGGACACCGCGATGAACCCGCGCCAGACGGTGCGCGACATCATAGGCCGGCCTATCTCCTTCTATTTCGGCCTGCACGGTGCGCAGAAGACCGAGCGCGTCAAGGACCTGCTCGACCAGATCGAAATGGGCGCGGGCTTCCTTGATCGCTATCCGGCCGAACTCTCCGGTGGTCAGAAGCAGCGCGTCGCGATCGCGCGTGCCTTGGCGGCCAAGCCGGAGCTTATCCTCTGCGACGAGCCGACTTCGGCGCTCGATCCGCTGGTGGCCGAGGGCATCCTGAATCTGCTTCTGAAGCTGCAGGAGGAAACTGCTGTTTCCTATGTCTTTATCACCCACGACATCGCCATCGTCCGTGCCATCGCCGACAGCGTTGCCGTCATGCACCGCGGCCGGCTCGTGCGCTTCGGCCCGAAGTCCAAAGTGCTGTCACCGCCCTTCGATGACTATACCGACCTGCTCTTGAAGTCGGTTCCGGAGATGGAAATTGGCTGGCTGGAGAAAGTGCTAAAAACGCGGAGGATGGAGAGCGCCGGGAATTGAGGCGTGGGTCTTTCAAGCTCACTTCGTCATACAGGCCACATCGCCGAGACGGGGTGCCGCGCCGCCTTCCATGGTGACGGACGGATCGGCACGGGCTGTGCAGTCACCCTTCGCGCCACTGCCGGAGCGGAAATGCACGACGGGTTGGCCTTCGATGAAGATGCTCGGCACGATCGTGTAGAGTTCCGGCGGGCAATTGGCCACATCCGACAGCCGCAAGGCAGGCAAGCCGCCGATCATCACGCTGCTGGCACCGGACAGCGCGCAGGACGGCAAGGGCGTTGCCGTTTCGGCAAAGGCCATAACCGGCTGAGCCAGCAATATCAGACTTATGGCGAGACAGGTTCTTGCCATCATCACACATCCTCCCGAGCCAGAAGCGGCCATTGATCAGCCGCTCCTGACCACACAGCATGCAGAAAAGACACGTTCATGACCACAGGCAATTTCACCGTCATCGAAAACCAATGGATCGTCCTTGAGGATGGAACGCGGCTTGCGGCGCGCATCTGGATGCCGGAGGGGGCAGAGACCAGCCCGGTTCCCGCAGTCTTCGAATTCCTGCCTTATCGAAAACGGGATGGCACCAGCCCGCGTGACGAATCCACCTATCCGGTGTTTGCCGCAGCCGGCATCGCCGGTGTTCGCGTCGATATTCGCGGTTCGGGCGAATCCGATGGCGTCATCGATGGCGAATACACGCCGCTCGAACTGGCAAATGCCTGCGAACTGATTGCCTGGATCGCCGCCCAGCCCTGGTCGAACGGCTCGGTCGGCATGATGGGCATCTCCTGGGGCGGGTTCAACTGCCTGCAGGTGGCAGCCCTCAAACCGCCGGCGCTGAAGGCCGTCATCTCGATCGCCTCGACCGTCGATCGCTACAATGACGACATTCACTACAAAAACGGCACGCATCTTTCCGCACAACTCTCCTGGGCGGCAACCATGCTCGCCTATCAGTCCCGCTCTCCCGATCCGGCGCTTGTCGGCGACCGCTGGCGCGAGACGTGGCTGGAGCGGCTGGAGAACGAACCGTTCTTCCTGGAGGAATGGCTGCAACACCAGCGCCGCGACGATTTCTGGAAACATGGCTCGATCTGCGAGGACTTCGAAGGCTTCCCCGTTCCCGCGATGGTGATAGCCGGCTGGGCTGACGGATACCGCAATACGCCGATGCTCGCGGTCGAGGTGCTGGGCGACAAGGCCAAGGCGATGATCGGCCCCTGGGTGCACAAATATCCGCACTTCGCCTGGCCAAAACCCCGCGCCGATTTCCACGGTGAGGCAATCGCCTGGTGGAACCACTGGCTCAAAGGCGAGGACACCGGCGTCGAAGCCATGCCGCAGATGCGCGCCTATATTCTCGATGGACCCAAACCAGCCTTGCGCCGCGACACCGATCCGGGCTTCTGGATCGCCAAGGAGCGCTGGACCGCACCGCAGATGCAGCCGATGCACATCGGCCCAACAGGCACGCTCGAATTCGGCAAAGGCCAGGCCAATGCGGTGCGCCACGTCCACTTGAAATCACCGCTCGACACCGGCACGGCCTCCGGCGAATGGTTCACGTTGAAGCCCGACGCGGAAATGGCCGGCGACCAGCGTGTCGACGATGCCGGTTCGCTGACCTTCCAGACCGCACCGCTCACGGAAGCCTTCGATGCTCTGGGACAACCGGTGCTGACGCTGGATGTCGCCTGCGATGCAGATTGGGCAAACCTGGCGGTTCGCCTCGTCGATGTTCACCCCGATGGCTCCGCGACCCGCGTCACCTACGGGGTGCTCAACCTTGCCCACCGCGACGGCAATGCAGAGCCGAAGGCCATGGTCAAGGGCGAAAAGACGACCGTCAGGCTGGTGCTTGACGCCTGCGGCTACCGCTTCGGCATCGGCCACCGCATCCGCATCTCGCTGTCGACCGCCTATTGGCCGACGATCCTGCCGGCGCCGACCGATCCGGGCCTCACCATCGACACGGGGAGCCTTGCGCTCGACCTGCCCATGCTGGGCGAGCATAATGCCATTATCGTGCCGGAGCCGGAAAACCCCGATCCGCTGCCGACCTATATCGAGCATGCCCCATCGGAAACCCGAAGGAGCGTGGAGCGCGACCTCATCAACGGCAAGACAAACTACCGGATCTACGAGGACACCGGCCTGTTCGAACATCCCGACACCGGGCTTTCGACACGCCAGCTGCGCGACGAGATCTGGTCGATCGCGACCAATGATCCACTGTCGATGACCGGGGTTTCCACCTGGACCTGCGACATGGCCCGCCCCGGCTGGTTCGTGCGCACCGTCTGCGTCGCTTCGATCGCCTGCACGCAGACCGAATGGGTAATCTCGGCCCAGGTTAGGGCGTTCGAAGGGAAACCCAGATCTTCGAAAAGACCTTTGGCAAGGCGATCGCGCGGGACTTCATGTAGCCGGGGATTCGATGCCGCGTGGGCCGTGGGCTTCAGGCGCTCAGGCCTGCGTCAGTTGCTGAAGCACCTGCAAGGCCCGCTCTGCATCGGCCTCGGGAACGAAGACATGATCGTGATAATAGGCTGCGACGACATTGGCGCTGATCCCTGCATGCGTCAAAGCCGCAGCGATCGCGGCCGTGAGTCCGACGGCCTCCAGCGCCGAATGCACGTTCAGCGTGATCATCCGCATGACCGGGCCATAGGAAAGCCCGGCTGTGTCAGCCGCCTGCCTTTCGAGAATGAGGGTCAACCCCTCTTCCTCGCGAAAGAAACCTTGCGCTGACATGGCAAGCGACGCTGCCGGGTGATCAAGGGCGATGGTGGAATAGACGAATGTTGCGGGATGGAGGCCTGGGCGCATCTCGCGCAGGAGCCTGGAAAGATCGGTGATCCCTGTTGTCATCATCGCCACGGCCCATATCGGTATCTTCAACTGGCCTAGCAACATCACGCCTGCGTGCAAGCCAGGCTGCCCGCTGTCACTTCGGCGTGAGACACACACTTGAGAATTGACCGCAAGCAGCGACTTGCGCAAGGATTTCCGATGATCGCCTGACGCAAGATCGGCGGCGGGCGAAAAGTCAGACCCATCATGAAAAAACGAAATTCCGGGAGAGATAGGACCATGAAGACCATGTTCGAGATGCCATCGTCCAGACGTGCGGTCTTTGGCGCGATTGCCGCCGCAGCGGTTGCTGTGGGGCTGTTTTCAGGCTCCGTAAAAACCGCCGTTGCCGCGGAACCGGCCTTCGTCATCCCGCCGCCGTCGATCGACGAGACCGCTGGTGCCGATACCGAGAAAGCGGTCTTTGCCGGTGGCTGCTTCTGGGGCGTGCAAGGCGTCTTCCAGCATGTGAAGGGCGTGAAGAACGCGGTGTCCGGCTATTCCGGCGGCGACAAGGAAACAGCGACGTATGAAGCCGTCAGCGGCGGGCGGAGCGGCCATGCCGAAGCGGTCGAAATCACCTATAATCCGAAGGAAGTCACCTACGGACAATTGCTGCAAGTGTTCTTCTCTGTCGCCCACAATCCGACCCAGCTGAACTATCAGGGCCCGGATCACGGCCCCCAGTACCGCTCGGAGATCTTTACCACCGACGAAGAGCAGGCAAAGATAGCCCAGACCTATATTGCCGAACTCGACAAGACCAAGATCTTCGGCGAGCCGGTGGTGACGAAGGTGTCGTCGCTTTCGGAGTTTTACCCGGCCGAGGACTATCATCAGGATTTCCTGACGCTCTACCCGACCCATCCCTATATCGTCTATAACGACATGCCGAAGATCGACAACCTGAAGGCCCTGTTTCCGGCCGCATTCGCCAGCACGCCAGTGCTGGTATCGAAGGCGAAGGGTTAAAGCGAGCCGACAAGCCCCGAGACACCACGGCAGAGATGATCGAAACCGCGGCGTGCGCCTTCGCTCATATGACGCGCGCGCAGCCAGGCATGGATCATCTGCGGCTCTTCGCGAAACGTGACATCGACACCCGCCGTGATCAGCCGCGCCGCATAAAGCCGCGCATCGTCCCGCAGCGGATCGAAATGCGCCGCCGTGATATAGGCGGCCGGCAAGCCCTTGAGGTCACCAGCCTTCAGCGGATACGCGAACGCATCGTCTTCCGGCGCACGCAGAACCTCACGGTAATATCCGACATCGGCTGTCGACAGGCCCGGTGCCTGTGCCATTTCGCGGTATGAACCCGAGACAAGATCACCACCAAGCCCCGGATAGATCAGCACCTGCCCGACAATCCCGGACACACCCTTCTCCCGGGCTTTCAAGACGATCCCCGCTGTCAGATTGCCGCCTGCGCTATCGCCAACCACCACCAGAGGGCGGCCATCCGACAACAACCACGTCAAAACCTCGAAACAATCGTCGAAGGCGGCGGGCCAAACATGCTCCGGTGAAAGCCGGTAATCAATGGAAACCAGCTCGGCCCTGGCCGCATGCGCAAGCTCGGCACAGATCGCATCATGGCTATCGAGAGAGCCGACAACGAAGCCGCCGCCATGGATATAGAAGATACGGGTCTGCGTGGTGATGTTGGCAGGCCGGTAGCGACGGACCGGAATGCGGCCAACGACCATCTCGTCCTGTCGCGTCAACCCTTCCGGCGAAGGCGCATCGAATTCGGCGCAGAGCGCGTCATACCACTGGCGTTGCTGGGCAATCGGGGCGTCGACAGCGTCGGCAGGATAAAAATCCTCACAGCGTTTGTGGAAGGCAAGGATGCCCGGTTCGGTGGGCATGGGGGAAGGTTTATACTGCGTCATCGTCGCCTGCCTGTGGTGTTTCGTCTCTGCTAGCAAGATCGCTAGCCGAAAGATGTCTGGAAATCGACAGAAAGGATGAAACGGTGATCAATCTCGACTGAGCACGCGGCTGGCGCCGGCACATCTTGCCACGCCCCCTTCCCGCATGTTAACTGCCACCATGGCCTTCACGCTCCGACAGCTCCAGTATTTCATCGCCGTTGCCGAACAAGGCTCCGTCACGCGCGCGGCACAGAACCTGTCGATCTCGCAGTCGTCGATCACCGAGGCGGTGAAGGAGCTGGAAAGCGATCTTGGCGTCGAACTGTTCGAGCGCCATCCGCGCGGACTGCACATCACCCATAACGGCCACCAGTTCCTGCGCCACGCGACGAAGATCCTCGCCGATGTCTCGGACGCGCGGCGCTCGTTCTCGCAGGAGCGCGAGACCCGCAGCGGCACGCTCAATCTCGGTGTCACGTCGCTCGTCGCGGGCTATGTGCTTTCCGACCTGCTCGCCCGCTACCGGCGCGCCTGCCCGGGCGTCGAGGTCAGCGCCATCGAGGACAACGGCTCCTATCTCGAGCATCTGCTTGTCGGCGGCGAACTCGATGTCGCGGTCATGGTGATTTCCAACCTGCGCGACCGCATGGCGCTGCAGGCGGAAATCATCGAGACCTCCCCTACCGCCTCTGGCTGCCGCTCGGCCATCCCTTGGTCTCCGCAGACATCATCTCGGTCGCCGATATCGCCAAGGAACCACTGATCATGTTGACGGTGGACGAAATCGAGGAGAACACCGGCAAGCTCCTGACGGCACTCGGTGCAAGGCCGCATGTCGCTTTCCGCACGCGATCTGTGGAAGCGGTCCGCAGCCTCGTCGCCACCGGCGCTGGCATCGCGCTCCTGCCGGATCTCGTCTATCGCCCCTGGTCTCTTGAAGGCGACCGCATCGAAAGCCGGGACGTCTCGGGCGCGCTGCCCGTGGTCCAGGTCGGCATGGTCTGGCGCAAGGGCTCGGGCCTTCCGCAATCGGCCAAGGATTTCATCGGCGTCGCGGAAGCGCTCCGGAGCGGACGGACACGCTGAACATCCGATATCGGAAAAACCGATAGCGCCATTCTGATTAATGAATTTGCGAAAGCGGCAAAATAGCGGCACCTTTCATCCGGGAACAAAACCGTAAAAATGCGGACCTCAAACCGGGAGACTTCACGATGAAGCAGATTCTGAAATCCTGCACGGCGCTCACCCTTTCGCTCGCCTTTGCGACCCATGCCTTTGCGCAGGAGCCGCTGAAGGAACTGGGTGCCGGCGAAGGCGAACTCTCGATCGTTGCCTGGGCCGGCTATATCGAGCGCGGCGAGACGGACAAGAACTACGACTGGGTCACGGGCTTTGAAGAAAAGACCGGCTGCAAGGTCAGCGTCAAGACCGCGGCGACCTCCGACGAAATGGTCGCGCTGATGAACGAAGGCGGCTTCGACCTCGTGACGGCTTCGGGCGATGCTTCGCTGCGCCTCGTCGCCGGCAAGCGCGTGCAGCCGATCAACACGGCGCTGATCCCGAGCTGGTCGACGATCGACGAGCGCCTGCAGAACGCCAAATGGCATACCGTCAACGGCACGCATTATGGCACACCCTATGTCTGGGGGCCGAACGTCTTGATGTACAACACTGAGGCCTTCAAGGGCGAGGCGCCGAAGAGCTGGAAAGTCGTCTTCGAGGAAATGACGTTGCCGGACGGCAAGTCCAACAAGGGCCGCATCCAGGCCTATGACGGGCCGATCCATGTGGCGGATGCTGCCAATTACCTGATGTTCCACAAGCCGGAACTTGGCATCAAGGACCCTTACGAACTCAACGAAGACCAGTTCAAGGCGGCGCTCGACGTGCTGCGCGTCCAGCGCACGCTCGCCGGCCGCTACTGGCACGACGCCATGATACAGATCGACGACTTCAAGAACGAAGGCGTCGTCGCCTCCGGTTCCTGGCCCTTCCAGGTCAACCTTCTGAAGGCCGACAAGCAACCGATCGCCTCGGTCTTCCCGGAAGAAGGCGCGACCGGCTGGGCGGACACGACCATGCTAGCCACTGAGAGCGAGCACCCTAACTGCGCCTATATGTGGATGGAGCATTCGCTCTCGCCGAAGGTTCAGGGCGACGTCTCGGCCTGGTTCGGCACGGTTCCTTCCGTTCCGGCCGCCTGCAAGGGCAATGAACTCCTGACCGACGAAGGCTGCGCCGCCAGCGGCTACAACGACTTCGAGAAGATCAAGTTCTGGAAGACGCCGGTTTCCAAATGCGAAAGCCAGGGCGAATGCGTGCCCTACCACCGCTGGGTCTCCGACTATATCGGCGTTATCGGCGGGCGTTGAGCGGGAGCTCGGATCTGATCTCCCCCTTGTGGGGGAGATGTCAGCTTTGCTGACAGAGGGTAACTAGCCCCAACCTCGGAATTACCCCCTCTGTCCCTCCGGGACATCTCCCCCACAAGGGGAGATTACAATAACCTTGATCGCTCCCTCATGAAGGAGGCGATGTCGCATGCCCACGGAGTCCCCATGACCGCCGCCGTCCTGTTTGAAAACGTGTCGCGCCATTTCGGTGCGGTCAAAGCCGTCGATGCGGTCGATCTTGCCGTGACGGAGGGTGAGTTCTTCGCCATGCTCGGTCCCTCCGGCTCGGGCAAGACGACCTGCCTGCGGCTGATGGCCGGCTTCGAGCAGCCGACCGGCGGGCATATCGAGATTTTCGGCGAGACAGCCGAAGGCGTGCCGCCCTATCGCCGCAGCGTCAATACGGTGTTTCAGGACTATGCCCTGTTTCCGCATCTCTCCATCCTCGACAATGTCGCCTATGGCCTGATGGTCAAGGGTGTCGGCCGCGAGGAGCGGCGCAAGGCAGCCGAGGACGCGCTGTCGATGGTCAAACTGCCGGGTTACGGCCAGCGCCGGCCGGGCCAGCTTTCCGGCGGCCAGCGCCAGCGCGTGGCCCTTGCCCGCGCGCTGGTCAACAAGCCCAAGGTGCTTTTGCTCGACGAGCCGCTCGGCGCGCTCGACCTCAAGCTGCGCGAGCAGATGCAGGAAGAACTGAAGACCCTGCAGAAATCGCTCGGCATCACCTTCGTCTTCGTCACCCATGACCAGGGCGAGGCCCTGTCGATGGCCGACCGCATCGCGGTGTTCAACGATGGCAAGATTCAGCAGCTCGGAACGCCGGAGGATATCTACAAACGGCCGCAGACGCGTTTTGTCGCCGATTTCGTCGGGTCGTCAAATGTCCTGTCGAGCGCTACCTGCGCGCAGCTCGGAATTACCGCCGGTGCAGCAAGCCTGCGCCCCGAGGCGGTCACAATCGGCGCCGCCGGTGCGGACCGGATGAGCCTGTCCGGCACCGTTATCGCCCGCAGTTTCCTTGGCGCCGTCAACCGGGTCAGCGTCGATTGCGCCGGTGAAAAGATCATCGTTGCTAACCCGGCATCGCTTGCCGTTCCGGAAATCGGCGCGACCGTAACCCTGTCCTTCGAGCGCGGCGATGTGCATGCGATGGAGGCGGCATGACGTTCACCGCCGAAACATCCATCCTTCCGAAACGGGCCGGCTTGCTTGGTCGGCTGTCCGACTTCCTCTGGAAGCACCCCTCTGTGCTGCTCGCCATCCTGCTTGGCCCGCCGCTGCTGTGGCTCGGCATCATCTATGTCGGCTCGCTGCTCGCGCTTCTGCTGCAGAGCTTCTTTGCGATCGATGATTTCTCCGGACTGATCAATTACGAATTCACCTTCGCGACCTATCGCCAGCTGCTGTCGGATGCCAATTTCGACATCATCGTCCGCACCGTGACGATGGCCGCTGTCGTGACCCTGTTTTCGGCCATCATCGCCTTCCCGATCGCTTATTATGCGGCGCGTTATGCCAAGGGGAAATGGAAGGCGATCTTCTATCTCGGCATCATGCTGCCGCTCTGGTCGAGCTATCTTGTAAAGATCTATGCCTGGAAGTTGATCCTCTCCAAGGAGGGTATTTTCACCTGGGTTTTCGAGAAACTGCATCTCATCTGGCTGCTCGATGCCTGGCTGGCGCTGCCTGTCATCGGCGGCAACTCGCTCTCGGTCAGCTATACCGGCACCTTCATCGTCTTCGTCTATGTCTGGATGCCCTTCATGATCCTGCCGATCCAGGCAGCGCTCGAACGCGTGCCCGGCAATCTCATCGAAGCCTCGTCCGATCTCGGCGGAACACCGGCGCAGACCTTCCGGCACGTGCTGTTTCCGCTGGCCCTGCCCGGCATCGTCGCCGGCTCGATCTTCACGTTTTCGCTGACGCTCGGCGACTACATCATCCCGCAGATCATCGGCTCATCGCGCCTCTTCATCGGCCAGGCGGTCTATGCCCAGCAGGGCACCGCCGGCAATATCCCGCTCGCTGCCGCCTTCACCGTCGTGCCGATCGTCATCATGGGCGTCTATCTCTGGGCCGCCAAACGAATGGGGGCCTTCGATGCGCTCTGACCGCTCCGTCTCCGCGCCTCTTGGCCTGAAGATCGCCGCCGCTGCAGGCCTTGCCTTCCTGCATATCCCGATCCTCTTGATCTTCCTCTATGCCTTCACGACCGAGGAAAAAGCTACCAGTTCCCGCCGCCCGGCCTCACCCTGCAATGGTTTGCCGTCACCTGGAATCGGCCGGATGTCTGGGAGGCACTGACGCTGTCCGTCAAGGTTGCCAGCATCGCGACCCTGATCGCGCTGGTGCTCGGAACGCTCTGTGCGGCAGCCGTCAGCCAGACGCGGTTCTTCGGCCGCGAGACGGTCTCGCTGCTGGTCATCCTGCCGATCGCCCTTCCCGGCATCATCACCGGTATTGCCCTGCGCTCCGCCTTTTCGATGGCGGATATTCCCTTCTCGTTCTGGACCATCGTGCTAGGCCACGCGACCTTCTGCATCGTCGTTGTCTACAACAATGCCGTCGCCCGCTTCCGCCGGGTCTCCGGCTCGCTGATCGAGGCCTCGATGGATCTCGGCGCCGATGGTTTCCAGACCTTCCGCTACATCATCCTGCCGAACATCGGCACCGCCCTTCTGGCTGGCGGTATGCTCGCCTTCGCCCTGTCCTTCGACGAGGTGATCGTCACCACCTTTACCGGCGGCCAGCAAGCGACGCTGCCGATCTGGATGCTGGAGGAATTGATCCGGCCGCGCCAGCGACCGGTGACCAATGTCGTCGCCATGGTCGTCGTGCTGGTCACCTTCCTGCCCATTCTGGCAGCCTATTACCTCACCCGCGATGGCGACCAGATCGCCGGCGCCGGCAAATGATGCGACTATAAAAGGGAGAACGCACATGGACACGCAACTGCTGATCGGCTCGCGCTTCGAGGCCGGCACGGAAACCGAAGAGCTGATCCTCAATCCGAAAACCGGCGGCAAGATTCTTGACCTCGCCGAAGCTTCCCATGCGCAGGTCGATGCTGCCGTGGACGCAGCGGAACGGGCCTTCTCCACCTGGTCGATGACAACGCCGGCCGAACGCTCGGGATACCTCCTGAAGATTGCCGATGCGATCGAGAAGGATGCGGATGGTTTTGCCGCCCTCGAGGCACTGAATTGCGGCAAGCCGATCAATGCCGTGCGCAATGACGAACTGCCGGCGATCGTCGATTGCTGGCGCTTCTTTGCCGGTGCGATCCGCTCGATGCACGCACCCGTTTCCGGCGAATACCTGCCGGGCCATACCTCGATGATCCGCCGCGATCCGGTCGGCATCGTCGGCTCGATTGCGCCCTGGAACTATCCGCTGATGATGATGGCCTGGAAGCTGGCCCCGGCGATTGCCGGTGGCAACACCGTCGTCTTCAAGCCCTCGGAGCAGACGCCGCTGACGGCGCTGAAGATGGCACGCCTGCTGTCCGGCATCCTGCCGGAAGGCGTCGTCAACGTCGTTCTCGGCCGTGGCGAGACCGTAGGCAACACGCTGATCAACCATCCCAAGATCGGCATGGTGTCGATAACAGGCGATATCGCCACCGGCAAGAAAGTGCTGCAGGCCGCCGCCAAGACCGTCAAGCGCACCCATCTCGAACTCGGCGGCAAGGCCCCGGTCATCGTCTATGACGATGCCGACCTCGAGGCCGTGGTCGCCGGCATCCGCACCTTCGGCTACTACAATGCCGGCCAGGACTGCACCGCCGCCTGCCGCATCTATGCGCAGGACGGAATTTACGAAAAGCTCGTGGCAGACCTTACATCAGCCGTTTCGACCATCAGGTACAACTTGGCTGACGACACCGAAAACGAGATCGGCCCGCTGATCTCCAAGCGCCAGCGCGACCGGGTTGCCAGTTTCGTCGAGCGCGCCACGGAGCAGAAGCATATCGAGATCACCACCGGCGGTGCACTCGGCAGCAAGGACGGCTTCTTTTCCAGCCGACAGTGGTTGCCGGCGCCACCCAGGAAGACGAGATCGTCCGTCGCGAGGTGTTCGGCCCCGTTGTCTCCGTGACGCGTTTCACCGAAAACGAACAGGCCGTCAAATGGGCCAATGACAGCGACTACGGCCTTGCCTCCTCCGTCTGGACCAAGGACATCGGCAAGGCGATGAAGGCTGCCTCGCGCCTGCAATATGGCTGCACCTGGATCAACACGCATTTCATGCTGACCAACGAGATGCCGCATGGCGGGGTCAAGCAGTCCGGCTACGGCAAGGACATGTCGATTTATGCGCTGGAGGATTACACGGCCGTTCGCCATGTGATGATCAACCACGGATGACCTTTGCCAGGCCGCGGCGCCCGAATATGGCGCCGCGGCCGCCTGCCTGCTTTATTCAGAAATTCCTCATGGAACAAACAGCCTGCTGGGGCGTTTATCGGGACATGTTATTGTCGAGGAATGTGCAATGCTGAAGTGGGCCATTATCTTTCTTCTAATTTCGCTGGTTACCGGCTTTTTAGGATTTTCCGGCGTCTCCGCGGCCACGGCGACCGTTTCGAAAATCCTCTTTGCCATCGCGATTGTCGTCTTCCTGATTTTCGTGGTCCTCGCCTTCACGGCCGGCAGCCTCGTACTCTGACAGCGGTCAGACATCCAGTCGAAAGCCTGTCACGCAATGCGCGGCGGGCTTTTTCAATTTATGGGGTTGAACCTCGCCGATAAGGATAGGTCCGTCCTGGCCAAGGAACGACCCGTGACCTCCTTTGCTCCCGCTGACCTGCCGATAAAGCCAACAGGAGCGCCGGCACTTTGAACTCGACCGAAGGCACGCTATATGTGCCTTCGGAGGACTGAATGATCTGGATCATACCTGCGCTTGCCGGCTTGCTTGTCGTTTATCTCGCCGCGCGTTTTTCCCGCTTCCGGCGTTTTTCCGAACCGGTCGTATCGGTGGCCGTTGCTGCCGGCCTGATATCGGCATTCATCGTGTGGTGGACGGATGACGCAGGAAAGGCTCCGATCAAGGAGCCGCAGAACACAGTCGCCATATCCGCCATTCTCCCTGAGAACATCGCGATCACTGATCTCGTCGTTGCGCAGGGCTCGCCCGCAACCACGCACCACCTGAGCGCGACGATCCGGAACAACAGCAATCTGGGGCTCGATTATTTCACCCTCGTAGTCACCATGCAGGATTGCCCGAACGACGTCTGCATGCAGATCGGGCAGGACGAAGCCCTGGTTTTTGCGCGCCTCGGCCCCGGGCAATCCGAGACGATCCGCAAGACGCTGACTTTTCGCGTATCATCGCTCTCGCCGCCGACGGCTGTTCGCTGGGGCTACCGGATCGAGAAGATCCGCACCACCCGTTAAGGCCCTGTCGCAGAAATATTTGATGCGAACTGTCGGGTTCGGCGCTACTTCTTCGTCCTTTGTCAGACGAACCGGAGCGTCCCATGCTGTATGCCATCCTCTGCTACAATGACGAGACCGTCACCTCGGCCTGGTCGGAAGAAAAGACCGCGCGACCATGGAGCGGCTCGCCGCCGTCGAGACCCGCCTGTCCGAGGCCGGACGTCTCGGACCGGTGGCGCGGCTGCTGCCCACGACATCGGCAACCACACTGCGCAAGGGTCGTGAGGAGCCGTTGATCGTCGATGGGCCTTTTGCCGAAACCAAGGAGCAGTTGCTCGGTTTCTTCATCGTCGACTGCGCCGATCTGGAAGAGGCCCTGTCCGCCGCCCGCGACCTTGCCATCGCCAATCCGGAAGGCGGCGCCTATGAAATCCGGCCGCTTGCTATCTACAAACCGGGGAACCCAAGAGATGACCGACATCGCCTGGATCGACAGGGCGCTGAGCGCTGCGCGTCCCCAGGCGATGGGCGCGCTCCTGCGCTATTTTCGCAATCTCGACACCGCCGAGGAGGCTTTCCAGGAGGCCTGCCTTCGGGCCCTGAAAACCTGGCCCGACAATGGTCCACCCCGCGACCCGGCTGCCTGGCTGATCTTCGTCGGTCGAAACAGCGGCCTCGACACGATAAGGCGCGCGGCAAAGCAGGTGCCGCTGCCACCCGAAGAGACACTGTCGGATACCGGCGACGCCGAAACTGACATGGCAGAACGCCTTGATGGCCAGCACTACCGCGACGATATCCTGCGTCTCCTCTTCGTCTGCTGCCATCCGCAATTGCCTGCAACGCAGCAGATCGCGCTGGCGTTGCGCATCGTCTCGGGCCTCTCCGTTCCGCAGATCGCCCGCGCCTTCCTGGTTGGCGAAAGCGCCATGGAACAGCGCATTACACGGGCAAAGGCACGCATCGCTTCTGCGGGTGTGCCTTTCGAAATACCAGACGCCAGTGAACGCGCCGCCCGACTGAGGGCCGTGTCCGCCATGATCTACCTTGTCTTCAACGAGGGATACTCCGCCGAGGAAGGCAACGGCCGCGCGGCCCGACCGCTTTGCGATGAAGCAATCCGCCTTGGAAGACTGCTCTTGCGCCTCTTTCCGTCAGACCCCGATATCATGGGGCTGACGGCGCTGATGCTGATTCAGCACGCGCGCACACCGGCACGTTTCGACGCACAGGGCAACATCGTCCTGCTTGAGGATCAGGATCGTGGTCTCTGGCTTCGCCCGATGATCGATGAGGGCCTGTCGCTGATCGACAAGGCCATGCGTCATCGCAGCCCCGGCCCCTACCAGATCCAGGCGGCGATTGCCGCCCTGCATGCCCGTGCTCCACAGGCCGAGGATACCGACTGGCAACAGATCGACCTGCTCTATACTTCGCTCGAGCGGCTGCAGCCATCGCCGGTCGTGACCCTCAATCGTTCCGTTGCCGTTTCGAAAACCAGGGGACCGGCGGCAGCCCTCGATCTGATCGAGCCGCTCGCCGGTCGATTGTCCGGTTATTTCCATTTCCACGGCGTCCGCGGCAGCTACCTGCTCAAACTTGAGCGACCGGACGAGGCGCGCATTGCCTTCAATCACGCCATTGCGCTTGCAAAGACCGTCGCGGAAGCCAGCCATATCCGTGCCCACCTCGATCGCCTGATGAAGGACAGCGCAACAACAATTGTCGAAGAAATCTGAACCGAACTGTCGGGACGCGACATGCTCATTCGTCCTTGGTTCAGTCCCCAACTGAGGAAGGATCATCACCATGACCGAAGCAACCACGACCACCGGAAACCGTGAACTCGTGCTCACCCGCCTTCTCGACGCACCGCGCGATAAGCTGTTCAAGTGCTGGACGGATGCAGCGCTTTTGAAGCAGTGGTTTGTTCCCGCTCCGTGGACCATCGCGCACGCCGAGGTCGATGTCCGCACCGGCGGTTCAAGCGTCATCGTGATGGCCGATCCTGATGGCAACGAATTCCCCAATCGTGGCGTCTATCTCGAAGTCGTCGAAAACGAGAAAATCGTCTTCACCGACGCCTATACCCATGACTGGCAGCCGTCGGAAAACCCGTTCTTCACCGGCATCATCACCTTTGCCGACGAGGATGGAAAGACGCGCTACACCGCGATTGCCCGCCACTGGACCGTCGAAAACTGCGAAAACCACGAGAAGATGGGTTTCCACGAAGGCTGGGGCCAATGCGCCACCCAGCTCGAAGCACTGGCGAAAACACTTTGAAACGGGAGGATGAACCCATGCCGATACAAAACCCGAAAGGCATGACCATCGCCGGATACAGTCTGAGCGGTTTGGTGATTCTGTTTCTGATCCTCGACAGCGTCATCAAGCTGGTGCCGATCGCCGAGGTCACGCAAACCATGGTCCAGCTCGGCTATCCGGCCTCGGACGCTCTTGCCCGCGGCCTCGGCATACTGACCCTGATCTGCGTGGCGCTCTATGCCGTCCCGAAGACATCGCTTCTGGGCGCGGTTCTGCTCACGGGCTATCTCGGCGGCGCGATTGCGACCCATCTGCGCGTCGGCAGCCCGATCTTCACGCACCTGCTCTTCGGTCTCTATCTCGGTCTGCTGCTCTGGGCCGGGTTGTGGCTCCGCGATCCGCGGCTGCGCGCCGTAATGCCGTTCATCCGCTGAGCAGCACCGCCGCGATCCTCGCGGCGGTTCCCCGATCAACTTGGACGGCTGATCTCGTCCAGATACCAGTTGATGTAACGCAACTCGTTCTGCTCCATCGGCGCGATCGGGCCGGGCACGAAATAATGCGAGCGCACGCCCCGCGAGGTGTGCTCGATGATCGACTTGTCTTCGTCGGTCGTCACCGTCCAGAGCCATTTCAGCTTTTCGAGGTCGTAGTCGACGCCTTCCTGCGCCTCGCCGTTGACGAGCCAGATCAACTCCATCTCGCAGGCTTCCGGTCCCTTGGGAATGAAGCGGTAGATCATGCCATGATCGGGATAGCAGACGAGAAACGACGTGCCGCCGAGATGCACGGAGGTGACGCCGCCATCGAACTCGGTAAAACGGCCCATCAATGGGGCGAGCGGAGAGCCATCCTGGCTGCCGGTCTTGACGCCGTCATAGAGCGCATAACGGAAGGCATGGATGGTTTCCTTGCCGTTTTCAGAGGTCTGCCAGTGATCGCCGGAACCGACCTCAATGCCGAGCGCGCAGGTCCGCTCCTCCATCGCCGCATTCAGTGCCTCGATCATATGCAGCGGCTGTTCGAGCGCATGGGTCTGCGAATATTCCGGATGGGCCGGGCCGCAATGATAACACTCGACATAGTTCTCGACGGCCAGCTTCCAGTTGGCATCGACCGGGTAGCTCTGCCGGTAGGCCACCTTCGCCTGCCCCCAGCCATATTGACCGCAGGTGGCATGCAGGAGGTTTTCGACCTCGGAGAAATCCAGCGGGTTTTCGGCGAAGGAAATGAACACCAGCCCCTCGGCGACGCGGACATGCAGTTTCTTCAACCCATGATCTTCCCGCTTGAACTCCTTCGGCATCATCCGAGCAGCCTTCAATGCGCCGTCATTGCCATAGGTCCAGGCGTGGTACGGACAGACGAACACCCGGGCATTGCCCTTGTCCTTCGTGCAGACCTCCGCGCCGCGATGGCGACAGACGTTCAGGATCGCATGAACAGTCCCGTCCGCATGCCGCGTCAGGATCACCTGCTCGGAGGCCATGCGAAACACTTCGAAATCGTTCGGATTGGGGATCACGCTCTCATGCGCGACGCAATGCCAGTGGCGGCGAAAGACGCGATCGAGATCCCGCTCGTAGATGTCCAGGTCGATGTAGAACGGACGCGTCAGGCCGTGGCCGGGCTTGTGGGCGGCGACGAGCTGGTCGATGCGGTCGGGCGATGGTGCCGCCGTGGTCTTGGTGTCAGGTGCGAGCATGGGAATTCCTCCAGGCTGAAGAGCGCGTGGCGCACCCCCTCTGTCACTCCGTGACATCTCCCCCACAAGGAGGGAGATCGGGCGATCGCGGATAATTTTCTGTCCAACAACAGCCGATTGAACGGATGTGGAGCGATGATAAGTGGAAAGGGCCGCAGCGGTTGCGGCCAATCTCCCCCTTGTGGGGGAGATGTCACGGAGTGACAGAGGGGGTGATCCCGGCAAACGCTGACGTGTCCCGTCTCATGTCCGCACCCGCTCAGCCTTAGGATCATACATCGGCGCCAGCGACGCTTCCGCCTTCACCCGCACACCCGCAATCTCGATCTCGTAACGCGAGCCCAGCACATCCGCCTCGCTCTCACCCTTGCACGGCACATAGCCGAGGCCGATCGCGCCACCGAGATGGTGGCCGTAATTGCCTGACGTGATCGTGCCGACGATCTTGCCGTCGCGAACAACCGCCTCGTTGTGGAACAGCAGCGGCTCGGGATCAGTCAGCCGGAACTGCACCAGCCGCCGCGACAGGCCGGCATCCTGCTTCTTCAGCACGGCATCGCGGCCGATGAAACGGCCTTTTCCCGGTTTCACCGCAAAACCGAGGCCCGCTTCCAGCACATGATCTTCATCGGTAATGTCATGGCCGAAATGACGGAAGGCCTTTTCGATGCGGCAACTGTCGAGCGTATGGATACCGCAGAGCTTCAGCCCGACATCGGCCCCCGCTTCTTCCAGCGTCTCGAACACATGCGCGGTCTGGTCGGTCGAGACATAAAGCTCCCAACCGAGTTCGCCGACATAGGTGACGCGGTGGGCGCGGGCGAGGCCCATGCCGATCTCGATCTCGCGCGCCGTGCCGAACGGATGCGCCGCATTGGAAAAATCGTTCGGGCTGACCCTGTTCATCAGCTCCCGCGCCTTCGGCCCCATGACGCAGAGCACCGATTCCGCTGCAGTCACATCGGTAACGACGACGAATTCATCGGCGATATGCTTGCGCAGCCAAGCGAGATCCCGCTGCAGCGTCGCGCCGGGAACGACAGCCAGGAACGCCGTCTCGGAAAGCCGCGTCACCGTCAGGTCGCTCTCGATCCCGCCGCGCGCGTTCAGCATCTGCGTGTAGACGATGCGGCCGGATGCGACATCCATCTGGTTGGCGCAGAGCTTTTGCAGGAAGGACAGCGCATCAAGGCCCTCGATGCGGATCTTGCCGAACGACGTCATGTCGAACAGGCCGACGCCGTTGCGCACCGCCAGATGTTCGTCGCGCTGGTTGTCGAACCAGTTCTGCCGCTTCCAGCTGTATTGGTATTCGCGTTCCTGGCCTTCCCTCGCAAACCAGTTGGCCCGCTCCCAGCCCGCCACTTCGCCGAACACCGCACCGCGCGCCTTCAGCTGCTCGTGAAGGGGCGAACGCCGCACGCCGCGCGCGGTCGCCATCTGGCGATAGGGAAAGTGATCGGCATAGAGCAGCCCCAGCGTTTCCGTCACGCGCTCCTTGAGGTACCTGCGGTTCTTCTGGAACGGCTGCGCCCGGCGGATATCGACTTCCCAGAGGTCGAAGGGCGGCTCGCCGTCGTTCATCCACTGCGCCAGCGCCATGCCGGCCCCGCCGGAGGAGACGATACCGATGGAATTGTAACCGGCGGCAACCCAGTAACCCTTCAGCTCCGGCGCTTCGCCGAGATAATAGCGATCATCCGGCGTGAAACTTTCCGGGCCGTTGAAGAAGGTATGGATGCCCGCCGTTTCCAGCATCGGCATGCGGCCGACCGCCTTTTCGAGGATCGGTGCGAAATGGTCGAAATCCTCCGGCAACTGATCGAAACAGAAGTCCTCGCGGATGCCGTCCATGCCCCAGGGCTTGGCTTTCAGCTCGAAGGCGCCGACCAACATCTTGCCGGCGTCTTCCTTGTAATAGGTGCATTCGTCCGGCACGCGCAGCACCGGCAGTCGCGGCAAGCCGGCGACCGGCTCGGTGACGATATAGAAATGTTCGCAGGCATGCAGCGGCACCGTCACGCCGGACATGAGGCCGAGCTCTCTGCCCCACATACCGGCCGCATTGACGACATTCTCGGTCTCGATCGTGAAGGTCTCGCCATTCTGCATACAGCTAACGCCAGACACCCGGCCGTCCTTCCTGTGAACGGCCGTGACCTTGACGCCTTCGAGAATGGTCGCACCGTTCTGCCGCGCGCCCTTGGCCAGCGCCATGGCGATATTGGCCGGATCACACTGGCCGTCGAGCGGCAGGTGCACGGCGCCCACGACATCCGACACGTTCAGATGCGGATACATCGCCTTGACCTCATCAGGCGAGATTTCCCGCACATCGACATCAAAGGCGCGGGCAAGCGAGGCCTGCCGGTAAATCTCTTCCCTGCGCTCCTCGGTGAGTGCCACCGTGATCGAACCGCACTGGCGCATGCCCGTGCCGATACCCGTTTCGGCCTCAAGCTTGGTGTAGAGATCCGCCGAGTATTTGGCGAGCCGCGTCATGTTCTGGCTGGCACGCAGCTGGCCGATCAGCCCGGCCGCATGCCATGTCGTGCCGGATGTCAGTTGCTTGCGCTCCAGCAGAACGACGTCTGTCCAGCCGAGCTTCGCCAGATGATAGGCGACCGAACAGCCGGAGACGCCACCGCCGATGATGACCGCGCGGGCCTTTTTGGGGATAGGCTTGCTCATGCGCGCAGTCTTTCATTCTTGGGATCAAACAGAGGCTCATCAGCCTGGACCACAGCCTTGAAGCGGTCGCCATAGATTTCGACCTCGACTTCGGTTCCGGGCTCCGCCAGATCGGCACGCAGCATGCCGAGCGCCACCGATTTGCCGATGCGGTAACCCCAGTTGCCCGAGGTCGTTTCGCCGACCACCTGGCCAGCATGCCAGAGCGTCGACATGTAGGGCGCGTCGCAATCTCCGGCATCAACTACCAGTGTGACGAAGCGCTTGGTCACGCCGTGCTGCTTCTCGCGCTCCAGCGCCGCCTTGCCCTTGAAATCGGGCTTGCCCCAATCGACGAAACGCTCGAGCCCTCCCTGCAGGATCGTGTAGTCGGTCGAAAGATCACCCTTCCAGGCACGGTATCCCTTCTCGATCCGAAGCGAATCCAGCGCTTCCATGCCAAAAGGCTTGAGCCCATGCTTTTGCCCGGCAGCCCAGACGGCATCGAAGATTGCAGCGGTATCATCGATCTTGGTATGAATTTCCCAGCCGAGTTCACCGGCAAAGGACACGCGCACCAGCTGGCACCACAGCCCGGCGATCTGCACCGACTGATGCGTCAGCCAGCCCTTGGCAAGATCGGCATCGGAGACTTCGGCCAGAATATCGCGCGACTTCGGACCGCACAGGATCTGGCAGGTGAAGTTTTCCGTGACGTCGTCCAGCGTGAACGCCGCATTATCAGGCAGATGTTTTTTCAGGCATTCGAAATCATGCCATTGCGCCGTTGCCGCCGTGATCAGGAAGAAGAAATCCTCCTCCAACGCCATGACCGACATTTCGGTGACGATGCGGCCTTTCTCGTCGGCGAAATAGGCAAGGCCGATACGCCCAGGCTTCGGCACCTTGCCGGTGGTCAGCCCAAGCAGCCAGTCACGCGCGCCCTCGCCCTTCAGGCGGTAACGTGAGAAGCCCGGCAAATCGAGGATGCCGGCGGCATCGCGCACGGCAAGGCATTCTTCCTCGATACGCTTTTGCCACGGGCCTGCCCGGTTCCAGGTTTGCGTCGACTCCTCGGAAAGATCGTCACCCGGCTTGGCATACCAGTTGGCGCGCTCCCAGCCGTTATAGGGCTTGAACTGCGCGCCGAGAGCGGCAATCCGGTCATGGATCGGCGACAGCTTCTTGTTGCGCCCGGCGGGCCAGGCATGTTTGGGAAAGTGCATGGCATATTCATGGCCATAGATTTCCATGCCCTTGGCGATGCAATAGTCCTGATCCGTGAAGCTCGTGAAGCGGCGCGGATCGCAGGACCACATGTCCCACTCCGTTTGCCCCTCCGTCACCCACTCGGCCAGCACCTTGCCGGCCCCGCCCGCTTGGCAGATACCGAATGTGAAGACGCAGGCCTCGAAGGCGTTGGGCACGCCCGGCATCGGCCCGATCAGCGGGTTTCCGTCCGGCGCATAGGGGATAGGGCCGTTGATCATCCGCGACAGGCCAGCCGTGCCAAGGATCGGCACGCGCTCGACGGCGTCGTTCAGATACCATTCCAGCCGCTCCAGATCATCGGGGAAAAGCTGGAAAGAGAAATCCTCCGGCATCGGATCATCTGGCGTGATCCAATGCGCCTTGCAGTTCTTCTCGTAAGGACCGAGATTCATCCCCGTCTTTTCCTGCCGAAGATAGTAGGAGCTGTCGACATCGCGCAACAGCGGCAGCTTGTGCCCGGCCTCCCTCGACCACGCTGCCAGCTCCGGAATTTCCTCGAACAGCATGTACTGATGGCTCATCACCATCATCGGCACGTCGCGGCCGAACCACTTGCCGACTTCGCGGGCATAGTAGCCGGCGGCATTCACCACCTTTTCGCAGCGTATCTCGCCCTGCGGCGTCGAGATCACCCACTCGTCGCCCTCCCGGCGCGCGCCGGTGGCGGGACAGAAGCGGAAAATCTTCGCGCCCATGTCGCGCGCGCCCTTGGCCAGCGCCTGCGTCAGCTGCGCCGGATCGATGTCTCCGTCATAGGGGTCGTAAAGCGCACCGGTCAGGTCATGGGTTTCAAGGAACGGATATTTCGACTGGATCTGATCGGGCGACAGAATGTCGAGATCCATACCCTGGTAGCGGCCCATGCCGACGACGCGCTTGAACTCCTGCAACCGCTCCTTCGAATGACCGAGCCGCACCGATCCCGTAACGTGATAGTTCATCGGATAATCGACGAGATCGCCCAGCTCGCGGTAAAGTGAGGCCGAATAGCGCTGCATGTTCATGATCGACCAGGACGAGGAAAACGTCGGCACATTGCCGGCCGCATGCCATGTCGATCCGGCCGTCAGCTCGTTCTTTTCCAAGAGCACGCAGTCCGTCCATCCGGCCTTGGCCAGATGGTAGAGCGCCGAAGCTCCGACCACGCCTCCTCCGATAATCACGACGCGCGCATGAGACGGCAAATTCGACATGTCTGTTCCCTTGTTTTGGGAGCAAGTTTTGACGACGGAGCGGGTCCGCATCAAGCGGTTGAATTTCGCTTTATTGATCGAAGAATTCGATTAGATTGAGCGGAGATTAAAAACCCTCCCCAACCCTCCCCACAAGGGGAGGGAGCCTGCCGAACGCGCCTTGCCTCCTGCGCTTGGTGACAAAGGGCGTGCGGCATCTCGGGTAACCCCTCCCCCTTGTGGAGAGGGTTGGGGAGGGGTCTTCACCACACACACCGGACACACCCATGCAGATCGACCTCATCGAAACCTTCCTCGACCTGATGGAAACCCGCAGCTTCAACCGGACGGCGGAGCGGCTGAACATCACGCAATCCACCGTCTCCCACCGCGTTAAGGCGCTGGAGGCGCAGTTCAACCGCAAGCTCTTTACCCGTAACAAGGGCGGGACAGTGCCGACGGCGTCGGGCCTGCGCTTCCTCGATCATGCCAAGGCGCTGCAGCATCAATGGCATGAGGCGACGCGGGCGGTTGAGAATGCGGGGGCCTATGAGCGCTCCATGCGGCTCGGCATCCAGCATGATCTGGCAGAGACGCTGGCCGGCCGCTGGTTGGCGGCGGTCCGCGCGGAACTGCCGAATACGTCGATCTATATGGAGGCAGATTATTCCAGCCAGATGAACCGCGATCTGGCGGCCGGCCAGCTCGATCTCGCCATTCTCTACACGCCGCATTACCTGCCGGACCTGCACTACGAGCGGATCGGCGAGCTAACCTACACGCTGGTGAGCACCAATGGCCGCACGGTCGCCGAAGTCCAGCCCGAAACCTATATCCAGGCCGTCTACTCCCCAGCGTTTGACCGGGCCCATCGCCTTGCCCTGCCGCAACTTTCGGCCGCTCCGCTGGCGGCGGGGCAGAACATCGCCATCACGCAATTGCTGAAAACCCTGGGCGGCGCCGCCTATGTCACGGCGGCAACCGCTGCAGGTCTCGTCGCCGCGGGCCAAGCCCGGCTGGTCGTTGATGCCGTGCCGATCGCCCAGACAGTCTATGCCGCCACCAGCATCCGCACCCGCCATGCCCATCAGCACCGCAGGATCATCGAGACAATGTCCCAGCTGATGTCCGGCTGAGCCGCCCACCATAAATCCTAAAGCCAGCTCCCGGAAAAGCCTGCGCGCCTCAATCCGCGGCGAATGACCGGGCTGTCGCGCATCAGGTCCCAGATCAGCCCGCTGCGGTGATTTTCGATCATCATCACAAGCAGTCCCTGATCGAGGCCGACGCAGCGACCGCTCACCCAGCCTTCCGGTCCTTTGCCGGGAATGCTGGGGTTGAAGCTCCCGGAAATCGTCCGTCGATCAGGAGATCGGGATAAGCAGCCAGCAGGTGCCGGCAGCCAGCGACCGCTGCCTGGGGTTCAAACGGCAGGCAGGCCAGCGGCGCCCAGGGCGCGACCGTGCCATCATCGGGACCGAAGGGTGCGCCGCGCGCCGCATAGCCGTCAAAGGCCTGCTTTCGGCCATCGACCAGCACGCGCGGACGCTGCGGGCTGTCGCAGGCCGTAAATCCCCACACATCCCGTCCATATCCGACGAACGCACCCGGATTTTTTCGGCATGGTCGCGCTGCACGGCAATCGCGCGGCGGGTATTCTTGAAATAATCGCTATTTTTTCTGAGACCGCCTTGTCCTTGATATCGCGAAAATCGATCCAGGCATGCGAAAACAGATGGATGAACAGTGGCCCCGCATAGAGATAGGGTTGGTCCCTGAACGTCATCCAGTCAAATTTTTCGGCGAAGGCCGCATAGCTGCGCTCGGGGATCGGATGTGCCGGAGAGGCAAGCGCCAGCACGTAGAGAATGATCGCTTCGCTATAGCCCTCCCAGCGAAAGGGCAGAAAGCCGCTGCGTGGCTTCCAGCCCAGCGACAGCGTATCGGCCCGATCGAGCGCCCACTCCCAGTTGGCACGGGCGTAGAGCATCGCCGCCACGGACTGGATTTCGACTTCCACCGCATTGTCCCGCGAGAAATAGGCCTCGGCCGTGATGACGCCAGCGAGCAGCAGAGCGCTGTCGATCAGCGACAGTTCGCTCCGCCAGGTCCGCCGCCCGCTCTTCATGTCGAGGAAATGATAATAGAGGCCTCTGTAGCCCGTCGCGTCCTTGTCCCTGCTCTGCGGACTTTCGGCAAGGAAACGCAGTGTCGTCAGCGTTCTGGCCGCCGCATCCTCGCGCGCGATCCAGCCGCGCTCGACACCGACAGGATAGGCGGACAGGCCAAAGCCCGTCGCCGCAATGCTTGAAGGTGCGTCAGGCATGGAGGTATCCGCCACAAGGCCTGTGGTGGGATCGGTAAAATCGAGAAAGTAGCTGAACGCTGACTGCTGAAGACGATCGATGAGCGCAACATCGGTTTCGTATTTCTGAAGCATTACAGACCTTACTCCATACTGCGGGCAATGCGCGCATCATTTGCGCCTTGGCTTTCACCGTTTGTTGAACGGCTGAGGCCGCGAAACGATCGCGTGGCAAAATTCCTGTGTTACAGTTTTGCTTCGATACGACGGAATACGGGGATTGGATGAAGTGATGCTCCCAACTCTTTCCTTGCTTCTCAGCCTGACAGCCGTATCACCCGTCGCCGCGGCCTCGACTGCGGCGTCGGAGGTCGATGTCGAACTGGTGCTGGCCGTCGATATGTCCGGCTCAATGGATATCGAGGAAGCGCGCATCCAGCGCGCTGGCTATATCGAGGCCATCCGCCATCCCGACTTCGCCAACGCTGTTTCCGCGGGATTGATCGGCCGCATCGCGATCAGCTATTTCGAATGGGCCGGCAGCGTCAACGAAACATCGCTTGTCGAATGGCAGATCATCGAGACCGACGCAGATGCGGCAGCGTTTGCCGACCAGCTGGAAGCACGCCCCGTCTTCACGCGCCGGGGGACCTCGATCTCAAACGCCATTTCCTATGGTGCGAAGCTGATCGAGGCCAATGCTTTCACCGGCATGCGCCGTGTCATCGATGTATCGGGCGACGGGCCAAACAATATGGGTCCGCCTGTCACCCCTGCCCGCGATGCAGCCGTTGCGAAAGGCATCGTCGTCAATGGGCTGGCAATCATCATCCGGCCGTCCGGTGCGCGTGGCTCGCTCGACCGCTATTATGGGGATTGCGTCATCGGTGGGCAGGGCTCCTTCGTTCTGCCCGTGCACCAGCCCACTGATTTTGCGACCGCGATCCGCCAGAAGCTGGTGATGGAGATCAGCGGTCTTGAAACTGCTCCGCGCGTCGTACCGATCCAGATCGCACCGCCGACGGACTGCATGATCGGCGAGAAACTGCGGCCGCTCTACCTCGATCGGAACTGATCGGCGTTGGACTGATAGCCCCACAGATCAAGTCGTCGGAAACGTCGCCAGTGACCGGAACCACAACCGCGGACCGCTATCGTATCTGAAATCAGCCGCACACTCCTTCTGAAGCATCCCCCTCATCAGCCGCCTTGGCCTCAGCTGGGACAACCTCGTGGGGTCCACAGCGAGTGCGATTCAAGCGAGGCGCGGTCATTCGGCGCGCCCTATTCAGCCGCGGCGATGCGAATGGGACGTATTCCAACCGGAGCGCCGGTCGCGCGGTCGATGGTGACGGGATCGATCTCCGTTCCGGTCTCGGCGTCGAAAAACCGGGTCACTTTGCCGCCGCCGCGATGCTTGCGTCCCCACGCGCCGATCGCAAACAGAACCGGCAGAAAGTCGCGGCCGGCTTCCGTCAGCACATATTCGTCGCGCGGCGGACGATCGGAATAGCGGTGTTTCTCCAGCAACCCCTCTTCGGTCAGGCCTGAAAGCCGCGTCGTCAGCATCGTCGGCGCGATACCCAGGCTCTTGCGGAATTCATCGAAGCGGGTCAGCCCCGCATGGGCATCGCGCATGATCAGCATGCTCCATACGTCCCCTACAATGGCAAGGCTGCGGGCGATCAGGCATGGTTGGTTCGAAAGATTCTTCACGTCGATATCTTTTTAGTAGTGACTTGCTATTAAAATGATAGTAACTGATCGTTCATCGATGTTCCACAACAAAATGAATGCGAAAGCCGATGAGCAAGACAGAATGCGGCGTTGCCCTGGTGACGGAGGTTTTGCCTGACGGCACTGCTGATTCACCACAGAAACGAAAGTTGATCTGATGAAATCATTCCTGATCGATCGCTATGCGAAAGGCGGCGCTCTGCGGCTCGGCGAAAGTCCTATGCCTGCCTTGAAGGACAACGACGTCATGGTCGAGATCCATGCCGCGGGAGTGAACCCCCTGGACAGCAAGATCAGGGATGGAGAGTTCAAGCTGATCCTGCCTTATCGCCTTCCCCTGGTGCTCGGCAATGATGTGGCGGGCGTCGTGGTCCGGGTCGGGGCAAATGTGCGGCAGTTCAAGTCGGGTGATGAGGTCTATGCGCGTCCGGGGCAGGATCGCATCGGGACTTTTGCGGAATATATCGCCATGGACGAGGCCGATGTGGCAATGAAGCCGAACAATCTGACCATGGAGGAGGCTGCATCCATTCCGCTTGTCGCCCTGACGGCTTGGCAGGCGCTTGTCGAGCGGGCCAACGTGCAGAAGGGGCAGAAGGTCCTGATCCATGCCGGATCGGGCGGCGTGGGCGTGATCGCGATCCAGCTTGCCAAGCATCTCGGGGCATATGTGGCGACGACCACGAGCACGGCCAATGTCGCTCTTGTGAAAGGTCTCGGCGCAGAAGTCGTGGTCGATTACAAGAAGGATGACTTCGAGAAAGTGCTGCAGGGCTACGATGTCGTGCTGAACAGCCTCGGCAAGGACACGCAGGAGAAGTCTCTTGCCGTGCTGAAGCCCGGAGGCAAGCTGATCTCGATTTCCGGTCCGCCCGATCCTGACTTTGCGAGGAAAAGTGGCTCTGGTTGGCTGCTGCAACAGGTCATGCGTCTGCTGAGCTACGGCATCAGGAGAAAATCGAAACGTCTGGGGGTGGACTATTCGTTTCTCTTCATGACGGCGAATGGCGGGCAGCTCGGAAAGGTCACTTCCTGATCGAGGCCGGTGTCATACGCCCGGTGATAGATCGGGTCTTCCCCTTCACGAAGACCAACGAGGCGCTGGACTATGTCGAAACGGGTCGCGCGAAGGGGAAGGTGGTCGTTTCGATGAAGTGATATCCGGAGACAATGACGCGCAGCCTCTGCCAATTCCTGCTCCAGCAATCACGACCTGGAAAGAGTGCTGCTCAATATCCCGCTTTAATCTTCTCGAATTCGACGATCGTCTTCTGGCCCAGTTCCGTCGACATCCATACTTGGAATAGCATGGTGCTGACAAAAGCCTCTTCCTCGTCGCCGGAAAGCTGAACTCCTGGCTCCGGATCGACTCTTCCAGTGGGGAATAACGCCCGCACTACAGAACCTTTCGCAAAGTCGATGAATCGGGCAGGCTCGACGTTCCGGATGGGACACGCGGGTGGCACATGAGCGCGATCAAAGTTGTTGACTACGACCCCGCATGGCCCCTGCTCTTCGAACAGCATCGAGAGCAGATAGCCACTCTCCTCGGAGACCGGATGAACGCTATCCATCATATCGGAAGCACGTCGGTTGCGGGTCTATCCGCCAAGCCAAAAATAGACATCGACACCGTCCTTCAAAGCGATGTGCTGATTGGCGAGGCTATCGAGCTTGTGAAGACCCTTGCCGGGTTTACGTTCCATGGCGATCCCTACGGAGACGGAATGTGGACCTTCACATCGGGCCATGGGTCGTATGGGGTGCGTCTCTACCTGTGCGGCCCGGACAACGCCCACCATAAGAAGCGAATTCTATTTCGTGACTGGCTGCGCGAACATCCGGACGCGGCCGCAGAATACGCGGGCCTCAAATGCAAATTGGCGGCAGAGGCAAATGGCGACTGGAAATTTTACACCGGTGGAAAATCCGAATTTGTCGCGAGGATCGTGGCAAAGGCGATCGACATGGAAAATGCACGGACTTGATGGAACTGCCACCGCGTTTGCAGGTCGGACTTGATGCCAATTCCGGGTTGATCTCCCCTTGCGTGGCAGATTGACCGCACCTACGGCGCGAACCCGGCCATGGCTCCGCTATAGACCTTCGCCAGCGGCGCCGCATACGACCCGCGCTTGCTTGTCGTCAGCCTCTGCGCGATCAGCGCCTCCGCCTGCTTCACCGCTGCAGACACGCCGTCGATGACCGGCACGCCGTATTCCTCCTGCAGCGCAAAGGCGAGATCGGCCATGCCGGCGCAGCCTAGCACGATCGCCTCGGCGCCGTCCTCGTCGAGCGCCAGTTCGATCTGCCGCCGCAGCTTGCCCAAGGCGCCGGACGCCTCGTCTTCGAGTTCAAGAACTGGAATATCGGCCGCCCTCACCTTCACACGGCCGCCAAAACCATAATGCCGCGACAGGTTTTCCAGCAGCACGCGCGACCGCTCCAGCGTGGTGACGACCGTGAAGCGCTGGGCGAGAAAACCGGCAGTCACGAGAGCCGATTCACACAGCCCCAGAACAGGAATACCGGCAAGCGCGCGGGCGGCATCGAGCCCCGTATCATCGAAACAGGCAATCACCGCCGCCTGTGCGCCGGCTTGTTCACCCGCCCGGATTTCGGCCAGCAAGCCCGGCACGGCAAGCGCTCCGTCATAATGCCCCTCGATCGAGGCCGGGCCAATCTGCGACGTGGCAGCGATGATCTCAGTGCCCACGCCCGCAACAATGCGCGCGGCTTCCGCCGCCTTGTCCGTCATGGATCGGGTGGTGTTCGGATTGATGACGAGAATGCGCATGAGGGTCAGAGCACCTTGGCCTGTCTGCGGCGCATGATCCAGATACCGGCCAGGGCGAGCAGAATGATCGAGAAGGAAAACAGCGTCGTCACCGTGCCGAGCGCGTAAAGCACCGGCGTCGTGACGTTGGTGGTCATGCCGTAGATTTCGAGAGGCAGCGTGTTGTAGGTGCCCGACGTCATCAGCGTGCGGGCAAACTCGTCATAGGATAGAGTGAAGCCGAACAGGCCGACGCCGATCAGGCTGGGCGCAATCATCGGCAGAAGCACGTGGCGAAAGGTCTGCCAGGACGTCGCGCCCAAATCACGCGCGGCTTCTTCATAGGCCGGCGAAAACCGGTTGAAGACGGCGAACATAATCAGCACGCCGAAGGGCAACGTCCAGGTCAAGTGCGCGCCGAAGGCCGAGGAGTACCAGGCGGGCCGCAGACCGAACTGCTGGAAGACAACGCCGATGCCGAGCGAGATGATGATCGAGGGCACGACGAGGCTGGCGACCGTCAGATAGAACAGCGTCGTCGATCCCCGGAACTTGTGGCGGAAGGCGAGACCCGCGAGAAGCGAGACGACGACGTTGACGATCATCACCATGACGCCAAGCGAGAAGGAGCGTTTGAACGAGGCGCCGAAGTCGCCCACCGCCTGCTGTTCGAACAGGTTGAAGAACCAGTGCACGGAAAAGCCGTTGAGCGGAAATGTCAGGCCGCCATTCGGTCCCTGGAACGACAGGATGAAGACGGCGGAAAGCGGACCGTAGAGGAACAGGACGAAGATCGTGAAGAAGGCCGCCAGCACATAGAATTCGAAGGTGCGCTTTTCGTGGTTCATCTCAAAGCTCCTTGCGGATATCGACGACGCGCAGGATGGCAGCGACCATCAGAAGCACGATGATCAGAAGCACCACGGCATTGGCGGCGGCGGCCGGATATTGCAGCAGCGACATCTGGTTCTTCATCATCAGCGCAACGGACGCGCTCTGACCGCCGGACATGACCTGCACGGTCGAGAAATCCGCCATCACCAGCGTCACCACGAAGATCGAACCGATCGCCATGCCGGGCTTGGCAAGCGGGATGATGACGTTCCAAAGGATCTGCCAGCTTGTGGCACCGGCATCGCGGGCCGCTTCGATCAGCGATTTATCGATGCGCATCAGCGTATTGAAGATCGGCGTCACCATGAACAGCGTGTTGAGATGCACCATGGCCAGCACCACCGCAAAATCGGAATAGAGCAGCCATTCGATCGGCGCCGGAATGACGCCCATGTCGACGAGCGTCGAATTCACCAGACCGTTGCGCCCAAGAACCGGGATCCAGGAAATCATCCGGATGATGTTGGATGTCAGGAACGGCACAGTGCAGACGAGAAACAAGACCATCTGCATGGTTGTCGTGCGCACATGGAAGGCGAGGAAATAGGCGACCCAGAAGCCGATCACGAGCGTCAGCCCCCAGACCATCGCCGTATATTTCAGCGTGTTCAGATAGGTCTTCCAGGTGACCCATGATCCGAGCGTCTCGACATAATTCAGCGTCATGAAATCCGGATAGAGTCCGGCGAAATCATAGTCCCAGAAACTGACGATCAGAATGGTCAGGATCGGCAACAGGAAGAAGAAACCGAGAATCAGCGCCAGCGGTGCCGCCTGAAGCCAGGCAATCGCCGCCTCCGGCATGCGGAATCCGCCCGTGCGCGGCGGTTCGATCGTTTCTGGGGATGGGACTGTCGACACTGATGAGCCTCCTGATGTGAGATTCCTTTCCCTGATTGATGAAAAGAGGGAAAGGATAATTGCTGCACAACACCTCCCCTTTAGGGGGAGGTCGCAGCGAAGCTGCGGGTGGGGGTGACCCTTTGGTAAGCTCTGGAAATCACCCCACCCCGGCACTGCGTGCCGACCCTCCCCCTCAAGGGGAGGGTAAAGATCATCAGGCCGCGATGAACTCGTTCCAGCGGCGGACCATGTAGCGGTCCTCGTCCATGACGGAGTTCCAGCAGGCAACCTTGCCCATGCGTTCCGTAAACGAGCCGCCATCGCGCACGGCACCGGCCTTCTCCATGACCTTGCCTTCGGGGGACATGATGTCGCCCGCGGCCGGCTTGCCTTCGATCCAGTAGCCCCATTCGTCGGCGGACATGAATTCCTTGGCGGTGTCCATGGCGGCGGAGTAGTAACCCTGGCGGTTGAGGTAGCCGCCAACCCAGCCGGAGGTGTACCAGTTGATGTACTCATAGGCGGCATCGAGTTGCGCGCCGGTGAGGTGTGAGGCAAGACCCAGACCGCCGCCCCACGAGCGATAGCCTTCCTTGAGCGGCTGGTATTTGCAGGCGATACCCTTCGAGCGCACGGCAGCGACGGCCGGCGACCACATCGACTGGATGACTACTTCGCCCGAAGCCATCAGGTTGACGCTTTCGTCGAACGACTTCCAGAAGGCGCGGAACTGGCCGTCCTGCTTGGCCTTGATCAGGAAGTCGATCGTCGTGTCGATCTCTGCCGTGGTCATGTTGCCCTTGTCGGCATATTTGATAATGCCCATGGCTTCGCAGATCATCGCTGCGTCCATGATGCCGATCGACGGAATGTTGAGGATCGAGGTCTTGCCCTTGAAAGCCGGATCCATGATATCGGCCCAGGATGAAATCTCGCGGCCGACGAGGTCCGGGCGGATACCGAGCGTATCGGCGTTGTAGATGGTCGGAACCATGGTGAAATACTGGGTCTCGCCCTTGGCGAAGGTCTTTTCGCCGGGAGCTTCGACGAAGCCGACCGTGTGCGGCGCGGTACCCTGCGCGATCACGCTGTCCGGCGTCAGCTTGCCGGTTTTGAACAGCGGCACGATCTTGTCGTAATATTTCAGCTTTTTGATATCCATCGGCTGGATGACGCCGGCCGGGAACACTTTCTTGAGGATCCAGTATTCGATATCGGCAACGTCATAGCTATCCGGCTGGGTCACGGCGCGCTGGGCAGCGGCGTCTGAATCAGTTGCCGTCATTTCGAGCGTGATGCCGAGATCGGCCTTGCACTTCTCGGCGATCGCATTGATGTTCGAAACGCCGGTGCCGAACTGGCGCAGCGTGATCGGGTTCTGCGCCCAGATCGTCGGAAAGCCGGTGATCAGGCCGGAGCCGATGACAGCACCGGTTGCGGCGGCACCAGTCTTCAGCAGCGTGCGGCGCGAAAGCCCCGCTTTCGTCTTGGTTGCCTTGGTTTCTTCAGTCATGTCCGTTCCCTTTTTATGTGTTGATCAGGCGGTAACGCGGCCGAGCAGGATGACATCCTCCTCGGCCCAACTCAGAGACACCGCATCGCCCACGGCGACGGGTTTAGCGTAGAAACTGCTGTCGCCGACGATTACGGTGAAATCGTCGCTGCCGGCGCCAAGCACGGTGATCTTCACCGAGGCGCCGCGATATTCGATGTTGGAGACCACGCCGTTGAAGCCCAGCCCCGCAGAGGAGGCCGGCTCGATACGGACGCGGTCGGTACGGATGCCGATATCAACAGGAGCGCCGACGTCCTGCGGATCGCCGTGCACGGCGAACTTCAGGCCTTCGGGCACTTCCATGACGACCTTGCCGTCCTCGCTGGAAACGGCGCGGCCGCTCAGCACATTGTGGTCGCCCATGAAGCGCGCCACGAAGGCGGTGGCCGGACGCTCGAACACTTCGCGCGGCGGGGCGGCCTGCTCGATCCGGCCGTCATTCATGACGACGACGAGATCGGCGAGCGCCATCGCCTCTTCCTGGCTGTGGGTGACGTGCACGAAGGTGATGCCGAGCGTCTTCTGAAGCTTCTTCAGTTCCGCCCGCATGCGGATCTTGAGGAAAGGATCGAGCGCCGACAGCGGCTCGTCGAGCAAGAGCGCTTCCGGATCGGTGATCAGCGCGCGGGCGAGCGCCACGCGCTGCTGCTGGCCACCGGAAAGCTGGGCGGGCCGGCGGTTGGCATAACCTTCCATCTGCATCAGCTTGAGCATTTCAAGCGCCTTTGCCCGGCGCTCCTCCTTCTCCACACCCTTCATCTTCAGGCTGAAGGCGACATTGTCGATCAGGTCGAGATGCGGAAACAGCGCGTAGGACTGGAACATCATCGCCGTACCGCGCTTGGCCGGTGGAAAATCCGTAACCACCGTATTGCCGAGCCTGACATCGCCGCGCGAGATGCTTTCGTGCCCCGCAATCATCCGCAGCGTCGAGGATTTCCCGCAACCGGACGGCCCAAGCAGGCAGCAATAGCTGCCAGCCGGAATCTTCAGGCTGATGGCATGAACGGCAGTGGTATTCCCGTAGATCTTCGAAACGGAAACGATGTCGATTTCGGACGCTTTGGACATAAGGCGTGTTCCCCACTTATTGGGAACAGACCAAGCATCAACCGTGCCAGTTTCCAAAAATGTATTAAATTACTGAAATATATAGGTTTGTGTTACCGCCACGGGATAAGTTCGTCTGCAGGGCATTTTTTGTGGTGCCCATAATTTGGGCCTTTTGTTCTCAATGAGAGCATGAATTGTATACGATTTACTCGTAAAAATGCCGACAAAATACCGGTTAACTTGGTTCGATAACTGCGCTAAGACTGCGGGAAACAGTGGAATACGTGCAATGACGACTGCCGGAAAAACCATCATCGCGGACGAGGGTGCCGATACCAGCGCGGAACGCATCCGCGCTGCGATCCGTGATGCCATCGTCGAGCGCCGGCTGGCGCCGGGCACCAAACTGACAGAAACCGATGTCGGAGAACTGTTCAACGTCAGCCGGACCCTGGTGCGCGGGGCGCTGCAGGCGCTGGCCTACGAGGGACTTGTCAATGTCGAGAAAAACCGCGGCGCTTTCGTCGCCCATCCCTCGCCCGAGGAAGCCCGCCAGATTTTTGCGACCCGCCGCCTGATTGAGCCCGGCATCCTTACTGAAGCGATCAAGCATTTAACCCCGAAGGATTTTTGGACCTGCGCGCATTGCTGGAGCAGGAAGAACGCCTGACAGCCGAGCGCGGCCAACCGGCGCGCCGCGCGGAAATCAAGGCATCGGGCGATTTTCACCTCGCGCTTTCGGCCATGGCGAAGAATGCCATCATGCTGCGCTTCATGGACGAACTGGTCGCCCGGTCTTCGCTGGTCATCGCGCTTTACGGGCAGTCCAGCGTTTCCAGCTGCGGCCACAGCGACCATCGCGACATCGTCGATGCGCTGGAAGCCGGCGACCTCGCCTCCGCCTGTAGGCTAATGCTGCACCATATCGATCATATCGAAGCCGACCTCGACCTCCGTATCAAGAAGAGTGCCGACCTCAAGGAAGCCCTCAACCTGTAAGTTTCGGATCAGCCGGGCGTATTCGGTGGTGGTGTCCGCAGCATCTGGATCCCGGCATAGACCGCACAGGCATAGAGCCCGACGCCAAGCAGAAAGCGGATCGGCGCATCCTGTATCGTCATCGGCATATCCGGGTTGTACCCCAGCGATGTCAGCCCGCCCATATCATTGCTGACGATCCCCGTCACCAGATACAATCCGCCGACGACGATCAGGAACCACGCAAACAGCTTGTTCTGCTTCATGACGTTCGCCCTCTCTCCAGCTTGCCAATTGCTCTCCGCTACCTCAGGTGGCAGCCCACCGGAAAAACAATATTTCCCTTAATAATCAGATACAAACTTAGAAAAATCGGCGGAACCTAAGCCGTATCGCCGCGTTCTTTGCTCGCCTGATCGCAAGATATGATCGCAATGCAAGGACGAGAATTTCGTGAGTTACAAAAGTTTCCCAAACCCCATCCGCGTTATCATCCGCAGCAGCCAGGAATTCATCATAGCAACCGCATGGGACGCCGTCGAGTTCCTGCAAAACTGGCCAGCGACAAGAGACCGCGCCTACCGCCGCGCCTTGCAACATTGCCTCGACGCCCTTGATGGCATCACCAGCCCGAAAAAGGCCCAGGCTGCCTTTGCCGATGCTGCGCGCCAAGCCGGAATCCTCGTCTGAACCTGTGTGCCGACCGCTGAAGCGATGCTCAGTAGCCAGACTTGAGCCGCCGTTCGATTTCCCGAATTTTCCCTGCTCAACGCCCGCCGAATACTCCGGCGGGCGTTTTCGTGTACAAGTTTCCTAGCCGAATTGCCTAGGTGAAAATCCGCGGCATGGGGTTGCCGTTCTGGAAAACGCGAATATACTCAGGAATAATTATTTCCACAGAGTGAAATACTAAGGGAACAGATCATGGCACTCAGCTGGCGTTTTTCGGCCCTCGCGGACCGGCACCGGGCCCTCGGCTCCAACCTCGAAGACTGGAGCGGCATGGGAACCGCCTGGACCTATGACAAGGACATTTACGAGGAACACATCGCCGTGCGCACCAAGGCCGGCATCATGGATGTCTCGGGCCTGAAAAAGGTCCACCTTGTCGGTCCACATGCCATTGCCGTGCTGGAATATATCACGACACGCGACATGACCAAGGTTTATCCGGGCAAGTCCGTCTATGCCTGCATGCTCAACGATCGCGGCCATTTTACCGACGACTGCATCGTCTATCGCACCGGCCCGAATTCCTGGATGCTGGTGCACGGCTCAGGCTCCGGTTTCGAGGAAATCGTCAAGCAGGCACAGGGCCGCAATTGCGCCGTGCTCTTCGACGACGACCTGCACGACCTGTCCCTGCAGGGGCCGCTGGCCGTCGATTACCTCGAAAAATATGTGCCTGGAATCCGCGATCTGAAATACTTCCATCACATGCAGACGACCCTGTTCGGCGCCCCCGTGATGATCTCGCGCACCGGCTATACCGGCGAGCGCGGCTACGAAATCTTCGTGCGCGGCCAGGATGCCGGTATGGTCTGGGACCGCATCGTTTCCGAAGGCAAGGAGATGGGCATCATCCCCGTCTGCTTCAGCGTTCTCGATATGTTGCGGGTCGAAAGCTACCTCTTGTTCTACCCCTATGACAATTCTCAGATGTATCCCTTTGCCAACGAGCAGCCCGGCGATAGCCTGTGGGAACTCGGCCTCGATTTCACCGTCAGCCCCGGCAAGACCGGCTTCCGCGGTGCCGAGGAACATGCCCGTCTGAAAGGCAAGGAACGCTTCAAGATCTTCGGCCTTCTAGTCGAGGCCGACGGCCCGACCGATCTTGGCGACGAGGTCTGGGCCGACGGCAAAAAGGTCGGCGTCATCACCTGTCCGTCCTATTCGAAGCTGACGAACCGCTCGATGGCCATCATGCGCGTCGAGGTTCCCTATGCGGTTCAGGGCACCAAGCTCGAAGTGAAGGGCAAGACCGTCAACGCGCCGGCGATCGCCCATACCATCACCTTCGACGATCCGAAGAAGACCAAACGGACGGCGGTGGGCTGAGGATATCAGCATGCTCGTCAAAGGGATCAAAAGCAGGCCGGAATATAAGGGGCTCGACATCGATCCCCACGCAAAACGCCACCTCTTCGTCCTCGAGGGCGAAGGGGCAACGGCCCTGACCGATCAGGTCACGGGCAAGGGCACGGATTTCCTCGCAAAATCCGAAATCCTCTATCTGCCGGCGGGCGCAGCACCGAAAGCCTATGACGTAACGCTGGCGGCGCTTTCACCTGACGTCTTCTGGCAAGCGCCGACGCTGCAGCCCATGCTGTTTCGTCTGCGCGCCTGTCTCGAGCAGGCCCGGATGGGAACGCGGCTCTATATCGCCGGCACCGAAGGCTTCATCGGCCAGATCATGCAGGTGGCGCTCGATTTCGGTATGGATTTCAATTCGATCCACACCGAGCATCGCGGCTCGACGGCGCGGCGCGTGCAATGCGTACACTGCAAGGGCATCACCGATAACGTGACCACCAGCCCCTTTGCCTGCAGCCATTGTGGCCTTCCGTTGCTCGTGCGCGATCATTATTCGCGTCGCCTCGGCGCCTTCCAGGGCGTTAACATCGATGCCGAGGAACCGGGCACCGCCCCTCAGCCGGAGGAGATGTTCCCATGAGCCTCAACACCGACATGCCAGTCCGCGTCACCGGGGTCACCCAGGTGACTGACCTTGTCAAACGCTTCCGCTTCGAGCGCCTGGACGGCCATCCCATGCCGTTCTTCTCCGGCGGCGCCCATGTCGTCGTTTCCATGAACGACAATGGCCTTTTGCGCCGCAACCCCTATTCGCTGATGTCCAGCCCTGATGACGGCAGCGCCTATGAAATCAGCGTGCTCCGGGTCCCCAATTCCCGTGGCGGCTCAGTCTTCCTGCATGAGCAGGTCAAGCCCGGCGATCAGCTGATGGTCAGCCAGCCGGTCAATCTGTTTGCACCCGACCATCGCGGCAAGAAACACATCCTCATTGCCGGCGGCATCGGCATCACGCCGTTCATTGCCATGATGGAACAGTTCAGCCGCGACAACATCGCGTTTGAACTACACTACGCCATCCGGTCGCGCACCCACGGCGCCTATTGGCAGCAACTGCTCGAGCGCTACGGCCCGCGCCGGGTGAAAATCTACATCGACGAGGAAAAGACCTTCATTCCGGTCGCAGAGATCGCCGACAACCAGCCGCTCGGCACCCATCTCTATGTCTGCGGCCCAGCAGGCATGATCGACGGCGTGCTGATGACGGCGCTGAAAGCCGGCTGGCCCAAGGAAAACCTGCATTCGGAGCGCTTCCTCGCCCCACCGGCAGGCCTGCCATTCCAGGTCTTGCTCGAAAAATCGGGCATCCAGATGACGGTCGGCGAGCACCAGAGCATACTGGAAGCAGCCGAAGCCCATGGCTGCGATGCGCCCTACATGTGCCGCGGCGGTGCCTGCGGCCAGTGCGAGACCGAGGTTTCGTCCTGCGATGGTGTGCTCGAGCACAACGACATCTACCTGTCGGACGAGGAAAAGGCATCCGGCAAGAAGGTCATGATCTGCGTCTCGCGGTTCAAGGGCCAGCAACTCGTTCTTCAACTCTAGCAGTCTTGTAAAGACAGACGGGGGATCGGACAGATGACCATCACGTTCAGGAGCGAAACGTTCCGCGACGACTTCACCTTCCGCAACAGCCTCTACAATATCCGACGTTTCCCTTCCCCTTCGATCGCGACGAATACATGTACTCGGTCAACATGGAGCCGCATGTCCGCGGGCGCAAAGACAGCGTCTTCGAGAACCTGATCGACGTCGACGAACACTATGTCGCCGAGATGCAGGACCGGGCGATGGTGCTGAAAGAGGACCCGCTGCGCTGCCAGGCGCTGCCACACATGATGGCGGCGCAATGGGATGTGCTGGAACTGCTGATGGAACATCAGGCGCAGGATTATCCCGAGCATTTCACGCTCACAAAGAACGGAGACCGCTGGCGCTGGGTCAACCGGCCGATGGGCATCGACGACACCTTCACCTTCGGCGATCCCGCCACCCTGCCATACCCGCCGATGGAATACATCACCCGCCAGGCCCAGGGCGATTTCTGCATCGTCGACCAGCGCGACAACAATCTCTGGATGGATGCCGGCATGGTCACCACCCAGGCGGACTGGTCGCTCGATTTCGACATCGGCATGAATTTCATGGAATGGCACGGCCCGGTGCCGCTTGCCCACCAGATCGGCGTGTTCGACAGGGCGCTCAAATTCCTGCTCAATCTGCAACAGGGCAAGCCCACCCGCCGGCTGAACTGGACGATGACCGTCAATCCAAGGCTCGATACCTCCCCGAAAACTACCACAAATGGGGTCCGGACCGCCTGACCGTGACGCCGGAGAATGTCGGGCAGAAGATGCACCTGCGCGTCGAACTGCAAAGCCTCTGGCGCCTGCCACGCTCCAACGCCATCCTCTTCGTGATCCGCTGCTATCTCATCAGCCTCGACGAACTGGTGACCGTGCCCAAATGGGCGCGCCGCCTGCCGCGCGTGCTGAAAAGCCTGCCGCCGGAGATCATCGATTACAAGGGCCTGACGCGCAACCGGCCGATCATGATCGACTGGCTGTCGAAGTACGACGACGGGGCACCGACGAGTGCAGGCATCTTTCCGGATTGAGGAGATTTAAGACCCCTCCCCAACCCTCCCCACAAGGGGGAGGGAGTTAACCCGGAGCTACCTCTTGATCTCGACAAACCTTCTCTCGTTTGAGTGCATGGGATGCGTGGAAAGCGGTAGCCCCCTCCCCTTGTGGGGAGGGTTGGGGAGGGGTCTTTTACAAAGCTTAAAACGACATAACAAAGGGAACGAACCAACATGACCAGAGTAGCCGTGATCGGCGCGGGGCCTTCGGGCCTTGCCCAACTGAGAGCCTTCCAATCGGCAGCCCAGAAGGGCGCGGAAATCCCCGAGGTTGTGTGCTTCGAAAAGCAGGCCGACTGGGGTGGACTGTGGAACTACACCTGGCGCACCGGCCTCGATGAATATGGCGAGCCGGTCCATGGCAGCATGTACCGCTATCTCTGGTCGAACGGCCCGAAGGAATGCCTGGAATTCGCCGACTATTCCTTCGAGGAACATTTCGGCAAGCCGATCGGCTCCTATCCGCCCCGTGCGGTTCTCTGGGACTACATCAAGGGCCGCGTCGAAAAAGCCAATGTCCGCGACTGGGTGCGCTTTTCCACGCCCGTCCGCATGGTGCGCTTCGATGAGGAATCCAAAACCTTTACCGTGACCGCTCACGACCGCGTCAACGACGTCATGTATGACGAGATATTCGACTATGTCGTCGTCGCCTCCGGCCATTTCTCGACGCCCCACGTCCCCTATTTCGAAGGCGTCAAGACCTTTGGCGGCCGCGTGTTGCACGCCCATGATTTCCGCGATGCGCTGGAATTCAAGGACAAGGACGTGCTGATCGTCGGCCGCAGCTATTCGGCCGAGGACATCGGCTCGCAATGCTGGAAGTATGGCGCCAAGTCGGTCACCACCAGCTACCGTTCCAAGCCGATGGGTTTCAAATGGCCGGAGCGCTTCGAGGAACGGCCTCTGCTGCAGAAGCTCGTCAACAAGACGGCCTATTTCGCCGACGGCTCGACCAAGGAGGTCGATGCACTGATCCTGTGCACCGGCTATCTGCACCACTTCCCGTTCCTGCCCGACGACCTGCGCCTGAAGACCGCCAACCGCCTGTGGTCCGACAGCCTCTACAAGGGCGTCGTTTACGAGGACAATCCGCAGCTGATGTATATCGGCATGCAGGACCAGTTCTACACGTTCAACATGTTCGACGCGCAGGCCTGGTACGCCCGCGACGTCATCATGGGCCGCATCACCCTGCCATCGAAGGCGGAAATGAAGACCCATTTCGAAACCTGGCGCACCCGCGAGGAAACGCTTGAGGATGCCGAACAGATGATCTGGTTCCAGGGCGACTACGTCATCGAACTCCTTGAGGACACCGACTATCCGAAGTTCGACATCGAAGGCACCAACAAGACATTCATGGAATGGGAACACCACAAGGCCGAAAACATCATGGGCTTCCGCGATAACGCCTACCGTTCGCTGATGACCGGCAACATGGCCCCGAAGCACCACACGCCCTGGCTGGAGGCGATGGACGACACGCTTGAGGTCTACCTGAAGAACTGAAACTGGCCTTGCTTGCCGCGAAACGGCGGCGACTTCAAAACCATCGGGCTTTTCGACAACGCGGCGATTTCTCGCCGCGTTGTTTGCGTTTCAGGCCTGCACGAATAGACCATCCCAATCCGATGAAAAAATATTCAGTTTGCTTATTTTTTAGAATATAATGCAAAAAATATAGTCATAAATTAGTTTAATTTCAACAACATAAAGCCTTGAAACTATTACTGATGAATATAAACTCCACATCAGCCTCCCGAATTTCGAATTTTCTGAACTGCAAGGAATAAAAACCGGGGCGGACGAAAACGATACTTAAAACCATGCCATCACCTGGGTTCCGGGATGGATCGTTGCGTCCATTTTTCCGATTTCTTCCCTGCTGCCAGACATTTGCAGCGGCAGACAACGGCTCAAGAAAGGGGACGATATGGAACAGCAGATAACCGAGCTTGCCGCCAAGGTGGCAACGCTCGAAGCCAGCGCGGGCTGGATGAAAAAATCGACATGGAGATATTCTACTGGTGGTGCATCGCACTGATGTTTGCGATTCACGCCGGCTTTCTCGCCTATGAAATGGGTGCGTCCAGGGCCAAGAACGTGCTCGCCTCGGGCATCAAGAACATCCTCGCCGTCGCCTTCATCATCCCTGTCTTCTATTTCGTCGGCTGGTGGATTTATCTGGCGTTCCCCGCCGGCATCACGCCCAATCTGGAAACCGGCGCTGCCGGTCTCCCTGGTCAGCCTCCATGGGGCCCAATCTGACGGACAGCGCGTCGGGCATCTTCTGGGGCGCCTTTGCGCTTTTCGCGGCAACGACAGCGTCCATCCTGTCCGGCGCCGTCATCGAGCGTATCCGCCTCTCGGCCTTCATCATCCTCGCCATCGTCCTCGGTTGCTTCGCATGGATTCTGGCGGCGTCCTGGTCCTGGCACGGCGGTGGCTGGCTGCTGACGAAATTCGGCTGGCACGATTTCGGTGCTGCCGGCTGCGTGCACATGGTCGCCGGCTTCTTCGCGCTCGGTGTTCTGATCAATCTGGGACCGCGCCTTGGCAAATTCGGCCCCGGCGGCAAGATCAATGATCTCAGCCCCCACAACCTGCCCTTCGCCATCTTCGGCCTGATGCTGATCATCGTCGGCTTCTTCGGCTTCCTCGGCGGTTGCATGATCTACATCGGCGATGGCCAGTGGACGAGCATCTTCGGCAATCCGACGACCTTGTCTGCCGTATCCTTCAACGTTCTCATGGGCTTTGCAGGCGGCATCATCGGCGCATGGCTGATGACGCGCGATCCGTTCTGGATGATGTCCGGCGCTCTTGCCGGTATCTTTGCGGCAGCCCCGGCCTTGATGTCTACTACCCGCCTCTCGCCTTCCTGCTCGGCGTCGGTGGTGGCCTGATCACGCCGCTGGCAGATCGCTTCCTGCAGAAAATGGGAATTGATGATGCCGTCGGCGCCGTCTCGGTTCATGGCATTGGCGGCTTGTGGGGTATTCTGGCCTTCGGCATCTTCGCCTCCGGCTATCCGCAGACTGTCGCAGGTGCGCCGGATACCAACTTCCTCGCACAGTTGATCGGTGCCGTCACCATGGCGCTCGTCGGCTTCGTTCCGGGCTTCCTCGTATCGATGCTGCTCAAGTCCATCGGCAAACTGCGCATTCCCGAGAAGATCGAGATAATGGGCATGGACAAGGCCAAGGTCCCGGTTCGCGCCTATCCGGAAGGCCATTTCGGCACGCCGCCGCGGGGCATTACCGAAGTCCCCTTCCCCGGCGAATAAGACAAGCGGGTGCCGCACAGGAAACTGCGGCACCCTTAAAATTATCCCTCATCGCCTCGATGCGCTGACCGCAGGGGGCAAGACCTGAAAGGATTTTCATGGGTTCTCCAATCGCTTCCTGGGAAGGCGCTGAAGCCTATTTCACCGGCTTTGGCAGCTTTTCCACCACCTTCTTCCTGATCGCCGCCATCGCCTTCACCATCGGCGCCATCGCCTACGGATCGAAGCACGAAACCGAAGCCTACGAACGCAGCCAACTGGAATAGCCTAACGACAAAGGCCGGGATGGTGACATCCCGGCCTTTGCTTCCGTGATTGCATGCGCTTTTTATCGAGTTACCGTCTCAAGAGCGCGGCTTGAGCTTCTGCGGATCGTAATGCGCAAACGGCACGATCCGCGCCGGAAAGCGCTTTTGCTGGCCATCGAGCTTGCCGATCTCCACATCCGTACCAATCTCAGAATGCAGCACGTCCATGCGTGCCAGAGCAATCGTCTTCTTCAGCAAGGGCGAGCGTGTCGAACTGGTCACGACGCCGACCTGGGCGCGACCGACATGCACCGTATCGCCGTGGCCGACCGCGTCGTTGCTGTCGATATCGAGGCCGACGAGCTTGTAGCGCGGGTTCTCCTTGCGCTTGATCAGCGCCTCGCGGCCGATGAAATCCTCGGTTTTCGATTTCAGCGGCACGGTGAAGCCGATGCCGGCTTCGAAGGGATCGGTCTGATCGGTGAATTCATAATGCGCAAAGATCAGCCCCGCTTCGATGCGCACCATATCGAGCGCTTCGAGCCCCATCGGCTTTATTCCATGCTTCTGCCCGGCTTCCCAGACAGCGTCGAACACGGCCACCCCGTCCTTCGGATGACAGAAGATTTCGTATCCCAATTCGCCGGTATAGCCCGTCCTTGAGACGACCACCGGCGCCCCTTCGAAATGGCCGATTCGGCCAACGGCAAAGCGGAACCAGTCGAGTTCGCCGATCGACGGCTGCGCTGGAGATGTCCAGATGATCTCCTTGATGATCTCGCGGCTCGCGGGGCCCTGGACAGCCAGATTGTGCATCTGGTCCGTCGATGAGCGCACCCAGGCCTTGAAGCCCATCTTTTCGGCCTGCTGACGCAGCCAGATGCCGGAAAAATCGTCGCCGCCAATCCAACGGAAATTGTTCTGCGCCAGCCGGAAAACCGTGCCGTCGTCGATCATGCCACCGTTTTCATAGCACATGGCCGTATAGACCACCTGCCCCGGCGAGAGCTTGCGGATGTCGCGTGTCAGGCAATATTGCAATAAGGCTTCCGCATCCGGCCCCGTCACCTCGAACTTTCGCAGCGGCGACAGATCCATGACGACAGCCTTTTCGCGGCAGGCCCAGTATTCCTCGGTCGGCCCGTCATTGTTGAAACGATTCGGCAGCCAATAACCGCGATACTCACTGAAATTCCGGGTCATCGCCGAAAGGCGCGGATGGAAGGCGGTTTCCTGGGTCAGTTCCGGTTCTGCGTCGGGGGTCATGCGTGTGGCCACTGCTCGGGTGAATTTTTCCGCGGCGGAATAGGTGCGGACGTGGATGTCGGTCGGATCCCAGCCATTGGCGGCATCGATATCGTCGGGACAGGAGGATGAGACGCAGACGAGATCGGTCATCGCCCGCATCAGCACATAGTCGCCAGGTCTAGACCACGGCTCGTCGAGATAGAGCTGGTTGTGATGGTCGATATTGGTGTTGTAGAAATAGTTTATCGCTTCCCAGCCTTTGCGCGGCGCAATGCCGTAGGGCGCCAAGGCATGGTTGAAATTGTCCGTGCAATTGACATGACCCGGATAGCCCATGTCGTCGTAATAGCGTGAGTTGCAGGCGGTGGCGAAAGCATCATGTCGCCCGACCGTATCCTGCACGATCTCCACCAAAGGCTCGAAATCGCGGTCAAACGCCTTCGACGGCAGCCCCGGCGTCGGGTAGCTGCGGCCCAAAAGCGTGCGCGTCACCGTCGCATCCAGAGCCAGATCCAGCCCCTTGTCGACCTTGCGTGCGGCAAAGGCCTGAAAATCCGTGCATTGTCGGCCCGCAACGTCGATGATCTGGATAAATTCCCCTGCCCGGACGAAATAGGCCGATGCCCTGGCCGCCGGAATGCGCAGGTCCTGCACCGGGTCCGCCATCGGTTCGGGCAGACGCTCCTCATAACTGCGGAGAACCCGAGCACGTGTCACGCGAAGCTCGATTGCGGTGGCCGTGTCCTGCTTTTCCGCGTCCATGGCAGCACCGGGTGCCGCAACGATCAGCAACCCGTCGAGCGCAATCGTCAATGTCTCCGTCGTACCCGCGGGCGTCTGCTCGCCAAAGAACACCAGCGCGTTTGCCTCGGAAAGGTCGACACCCCGACGCTTCAAGGCGCCGAGCGTCCGGCGCGCGCTGTCATTGTCGAGCGACAGGATATCCTTCAAACCCTCCGCGGGTCCGGAGAATGCAGCCCCTAGACCGGCCGCATTGAACTTGCCTCTGTCATCGACAAAGCTGACTTCACAACGCTGCCCGCCCTCGACATCGGCAAAGGAAACCCGGTCGCCAGCCGCGACTTTGATTACCGTCGTGCCGCGTCCCCGCACCCGGTAGCGCTCGACCCCCGGCGCAAGCGCAGGAATGCCCGGCCGCAATATGGTGCTCGGTCGTGGCGGTGCCATGATGCCGGAAAAGCCTGCCGACCTGTCCATGCTGTCCTCCTTCTGATCCGAGCCTCTCAACCTTTATGCAAGGCTGGAACCCACCCGGTCAATCCAACGAAACTATCCTATGGGACTGCGGCAAAAGTAAAGTCAGACTTGACTGAGAAGAAAAAATTCACTATGAGGATAAGCTGCGGCCTCAAAATCAACGACGGGAACCGGGCGGACGCTGTCAGAGCAGCGCCGACCGAAATCAGGGCCTCAGCGATTATCAAAAAACACGGGAACACGCGCAACGCGCGACACGACAAACTGGTCGAGGAGACTGCTTATGGCATCTATCGTTGAAACCGAAGGATCGACTGCCGCGCAAAGCGGCGGGCTGATCCGCGCGCTGGACTGGAAAGGCGCCTTCTGGCTTGCCGCCGGCGTTCCGCCGCTCGTGCTGTTTTCCATCGGGGGCATTGCAGGCACGACGGGCAAGCTCGCCTTTGTCGTCTGGATGATCTCGATGACCATGGGCTTCCTGCAGTCCTTCACCTATGCGGAAATCGCCGGCATGTTCGGCAACAAGTCCGGCGGCGCCTCGATCTACGGCGCCACTGCCTGGGTCCGCTATTCCAAGTTCATCGCGCCGCTCTCGGTCTGGTGCAACTGGTTCGCCTGGTCGCCGGTGCTCTCGCTCGGCTGCGCCATCGCCGCCGGCTACATTCTGAACGCGCTCTTCCCGATCCCCGGTGCAGACTCACCTGCCGTCATGGAATGGATCAGCGCCAACGCCGCCTCGCTGACGGCCGAAAGCCCGCGCGTTGCCGAATGGATCGCCGCCAATGCCGGCAAGACACAGGCCGAGGCCATCGCAGCCCTTCTCTCGACCGACGGCATTTCTGCCGTGACGCCGGCCATCCGAAGCTGGTCGCTGACGTCCTTCGAAATTCCTTATCTTGCCAATGCCAATCTGAACGCGACCTTCTTCATCGGCGCGATCCTGATGCTGGTCATCTTCGCCATCCAGCATCGCGGCATTCTCGGCACGGCGAACGTCCAGAAATGGCTGGCGATCATCGTTCTCCTGCCGCTGCTGCTGATCGGCCTCTATCCGATTTTTCCGGGCAGATCGATGGCGGCAACATCACCGGCCTGCTGCCGCCGACGGCCGCCTATTCCGGCGTCGACGGCACCTGGAGCAATGGCGGATGGACACTGTTCCTCGGCGGTCTCTACATCGCCGCCTGGTCAACCTACGGCTTTGAAACGGCGGTCTGCTACACCCGCGAACTGAAGAACCCGAAAGCCGACACGTTCCGGGCGATCTTCTATTCCGGCCTTCTGTGCTGCCTGTTCTTCTTCCTCATCCCCTTTACTTTCCAGGGCGTGCTCGGCCATGCCGGCATGCTGGCACCTGGCATCGTCGATGGCACGGGCGTTGCCGAAGCGCTCGCCAACCTCATCCATGGCGGCCGCATCGTCACGCAGATCCTCGTCATCCTGATGATCATGGCCCTGTTCCTCGCCATCATGACGGCGATGGCCGGTTCCTCGCGCACGCTCTATCAGGGTGCGAAAGACGGCTGGCTGCCGAAATATCTGGATCACACCAACGAACACGGCGCACCGACCCGCGCCATGTGGACGGATTTCGGCTTCAACCTGATCCTGCTTGCCATCGCCTCCGACGTCGCCGGCTACTTCTTCGTTTTGGCCGTCTCCAATGTCGGCTACATCATCTTCAACTTCCTCAACCTCAATGCCGGCTGGATCCACCGCATGGATTCCAGCCACATCGCGCGGCCCTGGAAGGCACCGACCTGGCTGATCGGTGTCAACACCGTTCTCGCTTTCGTCAACGCGCTGTTCCTTGGTGCCGGCGCCAAGGTCTGGGGCTATTCCAACGCACTCTGGGTCGGCTTCATCTTTGCCGCCCTCATCCTGCCCGTCTTTGCCTATCGCCATTATGTCCGTGACGGCGGCAAGTTCCCGGCCGGCGCCATGGAAGACCTCGGCCTTACCGGCCAGGACCTCGGCGTCAAGAAGGCCGGCATCCTGCCCTATGTTGCGCTTGCCGGCGGTCTCGCAGTGGTGCTGATCGCCAATGTGGTGTTCCAGCTTCCAGCTTGACAAAAAGCAGAAACAAGGAAGGCCGGGCGCTTTGCAGCGCCCGGCCTTCTGCATTTTCAAGTGAGCATATCTCAAACGCGCTCGAGTGCCACCGCAATCCCCGGCCGACGCCGATGCACATCATCGAAAGCGAGTAGCGCCACCGGTCAAGGCAAGCTCTAAACCTGACACTCGTCCGAAACATCACCCGCCTCGGCAAGGCGTCCGGCTGAACGACTCGACCTTTCGTCAAAGCCAGATTTCAATCACGCAGCCCCAGGCCACGTCTCCGCATGATTGACAATCATCGGAACTGCGAAGAGTTTTGCGCAGCGATCAAGACAGGATGACGATGATTGAAATGACTGACCATTTTACAAACCCCTTCCCGGCCCCGGATGCGGCGCGCCACGCCATCTGGGAGATGCTCGTGCCGCGCGATATCGACGCTTTCCTGGCGGCCGACTGGAGCCTTGTTGCCGATGACTTTATCGAGGAAGGCTTCATCGGCATCCACGGCAACAAGGCCGACAATCCGGATCGCTGGACGCTTGCCTTCCCCAATCTTGCCGCCTATCGCAAGGAGTGGCTGCGGCAGGCTCAGGATTTTGCCAGCCAGACCTTCGGCGAGGATGCCCGCACTGCGATCTTCCGCACGACAACGCTGCGCGAGATCGAGATAGCAGGTGAAACCGCATTGGTGCGCAAGAAATTCGACGGCAGCATCCTGCGGCCGGACGGCACACGCGATATCATGCAGTGGCAGACGCTCTATACCTGCCGCTACCACCGCGGCGCCTGGAAGATATCAGGCTTTACCGGCTATCTACCCAATCCGATGGGCACCCCTTGAACATGCGCCTTTTCACCGCCGTTTTAGCAACGGAAACCAATACGTTCTCGCCGATCTGCATCGATATCAGGGCCTTCGAGGCCTCGCTCTATGCCACACCCGGCCAGCATCCCGCCACCCCGACCCTCTGCTCGGCTCCTCTAACCGTCGGCCGCAGGGTGGCGCGCGAACGCGGCTGGGATCTGATCGAAGGCACCGCCGCCTGGGCGGACCCGGCGGGGTTGATCAACCGCAAGACCTACGAGACGCTGCGCGACGAAATTCTCGACCAGCTCACCGCAGCGCTACCCGTCAACGGCGTGGTGCTGGGCCTGCATGGCGCCATGGTCGCAGATGGCTACGAGGATCCCGAGGGCGACCTGCTCGCCCGGATCAGGGATATGGTGGGGCCGGACGTGCTCGTTTGTGCCTCGCTCGACCCACACAGCCACCTGACGGAAAAGCGGGTCAAATCCACCGACTTTCTCGTCGCCTTCAAGGAATTTCCCCACTCAGACTTCGTCGATCGTGCCGAGGATCTCTGGCGCATCGCCATCGAGACGCTGGAAGGCAGGGTCCGGCCCTCAATGTCGGTATTCGACTGCCGGATGATCGACGTCTTCCCGACGTCGCGCGAGCCGATGCGCAGCTTCGTGGACCAAATGTTCGAGATCGAGGCAACCGATCCGGACATCCTGTCGCTCTCGGTCATTCATGGCTTCATGGCCGGCGACGTCCCGGAAATGGGAACGAAAGTCCTCGCAGTCACCAACAACCAGCCGGACAAGGGCGATCGCCTCGCGCGTGACCTCGGCCTCGAACTCTTTGCCAAGCGGGGCACATTCATGGCGCCGCAAATGGATGAGAAATCGGCAGTCACAAAGGCTCTCGCCAGCGAAACCGGCCCGGTCGTCATAGCCGATGTCTGGGACAATCCCGGTGGCGGCACCGCCGGCGATGCGACCATACTTTTACGGGAGTTGCTGGACCGAGGCGTTACCGATGCAGCCGTCGGCACGATCTGGGACCCGGTCGCCGTGCAGATTTGCATGGCAGCCGGCGAAGGTGCCACGATCCCGCTGCGCTTCGGGGCAAAATCCGCACCCGGAACGGGCAATCCCGTCGATGGTCGGGTCGAAATCATCCGGCTCGTCCGCGATGCGCAGATGCGGTTCGGTGAAAGCCTCGTGCCATTCGGCGATTCGGCTCATATCCGGCTCAGCGGCATCGACATTATATTGAATTCGACCCGCGCCCAGGGCTTTGATCCCAGCCTGTTCTCGGTGATGGGTATCGACCCGGCGTCGCGAAAAATCCTGGTGATCAAATCCACCAACCATTTTCACGCTGCGTTTTCGAAGATTGCGTCGGACATTCTCTACTGCGCCGCCGGCACGCCCTATCCGAATGATCCGGCGAAAACCGACTATCGCCGCGCGCCTGAGAATATCTGGCCAAGGGTTGCCGATCCGCATGGGCAGGGCATTTCCTGATGCAATCCTGCATAAAAAAACGGCCGGAAAACCCGACCGCCTTGTTTGGAATGACAACGTCCTGAACGAAGACAGAATGCGTCGCGGCGGCGATCAGTTCGTCTTGTCGCGGAAAGTCTTGCGCTTCGGCTTGCCGGCGTCAGGACCAGCCTTGTCGAACTTCGGCTTGTCAAACGCCGGCTTGTCGAATGCGGGTTTTCCTGCCTTCTTGGCCCAGGGCTTGGTCTCGGTCTTTTCGCCGCCAAAGCCGCCGGTTGCCGGCTTTGCATCGAACTTGCGCTTCGGCTTGCCGTCAGCCTTCCAGTCCGGCTTCGGGCCGGCATTGGCGCTCTTGCCGGCATAGGGCTTGCGCGCCCCGCCGCCGAGGTCCGGGGTGCCATCGAGCTGGGTGACGGTGATGCCCTTTTCCAGCGCCCGCTTCGGACCGATCGCCGAAACGAAACGTTCGGCCCAGTCGGCGGCGATCTGGACGTAGGTTTCGTCCTGCTGCATCTTGATCGCGCCGATCTCCTGCTTGCTGATCTTGCCGATGCGGCACAGCATCGGGATCAGCCAGCGCGGCTCGGCGCTCTGCTTGCGGCCGGCCGAAAGCGAGAACCAGACGCTGTCGCCGAATTCTTCCCGCGGGCCACGGGCATCGTCGCGCGGCGGGAAACGATTGTCGGATGGCGTGAACGCCGGCGTGTCCATCAGGTCTTCAGGCGCAGAGCGGCCGACGCGATAAAGGCGCAAAAAGGCGGCAGCGACCTGCTCGGGGCCGTGACGTTGCAGCAGTTCGCGCACGAAATCCTGTTCCTCTTCGCGCAACGGCTCGGTAAAGGCAGGGTCTGCCAGGATCCGCTCGTCGTCGCGGCGCGTTACTTCGTCGGCAGACGGCGGCTTTGCCCAGGTCGCGGTGATCTTGGCATTCAGCAGCAGGCGTTCGGCCTTGCGCCGGGCGCTGTTCGGAACGATGAGCGCGCTGACGCCCTTCTGGCCGGCACGCCCGGTGCGCCCGCTGCGATGCAGCAGCGTTTCCGGATTGGTCGGCAGATCGGCATGGATGACGAGTTCGAGGCCTGGCAGATCGATGCCGCGGGCAGCGACGTCAGTTGCGATGCAGACGCGGGCGCGGCCATCACGCATGGCCTGCAGCGCATGGGTGCGCTCGTTCTGGCTGAGCTCGCCGGACATGGCGACAACGGAGAAGCCGCGATTGTTGAACCGGGCCGTCAGGTGGTTGACGGCGGCGCGCGTCGAGCAGAATACCAGCGCGTTCTTGGCCTCATAGAAGCGCAGGACGTTGATGATGGCGTTTTCGCGGTCAGCAGGCGCGACGGTCAGCGCCCGATATTCAATATCGACATGCTGCTTCTGCTCGGCCGAAGTCGAGACACGGACGGCGTTGCGCTGGTAGCTCTTGGCAAGGGCGGCGATCGACTTCGGCACGGTCGCCGAAAACATCAGCGTGCGGCGTTCGGACGGGGCGGCGTCCAGCAGGAATTCCAGGTCCTCGCGGAATCCCAGGTCCAGCATCTCGTCGGCTTCGTCCAGCACGACTGCGCGCAGCTGCGACATATCGAGCGCATTGCGGCGCACATGATCGCAGAGGCGACCGGGCGTCCCGACAACGATATGGGCGCCGCGATCAAGCGCGCGCCGCTCGTTGCGCATGTCCATGCCGCCGACGCAGGAGACGACGACCGCACCGGTCAACTCGTAAAGCCATTCCAGCTCACGCGTCACCTGAAGTGCCAGTTCGCGCGTCGGGGCAACGCAGAGCGCCAGCGGCGCACCGGCAGCCCCGAAGCGTTCGGCACCATCCAGCAGCGTCGGGGCAAGTGCCAGGCCGAATGCCACGGTCTTGCCCGATCCGGTCTGCGCCGAAACCAGCGCGTCGGCACCATCAAGCTCGGGAGCGATTACGGCTTTCTGCACCGGGGTCAGCTCGGAATAACCGCGTTTGGTCAACGCCTGGGCAATCGCCGGAACGATGCCTTCGAAATCTGTCATGTGTCTGTCTCTCGGAATTCTGGTTTCGTGCGCCCTATGGGAGTCAAGGTGGCGCAGGAAGCCGCGGCCCACACGTTGCGGGCCAATACATTGAGGCGGTACATACTGCCCCTCAGTGCAATTGTACAGGGGCTGCCCGCATGGCGGTTAACGCGCGCGTTATTTACCGGCGATGTGCACGGTGTAGGTGGTCAAAACAAATCGCCCGGGCCGCAATTTGCGTCCGGACGATGGTCGTGAATCAATATTCGGAAGCGATCAGCTTGCCAGACGCGGGCTTCTGACGACCTTGTTGAAAAGCGTCTTCATCGCCGCCTCGATACCCTCGGTCGGGCTGACCTCGAAGAACAAACCCGGCGATGCGCAAGACTGCATGCGCGCACTGATCTCCGACTGGAAGGGCTTGATCCAGCTATTGTACCAGCCGTTGTTCGGCAAAGGCAGATAAGTTGTGTAGAGCGCTGCGATCTTGATACCGCGATCCTTGAGCGCGGTGCAGTATTTCAGATCGATCGGCTCCTGGCAGCGGCTGCCATTCAGTTTTTTGTGCAACCCGTCGGCTTGTAGCTGTCGCCCACGCCGTCGGAGACGAAGAAGACGATCTTTTCCGGGGTGGCCGAACTGTTGCCGTTGCCCGGCGCGGTAATTTCCTCGCCGATTTTTGTCAGCACATTGTCGAAGCTTGTCTGCTGGTCATTGTTGTAGCCCTGGTATGGAATGCTCATCAGCTCGATCTTGTCCGTCGCCTTCTTGATTTTCTTGAGATTGTCGGTCAATTTTGCGACCTCCAAAAGCTTCACATCCATCGCGGTTTTGCCGAACGTGTAAGCGGCCATCCGGAACTGGTTGGAATAGCTCTGCGTCTTTTCCGCTTCCTCGGTCAGGGCAGCGACTGCCTGTGCGACGACGTCGATGCGGATCGTCGCGCCAACATTGCGGGCGACAAAGTAGTTGCTGGTCTTGTCCTCGACACCTTTGTCAGAAACGATATGGCAGGCGAAGGCACAGTTGCGCGAGCCGGAATCCGCAACGTTCTTTGTTGCGTCAATCAATTTTTCAACATCCGCTGGCGTAGCGCCCACACCCATTGAGGGTGTGTTGTCGAGCAGCATATAGAAGTCCATGAAGGACTGGGTTTGGTAGACGGCGACGGCCTTGCCCGAAACCTTGATACTCTTCTTGCCTATTGCCTGGAGAAGGCTGGTCTTGATCGACATTTCATAGGTCAGTTCCGCCCTCAGGTTCTTTCCGGTTTTCGTCACGGAGATCGTCACGTTCTTCTCGTTGATATCGGGCTCGGAACCTTTCTTCTGAGCCTGCTCATCGGGATCGTCCGTACTCTTGGAAATTTGAGCGTTGAAAAGGCTCAGTCCTTCCTCTTCGCTCAATTTGACGACGCCGTTGCCGGACATGTTGATCGCTTCGAGCATGCCCGCCGACTTTTCCGACAGCGCACCGACGACAGCCGCATCCGCGGCGTTCTGCAACTCGGAGCGCAACTGCATGGCACGGGTGAAATCAATAGCCATGCCCGCCATGCCAAGGATTGGAACGATAGCCACGGCAGCGAGAATGCCGAAATTGCCGGATTTGTCTTTCAGAAGTTTCTTCAGCATAAGCCTGATCATCCCCGAATCCATGGGAACCTTGCTGCGGACAGCAGGTTTTTCTTGAGGGACACATTAGCCGCGACGCAATAACCGCCGGTAAATTACGAGGGTTAACAAGGTGCGAATCCCCGAAACGGGGCAGCGGCATTCGCAATCTTCAAGCTATGGTTCTCAATTCGAAAAATCTGATTTGAGGAATTTAGACGATTCCATCGAGAAACTCCGCCATTTCTTGGCTGCTTTCCGTGTATGACCCGTCGCCTCGGCACACTCGCGAACACCTTGCGCGACCCTACTCCGATGAAGGTCACGCAGTGGAAAAGCGATGGAGAGGGGCTTGCCCGCAGCCTTGCCAGCAGACGATAGTGCATGGGGGCACATCATCTGCCAAGAGGACGGGACATGCGCAAACTGCCGGCACTTTCGGCGATGAAGGTGTTCGAGGTTGTTGGCCAGACCCGCAGCTTCACGCGCGCGGCCGACCGGCTGAACCTGACCCAGAGCGCGGTATCCCGCCAGGTGCGCAATCTGGAGGAGCAGCTCGGCGAACCGCTGCTCATCCGCCACCACCATCATCTGGAACTGACGCCTTCAGGCGCGGAATTGCTGGCGACGCTGCAGCAGGCCTTCCATACGGTCGAGCTCACCGTGCGCGGCATCATGGAGAAGGCAAACCGAAACCGGTTGCGCATCAACGTCCCGCCGACTTTTGCCAAGCGCTGGCTGATGCCGCGATTGGCGAGCCTGCGCGCTGCCCTGCCCGCGATAGAGATCAGCATCAGCACCGACCTTGAAGACAGCCTATCGGAGCGCGGGCTGCTCGATTGCGCCATTCGCTTCGGTAACGGCGAATGGCCCATGCTGAAATCGCGCCTCCTGATGACGGAACGACATATCGCCGTCTGCGCCGCCGGATTGCTGGACAGGACCCAGCCCGAAGAGCCGGTCGATCTCTCGCAATTCACCTTCTTGCATGTGCTGTCCTCCGGTGATCGTCGCTACCTCACTTGGCAACATTGGCTGGACGCTGCAAACTTAAGCGAAACGGATACGCGCGGCGGCCTGGAGTTCGACCTGCTCGATCTGGCCATAGAGGCTGCCTGCGATGGTCTGGGCGTTGCCGTCGTCGATCGTTTCATGGTTGGTCGCCAATTGGAGAGCGGACAACTCGTGCAGGTGCTCGACGTCGAGGTCGAGGGCCATGAATCCTACTGGCTGGTGACCCGCGCCGACCAGCCGGAAAGCGCCAATGTGCAAGCCTTCCGCCGCTGGCTCCTCGCCGAAGTCGCGGACGCGACCGGGCAACAGGCGATCACTGACGCCGCCCAGTGAAACATTCCCTTTTGGAATGCTTGGCCCGACAATAAGTCGCTTGCGAAGCACGACCCATCGCGTCCCTAATCGCCATCAGGTGAAGACCGCCGACCGAGCAAGGGCGAACTTCATCGGTTGAGGAGGCGACTGCACATGACCGACTATCGCAACTTCATCGGCGGCCGCTTTACCGAGAAGCCGGCTCTTTCCACGATCGATGTGTACAATCCGGCCACCGGCAAGGTTTTTGCAGCAGTTCCGGCAGCAGACGACGCCGATGTCCTGATGGCCGTCGATCTTGCGACCAAGGCGCAGAAATCGTGGCGAAAGCTGCCGGCAATCGAGCGCGGCAATGCCCTACGCAGGCTGGCTGATGCTATCGAACGCCGTGCTGGCGAGATCGGCGCGGCGCTTGCCCGCGAATCCGGCAAAAGCCTGTCGGACGCGACGTCGGAAGCCATCTACGGCGTCGAGCTGATGCGCTATCACGCCGAATGGGCGCGTCGCATCGAAGGCGAAGTGATCGAGAGCGATACGCCGGACGAGACGCTGATGCTCAAACGCGAGCCGATCGGCGTCGTCGCCTGCCTCATCCCCTTCAATTTCCCGATCTACACGCTGGTGCGGAAGATCGCACCGGCCCTGATAACAGGCAATGCCGTTGTCGTGCGCCCGAGCAACACGACGCCGACCTCCGCCTTTGCTTTCGCCGAAGCGGTATTGGAGGCCGGCCTGCCGGAAGGCCTCATCAGTATCATGACCATGACGCACGACACCGCGCGCGTCATGTGCACGGCACCCGCCGTCGGCATGATCACGCTGACCGGCAGCGTCGCCGCCGGCCAGATCGTGCTCGACTATTGCAAGACCAACATCGCCAAGCCTTCACTCGAACTCGGCGGCAAGACGCCTGTCATCGTCGAGCCGGATGCCGATCTTGATGTCGTTGCCCGCATGGTGCTCAATGCCAAGACCGCCCATTGCGGACAGGTCTGCACCTCGGTCGAACGGCTCTATGTCCATCGCTCCACGCATGACGCCGTCTTGGAAAAGCTGCGCGCGGGATTTTCCGCGCGCAGCTTCGCCGATCGCTCGGCAAACCCCGACAGCATGGGCCCGCTCGCAAACCTTGCCGCACGCGAGCGCATCCATGCCATGGTCGAACGCGCCGTGGCGGAAGGCGCCATCGTCCAAGCCGGCGGAACCATCCCCGATGGTGACGGCTATTTCTACCCGCCGACGCTTTTATCCGCCTGCCGCCACGATATGGAAATCGTCCGCGAAGAGGTGTTCGGACCGGTGCTGGCCGTCATCCCCTACGACACGTTTGACGAGGCGCTTGCGCTCGCCAGCGACCACCAGTTCGGCCTCGCCTCCGTGCTGTTCACCGAAAATTACCGCAAGGCCATGAGGGCGGCGAGCGAGATCGAGGCCGGCGAACTCTACATCAACCGTTTCCCGGCCGACCCCTATCAGGGTTACCATGCCGGCTGGAAAAATCCGGCCTCGGCGGCGACGACGGCAAACACGGCATGCTGGAATTTACGCAAACGCGCCTCGTCATTTTCAAACATTGACCTCCAGAACCATCGGAGACCACCATGAAGATCGTATCGCTCAAGACCTATGTCGTTGCCGTTCCGCCACCGCATGTCGGCGGCATGTACTGGATCTTCGTGGAGCTCGAAACGGCCTGCGGCATCAAGGGCGCCGGCGAAATCTACGCGACGTCCTTCCACCCGACGGCGCTCACGCCGCTGATCGATGACGTGTTCCAGCGCTACCTGCTCGACCATGACCCGCACCAGGTCGAACGCTTCTGGCGGGCCGCCTATTCGAGCGGCTTCACGCAACGCCCCGACCCGACGATGATCGGCATCGTCTCCGGCCTCGAAATCGCCTGTTGGGACATTATCGGCAAGGCGGCCGGCAGGCCGGTGGCCGACCTGATCGGCGGCCCCGTTCACGACAAGCTGCGCGCCTATACCTATCTCTACCCGAAGAATGCCGCCGGCGACTATGACTACGCCGATCCGGACCTCGCCGCCGAAGAAGCCATCCGCATGGTTGAGATGGGCTTTACCGCGCTCAAATTCGATCCCGCCGGCCCCTACACCAATTATTCCGGCCATCACCTCTCGCTCGGTGTCATGGCCCGCTGCGAAACCTTCTGCAAAAAGATCCGCGAAGCCGTCGGCGACAGCGCCGATATCCTGTTCGGCACCCATGGCCAGATGGTGCCGGCATCCGCAATCCGCCTTGCCAAACGCCTCGAAAAATATGATCCGCTCTGGTTCGAAGAACCGGTCCCTCCAGGACAGGAAGCGGCGATGGCGCAGGTGGCCCGCGCCACATCCATTCCTGTTTCCACAGGCGAGCGTTTGACGACCAAATACGAGTTCCAGCGCGTGCTGGAAACGGGTGCGGCATCGATCCTGCAGATGAACGTCGCCCGCGTCGGCGGCATTCTGGAAGCCAAGAAGATCGCCGGCATGGCGGAAGCCTTCTATGCCCAGATCGCGCCGCATCTCTACAACGGCCCGGTGGGTGCTGCCGCCAGCATCCAACTGTCCGCCGCCTCGCCCAACTTCCTGATCCATGAAGCGATCATGGATTTCGGCGGCTTTCACGGGCAGGTGCTGAAAAACAAACTGCAATTCGATGACGGCTACCTCATCCCGTCCCGCGAGCCCGGTCTCGGCATTGAACTCGACATGGACGTGATCGCGGCCAATTCGCCCTATACCGGCGATCGCCTGCACCTGCAGATGGCCTCCGAACACGCCGACGTCAAAGCGCTCGCGCCGGCCAGAGGCTGATGGCTGACAGGAACCGAACATGATCCACGATTTCGTCATCATCGGCGCGGGCTCGGCCGGCTGCATTCTGGCCAGCCGCCTCAGCGAAAGCGGCCGCTACAGCGTGCTTTTGCTCGAGGCGGGCGGCAGCGATGACGGCTTCTGGTTCAAGATCCCGGTCGGTTATGCCAAGAGCTATTACAATCCCGCGGTCAACTGGATGTATTCGACCGAGCCGGAAAAGGAATTGCTCAACCGTCGGATCTATGTGCCGCGCGGCAAGGTGCAGGGCGGCTCCGGCTCGATCAACGCCATGGTCTTCGTCCGCGGCGCCCGCGACGATTTCGACGACTGGAAAAAGCCGGCAACCCCGACTGGGGCGCCGACGACGTTCTGCCTTTTTCCGCAAGCTCGAAACCCACGCGAAAGGCGCTTCCGACTGGCATGGCGGCGACGGGCCGATCCACGTAACGCCGATGCGCGGCATGACGCATCCGGTGACAGATGCCTTTCTCGATGCCTGCCGCGAACTGCAGCTGCCGCTCAATCCGGATTTCAACGGCGCCGCGATCGAAGGCGCCGGCGTCTACGACATCAACACCCGCAGGGGCCAGCGCTCCCATTCCAGCGCCGAATATCTGCGCCCTGCGCTCAAACGGCCCAATCTCTTGATCGAGCGCAACGTCCATGCCGAGCGGCTGATCTTTGCGCAAGACGGTCGCGTCACCGGCGTCGAAGCCCGCCAGAACGGTGCGCTCAAGACCTTTTCCGCCCGCCGCGAGGTCATCGTCGCAACGGGTGCCGTCGGCACGCCAAAGCTCCTGCAGCTTTCCGGCCTTGGCGACGGGGCGGCCCTGTCGGCATTGGGCATTCAAACCCACCATCATCTGCCGGCCGTCGGAGCAAACCTGCAGGATCACCTCTGCGCCAGTTTCTATTACCGCGCCAACCGGCCGACGCTGAACGGCACATTTGCGAGCCTCTTCGGGCAAGGTGCGCTCGGCCTGCAATATCTCCTGACCCGCAAGGGCCCGTTCGCCATGAGCGTCAACCAAGCAGGCGGCTTCTTTCGCGGTCGGCCAGAGGAAGAGCGACCGAACATCCAGCTCTATTTCAACCCCTCTCCTATCGCATTCCCAACAACCCGAAGGCCGGGCTTTTGCCGGAGCCCTATCCGGGATTTCTCATTGCCTTCAATTCCTGCCGCCCGACGAGCCGCGGCCATGTCGCCATCGCCTCGAACGACCCGACCGATGCCCCCTTGATCCGGCCGAACTATCTTTCGACCGAACGCGATCTGGACGAGGTCATCCAGGGCAGCCGGCTGGTGCGGCGCATCGCCGGTGCGCCGGCGCTCGCAGCCGTCACGCAGGCCGAAATCTCCCCTCGCCCGCGATCGACAGTGACGCGGCCCTGATCGACTATTTCCGCGAAAACAGCGGTTCGATCTACCATCTCTGCGGCACCGCGATGATGGGCCCGGATGCAGCAACGTCTGTGGTCGATACTCGTCTGCGGGTTCATGGGCTGGAGGGCCTGCGCATAGTCGATGCCTCGATCTTCCCCAATGTCACCGCCGGCAACATCAACGCCCCGACGATGATGGTGGCCGAAAAAGGTGCGGCCATGATCCTTGAGGATGCCGGCTGAACGTATTCACGAAAACAAGTGCCTGCCGTCCAATTCACACTGGCAGGCAAAAACGGGAGAACGGCATGCGATACGGCTTTATCGGACTGGGACATCTCGGAGCCAATCTGGCAGGCAGCCTGCTGAAGGCCGGATTCGACCTCACCGTCAACGATGTCGATCGCGGCAAGGCCAGAGCGCTCATTGAATCTGGCGCCGGCTGGGCCGATACACCGGCTGCGCTCGCCGCAAGCGTCGATGCCGTCATCACCTGCCTGCCCTCGCCGTCTATTTCAGAAAAAGTGCTGGCCGGGCCAGACGGCATCCTTGAAGGATTGAAGCCGGGCGGCACCTGGATCGAGATGAGCACGCTCGACCAGGCCGACATCGAGCGTCTTGCGGCAATCGCCACCCAGAAAGGCGTCCGCATGATGGAAGCACCGGTGACCGGCGGGGTGCACAAGGCGGCATCGGGAGAAATCACCGTAATCGCCGGTGGCGACCGCGACCTGTTCGACTTGCACCTGCCGGCGCTTCAGGCGATGGGCGGCGAGATCTTCCATGCAGGGCCGCTCGGCAAGGCGGCGGTGATCAAGGTGATCACCAACATGCTGGCCTTCATCCACCTCATCGCGACAGGGGAAGCGCTGATGCTGGCCAAGCAGGGTGGCATCGACCTCACCGATGCCTTCAACATCATCAAGGCCAGTTCCGGCAACAGCTTCGTCCACGAGACGGAGGGCCAGGTGATCCTCAACGGCAGCTACAATATCAACTTCACCATGGACCTTGCGGTGAAGGACCTCGGCTTTGCCCTTGGCTTCGGCAAGGAATTCGGCGTGCCGCTCGATCTCGCCTCGCATGCGCTGCAGACCTTTATCCGCGCCCGCTCCACCTATGGCGGCGGTGCCTGGTCATCCCAGGTCGTCAAGCTCTTGGAAGACGCGGTCGGAACCGACCTGCGCGCGCCCGGCTTCCCCGCCGAACTCTGACGGCAGGGAACGCGGGGGCCCCGCTCAGGATGCAAAAGCGATATCGCCACCATCACGCCTGTTCAACGCGGCCAGGAGATCATCCTGCGTCTGGTGGCCGGAGAGAAAAGGTCGATGACCGCGCCGGCGGCGCTGACGCCCTCCTGGCTGCGAAGGCGAATGCTGCGTTCGGCGCACCAGGAGAAGAGCGCACCGGCCAGAGCATCGACGTCATCGAAACGGGATGTAGCGATCTGGGACATGAAACCTCCTGTAAAACTGGATATGCCCCAGATTGAGATGATCTCCCCGATTTTGCAAAGCCGAACGCCGGCGGAGGTTAATCACCAGATGCGCCCGTCCCGTTTCGATCCACAGCAACGGGTGAGGCGTGCCATTTCAGGACAATCGTGGCTTTTGCCCAGCCGAAATCATATCAAACTTTACAGCTGCACACTTCGTTGTACCCTAAAACCGACTGACGGCTCATCGACTACCAGCCTTGAACGAAAGGAAATTTGGTGGGCCCGGAGGGACTCGAACCCCCAACCAAGCGGTTATGAGCCGCCGGCTCTAACCATTGAGCTACAGGCCCGCGCCGGGCTTGCCCGGCAGATCGCGGTCCAATGGTCGACCGCGGAGCTTTCGTCTAAACGAAAACGGTTTTTCCCACAAGACATTGCCGCAATCCCTACACAATCAAAAGCCAAGAAGACGGCAGGGACAAAAGCAACCGGAGAGAACCCATCATGATCACCACACGTTTTCCTCGTCGTTTCACAAGCGCTGTTTTCGCCGCTACGCTGGCGGGTCTGGCGGCAACGCCGTCGCTTGCAGCCGAAACCGGTCCGCGCGAGGCGGTGATCGTCGTTTCCGGCGAGGGACATTCTGCTACAGCGCCGGATATGGCGATCCTCTCGTTCAGCGTCGTCAAGGACGCCAAGACGGCGCGCGAGGCGCTCGATGCCAACAACAGGGCGATGGCCGACGTGCTGGCTGCGCTCAAGACCGCCGGCATTGCCGAGCGCGATCTGCAGACCTCGGGCTTTGCCATCAACCCTCAATATGTCTATCCCGACAACAGCGATGGCGGCACCCGGCAGCCGGAACTGACCGGCTATCAGGTCGCCAATACGCTGACGATCCGGGTGCGCGATCTGGCCAAGCTCGGCGAGATCATCGACAGCTCCGTCACGCTCGGCGTCAACCAGGGCGGCAGCATCCAGTTTACCAACGACAAACCGGAGCCGGTCATCACCGAAGCCCGCAAGGCAGCCGTCGTCGATGCCGTCGCCAAGGCGAAAGTGCTGGCGGAAGCTGCCGGCGTTGCGATCGGTCGCATCGTCGAAATTTCCGAAAACTCCGGCCGTCCGGAACCATTGCCGATGATGCGCAGCATGGCGAAGGACGCCGGCGCGGAAGCTGTGCCGATCGCAACCGGTGAAAACAGCTACACCGTCTCGGTGAACGTCACCTTCGCGATCAAGCCGTAACGCGGCAGCTGAACCCGGAGATTGGCTTGCAAGGCCGTCCCGCAATCCTGCGGGGCGGCCTTTCGCATTTTGGAAGCGCAAAAAGCCCCCGCAGCTTCAGACTGCGAGGGGCTCGGGACTTTCCGCCGGCCGGGGGAGACAAGGCGGAAAGGATTGCGGGATCTAGCGGGCGATCGGCTTATCGACCGATGATGGGGCAACCGCGAACGTTGGCGAATACCACCGTGCGATACTCACCGCGGCGGCGGCCTTCAACGACGACGCGACGCGGACTGACATCGACGACCTGAGCCCGGCGCAGGCCGAAATCACGCGCTTTCTCCTGGGCAAGCCGCGGATCGCAGCGACCACGGCGTTCGCTCCGATCCCGGTCCGGACGGTGGCGGCGGTCCCGAGCCCAATCACGCTCGTCGCCACGACGCTCATTGTCGCCAATCTCGACATCGACGTTACCGCTGGAGTTCAAGCCGAAGGTCAGCGTTTCTGCCGATGCAGGGGCAGCCGTCGCGCCGATGCAGGAAAGCCCGATGAAGGCAATCGCCGCCAATTTCACAAAATTCTGTCTCATGGTCTCTCTCCAAAATCAGTTGGCTCAACAGCCGGGGTTCTCGTCCGGCAATCAGCTTGCGGGTCCTTCCCGAGCGACTGATCTGACACTAGAACAGCGCGGCTGAACGGAAACGGAATTATCCGTTCATCGGCCGTTCAGCACGACGGTATGTTTGTTTTACGCTAGCGGGAAAGCATCTGCTCGAAAACCCGGTAGTTTCGATAGTGACTGAGCCGTGTCACGGAACCATCCTCGAATTCGAAGACGAAGACGCTGGGGATAGAATAGGTCTGGTTGCTGGCTTGGGGAAACCGGCCATGCTTTCGCGATAGGTGCCGCGGGCGGTCACATCCACCGCCACCCGCTGGCCGAAGGCATCGTGCATCAGGACGATATCGCCGAAGGTTTCATCGAAATGCCTGAGATAGCTCATCACTGCGGTGCGCAGAGGGCCGGCACCAATCGTGCGCTGGCCGGTCATCGAATCGAGCGCCACGTCCTCGTCGAGAAACTGGCCGATTGTATCGAAGTCGCGCTCGTTTAGAGCCTGCATGAAACGGCTGGCGATCGTTTGGGCATCCGTCAAGGACTTGCCTCCCCAGGGCTGTTTGCAAAACACCGGTCAACGCCGATGCCAAATAACGCCAAACGACTGATCTTGTTCCAAAAATCCAGATAGACGTTTCGCGATCCATATTGCCTGTCCAAACCTGCACCGGCGCGGTTTGCTTGTCCAGTCGAAAGACGGAGAGGCCCCTGTGACATCAGGCAGACAGATGCAGGACAATCTCCCGCCGGTGCGGGCGCTGCCGATGTTCGAAGAGATAAAGCCCCTGCCATGTCCCGAGCGCCAGCCGCCCGGCTGTGACGGGGATGCCGATGGAGACGGCCGTCAGCGCCGCCTTGATATGTGCCGGCATGTCGTCCGGCCCCTCGGCGGTATGGATGATCCAACGCATCGAGGAGTCGTCGGACGGCGGCACGAGCCGGCTGAAAAAGGTATCAAGGTCACGACGGACATCCGGATCGGCATTTTCCTGAACCAGCAGAGAACAGGAGGTGTGCCGCACGAAGACCGTGAGAAGCCCCTGCCCCATGGCGGACTTGCGCAGAAAGGACGCGGCCTGCGCGGTGATTTCGTAGAGACCGGGGCCGTCGGTCTCCACGGTCAGGATTGTCTGCGGCATGAAATTTCCCGTTGCGATCGGCCGATCGATCCGGCCATTGACGTCAGAGTTCAAGGAAGCTTTCGAAGCCGCCATAGATCATCCGCTTGCCATCAAACGGCATGTCCCATTTCTCCAGCGCAAGCCGCGGGTCAGCCATGACCTTGGCGTTGATGGCATCGCGCTCTGTGCGGGAGGGATATGTGATCCAGGAAAAGACCACGACTTCGTCCTCCTTCGCAAGAACCGCACGGGGAAACGAGGTCAGTTCGCCATAGGGAACGTCGTCGGCGATGCACTCGACATAGGACAGCGCGCCATGTTCCTTCCAGACGGCCCCTGCGGTTTGCGCCATCTGCTTGTAGGCCTCGATATTGGCTTTCGGCACGGCCAGGACAAATCCATCGACATAGGTCATTTCAGTCTCCCTTAAGCATTCGTCGTTCTCTCATATATGACCGGCTCGAAACGGCCGTTCAAACCCTAAGGGTCGGATCATCCAGAAGAATGCGTCTTATTCAGGGAATGACGCCACGGTCTCGGGCCGCAAGGCTGCTGCTGATAGCCGCGATGAGCTCCCTGGCCTGGGCGAGACCCGCCTCGGCGTGGCTGCGTGTTGCATCGCCTTCCTCCGGTGTGCAAACTTCGTCATCGACCGGGTCGATGACCGGCCAGTGTTCATCGAGAGAAAGCAGGCTACGGGCGGCCCGTGGCGGACGGACCAGACAGAAATAATCCTCGTGGCACGGGATCCATTGCTGCACGAACTGTCCGAACCAGGCGTCATCCGCACGCGCCATGCAGAACGGCAGGAGCACATCGACATCCTTAAGCCCGCGAAACCAAGGCGGAACAACCGTACGCAGCTCTAGCTTTCCTTCACAGAATGCACCGCGCCTGCAACGGCGCAGGCGGCAAAAGGACGGCACCTCCATACGCGTTGTAGCTGCCCGGCACAGCACTTCGAAAAGCTCGGGATCAGGGGGCGATTTTTCGGGTGCACAAACCGGCATGATGTTCTCCCTTAACGGACATGATTTCGCGTTCACGCGGCCTATTCGCCCGTGTTGTGACATTTCTTCAAATGCCGGTTTTCGAGAAAACACGGCTGGTTCGGCCGGGGCACGACACATGCCTCAGGTAGAAGTAGTAAGGTGACACGCGCCGTGCCCCGTTTCGGTGTCTTTTGCCGCGCTTCTCAGGTTCTTCTGCGCTTTCGTCCTGTTAAGACGAAAGCCTCCAATGCCCCAGCCCGACATCGAATATGTCCGGAGGAGAACCGCCTTTCAGGCGGCCCCCGGTCTCAAGCGGGCGTTCCGCCGTCCCCCAGGGCACCGGTCTCGCCTCGCCGGCAACGCTCATCCGGTGTATCCGATGGCAGGACGAGGCCATTGTAGGCCAGGCGACAAGGGCGGGGATTTGCGGGGATGATATTTTTGAGGAAACGGTCGATTGGCCGGGGCTCTCGCCGGGAGAGGGCGGCTTTTGACGGCTTGGTCTTGGATCCTCGGGTCAGGCCCGAGGATGACGGAGGGGATGATAATTTGGCGAAAACAATTGGCTCTGCAGGGTGAGAGGCCCTTTTTCCACCCTTTCAGGTCGTCATCCTCGGGCTTGACCAGAGGATCCAGCCGCGAACCTTCCCCTCATGGCGCGCTCACTCCAGCGCCTGCAAGACCGTCTCCATCTCACCAAGAATGGGTCAGCCTGGTCCGTTGAGGTGTGTTTGCCAAATCTCTAAAACGAGTATCGGTGGCACGGGAAACGATGCGTCGTGAAACATACCCTGGAGAATACAATGTCGATCAAACTCAGAGCCTGCCTTTCCCTTCTCGTTCTTGCCGGAGCGATGCTGCCGTCCACCAGCCCGGCCTTCGCCTGGGGCTGCATCGCCGTTTCGGAAGAAGGAAGTTATGGATACAGCTACAGCTATGACAGCGAAAGCGGCGCCACGGACAAGGCGCTGAACGAATGCGCCAAGCACACAACGACGGAATCAACCTGCGAAATTACGGAATGCGACGAAGACAGCTGATCACGTCCCCGGATGAGGTCGCTGATTTCAGGGATCTCATCCGGCATCCGTCACGTTCAGGAATTCGGAAACTTTCGGCTCCGCCACTGGCTTTTCGGAACTTCTTTCCCGACATCGACGCCGAAGGACTGGACCCGCATGGCGTCATCGTCCACCTCGCAGCGGAACGCGAAATCGTACCAGCGATTTTTGACGCGAAAAGCAGCCTTTGGCACGGTGAGTTCGTTTCCCTTGGCCAGTTCGTAGGAAGGCACGAGGTCCGGATTGTAGGATGGTGAGCCATTTTTCAGCTGGGCGTAGAGCTCGCTGGTGCAGAGGCGGGCGACACGTTGGCCGCGGGACAGGTTTCCCATCGCCGCGCGCGCGACCGGGTCGTCATTGGCCTTTTCCGAAAACAGCTTTTTTGCCTCGGGGATGTCAACCGCCGCCGTTTCCGTTTCGGGGTCGGGCTCCGGCTCGATAGCATCGGAGGTTTCCAGTTCTGTCTCGGTCACGCTCGGCAAGGGATCGACGGCATTGGCCGTGTCGGTCTCGGACACGGCCGTCGGTGTCTCGATGTCCGGCTTGTTATCGAGCTTGGCCGTTTCTGCGGGTTTGATTGCCTGCTCCTTGGATGGAGTGGCCTCGTCCGGCGGGGGCTTGGCAGCTTGACGCGCGGCGTTGCCGTCATCCGTATCCTTGGCGCCTGTATCCTTCTCGCCAAACTCGAAGACCGGGCGCAAAACCGGGATCGGGGCTTTCACGGTCTGCTGCTCGGTCGCTGGCTGCTCCTGTTGCGCGGCAGGTGGCTGCGCCTGCTGCTGTTCCTCTGCGGGCGGCGGCTCTTCTTTCTTCGCCTCTCCCTCCTTCGCCGTCTCTTCCGGCACAGGCTTCTCGACCTCTTCGGGTGGCGGCGGCACGATTTCGACGCTGATGCTTTCTTCTTCTGGCGGCGTGAGATCCGGCATCGGCAGTTGGACCAACAGGACGGCACCCAGGACAAGATGGAGCGCAACCGAGACGATCGTGCCCAAGCTCAGCCACTGCCAGTAACGGTTTGCATCCTGCTGCATCATTGCCTTTATGCCCGCCATCTTGAAGTTGCGGGTTGGCGGAGTTTAAAATCCTATCTGCACTTCGGCCCGCACGACCAGAATATCAAGGGCGATACCGTTTATTTGAACGCCAGAGTACCGCTGGAGCTCATGGAAAATCCTCTGGCCGCGGCGGCAGCGCCGCAAGATGAGCGAGATCGCGCGTCAACATCAAGAGGGTACCTGCCCCAGAAGCCGTAGCCGAGGTCACCCCTGAACAGAAACGCCGGGCATTGAGCCCGGCGTTCTTTTGCAACGATGTAGTTCGATCAGCTGTCGAGGAAGGACCGGAGTTTGCGGCTGCGGCTCGGATGCTTGAGCTTGCGCAGCGCCTTGGCCTCGATCTGACGGATGCGTTCGCGCGTAACCGAGAACTGCTGGCCGACTTCTTCCAGCGTGTGATCGGTGTTCATGCCGATGCCGAAGCGCATGCGCAGCACGCGTTCTTCGCGCGGCGTGAGCGAGGCGAGAACGCGGGTCGTCGTTTCGCGCAGGTTCGCCTGGATGGCGGCGTCGATCGGCAGGAGCGCGTTCTTGTCCTCGATGAAATCGCCGAGATGGCTATCCTCTTCGTCACCGACCGGGGTTTCGAGCGAGATCGGCTCCTTGGCGATCTTCAGGACCTTGCGGACCTTTTCGAGCGGCATGGCAAGCTTTTCAGCCAGTTCTTCCGGCGTCGGCTCGCGGCCGATCTCGTGCAGCATCTGGCGCGAGGTACGTACGATCTTGTTGATCGTTTCGATCATGTGCACCGGGATGCGGATCGTGCGGGCCTGGTCGGCGATCGAGCGGGTGATCGCCTGACGGATCCACCAGGTCGCATAGGTCGAGAACTTGTAGCCGCGGCGATATTCGAACTTGTCGACCGCCTTCATCAGGCCGATGTTGCCTTCCTGGATCAGGTCGAGGAACTGCAGACCGCGATTGGTGTATTTCTTGGCGATAGAGATGACGAGACGCAGGTTCGCTTCGACCATTTCCTTCTTGGCGATGCGAGCTTCGCGCTCACCCTTCTGGACCATATGCACGATGCGGCGAAACTCGGAGATCGAGATGCCGGTTTCGGTCGCCAGGTTCTGGATCTCGGCGCGGATATCGCGAATCATCGTGTTTTCGCTGCGGGCGAATTCCTTCCAGCCGCGGGCGGACAGATTGCCGATCGACTTCATCCAGTTCGGATCGAGTTCGGCGCCGGAATACTGCTCCAGGAACGAGTCACGTTTGACGCCGTAGGATTCGGCCAGGCGCAGCAGTCGGCCCTCATTCTGCACGAGGCGCTTGTTGATGTCGTAGAGCTGCTCCACGAGGCTATCGACGCGGTTCTGGTTGAGCGACAGCGACTTCACCGCCGTGATCAGCTCGTCCTTCAGCTCCTTGTAGCGACGCTCCTGCGCAGGCGACAGCGTCCCGGTCGCGGCAAGGCGTGCCTCGACCTGCTGGTCCTGCAGCTTGCGCAGCTTCTTGTAGGTCTCGGCGATCGTGTCGAGCGTTTCCATGACCTGCGGACGCAGTTCCGCTTCCATGGCGGCGAGCGAGAGGTTCGATTCGTCGTCGTCCTCTTCCTCTTCCTCCGACGGCAGGCCTTCGCCGCCGACATTGGTCACGTCGTCGTCATTGGCAGCACGCGGCCGGCGGTTCTTTTCCTTCTCTTCGGCGGCCTTGCGGTCGGCCTCGATCTTTTCCGGGCTCTGGAACTGCGGCGCAGCCTTGGCCTCGGGACCGGAATAGGTGGTTTCGAGATCGATGATCTCGCGCAGAAGCGTGTTGCCTTCGTTGAGTTCGTCACGCCAGATGATGATGGCCTGGAAGGTCAGCGGGCTCTCACAGAGACCGGCGATCATGGTCTCGCGGCCGGCCTCGATGCGCTTGGCAATGGCGATTTCGCCCTCGCGCGACAGAAGCTCCACCGAGCCCATTTCGCGCAGGTACATGCGCACCGGGTCATCGGTGCGGTCGGTCGGTTCTTTCTTCTTGGCGGTCGCCAGCGCCGTGCCGCTCGAAGGAGCAAGTTCGCCGCCTTCGCTCTCGCCGTCGGCATCATTGTCTTCTTCTTCCGCAGCGGCCGTGCCCTCGTCGGCTTCCTCGTCCTCGACGACATTGATGCCCATTTCGCTGAGCATGGCCATGATGTCCTCGATCCGGTCAGGGTCGACCTGATCGGAGGGAAGCACTTCATTCAGTTCGTCCATGGTGACATAGCCGCGCTTCTTGGCGGCCTTGATCATTTTCTTGACGGCATCATCCGAGAGATCGAGAAGCGGGCCATCGGGAGCACCTTCGCGTTCAGCTTCTGCTTCATCGTTCTCTTTGACTTTGGTTGCCATGTATCGTCGCTTTCCTTGGACAGCATAAACGTGTGAGCGGTACAAACCCTTCTCAAGGGCTCGGACGTGTTAAACACGCCGCCGCGAATCATTACCCCTGACGTAACGGGATGAACTTTAATTCCTGATTAACCACGACACCCGCCGTGGCTGCAGGCCAACTGCAACAGCAGCGCCCGTCAGACATCATAGAAATGATGATCGTATCCGCCGTACCCATTTCACCTTCTATATATAGAAATGGTGATTCCCACAATTTTCGGTCACGTCAAGCGTTTCCGATGAAAAACCGTTGAATTCGGCAAAAAACACTGCGACGAGCAGCTTACTGCCAAACCCAGTGCTGCTGAGATGTAGGGATTGCTTGGCAAAAGACAAGGGTATTGAATGGTTTTGGGTGCCTTGCAGGACCCGTATTGCCCCCACTCACATCCAGTCCATGACCACCTTTCCGGAATTGCCCGAGCGCATCGCTTCGAATCCATCACGGAACTCGCCGATGCCGATGCGGTGGGTGATGACCTGGGAAAGGTCGAGCCCGCCCTGGACGAAGGCGATCATCTTGTACCAGGTCTCGAACATCTCGCGGCCATAGATGCCCTTGAGCGTCAACATCTTGAAGATGACCTTGTTCCAGTCGATCCCAAAACCTTCGGGCGCGATGCCGAGAATGGCGATCTTGCCGCCGTTGTTCATCGTATCGATCATCGACCGAAAGGCAGGCGGGGCGCCGGACATTTCAAGCCCGACGTCAAACCCTTCGGTCATGCCGATTTCGCGCATCACCTCTTTCAGGTCCTGGTTGGCCGCATCGACGACATGATCGATACCGACATTCTTCGCCAGTTCCAGCCGCACCGGATTGATGTCGGTGATGACAACCTTGCGAGCGCCGGAGCGTTTCGCCACCATCGCACCCATGATGCCGATCGGCCCGGCGCCGGTGACCAGCACGTCCTCGCCGACCAGATCGAAGGACAGCGCCGTGTGCACGGCATTGCCGAACGGATCGAAGATGGCGGCGATCTCGTCGGGCACGTCGTCCGGGATCGGCACAACGTTGGCCTCGGGGATGCAGACGAATTCGCCGAACGAACCCGGCCGGTTGACGCCGACGCCCAGCGTGTTGCGGCAGAGATGGCCCCGGCCCGCCCGGCAGTTGCGGCACTTGCCGCAGACGATATGCCCCTCACCCGACACCCGGTCGCCGACATGATATTTGGTGACCGCCGAGCCGATCTGCGCAATCTCGCCGCAGAATTCGTGGCCGACGACCATTGGCACAGGAATGGTTTTTGCGCCCATTGATCCCAGTTCCAGATGTGGACGTCGGTGCCGCAGATGGCGGACTTCTTCACCCGGATGAGCACGTCACTCGGGCCGGGTTCCGGCACCGGGACGTGTTCCATCCAGAGGCCCACTTCAGGTTTTGCTTTAACGAGCGCGCGCATCATGTTCGACATGACAAAGCCTCCGTAACGGATTCAAAAGATTCTCAGATAATGCCGAGTTCCCGCCCGACCTCTTCAAACACCGCAATCGCCCGCTCGACATCCGCGGTCGAATGCGAAGCAGACATCTGGGTGCGGATGCGGGCCTGGCCCTTGGGCACGACGGGGAAGGCGAAGCCGACGACGTAGACGCCTTTTTCGAGCATGCGCGCCGCCATTTCCTGAGCCAACGTCGCCTCGCCGAGCATGACGGGAATGATCGGGTGCCCCTCGCCGGCCAGCGTGAAGCCGAGCTTGCTCATCTCATTACGAAACAGCGTGGCGTTGGCGCCGAGTTTCTCGCGCAGCGCGTCGCCGTTCTCGATCAGGTCGAAGACCTTGAGCGAGGCGCTAGCGATGACCGGGGCCAGCGTGTTGGAAAACAGATAGGGCCGCGAGCGCTGGCGCAGCCAGTCGACGACTTCCACCCTGCCCGAGGTATAGCCGCCGGACGCGCCGCCGAGCGCCTTGCCGAGAGTGCCGGTGATGATATCCACCCTGCCCTCGACACCGCAATATTCAGCCGAGCCGCGACCGTTTTTGCCGACGAACCCAACGGCATGGCTGTCGTCGACCATGACCATGGCGCCATACTTTTCCGCCAGATCGCAGACGCCCTGGAGATTGGCGATGATGCCGTCCATGGAGAAGACGCCGTCGGTGGCGATCAGTTTGAAGCGCGCGCCTTCAGCCTTTTTCAGTTCCTCTTCCAGCGCCGCCATGTCGTTGTTGGCATAGCGGAACCGCTTGGCTTTCGACAGCCGCACGCCGTCAATGATCGAGGCATGGTTCAGCGCATCGGAGATGATCGCATCTTCTTCGTTCAGAAGCGTCTCGAACAACCCGCCATTGGCATCGAAGCAGGAGGAATAGAGGATCGTATCTTCCAGTCCGAGAAAGGACGAAATGCGCGCTTCGAGCTGCTTGTGCTCCTCCTGCGTGCCGCAGATGAAACGCACCGAGGCCATGCCGTAGCCGTAGCGATCCAGCGCCTGTTTGCCGGCCTCGGTGAGTTCAGCATTGTCGGCAAGGCCGAGATAGTTGTTGGCGCAGAAATTCAGCACCCGCGCGCCGGAGGCGACGTCAATAGTGCCGGCCTGTTTGGAGGTGATCACACGCTCGGTCTTGTAGAGGCCAGCGGTCTTCAGTCCTTCGAGTTCGGATCTGAGGTGCGAGATGAAGGCAGATGTCATGACGAATGGTCACTTTCCGAGGATAGACTGTGTGTGCTGTTGGAGGAAAGATCTAGCACGATCAACGGCGTCCTGTCGCTGGTGGCGACGGCAGGACGCGACGCGGGCACGATAGAATCCACCGCTTCATCTACTGGCAAGCGACACTGTATGCCGCCAGCCGGAAACAGGCGCGATCAGCGCGCGGCATACCCCGCAATCAATCCCTCGAAATCCTCCATCGGCGGAAACTTGGGATAGCTGTGTTCGGCGCCCGTCTCAGCAAAAGCCAGCTTTTCGGAGGTGAAGGTTTCGATGAAGGGGCTGTACCAGCTGGTATCGTCAAGCATGGTCGGGCGGATGTTTACGAAAAATCCATGCCCTGCGGGCGCGTGAACATCCAGGTCATGCAGTCCGGGCAGAAGTGATGCCCGGCATCCGGGCTCTTGCCGGAAAGAACAGGCGTTCCCGCGATGACTTCGAAACCTTCGCTCGGGATCGCCGCACTCAGCGAATAGGCGCTGCCCGACATGCGCTGGCAGCCGGTGCAATGGCAGGCCATGGTCACGAGTGGCGGTGCGCTGATCCTCAGGCGGACATTGCCGCAACGGCATGCGCCTTCGAGCGGCAGGTTCAGGCTGGTCATGGTGTTTCTCCCAGTTTGTTATCTCAGGCGTGCTGGCGGATCACCGCCAAAAACACATCGCCATATTTCTCAAGTTTCGACTGGCCGACGCCGGAAATGCCGAGAAGGTCGGTGCGGCTCATCGGGCGTTCGGTTGCGAAAGCGATCAACGTCGTATCGGGAAACACGACATAGGGTGGCACGGACAGGCCCTTGGCGATGGTCATGCGGGCGTTGCGCAGCGCCTCGAACAGCTCGCCGTCTCGCTCCGAGAGGTTGGATTTTGCGCTTGAGGGGCTCCACGGGCAGACTTAGCTTTGCCTGTCGTCGGGCGATCCTTGCGAAACAGGATCTGCCGCTGCCGCTTGAACACGGCACTGGCGTCCTCCGTCAGCTTCAGCGCACCAAAGGCTGTCTGATCCACATGGACGAGACCCGCGGCGAGCAACTGCCGGAAGACGGACTGCCAGGTTTTTGCCGGCACATCCTTGCCGACGCCGAAGACCGGCATGTCGACATGGCCGAAGCGCTGGGTTTTTTCGTTCTCGACGCCCATCAGCACATCGACCACGTGGCCGGTGCCGAAACGCTCGCCGGTGCGATAGACAGCGGCCAGCGCCTTGATCGCGGCCTCCGTTCCATCCCAGGTTTCAACAGGTGTATTGCAGGTATCGCAATTGCCGCACCCGCCGCCGTGGGCCTCGCCGAAATGCTTGAGGATCGCCTGGCGTCGGCAGCCGGCGGTTTCGCAGATGGCGAGCAGCGCGTTCAGCTTCGACCGCTCGACCCGCTTGATCTCGTCGGAGGCCTGCCCCTCGTCGATCATGCGCGAACGCTGGATGACGTCGGCCATGCCATAGGCCATCCAGACTTCAGACGGCAGCCCGTCACGCCCGGCACGACCGGTCTCCTGATAATAGGCCTCGACCGAGCCCGGCAGATCGAGATGCGCGACATAACGCACGTTCGGCTTGTCGATGCCCATGCCGAAGGCGACGGTTGCCACCAGGCACAGGTCTTCCTCCTTCAGGAACGCATCCTGATTGGCGTCCCGCACGGCCCTGTCCATGCCGGCATGATAGGGCAGCGCACGCACGCCCTGTTTCTCCAGCCATTCGGCCGTATCCTCGACCTTGGCGCGCGACAGGCAATAGACGATGCCGCTCGACCCCTTGTGGCGCGACAGGAACCGCAGGAGCTGCTGGCGCGGCTGGTCGCGTTCGACGATTTCATAGGCGATGTTCGGCCGGTCGAAACTGGTGGTGAACACCTGACCGCCGCGCAGGCCGAGCCGATCGATGATGTCTTCCCGCGTGTGCGGATCGGCGGTCGCCGTCAGCGCGATGCGCGGCACGCCGGGATAGCGCTCACCCAATTGCCCGAGTTCGCGATATTCCGGGCGGAAATCATGTCCCCACTGGGAAACACAATGGGCTTCGTCGATTGCAAACAGGGCAATCCTGGCATCGCCCAGCATGTCGTGGAAGCCGGGCGTCAGGATGCGTTCAGGCGTGACATAGAGAAGATCGAGCTCGCCTGCGGACAGCGCCCGACGCACTGCCATCGCCTCATCGCGCGTCTGGGACGAATTGAGGGCTGCGGCCCGAACCCCGACCTGCTTCAGCGCCTCGACCTGATCGCGCATCAGGGCAATCAGCGGCGAAACGACGATGCCGACGCCGGGGCGGCAGAGCGCCGGGATCTGGAAACACAGCGACTTGCCCGCACCGGTCGGAAACAGCACCACGGCATCGCCGCCGGCCACGACATGATCGACCACCGCCTGCTGCTTTCCCCGGAAGGCGGAAAAGCCATAAATCGTCTTGAGGACATCGAGCGGATTTGCAGCGGCCTTGGAACCGGCAAAAAGCGGATCGGTCGATCTGGGGGTGGGTTGGCTTGGCTGGGAACGACTTGACTGGGACATGAAGACTTTCTCGTGCAGGTCCCGACTATGGCACGATTCCGCGACCGAGCGCGATGCGGCATTGATGGCGGCTGTGCATAACCCCGCGCGATGTGACGCAACGTCATTCCGGTGAGTCATGCAGCAACGCACGCCAAGCGGATTGGCAATGCTTCTCTCTTCAACGCAACAAGGCCCCGGAATTACCGGAGCCTCGTTTCAGAAAATTCGTCAATGCTTACTTAAAATTCGTCAATGCTTACTTAACGTAGACGACCTTGCCGCCGCTGGCCGCCGTCTGGATGCCGACGACATTTTCAAGCTGGACATTCTTCTTGACGAGAATGTCCATCAGGGCCGGATCTGCCTGGATTTCCGTCTGTGCGCTGGCGATCGTTTCCGGTGAAGGGTTCTTGTAGGTTTCCGAAACCTCGGTCTGGCCGTCGTCGGGCTGCGGCTCGGAAACCACGATCACGCTAACCATGTCCTCTGTCAACGGTGCTGCCATGGTCGTGGTGGAACTGGTCGTCTGCGCATAGGCAAAGCCGGTCAGGGACGTTGCCGACAGGGCGGCGGCCAGAGCGAATGTAAGGGCCTTTTTCATGATGTCTTCTCCTCGTGAATTCCGTGTGGCGATACCGGCTGGGCTGAAACCCATTCGTTCGACACCCTGCTAACGGGTGGATTCGTTAATGGTTCCGGGAGACATCACGTCTGGCCGGCAGCGATTGCACGAATAATCGCGCAGGATTGAAGATGGTTTTCTCGAAAGAAGGGGGCACGTCTCTACTTCCCCGCCGGCCCCTTGATCCGGCCGGAGAGTACGCCGAAGCCATCGATGATGGCCTCCTGGTTTTCCATGCGCACCACTTCGAGCTGAACCTCCTGGAGACTGCGCAGAACCTGTGACACGGTTTCGCCATCGCCTTCCTCGGTCGCATAGGCCAGCTCGTTTTCCAGCTCGCGTCGTTGCCAAAGCAGGGCCTTGGTGCGCTTGTGCAGCGCCATCGCCTGGCGATAGCCTTCGAGCGCGTCTTCGGGTGCGGCGGCTGCGGTGGCGGTCCAGAGCCGTGCAAAGCGGATCTGCTGGTCCAGCGCTTTCAGCAAGGCGCCAAACCCCTCCGCCTCCAGCATTTCGATCAGCGCCTCACGCGTCAGGCGGGGACCGGCGGCGGCCGCTGCGTTCAGCACCGCCGACCAGAACTTCTGCATGTCGCGGTTTTCGTAGTCGATGGCCGAAACCTCGTCATACTCCTCGAACAGCAGTTGCGGATGGTTGACGATCGTCAGCGCCAGCACGCTTTCGCGCAGCGGCGGCAGGGTCTGGTTGCCGCTGACCATGGAGGACCGTGCCAGCCGATCGGATATGGCGCCGGTTCCGGCCCGCTGCGCAGGCTGGCCGCCCCTGCCCGCTTGGCCGCCGCGTCCGGCATTCTGTCGTGGATTGCGCTCGAAACTGCCGCGCTGGCCGGATTGTTGACGAGACGGCCCCTGGAAGAACGCATTCAGCCGGTCGCGCACGTCCTGACCATAGTGGCGGCGAACATTTTCGTCGGCAATCACGGCGGTTATCTGCTTCAGCCGTGCTTCGAGTTCGGCGCGTTTTTCCGGCGTATCGAAGCCACCACCCTGGACTTCGCGGGTCCAGAGCATTTCTGAAAGCGAGCGGGCATTGGCCAGAACCTTGTCGAAGGGCGCACGGCCCTCATGCTTCACCAGATCGTCCGGGTCCTTGCCGTCAGGCAACATGGCAAAACGCACGGAGAAACCGGGCTTGAGGTGCGGCAGGGCAAGATCGACCGCGCGATTGGCCGCACGGATACCGGCGCCGTCGCCATCGAAGCAGAGCACCGGCTGCGAGGTCAGTTTCCAGAGCAGCGCCAGCTGGTTGTCGGTGAGCGCCGTGCCAAGCGGGGCCACCGCATTTTCGATGCCGGCCTGGTGCAGCGCAATCACGTCCATATAGCCTTCGACGGCAATGATCGTGCCGGCTCCGTCTGCGCCGGACATCGCCCGCCGTGCACGCGCAAAATTGTAGAGCACATTGCCCTTATGGAAGAGTTCCGTCTCATTCGAATTCAAATACTTGGCCGGCGCATCCGCGGACATGGCCCGGCCGCCGAAGGCAATGACCTTTTCCCGTGACGACAGGATCGGAAACATGATGCGGTCGCGGAAACGATCATAGGACACCGGGATTTCCGGGCCGTGGACGACAAGCCCGCAGGCTTCGATCTGCTCCTTGGGAACGCCCTTGCCGGCCAGATGCTCCTTCAGGGCATTGCGGCCTTCCGGCGCAAAGCCCAGCCGAAAAGTCTCGATCGTGCGTCCCGTCAATCCGCGGTCGCGCAGGTAGGCCCGCGCCTTGGCGCCGTTTGCCGTCTGCAACTGATCCTGAAAAAACTGCGTTGCCATTTCCATGACATCCTGCAGGCTGGTGCGGTCCTTGTCGCGCTTTTCCGCCTCGGGATCGGGCTGCGGCATGGCGACGCCGGCAAGATCGGCGATCTGCTGCACGGCTTCGGGAAAATTCATCCCGTCCAGCTCAGTCAGGAAACGGAAATGGTCGCCGGAGACACCACAGCCGAAGCAATGATACCGCCCCTTGCGATCCTCGCAGTGAAAACTCGGCGACTTTTCGCCGTGGAAGGGGCAGCAGGCCCAGTAGTCGCCCTTGGAGGCATTGGTCTTCTTCCGGTCCCAGCTGACGCGTTTGCCGATCACGTCCGAAATCGGAACGCGGTCGCGAATCTCGTCAAGAAAGGTCGGTGAAAAGCGCATCTCATCCTCAGGGGTTGGCCCTTGCTATAGATGGCAATGACGGCGAGCGCCAGCAAGCGGCACGATGATGCCCGCAATTCACAGGCTTCAATGCGCACCCAAATCATTTCACCAGCCAAAACCGGCGCTAGAAAAATTTGACATTCCCCGGCAATCTGGCGACAACTTGCACCCATCCTTGGCCGGGAACCGCCCGAATGACATTTGCCGCAAAAGACCTTGCCGCCAGTTCGGATTTCTTTTCCGCGATGCGCCTCTGCGCGCGGGAGATGACGGCGATGTTCAGCGAAAATCCGCGACAGGCATCGATCTTCGCGTCGCAGCAGCGCTGGCTCATGGCACAGGCCGGGTTCGCGCTTCATTACGACCGCGATCCCGCCGATCCTTCGTCAGGGCTCTATGCAGGTCGTTTCGTCGCGCAGGCCGTTGCGCACGGCATTGCGAGCCGCAACACGGCCGCTGCCTTCGTCCAGGAAATGCTCGCCTACCGGTTCGTCCACTACAGCGACAATCCGCCGGACCGGCGCATGCGTCCGCTGGAGCCGACGGAAACTGCCTGTCAGGCTGTCTGGAAATGGCTGAACGCCCATCTGGTAATCCTAGACGAACTGGACGGAGGCAGCCGTGCCGGCCGGCTGCCCTATGGCGACCCCTGTTTGCGCGGGTTCAGCCGCGCGTCGCCGAGGGCATCATTGAGAACCATGCGGTGCGAAATCCCGGAGAGACATTCAATCTTTTCACCTGGGCCAATTCCGGAGGCGTGGTGATGGACTATTTGATCTCGCATATCGCCGATTTCGACCCTTCCGCGGAACGCATCGATATCGGGCCGATCTCATCGAGCGATATCTGCGAACGATACATGATTTCGAAAACGCACCTGAAGCGCCTGATGAACAAGGCGTCAAGCATGGGCAGCCTCGGCATGGAGCAACGCGCCGGCAAGAACCATCTCTGGCTCTCGCAGGGTTTCATCCGTGAATACTGGAGCTATCAGGCCGAAAAATTCGCGATCATCGACCAAGCCTTTGCGCAGACAATCGCCACCGACGAACCGGTCACGCAGACGCGAGCAACTCTTTCAGCGTAGAGGAGGCCTTGGAAAAATCCATCTGCCCGGCATAACGCTCCTTCAGCACCGCCATGACCTTGCCCATGTCCTTGGGGCCGGCCGCGCCGACCTCGGCGATCACCGTGGCAAGATTGGCCCGGATTTCCGCGTCGCTGAGCTGCTTGGGCATGAAATCTTGCAAGACGACGATTTCGGCCCGTTCTTTGGCCGCCAGTTCGGGGCGGGCGTTGTCTTCGTAGATCTTCGCCGATTCTTCGCGCTGCTTGACCATCTTTGCCAGGATCTGCAGGATTTCGTCATCGCTCGCGTCACCCTTGCCGGCGGTGCGGTTGGCGATATCGCGAGTCTTGATCTCGGCCTGAATCAGACGGACGGTGGATAGCCGCGGCGCATCCTTCGATTTCATCGCATCCTTGAGGGCGGCAGCGAGTTGATCGCGCATCATTGTCCTTACTCCTGTTGATGACGTTCCATAAACCAGCCGGACAATCCGGAGCAAACGAATTGCGCATATCTCCGGCAAAAGCCGCGGGAAAAGCCGACCTCCGCGTCTTCAAGATTGACCTTGCGTGGCGCGGAAGCTATTGACCGTCACCTGCACAAACATCGTGACCAGGCCCGACAGCGCGCGCGTATCGCCCGCGTCTATCCGCCTGCGAACCAAAACGGCCGGACGACATTCTGTTGGATGTCTGACGCACGCCGCCTGAACGGGATGAAGACTATGACCGCGACAAGCCCCTGGACCACAGAAAAACCAACCGCCCTGCTCGTTCTGGCCGACGGCACTGTCATTACCGGCAAAGGCATCGGCGCAACCGGCAAGGTGCAGGCGGAAGTCTGCTTCAACACGGCGCTGACCGGCTATCAGGAAATTCTGACCGACCCCTCCTATCTCGGGCAGATCGTTACCTTCACCTTCCCCCATATCGGCAATATCGGTGCCAATGACGAGGACATCGAGGACCTGACGCCGGCAGCCCGCCACGGCGCGGTCGGCGTCATCTTCAAGGCCGACATTACCGACCCTTCGAGCTACCGTGCGGCAAAACACCTTGATGCTTGGCTGAAAGCCCGCGGCATCATCGGCATGTGCGGCATCGATACGCGCGCCCTGACGGCATGGATCCGCGAAAACGGCGCCCCGAACGCTGTCATCGCGCATGACCCGAACGGCGTCTTCGACATCGCCACGCTGAAGGCGGAGGCGAAGGCCTGGAGCGGGCTTGAGGGGCTCGATCTCGCCAAGGTCGCCTCCTCCGGCCAGACCTCGCGCTGGAGCGAAAAGCCCTGGGTCTGGAACGAAGGCTATGACGAACTGGCGGAAGCCGACACCACGCATCACGTCGTTGCACTCGACTACGGCGTCAAGCGCAACATCCTGCGCCTGTTCACCGGTCTCGGCTGCAAGGTCACCGTCATGCCGGCCTCGACCACCGCTGAAGAAGTGCTGGCGCAGAAGCCGGACGGCATTTTCCTGTCGAACGGCCCCGGCGATCCGGCAGCAACCGGCGAATACGCCGTCCCGGTCATCCAGGAACTCATCAAGACCGATATCCCGGTTTTCGGCATCTGCCTTGGCCACCAGATGCTGGGACTGGCGCTCGGTGCCAAGACCGAAAAGATGCACCAGGGCCACCACGGCGCCAACCATCCGGTGAAGGACCATACGACCGGCAAGGTCGAGATCGTCTCGATGAACCATGGCTTTGCCGTCGATGCCAAGTCGCTGCCAGATGGCGTCGAGGAAACCCATGTCTCCCTGTTCGACGGTACCAATTGCGGCCTGCGCCTGACCGGAAAGCCTGTCTTCTCGGTCCAGCACCACCCGGAAGCCTCGCCCGGTCCGCAGGACAGCCACTACCTCTTCCGCCGTTTCATCAATCTGGTGCGCGCGAAGAAGGGCGAGCCGGCGCTGGCTGAGCGCGGATAGTCCCCGTCCAGGATCGACTAAGACCGCATAATCATCATCAGCCTCTTCGCTTCTTGCGAAGGGGCTTTTTTGATGCCGATTGGTCGGGAACTCTCCGGAAAATTGTCTTTGCAATTTTATTAATTTCTAAAGCATAGAATTCAAGGGCGGTGGACTTAGGAGGCGACATCGCAAATCAATGCTTGAAATCATTTGACAGCGAGAACCATGCTCAAGCGCATTGAGACAAGCCAGCTCCGTGTCGGGATGTTCATTGAATCCCTTGAGGGTCCGTGGTTGAACAGCCCGCTTGCCGGACGCCGTTTCCTGCTTGAAAGCGAGACCGATGCGCGAACATTGAAACGCAGCAATCTCAGCGGTGTCTTCATCAATACGGCAAAAGGGCTGGATGCTCATTCGCCGCCGATGAACGTGCCAGCCGTCGTCGAAAAGGCACGCCGGCAGTTGCAATCGCCCGTCCGGCAGAGAAGGCAGCGGGAGGCCGTTGCCAAGGTTCTGAGCGAAGCCACCGGCCTGCTAAAGGGCGTTTTCGACGATGCGCGTGCGGGCAAGGACCTGACCGTCGCCATGGTTGCGCCGATCATCGCCCAGATAACGCGGGCAAGCCTGCGTCACAGCGATATCATTCTCAGCATGACACGCTTGAAGTCCGGGACGAGGCAACTTTCGTGCACTGCATCGCGGTTTCCGCTTTGATGATCCGGTTTGGCCAACATCTGAATTTTGACGAGCAAACCGTGCGCGCGCTTGGCATGGCCGGGCTTCTGCACGACATCGGCAAGCTGGCGATCCCCAGCGAACTGCTGACCAAGGATAGCGCCCTCAGTGAGAGTGAAATGCGCCTGATGCGCGAGCATCCTTCAAAAGGCCATGCCATGCTCTCGCGCCAGGCAGGCATGCCGGAGATCGTACTCGACGTCTGCCAGCATCATCATGAGCGCATGGACGGCAAGGGTTACCCCTATGGCCTTTCCGGCGACGCGATCAGCAAGTACGCAAGGATTGCCGCGATCTGTGACGTCTATGATGCAGTCACCTCGGCACGCCCATACAAGAAAGCCTGGACGCCGCAGGAAGCGGAAAGCTGGATGCTGGACCGAAAGGGCTGTTTCGACCGCCAGCTTCTGCTGCAGTTTCTGAACAACGTGCTGCAGTCCTGACGAGCTATGCCGGTTGAGCCAGCAATTTCCGTTCGGCCGAGAGAAAGCGGAAGAACCGCCAGGTGAGCGTAACACTTGCTGCCGTCAACCCCAGCACAAATCCATACCAAACCCCGAGACCGCCGAAGCCGAAATGGAAGGCCAGCAGATAGGCGGTGACAAAACCAATCGCCCAATAGGACAATAGCGCCAGGATCATCGGCACCGTCGTGTCCTTCAGGCCGCGCAGCATGCCGGCCGCCAGGGCCTGGACGCCATCGACCAGCTGGAACGCACCGGCAATGACGATCAGCGGGCCGGCATAGGCCAGCACCTGCGCGGCATCCGGCCGGCTGGTATCGAGGTACATGGCCGCAAGTTCATGCGAAAACAGGGCGAAGATGGCGCTGCCGATCAGAGCAAAGCCGCAGCCGATGACGAGAACGGCGATCGCCGCCCGCTTGATGCCCTCCGCATCGCGGCGCCCATGCGCAAGGCCGATGCGCACCGTCGCCACCTGCGCGAGGCCAAGCGGCACCATGAAGGCAATCGAGGCGAACTGAAGCGCGATCCCGTGGGCCGCCAGTTCGACGGTACCGATCATGCCCATCAAGAGCGAGGCCACCGTAAACAGGCTGACTTCGGCAAGGATCGTGACGGCGATCGGCAGGCCGAGCTTGAAGACCTCCCACAGCACCGGCCAGTCAGGCCGCCAAAAGCGAACGAAGATCTCATGGGACCGGGTTTCCGGCTGGAACTGGATATAGGCATAAAGCAGGATAAAGCTCAGCATATTGACGATCAGCGCGGAAATGCCGGCACCGACGATGCCGAGCGCCGGTGCGCCGAAATGGCCATAGATGAAGATGTAGCAGAGACCGGCATTGGCGATCAGCACGATCATCGTCACGTAGAGGATGATGCCGGCGCGCTCCAGCGAGCTCAGAAAACCGCGCAGGACCATGAACAGCAGGGCCGGAAACATGCCCCAGAGCGCCACCTTCAGATAGCTGCCGGCAAGGGCTGCGACTTCGGGCTGCTGGCGCATCAATAGGAGGATCGATTCGGCATGCCAGAGCAGCGGCGCCGTCAAGGCGCCGTAAGCCAGCACAGCCCACATGCCCATGCGCACGGCACGGCGAACCGCGACCCGATCGCCCCTGCCCTCCGCCTGTGCCACGATCGGCACGACGGCATTGGCAAAGCCGGAGCCGAAGATGAACACGGTGAAGAACATCTGCGCCGCCAGCACCATGGCAGCCAGTTCCGTCGTCCCGAGCCGACCAACCATCAATACGTCGGTTGCATGGATGGCAAACTGCGCCAGTTGGGCGCCAACAAAAGGCAGGCCGAGCGCGATCGAGGCGCGGTAATGCGCGGACCAGGAATTGTCGGTGCGGACGCCCGTATTGCTATGGGTCGAAATCAACATGGAAGATTGAGCCTTGGCTTCGTCGCAGCCGGAATGGGCCGCATGACGGAGAAGCAAGGAAATAGATCAACCGCCGTCCAAGAACCAGCCGAAATCACGCGAATGCGTATTTTTTCATCGAAACATCACGAAACTTGATGATCTTTTCGGCAGCATGGTCACGCTGATTGCGGAGAGACCTTTTCTGGCAGATCCGCTGACGGCCGGATTTTCAAGAGATAGACCACAAGCGCGACGACGACGAAGCAGGCGGCGAGCGCATAGGGGGCACCGGCAAAGGCGACGGGGCTCGCTGGTCCGGTGAAATGACTGAAGATCTGCGTGAAGATTACCGGGCCGATGATCGTGGTGATGCTCGAAAGGCTCGACAGCGCGCCCTGCAATTCGCCCTGCGCCGAGGGCGGGACTTTCGCGGCGGCAACGCTGCGCAGCGGTGCATCGGCCAGCGCTTCGAGGCAAGTAAGCACGATCACGGCATAGACCATCCAGCCCTGCCATGCCAAGGCATAGCCGAACAGGCCGACCGCCGTGAAAACCAGCCCCACCGCGCCGGTTTTCCACTCGCCCAACACGGGCAATATGCGCGGCAGGACCACCCCCATGACAAAGGCGCCGCCAATGCCGAAAATTCCCAGCGACAGGCCGATCTGGCCTTCGCTCCAACCATAACGGGCCGCGGAAACGAAAGGCCAGACGGAGGGGTAGACCGCGTGGGCCAGCCAGTAGAGGAAGAAAACGAGGCCGACCCAGCCGATGCCGGGATAATGGCGCATCTGTTTCAGGGCGCCAAGCGGATTGGCGCGACGCCAGTCGAAACGGCGGCGATGTTCCATGCCCAGCGTTTCCGGCAGGAAGAACAAGGCCAGAAGGAAGTTGGCGAAGGCCAGTGCCGCGGCACCGTAGAACGGCACGCGCGGGCCGAATTCCCCAGCAGCCCGCCCAGCACAGGGCCGAGCGCGAAACCGGTGCCAAACGCGATGCCGATCAGGCCGAAATTCTTGGCGCGGTTGCTGTCGTCGCTGACATCGGCGATGTAGGCCGCAGCCGTCGAGAAACTCGCGCCGCTGATCCCGGCCAGCACCCGGCCGACGAACAGCATCCAGTAACTGACCGCAAGCGCGCAGATGAGATTGTCGATGGCAAAGGTCAGCACCGAGGCAAGCAGCACGGGGCGTCGCCCGAAACGATCGGACAGATTGCCGATGAAGGGCGCAAAGAGAAACTGCATGGCGGCATAGACCAGGAGCAGCCATCCGCCATCCACCGCGGCCTCCGAGAGGCTGGCCCCGGTCAGTTCCACCAGATAGGCGGGAAGAACCGGCATGATGATCGCCAGGCCCATCACATCGAGAAACAGGATGACGAAAACCAGGAACAGACCGCGGCGCGCCGATTTCGGATCGATCATCGTACAAACCTCTGACTGCAGCCGGCTGTCGATACGGAAGGCGAACAACGGCAGGGAAATGGTCTTTAGAGAAAACTTTAACCGAAACAATCCATGAACATTTCAATATTAGTGATGATTGCTTCGGGAACATTGATAACGCGGTTGGGCTACATTGCCGGTTCGCGGGGCTGTCGGGACCGACCTTTGACGAAATCGACGAAAGCCCGAAGCGGCGGTGGCATGTGCCTTCGGCTGGCATAATAGAGATAGGGTCCGGAAAAATCCGGCAGCCAGTCCTCAAGGATCGGCACGAGTTCGCCGCGCGCAATGGCCGGGCTCAGGAACTCCTCGAATGTCGCGATGATGCCGAGCCCGGAAATGGCGACGCTGATCTCCAGTTCCAGCGTATTGGCGGTGACCCGGGCCTTGGGCGAGAGACGCACGACCTCCTCCCCCGCTCGAATTCCCAGGGTGCGACCCTGCCGCTGGAGAAACGATGGCGGATGCAGGCGTGATCGAGGATTTCGCGCGGATGACGCGGTTCGCCATGGGCGAGCAGGTAGCCGGGTGACGCGGCAAGCACGAAACGCTGGCGACGCGGACCGATCGGCACGGCGATCATATCCTTTTCCAGCATCTCGCCATAGCGCACCCCGGCGTCGAAACCGGCGGCAAGCACATCAATGAAACTGTCGTCGGCGCTGACCTCCAGCGCGATGCCGGGATAGGCCTTCAGGAAATCCGCGATGATGCCGGGCAGCACGACACGGGCAACGACCGTCGCCACATTCAGCCGCAAGGTTCCCGTGGCGCTGTCGCGAAAGCTGCCGACCTGATCGAGCGCGGCGGCGACTTCGCCCAGCGCTGGCGACAGCCGCTCCAGCAACTGCTCGCCGGCTTCCGTCAAGGTGACGCTGCGGGTGGTGCGGTTGAGAAGCCGCACGCCGAGCCGCTGCTCCAGCCGGCGCAGGGCCTCGCTCAGCGACGACGCCGAAACGCCGCGCAGGCGGGCGGCGGCGCGAAAATTCCGCTCCCGTGCGACGGCAGTGAAGGCATCAAGGTCAGCCAGCGGCAAATCACTCATTGTTCTTATTTCCAAACAACCCGTTCATGTCGAGATGGATTATCGCACAAAACACTTGCGCGTAAAACAGTCTCCGGAACAGGCCGTCGCAGCCCAAGCCCCTTCGCGGCGGGAAACAAGGAGAAGCACAATGAAACAGGTTCAACTCGGCAAGACCGGCCCCATGGTCTCGACACTCAGCCTCGGCTGCATGGGCATGTCCGGCATGTACGGCCCGTCGGATCGGGCGACCGGCATCGCCACCATCCATGCCGCGCTTGATGCCGGCATCAACCTGCTCGATACCGGCGATTTCTACGGCATGGGCCACAATGAAATGCTGATCGGCGAAGCCCTGAAGGGTATCGATCGCGACAGGATCATCCTCAGCGTTAAGACGGGCGCGCTGCGCGACCGCGACGGTGGTTTCAACGGCATCGACAATCGCCCGGCGGCCCTGAAGAATTTCATCGCCTATTCGCTGCAGCGCCTCGGCGTCGATTATATCGACATCTACCGCCCTGCCCGTCTCGACCCCAATGTGCCGATCGAAGAGACCGTCGGCGCTATCGCGGACATGATCAAGGCCGGTTATGTCCGCCATATCGGGCTGTCGGAAGTCGGCGCAGAGACGATCCGCCGTGCAGCGGCCGTTCATCCGATCGTCGACCTGCAGATCGAATATTCGCTAATCTCGCGGGGAATCGAGGATGCGATCCTGCCCGCGTGCCGCGATCTCAGCATCGGCGTCACCGCCTATGGTGTGCTATCACGGGGGCTCATCAGCGGCCACTGGAAGAAGGGCCAGGGAACCGAGAAGAGCGATTTCCGCTCCCACGGACCGCGCTTCCAGGCGGAAAATCTCGACCGCAACCTGTCACTGGTTGAGGCCCTGCGCGTCATTGCCGAGGAAAAGGGTGCGTCAGTTGCGCAGATCGCCATCGCCTGGGTGGCAGCAAAGGGCGCGGATATCATACCTGTCATCGGCGCCCGCCGGCCCGACCGCCTGGCAGAGGCGCTCGGCTCGCAGGCCGTCACGCTGACAGCCGATGATCTCTCCGCCATCGAACGGGCAGTGCCGAAGGATGCCGCCGCCGGCGGGCGTTATCCGGAAGCGATGCTCGCCCATATGGACAGCGAGAAATAACCGGAAAGGTTTCGGCGATCCGCGCGCGGGGATCGCCATCAATCGACGTAGACGACCTTGCCGCCGTTCAGGGCCGTCTGGACAGCATTGACGCGCCCAAAGGCGATCCCGCGACGCTCGAGAAGTTGCCGGATGGCCGGCGTCGCGCGGATTTCCTCCTGCGCCTTGGCTCGCGTCCGGGCCGATGGGTTGCGATAGATCGACGGGATCTGCGGATAGTCGATAATATCGGAATACTGGCTGAGCCGGATGATCGTCACCCCCGGTACGGACTGGGCGTACGCGGGAATGGCACCGAGCGACAACGCGACGGCGGCCACCGCCAGGCTAAGTGTTTTTTCATGACTGCTTCTCCAGAATCGGGGAGGTATCGCACCCTATCGGGCAAATAGGACCTTGCCGCCATTGGCCGCCGTCTCGATCGCCAGCACGTTGTGCGGCTGGATGTGGCGACGTTCGATGAAATCGCGCAGCGTCGGATTGGACATCACCTCGGATTGCGCATTGGCGCGGGTCTCGGGCGAAGGGTTGCGGTAGATGACCGGTGCCCGCTGGTCGTTCTGCGAATCCGTATTCAGCCAGACGACATTGATGCCCGGCTCGAGCGGACGGCCGAAGAGGATATTGCCGACAGGCTCGTCGGCGCTGGCCGAGAGGGGAATGGAAAGGGATAAAGCCGCCGCGGCAAGGGCGAAATTAATGGACCGACGCATTGTTTTCTCCTTCATGGTCCTGTCGGCGCGAAGAAAAATCGCCGCTCCGACAGGATGTGATCGTGAAGTCTGATGTAGGCCGGCCGCCGGGATTTACGATGGCGCAACGGGCCGTACACGTAAATTTGACAGGCGGATCAACGGTACTGCGCTGTCAGATATTGCCTTTGAATGTATCACAAGCCGACATCTTGCCGCTGTCGTAGCCGCGCTTGAACCACTTCGAGCGCTGTGCGGACGTGCCGTGGTTGAAGCTTTCCGGAACGACATAGCCCTGCGTGCGCTTCTGGAGCGTGTCGTCGCCGATCTGGGTCGCCGCGTTCAGGGCTTCCTCGACGTCCCCTTGATCAAGGAGGCCCTTCTGCTCGGTATATTTTCCCCAGATGCCGGCAAAACAATCGGCCTGAAGCTCGACGCGCACGGACATGGCGTTGGCATCGGCCTCGCTCATTGATTGCCGGGCCTGGTTGAACTTCGGCAGAACGCCGATCAGGTTCTGGACGTGATGGCCGACTTCATGGGCCAGCACGTATGCCTGGGCAAAGTCGCCCGTCGCATCGAACTTCTGGGCCAGTTCGTCGAAGAACTGCATGTCGAGATAGACCTTGCGGTCGCCCGGGCAGTAGAAAGGCCCGGTCGCCGAGGATGCCATGCCGCAGGCCGAGTTGATGCCGTCACGGAAAAGCACGAGCTTCGGTTCCTCGTAAGTTTCGCCTTCAGCCTGGAAGATGCCGTTCCATGTGTCTTCCGTTTCCGCCAGCACCGTCGACATGAAGGCCTTGGTTTCTTCCTCCTGCGCCGTACCCTGCGGCGCCTGTGAACCATCGCTCTGTTCGTAGCTGCTCGACGGACCAGACATTGAGCCGCCGTCCATCAGCTGCAACAAATCGATACCCATCATCTTAAGGCCGAAATAGATCACCACCAGGACGACGATCGTGCCGATGCTCATTCCGCCGCCGGCCCGGCCCGGCCCGCCACCCGTGGGAAGCCGGAAGCCGCCCCGTCCGAAGGGATTGCCACCCAGCCCGCCGCGGCTCGCTCCGCGCTGGTCCTCGACATTGCCTGACTGGCGGCGGCCTTTCCATTCCATGAACGATCTCCCGGTCTTGCCTGCCTCTCCGGCACGCACCTTGTTGTTTGCCATCATATAACGCGCGAGAAGCGATTTTGTCCAAGATCAAACGGAAGAAAACGCTTCATGCGTTTAGGCTCAACTGGAAAGACCATTGGCAGCGGAGGGACGACCATGCCAGACTGGTGAACATTGTTTTGGGAGGAACGACACTATGAAGGCAGTGCGGCTCGAATCCATCGGCGAGATCTTCGTCCGCGAGGTGGAAACGCCCGTGCCCGGGCCGGACGATCTTCTCGTGCGTGTCGAAGCGTGCGGCATCTGCGGGACCGATCGGCATCTGCTGCACGGCGAGTTCCCTCCGTACCGCCGCTGACGCTGGGGCACGAGTTCTGCGGCATTGTCGAAGCGATGGGCAGCGATGTTAAGAGCTTTTCGCTCGGCAGCCGCATCACCGGCGACCCCAATATTTCCTGCGGACGCTGCCCGCAATGCCTGGCAGGCCGGGTCAATCTCTGCCGCAACCTGAAAGCCATCGGCATCAGCCGCGATGGTGGATTCGCGGACTATGTCATCGTGCCGCAGAAGCAGGCCTTCGAAATCCCGCTGACGCTTGACCCCGTACACGGCGCCTTCTGCGAGCCGCTGGCCTGCTGCCTGCATGGCATAGATATGGCGCAGATCAAGGCCGGCTCGTCGGTCGTGGTGCTCGGCGGCGGGGTCATCGGGCTGTTGACTGTGCAACTCGCACGGCTTGCGGGCGCCACCACCGTCATCCTCTCGACGCGGCAGCAATCGCGCCGGACGCTGGCCGAAGAGATCGGCGCGACGGCCACGGTCGATCCTTCCGCCGGCGACGTGATCGAGCAGATCGCTGGGCCGAACGGGCTGGTTCCCGGCGGCGTCGATGTCGTTCTGGAATGCGCCGGCGTGGCAGAAACCGTGCAGCAATCGACACGCCTCGCAAAGGCCGGCGGCACCGTCGTCATTCTCGGCGTTCTGCCGCAGGGCGAAAAAGTCGAGATCGAACCCTTCGACATTTTGTTTCGCGAATTGCGGGTGCTCGGCTCCTTCATCAATCCCTTCACGCACCGCCGCGCCGCAGATCTGGTCGCGTCCGGCGCCATCGAGATCGACAAGCTGATTTCGAGACGGATTTCACTGGAAGAAGCGCCTGACGTCATCAGCCGGCCGGCAGCACCCGGTGAAGTCAAGGTTCTGGTCATTCCAGGCGGAGCCGCATGAGCGAAAGACAGTCCCGAGAGCACGCACGTCACGCCCTGTTGAAGGCGTCGGTTCTTTTTATTGGAACACAAGCGGTGTAAGAATCATTTCGAATGTTAACCGCTATCCCGTTATGGCGGGGCGGCGGCGAAGTCGGAGGACCGGGATGGACATTTTTGCATTGAGGCGGCCGGTATCGGTCTCGATTCTTATGGCGGCGGCCGGCACTTTCGCGGCTGCGACCCTGCCTGCCTATCCCGCAAAGGCCGCGGACTGCGCAGCTGTGGCCGCTCCCGGCCTCGACTGGGCCGAATGCAGCAAAAAGAACCTCATGCTGCAATACAGCGACCTTCAGGGCGCCAATCTGTTCAGCACGGATTTCGCCATGACCGACCTGACCAGTTCCAACTTCAATGCGGCGAACTTTGAAAAGGCGACCCTGCTGCGCAGCTGGCTGAATGGCTCGAAGGCCGAAAAGGCGAATTTCACCAAGGTCGAGGCCTATCGCAGCAGCTTTGCCAACATCACTGCCGCCGGCGCGACCTTTGCCGGCGCAGAACTGCAGCGCGCCGACTTCACCGGCGCCGACCTGACCGGCGTCAGCTTCGAAAAAGCCGAGCTTGGCCGCGCCAATTTCAGCAAGGCGAACCTGACCGGGGTCAAGTTTTCTTTCGCCAACCTGTCGCGCGCGCAACTCAGCGAAGCCACGTTCGAAGGGCCGCTCGGCTTCGACCACGCCTTCCTGTTCCTGACGCGAATCGAAGGCATGGACCTGTCGGCGGCGGAGGGGCTGGAGCAGTCGCAGGTCAACCTTGCCTGCGGCGACAAGTCCACGAAACTGCCCTCTGGCCTGGTCAATCCGCCGGAATGGCCATGCGATTTCGAATAGCGTGATAAGACCGGCGCTGAGACAGCCTTGCGCGCTACCTATAGCCTATGAAAAACACCACCGATTTTCCTGTCGATTCCGGAATTTTCGGGGTTCCGCTTGGGCCCACATTTCCCTATAAGCCGCTTCTAGCCTCGAAAGACCATTTCTGCGCAGCCGGCCGGTGAACTTCATCCGGGCCGGTTTTTCGCGCAGCCGGAAAAGCGGATAGAGATCATGCCAAAGCGCCAAGACATCAAATCGATCCTCATCATCGGTGCAGGACCGATTGTCATCGGCCAGGCCTGCGAATTCGACTATTCCGGCACACAGGCCTGCAAGGCACTGAAGGAAGAGGGATACCGGGTCATCCTGGTCAATTCCAACCCGGCAACCATCATGACCGACCCGGATCTCGCAGATGCGACCTATGTCGAGCCGATCACGCCGGAAGTCGTGGCCAAGATCATCGCCAAGGAGCGCCCTGACGCGCTTCTGCCAACCATGGGCGGCCAGACGGCACTGAACACGGCGCTCTCCTTGAAGCGCATGGGTGTCCTCGACCGTTACAATGTCGAGATGATCGGCGCCAAGCCCGCTGCCATCGACATGGCGGAAGACCGGGCGCTGTTCCGTGAAGCCATGGCGCGCATCGGGCTCGAAACACCGAAATCGCTGCTGGCAAACGCCACCGATATCAAGGATCACGACCGCAAGCTGCATGTGGCCGAGCGCGACAAACTGAAAGCATCTCTATCAGGCGCCGACCTCGACAAGGCGCTGGACGATCTCGAAAACACCTGGAACCTGGGCGAGACTGACCGCAAGCAGCGCTACATGAGCCATGCCATGGCGATCGGCGCGCAGGCGCTCGACCAGATCGGCCTGCCCGCCATCATCCGCCCGTCCTTCACCATGGGCGGCACCGGCGGCGGCATTGCGTATAATCGTTCGGAATTCTTCGAGATCGTCAATTCCGGCCTCGATGCCTCGCCGACCACCGAAGTGCTGATCGAGGAATCGGTTCTCGGCTGGAAGGAGTACGAGATGGAAGTGGTTCGCGACACCGCGGACAACTGCATCATCATCTGCTCGATCGAGAACATCGACCCGATGGGCGTGCACACCGGCGACTCAATCACCGTCGCACCAGCGCTGACGCTGACCGACAAGGAATACCAGATCATGCGCAACGCCTCGATCGCGGTGCTGCGCGAGATCGGCGTGGAGACCGGCGGCTCGAACGTACAGTTCGCCGTCAATCCGGAAAATGGCCGCCTTGTCGTCATCGAGATGAACCCGCGCGTGTCGCGCTCGTCTGCGCTCGCTTCGAAGGCAACCGGCTTCCCCATCGCCAAGGTCGCCGCCAAGCTCGCCGTCGGCTACACGCTCGACGAACTCGACAACGACATTACTGGCGGTGCAACGCCAGCCTCGTTCGAACCGTCGATCGACTATGTCGTCACCAAGATCCCGCGCTTTGCCTTCGAGAAATTCCCGGGCGCCGGCACGACGCTGACGACAGCGATGAAGTCGGTCGGGGAAGTCATGGCGATCGGCCGCACCTTTGCCGAATCGCTGCAAAAGGCGCTGCGTGGCCTTGAAACCGGCCTGACCGGTCTCGACGAAATCGAGATCCCCGGCCTTGAAGCAACCGGCGACAACCACAATGCCATCCGCGCCGCGATCGGCACGCCGACCCCCGACCGGCTGCGTATGGTCGCCCAGGCCCTGCGCATGGGCATGTCGGAAGCTGACGTTCACGACGGCTGCAAGATCGATCCCTGGTTCATCGCCCAGTTGAAGGCAATCGTCGATATGGAAGCACGCGTGCGCGAGCACGGCTTGCCGACAGATCCGGAAAACCTGCGCATGCTGAAGGGCATGGGCTTTTCGGATGCACGTCTTGCCACGCTTTCGGGCAAGCGTCCGAAGGAAGTCGCCGAACTGCGCAACAGCCTGAATGTGCGCCCCGTCTTCAAGCGCATCGACACCTGCGCTGCCGAATTCGCCTCCCCGACCGCCTATATGTATTCGACCTACGAGACGCCGTTTGATGGCGTTGCACGCTCGGAAGCGCAGATTTCCGATCGCAAGAAGGTCGTGATCCTCGGCGGCGGTCCGAACCGAATCGGCCAGGGCATCGAGTTCGACTATTGCTGCTGCCACGCCGCCTTTGCGCTGCGCGACGCCGGCTTCGAGGCGATCATGATCAACTGCAACCCGGAAACCGTCTCGACCGACTACGACACGTCGGATCGTCTCTATTTCGAGCCGCTGACGGCCGAAGACGTGATCGAGGTTCTGCGCGCCGAGCAGGAAAACGGCACGCTGCACGGCGTCATCGTCCAGTTCGGCGGCCAGACGCCGCTGAAGCTGGCCGAAGCGCTGGAAAAGAACGGCATCCCGATCCTCGGCACCGCGCCTGATATGATCGATCTCGCCGAAGACCGCGACCGCTTCCAGAAGCTGTTGATGAAGCTCGACCTCAACCAGCCGAACAACGGCATCGCCTACTCCGTCGAGCAGGCCCGTCTCGTCGCCTCGGAAATCGGCTTCCCCTGGTCGTGCGCCCGTCCTATGTGCTCGGCGGCCGCGCCATGCAGATCATCCATTCGGAAGGCATGCTGCAGAGCTACCTGCTCGATACGGTGCCGGGTCTCGTGCCCGAGGACATCAAGCAGCGCTATCCGAACGACAAGACCGGCCAGATCAACACGCTGCTCGGCAAGAACCCGCTGCTGTTCGACACCTACCTCACCAATGCCATCGAGGTTGACGTCGATGCCATTTCCGACGGCACGGATGTTTTCGTCTCCGGCATCATGGAGCATATCGAGGAAGCCGGCATCCATTCGGGCGACAGTGCCTGCTCGCTGCCGGTCAACACGCTGTCGAACGAGATCGTCGACGAACTGGAACGCCAGACCAAGGCGATGGCCAAGGCGCTGAATGTCGTTGGCCTGATGAACGTTCAGTTCGCCATCAAGGACGGCACGATCTACGTGCTGGAGGTCAACCCGCGCGCATCGCGCACCGTGCCCTTCGTCGCCAAGACCATCGGCGCGCCGATCGCCAAGATCGCCGCCCGCATCATGGCCGGCGAAAAGCTCGATGCGGCGATCGCCGCCTACGGCAAGCGCCCCGACCCGCGCAACCTGCCGCACATCGCCGTCAAGGAAGCCGTCTTCCCGTTCGCCCGCTTCCCCGGCGTCGATATCCTGCTCGGCCCTGAAATGCGCTCGACGGGCGAAGTCATCGGCCTCGACAAGACCTTTGCGATGGCATTCGCCAAGGCGCAGCTGGGCGCCGGCGTTGATCTCCCGCGTGACGGTACAGTGTTTGTCTCGGTGCGCGACGAAGACAAGGAACGCGTGCTGCCGGCGATCAAAATTCTGGTTGAGAGCGGCTTTAAGGTCATGGCGACCGGCGGCACCGCCCGCTTCCTGGCCGAAAAGGGTATCACCGCCATCAAGATCAACAAGGTGCTGGAAGGCCGCCCGCACATCGAGGACGCCATCCGGAACCGCCAGGTGCAACTGGTCATCAACACGACCGACAGCTCGAAAGCGATCTCGGACTCAAAGTCCCTGCGCCGCGCGACGCTGATGCAGAAGGTGCCGTACTACACCACCATGTCCGGCGCGGAAGCCGCCGCTCAGGCCATCCAGGCCCTGAAAGCCGGTAGCCTCGACGTCCACCCGCTGCAGAGCTATTTCAAGGTGTGATGCTTTTGGGACGCCTCAAGCTGGGGCGTCCCTTTTCTGCCTATTGTCCTTTCCCAATGCGAACCAGCCGCGCCATGCGCAGACCCGCCATAGCCGAGAGTGAGGCCACAAGGCAGCTGCCGGTAAACACGACAAGCATCGCGGAACGCAGCACCTCTGCGCCGATGCCCTCGCCGAAACCCATTGTGTTGGCGACGAGCCCGAAAAATGCAGCGCCGATGGCGTAGCCGGCAGACTGGAGCGTTGGCAGCATGGCCGATGTCCGGTCGCGCTCCTCGTCGCTCGAGACATCCATCATCAACTGGCTGAGTGTGCCCCAGGACGTTCCGAAGCCGGCTCCGATTGCGCCCTGTGCAGGAATGACCAGCCAGAGCTGATCGGTGCCAATGGCAAGCGCCACGAGGAAAAGACCAATCAGGACCAGCACCGGTCCCACTTGCATGACGAGATGTCGGGTCTCCGCAGACTTCAGGCTCGCGACCGCGATCGCGGTCAGGCTCCAGGACACAGCCATGCCCGCGCCGATCGCGCCGGCAACGGTGGGTGAAAGCATCCAGAGATGCTGCAGGCTGTAAATGAGGAACACGGCGGCGGCGGCCTGCGCCAGTGGCATTAGAAGAACCACCCAGAGCCCTGCCCCCAAAGCCTTGTCGAGCGAAAAGGCGGCGCGCGGCAACATCGGATTTTCGGACCGCCTGTCGAGACCGACAACGACGGCAAGCAGGACCATGGCACCAGCAAGAAACAGGCTCATCAGGAGAACTGCATCGACCGTGCCGGCAAGCGAAATCATGAGAATGCCGACACCCGCCAAGGCAAGCCGTGAAAGCGGCAGGGTGGATGTCGACGCGCTGGCCTGAGCCGCCTTCGGCACGATGAAGAGCACGAGGATGATGAAGATGACGGCAGCGGGAAGGCTGACGAAAAATGCGAGCCGCCAGGACCAGTGCTCCGTCAGGACGCCGGCGACGAGCGGACCGGAAAACGCTGCCGTTGCCCAGACGATCGCTTCAGCACCAAAGACCTTCGGCACCAGGCGCGAAGGGAAAAGTTCCGGGATCAGCGCATAACACAAAGCGGCAACGACGCCCTCGCCCGCGCCCTGCAACAGTCGCCCGACGAGAACATGCAGCATCTCCGTGGCGACGGTCGCAATGAGCGTGCCGACGATGAAAACCGAAGCCGCCGCAAGCAGCGTCCGGCGCGCGCCGAACCGCTGCTTCAGATGGGCCGCCATCATGCCGCCGATGATGGCGAAGACGAGATAGACCGTGAAGGCCCAGGAGAGCAGCGCCGTCCCGCCCAGATCCTGGACAGCCGACGGCAGGGCCGTGGCGATGAAAAATTCATTGAAGGCAAACAGGGCAACACCAAGGCACAAGGTCACGGTCGATGCCAGATTGCGGGGTGTCAGCAATTCTCCCCACGTGGCGGACATGCTGTCCCCATCGGTGCGTGCTTCTGTCTCGTCGTGCTGCACAATCTCGTTCGTCATCTGCGTCTCCATTGGGGTCGCGGGACTGATACGACCTCAACTGCGCTTGAGGTAAAGCCTTTTTTAAAGCCCCGATGTTTTTGTCGGCGGCGGGCGAAACGCTGACGCAGCGACGCGCGTTTCGAGATTGCCAATCACAAACGAGCAAGCGAGAGTGCGCGTCGTTATCAGCGAGGCAGGGCATGCAACAGACGACAGAGAGCAAACACGCCGGCCGGCGGGAATGGATCGGGCTTTACGTCCTTTCGATCGCCTGCCTGATCTATTCGATGGACCTCTCGGTGCTTTTCCTGGCCATGCCGGCAATCGTTGCCGATCTCGACCCCACTGCCGCTGAACTGCTGTGGATCAACGATATTTACGGCTTCATGGTCGCCGGTTTTCTCGTAACCATGGGCACGCTCGGCGATCGCATCGGTCGCAGGCGCGTGCTGCTTGTCGGCGCCTTCGCCTTCGGCATCGCATCGGCTCTGGCAGCCTTTTCGACCACCGCGCAGCAACTGATCGCCGCGCGCGCCTTGCTTGGCATCGCGGGAGCGACGGTCGCGCCATCGACGCTGTCGCTGATCGTCAATCTGTTCGAAAACGAGGGTGAGCGAAACCGCGCCATCGGCGTCTGGGGCACGGCCTTTGCGCTCGGCGGGCTTGTCGGCCCGCTCATTGGTGGCTTGCTGCTCCAGTATTTCCACTGGGGATCGGTGTTTCTGATCAACATACCTGTCATGCTCGGCCTTCTCATTGCCGGACCACTTCTGCTTCCGGAATACAAGAACGCAGAGGGTGCCCGCATCGACCTCTTGAGTGTCATATTTTCGCTCGCAGCCGTACTCCCTTTCATCTACGGGCTGAAGCACATGGCCGCCTATGGGTTCGAAGCGGATCAGGCGGTTGCTCTGGCAATCGGGTTCGCCTTCGGTTTCGCCTTCATCAGCCGGCAGAAGAAACTCACCCATCCGCTGATCGATTTGCAGCTTTTCAAGATTCCGGCGTTTACCGCATCGCTGGCGGTCAATCTCGCCGGTGTTTTCTTCATCTTCGGCATCTTTCTCTTCCAGAACCTCTTTCTCCAACTGGTGACCGGACTTTCGGCCTTCGAGGCGGCGATCTGGTCGATACCGTCCTCGCTGATCTTCACCGTCATGTCCTTCCAGGCGCATCGCTTCACCAACCGTTTGGGACCGTCGAGGACCGTTATCCTCGGCCTGCTCGTCAATGCGGTGGGGACAGCAGCGATGGGCCTTGCCGCCTATCACCAGAGTGCCGTCGGCATTCTGGCCGCCAGCATGGTCATCGCCGTCGGTTTCGTGCCTGTCATCCTCACGACCACAGGCTTGATCGTTGGGACCGCCCCACCGGAACGGGCGGGCTCGGCTTCGGCGATTTCGGAAACAAGCGCGGAGTTCGGCGGCGCGCTCGGCGTCGCTTTGCTCGGCAGCATCGGAACATTCATTTATCGATCGACCATGGCCGGCGCCGATCTCAGCGGCCTAACGCCGCAGCAGGTGGAGACCGCGTCCTCGACACTCGCCAGCGCGGTGGAAATGGTGAAATCGTTCGGCGAGATCCAACCTGCTTGGCTCGATCTCGCCCGTTCCGGGTTTTCGCTTGGCTTTGCAGCCTGCTGTCTGCTTGCCACCGTGTCGCTCCTCGCCCTTGCCGCCATCGCCCGCCGCATCTATGCGACAGCCCATGTAGACGACAATCTGCCCAGCGGACATTGACGCCGCCAGCGATGACATCGGCGATCAGTACCCGCCGACGATCGGCAGAATTTCGCCGGTAATGTAGCTGGAGCAATGCGAAGAGGCGAGGAAGACATAGGCCGGCGCGATTTCCTCCGGCTGCGCCGGACGCTTCATCGGCGTTTCCGCGCCGAATTTCGATACATACTCGGCTTCCTTGTCCGATGGGTTGAGGGGCGTCCAGACCGGCCCCGGCGCCACGGCATTGACGCGAATGCCCCTGGGCACGAGTTGGCTGGACAAAGCTTTGGTAAAGGCGTGGATGCCGCCCTTGGTCATCGAATAATCCAGCAGTTCCTTGCCGCCTTCGAGACCGGTGACGGATCCGGTGTTGACGATAGCGCTGCCCTCTTTCATGTGTGGCACCGCAGCCTGCGCCATGAAAAAATAGCCATAGAGGTTGGTCTTCAGAGTTTCGTCGAAATGCTCTTCCGTCAAATCCAGCACGTCGTTGGTATGGACCTGGAAGGCAGCGTTGTTGACCAGCACATCGAGACCGCCGAACACCTCGACGACTGCCGCCACTGCCTTCTGGCAGAAAGCCCTGTCCTTGACGTCACCGGGAATGGCCATCGCTTGCGGCCCTCGGCCTCAATCGCGGCAAGAGTGTCGTCCGCGTCCTTGCCTTCCGCCAAATGCAGGATCGCGACATCGGCACCTTCGCGGGCGAACAGCACGGCAACCGCCCTGCCGATGCCGCTGTCGCCGCCGGTGATCAAGGCCACCTTTCCTTCCAGCTTGCCGGACCCTTTGTAAAAAGGCGCCTCATAAAGCGGCGCGGGGTCAAGCTTGTGTTCGGCACCGGGTTTCGGCTGGTGCTGTTTGGGAAAAGGTGGAACGGGATAGACGCGGGCGCCGGCTTGCATGGCGCCATCTTTGGAGGCTCCCGCCTTGCGCTCGTGCTTCGCATCGGACGCCGCCACTTGGCGCTGGATATCGCGCTGTTTTTCTGCGGCCTTGACCGCAGGGCTGTTTCTGGATGTCATCCTCTTTCTCCTCGTTTACATCTGCGTCGGCTTGATGGTGCCGACGGAAACGGTGCCGTCGACAACGCCGCGCGGGCCATCCGCCGCCACGGCAGACGCAGGCTCCTCGATCACCGTATAAAGCCGCTCATTGCGAAAGGCGCTGGCATGGCGGGTCGAATTGCCCTCCGCCGGCAGCGCGTCTATTTCCGTGAAATCCAGTTCGGCATCGGCAGCGACGATCCGCGCATCGGCAGGTGATTCTGCGCGCACGACGATCTCACCCATATTTTCCGCATTATCCCAATTCGGATCGTGGGCGGCTGCGATGGGCACCAGTCGATAAAGTCTCAACATGTGTTGCTGCATTGTCTGCTCCTCGGTTCCTGCTTTCCCTCAGGGCGCTGACGCCCGATCGATCGCTTCTGCGCGGGCAATCGCGGTTCGCACGATCGCAAGGGCCTCTGCATCGGCAATATTCTGAATGGCAAAACCGATATCCGGCTCGACGCCTGGATCCTCTTCCTGATCGCGCACCGTTTCGCTGTCCGTAAGCAGCTTTTCGATCAGTTGGCGCCCGTTGCTGTCGCTCGCCAGCGAAGTGAGAATCGCGATCAGCAGCTTGCGGTGCGCGTTCAACCGTCCCTCGACGGTTTCCGGGGATGGGTTTGTCATGGTTCTCCCTTTCGTGACGGTGCAACGATCGCCCGCGGGCTTTGTTCCAAAGCGCTCAAAAGCAACCGCTCCGCCGCGGCATCATCATACACGTCCGAAAAATCTGGCTTTCCGCTTCGGGTTTCTGCTATAAGCGACCTTCAAATGTTTCGGACGGTTCCGGAGTTAACGCTCCGGTGACCGTTTTCTTTTGTGCTGACGCCTGCGGAAAGCAGGCCCGGCGCGGACTATGAAGGACAGTGAAATGGTCGAAAAAGTACCGATGACTCAGGGTGGATTCGTCAAGCTGCAGGAAGAACTGCGCTGGCGCCAGCAGGAAGAGCGCCCGCGGATCATCGAAGCAATTTCCGAAGCGCGCGCCCATGGCGACCTTTCGGAAAATGCCGAATATCATGCGGCCAAGGAAGCGCAGAGCCACAATGAGGGCCGAATCGCCGAAGTGGAAGATTACGTCGCCCGTGCGGAAGTGATCGACCTGTCGAAGATGTCCGGCTCGAAGATCAAGTTCGGCGCTACCGTCAAGCTGGTCGACGAGGACACCGAGGAAAACAAGACCTACCAGATCGTCGGCGACCAGGAAGCCGACGTGAAGCAGGGCCGCATCTCCATCTCCTCGCCGATCGCCCGCGCCCTGATCGGCAAGGAAGTCGGCGATTCGATCGAGGTCGTGGCGCCCGGCGGCTCCAAGGCCTATGAGATCCTGGCGATCAACTGGGGCTGAACAGCCCTGATGGCATGAATTGAAAAGCCCGGACGGCGCATTGCTGCCTCCGGGCTTTTTGTTTCGATGACGAAACTTTCATCAAGGGCAGTCGATCGTGGAAAACATCAGCGACGTCGAAATCATCGCGCCGAACTTCAAGCGGCGGCTTTCCGGCGTCACATCGACCATCATCCAGCTCATTCCGGTTCAGCGCAGGCTCGGCCAGAAGATCGCGACGCTCGGACCCGGCCTGCCCAATACCCTGCCGCATATCGGCTTTTCCGCCTTGCTGCGCCTCTGGGCACGCCCGAAGAACCGCACCTGTCGGGTCTGGCATGCGCGCCGGAATGTCGAGATGCTGCCGGCTATCATCCTGCGCGATCTCCTGCGCATGAAATTGAAGATCGTCTTCACCTCCGCCTCGCAGCGACGGCATACCGGGTGGAGCAAATTCCTGATCGGCCGCATGGATGCGGTGATTGCCACCAGCAACAAGACCGCCGCCTATCTCGACGTACCGTCAACGACGATCATGCACGGCATCGACGGCCGTCGTTTTTTCCCGCCGAGGACAAGCAAGCTGCCAAAGCGAGAGTCGGTCTCCCGGCGGACAAGAAGATTGCGGGATGTTTCGGCCGCGTGCGACGCCAGAAGGGCACGGATATTTTCGTCGATAGCATGATCGCCCTTCTGCCGACGCGGCCCGACTGGATCGCCATCATCGCCGGCCGCGCGACGGGGCAGCATGTCGCCTTTGAAACCATGCTGAAGGAAAAGGTTGCGGCCGCCGGTCTCGCGGACCGCATCCTGTTCGTCGGCGAACACACCAACATTCCCGACTGGTACCGGGCGCTGGACCTGTTCATCGCGCCGCAGCGCTGGGAAGGTTTTGGCCTCACGCCGCTGGAAGCCATGGCGACGGCGGTGCCTGTCGTGGCAACCGATGTCGGCGCCTTTTCCGAATTGCTGGAAACAGGCGAAAACGAAACGGGTCAGCTGATCGCCGCCGACGCGCTCGGCGAGATGGTGCAACCCGCAGCAGTCTTCATGGATGATCCCGTGCGCGCACAACTGGCCGGCGAACGCGGCCTGTTCCGCGCCAGCACGCATTTCACCATCGAAGGCGAGGCACGGAGCCTTGGCGCAATCTATGAACAATTGCTGAGCCGAGCCTGAAAAGGCTTACGGCTTGCGCTTGAACAGCTCGATATAGGCCCCAGCCACGGCATCCTCGGAAAACTGCTGCATCAATGTCGCATGTCCGCCGGCTGCGACATACGCGGCAAGGGCCTTGTCATTGATCAGGCGCTCGATCGCGCGGGAAAATCCGTCGACATCACCGATATCGGCCAAAAGCCCGTTTTCGCCGTCCTGCATGAACCAGCTCGGCCCTTCCGAGCGGCTGGAGACCACAGGCTTTTCCTGCGCCCAGGCTTCGAGGATGACATTGCCGAGCGGCTCGTGGCTCGACGGCATGACGAAGATGTCGGCGGCGGCGAGAAAAGGACGCGTGTCCTTCTGCCAGCCGAGGAAGCGGACGCGATCCAGCACGCCGAGATCGGCGGCAAGTTTCTCGACATTTTCCCGTTCCTCGCCATCGCCGGCAAGCCAGAGATAGACGCCGGGCAGTTTCGCCACGGCCTCCGTCAACAGCGCAAAACCCTTGCGCGGCACGAAACGCCCCATCGACATGACGACGGGTACACCTTCCGGCGTATCGAGGCTCGCCCGATCAATCGGCGCAACACGTTCGGTATTGGTGAAATTGGAGATAACCTCGACGCCGCGCGTCCAGCCGATCCGACGCACATGCTCGCCGATGCCCGGCGTGTTGCAGACGAGCACATCGGTGTTCTTGAAATAGCTGAGATTGGTGGGATAGTCGCCAAGCCGCGAGATCTTGATGCAGCCCTTGTAGTTCGGCATCAGGCGGCTGGCCCGGGTCGCCCAGGAAAACAGCGCATCCGGCTTGTCGCGCCGCGCATTGCGCATGACCTTCAGCGGCAGCAGCAGGCGATCCGTCGACAGATTGCGGAAATTGCTTTCGATCAGCTTGGCGGAGTTTTCGATATCCTTGCGCCACAGCCGGTTCGGGCGAATGACGGCCGTCTGCTCGACGCCGCGCCGCGCCAGCGCATTGACGAGGTGGACGAAGAAGCGCTCGGCGCCGCCGTCCTTGCCGAAGTGGTAGTGATGAACCTTCATGGCATCCTCATTGCCGCGGCGCCCGCGTTCCATGTCGTCGAAATTCGGCTTCCGCTTCAGTGCATGCCGCTGGTAGATCTTGGCGGCCGTCAGAAAGGCGTAGACCGCGCCGGTCGCCGCCTCGATGAAGCCGGGAAAACCGCAGCGCCAGAGGCCGTTGCGGAAATACAGCCGCAGGAAATAGAGCGGCGGGCTGAAAATCATCTTGTAGCCCCGTGGCGGCTTGCCGGCAGCAAACTGCTGGTCGGCCTTCAGCGTCGAATACTTGTTTTCCTTGAGAATCTGTTCGTCGATAACAAGCGGGCGATAGTGCAGCAGGCTGCCTGTCGCAGCCGCCTCGACCTTGCCGTCCGGAACGATGCCCTCGTGGACCTTCTGGGCGAGGTCATAGGCACCCCTACCCTTGCGGATCAGCCGCAGGTTCTTGCGCTCGCGCACCCGGTCAGGCGTATAGCCGTAGCCGATCAGATAGGGTCGCCGCGCGACGCGCCAGCCGACCGTTTCGACTGGGGCCGCAAGCAGCGTCGGCAAAAGCTCTTGCAGCGGCGCGTCGAGCCGCTCGTCCGCATCGATGTTCAGGCACCAGGGCTGAGTACATTGCTCCAGCGCAAACTGCTTCTGCCCGGCGTAACCGCGCCAGGCCTCGAACAGGAACCGGATCGGCCAACCCTTTTCGATATAGGACTGCACCAGCGCTGCCGTTCCATCCGTCGATCCGGAATCGACGATGACGATCTCCGCACAGCTTTCCAGGCTCTCGATGCAATTGCTGAGATAGGCCTCCTCATTTAGGCAGATGATGAAGGCGGAGATCGGAAGTTTCGACATGATCGCCGCGCCCGTCACGCGGCGCGCGCGAAATGGACTGTCTTGTGGATCTTGGCCGCGGCTGAAAATCCGCGCGCCTCAAGAACCGCGCTCAGGGCAGCGATCTTGTCCTCGCCGACGATGTGCGGATGCAGTTCAACGATGATATGGCGGACATTGCGCAGGTCATCGATTGCGAGCAGGTCGATTTCGGCGCCTTCCACATCCATGATGATCACGTCCGGATCATGCTGCAAAAGAACAGCCGACAGAGCATCGCTTTCGACGGTGATCTTGTGGTCCTGCCGCTGGCGGTCATAGAGGCTGGACGAAATGATGTTGTCGCTGCGGAAGAAGGTGATCGGCTCTCCACCAACGGTGACGGCCTTCATGTTCAGGGAGGGTTTCAAGCCGTTCAGCGCGAAATTGCCGCGAATGATCGGCTCGAGCGTCGGGTTGGCCTCGTAGGAAATGACATTGCCCTCGCCGCAGATGCGGGTCGCAATAAGGCTGATGAATCCAATGCCGGTGCCGATTTCCACAACGCGCATGCCGGGCTTCAAAAGCCGCGCGATCAGTGTACGCTCCGCATCCTCGTAGGTTTCCTTGAACAGGGCGGAGCGGACCAGTCGCGGCAGCTTGCCCGCGGTGGTATCGATCCGCACGCCTTCGATTTCCATCACGGAGACATTCGTCAGCTTACGCCAACGGGCCTTCATCCGCTTCATCAACTTGCTCAAGACATCACCCGTGCATACTGCCGACGAACAGAGACGTGCGGCCGTTATATTTGGACCAGTCCAATATCTTTCACCTGCCGGATGGTCAACATGGTGCGCACCGTATCGACCCGCTGGTTGGCGGTCAGAACCTCAATGACGAAATCCTGGAAGACCGTGAGATTTTCCGAAACGCAATGCAGAAGGAAATCGCTCTCGCCGGAAACCATCCAGGCCTGCCGCACCAGGGGCCAGGCGGTCGTCGCCGCGGCAAAGGCTTTCAGGTCGGCTTCGGACTGGTGTTTCAGGCCCACCATGCAGAACGCGACGAGATCAAAGCCGAGCGCCGGCGCATTGAGCAGCGCATGATAGCCCTTGATCACGCCGGCTTCGTCCAGTTTGCGCACCCGCCGCAGGCAGGGTGGCGCCGAGATGCCGACCCGTTGCGCGAGCTCGACATTCGTCATGCGCCCATCCGCCTGCAATTCGCGCAGAATTTTCAGGTCGATCGCATCGAGCTCAACGCGCATGGCCATCGCCGATTTCCTTTGCCGGACTGAATCCAGCCCCAAACATCCGTCCGCCGTCTGTCTTGGTTAGCGGATTTGTAGCGTCGGCAAAAGCAGCTCGTTCGTGGCAATCCACTGCCTTGATTTAAACCTTCTTCAAAATGGCCATATAATTGATCGGCATGCCGCGCTGCGTATAGCGATGCCGGATATCGGCGAGACGCGCCAAAGGAGACATCAGCCGCGCAGTGACACCGAACAGCTGAAATAAAACCAGGAGAAGAAGTCCGCCAACGCCGCCGCCGAATCCGGCGGGCGAACGCGGGAAGTTGCTGCGCATGTAGCGCAATTGATGGGCTACGGTGCCCATGAACCCTTCAAGCCAGCGAATTTCACCCGCCTGAAAGCCGGACTGTTCGAAAAGATATTTCAAACCGAACTGCGTGTAGCGATAGAAGTCATAAGGCTGCTCATGCTCCTGATAATAGAGCGGCGCCGAGAAAAACATGACGCCGCCGGGCTTAAGGACGCGATTGAGTTCCTTCAGCACCAGCTTCGGCTCCGGAAGATGTTCCATCACCTGCGTAAAAACGACGGCGTCGAAACGATTGTCCTCGACGGGTATCGACCGCAGATCACAGACATAGGTACTCGGCTGATACGCCTTATCGACCTGCTCGAAATCGGCTGTTTCATAACGCTGCTGCGAAAATTTCGAGGCGTATTTCTGCGACCCGGCACCGGCATCCAATACGAGACAGTCCTGCGGGAGCGACTTTCCGAAAGCCTCCAGTTCACGATCAAGCCAGACCCGGCTCGCATTCAATCCCATATCGTTGTCCCCCAGACCTTGACCATCTCGTATTAAAGTAAGGACTGTATTGCCGCATTTTCCATGGAATGCTAGCTGGTTTTCAACATTGCGGAACGGGGAAGAAACAAAATGAAATTTTTGGATAAACTAGCGCTCAAATATCTGAAAGCGCGAGGGCACTACATTCCTCACGATAAGAACAGCGCCGGAATTTCAGATTTTTTCCTCTATGACTACAAGGCGGCCGATGGCACATTCGATTACGAGCGTTATCGGAAAATCCAGGAGGACGGCAACAAGCGAAAGATCAACAATGTCTGGGCCGATCAGCAGACAATTGACTTTATCGCGGACTATGTGAAAAAGACGAACCCCGACGCGTCCCGCGGCCTGTGTCACGGCGTGCGGCGCGGCAACGAGCAAAAGTGGTTCAGCGAGCGTCTGGGCATTGAGGTTATCGGCACCGATATTTCCGAGACGGCGAAAGACTTCCCCAACACCGTGCAGTGGGACTTCCACGAGCGCAATCCGGACTGGGTGTCTGCTTTCGACTTCGTCTATACGAACTCGCACGACCATGCCTATGATCCGCAGAAAGCCATCGAAGCGTGGATCGACCAACTGAAAAGTGGCGGCGCGGTTTTTCTGGAACACACAATGGCCCATTCGGAAATGTCCGCCAACGAGATGGATCCGTTCGGTGTGGACCCGCGCCTTCTTCCATTCCTGATCGCGCGCTGGTCGCAGGGGCGTTATGCAGTCACCGAGGTGCTTGAACCGCCGCATACAAAATCAAACGGCATGCGGATCTGGATCTTTGTTATTCGCAAGACGGAAATGTAAGCGCGGAACGCAACCACTTGTGTGTATCGCCGGCTTTGCCCTTGAAACAAGCCCCCGGAATCCCTAAACTAGAGCAAAGCTTAGAAACACTCGAATTCGCCCGGTCGCTACAAAAGCGCTTTCCGGGTTGAGGATCACCACCATGACCACCCGCCACACCAAGGTTCTCATCATCGGTTCCGGCCCCGCCGGTTATACGGCCGCGATCTATGCGGCGCGGGCCATGCTCAATCCAGTGCTGATTGCCGGCATGGAACAGGGCGGGCAGCTGATGATCACCACCGATGTCGAGAACTATCCGGGTTATGCCGATCCGGTCCAGGGGCCCTGGATGATGGAGCAGATGCTGAAGCAGGCGCAGCATGTCGGCGCCGAGATCGTCGATGACCTGGTGACGGAAGTCGATACGACCGTGCGGCCGTTCCGGCTGAAGACCGACAGCGGCACCGACTGGACGGCGGATGTGCTGATCATCGCCACGGGTGCCAAGGCCAAGTGGCTCGGCATCGAGAGCGAACCGACCTTCATGGGCTTCGGCGTCTCGGCCTGCGCCACCTGCGACGGCTTCTTTTATCGCAACAAGGACGTCATCGTTGTCGGCGGCGGCAACTCGGCGGTCGAGGAAGCGCTCTATCTGTCGAACCTTGCCAAGACCGTCACCGTCATTCACCGCCGCGACAGCTTCCGCGCCGAAAAGATCCTGCAGGAGCGGCTGTTTGCCAAGCCGAACGTCAAGATCATCTGGGATCATGAGGTGACGGCCTATACCGGCACGCCGGCAAAGCCGCCGATGCCGGCCTCCGTCAGCGGCGTGACGCTGCGCAATACGAAGACCGGCGCCGAAAGCGCCATGCCGATCGACGGCGTTTTCGTGGCGATTGGCCATGCGCCGGCGGTCGAGCTTTTCAAGGACAAGCTGCGGCTGAAGCCAAACGGCTACCTCTGGACAGCACCGGATTCAACTGCCACTGATGTAGCCGGGATCTTTGCGGCTGGCGATGTGACCGACGATATCTATCGTCAGGCCATCACCGCAGCCGGCATGGGCTGCATGGCAGCCCTTGAAGCGGAAAAATACCTGGCGGGTCACATGCCCGTCGCAATTGCGGCCGAATAGAAGCCGCGAATAATCGGAGCGGGAAGACCCGCTCCGGAGTGGGAACAGCGCAATCGGCTGGCGGGCGGGAAAAGCGAGGGCATTTTCCGTCACGATCGCATATGGGGGACAGCATGCCGCTAGACTGGGACAAATTGCGCATTTTTCATGCGGCGGCGGAAGCAGGCTCCTTTACCCATGCGGCCGATAAGCTGCACCTGTCACAATCCGCGATCAGCCGCCAGGTGTCTTCGCTGGAACAGGACGTCGGCATCAAGCTGTTCCACAGACATGCGCGCGGCCTGATCCTCACCGAGCAGGGCGAAATCCTCTATCGCACGGCCCATGAAGTGCTGATGAAGCTGGAAAGCGTCAAGGTCCAGCTCACCGAGACCACTGACAAGCCCTCCGGCAAGCTGCGCATCACCACCACGGTCGGCCTCGGCCAGGGCTGGCTGACCGACAAGGTGCAGGAATTCCTGTCGCTCTATCCGGAAATGCAGGTTCAGCTGATCCTCGACAACGAGGAACTGGACGTCAACATGCGCCATGCCGACTGCGCCATCCGTCTGCGCCAGCCGCAGCAATCGGATCTCATCCAGCGCAAGCTGTTTACCGTGCACATGCACGTCTATGCCGCGCCCTCCTATATCAACAAATATGGCGAGCCGCAGAGCGTCGAGGATCTCGACAACCATCGCATCATCACCTTTGGCGAGCCGGCGCCCAACTACCTGCTCGACGTCAACTGGCTGGAAATCGCCGGGCGCGACAGCGACAATCCGCGCGTCTCGCACCTGCAAATCAACAGCCAGACCTCCGTCAAGCGCGCCTGCCTGCTCGGCATCGGCGTCGCCATGCTGCCGGACTATATCGTCGGCCGCGACCCGGGCCTGATTCAGCTGCCGATCGGCGCAGACATCCCCTCCTTCGATACCTATTTCTGCTATCCGGACGAGATGAAGAACGCCGCAAAGTTGAAAGTCTTCCGCGATTTCATCGTCGCAAAGGCGCGCAACTGGAGTTTCTGACGAACTGAAAATCTGCCCAAATAAAAGGCTTGCCTGATTTTCATCGGCAAGCCTTTGTTTTATCATACTTTTGCTGCATCGCACAAATTTCGAAAGGCGAGAGGACCGGTAAATCGCCCGAAATATACGCAGCGGTGCGTCTGACACATGGCTGACATGCGTAATAATTAATTGCGGAGCGCACAAAAAACCATCATACCGACTGCAGCTGATGCAGTTTGGTGGCTTTTTCCTCCCAGTGCCACCGCAGCAGCTGTTCCCCTCTGGAGGTTAATTACCTTCATAACTATAAAGGGCCCAAGTTTTTCTTGTGGCCCTCTTTTTTGTCTTTTTTCAAAATCTTCCGCTGGTTGCATTTTTGTACACCCGGCTATTGAAATCTTTTGAAGCCATTCCCATATCTAAACTCAGCTGATGCAGTCTGGTGGATCATCTTCCTCCCAGTCCACCGCAGCAGCTGTTCCCCTCTGGAGGTTTGCAAAAACCTTCAACCTTAGAAGGACCCAGGTTTTCTTGTGGTCCTCTTTTTTGGCCCGCACGCTTTTTACACGCACTCTGGCGCCATGATTTTCTCACAGCTTTGTGACTTGTATATCGTCAATGAACGATCCATATATCGTTATATCGCATTTTAACGATAAAAACATCGGAATCAATCGATCCATGGACAAGGACGAAATCCTCAAGGCGCTGGCCCATCCGAAACGGGTCGAGATGCTCGGCTGGCTGAAAGAGCCGGAGGCGCATTTTCGAACCAGGAGCATCCGCTCGACATGGGGGTCTGTGCCCGACAGTTCGAGCGCTGCGGCCTGTCGCAATCCACCGTGTCTGCGCACTTAGCGACATTGCAGCGCGCCGAACTGGTCAGCACCCGCAAGGTTGGCCAATGGATTTTCTACCGGCGCAACGAAGAGACGATCGAGGCGTTCCTGAAGGATATCAGCAGCACGCTCTGACCTCTTCGCCCTCCCACAAGCACCACTCTCCCAAGACGACCCAAAGAAGGAAGGACTACCCATGTCTACACTGTTTGACCCCATCACGATCGGCGACATCGAACTTGCCAACCGCATCGTCATGGCACCGCTGACCCGCAACCGTTCGCCCAAGGCCGTGCCCGGCCCGCTGGTCGCCGCCTATTACGAACAGCGCGCCACGGCCGGTCTCCTGATCACCGAGGCCACAGCGATCAGCCATCAGGGCCAGGGTTATGCCGACGTTCCGGGCCTCTACACGCAGGAAGCGCTGGACGGCTGGAAAAAGGTCACCGACGGCGTGCACAAGGCTGGCGGCAAGATCGTCGTGCAGATGTGGCATGTCGGCCGCATCTCCCACACGTCTCTGCAGCCGGATGGCGGCAAGCCGGTTTCGGCCTCGGCGATCCAGGCGAAATCGAAGACCTATCTGATCAATGACGACGGCACCGGCACCTTTGCCGAAACGTCAGAGCCGCGCGCACTGGAACTCTCGGAAATCCCCGGCATCGTTGAGGACTATCGCAAAGCGGCCCGCGCCGCGATCGAAGCAGGCTTCGACGGCGTCGAGATCCATGCTGCAAACGGTTATCTGATCGACCAGTTCCTGCGCTCGGGCTCCAACGTTCGCACCGACGCCTATGGCGGCTCGATCGAGAACCGCGCGCGCTTCCTGTTCGAGGTGATGGATGCGATTACCCGCGAAATCGGCGAAGGCAAAACCGGCATCCGCATCTCGCCGGTGACGCCCGCCAACGACGCCTCCGATCCGGATGTGCAGCCGCTGTTTACCCATGTCGTGGAACGCCTGGCGAAATACAAGCTCGCCTATATCCACATCATCGAAGGCGCCACTGGTGGCCCGCGCGACTTCCAGCAGGGCGACAAGCCGTTCGACTACAAGGCGCTCTGCGTGGCCTATGAAAAGGCTGGCGGCGAAGCGGCCTGGATGGTCAACAACGGCTATGACCGCGACCTTGCCATCGAAGCTGTCGAGCAGGGCCGCGCCGATCTCGTCGCCTTCGGCAAGCCGTTCATCGCCAATCCAGACCTCGTGCAGCGTCTGAAGGACAACGCTCCGCTCAACACGCCGGACCAGCAGACCTTCTATGGTGGTGGCGCCAAGGGCTACACCGACTATCCGACGCTGGACGAGGCGGCTTAAGCCATCTGACAGCATGTGATTTTGGAAATCCCGCCCTCGTGGCGGGATTTTTCATTGTCGGCCGTTGTTGCCCTTGCCCGACTGTGGCACCACGCAAAACACGGATTTTACAGGGGAAGACCGATGCAGATACGGGATGCGGGCGAACATGATCTGGCGGCGATCTGCGCGATTTACAATGACGCCGTCGCCAACACCACCGCGATCTGGAACGAGCGTGTCGTGGATGTCGAAAATCGTGCCGCATGGCTCACTGAGCGCACCCGCATGGCCTACCCGGTGCTCGTCGCCGTAACGGATGACGGCGCTGTTGCCGGCTACGCTTCCTTTGGCGACTGGCGGGCCTTTGACGGCTATCGGCACACAGTGGAGCACTCGGTCTATGTCGAAAAGAACCAGCGCGGCGGCGGCATTGGCCGCCTGTTGATGCTGGCGCTGATCGAGCGGGCAAAAGGCTGCGGCAAGCATGTCATGGTCGCCGGCATCGAGACCGGCAATACGGGCTCTATCCGCCTGCATGAAAAACTCGGCTTCGAAATCACCGGTCAGATGCGCGAAGTCGGCACCAAGTTCGGTCGCTGGCTGGACCTCACCTTCATGCAACTGGTCCTGAACGATCACGCTCCGGACCAGCCATAGTCTCATGTCTGCGTCACGGTAGCGTGCGCCTTGCGAGAAGCGCGCTGGCCGCCGTCAGAAGCACGGCATTGGCCGGATGCAGCGCCTGCAGCACGCCGCTCGAAAGCGCCTCCCCGCCGTCAGCCAGACAATCTGCAGGACATAGAGCAAAAATACGATCCCGGTCGCCATGCGGTAAGGTCTGAGCGACGGCTGCCACAGGGCAAGACCGCATAGCAGCAGGATCGGCAGGCCGGTGACGCCACCCATAGTTCTGTGCCACTCCCAGGCAGTGCCATCGGAGAAGATGGCAACCCCTGCCAGAAACAGCTGGCCTGTGATCAACGACGGCACGGAAAGAGCGAGCCCTTTGAAATAGAGAGGGGCTGGCCGGCCGGTCAACGGGAGAGATATTCCGCTCATCGTGCCGCCTCCGCCCGTGCCGGTCCGGCAAGCAGCTTGCCGGGCACAATCCGGGCATCCGCAGGCAGGCAGCCAAGCGCTGCAAGGGTCGTGCGCACCGCCGTGTCGATAGGTGTCCAGGGCTCCGCACCGATCGTCTCGACGAGCCGGGCATTCGGCATGCGCAGCGGTTCCTTCCAGAGATAGCGCATTTCCCGCAGTTCCCGCAGGAAGGTGACGAAGGGCGCGGCCAGCGGCAGAAGCCACCAGGGGAAGGATTTGACGCGCAGGTCCGGGCGACCGGTGACGCGGCGGATGGCGGCGACCATCTTCGTGCCGTCGTCATCCCAGAAGCCGGTCATGTGGAAGGTGGCAAAGGGCGGTAAGCGGTCGCGGCGCTCGACCAGACGCAGCATGATTTCGGCGACATCCGGCAGGTAGGCCCACTGGTGCCCGGTGCCAGCTTTCCCCGGATAGGTGATCGACGTGAGCGGCTTGCCAGGTGTCACCATGCCTTGCGAGAACCAGCTATTGACGGCAGTCGCCCCAAAGAAGTCCCCTGCCCGCAGGATGATCACGCGGACGCCGTCTTCGGAGGCTGCCTTGAGGCGACGCTCCATCTCGACACGAATGCCGCCCTTCACCGTCGTCGGATTCTGCGGCGCCTCCTCGCTGAGCAGCGGGAAAGCGTCCGGGCCGTAATTGTAGATCGTGCCCGGCAGAAGCACGGTTGCGCCATTGGCACGCGCCGCAGCGATCGTGTTGTCGATCATCGGCAGCACGAGGCTGCCCCATTTGGCGTATCCCGGCGGGTTGACCGCATGGACGATCAGGTCAACGCCCCGTGCGGCACGGAGAAGGTCGAACGCATTCATCGCGTCGCCGTTTAGCCATTCGAAATCGGGGTTTGTCGCTGCGGCTTTCGCGGCATTGCGGTTCAACGCCCGCACCGCCCAGCCGCGCGCCTTCAGCTTGCGCGCCACCTCTCCGCCAATTCCACCGGTCGCGCCCAGAACGAGGGCGATGGGCTGCTTGTGTTCGATACCGTTTGTCATGGCTGTCTCCTTGTTTCGATGAGGAGACTATGCGGCCACATGGAGATAAACGGAATTGCGCAAATATCTTTAGCCATTATACTAAAATCAATGAGCAACCTGGAACCAAACTGGGATTACTACCGCACCTTTCTGGCCGTGGCCAAGGAGGGATCACTGTCTGCCGCGGCCCGCTCGCTGGGGCTGACCCAGCCGACCGTCGGCCGCCACATCGACGCGCTGGAGCAGTCGCTCGGCGTCCAGCTATTCACACGCTCGCCGCACGGTCTGCTGACCACGGAAGCCGCAGACGAACTCATGCCCTTTGCACGACAGCTGGCCTCGAATGCCGCGGCGCTGCTGCGTGCCGCCAGCGGACAGAGCGAAAGCGTGCGTGGTACAGTGCGGATCAGCGCCAGCGAGGCCGTCGGTGTCGAAGTCCTGCCGCCCATCCTTGCCGAGTTACACGCCGCCAATCCGGAACTGACGATCGAGCTATCGCTGTCCGATGCGGTCGAGGATCTGTTGCGGCAGGAGGCGGATATCGCCGTGCGCATGGTCGAGCCGAAGCAGGAGGCGCTCGTCACCCGGCGGATCGGCGGCATTCCGCTCGGCTTTCACGCGCATCGCCGCTATCTCGAGGCCAGGGGCACGCCGGCGAGCCTGAGCGACCTTGCCGGCCACAGCATCATCGGCTTCGATCGCGAAACCGCATTCATCCGCGCGATGCGCAAGCGGCTGCCGGAACTGGACGCCGTGCGTTTTGCGCTGAAGACTGACAACAATATCGCCCAGCTTTCCGCGATCCGCGCTGGCTTCGGTATCGGCATCTGCCAGATCGCGCTTGCCCGGCGCGATCCCGAGCTGGTGCGCGTGCTGGCAAAGGAGTTCGAATTTTCGCTCGAGACCTATCTCGCCATGCACGAGAACCTGCGCAACACGCCGCGCTGCCGCGTGACCTTCGATGCGCTGGCAAAGGGCTTGATGGACTATGTTGGCTCCATCCGCGCGGCGCAAAGGCCTGACGATCGCCCGACGCCGTAGCCTCCTCGCCGAAAGCATGGCCATTACCTCATGACGGCAAAACGACGAAGGGCTCCGCCGTTTCCGGCGGAGCCCTTCGGTAGAAAACTGCGCTTACTTGCAGGCAGCGCAGAAACGCTGGATGCGCTTGCAGGCTTCTTCCAGCAATTCTTCCGAGGTCGCATAGGAAATGCGGAAGTTCGGGCCAAGACCGAAGGCCGAGCCGTGAACGACGGCAACACCTTCGGATTCCAGCAGCTCGGAGACGAAATCCTCGTCGGTTTCGATGACCTTGCCGGTCGGCGCCGTCTTGCCGATCAGCCCCTTGCAGGACGGATAGACGTAGAAGGCGCCTTCCGGCGACGGGCAGGAAATGCCCGTGGCCTGGTTGAGCATCGAGACGACCAGATCGCGGCGGCCTTCGAAGATTTTCTTGTTTTCCGGAATGAAATCCTGCGTTCCATTCAGCGCCTCGACAGCCGCCCACTGGGCGATCGAGCAGGCGCCTGATGTCTGCTGGCCCTGGATCATGTCCATCGCCTTGATCAACGAAAGCGGGCCGGCGGCATAGCCGATACGCCAGCCGGTCATGGCATAGGCTTTGGAGACACCGTTCATGGTCAGCGTGCGGTCATAAAGCTTCGGCTCGACCTCGACCGGGGTGGCGAACTTGAAGTCGCCATAGGTCAGGTGCTCATACATATCGTCGGTGAGGATCCAGACATGCGGGTGCTTGAGCAGAACGTCCGTCAGCGCCTTCAGTTCGTCATGGCTGTAGGCGGCGCCCGACGGGTTGGATGGCGAGTTGAAGATGAACCACTTGGTCTTGTCCGTGATCGCCTTGTCGAGATCATCCGCCGTCAGCTTGAAATTGTTTTCCTGGGTGGTGGCGACGAAAACAGGGTGCCGCCGCAGATCGAGACCATCTCCGGATAGGACACCCAGTAAGGTGTAGGGATAACGACTTCATCGCCTGCGTTCATGGTGGCCATGAAGGCGTTGAAAAGAATCTGCTTTCCGCCAGTGCCGACGATCGTCTGCGCCGCTGAATAGTCGAGGTTGTTTTCGCGCTTGAATTTCTTCGAGATTGCCTCACGCAGTTCCGGAATGCCGGAGACTGGCGTGTACTTCGTCTCGCCGCGGTTGATCGCGTCGATGGCGGCCTTCTTGATATTGTCCGGCGTATCGAAATCCGGCTCACCGGCGCCCAGACCGATCACGTCCCGGCCCTTGGCTTTCAGCTCACGGGCTTTCTGGGAAACGGCGATGGTGGCGGAGGGCTTCACACGGGAAAGGATATCGGCAAGAAAGGCCATGGGTCAGGTTTCCTGGACAGGTTGAAACAGCATGTCGCCTCTGGAGCATCGAACGGCTCTAGTGCGGTTAGGTGTATGTCGAAAGACGGGAGGCGTTTCAAGCGCAAAGGCCGTGAAATCCGGCAACTGGCCCCGAAAATGCGCCACCATCACAAAGTTTCATTCGTGCGATCAACGAAGCGGATGAATCAAACTGCGCACTTAAGCCAGCAGCAGACTGAGAAGACTCCGCTTTTTCGGGCCGCGGAACGTATCCTGGAGTGTTGGCGAAAGACTGTGATCAAGCGTGCTTCTTTTGCAATTTATTAAGACAAATCAGCAGGTTTCAGCCATTTGCTCAGCGCCTTTATTTTGCCGCAATAAATGACGCGGGCTGCCGCAATTCGGTCCTTGTGCAGCCGGGTTCCTAACCTCTTATGAGCGACAGAATCGCCCGCCATTCAAGGAAACAATCAATGGGTCTCGATGACGAAATCGGCGCCATGCGCATGACGATGCGGGACATGCGCTGGGGGACCTGTCTGGCAATCGCGGCCTTGGTGCTCGTGATGCTGATGATCATGGGCATGATGGCGCAGGCAAAGGCCGGCACCGAACTGTCGGCCAGGCATGCACCGCAAGTGTCGATCCCGGCTGACGCGCTTGTGATATCGCCGTCAGCGGCCGATGCTTTCGCGCTGCCAATGGCGGACGAGACCATCCATACCGGCAGCATTCCCGTCGCCGAAGGCCGCGCGCTTGTCGATCTGGCACGTTCAGCGAATGCCGACCGCCATATCCAGATCGGCATCCTGCTGATGATCGTCGCGCTGATGGCGGCAACGACTTTCAGCTTGTGGCGTTGGCAATTGCGCGGCCTGATGTCAGAAGCCTCGAATCGTGATGCGTGACATGTCCATCGAACAGCGCAGCGGCTTTCTTGCCCGTCTCAACCCGATAGAAACCCTGGTTCTCGCAGTGATCGCGCTTCTCGCGCTCGCCGGCCTGATGCTGATCGGCAAGGGTTTGCTTCTGAAGACACAGACGGACACCGTGCCAACGAGCGGTCAGATACTGATCCGCCGATAGCCAAGGCTGAAACCAACGCCGCCCTGGTGACCACGAGCAATGACAACCATTGCCGCCGGCCGCTGTATCAGCACCGTCAAAAGTATAATACCGCCTTCCTTGGCCCGGACTGAAAACAACCCTTGCACGGGAAAGCCGGGATCACTGGGGAAAATCCAGAAATTGGCAAGAGATTTACTTGGCGTTGTTCGGATTTAAGGATGAACATGCTTCAATCCGGAACAATCGATTTCTGCTTCCATAGAAAAATCGGGGTGATGGATCCGATTTGCGGAGCCGCCAGATGCCCTGTCCGGTTGGCAGCGAAAAACCTCCGGAAGGCAAGTTTTATCAAAAGGTTAATAAATCGAGCAGCTCTAGTCGTAACCAGATTGACGCATTCGTGAGCGACACGCCATGACGCAAACGGCCTAAAATCTACGCAATACATCACAAAATCTTATGAATTCAATAGCTTGCATTGCAAACGCGGAAAAAGCGCAAAAAACGGCAGTTGACCGGTTTTTGAACAATGCCAAGTGGTGTCTGCGCTTCAAAAAACTTTTGCTTGCCAATTTAAAATAAACCCATCAATCTTACTGTGTTCGGGCATTTTGCGAACACGGGAAGACCTAGAATAATGCGCGCCGGAGACGCAATATGCTCCGGGCAGTCGGATGAAAAAGCCGCCGAAAGGCAGCGGTTTCGATGACTGGCTGCAATGAAGGGACCCTTTCCTCTTAGTCGAGAACTGCCTGCCCCCGCCCCCAAGGGCATATAATGTGATGCTGCCCGCCGCTCATCCGGGTAGAGGAAAAAGGACCTGACGCATGGCCGAGACTGGCATTGTAAAATTCTTCAACACCGACAAGGGCTTTGGATTTATCAAACCGGACAACGGTGGCGCCGACATCTTCGTACATATTTCTGCGGTACAGGCCTCGGGCCTGAATGGACTTTCGGAAAACCAGAAGGTCAGCTTCGACACAGAACCGGACCGCCGCGGCAAGGGCCCCAAGGCAGTCAACCTGCAGGTCTCCGGCTAACGCCACCCTACCTTCCTGCAAAACGTTTCGAGTTGAAGCCCGGCAAGACTGCCGGGTTTTTTGTTCAGCCTGCATTCAGTTTGGTGGCCCTAATCTGCCTCCATCATGAAGAACGGAATGTGATCCGGACCATGCACAGGATTAAACCAATGAATACGTTCATCAAAGCAGCAGTTCTTGCAATCGTTGCAACGGCGACCGTTCTGCCGACACTGTCGGTTGCCCATGCCGAGGACTGGCGCCGCCATCGTCGTCACCATGGTCACAATGACGGCATCGCTCTTGGCGCGCTTGGCCTTGCCACCGGTGTGATCATCGGCGGCGCCATCGCCAACTCGCAGCCGCGCTACCAGGAACGGGTCTATATCGATCCGGAGCCAGACTATTACGAACCCCGTCCGGTCTATCGCCGCTACGAGCCCCGCCCGGTCTATCGCCGTCAGGTCGTTCAGCAGACCTACGGTTCGCTCGAGCCCTGGTCGCCAGCCTGGTATCGCTATTGCTCGCAGCGCTACCGCTCGTTCAACCCGGATTCCGGCACCTTCCGCGGCTATGACGGCCGTGATTACTTCTGCACTGCCGGCTGATCTGTCGATACGCGCGAAACAAAAGCCCATGCGTCGCAAGTCGCATGGGCTTTTTCGTATGCGCTGAATAAATCAAAGACCGCGCAGATAGGGATTGCTGCGGCGCTCCTCGCCGATCTGCCCGCCCGGCCCGTGGCCGCAGATAAAACCGACGCTGTCGCCAAGTGGCAGGATCTTGTCCCGGATCGAATCGAGAAGCTGCTGGTGATTGCCGCCCGGCAGATCCGTGCGGCCGATCGACCCGTGGAACAACACATCGCCGACATGGGCGAAACCCTGTGTTCGATTGAAATAGACGACATGGCCGGGCGCATGGCCGGGGCAATGCAGGACCTCGAAGACATGCTCTCCGAAGGACACGGTGTCACCATCCTCAAGCCATTGATCGGGAATGACGTTCTGGACCTTCATCGTCAGACCGAAGCGCTCGGCCTGAGTTTCCAGCTTTTCGAGAAGCGGAAGATCATCCTTGTGCGGGCCGATAATGTCGAGGCCAAGCACCTCCTTCAACTCCTTGGCGCCGCCGGCATGATCGATATGACCATGCGTGAGCCAGATCGCCTTCAGGGTGATGCCATTGCCCTTGATCGTTTCGAGGATGACATCCACGTCACCGCCCGGATCGACGATCACGCCTTCCTTGGTATCCGTGTCGAACAGCACGGTGCAATTCTGCTGGAAATGGGTAACCGGGATAATGCCCGCCTGTAACATGCTGGCCGCCTCACAATGAAAAAGATAAGGCCAGATATAGCGAAGCCACCGGTGAGTACAGCGGAGTTCTATTGAACCGAGGCGATTTCCAGAGGCATGGACGTTGGCGCTGGGATGTGGATCGTGGTCATCAACAGGGCAAAGACCATGAGCTTGAGCGCCACAACGATTAAGACCACCGGACGAAGCTGTATGGCTGCCGACGTTTGATCCTGTAATGATTGTTCTTGCATTGCGCTCATCTCCGATTTTTCAGTGAAACACCGATGACCAAAATAGGTTCCGTGGAAAACGGAACGATTCCAATATTTTACATTTTCACATTTTGTGAAGTTACCCACGGAACATCACCGTCAAGCCGGCGTTGTTGTCATCATCGTGTAATCGGAGATCGAAGAGATGACGAACAAACCGAATTTTCGCACCATGCTGGCCCTGTCCGGCCTCATTCTCGCATCGACTACCTCTCTAGCCCTTGGGCAGATGAGTGTGACGACCGTTACCGACCTGAATATTCAGGCTGGTCCGGGCACGGAATATCCGACTGTTGGTATGGCGACACGTGGCAGCGCAGGCACCCTGGACGGCTGCATGGAGGGTAGCAACTGGTGCCGCATCGATGTCAACGGCATGCGTGGCTGGGTCTATGCGGAGAACCTTTCGGTCGATCAGGGCGGCCAGCCGATGATTATTGAAGAACACCGCGTTGATCTCGGGGTACCGGTCGTGACCTATGAAACGACTGGCAGCGTTGCCGGAGCCGCCAATCCCCAGCCGGGTGATGAATTACTTGGGCGTGTCGGCGAAGTTAACCCCCGGAGCTGGTCCGCACCTATATAGAGACGAACCCCGTCGATAGCGTTAGCATCGACGGTGATATCCTTGTCGGTGGCAGGTTGCCAGAGGATGTGACAATGGTCGAAATTCCCGACTACGAATATCGTTACGTCCGGGTCAATGATCGCCAGGTTTTGGTCGATCCCAACACCCGCCAGATCGTCTACGTCTACCAGTAAGACGACATCGATTAACAAGCAGAATGAGAAAATGGCGGCCTTTGCAGGTCGCCGTTTTGCGTCCTCGCATGTTTTCTTTCATCGCTATCTCCAGCGCAACTATCCCCTCCTATGTTTTTGATCATTTCGGATTGGCGATCGGCACGTCACGGCCTATCTTGCGAAGCACGGAAGCGACCGGGTCCCGTCAGCGGGATGATTGGTGCTGTCTAAGCGGAAAAAATATATCAATAAAGCTGACATATTTTAGAAGCGGCTTCTGAAGTGCATGTGATTGAAAGGAAATGACCGCGTGGCAGGACAGCCGAAAGATATCCGTCCGCAAGAGACGGCCATCGCCCGGGGGCGCGATGCCCAGGAGAGCGACAACGGGGGCATCGATTACGAGATCATTGAACTGCTGTTCTTTGCCTACCGCGATTTCATTTCCGATCCCGATGCGATCTTGGAAAAGCGCGGTTTCGGGCGAGCACACCACCGCGTCGTACATTTCGTCGATCGCGAACCGGGCATGACGGTCGCCGATCTGCTTGATACGCTGAGGATCACCAAGCAAAGCCTCGCCCGCGTGCTGAAGCAGCTGATCGACAGCGGCTATATCCACCAGGTGGCAGGCCCTGAAGACCGCCGCCAGCGCAAGCTTTATACCACAAGAGAAGGAAAGGCCTTCGCGCACGCGCTTGCCGAGCCACAGTCCCGCCGCATAGCCGCTGCATTGGCAAAGACAGGCCCGGACACACGCGATACTGTGAAACGCTTTCTGTCCGGCATGAAGACCGGCAGTAGCGGCACGGATCGGTAAGACAGGGCATGGTACCATGACGAAGAACACGAGGATTTCCGACGATGCCGCCCACCTTTTAGTGGTGGATGACGACCGTCGTATCCGCGACCTGCTCAATCGTTACCTCACCGAGCAGGGGTTTCGCATCACCGTTGCGGCCGATGCGGACGAGGCGCGCCGCAAGCTGAACGGCATCGACTACGATCTGCTCATCGTCGATGTGATGATGCCGGGAGAAACGGGCATCTCGCTGACCCAGAGCCTGCGTAAGGTCAAGACCGTGCCGATCATCATGCTGACGGCGCTTGCGGAGGCGAATGCGCGCGTAGAGGGCCTGGAGGCCGGTGCCGACGATTACCTGCCCAAGCCATTCGACCCGCGCGAACTGGTTTTGCGCATCAACAACATACTGCGCCGCAATGCGCCGGCACAGACACCAAAGGTCGAGCAGGTCATTTTCGGCCCGTTCACCTTTTCGGTGGTGCGCAAGGAACTGCGCCGCGGCGCCGACCATATCCGGCTCACCGATCGCGAACAGGAAATCATGATGCTGTTTTCGCAGCGCGCCGGCGAAACCATTCCGCGCCACGAACTGGTCAGCGACGATGCCGAGGTCGGAGAGCGCACGATCGACGTGCAGATCAACCGTCTCAGGCGCAAGATCGAGGATGACCCGTCCAACCCGGTGTTCCTGCAGACCGTGCGCGGCATAGGCTACCGTTTGAGCATCGACTGAGAATTTGACGCGGGCGATCCTCCGTCCCGTTCATTGTCCTGCGACAGGAGAAGAATTGACCATCCGGGTTTCCCATGGCGAGCTTTGATTTCCGACCGCGCGACTGGCTTCGGGCCGGGGACAGCAGCTGGAAACGTGCGACCCGCTGGCTGCGGCGGCGTTTGCCGATGGGTCTCTATGCCCGCTCGCTGCTGATCGTCATCATTCCCATGGTGCTACTGCAATCGGTCGTCGCCTTCGTGTTCATGGAACGGCACTGGCAGCTTGTAACGCAGCGCCTGTCTGCGGCAGTCACAAGCGATATTGCGGCCATCATCGACCTGATCAACGCGGCGCCAAAAGAGGACTACGACGACATCGTCCGTATCGCCCGCGATCGGCTGAACCTCAGTATATCGGTCGAGCCGGACGGCGAACTGCCGCCGCCGCGGCCTAAGCCCTTCTTCGAGATTCTCGACCAGATCCTCAGCGAGGAAATCTCCCGCCAGATCCGCCTGCCCTTCTGGATCGACACCGTCGGAAACTCCAATCTCGTCGAAATCCGCATCAAGATCGACGGCGAACGCATCCTCAGGGTCTATGCCCGCCGAAACCAGGCCTACGCATCCAACACCCATATCTTCATCGTCTGGATGGTCGGCGCCTCCCTCGTCCTGCTCACCATCGCCGTCCTCTTCCTGCGCGGCCAGATCCGGCCAATCCTGACGCTCGCCAAGGCTGCGGAAAGCTTCGGCAAGGGCCAGAAGATCGACAGTTTTTCGCCGCGTGGCGCCGAGGAAGTCAGACGCGCAGGCCTTGCCTTCATCCAGATGCGCGAGCGCATCGAGCGGCAGATCGAACAGCGCACGGCAATGCTGACCGGCGTCAGCCATGACCTGCGCACCATCCTCACCCGCTTCAAGCTGCAACTGGCGCTCGCCGGCAACAGCCCCGATCTCGACAACCTCAACCAGGATGTCGAGGACATGCAGAGCATGCTTGAGGGGTACCTCGCCTTTGCGCGTGGCGAGGCGGAGGAAGACCTCGGAGAATTGCGGCTGAACGACCTGATGATCCGATTGCAGGCGGAAGCCGAACTCCATGGCAAGGTGCTGACGACTGCCGTCGAAGGCGACGACCTCATCCGCGTGCGGCCCAATGCCTTCACAAGGCTGGTGGCAAATCTCGCCTCCAATGCATACCGGTATGCCAACACGGTTCACATCGATGCACGCCACGGGGGCAAGTGGCTGACGATCACGGTGGACGATGATGGCCCCGGCATACCCGAGCGCTCCCGCGACGACGTCTTCAAGCCGTTTTTCCGTCTCGACGAGGCGCGAAACCTCGACAGCTCCGGCACAGGCCTCGGCCTTGCCATCGCCCGCGACATCGCCCGCAGCCACGGCGGCAATGTCACGCTCTCGGACAGCCCGCTGGGTGGGTTGAGAGCAGTGATCCGGGTGCCGGCGTGATCACAGCGAGCGATGGTGAACCTTCGACTTGAGAGACATTCGCCAGGACGATTTTGGGGAAGTTGGGTATAGGTAGGCTCAACATCCTCCTAAGCGGAAGACAGATGACACTTACGCCCAGCTTTCGTGAACGCATCGCGCTCTATGCTCTATTGACCTCCCTGACCTCGCTCAGCATCGACGCACTCTTGCCTGGCTTGCGTGAGATCGGCGTGGAACTCGGCGTTTCCCCGCCGCTGTCCACACAGCACGTCATCTCGCTGTTCATCCTCGGCATGGCGTTTGGCGAATTGCTGCTCGGGCCGCTGTCCGATGCCATCGGGCGCAAGAGGGCGCTGGTGCTTGGCCTTGCGGTCTATGCGCTCGGCACAGTCATCGCCCTGATGGCCGGATCGTTCGAAATGTTGATCCTTGGGCGGCTTCTGCAAGGCGTGGGCGTATCCGGTCCGAAGATTGCGACGCGCGCAATGATCCGCGATCAGTTCGAGGGCGATGCCATGGCCCGTATCCTGTCCTTCATGTTCACCCTGTTCATCCTCGTGCCGATGCTGGCACCAGCCATGACACAGGGCCTGATCGCACTGGCCGGCTGGCGCAGCCTCTTTGGCTTCTACCTTGCGATTGCCGCGGTTCTCGGCACTTGGCTCATCGTCCGCCAGCCAGAAACCCTGCCGCCGGATCGACGTATCGCTTTGCGTCCACGACTGCTGTTCTTGAATGGCAGGCGTATTCTCGGACATCCACGGGTGGTGCTGTTGATCCTCGCCACCGGCCTCGTTTTCGGGGCACAGCTCCTCTATCTCAGCACGGCGGCCGATTTCTTCTTCGATGCCTACGAGATCACGGACACCTTCCCGCTCTACTTTGCCGGGCTCGCGCTGGGTATAGGGCTTGCCTCCTTCGTCAATGCAAAGCTCGTGCAGCGCTTTGGTATGGAGGCCATGGCGCGGACCGGCTTTGTCGGGCTGAGCCTTGCCGGATTGGCACTGGTGATCGCGACATACCACTGGGCCGGACGCCTGCCACTCGCCGGTCTGCTCGTGCTGGGTTTTGCGGCCTTCTTCGCGGTCGGCGTACTCTTTGGAAATCTCAACGCAATGGCCATGCGACCGCTTGGGCAGGTGGCCGGTCTCGGGACCTCGCTGATCGCATCTGGATCGAGCCTCGTTGCCACGGCGTTTGCGATTGGCATGGGACGTTTCTACGACGGCACGCCCTATAACCTCGCATCTGGCTTTCTACTGGCCGGCATTTCGGCGCTCATTCTGGCCGAGGTCGCGATGCGCTGCTCCGACAGTCCAGTCGAAGCCGTGCAATACTGGGATTAAAGGAGCTTCTGTCCATTTGGGACCGGCTGACCAACCCCAGCCAGAACAATCGCACCCGCCTCGCCCTCGAAACCGAGCGTCAGGACTTCGGACCGAAACGGCCCGATCTGGCGCGGCGGGAAGTTGACGACGCCCAGCACCTGCCGCCCGACCAGCGTTTGCAGCGTGTAGTGCACCGTGATCTGGGCGGATGATTTCTTGATACCGATCTCGGGACCGAAATCGATGACCAGCTTGAAAGCCGGCTTGCGCGCCTCCGGAAAGGCGGTTGCTTCCAGGATGGTCCCGACGCGGATATCGACGCGTTCGAAATCGGCGTAGGTGATCGGCTCAGACATGGAATCTCCGAATTAACCGGCGAGTTCTTCGGCGCGCTTGCGTGCCGCGGCAATCGCTTTGTCGAACAAAGGCTGCATTCCGTCCTCGGCCATGAGGATATTCAAGGCAGCCGCAGTCGTACCACCCGGAGACGTTACGTTCTGGCGCAGTCTGGAGGCGTCATCGGGGGACTGGTGTAGGAGTTCACCAGCCCCCGCGACGGTTTCCCGAGCAAGACGCATGGCGAGGTCCGCCTGGAGACCGGCCTTGCGACCGGCTTCCGCCATGCACTCGACGAGATAAAAGACATAGGCCGGGCCACTGCCCGAAACGGCGGTCACCGCATCGATATCGGCTTCCGTTTCGACCCATTCGACAGGGCCTGAGACTTTGAGAAGATCATGCACGAGCGCGCGTTTCGCTTCGGAAACGGCTTCGTTGGCAAACGCACCCGTCACGCCGCGGCCAATCATGGCCGGCGTGTTCGGCATCGCCCGCACCATCGCCGCATCGCCGAGATGGGATTGCATGAAGGAAAGCGTCGTGCCGGCAGCGACGGAAACGACGACAGTGTCCGGGCCGACGAGGCTCTTCAAGGGCGGCAGCACCGCGCCCATCATCTGCGGCTTCACGGCAAGGAAAAGAACACCGGCCTTGAGACCTGCGGGTGCGGCAGTTTCGTGCCGCGCACCATTGTCGGAGATAAGAGCCGCCATTGACGGCGACGGGCCGGGATCGATGACGAGAAGCTGCGACCCGGGGATGCCGCTCTTCAGCCAACCGCTGAGCATCGCGCCACCCATGTTTCCTGCACCGATCAGAACGATCGGCCCCGTCGTCTCCAGCTCCATAATCTTACGCTTCCCCGACGGTTTCGAACATCACGGCCTCGACCGCGGTCTGCGCATCGACACCGGACCAGACAACGAACTGGAACGCCTGGAAATAGGACTCGCAGGCATCGAGGGCACTCGACAGAAGCACCTCCACCTGTTTGTTGGTTGGCTCGGCGCCGCCGGAAAGCAGCAGCGACTGGCGGAAAATGACGACGTCTTCCTGCCGCCAGAGATCGAAATGCCCCATCAGCACCTGCCCGTTGATATGGGAGAGCAGCCGGATGACTTCGTTGACGCGGCTTTCGGGAACCTTGATGTCGAAGGCACAGGCAAGGTGCAGCGCTTCGAACTCTTCCATCCAGGAGAAGGAAACATGATAGTCCGTCCACTTGCCTTCGACGGTCATGGCGATTTCGTCTTCGCCGGAACGTTCGAAGGACCAATCATTGTTGGCCGCGACAAACTCGATCATATCGACCGGGTTTGATTGACGCTCAAGTTCCAATTCCATCAGGCTCATGCTTCACCCTAAATGTTCCGGCATAGGCATGCGTCATCGTGCTTACGCACGCATGCTGCAAACTTGGATACCAGAAACCAACACAGTTATGATTGCTTGGACACACGGCCATCCTGGCTGACTTACCCTGCCCGGAGCTTGTGTGATCCGCTTCGAATCATCATTTAAAATCAGTGTATAATGCCCGAGTCCGCATGCCAGCCCCCCGATCGAAAATAGCATCCGGGGGCTGTGGATAGGCTTATGAAACAGATTCAGCGGCGGTTCTTAAACGACTCTGCCGTAAGCGTTTTTTGGTAGTGTCCACAGGGCGAAAATAATTCGGGAAATTATTCAAGTTCCCGCTGGTGGACGATGCGGCGAACTATTGCGTAGCAAGGATTGCCGATACAAGACAGGGCGGCGGCCTCACGGCGCAGTCTGGCGCGCCGTGAGGGTTTGAAACTTACTTGGAGACGTCCGAAAGACGGGCTTCGAGCGACGCGATACGCGCCATCAGCGCCTCATTTTCGTCGCGAGCCTTGATGGCCATTTCGCGAACGGCCTCGAATTCCTCGCGCTTGACGAGGTCCATGGAATTGAGGAGCCGTTCTCCCTGTGCGCGGAAGACTGTTTCCATCTCGCGCCGGACGCCCTGTGCGGCGCCGGCCGCATCCGTCATCAGCTTGGCGAAATCATCCAGAATGCGGTTTGCACCTGTGCTCATCGTCTCGTTCTCCGATTGATACTGACCTTGGCCCTAGCTTAAGCGGGCGATCTACACAGGAGGTAGGAGCGTCTTGGCCTCTATGCAAGGAAAAATACGGTGGTCATTGCCGGAGCTTTGCCCCGCACGCCTTGACCATACCGGATTGCATCGCCATGTTTCGCGGAAACGAACAATTCGGAATTGAACCAACACCTTGGAAACACTCGCGACACTCCTCTCGATCATGCCCTTCCCTGATATCGATCCGGTGCTGTTTTCCATCGGGCCGTTGCAGGTGCATTGGTATGGCCTCGCCTATGTCGCGGGCATCCTGCTCGGCTGGCAATATGCCCGACGGCTGGTGCGCAACACAGCGCTGTGGCGCAATGGCCAACCGGCCGCGACGGAAACGCAGCTTGACGACTTTCTGCTCTGGGCCGCAGCCGGCATCGTCGGCGGCGGGCGCATCGGCTACATCCTGTTTTACGACTTTGCGAGCGTCGTCGAAAACCCAATACGAGCGCTGGAAATCTGGAACGGCGGCATGTCCTTCCATGGCGGCCTGATCGGCACGCTGATCGCCATGCTGATCTTTGCGCGCAAAAACGGTATCGCCATCTGGAGCCTGTTCGATATCGTCTGCGCCGTGGTGCCGATCGGCCTGCTTTTCGGCCGCATCGCCAATTTTATCAATGCCGAGCTCTGGGGCCGCCTGTCGTCCATGCCCTGGGCCGTCGTCTTTCCCACTGGCGGACCCTTTGCGCGCCATCCGAGCCAGCTGTACGAGGCAGCCCTCGAAGGTATCGTGCTGCTCGCGATGCTGGCCTTCTTGATCTATCGCCGCCATGCGCTGAAATCGCCGGGCCTGGTCAGCGGCGTCTTTGTTTGCGGTTATGCCCTCTCGCGCATCTTCGTCGAATTCTTCCGCGAGCCCGATGCCCAGATCGGCTACCTCGCCGGCGGCTGGTTGACCATGGGCATGTTGCTCTCCCTGCCGATGGTGTTCATCGGCCTGTGGGCAATCGCGCGCGCCCGCCGCGCCGCCCTTTCTGCGGCTTGAGTGGAGCTGCGAGATGACGACGCCACTCGGGGAAAAGATCAAGGCCATCATCAGGACCAACGGCCCGATCAGCATCACCGACTATTTCTCGCTGTGCCTGGCCGATCCGGAGCATGGCTACTATCAGGTGCGCGAGCCATTCGGCCGGGCCGGTGATTTCACCACGGCCCCTGAGATCAGCCAGCTTTTCGGGGAAATGATCGGCATCTTTCTCGTCCAGGCCTGGCAGCAGCACGGTTCTCCCGAAAAAGCGATCCTCTGCGAAATCGGCCCCGGCCGCGGCACAATGATGGCCGACATCCTGCGTGTCGTCGAGAAACTGTCGCCCGCCCTCTACGAGACCGCAGAGGTCCACCTGATCGAAACCAGCGAGCGGCTGCGCAAGGTGCAAAGCCAGACGCTGATCCGGCACAAGTGGAAAATCTCCTGGCACGACAGCTTCGATACGCTGCCGGAGGGTTTTCTGCTTCTGGCAACCAACGAGCTATTCGACGCCATTCCGATCCGCCAGTTCGTCAAGACGACGCAAGGGTTCCGGGAGCGTCTCGTCGGCCTGGATGCGGATGACGAACTGGTCTTTGCCGCAGGTACGGCGACCATCGATCCCGACCTCCTGCCTGTGCCTGCGAAAGACGTGCCTGTTGGCACTGTCTTTGAGGTATCGCCTGCCCGCGACGCAGTGATGGCGACGCTGAGCGCCCGCATCCGCACTGGCGGCGGCACGGCATTGATCATCGACTACGGCCACATCTCGACAGGCTTTGGCGACACGCTGCAGGCCGTGCGCGATCATCTCTACGATCCGCCCCTGAAGCAGCCGGGGAAGCCGACATCACCAGCCATGTTGATTTCGAGCAGCTCGGCCGCCGGGCGCTGGCCGAAGGTCTTCAGGTCAATGGCCTGACCTATCAGGGCGACTTCCTGACCGGCCTTGGCCTGATCGAACGGGCCTCCGTCCTCGCCAACACCAAGGACCCGATAACGCAGGAAGGCATCCGTCTCGATGTCGACCGGCTGGCCGGCGCCGGCGAGGAAAAATGGGCGAACTCTTCAAGGTTCTGGTCGTCAGCAGCCCAAAGGTGGCGCTTGCGCCGTTTCAGAAATAGATGCGTCGATAATGCTCGGCCCGCCATGCCAAAATGGTCCGATGCAAAATCCTGCGATTGACAGGGGCGATGCTCGGGGCCAACATCCGCGCCAAATCACCCTGGGCAAAACCCGTTTCCGCCCATCAAAAACCTCCGCTATCACCAGTGCTGAAAGGGCTAGACAACCAATGAAGGATGACGCCCTGCCCTCGCCTGTCCTGAGCCCGCTGCTTTCGGAAAAGCTCGGCGACACCATTGCCCACGGCTATTTCACCCGCGAAGGCGGCGTGTCCGAAGGTATTTACCGCGGCCTGAATGTCGGGCTTGGCTCGAATGACGTGCGGGCGCATGTCGAGGAAAACCGCGCCCGGGTCGGCCGCTGGTTCGGCGCCTCACCTGACAGGTTGGCGACCCTGCACCAGGTCCATTCTCCGGACGTGGTCATTGTCGATGCCGGCTATGACGGAAGCCGGCCGCAGGCCGATGCCATGGTGACCGCAACGCCGGGGCTGGTCCTTGGCGTTCTCTCGGCCGATTGCGGACCGGTGCTGTTTGCCGACCCTAAGGCCGGCATCATCGGCGCGGCGCATGCCGGATGGAAGGGGCGCTGACGGGCGTTCTGGAAAACACTATTGATGCCATGGTCTCGCTCGGCGCCGACCGCGCACGCATCGTCGCCTGCCTCGGTCCATCGATCAGCCGGCGCAACTATGAGGTCGGCGCGGAGTTTGTCGCTCGCTTCCTGGAAAAGGACGCAGACTATGCGGCTTTCTTTACGCCGTCGGTAAACGAGAGGCATGCAATGTTCGACCTGCCGGCGTTGACCATCAAACGGCTCGGGGACGCCGGTATCACCGCCGAGAACCTCGATCTCTGCACCTATGCGGATGAAGAGAGGTTCTTTTCCTATCGCCGCACCACCCATCGTCAAGAGCCGGATTACGGCCGACAGATTTCTGCAATATCCCTACGGGAGAGATAACATGGCCCTGCACTTTGCACCGGAAGAATACGCGGCACGCCTGGAGCGGCTGACGGCTAAGATGCGCGAAGACAAGCTCGATGCCCTGCTCCTGTTCGCGCAGGAAAGCATGTATTGGCTGACTGGCTACGACACATTCGGCTACTGCTTCTTCCAGACGCTGGTCGTGAAATCCGACGGCTCGATGGTGCTCCTGACCCGCTCGGCCGATCTGCGCCAGGCGCGTCACACTTCCAATATCGAGCGCATCGAGATCTGGATCGACCGCGTGAATGCGGATCCGACCATGGACCTGAAGAACCTGCTCAGCGACATGGACCTGCTCGGCGCGCGCATCGGTATCGAATATGACACGCATGGCATGACCGGACGGGTCGCCCGCCTGCTCGACCACCAGTTGACGAGCTTCGGCGAACTGACAGACGCGTCGCTGCTGGTCAGCCGTTTGCGGCTGATCAAGAGCCCGGCTGAAATCCTGCATGTGGAAAAGGCGGCAAGCCTTGCGGACGACGCGCTGGATGCGGCGATCCCCTGATCGTGCCCGGCGGCAGCGAGGCAGCGATCCTTGCCGCCATGCAGGGCGCCGTGTTTGCCGGCGGCGGCGATTATCCGGCCAACGAATTCATCATCGGCTCCGGGGCGGACGCGCTTCTGTGCCGCTACAAGGCAGGCCGGCGCAATCTCGATCCGCAGGACCAACTGACACTGGAATGGGCAGGTGTCAGCGCGCATTACCATGCCGCCATGATGCGCACCGTTGTGGTCGGCGAGCCGACCAATCGCCACCGCGAACTTTACAGCGCCTGCCGCGAAACGCTGCAGGGCATCGAAATGGTGCTTCGCCCCGGAAATACGTTCGGCACGGTGTTCGATATCCATTCCATGATCATGGACGAGCGCGGCCTTGCTAAGCACCGCCTGAACGCCTGCGGATATTCGCTCGGCGCCCGCTTCTCGCCGTCCTGGATGGAACACCAGATGTTCCACCTCGGCAATCCGCAGGAGATCGAGCCTGATATGTCGCTGTTCGTCCACATGATCATCATGGATTCCGACAGCGGAACGGCAATGACGCTCGGCCAGACCTATCTGACGACAGCGGACGGCCCCAAGCCCCTGTCCCGCTATGGGCTGGACTTCATCTCTGCGTAAGGAAATGCGGTTACTATATCCCGCGATTGACAGGGAAAGACTGCTCCCGTCATAAATCTGTCGCCGAGACATCACGGGACGGTGGGAACGATGCAGAAGCTGGTCATGCTCATCGCAGGCCTTGGTCTAGTTGCAGCCCTTGCGGGCTGCAACAGCACGGATGCGTTGACGCCGCAGGTCGATGTTGGCGGCGGCAGTGTCGAGTCGTCTCCCGTAACCCAGTCCGATCTCGACCAGATGGCGCAGCAACAGCCTGTCGTCACCGAGCAGCAGCTTGCGCCCGTCAACCAGACAACCGCCTTCACCGCGCAGGAGTCACTGACAACGCCGGCCGAGACCGCGCTGGCGCGATCGGACGCCACCTATACCAACCCCGCTGGCACGCTCGATGCCCAGGCCGGACAGCTGCAAGCCGGCAATATGCCGGCGCAGGAAAGGCAGCTTTCCGAAGCCGCGCCCGAGGCAGAACAGGAGATGCCCGAGAAGCAGCAGCAGACCGCTGTCGCCGAAGCCGCGCCGTCCGCCGCGACCGGCACGATCCGCTTCCTGCCGATCATCGGCGCACCCGTGCAGGCCGTCACGCCGCTCTCCAAACAGCTTGGTGCCGAGGCCCGTGCACATGGCCTGACGATCAAGGGCGCATCCGATCCCACCAGCCAGCATATCCTGAAAGGCTACTTCTCGGCGCTCAAGGACGGCGACCAGACGACCGTCGTCTATGTCTGGGACGTGCTCGACAATTCCGGCAACCGGCTGCATCGCATTCAGGGACAGGATACGGTTCCAGGGGGCGGCCCCGACCTGTGGTCGGCGGTTCCGGCCGAGACCATGCAGGGCATCGCCACCAAGTCGATCGACGCCTATCTGTCATGGCGCCAGGGCAATCCGGGCTGATCCCGCAACAACAGCCATAAACTTTTTAGGATAAACGCGATCGACAGGCCGCTATCCCCTTGCATTCGGGTTCAGGGCCGCTAAAAAGCGGCGCATCAGTTCTGAACCACTCGCATTCAGGATGCATGCGATCGCTGGAATAGGCTTACGGAATTTGCGCGGAGACGGACCCTTTCAGGTACTTCCATCTGAGAGACAACCGCGCCAGCACAGGCGGACCATCAATGAAGGTATTCGCAGGCAATTCGAACCGGCTTTTGGCCGAAGCGATCTGCAATTATCTCAACCTGCCCCTGGGCAAAGCAACAGTCAGACGCTTTGCGGACCAGGAGATTTTCGTGGAAATCCAGGAGAACGTGCGCGGCGAGGACGTCTTCCTCGTCCAGTCCACGTCGTTTCCGACCAATGACCACCTGATGGAACTGCTGATCATGATCGACGCCATGCGTCGCTCATCTGCCCGCCGCATCACCGCCGTCATCCCCTATTTCGGCTATGCCCGTCAGGACCGCAAACCCGGTCCGCGCACGCCGATCTCGGCCAAGCTCGTCGCCAACCTGATCACCGAAGCCGGTGCCGACCGCGTTTTGACGCTCGACCTGCATGCCGGCCAGATTCAGGGCTTCTTCGACATCCCGACTGACAACCTCTACGCCGTTCCGATCCTGTCGCGCGACGTCAAGGAAAACTACGACCTGAAGAATGTCATGGTGGTCTCCCCCGATGTCGGCGGCGTGGTGCGCGCCCGTGCGCTTGCCAAGCGCCTCGACTGCCAGCTTGCCATCGTCGATAAGCGCCGCGAGCGCGCCGGCGAATCCGAAGTCATGAACGTCATCGGTGACGTCACCGGCAAGGACTGTCTCTTGATCGACGATATCGTCGATTCAGGCGGCACACTCTGCAACGCCGCCGAAGCGCTATTGAAGAACGGTGCGACCAGCGTCACCGCCTATATCACCCACGGCGTGCTGTCCGGCGGCGCCGTCGCCCGCGTGACCTCGTCCAAGCTCAAGGAGCTTGTGATCACCGACAGCATCCAGCCGACGACGTCGGTGCAGTCGGCGCACAACATCCGCGTCATCTCGACTGCCAGCCTGATCGGCGAAGCAATCAACCGCACCAGCCAGGAAGAATCAGTCTCCAGCCTGTTCGATTGATCTAGGGCATTTGCGGATCGTCGCCGGTTGTTGTCCGGCGATGATGCTTACGACATGCCGATCGTCATGCACGCCTGACGCGCGTGGCATCATTTCGCCACCAGCAGGGACGGAAGCTGCTGCAAGAGACCGTCGCGGGCGCGAAAACTGGCGCTGCCTGCGGTTTTCCGGTCATCCTGGACGAGGCGGGCAAAGACGATGGTCCGATCGCCCTTCTTTCCCCAGCCGACATACCAGCCCCAGGGGTGGCTCCTGTCAAAGCTGCCATCGGAATTGCGGGGATAGGCCATACCTGTCTTACCCTTGATCGCCCAGCCCGACGGCAGGGTCCGTCCCTCTACAACAACAATCGTTTTATCGACCGCCGCGTCACTGACGGGAAGCTGATGATTGATCAGACGACGCAGGAATGTGATCTGCTCGATCGGAGACACTTTCAGGGAGGACGCGATCCACGCCCGCTCTAAGCCGTTGTCCTTGCCGGCATCGCCGGAGAAATCGGCGTTGCCGTAGTCGAAGCTCCTCGCATAGTCGGTCAGTTTTTTTGCGCCGAGATGGACGGTGATCCGCTGCGAGAACCAGACAACCGAATATTTGAGCCACCGGGTGGCATCGGTCGGTTGTTTCCAGTTGTCGCCGCCCCAATCGGGATCGCCCTGGCGAAAGGGCAAGGTGGGCCTGTAGGCGTCCTGAAGGAAGCCGGAATCGTAGCCCATGACAGCCAGCGGTATCTTGAAAGTCGAAGCGGGCGTGACGCGGGCATCGCATTCCCCATCCCGCACAAGGATGTCGCCCGTCTTTGCATCGGCAATGACGGTGCAGAGCGTCCTGGCTTGCGCGGGTATGGCGCAGAAGGCGGAAAGCGCGAGCGCAGTCATTAAAGATCGAGAGTCCAGGAAAGATCGAAAACCCATGCGCAGCCCTCCGTGCGCTTTGCTTGTCCGTGACCTTGGTGGCAAGACTTTGACAGGAAACACGAAATACGATGAGACAGCCGTCTCCCATCACATTGGAACGAGCCTATAGCGTTAGAATCGGCAGATGCGGGGCTGCATCCCTGGGGCTGCGGCCAGACAGGCGCGGGTCATCGGCAATCTCGATCTGACGTTTGAACGGCTTGAAGCCCGAGCGCATGTAGAACGGCAAGGCCTGTGGGCTGTCGAGCGTGCAGGTATGGAGCCAGAAGCGCTCGATCGGATGGCGCCAGGCAAGATCGATCGCCCGGTTCATCAGCCAGCGACCGGCACCGGTGCCGATCTGTGTCGCCGACACGCCAAAAAAGGCCATTTCGCATTCGCCGGCCTTGCGGAAATCCAACTCCGCAATCCCTTCCGGAACGCCATCGACCTTCATCAGGTGCAGCTCGACCTGCGGCGAATGCACATGCGACGACAGCTCTTCGTCGGACATGACGAGCCGGGACGACCAAAGCCACTGGGCGCCGAGTTTCTCATAGAGCGTGCGGTAGCTGCCGAGATCGATCTTCTCGTGCAGCCGAAGCGTCCAGGGACCGGACGCCTCCGCCCGTGCTGGCGGACGCTGCAGCATCTGCAAGGAAGTGACGACGGCAACGATCTTGTCGGATGGAACGTCGTGATAGCCGTCTTCAAGCATGGGATCGCCTTTTTCAGAAATGTCGCTGCATGGGAGCGGCAAGGATTGAGGCGCAATCAATAGCCGCACCGGACACCGGGCATCAAGCCTGGTGATGTCGGATCCTCATGACTTTTCAGGGGCTAAAACCGCTTAACAACGGGAATGGCACAGGCCTCGCCGCCATTGAAAAGTTTCGAACGCGTCAGGAATCGCCGCTCGCGGCCATTGTCGAGCGAGAACATGCCGCCCCTGCCCGGCACGACGTCGATGATCAGCTGCGTATGTTTCCACACCTCGAACTGGCTGGCCGAGATATAGACCGGCACGCCGCCGATTTCGCCCAGCTTCACGTCATGATCGCCGACGATGTAATCGTCCGCCGGATAACACATGGGCGAAGAGCCGTCGCAGCAGCCGCCGGACTGATGAAACAGGATATCCGGGTGGTCCTGCTGGATCTCCCGGATGAACGAGAGCGCCGCGTCGGTTGCGAGCACGCGCGGTTCGCCGTGGATAGTGCTGTTCATTGTCTACCCTCCCCTTAAGGGGGAGGGTCGGCGCGCAGCGACGGGGTGGGGTGACCCACCGCACAATCCGGCAACAGAGACATGCACCGACACCACCCGCCCTTATTTTCCGATTGAAAAACTTGAGGGGGGCAAACCCAACGGATCACCCCCAACCCGCAGCTACGCTGCGACCTCCCCCTCAAGGGGGAGGTAAAGCAAGATCAAAAGAAACCCAGCGCCTTCGGGCTGTAGCTCACCAGCATGTTCTTGGTCTGCTGGTAGTGGTCGAGCATCATCTTGTGGGTCTCGCGGCCGATGCCGGACTGCTTGTAGCCGCCGAAGGCAGCGCCTGCCGGATAGGCATGGTAGCAATTGGTCCAGACACGGCCGGCCTGGATGCCACGGCCGAAATTGTAGCAGCGATTGGCATCGCGGCTCCAGACGCCGGAGCCCAGGCCATAGAGCGTATCGTTGGCGATCTCGAGCGCTTCTTCATCCGTCTTGAAGGTTGTCACGGATACAACCGGCCCGAAGATTTCCTCCTGGAAAACGCGCATCTTGTTGTGGCCCTTGAACACGGTCGGCTTGACGTAGAAGCCGCCGGCCAGTTCGCCTTCGAGGTTGTTGCGCTCGCCGCCGATCAGGACTTCAGCACCTTCCTGTTTGCCGATGTCCATGTAGGACAGGATCTTTTCCAGCTGTTCGCTGGAGGCCTGGGCGCCGATCATCGTCGACATGTCGAGCGGGTTGCCCTGCTTGATGGCGGCGACGCGCTTGATGGCCTTTTCCATGAAGCGATCGTAGATCTTCTCATGCACCAGAGCGCGGCTCGGGCATGTGCAGACCTCGCCCTGGTTGAGCGCGAACATCGCAAAGCCTTCCAGCGCCTTGTCGAGATAATCGTCGTCCTCACGCATCACGTCTTCAAAGAAGATGTTCGGCGATTTGCCGCCGAGCTCCAACGTGACCGGAATGAGGTTCTGGCTGGCATATTGCATGATCAGCCGACCGGTCGAGGTTTCGCCGGTGAACGCCACCTTGTTGATGCGCGGATTGGTGGCGAGCGGCTTGCCGGCCTCAAGCCCGAAACCGTTGACGATGTTGAGAACGCCCGGCGGCAGAAGGTCGCCGACGAGTTCGATCCAGACAAGGATCGAGGCCGGTGTCTGTTCGGCGGGCTTCAGGATGACGCAATTGCCGGCGGCCAGTGCCGGGGCGAGCTTCCACGCGGCCATCAGGATTGGGAAGTTCCACGGAATGATCTGGGCAACGACGCCGAGCGGCTCGTGGAAATGATAGGCGACCGTGTCATGGTCGATCTCGCCGATCGAGCCTTCCTGGGCTCGGACGCAGGATGCGAAATAGCGGAAATGATCGATGGCAAGCGGCATGTCGGCGGCCATGGTTTCGCGCAATGGCTTGCCGTTGTCCCAGGTCTCGGCCTTGGCCAGAAGCTCGATATTGTCTTCCATGCGCTGGGCGATCTTCATCAGGATATTGGCGCGCTCCGTGGACGAGGTGCGGGCCCATTTGTCCTTGACGGCATAGGCGGCATCAAGCGCCAGCTCGATATCGGCGGCCTGGCTGCGGGCGATCTGGCAAAGAACGCCGCCGGTGACCGGCGTTGTGTTGTCGAAATAGCGTCCGTCGACCGGCTCGCGCCACGCGCCGCCGATGAAGTTGCCGTATTTCTGCTTGAACGGATTCTCGACGATCTTCTGATGCAACATGAAATTTCCTCCCAAAAAACAGACTCCACATCTGCTGGAAGGACGGTGCGCCGGATCGGCCAAAAGCGGTAGTGCCGCAGGATGCCGGCATGGCGCGATGTGTTTCAGATATGCGACAGGTGTAGACTGCATTCCATGCTGCAGCGCAAGAAGGTCGACTTTTGATCAGTTGCCAAGGCGTCAGTTGAGCGAGAGCCGGCGCATCTTGCGATAGAGCGTCGCGCGGCTGATGCCGAGCATTTCGGCCGCTTGCGAGACGTTGCCGCCGGCGCGGGACAGGACGCGGCGCAAGGCTGCGCGCTCCGCATCCGGCAGGTCGCTGCAGCCACCACCGGCCTCCTCACCCAGAAGATCGGCCGCTGCAATGCCGGCTTCAATGCGGCGGTCATCGATGTTGAGCCGCAACCGTGCTGCCCGTGTCGCACCGAGCACCAGATCGTCGCGGTCGATAGCCAGAAGGGCCGGCGCCGATTTTCCTTCGGCCGGCACCAGCAGGATGCGGGCACCGGAATAGGCGCGGTGGAAAAGGTTCGCCTCGATCCGCGCGGCGGCATCGCGCACCGCCTGCGAAAGGATCATCATGGCCATATCGCCGGCATCGTCGCGGCAGGTGGAAATGTCGATGGCCGCGGTTATCCGGCCTTTATGGTCGCGAATCGGCGCGGTGGCGCAGGAAAGGCCGGTATTGCGGGTGAGAAAATGCTGGTCGCGATGGATGATCACCGCCCGTTCATCGGCAATCGCCGTACCGATGCCGTTCGTGCCGACGCTCGCCTCGCTCCACAGCGTGCCCGACCACAACCCGATGCCGCGGAAATCCTTGTCGTCGCCGGCTGCACCCCGGCGATCGAGCGCCACGCCCTGCCCGTCGGTGAGCAAAAGGCAACAGCCGGCCTTGCCGACTGTCGAAAACAACCGGTCAAGTTCGCTCGACGCCTCCTCCAGCAAGGCACCGGAGCGCTCCTTCGCCACGCTGAATTCTGCATCGGACAGCCGGATCGGCGTGCGCATCTCTTCGGGAGAAAGGCCATGCTGCGTCATGCAGCGCCGCCACGAGGCGGCGATCGGCGAGCTTGCCGCCGCCGATGCCTGCTGTGCGATGGTTTGGACGTGATCGGAATGGTTCATCTGCCTCCCTCCCTGAAAGCCGACAAAACCCCAATATAGGGGTTTATTGTTCCACGTCTATCCTGACGAAGGTCCAAGGTTCGTTCTCAGTTTCGGGACGATCTCGCTGGTGGCGCTTTCGCGCCGACACGGGAGTGTGATAGGCAGCATCTCATCCTGCCAACTGCATCCGGTCACCACTCCCATGCTCCGCGAATTTTCCCTGCAAAGCCTGTTTATGGGCCTGCTCACTGCCTTTGTCGGTTTTGCCAGTTCCTTCGCCGTCGTGCTGCACGGCCTGACAGGGGTGGGCGCAACGGAAGCACAGGCCGCGTCCGGCCTGATGGCGCTGTCGATTTCCATGGGGCTTTGCGCCATCGTGCTCTCCGTTGCGACCCGTCTGCCGGTCAGCATCGCGTGGTCGACGCCGGGTGCCGCACTTCTGGCAAGTTCCGGTGTTGTCGCCGGTGGTTTCAACGCGGCGGTCGGTGGCTTTCTGGTCTGTGCCGTGCTGATCGTCATTGCCGGCCTCTGGAAGCCGCTCGGCCGCATGGTGGCTGCTATCCCCGCAGCCCTTGCCAATGCGATGCTGGCCGGCGTCCTGATCGGCCTGTGCTTTGCGCCGGTCAAGGCCATCGCCTTCAATCCGCTGTTCGGCCTGCCGATCGTGCTGGCCTTCGTGGTCGTCGGCAGCATCAACCGGCTCTTTGCCGTGCCGGCGGCGCTGGCCGCATTCGTTCTGGTGCTGATCTTCGGTGTCGATATCCCGCCAGAAGCGCTCGCAAAATTCTCCGGAACGCTTTTGCCGCAGGCCGAATTCATCAGCCCCGTGTTCAATCTCGAAGCGCTGGTCAGCATTGCCCTGCCGCTGTTCATAGTCACCATGGCCTCGCAAAACATTCCCGGCATCGCCGTGCTGCAGGTCAACGGCTACGAGCCGAAGCCCGGCCCGCTCTTTGCAGTAACCGGCGTGTTTTCTTTGCTCAGCGCACCCTTTGGCGGCCATGCCGTCAATCTGGCGGCGATTACCGCTGCGATGTGCGCCGGCAGCGACGCCCATCCGGATCCTGCGCGCCGCTACTGGTCGGCGATCGTCGCAGGTGTCACCTATGTGATCTTCGGGCTGCTCGCGGCATCAGTCACCGCCTTTGTCGGCTTGGCTCCGCCCATCCTCATCCAGGCGGTGGCCGGCCTTGCGTTGATAGCGGCTTTCGCCGGGTCGGCGATGGCGGCCTTCAAGGAGCCGGACAGCCGGGAGGCGGCGGCCGTCACCTTTCTCGTCACGGCATCAGGCGTCAGCTTCGCCGGGATCTCCGGCGCCTTCTGGGGGCTCTTGGCCGGTGGGTTGATGCTGGGGCTCGCCCAATTCACGCGACGGTGGAAGCGCTGAATGATGTGCGGCTCTGCGGCAGGGCCGTTTGACGATCCCAATCCGTCAAGCTGGCTCACCTAAGGCTTATGTTCTCGCAAATCCCTGCCTGGCTTGCATTTCGGGTCGTTTACGGTTATGGACCCCGCGTCCGCGCGGACACCCTTGGAGGCAAACGCGGATGAGGCTTTAACCGGTCTCGGTTTCCCGGACCACCTTTGGATCGGCAAACTCTCCAATAACACTAGAAAGGTACGACCATGAGCCACGCATCCTATGAGCTCAAGGCCGAAACGCGCGAACGGGTTGGTAAGGGGTCCTCCCGTGAACTGCGCCGCAACGGTCTTATTCCTGCTGTCATCTATGGCGACAAGCAGACTCCGATTTCGATCTCCCTGTCTTCCAAGGAAGTCACCCTGAAGATTCACGCCGGTGGTTTCATGACCACGATCGCGACGATCGACGTCGGCGGCGAGAAGATCCGGGTTCTGCCGAAGGACTACCAGCTCGATCCGGTCCGCGATTTCACCATGCACGTCGACTTCCTTCGCGTTTCGAAGGACAGCGTCGTCACCGTTGAAATTCCGGTTCACTTCATCAACGAAGAAAAGTCCCCGGGCATCAAGATCGGCGGCGTTCTGAACATCGTTCGTCACGAAGTCGAAATGGTTGTTCCGGCCGACGATATCCCGGAATTCCTGACGGCCGACCTGACCGGCCTCAAGATCGGCGACGGCATTCACATCTCCAACATCAAGCTGCCGAAGAACGCGACCCCTGTCATCACAGACCGCGACTTCACGATCGCCACGATCGCCCAGCCTGCTGGCGGCACGACCGAAGAAGCCGAAGTCGAAGCCTGATAAGCTTTATATATGGGGCCGCGTTTTCAGAAAAGCTGAAGGCAGCAATCCATCGTCCAGACAGCCCGCCCCGCATCTGCGTGGGCGGGTTTTTTGTTGCTGCGTGTATTGCCTTTATTTTGGCATCGAGCCCTGATTTCGCCCCACCCAACAATTTTTGATGGATGAATTTCAGCAACATTTAAGAATTTAGTGGTGTCTTGATGGTGGGGGATTGCAACGGCATTTACTGTACGAGAATCCTAAATGACAATTTTGAGTAGCAAACCGCCGGAGTGCAAACGATGATGCATTCCGTCGAAAATCGATTTATCGCGATCGTCTGTGCCTCGATGCTGGTTTTCGTCGCACCTCTGCTCGTCCTGTTTTTATCCCTGTCGTCTGAGCGCCTGGCGCGCGAGCGCATTCAGACTGCCCATGGCTTGATGGAGGCCAGTGCCAAGGCGCTGGGGAAACCTCTTTGGGACTTTGATGCAGACAGCGTAGCGCAGATTGCCAGATCTCTCACCGACGATCCAAATGTCATATCGGTTTATATCAAGGACAGTTCTTCAACGATCTCCGTACAGCTGCCACCAGGCCGGCTCCCTCGACGGTACCGCATTCCTCGCTTGCAACGGCCATTTATTACGACGCTCCAAGCGGCCCGCGGCAAGTCGGCAACATCGATATTTGGGTTGCAACACCCGGCCTGCTTTCGCGCTTCAGCAAGGACGAACTCAGCGTTTTCGCAATTCTGATCTTCGCCGTCGGTATCGTTTTCGCCTCTGCCATTATCGGAAACCGCATCACCGTGATGCGGCCGCTCATGCGGTTGACCGCTGCCATCGAAGCCACCCGTCGGCTGGGCTCGCGCCACCATGTCGATTGGACGTCGGACGACGAGATGGGTAATCTCGCCCAGAACTTCAACGAAATGCAGAACAGGCTCGAAAACGAGCAGAACGAGTTGAAGCTGGCGCATGGCCGCGCCACCGACATCTATAACCTGACGCCGGCAATGCTGTTTTCGCTCAATGCTGAGAACATGATCACAGCTGTGAGCGATTACTGGCTGGTTGCCACCGGCTATGCGCGCAACGATGTCATCGGTCGCGCTTTCACCGATTTCGTTGATGAACACTGGCACGAGACCTACCGGGCCAGAAGCGCCAATGTGAACGCGACCCATGCCAATATCTGCGAAGTCACCGTCCCCTTCATCAAGGCAAACGGGACATCCATGGTGGTCCTCATCCTGGAGATGAAATCAGCGACGGAAGACGCCAGCGGCAGCATCTCGTTGTCGGTGATGACGGACGTTACCGAACTGAAGCAGGCCGAAAGCCGCAATCACGCCCAGGCGATCACCGACCACCTCACCGGCCTCCTGAACCGCCAGGGGTTCGAGGCTGCGCTCGACAAAAGCATCCGCACGGCCGATGAACGCGAGACGGAACTCGCCTGCATCTTCATCGACCTCGACCGTTTCAAGTGGATCAACGACAATTTCGGCCATGCAGCGGGCGACGAAGTTCTGCGCCAGGTCGTCTCCCGTATCAAGACGACGCTGCGGCCCGACGATACGATGTCACGCCTGGGGGTGACGAATTCGCCATTCTCGTCACCGCCAAGGAAGTAGAAGCGCTTGCAAGCGAGATCGGCGAGCGCATCTGCGCTAGCCTGCGTGAACCGATCGTCATCGAGGGTGCCGAACTCTCGGTCAGTTCCAGCGTCGGCATAGCGCTCTATCCGATCCATGCGGCCAACGCGGCCGAACTTTTGTTGAAATCCGACATGGCCATGTATGCCCGCAAGCGCGACGGCAAGAACGGCATGCAGATCTTCGACGCCAGCATGCTGGACACCGCCCGCGAGCGGCACGAAATCGAGCAGTATATCGAATGCGGCCTGAAGGAGGACTGGTTCGAGGCCTATCTGCAGCCGATCGTCAGCCTGAGCGACGGGCGGATCGCCGGTTTCGAGGCGTTGATGCGGCTCAATCATCCGGAAAAAGGCATTCTGCCACCTGCCAAGATCATCGGCATTGCCGAGGAAACCGGCACGATCGCCCTTGTCGGCGAGCGTATCCTCGAAAAGGCGATCCATAATCTGGCGCGCATCTCGCTGCTCGACGGCACCCAGGAAACCTATCTCGCCGTCAATTTTTCGCCGCTGCAATTCGAGGAAACGCTGCCGCACAAGCTCGCCGCCCTCCTCCTCAAGCACCATATCTCGCCCAAGCGGATCGTCGTCGAAATCACCGAGGCGGTCCTGATGCTCGATAATCCGCATATCCACGCGGTCCTCAAACAGCTCAGCGAATTCGGCTGTCGCATCGCGCTCGATGACTTCGGCACCGGCTATTCGTCGCTGAGCTATCTCAACAGATTTCCGGTCGATATCGTCAAGGTAGATCAGTCTTTCACCCGTTCGCTCAGCACCGGCACTGCGGATGTCCGCCGCAAGAGCCGCATGCTCATCAAGGGTATCCGCACGATCTCGCACCAGATGGGCTGCACGGTGGTCGCGGAGGGGATCGAGACGAAGGATCAGTGGGAACTGTTGCGAAAACTCGGCCTCGACTACGGTCAGGGCTATCTATTCGCCAGACCCATGCCGATCGAAAACATGCTACAATTGCTCGAGACAAGTTCCGAAGCGAAGGCCAGCAATCTGGCGTAAGGAAACCTCGAAAGGCAACAGGTATGAAATACCTCGCTTTCGCACTCGTTCTTTGCTTTTTGGCATTGCACAGGCCGAGCCGCTCAAGCTCCTGACAGAGGAGTACCGGCCCTATAATTTCAGCGACGATGGAAAACCCAGCGGCGCATCCGTTGAGCAGGCCGATCTTATCATGACAGCCCTCGGCATCGAATACTCGATCGAAATCCTTCCGTGGGCCCGCGCTTTCTCCATGGCGGAAAGCCAGCCATCCACCTGTGTGTTCACGACTGGCCATGACCACGAACGGTCCGCGCGGTTCAAATGGGTGATGCCGCTGCTGGTCGATAGAATGGTTATGCTGAAAAAGGCGGGGTCATCCGTAAATCCTCTTGATGTTGAAGATGCAAAGCGTTTCACCATCGGCACACAGCGCGAGGATTTTTCCAGCGCCTATCTCCGAAACAACAATTTTACCAAAATCGATCTGGCCGTAGATATGGAAGCGACGCTGAAGAAGCTTCTGAGTGATCGCATCGATCTGATGATGACCTCGGAAAAGACATTTGAGACAATGCGCACTGAAGGCACGCAAGTCGAAGCCGCCCTGACGCTGGATGGCAAGCTCTACGGCTTTGCCTGCAATCTTGCCGTTGCGGATACGACGATTCTGAGCCATGCAAACAGAACTGGACAAACTGATCAAAAATGGCACCCAGGACCGCATTTTTGAAAAATATGGTTTGCGATCCGACAAATAAGTTCCGCTAGCGGTTCCTTTCGAGGACAACGATAACGCCTGCATCTCCCAGCATAATGCCGCTCCCGACAGGAAACCCCTATGAAAATTATCACCGCAGCTCTGTTCGCTTTCTTGTCTTCATCCGCATATGGCGAAGATCTGCACTTTTTGACAGAGGACTATCCGCCGTTCTCCTATACCGAGGGCAGCGAGCTTAAAGGCATATCGGTCGATCAGGTGCGCGCGATCATGGATGATATCGGTGTCGGTTTCACCCTGGAAATGCAGCCCTGGGCGCGGGCGTTCTCGTTGGCCGAAACCACGCGGGACACCTGCGTTTTCACGACGGGGTTGTTGCCCGAGCGTAAGGCGAAGTTCAAATGGGTTCAACCGCTCGTGCTCGACATCATGATCATGGTGCGCAAGGCCGGTCAGCCATTTGCGCCAAAAACCCTTGATGAGGCAAAGGGCTTCATAATTGGCGTGCACCGCGATGACTCTGCGGAAACCTACGCAAAGCAGCAGGGCTTTCCGCAACTCGACAGCGCTCCGAGCCTTGAGGTTTCTCTGAAAAAGCTCCTGAGCGATCGCGTGCAACTGGTAATCATGACAAAGACCACGTACGAAAACCTGCGGCAGACGGGGAGCCTATCGAAGCCGTCCTCGATCTGGAAGGCACACGGGCCGGCATCGCCTGCAACCTTCAAGTTCCGGACGCGCTTATAGCCAAAATGCAGTCCCGGCTTGACGTCATGATCGCCGACGGGAGCCAGGCCGCAATCTACAAGCGCTACGAAAAGACTGAAAAATAAAACCGCGGACGCCCTGTCACGGTTGACTTCCGGCTGTCGAAGCGATGGAAGACAGTTTAAAGGCAGCGCATAGAGCGCCCTTCGATGCACTCCGGAAGAGACCGTCATGCAGATTTTCGCAGGCCTTGGGAACCCGGGCAGCCAATATGCCGGCAACCGGCACAATATCGGCTTCATGGCCGTAGACGCCATTCATCGCCGTCACACTTTTTCGCCCTGGAGCAAGAAGTTCAAGGCGCTCATTGCCGAAGGTGATATCGGCGGCGAGAAAGTCCTGCTCGTCAAGCCACAGACCTTCATGAACCTTTCAGGCGAGATCGGTCGGCGAGGCCATGCGCTTCTACAAGCTGACACCGGGCGCCGTGCTTGCAATCTACGACGAACTGGACCTTCCCGCCGGCAAGGCCCGCATCAAGACTGCCGGTGGCCATGGCGGGCACAATGGCATCAAGTCGATCGACGCGCATATCGGCAAGGAATACCGCCGCCTTCGCCTTGGCATCGATCATCCCGGCTCGAAGGAACGGGTCCAAGGCCATGTTCTCGGTGATTTTGCCAAGAGCGACCGGACGTGGCTGGAGCCCCTGCTCGATGCCTTGGCCGACAACGCCGACATGCTGGTCAAGGCCGAGGACTCGCAGTTCATGAACAAGATTGCGCTCGCGACCGGCGGCAAGCTGGAGCCGGAAGCAGCACCCGCCAAACCCAAGGGCGCAGGCAGATCCCATATCCGTCAGGCCAACAACAGCGCCCAGCCCAAAAGCTGCCGACCACCGGGCCGATGGCGGATATGCTGAAGAAGCTCTTCGGCGGCGGCGACAGGGGCGAGTAATTTCGCCTTTCAACAGCGGCGTCGCCCCTACTCTTCCGGCTCCGTCGAGAACATCAGCGGGAAGCCGGCTTCCTTGGCAAGGTCGTTCGCTTCCTTGGATTTGGTTTCGGCGATGTCTTTCGCGCAGACCACCACGACGCAGGAGCCGAGCTTGTGCGCCGTCATCATGACCCGATAGCCGGCCTCAGTGCTCATGCAGAACACCACCTTCAGCACCAGGGTCACGAATTCGCGCGGCGTGTAATCGTCGTTGAGCAGGATGACCTTGTAGAGCTTCGGTCGCTCCAGCTTGGGTTTCGACCGGGTCTTCCGCTCGATGACCGTATCGTTCTGATCTGCCATCGCAATCACTTTCGCGTTCAATCCGCAGCCAGCAGCAGGACGGACTGATGGGTTCGTTTCAAGATGTTTGCCGCTTTTCGATCGAAGGTGGCAAAAACCTCGCCACCCAACCGCCGGCCTTCAAACGCAATGACGCCATCTGCAAAATCGCCGCCGGCGTTCATGAAGGTCAATCCGTTTTCAACAGCACCTCGGTCAACGATGACGGTCTCGGAACCCGACAGAGCTTCGACCGCCTGCTTCAGTTCCGCCGCCGTGAATTTATACGCCTTCTTCAAAACCCATGTCATCTCGCAGAGCGTCTGGTTTGAGATCACTGCGTCGTGGGTTCGGAGCAGTTCTTCGGCTCGTGGACTTTCGACCGGATGATCGCGCGTGAACATTCTGACCAGAATGTCGGTATCGACGATGACTTTCAATATTTGACCTTACCTGCCCAGCCGGCTTCAATGGCTTCATTCATCTCGTCGATCGAAACTGTTCTGCCGGTCTTGTTTTCAAACATCCCGAACAGGGCCTCTATGCCGTGTTTCTCCGGCTTGACGATATGGACCGAGACTCGACCGTTTGGCAGAAGATCGACATCGAGACTATCGCCCGGTCGGGCGCCGAGGTGCTGCAACACTTCCTTCTTGAGCGTGACCTGCCCCTTCGCCGTGACTTTCAACGTCGCCATGTCCATCTCCTAATAACATCTAAAAAAGTAAGGCATTTAAGCCTTACATTCAAGTTGAAGAGAGCGGTGAATCACGCATTCTTGGCCTCAAGGCTTGACCGGACGCCCAGTTTCCGCAAAAGGCACTGCAACAGAATTCGATTGGACAGGTTTCAAGACCATGGGTTTTAAATGCGGTATCGTCGGACTGCCGAATGTCGGCAAGTCCACCCTCTTCAACGCCTTGACCAAGACGGCGCAGGCGCAGGCCGCGAACTATCCGTTCTGCACCATCGAGCCGAACACCGGCGAGGTTGCCGTACCGGACCCGCGCATGCGCAAGCTTGCGGATGTTGCGAAGTCGAAGGAGCTGATCCCGACCCGCATTTCCTTCGTCGACATTGCCGGTCTCGTGCGCGGTGCGTCGAAGGGCGAAGGCCTGGGCAACAAGTTCCTGGCCAATATCCGCGAAGTCGATGCGACGGTGCATGTGCTGCGCTGCTTCGAGGATGACGATATCACCCATGTCGAAGGCCGCATCAACCCGGTGGGCGACGCCGAGACGATCGAGACCGAGCTGATGCTCGCCGATCTCGAAAGCCTGGAGCGCCGGACCGAGCAGACCCGCAAGCGCGCCAGCGCCAAGGACAAGGAATCCTTGACGCTGCTGCCGATCATGGACGCGTCGCTGAAGCTCCTGCAGGACGGCAAGCCGGTGCGCACGCTCGTGCCGACGCTTTCGCCGGAAGAGCTGGAAATCCTGCAAAGCCTCAACCTGCTCACCTCCCATCCGGTTCTCTACGTCTGCAACGTCGCGGAAGCCGATGCGGCAACCGGCAATGCCCACACCAAGGCCGTGGCCGAAATGGCCAAGGCACAGGGTGCAGAAACTGTGATCATTTCGGCAGCCATCGAATCCGAAGTCGCACAACTGCCGGAAGAGGAATCCAAGGAATTCCTCGAAGCGCTCGGCCTGCATGAAGCCGGCCTCGACCAGCTGATTCGGGCCGGCTACAGGCTGCTCGACCTGATTACCTATTTCACCGTCGGCCCCAAGGAAACCCGCGCCTGGACCATTCCGCGCGGGACCAAGGCCCCGGCAGCAGCCGGCGTCATCCACACGGATTTCGAACGTGGCTTCATCCGCGCCTTCACCATCGCCTATGATGACTATATCGCATTCAACGGCGAAGTTGGTGCCAAGGAAGCCGGCAAGGGCCGCGACGAAGGCAAGGAATATGTGGTTCAGGACGGCGACGTCATCCACTTCCGCTTCAACACCTGACGCTGTCGGGCCGCCACGGTCCTTCGGCGTTTTGACAACTACGACAGGCAATGGGGCACCCTTGCCTGTTGACTTATCCCGTCTATGTCGTTCGTATCCGCCCATATCGACGGGAGAAAACTTTATGCGTGCGCCTTGCCTTGCTACCCTTTTTGCCACCACCACGCTCCTTGCACAGAGTGCGATGGCAGCAGACATCGATTTCAAGGGCGCCGAAGCGCTACAGAAGAGCCTGACCGCCTATCTGCCTGAGGATCTGGTGAAGAACGGTCTCGTAACGGTTCGCCCGGGAACGACATCCTACGAGGTCCGCTTCGATCCCGCTGTGCTGCTGCGCTCCGTCGATCCGAAGGAGCTGACGATTTCCGGCCTCAAGCCCTTTCTGTCGCTTGTCACGCCGCTCGAGCAGGGCCTGTGGAAGGTCACGCAGTCCGAAAAGCTCGACATCAACGGCACGTTCACGGCGCAAAACCAGACGAACACCTTCTCCTACCGTATCGGCGACATGCGCCTCGACGGCGTATTCGACCCGGACATCCGCTATTTCCAGTCTGCGGACATGAGTGCCCGCGACATCACAATTTCCTCGAAGAGCGAGCAGTCCATGCTGGACGCCCGCTTCAAGGACATGACATCGACGATCAGTTCGACGAAAACCGCGGACGGCACCATCGACGTCCGTTCGGATGCCTCGATGAACGGTTATTTCCAGAGCATGACCGATCCGAACAAGGTCCGCGTCGACATCTCCGCCGACGATCTGGACGTGAATGTCGCGATGAACGGCCTCGCTTTTAGGCCGCTGATCGACCTGGTCTTCTTCGTGCTCGACAATATGGACAAGGACAAGCTTGATGCTTCCGGAACTCAGCGGCTGAAAACGCTGGCGCTGGCCAATATCCCCCTGTTCGACACGCTGCTGGAATCGATCACGCTCAACAACCTCAACGTTATCACTGCCCAGGGAACATTCGGGGCGAAGGCGGTGAATTACACCATCGACATGAACGGCATCAGCAAGGCCACCCGCATCGGTTTCGGGATCGATGTCACGGAACCGCGATTGCCGATGGGATTGCTGCCGGCCGAGTTCATGCCGGCCATTCCGGATTTCGTCGAGATGCGCATGTCTGTGCCCGATATCAACCTCGCCGAAGGCATCACCTATGTCATCGAAAACAGCGACTTCAACAAGGAGCCGCCGCTCGACCCCGCAAAGGGCGAGATTGCCTCGAAGATTTTCTTTCCGGATGGCACTTTCACCGTCACTTATGACAATGTGGCCGTCAAATCGGAGATCTACGACATCAGCATGACCGGTACGATGAAGATCTTTCCAGGCGAACCGCAACGCCAGAATACCGACGTGACGCTTTACGCCCGGGATTTCGACAAGACCGTCGCCTATCTGCAGGAAAACGCCAAGACAGTGCCGCAGTTCGGTCAGGCCGCCTTCGGGCTGCTGATGCTCAAGGGCTTTGCCAAGGCAACGCCCGATGGCCGCCAGATGTGGAATGTGGCGGTCGATGAGGCCGGAAAGGTGAAGATCAACGGCCAGGAAATGAATTTTCCCCGTTGATCTATCACGATCCGACCTTTTGCCCGCACCGCTTGCAGTGTTACCACCTGTAGCATTGGAGGACGCACATGCTTCATTTCGAGGACTTCCCGGTCGGTAGACGCTTCGAGTTCAAACCGGCGCCGGTCAGCGCAGAGGCCATCATTGCCTTTGCCACCGAATTCGACGCGCAGCCGATGCACCTGTCGGAAGCGGGCGGCAAGGCGAGCATTCTCGGCGGGCTGGCGGCCTCCGGCTGGCATACGAGCGCGATCATGATGCGCATGCTTTGCGATGGCTACATCGGCGACAGCGCATCCGAAGGCTCGCCGGGCATCGACAGCATGGAATGGAAGAAGCCGGTTCTGGCCGGCGATACGCTTTCGGGGCACAGCAGCGTGATAGCGACGCGGGTTTCCAAATCGCGGTCGGAGATCGGGATCGTGACGTTCCGGGCGGAAGTCACCAACCAGCGCGGCGAAACCGTCGCCATCTGCGACTATGCCAACATGATCCGCTGCCGGCTGGCGGGAGATGCAGCATGAAACTGTCGGAACTTCACCCGGAAGGAACCAAAGTGCAGATCGGCACGGTGGTTTTCACCGCGGACGACATCGTTCGCTTTGCCGAAAAATTTGATCCGCAGCCGTTTCACCTAAATCCGGACGCTGCCCGGCAGTCGCTGTTCGGCGGGCTGTGTGCCTCCGGCTGGCATACCTGCGCCGGCTGGATGAAATGTTTCGTGCCGTTCTGGATGGGCGAGATCGAAACGGCTGGCCAAGCAAGGCCTCGTCGTGCCGAAGCTCGGCCCCTCTCCGGGCTTCAAGGATCTGCGCTGGCTGCGGCCGGTCTTTGCCGGCGACAGCATTACCTATTTCGTGACGTTTCTTGCCGCCAAGGATCTGGAATCCCGGCCGGGCTGGCGCATCAACACGATCCGCTGCGAGGGCGAAAACCAGGACGGAGAACCAGTCATCCGCTTCAAGAGCAAGGTGCTCGAGTTTCCCTGAGCCCGTTTATGGCAGATTATACCGCAGGCGCCGGCAGATACACAGGATGCAGATGGCGCGTTATCGAGCCCGGCAGCACCGAGAGCACCGCTCTCCGCAGGGCCTGCCAGAAAATGCCGACCATCAGGACGACCACACCGACCGCAAGCACGGTCACCGAGAAATAGTCGCCAAAGTCGATGCCGCCGCGCTGGAGGATCGTCCAGATCGCCAGACCGAGCGACAAGAGGCCCGATGTCACGAAGGCGCGACGATCGATGACGAGGCCGACCACCATGAAGGCGACGACAATCGCCAGCACGGCAATAGCATCACCGGGTGACGTCGTGTCGCCCCACCATTCACCCGGGCCATTGCGCAGGAAGATGAAGGACAGCATCGCGTAGAGCAGCGCAGGCGCTGCCGCCAGATGAAGCCAGAAGGCGACATCGGACTGGCGCGTCCTGCGCGCGGGATCGGCCACATCGTAGATCATCGCGGCCGTGAAAAGCCCGAGCGCGCCGATCAGGAACACGGTTGCCGCCAGGCCGCTATGCTCGATGATGAGATCGTTCGTCCCCATGGCTTTCGACAGGAGGAGAATGACGAGGTCCATCGCCAGCAGGAACAGCGAGAACAACAGCGCCGCCAGTGCAAGGGGAACGCGATACCGCCAGTAGAATGCGGCAAGCAGGATGGAGAAGACCGGAATGAGATAAAGCGCGCGCAGGTAATAATCGGCGGCATCAGGTATTTGCTCATCGAGCATCGCGGTCAGCACGGCCGCCCACTGGATGAGGGCGACGGTCAGCGCCACCGCCGGCAGCGCCAGCCTTTGGCGGCGGATCAGGATTTCGGCGAGAACGATGATTGCCGGAAGAACCGCAAAGATGCTGCCGATGCCCCAAAGCCCGAGAAGCGCGACCACCACGCCGATGGTAATGAGAATATCGTGGAATCCACGCACGAAGCGGGGCTGCTCGCTCTCTTCGGCCGCACGCGCGTCATCGAGTTGGGACGAAGCCATCGGAGGGGACGTCCCGACGCCCCTGTCGAGCAGAAACGGCGTCAACCGTTCCGCCTGGGCAGATGTGATGATGCCTTCATTGGCCGCCGCGTTCAGCGCGTCTGCTACCGTCGTCATGCGCAGCTCTCCGCTCAATGGCCTGCGAATTCGATCAGCGTATGAACGTTGACGCCCAGCGCCTCGAGTTTTTTGCGGCCACCCAGTTCAGGCAGGTCGATGATGAAGCAGGCGGCGACAATGTCGGCCCCCATCTGTGTCAGGAGCTTGACGGCGCCTTCGGCCGTGCCGCCGGTCGCAATCAGGTCATCGACCAGAATGACCTTTTCGCCGGGCGTGATTGCGTCGCGGTGCATTTCCATCTCGTCGACGCCGTATTCCAGGCTGTAGGCAATGCGCACGATATCATGCGGCAGCTTGCCCTTTTTGCGGATCGGCACGAAGCCGGAGGACATCTGGTGCGCCATGGCGCCGCCCATGATGAAACCGCGCGCTTCGATCCCGGCGATCTTGTCGATCTTGGTGCCGGCATAGGGGTGCACCAACTCGTCGATCGCGCGGCGGAAGGCCCGCGGATTGCCGAGCAGCGTGGTGATATCGCGGAACATGATGCCGGGCTTCGGATAGTCCGGAATGTTGCGGATGGCGGCGGTCAGTTCCTTTTGCAGGGAAGACGTCATGGTGTCTGATATGCCTTTGAACATGTCTCGATGGGCGCAAGGCATAACACCAAACCGGGATTTTTCGATAGCGGTTTCTTGATGTGAAAACGGGCCGCCCGGTAGGGACGGCCCGTTCGGGCAAGCGGTTGAGATACACCTGCCGATGGTTTTCGGGGGCTACTGGGCTGTGGGCGGCGTCTGCAGCTTTTCCTGCAATTTCTTGGCAACGACCGGGTCGGTCTGCGCCGCGCTGATAACCGTCTTGTAGTCCTCGACCGACATGTTCGGTGACGTCTCGACGGCCTTGATCATTTCCTGATTGGCCTCGTTCTGCAGCTTCTGCTTGGAGCTGGGATCCTTGGCGGCACCGATCTTTGCGGAATAGTCCTGCCGCACCTTGTCGACCTGCAGATAGGCCACGGCGAAGGCTTCGAGCTTTTCGTCGCTGATGGCGACGGGCGCCGGCCGCTCCATGGATTGCCCCGGCACCGGCTTCGTCTGCGGCGCCGTATTCTGCTGCGCAAAGGCGGGTGCGCCGATGACGACGAGGCTGAGGACTGCGGCTCCAAGGGCGGCAACGGGCATGTGGCGAATGGTCATGTCGTTCAGTTCCTTTTCGGTTCTGTGTCAGCAGGACAGGACCAAATGGAAGATTTCCCATCGATCCTGTCGACCGGCACACAGGGTCGAGGATTGATCGGGCGACAATATGGCCCTCGGATGGGCCGAATGGGGCGATGTCCGGGTGATCTCCCGGCACGCGCACGGCCATTTCGTGGCAGAACGGGCGTGGCTGCCGGAACAATTCGGTCGGTCGTCCTGTTGGTGGTATGCTTGGTCAGCGCACCGAACCGGTGCGCGCTCATGCTCAAGAAGCCCAAACGCTCAAGCAAATAAGGAGGAACATCATGAGACTTTTTGAATGCGGTTCTCTCGTGCCCGGTTGCGACTGGCACACCCGCGCCGACAGCGACGCGGAAGTCATCCGCCGCACCGTCGAACATATGAAGCAGACCCATGGCGAGACGACCATTCGCGAAACCATGATCGAGAACATCCGCGCCCGCGTCGTCAACGAAACCAAGGCGGCCTGAGTTTCAGGAGACCATCGATCCCAGCCGGGCAACCAGCGTTGCCCGGTCCGCGTGGAAATTTCCGTCCACCCATTGCTTTTCCAGGGCAGCAAGCATTTCCCCCACCTGCGGTCCAGCCGGAACGCCCGTTTGCAGCACATCGGCGCCGGTGAGCGGAAACACCGGTTTCTTCCAGTCGAGTGCGCGCGTCAGGAGACGCTGCAGCTTGCCCATCTGCGGCAGGAGTTCAAGGTCATTTTCCGCCTTCACCCTGAGGCTGGCCAGCATCAGTTTCAGGCGCGGAACGACCCCCGCCGGACCATTCCAGTACAGCAACCGATCGAACGCCGTATCGGCAATCGTGTCGGCCACAACAGGCGATTTCGCCCATTGCTGGAAATAGGCAGCCTCAGCCTTCGACAGGCGCAATCGCGCCGCCATGGCCTCCAACCGTTCCGCGTCGGGCGGCACCATGGATGCGAGCCGCAACAAAGGCTCCGGCTTCCACTGCAACGCACCTTCTGCCGCAACGAGACCAGGGATGGCGTCGATGCCCCATTTTTCCGTCTCGGGCAGGATTTCGGTAAGCACGCCGGACTGCCGCATCCACAGCAGCGCCCGGCCCGGATCGCGCGCGGCAAGCAGTTTCTTCATTTCCGACCAGACCCGCTCGGCGGAAAGGGACGAAAGGCTCGACTTGGCGCGAGCGCAGGCGCGCAAGCCATCAGCATCGGGCCGGCCGGAGCCGTAATAGGCAAAGAACCGAAAGAACCGCAGCACCCGCAGATAATCCTCGGCCACGCGAGCTTGCGCGTCACCGATGAAACGCACCGTCCGCGTCTCGATATCGGCCATGCCGCCGACGAGATCGATGACCTCGCCCTCAGAATCAGCATAGAGCGCATTGATCGTCAGGTCCCGGCGCTCGGCATCCACCCTCCAGTCGGTCCCGAAGGCGACCTCGGCATGGCGGCCGTCGGTCTCGACATCTCGGCGCAAAGTGGTGACTTCGAACGGCTGGCCGTCCATCACCAGCGTAATTGTGCCATGCGCGATCCCGGTCGGCACCGCCTTGATGCCCGCATCTCCGGCACGGCGCACGACCTCTTCCGGCACCAGCGTCGTTGCCATGTCGATATCGCCTACGGGCAGGCCCATCAGGCTGTTGCGCACGGCGCCGCCGACGAGGCGAACCTCGCCGCCATCGGCATTCAGGAGATCGAAGATGCGTCTCAGCGCCGGTGCCGAAAACCAGGTTTCAGCGGCAATCGAGGTCATGCGTAAAGCCTTTCGTAGAGCACGCGGACAATCCCGGCGGTGATACCCCAGATGTTCCGCTCGCCATAGGGCATGCGGTAAAAATGCCGCTCGGCCCCCTGCCAGTGGCCGCGACCCCGTCCATGGTTGCGCGGGTTCATGAGGAAGGACAGCGGCACGTCGAAGATCTCTTCGACTTCCGTCGGGTTCGGCACCAGCTCGAAGCCGGGCTGGACGATCGCGAGGATGGGTGTGATTCGGAAACCGGACAGAGCCATGTAGTGCGGCAAACGACCGATCGGCTCGACAAAACGGCGATCAAGGCCAATCTCCTCTTCCGCCTCCCTGAGGGCAGCGACTTCGGGCGTATCGTCATCGGCATCGATGGCGCCGCCGGGAAAGGCGACCTGGCCCGAATGCTTGCGCAGGCTGGATGTGCGCTGGGTGAAGATCACGCGGGCATCGTCGCCGTCATCGACAACAGGCACCAGAACGGCGGCGTCTTTCAGCTTCAGGGTTTCGAGATAGGGAACGACATCCGGATTGAGCAGGAAATCGCCATGCTCGCGCCAGGCGTCATCGACGGGGCTTCCCGATTGTGCCAGCGCCCGGTTGCGGAAGCCTTCGGCCGAAAACATGCTGATGTCCGTTACAAAGGTCATTTCGATAATGTTTCAAGTTCGGCAGCCGGCATGATCGAAAACAACGTACCGCCCGAACGCACGGCAAACATCGCAACCCCGTCGATCTCGGCTTCCTTGCCTAGTTCGACGAGGTCGTACATCACCGCCCGCGATACCAGCGCTTCAAGGCGGCCGCGGACGTGCAGGTAGGGCTTCAATTCGTTATTGTCACCGTGGATCACGAACCGAAGCGGATGCTCCGGACCCGCCTCCACGACATCGCCGACATTGGTGCGAAAGGTCAGCATCTGCAGACCGTCACGCACACCGACATTCATCTCGACGGCAATAAAAGGAGCGTCGGCAACACGGATGCCGACCTTTTCCACAGGCGTGACGAGATAGGTCTTGCCGTCCTCTTCCTTGCGCAGCACCGTGGAAAACAGCCTGACCAGCGGCTGCCGGCCGATCGGCGTGCCAATGTAAAACCATGTACCGTCGGCGCGGATTTCCATGTCGATATCGCCGCAAAAGGGCGGATTCCAGCGGTCTATCGGCGGCAAATCCTTGGCTCCGTCACCCGTCTGGCCGGCGGCGCGCGAGATCAGCGCCGCGAGCCCTGCCGCATCTCCCGTCTCCTGAATTTTGGCCTCTGCCATTGTTCCGTCCCGTTTGGTTGTGATCGTGCCCGAACCTTGCCCGGTATTTGCATCTGCTCACGAGATAGTGCAGTGCCGTCGGCTTGTCAGCCGCATGGCAGAGCCTAGATTGAAAAAGACGATCGAAACAGCAGATTTCGCGATTCGGCGCTGGACGGGTCCCGACCACTGGAGACGATGATGGGTGTGATGAAGACCACGGAAAGCGCAATGGACGAGAAGGCGATCATCGCCGCAGCCGAAAAGGCGCTGAGCGAAATTGCCTTGATCCGCAAGGAAGTCGGCAAGGTGATCTTCGGCCAGGAAAACGTCGTCGAGCAGACGCTGCTGGCCGTTCTATCCGGCGGCCATGCTTTGCTTGTCGGCGTTCCCGGTCTGGCCAAGACCAAGCTGGTCTCAACGCTCGGCACTGTGCTCGGCCTCAACGCCAGCCGCATCCAGTTCACGCCCGACCTGATGCCGTCGGATATTCTCGGCTCCGAAGTCATGGACCAGGACGAGACCGGCCGCCGCTCCTTCCGCTTCGTGCCCGGCCCGATCTTTACGCAGCTACTGATGGCCGACGAAATCAATCGCGCCTCGCCGCGCACCCAGTCGGCACTGCTGCAGGCCATGCAGGAATATCACGTCACGGTCGCTGGCCAGCGCAACGACCTGCCGCAGCCCTTCCATGTTCTTGCAACGCAAAACCCGCTGGAACAGGAAGGCACCTATCCGCTGCCGGAAGCCCAGCTCGATCGCTTCCTGATGCAGGTCGATGTCGGCTATCCCGAACTTGCGGCCGAACGGCAGATCCTGCTCGAAACCACCGGTATTCATGAATCCGAGGCGCAAAGCGTGCTCGATGCCAAGCAGCTCCAGGCCATCCAGCAGCTGATCCGCCAGATGCCGGTCAGTGAGAAAGTCGTCGATGCCATCCTCTCGCTGGTGCGCTCCGCCCGTCCCGGAAACGGCAATGCCGCGACCGACAAGAATGTCGCCTGGGGCCCCGGCCCGCGCGCCGGCCAGTCGCTGATGCTCTGCGCCCGCGCCCGCGCGCTCTATGACGGCAGGCTCGCACCATCGATCGATGACATCATGGCGCTGGCCGAACCGGTGCTTCAACACCGCATGGCACTGACATTCGCCGCACGCGCCGAAGGCATGACCGTCCGCGACGTGGTCGCCGGGCTGGTGAGCAAGGCAAAGGGCTGAAAGCCAAAGGAATCTGAATGGCTGCGATCGGGCAAAGCGTTGAACCGACACCATCCGGAGATGTGCTGCACCGCGCCCAGCAGCGTGCCATGCTCATCCCCGACTGCATGGTCGAGGCAAAACGCATCGCCAACACGGTGATCTCCGGCTGGCACGGTCGGCGCAAGCGCGGTATTGGCGAAAACTTCTGGCAGTTCCGCCCCTATAGCGATGGCGAGAGCCTATCGCGCATCGACTGGCGCCGCTCGGCCCGCGACGACCACACCTATGTGCGCGACCGCGAATGGGAAGCCGCCCACACAATCTGGCTCTGGGCCGACCTCTCCCCGTCGATGATGTACAAATCGCGCTTCGGCACGGTCTCCAAGGAAAGTCGCGCGCTGGTTCTGATGCTGGCGCTGGCTGAAATCCTTGCACGCTCCGGCGAACGCATCGGCTGCCCCGGCGTCATGGAGCCGGTTTCGGCCCGCAATGCGGCGGAACGGCTGGCGACGGCGCTGATGCACACGCCGCTGTCAGGCGGGCTTCCAGAGACGCAGATGATCCGCGGATCGAGCGACCTGATCCTGATCGGCGACTTTCTCGATCCGGCGGATGCGATCATGGCGCGGCTCGGTCCGCTCGCCCGGCGTGGCCTGCGCGGCCATATCGTGGAGATTGCCGACCCTGCGGAAGAAAGTTTCCCTATGCCGGGCGGACGGAATTCACCGACCCGGAAACCGGCGAGAAGCTGACCGCCGGCCGTGCCGAAATCGTCCGCGACGACTATCGCCGTGCCTACATTGCCCGGCGCGACAGTCTCGGCGAAAACCTGCGCCATCTCGGCTGGACGTTTACGCCGCACAGGACCGACCATCTCGCCTCGGAAGCGCTTGTCGCCGTGCACATGTATCTCTCCGGCATGCCTGGACGCGCGACCCATGGAGGGCAGCTATGACCGGCCTTTCCTTCCTCTTTGCCAACCCCCTGATGCTGGCCGCCCTCGTCGCCCTGCCGGCGATCTGGTGGCTTTTGCGCATGACGCCGCCGAAGCCGGTGATGGAAGTGTTCCCGCCTCTGCGCATTCTCGCCTCCGTGTTGAAGCGCGAGGAGACGCCGTCGAAAAGCCCTTGGTGGCTGACGCTGCTGCGCATGCTGATGGCCGCCGCAATCATCCTCGCGATTGCTGATCCGGTCTTCAATCCGCGCACCAACACGCTGTCCGCGGAGGGTCCACTTGTGCTTCTGATCGACAACAGCTGGGTGACGGCGACCGACTGGGAACGCCGCGTCGAAACCGCCGACGCGCTGATCGGCGATGCGGAAAGCAGGAATTTGCCGGTGTCGATCGCGTTTACAGCCGATCGCGAGCACAATGCGGTTCCGGCCTCTGCCGTCACCGCCCGCACCCGGCTTGCCGCCGCTTTGCCGCAACCCCTGCAGCCGAACCGAAAGACAGCCATCGAGGCGATCGCGACGGCGCTTGATGGCACGAAGGCCGGAACGCTTGCCTTCCTGTCCGACGGCATCGCTGCCGGAGAGGATCAGACGATGACAGCGCTTGCCGCCCTTTCGCCAGCCAATCTTCGGCTGATCGAAGGCGACAGCGAACGGGCGCTGGCAATCACCAATTCGGCCAATGAATCCGATGCCATGGCGATCACCGCCAGCCGCCTTGATACGGCCGCCGCGCGCACGGTTCCGATCACCGCCTATGATACGCGCGGTCGCGCCATCGCGAACGGCGCGATCGCTTTTGCCGCAGGTGAAGGCACGGCCAGGGGGACAATCGCCGCTCCCTTCGAGCTGCGCAATGATTTTGCCCGGATCGGCATCGACGGTGCTGCGACTGCTGGCGGCACCTTCCTGCTTGATGACGGTTTCCGCCGCCGTCGCGTGGCGCTTCTCTCCGGCGAGGCCCGCGACCTGTCGCAGCCCCTGCTCTCGCCGCTCTACTACATCAACCGGGCGCTTGCCCCTATGCCGACCTGATCCAGCCGGATCAGGCGGATCTTGCCGTTGCCATTCCCGAGCTGCTGGCAGAAAAACCGTCGGTGCTGATCATGGCCGATATCGGCCGCCTGCCGGAGCAGAGCTATGCGCCGATTACGCAATGGATCGAAAACGGCGGCACGCTGATCCGTTTCGCCGGGCCGCGCCTTGCGGCAGCCCCCGCCGATGACCCGTTGGTTCCGGTTACGCTGCGCCAGGGCGAACGCGCGCTCGGCGGCGCGCTGTCCTGGTCGGAGCCGCAACCGCTCGCCGACTATCCGGCACTCAGCCCCTTTGCCGGCATGGCTCGCCCGCAGGATATTCTCATCAAGCGACAGGTGCTGGCCGAGCCGACGGCAGACCTTGCCGAACGCACCTGGGCAAGCCTTGCCGATGGCACGCCGCTGGTGACCACAAAGACCAACGGCGCCGGCCGCATCGTGCTGTTCCATGTCAGCGCCGAAGCCACCTGGTCGAACCTGCCGATCTCAGGCGACTTCGTCGAAATGCTTCGCCGCAGCGTCCAGCTTTCGCGCGGCGGCGGTGTCGCCAGCGACGGCAATGGGCAGGCCCAGACACTTGCCCCCTACCGGCTGTTGAATGCCGATGGCGTGTTAATCAGTGAAACCGGCAGGGCCCGACCGCTGGATATCACGGCCGGCGCGATACCCATCTCCACGGTCGAGAACCCACCGGGGCTCTACGGGTCGGAGGATGGCTTTACGGCGCTTAATCTTCTGGCCCGCAATGCCGAGCTCAAGCCGATCGACAAGACCGGTCTTCAGACGGCCTATACCAGCGAGCCACTGATCGGCGCCGAGGCCATGTCGCTGAAGCCAGCGCTCTTTACGCTCGCCATGATCCTGCTCCTGCTCGACAGCGTCATCGTGCTGTTCATGGGCGGTGCCTTCGCCCAATTGCGCATGGCACGGGCTGCGACCGCGGTTCTGGCGCTCACGGTAGCGGCGCTGGTCTTGCATCCGTCGCCCTTGCTGGCGCAGGACGTAAAACCCGGTGACGACAGGATTCTCGAGCGGCTTGACAAGACCCATCTCGCCTATGTCGTGACCGGCGAGGCGGATGTCGATCGCCTTTCCGAACGCGGGCTGGCCGGTCTCACCGACTTCCTCACCTACCGCACGACGCTGGAACCCGGCGCGCCGGTCGGCCTGGACATCACCTCGGATGAACTGGCCTTTTATCCCATTATCTACTGGCCGGTCTCCGCGACGGCACCCATGCCAACGCCGCAGGCGGTGAGCCGTATCGATGCCTATATGCGCGCCGGCGGCACCGTGCTGTTCGATACCCGCGACCAGTTTTCGTCGCTCGGCGGTTCAGGTGGCAATAGCCCGAACGGCGAGCGCCTGCAGGCCATCCTGGCCAATCTCGACATTCCGCCGCTGGAGCCCGTTCCCACCGACAACGTGCTGACCAAGTCTTTCTATTTGCTGTCGAACTTCCCGGGCCGCTACAATGGCAGCCCGCTGTGGATTGAGGCGCAGCCGGAAACCAACGACGACCAGAGCGGGCGGCCGGCACGCTCCGGCGACGGCGTGTCGCCAATCATGATCACCGGCAATGACTTTGCCGGTGCCTGGGCGATCGATGACAATGGCGTCGCCCTTCTGCCGACCGTGCCGCCGGATGAAACGCAGCGCGAGCATGCGTTTCGCGCCGGCGTCAACATCATGATGTATATGCTTACCGGCAACTACAAGGCCGACCAGGTTCATATTCCAGCGCTGCTCGAGCGGCTGGGACAATGAGGGCGCGCCGATGACCGTTGATTTTTCACCCCTGCTTCCCTGGGCAGCGATTGCCGTTATCGCGCTGTTTGCGATTGCGCTATCAGCGCTTGGATTCTGGCGTGGTGTGCGCGGCACAGGGTTGCGGGCAGCCGCGCTTGCGGCGCTCTGCCTTGCCATCGCCAACCCGGTGTTTTTTCAAGAAGAACGCGAACCTCTGTCGACCGTCGTCGCTGTCGTCGTCGATCGCAGCCAGAGCCAGGACAATGCCGGCCGCGGGCAAATGACCGACAACGCCCTGTCGACGCTCAAGGAGCGCCTGGCGAAGTTTCCGCAGATCGAGGCACGGATCGTCGAGGCCGCGGATGATCCAGATACCGAGACGCCGTCGACAAAGCTCTTTTCTGCGCTTTCCACCGCACTTGCGGATGTCCCACCGGCACGGGTCGGCGGTGCGATCTTCATCACCGACGGCCAGATCCACGATGTGCCCGCCATCAACCAGCCGCTGGGATTCGACGCACCGATCCACGGCCTGATCACCGGCCGGCCGGACGAGTTCGACCGGCGGATCGAAGTCGTCAGCGGCCCGCGCTTCGGCATTGTCGGCGAGGAGCAGAAGCTGACCTTCCGCGTGATCGATGACGGCCAGGCGCCGGGCGGTACGGCGGAGGTGAAGATCAGCCTCAACGGCAACGAGATCGCCACCGAGATGACCGAACCGGGCACCGACGTGCCTTTCTCCTTCACCGTTCCGCGCGGCGGCAACAATATCCTCGAATTCGCGGTCAGCCCTGTCGCGGGCGAAGTCACGGAAGCCAACAACCGGGCCGTCCACGTGCTCGACGGCATCCGCGAGAACCTGCGCGTGCTTCTGGTCTCAGGCGAGCCGCATGCCGGCGAGCGCGCCTGGCGCAACCTGTTGAAATCCGATGCCTCCGTCGACCTCGTGCATTTCACCATTCTGCGACCGCCGGAAAAACAAGACGGAACGCCGATCAACGAGCTGTCGCTGATCGCCTTCCCGACGCGGGAACTGTTTGTCGAGAAGATCAAGGAATTCGACCTGATCATCTTCGATCGTTACCAGCATCGCGGCGTCCTGCCGATCCTCTACTATGACAACATCGCCCAATATGTCGAAAACGGCGGCGCGCTTCTGATTGCAGCCGGACCGGAACATGCAGGCGATGATTCGATCGCGACGACGCCGCTGTCCGCCGTCCTGCCGGCAATGCCCACCGGCGCCATGAACGAGCAAGCCTTCTATCCGCGACTTTCCGACGACGGCAAGAAACACCCGGTCACACGCGGGCTTGAAGGCGCCAGCAGCGAGCCGCCGCAATGGGGCCGCTGGTTCCGCACCGTCGATGTCCAGCAACCGCTCGGCCAGACCGTCATGAACGCAGCGGACGGCAAACCGCTTTTGGTCCTGAACCGCGTCGGCAAGGGCCGTGTCGCCATGCTGCTTTCCGATCAGGGCTGGCTCTGGGCGCGTGGTTTCGAAGGCGGCGGCCCGAGTGTTTCGCTCTACCGCCGCACGGCCCACTGGCTGATGCAGGAACCCGCGCTGGAAGAGGAAGCGCTGACCGCGCGGGCCGCCAACCGCGCGCTGGAAATCACCCGCCAGACGATTTTGGGCGACCCCGGCGCTGCCACCGTGACGACGCCATCCGGAAAGACCGAACAGGCGCCGCTCACGCAAGACGAACCGGGCCTCTACAAGGCCGAATTGCGCACCACGGAAACCGGACTATTCGAAATCGTCAACGGTGAACTCAAGACGCTTGTCCATGTCGGCAGCGTCGATGCGCCGGAATTCAAGGCGACGATTTCGACCGAGGAAACCCTGAAACCCTGGGCCGAAAAGACCAAGGGGCTGGTGCGCCGGGTGGCCGATGCCGGCGGCGCGATCGATATGCCGCCGATCCTGCCGGTGCGCGGCGCGGTGCGCATGGCCGACGACCAGCGCCTGTCGCTGCGCATGACCGATGAAACCGTCTTGAAGGGTATCAACTCGCTGTCGCTCTTTGCCGGCTTCCTCGGCCTTGCAGCCCTGCTCTTCGCACTGTCCGCGACTTGGTACCGCGAGGGCCGGTGAGCGACTTGTCATTCCAAATTTCCGACCTCAACGACCGGCCGGACTTCAGTACCACTGTTGCAGACCGCGTCTGGCGGGCCTGGTGGGAGAGCAAGGGCGTCACGCTGGAGGCACTCGATGAACGGGTAAGGGAAAACCTCAATCCGGACGGTTTTCCCTTCGCGGTGGTTGCCCATGACGGCGACATCTTCATGGGAACGGCTTCGGTGATCGCGTCCGACATGGATGAACGCCCGGACTATACCCCTGGGTCGCGGCCGTCTGGGTTGATTCACAGCATCGCGGCAAAGGGGTCGGTGGCGCAATTGTACAGCACGCCGCCACACTTGCCTTCGCCCGTGGATTTGAGGCAATCCATCTCTGTGCCGTGCCGGAAAAGGCCAGCTTCTACCAGAAGCTTGGCTGGCATTTGCTGGAAAACGATGTCGGTGAGCACAGGCTAGCCGTTCTCACCTATACCAAGCCTTGACGTCCTCCAGGACGCACGGGTGGTCCGCTATGGCCGCCAGCCGATGACGCCCTTGAGCCGCGCATGGACATCCTCGACCATCGGAACAATCAGCACCCGGCTTGGATCGACCGGGCCTGGAAAATCCAGCGCGCCATAGGCGACCTTGTCGAAACCGAGGGGCTGATAATAGGGTGGATCGCCGACGAGGATCACGCCTTCAGAGCCCTGCCGCCGGGCGGCCTCGACAGCGATGCGCACCAGCTCGCGGCCGATGCCCCGGTTCTTGTGGGAAGGCCGCACAGCCAGAGGGCCAAGCAGATGGCCCTTGACGCCACCTGCCATAACCGGCGTCATCCGCACGGAGGCGATGGTCTCGCCATCGTCGGCACAGATGAAGGACAGCGAGAGATCGTGCGGCCCCTGCTCGCGGATGCGCGCGGCAGCCCGGGCAAAACGGCCGGGGCCGAATGCTTCTTCATTGATGATTTCGATGGCTGCGTCGTGGGAAGCGTCTTCGGTAAGATAGACGAGGTCGTGCTTTTTCATGAACATCGGGAAACCGGGCATACGAGACGGAAAAAGGTGATGGCTTCGCCCTCAAGGCGTTTCGGCATCAGCGTCGTCGTGGGCTTCCCGGGAAAAACATGAATTTCGATCCGTATCGTAAAAAGTCTGGATGCGCCGATAGCAGAAAAAACCGCACGTCAAAGCCAAAAACGCACTGTTCAGCTTTTATGGTCTATCTGCCGGCAAATTGTCCGCTATCTAGAAACAACTGATGACACAGGAGCGGCGACAGCGTCGCGGGAGATGGCCGATGGGCAAGCTGGTGAATGGCGTCTGGCACGATGTCTGGTACGATACCAAGGAAACCAAGGGGCATTTCAAGCGCTCCGAATCGCAATTCCGCAACTGGGTGACATCAGACGGCGCGGCTGGCCCCTCCGGCACCGGGGGCTTCAAGGCGGAAGCGGGGCGTTACCACCTCCATGTCTCGCTCGCCTGCCCCTGGGCACATCGCACGCTGATCTTCCGCAAGCTGAAGAAGCTCGAGGATCTGATCACGGTCTCAATCGTTGATCCGCTGATGCTGGACAAGGGTTGGGAATTCAAGGGCGAGAATGGCGGAACCGTCGATCACCTGTTCGGCTCCGATGCACTCTGGCAGGTCTATGTAAAGGCGGATCCCGATTATTCCGGTCGCGTCACCGTGCCCGTGCTCTGGGACAAGCAGACGAACAGCATGGTTTCGAACGAATCCGCCGAAATCATCCGCATGTTCAACACAGCCTTTGACGGACTGACGGGCTCGACGGACGATTTCTATCCTGAAAAGCTGCGCGGGGAAATCGATGAACTGAACACAAAGATCTACGACACGGTGAACAATGGGGTTTACAAAGCCGGTTTTGCAACGGCGCAGGGTCCCTATGAAGACAGTGTCGAAACGCTCTTTGGGACGCTCGACGAACTGGAAAAACGGCTCTCGTCGCGCCGCTACCTGACCGGCCCGCAGATCACGGAAGCCGACTGGCGGCTGTTCACGACGCTCGTGCGCTTCGACCCGGTCTATGTCGGCCACTTCAAATGCAACATCCGCCGCATCGCCGACTACAGGAACCTGCAGGGATACCTTCAGGACCTGTACCAGGTGCCGGGTGTGGCGGAAACGGTCAACCTGCGCCACATCAAGGAGCACTACTACCGCAGCCACACGATGATCAATCCAACCGGCGTGGTGCCCGTCGGACCGGTGCTCGACCTCGAAGGCCCGCACGGTCGCGAGAACCTGTAAGGTCAGCGCAAAGCAGCAGTGTAGTGATCACCAGACGTCGGCCGGCGGTGTCTCCGCCGACAGTTCTTTCAGCCGGCGATGCGTCGCGCTGGTGGTTCCCGGCGGCAGTGCATCAAGCGCGAAGAAACCGGTCTCGATGATTTCGCGGTCTGGTATTTTCGGGCTGGTCTGGCGGACCTTGTCGCAACGGTAGAAAAGTACGTGGTCGCGTTTGCTGGTCTGATTGTTGAAATAGACGTGGAACAGCCGCGGCGTTTCCGTCAGCACAAGATTGCCCTCCTCCTGCAGTTCCTTGGCAAGTCCCTGCAGGGCCGTTTCACCTCGCTCCAGACCACCGCCCGGCATGTGCCAGCCGGCGACATAGGAATGCTTGACCAGAAAGATCCGGCCCTGTTCGTCGAAGCAGGCGGCGCGAACGCCAAGCGTCATGCCGCGGGTGAGCGCGAAATAGCCGTGCACCAGGCGGGTGAACAGGCGTTTGCGCCAGGTTTGCATCTCGGGCGGACGTTGGTTGGTCATGGTTTTATCCTTCCGAAACAGGCTGTCAGGGATAAGCCGCCCAAACGATTCCCCTTTTCCGGAATATGCGCTAGGTAACCCTTATGTTCAAACTTGCCCATATGTCCGATGTTCATCTCGGCCCCCTACCGGATCTTTCTTTCCGGGAGCTTGCCTCGAAGCGCATTACCGGTTTCGTCAACTGGCACCGCAACCGCCGCAGCCATCTTGTCGGCGATACGCTGAACCTTTTGATGGACGAGATAGAGCGCTGCGATCCGGATCATCTGGCAATCACCGGCGACCTCGTCAATCTTGCCTCCTCGCGTGAAATCGAGACGGTGACGGCATGGCTGAAAGAGGCGGGGAACCCGACAACATCTCCATCGTACCCGGCAATCACGATGCCTACGTGCCTGGCGCCTATGAGAAGACGACACGGGCTTGGTATCCTTTCATGCGCGGCGAAAGCGGGCCGGAGAACTGGGACGAGGACTTTCACTGCTTTCCCTATCTGCGGGTTCGCGGCCCCGTCGCGCTGATCGGCTGTTCGACCGCCGTCGCCACGCCCCCTTTGCAGCCAGTGGCTATTTCGGTCGACGGCAGGCACGCGAGACAGTCAACCTCCTGCGCGCCGCGGGCGAAGCTGGCCTTTTTCGCGTTGTGATGATCCATCATCCGCCGATCCGCGGCGCTGCCTCCATGCACAAACGCATGCTCGGCATCCGCCGTTTCGGAGCCACCATCACCGCCGGGGGTGCCGAACTGGTGCTGCACGGCCATACCCACCTCAACACCGTCTACTGGCTGAAAGGCCAGGTTAAACCGGTGCCCGTGGTTGGCATCGCTTCGGCTTCGCAGGGCAATGGCGGCAAGAAACCGCCGGCAGCGTTCAATCTGTTTTCGATTTCCGGTGGTCCGGGCCACTGGAACTGCTCACGCGAACGTTTTGCCCTGACCCCGGATGGGCGCTCTGTGGCGCTGGCGGAAAGCACCCGCTTCTGAGGCAGTCTATCGCATCTCGCCAAATTGCTAAAAGACGGTATGCTGTCGAATAAGAGACGTGTTTCATCCGTTATCCCTGTTTGACCGTATGACGGTTCGGTGACGGCGACAGGATGCTGCGCGATACCCTGTTTTGACCGATATTCGCTTCAGCCAAGGGAGATAACCAATGATCAATCGCAAGACCGCTCTGATTGCCTTGTTTTCAGCCGTCTCGGCATTCGCGCTGACCCACACGGCCCGCGCGGCGGGTGAGGATACGACCACGCCGCCCGATACGACCAAGACCTCGACTGAGTGCACCGACGGCAAGGTCTGGGATGAGGAAAAGAAGGAATGTGTCGAACCGCAGAAGAGCGGGATGAACGACGATCTCTTGTTCAAGGCGGCCCGTGAACTGGCCTATGCCGGCCAGTATGAAAATTCTCTCAAGGTTCTGGATGCCGTCAAGGACCAGAACAGCGCCCGCATTCTCAACTATCGCGGCTATTCAAACCGCAAGGCCGGCCGCATGGAACTCGGCATGAGCTACTACAAGCGTGCTCTTCAGGCCGATGAAAACTACATCCTCGCCCGCTCCTACATGGGCCAGGCGCTCGTCGAGCAGGGCCAGATCGAGGAAGCCAAGGTGCAACTGATCGAAATCCGTGACCGTGGTGGCGAAAACAGCTGGGCCTACCGCGCCCTTCTCGAAACCCTCGGTGGCGTGCGCCAGTATTGATGAAATGCCGCCGCCGGCGGGGAGCGTGAAACTGCAACCCCGGCCGGCGCCTGCGCCTTCAAATTGAAAACGACGGACGATAGGGCAAAATCTTGCCCTCCGTCCGCTCTTGGCTTGCGGACAGCCGGTCAAATGTTTCATATCAATCGGCGTGTTCCTGACACCGACGAATAAAAGATTGATCCGGAACGTTTCTTTGGAAGAGCAATGCGTCAAGCGACAGAATCGAATGAGTTCCGACGGGATTTGGTCAGTTTGCTGCCCAAATTGCGCCGTTTTGCAATGACGTTGACGCGCAATGCCGCCGATGCCGATGACCTGGTGCAGGAAGCCTGCGAGCGGGCCATCACACGCAGCCACCTTTGGAATGGCGAAGGAAGGCTGGAAAGCTGGATCTATGCAATGACACGCAATCTCTGGATCGATGAAATCAGGAAGCGCAAGGTGCGGACCGGCGGCGGAACCGTCGATGTCGCCGACCAGGACGAATTGACCATCGAACCATCAGGCGAAAAGGCGGTCTATGCCAGTCAGTTGCAGAAGATGATCCTCTCCATGCCCGAAGGCCTGGCCAGCGTGTTCGTGCTGGTCAATGTCGAGGGACACAGCTATCGCGAGACGGCGACCATCCTGAACATCCCGATCGGCACCGTGATGAGCCGCCTGTCCACCGCCCGTATACGGCTGGCCGCCATGATTTCAGAAACAACGGAAAGGAGGGCCTGAGCATTGCAAAACACAAAGGGCCTTTCGCTGGAAATCCGCCTCTCCGCCTATCTCGATGGTGAAGTGACCGATGCCGAGCACCGCGAACTGGAAGAGCTTGTGGCCCGCGACGAGGAAGCGCGCAGGCTTTTTGAGCAACTGCAGGCCGGCAATGCGTTTGGCAACAAGGCATTCGAGGATTTCCTGCACGACCCGGTGCCGCTCTCACTGGTGCGCCGGATCAAGCAGGGTACGCCGACCAATCCCAAGGCCGAACGGGTGACAACGGCCGACCCGATACGGCACCGGACACGCCTCTGGCCGCGGACACTTGCCGCCTCCGTTGTTCTTTTGCTTGTCGGCGGCTCCACCGGCTACATCTTGGGGATGGTCAACAGCCAATCCGAACAGAACCAACAGGTTGCTGCCGCCCGGTCCTGGCTCGACGATATCGCCGAGTATCACCGCGTCTATTCGCGTCAGGAGACACATCTTGTAGAGGTTCCGGCTTCGCAGGGCGATGCCGCAATCATAAACTGGCTTGCATCGAGCGTCGGCGTGAATTTCAACCGACCGGATCTGGCTGCTCAAGGCCTGACCTTTGAGGGCGGGCGTCTTCTGGTCGCGGCCGGCAAGCCGGTGGCGCAGCTGATGTACCGGAATGCCGAGGGCGACGTCTTTGCCATCTGCTTCCTGAAAAGCGAATCGAAGGGTGAACAGGGCAAGCTCGCGGAAAGCATGCGCGACGATCTGGCGATGGTATCCTGGCAGAAGTCCGGTGCTTCCTATGTGGTGATCGGGCCATCCGCGGATGCCAAGCTGCGCGATCTGGCAGAAACTGTAGCGACCGAAATCTGACATCAGGCAGCTTTTTCAAACGCTTCTTCAGACGGCAACGACCGCATCAGGGAGGATGCGGCCGTTGCCATGATCGGCGATGTTCCCGTCGAGACGATCAGAATTCCTGCCAGTCCCCCTACCGGGGCTGTAGCCGCAGCTGCCTGACCGCGACCACCGGAGAAGGCGGAGGCGACTTTTCGAACCATGGCGCTGGCCGGTGATGGACGCGGCTGCGAGTTGTGGCCGGCTGGCTGCACGTGGCGCGGCGTCTCGGCTCCTTCGAAGCGGAACTTGGCAAGCTGTGCGGATAGCGACGCCGCTTCGGATGCCAGATTCTGGCTGGCCGCCGAGGTCTCTTCGACCATCGCCGCGTTCTTCTGGGTCGACTGATCCATCTCGTTGACTGCAGAATTGATCTCCTTCAGCGCCAAGGACTGTTCCTTGGCCGATTCGACGATCGAATTGACGTGACGGTTAATCTCCTGGACTTCGGCGACGATGGCTTCCAGCGCCTTACCGGTCTCGCCGACCAGCGTCACGCCGGAGCGCACCTGCTCGCCGGAATTGTTGATCAACTGCTTGATCTCCTTGGCGGCATTGGCGGACCGTTGTGCCAGTTCGCGGACTTCCTGCGCAACGACGGCAAAGCCCTTGCCGGCATCGCCGGCGCGGGCGGCTTCGACACCCGCGTTCAGGGCAAGCAGGTTGGTCTGGAAGGCAATATCGTCGATGACGCTGATGATGCTGTTGATCTCGTTCGAGGAGCCCTCGATCTGGCCCATCGCGGCAACAGCCCGCTTGACTACCTCGCCGGAGCGCTCCGCGTTCTGGCGTGTCTTTGCGACCAGCGAACCGGCCTCTTCTGCGCGGCGGGTCGAGTCGTTGACGGTTGTCGAAATCTCGTCAAGCGCTGCTGCCGTCTGTTCGATGGAGGCTGCCTGCTGTTCGGTGCGGCGAGCCAGATCGTTGGACGCGGTGCTGATCTCCCGCGCGCCGGCATCGATGGAGAAGGCATTGCCGCCTATCGACTTCATTGCAGATTGCAGCTTGTCGACGGAATTGTTGAAGTTGAGGCGAAGCGCATCAAGCGACGATCCGAAAGACTGCGACAGCCGGTAGTCGAGGTTGCCATTGGCCATTTCTTCCAGTGCGCGACCAAGCTGATCAACGGCATGGTTGGTCTCATCGGCTTCGCTCTCGCGCTGGCGAGCAGCGCTCTCAAGCTGGCTGCGCTCGGCTGCGGCACGGTTTGCGTCGCTTTCCGCCTGGCGGGCCGCCTGACCGGAGACGGCATCGCGCACGGCACCGACGGCGCGGGCAAGACTGCCGATCTGGTCGTTGCGGGCGTCGAGCGTCTGGTCCCCTTCCATCTGGCCTTCGGCCATCTTGCGCAGCGATTCCTGAAGCTTGGCCATCGGCGCGGTGATCGAACGGCTCGCAAGGAAGGCGGCAATGACGGCTAGAACCGCAGCACCAGCCAAGGAGCCAAATGCAAGGGTCTGGAAGCCGCTGGCAGAGGTGCGGACATCGCCGCCAACCTGCTTGTTCAGAGCTTCCTGGTAATCGATGAACTTGTTGATGGCGCCAAGCCACGAAACAAAGAGTGGGCGCGCCTGCTCGAGCAGGATTTTCCTGGCGCCTGCGGCATCGCCCTTTTCCTGAAGCCCGATGATTTCGGACACCAGCGGGTTTGTCTTGGATTGAATATCGGCGATTTCGGCAATGATGGTCTTTTCCGCATCCGAGGCACCGGTTGCGAGCATGTCGGTCATCTTCTGTTCGTTTTCGGCATAGGTTGCCGCCAGCTTGGCAATCAGATCGATCGCTTCCTGACGTTCTTGCGGCGTTTCCACCAAGGTCACGTCACGGATTGCGATGGCGCGGTCGTGGACGCTACCACGAAAGTTGATGGCGAAGCGCTGCTTGACGCTGTTGACATCGTTGATCTGCCCAAGGTCGGTGTTGATGGCATTCACCTGCGTCACTGACTGATGGGTCAGACCCAGCATCAGGAGCAACAGAAATCCGAAGCCTGTGCTCAGACGCATTCCAATTCCAAAGCGCATTGCGGATTTCATGGTCGTCCCTCGTCTTGTCAGCCCCATCCCGGCGGCCGAACTGTCAATTGCGGATCAAATGAGGGCCTAGGAGCGTCCAGGCTCGCCGGCGATACCCACGCATGCCGTCATGGCAGCGGTCGGACGCCAAGCATGGACTTTCGTTCCGAGTGGACAAATTTTAATCAAATGCGGTTAAAAAACTCTTATTTAGAAAAAGCTAAACCTTAACGCGAGACTACAACTTTTTGTATTCTGTCGCTCCCAGCGCCGAAAGCACAGAAAATGCTCGAAAATTTCCGCGAAAACCGGCGACTTACAGGGAAAATGCTACTTTGAGACGAAGAACAGCCGCATCTTGGTTAAGATGCGGCTGTCCCAAACAAGCCCATCGGGCATTTTTCAACTCAGGCCTTCGCGCCTTCCAGCACCCGGTTCGCAGCCGATACGATGGCCTCGAGAGAGGCCGCGACGATGTTGGTATTGATGCCGACGCCGAACAGCTTGCCGCCCGGATGTTCGACCTCGACATAGGCGATAGCCGCGGCATTCGAGCCGTGCTGGAGCGAGTGCTCGGAATAGTCATTCACCGACATGTCGATACCGAGATAGATCGACAGGGCATTGATGAAGCCATCGATTGGCCCGGTGCCCCTGCCCTCGATCCGCTTGGTCTCGCCATTGTCCGTGATCTCGGCTGCCACGACTCTTGCGCCCTTCTGTTCACCAACCGGATACGTGTGGTGATCGATATAGCGGATACGGGCACCCGGCTGTTCGACATACCGTTCGATGAACCGCGCATGGATGGCCTTGGAGGGCAATTCCTTGCCATGCTCGTCGGTGATCCGCTGGATGTCTTCGCGGAACTCGACCTGCAGGTTGCGCGGCAGATTGATGCCGTAATCCTCCTGCAGGATATAGGCGATGCCGCCCTTGCCGGACTGCGAGTTGATCCGGATGATCGCCTCGTAGGAGCGGCCGACGTCACGCGGGTCGATCGGCAGGTAAGGCACCTCCCAGAGCGGCTTGTTGGCGGTCTTGATCGCCTTCATACCCTTGTTGATCGCATCCTGATGCGAGCCTGAAAAGGCCGTATAGACCAGCTCGCCGACATAAGGATGGCGCTCGGGAATGACCATCTGGTTGGAATATTGGTAGACGTCCTTGATCCGCTCGATATCGGAGCAATCCAGCTGTGGATCGACCCCTTGCGTGAACATGTTCAGCGCCAGCGTCACGACATCGACATTGCCGGTGCGCTCGCCATTACCGAACAGCGTGCCCTCGACGCGGTCGGCCCCTGCCATCAGACCGAGTTCGGTCGCGGCGATCCCCGTGCCCCGGTCATTGTGCGGGTGCAGCGAGATGATCAGGTTCTCACGATTGTCGAGATTGCGGCACATCCACTCGATCTGGTCGGCATAGATGTTGGGTGTCGCCATTTCGACGGTCGATGGCAGGTTGAGGATCAGCTTGTTGTCCGCCGTCGGCTGGATGATTTCGGCGACCGCATTGCAGATCTCCAGCGCCACTTCCAGCTCGGTGCCGGTAAAGCTCTCCGGTGAATACTCGAAGCGGAAGCCGCCACCGGCCTTGGCCGCCATGTCGGCGATCATCTTGGCAGCGTCGGTGGCGATCTGCTTGATGCCGGGCACGTCCTTCGCAAAGACGACGCGGCGCTGCAATTCGCTGGTGGAATTGTAGAAATGCACGATCGGCTTCGTGGCCCCCTGCAGCGCCTCGAAAGTCCGTGTGATCAGCTCGGGCCGGCACTGGACCAGAACCTGCAGCGAGACGTCGGCCGGCACATTGCCTTCCTCGACGCACCAGCGGGCAAAGTCGAAATCCGTCTGCGATGCAGAGGGAAAGCCGATCTCGATTTCCCTGAAACCCATGTCGAGCAAGAGCTGGAACATCCGGGCCTTGCGGTCATGGCCCATCGGATCAACCAGCGACTGGTTGCCGTCGCGCAGATCGACCGAACACCAGATCGGTGCCTTGTCGATTGTCTTGCCCGGCCAGGTGCGGTCCGGAATATTGATCTGGGGATAGGGCTGGTACTTGACGCTTGCGTCGGGCATGCCCTGCTTGATGGTGTGGGACTTCAAAATCATTGCGGCTTCTCTTCGTCGTGAGGCGCTAAGCCCGCATGCAATAGCCGATCATCGATCGCATTGCGATGGCAAATGGCGCCTGTAGGGTTCTTTTGTCTTCAGGTATTTCAAGGGAAGGCAAGGAGCTGGGGCCGGTGGGCTTTGGGCCACCGGGCGCTCCTTAAAGAACCCGGCAACCGCGCGTAAGGCCGAGAAGAAGAAGCGATGTGAGGGCGCGCGAACGCTCACGCATGGCATTACGCCCGCGGGAAACCTGTTCGATGATCTGTGCGCCTGTCTTCAACATGAAGCGGTGTATAGTTCGAGATGGAATAAAGGGCAAGAGGCGTCTAAGGAAAAGGCAGACGCCTCGGACAGATGCAAACGGGCGCATTTGCGAATAACAGTGCATGGCGCTGCAATCCCGCCATGACCCAGATCCCGATCCGTGGAGCCGCGACCCAGCTGTTAGACCTCGCCCGCCGCGTCCAGGCCGGCGAAAGCATAACCGTGACGGAGGACGGCAAGCCGTTGATGCAGCTGGTGCCGGTGAAGAAGAAAGGCGGGATAAATTGGGAGGCGCTGGAGGCTTACAAGCGCGGAAAAGGTATCACCAGTTTCTTTGGAGAGATACCCGCAGACTTCGATGCCCCCTGCCCGAAGACTTTCTTATCACGCTTCCCCTTCCGGCGGACAGATGATGTCCCGTCTTCTGGACACGCATATTTTCATCGCACTTTTGGAAGGTCGGTTTGATGATCTTCCGGCCGCTGTGCGACAAGAGGTCAAGGCTTGTGATGACACGCTCAATCTTAGCGTTGCAAGCCTCTGGGAGATCGCGATCAAATGGAGGATCGGTAAGCTTCCCTTGCGTACGCTTGCCGCAGGACCTTCCGGAGGCGGCTAAAATTGCCGGAATAACGCTTCTAAGCGTCAACGAGCATCACGCCCTTCACCTTGTCGAACCCGAGCCGCCGACCCGCGATCCGTTTGACCAGATGTTGCTCGCCCAATGCGCTGTCGAAGGCTTTAAACTGGTAACCATCGATACAGCACTCGCCAACCACCCGCTTTCAGCGACCTCATCTCAAAACTAAACCCCGCCAGTTGCCCGGCGGGGTCAAAAACGTCTTAACCGAAATTCGGCTCAGATTTCCGAAGCGTTGGTGATGATCCGGGAAACGAGCCCGTAAGTCTTGGCGTCTTCGGCCGAAAGCCAATAGTCGCGGTCGGTGTCTTTGGCGATCTTTTCGTAGGTCTGGCCGGTTGCTTCAGCAAAGATCCGGTTCAGGCGCTCGTTCATCTTGATGATCTCGCGGGCCTGGATTTCGATATCCGATGCCATGCCGCGGGTGCCGCCGGAGGGTTGGTGCAACAGGAAGCGAGTGTTGGGCAGGCAGATGCGCCGTTCCTTCGGAGCCGAGACATAGATCAGCGCACCGGCGGAGGCGACCCAGCCCGTACCGATCATCCAGACCTTCGGCTTGATGAACTTGATCATGTCATGGACGCTGTCACCGGACTCGACGTGGCCGCCCGGCGAATTGACGAAGATGCGGATGTCTTCGTCGCTGGCGGCGGAAAGCGCCACGAGCTGCGAGCAGACCTTCTGCGCCAGTTCCTGGTTGATCGGGCCATAGATAAAGATCGAGCGCGATTTGAAAAGGTTCGCCTCAGTTTCCTTGCCCAAGGGCAGTTCCGTTTTCTTGTCGTCCTCGTCTTCGTTCATTCGCATTCTCCGCGATAAATGTGTGTTGTCCTGCCGCCATCAGATAAGGCGACTCGACTGCGAAAACAATGCAACAAAAGCCCATCGCCGCGATAGGGGCAAACAAGAAGCCTGTTGCGCTATGGTAAAGATCGTCTCCTAAGGCAATTGCCGTATGGACAGGCGGGCGACTGACAATAAGATGTGGTTTCGCAACATTCGCATCCGGCGGCCGCGGCTCCCACGCATCCGCCCAAGAAGTGGGGACATCATGAAAACACGCATTCTTCTGACCGCTACAGCGCTCCTTGTCTCGAGCGCTCCGGCCTTTGCCCACCTCGACCCGGCCGAGCACGGCTCGCTGATGGCAGGCATCAGCCATCCCTTGTTTGGCCTCGATCATATCCTCGCCATGATTGCCGTCGGCCTGTGGGCTGCACAGATCGGCGGGCGGCGCCTGTTCACCGTTCCCGCCGCTTTCGTCGGCACCATGGCACTTGGCTTTGGCCTTGCCATGGCTGATATCTCGCTGCCCTTCGTCGAGCCCGCCATTCTGGCTTCCGTTGTCGCTCTCGGCCTGCTTGTCGCCATGGCCATCCGCATGCCGACGTCCGCCTGCGCGGCTGTTGTCGGCGTTTTTGCTCTCTTTCACGGCTATGCCCATGGTGGCGAACTCGGCGCGGCCGGCGCCCTGCCCTTCGGCCTCGGTTTCGTGATCGCCACCGCCCTGCTGCACGTCGCGGGCATAGGCCTTGGGCTCGGCATCAACCGCCTGACATCCGGCCGTGCCCTGTCACGGATCGTCGGTGGCCTGACAGCGCTTGCCGGCGTCGCCCTGATCTTCAACTGATCGTGCTGTCTTGGAAACGATGACGGCGGGCCACAAGCCCGCCGTTTCTATTTCAGCCGCGCCCGCGATAGGGCTGGACACCCTGATCCGGCAGCCAGACGCCTTCCGGCGGTGCACCCGTCTGCCAGAAGACATCGATCGGAATGCCGCCGCGCGGATACCAGTAGGCGCCAATCCGCAGCCATTTCGGGGCCAGCAAATCCACCAGACGCTTGGCGATATCGATCGAGCAATCCTCATGAAACGCGCCGTGGTTGCGGAAGGAATGCAGGAAGAGCTTCAGCGACTTCGATTCGACCAGCCATTCGTTGGGAATATAGTCGATGACGATATGGGCGAAATCGGGTTGACCGGTCATCGGGCAAAGCGAGGTGAATTCCGGCGCGGTAAAGCGCACCACGAAAACAGTGCCGGCATGATTGCTCGGCACCCGCTCCAGCACAGCCTCCTCGGGCGACTGTGGCGCTGAGACGGCGTCGCCCAGCTGGGTCAGTCCGGACACATCGGTTTTGCTCATTTTTTCATTCCTTCGATAACCTTGACCCTGATGCCATGGGCCTTTTCACTTTCGGGTTCGACGTGGATAGCAATCTTGGCGCCCGGATGGACCGCGCGGATCGCATCTTCCAGCCGATCGCAGATATCATGGGCATCACCGACCGTCATGGCCGCCGGAACCACCAAATGGAAATCGACGAAGATGGCCGATCCCGCCTCGCGGGTCTTCAGGTCGTGGACACCGAGCGAGCCGGCCGCATGGGCGGCAATCGCCTGCTTTATGGCATCCTCTTCCTCGGCGGGTACAGCCCGGTCCATCAAACCATCGACCGACCGGCTGATGACCTTCCAGCCTTGGTAAAGAATATTGCAGGCCACGAGCACCGCCAGCAGCGGATCGAGGATCGCGTAGCCGGTGACGATGGCCAGCACCAGGCCGATCAGGACGCCGATCGAGGTTACGACATCGGAGAGGATATGATGGCCATCGGCAGATAAAGCCGGCGAGCGGAGCGCCCGCCCGGCGCGGATCAGTGTATAGGCCCAGATCGCATTGACGATGCCGGCCAGTACGTTGATCGCCAGGCCGACCACCGGGGCCTCCATCGGCCGAGGTTCCAGCATGGCGGGCACCGCTTCCCAGACGATCAGAAGTGCGGCCACGACGATCAGGACGCCCTCAAGCACCGCCGACAGATACTCGGCCTTGTAATGACCGAATGGATGCCCCGCATCCGCAGGTTTGGCCGCATAGCCGATGACGACATAGGCAACGATGGCCGCAATGACGTTGACGATCGATTCAAGCCCGTCAGACAGAAGCGCGACAGAGCCTGTCATCCACCAGGCGAGCATCTTCAGCCCAAGCACGAGAACGGCGAGCGGAATGCCCCAGAACGCCAGGCGCTGGGCCCTGTTCCTTTGCGTCTCAGTCACCATTGCTGGCCCCCAATTCAAATAGACTCAATTCAAATAAAAATGACCGCCGCACCGTGTCGGGTGCGGCGGCCCTCAAACCTCACATTCCGACGATCAGGCGGCCTTGATCTTCGCCCGCTTGGCCAGATGCGACACCACGTTCTCGATCATTCGCATGCCGGCATCGCCGCCCAGCGTCATGATCGATTCCGGGTGGAACTGCACGGCCGCGATCGGTTCCTTCGTGTGCTCGATGCCCATGATGGTGCCGTCATCGCTTTCGGCGGTGATCATGAAATCACGCGGGAGCGTCGAAGGATCGGCGAAGATCGAGTGATAACGGCCGACCGTGACTTCCTTGCCGAGACCGGAAAAGACGATGCCGGGCTCCAGCACGCGGATGCGGGAGGGCTTGCCGTGCATCGGAACGGCCAGATGCCGCAACTCGCCGCCATAGGCTTCGGCCAGCGCCTGCAGGCCAAGGCAGACGCCGAAGATCGGCAGGTTGCGGGCCCGCGCTTTCTTGATCGTCGCCTTGCAGTCGAAATCCTTTGGCGAACCAGGGCCGGGCGAAAGCACGACGAGATCGGGCTTGACGCTGTCGAAGATATCTTCCGAGACAGGAGAGCGCACGGTGCTGACCGTCGCACCCGTCTGGCGGAAATAATTGGCCAGCGTATGGACGAAGCTGTCCTCGTGATCGACGAGCAGGATGCTGACACCGGCACCGACCGCCGCGACATCACGACCGGTCTTGCGGTTGTTTGCGGATTTTGCATCGCGGATGGCGGAAATCATGGCGGATGCCTTCAGTTCGGTTTCGGCTTCTTCTTCGTCCGGATTGCTGTCGTTGAGCAATGTGGCACCAGCGCGCACCTCGGCAATGCCGTCCTTGATGCGGATGGTGCGCAGCGTCAGCCCCGTGTTCATGTCGCCGTTGAAGCCGACCATACCGATCGCCCCACCATACCATGCGCGCGGGCTCTTCTCATGGCTTTCGATGAAGCGCATGGCCCAGAGTTTCGGCGCACCGGTCACCGTCACGGCCCAGGCATGCGACAGGAAACCGTCAAAGGCGTCCATGTCGTCGCGCAGGCGGCCCTCGATATGGTCCACCGTGTGGATAAGCCGCGAATACATCTCGATCTGGCGACGGCCGATGACCTTGACGGAACCGGGTTCGCAGACACGGCTCTTGTCGTTGCGATCGACGTCGGAGCACATGGTGAGTTCCGATTCGTCCTTCTTGGAATTCAGCAGCTTGAGGATCTGCTCGCTATCGGCAATCGGGTCATCGCCGCGCTTGATCGTGCCTGATATCGGGCAGGTCTCGATCCGGCGACCGGAGACACGCACAAACATTTCCGGCGAGGCGCCGACCAGATATTCCTGGTTTCCGAGATTGATGAAGAAGGAATAGGGCGACGGGTTGATCGCCTTCAGCCGGTTGGAGATTTCGGACGGCTTGCTCTCGCAGCGCTCGAAGAATTTCTGGCCGGGAACCACCTCGAACAGGTCGCCGCGGCGGAAGCTCTCCTTCGCCTTGGTCACCAGCTCGGCATATTCACCGGGACGATGGTCGCCATGCGGCGGGATGCTGTCGATGGTGCGGAAAGGTTCAGACGGAGTATCGCCCGCCTTGCCATCGGTCGTCAGGCCATTCTTCTCGAAATCATACCGATCGATCCAGGCCTTGGCCGAGTAGTGATCGACAACAAGAATTTCGTCGGGCAGGAACAGCACCATGTCGCGCTGGTCGTCCGGGCGCTTGAGCTTCAGCTCGATGGCGTCGAACTGGAAGGCCAGATCGTAGCCGAAAGCGCCGTAGAGGCCGAGATTGGCATCTTCCTGCGAATAGAACAGGCCGGTGACCGCGCGCAGCACCGTAAAGACTGTCGGCATCTTCGACCGTTCTTCTTCGGTGAACACCCGGTCCGGAAGGTTGATCGAAAGATCGAGCCGGCGCGTGGTCGAGGCCCCGAGCGTGATGTCGGCGACGGTCGCCAGATGCGCCGAGATCATTTCCAAGAGCGCTTCGCCGCGCTCGTTATAGGCTTCGATCCACAGCGCGCGGCCGAAGGAGGAAATGCCGAGCGGCGGATCGATGACTGCCGTATCCCAGCGCGTGTAGCGGCCCGGATATTCGTAGTTGGAGGAAAACACCGCACCGCGGCGCTCGTCGAGACGATCGACATAGCCGGAGATCGCTTCCGCATAGGGAGCCTCCCGCCGCCGCCGCGTGACCGCGATCCCGCCCTTGGTGGTGTAGGATTCCGCGCCGTCTTCCAGAATTCTCGTCGCCATTCTCTCGCTCCGTTCAGGCCCTTGTCACGCGCGGCCAGAATACAAAAAAGCCGCCTCGAAACTTCGGGCGGCTCATCGTCTCAATCACGCATGACTGGTCAAGGCCGCCTTAGCGAGCCCACCACCAGATTGCAATGTTGCGTGCCTGTGTCATGGCGGAATTGTTAGCCTGCGAAATCGGATTGCGCAAGCGGGGAGCCGCCGAAAAAGCACGGCTCCTCCCCGTTGAACGCAGCATTCCTGGACTTATGCCGGCAGCATGGTGGACATATGCGCCTGCACGCCCTTCGGATCGGCCGCAAAGGCAGCCGCGGTGTTGCGCGTCAGTTCGCCCGGGAAAACCTCCTGCTGGCCCGCCTCGACGGCATCGAGCGTTTCGCTGACGACCTCTATGGGCTGCAGGCGCGGCTCCGGCAGTTCGCGGCCCATGTCAGTTTCCACCTGCACCGGCATAGCGGCCACCACCTCAGTTCCCTGCGCCTTCAGTTCGGCGCGGATGGAGCGGGTGGCGGCAAGGCCGGCGGCCTTGGAGGCCGAATAGGTGCCCGCCGACGGTATAGTGACCAGCGAGAGGAAAGACAGGATGTTGACAACAGCGCTTTCCGACACCTTGGCGAGAACCGGGGCAAAAGCCCTGGAAAGGGCCAGCACGCCGAAGTAATTTACCTCCATCTCCTGCCGGGCAACCGCGATATCGGGCGCGGAAATAACCCCTGCCCGCCGGCAAAACCGGCATTGTTGATCAGCAGCGTAACGTCGGTCGCCACGTTAGCCGCTTGCTCGACATCCGAAGCATTGGTCACGTCGAGCTTGAGTGGCACCAAACGGTTGGGATCGAGAGCAATAAGATCGGTTAGCGAGGCCGGGTCGCGCGCGCCAAGATAAACCTTGGCTGCGCCCCGGCGCAGAAGCTCGGTGACAAATGCCTTCCCGATGCCGCGATTGGCGCCGGTCACGAGCGCGACGGAATTTTCGATTTTAAGAGACATGGTGAGTTTCTTTCTGTGCATATGCACTTTTATACTAAAAAATACCGGTCACTTCCGGCCTTTGGTCGTCAAATCGTCTTCAGGCGCAGAATCCCGGTCGGGATCGCCAGCAGCAAGGCACGAAGAGCATCCGCATTTTCCTGCCCCACGAGTTCCACATACTCGGCCTGCGCCGCATGCCAGCCCTTGGCGGCCGCGGAGAGTTTTGCCCGGCCGCTGTCTGTCAGGAGATACAGGAGCTTGCGTGACCCCTTGCCTTCCGGCTCGCTGATCAGATGGCCATCCCTTTCGAGCGGCTTGATCGCCCGCACCAGCGTCGTGCGGTCCATGACCATGGCATCCGCCATCTCCAGAATGCCTGCCTTGCCGGCTTCATGCACGAAAACCAGCAGCGAAAACTGGTTCGCCGTCAGCCCCGTTCCGGCATAATGCCGCTCATAAAGCTGCGATACGAAACGAGCCGCCTGCCGTATGGCGAAACAATTGCAGCTGGAGATGGAAGATGTCTTGTTCATGGATTCCAATTTAGATGTGCATATGCACTCTGTCAATCACTTTTTTGAGACATACAAAAAGGCGCAGCTCTTTCGAACCGCGCCCTGTCGTTATGCCTGGAGATCGACTTTAGAATGTCTTTGTGAGCGACACCTTGAAGGTCCGGCCCGGTTCGGAATACCATGGCCGCGGCTGCGAACTCGCAGCGATAAGGTTCACGTCACGCACTGCAAGCGCATTGTAATATTCCTTATCGAAGACGTTGTAGACTCCAGCCTGGATGCGAAGGCCCTCAGCCTGCGCAGGCGTCCACCAGGTCGTGAAATCGACGATGCCGTAGCCGGGTGCGTCAAAGGTCGTGGCAACACCATCGTTCGGCATATGGGAGGACAGCGTGGACGAGACGTCGAAGCCGAAGACTTCATTGCCCCAGCCGGCGCCGACGATCGCTTTCAATGGAGCGACGGAGCGAAGCCGCTGATTGGTGTCGCCGTTCTTGCCATAGGCATAGGCGATCGAACCATGCAGGTTTACGCCATTGTCGAAAGCCTTCGTGGCGGCAAACTCCACCCCGGAAATCGTCGCCTCGCTGACATTGGTGTAGTTGAACTCCATGATGCCAGTCGCGGGATTGATGGTCGTGACGGTTTCGATGAAGTTCTTGTAGCGATTGTGAAAGGCTGAGACACGGCCCTCGACGCCGCCGACATCGAAAGTCGATCCGACCTCGAAGCCATGACCCGTTTCCGGCTCCAGATCCGGGTTGCCGAGCTGCGCATAATTGCCCATTGGATTGTAGAACCGGCTGTAGAGTTCGTCGATTGTCGGCGCCCGGAAGGCCATGGCCCATTGTGCATAGACCTGAACTTCAGGCGTGATATCGTAGCTGGCCAGCAATTTCGGAGAAAACTGGGATTCCTGGCGGTCGCGCAGTGGGCCAAAGATCGGCAGTCCCGGATTGCCTGCAAATCCGCCACCGGTCGAAGGGCTGTAATCGAACCAGTCGAAGCGCACGCCTGGCGTGAGCTTGAAGTTGTTGCCGAAGTCGATTTCATCTTCGATGCTGAAGCCGAACGTCGTGCTGTCGACATCTGGAATTTCTGACTGGTTATTCAGCATGGGGCACGTCACCGGCGTGGGGCAAAGCGCAAAGCTATATTGACTCCAGTCGGATTTGGTCGCTTCGAGGCTCGCGCGAGCGGAGTGTGAGAGACCGCCGGCATCGAAGTCCCTTGTCACCGATCCGATAAAGCCGAAGGTGTCGTTTTCGATCTCGTTGCTTCTTCCGTAAGGCACGCCCAGCCCAGTGCTCCCATCCGTACCCGATTCCTTTTTCAGGCTTTGCCAATAAAGCGTCGAGCGGGCCGTCGTGAAGAACGCATCGGATGACATGGCTTCATAGCTGTAATCGAGCGAAACCCGATCGCGCTGCCGCTGCTCGTTGCCGTCGTAGTTGCCGATTTGATAGGTGCGGCCAGGCCCCTGGAGTTCGCGCAGATCGGTATCGAGATCGCGACGAAAACGCTCGGCGGTCAGGCCGATCTTATGGCCACCTTCAAGCTCCTGACGAACCTTGAAAAGCAGGTTGTACTGATCGAAATCGGCGGGATCGGCCTTCGTACGCGTGGCACCATAGCTGTCATTATCACCGCTTTTGGTCCGCTCATTGCCCTTTCGATACCCGCCCTGGAACAGAACAGACGTATCGCCAAATGTTTTTGCTGCAGCTGCAGAGCCAGAAATGCTGCGATCTTCCGAGATCATAGGTCGATTTCGCGATAGCGCCCCAATCGCGCCCTTCCGAGATCAGGTCTTCCGGCTCCAGCGTATTGACGACTATGGCTCCCCCGAGCATTCCGGAACCGCCCCGACTGGAATCCGCACCTCGAACAACATCGAGAGACGACAACGAATCGAAGTCGAAGGTATCGGCTCCACCATTGGCATTGCTCGTCGCGAATGCACCTTGGCGTGCACTGTTTGAAAGATAAGGGATTGGAATTCCGTCCACCAGCGTAACGATGCGCGGGCCGGACAGACCGCGTATATTGAAGCCGGCATCGGCTCGCGAATAATTCACGCCCGCATCGACGCTGCGGCCGATGTCGTCAAAGCCCGTCACTTGCTTTTCGGTTAACGCTTCCTGGCTGATCTCCGTCGCCAGCGGCGTGTCGGCGACGCTGCCTGGCTTCAGCCGATCACCCTTGATGATGATCTTCTTCAGCACCGTCTCGTCGCCGGCAACTTGTGCGTCCTCGGCGCTTTGCGCAAGCGCGTGGGAGACGGGAAAAACCAGAACGGAAGCTGAAACCATAAGAATGGTGCGCCAATGCCGAACAACCATTAAATCAACCCTTTGCGGTGAGTGACCGGGCTGGCTGCTGGAGAAATCAACTCGAGGGGCTGGCTAGGCGTGTCTGTGAAAAGCGGCAGTAATGCTGCCTTGTTCATGTCAAATAAAAAACATGATTATGTTTGTCAATATATAAAGATGCGCTCCACAACGGGATGCTTCCAGCTGCAAGGCAACGTTGCCGAAGCGCCACGTTGAGACCTTTCATGCAACGCATCCGCTTCTCATGCGTTATCCCTCCGCAACCGGCCGCCGTAGCCGCCTCGGAGACCGTCCATGCCCCCTCGCGTTCCCCTGATGCTCCTGTTTGCCACGATGCTAATTTCAGCCGCTGATTTGCCGGATCGCGGCCCCGTGCCTATTGAAAAACCGGAAACGAAGAAAAGCGAGCAGGCACCGGCAGAAGACAAAAAGCCGGTGGAGACGCAAGCTGAAGCGCCGGTAGAAAAAACCGTGCCTGCCGCCGATGCAAAAAAGAGGAAGACAAGAGCAAGCCCGAAAACAAGGATGCTGAAAAGACCGGCGACAAGACGGTGGTTGAGGAAAAACCCGCGCCTGTCCTGACGATTGAGCCTGAGAATGCGACAACCTATGCTGTGTGCCTTGCCGAGCTAAAGGCGATCGGTGCGACGTTTCGCGAGATCGCAGCGTATCGATGATGGCAAAGGCTGCGGCATCGAGAAACCGGTAATCGTCGATGCCGTACTGCCCGGCATCAAGCTCGCCCCTGAGGGCACGATGCGGTGCGAAACAGCGATTGAACTGGCGCGCTGGACAAAAGAATCCGTGCTCCCGGCGGCAAAAATAGCCTTTGAGGCGGAAGGCGCGCTGACCGTGATCAACCAGGCTTCGAGCTATGTCTGCCGCCTGCGCAACAACGCTTCAACGGGCAAGATTTCGGAACATGCCCGCGGCAATGCCATCGACATCGCCTCCTTCACTTTCAAGAACGGCAAGACGATCCCCATCGAGCCCCGCGACGAGGATGGCACCTTGAGCGGTGCCTTCCAGCGTGCGGTGACCGCTTCCGGCTGCCTTTATTTCGCAACCGTGCTCGATCCCGGCAGCGACGAAGCCCACGAAGATCACCTGCATTTCGACGTGCTGGAGCGAAAGAACGGCTATCGTTACTGCCGCTAAACGCCGCCGGGAACGGCAGTCGGCTTGCGTCCAGATGTTGGCATCCCTATCTCTGCTGTGCCTCGTCACAGATAGGAACTCCAATGTCCGTCGCCATGTACAAGCTGTCCATCCCGGTCTTCATCCGCGGGCTTACCATCCTCTCCCGCCTGCTCGAAAAAGCCGAAGCCCATGCCGCGGCTGGCGGCCCCGCGGTCGAGGCGCTGTTCGCGGCCCGGCTCGCCCCCGACATGCTGACGCTTGCCGGCCAAGTCCAGCGAGTGAGCGATACGTCGAAAAATTCGGTTGTGCGGCTGACCACTGTAGCCGCACCGAGCTTTCCGGATGACGAAACCACGTTTGCGCAACTCAAGGAGCGGGTCGCCAAGACCATCGCCTTCCTTGAAACCGTCAAGGAGACCGATCTTGAGGGCAGCGAAACACGGACCGTCAATATGAAGTTTGGCAAGCTGGAATTCAACTTCACCGGCGACGACTATGTCCTGAAATTTGCGCTCCCGAACTTCTTCTTCCACCTGACGACAGCCTACGACATCCTGCGCGCGCAGGGTGTTCCGGTCGGCAAGGCTGACTATATCGGCGCCTATATCTGACGAGACAGCCCCGGAACCGCCGGTTCCGGGGCTGTCTCAACTGATAAAACCGAGGTCAGAAAAGCCCCTCGATGAAACCCTCGTCGTTGAGGAATATCTTTTCCGATGATGGAACCCGGGGCAGGCCGGGCATGGTCATAATCTCGCCGGTGATGACGACGATGAAGCCCGCACCGGCCGACAGCCGCACCTCGCGCACGGGCACCGTATGACCCGTCGGCGCACCGCGCAGATTGGGATCGGTCGAGAAGGAATACTGCGTCTTCGCCATGCAGATCGGCAGCGTACCGTATCCCTGCTCCTCCCAGCTGCGAAGCTGGTCGCGCACCGACTTGTCGGCGATCACCTCGCCGGCATGGTAGATGCTCTTGGCGATGGTCTCGATCTTCTCGAACAACGGCATGTCGTCGGGATAGAGTGGCGAAAACTGCGATTTGCCGGATTCCGCCAGTTCGACGACCTTGCGTGCCAAATCCTCGATACCGGCCGAGCCCTGCGCCCAATGACGGCAGAGGATGGCTTCTGCACCCAGCGTCGCGACATAGTCCTTCACCGCCTGGATTTCGGCTTCCGTGTCCGCGATGAAATGGTTGATCGCCACCACCACGGGAACGCCGAATTTCTTGACGTTCTGAACATGGCGTCCAAGGTTTGCGCAGCCCTTGCGGACCGCCTCGACATTCTCCTTGCCGAGTTCTTCCTTCTTGACGCCGCCATTCATCTTCATCGCACGCGCCGTGGCGACGATCACGGCCGCATCCGGCTTCAGACCGGCCTTGCGGCACTTGATGTCGAAAAACTTCTCCGCTCCCAGATCGGCGCCAAATCCGGCTTCGGTGACGACATAATCGGCAAGCTTCAGGGCCGTCGTCGTCGCGACGACGGAATTGCAGCCATGGGCGATGTTGGCAAACGGTCCGCCATGCACGAAGGCCGGATTGTTCTCCAGCGTCTGCACCAGATTGGGCTGCATCGCGTCCTTGAGCAGGACGGTCATGGCGCCATCGGCCTTGATGTCACGGGCAAAGACCGGCGTCTTGTCGCGGCGATAGGCAATGATGATATTGCCCAGCCGCTTTTCGAGATCTTTCAGATCCGTCGAGAGACAGAGGATCGCCATGACTTCAGAGGCGACGGTGATGTCGAAGCCGGTTTCGCGCGGATAGCCATTGGCGACACCGCCGAGCGAGCCGACGATCTGACGCAGCGCCCGGTCGTTCATGTCCATCACGCGACGCCAGGCAATACGGCGGATGTCGATGTTCTGCTCGTTGCCCCAGTAGATGTGGTTGTCGATCAGCGCCGCAAGCAGGTTGTGTGCCGAGGTGATCGCATGGAAATCGCCGGTGAAATGCAGGTTCATGTCTTCCATCGGCACGACCTGGGCATAACCGCCGCCCGCCGCACCGCCCTTGACACCGAAGCAGGGGCCAAGCGAAGCCTCGCGGATGCAGACGACAGCCTTCTTGCCGATGCGGTTCAGCCCATCGCCGAGCCCGACCGTCGTTGTCGTCTTGCCTTCACCCGCCGGCGTCGGATTGATCGCCGTGACTAGGATTAGCCGACCGTCCTTCTTGCCCTTCTGTCCCGCAATGAAGGCGGCGCTGATCTTGGCCTTGTCGTGGCCGTAAGGCAAAAGATGTTCGGATGGAATACCAAGCTTTTCGCCGATCTCCATGATCGGCTTCTTCCTCGCGGCCCGTGCAATCTCGATGTCGGACTTTACCTCAGCCATGCGGTGTCTCTCCCTTCCACCTTTTGTTCTTATCGCCATAAGATCGTGAAGGAGAGCCCGTTTCCACGCCCTAGTTTGCCGTCTGATGCGCTAAAAACGACAGATCGACCGGGCCGGAGCGACAATATCGCCCCCGGCCCGCCGTTTGTTGCAAGATCGGAATGAGTCGTTCCGGCACAGGCCGGAACCGACGCAGCTATCGAGCGAGAATGTCGCGCATTTCCACGAGATTGGAGCGCACGCGCAGGATATAAAAGCCCATCGTGGCGAGGTGCGTGGCGAACAGGCCGTCCTCGCGCGCATTGGAGATGATCCATGGCTGGATGCGCAGCGACGCCCGCAACTGCTTGATGCTTTCCGTCCAGATCGGCGTCAGACCGCGCTGGGTGATGACGCCATCGAAATCGGCACCCGCGGCCGAAAGAACGCCGTAATAGCCATAGAGTTGGCCATAGGCGAACCAGAACCGGTCATCGGCGCGGGTGTCGAAAAAGCCGCCATTGTAGTTCTCGGAGCGCTCGCGCAGCATCGCAGACGTGCTGCCGATGGAGCTCGCAATGCGGTCCATGAATTCCAGGAAATTGTCGGCACGGGCATCGAAGGTCGCCGCGCATTTGGCAAGCTCGCCGTTGAATGCCCTGAGATCAACCATGGCCGCGCGATACTGCGACGGCGTCGGCGTCAGCGGACCGAAGGGCGACAGGCCGAAATACCAGTTCGTCTCCTCATACTGCATCTTGCTGCGCACGCTCTGGAGAAGCGGGTTGATACCCGACGTACCGCGCATGCGAACGAGCGAATCGACCAGCTCTACCGTGGTGCGCCGCACCGCCTCGTTGACCCCGCGCTGGAACGACGCCTTGTTGTCGAGCCAGGGCGTATTATCCCAATCCATGCCGAACAGACCCGCCTTGTAGAGGATCATCGACGAAATCCAGGCATTCTGGTTGACGTTGTAGTCGATCAGGTCAGCGGTCACATCGACAATGGCCGAACGCTCGCAGGTATTGGCGGGTGTAGTCTGGCCACTGGCCGCCTTGACCGGCAGGCCGGCGTCGTTCTTGCGGGCCGCGAGATTATAGGCGTTGACATAATCCGGATTGAAATTGGTCCAGAAGGTCGCCTGCCAGATGAAATAGCCGTAGAGACCAACCAGCCCTATGAGGCCGATTCCGATCGGCCCCTTGATGACCCAGCTGCGGCCATTATACCACTGGCCAGCGGCGATGAAGGGCCAGCAGATCCAGGCGATCACGAGGCCGATGCCGCGACCGATAGCGGAAAAAATGCGCTGAAAAAACGCGACGATCGGATCAAGCATCAGTGTCCTCCTTCAAACCGTATAGGCGCCGGCGAAAGGCGACCTTGTCCATCAGATAAGTCCCGGTCAGCGTCGCCACAACATAATCGCGAAATTTTTCACTGTAGTGATCATAGGCCGCATAGAAACCCTGTTTGTCAAAAACGAAACGCGAGACGAAATCCTGCGGAACGAGCTGCGAAATCAGCCGGTTCGTCAACCACTGGTCGGGATGCTCGGGGGCTGCCCGCACGAGCAGGAACCGCCTGTCGGGCGCGACATCCTGCATCTTGACGCTGCCGGTTGCAGCAACCGTGCGGATCGTTTCCTGCAAAAAGGGGTAAAGCCCATTCTTGCCCACGCGGTCGGCATTGCGGTGCATCCAGGTCTGCAGCCAGATTCGGTCGATGGCGGTCTGGTCGGTCGTAGGTTCCGCTTCGTTGATCAGTCCACGCAGGATCATGTCGGCGCGATGCTGATAGAGGCCGGAGCTTTCGACCCAGGAAGCCTGCGGCAATTGCAGCCGTTTGGTCGTCACCAGGAAATCATAGATCCGCTGGTGGTCGTTGAGCCCGATATAGCCCACCTGCCACGGCCGCGACCGGCGAAAGCCCGGAACCGAGGGATCGCAGATCACCGTCGTCGTCTTGTCGTCGAGGAAGACGTAGACGCCGCCGAAATGATTGGCCCAGAAGGCTTCATGCCGGAACACCAGCTGATCCGGGACCAGAGCGTTCTGGCGGATGTCGCCGGTCACCTTGGCCAGCTCAACCATCCGATTGAGCAGAACGTCGTCGGCCCAGGCGGTCGGAACCGATTTCAGCCGGTCAGCGAGAGACCGCAGTTCGGCCGCCTTGCCGAGCATATCCTCGGCAGAGAGAACCCGGAAGCGCACCTCGTTGATGGAAAGCAGATCGTCTATGTCCTTGACATCGGAGACGCTGTCCTCGATCTCGCCATAGAGCGCATCCTTGATCGTCACGGCATTGATGGCGCGGCTGTTGGCATTGAAGAACTCGTGCATCAACGCAGCGGTATTGGAAAAACTCGTATGCACGACCGGAAGTTCGACCTGGTCCGGCGTCATGATGATGAAACGGCGGTTCACCCGGTTGGGATCAAGATAATCGCGATCCCCGAGTTCATCGGCAATCTCCGGCGAAAAGCCGGTCATATCGATGCAAAATGTGGAAAGTGCCGTCGGGCGCAGACCAAAACCCTGCAGCGCCTTGTTGTAACGCGCAATCAGATGCGGCTCGGAAATTTCGAGCAGGCGACCGTAGATCAGTTCGGCTTCAAGGAGGCGTTTCATGCGGGACCGATCATGTGTGGATCATCTGTAGACTTCGCGACGATGACCGATTTCGACCACAAGAATAACAAGGCGGTTATCGCGGATTTCACAGAGAACGCGAAAGTCCCCGACACGGTAACGCCAGAGATGACCGAGTTCATTGCCCTGCAAGGCTTGGCCGATCTGGCGAGGATCGTCGAGAAGCGCAACCCGGCCAAAAAGAAAGTCGCGGAGGCGACGCACATCGGAAGAGCCCATCTTCCGCAATGCCTTTTCAGCATTGTTGGTTATGTCAATCGTCCAGACCAAGCTCGGCCATCACTTCCGCTAGAGGGCGTGTGGTGATTTCACCGCGGGCCAGCTTCTCCAGAACCTGCTCCGCCAGATAGATATCCTCGAGGTCTTCAAGATGCTGTTCGATCGCTTCCCGGATATAATAGGTCGCGGTCCTGCCGGTCCGCGTCGCCAGCACTTGTAGCCGTTCATATGTCTCATCGGGGAGACGTATCGCAGTCTGTCGTGTCATGGGATGCCCCCTTGGGATATATGTATCCCAAGGCATATCATAGGAACAGGGAGAGTGCCATGCCACAGGGGTGCAGAAGTGACTCCTACCAACGGCCATCGCCCTTCATCGCCTCGATTTCGCGGATTGCCTTTTCGCGCTGGCGTTCGCGGCGGATGATGTCGGTCACGGCAGCATCGTCGGATTTGTCGGTGTAACGGAATTCGCTGTCGGCGTAGCGGTTGATCTCCTGCAGCACCATGTCGATCGTGATCGGCCCGCGCAACTCCTCGATCATAGCCTTCTTCTCGTCGTAGGGCTTGTGCATGAAGGATCCGGCATCCTTGAACCAGTCGTCGGGCAATTCGACATCCATGGCCCGCATCTTGATCGCGTCGGTGATGTTCTTGATCGCCCGGCCGGTAAAGCGCGGCTCTGCGACCTTGATCATGTGCAGATAGGCGCCGACATCGGCGATCGTCTCGATCCGGCCCTCTTCCTTCTCGAAGCGCTCCCAGACGGCGAGCAAGCCGTCTTCCTTCGGCTTTCCATGGGCCTCGTAGGATTGCGAAACCGCCTTCTTGATCTCCTGCCCCTCGAAAAGCGCGTGCTCGCCGAGCGGGATCTTGTGGTTCTTTCCGACGAGCATTGCGAAGATGTCGATATAGTCGCCTTCCGTCTGCGGCCCGTCGACAAGCCACCGGGCTCCGGCGCGCTGACGCAGGGCATCATCGACGTTCTCAGGGTAGTTGGAAAACATGCCAAAGGTGCAGTTGCCGCGAATGACGGTCGAGGCGCCGGCAAAGCTTTCCATCAGCACGGCGGTGACCTCGTGCTGGCCGGCCGACGCGCGATCGTCGGAACGCTTGGCAGCCACCTGATCGACATCGTCGATCGTACCGAAGCCGATCGCCTTCGGATTGATGATGTTGTTGACGAATTCCTTGCAGTTCTGGCCGGACTTGCCCTGATAGGACGAAATCTGGTCGACGCCGAAATTCTCGTAGTGGAAGGCATAACCGGCGATCTGGCAGTAATCGTTGAGCAGGCCCGCCAGCATCTGGATCAGGATGGTCTTGCCGGTGCCCGGCATGCCGTCGCCGATGAAGGTGAAGAGAAAGCCGCCGAGTTCGACGAACGGGTTCATCTGCCGGTCGAAATCATAGGCCATCAGCATCTTCGACAATTTCAGCGCCTGGTATTTGGCGATGTGGTTGCCGATGATTTCCTGCGGCTTCTTGAAGGTCATCGACAGGGCTTTGCGCTTCTGTCCCGGCGCAACGTCGAAGCCATTGAGAGTGAAATCATCCTGCTCAATGCGGATATGCACGTTTTCGAAGCTGGACAGCCCCGTGAACCGGGCCTTACGGCCGATCAGTCCTTCGATCGCGATGCGGGCGAAGGCACGGGCGCGAGCGGTCAATGCCGCGTCGTCAGGCGCACCGGAGACGGAGCGGTCGAGCGCCGCGATCATCGATTTCAGCGCATCCTGTGGCGTATCAAAAGAAAGTCCGGCTCCTTCGCATCCTCGACCGGCTCCCTTCCCCCGAAAGCGTCGAGGAAAGATAGGCGGCAAGCGTGAAGGCGGAGACGTAGGCGCAGGCTGACAACAACGCCTTGAACTGCGCGGCATCATCGCCGGACAGCGGCGCTGTGGCATTGCGCGATTGCAGGCCCTCCAGATTGGTCTGCCGGGCAAATACGTCGGCAACGGCCAGCGCCACCTGCAGCCCGCGCCGGGCGCGAAAGAGCAGCGCATGCTGGGCCGGAGACATCAGCGGATCGGCAAGACGGACAGACTGGATCGTCTTCGAAAGCTCGACTTCCCGGGTCCGCCGGCTGCCGGTCGTCGCCACCGTCGAAACGAAGCGCCGTCCCGTGCCGGCAAGCGCCGTCACTGTCGCCGGATCATCAGCCTCCAGGATGATCAGCCGTGTCACCATGCCCTGCGCCAGCGCCTGGTGCTTGGCGATGTCGTCTTCGTGAATTGTCGTCAGACCTGCATTCAGGGACATGGCCTCAAACCTCGCTGATGACCTGGTTTCCGGAAATCACGTGTACCTTGTAATCGCCGAAGATCGAGGCGACCTCGCCGCTGGCATAGAGCGCTTGATAGGCATCGTGCGGCACGAGCGCATGCTTCTCGTAGGCACTGACACCCATGCGGGCGGCTTCGAGATCTTCGGTCTCGATGTGAAATTCTTCCATAGCCGGCGTCGTCGACCAGAAGCCCTTTTTGCCGGGCGCTCGGCCTTGGAAAACACCTCCTGCACCGTCCATGTCAGGAGCCAGGCATTTTCCGTCTTGCGCACCTTGGACAGGATCTCGTTGATCTTGGCATTGTTCTCGGTGATGCCGGCCGAATAGAAGGGACCGAGCACGATGCGGCGCAACTGCTTGGGATGCAGTTCCGGAAAATCCGCATCCATATTGGTGGCGATCGTTGCCGGCGTCAGCGAGTAGGCGCTGTTCTTCAGCGCAAAATCGTCGAAGCGGGTGGCAAGCTCCGGATTGAGCAGGCCGCCGACCGGCAGCACGATTTCCGTTTCGGGGTTGAGCTTGCCGTCCTTGGTCACCAGCGCCTTGACGATATTTTCGGACGAATCCTCGATCGTCGCCATGTAGACCATCGGCAGCGTGCTGGTGCCGTCAAAGGCGCCCCAGGCGACGACATAGTAGGGTCGCATCGTCTTCGGATTGACGGCGACGCGGATGGTTTCCGGCAGGATGAATGGCGAAAAGATATCGCCCTTGCCGATCTGTTCGAGGTAGAGCCGCTCGGCCATGCGACCCTGAAGCGCTTCCGGAAAAGCCTTCTGGCGGAGAATGAAATCGACCATTTCTTCGCGCAGCACATCTGCGGCGGGAATGTTGGCCAGCCGCTTTTCCGAGGTCTGGCGATCGTTTTCGAGCTCCAACACGTTCTGGAAAACCGGGAAACCACTTTCGGCGCGTGAAATCCGGAACTGCTCGATAAAGCCGATCCGATTTTCCCAGCAGGAAAACGATGCCTTCAACCGGTCGAGATAGGGGACCACGACCTCGCCGACCACGGAATTGCGATAAAGCGGCGAGTTGCGGTCACCCAGAAAGATTTCGAGCCCGCCGAGTGCTGCCCGGATCGACGCGAAATACTGGCCGACGGGGCCTTGGGTTGCTGCGTTCATGATTGGCGCCCCTCTTCTCCCCAGCGGGGAGAAGGTGGCGCGTAGCGCCGGATGAGGGGTGGCGCGGCGTATGCAGAGTATGCTGCACCACCCCTCATCGCCTCGCATGCGCTCTGCACTTCTCCCCGCTGGGGAGAAGTGGCAGCAAATGGCAATGTTCTCAACATTCAAACACGGCATGGTCGGCGCCGAAAAGCCCATCACGGTTTCACGTAGTTCGCGGAATTGTGCTTGTCCATGACCGCCTGGAAGCGGCGGGCAAAGGCGTCGTCGGCAAGCTTCTTGCGGCGCTGGATATCCTGCGTCGACAGCATGTTCTTCTCGTGCATCTCAAGGAGATCACCAATGTGGCGCTGTGATGCCGAGCCGATGCCGGCCATTGTTTCTTCGGCTGCCGTATCCACCTGGCTGCCGAGCGTGTTGATCTTGTGGGCGACATCCTGCTGGGCCGCCGTCTTCAAGGAGTCTTCGAGCGCCTTGTAAAGCACGATGCGCTGTTCGGTATCGATCGTCAGCTTGTTGATCAGCGTGTTCTGCGCGGCGATCTGGTTGTTGAGCGAATCCACAAAGGTCTGGAACATCGAGGTATAACGCTCGAGCGTCTGGCTTTCGGCGAGCAACTCCTGCTCCTTGGCCTGCTTCTGATTGTATTCGGTAGCCATCGCCGACCGTTCGCCCTCGAGCTGCGCCCGCGACATCTGGTCGGTCGAGGCGGCGATCCGGTTTTCTATGTCCATCAGCATCGGGTTGAGTTCCTCGATGCGCTTCTGGGTTTCCTGCAGCGCCGTCATCGTGCCCTTGCGGCGCTCGATCACCTGGATGAGGCTTGCTTCCGACTGCTTGTAGCGCTGGTCGAGAACGGCCTTCTGCTCCTTGAGGATGCCGACGATGGTATCCGACTTCGACAGAAGCTGCTGCAGGTTTCCGGCGAGCGACATGTTGCGCACGCGGTCGGTGCGCATGCGCTGCATGCTCTGCTTGGAAAAGATGCCGATGAATTTCTCGTAGCCGGTATAGCTCTTCATAGTTTCGAATTCGGCGCCGAACGTGTTCGTCGCATCCTCAAGCCCGATGATCAGGTCAGCAATATTGCCTTCCATCACCCGCTGCTGGTTGATGACGTCGTTGATCCTTGCATTCTCGATATCGAAATTGACGTCGCCGAGCTTGGTATCGGCCTTGGCGAACTGATCGAGCACGGCGCTGGACTGGTCCATCTTGCCGCGCATCTGGGCCACGATGCCGCGCGTTTTCTCGATTTCGCTCTCAAAATTCTGTAACGTCGCCATCCCTCATCCCCTTGATGCTGTTGTTATGGCCAGACGCATCGCCGGACCCGATTATTCAGTCATGACATCAACCTATATAATGGGACCGGGGATTTGAAGCACAAGTGTGCGGCAAGCGATTTTCACCCCGACCTATTGTGCAGCCGTCGCAGTCTTGAGATAGGCGATCAGGTCGGCGATATCGGCGGGCTTACGCAGGCCGGCAAAGGTCATCTTCGTTCCCGGCACCATTGACTTCGGGCTCAACAAATATTCCGACAGCCGCGCTTCGTCCCAGAGCTTGCCGTCTTCTCCAAAGGACATCATCGCCGACGAATAATTATAGTCCGGTACTGTCGCCACCGGCCGGCCAACGATCCCCATCAGGCTCGGCCCGACGCGGTTCAGCGCTTCGGTCGCAGTATGGCAGGCGCCGCATTTCTTGAAAATCAGCGCTCCGGCAACTGCGTCGCCATCGGCGTGGGCGTAGCCTGCGGCCAGCCAGAGACAGAGCGTGGTCAGAATGGCGCGAATGAACATCAGCGGGCTTTCACGACAGATGGGACAGACGGCTATCATGAACGCATCGGGCGAAAAGCGATAGCTATCCTCAAGCCTCGTTCATCTTGTCTTCCCAGTGACGGCGGCAGTAAACCACGTACTTGTCATTGCCGCCAACATCCACCTGCGCGCCCTCGCGAACGATGGCACCTTCACCGTCAAGGCGCACCACCATGGTTGCCTTGCGGCCGCAATGGCAGACGGTGCGGACTTCGCGCATCTCGTCGGCAATCGCCAAAAGTGCCATGGAGCCGGGAAAGAGCTTACCCTGAAAATCGGTGCGCAAACCATAGGCCATGACCGGAATTCCGATCCGGTCGGCAACGCGCGCAAGTTGCCAGACCTGATCGGCCTCCAGAAACTGGGCCTCATCGACGAAAACGCAGGCAATCGGTTCTTCCGCATGGAGCCGCTCTACCAACGCGTAGAGATCATCCCCGTGGTGGAAGGCGATGCCATCTTCGACCAGGCCGATGCGCGAGGACACCCGCCCAGTCCCGGCGCGATCGTCGAAGGCCGCGATCAGGATGACGGTGCGCATGCCGCGCTCGCGATAATTGTACGACGCCTGCAGGAGCATGGTCGATTTTCCGGCGTTCATCGTGGCGTAGCTGAAATACAGTTTTGCCATGGCGTCCTCTCCTGTATGTTGCAAATGTTCTTGACGAGAGCGGGAGCGGAAGGCCAGAGCGCAACGACGAAAAACACAGAAAATTGAGGGACGCAGGTGAAACGCAAGCAATGCGACATTTCGCGTCGCTTTACGAAGCCGCCTCCGGCAAATGTCCAAATACACTCCGGGCAACATCAAAGACGCTTGAACTGGCGGACATTTGATGATTGGCTAATGATAAAGACAGGGGAATAATCAGCATGACCAACATTCTTTCACTGAAATTCGCACTTGCAGCTGCTGTATCTGTCAGCGCAATCTCGGCCGTACCGGCCTTCGCTGCCGAGCCGGAAGCCTGTGGCACCGTTCGTTTTTCCGACGTCGGCTGGACCGACATCACGGCAACGACGGCGACGGCATCCGTGCTTCTCAAGGGCCTCGGCTATGAGACGGACGTCAAGGTCTTGTCCGTTCCGGTTACCTACCAGTCGCTGAAGAACAAGGACATCGACGTATTCCTCGGCAACTGGATGCCCGCCCAGGAAAAAGATGTGAAGCCCTATCTCGACGACAAGAGCGTTGATGCGACGGGTGTCAACCTCGAAGGCGCCAAGTACACGCTCGCGACCAATGCCGCCGGCGCAGCCCTTGGCATCAAGGACTTCTCCGACATCGGCAAGCACAAGGACGCGCTGGAAGGCAAAATCTACGGCATCGAGCCGGGCAATGACGGCAACCGGCTCGTCATGACGTTGATCGAGAAGAACGAGATGGGCATGGGCGGCCTCGAAGTCGTTGAATCCTCCGAACAGGGCATGCTGGCGCAGGTCGCGCGTGCCGATAAGGACGGAAAGCCGGTCGTCTTCCTCGGCTGGGAACCGCACCCGATGAACTCGTCCTTCAAGCTGACCTATCTGACCGGCGGCGATTCCACATTCGGTCCGAACTATGGTGGCGCGACGGTCTACACCAATACACGGGCAGGCTACGTCGCCGAATGCCCGAACGTCGGCAAGTTCATCACCAATCTCAAGTTCTCGCTGCCCATGGAAAACGAGATTATGGGCAAGATCCTGAACGATGGTGCCGATCCGGAAGCGGCAGCTACGGAATGGCTCAAGGCCAACCCGGCGGCCATCGAGCCCTGGCTCGCCGGTGTCACCGCGAAGGATGGCGGCGAAGGCCTGCCGGCGGTTAAGACCGCTCTCGGTCTCTGATCGAACGACAAGAGGCAGGGCAAAGTCCCTGCCTTTTTCACGCGCATCCGCTCCCATCCTTGATCTCGAGAACCAGGCGAACAATCCGTGGAATGGCTCACTGACCCCTCACGACGCATCCCCATAGGCCGCTGGGCGAAGGATTTCTTCACCTGGCTGACGACCAATTTCGAAGGCTTCTTCGACAACCTCTCCGCCCTTTTGTCTGGCGTGGTGAATGTCATCCTCTGGATTCTGCAAACGCCCCATCCGCTGGTCGTCGTGGCGATCGTGACCGCCGCGTCCTACTGGTTCCGCCGCTCGATCGGCGTGACGCTGTTTACGCTTCTCGGCCTGCTCATGATCATCAACCTTGGATATTGGAAGGCGACGACCGAGACGCTGGCACTTGTGCTGGCCGCCAGCTTCGTCTCCATGGCGGTCGGCATCCCGCTTGGCATCGCGGCGGCCCGCCGGGCCTGGATCTACGCCGTCATGCGACCGATCCTCGACCTGATGCAGACCATCCCGACCTTCGTCTATCTGATCCCGGCCCTCGTACTCTTCGGTCTCGGCATGGTCCCCGGCCTGATAGCGACCGTGATCTTCGCCATTCCTGCACCGATCCGGCTCACCCGCCTCGGGATCATCTCGACACCGCCATCGCTGGTCGAAGCGGCCCAGTCCTTCGGCGCCACGCCGATGCAGGTGCTGCGCAAGATCGAGCTGCCGTTTGCCATGCCGCAGATCATGGCCGGCCTGACGCAGACAATCATGCTGTCGCTGTCGATGGTGGTTATCTCGGCGCTGGTCGGTGCGGCCGGCTTGGGCGTCCCAGTGGTTCGCGCGCTCAATACCGTGAATATCGCCATGGGCTTCGAATCCGGTCTCTGCATCGTCATCCTGGCGATCATTCTCGACCGCCTGTTCCGCGCATCCGACGAAGGAGAAGGCGCATGACCGATGCCGTCGTTTTCAAGAATGTCGACATCATCTTCGGCAACAGGCCGGAAGCGGCCATTGCCATGGTCGATCAGGGCAAGACCCGCGACGAAATCGGTGCGGCCACGGGCTTAGTTCTCGGTGTCGCCGACGCATCGCTCGCAATCCAGGAAGGCGAAATCCTTGTCCTTATGGGCCTGTCCGGATCCGGCAAATCGACGCTGCTGCGCGCCGTCAACGGGCTTGCTCCCGTCGTGCGCGGCGAAGTTCAGGTCAAGACCCGCAACGGAAACATCAATCCTTACAAAACCAGCGCGAAATCACTGCGCGATTTCCGCATGCACGATGTCTCGATGGTGTTCCAGCAGTTCGCATTGCTGCCGTGGCGCACCGTCGAGGACAATGTCGGCTTTGGTCTGGAGCTGGCCGGGATACCGGACAAGGAGCGCAAGGACCGGGTTGCCGAGCAACTCGAACTCGTCAACCTGACGAAGTGGGCCGGCCGGCAGGTCAAGGAACTCTCGGGCGGCATGCAGCAGCGCGTGGGTTTGGCGCGGGCCTTTGCCACCGGCGCACCGATCCTCCTGATGGACGAACCCTTCTCGGCCCTCGACCCGCTGATCCGCACCCGGCTTCAGGACGAACTGCTGGAGTTCCAGCGCCGCCTGAAGAAGACCATCCTGTTCGTCAGCCACGATCTCGACGAAGCCTTCCGCATCGGCAACCGCATCGCCATCATGGAAGGCGGCCGCATCATCCAGTGCGGCACGCCGCAGGATATCGTCAAGAACCCGGCCAACCAGTATGTCGCGGATTTCGTCCAGCATATGAACCCGATCACCATGCTGACGGCGCTCGACGTCATGAGCCAGGGCATCAACCGCACCGACAGTGCTGCCGGCGTCACCGCGACCGCCAAACCGACGACACCGCTGATCGACATTCTCGACGCCATGTCGCGCCAACCGGGCAGCATCGGGGTGGTTGACAACGGTGCCATCGTCGGCACGATCAATGCCCAGAATATTGTCGAAGGTCTGACGCGACACCGCAACAGACCCTGACTAGATCTGTTGAAACGAAGTATCGAGCGCCCGGATCTCAACGTTCCGGGCGTCTGCGTTGGAGGTGAGAGCATGGCAGACAAACCTTCCGTCATCAGGGAGACCGACGATCAGGCCCGCAAGCAGGCGCGTATCCTGCTGCGTTCAGCCCGAAGTGCTGCCCTTGCGGTGATCGAGCCGAACAGCGACGGCTTTCCCTTCGTCAGCCGCGTGCTGCTGGGAATGGATATCGACGGAACACCGGTCATCCTCGTCTCGGCCCTGTCTACCCATACGCAGGCGCTCGTCGCCGATCCCCGATGCTCGCTGCTGACAGGAGACATTGGCAAGGGCGATCCCCTCGCCCATGCCCGGTTGACGGTGCAATGCCTGGCGAAAAAGGTTCAGCGGGAAGGCCCCGAGCATTCTTCCATTCGCCAACGGTTCATCCGGCGTCATCCAAAGGCGCAGCTTTACGTCGATTTTCCAGACTTCAGCTTTTTCCGGCTTGTACCTGTCAAGGCCAGCATGAATGGCGGCTTCGGCCGGGCCTTCCTGATGGATGCCGCGGACCTCCTGATCGAATCACCAGCGGTTGCAGAGCTAGCCGAGATCGAAGCAGGCGCGATCGCGCACATGAACAGCGATCATGCTGATGCGGCGAGTCACTACGCGCGAGATCTATTGTGGCGCCAAGGGAGAGAGGTGGCTGATCTGCGGAATCGACGCTGCCGGACTCGATTTGGCAAGCGGCGATCAGTTGAAACGGCTGGAATTCGATGTGCTCCTGCAAAACACTTCAGGATTGCGGCCGCTCTTAAAAAACTTTACGGTTAAATGCCGTCACCTACCCCGATTTTTTGCAGTAGGTGGTTGTCCTTTTATTCATCACGTCTAATTATCTCAACTTCACACTCATAACCAAGCGTGATGTAATTTCGCATGGAGCTTTGAATGCAAACAATTTCTCCCCAGACGCACGTCAAGGCAGAGGTGGCCGCTGGATTCTTGTCCGCCATGGCCAATCCCAAACGACTGCTGATTCTCACATCGCTCGTCCGTGAGGAAATGGCTGTGGGCGCGCTTGCGAACCAGGTCGGTCTTAGCCAGTCGGCACTATCGCAGCATCTTTCGAAACTGCGCGCCCAAAACCTCGTCACGACACGTCGCGACGCGCAGACGATCTATTATTCGAGCTCGTCGGATGCCGTTCTGAAGATTCTCGAGACCCTTAAGGACATCTATCCGGAAGAGACGGCAGACACGACGACACAACGTTTGCGAGCGTGACTTTCCCTGAAGGGTCGGTGCCGCAGCGCCGTATCCGTTGTCCTATCACCTCTCGGACATTGATCCGGGGGAGGTTTGAACGAATTGGCGCTGCCGTTTACGCGCTTTTGAGAGTTGCCGTGCAGGATCGGCCCCATGATCCACAACGATGCAACATCAAGAAATCTTCCCTTGCGCTGGGGCTTGATCGGGACCGGCGCGATCGCGACGGTGTTCGCGCAGGATATACAGCTTGTAGCGGGCGCTAAACTCATTGCCGTGTGCTCGCGCCACATTTCCACAGCCCGCGATTTTTCCGCGCGTTTTGCCGATATCCGCGCCTATGACGATGCGTCCCTGATGGCTCGTGACGTCGATGCCGTCTATATCGCCTCCACCAACGTCGCCCATTATGAACAGGCCCGTAGCCTTCTGACTGCGGGAAAACCGGTTCTCGTCGAAAAGCCGCTGGTGACGTCCTCGCATGAGGCGCGCGCACTTGCGGCACTCGCCTACGCGACGCAGACCTTCGCCATGGAGGCCATGTGGACCGCCTATCTCCCGGCCATCGACCATGTCCGAACCCTGCTGAAAAACGGCGTAATCGGCAGAATTACCGGTGTTTCCGCCGAACTGGCTTTCAAGAAGCCTTTCGATCCCGGCAGCCGGTTCTTTTCGCAGGCGCTTGGCGGTGGCGCACTCTACGATCTCGGCATCTACCCCATTGCGCTGATGCTGACGCTGTTCGGCTCTCCCAAAATGGTCAGCGGGCAATGGACCGCAGCCTCCACCGGCGTCGATATGTCCGCGCATGGTAAAATGCACTATGCCGGCTTCGATGCGGCTTTCGACTGCGGATTCGATCGCAATGGCGGCAATCGTTTGGTCATTTCAGGAGAAACCGGTTCCCTGATCCTTGAGGCCCCGTTCCTGAAGGCAAGCCGCGTGTTTTTGACCAGAAACCGCATTGCCCAAAGGCTTGTAGCACCAACCCTACCGGGTCGGCTGTCAAGCATCATGAGCAAGATCGTCCGGCGCCTGCCTGTGCCGGGTTTGAAAACCTTCGATCATGCTTTCGACGGAAACGGCCTGCAGTTCGAGATCGCGGCAGCGACCAGAGCGATCCGGTCCGGCGCCCGTGAAGAATCGCGCATGCCGCTGAGCGCCAGCATCGAAGCCCTGGAAATTATCGAAGCCATCCGCGCGCAACCGGCTTCATAGACTGTAGTTCCGTTTGCCGCTGTTCAACGCCAGAACGATGTCGGTGAGATGAAGGGCCGTTTCGCCGGAAAAGATTGGCGTCTGGCCGGCGCGGATTGCATCGGCCTGCGCTGCAATGCCGCGAACAAAATCAATTTGCGACGGATAGGCCGGCAACTGGATTTTGCGAGGCGCCATTGGATACGCGATGGCCTTCCCGGCCATTAGTCGGAACGGAAACTTGCGCCGCATCTGCCGTTCCAGGCGATCGACCACGCGATGCAACAAGGGACGCTTCTGGCCGGCAAGCTCAAGATGCACCGGCGACCGGTTGTCCCAGAGATCGCGCACGACAATTGTTCCCTTGTCGCCGATAATGGTCAGCGAGCGGTCGCGTGGCGCGGCGAGGCCGCAGGTGATGCGCGCCGTCAGGCCGGATGCGAAGGTCAGGCAACCAACGGACAGATCCGGCGCGAGCGTTAGCCCTTCGGTTCCAGGCCCCTTGTTCGGAAACGTCAGGGCCGAGAACGCATCGAGATGCTTGACCGGGCCGAACAGCGAGACCAGCCAGCTCATGCCATAGCCCGCATGTTCAAGCGTGCAGCCGATCTCGAATTCATGCACACCCGGCCATTTTGCGCCGGACCGGCTGCGCCATTGCTGCCAGTTATCGAGAAAGACTGGACCATCCTCCATTTCCGCATAGGCAAGCCGCGGCGTGCCAATGGCGCCGGAGGAGAGGATTGCGGCACAATGGGCCTGCGCATCGCTGAGCGCATTGGCGGGGGCTGCGGCAAGCACCAATCCGCGCTCCCTTGCCAGATCGACCAGTTCGCGCGCCTGCTCCACCTGCATCGCCAATGGCTTTTCGCAATAGACATGCTTGCCGGCGATCAGGGCCGCCCTATTCACCGCATAATGGCTTTCCGGAACGGTGAGGTTGACGACGATATCCACGCCGGCATCAGCAAGAAGGGCATCCTCAGATCCGTAGTCCCTGATGTTCCAATAGCTGCAGAACTGTTTGAGCCGCGCGCCATCGCGATCCCATACGCCCGCGAGCCCAAGGCCCGGGTGGTTGGCAAGCGTCGTCATGTAGTAGTCGGCAACGAAGCCCGTGCCGATGAAGGCGATGCCTGTCTTCGCCTTATCGCTCATCGCGCATCCGCCAGGAAAGAGGCGATATAGACGAGCGGTGCGTTCCAGTTGATGGTGATCTCGTTGGTGCCCCAGGCCATGATGTCGTCGATATAACAGGCCTGCGGCGCACAGCCCTGCAGCTTCGCTTTGGCGACATCATCGACCAGCGTCGAGTTCGGCCCGCCGGCAAGCGACCCCACCGGCGGATTGGGCAGGCTGTCGTCCACCTGGTTGGCGTACCAGCGGCTGTGCTGGTTCTTCGACCAGACAGCGCCATAGCCGGTGATATAGGAAAGGTTCATGACATTGCGCCCGAGAATATAATCCATGCTTTCGCGCACCGCACCCAGGAACGACCGTTCGCCGGTCAGATCGAAGGCCGCAGACAAGACGATCATGTTTTGCAGGATGAGCTGGTTGGACCCCCAGTCATAGCGGTTGTTGTTGGGGCGATAGATTTGCCCGAAGGGCTCTCTGCCCTGCAGCGCCTGAAATTCCCGCGCCGCCGAAATGACGCTGTCGCGGATCATGGCCCTTTCCTCCTCAGGCAACGTCTCGCCGTAAAGCGCGAGATCGAGACGGGCGAGGCCGGCCGTGCTGCGCCAGTCGAAGGCGCCGATGGCCGAGAAAACGGGGCCTGCCCAGTGCGGCGAGGCCTTGAGCGCTGTGAGATACGGCGCCTCGCCGGTGGTGAGGTAAAGCTCCGCGGCTGCCCAGTAGGTCTCGTCGGTGATGTCGTCGTCGAAATAGTCGCCACCGCCCTGCAGGCCGTCCGATTGTGGCGCGTAAAGGACCTGGTTGGCTGCCGCCGCAAGCCATGCCTTTTTGGAAGCGGCAAGAAGGTGGTCCGCAAACGCGGCGTCATAGCTTGAAAACAACCGGGCCCCTTGCGCAGCGGCTGCCGCCAGATTGAGGGTCGCTGCCGTCGATGGGCGATGCAGAACGCGCAATTTCGGATCGAGATGCGGCAGCATCGGCACGCCTGTCCACTCGGCGTCATGCATCTTATGGTGCACCATGCCCGCCAGCGGCTGGCCGTCCGGCACCATCATCTTCATCAGAAATTCGAGCTCCCAGCGCGCCTCGTCGAGAAGGTCGGGTACCCCGTTGCCGGTTTCCGGAATACGCGACAGGCTATCGCTCAAGACAGGAGACGCACCGCCGCCAAAGGCCAGACCACGCTCGAAAGTGCCGAGCAATTGCGCAACGGCAATACCGCCATTCACCACATATTTCCCCTGGTCGCCGGCATCGTACCAGCCGCCGGAAACATCCAGCTGGTAGCTGCAGGACCAATCCCCAAACAGTGTGGTTGCAGCCTCGCCCGAGAGACAGGGCACGCTGGTGTCACCATCATTGGGACGAAGCCCTATATGGCCGGCCGGGCGCGCATAGGCCTCCCCGCGATCTCGCCTTTGATCTCGGTGCCGCTGCGCTGCGGATAAAACCAGGAAAGCGCATCAATGCGCAGCCTGGAATAGATGTCATGGCCGATCGAAAAGGGTTGGCTTGCCTTGTCCCCGACAACCAACTTGTAGGCTTCACCCGGCGTCTGAAACTTCGAAAAATCGGCAACCTGCGTGCCGGCTTCGACGGTAGCGTCAAAGCCCATGGGTTCGGTCATGCCCTCGCCGACGACCGTTTCGGCCGCATCAACCAGTTGGAACGGCAGAGGCTCCTGCCCTTCGCTCAAAACCGTCGCACGCTTCGGGCCATCAGCAAAATAGCCCGCCTGATTCACCCGCGGACTTGCATCGTCAGGCACAAGCATCTGCGGTTTTGATTCGGCTTGCGCCATCTCTTCTGCTGAAGCCTCCCGCACCGACAAGACATCGAGGCACATGCGCCATGGTGCCTGTGCACCGCCTAGCTGGAAGATGACTTGTGCGGAGTTGCCTTCCTTGGCCCGGAATACTGACGAGAACGCCTGCAGGGTCGCATCGGACGCAACATTGAAACTAGCTTGCGCCGTCCACGGCTCTTCGTTGCGCTGCACAAGCACCGGGATTTTCCGGGGTTCGCTGCTCTCAAGCCGGACAGAAAACAAATAGGGCGTATCTGCAATGAAACTCAGATCGTTGACGCCGATCAGGCGGTCCCATGCTTGGCCGCCGGCGGGGATCGAGGCGCACAGCTGGCCGTCTTCGCGGGACAGGTTGACGCCACCGCTGGCCCAGACGGTATCGCTTCCCTTGTCGAAGGCACCGTCGGCAATCATCTCGGCCGCCTGAGCCGAAGCGAGCGGGGAAAACAAGGCAGGCAGCGCAAGAGCCGCCAGAAATTTGCGCGAGGTCATCATGTCCTTGCCCGGTTGCGGGAAAATCTCCCGGCACTCTGCGGCAAACAGGTTAAACTTAGGGAAAGACGACAAATCAATTGCCGCAAATCAACCGACGCTCTCGCCGATGGGACTGGTTTTTCCACGGTCACGCAAACACTTGACGCTGCATGGTCCCCTGTTAGTTTGACCATCAGGTAAAGATTCCCCATTCCCCTGGACTTGGCCGCCGGGCATCACAAAAGAGCCATGGAGAACAGTTTCGATGTCGAACCGCCTGAATGCCACCCCAAACGACCTTCGCGCCTTCTGGATGCCGTTTACGGCCAACCGCCAGTTCAAAAAGAGCCGCGCCTGTTCGTCAAGGCGAAGGACATGCACTACACCACCCATGACGGGCGCACCGTGCTCGACGGCACGGCGGGCCTCTGGTGCGTGAATGCCGGCCACTGCCGCCCGCTGATCACCGAGGCTATTGCCGAGCAGGCGGGCGAACTCGACTATGCGCCTGCCTTCCAGCTCGGCCATCCCAAGGCCTTCGAGCTTGCCAACAGGCTGGTCGATATCGCGCCCGAGGGCATGAACCACGTTCTCTATACGAATTCCGGTTCTGAATCGGTCGATACGGCGCTGAAGGTGGCGCTTGCCTATCACCGCGTGAAGGGCGACGGCTCGCGCACCCGGCTGATCGGCCGCGAGCGTGGCTATCACGGCGTCAATTTCGGCGGCATCTCGGTCGGCGGTATCGTTTCCAACCGCAAGATGTTCGGCACGCTTTTGACGGGCGTCGATCATATGCCGCACACCCACCAGCCCGACAAGAATGCCTTCACCAAGGGCGAGCCGGAGCATGGCGGTGACATCGCCACCGAGCTGGAGCGCATCGTCACCCTGCATGACGCATCGACCATTGCTGCCGTCATCGTCGAGCCGGTCGCCGGCTCCACCGGCGTGCTGATCCCGCCAAAGGGTTACCTCCAGAAACTGCGCGACATCTGCACGAAGCACGGCATCCTGTTGATTTTCGATGAAGTCATCACCGGCTACGGCCGCCTCGGCACGCCGTTCGCCGCGCAATATTTCGACGTCATGCCTGACATCATCGTCACCGCCAAGGGCCTGACCAACGGCGTCATCCCGATGGGCGCCGTCTTCGTCACCTCGGCGATCCACGATGCCTTCATGAGCGGTCCGGAACACATGATCGAATTCTTCCACGGCTACACCTATTCCGGCAATCCGATCGCCTCGGCCGCAGCCATCGCCACGCTCGACACCTATCGCGACGAAGGCCTGCTCACCCGCGCCGCCACGCTGGCGCCCTATTGGGAAAAGGCGCTGCATTCGCTCGCCGATTGCCCGCATGTCATCGACATCAGAAACATCGGCCTGATCGGCGCCATCGAGCTTGCACCGATCGCCGGAGAACCGACTAAACGGGCCTTCTCCGCCTTCCTCAAGGCCTATGAAAGCGGCTTCCTGATCCGCACCACCGGCGACATCATCGCGCTTTCGCCACCACTGATCATCACGGAGGCGCAGATCGATGAGTTGGTGGACGGGATACGGAAGGTGCTGATGGCAAACGCCTGATCTGGCCGATCTGAAACGACAAAAACCGGCCGTGAGACTCGACAGTTTCACGGCTTTTTTCGTGATGAAACGAGCATTCCGTGAGCATACCGACCGATCATCCCTTCGACTTCGATCCGACCTATGGCATGGGCCTCGACGCTCTTTTGGCGATCACCCCACCGGAGGCACCATGCGGTTTCGATGACTTCTGGACCGCCCGTTATGCCCATGCGCAGACAATCGATCCAAAACCCGCGATCAGCGAAAGCGCGCTCGGTCACCCGAAATGGCGGGTGCACGATATCACCTATACCTCGACCGGTGGCTTCACGATCGGCGGCTGGCTGCTTTTGCCGCGGGAGGGGACCATTCGGCGCGGGCTCGTCGTCGGTCACGGCTATGGCGGACGCGATGCGCCGGATTTTGACATTCCCGTCGAAGAAACGGCCGTACTGTTTCCCTGTTTTCGCGGCCTGTCGCGTAGTGCTCACCCTTCGATATCGCCGGATGCGGGCTGGCATGTGCTCAACAAGATCGACAAGCCACAGGACTATGTCATCGGCGGCTGTGTCGAGGACCTTTGGGTGGCAGTCTCCGCTCTGGAAACCTGCTTTCCGCAGGTTAAAGGCCAGATCGGCTATAGCGGCATCAGCTTTGGCGGCGGTATCGGTGCACTCGCCCTGCCTTTCGACGCCCGCATCGACCGCGGCCATCTGGTTGTGCCGACATTCGGCAACAGACCGCTCTGGCTGACGCTTCCGACCATCGGCAGCGCGGCAGCCGTGCAGGCCTATCAGAAGCGGCATCCGGACGTGCTGGAGACGCTGCAATTCTTTGATGCTGCGACGGCGGCATCGCGAATCCGGACGCCCATGCTAACGGCTGTTGCCCTGTTCGACCCGGCTGTCGCACCTCCCTGCCAGTTTTCTATTGCCAACGCTTTGCCGCAGTCAAAATTTAATGAAATCTTCATCCTTGATGCCGGGCATGTCGAGTATGCTGGTGAGGAAGCGCAGCATCAGGCGCACATGGCGAAAGTCGGGCAATTCTTCAGGGCACCATGAACCGGGAATACCACCGCTGGTACAGTCCGCGTCTCCATCGCGACATGGAGCTTCTCGTGTTCGGCCACGCCGGCTCGAAGGTGCTGATGTTTCCGACTCGGGATGGTCGCTTCTGGGAATATGAACAACTCGGCGTGGTCGCGAGCCTGACCGACAAGATCGAAGCCGGCCACCTTCAACTCTACTGCATTGAGGGTCTGGCCAACGAAAGCTTTTACGATGGCCACCGCCATCCCGCCGCCCGCATCCGTCGCCACGCAGCGCTTGAAGACTATATCCTGCACGAGGTTCTGCCGCTGATGGCGCAGAAAAACCCGCATGGCTGCACCATCGTCCAGGGCTGCAGCCTCGGCGCCTTTCAGGCAGCCAGCCTCGTCTTCCGCCATCCCCACCTGTTTCGCAAGCTCGTTGCCTTTTCCGGCCGCTACGACCTGACGATGCAGGTGGAATGCTTCGGCGACTTGTTCCAGGGCTATTACGACGAGGAAATCTATTTCCACACGCCGCTCCATTTCCTGCCCAATCTGAACAGCGACTGGCGGCTGGACCGGTTGCGCGAAATCGATATCGTGCTCACGATCGGCGACGCGGATCCGTTCCTCGACAACAATATCTACCTCACCCGTCTATTGGCAGAACGCGGAGTCCGCCATCAGTTGCACCGCTGGAACGGTCGCGCCCACCGCGGCTCCGCCTGGCGCAAAATGGCGGCGCTGTATATCTGATCCACAAGATTGACCGGCTGTTTGAAGGACTTGCGCCTTCCATTCAGACCCCACTCACCGCTATGGTGCTCCGAATTGGAATAGGAGCCGACATGCGTCCAACTCTCCCCGACCTCATCGACCAGGGCACCGGCCGCGAACCGGCCGACATCGTTCTCAAGGGGGACGCTTCTTTGACCTCGTGACGGGCGACCTCGTGGAAAGCGACATCGCCATCTGCGGCGACCGTATCGTCGGAACGTGCGCCGCCTATGAGGGCCGCACTGAGATCGATATTTCCGGCCAAATCGTCGTGCCGGGCTTCATCGATACGCATCTGCACATCGAATCCTCGCTTGTCACCCCGCATGAATTCGATCGCTGCGTTCTGCCCTATGGCGTCACCACCGTAATCTGCGATCCGCACGAAATCGCCAATGTGCTCGGCACCGAGGGCATCCAGTTCTTCCTCGACAGCGCCCGCGAAACGATCATGGACATCCGGGTTCAATTGTCGTCCTGCGTGCCGGCGACGCATCTGGAGACGTCCGGCGCCTCGCTGCCGATCGAAAAGCTGCTGCCGTTCCGCAACCATGAAAAGGTCATCGGCCTTGCGGAGTTCATGAATTTTCCCGGCGTGATCCACAAGGATCCGATTTGCCTTGCCAAACTGGAAGCCTTTCAGGACGGCCATATAGATGGCCACGCGCCGCTCCTGCGCGGGCTCGATCTCAACGGCTATCTTTCAACCGGCATCCGCACCGACCATGAATGCACGACGGCAGACGAGGCGCTGGAAAAGATCCGCAAGGGCATGCACATCCTCGTGCGCGAAGGCTCGGTCTCCAAGGACCTACACGCGCTGATGCCGATTCTCACCGAGCGTCTCTCGCCGTTCCTTGCGCTCTGCACCGACGACCGCAATCCGCTCGATATCGCCGAAGAGGGTCATCTCGATTACATGATCCGCGAAGCGATCGCCAACGGCGTGGAGCCGCTGGCGGTCTACCGCGCGGCCTCGATCTCGGCTGCCCGCGCCTTCGGCCTGCGCGACCGCGGCCTCGTTGCCCCCGGCTGGCGCGCCGATCTCGTCGTTGTCGACAGCCTCGAAAGCTGTAAGGCGCAGATGGTGTTTTCCGGCGGACGAAGGGTGGATGACGCGCTGTTTGCAACCCGCAAACCGGTGGCCCCCGTTGGCCTCGACAGCGTCAAGGCGGGCCATGTCAATGCCGCCGATTTCGGTGTTCCCTATGCCGAAAACGAAACCTCCGTCATCGGCGTGCTGCCGGGCAAGATCATCACCGAACACCGCCGCTTCCATCTTCCCGCCAAGGGCAACCAGACCGGCGTCGATCTCGGACGAGATATCATCAAGGTCGCCGTCATCGAGCGCCACGGCATCAACGGCAATCATGCCAACGGCTTTGTGCAGGGCTTTGGTCTGAAGAAGGGCGCCATCGCCTCGACCGTCGGCCATGACAGCCACAATATCTGCGTCGTCGGCGTCAACGAGGACGACATGGCGCTCGCGGCCAACCGCCTCGGTCAGATCAAGGGCGGTTTCGTCGTCGTCGAGGACGGCAAGGTCACCGGCGAAATCTCGCTCCCCGTCGCCGGCCTCATGAGCCTTGAGCCTTACGAGAGCGTACGCGACACGCTGCACCACCTGCGCCAAGCTGCCTTCGCCCTTGGCGCAACGCTGCAGGAACCCTTCCTGCAACTCGCCTTCCTGCCGCTGCCGGTCATCCCGCACCTGAAGATATCAGACATGGGACTGGTGGACGTTGATAAGTTCGCGCTGATCGGGTGAATTCCAGGCCGCCGATATCCTATCGCACCATCTCGTCGGATATGTCCCGAAACGCGCTCAAAACGCGGATGACGGTCAGCGCGTTTGGGGTGCACTCATAATAGATGATGTAGTTTCCGACCGGAAAACTTCGGAGGCTTTCATGAAGTTCCGGCCTCGCACGGCCGGCTTCTGGATGATCCGCAAGCATTCGCAGAGTGGCATAAACGCGATCCAGCAGGCGGTCGGCTGCGGCGTCATCATCTCCGGCGATATACCGCCAGATATCGACCAGATCGACTTTTGCTCGTGGTCGATGACGAATATCAAGCGCCATGTGCAGGTTTTGTCAGCGACGAGCGTGCTTCCGATTTAATCGCTTCCATATCGAGGACTTCGGCCTCACCACTCGCGAAACCGTCATCGATCGCGGCTTTCAATTCCTTTAGTTTCAGCGCACGGACCTGTTCGCGCTCCTCCAAGGCGCGCAGACCATCACGCATTATTTCGCTTGCGCTGGAATACCTGCCGCTTGCCAGTAGCTCACGGACAAAGCCCTCGTAGTGGGCACCCAATGTATAGCTGGAGGCCACGCCAATCTCCTCATGTGGATTATATCATAAAATGATATAATCGCCTTGGCGAGATTTCAAGCCACCCGCCCGCAGAACACATCCAGCGCGTCGAGCATGATCTCGCCGCCTTCCATCTCAGGTGCAAAACCCGGCATGGGGACGGTCTCCGCGATCTTCATGGCCTTGGGCAGGCGCACGGTCTGGGGGCCGCGATGCAGGTTGAAGACGAAGAGCAGCTTTTCGCCGGCCTTTTCGCGGGTGAAGGCCAGAATGTCCTCGTTTGTGTCGAGGAAGGTCATGGCTCCGTCGAACAAGGGCCCGTGCGCCTTGCGAAAGGAGAGTGTCTCGCGATAGTGGGCCAGCACCGAATCCGGCAGCTTTTCCTGCATGTCGGCCGCCAGCCCCTGTGCACATCCGGCACCGGCAGCCAGGGTTTTACGGTCGAGAAGCCCGCATTGGGCGCCTTCTTTTCCCAGACCATCGGTGTGCGGCACCCGTCGCGGCCCTTGAAGGCGGGCCAGAAACGGATGCCGTAGGGGTCGCGCAAATCTTCAAAAGCGAGGTCCGCCTCCGGTAGCGCCAGTTCCTCGCCCTGATACAGGCAGATCGATCCGCGCAACGTCGCAAGCACGGATATCGCCAGCTTTGCAACGCGTTCGCGCTCGTCTTCGATCTGGGTGAAGCGCGTGATATGCCTTATGACATCGTGGTTGGAGAACGCCCAGCACACCCAACCATCCGTCACGGCATTGTGGAACGCTGTGACGCAGCGGCGGATATGGGTGGCGGTAAAGTCCGGGCCGAGAAGGTCGAACGTGTAGCACATGTGCAGCTTGTCGCCGCCGCTGGTGTAGGCCGCCACCGTCTTCAGTGAACGCGCGCCATCACCCACCTCGCCCACGGTGGCACGGTCGCCATATTCGTCGAGCAGCGCGCGGAAGCGCTGGAGGAAACCGATATTTTCCGGCTGGGTCTTGTCGTAGAGGTGGTTCTGCATGCCATATGGGTTGACGTCGGGCGCATCGAGGCCGATCGCATCTGGATCGTAGACCAGCGGCGGATTGTCCCGCAGTTCCTTGTCGTGGAAATAGAAGTTTACCGTGTCGAGCCGGAAACCATCGACGCCGCGCTCCAGCCAGAAGCGCACGGTCTCGAGCAGCGCATCCTGCACATCCGGATTGTGGAAGTTGAGGTCCGGCTGCGAGCCGAGGAAATTGTGCATGTAATATTGCTTGCGCACGCCGTCCCATTCCCAGGCCGGACCACCGAAAATCGACATCCAGTTGTTGGGCGCCGTACCATCAGGCTTGGGATCCGCCCAGACATACCAGTCGGCCTTGGGATTGGTGCGGTCCGCGCGGCTTTCTCTAAACCACGGATGCTGGTCGGAGGTGTGGGAAATCACCTGGTCGATGATGATCTTGAGGCCGAGCTTATGCGCCTTCTTCAGCATCTCGTCAAAATCGGCGAGCGTTCCGAACATCGGATCGACGTCGCAATAGTCCGAAACGTCATAGCCCATGTCAGCCATGGGCGAGGTGAAAAAGGGCGAAAGCCAGATCGCATCGACGCCGAGCGCAGCGATATAAGGCAGCCGCTGCGTTACCCCTTTAAGGTCTCCCAGACCATCGCCCTTGGTATCCTGAAACGACCGCGGATAGACCTGATAGATGACCGCACCACGCCACCAGTCGGGGTTCGTCGTCGAGGAATTTTTCATGGGAGGCTCCGGACGTGAAGGGACAGTGCGAACAGATGTAACCGTGGAGAAGCATTGAGTAAACGCCGTGGCGTGTCGTTTGCGGCAATTGACGGCGCTCCGCGCTTGGTTGAAGCTGCCCTATGTCCGCAAAGTCATGCGACCCTGCTGGTCATCGCCATCGCGCCGGCCCTGCTCGATCCTTCCTTCGAGGAGCGACTTGGCGCGCAGCTGGACCGGCTGGAAAACCAGTACCGCCTACACATTCCGGGAAAACGCAAGGCGGACGCCCACGCCGTTCGCGAAACCCCAGTCATCCACTTGCCTTACGCCCTGCTCCACCGTATCTCGGCATTCACGGGACGTTAGCAGGGGGAAAACGCATGGCAGGCAGGATGCTTTCGATCGGCGAGTGCATGGTGGAACTCATGCAGGCCGAGGGTGACCTGTTGCGCAAGGGCTATGCCGGCGACAGCTTCAACACCGCCTATTATGCGCGCCTGTTCCTGCCTTCTGACTGGTCCGTCAATTATTTCACCGCCGTCGGGACCGATACCGTGTCCGACGAGATGCTCGCCTTCATTGAAAGCACCGGTGTCGGAACAAGCCATATCCGCCGTATCGAGGGCCGTGCCCCGGTCTCTACATGATCCACCTGAAGGATGGCGAACGCAGCTTTTCCTATTGGCGCTCGGTCTCTGCCGCAAAGACGCTGGCCGATGATCCGGATCGCCTGCGCGCCGCCATCGAAGCCTCTGACGTCATCGTCTTCTCGGGCATCACGCTGGCGATCCTTGCCCCGGACGCTGTCGAGACCCTGCTGTCGGAACTGCGCCGCGCCAAGGCTTCGGGCAAGACGGTGGTCTTCGATCCGAACATCCGCCCGCGGCTCTGGGACGACAATTCGCGCATGCTGGAAACCATCACCTCGGGCGCCCGCGCCTCTAGCATGGTGATGCCAAGCTTCGATGACGAGTCCACGCATTTCGGTGATGCCGGTATCGAGACGACGATTGCCCGCTATGGCGCACTCGGCGTCGACAACATCGTTGTCAAGGATGGGCCGAACGGGATCACGCTCGCTTTCAAAGGCATGCCCCCGAGCTTCATTCCTGCAACTGTGGTCGAAAAGGTCGTCGATACCACCAGCGCCGGTGACAGCTTCAATGGCGCCTTCCTCGCACACTATGTCGAGCATAAAAATCCTGCAGAGGCCGCGGCCTTTGCAGCCGGCATTGCCGCCGGCGTCATCGGCCATCACGGCGCGCTCGTTGAGCGCGAAAAGCTGCTGCCCACATAACATCCGGACGTCGCGCGAGCTCTCTCCACTCAGTCCTGTTCCTTCCGGAACTCCTTCGGCATACTGTCTCTGGCACAACGGAAGCCAGAAGCAAATCCGCTCGCACGCGACCATCGGAGCCCGTCATGACTTTCTTGAATTCTGCCGTAAAGACAGTCCTTTTTGCAAGCATTGCAACGGGCGCCCTCGCCCTTTCATCCGCAGCGAAGGCCGAAGACAACAGTGGTCTTTGCGACACGCTCGCCGCAAGCAACTACGACCTGAACCGTCCGGCGGGCCTTGCCGGTGTCCCGCTGGGACAAATAGATGTCGCCAAGGCGCTGCCCGCCTGCCGTGATGCCCAGGCCAAGGCCCCCGGCGATGTACGCCTGGCATTCCAGCTCGGCCGGGTGCTCATGCAGGATGGCAAGGAGGCGGAAGCTGCTGTCCTGTTCGAGCAGGCGGCAAAGACGGGTTACACTGCGGCGATGGTCAATCTGGGCGTGGTGCTGGAAGACAAGAAGCCGGACGAGGCCTTCGCCTGGTACGAAAAGGCAGCCCGAATGGGCCACGTGATCGGTGAATACAACCTCGGCATTGCTTATCGGAACGCTATCGGCACGCCGGTGGATGTGACGAAGGCGCTGGAGTGGTTCCAGAAATCCTCCGACCAGGGCGACGCCGCCGCCGCCTACGAAATCGCCGTCATCCATGACGAGGGAAAGCTCGTTCCGGAGAACACTGTGGAAGCCCTGAAGTACTATCGTCTCGCCGTCGATCGCGGCAATCTCGATGCCATGGTCAATCTTGGCTATATGTATGAGAACGGCGAAGGCGTACCGGCGGATACCGAGGCAGCGCTTGCGCTCTATAAGCGCGCCGTAACCCTTGGCGATGCGGAGGCGCAGACGGATGTTACGCGCCTGGAAGCCGTAGTGAAGTGAAGACCGTCAGCGCAAATGAAAGCGGGAGCGCATTACCGCTCCCGTCAATCTCAATAAATCTTGCGCTTCTTGCGGTTTTCGAACGGATTGTCCGAGGCCTTCATATGGATGCGGATCGGCACACCCGGCAGGTCGAAATCGTTGCGCAACCCGTTTGTCAGGTAGCGCATGTAGGACTCCGGCACCGATTCCGGCCGCGTGCAGGAAATCATGAAGCCCGGCGGGCGGGCCTTGACCTGCGTCATGTATTTCAGCTTCAGGCGACGCCCCGATACCGCCGGTGGCGGATGCTGGATCTGCTGGGTCTCCAGCCACTTGTTCAGCTTGGCGGTCGAGATACGGCGGTTCCAGACCTTGTCGGTATCGATGATCGCCTGCATCAGGCGGTCGAGCCCGTAACCGGTCTGACCGGAGATCGGCACGGCACGGATGCCGCGCGCCTGTGGCAGAAGCCGTTCGGTCTTTTCGCGCAGATCAGCCAGAAACGCCTGCGTATTCTCGACCAGATCCCATTTGTTGAAGGCAAGCACCGCAGCGCGGCCTTCGCGCATGATCAGATCGACCAGTTGCAGGTCCTGCTTCTCGAACGGAATGGTCGCGTCGAAGACGATGACAACGGTTTCGGCAAAGCGGATCGAGCGCAGGCTGTCGGCAACGGAGAGCTTTTCCAGCTTTTCCTGCACGCGCGCCTTCTTGCGCATGCCGGCCGTGTCGAACATCTTGATGGTGCGGCCGCGCCAGTCCCATTGGACCGAGATACTGTCGCGGGTAATGCCTGCCTCCGGGCCGGTCAACAGCCGATCTTCACCGAGAAAACGGTTGATCAGCGTCGACTTGCCGGCGTTCGGACGGCCGATGATCGCCACGCGCAACGGCTTGGTGTCGTCATATTCCGGCTCGTAATCGTCATCGACGTCATCGCCCTCGCCGTCGCCGTTGCGAATATCGACATTGGTGGCGGGTTCATCAATTTCCGGCGGAAAGGCGCGATCCTCGCCGATCGCCTCGACGATCGCATCGCGAAGGTCGATCATGCCCTGGCCATGTTCGGCCGAAATCGCCACCGGCTCGCCGAGCCCCAGCGTGAAGGCGTCGTAATAGCCGCCATCGGAGCCCTTGGCTTCGGACTTGTTGGCGACCAGCACCACAGGTTTGCCCCGACGGCGCAGCATTTCGCCAAGCGTCTCGTCGGCCGGCGTCAGCCCGTATTTGGCATCGACCACGAAGAGCGTCAGGTCGGCCTCGTCGATGGCCGCTTCCGTCTGTAGCCACATCCGGCCCTGAAGGGTTTCTGGCCCGGATTGCTCGAGACCGGCGGTATCGATGATGGTGAAGCGCAGATCGACGAGCTTGGCATCGCCCGGCCGTCGGTCACGGGTAACGCCCGGCGTATCGTCGACAAGCGCCAGCTTTTTGCCAACCAGACGGTTGAAAAGCGTGGACTTGCCGACATTGGGACGCCCAACGATGGCGACGGTGAAGTTCATTTCGATATCCTGTCTTCATTCGAGAACGACGCGCATTCGGCTGAACACGCGTCGTTCCAATTTTCTTGTTATAGCATCTTGTCCGGTTCCGGTGATCCCACCTGCTCCCAGTGCGAGATGCTTTAGGACGCCTGTTCAGGCGCCTTTCCGCTTGCAGCAATCAGGTCCAGCAGCATCTGGGCGCGGTTTGCCAGATTGCGCGGGCTCTCGGCATCGTCGGCGATCTGCTGGAACCAGGTCTTGGCTTTCGGCATGTCGCCGGCCTTGTAGGCTGCAAGCCCGAGTACCTCGCGCGCCGAATGGCGCATCGCATCGGCTGGCACGGCCATCTGCTCGACTTCGGCCGAAACCTGCTCGTAGGTGCCGGTATCGACGAGGAGATAGGCAGCGCGCATGCGTGCGGCATCGCGCATCGGCTTTTCGATCTTGGTATCCTTGCCAATGTCGGAGAAGGCCTGGATTGCGGCAGCGGTATCACCCTTCTGCACCTGCAGGGTGGCGGCGCGCATCCGTGCCAGAACCGGATAGGCGCCGTAGCCATCCTTTTCCAGGTTGGTCAGCGCAGCCAGCGCCTCGTCGGTCTTGTTCTCTTTCGCAAGGTTCAGCGCGGCCAGAAACTCATCGCCGGATTCGGACGCGGAGGTCTCGTGCCAGTATTCGTAGCCGACCTTGCCGATCGTGCCGACGACGATGAGAATGGCAATGGCAATGATGACACTGCCGAACCGGGTCCAGACGGCCTTGACCTGTTCCGAGCGGAGCTCTTCGTTGACTTCGCGGATAAAGCTGTCGTCCTGGTTTGCCATTCCTCAGTTCCGGATGCCCGGCCTTCCTTGCAGATATGAATGTGAAAGAACGCGCCTTCTACCGTATTTTGACGCAGTTGTAAGGGGGCGCGCAAATTACCCCATGACGACAGGCGCAACACCGATCACGAGTTCATGAAGCTTCCAGACGATCAGGCCGTAAATGACCAACCCGAGCACGATCGCAATCAGGTCGTAGCGATAGGAAACGAAAGGCGGATAGGTGATTTCGCCCGCACGGAAGCGCCGCTTCATCGAGATGCGCAGGATGACACCCCAGGCAAGGAAGGTCCCGAACAAAAGAACCGAATTGGTCTCGCCATTGCACAGCAGATGCGACAGCGCCCAGATCTTGATGGCGAGAACGGCCGGATGTTTCGTTGCTGTACGGATCTTGCCCGCCGGCAGATAGGCCGCGACCAGACAGATGGTGGCGATCAGCAAAAGCGTGAGCGCAGTGTGAGTGAGGAACTTCGGAGGATTGTAGAGAAGGCCGCTTGTGGCGCGGGACGCATCGAAGCCATAGGCGATCAGACAGAGACCGATCAGGGCCGAGCCGCCATGGATCGCCATCCACAGTCCCTTGCCGCCGCGCGCTATCACCGCGGCACGCACATCCGGCGCAAAACTCTTGACGAGGTGGATACCGAGAAAGATCACGATACCGAGAATGAGAATTGCCATGGTTTGCACCGCCGCCTTTGTTGTTGTTCTCCATCGCATAGCGGTTAGCGAGGGGCATTTCCAGTGCGATCAAAGGATTGCCGCATTCGTGGGTCAGGTCTTGCGGCCCGCAAATTGCCGCAGTCGTTTCCCAGGTCGCCGTCATGTTCCGATTTATAGCCGCCCCCGCCGTCACGCTGGCCGTTCTCATGTCTTCCGCTGCTGAGGCCAACGAAGGCAAGGAACCGCCAACGCGCAAACAGCTTGTCATCGTTTCTTTCGATGGCGCGCATGATAACCGGTTGTGGCAGAAGAGCCTCGACATGGGAAAACGCACAGGCGCACATTTCACCTATTTCCTCTCCTGCACCTTCCTGATGACCAAGGCAGAGGGCGGAAAATCCTATCAGGCAGCGGGACACAAGGCCGGCCGCTCCAATGTCGGCTTTGCTCAGAGCCGCGAGGAGATTGCACAGCGCGTCCACCACATCTGGCAGGCGCATCTCTCAGGCCACGACATCGGCAGCCATGCCTGCGGCCATTTCGACGGCAAGGGCTGGAGCATCAAGGAATGGTCCAGCGAATTTGCTGCGTTCAACGCAGCCCTGCGGGAGGCCTGGAAAGCCGGCGGCATCGAAAACGAACAGCCGGAGGGCTGGACCGATTTCGTCACGTCGGACATCAAGGGATTTCGCGCGCCCTATCTCTCCACCAACGACGGCCTGGTGCCTGCCCTGGAGAAGGCAGGGTTTGTCTATGACGCAAGCCTCGTGACCAAAGGTCCGGCCTGGCCAACCTCGACGGATGGCCTGCCCCGCTTCGGCCTGCCGCTGATCCCTGAGGGACCCCAGCAGCGCCGCGTCATCGGCATGGACTACAATCTCTTCATCCGCCATTCGATGGGCGTCGAAAACCGCAAGAACAGCACCGCCTTCGAGGAGCGCGCACTGTCAGCCTATCGCAATGCGTTCCAAGCCGAATATGAGGGCGCCCGCATTCCGCTGCAGCTCGGCTTTCATTTCGTCGAGATGAACGGCGGCGCCTATTGGCGGGCGCTCGACCGGTTCCTGAGCGAAACCTGCTCGAAACCGGACGTTGCCTGCATCAGCTATGCGCAGGCGCTACCGATGATCGAGGCGCAGAAGAAGGCGGATGGCTCCGCCTTCTGAGGGTTTTGACGGCATCCGGAGATCACGGCTTTGCAGCCTCGATCTCGCCTCCCATATCCTCGCGTTCCAGATAGCGCTGGTCGATGTCAGGCAAAGGCTCGTCGTCGATCGCCGCCTCGAAAGCGCGCAGGCGCTTGTAGATCGAAATCAGCTCGACGATCGTCGTCCAGGAATTAACGAGATACTGGAACGAATCCCGCACCTGTCCAAAAACGTTCTGAATCTGACCCATCACGCCCAGTGTCAGCTTGCCCGCAACAATCGACGGCACCAGCACAAAAGTCCCGTAGAGGTTGTCCGCTTGAAGATAAAATATCCGGGCAACGTTGAAATACATGTAGTGAAAATAGAGGCGGAAATAATTGCGCCGGACGTTGGCGAAGAGTTGGGCCACGGTTATCGGATCGGCGCGGTCCGCATTGTCTTCTCCATAAACGAGTTCCTTGCGATACGCTGCTTCGACGCGCTGATTGCGGAACTCGAGGCCCGGAAGCTTAATCCCGACAAGCGCCAGAAAAAACGTCCCGAACAGCGACCACAGGATGGCCGCCCAGACCAACGCGTGCGGCACTTCCCCGATAAACGGCAACTCGGTTACCTGCGTTGAAAACTTGAACAGGACGGGCAGGAACGCAATCAGCGTCATGATCGAGCTGACGAGACTGACGCCGAGGCTTTCGACCGTTGTCGAAAACCGCATTGTGTCTTCCTGCACACGCTGAGAGGCGCCTTCGATCTTTCGCAGTTTTGGCCAGTTGGCCATGTAGTAGGCGTTCATCGCGGTGCGCCAACGGAAGATGTAGTGGCTAACGAAGAACAGGTTGAGCACGCCGATTGTGATGGCGAGGAAGGCAATTCCAGCGAAACCGGTCATGCCCCAGTAAAGGTCGGGCGCCGTCGGGATTGGCTCCGTCCTTGCCAGAGCGCGCTGGATCATATCGTAGAAAGGGCCATACCATGCATTGATCGCAACGCTGACCTGAACCGAGAAATACGTATTGAAGATGATCAGGCCGGAACCCAGAACCGACCAGTTCTGCCAAGGATGCGGGCTGAACCGGAACCAGAATGCAGAAAAGATCGCCATAGCGACGGCGTAGTAGATGTAGAACCACAGGAACGGCGTCGACACGAAAACCGAAACGCCGATGACCGGCTCCTGCCCCGCCGGGAGCGGCGGTAATCCGATCAGAGCGCCGAGGTCGCTGCCCCCATATACCAGGAGGCGATGACGATGGCGGCCCAGATGATGATTGATGGGAAAAAGAGCCGAGGCGTCGGAAAAAGGATTGAAACAAGACGGGCACTCTCGCTGGTTGGCGTGGCGGGCATACGACCCGCCGGATGCGCCGAAACTAGGGCAAAACATGCGCTGCAACAATCGCGGACTGCTAAAGTTACCGTGATTTAATTCAGCCGCGACCGGGCCCGTCGAGCGCTGCCAGAATGCGTTTCATCTCGATACCCGTTATCAGCGCACAAACCAGCAGCACAACGGCAGCCAGAAGCGTTGGCACGGTAAAGCTGCCGCTGCGCTCGGCAATCCAGCCGGCGACCACAGGTCCGACAATCTGCCCGACACCAAAGGCGGCCGTCATGAAGGCAAGTGCCTTGCGCGGACTTTCCGGCGCGAGCGCCCGACCGATTTGCAGGCCATAGGCGGTGATCATGATGAAGGTCAGTCCGAGAAGAACGCCGCCGACCAGCGGCGCATAGGGCAAGGGAGACAGACAGTGGCGATCAGGCCCGCCGCTTCCACGAGAAGACCGATGAGATAGACACCGACGGCGCCAAATCGCGGGACCGCGAGCCGCCACAGAACCACCGAAACAGCTGCGCTGAGGCCGGTCAGAAGCCAGGCCAGGAACTCGATCGTCTGATCGGCCGCCCCCTGCCTTGCCATGGCCACCAGGAAGGTGGCGGTGATCACATAGCCGAAACCGAACATGCCATAGGTGAGCGTCATGGCGATCAGCGGCCGCGTCCAAACGAGCGGTTTTTCGGGTGCACTCCGGGAGACCGACGCATCCGCTTTCGGCAGAAGCATGGCAACAGCGCAAAGGCCGGCAAATGCGATGAGCGCCCCACCGAACCAGTCGATCCGCCAGGGTGAAGCAAAATCGAGGTGCATGTGGGCGAGAAGCCAGACCATCAGCGAAGACACCGCAATGCCGATGCCGACACCGCCGAAATGGGCCGACTGGACATGCGGATTGCCGGCGCGAAGGCCACGCCCGAGCACGATGCCCGAGAGGAAGATCATCGCGAAGGCACTGGCAAGGCCAGCGAAAAATCGGATGAGCGAAAACAGCGCAACCGAGGAAAAAGCCCCATGGCAAGCAGCAAAAGCGCTGTTGCCGCCAGCGCCGAAAGACCCAACCTTCGCTCCCTGCCCGCCGCCCAGCCATAGCCGGCAAGCACGGCACCGGCGAGATAACCGATGAAATTGGCCGAGGCGATAATCCCCGCATCAGACGGGGATAGACCGAGGTCCGCCATCATTCCGGGCAGGATCGGGGTATAGGAGAAACGGCCGAAGCCCATGGCGACCGCCATGCCGATGCCGCCGGCCAGCGCCGTCGGCAAGAGGTCTGCATCAGGTCTGCCCTTGGCGTTCATCATCGCCGCTTATCGCAGCGCAGCATCCGGGCTTCAAATGACAAAAATTGATCGTTTCAATCAGCGGAAGGAATAGACGATCGTCAATCCGGCAGGGTCACCACCAGCGGCCCGGAACGGGTGGCCACCACCGTATGCTCATACTGAACCGTGGGTGCCCGCGGCTGGCTGTAGAGCGTCCAGGGATCGTCGTCGCCATCCTGCGCGAACTCTGCGCCGAGCGACAAAAATGGCTCGACGGTGAACACCAGACCGTCCGTCATCCGGCGCTTTTCGTGCCTGTCCGGCCAGGTGGCGATCTCGGTCGGTTCCTCATGCAGCGACAGACCAACGCCGTGGCTGGCAAGGTTGGTCACCAGCGTATAGCGGTTCTTGCGGGCAAACGTGCCGATGGCATTGCCGATCGCCGACAAAGGCTGGTCGGCGCGTACCTGCTTCAGCCCAACCCACATCGCCCGCTTTCCATCGCGACAAAGGCGGTCGATGACGGGCTTGACCGGCGGCACGGCGAAGGATGCGCCGGTATCGGCGAACAGACCGTTCTTTTCAGCGGAGACATCGATATTGACGAGGTCGCCGGCAAGGATGACGCGGCTGCCCGGAATGCCGTGGGCGATCTCTTCATTGACGCTGATGCAGGTGGCACCAGGAAACTTGTAAGCCAACTCCGGCGCGGAGCGGGCGCCGGCATCTTCCAGAACCTTGCGGCCGATCGCATCGAGTTCCGCGGTCGTCATGCCCGGTTCGAGCGCCTCGCCCATCACTTTCAGCGCATTGGCGCAGATGCGGCCGATATCCTTCAGCCGCTCCAGATCGTTGTCGTTGTCCAGGGTCATGATCTCTCGCTTTCGACGCCTATTTAAGGCGTCGGGCACCGGCAATCCAGACGGATTTTTGGGAAATCAGGCAGATTCGACCTGTTTTGCCGCATCTTCCGCCAACGCCTTGCGCACCAGGGGCGCAACCTTGGTGCCATAAAGCTCGATGCCGCGCATGATCTGGTCGTGCGACATCAGGCCGATCGCCATCTGCAACAGGAAGCGATCGTTCTTGAACAGCCGTTGATGCCGAATGATTTTTTCAGCCACGGTATCCGGATCGCCCAGGAAGAGGTTGCCATTGGCGCTGCAGGCCTGGTCGAAATGGGCTCGGCTGGTCGGACCCCAGCCGCGCTCGCGGCCGATGCGGTTCATCACCTCCGCCTGCGGTCCGTAAAACTGGTCGGCCGCAGCCTGTGCCGTATCGGCGATAAAACCATGGACGTTGATGCTTGTCTTGAGCTTTTTGCATCCTGCCCCGCCCGCCGGGCCGCCTCGCGGTATAGATCGAACAGCGGCGCGAACCGCGCAGGCTCGCCGCCTATGATCGCCAGCGCGAAGGGCAGCCCCATGGCACCGGCACGGGCGACGGATTGCGGCGTGCCGCCGACGGCGATCCAGATCGGCAATTCGTCCTGCAAAGGCCGCGGATAGACCCCACGACCGCTGATTGGCCGCCGTTTCTCGCCTGCCCAGGTGACGATTTCACTGTCACGGATCGCAAGCAACAGGTCGAGTTTTTCGGTAAAAAGCTGGTCGTAGTCCTCGAGGTCGTAGCCAAAAAGAGGAAAGGATTCGATGAACGATCCGCGGCCGGCCATGATCTCTGCGCGCCCGCCCGAAATCAGGTCAAGCGTCGCAAACTGCTGGAACACCCGCACCGGGTCCTCGGAACTGAGCACTGTGACGGCGCTGGAGAGCCTGATGTTCTTGGTCCGCGCGGCGGCAGCGGCAAGGATGACCGACGGTGCCGAAGCGACATAGTCCGGCCTATGATGTTCGCCCAACCCGAAGACATCGAGACCGACCTGATCGGCGAGTTCGATCTCCTCGATCAAATGCCGAACCCGCTCAGCGCCTTCAGTCCCGCGCCCGCGGGGTGCCTGCGGATGCACGTCGCCGAATGTATAAAGACCGAGTTCCATGGAGTGCCCATCCGTTTTGTAAGTCGCACCATATCTATGAATTTGGCATGGGTTTGACCATAACCTTGCGGGAAACAGTCTGTTTCAACGAGCCGGTGTTTGACCTGAGTTTCAGCCGCTCGGATCGCCTATTCGAATACATCAAGGTTTTGGCCACCATAGAGAATGCGGTCGAAGATAACCGTATCCGTCAGAACATGAAACGCGACAGCAACGCGCCGTTCAAACCCAACCCCACGAAGCCCAGGGAAAAGATCATCACGCCGCGTTCCCCGTTCCGGGAAATCGGCAAAGCCGCGGCAGAATATTTCAATGCGCGTGATGTAGGTGAGAGCCCTGTCGTCACCCGATTGCTCGGCGATATACAAATACAGCCTTTTCAGATCATCACGCGCTTCCGGCGTGAAGACAACCCTATGAGCCACGCTGGTTTGCTTTCAGCCATTCGGCATGAAGTGCCCGGATGCCGCTAAATACCTCGTCAATCGGGATGGCCCGCTGCGGATCGGCAGCGATAGCCAATGCCGCCGGAAGAACATCCTCTCGCAACCAGCGTTCGACCGCTTCATCTCTTTCCTGTAAAGCGCGCAACCCCGCCCGGACAACCTCGCTCGCCGAGCCATAACCGCCTGTTTCCACAAGGTGATCAATATAGCGCGATTGTTCGACTGGCAGGCTGATCGTGCGCTTCTCGGCGGCAGACATGGCGATCTCCAAATTCTGCTTGATAGTATGACAGCTTCATACCACGCACAAGCAAACCTTCACCCCTCGCTCAGCGTCCGCCTCACCGCATTGCGCCAACCCTTCAGCTTTCCCGCCCGCGTCTTCTCGTCCATCGACGGCTCGAAGCGGCGGTCGCGGGCCCAGGAAGCGGCAAAACCCTTTGATCGGGCCACACACCCGCGCGGCTGCCGGCAAGCCAGGCGACGCCAAGCGCCGTGGTCTCCAGAATGGTCGGGCGGTCGACGGGCGCGTCGAGCAGGTCGGACAGCCGCTGCATCGTCCAGTCGGACGCCACCATACCGCCATCGACGCGCAGAACCGTTTCGCGGTCGTCGCTCTTCCAGTCCTTGTGCATGGCATCCAGCAGGTCGCGGGTCTGGTAGCAGACGGCTTCCAGCGCAGCGCGCGCGAATTCGGCGGGCCCGGTGTTGCGGGTCATGCCATAGATCGCGCCGCGCGCATCGGGATCCCAATGCGGCGCGCCGAGGCCGGTGAAGGCGGGAACCAGATAAACCTCCTGCGCAGGATCGGCGCTTTCGGCAAGCGCACCCGTATCGGCGGCGGACTTGATCACCTTCAGCCCGTCACGCAGCCATTGCACGGCGGCCCCTGCGATGAAAATCGAGCCTTCCAGCGCATAGGTCGTCTCGCCGTCCAGCCGATAGGCGATGGTCGTCAAAAGCCGGTTTTTGAGCGGACGATGTCCTTGCCGGTGTTAAGCAGCGCAAAGCAGCCGGTGCCATAGGTGGATTTCAGCATGCCCGGCGAAAAGCAGGCCTGGCCAATGGTCGCCGCCTGCTGGTCGCCGGCAACACCGAGGATCGGGATTTCCGCGCCAAACAGGTCCTTGTCGGTGACGCCGAAATCGGCGGCGCAATCCTTGACTTCCGGCAGCATCGCCTCTGGCACGCGCAAAATGTCGAGAAGTTCGCGGTCCCAGTCGTTGACGACGATGTTGTACATGAGCGTGCGCGAGGCGTTGGTGGCGTCGGTGACGAAGCTTTTGCCGCCGGTGAGCCGCCAGATCAGAAACGTGTCGATCGTGCCGAAGCAGAGTTCGCCCTTGGCGCCGCGGGCGCGCGCACCCTTCACATTGGCCAGCATCCAGGACAGTTTCGTGCCCGAAAAATACGGGTCGAGCAGCAAGCCGGTCTTCTTGGTGAAGCTTTTTCCAGCCCCTGGCGCTTCAGCTTTTCGCAGTAGGAGGCCGTGCGACGATCCTGCCAGACGATGGCATTGTGGATCGGCTTGCCGCTCTCGCGCTCCCAGACCACGACCGTCTCGCGCTGGTTGGTGATGCCGATCGCGGCGATGTCGGATGCTGCGATGCCGGCCTTGCGGATTGCCTCGCGGATCGTCCAGACAACCGTATCCCAGATTTCCTCGGGATCATGCTCGACCCAGCCGGATTTCGGGAAATGCTGTTTGAACTCCTTCTGCCCGGAGCCGACGACCCTCTGGGTTTCGTCGAAGATGATCGCCCGGCTCGATGTCGTGCCCTGATCGATCGCGAGAACATACTGCGCCATGCACCCTCCCCTTTAATACGGCTTTTTGAATTCCGCAGCCGCTTCTCCCAAAGACGACGCAGTCATTTCGAAAACTTCAATACGACGACAAAACGAATGTCAAACGAAAACAAAACGCAAGCACCACTGGGCGCCGGCTACGCGAACTCTGCGACGCCGCAAACAAAAACACAATTGTCAGCCGAGCGCTTTTGCGCGTAGTTTGAATGCACCGCATCATAAGACGAGCCCAATTAAGAAGAGATTGCATGACACAAGACGCCGGCAGCATTCGCTTCATTCTGAACGAAACGGAAACCGCGCTGTCCGATCTCGCGTCGACCGCAACCCTCTTGGACTATCTGCGCCTCGAACGCCGGCTGACCGGAACCAAGGAAGGCTGCGCCGAGGGCGACTGCGGCGCCTGCACCGTACTCGTCGGGCGGCTTGTCGGCCGTGAACTGGTCTATGAGAGCGTCAATGCCTGCATCCGGTTCACCGGGTCACTGCATGCCACGCATGTCGTGACTGTCGAGCATCTGGCCGCAAAAGACGGAATATTGCATCCCGTCCAGCAGGCGATGGTGGATTTTCACGGCTCGCAATGCGGCTTCTGCACACCGGGCTTCGTCATGTCGCTCTATGGGCTGTGGCTTGCCAAAGATGCACCATCGCGCGCCGATATCGAAAAGGCGCTGCAGGGCAATCTCTGTCGGTGCACGGGCTACGAGCCGATTGTGAGGGCGGCCGAAGCGGTGGCGAAGGCGCGGCCGAGCGCCGTCTTCGACCCGATCGTCAAAATGCGCGCCTCCATCACCGCACGCTTGGCGAGCCTGAAGACAACGCAAACCATCCGCATCACGTCCGGCGACGATCAGTTGATCGTGCCCGGAACCGTGTCTGATCTGGGGGATATTCTTGCCGAACATCCGGCTGCCACCATCGTTGCCGGCTCGACGGATGTTGGGCTCTGGGTCACAAAGCAGTTCCGCCGCATCAACCCGGTCGTCTTCATCAATGGCCTCGATGAACTGCAGGCGATAGCCGAGACACCGGACGGCCTGACGATTGGCGCCGGTGTCAGCTACTCCATGGCTTTTTCAAAAATTGCCGCCACCTATCCCGCCTTCGGCGCTCTGATCGATCGGATCGGCGGCGAACAGGTCCGCAACATGGGAACGATCGGCGGCAATATCGCCAATGGCTCGCCAATCGGCGACACGCCGCCTCCGCTGATCGCACTCGGCGCCACCGTGACGCTGCGATCTAAGGGCAGTGTCCGCACATTGCTGCTTGAGGATTTCTACATCGAATACGGGAAACAGGACCGCAAGCCGGGCGAATTCGTCGAAAGCCTCTTCATTCCCCGCATGCCGCAGACGGAACGGTTTGCCGTCTACAAGATCTCGAAACGCCGCGACGAGGATATTTCCGCGCTGTGCGGCGCCTTCAGGATCGCGCTGGATGGAGACAACCGCGTGACGTCTGCCCGCATCGCCTTTGGCGGCATGGCCGGTACGCCGAAACGCGCCGCAAATGTCGAATCCGCGCTGGTGGGCAAGGATTGAGCGAGGCGACGATCGCCTTGGCAAAAGCCGCGTTCGATGCAGACTACCAGCCGCTGACCGACTGGCGCGCCACCGCCGCCTACCGCCAGCTTGCGGCCAAGAACCTGCTGACGCGCTTCTTCATGGAAACCAGCGGCGCGGCTGTACAATTGCGGCGGTTCGAGGTGACAGCGTGATGGACAACACCACTTTCGAGGAACGCAAAACCATTGCCGGCCCCATGCACGCCACACTGCGCCACGACAGCGCTCACAAGCATGTCGCGGGCTCGGCAGATTATATCGACGATATGCCGGAGCCGGCGGGCACCTTACACGGCGCGCTCGGCATGACGGATCGGGCGCATGCGGAAATCGTGACCATGGACCTCTCGGCCGTCGCGGCGGCACCGGGCGTCGTTTGCGTTTTGACGGCAAAGGACATGCCGCATTCCAACGATATCAGCCCCAGCCATCTCGATGACGAGCCGGTGCTGGCTGATGGCCTCGTGCAGTTTCACGGGCAGCCGGCCTTTGCCGTGATTGCCGAGACGCGCGACATTGCGCGCCGTGCGGCACGGCTGGCAAAGATTACCTATCGCGACCTGCCGCATCTGACCGACATCACCGACGCACTTGACCATGGCGGCACGCTCGTCACCAAGCCGCTCGCGCTGCAGCGCGGCGATGCGGATACCGAGCTTGAACTTGCCCCGCGCCGGCTGCAGGGAAAGATGCGGATTGGCGGGCAGGAGCATTTCTATCTCGAAAGCCATATTGCCTTTGCCATTCCGGGCGAAGACGACGAGATCACCGTCTGGTCGTCGACGCAGCATCCGAGCGAAATCCAGCACATGGTCGGCCATGTGCTCGGGGTGCCGTCCAATGCGGTGACCGTCAACGTGCGCCGCATGGGCGGCGGCTTTGGCGGCAAGGAGACGCAGGGCAACCAGTTTGCCGTTTTGGCAGCCGTTGCCGCCAAGAAGCTCAACCGCGCCGTCAAGTTCCGCCCCGACCGCGACGAGGACATGACCGCTACCGGCAAGCGTCATGATTTTCTGGTCGATTACGATGTCGGCTTCGATGATGATGGCCGCATAAATGCGGTGAAAGCCAATTACGCGGCGCGCTGCGGCTATTCCTCGGACCTCTCCGGCCCAGTCACCGACCGCGCGCTGTTCCATGCCGACAGCTCCTATTTCTACCCGCATGTGAAGCTGACCTCGCAGCCGCTCAAGACCAACACCGTCTCCAACACAGCCTATCGCGGCTTTGGCGGGCCGCAGGGCATGCTGGGCGGCGAGCGCATCATCGAGGAGATCGCCTATACGCTGGGCAAGGATCCGCTCGAAATCCGCAAGCTGAACTTCTACGGCGAAACCGGCTCCGGCCGTGACGTGACGCCCTATCACCAGACAGTCGAAGACAACATCATCCACCGTATAGTTGCAGACCTCGAGACGAGTTCCGACTATCAGGCCCGCCGCGCGGCGATCATCGCGTTCAACAAAAACAGTCGTGTGATCCGCAAGGGCATCGCGCTGACCCCGGTCAAGTTCGGCATCTCCTTCACCATGACCGCCTTCAACCAGGCGGGCGCCCTTGTTCACATCTATCAGGACGGCTCGATCCACCTGAACCATGGCGGCACCGAGATGGGCCAGGGGCTTTACACCAAGGTTGCCCAGGTTCTGGCCGACAGTTTCCAGGTCGATATCAACAGGGTGAAGATCACAGCGACGACCACCGGCAAGGTGCCGAACACGTCTGCCACGGCCGCCTCCTCCGGCACCGACCTTAACGGCATGGCCACCTATGATGCGGCCCGCCAGATCAAGGAGCGCCTCGTCGCCTTTGCCGTCGAGCGCTGGCAGACGACACCCGAAAACGTCACCTTCGTCGCCAACCATGTGAAGATCGGCGAGGAACTGGTGCCGTTCGCGGAGTTCGTCAAGCTGGCCTATTTCGCCCGCGTGCAACTCTCGGCCGCAGGCTTCTACAAGACGCCGAAAATCCACTGGGATCGCAACACCGGCCGTGGCACGCCGTTTTATTACTACGCCTATGGTGCGTCGGTTTCGGAGGTGTCAATCGACACGCTGACCGGCGAATATATGGTTGATCGGGTGGACGTGCTGCATGATGTCGGCAAGTCGCTCAACCCGGCCATCGATATCGGCCAGATCGAGGGCGGCTTCGTCCAGGGCATGGGCTGGCTGACGACGGAGGAATTGTGGTGGGACGCCAAGGGCCGGCTGCGCACCCATGCGCCCTCCACCTACAAGATCCCGCTCGCCTCCGACCGGCCAAAGATCTTCAACGTCAAGCTGGCCGAATGGGCGGAGAATGCGGAACAGACGGTGGGCCGTTCCAAGGCTGTCGGCGAGCCGCCCTTCATGCTGCCGATCTCGGTTCTGGAGGCCTTGTCCATGGCCGTCGCCAGCGTCGCGGATTATCGCGAATGCCCGCGGCTCGATGCGCCGGCAACGCCGGAGCGCGTGCTGATGGCCGTCGAGCGCCTGCGGGCAGGAAAAGCATAACCGCATGAATTTTGCCATCGACAGTCTCGAAGCCTTTCTGGAACGCGAATACCGGCTGGTGATCGTCGAAATCGTCGAGGCGATGGGCTCGACGCCCCGCGAGGCCGGCGCCTTCATGCTGGTCTCGCCGACCGACACCCACGGCACGATCGGCGGCGGCCAGATGGAACATCTGGCGATCGACAATGCCCGCGCGCTTCTGGCCGGGGTCACCGACCGTTTCGAAATGGACATTCCGCTCGGGCCTGACATCGGCCAGTGTTGTGGCGGCCGGGTTGTGATCGGTTTCCGGATTGGCGATGACGGCGAGCGTGACCGCCTGCAAGAACAATTGCGGACGCGAGTGGCCGCTATGCCCGAAGTCTGGCTGTTCGGCGCCGGCCATGTGGGGCGGGCGCTTGGCGACGCGCTTTTGCTGCTGCCGGTGAAGACCTATGCGGTCGAAACGCGAAAGAGCGAACTCGACCAGATGTCGGCCGGGGCCAGCCACCGGCTGGTTGCCATGCCGGAATCGATCATCAAGGATATCTCTCCGGGCTCGGCCGTCGTCATTCTGACGCATGACCATGCGCTCGATTTCCTGATTGCCCGCCAGGCGCTCCAGCGCGACGATCTCGCCTATGTCGGCATGATCGGCTCGAAGACCAAGCGCGCCACCTTTGCCAGTTGGGCGCGGCGCGAGGGATTTGGCGACGCCCTCATCGACCGCCTTGTCCTGCCGATCGGCGGCAAGGCTGTCGAGGACAAACGCCCTGCGGTGATTGCCGCCATGACCGCCGCCGAAATCCTGATGGCGATCGCTGCCTACCGGGTAAAGTCAGAATCCTGACGCGGATCGCGGCCATCGAGAAAGCCCAGGTCCCTCTTCATGAAGTCTGACATTACGTCGAGATCGAGTTTTGCCGAACCCCGCGCGGTCCGCGGCAACAAGGTTTGAAACAGGTCGCGCAGGTGTTGCCCAAAACGGAAAATGGTCGGGGAACGACGACGGTCAACGGTGTGGCAGTCCATGATTGCACCTTGTCGGCTTGATGATCAGGATTGCAGGATGCCGGGAAAAGTGCTGGAATTCCAATCGAACGATGATCGCGATGCATCAAGAGACCTTATCCATGAAGATGTCGAAACAGATGCCGTTGAATGCCCTGCGTGTCTTCGAGGCGGCGGCCCGGCTGTTGAGTTTCACCAAGGCCGGCGACGAACTCGGCATGACGCAGACCGCCGTCAGCTACCAGATCAAGCTGCTCGAGGATCATGTCGGTGAGCCGCTGTTTTTCCGGAGGCCCCGTCAAATCGCCCTCACCGAGGCTGGTGAAAGGCTGGCGCCCAAGATCGCGCAGGGGTTCTCCATTCTCGAAGAGGCGCTTGCCGCGCTGCGCTCAGACGCCGGCCAATTGCTGCATATCGATTCGACCGCTACGTTTGCCCAGCAATGGCTGACCCGCACCCTCGGGCGTTTCCAGCTCAAGCATCCCAATATCGCGGTGCGCCTTTCGACATCGCCCGTGATCATCGATTTCGTCAGCACCCGGGCAGACGTCGCCATCCGGTGGGGCCAAGGCGACTGGCCGGGTTTGAAAGCGCATCGCATCATGCGGATGGATTTCACGCCGATGCTGAGCCCGAAACTCGCCGCCTCGATCGGCGGCATCCATGAGCCGGCCGACCTTCTGAAACTGCCGATCATCAGCGCCGCGGATACATGGTGGAAACAATGGTTCACAGAGGCCGGCATCGAAGACCCCGGTCTTGGCCGTTTCCCAGCCAACGAGCTTGGAACACAATCCTTCGATGCAGGCATGGCGATCGCCGGCCAGGGGGTCGCCATCGTCAACCCGAAGCACTTCCCGGACGAGATCGAAAGCGGCAGGCTCTTTCAACCATTTTCGCTGACCTGCAATGATGGCCGCGACTATTGGCTGGTTTACCCTGAAGGCCGGCGCAACATTCCGAAAATCCGCGATTTTCGCAACTGGCTGCTGGAAGAACTCGCACCGTTCTACGAGTGACGGCGCGCGTCTCCCGAGCCCTCGGTCCGAAGGGCGTGCCGACACAATCATCCGATGGACAGTTGTTTTTCGCCCTTCCCTCTCGCTCGAAATTTTCGCAAGGTGGCGCTGCGGGGGAAGAAAAGGGGACTTGAATGTATGAATACGCCATAGCCTGGGAGTGGCTGTCTTTTGCCGTCCGCTGGCTGCATGTGATCACCGCAATCGCATGGATCGGTTCGTCGTTCTATTTCATCGCGCTCGACCTTGGCCTTGTGAAGCGCGATCATCTTCCGGTTGGCGCCTATGGCGAGGAATGGCAGGTGCATGGCGGCGGCTTCTACCACATCCAGAAATATCTGGTCGCGCCGGCGACGATGCCGGAGCACCTCACATGGTTCAAATGGGAAAGCTACGCCACCTGGCTGTCGGGCTTTGCCATGCTCTGCATCGTCTATTATGGCGGCGCCGATCTCTTCCTGATCGACCGGCATGTGCTGGATATCTCCTCGACCACGGCAATTCTTATTTCGCTGGCCTCGCTCGCCATCGGCTGGATATTCTACGATCTCCTGTGCAAGTCTCCGCTCGGCAAGAACACCTGGACGCTGATGGGCATTCTCTATGTCGCGCTGGTGGCCATGGCCTGGGGCTATACGCAGGTGTTTTCCGGCCGTGCCGCCTTCCTGCATCTCGGCGCTTTCACCGCGACAATCATGTCGGCCAATGTCTTTTTCATCATCATGCCGAACCAGCGGATCGTGGTCGCGGACCTGATCGCCGGCCGCACGCCTGATCCGAAATATGGCGCGATCGCCAAGCAGCGCTCGCTGCACAACAACTATCTGACCCTGCCCGTCATCTTCTTCATGCTGTCGAACCACTACCCGCTGGCGTTTGCCACGGCGTTCAACTGGGTGATCGCAGCGCTGGTCTTCCTGATGGGCGTCACCATCCGCCACTGGTTCAACACCACGCATGCGCGGAAGGGCCGGCCGACCTGGACTTGGATCGTCACGCTGATCCTCTTTATCATCATCATGTGGCTCTCCACGGTGCCCAAGGTGCTGACCGGTGGTGAAACGGCGCAGGTCGCGCCGGCCTTCGAGCGCTTTGCCGCCAACGCGCATTTCCCGCCGTGCGCGATACGATCTCGACACGCTGTTCCATGTGCCATGCGGCGGAACCGGTCTATGAAGGCATCGTGCGCGCGCCGAAGGGCGTGGTGCTGGAAAACGACGCCGAGATAGCCGCCCATGCCCGCGAAATCTACATCCAGGCCGGCCGCAGCCATGCCATGCCGCCGGGCAACATCACCGAAATGACGGTGGAGGAGCGCCAGCTTCTCGCCGCCTGGTTCGAAAGTGCCGCACAGGAAAGCGCGACCCGATGACGGCAACCCTGATCCGCGGAAGGACGCTGAGCTTTACCCGCAAGCCCGAGAGCCTGGATGATCACTCGGCTTATGTCTACGAGGACGATGGCGCCCTGCTCGTCGCCGACGGGCTGATCATCGCCAGCGGTTCCTATGAGGCCGTCAAGGCGCAGGCGCCGGAAGGTGTCACCGAGATCGACCACCGACCGCATTTGATTCTACCGGGCTTTATCGACACGCACCTGCATTTCCCGCAGATGCAGGTCATCGGCTCCTATGCCGCCAATCTGCTGGAGTGGTTGAACACCTACACGTTTCCGGAGGAGTGCCGTTTCGTCGAGACTGCGCATGCCAAGCGTATCGCGACACATTTCTTTGACGAGATGATCCGCCACGGCACAACGACGGCAGTTGCTTATTGCTCCGTGCACAAGACCTCTGCCGACGCCTTCTTCTCCGAAGCAATTGCGCGCAACATGCGCATGGTCGCCGGCAAGGTGATGATGGACCGCAACGCGCCGCAGGGGCTGCTCGACACGCCTGAGATGGGCTATGACGAGACCCGCGCAGTGATCGAACAATGGCATGGCAGAGGCCGCAACCATGTTGCGATCACGCCGAGATTTGCGATCACCTCGACGCCGGAACAGATGAGCGTCGCGCAGGCACTGATCCGCGAGTTCCCCGATCTGCACGTCCAGACGCACCTCTCGGAAAACCGCGACGAGATCGATTTTACCTGCTCGCTCTATCCGGAAGCGAAGGATTACACCGACGTCTATGCCCGTTATGGCATTCTCGGCCCCAGGAGCCTGTTCGGCCATTGCATTCACCTGTCAGACCGAGAGGCGGACGCGATGAGTGAAACCGGCTCCGTTGCAGTCTTCTGCCCGACCTCCAACCTGTTCCTCGGCTCAGGGCTCTTCCCACTACGTAAACTGACCGTGAGAGAGAAACCGGTACGCGTGTCTATCGCCACCGATATCGGCGGCGGATCCAGCTATTCCATGCTGCGCACGCTCGACGAGGCCTACAAGATACTCCAGTTGCAGGGCGAGCGGCTGAACCCGTTCGAGAGCTACCACATGATGACGCTCGGCAATGCGCAGGCGCTCTCGTTGTCGCAGAAAATCGGCACATTGGAGCCCGGCACGGACGCCGATTTCGTCGTGCTCGACATGGCAGCGACGCCGGCGATGGCGCTGAAGGCCGAGGTTGTCACCTCCCTTGCCGATGAACTTTTCCTGCTGCAGACCATGGGCGACGACCGGTCGATCGCCGAGACCTATGTTGCCGGCGTTGCGGCGAAGTCCACGCTCGGTGCACTTTAACTGTCGAAATGCAGTCAAGGCAGCAACCATCCTTAGGCCTCCACAATGCCGCCTCCGAAATGTCCGAATGAACCTTTCTAGGTTCAGGCGCGTTAAACGCATGCCGGAATCAAAACCGGGTCAGCAACGGCTCTGCGCCGTAACGATTCGAAGAAAAATAAATCGAAGACATGGAGAATTCAAAATGAACCCCATTCCCGCTCTGGCGCTTGTCGCCGCCCTGCCGATGTTCGCTGGCGTTACCGCAGCGCATGCAGCAGACCTCTCCGCCAACCAGGACCCGGTGCCCTATGAAGAAGCCGATGTCAGCAACGGCGTGAAAATCGGCTATCTCGACTGCAACATTGGCGGCGGCGTCGGCTATGTCCTCGGCTCGGCCAAGGAGATCGATTGCGTCTTCAAATCCACCGTCGGACAGGAGCGAACCGATCAATACACCGGCGCTATCCGCAAGATGGGCGTCGACCTCGGCTTCACAACACGCGGCCGGCTTGTCTGGGCCGTGTTTGCGCCAACTGCCGGCTATCACCGCGGCTCGCTCGGCGGCGTCTATCAGGGCGCGACCGCAGAAGCAACTGTCGGCGCCGGCATCGGAACCAATATCCTGGTGGGCGGCACATCCGGCTCGATCCAGTTGCAGACCGTGAGCGTTACGGGCCAGCTCGGCTTGAACGTTGCAGCGACCGGGACATCCGTCACCCTCAATCCGATCAACTGATGTCGTTACCCTCCGGCGTCGGCTGGAGGACTTAGACGGTTGAAGTGACAACCCAACCCAAGAGGTAAATTTATTTTACCTCTTGGGTCTTTGCGATCTTAACAAGCGCGCGGAAACCATGATATTGGCGTAGCAGACCCCTACGAAAGCTGCGCCATGTCCAAGCCTCTCGATATCCACGAACTCAAAGCCCTCGCAAAACGCCGCGTGCCAAAGATGTTCTTCGATTACGCCGATAGCGGCGCCTGGACGGAGAGCACCTACCGGGCCAACGAGGCCGATTTTCACGATATCAAGCTGCGTCAGCGCGTGATGGTGGATATGACCAACCGCTCGCTGGCGACCACGATGATCGGCCAGCCGGTCTCCATGCCTGTTGCATTGGCACCGACCGGCTTCACCGGCATGCAGCATGCCGATGGCGAGATGCTGGCGGCAAAGGCAGCGGAAAAATTCGGCGTTCCGTTCACGCTGTCGACGATGAGCATATGCTCGATCGAGGACGTCGCCTCTGTCACCTCGAAACCATTCTGGTTTCAGCTCTACGTCATGCGCGACCGGGAATTCGTCAAGAACCTTATCGACCGCGCCAAGGCGGCCAAGTGCTCGGCGCTCGTCCTGACGCTCGATCTGCAGGTTCTAGGCCAGCGCCACAAGGACCTGCGCAACGGCCTCTCTGCCCCACCGAAATTCACGCCAAAACACATCTGGCAGATGGCCACACGACCGCTTTGGTGCATGCAGATGCTGAAGACGCAGCGCCGCAGCTTTGGCAATATCGTGGGCCACGCAAAGAACGTTTCCGATCTTTCCTCGCTCTCCTCCTGGACGGCCGAGCAGTTCGACCCCCAGCTGTCCTGGGAAAATGTCGCCGAGATCAAGGAGATGTGGGGCGGGCCATTGATCCTTAAGGGCATTCTCGACGTCGAGGATGCGCAGATGGCAGCCCGCACCGGCGCCGATGCCATCATCGTTTCCAATCATGGCGGTCGCCAGTTGGACGGCGCGCGTTCATCGATCAGCATGCTGCCGCGGATCGTCGATGCCGTTGGCGATAAAATCGAAATCCACGTGGATGGCGGCATCCGCTCCGGCCAGGACGTCCTCAAGGCTGTCGCCCTCGGCGCCAAAGGCACCTATATCGGCCGCCCGTTCCTCTACGGCCTCGGCGCCATGGGCGAAGCAGGTGTGACGCTGGCGCTGGAAATCATCCGGAAGGAACTCGATATCACCATGGCGCTTTGCGGCAAGCGCGATATCCGCGACATCAACCGGGATGTGCTCGCGGATTGATGGTCAATAATGCGATCTGCACTGAATGATAATGAGCATCTGCTTTTCCCCTCACCCTCAACCCGGTAAACGAGGCGATGCTCTTTTGTAATTCGACGGGACCAGTGGCGTCTTAGCTGATTACGAAGAGGCTCTGGTTTTCCGATACCCTCGAAAGGGTGGCGGAGCGCGTCTTTTATCAGATCGTTGATCCGCACCACCATCTTCGGATCGGTTTCCTGCCAGTAGATGTATTCTTTCCAACTCGCCGGCTCCCACATCAAGGAAATGCGGCTGTCCGGAGACATCAACCAATCCTTTTCGTTTTCGGCAAAAGCTCAGGCTCGATCAGATCATGTTGTTCATAAATTCCTGCATCGACATTCTCGATGGCATTCAGCAGCCGCTTGGCATTGGCCGGGGTTGACATGAGATACATCGTTTCCATCATTCCCTCATAATCGCTTTTATCGATTAGGATTACCGATGGCTTGTTGCGCCTCACGATTTCCACGGTGACACAGTCATTCGAGACTTCATCGAGAATGCTCGCAAGTTCTTCACGTGCCTTTGAAAACATTACCGTTCGCATCTGACTGTCTCCAGCATTCGACTTGTACGAAATATCGTACAACTATACTCTCCTGTCAAGGATGACCTCAACTCCCGCGATAGGTCGAATAACTGAACGGCGAGAGCAGCAGCGGCACATGATAGTGGCTGCCCGCATCGGCGATGCCGAAACGCAGCGGGATAAGGTCCAGAAAGGCGGGTTCCGGCAGGTCGGAACCCGTTGCGCGCAGATAGTCGCCGGCATGGAACAGAAGCTCGTAGGTTCCCACGGCGAAGGCCTCTCCATCAAGCATCGGACCATCGACGCGGCCGTCGGCATTGGTGACGACGGAGCGGATCAGCGTTCGGGCTTCCCCTCGATCCGAAACAAGTTGATCGCCAGCCCCTGCGCCGGCTTGCCGAGTGCCGTGTCGAGAACATGCGTGGTCAGGCGTCCGCTCATAGATCCGTGTCCCTTATCGGCTCCTCGATGAGGAAGGCCTCGTCGTAGAAGAATTCTTCCAGATTGTTGCCCGGCCCTTCCCGGTCCGCAATCAGGAAATCACTGACGCCATCGAGCGCCATCAGCGGATGATGCCAGACATTGCGGTGATAGTTGACGCCCTGCCGGGATCGGGCCAGAAACGCCATCGGCCGGCCGGGCCGGCCGCCCGCATCCGGCGCCACCACGACAAGCCAGGGCCGCGCCGACAGCGGCGTAAAACTCTGGCTGCCGAGCGGATGGCGCTCCATCATGTCGATGGTATAGGGGAAGGACCGTGGCTGGCCGCGGAAAATGTTAAGGATTGCCGCCGCCCCTCGCCCGCGACATCGACCTTTGCCAGCGCATGAAAACGCTCCGTCGTGCCGCCATTGATCAGCCGCATGCGGGCCGGATCCGCTTCGATCACGTCTCCGAACGGGCGGAATGCGTCTGCAGTCAGCGAGCGGATCGGCAGCACGCGCATCGTTTAAGCCTTGGTGCCGAACAGCCGCAGACGGCTGGTGCCGCCATCGGGATACATGGCATAGCGCACATGCGTTACCGGCCCCACCGCCTGCAGGACATCGCCAGCGTACTCCTGGATATGGTCCATCTGCAGCTTCTGGCGCGGCAGGATCGGCTTCCACGTCTCTGAGTCAGCGATCTCGGCATCGCTGAACGTATCGGCGTGTCCCGGCAGATTGGCGCCCAGCAGTTCGCATGTATCGGGAAAATTACCCTTGAAATGCGCCGTATCGACGACGACGCGATTGATCACGCCCGGATGGCCGAGCCGAATGATTGCCCAGTCATGCCCCGGACCACGGCGCCGCGCCGTTTCCCAGCCATCGCCCATGTTGATGCCGCGGCCGGGCCCAAGCATCTGGTCCGGCACGCCGTAATGCGCATTGGACCAGGCGAGCGATTTCGCGCCATTGTAGATATAGGCGAGATCAACCTCCTGCGAGGCACCGACCTTGTTCCAGTCGAAATGCGCCGTGCCATAGACACGCAACCGTGCGATTCCGCCGTCCGGATAAATGTGCAGCTTGAGATGCGTCCAGACTTTTTCCGCCGCCGTACCCGATGTCTTGAAGAAATGATGTGCGGCAGCGCCAATACCCGGACCGAGCGGGGACTTCGACACGATTTCTGTCCAGACCGTCGTCTCGTCGGGATCGCCACTATCCACAAAGGCTGCCTCGATGCTGCAATGGGGCGGATAATTGCCTGTGAAATGGCTGGTATCGACATCGAAACCATGGATGACGCCGGGCATCGCAAGCCTGACGACGCCGTAATCATGGCCGGGCACGCGCTTGCGGCGGCTTTCCCAGCCATCCATCCACTTGCCGTTATCGTCATAGACGTCGGCCAGAAATTTCGCGGCTTCGTCCTGCAGCATGCGGTCGAGCGGCGCGAAGAAATCATCCGTCGCATAAAGGCCTTTGGCGCCGAGGCGTGCAGAGGCGAGATTGACCGCACCGATGGTGAAATCGGGCAGGTCGGCGGACGGTGTGTCAGACATTGTCTTCTCCTGGGAGCATGGATTGCAGGCGCAGGCGGGCAATTTTTTCGACCTGCGCGCAGGCTGTTTCGAACTCCTGATCGACGCTGTTGTCGATCCTTTCTTCGAAGGCAGCAAGGATATCGTCCTTCGTCAGCCCCTTGACGGCGATGATGAAGGGAAAGCCGAATTTTTCGACATAGGCGGTGTTCAGCGCCGTAAAGCGCGCATGCTCGTCCGGGCTCAGGCGATCGAGACCGGCGGAGGCCTGCTCTGCTTTCAGAATCTTCCGTCAACCCGCCGGCAATGGCGAGCTTTCCGGCCAGATCCGGATGGGCGCGCAACACGCTGAGGCGCTCGTCGCCACTTGCGGTGCGAAAGGCCGCGCACATCACGGAATGTACGTCCTTCGCCGTCAGTGGCATATACGGCACCGCATCAAAGGCCCGCTCCGCCACGAAGGGCGAATGCTCGAAGACACCGCCGAAGCGGGCGACGAAATCATCGCGATCGATCGTCAAAGGCCGCCCTCCGGCTTGTGATGCTCATGCCAGTGACGCGCGATGTCGATGCGTTTGGGCACCCAGACCTTTTCGTGCTCCAGAACATAATCGATGAAACGGGCAAGCGCTGCCGCACGGCCGGGTCGGCCGACCAGGCGGCAATGCAGCCCGACATTCATCATCTTCGGAAAACCTTCTTTTCCCTCGGCATAGAGCACGTCGAACGTGTCCTTCAGATAGGTGAAGAACTGATCGCCGGAATTGAAGCCCTGCGGGGTGGCAAAGCGCATGTCATTGGCATCGAGCGTATAGGGAATGATCAGATGCGGCTTGTCCGGCGTGAGGCCCGGCACCCAATAGGGCAGATCGTCGGCATAGCTGTCCGAGGAATAGACAAAGCCGCCCTCCTCCATAACGAGCTTCAGCGTATTGCCTGATGGCTTGCCCTGGTACATTCCGAGCGGATGGGCGCCGGTCAGTTCCTTGTGCAGGCGCACCGCTTCGAGGATATGCTTGCGCTCCTCGTCCTCGGTAAAATCCTTGTATTCCAGCCAACGATAGCCGTGACTGGCGATCTCCCAGCCGGCTTCCTTCATGGCGGCGACCGCTTCTGGATTGCGCGCCATGGCAAGTGTCACGCCATAGACGGTGACATCGATCTTGCGGCTGGTGAGCAAACGCCACAGGCGCCAGAAACCGGCGCGGGAACCGTATTCATAGATCGATTCCATGTTGAGATTGCGCTGTCCGGGCCAGGGCTGGGCGCCGACGATTTCCGACAAAAGCGATTCGGATGCCTTGTCGCCATCAAGGATCGAGCTTTCGCCGCCCTCTTCGTAATTCAGCACAAATTGAACAGCGATCCGCGCATCACCCGGCCAGCGCACCTGCGGAATATTGCGTCCATAACCGACGAGATCACGCGGATAGGAACTCTCTGCCATCAAATCATCCTTCGAATTATGCCGGAACGGTAACATCCGAGGGCGGAAAGTCGAGATGAAAAGTGGAGCGCGGGGGTGCGGACGAAAACTTGGACCACCAGGAGGTAGTTCATGTATTCCTACGCAGACAGACTTCGAGCCGTTGAGCTTTATATCAGGCTTGGCAAGCGACTTAACGGGACCATTCGGCAGTTGGGTTATCCCACAAAGAATGCGCTGAGGGGTTGGTACCGCGAGTACGTACAGCATCTCGACCTGCGTATTCAGCCGGTAGCTCGAGCGCCAAAGTATTCCAAGAGTCAGAAGCAGGCGGCACTTGAGCATTACCGCACCCATGATCGTTGCATCTCTGCGACGATGAGGGCGCTCGGCTATCCTGGTCGAGGAACTCTGACCGCATGGGTACGTGAGGCCTTTCCGGAGACGCGAACATCGATGGTGGGTCGATCGTGGCGCCCTGCCTATCCCGCAGCGGTGAAGCAAGCTGGTGTCATCGGACTATGTAGTGGAGATGAAAGCGCCCAACAGGTGGCTGACCGGCTGGGCGTCTGCAGGCCGACGTTGTACAACTGGAAAGACCAGCTACTCGGTCATGAGGCTCCTTCCTCCATGAAACGCCGCAAAACCACCCCGCAGGCGCCGGAACGCGAGGAACTCGAGCGCCAGCTTGAAGCCCTCCAACGTGATGTTCGCCAGTTGCAACTCGAGCATGACCTCCTGAAGAAGGCCAATGAACTCCTAAAAAAGAACTGGGCGTCGATCTGCAGATCCTGAGTAATCGGGAAAAAACACAGCTGGTTGACGCCCTTAAAGATACCTATCGCTTGCCAGAACTGCTCGCCCAGCTGCAAATTGCGCGAAGCTCCTACTTTTATCATCGCACGCGCATGTGTCTGGCAGACAAGTATGCCGCCGTCCGGCACAGCCTTGCAGAAATCTTTGAAGCGAACCGTCGTTGTTACGGCTACCGCAGACTACAGGCGTCACTGGCCAGGAAGAGCGTGATCATCTCGGAAAAGGTTGTCCAGCGCTTGATGAAGCAGGAGCACTTGGTCGTGGCCAGACCGCGCCGACGGCGTTTCGGATCGTACTTGGGAGAAATAAGTCCGGCACCCGAGAACCTGATCAATCGCGACTTCCATGCGAAAGCGCCGAACGAGAAATGGCTGACAGACATCACCGAGTTCCAGATCCCAGCCGGGAAGGTGTATCTCTCGCCCATCATCGATTGCTTCGACGGAATGGTCATCAGTTGGTCGATTGGAACGCAACCAGACGCGCGGCTGGTCAATACTATGCTGGATGCAGCTATTGAGACCGTGACCGACGGCGAGGAACGGCCAATCGTCCATTCCGATCGCGGAGCCCATTATCGCTGGCCAGGCTGGCTAACGCGGATCAGCGAAGCGAAACTGGTTCGCTCAATGTCCCGAAAGGGATGCTCACAAGATAACGCCGCATGCGAAGGCTTCTTCGGCCGATTGAAAACGGAACTATTTTATCCACGAGATTGGAAGGCCATCACAATCAAACAGTTCGTTGCCGAGGTAGACGCCTATATCCGCTGGTACAATGAGAAGCGGATCAAGATATCGCTGGGATCACTCAGCCCGGTCGAATATCGCAAGAGCCTCGGCCTTAACTTATAAAGCTGTCCAACTTTTTATCCGCACCCCCGCGCGAGCAGTTTCCCGAGAGGATTTACAAGTCTTCTCCAGACGTTGCGTTGGACGGCAAGGGCTTTGGAGGTCGAGCTACCAGCCGCGCTCCAGGCTCCGCGCTGCACGGACCTCCGCAGATTCGCGGAACACAAGGCCGGTCTCCGCGACGGACAATCCGGTGCGTGCCTTGGACAAGGGCGCCCGATGGGCGGAGATCTTGCCAAGCGGGTGTTGCGAATGCACGCGCAACGGCGCTCCCGGCTCGGGTTCCACGAAAAGCGCAAGGCTCGCGATTTTCATCGGTGTGCCAAGCACCGGCTCGAAGACATGACGCAATGCGCCTTCGAGCCCGGTCGCATTCCGTTCCGAACGCGGGCCGGTCAGCATCATATGGAAGCGAAACTCGTCCATGACATAGGGATAACCCCAGCGGTAAAGATTGGCGAATTGTGGAGCCGTGAGACCATCCGGGTTCCGACGCTCGATTTCGGCTTCGCTCAGCGGCGCACGGAATTCATCGAAGGCCTGAACCACGCTTGCCGCCAGCAACTGCATCGCATCACTCGGACAAACCGGCGCCAGGCCGTAAAAATCACCAAGCCGTGCAATTTCCATGCGCGGCATATCAAACGGCGTAACACTTCCCGCAAACTGCATCAGAGCCTTGAGCAAGGCAGCTTCCGTCATGTCGGGATGCAGATGGAACGGCGCCTTGAGGGTCGCGTGAAACCCGTAGCGACGGGGTACGGCGGTGCAGAACGCCAGCTCCTGCGAACTCAAGCCGATGTCGGAAGGACGCTCCACGGTCTCGCCGGAATAGACATTGCGGCCAAACCAACTCGCCGCCGCGATCGACAGCGGATCGTGGATGGGGGCGTGAAATAGATGGCGTAACGCATGGGCCTGCTCCGGTCGCTCTGACCGCCAAGTCCCTAGGTGATTTGCGTGACAGATTGACGAATCCAAACGGGTAACTGCCGGCGCGTGCAGGCAAATGCGGGTCAAAAAGCATGGAACCATCAGGCCAATGTCCCGTTTAATTCTCGTATCCATTGAATATAAGGGAGAAAACGATGACCTATCACAATCCGAATCTGCAGGACGCTAGCATCAAGGAAACCCATGATCTGATCGCCAGCGACAAGGTCGAAGGCACAAAGGTCTATGGTGTCGATGGCAAGCACATCGGGTCGATCGAGCGCGTCATCCTGGAAAAGCGTAGCGGCCGTGTCGCCTATGCCGTGCTGGGCTTCGGCGGTTTCCTCGGCATCGGCGAGGATCACTATCCGCTTCCCTGGGCAAAGCTCAGCTATGACGAAAACCTCGGTGGCTATCAGACGGACATCACCCGCGAACAGGTCGAGAACGCGCCGAAATACAATGGCAATGGCGACTATGACTGGAACAAGGAAAACGGTCGCCGCGTCTATGACTACTACGGCGTTCCGCCTTACTGGATGTAATAGACAGTGGCGTAAAGAGGGCCCTGCACCATCCGGTCGCAGGGCCTTTTCATGTGCCCTGCTTGCCTTGCATCAAAGCAATATGGCTGGCGCAGCGAAACGAGTCCGGCAGGGCAATCTGACTGTTTCCTGAAATCTCTCCGATGACCGCAGCAGCAAGGCGATGCGCCAAGCCAAAGCTGACCTTGAAACCGCCGGTGAGCGTCAGCAGACGCGGAAAATCCGGGTGGCGGCCAACCATCGGCTCGCGCCCAACCGCTTTCGGGCGCAGGCCTGCCCAGCGCTCGACAATTTCGGCTTCCGCAAGTGCCGGCACAAAACCGATGGCGCGCGCGACGAGGTCGTCGAGTTGCGCGTCACAGGCAAGGGGATCATTAAAACTGTATTCGCTGGTGCTGCCGACGGCAACGCAGCCGTTCTCATGCGGAACGATATAGAGGCCATCGGAAAAGATCACCGGCCATGACGGATCGATATCGGCTTTGAGCAGCGCGGCCTGCCCCTTGATGGCGACGCCGCTCGAATGAGGGGCCGATGGACGCAGCGCGTCGATCAGCGGAAAGGATTGCACGCCGGCAGCGAGAATGCAGTGTTCGAAGGCAATCGTTTCCCCACCGGAGAGCTCGGCTTGGCCAGAGAGCGGGTCAAGACGGACGACTTCCATTCCCTCTTTCCCCTGCACGTGCCGGGATCGGCGTAGAACAGTTGCCAGCATCGTCAACAGCAATCGTGGCGACACGCGGGCCGCCAGCGTATCGAAGACAATGCCGCTTTCCGTAACTTTGCTGTCCGGCCAGCCCGACTGGGCGGATGTATCACGAACATGCCAATGAAAACCGCGATCAGCGGACACCCAGTTTTCAAGCGCCTCCTGCTCATGCCGCAGTGCAATGGTGCGCAGATGCGGCTTGGCCAAAGGAATGATACGGCCCAAGCGGCGATAGCCCGCCGACAGACCGGTTTCTGCCTCCAATGCTGCGATCTCCGCCTCCAGCGACACGAGGGCATCGAACTGGAACTGCTTTTTCTCATTCCAGCGATCCGGCATATGCGGCATCAGCGCACCGAGAATGCCGCCGCTTGCCCCGGCACCGATCGTGCTGCGCTCGACAAGGGTGGTCTCGATGCCTGCGCGCTCCGCCATAACGGCCGCCCAGAGGCCCATGATGCCGCCGCCGACGATCAACAGATCCGTCATCGATTGACCTTCTCCGCTATGAGGATTATCCGACGGGTCATGATCGACACCGAAAACTCAGCTTCGCCAGAGTGCCAGAAACCAGAGCGTCACACGCTGGAATGGCATGAGGGCGATATGCCCTATTCGGCCGAATTTGGCGATCATTTTTATTGCCGCGAGGATGGCCGGCTGGAATGCGACCATGTGTTCCTGGGCGGTAATGATGTAATCGCCCGCTGGCAAAACGCGACGGATTTTAACATCGGCGAACTCGGCTTCGGCACCGGGCTGAATTTCTGCGAGACATGGCGGCAATGGAAGCAGGTGCCCCGAGATGGCCAGCACCTCCATTTCATCTCCTTCGAGCGTTTTCCCATGAAGGCAAACGAGATTGACCGCGCGCTATCGCGCTGGCCCGAAATCAACGACGAACGTAACGCGCTGTGTGCGGCGTGGTCGATGGAGCCAGCCGGCAACGTCACCATTGAATTCAGCAGCGATGTGCGGCTGACGGTGGTGATTGGAACGGCCGAAACGCAACTCACATCCTTCGCGCCCATTTTCGATGCCTGGTATCTCGACGGCTTCGCGCCATTGCGCAATCCCGACATGTGGTCGCTGGACCTGATGCGCAGCGTCTTCGACAGAACCAATCCCGGCGGTTCCTTCGCCACCTATGCGGCGGCCGGATTCGTGCGCAGAAATCTTCAGGCAGCCGGTTTTGCCGTCGAACGGCGCAAGGGGTTTGGCGCAAAACGCGAAATGCTCTGCGGCATAAAACAGCCGATCTAGAGCATCTGGAATGATTGCCGGCGCCTGCAAACGGGCACGATTTCGATCCGGTTTCCTTTCAGGGAAGTTTGCTGTCGCAAATGGTGGCGCATGGCGACACCCAAATCTGCAACATCACCATCGTGTCCAAACGCGATGGAAATATCATGAGCGACAACGAATTTTCCGCCCTTCCTCAAGCCGATCAGATGGCCGATCAGACAGATGCCCCCGTCGAGCGCCGCCGGCGCACTGGTGGTCGTGGCGGTGACCGGACCGCGCGCCGGTCCACCGGAAATTCGAAATATCTCAACCTCGTCAACACCATGGCAAAATCGACGGTGCTCAGCGAAGATGCGCTCGAAGCGATCCATGATGCGTCGCTGACGATCCTTGAGGAAATCGGCATGGACGTGATCCTGCCGGAGGCCCGGCAACGCATGAAGGCGGCCGGCGCCGACGTGACGGCCGGGACCGACCGCGTCCGCTTCGACCGCGGCCTGATCATGGAGATGATGGCATCGGTTCCTCCGGCCTTTACCCTGCATGCCCGCAACCCGATCCGCAACGTTGAGATCGGCGGCAACAATCTCGTCTTCGCGCAGATCGCCTCGGCCCCCTTCGTCTCGGATCGTGAGGGCGGACGCCGCGCCGGCAATCAGGACGATTTTCGCAAGCTAGTCAAGCTGGCGCAGTCCTATGACATCATCCACACGACAGGCGGCTATCCGGTCGAACCGATCGACATCCACGCCTCGGTGCGCCATCTCGATTGCCTGTCCGACATGGTGAAGCTGACCGACAAGGCCTTTCACTGCTATTCGCTTGGCCAGCAGCGCAATATCGACGCGCTCGAAATTGCCCGTATCGGCCGCGGAATTTCTGCCGAGCAGATGGAGCGGGAACCTTCCTGTTCACCATTATCAACACGTCCTCGCCGCTGCGGCTCGACGGGCCGATGCTTCAGGGCATAATCGAAATGTCCTCGCGCAATCAGGTCGTGGTCGTCACGCCGTTCACACTGGCCGGTGCCATGGCGCCGGTGACCATCGCCGGCGCCGTCGTGCAGCAGAATGCGGAAGCTTTGGCCGGCATCGCCTTCACGCAGATGGTGCGCAAGGGTGCACCGGTCATGTATGGCGGCTTTACCTCCAATGTCGACATGAAGACCGGTGCACCAGCTTTTGGGACACCGGAATACATGAAGGCGGTGATCGCCGGCGGCCAGCTCGCCCGCCGCTATAACATCCCCTACCGTACCTCGAACACCAACGCGTCGAACACACTTGATGCGCAGGCAGCATACGAATCCGGCTTCTCGCTCTGGGCGCTGACGCAGGGCGGCGGTAATTTCATCATGCACTCGGCCGGATGGAGCGAGGGCGGGCTGACGGCCTCCTTCGAAAAATTCATCCTCGACGTCGATATGCTGCAGATGGTTGCCGAATTTCTGACGCCGCTTGATGTCAGCGAGGACGCGCTTGGCCTTGATGCGGTTCGCGATGTCGGGCCCGGCGGCCATTACTTCGGCACAGCCCATACGCTGGCGCGCTATGAGACAGCCTTCTATTCGCCGATCCTCTCCGACTGGCGCAATTTCGAGACCTGGACAGAAGCCGGACGGCCGACAACCTACGACCACGCCAACCGCGTCTTCAAGGAAAAGCTCAACGAATACGAAAAGCCTCCGCTTGATCGGGCGATCGAGGAGGAACTGGACGACTTCGTTGCCCGCCGCAAGCGCGAAGGCGGCGTTGCGACGGACTTCTGACCAGACGAGCCAGATCAGTTGGACATAGCCGACTTGACCGAGGCGATCAGCTTGTCGGTCGGCAAGTTGCTGTAATCCTTGTTTATCTCGACGGTGGTCTTTTCCCGCACTCTCGCCGACAGCATGGAGCGCAAGTCACCCAGCGTCTGGGGTGCAGCGCAAAGCACCAGCCGGTCGAAGGCCCCCTGCTGTGCATAGTCGTCGATCTTGTCGGCCACATCGGAGGTGAACTTCTGCTGCTCCTCGCGCACCGGGTCGCTGCTGTATTCCATGGCGGAACGGCCATGTCCCGTCGATGAATGGCTGCGGCCAGGTTTGTCGGCCATGATGTCCTGGGCACGTTTGGTATCCAGTTGGAAAACCTCCTGTTCAAGGTTCTGGTTGTCGTCCTTCAGGAAATTGACGCCCTTCAAAAGGCGGGCCTGATTACCGTCGGCGGCGAGAATCCATGTGGTGGTCATTGTCTACTCCTGGATCATGCTGTGTGATGCACATTCGCGGCAAGCCCCTATAGCCCGCCGCTTGGGCAACTCATCCCAACGTCAGCGCGAGTCGGTTGGTTCCTCGAAAATTCGCGGCGCGTGCAAAACTTCATCGGGGAAAGGCAAAACTTCATCGGGGAAAGACCGGGCAGACGCCTGCACCCGCGCGTTCATTGCCCTATGATCCGGCGAACGACTAGCGAGGACATCATGGCCGAACCGCTGAAAAACCTGCTTCACCCGGGCCTCGTCGAGCGCATGGGGGACATTATTGCCGCGGCTTATTCGGGCTTTGACAGGGCTCGGTTTGTCGTTATCGCTGTGCAGGACATGGCCAGCCTCGAACTCATGCAGCGGGCGCAGCAGATCCGCGCCGCATTGGTCGAGACCTTGCCGAGGGGTTTTGCGCAGGCCGCGGCCATCCTGAAAGCCAGCCTGCCCAGCGCAGAAAGGCCCGGCCTCACGGGATGGGAGCTGCTGCCGGTCAACCAGTTCATCGCGGAAAAGGGTCTTGATCACCTCGACCTGTCACTGGGTTTGCTAAAGGCGCTGACGCCGCATTTCACCGCCGAATTCGGCATCCGGGCTTTCATCCACAAGGATCAGGGCCGGTCGCTTGCAACCATCCTCGACTGGGTCAACGACGCCAATCATCACGTCCGCCGGCTTGCCTCGGAAGGCACCCGCCCCCGCCTGCCCTGGGCCATGCGCCTGCCAGCGCTGGTGCGCGATCCGCAACCCATACTGCCAATCCTGACGGCGCTGATCGACGACCCGGAAGACTATGTGCGCCGCTCCGTTGCCAACAGCCTGAACGATATTGCCAAGGATCACCCCGATCTCGTCGCCACCTTCGTGCGCGACGCGATGATAGATGCCTCCCCGCAAAGGCGGCAATTGCTGCGGCATGCCTCACGCACGCTCCTGAAGAAGGGCCATGGAGATGCGCTTGCGAATTTCGGCTTCGCGCCTGCAGCGGGAATCAGCGCCAGCATCTTGATCGAGACGCCGTCTGTGATCTTCGGAGAACACCTTGGCTTCACGCTTACGCTGTCCAATGAGGGCGCAAGTCCACAGCGGCTGATGATCGACTATGCCGTGCATCATCGCAAGGCGAACGGATCGCTTGCGCCAAAGGTCTTCAAGTGGACGAGCCTGGAGCTGGGCGCTGGGGAGTCCGTCACGATGGCCCGCCGCCACGCGATGCGCGCCATTACCACCCGGCAATATTATCCGGGCGCCCACCGCATCGAAATCCTCGTGAATGGCGCCGTGCTGGCCGGCGGCGATTTCGAGCTTGTCATGTCCTGAGCGCAGGGCAGCCCTTCGCATCTGCAAAAACTATCACTTGACTTTTGCGGCAAAAACAACGATCTGAGGCGCAGCGTCACCTTCCGGCCGCCGCGTGAGCGGCCTGCGGGATCTCATAGATCCCTAACGAAGGATAAGCGCACCAGAAAATGTTTTGCCGAACCCGGCAAAATCAGCGCAGACCGCTTTGTCAACCCACAAGTTCCCAAATCACGCGGGGTTCTTGACGCCAATCGACACTGGAACCGCATGGTGCTGTTCCGGCGAATGCGTTTGGCGCCCCGAAAAGGCAATACAATTGACCACTTTCAAAGACCTTGGCCTCTCCGAGCACATTCTTTCGACCCTTGCAGCGCAGGGCTTCGAAGTGCCGACGCCAATCCAGGCGCAGGCAATCCCGCTCGTGATGGCCGGCAATGACCTCATCGGTCTCGCCCAGACCGGCACCGGCAAGACCGCCGCTTTCGGCCTGCCGATGATCGAAAAGATGCTGGCCAGCGGCAAGCGTCCCGACCCGCGCAACATCAACGCGCTGGTGCTGGCACCGACCCGCGAACTGGTGAATCAGATCGCATCCAACCTGAAGGACTTCGTCAAGAAGACCCCGCTGAAGATCGGCCTCGTCGTCGGCGGCGCATCGATTAACAAGCAGTCCGAACAGTTGTCCCGCGGCGTCGATATCCTCGTCGCAACGCCCGGCCGCCTGCTCGATCTCATTGCCCGCAAGGCCGTGACCCTGACGCAGGCCCGCTTCCTCGTGCTTGACGAAGCCGACCAGATGCTCGACCTCGGCTTCATCCACGACCTGCGCAAGATTTCCAAGATGGTTCCCAAGAACCGCCAGACGCTGCTGTTTTCGGCCACCATGCCAAAGGCGATCGCCGAGCTTGCCAGCGAATATCTGAGCAACCCGGTCACCGTGCAGGTTACGCCTCCGGGCAAGGCTGCCGACAAGGTCGAGCAGTATGTGCACTTCGTTCAGGGTGCCAGCCAGAAGACCGAAATCCTCAAGAAGACGCTCACCGAAAATCCCGATGGCCGCGCCATGGTTTCTCGCGCACCAAGCATGGTGCCGAAAAACTGATGAAGCACCTCGAGCATGTTGGTTTCTCGGTCGCCTCGATCCATGGCAACAAGAGCCAGGGCCAGCGCGAGCGCGCCTTGAAAGCCTTCCGTGACGGCGAAACCCGCGTACTGGTCGCGACAGACGTTGCTGCCCGCGGCATCGACATCCCGGGCGTCACCCACGTCTACAATTACGACCTGCCGGAAGTCGCCGAAGCCTATATCCACCGCATCGGCCGCACCGCGCGCGCCGGTCGTGACGGCATCGCCATCGCCTTCTGCTCGCCGGACGAAATCCGCCTGCTGCGTGATATCGAGCGTCTGATGAAGATCGAGATCACCACGGCCAGCGGCGAAGTGCCGGCCGACCGCGCCCGCCCGAAGGGCTCGCGTGGCGGCCAGCGTCCCGGTGGTAGCAATAATGGCGGTCAGCGCAACGAACCGCGCGCCGATCATGCGCCGCGTGCCCGTCCGGCAGCAGCCGGCGGCTTTGCCGGCGACGAACTGCTGAGCGATGCAGATATGCAGGCCAAGCAGCATCGCAAGGGCCAGGGCCCGGCGGCACAGGCAGCCCACGAAAAGGCTCTTGCCAAGCGCCCCGGCGGCAACCGCAACGGACGCCCCGGCCAGAAGCAGGGCGAATGGCGCAACCGCAATCACGGTGGCGGCAACAGCAACAGCCAGCCCCGCGAAGCCAACCCGGCCGGCGCCAACGGCCTGCGCAAGCGCGCCGCCGGCGGTCAGCGTCGCGACGAGGCGTAAGCCTTTCGCGTAAGCGATAATTTGAAAATCGAACGGCGGCGGGATCAATTCCCGCCGCTTTTTTGTTCGTCTGCCTCTTTCGGAAAACGCGGGTGTGGTCGTGTGATATTCATCCACGCGGCCTGGATGAAAATTTGCCGGCGCCTATGAGGCGAATCTCGAAGTTGCGCGTTTAGCCCATGATGCAGCCAGCCAGGGAGACAATCATGGCCCAGACATTTGACCTTTCCGATTTCTCCGGAGACGAACTGACGAGCCTGATCAACGAGGCGACGAGCCTACGGCAGACGCAGCGCCAAAGCCGTGAACGCGAACTGCCAACAGCAGCCGACGGATCCAAGGGACAGGACGTTCACGATCCCGATCATGGCGTCATCACTGCGCCGACACCGCGAGCCGTCGAGGAAGAAGGCCCCGCCCATGGCGGTCCGGAAAAAGCGGTCGGCGCGACTGGCTGAACCATTTCCAGACAGCGATCGGGGTCACCCGTGCCCCGATCGCTCCCTCACCCTAAAGAGGGATTACATCGCAACCGGCGCTGTCTTGCGATTCGTCAGATAGACGCCGATGACAACGATAACTGTCCCAATAATCATCGGCAGCGTCAGCGCCTCCCCGAACAGGAGCGCCGCCTGGACGGCGGCGAGGGGCGGCACGAGATAGATCAGAGATGCCGCCCGCGACACCTGACCGCGACGAGATCAAATAGAGCAGCAAGGCGATGGCACCCATCGACAGTCCGAGCACCGACCAGGCGAGCGCCGCAAACAGTTCGAGGCTCCAGGTCACATGCAGATCCTCAAGCATGAGCGCCAACGGGATGGTGACGATCAGTGCTCCGACATATTGCAGCGTCGCAATCGAGCGGATGTCGACATTTTGAAGGTACCGCTTCTGATGAATGGTTCCATAGGTCACGGCGGCCATGCCGAGGACATTGAGCGCCACCGGCAGCCACGGAATCGGCGTCGAACCGGTATCGATTATCAAGACCTTGGGCAGAACGGCGATGGCGATGCCGACGAAGCCGAGCGAAAGACCAAGCCGCTGCTGGCCCGTCAGTCGCTCGCCGATCAGCGCAGGCGCAACCGCCGCCGTCATCAGCGGCTGCAGCCCGGCAATGATACCGGACAGCGCCGCCGGCACTCCCTGCCCGATTCCCCACCAGACGGAAGCCAGATAGAACCCGTGCAGGAACATGCCGGAGATGACCGCATGTGCAGATTCCCGCCTGGTTTTCGGCCATTCCACACCCGTTGCGAGGCAGAAGACGATGAACAGGGAGATGGCGCAGAGATAGCGCAGCACGAGAAATGTCAGCGGCTCGGCAAATAGGCCCGCATATTTGGCGACGACCCAGCCCGTGGACCACAGCAGGACAAAAATGGCCGGGGCCAGACGATCGAGGCTCATATTCTATCCCTGCCGCACAAAGCGCCTGCGATAGAGACACGCGTGCTGATGGTCAAAACAAAATTCCTGATACTGAGGTTCACCAAAATGCGACCTTGGCACACCAGAGCCCTTGCGATGAAATAGCAGGCAGATGAACAAACGGACGGCATCCAGCTTTTTCTCGAACACCCGCTGTTGAAAGAGAAAACATGGTCGATGAGCCAAAGCGCTTGCAACAATCCCTACCCGATGTCACCGCGTTCAAAAATTCGGCATTTTCCACCTGAAAATTTCTTTTGCCCTGAAATGAGCATGCTTCTTGCATTGCACTTGCTGTTGTACTCAAATGACAAAAAAGGGGATCACACCGTTGGCATTTGACGAAATGATGAATGCGGACAACAGCCCGCGCCAGCCTTATGCGACTTACAATGATTGGTATGCAGCCCAGGACAAGGCCCGCCTGATTGTCAAATCGAAAGACGCCGAGAATATCTTCCGCAAGACCGGCATCACCTTCGCGGTCTATGGACATGCCGACAGCGCCGAAAAGCTTATCCCCTTCGACCTGATCCCGCGTATTATTTCCGGCCGTGAATGGCGCAAACTCGCACAGGGCATCGAGCAGCGCGTCATCGCGCTCAACGCCTTTCTCGACGACATCTACCACAAGCAGGAAATCATCAAGGCGGGACGAATCCCGCGCGAACTGATCGAGCGCAACGAGGCCTTCCTGCCGCAGATGATCGGCTTCCGGCCGCCGGGCGGCGTCTATACCCACATCGTCGGCACGGACATCGTGCGCACCGGCGAGGATCAGTTCTATGTGCTGGAAGACAATGCACGCACGCCGTCCGGTGTCAGCTACATGCTGGAAAACCGCGAAACGATGATGCAGATGTTCCCGGAGCTCTTCCATCAAAACCGTGTTCGGCCGGTCGAAAACTACCCTTACCTTTTGCGCCAGAGCCTCGCCTCGCTTGCCCCTCCCGGCTGCGAGGGCAAGCCGCGCGTTGCGGTGCTCACCCCCGGCATTTATAATTCCGCCTATTATGAACATTCGTTCCTCGCCGACATGATGGGCGTGGAACTGGTCGAAGGCTCCGACCTGCGCGTCATTGACGGCAAGGTGAAGATGCGCACGACCCGCGGCTATGAGGCGATCGACGTGCTCTACCGCCGCGTCGACGACGACTATCTTGATCCTTTGACGTTCAAGCCTGAATCGGCGCTCGGCGTTCCCGGCATCATGGATGTCTATCGCGCCGGAAACATTACCATCGCCAATGCGCCCGGCACCGGCATCTGCGACGACAAGGCGATCTATTCCTACATGCCGGAGATTGTCGAATTCTATACCGGCCGCAAGCCGCTGCTCGAAAACGTGCCGACCTGGCGCTGTGCCGAGCCGGACAGCCTGAAATACGTGCTGGAAAACCTCGCAGACCTTGTCGTCAAGGAGGTCCACGGCTCCGGCGGCTACGGCATGCTTGTCGGGCCGACCGCCTCGAAGAAAGAACGCACGCTTTTTGCCGAGAAACTGAAGTCACGCCCCAACAACTATATTGCGCAGCCGACACTATCGCTTTCGACGGTGCCGATCCTCGTCAACAAGGGCATTGCGCCACGCCATGTGGATCTTCGCCCCTATGTTCTCGTTTCCGACAAGGTGCAGATCATACCGGGCGGGCTTACCCGCGTGGCATTGAAAGCCGGATCGCTGGTGGTGAATTCCAGCCAGGGCGGCGGCACCAAGGATACCTGGGTTCTGGAGGACTGACGCATTATGCTTGGAAGAACCGCAAACGGTTTGTACTGGATGTTCCGCTATATTGAGCGCGCGGAAAACAGCGCCCGGCTGATCGACGCCGGCCTGCGCATGTCGCTGACCCGCTCGGAAGCCACGGAAGACGATTGGGACGGCGTGCTGCAAAGCTCGGGCGTCCGCGATATCTACGACGATACGCATGACAAGCTGACCAGTGCCGATGCCATCGATTTCCTGTTGCGCGAACGGAGCAATCCGTCGAGCGTCATGTCGTGCATCGATGCCGGTCGCAGCAATGCCCGCATGGTGCGAACCGCATTGACCCGCGAGACGTGGGAAGCGACGAACGAATGTTACCTCGATCTAAAGGCGCTTCTGGCCCGCCGCGTCAAGCCGGCTGACCTGCCGGAGGTGATCGACGCGATCAAGCGCAAGACGGGCCTCATCCGTGGCGCGTTTCATGGCACCATGCTGCGCAACGAGATCTTCAATTTCTCCCGCATCGGCACCTTCATCGAACGCGCCGACAACACCGCCCGCATTCTAGACGTGAAATACTACGTGCTTTTGCCAGCCGTCAGCCAGGTCGGCTCTTCGATCGACAACGTCCAGTGGGAATCGATCCTGCGCTCGGTTTCGGCGCATCGCTCCTATGGCTGGGTCTACGAGGCGGAATACAAGGCGTCGAACATTGCCGACTTTCTGATCCTCAACGGCCGCATGCCAAGATCGCTTGCCTATTGCTACGAAAAGATCGCGAGCAATCTCGGCTATCTGGCGCGGGAATACGGCGAAAGCCATGGCGCCCATGCGACGGCGGAAGCGACGCTCGCGTCGCTGCGCAGTCATTCGATCAAGGACGTCATGGATCAGGGGCTGCACGAATATATCGAGAACTTCATCAGCCACAATAATCGTCTGGGACAGGAAATCTCCGACGGCTACCGGTTCTACTAGAGTGAGCTGGAGGAGAGAAAAATGCGCCTGAAGATCAACCACACTGACCGAATACACCTATGCAGACCCGGTGCAATATTCGCTGCAGCGCTTGCGCCTGACACCGCTGACGCAGCCTGGGCAGACTGTCCTGAGCTGGGAAACCTCCGTCGAGGGTGCGCGCATGGAGGTCGGCTATGACGATCATTTCGGCAACCGGACCAATCTGGTCAGCGTCAACGGCGACCAGACCTCGATCCGCATTGTTGCCAATGGTGAAGTCGAAACCGAGGACAAGGCCGGCGTCTTCGGCGTGCATCAGGCCTACGCGCCGCTCTGGCTTTATCTGCGCGAGACGCCCCTGACGAAGATGGCAAAGCCCATCCGCAACCTCGCGAAATCGATGACCGGCGAGACCGACCTTGCGAAGATGCACGCCCTGATGGATACCATCGCCGAAAATGTAGCGTACAGGCAGGGCGAGACCGGCACGGAGACGACGGCGGAGCAGGCGCTCCTGCAGAAGAGTGGCGTCTGCCAGGACCATGCCCATATCATGATCGCCGCCGCTCGGACGCTCGGCCTTCCCGCCCGCTACGTATCCGGTTACCTGATGATGGAAGACCAGGTTGAGCAGACGGCAAGCCACGCCTGGGCGGAAGTGCACCTCACTGGGTTGGGCTGGGTGGGTTTCGACGCAGCCAACAAGGTCTGCCCGGATGATCGCTACGTCCGCATCGCCTGCGGCCTCGACTATCGCGATGCAGCGCCGATTTCAGGCCTCATCCACGGCGCCTCTAGCGAAACACTCAAGGTGGCGGTAACCGTGGAGCAGCAGGAACAGAGCCAGAGCCAAAGTCAGTAAGCAACGAAACATTCTGTCGATCTTTACCAACCTCCAATTCTGGTTTAAAATTTAAACCAGAATTGGAGGTTTTTATGTCGAGTATTGGCGCATTTGAAGCGAAAACGCATTTTTCGTCGCTTCTGGACCGTGTGGCCAATGGTGAGGAAATCACCATTACCAAACATGGGAAGGCCGTCGCCCGTCTGGTAAGCGCTGAAGCCACCCAAACGTTGGCACCAGTAAGCGCGTTCCGGAAGCTGAAAGAGCTGCGGCGCTCGAATACGCTTGACGGCTTGTCGTGGAAAGATTTGCGGGACGAAGGGCGCAAATGACAATCGTGATCGATGCGTCGATCGCCCTTGCCTGGTGTTTCGAGGATGAAGCGTCGGATGAAACGGATGCAGTGGCACATCGGGTTATCGCCGAAGGTGGCGTGGTTCCGTCGTTATTCCATCTGGAACTTGCCAACGTCCTCCTGCCGTCGGAACGACGCGGGCGCATTTCAGCCTCTGAAATTGCCCAAAGGTTAGACCTGATTGCACAGATGCCAATCGAGACCGACCCCCAAACTGCAGGTAGAGCGTGGAACGATACTCTCTCGCTTGCGAGGGCACACCAGTTGACGAGCTATGATGCAGCATATCTGGAGCTTGCGGCACGCAAGGGTGCGAAACTCGCGACAAAAGACAAAGCGCTGGCGACAGCGGCGAACCAATTGGGCGTAACCCTGATTATGCCGCAATAAAAAATGGCCGGAAAACCGGCCATTTTTTCTGTGATTGATCAAATCAGTGGCTGTCCTTGCCAACTGCGCTCCCGCGACATCCCTTCAGGAAGTCGAGATCGGCGCCGGTGTCGGCACCCTGGACATGCTGCTGGTGCAGCCAGGCGTAACCGGATGTCGGCAGGTCATGGTGCGGCTGCCATGCGGCGAGACGCTCAGCCATTTCCTCATCCGAAATATCGACATGAAGGCGACGGTTCGGGACGTCGAGCTCGATCATGTCGCCATTCCTGATGACGGCAAGCGGACCACCGACGGCGGCTTCCGGCGAGGTGTGCAGCACCACGGTACCATAGGCCGTTCCTGACATGCGGGCGTCGGAGATACGCACCATGTCGGTGATGCCTTTCTTGAGCACCTTGGGCGGCAGCCCCATGTTGCCGACCTCGGCCATGCCGGGATAACCCTTCGGACCGCAGTTTTTCATCACCATGACGCAGGTCTCGTCGATGTCGAGATTGTCGTCGTTGATCTTGGCCTTGTAGTCGTCGATATCCTCGAACACCACGGCCCTGCCCCGGTGCGTCAGGAGATGCGGCGAGGCGGCCGATGGCTTCAACACCGCACCCTTGGGTGCGAGATTGCCGCGCAGCACGACGATGCCGCCGGACTGCGTCAGTGCCTTTTCTGCCGGCAGGATGACGTCTTCGTTCCAGTTGACGACGTCCTTGACCTCATCCCACATGGTCTCGCCGGAAACGGTCAGCGCATCCTTATGCAGAATTCCTGCCTCGCCGAGGCGCTTCAGCACCACTGGCAGGCCGCCGGCATAGAAAAATTCTTCCATCAGATACTTGCCGGATGGCATGAGGTTGACGATGGTCGGTACGTCGCGGCCGCAACGATCCCAGTCATCCAGCGTAAGGTCGATGCCGACACGGCCGGCCATGGCGAGCAGGTGGATGACCGCATTGGTCGATCCGCCGATCGCCGCATTGGTGCGGATGGCGTTTTCGAAAGCCTGCTTGGTCATGATGTCCGAAGGCTTCAGGTCGTCCTTGACCATCTGGACGATCCGACGACCCGTAAGCTGCGCCATCACCTTGCGGCGGCTGTCGACGCCGGGGATGGCCGCATTGCCCGACAGCGCCATGCCGAGCGCTTCTGCCATGGAGGCCATGGTGGAGGCTGTGCCCATGGTGTTGCAGGTGCCCGAAGAACGGCTCATCGAAGCTTCTGCTTCAAGGAACTCGGCTTGCGTCATCTCGCCGGCCTTCACCATTTCGGAGAACTTCCACAGATGCGTGCCGGAACCGACGCGTTCACCCCGGAAATAGCCGTTGAGCATCGGTCCGCCGGTAACGACGATCGACGGCAGATCGACTGAGGCCGCCCCCATGATCAGCGACGGCGTGGTCTTATCGCAGCCGACCAGAAGCACGCAGCCGTCCATCGGTTGGCCGCGGATAGCTTCCTCGACCGCGAGTGCCGCAAGGTTGCGGTACATCATCGCGGTCGGGCGGAAAGTGTTCTCGGATGCCGAGAAGACTGGCACTTCCATCGGGAAGCCGCCAGCCTCCCAGATGCCGGCCTTCACCTTTTCGGCGAGTTCGCGCAGATGGCCGTTGCACGGCGTCATATCCGACCAGGTGTTGAGAATGCCGATAACCGGGCGTCCGTCGAACAGGTCGTGCGGATATCCCTGGTTCTTCATCCAGCCGCGGTGATAAATGACGTCACGGCTGGTGCCGCCGTACCATTCCTGCGACCTGAGCTTGCGCGGCCATTCCGCTTTCTTAAACATCATCATCGTCCTCTAAAGGTTCCGGACGGATCGGCGCTATGCTCCGATCCGCCGGAAGAGTCGTCATGCCAGCGTGTAGGCCGTCTTGACGACGGTGAAGAATTCGCTCGCATATTTGCCCTGTTCGCGCGGGCCGAAGGACGATGCCTTGCGGCCGCCAAACGGCACGTGGAAATCGACGCCCGCGGTCGGCAGGTTGACCATGACCATGCCGGCTTCGGAATTGCGCTTGAAATGCGTCGCATACTTGAGGCTCGTCGTGGCGATGCCCGCCGACAGGCCGAACGGCGTGTCGTTGGCAACCGAGAGCGCTTCCTCATAGTCCTTCACCCGGATAACCGAGGCGACGGGACCGAAGATTTCCTCGCGAGAAATGCGCATCTGGTTGGTTGCTTCGGTAAACAGCGTTGGCTGCAGGTAGAAGCCGGGGTTGTCACGCGAAATCGTCTCGCCACCGAAGGCGAGCCTTGCGCCTTCCGACTGGCCGATGGCGATATAGTCCGTATCCTGCTTCAACTGGCCGGCATCGACGACCGGTCCGATATGCGTGCCTGCCTTCAGCGCGTCGTCGACGACGAAACCCTTCAGCTTTTCGGTCAGCGCAGCCACGAACTTGTCGTGGATACCTTCGGTGACGATCAGGCGCGAGGAGGCCGTGCAGCGCTGTCCCGTCGAGAAGAAGCCGGAATTGGCAGCTGCCTCGACAGCAACCGTGAGGTCGGCATCATCGAGCACGACCATCGGGTTCTTGCCGCCCATTTCCAGCTGGAACTTGCGGTTATGCTCGATGGACGAGGCAGCGACGCGCTTGCCGGTTCCGGTCGAGCCGGTAAAGGTGATGGCGGCGAGATCGGGGCTGTCGAGCATGGCCTGGCCAACGACCGAGCCTTTGCCCATCACAAGGTTGAGCACACCCTTCGGCAGACCGGCGCGGTGGAGAATGTCGGCAATCGCCCAGGAGCAGCCCGGAACCAGCTCCGCCGGCTTGAAGACAACAGTGTTGCCATAGGCAAGCGCCGGCGCGATCTTCCAGGCCGGGATGGCGATCGGGAAATTCCACGGCGTGATGATGCCGACGACGCCGATCGGCTCGCGGGTGATCTCAACACCGATATTCGGACGAACGGACGGCAGGACTTCACCCGCCAGACGCAGGACTTCTCCGGCGAAAAAGTCGAAAATCTGGGCGGCACGAATGGTTTCGCCGATGGCTTCCGGCAGCGTCTTGCCCTCTTCGCGGGCGAGCAGTTTTCCAAGCTCCTCCTTGCGGGCGAGAATTTCGTCGGCCGTCTTCTTCAGGATGGCATGGCGCTCAAGGATGCCCGAGCGCGACCAGGCCGGAAAAGCCGCCTTGGCGGCAGCGATTGCGTTCTTGGCATCGTCGGCGCTGGCGCGGGCGTAGACGCCGACCACTTCGTTGGTGTTCGACGGATTGATGTTTTCAACGCCGTCCGTGCCGACCCATTCGCCGGCGATCAGGTTCTGATGGAGTGTCATAGGCTTCAAAGCCTCCTTGGTGTTCGCGCACGCCGTCTTGGGACTGGCGCACGCCTTCAGGTTTAAAGCGACAGCTTAGAGCTGTGCGATCGTGATCTCGTCTTGTCCGGCCACAGCCAGCGTATTGCGCAACGGAAGGCCGAATTCTGCAGCTTCGATCTCGAAGACATCGCCGGGTTCGGTCTTGATGCCGTCGCCAAACGACAGCGTCGCCGTTCCGAACATATGGACATGCACATCGCCCGGTGCACGGAAAATTCCATATTTAAAGTGGTGATGTTCCAGATTGGCGAATGTATGGGACATATTGGCTTCGCCGGACAGGAACGGCTTTTCCCAAAGGACTTCGCCCTTGCGGATGATCCGTGAAGTGCCGCGAATATCGGCCGGCGGCTCACCGACGCGGATTTCCGGACCGAAGCTTGCCGGCCGCAGCTTGGAATGGGCGAGATAGAGATAGTTGATCCGTTCGGTGACGTGATCGGAAAACTCGTTGGAGACGGCGAAACCGATGCGGAAAGGCTGGCCGCTGTCGGCAATCACGTAGATGCCAGCCATTTCCGGCTCTTCCCCACCGTCGAGCGCAAAGGACGGCGAAACCAGTTCGCCGCCGGGTGCGGCCGATTGCGTGCCGTTGCCCTTGTAGAACCATTCCGGCTGCACACCGGTTTCGCCAGGCTTCGGCTTACCGCCTTCAAGGCCCATCTTGAACATCTTCATCGTGTCGGTGGCACCTTCTTCCACCTTTGATACGGCGGCGTGCATGGCGTCGCGGGTCGAAGCGGAGCCGAGATGCGTCAGGCCAGTGCCTGTCAGTTGCAGATGGGCCGGATCGGCATGGGTAATCGGCGGTAGAAAACGGCCCTCGGCATAAATCTTCTCAAGATCGACGGCATCGCCCAAGCCATGCGCTTCGACCACGGCTTTCAGGCTGCGGCCGGAGTTCGCGGCCTCGAGCGCTAGTGCGTGAACGCTGGCTGCTCCCTTGACGGCATGCGCAGTGCCACCGGTTTCGCGAACGGCAACCGTGATCGAACCATCTTCATTCCGGATCTGCGATATCAGCACAATCTTGTCCTTTTCCTTGAGCCGGATGCCCGCTGCCGCACCAAAATGTTTGATTCAGGCAAAGCGCTTCCGTTGGGAGGGCTGCACCCTCCCTTTCGACGACGGGGCCGTCCGTTTCCATGTTTTCTACAGCGCGGCCGATCTTGGCGATCAGCCCTTGTTCTTGTTGTAGACGTCGAAGAACACGGCAGCGAGAAGCACCAGACCCTTGACGAGCTGCTGGTAATCGATGCCGAGGCCCATGATCGACATGCCGTTGTTCATCACGCCCATGATCAATGCGCCGATGACGGCACCGGTGATCTTGCCGACACCGCCGGATGCCGAGGCGCCGCCGATGAAGCAGGCCGCGATCACGTCCAGCTCGAAGCCGACACCGGCCTTCGGGGTTGCCGAGTTGAGGCGCGCCGCAATGATCATACCGGCAAGCGCCGCCAGAACGCCCATGTTGATGAAGGTGTAGAAAGTCAGCCGCTCGGTATTGATGCCGGAAAGCTTTGCGGCCTTCTCATTGCCGCCCATCGCATAGATGCGACGACCGACAGTCGAGCGCGTCGTGATGAAGGTATAAAGCGCGATCAGCAGGCCCATGACGATCAGGACGTTTGGAAAGCCCTTATACGTCGAGAGCATGAAGCCGAGGAAGATCGACACGCAGGCAATGATAACCATCTGGCCGGCAAAGAACGCAAAGGGTTCGTTCTCGGTGCCGTGCTTCTCGTTTTCACGACGATCGCGCAATCCGTAATAGATCGCCAGTCCGACAAGCGCGACAACGACGACAAGCGCAAAGAAATTCGCAACGACGCCGGGCACCGGGTTGAGAAAATACAGGAAATCAGGGACGAAACCGGTCGAAAGCGACTGGAAATCCTTCGGAAACGGCCCGATCGGGCGGTTCTGCAGGATCAGATAGGTCAGCCCGCGGAAAACCAGCATGCCGGCCAGCGTGACGATGAAGGACGGGATTTTCTGATAGGCAACCCAATACCCTTGAGCAGCACCCACCAGACCGCCGAGGATCAGACAGACGGGAACGACGATCGAATAATGAATGCCCCATTTTACGAGCATGATTGCCGAAAGGCCACCGGTGAAGGCGACGATCGAGCCGACGGACAGATCGATATGGCCGGCAACGATGATCAGCAGCATGCCCAGCGCCATGATGACGATGAACGAGTTCTGCAGGATCAGGTTGGTGATGTTGACCGGCTTGAACAGAACGCCGCCTGTCACGACTTGGAAGAACAGCATGATGACGACGAGCGCGACGAGAAGGCCGTATTCGCGAATGTTGTTCCGCAGATAGGTGCCGATGGATGGTGTATTCTGAGCGCTTTTTTCGGCGGCCATTAGTGTTTCTCCCCGGAGCGCATGATGGCGCGCATGATGGATTCCTGGCTTGCTTCGCCCTTCGGAAGCTCCGCGACGATGCGACCTTCGTTCATGACGTAGATGCGATCACAGGTTCCGAGAAGCTCCGGCATCTCCGATGAGATCATCAGGATGCCTTTGCCTTCTGCTGCAAGCTGGTTGATGATGGTGTAGATTTCGTACTTCGCGCCGACGTCGATACCGCGGGTCGGCTCGTCGAGGATCAGCACTTCAGGATTGGTGAACAGCCATTTCGACAGAACAACCTTTTGCTGGTTGCCGCCGGAAAGATTGACAGCCTCCTGATAGATCGAATGCGAGCGGATACGCAGCTTCGTCCGGTAGCCGGTGGCGACTTCGCGCTCCTTACGTTCGTCGATGACGCCGCTGTTGGCGACACCGTCGAGATTGGACAGTGTCGTGTTGTGCATGATGTTGTTGTTGAGCACGAGCCCGAGGTGCTTACGGTCTTCGGTAACGTAAGCGAGACCGGCTTCAATGGCACGCGGAATGGTGCTGACATCGACAGGCTTGCCATGCATCAGCACATCACCGGTGATCTTGTGGCCCCAGGACCTACCGAACACGCTCATCGCAGTTTCGGTGCGGCCGGCGCCCATCAGCCCGGCAATCCCGACGACTTCGCCGGCCCGAACCGTGAAATTGACATCATGCAGGAACTTCCGGTCGCGGTGATGCTGGTGGAAAACGTTCCAGTTCTTCACTTCCAGCAGCGTCTCGCCGATCTTCGGCTCACGCGCCGGGTAGCGGTCTTCCATGTCGCGGCCGACCATGCCCTTGATGATCCGGTCTTCGCTGATGTCTTCGTTGTGACAGTCAAGCGTCTCGACCGTGCCGCCGTCGCGGATGATCGTGATCTTGTCGGCGACCTTCTTGATCTCATTCAGCTTGTGCGAAATGATGATCGAGGTCATGCCCTGCTTGCGGAACTCCATCAAGAGCTTCAAAAGCGCATCGGAATCCGTCTCGTTAAGAGAGGCGGTCGGCTCGTCGAGAATGAGCAAGCGCACCTTCTTCGAAAGCGCCTTGGCGATTTCCACCAGCTGCTGCTTGCCGATGCCGATATCGGTGATGCGCGCGCTCGGCGGCTCGTTAAGCCCGACCTTCTTCAGAAGTTCCTTGGTGCGGTTGAATGTCTGCTTCCAGTCGATGACGCCCTTGGTGGCGATCTCGTTTCCCAGGAAGATATTTTCGGCAATCGAGAGCAGCGGAACAAGCGCCAGTTCCTGGTGAATGATGATAATGCCAATATGTTCACTGTCGGAAATTGTCGAGAAACTGCGCAGCTTGTTGTCGTAGTGGATCTCGCCGTCATAGCTGCCGGCGGGATAGACGCCGCTCAGCACCTTCATCAGGGTCGATTTGCCCGCCCCGTTTTCACCGACCAGCGCGTGAATTTCACCTTCGCGGACCTTCAGGTTGACGTTGTCGAGCGCCTTGACGCCAGGAAACGTCTTGGTGATCCCGCGCATTTCAAGAATGATATTATCCATGTTCAAGCATTCCAGCGCCAGTCTGTGAAAGATGAGGTCAGACCGACCGACAGTACAAGTCCCTCATCAAGTCGTTGCATAATTCCTCAAAACGGCTTCGTTTCAAGGAATTATGCAACATCTCAAGGTTCGACAGCGACTTTTGCGCAGATTTTCGCATGCGTAGCGCTGTAAAAGAGGCCCGCAACGGATCGCGAGCCTCCCGATAAAGACGATGATCAGTTGTTGATCTGGTCTTCGGTGTAGTAACCGGCGCCGACGAGAACGTCCTTGACGTTGGTCTTGTCAACCGAAACCGGCTTCAGGAGGTAGGACGGGATAACCTTGACACCGTTGTCGTAGGTCTTGGTGTCGTTGATTTCCGGCTCCTTGCCGCCCATGATGGCGTCAACCATCGAGACGGTGACCTTCGCCAGTTCGCGGGTGTCCTTGAACACCGACGAATACTGTTCGCCAGCGAGGATCGACTTGACGGAAGGAAGTTCGGCGTCCTGGCCGGTGACGATTGGCATCGGCAGGTCGCCCGAGCCGTAGCCAACGCCCTTGAGGGCCGAGATGATGCCGATGGACAGACCATCGTAAGGCGACAGAACGCCGTCAACCTTGGCATCGGTGTAGGTCGAGGAGAGAAGGTTTTCCATACGGGCCTGTGCAACGGCACCGTCCCAACGCAGCGTGCCGACCTGTTCCATGCCCATCTGGCCGGACTTGACGACAATCTTGCCACTGTCGATCAGCGGCTGGAGAACCGACATTGCGCCATCATAGAAGAAGAAGGCGTTGTTATCGTCAGGCGAACCGCCGAAGAGTTCAACGTTCTTGACGCCGGTGTCGAGCTTCAGGCCTTCGACGAGCGAGGTTGCCTGGAGAACGCCAACCTGGAAGTTGTCGAACGTGGCGTAGTAGTTGACGTTGCCCGAATCGCGGATGAGGCGGTCATAGGCGATAACCTTGACGCCCGCATCGGCAGCCTTCTGCAGGATGTCGGACAGCGTCGTGCCGTCGATGGCGCCGATGACCAGAACCTTGGCACCCTTGGTGACCATGTTCTCGATCTGGGCCAGCTGGTTCGGGATATCGTCGTCAGCAAACTGCAGGTCCGGGGTGTAGCCGGCTTCCGTGAACAGCTTTTCCATGGTCTCGCCGTCGGAAATCCAACGGGTCGAGGTCTTGGTCGGCATCGAGATGCCGACAACGCCCTTGTCCTGTGCCAGGACCGGCGCAACGAATGCAGCCACGCTGATTGCAGCGGCGGCAAGTAGCGAAGTAATTAATTTCATGCGATCTCTCCCATTGTGTTGATCGAGGCCAGATTTCAAAACAGGCCTTGATATGTGCAGCGCTTCGCGTGGCCGAGAGACCAAGGTCTCCGGCGGAGGTTTAAGGGGTGAAAGAAAGCCCTCCCAGGCCTTACACGCTCCAAAGCACGCTGGCGCACATAGCGGCAAACTGGAATCAATCATCATAACTGTCAAATACAATATCAGTGTATCTCCATATCATTTTCGTTATAGTAACTCAAAACAGTGTGATTTTTCGCAAGTGAGAGCAAGAGTGAAGGTCGGATGGTGGCTGAAATTGGCGATGACGGCGGTATTGCGCCGATTGTTACCCCCATGGATTTTTCAGAAGTCGGGATTTTCCGCCTTGGCCTGAAGATCAGCCACCTCAGGCTGATTCTCGCCATAGAGGAGCATGGGCAGATCAGTGCCGCGGCCGATGCGCTGAGCATATCGCAGCCTGCGGCTTCGCGCATGCTCGGCGAGATCGAAAACATTTTGAAAGCGCCGCTCTGTTCCAGGATCGCCCGCGGCGTCGAACTGACGCAGTTCGGCAAGGCGCTGGCACGGCGCGCGCGCACGATTTTCCTTGAACTTCGCGAAACAGCCCGCGAAATCAACGAATTGAAGACCGGAAGCGGCGGCTCGGTGTCGCTCGGCTCGGTCACCGGACCGGCGCTCAATCTGGCGGTCCCGGCCATCCGGCAGGTATCGACCGCCTATCCCGGCATCGAAATCAACATCCAGATCGAAAACAGCAATGTGCTCGTGCGCGAATTGCAGGCGGCACGGCATGACTTCGTGATCGGGCGCATCCCCGACGACATCAATCCGCGTCTGTTCAATCTTGTGGAAATCGGCGCCGAGGATGTCTGCCTGATCGTGCGCGCCGGACATCCGCTTCTGGAAAAGGATGCCATCGTGCCGGCAGACCTGCCGGGTTATGACTGGGTCTTCCAACCGCAGGGAACATTGCTGCGCCGCGCCGTGGAGGACAGTTTCCTGTCGGCCGGCGTCCCCCTGCCCTCGACGATCATCAACACCTCGTCGATCATTCTGACAATCTCGATCGTCCGCAACACCAACGCGGTTGCCCCCGTCGCCCGGGATGTCGCCACCCTGATTGCCGGCGATGACAGTTCGGCGGGGCAGATCAGGGTGCTCCCGACCACATTCGACATCCGCATACGCCCTTACAGCCTGATCACCGCCAAGGGCCGGGCGCTACCGCCGAGCGCCAAGCTGCTCTACGACTTGATCCTGAAGCAGAGCACCGCCTGATCAGCCCCGCATAATGCTGCCATGCTTAGACCATTCTGGTCTCATCGGAGCAAAACATGTTCGGAATGTCGGTTTTCCAGTCCGTGCTGGAGCGATTGAAAGCGGAGGAAGATGCCGAGGCGGAGACCGAGGTTGAACAGCCGTCCCCCTATGGCGTCCGGGGACTTGGCCCGGGCTTCGTCGCAGGCCGGGAACAAGCGGCCGCAACCGGCCATGCACTGGTGCACCAAGCCTATTTCGACACGGCTGGCGACGAGATGATGGCATCGGCCCAGCCCGTGGCTGCGCCGGTCATGCCAGATCATCTGCACCGCACGCGGCCGCAGGAAATTGCCGAAGATCTCGGGCTGACAGATCACGAAACGGCCGCGACCCTTACCCTCAAGCGCCGTGCCTTTGCGGGACAGAATCATCCAGACCGCCATCATTCAGAGTTCCGGCTGCCGGCCACGACCCGGATGAAGATCGCCAACATGCTGATCGACGAAGCGCTGCGACGCATCAGCATCATGCAGAGACCAGGTTAGCCCCGACTGTCCGCCTTTGTTTCAATCTCTTCCGTCGGAATTGTCGAGGCCGCTTCGACGTTAGCCTCCTCGGTGATGGGTAGCTTCGGCTTGAAGAAGATCAAAAGCGTGCAGGCGGTATAGGTGGTGACCGCGAGAAAGATCATGCCCCAGGTGTTCTCGCTGTTGCGAAACTCCACCGCGGTCCAGAAAGCACAAAGCGCAATGATCAGGAGCCGAATCCAGAGGGGCCGGTAGAATGGGTGGTCCGGATCGATAAGCTTGATCATGATAGTATCCCTGGTATGAAAGTCAGCGATGACACACCGCTTTGGCTCTCGCCGTGTTCTGCACATCTTTATGGTCAAAAAGGCGATGGCCGCAAGCGCATAAGACTTTCGGCGCTTGACGAACAATCGACAGATGGAATAAATATTCCGAAAATAACAAATATTTCTCTTTCATTCCGATGAGGCGACGCACCGCTGTGTCGGCACGGAAAGAGCATGGGAGAGAACTGGCTTCGGCCACGGACCACGTACTCACATCAGATTTTTGTCAGCGCGGCCAGTGTCCGCGGCGCCTTTGCGGGGTGAGCGGCATCATCCCGTCCTATGCAGCTCAAGGCTGCCCATTGAAAGAGATGAAAGATGACAGTCAGATTTGGTCTTCTCGGCGCCGGCCGTATCGGCAAGGTCCATGCCAAGGCCGTGAGCGGCAGTGCGGACGCCGTGCTCGTCGCGGTCGCCGATGCCTTCCCTGAAGCTGCAAGCGCCATCGCCAAGGCTTATGGCTGCGAGGTCCGCACCATTGAACAGATCGAGACATCCAAGGATATCGATGCCGTCGTCATCTGCACGCCGACCGATACCCATGCCGACCTGATCGAACGTTTTGCCCGTGCCGGCAAAGCAATCTTCTGCGAAAAGCCTATCGACCTCGACGTCGATCGCGTCCGCGCCTGCATGAAGGTCGTTGCCGACACCAAGGGCAAGCTGATGGTGGGCTTCAACCGCCGTTTCGACCCGCATTTCATGGCCGTGCGCAAGGCGATCGACGATGGCAAGATCGGCGACGTCGAAATGGTGACCATCACATCGCGCGACCCCGGCGCCCCGCCGGTCGATTACATCAAGCGCTCAGGCGGCATCTTCCGCGACATGACTATTCACGATTTCGACATGGCCCGCTTCCTGCTCGGTGAAGAAGTCGTCTCCGTCTTGGCCACCGCCGCAGTTCTGGTCGATCCGGAGATCGGCAAGGCCGGCGATTATGACAGCGTCTCGGTGATCCTCCAGACGAAGTCCGGCAAGCAGGCGATCATCTCGAACTCCCGCCGCGCCACCTATGGCTACGACCAGCGCATCGAGGTGCATGGTTCGAAGGGTGTCGTCTCGGCCGAAAACCAGCGCCCAGTCTCGATCGAGATTGCTAATGGCGATGGCTACACCCGCCCGCCGCTGCACGATTTCTTCATGACCCGCTACACCAAGGCCTATGCCAACGAGATCGCAGGCTTCATCTCGGCCATCGAAAAAGGCACGGCGATCACACCTTCCGGGGCAGATGGCCTTGCCGCACTGGCGCTCGCCGATGCAGCGCTGCAGTCGGTCAAGGAAAAGAAGCTGGTTGCCGTCGGCTAAAAAACCCTTCGAAGAACGCGACAGCCAGAATGCCGGGTCAACGATCCGGCATTCTCTATTTCAGGCTTCCTGCCGCAATGCGACATTGCCGCCGGCGACAACCCGTGATGCGGCGATGTCATGGTCGATATCCGTCAACGCGCGATCGAGGTGGCCATCAAAAACCAGGCGCTGCTCGTCGAAGATGATCGAGATGTCCGGTTGACCCTGCTGACGCACCTGATGCGATTGCGCGAGCCCCTCCTCGATACCCTTCTGCAGCAGTTCGAAATAACGCGTGCCCGGCCCGGTAATATGAATCGGCATACGGTCATAGAGGCTCAGCATACGCGACAGGCCGTTGCCAAGCGCGATGCCCGCCTGGCGGAAAGCATAAGCCGCCATGCGATTGCCCTGCCGCGCGCTCACCGCGATCTTGTCCATTTCGGCAAGCGGCACGAACTTCGCGGGGATCGTATCCGGCGGCACTTCGAAAGCCGTGCGCAGGATGCCGTAAAAGCCCGCCGACGCCTCTATGCAGCCATAGGCGCCACATCGGCAAAGGCCGGCCGTGGGCGAATGCAGCATATGGCCAAAGTTCGGCGCAGTCACTTCGAGTTCGCCAAAACGATCCTTGCGCGCGACGCCCACGCCGATGCTGTGGCCCAGCGAAAGGGCCGCCAAAGCGCGGAACGTTCCGGCACTGGCCTTGTCCGCTTTCAACCCCAAAGCCTGGGCAACCAGAAGGGTCTCGTTGTTCAGCGTCACCTTGGCAGACCATTCGGGCTGCAACAGACCGGCAAAATCGATCTGCTCGCTGCCGAAGACGGGAGACCAGAGCAGGCGCGGACTTTCGTTGTCGACAAGCCCCTTGCTGCTGATAGAGATGGCAAGAACCTGGGTTTTCTCCAACCGGGATCGAGAGACAAGGCGGTCCAGCGTATCGAGCAGGCTGCGCACGAAATGCGCTGTTCCGGCAAGCCCGTGGTTGCGCGGTTCCTCCAATCGGTCGATCAGCGTGCCACCATAATCGATCATCGAATATTGCACGACATCGGACGAAATGCGCACCACGATCAGATAGCCGCAATTGCGCCGCTGCGAGAAGAACACGCGTGGCCGCCCGCGGCCGCTATGCGCCGGCTGCTCGGATTTTTCGATGACCTGCGCACGCTCGAGTTCCGCCGTGATCGCCGAGACGGTCGCCGAGGCAAGACCGGTCTGGGAAGAAATCTCGGTGTGGGAGAGCGGGCCGGAGCGCCGGAGCGCCGAAAGCACCAGTGCAATGTTCTGCTGACGCACCAGTTCAGTGCTGGACTTCGTCAGCATTGCGCATTTCCGTTGAACCCTTTTGTGTCAAACACATGCCCCTCCCAAAGCATCTGTTTATCGGCGAAACAACAGGCAACGAGCCTTGTTGACAGCCTTCTAAAACTCTGACATCTATTTTCTCGACTGTCGAGAAAAAACTCGCCATTGAAAATGGCGGTCGTCTCGATAGTGTTTTTCGGCTGACCGATGGGTCGTGCGGGAGGTTCGCGCGGGCGGTCAGCAGTCTTTTGGGAGGACTACATGAAATCAGTTTTCAAGCTGATGGCAGGCGCTGCCATCATCGTTTCCTTGCACTCCGTCGCGATGGCAAAGGATCTCACAATCGGCGTTTCCTGGTCGAACTTCCAGGAAGAGCGCTGGAAGACAGACGAAGCCGCCATCAAGGCTGCGCTCGAAGCCTCCGGCGACAAATATGTTTCGGCTGACGCACAGGCTTCAGCTGCAAAGCAGCTGACAGACATCGAATCGCTGATCGCCCAGGGTGCAAACGCGATCATCGTTCTGGCACAGGATTCGGAAGCTATCGGCCCGGCAATCGAAAAGGCTGCTGCTGAAGGTATCCCGATCGTTGGCTACGACCGCCTGATCGAAAATCCGGCCGCCTACTACATCACCTTCGACAACAAGGAAGTCGGCCGCATGCAGGCTGCCGAAGTCATGAAGGTAAAGCCGGAAGGCAACTACGTCTTCATCAAGGGCGCTTCGACCGATCCGAATGCCGACTTCCTGTTCTCCGGACAGATGGAAGTGCTGAAGGAAGCCATGGACGCCGGCAAGATCAAGAACGTCGGCGAAGCCTATACGGACGGCTGGAAGCCTGAAGTTGCGCAGAAGAACATGGAACAGTTCCTGACCGCCAACGACAACAAGGTTGACGCTGTCGTGTCTTCCAACGACGGCATGGCCGGCGGTGTGGTTGCAGCCCTCGAAGCCCAGGGCCTTGCAGGCGGCGTGCCGGTCTCCGGCCAGGACGGCGACAAGGCCGCTCTGAACCGCGTCGCTCTCGGCACGCAGACCGTTTCGGTCTGGAAGGATTCACGCGAACTCGGCAAGAAGGCCGGCGAAATCGCCGTCGCTCTCGCCGGCGGCGCTGCAATGGATGCGATCGAAGGCAACGTCAAATTTGCCGGCGGCCCGAAGGCCGTCGAGATGAACTCCTTCTTCATCGCACCGCAGCCGATCACCAAGGACAACCTGAAGGTTGTTCTCGATGCCGGCTGGATCTCCAAGGAAGAAGCCTGCCAGGGCGTCAAGGCTGGAACCGTCGCAGTCTGCGATTGATCCGTACCTGACCATGGGCCTGTAACGTCCAAAAGAAGCGCCGCACCGACACCGTTGCGGCGCTTCTTGGATGCGCGGAACCTTGAGACAAGAATAAAAGGGGAGTACCCAGGATATGGCAAACAACACCATTGCCGCACCTGCCAGCAGCACGCTCAAAACCCAGGGCACTGCCCTGCAGCGCTTTTGCAGGCAACCGAGATAGACACCCGGCTTCTCGGCATGGTCGGCGCGCTGCTGCTGATCTGGATCGGTTTCGAAATTTCCACCGGCGGCCTGTTTCTCACGCCGCGCAACCTCTGGAACCTGACCGTTCAGGCGTCCTCGGTTTCAGTCATGGCCACAGGCATGGTCCTGGTCATCGTCACCCGCAATATCGACCTGTCCGTCGGATCCATTCTCGGTTTTGTCGGCATGATCATGGCGATCACGCAGGCAAGGATCCTGCCGCCGCTGATCGGCTTTGACAATCCGACGACCTGGATCATCGCGCTGACAATCGGCATTCTGCTTGGTGCCGCGATCGGTGCCTTCCAGGGCATGATCATCGCCTTTCTCAGCGTTCCATCCTTCATCGTCACGCTCGGCGGATTGCTGATCTGGCGCGCTGCGGCCTTCCTGGTTATCAGCGGTGCCACGGTTGCGCCGATGGACACGAAATTCCGTATCATGGGCGGCGGCGCTGACGGTTCGATCGGTGCCATGGCCAGTTGGATCGTCGGTGTCATCGCCTGCGTCTTCATCGTGCTATCGATCGTCAATTCGCGCAAGCAGCGCAAACGTTTCGGCTTCCCGTTGCGTCCGAAGTGGGCCGAGTATTTCCTCTCCGTCATCGGCTGCATCAGCGTTCTCGGCACGGTCTGGGTGCTGAACAGCTATTACATGCCGATCAATCTCGCGAAGAAATACGCAGAACTGAACAACATTCCGTGGCCCGAGGGCGGCCTGCAGATCCCACTCGGCATTGCCGTTCCGGTTCTGATGGCAGTCGGCATCGCCATTGCCATGAGCTTTCTTACGACGCGCACCCGCTTTGGTCGTTACGTCTTCGCCATCGGTGGCAATCCGGAGGCTGCCGAGCTCGCTGGTATCAAGACCCGTTGGGTTACGGTCCGCATCTTTGCCTTGATGGGCGTTCTCTGCGCCATTGCCGCGGCAATCTCGACAGCACGCCTGAACGCAGCGACCAATGCACAGGGCACGCTCGACGAACTCTACACGATCGCTGCGGCCGTCATCGGCGGCACCTCGCTGGCCGGGGGCATGGGCACGATCGCTGGCGCGGTCCTCGGCGCCATCGTGATGCAATCCCTGCAATCTGGCATGGTCTTGTTGCGCGTCGATACGCCGCTGCAAAGCATCGTTATCGGCATCGTGCTCGTCACGGCCGTATGGCTTGACACCGTTTATCGCGGCCGGGCCAAGTAGAGGAGTACGAACAATGACACAACACCGCACTCCGCTCGTGGAGATGAGAAACATCTCAATCTCCTTCGGCGGTATCCACGCCGTCGACAATGCCTCGGTCGATCTTTACCCCGGCGAGGTTGTGGCCCTTCTCGGCCACAACGGCGCCGGCAAATCGACGCTGATCAAGGTTCTCTCGGGCGCCTACAAGCGCGACAGCGGCGAGATCCTGATCAACGGCGAACCGGTCCAGATCAGCAACCCGCGCGACGCCAAGGCCTACGGCATTGAGACGATCTACCAGACGCTCGCCGTTGCCGACAATGTCGATGCGGCAGCCAACCTCTATCTCGGCCGCGAACTGCGCACCCCTGGGGCACGCTGGACGATGTCGCTATGGAGGCCAAGGCGCGCGAAGTCATGGGCCGTCTCAACCCCAACTTCCGCCGTTTCAAGGAGCCAGTGAAGGCCTTGTCCGGTGGTCAGCGCCAGTCGGTCGCCATCGCCCGTGCCATCCTGTTTGACGCGCGCATCCTGATCATGGACGAGCCGACGGCAGCGCTTGGTCCACAGGAAACGGCGCAGGTCGGCGAGTTGATCAAGCAGTTGAAGCGCGAAGGCATCGGCATCTTCCTGATCAGCCACGACATCCACGACGTCTTCGACCTCGCGGACCGCGTCTCTGTCATGAAGAACGGCCAGGTCGTCGGCCATGCCCGCACCGAAGACGTGACCAAGGACGAAGTTCTCGGCATGATCATCCTCGGCAAGGTCCCGCCCGGCGCCATCGCCGGCCCCGGCGCCATGCAGACGGCTTGATCTCCAGGCTTCTCCAATTACCTCTCCCCGTTCGCGGGGAGAGGTTTTCGCAAAGCTTCTCGTAAAACTATGTCGTGTAAGTCCGCGGCAAAGCGTCAAGACCAGCAAGAAATTCGCCAGCACTGGTGCGGTAGGCCTTCTGCTGTTCGCCGCTCATCCGGTCCCATGCCGAATAGACCGGTCCAAGACGCTGGTTGCCGCGCAGCAGCGCCGCGTTGCGATCCAGAAAATCCCAATAAAGCGCATTGAACGGACAGGCCCCCTCGCCTGTCTTCTTTTTGACGTCGTAACGACAGCTGCCGCAATAATCGGACATGCGGTTGATGTAGTTTCCCCAGCCGCATAGGGCTTGGACCCGAGAAACCCGCCATCGGCGAACTGGCTCATGCCGATGACATTCGGCAATTCCACCCATTCGAAGGCATCGACATAGACCTCAAGATACCAGCGATGGATATCGGCCGGCCGCACGCCGGCCAGCATCGCGAAATTGCCTGTTATCATCAGCCGCTGGATATGGTGCGCATAGGCATTGTCCCGTGTCTCTGAAATCACGGTCTGAAGGCAATTCATGTCCGTTTGCGCCGTCCAGTAAAAATCCGGCAAAGGTCTATCGGCCCCGAAGAAATTGGCCTCCGCATAGTCAGGCATTTTCAGCCAGTAGACGCCGCGGACATATTCGCGCCAGCCGATGATCTGGCGGATGAACCCTTCGACGCAGTTTAGCGGCGCCGATCCTTCATGATAGGCACGCTCGGCACGGCGGCAGACGTCGAGCGGATCGAGAAGCCCGACATTGATGTAGGCGGACAGAAGCGAGTGATGGAGAAACGGGTCCGTTGAGATCATCGCGTCCTGATAGTCGCCGAACAGTGGCAGGTGGCTGTCGATGAATCGATCGAGCGCCACCTCCGCATCCTTGCGGATCACGGCAAAGCGAAATCCTTTGAGCGAGCCGAAATGATCGTCGAAGCGCTCGGCGACAAGCCCGATCACCGCTTCGGTTGTCTCATCCGGCAAGAAGCCTTCCGGCTTTTCGGCAAACAGGTCCGGAGCAGCCGGCTTGCGATTTTCCGCATCGAAATTCCAGCGTCCGCCCTCCGGCGCATCACCGCGCATCAAAAGGCCGGTTTTGCGGCGCATGTCGCGATAAAAATATTCCATCCGCATCTGCCGGCGACCAGAAGCCCAGGCCGCAAATTCCTCATGCGAACACAAAAAGCGATCGTCCGGCAGAATGTTCACCGGGATACCGAGCAGGCGGTCCCAGTCCTTCATCATCGCCGCGACACGCCACTCCCCCGCCTCCGTGACGATGACGCGCTCGGGGGTATGCCGCGCGACGGCACGCTGCAATTCACGGGTAAAGGATCCGGTGTTCTCCGGATCATCCAGTCTGATATAATCCACCTCAAAACCCGCCTTTCGCAGTTCTTCGGCAAAATGGCGCATGGCCGAGAGGATGAAGGCAATCTTCTTCTTGTGATGCCGGACATAGCGGGTCTCTTCCGCCACCTCGCACATCAGGATGGCGTCGTGTTCCGGAGACGCGTCTTTCAGGCTGCTTATTCCAGGCGAAAGCTGATCGCCAAGGATGAAAATCAGGTTGCGCACCTTTACCATTCGATCACGCTGCCATCATAGGCAAGGAAACTGCCGGTTTGTGAGGCGTCCAGGCCATCCACGACAGCCAAAAGCTGCTCCGCCGCCTGCGATGGCCAGAAAACCTCGTGGTTGCGGCTGAATTTCGCGCTCAGTTTCGTATCGACGGTCCCCGGATGCAGCGCCACCACGACCGCCTGCGGATGGCTGCGCCCGATCTCGATCGCCGAGGTCCGGACGATCTGGTTGAGCGCAGCCTTCGCCGCACGATAGGAAATCCACCCGCCCAGCCTGTTGTCGCCGATCGAACCGACGCGGGCCGACAGTGTGGCGAAGACCGCTAGTCGATCCTTGGCCAGCAGGGGCGAGAAATGTTTCAGAAGCAATGCCGGGCCGATGGCGTTGAGCGCGAACTGTCTGGCCATGGCAGCAGGATCAATCGCACGGATGGTTTTCTCCGGCCCCTGCCCGCCGATCTCCAGCCCGCCCGTCGCATCGAACACGAGATCGACAGGCCCGTAGATGTCCCGCACCTCCTCTGAGGCCTGCCGGATGGTCGTTTCGTCGGTGACATCAAGCCCGGTCTGTGACCGCGACAGCGTCACGACCGAGGCATAGCGGCCACCGGCCTTGAGCGCTGCCACCACTGCCGAGCCGATGCCACCACTGGCGCCGATGACCAGCGCCGTCCTGCCTGTCTCACTCGCTGACATTCGAATTCCTTTTATCCGGAACGACGCGTTTCCGAGATGTCGTCGCCTGGAGCATTTACGTGCGTCGCCTCCCCTCGGATCGCAGCCGCGCAACATCCTCGGCATTCCGGGAAATTCCTTGCATTGGAGACGCATTCGCCATTGAAGCGGCGCCTGTCCTGAGCTATGAACCGGTCACAGCCTGCTTCGATGGCCCTGCCATCAAAGAATGCACCCGTAGCTCAGCTGGATAGAGTGCTGCCCTCCGAAGGCAGAGGTCACTGGTTCAGAATCCAGTCGGGTGCACCAAATCATCTTTTTCTCCACCAAATTTGCATCTTCCACGCCGCTGGCGGAGACCATTGTTTCGTGCCATCTTCGGAGCGGGAACGCCTCTTTGACAGGGCTGGATACCGCAAGGCGGACGGCAGCCGGATCCGGCAGGGCGGAAATTCGGGGGACTTATGAGAACGCTTGTTTTTGCGCCGATCATAGCGGCCTTTGCCGCCATCGGCGTATCGCAGGATGCGATGGCTGAGACCAAGAGATATTATTGTGGCGAGGAGAGTTTCGTCACTGTCGACACCATCGACGCGGAGACGATCAGCGCCGGGCTGATCGGGGGCAAGACGATCACACTGGGGCAGCTTCCGAACACCAACCGCTATGCGTTCGGCAACACGACGATCGAGGTCTTAGCCGATGGCGGCAGCATCCTGATCCAACAGGGTGAAGGGGAAGCCATCGGCTGCGTCTTCCCGGTACCCGCTGATGTCGTCACACCGGGCGGTGCGAATGCAACGATCCAGGCGCAATCCGCTCCGGGCGCAAAGCCCGACACCACGGTTCGCAACGAGACGCCCGCCATCGCGGAAACCGCCAGCGTCGCGAAAAATTTCCCGGCAAAATCCTGGGGTGGCGTCGTGCGCGATGGTCCCGGCATGGAGCACAGGAAGCTCGCCAGCCTCGCGGAAGGCGATCCGATCACGGTCGAGGAATCGACAGGCGTCGACATGAACGGCTACCCCTGGTTCAAGATCCGCTTCGGCAAGGACAAGATCGGCTACCAATGGGGCGGCATCATCTGCCCTATCGGCCAGGAAATGCCGGGCACATACGAGAAATGCGACTGAGATTGTTGGCGGTGGAGATGACTCAACCGGCCCGCACGAACCCTTTGCTGGCGACCATCAGGTCCTTGGTGTAATTCTCCGAGACCTTGCCGCCGGCGAGGTCACCGGATGACAGGCGCTCGACCACCCTGCCCGATTTCATGACGGCCAGGCGCTCGCACATATGGGTGACGACGCCGAGATCGTGGCTGACCATAAGGAAGGTGAGATTGCGGTCGCGCCGCACCTGTTCGAGCAGGTTCAGCACTTCGGCCTGCACCGAGGCGTCAAGCGCCGAGGTCGGCTCGTCGAGCAGCAGGATGGAGGGCTCGATGATCAGTGCACGTGCAATCGCGATGCGCTGGCGCTGGCCGCCTGAAAGCTGGTGCGAATAGCGGAAACGGAAGCTGGAGCCGAGGCCGACCTCATCGAGCGCCCGCAGGATGCGAGGTTCGGCATTGTCGATGCCGTGGATGGCCAGCGGCTCAAGCAGAAGCCGATCGACCGTCTGGCGCGGATGCAGCGAGCCGTAGGGGTCCTGGAAAACCATCTGTACCTGACGGAAGAACGCCTTGTCGCGATAGCGGGCGGAAAGTCTCTGCCCATTAACGATAATCGTGCCGGTACTGACCGGCGCCAGACCGGCAATCGCCCGGAGCAAGGTCGATTTGCCGGAACCGGATTCGCCGACGAGACCGAAGGATTCACCGGGCGCGATTTCGATCGACACTGTGTCGAGCGCGAGAAACCCGTCATAATCGACCACCAGATTTTCAACCGAAACAGACGCCGTCATAGCGCCCACTCCGGTTGGCGGTCGAGAACCGGCAGGGGATGCCGGCTGGTGCCGATTGAGGGCATGCAGTTCAGCAGGCCTTGCGTATAGGGGTGCTTGGCATTGGCGAGATCGCTGGCCGCGATTTCCTCGACGATGCGCCCGGCATACATGACGATGACCCGGTCGCAGAAGGACGAGACCAGCCGCAGATCATGCGAGATGAAGATCAGGCCCATGCCGCGATCCGCAACCAGTCGGTCGAGAATACCGAGCACTTCGAGCTGGACCGTCACATCGAGCGCCGATGTCGGCTCGTCGGCGATGAGCAGTTCCGGGCCGGCGATCAGCATCATGGCGATCATCGCCCGCTGGCCCATGCCGCCCGAAACCTCGTGCGGATAAAGATCGAAGACACGACCCGCATCACGAATCTGCACCGCCTCCAGCATGGCGATCGCCCGGTCGCGGGCTTGCCCCTTGCTGACCTTTTCGTGGGTGCGCAGCGTCTCGACGATCTGGCGGCCGATGCTCATCACCGGGTTGAGCGAATATTTCGGGTCCTGCAGCACCATGGCAATGCGGCTGCCGCGCAGACTGCGACGAAGCTTCGGCGTGGCGGTCAGAAGCTCGATGCCATCGAAATTGAGCGACCGGGCGCTGATCTGGGCATGCGCCGGCGTCAGCCCCATGATCGCCCTGCCCGTCTGCGACTTGCCCGATCCGCTTTCTCCGACAATGCCGAGGCGCTCGCGGCCGAGCGTGAAGGATACACCGCGCACGGCCTCAATGACGCCGGTGCGTGTCGGAAAGCTGACCCGCAGATCGTCCACGGTGAGCATCGCCGTCATTGGCCGCTCTCCCGCGGATCGAGCGCATCGCGCAGGCCGTCGCCGAGCAGGTTGAAACCGAGGCTGACAACGAGGATGGCAAGGCCCGGCATGGTCGCCACCCACCACTGGTCAAGAATGAAGCGCCGGCCGGCAGCAATCATCGCCCCCATTCCGGCAGTGGCGGCTGGGCGCCAAGGCCGAGGAAGCCGAGACCGGCCGCCGTCAGGATGATGCCGGCCATGTCGAGTGTGACGCGGACGATCAGCGATGAAACGCACATCGGCATGACATGGCGCAGCACAATGCGGAATGGCGAGGCCCCCATCAACCGCACGGCGGCGATATAGTCGGAATTGCGCACCGCCAGCGTTTCGGCGCGCGCGATGCGCGCATAGGGCGGCCAGGAGGTGATGGCGATGGCGAGAATGGCGTTTTCGATGCCCGGCCCCATGGCGGCGACAAAGGCGAGCGCCAGCACGAGCTTGGGAAAGGCGAGAAAAATATCGGTGACACGCATCAGCACGGCATCGACCCAGCCGCCGGCATAACCGGAGACAGCGCCGACGAGAAGACCGACCGGTGCGGCGATGATCGCCACCAGCACGATGACGAGCAGCGTCAGTCGTGAGCCGTGCAGCAGACGCGAGAGAATATCGCGGCCCTGATCGTCGGTGCCGAGCAGATAGCCTTCGCTACCGGGTGGCAACAGGCGTGCCCCGGCCAGATTGCCGATCACCGGCGAATGCGGCGCCAAGAGATCGGCAAAGATCGCGATCAGAATGAGCAGCAGGATGATGCCGAGCCCGACCACGGCGAGGCGATTGGACGAGAAACGACGCCAGGTCATATAGGCACGCCCAAGCCGCGCCTGCATGCGCGATTGCGGTCGATCCGTCATCAGCCATTCGCGTCGGGACAGGGCCGGTGTCTGGGTGATCTGGCTCATCGGGCGCGGGTCCGTGGATCGAGGGTACGATAGAGAAGATCGGAGAGCAGGTTGATAGCGATGAAGACAGAACCGATGACGATGGTTCCGCCCAGCACCGCATTCATATCGGCGTTCTGCAGGGAATTGGTGATGTAGAGCCCGAGCCCCGGCCACGAGAAGACCGTCTCTGTCAGAACGGAACCTTCGAGCAGGCCGGCATAGGAAAGCGCAATCACTGTGACCAGTGGCACCGCCGCATTACGCAGCGCATGCCCCCAGATAATCCGGGTTTCCGACAGGCCCTTTGCACGCGCCGCGACGATATATTCCTGCTGCAACTCGTTGAGCATGAAGCTGCGGGTCATGCGGCTGATATAGGCCAGCGAAAAATAGCCAAGCAGGCCGGCGGGCAGGATGATGTGACGGAACGCGTCCTTGAACACGTCCCACTGCCCCTGCCAAAGCGAATCGATCAGGAAAAAGCCGGTGACCGGCGTGAAGGTATATTCGTAGACGATGTCGAGCCGGCCGGGATAGGCGACCCAGCGCAGCTTTGCGTAAAACAGCACCAGCGCCAGAAGGCCGAGCCAGAAGATCGGCACCGAGTAGCCAATCAGACCAATGACGCGGACGATCTGGTCGGCAATCGAGCCGCGGCGCACGGCGGCCAGAACACCGAGCGGCACGCCGATAAGGCTGCCGATCAGCGTGCCCACGGTCGCCAGTTCCATGGTGGCCGGGAAGACCCGGAGAATGTCGTCCATAACGGGATTGGTGGTCAGCACCGACGTGCCGAAATTGCCCGTCAGCGCGTCGCGCAGATAGACGAAAAACTGGACATAGAGCGGCTCGTTGAAACCGAGCATTTCACGCGTCCGCTCGACCACATGCGATGGCGCGCGGTCGCCGAGGATCGCCAGAACCGGGTCGATCGGGATGACGCGCCCGATGAAGAAGGTAACGGCCAGAAGGCCGAGATAGGTGGTGACGATCACCACGAGAAATTTGAGGACGCTCACCGCCCGCCCCTTGGCGCGGGCGCGCGAGCGCCCGGCCAGTGGCATTGTGGTTTCCGGAATGGTCACCGGCGGTCTCCGCCTACTTGGAGACCGTGAAGACGTAGTTGGTGTCGAAGCTCGGGCCAAGCTTGAAGCCCTTGAGCTTGGCACTCAGGCCGGCAACCTCCGTCTGCTGGAAGATGATGACGAACGGGCTTTTCTCAAGCACCTTCTTTTGCAGGTCCTTGTACATGTCCGCGCGCTTGGTGGCGTCCTTCTCGAGCAGGGCAGCCTTGCTCTGTTCCGTCCATTCCTTCGGCACCTCCCAGGAATTGCGCCAGGCAAGCGTCTTGGTACCCGCGTCGGAATTATCCAGATTGACGGTGAAGGTCTCGGCATTGGAGTTCGGGTCGAAATAATCCTGGCCCCACTGGCCGATATAGATGTCATGCGTGCGGGCACGATACTTGGTGATCGTCTGCTTGCCGTCACCGGGGATGATTTCCATCTTGATGTTGGCCTGCGCCAGCGTCTGCTGCACGGATTCGGCAATGCCGGTCACCGGCTGCGTATTGCGCACGTCCATGGTCACGGTGAAACCATCGGCAAGGCCGGCCTTGGCCAGCAGTTCCTTGGCCTTGGCCACATCCAGCTTGTAGGGGTTTTCGTCGAGTTCGCCGAGAACCCCTTCGGTAGGAAGGTCTGGTGAATTTCGCCGATGCCCTTGATGAGCGTGGAGCCGATCGCGTCATAATCCACGAGATACTTGAAGGCCTCCGCGACCTCAGGCTTGGCGAGGTTCGGGTTCTTCTGGTTCAGGCTGAAATAATAGACCGTGCCCTTCGGCGCGCTGGTGCTGGCGAGATCCGCATTCTTCGAGACCGCCTCCAGATCGCCGGGCTCGAGATTGCGGGCAACATCGATATCGCCATTTTCCAGAGCCAGACGCTGCCCGGAGCTTTCCTTCATGTGACGATAGATGACGCGGGCGAGCGGCGCCTTTTCGCCGAAATAATTGTCGTTACGTTCGAGCACGATCGCTTCATTGGCGCGCCATTCGCGCAGCTTGAAGGCGCCCGATCCGGCATATCCGGTCTTCAGCCAGGCATTGCCGAAGTCGTTGTCATATTTGTATTCGTCCGATGGTGTAACCGCCGCCACATGTTCGAGCACCAGCTTCTTGTCGACGACTGAACCGACCGTGGCCGTCAGGCAGTTCAGGACGAAGCTTGGCGAATAAGCCTTGTCGACGGTGAAGACGAAGGTGTTTTCGTCAGCGGCCTTGGCTTTTTCGGCAATATTGTCGCCGGTCAGGCCGAACTGGGTAAGAATGAAGGCCGGGCTCTTGTCGAGCTTGACGACGCGCTCGAAGGAATAGGCGACGTCTTCGGCCGTGATCGGGTTGCCGGAGGCGAATTTGAGGCCGGGCTTCAGCTTGAACGTATAGGTCAGGCCATCCTCGGAAACGGTCCAGCTCTCTGCAAGGTCACCAACGATTTTCGAGGTGTCGTTGAGATCGAGGCGAACGAGATAGCTGTAGGTGTTGGCGGTGATTTCGGCGGTCGAAAGCTCGAAGGCCTCGCCCGGATCCATGGTGATGATGTCGTCGAAGGCAAAACCCTCGACCAGCGTGTCGGCCGGCGTTTCGGCGAAGGCGGGCGTGCCCGCCATCAGGACCAGCGACATCGCGGCTGTAGCGGTCAACATTCGGAAGTGCTTGTTCATGGCGTGCATCATCGGTCTGTTCCCTTGTTTTTCGCCCGTTGTGGGCTTCTGTCTTCTGGCTCAGTCGGCTTCATGCCAGGCTTGAGCCAAAACCCGCAGCCAGTTTTCCCGGCATATTTTTGTCAATTCCGCATCACCATATCCGGCGGCCCGAAGCGCTGCAATCAGGCTCTGGTTGCCGGCCGCATCGCTGATCTCTTCCGGGATGGTTGCGCCGTCGAAGTCGGAACCGAGCGCGACGCAATCGATTCCCATGCGCTCGACCATGTAGTCGACATGGCGGACCATATCGCTGAGAGGCGTCTGCGCATTTTCCTGACCATCCGGACGCAGCATTGTCGTTGCATAATTGAGACCGGCCAGCCCCTTGCTGTCGCGGATGGCATCCATCTGGCGATCCGTCAGGTTTCGTGCGACCGGCGTCAGGGCATGGGCGTTGGAATGGCTTGATATCAGCGGCTGGTCGGAGGTCTTTGCGACATCCCAGAAACCTTTTTCGGTGATGTGGGCAAGGTCGATCAATATGCCGAGGCGATTGCATTCCTTGACGAGATCGAAACCCGCCCCGGTCAGACCCGGCCCGGTATCGGGATCCATGGGATAGGCAAACGGCACGCCATGACCAAAGATATTGTGACGGCTCCAGACAGGCCCGAGTGAGCGCAGCCCGGCGGCATAGAAGGTCTCCAGCGCACTGAGATCGGCACCGATTGCCTCGCATCCTTCCATGTGCAGAACAGCCGCGAACACGCCTTCGGCAATCGACTGGCGAATTTCAGCCGTGCTGCGGCAAAGATTCCAGGCACCGGCACGCTCCAGCCGCAAGGCGATTGCCGCAAATTCGAGAGCGATGTCGAGCGAAGGCTGGCGCTCCAGCGGCGCCGACATCGGCGTGGCATAATGGCCATTCTCATCGGGCTGCTTGAGCACCAGATCACCGGACGGGATGTAAATGGCACAGAGACCGCCGACGAGCCCGCCTTTCAGCGAGCGCGGTCCATCGATATGGCCCTCCGACGTGCCCTCGACAAATTCCTTGACCGGATCGGCGCCTGCCTTTGCATGGCTCCAGAGGCGCAGCAGGACATCGTTATGGCCATCGAAAACCGCCTGCATGAAAAATTTCCCTTTAAAATCCGATAACTAGTCAGCAGGCAGGAACGCTGCGCTGGAGACCATGGGACAAATGCTATTGAATTAACCACTGCCTGACAATGAGGCAGATCGCGATTTCCACATAAACTGATATATCAAGAAACGTTAAATCAAGCCCACTGCATGCCAGTCTTTCCGCGAAAATATGCAACAGGTGCGGCCGAATTCCGCAACAACGATGCCTTGCGAGCCAATTCCTGTGTTGCATCGCGTCAAAATCTGGCATGGGTGCGAGCAAGAAAAGCCGGCCGCCCGAATGTGACGGGACGCCACGCGACCAGTCGCGAGGACGCAAATGAACGATGACCGTACTCTGCCAGAGGTCTTTCCACGCGCGGTTCGTGCCGGAAAGTTAGCCACACTCCTCGTGCTGGCGGTTCTGGCCGGCTGCGCAGGTAAACCGGTGGGCGTTCTGATCCCGTCCGGGACCAGCCCCGGCGCCAGCGAGGTCGATCTTCTGGTCGCCACGACACGAGCGCCCTCCAATGAGCCGGGCGTGCTCTACGGAGGCGAGCGCGCCGAGCAATTGTCAGTCGCCGAGATCACCGTCTCGATCCCTCCGGATGACACCCGGGAGATCGGCCAGGTCCAATGGCCGAAGAAACTGCCAGCCGACCCCTCCAAGGAATTTTCAACGGTCAGCGTCAAGCCGCTGGCATCTCCGGCCGAGGCAGAACCGTGGCTGAAGGCGCATCTGCCAAAAAGCCGCCGAATCCTGATTTTCGTGCATGGCTTCAACAATCGATATGAAGACGCCGTCTACCGGTTTGCTCAGATCGTCCACGATTCCAAGACGGATGTGGCGCCGGTCATGTTCACCTGGCCTTCGCGTGCCTCGATCTTCGACTATAATTACGACAAGGAAAGCACGAACTATTCGCGCGACGCGCTGGAAGACTTGCTGCGACGGGCGTCGAGGGATCCGGCGATTGGCGAAGTCACCGTCATGGCCCATTCGATGGGCTCATGGCTGACGGTCGAAGCGCTCAGGCAAATGGCGATCCGTGACGGGCGCGTTGCCCCGAAGATCAAGAATGTGATTCTTGCCTCTCCCGACCTCGACGTCGATGTTTTCCGCATGCAGTGGGCAGCGATGGGCAAGGATAAGCCGAAATTCACCATCTTCGTTTCGCGCGATGATCGTGCGCTGACCATTTCCCGGCGCATTTCCGGCAATGTCGAGCGGCTTGGACAGATCGATCCCTCCCAGGAACCCTATCGCAGCGCGCTGGAAAAGGCCGGCGACATCACTATCTTTGACCTCACGGAATTGAAGGGTGGCGACAAGCTGAACCATGGCAAATTCGCCGAAAGCCCCGAAGTGGTGCGACTGATCGGCAACCGCTTGATTGAAGGCCAGACGGTGACGGATTCCGACATCGGCCTTGGTGAGCGCGTCGGCGCCGTAGCGCTTGGCACCGCACAGACGGTCGGCAGCGCTGCCAGCATCGCGGTCAGCACGCCCATCCTGATCTTCGATCCGAAAACCCGTGAAAACTATCGCGGACAGGTCGATCGGTTTGGCCGCAGTCTCGGTGGCACGGTCAGCGCGACGGTGGGGCAATGAGCCTCGATACAGCGGGCGAAACGCCTCCGGCACGCCGGCATGTTCTGGGCACGATCCTGCGCGTGATTACGGTGCTGGTTATCATGGGCTTTGCCGCTTGGGGCGGGCTGGCGCTGTCCTATCAGGCCCCGGTATCGCCTGCCCTGCGCATTGCGACAGCTGTCGTCTGGGTGATTTTTTCACTGGCCTGCCTCGTCGTCTATCTGAAGCGCAGGTCGAGGCTGGCGGCGCTGATCTATCCGGTAGCGATCGCGGGACTTCTCTTTTGGTGGGATTCCATTCCAGCCCGCAACGATCGCGACTGGACTGACGATGTGGCGCAGACCACCGTTGGCGTCGTCAACGGCCACGAGGTCACGCTCGCCAATGTCCGCAACTTCGATTGGCGCACGGAGAACGACTATACCGCGAACTGGGAAACCCGGACCTACGACCTGGACAAACTGGCATCCGTCGATCTTCTCCTGTCCTATTGGTCGGGTCCGGCGATTGCCCACACGCTCGTCTCGTTCGGTTTCGCGGACGGCGGTTTCGTGACGTTTTCGGTGGAAATCCGCAAGGAGAAACATGAGCGTTTTTCCGAAATCGGCGGCTTCTTCAAGGAGTTCGAGACGAGCGTCATCGCCGCCGACGAACGCGACATCGTCCGCCTGCGCACCAATGTGCGCAAGGAAGACGTCTATCTCTACCGGATCGCCATGCCCAAGCCAGCCATGCGATCGCTGTTCATGGCCTATGTCAATGAGGCCAACAGCCTGAGCGAGACGCCGCGCTTCTACAACACGATCACCGCCAATTGCACGACGATCGTCTACGAGATGGTCAGCCGCATCGTGGCAGACCTGCCCCTCGATTACCGCTTGATCTTTTCCGGCTACCTGCCGGAATACATCGAAACGGTGAAGGGACTGACGCCCGGCTTCACCCTGGAAGAACTGCGTGCAGCCGGCAGGATCGGCGCACGGGCGCAGGCTGCCGATAGCGCGCCGGGCTTTTCCGCCCGCATCCGAGACGGCATTCCGCCCCTCCCCTTTGATCGCTAGCAAAAGCGTCCTAAAAGGAATGCGGAAGGACGGACGCGCATGAACCTCAAGGAATTCGCCAGCAAGCTCGCCTTGTCGCAGACAACGGTAAGCCGTGCCTTAAGCGGCTATCCCGAGGTCAAGCAGGCGACGCGCGAGCGGGTGCTGAAAGCAGCGCTCGAATATGGCTATCGGCCGAACACCAGCGCGCTTGGTCTCGCAACCGGCCGCGTCGGTGCGATCGGCATTGTCTTTCGTGGCGGCGGCCAGTTCGGACCCCATACGAGCGAATTCATGGGTGGGCTGGGCAGTCGATTGCAGCAGGACGAAGTGGACATTCTCGTTTCGACGGTGGACTCGCGGGAAGCCGAGCTGAATGCCTATCGCAGGCTGGCAGCCAGCAAACGCGTCGACGCGGTGATTCTGCATTCGCCGTTTGTCGATGATCCGCGCATTGCTTTGCTGACGACGCTACGCCTGCCCTTCATCGTACACGGCCGCACGGAAGCCAAGGGCGATTTCGGCTGGCTCGATATCGACAATTTCGACGCGATCCGCCAGGCGACCAGCCATCTGCTCGATCTCGGCCACCGCCGCATCGCCTTTCTCAACGGCCATCGCGGCCAGGTCTTTGCCGAACATCGGCAGGACGGCTACCGAGCGGCACTTCAGGAACGGGGCATAGCCCTTGATCCGGAACTTTCCGGCAATGGCGACTTTACCGACGAGATGGGGTTTCGGCTGATGCAGGGCTTCCTCAAGCTGGAAAAGCGCCCGACCGCCGTTCTAGCGGGCTCGATGATGTCGGCCCTTGGTGCGATGCGCGCGATCCGTGTCGCCGGAATAAAGGTGGGCGAGGATATCTCGCTGATCGCCCATGACGACGTCTTTCCCTATATCAGCCCGGAAAACCTCGTGCCGACGCTTTCGACGACCCGATCTTCGATCCGGGCTGCTGGCGCCCGCATCGGTGAAATGGTGCTGGACCTTTGCAGGGGACACCGGCCGTCGACCTGCGCGAGGTCTGGCCGGTGGAACTGGTCATCCGCAATTCGACGGGGTCGGTCCGTCAGACCTTTAGCTCGCGCCGTTCCTTTTCCGTGAACAGGGCAAGGTCGAGCACCTTCTGAAGGTTGGCGGCATGGCGGAAACCGGGCTCGACACTTTTCTTTGCATGCACGGCATCGGCGAAACGCTCGTAATTGGTGGTCACCGTTCCGGCGTCAACATCGATCCAGGTGCCGGTCTCGACATTTTCGCCGAGGCAGGCGCGAAGCGTCGATCCCTCAGGCGTGTGAATGACCTCGATCGCGCCCTTCTCGCCGTGCATGCGCAGGCGCAATTCGTTGAGATGCCCCGTCGCCCAACGGCTGGCATGGATCACGCCCATGGCGCCATTGGCAAATTCCGCCGTCATGGTGAAGCTGTCATTGGCATCGAGATCATAGTCGCCAATGCGGTTCCCAGGGGCCTTGTCGAAGGTCTTCAGGCGGGCGAAGATATGATCGACATCCGTCGCCGCGCCATAACCGGCAAAATCGAGGATATGGATGCCGACATCGCCGAGCACGCCGTTCGATCCGTGCTTGGTCGACAGACGCCAGAGCCATTGCGATTCCGTTGCCCAGTCGCCCCAGGCCTTGGAGACGAGCCAGCTCTGCAGATAGGACGCCTCGACATGGCGCACCGCGCCGATCTCACCGGCCAGCACCATCTGCCGGGCCTTCTGGATCTCCGCGACATTGCGGTAGGTGAGGTTGACCATGGCGACAAGCCCGGACTTTTCCGCGGCATCGGCCATTTCGGCGGCCTTGGCGTAGTTTTCCGCCAGCGGCTTTTCACAGAGCACATGTTTGCCGGCGGCAAGCAAAGCGAGCGTCGTCGGATAGTGAACACGATCAGGGGTAACATTGGCCACGGCATCGAACTCGCCCCAGGCAATTGCGTCGGCAAGCGAGGTAAAGGTATTGGCGATATCGTGACGCAATGCAAAGGCCCGCACCGTCGCAATATCGACATCGACCGCCGCCACCAGCTCGACACCGCTGATAGTCGAAAAGTTCATGGCATGGGTATTGGCCATGCCGCCGGTTCCGAGAATGAGAAGACGCATGCTAGACCTCATTTGTACCCGGCTTCGCCGGCCTGGTGCAGCTTCGGACCGCGCTCAACGATTGGCTCCAGCGCCTTTTCCACCGGCACGTTCGGCGCGTCGTGGATGGCACTGTACGTCCCCTGCGGGTTGTGGGCCCACCTCACGGCGTTGCGCAGGACCTTCTGGACGTTGCCGTCGTGATAGGTCGGATAGGTCTCGTGCCCCGGACGGAAATAGAAGATGTTGCCCGCGCCACGACGCCAGGTCAGCCCCGAGCGAAACACCTCGCCACCGGCAAACCAGGAGATGAAGACCGTTTCGAGCGGTTCGGGCACGGAAAACTGCTCGCCATACATTTCCTCGTTTTCCAGCACGAAATTCTCATCCAGTCCTTCGGCGATCGGGTGCCGCGGGTTGATGACCCAGAGCCGCTCGCGCTCGCCGGCCTCGCGCCATTTCAGCGCGCAGGGCGTGCCCATCAGCCGCTTGAAAGGCTTGGAGAAATGGCCGGAATGCAGGACGATCAGGCCCATGCCCTCCCAGACACGCTTGGCGACGCGCTCGACAATCTCGTCTGAAACCGCACCGTGATCCTTGTGGCCCCACCAGAGCAGCACGTCGGTATCGGCAAGGCGCGCAACGCTCAGGCCATGCTCCGGCTCCTGCAGCGTCGCCGTGGTCGCCTCGATACCGACATCTGTGTTTAGGCTCGCAGCGATCGTGGTGTGCATGCCATCAGGATAAATGCTCCGAACGACGTCATTGGTCTGCTCATGGATATTTTCGCCCCAGACGACGGTCCGTATGGTCATGATCAACTTCCTTTTTCGCCGCGCGCCGGGTTCTTATCAACCAAAACCGAGCCTTGGTGGATACAAGCAGACGCTAAAATTGAAACCGCTTTCAATTTCAAGCGATAAAGTCGGAATATGACTTTTGCAAGGAAAAACTCATGGGGGCGAGGCTGAAGCTGAGGATCAGTGAAAGGTCGATTTCGAGAAGAGATTGAGCACCAGAACGCCTGAAATAATCAGCCCGAGACCGAGAATGGCTGGCAGATCGAGCTTCTGGCCGAAGACGAAGGCGCCGACCAGCGAAATCAGCACGATGCCGAGACCGCTCCAGATGGCATAGGCGATACCGACAGGAATGACCTTCAGCGTGTAGGACAGAAAATAGAAGGCGATGGCATAACAGACCACCATGACCACCGTCGGCACGAGACGGGTAAAATGCTGGGCGGCCTGCATCGCCGAGGTGCCAAGCACTTCGAAGATGATGGCGACGACAAGCATGGCATAGATCATGGTGGGGTTCATGGAAAAGCTCCGGGGAAAGGTTATTGCAGCGAAAGGGCTTTCAGGCGCGTCAGCATGGCGCGGCGTATATCCGCCGAAAGGTCGTGGCTGTGCAGCAGATCAGCCAGCCAGATGCCATCGGCGGCAAAGCGGGCAAGATGGCAGTCGGCCGAGGAATCCGTGCCGATATAGTCGTCGGCACGATCCGCCACCCATCGGCGCCAGCGCTCCCGCAAGGCCGGTTCGGCCAGAAGCGCGATCGTCAACACACGCCAGGCTTGGGCGTCACCGGTCTCGGCTTCTTCGGTCTTCATGTCTGCGATAGACGCATTGGCGCTATCGAAGGCAAAGACGGTCGAGACGTAGGCGCGGGTGAACCGCCCCTGTGACACCGGATCATTGCGCATCGCCTCAGCAATCGCGGCATCGAATTTCGCCGTCATGTCATCGAACAGACCGTCGAGCAGCGCCATCTTGTTGGGGAAATGATGCAGCAGGCCGCCCTTGCTGACGCCGGCCGCGTGGGACACGGCCTCCAAGGTTACATTGCCAAGCCCTTGGTCATAGGCCAGTTGCGCCGCGACATGCAGCAATTGCTGGCGGACCTGTTCCGGTCGTTTCTTTCTGTGATGTGCGATCGACATATGGCATAAAGATACCGTCTGGACGGTTTGTCAATAAAATTTTGATGTATACTCTTCAACGCGATGAAACGTCGCAAGCCGTAAGGACGTGCGGAAAGCCGTTGTGAAGCTGCTCCCGGCACCTTAAAACTCGACCCGAGCAAGGTGGAACCAATGGCAGACGCTGAATCGACAACGCTTTACGACGCCATTGGCGGTGACCCGACAGTCACGGCCTTGACGACCCGCTTTTACGAATTGATGGATACGTTGCCCGAAGCTGCCCGCTGCCGGGCGCTGCACCCTGCCGACCTCTCGGGCAGTCGCGAGAAATTCTACGAATACCTGACCGGCTGGCTGGGTGGACCGCCGCTTTATACCGACAAGCGCGGGCATCCCATGCTGCGCCGCCGCCACTTTGGTGCATCGATCGGCGCTGTGGAGCGCGACGAATGGCTGCTTTGCTTCCGCCAGGCTCTGGAGGAAACGGTGGCACACCCGAAATTGAGGGAGATCATTTTGGAACCCATCACCCGGCTCGCCCATCACATGCAGAACAGGGAAGAATAGACCATGCCGAACACATCGTTGCGATCGCCGATCCTGTTTGTGGCCGGTCTGATGGGGCTTGCGGGTGTCGTCAGCGCAGCTGCAGCCTCGCATGGTGCAGATCCGCGCCTGCTGGGCGGCGCATCGGCCATGTGCCTTGCCCACGCCCCTGCCCTGATCGCGCTCTATGCCGCCTGGCCCCGGTTTCGCACCGCAGGGCTCGCTGCCATTCTGCTGGCCATCGGCACGGCGCTGTTTTCAGCCGACCTGACAACGCGACACTTTCTCGGGCACGGCCTGTTCCCGATGTCCGCCCCGACCGGCGGCGTTCTGATGATGGCCGGATGGCTGGCGATTGCACTTGGCGCGTTTCTGCCCAGACGCGAGGCCTGAACAGATTCAGGCGCCTTCAACGACCGAGAACCCCTCGAATTTCGGCGGGCCAAGGTACATCGCCCTGTTGTCGCCGGCGTTCTTGTAGGCAGCGCGGAAATTTTCGGATTTCGTCCATGCCGAAAAGGCGTCGCGGTCGCGCCAGATCGAACTGGAGACGAACAGGGTATAACCTTCGTCGGCAGCCGTTTCACCGCGCAGCAGCTTGAATTCGATGAAGCCGGGCATGTCTGAAAGGCTGGAATCGCGATTCTTCCAGACAGCTTCGAACGCCTCTTCATGGCCGATCGCAATCCGGAAACGGTTCATGGCGTAAAACATTGCGGAGCTTACCTTTTATGCGTGAGGGCAGCGCGTTTCTCACGCGCGTCCGGAAAGGAAACGATATTGTCCTGAACGAGCGGCGCAAGCGCAAATGTCCCGTAGACCGGCGGACGCGCCTGCGAAGCCGGGAACGCCACGACGTTTAGGCTTTCCTCCGTGAGACGGCTTCGGCGCATCAGAAGCTCGTAAAGCTCAGGAACGAGGCCATCGCCAAACTGGGAGGCCATCTTGTGAAGCCCGATCATCATGTATTGATCCGGACGCTCGTCGCTCATGTCTTTTCTCCATCATCGGCGCGCTGGCACATGCCGCGCGGCCGAACATCTGAAATGCTTGGTATTAATTGCCGCGGCTGCTCAGTTCCTGAAAGGCGCGTTCGAGGCTGGACTTGCTGCCATTGCGCAGCGGCACGAAGGCCTTGCCCCACTTCTTGCAGCCGGTCTTTACCCGCAGACACGCATCATGGCTGATGCAGTCGATGGGGCAGAACACGCAATCGACCGATGGCAGGACATTGTCGATGCGCGAAACCGCCTCGCGCAGACCGCCATCGTGATGGATGAGTTCAGCCCCGTAAGAGCTGGCGATCTGCCGCAGATGCGCGACCTGACAATCCCGTCCGCCGACATAGAGGAAGCTGCGCCCCTCAAGCGTCGGTTTTTCGACATCCGCGGTTTTTTCGACGACGGCAGTTTGCTGGTCGTAGCGGGCCTTCGTCCGCTGCTGACGCTTCTTGTCGTGCATGCTGTCGTCTCCACCCTTTGCGTGCCTTCTCAGCGATTTTCACCGCATCTTGACCCACTTCGATTCTTCGATGAGGCGACCCTATAAAACTTGATAATTCGAGTAAAGTATAAACATGAGTTTTTTTATCATATTTTATTTCCACTCTGACTAACAAGCCAATGTGCCGCTTGGGTCATGTTCCCTTTGGTAGTCAACGCGACTTCGAGAACTGCAGAGGGATCAGGAATTTCAAACTGCTCTTTCCCGCCGAGTCCGGGATCGGCGGAAACGGCGATGCACGGTGTACCGCCTCAATCACAGCCTGATCGAGAAGGGACGAGCCAGAGCTTTTGGCGACGCTCACGCCGCTGACGGCGCCGGTTGCCGAAACAGTGAAGCGGACCCAGGGCACGTCGCGGACGTCGTTGCGATCCGCCGCGCGCGGATATTTCAACGCCCGCTGCAACTTGGCCCGCACCTTGCCCTGATAGTTTGACGTGGCGGCATTTCCCGATTGCCGAGACTGCGCCCCTTCTTGCCTTGAGACGTGCTGACTTTCGCATTTTCTGCGCCATCGGCCTGGCCCTTGTTTTGCGAAGCGACGTTGGCGCCAGCATCACCCGCTTTTTGCGGACGACCTTCTTCTTGACGGGCTTTTCTTTCTTCGGCTCGGGCTTTTTCTTTGGCTTTTCGACCTTTTGCGGCTCGGGCTTCTGTTCGGGTTTTTCCTCGGGAACTACGGTTTCGACAGGCGGGACGGTTGCCGTAACTTCGGCTTCCGCCACTGCGACAGGAGGCATTTCCTCGGCCGGCAGAATGATATCAGCCTCGACCGGGGGCACATCGGTCGGTGTCTCAGCCGCAATCTCGGACTGAATCGGCGTGATTTCCTCGGGCACCGCCTCGGCCGCATCAGGCAGGATCGGCTCGACCTCTTCCGGCTGTTCCTCCATCGGCTCGAGCGGCTCGCTCGGATCACCCGCCTGAAGCGTGTCCTCGAAGGCGTTTCCGAGAAGCGTTACTTCCATCGCTTCGCCGCCGGCGACCTCGGCCTGTTCCGTTTCCGGCGGTGCCTCGAAAAGCGTCGCAGCACCGGCATGCGCGAGCAGCGAAAAGGCGATCGCGGCAGTCCATTTCAGCGTGGATCTCATCATCAGCATCAGTCCTGTAGGCTGCAGAAGACCGTTAGCCCTTGAGTTCGACGGGCGATTTCGAACCTGTCTTCAGGGCCTTCATGCAAGCGTCTTCCGCGAGACCCTCGCCGCTGCAGACCGGCGTATCGTTGATCAGCAGGCTCTTGACCGCGCCGCACTTCGTTCCTGGCAGATCAAACTGCCGGACTTTGGTCTTGCCCGACGGCAAATCGCGAAAATCGAGTACCGCCATGCGCTCGACAAGCCCCTTTTGATCGAACAGCACGAATTCGAACGAGACCTTGGTCAGCGATTGCGGCAGACCGTTGTCGGCAACGAACGTCAGCTTGCAGCCTTTTTCGCTGGCAACGACATCGTTCAACTCGATGCTCAGCGTTCCAGCCGCGGTCGCGGCGGCATCCTGCGCAAACGCCGCGCTCGACAGGCCGGCGGACGCAACCGCGACAGCCGCTGCAAATCCCTGAAGTCTCTTCATGCTTTTACCTCTCATAGGCATCTGAACGAATCCATTCGGTCGCTCAACGCGGACATCCACCGCTAAACATTAGACTAAAAAATCCGGTATTGCGTCCTTAATAAAAGGTGAGTAATGAAGTCAAGATACTAATCACAGCGATACGATGGCCGGCGGATGAATTTTCAGTCCGCCTGTCACCATGATCAGGACCCGAAGCCTGTTATGCCAACCGACACCGACACCGCAGCAACAATTCCGCGATCGACTATGCAGGGCCAGGCCCAGCGCGTGGTCGAAAGTCGCGACCTCTTCTGCGGAGCAACCGAAATTCTGATCGCCCATGACGGTTCAATCTACCGCATGAAAATCACCCGTCAGGGCAAACTCATACTAAACAAATAGGCCATCCATGACCGAGACAACGCTCCCTTCCCCATCCGAAATCCGCGCCTACCGGGCAGCCAACCCCAAGCTCCGCGAGCGCGACATCGCCGCCCAAGTCGGGATTTCCGAAGCGGCCCTGGTTGCTGCCGAATGCGGCCTGTCCGTCGTACGTATCGATGGCGACGCCAATCGGTTTCTTGCCCGCGCCCCGGAGCTTGGCGAAGTTATGGCACTGACCCGCAACGAAAGCGCCGTGCATGAAAAGATCGGCATCTTCGAGAAGGCGACGGCCGGAAAGCAGGCCTCCATCGTGCTCGGCAGCGAGATCGACCTGCGCATCTTCCCCGGCGCCTGGGCCCACGGATTTGCCGTGACGAAGACCGATGGCGACGATGTTCGCCGCAGCCTGCAGTTCTTCGACGCACAGGGAACGGCCGTTCACAAGGTGCATATGCGCGCCGCATCGAACCTCGACGCCTATGAGGCGATCGTCGCGGACCTCAAGGTCGAAGATCAAAGCCAGGTCTTCGTCCCCGTTTCCAAGGCCGCGGCGGCAAGCGAGACGGAAAATGCCGTCGATAGCACCGAACTGCGCGACCAGTGGTCGAAAATGACCGACACGCATCAGTTCCACGGCATTCTGCGCCGGCTGAAGCTCGACCGCCGTCAGGCGCTGAACAGCATCGGCGAGGATTTTGCCTGGAAGCTAGACGCATCCGCCATCGAAACGATGATGAGCCAGTCGGCGGAAATCGAACTGCCGATCATGTGCTTTGTCGGAAACCACGGCATCATTCAGATTCATTCCGGCCCGGTCGCAACCATCAAGACGATGGGCCCCTGGCTGAATGTGATGGATCCGACCTTCCATCTCCACCTGCGCACCGATCATCTCGCGGAAATCTGGGCCGTCCGCAAGCCGACCGCCGATGGACACGTCACCTCGCTGGAAGCACTGGATGCCAAGGGCGACATGGTCATCCAGTTCTTCGGCAAGCGCAAGGAAGGTTTCGCCGAGCGCCCGGAATGGCGCGCCATCATGGAAGGCCTACAACGCCTCGATACCACCGTCGCCGCCTAAGGAGCATCGGATATGAAGAACGGATATGATTTCCGCAGGCTGCGGCCCTGGGAGCTGACGGTCGCCATTCTCGCCCTGTCTGCACCCTTCGTGCTGCCGGTTGCGGCACCGGGCGGGGCATCCTTCGTGCGCGCCGCCGTCGCCCAGGAAATGCAGCAGCCGGATACGTCGCGGCTGGTCTCGGTCGGGGGCGCCATCACGGAAATCATCTATGCTCTTGGCGAGGAAAAACGGCTGGTCGGGCGTGATTCGACCAGCGTCTACCCACAGGCTGCCCTGCAGGTTCCGGATGTCGGCTATATGCGCCAGCTTTCGGCCGAGGGTGTTCTGGCCACCAATCCGAGCGCGATCATCGCCATTGCAGGCAGCGGCCCGCCCGAAGCCCTGACCTTGCTCGACAATGCCAGCATTCCTTTCGAAACGGTGCCCGACACCTATGACGGAGCCGGAATTGTTGCGAAGATCAAGACGGTCGGAGCTTTTCTCGGTGTGAACGACAAAGCCGAAGCCCTGGCTGCGAAGGTCAAGGCCGACCTCGACGCTGCCGTTGCGGATTCGACCAAGCGCCCGGCTGGCGAGCGCAAGCGCGTGCTGTTCATTCTCAGCACGCAGAGCGGAAAGATCATGGCGTCCGGTTCCGGCACGTCTGCGGATGCCGTCATCGCGCTTTCGGGCGCGGTCAACGCCACGGACGATTTCAAGGGCTACAAGGCCCTGACCGACGAAGCGATCATCGAGGCAAAACCCGATGTCGTGCTGATGATGACCCGGGGCGGAGAGCACGCGGCAAGCGACGCCGATCTGTTTGCGCATCCGGCACTCAGCCTGACACCGGCTGCCAAGAGCAAGACGATCATCCGCATGGATGGCCTGCACCTGCTCGGCTTCGACCCCGCACGGCAAGCGCCATTCGCGAACTGAATTCCGCTGTCTATGGAAAACCCGATGTCTCGCAGTGACATGATGATAGCCGGGGTGGCACCACCAGCTTCTTCGATCGCCTGAGATCGGACTGGTTGTCCGGCGACCGCTCGCGGCTGGCCCGCCTGTTGATCGCAGCGTTGATCGTGATCACGGCCACCATGTTCTGCGCTTCGATCGTGACCGGCGCTGCCGATGCGTCCCTGTCGAATGTCATGCGGGGCATCCTCGGCCTTGACGATATGGAGCAGGTGCTGAGCGTTCGCGACAGGATCATCATTCTCGATATCCGCCTGCCCCGCGCCGTGCTTGGCCTTCTGGTCGGCGCATCGCTGGCCGTCTCGGGCGTCGTCATGCAGGGCCTGTTCCGCAATCCGCTGGCGGACCCCGGCCTGGTCGGCGTCTCCTCGGGCGCAAGCCTGGGTGCTGTCCTGATGATCGTTCTCGGCTCTTCGGTCTTCGGGCCGCTGTTTGCCGTGTTTGGTTTCTACACGCTGCCGGTCGCAGCCTTTCTCGGTGGGCTCGGAACAACATTGCTTCTTTACCGGATCGCCACGCGTAGCGGACAGACGTCGGTCGCAACCATGCTGCTTGCCGGCATCGCGCTCGGCGCGCTTGCCGGCGCCGTCACCGGCGTGCTGATCTTCATCGCCGACGACAAGCAATTGCGTGACCTGACCTTCTGGGGGCTCGGCTCGCTGGCCGGCGCCAACTGGACGAAGGTCATGGCCGCCGGCCCGATCATTCTCTTCTCGCTCGCCGTCGTACCCTTTCTCGCCCGCGGGCTGAATGCCCTGACGCTGGGCGAAGCAGCCGCTTTCCATATGGGCATTCCCGTCCAGAGGCTAAAGAACATCGCCATCGTCAGCGTCGCAGCCGCAACCGGCGCATCGGTCGCCGTCAGCGGCGGCATCGGCTTTGTCGGCATCGTCGTGCCGCACGTCCTGCGCCTTCTCATCGGCCCGGACCATCGTTATCTCCTGCCGGCCTCGGCATTGCTGGGTGGCACGCTGCTGATCTTTGCCGACATGATCGCCCGCACAATCGTGCCGCCGGCCGAACTGCCGATCGGCATCATCACTGCCTTTGCCGGTGCCCCCTTCTTCCTCTGGATCCTTCTGCGCGGCCGCACTCAGATGGGCCTTTGAGACGACCATCATGATCAGCGCATCCAATCTCTCGGTCCGGCTGTCGGACAAACCGGTCCTGCATAGCGTTTCGCTCGAAGCGCGGGCCGGCGAACTGACCGCCATCGTCGGGCCGAACGGTTCCGGCAAGACGACGACGCTAAAGGCGCTCGCCGGCGAGACCACCTACTCCGGGACAGTTCGGATCAACGGTCACGACATCGCCGCGCTGAAACCATGGGAGCTCGCCCTTAAGCGCGCCGTCCTGCCGCAATCGACCATCATTTCGTTTCCCTTCACCGTGCGCGAAATCGTCCGCATGGGCCTGTCGATCAGCGGCGGCGTGGGCACCGCCCAGACGGATCGCATCACCCAGGAGGCGCTGGACGCCGTCGATCTCGCGGGCTTTGCAGGCCGTTTCTACCAGGAACTGTCGGGTGGCGAGCAGCAGCGCGTGCAAATGGCCCGCGTGCTTTGCCAGATCTGGGAGCCCATCAAAAACGGGGAACCCTCTTTCCTGCTGCTCGACGAGCCGGTCTCCAGCCTCGACATCCGCCATCAACTGACCATCATGCGACTTGCACGGGACTTCTGCAAACGTGGCGGCGGGGTCATCGCCATCATGCACGATCTCAATCTGACGGCGATGTTCGCCGATCGAATGATCATGCTGAAGGCGGGTCAGATCCGCGCGTCAGGCACGCCGCGAGAGGTCATGACCGACGACATCATGGAGTCGGTGTTCGGATGCTGCATGCGGGTCAATATCGTCCCGCACGGATCGATCCCTTTCGTCCTGCCGCATACTGCGGTGCATTAATAACGCAGACCTAATTGAGGGAACCAAATCCCGCCTCGTGCGTTTTGACTGTGAACCGCTGGGATGGCAACGACATTGCATGCCGGCATGAAACGGAAAGAGCTGGGAAAACACCGGCCCTGAAATGTAGGAGTGTCCATCATGGTAACAGGTCTTTTTCAAGCTCGCGCAAGAAGCACAGCGGTTTTCTCAACGCCCCGGTTGAAGATCAGATCAGCGAAATCCGTCACGATATTGCAGCGCTGACCAAACTTATGTCGAAGCGTAGCGCCGAAGCTTCGTCCGATGTTCGCTCCCGTGCTCACGATGTGCGCGATCAGGCTGAAGCCGGCCTGCACGACCTTCTGAGCAACGGCGAACAGATGCTGTCGGACCTGCGTGCACGCTATGCAAGCACCGAAAAGCAGGTGCGCCACACTGTCAAGGAACATCCGCTGGCAACGCTGGGCGCTGCAGCCCTTGTCGGTGTTGTTATTGCTTCGCTGTTGCGTCGTTAACATGGCTTGAAGGCCGGCGCCGTCAACGCGGGTGCCGCCGCTTCGTTTTTGGTCCGCATTTGATCAAGTGTCGAGGGACCGTCAGAATGCGGATATCTTTGGCACAAGCGTTCAGGAGAAAAATGGATGGGTTCGTTGGGTGCATTGGTTTCTGCTCTGCTTGTCAGCGATATCGGGCACACCGTCTCGCGATATAAACGCAATGCCGCCCTTTCGGCTTTCGCAGCCATATTTTTCGCGACCGCCTATGTTTTTGCGCTGGTTGCCGGAGCGCTCTATCTCAGCACGATTTACACGCCGCTCCAGGCGACAATGATCCTTGCAGTTGTTTCGCTCTTTATCGGCCTGATCATCATGGGCGTCATGCTTGCGCTAAGTGCACGTGATGCACGCCTTGCCGCAGAACGTCGGCGCCGCTCGATAGCGCAGGCCAATATAGCGGTTGCAGCGTCAATGACGCTATTCCGCAAGCAGCCGCTGCTTGCGGCAGGCCTGGCAGTCGGTATCGGCGCGCTTCTCGGATTTACACGAAAATCCCGCCACGACGATTGAACAATCCTTGCTCTACAGCGGCAAACGGACGATTGCTGTAAGGCCTGCCGGCAAATATTCCACCTTGACTGAACTGCCGAGAACCTTGTCGAGACTGCGCTCGATCAGGATGGAGCCGAAGCCCCGCCGCTCCGGTGGCTGCACGGGCGGACCGTTTACTTCCGTCCATGTCAGGTGCAGAACCGGTCCCGTCTCTTCCCTCATGCTTCTCGCCGTCAATATGATCTTTCCGCGCGGCGTGCTGAGCGCACCGTACTTGGCAGCGTTCGTTGCCAATTCATGGAGAACAAGCCCAAGGCCGACGGCCTGGTCCGGTCCAAGCGAAATCTCGTCCTTATGGATTTCCACCTGTGCGGCGTAGTCGCGAACATAAGGGAGATCTGTTTGGAAAACAGCGCCGAAAGGCGAATTTCGCCCCATTCGTGATCCGACAACAGACCGTGGGCCTCAGAGATTGCCTGAAGCCGTCCGGCAAATGCCTTCATGAATTGTTGAGGATCACTGGTCTGACGTAATGTCTGCCTGGCTAGGGACTGCAACATTGCAAGCGTGTTCTTGACCCTATGGTTCAGCTCCCGCAAGAGCAGGCGCGTCCTCTGCATGGACGATTGTTCATCGGTCACGTCAAGGTTGATGCCGAGGAACACCGTCGGCCTGCCGCTCGAATCCTCTCGTGGACGCGGCCACGCCCCAATATCCATCGATCTGTCGACTTAACGCGAAAGAGGCCGTCATACTCCTCATCCGCCGCCATGGCAGTACGGAGTTTTTCAAGCGTCTTGGTGCGATCCTCAGGATGAATAAGAGAAAAATGTCGCGGGCCCGCAACTGGGCTCCGGTCGTCGGCAGATCGAACAAGCGCAGCATAGCACCATTTCCGGAAACATTGCCGGTGCGAATATCCCACAACCAGCTGCCTACATTAGCCGCATCAAGGGCCATGGCGTGACGGCGGCTATCCCGGGACAAGGCGACCTCCTTCAGCGCACGTTTGCGCGCCTCATCCTTGAGCTTGAAAAGCGATGAGGCTAGCGCAGATAGCCGATGCAGCTGCTCGACCAGTTTCGGATCGGTCTGCGGTCGGGCGACAATGTCGAATACACATACGGTGCCGATCGGCTGATCCTCAATGAAGACAGGCACGCCGGCATAGAAGCGGAGGAAAGGCGCACCAGAAACGCGTGGCTGATTTGCAAATCGCGGATCGGCCGAAGCATCGGAAACAACAAGAGCGCCGTGGGAGTCAGCAATTGTATGCGCGCAAAACGATTCCAGCGACGATGCATGCGTTTCCTCAGTCCCGACACGGGCCTTGAACCACTGCGTATGTGGGTCAAGCAGGCTGACAAGTGCGACGGGAGCCCGGAACAAATCGGCGGCGATCTGTGTGATGGTATCGAATTCCGCATCGAGCACGCGCATATCCGGTGCCACGGACTGTAGCACCTCGAGACGCTCGCGCGAAACAAGACTTTCCGTCACGCTTGCCGGCAATTCCAATAGTGACTCGTTCATCAATCCCCAACCCCGTAAGCCCGCATGTTCGCGACGGCTAACGGTCTGTATTGTACCAAATCCGGACGTTCCGCCAGATTTCGCATGTCGGCGCGCTCAATGGACCAACTGAACGCGCTGCCAGACACATCGGAGCCTCTACGAATGAGTACGGCCCGCGCAACGCCAAAGCCTTCCTCTCCCGGCGTCAGGAGGCAAAGGCTCTGGATGTCAGTGGCGCAGATGTCGCATCCGGCCCGTATTCATTCTCTCCGGTTACCTGCAGGATATCCTGAAGACGCTGGCGTGCGCGATTGACTCGGCTTTTTATCGTGCCCAGTGCACAACCGCAAATCTCCGCAGCTTCGTCATAAGAGAAACCGGACGCCCCCACTAAGATTATCGCTTCGCGTTGATCAGGCGGCAACTGGTCGAGTGCTCGCTTGAAATCTTGAAGGTCGAGCGATCCGTATTGCGCCGGATGCTGCGCCAGCGACTCCGTGAAATAACCATCGCTGTCCTGAACCTCCCGGCCACGCTTGCGCATCTGGCTATAAAGTTCGTTGCGCAGGATGGTGAACAACCAAGCCTTCATATTGGTGCCCATCTCGAAATGGTCCTGCTTCGCCCAGGCCTTCATGATGGTGTCCTGGACGAGGTCGTCTGCCCGATCATGCCGACCGATCAACGACATGGCAAAAGCTCTTAGACTTGGCAAAGCCGCCAGCATTTCACGCTTGAAGCTCGGTTCCTCAGACTTCTCTGCACTACTCATTCGGTCGCACCCGCAGCCGACGCCTGCTTCTCGACCGCGTCAAGCTGCTCGAGAAGATCCAAGAATCGATCAGGAATTGCCTCTTCTTGGACAGAAAGGTAAAGTGCTCTCAATTTTGTTGCAATCTGTCCGTTTGGATCGTCAGCGCCCACCGACTTAACCGGCCCACGCTTTGCCCCTGTTTTGTGGTTCATAGATATTCGCTACCTTTGGTCATTCATTTCCAGATAATGCACAGGTGAAAAATTTGTTCCAAGCAAGGAACCTTTTTTTTCGCGCGTTTCCGCCGGGTGAGGGTCATACCTATTGGCCTGCTTGAGGGAGTTCATTTATGTCACTGTCCAACCGGATCGCGCCGTTTCTGCCTTATCTGCGCCGGTATTCCCGTGCTTTGACGGGTTCTCAGACGTCTGGTGATGCCTATGTTGCCGCCGTGCTCGAGGCATTGATCGCAGACGTTTCAATCTTTCCTGAAGCGAGCAATGACAGGGTTGCACTGTTTCAGCTCTATACCAAGTTGTTTGGCTCGTCCTCAGTGCTTATCCCCGAACCTGTATCGCCTTTTGCTTGGGAAAAGCGCGCCTCGATCAATCTCGCGTCGGTTTCGCCGCTGGCGCGACAAGCCTTCCTGCTGGTTTCCGTTGAAGGTTTCCGTCCTTCTGAGGCTGGAGAGGTTCTGGATCTGGATGAACCCGCAATGCTGCAGTTACTTGAACGGGCATCCGAGGAAATTTCGCGTCAGGTCGCAACCGACATCATGATCATCGAAGACGAGCCGTTGATCGCGATCGATATAGAGCAGATGGTCGAAAGCCTGGGCCATCGCGTGACGGGAATTGCCAGAACCCGTGCGGAAGCGGTAGCGCTATTCAAATCCACACGCCCGAGAATGGTTCTCGCCGACATCCAGCTGGCCGACGGAAGCTCGGGTATCGACGCCGTCAACGATATTCTCAAGACCTCCGCGATACCCGTGATATTCATCACCGCCTTCCCTGAACGCCTCTTGACCGGGGAGCGTCCGGAGCCAACATTTCTGGTAACTAAACCCTTCAATCCCGACATGGTGAAGGCTTTGATAAGCCAGGCATTGTTCTTTAACGAAACGACCAAGGCTGCAGCCTGACCTCCAGGTGAAAATGCAGGTGTCGCTGTGATCGCAGCGACACCCCGGTAGCGACCAATATGAAACCGACAACGTCTGGCCCCGTTCACCATGAAGTGAGAGCAGCCGATTGTTGCTCATGGCATCAGCGCCCCACGAGAACAATCCAAACCTTTGACGGGAAAGTATCGCGTGACCACGGCAGGAAAACCGGAGCAGATCAAGAGCAGCTCCCACCGAGCGGCGGTTTTGATGGAAATGGCGCTGAAGAAGACAGGTGTCGGCTTCATCCATCAATCCACTGATCTGAAGGTCATGTTATTCGCCAATCTCCCGGTTCGTCTGCACCAGGCCGGAACCCTGTTTCCAGAGAACGGAGATCTTTTCGGCGGCGATAATGACGTGCGCTTGACTGAACTCAAACGCGCGGTACTGCAGGATCAGCAATCGGTCACCACGGAAGTCGAGATCCAGTCCAGTAGCGGCCTCGTCACCTATCGTATCGAGATCGAGCCTGTTTTGCCTGCGGATGGTGGCGGTTTGCTGACTGTCATCACCGACATTTCGGATACTCTGCACCGCGAGCGCATTCTCAAGACGCTCCTTCGCGAACTCAGCCATCGCTCGAAGAACCTGCTGGCTATTATTCAGGGTATCGCAACCCAAACAGCCCGGCAGGCGTTGTCCCTTGATGGCTTCCTCACGACCTTCCGCGGTCGCATCCAATCGCTTTCTTACTCACAGGATCTTGTCACGGATTCAAGCTGGCGCGGCGCATACTTGTTCGAACTCGCCGAACGCCAGTTCAATTCCTATTGGCCAAACACAGCAAACCCCATTGCCGTTACCGGGATTAATGCGCACCTGTCGCCAAATGCAACACTGCATATCGGCCTCGCCCTGCACGAACTGATTGTCAATTCCGCATCCCATGGCGCCATATCGGCCGGCGTCAATTCTCTAACGGTGAATTGTTTCGAGACGATCTTCAACGAACAGAAAGCCATTGAGCTGGCGTGGATCGAGCATTTGCCAGCGAGCATCACGACGTCGAAAGCAGATGAACATACTTTCGCGCGCACAGTACTCGAACGGGTGGTTCCGATCGCCATTGGCGGCAAGGCGAGGTACACGACAACAGGCGATCGGATTGAATACCATCTGACCGTACCGGTCCGCGAATACGAGATTATCACCCGCATCGAAGAATAGAGTGGACGCGCCTTAAGGGTGAATCTACCGGCGCTGTCTTTTCCTGAAGGCCGAAATGAAAACAGCCAGTGCCGGGGGAAGGCACTGGCTGATATCAACAACTCACCGAGGGGGCGTGTGAGTCGGAAACCGGAATTTTTACCGGTTCGCATTGGGGGCGATGCAAACCATTGTCCGGACATCACATAAACGGACGCTCGGAAAATAAGTTCCGGCAGGTGCGATATTTTTTGAAACAATTTTACGCCGGCTAAAACCTGTCAGCTGCAATCCGCTAAACCGCCGCTTCAAGCTCCGCACGATGACGGTGAAGCATGAGGAACTTCCGGTAATCCCGGTCGTATCCCGCCCGCTTTTCCGGGTTCGGCTGACGCTCGTGACCACCCGGATACATCGCCTGGCCAGCGGCGCCGAGATTCGGATAGAGCCCTCCGGCAACAGCGGAAATCATAGCGGTGCCAAGCAGGACCGCGTCGTTCGTTTCCGGCACCACGACCCGGCAGCCGGTGGCATCACTGTAGAGTTCCATCAGCAACGGGTTGCGGACATGGCCCCCGGTGACGTGAAGCGTGTCGAGGTCGTAACCCGCCTTCTTCATCATTTCCAGAATATGCCGGATGCCGAGGGCGATCGAAACGCAGGTCCGCCAATATAGCCGGCAGAGATCGTCGAAGGACGCATCGAGCGTCAATCCGCTGACCACACCGAGCGCATGCGGATCGGCAAGCGGCGAACGATTGCCGTGAAAATCGGGCAACACATGCAGCCGCCGGGCGAAATCCGCACCCTGTACCAACCGCAACTCCTGAATGCGTTTGACGATCGCGCCATGGACCTCGGCGTCCGGCTCGCTGCCGGCGCTATGATTGCGAACGATATGATCGAGCAGAGCGCCGGTTGCCGACTGCCCGCCCTCGATCAACCAGCTATCGCCCAGAACCGCCTCGAAATACGGACCCCACATGCCGAAGCCCGGCTTCATCTGCTTGGAGAAGGCCACGATGCAGCTCGACGTCCCGGCAATCAGCGCCAGTTGACGCTCCAGTTTCTCCGGCTGCCCGGCAAAGGCCCCCAAAGCCCCGATCGCACCGGCATAGGCGTCGATCACGCCGGTTGCCACCTCGCACCCATCGTCAAGGCCGAGCTCAAGAGCCGCTTCCGGCGTGAGCCGCCCCGTCGACGAACCGACGGCCAGTGTTTCATCCGGAAGATTGCCGCGCTCCAGAAGATCGGAAAGACCGATTGCTTCCAAAAATCGCGTTGCCACGCCTGCGTTTTGTGCGAGAGGTAGTTCCACTTCGCGGTCAAGGTGCAGCGCGAGCGCGCGGCATTGCCTGTGGCCCGCCACGACATAAAGTCGGCAAGATCGAAGAAGTATCCAGCCTTGGCCCACTGCTCTGGCATGTTCTGCTTCAACCACATGAGCTTGGGCATTTCCATCTCCGGCGACATGACACGGCCGGAGTGATCGAGCACCGGGTGTTTTGTCGCCGTGCAGAAATCGGCCTGGTCGAGCGCACGATGATCGAGCCAGACGATCGTGTCCCAGCGCGGATCGCCGTTGCGGTTCACTGAAAGTGGCGCCCCGTCCGCATCACGAAGGACGAGCGAGCAGGTCGCATCGAAACCGATGGCGGCAATGGAGGATGCCTCGACGCCTGCCTTGGCGCGCGCCGTCTTCACGGCGATGCAGGCGGCCGACCAGATATTTTCGGAATCATGTTCAGCGTGATTTTCTTCCGGCCGGTTCATGGCGATCGGATAATCCGCCCTTGCCAGAAGCATGCCCTGCCCGTTGAAAATACCGGCCCGCGCGCTGCCTGTCCCGATGTCGACCGCCACGACCAAATCGCGCATTAAAGAATGTTCCCGTCCCTTTGGTCTTGTCGGACCCCGCCCTTTTGTACTTGCCTGATAAAGTGTATCAATTCCCGCATATCGTCAAACAGCACATCCGGCTCAAGCTGCAACAAAGCCGCCTTGTGGCGCTCGGAGCGCGCATGCGACGCGCCGGCAAAGGCAAAGACGCGCATGCCGGCGGCCTTGGCCGCCTCAATACCGGCCGGGCTGTCCTCGACGACGATGCAGTTTTCAGCCGGAACCCCCATCTGCGCGGCAGCATGGAGGAACAGATCCGGCGCCGGCTTGCCTCTGGAAACCATCGACGCGCTGAACAGATGCGGCTCCAGCCGATCGATCAGGCCCGTGATCGTCAGCGAGAGCCGGATGCGCTCCATCTGGCTGGACGAGGCGACACAGCGCGGGATATCGAGCCCGTCAAGCGCCTCTGCGATCCCATCGACCGCCTGGAGTTCCGAGCGAAACCGCCGGTAGAGATCAAGCCGCATCTCTTCCAGGAACCGGTCATCGACCGCCAGCCCATAATCCTCATGGAGAATGTCGGACATGGTCTTGAGGCTCTTGCCAAGAAACCGGGCATAGGCCTCTTCGGCGTCCATTTCGACGCCGGCATTGTGCAAAACCCGCACCAGCACCTCGACGGACAAGGGTTCGCTATCGACCAAAACCCCATCGCAATCGAAGATCATCAACTGGGGAGCAGGTACCTGCATGCCGGTCAAGCCCGTGCCGGCGAACGGAAACCGCTGCTGAGAACGGCAGGATTCCGCGGGCGGCTGGGGTGCATGGCATCAATCTCCAAGTTTGCCGTCAAGATAGAGCTGCAGGGTTTCACGCGTGCCCTTTTCCCAAAGCGTCTTCAAGGCATGGGCAAAGCGACGCTGGAACAACTCCGATTTGGCAACTTCGCCGAAGATATCCGAAAGTGCAAGGAAGGCCTGTGGATCATGCTTGGCCTTCAAGGCCGCGGCCTGAAGACGATCGGCGCTGGCATCATTGAAGGCGATCGCCTTGCCGCTGTCGGAGGTTCCTGCGAAATAGCGGCACCAGAGGGCCGAGACCAGCGAAAGCCCGACAACATCTTCGCCACGGGCCAGACGATCGGCGGTCGAGGGCAGAATGAACTTTGGCTGGCGGTTGGAGCCGTCCTGGGCGAGACGAGGGATCGTGTCACCGATCTTGGGATTGAAGAGCCGGGTTTCGACAAGCTTGTAGTAGTCATTGAGATTGGTGTTCGGCACCGGCGGAATAACCGGGATGATCTCGTCAAATTCGAGTTTTTGAAGGAACGCCTGGATCAGCGGCTCCTCCATCGCCTCATGCACGAAATGGATGTCCATGAGTGCGGCCGGATAGGCGATGGCCGCATGACCGCCATTCAGGATGCGGATTTTCATATGCTCATAGGGCGCGACATCAGGCACGAACTGCACGCCGACGCTTTCGAGTGTCGGGCGTCCGGCCGGAAAATGGTCTTCCAGAACCCACTGCTTGAATTCCTCGCAGAACACCGGCCAGTTGTCCTCGATGGCATAGTCGGAGGCGACGATCCCGATTTCTCGCGGCCCGGTGGCCGGCGTAATGCGATCGACCATCCCGTTCGGAAAGGCGACATGGGCATCGATCCAGTCTGCCAATTCAGGGTCGGACAGGCGCGCCAGTCCCCGAACGGCGGCATGCGTGACTTCGCCATTGCCCGGAATATTGTCGCAGGACATCACGGTGAAGGGGCCAAGGCCCTTTGCCTTGCGGGCCTTGAGCCCGGCAATGATCAGGCCGAAGACGGTTTTCGGCTCATCCGGGCTCTGGCTGTCGGCAACGATCGCCGGATGGGCGGGATTGAACGTCCCGGACGCCGGGTCGATGAAATAGCCGCCCTCGGTAATCGTCAGTGAAACGATGCGGATCGCCGGATCGGCGAGCTGCGCAATCGTTGCGGCGGCATTGCCCGGACGCAGATAATCGATCATCGGGCCGGTGACGCGGGCAGCACTCCTGTTGTTGTCCTGCTCGACCACGGTTGTCAGGAAATCCTGCTCGGCAAGCTTGGCACGCATCGCCTCATCGGAGGGGAGAACCCCTGCCCCGATGATGGCCCAGTCATGGTCGCGGCCGCTGTTGAAGAGATCGTCGAGGTAAACGGCCTGATGGGCGCGATGAAAATTTCCAACACCGAAATGCACGATGCCGGCAGTGAGGCTTGCGCGCTCGTAAGACGGGACGGCAGCGGTCGCCTGAACCTGGTCCAGCGTTGCGAGTGAAAGTTTGGTGGTCATCGCATTGTCCTTTTCAAGCGAGCCTCGGGCTCAGCTCATCCAGTTGCCGCCGTCGACATTGTAGGTCTGGGAGACGATATAATTGCTCTCGCTGGAAGCGAGGAAGATGGCCATGCCGACCAGATCCTCCGCGGTGCCCATACGGCCGAACGGAACTTCCGAACCGACAAGCCGCTTCTTCTCGCCGAGCGGGCGGTTTTCGTACTTGGCAAACATCGCATCGACGCCATCCCAATGCTCGCCATCGACGACACCGGGCGCAATCGCGTTGACGTTGATGCCATGCTGGATCAGGTTGAGGCCCGCCGACTGGGTAAGGCTGATGACAGCCGCCTTGGTGGCGCAATAGACGCCGACAAGCGCCTCGCCGCGGCGACCCGCCTGGCTCGCCATGTTGATGATCTTGCCGCCGCGCCCTGGGCGATCATCTGCTTGGCCGCGGCCTGCATCGTAAACAGCGTTCCCGAGACGTTGATCGAGAACAGCGTGTCATAGCTCTTCCGGGTGATCTCGACGATCGGAGCCAGATCGAACAACGCTGCATTGTTGATCAGGATATCCAATCCGCCGGCCTTTGCAACGACGCTGGCCATCGCGGCATCGATCGAGTCCTGGCTTGTCACATCCATTTTCACGGCATAGGCGGATGGGCCGATTTCCGATGCGGTTTTCTCCGCCCGCTCCAGATTGATGTCGGCAATGGCAACTGTCACGCCCTCCCGCACATAGGCTTCGGCGAAAGCCCGCCCAATGCCGCGGGCAGATCCGGTAATCAGGGCACTTTTTCCTTCGAGACGGTTCATCTGATAGCAAGCCCCTTGGCATCGAAGCGATGCACGCGCTCAGCATCAGGCGTCAAAAACACCTTGTCGCCGTGGTTGACGGGGACATCGCCGCCGGTGCGCACCGTCACCATGCCGATGCCATCGACATGGACGTGCAGGAACGTGTCGGAACCGAGGTGTTCGGCAACGCCGACGACACCGGCCCAGCTCCCGCTCTCCTTCGACAGCTTTGTGTGCTCAGGGCGAAAGCCGATCGTCGGGGCATTGAACGGCGCTGCGATCTCGCCGCTGGCAAAGTTCATGCGTGGCGACCCGATGAAGCCGGCAACGAAGAGATTGTCGGGCTTGTTATAGAGTTCCAGCGGCGATCCGACCTGCTCGATATTACCGGCATTGAGCACGACGATCTTGTCGGCCATGGTCATGGCTTCGACCTGGTCATGGGTGACATAGATCATCGTTGTCTTCAGCTGGTGATGCAGCTCGCTGATTTCGAGCCGCATCGTGCCGCGCAGCGAGGCATCGAGGTTCGACAATGGCTCGTCGAAAAGAAAAGCCGACGGTTCGCGTACGATCGCACGGCCAATGGCCACACGCTGACGCTGACCGCCGGAAAGCTGGCCCGGACGGCGTTCCAGGTAACTGGTCAGATTGAGGACGCGCGCCGCTTCCGTGACCTTCTTGTCGATCAGTGCCGGATCGAGCTTGGCCATCTTCAGCGGAAAGGCGATATTGTTGCGCACGGTCATGTGTGGATAGAGCGCATAGGACTGGAACACCATGGCGAGACCACGCTTTGCCGGCGCTTCTCCCGTCACGTCACGTCCGTCGATCTCGATCGTGCCCGATGTCGTATCCTCCAGGCCGGCGATCAGGCGCAGCAGGGTCGACTTGCCGCAACCGGACGGCCCGACGAAAACGACGAACTCGCCTTCCTTGATGTCGAGGTCGATGCCCGGGATGACCTGCGTCTCGCCGAACGATTTGTTGACCTTCTTGAGCGTGATGTTACCCATGCGTGCCTCCCGGTATCTTTTCTTGTTTGCTTACTTGACGGCGCCGAAGGTCAGGCCGCGCACGAGTTGCTTCTGGCTGAACCAGCCCATGATCAGGATTGGCGCGATCGCCAAGGTCGATGCGGCCGACAGTTTTGCCCAAAACAGGCCTTGCGGACTGGAAAACGAGCTGATGAAGGCCGTCAAAGGCGCTGCATCCGTGGCTGTCAGGCGGATCGTCCAGAAGGCTTCGTTCCAGGCGAGAATGATGTTGAGCAGCATGGTGGAGGCGATGCCGGGAACCGCCATCGGCGTCAGAACGTAGATGATCTCGTTCCACAGCGAGGCACCGTCCATCCGGGCGGCTTCCAGTATTTCCGACGGTATTTCGCGGAAATAGGTGTAGAGCATCCAGACCACGATGGGCAGGTTGATCATCGTCAGCATCACCGTGAGGCCGATCCGCGAGTCGAGCAGGCCGAGATTGCGGAAGATCAGGTACATCGGAAACAGCACCGCCACCGCCGGCATCATCTTGGTCGAAAGCATCCACATCAGGATGTCCTTCGTCCGCTTTGTCGGAGAGAATGCCATGGACCAGGCGGCCGGAATGGCGATGAGCAAGGCCAGGATCGTCGAGCCGACAGACAAGACAACGGAGTTCATGAACGGCTTGAAGTAATTGTACTGATCCTGGACGGCACCGTAACTTTCCATCGTGCCTGACGGGATCATGTTGAAGCCGGCGATCGCCTCGGTTTCCGACTTGAACGACGTGATGATCGTATACAGGATCGGGAAGAAGATGATGAGTGCGACGATCCAGGCTGCGACCGTGAAGACTGCCTTGCGTTTCGTGCTGATAGCGCGTGCCATTGACGTATCCTCTTGTTCGGCCGCTCAGCGGTCCAGGTTCTTGCCGACGGCGCGCATGGCGAAGAAGGCGACGATATTGGCAAGAATGACGGCGATAATGCCTCCCGCAGATGCCTGGCCGATTTTGAATTCGAGCGACGCCTTCTGATAGACCAGGAACGGCAGGTTGGTGGACGCATAGCCCGGGCCGCCATTGGTCGTAACGAGGATTTCGGCGTAGACGGCGAGCAGGAAAATCGTCTGGATCAGGATGACGACGGTGATGGCCCGCGACATGTGCGGCAGCGTCAGATACCAGAAGCGCGACAGGAAACCGGCGCCGTCCATCTCGGCAGCCTCCTTCTGTTCTCCGTCCAGCGACTGAAGTGCCGTGAGCAGGATAAGCGTCGCGAACGGCAGCCATTGCCAAGCGACGATGATGATGACGGAAAACAGCGGATATTGTGCAAACCAGTCGACCGGCTGCACACCCAGAAACCGGGCGATATCGGCAAAGACGCCGTAGCTCGGGTGCATGATCATGTTCTTCCAGACCAATGCGGCCACCGGCGGCATGACGAAGAACGGCGATATCACCAGAATGCGAACGAACCCCTGCCCGAAAATCGGTTGATCAAGCAGGAGAGCGAGCAGGATGCCGCCGATCACCGTGATCAAGAGGACGCTTCCAACGATCAGCAATGTGTTGATGATGGACTGCAGGAAGGCCGGATTGGAATAAAACAGCGCGTAGTTCGCAAAACCGACAAAGCCATCGCGCAGCGGATTGAGCGGATTGTATTGCTGGAATGAAAACCAGAGGGTGAAGGCGAGCGGCACGATCATCCAGATGAACAGCATCAGCACGGATGGCGCCAGCATCAGCCGGGCAAGCGTTTGTGTCTGTCGCGTAGCCATGGTTCCCCCAGTCGTTGATGATGGACCGTTCGGTCTCGTCTTGCCGTTGCGCATCATCCTTGGCGCACGGCGCTAGGACGGCATCCGGGCCGCCAGCATACGCATATCGAATATCCAAGAGAAATAGGGCCGCCCGTTCGTTTGGACGGACGGCCCGGAGCGAGGCTGGTCCTTGGGAGCCAGACCTCGTTCCTTTGGTGCCGCGGCAAAACTACTTGATGTAGCCGCCTTCGGTCATGGTCGCGGTCGTCACGTCCTGTGCCTGCTTCAGCGCCTCGTCGACAGTCATCTGGCCGGCAAGAGCCGCCGAGAAGAGCTGTCCAACCGTCGTGCCGAGACCCTGGAACTCAGGAATGGCAACGAACTGGACACCGACATAGGGGACCGGCTTGACTGTCGGCTTGGTCGGGTCGGCCGAGTTGATCGAGTCGAGCGTCATCTTGGCGAAAGGTGCCGCCTTCTGGTATTCGGCATTGGCGTAGAGCGAGGAACGTGTGCCTGGAGGAACGTTTGCCCAGCCTTCCTTGGATGCGACGAGTTCGAGATAGGCCTTGCTTGTTGCCCAGGATACGAACTTCTGGGCTGCTTCCGCCTTCTGCGTACCGGCCGGAACCGCGAGCGACCATGCCCACAGCCAGTTGCCACGCTTGCCAAGGCCCGTATCAGGGGCGAGAGCGTAGCCAACCTTGTCGGCAACCATCGAGTCCGTCGGATTGGAGACGAAGGACGCGGCAACCGTGGCATCGATCCACATGCCGCACTTGCCCTGCTGGAAGAGCGCCAGGTTTTCGTTGAAGCCGTTGGAAGAGGCGCCGACAGGGCCGGCGTCCTTCATCAGGTCAACGTAGAACTGCAGCGTGTTCTTCCATTCAGCCTGGTCGAACTGCGGCTTCCACTGTTCGTCGAACCAGCGTGCGCCGAACGAGTTGGACATGGCCGTCAGGAACGCCATGTTCTCACCCCAGCCGGCCTTGCCGCGAAGGCAGACACCGTTGATCTCAGCAGTACGGTCGGTCATCTTGCGCGCGGCGTCTGCCACGAACTCCCAGGTCGGCGCGTCGGGCATGGTCAGCCCTGCCTTTTCCATCAGGTCCTTGCGGTACATGATGAAGGAGCTTTCGCCGTAGAACGGTGCGGCGAAGAGCTTGCCGTCGACGGACAGGCCGCCGGCAATCGCAGGAATGATATCGGCAGCGTCATAATCGGCACCGAGATTGTCCAGAGGCAGAAGCCAGTTCTGCTTTGCCCAGATCGGAACTTCATAGGTACCGATCGTCATGACGTCATACTGGCCGCCCTTGGTGGCGATATCAGTCGTGACACGTTCACGAAGGACGTTTTCCTCGAGGGTTACCCACTCGAGCTGGATATCCGGGTTTTTGGTGGTGAAGTCTTCCGTCAGGCCTTGCATGCGCACCATGTCGCCATTGTTGACGGTGGCGATGGTCAGGGTTTCCGCATTGGCAAAGCCACACAGAAGAAGTGCCGAGCAGGTGCCCAGCAGGAATGTTTTCAATTTCATAATCTTCCTCCCAGAAGAGTAATGAGCATTTGCTTCGCTCGTGGGCAATTACCCACTAAAGCCTCGACGGAGTCAATTGGCATTCCTTGCTGCATTGCAGAAAGGATGGACTAAACAATTGTTTTAAGAGAGAAATAATTTTTGAGCGATAGCGCAGGCTGCCGTGCCGGCACGCGCTCCATCAGCATCCAGACGATATCTTGAAAGGTCTCAGGCGCTCAGCAGGTACTCTGCAGTGCCTTCATCGGTGATGATTCCGTTGATCATGCCACCCGTCAGCGCCGCCCGGATCGCGGCATATTTTTTCCGTCCCTTGGCAAGACCGACGACGGTCGCCGTCTCGCGCGACGGCAAGGGCACGCTGGCCACCCGGTCGTTGATCAGGTCTGCCAGCAACTGGCCTTCCTGATCGAACATCCAGCCGCAGATCTCGCCGCAGGCACCGGTCGCAGTCAGGCGGTCCATTTCCTCACGTGCCAGAAATCCATCCACGCACAGGGGTGCATCCGAACCGAGCTCGCCGATGCCGACGAAAGCGACATTGGCTTCACGTCCGAGTTGCAACGCAAACTGCACGAGATCCTGCCGGTGCAGCAGGTCACGCTGCGCCGCAGACGAAACCAGGACCGGAAGAGGCATCGGGAAATGCCGCGCCTTGACCGCATCGGCCATCGAGAAGATGACGTTGTAGTAGGCCGCCGACCCGTCCGGACCGATATTACCTGTCAGCGAGACGATTCTGTGCTGCGGACATTCCATCGGCGGCAACTGGTCGATCGCCGCCTTCAGCGTTCGCCCGGTTCCGACGGCAAGCACGATCGGATCGGCAGATTTCAGCCAGCGCTCGATCTCGACCGCACCGGCCTCGGCGATACCCACAGTTGTGGATGTCGAGGCCGGATCAGTGGGAACCACGTCGACATGGCGAAGCTCGAACTTGTCCTTCAGGCGCTCGGCGAGTTCCAAGCAGGCGGCAATCGGATGGTCCAGCCGCACCTTGATCAGCTTTTCGGCAACGGCGAGCGAAACCAGGCGCTGTGCAGACTGGCGCGAAATGCCCATGGCCGATGCGATCTCGTCCTGCGTCCGGCCGGCGACATAATAGAGCCATCCGGCGCGCGCCGCATCGTCCAACCGATTGTTCGCCTCCGCCCGTCTCGCCATCGCCCCTTTTCCCACAAAACCAATTCCAATTGAATTGCTGGCATTTTTACAGCCTGCCTGTCAAACGCCGACGAGGCTCAATGCTCGAAATACAACCGTAACAAACTGAAAACGCTGTCGTTTAAGCGGAATCGAATTTCGAAATTTTACCATTTGATAAAAAATAAAGCTGAGTTACCGTTTCGTCAGCCAAAGCTCGACATTTGGGAGACAAAAATGGGAACTATGAACTCTGGGATCCACAAGGGCCGCCTGTCGCCTGCGCAGTATGAGGCGAATTTTTCCGACCTCCATGCACCGCTGGACGATCATGAAGCGCTCGTCGCATCGGACCGCTGCTATTTCTGCCACGACGCGCCGTGCATGACGGCCTGTCCCACCTCGATCGATATTCCGCTGTTCATCCGGCAAATATCGACAGGCAATCCGATCGGCTCTGCCAACACGATTTTCGACCAGAACATTCTGGGCGGCATGTGCGCCCGCGTCTGTCCCACCGAAACGCTCTGCGAGCAGGCCTGCGTGCGCAACACCGCCGAAGGCAAGCCTGTCGCCATCGGCCAGTTGCAGCGCTATGCGACCGACATCGCGATGGAAGAAAACAAGCAGTTTTATGCCCGCGCAGAGGCAACCGGTAAATCGATCGCCGTCGTTGGCGCCGGTCCCGCTGGCCTCGCCTGCGCCCACCGCCTTGCCGTCAACGGCCATGACGTCGTCGTCTACGATGCTCGCGAAAAGGCCGGTGGTCTTAATGAATACGGCATCGCCACCTACAAGGCGGTCGATGATTTCGCCCAGAAGGAGGTCGATTATGTGCTGGCCATCGGCGGCATCGACATCCGCAACGGCCAGATGCTCGGTCGGGACTTCTCGCTGGCCGATTTAAAATCCCGCCATGATGCCGTCTTTCTCGGCATGGGCCTCACCGGCGTCAACGCCCTGCGCGCCGAGGGCGAAACGGCAGAGGGCGTCGTCGATGCCGTCGATTTCATCGCCGACTTGCGGCAGGCCGAAGACAAGGCCGACATCGCCGTCGGCCGCCGCGTCGTCGTTCTCGGCGGCGGCATGACAGCGATCGATGCCGCCGTACAGGCCAAGCTGCTCGGCGCCGAGGAAGTGACGATCTGCTACCGTCGCGGCAAGGAGCATATGAACGCCTCGGAATTCGAACAGGATCTGGCCGCCTCCAAGGGCGTTTCGATCAAGCACTGGCTGCAGCCCAAGCGTATCGTCAGCCGTGACGGCAAGGTGGCGGGCATCGAGCTCGAATATACGACGCTCAGTGAAGGTCGCCTCGTCGGCACCGGGGAGACCGGCATCATTGCCGCCGACCAGATTTTCAAGGCGATCGGCCAGACCTTTGAGGCCGATGGTCTCGGTTCGCTGCTGCTCGACGGCAGCCGCATCTCCACGGATGCCGAAGGCCGCACGACGCTGGATGGCGTCTGGGCCGGGGGCGATTGCGTCAAGGGCGGCGAGGACCTGACGGTCTCCGCCGTTGCCATGGGTCGCGATGCGGCCATGTCGATCAACCGGGCGCTTGCCGCCGACGTGCAGCCCGCCGCTGCGGTCGCTTGAAGAGGAGAATGAACAATGGCTGATCTCCGCAACAATTTCGTCGGCATCAAGTCCCCGAACCCGTTCTGGCTCGCCTCTGCACCGCCGACAGACAAGGCCTACAATGTAGAGCGCGCCTTCAAGGCCGGCTGGGGCGGCGTTGTCTGGAAGACGCTCGGCGAGGAAGGACCGCCGGTCGTCAACGTCAACGGCCCGCGCTACGGCGCGATCTGGGGTGCCGACCGCAGGCTTCTGGGTCTCAACAACATCGAACTGATCACCGACCGGGATCTCTACACCAACCTGCGCGAAATGAAGCAGGTGAAGATGAACTGGCCGGACCGCGCCCTGATTGCCTCGATCATGGTGCCCTGCGAGGAGCAGGCCTGGAAATCCATCCTGCCTCTGGTCGAGGAAACCGGTGCCGACGGTATCGAGCTCAACTTCGGCTGTCCGCACGGCATGTCGGAGCGCGGCATGGGCGCTGCGGTCGGCCAGGTGCCGGAATATATCGAAATGGTGGTGCGCTGGTGCAAGCAGTACACCCGCATGCCTGTTATCACCAAGCTGACGCCGAATATCACCGATATCCGCAACCCGGCACGCGCAGCCAAGAAGGCGGAACCGATGCGGTCTCGCTGATCAATACGATCAACTCGATCACCTCGGTCAACCTCGACACTTTCTCGCCGGAACCGTCGATCGACGGCAAGGGCAGCCATGGCGGCTATTGCGGCCCGGCGGTCAAGCCGATCGCGCTCAACATGGTGGCCGAGATCGCCCGCGATCCGGAAACCTACGGCCTGCCGATATCAGGCATCGGCGGCGTCACCACCTGGCGCGATGCGGCTGAATTCCTCGTGCTCGGTGCCGGTAACGTTCAGGTCTGCACCGCGGCGATGACCTACGGCTTCAAGATCGTGCAGGAGATGATAACGGGTCTTTCCGACTGGATGGACGCCAAGGGCCACCGCAATCTCAACGACATCACCGGCCGCGCCGTGCCCAACATCTCCGACTGGCAGTATCTCAACCTCAACTACGTTGCCAAAGCCCATATCGACCAGGATGCCTGCATCAAATGTGGCCGCTGCCACATCGCCTGCGAGGACACCTCGCACCAGGCGATCACCCAGTTCGTCGACGGCATCAGGCACTTCGAGGTGATGGAAGACGAATGCGTCGGCTGCAATCTCTGCGTTAATGTCTGTCCCGTGCAGGACTGCATCACCATGGTGCCGCTTGCCGCCGGCACACTGGATGAGCGCACCGGCAAGCCGGTCGATGCTAACTACGCCAACTGGACGACCCATCCGAACAATCCGATGGCGCGCCAGGCTGCGGAATAAGCGGGCCTTCGATACGGAAATATCTTTTGGCCGGCTTCCGCGTGGAGCCGGCCAAATCGTTCCAAGCCGACATTTTTCACAGCCAAGGAAACGCTGCGTTCTCAAATCCGGCGTTGCTCCCGGCTGCCGAAACAGCCAATATAAGAAAAACCAAAAACGGCGGCGGCAGACAGCAACCGCACAGGGACCGGGCACCCATATTTGAAACGCGATCTCGCAACATTGCGCAAGAAGCTGCACCTAGTCTCAGGCCTCGTGCTGGCGACATTCATCCTTGGCCATTTCGGCAATCTTTTTGCCGGACTTGTCTCGATCGAGGCCATGGAAGCTGTGCGCCATCCGCTTCACCTGGTTTGGCGCAGCTGGCCCGGCACCATCCTGCTCTATGGCGCGCTTTTCACCCATTTTGCCATGGCGCTGGACAGTCTTTATCGTCGGCAGACATTGCGCATGCCGCTGCGCGAAGGCCTGAAGATCACGTTTGGCCTCAGCCTGCCTTTTCTTCTGGTCGCGCATGTCGTGGGCACGCGGCTCGAATACACGTTGTCCGGCTTCTCGATGGACTATCCGCGGATTCTGCGGATTCTCTGGTCCAACAACTTTGACACCTACAAGCAGTCATTTGCGCTCATTGCTGCGTGGTCCCATGGCTGCCTCGGCATCTGGTTCTGGCTGCGGGGCAAGGTCTGGTTCGAGCGTTACGCGCTGGCGCTCTATTCCGCGGCAATTCTCGTGCCCGTGATTGCACTGATCGGCTTTGCCGTCTCCGCCCGCGCCCTCGATCCGGCCGTTCAAAGCCTGCGCTGGTTCGAGGAAGGCCGCACCGATCCGCAAATCCTCGCCCAGTTAAGGCAGGCAATTTACATCGGGCTGCTGCTGGCCATCGGCGCTGTCCTGGCCATTCGCGTATTGCCGTCGCGCGGCCGCGTCCGTATCACCTATCCGGACGGTCGCACCGTGCCGGTCAATGCGGGCTTCAGCGTGCTGGAAGCCAGCCGCTCCGCCGGCATTCCGCATCTCTCGATTTGCGGCGGCCGCGGCCGTTGTTCCACCTGCCGGGTCCGGATCACCGAAGGTCTCAGCGGTCAGCCCGAGGCCACGGAAGCAGAGGCTATTACCCTCAAGCGAATTCGCGCGCCCGCCAATGTGCGCCTCGCCTGCCAGCTGCGGCCGGTGAAGGACCTGACCATTGCACCGGTTCTGGGCGCCGACAGTATGGGCTTGAAATCCGGCCCGTCCCGCGACGAGGCTGCCGGCCGCGAGCGGCGGATCACGGTCCTGTTTTGCGATTTGCGCGACTTCACCCAGTTGGCCCAGAAACAACTGCCTTTCGACACGGTCTTTCTGCTGAACCGCTATTTCGAAACGATCGGCGAAGCCGTCGAAAGCTCCGGCGGGGTCATCGACAAATTCATCGGCGACGGCGTGCTCGCCCTTTTCGGCCTCAATACCACGGTGGAAGAGGCAAGCGCGCAGGCACTGGCTGCGACCGTTCGCATCGGCAAGGGTGTCGAGGTCCTGAACCGCAGCTTTACCAGCGAGCTCGAAAAGCCGTTGCGCATTGCCATGGGCATGCACGCCGGCCCCGCGATCATCGGCCATATCGGCTACGGCAAGGCATCGGCGCTGACGGCCGTCGGCGACACGATCAATGCGGCGAGCCGGCTGGAAGGTTTTGCCAAGGAATATGATGCGGAACTCGCCGTCTCAGCCGATGTGGTGCGTTATGCCGGCCTGACGCTCGCCACCCATGATCGCCACCACATCTCCATTCGCGGACGAACCGGGACGTTGGAAACCCTGATCATCCAGAAAACGGCGGATATTGCGGCATCGCTTCCACAGGTGGACTCCCAGGCCGTTTAAAGAAGCGAAGCGCTCAGGACGATGCCGGCCCATGAACCGCAAGGCCGTTGATGAAGAGCTGCTCGAGGAAGCGCGCCGCATCCTCGAATCGCCCTTCGCCCGAATGCTCTTCCCCGAGAACGGCACGGACCTGCGCATCGAAATCGGCATAGTGCTGGGTCGTGGACCAGATGGCGAAGATCAGGTGGTAGGGATCGCATTTGGCGATCTTGCCGGCCTTTGCCCAGGCGCGGATGACCTCGACCTTTTCATCGACCAATGTTTTCAGAGGCCCCCTGAGTTCATCCAGAATATGCGGCGCGCTCTGCAGGACCTCGTTGGCAAACAGCCGGCTTTCGCGCGGGAAGTCGCGGGCCATTTCCAGCTTGCGGCGGATATAGCTGCGGATCTCGGCCACCGGATTGCCCTCCGCATCGAATTCGCGCAGCGGATCCAGCCAACTATCAAGCACGCGGTCGATCAGCGCCCGGTGCATGGCTTCCTTGGTGCGGAAATAATAGAGCAGATTGGGCTTCGACATGCCGGCGACTTCGGCGATCTGGTCAATCGTGCTGCCACGGAAACCATGCGTGGCAAAAACCTCAAGCGCAGCCTCCAGAATCTGCTCTTCCTTCTCCTCCTGGATACGGGTTCGCCTCTGGGTCTTGGCTGCTCTCGGTAGGACCATTTTCTCCCCTGCACTCTTCTGGCTTTGCGCTGCCGCAACCTCCATCCTGCTCAAAATCAGCCAGCGCTAAAATTTTGGGCACCGCCTCCGATTTTTTGTTTTTTCGTCTTGAGTGCGGCAACGGAAGTTGTAATGTTTTACCAACCGGTCAAATTATCAGTCAGTTACATCACAAACGCAACGGCTGATCGCAGGGCAATCGAAAAAACCAGATGCCCCGATTTGACCGACGGGAACATGAGGCGCGACAAGCGGCGCCGATACGACACTGGATGAGGGAGAACGCCATGGCTGCACCGGGCGAGAACATGCGCATCAATGCGGACCGTCTCTGGGCGACGCTGATGGACATGGCCAAGATCGGCCCCGGCATTGCCGGCGGCAACAATCGCCAGACGCTGACGGACGAGGATGGTGAGGGCCGCCGGCTTTTCCAATCCTGGTGCGAGCGCGCCGGCATGACCATGGGCGTCGATACCATGGGCAACATGTTCTTCACGCGCCCCGGCACCGACCCGGATGCCCTGCCCGTCTATGTCGGCTCGCATCTCGATACGCAGCCGACCGGCGGTAAATATGACGGCGTTCTCGGCGTGCTCGCCGGCCTCGAACTCGTTCGCTCAATGAACGATCTCGGCATCCGGACGAAACATCCTGTTGTCGTCACCAACTGGACCAACGAGGAAGGCGCGCGCTTTGCGCCTGCCATGCTCGCGTCGGGCGTCTTTGCCGGCGTGCATACCCAGGACTTCGCCTATGACCGCAAGGATCCGGACGGCAAGCGTTTCGGCGACGAGTTGCAGCGCATCGGCTGGCGCGGCGACGAGGAAGTCGGTACCCGCAAGATGCACGCCTATTTCGAATATCACATCGAGCAGGGCCCGATCCTTGAGGCCGAGGAAAAGCAGATCGGCGTTGTCACCCACTGTCAGGGCCTGTGGTGGCTGGAATTCACCCTGACCGGCCGCGAAGCCCATACCGGCTCGACACCGATGAACCTGCGCGTCAATGCCGGGCTTGCCATGGCCCGCATCGTGGAAATGGTCCAGGGCGTTGCCATGGAAAACCAGCCCGGCGCCGTCGGCGGCGTCGGTCAGGTGTTCTTTTCCCCGAACTCACGCAACGTGCTGCCCGGCAAAGTTGTCTTCACCGTCGACATCCGCTCGCCGGACAAGGCCAAGCTCGACCGCATGCGCGCGACGATCGAGGCGGAGGCGCCAAAAATCACGAACGCGCTCGGCGTCGGCTGTTCGATCGAGCCGATCGGCCATTTCGAGCCTGTCACCTTCGACCCGACGCTCGTCACCGCCGTGCGCAACGCCGCCGAACGCCTCGGCTACAGCCACTTGAACCTGATTTCCGGCGCCGGTCACGATGCCTGCTGGACGGCGAAAGTCGCGCCCTCGACCATGGTCATGTGCCCCTGCGTCGGCGGCCTCTCGCATAATGAGGCCGAGGACATTTCCAAGGAATGGGCCGCCGCCGGCTGCGACGTGCTGCTGCATGCGGTGGTGGAGACGGCGGAGATTGTGGAGTAGGGCCATGGAGGCAAGTCAGGAAGAGCAAGCTTTGGTGGCTTCGCCCCCTCATCCGGCCCTTCGGGCCACCTTCTCCCGTTGGGGAGAAGAGGGAGTTTGCCGTTCTTTCTAAACCCGTCTTTATCCCTGCACTTCCAACGCTATCCGTTACGCACGGGGGCAGCACACACACCCTCTTCTCCCCCACGGGGAGAAGGTGGCCCGAAGGGTCGGATGAGGGGGCCTCCGGTGAACGCGCAGAAAAACAACGATATTACCAAGCGCCGAAATGGCGCAACAGCGAAAGCGCGTAATCTTCGGCAGGACGAGACAGAGGCCGAATACAAGCTCTGGAATGAACTGCGCAATCGCCTGCTGAATGGATACAAATTCACAAGACAAGTGCCGCTTGGACCTTATGTTGCCGACTTCGTCTGTCGCGAAAGAAGCCTTGTAATCGAACTCGACGGCGCACAGCATTCCGGCTCGCTTTCCGATATTGTTCGAACACATTGGCTGAACGAAAAGGGTTATTCAGTCCTGCGGGTCTGGAACGATGAAATCCTGCGCGAGCGGCGCACAGTTCTCGACACAATACTCGCAGTCCTGTCCGGCGAGATTTCAGCTCGTTGCGATGCGACCCGCTTTTCGCCCGCCGGCTCCTTTGCGAATACCAAAAGGAAATACGCTCATGACCACCATCATCAAAAACGGAACCATCGTCACAGCCGATCTCACCTACAAGGCCGACGTCAAGATCAATGGTGGCAGGATTGTCGAGATCGGGCCGGACCTGTCGGGCGACGAGGTGCTGGATGCGACCGGCTGTTATGTCATGCCGGGCGGGATCGATCCGCACACCCATCTCGAAATGCCGTTCATGGGCACCTATTCCTCCGACGATTTCGAGAGCGGCACGCGGGCGGCGCTCTCCGGCGGCACGACCATGGTGGTGGATTTTGCCCTGCCCGCCCCCGGCCAGTCGCTGCTCGAAGCGCTGACCATGTGGGACAACAAGACGTCGCGCGCGACCTGCGATTTCTCCTTCCATATGGCGATCACCTGGTGGGGCGAGCAGATCTTCAACGAGATGCAGACCATCGTCGAGCAGAAGGAATCAACTCGTTCAAACACTTCATGGCCTACAAGGGCGCCCTGATGGTGGATGACGACGAGATGTTCCATTCCTTCCAGCGCTGCGCCGAGCTTGGCGCGCTGCCCATGGTGCATGCCGAAAACGGCGATATCGTCGCGCAGATGCAGGCCAAGCTCTTGGCGGAAGGCAACAACGGCCCGGAAGCCCACGCCTATTCCCGTCCCGCCGCCGTCGAGGGCGAAGCGACAAACCGCGCCATCATCATCGCCGATATGGCAGGCGCACCGCTCTACGTCGTGCATACCTCCTGCGAGCAGGCCCACGAAGCCATCCGCCGCGCGCGCCAGAACGGTATGCGCGTTTATGGGGAGCCGCTGATCCAGCACCTGACGCTGGACGAAAGTGAATATGCCAACCCCGACTGGGACCACGCCGCCCGCCGCGTCATGTCGCCGCCCTTCCGCAACAAGCAGCATCAGGACAGTCTCTGGGCCGGCCTTGCAGCAGGCTCGCTGCAGGTGGTCGCCACCGACCATTGCGCCTTCACGACCGCCCAGAAGCGTTTCGGCGTCAATGACTTCACCAAGATCCCGAATGGCACAGGCGGGCTTGAAGACCGCATGCCGATGCTTTGGACGCACGGCGTCGCCACCGGCCGCATCACCATGAACGAGTTCGTGGCCGTGACCTCGACCAATATCGCCAAGATCCTCAACATGTATCCGAAAAAGGGTGCGATCCTCGTCGGCGCCGATGCGGACATCGTGGTCTGGGATCCGAAGCGCTCGAAAACGATCTCGGCCTCCGCTCAGCAGTCGGCGATCGACTACAACGTCTTCGAGGGCAAGACCGTCACCGGCCTGCCCCGCTACACGCTGACGCGCGGCGTCGTCGCCATCGAGGAAGGAACCGTCAAGACCCGCGAAGGCCACGGTGAGTTCGTCAAGCGCGAACCCTTTACCGCCGTCAACAAGGCGCTCTCGACCTGGAAAGAAATCACCGCACCGCGCAAGGTCCAGCGCAGCGGCATTCCGGCGAGCGGGGTCTGAGCATGCGGCTCGTTGCGCGTCTCCCTCTGTTTCTCGCAGCGAGCCTGACAAGCGCTGGGCTTGTTCACGCGCAGGAAAAATTCCTCGATGGCGCCTATGGCAACAAGGATGGCTGCGCCTTTGCCAACAGCAATGAAGCGATGGGGTCCGAGGATTTCTTCCTACTGACGGACGAAGCCGTCACGTCGGCTGCATCCTATTGCAGCTTCAATGCGCCGGTGACAAAGAAGGGCGATTCCTTTGCCGCTCAGGTCACCTGTGCGGAAGAAGGGAAGGCGGCGAGATGGAGACGAGCCTCCAGATTGAGCGGACCGGAAACGACTATATGATTGTGTTCGAGGACGGAATGCGCTGGGGACCCTTGAAGAGATGCAAATGACCACCGCCTTGCACTGTCCCGCCGCCGGCTCAGGCCGGCACCAGCGCCTCCAGTTCCGGCAGCAGAATGACGCTTTCCTGTTCGTTCGGATCGGTGCGGGCGATCACGGCGGAGGCCGGCTGGTCGGAAAGGTTGGCCGGCAGATGCGGCACGCCGGCCGGGATGTAGAACATTTCGCCGGCGCGAACGATGACGTGGTTTTCCAGCCGCTCGCCGTACCAGGTATGGGCCTCGCCGGAGAGCATGTAGATCGCGGTTTCGTGGCTCGCATGCTTGTGCGCCTTGGCCCGTCCGCCCGGCGGGATCGTCAGAAGGTGCATGCAGATGCCAGACGATCCGACTGTTTCGGCAGCGATGCCTTCGAAATAGCTGAACCCCTGCTTGCCGTCATAGGTGCCGCCGGGGCGAACGATCCGGCAGGTCGGTTGTGATGATTGCGACATATATTCCCTCCGTCGATTCCCGCACTTTGGACGAGGTTAGCGTATCTTCAAAAAATCGCATATGCGAGACCAGTACAGAATATCCCATGCGACCAACGGTCGATCATCACGGAGCAGGCAGCACGAAATGAGCAATACTTCCGCATCCGTTGTCTCCGCCAGACGACTGGGCCTGACCTTCAACACCAATGACGGCCCGGTGCATGCGCTGACCGGCGTCGATCTCTCGGTGAACAAAGGCGACTTCGTCTCCTTCATCGGCCCCTCCGGCTGCGGCAAGACGACCTTCCTGCGTGTCATCGCCGACCTCGAAAAACCAACCTCCGGCACGATCACCGTCAATGGCATGACGCCCGAGGAAGCGCGCAGGAAACGCGCCTATGGTTATGTCTTCCAGGCGGCAGCGCTCTACCCCTGGCGAACGATCGAAAAGAACATCGCCCTTCCCCTGGAAATCATGGGCTACAGCGCCGCCGAGCAGAAAGAGCGTGTTGAGCGCACGCTCGATCTGGTCAATCTCTCCGGCTTCGGCAAGAAATTCCCTGGCAGCTGTCGGGCGGCATGCAGCAGCGCGCCTCGATCGCCCGCGCGCTCGCCTTCGATGCCGACCTGCTGTTGATGGACGAACCCTTTGGCGCGCTTGACGAGATCGTCCGCGACCATCTCAACGAGCAGCTTTTGAAACTCTGGGACCGGACCAACAAGACGATCTGCTTCGTCACCCACTCCATCCCCGAAGCCGTCTATCTCTCCACCCGCATCGTCGTCATGAGCCCCCGCCCCGGCCGCGTCACCGACGTCATCGAATCCACCCTGCCCCGCGACCGCCCGCTAGGCATTCGCGAAACCCCGGAATTCCTTGAGATCGCGCATCGGGTGCGCGAGGGTTTGAGAGCGGGACATAGTTATGATGAGTAGGGTCATGAAGGAAAGGCTTGAGCTTGGGGCCGCACCCCCTCTGTCCCGCCGGGACATCTCCCCCACAAGGGGGAGATCACAACCAGCCTCCCGTGCCACATGTAAGGGACGCACGGCGCTCGCGGCTAATCTCCCCTTGTGGGGGAGATGTCGCGGAGTGACAGAGGGGGTGCTACCACACAACGGGGATCGACCCATGACCGCCCCATACGCCTTCTGGCTGTTCCTCGCGACCATGATCTTCCTTGGCGGCGCCACCGCTTCGCGGGCCTATGTCGGCAATAACAATGTGCTGGTGCTCATGCTGTCGCTTGGGCTTTACATGGTCGGCAACCTGGTCATGCTGAAGCTGATGCGCACCGGGGGCTCGGGCTTGCCATATCGCTTTCGGCGGTCGTGCAATTGGTGCTGGTCAACCTCATCGCCTTCGGTTTCTTCGGCGAAAGGCTCAGCCTCGTGCAGATGGCCGGCGTCGGTCTCGGCATCGTGTCGATGGGGCTGATGATGCTGCCGATCAGTGGAAAGGCGTGACGATGGAAAAACCGAGTTTCATTCACGATCGCGTGCTGCCGGTGGGCAGCATCCTCATCGCCCTCCTTGTCATCTGGTATATCGCCGTCGTCTTCCTAAACGCCCCCTTCGAGCGCGATACCGCGGGCCGGGCCGGAACGACGATCACCTTTTCCGAAATCGTGCCGAAGACCATGTTTCAGGCGCGGCCGGTACTGCCGGCGCCGCATCAGGTGGTTGCGGAAATCTGGGATACGACCGTCAACAAGGCGATCACCTCCAAGCGCAGCCTCGTCTACCATGCCTGGATCACGCTGTCGGCGACGCTGCTGGGTTTCGTCATGGGTGGCGCTCTCGGCATCGTTCTGGCAATCGGCATCGTCCACAACAAGGCGATGGACCGTTCCTTCATGCCCTGGGTCATCGCCAGCCAGACGATCCCGATTCTGGCCATCGCGCCGATGATCATCGTGGTCCTGAACGCGATCGGCATTGCGGGGCTTCTGCCCAAGGCGCTGATCTCCACCTATCTCTCGTTCTTCCCTGTGGTTGTCGGCATGGTCAAGGGCCTGCGCAGCCCCGAGCAGATCCAGCTTGATCTGATGCACACCTACCATGCCAGTAAATCCCAGACCTTCTGGAAACTGCGCTGGCCGGCCTCGATGCCCTACCTGTTCACCTCGCTGAAGGTTGCGGTGGCGATTTCGCTGGTCGGCGCCATCGTTGGCGAACTGCCGACAGGGGCCGTTGCCGGTCTCGGTGCCCGGCTGCTTGCCGGCTCCTATTACGGCCAGACGGTGCAGATCTGGTCGGCATTGTTCATGGCCGCCGCACTTGCCGCGACTTTGGTGCTCATCGTCGGCTTTGCCCATACCGCCGTTCTCAAGCGCATGGGGGTCAAGCCATGAACCAGACAACAAATATGGGCGCCTTGGCGGCGGCCATCGTCTTCTGGCTGGCAGCCTGGGCCTTCAACGAATGGCTGGTACGCCAGACGTTTAGAAGCGACGCGCTCAACCGTACAGCGCGGATCATCGTGCCGCTCCTGTTCGGCGTGTCGATCCTCGTGCTCTGGGAAGGCATTGTCCGCGGCTTCGCTATCCCTTCAGTGCTTCTGCCGCCGCCATCGATGATCTGGGTGCGGCTGATCAATTCCGTGCCGATTCTCTGGGCGGATTTCCAGCAGACTTTTCTCAAGGCGGTCATCATCGGCTACACGCTCGGCTGCGGCCTCGGTTTCCTCGTGGCACTTGCCATCGACCGCTCGCCCTTCCTGCAGAAAGGGTTGCTGCCGCTTGGCAATTTCGTCTCCGCCCTACCCGTCATCGGCGTCGCCCCGATCATGGTCATGTGGTTCGGCTTCGACTGGCAGTCGAAGGTCGCGGTCGTCGTCATCATGACCTTTTTCCCGATGCTGGTGAACACCGTTTCCGGCCTTGCGGCCGCCAGCCACATGGAACGCGACCTGATGCACACCTATGCGGCCACCTGGTTCCAGACGCTCGTCAAGCTGCGCCTGCCGGCCGCCTGGCCGTTCATCTTCAATGCGCTGAAAATCAATTCGACATTGGCGCTGATCGGGGCGATTGTCGCTGAATTCTTCGGGACGCCCATCGTCGGCATGGGCTTCCGCATCTCCACGGAAGTGGGGCGCATGAACGTCGACATGGTTTGGGCCGAAATCGCCGTTGCGGCGGTGGCTGGCTCTGTCTTTTACGGGGTGGTCGCGCTCATCGAGCGGGCCGTCACGTTCTGGCACCCGTCCGTGAGGAATTCGCGCACGGTATGAGGAGAAGGGCTCGTCCGCTCAAGGACGGGCACGATGAAGAAGGCCGCCCGACCGCAAAGGAAGGGCATAACAAAAAGAGGGAACTGAGATGAAAACGAAACTTGCCTCCATGCTTCTGGCCAGCGCCTTTTCGCTGTCCGCCTTTCAGGCGGAAGCCGCCGACAAGGTGGTCCTACAGCTGAAGTGGGTCACCCAGGCGCAGTTCGCAGGCTATTATGTCGCCAAAGACAAGGGCTTCTATGAAGCCGAAGGCCTCGATGTCGAGATCAAGCCGGGCGGCCCGGACATCGCACCGCCGCAGGTGATTGCAGGCGGTGGCGCCGATGTGGTCGTCGACTGGATGCCGTCAGCCCTTGCCACCCGCGAAAAGGGTGTGCCGCTCGTCAATATCGCCCAGCCCTTCAAGTCTTCGGGCATGATGCTGACCTGCCTGAAGGAATCCGGCGTTGCCACACCGGCCGACTTCAAGGGTAAGACACTCGGCGTCTGGTTCTTCGGCAATGAATATCCGTTCCTCTCCTGGATGAGCCAGCTCGGTCTCAAGACCGATGGCGGTCCGGAGGAGTCACCGTTCTCAAGCAGGGCTTCAACGTCGATCCGCTGATCCAGAAGCAGGCCGCCTGCATCTCGACCATGACATACAACGAATACTGGCAGGTCATCGATGCCGGCATCAAGGCGGAAGACCTCGTGACCTTCAAATACGAGGATCAGGGCGTCGCCACGCTGGAAGACGGCCTCTACGTGCTCGAAGACAAGCTCAAGGACCCTGCCTTCAAGGAAAAGATGGTCAAGTTCGTGCGTGCCTCGATGAAGGGCTGGAAATATGCCGAAGCCAATCCGGATGAAGCCGCCGGCATCGTTCTTGAAAACGATTCCACCGGCGCCCAGACCGAAGAGCACCAGAAGCGCATGATGGGCGAAGTGGCCAAGCTCACCGCCGGCTCCAACGGCGCGCTTGACGAAGCCGACTACAAGCGCACGGTCGCCTCGCTGATGAAGGGCGGTTCCGACCCTGTTATCACCAAGGAGCCGGAAGGTGCCTTCACGCTCGACATCACCGCAGAAGCGCTGAAATAACATCTGTTTCCATCCTTGGCGTTTTTGAGAAACGCGCGGTCCTGGCCGCGCGTTTCTTGCATTTGCGCCACACCCGCAAATCCTGATGATCGGGCGCAACGTAACGGCACAAAAAGTACGTTGCATTGCGAAGACCAACTGATAGAAATAGTGAGGCACCATTCTTTCGCGCGGCGCCTTGTAACCGGATGGCCGCGCGGCTACATCAGCTTCGGCGCAGAGGATGGTGCGCCGGAGAAGAATTGGTCCCTGTAACAGCCGGCATGCGCGGGAAAATGGCTTCAAGAGCCACACTCGCTGTCGCTAGGCTGTGACACACGGACGGCAGAATACGAATTTCAGGGAACAAGTGTGATGGCTTTCAAAGCAGTATTCGCCGCCGGCATGTCCGCATCTGTCATGGTGATCGCAATGGCGGCGCCCGTGCGGGCACAGGAGCCTGCCGCCGCAACCCAGGAAGTGGCTTTGCCCGCGATTGTCGTGACGCAAGCGAAGAACCAGCCGATCGTTGACCGCGTTGTCGCCACAGGAACCATCCAGGCGGTCGAAGAAACATACGTATCCCCGCTCGTTGATGGCCTTTCGATCCGCACGCTCAATGCCGATATCGGCGACCGTGTGGAGGAAGGCAGCACGCTCGTCGTACTCAACAACGACAACCTCCTGCTGACCAAGAGCGAAAGTGCTGCAAACCTTGCAAAGGCAAATGCCTCGCTGGCGCAATACGAAGCACAACTCGCCGAAGCCCAGGCGACCGCGGACGAGGCCGTCCGCACAGCCACGCGGTCACGCAAGCTCGCCGATTCCGGCACGGTCTCGACTGCGCAGGCTGACCAGAACGAAGCCACGGCCACGGCCGCGCGCGCACGGGTCAATTCGGCAGAGCAGTTCATCGCGGTCGCAAGGGCGGAGATCAAGGTGGTTGAATCGCAGATCTCCGACGTCGATCTGCGGCTTGCCCGGACAGAAGTGAAGGCGCCGGTCAGCGGTGTGATTGCGGCCAAGACCGCCAAGGTCGGGGCCATTGCCAGTGGCGCCGGCGAACCGCTGTTCACCATCATCCGCGACGGCGCGGTCGAGATGAAGGCCGACGTCTCCGAATCCGACCTCCTGAAGATCGCGGTCGGCCAGAAGGCTCGCGTGATGCTGGCCGATGGCAAGAACGTGCTCGACGGCACGATCCGCCTGATTTCGCCCAAGGTGGACGACCAGACCCGTCTCGGAACGGTCTACGTCAGCCTCGCCGAGCCTGAAAAAGCCCGCGTCGGCATGTATGCCAATGCCGATCTGATCGTCGAGGAGAAGCAGGCCATCGTTCTGCCGCTGACAGCTGTCATGACCTCGCGCGATGAAATCACGGTACGCAAGGTGGAAAACGGCGTCGTCCGCATCGTGAAGGTCGAAACCGGCATTCAGGACGGCAAGTTCATCGAAATCACCGCCGGGCTGACACCCGGAGACGAGGTTGTCGCCAAGGCGGGCGCCTATGTGCGCGACGGCGACAAGATCAATCCGGTCAAGCCGACCCCAGACGCCAACCAAGCCGCAACGAATTAACGGGAACGCGCTCGATGAACTTTTCAGCCTGGGCCATTCGCAATCCGATCGCGCCGATCCTCGCCTTCGTCGTCCTGATGTTCCTTGGATATCAGGCTTTCAATACGCTGCCGATTACCCGCTTTCCGAACATCGACGTTCCGATCGTCTCGATCAGCGTCGGGCAAAGCGGCGCGGCTCCGGCCGAACTCGAGACGCAGGTTACCAAGGAGATCGAGGACGCGGTCGCCGGGATTTCCGGCGTCGATCACATCACCTCGACTATCAGCGACGGCATGTCGACGACGGCCGTGCAGTTCATGATGGACGTTCCGACCAACCAGGCGGTCCAGGACACCAAGGACGCGATCGACCGCATCCGGGGCGATCTGCCGGCCTCCATCGAAGAACCGATCGTCGCCAAGGTGGATGTCGAGGGTCAGGCAATCCAGACCTTTGCCGTGTCTTCTCCGGGCATGACGCTGGAAGAAATTTCCTGGTTTGTGGACGACACGATCAAGCGGGCACTGCAGGGCAAGAGCGGCATCGGACGCATTGACCGCTACGGCGGCGCCGACCGCGAAGTGCGCGTCGAACTTAACGAAGACCGGCTGAACTCCTACGGGATCACCGCATCCGACGTGAACAATCAGCTTCGCCGGATGAACACCGACCTTGGCTCGGGCCGAGGCCAAGTGGGCGGCAGCGAACAGGCCATCCGCACGCTCGGCGATGCCCGCTCGGTCGAAAGACTGGCCGGCACGATGATCGCCATGCCGAACGGCCGCTTCGTGCGCCTGTCCGAACTCGGCACCGTGACCGACACCTATGAGGAGCCCAAATCCTTCTCGCGCTTCGATGGCGACCCTGTCGTCACCTTCGCCGTCTTCCGCGCCAAGGGCGCAAGCGAGGTTTCCGTCGCGGAAACCGTTGCCGCCGCTCTTGACGAGGTCCGGGCGAAGAACGCTGGCGTCTCGATCAAGCTGATCAACGACAGCGTCTATTTCACCTATGGCAATTATGAAGCGGCCATCCATACGCTGCTGGAAGGCGCACTTCTGGCTGTTGCGGTCGTGCTGCTCTTCCTGCGCAACTGGCGTGCAACGCTGATCTCGGCGCTTGCCTTGCCGCTTTCGGCCGTCCCGACCTTCTGGGTCATGGACATGCTCGGCTTCTCGCTCAATCTCGTCAGCTTCCTTGCGCTGACGCTCGCCACCGGTATTCTGGTGGACGATGCGATTGTCGAGATCGAGAACATCGCCCGGCATATCAAGATGGGCAAGACGCCGTATCGCGCCGCCATCGAGGCCGCCGACGAGATTGGTCTCGCCGTTATCGCCACGACGTTCACGATCATCGCCGTCTTCGTGCCGGTCTCGTTCATGCCCGGCATTCCCGGCCAGTATTTCATCCAGTTCGGCCTGACGGTTGCCGTCTCGGTGTTCTTCTCACTGGCAGTCGCACGACTGATTACACCGGTCATGGCAGCCTATCTGATGCGCTCCAATGATGGCGATGGCCATCATGACGACAAGGACGGCACGATCATGCGCGGCTATACCTGGCTCGTCACGGTGACGACGCGCCGCTGGTATATGCGCTATGCGACGCTGCTTGCGGCCATCGCCTTCGTGTTTGGTTCGGTCATGCTGCTGATGACAGTTCCCGGCAGTTTCCTGCCGCCGGAAGACGCCTCGCGCATCGTGCTCTCCGTCGAACTGCCACCGGATGCGATGCTGGAGGACACAGACCGCACGACGGCTGAGATCTACGACAAGATCAAGGGCCTAGATGGCATCGAAGGCATCTTCGTGCTCGGCGGCGCATCGCCCAAGGGCGACCTCGAACTGCGCCGCGCGACCATTACCGTCATGCTGCACAAGCTCGATCACTCGCTCTTGAACAAGCTGGTGAATGACGTGCTCGGGCGCGCGCCGCTGATCGGCCAATATATGCCGAAGCTGCCGCCAGCCGGCCGCATCATCCCGCAGGCGCAGATCGAAAAGCAGGTCTATGCCGCCGTTCGTTCCATCCCTGATGTCCGCATCCTTAAGCTCAACGACCGCGGCGAGCGCGACCTCTCCTTCAACCTGCTTTCCAACAATGACGAAGACCTGAATTCCGCCGTTGCCCTGCTTGAAGGCAAGCTGCGTAGCGAACCGCTGCTCGCCAATGTCAGCCCGGACGGCGCCCTGCCCCGTCCGGAACTGCAGATCCGGCCGCGTGCGGACCAGATGTCCCGTCTCGGCATCACCACGTCACAGATCGCCGATGTCGTTCGCGTTGCCACGATCGGCGATATTGACGCGGCCCTGACGAAGATGTCGCTCGACAACCGGCAGATCCCGATCCGCGTCCAGATCGACACGGACTTCCGCACCGATCTCGCCGCCATTCGTAACCTGAAGGTCCAGACCGCTGCCGGCGCTCTGGTGCCGCTCGCGACGGTCGCGGATATCAACTATTCGGAAGGCCCAAGTTCGATCAAGCGGTACGACCGCAACCGGGTCGTGACCATGGGTGCCGATCTGCCGATCGGCGTAGCGCTCAACTCGGCCTCCGACCGCTTCAAGGAAATCGCCAAGGAAACGACGCTGCCACCGAGCGTGCAGTTCATCGAAAGTGGCGACGCGGAAGTGCAGGCGGAAATGGAGCAGGGCTTCGTCAATGCCATGCTGCTCGGCCTGATGCTGGTTCTGGTCGTGCTGATCCTGCTCTTCAAGGACGTGATCCAGCCCTTCACCATCCTGTTCTCGCTGCCGCTCGCCATCGGCGGCGTGGCGATCGGCCTGATCGTGACACAGAACGCCATGTCCATGCCTGTTCTCATCGGCATTCTGATGCTGATGGGCATCGTGACGAAGAACGCCATCCTGCTGGTCGATTTCGCCATCGAGATGATCAATCAGGGCATGGAACGCACGCAGGCCATGGTCGAGGCCGGCCGCAAGCGGGCACGCCCGATCATCATGACCTCGATCGCCATGTCGGCCGGCATGCTGCCGTCGGCACTCGGCGTCGGCGAAGGCGGCTCCTTCCGCGCGCCGATGGCGATTGCCGTGATCGGCGGCATCATCGTCTCGACGGTGATCTCGCTTGTCGTCGTGCCGGCCTTCTTCCTGATCATGGACGACCTGTCGCACCTGCTCGGCTGGATCTTCGGCCGTTTGGTCGGCCGCAAGGATGAGGAGATGCGTGTTCTCGAAAACGAGGAACTGACGGAAGTCGTCAACGACCAGACGCAAACGATCCACGAACTCCAGGCCCGCCTCGATCGCCTGGAGGGACGCTCCGGCAAGGGTGGCGGATCCAACGTCATCAACCATCCGGCGCTGGCTGCGGAATAACGACAATCACCACAAAGAAAGAAGCCGCGTGCAAACTCTGCACGCGGCTTTTTCTATTCTGAAAAGCGTCTGTTTCAGAGACCGCCGTGGACCGTCAGAAACTCCACGATCTGGTCGACGCCCTCGCCCCGCTTCATGTCGGAAAACACAAAGGCGCCGCCAGCGCGCATGCGGGTTGCATCCCGCTCCATCACGTCGAGATCGGCGCCGACATAGGGCGCCAGGTCCATCTTGTTGATGACGAGAATGTCGGAGCGGGTGATGCCCGGACCGCCCTTGCGCGGAATTTCCTCACCCTGGCAAACAGAGATCACGTAGATGGTGATATCGGCGAGGTCAGGCGAAAAGGTCGCCGCCAGATTGTCGCCGCCGGATTCGATGAAGACGACGTCGAGATCGGGAATGCGCCGGTTGAGATCGGCAATCGCCTGCAGATTGATCGAGGCATCCTCGCGGATGGCCGTGTGCGGGCAACCGCCGGTCTCGACCCCGACGATACGGTCGGATGGCAGCGCCTGCATCCGCACCAGCGCCTCGGCGTCTTCCTTCGTGTAGATATCGTTCGTCACCACCGCGACCGAATAGCGGTCACGCATCGCCTTGCAGAGCTTGTCGGTGAGTGCCGTCTTGCCCGAACCGACCGGACCGCCGATGCCGACGCGCAAGGGGCCGTTTGCAGATTTCATTGTTTCGTCCTTCTCAGATCCGGCTGTCGCGTTCACGACCGAAACAGCCTCGAATGCAGTGTTTCGTGCTTTAGCGCGGAAATATCCGCCATCAGGGTCGCAGAGCCGAGATCGTCGAGCGTGCTGGATGCCGCTCTCGCAGAAACCACCCCGATGACCGGCTCCAGCGCTGCCAGAATACCGACACCGTCGCGCTGGCCCGTCAGGCCACAGCGAATGGCCACTGAAACGGCATTCGAGGCCTGCGCATGCAGATAGGCAGCGATAACAGGCTGAAGACCAGTCCCGTGAACCCCGCCCACCGCCCCGACCGCGACGGGATAGGGTGCCATGCCGGACAGGGCGTCCAGGCTCGAATGCGGCCAATGGCCTGCTGCCGATAGAAACGCCTCACCCTGCAGCGTCGTTTCCATATGCCGCTCCCGCGATCCGGCCAGCGCAATGCCAAGATCCCGCACCGACAGCAGGCGGAAAGTGTCGCCGACGGCATGATAGCTTTCGGCCAGCAGCACGGCATCGTTCCAGCCCGTACCATTGGTCATTGCCGTCTCCAACCATGCTCTGAGCGCCTCGGCATCGATGATCAACCGGTCGTGTATCGCCTGCTCCAGCCCGCCGGAATAGGAAAATGCACCGATCGGAAAGGCTGGCGACAACCATGTCATCAGCCGGACAAGCGCCTGCGTCTGATCGTGCTCAACCATGCGCGTGATGGTGGCCGTGCCCGTGGCTATGCCCGCCCGTGCCGTGATAGGCGCCGCGCATCGGATGGAAAGGCTCCGTGACCTCGTTTACCGTCGCGCCCAGGCCCTCAAGCATCGCCTTGATGACCGGGTCGCGTGCGATCAGAATCCGGTCTTGGCGCAGTTCCGCGGGCAGATGTCGATTGCCCAGATGCCAGGCCAGTTCGATGAGGTGTTGCCGGTCGCGCGGGCGGATATCATAGAGCGCCTCGTCGATTGCCGCGATCCGCACATGCTGTCCGGTGTCGAGAACCAAAAGATCGCCATGCGACAGCATCACAGCTTCCTTGAGGTCGAGCATCACCACATCGTCGTCAGGCAGATGCAGAAGCTTGCGCCGAAGGTGCCGCTGATCGTGAGCAAGCGCAATAGTGTGCAACGGCACCTTGCCCACCAGTCCGGGGTCTGCCGGGCCCGGCGACAGGATTTCCGTGGAACGATAGGGCATTCAGAGTACCTCGACTTTATCCAGATGAACGACCTCGGTGCGCCTATCGATCACCAGATCGACTGTCGCACGCTGGAAGGCTTTGGTATGCCGGTCGCACAAATGCGCATCGAACGACGCTTGGGTTTTCCAGGTTTCGACAAAGACCAGCGTGTCGGCCACATCAGGCTTTTGGTAGAGGTCGAAGGAGACGCAGTCCTTCGTGCGACGCGCAGCTTCGATCAGAGGCTGCGCAACAGCCATCACATCGGCTGCGCGACCCCGCTGGGCTTTAACATAGGCGACGACATAAACCATGGAACGCCTTTCCTGGAAAACACAGACTAGAACATAAAATATCGCTGCGCCATCGGCAGGACCGTCGCCGGCTGGCAGGTGAGAAGCTCGCCGTCGGCGCGCACTTCGTAGGTCTCCGGATCGACCTCGATATGCGGCGTCAGGCTGTTGTGGATCATCGAATGTTTGCCGATGCCGCCGCGGGTGTTCTTCACGGCGAGCAATTCCTTGCCCACACCGAGGCGTGCCTTGATGCCGGCATCGAGCGAGGCTTGGCTGACGAAAGTGACCGAAGAATTGGTGCGTGCCTTGCCGAAGGCACCGAACATCGGCCGATAATGAACAGGCTGCGGCGTCGGGATCGACGCATTCGGGTCGCCCATCGGCGCGGCAGCGATCATGCCGCCAAGAATAACCATATCGGGCTTCACGCCAAAGAAAGCTGGGTTCCAGATGACCAGATCGGCGCGCTTGCCGACCTCGATGGAGCCGATCTCATGGGAGAGCCCCTGGGCGATGGCAGGATTGATCGTATATTTGGCGATATAGCGGCGAACGCGGAAATTGTCGTTTTCGCCGGTCTCTGATGAAAGGCGTCCCCGCTGGCGCTTCATCTTGTCGGCCGTCTGCCAGGTGCGGATTGCGACTTCGCCGACGCGGCCCATGGCCTGGCTGTCGGACGAGATGATCGAGAAGGCACCGATATCGTGCAGGATGTCTTCGGCTGCGATGGTTTCCTTGCGGATTCGGCTTTCGGCAAAGGCAATGTCTTCCGGAATAGACGGCGACAGGTGATGGCAGACCATCAGCATGTCGAGATGTTCGGCCAGCGTATTGACCGTGTAGGGCCGCGTCGGGTTGGTCGAAGAAGGGATGACGTTTGGATTGCCGCAGATCTTGATGATATCAGGCGCGTGACCGCCGCCTGCCCCTTCCGTATGGAAGGCGTGGATGGTGCGGCCCTTGATGGCGCTGATCGTATCCTCGACAAAGCCGCTCTCGTTCAGCGTATCGGTGTGGATCATCACCTGCACGTCGTATTCGTCGGCAACCGACAGGCAGCAATCGATGGCCGCCGGCGTCGTACCCCAGTCCTCATGCAGTTTCAGGCTGGACGCACCGGCGAGAACCATTTCCACCAGCGGCGCGGGCAGCGAGGCATTGCCCTTGCCGGCCAGCGCAAGGTTCATCGGAAATCCGTCGAAACTCTCGATCATCCGCTCGATATGCCAGGCACCGGTGCAGGTCGTGGCGAGCGTTCCGTGCGCCGGGCCACTGCCGCCGCCCAGCATGGTCGTGATGCCCGACATCAGCGCTTCATCGATCTGCTGCGGGCAGATGAAATGAATATGCGCATCCATGCCGCCGGCCGTCAGGATCTTTCCTTCGCCGGCGATCACCTCCGTCGAAGGGCCGACGATGATCGTGACACCCGGCTGTGTATCCGGATTGCCCGCCTTGCCGATCCCTGCAATTCGGCCATTCTTCAGGCCGACGTCGGCCTTGACGATGCCCCAGTGATCGACGATCAGCGCATTGGTGATAACCGTATCGACCGCGCCCTCGGCGCGTGTCGCCTGGCTCTGGCCCATACCGTCGCGGATGACCTTGCCGCCGCCGAATTTTACCTCGTCGCCATAGGTGGTGAAATCCTTTTCCACCTCGATGAACAATTCGGTATCGGCCAGCCGAACCTTGTCGCCGGTGGTCGGACCGAACATGGAGGCATAAGCCGCGCGGGACATCTTGTAGGACATGGGTTCAGGCTCCTTGGGAGAGTGGCATGAAAGGGTGCGTTTTTCCGGCTTTCCGGTCGATCGTCATCGTCGGCGATGCACCAGCAGCCTCGTTGAGCGCCGCAATCAAATAGTCGGCAAAACCGGCGCCACCGGTTTTGAAGGCTTCTAGCGCGGTTGCCACAGCCTTGGCTTCGCCAACGACAACGGTATCGGACAAAAGCAGATTTTCGATGAGGTATGCGAGCTTCGCACGATCGAAATCGGGCAGGCGACGCAGCGTCCAGACAAGCTCGACAAGCGTGATCGGGTTGATATAGCCGGGCCGGGCAACCGTCAGTTCCTCATCGACAAAACGCGTTACGATCGGAGACCACAAGGGATCGTCCTCCAGGAAATAACGAACCAGCACGTTTGTATCGAGACCGATCACGGATCCAACTCCAGACGCGCCGGATCGACCCGTCGCGCTACGGTTTCATCGATAGCCGCATCGATATCGATTGGAGCCTCCGGCTTTCTGAAAAGTCCCTTCAGGTGATTGAGCCCTGACTTTTTGGCGACCACCGAAACACTGCCCTTGTCGGACACGACAAATTGAATGAAGCCGCCAGCCTCCAGACCGATGACCTGTCGAACTTCTGCAGGGATGGTGACCTGCCCTTTCAGGGAAGCTTTTGCATCAAACCTACCCATAGAATATTCCCTACTTTTTTAGTCTACCCCTACAATGGGGACATAGTAGATCTAAGTCAAATCAAGTCAGGCGCGTCAATCGACCCTCCGCGACCCAACGATCGACAATCAATCGTTCAGACGCAAAGGGGTGCCAAAACCATCCCTGGTGACCAAAACCAACAATAGTTATGGAGCCCGCAGCGTGAGCCCATTTCTCCAAAACGGTCGCAATCACCAGAAGGCCGCTGCTCGGCACGATGTATGGTTCCGCATCCAATTGCTTCAATCGATCATCCAGCATCGAATGCACAGCGCCGTCGAACTGGACAAATTCCCGTGCCGTTGCCTCCGCAAAAGCCCGGAAACCGGCGCTGTAGTCATCACAAAGATCATCGAACTCCGGATGCGTCGCCGCCAAATCGGTGCGCAGGCACTCGAATTTTTGCGGAGAGCGCGCGCACCAGATTTCACGCACTTCCCGCACGGCAGCACTTGTCTTCCACTTGCCGCCGCCAAGCATGGACAGCGCCGGCCGGCCTGTATTGCAGACGGCGATGACATCGGTCTTCGTGCCACCTGCACCATAGGAGCGGCAATCGTTGAAGCGCACGACGAGATCAGCGGCGTCGATCGTCGCTGCAAGCCCCTCCGTAACATCGCCGTTGCCGACGATCATGATGCTCCGTCCCGCGCTCAATCCAAACCCTCGGCCATCAATAGGCTTCCAGCAATTCTTTCAGCTCCACCGTCCGCTTCGTCGTCAGATCCGCCAGGCAGGAGGAGACAAGCATCGGCTCCATCGAGCCGCCGCGGGCCGAGAAACCGGCAAGCTCGCATTGGCCATCGCGATAACCGATCCAGGCCCGCTGTGCCGCCTTCAGCGCCTCCACCGCACCGACAAGATTGGGCATCGACTCCGCCAAATCCTTGTCGATTTCGGCCATGTGCGCCAGCACCGTTTTATACGTCGCATTCAGCGCCGCGTCGGCGACCTCGTAGTCGACATTCGCGCAGTGATTCATATCGAACTGCGTTACCTGATTGTCGCAATCGACCTTCGGATCGTCCTGCGCAAAGGAAGCGGTGGCCCCCACAAGAAGGGTCGCGCAGGCAAGACCGAAAGGCGCAAGGAGAGATGTCGTCCTCATAGCGCGCCCATAACCTCTTGGCGAAAACCGTAGACTTCCCGCTTGCCGGCAAAGGGAATGAGATGCACCGTTCGCGTCTGGCCGGGCTCGAAACGAACCGCCGTGCCCGCCGGAATATCCAGCCGCCGGCCGCGGGCAGCCGCACGCTCGAACGACAGAGCGGGATTGGTTTCGGCAAAATGATAGTGGCTCCCCACCTGCACCGGCCGGTCGCCCGTATTGGAAACATCGAGGCTGATGCTTTCCAGACCGGCGTTCAGCTCGATCTCGCCGTCTGCTGCAATGATTTCGCCGGGGATCATCTAAAATCTCCCAGTCTGCTAAAGCGATATAGGCCGTACACAATGGAACTAACCAACCAAACACTTAGGTTCATTAGTTCGAGAGAATTAACGCCCAGAAAAACTTCGTAGCCAATGCCAAATAAATAGAAATTTAACAGTCTGACAAAGTACCCCAGCACACATAAAATTGATGCACCCTGTATTAGAATGAAGGCCACGAAGCCATAACGGTCAAAAGACAGGCGGGGTGCGAATGATTGTGCAATCAGAAACAACACCAAGCCCAGCGGCGCCACAAAAAGTGTAAAGTTCCCCTCAGCCATAAATATAGATACGATGGCTGCAGTGAGGAGGCCAATTACCGCGAGAGAGAGATCGTCGTTGTTAATTTTCTGAGAGTTTGAGGACATATGTCATTGGTCTCCTTTTAAATTATTACAGCGGCGCGCAGCCCGCGGCTTTCAGCACGCGCACCGCCGAGGGCGGATTGTTCAACAGCTTGCCCGCCGGACGAACGGGACGGCGGACCAGCTCGCCGCTGCAATTCGGGCAGATGCCGGCCAACGTGTCGGTCGCGCAATCCGCACAGAACGTGCATTCGAAGCTGCAGATCATCGCGTCCCGGCTCTCGGGCGGAAGATCCTTGTCGCAGCACTCGCAATTGGGTCTGAGCGCCAGCATGCAAGATCCTCAGCGAATGGGTTCGTGAACGGTCACCAGCTTGGTACCGTCCGGAAAGGTCGCCTCGATCTGGATGTCGTGGATCATCTGGGGGATGCCCTCCATCACCTGGTCCCGCGTGATGACATGGGCACCGGCCTCCATCAGGTCTGCGACGGAACGGCCGTCACGAGCGCCCTCAACCACAAAATCGGTGATCAGCGCAATCGCCTCCGGGTGATTGAGCTTGACGCCGCGTTCTAGACGCCGGCGAGCCACGATGGCGGCCATCGAAATCAGCAGTTTGTCTTTTTCGCGGGGAGTGAGGTTCATGCGTCGCCACCGATATTGCGTGTCAGATTACAGTGTCCAGACTTTCGGCACTGGCGCGCCTTTACGCAAGTGCGAAATGATTGGGATGAGGATTTTTCTCAAGGCGAAACCGTCCGCCGCCGCAAGCCGCGCGACGAGTTTGTCTTCACCCGCAACCTGATAATGGCTGACGCCGCCGGAGCCGTCACCGAGAAGTCCGCGCAGTCCGGACACCAGCGCTTCGCAATCCGGGCCGGTATAGAAAATCGTTGCAAAAGCGACCTTGCCGCCAAGCACCGCAGCGCCCTGTGTCAACGCGCCGATATGACCCGAAAGCCGCATGTTTTCCGCATGGATAAGCACGCCCGACTTGCGAATGCGCCAGCAATCCTGGAACAGGCCGTTCTCCATCGCCTCCCCCATCGCCTTGCGACCGAGCAACACAGCTTCGACTGCCAGAAACTGTCCGCCTTCGGCAATATCGACCTCCAGCCGGCGGGTGAGCGATGCCCGCTCGAACAGGATCGTCTCCTGCGGCAACCAGTGCACACTGGCATCAGGCCCGACCGCGATCCGGGTCTCCACCCTAGCTGTATCGGCGCTCGCCTTGTAGATTTTCTCGCAAGCCTGCGTGGTCAGCGTCAGGCGTGTGCCCTCGCCCGCAGCAAACCTCCAGTCCATCCGGTCGCCGCCGGTGAGACCGCCGGAACTGTTGATCAGCACAGCCTCCATCGCCCCGTCGAAGCTTTCGGGCAGACGGATCTTGGCGCAGCCTTCCTGATAGAGTTCGGCGATGCGCGTGCGGCCGGCAAAGGGCTTTGCGACCAGCCGCCCCCTGCCCCAGGCCCTTTGCGGGGCAATCAATGCCGCATTGTCCATCAAAACCGCCGTCAGACTGTGAGGTGGCGGCGCGCTTCCGGCGTATCCAGCGTTTCGGCCGGGCCTTCATGCACGATCTCGCCACGATCCATAATGTAGACATGGTCTGCAAGCTCGCGGCAGAAGTCAAGATATTGTTCCACAAGCAGAATTGCCATACCGGTCGAGTCGCGCAGATACTGGATCGCGCGCCCGATATCCTTGATGATCGACGGCTGGATGCCCTCGGTGGGCTCGTCCAGCACGAGGATTTTTGGACGTGTGACCAGTGCCCGGCCGATGGCCAGTTGCTGCTGCTGCCCGCCCGAAAGGTCGCCGCCGCGGCGCTTCAACATTGTGTTGAGCACCGGAAACAGGCTGAAAATATCATCAGGAATGAACCGGTCCTTGCGCGCAACCGGCGCATATCCGGACTCCAGATTTTCCTTCACGGTGAGAAGCGGAAAGACCTCGCGACCCTGCGGCACGAAGCCGATGCCCTGCTTGGCCCGATTATAGGGTGCCATGCCGTTCAACAGCTTGCCGTTGAAGGTCACTGTTCCGCCGCTCACAGCATGTTGGCCAGTTACCGCCCGCATCAGGCTGGTCTTGCCGACGCCGTTGCGGCCAAGCACGCAGGTGATCTTGCCCATCGGAGCCGTGATGGAGACGCCGCGAAGCGCTTGCGCAGCGCCGTAATGGAGATTGATGTTGTCGACAGTCAGCATTCCATCACCCTTTTCAGCATCAGTTTAAAAGCGTCCGCTTCAGTACCTGCAAAACATGTTTCTGTTCCTGCGTTGCCTCGCCACCGACCATTGAGACTTCCTCGGCAACGGCAATCAACTCCTGGCGCTCTTCCCCGGTCAGCACCTTGCTCCACAGGTCGCGGAAACGGCGGATCGGGTCTTCCGGATTAACCACACTCTTTACCGCCCAGTCCGCAAACACCAGCACCTCGTCCATGTCGCTTGGCTTGATAATGCCGTTCATCCGCTTGCGGACGACATCGCGTGCAGCGTCTTTCCAAACCGGCTTCTCATTCGCGAGACTGAGGAAGAATGCGACGGCTGCAATCGCCGGGTCTGCTATCGAGGCAAGTGGCGCAACTTCGGCCTTCTTGCGAAACTGGCGGCGCTTGTAGGCGCCACGCATCCGCTCGACAGAGTCGATAATTTCGCTTCCTGCTTCCCGAACCATCTTCAAGCGCCAATACCAAACGGCTGCCCCAGCCAAAACAAACACCACAAAACCAACAATATGCATTCGACTGAACCCTAAAAGATGAAAGCGACTGCCGGTGTTAAAGACGCTTTCCGACAGAGATTCAACCTTTACGTTTATTCAACGCCCCAGATAATTCTCGATCACCTTCGGATCATTGCTGACGAAATCGATCGAGCCTTCGGCGAGCACCGAACCTTCGGCAAGACACGTGACCTTGACGCCGAGATCGCGGATGAAACCCATGTCGTGCTCGACGACGACGACGGAGCGGGTTTTGGCGATCTCTTTCAGCAGCACCGCGGTTTCGCTGGTCTCCGCGTCCGTCATTCCAGCAACAGGTTCGTCAACCAGCAGCAGCTTCGGCTCCTGCGCGAGCAGCATGCCAATCTCCAACCACTGCTTCTGGCCATGGGATAGATTGGCAGCGAGATCGTCCTTGCGGGCCGTCATGCGCACGGTTTCGAGGATTTCCTCAATGCGAGCCTTGTCGCCGGGGGTCATCCGGTAGAACAGCGTGGAAAACACGCCGCGTTTGCGATTCAGCGCCAGCTCGATATTGTCCCAGACGGTATGGCTCTCGAACACGGTCGGCTTCTGGAATTTGCGGCCGATGCCGAGCTGCGCGATGTCGGCTTCGTCCTTCTTGGTCAAGTCGATCTCGCCGTTGAAGAAGACCTGGCCACTATCCGGCCGGGTCTTGCCGGTGATGATATCCATCATTGTCGTCTTGCCGGCACCGTTCGGGCCGATGATCGCCCTGAGTTCACCGGGCTCCACCACGAAAGAGAGTGAATTCAGCGCCTTGAAGCCGTCGAAGGAAACGGACACGCCATCGAGATAGAGCATGCTTGTCGACATTTTTTCGGCCATGGCTCTACTCCGCCGCCTGTGGGCTTGCTGTTGCAGCGGTCAGGGCCGCCGCCTTGTCTTCCTGATAGGTCTTTTCGGTTTCGCCGGCCGTCTTGTATTCCTTGCGCCGCGCAAAATACTGCTGGACGGTGCCGACGATGCCCTTCGGCAGGAACAGCGTTGTGGCGACGAACAGGGCGCCGAGCGCAAACAGCCAGAATTCCGGGAAGGCGGCGGTAAAGATGCTCTTTCCGAAGTTGACAAGGAACGCGCCGATGATCGGGCCGATCAGCGTGCCCCGTCCGCCGACAGCCGTCCAGATGACCACTTCGATCGAGTTGCCGGGCGCAAATTCACCGGGGTTGATGATGCCGACCTGCGGCACATAGAGCGCGCCGGCTACGCCTGCCATCATGGCCGAGATCGTGAAAATGAAGAGCTTCATGTTCTCGACGCGGTAGCCGAGAAAGCGCGTCCGACTTTCCGCATCTCGCACCCCGACGAGAACTTTGCCATATTTCGACCGGACGATGGCCGAACTCAAGAGCAGTGCGAGCGCGAGCGCAATCGCCGTTGCGGCAAAGAGCGCGGCGCGCGTTCCTGATGCCTGGATGTTCTGCCCGAGAATGTCCTTGAAGTCGGTGAGGCCGTTATTGCCGCCAAAACCCATTTCGTTGCGGAAGAAAGCGAGCAGCAGGGCGTAGGTCATAGCCTGGGTGATGATCGAGAGATAGACGCCGGTGACGCGCGAGCGAAAGGCAAACCAGCCGAAGACGAAAGCCAGCAGGCCCGGCACGACCAGCACCATCAGGGCCGCGAAAGCGAAATGATTGAAACCGTACCAGTACCAGGGCAGCTCCTGCCAGTTGAGGAAGACCATGAAGTCAGGCAATTCCGGATTGGCATAAACGCCGCGGTTGCCGATCTGACGCATCAGATACATGCCCATGGCATAACCGCCGAGCGCGAAGAAGGCGCCGTGGCCGAGCGAGAGAATGCCGCAATAGCCCCAGACGAGATCGAGCGCCAGCGCCAGCAGCGCATAGCAGAGATACTTGCCGAGAAGCGGCACGAGATAGCCGGGGATGTGCAGCGGATTGGTTTCGGCCAGCAACAGGTTGGACAGCGGCACCAGAACCGCGGCAAGCACGATGATCAGGGCGACGATCAGGGTCTTCTTTTCGTGGCGACGCAGGAGCATTTGCGAAATCATTATTCGATCGCCCTTCCCTTGAGCGCGAACAGGCCGCGCGGCCGCCGCTGAATGAACAGGATGATGCAGATGAGGATCACGATCTTGCCGAGTACAGCGCCGGCATAGGGCTCGAGAAACTTGTTGGCGATGCCGAGCGTGAGCGCGCCGACCAGTGTTCCCCAGAGATTGCCAACACCGCCGAAGACCACGACCATGAAGCTGTCGATGATGTAGTTCTGGCCAAGGTTCGGCGAGACGTTGTCGATTTGGCTGAGCGCCACGCCGGCCATGCCGGCAATGCCCGAGCCGAGACCAAAGGTCAGCGCATCGACCCAGGGCGTACGGATACCCATGGAGGATGCCATGCGACGGTTCTGCGTGACGGCGCGCATCTGCAGGCCGAACTTGGAGCGCTTGAGCAAGAGGAGAAGCGCTATGAAGACGCTGATAGCAAAGACGATGATCCACAGGCGGTTCCAGGTGCTGGCCAGACCGCCGACTTCGAAAGTGCCGGACATCCAGGAGGGATTATCCACCTGCCGGTTGGTCGGCCCGAAGATCGTGCGGATCGTCTGCTGCAGGATGAGCGAGAGCCCCCAGGTTGCCAGAAGGGTTTCGAGCGGCCGGCCATAGAGCCAGCGGATGATGCCGCGCTCAATGCCAACGCCGACAAGGCCGGTAAACAGGAAAGCCATCGGGACGGCGAAGGCCAGCGAATAATCGACCAGGCCCGGTGCCACGGCTTGCACCGTCTGCTGCACGACATAGGTCGTGTAGGCCCCGAGCATGACCATTTCGCCATGGGCCATGTTGATGACGCCCATGACGCCGAAGGTGATGGCCAGGCCGATGGCGGCCAAAAGCAGAACCGAGCCGAGCGACAGGCCGTACCAGATGTTCTGCGCCACGTCCCACAGCGCAAGGCTGCGGTTGATTGACCGGATGCTCTCCTCGATGCCGGGCCTCAGTTCATCGGGCGCGGTTGCCGCGGCAGCCGTCAGGATGGTCAGCGCATCGCGATTGCCGCGGGCAGCGATCGTGTCGATCGCGGCCTTCTTGTCCTCAAAGCTGGCATCGGTCTTGAGCAAGATGACAGCGCGCACCGCTTCCATCGTGCTCTTGACCTCGGCGTCCTTCTCCTCGGCCAGCGCCGAGTTGAGCAGGTCGAGGTTTTCGGGGTTGGCATCTTTCAACAGGTCGTTGGCAGCCGCGAGACGGGCGGAGCGATCGGGGCTGAGCAACGTCAACTGGCTCATGGCCGCGCTGATTGCGCCGCGAAGACTGTTGTTCAGTCGAATTTTTGCAAGATTGCCGGGCGCATCGCCGATGGCGGCACCGGTCAGGACATCAAGATAGCTGCCGCTGGCCTCTCCCTCAAGGAAGACAGGTCCGCCGGACTTGGGCGCAAAAAGCTTGCCGTCACTGAGGTTCTGGAGGATTTCGGCAACCTTGGGGTTACCCGATGCTGCGAGCGCGTTGACGGCCTCGACCTTTTGCGGGAAGTTGCCGACGCCGAGTGCGTCAACGAGCGGCCGGATGTCTTCCTGGGCACGCAGCCCGGTTGCCAGGCAACTCACGAGCAGACAAAGGGCGACAAGGAAAGTCTGGATGGCGCGATACATGGCTCTTCTTGTTCCGTTGGCCTTAACGCGGCGCCCCTTGCGGATCCGCTGCATCAAAGCTGTTGCCTAACATTTCCGCATATCCGTGCCGGCTGAGGATCAGGTCGAACAAGAACGAAGCGACCGATTGCCCGGAACAGGTCCCGCCGTTCGCAATGCAGGAAACGTGCCACCTATGGGCGCCTTCATGAGCGAAAGGTGGAGGGCGATAAGTCCCTCCGCCCAGGTGGGAGACCGGGACGGAGGATATTTGCGTAAAATCATAAGGTAACTGGATCATTTGGGAGTGACGGTCGAAACCGTCACCCGAATATGCTGACCTTGATGAAATCAGGAACCCCTATTTCAGGAACCCTTGCCGCCGCACTTGCCGGTGGCAACGTTGAAGTTGCCGCAAGACATTGGCTTGCGCCAGTCGGAGATCAGATCCTTGGAGTCGGGCAGATAGTCGGACCATTCGTCACCGACGACGGCAGGCGTCTGCTGGACGATTTCGAACTGGCCGTCTTCCTGGATTTCACCGATCAGCACCGGCTTGGTGATGTGGTGGTTCGGCATGACGGTGGCGTAGCCGCCCGAAAGGTTCGGAACGGTGGTGCCGATGATCGTGTCGAGCACGGCATCCGTGTCGGTCGTGCCGGCAGCTTCGACAGCCGATACCCAGGCCTTGAAGCCGATATAGGCGGCTTCCATCGGGTCGTTGGTCACGCGCTTGTCGTTCTTCGTGTAGGCATGCCACTGCTCGATGAACTCGGCATTGGCAGGCGCATCGACCGACTGGAAATAGTTCCAGGCAGCGAGGTGACCGACGAGCGGCTTGGTATCGAGACCGGCAAGCTCTTCTTCGCCGACCGAGAAGGCGATGACCGGAATGTCGGTCGCCTTGATGCCCTTGTTACCGAGTTCTTTGTAGAACGGCACGTTGGCATCGCCGTTGATCGTCGAGACGACGGCCGTCTTCTTGCCGGCGGAGCCGAATTCCTTGATCTTGGCAACTTCCGTCTGCCAGTCGGAGAAACCGAACGGCGTGTAGTTGATCAGGATATCCTCTTTCGGGATGCCCTTTGCGATCAGGTAGGCCTCAAGGATCTTGTTGGTCGTGCGCGGATAGACATAGTCGGTGCCTTCGAGAACGAAGCGCTCGACGCCTTCCGTTTCCATCAGGTAGTCGACGGCCGGAATGGCCTGCTGGTTCGGCGCAGCACCGGTGTAGAAGATGTTGCGCGAGGATTCTTCACCCTCGTACTGTACCGGGTAGAAGAGCAGCGAGTTGAGCTCTTCGAAAACAGGCAAGACGGATTTGCGCGACGACGAGGTCCAGCAACCGAACACGGCGGAAACCTTGTTGACGGAAATCAGCTCGCGGGCCTTTTCAGCAAACAGCGGCCAGTCGGAGGCCGGATCGACGACGACGGCTTCGAGCTTCTTGCCGAGCAGACCGCCCTTCTTGTTCTGATCCTCGATGAGCATCAGCATGGCATCCTTGAGCGTGGTCTCGGAGATGGCCATCGTGCCGGAAAGCGAATGCAGGATGCCGACCTTGATCGTGTCGTCGGCAGCATAGACGCTCGAAAATGCGGTCGTGGCCATCGCACCGGCCAGAAACGCGCCCATGACATGGGATTTGAATTTCATTGTGAACCCCTCTCGTTCTTTGACGACGGCTCCTGGGAGACATTTACCGTTCGTAAAGGAACTATCCGTCGGGGCTCCTGAAAGCTGTATACGTCAATTGACGTAGGGAGGGTGGGCAAGTGTGCAATGCGGTATACTTAATGCCCATGCGTTTCTATGCTAGGACCGAGCAGCAGCCTTCAAAGGGCCATCCGACAGTCGTTCAAACGGGAAACGCACGCAGCCGATGACAGCACGCCAGCGCATCATTCCGGTCCGGCGCGAGTATAATCGCTGGGTCGCCAACCAGACGCTGGAAGACTATGCGCTGCGGTTTACGGCCAAGAGTGCCCGGCAATTCTCCTCGCAGCGCATCTCGCAGACCGCAATCGGGGCGATTTCCTTCCTGGCGCTGGAGGCGATCGGCGGGGCGATCACGCTCTCCTACGGCACGACCAATGCCATTATCGCCATCCTCGTTGCCAGCGCCGTCATGCTCGGCGTCGGCATTCCGATCAGCCGCTATGCCATTCGCCACGGCGTCGACATCGACCTCCTGACCCGCGGTGCAAGTTTCGGCTATATCGGTTCGACCATCACCTCGCTGATCTATGCCTCGTTCACCTTCATGCTGTTTGCCATCGAAGCCTCGATCATGTCGGCAGCACTCGAGCTGGCGCTCGGCATACCGCTGTGGATCGGCTACATTATCAGCGCCGTGATGGTGATCCCGCTGGTGACGCATGGCGTGCGGCTGATCAGCCGGTTCCAGATCATGACCCAGCCCTTCTGGATCATCCTGAACATCCTGCCCTTCATCTTCATCGCGCTGGCCGACTGGAGCAAGTTCGACCTCTGGCTCGCCTTCGAAGGCGCCAACAAGGCAGCGGCACCTGGCCAGCTCGCTTCCTTCTCGCTTGCCGAGTTCGGCGCCGCCTCGGCCGTCATTCTTGCGCTGATGGCGCAGATCGGCGAACAGGTGGACTTTCTGCGCTTCCTGCCACCCGAGGGCCAGAGCAAGCTCAGGCACCGGTTTGCGGTGTTTCTCGCCGGTGCCGGCTGGGTGATCGTCGGTGCGCCGAAGCTGCTCGCCGGATCCTTCCTGGTGGTGCTGTGCCTGAGCGCCGGGGTTCCGGTCGAGGACGCCGCCGATCCGGCCCATATGTACCTCACGGCCTTCGGCTACATGATCCCCTGGCCGGAGGCGACGCTGCTTCTGATGGTCGCCTTCGTCGTCGTTTCGCAGCTCAAGATCAACGTCATGAACGCCTATGCGGGCTCGCTCGCCTGGTCGAACTTCTTCTCCCGCCTGACACACAGCCACCCCGGCCGCGTCGTCTGGCTGATGTTCAACGTGGCGATCGCGCTCTTGTTAATGGAACTCGGTATCTACAAGCTACTCGAAGAGACGCTCGGCATTTTCTCGATCATCGCAATGTCCTGGCTGTGCACGATCTCGGCCGACCTATTCATCAACAAGCCGCTGGGGCTTGCCCCACCCGGCATCGAGTTCAAGCGGGCGCATCTTTACGATATCAATCCGGTCGGCATCGGGGCCATGACGATTTCAGCCGCCGTCGCCCTCTTCGCGCATTTCGGCGCTTTCGGCGCCATGGCGGCTTCGCTCGCACCCTATATCGCACTGGTAACGGCCTTTATCGCCTCGCCGACCATCGCCTGGGGCACCAAGGGCAAATACTACCTCGCCCGCAAGCCGCGGCAGAGCTGGCGAAAACTCTCGACCGTCACCTGCTCGATCTGCGAACATCCCTTCGAGCCGGAGGACATGGCCTGGTGCCCGGCCTATTCCGCGCCGATCTGCTCGCTGTGCTGTTCGCTCGACAGCCGCTGCCACGACATGTGCAAGCCGCATGCGCGCTTCAATGCTCAGGCGGCCGTGGTCGCAAAGACCGTGCTTCCGCAGATCGTCACGGAAAAACTCGCGACCCGGCTCGGCCGCTACGGCATCGCCGTGGTGCTGGCAGTCACCGGCATCGGCGTCATCCTTGCCATGATCGCGCACCAGACCGGCACCGCATCCCCTGAAACCGCGGAGGTGATCAACCGCACCGCTGTCGTCGTGTTCTTCGTGTTTTCGGTGGTCACCGGCGTCGTCTGCTGGTTCTATGTTCTCGCCCATGACAGCCGGCTGGTGGCGGAGGAAGAATCCTCGCGGCAGAACACCCTGCTGCTCAAGGAAATCGCGGCTCACAAGAAGACCGACGCCGCCTTGCAATACGCCAAGGAAACGGCGGAAGCCGCCAACCGGGCGAAAAGCCGCTATGTCGTGGGCTTGAGCCACGAACTGCGCACCCCGCTCAATGCCGTGCTCGGCTATGCCCAGATTTTGGAGCGCGATGAGACCATTCCGGCCCCGCGCCAGTCGGCGATCAAGGTGATCAAACGCAGCGCCGACCATCTATCCGGGCTGATCGACGGCCTGCTCGATATTTCCAAGATCGAGGCCGGCCGGCTGCAGGTCTATTCGAACGAGATCAACATCCAGGATTTCCTCGACCAGATAGCCGATATGTTCAGACCGCAGGCGCAAGCCAAAGGGCTGATCTTTGACCATGTCCGCGCACCAAGCCTGCCGCAATATGTGCGAACCGACGAAAAGCGGCTGCGGCAGATCCTCGTCAACCTTCTCTCCAACGCCATCAAGTTCACCGATACGGGCACCATCCGCTTCGATGTTGCCTATCGCAGCCAGGTTGCTACCTTCACCATATCGGACACCGGCCGCGGCATATCGGAAACGGACCTGCCGCGGATTTTCGAACCCTTCCAGCGGGGGAGGCCGAGCATATCCGGCCGATGCCGGGGCTGGGGCTCGGACTGACGATCACGCGGCTTTTGACCGAAACGCTCGGCGGCGAAATCTCGGTGACCAGCATCCGTGACCAGGGCTCGACCTTCAGGGTGCGGCTGATGCTGTCGGCCATCGACAGGCCGAGCATTCCCCTGCCCTCGGTGCGTAAGATCGCCGGCCATAGTGGCCCGCGGCGCACGATCGTCGTCGTCGATGACAACGAGGATCACCGCGAGCTGATGCGCGAAGTGCTGATGCCGCTCGATTTCGTCGTGTTGACGGCGGCCGGCGGCACGGAATGCCTGACGCTAATCGAAGGTGTGCGGCCGGATCTCTTCCTCATCGATATTTCCATGCCAGGCATGAATGGCTGGCAGCTGGTGACGCGCCTGCGCGAACAGGAGCAGGTCGCGCCGATCATCATGCTCTCAGCCAATATCGGGGATGGGACGACGACAGACACGCGCACGGGCCACAACGACACGCTGACGAAACCCTTCGACATCAGACAGTTGCAGGACAAGCTCGCCGTGCATCTGGAGCTGGAATGGATTTACAGCGACGCCCTACCCACGCCGCCGGAAAAGCCGTCCGGCGAGATCCGCACACCCGGCGTCGCGCATGTCGAGGAGTTGATCCGGCTCGGCGAAATCGGCTATGTGCGCGGCATCGAGGCAAAGCTTGCAGATCTTGCCAAATCGGAAGAAAACCAGCCCTTTACCGAAGCGGTGAAGACCTATGTGCAGGCTTTCGACCTGGCCGGCTATGCGGACTTCCTGCAGAACATCAACAAACAAGGGAGGCCAGCCGGTGAATGAGACTGCCCACCCGCGCGATATCGTGCTGATCGTCGATGACAGTCCGGAAACGCTGGGCTTCCTCACGGATGCACTGGAGCAGTCCGGATTTTCCGTGCTGATCGCAACCTCCGGCAAGGCAGCAATCAATGTCGTCGATCGGATCACGCCCGACGTCATCCTCATGGATGCGGTCATGCCCGGCATGGATGGTTTCGACACCTGCCGGACGCTGAAGACCAATCCCGGCGTGGCGCAGGTCCCGGTAATCTTCATGACCGGCCTGACCGAGACCGAACACATCATTCACGCGCTGGAATCGGGCGGTGTCGATTATCTGTCGAAACCGATCAACATTGACGAACTGCGGGCCCGGATCCGGGTGCATCTTGCCAATGCGCGCTCGGCGCAGAGTGCACGGGTGGCGCTCGACGCTGCCGGCCGGCATCTGCTGGCAGTGCGTGGCAACGGCACGATCCAATGGTCGACGCCGCAGGCGACGCGGCTCGTCAACGCCGCAACCGGTCGCGACGATGGCCTCGACACGCTGGCCGGGCATATCCAGCAATGGATGGCGGAACGCGACAGGCCAGGTGCCTCGAAAAATGCCGCCCTGATGATCCAACAGAACGGCCAGCCGGTGCTGCAGCTTGCTTTTCTGGGAGCCATCGGCGGCGATGAGTTCCTGTTCAGGCTCACCGGCGTCAGCCAGACGAGCGACGACGAGATCCTGCGGCAGAGTTTTTCGCTGACGGTGCGCGAAGCCCAGGTGCTGCTGTGGATCGGGAAGGGCAAATCGAACCGCGATATCGGGGAGATTTTGGGCCTAAGTGCCCGCACGGTGAACAAGCATCTGGAGCAGATATACGTGAAGCTCGGCGTGGAAAACCGCGCTTCCGCCGCCGTCAAGGCGGCGAATGTCCTGCACCAGGAATAGAAAACCGGGCTGCGTGATAAAGCGCAGCCCGGTTTCGTTCTATCAAGCCTTTGCGAAAGCAAGGATATCGGCGTTCAGCTGATCCTTGTGCGTATCGGCCAGACCGTGCGGTGCGCCCGGATAGACCTTCAGTTCGGCATGCGGCACCAGCTTCTTGGAGGCGTGTGCGGCAGCAGCAATCGGCACGATCTGGTCGTCGTCGCCATGCACGATCAGGGTCGGGACGTCGAACTTCTTCAGATCTTCGGTGAAGTCGGTCTCGGAGAAGGCCTTGATCGAGTCGTAGGCATTCTTGTGGCCCGACATCATGCCCTGCAGCCAGAAGCTATCGATCATACCCTGGGATACCTTGGCGCCGGGACGGTTGAAGCCGAAGAACGGACCGCTGGCGATATCGCGATAGAGCTTGGAGCGATCAGCAAGGCTGCCGGCGCGGATACCATCGAAGACTTCGATCGGCAGGCCACCCGGATTGGCTTCAGTCTTCAGCATCAGCGGCGGAACGGCAGAGATCAGGCCGGCCTTGGCGATGCGCGACGTGCCGTGGCGACCGATGTAGCGGGCGACTTCGCCGCCACCCGTGGAAAAGCCCATCAGGATGACATTCTTCAGATCGAGCGCCTCGATGACGGCGGCGAGATCGTCGGCATAATGATCCATGTCATTGCCGTCCCAGGGCTGGCTGGAGCGGCCATGGCCGCGCCGGTCATGGGTGACGACGCGGAAGCCGTTCGATGCCAAATGGAAAGCCTGCGCTTCCCAGCTGTCGGAGCTCAGCGGCCAGCCATGGCTAAGGACGACCGGCTGGCCGGTACCCCAGTCCTTGTAATAGATTTCAACGCCGTCCTTGGTAACGATCTTGCTTGCCATAACCTTTTTCCTTCTGTTACAGATGTCGAGGTTGAAGATGCCTGTGCTGAAGTCGCTGCAGCAGTGGTGGGCAGTCCGACTGCAGCCGCAACGCCGATACCGGTGAGCAGCATATTGCGGCGAGACAGGGTGATGTTGGATGTCGACGCGCGGTGAGCCATTTCAGTCTCCTTTTCCAAAACCTGCAACCCCTCTTCGAATGGCGCAGTCGGTTTTATATATTTAGCGATTAGATCGCAAGCGACTTAAATACCCAAAAAACCAGCTCGGCTTTTAATCGCTTACGATTAGATCGTGCAATATACATATATGCGAAGATTTTCGACGTCAAGCCCTTGCGATTAAATCGTGCACGATTATTTTAGAGGAAATGATGGAGGACTATCGTTATGAGCAAAACTGAAGCAGACGCTAACAATCCGATGCGACTTGATGATTTCCTGTGCTTTACGATCTATTCCGCAAACCATGCCTTTAACCGCATCTACAAGCCGCTGCTGGATGCTCTTGAACTCACCTATCCGCAATACCTGGCGATGGTGGCCCTCTGGCAAAAGGATGACCAGACCGTCGGCAGCCTTGGCGAGAAGCTTTTCTGGAGTCCAGCACGCTGACCCCCTTCTGAAACGCCTGGAAACCATGCGGCATCTGCGCCGCGTGAGAGACGTCAAAGACGAACGGCAGGTGCGGATTCAACTCACGCAGAGCGGCCGCAGTCTCGAAGCAAAAGCCAAATCCGTGCCGTCGGCAATCCTGGAGGCAACCGGCCTGACGGAGGAAGCGTTGCAAACGCTGAAGCGCGATCTCGCGAAAGTGCGGGATGCAATGCTGCGCTGATCTTATGGACAAAGCCTGGACGCGCGGCGAACGCCACGAGGCACCGGTCGCCCCCACGCAAAAAGCCCGGGACATGCCCGGGCTTTCGCGATCCTGAGATCATAAGTTTTCGGATCAAACCGAAACCTTCAAGACTACTCGTTCTGGAAGTAGGTGTACTTGCCGTCGTCACCCTTCTTCCAGGTGTACATGACGTAGTCCGGACGGGTGATGTCGCCCTTGTCGTCATAGCTGAGTTCGCCGATGACGGTCTTGAACGGACCCTTGCCCTTGACGTTCTCGGCAACAGCCTGCGGGTCGTTACCGCCAGCTGTCTTTGCAGCTTCTGCGATGATCTGCAGGGCAGCATAGGAGTAGAGCGTGTAAGCTTCAGGCTCGAAGCCGGCAGCGCGGAACTTTTCAACGAGTTCCGTAGCAGACGGGTTTTTGCGTGGATCCGGAGCGAACGTCATCAGCGTGCCGTCAACTGCGTCGCCTGCGATCGAAGCGAGTTCGTTCGAAACGATGCCGTCGCCGGACATGAAGGTTGCCTTCAGGCCCTGGTCGGCAGCCTGGCGCTCGATCAGACCGAATTCGGTGTGCAGACCGCCGTAATAAACGACGGAAACGCCGGCTTCCTTCATCTTGGCGATCAGGGCCGAGAAGTCCTTGTCACCTGCGGTGATGCCTTCGTAAACAGCCTCGGTAACACCGGCTTCGTTCATGGCAGCCTTGGTCAGGTCAGCGAGGCCCTGGCCGTAAGGTGTCTTGTCGTGAACGACGGCAACCTTGGCGTCCTTGAAGTTTGCAGCAATGTAGGCACCTGCAACGGCGCCCTGCTGGTCGTCACGGCCGCAGGTACGGAACGTGTTCCAGAGGCCCCGCTCAGTGAAGGTCGGGTTGGTCGATGCAGGGGTGATCTGCATGATTCCGTTTTCAGCGTAAACTTCCGAAGCCGGGATCGAAACGCCCGAGTTGAAGTGACCGATAACGAACTTCACGCCGTCAGCAACGAACTTGTTGGCAACGGAAACACCCTGCTTCGGGTCGGACACGTCGTCGCCGAGCACAATCTTGATCTGCTCGCCATTGATGCCACCGGCAGCATTGATGTCAGCCGCGGCCTGCTCAGCACCCTTCTGGAGCTGCGCGCCGAAAGCTGCGTTCGGACCTGTCAACGGACCAGCAACACCAACCAGCAGATCAGCCCATGCAGTGCCGCTGAAAGCGACCATTGCAGTCAGCGCAACAGCTGACAAAAGTGACTTTTTCATCTTGTTACTCCCAAAAATTGGGCGGGTGTCGTTTTAAAACCGGTCGCGATACCCACCATAATCGCGCCGGTGTTTTTATCCGTCAGCGACGTTTTGCAACGCCGATGCGGGATTCCTCTATTGTTTGGCCTTCCAGGAGAAGGGCGAGGCCTTCTCGTAAAGCCAGTAGTAATTATTGGTCATCTGCTTCGTACGGTAATAGCGATAACCGGCCGTAGCAAACAGCAAAAGGATCACCGTGTCCACGGTATAGAACTGCAAAGTCAGCATGCTGCCGTTGAAAAGCGCATGGTGGATGAAGCGAATGGCGACACCGAGCAGCAGCGTGTAAATCACCAGCGTGCCGTAGCCGCTCCAGCCTTCCGCAGCGCTCTTTCCCGTGCGCCATGCGGTCCAGCCACCCATCACCACGGTGACGAAGGCGAACTCCAAGATCGTCGGTTCTTCAAAAAGAATGCCTTGCATCCCGTCTCTCCCTCAAAGCGGCCCGCAGAACGTCAGGCACGCCGAATATCGATTTCGTTCCGTTGCCCGCAGCGCCCCCAAGGCCGCAGCGAACAATCTCGCGATCAATGATGGCCGCCTTCGAGATAGGCCGCCCGCACTTCCGGGTTGGCCAGAAGTTCCTTGCCGGTTCCGCTCATCGTCACCTTGCCATTGACCATGACATAGCCACGATCGGACAGCTTGAGGGCCGCAAAGGCGTTCTGCTCGACAAGGAAGACCGTCAAGCCCTGTTCCTTGTTCAGGACCTTGATCGCCTCGAAGATCTGCTTGACGATCAGCGGCGCAAGACCGAGCGACGGCTCGTCGAGCAGCAGGAGCTTCGGACGTGCCATCAATGCACGGCCGATGGACAGCATCTGCTGCTCCCCGCCCGAAAGCGTTCCGCCGCGCTGCGCCTGACGTTCCTTCAGGCGGGGGAAAAGGGTGAAGATCTTTTCGACGTCCTCGTTGAAATACTTCAGATTGTCGAGGCTAGCGCCCATCTGAAGGTTTTCGTAGACGGTCATCCGCGGAAAAATGCGGCGACCTTCCGGGGACTGGGCAATGCGCAATCGGGCGATCTCGTGCGTCGGCATCCGCGTGATGTCTTGACCATCGAAGATGACCGAACCGGTACGCGCCTGCGGGCTGCCGCAAATCGTCATCATCAGCGTCGATTTGCCGGCGCCGTTGGCGCCGATCATGCAGACGATCTCGCCACTCTTGACATCGACTTCGACGCCGGCCAGCGCACGAATATTGCCGTAATACGTCTCGACGTTCTGGACATGAAGAAGGGTCTCGCTCATCAGTGCGTGCCCCCGGCGCGGTTTCCGCGATGACTTCGATCTCTTCGATCACTTCCTCTACCTCATCGTCTTCGACCCCGAGATAGGCGGCGATAACCTTCGGATCGTTCTTTACATGCTCCGGATTGCCATCCGAAATCTTCTGTCCGTATTCCAGCACGACGACGTGGTCGGAAATTTCCATGACCACGGACATATCATGCTCGATCAGCAGGATGGAGGTCGCGGTGTCGTTGCGGATGCTGCGCAGCAACTCGTTGAGTGTCAGCGATTCGCGCGGGTTGAGACCGGCCGCCGGCTCATCGAGGCAGAGGAATTCCGGACCCGTGCACATCGCACGGGCGATTTCCAGGCGTCGTTGCGCACCGTAGGGCAGATCACCGGCCGGATCGTCGGCGCGATCGGTAAGGTTCGCCTTATCCAGCCAATATTTGGCCTGTTCGATCGATTCCAGCGATGCCCGCTTGTAGGCGGGGAAGCCAAGCAAACCGAGGATCGTGTAACCCGAGGCCAGCATCAGCTTGTTGTGTTGCGCAACCAGCAGGTTCTCCAGAACCGTGAGGCCCGAGAACAACCGGATATTCTGAAAGGTGCGGGCGACCTTGGCGTCGCGCGTTACTTCGAAATCCGACATGCGCTCCAGAAGGAATTCCTTGCCGGCCTTCTGGCGCATGGTGATCAAGCCCATCGTCGGCTTGTAGAAGCCGGTGATGCAGTTGAAAACGGTCGTCTTGCCGGCACCGTTCGGGCCGATGAGCGCCGTGATGTCACCACGATAGGCTTCGAACGAGAGATCGTTGATGGCCATCAGGCCGCCGAAGCGCATCGACAGGTGTTCGACTTTGAGAATGGGATCTTTTGTCATCATATTCACTCCGGTCGTCATCAACCGTGACCTTCCTTGGTGAAACTACCGGATACACTCTTGCTTTCGCGCAGGAATGCCGTGGGTTCGCGTGATCCGACAAAGCCGCGGGGCTTCCAGACCATGACCACGATCATTGCCAGACCGAAAATCAGCATGCGGTAAAGTTCCGGCGTGAAGTCAGGCCCGAAGACCTGCTTCAGGATCGTCATTTCGCGCAGCAGTTCGGTGCCGCCGATCATGACAGTCGCCGCAATGGCGATACCGACCAGCGAACCCATGCCGCCGAGAACAACAATGGCAAGGATGATTGCGGATTCAAGGAAGACGAAGCTTTCCGGCGATACGAAGCCCTGGCGGACCGCGAAGAACGAGCCGGCGAAACCGCCGAACATAGCGCCCGTTGCAAAGGCCGTCAGCTTGGTTGTGACCGTATTGATCCCAAGCGACCGGCAGGCGATTTCATCCTCGCGCAGCGCTTCCCAAGCACGGCCGATCGGCATGCGACGCAGACGCACAGTGACATAAGCCGTCAGCATGCAGAGCGCGAGCGCCAGATAGAAGAGGAAGATCTTGTAATAAGCCGACGACATCGGCAATTCGAAGACCTTGGCGAAGTTGTTCGGTGCGCTGACATCGAATGACCAGATGCCGAAAACCGAGGCCTTGGCAATGCCCGAGATCCCGAAGGTACCCTTGGTCACTTCCGTCCAGTTGATCAGAACGAGACGGATGATTTCGCCGAAAGCGAGCGTCACGATCGCCAGATAATCACCCTTCAGGCGAAGGACCGGGAAACCGAGAACGATGCCCCATAGGGCGGCCAGAATGCCCGCCAGCGGCAGAAGAACCCAGAACGATAGACCCAGATAGGACGACAGAAGCGCGTAGGAATAGGCCCCAACGGCATAGAAGGCGACGTAGCCGAGATCGAGAAGACCGGCGAGACCGACGACGATATTCAGGCCCCAGGCGAGCATGACATAGATGAGGATCTGGATCCCAAAGTTATCGACCCATTTCAGCGACCCCTGGAAGCCGAAGAAATACACCATGACAGGCGGATAGATGATCAGGGCAATGATCGCGAGCATGTTGAAATGCGCGGCGATGTAGGCACGGAAATAGAAGAAACCAAACGCCAGAACATAAATGATCGACATCGCCCGGATCATCGTGACCCAGGGAGCAAGCGACACCGGCACAGCCGCCGCGATTGTTTCGCCGGCAAACATCAGCACAATGGCCACGACAGCCGCCGCGATGACCATCGGCGTCCGAAAGAACCGCGTGGCAACACTGTCGGGAAGAAGGCCGGTTATGGCATTCGTCACCTTCTGGCGAGCGAAAAACGGCCTGATATAGGCAACCGCCAGGAAGCGGCCGACGGCGGCGATGGCGACGAAAATCGCGAGCAGTCCCCAGCGCTGAACGAGAATGAGTTCGTTCAGGATATTCTGGTCGGTCTTCAGGCCGACGAACAGGACGAACAGGCCGAGCGCGACAAGCGCGGCATAAAAAGCCTCGCGCAGGGCCCGCGCCATCAGATTGTCATCGGCGCCTGCGGGTGTGGAAGTCGTGTTTGCCATGGGTTTATACCTTCTCGACTTCCGGACGTCCAAGGATACCGGACGGCTTGAAGATCAGCACGATGGCGAGGATCGAGAATGTCGCGACATCCTTGTAGTCGATCGTGAAATAGGCCGAATACAAGCTCTCGATCAGACCGATCATCAATCCGCCGAGAACAGCACCCGGAAGCGAACCGATACCGCCGAGAACGGCCGCCGTGAACGCCTTGACGCCTGGCGTGAAGCCATCGGTAAAGACGATAACACCGTAATACATCAGGTACATGGTGCCCGCGACAGCCGCAAGGGCTGCGCCCATGACGAAGGTGATCGAGATGGTCTTGTCGACATCGATGCCGAGCAGTGCCGCCATCTTGCGATCCTGCTCGGTAGCGCGCTGGGCGCGACCAAGCGGCGTGTGATTGACGATGTACCAGAAGATCGTCAGCAGAACCGCGGTCACGACCACGATGATGATCTGCTTCAGCGAAATCGAGATGCCGAAGACTTCATAAACCGAGGAAACCATGGAGGGGATCGGTTTGTTGCGCGGACCCTGGGTCACCTGGATGAAGTTGGACAGGGCAATCGACATGCCGATGGCAGTGATCAGCGGTGCAAGCCGGAAGGAACCGCGCAACGGCCGATAGGCCATCTTTTCGATCACCCAGTTCCAGAGACCGGTCATCACCATCGCAACCAGGATCATGATGAGAAGCGCCAGCGCAATCGGAACGCCGCCAAAGAGCGACACGAGCAGCAGATAAACGATCAACGCTGCGAAGCCACCGAGCATGAAAATATCGCCGTGGGCGAAATTGACCATGCCGATGATGCCGTAAACCATTGTATAGCCAATGGCGATCAAACCATAGATTGAGCCAAGCGTCAGGCCATTGACGACCTGCTGGACAAAATACTCCATATTTATCCCCCGGGCCTGATCCCCTTGGGGTCAGACCTCTTGTTTTGCAGGCTCTTTGCGAGCCCTTTCGATAGGGGGATTCCATAATGCTTTCGGAATAAAAGTGAAGCGTAAAATGGCGCTTTCCGGAGAATCTTTGAATCTTTAGTGAATTTGACGCTTTAAGAGCCAATAAACCAAAAAAGAAGCAGTTTGCAGTCGCGTTTTAAGCGCCCAACCGTGAATTCTACGGAGCACCGAAGATTTGACCGATAGGTGTCATTTCGGGCAAAAGTCGCAAAATCACCTGCTCTGACCTACGATCGCATACGCGATCCGTTGGCGTCGAAAAGCGCCTGCGGTTGCAATCGGGCCGGCAAAATTTCGCCCAGCAGTTCGATCGACCAGTCTCCGGCCTCGTCGGCGATTTCCTTCGGCACATAGCCGATGGCGACCGAAACCCCGGAGGCATGGGCAAAACCGCCGGAGGTGACCCAGCCGCGTACTTCGCCATTCAGAAAAATCGGCTCGTCGCCGATGACGTCTGCATCCTTGGCCTCGATGATGAAGGTGCGCAGCCTGAGCATGCCGCCGTCTGCGCTTTCCTTCGTTGCCGCAGCCTTACCGATAAATTCCGCGTCTTTGGACAGAGCAACGAATCGACCGAGCCCCGCCTCATAGGGTCCGTAGAGCGGCCGGAATTCGCGCGACCAGCTGCCGAAGGATTTTTCGACGCGCAGCGCATTGAGCGCGCGAAGCCCGAACAGCCGGATATCGAACTCGGCGCCCGCCTCCATCAGCAGATCGTAGATGTAGCGCTGATATTCCGGCTTCATCCAGATTTCATAACCGAGATCGCCGGTATAGCTGACGCGCCCGACGATCGCCGGCGCCATTTTCAGATCCATGCGACGGATATCCATGAACGGGAAACCCGCATCCGACATATCGAGATGGGTGAGTTTTGCCATGACCGCGCGGGCGTTCGGACCTGCAATCGAAAGGCCGACAAGGCCGAGATTGATGGCGCGTATCGTCACGGAGCCATCGTCAGGCAGGTGGCTCTCGAACCAGCGCATGTGATACTCCTCGGCAATGCCCGAGCCGATCAACAGGAAATCACCCTCGGCCAATTTCGCAAGCGTGAAATCACCGATCAGCTTGCCGTCGTCCTTCAGCATCGGCGCCAAAGCCATGCGTCCGGTTGCAGGCATGCGGCAGGTCAGCATGCGGTCGAGCCAGGCTTCGGCGCCCTTGCCGGTGATCGCATATTTGGCAAAGCCCGAGGTCTCCATCAGCCCAACGCTGTCGCGCACGGCTTTCGCCTCGGCGCCGACAACGTCGAAATCGTTGGAACGGCGCCAGGAAAACTTGTCTTCCTCGCCCTTGGGGGCAAACCAGAGCGGCGCTTCCAGACCATAGGAAGCACCGAAGATCGCGCCGGCCTCCTTCAGCTTATCGTAGATCGGCGTGGTCAGGAACGGGCGCGCGCCCGGCAGTTCCTCGTTGGGATAACGGATCGAGAAACGGCGCGAATAGTTTTCGCGCACCTTGGCATTGGTATAGCCGAGCGTTGCGAAATCGCCGTAGCGCGACACGTCCATGGCAAACACGTCGAAGCCCGGATCGCCCTCGATGATCCAGTTGGCGAGCGCCAGACCAACGCCGCCGCCCTGGCTGAAGCCGGCCATGACGGCGCAGGCCGACCAGTAATTGGTGAGCCCGCGCACCGGTCCGACCAACGGGTTGCCATCAGGCGAGAAGGTGAAGGGGCCGTTGATGATCTTCTTGATGCCGGCATTGTTGAAGGCCGGGAAATGACGGAACCCGACCTCCAGCTCGGGCGTGATGCGCTCGATATCTTCGGCGAGAAGCTCATGGCCGAAATCCCACGGCGTCGTCAGCGGCGACCACGGCCGGCAAGCCTTTTCGTACGTGCCCATCAGCATGCCGTTGCGTTCCTGGCGCAGGTAGATTTCCCCGTCGAAATCGACGCAGTGCATCAATTCCTTGCCGGTCGTCTTGTTGAACTCGATAACCTCGGGCATGTCCTCGGTGATCAGGTACATATGCTCCATCGCCAGGACCGGCAGCTCAAGCCCGGTCATGCGTCCGACTTCGCGGGCCCAGAGGCCGGCGGCATTGACGACATGCTCGGCAATGATCTCGCCCTTGTTGGTGATGACCCGCCACGAGCCGTTTTCCAGCTGGACCAGATCTTCGACCTTGGTGTGCAGGTAGATGTCAGCGCCATTTTTCTTGGCGGACTTGGCATATGCATGCGTCGTGCCATAGGGGTCGAGATGGCCTTCCACGGGATCGAACACCGCGCCGACAAACTGTGTCGGATCGAGCAGCGGCATCAGCTCATGCGCTTCCTTGGGGCTGAGCAGATGCGCATCGAGACCCATGTAGCGGCCCTTGGCGAGGATCGACTTCATCCAGTCGAAACGCTCGTTCGTGGCAGCCAGCATCATGCCGGAGGTCATGTGCAGGCCGATGTCCTGGCCGGAGTATTCCTGGATTTCCTTGTAGAGTTCGACCGTGTATTTCTGCAGCTTGGCGACGTTCGGGTCGCCATTGATCGTGTGCATGCCGCCGGCCGCATGCCATGTCGAGCCGGAGGTGAGTTCCGAACGCTCCAGAAGAACGACATCGGTCCAGCCGAATTTCGTCAGGTGATAGAGGATCGAACACCCGACGACGCCCCCGCCGATGACGACGACACGTGTATGGCTCTTCATGGAAACTCTCCGGTTCTCAGGCGCGCATCTCGGTGCACACCCTTCAGATGCTGAAAGGACGATCTGTCGAAAACCTATTGGGAAAGTCGGACCGGATAAAGACAGCTGTGCGAAGAGGTCTTGCCCATTTCCGCCATTTCCTGCCCCGTCAACGCCGCAAATGCGTCAGATCATGACGCTTTCTTTTCTCAAGGCGAAAAAGACACCGAAAGATCAAAGGCACGGCCCATCTGACGCAGGTCATGCAGCAGGGATTCGGCAAAACTGCGCATCACGATGATCTCGAACTGGTCGCCTCCGACAAGCGCCAGATTGATGCTGATATGGGCGCACAGGACATTGGCCGATTGGCCGATCTGAAACGCGGAAGGGTGGAGGTCGATACCAACACCCTTGGCAAGGATCGCCCGGGCGTTGGGTCCGGAGAGACGCAGCAACACGCGGCCATGGCTCTGGTCGATACAATAGGCCGTCTCGCCCAGAAGTGCCGACAGGGCCTGATGCAGAAGCTCGGGCGTCTGCGCGCCTGATACCACCAGCCACTCGCCCGGCGCCGAAAAGCGCACCGAAATATCTTCATCGGAGGAAAGCACGGACGCGACGGCCCGCTCATGCCCGTCTGCGGCAAGAACAGTCACAATCGCCTGCCGCACCACCACTGCCAGATGATCGGCAGAAGCTGCCGCCTCCAGCGGGACCAGTTCTTCAAGGGCGTGACGTTCCTGGAATTGATGCACCATTTCCGTCCCTCAGGCGTTCAATTTGCTATTGGCGGGATCGACGAAGACCGGATTGCAGACTTCCGCCAGTGTTTCCTCACCCCGCAACCGGTCCCAGACGACGACCTTCTCGCCGTAGCGCTCCCGGCCCGATTTCAGAAAGGCAAGCGCAATGAACTGGCCCAGCACCGGCGAGTAACAGGCCGAACTGACATAGCCCTGGTCGTTCAGGGTCGAAGGCTTTGCCCCCTCGCGCAGCAGATGCGCGCCGGCACGGATATCCTTGTCCTTATCCACAGGCTTAAGCCCAACCATCTGCATGCGGTCGGCCGCCGTCAGGCCGAACCGTGTGGAGAGCCGTTTGCCGATGAAATCAGCTTTCTGCGATGACAGCATGCGGCCGAAACCGGCATCGTCAGGCGTCACCCGGCCATCGAGTTCGGCATGGGTGACATGCCCTTTTTCGATGCGCAGCACATTGAGCGCCTCAAGGCCATAAGCACAGATGCCATGCGCCTTGCCCGCCTCCATGACAGCATCCGCGACGGACTCGCCATAACCTGCGGGTACCGCCAGTTCATAGGCCAGTTCGCCCGAAAAGGAGATGCGGAACAGCCGGGCCTTCAGCCCGCCCTTCAGCGTCACCGGCTTTGCCGCAAGGAAAGGGAACACCACGTTGGAGACATCGTCTTCGACCAGCGCCTGCACGACCAATCTCGCTTTCGGCCCGGCAATCGCCATTTGCGCCCATTGATCGGAGACCGAGCAGAAGCGGACGTTGAGTTCCGGCCAGAGGACCTGCGCGCAGTATTCCATATGGGACATGACTCCGCCGGCCAGAGCCGTGGTGGTCGTCACGAGAAAATGCGCGTCCGACAACCGGCTGGTGGTTCCGTCGTCATAGATCATGCCGTCCTCGCGCAGCATCAGGCCATAGCGCGCCTTGCCAACCGGCAATTTCAGGAACGGATTGCAATAGAGCCGGTTGAGGAACTCAGCCGCATCGGACCCGAACACCTCGATCTTGCCGAGCGTCGAGACATCGCAGAGACCGACATTGGCCCGCACATTCAGCACTTCGCGATCGACGCTTTCGCGCCAGGTCTTTTCACCGGCGCGCGCAAACCAGGACGGGCGATACCAGAGGCCCGAATCGATGAAGACGGCGCCGTTCTTGGCCGCCCAGCCATGCAGCGGCGATACCCGTTTCGGAGCCGCATGCTCGTCGCGGGACGTCCCGGCCAATGCGCCGAAGGGCACCGGCGTATAAAACGGCCTAAACGTCGTCGTGCCGACATCGGCGGGGCTGATCCCCTGCATACCCGAGAGAATGCCGATGGCGTTGATGTTTGACAGCTTGCCCTGGTCGGTCGCCATGCCATTGGTCGTGTAGCGCTTGGCATGTTCGACATGGCCGAAGCCTTCGCGCAGCGCAAGCCCCAAATCCTTGACGTGGACATCGTTCTGGAAATCGACAAAGGCCTTGGATTTTGCCCCCGCGACATACCAGAGCGACACGAAGGACGGATTCAGTTCATTGCCTACGGCCGGAAGATCGGCGGAGGTGGTCGAGAGCCCGAGATCAGCGATAATCGCCTGGGATTTTTCGGCGCCATCCTTGAGACAGGCCAGCAGCGAATAAACCCCGGCAGCAGAGCCGGCGAGGCGCAGGCCCGCGCCAACATCCGGCGCGACGAAAGCCTGCAATGCCTCGGACCAGACCGGCTTTGCGCCGCGCTGGCAGGCCAGATGGATAATCGGGCTGAACCCGCCGGACATGCCGAGGACGTCGCAGTCGATATTTTCCTCAAAGCCGGAGCGCTCGACGATCACGCCGGACAGGCGCAATCTGCCTTTTGTATCAACGACCGACCCGCCGCGAATGATGCGGGTCCCGGACGCAACCACATCTGTGGAATCCGCGCGGCTGTCGATAACAGCTGTTATGTCGATCCCGTGCGCCGCAAGATCGGCGGCAGCACGGTAACCGGCGCTGCCACTGGTGAAGATCGCCATCGACTTGCCGCCGGCGACACCGTAGCGGTTGGTATAGGTGGACAAGGCACCCGCCATCATCACGCCCGGCCTGTCATTGCCGCCGAACACCAGCGGCCGCTCTTCAGCGCCCGTCGCAATCAGCGCCCGCCTGGCGGCAATGCGCCAGACGCGCTCAACCGGCAGCTTGGAAGACGGTGCGGCAACATGTTTCTGCACCCGTTCCAGCGCACCGAAGACATTGTCGTCGTACCAACCGAACACGGTGGTGCGCGCCATCAATGTTACATTGGAAAACGTTTCCAGCTCGGCGATCGCCGTCTCGACAAAAGCCGTCGCCGGCGCGCCGTCGATTGGGGTCGTCTCGGACAACAGCGATCCCCCGTGGCGAAATCCTTCGTCTGCCAGGATGACGCGCAGGCCGGCGCGGCCGGCAACAAGCGCCGCCATCAGCCCTGTCGGGCCGGAGCCGACGATCAAAAGGTCGCAATGGGCCCAGCATTTCTCGTAGGTTTCCGGATCCCGCTCCAGCACGGCACGACCGAGACCGGCCGCCTTGCGGATGATCGGCTCGTAAACCTTTTCCCAGAAGGCCGCCGGCCACATGAAGGTCTTGTAGTAGAAGCCGGCTGAGAGAAACGGTGAGAGAATACCGTTCAGCGCGCCGATGTCGTGCTTCAGGGAAGGCCAGCGGTTCTGGCTCTTTGCCTCCAGGCCTGCATAAAGCTCGGCAACAGTTGCCTTGGTATTTGGATCGGTCCGGGCGTCAGAACCGATTGTGACGAGGGCATTGGGTTCCGACGGGCCTGCCGTGACGATGCCGCGCGGGCGGTGATACTTGAAGCTGCGCCCAACCAGCACCTGATCGTTGGCCAAAAGAGCAGACGCCAGCGTATCGCCGGCAAAGCCCTGCATCACCTGGCCGTCGAAGGTGAAATTCAGCGCAGCGGCGCGGTCGACCAGACCGCCGGCGGGCAAGCGATACGCCGTCATCGTCCAAGCTCCCACGCCCGGACGGAACCGTCCGTCACCAAGAAAACCTCATGGGTCAACGTATCGCGCTCGACCACCAACCACCGGCGGCAACCGGCGACATGCTGCCAGTGTTCGCGGTAGCGCCCGCGCGGATTGGCGCGGATATGCACATAGTCGTTCCAGGTCTCGTCGGAAGAGTCCGGATCGGGCCGCACGAGCGAGGCATCGCCGCGGATGGAAAACTCTTCCTTGGGGCGAACGCCGCAATGCGGGCAGTGGATCAGGCTTGCCATCTGGTCACCATTTCAATGCAGATTGGGCTGGGGACCAGCCCCTTGTTCGTCGATGGGATAACCACGCTCAAACCGATCCAGCCGCAGGAAGCGGGCGACAGGATGGGTTTCATTCTTGGCGATCAGATGGGCAAAACACCAGCCGGAGGCCGGCGTCGCCTTGAACCCACCATAACACCAGCCGGCATTCAAATAGAGATTGTCGATCGGCGTGCGGCTGATGATCGGCGAACCATCCATACTCATATCCATGACCCCACCCCAGGAGCGCAGGACCCGAACACGCGACAGGCCGGGGATCATCGTCACCCCTCCCCCATGACATGCTCGACCGTCGCCAGATTGCCGCGCTGGGCATAGGAATTGTAGCCATCGATCTCGGCACCGAAGACGAGCCCGCCCTTGTCCGACTGCGAGATGTAGAAATGGCCGGCACCATAGGTGATGACATGATCGATCGCCGGCTTCAGCCCCTCGGTGACGAAGGCCTGCAGCACATGGCTTTCGATCGGCAATTTCAGGCCCGCCATCTGGCCGACGCGAGACGTGTTGCCGGCGGCGGCAAGGCCAAGCTTGGCGCAGCCGATGAAACCGCGCGTCGTCTCGACACCGGTGACCACGCCGTTTTCGCGGCGAATGCCGGTGACTTCGCAATTCTGGATGAGATCGACGCCGTGTTTGTCGGCGGCGCGGCCAAAACCCCAGGCGACGGCATCGTGCCGGGCGGTGCCGCCGCGCTTCTGCAACAGTCCGCCGATGATCGGGAAGCGGGCATGATCGAAATTCAGGTAGGGCAGCATCTTCTTCAGCGCCGCGCGGTCCAGCAGCTCCGCCGGAACGCCCTCCATCCACATGGCATTGCCGCGCCGGATATAGGCGTCGCGCTGGCCGTCATTGTGGAAGAGATTGATGATGCCGCGTTGCGACAGCATGGCGTTGTAGTTCAGGTCCTGCTCCAGACCTTCCCAGAGCTTCATGGAAAACTCGTAGAACGGCTCGTTGCCGGGCAGCATGTAGTTCGACCGCACGATCGTGGTGTTGCGGCCGACATTACCGGAGCCGAGATAGCCTTTTTCCAGCACGGCGATGTTACGAACGCCGAATTCCTTGGCAAGATAATAGGCCGTCGCCAGCCCGTGGCCACCGCCACCGACGATAATCACGTCGTAATGCGGTTTCGGATCCGGCTGGCGCCAGGCGGGCTTCCAGTTCCTGTTGCCGGAAAGGGCGTTTCTGATGATCGAGAAGGCTGAATAGCGCATGCCAGGCAGGAATCCATGTTTGTTGCAGCGCCACATTCGCACAGGCGGCGTTCCGAGCAAAGACCGCGACGGCTGATCGGCGACATAAATGCGCCACCGCAGTCTGACGATGCTTCTAGCTGAAGATCGCCCGTTTTGCCTTTCCGGATGCGCCAGCAAATGCGTGTTTCAGACTGTCATGCGAAAGCTCTGGGTAAAGTTTGCCAATTATCATCTTTCGCTGGACGAAGAGATCGACACAGAGTGAACTAGGGTGTCCGGCCCATTGGCCGGGAGGGTGGGGAAACGGAACATGCTGGATATCCTGGAAAAGGCGGCGCTTGAAGCCGGCAAGGCCATTCTCGATATCTATCATGCCGGCCCGGACGTGACCTACAAGGCCGACTGTTCCCCCGTCACCGACGCCGACAACAGAGCCGAAGACATCATCCTGCGGGATCTTGCCATGGCCTTTCCAGATATTCCGGTGGTTGCCGAAGAGCAGGTGGCGGCCGGACATATACCAGACATCGAAAACAGGCCTTTTTCCTGGTCGATCCGCTCGACGGCACCAAGGAATTTATCGGCCGCCACCATGATTTCACCGTCAACATTGCCCTGATCGACAAGGGCTGTCCGATCGCGGGCGTCGTCTATGCGCCGGCGCTCGGCGTTCTCTATGCCGCAGCGCGCGGAACGGCGGAGAAGCTTGCCGTGACGGACGCATTCACCATCAGTGAACGGATCGTCATCGGCTGTCGCAGCCGTGGCGACAAGCTGACGGCGCTTGCCAGCCGATCGCACAACAGCCGCGAAACGCTCGACTACCTCATCGGCGCCGGCATCGAAAATTATGAGGCGATCGGCTCCTCGCTCAAATTCTGCCTTTTGGCCGAGGGTGTGGCCGATATCTATCCGCGTTTCAGCCGGACGATGGAATGGGATACGGCAGCGGGCGACGCCGTTTTGCGCGCCGCCGGTGGCGAGACGCTGACCATGGATGGCAATCCGCTCCTCTATGGCAAGCGCAACCAGTCCCGTGATGTTGATTTCGCCAATCCCTATTTCGTCTCGCGCGGAAAAGTCTGAACCGGGCAGCATCCTTCGATTTTCCCGTTCATTTTCAACACTCGCGACACCCTGGCATTCCCGCCGTCCCATCCCGGCTTAGGCTTCTCCCCACAATGGAGAAACCGATCGATGAGCGATACGACAGCCAATCTGGCAATGCCCTACATCCTGCCTTCGCAGGCGCAGAAACACGTCACCCACAATGAAGCCCTGCAAATCCTCGATGCGGTCACGCAACTGACTGTCACCGCAACATTGACCGCACCGCCGTCCGATCCGCAGGAGGGCGCTTGCTTTGCCATCGCCGCTTCCGCCACAGGCATCTGGCTCGGCCGTGACGGCAAGCTGGCACTCCGGCAGGATGGCGGCTGGATCTACATCACACCGCGCGAAGGCTGGCGCGCCTGGTTTCTCGCCGAAGACCGACTGCGTATTCACGACGGCGACGACTGGCAGCCCTTCGACGCTATCGGCACGCCGGCGAAGATCGGTATCAACACGGCGGCCGACCTCAGCAACCGGCTGAGCCTGTCTTCGACCGCAAGCCTCTTCAACCATGACGGCAACGGCCACCAGCTCAAGATCAACAAGGCTGCGAGCGGCGACACGGCCAGCCTGCTCTTCCAGTCGGGCTTTTCCGGGCGCGCCGAAATGGGACTTGCCGGAAATGACGCGTTTTCCGTCAAGGTCAGCCCGGATGGATCAAGCTGGGCGACCGCGCTCAGCGTCACCGGTCAGGGTCAGGTGCAGATGCCGCAAAGGCCTTTGGTGCGCGCCACCCGCGGCGGGGGTGTCGTCACGCCCTCCTCCGGTTCACAGACCGGCTTTGCGACGCTCAGCGTCAACCAAGGCGGCTTCAGCCTCGGCGCATCTGTCGCCGGCGGCGGCAACCGGCTGATCGTGTCGGTCACGGCTGCCTATCTCGTCTGCCTCGGTGTCGAGGCCAATCCGTCCGGCGCCTTCACGGTTTCGGTCAATGTCAACGACACGACGACGATTGCAAGCACCAACGACAACGATGCTGCGACCGCCAGCTACAGCAATTCAGCGATCGGCCTTGCCCTGCTCGATGCCGGCGACTGGCTGACGCTCGAACACACAGGCACGACACCGCTCGACTTCGGCTACGACAAGACGGAGTTAACGATGGTGATGCTCTAGGCGGCGGGCATCCGCCATCGTCTCGTTTACGCACAAAACGATGGCGGAAAGACTAGTTAGACCGGCACAGCTGCCGTGTCCTTGCCGTCGCCGGCCACCTCACCCGCGTCGTCGCCCTCAACCGTCGGCGGCTTGATGCGGAACCAGGCAAGATAGAGCGCCGGAAGGAAGAGCAGCGTCAGAACCGTACCGACGATGATGCCGCCCATCATGGCATAGGCCATCGGCCCCCAGAAGATTTCTCGGGCAATCGGGATCAGCGCCAGGCTGGCGGCGGCGGCCGTGAGCATGATCGGCCGCATCCGGTGTTCGGTCGCCTCGCGCACGGCATCCCAGGGATGAATGCCCTCCTTGCGCAGATCCTCGATCTGGACCACCAGAATGACCGAGTTTCGGATGAGAATCCCGATCAGCGCGAGGATGCCGAGAATGGCGACGAAACCCATCGGCGCATTGCTGAACAATAGCGCAGCGACGACGCCGATCAAAGCGAGCGGCGCTACGGCAAAGACGAGGAACAGCCGCGAGAAGCTCTGGAGCTGGATCATCAGGATGGTCGCCATGACAAACAGCATCAAGGGCACGACCGCTGCAATCGGTGCCTGGCTCTTCGAGCTTTCCTCGACGGAGCCGCCGACAACGACCTTGTAGCCAACAGGAAGCTCTGCCGAATAGGCTGCGACATCCTTTTCGAGCTGCGTAACAATCGTCGCCGGCTGTGTCGCATCGCGGATGCCCGCCTTGACGATCAGCGTCGGCATGCGCGAACGGCGCCAGACGACGGGCTGCTCCATCTCGTAGCGGAAGTTGGCGACGGCCGCGAGTGGCACGGAATTACCGTTCGTGCCAGGAAGCTGCAGGTCGCGAAGCGTCTCGATCGACTGGCGTTCGGAGGCGTTTGCCCGGGCAACGACGTCGATGAGATAGATATCATCGCGCACCTGCGTGACCGTCGTGCCGCCAACGATGCCGTTCAGCGCCGAAGCGATATCCTGCGAGGTGACGCCGAGCTGGCGGGCCTTGTCCTGCAGGACATCGACCTTCACCACACGAGCCGGCTCGTTCCAGTCGTAGACGACATCGCCGAGCAGCGGGTTGCGGCCGACAACATTGCCGAGCCCCAGCGCAAGCTCGCGCACCTTGCCGATGTCAGGACCGCTGACGCGGTACTGGACGGGACGCCCGACCGGCGGGCCGATATCGAGCAGCTTCACATAGGCATCTGTGCCGACGAAGGTTTTCTTCAGATAGTCCTGGAGATCGGCCCGCAGCTTGTCGCGAACCTCAAGGCTCTTGGTGACGATGATTGTCTGGCCGAAAGCCGTGTTCGGCGGCTGCACGTCGAAGGACAGGACGAAACGCAAGGCACCCTGACCGACATAGGTCGACCAGCGCTCGACATCGGGATTGCCGACGAGCTTGTCCTGTTCGAACTTTGCCATCTGGAGATTGGTTTCAGTGATCGAGGCATTCTGGGGCAGCGACCAGTCGACGATCAGCTCAAGACGGTCGGACGACGGGAAAAACTGCTGCTGTACAAAGCCCATGCCGTAGATCGATGAGGAAAATACCAGCACGGTGACAAAGATCGTCACCCATTTCCAGCGCATGCAGAGGCCGAGCAGGCCGGCGAAGGCTCGGCCCACACGCCCCTTTTCACCATGATGCTGTTTCATCGTCTTCGGCAGGATGGTGACGCCGAGCAGCGGTGCAAAGACCACAGCGACGACCCAGGAGACCAGCAGCGAGACGGCGATGACCACGAACAGGGTAAAGGTGAACTCGCCGGCGGCGCTGTTGTTGAGACCGACGGGAATAAAGCTGGCGACGGTGACCAGCGTTCCGGTCAGCATCGGAAAGGCGGTATGGGTGTAGACATAGGTTGCTGCCTTGCGCAGCGAATCACCCATTTCCAGTCGCGCCACCATCATCTCGACGGCGATCATCGCATCGTCCACGAGAAGCCCGAGCGCGATGATCAGGGCGCCGAGCGAGATGCGCTGCAGCGAGATGCCGTAATAGGACATGAAGACGAAGGTGATCGCCAGCGTCAGCGGAATGGATAGCGCAACGACCAGACCGGCGCGCACGCCAAGACTGATGAAGCTAACCACCAGAACAATGACCACAGCCTCGAACAGCGCCTGCGTGAATCCGGAAACCGCCTCCTCGACGATCAACGGCTGATCGGACACCAGATGGATATCGACGCCGACCGGAAGCTCGGCCTGAACCTTCTCGATCTGCGCCTCGACGGCATCACCGAATTCCAGCAGATTGGCGCCCTGCTTCATGCCGATGGCAAGACCGATGGCATTCTCGCCGTTGAACCGGAACAGCGCCGAGGGCGGGTCGGTGTATCCCCGCGTGATCGTTGCAATGTCGCTGAGGCGGAAGAAGCGGTTGTTGACCTGAAGGTTGACGGCCTTAAGGCTTTCCTCCGACTGGAACTGGCCGTTGACGCGGATGCTGACGCGCTCACCCTCTGCCTGCAGCACGCCCGACGGCGCGATGGCGTTCTGCGCCTGCAGGGTAGCGATGACCTCGTTCTGGTTGACCCCGAAGGCCGCAAGCTGCCGGGGAGAGAATTCGAGATAGATCACCTCGTCCTGCGCGCCGACGATATCGACCTTGCCGACGTTCGGCACGGTGAGGATATCCCGGCGAGCGGTCTCGACATAGTCGCGCAATTGCCGCTGCGTCAGACCGTCGGACGTGAAGGCATAAATATTGCCGAAAACATCGCCGAAACGGTCGTTGAAGCTCGGATCGAGCACGCCCGAGGGAAATTGCCCGCGGATATCGCCGATCATGTTGCGGACATTGACCCAGATGCCGGCAACGTCGCGGGCTTTCGTCGTATCCTTCAGATTGACGAAAACGATTGTCTGGCCAGGCGTCGTGATGCTGCGCGTATAATCCAGCGATTCCAGTTCCTCGAGCTTGCGCTCGATCCGTTCCGTCACCTGCCGCGTTGTTTCCTCGACGGAGGCGCCCGGCCACTGGGCAGAAATCGTCATGGTCTTGATCGTAAAGGACGGATCCTCTTCCCGGCCGAGGCTGAGATAGGAGAAGAAGCCGAGCAGACCGAAGACGATCATGAAATACCAGACCATCGACGCGTGATCGAGCGCCCAGTCCGAAAGGTTGAACTTCTTCATGAGCGGTCCCCGTCTGCAAATATCACTGTCTGGCCTTCCCTGAGGCTATGCACGCCCGCAGTCACCACGCGCATGCCCGGCTCGAGGCCCGACGTCACGATGACGGACGTTCCGGCCGGTGCGCCGGTCGAGATTTCCCGCGTGCTCACCGTGGCTTTCGCTTCATCCACGACCCAGACGAACGGTTTGCCGTCGCGCAGCAGGACCGCACTTTCCGGCAGGCGGATTTCTTCCGCCACAGTTGTATCCAGTGTCGCGGTTATCGTCGTGCCCAGCCGGAAGGCGGCGGGTGGATTGTCCAGCACGATCTTGACGCGGCGGGTGCGCGTCGCGGCATCCGCCGCCGGTGCAATTTCCGCACCTTGCCGGTGACGGTGATGGCAGGATTGATCTGCAGCGAAACGCTGAAGGATGTACCGACCGGCAGCAAGGCGCTGCTGTCAGGCACATCGACGACGGCGTCGCGCTCGTCCGGTCGCGCAACCGTGACGACGGTTTCACCGGCGGAAACCACTTGCCCGACTTCGGCGCCCGTGGCCGTGACCACGCCATCGAATTCAGCGGTCACCTGCGCATAGGAGAGCTGTTCTTCCGCCTTCGAAAGGGTCGTTCTGGCCTGAATCAGCGCGGATTGCGCAGCAGCCGTGGATTGTTCGGCGCTTTCGACGGCAGCCTGGGTCTGCGTTCCGGTCTTGAACAAGGCCCGTGTACGTTCCTCGACCGAAACTGCATTGGCAAGCGTCGCCTCGGCACTGGCAAGATCGGCGCGCGCCGATCCGACGGCAAGCTCAAGCGTGGTCGGATCGATCGCCGCAAGCGTCTGCCCGCGTGTGACCGTGTCACCGGTATCGACGTTGCGGGCGACCAGCAGGCCGATCACCCGGAAGCCGAGCGCCGTCTGCACCTTTGGCTGGACGGTGCCGGCAAAGGTTACGCCGCTGACGCGCTGCGGCATGACCACCTGCGACAGGACGGGGCGAATGACTTCAGCAGTCTTTTCTTCCTTTTCCTGGCATGCAGTCAGGACAATAAGGCCCAAGGGAAGGCAGGCGAGCCATGATATCCTGCGGTTCATTGTGCCTGCTCCTTGACGACATCGACAACCTGATCGGGTCGCAGCATTTTCAATCCGTCCACGACCACCTGCTCGCCCGGCTCGACACCCTTAGAGACGAGAACACGGCCGGTCTCGTAGGCGCTGACAGTCACGGGGCGAAGGCTGACCTTCTTGTCGTCCGGCTTGACGACCCAGACAGCCGGCTTGCCGTTGAGCGTCGAAAGCGCCGTCCACGGCAGGATCAGAACCTTGACCGGAGGCGATGTCGCAAAGCCGGTGACCGGCGCTCCAAGCGTCATGCGGTCGGGGGTGTTTTTCATCGCGATCTTGACGCGCACCGTTCCCGTTGCCGTGTCGATCGTCGGAGAAACCTCGCTGATCGTTCCTTCCGTATTCACGGCAGGATCGCTGACCAGCGCGAGCTTGATTGTCGGCTCGGCCGGCCGTTCGAACAGCAACGATTCATAGACCTCGAAGATCGCGTCGCGCGGCCCGTCCTGCGCCACCGTAAACATGGTCTGCGCCGCCTGGACCACCTGCCCTGCCTCGGCATTGCGAACCGTGACGATACCGGGAGCGTCGGCCCGCAACTCGGTATAGGACAAAGCATCGCGAGACGTACCGAGATTGGCCCTCGTAGTCTCAAGCGCGCCATTGGCCGTGCGGGACGCCGTCTGGGCCTGGTCGAACAGTTCCTGCGTGGTCGAACCCTTGGTCATCAGAAGCTTCTGCCGCTCAAAAGCAGCCGAGGCCTGACGGACCTGCGCCTCCGCGGCACGAACTGCAGCCTCGGACGCCTCGACATCGGCTTTCTGCTGCTGTGGATCGATCCTTGCTAGCACCTCACCCTGCGTCACATGCGCACCGACATCTACGAGCCACTCGGTGATCTGGCCGCTGACGCGGAAGGACAGGTTGGTTTGCACATGGGCAACGATCTCGCCCGTCAGCGTAACGCCCTGCCCGTAATCGACGAAAGCCGCATCAATGGCACGAACCTGTACTTCAGGCTTAGGCGGCAGTTCCGATTGCTTCTGGCATGAGGCCAGCACAAGCGTCGAGGCCAGCACCGCGGCTAGGGTGCGGGCCGGAAATTTTCTATGGGAAGTCATAGGCAGCCATTCATTGGAGAAACCATACATAACCATTTAATGTGGACCCTCATTATAATGGAACTTTGCGACTGGCAAGATATCATGAAGGCTTACGAAAATAAGCGGGCATGCGGATAGGACACAAAAAACCGCCGATCATGAGGGTCGGCGGAAGCTCTTAAATCCAAGATGTATCAAATGCGCGAGCTACCAAAAGGGTAGCTGCGGCCGCTCAAGTTCAAGGGATCTGGAACATCGCGGCGAGCAGGCTGCCCACCGACTCCTCATTGAAGGGCTTCGTGATTCGCGGCAGGCTGCGCAACGTTGGCGGGAATATCGAATTCTCGCCGTAGCCGCTGACAAACCCGAACGGCACGCCGTTGCCCAAAAGCTTTTCCGCAAGATGAAAGCTTGTCTGCGATCCGAGATTGATGTCGAGCAAGACGAAATCAAATACTTCTTGCGAAAGTAAAGCCTCGGCTTGATCGATATTCGTCGCGATCTCGACCTCGCCCACGCCAAGAGATTTCAAAATATCTTCGGCTTCCATCGCAATGATGAAATTATCTTCAAGCACCAGCACACGCTTGAACATGGTCGCAATGTCTGAAGGCTGCACGGCTGGAATTTCCTGTCTTTGCTGCAAGGCACCGTCCTTCGCCTTATGTCAGGCATAAAATGCAACGTTACGCCGAATGCCACAGCAGGACATTTAAATAAGACATGCGTCGATCAGGTGAACGGCATATCTGCAATGATGTGGACCGATGCCTAGGCAGCGCTGTGGTGCAAGTGAGCATTTGCACGATCAGGGGCTCAAATGAACGGGCGCTTTTGCTCTTTATAGCCTTCCCAGCCGGCGAGCCGCAACAGTCCCTCTTCGTCAAGGATATCGCATCCCTTGTCCGCCCAGCGGATCATCTTGCGCTCTCCCAGCTTCTTCAGGGTCTTGTTCGTGTGCACGATCGAAAGGCCCAAAGTGTCGGCGACATGCTGCTGCGTGATCGGGATGGACACACGCTCGTCGTCGAAGAGCTGCAGCGCCTTGGCACGCTGATAGAGAAACACCAGCAGATAAGCTGCCCGCTCCAAAGCTGACCGCCGGCCAATGCTCAGGAGGTTCTCGTCGAGAATGCGCTCTTCGCGTGCGGCGATCCAGGTCAGATCATAGGCGAGATCCGGATGATTTCGAAATATGCCACCCAGCTTGTCACGCTCGAACACACACAGCGTCACCGGCGACAGTGCCTCGATCGAATGCTGCATCTCGCCCATCAAACTGCCCTGCAGGCCGATGAGATCCCCCGGCATCATATAGTTGAGTATCTGCCGGCGGCCGTCGTCCAGCATCTTGTAGCGGAAACCCCAGCCGGCCAATACCGTGAACAGATGGGCGCTGTGCGAGCCCTCGACGAGGATGGTCGCACCCGCATCGACGGCCAGTTCGCCCCTCTTGAAATTGGAAACGAAACCCAGTTCCTCCTGCGTAAAGTTTCGGAAATGCTCTAGCTTGCGCAAGGGACATTGCTCGCAGGGCGTCCGCTGGCTGTTTTGTGTTCTGGTCGCGGCCATAGGGTCCTCAGTCTCGAAGGGGCGATAAAGGCGGGACAGCCGTGTGATTTAACACGGAAATCAATACCATCAACAAGATGCGCAGGTCTGGAATGGAACATCTCCCGATTTTTTCTGTGGCGCTGTTCACGCTGTTGCCTGCAGATGATGGACTTCATTGCGCCATCGCCCTAGCTTCCCTTCAGGCACCAACAACAAAATGACGGAAACGCCCATGAACCATCCCGCTTTCGCCAGTCACCATGTCGCAGTCGTCACCGGTGCGGCCTCCGGTATCGGGCTTGCCGCCGCCCGCCGTTTTGCCGGCCTCGGCATGAAGGTCGTTCTGGTCGATCTGCCGGGCGAGCGTCTGGATCAGGCAAAACGCGAAACGGCTGCACTGGCACCGCATGGTGCAGACAGTGTCATCGCCATCCCGACGGATGTTTCGCGCATTGATGCCGTCGAAGCGCTGGAACGCGAGGTCGTTTCCGTGTTCGGGCGCGTGCACGTGCTGATGAACAATGCCGGCATTCAGCCGGGCAGCAGTATGTTCGGACCGCTGAAAAACTGGGAAGATGTTCTTTCCGTCAACCTTTGGGGCGTCATCAGCGGATCGCGGGTGTTCACGCCCGGAATGATTGCCCATGGCGCCAATGGCATCATCATCAACACCGGCTCCAAGCAGGGCATAACAACGCCGCCCGGCGACCCCGCTTACAACGTCGCCAAGGCCGGCGTGAAGGTCTTCACCGAGGCCCTGCAACACGAATTGCGCAATACGCCCGATTGCAACATCACCGCACATCTGCTGATCCCCGGCTTCGTCTATACGGGGCTCACGGCCAATGGCCGGACCGAAAAGCCGGAAGCTGCCTGGACCGCGGCGCAGACCGTGGACTTCATGATGGAGAGCCTTGAGAAGAACGATTTCTACATTCTCTGCCCGGACAACGATGTCAGCCGTACCACAGACGAAAAGCGCATCCTCTGGGCGGCTGGCGATATAGTGGAAAATCGCCCGCCTTTGTCACGCTGGCACCCGGATTTCGGCGATGCGTTCAAGGCACATCTGGCTCGACCGCCGGCAAAGCCGCAGTCGTGAAACGAATACGGCGCGTTTCATCGAACACCGATATTCGATTGTCATCTGATTCATTGACAGTGCATCTGCCGTTCCGGCACTGGCATTTCCGCTTGCTGGCTGGCTTTATGCCTCGGCAACGAGAGATTTTGAGATCATGACAAGCGGCATCCACCACATCACGCTGATCACCCGCAAGGTTCAGCCCAATGTCGATTTTTACGCGGGCTTCCTGGGCTTGAGGCTGGTCAAGCGCACCGGTGGTTACGAGGACGCGACGCAACTGCACCTGTTTTATGGCGATGCGGTCGGCTCTCCCGGCTCGCTCGTCTCCTTCCTTGTCTGGGAGGACGGCGCGCCGGGCCGGGTCGGCCACGGACAGCCGAGCGAAATCGCCTTTGCCATCGAGCCCACCAGCATCGGCTTTTGGCTGACACGCGCCCTGCAGCAGCAGATACCGATGAGCGGCCCCACCCAGGAATTCGGCGAACCGGTGCTGCGCCTCAAGGATCCCGACGGCGTGATCGTCAAGCTCGTCGGGACCAACGATATCGAAGGCTCGACACCGTGGACGAGCCGGGACATTTCCGCGCAGGACGCCATCCGCCGCCTGCGCGGTGCGACGATCCTGACCGAGAAACCGCAGGAAACGGCAGCTTTCATCGAAAGGCATTTTGGTTTTGAAGAGACGGCCGCGACAGACAGCATCCGCCGGATGACATCTGCATCGAAGGACATCATCGATGTTCGCGATGCCAGCGGCTTCTGGACCTCGGCACCGGGCACGGGCACGATCGACCACATCGCCTTTCGCGCCACGGACGAGGCCGCGGTCAAGGCGGTTCGCAACACCCTTGAAAACGAGGGCGCCGGCGACACAGCCGCCCACGACCGCAAATATTTCTACTCACTTTACGTCCGCGAACCCGGAGGCTCGCTGTTCGAGCTTGCAACCGACGCTCCGGGCGTGCTGGTTGACGAGCCGGAAGACACGCTCGGCACCGAACTTTTCATCCCCGCCCATTTTCAAAGCGACAAATCGGACGTCCGGGTGACGTTGCCGCAATTCGCGATGCCAGGAGAACCACGCATGACGGCCCGCGACCTGCCCTTCACCCACCGCCTGAAACAGCCGGAAAATCCTGACGGTACGACCCTCATCCTGCTGCACGGCACGGGCGGTAACGAGACGAGCCTGCTTCAACTCGGAACCCAGATCGCCCCTGATGCGACGCTGCTTTCGCTGCGCGGCCGCAGCCTGGACGAAGGCTTCCCCGCTTCTTCCGGCGCCTGACCAACGTCACTTTCGACCAGCCGGAAATTGTATCGGAAGCCGAGGCTTTCGTCGCCTTCGTCCATGGCGCTGTCGAGGGCTACGGCATCGATCTGTCCAAAACCCTGTTCGTCGGCTATTCCAACGGCGCAAACATGCTCGGCGCCGTGATGCTGCTTCATCCCGGCCTCATTCGTCAGGCCGCCCTGTTCCGGGCGATGAATGTGCTGGAAACAATCCCCGGCGGCGACCTCACCGGAACACAGGTGCTCATGACCACCGGTGCGCAGGACCCTTATGCTCCCTACACACCGGCCTTGGAAAAGAACCTTTTGAACGGGAATGCGAAAGTCGAAAACACGCTGCTCAACACCGGCCACGAACTGAGCCTGCAGGATGTCAGCGTGACCAAGGCATGGTTGGCCGAGATCGGCTTCTAGCGCTGTCTATCCGTGAACTCCACGGGTCGGTCCCAAATTGGCCGGCCCTACCGGCCGAACAAGGCGCGTGCGTCATGACGCGGCCGATTTGCAATAGTCCGCAAAGGCCTCGACGAAGGCGGCAAGCCGCTTCCGTGCTTCCTCGTCGATCAGCGCACCGTCCTTGTCGAACAGCGCATTCGCCTTGGGCAGCATCAGGCGCTTGCCGGACCAGAGATCGGCTCCCAGCGTATGAAAGACCGGCAGCCAGGCATTCTGGCTGAGAATGGTGCCGAAATTGCCCGGCGACGTGCCGGCAAGTGCGAAGGGGCGGCCCGCAAAGACATTCGGCGCACCGGTCATTGAGGAACTGACCCAGTCGATGGCATTCTTCAGAACGCCGGGCATTGAGTTGTTATATTCCGGCGTGAACAGGATCACGCCGTCGGCCGCAGCCACCTGCTCCTTCAACACGCTCACCGGCTCCGGCACGCCTTCCTCTCGACATCGGCATTATAGAGCGGAATGCCTTCGATCGTGCCGACCGAGAATTCCACGCCGGCCGGCGCCAAGGGCACGGCTGCGCGCAATAGCGCCGTGTTGAAGGATGCCTTGCGCAGGCTGCCGGAGATACCAAGGAGTTTGGTCATTGAGTAATCCTTCTGTGTGTTGCGCGGAAGAATGGTGCGGATTTGCGAAAAGTACAGACAAAAAAGCCGGGAGCTTGACGCCCCCGGCCGATTTTCCTGTGCAATTTCAAGTGAGCGGCTTCAGCCGTGCCTCGATCTGCGCCCGCTTGCCTTCGAGGAAGGGCGGCAGCGACAGGCTTTCGCCAAGCGTTTCCAGCGGCTCGTCCACGGCAAAGCCCGGCCCGTCAGTGGCAAATTCGAACAGTATGCCGTTCGGTTCGCGGAAATAGAGCGAGCGGAAATAATAGCGCTCAACCTCGCCGCTCGACGGCAGGCGGAAGCCTTGCAGCCGCTCTGTCCATTCGTGCAACGCCGCCTCATCGGGCACCCGGAATGCCACGTGATGCACGGCACCCGCACCCTGCCGCGCGGTCGGCAGGCCCGGCTGGACCGCGACATGCAGTTCGGCCGCCGGACCGCCCTCGCCCATCGAAAACACATGCACCTCGCCGATACCATCCGGCGAGGGATAGGTGCGGCTTTCGACCATGTTCATGACATGGGTGAGCACGATTTCTGTGTTGGTCAGATCCGGAACGCTCATCGTGATCGGGCCAAGCCCCTTGATCTGGTGTTCGGCCGGCACCGGCGAACGGTCCCAGGGATGCGATGGCGCAAGCCCGCCATCGTCGATCAGGCGAAAACGCTGGCTTTCGCCGTCCTCGAAATCGACCGACAGACGACCATCGATTTCGGCGACATCGCCTGATGTGACCTTGAGTTCGTCGAAACGCGCCTTCCACCAGGCGACCGTCTCAGCGCTGCCGACACGCAGCCCGGTGCGCGAAATGCTGTGCGTGCCGCGCCCTTCGCGACCCACCGGCCAATCGAAGAATGTCAGGTCGGTCCCAGGGCTAGCCAGCCCGTCAGCGTAAAACAGGTGGTAGGCGCTGGTATCATCCTGGTTGACGGTTTTCTTGACAAGCCGCAGGCCGAGAACCTGCGTGTAGAAACGCAGGTTCTCGGGCGCATTGGCGGTGATTGCCGTCAGATGGTGGATACCGGTCAGTTGCAGGCTCATGGCCGCCTCCTTGGAGTGAACTTGTTGAGGCGAATATCGGATGCGCAAGCCGTTTCACAAAGGACTATCTGACACACAGATTGTTCACGATTATCGAACGACCAGCAAGCGCAGATCATCGTTTGAAATCGACCTTCACGCGCGCCACCGGCAGGATGTATTTCCAGACCGTCGCAGAATTGGCAATGGTCCTGCCGTCGTCGGACAGCACCATGCGATCATAGAAACGCACGACATTTTTCTTCGGGCCGGGGTCGAGATCGACAAGATAGTTGAAGCGCGCGGTATTGCCGCTGACGCGCAGCGTGGTCGTGCCGATCACATCCTTGCGCGTTCCGCTATAAGTCGTCGGCCCGGTACGCACAAAACGCCATGTCTTGCGGTCCTTCTCGCCATCGTCGTAGACGAAATCCTCGCGCAGGGTCAGCGTATTGCCGCGGAGGCGTCCGGTCAGCACAACATCGAATTTCCGATTGACGCCGTTGATGGCGGAGAATGAGCCGACCGCCGTCGTGCGACCCACGAAGAATTTCTCCATCAGTGTATCGGCGGCAGATGCCGCGCCGGGCGCCAATCCAATGGATGCCAGAACCGCCATCGATAGTACGAACCGCTTCATCGTCTCTCTCCTGTTGTCTGTTTGACAGGAGATACGAAGATGGGGCCGCAATGGTTTCCCCCATCACCGCAGAGTGATGACGCTTTGTCGCTCTACGCCCGGTTCACATCGGCAAGATAGGTATTCTCCGCTTTCGAAATCACAAAATGCTCCGGCCGGATCTCCGCGATCATCAGATGTTCGCCATGGGAACCGGCACTGGCCACCAGCGAGCCATCGGGCGCGGCAATGCGTGAGGACCCGGCGAAGGTGAACCGTGCATCGGCACCGCAATGATTGATGTAGGCGACGAAGACCTGGTTTTCGAAGGCGCGCGTCTGGATCATGTGATCGGTGATGAAGGTCCCGGACCAGCCGGCCGGCAGTGCAGTCGGGACCAGAACGGCCTCGGCGCCGGCCTGCGCCAATCTCCTTACATTTTCCGGAAACTCGACGTCGTAACAGATCAGCATGCCGCAGGTGACGCCGCGATGCGAGAACAGCCTGGCCTCCGGCTTGCCCGCCGCAAACAGGCTGCGTTCGTAATCGCCATAGAGATGCGACTTGCGATAGATGGTCGGCGTGGTCGCGCCATCGACGTAAACGGCGCTGTTGAAGACCACGGCCCCGTCCCGTTCGGCAAAGCCGGCGATGATCGCAACGCCAGTCTCCGTGGAAATTGCCTGCAGGCGCTGGACGATCGACCCATCCGCCGGTTCCGCCAGATCGGTGATGACATCGCCGGCGCCATAGCCGGTGATGCAGAGTTCCGGTGTGACCAGCAGGCTGGCGCCGGCCTTGACTGCGTCCCGCGCCGCCGCTTCGACACGCGCAAGGTTCGCCGCAACATCGGCATCGCTGGAGTGCATCTGGAGGGCGGCGAGCGTGATCATTTATCGTCCGATGCCATGGCGCCGAGCAGCTTCGGCAGATCGCCAAACCGCGCGACAAGGGAAAAGATAACGGCGGCCGTCGCCACGAACAGGATCGTGACGGACGCCATGGTCGGCGTATAGCCGTAGCGCAGCGCGTTGAAGATCTTGATCGGCAGCGTCTCCATTACGAAACCGACGGTCATGTAGGCGACGATATATTCGTTGAGCGACAGGACAAAGGCGAAGGCATAGCCCGACACGATATAAGGCAGGATCAGCGGCAGGACGACGGTGCGAAAGATCGTCCGGTCATCCGCGCCCATCGTCGCTGCCGCTTCGACCAGCGAGCGGTCGATCGCGGTAAAGCCGAGCGACAGCGTCACCAGCGGCAGCGTCACGAAGAAGATTGCGTGGCTGATCACCGCCGTCCAGGGCTGGCCGTAAAATCCGGTCGTTGCCCAGAATGTCAGAAGTCCAAGCGCCGTGATGACAGGCGGCAGGGTGAACGGTGCAACACCGATCAGCTGGAAGATGTTGGCCCAGGGCGCCACCCTGCGCCAGAGGAACCAGGACAGCGGCAGCGCGATCGCAACGGCCAGAGCCGCCGAGAGAACGGCGAGCGTGACCGAGGCAAACAACGCGTTGCGCCATTCCGGATTAAGGAAAATCTCGCCGTACCAGGAGAGCGAAAAGCCCTTCGGCGGGAAGGCGAGCGTCTGCTTCTCGTTCACCGAGACGCCGGCAACCACGATCATCGGCAGCGCCAGAAACAGGCCGATCAGGAAGAAATACAGCTTGCGGAACATCCCTGTCATGCCGCTTCTCCCTTGCGCCCGGCCATCACGGTCAGCGCCACGAGCCCGAGCGTCACCAGCACCAGGAACACCGCCATGGCGGCCGCAAACGGCATGTTGGACTGGTAGATCGCCTGATCGGTGATCAGCACCGACAGCGTCCAGTGCTGCGGCCGGCCGAGAAGCTGCGGCAGCAGGTAGGAGCCGAGCGCGAAGATGAACACCATGATCAGCGTTGCGACGATCGTGTTGCGCAGCGCCGGCACGACGACGGTGAAGAAGGCCTTGACCGGCGAGGCACCGAGTGTGCGGGCAGCCTCCGTCAAAGTCGGATCAAGCCGCACCAGCGCCGGATAGAGCACCAGCACCGTATAGGGAAAGGCTTGGTAGACCATGCCGGTCAGCACGGCGCCGAAGCTCGGAAGCAGCGCCTTGGCCTCGCTCATGATCCCGGCCATGACCAGAAGATTGGTAATGCCGGCCGTGCGCGAAAACAGCGTCGACCACGCAAAACCGATGATCACTTCCGACAGCGACAGCACCGACAAGAGCGCAACGAGCCAGACGATCTGCACCTTCCGCTTCATGCGGGTCAAAAGATAGGTGAACGGCAGCGCCAGCACGACGCAGCAGATGGCGACGACCACCGCCAGCATCAGCGAGAAACCGAGCACATTGGCGAAGAACAGGCTCAAGAACCGCTCGTAGTTCGACAGCACGAAGGCCGGCACGTAGAAGCCGCCCTGCTGGCGCTGGAAGAAGGAGACGGCGATCATGGTGGCAAAGGGCACGACGAAGAAGACGATCAGCATCGTCGCCGGGAAAAACAGCGGCGCATAATCGCCGATCTTCTGGGGCGCTTCGCGTCTCATCTGGCCAGCACCACGCAGACATCCGGTGACAGCACGACGCCGACAGACTGCCCCACGGAAACATCCGGTCGCGCCCGCGGCGTCGAAACCGCGATGATCTGGCGGCCCGCGACATCGACAAAGGTCTCGATCGTGCCGCCAAGATCGCGCACGAAGGTCACGGTCCCGGCCAGCGCCCTGGCGCCGGGCGCCGTCAGGTGCACGTCTTCGGGGCGAACCGAGAGGGTCGCCTTGGTCATTCCCGCTTTGAAGGCGATGCCCTCGACCGGCTGTCCAAGCACGAGCGCACGACCCGTGCTGTCAAGCTCGGCTTCAAGCAGATTGGTCTGGCCGATGAAATCAGCGACAAAACTGTCAGCCGGCTTGCGGTAGATTTCCATCGGCGACGCTGCCTGACGGATTTCGCCACCCTGCATGACGACGACGGTATCGGCCATGGTCATGGCCTCGCGCTGGTCATGGGTGACGACGATGGTTGTGATGCCGAGTTTTTGCTGCAGCTGCCGCAATTCGACCTGCATCGCCTCACGCAGCTTGGCGTCGAGCGCCGAGAGCGGCTCGTCGAGCAGGAAGAGCTTCGGTGAAATTGAAAGCGCCCGGGCAATGGCGACACGCTGCCGCTGTCCGCCAGACAGTTTGGACACCGGCCTGTCAGCATAGCCGGAAAGATGGATCATCGACAGCAGCTCATCGACCCGCTTCTTCTGCTCTTCCTTCGGCGCACTTCGGATGCGCAGCGGATAGGCGATGTTCTCGCCGACCGTCAGATGCGGAAACAGCGCGAGCGACTGAAACACCATGCCGAGATTGCGCTTGTGCGTCGGCACATGGGTGATGTCCTCGCCGTCAAGCCGGATCGAACCGCTCGTCGGCAGGTCGAGGCCAGCGATCATGCGCAGCAGGGTTGTCTTGCCGCAACCGGATGGTCCGAGCATGCAGACGAAGGTGCCATGCGGCACATTCAGCCCGACATTGTTGACCGCAGTGAAGCTCCCGAATTCCTTGGTGACATTGGTAAGGGCAAGGCCTGACATGGTGTTCCTGTCTTTTCGCATCATGCGGAAATCATATATTCAGTGAGCACGCACGACTCCAGAAGGTCTCGGCGGCCTTTACCTCCCCTTGAGGGGGAGGTCGCAGCAAAGCTGCGGGTGGGGGTGATCGATTGTTTGGCGCAAGAGGTCACCCAACCCCGGCACTGCGTGCCGACCCTCCCCTCGAGAGGAGGGTATAAATCAACCGACGATCAGTTCCGTCCACTTCTGGTTCAGCCAGTCCGACTTGGTCTGGTAGAGATCGTAGCGCGGAATGATCGGATCGATGTCGGACGATACGGCAGCAAATTCCGCATCGGTCAGGTCCGTCAGTTCGCGTTTGACCGTCGGCGACGTCCCGACCTTGCGCGACAGGGTCGCCTGGATCGAGGGCTGGCTCATATAGTCGATGAAGACATGCGCTTCCTCGACCTTGGTCGAGGCGCGCGACAGCGCCCAGCAGCCCGAATCCTGGATGCCGCCCTCTTTCGGGAAGGTCGAGCGGACCGGATTGCCATCTGCGGCGGCAAGGCCGGTGACGTCGTGATAATACTGGCCCATCGGGATTTCGCCCGACTTCAGCGACTGTTCGAACTGCGCTTCGTCCCGATACCACAGCCGGACGTTCGGCTTGACTTCGGCCAGCTTATCGAACGCCTTCTGGATGCCCTCTTCAGTGTCCAGCGCATTGGTGCCGCCGAGATAGGTCTTGGCCGTCACTTCGAGCAGGAACGAATTGGAGACGAGCGCGAGCAGGCCGAGCTTGTCGGCATTTGCCGGATCCCACAGCGCTTCCCAGGAGGTCGGCGCTTCCTTGAACACATCGGTGTTGGTGACGAGCGTGATGTACCAGGACACGGCGCCGATACCGGCGATGCGACCATCCGGATATTTGTTGACGAAACGGTCGATCAGGTTCGACGCGTTCGGAATCTTGGTAACGTCAAGCGGCGCCCAGAGATCGGTGGACTGGCCCTTGAGCATCGAGACCTGCGACATCATCGAGACGTCGGCCGGAGCAGCACCCGCCTTGGCGGCCTGATCGAGCTGCACCAGCCAGGCTTCGCCGGTCGGCTCGGCAATCGATTCAACCGCGATGCCGCTTGCCTTTGTGAAGTCCGGGAAGATGTTCTTGTCGAACGAATCCTTGAAATAGCCGCCATAGACGCCGACCTTCAGCGACTTGTCCTGCGCCCGCAGAATGGACGGCATGGCCAGCATCGATACGGCAGCAGCACCGCCGGCCAGAACGGCGCGACGACCGAGCGGCCTGTTGACGAGATCCTTCATCATGTTTCTCCTGTTTTCGGCACTTTGGCCGGTTCCCGTTGTTTTGACGGCGCATGCAAACGATGCGCCTGTTTTAATACCGTGCAGTATGCAGGTCTACGGTCCGCACGGCTGTATCCTGCACTCAGTCGCGCTTGCCTTGCACGAACGGGCTGAACACCATGAGGCTGAGGATCTCGAACAGAACCTGCGCGCCGACATGGGCGGTGTTTGTTGTGGCATCATACTGCGGCGCGACCTCGACGACATCGCCGCCGACGAGATTGATGCCCTTCAGCCCGCGGATGAGTTCCAGCACTTCGCGCGTGGTCAGGCCGCCGACCTCAGGCGTTCCTGTGCCCGGCGCAAAGCTCGGATCAACGCTGTCGATGTCGAAGGAAAGATAGGTGGGGCCGTCGCCGACGATCGCCCGCGCCTTCTCGATGATTGCCGGCATGCCCACGCCGGTGACGTCTTCGGCATGGATCACGGTCATGCCGCTGTCGTAGGAAAACTCCCAGAGATATTCCGCCGAGCCGCGAATGCCGATCTGCACGGTGCGCGTCGGATCGAGCACGCCGTCGAGCACAGCATTGCGGAACGGTCCGCCATGGTGGAATTTCGTCTGGTCGAAGGAGCCGCTGGTGTCGCAATGGGCATCTATGTGGATCATGCCAACGGGGCGCTTTTTGCCGACCGCCTTCAGGATCGGGTGGCTGATCGAATGATCGCCACCGACCGAAAGCGGCACCACTCCGGCATCGACAATCTGGTTGATGCGCTTCTCGATATCGTCATGGCTGAGTTCCAGCCGGTAGCGGCTCTGGAACGGCACGTCGCCGATATCCGCAACGCGGAGATCGAAGACAGGCGCACAATCAAGCACATGGTTGTAGGGACCGATGCGCTCGATCGTGCGCATGGCCCGCGGCCCGAAGCGGGAGCCCGGGCGGTTGGTGACGCCGAGATCCATCGGCACGCCGCTGATCGCCACTTGCAGATTGCCGAAATCCGGATTTTCCGCATCGACCGGCATGTAAGGCGCAGTCAGAAAGGTCGGAATACCGGCATAAGGCGCCAGTCGCGTACCGCTCTTGGAGAAAATCTTGTCCGCCACTTTGCGGAAGGCAGGATCGAAGATATCGCCGCCATAGCCTGCGCCATACTTCGTCTTGAGTTCGCTAAGCTTTGCTTCGTCCCACGCCATGTCCGCTTTTCCTTGGTCGCTACGCCGGGGAGATGAGAATGGGCAATCGCCAGCGCCTTTAAAAGCTCTGCAATGATCGCCAGATACGGAGTGGCGGTGTTTTACCGTATATCCGTTTGCATGTTCCCCGGGCTTCTGCCTCTGTTGACGATATTAGGAAACAAATTGATTGGAAAATCAATTGACATTGTTATAGCGTTTCATGTGAGAAAACCTCACATGTGAATTTCCGGCCCGGAGTGCCTGCTTGTCCAGCCGCCTGCCCCCGCTGAACCCTCTGCGCGCTTTCGAGGCAACGGCGCGGCGCGGGTCCGTTTCGGCGGCGGCGCGAGAACTGAACGTCACGCATGGCGCAATCAGCCACCAGATTCGCGCGCTGGAACAGTCGTTCAGCGTCGATCTGTTCGAGCGCAGCGGCAAACGGCTGAAGCTGACCTCGCAGGGCGCGCTGCTGCTTCCGGCGGTGACCCACGCCTTCGAGGGAATAGCGGCAGCAACGGCCGCAATGACGCGACCGACGACCAGCGGCGAACTGAAGATCACCTGTGTCCCTGCCCTTTTGTCGTTCTGGATGATCCCGCGCCTGCACCAATTCACCGAGCAATTTCCCGATGTTCGGCTGACGCTGATCGCCTCCAACGACGCCGGACAGCTGTTTTCACCCGATGTCGACGTCTGCATGCTCTATGGCGACGGCAACTGGCCGGATTGCTGGGCACGACTGTGGAGCCGACTGGAGCTTTTTCCGGTTGTAAGCCCGACGCTGCTCAACATGCGGCCGTTGCGCTCGGTGCGCGATTTGCGCGATCACGTCATCCTGCACGGCGATGACGGGCGCGAATGGAACACTTGGCTTGCTGCCGCCGACGGCATCGATATTCCCCGTGGTCGCCAGCATTTCATGAGCGACGCGCGGCTTTCGACGGAAGCAGCACTCCACAATCAGGGCGTGGCGCTCGGCGACACGATCACCGCCGGCAGCCTGATCGCCAAGGGCGAACTGATCGCACCCTTCGATCTGACGGTGCCAGCCAACGACGCCTTCTACGTGGCCTGCCGCAACGAGAACCGGGCAGCCCCGATCGTGAAAGTCTTCATCGACTGGCTGTTTTCGGCGCTCGAAAGCGACCCCATGCCCGAACTGCAAACCTCGGCCCGCACCATCATCCGCGCCCGCACGCCAAAGATGAGTGCGCCGAAGATCAGTGCACCGGAACGGCTTTCGCCGAAAGACACATTCCAGCCTGTTTCCTCCCCTACGCGCGTCAAGCGTCCGGAAACCACCCGGAAGCGCCGCGCAAAGCCTTAGAGCCTCGTTCCCTTAATACGACCCATTCTGCTGGAAGGAATTTTGGCCAGACCCAAGGCGGTTGGCGAAGAGCGCAGCAGAAGCTGCGGTCGAGACGGCCGCCGCCGGTGATGGCCAAAATTCATCCAGCCCTTCGGGTTGGCTGAAAACAGCCGTCCACTGCGGCGGATGGCTTGACCGATGAACGGCATCGCTCCGCGCCATCCTTCTTGTGAAGCGGCTGTTTTGAGCCAACAGAATGGGTCATATTAAGGGAACGAGGCTCTAAAACCACAGGATAGACGCAATGCCGCATTTCAATCCGCTCATCACCCGACTGTCGCCGCCACCGGTGCCCTCCGTCCTTGCCTGGGGAAAGGCCTATGACGGCGCACGCGGCCCGCTGATCGATCTGAGCCAGGCCGTGCCGGGCTATCCGCCGCATCCCGACATGCTGACATGGCTGGGCGAAGCGGCAGCCTCCACCGCCTATACCAGCTATGGCGAGATCGCCGGCGAACAGGTCCTGCGGACCGCCTATGCGGAGCATGTTTCCGGCGTCTACGGCGCCAGTGTCTCGGCCGAAAACATTCAGGTCACCTCCGGCTGCAACCAGGCCTTCATCTGCGCTGCCATGGCGGTGGCCGGTGCCGGCGACACGATCCTGATGACCAACCCCTTCTATTTCAACCAGGAAACGACCCTTGCCATGCTCGGCATCGGCATGGAACTCGTGCCCTGCGATCCCTATGAGGGCTTCCTGCCTGACATCGAAGCCATCCGGGCTGCGTTGAAACCGGGCATCCGCGCGCTGGCCCTTGTCTCGCCCAACAATCCCACGGGCGCCGTCTACCCCGTTGACCTCCTGTCACGCATCCATGAACTCTGCCGCGAAAACGGCACATGGCTGATCCTTGACGAAACCTATCGTGACTTCATACCCTCCGGCAGCGGCGCGCCGCATAATCTGTTGTCGGTCGAGGGATGGCAGGACAGTTTCATCGGTCTCTACAGTTTCTCGAAATCCTTCTGCATTCCCGGCCACCGGCTGGGCGCGATTACCGCAGGTCCGGCGCTGATCGAGCAGATCGCCAAGATCATGGATAATCTGCAGATCTGCGCGCCCCGTTCCGCACAGGCGGCCGTCGCCAGGGCCATACCGGCTCTCGACGGTTGGCGTGCCGACAACCGCGCCGAAATCGAAAAGCGCGCAGATGCGCTGAAACAGGTAATGAGCAGGCTTTCCGGCTGGAGGTTGCAGGCAATCGGCGCCTATTTCGCCTATATCCGCCATCCCTATCCGGATATCCGCTCGGAATTCGTCGCGGAAAAACTGGCCAAGGTCGCCGGTATCGTCTGCCTGCCAGGCGACTATTTCGGCGAGGGACAGGAAAGCTACCTGCGTTTTGCCTTCGCCAATGCCGATGCGGAAACTATCCTCCTGCTAGAGGAACGGCTTTCGAATTTCGAATTGCCGGGTATCTGAATGGGATCTGATCTTCAGCCGCGACGTGCGACCAGAATGCCGGCGAGCACGATGGCGCCGCCGATCGCCTGCATCAGGCCGACGGGTTCGCTGAGCGGCAGCCACGCAAGAATGGCGGCAACCACGGGCTGAAGCAGCAGGGTCAGCGACGAGAAAGCGGCAGGAAGGAAGGCCAGCGCATAGATGATCAGCGCCTGCCCGGAGGCGTGGCTGATAAAGGCGAGACCGGCGAGCATCGCCCAGCCGAACAGCGCCACCGGCATGAAATCCGCCTCGAACATCAGCGCCAGCGGCAGCATACAGATCGCAGCCGAGGCCGTGCTCCAGATCATGATGCGGATCGTCGAGAACCGGGCACGCAGCCGGCCGATGGACAGGATATAGCCTGCGTAGAATACGGCGGCGACAACGGCCGTCGCGTCGCCGGCAAGCTTGCCGTCTCCAATCGCCGCCGGCCCGCCCTTGAGCACGACGACACCCAGGAGCGCCGTGACAAGGCCGGCAATGAACAGGCGGCTGACATGGGCACGAAACAAAACCCATGAACCCAGCGTCACGAAGATGGGCGCGAGATTGGCCAGCAGCGTCGCATTGGCAACCGATGTCATGTGCAGGGCCAAATGCCAGGCGGCGAGGTCCGCGGCCAGAAACACGCCGGGTAAGACGAGATGGGCGCAGTCCGCAAAGCCCGCGGGTTTGGAATCCGTCGCAGTCGCGGCCGCTGCTCGCGACCAGATGAGAAGCGGCAGCAAAGCCAGCGCAACTCGCCAGAAAGCCGTCGACATCGGTCCGACTTCAGACAGCCGCACGAAGATCGGCGACCCGCCGATGAAAATGCCGCCGATCAGAAGCGCTGCAAGCGCCAGACGATTGCTGGTCTCGGATTTTAACGAGGATGGAGGAGCGGTGTCTGTCACGAAAACGATACCATGCGAACTGGCGCAACACATCGCGGCGCGCGGGAAAGAATGGCAGCTATCAGAAGCCGGTGCATGGCAACAGCCATTTCCCCTGATGGGATCATGAGATTTGGTGAAGAGAGCCTACGGTTCCACTTCTCCCCATCGGGGAGAAGTGCCGGGCGCAAGCGAGGCGATGAGGAGGTCTCTCGGCGAACTCTGAATATGCAACTCCCCTCATCCGACCCTTCGGGCCACCTTCTCCCCGCTGGGGAGAAGAGGGAGCATCCCACAACCTTCAGAGTCTGCCCTGCAACTTCCTAAGCCGCCGCCTCCGGCCGGTGAACCGTCTTGACCTCGAGGAAATCCTCCAGCCCGAACATGCGGCCTTCGCGGCCGTTCCCGGATTGTTTGTAGCCGCCGATCAGGCTGCCTTAGCGATGCGGGCCGCCATTGATGTAGACCATGCCGGCGCGCAGGCGCGAGGCGACACGCTCGGCCCCGTTTCGGATCCCCTGTCTGGACGTAGGCCGCCAGACCGTCATTGGTGTCGTTGGCGATCGTGATCGCTTCCTCTTCCCTATCGAACGGCATGATCGCGAGAACCGGGCCGAAGACCTCTTCACGGGCGATTTTCATCGTGTTGTTGACATCGGCAAAGATCGTCGGCTTGACAAAATTGCAGGTTTCGAAGCCCTCCGGCTAGCCTGGTCCACCGACGAGAAGCTTTGCCCCTCGGCGACGCCGGCCTCGATCAGGGCCTGCACGCGGCCGAACTGGACATGGCTGCCTTCCTGCGTCGGATCGCCGACCGTTACTTCCTTGCCGCTACGGCGCGATCGGTATCCGCTGCCGTGCCCATGGAAATCACGGCGATCGGCTTTTCCGTTGCCGGGTTCAGCACTTCGAGGTCGTTCACCCCGAGCGGGCAACCCATTTGCCGGTGATGTAGAACTTGCGTCTATCGAGCCTTCGTCCTGTCCTTCCCGTCAGATCGTCTTGTGTTTTTCGTTAAGCCAGTCGGTGATCAACAGGCGATAGCGCTCGCCGCCAAAGCTTGGAAAATGCCCGCCATGCACGATGCGAACAGGCAGTTTCAACAGGCGCTCCATGGAGGCGAGATAATCAGTGGCGTTGGCATGATAGGTATCCTCGATCAGGGGACCGTCATAGAGGATATCGCCGGAGAACAGAGTTCCGGTCGCCTTTTCGTAAAGCGCAATACCCCCGGGGAATGCCCCGGCGTATGGATGACCTCGAAATGCCGATCGCCGAGGTCGATCACATCGCCATCATGAAGTATCCGCGTCGCCGGCGCTTTCTTCACCGCATAACACTTCGAGCAATAGGGTTCGGGCGGCAGCGCATCGAAGATATCGTCGGTGACGTAAGGGTCGGCCAGGGTGTTTTCGCGTGTCGGGTTGGCGAGAAGATCGGCTTCGGCCGCATGCACCGCCCGGCATTCGAACTCGTGGTGGCAGCCGATATGATCGAAATGCGTGTGGCTGGCGACGGCGATCAGGTCGCGCTCGGTGACCAGCGGCACGTATTCCCGCAGCGAAACCACGCCCATGCCGCTATCCACCAGCATGTCGCGATCGCGGCCGCGAATGTGCCAGATGTTGCAGCGGTAGAATTCCTGGATGAAGGGCTCGCAGATAGAGGTCACGTCATCGGCGAGACGCTTCACGGCATACCATTTGTCGGCGGGGATGCGCTGCATCGTCTCAAGTGTCCTTCGTCGTGCCGGGCAAGACAACCACATCCTTTGCCGGGACGGCAAGTGGAACAGCATCACCATCAGATACATGGGTCGATTGCCGCATGTGCACAACCAGCGACAGGTCAGGTGCGGCATCGGGCGCCAGGTGGCAGCGGTAGTGCGTGCCGAAAAAGGCCTGGCCGGTGATGCGCGCCTGCCCCAGCGAAACGAGATTCGCTTGCTCACCTTCCGCCCGACGGAAATGCTCCGGCCGGATGCAGAACGTAACCGCTTGCCCGGCAATGGGAGCGCCGGCGGTAAAGGCGGTTAGAGACAACGTCACGGTACCGAGCGCGGTTTCGACTGTAGCCGAAGTCGGATCGAGAGCGGTAACGCGGCCCGGGATGAAATTGACCTCGCCCATGAAGCCGGCCGAAAACAGCGAACGTGGCCGCATGTAGATATCGGCCGGCGCACCGATATCCTCGATGCGCCCCTGATTCATGACGACGATGCGGTCGGCGATCGCCATCGCCTCTTCCTGGTCGTGGGTGACATGCACGAAGGTGGTACCGACGCGCTTCTGGATTGCCTTCAACTCATCCTGCATCTGGCGACGCAGCTTCAGGTCGAGCGCGCCCAGCGGCTCGTCGAGCAACAGCACCTCCGGATCGACGGCGAGCGCGCGGGCGAGCGCGACCCGCTGGCGCTGCCCACCGGACAGCTCATGCGGCTTCTTGTCGGCCGCAGTCCTCAAGCCCACGAGATCGAGGAAACCAAGCGCCTTTTCATCGCGCTCGGTCTTTGCCATGCCGCGCATCCGCAGGCCGAAGCCGACATTGTCCTTGAGCTTCATGTGCGGAAACAGCGCATAATCCTGAAACATCGTCGTGGTCGGTCGTTTGGCCGGGGTGACATTGGTCATCTCGCGGCCACCGATCAGGACACGCCCGCGGCTGGGCGACAGAAAGCCGCCGAGAATCGAAAGCAGCGTGGTCTTGCCGCAGCCGGACGGCCCAAGCAGCACGATGAACTCGCCGGCGGCGATTTCGAGCGAAACATCGTTCAGCGCCGTGAACGGGCCGAAGGTCTTGGTGGCGTTCTCGACGGAAACCGCAGCGGTCATGATTTTCCGGACTTTCTGAAAAGCGTGAATTCAAGCAGCAGCAGGGCAGCGACGGAGACCAGGAAGACCAGCGAGCCGATGGCATTGGTCTTCGGATTGAGCCCGGAGCGCAACAGGCTCCAGATCTCCACCGGCAGCGTCACGTCGAAGCGCGACAGGAGAAAGGCGATGATGAACTCGTCCCAGCTGAACGTGACGGAGAGAAAGAAGGCCGCCAGGATGGAGGGCATCAGCATCGGCGCGGTGACCAGCACCATGACCTTAAAATCGCTGGCGCCGAGATCTCGCGCCGCCCGCTCGATATTGATGTGATGATCGCCCATCGAGGAATAGATGATGGCAAAGCAGAGCGGCAGGTTGATGACCACATGGCCCACGCCGACCGTCCAGAGCGACAGCGGAATGCCGAACGTGTTGAGCACGGTGAGCAGGCCAAGCGCGATGATCAGGTAGCTCACCGTCATCGGCGCGATCAGAAGGCCGCGCTGGAGCGCCGAGCCCGGCAGCTTGTGGCGGGCAAGCGCATAGGCTGCGAGGAAGCCGAGAAGGCAGGCAATCAGCGAGGAAACCAGCGCGACGACAAACGAATTGGCGAGCGCCGCCATCAGTTTTCGATCGGCAAACACCGCCGCGTACCACTGCGTCGAAAAGCCGTTGAACGGCGGCACCGGCAGGCGGCCGTCCTGGAACGAGAACAGCACGAGGACCGCGACCGGCAGGAAGATGAAACCAAAGATCAGCGTCGCATAGACCCAGGATACCGTGGAAATCAGAACATTGCGCATCGTCATGCCCTCTCGATCTTCAGCCAGCGCGCGCAGAGCACATAGGCAAGCGTGACCGCCAGCATCAGAATGATGGACAATGCCGCCGCCATCGGAAAATCGGCGCGGCGACCGAGCTGCAGCATGATGATCTGAGGCAGCACGAGCTCGTTGTTGCCGCCGAGGATCTGTGGCGTGACGTAGTCGCCGATGCACAGCACGAAGGTGAGGAAGGCACCGGTCATGATGCCCGGCAGCGTCAGCGGCAGGATGACATGTCGGAAGGTCTGGAAGGCATTCGCCCCGAGATCGGCGGCGGCGCGGCGATAGTTGGGCGAGAGCTGCACGAGATTGGCATAGATCGTCAGCGTCAGCAGCATGACGAAGAAATGCACAAAGCCGATCACCGTCGCAGTGCGGTTGCTGGCAAGCTCCAGCGGTTCGCTGACAAGGCCGATGGTCATCAGCGTCTGGTTGACGACGCCGTTTTTCGAAAGAACCAGAAGCCAGGAATAGGAACGGACCACATAGGAGGTCCAGAACGGCAGGATCGCCAGGATCAGCGCCAGGCGCTGGAAGCGTTTCGGCACCCGCTCGGCGATGATCCAGGCGAGCGGATAGGCAAGCAGCACCGAGAGAACGGTAACGATCAGCGTTATCTCGAGCGAATTGATCAGCCCCTTGAACAGTGCAGCCTTTTCGAAGAAGGCGAAATAGTTGTCGAGATTCCAGGCCCTGACGATCTGGCCGCTCTGCCGCGACCACAGGCTCATCGCCACCATGAACAGGAACGGCACCACGAAGAATGCGAGCGTCCAGACAAGCGCCGGCGCGACGAAGCCCCAGGCCTTGCGACGTTCGGTCTGTTCGAGGGTTTGGGCGAACATGCTGCAAAGCTCCGGTTCTGGAATAGCCCCTCATCCGCCCTATCGGGCACCTTCTCCCCGTTTTAACGGGGAGAAGGACCAAGCGGCAAACTCCGTCGTCCCCTCTGCCTGCTGGCGGCGAGAGGGTTAGGGTGAGGGGCAATCGTCACGCAGCTTCCTACTGCTGCATCATGTCCGTCCAGGCGTCCTGCATCTTCTGGTCGAGTTCGGCGCTGGGGATCGGATAGAGCTGCGTCTTCTTCAGGTAGGCTGCCTGGTCGTTCCAGCGCAGCGCCGCCTTCTGGGCATCGCTCAGGTGTTCGCCGGCCTTGGCGTTGGCTGGCATGGCCCAATAGCAGGAGGATGTCGCAAGCCGCGCCTGCCCTTCCGGGCTGACGATATACTGGACGAATTTCAGCGCCAGTTCCTGCTTCTTCGACGTCTTCATCACGCCGATCGACTGGGCCCAGCGAACGGCACCCTGATCCGGCACGGTCCAGTCGAGGTTTGGCTTTTCGCCTGATAGTGCTGCCGTGATCCATTCGCCGCCGCCGACCAGAATATCGACCTCGCCGGTCGCAAGCGCCGTCTGAGAGGAGACGACGTCGCTCACCTGCTTGGAGACCTTCTTCATCTCGGAGAGCTTTTCGGCGATCGCCGGCATGTCGGCGTCCGAGAGTTCGGCGGTCTTCTTGCCGAGCCCGAGGCCGACCAGACCGATCATCGGCAGGTAATAGTCATAGAGCGCGATGCGGCCCTTGTATTTGTCGGACCAGATGATCGAAAGGTCCTGCATGTCCTTCGGATCGACCTTGGTCTTGTCGTAGGAAATCGTGTTGTAGCCGAACTTCTCGGTGACGGCGTAGGTCTTGCCGTCCTTGGTGTTGTTGGCTTCCATGCGCACTTCCGGGAAGAGATCGGCTGTCGGCAACGCATCGGCCGGTATTTCGGCGAGCAGGTCCATGCCGACGGCGCGCTGGACATCGACGCCGTCAATGACAAGCACATCCCAGTCACCCGGCTGCGATTGTTCGAGGATCGAAAGCGCCGCACCCGTTCCCTCGTAGTCTTTCAGATTGACCTTGACGTTGTTGGCCTTTTCGAACGGCTCGATCAGCGCCGGGTCGGTGTGGTCGCACCAGACCAGGGCATTGAGCTCGTCCTGCGCGAAGGCAGGGGTAGCTGTCGGAACAATCGAAACGGCCGCAACGGCAGTGGCGGCGGCAGACGCAAAAACCGGCGCGCAAAAGCGCCCTTCATGGAAGATGTCATCATGTTGCCCTCTGGTTTGACGCTCATTCCGGCGCCTTCGAGAAAAAGATTGAATGAGTTCATTTTTTAAGTCAATATTAATTTTGAGGGCATTCAGAAAAGTGACGGGCAGAAGAGGATCAAGCAATGGCGGGGCTTCGCGCTAAACAGAAGGCGGATCGGAACCGCCGCATCCTGGAAGCGGCGACGCGCCTGTTTCGCGATGTCGGCTATGACGCCGCTCGGATCGAGGACATCGCACAGATCGCCGAGATTTCGGTCGGCACCTTCTACAACTACTATGAAAACAAGGGCGACATTCTGGTCGCCGCCGTCTCGATGGAAGTCGAGGAGGTTCTCGAGGCCGGCAAGGCGATCGTCGAAAATCCGCCTTCGACCGTGATCGAGGCCCTGAAGGCATTGATCAATCAGTATTACGATCACTCGCTGTTCTACCTCTCCAAGGAAATGTGGCGCACCGCCATGGCGATGTCGATCCAGCAGCCGGAAAGCCCGTTCAGCAAGCGTTACACCGAGCTTGACGGTCGCCTCTGCGATCAGGTCTCGATGCTGATCGGCAAGCTGCAACTGCGCGGCGCGATCATGCCGGGCATCGACACGGTGGCCGTCGGCCAGATGATCTTCAACAATCTCAACACCATGTTCACGGAGTTCGTTCGCGACGAGACCATGCCGCTGGAGACACTGAAGGAAGAGGTCGCGCGACAGAACCGGCCGATTGCCACGCTGATGGGCCCGCCAAAACTTTCATAAAAACAGGAAATACAGGGATGGAAAACACCAAGCAGGCGGTTCTTGCCGCCGCCGAACAGCTTGTCGCGGCGTTTTCACGCCATGAGCGCGACGCCTATTTCGCGGCCTTTTCACCGGACGCGACCTTCATTTTTCACAACCTTGATCGGACTTTGAAAAGCCGGGCCGAATATGAGGCCGAATGGGCATTGTGGGAAAGCCGTGACGGGTTTCGCGTGCGGTCTTGCCACTCCAGCGAGCGGAACCTGCAGATAGCCGGCGACGTTGCGGTCTTCACACACAGCGTGGAAACCGAGGCGGAGTTTGGCGGCGAGCCGGTGATCAGCCGGGAACGGGAAACGATTGTCTTTACCAGATCGGCCGATGGTCAATGGCTCGCTATCCATGAACATCTGTCGCGCGCCAGTTGATCTGATGTCAGAGAATGCCGCAGACGAAAGCGGTTACGAATAGGAACGCAGCAGCGAAGGCAGCGCCCTGGGCGGCAAAACTCCAGTTTATCCGCGGCTCAGGGCCGGGGACATAGGATGAATTGCGGATCGGCCTAAAACTTTGCATGTCGTCCTCCTTGCGCGTTGGGCCAGACGGGAAAACAGCCCCAATCCCGCCAAAAGCAACTGACAGTCACGTTGTCCGATATATTCCACAGATTTTATAGATATCTTTTTGCGGATTCCGACTTAAAAGTGAAAAATCAGTTCCTTTTGTTTCAGCAGCACCCCCAATTTTTCAGAGATGGGAGTGATCCTGTTCGTGCTGATGTTCCCTCTCCTGAACATGGCGGGTCCAGCGCTCGCTGAACCACGGCGTCACAAGAGAAACGTCCGCCTTTTTGTGCGAGTGTGTCAGGGCTGCATCCGTCTCCTTGCAGGTCCAGACAGTGAAAGTGGTCAATTCATGTTTGCCGAAGGTCTGGATCAGGGGAATGTCCGCGGCATCCCTGCCCCGTGCAACCGCTATGCGACCGATCCTCGGCTCATTGTTGCGCGCATCGAACGTGTACCAGCGATCGCCGAGATAGACTTCGAACCAGGCATTGAAATCCATCGGCGCCGGGTTTTCGGGCACGCCGATATCGCCCATATAGCCGTTCACGTAGCGGGCCGGCATGTTCATGGCCCGGCACAGCGTCACCGCCAGATGGGCATAATCCCGGCTGACGCCGACGCGCTCATCATGGGCCTCCATGGCGGTACGCAAGGTCGCCGCATAACCATAGCTGAACAAGAGCCGCTCGTGCACATAGTCGCAAATCGCCTGCACCCGCGCCCAACCGGGCTCGACCTCGCCGAACAAGCGCCATGCCAAAGAACCAAAGCGATCGGTTTCGCAGTAACGACTGGCCGAAAGATACGGTAGGCACGCTGCAGGCAGTTTTTCAACCGGAACAGCCTGGACGGCGAGATTAACTGGATCGGGAGCGCCACTGTCGCGGATCACCGCATCATAACTCAGATGAACACCACCCTCCGGCACGACCATGCGCATGCAAGTATTGCCGAAGGGATCGGAAATTTCACTCATGCTTATGGCCGGACTGGCGATGGGCCCGCGCTCGCTGACAACCGCGTGACGACGGTCCCGATCGATCGAAAGATAAGTCATCATCGGGGTCGGCTGCTCGCAATGGATGCCGATCTCGTATCCGAAACGTATGAACATGCAGAACCTCCACAGATGAAGCGGAGAACAATTTCCAGCAGGGTTTTGTTCCGGCACAAGCAAAGATATGATCAGGGCTGAGGCGATCGGAAAACAGAGTTCCCATGCTCCGCCACCCAAGGACGCACACGATCGTCTTAGCCTTTCAGCCCACGGCCTGGATCTGGAAACAACGCATGGCTGAAGGCCATTCAGGAACGCGTCGATTGCACCCTGCCGCCCTGAAGGTCAGGGCTCTGCACGGTTTCTGAAACCATGTCTTGGAAAACCCGTTCACTGGCAATCATTCGGACAAAAGCCGGACGCGGCGCAAACAAAGTTGCAAGCGGCTCATTAGGTGATTCTAAGATGAATCGCGGCTAAGGGCAACTGTTTCCGAACTCCGTGTCGGTCAAAGCGCGATTAAGCTGAAAAATTCCGCTATGGATTTTGCACAAGTACAGATGACTTCCCGTTGAGCCGGACTATATGTCTGTTCCAAAGCCAAAATCAGGTATTTGTATTCCTGCATTAATTTGAGATAAAAACTATGTCGAAACCTTTGTTCGCCTCGCGCGGCGTTGATATCGCAGCAAAGATGGCAGGCAGCGAGATGCTGCACCGTTTCGACACGATGAACTGGCAGTCAACCTCACTCGGCCCGATCGAGGGCTGGCCTGCATCACTGATCTCCACTGTACGTATCATGCTCGCCTCTCCAGTGCCAATGGTGCTGCTTGTCGGGCGGGAAGGCATCCTTATCTACAACGAAGGCTACAAGACCATCGCCGGCAAGCGCCATCCGCAATGCTTCGGCGCATCGGCTTTTAGTTCCTGGCCGGAGGTTGCCGATTTCAACAAGATGGTTATCGACACGGTCTTTGATGGCGGAACGCTATCCTATGAGGACCAGCAGTTCACGCTTTACCGCAACGGCATGGCCGAAGAAGTTTGGCTCAATCTTAACTACAGTCCTGTGATCGACGAAGACAGCGTGGTCATTGCGGCGCTGGCAATTCTCTCCGAAACGACCAAGCGCGTTCTGGCAGAGCGGGCGCTGGTGCGTAGCCGCGAACAATTGTCGTTGGCGCTCGGGGCGTCCGGCATTGTCGGAACATGGGATTGGCGTGTGAGTGAAGACAAGGTCTATTCCGACCGTCGCTTTTCCTCGCTCTACGGCGTCGATATCGAAAACCCGGAGGAAGGGGCGCCAATCACCGCCTATCTCTCCGGCATTCATCCCGAGGATGTCGAGGTTGTTTCCCGGTCGATGCAGGCGGCAATGGCCTCGGGTGAGCGCTTTTCTGCCGAATACCGGCTGCTCCAGAAAAATGGCGAGGTCCGCTGGGTGCTGGCAGAAGGTCAGCCCAGCCTCGATGCAGCAGGGCAATGCACCCGCTTTCCCGGCGTCGCGGTCGATATTACCGCGCAGAAGGCTGCGGCAGAGGCCCATGAACGGTCTGAAGCCGCATTCCGCACGCTTGCCGATGCCATGCCGCAAATGGTCTGGTCGACGCAGCCGGACGGTTTCCACGATTATTACAATGCGCGCTGGTATGAATTCACCGGAATGCCCGATGGCTCAACCGACGGTGAGGGCTGGAACGGCATGTTCCATCCGGAAGACCAGGAGCGCGCCTGGGAAGCGTGGGGCCATTCGCTTAACACTGGCGATCCCTATCAGATCGAGTATCGCCTGCGGCATCACAGTGGCGTCTATCGCTGGGTGCTCGGACGAGCCCTGCCGGTGCGCGACGAAAAAGGCGCGATCAGCCGCTGGTATGGTACCTGCACCGATATTCACGACGCCAAGATGGCCATGGCCGAACGCGAGATTGTCGCCCACGAACTGAGCCACCGGATCAAGAATATCTTTTCGGTGCTCAGCGGCATCATCGGCTTGTCCGCCCGTTCCGCGCCGGAATCTCGGGGTTTTGCCGAGCAATTGCGCAAACGCATCGAGGCGATGGGCCGTGCCCATGATTTCGTGCGACCGCACAGCAAATCCTCGCGACCGATTGACGTCGAGACGACCATCTTTGGCCTGTTGCAGCGACTGCTTGAGCCCTATGCCGCGGAAAACAATGAAACGCGGATAAACTTCCGCGGTGACGACGTGCCGATCGGGGATAGCGCAGCCACACCACTGGCCCTGTTGTTGCACGAACTGGCGACTAATTCCGCCAAATATGGCGCGCTTTCGCATGCCGCCGGTCGGCTTGATATCATCGGGAAAAAGGCAGGCGACAGCTACGGCTTGGAATGGAAAGAAAGTGGCAGCCTGTATCCGCTGCGTCCACCGGAGGTCGATGGTTTCGGTTCACGCCTGATGAAGATCAGTGTCGAAGGACAACTGGGAGGCACATTGGGCCGCGCATGGACCGAGCATGGTATCGAGGTCAGCGTGACCATGCCGATCGCGTCCATCTCCCGCAGCAGCAAGCTGTCACAGCCTCGCCTCCTGTAAGGGATAGCCTATCACGGCTTTGATCAGGGACTTGGCGGCAGCGATTGCCGGCCGTGGCCGAGGACGGCGTTATGAAAATACCATCATCCGGGTGGGCACTTCGGCTTCCTGAGAGAACCGCTTGGCAACCGCATAGTTGACTGCCTTGATCAACTCTTCTTCTCCCACGGGTTTTGGAAGAACGCCGATCGTTCCGGGAATACCATCTCCCAGCTGTGAAGGGTTGGCCGTCATGAAGAGTACGGTTACGCCATACTGTTCGGCAAGAAGGCGACCGATCTCAATACCCGTTGGCCCGTCGCGAAGATTGAGGTCGACGAGGGCTATGTCGGCCAGCGGCGCAAGGTCGAAGGCCTTAGCCTTGTCTGCGGCGATGCCGATAGGCTTGTGTCCGAGTTCGGACACCACATATTCGATTTCTGTTGCGACGAAGATTTCATCTTCGACTACCAGAATTTTGCATGTCATTTCAAAACTCTCAAACTCGTCTCATCAGCGTCGGGAAATCTCCTCGTTATTCCCTTGAAGACGTCGGAAACTATTGCTTCTAATCTTTGCGACCTGGATCCTTGCTCCCATGCCTGGCGTGGATCCTGCCAATGAATCCCCTTGCCGAAATTCGCTTTGTCGGAAGATGATCGCGCCGCCATCCGCGACAACGAGCCAACAAGCCTGTTGTTCCACGCCAAGATGAAAAAACGCGCGAACCATGCAGTTTTTGTCCATTCTGGAACACTGCCTCATATTGCCTGCCGCCGAGAAATTTCAACCGGCAACATCGAAATCGTAGACGAAAACACCGTCTATGCCGCCCTCTGTCGCGGCAACGATTCGTCCGCCGGCCTTTTCATGCGCCGGATGCACCAGATAGTCATCGCGCGCACCTGTATCGGCAAAATCAATGATGAAGCCGTTCGTGTAACCCTTGTCCAATCCTTCGGGGCTGACATTGGGCCCGATATCGATGGCAAGATATCCGGAAATGAGCGGCTGCAGCGCAGCGATATCCGCAAGGATCGAGGTGCGCTCCTCTGCTGAAACAGTGTCCTTGAAGCGGATGAAAACACAGTGGCGGATCATAGCGGATTCCTAGCTGATATGTATGCGGGCACGCGGCCGCTGGTCGTTGCGTTCATGGTCGAAAATGACCGGCGGCAAAGGCTGCAGGTTGCGGATGATGTCCGAGCCCTTTTCGCCCATCATGATCGTCGGTCCGTTGGTGTTGCAAGAGGGAACGCGCGGCATGACAGAGCTGTCGCAGACGCGCAGCCCCTCCAGTCCCTGCACCTTCAGGTCCAGTCCGACCACGGCATCCGGACCGGTGCCCATCTTGCAGGTGCCGACCGGGTGGTGGTCCGTCTTGGCATTGGCGCAGCCGTAATCAAACAGGTCCGCGTCAGTCATCACCTTCGGTCCCGGCAGGCGCTCGGCCATTATGAAAGGCTTGAGCGCAGCCTGTTGAAAGATTTCGCGGGCGATCTTCAACCCTTCGATCGACATCTTGCGATCATGCGGATCACTCCAGTAGTTCGGATCGATCAGCGGCGCCGCCGCCGGATCGGACGATGACAGCCGCACAGTGCCGCGCGAACGGGGGTGTAGATAGGCAGAATTTAGCGTCACGCCGGCATTCTTCAGCTTCGCGACGCCCGCCTCGATACCGGAACCCAAGCCCAGATGGAACTGAATGTCCGGTGAACGAGCCTGCGGATCGGCATACCAGAAGCCGCCGGTCTCGAAGAGCGAGGAGGCGACCGGGCCAGAGCGGAACAGCACATACTGCAGCCCGGCCCAGAGCGTCCGGTGCAGCTTGGCGACGCCGTCATAGGTGTGGTCGCCGGTACATTCGGAAATGACGAAGAGATCGAGATGATCCTGCATGTTGGAGCCGACACCCGGCAGATCATGCTTCACCGCAACACCAACGGAACGCAGGTGATCGGCCGGACCGATACCCGACTGCTGCAAAAGTTTTGGCGAGCCGATGGCGCCTGATGACACCAGCACCTCGCGTTCGGCCCGGATCACTTCCAGGCCCTTGGATGTCGCCACCTCGACGCCGACGGCGCGCGTCCCTTCCAGCACGATCCGTGTCACGCGGCTACCCAGCCGCACTGTGAGGTTCTTGCGGTCGCGGATCGGGTTGAGATAGGCAAGCGAAGCGGACGACCGCCGGCGATTACGCTGGGTCAACTGGTAAAATCCGACGCCGGCCTGCTGCTTGCCATTGAAATCATGGTTGTAGGGAATGCCGAGTTCCTGTCCGGCGCGGATATAGGCGTCACAGATCGGCAAGCCCGAGACTGGCATGGAGACCCCCAGAGGCCCGCCATAGGAATGATAGTCGTCGGCGAAACGCTGGTTGTCTTCGGAGCGCTTGAAATAGGGCAGAACGCTGCGATAGTCCCAGCCGGTGCAGCCGTCCTCGCTCGCCCAGAGATCATAATCGGCGGCATTGCCACGGGTGTAGAGCTGCGCATTGATCGACGAACCGCCGCCGATGACCTTGGCCTGCGTATAGCGCAGCACCCGGTTTTTCATGTGCTTTTGCGGCACGGTCTCCCAGCCCCAGCTGGCGACGCCCTTGGTCATCTTGGCAAAACCGGCCGGCATGTGAAACAGCGGGTTCCAGTCGCTGCCGCCCGCTTCGAGCAGCAGGACATTGACATAGGGGTCCTCGGTCAGCCGGTTGGCTAGCACGCAACCGGCGGGTCCTGCGCCGGTGATGATATAATCGTAGGTCATGTCACGTCCTCAAATTGTTTCCACCCTCCCCTTGAGGGGGCGGAGCAAAACTCCGGGGTGGGGTGACTTTTCGCGTCACTCCACGGATCACCCCACCCGCACGTTCGCGCGACCTCACCCTCAAGGGAGGTAAAGTTCACAACCGCCCGATCGACAGCGCGCCATCCGCATGGATCACCGTCCCGGTGGCAAAGCCGAAACGACCGGAGGCAAGGGCGGCAACCATGCCGCCGATATCATCCGCCTCGCCCCAGCGCTTCATCGGCACCAGACCGCCGTCGATCAGTGCGTCATATTTGCCGGATACATTGGCCGTCATGTCCGACCGGACGATGCCGGGCCGCACCTCGAAGACGGCGATATCAGTCTCTGCCAGCCTGAGGGCCAGCCCTTGCGAAAACGAGGCAAGCCCCGCCTTGCTGATGCAGTAATCCAGTCGCTCGGGCGAACTCATCGTCGCCGAGACGGAGGTGATGTTGACCACCGAGCGCGCCACGCCTGACGGCGACGCCAGCATGGCCTTGACGACGGCCTGCGTGAAAAACACCGTACCGCGCAGATTGGTGGCAAGGATCGTGTCAAAATTCTCCGGAGACATCTCGAGGAAATCGCCTCGGATAACCGAAGCCATGCCGGCATTGTTGACCAGGCAATCGATAGAACCGTAAGCGGCAAGCACCGCATCGACGGTCGCCTGGTGACCGGAAAGGTCGGAAAGATCCGCCTTCAGAAAGATCGCCTTTGCCCCAAGCGCCGCCAGATCGTCGAGCACCGCGCTCACTTGATCGGCCTCGCCGATGCCGGTGATCGCAATATCGAAACCATCCCTCGCCAGCGCCTTGGCGATGCCAAGACCGATGCCGCGGCGACCGCCGGTGACGATGGCAACAGGAGGCCTAAGATCCGTCATGTCACGAGATCCTTCGAAAGAATATGGTCGGCAACACGCAGCGCCTGGGCCGCGATCGTCAGGGCAGGATTGACAGCAGCCGATGTCGGCAGGCAGCCGCCATCGACAACGAACAGGTTCTGGTGATCGAACGCCCGGCAGAACGGGTCCAGCGGCGCGCAAGCCGGATCGTTGCCCATTTTGACCGTTCCGCACTGATGCGATGGCGTGCGTTTGTCAAAAGGTTGGGACAACACGATTGGATAGCCTGCGGCCTTGAAATGCGCGCGCATCTTTGCCTCAAGACCGGACAGCGCCTCCATGTTCGAGCGCCGCCACTGCATGATGATGCCTTTGCCGTCGACCATGATGCGGCTGTCCGGATTCGGCAAGTCCTCCGTCATCATGTACCAGTCGATGGCGTGCCCGGCCATGAAATCGAGCGCGAAGCGCGGCGCATACCACGGCGCATTGGCCTTGAGGATGTCGCCGTTGATCTTGCCCAGCAGCTGGACATTGCCGAGCGGCAAGCCGTCGCGACCGCCGGTCAGATAATAGTCATTCAGCATCAGCGTCTTCTGGTAAACGCTGTCATTGCGCCGGAACGGGTTGATCGCCAGCATGGCGCTGCAATTGTGGTTCATGAAGTTGCGACCGACCTGATCGGACCGGTTGGCGATCCCCTTGCCGTCGCCGGAGCGCAGCAGGATCGCGGCGGAGTTGATCGCGCCCGCCGACAGGATCACCAGCTTCGGGGACAGCCGTTTCCTCTCGCCCTTGTGGGTGTAGTTAACGGCCTCGATCCGCCCGCCCGGCCCGACCTCCAGCGTCTCGACGTGAGCAGAGGTGACAAGCTCGATATTCGGGTCCTTCAGCGCAAGAGCGAGCGGCGCGCTCTCGGCGTCCTTCTTGCCCTTGCCAGTGTTCGGAAAACCATCCCACGGCGTGCGTCCGCCAGCCAACCAGGCGTCGATATCAACGCCGAGCGGCAAGGTCGCCGGATGCAGTCCCTGGGCCGTCAATTCGGCGCGGGCGCGGGCGATAGGCGGCTCGTCCGGCACCGGACCATAGGCATAGGGCGTCGAATGGACAGGCTCGGTCGGATCCTGTCCAAGCTCGCCACGCACCTCGAACAGCCGCTCCGCCTTGCCGTACCATGGCTCCAACTCCTCGTAGGAAAACGGCCAGGCCGGCGAGACGCCACCAAGATGCTGCATCTCGGTGAAGTCCTCGGCACGATAGCGCAGCAAGACCGCACCAAAGAGCTTGGAATTACCGCCGACGAAATAGAAGTTCCCCGGATTGAACGCGGTTCCGTCCGGTTCGCGCCATATCTCCTTTGGACGGAAGTAGCCATCGACGAAGATCGAACGATAGCTGCGCGTTTCGGGCGTATCGGCAAGACGCTCGCCGCGTTCGAGGATCGTGATCCGTGCCCCCGAGCCGGCAAGGGCGGACGCGATCGTCGCGCCGCCGATGCCGGAACCGATGATGACGATGTCAGGCGTTGTGGACATGAGGGTTCTCAGCGGATGCGGCTCTGGCTTTGCGGATCGAAGTAGACGGCCTTGTCGAGATTGAAGGCAAGCCGTGCCGTCTGTCCAGGCGCGATCGGCGCATCGGCGCGAAGGCGTGCAACGACTTCCTTGCCGCCCAGCTTGGTCACGGCAAAAGTATCGGACCCCGCCGGCTCAACCACGTCGATCAGGCAATCACCCTCGACGAGCGCGCGGGCGTTTCTGTCTGCCCCGTCATGGTCTGTCAGCGCTTCCGGCCGGATCCCGAAGATGATCGGTTTGCCGACATAGGCGGAGAGCCCTTCTACCTGCGAAACCGGCAGCTTCAGCGGCTCGGCATCGGGACGTGCCAGCACGACACTCAGATCATTGCCACCACCTTCGACGGTTGCGTTCAGAAGGTTCATTGCCGGCGAGCCCATGAAGTCAGCCACGAAGAGATTGGTCGGGTTGTTGTAGATCTCGGCCGGCGTCCCGAACTGTTGCAGCACGCCATCTTTGAGCACCGCGATCTTGGTGGCAAGCGTCATTGCCTCGATCTGGTCGTGGGTCACATACACGATCGTCGTCTTCATGCGCTGGTGCAACCGCTTGATCTCGGTGCGCATGTCGACACGCAGCTTGGCGTCGAGGTTGGAAAGCGGTTCGTCGAACAGGAAGACCTGCGGATTGCGCACCAGCGCCCGGCCCATGGCGACGCGCTGGCGCTGGCCGCCGGAAAGCTGGCTCGGCTTGCGGTGAAGCAGGTGATTGATCTGCAGCATTTCCGAGACCTGCTTGATCGCCTTTTCGCGTTCCTCCTTCGGCACCCCGCGAATTTCCATGCCAAAGGCGATGTTTCCGGCCACCGTCATGTTGGGGTAGAGCGCGTAGGACTGGAACACCATGGCGATATCGCGTTTCGACGGATGCAGGCCGGCGACCGACTTGCCGTTGATCGCGATGTCGCCGGAGGTGATCGGCTCGAGGCCAGCGATCGTGTTGAGCAGCGTCGACTTCCCGCAGCCCGACGGGCCGACAAGCACCAGAAAGCCGCCTTCGTCGATCTCAAGATTGATATCTTTGAGGATTTCCAGCGCGCCGTAAGACTTGCGCAGATTGGTGATTTTCATAAACGACATGGCTTCAACCCTTTACGGCGCCGGCCATCAGACCGCGGACGAAGTAGCGACCGGAGACGATGTAGACGATGAGCGTTGGCAGAGCAGCGAGGATCGCGCCCGCGAAATGGACATTGTATTCCTTGACCCCCGTCGAGGAGGACACGAGGTTGTTGAGCGCCACCGTCATCGGTGTCGACGAGGCGCCGGAGAACGAGGCTCCGAAGAGGAAGTCGTTCCAGATATTGGTGAACTGCCAGATGACCGAAACGACGATGATCGGGCCGGACGACGGCAGAAGGATACGCCGGAAGATCTGAAAGAAACTCGCCCCGTCGATCTGCGCGGCCCGCACCAACTCGGTCGGAAAGGCCTCGTAATAGTTGCGGAAATAGAGCGTGGTAAAGCCGATACCGTAGACCACATGGACGAATACAAGACCTGTCGTCGAACCGGCGAGGCCGAATATGCCGAGCATCCGCGCCATCGGGATCAGAACGATCTGGAACGGAATGAAGCAGGACAGAAGCAGCATGCCGAAGACGATGTTCGACCCGCGAAAACGCCACTTCGTCAGCACATAGCCATTCAGCGCGCCGATGATGGTCGAGATCGCCACGGCCGGCACCACCATCAGGATCGAATTGATGAAGAAGGGCTTGAGACCCGTGGGCTGCACGCCGATCTGTGCCGTCGACCAGGCCGAGAGCCATGGCTCGATCGTCCACACACCCGGCAGGTTGAGCATGCCGCCCTGGCGGATTTCCTCAAGTGGTTTGAACGAGTTGACCACCATGACGTAGAGCGGCAGCAGCGAATAGAGGGCAAACAGGATCAGGGCCGTGTAGATCAGGGCGCGCATCAGCCGGCCGCTGGAAATGGCGTTGTCTGGGCTTTGAACGCTCATGACCGCTTCTCCCCTTGAGTTCGGAATAGAGGTAGGGAACGATGATCGAGAAGATCATCACAAGCATGATGATCGCCGATGAGGCGCCGATGCCCATCTGGTTGCGGGTGAAGGTGTAGGAATACATGAAGGTCGCCGGAAGTTCGGTCGCCTGCCCCGGCCCGCCGCCGGTAAGCGCCACGACGAGATCGTAGGCCTTGATGGCGAGATGGGCGAGAACGACGAAGGCCGAAAGAAAGACCGGGCGCATCAGCGGGATGATGATCCGGCGGTAGATCATCGGCGCCGTTGCACCATCGATCTGTGCTGCCTTGATGATCTCGTTATCGACGCCGCGCAGGCCTGCCAGAAACATCGCCATGATGAAGCCGGTGGATTGCCAGACGGCGGCGATCACGACGCAATAGATGGCGTAGTTGCGGTCCTTGATCCAGTTGAAGGTAAAGCTCTCCCAGCCCCAGAGGTGCATGGTGTTTTCAAGGCCGATGCCGGGATCGAGAAACCACTTCCAGGCCGTCCCGGTAACGATGAAGGACAGCGCCATCGGATAGAGATAGATCGGCCGAAGGATACCCTCGGCGCGGATTTTCTGGTCGAGCAGGATGGCAAGGCCAAGACCCAGCACCGAGCAGATGACGATGTAGAGCGTCGCGAAGATCGCCAGATTGGAGATCGCGCGCCACCAGTGCGGCAGGGCCCAGAGCTTGGAATAATTGGAAAGACCAACGAAATTGTAGGACGGCAGCATCTTGCTGTCCGTCACCGACAGAAGGCCGGTATAGGCGATGAAGCCATAGACGAAGATCAGGACGATCAGGAAGCTCGGGCCAAGCACCAGCTTGGGCACAAGGTCCTGCATCCGGCTGCGGGTATCCATGTTCACACCACCGTGAAAAAATCTGTCTTTGTGAAAGGTCCGGGATGCCCAATGCATCCCGGACGGATCGAAACCGGCTTACTTTGCCGCTTCGACTGCGGCGGCCAGTTCGGTTACGGCCTCTTCCGAGGTCAGTTCGCCGTTGAACTGGCGGGTGACCACGTCATAGATGGCGTTCTTGACGGATGCCGGGTTGGCATGGCCATGGGCCATCGAGCCGTAAAGCGTGCCGGCAGTGTTCGCGTCCGCCAGATCCTTGATCGCCTTCTTGCCGCAGGCATCGAAGGCTTCGTCGGACACGTCGGTGCGAGCCGGAGCCGAACCCTTGACGACGTTGAAGGCCGACTGGAAGGCCGGGTTCTCAATGGCAGCGGCCATCTGGAGCTGGGCCGGAACCTTGTCGTCGGCAACCTTGAACATCGCGAACTGGTCGGAGTTGAAGGTTACGGACCCTTGCGTGCCGGGGAAGCGCATGCAGATGAAGTCGGTGCCGGGCACCTTGTTCGCCTTGACGAACTCGCCCTTTGCCCAGTCGCCCATGAACTGCACGCCGGCCTTGCCTTCGATGACCATGGCGGAAGCGAGGTTCCAGTCACGGCCGGAGAAGTTGTCGTCCACATAGGAGCGCAGCTTGGTCATGCGGTCAAAGGCGGTCTTCATTTCTGCACCACCAAGCGTTGCCGGGTCGAGATCGATGAAGGCCTTCTTGTAGAAATCGGTGCCGAGCGAAAGCACGACCGCGTCGAAGATCGTCGCATCCTGCCAAGGCTGGCCACCATGGGCGACGGGCGTGATGCCCTGCGCCTTGAAGTTATCGAGCAGGGCGACCAGTTCGTCCCAGTTTGCCGGCTCCTTGCCGCCGGCCTTGTCGAGCGCGGCCTTGTTGATCCACATCCAGTTGGTGGAGTGAACGTTGACCGGCGCTGCGATCCAGTGGCCGTCATATTTGGAGAACTGCTGAAGGGCTGTCGGAATGACCTTGTCCCAGCCTTCCTTGGCAGCGATCTCGTCGAGATTGCCGAGCGCGCCTTCCTTCGCCCAATCGAGAATGTCGAAGCCGAGCATCTGCACGGCCGTCGGGGCATTGCCCGAGGTAACGCGGGCACGCAGAACCGTCATGGCTTCCGTGCCGCCGCCGCCGGCAACCGGCATGTCGGTCCAGGAAATGCTCTTGCTCTCCAGATCCTTCTTCAGGACGTCAAGAGCGGCCGCTTCGCCGCCGGACGTCCACCAGTGCAGAACCTCGACACTCTCGGCCGCATGCACCGCCGAAGCGCCTGCCATGCCGCCCATCATGATTGCCGCCACTGCTGTCGTCGTCAAAAACTTGCGCATCGTATTCCTCCCGTTTGCAAGTCGAAAAATGCGGGAAACTGATCCCCGCCGTGAATGCCGTCCCGTCTCCTACGGGGTAGCAATTGGTCTGCGGCTCCCGCCGCCGGTGACATTTAAAACGTTATAAATTCCATCAAGTCAAGCACTGCAACACACTCTTGCTCTATTGCCTAAACAGGCTGACAAACAACGCTTTAGATCCGAACTAAGATTCTGCATTGCAGCAAAATTCGCGCCTTTTGCCAATTTATATCGTTTGCACAAACGCATTGCGCATCCGTTCGCGCAGCATTACAAAAGCCGGTAGCCCTCACAGGCAAAGCGAATTTCATTGACAGCACCCTCGAAATCGACAGTGTCCGAAACCATGCTCAAGACCGGCAAACCGACCCTGCGAACCATCGCCGACATCACCGGATTTGCGGTGACGACGGTTTCGCGCGCGCTGAGCAATGCGCCGCAGATTTCTGTCGATACCCGACGGCGTGTGCACGAGGTCGCGGCCGAGATCGGCTACCTGCCCGACCGGGCCGCGCAGCGCCTGAAAACCGGTCGGACCAATGTCATCAGCGTCATTCTCGACCCGCACGAGGAAATTCTCGGCTACGGCATCTCGCTGATGCACGGGCTGGCGCGTGCGCTGAAGGACACGCCCTATCACCTGATCGTCACGCCGAACTTCATCGACGACGGCAATATCGAGGCTATCCGCTACATCGTGCGCAACGGCATGGCGGACGGGGTGATCTTTTCCCGCACCGAGCCCTTCGATCCGCGCGTCCGCCTGCTGCTTGAAAACGGCTTTCCCTTCGTCACCCACGGCCGGACCGAATTCTCCACGCCGCATCCTTACGTCGATTACGACAATTTCTCCTTCGCCTACGAGGCAACGCGGCGCCTGATTGCGCGCGGTCGGCGAAAGCCGATGATCATCCTGCCGCCCAAACGCATGACCTTCTCGCAGCACCTGCTGCACGGCTTCATGACCGCCGTTCGCGAGGCCGGCGTCGCCTATGAAATCCCCGACGAAATCGATCTCGACTGTCCGGTCGAGCAGATCCGCGCCTATATGAGCAGGCGCGCGGGCGAGCCTGATGCGCCAGATGGGTTTGCCTGCGGCGGCGAAGTCTCCGCGCTCGCCACCATCACCGGCATGAGCGACAACGGCCTGACGCTCGGCCTCGAATACGACATCGTCGCCAAGCGGACGTCCAAGCTGCTCAGCCAGATCCAGCCCAAGGTCGAGACGATCTACGAGGACCTGACCGACACCGGCGCGCAGATGGGCCGGGTTCTGCTCGCCCGCATTGCCGGAGAGGACATGTCCGGACTGCAGGTTTTGCTGAAACCGCAGGTGGATTTTTGGTGGTTTGAGGCGCTTATCGCCGTGCGGCTCGCCCCCTCTGTCGGCGACGCCGACATCTCCCCCACAAGGGGGAGATTGGCCGCTTACTCTGTCGGTACAAGGAAAAAGAATGATCTCCCCCTTGTGGGGGAGATGTCACGCAGTGACAGAGGGGGTAAGCGCCCCCGATCTCAGTCAAGTTAGTAGAAGAGCAAGACGCAGCGCTCCGCTCTCTATCATTCAATTCCTGCATCACGCCCTCCTTTCCCTTATCGCCTCAGTTTAAACCGTCTTACCCGCGCGGCATCCACCAGCCTGTGCGGCCGCCGATGTGCATGTTGAGTGTCTTGGTCTCGGTGTAGTCCTCCACCGCATGGCGGCCGAGTTCGCGGCCAAGGCCGGACTGCCGATAGCCGCCGAAAGGCAGTTCGGAGGCGCCATCCATGAAGGTGTTCATCCAGATCGTGCCGGCCCTGACCTTGCGGCCGATGGTCAGGCACGTATCGAAATCGCGGCTCCAGACGCCGGCCGAAAGCCCGTAGTCGATGGAATTGGCAATGCGGATCGCCTCGTCCATCGTCTCGAACGTGAGAACCGATAAAACCGGACCAAAGACCTCCTCGCGCGCCACGGCCATATCAGGCGTCACTGCGGATAGGATGGTCGGCGACATGAACTGGCCGGATCCGAGATCAAGCGCCGATCCGCCATGCGATATCGTCGCGCCATTGCTGGACGCGGCAGAGACATAACCGACGATCTTTTCCAGATGCTGCGGCGTGATGATCGCGCCGACCTGGGTTTCCGGATCGAGCGGATCGCCGACCTTGACCTTGGCCGACATCGCCGCAATCTTCGCGATAACATCCTGGGCGATATCCTTGTGGACGATCAGCCGCGAACCGGCATTGCAGCATTCGCCGGCATTGAAATAGGCGCCGAACACGGCTGCATCGATGAAATCGTCGAGATTGGCATCGGGAAAGACGATCTGCGGATTCTTGCCGCCGAGTTCCAGCGACACCTTCTTCAGCGTCTGCGCCGCATTGCTCATCGTCAGCTTGCCGACACCGGTGGAGCCAGTGAAGGAGACCATATCGACATGAGGGTGGGTGGTCATGACCGCCCCGACATCCGGGCCGGTGCCGGTGATGATGTTGACGACGCCCGAGGGAACACCCGCAGCCTCGAGGATTTCACCCAGCACCAGCGTCGAGCCGGAGGTCAGTTCGGACGGCTTCACCACCGTCGTGCAACCGGCGGCCAGCGCAAACGGCAGCTTCTGGCTGACGATCAGGAAGGGAAGTTCCACGGCGTGATGATAGAAACGACGCCGATTGCCTCGCGCAGGACCACACCCAGCGTGCCTTCGCCCAGCGCATTGTAGCTTTCGCCGTGCAGGTCGCGGGCAAGAGCCGCGGCATAGCGCCAGATATCGGCTGCACCGCCGAGTTCCGCCTTGGCCTGGCTGATCGGCTTACCGCTCTCGATGCAGTCGAGATAAGCCAGTTCATCGGCACGCGCCGCAATCACGTCGGCCGCCTTGAGCAGAACCAGCGAGCGCTCCGACGCCGTCATGCGCGGCCATGGGCCGTCGTCAAAGGCTTTGCGGGCAGCGGCAATGGCGCGTTCGGCATCGACCTGTTTCGCCGCCGGGTAGCGGCTGACGGTGACACCATGGCCGGGCGCCACGCGCTCCAGCGTCTGGCCCTCGGCAGCATCCACCCATTTGCCATCGATCAGCATCTTGAAATCGCGAACCGCGATATCGCCGAGCGCCTTGGGCTTCACCAGAACCGTCATTACCATTCTCCCTTGAATTCCGCGGGACGTTTTCCGGCAAAAGCCGCAACGCCCTCTTTCATGTCACCGGTCTTCGCGGCCAGGATCGAGCCCAGCGCCTCGACGGCCGTGCCATTGTCCTCGCCATTGGCCGAGGCGATCATCAGCTTGCAGATTTCCAGCGACGCCGGACCGCGCTGGGCAATCCGCCCCGCATAGGCCTTTGCAGCGGACAGGACAGTTCCCGTCTCCGCCACCGCATCGACCAATCCCAACGCCCTCGCCTCCTCGGCCGTAAACATCTCGCCCCCAGCACCATCCGGCGAACCACTTGCGCGCCAAAACGCTTGACGAGGCGCTGCGTGCCCGACCAGCCCGGCACCATGCCGAGGCTGGTTTCCGGCAGGCCGATCTTCGCCTGGACTTCGGCTATGCGGATATCCGCTGCCGCTGCCAGTTCCAGCCCGCCACCCAGCGTGTGCCCATTGATAGCGGCAATCAGCGGCATGCGCAGCGTTGCCAGCCGCTCGAAGACGCGGTGGCCGAAGCGTACCCATTGATGGCCGAAATCCTGTGCGCTCATGGCACCCCAAGCCTTGATGTCGCCGCCCGCGCAAAAGGCCTTGCCAGCGCCGGTCAGGATCGCAACCCGCACTCCGGCATCTGCCTCGATCGTATCGCAGGCTGAGCCAAGCGCCTTCAGCATGTCGATGTCGAAAGCGTTCAGCTTTTCCGGCCGCGCAATCGTCAGCGTTGCAATCGCATTTTCGATCTCGATCCGGATGCGATCATCAGACATGAGCGCCTCCTGCAAGACTGCGCGCCGGCTTCTGCGGCAGCGTCAGCCCTATCGGCGTTTCGTGGAAAAGCGCGGCATCCATGACCTTGAGATTGTCGGCAACGATGAGCGGAAATTCCGATTGGTCGAGAATATGGGTCTGCAGATCAACGCCCGGTGCGATTTCCGTGAGCATAATGCCTTCATGCGTCAGCTTCATCACGCAACGCTCGGTAACATAGGTGATTTCCTGTCCCTGTTCGACCGCGCGGCGGCCGGAGAAGGTGACGTGTTCGACCTCGTTGACCAGCTTCTTCAGCTTGCCTTCCTTCTCGATCACCAGCTTGCCGTCGGCCATCGAGAGCTTGGCCCCGGCATTGAACATGCCGGAAAATACGATCTTCCTGGCCCGCGCGGTAATATCGACGAAACCACCCGCGCCCGCCGTCACATGCGGCCGGAAGGAGAGCTTCGAGACATTGACCGAGCCGGACCTGTCGATTTCAAGGAAGGACAGAAGCGAGGCGTCGAATCCGCCACCTTGAAAATAGGTGAACTGATAGGGCGAGGGCATGAAGGCATCGGCATTGGAGGCGCAGCCGAAGGCGAAATCGAGCAGCGGTATGCCACCGACAGCACCCTGCTCGATCACCCAGGTGACAGAACCGTGCAGCCCTTCTTCCAGCAGAATCCGCGGCACGTTTGCCGAAATACCAAAGCCGAGATTGACGCAGGACCCGCCTTCAAGCTCCTGCGCGACGCGCCGCGCAATGACTTTCTGGATGTTGAATTCCGGCACCCGGAAACTGTCGAGCGGACGGAAGATTTCGCCCGAGATCGCGGGATCGTAATCCGTCAGCGTCGTCTGTTTCTGGTCGGGATCGACCACGACATAGTCCACCAGCATGCCGGGAACACGCACGTCATGTGGCTTCATCGAGCCTGACTTGGTTATGCGCTTGACCTGCGCAATGACGATTCCGCCATTGTTGCGGGCCGCCAGCGCCTGGTCGAGACCGCCGAGATAGGCACCCTCGTGCTCATAGGTCAGGTTGCCGCGCTCGTCGGCCGTGGTTGCGCGAATGATCGCCACCTGCGGCACGATCGCTTTGAAATACAGCCAGTCCTCGCCCTCGAATTCGATCTTTTTTACCACGGGATTGGCCGCGGCGGATGCGTTCATCGCGCAGCCCTGGCGCGATGGGTCGACGAAGGTGTCAAGGCCGATCTTGGTCAGCACGCCCGGCCGCTTGGCGGCTGCCTCGCGGTGCATGTCGAACAGCACGCCGGAGGGAATATTGTAGGCGGCAACCTCGTCGCTGCCGATCATCTGCCAGATCAGCGGCGGCTCGGATGTCGATGGGCCGGACGGATAGGAGCCGCCGATGATCGTCTTCAACAGACCCTTCCTGGCGATGTGATCGATGCCCTTGATGCCGCTCATGTCGCCAGCTGCGATCGGGTGCAGGGTCGTCAGATCCCGCGGATGGCCCGTCGCTTCGAAACGCGCGCCGATCGCTTTCAGCATCAGGTCCGGGCAGCCGAGACCGCTCGACGAGGAGACGGAAACAACCGCTCCATCGGGGATCAAAGAGGCTGCTTCAGCCGGGGTGATATGCTTGCTCATGCGCGTCGTCTCAAAGTCCGGGTTCGATGGAAACGGTGGTACCGCTGGCTGCGGCCTGCATCACGGCAAGGCCGGTCGCCAGCGACCAGATGCCGTCCTCGCCGCTGCACAGCGGCTTGCCCCTGCCGGCAATTGCGTCATTGAAGGCAAGCAGCGTGTTTTCGTAGAGATTGCGATGATCAAGCGGCAGCTCGGTCTCGCCATCGGCATTGCGCAGCGTCACCGTGCCGATCGCCTTCTGGGTCATGCAGTTACGGGCAAACAGCGAACCGTCGGAGCCATGCACTTCGAAACTGGTGAGGGCATATCGGGTGGTGAAGCCATCATGGAACTGCGCGATCAAACCCGACTTGAAGCGGATGACACCCATGGCCGCATCCTCCAGCCCGGCCTTTGCCATGCCGCCATACTGTCCGAGCGCCACCGCCTCGACCGGATCATCGCCGAGCACGAAGCGCAGCGCATCGGTATCGTGCACCGTGATATCGAGAATGACGCCGCCGCCCGCCTCCGGCCTGTCCAGCCGCCAGCCCTGCAGATGCGCCGGCAGGTATCCGGCATGGCAGACGCGGGCCGCAAGCGGCTTGCCGATCCTGCCCGCAGCGATGGCCTCTCGCATGGCACGATGGGTGGCAGCCCCGCGCAGATGGTGGTTGGTCGCCATGACAACGCCGGCGTCTTTGGCCGCCTTGACCATGGTGTGCGCATCATCAAGCGACATCGCCAGCGGTTTTTCGCAAAGCACATGTTTGCCGGCACTGGCAGCCGCAAGCACCTGATCGCGATGCAACTCGTTGGTGGTCGAGATATAGACCGCCTGGACATCCGGATCATCGACCAGGTCGGCAATGTTCGTCACCGATTTGGCGATTCCGTGATCTCTGGCATAAGCCGCGCCCCGCTCGGCATTCGTGCTCATGACAGAGACGATCTCGCCGCCGGTGGCGCGGATCGCGTCGATTACCCATTCATGCGCGATCGTGCTCGCGCCGATCAATCCCCAGCGTGTCATAACAAGGCCAGCCTTTCTCTCTTGTCGGATGCCGCACCACAGCTTTGGCGCACGACAAGCCGCACGGAACTGACGATCGCTTCCGCATCGGCCTTCCCGGTATTGATCTGCTTCAGGAGCAATTGCGCTGCCCGCCGGCCCATGCCCTGCGGATCGACAGAAATGGTCGTCAGCGCCGGAACCGCGGTCTGCGCCTCGATGACATCGTCGAAGCCGATGACGGCGAAATCCGGACCCGGCTCCAGCCGATGCGCCCTCAGCCCGTCGCAGACACCGAAGGCGACCGCATCATTGAGGCAGACCGCCGCCGTCGGCCGCTCGCGCAGCAGCAAAGCCCGCTCGACGGCCGCCACGCCACCCGCCCGCGAGGGGCAGAGCTGATCACGAGTTCGTCCTGTGGCGTAAGCCCGAGGGCAACGAGCGCCTCACGATAGCCGGTGAGCCTGTCGGCAAAGACCGCAGTATCGGCAAAACCGCCGAGAAAGGCGATGCGACGATGACCGAGCCCGGCCAGATGCCGGACTGCCTCGTGCATGCCGGCGCGATTGTCAGAGATCAGCGAGGAGACCTTGGCGCCGGCGATTTGGCGAACGACATTGACGACAGGAATCCCACTCGCCACCAGCGCCTTCAGATCGACGGCCTCCGTGCCGCGCGCCGGCGACAGGATCAGGCCAGAAATCCCATGCTCGCGCATCGAGGCGATCACTTCGCTCTGGCGATCGACGCTCTCGCCGGTATTCGACAGGAACTGCACGTAGCCGGCGGACTGCACCACCACGTCAACCCCGACGGCAAGCTCTGCGAAGAAGCTGTTGGTCAGGTCGTTGACGACGATACCGATGATCTTGGACTTGGAATTCGACTGGCGCAGATTGGCCGCACCGCGATTGTAGACATAGCCGAGATCGCGGATCACCGCATTGACCTTGGCCCGCGTCTCCTCATGAACGAGCGGACTGCCCTGAAGCACGAGCGACACGGTCGACTTCGACACGCCGGCGGCGCGCGCAATATCGATGACGGTCACCCGTTCTCCGCTCATTTAATCCTCCCTGCAAAGCCTTTGCGGCTCCGTTGCTGCTTTTTAAATAATTGGATCGTTCCAAATTTGTCAAGCGACGTCCTTAAAAAATCTATCTCACAGAAGTCCAACCCCGGGACTAGCCGACTTGTGATTTCTGAGATTGCTGCTAAATGACCAAATATCAGGCGTTTATCGAATGTCACGACCTGAAATACAGCTTAAGCTGCGAATATCTCGAATGCTCCTCATGATTCATGAACCACACAGAAATCCGGAAATTTTCACTTGAAATTTGGAACGATCTAAATTATCCGACATCGGTCATTGCGAGGAGGACCCCATGACGATCACCCTGCCGCTTCCCCGGACCGATGGAAGTCTTGAGCCCTATCGCCTGATAGGAGCGCCGATCGTGCGCCCGTCAGCCCCTCCCCGCTTCAGCCGTATCGCCTATGCGGCGGCCCATGTCGTGTCGGATCCCTTGCGCGACGTGACGCCTTGGGGCCAGCCGGCGATCGACTGGGACACGACACTCGCCTTTCGCCATCATCTCTGGAGCCTTGGCTTCAAGATCGCCGAGGCGATGGATACGGCCCAGCGTGGCATGGGGGTCGATTGGGCGGGCGCACAGGAATTGATCCGCCGTTCGCTGACTGAAGCCCGCACCGTCCCAGGCGCCGATCTCGCCTGCGGCGCCGGCACGGACCATCTTGCGCCGACAGATGCGAAATCGCTGGATGACGTCATCAAGGCCTACGAGACCCAGATCGGCTACGTCGAACAATGCGGCGGCCGGTCGATCATGATGGCGAGCCGGGCGCTCGCAAAAATCGCCACATCGCCGGATGACTATCGCCATGTCTACGGCCATATCCTGCGCCAGACCAGGGACAAGGTGGTGCTGCACTGGCTGGGCGACATGTTTGATCCTCAACTGAGAGGCTACTGGGGATCAGACGATTTCGAGACCGCGCTGGCTACCGTCCTGTCGATCATCGAGGACAACACGTCGAAGGTCGAAGGCATCAAGATTTCGTTGCTCGACAATGCCTGCGAGGTGGCGCTGCGCGACCGCCTGTCCGACGGCGTTCTCTGCTTCACCGGCGACGACTTCAACTATGCCGAACTGATCGAGGGCGACGGCAAAAGATACAGTCATGCCCTGCTCGGCATCTTCGACGCCGTGGCACCGTCCGCGTCAAAGGCGCTGGCATCGCTGGCCAGCGGCGACGTCGAAACCTTCCGCGGCGTGATCGAGCCGACCGTCCCCCTGTCCCGCAAGATCTTCGAGGCGCCAACGCAATATTACAAGGCCGGCGTCGTCTTCCTCGCCTGGCTGAACGGCCATCAGAAGCATTTCACCATGCCAGCCGGCATGCAGTCCGCCCGCGGAATCCTGCACTATGCGGATGTCTTCCGGCTCGCGGACCAGGCCAACGTGCTCGACAGGCCGGAGCTTGCGGCGGAACGGATGAAAGCATTGATGCTGACACAGGGATTGCAACAACGAAACACATAATAAAAAATTAGAAATTACAAAACTGAAACAGTAATATATAAAATACATAACAGTAAAAAACGACGGAAACATTATTACTACATAATAATTTTATCTAACAATCTAAAATTATATTAGAAAATTGGAAATTTTAATTTAAAAACTAGATTATAATATTTTCAGGAACCGTTCATATAAAAGATTCTATAAAATTTCATTTTGTGATGCGGGTAAAATTCCTCAGAAACCTGGGCATAGAATGAACAGGTCGTGAATTGCCTTACGACAATTGCAATCATTGCGCGTAAATTTACCATGAAAATTCATTAGGGAAAATCCACAGATAATAAAATAATACATTAGAAACAATAAATTACGCGGAAACTTGGTCGAGATTGCCAGTTAACTGGCCAAGTCGCATATTCCCGAAAAAACCATCGCCCAAGCACGTCATACAACGCTGGCGATAGCGATTCATGAGACGTTGTCTTCCTTGAGCTAGGACTGCTTCAGGCCGAATAGGGCTTCAAGCAAAGGAATTAACGTGACACACCAGACAGCCTTGGCGCAGCGCACGGACTACAACCGTGCGACGACGATCGGACGCACACTCGACGCTGCCCGCACTGAGGTCGAGAAGCGATTTCTCGACGGCGGCGCAGTGCTTCTGTCGGCAAGGGATGTCGTCACCAGACTGACAAGTGCCTTGGAGCAGCTGGCCCCGGCGCTCACGGATAGCGGCAGCGGCAGCGGCGGCACCAGCGCCGATCTGGTCGAGACGATCCGCAAGCTGTCCGACCTGCCCGCCAGTGAAACCAACCGCCAATCCGCCCTTGGCGTCCTTTCCGGCGCCGGCTCAAAACTGCGCACGCATGTCTCCGATATGCAGGAGACGATGCGCTACCTTCAGACCTTTGCCATTACCGTGAAGATCACCGGTGCCGGCATTCCCGAATTCGCCGGTTTCGCCGAAGAAATTCTGGAGCGAGATCCGCTCCGGAACCGCCGAGGTCAACAATTTCGCCGGACAACTCAACGCACTGGATAAGGATGTGAAGATCGCCCAGGCGTTCGGCGGCGGCGTGTCCAGTGATCGTGCCCAGACCGTTGCAAAAGCGGCAAAAGCACTGGAGGACGATGCCCGCGCGATCAGCGACCAGCGAAAGGCGCTCGGACGGATCGCGACGGAGATCAGCGCTCTTGCCCGCGGTATCGAAAACAAGATCACGGCGACCCTCTCATCGCTGCAGGTCGGCGATGTGACGCGCCAGCGCATCGAGCGTGTCCAGTCGATGCTGGGCACGCTTGAGACATTTCTCGCCAGCGCCGAAGGCCGCGCCCTTGACCGGAGCGCGCAGCAGCGACTGGAGAACATCATCCAGCACCTCGCCGCCGCGCACATGGCCGATATGGTCGAGAATTTCCAGCGGGAATCGCGCACCATCGTCGAGACCATTACGAGCTTCAACGCGGACACAAGGAAATCCTCAGCCTGCGCGGTGGGATGCAGGGCCCGGAGGACAACAAGGCTTCCGGCTTCATCCGCGCGCTTGAGGGCAGCGCCAAGGCAGCACAGGCGATTTTCAAGCAGGGGAAGATGCAAGCCTGAAGGCCAATCAGGTCGGCCAGTCGACGACCGAGACCGCGGCCAAGATGCTCCAGGGCATTACGAACATCCGCTCGGTCAAGACCGACATCCACTACATGGCGCTGAACACCAATCTTCGCTGCAGCCGCATGGGCGAGGAAGGCCGCTCCATCAATGTCGTGACCGCCGAATTGCGTTTCTTCGCCGCCAAGCTTGACGAATCCGCTGACGCGATCGTCAGTGGTCTGTCGAGTTTTGAAGATGCAGCCGGACTCATCGCCGATGGCAATGCGCGGGGCGCTCCCGGTCTCGACCAGCAACTGACATCAGAGATCGGCGCCATCCGTTCCGCAGGCAACCTGATCGACGGCGAACTCGCCAACCTGTCCGAACACGCCCAGGAACTGGCAAGGACGATCGCACTTTCGATGAGCAAGCTCGATTTCCAACATGATCTCGGAGACGTGCTTGCAACCTGCACGAACGATCTCTTCGACCTCGCAGGACCGGATTTGCCGGATGTTTCGGATCTCGGCGACGCCCTGAACAGCATCAGCGGGCAGATCTTCGCGCTCTATACGACGGCGCAGGAACGCTCCATCCACGACCACATTATCCCGCTGAACGCCAGCGCCCCTGTGCGCATCGCGGCCGCTGGCTGAGGTGACGCGAAAACGCCCGGCATCGCTGCCGGGCGTTTCGTCGCGCCTGTGCATGGGAGGAAACAGGCGCGCATGTCAAACCATGCCGTGCTTCAGATTGGAGGCGCACCGTTCGATCGATTGAAGCCGGTATCGATATGCGGCTCCCAGAATTCGACCGACTCGCGGATCATATCGACCACCAGGTGATCGGTTGGTTCGCGCTCGCGGAAGGACAGTTCAAGACAGATTTCGTTGTCGGTTCCGCCACCGCGACGCACGGTTTCCAGCAGCTTTTCCGGCGTGATGCGGCCATCCCTGTTGTGGGCGGCGATGAAGGGCCAGTGGCCGCCCTTGTTCATCGATGATTGCTTGACGTGGATGATCGGCGATTCCTTCGGGAAGGCCTCGGCCCAGGCGTAAGGGTCGATATCGGCTGGATTGCTGGAGGTCACATCGCCATGATCGATATCGACCATCATCTTCAAAGGGATCGGCAGCCCCGCCTCCGAAAGCCGCGTGTCGAGCGTGCGGCATTCCGCAATCGTATGGCCGAACTCGCGGCCGACGGACATCGGCTCCCAGAACAGATAGCTCAAACCCGCGGCCTTGGCATGGGCCGCCACCTCCGCCCAGCAATCGATCGCGATCCGCATCAGGGCCTCGCGACGGGCCGGATCGTCATAGTCCTTATGCGTAAAGATCGCGAACTGCGTGCCCATTCCGGAGGCGCCCAGTTCGGCGGAAATATCGGCGAAGGTCTTGAACCAGTCGATATAGTAGCGCCGGACATCGGCATCCGGATGGCCGAAATGATTGAGCCGCCCATAGGGACCGGTCATGCCTGACGTCACCTTGACGCCGGTCCGGGCGAGCGCCTTGCGAAACTGCCGCAGATGCCTGGTAATCGTCGCAGCCGGCCAGGACGGGTTGATGAATTCATGCGTCAGCTGCACATGACCGATGCGGATCTTGTCGGCGATCGTGTCAACAAGGTCGTCGGCTTCGGCGAAGCGGTTGACCAGCGGATTGGTGTTGAGCGACAGCGTGAACGCCATGAGCTTCGTCCTTTACCAGAAAAATTTCGGCATGATGAAATCCGGGATGACATCATGCTCGACAAACAGCGCCTGCCGCTGCGCATCGGTCGCCGTTTCGAGAATGCCTGTCGTCACGAGCACTGAGGCAAAACCCGCACCCGCCGCCCCGACAATGTCATGCTCGATACTGTCGCCAATGCAGCAGATGCGCTGCGGATCGATCGGTCCGAGAAAGTCACGGGCGGCGGCGTAAATGTCCGGAAACGGCTTGCCGATCCACCGGACGTGACCTCCAAGCTGCTCGTAAAGCTCGGCAATACGCCCGGCACCGAAGGCCGTGCTGTCTTTGGTCAGCATGATCTTGTCGGGGTTGGTGCACAGGCACGGCACATTGCGGCGCGCCGCCGGCACAAGCAGCGCTTCATAGTGGGACAGCGGAAGGATATCGCCTTCGCTGGCCGCCAGAAGCACAAAATCGGCGTCCTCGCCCCGCTCCGTGCGCTGGATGTCGATGCCATCAAGCGGTGAAGTGTCGCCATCGCGGCTGATCAGCAGGCACCGGCGGGCCACGCCCTTGCCCTCGCCCCGGCTTTCGAAGGCGAGGATGCGCCAGGCAACCTCGCCTGAGGTCAGGAACCAGTCCCAGCTGTGCGAGATCGAAACCGAGCGCTACCAGGCGCCTGTCGTTCTCCGCCGAGCGCTTGCCGGAATTCGACAGGATGACGATCGTCTTGCCCGCCTGTTTCAATCGGTTGAGGGTTTCCGCGGCGCCGGGATATGGCCCCTTGCCGTCGCGCAGCACGCCGAACTGGTCGATCAGAAACGCGTCGAAACGATCGGCAAGATCGCCGATGCCGGACACGGCAATCGGTGCCGGAGTGCTCATAGGACACCTGCCTGTGCAGCGCCTGATAGCGCCAATCGTGCAGCACCGGCTGCCGCTTCCTCCGAAAGCACCGGCAGGAACGGGACGGCAAGCCTACGGCTGCGGATCGCAGTCCAGGCCGGATTTTGCGCCCCGCCGCCGACGGAGCGGATCGAGCGCAAGGCCGGGCTTCCGAGGCCCTCCAACCTTTGATAGGCCAGCCGCTCGACACCGGCGATGCCTTCGAAAATCGCCTTCAGGAAATCGATATCCTGCACCGGCCTCGGCAACATCCGCGGCTGCATCTGCGGATCGTTGATCGGAAAACGTTCTCCGGCGCGCGCCAGCGGATAATAGTCGAGCCCCGTTTCTGTCGATGGATCCATGTCCCGCGACAGTTCAGTAATCCGCTCGCCGCTGAAATGCGCGGCAAGCACCACGCCGCCGGTATTGGACGCCCCGCCGGCCAGCCACATATCGCCGATGCGGTGGCTGTAGAGCCCGTATTCCGGCGCGAATAATGGCCTCTCGGACAGCATCTTCACTGTCAGCGTCGTCCCGAGCGAGGAAACACCATCCCCGGGCTGGTCGGCACCGGTGGCCAGGAAAGACGCGCAGCCATCCGTGGTGCCGGCGACGATGATCACATCGCTCGGGAGCCCAAAGGCATCGGCCGCTACCGCGGAGATGCCGGCGATCGGCGCACCTGCGGGCAGGACATCCGGCAGCAGGTCCATGCGTGCGCCGGTTTGCGAAATCCACTCGGGCCAGCAACGCGCAACGGGGTCAAACCCCGTCTTCAGCGCATTGTTTTCATCCGATACGTCGTAGAGACCGGTGAAGTGCCCGGCCAGCCAATCGGCCTGATGCAGGACACGGAAGATATCTGGCAGCGCCTGGAAGGTCAGGACTTTCGCAAGCCCGGAGGTTGCGCCATGGGCGGCGCTCTCTTTTGGTGCGGACTGCGAAATGCGCCCGAGAATATCCACATCGGAGACCGGATCGTTGTACATCATCGGAACCGCCAAGGGCTCGCCGGAAGCACCCACCGGGAGCAGTGTGCCGGAGGTCCCGTCGATGCTGATCGCCCGGACGCGGGTGGCATCGATCGCTGCAAGCACGACGCCGAGCGCGGTTTGCAATGCCTTCCACCAGACGCCGGGATCACGATGATCACTGGAAAAATCGGCCATCTTCGCCGATCCAGAGGCAACGATCCGGAAGGATAGGTCCATGGCCACGGCGCGGGCGCCGGAGGTTCCGATATCGATGCCGATAACGAGCGGCGTTCCCGATGCCACCGTCATTGCAGCGCCTGCCCGGCCCGGTTCAGGGCCTGCCGGTATTTCTCCGCGTCCCAGCCGAGAAGCTCGGTATTTTCCGCGTCTGTCAGATAGCGCAGCCGGGCGCCATCTGGAATACGCGACAGCACATCGGGGAGGCAGCGCGCCATGGCCAGCGCGCCCGCCGTGATCTCCCTGCTGACGAGCGCACCCTTGCCGGGAAACAGGAGGAGCGGCGGCAGCGCCACGCCACCGGCTGCAAATCGCTGTTCGATCGCGGCGGCGGTTTCATGGGGTGCCGCAAGAACTGAACCCTTGCCCAGAAAGATGACATGGTCGGGATAGAGACTGCCGCCGGCTGCAATCTTGCAACTGGCAAGATCGGTCGCCGCATCATGGATGCGCAAATCTTCCGGAAGCATATAGCTGCTATCAACGGCCAATCTCGACAAGGCAGCAATATCAGGTTCCGCCTGCGCGCGCGCAGGCAGGGCCAGGCGCTTTGAAACCTCTACCAGCAGAGCCTCCGCTTCGGCCACGGTTTCACCGGCAACGGCCAGCCCGTGGTTGCCGAGGATCAGCACGCTGGTATCCGCGCGGATGCGTGCCGCAATCGCCTTTGCCAACGGCAGGCCCGGTCGAGCATAGGGCACGAAGACATGCGGGATTCCGGCCAGTTTCGACGCCGCGATGGCTTCCCCGTTTGCCTGCACCGCCGTCGCAATGGTCTCAACGCAATGGACGTGGATGACCACCTTCTGCGGCATCAGTGCATGCACGGTCGTTTCGATCGATGGTCGCAGTCCCTGCGGATTGCGATCCGCGATGACGAAATCCTGCGCCTTTTCCGTCGAGGGATCGTCCCGCTCCAAGGCATCGAGCAGGGGATCGAGTGCTACCGGCACCATGACATCCCTTTGCCGCGCCTGCATCAGCCAGAGACCGGACGCCTTGATCCAGAGCGTGCCGCCCTCCTTGATCGAGGTATTGCCCCTGCTCCCTGCACGAGATCCGGATCGGCACCGACACGGGCCGACACATCCAGCAGGGCTTCAAATTCAGAACTTCTCACGCCAGTCTCCGATATCCTGTTTCAGGCCGCCTGCGATTGCTGCTCGAACCAGGCTGTGAACGTCTCGCGCTCGCCTGATGTCATGTGCAATCCGTGTTTCGTGCGCCGCTCCAGAATGTCCTGCGGCGTCCGCGCCCATTCGGTCTCCATCAGGAACTGCACCTCGCGTGCGCGCAAAAGCTTTCCGAAAGCCTGCCCGAGATCCTCGAGCGCGGCGGCATTGCCGATCAGTTCATGGGCGCGCGTGCCGTAGAGCCGCGCATAATGCTTGGCGAGGTCCACCGGCAGCCAGCGATAGCGGGCCCTGAGATCGCCGAGGAACTGGTCGAAATCCGCCTCCGGCATGTCGCCGCCCGGTAACGTACCCTTTGCGGTCCAGCCCGGCTTCATGGCCGGAAAGAACGGCCGAATCTTTTCCAGCGCATGTTCGGACAGCTTGCGAAACGTCGTGATCTTGCCGCCGAAGACGGAGAGCAGCGGCGCCTTGCCGTCTGCGCCATCGACCTCGAAAATATAGTCGCGCGTCACGGCGGACGGATTTTCCGCATTGTCGTCGTAAAGCGGCCGCACGCCGGAGAAGCAGTGCACGATATCGCTTTTGGCCAGCTGCTGCTTGAAATAGCGGTTGACCGACGTGATCAGGTAGTCGATCTCGCTGTCATCCGGCGTAACATCCTCCGGCCGTCCCTCATAGGGAATATCCGTGGTGCCGATCAGGGCCAGATCGTTTTCGTAAGGGTTGATGAAAATCACCCGCTTGTCCGGGTTCTGGACGAGATAGGCCTGACGCCCTTCCCAGAATTTCGGCACGATGATGTGGCTGCCCTTGACCAACCGGACATTGCGCGCCGAGTTCAATCCCGCGACCCGCCCGATGACGTCATTGACCCATGGGCCTGCCGTATTGACGACGCAGCGCGCCTTGACGGGAATCTTGCGGCCGGAATAGGCCTCGGTCATCTCGATATCCCAGAGATCGCCGTTTCGCCTGATGGATGTGCAGGCGGTGCGGGTATGAATGTCGGCGCCCCGTTCGCTGGCATCGAGCGCATTCAAAAGCACGAGCCGGGCATCGTCCACCCAGCAGTCGGAATATTCGAAACCCTTGCGGTAGTCCCGCTTGATCGGCGCGCCCTCCGGCGCCGTCGCCAGATTGAGCGTGCGCGTGCCCGGCAGGCGCTTGCGGCCGCCGAGATGGTCGTAGAGAAACAGGCCGAGACGTACGAGCCATGCCGGGCGATCGGACGAACTGTGCGGCAGGACGAAGCGCATCGGCCAGATGATGTGCGGTGCTGATTCTAAGAGCACCTCGCGCTCGATCAGCGCCTCACGTACCAGCCGGAATTCGTAATATTCGAGGTAGCGCAAGCCCCCATGGACGAGCTTGCCAGAGCGGGAACTGGTGCCTTGGGCCAGATCGTCCTTCTCGCACAAAACCACGGACATACCGCGCCCTGCAGCATCGCGCGCGATGCCGGCGCCGTTGACGCCGCCGCCGATGATGAACAGGTCGACGATGCCGTCTTCAGCGCTCACGACCGTTCCTCCTGCAATCCATAACTCGCGAACCCCTTCAGTACGCCGGCAATCTCCTCATTGGGAAGGATGACAGGACCGCCGATCAGAAGCGCATGATAATACTGCCTTGCGATGGTCTCGAGCTCTACCGCCGCCCACATCGCCTTTTCAAGCGTCGGACCGGTGGCGATCATGCCGTGATTGGCCATCAGGCACGCGGACCGCCCTTCCAGCGCCTTCAGCACGTTTTCAGATAGTTCCTGCGTGCCGTAACGGGCGTAGTCACACACCCGCACATCATTGCCACCAAAAGCGGCGATCATGTAATGGCAGGCGGGGATGGGCTTGCGGGCCATGGCAAGAATGGTCGAAAACATTGCATGGGTATGCACCACCGCCCCGATCTCCGGACGCCCCCGCAGGATATCCCGATGGAACGGCCATTCGACGGAGGGTTTCTTCGGTCCCTCCCAGGCACTCGGATCACCATCGATCGGCATTGAGACAATCATGTCAGGCGTCATTTCGGCATAGGCAACGGCCGACGGCGTCACCAGCATGCGGGCACCATGGCGAACGCTGATATTGCCTGACGTGCCCTGGTTCAACCCGCTGGCATTCATGGTGCGGCAGTGTTCGATGATCGCGATGCGCAACTCAAGCTCGGTCATGGCGATCACCTCAGCATGGATTGACCGGTGGCAGGCCGGCAATATAGCGGCGCACCTCTTCGGCGGCCATTTCAGCGGCATAGGTCACGGTGCGAACCGAGGCCCCGGCAATATGCGGCGTCAGCGTCACGTTCGGCAATTGCAGCAGCGGCCAATCGACAGGAACAGGCTCGACGGCAAAGGTTTCCAGCATGGCTGATCCAAGCGGACCGTCGACCAGCGCCTCATAAAGCGCGTCGTAATCGACCAGCGGGCCGCGCGCCGTGTTCACGAAGACCGCGCCAGGCTTCATCATGGCAAATCGCTCGGCATTCATCATGCCCCGCGTTTCCTCGGTGACGCGCGGATGCAGCGTCACGACATCGGAGCGCGACAGCAGATCATCAAGGCTGACATGCTCAACCCCGGAATTGTGATCATCCGCCGAAAGCTGGACATAGGGATCATGCACGATGACCTTGGTGCCGAAGGCCCGGAGAAGACGCACGACCTTGGTACCGATATTGCCGTAACCGACGACGCCGACCGTCATTTCCGAAAGCTCTCGGCCGGTCTTGTCGGCCCGGTAAAGCTCGCCGCGCCACTCGCCCTTGCGCAGGGATTCGTGGCCGGTGCGGATCAGCCGGGTCTCGGCGAGAATGGCGCCGAGCGTGAATTCGGCAACGGCGCTTGCATTGCGGCCGGGTGTATTGACGATGAGGACACCTGCTTCCTTCGCCGCCTTCATGTCGATATTGACAGGCCCGCCGCGCGACACGGCGACGAATTTCAGATTGGGCAGGCGCTCGAAAATGCCCCGCGAGAAGGGTGCGAGCTGGGTGATCACCAGTTCCGCGTCGCCGACGAAATCGACGATCTCGTCGGTCGTGCCGACATATTCCTTCAGCCCGTCCATGCCCTCGACGGCATAGCCATGCTCCATCGGCACATCCGGCCAGGGCTGCTCCAGAAGACGGATATCATGCGCCTCGCCGCAGGCTTCCACGACCTTGTCGCGGAAGATGGTCGGCAGCATGAACCTGTCCCCGATAATGGCGATCTTCTTCATTGCGGTCTTTCCTGTTCAGAAGCCGGGCTGGCGCCGTGGGAAAGGGCGTGCCAGACCGGGCGAAGGGCCAGGCGCGATTGCCTGTAGGTTGGAAACACGGCATCGAAATGCGCTGCCATGGCTTGATCTGCCGGCTCCGGCGGCCGCTGATAGGGCGTTACCCAGTCCTTGACGCAATCCGCCATCGAGCCATAGATGCCGAGCGAGACGGCGGCAATCATTGCCGTTCCAGCGGCACCCGCTTCTTCCCGCTCACTGGTCTGGATGGCGCAGCCGAGCGCACCGCCGAGGATGCGCCGAAGCGACGCGCTGCGCGCGGCGCCCCTGTCAAGCGGACACGCGACGGCAGCGGCCCCATCTCCACGTAACAATCGCGCGACGCCATTGCCAGGCCGTTGAAGACGGCCCGCACCATATCTGCGAAACCATGCCCGGTTTCGAGACCGACGAAAGATGCCCGTGCCGCCGCATCGACGAAGGGACCACGCTCACCTGCCTCTGAAATATACGGGTGAAACAAAAGCGATGTATCGTGGGATTGGGCAAGCCAGCTTTCGACATGGCCGAGAAGCTCGGCCTTGTTTTTCTCGACGCCGACGCTTTTCAGCACGCTGCCGGCGACCGAGAGAATCCAGTCGATGTTCAGCGTCGCCGCCATGTTGGACTGCATCTGCGCATAGGCGCCGGGGATCGGCAGGCACATCGTATAACCTGTGAGCCCGGGATTGAGGATCACATCATCGGCATCCCTGGCGAGACGCATGTGCATGCCGGTCGAGCCGATGATCGAGCATCCGGTGTCGGTGCCCGGCTCGTAAAGTCCGGCGCCCAGCGACGTGCAGACCACATCGACATAACCGAGAACAACCGGCGTCCCCGCAAGCAGCCCCGTCAAGGCTGCCGCACTCTCGCTGAGCGGATGGCGCGTCACGGCGCCATCGACGATCTCGGGCAAAAGATAACGCTGCTTTTCAAGCCCGAGAAAGCCGATCACCTCGTCGGAATATTGCCGGGTGCGGAAATTGCCGAAGGTGAAATTGGCCTCGGAGGGATCCGTCGCCCGCTGGCCGGTGAGCTTGAAATAGAGCCAGTCCTTGCAGTGGAATCCCGTCGTCGCACCGTTGAGCATGGCCGGCTCGTTATCGAGTATCCAGCGCAGCTGCGACCCCATCTGACAGGCGGCAAGGCCGGAACCGGTATGCGCAAACCGGGCCACATCGCCGCTGTCGCCGCGCAGGCGGTCGACGGTTTCACCGGCGCGGGCGTCGAGCCAGAGCCAGCCCTTGCCGACGGGCTCGCCATGCTTGTCGATCAGCCATGTGCCATCGCCCTGCGCCGTGACCGAAATCGCAGCGACGCGGCTCGCCAGATTGTCGATCTTGTCGGCGAGATCGGCGAGCGTCTTTGCCGCATCCGCCCAGGTCTTGTTGAGATCCTGGACGACGCCGGTGCGGCCGACACTTTCATAACTGTTCGGGATCGCCGAAAACACGATCTGCCGGCCGCTAAGATCGAAAGCGACAGACTTGATGACAGAGGTTCCGGCATCGATCCCGATCAGGATGTCGCGCATCAGGCCAGCTCCTGCCCATGGCTGATCGCCTTGCCGCTCTCGCTGTCGAAGACATGGAGGCTGCCGGGATCCAGCCGGATACCGACATTTTCGCCGATCGACAGGTTTGAGCGGTCGTGCTCGACCAGAACCATGGTTCCGCCGGCAAAGTCGGTGGCGATATGAGTCTGGTCGCCGAGCCACTGGTTGACCGCGACCCGAGCCCCCACGCCGTCCTGCGCACGGCGAACGGCATAGGGCCGGATGCCGAGCACGACCTTGCTGCGCTTCATCAGCGCATCGCGCACCGCGGGCGAGAAATCGGACGCACGGTATTCGAGCTTCACACCCTCATTGAGACCGAAGGCGACCTTCTCCTCATTGCCCGAGATGCCGGCCGTGAACACGTTCATCGGCGGCTCGCCGACAAAGGTCCCGGTAAAGAGATTGGCCGGACGCTCCTTGATCACCTGTGGCGTATCGAATTGCTGCAGAACGCCGCCTTCCATCACGGCGATCCGGTCGGCAAGCGCGTTTGCCTCCGTCTGGTCGTGGGTGACGAGAATGGCGGTCAAGCCGCGCTCCTTGATAAAATGCTTGATGCGGCCGCGCAGCACGGCGCGCAGTTGCGGCTCCAATTGGCCCATCGGCTCATCCAGGAGATGCAGGTCCGCGTCCCGGATCAGCGCCCGGCCAAGCGAAGCGCGCTGCTGCTGCCCGCCCGAGATCGAGCTTGGATAGCGGCCCATGATGTCCTCGATTTCGAGAAGCTTGGCGATATAGGCAACCTTCTCCTCGACCACCGCCTGCGAAAATTTCGAAGACTTGAGCGCAAAGGCGATGTTTTCCTTCACCGTCAGCGGCGGATAGAGCGAATAGCCCTCGAAGGCCATGGCGACATTGCGTTTGACAGGCGGAAAAGTCTGAACCTCGCGCCCCTTCAGTTGGATCGTCCCGCGCGAGACCGCCTCGAAACCGGCGACCATGCGCAGCGTCGAAGTCTTGCCGCAACCGGACGAACCGAGAAGCGCGATGATCTCGCCCTTTTTCACATCCATGTTGAGGTCCTTGACGGCATGGACCCCATGGTCGATCGGACCGTAGAACTTGTCGACGCCGTTGATCAGAAGTGCGGTGTCGCTCATGCGGCTTCTCCATTGCATGTCGCAGACGCCCCGACCGAGGCGATCAGGGCGCCGCTTTCCTTGTCGAACAGGAAGGCTGTCCGGCCATCGACGGTGATGTGCGCCGGTCCCGAGACCGGGCCGGGCATGCCCGCCGGCCGCGAAACCAGGACTTCGCGCCGACGCACGGTCATCACCAGCGTCACGGTCTTTTCATTGAGCGGTGTTTCGGCCTCGACGGTCACCGGAATGGCGCCCGGCGAACCTGCGTCAGCGAAGACGATGGTTTCGGGTCGCAGACCGATGACACAGGTTTTCCCGACCACCGTGCGCGGCATGCCTGATAGCGCGATCTTCACATTCGAAAGTTCGACATAAACGCCATCAGGCCCTTCCTTGGGCACGACATCCAGGAGATTGATCGTCGGATCGCCGAACAGGCGGGCAATTTCGATATCGGCGGGTGCGTTGTAGATTTCTTCCGGCGTGCCGATCTGGCGGATACGGCCCTGCGACATGACGGCGATACGATCGCCAAGCGCCATGGCTTCCTTGTAGTCCTGCGTCACGTAGACCACCGTCGCGCCTTGCGCAGCCAGAAGCCGCGGCAGTTCCAGCCGCATCTCGAACCGCAGCTTGGCATCGACATTGCGCAAGGGATCATCGAGCAGGAGCAGCGGCGGCGAGCCGGCCAGCGCCCGGGCAAGCGCCGTGCGCTGCTTCTGGCCGTTCGACAGGGCTTTCGGGTGATGGGTCAGCACATGGTCGATCTTGAGCAGCTTCGCCACCTTATGCACGCCGGCTGAAATCACCTCCTTCGACGAGCGGGTCGCCGTCAGCGGGCTGGCGATATTGTCGAAGGCGCTCATGTGCGGGAACAGCGCGAAGTTCTGGAAGGCCATGCCTATCCCGCGATGTTCGGCGTCCACCTCGGCCATGTCTTCTCCACCGATCAGGATCCGCCCCTCATCCGGCTCAATGACACCGGCAACCATGCGCAGGAGGACGGTCTTGCCGGCGCCGGACGGTCCGAACAGAACCAGCGTTTCACCATCGGCCACGCTGAGCGAAAGATCATCCAGAACCGTCTGGCTCTTGTAGCGCTTGACGATGTTTTTCAGTTGAAGCGTTGTCATTCCAAACTATCCCTTCACCGCGCCAAGCGACAGGCCTTCGACCAGGTAGCGTTGCGCGTAGAGTGCGATGACCAGCGTCGGCGTGATCGACAGCACGATGGCGGCGGCGATCTGTCCATACTGGATGCCTGATGCCGTTACGAAAGCAAGGGCTCCCACCGTCACCGGCTGCTTGTCGGCCGATGCAAGCACCAGCGCGAAGACAAAGTTGTTCCAGGCAAAGATGAAGGCAAGCAGACCGGCAGCGGCGACCCCGGACCGGCCAGCGGCAGCGCGATCTTGCGAAACGTCGCAAACCAGGAATGGCCGGCGATGCGATAAGCGTATTCCACATCGGCCGAGATATCCTCGAAATAGCCGCGTACGATCCACAGGATGAGCGGCAGGCAGATCAGCTGATAGACCCAGATCAGGCCGAAATAGGTGTCGGACAGGCCAAGCCACTGAAAATACTGGGTCAGTGGCAGGAGCACCAGCAAGGGTGGGGCAAAGCGGAACGACAGAAGCGTAAACGCGATATCCTCCGAACCGCGGAACTTGTGGCGGGCAAAAGCATAGGCGGCGGGAACGCCGAGCACGAGCGCGACCGCAACGGAGGCGACCGACAGGAAAACCGAGTTTCCAAGGTTTCGCATGAAGGCGATATCGAGCGTGCCGGCCGCCGAGGTCAGCTTGCCGGTGATCAGCGCCTGATAGTTCTCAAAGGTCGGCGTGAACACGACCGAGGGCGGAATGCGCAGGATCGTCTCGTTCGTTTGGAAGGACATGAGAAAGATCCAGAAGATCGGGAACATGAAGAACAGGACGACCAGCGTCAGGGCCGTGCCGCGGAAGATTTTCTCGAAGGTGGATGTGGTTTCCATGGGTGCTGCCTCCGCTCTCAGGATTCGCCACGGGCGCGTTCGCGCAGCCGCAACCAGTGTTTGATGAAGACATTCGACAGGAAGTAGGTGATCGCCCAGAGGATGACCATCAGTGCTGCGGACCGCCCGACATTGGTCGACTGGAAGAAGTTCAGATAGGCCTCCACCTGGAAGACCGTCAGCGTATCGCCCGGCCCGCCTTGCGTCATCGCATAGATGATGTCGAACTGCTGGATGCTGTCGAGCAGACGAAACAACGTCGCCGTCAGAATATAGGGTGTCAGCATCGGCAGGGTGATGCGGAAGAAGACGAAGGTACGCGGCACGCCATCCAGCGCCGCCGCCTCGAAGGGCTGCGTCGGCAGGGAGCGCAGACCGGCCAGGAGCAGGATCATGATGAAGGGCGTGTAGACCCAGATATCGACGAGAACGACGGTCAAAAGTGCTGTATCCGGCGACGAGGCCCAGCGGAAATCCTGCAGACCGATCAGACCAGCGAAGTAGCTCAGAATGCCGAAGCCCGGATTGGTCATCAGCTTCCACATCAGCGCAGCCAGCGCCGGCGCCGTCATCAACGGCATCAGAAGCATGATCGAAACGAAATTGTTGAGGGTTGAACGCCGCTGGAGAAGCAGGGCGATGCCAAGGCCGAGCAGGAGCTCGAGCGTCACCGTCGTGCCGGCATAGATCAGCGAGATCTTCAGCGTGTTCCAGAAGCCCGGATCGCTCATGAAGTTGATGTAGTTGTCACCCCAGTTGAACTGACGCGCCCAGGGCTGGCTCAGGCGATAACGCTGGAAGGAATAGACGACCGCCGTCAGGAACGGGACGAGAATGCCGATGCAGACAAGCAAGGCCGGAAGGCTCAGCACATACGGCAAGGCCTTTCTGCTGATCCTGAAACCGGAGGCGGCTTTGCGTTGGTTTGCTGTTGAAGCCATGTTCAGCTCCGATCCGTTTGTCATTGAAGAAACCACGCAAGAGCATAGCGCGGTTTGCCCGCGCTCGTCCGACGGCTTTCAGGTTGTTTTCAAGCCGGGAACGCTCTGCTCCGAAGGCCGTGCGGGCGATACCCGGCACCTCAAGCGCCGGGTATCGTCGTCAGTTTCGGTTAGCCGAGACCGGCTTCCTTGAGCTGGGTGTCGATGCTCTGGACGAGCATATCGAGGCCTTCATCAACAGGCACTTCCTTGGCAACCATCTTCTGGAGCGTCGAGGCCCATTCGGTGGTCACGTCGAAGAACAGCGGCTGCGGCGTGAACTTGATCGACGCACCCGGTGCCGACTTGTCGAACATGTCGACATAGCCCGCGTAGCTCTTGTTGAGACGTTCGCGGAAGATCTCGTCCTTCCAGACCGACTGGCGGACCGGATTGACGAAGTCCATCTTGGTGGCGCCGAAGATGGCGTGCTCGGCACCGGATGCCCACTGCATGAAGTACCAGGTCGCGTCCTTGTCCTTGGAGAAGTTGGACATGGCGAGCGACCAGATCCAGATGTTCGGCGTTGCCGAGGTTGCGGCCGGATTGGCAGCAAAGGAGGCGAAGGCAAGATTGCCGGCTTCCTTGTTGGTGCCGCCATTCATGAAGTAGCCGAGGATGTCGGCGTCGAACATCATCGCGGATGCGCCGGCCCCGAGGTCCGTTCCGACCTGATACCAAGTATAAGTCGACCAGTCCTTCGGGCCGCTTTCCTGGATCATCTGCACCCATTTGGCATGGAAAGCCCTGGATTCCGCGGTGTTCATCGCCGCCGAAAGCTTGCCGTCGGCCGAAACGTTCAGATCCTTCTGGCCATAGTTGGCGTAGCCGGAAAGAAAGCCCGGATGAATCGTTGCCCAGGAACGCGATCCACGAACGCCGATGCCGTACGGTCCGCCCAGATCCTTGGACGCCTTGCCGGCCGTCTCGATCAGTTCATCGAGATTTCCGGGAACCTTGCCGCCGATCTTGTCCAGCATTGTCCTGTTGTAGGTGAGGTCGTTCTGCTCGTAGCCCCAAGGAATGCACCACTGTTTGGCATCCTCCGAACCGAGCACGCCGCCCGGTGTGCCGTTCCACGCGCAGGAGTTTTTCACGCCCGGCAGGAAGTCGTCCCAGGCATAGTTCGGATTGGTCTTGGCCGGATCCTTGATCCACTCGTTAAGATCGGTGATCCAGCCTGCCGGACCATAGGTCCAGGTCATGTAGGCGCCGGTCATGAACGCATCATATTCCGTGGACCCCGACGACAGCGCCGCCGTCACCTTGTCGAAATAGACATCTTCCGGGAACACGTCGTAGGTGACCTCGATGCCGGTCAGATCCTTGAACGTCTGCAGGTTGGCGATCATCGCATCGGCGTAAGGGTGCTTGTTCAAAAGCAGCTTCAGCGACTTGCCGGAATGGGCCTTCCAGTCGAAGTCAGCGGCATGTGCATTGGTCGACATCATGTTGAACAGCGTGCCGGCAGTGCCGGCGGTTATTCCCATGGCGCCAAGGCCCTTCAGCATTCCACGGCGGTCCACCTCTCCGCGCAGAAACGCACCGATGAGATCCTTTTCCTTTTCGTACATTGGTCTTCTCCTCCTTCGCGGGCAAAACAAGCTCGGTTGAGCCTTACCGGCTACCCGACCGGTATTTCCTCCAAAAGGACGCGACAGAGACCTCCCCGGTCCTGTCGTTCGCCCCGGTCTCCATTCCCAGCGCCGCTTTCAATCGGCGTCGTTCATCAAGGTCTGCGCCGTGCGCTCATCGGTGATCAGGCCGCTCAGGAAGCGGCTCTCCAGCACCGAGCGTATCGCCCGCGCCTTCACCTTGCCTCCGGCGACAGCCACGATGCGGCGGTTCTTCAAATCCTCGCGCTTCATAGTAAACGTGCGATCCGACAGCGCCGTTTCGATCGGCTGGCCATTCCTGTCGAAGAAATGACCCAGCAATTCACCGACGCCGCCGCCGGTCTTGATTTCCTCGATCTCACTTTTCTCGATCATGCCGGTGGCGACCAGCGACGCCTCGCGCTCAACCGTACCGATGCCGACGAGCAGCAGATCGGCGCTGTTGGCGAGATCAAACACCTCGCGAACGCCGCGCTGGCTGAACAGCACATCCCGGTCCTCGATCGTATTTGCAAAGAACGGAACCGGCATGACATAGGCTTCCGCGCCGGTACGCTCCGCCAGCCGATGGATAACGTCGTGCGGGTTGGCGGAGAACTTGCGCGTGAGCCCGCCGAGCAGCGAGACGAAGCGGACATCGTTGTTTGTCGTGCGCGGCAGATATTCGACGCAAGCAGCAAGCGTGCGGCCATGGCCCATGCCGATCAGCACATGCCCTTCCCGCTCGATCTCGCGCTTGAGGAACTGCGCGCCGGAAATGCCGAGCGCCTTCAGCGGCAGGTCCTCCGGATCGAAATCGGGCACGACCTCGCAGTAATCGAGGCCGTAGCGGGTCGAAAGCTTCTGCTCGAGTTCGACGCATTCGGAGACTTCGCCGTCAATATAGACCTTCACCAGACCGTCCTGGTTGGCCTTCATGATCAGCCTGTGGGCCTTGAGCGACGACAGCCCGAGGCGCTTGGCAACCTCCGCCTGCGTCAGGCCGCCGGCGTAGTGCAGCCACGCCGCACGGGTCGCCATGCTCGACTCATCATCTCTTAGGGAGCCCCCACCCGTGATCGCCATGTTCTCCACCCTCAGAGTTTGATATTTTTTCTGACTGTGAAAATATTTTCATCTGCTGAAAATTTTGTCAAGCACCCCGCGGCTGTACCCCAGCGTGGGAACGGCCTTACGACGGCTGACGAAACAGGTCCGTCTCCCGTGACATGAACGATAAAGACAAGGAATTCAGTCTGTTCTTGCAGTGCGAAAAGAACAGCGAAACCGCCGGAAAAAATCAATTTACGGGCTTAAAATCGGGAAATCGGCTTTGAAAAGCCAAAAATCATTCCAATTTGCGCACCCATGCTGTAGCGCAGACGAAGAAACGTCGAAAACGACTGGATCCGGAATGCTGACTGTCAAAAGGGTAAAACGCCAGATCCGAAAGATCAGGAACAGGCTTGCGCGACGATTCTTCGACACGCGATACGGCCGCGAATTGCTCGTCAACGTCCTGCCGGCACGGCTTTTGACCATGACCATAGACTGCGGCGATCACGTCATGACCTTTTCCCCGCATGACTATATCGGCCGGAAAATCTTCCGGAAGGGCCACTTCGAGCGGGAGCATGTCGATCGGTTGCTGGCCGTCCTGAAAGCCCGAGGCCTCTGGCGCGCGGATACCGTGCTCCTGGAACTCGGCGGCAATATCGGCACCCAGACGGTCTATTTCGGCCTGAGCAAGGCTTACAGCCGGATCGTCAGCATCGAACCGGACCCGCGCAACTTCGAACTGCTGGAGACCAACATCCGGCAGAACGGGCTCGATGGCATGGTGACCCTCGTCCATTGTGCAGCCGGCGAAAGCGAGGGCAAAATCGCCTTCTTCCAGCATCAGGACAATCACGGGAAAAGCAGCGCCCTGCGACAAAGCCCATCCGACAAGGAGATTTCCGTGCCCGTCCGCCCGGTCAGCGCGATCCTGGCGGATGCAGGGATCGAGGCCAGTTCCGTCGGCCTTGTCTGGATGGACATCGAGGGGTACGAGCCGGTCGCCTGCCGTTCCATGGAAGCGCTGATGACGCTCAAGGTGCCGCTCTACATGGAGTTCTCACCGGCCTTCTACGGCCCAGAGGGATCGGCGGAATTCGTCCGCTATCTCGCCGGCTTCTACACGGATTGCCTCGTCTTTGCCGAAGACGACGACCCGGTCGCCCTTAAGGTCGCCAAGATGCCGATCGACCGCGTGCAATACGACGTGCTGTTGCTGCCATCCTGACGATCAGCGTTTGCGGTAGAGAAAATAGCGATCCTCGCGCACCGTGGCCGGCAGCGGTTGCGGCTCTAGATCGGGATGCTCCAGCGGCAGGCCGCTGACGGCAATGCCGCCGCTGCGCAAGCTGCCCGCCGCCAGTTGCGGCAGCCAGGTCAGCGTCACGGCATCTTTATCTGGATAACCCGTACCGATATCGGCATGCACCAGAGCCGCCTCTGCGCCGACAAAGGCTTGCGCCGTCTCGCGGATTTCACCGATGACCAGATCATCAGGCTCCGGCGTCGAACTCGCATGGGACCCGATGGCCCGATCGAAGGCGACGATGCGTCGACCGGGAAAATGCTTTCGCAGATGGCTGTAGGTGCGCCCGTTGCCGAGGCCGATTTCGAGAACCGGCCCGTCTCCCAATCCATCCATCATCGTTGCACTGATATGATTGAGGATGTCGCGCTGGGCGGTCAGGCGGCGGATGAAGCTGTCGAGGCGGCTCATATCGGTGTTAATCCGTTTTCTGTTGCATTCGAGGGGTTCGGCTTAACACGGCATCCTTCGTGCGGTCGATGGCGTTGACCGCGCATCCGACATCAAGATTTTGTCAATGCCGATGCCGACGCCTCAATCGCATCGCGCTTTCGACTGTGCTAGGCTTGGCCATGGCAGAATTTTCCAGCGATACATTTTTCAGCACGCTTCCCGTCTTCGTGGAATTCGAGGGCGTGGCCGACCGTGACAACTATCAGCCGCTACCGGAAGACTGGGCGCTGGCAACGGCGGATATCGTCGATTCGACCGGCGCGATCGAAGCCGGAAACTACAAGTCCGTCAACATGGCCGGCGCAAGCGTCATCTCCGCCATTCTCAATGCACTTGGCCAGCACGACCTCCCCTTCGTCTTCGGCGGCGACGGCGCCCTCGTCGCCATTCCGCCGTCGGCGCGCGGCAAGGCAGAGGAAGCGCTGGCTGCCGTGCAAAGCTGGGTGAAGGAAGAGTTGCAGATGACGATGCGCGCCGCCCTGGTGCCGGTCTCCGATATCCGGGCCGCCGGGGTGGACGTGCGCGTGGCGCGATTTCAGGTGAGCGAAGGCGTGTCCTACGCCATGTTTGCCGGTGGCGGGGCAAGCTGGGCGGAAACCCGGATGAAGGAAGGCCTCTACGCGGTGCCACCCGCCGCGCCGGGCACGAGGCCCGATCTCAGCGGCCTTTCCTGCCGCTGGAATCCGATCAGGTCGCGCCATGGGGAGATCGTCTCGATCATCGCTGTGCCCAGCACGGCCGGCAGCGGCCTCGCCTTTCAGACCCTGATCACCGATGTCGTGGCCCTTGCGGCAACGCAGGAGCGCGGGGGCCACCCGGTCGCCCAGGAGGGCCCGCAACTTGGTCTGTCACGCCCCGGTCTCGAAGCCGAAGCAAAGGCCGCAGCGCCGAAGGAAAAGCGGCTGCGGCAGAAGCTTTTCATCATCGCCCAATACCTACTCACCGTGATGCTGTTCCGCTTCGGCGCAACGCTCGGCCGCTTCGATCCGAAGGTCTATCGCAGCGACGTGGCGCAGAACACGGATTTCCGGAAGTTCGACGACGGCCTGAAAATGACGATCGATGTCAGCAAGGCGCAATTGCAGCGAATCGAGGCCCGGCTTGAGGAGGCAGCACAAGCAGGGATCTGTCGCTACGGGCTTCACCGGCAGGATTCCGCGCTGATGACATGCATCGTGCCGACGCCGCTCAGCCGCACGCACATGCACTTCATCGATGGCGCCGCCGGCGGATATGCCGTTGCGGCCAGCCGCTTGAAAGGCAGTCTTTCGGGCCTGCCGAAAGCGTCCTCCGTCACACCCTGACGGTCAGGCTTTGACGATCCGGTCGCTTTCCAGGTTTCGGCGGGCAAACGCGTTGCGCGTATCGATGATTAGCGGCGCCCAGCGGGCGAGTGCTTCGTAATCGACAGCATCGTGGTCCGTGGCGATCAGCACGGCATCGAAGCCCTTGATCGTCTCTTCATCCAGCGAAACCGAAGACCGCCCCTTGAGCATCATGTACTCCCGCGTCGGCGGGATCTGCGCAATATGCGGATCGTGATAGGCGGTCGTGCCACCCCGCTCCTCGATTAGTTCGATCAGCTTCAGCGACGGGCTTTCCCGAGTATCAGGGACGTTCTTTTTGTAGGCAAGACCGATGACGAGCACGCGCGACCGGCTGAGCGCCTTGCCGCTGTGGCGGTCGAGCGCTTCGGCGAGCCGCCCGACCACATGGCGCGGCATGGCCGAATTGATCTCGCCGGCCAGTTCGATGAAGCGGGTCGGCAGCTCGAATTCACGCGATTTCCAGGTCAGGTAGAAGGGATCGATCGGGATGCAGTGTCCGCCAAGACCAGGCCCCGGATAGAAGGGCATGTAGCCGAAAGGCTTGGTCTTTGCCGCATCGATGACCTCCCAGATATCGATACCCATCGCGTCGTAGACGACCTTCAACTCGTTGACCAGGGCGATGTTGACGGCACGGAAAATGTTCTCGGTCAGTTTTACCGCTTCGGCGGTGGCATTCGAAGAGACCGGCACCACGGTCTTCACCGCCGCGGAATAGAAGCGCACCATGAGGTCGGCGGCGGCCGGCCCGTCGCCGGCGACCACCTTCGGGATGCTCGACGTCTCGAAGTCGCGGTTGCCCGGGTCTTCCCGTTCAGGCGAAAAGCCGAGGAAGAAATCCTGCCCGGATTTCAGTCCGTCCTTTTCGAGGATCGGCTTCACAACCTCGTCGGTCGTGCCCGGATAGGTCGTCGATTCGAGCACGATCAACTGGCCGGGCCGCAGCGTTTCAGCAATCTTTCCGCAGGTCTTGACGATGAAGGAGAGGTCAGGATCGCGGTGTTTCGTCAGCGGCGTTGGCACACAGATGATGATCACGTCGCATTCCGCCAGCCGTGAAAAATCGGCCGTTGCCTGAAAGCGACCGGAGCCCGTGTGTTCGCGAAGCACCGCGTCAGAGACCGCCTCGATATACGACCGGCCAGCCTCGATCGCCACCATCTTCGACGTATCGATATCGAAGCCGATCACCGGAAAACCGCTGCGCGCAATCGTCATGGCAAGCGGCAGGCCGACATAACCAAGGCCGATCACGCCGGCGCGCGCGGTTCGGGCGTCGATGCCGGCAAGGAGGGTTTGATGCGGGGAGGTAAGAGCGGTCACGTTCGTCTTCTCATCTTGTCTGCGGGCTCGGATGGGCAGCACCGGAGTTGGGCGTAAATCATCCGGGTGTCAAGCACCGGCGGAACACGATCGCCTTGACCAAAAATACACGCGCACTTTTGTTTGTCTTAAATCTGGTTTTGCAATCACTGCCTCATTATATTGGCCCTCGGTGATATCATCCAATCCACCGCAAGAAGAGACTGGATATGCCGTGCCGGCGGGGCGCCGGATTGCGCAGGAAAGATCAAGTACCAGCGATGAACACACACCGGGCGCATGTCTCGACCACCCTTCTCGATCGCGTATCCCATTGGCTGCAGCAGGCGGCGTTGAGTGGTGAAACGCTTGAAAACCTTGTCCAGGGCTTTTGCGAGCGGCTGGCCGCGTCGGGCCTGCCGCTGAACCGCGTGCATCTGAGCTTTTCCATGCTGCATCCGCTCTATGACGCGCTGGGCTTTACCTGGATGCGCGGCAAGGGCGTGACCGTCGAGGGCTACCGTGCCGACACAAGCCCAGAAAACACGAACCGCTTTCTGCACAGCCCCTATTATTATCTGCTGACCAATAATCTCGATCATATGCGCCGGCAGATCGATCCTGCGACACCGTCGGAATTTCCGGTCTTCGATGATTTCAAGGCCCTGGGTGTGACCGACTACATCGCCTTCGTGCAGTCCTTCGGCGAATCGGCCGGCCAGGGCATGATGGGCTCCTGGGCCACCGATGCACCCGACGGCTTCAGCGACAATGTCATCGAAGCGCTGCTGCGCATTCAGAATAGCCTTGCCGTCGCCGCGAAGATGGCCGTACTCGGCAAGCTTGCCGACAACATGCTGACCACCTATCTCGGCGGCAATGCCGGCAAGCGCGTGCTGTCCGGCCAGATCCGCCGCGGTGACGGCGATACCATCCGGGCCGCGCTGGTCATGGCCGACATGCGCCAATCGACGATGCTTGCCGAGAAGGAAGGCCGGCAGGTCTACATCGACACGCTGAACCAGTTCTTCGACGCCATCGCCACGCCATTCAACAGGCAGGGCGGCGAAATCCTGAGCTTCGTCGGCGATGGCTTTCTCGCCGTCTACCCGTGCGGCCGCCATCGCGAGCCTTCGCAGGTGGCCGCGCTGGCCGCCATGGGCGCCGTGCGCCAGGCAACCGCCCGCATGACGGAGTTGAACATCGACCGGAAGCGACAGGGACTGGGGAAATCCGCTATGGCATCGGCCTGCATGTCGGCAATGTCATGTTCGGCAATGTCGGCCTGAAGGACAGGCTGACCTTCTCCGCCTTCGGCGCGGCCGTCAACGAGGTGGAACGGCTGCAGGGCCTGACCAAGAAGTACACTCAGCCGATCGTTGCCAGCCAGGCCTTTGCCACCTATTGCGGCGGCGACTGGACGACGCTCGGCGAGGAAAAGTTGCGCGGTGTCCGTCAGAAGTTCACCGTGCTTCTGCCGGGCGAAAGCAATATGAAACTGGACTATGCCGAGGTGGCGCAGAACCAGTCCCACGATAAGCGCTCGGAAGCCGAACAGGTCATGCTGCTTTACCGCAACAGCCGCAAGACGACAGGATCGGAGGCCTGGAACAAGCTGCTGCAGTAGTCACGTCGGCAGGGTTGGACTGCCTTTGAGTAAAATGACGGCTCCGAAACTGCCTTGGCAATTCGATCCGACTGTTGTCTTGTGCCTGAAGTTTCCCCGTTTCGGGTCATGGACAGGGGAATTTCGCTGGGATAGTCTCGTCAGCCTGAAGCCGAGCGTTCCGTCGAGCGCGGCATGTTCAATGCGGCGACCGAAGAAGACAAGGAAAACTGCTGGCATGACCTCAGGCGCGGACCTGCTGCGGATCGAGAACCTGAACATCTCGTTCGCAATGCTCGGCGGGCAGTTAGACGCCGTTCGCAATGTCAGCCTGCGTGTGCGCCCCGGCAAGGTTACTGCTCTGGTCGGTGAATCCGGGTCGGGCAAGTCCGTCATCAGCCAGGCTGTCATGGGTATTCTTCCCCAGACCGCATCGGCCAGCGGCCGCATCCTGTTTTGCGATCCGGCCATTTCCGACACACCAGCCGATCTCCTGCAGATGCCGCGTGACGGCGCGCAGATCCGCGCAATCCGCGGCAACCGCATGGGCAAGATCTTCCAGGAGCCGATGACCTCGCTGTCGCCGCTCCATACGATCGGCAACCAGATCAGCGAAGTCCTACGCATCCATACCGATGCGTCGAAAAGCGAGCGGCGCGAACGCAGCGAAGAAATGCTGGGGCTGGTCGGTTTTGCCAAGCCGTCCCGCGCCTTCGACATGTACCCGTTCGAACTGTCCGGCGGCATGCGCCAGCGCGCCATGATCGCCATGGCGCTCATCTGTCGGCCGGCGCTTCTCATTGCCGACGAGCCGACGACGGCGCTCGACGTGACGATCCAGGCCCAGATCCTGCAATTGCTGCGCGACCTGCAGGGCAAGCTGAACATGGCGATGCTGCTGATCACCCATGACCTCGGCGTCGTCGCCAATGTCGCCGACGAAGTGGTCGTCATCTACCATGGCGAGATCATGGAGGCCGGGCCGGTGGAAACGATCTTCCGCAATCCGTCCCACCCATACCTCAAGGGCTTGATGGCGGCGGTTCCGCATTTCGACATGAAACCGGGCGAACGGCTGAAGGCGCTGCGCGAGATACCGGTCAACGCCGGAAATCTGCTGGGCAAAAAGGCAGCCGTGGCAACCGGGCCGGAGGTTCTGCTATCCGTCCGCAATGTCGGCAAGACGTTTACCACCCGCAAATCCAGCTGGTTCAAAAAGGGCGACACCGCGCAAACGCTCGCCGTCGATGACGTTAGCTTCGATATCCGCCGCGGCGAATGCCTGGGCCTTGTCGGCGAAAGCGGCTGCGGCAAGACCACGCTCAGCAAGATCCTCATGCGGGCGGTCAAGCCCGACACAGGCACCATCACTCTGCACGGCAGCGACGGCGACCTCGACGTTTTGGCTGCGGAAGGCTCCGCCTTGAAAGCCTTGCGCACCCGCGTCCAGATGGTATTCCAGGATCCTGTTTCCTCGCTTTCGCCGCGCATGACGATCCAGAATATTCTCGCCGAACCGCTCGAGATCCACAATCGCGGCAATGCGCAGGCACGGCAGGAAAAGGTCAAGGCGCTGATCCAGGCGATCGGCCTCGACCAGCGCTTCCTCAACCGCTATCCGCACAGCTTTTCCGGCGGCCAGCGCCAGCGCATCGGGATCGCCAGGGCCCTGGCACTGGGACCGGACCTTCTGATCTGCGACGAGCCCGTCTCGGCACTCGATGTTTCGGTGCAGGCGCAGATCCTCAATCTGCTCAAGGATTTGCAGAAGGAATTGGGCCTGACCTATCTGTTCATCTCGCACAATCTGGCCGTGGTCGATTATATGGCCGACCGGATCGCCGTGATGTGCGGCGGGCGCATCGTCGAGATCGCACCGCGTGAGACGCTGATGCGCGCACCCGTGCATCCCTATACCAAATCTCTTCTGGCAGCCGTGCCCTTCCCGGATCTCGATCGACCGCTGGATTTTGCCGCCCTCAATCCGAGCGGCGCCTCCGACAAGCGCAGCTGGGGCCGCCAGTTCTCGGGTGACGATGGTGAGATTCTGCTGCCCGCCGACCTCGGCAATGGCCATCTCGTTCTTGCCCGTCGCAATGCAGATGCAAGGGAGCTCGTCCCATGATCAAGCGCCGTACCACACTCGGCCTGCTCGCCACGGCCTTCCTTCCGGGCGTTGCTCGCGCAGGTTTCGTCGAACCGGATTTTCTCAAACCCCTCCTGCGCGCCGCGGCCCTGCCGGACCTGGCCGACCGCCTGCCGAAAACGCCCCGCATCGTCAATCTGGCAGCCATGGGCCGCGAACCCGGTCGATATGGCGGCGTAGTGCGCACGCTGATCGGCAGCCAGAAAGACATCCGTATGATGACGATCTACGGCTATGCCCGTCTGGTCGGTTATGACGAAAAATTGGCGCTTCAGGCGGATATCCTGGAAAGCTTCGAGCATGTCGATGAGAGCGTTTTCACGTTCAAGATCCGCGAGAAACATCGCTGGTCCGATGGCAGTTACCTGACGGCGGAAGATTTCCGCTATACCTGGGAAGACGTCATCCTCAACGAGGATTTGCGGCCGGGAGGCGTCCAGCGCGAACTTCTGGTCGATGGCAAGCCGCCCCGTTTCGAAGTCATCGACACATACACCGTGCGTTACACCTGGGATGGCCCGAACCCGGATTTCCTGCCGAGCCTCGCCGCGGCCTCGCCACTCACTTTGCTTCTGCCACACGCCTATATGCGGCAGTTCCACCGCAAATATCAGGACGACATCCGTCTTTCGGCGCTGATGCGCGAATACCGGGTCAAGAAGTGGGCCGATCTGCACATCAAGATGTCGCGTCAGTATCGACCGGAAAACCCGGAACTGCCGACGCTCGATCCCTGGCGCAACCGCACGGCGCCGCCGGCCGAACAATTCGTCTTCGAACGCAATCCGTTCTTCCACCGGGTGGACGAGAACGGCCTGCAACTGCCTTACATCGACCAGTTCATCCTCAACATCAGTTCCTCGGAAATCATATCCGCCAAGACCGGCGCCGGTGAAAGCGACCTGCAGGCAACCGGTATCGACTTTGCCGACTACGCCTTCCTCAAGGATTCGGAAAAACGCTATCCAGTGAAGGTCAGCCTGTGGAAGCGCACGCAAGGCTCCCGTGTGACGCTTCTGCCCAACCTCAACTGCAAGGACGAGGTCTGGCGCAAGCTTTTCTGGGACGTGCGCGTCCGCCGGGCGCTATCGATCGCCATCGATCGCCACGAGATCAACATGGTCTCTTTCTACGGCCTGGGCAAGGAAGGCGCGGATTCCGTGCTGCCTGAAAGCCCGCTCTTCAAGCCCGAATATGCCGCCGCCTGGAGCGCTCACGATCCGGACAAGGCCAATGCCCTGCTGGACGAGGTGGGGCTGACGGACCGCGACGACGACGGCATGCGGCTTTTGCCCGATGGCCGCACGGCGCAGATCGTCGTTGAAACCGCCGGCGAAAGCACGCTCGAGACCGACATTCTCGAACTGGTCACCGATCATTGGCGCAAGATTGGCGTCTCGCTGTTCATCCGCACCTCGCAGCGCGATGTCTTCCGCTCGCGGGCAATGGGCGGCGACATCATGATGTCGATGTGGTCCGGCCTTGAAAACGGCGTGCCAACGGCGGACATGAACCCGGGCCAATTGGCGCCAAGTGCCGACGACCAGATGCAGTGGCCTGTCTGGGGCATGCACTATCTCTCGCTCGGCCAGTACGGTCATGCGCCGGAACTGCCGGAAGCGGCCAAACTGGTTGATCTACTGAAGGCCTGGCGGCGCACAACGGAAAGCAGTCAGCGCGCCGACATATGGGCGCAGATGCTCGACATCTATACCCAACAGGTGTTTTCAATCGGCATCGTCAACGGCGTGCATCAGCCGGTGCTGCGATCGGCGCGCCTGAACAACATCCCTGCGGAGGGACTTTACGGTTTCGACCCGACCAGCTATCTCGGCGTCTATATGCCGGATACCTTCTGGTACAGCGGCAGCGGAGAAAGCTGATCATGCTGCGATACATTCTCTGGCGCATCGCCGCCATGATCCCGACTCTCCTCATTATATCGGCCCTTGTCTTCACCATTATCGAACTACCGCCGGGCGATTATTTCGAAAGCTACATCGCCGAACTGCGCGCCCAGGGCGAAAACGTCGATGTGGCCGAAATCGAGGAGTTGCGTCGACAATATGGCTTCGACAAGCCGCCTGTGCTGCGCTACTTCCATTGGGTCGGTGGCATGATGCAGGGCGATTTCGGCTATTCCTTCGAATATCAGTTGCCGGTCAACGAGGTCGTGGGCGATCGGCTCTGGCTGACCGTTCTGGTTTCATTGGTCACAATCATCTTCACTTGGCTTGTCGCTTTCCCGATCGGCATCTATTCGGCAACCCATCAATACAGCTGGGGCGATTACGGACTGACCTTCGTCGGTTTGATCGGCATTGCCATTCCGAACTTCATGTTCGCCCTGATCCTGATGTACTTCGCCAACATCTGGTTCGGCACCTCGATCGGCCACCTTATGGACCAGAAATATCTGGCCGAACCAATGAGCTGGGACAAGGCGAAATCGATCTTGGAGCATCTCTGGATCCCGGTGCTAATCGTCGGAACAGCCGGAACGGCCGGCATGATCCGTAGGTTGCGCGCCAACCTGCTTGACGAGTTGCAGAAGCAATACGTCGTCACCGCGCGCGCCAAGGGGCTCCACCCTTTCCGCACGCTGATCAAATACCCGCTGCGCATGTCGCTCAATTTCTTCATCTCGGACATCGGCTCGATCCTGCCCGCAATCATCTCCGGTGCTGAAATCACCGCCATCGTGCTCTCGCTCGAAACCACCGGCCCGATGTTGATCAAGGCATTGCAGAGCCAGGATATGTATCTCGCAGGTTCCTTCCTGATGTTCCTTGCATTCCTCACCGTCATCGGTGTGCTGGTCTCGGATATCGCCCTCGCCTTTCTCGATCCGCGCATCAGGCTGCAAGGCGGGAGCACCAAGTGACGTCACCGACCCAGCACACCGGCGATACGCTGCCGCACTTTGTCTCCACAGCACCCTTCGATCCGCTTTCCGTCGAGGTGATGTCGGAAGAGCAGGCCTATGTTAACAAGGCGTCCCAGACGCGGCTGATGTGGTGGAAATTCAAGCGCCACAAGCTTGCGCTCATCTCGGGCGTCTTTCTCCTCATCCTTTATGCGATGATTGCGATCGTCGAGTTTCTGGCCCCCTACAATCTGCATACGCGCAATGTCGACTTCATCCATGCGCCACCGCAGGCCGTGCATCTGTTCAACGAGGGAACCTTCGTCGGGCCCTTCGTTTACGGCCGGGACATGCGCCTCGACATCGATACGCTGCGCCGTGTCTACACGGAAGATCGCAGCGATATCCAGCCGCTCCGCTTCTTCTGCAGCGGCGACGCCTATAAATTCTGGGGCCTGTTCAAGGCCAGCACGCACCTCGTCTGTCCGGCGGAAGGTGGCCAGTTCTTCCTGCTCGGCAGCGATCGGCTCGGCCGTGACGTGCTGTCGCGCATCCTCTACGGTGCCCGCATCTCGCTCACCATCGGCCTTCTCGGCATCACCATGAGCTTCGTGCTCGGCATCGTCATCGGCGGCCTGGCCGGTTATCATGGCGGCACGTTCGATCTCATCGTCCAGCGTATCATCGAGGTGTTGCAGTCGATCCCTAGTATTCCACTGTGGATGGCACTGGCGGCGATCATGCCTGTCACCTGGAGCCCAATCGTCATCTATCTCGGCATCACCGCCATTCTCGGCCTGCTCGACTGGACCGGCCTTGCGCGTGCGGTGCGCTCGAAACTGCTTGCCTTGCGCGAGGAGGATTATGTCCTTGCGGCCCAACTGATGGGCGCCAAAAGCGGCCGCATCATCGGGCGCCATCTGGTTCCGGGCTTCATGTCGCACCTCATCGCCACCGCAACGCTGGCGATCCCCGGCATGATCCTGGGCGAAACCGCGCTGAGCTTTCTGGGGCTTGGTCTGCGTCCGCCGATCACCAGCTGGGGCATCCTGCTCACCGAAGCGCGCAGCGTCAGTGTCATTGCCTTCTATCCCTGGCTGCTGTTTCCGACTATTCCGGTCATTCTCGTGATTCTGGCCTTCAATTTTCTCGGTGACGGCCTGCGCGACGCTGCCGATCCCTATAAGTGAAGTGGAATAAACCATGTCCAAGATTTACCGGTGGGAGATGGACTTCGCGGGGGAAAACAGGGGCTGGGCTCGTGATGCGACGGATCGAAGACGCCCGCATTCTGATGTACAGCCATGACACGTTCGGCCTGGGGCACCTGCGCCGGTGTCGCACGATTGCGCATTCGCTGGTCGAGGATTATCGCGGCCTGAATATCCTGATTATATCAGGAGCAACCATCGCCGGCGCATTCGATTACCGTGCCCGCGTCGATTTCGTGAAGATCCCGAGCGTCATCAAGCTGCGCAACGGCGAGTATACGTCAATGGATCGGCATATCGACCTGCACGAGACGCTGAAAATGCGCCAGTCGATCATCCGTCACACGGCGGAAACCTTTCAGCCCGACATCTTCATCGTCGACAAGGAGCCGATGGGGCTTGGCGGCGAGGTCGAGGAAACGCTGGCCTTTCTCAAGAAGCAGGGTACGACGCTGGTGCTTGGCCTGCGCGAGGTCATGGATGCACCGCATCTGCTTGATGCTGAGTGGAAGCGCAACGATGTAATGCGCAAGATCGGCCAGTTCTACGACAGCGTCTGGGTCTACGGGCCGCCGGATTTCTATGATCCCCTGGTCGGACTGGACGTGCCGGCCTCTGTTCGGTCAAAGATGGACTTCGTCGGCTTTCTCCAGCGCAGCACATCGCCGGACGGAGAGGCTGACCACAAGCCGAAGGGCGATTATATCCTCGTTACGACCGGCGGTGGCGGCGATGGCTCCGATCTGATCCACGACGTGATCGACGCCTATCAGGAAGACCCGACGCTCACCCATCGGGCGCTGATCGTTCTCGGGCCCTACATGCCTGCAAAGCAACGGCAAAAGCTGATGCGCAAGGGGCAAAGGTGCCCTATATCGAGGTCATCGAATTCGACAACCGGATGGAAGAATTGATTGCCGGCGCCACGGCGGTGGTCGCGATGGGCGGCTACAACACCTATTGCGAAATCCTCTCCTTCGACAAGCCGGCCCTGATCGTGCCACGCGTCATGCCGCGCGAAGAGCAACTGATCCGCGCAAGCCGGGCGTCCGAACTCGGCCTTATCGACATGCTGTTGCCCGAAGAGGCAAACGACCCGATGCGGCTGGCGGCAGCGCTCAAGGCCCTGCCGATGCGCGACCCGCCGTCGAAAAGCGCGGCGGGCATGACGCTTGAGGGCCTGTCGAACATCTCGCAGATCGTCGGCGAGTGGCTCGGCCGTCGCGACACCGAGCATCTTTCGGTCGTAAAAGGGTAGTCACGTGGTGCAGGCCCGCAAAATCGTCGTGGTGCTGAAAGGCTATCCGCGTCTTTCGGAAACATTCATCGCACAGGAACTGCTGGGGCTCGAAAGAGCGGGCTTCGAACTCGTTCTTGTCGCACTGCGGCGACCAACGGACAAGAAGCGCCATCCGGTGCATGACGAAATCCGCGCGCCGGTCCATTATCTGCCGGAATACCTGCATGAAGAACCGCTTCGGGTGATGCGGGCTATGGTCTCGTGCCTGCGCAAACCGGGCTTCTGGTCCGGCCTTGGTACCCTGCTGGGCGATTTTCGCCGCGACCGCACCCGCAATCGCATCCGGCGCTTCGGCCAGGCTACCGTGCTGGCTGCCGAATGGCCGGAAGGCGCTGGTTGGCTGCATGCACATTTCATCCACACACCCGCCTCGGTCGCCGCCTATGCCAGCCTGATCAGCGGCATCCCCTGGACCTGTTCGGCGCATGCCAAGGACATCTGGACCTCGCCGGACTGGGAACTGGCCGGCAAGCTCGCCAGCACGCGCTGGACCGTCACATGCACGCATACCGGATTTGACCACTTGCAAACGCTGGCCGATGGTAAAAGCAAGGTGCATCTCAGCTACCACGGGCTCGACCTCGCGCGCTTCGCACCGTTCACGGATGACAGGACATTGCGCGACGGTTCGTCTCCGCTGGATCCGGTACAGATCGTCAGCGTCGGGCGCGCCGTCGAAAAGAAGGGTTTCGACATCCTTCTGCGAGCGCTCAGCCTGCTGCCGGCCGATCTCCACTGGCGCTTCGACCATATCGGCGACGGTGGTGAACTGAAGACATTGCGCATCCTGGCGGAAACGCTCGGACTGTCCGACAGGATCACGTGGCGCGGGGCGCTCGACCAGACGGATGTGCTTGCCCGATACCGTGAGGCCGACATCTTCGCCCTGCCCTGCCGGATCACCGCCGACGGAGATCGCGACGGCCTGCCCAACGTTCTCGTGGAAGCATCGAGCCAGCGCCTTGTCTGTATTTCCACGAACATTTCCGGTGTTCCGGAATTGCTCGTCGATGGTGAAAACGGCTTTGTCGTGCCGCCCGAAGATCCGCAGGCCTTTGCTTGGGCGCTTGAAGCCGCCATTCGCAATCCGGCACTGCGGCACCGACTCGGCGACGCAGCCGAACGACGCGTTCGCAGCGATTTCGATCATCACGCCAGCATTCGCCAGCTCAAAAACCTCTTCGAAGGGGAATGGCAGGCTGCACCATGACGCCACCTCCAGAACCTCGGGTCTTCTTCTACGTCCAGCACCTGCTCGGCATCGGCCATCTGGCACGGGCGAGCCGCATCGCGGCAGCCCTTGCCGACGACGGCTTCGAGGTGACGGTGGTTACGGGCGGATCACCTGTGGCCGGTTTTCCCGGCCCGGGCGTTCACCATGTCGCCCTGCCGGCCATTCTCTCGGGCGACGCCGGTTTCTCAGGCCTTGTCGATGAACACGGCCAGCCAGTGGACGATGCTTTCAAGGACAGGCGCCGCGATCTGTTGCTGGCGGCCTTCCGTGCCTGCCGGCCGGATATCGTGCTGCTGGAAGCCTTCCCATTCGGCCGCCGGCAGGTTCGCTTCGAACTCGTCCCGCTGCTTGACGCCATCGCCACGACCAGCCCAAGGCCGCTCGTGATAACATCGCTGCGGGATATCCTGCAGGAACGCGCCAAGCCGGGGCGTGACGAAGAGACGGTTGGCCTGATCAAGCAGCATTTCGATCGTGTTCTGGTGCATGGCGACCCCACCTTTGCCCGGTTGGAGGACACGTTTCCGCTGGCATCCGAAATCGCCGATAAGGTTTCCTACACAGGTCTTGTCGCCGCGCCGCCGCCCGCGCCTGCTGCCGAGCAGTTCGACGTTGTCGTCTCTGCCGGGGGCGGCGCCGTCGGGATCGACTTGATCAGGGCGGCGCTTGGAGCGGCGAACACGATTACCGGTGGCCGCTGGTGCCTGATATCAGGCCCGAACCTCCCACAGGCAGATTTCGATGCGGTCACGGCGCAGGCACCGGCGCATGTCAGCGTCTTCCGCTTTCGCAGGGATTTTGCAAGCCTGCTTTCGGGCGCCCGGCTTTCGGTCTCGCAGGCGGGCTACAACACGGTGTGCGACGTTCTGCGCGCCGGTTGCCAGTCGCTGCTGATCCCATTTACTGCAGGCGGCGAGACGGAGCAGACGACGCGCGCCCTGCGGTTGGAAAAGCTCGGTCTGGCGCAGGTTTTGACAGAGGACAATCTGACGGCAGAGAGCATGCACATGGCGATCGAGCGGGCGCTTTCAAACAGGGAAACAAGGACGCATTCGCTCGATTTGAACGGCGCACAGCGCACTGCAACCATCCTGCGGGAACTGTTCTAAACTGTGCCGATCAGCATGAAACGCGTGTATTTCTTCATCGGCAGCGATCCCGAATAATCCAGCTGGCTCAATCCGGCCTGGGCGACAAACGCCTCCAGCGACGGCACGCAGTTGATATGCGTCGGCTCACTGAAATAATCGTTGGACTGGAGCAGGACACGGGTTCCGGGAGGCAGCAGCGAAAGCCAGGCCCGCAGGTTGGCAATATGCTCGCAGCTCGTATTGATCACGAGATCTGCATCGAGACCCGCATAGTCCAGCGCATACATATCCTGCGTTAGTGCCTGGAATCGATCGCCGGCCCTAGCGTTCAGCGTTTTGGCCACGGCGGCGACGCTGTCGTCGATATCGACGCTGTCGATCCGCTCGATCGAAAAACGGCTGTCGTCGAACAGCATGCCGGCCAGCACGCCGTACCAGCCGCCCAGCACGACGATGCGTCCGTATTCCCCGCCGAGACTTTCGAACAGCATATCGCGTGCCCAGGTCTTGCAGGCGACCTGCTTATGATTGAAGGCATTGCCGACGTCGGCGTCCGGATGCCGGGCCATCACGCCCACCAGTCCGGCGATCAGGAAACTGCCCGTATAGGCAGAGAGCCCCCGCACGACATCAAATGCGCTATCCTGCCAATCTGTTGTGGTTGCGTCCTGCGGGCGGGTGGTTTTCATCATGGCCGTGTTGTAGTCTGCCGTTTTCGGGAGCGCAAGGAATGCAGGTCAAACCGGCGGAAAGTTCCGCGACACCGCAGGATGGAGCGGCCGGCAACCTGCCGCATCTCGCCGGTGTCGGGTCGTCCATGCGTCAGGTCGTCGCCGCGCATTTCCTCCGGGATTGCCCGCACGTTCTGGAAATCGGCGGGCACGCACAGCCGATCACGGGATACCTGACGCACAATCCTCTCTCCGTCCTTTCCGTCGATCCCAAGACCCAGGCCTTTGAGGCAGAGGCGCTGAACGGACGCCCCTGCTCCGTGCGGCATGTGCCGAAAAAATTCCAGGAAATCGAATACACCTATACCGCCGGAAGCTATGGCCTCGTGTTGCTTGGTTACTCGCTCAAGCCTTTCGGAAACCGGGACCCGCTTGGAAAACTCTTGTTCTCACTCATCGACAATGCCAAAACGGTGATCATAGACTATGCGCCGGAGTTGGAGCGGGCGGCGTCTCAGGTTCCGCATATCGTCAATCGCCCGACGCTTTCTTTACGCTGCATGTTCGATCTTCGCCTGCACGATGAAGAGATTGCCGGTACGCCCTATGCGGACCGGCGCTTCTACGTTCTGGACCCACATCCTACGGTACTTTGAATTCATCCATGGAAAAACGCCTCACCCGTTACATCTGGACCCACACACGCGCTCAGCAGCTCTGGATCCTGCTTGTCGTCGCCGTCTCGATGATTCCCTATTTCCTGTCCTTCGACCTGCCAAAGCAGATCGTCAACGGGCCGATCCAGGGCGCGGGCTTCGATACACCCGGCGCAACCCAATTGTTCATGGATCTCAATTTCGATCTTCCATGGATCGGCAATATCGTGCTGTTTCCCGGCGTCGAACTGACGCGCATGCAGACGCTGTATGCCCTCAGCCTGGTGTTCCTGCTGTTGGTGGTCATCAACGGTCTCTTCAAATTCTACATCAACACCTATAAGGGCCGGCTGGGCGAGCGGCTGCTGCGCCGTATCCGCTTTGAACTCGTCGACCGCATTCTGCGCTTTCCGCCAAACCAGTTCAAACGGGTCAAGGGTGCGGAAATTTCCAGCATGGTGAAGGACGAGGTCGAGCCGCTCGGTGGTTTTACCGGCGACGCCTTCGTTTCGCCGGCGCTGCTCGGCGGTCAGGCGCTGACAGCCCTGTTCTTCATCTTCATGCAGAATTTCTGGCTCGGCATGATCGCTGCCGGCATGGTCGCGGTTCAAGGCGTCATCATTCCGCGCATGCGTCGCCGTTTGCTGGTCCTTGGTCGCGAACGACAGATCACCGCACGCGAGCTTGCCGGTCGTGTCAGCGAAATAGTCGAAGGCATTGGTGCGATCCACGCCTATGATACGTCAAACTACGAGCGCGCCGACATTGCTCACCGGCTCGGCCGCATCTTCAAGATTCGCTACGACCTCTACCAGTGGAAATTCCTGGTCAAGTTCATCAACAACTTCCTCGCCCAGTTGACGCCCTTTCTCTTCTATTGCGTCGGCGGCTATCTGGCGCTGCAGGGCCGGCTCGACATCGGCCAGCTCGTTGCCGTGATCAGTGCCTACAAGGACCTGCCTGGTCCGTTGAAGGACCTGATCGACTGGGACCAGACGCGTCAGGACGTGCAGGTGAAATATGTTCAGGTGGTTGAACAGTTCACAGTTGAAAAGATCCTGGAACCGACGGTTCAGACAATGGCGGTCGCAAGGCCGGCCGCTCTTAAGGCGCCACTGGCGGCAGTGAACCTGTCGTTGGCGGACGACAGCGGCGCAAGGCTTTTGGAACGCGTGTCCCTGCAGATCCACCCTGGCGAGACGATCGCTATCGTGGGCGGTGCTGCCGGAGGCGGCGATGCGCTTGCCGAAGCCTTTGCTCGGTTGATATGGCCCGAAAGCGGCAAGATTGTCGCGGGCGGCGACGACCTTCTCGAACTGCCGGAATCGGTGACCGGCCGCAACATCTCCTACGCCTCGTCGGACAGTTACTTCTTTTACGGAAGCCTTCGGGACAACCTGCTCTACGGCCTGAAGCATGCGCCCTATAAAGCGGCTGTCTACGAAGGTCCCGGTGCTACGCAGCGCAAGTGGGAAGTCCTCGAGGCCAAAATGGCCGGCAATCCGGATTTCGATACCAACAGCGACTGGATCGACTACGAGGCCGCCAGCGCCACCCATCAGGAAGATCTGTTCGCGGCCATCCTGCCGGTCCTCGATACGGTTCAGCTTTCGACGGATATACTCGATCTCGCGCTCCGCTCGACGGTTGATCCTGCCGAGCACGTAGACCTTGCCGCAAGCATCGTCGAGATGCGTCATGCATTGAGAAAGGAACTGGAGGAAGAGGACCTTTCCAGTCTCGTCGTCTCATTCGAGCCGGGGGCGTACAATACCGAAGCCACGGTTGGCGAAAACCTGCTGTTCGGTACGGCGACGGGGCCAACCTTACGCGGCCGGGCGATCTCGAAGAATGCCTATTTCCGCTCGGTCGTCGGTCGCACAGGCCTCGACAGCGCGCTGTTCGATATGGGTTACAGCATCGCGGAAAACGCTGTCGAACTGTTCTCAGACTTGCCGCCGGATCATCCGTTCTTCCAGCAACTGACCTTCATGACTGCGGACGACATCCCGCTCTACCAGCAATTGGTGCAGAAGCTGAAAGGAAAGGGCCTGGACCAGGCCTCGGAAGAAGACCGGTCCAGCATCATCCGCCTGAGCTTCCTCTATATCGAACCTCGCCATCGTTTCGGCCTTTTGACCGATGAGCTGATGGCAAAGATTGTCGATGTGCGCCGTGAATTCCACGATGGCCTGCCGGAGGATCTGCAGGGTGCGATCGAGCGCTATGACCCTGAGCACTACACGGCGTCCGCCAGCCTGATGGACAATGTCCTTTTCGGTCGCATCAGTCACAAACACGCCGATGGCTCCAAACGCATCCGCGCCATCGTCAGCACCCTGCTGAACACGCTCGGCCTGCATGAACAGGTTCTGGCCATCGGCCTCGACTTCAATGTCGGCGCGGGCGGCAAGCGGCTGACATCCTTTCAGCGGCAGAAACTCAATCTGGCCCGTGCCCTGGTCCGCCGCTCGGAATATTATATCTTCAACCGGCCGCTGCCGGGTCTCGATCACCGTCTTCAGGACGAAATCGTGCGGGAGGTGCTGAACCTGGTGAAACGCAACGGGCACAATCCGGCGGTCGTCTGGGTGCTGTCCAACGCTGGGCTGGCGCACATTTTCGATCGAGTCATGGTCTTCGACAGGGGCATGCTGGTCGAAGATGGAACACACGCGACACTTGTCGAAAATAACGGTATATTTAAGGACATGGTGTCATCATAAACTGGGAATGTCTGGGCTAAGCGTGCCGCCGAAACAAGAAACACGCTGTCCGGATATCTGATTTGCGCATCAGCGCTCACGGGGAATTTAGGGGTACAGGCACGTCATGTTGCTCAAGGATGAAGTTCAAATGTTGCGGCGGGTGCCGCTGTTTGCCGGGGTCGAGCCGACAAAACTGAAACTGCTCGCCTTTACCTCCGATCGCGTGGGATATCGCGCCGGCGAAGTCCTGTTTCATCAGGGCGATTCCGGCGATGCGGCCTATGTGGTGCTGACCGGCAGGGCCGAGATCCTCGTCGATTCCCAAGCGGCCAGTTCAAGATTGCGGAAGTCGAGAACAACGCCATCGTCGGTGAAATCGCCATCCTCTGCGATGTCGCACGAACCGCAACGGTCCGGGCAGTGACCTCAGTTGAAGCTTTGCGCATCCGCAAGGAGCATTTCATAAAGCTGCTGACGGATTTTCCTGAAATCACAATCGAAGTCATGCGCGTGCTCGCCGACCGGCTCAGCCACACCACAAGTGAACTGACGGCAGCCCGCAGCCGGGCGCGTCAGTCCGAGTAACCGGTCATCGGCGTTCCGGCTGTGCTGACACAATGGAACCAGTGGAAAGATCGACACTGAAATTGCGGGACGGCAGGCCGGATACGAACTTGCCATACATGCGAAACAACAGGGCAAGCCGCGCCTGGACGCCACCCTCTTGTTTCGAGGAGCTCTGCTGATAAAGTTCGGATACAGCCGCGTAAAGAGCCAATCGCTCCTCATCAATCCAGTCCAGCGCCAGTTCGCTCGCCATACGCAGGCGATACCAGTCGGCGAGAAAAGATAACATCGATACGGATTCCATGGCGCCCAGCGATGCGCCGTCTTGAAAACGCTCCTGCAGACGGGTCCGTGCCTGAGGCGTTGCCCGAAGCCGCTCTACTGCCGAAATTGCCCCACGGGTCGCAACAGCTTGTGGCTCCCCCGCAAGATACGCCACGTCCAAAAGACTGAGCGCCTGAATAAGCGAGACAAGGTCTCTTGGCCATTCCCGCTTCAGGAACCGGCGGCCGACCAGATGGCCGAGGTGCTCATAAAGAAATGTCCCGTAGTCGCTCGCGTTCAGCATATTTCCGGTCTTGAGGCCCGTGCGCGACACCTCGGTCTGGTAGAGCGTAAGGATCGCCGGATCGAGCGGCATGTTACCGATGCCAATGGTCTCGACATGCAAATGTCCGTCCTCCGAAGTGATGATCTTGTAGGCGCACGGAAAAGCGACAAGCGAGGGCATTCCAACATTGATCAGATAGGCGCCGCCCCGCCGCACCCGAGCGGTATCGTTGACATGCAGGTGGCCGCTGAAGTGAATGGTGATGCCGGCATCCATCAGCGCTTCAGCTACAGCCGAGACGGGAATGCGATCCGAAAAACTGGTTGGCCCCAGCAAGTCAAGTTCGTCTTCTAGCGTATCATCAAGAGGATCGGCGGCAGGGTAGTGGGAAAAAGCGAGCAGGCATTTTCCAAAGCGGCTCGCCCGATCGGCGACATTGCGCATCCAGTCGAACATGAAGGACTTGTGACGAAGCATTGCGTTCCAGCCCGCCCCGGTACTGTCGGCAAGATCACCGCTGGTGCCAACGGGTATGCCTGAGACCGGCTCGAAGACATTGGCGTCGATCATCAGCAGCCAGACACCCGGAAAAGGCTCGATCAGATAGGAGGCATCCACAAGGTGGCGCACGACCCTGCCGTCCGGGGATCGCACCTCGTAGCGCCTTGCCTCAAGATCATCATCTTCCCCAAAAGGCGTTTCCCAATGTAGATCATCAGCACGGCGAAAAAGCCGACATTGGGCAGCGCCCGCAACCCCTCAGGATAGCCCCCGCAATACATGCTGGGTGTGAGATTGATCGTTTGTGCATGGGTGTCCGTGACATTGGAGTCACTGGTAGCAACTCTGTAGCCGCCGGTCGCGGTCAGAAATCGCTTCGATCGATGGCGGCCATGCTCGCCAAAAATATCGTGGTTTCCGACAGTTGCATAAAAGCGCATGCCGAAACGGCTGGCATAGTCGTCGAGTAGCTGCCTGACACCAGCCACGGTTGCGACCTGGCCATCATCGGAATAGTCGCCGAGCAGCACGACATGCCGGATTCCGCGTGCAGCGATGTCATCCAGCGTGAAACGCAGTGCGCCGTCGCTTTCGTTGAAGACACGCGTCGAGCGCGCCGTATCCGCCAGCATGCGCGCCGCCATGCAACTGCCGTTTTCCCCACACTCTGGAAGACCGTAATCTCCGCGAAGATCGTGGAAATGGGCATCGGCAACGACGGCGATCCGGGGACTATTCGAAGGCGGCATTCTTTTTGCGTTTCCGTAAGCGATTTGACAATGATTTCCGGTGTTGTTTCCTTCTGAACCACAGAACGGAAGAAAAAGCGAATTCGACCCTCGCCTAACCAAGGCAGTTTGGCTAACATGGCAAAAATGAGGCGGCAGACGTGCCTAAACGAACCAAGACACGCAACTTAAAGCCCTGAAAGAACAGGGATAATTTTGACCATCCGAAAAAATCCGAAAAGCCGCCTGAAGCGGGCTGGTCAGAGGCAAGTGAGAGAGTGAACAAAAACGTGTTTCGGGTACGGTTTTGGGGAGTGCGTGGCAGCCTGCCGGTATCGGGCGCCGCCTTCCAGCAATATGGAGGCAACACGATCTGTATCGAAATGCGCTGCGGTGATCACCGGCTGCTTTTCGATGCGGGATCCGGCCTAATGCCGGCCGGTCAGGTTTTGAAGACCGAGGGCGTCTCCGAATACAATATCTTCTTCACCCACTGTCACTACGACCATATTATCGGCCTTCCCTATTTTCCCGCGCTTTTCGATCCGAATGCGTCCGTGGCGCTTTGGTCCGGCCATATGGCGGGGCGGATGAGCACGCGCCAGATAATCGGCGAATTCATGCGTCCTCCCTGGTTTCCGGTCGAGCCGGATATCTGCCGCGCCAGCATCGGCTGCATCGACTTCCGATCTGGTGACACCCTCGCGCCCCATCCAGGTGTCACGATTCGCACCGGCGCACTCAACCATCCGGGCGGCGCGGTCGGATACAGGGTCGAATGGAACGGCCAGGCCGCAGCTCTGATTACCGATACCGAACATACGCCCGGCATTCTTGACCCTGCCGTGCTGGAGCTGATCCAGGACGCTGACCTGTTCATCTACGATTGCACCTATACCGACGACGAGATGGCCCGCCATGTCGGCTACGGGCATTCTTCCTGGCAGCATGCGATCCGGCTCGCCAAGGCGGCAGGCGTCAAGCGCATCGCCTTTATCCACCACTCGCCGCTGCGCACCGATCCGGAGCTCGATGCGATCGGACAGATGGCGACCCGCGAATTCCCCGGCGCCTTCCCTGCACGCGATGGGCAAGTCATCGACCTTTAGACGGAATCAGCCGTCTGCAAGAATATCTTCGACGGATGCCCAGCGACATCCCGGGTGTCCGTAGGTCGCGCAAAACAATTGATCCAGAAAACTCCAGACCGTTCGATCGTGGACAAGGTGATGGGTGAGCACGCCGACCGTTCCGCCATGATCGAACACGTGCCGTAAGCGTCCCAGGACCTCGGCGATAAGAACGGCGTGATCGCGGCCGCCCCGCGTTCCATGCCAGTCCATGACGTCGACATGGGTATTGAGCATCCTGATCGGCGCCGGTTTTTCCACTCCATAGACGGACAGGGCTGCAAAGCCGATCGCGCCGAGCGACGGCAGCAAACCGGCATCGATGCGGTTCCACGGCGGCACTAGGAGGGGAATGAAGCGATGCCCGAACAGATCGGCGAGCAGGCGATAACCCGTGGCAAGCTCGGCAATCACCGCCTCCGGCTGTCTGTCTGGACCACCAAGCTCCTGTTTCTTGCGATCGCCTGTTGCATGATTGGCATGCGCCCAGCCATGAACGGCCACCGCAGCATGGGACACATCCATCAAACGCCGTGCCAAAGCAGGCCCCGTCCCCGCCGGAATGACGGCAAGCGTCACCGGAACCTGATAGCGTCGTGTGCTTTCGAGCAGTTGCTCAAGCGCCGCCGTCGGCTCGATGGCATCGTCATCCCGCAGCCAGAAGGTCACCACCCGCCCGGCGGCCTGCCAGCGATCAAGCTCTGCCACAAGCGGCGCCCAGCGATCATCATTCGTCATCGGCAAACCTCGATATGGGTGCGCAGGATGGTATCCAACCGGGCCGCCGCCGTTGCGAGGTCACGCTCCGCGCCGACGAAACGTCGTGCTTCCTTCGCCATCCCCTGCCGCTCCTTTTCCTCAAGAAGCAACCGCCGGATTGCAGCTGCATAGGCATCGAGATCACCGGCCGGCGTCAAAAGGCCGGTTCGTGCGTGCATCACGACCTCCGGCACGCCGGCAATCTGCTGGGCGATCACCGGAAGACCGCTCGCCTGCGCCTCGAGATAGGCAAGCCCGTAAGCCTCGCCGCAGCCGGGCCAGACATAGAGCGCACCGCGCGACAGCAATGCGCCGATCTCTGCTGGTGCCTGTTCGCCATGCCACTCGATCCTGTCATCTGGAAAGTTGGCGAACAGCGCCTCCACCTCGGCACGGCACGGCCCGTCACCGATCACCGAAAGCTGCCAGTCAAGATCCGGCAACAGATGCAGCGCAGCCGCCAGCATGCGGTAGCTATCCATCTTGTCGCCCGGACGCATCATGGCGATCGTCACAAGACGGCCGGGCTCCGGTTTCGGCTCACGACCGAGGAAGTCCGACGCCTCGATGAAAGGTGGCAGCATCGCCGTGCGAGCCCCCGGCAGCGCCTCCAGCAAGCCATCCTGGTCGCGCCGGGTAAAACAGATGTTGACCGCCGCCCCGCGGACCGCGTCCGCGACGCTCTGCTGGGCCCTCGCCCAAGGGCCAATATTGCGCCGGGGAGAATAGGAGGCCTCGGCCGTCACATAGGCAAAGCCGAACCGCCGCGCCAGGTGCGGCCCGATCAGGTCCGGCGCCTTATAGTAGGGATGGTAGCAGAACCAGACGTCCGGCTTGCCCTCGATCTGCCAGTGTTGCGCAATACGCTCCCGTTCCGCCTCGGCAGCCTGTTCCATCTCGGCAGCCTGCTCCGCGGACGGCACCTTCGAGAAGGTCCGCAACTCGGAAGCAACTTCGACCTCATGGCCTGACTGGCGCAAGGCCGCGATCACGAGACGCGCCATCAGCCTGTCGCCGGATGGAACAGGATGATGGGGTGATTTCAGCGGCGCATGGAAAGCGATCTTCATGGAAGCGCCGTTTTAGGGGGCCACGCCGTTAGGTGTCAACAGAACGACAAATCAGAGATAGAAATCGTACTCGACGGCACTCGGCGCATGGAACAAGGCCTCGAATTCACCCATCCGGTTATCTCGGAAAAGATCGAGGAAGCGTTGCGGGATATATTCCTTGAGCACCGCCCCGCCGGTCATGCGGTCGAGGGCCGAAATCAGGTTGCGCGGCAGGTCGCTGCCGTCGCCTTCTGAAACACCTTCTGTCGGCGGCGTCGGCTGCCATTTGCCCTTGATGCCAGCATGCATGCCGGCGAGGATCGCAGCGACGACCAGATGCGGGCTCGCATCGGCGCCGGCGACGCGGTGCTCGATGCGGCGCGACTTGTCGGAGCCGGTCGGCACGCGAAAGGCAACCGAACGATTGTTGTAGCCCCAGCTCGTATCCATCGGCACGAACATCTTCGGCTTCAGGCGGCGGAAGCTCGAAAAATTCGGCGCGTAGAAGGCCATGGTCTCGGCCAATGTTTGCTGCAGCCCGGCAACCGCCGGCTCCAGAAGCGCGTCGTCACCGGACATGCGGTTATTGCCGTCCTTGTCAACGAGGCTGACATGGACGTGCATGCCGCTGCCGGGCTGATCGACAAACGGCTTTGCCATGAAGGTTGCATCATCACCGCGCGCTCGTGCAACGCCGCGAACGATACGTCGCAACAGCACAGCCTGATCGGCCGCCAGCACCGGATCAGGCCCATGCTCGAGATTGATCTCGAACTGGGCAATGCCGTATTCCGAAATGGCCGTGCCAACGGGAACGCCTTGCGCCTGCGAGGCAGCCGCTATATCGGCGATGAAATCGGCATAGTCCTCGACCAGCGACAAGCTGAAGTTTTCTTCCGTGCGCGGTGGCGCACCGGTGCGCGCCAGATTGGCTGGAGAAACGCCACCGTCCGGCATGCGTTTTGCAACCGTCAGGTAGAATTCAAGCTCGCAGGCAACGACCGGGAAAAGCCCGTCGGCATTCAGGCGATCGACCACATCCTGCAGGATCTTGCGCGGATCGTACCAGAAGCGCTCGCCGGTCATGGCATGGCGCAGATCAAGCAGGCATTGCTGCGTCGGCACTTTCGCCCACGGCACCGGCACGAGATCGCCGATCACCCGGGCGCTGGCATCGGGATCGCCGTCATAGCCACCAATGCCCTCCGGCGTCGGATTGACTCCACGCGCATCGAACAGAAGCGCGCAGGCCGACATGTTGAGGCCATCGCGCAATAGCCGCGCGCTGTCACGGGCAGGCTCCCGCTTGCCATAGAGCTGGCCGGAAATACCGATGGCGAAGGCATCGATGTAACCCGTGCTCGAACTGCCGATTGTCATGCCAGACCCCGCTCTTTCAGTTCCACCGCGGTACGGTCAAGCACGTCACGGGCTGTTTTAATGATGAAATCCACCTCGTCATGGCTGATGATGAAGGGCGGTGCCAGCAGCATCGTATCGCGTGTCGCCCGCATGATCAGGCCGCTTGCAAACGATATATCGCGGCAGACCGTTCCGGCGGAACCGACCTTGGCGAACGGCGCGCGGCGGGCCTTGTCGGGCGAAAGCTCCAAGGCGCCGATCAGACCGACCATGCGTGCCTCGCCAACCAGCGGATGATCGCCAAGTTCGGCCCAGCGCTTTTGCAGATAGGGGCCGATATCATCTCGGATGCGTTCGATCAGTTTCTCGTTCTGGATGATCCGGATATTGGCGATGGCCGCAGCACAGCCGGCCGGATGGGCCGAATTCGTATAGCCATGGTTGAAATCGTCGCCAATGCTGTCGAGCACGTCGGCAACCTTGTCGGAGACCAGCACGCCGCCGATCGGCTGGTAGCCGGAGGAGACCGCCTTGGCGAAGGCGATGAGATCAGGCTCGAAACCGAAAGTCTGGCAGCCGAACCAGTTGCCCGTGCGGCCAAAGCCGCAGATGACCTCGTCGGAGATCAACAGGATGCCGTACTGATTGCAGATCCTCTGGATCTCCGGCCAGTAGCTCTTCGGCGGAATGATGACGCCGCCGGCCCCTGCAAGGGTTCGCCGATAAAGGCGGCAACCTTATCGACGCCGATTTCCAGGATGGCCGTTTCAAGCTCTCGGGCAATGCGGATGCCGAAGGCTTCCGGATCCTCGTCGCCGCCTTCGCCATACCAATAGGGCTGGGCGATGTGGTGGATGCCGGCGATCGGCAGGCCGCCCTGTGCATGCATGTATTTCATGCCCCCGAGACTGGCACCACCGATGGTCGAGCCATGATAGCCGTTCCAGCGCCCGATGATCACCTGCCGCTCGGGCGCGCCTTTCGTCGCCCAATAGGTACGGACCATGCGGATGATCGTGTCGTTCGCTTCGGAGCCGGAGCTTGTGTAGAAGACGCGATTGAACTGCGGCGGCGAAACCTCGGCCAGCAGTTCCGACAGCTCGATCGCCGGCATGTGCGAAGTCTTGAAGAAGGTGTTGTAGTAGGGCAGCTGGTGCAACTGCCTGGTGATCGCGTCGATGATTTCCTTGCGATCATAGCCGACGGCCACGTTCCACAGACCCGACATGCCATCGAGGATCTTATTGCCATCGATGTCGTAGATGTAGACACCCTCTGCCCTGTCGATGATGCGCGAGCCGATCTGGGCGAGTTCGTGATTGTCGGAAAAGGGATGGAAATGATGCCGGGCATCGGTCTGCTGCAGGAGGCTGAGCGTCGGAATTTGAGACATTTTCGCGTTCTGAACCATGCGCCTGCCTTAGCCTCTCTGGATTATCCACTGGTCTGATCCGCAACGCGACATGGCAGGCACTGCTCCCCGGCCCGTCCTGTCGAATCTACGTGGCAAGCACACTAACCCTAGCGGGTCGGGCTGCGCCAGCGCTTGTTGACGCAAAGTTTTTCAGGCAAGCGCAAGTCCAACGGTCGGTTGTCGTCTCATAGCATCGCTCCGGAATGGACAATCTCTTCAGCCTCATCCCTGTTCATGCCGAAAACCTTCTTGCCGATCTCGAAGGCGAAGCCGTTGCGGGCGAAGGCCGACAGTTCCTTGATTTTCCGCTTCTCGTCGAGTTCGATACGACGAAATGGGCCAAAGCCACGCTTGCGGGCAAAGACGACAGCGGCAACGAGATCGTTGCTTTCCTCCAGTGCCGCCTGTGCAGTTTCCCGCGAAATGCCTTTGACCGACAATTTTTGCGCAATCGCCTTTTTCGACTTGCCAGTGCGCACGCCGGACCGCGTTCGAACCTCGGCATAGGTCGTGTCGTTCAATCCACCGATTTCATAGGCAAAAGCCACGGAGGCAGCGGCAACCGCCTGCACCTGGGCGCCGCTGATATCAACGAACTTCGTGCGAGCCTTCCGGGCGATGGCATCGGAAAGTTCTCGCTCGCTCATCATACGCCGACCAAGACGGTAGATCGTCGAATTGCGCGCCCAGGACAACATCCGTTTGGTCGGCAGATCGCTGGGGGCCTCTTCATCGGCGGCATCTTGACTATTGTCAGGAAACATCAGCGACTGGGGCAAAGCGCTGCGCGCAAGGCTGTGAAACGATCGTGCTATACAAATTCTATCCTCCGTTCGCGCTGCCGATAAACGTGCAAGCCGATCCAGCAAACTATTTCATGCGGGGAACCGCCATGCAACTTCCAGAAAATCTGCTGAACGCCAAGAACGAAAAAAGCCTGCCGCGGGAGGAGGTGCGGCAGGCTTTCAATATCGAAGCAGCGACTGGGAGGAGGAGCGCCGCTGCTTGTGCAAGCAGCTCTGGGAGGAGGAGTGAGCTGCAAGCCAAATCGAAGTTCAGCGGGAGGAGGTGCATCCCTTCGATAAGTATGACTATATCTGATTCCTGCTCATTTCATAGGCAGATATTTGCAGGGCAGATATGCAATTTTCGCATGACGGAAAATCCCATTTCCCTCGACACGAAAAACATCGAAAAAGCAAAACGCCCGCTGGAGGAAAGCGGGCGTTCAAGACATTCAATGGTCGGCTCAAGGGCCGGAAAAATCAACGTGCAATGGATGCGCGGGCAACCGAGCGGATGTCGGCGCGATCGATGCCGAGGTCGCGCAGTTCGCGGGTCGACATGCGGTCGAGTTCGTTGACAGTCTGACGGAACTTGCGCCAGTTGTTGAAAGAGCGTGCTACGTTCATGTTGATCCCCTTTCGTGAGGTCTGTTGACGCCAGCAACCGCACTTGGCCCTGTCGTCGTTTGATGATGCGAATATAGGCGCATGCCTCGGCCCCGAACAGCGCCAAGACCTCAGGGCACCCATGCGCGAAATGCACAGGTTCGGAAGTTTGTACGCCGATGGAGAGACTGAACTGGATGGCAATCTGCAGCATCCCGGGTTTGCCGCCCCACAAAAACGCGTATAAGCCGGGACCGGAAACAGACAGGGGATTGCGCATGGAAACCGTTGAAATCGAAAGCCGGAGCGATTTCGCACTCTGGACCATCCAGCGCGCCCAGGAAATTGTCACGGCGGAAGGTGCTGCCTTTGCGATGGCGGCCCGCGACATGAATGAGGAAGCCCTGGCACAGACCGCGGCAGCGCTGGGCAAGGCGATTAGCGAAGCCATGCTGGAAGTGTTTGACGGCTTGATAGCTGATTGATTGATCGGCAGATCAGATCGGTTCGAAGAACACCTGACACCATCGTGACATAACCTTCAGCTTGAATGTGAAAACACGGAACCCCACATGGAGTCCGTGCATTTGCGTTCTGAAAGGAAGGTCCTCAATGGTATCGATCAGCGACAATGCAATCGCCCAGGATCCGCGCAACACGCTCACGCGGACACAGCAGGATGCCCTGAAAGCCATCGCCTTCTTTCGACGCCAGAGAAAGACCGGTAGCCGCTGGCTGGTGGGCGACAAGCGGATTTCACAGAAGATTGTTTCCGACCTTGAAAAGCTTGATCTCGTCGATGAGGGCCGTGTGCGCACCGAAAGCGTGCTCGTCCTGACCACGGCCGGAAATCTGGCTGTCGAGCGTCTCAGTCATTAAAAGGTTGGCCGAGCACTTTTTCAAACACCTCAGAGAACAGGCCGCGCCGCCCGCCACACCCAAGACAAGAACGGCCGCCGCAAATCTGCAGCGGCCGTCAGGACTTTCTCGGACGATCGCTCAGGCGGCGCACTTCAGGGCATCGCCCAGCATCGAGACAATCTCGCCTATCTGGCTCTTTTCGATGATCAGCGGCGGTGAAAAGGCGATGATATCGCCGGTGACACGGATCAGCAGGCCTTTTTCGAAACAATCGACAAAGACGTCATAGGCCCGCGCACCGATCGCGCCTTCGCGCGAGGATAGCTCGATTCCGGCAATCAGGCCGATCGTGCGGATATCGATGACATTCGGCAAGCCCTTCAGCGCGTGCATCGCATCCGCCCAGTCGGCCTCAAGCTCGGCGGCCCGGGTCAGCAGGCCCTCGTTGCGATATATATCCAGTGTCGCGATGCCGGCAGCGCAGGCAGCCGGGTGGCCGGAATAGGTGTAGCCGTGGAACAGTTCGATCTGTCCCTCCGGCCCGTGCATCAGCGCATCGTGGACCGTGCGGCTGGCAAAGACGGCGCCCATCGGGATCACGCCATTGGTCAGGCCCTTGGCGGTCGTGACGATATCCGGCGTCACGCCGAAATGATCGGTGGCAAACGGCGAGCCGAGACGACCGAAGCCGGTGATGACTTCGTCGAAGATCAGAAGAATGCCATGCCTGCTGCAAATGGTCCGCAAGCGCTCCAGATAGCCTTTCGGCGGAACCAGCACGCCGGTGGAGCCGGCGACCGGCTCGACGATGCAGGCGGCGATGGTCTCGGCGCCGTGCAAGGCCACCATGCGCTCGAGATCATCGGCGAGTTCCGCACCATGCTCCGGCTGGCCTTTGACATAGGCATTGCGGGACAGATCATGGGTATGGCGCAGATGATCGGCCGGAATCTGCGGGAAAACGCGACGGTTGTTGACGAGACCGCCCACCGAGATGCCGCCAAAACCGACGCCATGATAGCCGCGCTCGCGGCCGATCAGCCGGGTGCGCGTGCCCTGCCCGATCGAACGCTGATAGGCAATGGCGATCTTCAAGGCGGTATCGACCGATTCCGAACCGGATCCGGTGAAGAAGATGCGATCAAGTTTCGCATCCGGACCACCGGGCGCGATCTCGGCCAAGCGCTCGGCAAAATCAAAGGCGATCGGATGGCCCATCTGGAAGGATGGCGCATAATCCAGTTGCATCAACTGGCGCTCGACGGCGGAGGCGATCTGCCGGCGGCCATGCCCGGCATTGACGCACCAGAGGCCGGCGGTTCCGTCCAGCACCTTGCGGCCGTCGGTCGTGGTGTAGTGCATGCCATCGGCGCTTGCCATCATGCGCGGCGCCGCCTTGAACTGGCGATTGGCGGTAAAGGGCATCCAGTAGCTGTCAAGGCTCGGCGCGTTCGGTTTGGAATGGGCGTTCATCGGCATCTCCTTTTGATGCGCCATAGCCGCCATGATTTCGAAGATCGAACAAGTCCTTTTCTATCCAGGTTCAAGTCATTGAAAAATATGTTACCATATGTGTATGTTTGCGATATTTCGAACAACTGAAACGGATCGGACATGTCGGTCGATATCGGAAACCGCCTTCGGCATCTGCGCATGCTGCACAACCTCTCGCAGCGCCAGCTTGCCAAGCGCACGGGCGTCACCAATTCGACGATCTCGCTGATCGAATCGAACGCCTCCAATCCTTCGGTCGGCGCGCTGAAACGTATCCTCGACGGTATCCCGATCGGGCTTGCTGAATTCTTCGCCTTCGAGCCGGAAAAACCGCGCAAGGCATTCTATGCGTCGGAGGAACTGACCGAAATCGGCAAGGGGCCGATTTCCTATCGCCAGGTCGGCGACAATCTCTTCGGCCGCAGCCTGCAGATTCTGAAAGAATGTTACCAGCCCGGCGCCGATACCGGCAAGGTTCCGCTCGTGCATGAGGGCGAGGAAGGCGGCGTGGTGCTTTCCGGCCGTTTGGAAGTGACCGTGGATGACGAGCGTCGCATTCTCGGGGCCGGAGACGCCTATTATTTCGAGAGCCGAAGGCCGCACCGTTTTCGCTGCGTCGGGCCCGTCCCCTGCGAAGTCATCAGCGCCTGCACGCCCCCGACCTTCTAACGCATCGACCGGGACGACTTGTTTCATCCGGCTCGAAGGTGTGATTTGATACCGCCCGAACCAAAGGAGATACGCCATGCCGACATCGGTCCGGATAGAAAACCAGTCTCTTGTCGTCGATGTCTGCTCGCTCGGCGCGGAAATGCAGGCGCTGACCAGCAAGGACGGTCGCTCTTGGTTGTGGAGTGGCGATGCCACCTTCTGGGGCGGACGCTCGCCCGTGCTGTTTCCGATCGTCGGCAAGGCCCCCGGAGACAAACTCGGCATTGACGGACAGGACTATCCCATGGGCCAGCACGGTTTTGCCCGGCGCAACGAATTTGTCCTGACGTCCTCAACGGCAACCGCCTGCCGTCACGAACTCGTCGCTTCGGAAGCGACCCGGGCGATCTACCCCTTCGATTTTCGCCTCGTCGTGGAGCATTCCCTTGAGGGCAACCGGTTGACGGTTGCAGCCGAGGTAACGAACGCGGACAGCCGCGGCCTGCCCTTCGGGATCGGCTTTCACCCGGCCTTCGTCTGGCCGCTTCCCGGCGCAGAAGGCAAAGAGCATCTGGTCACGCTCGACAATGGCGGCGAGCCGCCGCTGGCGCAGCTGGAAGGCGGATTGATCAAACCGGGCCACCTGCCCTCGCCTTTCGAGGCCGGACAGTTGGTTCTGTGGCCTGAGATGTTCGAAAACGACGCCCTGATCTTTTCAGAAGGAGCAGGAACAGGCCTTCGTTATGGACCAGACGGCGGACCCGCGCTGCACTTCACTTTCGAAAACCTGCCCAACCTGGCGCTCTGGACGAAGCCGGGCGCACCCTTCCTCTGCGTCGAACCATGGCACGGAACGGCCGCCGAAATCGGTCGCTCGAACGACATCATGGAGCGGCCCTCCAGCCAGATGCTCGCGCCCGGCGGCATGGCGCGGTTCTCGTTCACCGTCGAAATCCCTGCCTGATCGGCAGCCTCACGCCTTCTCGGAAAAGATCGGGTCTTTCGTGAACATGCCGCCCTGATAGAGTGACAGAGGCGAGGATGCCGGCGGGCGCCCGACGGTGGCTTCGAGCTCCGCACGAAACTTCTCGGCATTGTCGCGGGGCTTCCAGCCGAGATAGGCGGCGTGCGAATTGTCCCACCAGCGGCTGTCATTGTCGGAGATGCCCCAGATAAGAGGGCAGCCGAGCATGGGGGCGCGGAAGATGCAATCGATCATCGCCTCGAAATCGCCATAGGACATCCAGGTGGAGAGCATGCGGTGATTGCTTGGCCGCTCCATGCAACTGCCGATCCGCACCAGCGCCGTCTCCTGCCCGAACTTCTCGAAATACATGCGCGCCAAGGCTTCGCCGAAACATTTGGAGACGCCGTAGAGACCATCCGGCCGCATCGGCGCCGTAACGTCGATATGTTCGTCTTGCCGGTAAAACCCGACCGTATGATTGGAGCTGGCAAACAGAATGCGCGGCATGCCGTGGGCGCGCGCGGCCTCATAGAGATTATAGAGGCCGAGCAGATTGGCATTGAGGATCTTCGAAAACTTATCCTCGACCGAGATACCGCCCAGATGGACGATGCCATCGCAGCCTTCGACCAGTTTCATCACCGCAGCGGCATCACCGAGATCGCAAGTGACAAGCTCCTCGTTCGCCGCAGCCTCGTCGAGATCAGCGATATCGGACAAGCGCACCGTTTCGGCAAACCTGCCCATGCGCGCCCGCATGGCACGCCCCAACCCGCCGGCGGCGCCGGTTACCAGAAGTCTTTTCACGCAATTCCTCCCGAAGCATCAAGCGCCTTCGACGCCGTAAACATGAAAGCCATCATACAGGTTGCTGGATTTGCGTCAACAAGTCGGATATACAGGGTCGAGTCAGGCTCAAAAACTTGACAGACGACCACAGGCAGCCTCACTTGGGCTCCACGGCGTCGGCGGGGAGGAAATGCACGCATGGGACTTCAGGCCAAGACCGAAAAGCCGAAAAACGAAACAGGCACGCTGACAGCGCGGCTGGGCGAAAACCTGCGCCGGGCGATTACATCCGGCCAGTTTCCACCCGGCAGCAAGCTGCCGAGCGAATCGCAGTTGAGCGAAACCCATGGTGTCAGCCGCACCGTCGTGCGGGAGGCCATCGCCACCCTGCGCTCCGACAGGCTCGTGGAAACCCGGCAGGGTGCAGGCGTCTTCGTGCTGGAGGCAACCGCCACCGCATCACTTCCCCTGCTTTCGGTTCAAAACCTTGATCCTGCTCGCGTTTCCTCGATGATTGAACTTCTGGAACTACGCACGGCGGTCGAAGTGGAGGCCGCAGGCCTTGCAGCGCTTCGCCGCTCGCCAGCCCAGGAGGAGGCTATTCTCGACCGCCACTATGCCGTGCGCGCGTGCCTGGATGCCGGCGCTTCGACCAGCGAGGCGGACTTTGCCCTGCACCTCGCCATCGCCGAGGCCACCAACAATCCGCGCTTCCGCGAGTTCCTTGCCATGATCGGCAAAGGCGTCATTCCGCGCGCGGCCCTGCGCAACGATGATTCGGAACACGACCAGACGGCCTACATCCGCCTCATCGATAACGAGCACAACGCCATCGTCGTGGCCATATCGAACGGCGACGAGGAGGCGGCACGCGAGGCCATGCGTCGCCATCTGCGCGGCAGCCAGGCCCGCTACCGCGCGCTTTTGCGCGAACAGCGCCAACCTGTATGATGACTTCTTGACACCTGTCTGCTGACAATGTAGGACAAGCATGCCGGAGGAGGCATCAAGAGGAATTCAAGTATGACGCCGCAAGAGATCAAGGCCGCGCTGGGCGCGGGCCTGTTGTCCTTTCCTGTCACGCATTTCGATGCGGAGGGAAAATTTCAGCCCGAGAGCTACCGCCGCCATGTCGAATGGCTGTCCGGCTTCGATGCCCCGGTCCTGTTTGCCGCTGGCGGCACAGGCGAGTTCTTCTCGCTTTCGCCCAATGAAGTTCCCGAAATCGTCCGGGCGGCGAAGGAAGCATCCGGCAAGACGGCGATCGTGTCCGGGTGCGGCTATGGCACCGACATGGCCGTCGAGCTCGCCCGCTCGATTGAAAAAGCCGGCGCCGATGGCATTCTGCTTCTGCCGCATTACCTGATCGATGCACCGCAAGAAGGCTTGTACGTCCATGTCAAACGCGTTTGCCAGTCGGTCGGCATCGGCGTCATGGTCTATAACAGAGACAATTCGATCCTGAGCTGCGAGACGCTCCAGCGCCTTTGCGACGAGTGCCCCAATCTCGTCGGCTTCAAGGATGGCACCGGCGATATCGGCCTGATCCGTCAGATCACCGCGACCATGGGCGACCGGCTGACCTATCTCGGCGGCATGCCGACGGCGGAACTGTTCGCCGAAGCCTATCTCGGCGCCGGTTTCACCACCTATTCCTCCGCCGTCTTCAATTTCGTGCCTGGCCTTGCCGTCGAATTCTACAAGGCCCTGCGCAGTGGCGATCGCACGCGCTGCGAAACCATTCTCAAGGAGTTCTTCTATCCGTTCATGGCGATCCGCGCCCGTCGCAAGGGTTATGCCGTCGCCGCCGTCAAGGCCGGCGTTCGCCTGCAAGGCTTCGATGCCGGCAAAGTCCGCGCGCCGCTCGACGACCTGACGCGGGAAGAAGAAGAAATGCTCGACAAGCTCATCGGCCCCTGGAAGCGTTGAGGGAAACGCCAAGATGAAAATCGCCGCCGTCCGCACCCATCTTCTGGAACACCGCCTGTCGGTCCCGTTCGAAAGCGCCTCGATGCGCTTCGATCGGCGGGCGCATGTTCTGGTGGAAATCATCTGCGACGACGGCACCATCGGCTGGGGCGAGTGCCTCGGCCCGGCCCGGCCAAATGCGGCCGTGGTTGCTGCCTATGCGCCCTGGCTGATCGGCGAAAATCCCCTGGAAAACGAGAAGCTCTGGGCACGCCTCTACAATGCCCTGCGCGACCAAGGCCAGCGTGGCCTCGCCGTCACGGCACTGTCCGGCATCGACATCGCGCTCTGGGATATCAAGGGCAAACATTTCGGCGTGCCGGTCTCGACCTTGCTCGGCGGCCGTTTTCGCGAAAGCGTGCGCGCCTATGCCACCGGCAGCTTCAAGCGCGACGGCGTTGATCGGATTGAGGACAATGCGCAGGAAGTCGCCCGCCACCGCGCCGACGGATTCCATGCCGCCAAGATCAAGATCGGCTTCGGCGTCGAGGAAGACCTCGCCGTCATCCGCGCCGTGCGCGATGCGGCAGGTCCCGACATGCGGCTGATGATCGACGCCAATCACGGCTACGACGTGATCGAGGCCGTCCGTCTCGGTCGCGCAGCCGCGCAATACGATATCGACTGGTTCGAGGAACCTGTCGTGCCCGAACAGCTCGGCGCCTATCGCGAGGTCCGCGCCGCCCAGCCTATCCCGGTTGCCGGCGGCGAAACCTGGCACAGCCGCTGGGGCATGCGCGAACCGGTCGAGACCCGCGCGGTCGATATCCTCCAGCCGGACCTTGCCGGCGTCGGCGGTTTCACTGAAGCAAAGCGCGTTGCCGACATGGCAGCGCTGCACGGCATCCGGGTCGTTCCGCATGTCTGGGGCACGGCCGTGCATATTGCCGCGGCACTGCAGTTCATGGCGGCGATGATCCCGAGCCCGGTCCGCGTCAATCCGATCGAACCGATCCTCGAATTCGACCGCACCGACAATCCCTTCCGCCAGGCCGTTATCCGCACACCGATCGAGCATATGAACGGGGTCGTGAACATCCCGGATGGTCCGGGCCTCGGCATCGAGATCAACCGCGATGCGCTGGCGCAATTCCGCATGGGAGACGCCTGATGATCGTCCGGCCACTCACGGGACGCGCCCTGAAGTTTCCGCTGCCACGCGGTGCGGTGGACACGCAGATGCACATGTATCTGCCCGGCTTTCCCGCGATGCCTGGTGGTCCACCACTGCCGGGCGGGGGCCTTCCTGACGCTGGTCAGTATCGCCAGTTCATGTCCTGGTTCGGCATCGACAGGGTGATCATCACCCAGGGCAATGCCCACCAGCGCGACAACGCCAACCTTCTCGCCTGCCTTACCGAAATGGGTCACGTTGCTTGTGGCGTTGCAGTCATCGACGGTGACACACCGGATGGTGAACTCGACACCTTGTCGGCGGCTGGCGTGATCGGCGCCCGCATCATGGATCTTCCCGGCGGTGCGGTCGGGCTCGATGCGCTGGAGGCGATCGATGCGCGGGCCAGCGCCCGCGGCTGGATGCTCGCCGTCCAGTTCGACGGCAGCAACATTCTCGATCACGAAACGCGGCTCGCCAAACTCAAGTCCCGCTGGGTGCTCGATCATCACGGCAAGTTCTTCTCCGGGGTCACACCGGACAGTCCGCAGGTCGCCACCGTCAAGCGGCTGATCGATGGCGGAAATTGCTGGTTCAAGTTCGCCGGGGTCTACGAGTCGTCGAAATCAGGCGCGCCGGACTACGCAGATGTCGCAGCCGTTGCCCGCGCACTCGCTACCCATGCGCCCGAGCGCATCGTCTGGGGCTCGAACTGGCCGCACAATCTGGCGAAGACCACGGAAGATTACCCCGACGATGCAGCCCTTGCCGACACCGTTCTCGGTTGGCTGCCCGACGACAATGCCCGCCGCTTGGCGCTGGTTGACAATCCCGAACAGCTTTACGGCCTTGCTCCGTTCCAGGGCCAGGGAGACTGAAACTGCCGGATACGGAGCGAGGAGGCTCCGGTCCTGTTTTCAAGGAGGAGAGAAACATGAAACTTGCGAAAACACTTTGCGCGGCTCTGGGCTTTGCCCTGGCCGCCGGCACCCTGCATGCGCAGGAAATCACCCTGCGGTCTGCCGATATCCATCCCGACGGTTATCCGACCGTTGAGGCGGTGAAATACATGGGCGAGCTCGTTTCTGAGCGCACCAAGGGCCGCATCAAGATCGAGGTGATGAACAACGCCACGCTCGGCAACGAAAAAGATACGATCGAGCAGACCCGCTTCGGCGTTATCGACATGAACCGCGTCAACGCAGCGCCGTTCAACAATTTGGTTGCCGAAACCACAGTGCTCGGCCTGCCCTTCCTGTTCCGCTCGACGGAACACATGCACAAGACGGTGGATGGCCCGATCGGTGATCAGGTTCTGGCCGCCTTCGAACCGCACGGCCTCATCGGCCTGGCCTTCTACGATTCCGGCGCACGCTCCTTCTATACGACTAAGAAGCCGATCGAGAAGCTGGAAGATCTGAAGGGCATGAAGATCCGCGTCCAGCAGTCGGACCTCTGGATCGCCATGATGGAAGCCTTTGGCGCCAACCCGACACCGATGCCGATGGGCGAAGTCTACTCCTCGCTTGAAACCGGCGTCGTCGATGGTGCTGAAAACAACTGGCCATCCTACGAATCCGCCCGCCACTTCGAAGTTGCCAAGAACTACACGCTGACCGAACACTCGCTCAATCCGGAAATCCTGGTCATCTCCAAGATCGCCTGGGACAAGCTGACGCCGGAAGACCAGACGGTCCTGCGGCAGGCTGCCAAGGACTCGGTGGGCAAGATGCGCGAACTCTGGTCTGCCCGCGAAAAGGTCTCGGAAGAAAAGGTGCGCGCTGCCGGAAACACCATCATCAAGGTCGACAAGACGGCGTTCTCCGCTGCGATGAAGCCGGTCTATGACCGCTTCGTTACCGATCCGAAGATGAAGGCCCTGCTCGAACAGGTCCAGGCCGTTCAGTAAAAGCACCAAGGCCGGCCTCTCGATCGAGGGGCCGGCCTTTCTTTCCGCATGCCTTTGGGCGGCGGGTCATGGGAGGGAGTTTCATCAATGCGGCATTTCATGCTGGCCATCCGGCCCGCGCTGACCTGGCTCAGCCGGACAGCACTTTATATTTCCGGCGCCGGTATCGTCGCAATGACTGTTATCGTCGGCTGGCAGGTCTTTGCCCGCTACGTGCTCAACGACACGCCAAGCTGGGCCGAGCCCATGTCCCTGCAACTCATGTCCTGGTTCATCCTTCTGGGCGCCGCCGTCGGCGTGCGCGAAAGTGTGCATCTGGGTCTCGATTATATCAGGCACTATTCGCCGGCGCCCGTGCAGCGCGCGATGGACCTCCTGAGCCTCGGACTGATCTTTCTCTTCGGGCTGGCGATGAGTTTCTACGCGACGCTTTTGGCCATCGGCACCTGGACGGCCACCATTCCAGTCCTCGGCTGGCCCGGCGGCGTCGACTTTTTCCCCATGATCGGCGGCGGCGTGCTGATCGCCATCTTTGCCGCTGAACGTTTTCTCGATGTCGCGCTCGGCGAAGCCGTTGCAGCCGACGTTCTCGTACAGGAAGCCGCCTGATGGCCTATACCATTCTCTTCGGCACGTTCACCGTGCTCATGATGATCGGCATGCCGATCGCATTCTGCCTCGGCATCGCCTCCGTTGCCACCGTGCTCTATATGGGCCTGCCGCCGATCGTCGTGTTCCAGCAGATGAATTCCGGCATGAACGTCTTTGCCATGATGGCGATCCCGTTCTTTATCTTTGCAGGCGACCTGATGGTGCGCGGCGGCATCGCTGCCCGGCTGATCCGTTTTGCCGCGGGCCTCGTCGGCCATATGCGCGGCGGCCTCGGCCAGGTCAACATCGTCGCCTCAACCCTGTTCGGCGGCATATCCGGCTCGGCCGTGGCCGATGCCTCGGCCGTCGGCGGCCTGATGATCCCGCAAATGGCAGCGCGCGGCTACGACCGCAGCTACGCGGTCAACGTCACCGTCAATGCGGCGATCATCGCGCTGATGATCCCGCCGTCGCACAATATGATTCTCTATTCCATCGCCGCGGGCGGCAATGTGTCGGTGGCCGACCTGTTCACGGCGGGCATCGTTCCGGGCATCCTGCTCGCCGCCGCATTGATGGTCACGGCCTATATCGTTGCCCGCCGGCGCGGCTACCCGGCAGAACCATTTCCCGGACTGCGTCGGCTCGGCTACTATTTCCTCGCCTCCGTTCCCGGTCTTCTCTTGATCGCCATCATCTTCGGCGGCGTGCGCTCCGGCGTCTTTACCGCAACAGAAAGCTCCTGCATCGCCGTCTTCTACGCATTGATCGTCGCGCTGCTCGTCTACCGCGAACTCGACTGGCATGGGTTCGTTGAGGCGGTCTTGCAGGCTGTGCGTACTACCGCCATGGTGCTGCTGGTCATCGGCACGGCCGCGTCCTTCGGCTGGCTCATGTCCTTCCTGCAGGTGCAGCAGTCGATGGTGATCCTGATCAGTGCGATCTCCGACAATCCGATCATCGTGCTGTTGATGATCAATGTCGCGCTGCTTCTGCTCGGCACCTTCATGGACATGGCGCCGCTGGTCATCATCTCGACCCCGGTGCTGCTGCCGGTGGTCAAGGCTTTCGGCATCGACCCGGTGCATTTCGGCGTCGTCATGATCCTCAATGCCGGTATCGGCCTCAATACGCCGCCGGTCGGCACGGTTCTGTTCGTCGGTTGCGCGGTGGGCGGCATCTCGATCCGCGAGGCGATGCGGACGATCTGGCCGTTCTTCGGGGCCAGCGTCGCAGTTCTGCTGCTGGTCACCTATATCCCCGGCCTCTCGCTCTGGCTGCCGGCGCTATTCAAATAACAGGACACGCTTTCCGAGCGCTGCGGGTGAAATAGCACCAGAAGCTCTCTTCCATCAGGCGGGCATTTTGGTATGACCGCGTCTTTCGAAGGAGAGAAGATGGCAGCGCGGGATCGATATTCGAGAAAGCTGGAATGTGCCCAATGCGGGCATACGGGGTTTGCCGACGTCTCCGAAGACGACGACGCCAATCGCAAGACGCGCGGCTTCCAGATCGATTCGCTACCGAAAGGCTTCGAGACGGAATTCGCTGCAAACGATCCGCGCAAACACGTCATTCGCTGCCGGTGCGGCCATAAATTCAAATTCGAGCAGAAAACGGCCTACGCACCTTCAGGCGAGCCGAGGCGCTGATCGCGCAATGGAGAGGCGACCACCGGCCGCCCCACGTTTTTCGATTACCCAAAAGGGCAGATCGGAATTACTTGTTGGCCATCAACCACATCTTGCCGGCCATGGTGATGCCGCGCGGATCATTGGCCACGTCGTCTTCGAGATGGCTGCGCTCGAGAAAGCCGAATTCCTCCAACTCATTCAGGGTGGTCGTCGTCAGAAACCTGATTTTCTGTGGGCGCTCCTGAAAGCGATCGGTCTTCGCATAGGTGACCTTCGCGTCCAGGTGGGTCCACTTCTTCGCCGGCTGCGGAAAAAGATTGCCTTCCTTGGCAAGCTTCAGTCCTCTGATCTGGACCGGCGTGAGTTCGAGCTTAATCATATTGTATCCTTGGATAGGCTATCGATCTGAAATGGAAAAGGCCGCTGCAAGCGGCCGGAGATCTTGAGAAAAAATCTTGCGACATTCGCAAGGGCGTAGAAAAGAGGCCCCAATCGGCTGGAGCAATCTTCAGTATGAGCAGTCTAGCATACTTCCACAGCAAATTGGCAGAATAGATTGGGGTACGGTGCCGTCCGTCTAGAATGGTTTATTTCGGAAAAGTAATGGTTCTCGACACCTTGGCCCACGGATTCGACATATCACCCGGAACAGGGTAGTAACCCGTGTCGCCCGTCGCCTGTTCTCTTGAATGCAGCGAAGTCCGTCCCCACTTAGAGGTTATCGCCGAAGCGACTGCTGCCTGACGCCAGTGCGGCCATTCCATTGCTTCGCGCTCAACTCCTTCAATCGAACCGAACCGGACGAAGCCGTCCGTATCGTTGTTATCCGGAGAATCATATGTCTGCCACGAAACAGAATGCCGCGTCCGCCGATCAACCTTACCAGCCGATCCCTTTTGCGAAAAAGCACCGGATTTCCGTCGAAGATGCCAAGGCCATTCTTGAGAAGCACGGTGCAGATCGCAAGTCTGCCGACAAGGAAGCCCGCCGCGTCGCGGTGTGAGACAAGTCTGAACAGACAGCGCAAGCCCTCGTTAGACCACGCCCTCCGGCGATGAAACCTGCCTGTTCACGAATCGCTTCTCAGGTGGCCCGTGAACAGGTGCCGAGGTCGCCACCAGAGCGGCGGCCGAATAGGCCTGCGTGACGATTTCCGGGACAAGATCGATATCCGGCAATGAGCCGAGGCCCATCGGCCCGACGGCAAACAACAGGCCATCGCCCCCTGCCTTCGCCGTCAGCACCTCGCCCGTCCCCTTCACCGCCAGACCGAGTTCGAGTTCATCTTTAATGGCAAGGCCGGCCTCAAGCAGCCCGGCAATCAACGGATCGGCAAGATCCGGCGACAGGCACCGGCAGTCCATGACCTCATCTGCACGGAGCAGATCTTCCCCTCCTCACCCCGCCATCGGACGACCAGACCATCCTGTGTTCGCCTCAAGGCGCGGCCGCGCTTCATCCTCGTCAGTCCACTGGCCAGTTCCCGCTCCAGCCGGCCGTGCATATCCGGCGGCAGCCGGTTGCGGTGGCTGTCGTAAATAGCCCTCAGGTGCCGGTTGAATTGTCTTTTCTCGTTTTGCGGCAGGGCCGACCAGAGTGATCTCGCCCGCTTGCGCAGCCCGTTCATTGCAGCCTGCCAGCCCCTGCCATCCGCTTCAGCCTGCGCGCAGACCTGACGTACGAAACGCAGGATCTCCGGAAGCTTTTTGGCATGGCCTCGGCTGGAAACACAGGATCGGCAGAAAGGCGCGTATGCGACTGCGGCAGAAATCCGCGGCGCGAGAGGATGGTGATTTCTCCGGTAAAGCCGGCATCCCGCAATTGCAGGACACGGTCCACCGCCCGAAGGCCGTTGCCGAGAACCACCACATGGCGGGAGGTGCCAGGCAGATGGTCAGCCGGGGCGTCGAGAACACTTTGCCCACCTTGGGGCAAAGAGCCTCTCGTCCCGTAGCCGGTGGCAAGAAACACGACATCGCATGCGACTTCGCCACCCTCCTCGAAATCAATGAGAAAACCGCCCTTAGCGGTTCGTCGGACCCCGGTGGCGATATCGTTCAGCATCTGGACGGTGACATCCGGCCGCTCGGCAAGGGCCTCAGAAAAACGCTGATAGACGTAGTCGCTGAAGATCGCCTTCTGCACGAAGATCTGGCCAAATCCCGGAATCGCAGCTGGAACGGCCTGGCGAAAGTCCGAATTTTCCGTCAACCAGTCGGTGAAGTCCGACGTTTCGCCGGAAACGGAGAGGTCGCGAACGCGGCTGTTGAGGATTTCCGTGGAATTGGCGGACGCCAGCGCCTGACCGCCGCTGACGGTCGGGTGCGGATCGAACAGCCGAAGCTGGAACGGCCGCGTCACGGTTTTCAGAAGCGCGATCGCCATCATCATGCCGGAGAACCCGCGCCCGATAACGGCGATCTGCAATCTGCCGCTTGGATGGGAAAATGGCGCCGAACGACTGTGAACCGTCATATCGCCTCCTTTCCGCCGGAACCCGACGGGATGGTTGAACAAAGGCGCCCATCTTCGTCAGACAGGCAGTTCACGAAACGCCGCATAGTCTATAAATTTAATGGCATTAATGCTGGAGAAACGGATTTTGTTCAAGCTGTTTTTCAGCGCAAGTTTCCCAGCCTATGTTTCGCCCTCTACATTGCAGAATGATTTCTTTTCCTGTCCATCCTGCGCAGGAAGGCCGCAAGATCGCCACCACTGTGCCGTAGGTGGCGCTTTCGCGACAGGACGGACATGATCCGCGCCGCCGTCGACACGGTCATTTCGTCCAGTGGCGTTTCCCCACTCCAGGGTCGCGTCAAACGCTCCTTGATGGCGCCGAGAAGATTGTTCGGCAGAATGTCGGTGCAATCGCGCATGTGATCGAAAACGGCACTGATCGGCATGACGTTGCCTTGGAACATGACGACGGGCTCCGCAGAACCATCGTCCCAATCGTCAAAACTCTCGACAGCATCCCGGAAAAGTTCGTGCAAGGTGATCGGGGCATGCCCCTCATGGAGTTCTGGCAAGTGCGGCATCGAAAATCCTCCACTACATGTTTCAGTTTCCGTTCCTTCGCCGGCGTACCAGCAAACTAAAAAACGCAATCGCCAATGCCAAGTTCCACACCTGGCCTATAAACAGGCTAAGTCTATGGTCTTACTTATGTTTATTTTCGAGATAATCACGGAACGCTCAATGCGAGGTGGAATGACATTGCACGCTTTGATCACGCGCTGACGCCGAGGAGGGCAAATTGGAGACACTGGAAATTAGAGGTGGTGCCCCATGCCGGAATCGAACCAGCACTCCTTTCGGAACTCGATTTTGAGTCGAGCGCGTCTACCAGTTCCGCCAATGGGGCACGGGATCGTTGCGGTAGCAAATTGCGTTTACACGAAGGCTTTCGGTAGGGTCAACCGGGATTTTGCAGAGAAGTGAAACGGAATCACTAAAGCGTGCTCTTCGCACTGCAGCAGCACATTTACAGACCGGTCATTCCTGCCTAAAAGGCTTTGGACTTCAACAGGGGCCTGTGCATGCTTCGACGCCTTTATGACTGGACCATGTCGCTCGCCGCCCGCAAATCGGCGGAAGTCTGGCTTGCCGTCATCGCCTTCATCGAAAGTTCGGTCTTCCTCGTTCCGGCCGATGTGCTGTTTCTGCCAATGGCGCTTGCCCGGCCGGAACGTGCCTGGCGCTATGCACTCATCGCGACGATAGCCTCCGTGCTGGGCGGCATTGCCGGCTGGTATCTCGGCCATTACGCTTATGAAGCGATCGCCAAGCCGGTGCTCGAATTCTACGGCAAGCTTGAAGCCTTCGAGACCATGAAGGCAACCGTCGGCTACGAAATGCTGGTGCTCCTTCTCATCACGTCGGGGCTTTCGCATCTGCCTCCGATCAAGGTTGTCACCATCTTGGCCGGCGCGATCAACATCAATCTCGGGCTTTTCATCATCACGGCGATCATTGCCCGCGGCGCACGCTTCTTCTTCCTGGCCTGGCTCCTGCGCCGCTATGGCGAGGAGATCCGCGACTTCATCGAGAAACGTCTTGGCATGATTGCCGCCATCGGCTGTGGCGTGCTGATCGTGCTGTTCATCGCCTATCGCGTGTTCATGTAAGCCAACAGTCGGGAGTTTGTCGTGAACCATACCAGTAGCCAGCCATCGACAGGACTTTTTCCGGCGCTTGCCACCACGTTCGGCATGGCCGGTACGGTCGGCGGGGCGCTCGCCTTCGAGCATATCGGCGGCTACATCCCCTGCGCGCTCTGCCTGATGCAGCGCGACCCTTACTATTACAGCATCCCGCTCGGCATTCTGGCAATCCTCAGCATCCTGTTGAAGCTGCCGGCATGGACGACGCGCGTGCTTCTTCTGCTGATCGGAATCGCCATGCTGATCGGCGCCGGCATCGGCGTCTATCATGCCGGCGTCGAATGGCATTTCTGGGAAGGCCCTGCTACCTGCGCCACCACGGCTCAAGGCGTATCATCGAACGTTGGTGATCTCTTAGGCGATCTCGACAGCAAACACGGCCCCTCCTGCACGGATGCGGCACTTCGCGTCCTCGGCCTGTCCTTCGCCGGATGGAATGTTGTGGCCAGCCTGGTTTTGGCGGCGATCACGCTGCGTGGGGCGGCGAAAGTCCGGCACTAGAAAGCAAGCATCCGCACGAGAAAAAGGCGCCACATTGGCGCCTTTGTGCTTTCACGGCTGCAGTTCGACATCCCAGTAGAGATAGTCCATCCAGCTTTCGTGCAGATAGTTCGGCGGGAACAGGCGGCCGTTGTTGTGCAGGTCCTGCACCGTCGGATGATACGGCTTCTGGTGCGGGAACATGCCGGCGAGGCGCGGCAGCTTACCGCCCTTGCGCAGGTTGCAGGGCGAGCAGGCGGCGACGACATTTTCCCACGTCGTCTGGCCACCGCAGCAGCGCGGGATGACGTGATCGAAGGTCAGATCGTCCGGCGAACCACAATACTGGCACTTGAACTGATCCCGCAGAAAGACGTTGAACCGTGTAAACGCCGGGTGACGGGACGGCTGCACGTAGCTCTTGAGGCACACGACGCTTGGCAGGCGCATGGAGAAGCTGGGCGAGGAAACCTGATGGTCGTATTCGGCCAGGATATGCACGCGGTCAAGAAAAACGGCCTTGATCGCGTCCTGCCAGGACCAGAGCGACAAGGGGTAATAACTCAGTGGCCGGTAGTCAGCGTTCAACACGAGCGCTGGAAGGGCCTGCGGTGAGACTGCAATCGTCAAGCCAGTAAACTCCTGCTCGATTCGGCATCTGTACCTTCTATATTAGGCGCGTTGCGTCAGGATTGTGAAGCCAAAAGGAAAAAGGAAACAAAAGATTCGCTTTTTTCCTTAAGGTGTCACCGGCAGCCCGTCGCGGCGCATTTCGCTGGCGTAATACGCCCAGAAAAGCCTCGCCGCGATGCTGCGCCACGGTGCCCAGATTTGCGTCAACGCATCCAGTTCGCGGGCTGTGGGCTTGGCCTCCAGCGCCAGCCCATGACCAACCGCATTCTGCAGCGCCACATCGCCGACCGGGAAGACATCCGGGTGGCCGGCGCAGAACAGCAGATAGACTTCCGCCGTCCAGCGGCCGACGCCCTTGATCGCCGTCAGTTCACGGATCGCGACAGTCCCCTCCATGGAGCAGATGGCCTCAAGATCGAGGTCGCCGGCAACCACCGCCTCCGCCACACGATGGAGCGTCTCGGCCTTGGCGCGCGACAGGCCGGCCAGCCGGCACTGCTCATCCGTCATGGCGATGACCGCCGGTGCCGTGATTGCGCCCAGCATCACCTCCAGGCGCCGCCAGATTGCCTCGGCGCTGGCTTTCGAAACCATCTGCGAGACGATGATATTGGCGATCCCGCGATAACCCGGATCCGTTCGTCTCAGCGGCACCGGGCCGGCCTTGGCAACGATGGGATCGAGACGGGCGTCGAGCATGACCAGGCCTTCGAGACCGGATGCAATATCGTCGTGGGTGCGGATGATCCGCATGGCTTGACCTCCAGCGAGGCCGGCCGGACAACACGATGTCGAAGCACGTGGCCCGCCGCCCGCTTCCGTGCCAAGAAGAAACCATGAACCAGACTTTGTCAAAACCACCCGTCTTTCGCTTCGCCCCCAGCCCCAATGGCCTGCTGCATCTGGGGCACGCTTTGTCCGCCATCCTCAACCAGGATATGGCGCGTCAGGCCGGCGGCCGCTTGCTGCTGCGCTTGGAGGATATCGACACAGCGCGCTGCACCCCGGAATTTGAAGCGGCAGCGCTGGAAGACCTTGCCTGGCTGGGCTTGGAGTGGGAAGAACCGGTGCGCCGGCAGTCGGATCATTTCGACGTCTATCGCGAGGCGCTCCGCCGGTTGATTGCCATGGATATTGCCTATCCAGCCTTTCTCACGCGCGGCGCCATCAAGACCACCGTCGAGACATTCGAACAACGCGGCAAGCCCTGGCCACGCGACCCGGACGGCGCACCGCTCTATCCGCCGGAGGAAAGCCGCCTCTCCGCCACCCAGCAACAGCGCCTGCTAGTGTCGGGAAAACAGCATGCCTGGCGGCTGAACATGGCAAAGGCAATTGCGGCAGTGGGCGCCCCCTGACCTGGCAGGAAACAGGAATCGGGCCGAAGGGTGAAACAGGGGTAATTTCTGCCGATCCATCTATCTGGGGCGATGTCGTCCTGTCGCGGGCCGATGCGCCTTCAAGCTACCATCTGTCGGTGACGATCGACGATGCGCTGCAGGATGTCACGCATGTCGTGCGCGGGCAGGATCTGTTCCACGCAACGGCGGTGCACCGCCTGCTGCAAAAGGTGCTCGGCCTGCCGGAGCCGGTTTATCATCACCACAGGCTGATCCTCGGACAGGATGGCCGCAAGCTCTCGAAGAGCAACCGCGACACGGGCATCGCCACCCTGCGCGCTGCCGGCAAAACGCCGAATGATATTCGCTCAGCTGTCCTATAAGACCGTTTCGGCGGGCCGTTCCGGCTGCGGAGTTTCGGCCTGAGGCTCCTGTGGGCTCCTGGCACCGCGAAAACTCTGGATCACCATGCGCTTGACCTTGTATTTCATGATCGCCGCGTTGATCTCGGCACCGATGATGAAGATCGCCCCGACGATATAGAGAAAGACCAGCGCGATCATGATCGAGGCGAGCCCAGCATAGGTCGAGACGTAATTGGCGAAGGAGCTGAGGTAGGAGGCAAAGACATAGGCCCCCACCGACCAGGCGGTCAGCGTCAGGATGATGCCGGGCAAGACGTCCATGATCTTGCGCCGCCCGTCCGGAAGCCAGAGGTGGCTGACGATCAGGCCCGCGGTCAGCATGACAAACACGCCAGCAAGGCTCCAACTGTCGAGCAGGCTCAAGAGATTGTTGAACAGCGGCAGATAGGTTCCGGCATAGCGCAGTGCGAGCGGCACGGCGACGAGCAGGATGCTGACCATGGCAAGAACCAGGACCCCCGCCAGGACGAAGGCAAGGCTCGCAATCCGGGTCTTGTACCAAGCGCGGCTTTCCGAGACCCGGTAGGCGCGGTTGAGCGAGACACGGAGCGCCTCGACACCGTTGGATGCGAAATACGCGGCCGCCAGCACCGAGATTGTCAACAAACCGCCGCGCGGAATGGTCAGGACCTGCACGACCTCGTCGGAAATCGGCTTGGCGATCGATTCCGGCCAGGTGTCGAAGATGAAATGCACCGCCGTGACCGCAAACTGGTCGGCGCCGAGAAAACTGCCGAGCGCCGTTCCGAAAATGAGAAAGGGGAATATGGCCAGCAGCGTCGACAAGGCCACATGGCTCGCCATGGCCCAGCCGTCGTCCTCGCTGAAATGCCACAGCGCGTCGAAGATGACCTTCCAGGCGATACGAACGAAGGCCGGCATCCTGTCTCCAATTGTCTCTTGCGCCATTCAAGTGTAACCCGTTCCCGAATATGGGAAAGCACACGCAAATGTCTACGGGAACGGGCCGAATGAAGGACAAACCGAGCATAATAGTCACCGGCTGCTCTTCCGGCATCGGTGCCTATTGCGCCCGCGCACTGAAAAACGACGGCTGGCGGGTCTTTGCGACGGTACGCCGCACCGAGGATCTGCAAGCGTTGGAAGCCGATGGCATCGAGGCCTTCCTCATGGATTACACCAACGCAGACAGCATATCGGATCTCGTCGAACAGGTTTTTGCACGCACCGGCGGCCAGCTCGATGCGCTGTTCAACAATGGCGCCTACGGCCAGGCGGGCGCAGTGGAGGATTTGCCGACAGAGGCTCTCCGGATACAGCTGGAAACCAATGTGATCGGCTGGCACGACCTGACCCGACGCGTCATCCCGGCAATGCGGGCGCAGGGGCATGGGCGGATCGTCCAGTGCTCATCCATTCTCGGCATCGTGCCGTATAAATGGAGAGGTGCCTACAATGCCTCGAAATTCGCTCTGGAAGGCCTGTCTCTGACGATGCGCATGGAACTGGAAGGCAGCGGTATCGAGGTCAGCCTCATCGAACCGGGACCGATCGCCTCGCGCTTCACGGCCAACGCGATCACCCATATCGAACGGCATATCGATCTGAAGGGCTCGGTGCACGCGGTCGAATATGAAAAACAAATGCGCCGGCTGCGCGGGAAGGAAAGCCCGCCACCGGCAAGCTCAACCCCGATGCGGTCTATGACGTGCTGAAACACGCGCTGACGGCAAAAAGCCGAGGCCGCATTACATTGTAACCCGGCCGGCCCGGCAAGGCGCCCTGTTGAAGAAGCTCCTGCCCGCTGGTCTGTTTTACCGCATCATCGGCCGTCTCGGCTGATCGCAAAGGCAAAGGTACTTGTCCCATGTCCAGTTTCCTCACCGGCCTGACGCTGCTCGTCATGGGCCTCGTCGTCATCGTCCTCATCCGCGGTCTCTTGCACATGGCCAAGGGCGGCAGCGGCAACACGTCGAACAAGCTGATGCAGGCGCGCGTCCTGCTGCAGGCGGTTGCCATCGCGCTGATCATGCTGACATTGTGGATCACCGGCGGCGGTCGCTAAGCAACAAGAAGAACGGCATCATGGTCAAACTCAACAAGATCTATACCAAGACCGGCGACGACGGCACGACAGGGCTCGCCACTGGTCCGCGCCGCCTGAAATCGGATCTGCGCGTCGAAGCCTATGGAACGATCGACGAGACGAATTCCGTTATCGGACTGGCCCGGCAATACATCTCGGATATGGCGGACCTCGACGCCATGCTGATGCGCATCCAAAACGACCTGTTCGATCTCGGTGCCGACCTCGCGACTCCGGAGACGGGCGAGACGATGGAATACGAACCGCTGCGGATCGTGGCGGCGCAAGTGGCCCGCATCGAAGCGGAAATCGACCTTTTGAACGCCGATCTGGAGCCCTTGCGCTCCTTCGTCCTTCCGGGCGGCGGAAAGGCCTCGGCGACGCTGCATGTCGCCCGCACGGTCGCCCGCCGCGCCGAGCGGCAAATGGTCGAATTGACCCGCCAGCCCGACGAAATCGTCAGCCGGGAGGCCCTGGAATACATCAACCGCCTGTCGGATTTCCTGTTCGTCGCGGCGCGCTGGACCAATGACAAGGGCCGCGCGGATGTGCTTTGGGTTCCCGGAAAAAACAGGTAATGTCGCTCAGGATCTGATCGCCTTTCAGGGGACCGCATGTTCATACCGCTGCACGACGCGAATTCCCTGAAACACATCAAGCTGCAATATGTGACGATCGGCCTGATCGTCATCAACGTGGTCATATGGCTGATCACGGGGCCGGTTCTCGCACCGGAGGCCTTCTCCAATGCTGCCGTGGTCGGGCTCGGTTATATTCCGGCCGTCGTCTTCGACTATGCAACGCTGGAGCCCGGACTGGTGCTGGTGCCGGACGAGGCGACCTATGTCACCTATGCCTTCCTGCATGGCGATTTCTGGCATCTGGCCGGCAACATGCTGTTCCTCTGGGTGTTCGGCGACAATGTCGAGGATGCGCTGGGCCATGTGCGTTTCCTGATCTTCTATCTGCTCTGCGCCGCCGCTGGCGCCTTCCTGCACGGGCTGATCGATGTCGAATCGCAGGCGCCGCTGATCGGCGCGTCGGGCGCCATCTCAGGCGTCGTGGCGGCCTATTTTCTGCTCCACCCCAAGGTGCGCGTCTGGGTGCTGGTCCTCTTTCGCATTCCGCTTCCCTTACCGGCCGTCATTCCACTGGCCTTCTGGATCGGCCAGCAATTCTTCATGCTCGTGATCGATCCCTCAGGCGGCGTGTCCTGGGGTGCCCATGTCGGCGGTATTCTTGCAGGCGCCCTGCTGGTGGTCATTTTGCGACGCCGCGGCGTGCCCTCTTCGACCGGACGATCGTCAGTCCAAGGGCGGTCGAGCACATACAGGCAACGCCGGCCGAAGCGGCAGCCACCGTCGAGACGAAACCCGATCAGCCGAGTCCATGGGGCCGGCCGACCTGACACGGGCATTGTCGAAAGCATCGAGAGCCCGGCGCAGGGCCGCAAATTCAATGACTTCAACAGAGGAAAGTCCGGCCACGCGCCTGCCCGCTCCATCAATCAAACAAATCTTGCCTATGATTTTATTGACGTGAACGTAAACGTCATTTAAATTCCGAGCTTACAGCCATATGCCGCACCCGGGCAAAGATTGTAATTCGGGAAAAACGCGTATCGATGTCGCCAACCGACAATCAGGCCGCTTCGTTAAAGCGCATTTTCCTGCAAACGCACTGAAGGAAGGATTCCATGAAAGTTCTCGTCACCGTCAAGCGGGTTGTTGACTACAACGTGAAGATCCGCGTCAAGCCGGATGGTTCCGGCGTCGAACTCGCCAATGTGAAGATGTCGATGAACCCGTTCGACGAAATCTCGGTCGAGGAAGCCCTTCGCCTCCGGGAATCCGGCAAGGCAACCGAAGTCGTCGTCGTCTCCGTGGGTCCGGCCAAGGCCGAGGAAACGTTGCGCACGGCGCTGGCCATGGGCGCCGATCGGGCGATCTTGGTCGAGACCGAGGATCAGGTCGAGCCGCTGGCGGTTGCCAAGATCATCAAGGGTGTGGCGGAAGCAGAACAGCCGGGGCTTATCATCGTCGGCAAGCAGGCGATCGACGACGATTCGAACCAGACCGGACAGATGCTGTCGGCGCTGCTCGGCTGGGCGCAGGGCACCTTTGCCTCGAAAATCGAGATCGGCGACGGCAAGGCTGAGGTCACCCGCGAAGTCGATGGTGGTCTGCAGACCATCGAGATCAAGCTGCCGGCGGTCGTCACTACCGACCTGCGCCTCAACGAGCCGCGCTACGCTTCGCTGCCGAACATCATGAAGGCGAAGAAGAAGCCGCTCGACAAGAAGACGCCCGCCGATTTCGGTGTCGACACGACGCCGCGCCTCAAGGTTCTCAAGACCGAGGAGCCAGGCGGCCGCAAGGCCGGCATCAAGGTCAAGTCCGTCGCCGAGCTGGTCGATAAGCTGAAAAACGAAGCCGGCGTCCTCTAAGGTCCAGAAAAGGAGATTTCATCATGGCCATTCTTCTTCTGGCTGATCACGACAACGCAACCCTGTCCGACCAGACCGCCAAGACGCTGACGGCAGCGTCGAAGATCGGCGGCGACGTTCATGTGCTGGTCGCCGGCAAGGGCGCCCAGGGTGCTGCCGATGCCGCTGCCAAACTCTCCGGCGTTTCCAAGGTGCTGCTCGCCGAAAGCGACGACCTTGCCAACAACCTCGCAGAACCGCTGGCAGCGCTGATCGTCTCGCTCGCCGGTTCCTACGACACCATCATCTCGGCAGCGACATCTGTCGGCAAGAACGTGCTGCCGCGCGTTGCCGCTCTGCTCGACATCGCCCAGATCTCGGAAATCACCGAGGTTGTCTCGGCCGACACCTTCAAGCGCCCGATCTATGCCGGCAACGCCATCCAGACGGTACAGTCGTCTGAGGCCAAGAAGGTGATCACCGTGCGGACGGCCTCGTTCGCCTCCGCTGGTGAAGGCGGTTCGGCATCGGTAGAGAGCATCTCGGCGGCGGCCAACCCCGGCCTGTCGACCTTCGTCAAGGATGCCCTGTCCTCGTCGGATCGTCCGGAACTGACGTCTGCCAAGATCATCATCTCGGGTGGTCGCGCGCTGGGTTCCGCGGAGAAGTTCCAGGAAGTCATCCTTCCGGTTGCCGACAAGCTCGGTGCCGCCGTCGGCGCATCGCGCGCCGCGGTCGACGCCGGTTACGCCCCCAACGACTGGCAGGTCGGCCAGACCGGCAAGGTCGTTGCCCCGCAGCTCTACATCGCGGTCGGCATTTCCGGCGCCATCCAGCACCTGGCCGGCATGAAGGACTCGAAGGTTATCGTCGCCATCAACAAGGACGAGGAAGCCCCGATCTTCCAGGTCGCGGACTACGGCCTCGTCGGCGACCTGTTCACGATCCTGCCGGAACTCGAAAAGGCGCTCTGAACGCCTTGATCCGCTAAAAAATCAGGCGATCACGTCGATGGCGTGGTCGCCTTTTTGTTACCTGTCCTTAAGGCCGGAGTTGCTCTTTGCGAACATGGCAGAGTTGCGGCGAAGCAATCAATAAAGGCTGGAAAATTAGGACATATGGCTTTATCACTGGCTCCGGACCGGACCGGCCGGTCCAGTGGTGTCTTTGCATAAACGGAAGTCGCAATCGCGCTTTCGTCCTGATGATGGAAAATCGGCTCGATGATCAAGAATGTCGGAATTGTTGGCGCGGGGCAGATGGGCTGCGGCATAGCCCAGGTATCGGCAGTGGCCGGCTACAAGGTCCATATCTACGATATTTCCGCAGACCGCATCGAGGCAGGCCTTGCAACGATCAACGGCAACCTCGCCCGCCAGGTCTCCTCCGGCAAGATGACCGATGACGAGCGCAAGAAGGCGCTGTCGCTGATCAAGGGATCCGCCGATCTCAACGACCTCTCGCCGATGGACCTGGTGATCGAGGCCGCAACCGAGGACGAAACCGTCAAGCGCAAGATCTACGGTCAGGTCTGTCCTGTGCTGAAGGCTGACGCCATCCTTGCGACCAACACCTCGTCGCTGTCGATCACCCGCCTCGCCTCAGCCACCGACCGGCCGGAACGCTTCATGGGCATCCACTTCATGAATCCGGTCCCGGTGATGAAGCTGGTGGAGCTGGTGCGCGGCATAGCCACCGAGGAAGAAACCTTCTCGTCTGCCAAACAATTCGTCACTGCGCTCGACAAGACGATCACCGTCGCCGAGGATTTCCCGGCCTTCATCGTCAACCGCATCCTGCTGCCGATGATCAACGAGGCGATCTACACGCTCTATGAAGGCGTCGGCTCGGTCGAAGCCATCGATACCGCGATGAAACTCGGCGCAAACCACCCGATGGGGCCGCTGCAGCTTGCCGATTTCATCGGTCTCGATACGTGCCTGTCGATCATGCAGGTCCTGCATGACGGCCTCGCCGATCTCGAAATATCGTCCCTGCCCGCTGCTGGTCAAATATGTCGAAGCCGGCTGGCTCGGCCGCAAATCCGGCCGCGGTTTCTACGATTATCGCGGCGAAGTTCCGGTTCCGACGCGTTGATCTCTGTTCCCTCTTCTCCCCAGCGGGGAGAAGAGCCGAGGGTATGCGAGGCAATGAGGGGGTCGTGCGGAAAATTCTGAATTCGCGGGAAGGCCCCTCATCCGCCCTTCGGGCACCTTCTCCCCGCAGGGGAGAAGAGGGAGAATGCCGCCCAGTCTCAGAAATTTGGCTTAGCTTCCGCCCATCGCCGCCTTCACCAGAGCCTTGGCGTCTTCGCTGTCCCAGACCGCTGGGCCGTTCATTGCTGAAATCAGGCACCCCTTGTCGTCCATCAAGAGCGTCACGGGCAGGCCGAAGGCGAGGCCCTCTTTCTTCAGCGCATTGAAGACGCCCATCGAGGAATCACGATAGTAACCGAGGTCATGAACCTTGGTTTCGTCAAGAAAGGCCTTTGGCTTCTCGTCGTCGCCGATATCGATATTGACGGCGACCACTTCAAATTTGTCGCTGCCTGCTGACTGCTGCAGGGCATTCAGGGCCGGCATCTCCTCGCGGCAGGGCACGCACCACGTCGCCCAAAGATTGAGAAGGACTGTCTTCCCGTCGAAATCGGCCAGTGTCAGGTCCTTGCCATCCTTGTTCTTGAACGTCAGCCCGGCAAGCGGGCGCGGCTCGCTGACAGGCGCCATGGCGGCGACCTGGCCTTTCAGGAACGGCGTGATCGCCGCCACCTTGTCCTTGGCCGCTTCGCAGCGCCCAGCATCAGCGGTTTCCGCGACTGTCGCCTTGCCAGACCGGGTTTCGATCACGTATACCCCTGCCGCACCGGCAAAAAGCCCGGCAATGGCGGCAATCGCCACCAGCCTGGCGGCCGAAAGGCGTTTCTTCGGGTCTGTCGTTTGATTTTCCAAGACGGATCATTCTCCAAGGCGGGCATTGTTCATGGCTGACGGCATCTCTGAGACCAAATCCTCCAACCAGATGTGGGGCGGACGCTTCGCCTCGGGGCCGGATGCGATCATGGAGGAGATAAATGCCTCGATCGGCTTCGACAAGAAGCTTTTCGCACAGGATATCCGCGGCTCAATAGCGCATGCCACCATGCTGGCCCATCAAGGCATCATTTCCAACGACGATAAAGACAAGATCGTTCACGGTCTCGACACGATCCTGTCAGAGATCGAAAGCGGCCAGTTCGAATTCTCCCGTCGCCTCGAAGACATCCATATGAACATCGAGGCACGGCTTGCGACCCTGATCGGCCCGGCCGCCGGACGCCTGCACACCGCCCGCTCGCGCAATGACCAGGTGGCGCTCGATTTTCGCTTGTGGGTGAAGGAAGAACTGCAGAAATGCGAGACGATGCTGACCGGCCTGATCGCCGCCTTTCTCGACCGCGCGGAAGAGCATGCCGACACCGTCATGCCCGGCTTCACCCATCTGCAGACCGCCCAGCCGGTGACCTTCGGTCATCACTGCATGGCCTATGTCGAAATGTTCGGTCGCGACAGGTCGCGCGTCCGCCACGCGATCGAGCACATGGATGAAAGCCCGATCGGCGCTGCCGCCCTTGCCGGCACCGGCTTTCCGATCGACCGCCACATGACGGCGAGGGCGCTCGGTTTCCGCGAGCCAACCCGCAATTCGATCGACACCGTCTCCGACCGCGATTTCGCGCTGGAATTCCTGGCGCTGGCCTCGATCTGCGCGGTGCACCTTTCGCGGCTCGCCGAAGAGATCGTCATCTGGTCGACGCCGCAATTCGGCTTCATCCGCCTGTCGGACGCGTTTTCGACCGGCTCCTCGATCATGCCGCAGAAGAAGAACCCCGACGCCGCCGAACTGGTGCGCGCCAAGACCGGCCGCATCAACGGCTCGCTGATCGCGCTGCTCACCGTCATGAAGGGCCTGCCGCTCGCCTATTCCAAGGACATGCAGGAAGACAAGGAGCAGGTCTTCGATTCGGCTGAAAGCCTGGAACTGGCGATCGCCGCCATGACCGGCATGGTGCGCGACATGACCATCCGCACCGACCGTATGAAGGCGGCTGCCGGCTCCGGCTATTCCACCGCCACCGATCTCGCCGACTGGCTGGTGCGCGAGGCCGGCCTGCCCTTCCGCGACGCCCATCACGTGACCGGCCATGCGGTTGCGCTTGCCGAGACGAAGGGTTGCGAACTGGCCGAGCTCTCGCTGGAAGACCTGCAGGCGCTCAATCCTGCCATCACCGACAAGGTTTTTGGCGTGCTGACCGTGGAAGCCTCGGTCGCCAGCCGCACATCCTTCGGCGGCACGGCACCGAGCGAAGTGCGCAAGCAGATCGCCTGGTGGCGCGCGCGAAACTGAGACACAAGATTCAGGGTGCACAACATCCTGAAAACTCGTTATGAGTTCTGACGAATTGTAGGAATGGCCGATCTTCCGGGCCGGGAAAGAGTTCCATGCTTCTGCGAAACACAGTTTATCTCCTCGTCGGGCTGGCTGCAGCCAGCGTCGCGCTTTCGGGCTGCGGCCGCAAGGGCGACCTCGACCGGCCGGGCATGAGCACGCCGTTGAACACCAAGACGCCCGCCGGCACGGCAGAGACGAAACAGGAAGCCGAAGACCGGCCCTTCCTTCTCGATCCCCTCCTCTAGTCAGAGCACTCCCTTGAACCATTTCGAACATCGCAACGGCGTTCTCCATGCGGAAGACGTAGCCATAACCGACATCGCCAAGGCCGTTGGCACGCCCTTCTACTGCTATTCGACTGCGACGCTCGAGCGCCACTATTCGGTCTTCTCCAAGGCTTTCGCTGATGTCGATGCGATGGTCTGCTATGCGATGAAGGCCAATTCAAACCAGGCCGTATTGAAGACCCTCGGCCGGCTTGGTGCCGGGGTCGATGTGGTCTCGGGCGGCGAACTGCGCCGGGCGCTTGCCGCCGGTATCCCCGCCTCGCGCATCATGTTCTCCGGCGTCGGCAAGACGGCTGCGGAGATGGATCTCGCGCTCGACGCCGGCATTTATTGCTTCAATGTCGAATCCGAGCCGGAACTGGAAGTGCTGAACGCGCGTGCCGTGCGCGAGGGCAAGAAGGCGCATGTCTCCTTCCGCATCAACCCTGATGTCGATGCTCGGACCCACGCCAAGATTTCGACCGGCAAGAAGGAAAACAAGTTCGGCATTTCCTATGAGCGCGCGCGGGCCGTCTACGCCCATGCCGCGGCCCTGCCGGGCATCAAGGTCACCGGCATCGATATGCACATCGGCAGCCAGATCACCGATCTGCAGCCCTTCGAGGAAGCCTTCAAGCTTTTGCGCGAACTCGTTGATTCGCTGCGGTCCGACGGCCATGCGATCGACCACGTCGATGTCGGCGGTGGCCTCGGCATCCCCTACAAGGAAGACAACAACCCGCCGCCGCTACCGGATGCGTATGCCGAAATCGTCAAGAACCAGCTGCGCACGCTTGACTGCAAGATCGTCATGGAGCCCGGTCGGCTGATCGTCGGCAATGCCGGAATCCTGGTGACGGAAGTCATCTATGTGAAGGACGGCGGCTCGAAGACCTTCGTCATCGTCGATGGGGCGATGAACGATCTGATCCGCCCGACGCTTTACGAGGCCTATCACGAGATCCGCCCGGTGCGGATTTCCGCCGCCAACGCGCCGCGCATCAAGGCCGATATCGTCGGCCCGGTCTGCGAGACCGGCGATTATCTGGCACTCGACCGGGAAATGGCCATGCCGAAGCCCGGCGACCTGATCGCGGTCGGTTCGGCCGGAGCCTATGGCGCCGTGCAGGCGGGCACCTACAACACGCGGCTTCTGGTGCCTGAAGTTCTGGTCAGCGGCGACCGCTTCCACGTGATTCGCCCGCGCACCAGCTATGAGGACCTTATCGGTCTCGATTCCGTGCCGGACTGGCTCGCCTAGCAGGCCGGTGGCACAATCGGACCACATCTGTTGACGGCGCGACGCGACAGGGTCGCTTTTCGATCACGATTTCGTTGTCGCCCTCGTCTTCGCCACAAAGAGTGTTATCCTTTGCTCGTAATCGGTCTGGCCTGTTGGTCGGAAATGCGCCGCTACGCGCAGGCGTGAAAAGGAAGAGCAACGGATGACGGAAATCCGGCGGGATGCACCAGACTCACAGATCCGGCTCGCCAGTCTGCTGGGCGTGAAACGCTTCCTCGCCCGTCTCGTTCTCGTTGCAGAACAGAGCGTGCCGCGCGCCGTTCCCCCGGCAATCGTCGTCATGCTCTTTCTTTCTACGGTATGGTTCGGCTTTTTCCGCAGCGTTCCAACATGGCTGCATGGCCTCGCCCTCTTTGCCTTTGCCATCGCCTTCATCCTGCTTCTGATCCCGCTTGCCCGCATCCGCTGGCCGGATGTGTCCGAAGCGGATCGCATGCTCGAGGCTCGCAATGCTCTGCCGCATCAGGCGATCCGCGTGCAGGAAGACCAGCCGGCAACGGATGGCGCCTTTGGCCTTGCGCTTTGGCAGGAACACCAGAAGCGCATGGCGCGCATGATCGGCGCGCTTGACGCGGGCATGCCGCGACCGGATATCGCCCGGCACGATCCCTTTGCGCTTCGGGCCATCCCCGTGCTCCTCGTCTGCGTCGCCTTCGTCTATTCCTATTCCAACCGCGCCGGCCTTTTGGCCGATGTCGTCCATCTGCCACAGCCGGTGGTGTCGAAGCCCGATATCCGCATTGACGCCTGGGTGACGCCGCCCGCCTATACCGGGCGCGCACCGATTTTCCTCACCGGCAACCAGGCCGGCGAGCAGGCAAACACGGACGCACTGCGCATCCCGCAATTCAGCGACGTGACGGTGCGCATCACCAGCGCTGCTGGTTCGACGCCGGTCACCTATCTGGAAAAGACGCCGCCGCGCCGATCGTTATTGCGGCCGAAGAGGTAAAGGCAGCGACAGAGACCGCGGAAAAACCGGTCGAGACCGCAGCGGCCGTACCGGTGCCTGCACAGGGCGAAACCCACCTCTACAAGATCACCCGCGACGGCGCGCTCGATGTCGGCGGGCGGCAGTGGAATTTCACGGTCATTCCCGACAGCGTGCCGGAGATTGCCTTCGACGGCCTGCCACGCGGTACCGTCAATGCCGCACTGGAAATCGGCTTTCTCGCCAAGGACGATTACGGGCTGCAGCAGGCCTGGGCGGAGATCAAGCCGCTAGAGGCACCCGCAGCGGACGCCAAACCGCTTTATCCGCTACCCGAATACCGCCTCGATCTGCCGCGCCGCAACGCGCGCGACGCCAAGGGGCTGACGAGCCGCAATCTCAGCGAACATCCGCTGTCCGGAAAGCGCGTCCGCATCACGCTGGTCGCCCGCGATGCCGCCGGCCAGGAAGGCCGCAGCGTTCCGCAGGACATGGTGCTGCCGGGGCGTCAATTCTTCGAGCCGCTCGCCGGCGCCGTTGCCGAACAGCGGCAGGTCTTTGCGTTGAATGCCAAGGAGCTTCCCGGGCGCTCGATCTCAATGATGCCGTGATGGTCCGCCCGGACGAGAACATTCCGAACCTGACCCATTACCTCCTGCTGCAATCGGCCCGCAGCCGCATGGAAATGGCCTATAATGACGACATGCTGCGCGATGCCGCCGATCACCTGTGGGAAATCGCGCTCGGCATCGAGGATGGCGACTTGTCGCTCGCCGATCGCCGCCTGCGCGATGCGCAGCAGGCGCTGTCCGACGCGCTGGAAAAGGGTGCGTCCGACGAAGAAATCGCCAAGCTGATGCAGGAACTGCGCGACGCCATGCAGGAATACATGAAGGCCCTGGCCCAGCAGGCGATGAAGAACCCGCAAATGGCGGCCCGACCGGAGCCGAACAATTCGCTGCGCCAGCAGGACCTGGAAAAGATGATGGACCAGATCGAGAATCTGGCGAAATCCGGTGCAAAGGATCAGGCCCGCCAGATGCTGTCCGAAATGCAGCGGATGATGAACAACCTGCAGGCCGGCAGGCCGCAACAGCAGCAGGGCCAGGAAAACAGCGAAATGCGCCAGCAGATGGATAAGCTCGGCGAACTGATGCAGCAGCAGCAGCAACTGATGGACGAGACATTCAAGTTCGACCAGGCCCTGCGCGACCGCATGCAGCGCGGCGACCCGCTGCAGGGCGAGGACAACGAACTGTTCGGCCAGGACATGCCGCAGGATCCGGGCCAGCAACAGCAGCCGGGCGGCGAACAGAACCCGACCGACCAGATGACGGCCGAACAGCTGAAGGAAGCGCTGAAGCAGCTGCGCGCCCAGCAGGAAGCGCTCGGCAAGCAGCTTGGCGAAATCCAGAAGGGACTTGAGGGCATGGGCATCAAGCCCGGCAAGGGTTTCGGTCAGGCCGGCCGCGAAATGAAGGGCGCTGCGGGCGCTCTTGGCCAGGGTCAGGGCGAACAGGCCGTCGGCAGCCAGGGCCGCGCGCTGCAGGCGCTGCGCGAAGGCGCACAGGACATGATGCAGCAGATGCAGGGCCAGGGACAAGGCCCCGGCCAGGGACAGGGCGTCCCGCAATACGGCCAGAACGGCCGCGATCCGCTCGGCCGCCGCCAGCAGAATGCCGGCCCGGATTTCGGCGATCAGGTCAAGGTGCCGGACGAGATCGACACGCAACGCGCACGCGAAATCCTGGAAGAGATCCGCCGCCGTCTGGGCACGAATTCATCGCCGGAGACGGAGCGGCAGTATCTGGAACGGTTGCTGGATATCAGGTGAGGTCTAAAACGCACGCCTTTTGGCGTGTATCGGAAGTGCCGGAAAATACCCCTCTGTCGGCTACGCCGACATCTCCCCACAAGGGTGGAGATTGACCGCTCATATTCTGCGTCCCTGACTTGAAGAGTTTGATGAAAAAGAATGATCTCCCCCTTGTGGGGGAGATGTCACGCAGTGACAGAGGGGGTAAAATTTCCTCAGACACTGCCCTTTAAACACCCCTCAAGCCGCCAGCGCCACCGCAACCGCCTTGCGGATATCCGGCAGTGTAAATGGCTTAGACACGACGTCGATGACCTTGCCGGAAAGATTGTCGGCCCGCTCGCGCTGCTCGGCATAGCCGGTCATCAGCAGGATTTTCAGCGCCGGAAAGGCGGCGGATGCCTTGAGGGCGAGCTCGATGCCGTCCATGACGGGCATGCGGATATCGGAGAGCAGCAGGTCAAAACTCTGGTCGTGGAGCTGCGCCAAACCATCGGCGCCATCGGCCGCCTCGACTGTTTCATGACCGTCCAGTTGCAGCGCCCGGGCAACGAAACGGCGCAGGCTGTCCTCATCTTCGGTAATCAGGATCTTTGCCATCATGGCTCCCGTCAGCATCGTGCGCTCCGATAGCGGCACGTCATGGGGGCCAAGAAACCAGTTCTTCGTTTGCTTTTCGTAAACGGCCGGCGGTTTGATCTGACGGGTCAGCCGGTCGTGACGGTGCCGCTGATCAGGCAGCGTCGCCAGTTACGATCCCCACGAAGGGCAGTTCGCGGAAGGCATAGGCGACGTCCATGCCATAGCCGACGACAAAATAATCCGGGCATTCGAAGCCGACATAATCTGCCTCGAGCTCGGTGCTGCGCTTCACCTTCTTGTCCAGCAGGACGGCGATGGTCACCGTGCGGGCGCCGCGCTCATACATCAGCTCCTTGGCGAAACGCAGCGTGCGGCCGGATTCCAGAATGTCGTCGATCAGGAGCACGTCGCGGTCGTGCACATCGCTGTCGATATCCTTGATGATCTTCACACCCTGCGACACCGTTCCGGTGCCATAGCTCGACAGGGTGATGAACTCGACCTCGGGCGCAAGCCCGGTCGTGTGCATGGCGCGGATGAGGTCGGCGGCGAAAATGAACGAGCCCTTCAGCACCGCGATCACCAGCAGATCGTGGTTCGGTCCCTTCGCGATCTGCTGCGCCATTTCGATGTTGCGGGCCGCAATCGTCTCGGCGGTATAAAGCGGATCGATGTTTTTTCCACGCACGACGGGCATAAGGACTTCTCCGGAATCTCAACTCTGGGGAGGCGCTTAGCACAGTCAGGGCGCAGACACACCCGGTTGACCGAAGGAAACGGTCACGTCAGGCAGTTTTCCACCTGTGTGCAGCAGCCGTGTGGAAAAGGCACGACTTTCGCCTGCGCCCAGCGCATCGGATGCTGGCAACACGCGGCTGGCGGTCACGCGTTTTCCATTGGAGATGACATCGACCAGAATGGTCGGAACCGCCTTCGGGGCATTGGACCGGTTTTCGACCGTGCCGAAGACGGACAGCACCTTCATGCCGTTCGCCTCATTGACGGCGGTTTTGACATCCGCCAGCACCAGCGGCGGCGAGGGAACAGCCACGGCACCGCCCGGCAGGCCGATGAAGAACACGAAGGTCGAGGCGCCAATGCCGGCGACCAGCGCCGCGAAGGTTTTCGGCGAGGCCATCTGCAGCATGGTTTCGAGACCAAGCAGCGCCCGCATCGGCAAGGATGGAGCCATCGTCGTGGACGCGCTGTCGCGGATAGTCGTGCGACTGTTATCGTTGAACACCGGATAGGGACCGCGCCGGGTCACCGTCGGCACAATCTCGAACTCGACATCGACGACGTCCAGCGACCGGGACGTTGAGGATTTTGCAACAGAACGCGGCGTGCGCTCCGGCGGCAGGAGATCGACGGAGGCCGCAGCATCCTTGCTGTTGAACCGGAAAGCGTGCATCGCCTCTCCTTGCCGCAGACGGGCCCAAGCCCGCGCGATGTCCCGAACTCCGGATAGCCAGAATCGGGGCATTGAAACAAATCTTGCCGAGACGTAAACCTAAATGGTTAATGCTTCGGAAAGAGCGCCCTCAAAGCGGCGTGTTTTCATGGAAAATTAACGCCTGTTTAACCATGTTGGAACGGCATTCGCGCTTGCGCGGTGAGCCGGCCGGAATGGCCGTATAAGAAAATCGACAAGAGAAACTGGGCTGGCCCGTTGATTCATTTTGAAAATGTCGGATTGCGCTATGGAATGGGACCGGAAATTCTCCGCGACCTCACGTTTGATATTCCGCGCAAGTCGTTCCAGTTCCTGACCGGCCCGTCCGGCGCCGGCAAGACCACGCTGCTCAAGCTGCTGTTCCTGTCGCTGCAGCCGACCCGCGGCCTGATCCGCATGTTTGACCGCAATATCTCCGCCATTCCGCGCGAGGAGTTTCCGATGCTGCGCCGCCGCGTCGGCATCGTCTTTCAGGATTTCCGCCTGCTCGATCACCTGACCACCTACGAGAACGTCGCGCTTCCGCTACGCGTCCGCGGTAAGGAGGAGCATACCTACCGCTCGGATGTCCTGGAACTCCTGAACTGGGTGGGTCTCGGTGAGCGCATCAATGTGCTTCCACCGGTGCTTTCCGGCGGGGAAAAGCAGCGCGCCGCTATTGCCCGCGCGTTGATCGACCGCCCGGAAATCCTGCTCGCCGACGAGCCGACCGGCAATGTCGACCCGCCGATGGCGCGACGCCTGCTCAATCTGTTCATGGAACTGAACCGGCTCGGCACTGCCGTCGTCATCGCCACGCATGATCTTTCGCTGATGGATCAGGTCGAGGCCCGCCGCATGATCCTGTCGCAGGGGCGGCTCGATATCTATGAGTAAGGCCCCTCCCCCAAACGCCAGGCGGCAGAGCCGGCCGATCCCTCCCGCAAGACCGCGCTACGCGTGCGGCCGACAGCACCGATCGTGCCTTCCACCAATGTCTCCGGCAATGCGCTGATGCTGGTGATCGCCATCATGTCGTTCCTCGCCTGCCTGACGCTCGGTGCCGTCAGCATGGTGCGGGCGACGGCCGAAAGCTGGCAGAGCCAGATCTCGCGCGAAATCACCGTGCAGATCAAACCCGATGAAAAGCTTGATATGGACAAGGCGCTTGCCGATGCGCGCGATCTTGCCCTCACCTTCGACGGCACGACGGCCGGCAATATCGTCGACAAGGAAGCCACCGCCCGGCTGCTCGAACCCTGGCTTGGCGAAGGTCTCGATCTCGACGAACTGCCCGTTCCGCGCCTCGTCATCATCACCATCGACGAACGCAATCCGCCCGACTTTGCCGCCATGCGCAAGGCGCTGACGGAGGCGATCCCGCAGGCCTATCTCGACGACCACAGGACCTGGGTCGACCGGCTGATCGCCATGGCGCATACGACGGCGCTGATCGGCACCGGTGTGCTGGTGCTCGTCTTCTCGGCCATGGTGCTGACCGTGATCTTTGCCACCCGCGGCACGCTTTCGGGCAACCGCCATATCGTCGAGGTTCTGCATTTCGTCGGTGCGGAAGCCAGTTTCGTGGCATCCGAATTCCAGAAGCATTTCCTGAAGATCAGCCTGAAAGGCGCTGGCGCAGGCGGGTTGCTGGCAGCTCTCTGCTTTGCGGCAGCGAGCTTCTGGCAGGCAAGGGCGCTGGCCACACCGCAAAGCGACCAGGCGACCGCATTGTTCGGCACGTTTGCGATCGGCTGGATGGGCTATCTCGGCATCGCCGCAATCATGATCGTCATCGCGCTTTTGACAACGCTGACCGCGCGTTACACCGTGATGCGGACGATCTATGAAATCGACCTGATCCGATCCGATCCGGCGCGAACAGACACGCACCAGAATTAGCCGCCATGCTGGAATTCGCCATGATGATCGTCCAGACTCGAATCAGCCCTCTTTCGCAATCGCTCTGCGAGGGGTTGCCACGACGGCTGGCTGAACGCACGGAAACGGCATGACGGAAGGACAGGAAAACATTGGTTTTGCCCGCAGGCGCAGGGGCCCCATGCGCCGCTTCGTGCGGCTGATCTTCTATGTGCTGTTGATCTGCATCGGGATCATGGCCGCCGGCTTCCTGTATTTCGCTGATGAGGTGGCTTCGCTGCAGCCGCCCGCCGCGCCCGTCGCCGATGCGATCGTCGTTTTGACCGGCGGCTTCCAGCGCATCGACCAGGCCGTCGATCTTCTCAAATCCGGCGCCGGCAAGCGCCTGCTGATCTCCGGCGTTCATCCGACGACAACCGGCACCCAGATCCGCCGCAACACGCAGAGCTCCGCTGACCTGTTCAAATGCTGCGTCGATATCGGCCATGACGCGATCGATACGATCGGCAATGCCAACGAGACGGCCAACTGGATCCGGGACAATGGCTATGAGAGCATCCTTGTCGTCACCAACAATTATCATATGCCGCGCAGCCTGCTCGAATTGCGCCGGGCCAATCCGCATATCAGTTTCATCGCCTATCCGGTCGTCAATTCCGACCTAAAGAGCCAGAACTGGCTGCGCAACCCGACGACGCTGCGAACCATCCTGTCGGAATACGCGAAATATTCCATCGCCTATATCAGGGACTGGATCGGTGCGCGGACACCGAGCGGCCTGCGGACAGAGCAGGGCACCATCCCGCCTGCTGACCAATAAAGCGGACAAACATAAGGTCCGCCGGAACAGCAGTTTTCCTTGTCGTAATATTCGTGTACGCAGCGTTCGTCCCTATTCTGCGAAAGCCCTCGCTTATGATCATCCTGCGTTCCGTGCTCTTCAACATCGTCTTCTACGCCAATCTGATCCTGCAGATGATCGTGCTGACGCCGTTCTACTTCCTGGTGTCGCGCAAGACTGCGCTGGTCGTGCCGAAGAACTGGGCGCGCAGCAATCACTGGCTTCTGGAAAAGATGGTGGGCACGACCTTCGAAATCGAGGGACTCGAGAATATCCCCGAAGGCGGTTACATCTTCGCGCCGAAACACCAGTCCTTCTGGGACGTCTTTGCGCTCCTGCCGTGGCTGAGCGACTTCTTTTCATCCTCAAGCGCGAACTCATGTGGATTCCGCTGTTCGGCTGGTATGTGCAGAAACAACGCATGGTACCTGTCGATCGCGGCGCCCGCGGCAGGGTCATGACAGCAGTGATGAACCGCGCCAAGGAAGAGATGGCCGCTGGCCGTCAATTGATCATCTACCCCGAAGGCACCCGCCGCCCGCCTGGCTCGCCGCCGGAGTATAAATACGGCATTGCCCGTCTCTACCGCGATCTCGACGTGCCCGTCGTGCCCGTTGCCATGCACCCCGGCCTGTTCTGGCCGCGCCGCAAGTTCCTGCGGTATCCCGGCCATTTCAAGGTGCGCATCCTGCCCGCCATCCCAGCCGGTCTCGATCCGGATGAGTTTCTGCAGAGGCTGGTCGATGTGACGGAAGCGGCGAGCGATGCGCTGCTGATCGAAACGGTACGGAACAATCCGCACCTGCCCCTGCCACCAACCGCCGTGCAGCGGCTGAAGGAACTCGGCTTTCAGCGCTGATACGGTTTCCGGTTGATCATACCGGCAACCGTAGGAATTATCGTCTGCGGAAGAAGGCTGGCCACCTCTTCCAGCCAATGATCGCGAATGCCCATTTCCTTGAGATGCGACAGCGTATTCAAGACATAATCGGGATTCGCTCCCGATTTCCCCTCGGCACCGGCAACGATAGCTGCGGCCTCCTCCACCGATAGTGCACCGGCATACTGGATATGGGCGCGGTCGATGACGTAGGTCAGCGCCGCGGTTCGACGACCATCGGCCAGAAGAACCGGCATGCTGCGTTCCTTGTAGACATGCGTGACCAGTTCACGCTCGCGCAGATAGGCGACGACGTCTTCCTTAAGATCAGGCGCGACGCGAAACGCCATGCCCCGGCAGGATCCGCCATGATCGAGCCCCAGCACCAGACCGGGTTTTTCCTGGGTTCCGCGATGCACCCACGAGCGGACGCACAGCGAGCGCCGATAGCCGAATGCTCGGGCCGTCATTTTCTCTTGATATTCAAAGCCCGGGTTCCACATCAGGGAACCGTAGCCAAAGACCCAAAAATCGTCCATATCCACTGCCATTCACAAAAAGGCCGCGCCTATCCGCCAGTTTATCGCGGTTGCTTCAATACTGCCAAAGCCCGCCAGCCTGGCGGAATCGCCAGTAAGCGCAAAACAGACCTTATGCCACTTGTCCGCGGGCGCGAAAGCATCCTGACAAGCGAAACTCTTGGAGAACTGCATGACAGCCACTGATACCGCCGCCTCGCCGGCAAGCCGGAAGATCTGGCGGCTGGCCATCGGCATCGTGGTCGTCATCCTGCTTTACACGGGCGCCTGGTTTTTCGCGGCACATCAGATCAAGACCCGGCTCTCAGCCTTCCTGGAAAGCGGAACAGCGACCGGCTTTTCGGCGGAGTGCGACAGCATGGATGTGCGCGGCTTCCCGTTCCGGATCGGCGTCTTCTGCGATAACGTGCGGATCGACGACACGCGCGCTGCCGCTTCCGGTTCTTTCGGAGCCCTACGGACCGCAGCGCAGGTCTACATGCCGGGCCACGCCATCGTCGAACTGGACGGGCCCGCCGAAATCCGGGTCTCGCCCGGCCTTTCGATGTCGGCAGACTGGGCGCTGATGCATGCAAGCCTCAAGGCCACTCTTGATGGCCTCGACCGAACCTCGATCGCCTCCGACAAGCTCGCGGGCACCCTGCTGATGACAGGCACCGGCGAGAGCCTCGCCTTTGCCAGCGAGCACAGCGAAGTCCACATGCGCCGCAACGGCCCCGATCTGGATGCCGCCTATTCCGTTTCAGGCCTCGATATCAAGGCCGGCTCAAGCCAGAGCCTGCTTCCCCATCAAAGCCAGCATCGACATGACGCTGGTGGACAAGGCGAACCTGCTGGACGCCGGCCAAGCGGCACCGGATGCGCTCTACAACAGCAAGGGCGAAATGCGCAACCTGACGCTCGATCTCGGCAACGGCATGCTAGGCACCATCACCGGCCCGTTCAGCGTCGACGGCGAGGGCTTCATCTCCGGGGAATTCAGCGTGACCCTGAAGAACATCGAGGGCTGGCGCCAGAACCTGACGAAGGCATTTCCGGACGAGGACAGCACCATCCTCATCAACAACATCGCCAACATGCTGAAGGCACTCGCCGACGGAAAAAACGAATCGACCGTCAAACTCAACGTCCGCGACGGCACCGCGTTTCTGGCCTTCATCCCGATCGGCGTGCTGCCGCAGTTGTGAAGCGGCCTTAACGCACATTTGGGACGTCTCATGCGCCCTGCACGGCTCTTATCCGTCTTGCCGTGCTCAACGTTTTCAGGGATGGTATAAGTTGCCGTTGACGAGTAAGAGTGTGAGAATGAAAACGGACTCTTCGCAGTTGCGGCGTATCAACATCTGGATAAGAAATTTCGTTCTGCTTGTGAGCGGCGCGATTATCGGCTTCGGTGTTTCGCCTCAAGTCGCGAGAATCATCGGTCCAGTCTTCTGGTAGAATAACAGCCGTGTCAAAACCATGAACCGTCAGGGATTTCAGGACGTTCCAAGGCCGAGCAAGGCCTGGCTCGCGGGACACCGTATTGGCCTCGCCATAGTTTTTTATTGCGGTTCATCATTGGCGCAGCAGTAGGTGTGATTACGATAATACTCTGCGCTTATGCTTACATGACGTGGCTGCACTTTACGCGATAATCAGAAACAATCTCAAATTTCATTCCGTTTTCGGACTTTTGGATGCCGGCGAGGGCAAGCCGGGGGCAAGAGATTGGCAACGACTTGCTTCCAAAATTCTGATCTCACATAATAATGCGGTCCAACGGAATTCAAGCCATGAAATCTGCGAAGATCAACCTCTACCGCAACTTCCCCGACACACCCATGAGTGGGCGTGCGGGTGCGAGATATTATGGCTGGGTTCAACGTACCAACGACAGCGGGCAACCGAAAAGCCCCGAAAGAGTTGATCATCCCTTCCTTGAGCAAAGGAAATCTTGGTGCCTGCTATCGGTGCATTTCAACGGCGTAGATCTTCGTTTTGCAATGATCGAGGAACTCGACTTGTTTCTCACTGTCATGTCGAGAAATCCATTGCCGTCAGGATATTCTTTGGTTCCAGATTGTGCAATCGGTCGCCCGTCAAGGCATTGGCTGGCACGCTTACCAAAGCAAGCGAAGCCTTGGAAGTTTCGGAAGGCACTATGTGATTTCCTTCGAGAAAACACGACGGTGTTGGCCTTCCGCGCATTCTACGAAAGAAATCCCGTTAAGTTCGACTTTGAGAGCGTCGATGATTCTTACTCCGCAGCTAGGGACAAATGGAAATTGGCAGTAGATGCACAGCGCAAAGGGCGCGCTGTCCGCTCGACGGCTTGATTGCAGAAATCCCGGCTAAAGCCAGAATCCAACATCCCGATGTCATGTACTGCCGGCACAAAGGAGGCGGCCGTGAAGATGCTTATATTGAAAGTTTCCGATCACGAGTCAGAGCGACTGACTAAGATCTTAGCCGCAGCGCAAACCTCCTCGTGGACCAGTTTCAAATCCCTCAGTGACGATGCATTTTTAAACGAAAATGCAATGAGAGACCAATTTGAGGAGTCGTCAAAAATAATTCGTGAATGGAATTACGAATGGGATTTGAAGGTCGGTATTACTCAAGAAAAAAGGCGAAAGGATGCTTTTTTCACAGCTAATACCTGCGACAACAGCTAATCAGCCCCTCATTTTGATCATGAAAAGCACAACTGCGACAGCAAATAGCCGTATAAGCATTTGGGCATTTTATCAAAATGTGGATTTCTCAAAGATCTAACCGCCAGAGAACATTCACACGTTTTAGGCGAAACGAGAGTTCTGGCGTATGCCAGCCGTCTACTTCTTCTCTTCCATCGCATGCCGCCCGAAGTCGGCCTTGTCGGTGTCCTGGCCGGCCTGGACGATGGAGCGGCGGATGGCGCGGGTGCGGGTGAAGAGATCGAACAGCTTGTCGCCGTCGCCCCATCGAATCGCCCGCTGCAGATAGGCAAGGTCCTCGGAAAACCGCGCCAGCATTTCAAGGATCGCGTCCTTGTTGTGCAGGCAGACGTCGCGCCACATGGTCGGGTCGGAAGCTGCTAGACGGGTGAAATCACGAAAGCCGGAAGCCGAATACTTGATCACTTCCGATTCGGTCACCGCCTCCAGATCATCAGCCGTGCCGACGATATTGTAGGCGATGATGTGCGGCAGGTGCGAGACGATCGCCAGCACCTTGTCGTGATGCTCCGGATCCATCTCGTCGACCATCGAGCCGAGCGCTTCCCAGAAGACACGCAGCTTCGCCTTGGCGGCATCGTCCGTACCGGGCGGCGGCGTCAGGATGCACCAGCGCCCTTGGAACAGGCCGATAAACCCGGCATCCGGGCCGGAATATTCGGTGCCGGCGATCGGATGGCCGGGAATGAAATGCACGCCATCGGGCATATGCGGTTTCATCTGCGCGATCACCGACGCTTTGGTCGAGCCGACATCGGTGACGATGGCGCCGGATTTCAGATGGGCGGCGATTTCGGCAGCAACGCTTCCCGATGCCCCAACCGGCACGGAAACGATGACGAGATCGGCATCCTTCACGGCGTCGGCGCTTGATGTCGTATAGCGATCACCCAGCCCCAGTTCTTCGGCCCGTTTCAACGTGGCTTCGCTGCGGGTCGAAACGACGATGGAACCGGCAAGACCCTTGTGGCGAATTTCCCGGGCGATCGACGATCCGATGAGCCCGATGCCGATCAGCGCAATGGTTTCAAACTGCTTGGCCATCACCGGCGTCCCATGAATTCGGTGAGTGCTGCAATCACGCCTTCATTGGCCTCGGCCGAGCCGATCGTCATGCGCAGCGCGTTCGGGAAACCATAGCCACGCACGGCGCGCAGGATGAAGCCCCGGCTTGTCAGGAAATCATCGGCATCGGCCGCGCGCTTTCCTTCGGTCTCCGGAAAATGAATGAGCACGAAATTGGTGACCGATGGCGTGACCGTCAGGCCGATGGACGACAGGGCGCCCGTGACCTTGCCGAGCCAGAGCAGGTTGTGATCAACCGCCGTCGCGGCAAAGGCCTGGTCGCGGATTGCGGCGGCACCGGCGGCAATGGCCGGACCATTCATGTTGAACGGCCCGCGCACCCGGTTCAGCGCATCGATGATCGGCAGCGGCGCATACATCCAGCCGATGCGCAGCGCGGCCAGTCCGTGGATCTTCGAAAAGGTCCGCGTCATCACAACGTTCTGGTTGGAAGACACAAGTTCGAGGCCGGCCTCGTAGTCGTTGCGACGGACATATTCGGCATAGGCAGCATCGAGAACGAGGATGACGTTCTTCGGCAGCCCGGCCTGCAGGCGGCGAATTTCGCTGACCGGCACATAGGTGCCCGTCGGGTTGGCCGGATTGGCCAGAAACACGATTTTGGTGCGCGGTGTTACCGCTGCGAGGATCGCGTCGACATCGACATGGCAATCCTTTTCCTTGACGACAACAGGCGTGGCGCCGGCGCCCATGATCTGGATCTTGTAGACGAGAAAGCCATGCTCGGTGATGATGCCTTCGTCGCCATCACCGAGATAGACGTGGCAGAGAAGGCCAAGCAGTTCGTCCGAACCATTGCCGCACATCAGGTTGGCTGTGTTCAGGCCGAAGACGGAACCGATCGCCTCGCGCAATTGCATGGCCAGGCCATCCGGATAGATTTCAAGCTTGCCCGCCGCCTTCTGGAAGGCCTCGATTGCCTTTGGGCTCGGGCCGAGCGGCGTTTCGTTGGATGACAGCTTGTAGACCTTGGCAACCCCCGGCGCATGCTCCTTGCCCGGCACGTAAGCGGCAATATCAAGGATACCGGGACGTGGAAGGGGCGAGAGATTTTCGGTGTTCATGGGCTCGGCTTTCGGGGACAAGGCAAAGACTGGAAACGAGCATCAGCCATTAAAGAGGAACGCCGATTTTGTCGAGGGCGCGGGATGCGGCAAGGATGCGCAGAACCAGATCAAAGCGGCCTGCTGGATGCTTTTCCCGCGTCGTCGGCACGCCCTGCGGCGCAAGAACCGGCACGAAGACGCGGCGGGAAGCCCGTGCAGCGACCGGAAGACCCTGGTACAGCCGCTTCTGCGCCTCGACGATGATCACGCCTGAGAACATCGGCCAGAGCGAACGACCGATGCGCTCGAAGCCGCGCCGCAGCTTCAGCACCGTCTTCAGCTTCGAGGGCGGGAAGAACAGCGCGTCGGCAGAGGCGCCAGGCGTGAAATTGGTCTCGCGCAAGAGCGCGGTCAGTTGTCCGCGCGAATAGGGCCGGCCCGAGCCGAAGGGCGTGTGTTCCATTCGGGCCCAAACCCCGCGCCGGTTGGGCACGACGATCACCAGCCTGCCGCCGGGTGCCAGCACCCGCCACAGTTCCTTCATCGTCTCGCGCGGATTTTCGGCGAATTCCAGCGCATGCACCATCAAAACCCGATCGATCGAGGAATCCGGCAAGGGAAGCTCTTCGTCGAAGATCAGCGCTGTCGAGGACAGTTCAGCCACCGGCCAGTTCACGGCGCCCTGCCCCGCCGGCATGAAGGCGAAGGTGCGTTCCGTGTCGGCCCGGAAGCGCTCGAGATAGGGCACGGCATAGCCGAGGCCCACCAGCCGCTCCTCCGGCAACTTCGCCCAGAGCGACGAAAGCGCCATGGTGATCGACTGTTCGGCGAAGCGTCCGAGGCGGGAATGATAGAACTGGCGGAGATCGACGATATCTGCGTGCATGTGCCTATGTTAGTCGGGAACGGCTGGACTTCAAGGCGCGGCCGACTACATTCACGCCACAGGCCCGTCCGACACGCCCACAGGCATCATTTCCAGGAATTCCAATGGCTAAGCTCGATCTCGAACTCTTCCTCTGTCGCACCGACAATTTCGGCGTGCTGATCCATGACCCCGTGAGCGGCGAGACGGCTTCGATCGATGCCCCGGAAGAAGCACCGATTCTGGACGTCCTGGAGCGGCGCGGCTGGACGCTGACGCAGATCTTCACGACGCACCATCACCAGGACCATGTGGCGGCCAATCTGGCGCTCAAGGACCGGTTTGGCGCCACCATAACCGGCCCCGTGCACGAGGCGGACAAAATTCCGGGAATCGACAGGAAGGTCGGCGACGGCGACCAGTTCGATTTTGCCGGCCACCCCGTGAATGTCTTCGAAACGCCCGGCCACACGGCAGGCCATATCTGCTTTCACTTGCCGGACGACAAGCTCCTCTTTGCCGCCGATACTTTGTTTGCGCTTGGATGCGGCCGTCTCTTCGAAGGCACGCCCGCCGATATGTGGACATCGCTCCAGAAACTGATGGCGCTGCCGGATGATACGGCGGTTTATTTCGGTCACGAATATACGCTGAGCAATGCCCGCTTCGCGCTGACCATCGATCCGCAAAACTCCGACCTCACGATCCGGGTCGCGGAAATCGAGACGGCACGCGCGGAGGGACGGTTTACCGCGCCGACGACCATCGGCCTTGAAAAACAGACAAGCCCGTTCCTGCGTCCCAAGGATGCCGGCATTCGCGCCCATCTCAACATGCTCTCGGCGACGGACGCGGAAGTCTTTGCTGAAATCCGCAAACGCAAGGATCATTTCTGATGGACGTCCAACTGCCGCTGTCGGCGCGCGCGATCATAGAGACGCTGAAGATGGAACGGCATCCGGAGGGCGGCTGGTACATCCAGACCTTCAAGGACACAGCCGGCGGCCCGCGCGGCCATTCGACCGCCATCTACTATCTCTTGGAACGCGGCGAACGCTCGCACTGGCACCGGGTGCGCGATGCAGCCGAGGTCTGGCATTTTTATGCCGGTTCGCCGCTGGAACTGAAGATCGTGGAAGACAGCAAGACGGAACAGGCGTTCAAGCTCGGCTCGAACATTCTGCTTGGGGAAATGCCGCAGATCGTCGTGCCTGCGAACTGGTGGCAATCGGCAAGCTCACTCGGCGCCTGGACGCTGGTCGGCTGTACGGTCTCGCCCGGCTTCGACTTTTCAGCCTTTGAAATGGCGCCGCCAGACTGGCAGCCTCCGAAGGAATAAACCTATTCGGCCGGCGTGGCTTGCCTCTCGCGACGGCCGAAGATCATGTCGCGCGCGGCCAGCACGGCACCGCCGGTGACGAACAGGCAGGCAAGTGCGATCCGAAGCGACGGCTCGGCGAAACCGAACAGGATCAGCACCAGCGTAGAAAGCACAGGGGCTGCATAGCTGGCGACACCGAGAATCTGGATGTCGCCGTTCTTGACCCCGTAATCCCAGGCATAGAACGCAGCTCCCACGGGCAGCAAGCCAAGACCGGCAATGGCGATCCATTCGGTCGCGGATTGCGGCCAGACCGTCGTCTCAAGCCCGAGATGGCAGAGAAACGACAAAGCGGCCGTTGCCATGCAGAAACCGGTGACGACGTCGGTCGAAACGGCTTCAAAACGCCGCGTCACCAATGAATAGCTGGACCAGGTGAAAGCGCAGGCGAGCGCCGCGCCATAGCCGAGCGCGTAGGCGTTGTCGAACTCGACGCCATTGCGCGCGACGATCATCACAGTTCCCAGCAGGCCGCAAATGGCGCCAGCAATATGATACCAGCGCAGCTTTTCACCCGGCAAAAGCGCCGAGCCGACGACGATTAGCAGCGGCCAGAGAGAGGAGATCAGCCCGGCCTCGACGGCAGGCGCGTTTCGCAAGGCGGTGAAATACAGGAAGTGATAGCCGAACAGGCCGGCAATGCCGACGATCCAGACCTTGGCCGGCTGCTTCAGGAGCGCCAGTCGTTCCGGCCGAAAGGCCAGGACAATCAGCCCCGGCAGGCTGCCGATGGAAAAGCAGATGGCTGACAGCTGGAACGGCGGCATCTTGCCGGAGGCGGCCGTAAACAGCGCCAGAAGCGACCACATGAGGATCGCCGAAAAGCCGATCAGCGTTGCCTTGAGTTTCATTGCGCCTGCCCCCGGTCACGCCGGATATCGGCGCCGTTTAATCGATCAGCCGCCAAAACGGGTGGCGGAAACCGTGACCGGGCCGAGCTTGGTCGGGATCCGGACATAGACCGGAGCATATACATCCACCGCTTCGGCCTTGGCAAACCAGATTTCCATCGATGCCAACCGGCGCAGATATTCGACATCGTCGCGCCCCTTTCGGAAACCGGATTTCGGCACGAACTGCACGCCGCAGACGATGACGTCGCCCTCGAAGCCATCGGTCTTGAAGGGTCGCGTTCCCTTGGCCGAAAGCTTGAGGTCGACGCGCGATTCGCCGTCAAAGATGGGGAGTGTCTTGGGGCAGACCTTGGTCTTGGCCGGAAAAATCAGCCCGGACAGCGGATCGAGCACATTGCGCATATCGCCCGGCTTGACCGGAATCCAGTTCTTGGGGATCAGCCGCTTCGGCGTCATGGTGGCGGATGTGACATTGCCGTTGCGGAACTGGACATCGATGTCCCGGCCTTTTTCCCGGTCTTGTAGGACACGGAATATTCCGAAGCGCGCAGCTTGTCCTCCTGTACGACACCGGAAACGCGGGTACGCCCCGACGTGCTGCTGATGACATCGGCGAGCCCTGCCGAATTCAGCGTGCCGGAGATCGTATAACGACCGTCGGTGAGTTCGGTATGGAAGGAGGCCCTTGCAATCGGGAAACCGGAAAGGGAAATATTGTAGTCCGTCTTGTGTTCCACATCCGCGGCAGACGCGTGAGTTGTGGAAAACACCCCTGAGGCCAGCAACAGAAGCGCAACAGACCCATTTCGCACGTTCATTCTGATTCCCATCGCGTTCGGCAGCATCAAACCTGAATAATCGGCGTTTACGGCGATTCTACGCCTCAATCCCGCGCAAGTCCTAGCTTATGACATGCCGAAACGGAACTGCCTGGAAAGCCGTGATCATGGGTGAGAAATGTTGTTTCTAGGCGGTTTATCCCTGGGAAACCCGGTTTTTCCGCCAGAAGTTTTCGCTGGCGGGAAAGGTTTGGCTTGACGTGCCGTCCGTCTCTGACTATAGAACCGCAACTTTCCAATCATGGCCAACGGAATGCGGCCTGGGCTTTTAGCCCGCCAACGCATTGACCGGAAGCGAAAAGAAAATAGGTGCATCATGTCCCGTAGTTGCGAATTGACCGGCAAGGGCGTCCAGTCGGGCAACAATGTGAGCCACGCAAACAACAAGACCAAGCGCAAGTTCCTTCCGAACCTGTGCCAGGTCACGTTGATTTCCGACGCTCTCGGCCAGCGTTACCGTCTGCGCGTTTCGGCTGCGGCCCTGCGTTCGGTCGAACATCGCGGCGGCCTCGACGCCTTCCTCGTCAAGGCAGACGAAGCCGAGCTTTCGCAGCGCGCTCGCCTGCTGCGTCGCCAGATCGTCAAGAAGACAGCTGAAGCTGTCGCTGCCTGATCAGCACGCAAGGATAACGTTTTGAAGGCTTGCCTGGGCAACCGGTGAGCCTTTTTCTCGTATGATTTTTACTGAAAACCGTTTCGCAGGCATCGCGGGTCATCGACCCAGGCGTGAATGCGGGACTATATCCCTCCAACTGGTGGCATCACCCAGGATAAAAAATGCTGACGAACCGCACGTTCTTTGTCTATGTCGCGATGATGACCCTCGTGGTCGTCGCCTCCAATTTCCTCGTCCAGTATCCCCTGCCCGGCAGCATTGCCGGCATGCAACTGGGTGACCTGTTGACCTGGGGTGCCTTCAGCTACCCGGTCGCCTTCCTCGTCACCGACCTCACCAACCGCCAGTTCGGCCCGCAGGTCGCGCGCAAAGTCGTGGTCGCCGGCTTTGCCGTTGCCATCGTGCTGTCGTTCCTTGTTGCCACGCCGCGTATCGCGATCGCGTCGGGTTCAGCTTTCCTGCTTGGCCAGTTCCTCGATATTTCGCTTTTCAACAAGCTGCGGGCACAGAGCTGGTGGCGGGCGCCGCTGGTTGGCTCGCTGGTCGGCTCGCTGCTCGATACGACCATCTTCTTTCTGTCGCCTTCGCCGCCATCTTCGTGTTCATCGGCCCGAATGACGGTTTTGCGCTCGAAAACGCGCCGCTGCTCGGCCTGCTCTCGACCGAGGCGCCACGCTGGATCTCCTGGGCACTCGGTGACCTGATCGTCAAGATCATCGTCGGCATCGCGTTGCTACTGCCCTACGGGGCGCTGATGAGCGTGATCAAGCCGATGCCGGGCGTGAAGGCATCGGCGTAAGCCCGATTTCCGACAACAACAAAGGCGGCGTCCATCCGGATCGCCGCCTTTATCGTTTCCGATCAACGGATGATCACGCCCGCTCTTCCCAAACCTTCGCAAGTTCCACCAGCGTCTTCACCGCACTCTCCATGTCCTGACGGCTCACCCATTCCAACGGCGAGTGAAAAGCATGGCCGCCGGCGAAGAGGTTGGGGCATGGCAGCCCCATGAAGGACAGGCGCGAGCCGTCCGTGCCACCGCGGATGCTGCCGCGCACCGGCACGAGGCCGGCCCGGCGCACCGCTTCCATGGCGTTGTCCATGATTTCCGGATGCCGGTCGAGCACGACCTTCATGTTGCGATATTGCTGCTTGACCGTGAACGTGTAGGACGAGCCGTGAAAGCCAGTCATCACATCCTTGACGATCGCCTCCAGCATGGCTTCCTTGCTCGCAAGCCCCGCATCGTCGAAATCGCGGATGATGAGGCCGAGGTTGGCCTTCTCCATCGAACCGCTGACGCTGACCGGATGGACAAAACCCTGCTTGCCCTCGGTGGTCTCCGGCGCGACATCCTTCGGCAGGCGATCGATGATGGCGCCGGCGATCTTGATGGCATTTTCCATCCTGTCCTTGGCAAAGCCCGGATGGATGGCAACGCCCTGGATCGTTATCTCGACGCCATCCGCCGAAAACGTCTCGTCCTCGATATGGCCGGCCGTTTCGCCATCGACGGTATAGGCGAATTGGGCACCGAGCTTTTTCAGATCGACCTTGTCAACACCACGACCGATCTCCTCGTCGGCGGTGAAGAGGATCTTGATCTCGCCATGCCGGATATCCGGGTTGTCGATGAGGAATTGCGCCGCCGTCATGATCTCGGCCACGCCTGCCTTGTCGTCGGCGCCAAGCAGCGTCGTGCCATCGGTGGTGACGATGTCGTTGCCGATCTGGTCGAGCAGGGCCGGATGATCGCCGACGCGGATGATCTGCTGCGGGTCGCCGGGAAGCTGGATATCGCCCCCGCGATAATCGCGGATGATCTGCGGCTTGACGTTGGTTCCGGTAAAATCCGGCGCCGTATCGACATGCGAGCAAAAGCAGATGACCGGCACTGATTTTTCGGTATTCGACGGAATGGTCGCATAAACATAGCCATGTTCGTCGAGATGGGCATCGGACAGGCCCATGGCGCGCAGTTCGAAAGCCAGCAGGCGGCTGAGATCTTTCTGCTTTTCCGTGGAAGGCTGTGTTTTCGACGCTGCGTCCGACTGTGTATCGATGACGACATAACGCAGGAAACGATCGAGAACGGTGTCAGTCATTGTATTCTCCTGCCGCAGCCTATCGCGTGCGTTCACTGAACCAGCCGGAATTCCAGCATCAAGTTGCGTTCAAGGATCGAATGATTGTCGTCGGAAACGATGATGATGCGGATCTCACCATTTGGGAGTGACACGACATCCAAGCCTTCCATATTGTCGATCTGGTAGCGCATGTCAGCGGAGAGGATCACCGGTCCGTCGACCACCGCACCCGCCTTGATCGTATCGCCCGGAATGCGGCGGATCTGCATGCCGAGGCCCTGGGCAAAGCTGAAGCGGCGCTCCAGCAACAGCAAGTCGCCGTTCGGCAGAAAGGCCCCGTCGGTAATCGCAAAAGGATCGTTCTGGGCGACGCCGAAGTTCCCCTTCAGCGGACCATCGATAACGGCAGCCAAGAGGTGATTGGCCCTGTCGAAGCTGAGTTCGGAAACGATAACGACAGCGCCGTCGAGCGGACTGCCGGCGGGGAAACGGCAATCGTCTCAAGACCCCGGTTGCCACGCAAGGCGCCTTGCGGAATGAGGATTGGCAGGCTGGCAATCGGCTTGGCCTGCGCAAAGCCCGGATCGGGATAGACATCGACCCGGTGATGCTGCTCGAAGCTGACCAGAGCCTGCCCATTGCGAAGCGCGAGCCCCTCCGAATCCATCAATTGCTTGACCCGCTCCGACCGCCCCTCACCGTCCATCATCGATGTGACGGTCACATCACCCAGACCAGATAAACGACCTTGCGCATCGCGCGTCACCGATCCCTCCAGCCAGTGTCCGGTGTCAAGCACGGCCACGAAGGACTTGGCATCCGCCCGAAAGCGGATCGACGAGACCGCGCCCAGCAGGGGATTGGACGACGACAGTTCAAGGCCGCCGACAAATTCGAGGTCGCCGAAACGCTTCTCGTCGGAGCCGATCTTGAAATTGGCGATCTGCCGGCTGACGACCGGGACCGCTTCGCTCTGCGGTGGCGATGCCGCCAAGGGAGCAGGCATGGCAAGCCAGGAACAGAAAAGAACGGCAAGAGCGGAACGGATTTTCAAAATGGCGTCTTTCTATGACTGGCCAAGGCAATATGTTCCGTTGACAACGACCAGTTCCGCAAAGAACGCCCAACCGCGGCTACGATCAGGCGCGCCGGCGGCCCTGTGGCTTGCGGCGGCGGGTTTCATCCTCGAACAGCGAAGCCAGTTGTTCCGTCATGGCACCGGCCAGTTCGTCAGCGTCAACGATCGTCACAGCCTTGCGATAGTAGCGCGTCACATCGTGGCCGATGCCGATGGCCAGCAGTTCGACCGGTGAGCGCGTCTCGATCTGCTCGATCACGGCGCGCAGGTGCCGCTCCAGGTAATTGCCCGGATTGACGGAAAGCGTCGAATCGTCGACCGGCGCGCCATCCGAAATCATCATCAGGATGCGGCGCTGCTCGGGCCGCGCCAGAAGCCGGTTATGCGCCCAGATCAGCGCCTCGCCGTCGATGTTTTCCTTGAGCAGGCCTTCGCGCATCATCAGGCCGAGATTGCGCCGCGCCCGCCGCCAGGGTGCGTCCGCCGACTTGTAGATGATGTGGCGCAGGTCGTTCAGCCGGCCTGGCGTCTGCGGCTTGCCGCTGGCGAGCCATTGCTCACGCGCCTGACCGCCCTTCCAGGCCTTGGTGGTGAAGCCGAGGATTTCGACCTTGACGCCACAGCGCTCGAGCGTGCGCGCGAGAATGTCGGCGCAGGTGGCAGCCACCGTGATCGGCCGGCCGCGCATTGAGCCGGAATTGTCGATCAGCAGCGTCACCACCGTATCGCGGAAATTCGTGTCTTTCTCCCGCTTGAAGGACAGCGGCTGCATCGGGTCGATGATCATGCGCGTCAACCGCGCCGAATCGAGATAACCCTCTTCGAGGTCGAATTCCCAAGACCGGTTCTGCTGTGCCATCAGGCGGCGCTGCATGCGGTTGGCAAGCCGGCCGACTGCGCCCTGCAAGTGCGCCAGTTGCTTGTCGAGGAAGGCACGAAGCCGATCAAGCTCCGCCTCGTCGCAAAGCTCCTCGGAGGTGATGATCTCGTCAAAGGCTTCGGTGAAGACCGAATAATCGACCTTCTCGTTGAAATCGGAGAACGGGCTGTTTGGGCGCTTGGCCTCGCCGGGGGTCTCGCTGTCGTCGTCACCTTCGTCCTGCAGGTCTTCGTCGGAAATCTCCGCGCCGTCCATCTCGCCTTCGTCCATCTGTTCGTCGGCGGATTCGTTCTCGTCTGCGGGGGCAGCATCTGAGCCGGCATCCTCGTCGGAGCTGTTCTCGTTCTCCTCCTGGCTGCGCGGCTGGTCTTCGTCGGTCTGGCTTTCCTGGTCATCCGGCTCGACCTCGTCATCGCCGTATTTCTCGGCCACGTCCATGGATGACAGCATGTTGCGAACGACCCGTGCAAAAGCCTGCTGGTCGTTGATTGTCGCCGACAGATTGCTCATATCGCCGGCGGCCTTGTCCTCGATGAAATCGCGCCAGAGATCGAGAACCCGGCCGGCAGATGCCGGTGGCTTCTGCCCCGTCAGCTTTTCGCGGACGATCAGCGCCACGGCCTCTTCCAGGGGTGCATCGGCCTGCCGGTCGATGGCGGCGAAATTGGCACGAGCGTATTTGTCGTCGAGCATGGTTGTGAGGTTCGCGGCAACACCGCTCATGCGGATCGAGCCTATCGCTTCGACACGCGCCTGCTCGACAGCATCGAAGATCGCCCGCGCATCCGCCCCCTGCGGCGACATGGTGGCATGGATGCGCATGTCGTGGCATGCCTTGCGCAGCGCCATGGAATCGCCGAGACCACGGGTGACCGACAATTCCTGCCGTGTCGGGCGCTTGGAGATTTCCGGCAACCGCACGCGCTCGCCTGCAAGCCCCGGACGTTCGTTTGCGAAGACGACCTCGACCTCCGGATCACCGGCGATCGAGCGGATGCAGCCCGTTAGCGCGCGGCGAAACGGCTCCACGTCCACGGCCCCGCCGGGTCTCGGCTTGGAATTGTCGCCACGCCCTGCCATCGGTTACGCCGTCGCTTCGAGAACGATGTTGGCAGCACTTTCCTTGAGTTCGACGCCGAAGGCGCGCTGGTAGTGCTCTGCTACCAGGGTCCGCTCGAGTTCGTCGCACTTGTTGAGGAAGGTGACGCGGAAGGCAAAGGCGATGTCACCGAAGATATGGGCGTTTTCCGCCCAGGTGATGACCGTGCGCGGGCTCATGACGGTCGATAGATCGCCATTGACGAAGGCGGCACGCGTCAGATCGGCAACGCGCACCATCTTGGAGACCGTGTCGCGGCCCTTGTCCTTGGTGAAGCCCTTGACCTTGGCGGCGACGATATCGACTTCGTTGTCATGCGGCAGGTAATTCAGCGTGGTGACGATCGACCAGCGGTCCATCTGCGCCTGGTTGATCTGCTGCGTGCCATGATAGAGGCCGGTCGTATCGCCGAGACCAACGGTGTTGGCCGTCGCGAACAGACGGAAGGCCGGGTGCGGCCTGATGACGCGGCTCTGATCGAGCAAGGTCAGACGACCCGAGGATTCGAGTACGCGCTGGATGACGAACATCACGTCCGGGCGGCCGGCATCGTATTCGTCGAAAACGAGCGCGACATTGTGCTGGTAGGCCCAGGGCAGGATACCGTCCTTGAATTCGGTGACCTGCATGCCGTCCTTGACGACAATCGCGTCCTTGCCGACGAGATCGATACGGCTGACATGGCTGTCAAGGTTGACACGCACGCAAGGCCAATTCAGCCGGGCAGCAACCTGCTCGATATGGGTGGACTTGCCCGTGCCGTGATAACCGGACACCATGACGCGGCGGTTATGGGCGAAACCGGCAAGAATGGCGAGCGTCGTCTCGCGATCGAACAGGTAGTCCGGGTCGAAATCCGGAACATAGGCGTCCCCCTTGGAATAGGCGGGCACGCGGATATCGGAATCAATGCCGAAAACCTCGCGAACAGACACAGTCGTATCGGGAAGGTTGGAAATATCGAGGTCTACCTTGCTCATCATGTCTCCAGCGCGGGAACCAGACTGCTCCCGTAAAATCGTCTTTGAAAGCGTGGACGTTCAAGGTGGGTCGCTTGAACGCGGGATGCTTCAGGGGAAGGGTATTAAAGTGCGTTCCTAGCAGAAGCCAGCCTGTTTTAACAATTGATATGCCTGGATCACGGCGCGAAAACGATCTTCCGATCCCCTGTCTCCGCCATTTGCATCGGGGTGATGCTTTTTTACAAGCTCCTTGTAGGCCGTCTTGACGTCCGTTGCCGTTGCATTGGCATGCAGGCCGAGTGTTTCGAAAGCCTGGGCTTCCAGCGTCTTTAGCTTGCGGGCACGTGGTTCCTGGCGCGGCGCGCGGGCGCGTGCCTGATCGACGAAGCCGAAGGGATCGCGCATGCGGGCCTGGGCGCCGGCGCTTCCTGAGCGCTGCTGCGATTGCGCAGGGCCATTCTTGGCATTCTTGTTGACGCCAAGCGTCCAGGTCGGGCGATGGCCGGTCAGGGCCTCCTTCTGGTAGCGGGCGATTTCGTTGTCGGACAGACCGGAGAAATAGTTGTAGCCCTTGTTGTATTCCTTCACATGCTCGAAGCAGAACATGAAATACTGGTTCTCGGCATTGCGCCCGACCGGGGCCTTATGGACAGCATTCTCCTCGCAGCCGTCCCACTGGCACGTGGGCGCCATCGGCTCCGGCTTCTGGCTCGGACGTCGCTTTGTCCGGATGCCGTCAAAATATTTTGAATCAAGTTTCATGGCGCTAATTATGGGACGTGGCGAGCGCCACAACAAGAATTGACAAACCGGAATGTTGCAGGCTTTGTGAAGCTATTTTGCGCCGCGCAAAACGCAGCCCGAAACGTGCATTTCGGTCGATGGCCGGTTGTCCGGAAAAGCCAGAGAAACGGGGCCAAAACATGTCTCTCCAGAGCCGAATTGAAACCAAATTGACGCAGGCCTTTTCACCGGATCGCTTGATCGTGCTGAACGAGAGCCATCTGCATGCCGGTCATCATCCCGATATCGACGGGAAAGGTGAAACCCACATGCGTGTGCGCATCGTCTCGAACGCCTTTGCCGGCATGAGCCGCATTGCCCGCCACCGTGCCATCAACGATGTCCTGAAGGCGGAGATAGATGCCGGATTGCATGCGCTGGCGCTGGAGCCGGCTGTTCCCGGGAAACAACCCGCTGGTAACAGACTGGTCATAGTGATCGGCAAGACAGTGATATAATTCGATTGACTGAATTGACGATCAATAAAACAGCCATACTCTCCGTTGCCGAGACGATAACGGATATGGGCGTCCGCCACGTCAATTTTTACTTCGATCCATTGCAGTCTTATCTTTTCATCGGAAACGCAGGCCGAAGGTCGATCCAGACCGCAGACCTGGTTGAGGGCTTTTGCCATGTTGAACGGGCTTAACCTGATTACGATATTCTTTGCCACGGTTCTTTCGATAGCGCAGGCGCACGCTGCGACGCCGCCGGGCAAACGCGTCGCGCTGGTCATCGGAAACAGCGCCTATCAACATTCCGTACCGCTTCCAAACCCCAAGAACGATGCGCAACTGATCGGCGAAACCTTGCGTCTTGCCGGCTTCTCGGTCATCAGCGGCTTCGACCTCAGCAAATCGGCCATGCTCGATATCGTCGATAAATTCACCGAGGAAGCCTATGATGCAGACACGGCACTGGTCTTCTATGCCGGCCACGGTCTGCAAGTGAACGGTCAGAACTATCTCGTGCCTGTTGATGCCAATCTCGAGAAGGCGGCACAACTCCAGACCCGGACCATCCCGATCGACAAGCTGCTGGCAGCCCTGCCGCCGGCCCCCGCCGTCAACATCGTCGTGCTCGATGCTTGCCGGGACAATCCGCTCGGTCGCTCGCTTGCGGCATCGCTACCGGCCGGCCGCTCGATGGGTGTCAGCAAGGGCCTGGCGTCCGTTCAGACCAACAGCGTGACCGGCGGCGGTCTGCTGATCGCCTATGCGACCGATCCAGGTGCCATTGCCGGCGACGGAACGGACAACCACAGCCCCTATACCGCCGCTCTCGCGCGGCATCTGACAACGCCCGGCCTGGAGATCCAGAGCGCGCTGACGCGCGTCCGGGCAGACGTCTCTGAAGCCACGCGCGGCAACCAGAACCCCTGGCACAACGCGTCTCTGTCCCGCGAAGTCTTCCTTGGTGGTGAACCGACGGCCAAAGCCGCTTCTGCCGTCACCGCCGATACGATGGGCCTGCCGACCATCCCGGCTGCGGACAATACAGCCATCGACTGGACGATCGAACAGAAGCTGTGGGATGAGGCATCCAAGCGCAACACCGTCGCGCATTACGAACTCTATCTTGCAAAATACCCGAACGGCAATTTCTCGACGCTCGCCAACCTCAACCTCGACCAGTTGAAGGCACAGAAGACCGAAGTCGCGTCAGTCGATCCGACCCCTGGTGAGGCAACGGCCTTCGCTTCAACCTCCCGTACGGCTGTCGCCATGCCCGAGGACATCAAATTGGTGCCCGGAACGCCGGACACCGAAACCATGATCAACCTCGACAAGGCCGGCCGCATCGATCTGCAATTGCGCCTGGGCGCGCTCGGCCATGTGACCGGCGGCGCCGACGGCGCGCTCGGTGCCAAATCGCGCATGGCCATCGGTGCCTGGCAGCGGCAGAGCGGCATGATCGAGACGACCTACCTGACACCCCAGCAACATCTGTTCTTGATCGTCCAGACCGATCCGATGATGGCGCAGGTCCGGGCGCGCTACGAGACCGACAAGGCTGCCGCCGCAAAAGCGGCGCTGCGCAGATCGCAAACAACGACCGACAAGGCGACTCCGACAAACCAGAAACCCGTCCGGCGGACAAACAACAATCGGGAAGGAACGCTTGAAGGCCCGGTCGAAAGCAACAACAATGACGAAATGACGCCTGCGGGCGCTGCCTTCACCGGCGCCTTGCTCGGCGGCGCACTGGGCGGGATTTTGAGCAACCGTTGAGGCCCGACGGGATATTTTTGAAAACTGCTACGCGCTGCCGACCGCCTCCCCTCAGGAGGACATATCGGCAGCGCTTTGCGTAGCATCGTCCGCCGGCCGAATCCGCAGGCGCACGATTCTGTTTTTGACACGTTTCATCACCAGGAACCGTTTGCCATAGAAAGTGAAGGCCTGCCGCTCCTCGGGGATCGTGCGCGATTCGTGGATCACGAGCCCGGCGATCGTGGTTGCCTCGTCATCGGGCAGAGTCCAGTCGAGCGCGCGGTTCAGGTCGCGGATCGGCACGTTGCCATCGACCACGATGGAGCCGTCCGCTTCCTGGCGCACGCCTTGAATTTCGATGTCGTGTTCGTCCGAAATATCGCCGACGATTTCCTCCAGAATGTCCTCGAGCGTCACCAGCCCCTGCACCTCGCCATATTCATCGACGACGATGGCGAAATGCGCCTTGCGCCGCAGGAAGGCGTTGAGCTGATCCTTGAGATTGGTGGTGTCAGGCACAAACCATGGCTTCTGCGTGATGCGGACGATATCGAGATTTTCCGGCTCGACATCCGGCTCGGCCAGCGCTCGCAGGAGATCCTTGGCATGCACAACGCCGATGATGTTATCGGCCGAACCGCGCCAGACCGGCATGCGGGTATAGGGGCTCTCCAGAATGGCCCGGACGCAGACCTCGGGTGGTTCGTCGGCATTGATCGCCCGCATCGCGGTGCGGTGGACCATGATATCGGACACTTCGAGCTCACCAAGGTCGAGCACGCCGCCCAGCCGGTCGCGGTCAGCCTTGATGACGGAACCTTCCCGGTGGAGGAAATCGACGGCGCCGCGCAGTTCCTCATGCGCCGTCAGCATCGAGATTTCCGCCGACAGGCTGACACCGAACAGAGCCAGCAGGCGCCGGACGATGCCGTTGACCAGGCTGGAGAGCGGACCGACGACAAGAACGAATGGTCGAACGAAGGGGGCGACGACGAGCGCGAAACGATCGGGCGCTGCAATCGCCCAGCTTTTCGGCAGGACCTCGGAAAAAATCACCAGCAGCACCGTCATTGCCAGGGTCGCGATGGCAACACCCGAATTCCCGAACAGCCCGAGGAAAAGGCTCGTGGTCAGGGATGAGGCAAGAATATTGACCAGGTTGTTGCCGATCAACAGTGCGCCGATCAGCCTGTCGCGGCGGGCAATCAGCGCCGTTACGATTGTCGCACGCTCGTCGCCATTGGTTTCGAGCGTGTGCATGCGCGCCCGCGATGCCGCGGTCAGCGCCGTTTCCGACCCGGAAAAGAATGCCGAGCACAACAAAAGACCGATGACCGATACGAGCGTCAGCCAATATTCGGCCAGGAAGGCGAGGACGTTTTCAACGATCATTGCGGATGTTTCTCCTCAAGGAAACGAACCACCTCGGAAGACGGGACATCGTCGGCAACGAAGGACTGGCCGATACCGCGGGTCAGGATGAAGGTCAGCTGGCCGCCCTTGACCTTCTTGTCCTGCGCAATCGCATTCATAAGCGTTTCGACGGGAGGGAGTTGGCCGGGGATATCGCTCATCCGTGTCGGCAGGCCGACCTCTTTCAGATGCGCCTCGACCCTAGTCGCATCGTCGGGGCTTGCAAGGTTCATGCGCGCAGAAAACTGATGTGCCAGCACCATGCCGATCGAAACGCCTTCGCCATGCACCAGCCGGCTGCCATCGTAATCCGTAGCCGCCTCCAGTGCGTGGCCGAAAGTATGCCCCAGATTGAGAAGTGCGCGACGGCCATTCTCGCGCTCGTCGGCAGCCACGACATCGGCCTTGGCCTGGCAACTCGTGGCAATCGCCTCGATGCGAGCCTCGCCGCCAGCAAAGACGGCCTGCCAGTTCTTCTCCAGCCAGTCAAAGAATTCGGGCTTGTCGATCAACCCGTATTTGGCGACCTCGGCATAACCAGCGCGAAATTCGCGCGGGCTCAGCGTATCGAGCACATCAGTATCGGCAAGGACGAGGTCCGGCTGGTGGAAGACCCCGATCAGGTTCTTGCCGTGGGGTGAATTGATACCGGTCTTGCCGCCAACGGAACTGTCAACCTGCGCCAGAAGAGACGTCGGGATCTGAATGAAGCGCGATCCGCGCCGGGCAATACCGGCGGCAAAGCCGGTCAGGTCGCCGATCACGCCGCCGCCTAGCGCGATCACCGCATCATTGCGCTCGATCCGCGCGCCAAGGATCGTATCACATACGGGGATCAGATGCTCGAAGCTCTTGGTCTTCTCGCCCGCCGGCAAAGCCAGCGATACGGCCTGAATGCCCGTTTCAGCAAGGCTGTCCATCAAAGGCGCAAGGTAGCGCGCGCCGACATTTTCATCCGTGATGACCGCCATGCGCCGGCCCTTCAGCCGAGAGGCGATCTCGCTGGCTGCGGATGCAATCAGGCCGGGGCCGATCAGGATATCGTAGGAACGATCGGCAAGATCGACACGGACGGTGCGCTTCGGCGCGATGATGGCATGAGTGTTCATGGTGTCACTTCTTCGGCATGGAGGCGATGGCGGCGAGAACCTCTTCTACCATGACTTCCTTCTTCACATCCCGCGAAACGACCGTGAGATCCGCCTCGGCATAAATCGGGTAGCGAAGCTTCATCAGGTTTTCGAGGGTCTGCTTCGGATTTTCGGTCTTCAGCAAGGGACGGGTGTCGCGCTTGTTGACGCGTTCCCAGAGCACGTCGAGATCGGCGCTCAGCCAGACGGAGAGCCCGCTCTTCTTGATGTGCCGGCGCGTGCGCTCGTTGATATAGGCGCCGCCGCCGGTGGACACAACGCGCGGGCCCGAATGCAGCAGCCTTTTGATCACCCGGCCTTCGAGAGCGCGAAACTCCTCCTCGCCATAGGCGGCAAAAAGCTCGCTGATCGTCATGCGGGACACGCGCTCGATCTCGTGATCGGAATCGATGAACGGAATGTTGAGCAGCGTCGCCGTCATGCGGCCGATCGCCGATTTGCCCGCACCCATCAGGCCGACGAACACAAGGTTCCTGCGGCCCAATACAGCCTTTGCCCGCTCCACCAGCGTTTCCGAAACAGGCTCGATGACGTCGTTCATGCCGTTTGATATTCCCCGTTTCGCAACGGTATCGACAAAACGGCAGGAAGCGTCAAGACGGACGGCCAGCAAAGGCCACCCAAACGCATGGAAACGCAACGGTTCTTGCGCTCGGTGGCCGGCATGGTCATATAGTCGGCAAGTCCGAGGAGTTTGAAATGCCGACCCTGTTCCGCTTTCTGTTCATCTGCGCGCTGATCGCCGGAAGCATCTATGGAACCATGCTGGCGCTGGTAACCTTCGTTGATCCAGTCGAACGCGATGTGACGATCCGCATTCCCTCTGAACGCATCAATCCGGCGCAATGATGGATCTCTCCGCCGCCCATCTCGAATCTTTCCTCGAAATGATGAGTGCGGAGCGCGGCGCCGCCAACAACACGCTCATCTCTTATGAGCGCGATCTGGACGATGTGCATTCGTTCCTGAAGGGTCGAAACGTTCGTCTCAACGAAGCCGGAAGCGACGACCTGCGCGCCTATCTCAGCCATCTGGCCGGAGAGGGATTCAAGGCCTCGTCACAGGCGCGGCGGCTATCGGCGCTCCGGCAATTCTACAAGTTTCTCTATGCCGAGGGCCTGCGCACCGACGATCCGACGGGGGTGCTCGATGCCCCGAAGAAAAGCCGGCCGCTGCCGAAAATTCTGAGCGTCGACGACGTCTCCCGGCTGATCACGCAGGCGGAACAGGAAGCAGGACAAAGCGGTGGCGACGTGCTTGCCCGCATGCGGATGCACGCGCTGATCGAGCTTCTCTATGCCACCGGCATGCGGGTGAGCGAACTCGTCTCCCTGCCGGCTTCCGTGCTTTCGCAGAACGGCCGGTTCCTGGTGGTGCGGGGCAAGGGCAACAAGGAGCGCATGGTGCCGTTGTCCCACAGCGCAATTCGCGCCATGCAGGCCTATGGACAGGCGATGGCCAAAGACGTTGCCAGCCGCAAGGATCAGCCGCCGGAAAGCCCGTGGCTCTTTCCGTCTTCCGGAAAGGCGGGCTTCCTGCCGCGCCAGGTCTTTGCCCGTGATCTCAAGGATCTGGCGGCGCGCGCCGGCATCCGCATTGCCGCCATATCCCCACATGTTTTGCGTCATGCCTTTGCAAGCCATTTGCTGGCGAATGGTGCCGACCTTCGCGCCGTGCAGGAATTGCTGGGCCATTCGGACATTTCAACGACACAAATCTATACCCATGTGCTGGAAGAACGGCTGCATCAACTCGTTCAAAACCATCACCCTCTTGCCAAACAGGCAAAAAAACAGGATTAGGAGCGCCATAACCCTTGGCCAGAAACACTGGGATCACAGAGCAGGCGGCCATTGGCGCTATAGGATCGGAAACGCAGACCATGCACCATTATCTCGATTTCGAAAAACCAATCTCCGACCTCGAAGGCAAGATTCACGAGTTGAAGAAGATTGCCAGCGAGGACGAGAGCATCGATACCGCTGACGAGATCGAGCGGCTGGAGGTGCGGGCGCGCGATGCGATGGCCGAAATCTATTCCAAGCTCAATCCCTGGCAGAAGACGCAGGTCGCGCGGCATCCGCAGCGTCCGCACTTCAAGGATTACGCGTCGGCGCTTTTCACCGAATTCACGCCGCTGGCCGGCGACCGCAAATTCGGCAATGACGAAGCGATCCAGACCGGCTTTGCGCGGTTTCGCGGCACGCCAGTCGCCATCATCGGCCAGGAAAAGGGCAATGACACGAAATCGCGCATAAAGCACAATTTCGGCAGCGCCCGCCCCGAAGGCTACCGCAAGGCGATCCGCATCATGGAAATGGCCGATCGCTTCGGCCTGCCGCTGATCACGCTGATCGATACCGCCGGCGCCTATCCCGGCATCGGAGCCGAGGAGCGCGGCCAGGCGGAAGCCATCGCACGCTCGACCGAGATGTGCCTGAACGTGCGCGTTCCGATCATTTCCGTGGTGCTCGGCGAAGGCGGCTCCGGCGGGGCCATCGCGATTGCCACCGGCAACCGCGTCTACATGCTGGAACACGCGATCTACAGCGTGATCTCGCCGGAAGGTGCGGCCTCGATCCTCTGGCGCGATTCAACGCGCGCCAAGGAAGCCGCGACCAACATGAAGATCACGGCCGAGGACCTGAAGTCGCTCGGCGTCATCGACGGCATCATCGCAGAACCGGCCGGCGGCGCGCATCGCGATCCACAGGCTGTGATCGACAGCACTGGAACGATCATTGCCGATACGCTGAAGGAGCTTTCAGCGCGCACCGGCGATCAGCTGCGCTCCGACCGCCGCCAAAAATATCTGAGCATCGGCCGCCAGCTTTAGGCATTTCGAGGCCTGTTGCGGACGCTTATCCCACGAAATTCAACTATGGCCAAACCTTGGCCATATTCCTGCGCTCTGGAACTGTTTGGGGTAAGGCTGGGCTGCAAGGTAACATTTTGTGAAGTATAAACAGGGTATTGATTCCCCGGTCTCCCCTTTGCGGGCACACGCCGCATTCGATTGTTCTGCTTGATGGGCCTTTGCTGATGCGCCTGACACATCTCTTCGCCGTTTCCATCCTGGCTGCAAGCCTTGCAGGCTGCACAGCCAATGAAGCGCTGGACACGGTGGATGTCGACCTTTCTAAGGTCTCAAGTAAGACTAATTATCAGCTCTCCGGAAAGATCGTGCAGAAGATGCAGGCCATGAGTATGGCCAAGACCTCGCCGATCATGTTGCGCATCTTCAAAGAAGAAGGCGCATTGGAGGTCTGGAAGGCCAACAGCGCCAACCGCTTCGAGATGCTGCGCCAGTACAAGATCTGCGCCTGGTCGGGCAAGCTTGGCCCGAAGCTGAAAGAGGGCGACCGGCAGGCGCCGGAAGGCTTCTATCCGCTTTCTCCCGGCCAGATGAACCCCAATTCCAGCTATTATCTGGCCATCAACACCGGCTACCCCAACCGCTACGATCAGGCCAACGGTCGGCATGGCTCCAACCTGATGATCCACGGCGCCTGCTCATCTTCCGGCTGCTATTCGATGACCGACGAGCAGATGCTGGAAATATTCGCGCTTGCCCGCGACGCCTACAAGGGCGGCCAGCAGACCATTCAGTTGCAATCGCTGCCCTTCCGCATGACCGCCGAAAACATGGCCCGCCATCGCAACAGCCCGCATATCGAATTCTGGAACATGCTGAAGCCTGGCTACGACCAGTTCGAAATCTCCAAGCGCCCGCCGGAAGTCAATGTCTGCGAGAAGAAATATGTCTTCAACCAGCAGACAGACGGCAAGTTTTCGCCAACCGGGCAGTGCCCGGCGATGTCGACCCCGGCGGCCATGCAGTCTGCCCTTGCCGCCTACAACAAGAAATACGATGCCGACTACGCCAAGGCGATGTCCAAATATGAGGGCATGGTCTGGTACGAGCCGACAGAGGCCGAGCGCAAGGCGATCGTTGCCAAGCAGCGCGTCGGCAAGGAACTCGCCTATGCGCCGACCGGTTCCTCGCTCGACGCCGGCAAGCTGATGAAGGTCGCCGATCTCGAAAAGCAGATGGCCCGCCGCGCCGAGCTGGAAGAGGCCAAGAAAGCAATCGAACTTCAGAAGGCCGAACTCGAAAAGACGACGCGCAACGGCAAGAATATTCCCGTGCCGCAGGAAAACCCGATCGCACGCCCCGTCGAGCAGGCCGCGATCGATCAGGCGCCCGCAAAGAAAGGCTTCTTCGGCAGCCTGTTCTCGCGAAAGACTGCTGACGACCCGCAAGCCGCGACGCAGGTCCCAATTGACGCCGCACCGGCAGATGCCGCATCGACCGCAGGTGCAGTCGAGAAGCCCGTCGAAAAGAACAAGGCCGAAGCCAAGCCCGTAACGGCCCAGACACCGGCGAATACCACAACCGTTGCGACGGCCGAAAACGGCGAAGGGACAGGGACGCCGCCGCTCGAGCAGGCAGCGACCGAGCAGCAGCCGAAGAAAAAACCATTCTGGAAGATCTGGGGCAATTGATGCCCGAGACGATCGTTGCGATCTATGATCTCAAGGGGCTAAAATGCCCGCTGCCGGTTTTGAAAACGCGCAAGCGCATGCAGTCGCTCGCCACCGGAAGCCTCATTGCCGTCGAAACCACGGACCCGCTGGCCGTCATCGATATTCCGCATTTCTGCCATGAGGACGGCCACGCGATGGAGCGATCCGAAACGATCGCCGGCGGGCACAGGTTTCTGATCAGAAAAATGCGATAGAGGCCTGTCGCCTTGAATGGGGCACATGCACAATCACAACCGCTCTTTAGCGATCGCGCTAAACGGCATTCTCCGGCTTCACCGCGCGAATGGCGTATCGGTGCTGCGACTTTCGCACCATGCTCTTCAGCACATTCCAGTTCCTGGCCTGCGTCCGGTGAATATCTCCGAATCGGGTATCGATGGAGATGTCCGCAAATCCCGAGCGCATCAGCAAATCGGCAACCGCGTCGGCACGGGCACCGTCCCGGAAATAAACGCGGGAGAGAATGCTGCGGTGGATCGCCATCATCTCCGGGGAATTGCTGACGGCATCGGATTTCAGCCAACCCAGCCGCTGCCCCCATCCCGCCAGTTTTGACAGAATGCGCTCGCGAAGCGTCGAGTTGACGAAATCGCCATCGATTATCAGCAGGGTGCCACCGGGCTTCAACACGCGAAACCATTCCGCAAAGGCGCCGGCCGGATTGACCAGCGTCCAGACGAGATGGCGATTGACGACGACATCGTAGTGATCGTCTGGCTCCATGGTGTTTTCCGCGTCACCCATGCGGAAGGAGATAGTGCGTCCCCGTGATTTGGCCTTGGCCCTCGCCAGCGCCAGCATCGTCTCCGACCAGTCGAGGCCGGTCACCCTGAAGCCCAGATCGTCCATCAAATGCGAAACAACCCCGGTGCCGCTGGCAAGATCAAGCGCCGCCCGCCCATCGCCCTTGCCCAGATGCTGGGTGAACAAGCGATGCCAGGCGGCACGCTCCTCCTCGGAAAAATCTCGTGGCCGGGCGACAGGTCAAACGTCGCAGCCCGCTCGGACCAATAGGCCTTGATCTCGTCGCGTAGATCGTAATTCGTAATGTTGGAAACGTCGCTCATGGGAAATGCCTTGCAGATTGTAGCGCAGATTTGTTCAGCCTCAGTGTAGAGGCTTTCTAAAAGATAAAACTTGACTGTCAACATCAAGAAATTTAGAAACCGCTCAGTTTTCGAGACGGAGTTCAAAATCATGACTGTATTTCGCAAAGCGACCCTGGTCGCTGCGGGTTTCTGCGCGCTTTTTTCCGGGACAGCCTTGGCTGGGGAAAAGGTAATCATCAAGGATGTGACAGGGCGCGACGTCGAGGTCAGCGTGCCGGTCGAACATGTCATTCTGGGCGAAGGACGGCAGATCTATTTCGTGGCCGCCCTTGACCGGGATGAGCCCTTCAAGCGCGTTGTCGGCTGGCGGGATGACCTGCCGAAGGCCGATCCGGAGAGCTACGCCGCCTATCTCGCGAAATATCCCGATATTGCCAAGCTGCCCACCTTCGGCGGCATGAAGGACGGCACATTCGATGTCGAGCAGGCCGTGGCGCTCAAGCCCGACGTGATCGTCATGAACCTCGATGCCAAGACAGCGACGGAAGAAGCCGGCTATATCGAGAAGCTCGGCAAGGTCGGCATCCCGCTGGTCTATATCGACTTCCGCGAAAAGCCGATGGAAAATACCGAAGCCAGCATGCGGATCATGGGCAAGCTGCTCGGCCAGGAAGCCAAGGCCGAAGACTTTATCAAGTTCCGCGCCGACAGCATTGCCAAGGTGACCGACGTGCTCGCCAAGCAGCAGCCGGCCCGACCGGTTGTCTTCGTCGAGCGTGCCGGCGGCTATTCCGACGATTGCTGCATGTCCTTCGGCGACGAGAATTTCGGCAAGATGGTCGAGATTGCCGGCGGCATCAATATGGCCAAGGATATCATCCCCGGCACCTTCGGCGCGGTTAATCCGGAGCAGATCATCGCGGCCAACCCGGATCAGGTCATCATCACCGGCGGCAACTGGCAGGGTTATGTTCCCGGCGGCGATTGGGTCGGCGTCGGCTATGGCGCAGACGTCAAGGAAGCGCACCGCAAGCTTGAGAACCTAACGAAGCGTCCAGCCTTTACCGGCGTCAAGGCTGTGAAGGATGGCAACGTCCACGCCATCTGGCACCAGTTCTACAACAACCCCTATCAGTTCGTCGCGATCCAGGAGATCGCCAAATGGTTGCACCCGGAACTCTTTAGAGATCTAGACCCCGAGGCGACCTTCAAGGAACTGCATGCGCGCTTCCTGCCGCTCGACTACAAGCCCGGTTATTTCGTCTCGTTGAAGGGCGAATAATCGATGGCCGTCGCCACTGAAACCCTTGAGACGACGTCGGGGCGCGGTCAATACCGCGCCCTGGCCTTTCGACGGATTGTCATGCTTTGCATCATGCTCGTCGCTCTGTGTCTCAGCCTGTCGATCGACATGGCGCTCGGCCCGGCGAACTACACCCTGCGGGAAGTGTTGTCGTCGCTGTTCCATGCCGAATCGGTCGGCGACCAGTTGAGGGTCGTCATCTGGGATATCCGCATGCCGATCGCGCTGATGGCGATTACCGTCGGTGCCTCGCTTTCGCTTGCCGGCGCACAGATGCAGACGATCCTTGCCAATCCCCTGGCGAGCCCCTTCACGCTCGGCATCTCGGCTGCGGCAGGCTTTGGTGCCGCACTCGGCCTTGTCAGCGGCGTGGCGCTGTTTCCGGGCGCCGTGCAGTTCATGATCCCGATCAACGCCTTCCTGATGGCGATGGCGGCGGCTCTCTTCATCCATTTCGCATCGACCATGCGCGGCGTCACGGTCGAAACCATCGTGCTGCTCGGCATCGCGCTGGTCTTCACCTTCAATGCGCTGCTGTCGCTGCTCGAATATCTGGCATCGGAACAGGCGCTGGCCGCGGTCGTCTTCTGGACCATGGGCAGCCTCACCAAGGCGACCTGGCCGAAGGTGTGGATCACCGGTGCCGTCCTCGTCTTCGCCATACCGCTGTTTGCCCGTCAGGCCTGGGCGCTGACGGCGCTGCGGCTGGGTGAGGACAAGGCCGCGAGCCTCGGCATCAATGTCCGCCGGCTGCGGCTGCAGACCATGCTAACCGTCAGCCTGCTTGCTGCCATCCCCGTCTCCTTCGTCGGAACCATAGGCTTCATCGGTCTCGTTGGTCCCCACATCGCCCGCATGCTTGTCGGCGAGGATCAGCGGTTCTTTCTTCCGGCATCAGTCCTCTGCGGCGCCCTGTTGCTGTCGGCGACCTCAGTCGTTTCCAAAGTCCTCATCCCCGGTGCGATCCTGCCCATCGGCGTCATCACCGCGCTTGTCGGCGTCCCCTTCTTCTTCGTGCTGATCTTCACCAACAGGAGGCGGTCATGGTAGCCCTCACCCTCAATGGCGTCGGTGCAAAATATGGCAAGCATACGGTTCTTTCCGATGTGAATACCGACATGATGACCGGCGGCGGCATGACGGCGGTCATCGGCCCCAATGCGGCCGGAAAATCCACGCTGTTCAAGCGCATTGCCGGCCTGTCTTCCGGCCCCGGCACGGTGGTCCTTTCCGATACGCTGAAGGGTCCGGAGACGATCTGCTACATGCCGCAGGACACCGGCGCCAATGCCGTGCTGACGGTTTACGAATCCGTGCTTCTGGCCTCGAAACAGGGCTCCAGCTGGCGGGTCAGCGACAGCGAACTGCACGAGATCGATCAGACGCTGCAGGCCTTGCGCATCGAGGATCTTGCCTTTCGCGGGCTGGGAGAACTTTCCGGGGGACAACGGCAACTGGTTTCGATCGCCCAGGCGCTCATCCGCAAGCCGGAAGTGCTTTTGATGGACGAGCCAACCTCGGCGCTCGACCTGTTCAGGCAGATCGAGGTCTTGAGCTTCATGAAGTCGCTCGCGGCCAAAACCGGCATGTCCGTTCTGATTGCCCTGCACGATCTCAATCATGCGCTGCGCTATTGCGAAAATACGATTGTCATTGCCAATGGCGCGATGGCCGCAAGCGGCCCGACCAGCGAAGTCGTCACCGCCGCCATGCTACGCGACGTTTACCGCGTCGAGGCGCGGGTCGAGGCCTGTTCGCTTGGAAAGGCGATCGTGATCGTCGATCATTCGATCGTCTGAGTTTTAAGGCACAGCAAAAAACTCAGATCTTCAGACCCGGCACAGCAAGCGGATTGTCGAACAGGGCCGTGGCGTCGGGGCGGTCGATGCGCGGACGACCGGTGAAGGCGTCGAACAGATCGCGCAAGAAGGCTTCCGGCAGGTCGTTGGTGATCAGCACCATGCGGGTGCGGCGATCGGCAGGATCCGGCCATGCGGCCAGCCTCTGCGGCGCATGGAAGACGCTCTGCACGCCATGAAGGATCAGCGGCCGGTCCGGATTGTCCGACATCGAAACGACGGCCTTCATACGCAGCAGCTTTTCGCCATGGGCCGACCGCAACAGGTCGATGAACATGTCCAGCGCCATCGGGTCGATCGGCCGGTCATGGACGATCGAAAAGGAGCGGATATCGGCGCCATGCCGGCTTGCATCATGATGGTGATGGTGATCATGGTCGTGGTCGCAATGATCGTGATCATGTCCATGGTGATGCCCATGATGCGCATGTTCGGCCACGGTCTCGTCCTGCAGCCAGCGCCCGACATCGGCGATCTTGGTTGCGGGATCGTAGAGCCCACAGTGAAACAGTTCGGCCTTGCCCGCTTCGGGAAGATCGCCATCGATCATTTCGGCGCGCGGATTGAGTTTCCGCAACCGCGCTTTCAGGCTTTCCAGCGCTTCCGGCGAAGCAAGCGTGGATTTGCTGATCACCAGCCGGTCGGCGACAGCCACCTGCTTGACCGCTTCCTCGTGATTGCCAAGCGTCGCCAATCCGTTGACCGCATCGACCACGGTCACCACGCCATCCAGCCGGTAGCTCTGCGCAATCACCGGGTTACCCATCACGGATTGCAAAACGGGTGCCGGATCGGCAAGGCCGGTCGTTTCGATGACAACGCGCTTCAGCGGCTTGATCTTTCCGGTCTGCATCCGGTCCATGAGGTCGGCCAGCGTATCTACCAGTTCGCCCCGCACCGTGCAGCAGAGGCATCCATCGGACAATTCGATCACGCCGTCGCTGGATGCTTCCACCAAAAGATGATCAATCGATACGTCGCCGAACTCGTTGATGATCACGGCCGTATCGGTGAGATCGGGGTCCTTCAGGAGCCGGTTGAGCAGCGTCGTCTTGCCCGCACCGAGAAATCCGGTGAGGATCGAGACCGGAACGGCCGATGATGTCAGGCTCATGATGTTATCCGATAAAGTGATGGCCGGTTAAGGACGAGGACCGGTCAATAGGCCGGACGCGGTATCGGGATCGGCACATTGGCAACCTCGCCCTTACCCGCTGTGGCCCCTTGAGCACCTTTCGTCTCGGTACCCGGAATAAGCCCGGCATAGACCAGCTTCAGCGGCCGGTTGATTTCGTGAATGAACGGCGACAAAAGCTTCTGGCGACCGACCTCGTCGCGACCTTCGCTGCGGATCTTGGCGGCCGCCTTGGAGCAGATCTGCTTGCTGATGTCGGTAACGCTGTCGCGTGTTGCGCCATAGGGCGCGATCTTGCCAAGACCGGGCTTGCCGGCGCCGCTGCTGGTCAGGCCAAGTTGCAGCAGGCGAGCCGATTCGTCGGCACGGCCGCCCAGGCTGTCTGCACCGAGAACGACGGAGACGACGCTGCGGCCATTGCGCGTGGCGGAGGAGACCTGATTGAAACCCGAGGCACAGATAAAGCCGGTCTTCATGCCGTCGGCGCCGTCGAAGCGACCGATCAGCATGTTGTAGTTCGGGAAATTCTTCTTGCCGGTGGTAAACCCTTCAAGCGCGAAATAGCCGGCATATTGCGGAAACTCGCGCTTCAGCGTGATGGCCAGAACGGCGAGGTCGCGCGCCGTCGTGTACTGGCCGGCACCGGGAAGACCGTGGGGATTGATGAAATGCGAGGAGGTCATGCCGATCCGCCGCGCTTCTGCATTCATCTGCTCGATGAAGGCCGCTTCAGATCCAGCCACCGTTTCGCCGATCGCCACCGCCACGTCGTTTGCCGACTTGACGAGCAGGATCTTCAAGGCGCTGTCGAGGGTGAGCGCCTGGCCGGGCTTGAAATACATCTTGCTTGCCGGTTCCGCCGCCGCATTCTTGGTCATCACCACAGGCGAATCGAGTGTCAGCCGGCCGGACTTGATGGCACGAAACGTGGTATAGGCAGTCATCATCTTGGTCAGCGATGCAGGATACCACTTCTGGAAAATATCCTCGTGCTCCATCACCTTGAGCGAATTGACGTCCACCACAAGGCGCGGATTGGCGGCGGCCGGCACGATCGCCACCAGAAGCGACGCGCAGGCGCCGGCCAGAGCGCCCAGTCCCTTGAGCTTACCATCCGTCCAGATTTGTCCTATCACCACAATCCAACCTTCAAATTTCGGGAATTGCCTCGTATCGTTCGGCTATTTACCTTATATGGCAGGGTGATGGCAAAGGCCATTCTATCCACGCCGATGGCAAAATCACGCTGTACACCTCTGACCGTAGCGGATTAACAGGAACGCATCATGCCCATTTTGAACAGAGCCGCCGAACTCCAGAGCGAAGTCGCCGAATGGCGCCGCCATCTGCACACCAGACCCGAACTGATGTTCGCGGTCGAAAATACGGCAGCCTTCGTCGAAATGAAACTGCGCGAGTTCGGCGTTGACGAAATCGTGACCGGCCTTGGACGCACCGGGGTCGTCGGCCTGATCCGCGGCAACCTTGGCGAGGGCCGCACCATCGGCCTTCGCGCCGATATGGACGCGCTGCCGATGACCGAAACCAGTGGCGTGCCATGGGCCTCGACGACGCCTGGCAAGATGCACGCCTGCGGCCATGACGGCCATACCGCCATGCTCTTAGGCGCCGCCAAGTATCTCGCTGAGACCCGAAACTTCAACGGCGCGGTCGCGGTCATCTTCCAGCCGGCAGAAGAAGGCGGCGGTGGCGGCAACGAAATGGTCAAGGACGGCATGATGGAGCGTTTCGCCATCGAGGAAGTCTATGGCATGCACAACATGCCGGGCATGCCGATCGGGGAATTCGGTACGCGCGTCGGCCCGATCATGGCCTCGACCGATGAGTTCACCATCACCCTCCAGGGGCGCGGCGGCCATGCGGCGCAACCGCACAAGACCATCGACCCGATCGTCATCGGGGCCCAGCTTGTCGGCGCATTGCAGACCATCCCCTCGCGCACGGCCGACCCGCTGGCGTCCGTAGTCGTCTCCGTCACCAAATTCAACGCCGGCTTTGCCCACAACGTCATCCCGGAACAGGCCGTTCTCGCCGGCACCGTGCGCACGCTGCGCGCCGACGTGCGCGACATGGCCGAGACGCGCATCCGCGAAATCGCGCAGAACATCGCGGCTGCCTTCGGGGCCACCGTGCAGGTCTGGTACGGCCGCAACTACCCGGTCACGGTCAACCACCGTGCCGAGACGGCCCATGCGATAGAAGCTGCGGCCAGCATCGCCGGCGAAACGAAGGTCATTTCGGATATCGACCCGATGATGGGCGGAGAGGATTTTTCCTATATGCTTCTGTCGCGTCCGGGCGCCTTCATCTTCATGGGCAATGGCGACACGGCCGGCCTGCACAACCCCAATTACGACTTCAACGACGAGGCAATTCCGCACGGCATCTCCTATTGGGTCAAGCTGACCGAAACGCGGCTGGCCGCCTGAGAGCGGGAAAAGGGGGCTGCATGTACGAGATTGACAAGATCGATCGCCGGATCCTTCACATCCTGCAGGCAGACGGGCGCATCACCAATCTGGAACTTGCCGACCGCATCGGCCTGTCGCCGACAGCGACCAGCGAGCGATTGCGACGACTTCTCAAGGAAGGGTTTGTCTCGGGCTTCGGCGCGCGGCTCGATCCGCACAAGCTCGGTTTCGGCTTGCTGGTCTTCATCGAGGTGATGCTCGACAAGACGACCGCGGAGGTCTTCGACAAATTCGCCGCCGCCATCAAACAGGCGCCGTCTGTACTCGAATGTCACATGGTGGCAGGTGGTTTCGACTATCTCCTCAAGACGCGCTTCGAGGACATGATCGCCTACCGCAACTTCCTCGGCCAGGTCCTCTGGACGCTTCCAGGCGTCAAGGAAACGCGCACCTATGCGGTGATGGAAGAGATCAAGAACGACGGGCCGCTGCCCCTAGGGTGAGTAGGCAGTAGGCAGTAGGCAGTAGGCAGTAGGCAGTAGGCAGTAGAAAATATCCTACCAATTCCTATTGCCTACTGCCTAATTCCTTACAGCGTCGCCATATCGATGACGAAGCGATAGCGGACGTCGGACTTGATGACGCGTTCATAAGCGTCGTTGACCTGGTCCATGCGGATCAGTTCGATTTCCGAGACGATGTTATGCTTGCCGCAGAAATCCAGCATTTCCTGGGTTTCCTTGATCGAGCCGATCATCGATCCCGAAATGCTCTTGCGACCCGGAACCAGCGAGAAGGCGTGCACCGGTACCGCAGTTTCCGGGATACCGAGCAGGACCAGCGAACCATCGACCTTGAGCAGGCCGAGATAAGCGTTCCAGTCGATCTCTGCAGACACCGTGCAGAGGATCAGGTCGAACGTGCCGGCCAGCGTCTTGAAGGTTTCCGCGTCGCTGGTGGCATAGTAGTGATCGGCGCCGAGCTTGAGGCCGTCTTCCTTTTTCGAAAGCGTCTGGCTGAGAACCGTCACCTCGGCGCCCATGGCATGGGCAAGCTTGACGCCCATATGGCCAAGGCCACCCATGCCGACGATGGCAACCTTCTTGCCGGGACCGGCCTTCCAGTGAACCAGCGGCGAATAGAGCGTGATACCGGCGCAGAGCAGCGGTGCAGATGCGTCGAGCGGCAGGTTCTCCGGGATCGAAAGCGCATAACCTTCCTTGACGACGATATGATCGGAATAGCCGCCATAGGTCGGGGTGATGCCATCGGCCTCGAAGGCGTTGTAGGTACCGACGAGACCCGGCATATACTGCTCGATGTCGAGATCGCGCGTCGCGCACTGGGTGCAGCTGTTGACGAAGCAGCCGACGCCGGCGCGGTCGCCGACCCGGAACTTTGTCACCTTGGCGCCAACCGCCGTGACGATGCCGGCAATCTCATGGCCGGGAACCATGGGGAAACTGGAATTGCCCCATTCGTTGCGAGCCTGATGGATGTCCGAATGGCAAATGCCGGAAAATTTGATGTCGATGACGATGTCGTCATCATTGGGTTCGCGCCGTTCGAAGGTGAAGGGCGAAAGCGGTTTCGACGCATCGGTCGCCGCATATCCTCTTGCCTGGGCCATTATGTCTTCCTCTTATGTTGGATCGGGGATTTGCAAACGAGGCGCGGATCGCGTCTCTCCCCGAGCGCACTATGTGCATGATGGCGGGCAAGCGTTAGTTCAATCCTGCAAAATTTTTGCACAATCCTGCAAAATGGCGAACAAGGCTTTTGCAAATGCACATGAAAAGACTAAATTGCAGATCGCAGGACAATCCCTAAAGTATTGGAAAGACGTCTCAATATGACGGATACAAGACACAGTCGCCAACAGGAACTGATTGATCTCATTGCCCGTTTCGCCGAAACAGATGGTGACCACCCAACCGCGATCGAGGGTCTGACCATTCACCGCCGCTCGACGCTGGATATGCCGGCCTGCGGGTCCTACAAGCCGAGTCTGGCTCTGATCGCCCAAGGCACCAAGCAGGTGACGCTCGCGGATGAAACCTATCGCTACAGCGGCTCCGACTATCTTCTGACCGCGGTCGATCTGCCGGTGACCACTAAGATCGTGGAGGCAGAGCCGGACAAGCCCTATCTCAGCATGTCCTACCAGATCGACACCGGTCGTCTCCCTGGCCTGATCGCCCAGACGGGCGTTACCGGCCCCTGCCTGGGCCTGCCGCCCGCGGCATGGCCGTCAGTCCGGTGACGGACGATTTGCGCGACGCCGCAATCCGCATGCTGCGCCTGCTCGAACGGCCGGCCGATATTTCGGCTCTTCTGCCACTGATCGAACAGGAACTGGTCTATCGCCTGCTGACCGGGCCGCAAGGTGCGCGCCTGCGGCACATGGCGGTTGCGGAAAGCCAGTCACATCAGGTCAGCCGCGCCTGCGCCTGGCTCAGGGAGCATTATGCATTGCCTTTACGGGTCGAGGAACTGGCGCATCGCGTCAGCATGAGCGTTTCATCGCTGCACCACCACTTCAAGGCGATCACTGCCATGAGCCCGGTCCAGTACCAGAAGCAGCTGCGCCTGCAGGAAGCCCGCAGGCTGATGCTGGAGGACATGCTGGATGCGGGATCGGCCGGGCATCAGGTCGGCTATGAAAGCCAGTCGCAGTTCAGTCGCGAATACGCCCGCCAGTTCGGCGCGCCACCACTGCGCGACGTCGGCCGCGTCCGCCAGAGCCTGGTCGAACGGCTTACGGGCGGCATGGAAATGCTGAGCGAGGGATAGGAATCCAGGAACGCGGGCGGCCCGACTGAAACGGCGGCGAAGCTGACAGCCCGCTGACAGCTTGCCCGTGAGAAACTGCTTCCTCAACGGGACAGTTCTGCGAAATGAAGAGTAAATCCATGCCGGTCGGTATCATTTTAATCGGAGTGCTGATCGCCACCATCTGCAGTATCCTGCTCGTTCCCCACAGGGCATCCGGCAAGACGATGGCCTCTGTCGCCGTTCACGTCCCCACCTGAACGATCTCGCCGTCGAAGCGATCCTCTTCTGCCAAGTCAGCAGTTGTAATATCCCCTCCAGGGGGATAGGTTCTCCATATGATCGAGCACCGACACGAGACCCACCCCGAAATCATCAAACGGCTGAAGCGGGCGGAAGGTCACCTGAAAAGCGTGATCGCCATGATCGAGGGCGGAAAGCCATGCCTCGATGTCGCCCAGCAACTCCACGCCGTCGAAAAGGCCATCATTCAGGCAAAGCGCACCCTGATCCAGGACCATCTCGATCATTGCCTTGAGGAGGCGGTGGGCACACTGCCGCGCGAACAGCGGCACTCGATCGACGCGTTCAAATCCATCACCAAATATCTCTGAAGGCCACCAAACGATGCCTGATTTTGCCGAACTCATCCAGCAAGGCTCGGGCCACGCCTGGATTTTTATACCCAGTGCGGTCCTGCTCGGCGCGTTGCATGGGCTTGAGCCCGGTCATTCGAAAACGATGATGGCTGCCTTTATCGTGGCTGTGCGCGGCACGGTTGCCCAGGCGGTGTTGCTCGGCCTTGCCGCGACCATCTCCCATACCGCTGTTGTCTGGGGCATTGCCTTTGCCGGCCTCTATCTGTGGCAGGATGTCGACGCCGGTACCTTCGAGCCCTATTTCCAGCTGCTGTCGGCGATCATCATCATCGTGATCGCCCTATGGATGATATGGCGGACCTGGCATGACCAGCAGGCCGCGAAAGGCCATGCGCAGCATAAGCACGCTCACAGACACGCCCATGATCATACCCATCAACACGGCCACGATCATCCGCACCACCACCATCATCATCACGACGAACCGGCAGCCAGGAACGGTGGCGAAGACGGTGAATATCAGGACGCCCATCAGCGGGCGCATGCGGACGACATTCGCCGACAGTTCACCGACCGCAAGGCGACCACCGGGCAGATCATCCTGTTTGGCCTGACAGGCGGATTGATCCCCTGCCCGGCCGCCATCACCGTCCTCCTGCTCTGCCTGCAGTTGAAGGCCTTTACGCTCGGTTTCGCGCTGGTCCTGTGCTTCTCGATCGGCCTTGCCATCACGCTGGTGACGGTCGGTGCGCTGGCCGCGCTCAGCGTGCGTCACGCCACCAGCCGCTGGTCATGGTTGAATGATGCAGCCCGAAAGGCGCCATACTTTTCCGGACTGCTGATCATCGCCGTCGGGCTCTATGTCGGCCTTCATGGTTGGCAAGGGATTGCCGCCCAGACAGCCCCTCCTCCAGCCGTGACGACAACACCCTGATGGCCGATTTTGCCGCCTATGCCGGGCTGTTTTTCTCCGCCCTTATCGCCGCGACCATTTTGCCGATGCAGTCCGAGGCTGTGCTGGTGGCATTGCTTGCCGGTGGCAACCATTCGCCGGCGCTGTTGATGGCGGTCGCCAGCCTCGGCAATATTCTCGGTGCCGTGATCAACTGGCTGCTCGGTCGCGGCATCGAGCGTTTCAGGGACCGACGCTGGTTTCCCGTTGGACCGGAAAAACTGGAACAGGCGCAGACCTGGTATCGTCGTTACGGCAAATGGTCGCTGCTCGGAAGCTGGCTGCCGATCGTCGGCGATCCGCTGACCGTCATGGCCGGCGTGCTGAAGGAGCCTTTCCCGATGTTCCTGCTTCTGGTTTCCATTGCCAAGATCGGCCGTTATCTCGCTTTGGCTGCAGTGACCGCACAAATTTTCTGACGACGATGCGAAATTATTTTCGGAAAGGTGGAATGAGACACCACCGGGCCTCGTATACTCTTGCATGGACTTAAAACAGCGCCCCTTCGATGTGCTCGGCCAGCTCACCGCCCTCAGGCGGTATGCGCGCTCGCTGGTGCGCAATCCGAATGATGCCGAAGATCTCGTCCACGATACTTTGGTCAAGGCCTATGAACGGCGCATCACCTTCCGGACCGGCGCCGATCTGCGCAGCTGGCTCCTTTCCATCCTTCACAACACCCATGTCGATGACCGCCGATCGGCGCGCGCGCAACAGCGCCGCGACGACGCCGTGCTGCAAGAGGCCGAAATATCCAAACCGGCGGACCAGGAAAGCGTCGTGCGGCTTGGCCAGATCCGCAACGCCTTTTACGACCTGCCGGAAGACCAGCGCGAGGCGCTGCACCTCGTCGCCATTGAAGACCTGTCCTATCAGGACGCCGCGGATGCCCTTGGCATTCCGGTCGGCACGCTGATGTCTCGGGTCTCCCGCGCCCGCGCAAAACTGCGCGCCTTTGAAAACACACCCGCATCGCAAGCGCATCTGAAGCTTGTCGGAGGCAAAGATGATTAATCCGGAACCAGTCCTTGAAAGCGAACTCGACGCCTATGTGGACAACAGGCTTTCGCCGGAAGCCCGCATCCGGGTGGAGAGCCATCTGTCGAAAAATCCGGCAGAGGCTGCCCGTGTCATGGCGGATCTCGAAATCCGCAGCTCGCTCCGGCTTGCCATCGGCGAACATGACGCCCCCCATCGCGCAGAAACCCGGGAGGCTGCCCGCCGCCTTGAAAGCAATTTGTCGATGCGCCTGACCTGGGCAACCATCCAGCGGATCGCGGCCGTCGGCATCCTCGTTGGCACAGGCTGGGTCGCCGCCTCGCAGATCGGGCCATTCAACGCAACCGCCGTGAATGCCTCCGTGCATGCACCTGGTTATGTCGAGGAAGCGATCCGCGCCCACCAGACCAGCGAGGTTCGCGCCGGCATGGCGTCGCAACGCGAAACACCCGGTTACGACCCGGAAGAAATCCGTGCCGCGACCGCGATTGTCATGCCGAAGCTACCGAAGGAATGGAAAGTCGCCGATGTGCAGATCTTTCCGTCCGATTTCGGCCCGAGCGTCGAAATGTCGATCACGAATGGCGGAGGTGCAAGGCTTTCGCTGTTCGCCGTACGACCCGGTTTCTTCGCGGTTGAGGCGGTGACCGATGTCAACCTTTCCAGTGCTGAGGCGGCTTACTGGCAGATCGGCGATGTCGCCTATGCCCTCGTCTCGAGCACACCCGATACGAAACTCGCAGCTGAAGCCCGCGCGTTGTCGAAAACCCTGTACTGAGTTCAACAAAGGAGACTTTCATGTACCCGAACGAACAGCGCTTCGGCGCAACAACCGCCCAGTCGGGCGCCCTCTTCGACGAGGGCCTGCGCAAACATATGCTGCGCGTCTACAACTACATGGGTGCCGGCCTGCTGATCACCGGCATCGTTGCCTTCGTCATCGGCAACACGCCGGCGCTTTACGTGCCGATCTTTTCCTCGCCGCTCAAGTGGGTGGTGATGCTGGCCCCGCTCGCCTTTGTGCTGTTCTTCTCGTTCAAGATTCAGACCATGTCGGCTGCGACGGCACAGACGATGTTCTGGGCCTTCTGTGCCGTTATGGGCCTGTCCCTCGCTTCGGTGTTCCTGGTCTTCACCGGCGCCAGCATCGCGCGTACCTTCTTCATTGCCGCCACCATGTTCGGCGCGACCAGTCTTTACGGCTATGTCACCAAGCGTGACCTCGCCCAGTTTGGCTCGTTCCTGATGATGGGTCTGATCGGCGTTGTCATCGCCTCGGTCGTCAACATCTTCCTCGGCTCGTCGGCCCTGCAGTTCGCGATCTCGCTGATTGGCATCGCCGTGTTCGTCGGTCTGACCGCCTGGGACACGCAGAACATCAAGCAGCAATATGCTGAAAACTTCGACCAGGAATCGCAGCAGAAGATCGCCGTCTTCGGCGCTCTGTCCCTGTTCCTCAACTTCGTCAATATCTTCCAGCTGCTGCTGTATTTCACCGGCGAACGCGAATAGTCCAACAGCGTTCTCGCTCTCCGAAAAACGGGGCCGTAGCGCAAGCTGCGGCCTTTTTCGTGCGCGATATCTCCTCTTCGGAACCATCTGACCGTTCCGGTGTTGTCCATGCGTCAACGCGGAGCCGGTTCATGAACACGCAAGCCTTGCTTTTCACCGTCATTCATTTGACGGCCGGCCTTTGCGCCTTGGCGGTCGCGCATTTCTACTATCTGCCGCAATTGCAAGAAGGAGCGACCAATATGCTCCGGAGTTATCAAATCGACGAGCCACCGTGGTCTACCGCTGACGCGACGCTACGACCGTTTCGTGGAAGTGAAACAGCGGGGGTGAGATTTTCCCGATGAAGGCAAACCGCGGCCTGACCGATGGTTGCACGATACAGGACATCTTTGAGCTTCGAGATCGGATAATGCAATTCCCTATGAAACCCGTTGCAATTCAAAAGATCGGAATGGAGACCTCATGCGCTTGACGATTCTAGCCCTGGCCGCCGCAGCCAGCCTTTCGACCCTTTCAGGCTGCTCGACCACTGCGTCCAGCAACACGACCTATGCCCAGACCGGCCAATCGGGCCCAGGCGCCGTCAGCATCCCACTGAATTGAAATTCCGCCCCAGTCATCCGGAACTAAATTAGGCTTCATTTTGCCTTTTCTCCGGCAACAGCGGGAGGTTGAGTGATGGTGGGCAGGCGAGCAGATATCTTGGTGCTGAGGGACGGAGGTAGGAACTTCCTTAAATCCAAGTGCGTCAGCACTAATAACTTCGCTCGCTGTGGGATCGATGCCGGATGGTGTTGCGGTGTGCGGAGGCTTTCCTAGCAGGATGTTGCAGAACGGCTCGGTGGCCATGATCACACGCAACCGAAACGCCATCACTCTTTAGCCAGATCACGCAGCTTCGTCCGCAGTTCGAGCTACAACGGTCGGGCACGACCGGTATTGGATCGTCTTGCGATCAACAGATATGATTTGGCAGGCGGGCTCCGAAGGACCCATCACGGCTTTCAATGCGGGCCGGCGTCACGCTTGGCGGATCCCAGACTGTGGCGTGTACAACTGTATAGAGCGGCCGCCTACATTTGACGCCGCTACAATTATTCGTCAACTCTGTTAAACCTGATCGCAATATCTTTATTGGAGGCCGGACATTTTCCGGTTGCGTGACATGCTTTCTATTGAGACGGGCAAGCTCCTTGAGCGCATTCCTTTTGCCAAAGTTGGCTTTGACCAAAATCCCATCCTTGTGATCAATGGCGGACAAGGGTTTATGATGAAACCCAGCGACGCGCGAATGGCGAAAGACGCCCAGCGCCTGAAGCGGGTGTTGCCGGACGATCGGGGCTTCATCCTCCTCGGTTACGATCCGGGGGTCGCGACGGTGACGGTGGAGAACCTGGTTGGTGATGTGGCGATGATCATTAATCAGCATCTTGGGGGTAAAGCAGACGTCGTGGGTATCTCCTATGGCGGTGTGGTCGCATCCAGGCTCGCCTTGCGTTCGCCGGAGAGCATTGGCAGGCTCGTATTGATAGCCAGCGCTCCATGGTTTTCCGCCGAGGGAGAACGTCGGCTTCGGCGTCAGATCGACCTTATCCATGCTGGGGACCTGAATGGGCTCCTGCAAGAATTCACCTCTCTGTTCCGAAATCCATGGCTCAATTTTCTCGTCGGTTTGCGAGTGCGCCTGGGGGTAGACACTTGGTCCAGCGACTCGCCAAGCCAAAGGTGACCCTCCAGTACCTCGAAGCTATGCTGGAAAGCGAGTTGCCTGACGATAGCGCGATTTTACTGAATACACCGACGATCATTATCGGAGGAAGCCGGGATCAGTTCTTCGCTGAGGCTATGGTCGAGGCACACGCTTACGCACCGAACCTCAAGACCGCGATCTTTGAGGGCGAGACCCACATGTTTCCGATAGAGCGCGCCAAGGCCGTAAAGAAGATCGTGTCAGGCTTCCTCGGTTTAGAGGACATCTTCGCCTTGCATGCACGGACCGAAATCCTCTAAATTCCCGCAAACGAAAGAGGTCGCCCATGCACTCCGTACGACATCCAGGCAAGACCATAGACGATTTTTGTAGTTCTGATCAAATGGCTCTGATCATCTACGATATGCAGATCGGAATCATGCGGCAGATGACCCACGGCGCAGAGATCACAGCCAAAGTGGCGTCAGTCCTGTCAGCGGCAAGGGCGGCGGGTTTTCCGGTCATCTTCATGCGACACTTGTCGATGCCCCTTTCACTGATGGGAGCTTTCCAGCGCAGGCAGGCTATGGCCTGGCAAAAAACTGGGGATCCTGCGGCAATCACGCCATGGTTTCTTCGAGGAAGCCCGGGTTTTGAGATCGTCCCAGAACTTCAGCCCCGCGACGATGAAGCCGTCATAGACAAGATCACGTTCTCGGCCTTTGAAGGCACGCCGTTGGCCATCATCCTCCGGGATTTGGGATTGACCAGTTTCGCAATATGCGGCGTAGCGACTGAAATCGGCATCGAGCCTACGGTTCGTCATGGCGCTGATCTGGGTCTCGTCCCGCTTGTCATCCGTGACGCCTGCGGCGGCGGTCATGCTGAGGCTGCGGAGCGTTCATTGGCCAACATAGCATTTATGGGAGATGCGCTGATTTGCGAGACCGGCGACTTCATAAACGCAATTCGAAAAGCTGAATAGAAGCCTCCGAACGAACCGCCAAGATATTCGAGCGCGTAGATCCACTAAGCAATTCACTGGCGGCTGTAGCCGTGCGTTGAATGGCAGCACGCAAGGCTCCGCCTACCTCGCCGGCTCTGGCGACACGCGCCTTGTCGGATCGTCGGCAATCCCGGACTGCGGGAGCGGCGACCCACGCAGTCACCGTTCTCCTTTTAACGGCTATGAGTCCAATCAACTGCGGCTTGCAGCAATCAGCGCATGGGCGGCATCGCGGAGCAAGCCGGTTGCCTCGCCGGGTTCAAAGAGCTGCATGCTCACAAAGGCGCCGTTGATCAGCACCGCGAGTTAACCGGCGAGTCGGTCCGGGGCGGCAACCGCCAGCCCCTCGGCGATGGTCTTCAGGCGCCGCCGCATCTCGCGCATATGGGCCTGGGCGACCTTGCGGGCGGGGTGATCCGCTTCTGGAAATTCGGCCGCTGTGTTGATCTGCGGGCAACCCCTGTAGTTGTCCCGTCCGACCCTCTCGCCGATCCACTCGAAATGCGCGTCGAGCTCCGCCCCGGCATCCTCCGGATGCTGTTCTCTCACCTGGTCCCAGGTGTTCCAGAAATCCAGATCCTCGCGCTTGAGAAAGGCGGCGATCAAGTCGTCCTTCGTGCCGAAATGTCGATGGAGACTGGTTTTGGCAACACCGGATTTTTCCACCACCAGATCGACTCCGACAGCGCGCACGCCACGCCGGTAAAAGAGCTCCGATGCTGTCTCTAGAATTCTGTCCCGCACCTCGTTCGTACCAGAGGTGGAAGAGGTCGCTGTGTTCTTTGCCATATCACCGGGACACTACAGCCCGTAGCGATCATAGGTGCGAGCGGCCATACTGGCCATTTTGTCGTCGCCGAGCTGTTGCGACGCGGGATCAAGCCGATCGCGATCGGCCGCAGCAGCGGGCGGCTGGCGGAGGCGGGTTTTCCGAGCGGGGTATCGAATGCCGTGAGGCTGCGGTGGAAGACGACGGAGCGCTAGACCGGGCCCTTGCCGGCGCGGCTGCGGTCATCAACTGCGCCGGGCCGTTCATGGATACGGCCGACGCTGTTGTCCGCGCCGCCTTGCGGGCGGGCATCCACTATCTGGACGTGACGGCCGAGCAGCCGAGCGTGCAGGCGACATTCGAACACCACGAGATTGCGGCGCGCGACGCAGGCATCGTCATCATCCCCGCAATGGGCTTTTACGGTGGCTTGGCCGATCTGCTGGTCGCAACCGTCATGGGCAAGTGGGATCACGCCGACGCCATAGAAATTCACGTCGCACTCGACAGCTGGCTTCCAACAAAAGGCACGCGCATCACCGGAGAAAAGAACACTGCAAAGCGCCTTGCTGTCAGCGGTGGGCAGATGGAGCCGGTGCATCAGCCACCCGCTGAAAAAATATCCGTTCTACCTGCCCCGTTTGGTCGCCAGACCTTCGTCGAGCTTCCCTTCTCAGAAGTGCCGCTGATTGCCCGTCACGTTCGGACAAAGGAACTGCACGCCTTTCTCAGCACGACAGCCCTGCGGGATGTGCGTGATCCGTCCACCCCTGCGCCCCAGCCGGTCGACGAAACCGGACGTTCGTCACAGCGCTTCGCGGTGGAGGTGATCGTCACGCAAGGAGACGTGCGTCGCCGGATCATCGCGCAGGGTCAGGACATCTACGCCGTCACGGCACCCATCATCGGTGAAGCGGTCCAGCGCATCCTGTCGGGCGACATCCGCGGTACCGGCGCAAAGCCGCCAGCCGCGATTTTCGACGCCGCCAGCTTCCTGCGCGCGCTGGAGCCGCATCTGTCGATCGAGATCGAAAACGCCGGTGCAAATCGTTCGCGATAGCGGCGGGATTATCCCGCTTCGGGCGGAGTAAAATCCGGTCATCTATTTCCCTTCTGCGCCGAATCCAGGAGGGCCTGGGGAGCTAAACCGTGGAACTTTATCTGAAGGCGCAACTGGCTTGTTCTGCAGGCATGATCCAGCGTCAGGCGGCAAAGCATTTTAACATATCGCGCGACAGCGTTGCCAAGGCGATCACCGGCAGCAGCCGTCTCGACCGTAGCTTCTGCTGCGCTCTTCGCTAGCCGCCTTGGGTCCGGCAAAAATTCGTTCCAGCAGAATGGATCGCAATTAAGCGAACGGCGGTAGGTGAGTAGAACCGGTCAACAAAAAAGGTCGGGGCGAAATCGCACCGACCTTCGTGTCCGTCGCTTTATCACTTGTGCCAGTACATCCGTGGTCAAAAGGCTCAAGCGACGAAGGCATTGCGAACATCCGCGAAGTTTTGGGAGGCTCACCAGCAATGCCGATGGAGTTTATATAGGATCCGACTGTGTTGAAATCAAGACCCGAATTGAAATGGTAGCGGGAGAGGGACTCGAACCCCCGACCCCAGGATTATGATTCCCGTGCTCTAACCAACTGAGCTACCCCGCCGCCGGGACGGAAACTGCGTTTTTGCCGCGTCGCCGTCATCAGATGGCGGCTTATAAGGTGCGGTTCATGCCGGTGTCAAGCCGAGCCGTTTCAAAAAATCTAAAGTTTTCCAAGGCACAGTGGACAAGGTGCAGAGAGGCTCAGCCGTCAAGCGTGCGGGCACTCGTCAGGCTGCGGCCACGCTCTGCAGCAGACCCTGCAGGGCCGCTTCGGCCTCTGGCGCGCGTTCAGAGCGAAGAATGAAGCCACCGCCATAAACGCGGGCATCTTCGCCAATGCCCGAATAGAGCGCGCAGGCCTGCCCTGGTGCTACGCCCGCCTCACCTTCCAGCAGTTCGACGGAAATGCCGTGGATATCCGCGCGCAGGATCGCCGGCGCTGGCTGGCGGGTCGAGCGGACCTTGGCAAAACACTCAAACCCGTTGGCGGCGACGTCATGGATATCGCCGTCGCCAAGCCAGTTGATGTCGCGCAAGTAGACGCGTCGGGTTTCCAACGCTTCTCTAGGGCCAACGATGACCCGGCGCGAGCGCGCATCGAGATGCACGACATAAAGCGGTTCGCCGGTGGCGACGCCGATGCCGCGGCGCTGGCCGATCGTATAGTGCAGGATGCCGTCATGACTGCCGAGCACGCGACCGTCGAGATGAACGATATCACCTGCCAGCGACGCATTGGGCTTCAGCTTGTTGATGATATCCGCATATTTGCCCTGCGGCACAAAACAGATGTCCTGGCTGTCGGCCTTCTTGGCAACAACAAGACCCATCTCCTCCGCCAATGCGCGGGTTTCCGCCTTGGTCAGGTTTCCCAGCGGGAAGCGCAGATAGTCAATCTGCTCCTGGGTCGTGGCAAAGAGGAAATAGCTCTGGTCCCGATCGGCATCGGTCGGCCGGAACAAAGCGCGGCGGCCGGGCGCACCCTGCTGCGGATTGGATTTTGACCGGATGTAATGACCGGTCGCCAGCGCATCGGCGCCGAGATCGCGCGCGGTCGCCAGAAGATCGGCAAATTTGACCGTCTGATTGCAGGCAACGCAGGGAATAGGCGTTTCGCCGGCGACGTAGCTTTCCGCGAAAGGATTAATCACCGTTTCACGGAACCGCTGCTCGTAGTCGAGGACATAATGCGGAATGCCGAGCACTTCGCAGACGCGGCGGGCATCGTCGATATCCTGCCCCGCGCAGCACGAGCCGGCGCGATGGACGGCAGCGCCGTGGTCATAAAGCTGCAGGGTAATGCCGAGAACGTCATAGCCCTGGCGCTTGAGGATACCGGCAACCACGGAACTGTCGACGCCACCAGACATGGCGACGACAACACGGGTGTCTTCGGGCTTGCGATCAAAATCGAGACTGTTCACGGCATCCAATCCGGTCTTCTGGCCTGTCGATGACCATGTCCATGTTCAGGGAAACGGCAAAACAGCCAGAAGCGCTTATTTGCAGCATTCCGCTGCTGGCCGACATCTGTGCTATATAGAAAGTCGTGACGCTGCTAGCAAGGCCACAAACATCAAGGCCTGAACCTCAGTTTTGACGGCGTCAGATCAGCTTCAGCCGCATGGCCCGGGCAATCGCCTGCATGCGGTTGACAGAATCGAGCTTTTTCGCCGCCGTCTTGAAGTAGCTGGAGACGGTGTAGACGGATATGCCAAGGATCGTGGCGATCTCGTCGCTGCTCTTACCGGCCGCGGCCCAGCGCAGACACTCGATCTCGCGGGCCGAGAGGCGATCACGCATGGAGATCCCCGCTTCGAACGTTCGCTCCAACGTCTCGAACAATTGCAGAAGCACAAAACAGAGTTCAGCAGTCTCTGCTCTGTCCGGCTCACCGCGCGTACCGAAAAACGTGGCAATGAACGGTTCGCCATAGGTCGTATGCAGGGTCACCGCGAAAATCTGGCTCATGCCAGGCTGAGCCATGGCGACATTGTCGCCCAGCAACAGCGTCGCATCGGCGAAAACCGGGAGCTTGGTTTGCCGAAGCCGCTCCACCAGGGCCGAAGAATGAAACAGTCCTGAGGCATCATACTGCCGAACCAGGTCTGCCGGCCAACTACTCAGCATCAGCCGCTCGGAGAAGCGTTGCTGCTCACCAAAAGGCATGCGGGCAATCATGAAGTGGCTGAAGCCGAACCGCGCAGCGCACTGGCGCATCAGATGCAATACTTCATATTCCGTCTGGACGACAGTGGAGGGCATGCTGAACAGCAAATCAGCATAGGCCTCGCCACGCAAGGCCAGTTTTTCGGGGTCTTTCATTATTGATCACCAATCAGCCGGACCATAGCGCCGGCGCAAAAATTCCAGGCTCCGGAATTTTTCTGTGGCACAACATCGAACCAAACATAAAAAAGCGCCGTGAAGCGCCTGTTTCGTTGCCATTGAAGCAACATGCCGTGGTCTGAAAATAATGTGATGCGACAAAGAGCATTCCGGGAACATCAAATGATGTTCGTGCTCAATTTCTGTGCCTGATATAGCAACAATTTTATGCAAATTGAACAGATATATTTGCATGGCTCCCATGCGCCATCGGAACCGGGTGAAAACAGCCAAAAATTGAACGGTTTCACCCCGCGCATCCTTTAAGCAGAAGCGAGGGGTGCCTGTTTTTTGCTCAGACATGGCAGCGAGCGGCATCCTTGTGCCAACGGCGCACAGGCAGTTGCCCCCTTCCCGCGAAGTCCCTCAAATTATGAGCAAATTGTTACCGGCAGTTTAGGCAAATGTTAAATGTGGCGGAGTATGTTGCGTGAATATGGTCTTGCGTATGTGTAGAGAGTCCGATGACCGAAATGATACGACCCCGCGTGAAATATGTCATCGGACCCGATGGCAGCCCCTGACGATTGCCGATCTGCCGCCCGCCAATACACGGCGATGGGTGATCCGAAGAAAGGCTGAAGTGGTTGCCGCCGTTCGCGGCGGATTGCTCAGCCTTGAAGAAGCCTGCGACCGTTATACCCTGACCGTCGAAGAATTCCTTTCCTGGCAGTCCTCGATTTCAGACCATGGTCTGGCCGGTCTGCGCACAACGCGCATTCAGCAATACCGGCACTGACAAGCGCATCAGTAAAGTTCTGAACATCTTTGACTCTATTCGGGCGGCTGCGGAGATATTCGCAGCCCCCGATGCTTTGCATCACACCCGATGCAATGCTCGAGGCGGCATAGAACCAAAGCCCGGGCTGGGTGAAGGCCGAGGCGACGCCGCTGGTCTTTGCGGCAAAAATCAACAGCGCCACCAGCATAACATCCATCATCGACCATTTGGACAAAAGCGGCAGAAGCCGTTCGATCCCGCGCTTCCCCGCGCGCTGGGTTCGATGCCATAGAGCAAAATCGCCGTCGCCATCATCTTTGACAATGGGAAGACGACGGAGAACAGTCCGACCAGCAGACACAAGAGATAGTCGCCCTCGCCCCAAAGCGTCGACAGAATCCCGAGGAGGGATGGGGTTTGAGAGAAAAAATAGAAACTTTCAAACCGAACCAGCGGCAGGACGATACCGAGAGCAAGAAGAAATGGGCACAGAACCACCAGCAGCGGAAAAATCCAGGCCATGAAGCGGCGCCCATCCTCTTTTATCCGAAGCCGTGACCGTACATAGTCAAGCAATAACCGAAAACCGGGCACGGAGACAAACAATATGGATGTCAAAAACGAGGAATCAGGATCGCATGGCCGCTACAGCGCGACCCTTGGTGGCCACACGGGTGAAATGACCTATTCCAGGGCATCTGCGCAACTGATCATCATCGACCATACCGGGGTTCCCGATGAATTGCGCGGCAAGGGTGTCGGTCAGGCGCTGGCGCAACACGCCGTGGACGAGGCCCGCAAAGGCGGCTGGAAAATCATTCCGTTGTGTCCCTTCATGCGCGCACAATCACAGCGTCATCCCGAATGGCAGGATGTAATCCAAGGCTGACGCAAACGAATGGTGGAAAAACAGAAGGCCCTTCTCAGGGACTCGGATGAGTCCTTGAGAAGGGCCTTTTTGTCCGTCCAATGTTTAAGACATGGACAGTCGAGGCGCCGTGCTGCGCTGATAGATGCGCAACCGGTCACGGTCGGTCGTCAGGCCCGCATGCGAACAGCGTTGTCACGCTCCTCGATGGCAGCAGCCTTGGCAAATTCCGCCTGGACTTCCTCAAGTGACAACTCGGCTGCATCCTGCTGAACTTTCAGCTCGCGGATGGAGACCTGCAGGTTGTCAGCCCTTTGACGAGCAGCCTTGGCAAAGGTCGGGTAGGCGAAATGCGAAGGGTCCGCGATTCCGGACTTCTTCTCTTCGAACGTGATCTGGTTTTCCAATTCCTTGGTCATCCGCTCAAATTCGGACATCATCAGCTGAAGCTGGCTCAACTGACGCCGTTTCTCCTTCACCTGAAATTCCTTCAGGCGAACTAGGCTCTCACGTGACTTCATACGCAATACTCCCGTGATGCGAGATCCCGGTTACTGGATTTGGCCCGACAAACCGACCAGACAGTGTCGGAAACGAAAAAATTTTCAGCGATCTTAACAAATACCTACCGCTGGTAACCTTTCGTTTACGGGCATCGTTAATCATAGGGACGATCATTTAAGGGTCAGTAAATGACGCCCATTAAATTTTACAGGCGGCATAGATTGAGTCAGATGAGTCAGATAGCTGGTTTTCTTCATGTTTCGGATGAGGAAGGCCATTCTAGATTCACGTGCAAAATCAGAGGACTGCAAAAAATATTTAACATTTCCGATACACCTTGCCAGAGTGAATCAGAATTTGTTAACCATTTGCTGGCAGCCTCCAAATCAGGCAACGTCTGGATCCGTATCGCGTAAGGGGGCCAAAACGACCTTTCGGCGGCGGAAAAGGGGATAAATTATGCGGGTTCTACTCATTGAAGACGACAGCGCGACAGCGCAGAGCATCGAACTGATGCTCAAGTCGGAAAGTTTTAACGTTTACACCACCGATCTCGGTGAAGAGGGTGTCGATCTCGGCAAGCTCTACGACTACGACATCATCCTGCTCGACCTCAACCTGCCCGACATGTCCGGCTACGAGGTTCTGCGGACGCTGCGTCTGTCCAAGGTGAAGACACCGATCCTCATCCTGTCCGGCATGGCCGGCATCGAGGACAAGGTTCGGGGCCTGGGCTTCGGCGCCGACGACTACATGACCAAGCCTTTCCACAAGGATGAACTGGTTGCCCGTATCCATGCGATCGTGCGCCGTTCCAAGGGTCATGCACAGTCGGTCATCTCGACGGGCGAACTGATCGTCAACCTAGATGCAAAGACTGTCGAAGTCGGCGGCCAGCGCGTTCACCTGACGGGCAAGGAATACCAGATGCTGGAGCTGCTTTCGCTCCGCAAGGGTACGACACTCACCAAGGAAATGTTCCTGAACCACCTCTACGGTGGCATGGACGAGCCGGAACTCAAGATCATCGACGTGTTCATCTGCAAGCTGCGCAAGAAGCTCGCAAATGCCGCCGGTGGTGCAAATTATATCGAGACTGTCTGGGGCCGCGGCTATGTGCTGCGCGAGCCAGAAGGCGAATTCGCCGAAAGCGCCTGAACGACCGCATTCAGCGGTGGACGATGATGTCCCGCATCCCGCATATGCGGAGGCGTCGTGTCTGTTCATGACCCGTTTTGAAAAGTCCGTCCTTCACAGGTCGGACTTTTTTTATGTCCGGAGGGTTTCAAAAGGGCCCTCTGGAGACAAATATTATCGACACAGCAGACAGCAAAAAGCCGCAGGCAAACTGCGGCTTGTCTGACGTCTGCTATGGATTTTCGTCAGGCGGCGATCGACAGGCTCGCAAAGACGTTCGTGAGGATCTTGCGGTCGAAGGGCTTAAGCAGGAAGTCGTCAGCGCCGGCGCGCTTTCCGGCCATCATCTTTTTGAGATCAGCCTCGACGACGCAGTAATAGATACGCACGGTCTTGCCCTTTTCCATGAGACGGATGTTGGCGATCAGTTCGAGCGCACCATCCAGACCCGCATCGACGATCATTATGTTGGGCAGTTCCGCCTGGCAGTTCGAGAGCGCCTCCAGTCCGTTGGAAGCCTCCGACACGAGGAACCCCATGCCGGAAAGAATTCTCTTTCCAACCTTGCGGACCACATCGGAATCATCGGCAATCATCAAGCGCTGCATGTTCAGCTCCTATACACCCGCATACCTAAACGGGAGCAACTTCCTCGGAAACAACCGTATCGGCCTTTGGCAAAGATTCTGTTACCGCGTTTGCTAAAACACGATTTTTTCGCCTATGCCGCAGCCATGCGAACCGTGAAGAGGATTTCCTCGCTGGTCGATGACACTTCGATTTCCATGCCGGCTTCTTCAGCAAGCAACACCGTGTAGTAAGGCTGGATCGTATGTGCATCGACAGCTTCTTCCAGCGTACCGGACAGCAGTTCGACCAGCCGTGGCGGAACCCGCATCATCCGGCCTTTCGCGATCAGCTTGAAAACAGCATCATATTCCGGATTTTCCAGGATAACATCGATCGAGCCACCGCGCGGGATGGCACCATAGGCGATGAGAAACAGGTTGAGCAGCAGCTTAACGCGATTCTTCGCAATGATGACACGTGGGCCGGTCCAGATGACTTCTGTCTTCTTTTCAGCGGCAGCAAAATCCTTGGCGGCCTTTTCGGCTTCGCCGGTATCGATCGATGCACCGACCGAACCAGATGCACCGAAAGCCAGACGGGCGAACTTCAGGCGAACCGATGCATTCAGCGCACTGGTCCGGATGAGGTCCATGGCATCCGCATCGGCGCCGCCTTCGTCCAGAAGTTCGAGACCGTTGTTGATCGCACCCACCGGAGAAATGATGTCATGGCAGACGCGGCTGCAAAGAAGTGCTGCCAGATCGGGGCCGGTCAGCGTCAGGTTCGGGTTCTTTCCCATAGAATATCCTCAATGGCCTTCGTTCGGCTTCCGGTGTCATTCCGGCAATTGGCTGGCCGTTTACATTCAACCGACCCGCATAATATGCGGTGAAGATTGCGCGGACATATCCGCGAAGACGAAGGTCATAAAGACACCACATTTGGTAAACCGATTGTTAAGATCATCGGTTCAAATTGCGGCGATGGAACATGATCCATGGTAAAACGGCGCTTGCGTTGGTAACGGGTTCATTGACCAGCAAGCCGCACCCCTTCAGCGTCCACGAAGGCAGGCTTTGACGGAGGAAAAATGCAGTCGATCATCAATGCCGCAAGGTCCCTGTTCCTGAGACTGTGCGTTGCGACGGTTGCCGTCGCAGCTTCGCTTATGCCAGCACTGGCACAACAGTCAGGCGGCACGCAGTATACGGCACAGGAAATCGTCGATGCCGGGCACGGTTTTTTCGGATCCACATCCGGCGGACTTGCCAAGGTCGTGGAGCGCGCTTTCCAGAATTATGGACTCCCGAACGGTTACATCCTGGGGCAGGAAGGCTCCGGCGCCTTCGTGGCCGGCCTGACCTATGGGGAGGGCGAGCTCAATACGAAAAATGCCGGCCAGCATAATGTTTTCTGGCAAGGCCCATCTCTCGGCCTGGACTGGGGTGGGCAAGGCAGCCGTACGATGATGCTGGTTTACAACCTGCCAAGCATCCCTGCCCTCTACAAACGCTACGGCGGCGTCTCCGGCTCGGCCTATGTGGTCGCCGGTGTCGGCATGACCGTATTGACCGATGACAATGTCGTGCTCGTTCCCATTCGTACCGGCCTCGGCGCCAGACTGGGGATCAATGTCGGCTACCTCAAGCTCACCGATAGACCGACCTGGAACCCCTTCTGATCTAGGGCTCCGGCCATGTATCAAATTGCCGTTCAAACCATCGAATACTTGAAGTTATAAGAACGGCATGCTTAGAGCATAGATAGAGAAAAGCGGGACGAGAACATCTAATGCACATGGGCGAGTTTTGGCCGTGTGAAATAGATGTCTGAGGCCGCAGCACCTGAAAAATCGCTGTAAACTTATCTTGAGTGGTTCTGGCCCGTGATCGAATTTGCCCTGCTGTTTGTCTTGGGTTTTCTGACGGCTGCCATTATCGGCCTGATGCTTGCCCCTGCCGTTCACAGGCGCATCGTTCGCTTCGCCGAGGACCGGCTGAAGGCCACCATGCCGCTTTCGCCGCAGGAAGTCCGCGCTCAGAAAGATGCCGCGCGTGCTGGGTATGCCGCTGAAAACGCGCGCACCAGCCAGGCTCTGAAGCGCGAGCGAGACAAGACGGTGGCGCTGATGGTCACCAATGGCACAGTGCTCAAGGAAGCCCAACGGCTATCCGGCGAAAATGCGGAACTGCACACCCAGATTGCCGACATGAACGTCGAGGCGGCAGACCTACGATCCACCATCCGCCAGTTCGAGCAGCGGCTGGAGCGGCTGAATACGACGCTTTCCTCCGTTGAAACGGACAATGCGAGCAAGAGCAACGAAATCCGCACACTGGTTCGGCAACTGGACCGTATATCCGCAGATGTCGACAGCATGCGCATCGATCTTGCTGCCCGCGATACTGAGGTGGAAAACCTGAAAAGCCGGATTGCGGGCCTTCGTGACGAACGCGAAGGACTGCGCGCAGAACTGAAGGTCGAAGGTGCGCGTGCGCGTGAAATGGAGGTGCGTCTCGGCCGCGAGGAAGTCCGCATTCGCCAGCTTGAAACAACGCTGTCCAAGGAGGTTTCGGCCAATGCAGACAAGGACAACATCATCGAACGGCGCATGGCCGAAATCGAGCGCCTGCGGGCAAAGAACAAGGAAGCCGGGCTTGAGCTACGGGATGCGTCGCGTGCCCTGCGCTCGGCCGGCGTGACGCCGCTGCCGCGCAAGGAAAAGAAAACGCCCGAGCCAGTGGCGGTTGCTGAATTGCCCCTTCGACAATTGATATTCCGCTGCTTTCCGATGAGGCCCGCAACCGCGCGACAGCGCTTTCCGAACGGCTGAGCAATTCGAAAACCGCGGCGCATGACGACGCTTTGCGCGAGGAAATCGCCGGCATTGCCGCGACCATGATCGCGGTTACGGCTGCCAAGGAAGGCAGTGCCTCGTCGATCCACGCACTTCTTGCGTCTGCCGCAAACTCCCAGAATACCGGAAATCGAAAGAGCCTTGCCAAGCGCGCGCACGAAATGTTGCCGCCCAACGACGCGTAAAGCAGCGCGCCCTTGTCAGATGAAAGTGTTGACCATCGCCACCTGATGCAGCGCGATGCCCGTTGCCGTGGCGACGTTGAGGCTGTCAAGGCCCGGACGCTGGCGGATACGGGCAGTGCGGATCGACGACAGGATCGCCGCAGGCAGCCCCTCCCCTTCCGTTCCGACAAGAAGCGCCGTGCGCGGTGATGGCGGAATGTCGTGCAGGTCGGTTTCCCCGCGCGGCGATAGCCCCCAGATCGCAAAACCCTCCGCCTGCAGCCGCTCGATGAGGGCCGCAATCGAACCCTCGCGGGCGAAAGGCACGCTCAGCACCGATCCGACCGACACGCGGATCGCCTTGCGGTACATCGGATAGCAACTCGTCTCGTCCATCAGCACCGCATCGACACCGAAGGCAGCGGCATTGCGGAATATCGACCCGAGATTGTCGTGATTTGAGATACCGCAGGCGGCAAGCACGAGGCTGTGGGCGGGAAGACCATCGAGCAAGACATCCCGGCTGGCCACACCCGATCGGCTGCCCAGCGCCAGCACGCCACGGTGCATGTTGAAGCCGGCAATGGCATCGAAGACTGCCGCCGTGGCGACATAAACCGGCACATCGCCCGGAAAGGCGGTCAGAATCTCTGAAAGCCCATCCAGCCGGTTTTCAAGGATCAGGATCGCCTCCGCCGTGATGCCACGGCGCCTTGCATGGGCCGCGGCCAGCATGCGCAGCACCACCGTGCCCTCTGCGATAAACAGGCCCTGTCGGCCGATGAGATCCCGCTCCTTGATGGAGACGAAGCCCGCCACCCGCGGATCGGCGGGATCGGCGATACGTACTCGGTCGGCGTTCACCTCCGCACCGGTTCAGTTTTTGACGAGAATGTCGGCAACGATGCGACCGCTGGCGATGTCAAAGACCAGAGCCTTGCGCTCGCCACCGGAAAGGCTGCCATAAAACAGGATCTGCCCGCCGGACAGCGCCACATCAGACACCACAAAGCCCGTAGGCAACGCGGCGACAGCCGCAACCGGGGCATCGCTCGGCACGCTCAGCGACGCTGTCTGTGCCGCTGGCGTGCCACTCGGGCGGGTCACCTTGTAGACAATCGCGCCCAGCACAGCCATAAGCATCACCAGCATGACGCCGACCGAGACGACTTGCAGCTTGATCATCTTGCGGCGGACGTTTTCCATCGCCGGATCGAGCGGCTTTTCTTCCTGTCCGTCTTTTTCCTGGTGCGACATGGCTGGCCTTTACCTGTGAGATCGAAGAATGATGAACGACCCCTTTAAACAAGCCCCGGCGATTAGGAAAGTCCTGACGGCCGCTGAAGATGCCAGCGGCCGCATGGATGCGTATCTCACGGACGCACTGGACGGCGAGTTTTCGCGCAATCGCATCAAGGCGCTGATCGAGCAGGGCGTGGTCTTCGTCAATGGCAAGGCGGTCACCGAGCCGAAACGCAAGGTGCAGCCCGGCGACGTCTTCGAGATCGGGCTGCCCGAACCGGAAGACCCGGAACCCAAGGGCGAAGACATTCCGCTCGACGTCGTCTACGAGGACGCGGACGTCATCGTGCTGGTCAAGCCGCCCGGCCTTGTGGTGCATCCGGGTGCCGGCAACTGGACCGGCACGCTGGTCAACGCGCTGATCCATCATTGCGGCGACAGCCTGTCGGGCATCGGCGGCGTCAAGCGCCCCGGTATCGTCCACCGACTCGACAAGGACACCAGCGGCGTCATGGTCGTCGCCAAGAACGACAATGCCCATCGCCATCTTTCCGAACAGTTCGCCGACCACGGCCGCACCGGCCCGCTGGAGCGCGCCTACCAGGCGATCGTCTGGGGCCGGCCGAAGACATTGAAGGGAACCATCGATGCGCCGCTTGGCCGCGCCGGAGACCGCATCAAGCGTGCCGTCAAGAAGGTAGACACCGATGATGCCCGCGAAGCCATCACGCACTACACCGTGATCGACCGCTTTCTCGAAAAACCGGATTCCACCGCGCTCGCCTCCATGGTCGAGTGCCGGCTTGAAACTGGCCGCACCCATCAGATCCGCGTGCACATGGCCTATGTCGGCCATCCCTTGATCGGCGATCCCGACTATGGCGCGGCGTTCCGCACCAAATCCAACCTTTTGCCCGATGCCGCCAAGACCGTTGTCGACCGGTTTCCGCGACAGGCGCTGCATGCCTTCCTGCTTCAGTTCGAACACCCGGCGACGGGCAAGACCATGCATTTCGAAAGCCCGATGCCGGACGACATGCGCGCTCTGGTCAAGGCCCTGAAGACACCGGCATGATCCAATAATTTTTATCGACGATTCTGATGAACGCAGGCCCTTGAACAGCGTTTTTTAGCGGCTCAAGGCTTGCTTTCCCGGCTTTGAAACACAATTTACGGGAAGCAACCACAGTCTGGCATCCCGTTCTCCCGGTTCACCAATCCGTGAAACCGGAATGCTTGAATCATGCTTTCGCCGTACTTATTTAGTAGATCGTGGGGTCGGATAGACCCACATGCCCGGTCAGCCATCTGGAGACCGGAACGCGAAAGAGGTGCATCATGGCCCGCAGTACATTGCCGTCAATTACCGCCGGAGAAGGCGGTCTTAATCGTTACCTGGACGAAATCCGCAAGTTTCCCATGCTCGAGCCGCAGGAAGAGTACATGCTCGCCAAGCGCTATCAGGAGCATGACGACCGGAAAGCAGCCCACAGGCTCGTGACCAGCCATCTTCGTCTTGTAGCCAAGATTGCCATGGGCTATCGCGGCTACGGCCTGCCGATCGGCGAAGTCGTGTCGGAGGGCAATGTCGGCCTGATGCAGGCCGTCAAGAAATTCGATGCCGAACGCGGCTTCCGCCTGGCGACCTATGCGATGTGGTGGATCAAGGCGTCCATTCAGGAATACATCCTGCGCTCCTGGTCGCTGGTGAAGATGGGCACGACCGCCAACCAGAAGCGGCTGTTCTTCAACCTGCGTCGCCTCAAGGGCAAGATTCAGGCCCTCGACGAGGGTGACCTGAAGCCCGAGCATGTGACGCAGATCGCAACGACGCTGAAAGTGTCCGAGGCCGAAGTGATCTCGATGAACCAGCGCCTGTCGGGCGACGCATCGCTGAACGCGCCGATCCGCGCCAGCGAAGGCGAATCCGGGCAATGGCAGGATTGGCTTGTCGATGACCATGACAGCCAGGAGACCATCCTGATCGAGCAGGACGAACTGGAAAGCCGCCGTGCCCTGCTGTCGAGCGCCATGAAAGTCCTGAACGACCGTGAACGCCGCATCTTCGAAGCTCGGCGCCTGACGGAAGACCCGGTCACGCTTGAAGAACTGTCGACCGAATTCGACATCAGCCGCGAGCGCGTCCGCCAGATCGAGGTTCGTGCCTTCGAAAAGGTTCAGGACGCAGTCCGCAAGGCGGCGCTTGATCGCCAGAATTCGCTGCGGGTCGTCGAAGACGCATAAGCGTACGCATTTCAGAATCAAACAGGCCCGGCTGATATCTCAGCCGGGCCTGTTTTTTATTGGACGAATGAACCGGTCCTTATTGCGCCGCTGGGCTTGCCGTCGCAGTCAAGCTCCATGCCTGCAGCGCCTTGTTGAAGGCCTCGGTCCCGGTAGGTCCCTTTTCAAGCGTCAGCAGGGCTCGGCGGCCATTGCGATAGGTCAGCGGAATGTCGATCCAGCTGCGGCTGCGCAGCAGCTCGGTATTGGTGGTCACCGCTTCCGGAAAATCGTTGAGCGCGATCATATGAAAATCTTCGGTGATCTTTGCCGGCACGGCAATCAGCGCATCCCCGCGATCCTGCTCGTTGCGCTTCATCGCAACACGCTGAACGCTGTCAATGCTGCCGCCGTCGAATGTATCGGGCAGCGAGAAGACAAATTCGATCACATGGCTTGCCGGAAGCGACGCGTCGGCATTGCGCTTGATGGTAACAAGCGCCGTCAGGCCCGCTCCGGCACGTTGATCTGCGCCTCGATCACCGGTTCAGGCTTTGCATCGCCACCCGGCGATTCTTCCTTCACCGACCAGGCAACATTGCCCTCGATCGCCGTGGGAGCCGACTGCCCGAGCCGCTCCTCATAGAGAAACATCTTCTGCGCTCCGGCCGGCACGGCCTGCGACTGTGCGTTATCGGTGGCGGCAGGAGTCGTATCCTGTGCCGGCTGCGCCTCGGTTGTTGTGGTCGTTGGCGTCGTCTCAGGTGTCACCTGCGCCGAGACAGCAGTATCGGTAGGCTTCCCGGCTTCGGTCTGGGCCGCAACCGACTTGCCTTCCTGCTGGGAGCTTTCTCCCGCTGCAGTGACCGCCGGGCCTTCATCGACCTCGCTACCATCGGCCTGCAAGCGCTGCGTGAACTTCGTGGGCGTTGCGGCGTTAAGGGCCGCAACCTCTTGGCCGACTGGCGTTGCCGTATCCGCCGCCGGCGTGGTTTCGGCCGTCCCGGAACCGGACGCATCGACGGTTTGCTCAGCGGGCGCCGGCGCGGTCGCCGTAGCGATCATGCCTACAACCCAATCGTTGATTCTGTCCTGATTCTGCCAATAGGCGAATCCTCCGCCGCCCAACAACAGCAGCAAAACGGCGGAGAGGCCGATTGTCTTCACGTTAAGGGCAGAGCGCTTCGGCTCGACACGATAGGACACTGGTCGTGATTGGAGCGGCGCTCCATCGACAGGTTGTGGGTCAGCCACGCGTTCTGGCGCGAGATCGGCTGTTGCTGCAGCCACGGAAGCACTACCGGCGCCGTTCAACAACGCGTCGATGTCGTCCCACGAGCTAGTTTGACGCTCGCCTGTTAAGGTGCGATCGTCAACGACGTCGGCAGCGGTAGTCTTCTCCACAGGCCAGGACCAGTCGGAGACTGCGGGTTCCGTGGTCGCTTGGCTTTCCGGAGCTGTGCTCTGTGCAAATGGATCGCCATCTTCCCAGGCCCATGAATGGGTCGGCTCGATCGTCGTCGGCGCATTACCGTCCGTTTCGCGCGCAAGCTCCCCAACCCGTTCGACAGCAAGCTCGACTGCCTCTTCCGCATGTTCGACCGTCTGCTCGCGGTCGGACCATGCCACCTCTGCTTCGGCGGATGCCGGCGCCGGGTCGTTCCATTCCGGCAGCTCCCATTCGGAGGCGACCGTCGCAGGCGCAGGCTCGGGTTCTACTTCAATCGCCGTATGCACCTCGGCGGGCGCTTCAGCTGGCACATCGTCATGGTGTCGATCGGCTTCGGCAGCCTCGGGCTCTGCCTGTTCCCGCTCGTGCATTTGCGCATGATCGCTTTCGACATACTCAGCTTCTGACGATACGACCTCGACAGCTTGCTGATTTTCGACGGAAGATTCCGCACTCGTATCGGCCTCAGGCTCAACTGGAGGCTCCGCCGCTTCCCAGATTGGATCGGAATGCAGGCTGGCTACATGCTCCTCGGCACTCGCCGACTCGGTGGCGGAGATGACTTCCGCGGCAGCGGGATCAGAGGGCCAAGTCTCGGGTTCGCTTTCCGCGGCAACCTCAGGCTCTACCGGCGTGTCTTCCTGAACGGCCCCGGCTGGCGGCGGCGTATCGATCTGTGCTTCCACAGAAGGCTCGACATCGGAAGGTTCGTCAACCGCTTCCGGCTGCGTGACGACGTGTGGTTCTTCAACGGCAACCGGCTCTTCTCGGGCAGGCTCCTCCGCAAAGACCGGCTGCTCTTCGACAGGCGGCAAGGCTTCGGCGTGATCGCTTTCCACCTCGGCAATGGCCAATTCGAGCTTGGCCATCTGCCGGTTGATCATCTCTTCCGATGGTTGCGGCTTCATGCTTTCCAGCTGACGGCGAACAGCGCCCCGGGCCTTGTCATAGACCTTGGCCCGCATCTCGGGAACATTGTCCGACAGGCCGTCAACGGTCCTTCGAATAACTGCTACAAAATCCGCCATCAGAACTTTCTCAAACTAATTCGACGCTCTTTCACGTCAAACTCATATATGTGTCTTATCAATGAAGACTAGTCCTCAAAGGGGTCCGTCACAAGTATCGTGTCGTCCCGCTCCGGGCTGGTCGACAGCAGAGCGACCGGCGCACCGATGAGTTCCTCGACCTGGCGGACATATTTGATCGCCTGCGCCGGCAGATCAGCCCATTTGCGCGCACCGACAGTGGATTCTTTCCAGCCCTCAAGCGTGATGTAGACCGGTTTAGCCAAAGCCTGCTGCGCCTGGCTTGCCGGCAGATGATCGATCTCTTCTCCATCCAGCGTATAGCCGACGCAGATTTTCAACTCATCCAGCCCGTCGAGAACATCAAGCTTGGTCAGCGCGATGCCGGTGATGCCATTGGTGGCAACCGACTGGCGCACGAGCGCGGCATCAAACCAACCGCAACGCCGCTTGCGGCCCGTAACGGTGCCGAATTCATGGCCCTTCTCGCCGAGGAACTGGCCGACTTCGTCGAAAAGCTCGGTTGGGAACGGACCTTCGCCGACGCGGGTCGTGTAGGCCTTGGTGATGCCGAGGATGTAGCCGAGCGCGCCTGGACCCATGCCAGAGCCCGCGGCCGCCTGGCCCGCGACCGTGTTGGATGAGGTGACGAAAGGATAGGTGCCGTGGTCGATATCGAGCAGGGTGCCCTGCGCACCCTCGAACAGGATACGCGCACCCTTGCGGCGCTGGCGATCGAGCAGAAGCCAGACGGTATCCATGAAGGGCAGAACGCGATCGGCGATCGAGGACAATTCCTGCATGATGGCTTCGTGGCTGACTTCGGCTTCGCCGAGGCCGCGACGCAGAGCGTTGTGATGCGTCAGCAGACGATCGACCTTGGCTGGCAGCGTGCTGAGATCGGCGAGATCCATGACGCGGATGGCACGACGGCCAACCTTGTCCTCGTAGGCCGGGCCGATGCCGCGACGGGTTGTGCCGATCTTGGTGCCGCTGTTGGAGGCCGCATCTTCACGGATACCGTCCAACTCGCGGTGGAGGGACAGGATAAGCGTGGCATTGTCGGCAACACGCAGGTTCTCCGGCGTGATCGTCACGCCCTGCTTGGCCAGCTTCTCGATTTCGGCAAGCAACGCATGCGGATCGATGACGACACCGTTCCCGATGACCGCCAGCTTGCCGGGGCGCACGACGCCCGAAGGCAGCAGCGACAGCTTGTAGCTTATGCCGTCGATCACAAGGGTATGGCCGGCATTGTGGCCACCCTGGAAGCGCACGACGATATCGGCACGCTCGGAGAGCCAATCGACAATCTTGCCCTTGCCTTCATCACCCCACTGCGAACCAACCACCACCACATTCGTCATTTCAGATTTCCTGTTTTCTGTTTCGCGTTTTCGGGCGCCCGTCCGTGCGCAGCCTTCAAACCCGCGCATCTATACTGTTTTGTTTTTGGAAAGCGACCCTGTTGTGCCCGCACATCAGGCTTTTTGCATGACATTTGACCGGTTTGGCCTATATCACGGTGCATCCCGTGCGCTTCCTGATCGAAGGCAAGCCAATCAACCTTCGGAAATACGCCCCCGTGAATGTCCAGGCCTATATTATTCTTTGCATCACGACCCTCATCTGGGGCGGCAATTCGGTTGCCGGCAAGCTCGCCGTCGGCCATGTCAGTCCGATGATGCTGACTGGTATGCGGTGGGTTATCGCCTGCTCGGTGCTTCTGGCCTTCGCAGCCCCACAGGTGCGCCGCGACTGGCCTGTCATCCGAAAAAACTGGGCCCTGCTTCTGGGTTACGGCCTTGTCGGCTTCACCGGCTTCAACGCATTTCTCTATTCCGCGCTGCAGTTTACCAGCGCCATCAACTGCGTAATCGAGCAGGCCGGCATTCCAATGGTTATCTTCGTCGTCAACTTCCTTTTGTTCCGGACAAAGGTTTCCCCAGCCCAGATCGCCGGTTTTACGCTGACGCTGTTCGGGGTCGCCCTGACGGCTTCGCACGGCGACCTGACCACCCTCCTGACCCTAGACCTCAACCAGGGCGACGCGCTAATGATGGCGGCCGTGCTCGTCTATGCCGCCTATACGGTGGCGCTGCGCTTCAAGCCGGAGATTCACTGGAAGAGCCTGATTGCCATCTCCGCCTTCGGAGCCCTCTTGAGCAGCATTCCGCTGGTCGGCTGGGAAATCGCAACAGATCGCATGATCTGGCCTGATATGACCGGCTGGGTGATCGTCGCCTATGCCGGTCTCTTGCCCTCGCTGGTATCGCAGATCCTCTACGTCCGAGGTGTGGAATTGATCGGGCCGAACCGGGCCGGCCTGTTCATCAACACCATACCGATCTTCGGCATGGTGCTTTCGATCCTCCTGATCGGCGAGGCCCTGCAGACATTTCACATCATCGCGATGGGGCTTGTACTTGGCGGCATCGCCGTTGCCGAACGGGGGCGCCCCAAGGATCCGGCTTGAGAATCGTTATTCGGATTTTTCGGTGAGTTTCGTCGCAGCGTCTTGCTCGCTCTTCCACTTCATCCGGATCTCAAAACGGCCGACGGCAAAAGCACCGTCAGCCCTGCTACCAGCGCAAAGGCGGCAATCAGCCAATGGCCGAAGCCCAATGCCAGCCCGATCGCGCCGGCAAGCCAGAGGCCTGCACCTGTGGTCAGCCCATGAACCTCGCCCTTGGACAGGAAGATCGTTCCGGCGGCCAGAAACGCGACGCCGGCCGTCACCGCTTCGACAACGCGCAGCGGATCAATACGCACCTGCTCCTCTGACAAACCGGGCATGTGAATGCTCTCTATCGAGATGATCGCAAAAACCGCGGCCGCGAGACTGACGAGAATATGGGTCCTGAGACCCGCCGGCCTGTCGCGCACTTCCCGTTCGATCCCGATCAATCCCCCGAAAAAGATGGCACCGCAGAAGCGGGCAAAAATGATCGGGTATGGCAGTTGGGTATTCGGGAAGATTTCGGCGATGATCTGGTCCATGGCCAGAAACGCCGAGGACCAGGATTGGTTCCCGCAAAGCAAATCACGCTCAAACTAAAAGGGCACGCCCGGCGGTTGACCAGGCGTGCCCTTTCGATCGCTTGGGATGCTATCAGTCGACGTTGAAGACCAGCAGCTTGGCGGCCCGGATGGCCGGGTTGGCGCGCAGCTTGTCGAGCACGGCTTCCGAAACAGCACCATCGACATACAGAAGCGCAATCGCATCCGAACCCGCCGTGTTGCGGCCAAGCTGGAAGTTGGCGATGTTGACGCCTGCATCCCCCAGGGTCGTGCCGATGAAGCCGATCATGCCGGGAACGTCGGTATTGGTGATGTAGACCATGTGATTGCCGACATCGGCATCGAGGTTGATGTCCTTGATCTGGATGAAGCGCGGCTTGCCATCCGAGAACACCGTGCCGGCGATAGAGCGCGTCTGGTTGTCCGTCGTCACCGTGAGCTTGATGTAGCCGTCGAAGACGCCCGACTTGTCGCGCTTGACCTCGGACAGGATGATGCCCTTTTCCTTGATCATCACAGGTGCCGAAACCATGTTGACGTCGGCTACCTGCGCGCGGATCAGACCGGCAAGGGCCGCACTGGTCAGCGCCCGCGTGTTCATGCTCGCCGTCGCACCGTCGTAAAGGATTTCGATTTCCTTGATCGCGCTTTCCGTGACCTGGCCGACAAAGGCCCCGAGCACATCCGCAAGCTTGATGAAGGGCTTGAGAAGCGGCGCTTCCTCGGCCGTGATCGACGGCATGTTGATGGCGTTGGAGACAGCACCCTTGATCAGATAATCCGACATCTGCTCGGCAACCTGGAGGGCCACATTCTCCTGCGCTTCGGTCGTGGACGCACCCAGATGCGGCGTGCAGACGACGTTCGGAAGGCCGAACAGCGGGCTTTCTGTGGCAGGCTCGACTTCGAAAACGTCAAAGCCTGCACCGGCGACATGGCCGGACTTGATGGCATCGGCCAGCGCCTGCTCGTCGACCAGACCGCCGCGGGCACAGTTGATGATGCGCACGCCCGGCTTGGTCTTCGCCAGGGCTTCGCGGCTCAGGATACCGCGCGTCTTGTCGGTCATCGGCACGTGCAGGGTGATGAAATCCGCCTGGGCCAGCAGTTCGTCGAGCTCGACCTTGACGACGCCCATTTCCTCGGCGCGCTCCTTCGACAGGAAGGGGTCGTAAGCAATGACGTGCATCTTCAAGCCGATGGCCCGGGCGCAGACGATGCCGCCGATATTGCCGGCACCGATGACGCCGAGCGTCTTGCCGGTGATCTCGACGCCCATGAACTTGGACTTTTCCCACTTGCCGGCCTGCGTCGAGGCATCGGCCTGCGGCAACTGCCGGGCAACCGCAAAGATCAGCGCGATGGCATGTTCGGCCGTGGTGATCGAATTGCCGAACGGCGTGTTCATGACGATGATACCGCGGCGCGAGGCGGCCGGAATATCGACATTGTCGACGCCGATGCCGGCGCGGCCGATGACCTTGAGATTGGTCGCAGCAGCGATCAGCTTTTCCGTCGCCTTGGTGGCGGAACGGATGGCAAGACCGTCATAGTTGCCGATGATCTCGGCAAGCTTGTCCTTGTCCTTGCCAAGCTTCGGCTGAAAATCGACGTCGACGCCGCGATCCCGGAATATCTGGACGGCGGTTTCGGAAAGTTCGTCGGATACGAGTACGCGAGGTGCCATGAGAGGCCTCCATGAGTTTCGTCAAAAATGAAAGGGATGGTGTAACCGCGCCCTGTCGGCGCGGTCGAAAGCGTCAGGCCGCAGCCTGGGAAAGCGTTGCCTTCTGCGTCGCGAACGCCCAGTCGAACCACGGCATCAGCGCCTTAAGGTCCGTTGTTTCGATCGTCGCGCCAGCCCAAATACGGAAACCCGAGGGAGCATCGCGATAGGCGCCGATATCATGGGCGACACCCTGCTTTTCCAGCAGCGCCACCATGCCCTTGGCAAAGGCATCTTGGCCTGCTGCATCAAGGGCAGCAACTTGCGGATCGACGATCTTCAGGCAGACGGAGGTGTTGGACTGCGTCGCCGGATCAACCGCCAGATTGGCGATCCAGTCGGTCTTGGCGACGAAATCCTCGATGGCCTGTGCATTGGCATCGGCCCGCGCGATCAGCGCCTTCAGGCCGCCGAGCGATTTTGCCCACAGGAGCGCATCGATATAGTCCTCGACGCAGAGCATCGACGGCGTGTTGATCGTCTCGCCCTGGAAGATGCCTTCGATGATCTTGCCGCCCTTGGTCATGCGGAAGATCTTCGGCAGCGGCCAGGAAGGCTCATAGCTCTCTAGACGCTCGACGGCACGTGGGCTGAGGATGAGGATGCCATGCGCGCCCTCGCCGCCGAGAACCTTCTGCCAGGAGAAGGTTACGACATCGAGCTTGGCGAAATCGAGATCCTGGGCAAAAGCGGCGGACGTCGCATCGCAGATCGTCAGGCCCTTGCGGTCAGCAGGAATGAAATCGGCATTCGGGACGCGCACGCCAGAGGTGGTGCCGTTCCAGGTGAAGACGACGTCGCGATCGAAATCGACCTTCGAGAAATCGACCAGCTTGCCGTAATCGGCGACGAACTTTCTGACATCCGGGAGCTTGAGTTCCTTGACGACATCCGAGACCCAGCCGGAGCCGAAGCTTTCCCAGGCGACCATGTCGACGCCACGCGGGCCGAGTAGCGACCAGAGCGCCATTTCGACGGCGCCGGTGTCGGACGCAGGCACGATGCCGATGCGGTAATCCGCAGGCACATCAAGAACTTCACGGGTGAGATCGATGGCCTGCTTGAGCTTGCTCTTGCCGATCTTGGCGCGATGCGAGCGCCCGAGGGCGGCATCGGAGAGCGCTTCGAGCGACCAACCGGGACGCTTCGAGCAGGGACCAGAAGAAAAATGGGTGTTTTTCGGACGCAGGTCCGGTGTCGCAGGGTTCGTCATCAAAGCTATCCTTCCAGATAGAAAGCCTCTCGTTAGGGAGAGGTGGCCTGCCGCCGTGAATATGGTGGAGCGGGAAGGAAGTCAAGAATGTTGTGTCGTGAATGACAAGATTTTTGGCGCTGCGGACAAAGGATCCAAGCGGCGCAAGCGCGCTACCAGATGGACAGCCGCAACCCGGCGCGCAATTCGTGGCGCCCCAGGCCATCGTCGAGACCTTTTGCGCCGCTGGCACCGGCCAGTGATTCGGCACCAAAACCAAACATCTCACCGCTGCCGATATGGGAATAACGATAGCCAAGATCGAGCTTCAGGCGATCGGTGACGTCGTAGGAGACGCCGGCCATCAGCGCATAGGTGAAGCGCCAGCTGTCATAGCCATCATAGGAAGCACTCGCCGAAGATCCACCGGAGCAGACGCCGAGACCGGCGATGCAGGCGGATGTCTGCGACACGTCCGAGAAGCGCAGGTTGGTGGCCCCAAGGCCGGCCCCCAGATAGGGCGTGAAGCCGGCCAGCGTGCCGAGATCGACATAGGCATTGGCCATCAGGCCATAGGCCTTGACGTCGGCATTCGTGCCGATGGAGCAAGTCGTGCCCGCCCCTCGCCCGCGCAGGGTAGCGCCACCGCCGAAGCGCCTTCGAAGCGACCATCGAAATAATCCCCGGTGACGTCGGCGCGGAACATGTCATTGATCTGGTAACCGAGACCGAGAGAGGCAGCGAGAGGTTCACCGAATCGCTCGCCATTGAAGGGCACGCTGCCATAGGTGCCGGTGCCGGCATCGAAGGTGCGGTAGGATGGATCGCCCTGCCCGCTCCACGGCGCGTAGCCGATGTCGCCGCGCAGATAGAAGCCCTGCTGTTCAGCCGCGGTCGAGATCGTCACTTCGGGCGCGTCGATGATGTCTTCCGCAAGCGCAGTCATGGGCGCAACTGACGCGAGTGCGACGGAGATGCCGACAAATGTGTTGCGCCAGTTCATGGTCTTCACCCTTTTCCGCCGCGCAGTCCGTGCGCCTATTCAATGGAAAGTTTTGCATCTCCGGCGCGTCGGGCCTTGCCTCGAATCCGCGTTTCAGAGTTCGTTAACCATAAATCGTCCTCCGTTAAGAAAGCCTTAAAGGTGCACGCCCCGTTCTGCCGTTTGTCAACGAGCGCCAATCAAGCCCAACGCAAAAGCCGCCCGGCGGAACCGGACGGCTTGAATTCAGGATGTAATTGGGAGCGCTGTTACTTATAGACAGGCTGGGGAGCAGGGTAATCGACCGGCTCGTAAGGCTGTTCGCATCCGCCGAAAGAGTAGCGCATGCCGGCGCGGGCTTCGTGCAGATATAGCCCCTTGTCGGAACCCGGGCCGCCGTTTTGCTCATAGCCGAACATGTTGCCGCCCAATACATGGCGGAAGCGATAGCCGAGGTCGGCCTTGACGTTGCAGGTCACGTCGATCGACGCGCCGGCCATCAGCGCGTAAGTAAAGCGCCACTTGTCTTTGCCACCGTGTTCGACGGTCGGATCGCAGTTTGCCGGATTGCCGGTTTCGCAGCTCGTGTTGCGGAGCTTGTCCCACTTGACATTCGTGCCACCGATACCGGCGCCGACGTAAGGTGTAATCGAACCATAGGTGCCGATGTCGACATAGGCGTTGGCGAGCAGGCTCCAGGCGGTCATCGACGAAATGTCACGCGAGGTGCAGGCCGCAGCCACGCCGCAGGCGCCGCTCGTCGAGCCTTCGAAATCGGCCTCGCCGAGATAATCGAGCGTCACGTCGCCGCGCAGGTAGTTGTTGACCTGATAGCCGGCACCGATGCCCAGAGTGTAGGAATCGTCCAGATCGGCGCTGTCGAAATCGCGGTCGTTGGCATTCGAACCTTGGTAGAAATGCGCACCGCGCAGCTTGGTGAACGAATAGCCGGCGTCACCTCGCAGGTACCAGCCGCTGGCGGCCTCAACGGCAACCGGCTGCTCAATGATGGGCTGCTCGACCGGCGGTTCATAGACGTCCGCCGCATAAGCCGATGTGCCGCAGAGCAGTGCTGCAACAACGCCACTCAAAATCTTCTTCATGGCCACACTCCAATACCATTGTTGCTTGGCCACCCGTATTGCGGTGTCCAAAATCCGTTTCTCGCAATGGATCATGGATTAGAAAGGTTAAGGCTCGATTAACTACAAAAATTTACCGTGCTTGTTAATGTATTTCAGTATTAAGGACTATTTACCAAGAAAAGCTCGAACTAGACATAAAAAAGGACCGATGCGCCGACCGGTCCTTCTGCAATTTTCAAAAATGGGAAGTATTGCGGTGATCAGGCCGCGCTGCGTGCGTTGCCGATGACGCCGATGAGATCGTTGACGATCCGCTCCACCTGTGCCCGATCGTCACCTTCCGCCATCACCCGGATCAGCGGCTCAGTGCCGGACGGACGGATCAGCAGGCGGCCGGACTTTGCAAGCTCGGCTTCGGCATCGGCGATGGCTGCTCGAACCGCATTGTCTTCCAACGGCTTGCCGGTGGAGACACGTACATTCTTGAGGATCTGCGGCACAGGCTCGAAACGGTTGCAAACTTCGCTGACCGTGCGGCCCTGCCGCTTGACGCAGGCAAGAATCTGCAGCGCAGCAACGAGGCCGTCACCGGTCGTGCCGAAATCGGACAACACGATATGACCGGACTGTTCGCCGCCGACGTTGAAATCATTTTGGCGCATATGCTCGACGACATAGCGGTCGCCGACCTTGGTGCGGTGCAGATCGAGCCCTCGACCGTTCAGGTAGCGCTCAAGGCCCAGGTTAGACATGACGGTCGCAACGATGCCGCCGCCTTTCAGCGTGCCTTCCGCCGCCCAGCTATCGGCAATCACGGCCATCAACTGATCGCCGTCGATCACCGTGCCGTTTTCGTCGACGATCAGCACGCGGTCGGCGTCGCCATCCAGCGCGATCCCGATGTCGGCGCGGACCTCATGCACCTTCCGGGCCAAAGTTTCCGGATGCGTCGAGCCGCAATCGAGATTGATGTTGACGCCGTTCGGCTCATTGCCGATTGTCACCACATCGGCGCCTAGTTCCCAAAGCGCCAGCGGAGCCACTTTGTAGGCAGCGCCATTTGCGCAATCGATCGCAATGCGCAGACCCTGCAGCGTCACGTCACGCGGCAAGGTGCGCTTGGCATGTTCGATATAACGATAGATATCACCCTCGACGCGCTTGGCACGGCCGATCTCATGCGACTTTGCCAGTTGCGCCGTCATGTCCTTGTCGAGAAGATCCTCGATTTGGCTCTCCATCTCGTCGGAAAGTTTATAGCCATCAGGGCCGAAGAGCTTGATGCCGTTATCGGCAAAGGGATTGTGCGAGGCGGAAATCATCACGCCGATATCCGCACGCAAGGAGCGCGTCAGCATGGCGACGCCGGGCGTCGGGATCGGGCCGAGCAGGAAGACATCAAGGCCGGCGGCGGTGAACCCCGCAACCATGGCATTTTCCAGCATGTAGCCCGAAAGCCGGGTATCCTTGCCGATCACCACCCGGTGACGATGGGCGCCGTTGCGAAAGATCGTTCCGACGGCGATGCCGACGCGCATGGCTAGATCTGGCGTCATCGGAAACATGTTCGACTGCCCGCGGATGCCGTCCGTACCGAAATATTTCCGCTTCATGTAAGCTCCGTTCCTGTTATCACACCGTGCGCGCGCTCTGGGCGCTCCGCTGTCATCGTGCCATCTGGCACGGAAATCCGGCATGCTGGCGCTCTCTGTGCCATAAAACTGCAATAAATGGCACCAGTTCTATCATCAGAAATCATTACATCCGGTTACCAAATGGGCGGGTGGCTGCGAACCTCTACCCGAGCCAAAGAAAAAGCCGCCTGACCCTACGGTCGGCGGCTTTCATCATACCTTACGGTTCGCTCGTTATTGCGGCTGGGGTTCGAAGCCACCTTCGGCCTCATCGCCCTTGGTGCCAACCGAACCGTCCTTCTTCGAACCGGCCGAAGGGACAGCGGAACCGCGATGCGGCGTCGAATCGTCGCCCAGATCGCGCGCCGGCTTTTCGCCGCGGATCAGAGCCTTGATCTCGTCGCCTGTCAGCGTCTCGTATTCGAGCAGACCTTCGGCAATCGCGACGAATTCGCTGTTCATCTCGGTAATGATACGGGTCGCTTCCACATAAGCCTCGTCGATCAGGCGGCGAACCTCCGTGTCGATCTTCTGCGCAGTCGATTCCGATACGTTCTTGGACTGAGAGACAGAATGCCCAAGGAACACTTCCTGCTGGTTTTCACCATAGGCAACATGACCCAGCACGTCGGAGAAGCCCCACTGCGTGACCATTGCACGCGCCAACTTGGTCGCCTGCTCGATATCGGAGGATGCGCCGGACGTGATGTTTTCCTTGCCGAAAGTGATCTCTTCGGCCACGCGGCCGCCCATCATGATAATCAGGCGCGACACCATCCACTTGTAGCTCATCGAATAGCGGTCGCCTTCGGGAAGCTGCATGACCATGCCGAGCGCACGGCCGCGCGGAATGATCGTTGCCTTGTGCAACGGATCGGCGAGCGGCACCTTGAGCGCCGTGATCGCATGGCCAGCTTCGTGATAGGCCGTCAGCTTCTTCTCGGCCTCGGTCATGGCGGACGAGCGGCGCTCCGCGCCCATCATAATCTTGTCCTTGGCGTCTTCGAATTCCTGCATGGTGACGACGCGCTTATTGCGACGCGCAGCCATCAGGGCAGATTCATTGACGAGGTTCATCAGGTCGGCACCGGAAAAACCTGGGGTGCCGCGGGCAAGAACCTTGAGGTCGACATTCGGCGCCAAGGGCACATTTCGCACGTGGACCTTGAGAATACGCTCGCGGCCATTGATGTCAGGGTTCGGAACGACGACCTGGCGGTCGAAACGGCCTGGACGCAGAAGCGCAGGGTCGAGAACATCAGGACGGTTGGTCGCAGCGATCAGGATGATGCCTTCATTGGCCTCGAAGCCGTCCATCTCGACGAGCAACTGGTTGAGCGTCTGTTCGCGCTCGTCATTGCCACCGCCGAGACCGGCGCCACGATGGCGGCCGACAGCGTCGATTTCGTCGATGAAGATGATGCAGGGCGCATTCTTCTTGGCCTGCTCGAACATGTCACGGACTCGGCTTGCACCGACACCGACGAACATTTCGACGAAGTCCGAACCCGAAATGGTAAAGAACGGAACATTGGCTTCACCGGCCACGGAACGGGCCAAAAGCGTCTTACCGGTACCGGGAGGACCAACCAGAAGCACGCCACGTGGAATGCGGCCGCCGAGACGCTGGAATTTCTGCGGATCACGCAGGAACTCGACGATTTCCTCAAGATCCTGCTTGGCTTCATCGACACCAGCGACGTCGTCAAACGTGACGCGACCGTGCGCTTCAGTCAAAAGCTTGGCCTTGGACTTGCCAAAGCCCATGGCGCCACGCGAGCCGCCCTGCATCTGACGCATGAAGAACAACCAGACACCAAGGATCAAAAGCATGGGCAACAAAGTGCCGACATAGCTGAGGAAGCCGGAAGAACCATCGGTTTCGGGGCGAACCGTGACGGTCACGTTCTTGGCTTCCATACGCTCGGTCAGCGCTGTATCCACCGCCGGAGCATAGGTCTGGAAGGTCGCGCCGCTCTCGCCATAGGAGCCGATCACCTTGTTGCCGGTGATCACGACTTCCTTGACCCGGCCGCCATCCACGTCCTTCATGAACTGCGAGAATGGAATTTCGCGCGAGCCCGTGCGCTCGGCCGGTTGCTGGAACATGCTGAACAATGCGATCAAAAGAAGCGCTATGATTGCCCAAAGGGCAAAATTACGAAAATTAGGGTTCATCGAACTCCCCGGAACCTCTCGCAGCCTGCAATGATTTGAAGCTGCTTTCTTGCGCTTAACATAGGGTTGCCGGATCGCCTTGCCAAGGCAAACCGCGGCTCAAGCCATCTTTATCCTTCAAAAGCCGGCAGTTTCTGCGAAAACATGGTGAACCGGCAGGGGCTTGTAGGGCTCCCGACCCAAAAGCGCAGCGCACTGATTTGCGAGTATCATGTCGAAACGCGGCAAAAAGGTGTCCCACGGCGAAAGGCAAACCTCAATGTTCACAGGGGTTGCAGTGGCAATCTCAGTGCCGGCCATGGAAAGCGGTGGAGACGCCCGCACCGCGCGCCGCGCCACACCGTGCGGCACACCTGCGGCAATGAGTCCCGCCACTGTCTGCGTATCGATGGTCCCTGCGGAGGCGCTCATGACCCTTTTGCTTCGGTTTCGCATGTGGAAGCGGCCGTCCCAAATGCAGTCTTCCCCCGATTCCAGGCGCAGGTCAGGCAGGTCCCGCGCTTCGCGATACAAGTAAAGACCAAAGCGGCGGCGGTCGAACACCACACGCCCCGCCGTTTGCCGCCCGTCGAGCCCGCTATCGATGAAACGACGCATGCGATCCGTCGTCTCGCGACCGGGAAGATAGGCACGCCCGCCAAGGCAGGCAGCGAGCGACAGAATTGCCTTCATGGCCGCACCACCGGAGCAGGCATCAGCCCCCACCGGATCGATCCGTGCCACAAGCCTGTCGTACACCCGTGCATGCGCCGCCAGAAATGCCGCCGCCTGTTTTGCCACTGCCAGCCGCTCCGCCGGTCCGCCCTCTTCATCCTGCGCGCCAGCCTCGCCGCTTTCAGCCAGCGCCTGGCGCACCCTGACCCGCTCAAAACGAAGGCTGTCATTGCTCGGATCCTCAAACCAGCCCTCTCCGCGCTCCAAAAGATAGTCGCGAGATCGCCACGCGATCGAGATCGAGAAACGGACGCAGGATCCATGTCATGCGATCGAAAAGCACGGCATCCGCCATGCCGGAAAAGCCTGTGCTGTCCCTGCTGGAACGGACGCTGCGCATAACGATCGTCTCGATCTGGTCGTTGCGCGAATGGCCGGTGACGACGCACAGAGCGCCCGTTTCCTGCGCTGCCGCCGATAACAGGCTGTAGCGCGCATTGCGGGCCGCCGCCTGAAGACCGGTTGGCGGTTTCTCCCCATCCCAGCGTCGGATCAGGTGGACAAACCCAAGGCGGGCGCAAAGCTGCGCGACGGCATTGGCTTCTGCCGCTGATTCGGGACGAAGGGCGTGGTCCACCGTGCAGGCGGCCAGCGAAAATCCCGGCATGCCGACCATGGCTTCGTGCAGGGCAATAAGCAGCCCCTTGGAATCGCTGCCACCGGAAACGGCAACGAGGATAAGGCCGGGTTTCTTGAATCTGTTGAGAAATTGACGCGCGGCATCTCGAACCGCAGCAGTGCCCGTCGACTTGGCCTTAGCAGGCAAGGCGGCTCTGCTCGCTGGTCACCTTGGCCTTCACGGCGCTGGAGGCCTTCGGATAACGCTTGTTCACCTCGCGCAACGTGGCGCAGGCGGTGTCCTTGTTGTCGAGCGCTGCGAGCGACATACCGAGCTTCAGCAGCATTTCAGGGCCTTCGGCGATTTGCTGTAGGCCTGATGGGCATTCAGAAAGGTCTTGGCCGATTCGTTGAATTTGCCCTGCGAATATTGGGCTTCGCCCATCCAGAAACTCGCATCGGCTGCCTTTTCGCCGTTCGGGAAAACATCCAGGTAGTCGCGGAACTCCTGTTCGGCCACGCCATAGTCGCCAGACAGCACATGACCGTAGGCGGCCTGATAGAGATCGCCGGGATTATCGAGCGAAGCTGTCTGCTGTTGTGTTTCCGGGGTTGCATTGATGCCGCTGTCGATACCCGGAAGCGTGGTGTCGAGACCTGCCTGCGTATCCGTATTGGCGGCAACCGGATTGCCGTTCTCATCGAAAATGATCTGGCCCAGCGTCGAGGGTGGTGTCGCTGCCGCAGTGTCCGATCCCAAACCTGCGTTGGGATCGGTTGCCGTTGCCTGGGCCTCGCCTGCCGGAGCGGTTGCGGATGCCTGGTCGTTGGTCTTCGGTGTTTCCAGCGCGCCGCTCTTCTTGGTGGCTCCCGGTTTTCCGCTTTCCAGATCCTGGAAGCGGAATTCATTGTCCTCCTGAAATTTGCGGATCTGCTCCTGCATCTGCAGAAGCTGGAAACTCATCTCCTCGATACGCCCGTTGAGAGAGCGGATCTGTTCTTCGAGCTGCCCGACACGTCCGGCTTCAGTCGCCTGGACTTTCAAGAGCGGCGGCGTCTGCCCGGTCTGGGCATCGCCGTGGAGGGCGCGGTTCAAAAGCGCTGAAAGCGGCATGGCCATCGCCGGCTGACCCAGACCCGCCACGGCGGAAAGGCCAATCATTGCTGCCACGACAAGATGTTTCATATCGTCATATCCTGTTCGAAAACCCATGATCTCACCCGCCGGCCATTGGGATTGCGGCCTTGCGGTGATTGCCGCACACTTTTCCAATTGCCGTCAAAAAGCAACGGAGTTCGGCCAAAGTATGGATAAAAAGAAATGGCGGCAAAACTGCCGCCATTTCCGGTGTCTTTTCGATAGGAGCCGGCATTACATGCCGGCGCCACCCAGCACCGTGACGGCGCGGCGGTTCTGCGACCAGCAGGAAATGTCGTCGCAGACGGCGACCGGCTTTTCCTTGCCGAAGGAGATCGTGCGCATGCGGTTGCCCGGAACGCCCTGCGAAGCAAGGAAGTCCTTGGTAGCTGCAGCACGACGAGCGCCGAGTGCGAGGTTGTATTCGCGGGTACCGCGTTCGTCGGCGTGGCCTTCGACCGTGATCTGGTAGTTCGGGTACTTGGCAAGCCACTGGGCCTGGCGAGCGAGGGTAGACTGTGCATCGGCGCGGATCGACGACGAATCGGTGTCGAAGAAGATGCGGTCGCCGACGTTGACCGTGAAATCCTGCTGCGAACCCGGGGTCGCGGCATTGGCGCCGAGGCCAAGGTCGTTGGCGTTGTTCGGCAGGTTCTTCTTCGATGCGCAGCCGGCGATGGCGAGCGTCATGAACAAGGCAATCATCACCGGATTGCGAGCGATGGTATTCATGCGGCTTGCGGCCGGGGTGTGAATGCGGCTCATGGGCCGGTCTCCTTGGCTGTCAGTAAAAATCTGGACTGTTTGTATTCAGGGTTGCCAGACTGTAACCGGAAGCGGTTAATCCGATTTCAACAGGTATGGTTAACAGATTGACAATTCTATACTTGAAGGCTTGCTAATCAGCACTTTGCGGCGAGAACGCGGCAGCACTGCCACAATTCCCGCCGCAATGCACAAGAGCTATTCCAGGAGCGGCGACCAGGCCGGGTCGGACGCGAAGCCCTGCGTCGAAACAAGCTGTTCGTTGTAACCGGTCAGATCGATGGAATAGAGCTGCGGACCACCGGCACCGGCATTCTGACGGAAGAACATCAGCACGCGGCCATTCGGTGCCCATGTCGGGCCTTCATTGTGGAAGCCCGTCGTGAGGATGCGCTCGCCCGAACCGTCAGGCTTCATCACACCAATCGAGAACTTGCCGCCAGATTGTTTGGTAAAGGCGATCAGATCGCCGCGCGGTGACCAGACCGGCGTCGAATAGGAGCCGTCGCCGAAGGAGATGCGGTTCTGGCCGCCACCATTGGCGCTCATCACGTAGAGCTGCTGCTTGCCGCCGCGGTCGCTTTCGAACACCACCTGGCTACCATCAGGCGAATAGGAGGGCGACGTATCGATCGCGGCTGTATTCGTCAGGCGGGTCGTTGTGCGCGAGCGCAGGTCCATCGTGTAGATGTTGGCATTGCCTTCCTGCTGCAGGCTCATGATGACCCGCTGGCCGTCCGGCGAAAAGCGCGGTGCAAAGGTCATGCCCGGGAAATTGCCCACGACTTCGCGTTGCCCGGTTTCCAGTTGCAGCAGATAGACGCGCGGCTGGTTGCCCTCGAACGACATATAGGTGATTTCCTGCTTGTTCGGCGAAAACCGCGGCGTCAGCACGAGATCGTTGTTGTTGGTGACGGCACGGGCATTGGCTCCGTCCTGGTCCATGATCGCCAGTTGACGCTTGCGGGCTGTCTTCGGGCCACTTTCGGCGACATAGACGATCCGCGTATCGAAATAGCCCTTTTCGCCGGTGATCTGCTCATAGATCGCGTCGGCAATGATATGAGCGACGCGACGCCAGTTTTCCGGTTGGGTAAAGAACTGCTGGCCGGTCAACTGCTGCCCGGCAAACGAGTCCCAAAGGCGAAACTCCGCCTTGAGACGCCCGTCGGCCTCCTGCGTCACGCGGCCGGTGACAAGCGCCTGAGCATTGATGATCTTCCAGTCCTCGAAGCGGGGAGCCGCGTCTGGATTGCTGATCTTCTCGATGAAGGCGCCCTTGTCGATCGGCGCAAAGAGGCCTGATCGTTTCAGGTCGGCGGCCACGACGTCGGAAATCTTCTGGCCGAGCTCCCTTGCAGGAAGTCGGTGACGGCAATGGGCATCGGCTCGACGTTGCCCTTGTTAAGATTCAGTTCGACAAGCGCAAATGCGGGCGGTGTCGACAAGGTGACAACCGCCGCAAGCGTGACGAGAATACGGAAAAAGGTGCGTCTCAGCATATCATCGAAGCCTTTCAGCCATTCATTATTGACTATTGGATCATCATCGAACTCGGATCGAAGTTCACAACCACTTCGCTCCACGAGTCGTATTTTTCAGGGGCAAGCCCTTGAAGGGGACGGATTTCAACACGGCACGGCGCGCGCCACCGGCAATCGTCCTGCGTGCAGCCTCGGATCCCCCGGTCGCTTCAACATCCAGATCGCCGATGATATTGCCGTCGCGATCGAGTTGCATGGCGATACGAACCCGAACCTCGCCTGCGTCGGCGATACCCGCAAGAACGGACCAGTTGTTCTGAATCTGGCCGCGCAGCGCGTCCATCTCGCTTTGGGAGAGCGTATTGCCGGTCGTCGTCTTCTTCGTGCCGAGCGACGCTGTTTCTGTCGAACGTTTTGCACCGCCGCCGGAAGGATCGGTTTTGTTCAGAAGAGCGGCCACCTCGTCAGCATTGAAATCGCTTTCATTGGCGGACGTGGCCTTCTTCGTTTCCTTCTTGGCTTCCTCTTTCTTGCGGTCCGGCGTCTTTGCAGTCTGGGCCTGCGGCTCAACCTTGGGCTTGGCCATCGGCGTCGGGATCTTGTCGGGAAGCGCTTCGGCTTCCGGGTTCTCGGCCGGCTGCTCTTCCGCGGGCGTCTCCTCGGGCTGCGACTCCGGCTTGACCTCTTCCTTGGGCGTTGGCAAAGCCGCGACTTCGGTCGCTGGCTCGGATGCCGGCTTTTCCTCGGTCTGTTCCTCTATCTCTTCTTTCACGGGATCAGGCGTCGGCAAGGCCTTTTCGGTCTTTTCCGGAGCGGCGGCCGATTCCGTGTTGGCAGGCTTCGCATCCGGGACCGGCGGCGTCTTCAGATCGACGTCGTTGTCACCGGCATTTTCGGCATTCTCGACCTTGTCGGGACGCTTGGTCGGCGTTGGCGACGACTTCTCCGCCTTCGGCGCTTCCTTCACGCCCTGCTGTGTCTGCGTCAGTTCCTCGACAGGCACCATCTCGACAGGCAGCGCCTCGCTGTCCATAACTTCGAAAGCTTCCGGACTGCCGAGCGACACCAGCGCCCAGGTGAGAACCAGCGCATGCAGAACCGCAGATGTGACGAGACTGGTCTTCATCGCGCGCGCTCTACTGGTCCTTCTTCGGCTGCGTAACGAGGCCGATATTCTTGAAGCCCGAATTCTGGATGCGCGTCATCACGTCGGCGATCACGCCATAGGGCGCCGTCGCATCGCCGCGCACGAAGATGCGCTCGCTGTAGCCAGTGGTGGCAATCGCTTCGAGCTTGGCAACGATCTCTTCAAGCGGGATCGGGGTTTCCTGCAGGAAGACTTCGCCATTGGTCTTGACGGAGAGCGTGATTGGCTGCGTTTCGGAATTCAGCGCCTTGGCCTGGGTTTCCGGCAGGTCGATCGGAACGCCGACCGTCATCATCGGGGCGGCCACCATGAAGATGATCAGGAGAACCAACATGACATCGACGAACGGCGTCACGTTGATCTCGCTCATGATGGCCTTGCCGCCGCGACCCCGCCGGCGACGTCCGCCGCCCGAGCCCTTCGATCCGCCCATTGCCATACCCATGGTACTTACTCCGTATTCGCTGGCGATCCGTGCTTACTGTGCAGCTTGCCGCGGCTGCAGCTTCTCATCGATCTGGCGCGAAAGAATGGCCGAGAACTCATCGGCGAAACCTTCCATGCGAGCCGTCAGCTTGCCCGCATCGGCGGAGAACTTGTTATAGGCGATAACCGCCGGAATAGCGGCGAGCAGGCCGATTGCCGTCGCCAGCAGCGCTTCGGCGATACCCGGCGCAACAACCGCGAGACTGGTCTGTTTCGAACCGGCGATCGCCTGGAAAGAGGTCATGATACCGACGACCGTACCGAACAGGCCGACGAAAGGACCCGCCGAACCGATGGTGGCCAACGATCCGAGGCGTGCTTCCAGCGTCTCTGCTTCGCGCGACAGCGTCACATCCATGGCGCGGTCGATGCGCATCTGCAGGCCGATCGGCGAGCGGGCACCGCGCTCGAAGCTCTTCTTCCATTCGCGCATGGCCGATACGAAAATCGCACCCATGCCTGAGGTCGTGCGATCGGAGAGCGTCCGATAGAGCTCCTCGAGCGACTGCCCCGACCAGAACACCTGTTCGAAGGCGTCGAGCTGGCGGCGAACCTTGCCGAACTTCAGCGTCTTGTCGACGACGATCGCCCAGGTCCACACCGAAGCCCCAATCAGTCCGAGCATGACCAGCTTCACAACGAAGCCCGCCTGCATGAAAAGCGACCAGAGCGAAACATCGCTCGTTGCTGCCAATCCAACCTGTTCCATCGTTCCTAAGTCCCCGAATCCAAACGCCCGGCAAGAGCTTAAGTCATGCTCTTCGCCAGGTGGCTTAAACGTCACTGTTACAAGATTACCCGGCAGCTGCCGCAGACCGCGCACTGGCGTGTCTTAAAGCGTCCTGCCTGCCTTCTTGCGGCCAATCTTGGTCAAAGGATGACGTGCAGCGCACAAAACCCTAATACGTTCATTAAGACATCATTATGGTTAAGAGAGTGTTAGCAAGCGCAGCATCGGGAGTATCCGAGGCCTGTTCCATGCGAAACAGCACGATCCTGAACGCCATGGCATTGTCGGGTCACTGGATGAGACGAACTCATCCGCAACCCGGATCAAAGGATTTACACCATGCGCAAGTTCATCATCTCCGCCATCGTCGCCGCAGTCGCCGCCGTCTCTATCGCCGCTCCCTCGCAGGCCGGTGGTTATGGCTACAAGAGCTACGGTTACTCCAAGAGCTACGGCCACAAGTCCTACGGCTACAAGAAGAGCTATGGCCACAAGCAGTACGGCTACAAGAGCCACAGCTACAAGCCTTACGGCTACAAGAAGCACTACAAGGCCAAGGTCGTCATCAACTACGGCTACGGCTACTGAGCCCATACAACAACGAACTGACCTCCCCAGAGCCCGGTCGCCCCTGCGACCGGGTTTCGGCTTGTCTGGCGGAAGTTGGCGGAACTTTACCCCACCGACTACGTTACCGGCACATGAGCACAATCACACGAAAAAACGCCCCGAAAGCCGAAAAGCCGATGGACCACCGCGATCGACTGATCCTGGCGCTTTATGCGCAATTGAAAGCCGAGCGGGAGACGCGCGACGCAATGGAATGGGCGATTGGAAACGGGGCTCTTTCCACCGAGGTGCTCCAGGCCATGGTATCCGACCCTGTTCCCGTCATCACCGACGACGACGTGGCGGCGCTCGAGCGCCTGTTGGCTGGCGACAGATATGCGAAAACGCTCAAACACTAGCCGGTGATGACAGGGGATAGCTGATGGTATCGCGTGCACTCTGGAAAGGTCAGCTCCGGCTCTCGCTGGTCTCTATTCCCGTTGAGCTTTTCAGCGCCACCAAGACGGGCGCCCGCTTTTCTTTTCGCCAGATCCACGAACCCTCGGGCAAGCCCGTTCATTACGACAAGGTCGTGACCGGCATCGGACCCGTCGATACCGACGACATCGTCAAGGGCTATGAATACGAGGACGGCAAGTATGTCCTGCTCGATCCAGACGAAATCGACGCTGTGAAGCTGGAGACTAAGAAAACCCTCGAACTTGTGCAGTTCGTCGATTCGTCCGAGATATCGCCGATCTACTATGACAAACCCTATTATCTCGTGCCCGCGGATGACCTCGCCGAAGACGCCTACCGCGTAGTGCGCGACGCTCTTCGCAAGGCGGGCAAGATTGGTCTGGGTCAGCTGACTCTTCGCGGTCGCGAATATATCGCTGCGATCAAGCCCTGCGGCGACGGGCTGCTGCTCGAAACGCTGCATTACGCCGACGAGCTGCGCAAGGCCGATCCAATGTTTTCGGGCCTGTCAGGCTGCACGTCCGAAAAGGACCTGCTGGAGGTAGCGACCGCGCTAATCGAGCGCAAGACGGCCCCGTTCGACGCAACCAGTTTCAAGGACAACTATTCGGCCGCGCTCAAGGATCTCGTTCAGAAGAAGCTGAAGGGGAAAAAGACCAAGGTTGCGGTCGAGGAGGACGAGGACGACGCCGATAAGGGCAAGGACAATGTCATCGACCTGATGTCGGCGCTGAAAAAGAGCCTGGAAGGCAGCAGCGGCAAGGGCGCTTCCGCCAAGGCACCCGCCCCGAAGAAATCTGCATCCACGGCCCGAAAGAAAAAACCGCGTGAGGTGAAGTATGGCGACGGCGCAGAATCCTCTTTCCGAATACAACCGCAAGCGCGATTTCACACGGACGTCCGAGCCGAAGGGCTCAGCGCGCAAGAGCAAGGACGGCAAGATTTTCCTCGTCCAGAAGCACGACGCAACCAGGCTCCACTACGACTTTCGCCTGGAGTGGAAAGGCGTTCTGCTGAGTTGGGCCGTCACCCGCGGGCCAAGCGTCAACCCGGATGACAAGCGGCTAGCGGTGCGCACCGAAGACCACCCCTCGCCTATGGCGATTTCGAAGGCACGATCCCGAAGAAACAATATGGCGGCGGCACCGTCATGCTCTGGGACACCGGCTGGTGGGAACCGCTCAACGATCCTCAGGAAGGGTTACGCGAAGGCAAACTAAAATTCACGCTGCATGGCAGCCGCATGGCCGGCGACTGGACGCTGGTGCGGATGAAACCGCGCAACGGCGAAAAGCGCGAGAACTGGCTGCTGATCAAGGAAGACGACGAAGCGGCCGATGAGGACGGTGAAAGCCTGATTTCCAAGAATATCACCAGCGTGAAAACCGGACGCGCGATGGAGGACATTGCTGCCGGAAAGGGCGAGCGACAAGCCCATGTTTGGGAATCAAGCAAAACCGCCGCCGAAAACGTCAAGGCCGGCGCAATTGCCGACGAAAAGCCCTTGCCGCAAAAGGCCGTGAAACACGCCGGAAAAGCCCCAGACTTCGTCAAACCGCAACTGGCGACGCTGGTGTCCGATGCTCCGGAAGGCGATACATGGCTGGCCGAAGCAAAATTTGACGGCTACCGGCTGCAAATTTCCATCGGCAAGGGCGGCGTCACCTGTTTCACCCGTACGGGCCTCGACTGGACGGAGAAATTCCCCGACATCTGCGAGGTCTTTGCCGATCTGGGATGCGACAGCGCCTTGATCGATGGGGAGGCAGTTGCGGCTTCGGAGGAGGGATCGAAATTCTCTGCCTTGCAAAAGGCGCTGAAGACGGGCGGAGAAACCCGCTTCTATGCCTTCGATCTCCTGCATCTCGACGGCAAGGATATACGCCGCAAGCCGTTGACTGAGCGCAAGGAGGCGCTGAAGACGCTTGTGGAAACCCTGCCGGTCAATCAGACTATCCGTTATAGCGAGCATGTCCGCGGCAGTGCCGAAAAGGTTTTCCAGGCCATGTGCAAGGCCGGCCAGGAAGGCATCATCGCCAAGCAGGCGGACGCGCCCTATCGGGAGGAAGAAACACCAACTGGCTGAAGGTGAAATGCACCCGTAGACAGGAATTCGTGATCGGTGGATATTCCCCCTCGGACAAGCGGGGGCGTCCCTTCGCCTCCCTGCTGGTCGGCGCTTTCGAAGATGATAAGTTCGTCTATCAGGGCCGCGTCGGCACCGGCTTCGACGAAGACACCATGGTCGACCTGGCCGGCAGATTTGCAAAACTGAAGCGCAAGACCTCACCTTTTGCTATGGTTCCGGCAGTCATTGCCCGGAATGCGATATGGCTGGCCCCAACGCTGGTAGCCGAGGTGGATTTTGCGGAATTCACCGATGACGGCCATATCCGCCATGGCGCTTTTGAAGGTCTGCGAGAAGACAAGGAGGCTTCGGCGGTGAAACCGGAAACCAGCAAGAAGACGCCCGTTGCGCCAAAGCCGGAGGAGCCGAAAAAACCTGCGGTCAAAAAGAAGACCCCTCGCCGCGAGGCAGAAACCGAGGGCGAAGTGCTTGGTCTGCGCGTAACCCATGCAGATCGCCAGCTGTTTTCCGATCCTGATATCACCAAGATTGATCTGGCCCGCTACTACGGCGTTGTTGCCAGCCGCATGTTGCCCTTTGCCGCAAAACATCCGACCTCGATCCTGCGCTGCCCGCAGGGGCCGGATCATCAATGTTTCTACCAGAAACATGCAGGCGACGGCTTTCCCGACGAAATCCCGCAGGTGCCGATCGAGGAATCCGACGGCGATACTGCAAACTATCTTTACATCAATGATGCCAAAGGCCTCGTGGCGGCGGTCCAGATGGGAACGATCGAGTTCCACGTCTGGGGTTCGACCGTCGACAGGCTGGAGGCGGCTGACCGGCTGGTCTTCGATCTGGATCCGGACCCGAGCGTCACGTTCGAGACCGTGAAAACAGCCGCTATCGCCGTCCGTGATCGGTTGGCGTCGCTTGGGCTGAAATCGGTTGCGATGGTATCTGGCGGCAAGGGCGTCCATGTGATCGTGCCCCTGTCACGCCGCGCCGCATGGGAGGATGCCAAGGTTTTCGCCAAGGGTCTTGCCGTAACGATCGCCGACGAGGACCCGGAGAATTACATCGCCACCATGTCCAAGGCCAAACGCAAGGGTAGGATCTTCATCGACTGGCTGCGCAACGAGCGCGGCTCGACGGCGATCGCGCCCTACTCTGTCCGGGCGCGGGCCGGCGGGCCTGTGGCAACGCCGGTTACCTGGGAAGAACTCGGCGCTATCGACAGGGCAAACGGGTTTCACATTCCAGACATTCTCGATCGGCTGGAGAGAGACGACCCGTGGGAAAAAGCCGGTGACTGGAAACAGGGGCTGACGAAGAAAATGCTAAAGGCGGTTGGCGCCGATGCCTGAGCCTGAGCCTTTACCGAGAAATTTTCTGCCCAGCGCTTCCGGCAGGCGCCTAGGGCGGCCGCTTCCATTGATGACGGCGATGATGACCTTGGCGGCGATGAGAAGCGTACCCTCCCGCCGTACTTCCTGATTGAGCACCATCTTCGCGCCGCCGGCCTTTTCTGTCGCAGTGGTAATGGTCAGCACATCATCCATGCGCGCCGGGCCCTTAAAATCGATCTCCATGCGATGAACGACGAACACCAGCCCTTCCGAATCACCCTCGATCGCCAGCGTCGCCTGCTCCACGCCGAGAAGCCGCAGATAGTCCGTGCGGGCGCGCTCCATGAAATGCAGATAACGGGCGTGATAGACTACACCGGAAAAATCCGTGTCCTCGTAATAGACACGCTGGATCAGCCGATGCCCCGTATCGGTGAGTTCGCCGGAAAGCGCAATCAATGTCATGCCGGTCCTCTATGCGTTTTCTTTTTCCTGTGGCGGAACCAAAGCCGTTTGGCAAGCATCGTCGTCCTGTCACATTCCGGCCTTATCAACTTCCCATCATTTACGGCGGATCAACAGGAGAACCGCACATGAAGATTGCTGTCCTTGGCGGTGATGGTTTCGTTGGCTGGCCCACAGCCCTGCATCTCTCGGATGCCGGCCATGATATCCACATTCTCGACAACCTCTCGCGACGCTGGATCGACACCGAACTCGGCGTCCAGTCGCTGACCCCGATGGACTCGATCCAGGAACGCACCCGCATCTGGCATGCCGAAACCGGCCGCCGCATCCATTTCCATCTGATCGATCTGGCGCGCGACTACGAGCTCCTGAAAAACTGGCTGGCTGAAAACCGCCCGGATGCCATCATCCATTTCGCCGAGCAGCGCGCCGCGCCTATTCGATGAAGAGCGATCGGCACAAGAACTACACCGTCAACAATAACGTCAACGCAACGCACAACCTGCTTAACGCCATGGTCGAGATCGGTCTCGACGCCCATCTGGTGCACTTGGGCACCATGGGGGTCTACGGCTATTCGACGATCGGCGCAGCGATCCCGGAGGGCTACCTCCCCGTCGGCATCGAAACGGTGAGCGGCGAGACGGTGAGCCAGGATATTCTCTATCCGTCCAATCCCGGCTCGATCTATCACATGACCAAATGCCTCGATCAGCTGCTGTTCCAGTTCTACGCCATGAATGATGGCCTGCGGATCACCGACCTGCATCAGGGCATCGTCTGGGGCACCCATACGGAGCAAACGCGCCGGCACACGCAACTGATCAACCGTTTCGACTATGATGGTGACTACGGCACCGTGCTCAACCGCTTCCTGATCCAGGCGGCAATCGGCTATCCGCTGACTGTTCACGGCACCGGCGGCCAGACCCGCGCCTTCATCCACATCCAGGATTCGGTCCGCTGCATCGATCTTGCCCTGAAAAACCCACCGACCCGCGGCGCCAAGGTCGAGATCTTCAACCAGATGACCGAAACGCACCGGGTCCGTGATCTCGCCGAAATGATTGCCGGTATGACAGGCTCCGACATCGCCTGGCTGCCCAACCCGCGCAAGGAAGCCGCCGAAAACGAACTGATCGTGCGCAACGAAAAGTTCCGGGCACTCGGCCTTGATCCGACCACTCTGCAAAATGGCTTGCTCGATGAGATCGTTGAGGTCGCCCGCAAATATGCCTATCGTGTCGATCGAAGCCGGGTTCCGGCAGTGTCCGCCTGGACCAAGGACATCGCCGCAAAGATCAATCACGATCCGGAAGGAAAGCGCCTGAAATCGGTATCATGAGCGTCACGCAACTATCCGAAGGGCTGTTTGCAACACAGCCGGCGCGATCGAGGCACGCCTTCGTGACGCTGGTAACGAATGCCGACTATGCGATGGGGGCAACCGCACTTGCCCGCTCGATCCGCCACACGAACACACCGGCCGATATCGTCGTTCTCCACACGGGCGGCGTATCGGAACAGGCTTTGGAGCCGCTTGCATCGCTCGGCTGCCGGCTGGTTGCAACAGACCTGCTGCCCCTGTCGGACGCCTTCAACCAACGGCATGCGCGCCGCAACGTTCATGAAAATGCGCCGTTTAGCAAAGGCCGCAAGCCGGAGTTTCACTCCCGCTCGACAATTTCTGCAAGCTGCGGCTCTGGCAATTGACCGAATACGAGCGCTGCATCTTCGTCGACGCCGACGCGCTGGTGCTGAAGCCGATCGATCGGTATTTCGCCTATCCGGAATTTTCCGCAGCCCCCAATGTCTATGAAAGCCTTGCGGATTTCCACCGCCTGAACTCCGGCGTCTTCGTCGCCGAACCGTCGCTTGCCACTTACGATGCGATGCTTGAGCGCCTCGATGTACCGGACGCCTTCTGGCCGCGCACCGACCAGACCTTTTTGCAGGCCTTCTTTCCGGATTGGCACGGCCTGCCGGTCACCATGAACATGCTGCAATATGTCTGGTTCAACATGCCAGAACTCTGGGATTGGGCCGTGATCGGCGTGCTGCACTACCAGTATGAAAAACCCTGGGAGAAAGACCACCCGAAGGCTGAGAGGCTGCAGCTGCTGATCGACCTGTGGTATTCCTTTTACGCTGGGGAGACCATCCCGGCTGTTGCCGATCTGCCCAATCCTAGGAAAATCGAACCGGGAAATTTATGACACGCGTTCTCGTTTCAGGCGGTACCGGTCTTGTTGGCAGCTTCATCGTCGAGCATCTGCTGACAAACGGCTATAAGGTGACGGTTGGTGGCCGCACCCCGCCTTCACTGAACGCGTTCTCAAAGCCTGTCTCGTTCGTTCCCTTGCATCTCGATCCGGAAGCCGACCAGATCGAGGCCTTCGACAATATCTACTATTTCGTGCATGCCGCCTTCGACCATCTGCCCGGAAAATACCGCGGCGGCGAAGGCGACGATCCGAAAGGCTTTCAGGCGAAAAACCTCGACGGCACTGTCCGGTTGTTCGAGGCGGCGAAGGACGCAGGCGTTCGCCGTACCTGCTTTCTTTCCAGCCGTGCCGCCTATGGTACGCAACCGTCAGGCACGCTGCTGACGGAAGGCCTGCTTTGCCGGCCCGACACCCTGTACGGTTCCGTCAAGCTGATGGCCGAGCGCTCCCTGCATTCCCTCTGCGGCCACGGTTTCGTGACGGCGAGCCTGCGCGTCACGGGCGTCTATGGCTCCGCCCGACTGGGGCAGCCGCACAAATGGCAAGGATTGTTCGAAGACTACCTCGCCGGCAGACCGGTTGCGCGGCGCGCGGGCACGGAGGTCCATGGCGCTGACGTCGCAAGCGCCGTGCGGTTGATGCTGGACACCGATTCCATCCGGGTCAGCGGCGAGACCTTCAACGTCTCCGATATACTGATCGACAACCGCATGATCCTCGCGCCGCTGAAGGAAAGGACTCACTGTCCCCATCCCCTGCCCGATACCGCCGATGCGACTGACTACAACAAGATGAGCACCTGCAAGATCGGTGCGCTGGGCTGGACGCCCGGAGGCAGGGAGAGGCTCCAGCAAACCCTCCACGACGACCTGGGCCTTCTCGCCTGATCGTCTGCGGAAAACACGCGCAAAAGCTGCATTACCTCTAAAAATTACCAATAGTTGCATTCGCCATTTTATTCTACCGTCCGCTGTCTCGGGCCGTCTTGGCCCTGAGCTTCAAACGCTGCGTTCCCGGAACGCTTCGTCAACACGGGAGAGATGTAGATGCCGATCGACACGCTGGATGCTGCCGCCTGGAAACTGGTGGGCAATCTCGACGCAAACTGGAATGCCAATGGCGGCAGCGATTATGGCTGGGGCACAGTGGCAACCGAACCCCAGACTTTAACCGCAAACGCCGTACTCGCGGTCTACAAGCTGCAGCAGGGCGACCAGAGCCTGACCAAGGATTATTACCTCGTGACCGGCGATGTCTATCACGGCATCCAGGGCTCCCCACAAGCCCCGGCAGCAACTGGGTCTCGGTCGGCTTCTATGCGAACTACATGAAGTTGCGCATCAGTTCTGGATCGCCCGAAACGCGGCTGACGAGCTTTGGCCCCAACAGCACCATCGAGGAGGTGGCCATCAGCTTTTCCGTTGGCGGGGAACTGGGTGTTGAGCGGGAGGAAGGCAAGACGAAAGTCGGCGCTTCCATCAACACCAGCGTCGGGATCAGCTTCACGGCCTCCGAAGTCTCGTTCGCTGCCCGCCCGGCGACCGGCTCCATCGAATGGCACACGAGCCTTCCGCATGTCGGCTGGATCAGCCCGGCGGTGCCGGCCAATCCGGGCAGGACGTCCTATGCCGGCTACATCTGGAACCCGGCGGTGATCTTCGAGGTGCCGCAAGGCAAAGTGCCGGCCCTGAGCGGACAGCTGGAAGTCGATTTTGAATTCAACTGGACGCGCGGCATCCGCAAGCGGTCGTTCACCCCGGTCCTCGACCTCGTCTACCAGCCTGTCGCGGGGAAAATCGGGGCGACCGACAGCGCAGGAACTTTGCCGACCATTCTCGAGACCCTGCACAGACTTGCCAGGGGACCGGAAACCGCCGGCAAGACCGATACGTTTCTGGCCGCCCTGCTCCAGACCGGCCTTGCCGGTGCCTTCGGCGACAGCAATCTTGAACAGTTCGTCATCGCCCCGACCAACACCGCCATCGAAGCCTATTTCGAGGCAAACCCGTCTGTCGCGCTCGCCGCATCCTCCCTTGCCAACCAGCGCTGGCTGACCGACTGGGTCACCGAGCGCGTCATCAGCCTGCCGCCGAAAAGCGCGTGGCAGACGACGCTTGCCAAGATCAAGGCCGCGGCGGTCGGCAATGGCGAATGGTACGATTGCGCCGATGGCACGCTGTTCGTGTCCGACTGCTACGCCCCGGATGCAAAACTTAAGGCCGGCCTCGGCGACATGATCACCGGCGCTACGGGCTGACCCTTGCAGGAACGATCCCGGCCAGCACTTAGGGTCGGGATCGTTCGGTCAGAGTTCACATATCACGCCTGTCCAGATCGCCATCGTGCCAGATGATGTGTTGCGGCCTGTCCGGCAGGTTTTCGATCTGTTCGGCAATGAAATAGGGCGGGATATCAAGCGCCCGCAGCGCGGCGACGGTCGCCTTTGCCCATTTGAACTCCAGATTGTTTTTGCCGTCGCGCAGGCGGTGGACGATGTCCGTTTCATGGAAGGGGAACTCCGCCGGGATCTCCATGCGGTAGTAGAAGCCGATCTCGTGATAGTCGCGCTGCTCGTAACGGAAGAAATTCTCGACGGTCCAGAGCATTGGCCCGACGGTTACCTCGACGCCCAGTTCTTCGATCATCTCGCGCTTCAGTGTTTCGGTCGAGGTCTCGCCGATCTCCGCGCGGCCTCCAGGAAAGGTCCAGAAGGCCTCATGCGTTGCCCGATGAACCAGCACGTAGCCGTCGCGAAAACCGAGCCCGGCAATGCGGAAATTGAACCGCCGCTCGCCTGAATCCAACCGGATCATCCTGCGTTTCGCCATGGGTCTATCCGAGATCGACAACGACGATCTCCGGCGGCGAGCCGAAACGAATGGGAAGAATGGAGGTTCCGAGCCCGCCCGATACGATCAGGTTGCGTTCGTTTTCTACGACATGCCCGTAAGCATAGCGATTTTTATACCGCGACGGCACGACCGGAGAATAACCAAGCAAACGAATCTGGCCGCCATGGGTGTGGCCGGATAGGGTCAAAGCCACACGATCGGGAACCTTGGGGAAAATATCCGGTTCGTGCGCCATCAGGATAACAGGTGCATCGTCGTCTACTTGTGCCAGCGTTCCCGGCAGATCGTCGTGGCCCTCCCAAGGACCGATCTGGTCGGCAAGGCCCGCCAGCCAGAATGTCATGCCATCCTTTTCGAAGCGCACGGCACGATTGTCGTAGACAGGGACGCCGATCGATTCGAGCGCCGTATGCGCGAACGTCGGTCCCTTTCCGGCCGCCATGGCGCCTGGATCGTCGAGCCAATCATGATTGCCAAGCACGGCATGGACACCGAGCGGAGCCGACAGACGCGAAAGCTCCTGCGCCCAATCCTTCGGCTCGACATAGCCTGTCCTCAGCCGCATGCCCGAGAGGAAATCCCCCAGAAGAAGCACCATATCGCCACCAAGCATATTTGCCTGCGCACAGATTTCACCGATGCGTTTCGGTGACATCCAGGGTTTGCACGCATGGATATCGGCGAGGATGACCAGTTTCAGCTTCAACCCGGACGGCCAATTGGGTGGAACGAGACGATAGCGCGTCACGCGGGGATTTCCCCTCGGCTCGATGCCCACGGCATAGGCGCCTGTCGCCGCGCCACTCAGGATCAGCCCTCCAAGGGTCCGGAAAAACCCGCGACGCGAAACCACTCAGTCTTCCTCCTGGAACAGCCGGAACTGGGTCGCCTCCAGGTCCTTCGGTATCTGCAGTCCGAGGTGTTTCCACGCATTTGCGGTTAAAATACGCCCGCGCGGCGTGCGCTGGATAAAACCCTGCTGGATCATGTAGGGCTCGATGATGTCCTCTATCGCATCGCGCGGCTCCGAAAGGCCTGCCGCAATCGTCTCGATACCCACGGGCCCCCCGCCGAAATTGAGCGCGATCATTGTGAGATAGCGTTTGTCGAGCTGGTCCAGCCCCATATTGTCGACGAGCAGCCGCGTCAGGGCCTCATCGGCGATCTGCCTTGTCACGGCCTCTGCCTTCGCGACCTCGGCGAAGTCCCGCACCCGGCGCAAAAGACGCCCGGCAATGCGCGGCGTACCGCGGGCGCGACGTGCGATTTCGCGGGCGCCGTCATCGGTCATGCCGAGCCCCATCAGCCGGGCACCGCGCCGCACGATAAACTCCAGTTCCTCGACCGTATAGAAATTCAGGCGCACTGGAATGCCGAAGCGGTCGCGCAGCGGCGTCGTCAGAAGACCGAGCCGCGTGGTTGCCGCAACCAGCGTGAATTTCGACAGGTCGATCTTCACGGAGCGCGCGGACGGCCCCTCGCCGATGATCAGGTCGAGCTGGAAGTCCTCCATGGCCGGATAGAGAATTTCTTCCACCGCCGGGCTCAACCGGTGGATTTCATCAATAAACAAAACGTCGCGATCTTCGAGATTGGTCAGAAGGGCTGCCAGATCGCCGGCCTTGGCGATGACAGGACCCGAGGTCGAACGAAAGTTGACGCCCAGCTCCTTTGCCATGATCTGCGCCAGCGTCGTCTTGCCAAGACCCGGAGGCCCGACAAACAGCACATGATCGAGCGCCTCGCCGCGGTTCTTCGCCGCTTCGATGAAGACTTTCAGGTTGGCGCGCGCTTCCGCCTGGCCGGTGAATTCGTCCAGCGACTGCGGCCGCAGCGTCGTATCGAGGTCTTCGCCACGCTTCTCCGGCGTAATCAGGCGGGCGGCGTCGGTCATGCGAGAAGTTCCATTCCGGGGATGCGTTTGGCGGCTTTTTGATCGAACGTCTTGATAGCGTCACAGCCTTCCTCTTGAGAACGACAGGCAATAAGAGCGTCCGCAAAATCGACATTCTGAGCAGCTATCAGTCTCAGAGCCTTCAAGACCACCGTATGATTTTCAACAAACAGTCCGCGGGTCCGCAATAGTTTTCCGATTATCGCTGCGACGTCTTTTCTCTGGAATCCATATTGGGAGCGAAGCGCCCAGTCCAGTTCGAGAAGAGCGATCAACGAAAGAAAGGCATTATAGTCTTTGCCGAGCCCGGCGCCAAATCTTAACGCAGCGCTATGCTGCGCTGGATGGTCGTCGAGAATGAGACGCAAAACGACATTCGTATCGAGACCGAAGGTTTTCACGCAGCGACATCCGGTTCGTCATAGTCGATCCCGTCGACCACATTGGCGCCGGCCGCAGCCAAAACGGACCGGTCAATCTCGTCCAGCGACGCTGGTCCCTTGGGAGCTGTACCAAGTATTCCCGCCAAATCGTTGAAATCGACGTTCTTCGGGGTGATTACAAACTGTCCGTCAATGATGCTGTAAATAACGCGGTCGCCGGGCCGAAGATGAAGCGCTTCACGCATATCCTTCGGAATGGTGAGTTGACCTTTGGAGGAGAGCGTCAGTTCCCAGTGCATAACTCAATCCTTCGGAAAATTCTGAGTTGGGAGGATTTTATCAGATGTCGCGGAAAAAATGAATTTCTTCCGCGCTACTTTGAAAGCTCCTTCAGCCCCAGCCGGATCAGCTTGGCGCTATCCGCCCCCTCGCCGCCGTTCTTCAAGGCCGCCGCGACCGCATTGGCTGCCTGATCGCGGGAATAGCCGAGATTGCTCAGCGCCGAGACCGCATCCGTGACCGGTCCGGAGGCAAGGCCTTCGCCAAGCTCCTGCTTAAACTCGATGGTGCCCGCCGCTTCGCCGGCAAAGGCCGGCGCCTTGTTTTTGAGCTCGGTCATGATCCGTATGGCAACCTTCGGACCAACGCCAGGTGCGCGCGAAACAGCCGTCTTGTCCTGCAATGCGATTGCATTGGCGAGTTCGCCGGGTGTCAGCGTCGAAAGCACGGCCAGCGCCACTTTGGAACCAACACCCTGCACGCTTTGCAACAACCTAAACCATTCGCGCTCCAGCGCGCTCAGGAAGCCGAAGAGCCGCAGTTGGTCCTCACGGACATAGGTTTCTATGAACAGCACCACCGCCTCGCCCGCCGATCCGAGCCGCGACAGGGTTCGTGCCGAGCAATGGGCGACATAGCCGACGCCATGCACATCGACGACGACGTGATCATCGCCGATTTCATCGATCGTGCCCTTGAGTTTGCCGATCATGCGTCAGATCCTTGGCAAGGGGTGGGTTTCGGGGGTGATGAGATCCACAGCCGGGAAGTAAGAAACGTAGCGGCTGCCGTCGCGCGTCAGAAGACGATGGCGACGCCATTCAGCATGCGCACCAATCAGAAAATCCGGCAGAGTTCGCTCTCTCTGGCCACCGGCAACGCGATAGGCACGATGCGCTTTTCCGGCACGAAAGGCTGCTTCGAACGGAATGGTTTCGCGTTTCGGCGCCAACCAACTCAACGCCGCAAGCAAGTCCGCCTCGGAAATTGTCGATGCCGCAAGTTCCGACCAAACGATCGGACTGAGAATGATCTCACCCTCCTGCGTGCACTGCTTGAGAACATCGACGGACCATTTTCGAAATGGGGCGTCCGGACCCAGCACATCGATAAAGACGTTGGTATCAACCAGAGTCGACATCGTCGCGCTCCCCTCGGAGAAAAATCATAAATTCGTCCGTGCTCATTCCACCCGTATCAAATGTTCCCCGGACACGCTCGGCCCAGTCATCAAAATCGCGGATGGAGCTATCGTCGTCGCGAGTATCGACCCGGATCAACAAGGCTCCGCCTTTCGACGCAACGAAGTCGACCTCGGTTCCCGGCACGATATTGAAACGATCCCGAATTTCCTTCGGTATGGTCACTTGGCCTTTTTCAGTAACGCGCATAGTAATACCTCTCAGGTATTACTTACCCGCCGAAACAGAACAAGTCAAGAACAAACTATCCAGCAAGGGCCGCCATGCGCATGCGGGCGCCGCCGCGATTGTGGGCGTGGCAGATGGCGATGGCCAGCGCGTCGGCGGCATCATTGCCCTTGAATTCGGCCTTTGGCATCAGGATTTTCAGCATCATATGAATCTGCTGCTTTTCGCCATGGCCAACGCCGATCACGGATTTCTTCACTGCATTCGGCGCATATTCCGCAACCGGAAGTCCGGCACGCGCCGGCACCAGCATGGCAATGCCGCGGGCCTGGCCGAGCTTCAGCGTCGCCACAGCATCCTTGTTGACGAAGGTCTGCTCGACCGCTGCCTCATCCGGCTTGTGCAGGTGGATGACCTCGGCAAGACCATCATGCAACTGGCAAAGCCGCGAGGCGAGATCCATGTCGCCATCCGACATGATCGTTCCCGAGCCGACAAAGCGCAGGGAATTGCCGAGCGTGTCGATCACGCCCCAGCCGGTGCGGCGAAGGCCGGGATCGATGCCGATGATTCGAATCGTGTTTTGCATGGTGGGAAGCTTAATACTCATGCCGGGACGCTGCCAGCAAAATGTGAACAAAACAAAAACATCGAACAACAAGGACCGAGCGGCCGTTCGATTTGCTGAGGGCCCGCATCTTTAATTCGCGGGATCAGCGCTTACATAGGTTTCAGATATTTTGTTGATGAAGGCTAATCCCATGGTTCCCTTTTCGATTCTCGATCTCTCCCCGATCACGCAAGGGAGCACGGCCGGACAGGCGCTTGCCAATTCGCGCCGACTGGCACAGGAGGCGGAAGCTGCGGGTTACACCCGCTTCTGGCTGGCCGAACATCACGGGATGAAAGGTATTGCAAGCGCTGCAACCTCGATCGTCATCTCCCATGTCGCCGCCGGCACCAAGACGATCCGTGTCGGCTCCGGCGGCATCATGCTGCCCAATCACTCGCCGCTGGTCATTGCCGAACAGTTCGGCACGTTGGCAGCCCTCTATCCCGGCCGCATCGATCTCGGTCTGGGACGCGCGCCGGGGACGGATATGCGCACCGCATCCGCCCTTCGCCGCAACATGGAAGCGAGCGCCAATAATTTCCGGAATGATGTCGTCGAATTGCAGGCTCTGCTCGGACCGGCGGACGCGGACCAGACGCTGCTTGCCGTGCCCGGCGCCGACAGCAACGTGCCGATCTGGCTCCTGGGCTCCAGCCATTACAGCGCCCATCTCGCCGGCATGCTCGGCCTTCCCTTCGCCTTCGCCTCGCATTTTGCGCCCGACATGCTTTTATCGGCGCTGGAAATCTACCGCGAACGCTTCACGCCATCGGAATATCTGGACAAGCCCTATGCCATGGTCGGCATAATGGGGGTCGCAGCGGATACCGATGCGGAGGCCGACTACCTGTTCACCTCGATGCAACAGTCCTTCGTGGCGCTGCGACGCAATGCCCGCGGCCAGTTCCCGCCGCCGGTCGAAAGCATGGACGGTCTCTGGAGCGATCAGGAGCAGATTTTCGTCGATCACGCCATGACATACGCGGTCGTCGGCGGACCGGAGACAATCCGCACGAAGATCGCCCGCTTTCTCGACCAGACCGCTGCCGACGAACTCATCATTTCCATGCCGATCTTCGACATGGATGCCCGCCTGAAATCCGTGCGGCTGTTTGCGGCTGCACAGCAACAGATGCAGAAGGCGGCGTAAAAAGCCCCGGATCACTCCGGGGCTCAACAAACGCGATCTCGGCTAAAGGCCTGCTCTCAGACCTTGAAATCGAAATGCTTGCGCACCGGCTCGATGATTTCCCAGGTGCCCTTGAAATCGGCTTCGACAACGAAGGCATCGCCCGCTTCAACGGTAACGGGCGTGCCTCCGTCAGGGGTAATGATGATCTTGCCGGCAATCAGATGCACAAACTCATAGGCAGTGTAGGTCGCGTGATAGGTGCCGGGTGTGGCTTCCCAATAGCCTGACACCATCGAACCGTCGGATGCCGTGTGCAGCGCCCAGGTCTTCATCGTCGGCGCGCCCGCAACGATTACCCAGCCGTCCAAAGTCGCCGGATCGCCGTCTGCCGGAACCGGCTTTGCAAGTTTCGTCACAGTCTGCATGATCAATATCCTCTTCAGAAAACCGGACACTATCGTCCGGCCGCCGAACGCGCGCCGCCGATACCGACAGACAATGACGGTGGATGGTTCAGGCCGAAAGCTTGGCCATGACCTCGTCGGAGACTTCGAAGTTCGAATAGACGGCCTGAACGTCGTCGTCGTCTTCAAGCACGTCGATCAACTTCATGACCGAGAGGGCCTTTTCTTCGTCCACCGGAATCGTGTTCTGCGGCTTCCAGACGATCTTGACGGTTTCGGCTTCGCCGAGCGCGCTTTCGAGCGCCTTGGAGACTTCGTTCAGCGCCTCGAAACCGCAGATGATCGTGTGGCCGTCTTCATCGGTGGTGACGTCGTCGGCACCGGCTTCGATCGCTGCTTCCATGACCTTGTCCGCATCGCCAACAGCCAGCTTGTAGGTGATCTCGCCGACATGGTCGAAGGAGAAGGACACCGAACCCGTTTCGCCGAGCGCGCCGCCGGCCTTGGTGAAGGTCGAACGGACATTCGAGGCGGTGCGGTTGCGGTTGTCGGTCAGCGCTTCGACGATGACGGCCGTGCCGCCCGGGCCATAACCTTCGTAGCGGATCTGCTCGTAATTCTCGCCGTCGCTACCCGACGCCTTCTTGATGGCCCGGTCGATATTGTCCTTCGGCATAGACTGCGCCTTGGCATTCTGAATCGCCAGACGCAGGCTCGCATTCATCGACGGGTCCGGCAGGCCGGCCTTTGCCGCGACGGTGATTTCGCGCGCCAGCTTGGAGAACATTTTCGACCGCACGGAATCCTGACGGCCCTTGCGGTGCATGATGTTTTTGAACTGTGAATGGCCGGCCATGGCGCCCTCCGAAAAATCGTCTTCTTTTTGAGATGGCGCCTTATAGTTTCATTGCCGCCGTCCGTCCAGCAGGGCGGCACGCTTTTCAGTTGGCGTCGATCCGCCGGCGGCTGAGAAAGAAGGAATGGCCGTCCTCGCGCTCGCAGGTCAGGCCCGTGCGCGTCGAGGTGCAACTGAACGGCCCCTGCCGCCAGGTCTGGCCATAATCCAGCACTGACGTCGCCGAGCAGCAGCTTGCATCGCCGACCTGTCGGTCAAGGCTCGCCGGGCCGCTTGCCGAAAGCGTCGCGCGGACATAGCGCGGCTCCACCCGGTCGCAGGCAAGTTCCGGCCCGCCATCCAAAGGGCGATAGGTCGGCGTGCCGCCTTCCGGCGTATAGATGCAGCCGATGTTTCCGGACGGCAGCACGAACTGCTCCTGTTTCCCACCGCCGATGGAGCGCGTCTTGGTTTGAGGCTGCGGCTCCACCTCCGGCGTCTTGACGGCACTGCCGTCTGCCGATGGCATGCGCGGCGCCGGCGCGCCTTGGCCAAGAGCCGTCGTCGCGGCGAAAAACCCGGCAAGGCAGGCTATCAGGTGCAATCTCATAAAAACAATCCAGCTGCTACACACCCTTGAGGATATAAATCAGCGGCTTCTTTGGCAAGGAACGCAATGACACCCTGACATTGGTTGTGTCGGCAAAGCTGCGGTCGAAGCTTTCACCAAACATCTGCAGAAAATTGTCGATCGGCGGACCACGCCGGTGCATCGGCAGGATCAGCGCTGAGCGCAGCCGCGTCACCACCCGGCTCATGCTTTCGGCTCCCATGGTCAAACCACCATCGACCGGCACCATCAAGACATCCAGCCGGCCGATCTCGGCATAGTGGCTGTCGGTCAGCTCGTGATGCAGATGGCCCAGATGCCCGATGCACAGCCCCGCCACTTCGAAGATGAAGATCGAATTGCCGTTCGGCTCCATGGCGCCACCATAGCCCCCGCGGATGTCCGTCGTCACATTGCGGATATAGGCATCACCCACGACGACATCGTGATCCGCCGGATTGGCATCATCGCTCCAGCCACGCAGCACATGCTTGATCGCAGGGTCCGGCGCAAGCGTATAGTGGCTGGAATGCGCCTTGTTCATCGTCACGACGGTCGGCGGTGTCTCACCCCCGTACCAGCCGTTGAAATCCGTGGCGATGGAAATGCCGCCGGGCGTCTCGATCACGAATGTTGAATGCCCCGCATAGGTGATGGTTACCTCTTCGGCTGCCGCCTGCACGGGAAAAGCAGCATCGGGTTTGAAACTGGCGAACAAGACGTTGGGAACGGCCTGGGCAATCGCCTGGCACTGGCTGACGGGTGGCCGTGCGTCCTGTGCATAAGCCGATCCGGCAGCCACCATATGCAGCAGTGTGATTGCGGCGAAGACGGAGGCAAAGATTGCGGCATCATGCACCTCACCCAAGGGTTTTGCAGATGCGAAGGATAGGCGAGCCACTTGCCCCGTCCAGCCTCAAAGCGCCGCCAGCGCTCACGATTGCGTTATTACGATCTCTTCATTCTGATTTCTGAGCATACGGACGCGGCTACCGCCAAAACTCCGGAATCGTCTCCGCCAGCCGCGGACCGATCCTGAGCGGGGCGATCTTTTCGGCGAGACCGGTGCGGTCAGAAATCTCGACGCCGACACCGCAGATTGTCGCGGGACCATGCGCCGCCTCGAAGCGGCCCTTCGGCATCTTGGAGATGAAGCGGTTGAGCGGCTCTTCTTTTTCCATGCCGAGCGAAGAATCATAATCGCCGCACATGCCGGCGTCAGACATATAGCCCGTGCCGCCGTTCAGGATCTGCGCGTCGGCTGTCGGAACATGGGTGTGCGTACCGACGACAAAGCTGGCGCGCCCATCGACGAAATGGCCGAAACACTGCTTTTCGCTGGTGGCTTCCGCATGGAAATCGAAGATGATCGCGTCGGCCTGTTCCTTCAGCGGGCAGGCTGCGAGAATCGCCTCGGCGGCCTTGAAGGGATCATCGAGCTCCGGGTGCATGAAGACACGGCCCATGACATTGGCAACGAGGACGCGGGCGCCGTTACGGGCGAAATAGAGATTGGACCCGCGGCCAGGCGTGCCAGCCGGATAATTCGCGGGCCGCAGGAACTGGTCGTGACGCTCGCAGAAAGAAACGGCTTCCTTCTGGTCCCAGACGTGATTGCCGGTCGTCACGACATCGGCACCGGCGTTGATCGTTTCGAGAAAGATGTCCTCGGTGATGCCGAAACCGCCGGCGGCATTTTCGCCGTTGACGATGACGAAATCGAGCTTCAGGTCACTGATCAGGCCGGGCAACCGGTTCCAGACTGCCGTTCGGCCGGTCTTGCCCACCATGTCGCCCAGAAACAAAAGCCGCATATTCTATCCTGCTCTAAAAAACCCTGAGACCGCTTTCCGTCAGCACCGCCTCGAGCGCCACATCATGCGGCTCCGCCGGCACTGATGCCACTTCCTGGCAGTCGAATGCAATCCCGATCAGCCGGGGAACCAGGCCTTTCTCGCGCAGACGGGTGATCGCCCGGTCGTAATGCCCGGCGCCATAGCCGATCCGGTTGCCCTGCGCGTCAAAGGCAGACAGCGGCACGAGCAGGATTTCGGGATTAAGCACCGCCGCCTCCGGTCCAGGTCCGGTGGTGCCGAAGCCAGTCTTGACCGCGGGCGCGCCGGTCACGAGTTCGCGAAAGATAATAGTCTCGCGGTCCATCACCACCGGCAGGCAGAGGCGGGCGCCGCGCGCCTTCAGCCGCGCCATCAGCGGCCGGATATCGGCCTCGGAGCGGATCGGCCAGAAGCCGGAGATCACCTGTCCGGGTTCGAAGGCAAGCTGATCGCCGGCATGTTCCAGCATGGCAAGGCTCGCTTCGATGCGCTGCTCCGGCGAAAGCGCATCCCGCAGCGCCAGCCGCTCGTTGCGGATGACAGCTTTTTCTTCCCTCGGATTTGTCATGGCGTTCCTCCTCGAAGATCAGCGTCTTTCCTAGAGCAAAGCACGATAGGATTGAAACCACGCTACCGCCCCATCTGAAACTTTTTGCGACCGTTTTGCGTGGTTGTCCTAAATGGCACAGCATTAAGGGCCTGTTCAGCATGGTACAGGGTTCTGCTTCCTTCCCGGCTGCTGGCTGTGCCAAAGGTGCACAGGATTTCAATGATTGAAAGAGTGCGCTCTGCTTCTCCTTGACGGGAAGTTTGCACTGACAGAAGACGGAGCCCGGCATGTCCATGAAGGACAAGATGCTTCACGAACTCGACCCTCTGGAACTGCGCTGCCTGTCACTGGCGGCCCGTGGCCGGACCCGCGAAGACATCACCCGCGAAACCGACATCCCCCACGACCGCATCGACGCCGCCTTCACCCAGGCGATGGCAAAGCTGCAGGCCGACAATGTCGCCGAAGCCATCTTTCGCGCCGCAAGGATGGATTTGATTTCCTGAGCGGGACTATGCGTGGCATTTCTGCCTGCTTTGCCGCGAGGGACTGGAAACCGAAACCCAGGCTACACCGATCTTTAAGGACCACCACAATAATGCTTGTAGAAAAGTGAGGGGAGGTTCCTGATGGGACTTAAGCACGTTAGGTGGCATCACCATTGCCGCGAATTCCGTTGGGGGTTTTTCGTAGGTCCATTTTCAACTCCGCTTTACATGTGCGGTGCGGTATTGATATCCGCGTTTCTTAGCGTAGCAACAGGCATCAATGCGTTGATTTTGGCGGTTGCGGCGATTGCTGTGGTATTAGTCATTCAGCCCAAAAAGAGGCTTTTGAAAATCAAAACCCGCGCCAGGTAGAAATTGATATATTCAATTTCGAATACGGAATAGGCTCACGCATTCTTGGTAAAAATCTCGGTTAAGCTTTGGCGGAAGCGTAGGCGTCCAGCAGCAAGTGGGTTCCGCGATGACCGTCTTAATGATAACCGCAAGCCGGCTTTAGGTTTTGGACTTCACCGTATTAAATTCCGCAGATCAAATTTTGATTTATCGGCATTAATTTAGCTCTTCTAGAACCGAAATCATTGAAATCAAAAGAAAAAGTGCGATCCACGCAACCGATGGATTTTTTACGATCCTGGGTGCCTACAAACGTAGGTGGGTGCCATATGTCCAAGCCCACGGGCCTGGCCAGGGACAGCTCCCTTTGGATCGAGTATGGCCCCAGGGATTGTGGTTCCTGTCGAGGAGCGCAGACCGCACGTTGAATATAGAGTGCTTCAGCAGGTTCCGCCAGTGCTGATGGCAGACTTGTGCAATTTCAGTTGGCAACCGTTGCCGGCAGGCCATTGAGCTTGGCGGCGATGCCGTGGATCTGCGTGGTCACCTCCGACAGCGCCAAAGCTAGTGCTTCCTCGGTCTTGACGTGATCGGACAGGACAGAATCGCGGGCGCGCTTCAGATTGTCGGTCTCGGCTTCGAGGCTCTTCAGCTTCCGGTTCACTTCGCTCAGTTCGTCCATCACCATGATCCCGGCCATGACGGTCAGCCTCAGATCACCGATTTCACCGAACTGCGTCTTCAGATGGCCGACATACTGGTCGAAACGACCGGCGAGTTCCGTCAGGTGCGGCTCCTGGCCCTCCTCGCAGGCCATGCGATAGGCCTTGCCGTCGATCATAACAGTTACTTGCGCCATTCACGTCACCTGAACCTGCATGCGGGCCTGAACCAGTCGGCTAATCCTAGCGGTCCAGCACGGCCCTGATCGTTTCCATCGCCGTCACCAGACGGCGCGAGACTTCGCGGTTAACCTCTTCCAGGCGATTGGCCCGAAACTGCGACTGGTCGAGTTCCTGGGCAAGCCGCGACCGGTCGGTATTGACGCGGCGAACCTCGCCCTCGATCTCGCCCCTGTCCCGTTCGCGGTCCAGACGGCTGTCAATGGCATTGTCGAGACCCGTCACGGCGTTGCGCAACTCCTCGATCGCCGATTTGACTGTCTTACCTGCCGCCATCACTCTTTCCCGACGCACGCCGCAAACACTCGAATCGACGCGCTTCACCTGTGTTTCCAGCCAATCACACTATTAAACCCAATCGGCAAGCGTCAACAACGCCCTGCCGTCGCCCGGCTCATGGAAGCTGTGGATCAACAGCTTTTAAATCGATTCGCATGGTTCCAGTCCCATGGGCGCGAACACGCCTGCGCCACCCCCGAATAGACCGCCGAAACCGCTTGAAAAGGGCCGTTTTTATTGACACCGTCGAAGCACCTGCTATGTGTCAGCCGCTTCTCATACGGTCTTGGAGGATAGAGACCGTTCCCTGACAACCGAACTTAAGCGGAACAGTCATGATCTCTCGCGAAAAACACGACCGGATGGCAAATGCGATCCGTTTCCTTTCGATGGATGCCGTCGAAAAGGCAAACTCCGGCCACCCCGGCCTGCCGATGGGCGCTGCCGACGTGGCGACTGTTCTCTTTTCCCGGTATCTGAAGTTCAATCCAAAGGCGCCGCTCTGGGCGGATCGCGACCGTTTCGTGCTGTCGGCCGGCCACGGCTCGATGCTGATCTATTCGCTGCTCTACCTCACCGGTTATGAGGACATGACCATCGAGGATCTCAAGCAGTTCCGCCAGCTCGGATCGAAGACCGCCGGTCACCCGGAATACGGCCACGCCTCCGGCATCGAGACGACGACCGGCCCGCTCGGCCAGGGCATTGCCAATGCCGTCGGCATGGCGATTGCGGAGCGCAAGCTCGCCGAAGAGTTCGGCTCCGACCTGCAGGACCACTACACCTATGCGCTCTGCGGCGACGGCTGCCTGATGGAGGGCATCAGCCACGAGGCGATCGCCCTTGCCGGCCACCTGAGGCTCAACAAGCTCGTGCTGTTCTGGGACGACAACAACATCACCATCGACGGCGCCGTTTCTCTGTCGGATTCGACCGACCAGATCGCCCGCTTCCAGGCCGTGCACTGGAACACGATCCGCGTTGATGGTCATAATCCGGATGAGATTGCCGCCGCCATCGAAGCCGCGCACAAATCCGACCGCCCGACCTTCATCGCCTGCAAGACCGTCATCGGCTTCGGCGCACCGAACAAGCAGGGCACGCACAAGGTGCATGGCTCGCCGCTCGGCGCTGAGGAAATCGCAGCCACGCGCAAGGCACTAAACTGGGATGCCGAAGCCTTCAGCATTCCGGCAGACGTGCTCGACGCATGGCGTGCTGCCGGTACGCGCTCGGTGGATGCTAACAAGGCCTGGGATGGCCGCCTGGCCGCCACTGAAACGACGAAGAAGTCCGAGTTCACCCGCCGTTTCGCCGGCGAACTTCCGGCTGGTCTCGATGGCGCCATGGATGCCTACAAGAAAAAGCTGGCCGGCAGCCCTCCGGCAATCGCCACCCGCAAGGCATCGGAAGATGCACTCGAAGTGATCAACGGCACCCTGCCCGAAACGCTGGGCGGCTCGGCCGACCTGACGCCGTCCAACAACACCAAGACCAGCCAGATGACGTCGATCACCCCGACCGATTTCTCCGGTCGGTACATGCATTGGGGCATCCGCGAACACGGCATGGCCGCCGCGATGAACGGCATCTCCTTGCATGGGGGTCTCATCCCCTATGCCGGCGGCTTCATGATCTTCTCGGACTATTGCCGTCCGTCGATCCGGCTTGCAGCCCTGATGGGCATCCGCGTCATCCATGTTTTGACCCATGATTCCATCGGTGTGGGCGAAGACGGCCCGACCCATGAGCCTGTCGAGCACATGGCAGCGCTCCGTGCCATCCCGAACCTTCTGATGTTCCGCCCGGCAGATGCGGTCGAAACCGCGGAATGCTGGCATCTGGCTCTGAAAGAGCAGCATCGCCCGTCGGGCCTCGCGCTCACCCGCCAGAACCTTGCGCCGTCGCGTCTCGACTATGTCGCTGAAAACCTCTGCGCCAAAGGTGCCTACGAGTTACGCGCCGCCGACAACGCCAAGGTCTCGATCTTCGCATCGGGCTCCGAGGTCGAACTGGCCGTGAAGGCCGCCGAACAGCTGAACGCCAAGGGCATTGCCGCGCGCGTCGTCTCGGTTCCCTGCTTCGAACTCTTTGCCGAACAGCCGGACGAGTACCGCAAGTCGGTCATCGGCGATGCGCCGGTCAAGATTGCCGCAGAAGCCGCCGTCCGCCAGGGCTGGGATTATTTCATCGGTAACGACGGAGACTTCGTCGGCATGCACTCCTTCGGCGCCTCGGGTCCGGCCAAGGACCTCTACAAGCACTTCGGCATCACCGTGGAGGCGATCGTCGCCGCCGCGGAAAAGAAGCTCGCCTGATTTTCCGTTTCGGAGCGCGGCACCACGCGCTCCGTTTTCCACATCGAGACCTTAGACAGGGAGAGACCTGAAATGACTGTAAAAGTTGCCATCAACGGCTTTGGCCGCATCGGCCGCAACGTCCTTCGCGCCATCGTCGAATCCGGCCGCACCGACATCGAAGTCGTGGCCGTCAACGACCTCGGCCCGGTCGAGACCAATGCACATCTCGTGCGCTACGACAGCGTGCACGGCAAGTTCCCCGGTACGGTTACGGTTTCCGGCGACACGATCGACGTCGGCCGCGGCCCAATCCGCGTCACCGCGATCCGCGACCCCAAGGATCTGCCCTGGAGCGACGTCGATATCGCGCTGGAATGCACCGGCCTGTTCACGACCCGCGAAAAGGCTGCCGCACATCTGGCGAACGGCTCCAAGCGCGTCATCGTTTCGGCACCGTGCGACAATGCCGACAAGACAATCGTTTTTGGCGTCAATCACAACACGCTGACCAAGGATGACCTCGTCATCTCCAATGCGTCCTGCACGACAAATTGCCTGGCACCGGTTGCCTATGTTCTCGACAAGGCCTTCGGCATCGAGAAGGGCTACATGACGACCATCCACTCCTATACGGGTGACCAGCCGACGCTCGACACCATGCACAAGGACCTGTACCGCGGCCGCGCGGCAGCCCTGTCGATGATCCCGACCTCGACCGGTGCAGCCAAGGCCGTTGGCCTCGTCCTGCCGCAGCTTGCCGGCAAGCTCGATGGCTCGGCCATCCGCGTTCCGACCCCGAACGTCTCTGTGGTCGATCTGAAGTTCGTGCCGTCCCGCAAGGTCACGGCTGCCGAAATCAACAACGCCATCAAGGCTGCAGCCGAAGGTGAACTGAAGGGCATTCTCGACTACGTCACCGGCCCGCTGGTCTCGATCGACTTCAACCACGACAGCCACTCGTCCAACTTCGCCGCCGACCAGACCAAGGTCCTCGATGGCGATCTGGTGCGCATCCTGTCCTGGTACGACAACGAGTGGGGCTTCTCCAACCGCATGTCCGACACCGCTGTTGCCATGGGCAAGCTGATCTAGAATCCGAATGCTCTCCCTCCCCTTGCGGGGAGGGAGTTTCATAAGCGAGCCCCTCTCCCGACCCTTCGGGCCATCCTTCCCACAAGGGCGCAAGACTATCCGGGACTGCCGCACGCTCTCATAGTTTGATCGAGCCTCGTTGCGACACACCACCATCAGCGGAGAACACCCATGACTTTCAAGACCCTCGACGACCTCACAGACATCGCCGGCAAGCGCGTGCTCGTGCGTGTCGATCTCAATGTCCCGGTCAAGGACGGCAAGGTGACCGATGCCACCCGCATCGAGCGTGTCGTGCCGACTATTCGCGAACTCTCGGAAAAGGGCGCCAAGGTCATCCTGCTTGCCCATTTCGGCCGCCCCAAGGGTGAGCCTGTCGCCGACATGTCGCTGTCGCTGATCGCACCGGCCGTCGAGGACATTCTCGACCAGCATGTCCATTTCGCCGCAGACTGCATCGGCGAGAAGGCGACAGCGGCGATTGCCGGCATGAATGACGGCGATATCCTGCTTCTGGAAAACACCCGCTTCCACAAGGGCGAGGAAAAAACGACGCAGACTTCACCAAGGCCTTGGCTGCCAATGGCGATATCTACGTCAACGATGCCTTTTCTGCCGCCCACCGCGCACATTCCTCGACCGAGGGCCTGGCTCACATCCTGCCGGCTTACGCCGGACGCACCATGCAGGCCGAACTGGAAGCGTTGGAAAAAGGTTTGGGTAATCCGACCCGCCCGGTCGTTGCCATCGTCGGCGGCGCCAAGGTTTCCACCAAGATCGACCTCCTGATGAACCTCGTGAAACAGGTCGACGCGCTGGTCATCGGTGGCGGCATGGCCAACACCTTCATCGCTGCACGCGGCACCAATGTCGGCAAGTCGCTCTGCGAGCATGACCTCGCCGACACCGCCAAGCAGATCATGATCGAAGCCGCGACCGCAGGCTGCGCCATCGTGCTGCCGGTCGACGGCGTCGTTGCCCGTGAATTCAAGGCCGGCGCCGAGAACGAGGTCGTCGATATCGAAGCGATCCCGGCCGATGCCATGGTTCTCGATGTCGGACCGAAGTCGATTGCGGCCGTCAACGAGTGGGTGAGCAAGGCCGCGACGCTGGTCTGGAACGGCCCGCTCGGCGCCTTCGAAATCGCGCCGTTCGATAAGGCGACGGTTGCCGTGGCCAAACATGCCGCGTCCCGCACCAAGAGCGGCGCACTCGTCTCCGTTGCCGGCGGCGGCGATACGGTCTCGGCGATGAACCACGCGGACGTGGCCGACGACCTGAGCTATGTATCGACCGCAGGTGGCGCTTTCTTGGAATGGATGGAAGGCAAACCCCTGCCCGGCGTCGATATCCTGCACCTGCAGAAGTAATCGCCGCTGGCTGAAAGCACCTTTTGAAGCGCATGGTTTACACCTTGCGCTTCGTTCATTTCCAAAACCTCGCCAATCAGGTCTTTTGCTCACACGAGGAGCATCTGCTCCGATTTAACTGAGCGATTTCAATCGATTAAAATTTTTTCAATCGTTTTAACAAATTGAATTGCTGTTTTCGTGCCTTCCACCTTCTGCTATTTCAGACTCCAAAATCAGAATTGGAGATCGGGAATGAGCGAGAGACTGGAAGATATCGCAGCGGCGATGGTGGCAACCGGCAAGGGCCTCCTGGCTGCGGATGAATCCACGGCAACGATCGGCAAGCGCTTCGATACGATCGGGCTCGCTTCCACGGAAACATCGCGCCGCGATTATCGCGAGATGCTGTTTCGGGCGGACGAGGCCATGAAAGCCTACATCTCCGGCGTCATCCTCTTTGAAGAAACCCTGTTCCAGAAGGCCGCCGACGGCACACCCTTCGTCGACGTGATCCGTGCAGCCGGCGCCATTCCCGGCATCAAGGTCGATGCTGGCGCAAAGTCCATGGCACTCTTCCCCGGCGAAACCGTCACCGAAGGCCTTGACGGCCTCGCAGGCCGCCTGAAGACCTACTACGACGCCGGCGCCCGTTTCGCCAAATGGCGCGGCGTGATCGCGGTCTCCGACGTTCTGCCGAGCTTCGGCTCGATCAAGGCCAATGCCCATGCGCTCGCCCGTTATGCAGCCCTCTGCCAGGAAGCCGGCATCGTGCCGATCGTCGAGCCTGAAGTCCTGATGGACGGCACGCCGGGCGATCATTCGATCGAACGCTCCGAAGAGGTCACGGAACTCACTTTGCGCATCGTCTTCGACGAACTCGCCGATGCCAATGTGAGCCTCGAAGGCATTATCCTGAAGCCGAGCATGGTCATCGACGGCAAGAAGGCCCGCAAGGCCGGCGTCGCCGAAGTGGCCGAACGCACCGTCCGGGTGCTGAAGCGCACCGTACCGTCAGCTGTTCCCGGCATCGCCTTCCTCTCCGGCGGCCAGTCGACCGAGGAAGCCACCGCCCATCTTTCCGCGATGAAGGCCGGATACGACCTGCCCTGGGGCATGACCTATTCCTACGGTCGCGCGCTGCAGACCGAGGCGCTCAACGCCTGGGGCGGCAAGCAGGAAAATGTCGCTGCCGGCCAGCGCGCCTTTTCCCATCGCGCCCGCATGTGCAGCCTGGCCGCCACCGGCGGCTGGAAGAAGGACCTCGAAAAGGCCGCCTGACCACTATTCCAATCCTGGGGAGGAGAAGAGAGCCCGGTCCGCGCAAGCGGCCGGGCTTTTGATTGTCCCGGTGACAACATTTCTCTTCAAAAGGCCCCCGCACGGCGGCGTCATTGCGTTTTGGTTCAATTCCACCTAGGGCCGAACCAGCACCGTCACCATCATGACCGCGATGGCGAAAACTGCGATCTTCCAGAAATCCCGGCGCTGCTTCAAACCCGGCAGGCCAAGCGGCTTCAGAAGCTGGATCACCATCGCCAGAAGAAGAATGATCGTCATGGCCTTCGACATGGTTTTTCCCGTTGTTGTGAAAAAGGCCTGTAACGCTGTTGCGTCACACACATGTCACTTTTACGCGTCAACAGGGCTAGTCCGCCGGGTAAGGTTTTGCAATCGCCGCTGAATTTAAATTTGCGGCTGGCAATTGCAGGCGCATGGCCTTAATTTTCGAACACAGTTTGAATCGAGCGAATATCCATGAGAAAAACCTCCTGCCGGTCGCAGCACTACTGCTTGGCACGCTCTTCCTATTTCTCGGGAATGGGCTGCACAGCCTGCTGCTGCCTGTGCGCGGAACGACGGAAGGCTATTCGACGACGCTGCTTGGCCTGCTCGGAACCTCCTGGGCGTCCGGCTTCGTACTGGGATGCCTGCTGGCGCCAAAGGTGGTGCAGCGCATCGGCCATGTCAGGGCTTTCTCCGGTTTCACGTCGCTGCTGGCGATCATCGCGCTGCTCACCGGGCTTCTGGTCGATCCCATCTGGTGGGTCGTTCTGCGTGCCGTCACCGGTTTTTCCACGGCCGGCACCTCGATGATCATCGAAAGCTGGCTGAACGAGCGTGCCACCAATGAAAGCCGCGGCGCGATCTTCTCGCTCTATATCGCCATCACCCTGATGGGCGTCGTCGGCGGGCAGTTGATGATCCCGTTCGGGGATACCTCGACAGCCTTGTTCTTCATGATCTGCGGCATCGTCTATTGCCTCGCCATGCTGCCGACCCTTCTGTCCACCGCCGCCTCGCCACAACCGCTGAAGCAGGTCAGCCTGGATCTGCGGGGGCTCTATCGAAATTCGCCGATCTCCTTTCTCGGCATCCTGCTGATCGGCATCTCCAACGGCGCCTATGGAACACTGGGCGCGGTCTTTGGCCGACAGGCCGGCCTCACCGACAGCAACGTTGCCCTGATGATGTCCACGACGATCTTCGCAGGCGCCGTCATGCAGTTCCCAGCCGGTCGGCTCTCCGACCGGATCGACCGTCGCTATGTCTTGGCGGCACTCGCCGCCATTGCGGCTCTTGCCGGCCTTTCGATCTTTCTCGTCGAACCGAGCAGCGTGATCATGTTGATGGTCCTCGTCGGTATTTACGGCGCCACGGCCAATGCGCTCTATCCGATAGCGGTGTCCCACGCCAACGACTTTGCAACGCCTGAGGATTTCGTAAAGATTTCCGGTGGACTGCTGTTGCTGTACGGGATCGGCACGATCATCGGCCCGACGATCGGCGGTCCGATCATGACCGCAACAGGCCCCTATGGCCTGTTCATGATTACGGCCTGCGCCCATGTGCTGATCACGATCTACGCGATCTTCCGCAGCCGCATGCGCGCCGCAGTACCGGCCAGCGAACGCGACGCCTATTCGACCATCAACCCCGGCACAATGACGACGCCGGAAAGCTTGCAGCTCTCGCCCCGCGCCGCGCCGTTCGGGGAGCCCACATCCGCGAGCGTGCCGGAATCGGATGAAACCAGAAAGGCCAGAGCATGACGCTTTTCGAAGATGATCGCCCCAAGAAACCCAAGGCACACGAGATCGGCTGCGACCTGTCGCTGCTTTCGGCCGACGAACTTACGGCGCGAATCGACCTCCTGAAAGAGGAGATCGCCCGTCTCGAATCGGAGCGCCAGAGCAAGATGGCCAGCCGTTCTGCGGCAGAAAGCCTTTTTCGCTGACATTTCAGTCTTCACATCCGCGTGAATCCGGGTGCATTAACCGACCATTAAGCCTGACAGGATATTACTATCCCATCCAGATCGCTCTGGACTCAGATGTTTACCGATTGGCGAATTGTCTGATTTTTCTCCCTGTTTTACCTTGAGAGCCGCTTTGCGGCTCTTTTTTTGTGTTTTTTTCCTGAGCCGCCAAAGACTTGTGGAGATTAACCCTTTCTTAAGAATAGGCTTGCGTGAAATGCGCTATGGGATCATTCTTGGACTGTAGACGCCGGGCCAAAGAAACTTTTTGTTAACCCGGCCGTTACCTGACCTAGAAGTGATGCGTTTAACCAGGGAAATAACACATGTCCGAACGGGGATTGAATACTGTGAGCTTCGCGGGGCACGCTGCGTCTTCTGCGCAGTTCAAGGCGCTCTATTCCGAAGGCATGGGTCTGGTTGAAGAAACAGCGAGCTATCTCGATGGTCCCGGCCGCGCTGCGTCAAAAGTCATGCCGCGCATGGCCTCGGTGTTGTACGCGGCCGAATCGATGCGCCTCACGACACGTCTGATGCAGATGGCTTCCTGGCTTCTGCTGCAGCGCGCCGTCAACAATGGCGAGATGAGCCGCGATCAGGTCCTGTCCGAGAAAAACAAGGTTCGCCTCGACAGCTTCAATGTCGATCGCACGGCACCGGGCTGGAACGATCTGCCGGAAGGTTTCCGCGATCTGATCGACCGTTCGCTGCGCCTGCAGAATCGCGTCGCCATCCTCGACCGCGAAATCTACCGCCCGCAGGATCTGTCGGCTTTCGTTCCGGACAACCAGAATGGCGTCAAGGCACAGCTTAGCCTCTTGCAGACGGCCTTTGGCGCAAGCTGAACGTCAATATATGAAATGATGTCTGATCAACCCGGCCGTTGCGCCGGGTTTTTTGTTGGAACAGTTGCGGTCGCAGAAGACAGGATGATGGAGCGGAGAACCGCTCACCGGCTTTCGCGCAGTTTGGTCATCGTGTTGAATTGTGGAACGACGGGGGTGTACGGAACTATGGGATACCCGTTGCGCACACAAAAAAGCCCGGACAAACCGGGCTCTTTCGAAGATATATCTCTGAAAACAGATCTTAGAGGCCGAGGCCTTCGAAGCGCTTCTTGAACTTCGAAACACGGCCACCACGGTCCAGCATCTGCTGGTTGCCGCCGGTCCAGGCCGGGTGCGAGGTCGGGTCGATTTCCAAATTCATGGTCTGACCTTCCGAACCCCAGGTCGAGCGGGTTTCGTATTCGGTGCCATCAGTCATGACAACCTTGATCATGTGGTACGCGGGATGGATATTCGCCTTCATAACAATCTTCCTGCAGGTCCAGGGTCCAATTGTCGCAAGCCCCATTGCGGGCCATTGCAGCATCCGGACCAAACACGTAAATGATGCCGCAGACCGCCTGACTGGCTACGGCTTCCCAATTTGATGCCGTGCCTATACAGGATGACTATCAGGATAACAAGTACCGCGAATGGCGAGTTGTGCGAGAAAAGCCGGCTTTCCCTTGGCGATTGGGGGTTACGTGTCAAACAAGGTCGTTTCGCCGGCTGAGCGCAAATCTGTCCGGCCGCTGGCCAAGCTGTTGCCGTATATCATGCGTTATCGGTATCTCGTCATCGGCGCCGTTATTTCGCTCTCGATAGCCGCTGCCACGACGCTCACCCTGCCCATGGCTGTGCGCCGAATGATCGACCATGGTTTCTCCAATTCCGATTCCGGCTTCATCAACACCTATTTCACCATGCTGATGGTGCTCGCCATCGTCCTGGCGCTGGCCAGCGCTGCCCGATACTATTTCGTCATCACGCTCGGCGAACGCATTGTCTCGGATCTGCGCCGCGAAGTCTTCGATCATGTCACGCGTCTTTCGCCCTCCTTCTTCGACGTCAACCAGTCGGGCGAGATCGTCTCGCGGCTGACGGCCGACGCCACGCAGATCAAGTCCGCGGTTGGCGCCACGGCCTCGGTTGCACTGCGCAACACCATCCTGTGTCTCGGCGCCATCGGCATGATGGTCTATACGAGCCCGAAGCTGTCGAGCCTGGTGATTGCGGCAATCCCCATCATCGTCTTCCCGCTGGTCGGCTTCGGCCGCTCGGTGCGCCGCCGTTCGCGCGAGGCGCAGGATACGCTGGCAACCGCATCGGCCTATGCTGGAGAGGCAATTTCCGCAGCCCGAACCATGCAGGCCTTCAATGGCGAGGCCGCCGCCCAGGCCCGCTACGGCAGCGCGGTGGAAAGCGCCTATAATGCCGCCCGCGCCGCCATCAAGGCGCGCTCGGTGCTCACCGCCTTTGCCATCACCATGGTTTTCGGCAGCGTCGTTGCCGTGCTGTGGTTCGGCGCACAGGATGTACTTGCGGGCAATCTTTCGCCAGGCACGCTTGGCCAGTTCCTGCTGTACTCCGTCTTTGCCGCCGGTGCGCTTGGCGCGCTCTCGGAGGTCTGGGGCGAACTCTCACAGGCAGCCGGCGCAGCCGAGCGATTGAACGAACTTCTGGCCGAGGTGCCTGAGATCGTGGCGCCGGAACATCCGCTTTCGATGCCGCAACCGGCCAGCGGCGGCGTTGCCTTTGATGACGTGCACTTCGCCTATCCGTCGCGACCGGATTACAAGAGCGTGCATGGCCTGAGCTTCACGGTGAATTCAGGCGAAACCGTCGCCATTGTCGGGCCATCAGGCGCCGGCAAGAGTACGGTCTTCTCACTGCTCTTGCGCTTCTACGATCCCGTCGGCGGCGCCATCACCGTTGACGGTGTGGATGCGCGCGCGGTCGACCCGAAGGATCTGCGCGCCCGCATCGCCATCGTGCCGCAGGATGTCACCATCTTCGCCAGCTCAATCCATGACAATATCGCTTTCGGCTCGCCCGGGGCGTCTCGCGAACTGGTGCAGGCCGCAGCGGTTGCGGCTCAGGCCGATGAATTCATCGCAAGGCTCGATCAGGGCTATGACACGCCGGTCGGAGAGCGCGGCATCACGCTCTCCGGGGCCAGCGCCAGCGCATTGCCATCGCCCGCGCCATCCTCAAGGATGCGCCGATCCTGCTGCTCGATGAAGCGACCTCCGCGTTGGATGCGGAGAGCGAAACGCTCGTTCAAAAGGCACTCGACGGCCTGATGCAGAACCGCACCACGCTGGTCATCGCCCACAGGCTGGCAACCGTGCTGAAGGCCGACCGCATCCTCGTCATGGATCAGGGCCGCATCGTCGAGGAAGGCACCCATGCAGCCCTCGTGCGTCAGGGAGGCCTCTATGCCAAGCTCGCCCGCCTGCAGTTCGATCAGGGATCTGATAATCTGCTGCTGGCCGCCGGCGGCTGAGGCCCGCCGTATCAGCTTGCCATGGCGCCACATCCGAAAGACACAAGACTTTAGTCGATAGACTGAAGCCCGCCGCCCGGGCAGCCCTTGTTTTTGCCGATCATTGCCCGATATGCTTTTTTCGATCGCCCTGCGGGGGACGGATAGTTTGCCTGTTGATTTCTGGGAGGAGATTCGAATGGCCGTTTTCAAGACAACCCGTCGCGCCGGTCTGGCGCTTGGTATTTCGCTGCTGGCCTCGGCAGCCTTTGGCATGCCGGCTCAAGCCCAGAGTTTTCCGGATCGCCCGGTAACCCTCGTCATTCCCTTTGCCGCCGGCGGATCGACGGATGTCGTCGGCCGCATCATCGCGCAGAAGATGTCGGACGAGCTTGGCCAGCAGGTGGTCGTCCAGAACGTCGGCGGTGCCGGTGGCAGTCTCGGGGCCGCCAATGTGGCGCGGGCCGACCCGGATGGTTATACGATCCTGATGGCGACCGTCGCCACCCACGCGCTGAACCCGCTGATCCTCAAGACCAAGCCCTATGATGCGGAAAAGGATTTCGCGCCGATCTCGCTGCTGGTGCTGGTGCCGAACGTTCTTGTCGTCAACCCGGAACTGCCAGTCAAGACCGTGGAGGAACTGGTAGCACTCCTCAAGGCAAACCCCGACAAGTACAGCTATGCCTCGTCCGGCAATGGCACGCCGCTGCATCTTTCGGGAGAGCTTTTCAAGAGCATGGCCGGCGTCAACCTGCAGCATGTGCCCTACAAAGGCTCAGGTCCGGCGCTGAACGATGTCATCGGCAACCAGGTGCCGATCATGTTCGACAACCTGCCCTCGTCCTCGGGCCACATCAAGGCCGGCACGCTACGGGCGCTTGCGGTGACAACCGCCGAACGGGCACCGTCCTTCCCCGATGTTCCGACCATGGCGGAGTCAGGCGTGCCCGGCTACGAGACTTACACCTGGAACGCCCTGTTTGCGCCGGCCGGAACGCCGCCAGAAATCGTCGCGCGTCTCAATACTGCTGCCAACAATGCCATGAAGGACCCGACCGTGATGGAACGCATGAAGGAATTCAGTGCCACCATCGTCGGCTCCACGCCCGAAGAACTGGCGGCGCATGTGAAGGCCGAACTTGCCAAGTGGACGCCGGTCGTCAAGGACGCCAACGTCCAGATGGATTGATCGTCAGCCTTCACAGTCTGGATCAGACGCTCCGGCCGGCGACACGGCCGGAGAAGATGCAGCCGCCGAGAAAGGTACCTTCCAGCGCATTGTAGCCGTGCATGCCGCCACCGCCGAAGCCGGCGATCTCGCCCGCTGCGTAAAGCCCCGGCACCGGCTCGCCGGAAAGCTCGAGCACCCGTCCGGACAAATCGGTCTGTAATCCACCCAGCGTCTTGCGGGTGAGGATATGCAGCCGCACGGCAATCAGCGGCCCTGCCTTCGGATCGAGAATGCGATGCGGCTTGGCGGTGCGCATCAGGCGGTCGCCAAGATAGCCCCTCGCACCTCGAATCGCAGTGACCTGCGCATCCTTGGAAAAGGCATTTGCCACCTCCCGGTCGCGTGCCTCAAGTTGGTGGCGAAGATGCCGCACGGAAAGCCTGTCCTCGCCGGTGATGGCATTCATCCCCTGCACAAGCTCCTCCAGACGATTGCGCACGACGAAGTCCTCGCCTTTGTCCATAAAGGCCTGTACCGGGGCCGGCGGGCTCTTCCCGAGCCGCTTCAGCAGCAGGCGGATGTCTTTCCCGGTAATATCCGGGTTCTGCTCCGACCCCGAAAGCGCGAACTCCTTTTTGATGATCGCCTTGGTCAGGATGAACCAGCTGTATTCATTGCCGCCTTGGCGGATCGCCTTCAGTGTACCCAGCGTATCGAAGCCGGGCATGGCGGGCGCCGAAAAGCGTTTTCCATCCGCATCGCACCAGAAGGAGGATGGGCCGGGAAGAATGCGGATGCCATGGTTCGGCCAGATCGGATCGAAATTTCGGATGCCTTCGGTATAGTGCCACATCCGGTCGGCATTGATGATCGCGCCGCGTGCGCGACCAGAGATCTCCAGCATGCGGCCATCGACATGGTGCGGTACGCCGCTGACCATGGATTGCGGCGCTGGCCCCAGCCGCTCCACCGGCCAGTTGCGGCGCACCAGATCGTGATTGCCGCCGATACCGCCGGCAGTGACGATCACGGAACCGGCCGCAATCTCGAAATCACCGGTAATTTCGCGGTTGCTCCTTTGCCCGCGCAGGCAATCGTCCTGCCGCAGTTCCGAGCCGCGCGCACCCACGACCCGGCCGTTGATGATGATGAGTTCATCGACCTGGTGGCGAAAGCGGAAGCGGATCAGTCCCCGGCTTTCGGCTTCGCGGGCGCGGCGAATGAAGGGTTCGAGTACCGCAGGTCCCGTGCCCCAGGTCACATGGAACCGGGGGACCGAGTTGCCGTGGCCATGGGCAAGCCCCCGCCCCGCTCGGCCCAGCCGACGACGGGAAACCAGCGCATGCCCATGGCATGCAGCCACGAGCGCTTCTCACCGGCAGCAAAATTCAGATAGGCCTCGGCCCAGAGCCGTGGCCAGTGATCCTCCGGCCGGTCGAAGCCCGCCGACCCCATCCAGTCCTGAAAGGCCAGATCATGGCTGTCACGGATGCGCATCAGGCGCTGCTCAGGGCTGTCGATGAAAAACAGGCCGCCCAGCGACCAGAAGGCCTGCCCGCCGAGGTTCTGCTCTCCCTCCTGGTCGAGCACGATCACCTTGCGGCCGCGATCCGCAGCCTCCGTGGCCGCAACCAGCCCCGCAAGCCCTGCCCCAACGACAAGCACGTCGCAATTCATCCGCATCTCCTCCCTGTCCGCATCGATCATCAGCTTACGAACACGTAAACGTAAGCGCAATCAGGCAGAACACTGTTCCTGCCCAATAGAACACCGGGAACCGCTACTTCTCGGTAAGCTTCAGCTCGATCCTGCGGTTCTGGTCGCGGGCTTCCTTGCTGTCGCCCTCGGCAATCGGCTGGAATTCACCGAAGCCTGCAGCGACCAGGCGGTCCGCAGGCACGCCGCGGGAGATAAGGAACTTGACGACCGATGTCGCGCGTGCGGAGGAAAGCTCCCAGTTATCCACGTAGCGGCCGGTACCGGAGAGCGGCACATTGTCGGTATGCCCATCGACACGCAGGACCCAGTTGATTTCGGCGGGAATTTCCTTGGCAAGGTCGAGAAGGGCGGCCGCAAGTTTGCCCATCTCTTCCTGGCCCGCCGGGTTGAGCTCGTTGCCGCCGGAGGGAAACAGGACTTCCGACTGGAAGACGAAGCGGTCGCCGACGATGCGGATATTCTCGCGGTCCGAGAGGATTTCGCGCAGCCGACCGAAGAAGTCCGAGCGATAACGATTGAGTTCCTGCACGCGCTGCGCCAGCGCGACATTCAGGCGCCGGCCGAGATCGGCGATCTTCGTCTGCGACGACTCGTCCTTGGCCTCCGAGGCCTGGAGCGCGCCCTCTATTGCCGCGATCTGGCTGCGCAGGGCGGCGATCTGCTGGTTGAGCAGGTCGATCTGGCTCATCGCTCGTGTGCTGGCCTCATTGGCCGATTCCAGCTGGCCGGTCAGGTCGCCGATCCGCTGGGTCGCAGCTTCCGAACTGCCGCTGCCCTGATCGAGCAGAGACTGCAGACGCGAGCGCTCGCCTTCCGAGGTGGCAAGCGACGCCTGAAGATTGGCCAGCGAATCCTCGAGATCCTGGTTGCTGCCCTTTTCGAGCGCGAGCAGTTGCGTCAATTCGTTGATCTGGCTGTTCAGCCGGTTCAGCACATCATCCTTACCGCTAATCTCACGGCTGAGCAGGAACTGGCCAAGCACGAAAACGGTGAGCAGGAACATGATCGAGAGCAGCAGCGTCGATAGGGCATCGACGAAGCCCGGCCAGTAATCAATGGTTCTCTGGGAACGGCCCTTCCGCGCCAGCGCCATCGGCTATTCCCCTCCGACTTCGTCGGCGCGCACATGCTTGGTATGCGCAGGTTTTTCGGCATGGACCGCAATCTTGTCGGTGTGGCCGATGCGCGCGGCAAGCTTGTCGAGCGTCTTGCGCATGGAGCGCGCCTCTTCCTGCTGCGCCTCGATCCAGTCGCGCAGCATCTGCTGCTCGCCGCGCATGTTCTTGACAAGACCCTGAATGCCTTCGGCAAGGCTGGCCATGGCCGCCGTGGTCCGCTGGTTCATCCCGCCATCATGATTGAGCCGCGACAGTTGCTCGGTGAGTTCGCGCAGCCCTTCGATCGGCGCAACCATGCCTTGGCCGTCAGAAGAAGAGGAAAGATCCGAGCTGACGTCGGTGACGGAGGAAAGCCAGTTTTCAAGCTCGGTATAGAAGCGATTTTGCGCCCTGCCGGCCTGAAGGTCGAGGAAGCCGAGGATCAGCGAGCCGGAAAGGCCGAAGAGCGATGTCGAAAAGGCCGTGCCCATTCCAGATAGCGGCGCCGAAAGTCCGCTTTTGAGTGCCGCCAGCACATCTTCCGTGCCGCCGGATCCGGCATCAAGCGACTGGATGACGGTGTTGATCGAGCCGATGGTGCCAAGCAGGCCCCAGAAGGTACCGAGCAGGCCGAGAAAGACAAGAAGACCGATGAGATAGCGCGAGGTATCGCGGGATTCGTCGAGACGGGTCGCGATCGAATCGAGGATCGAGCGCAACGCAGTGGTCGAGATCGTCATCGAATGACGCTGACCGATCAGCGCCCGCATCGGTGCCAGAAGCACCGGGTCGCGACCGACCTTGTCGGCACTGCCCGCCGCGCGGAACGAATTGAACCAGCGCACTTCCGGCCTGAGACTGAGCACATGGCTGAAGACCAGAAGGGCACCGATCAGCAGCACACCGGCGATCAGCCCGTTCAGTCCGGGATTGGCGAGGAAGGCGGTCTGGGCCTGGCGAAACAGGATGGCGCCAACGAAGCCGACGATGATGAGGAAGATAATCATCGTCCAGAAGAAGCTCATCGGGCTGGAGAGCTTGTTGGGATTGTAACCTTCCCCGGTCTCTCCGGCGGCATCCCATCCCGACAGTTTCAGTTTCGCCATAGGACGTTGCTCTCCGATTAAGGCACGAATGCACATGATAAAGGGCGCCCGGGCCGATGGCCCTTGCGCACTTGCCGGGAGACTAGATCAACTTTGTGCCGAATTGAAGGGAAAACAACGCATTGCCGACATTCAGGCAAGTGCGCCCGATGCCGGAATTTAGCGAATTTTTTCGTTACTTGCCGGGGATCGGGCGACGCACGACTTCCTGCAACGCCTTGCGGATATATTCGTTGCCGGCAACGATGGTTCCGTCTTCCATCGACTTGTTGCCGCCATCGAGATCGGTCACCCAGCCACCCGCCTCGCGAATCAGCAGCATGCCGGCGGCAATGTCCCAGGACGACAGGCCGCGCTCCCAGTAACCGTCGACACGGCCGGCTGCCACGTAAGCCAGGTTCAGCGAGGCGGCACCGAGGCAGCGCATGCCGGCGACTTCGCCCATTACATGGCGCTGTTCGACAAGATAGGTCCCGTGATTGCCATGGCCGAGATGCGGCGTGCCGGTGGCGATGACGGCGTCCGACAGGCTCTTGCGGGCTGCGACGCGCAGCCGGCGATCATTGAGGAAGGCGCCGCCGCCGCGCTCGGCGGTGTAGAGTTCGTCTGTTGCCGGGTTGAGGATGACAGCACAGGCAATCTCGCCTTGGCGCTCGAGCGCGATCGAGATCGCAAAATGCGGGATGCCGTGCAGGAAGTTCGTCGTGCCATCCAGCGGATCGACGATCCAGCGATGGGCGCCATCCGTGCCGATGATTTCTTTGCTCTCCTCGCCAAGAAAACCATAGGTCGGGCGAGCCTTCAGCAGTTCCTCGCGGATCAGTTTCTCAGCCTTGCGGTCGGCCTGGGAGACGTAGTCGCCGGGACCTTTCAGCGAAACCTGCAGGTTCTGCACTTCGCCGAAATCGCGCGACAGAGACTTGCCGGCCTTGAAGGCGGCTTGAACCATGACATTGAGAAGAGCAGAACGTGCCATCTTGGCTTTCCTTGGACTATGAACCGACGACCGGGTGAACCGACGGGATCAATTGACTGTGCCGCCGCAGATCAGTCCGCGCGGCGAAGATAGGTGATTTCGTTGGTATCGACGAGAATGCGCTCGCCGGTGGCGATGAACGGCGGAACCATGACGCGCACGCCATTTTCCATGATCGCCGGCTTGTAGGAAGAGGCGGCCGTCTGGCCCTTGACCACCGGATCGGCCTCGGCGATCGTCAGAACGACTTGGTCCGGCAGCGAGATGCCAATCGGCTTTTCATCATAGAGCTTGACCGTTACCATCATGCCGTCCTGCAGGAAGGTGGCGCGGTCGCCGACGAAATCCTTCTGCAGCTCCAGCTGCTCGTAGTTCTCGATGTTCATGAAAACCAGCGCCTCGCCCTGCTCGAACAGGAACTGGAATTCCTTCAGTTCGAGGCTGACGAGTTCGACCGTCTCGGAGGAACGAAAGCGCTCGTTGAGCTTCGTTCCGTCGATCAGGTTCTTCAGCTCGACCTGATTGAAGGCACCGCCCTTGCCAGGCTTAACCGTCGTCGACTTCACGGCGGCCCAGAGCCCGCCATTGTGCTCGATAACGCTACCCGGGCGTATTTCATTGCCGTTGATTTTCATGGTCTGTCGGTTTTCCTGGGAAAACATTCCCTAAAGACGTCGGCACCGCAGGAACGGGCCAATTTTCGGCCTCAAGACCACAAAAACCCCTAAAGTTCAAGTCTTGCCTGCAAATGACCGTCAGGAGCTTCTGTATTTGTTGGCGGCGGCAAGGGCGGCCTTCTGCTGATCGTCGTCCAGACCGAGATAGAAATCCTCAAGTGCCAAATCCTTGAGACCGGCCCGGCGCGACAGCACGTACCACTTCGCGGCTTCCACTGGATCGGGCCGCGTGCCGATGGCATTGACATAGAGATGCGAAAGCTTGTTCTGCGCGACGGTGTTGCCGCTTTCCGCCGCACGACGCATCCAGCCGAAGCCATCCTCCAGATTGCGGTCGCCGCCGATCCCCTCGATCAGCCAGATCGCCGCATCGAGCTGCGCGGTATCAAAACCGGCATGGGCCGCGCGCAGCAGCCATTCCCGGGCCTTGGAGCGCTTATTTTCGTCGATGCCGTCGACATTCAGGTAGATCTGCGACAGGGCATATTGCGCATCGGCAATACCCTGCTCGGCGGATTTCTCATAGTATGGCATGGCCGCTTTCAATCCACGTTCGCCTGGCATGTCGGCCACCAGAAGCTGGCCATAGTTGAACTGCGCCGAAGAATTGCCGAGATCGGCCGCCTTCTTCATCAGTTCTTCCGAGGTCTTCTTGTCGCGCGGGACGTCGCGGCCCTCCATCAGGAGAAGCGCGTATTTGAACATCGCGGTCGGATCACCGCTTTTGGCGGCCTGCCCGTACCAGAAGGCCGCTTCCTTGGGCTTTTGGCAACGCCAAGCCCTTGCGACAGGATTTCCGCAACGAGGGTCTGCGCTGCGGAATCACCGAGCTGCGCCCGCGGAAGGGCCAGATCCATCGCCGTCAGATAATAGCCGCGCTGGAAGGCGCCGTAAGCTTCATCCGGCTTGCCGTCAAACGGCTTTTCCTGGGGCAGATCCGGAAGCGTAGCGCCCATGCGATCCAGCACGTTGACACCACCGGACGGCTTCTCGTCCTTCTTTGTTTCATCCACCGGCGGCTTCGCCACCGTCTGCTCGCCTTCCGGCAGCACCGCGCCGTTGAAGGGCGTGATGCGACCGCGCTTGGGATCGACACCGTCCGTCGCCGCACCGGTATCATCCTCCGCGGCGCCCTGCGCTCGTGCAGCCAATGACGGCACGATCAGGACGGTGCAGAGCAGGAAGCATCGAAAAAGGTGCATCGAAAGACGGGAGCGGTTCAACATGCAAATGTCTTAATCTTCAAACCGTGGCGCTTTTTCGTCCAGAAGCGCATTGACATTGGCGACCACACTTGCGGCCTGTGCGGCATCGCCGAAAACAGCCAGCCGGAGCGCGACGAACTCCGCCCCCGTTTCGGCCACGGCCAGCGCCGATTCCGGATCGGTGCCGCCCATGACGATGCAGGGGATTTCAATCATCGAGGCCCACCATTCGGCCAAAGCGAGATTTTTCGGATGCGCTTCCGGCTTGATGTCACCCTCCACCTTGCCGAAGAAGATATAATCCGGCCGCGCTTCGCCGACTTCCAGAGCATGATGACGGTCGTTCGCATTGCCGCCGCCGACGATCAGCTTCGGCGAGAATTTTTCCATGGCCTCGGCAAGCGCCTCGGCATTGCCTTCGATATGTAGCCCATCGGCCTTGGCGCGACCGGCAACGCGGGTATCGCCGGCGAGAAGCGCTGCAGCACCGGCATTCTGGATCAGCGGAACCAGCGCCTCGGCATGCTTCTGGAATGTCTGGTCGTCGAGACCGTATTGCGGCACGATGACCGAGGCGACGTCCCCGCCGCGCAGGGCGTCACCCAGCACCTTTGTCCGCTCGGCGATATCGGCGATATCAGGCACCACGAGAACGAGGCGGCAGCGATTGTCGGTCTGGCTCATGTTTTCTGTTCCTGCGGGTTTCCGGCATCCATCCGGCAACCCCTACTCGATTTCAGTGGAGAAAAGCGATAGACCCTGCGGACAAAAGGATCAACCGATACCCATGCTTCCAGACCTGCACTTTTATGCCATCGCCATTCCGGCGGTTCTTCTTGTCGGGCTGGCCAAAGGCGGCATGGGCGAGGCCCTGGCGCTGATGGGCGTGCCGCTTCTCTCGCTCGCGGTTTCGCCGGTTCAGGCGGCAGCCCTTCTGCTGCCGATCCTCATTGCCATGGACCTCGTCTCGCTCTGGATGTGGCGCAAACACGCGGACATGAAAACCCTGAAGATCATGCTGCCAGGCGCCATGGTCGGTATAGCCATCGGCTGGGCAACCGCCGCCTATGTGCCGCGCGATGCGCTGCGGCTGATCATCGGCTTGATCACCGTGCTCTTCGTGCTGCGCTACGTCTACAACCTTTGGCGCGCGCGCCAAGGCGTCATCATTCCAGCCAAGGGACATCGCGCGGTGCCGGCAACCTTGTTTGGCGCCTTTGCCGGCTACGGCAGTTTTGTCGCCCATGCCGGAGGGCCGCCCTTCCAGATCTATGCGCTTCCGCTGAAACTGCCGCCGCGGGAATATACCGGCACGATCATCCGCTTTTTTGCCGTCCTCAACGTCGTGAAGCTCATCCCCTATTTTGCGCTCGGCCAGCTCGATCTCAGCAACCTCAAGACCTCGCTGACGCTATTCCCGCTGGCCATGCTGGCAACCGTCTGCGGCGCCTGGCTGGTGCGCAGGATGCGGCCGGATGTCTTCTACCCGTTCATGTACACGATGGCGTTTTTCGCGGGCCTAAAGCTGGTCTGGGATGGCGTTGCCGTTGTCATAGCCGGCGCGTGACGCGCAGTGCTCGCCCGCTGACGTTGCTGCAAGGCAAAATTGCGTTGTGGCACCGCACAATTTGCTTGCCGGAGCGCCGGATTTCTCCTAGCTTTTCCCAATGTCCACAACCGACCCCTTCGATGCGATTGCGGATCCGAACCGGCGCTACCTGCTGGAGGAACTGCGTCGTGCGCCGAAAACGGTGAATGAGCTTGCACACGGACTGCCAATCAGCCGGCCGGCCGTCTCTCAGCATCTGAAGGCGCTTCTGGATTGCAATCTTGTATCCGTTTCAGCCAGTGGCACGCGTCGGATCTACGCAATCAACAAGCCCGGCTTCGACCGGGTCAATCTATGGCTCGACCAGTTCTGGTCCTAGAACACCTGCCCCGTCCCCACCGTCTCAAGCCTACATCGGGAAACCAGTTTCCCTGCGGTACGTTGCGGATATCATATCCACGCTAAACACTGCCGCTCGCCGGGCAATACAGCCTCATAGCAGAACCTGTATTTCATCCCGGCGCTGGTTATAGGTCTCCCGATGCAACTTGGAATGCTGTTGGTGATCAGTGAATCGATGAACGAAGCTTTTCGATTTCGTCCTTCAAACGCAACTTACGGCGCTTGATATCGGCGATTTTCTGATCCTCGGAAGAAGGATGGATAAGGGCCGAGTGGAGCTCCTGTTCCAGAGCACCATGTTTTTTCTCAAGCGTTGCAAGATGAGCCTCAATGGTCATTTGGCAGTCCCTTCCTTTTGCTTGCATCCGGTCCGTAAATGCCGGATGTTCCAGGTCGTAACACAACAAGTGTGCCACGCTATTTTTCATTTGTCGAAGGCCAAATGATGACGAAGGATAACTTCCCGTTACCAAACATTCTATGCTAGAGCGACGCACGAAATGATCCGGACGGCGGTCCAGCCGCCACCGGTACTGACAGGGACTTGAGGGATGCCAGACCAGGACCATGCCGAACTCAGACTGCAAGTTGCGCGTTTGAGGCAGGAACATGAAGATTATGATGTCGCTATAAATGCCATGATCCAGACAGGCTGCGATGCCCTGCGTATCCAGCGCATGAAGAAGAAAAGCTCTCGATCAAGGACCGGATCACCTCGATCGAAGACCAGGTCATCCCCGACATCATCGCCTGAAGCGGAACCAGACGTGACGAAACCATCAACACCGCCCGTCGCCATCATCATGGGAAGCCAGTCCGACTGGGAAACCATGAAGAATGCTGCCGACACGCTCGATGCGCTCGACATTGCCTATGACGCCCGCATCGTCTCGGCCCACCGCACGCCGGACCGGCTGGTGGAATTCGCCAAGGGCGCGCGCGACGAAGGTTTCAAAGTCATCATCGCCGGCGCTGGCGGCGCGGCCCATCTGCCTGGCATGGCCGCATCCATGACACCCCTTCCCGTCTTCGGCGTGCCCGTTCAGTCCAAGGCGCTCTCGGGCCAGGACAGCCTGCTGTCCATCGTGCAGATGCCGGCCGGAATTCCTGTCGGCACGCTCGCCATCGGCCGTGCCGGCGCGGTTAATGCCGCCCTTCTGACCGCGGCCGTGCTGGCGCTTAGCGATCCTGAACTCGCAGACCGCCTCGACGACTGGCGCGAACGCCAGACGAAGGCCGTGGCCGAATATCCGGTGGACGAAGTCTGATGCGGACGGTCGGCATCATCGGCGGCGGGCAGCTTGGCCGCATGCTCGCCATTGCGGCAGCCCGCCTCAACTTCCGCACCATCATTCTTGAGCCACAGGCCGACTGCCCGGCGACGCAGGTCGCCAACGGCCAGATTGTTGCGGCCTACGACGACGAGGCAGCCCTCGCAGCGCTGGCGCAAAGCTGCGACGTGATCACCTATGAATTTGAGAACGTGCCGGTTTCGGCCGCCGAATTTCTCGCCCGGTCGAAACCCGTCTATCCGCCGCCGAAAGCACTGGAAGTGGCGCAGGACCGCGTGACGGAAAAACGCTTCATCCAGAATTGCGGCATCCCCACCGCAGACTTTCACGCCGTCGACGACCAGGCCGGGCTGGAAGCGGCGCTCGCGGATTTCGAAGGCAAAGGCGTGCTGAAAACCCGCAGGCTCGGCTATGACGGCAAGGGCCAGAAGGTATTCAGGGGGCCGCAGGATCTGCCGGCCGGCGCCTTCAACGAACTGGGCGGCGTGCCGCTGATTCTCGAAAGTTTCGTTGCCTTCGACCGCGAAGTCTCGATCATCGCCGCACGCGGGATCGACGGCACCGTTTCGTGCTTTGACCCTGGCGAAAACATCCATCGCAACGGCATCCTCCATACGTCGACTGTGCCCGCCTCGCTTGGTGCGGACACGGCTGAAAAGGCGCGCGGTGCTGCCAAGGCCATTCTTGATTCGCTCGGTTATGTCGGCGTCATAGGCGTGGAATTCTTCGTCCTGCCTGATGGCAGCCTGGTTGCCAACGAAATAGCGCCCCGCGTGCACAATTCGGGCCACTGGACGGAGGCGGCCTGCGTCGTTTCCCAGTTCGAGCAGCATATCCGCGCGATCACCGGCCTGCCGCTGTCGGATGGCGCCCGGCATTCCGATTGCGTGATGCAGAATCTGATCGGCGAAGACATCGACAACGTTCCCGCCTGGCTTTCGCGGCCGAATGCGCTCGTTCACCTCTACGGCAAAGCGGAAGCGCGTCCGGGCCGCAAGATGGGCCACGTCACCTGGCTCGTCTGACGGAAAGACGATGGGGAAACCCACAGAAAAGCCGGTTCTGGCTAGGAAAACAGGCCTGCTGCGGTTGACACTTTTACGACGCCGGGTTATTTGCCTGCCACCCTAAGAGCGCGCTCGGCCTTATCGGTCTGCGGCGCGCTTTTGATTGTCAAAGCCGGGCGAATGTTTTCCCCGAAACTGCGGATCAGAAAAATGAAGATCAAAAATTCGCTCAAGTCGCTCAAGAGCCGTCACCGCGAGAACCGCCTGGTTCGCCGCAAGGGCCGCGTTTACATCATCAACAAGCTGAACCCGCGCTTTAAGGCCCGTCAGGGCTGATTTGCGCAGGCACGATCCGAAACTGTCTTGATTTCGGATTGGAATGCTTGAACGCCGCCTGTCTACGCACATCCGTGTGCCAACGGCATCAGGCGGCGTTTCCGTTTACAAACGGACCGATGTCCTAAATTTGATTTGATCTTCAGCCATGGCGGATTACCATGTCCGGCATGGCTAAAATCATGTCTTCACTTCTGATTCCCGCAGCAAGCCTGGCCTTGCTGCTTCTTGGTACAGCGCCGGCTCTCTCCGCAGACACGGCAAACGAACCTGCCGCCGCCGAAATGACGACGCCGAAGCAGCGTCTTGATTCGCTCTTTGTCGAATTGAAGCGTGAGCGCGACGCGGACAAGGCACGGGAAATTTCCGATCGCATCCGAACGGAATGGCAGGATTCGGGCAGCGCCTCGGTCAATCTGCTGATGCAATGGGCTTCCAAGGCGATCCAGACCAGCCGACAGCCGGCGGCCATGGATATTTTTGACCAGGTCATCTACCTCGCTCCGCAATATGTCGAGGGCTGGAATCAGCGCGCCACCCTGCATTTCCAGATGGGCAATTACCGCAAGTCGATGTCGGACATTAATCGCGTGCTGGCCATCGAGCCGCGTCATTTCGGTGCACTTGCCGGCATGGCGGCAATCCTGACATCCGCCGGGCAGGACGAATTGGCACTCAAGGCCTGGGAACAGTTTCTCGCCATCTACCCCGCCGATCGCAATGCGCAATCGCAACTGGGCGAACTTGAGGAAAAACTGGCGGGAAATCGCACATAATCCTCGCGGCAGGAAACTAGCCCGCTGCAATTATCGTATCAATCCATAAACAACATTGCAGGCCGCTGAAAGCATGCGCCTTCAGTTGGAGAGTGTTTGATGCGACCAGCCTTCAGGACAATCATGTTTTATGTTTCCTCGCTTTTCGCCGGCGCCTTAGTCATGGCTTTTGCCTTCAGCTCCTATCAAGCCTCAGCATTTGAGAAAGAAACCGGCCTTCAGGGAGACCTGATCGACGTCGGCGGCTACCGGATGAACAGCGTCTACATCCCCCGCCCAAAATCTGCCGACCTGCCGACGCTGGTCTTCATCCACGGAGCCAGCGCCAATCTGCGCGATCCCATGGGTGCTTTCCGCGACAAGCTCGAGGGCCGCGCCGACATGCTGTTTCTCGATCGTCCGGGCCTTGGATTTTCCGAGCGCGGCGGCCCGCAGAACGGCTATCCGGACGGCCAGGCAGACGCGATTGCAGCCTTGATGAAGAAGCGGGGCATCAAGAAGGCAATCATCGTCAGCCATTCCTTCGGCGGCGCGGTCGCCGCTACGTTCGCCTTGAACCACAAGGAGATGGTCGAGGGGTTGGTCTTCCTCTCGCCCGCCACGCACCCGTGGCCCGGCGGCATCGAATGGTACTACAAGGTGACGAAGGCCCCGGTGGTTGGCTGGCTTTTCGCGACGTTGGTCGCGCCACCGGCCGGCCTTGTGGTGATCGACAAGGCGACAAAGTCGGTCTTCGCGCCCAACCGCCGGCCGGACGACTATATCGAGCGCACAGGCGCCTATCTGGCGCTGCGGCCCCGCGCCTTCCGCAACAATGCCATAGATGTCGCAAACCTGCTTGAATATGTAAAGAAGACTGCGCACCGCTACCGCGAGATCAAGGTGCCGACCATCATAATCACCGGCGACAGGGACAATGTCGTCCTGCCCGAGATCCACTCGCGGGGACTGCATGACGCCATAGCTGGGTCGAGGCTGATCACCGTCCACAATCTGGGTCACAAGCCCGACTATGTCGTCACAGATTTGGCCATTGCCGCCATCGAGACGGTTGCCGGGAAAAAGCGCAATCTGGATGGGCTGGCTCGAAAGGCGGAAGCGCGCATCGCGACAGACAATTTTAACTGAGAATCAGCCAAGTAAAAGCCGCGCGATCCTTTCGGACGCGCGGCCTCGGTGATTCCGATAGGAACGCGATCAGACGCCGCTGAGGCCGTCCGAACCGATATAGGCGATCCGCAGCATATTGGTGGCACCCGGCGTTCCGAGCGGCACCCCGGCCGAAATGATGACGCGGTCGCCCGGCTTGCCGAAGCCTTCGTCAACGACGATGCGGCAGGCGCGGTTGACCATATCGTCAAGATCCGTGGCATCGCTGGTGACCACGCAGTGCAGGCCCCACACGACCGCCAGGCGGCGGGCCGTCTGGATGACCGGCGACAGAGCCAGGATCGGCACCTGCGGACGTTCGCGGGCAGCGCGCAGTCCGGTTGTGCCGGACGAGGTATAACAGACGATCGCCGACAGCTTCAGCGTCTCTGCAATCTGGTGGGCGGCAAGCGATATCGCATCGGCGCCGGTTGCTTCCGGCGGTGTGCGCTGCGCATAGATGATGCCCGGATAATGCAGGTCTGTCTCGATCTTGCTGGCGATGGACGCCATGGTCGCAACCGATTCGACCGGATAATCGCCGGACGCCGACTCGGCCGACAGCATGATCGCATCGGCCCCTTCGAACACGGCGGTGGCAACGTCGGACACTTCGGCACGGGTCGGAACCGGTGCCGAAATCATCGATTCCAGCATCTGGGTGGCGACGACCACCGGCTTGCCGGCGCGGCGGCAGGCGCGGATCAATTGCTTCTGCAGGCCCGGAACCGATTCCAGCGGCATTTCTACACCGAGGTCACCACGGGCGACCATCAGGGCGTCGGACAGTTCGATGATCTCGTCGATGCGCTCGATAGCCTGCGGCTTTTCGATCTTCGACATCAGGCCGACGCGGCCGCGCGAGACCTTGCGCACTTCCGACAGATCTTCCGGGCGCTGGATGAAGGAGAGCGCAACCCAATCGACATCGTCGGTTTCGAGCACGGCATCAAGGTCGGCGCGGTCCTTCTCGGTCAAGGCACCGACAGCGAGCAGCGTATCGGGCAGGCTGACGCCCTTGCGGTCGGAGATTTTAGTGCCTGAAACGACGGTGCAGACGATGCTCTTGCCGTCACATTTTTCAGCGCGCAGGTGCAGCTTGCCGTCGTCGATCAGCAGCCGATGCCCGGCCTTGACCGATTCCAGGATTTCCGGATGCGGCAGGAAAACGCGCGCGTTGTCGCCGGGGGCTTCGTTGTTGTCGAGCGTGAAGGTCTGGCCGGCCACCAGGTCGGCCTTGCCGTCAACGAACTTGCCGACGCGCAGCTTCGGGCCCTGCAGGTCGGCCAGGATGCCAATCGGCCGGCCGCAGCGTGCCTCGACGTTGCGGATACGCTTGATCAGCGTGCGCATCATGTCGTGGCTGGCATGGCTCATGTTGATCCGGAAGAGATCAGCGCCCGCCTCGTGCAGTTTCTGGATCATCGCTTCTTCACTGGACGCCGGCCCCAGCGTCGCGAGGATCTTAACTTTTCTGTTCCGCTTCATCAGTTCTGACTTTCTTGAGTCCCTGGCGCATCGGACAACTGAACCATCCAGCTCCCCTGACGCCCCGTGTCGTATTCCTTGAATCCCATGCGCTGGAAACCGCGTGCGAAGCAATCCTGCACACCGGTGATCTTGAATTCGTTTTCGGCAACGCACATGTTGACATCGCCCGTCCAGCGACCGCCGCGAGCGGCATCTTCCGCATAGAGGTAATAATAGCGCGACTGCAGCTCGCCCTCGATCAGGGTCGCACAGGTCGTTGCCGGAACCTGCCACCAGCCTTCCGTCATCCAGCCGTCCTTGGCGCGATAGCCAATGGCGACCCCGACCAAGTTCTGCGTTCCGTTGCAGACCCGGAAATCGGCGCGCGCCTCGCTGGCAAGCGTCAGCGGCAGGAAGGAAGCCAGAAAAAACAGGACAGTGCTGGCAAAAGGCCAGAGCCGGTTCAAACTGGGAAAAGCATGTCTGGACACGGTTTCCAATGGGTCTCCATTGCGATTTGTCGTGGCACTTTCTTGCGACGGTGCGCCGTGAATGTCAACGCAAGTCTAATCGATTACATCCGGCTTTTTGTTGGCGTAAATCAGACAAATGCCCCTCTGCCTTGCGATTGCCCGGACTGCATGCCATCAAACCGTGACAGGCGCAAAACAACAGTAGAGACCGATGCAGAACAATCAGGCTTTCGAGCAGGCTTTCGAAATTCTTCCCGGCGATGCGCGTCGCGGCCTCGTGCTTCTGGCCGATCATGCCATGAACCGGCTGCCGGCGGAATATGGCAGGCTGGGACTGCCGGAGACGGCGTTTGCCCGCCACATCGCCTATGATATCGGTGTCGAACCGCTGGTCCGGCGCCTGTCGGCACGGCTTGACGTACCCGCGGTGCTCGGCTGTTTTTCGCGTCTCCTGATCGATCCCAACCGCGGCGAGGACGATCCGACGCTGATCATGAAGATCTCCGATGGCGCGATTATCCCCGGAAACCACCCGATTACGGCCAAGGAATGGGAGAGCCGGCTGAACCGCTTCCACCGGCCCTACCATCGCGCCGCGTCCGAGACGCTCGCCGCGGTGTCGGTCGCCAGCGGTGCGACCCCTCTGGTGATCTCGGTGCATTCCTACACGCCGGCCTGGAAAGGCGTTCCCCGCCCTTGGCACGCGGCAGTGCTGTGGGACAACGACCCCCGCGCCGTGCGCCCGCTGATCGCGGCACTCGAGGCGGAAGGCGACATTCTCGTTGGCGACAACGAACCCTATGACGGCGCCCTGCGCGGCGATACGATGTATCGGCATTGCATGGAGACAGGCACCCCCACGCACTGATCGAGGTCCGACAGGACCTGATCGCCGACGAGGCAGGCGTTATGGAATGGGAAAACCGCCTGGCACCGATCTTTTCCGCACTCAACGCCATGCCCGAACTCCATACGACCCAACGCCATCCATCTCGTACGGGACCCTACGCGTTCTCACGGACAAAGGAACAAAGCGATGACCGATCTCACCCGGACGCAGCAGACCGAATTCGAGGCTGCCGCCTTCCGCCGCCTGCTTCAGCACCTGCGTGAACGCAGCGACGTACAAAACATCGATCTGATGAATCTCGCCGGCTTCTGCCGCAACTGCCTGTCCAACTGGTACCGCGAGGCGGCCGAAAAGGCCGACATCCCGATCAGCAAGGAAGAATCGCGCGAGATCGTTTACGGCATGCCCTACGACGCCTGGCAGGCCCTGCACCAGCGCGAAGCATCGGACAGCCAGAAAGCGGCTTTTGAGATCAACCGCCCGAAGGAATAGACCGAAATTCCCGTGCTGTTGCGCAATGGGCCTTGACCTTGCCGGGCGTTCGCGGCACGTCACCACCACAAATTCAATCCCGAAAAGGAGAACACCATGTCGGATGCCCACGGCGTCGCACGCGACCAGCTTCGGTCGTTCATCGAGCGCATCGAGCGCCTGGAAGAAGAAAAGAAGACCATCGCCGACGACATCAAGGATGTCTACGGCGAGGCCAAGGAACGGGCTTCGACACGAAAATCCTGAAAAAGGTCATCGCGATCCGCAAGCAGGACAAGGATGAGCGCATGGAACAGGAAGCCATCCTCGACACCTATCTCGCAGCACTGGGCATGATCGACGCGCCGGAAGCCGAATAGGCGTCAGCCATTTGCACAAACAAAAAACCGCTGGTTTGCCCCCAGCCCCTAACCAAAATGTGGAGGAGGAATAATCTCCTCCACATTTCCTTACGCTATCCGAAGAGCCCACTGCGAACATGTTCGATAAAGGCTCGCAGTACGGCCTCATCGTCCAACTGTTCTACGATTCGCGGACGCCCGCCGCCGACTGAACTGGACATGCCTGGCCGCGACCAGCCCTCTAAGGCCCGTTGACATTCATTTGATTGCGAGCAGGATCGCGCGAAGGAAGATGAAAGCGGCGAAGCTTTCATCAGTCTTGTCGTAACGCGTTGCTATGACTCTGAAGTGTTTGAGATCGCAGAAGAAGTTCTCGACGAGATGCCGCCAGCGATACATGGCGAAATCACAAGGGATGAGGTCTTTGCGATCCACTTTCGACGGGATGACGGCCTGTGTTTGCGTTTCGCAGAGTATTTGACGCAGACGATTGTTGTCGAACCCCTTGTCGGCCAGCAGCGCCTCCATGTTGATGCCTTCGATCAGGTCGGGTGCCGTTATGCTGTCGTGGCGCTGTCCGGGAAGCAGGACGAAGCGGGCAAGATTTCCGAGCGCATCGACGAGGGCGACGGTCGTCAAGCCGCCGCGCGAGCGGCCGATGGCCTGACGGCAAGCCCCCTTTGCCCCCATGCCGTGCTGATGAACGCGGATGATCGTGCCGTCGATCATCGCGAATTCGAAATCCCGCTCGCCTGACAAGACATGCTCTCGAATACTTCAAGCACGACAAGTGCAGCCGCGTCACCATAAACGTCCGAAAATGGCGCTAAACCCCGCGATATCTATGAACGCAACTGTGGCCGATGATGTCGCTGAATCCTCTTGCTGCCTCATATCGCCCTCCATCGCTCGAAGATTTGATCCGTAGCAAACACCGCATTCGCTACATGTGCAACTTTCATCCACCCGCTTGCAAAACGTCGCTTGACCTTACTACGCTGGGAAGGTGCATCTATCTATGCAGTTAAGGAAAAGGACACTATCCGATGACTGCAATATCGAAGATCACACCAGCGTTTCCAGTGCCCGTCTCGACCGATTTTGGCATCGAGGGAATGACATGCGCGTCCTGCGTCGTGCGCGTGGAAAAAGCCATTGCTGCCGTCCCCGGCGTAGCTTCAGCCAATGTGAATTTAGCTACGGAACGAGCGACCGTTCGTTTCAACGGTTCGCCGGACACCAATGGCGTACTCCGTGCGATCGAAAAGGCCGGGTACGAGCCCAAGATTGTCATCCATGAACTCAGGGTCGAAGGCATGACCTGCGCCTCGTGCGTTTCTCGTGTGGAAAAGGCGCTGAAGGCAGTTCCCGGCGTCATCGACGCTTCTGTGAACCTTGCTACGGAAAAGGCGACCGTTCGTCTGATTTCCGGAGCGACAGAGACCACAGCGCTTGAGGCGGCCATCCGGGGTGCCGGATATGACGTCCGCAAGGTGGCCACCGCTGACGTCAGCGATGAAGGTGCGGATCATCGTACGGCCGAGATACGTACCCTCAAGAACCTGCTGTTTTTTCGGCGTTGCTGACGCTTCCGCTCTTCGTGTTGGAAATGGGCTCCCACTTCATTCCCGGCGTCCACGAACTGATCATGGACACCATCGGGATGCGCAACAATCTGTATCTCCAGTTTGGGCTGGCGACTGTGGTTCTGTTTGGTCCGGGCCTGAGGTTCTTCCAGAAGGGCGTGCCAAACCTGTTACGCTGGACGCCTGATATGAATTCGCTTGTCGTGCTTGGTACGTCTGCGGCCTGGGGTTATTCGGTCGTTGCAACCTTTATGCCTGGCCTTCTGCCTCCAGGGACCGCGAACGTCTATTACGAGGCGGCGGCCGTTATCGTTACGCTGATCTTGCTCGGCCGTTACCTGGAAGCGCGCGCCAAGGGCCGGACCAGCCAGGCGATCAAGCGCCTTGTCGGACTGCAACCCAAGACGGCCTTCGTCTCGCATGGCGGGGAGTTCGTCGAGATTCAGATCAGCGAAGTTGTCGTCGGCGACGTCATCCGGATCAGACCGGGTGAGAAAATTCCGGTCGATGGCACTGTGGTGGAGGGTAGCTCGTACATCGACGAATCCATGATCACCGGAGAGCCCGTACCCGTTCAGAAGTCGTCGGGTAGCGAGGTTGTTGGCGGCACCATCAACAAGACAGGGTCTTTCACCTTCAAGGCTACCAAGGTCGGCAGCGACACGCTGATTGCTCAGATCATCAAGATGGTCGAGGCCGCGCAGGGTTCGAAACTGCCGATCCAGGCGCTCGTCGACAAGGTGACCGGCTGGTTCGTCCCGGCGGTGATCCTCGCGGCTGTCCTCACCTTCGTTGCCTGGTACGTCTTTGGCCCCTCTCCTGCGCTGACATTTGCGTTGGTCAACGCGGTCGCGGTTCTCATCATCGCCTGCCCCTGTGCGATGGGTTTGGCAACACCGACCTCGATCATGGTCGGCACTGGTCGTGCGGCTGAACTCGGTATTCTGTTCCGCAAGGGTGAGGCTTTGCAAAGCCTGCGTGAGACAGATGTCGTCGCGCTCGACAAGACCGGAACGCTGACCAAGGGACGCCCCGAGCTGACAGACTTCATCATCGCCGACAGTTTCGATGCCGACCGGGTTCTGGCTCTGGTTGCCAGCCTGGAGTCTTTGTCCGAGCATCCGATTGCCGAAGCCATCGTATCGGCAGCAAAGGCGAAGGGCGTTGGTTTGGCCACCGTGACGAATTTCGTGGCGACACCTGGATTTGGTGTGCGCGGGACAGTGGACGGATCGGACATCCTTGTTGGTGCCGACCGCGCCCTGCAGCTCCACAAGATCGATGTTTCGAGGTTCGCCCGCGAAGCCGAGCGGCTTGGCGACAGCGGCAAGTCTCCGCTCTACGCGGCAATCGACGGACGTCTGGCGGCCATCATCGCGGTCTCCGATCCGATCAAGGAAACGACACCTCAGGCGATCAAAGCCTTGCATAACCTCGGCCTTAAAGTGGCGATGATCACCGGAGACAACCGTCGTACGGCCGAGGCAATTGCCAGGCAACTTGGCATCGACGAGGTGATCGCCGAGGTCTTGCCGGAGGGAAAGGTCGAGGCGATCAAGAGACTCCGGCACGACAACCGAAAGGTGGCCTTCATCGGTGATGGTATCAACGATGCCCCAGCTCTGACCGAAGCCGATGTCGGCCTGGCGGTAGGGACAGGAACCGATATCGCGATTGAAAGTGCCGATGTCGTGCTCATGTCCGGAGACTTGAACGGTGTGCCGAAGGCAATCGCGCTCAGCAAGGCAACCATCCTCAACATCAAGCAGAACTTGTTTTGGGCATTCGCCTACAACGTCCTGCTGATTCCGGTTGCAGCTGGCGTATTGTACCCCGTGAACGGTACCCTAATGTCGCCTATATTCGCAGCGGCTGCGATGGCAATGTCGAGTGTGTTTGTACTCGGCAATGCGCTCCGGCTTCGTCGGGCAAATCCCGCTTGAAAACTGGGCGTTCGGCTCCGGCTGGCCGCCCATCTCTCATGGAAGGATATCAAAATGAATATCGGGCAAGCCTCGAAAGCGACCGGCGTTTCGACAAAAATGATCCGCTACTATGAGCAGATCAAGCTGATAAGCCCCGCGCATCGGACGGAGGCGAGCTATCGCACTTACAGCGACAACGACATTCATACACTGCGGTTTGTCCGAGGAGCCCGGGACCTCGGTTTTTCAGTAGAGCAGATGAAAACGCTTTTGACCCTATGGCGCGACCGTTCGAGAGCGAGTGCAGACGTCAAAGCAATCGCTCTTGAGCATATCGCCGAACTGGAGCGCAAGGCGGCGGCAATACAAGCCATGACCAAGACCCTGAAGCACCTGGCGAACAATTGCCAAGGCAATGGTCGACCGGATTGCCCGATCATTGAAGAAATCGCGAACGCCTCGGAAAAGGATATGCTGGAGATCAATGCCCGGTTTGGGGTTGGCGCTATGAAATGAGGCTCCATCCCCAGCCACGATGTTCGCGTTGCCAAAATACCGCAGGACACTGACGATGGTTGATCCGGCTCCCTACCCCGGCATGCCACGATGGGCGAATCTCTGGGTTATGCTCGGCGTGATAATCGTGATGACCATCATTCCGACGGTTCACCGGGATCGTTGGCCCTCACGGTCCTTGCCGCCACCTGTCGCCTGCTGACACGGGCAAACAGACGATGCCACAAGATGTGTGTAACCCGGTGTAGCACCTGAACTCTGAATCGGTTCCGCCTTAGCCCATCCGGCAACGGCCAGATATCCAGATTTAATGTCCGAGTAATCGGCCGCGGCACTTGACCTTACCAGCGTTGGAACCCTTATCGTCACATCCGTGAGAAGATCGTCGCCACATAAACGACGCGAATTTCCCGGCATATTTGTTCTGTTGAAATTTGGCTGCGCTGAAGATAGCTGCTGAATGATGGGCGCGATGTATCAGAATCACATGCAAGAAATTGCTGATTCTGATCAGACTGGTGATCGTTGTATCACTGGCAGGGTACTCGCTGTCGAATGCCACAGCAGCCATGCACACCGACGCTCATATGGGCGAGCACGATCACCACGGTAACGTTTCTGCGGACGACGATGCGTCAAAAGTCGGCGATCAGGATTGGGGTGCGGACGAAAACTTGGACCACCAAGAGGTAGTTCATGTATTCCTATGCAGACAGACTTCGAGCCGTTGAGCTTTATATCAGGCTTGGCAAGCGACTTAACGCGACCATTCGGCAGTTGGGTTATCCCACCAAGAATGCTTTGAGGGGCTGGTACCGGGAGTACATACAGCATCTCGACCTGCGTATTCAGCCGGTAGCTCGTGCGCCAAAATATTCCGAGGCCGAGAAACAGGCGGCACTTGAGCACTATCGCACCCATGATCGTTGCATCTCTGCGACGATGAGGGCACTTGGATATCCGGGTCGAGGAACACTAACCGCATGGGTAAGGGAGGCCTTTCCGGAGAGGCGAGCATCGATGGTCGGGTCGATCCCGGCGCAAGCCGACGAAGACCTTCACCTACGGTCTCGGCCGCGTCGAAGACCTGGCAGGCATCATCATCGTGATGATTATCCTGTTCAGTGCGCTGGTCGCGGGCTACCAGGCAATCAACCGCCTCATCAATCCGGAACCGATATCTCATCTCGGCTGGCTGATTGCCGCTGGGGTCATTGGTTTCATCGGCAACGAAGCCGTCGCGGTCTTCCGTATCCGCGTTGGCAGGGAAATCAACAGCGCCGCGCTGATCGCAGACGGTTTCCATGCCCGCACCGACGGCCTGACCAGTCTTGCGGTCGTCGCCGGAGCCATCGGTGTCTGGCTGGGCTTTCCGATCGCCGATCCGATCGTCGGCCTGCTGATCACCGTGGCCATCTTCGGCATCGTCTGGCAGTCGGCCCGATCCGTGCTGACGCGCATGCTGGATGGCGTCGAGCCTGGGATCGTCGACGAGATCGAGCACGCGGCCGCCCATGTCAAAGGCATCGACAAGGTCACGGAGGCGAAGGCCCGCTGGCTCGGCCACAAGCTCCATGTCGATGTGGCGGTGGTTATCGACGAGAGCGTTCTGCTTGCCGAGGCCAACCTCATCACCGCCAAGCTTCAGGACGAACTCTTCGCCCACATTCCAGCCCTTGCCGTCGCAACCGTCAGGATCGTCGCACCGGAACCGCAGGGACACCATCACGCCCCTGACCCGTTCCGGGTGAACGGCAAGCTGGCGCAGGGACTTCTCGAAATCGTCGATACCGCGGACGGAGAGCGTTTTCGCCTGCGCGTATCGCGGCATGCCGAGGGTCTCTCGGCCGCCGTCGCCATCAAACGCGACGCTGGCCTCGAACAGCATGCATTGTTCCCGGTTGCGGGCGACCACCATCTCCTGCAGAGCGTCGAGGCTCCCGCAGAACCGCACGAGTTCGACGCAGAGCTTGTGCTTTCCAACGCGTCGGATAGCGAGCGGCTGGCCTTCAAGATGCTCGAGCCTGCGGGGCACCATCATTAGAAGCGTGGCGCGGACATCCAGCCGTGGGTGATCTCTTCGCCTATTGGTGCCTCTTCGTCGCGGCCTTCGGGGCTGCGACGATCCTCCCCTTGCAGTCGGGGGCCGTCCTCGTTGGCCTGCTCCTGTCGGGGAACTATCCGGCAGCGTTGTTGATCGCTGTCGCCAGCGTCGGCAACGTCCTCGGGGCGGTCGCGAACTGGCTGCTCGGGATCGGCATCCAACGTTTCAAGGACAAGCCTTGGTTCCCGGTGAGCACGGAACGGCTTGCGCAGGCGCAGGGTTGGTATCAACGATACGGCAAGTGGTCGTTGCTCGGAAGCTGGCTGTCGATCATCGGCGATCCCATCACGGTGATCGAGGGCGTTTTGAAGGAGCCGTTCTGGATCTTCCTGATCCTGGTCACGATCGCCAAGGTTTCCCGTTACCTGGTGCTGACGGCAATCACGCTAAGCTGGATGCGATCCATGTGGCAGTTCGTCATCGATATCCAGCGCGACGTCTACCTTGGGTTTGCCGACCATATCAAGGCATTTGCCAGCGGAACGGGGTGGAGCGCCTTCCTTGCCTTCCTGCCGATGGGTATTGCTTTCGGGGCGGTCCACGCGATGACCCCCGGTCACAGCAAGTCGGTCCTCGCGACCTATCTGGCGGGGTCGTCCTTGGGCATGCTCCGCGGCCTTCTGGTCTCGCTCGCGCTCTCGTTCACCCATGTTACGATGTCCGTCGTCATCACGCTGTTCTCGCTGCCCCTGGTTTCGATTATGTTCGGTGGCACGGGCGCAGGTTCCTCGCCCATCCTGGAGTCCGTCAGCCGGGGACTGCTTGGTGTCATCGGCGTCTGGATGCTTTGGAGCGCCCTGTCTCGCGAACCCCATACCCATGGCGACCGGGAAGGCATCGTGGTCGGATTGTCAGCAGGGTTGATTCCGTGTCCGCTAACTCTGTTCGTCATGACCTTCGCCATCTCTCGCGGCGTCCCGGAGGCTGGGATCATGTTCGCTGTCGTGATGATGATCGGTGTCGCCCTGACGTTGTCGAGCGTTGCGTTGGTTGCGATCTTCTTTCGGCAGCAGATGGTCCACTTGTTCGAGACGAGGCCGAAACTGATATTTCGGCTGACCAGGGGGCTACAGGCGGCATCGGGCGGGGTGCTGGTTTTCCTAGCGCTACACGAGCTTTGGTGGCGCTCGCGAGGGTGAGCCGAGGTCGAAAGAACCCTGCTTTTGTACCAGTATCGCCTGTCTTTCCCAACGTGCATGATCGGCACCCTCCAAGCATGGTAGCCAATCGTTAGATTGCTTGACAGTTTACCGAGATCGCTCCAAAACACATCCATGGGGTCGCGATCACCCCACGAGGCGACAGCCGAAGTATCGCGTCCAACAACCGATCAACGGAAGGACGCGTCATGTCTTCACTATTGCAGATTTCCCCCGACAAACTTGCCCGCCTTATAGGCACCCCCAAAAACCCGGTGCTCATCGATGTCCGCATTGACAAGGACTTCGATGCCGACCCGAGGCTGATCCCCGGCTCCGTCCGTCGGGACTACCGTACCCTCGACAAATGGATCGGCAGCCTTACTGGGTCCTCGGCAATCATCATCTGCCAGCGCGGCCAAAAGCTCAGCCATGGCGTGGCGGCGTGGCTGCGGCAGGCCGGAATTCCAGCCGACAGCCTGGAAGGCGGCTTCGAGGCCTGGAGCGCCCAGAAACTTCCGGTCGTTCCTGTCTCCCTGTTGCCGCCTCGAAATGCTGCGGGACAGACCGTATGGGTGACGCGGGCGCGCCCGAAGATCGACCGCATCGCCTGCCCGTGGCTCATCCGCCGTTTCGTCGATCCAAACGCGGTGTTCCTGTTCGTGCCGCCATCGGAGGTCGAACTCGTCGCGGACCGTTTCGGGGGCGCGCCCTTCGACATCGAGGCCGACATCCGGTGGAGCCATCGCGGCGAGCTTTGCACTTTCGATGTCATGGTCGAGCAGTTCGGGCTTTCGTCGAAGCCATTGCTACGGCTGGCAACGATCGTCCGCGGGGCCGACACCTCGCGTCTCGACCTAGCGCCCGAGGCCCCCGGCCTGCTGGCCGCCTCGCTGGGCCTGTCGCGGATGTTTGCCGACGATCACGAGCAACTGGAGGCAGGTTTCCTTCTCTACGACGCCTTCTATCGCTGGTGCAGGGACGCAACCGAGGAGACGCATAACTGGCCTGCAGGCAAGAAGGGAGCATAACATGACCGACATTATCGAACGGGCCTCCACGCCTGCGGCCCCGGAAACCTACAACCACGGTATCCCGTTCGGCGAAGCATTCCGCGTCTGGTTGCGAATCGCAGCACTCAGCTTCGGCGGCCCCGCCGGACAGATCGCCGTCATGCACCGTATTCTTGTCGACGAGAAGCGGTGGATCGGCGAGCATCGCTTCCTGCACGCGCTCAACTACTGCATGCTTCTTCCCGGACCTGAAGCCCAGCAGCTCGCCATCTACATCGGCTGGCTTCTGCACCGGACGGCGGGCGGTCTTGTGGCGGGAATCCTGTTCGTGCTTCCCGGCTTTATCGCCATCCTCGGCCTCAGCTACATCTACGCCGCCTTCGGCAACGTCACCGTCGTCGAAGGGCTGTTCTTCGGATTGAAGGCCGCAGTGCTCGCCGTCGTCGTGCAGGCCGTGTTCCGGATCGGCAGCCGCGCGCTCAAGAACAGGTTGATGATCGGCATCGCGGCGACGGCATTCGTCGCGATCTTCGTATTCAGGGTGCCCTTCCCGCTGATTATTCTGGCGGCCGGCATCATCGGTTACATCGGCGGTCGCTCCGGTTCGCCGTTGTTCCGTGTCGGCGGCGGACACAAGACGGGATCGGGGCCGACATTGAGGGACGAGGACTCCGCGCTCGGCGAAGAGACCCCAGTGCATGCCCGACCAAACCTCGTGTGGTCATTCAAGGTTTCGGCCGTCTTCCTCCTGCTCTGGCTGGTCCCGCTCGCGCTGCTCTACCTCTATCTCGGGCCGAACGACGTATTCACCCAGATCGGAGTCTTCTTTTCGAAGATGGCCGTCGTAACCTTTGGCGGAGCCTATGCAGTTCTCGCCTATGTTGCTCAGGAAGCCGTCCAGAACTTCGGATGGCTCAAGCCCGGCGAGATGCTCGACGGACTTGGCATGGCGGAGACGACACCGGGACCGCTGATCATGGTCGTCCAGTTCGTCGGCTTCATGGGAGCCTACCGCGATCCGGGTTCGCTCGATCCGATGACAGCCGCGACGCTTGCGGCGATCCTGACGACATGGGTGACGTTCGTCCCATGCTTCCTCTGGATTTTCCTCGGCGCCCCCTTCATCGAACAACTACGGGGCAACGTCGCTTTGACGGGTGCAATGTCGGCGATTACGGCAGCTGTAGTCGGGGTGATCCTGAATCTGGCCGTCTGGTTCGCCCTCCACACGCTGTTCGCACAGGTTACGACCTGGCACTTCGGGGCGATTTCGATCGAGGCACCCGTCCTCGGATCCATCGTGTTTCCGTCCCTCGTGCTTTCAATCGCTGCGGCCGTAGCAATCTTCCGCTTCAAGGCATCGGTCATAGCCACGCTTCTCGTCTGCGCGCTCGCGGGAATGGCGTGGACACTTGCTGCCGTTGGGATGTGATTGCAAACGACCCTTTCGCCGTTCTCTCGACAAGGCTTTCCTAGAGAGCTATCGCAAATTCGGCAGGGTAGGTGCGATCGGAACAGCGGCTCGCCGCGCGGCGCGGTCCGTCGCCAAACACACTGGCGATGCTAGCGACTTTCTCAAGGTCGCTTAACTAGGCTGACTTCACCATGAGACCGTCTGTATTTCTCAATCGTAGCCTTTACTGACCCACCCATAACGTGCCGGACCGCCATCAACTCTGCGGCGATCTCTTCCAACGCCGCAGAGTTGCCCGTCAAAATTCTGGACGCTCGGTCAAACTGCTCCGCCAAGAGAGCCTATACCGCCGCACGTAGCCCAACGTTCTGTGCTCTTAGACGCGGCAACTCCCGCACATGAACGGTTTCGATGGCCAACGTGCTCCCCATGCCGTAGCAGGCCTCAACCAACGTTGCGATTTCCGTCGCTTTACCCAGGTCGGAATCGGCGCCGCCTGTCGCACCATCAGCGGAGGTATCCAGAGCCAGTGTTTCGGCGGCGATACCTCCCAACTCAGGCATTATGAACAGTGCACCCCGAGCACGCTGATACTTCGAGGGACAATTTCATCCGTAATTTTGATTGAGCTGAGGTCTCCGATCCCCACCTCCAACCCAACAATGGCATGGCCGGTTTCATGCAAGGCGGCGCTTCGGATAAACTCCGGAGGGAGTGGGACCAGTGGACCAACGAGACCAAGAACATCGTCGATCTGCATACTGGAAGATCGCCGTCTGGCCACACGTCTGGCCAGCCGCACAAGTCTTTCGATGTCAGCCCCGGACATACCCTTGGTCGCGAGCACGAAACGCTCCAAGTGTTCGATGGGGACATCTAGACCGGAATGATGGTGAAAAATGCCCTCGGCATGATCGACGCGCCGGAAGCCGAATAGGCATCAACCATTTACACCAACAAAAAACCGCCGGTTTGCCCCGGCGGTTTTTTCATGATTTGCGTTCACGCCGTCGTTTCACACCAACGTCAGTTCGTACTGAACTTCTTCACTTCGAGGAAGTTGACGGCCGTGCCGCTGAAGCGGGCGGTATCGACGGAGCCTGCCGGACTTGAGAAGCCAGCTGAATAAACCGTCGTCGGTGCAGCCCGCAGCGACTTGCTGACGAACCGCGGCGCTTTCACCGGCTTCGACAGGGTCGCCATGCGGCCATTCGTCAACGCCCATTCCGAAATGATCTGTTTTGTCAGCTTCGGCTCGGTGCGGATCGACTTGCTGCTTGCCGCGTCCGCTTCCTGCTTCTTCGGACGCTTGCCCTTCAGCGGCATCTCGGTTTCGGTATCAAACACCGTACCGAACAGATCGGCCCGCGCCTGGTCGCCGGACTGCGGCACAAAAGCCGCCATCTCGACCGGCTGGCCATCCGGTTGCGCCAAAGGATCATCCAGCACAGCGGCCGGTGCTGCCAGTGCGACCTTGGTTTCGGCCGCAGCAGCCACGTCAGCCGGCTGTTCCGCTACGGCAACAGCCGTCGTCAGAGACCGTTCCGCCAGCGTCGGCACAGCGACATTGGCCTCTGCAACGGCATTGAGCGCGTCTTCTCCAGCCAAGGATTCCCCAGCCGGGCGCAATGCCGGAACCGGAACGAAGGCCAGGGTATCAGCATCCTCGTCCAGAGCATTGGCAAGATCCGCATTCGCCGTCGCTGTCAGCAGTTCACCAACTGCATCGCCGTTGGAGCCGCGCTTGCCAAGCATTTCCGGAACCGGGATCTTGTAGGTGCTCAGGTCGGCAAATTCGCTTTCAGCAGCCGCAGTTTGCGGAAGCGCTGCAGCAAGAGCATCCTGGGCCGCGTTCTTGGCCGGAGCAACCAGCGCAACCTCCATGCCGCCATCAACCGGGCCATCATTGACCGGCGTCGTTGCAAAGGCCGGGCGGATCGCCGGAACCGGAGCTTTCACATTGTCTTCCTGGGCAGCAACCAGGACAGGCTGCTCTTCGACGACAGGCCGCGACTTCACGGCAGGTGCTTCTTCTACACCCTCGGCATCCGCGCCGCTGGCGATTGCATTGGGTTCTTCATCCTCGTCGCCGCCGCCGCCGAACAGCGCGGCAAAGAAATTGCCCTTGCGTTTTTCTCGACGTCGCCCGCACCCTTGGTGCCGCCGCCGGCAACTTCGATCGCGCTCGCACCGACGCGGCGTTTATAGTCAGCCATCGCCATTTGGTAGCCGGGCAGCGGCTTGCCGTCGGACGGCAGATGTATGGTCTTGCCGTCCGGGAACAGCCGCACGAGTTCGTTGCGCTTCATCCGCGGCCAGGCGCGCACGCCACCGACGTCCATATGCACGAAAGGTGATCCGGATGTCGGATAGTAGCCGACGCCCCCGACTTGAAATTTCATGCCCAGTTCGCGCAGCGTCTTCAGCTTCACATCCGGGATGTAGAAGTCCATGGCCTTGCCAAGCATATGCTGGCTCTTCTTGGCCACGCCCTTGGAGCGCGAACGCAGCATGCCGTTGGTCGCCGGCGAGCGATAGGCGGACACGACATGGATATAATCGCGCGATCCGCTCTTCTGGTAAACTTCCCAGACGAGGTCGAGCAGGCGGGGGTCCATGTTGGTCGGTTCATTGCGACGCCAGTCGCGCAGCATGCGGTTAACCTGCTGCAAGCCCTTCTTATCATAGCGCCCATTGCGCTTGTAAGTGATCGTGGCTTTTTCCTTGGTATGGATAAAATAAATCTTCAGCGAGCGGGTTTGGCCCGCGGCCTCAACCGGAGGCGCCATGCCGGGCGATACAAGCGAGCAGGCAATCAGAAGCGATGCGAGAACCCGCGGCATCTTGCTGGCGACACGGGCGCATACTGTGCGCACCGGGCCCATGCCAGGCATCTTGAATCCGAAAATTTTCTGCAAACCCAATCCCCGTCCGGCGAACAACGTCCCTGCTGCCCCAAATGACTGTCAATTACGGTAACAGCATGGCAATTATGCCACAGTCGTCACCTATCCTTATAATATAGTGAAGGGTTCACTAACAAGGTCTAAACAGCGGGGACGAAATGGCGGGGGTCGCCCGAGGATTTCCACCGTTTTCAGGCAGCATCCCTGAACGGATTGTCCGGATCGATGCCATAATCCTTGAGTTTACGATAGAGCGTGGAGCGGCCGATACCGAGCTTGCGCGCCACCTGGCTCATCTGACCTCGGTAGAATTTCAGCGCAAACCGAATCAGTTCCTCCTCCACGTCGGCAAGCTTGCGGACATCGCCGCCCTCATCGACGCTGGCGATCGCCGCCTCCGGCTGCGGCTCGGCATGAACCTTCCGCCCATCGGCGCGCTCCGGCTTTCCAAACTGCGGATAGACCATCGGCAGGTGCTCGGTCTCGACCACTGCGGGACGCGCCGGCCCCGTCTCCTCCCAGGAAAATCCGGCACCGCCGGCAACGACATAACCCGGTATCTGCGTGGCGATCTGCGGAAAATCCTTGACCGTCAGTTCCGGCCCGTCGACCAGGACCACCGCGCGGAAGATCGCGTTTTCAAGCTGGCGGATATTGCCCGGCCAATCGAAGGCCGTCAAAAGCGCCATGGCACCGCTCGATACTGTGAGCGGCGTCGACAGCCGCTGCTCGCCGGCAAAGCGCTCGACGAAGGCGCGCACCAGAACCGGGATATCTTCCTTTCGCTTGCGCAGCGCCGGAATGGCGATCGGGAAGACGTTGAGGCGATAATAGAGATCCTCGCGGAAACGGCCTTCCTTGACCTCGTTGATCAGGTCCTTGTTGGTGGCCGAGATCAGCCGGACATTGACCTTCTGCGGATGGCGCGCACCGATCGTCTCGATTTCGCCCTGCTGCACGGCACGCAGGAGCTTCACCTGAACTTCAAGCGGCAGGTCGCCGATCTCGTCAAGAAACAGCGTGCCGCTGTCGGCATCGGCAAACTTGCCGGAATGTTTCTCGGTCGCACCGGTAAACGCGCCCTTCTCGTGGCCGAAGAGAATGCTCTCGACCAGATTGTGCGGGATCGCGCCGCAATTAACTGTCACGAACGGCTTGTTCGAGCGCTCGCTGGCGGACTGGATAGCCCGGGCGACCATTTCCTTGCCGACGCCGGATTCGCCTTCGAGCACGATCGGGATATTGGATTGCGCGGCGCGGCGCGCCAGGTCGATAACCCGGATCATCGCCGGACTTGCCGAGACGATGTCGTCGAAACCGATGCCGCCGCCGCGCGGTCGCTTGGTCGCGCGGGCGCGGCCGTCGCGATGTTCCATCTTCAGCGCATTGGCGATGGCAACGGAAAGACGCTCGGGCGAAACCGGCTTGACGACGAAATCGAATGCACCGGCCTGCATGGCAAGCACGACCGTCTCGATGCCGCCCTGCCCTGTCTGTACGATGACGGGAATATCGGTCCCGCGCTCGGCAATCGCCTCCAGGAAACCGTGTCCGTTCATCTCCGGCATCATCAGGTCGAGCAGGATGACATTGATCAGCCCGCCCTTGCGATCAAGGATCTCCAGACCGCTGCGCCCATTGTCGGCGAGATGCGCGATATGGCCCAGCCGCTCGATCATATTGGTCAGCAGGCGGCGCTGTATAGGGTCGTCATCAATGACAAGAATATGGGATGTCACGGAGGGCCTCCTGCTTTTGCAAATCCGCGCCCGGCACCTCATGCGCCAAGCGTATCGGGATTCCTCCCACAAAGGCCTGAAAATCCTCTTTTGAGAAATGGTCGCATTTTAACCTTTGCCGAGATGGCACCATGGGGGGCCTGCAAACGGCGCAGACAGCCTGTCTTGCTGTCAAAAGAGGCATGCGCCATGCCTTAAATCGGTTCCGATTTGCGGAATTATGCAGTAGCAAAGGTGATCGTATCGCACGCCTGCACCGTATCAGAACGAATTGCCTGAAAGAGAAGATTGCCGATGACAAGCCGTTTCCCTGAAGCCTCGCCTCTTCTGTTTGGACAGATGATCGCTCATCCGAACACCGCTGGAGCGGCCGCATCGGCCGATCTCGGCACTCTGCCCACCTGGAAACTGAGCGACCTTTATCCATCCGCCGCATCGGACGAATTCAAGAATGCGATGGTCAAGGCCGAGGCAGATCTCGAAAGCCTTCGAGGACAAATGGAAGGGCAAGCTGGAACAGGCTGCCGGCAAGAGTGGTGATCTGGGGCTCGGGGCTGCCGTGCGCGAATTCGAAGCGCTGGAAGACCTGATGGGCCGCATCGGCTCCTTCGCAGGCCTCACCTATTTTTCCGACACGTCCGATCCGGCCAACGGCAAGCTCTACGGCGATGTCCAGTCGAAGCTGACCGACATGGCGAGCCACCTCCTGTTTTTCTCGTTGGAAATGAACCGGATCGAGGATGCCGTCATCGACGCCGCCCTTCAGACCGACATGCTGGCCGCTCACTACAAGCCCTGGATCGTCGATCTCAGGCTCGACAAGCCCTACCAGCTTGATGACAAGATCGAGCAATTGTTCCTCGAAAAGTCGATGACCGGCGCCAGCGCCTTCAACCGGCTGTTCGACGAGACCATGGCGTCGTTGAAATTCACCATCGACGGCGAAGAACTGCCGCTCGAAGTGACGCTGAGCATGCTACAGGATGCCAATCCGGAGACGCGCCGCAAGGCTGCCGAAGCCCTGACCGCGACCTTCAAGGCAAACCTGCGCATTTTTACACTGATCACCAATACGCTCGCCAAGGACAAGGAAATATCCGACCGCTGGCGTGGTTTTACCGACATCGCCGACAGCCGGCATCTGGCCAACCGCGTCGAACGCGAGGTCGTCGATGCGCTGACAGCGGCGGTGAAGGAGGCCTATCCCCGCCTGTCGCACCGCTATTATGCGATGAAGGCGAAGTGGCTAGGAATGGAGCAGATGAATTTCTGGGACCGCAATGCGCCGCTGCCGGAAACGCCCAACGCGCTGATCCCCTGGGAAGACGCCAAGGAAACCGTTCTTTCCGCCTATGGCGCCTTCGATCCAGGCATGGCCGATATCGCCCGCAAGTTTTTCGACGGCGGCTGGATCGACGCGCCGGTGCGTCCCGGCAAGGCGCCGGGCGCCTTCGCCCATCCGACGGTCCCCTCGGCTCACCCCTACGTGCTCGTCAACTATATGGGCAAGCCACGCGACGTGATGACGCTCGCCCATGAACTCGGCCATGGCGTGCATCAGGTGCTTGCCGGCGAGCAGGGCGCTCTGATGGCCTCGACGCCACTGACGCTCGCCGAAACGGCTTCCGTCTTCGGCGAAATGCTCACCTTCCGCGCCCTGCTCGACAAGACCAGGGACAACCGGGAGCGCAAGGCGATGCTCGCCCAGAAGGTCGAGGACATGATCAACACCGTCGTGCGCCAGATCGCCTTCTACGAATTCGAGCGCAAGATCCACACCGCCCGCAAGGAGGAGAGCTGACGGCCGAGACCATCGGCGAACTCTGGCTGTCCGTGCAGGCAGAAAGCCTCGGACCGGCGATCCGCATCTCGGAAGGCTACGAGACCTACTGGACCTATATCCCGCACTTCATCCATTCGCCCTTCTACGTCTATGCCTATGCCTTCGGCGATTGCCTGGTGAACTCGCTCTATGCGGTCTACCAGAATGCCGAAAAGGGCTTTCAGGAGAAGTATTTCGAACTGCTCAAGGCCGGCGGCACCAAGCATCATTCCGAACTGCTCGCCCCCTTCGGCCTCGACGCCACCGATCCGTCGTTCTGGGCACAGGGCCTGTCGATGCTGGAAGGGCTGATCGACGAGCTTGAGGCTCTTGATAGGCAGGCGTGATTGGGTAACAAGGGCAGGGGTCTATGACAGCGAGAACGTTGTTTCCGGAGATGGATCCTCGGGTCAAGCCCGAGGACGACGGCCTGTGGATGTGGTTGGCTGGCTTGTCGGTGCGGCTGGTTGACGTGTGGGTGCGGCTGGCTGGTTTGTTAGTGCTAGCTGGGAAGTCCCGTCTGGAACTCCACCGGCATCCCCTCCTCCTTCATCCTCGGGCTTGACCCGAGGATCCACCCACAAGCCCGCATTCAAATGAACGCCACTCAAGCCCCCTACGTCCTCTTCCGAGACGACAGCGTAAACCGCACGACGGTCTTTGCCGAGCCGGCGCGTGTCATAACGGCGCATACGGCCACCGAATTCCGGTCCGGCCTGATCGAACTGGAAAAGGCCAAGGCTGACGGAAAATGGCTGGCCGGGTTCATGAGCTACGAGGCCGGTTATCTCTTCGAGGAGAAACTCGCAGCCTTTGCAAAGGACAATCGCCGCACGCCGCTGATGTCCTTCGGCGTCTTCGACGGCCCCACCGACGGACACGAACTCAGCGAACCGCAACGGCGCACCGAAAACGAGCCTTTCATTACGGAAGCCCGCGCCGCCTGGGATTTCGAGACCTACAGGAACCGTTTCGACAGGCTGCTCAACCATCTGAAAATGGGCGATTGCTACCAGGCAAACCTCACCATGCAGATCGCCGCCCGCTGGAAGGGCGATCCGGTTGCCGCCTTCTGGTCGCTGATCGAGCGCCAGCCGGTAAAATATGGCGCGCTCGTCTCGCTTGACGGCCCCATCCTTTTGTCGCGTTCGCCCGAACTGTTCTTCCGCGTCGACAAGGACGGCTGGATCGAGACGCATCCGATGAAGGGCACTGCGCCACGCGGCGCGACCCGGGCGAGGACGAGGCTCTGATCCGCGAAATGCGCGAGGACCCGAAAAGCCAAGCGGAAAACCGGATGATCGTTGATCTCCTGCGCAACGACATCTCGCGGATTACAGAGGTCGGCACGCTCGATGTCCCCCGGCTGTTCGATATCGAGACCTACCCGACAGTGCACCAGATGGTCAGCCATGTCCGGGCAAAACTGTTGCCGGATATCGGCATCGCCAAGATTTTCGAAGCGCTCTTTCCCTGCGGCTCCGTCACCGGTGCCCCGAAAATGCGGGCGATGGAAATCCTGCACGATCTGGAGGATGGCCCGCGCGATGCCTATTGCGGCGCCATCGGCTTCATCGCCCCTGATGGAACGATGCGCTTCAACGTCGCCATCCGCACGCTGTCGCTGTTTCCAGACGGCGAAGCCATCTTCAACGTCGGCGGTGGCATCGTCTTCGATTCGACGGCGGAGTCGGAATATGAAGAGTGCCTGCTCAAGGCCCGCTTCGCCGTCGGCGACGTCAGGATCGCGCGATGACCGATTTCCAGTTGATCGAAACCATGCGCTGGGAGCCGGACACCGGCATCGTCCGGCAGCGTCTGCACCTGGAGCGGCTGAAACGATCGGCGGCAAGGCTCGGATTTCCCGGCGCCGGGCAAGCGGAAAAGCGGCTGACGGAAGTGCTCGGAATGCCCCCTCTGCCCTGTCGGGCATCTCCCCCACAAGGGGGAGATCGCTGGGGACGACTCCTGCCCGAAAGCAGACCCGGAATTGAACTCCCCCTTGTGGGGGAGATGTCGGCCAGGCCGACAGAGGGGGTAAGGCTGGCACGGTCGCAAAAGCCCAATCCCCCTCCGCGTCCGTCTCACGCTCAACAACACCGGCCGCATCGATGTGACCACCGCACCCTTCACCCCCTGCCCGCGGACACCGTCTGGACCGTCCGCATCGCCAAAACGCGCCTCGTCTCCACCGATCCGCTCCTGCGCTACAAGACCAGCCGCCGCGCCGTCTATGAGGCTGCCCGCGCGGAGTACGGGACGGACGAGGCCGACGAGGTGCTGCTGCTCAACGAGCGCGGCGAACCGTGCGAAGGCACGATCACCTCGCTCTTCGTCGATGACGGTTCTAGCATCTTGAAGACGCCGCCGATTTCCCGCGGCCTGCTGGCCGGCGTGCTGCGCACCGAGATGATCTGCCAGCGCAAGGCCCGTGTGCAGCGCCTGACGCTCGACGACCTCAAAGGCAGACCGGTTTTCATGGGAAACTCATTGCGCGGGCTGATCCGGGCAAACCTGATTTGGGACACCTAGCATGTTCATTCTCTCGCTCAGCTACAAGACCGATCTCTCCGAGGCGGACCGCCACATGGAACCACACCTCGCCTGGGTCAAGGCAGGCTATGAGCGGGGCATGTTTCTGGCTTCGGGGCGCAAGAACCCGCGCACCGGCGGCGTTATCCTGGCGCGCGGCGAGCGCGCCGAGATCGAGGCGGTGGTCGCCGCCGACCCCTTCACCATCCACGGCGTCGCCGATTACGAGATCACCGAATTCATCGCCACGACGACGGCGCCCGGCCTTGAAGGTCTGAAGCTCTGACGGATCACCCAACCATGCAGGACAGCATCCCCCTCAGGCCAACCTTCACCCCCTATGACGGCTCCTCGAAGCCGTTCACGATCGGTCTTGCCCAGCTCGCTCCCGAGCGGTGGATCGTTCCGGACACTGAGCTGGATTTCTATCTTGGCGAAAAGCAACGCCTGCTGGAGACCCATCCGGATATCGTTTTCGTGGCCGAACCCGGCACTGAAGCCGCACAGCGCGAAGTCCTCTCCATGCTCGTCGATTTTCTGCCGGCGCACTATCCGGCACTTTACAGGCACGACGGCGAAACCATGCACGTCGGCGCCCGTACCGTAGACCTTGCCGGCGAACCGCCGCTAATTGCCGCCGGGTCCCTCATCCAGGACGATCTCGTCATCATGCGGCGCAAGCCGTCCGGCTGGCATCTGGTTGCCGGCTTCGTCGCCTTTCCCTCGTCCTGGTCGCTGCCGGAGAAATTCGGCCGCAGTATGGACCAGATCCACGGTCCGGTGCCGAGCTTCGAGGGCGGCACGCGCAATGCGGACCTGATCAACCGCATGTTCGACAACCTGCCACCCGACAGGCTCATCGAACGTTTTAACTGGACGGTGAATACCGATGGCGGTCTTTTTCTGCCGAAATCCAATGCCGAAAGTCTCGGGGCGGCATCCGTTGCGCTGAAAGCCGAAAACACCTTCGTGCGCATCGAGCGGCAGACCCTGCGCAAACTGCCGATCAGCGGCGACATCGTCTTCACCATCGGCATCCATTCCGATCCCGTCGTCGTTCTCAACGGCCATCCAGACGCAGCGCGCCTTGCCCTTTCCTTTGCCGCGCAACTCGAAGAACTCACCCTCGAACAGGCCGCCTATAAGGGCCTCGCCAGCAAGCGGGACAGCCTGATTGCCGCTCTGCGGCAACTGGCCACCGGTTAATCAATATAACCAAGATCGGCGCCTTCGCCCTTTATTGTGACAGGAATCTATGCTCTAGGGCCTTTCAAAGGGCTGGAATGCCGCTAGATTGGCGCCGCCGAACAGCCAGAAGAAACAATTCTCAGGAGAATACAAAAAATGGCAGACACCACCTATCCGGTTTATGGCGAAATCACCGGCCCGATCGTCATGATCGGTTTCGGCTCCATCGGTCGCGGCACGCTGCCGCTGATCGAGCGCCATTTCAAGTTCGACAAGAGCCGGATGGTTGTCATCGACCCGCGCGAAGATGCAGCCGACATGGAAATCCTTGCCAAGCACGGCATCCGCCACATCAAGGAATATGTCACCAAGGAAAACTACAAGGCGCTGCTCAAGCCGCTCCTGACCGAAGGCGAAGGCCAGGGTTTCTGCGTCAACCTGTCGGTCGACACCGGCTCGCTCGACCTGATGAAGCTCTGCCGTAAGCTCGACGTTCTCTATATCGACACGGTCATCGAGCCATGGCTCGGCTTCTATTTCGACAAGAGCATGAAGAATTCCGACCGCACCAATTATGCGCTGCGCGAAACGCTGCGCCACGAAAAGAAGAAGAACCCGGGCGGCGCGACTGCCGTTTCGACCTGCGGCGCAAACCCGGGCATGGTTTCCTGGTTCGTCAAGCAGGCGCTGCTCAACCTCGCAAACGACCTCGAAATCAAGTTTGAAGAACCTGATCAGCACGATCGCGAAGGCTGGGCCAAGCTGATGAAGAAGGTGGGCGTCAAGGGCATCCACATTGCCGAACGCGACACCCAGCTGACCAAGAACCCGAAGCCGCTTAACGTCTTCTGGAACACCTGGTCGGTCGAAGGCTTCATCTCGGAAGGTCTGCAGCCGGCCGAACTCGGCTGGGGCACCCACGAAAACTGGATGCCGAAGAACGCCAAGAAGCACAAGAAGGGCTGCAAGGCAGCAATCTACCTGGAGCAGCCGGGCGCCAACACGCGCGTACGCACCTGGTGCCCGACGCCTGGCCCGCAGTATGGCTTCCTCGTCACGCATAACGAATCTATCTCGATTGCTGACTACTTCACGGTCGAGAAGGATGGCGAAGTCGTCTATCGCCCGACCTGCCACTATGCCTATCACCCGGCCAACGACGCCGTTCTGTCGCTGCATGAAATGTTCGGCAATGGCGGCAACGCCCAGCCGGTTCATCACGTGCTCGACGAACACGAACTGGTCGAAGGCATCGACGAACTCGGCGTGCTGCTCTACGGCCACGACAAGAACGCCTACTGGTTCGGCTCGCGCCTGTCGCTCGAAGAAACCCGCCGCATCGCGCCTTACCAGAATGCGACCGGCCTGCAGGTGACGTCCGCCGTTCTGGCCGGCATGGTCTGGGCGCTTGAAAACCCGACAGCCGGCATCGTCGAAGCCGACGAGATCGACTATCGCCGCTGCCTGGAAGTGCAGTCGCCCTATCTCGGCCCGGTCGAAGGCCACTACACAGACTGGACCCCGCTCGACGGCCGCCCGGGCCTTTTCCCGGAAGACCTCGACACGAAGGATCCCTGGCAGTTCAAGAACATCCTCGTTCGCTGATATCGCGCGACCGATCGAATAAGAATTGCGCCCGGAGCCAAAAGCTCCGGGCGTTTTCATGAGGGCTGGATAAAAACGCCGCCGTCCCGCCTAACTCTTGCTTTCAATTGCCGTTCACGGCATTGTTTTTTCAACTGAAAGCTATATTTCCGGTCCTGAAACGGGAGACATCCATGAAGCGCATCGCCATAGTATCGGTTCTGGCTGCATCGGCAGCCCTGACCGCATGCCAATCCGACCGGCCCATCCGACAGGTCGAGCCGATGCGAATGGCACCGACCGTCGAGGGGAGCTGGGCTGACCCGAACGGCATCGTCTCGACCTTTGCTGCTGGCACGTTCACGACCCGGACCACCGATACCAATCAGTTGCTCGCCTCCGGCAACTACGTCAACGTGTCGCCGACGCTGGTCGAGATCAATATGACCTCGATGGTGCGCAACACCCAATCCAAGGTCAATTGCGCCATGGTCGGCACATCACAGCTGAACTGCACGACGGATTCGGGCGCGCAGTTTTCGCTGACCCGCAGGATCTGATCCAGAATTCGAAACAGGCTGATAGTCGTTTCATGACCATGAATGCGAAAACCCTCCGAGCCCGGCGCCCGGAGGGTTTTTCTTTCAGGGCTCGCCAATCCGGGCGGCCGCTGCAGCCATGGCTGTCATGGCCGCGGATGTCTCGGGGTCAGCCGGGAAGAACGCTTCGATCGCGACTTCGGAAAGCGTCACATCGGTCGCCGTGCCGAAGACGGTCGTTGTGCTCAGAAATGACAGCGGCCCCTCTCGCTCGCCAGGATAAGAGGAACCGCGATATCGGAATGCCCAGGGCCTGCGGCTTTGCGCGATGTCCGCCCCTCGAACGGTACCGGATAGGATTTGAGCTCATCAAGCAGCGCGACGAGCGTTGCGTCCCCGGAAACATCGATTTCATGCGACAGCCGCTTGAAGATGTGGCTGCGCCATTCCCGAAAATTCACCACGCGGCTGGCAAGCCCTCGGGATGCAGGCTGACGCGCAGGACATTGACCGGCCCGGCAACCAGATGATCGGCAACGCCGGCCAGCAGCATTCCCACCGCCTTGTTGGCCGCAAGCAGCGACCAGTGCCGGTCAACGGCCAATGCCGGGTGCGGATCGTGACCGTCAAGAATGCGCTGGATGACGGTGCGGGCACCGGCCAGTTCCGGCGACTCCAGTGGTCTGTCACGATAGATCGGCGCAAAGCCCGCCGCCACCAGTATGGAATTGCGCTCCCGCAGGGGTACAGCCAACTGCTCCGTCAATCGAAGCACCATGTCCCGGCTCGGCAGCGAACGTCCCGATTCGACGAAACTCAGATGCCTTTGCGAAATATCGGCGTCCACGGCAAGCGCAAGCTGGCTCAAGCGGCGCCTTTGACGCCAGTCACGCAGCAGGTTTCCGGCAGAGGTTTTGTCCTTCAACATGAGCAAACTATGGATGCACAAGGTAGTTTTGGCAATTACCTCCGGCGTAATCGACGGCTGCATCGAACTGCCTCAGGATCAGGGTCAAGGCGTTGCGATGGATGCAGGCCTATTGCTGAGAAAAGGACAAGATCATGCCGAAAATCAACGAACTGCCCCTGAACAAGCTGCTGGCTACCGATGCCCTGACCTGCACGGCGATGGGCGCTGCTCTGCTCGTCGCCTCCGCCCCGATCAGTGCAATCACGCAGATCCCGCAGGCTCTGTTGTTCTGGGCCGGGTTCAGCCTTCTGCCGATCGCCGCATTCATGGCCGTGACGGCTACATTCGCGCCAGCATCCCGCTGGATGGTCAGCCTGATCATCCTCGGCAACGCCTTGTGGGTCGCCCTCAGCCTGCTCCTGCCTGTCGGCGGCTTCGTTTCCCCAAACACCCTCGGCTGGGTTTTCCTCCTTGGCCAGGCAGCAATCGTCGCCATCATCACAAAGCTCGAGTTCGATGCCAGCAAAAGCCCGCGCCTCCCTCTACGGGTCTGAAATCTCGCCCATCCGTCCAGTGCCGCCGAAGAGCTTCGGCGGCATTTTATTTGGGAATAGCCGTCGATTTTAACCTTGCCCGGAAACCGCCGGAAAGGAGATGCAATTACCACTTGATGTCGGCGCTTCCAGATGAAACCATCCGCGTCGACCCAGGTGTCACAGATGTGTTCTATTCTGCTGACTATAAACGCCAAACAGGAGACAATCATGATCAGACATTTGCAGGCAGGGCTTCTGGCCGCCTCCATCCTCGCGCTTTCAACCAGTGCCGCCTTTGCCGATTATGAACTCAATATCCTGCACATCAACGACCTGCATTCCCGCATCGAATCGATCAACAAGTATGATTCGACCTGCTCGGCGGAGGAGGAAGGCAAGAATGAGTGCTTCGGCGGCGTCGCGCGTCTGAAGACGGAGATCGACACGAAGCGCCAGGAACTGACGGGCAAGAACCTGCTTCTGCTCAATGCCGGCGACAACTTCCAGGGCTCGCTGTTCTTCACCACCTACAAGGGTGCGGCTGAAGCCGAATTCCTCAACCTGATGAAATTCGACGCGATGACCGTCGGCAATCATGAGTTCGACGAGGGCGAAGATGGTCTCGCCACCTTCCTCGACAAGGTGCAGTTTCCCGTCGTGACCTCCAACGTCCTGGCCGGCTTCAAATCCAAGGTCGGCGACCGGGTGAAGCCGTCGATCGTGCTCGACGTCGGCGGCCAGAAAATCGGCATCGTCGGCGCGGTCGCCAACGACACGCCGGAACTTTCCTCGGTCGGCGACAGCATCCTGATTGCGCAGGATATCGACACGATCACTGCCGAAGTGCAGAAGCTCAAGGGCGAAGGCATCAACAAGATCGTGGCCCTGACCCATGTCGGCTATCCGCGCGATCTGGCGGTGATCGCCAAGATCCCCGATGTCGACGTGGTTGTCGGCGGCCATTCGCACAGCCTGCTCTCCAACACGGATGAGAAGGCTGAAGGTCCTTACCCGACCATGGTCGACAACCCGGGCGGCTACAAGGTGCCCGTCGTGCAGGCCGGCTCCTACAGCAAGTATCTCGGCGATCTCGTCGTGACCTTCGATGATGCAGGCGTGGTCAAGGCCGCCAAGGGCGACCCGATCCTGATCGATAGCAAGATCAAGCCGGATGCAGCCGTTCTGGCCCGTGTTGCCGAACTCGCCAAGCCGATTGAAGAACTGAAGACCAAGATCATAGGCGAGACCGAGGCGCCGATCGACGGCTCCCGCGAGACATGCCGCGCCATGGAATGCGAGATGGGCGACCTCGTTGCCGATGCGATGCTCGATCGCGTCAAGGATCAGGGCATCACGATCGCCATCACCAATGGCGGCGGCCTGCGTGCCTCGATCGATGCCGGCGATGTCTCGATGGGCGAGGCGATTACCGTGCTGCCCTTCCAGAATACACTCTCGACCTTCCAGCTGAAGGGTGCCGACATCGCGGCCGCCCTTGAGAACGGCCTGAGCCAGGTCGAGGAAGGCGGCGGCCGCTTCCCGCAGGTCGCCGGCCTGAAATTCTCCTTCGACAAGTCCAAGCCGGCCGGCAGCCGTGCGTCGAACATTGAAGTGAAGGAAGGCGATGCATTTGTCGCTCTCGATCCGGCCAAGACCTACGGCCTCGTCTCCAATAACTTCATGCGCGGCGGCGGTGATGGCTACAGCGTCTTCAAGAAGGCCGAAAATGCCTATGACTACGGCCCGGGCCTTGAAACCGTGCTGGCCGACTATCTCGCCAAGAACAATCCCTACAAGCCGATGACCGACGGCCGTATCACCGAGATTGCTGCCGCAACGGCAAGTGAACCTTCGACCCAGACCAGCACCGATACGGCAGCGAAGAGCGTAACGCCGGATGCCAAGCCAGCCGAGAGCGCAGAAGCCGCCGCGACAACCACGACGGCGGAAACCCCGACCGCCGAAACAAAACCGGCAGCTGACACGCCCGTTGCGGCTAGCGGTGCAACGCCGGCGGCCGAAAAACACGTCGTGGTGCGCGGCGACACGCTCTGGGATCTGGCGAAGTCCATCTATGGCGACGGCGAACTCTGGAGCCGCATTGCACAGGCCAGCGGCAATCCGGTGCCGGAGAAGCTGGAAATAGGCACGGAACTGACAATTCCCGCCAAGTAAATGCCAAAGGAGACGATTTGTCTCTGAGCTTCCGACCGGTCCGGGCTTTCCCGGGCCGGTTTTTCTTTTAGAAGAGCATAAACCGATGGGACCGGCCGTCGTATAGATGACGAAATCCCGAATGTTTTGTCCGAACGCCTGCAGGAAGCTGTGCCATGAACCCGAATGCCGAAATGATCGCCGTCAACCACCCGCCCGTCCGGTTCGGCAAGGTCGGCGTACTGCTCGTCAACCTCGGCACGCCTGATGGTACCGACTACTGGTCTATGCGCCGCTACCTCGCGGAATTTCTCACCGACCGGCGTGTCATCGAGTGGTCGCGGCTGTTCTGGTATCCAATCCTCTACGGCATCGTCCTCAACAAGCGCCCGCAAAAGGTCGGCAAGGCGTATGAATCGATCTGGAATAATGGTCTCAACGAAAGCTATCTGCGCACCTATACCCGCAACCAGGCGGAGCAGATGGCAAAGAGCTTTGCTGATCTGCCCAATGTGCGGGTCGATTGGGCGATGCGCTATGGCCAGCCGTCGATCCGCTCGAAGATGGAAGAATTGCAAAAGGACGGCTGCGAGAAGATCCTTTTGTTCCCGCTCTATCCGCAATATGCCGCCGCCACCACGGCAACCGTCAATGACGAGGCCTTCAAGGCGCTGCTGAAGATGCGCTGGCAGCCGGCATTGCGCACCGTGCCGCCCTATCACGACGACCCGGCCTATATCGAGGCGCTGGCCAATTCGATCACCGACCATCTCGCCACGCTCGACTGGGAACCGGAGGTCGTTTTGACCTCGTTCCATGGCATCCCGAAATCCTATTTCATGAAGGGCGATCCCTATCACTGCCAGTGCTACAAGACGGCGCGGCTGGTGCGCGAGAAGCTCGGCTGGTCGAAGGAGAAGCTGCAGGTCACCTTCCAGTCCCGCTTCGGCCCCGAGGAATGGCTGCAGCCTTACACCGACAAGACCGTTGAGAAGCTGGCGCAGGACGGTGTGAAGCGCATCGCCGTCATCAATCCCGGCTTCGTGTCCGATTGTCTCGAAACGCTTGAAGAAATCGCCGTCGAGGCCGCCGAGAGCTTCCATGAGCATGGCGGCGAGAAATTCGCGCATATCCCCTGTCTCAACGATAGCGCGGGCGGCATGGCCGTGCTCGAAAAGGTCGTGCGCCGCGAACTGATGGGCTGGGTCTGATTCTTTCAACGCGGGCTTTCAAATAATCTGACCGATCGTCCCGTCTGGTCTATAGTAGCGGTTCAATTCTGAACCCAAATGGGAGGGGGCTCTCCATGCCACTGGCCGGACTCGATATCGTCGTCATTGCCTTCGTCGTCCTCGTCATCCTGGTGCTTTTTGCGGGCATCAAGACCGTGCCGCAAGGCTATCGCTACACTGTTGAGCGGTTCGGCCGCTACACCAAAACCATGGAGCCTGGCCTCAACATTATCATTCCCTTCATCGACCGGATCGGCGCAAAGATGAACGTGATGGAACAGGTGCTCGACGTTCCGACGCAGGAGGTCATTACCCGCGACAATGCCAGCTGCTCGGCCGATGCCGTGGCCTTCTACCAGATCCTGAATGCGGCCGAAGCCGCCTATCAGGTCTCCGACCTGCAGAGCGCCATCCTCAACCTGACGATGACCAACATCCGCTCGGTCATGGGCTCGATGGACCTCGACGAGCTTCTGTCGAACCGCGATACGATCAACGACAAGCTGCTGCGCGTCGTCGACGAGGCCGTCGGCCCCTGGGGCATCAAGGTCACCCGCGTCGAGATCAAGGACATCCAGCCGCCGAAAGACCTGGTCGAGGCCATGGCCCGGCAGATGAAGGCGGAGCGCGAGAAGCGCGCGCAGGTGCTGGAAGCCGAAGGCTCGCGCAATGCACAGATCCTGCGCGCAGAAGGCGCCAAGCAGTCGGCTATCCTGCAGGCCGAAGGCCAGCGCGAGGCCGCTTTCCGCGATGCCGAAGCGCGCGAGCGTCTCGCCGAAGCCGAAGCCAAGGCGACGAAGATGGTCTCCGAAGCCATCGCCGCCGGCGACGTGCAGGCGATCAACTACTTCGTCGCCCAGAAATACACGGAAGCCATGGCCGCAATCGGCACGGCTCCGAATTCCAAGATCGTCTTGATGCCGATGGAGGCCTCCTCGCTGATCGGCTCGCTTGGCGGCATCGGCGCCATCGCCCGCGAGGTTTTCGGCGACGCGCAGACGCCAGCCCGCGTCCGTCCGTCGACGCCGTCAACCACGCCCGTGCGCAATCCGTTCGACACGACGCAGCGGGGAAGCTGAGCCATGATCGCTCGCATCGTGCTTGAACTCGGTCCCTGGACCTGGTGGGTGATCGGCCTTGTGCTGCTGGCAGCAGAGGTCGTGCTGCCCGGCGTCTTCTTGGTATGGATCGGTATCGCCGCCATTCTTACCGGCCTCGTTTCGCTGGCACTTTGGGAGGCAGGGTTCTGGGTCTGGGAAGTCCAGTTGGTGTTCTTCGCGGTGTTGTCTGTTGCCGCAGCCCTCATTGGCCGCAAGATCGTCGCGCGCGCCGGCAACATCAGTGATCAGCCACTACTCAATCAACGCGGTGAAAGCCTCGTCGGGCGCACAGCCGTGCTGGAAGAGCCGGTCACCGAGGGCCGCGGCCGCGTGCGTCTGGACGATACGACATGGGTCGTCGAGGGGCCGGATATGCCGACCGGCACGCGGGTACGGATCATCGCCTGCTCGGGCCGCCAGCTCACCGTCGAAAGTGCCTGAGATCCCTTTGCAATGGCGCCGGATCGCCAGCGTGGAAACGAATGGTTAACCACATCGGTTTACGATTGCGCAACGATTGTAAACAGGTTTTCCGGGCACACGGCACATGGCGCCATCTTATCGAGTCAACACCAGGACCTTCGTCCAGCGTCCGATAACGGTGCTGTGGCTGCTGGCAGGCTGCGCCTTCCTGTCACCCCTGCCGGCCGTCGCGCAGGCGTTTTCGCCCGTTACCGCGGATGATGACGACACGACGCTCACCCCCGTGACGGGGACGACGGCTTCCGCTGCGGGCACGACGCCTGCAACGACCGGAACCGCCGCGACCGATCCGACGGCGACGGCCTCGATCATCGATGACGGCCCGGATACGGGCCCTGCAGTCGATGAAGACCTCGGCCGGGTCAATCTCCGCGAAGGCAGCGTCGACGGCCTGCGTTCCAGCATCGATCCGGATCGCGACGAGGCACCAGGCATCGCACTTGGCACCTTCACGCTGAAGCCGTCGCTCAGCCAGACCTTCAATCACGAAACCACAAGAACCGGTAGCTCCAAGGAAAGCCGCTCTTATCTGGAAACCGGATTGAAGGGCACGCTGACCTCCGACTGGTCGCGCCACCAGCTGACGGTCACCGGCGAAGGCACCTGGCAACGCAATGTCAGCGGCGAAGGTTCGACCGAACCGACCGCCAATCTGGACGCGGAACTGCGCCTCGATATCAGCAACGACACGACGGGAACCCTGCGCGCAGGCTACCGTTTCGAGCGCGAGGATTCGAGCGACCCCAACGCCATCTCGGGCGCGTCGGTTCAATCGGGCATCGACCGCTACAGCCTCGGCGCCGGCATCGAGCGGGATTTCGGCATCTTGCGCGGCTCCGCCAAAGTCGATTTCGAGCGCTATGTCTATGGCAGCGCGGAGCTCAGCGACGGCACGGAACTGTCGCTCAGCGACCGCGACCGCAATGCCGGCACGGTGACAGGCCGCATCGGCTACGAGCTTTCACCGGCGCTCATTCCTTTCCTCGAGGCCTCGGTCGGCAAGTCGGTCTACGATCTGCGCCGCGACACGCTCGGCTTTGAGCGCTCCTACGACAACTATGCCGGACGCGCGGGCGTGGCGGTTGATCTTGGCGAGAAGCTGAACGGCGAGATCGCGCTCGGCTACGAGACCTATCGCTTCAAGGACAGCCGCCTTGACGATATCAGCGGCCTGACAGTGGACAGCAGCTTCAACTGGTCGCCACAGCGCGGCACCATCGTCACCTATGGTGTTTCGACCGGTATCGAGCCTTCGACGACGGCAGGGGAAAGCGGTGCGCTGGTCTATGCCCTGAACAGCGGCCTGACGCACGAACTGCGCTCGTCCCTGGTCGCCCGCCTGAGCAACAGCCTGACCTTCCGCAACTATCCCTCAGGCAGCGCTTCGGAAGACCAGAAGGTATGGCTTGCAGGCGCCGGTCTCAGCTGGGATATGACACGTTATCTCGCGCTGACGGGCGACATAAGCTACGAGCGCACGATGCAACAGACCGGCCCCTCCACCAACGTCGCCAAGATCGGCGTCGGTCTGACGCTGAAGCGCTGATTTGACGAAAAAGGCCGCGCAAACGGTTGTCAGCGCGGCCTTTCGTAAAATTTGGCAGAGCTGGCCTATTTCAGCGCAGCCATCAGCGCCTTCAACTGATCTTCGACGCCCGGACGGATATCGCCGCGCGACAGGGCGAAGGCGACATTGGCGAGGATGAAGCCTTCCTTCATGCCGCAGTCATAGGTTTCGCCACGGAAGTGATAGCCGGCAAACTGCTGTTGCTTGGCAAGCTTGAGCATGCCGTCAGTCAGCTGGATCTCGTTTCCGGCGCCCCGCTCCTGGGTTTCGAGAATGCCGAAGATTTCCGGTTGCAGAATGTAGCGGCCGTTGATGAAGAAGTTGGAGGGTGCCGTTCCCGCCGGCGGCTTTTCCACCATGGCGGTGATCTTGAAGCCGTCGCCGACCGCATCGCCGACGCCAACGATGCCGTATTTGTGCGCCTGCTCCGGCGCGCATTCCTCGACAGCCAGCACATTGCCGCCACTCTGTTCATAGAGTTCGACCATACCTTTCAGGCAGCCCTTTTCAGAGCGCATGATCATGTCGGGTAGGAGCACCGCGAACGGCTCGTCACCAACGATATCGCGCGCGCACCAGACGGCGTGGCCAAGCCCGAGCGGCGCCTGCTGGCGCGTGAAGCTCGTCGTTCCGGCCTTCGGCAGGATCTCGGCAAGGAGCGTCAGTTCGGCATTCTTGTTGCGTTCCTTGAGGGTCTGTTCCAGTTCGGTCTGGATGTCGAAGTAATCCTCGATGACCCCCTTGTTGCGTCCTGTCACGAAGATCAGATGTTCGATGCCGGCGTCGAGCGCCTCATCGACGACATATTGAATAACCGGCTTATCGACAACGGTGAGCATTTCTTTGGGAACGGCTTTGGTTGCAGGCAGAAAACGGGTGCCGAGGCCCGCAACGGGAAATACAGCCTTACGGACTTTGCGCTTGTCAGTCATTGACGTCTCCAGATCACGATCATGTGATTTAAAACAGAACATTTGGGTATCAACAGGGCACTATGGGAAAACTGCTATTTTTTTACGAATGAAGACGACACCGATTGTTCATGGTAAAGAATTTGTTGACTTCGTTTTTGTAGAGTTTCGGTTCTGAAGGCTATGGCCCGACACAGATAACCGAACAGCCTCATGCAGAATATGCGTGAAACTGGTTCCAAGACTGTAATTTTGCGCACTTTCTTCGTGCTGCGGCAAAGGTCGCGCCCTGGGGGTTCGCCGAGAAACGGAAACGACAGCTGATGATCAAGACCTGCACCACTTTTCTTCGCCGCGCCTCCACCGCACTCATGATCTCCGCAACCGTGCTGCTGGCAGCCCCTTCGGCACGCGCCGATGCCGGCTTCCAGACCTGGATCAACAGTTTCTACGCGACAGCCGCCAAGAGCGGTATCTCAAAGGCAACCTACCAGAAGGCTTTTTCGGGCGTGAAGACACCCGACCCGACCGTTCTCGAAAAAGCACGCTACCAGCCCGAATTCAAGCACAAGATCTGGGAATATATCGATTCACGCGTCAATCCGTATACGCAACGCATCGGCAAGGAAATGGCCGCGAAACATGCGCGGACTCTGGACGCTCTTGAGCGCCATTTCGGTGTTGACCGGACCATTCTGCTTGCCATCTGGTCGATGGAATCCAACTATGGCGCGGTGTTGGAAAAGGACGACCGGCTGCATTACGTGCCGCGCGCACTGGCAACGCTTGCCTATGCCGACCCGAAGCGGGCGAAGTTTGCAAAGACCCAGTTGATTGCGGCTCTGAAGATCCTCCAGAGCGGCGATATCACGCCGCGCGAATTGAACGGCTCCTGGGCAGGCGCCATGGGCCACACCCAGTTCATTCCGACGAGCTACCTGCTTTATGCTGTCGATGCCGATGGCAATGGCCATCGCGATATCTGGAACTCCGTTCCCGATGCACTGGCAACGGCTGCCAATCTTCTCAAGAAGAACGGCTGGCAGCCCGGCCAGACATGGGGCTACGAAATCAAGCCGCCGCAGGGGGCCGCTCAATATGCCGGCCAGACGAAGACACTTGCGCAGTGGGAAGCGCTTGGCTTCATGCGCCCGAACGGCAAGGGTTTCCGCAATGCCGGGCAGCGGGCCGAACTCAAGCTGCCGGGCGGCGCCGGTAGCCCCGGCTTCCTGATGACCAAGAACTTTTTGTCCTCAAGCGCTACAACGCCTCCGATTCGTATGCGCTTGGCGTCGGGCTTCTGGCTGACGAAATCGCCGGCTATGGCGGCATGCACCAGGCCTGGAGCCGACCGGACGGCTCGCTCGACATCAAGCAGAAGTTCGAGTTGCAGAACCGCCTGAAGGAACTTGGCTATTATGACGGCGAGGTCGATGGCAATTTCGGCTCCGGCTCCAAGGCTGCTATCCAGGCCTTCCAGAACAGAAACGGCTTGACGCCCGACGGCCAGCCGACACAAAATCTGCTGAAAGCCTTGCGCAATTAAACGCGGGGCCTGGTGCAAGTAAGACAAGCAGGCTGGACCGGACGATGACATCAGAAACGACGATCCTTCGGCGTCTTCACAAAATGTTGTCCGGTCTCATCATGCTGGCGACCATTGTCGCCATGATTGCGTTTCCGGAACCCACCTACGCGCAGGAACGCGTAGAGCGGCGCACCATCATGCAGATGCTCTTCGGACGCGCACCGCGGCAGGAACCGCGCGATTTCCGGCTCTTCGAAGATGAACCGGTTATCCGTAGACAACAGCAGCAGCCGAAGAAGACGCGCCAAAAGGCCAAGCCGCAGCCGGCAGCCGAGGCACCCGTCGTTGTTGAAAAACTTCCCGACGCCAAAACAGTTCTCGTGGTTGGAGATTTCATCGCCGGCAGTCTTGGCGATGGCCTCAAAACTGCGTTCGAAGCCACCCCGGGTATCGTCATCGAGACACGCGCGAACGGCTCGTCCGGTTTGGTGCGCGACGACTATTTCGACTGGCCGGCGATCCTGCCCAGTTATGGCGCGGAATTGAAACCATCGCTGATCATCGTCAGCATCGGCGCCAATGACCGCCAGCAGATGTCGATCGACGGGCAGAAGGAGAAATTCCGCACGGAGAAATGGCTTGCAGAATATACCCGCCGCGTCTTCAGCTTTGCAGCCCTCGCCCGCAGCCAGAACGTGCCCTTGCTGTGGGTCGGCATGCCGCCATTCCAGTCCGGCTCGATGACCGCCGACATGGTGACGCTGAACGGCATCTTCCGCACGGAGACCGAAAAGGCCGGCGGCGAATTCATCGACATCTGGGACGGCTTCGTCGATGAGAATGGCAAATTTGTGCTGACCGGATCTGATATCAACGGCCAGCAAGTCCGCCTGCGCGGATCCGACGGCATCAACCTGACCAAGGCCGGCAAGCGCAAGCTCGCCTTCTACGTCGAAAAGGACATCCGCCGGCTTCTCGGCGATGCCGCAGTCACCGGCAGCGATGCGCTCGGCGCTGGCGGGCTGAAGGATCTGGTGGTCACCGCCCCCGTGGTCAACGAAGAGATCATCAAGACCCAACCGATCAGCCTCGACGATCCGGCGCTGGATGGCGGCACGGCCCTCATGGGCGGCCCGATCGCCACATCCACCGCCGGAAAGAGCCCACGCGATCTTCTGGTCGAAAAAGGTGCGCTGGCTGAGGCTCCTGCCGGCCGCGTCGACGACTTCCGGCTGGCAAAACCCGAAACTGTGATCAGCAATCCGGTTATTCGCAACTGAGATAATCAAGTCTTAAAAGAAAAAAGCTGCGCGAGACACCTTGAGGGATGTTCGCGCAGCCTCGATTTCACCCAGGGACTTTTGTGACTACCTCGGCAGCACCGTCGAACCCATCAGGGCCTCGTCGATGGCGCGGGCGGCCTGGCGGCCTTCGCGGATCGCCCAGACGACGAGCGACTGTCCACGACGCACGTCGCCGGCAGCCCAGAGACCTTCGACCGAGGTCTTGTAGTCCTTGTCGTTGGCCGTGACGAAGGTGCCGCCGCGGCGATCCTTGCCGATCACAAGCTTTTCGCCCATGTCCTTCAACACGCTGTCTTCGCCCGGGCCGCTGAAGCCGATGGCGATGAAGGCGAGATCGGCCTTGATGACGAATTCCGTGCCGGCGATCGGCTTGCGGCGTTCATCCACCTGGCAGCACTTCACGCCGGTCAGAACACCGTCTTCGCCGACGAATTCGAGTGTCGCCACCTGGAACTCGCGCACGGCGCCTTCGGCCTGGCTCGAGGACGTCCGCATCTTCGTGGCCCAGAACGGCCAGACGGAAAGCTTGTCTTCTTTTTCCGGCGGCATCGGGCGGATGTCGAGCTGGGTGACCTTGACGGCACCCTGACGGAACGCCGTGCCGACACAGTCGGATGCAGTATCGCCACCGCCGACGACGACGATGTGCTTGCCACCGGCAAGGATCGGATCCGACGGCCAGCCGACGCTGTCGATGTTTTCGCGACCGACCCGGCGGTTCTGCTGCACGAGATAGGGCATGGCATCATGTACGCCGGCAAATTCGACACCGGGGATGCCGGCATCACGCGGCTTTTCGGCGCCACCGCAATAAAGCACGGCGTCGTGTTCGGCCTGAAGAGCTTCCATCGTCTTGTTGACGCCGACATTGACGCCACAATGGAAGGTCACGCCTTCGCCTTTCATCTGCTCGACGCGGCGGTCGATGAAGTTCTTCTCCATCTTGAAATCCGGGATGCCGTAACGCAGCAGACCGCCGGGCTTGCTTTCGCGCTCGTAGACGTGAACCGTATGACCCGCCCGTGCCAGCTGCTGGGCCGCCGCCATGCCGGCCGGGCCGGAGCCGATGATCGCGACCGACTTGCCGCTCTTCACGGTTGCCGGCTGCGGCACGATATAGCCCATCTCATAGGCCTTGTCGGCAATCGCCTGCTCGACGGTCTTGATCGTAACGGGCGCATCTTCCAGGTTCAGCGTGCAGGCTTCCTCGCAAGGCGCGGGGCAAATGCGGCCGGTGAATTCAGGGAAATTGTTGGTCGAATGCAGGTTGCGGATCGCCTCGTCCCAGTTGCCGTTGTAGACGAGATCGTTCCAGTCCGGGATCTGGTTATGCACCGGGCAACCCGTCGGGCCGTGGCAATAGGGGATGCCACAGTCCATGCAGCGGGCTGCCTGTTTCTGCACTTCCGGGTCAGACATCGGAATCGTGAATTCGCGGAAATGCCGGATGCGATCCGACGCCGGCTGATACTTTGCCAGCTGCCGGTCGATTTCCATGAAGCCTGTAACCTTGCCCATCGTAAATTCCTGATATCTATCCGAGGAGGCGCTCGCCCCGAGCGCGCCAGATGCACCCCCACCCTGACAACAGGGGTGCGTTATCACAGATCGACGGTTACTCCGCCGCAACGCCCATCCGCATGCGCTCCATTTCCTCAAGCGCACGGCGGTATTCGACCGGCATGACCTTGCGGAACTTCGGACGGAACTCGACCCAGTGGTCGAGAATTTCCTTGGCGCGCGGCGAGCCGGTATAGTGCAGGTGGTTCGAGATCAGCTGGTAAAGCCGCTCGTCGTCGTGGCGGGTCATATCGCCTGCGACATCCACCCGGCCCTTGTGCATGAGATCGCCGCCATGGTGATGCAGCTTCTCCAGCATGTCATCCTCTTCCGGCACTGGCTCCAGTTCGACCATCGCCATATTGCAACGCATCGGGAAATCGTCGCTCTCGTCAAGAACATAGGCAACACCACCCGACATGCCGGCTGCGAAGTTGCGGCCGGTCTGCCCCAGCACGACGACGACACCGCCGGTCATGTATTCGCAGCCATGGTCGCCGACACCCTCGACGACCGCGATGGCGCCCGAGTTGCGCACGGCAAAGCGTTCACCGGCGACGCCATTGAAATAGCACTCGCCTGAAATCGCACCGTACAGAACCGTATTGCCGACAATGATCGAATCCTTGGCGACGATCTTGGAATTTTCCGGCGGACGCACGACGATGCGGCCACCCGAGAGGCCCTTGCCGACATAGTCGTTGCCATCACCGATCAGATCAAAGGTGATGCCGCGCGCCAGGAACGCTCCGAATGACTGCCCGGCCGTGCCGCGCAGGGTCACGGAGATCGTGTCGTCCTTCAGCCCCTTGTGGCGGTAGCGTTTGGCGACTTCGCCCGACAGCATTGCGCCGGCCGAGCGATCGACGTTCTTGATCGCGACTTCGAAGGCAACCGGTGTCTTTGATTCCAGCGCCGGCATGGCCTTTTCGATCAGCGTGCGATCGAGAATGTCATGGATCGGATGGTTCTGCTTTTCGGTCCAGTAGGTCTTTTCCTTCGGCGCATCGACCTTGTGGAAGATACGGGAGAAGTCGAGGCCGTTTGCCTTCCAATGCGAGATCATCGCATCCTTTTCGAGCAGTTCGGAGAGGCCGATAATGTCGTCGAAACGCTTGGCGCCGAGCGATGCCAGGATTTCGCGCACCTCTTCCGCCACGAAGAAGAAGTAGTTGATGACATGCTCCGGCGCGCCCTTGAAGCGCTTGCGCAGGACCGGGTCCTGTGTCGCCACGCCCACCGGACAGGTGTTGAGGTGGCACTTGCGCATCATGATGCAACCGGCGGCAATCAGCGGTGCCGTCGAGAAACCGAATTCGTCGGCCCCCAGAAGCGCCCCGATGATGACATCGCGGCCGGTCTTCAGGCCGCCATCCACCTGCAGCGCGATGCGCGACCGCAGACCGTTCAGCACCAGCGTCTGGTGGGTTTCGGCGAGACCGATTTCCCATGGGCTGCCGGCATGCTTCAGCGATGTCAGCGGCGATGCACCCGTGCCACCATCATAGCCGGAGATGGTGATATGGTCGGCACGCGCCTTGGCAACGCCGGCGGCAACCGTGCCGACGCCGACTTCCGAGACCAGCTTGACCGAAACATCGGCTTCGGGATTGACGTTCTTCAGGTCGTAGATCAGCTGCGCCAGATCTTCGATCGAGTAGATGTCATGGTGCGGCGGCGGCGAAATCAGGCCGACGCCGGGCGTCGAATGCCGGGTCTTGGCAACCGTCGCATCGACCTTGTGGCCGGGCAGCTGGCCGCCCTCGCCGGGCTTTGCCCCTGCGCGACCTTGATCTGCAGCATGTCGGCATTGACGAGATATTCCGTCGTCACGCCGAAGCGGCCCGACGCGATCTGCTTGATCGCCGAACGTTCCGGGTTCTTCGACCCGTCATGGCGCGGCAGATAGCGATCCGCCTCCTCGCCGCCTTCGCCGGTGTTCGACTTGCCGCCGATCCGGTTCATGGCAATCGCAAGCGTCGTGTGCGCCTCGCGGCTGATCGAGCCGAACGACATGGCTCCGGTCGAGAAGCGCTTGACGATATCGACGGCCGGTTCCACCTCGTCGATGGCAACAGGCGTGCGACCGATGGTTTCCGCGCCCTTGATCGAGAACAGGCCACGAATGGTGTTCATGCGCAGCGCCGAGCCGTTCACCATCTCGGCAAACTCGCGGTAGCGATCCTCGGCATTGCCGCGAACGGCGTGCTGCAGCGAGGCAACCGCGTCAGGTGACCAGGCATGACCTTCGCCCCGCATGCGGTAGGCATATTCGCCACCGATATCGAGCGTGGTGCTGAGGATCGGATCGGACCCAAAGGCAGCCTGGTGGCGGGAAACCGTTTCCTTGGCGATGGTTTCGAGACCGATGCCTTCGATCTGGGTCGCCGTGCCGAAGAAATACTTGTCGACCAGTTCGGACGACAGGCCGACAGCATCGAAGATCTGGCCGCCGCAATAGGACTGGTAGGTCGAGATGCCCATCTTCGACATGACCTTGAGGATGCCCTTGCCGACCGCCTTGATGTAGCGATAGACGACCTCGCTGCCATCGACTTCCTTCGGGAATTCGCCGCGCTTGTGCATGTCGGTGAGCGTGTCGAAGGCGAGATAAGGGTTGATCGCCTCGGCGCCATAACCGGCGAGCAGGCAGAAATGGTGCACTTCGCGCGGCTCGCCGGATTCCACGACGAGACCGACCGAGGTGCGAAGACCCTTGCGGATCAGGTGATGATGCACAGCAGCGGTTGCCAAGAGCGCCGGGATCGCCACCCGGTCCGGGCCGATCTGCCGGTCGGAAAGCACGATGATGTTGTAGCCGCCCTTGACGGCCGCTTCCGCCCGCTCGCAGAGCCGCTCGAGAATGTCAGGCATGCCTTCGGCGCCACGCTCCACCGCATAGGTGAAGTCGAGCGTCTTAGTATCGAACCGATCTTCCGTGTGGCCAATGGAGCGGATCTTTTCGAGATCGCCATTGGTCAGGATCGGCTGGCGCACTTCCAGACGCTTGGCATGCGCCATGCCGGCATGGTCGAGCAGGTTCGGGCGCGGGCCGATGAACGAGACGAGGCTCATCACCAGTTCCTCGCGGATCGGATCGATCGGCGGGTTGGTGACCTGGGCGAAGTTCTGCTTGAAATAGGTGTAGAGCAACTTGGTCTTGTCCGACATCGCCGAGATCGGCGTATCGGTGCCCATCGAGCCGATGGCTTCCTGGCCCGTGGTCGCCATCGGCGACATCAGAACGCGGGTGTCTTCCTGGGTATAGCCGAAGGCCTGCTGGCGATCGAGCAGCGAAACGTCGCGACGCAGCGCCCGCGGCTCGACAGGCTTCAGATCTTCGAGGATCAACTGGGTGTTATCCAGCCACTGGCGATAGGGATGCTGGTTGGCGAGTGTCGACTTCAGCTCCTCGTCGGAGATGATCCGGCCTTCTTCCATGTCGATCAACAGCATCTTGCCGGGCTGCAGGCGCCACTTCTTGACGATGCTCTCCTCCTCGACCGGAAGCGTACCGGCTTCCGAGGCGAGGATCACGCGGTCGTCATTGGTGACGATATAGCGGGCCGGACGCAGACCGTTGCGGTCGAGCGTCGCGCCGATCTGCTTGCCATCGGTGAAGCAAACCGCAGCCGGGCCGTCCCATGGCTCCATCAGGGCCGCATGATACTCGTAGAACGCCTTGCGCTCCGGGTTCATCAGCTGGTTGCCAGCCCAGGCTTCGGGAATCAGCATCATCACCGCATGCGACAGCGGGTAACCGCCCTGTACGAGGAACTCCAGCGCGTTATCGAAACAGGCCGTGTCCGACTGCCCTTCATAGGAAATCGGCCAGAGCTTCGAGATGTCGGCGCCAAACAGCGGCGAGGAAACGGACGCCTGGCGCGCCGCCATCCAATTGACGTTGGCGCGCAGCGTGTTGATTTCGCCGTTATGGGCAACCATGCGGTAAGGGTGCGCCAGCTTCCAGGACGGGAAGGTGTTGGTCGAGAACCGCTGATGCACCAGGGCGACCGCAGATTCAAAGCGCGGGTCCGACAGGTCCGTGAAATACTGCGCGACCTGATAGGCAAGGAACATGCCCTTGTAGACGATGGTCTTTGTCGACAGCGAGACCGGATAAAAACCGGTATCAGCCCCCTGGAAGGCGTCGTAGATGCGGTTGGAAATAACCTTGCGCAGCGTGAACAGACGGCGCTCGAATTCTGCACTGGTCCCGGCATCGCGGCCGGCACCGATGAATACCTGAACGTGATGCGGCTCGGTTGCGGCGATATCCGGCGCCTTGGAAAGCGAGGCGTTGTCGACGGGCACGTCGCGGAAGCCGAGCAGGACCTGGCCCTCTTCGGAAACGACGTCGGTGATCACCTGCTTGAAATGCGCAATCTGGGCTTCGTCCTGCGGCATGAAGAGATAGCCGACGGCATAGTCGCCAGCTTTCGGCAGGGTCACGCCCTGAAGCGCCATCTCCTCGCGGAAGAAGCGGTCCGGGATCTGCACCAGAATACCTGCGCCATCGCCCATCAGCGGATCGGCGCCCACGGCGCCGCGATGCGTCAGGTTTTCGAGAATGAACAGGCCATCGCGAACGATCTGGTGCGACTTCTGGCCCTTCATATGCGCGACGAAGCCGACGCCGCAGGCATCATGTTCGTTGCGCGGGTCGTAAAGACCCTGTTTTTTCGGCATGCCGCGGAATTCAGGCGTGCTCTCGGCCGTCGCCGTCTGGCGCACGAGGTCGAGTTCTGCATCGTGGGATGGCGTAAAGTCCGTCATCGTCTTCCCTCCTGTTATGCCCGGCTCATCCGGGCAATCCCGCAGTCGGCATCTGCTTTCAGGGAGTTATCGTCCATGAAAGCCCGAACTGGCATTATCGTTGCATGATCCTGATCCGGTCGCAAATAAAGCATGGCTGCAGCCGGCAAGATTGTCCGCGACCTTTGTACACACCGGCATTGTCGAGCAGATGAAATGCACCCGCAGACGAAGCCGGGTTACGGCCGGGTGCCCGGCACGAGCGGGGCTTTTCCGGCGATTTCCGGTCTGGAGACCGAAATAGGACAGCAAGACTGTCCTATTTCATAGGCTCTATGCCAGAAAGCCGTTGGTGTCGCAAGGGCATTGCCACAAAATATTCAAAGTGTTTTTCGTAAACTTGCGGAAAATTGCCGAGTTTTGTAATTATATTTCAAAAGCGCAGCACATTCGTCCATTTGGTTTCAAAATGGTCTGAAAATGTCCTGTTGATACGATCAGACTTTGACCCTGCCATCAGGTTCATTATTGTCCGGGCACACCTCCAGACGACGCGGCTCGCGCCACAAAAAACAGGACATCGCCATGATTTTTTCCTCCGACAACTGGGCCAGCGCCCATCCGGTGATTGCCGAGAGCTTGGTCAAGGCCGCCGGCGGCTATGCCTCGGCCTATGGCACGAGCGACCTCGACAAGGCGGTGGAGAAGAAGCTCTCCGACATCTTCGAACGCGAGGTTGCCGTCTTCTTCGTCGGCACGGGAACGGCTGCCAATTCGTTGGCGATTGCCAGTGCCAACCGGCCGGGAGGCCACACTTTCTGCCACACCCATGCCCATGTGAACGCCGACGAATGCGGAGCACCGGAGTTCTTTGCCCACGGCAGCCGGCTCGCCCCCGTCGGCGGCCTTTTGGGCAGGATGGATCCGGAAAACCTGAAAGCCGAAATTAAGCGGACGATGAGCGGCGGCGTGCATGGCGGCCAGCCGATGGCGATCACGCTCACGCAGGCGACCGAGGCCGGCACCGTCTATTCGCTCGACGAAATCCAGGCGATCTCCTCGATCGCCAAATCCCACGACCTGCCGCTGCACATGGACGGTGCCCGCTTTGCCAATGCGCTTGTGACGCTCGGTGCAACGCCGGCGGAGATGACCTGGAAGAGCGGTATCGACCTTCTCTCTTTCGGCGGCACCAAGAACGGCTGCTGGTGCGCCGAGGCGCTGATCCTCTTCGATACCGCAAAGGCACGCGAGATGAGCTACCTGCGCAAGCGCTCCGCCCAGCTTTTCTCGAAATCGCGTTTCATCGCCGCCCAGTTCGACGCTTATCTGCGCGACGATCTCTGGCTCGACCTTGCTCGCCATGCCAATGCCATGGCTGCGAAACTGGCCGAAGGCATTGCGAAAACCACGTCCGCACGGCTCGCCTGGCCGACAGGCTCCAACGAACTCTTCGTCATCCTGAACGCAGCAACGGCAAAGACGCTGCAGGAGAAGGGTGCGGTCTTCTACGACTGGCCGGCCCCGCAGGAGGTCGTCGCGACCATGGCGAAGGACGAAGGCCTTTACCGCCTGGTAACCAGCTTTGCCACGACGGACGACGATGTCGGGCAATTTCTGGCGACGTGCTGATCTAACAGGCATGAAAAAAGCGGCGCCCGTCTGGACGCCGCCTCTTTCCGTCGAACCGTTTCCGGCGCTTAGTGGGCGCTGCCTTCGATCTGGGTCGCTTCGATCTGCTTTGGAGCAGACTGGGCAGCGACGATGTCGATCCGGCGCGGCTTTGCCGCTTCCGGGATTTCGCGCAACAGGTCGATGTGCAGCAGGCCGTGCTTCAGCGAAGCGGACTGGATTTCCACATATTCGGCAAGCTGGAAGCGACGCTCGAAGGCCCGCTTGGCGATGCCGCGATAAAGGAACTGGTTCTCAGTTGCAGCTTCTTCGCTCTTCTCGCCTTTCACCGTCAGCGTGTGCTCGCGTGCCTCGATCGAAAGCTCGGTTTCGTCGAAGCCGGCAACGGCCATGGTAATGCGATAGGTATTGTCGCCCGTCCGCTCGATATTATACGGCGGATAGGTCTGCGACTGGTCCGGCTGGCCGAGACTGTCGAGCATGGTGAAAAGCCGGTCGAAGCCGACCGTGGAACGATACAGGGGGAAAAATCAACGTGACGCATGATGTCCTCTTGAGAGCAACGGGTTTGCGTTTAAGGCTCTGCCACCCCAGTCAAAGGCTGCGGCAGAACCGGTGGTACGGCCCCGTCATCGGCGACCGTGATCAACAGATGGGAATTGATTTTCCCGGCTTCAAGAGGTTTTTTGCGAGTTTCTGCCAATCGATTTTCCTCTCGGATTAACCGCCGATGAACGGTCGGTTCGGCCCGCATTCAGCCTGCGCCCTTTATAACGACTGCATCGGGACAGAAATGTCCTGGCGCTGAAGTGAATGTCCCTTCTCCTTCAGCTTTCGAGGCCGGAACGGCACGGGCTTACCCGCCGTTTCCGGCCTTTTTTCTTTGACGCGCCGGTTTTCTTTGACGCGCCTAAGACCACGGCCTATCCCTTGGGGATCGAAACGCCAGCCAGATGTGCGGATAACTTCCTGCCGATGACAGACATCCTCTACTCCTCGACCGACAATCCACTACCAGGTCATGGGCCGGGCCAGAAACAGGGCAGCACGACGGCCGGCTTCTTCACCGGCGTCGGTGGCAAGCAGATCCGCTATGCGATCTTCCGCAGCGATGCGCAGGTCGCCCGCGGCACGGTGGTGCTTCTGCAGGGCCGCAACGAATCCATCGAGAAATATTACGAGACGATTTCAGAGTTCCTGGCCCGCGGCCTGTGGGTCGCCACGTTCGACTGGCGCGGCCAGGGCGGTTCGGACCGGCTCCTCAAACAGTCACGGCGCGGGCATGTCAGGCGTTTTGCCGATTACGAAGCTGATCTCTCGACCTTTCTCGAGCAGATCGTGTTGCCCGATACCCGCCTGCCCTTCTTCATGGTCGCCCATTCCATGGGCGCGCTCATTGCCCTGTCGCATGCCCCGCTGATGGCAAACCGTATCGACAGGCTCGTGGTCTGCGCACCCTTCGTCGCGCTCGGCGCACAACCCCTCGGCCAGGGACTGATCGGCTTTCTCGCAGCGACGGTGAGTTTCGTCGGCCTCGGCTTTCTGCCGCTGAAGCGTGATCGCGGTTCGCTGCCCTTCGAGAAAAACCTTCTGACCAGTGACGCCAGGCGCTTTGCCCGCAACGCGGCCTTGACGGCGGCGCAGCCACAGCTGGCTCTCGGCCCACCCACGGCACGCTGGCTGCATGAGACTTTCAAGGCCATCCGTCGTGTCACCCGGCGCGAACACCTGACGACAATCCGCGTGCCGACGATCGTGCTCGCCCCAACGCAGGACCGGCTGGTGCCGCATCTGGCGGTGGAAAACCTGGCCCGAAACTTCCGCGCCGGACACATGATACCCATCGACGGTGGCCGCCATGAACTGCTGCAGGAGGCCGACCATTATCGCGCCCAGGCCATCGCCGCCATCGAGGCCTTCATTCCCGGCAGCGACGATGACATGGCCGACCTCGCCGGTGCAGCCGAGTAGGCCGCAAAGCCGTGAATATCAGCCCTTGAGGATGGCGAGCGCCTGCGCATGAAGTGCTGCGCTGCCGGCAGCGACGATCTCGCCGCCCATTTCGGCCGGTCCGCCGTTCCAGTCGGTGATGATGCCGCCGGCTTGCTCGATCAGCGGAATCAAACCGCCGACATCATAGGGCTTCAGCCCGCATTCGATGACCAGATCGATATGGCCGGAGGCAAGCAGCGCAAAGGCGTAACAATCGCAGCCATAGCGCGCCAGCTGCACCTTTTCCTGTACCGTTTCGAAACGGGTCTTGATGTCGCCCTTGTAGAGATGCGGCGAGGTCGTGAACAGAATCGCTTCGGAGAGGTCGTTGCACGGGCGGGTCGCAATCACCTTGTCGCCGCCGGGGCCGCTGTAAAACGACTGTTGTCCATCAGCGAGGAAGCGTTCGCCGGTAAACGGCTGGTCCATCAGGCCCATGACGGCCTCGCCCTTGTGATAGAGGCCGATCAGCGTTCCCCAGACCGGCAGGCCGGAGATGAAGGCGCGCGTGCCGTCGATCGGGTCGATGACCCAGACATAATCGCGGTCGAGACCGACATTGCCGAATTCTTCGCCCAGAATGCCGTGATCGGGGAAATGCGCCTCGATCAGCGCCCGGATCGCCGCTTCGGCCGCGCGATCGCCTTCGGTGACAGGATCGAAGCCGCCGGCCTCCTTGTTGGCAACGCTGGTGCCGGTCCGGAAACGCGGGAGGGTTTCCGCCTTCGCGGCATCCGCGAGACGGTTGAAAAAGTCACGATCCGGCAGCATGAGAACCTCATTTTGAAGCATGGAGGGCGTTCAACCTGCTTAGACCATTTTTTTGAAAAGAAAAACAATCGCAGCAAAAACGAAAAAATATCGCACCAACGCCCGGAATCGCATCGGAGTCACCGCGGAATCGGATGTACGTCACTCAATCCCGATCAAAAATGCGAATTTTTGCTCCAAAACGCCAACAATGCTCACCCTGGAATCGGCCGCACCGCGAAGCCGCCCCGGTTTTTCGCTTGACAATGGTGCGCTGCAATATTAATTTTTGCTTACAGTCACTTGTGGCTGTAAATACCCTCCTTGGGTGTTTCCTCCCTAGACTTAGCCGCGCCACAGGCGCGGTTTTTTTGCCCTTTCGATGGCTGCCGATAGGCAGCGGCAAAGCTCGCCGGCAGGCTACGCCAAGCGCAACTCCATCTCTCACATCGTCTTGAAATAAATTATTCCGCGGCCAATGCCGTATGTTCGGGATAGCTCTCGACATGCAAAGCGAGCTTCGAAACGAACATCGCGATTGCCTGGGCAAGCTCCCCGAAACCCGGTTTCTTGCGCAGCGTCGCTTCATCGACATAGAGCCCGCGATTGATCTCGATCTGCAGGGCATGCAGCCCCCGCGCCGGACGTCCGTAATGCTCGGTGATGAAGCCGCCGGCATAGGGCTTGTTGCGGGCGACCGAAAAGCCGAGGTCCTCGAGCAGACCGACCGCCGTGCGCGACAGTTCGGCGGAAGCGCTTGTGCCGTAGCGGTCGCCGATGATGAAATCCGGGCGCTGGCTGCTGCCGGCCACGCGGATATTGCCAGGCATCGAATGGCAGTCGATCAGCACCGACAGGCCGAACTGCACATGGGTGCGGGCAATGAGCCGACGCAGGCAGGCATGGTAGGGCTTGTAGATTTCCTCGATACGCGTCAGCGCCTCCTCGACGGGGAAGCGCCGTGCGTAGATTTCCATGTTTTCGGCAACCAGCCGCGGCACGGTTCCAAGACCGCCGGCGACCCTGAGTGAGCTGATATTGGCATGCGGCGGCAGGGGACCGTCGAACATACGCGGGTCGAGTTCGTAGGGCTCCCGATTGACGTCGAGAAAGGCACGCGGGAAATGTGCCACCAGCAGCGGCGCGCCGAGATCCGTCACGAAATGGAACAGCTCATCGACATAATGGTCTTCGGAGCGGCGGATGGACATGGCATCGAGACGCGACTGGCTGAGAAAAGCCGGTGGATAAACCCTACCGCTATGGGGAGAATTGAAAACGAAGGGAATGCGCTGCGTTTCCGGCTCCAGGACCTCAAACAGGTCTTTTTCGCAGACGTCGCCCGCCATCTGAGCCCTTTTTTACCATGTCATAATGTGACTGCTTCGTGTATGTTGCCAGTTGGTGGCATCTGTGTCCATAGTCGATCCAGACCGGCGGCAGGGCTTGACCTCAAGTCTTCACCGGATATTTACCCACATGCGGTTTCATGAAGGCTCCGCAATTCCCAACATTTAGATGGAAGTAGCAACGGCTGAACCCATGAGTCCAAAAATCCTCCTTGCCGAAGACGACAACGACATGCGCCGCTTTCTCGTGAAGGCCCTGGAAAAGGCCGGCTACAAGGTGATGTCGTACGACAATGGCGCCAGTGCCTATGACCGGCTGCGCGAAGAACCCTTCTCCCTGCTCCTGACCGACATTGTCATGCCGGAAATGGACGGCATCGAGTTGGCACGCCGCGCAACGGAACTGGATCCGGATCTCAAGGTGATGTTCATCACCGGCTTTGCCGCCGTTGCGCTGAACCCTGATTCTGAAAGCACCGAAGGACGCAAAGGTCCTGTCGAAGCCGTTCCACCTGCGTGATCTGGTGGATGAAGTAAACAAAATGCTGGCCGCATAGCCTGCTGTGCAAGGCGTCCGGACGGTCACAAAACTTCCTGTCAAAAAGCCGATAAAAGCCTATTGACGCCATAAGAGGTTTTGTGATCTATGCGCCGACATCGGATGGGCGTATAGCTCAGCGGGAGAGCACTACGTTGACATCGTAGGGGTCACAGGTTCAATCCCTGTTACGCCCACCATCCTTTTCAAGGGCTTAGCGAGAAATCGCTGAGCCCTTTGCTTTTGGGCATGGTCGGTTCAAGGGCGCCACGGGGCGCTCAGAGCCCTCCTTCTGCCTCACACCGGGAATTCATTGCCCTGGCAATAGGGTTTCAGCATCTCGACCAGCGGCCCGAGGTTTTCCTTCAGGAAATAGCCCGCGACGTTGCGCTCGTAGGCCGCCTTTCGATCGACCGTGTGGCCGGAGGTCGTCAGCATGAAGACGATGCTGTCCTTTATACCGTCGTCCTCGCGCAGCTCGTCGAGCATGGAGATACCGTCCATCCGCGGCATGTTGATGTCGAGCAGGATCAGGCAGGGCTGTGGCAGCGCGGATTTGCCGCCCGTGCCGCGCAGCATGTCAAGTGCCTCGACGCCGTCACAGGCCTGATGTGTCGCGTTGGTGATATCGGCTTTGCGGAAGGCGCGTAAAACCGCCATCGTATCGATTTCGCTATCCTCGACGATCAATACATCAATGTTTTTCTCAGGCATAGCGGTGATGCTCCTCCCTCTGCCCAGGCTTTAAAGGCCGCGGCCAGCTGAATCGGAAACTGGCCCCCTTGCCCGGCTCCGATTCAACAGTGACGTTTCCACCGTGCATGCCAACAAGCTTGCGAATCAATGCCAAACCCATTCCGCTGCCATCTTTTTGCGATCGTGGTTTCAGAGTCTGGAACATGTCGAAAATTTTCGCGTGATATTTCGGATCGATTCCGGGCCGTCGTCACGCACAGTAAACACATAGCGCGGGCCATCCACCTCGACGTCAAGCTCGATCCGACCTGTCTCACCATCATGATGCCGGATGGCATTCTGGACGAGATTGTAGAAAATCTGCTGTAGCGGCATGCGCGGCATCGACAGCCGCTGAAACGCTTCGGACGCGTTTATCGTAAATTCTGCCGGAGGGGCGAGCAGCGCCAGGATATCCGTGAGCAGCACGCTGCCCTTGACGATCTCACCGGCCTCATCTGTCGCCTGCTCCATGGTGGAATAATCCAGCATGTCGCGCAGCAGCTTTTCCATGCGCTTGATCTGCTGTCGCAGTTTCTGCAGATGCTCGGCGCTTTGCGGGTGCAGCGTGCCGACCGAGTCCTCCTCGACCCATTGCGCCAAAATGTCGATGGAGCGCAGCGGCGAGCGCAGGTCATGGGCCGTCGCATAGGCGAAGCGTTCAAGGTCCTGGTTCGATTTCAGAAGCTTCTGCAGAAGGATCGCCCGCTCGGCGATGGTGCGCCGGCGCTGGGCCGTCAACCTCTCCACCTTGACGCGGAATTCCTCCATGGAGAACGGTTTGGCGAGATAATCGCCGACCCCTTCGCGCAGCATCTCCATCTTCAGCTGGTCGTCGGTTTTCGCCGTCAGCATCAATACTGGAAGGTCCTGGGTTAGGGATCGGCCAGCAATTGCCGCACCATCTCGTCGCCTGTCATGACGGGCATCATCACATCTGTGACGATAATGTCAGGCAGAAGCTGACGTGCCTTTTCTAGTCCATCCTTGCCGTTTGTCGCCACTTCGACGCGATAGGCATCCGAAAGCAGGCCGGCGATGTAGCCGCGCATGTCCGGATTGTCCTCGACCAGCAGGACCAGCGACGTGCCGATCGTCAGGGGTACAGGTTCGTCGGGGGCGGCGGCTGGCTGACGGCATCGACCAATAACGGTGGATCACCACCGCCATCGACAAGCGCTTCGCCATCCCGCACAACCACCCCGGCCGGCGCCTGCAAGGGCAGCTCGATGATGAATCTCGCGCCACCCAGCGGATTGGTCGTCGCACGGGCCTTGCCCCGGCAGAGGTTGACAAATTCCCGGACGATGGCAAGCCCCAGCCCAGTACCTCCCTTCTGGCCCGTATGCTCGCGATCCAGCTGGTAAAAACGCTCGAAAATCGCCTCCCTCGCCTGCGCAGGGATGCCCGGCCCGGTATCGTCCACAAGCAGGATCGCGCGGTCGTCGGTCTTTTCGAGAGAAACCCGAACCGTGCCGCCGGCCGGCGTGAATTTGAACGCATTGGACAGGAGATTGAGCACAATCCGCTGGACCTTCTCATGGTCGATATCCATGACCATGGGGACATCGGCGTCGATGTCGAAGCGGATGGAACGATCGCTCGCCACCGTTTCGAAATTCGCCGCCAGCAGTTTGACGAGGGGTGCAAGATCTGTCCGGACATAGTCCATCTCGAACCGGCCGGCCTCGAGCTTGGCGACATCGAGCAGGTTGCTCACCTGCTTGAGCAGGATGCGCGCGTTTCTCTGCACCATTTCGAGGTCCCGGCGCAGACCGGCGTCAAGCGCGGGTGCAGCCAGATGTTTGCCGACGGGCCCGAGGATCAGGGTCAGCGGCGTGCGCAGTTCGTGGCTGATATTGGCGAAGAAATGCGTCTTCAGCCGGTCCAGTTCGCGCAGCTTGCGGTTGGCTTCCCCAACCTCCTGGGCCCGCTGGAAAACCTCGGATTCCATTTTTCGGCACGGGTGCGCAACTGCTCATTGAGTTCCTGCTGTTCGGTGCCCCGGCGCTTCAGCCGGATAAACTCGGTGACGTCTTCAACCCGGTGGATGATGTAGGAAACCGCGCCGGCCTCCGTCAGCACCGGCTTGTTGAACGGGCTCCAGAAGCGTTCCTCGAAACCGCCCCCTTCCGAATCCGGCCTGCGGATATCGTATTGCTGTACGGCCATCGCATCCCCGCGGCCGGTCGCGACGACCCGCTGCAGCGATTCGCGCAGGTTGCGCACGCCCGTCGCTTCCGGATCGTTGGGATTGTCAGGAAATATCTCGAAAATTCCGCGCCCAATGATCGTGTCACGGTTTGTCTTGGTCGCTTCGAGATAGGCGGCACTGACGGCGACGATCGTGAATTCGCGCGTGAGGACGAGATAAAGGCCGGGAGCGGATTCAAACAGCGCCTGGTAGGCCCCGGCTGGCAGTGCGGTTTCGATCGTCAAATCAAATCACCTCTATTCCCGGTGTGCTCCGGAAAGTACAGTGCGACGGGTTGCACGTCGAGGTGTAACAATTGGCCTATGCGTTTATTCGCACGGGTGTCGATGGGCTTTCGCAACCGGAGCCTAACGTTCGGTGGCGCTATGATCGTGGTCAGTGGAACGGCAGTGTCACTGGTCCAGAGTTGGTATCGATAACGCTGCCCAGAATAAGTGATCAAATCGTGAAATCACCAAATCGAAACAGCCCTTCCCTTGTCATTCAGTTTCACCAACTTTGCGCGTCGAAGACAGTACGCGCGCAGTTGTTCATAAATATAAGACGATAAAATATAAAACCTGCGTATTCCGGTGAACGAGAAATGGTCTGTTTAGCTCTGCTCGCCGAAGCACAATCGACGAGATGATGGCAGGCACGGGTGGCTGTACCTGCCATCGTAAAGATCAGCGCTGCTCAATTGAAATAGATGCCGAACCTGGGATAGTGACGGCGATGGTGGCCATAACCCCGACGTCCGTCATGGCCGCCCCAATAGTCGCTGTTCCGGTGATGACGGCGATAGCCGTAGCTGCGGGAATGGTGTCGCTCGTAGCCATGGCGGTAATGGTTGCGGCGATGCCAGCGGCGATGGTTGACCGTCTCGGCCTTGGACTTCGTTTCGACCTGCACCGGCATCAGCGGGGCTGCCGTGACCGGAACTGCCGCTGTAAACCCGATACCGAATGCAATGACTGCAGCGCCGATGGCTCTAAACATTCTATACATAGTCGCTCCTTTCATAAGGGCGGAAGCTCTCAGGTGTAGTCGCGGGATGGAACTCACCATGACTTCAGCACGCCTATGCAGAAGGACGATTCATCCAGCTTTTTTATTCTGTATTTTGATAAAACTTGTTCCGCACATGCGATCTCTACTTAAAATTCAAAGAAAAAATAAACAGATTCAACATGAAGCCGAAAACACCGACAAACCCATTCCTTGTGAGCTTCGCCCGCTCGCGGATGAAATTTGCGCCTGCACTCTGCGGCCCCTACCCTTAGCACAGGCAAAAAGCGTGTTTTTCAGCCAGGTTCCGGTCAGGAATGGACGGTTTCGTGCTAGAGTGACAGTGACGGGCGGCCGCATTTGCGCTAGGAACCCCTGCAATCGCGCGGCGGCCGTAACTATCTGATCCGCCATCCACCCACGCGCTTTCAAGGAAGACGTCTATGCCAGTCTATCGCTCCCGCACCACCACCCATGGCCGCAACATGGCCGGCGCCCGCGGCCTTTGGCGCGCAACCGGCATGAAGGACGGCGATTTCGGCAAGCCCATCATTGCTGTGGTCAACTCCTTCACGCAGTTCGTGCCCGGCCATGTCCACCTGAAGGACCTGGGCCAACTGGTTGCCCGCGAGATTGAGGCTGCCGGTGGCGTCGCCAAGGAATTCAACACGATCGCCGTCGATGACGGCATCGCCATGGGCCATGACGGCATGCTCTATTCGCTGCCGTCGCGCGACCTGATCGCCGACAGCGTCGAATACATGGTCAATGCCCATTGTGCCGACGCCATGGTCTGCATCTCCAATTGCGACAAGATCACCCCCGGCATGCTGAACGCCGCGATGCGCATCAATATTCCTGTGATCTTCGTCTCCGGTGGCCCGATGGAAGCCGGCAAGGCGATGCTCAAGGGCAAGCTGCAGGCGCTGGATCTGGTCGACGCCATGGTCATGGCGGCGGACGAGCACTACACCGACGAGGAAGTCCAGGCCGTCGAGGAAGCCGCCTGCCCGACCTGCGGCTCGTGCTCCGGCATGTTCACGGCCAATTCGATGAACTGTCTGACGGAAGCGCTCGGCCTATCGCTGCCCGGCAACGGCTCGACGCTCGCCACCCATTCCGACCGCAAACGCCTGTTCGTCGAGGCCGGTCACCTGATCGTCGATCTCGCCCGTCGCTACTACGAGCAGGACGACGAAACGGCGCTGCCGCGCTCCATCGCCACGAAGAAAGCCTTCGAAAACGCCATGGCGCTCGACATTGCCATGGGCGGCTCGACCAATACCGTGCTGCATATCCTGGCCGCCGCGCACGAAGGCGGCGTCGATTTCACCATGGATGATATCGATGCGCTGTCGCGCAAGGTTCCGGTGCTCTGCAAGGTCGCACCGGCCAAGAGCGACGTGCACATGGAAGACGTGCATCGCGCCGGCGGCATCATGTCGATCCTCGGCCAACTCGACCGCGCCGGCCTGATCAACCGCGACGAGCCGACGGTTCACGCGACATCGATGGCGCATGCGCTCGACAAGTGGGACATCAGCCGCACCAATTCCGATACGGTCCGTAATTTCTTCATGGCCGCGCCTGGCGGCGTGCGCACCACGCAGGCGTTCAGCCAGTCCAACCGCTGGGCCGAACTCGATCTCGACCGCCACACAGGCGCGATCCGCTCCGCCGAAAGCGCCTTCTCCAAGGATGGCGGCATCGCGGTCCTCAAGGGCAACATCGCCATCGACGGCTGCATCGTGAAGACAGCGGGCGTGGACGAATCGATCCTGAAATTCTCCGGCCCCGCCCGCGTCTTCGAAAGCCAGGACGATACGGTCAAGGCGCTGCTCTCCAACGAGATCAAAGCCGGCGACGTGCTTGTCATCCGCTATGAAGGCCCGCGCGGCGGACCGGGCATGCAGGAAATGCTCTATCCGACGAGCTATCTGAAATCCAAGGGTCTCGGCAAGGCCTGCGCGCTGATCACCGACGGTCGCTTCTCCGGCGGCACGTCCGGCCTGTCGATCGGCCACGTCTCGCCGGAAGCAGCCGAAGGCGGCACGATCGGCCTGGTGCGCGAAGGCGATATGGTCGATATCGATATCCCCAACCGCTCGATCTCGCTCCGCGTCACGGAAAGCGAACTTGCCGCCCGGCGCGCCGAGCAGGATGCCAAGGGCTGGAAGCCGGCCAAGCCGCGCAAACGCAAGGTCACCCAGGCGCTCAAGGCCTACGCCGCCTTCGCCACCTCCGCCGCCCGCGGCGCGGTGCGCGATCTCGGCGAGTTCGAAAATATGTAGAAACGACAAGGCCCGCCTCTTCGCGAGACGGGCCTTTCTCTGGACGAAGTGCTGTCGTCAGGCAGCTTGCGCCATATGCACATATTCCCAGATATGGCCGTCGAGGTCCTGGAAGCTGCAGCTGTACATGAAGCCGAGATCCAGGTTGGGCTTCCAGGGCTTGGCGCCGCCGGCAAGCGCCTTGGCCAGAATATCATCCACTTCGGCGCGGCTATCGGCGGTAAGGCATGTCAGCACTTCCGTTGCCTTGTGCGCATCGCTGATCTCGCCGTTGATGAAATCCTTGAATTTTGGATGGGTGAGTAGCATGACGAAGATGCTCTCCGAGATCACCATGCAAGCGGCCGTGTCGTCGGAATAATCCGGATTGAAACTGTAGCCAAGGCCGCCGAAAAACGCCCTCGACTTTTCCAGGTCCTTTACCGGCAGGTTCACGAAAATCATCTTCATGTGCAGTCTCCTCCATTATTTCTGCAGGGGTAAAATGGGATGTGTCAGGATAAAGCCCTGAGATCGCTGCGCAATCTCTCAGGACCCTCCTGCCCTGGAAGCAGCGCATCGACATCGGCATGCGTGCTTTTCCAGACGGGAACCGCCTCCGCCAGCACGGCGTGACCGCGCGGCGTCAGCCTCAGGCGCTTCGAGCGGCGGTCCTTCGGGTCTGCCACCAGCTCCACCAGTCCGCGCCGCTCGAGCGGCTTCAGCGCCGCGGTCAGCGTCGTGCGATCCATGGCCAGCAGTGAGGCCACCGGTGCCATGCCCGGAGGCTCCGGACGATTGAGCGACATCAGCAGAGAAAACTGGCCGTTGGTCAGATCGAAAGGCCGCAGCGCATCATCGAAACGGCGGGCCAAGGCGCGCGCGGCGCGCTGTACATGCAGGCACAGGCAGGTATCGCGAACAAGAAGCGTCGTCTCGAAAGGAATCACAATGGGTTTTGACATCTCGGAATAATGTTGATATCAACATAATTAGTCAACGGGAACGAAACGCGATTTCTTGAGGAGGAATGAACGATGATGAACAATCCGGTTGTAACACGCGAGGAATGGCTGGAGGCCCGCCGGGCACTGCTGGCGACAGAAAAAGAGGAAACCCGCCTGCGCGACAAGATCCGGGCCGAGCGTCTGGCCTTGCCCTGGGTGAAGATCGACAAGACTTACACCTTCGACACGCCGGCCGGCGTCAAGACGCTGGATGCCCTGTTTGACGGCCGCAGCCAGCTGATGATCTATCATTTCATGTTCGGTCCTGACTGGGATGCCGGCTGCACCGGCTGCTCATTCCTCGCCGATCACATTGACGGCACGCTTCCCCATCTCAACAATCATGATGTGACCTTCGTCGCGGTTGCTCGCGCACCTCTTGACAAGATCACGGCCTATAAAAACCGCATGGGCTGGAAATTCCCTGGGTCTCGTCCTTCGGCAGTGACTTCAACCGTGACTTCCACGTCTCCTTTACCAAGGAGGAACTGGACAGTGGCAAGGTCTTCTACAATTTCTCGGAGATCTCCTCCGACAAGGCCCATGATGAACTGCCGGGCATGAGCGCCTTCTACAGGGGCGAGGACGGCAGCATCTACCATACCTATTCCGACTATGCCCGCGGCGGCGAGGAAGTCCTGGCGACGATGATGATCCTTGACCGGGCGCCGAAAGGCCGCAACGAAAGCTCGACGATGAGCTTCCTCAAGCGACATGACGAATACGAGCAGGCACCCAAGGCGCATTCCTGCTGCGCCTGACTGCCGAAGTCTTGAACGGGAGGATGACATGAAAATCGAACGCACAGCGGAACACCGCTGGCTGGAACAATTGAAAGGCCGTTGGAGTGTCATCTTCGATTTCGATAAACACTCGGTCTGGACGGAGGATGCACGCTCCCTGGACGGTCTCTGGCTCATCGCCGAAATGTCAGGCCCCATGTCGGACGGCAGTACGGCGACGATGATCATGACGCTCGGATACGACCCGGACAGGAAATGCTTCGTCGGATCGACGATCGGCACGATGATGAAAAATCTCTGGGTCTATGAAGGCGCGCTCGACGAGACCGGCAAGGTGCTGACGCTTGATTGCGACGGACCGGATATGGACGGCTCGGGCCGCATCGCACGCTATCAGGATATCATCGAGATCGTGGACACCGACACCCGCCTCTTCTCGTCGCGCATGCAGGCAGCCGATGGCAGTTGGAAGCCTGTCATGGCATCGCAGTACAAACGTATGGCGGCAGCCTCAAAGACAGCCGCACCTGACAAAGACAAAGAAGGAGGAAGAGCATGAGCAACCCACTTGGTACGTTCGTCTGGCACGAACTGATGACCACGGACACTGCGGCCGCCACGGAATTCTACACGAGCGTCGTCGGCTGGCGGGCCGCCGACAGCGGCATGGTCGGCTTCGACTACACGCTTTTCTACACTGGCGAACAGCGCGCTGCCGGCCTGATGGCCATGCCGGAAGACGCGCCGCCCGGAATGCCGCCCTGCTGGGTCGGCTATATCGGCGTCGACGATATCGACAAGACGGCGGCAGACCTCGCCGCGAAGGGCGCCACCATCATCGAGCAGCCGCGCGATATCCCGGGTGTCGGGCGGTTTGCGGTCATCGCCGATCCACATGGCGCAGTCTTTTCCCTGTTCTCGACCGATGATGGCGACATGGGTCCCCAGCTTCCTCCGGGCAGCAATGGCCAGGTCGGCTGGAACGAACTGATGGCCGGCGACCTCGACAGCGCCTGGGCCTTCTATTCCTCCGCCTTCGGCTGGACCAAGGACATGGCCGTGGACATGGGCGAGATGGGCGTCTACCAGACCTTCGGCGCCAATGGCGGTCCCGGCTTCGGCGGCATGATGACGAAGCCCAAGGATGTGCCAGCCCCGCCCCACTGGGGCTATTATTTCAATGTCGATGCCATCGACGCGGCTGTCGAGCGCGTCAAGGCTGGCGGCGGACAGATCCTGATGGGCCCGATGGAGGTTCCCGGCGGCTCCTGGATCATCAATTGCATCGACCCGCAGGGCGCGCACTTCAATCTCGTTTCTATGAAACGGTAGAGCATACGCAAGAGAGCGTCCACGCGGCCATTGCGGCGTGGACGCGATCCACACGAATGCTTGAGAACAGATATCCTGAAGCACCGCACTGCTGATTTTGGGTGCATTCGGAGCCAATGCCAATAATTGCAGCAAAGCCTCTGTCGACACAGCGCGGTTTTGGGTGATTCAGCCTTGCAATCTCCCTTCGCATTGCACAAAGTCATTCCCAATGACGGCAGAGACCTGTCATCAAGGGGATAAAAAGCCGTATGTCGATCAAAGCCAGCATCTATCACCTGACGCACTATACCTACGACAAGCCGGTCCGGCTCGGCCCCCAGATCATCCGCCTGAAGCCTGCCGCGCATTCCAAGACCAAGGTCATCAGCCACTCGCTGAAGGTCACGCCGGCCAATCACTTCGTGACGCTGCAGCAGGATCCCTACGGCAACTACCTCTCCCGCTACGTCTTTCCCGACCCCGTGACCGAGCTGAAGATCGAGGTTGATCTCGTCGCCGACATGACGGTTTACAACCCGTTCGACTTCTTCATCGAGGAAGAGGCCGAAACCTTTCCCTTCACCTATCCGGAAGACATCCGCGACGACCTGAAGATTTATATGCAGCCGGAGCCGATGAGCCCGGCGCTGGAGGCCTATATCAAGGGCATCGACCTGACGCCGATGCGCACCATCGATTTCATCGTCGGGCTGAACGCCAAGCTGCAGCAGAAGGTCAATTACGTCATCCGCATGGAGCCCGGTGTCCAGACGCCGGAGGAAACCCTCTCGCTGGCGCTTGGCTCCTGCCGCGATTCGAGCTGGCTGCTCGTCGAAATCCTGCGCAATCTCGGGCTCGCTGCCCGCTTCGTCTCCGGCTACCTGATCCAGCTCGCACCTGACCTGAAGGCGCTCGATGGCCCCTCCGGCACCGAGGTCGACTTCACCGACCTGCATGCCTGGTGCGAAGTCTATATTCCAGGCGCCGGCTGGGTGGGCCTCGACCCGACATCCGGCCTGCTCACCGGCGAAAGCCACATCCCGCTGGCTGCCACCCCGCATTATCGCAATGCCGCGCCAATTTCCGGCGGTCTCTATGGCGACGCCAACACGACCTTCGACTTCGCGATGAAGGTCAGCCGTGTCGCCGAACATCCGCGCATCACCAAGCCGTTTTCCGAGGAAAGCTGGGAGGCGCTGAATGCGCTCGGCGAACGCGTCGATCATGTGCTGAACGGCGCCGACGTGCGGCTCACGATGGGCGGCGAGCCGACCTTCGTCTCGATCGACGATTTCGAATCGGAAGAATGGAACACCGCGGCCGTTGGCCCGACAAAACGCGAAAAGGCCGACGAACTGATCCGCCGCCTGCGCGAGCGCTTCGCCCCCGGTGGCTTCCTGCACTATGGCCAGGGCAAGTGGTATCCCGGCGAAAGCCTGCCGCGCTGGACGTTTTCGCTCTACTGGCGCAAGGACGGCAAGCCGATCTGGCACAATCCGGACCTGATTGCCGCCGAAGGCCAGGATACCAAGGTCACCGACAAGGACGCCTCAGCACTGATCAACGGCATCGCCGCCGAACTGGAGATCGAACCAGAAATGATCATTCCGGCCTTCGAGGATCCCGCCGAATGGATCATCAAGGAAGGCAGCCTGCCGGAAAACGTCGACCCGTCCAATTCCAAGCTGGAAAGCCCGGAGGAGCGCGCCCGCATCGCCAAGGTGTTCGAGCGCGGTCTGACGACGCCGACAGGCTATATCCTGCCCGTTCAGGCGTGGAATTCGAAGGCCTCGGGACAGAAGTGGATTTCCGAAAAATGGCGCACCCGTCGCGGCAAGATTTTCCTCATCCCCGGCGATAGCCCAATCGGGTTCCGCATGCCGCTCGGCACCCTGCCCTATGTGCCGCCGTCACAATATCCCTATATCCACGAGGCAGATCCTTCCATACCCCGCGATGATCTGCCCGATTACGGCGCACCGGCGCGCGCCCTTGCCGAGGCTTCCCGCAAGGCAGCGGCAGCGGAGCGCCAGAAGCGCATCGAACAGGTTCTTGCGGCAGCCAATGCCGATATTCGCGGCGCGGTCCGCACCGCGCTCAGCGTCGAGCCGCGCGACGGCCGGCTTTGCATCTTCATGCCGCCGGTCGAGCGTATCGAGGATTATCTCGAGCTGATCGCCGCGGCTGAAAAGGTCGCGTCCGATCTTGGCCTGCCGATCCACATCGAAGGCTATTCGCCGCCACAGGACGAGCGCATCAACGTCATGCGCGTCGCTCCCGATCCGGGGGTCATCGAAGTCAACATCCATCCAGCTTCCAACTGGGCCGATTGCGTCGCCATCACCACCGCCGTCTATGAAGAGGCCCGCCTGACAAGGTTGGGTGCCGACAAGTTCATGATCGACGGTCGCCACACCGGAACCGGTGGCGGCAACCATGTGGTCGTCGGCGGTAACAGCCCGAACAACAGCCCGTTCCTGCGCCGGCCGGACCTTTTGAAAAGCCTGATCCTGCACTGGCAGCGCCATCCGTCGCTCTCCTACCTGTTCTCCGGCATGTTCATCGGCCCAACCAGCCAGGCGCCGCGCATCGACGAGGCCCGCCACGACACGCTCTACGAACTTGAAATCGCGATGGCTCAGGTGCCGACGCCCGGCATGGGCCAGCAACCCCTGCCCTGGATGGTCGACCGCCTGTTCCGCAATTTGCTGACGGATGCTTCCGGCAATACCCACCGCTCGGAAATCTGCATCGACAAGCTGTTTTCGCCTGATGGACCGACGGGACGGCTGGGGCTTGTGGAGTTCCGCGGCTTTGAAATGCCGCCGAACGCGCGCATGAGCCTTGCACAGCAAGTGCTGGTGCGGGCGCTGATTGCACGCTTCTGGCAGAACCCGGCGGAAGGCAAGCTGGTGCGCTGGGGCACGGCCCTTCACGACCGGTTCATGCTGTCGCATTATGTCTGGCAGGATTTCCTCGACGTGCTCGACGACCTGCGGGCCAACGGTTTCGATCTCAGGCCCGAGTGGTTCGAGGCACAATTGGAGTTCCGCTTCCCCTTCTGCGGCGAGGTCGAGTATATGGGCTCGAAACTGGAACTGCGCCAGGCGCTTGAGCCCTGGCATGTCATGGGCGAAGAAGGCGCGCCGGGCGGCACCGTGCGCTATGTCGATAGCTCCGTGGAGCGCCTGCAGGTCAAGCTCGAAACCGCCAATCCGGAGCGCTACACCGTCGCCTGCAACGGCCGCGCCGTGCCGTTGTCCGGAACCGGAATGAGCGGCGTCGCCGTTGCCGGCGTCCGCTACAAGGCCTGGCAGCCGTCGTCGGGATTGCACCCCCAACTGCCGGTTAATACACCGCTTACATTCGACATTTATGATACATGGTCGAAGCGTTCGATCGGCGGCTGCATCTATCATGTTGCCCACCCGGGCGGACGCAGCTACGACACGTTTCCGGTCAACGGCAATGAAGCCGAGGCGCGCAGGCTGGCCCGCTTCGAGCCGTGGGGTCACACGGCAGGCAGCTACGCCCTGCAACCGGAACATCCGTCATTCGATTTTCCGCTGACGCTCGATCTGAGGCGTCCGCCAGGGGTATAAATGTCCAAGAAGCAAACGGCCGAGGCGCAGCAGACAAGAGACCGGATCGCGGGTGATTCGGTCTTCGGCTATGCGGCGCTTCCCGGTATCGCCGACGAAATGCTCGACACACAGGGCAATGTCCGACCTGTCTGGCAACATCTGCTGACAACCATCGGCAAGATGGACGAGACCGAACTCGCCAACCGTTTTGCCCGCGCCGATCGCTACCTGCGCGATGCCGGCGTGTTCTACCGGGCCTATGGCGCCAAGGACAGTTCAGAGCGCAGCTGGCCGCTGTCACATATTCCGGTGCTGATCGCCGACGCCGAATGGCAGGCCGTGTCGCGCGGGCTGGTGCAACGCGTCGAACTATTGGAGCGCATCGCCGCCGATATCTATGGGTCGAACCGGCTTGTGGCCGAAGGCTTCCTGCCGCCTTCGCTGGTCGCATCCAATCCCGAATTCCTGCGGCCGATGGTCGGCGTCCAGCCGGCGGACGGCCACTTCCTGCACTTCTGCTCGTTCGAAATCGGCCGCGGACCTGATGGCAACTGGTGGGTTCTGTCGGATCGCACCGAAGCGCCCTCGGGTGCAGGTTTTGCTTTGGAAAATCGCGTCGCAACAACCCGCGCCTTTTCCGACGTCTATGCCGAAACCCATGTGCATCGGCTCGCCGGCTTCTTCAGCGCCTTTCGCGACGAATTGCAGTCGCGCAAGAAACATCCCGACGATCGCATCGCCGTTCTGACGCCGGGTGTCGCCAACGAAACCTATTTCGAGCACGCCTATATCGCCCGCTATCTCGGCTTCATGCTGCTGGAGGGCGAAGACCTGACAGTGGTCGATGGCCGCGTCATGGTGCGCACTGTCGCCGGCCTCAAATCCATCGGCGTACTGTGGCGCCGTCTCGACGCTTCCTTCGCCGACCCGCTGGAGCTGAACCAGAGCTCGCATATCGGCACGCCCGGCATCGTCGAGGCGTTGCGCTCCGGGTCCCTATCGATCGTCAATTCGCTCGGTTCGGGCATCCTGGAAACCCGCGCCTTCCTCGCCTTCATGCCGACCATCTGTCGCCACCTGCTCGGCGAGGACCTGCTTTTGCCGAGCATCGCTACCTGGTGGTGCGGCCAGCAGCCGGAACGCGAGCAGGTCGCCCACAACATCGAGAAGATGGTCATCGGTCCGGCCTATTCGACGCGCCCCTTCTTCGACGACAACGGCCAGTCCGTGCTCGGCTCATCCCTGCGCGATACCGCCAAGGCCTCGATCGCCGATTGGCTCAGCACCGATGGCGCCAAACTCGTCGGCCAGGAAGTCGTGACTCTTTCGACGACGCCGGCGTGGGTGAACGGCAAGCTGACGCCGCGGCCGATGAGTCTCCGCGTCTACGCCGCCCGCACGCTCAATGGCTGGAAGATCATGCCCGGCGGTTTTGCCCGCATCGGCAGTGGTGCGGATGCAGCCGCTATCGCCATGCAGGCGGGTGGTTCAGCCGCCGATGTCTGGATCGTCAGCGAGAAGCCGGTCGAGCGCACCACGCTTCTGCCCGCCGAGGAAAGCTTTACTCGCAACATGCCCGGCAGCCTGCCAAGCCGGGCGGCTGACAATCTCTTCTGGCTCGGGCGCTATATCGAGCGGGCCGAAGGCGCCCTGCGCATCCTGCGCGCCTGGCATGGACGTTTTGCCGAATCCGCCGATCCGGGCATCCCGCTTTTGAAGGATGTGACGGAGTATCTCGAAGCGCTCGACATCGACACGAAAGAGCCGGTTCCGGCGAGCCTGCTCGCCAACATCAACAGCGCGCTGTTTTCGGCCAGCAATATTCGCGACCGCTTCTCCGCCGATGGCTGGCTTGCCCTCAACGACCTTGCGAAGACCGCCAGGAAATTCCAGGCGACCGTCCAGGCCGGCGACGACGCGACCCATGCGATGACGATCCTTTTGCGCAAGCTCGCGGGCTTTGCCGGTCTTGTGCACGAAAACATGTATCGCTTCACCGGCTGGCGCTTTCTGTCGATCGGTCGTTATCTGGAGCGCGGCCTGCACATGACGCGCCTGCTCGGCCATATGTCCGGGGCCGATGCGCCTGATGGCGCCTATGATATGCTGCTCGAAATCGGCGACAGCGTCATGACGCATCGCCGCCGCTACAACGTCAACACCGCCTCGCTGACTGTTACCGATCTTCTGGCGCTTGACCCGCTCAACCCCCGCTCGATCCTCTATCAGCTGAACGAGATCAAGACCGAGGTCGAACAACTGCCCAACGCCTTCTCGAATGGACAGATGTCACCCTTCTACCGCGAGGCGATGCGCCTGCATGCCGGACTTGCCGTGATGACGCCGGAGGCCATGACTGTTGAAGTCTATCAGCAACTGGAACAGGATCTTTATCGGTTATCGGATATCCTCGCGCAAACCTATCTCGGCTGATCGGGTCCCATGCTGTACGACATCAACCTCAAGATCACCTATGCCTACGAAGCCCCGGTTTCGGGCGGCCGGCATATCGTGCGCGTGCTGCCAATTTCGCTGCATGACCGGCAACGGCTCGTGGCCGGCACGGTCACCTGCCACCCGGCACCGGAAGAACGCCGCGAAAATACCGATTTCTTCGCCAATCCATCGACGATGATCCTGTTTCGCAAGGCCCATGAGAAACTCGTCATCCGCATGCAGGCGCGGGTGCAGGTGGAAGCGCAGGCTCTGACGGCAGATTTTTCACCGGGGCTGGCAGGCCTTCCAGTTGAAATTGCCAATTGTTGGACACTGGACGCCAATTCACCCCACCATTTCATCGGGCCGAGCCCCCGTCTGCCGGATGATCCGGGTATCGCAGCCTATGCCCGGGACGTGGCCGAGGACGGCATGACCATCCGCCAGATCGCGCTCGCGATCTGCGAAAGGATCCACAAGGACTTCGTCTATGATCCGAAGGCGACGACGGTGGACACGACGCCGCGGGAGGCCTTCAAGATCAAACGGGGCGTCTGCCAGGATTTCACCCATGTGATGATCGTCGCACTGCGCAGCCTCGGCATCCCCGCCGGTTATGTCAGCGGTTTCCTGCGGACCATCCCTCCGGCGGGCAAAGAGCGACTGGAGGGCGCAGATGCCATGCACGCCTGGGTTCGCCTGTGGTGCGGAACCACGTCCGGGTGGATGGAACTGGATCCGACGAATAATATTCCGGCAGGCTCCGACCATATTGTTGTCGGCCATGGACGTGACTACAGCGACGTCGCGCCGGTTATTGGTGTGCTGAAAAGCTACGGAAGCCACAAGACCGAACAGGCCGTGGACGTTATTCCGGTCAAGTGACCCGGAATGGGAACACGAAGTGTTCCTTTTTCTGACAACCTTCAATGCGCGAAACCGCTGCAATGGCGGCATTTCTTGCTATTGAATCAAATTTTAGCGCGGAGATCCATCGAGCCCTAAGACTTAGGCACTAGAGTAGCCTTATCAAACGCACAGGCGATCTCAGGGTAATTAAAATGGACAGAGCGAGGAGCATTTTTCGCAAGGCTACGACCATTCTATCGGATCGGGCCGGCAACTTCGGCATCATGACGGCGATCGCCTTGCCGGTTCTTCTCGCTTCGGGCGGCGTGGCAATCGATATGGCCAATATGGTCATGATGAAGAACAAGATTCAGGATGCCACCGATGCTGCAGCGCTTGCCGCCGCCTCGGCCCTCGCGGGTCAGGGCGTGAGCCATGCCGACGCCAAGCTGCTTGCTCTGAAGTTTCTGAAGGTCCAGCTTTCCAACACCCAAAGCCTCGACGAAACAGGGAAATCAAACGCCGGCGCCGGGGATGATGGCGACATCGCCACCGTCGCGCAAGTCGATATCACAGAAGCCGCGACGCTCGGCAACGGCAAGACCTTCAAGGTCGCTATTGCCTACGACCATACAGTGGCGCTTAACCCGATGACACGGCTGCTCGGCAAGGAGAGCGCCACCGTCAGCGCCGTTTCAAAGGCGGAAAGCTCGACGGAGGCGAAGAATGCGCTCTCGATGTTCCTCGTACTCGATCGTTCCGGCTCGATGGGCGAGAAGACCAGCACGATCGACAGCGACAATCCCACTTACACTTACGATTGCAGTTACTACAGTGGCTGGAAATGGGTGTCGAAAACCTGCACTGCCGACAACTACCTGACAAAAATCGCGGCGCTGAAGCTGGCGACGGCGGATCTCCTGACCCAGTTGAAGACGGCAGACCCGACCGGACAGCTGGTGCGAATGGGTGCCGTATCCTACAATGACGCCATGCAGCCCCAGACGAATCTGGCCTGGGGGCAGACGGCAGCGCTCGCCTATGTCAACGCGCTCAGCGCCACAGGCGGCACGGATTCGAGCCAGGCCTTCAAACTTGCCTATAACAAAATTGTATCCAGCACCGAGGAAACGGCCCATAAAAACCAGAACGGCCAGGTTCCGACCAAATACATCGTCTTTATGACGGACGGCGAGAACAACTATTACAACAACAAATCCAACAACACCGCGTCGGACACCGAAACAAAGAAATACTGCGACAAGGCGCGCACGGAAAACATCGAAGTGTACAGCGTCGCCTTCATGGCGCCGTCCAGAGGTCAGGCACTGCTGAAATATTGCGCCACTTCGGGCAAGCATTATTTTCCGGCGGAAAACGCCAGCGAATTGACGAGCGCTTTCAAATATATCGGCGAAAAGGCTTCCGAACTCACCTCACGCCTGACCCAATAAACGGTAGCAGAAAATAAAAATCACCCGTCAGGAGCGATCCTGGCGGGTGATTTGCGTTTGTAAATTGCCGGGGCGCCTGCTTTTGCGGATATAAAGGCATCGCTAAAAAACAAGTCCTTCAATTTTCATCTTATTGAAAACACTTATTGCAAGCGCTTCGTATCGGTGCATAAATTGGCCACGCCCCGTTGGTGTTCGGCCTCCGGTCTCCCAAATCTCTTCAAGAGGGTAAGTCCGTTTCCATGACACGTCCGTCCAACTCCGACCACCTCAGCGCAGCCCCCGCGCCTCCACCCCCGAAGTCCTTGCACAGGAAATCCTCGAGCGCCTGACCTACCGTATCGGCAAGGATCCGAAGGTGGCAAAGCCGCATGACTGGATGACCGCCAGCATCCTCGTGGTCCGCGACCGGATCACCGACAACTGGATGGAATCCACCCGCAAGACGTACCGGACGAACGCTAAGCGCGTCTATTATCTCTCGCTGGAGTTCCTGATAGGCAGGTTGATGCGCGATGCCGTGACGAACATCGGCCTGATGGACGAGCTGCGCCAGGCGCTATCGTCGCTCGGCGTCGATATCGACGTCATCGCCCTGCTGGAGCCGGACGCAGCTCTTGGCAATGGTGGCCTTGGCCGTCTCGCTGCCTGTTTCATGGAATCGATGGCGAGCGTCGATATTCCGGCTTACGGCTATGGCATTCGCTACGTCCACGGCCTCTTCCGCCAGCAGATGGCGGATGGCTGGCAGGTTGAACTGCCGGAAACCTGGCTTGCCCACGGCAACCCCTGGGAGTTCGAGCGTCGTGAAAGCTCCTATGAAATCGGCTTCGGCGGCTCGGTCGAAACCGTGAACGTTGACGAGGAACTGACACGCTACGTCTGGAAGCCCGCCGAGCGCGTCATCGCCACGGCCTGCGACACCCCGGTCGTCGGCTGGCGCGCCAAGCGCGTCAACACGCTTCGCCTCTGGTCAGCCCACCCGATCGATCCCATTCTGCTCGATGCCTTCAACGCCGGGGACCACATCGGCGCGCTGAAGGAAAGCAACAAGGCGGAAAGCCTTGCCCGCGTACTCTATCCTGCGGATGCGACGCCGTCTGGCCAGGAACTTCGCCTGCGGCAGGAATTCTTCTTCTCGTCGGCCTCGCTGCAGGACATTCTGCGCCGCCACCTGCAGCAGTACCCGGACTTCACCTCCCTGCCGGACAAGGTCTCGATCCAGCTCAACGACACCCATCCCGCGGTTTCGATCGCCGAACTGATCCGCCTGTTGATGGACGTCCACGGCATGGATTTCGAGCAGGCCTGGGAAATTTCCCGCAAGACCTTCTCCTATACCAATCACACGCTTTTGCCGGAAGCGCTGGAAACATGGCCGGTGCCACTCTTCGAGCGCCTTTTGCCGCGCCACATGCAGATCGTCTACGCGATCAATGCCAAGATCCTGCTGGAGGCCCGCAAGCAGAAAATCCACACCGACCAGGAAGTGCGCAACATTTCACTGATCGACGAAAGCGGCGACCGCCGCGTGCGCATGGGTAATCTCGCTTTTGTCGGCTCGCACTCGATCAACGGCGTTTCCGCCCTACATACCGAGCTCATGAAGGAAACCGTATTCGCCGACCTGCATAAATTGTACCCGGCCCGCATCAACAACAAGACCAACGGCATCACCCTCGCCGGTGGCTGATGCAGTGCAATCCGGACCTGTTCAACCTGATCCGCGAGACGATCGGCGATGATTTCATGGACAATGCGGAAGCGCTGCAGGCGCTGGACGCCTATGCCGACAAGCCAGATTTCCAGCAGGCGTTCGCCGCGATCAAACGCTCCAACAAGGTCAAGCTGGCGCAACTCGTTCAGGGCCGCATGGGCATCAAGCTCGACCCCTCGGCGATCTTCGACATCCAGATCAAGCGTATCCACGAATACAAGCGTCAACTGCTGAACATCATCGAGGCTGTCGCGCTCTACGACCAGATGCGGTCGCATCCGGAAATGGACTGGGTGCCGCGCGTCAAGCTCTTCGCCGGCAAGGCGGCGCCGAGTTATCACAACGCCAAGCTGATCATCAAGCTCGCAAACGACGTCGCCAAGGTCATCAACAATGACCCGGCCGTGCGCGGCCTGCTCAAGGTCGTCTTCGTACCCAACTATAACGTCTCGCTCGCCGAAATCATCGTCCCATCGGCCGACCTTTCCGAACAGATTTCGACCGCCGGCATGGAAGCGTCGGGCACCGGCAACATGAAATTCGCTTTGAACGGCGCTTTGACCATCGGCACACTCGACGGCGCCAATGTCGAGATGCGCGACTGGGTCGGCGAGGAAAACATCAAGATCTTCGGCATGACTGCCGACGAAGTCGCCAAGGTCCGCGCCGAGGGTCACAATCCCCGCGCCATCATCGAGGAATCGCGGGAACTGTCGCAGGCTCTGCTGGCGATCTCGTCGGGCGTGTTTTCGCCGGATGACCGCAACCGCTTCACCAGCCTCGTCGACGGCATTTATTCGCACGATTGGTTCATGGTGGCTGCAGACTTCGACGCCTATGCCAAGGCCCAGCGCGAAATCGACGTGCTCTGGACCCAACCTGCGTCCTGGTATTCGAAGACGATCCGTAACACCGCGCGCATGGGATGGTTCTCGTCCGACCGCACAATCCGGCAATATGCCGGGGAAATCTGGAGAGCCGGATGACATCAGCACCAATAGATGGCTCCACATCAAATATGGCGGGCTCGCTGGCTCCAGAAGCAATCGCAGCGATCCTGTCCGGCACGCATACGGATCCATTTTCGGTGCTTGGCGTCCATGCGGTCGGCAAGGAATATATTGCCCGCTGTTTCATACCCGGCGCTTGGGAGGTAACGGCGGAAACCCTGTCCGGCAAGGACATCGGCACGCTGACGCGGCGTGACGATGCCGGCTTTTTTGAAGGCACCGTTGCCCTCAAGAAACCCCAACCGCTGCGCTACCGCGCCCGCAATGACGGCGGCGAATGGGTCGTCACCGACCCCTACAGCTTCGGACCGGTTCTCGGTCCGATGGATGACTATTATATCCGCGAAGGCTCGCATCTGCGGCTGTTCGACAAGCTCGGCGCCCATCCGCTGAAACACGATGGTGCCGACGGATTTCACTTTGCCGTTTGGGCCCCGAATGCCCGGCGCGTGTCGGTCGTCGGCGAGTTCAACGAATGGGACGGCCGCCGTCACGTCATGCGATTGCGCTCCGACACCGGCATCTGGGAAATCTTCCTGCCAGGCGTGCAGGAAGGCATGGTCTACAAATACGAGATCGTCGGCAAGAACGGCGAATTGCTGCCGCTGAAGGCCGATCCCTTCGCCCGCCGCTCGGAACTGCGGCCGAAGAACGCCTCGATGACCACGGGCGAAATCGCCCAGGTCTGGCAGGATGAGGCGCACCGCGCCCATTGGGCGAGCGTCGATGCCCGCCGCCAGCCGATTTCGATCTACGAGGTTCATGCCGCGTCCTGGCAGAAGCGCGACAATGGCGACATGCTGAGCTGGGACGAGATGGCAGAACGGCTGATCCCCTACTGCGTCGACATGGGTTTCACCCATATCGAGTTCTTACCCGTCACCGAATATCCGTTCGATCCGTCCTGGGGCTACCAGACTACCGGTCTCTATGCGCCGACGGCGCGCTTCGGCGAACCCGAGGGCTTTGCCCGCTTCGTCAACGGCGCCCACAAGGTCGGTCTCGGCGTCATCCTCGATTGGGTGCCTGCGCATTTCCCGACGGACGCCCACGGGCTCGGCTGGTTCGACGGCACGGCGCTTTACGAGCACGAGGACCCGCGCCAGGGTTTCCATCCCGACTGGAACACCGCGATCTACAATTTCGGCCGCGCCGAAGTGTTTTCCTACCTCGTCAACAATGCGCTGTACTGGGCGGAGAAATTCCATCTCGACGGCCTGCGCGTCGATGCGGTGGCGTCGATGCTCTATCTCGATTATTCGCGCAAGCACGGCGAATGGGTGCCGAACGAGTATGGCGGCAACGAAAACCTCGATGCCGTGCGCTTCCTGCAGACCATGAACAAGGAGGTCTATGGCAGCCACCCCGGCATCCTGACGATCGCCGAGGAATCCACGTCCTGGCCGAAAGTGTCGGCACCGGTCCACGCTGGCGGCCTAGGCTTCGGCTTCAAGTGGAACATGGGCTTCATGCACGACACGCTGCAATATTTCTCGCGCGAGCCGATCCATCGCAAGCACCACCACAACGACATGACCTTCGGGCTGATCTATGCCTTCAGCGAGAATTTCGTTCTGCCGCTGTCCCATGACGAAGTGGTGCACGGCAAGGGCTCGCTGATTGCCAAGATGGCCGGCGACGACTGGCAGAAATTCGCCAATCTTCGCGCCTACTACGGCTTCATGTGGGGCTATCCCGGCAAGAAGCTTTTGTTCATGGGCCAGGAATTCGCCCAGTGGCGCGAATGGGCGGAGGACCGCCCGCTCGACTGGAACCTGCTCGAATATCCTCTTCACGAAGGCATGCGCCGGCTGGTGCGCGATCTCAACGGCACCTATCGCAACAAGGCATCGCTGCATGCCCGTGACTGCGAGGGCGAAGGCTTCGAATGGCTGATCGCCGACGACAGCGAAAATTCGGTCTTTGCATTTCTGCGCAAAGCGCCGGGCGAGAAACTCGTCGCCGTGATCAGCAATTTCACGCCGGTCTATCGCGAAAATTATTCCATACCGCTGCCGTTGGAGGGGCGGTGGAAGGAAATCCTCAACAGCGACGCCGAGATTTATGGCGGCAGCGGTAAGGGCAATGGAGGGGCCGTTCAGGCAGTCAGGAACAGTTCGGGAGGGATATCCGCATCGATCACATTGCCGCCTTTGGCGACATTGATGCTGGAGCACGACTAGCACGGCGACGTGCAAAAGCAATTTGGGTGAAGCGGGCGTCGGATCGACACCCTTTTCGCTTCGGAACCATTCTATCGGGAGGAAGACCATGGAAAAACGAATACAGCCCCTCGCCCGTGACGCGATGGCCTATGTGCTTGCCGGCGGCCGGGGAAGCCGTCTCAAGGAACTGACCGATCGTCGTGCCAAACCGGCCGTGCATTTCGGCGGCAAGGCCAGAATCATCGACTTCGCCCTGTCCAACGCGCTCAATTCCGGCATCCGCCGCATGGGTGTGGCGACGCAGTACAAGGCGCATTCGCTGATCCGCCATCTGCAGCGCGGCTGGAACTTCTTCCGCCCGGAACGCAACGAAAGCTTCGACATCCTGCCGGCCTCACAGCGCGTCTCCGAGACGCAGTGGTATGAAGGCACGGCCGACGCCGTCTACCAGAACATCGATATCATCGAGGATTACGGCGTCGAATATATGGTCATCCTGGCCGGCGACCACATCTACAAGATGGACTACGAACTGATGCTGCAGCAGCACGTCGATCTCGGGCGCCGACGTCACCATCGGCTGCCTCGAAGTGCCGCGCATGGAAGCCGTCGGCTTCGGCGTCATGCACGTCGACGAAAAGGACGGCGTCATCGCCTTCGTCGAGAAACCGGCCAATCCACCAGGCATTCCGGGCAATCCGGAGATGGCGCTCGCCTCGATGGGCATCTATGTCTTCCACACCAAGTTCCTGATGGAACTTCTGCGCCGCGATGCCGCCGACCCGAATTCCAGCCGCGACTTCGGCAAGGACATCATCCCCTACATCGTCGATCACGGCAAAGCCGTCGCCCACCGCTTTACCCAGTCCTGCGTCCGTTCCGATTTCGAGCGCGAGGCCTACTGGCGCGACGTCGGCACGATCGACGCCTACTGGCAGGCCAATATCGACCTGACCCATGTGACGCCGGAACTCGACATCTACGATTCGACCTGGCCGATCTGGACCTTCGCCGAGATCAAGCCGCCGGCAAAATTCGTCCATGACGATGAAAACCGCCGCGGTTCGGCCACCTCCTCGCTTGTGTCAGGCGATTGCATTATCTCCGGCGCAGCGCTGAACCGCAGCCTTCTGTTCACCGGCGTCCGGGTCAATTCCTACTCGCGGCTCGATGGCGCCGTGATCCTGCCTGATGTGAAGATCGGTCGGCATGCGTCCTTGAAGAACGTCGTCATCGACAGCCGCGTCGTCATTCCGGAAGGGCTCGTCGTTGGCGATGATCCGGAATTTGACGCCAAGCGCTTCCGCCGCTCGGAAAACGGCATCTGCCTGATCACCCAACAGATGATCGACAGACTGGGCCTCTGACATGGAAATCCTATCGGTCGCATCCGAGGTCTTTCCGCTGATCAAGACAGGGGGCTCGCCGACGTGGCGGGCGCCCTGCCCTTGGCGCTGAAACCTCATGGAATCCGGATGCGCACGCTTCTGCCGGGCTACCCCGTTGTCCTGCAGAAGATCGGCCAGAACTCAACCAAGGCGGAACGGATCGGCGGTTTCGACAATCTGTTCGGCCACCCCGCGTCAATCCTTGCCGTCGATCATCACGGCCTCGACATCCTCGTCCTCGACGCACCTGCCTTGTTCGACCGAGAGGGCGGCCCCTATGTCGACAAGGCTGGCCTGGATTATCCCGACAATTTCCGCCGCTTCGCTGCCCTGTCGCTGACGGCTGCCGAGATCGCCGGCGGACTTTTGTCCGACTGGAAACCGGACCTCGTGCATGTCCACGACTGGCAGGCGGCCCTGACCCCGGTCTACATGCGCTTCGGCCCGGCGTCAGGCATGCCGACCGTACTGACCATCCACAATATCGCCTTCCAGGGGCAATTCGGCCCTATGGTATTTCCGGAACTCGCTCTGCCGCCGGAAGCCTTCACGGTGGACTACGTCGAATATTACGGCGATGTCGGCTTCCTCAAGGGCGGCCTGCAGGCCGCGACCGCGATCACAACCGTCAGCCCATCTTACGCCCAGGAAATCCTGACGCCTGAATTCGGGATGGGGCTTGAAGGGCTTTTGACCGCCCGGCTTTCCGGCCTGAAGGGCATCGTCAACGGCATCGACGCCGATGTCTGGGATCCGCGCACCGACCCGCATATCGCCGCCCCTTACAGCGCCGACAAGATGAAGCGGCGCGCGGAAAACAAGCTCGCTTTGTCGAAGCACTTCGGCTTCGATGCGATACCCGGCCCGATCTTCAGTGTCGTCTCCCGCCTGACCTGGCAGAAGGGCATGGACGTGCTTGCCGAGACCATCGACTATATCGTCGAGAGCGGCGGCAAGCTGGCCGTGCTCGGCTCCGGCGATCCGGTGCTGGAAAATGCCTTCCTCGATGCTGCCAGCCGCCATCCCGGCCGCGTCGGCGTCGTCATGGGTTATAACGAGCCTCTGTCGCATCTGCTGCAGGCCGGCTCCGACGCCATCCTGATCCCGTCGCGGTTTGAGCCCTGCGGGCTCACCCAGCTCTACGGCCTGCGCTATGGCTGCGTGCCCGTCGTCGCCCGCACCGGCGGGCTTGCCGATACGATCATCGATGCCAATGAGGCAGCCCTTGCCGCGCGCGTCGCCACCGGCTTCCAGTTCTCCCCCGTCACCGCCGACGGGCTGCGCCTTGCACTGCGCCGCGTCTTTGCGCTCTACAACGAGCCGAAGGCCTGGGCACGCCTGCAGGCGCAGGGCATGAAATCTGACGTTTCCTGGGAAAAGAGTGCCGAGCGTTATGCCGCCCTCTATTCCGGACTTCTCGTGAAAGGCTGATACTATGACCAAAACCGTTGCGACCACGCCCTTTGGCGATCAGAAACCCGGCACATCAGGCCTTCGCAAGAAGGTCCCGGTCTTCCAGCAGACAAACTATGCCGAGAACTTCATCCAGGCGATCTTCGACAGCCTCGACGGCTTCAAGGGCCAGACCCTGGTGGTCGGCGGCGATGGCCGCTACTACAACCGCGAAGTCATCCAGCTCGTCATCAAGATGGCGGCGGCAAACGGTTTCGGCCGCGTGCTGGTCGGCCGCGGCGGCATCCTGTCGACTCCGGCTGCATCCCACGTCATCCGCAAATACAAGGCCTTCGGCGGCATCGTGCTTTCGGCCAGCCACAATCCCGGCGGCCCCACCGAAGACTTCGGCATCAAGTACAATATCGGCAATGGCGGCCCGGCGCCGGAAAAGGTCACCGACGCGATCTATGCCCGCACCAAGGTGATCGACAGCTACAAGATCGCCACTGTCGCCGACGTTAATCTCGACAGCGAAGGCAGCCAGACCGTTGCCGGCATGGAGGTCGTGGTCATCGACCCGGTCGCCGATTACGCCGAGCTGATGGAAAAGCTCTTTGACTTCAAGGCGATCCGCAACCTGATCGGCGGCGGCTTCCGCATCGTCTTCGACGCCATGAGCGCGGTTACCGGCCCTTACGCCAAGGAAATCCTCGAAAACCGCCTGGGCGCCGCCAAGGGTTCGGTTCTCAATTTCATTCCACTGCCCGATTTCGGCGGTCATCACCCCGACCCCAACCTCGTCCACGCCCGCGCGCTTTACGAGGAGATGATGGGCGACGACGCCCCGGACTTCGGCGCCGCCTCCGATGGCGACGGCGATCGCAACCTGATCATCGGCAAGGGCATTTTCGTCACACCGTCTGACAGCCTTGCCATGCTTGCCGCCAATGCCAGCCTCGCGCCCGGCTATTCCAAGGGCCTTGCCGGCATCGCCCGCTCCATGCCGACGAGTGCTGCCGCCGACAAGGTGGCCGAAAAGCTCGGCATCGGCATGTATGAGACCCCGACGGGCTGGAAGTTCTTCGGCAACCTCATGGATGACGGCCGCGTCACCATTTGCGGCGAGGAAAGTGCCGGCACCGGCTCCAGCCATGTGCGCGAAAAGGACGGTCTCTGGGCTGTCCTGCTCTGGCTCAACATCCTGGCCGTACGCATGGAAAGCGTCATTGACATCGCCCGTCAGCATTGGACGACCTATGGCCGCAACTACTATTCGCGCCATGACTACGAAGAGGTCGATTCGGATGCCGCAAACGGCCTGATGCAGGCGCTGCGCGACCAGATCGGCACGCTGCCGGGCAAAAGCTTCGGCGCGCTCAAGGTCGAGACCGCCGACGACTTTTCCTACCACGATCCGGTCGACAAGTCGGTCAGCAACAACCAGGGCATCCGCATTCTCTTCGAAGGCGGCTCGCGCGTCGTCTTCCGCCTGTCCGGCACCGGCACATCGGGTGCCACCCTGCGCGTCTATATCGAACGCTACGAACCGGACGCCGACCGCCATCACTTCGAAACGCAGGAAGCGTTGGCCGACCTGATCACCGTGGCCGACGAAATCGCCGGTATCAAGGAGCGCACGGGCCGGACGGAACCAAGCGTCATTACCTGAGGTCAAAGGTCCATTCGGCGCCTTGGTTTGATCCAGGGCGCCGAAGGCCATCGTTTGTAAGCACCCTTGCATTTGCGAGATGGCGCTAAAAGGCGCAAAGGTATCTGCCGTGCTGCAACTCTCCGGATGATCGGAGCCCTTGCTCCAGCCGGAGTCAAGGAGTGCCAGATGAACGTTCGAGACATGACAACAGCGGAATGCAAGCTGATGCTCGCCGCCAACCGGTTCGGGCATCTCGGCTGTATCGCAGGCGACCGACCCTATGTCGTCCCGATCCGGTATGTGTTCAAGGAAGGTGCGTTCTACAGCTTTTCCCTGCCCGGTAAGAAGATCGATTGTCTCCGCGCAAACCCGCGCGCCTGCATCCAGATCGAGACCCTGACGACGGACGAAGAATGGCAGAGCGTGCTGGTCGAGGGTCTTTACCGGGAACTGCCCGACGACGAAAAATGGCATGGCCAGCATATCCAGGCCTGGTCGCTTCTGCAGGAGCGCGGCAACTGGTGGGAACCGGGATCCTACAAACCCGATACGGCCGCGACCGCAGGTCCTGATCTGCTTCCTGTTTTCTACAGCATCGAAATCGAAACGCTTTCGGGACGCCGTGCAACAAACGCGTGAGTGCAGTCTGTGTGGGCAGCATAAACTTCGCCCGGACTGATGCAAAGCTGTCTTTTTCTGGCACGTCGAGGATCGCGGCAATGGCGCGCAGTTGCAAAAACAGTGTGCTCGAATTCTAACTGAGCCCTATATTCATCACTCAGGATTGTAAACACCGAGAGGCTCTGCGCCAAGGAGTTGAACATCTCTCCGTGAAGGCCAAAATAAGTTCAATTTGAATCAAATATAAGCATTTCATATTAGAGGCTTCACTTATTCTTAAGTATCTGAACCTAATAATTGGGGTTATCAGAGTGACACTTGTTCATCGACAACTGAGTAAGCGCACTTTCCACCCTATGACGATTTTGGAGGACGGATATGTTGGGATTTGGCGCAGGCTCGGATGCGAAGGCGGTACTCGTGGCGATGAGCAAATCGCAGGCGATCATCGAGTTCAAGCTCGACGGGACGATCATCACTGCAAACGAGAATTTTTGCCGGGCGTTGGGTTATCAGGTCTCCGAGATCGTGGGCCAGCACCACCGCATTTTTGTCGACCCTACGGAAGTCGCGAGTTCGGACTACCGGGAATTCTGGGCAAAGCTCGGACGCGGCGAATTCGATCGTCGTCAGTACAAACGGATCACCAAGGATGGCGGCGAAGTCTGGATCGAAGCCTCCTACAATCCGGTGTTTCGCGGCGGAAAACCCTATAAGGTCGTCAAATTCGCCACTGACATCACGGCCCAGAAACTGAAAGCCGCCGAGGACGAGGGCAAGATCGGCGCCCTTTCCCGCGCCCAGGCGGTGATCGAGTTCACACCGAAGGGCGATATCATCACGGCCAACGAAAATTTCCTGAGCACGCTGGGCTATCAGCTGTCGGAAATTCAGGGCAAGCACCACGCGATGTTCTGCGAGCCCAGCTATACAAACAGCGACGACTATCGCCGGTTCTGGGCGACGCTCGCCTCCGGAGAATTTGTCGCGGATGAGTTCCTGCGGATCGGCAAGGGCGGCAAGCGGGTCTATATCCAGGCCTCCTACAATCCGATTTTCGATATGAACGGCAAGGTGTTCAAGGTCGTGAAATTCGCCACCGACGTCACCACCCGCGTCGGCAATGTCGATCAACTGGCGGGTGCGCTCAACGCCCTGTCCGATGGCGACCTGACGCAAATGCTCAGTGTGCCGTTTCTGCCGACATTGGAAAAACTTCGTCTGGACTTCAACGGAGCCTCCTCCAAGTTGCGCGGCACCTTGCAGACGATCTCGCAGAATGCCGGCGCGATTGCGGCGGCATCCCAGCAGATCCAGTCTGCTTCCAACGACCTCGCGAAACGCACGGAACAGCAGGCCGCTTCGGTTGAGGAGACGGCTGCGGCGCTTGAGGAAATCACCACGACCGTGGCGGATTCCAGCAATCGCGCCCAGGAGGCCGGGCAACTGGTCCGCAAGACCAAGGAAAATGCCGAGCATTCCGGCAATGTTGTCGGTCAGGCAGTCGACGCCATGGGCAAGATCGAAAAATCGGCCAGCGAAATCGCAAGCATCATCGGTGTTATCGACGAGATTGCCTTCCAGACCAACCTTCTGGCTCTGAATGCCGGTGTCGAGGCGGCCCGCGCCGGGGATGCCGGAAAGGGTTTTGCGGTCGTTGCGCAGGAAGTGCGCGAACTGGCCCAGCGCTCGGCAAAAGCTGCGAAAGAGATCAAGGAACTGATCAACGCATCCAACCAGCACGTGAAAAGCGGTGTTGCCCTGGTCGGCGATACCGGCAAGGCTTTGCAACAAATCGTCTCCCAGGTTGTTCAGGTCGATGGCAATGTCGGTGCGATCGTTGAAGCATCCAAGGAGCAGGCCACCGGCCTCAAGGAAATCAATACCGCCGTCAACACAATGGATCAGGGCACGCAGCAGAATGCGGCCATGGTCGAGGAAACCACCGCCGCCGCCCACAGTCTCGCCCGCGAAGCCGAGAAATTGTTCCAGCTTCTCGGCGAATTTAACGTCGGAGCGGCCACTCCGAGCTATCGTGCCGCCCCGTCGCCAGCCAGCCAGCAGTCTCGTCCGGTCGCATCACCGGCGCGGCAGATGACGGCCAGGGTAGCCCAGGCGTTCAATGGCAATGCGGCGCTCAAGGGCGGCGATAGCTGGGAGGAATTCTGATGTCTAAGCCCCAGCACCTGGCCGGTCTCATTGGCGATCAGATGGAAATCATCGCCTTCCGTCTGCAAGGACAAGAATTCTGCGTTATGACCAGAACCATCCGCGAGATTCGCGGATGGTCACCGTCCACCCCGGTTCCCCGCTCGCCCCATGAAATGCTCGGTGTCATGAACTTGCGGGGCATCGTCATTCCCGTCATCGATCTGGCGACCAAGCTCGGAATGCCGGCAACCGTACCGAACGAGCGCAGCGCCATTGTTGTGGCGGAGATCCATTCGATGGTTGTTGGGTTTCTGGTGGATCAGGTCTCCGATATTCTGACCGTCAATGGCAGCCAGATCCAACCCATTCCCGACGTGGTCACATCTTTCAATGGAAGTTTTTCCGATGGCATCATCACGCATGAAAACGGAATGATCTGCTTTCTCAATCTGGCCCGCATGTTTCCGGTAGAGGAGGCGCAAGCCTACGCGGCCTAGAGCAGCGTTCCAATCTTTTTCGGCCGCCCGCCTTTTGCGCCGTTTGCACGGCTTGCGGCAATTTTCGCAGCGGAGCGGGACTGCCCCCGCGACGCTGGGCCTCCATGTAGGCTTTTGAACCGAAAATTCCGCTCATGATTCCCGCTATTGTATAATCGACATCCAGACTTTCCCAATGCAGCCCGGTCTCCCCAAGAAGTTCCACTTCGGACAATTGTGCTGTTGTGGCCTCCTGAAGCCCCTCCAGAGCACGTGCCGGAAACAGAAAGGATGCGCCGTTTTTAAAATCAACGATCACACGCTCTGACAGACCATCGAAACGGACAGAAGCCGGAATTGGCCTTTCAGCACGCTCGGCCACCCACCGCTGCTTTGCTGCCACAAGTTCGCTGTCGGTCACATCAATCATGATATTTACTCCATGTATCGAGAAACAGTTTCTGATTCGCCTCAATGGCATCCACCGCCCGACGGACATCCTTGTCGGTCATTCCACCTTGCGTGATCACCTTCAAGTTGATGATGTCGATCCGTGCTTCACCCTCGCCGATGACATGGGCATGAGGCGGCTCATGATCGGCCGTATAGATCACGAAATGCATTCCATATTAGCGCAGAAGCGTTACCATAATCGACAATAACCCAACAGCTTGGGTATATCAAGACATGACCGATAGCACCAAGTGCAGCGAAGGGTCAGCGTCAGACGCTTAGGGAGTGCCTCCCTCAAAAAACCATCCCCGTTTTCCCCGCCCCATTCATCTGTGCCATGATCATCCCGTTCCGCCATCGGATACACAACGAGGCGTCGTGGCGAGGCGGGGCCGGTGCCGGATTGGGAAAGACGTAAGCTCCTATCCGGTGGACGGATAGAAAATGGTTTCCCTCTCGCCTGAAACAGGGCGGGGCGTGCAGGCATGTTCCGCCCGGCGCAGCCGGGCGAAAGATAAATGCCCACTAAAATGCAAAGCCAGCTTTGCGCGATAATGATCGCGCGCGGCTTTGTGAGGCACACATGAGGAGCGGCGACTGTGGGTGGCAACACCTGCTTTCGCGGCGCGACGAATGTCGTCAGCGTCGCCCTGTACCGAAAAAAGGTGCCGCCATCCCCGCAGAGAAATCGGAGTTGTCCGCCGACGCACACCGAACGGGGCGCTGCGAAGCGTCATTTACTTAAACTTTGTCCCGGCACTTCGAAGCGCCCCGGCCGAGTTTGCAAGGACCGGACCCACGACGGAATTCTTCCGGGCGTGGCTGTCGGACGTTGCGGCTGCCGCGCGCTCCCTCTTCTCCCCCGGGGAGAAGGTGCCCGACGGGCGGATGAGGAGAACCACAAACGCTAAGCCACCGCCGCCCCTTGAGGTAAAACAAACCGCTTGCAACACACACGAAAGCAGGGACAAATCGCCGTCAAACCAAACTGATATGCACGCTTCGTTCCTCGCCCGCTCATCCACACCAAGGTGCCTTCTCGATGCAGCCATCCGCTCTTCCGCCTCTCGGCGCAACGCTCACTCCGCAAGGCACCCTGTTTTCAATCTGGTCGCGCCATGCCTCACGCATTGATCTCTGCCTCTTCGACAGCGAGGGCCATGAGCAGCTCCGCCGCCTGCCGATGGTGCGCAGCGGCGACGTGCACAGCCTGCTTCTGACCGACGCGTCCGTCGGCACGCGCTACGGCTTTCGTGCCGAGGGCCTCTACGATCCGGATCAGGGCCTCTGGTTCGATCCATCGAAGCTTTGGTCGATCCCTATGCGAGGGAACTCGACCGGCCCTTCCGCTATGATCCGCAGCTCTCGACCTTCGGCGTCAACACCGCCGATCTGGTCCCGAAAGTGATCGTCACGGCGAACGCACCGGTTCCCGCGGCAACGCCCGTCTTCGACACCGGCGGGCTGATCTACGAGGTCGCGGTGCGCCCCTTCACCATGCTGCATCCCGATATCCCGGAGGCCATGCGTGGCACGGTCGGCGCGCTTTCGCACCCTCGCTCATTGCCCATCTAAAGCGCATCGGCGTCAGGTGCGTCGAACTCATGCCGATCACCGCCTGGATCGACGAGCGCCATCTGCCGCCGCTTGGCCTGACAAACGGCTGGGGCTACAATCCCGTCGCCTTTATGGCGCTCGACCCGCGCCTCGTGCCGGGCGGCATCGCGGAGCTGCGGGACACCGTCGCTACCCTGCATAAGGAAGGCATCGGCACGATCCTCGATCTCGTCTTCAACCATTCCGGCGAAAGCGACCGGCTGGGCGCGACAGTTTCCATGCGCGGCATCGACAACCTCACATACTACCGCCACGCCAATGACCGGCCGGGCGAACTCATCAACGATACCGGCTGCGGCAACACCATTGCCTGCGATCACCCGGTGGTCCGCCGGCTGATCCTCGACAGCCTGAAGCATTTCGTGCAGGCCGCAGGCGTCGATGGCTTTCGCTTCGATCTCGGCTCGATACTCGGCCGCGATGCAAATGGCTTCAGCCGCGATGCGGCTCTCCTTCAGGAGATGCTGGCAGACCCTGTTGTCGGCGACCGCATCCTGATCGCCGAACCCTGGGACATCGGTCCGGGTGGCTATCAGCTCGGTAATTTCCCGCAGGCCTTCCTCGAATGGAATGACCGCGCCCGTGACGACCTGCGCCGCTACTGGCGCGGCGACCGCCATATCATCGGCGCGCTGGCAACAGCGCTTGCCGGCTCTTCGGACATTTTCGCCCGCAATGACGGCAAGACGACCCGCAGCGTCAATTTCATCGCCGCCCATGACGGCTTCACGCTGATGAATCTCGTCTCCTATGCCAACAAACACAATGAGGCTAACGGCGAGGACAATCGCGATGGCCATGGCGACAACCAGTCCTGGAACAACGGCGTCGAAGGCGCGACCGATGACCATGAAGTGCTGGCAGCCCGCCGCCACGACGTGATGGGCCTGCTCTCGACGCTGTTTGCCACGCGCGGCGCAATCATGCTCACCGCCGGCGACGAGGGCGGACGCAGCCAGCGCGGCAACAACAACGCCTATTGCCAGGACAATGCCATCACCTGGGTCGACTGGTCGGCGCTGGATGACAGCCTGATCGCCCATACGGCAAGCCTTGCCGCCATCCGCAAACGCTTTGATGTCTTCGGCGAGACCGCCTTCTTCACCGGCGAAGGCGACGTTGCGTGGATGACGCTCGATGGCCATCCCATGAGCGTGCATGACTGGGAAAGCCCGGCGACGGACAATCTGTCCATGCTGCTGTCAACGAATGACAGGGAAACCGGGCAGCCGACGCGGATTGCCGTCGTCATCAATCGCAGCCACGCCCCGCATCCGTTCCGTTTGCCCGCGAGCAGTGGCGGAACCTGGCAAAGCCTCTTGCCAGATGCCGAGGCCGGGCCGCATCTCGTGGCCGCCCGCTCCGTCGGTTTTCACGTCGAAGTTTTTTAACCGTTGCTGCGCTTGCGGATTGCCGTTTTTTGGCTGCAACGCATATACAGGATTGGGAGGCATCGTCTTTAGCCTTGGGGAAACAGCATGCCGCGTGAAATTTCGCTATCTGATGTCAAGGATCTGGTCGGCAAGGAGATCGGCATCTCCGACTGGATCACCGTGTCGCAAAAGACCATCGACAGCTTTGCCGATGCTACCGACGACCACCAGTTCATCCACACCGACCCGGCGCGCGCCGCCGCCGAAACCCCTTCGGCGGCACCATTGCCCACGGCTTCCTGTCGCTCTCGCTGCTGTCTGCCATGAACTACAACTGCCTGCCCAAGGTGCGCGAGCAGACCATGGGCATCAACTACGGCTTCGACAAAGTCCGCTTCATGACGCCGGTAAAGGCCGGTGCGAAAGTCCGTGGCCGCTTCACCATGGCCGAAGCCCGCTTCCGCGGCGCCGGCATGCTCATGGTCACCTACGACGTCACCGTCGACATCGAAAACGAACGCAAACCGGCACTCACCGCAAGCTGGCTGACGATCATCCAGTTCGACCCGAAGGACCGGCCGGAGGATGCTTGAGAGAGCAGCGACAGAAAAGACTGTCCGTCTGGCTTTCAAAAAGCAGGCCAGCGCCTGCAACGGCCTCGGCTCGCCCTTTACCGCGCGGCTGTGCACCCTTGCAGCTGAACGGCTGACCGCATCCCATTCCCTCGGCGAGACAATCCTGTCATGGAGCGGCGATCCCTCGCCTGGCGCCGACTCCGTGCCGCTCCGCCTTGCCGGAGCCCTGCACGCGCTGGTGCTGTCCGGGATGGACCGCGATCTGGCCGCCAACTATGCGCCCGCGTCGGCAAGCGATGATGACCTGTGGGCCGCTGTGGATAATGCCTGCCACACCCATTCGACCTTCATTCTCGACCGGCTGAAATCGGCACCCCAAACCAACGAGGTCCGCCGTTCCGCTGCCTTGCTGCCGGGTTTCCTGACGATATCAAGCCTGTTCCACAAGCCGCTTGTGCTGTCTGAGGTCGGCGCCAGCGCGGGGCTCAACCTGCAGTGGGATCACTACGACTACCGGCTTGGTGACAGGGCCTGGGCCTTGCAGCCTTCGCCGGTGCTGATCACGCCGGAGTGGCGCGGGTCCCCGCCACCCGACGTCCCCTTGTATGTTGAAAGCCGCGCCGGCTGCGATCTCAATCCGCTCGACCCAGCGAGTAGCGACGATGTCCTGAGGCTGCTGTCCTATATCTGGGCCGACCAGCAGGACAGGCTGGATCGCACGCGCTTTGCCCTCTCGATCGCCGCCGCCAACCGACAGATTGTTGAAAAGGCAGATGCAGTGGACTGGCTGCAACGGCGGCTCGGTCCCACCCACGAGGGTCAGGCGCATGTGATTTATCACACGATAGCCTGGCAATATCTGCCGAAAGCGTCACAGGAAAAAGGCGAAGCGCTGATCGCCGCCGCCGGAGCGCGCGCAACAGCGAACGCGCCACTGGCTCGCCTGCAGATGGAGGCCGACGAGGAAAAAGGCAGCGCCGCACTCACCCTGCAGATCTGGCCTTCAGGCGAAAAGCACCTGATTGGTCGGGCTGATTTCCACGGGCGCTGGGTCGAATGGATAGGCTGGCCCGGGCTGCATTAAGACCGGGCCAACGAGATTAATTCCCCGCGTCTTCCGCCGCTTCACTCAGCAACCCGAACACATAGGGCGAAAACGAGCGCCAGCATTCGACGCGGAAGGCATCCTCGGCGGTGCGCAGGAGGACGATCTCGGACTTGGCGAAAACCGTGCGCGAGCAGGCGCCGACCGGGAAGGCGGCGAGCGACAGGTCCTGCGGGCAGCCGCCATTGATCGCTGTCTCGGCGCCGAAGCCCTTGACGAGGATGGCGGTGTTGCGGTGAGAGACGTCGGTTGCCGAATGCAGCACGCCGCTGGATGCAACCGCAGCCATCAGGTCCGCCTCGTTCTCGTCGATGACAAGCCATTCGTCCGGGCCGAGCCAGAGCGCATGGCGGCCATTCGAGGAGGCCGAGGTCTTCGGCTTTGTCAGCAAGGAAACGCCAAGGGCTGCGGACAGCGCGGAAACGGCTTCCGGCTTGGCGCGCAGGGAAAGCCGCGTGGCCGGTGCGGCCGGTGTCAATGCTGCTGCACCCGAGCCGCCATGGCGACCGGCCAGAGCCAAAGTACGGGCATTGGAGAGGTCTGTTGCTGCGATAAGATCAGACATGGAGACGTCCTCCTTCCTTGTCAAAGAACACCATGTCGCTGACTTCGACGGCGATCGTCTTGTCGGGCATGGGCACGTAGAGCGTTTCACCGATGCGGGCCTTGCCGCCGGCAACGAGCGCAAGCGCGATCGAGCGGCCGCAATTTTCCGACCAATAGGCGGAGGTGACATGACCGATCATCGTCATCGGCAGCGTCTGGTTCGGATCTGCAACGATCTGCGCACCCTCTTCCAGAACAACCTTCGGATCCTTGGTCAGAAGGCCGACGAGCTGCTTGCGACCATCGGCCACGAGGTCGGGACGGCGCAGGCCGCGGATGCCGACGAAATCAGGCTTCTTCTTGCCCACGGCCCATCCAAGCGAGGCATCATCAGGGGTCACCGTGCCGTCGGTGTCCTGACCGACGATGATGTAGCCCTTTTCGGCGCGCAGCACGTGCATGGTTTCCGTGCCGTAGGCGCAGGCACCGAGCGGCTCGGCCTGGGCGCGGATCGCTTCCCAGACCGCCGGGCCGAAATCGGCGGGAACGTTGACTTCGAAGCCGAGTTCGCCGGTGAACGACATGCGAAACAGCCGGGTCGGCACGCCGCAGATCTTGCCCTCGCGAACGCTCATATGCGGGAAGGCTTCGTTCGACAGGTCGATGCCTTCGACCAGCGGCGCGATGATCTCGCGCGCTTTCGGACCCTGGACGGCGATAACAGCCCATTGTTCGGTTGCCGATGTCAGCCAGACGTTCAGATGCGGGAACTCGGTCTGCAGATAGTCTTCCATGTGGTTCATGACACGCGCGGCACCGCCGGTCGTCGTCGTCACGTGGAAACGATCCTCGGCCAGCCGCCCGACGACGCCGTCGTCATAGACGAAGCCGTCCTCGCGCAGCATGATGCCGTAGCGGCAGCGGCCGGGCTTCAGCGTGTCCCAGCTGTTGGTATAGATCAGGTTGAGGAACTGCGCCGCATCCGGGCCGACGACTTCGATCTTGCCGAGCGTCGAAGCATCGAACATGCCGGCGACGTCGCGCACGGTCTTGCATTCGCGGTTCACCGCCTGGTGCATATCCTCGCCCGCCCTGGCATAATACCAGGCGCGCTTCCACTGGCCGACATCCTCGAATACGGCGCCTTGTGCTTCTTCCAGCGCGTGCGTCGGCGTCTTGCGGGTCGGGTCGAACAATTCGCCGCGCGCATGGTTGATCAGCGTACCGAAAGTAACCGGCGTATAAGGCGCGCGGAAAGTGGTGAGACCCACCTTCGGAATTTCGCGACCCAGCGTTTCGGCGGCGATCGCCAGACCATGGATATTGGAGAGCTTGCCCTGGTCGGTCGCCATGCCGTTGGTGGTGAAGCGCTTGATATGCTCGATCGAGTGCATGCCTTCGCGCACGGCAAGACGGATATCCTTGGCGCAGACGTCGTTCTGGAAATCGATGAACGCCTTGACCGTGGTGTCGGGGCCTGCGCCTTCGGCTGCACCCGCCATGCCACCGCTCCATGAGAAGGCGTTGCTGCCCTGAAGCTCCAGCTTCTGCGAAGCGGAATAGCCGGAAGCCTGGGCCATCAGTTCACCGGCAGCCAGCGATTCCTCTATTGTTGCCTGCAGGTCGTTGGTGCCGTTGCAGGCGCCGACGGACAGGCAATCCTGGGCATAGGTGCCGGGCAGGAAGCGTTGCGTCTCGTTGTCATAGGCGACCTTGCCGCGCGACTGCGAGAACATGTGCACCGACGGCGTCCAGCCGGCTGACATCAAAAGCGCATCGATGGCGATCTTGCGGGCAGCGCCGCCGCCATTGCGGGCGACCGACATGGACGAAACGCGCAGATTGCCTGAGGTAGTGACGACGCCGTGGCCGGTCAGGACTTCGATGCCGAGCGAACGAGCTTCTGCCAGAACGCCCTCGCCCGGCTTTTCGCGGCTGTCGACGATGGCAGCGATGGTGACACCCGCCCGCTTCAGATCGAACGCAGCCTCGTAGGCCGAATCATTGGCCGTGTAGACGCCGATCTTCTTGCCGACGGCAACGCCGAAATGGTTAAGGAAGGTGCGGGCGGCTGAGGCCAGCATGATGCCGGGGCGGTCGTTGTTGGCGAACACCATATGGCGTTCGATCGCGCCCGTGGCGATGATGACGCGCTTGGCGCGGACCTGCCAGAGACGCTCGCGCGGCAGCTTCTTGTCCGGCTTTGCCAGATGCTCGGTGACGCGTTCATTGAGGCCAACAAAGTTCTGGGCGTAATAACCAAAAGCGGTCGTGCGCGGCAGAACCTTGACGTTCTTCATCTGCTTGAGATTGGCGGCGGTTGCCTGCGCCCAGGTGAAGCCGTCAAGCCCGTCGATGGTTACGCTCTTGTCGTAGTGCAGCGCGCCGCCGACTTCCGGCTGCTCGTCGCAGATGATGACGCGGGCACCGGTTTTGGCGGCAGCCAGCGCTGCCGAAAGGCCGGCAAGGCCGGCGCCGATGACCAGCACGTCGCAATGGGCGTAGCGGCTGGAATAATGGTCGGTATCGTCTTCGGTTGGCGACACGCCCAGACCGGCGGCGGCGCGGATCTGCGGTTCATAGACATGCTTCCAGGCCTGCTTCGGCCACATGAAGGTCTTGTAGTAGAAGCCGGCGGCAAAAACGGCGCCAAAGGTTGTTGACCGCGCCGACGTCGAAAGCGAGCGACGGCCAGCGGTTCTGTGAAATCACCTTCATGCCGTCGAACACGTCCTGCACCGTGGCGCGGACGTTCGGCTGCTTGCGGGCGGCATCCCGCTCCACACCGATCAAGGCGTTCGGCTCCTCGGCGCCGGCAGAAACGATACCGCGAGGCCGGTGATACTTGAACGAGCGACCGACGAGATGAACACCGTTGGCAAGCAGAGCCGAGGCGACGGTGTCGCCTTCAAGCGCGGCATAGCTCTTGCCGTCGAAGAAGAAACGGGCAGTCTTTGCAGGGGTGAGACGGCCTGCACCGGGGATACGATTGGCGCCGCTCATTTTGCGTCTGACTCCGTGGCTTCATAGGTTTCAACAGGGGCGGAAGCGGCCGGGCGCAGCGTGCTGACATCCGGGCGCGGCAGGCCGGCCTTGTAGGTGGTCAGGAACTTGTCGCTGACGGTATCGCGGGCGGCATTGAAGAACCGGCCGCAGCCGTTCAGGTGGCGCCAGCGCTCGAAGGTCAGGCCCTTCACATTGTCACGCAGGAAGAAGAAGGCCTCGAAGTCCTCGTCGGACATCTCGGTCATATTGGTCGGGCGCGCGATATGGGCGTCGCCGCCCTGACGGAATTCGAGCTCGGAACGCTCTTCCTCGCAATAGGGGCAATAGATCAGAAGCATTGTATTTCCCTTTAATGCGCAACGGCGGCAGCGGCCGCTTCGTCGATCAGGCGGCCCGAGCGGAAGCGTTCCAGCGTGAACGGCGCGTTGATCTTGTGCGGCGCGTCATTCGCGATGGTGTGGGCAAAGACATTGGCCGAGCCCGGCGTTGCCTTGAAGCCGCCAGTGCCCCAGCCGCAATTGACGTAAAGGCCCTGCACGGGGGTCTTGGCGAGGATCGGCGAACGGTCCGGCGTGACGTCGACGATGCCGCCCCAGGAGCGCATCATCTTCATGCGGCGGAAGATCGGGAAGAGCTCGCAGATGGCGTCGAGCGTGTGCGTGATGATCTGCAGGCCGCCGGTCTGGGAATAGGACGAATACTGGTCGGTGCCGGCGCCGATAACAAGTTCGCCCTTGTCGGACTGCGAGATATAAGCATGCACGGTGTTGGACATGACGACGCAGGGGAAGATCGGCTTGACCGGCTCGGAGACCAGCGCCTGCAGCGGATAGCTGACCAGCGGCATGCGCACGCCGGCCATTTCCATCAGCACCGAGGTATGGCCGGCGGCAACGACGCCAACCTTCTTGGCGTTGATCTGGCCACGATTGGTATCGACACCAGCAACGGAACCATCCGGATTGCGACGAATCCCAGTGACTTCACAATTCTGGATGATGTGCACGCCGCGATCGGCGGCAGCACGGGCGTAGCCCCAGGCGACGGCGTCATGGCGGGCGGTGCCGCCGCGGCGCTGCAGGGCCGCACCGTTGATCGGGTAGCGGGCCGAGCGGGAAATATCCAGCGGCGGGCAGAATTCCTGCGCCTGCTCGGGCGTCAGCCACTCATTGTCGATGCCGTTCAGGCGATTGGCGTGGATATGGCGCTTGAACACCTGCTGGTCATGGATGTTGTGCGACAGCATCATCACGCCGCGCGCCGAATACATGACGTTGTAGTTGAGATCCTGGCTCAGGCCATCCCAGAGCTTCAGTGCGTGATCGTAAATGCCAGCGCTTTCGTCGTAGAGATAGTTGGAGCGGATGATGGTGGTGTTGCGGCCGGTATTGCCACCGCCGAGCCAGCCCTTTTCCAGCACGGCGATATTGGTGATGCCGTGTTCCTTCGCGAGGTAATAGGCGGTGCCCAGACCATGGCCGCCGGCGCCGATGATGATGACATCATATTCCTTGCGCGGCTCGGGCGAGGTCCACTGCGCCTCCCAACCCCTGTGGCCGCGCATCGCTTCGCGAGCGACAGCAAAAACCGAATATTTGCGCATCCGCTTTCACACTCCGTAATCCGGTGAACTTCCTTGTCGCCGCTAGAGATGACAAATCCTTCGACGACGCAACGTTTCTTTTGCGACGCAATCCGCCGCGACGTGCACGACTTGCGACATGGTCACGAATTGCGCCCACGATCCGCCTCACATCCGCAGTAATACCCTATAAAGCATCGGCCGCACCGCTGCAGCGCCGATAGGGTATGATACGGCGAACAAAGGTGAAAAGATGCCCTCAACGGAATTTTCGGCCAGCCCGGCAAACTCCCGGCTGGACTTTGAGAGAGCGATCTGGTATCCGCTCACCCAATCGTAAAGCCCATGGCTCCGCGAACGTTATTTTTTTGCCTCGTTGAGCTTTCTCAGGGGCAGACACTCGAAACAAAGGAACGGGATTAACGTGCAGGTACTAGTCCGCGACAACAACGTCGATCAAGCGCTTCGCGCACTCAAGAAGAAGATGCAGCGCGAAGGCATTTTCCGCGAAATGAAGATGCGCGATTATTACGAGAAGCCTTCCCAGAAGCGCGCCCGCGAAAAGGCTGAAGCCGTTCGCCGCGTTCGCAAGCTGGCCCGCAAGCGCGCACAGCGCGAAAGCGGCATCGTCACCGGCCGTCCGGCAGCAGCAGCACCTGCACGCTGATCGGTCGTCTTTTCGACGCTTTCAGACGTATACTCCGGCGGGGGCGACACAGTCGCCACCGCCTTTTTCAGTTTTACGCGTTGACTGCTGCGTAGAACTTTCCGCGTTCCTGGCGGCCGGGCTGTGATGCCCTTGAAAAACGGAACGATAGAGGCTTCCTTGCGAGGCCAAAGTGTTTCCAAAGCAGGCAAAACAACGCATATTCATGTTATAGCGTCCGAAACGGCCTGGACGCATCGCTGTATCGAGGGATCAATCTTGACATTTGCTGCCATGACTTCGGGTATTTCGGGCCAGATCGGCAACGGTATTCGTCAGATCAACGCGCGCGGCCGCGTTGTCGCTTCGCTGATTGCGGTTGCTTCCGGGCTCGCCTTGTCCGGCTGCCAGACCGCCGACACGTCCGAGGACATGATCCGCGTCGAGCGGGCGCAGGGCACGGAAGAAAACATCGCTTCGCTGTCGAGCGTCATCGCCTCGAACCCAAGCGATCCGGAAGGCTACAATGTCCGCGGTTCGGCCTATGGCCGCGCCGGTGAATTCCGCCGGGCGCTGTCGGACTTCAACCAGGCGATCCAGCTCAATCCGCGCTTTTACCAGGCCTATGCCAACCGCGCGCTGGTTCAGCGCAACATGGGCAATCAGGCGGACGCCGCCAGCGACTACAACATGGCGCTGCAGCTCAACCCGCGCTATGACGTTGCCTATATCGGTCGCGGCAATCTCTATCGCCAAGCCGGCCAGCTCGATCAGGCCTTTGCGGATTTCAACAAGGCGATCGAGCTCGACACCACCGACCCGCGCGCCTATCACAATCGCGGCCTGATCTACCAGGCTCGCAACCAGCACGGCCAGGCGATCGAGGATTTCTCGACCGCGATTTCGCTGTCGCCAAGTTCGGCGGAGCCGTATAACGGCCGCGGTATTTCCTATGTTGCACAGGGCGACGACGACAATGCCTTCGCGGATTTCAACACCGCCATCAACCTGAACGGCAAGATCGCTGAATCCTGGGCAAACCAGGCGCTGGTCTATGAACGTCGCGGCGAAAAGGCCAAGGCGGCAAAATCCTACGGCCACGCGCTGTCGCTCGACACCAAATACGAACCTGCCCGCGCCGGACTTGCACGCGTAAAAGCGACCGGCTGACGAGAAAAGACGCCGCTCCGGTCAAGCGACCGCAGCGGTGGGCGATAGACGCTCGACAGAGGTGCGATTGCGCCCTTCGCGTTTGGCCTCGTAAAGCAACTGGTCGGCTCGATCGAGAGCCGCCCAGGCCGTTTCCTGCGGCAGGAACAACACACCTCCGATACTGATCGTCACGAAAGCACAGATATCGGACTTGGCATGCTCGATACGGAGCGCCCTCACCTCTGCGCAAAGCTCATCCGCACGGTCCTTCAGCGACGCTCCCCCGCAATCATAGAGTACAAGCGCGAATTCTTCTCCGCCCATCCGGCAGGCCATATCGAGCGGGCGGCGCGCAAAAGCGTCCAGACACGCTGCCACGCGCCGCAATGCCAGATCGCCGGCCTGATGCCCGTAGCGATCATTGTAACGCTTGAAAAAGTCGATATCGAGCAACAGCAAGCCGACCGACACTTTTTCCCGCCGGGCTTGCAGACGGATCATCTCAAGCTGCTCATCAAGATCACGCCGGTTGGCGAGCCCTGTCAGGGGATCGCGCGACGCCTGCTCTTTGAGAATGCCGCGCAACAGGAATTGCTCCCGATACGCACGCTCGCGGAGATAACCGCCGACCGCCGAGAAGATCAGCATCAAGAGCAGCATGGCGTTGAATTGCTGCCCATGCATGTCCATCGGCAGCAGCCAGTATCGCAATGCGAACGTCATGGCGACAACGCCGGCTGCGAGCACAATGCTGTGACGGAAGCGAAGCCCCAGCGGAGCGAACGCACCCATGACGAACAGAAGTTGGGCGAACTCGGCATGGCCGAGACCGTTACGCTTGTAGAGACAAACCGCCACCGCCCCACATGCCGCTAGCGTCAACACCGCGACCACGGACAAAGGCGCCACCCGCGACGCCATCTGCTGTCGATAACAAATATACAGACAGCCAAGCAGAACCAGGATTGTCACCAACCGGCTTGCGAGGATACCCCACATATCGACGGTCAGATCGGGAAAACGCTCCACCAGCGACAATCGTGCGCAATCGGATATCGCGAATAGAATCATGAAGGCTAGGGAGAAGACCCCACTGATCATCGCGGGCCGGCGCTGATCCCTGTCGACCTGCAGCGCGTATTCACGCTCGATGTCGTCATCAAACCGCAACCACCCGATTCCAGCGTCAAGCTGTTGGACATACCGCCCGACCCTTGAGTAGCCGAATTGCGAAGGTGACGTCATGTTCCTCTTCCATAACCTACGCCAACCATTGCGGGTGACAAAGAACCATTATGTGAAGAGCATTGAATTTCGATTAAAAAGTAGGCGGGAAAGATTGGGCCGCTCGAATTGGCGGCCCAATCGGCTCAATGCGCCATTGCCTTGACGATGTCGTCGGTCATTTTCTTGGCGTCGCCCAAAAGCATCATCGTGCCATCCTTGTAGAACAGCGTATTGTCGATGCCGGCATAGCCGGAGCCGAGCGAGCGCTTGACGAACAAACAGGTCTTGGCCTTATCGACATCAAGGATCGGCATGCCGTAGATCGGCGACGTCTTGTCATCGCGGGCCGCCGGATTGGTGACGTCGTTGGCGCCGATAACATAGGCGACATCGGCCTGCGCGAATTGCGAGTTGATGTCCTCCAGCTCGAACACTTCGTCATAGGGCACGTTGGCTTCGGCGAGCAGCACGTTCATGTGCCCGGGCATGCGGCCGGCGACCGGATGGATGGCGTATGTCACCTCGACACCGTTTTTCTTCAACGCATCGGCGAGTTCGCGCACCGCATGCTGCGCCTGGGCGACGGCCATGCCGTAACCCGGCACGATGATCACCTTCGAGGCATTGGCCATCAGGAAGGCAGCATCGTCCGCCGAACCCTGCTTGACCGTGCGTTGCACGCCGTCATCGCCAGCAGCAACGCTGGAATCACCGCCAAAGCCGCCCAGAATGACCGAAATAAACGAGCGGTTCATGCCTTTGCACATGATGTAGGACAGGATCGCACCCGATGAGCCGACCAGCGCGCCGGTGATGATCAGCGCCAGATTGCCGAGCGTGAAGCCGAGCGCGGCGGCCGCCCAGCCGGAGTAGGAATTCAGCATCGAGACGACGACCGGCATGTCGGCGCCGCCAATCGGCACGATCAGGAGAACACCCAGCGCCAGCGCCAGGACAACGATTGCCCAGAAATCGAAATGGCTTTCGGATGCGGCCAGCCCGACGATGAAGAAGATAATCAGGGCCAGAAGCGCGATGTTGATAGCGTGCCGGTAGGGCAGCATGATCGGCTTGCCGGACATGCGCCCGTCAAGCTTCAGGAAGGCGACGATCGAACCGGTAAAGGTGATCGCGCCGATGGCAACGCCAAGCGCCATTTCGACCAGTGCCACGGCATGGATAGAGCCGACCGCGCCGATGCCGAAGGAGGACGGCGTATAGAGCGCGGAGGCTGCGACCAGAACGGCAGCAAGGCCAACCAGCGAATGGAAGCCGGCAACAAGCTGCGGCATCGAGGTCATCGGGATCGAGCGGGCGATATAGGCCCCTGCCCCGCCGCCAATGGCAAGACCGAGCAGGATCAGCACAAGGCCGCCAAAGGACGGCATCGCGAGCAGCAGCGTCGTAACGATGGCGATGCCCATGCCGCTCATGCCGAGGATATTGCCGCGGCGCGAAGTGGTCGGGTGCGACAGGCCGCGCAGTGCCATGATGAACAGCACGCCGGAGACGAGATAGAGGAACGCAGCGATATTGGGTGACATCGGCTCAGGCCCTCACTTGTCTTTTTCTTGTACATGGCAAGCATGCGCTGGGTGACGAGGAAACCGCCGAAGATATTGACCGAGGCGAGGATCAGCGCCACGAAGCCAAAGCCCGTGGCAAGGCCGGACGCCGAAATGCCGACCGCGAGAAGCGCGCCGACGACGATGACAGACGAAATCGCATTGGTGACGGCCATCAGCGGCGTGTGCAGCGCTGGCGTCACCGACCAGACGACGTAGTAGCCGACGAAGATCGACAGCACGAAAATCGCCAGTTGGAAAACGAAGGGATCGATCATGCCGCCGCTGAGCCCGTGGGCGGCCGCACCTGCCGCGTCCGGTATATATTCAGCTGCGATACGCACCGCTTCGACCGCCCGGTCGAGGTCGCCGATTGCCTTGTCGAGAAGGTCATTGGCCATAAATCATCTCCCTTGAACGGCAGCACCTCTCCCCGAAGCGCAAAACCGCCCTCTTAAATTCTTAAGCTGTAGCTACGCCTTCGGCCGGAACCGGTGCGAAATTCGGATGGACGATGGTTCCGCCATGAGTCAGCATCGTTGCCTTGACCAGTTCATCCTCGGTGTTGAGGGCAAGCACCTTGGTTTCCTTGTCGACCATGGTCTCAAGGAACGTGACGAGGTTCTTGGCGTAGAGCGAGGACGCGCTGGTGGCGATACGGCCTGGCACATTGTTATAGCCGACGACCTTGACGCCTTCGACCTCGACAATGGAGCCGGCAACGGCACCCTCGATATTGCCGCCGCGTTCGACCGCGAGATCGACCGCGATCGAACCGGGTTTCATCGCCTTCAGCATGTCGCGGGTGATCAACCGCGGCGCCGGACGTCCCGGGATCAGCGCCGTGGTAATGACGATATCCTGCTTGGCAAGATGCTCGGCGGTCAATACGGCCTGTTTGGCCTGATAGGCTTCCGACATCGGCTTGGCATAACCGCCCGAGGTTTCTGCAGCCTTGAACTCGTCGTCCTCGACTGCGATGAACTTGGCGCCGAGCGAGGCCACCTGCTCCTTGGAGGCAGGACGAACATCGGTGGCGGAGACGACAGCGCCGAGGCGACGCGCGGTCGCGATCGCCTGCAGACCGGCAACGCCGGCACCCATGACAAAGACCTTGGCCGCCGGAACCGTGCCGGCCGCCGTCATCATCATCGGCATGGCGCGGTCGAATTCGCCCGCGGCATCTATGACGGCCTGATAGCCGGCAAGGTTTGCCTGGCTCGACAGCACGTCCATCGACTGGGCGCGGGTGATGCGCGGCATCAGTTCCATGGCAAAGGCAGTCAGCCCGGCAGACGCCATCTCGGAAAGCGCAGCCTCCTGACCGTAAGGGTCCATGATCGCGATGACGATGGCGCCGGACTTGTAGCCCGCAATCTCCGCGCTCGCCGGACGACGAACGCGCAACACGACATCGGCCTCCTTCGCATCGGCAGCCGCGCCAATCCGCGCACCGGCTTTCTCGAAATCGGCGTCCGGTATGCGCGACAGGAGACCGGCGCCCGCTTCAACGACAACGTCGAAACCCAGCGTCTTCAGCTTTTTCACACTGTCCGGCGATGCGGAAACGCGCCCCTCGTCGGGATGGCTTTCATTGGCTACAAATACAGTCTGGACCACATGTCCTCCCCCAGATGAACAGGCCCCGGCCACCTTCCGGCGTTGCGCGGGATCCTCTCCTCCATCCTCATTTAATTCGCGCATGAACCGCGGCCCTAACCATCGGCCAACGCACGCGCCTGACAACCCGACTGAAACATCAGGAAAAAGGAAACAGGACCATCACTCCCATGATCCGTTTCGATCAATGTCCGGAAAGCCGGCCGGTTAGCGCAGAAGCACGACACCGGCGACGTTGAGAAGAATGAACAGCACGGTTGCCGTAAAAAAGCCGGCACTGGTGAAGAAACCGGCAGCCATGGCAATCAGAAGCGCGACGCAGAAGATCGTCACATACTTCGACGCGGCCAGAAAGAAGGTGTATGTCTTCTCATGCTCCGCATAATCCATCGGTGCACCGGTTTCAACCGGTCCGGATTGATGTTCAGCCATCGTCAATATCTCCCAGAATTCTGCGCTCTCTACGACAAAGCCGTCGAAACCGCACTTCGTATAAAACCAATGCCACCGAAGCCGGCCCGCAACACGCCCACAACCTCGTCTCTTGGCCTTATACAAACCAGCGTGGAAGCGCAATAAAAACCCGCCTCCCCAAACTGCGGCATATCGCTTTACGCGGCTCGCTCGAGGCTATTCGGCGGGCAGCTGCGTTCGATTGTGCGTGGTCATCGCAAGCCGCGCGGTTGGCCGGATCGTCAACGGCCTGAATGCGGCCTGCTCATTGCCCTGGAACATCAGGCGCCGTTCGAACGGTTCCGAATCGAAGAATGGAAACCGCGTGTAGAGCCATGGCCTGATTTCACGGACGCGGGCGGCAAGCAACGTGAGATCGATCTTATAGTTGCCGCAGTTCTTTTGCGGCGAAACGATCGTATCGGCATCGAAGATGCGTTTGTAGAATGCCGCATGCTGCGGCTTGACCAGGGACAGGCAACGATCGACATCGAAATGTTCCGACGCCATGGTTGCGACCCGCAACGTCAGATAGGGGATAGCCGGCATCTCTTTCAGGATTTCAGGATCAGCCGCCAGCCGCACTGGATCGATCAGGCTCATCCCGGCATCGAGAAAACCATCGATCTCCTTGCCAAAGACCGACCCGGATGAACTGACCCGATGCTCAGGCGTCACGTGATGGACGCGCACCGTGCTGATCAGCCGTTCCTCGAAATAGATGCCGAAGACGTAGGCGTGGCTATCGAAATCGATATCATCGATCAGCGTTGAACCGGACAAGGGCAGAATGTCGGCCATCTGGTAGGCCTTGAATCGAATGCGGGCAACATCTTCCATATCCTCCCCGGTCTCGACCCGGCGATATTCCACGTGATCCAGCAACTCCAATAATTTTTCCGAGAAACGACCCTGCGTTGAAGCGGCTGGACTCATGAATAATACCTCATTAACGAAATATTAATCTATCAAGAGTCGATAAAGTCACAATCTAATTAAATAAACTCGGTCAGATACTATTTATTAAGGTTAATAAAAGGTTAAGTTTTAATAGCAAGAAATCGCCTCACAACCATAATTCACTAGAAAACTGCGCGTAAAATTCAATCAGAGCTATTTCGGGGAACACCGAAATTTTCCAAACCAGCCGACTGGTGCAAATTTCGGAGGAATGTCAGGCGATATGTCGACTGCGCCGCTTGGCAGTTTGGGTCTTCTTCGCCAGGGTCTCGCAGAGACTCTCGATCGAAAGGGAGGGCATCGGGGCGGCAAACACGTAGCCTTGCACCAGATCGGCGCATTTGAACTCGTTGATCAGGGCAAGCTGGTCTTCTGTTTCGACCCCTTCGATGACAATCTTCAGGCCCAGCTCGCGGGAAAGGTTGACGGTGCCGCGCAACAGCTTGAAGCGGCGCTCGTCCTCGCGAATGTTGCGAACGAAAGAACGGTCGATCTTGACGATGTCCAGCGGCAGCGCATCGAGATAGCTGAGGCTGGAATAACCGGTACCAAAATCGTCAATAGCGATCGTTATACCGCGTGCCCGCAATTCCTGCAGGATGGTCTGAACCTTAACCGCCTCTTCCAGCAGGCAGCTTTCGGTGACCTCGAGATGTAGCCGAGAAGGATCAAGCCCTGTCTCCGCCAATGTATCCGTGATAAATGCGACGATATCGCTGTTTCTAAGATCCAATGCCGACAGGTTGACCGAAACGGCGATATGAGCGGGCCATGTCAAACAATCCCGGCAGGCCTGACGAAGCATGAAATGCGTTATCTCCGAGACAACGCCCATTTCTTCGGCCAGTTGAATAAAAACGACTGGCGACACCGGCCCGCGCTCGCGGTGTGTCCAGCGCGCCAGTGCCTCACAGCATTCTATCCCCGTCCCATCCGGCAGGAACATAGGCTGATAGGCGACGGAAAGATGACTATTTTCGAGCGCTTCCCGTAGATCGGATTTCAGTTTCTGGCGATCGAGATAAAGCGCATCCATCTCCGCCTCGAACGCGGTGCAGCCGCCCTTGTTGCGGCTCTTTGTTTCGAAAAGCGCAAGGTCGGCCTTAATCTGCAGGTCATCGAGGCGGAAACCGGCGCTCGATGCAACGACGTAGCCCGCGCTCATCGACATGCTGAAGGTGAAGCCGCGTGCATTGTAGGAGCCACGCATTTGCCCGTGAACGGCGCGCATGCGCTCTTCGAGATCGTCGCGATTGCACTCGTTCGGGAAGAACAGCACAAATTCGTCGCCCATCAAGCGGGCGGCGATTGCCGATTCGGCGCTGATTTTTTCAGCCGCTCGGCGATGGCGCACAACAACCTGTCGCCGACGACATGGCCCTTCGTGTCGTTGACATGCTTGAACTCGGCAACATCGAGAACCATGAAACCGATCGGACCGGGCTCCATGCGCTCCGCCAGCGCATTGTTGACGAGGTCGGAGAAATAGTCCCGATTGGGAAGACCAGTCAGCGTATCGAACCGCACCATCTGCAGAATTTTCTTTTCTGCCCGGACCCTTGCGGTGACATCTTCGAAAATCAGGACGACCCCGCCATGGGCACGACGACTGGCCGAGAATTCAAGAAACAGATCATCGGAGAAGGGGATCAAGGCGCGCGACTGCACGCCCTTCACCAGTTGGTCGAGCTGGCGCAGGACCTGCTTTGCCCGATCGTGATCAAGGAATGTATGACGCACGCCGTAACGGAGAACCGCATCGAGATGGCAATCCTTGAGCCGCGCATGATCCCCCAGATTGAGCAGTTCACAGGCGCGGCGGTTGGCAACGAGAATCCGGTTGCCGGAATCCAGCATGAACAGACCGTGTGGCATGTTGTTGAGTGCCACATCAAAACGCGCCGCAATCGTTGAAATTTCCCTGGCCGCCATAACGTTCTTGTAGAGGAACTCGCGGACCCCCGTTGCCATTGCCCACGTGGTCAGGATGAAAGGCACCATCAACAGGGCCAGAATAGCCATGTAGCCGTCAAATAAGGCCAACAATCCAATTACGATCGGACCGCAGGCGGAGAATGTCAGCAACACCACCGCGCGCGCTGAACCGTAATTGCGACCGACAACGGAAACCATGGTTGCCAGTGTAACCGAGATGCAGGCCAACTCGGCAAAGGCATCCTGCGAAACCAGGACTGCATAGCCGCACGCCGATCCCAGCGTCAGCGTTGCGCAGACTGCACCTGCATTGTAGCGATTTTCCCAGGTGCGGATGCTCTGGTAATCCAAGGCAGAGAGATCAACGCGGTCGAACTTAAGCATGCCCGATCGGCGCACCAGCCAGACAAGCACGACCGCCACACAGCAGGCGATATAAAAAATCCGAGGTCTTCGCGAAAACAAGGCTGAACGTTACGACATGCGAAAGCATGCCGATCAGAAGAGTGTTCCGATGCTCATAGAGCGAACTTACAAACGAAAGGTAGACATCCGTTGGAAGAGCGCCCTGCTCATTTGCTTTCATGAACCCTCTGCTCCGGTTTGGAGAATTGTTATGCCGGAGGCTTTAACGAAAGATTTCAGTCATTCTCTGGTAAAATGGGTTGCTGATCGGCCCCACATGCAGTGGTGGAAAAGACTACCTGAGGTAATTCAACCAAATATTGCAGCAATCCTAAAGAATACTCGATTTTTGCAACCTTGCATAGTGATCGCTGCAAAATCATTTACCTTCGGTTCTTGCTTCGAAACATCAGCGTATCCGCTTGTTCAATGACTTAAATCGGGAAATGGTTACCTGGTCTCTAATAAAATAGGCCAGATTTGACCACAAGGACTCGCAGCAATTGCATTTTCTCCGTCCCCATCGATTGCGATAGCGCAACGGAGTTGACTTTTTGGCCTTTGTAACGGCAAAGCGAAAAGGCAAAAAGATCGCAAGAACCATAGGTCTGCCGGCGGGAAGCGCCGCTGGAAATGCCTGGAGACGAACGATGCCTAAGCCGATTGTTGCCATTCCTGCAGACTTCCGTGAGTTTGACGGGAACGTCTGGCATGGGGTTCCTCATCAGTATGTCCGTGCAGCAGTCGACGGTTCCGGGGTCATGGCCTTTCTGGTGCCGGCGCTGGAAAACGGCAATGAGACCGATGAAATTCTTGATCGAGTCGACGGTGTCCTCGTCAGCGGATCACGCTCGAACGTTCATCCCTCGCTCTATGGCAAGGTCGCAGTGGAAAGCGACGGACCGTTCGATCCGGGCCGCGACGCGACCAGCCTGCCCCTGATCCGCAGGGCGCTCGAGCGCGGTATTCCGCTGCTGGCGATCTGCCGCGGCATTCAGGAACTCAATGTCGCGCTCGGGGAACGCTGGCCAGCGAAATCCAGGAGATCCCCGGAAACTGGGATCACCGCAAGCCAGACGTTCCCGAACTCGACGTTGCCTACGGTATCCGGCAGAATGTCATCGTCCGCGAGGGAACCTGCCTTGCCTCAGTTCTCGGTGCAGGCTCGGTGCAGGTCAATTCCCTGCATCGTCAGGCCATTTCACAGGCGGCACCTCGCCTTGCCGTCGAAGCCGTCGCCGAGGACGGCACGATCGAGGCCGTGTCCGTGATCGACGCCAAGGCCTTCGCCGTCGGCGTGCAGTGGCATCCAGAATACTGGGTCGGGACGGACGGACCGTCCTCGACGCTTTTCGCAGCATTCGGCGATGCCGTGCGGGTCTATGCCGCCAGCAAGGCCGGCTGAATGCTTCAGCCTGCCTTGCGGGTAAACGGCGTTTCCGGAACCGGCGTCAGCGCCTTGCCCGTGGTGAACCACGCTACAAGATTATCGACCACAAGATCGGCCATGGCATCGCGGGTGGCCTGCGAGGCGGAACCGACATGCGGCAGCAGCGAGACGTTTTCAAGCGCCATAAGGTCTTCGCCGACATGCGGTTCGTTTTCAAAGACGTCCAGCCCGGCACCGGCGATGACACCACGCTTAAGCGCATCCGTTAACGCCGCCTCGTCCACCGTAGAGCCACGGCCGACATTGATCAGTACGCCGTTTGCACCCAGAGCCACAAGAATTTCCGCATTGATCGTCTTTGCGGTGCTTTCGGTTCCCGGCACGATGACAATGATCGTGTCGACAGCCTCGGCCATGCCCTTCAAGGTCGGGTGATAGGTATAGGCAAGCCCTTCGCGTGGGGTGCGTGTATGGTAATGAATGGCAACGCCGAAACTTTCCACACGCTTGGCAATGGCAAGACCGATGCGGCCCATGCCGTAAAGGCCCACAGTGCGACCGCGCAACGTCAGGGGCGACAGCGCAAACGCCCCTTCCCGCACCCAGCGACCGGCGCGCAGCCAGTTCTCGGCCTGCGGCAACTGTCTGACGGTGTTGAGCAGCAGACCGATCGTCGTATCGGCCACCTCTTCGGTCAGAACATCCGGCGTATTGGTCACCGTGATGCCCTTGCGACCGGCATGCGCGGCATCGACGCCATCATAGCCGACGCCGAAATTGGCGATGATCTCGAGATTCCGGAATGCATCCATGAAATCAGCGGAAACCTTGCCCTGCACCGCAATTCCTGAAACGCCAGTTGCAAGCTCCGGCGTGATCAGCGCCGGATCGACCGCAGCGACAAAGACAGGTTCGAAATGATCCGGCAGACGGTCGAGAACGCGCTTGTTGATCTTTCCGGGCACGAGAATACGAGGGCGGCCTTGCGGCATGGTTCGCTCCTTTGAAAACAGTTATGAAATGTCGGCTACCGTGACGCGCAGCGGGCCGGTCGATTGGCGAATGCGCATTTCCGGCTTGATCAGGTGTATACCATCAGGTTCATGGCTGCCGGAGAGTTTATCCAGGAGCGCCCGTGCCGCACTGCGGCCGACTTCCGCCTGGCCGTTCCAGACCGTCGTCAGGGCCGGCGTGGCGATGGAGGCTTCCTCAAGGTCGTCGTAACCGGTGACCGAGACGTCGCGGCCGGGAACCAGGCCGGCGCGGGCAATGCCGTTCATCATGCCGATGGCGACCAGATCGTTCCAGCAGACGACAGCCGTCGGCTTCTGCGGCAGGGACAGCAGATGCACCGCCGCCTCGAAACCACCCTGCTTGGAGCGGGGACCGGGAATGCGCAGGTTGGGATCGACATCGATGTTTGCTTTGCGCAAGGCATTCACATAGCCCTGATAGCGGTCGCGACCGGTTGATGTCTGGTCCGTACCGCCCACCATGGCAATGACCCGGTGGCCGAGGCTGATCAGATGGTTGGTGGCAAGAGAGATGCCGTAGGCGTCGTCGCCGCGGAAGATCGGGACGTCCAGCCCTTCGATCGAGCGGGCAATCAGGATCGCCGGCATGCCGTTGTCCTCGGCCAGCTGGATATCTTCCGGCGGCGTGCCGATCGCGGGCGACATGATCACGCCATCGCCACCCAGTTGCAGCAGTGTTTCAATGAAAGCCCGCTGCTTTTCGACGGAATCATAGTGATTGGAGAGGATGAAGGTCTGGCGGTCGCGGTCGAGTTCGGCTTCGATCGCCTTCAGGATTTCGCCGTAGAACGGGTTCATGATGTCGTGCACGACAACGCCGATGATGCCCGAGCGCGAGGTTCGCAGGCTTGCGGCACGGCGATTGTAGATATAGCCCAGCGCGCGGGCCTGTTCCTTGATCTTGTCTCGGGTGGTGGCGGCAACGAGCGGGCTGTCGCGCAGGGCGAGCGACACGGTGGCGGTGGATACGCCAAGCGTTTCGGCGATCGTTGACAGTTTGACCTTTTGAGCCACGTTTCCTCCGGCCGTTCCATGTCGGCCTCAAGGCCGCTCTTTTTAAATCCTCTTTAAACTGTTTAAATTGACGCTGCAATCGGCAAAACAAAGGGGACAGCGGGGCTATTCCTCCGGTGTCGAGCCTTGAAGATTGGCATCCACGGCCCGAAGAAGCTTCATCAGCGTCTTGATATCCTTGTCGCTGAGATCCTGCGTCGCGATCTTTTCGGATGATTTTCCCGCCGCCTCGATGGTCTGCAAGCTGTTGCGGCCGTGCTCGGTCAGATAAACCTTGGTCAGTCGCCCGTCACCATCATCGGTGCGTCGCTCGACGAAACCCTGCGCTTCCATGCGGCCGATGGTGCGCGTCATGGTCGGGGCCTTGACGCCGAGCTTGGCGGCGAGACTGCCTGCGGTCAGCCCGTCCGTTTCCGCCAGAGAGAGCATGACGCCATCCTGGCCGGCGTAAAGGCCGCTGTCCAACAGGTTGCGTGACAGGACCGTGCGCATGGAGCGCGCAGCCTGAACCAGAAGCGATGCAATATCCTGCGGGCCGCCGGAAATATCGTGCTTCTTCTTGCTGCCCTTGCTTTTCTTCTCGGCCTTGCTTTTCTTTCCCATCGGTCCTCCACCAAATTTCTTGCACGGCCTTATCACCTCTGTATGACTCAAGTAACACCACTCCCGCAAGCAGAAGCGAAAGGCTTGAAAAGAAATGCCATTCCCGCCCGCCCGCTGGACCAACACCGATGCCGGGCTTTCCCGCGACGCGAGAAGCGACTGGATTGCCGTGCTGCCCTTCGGCGCACACGAGCAGCATGGCCCGCATCTGCCTTTCGATACCGACACGCTGATCGCCGAAGGCCTCGCCAGCCGTGTCATCGCGGCCCTGCCCCAAAACCTGCCGGTCACCTTCCTGCCGACCGAGCCTGTCGGTTATTCGATCGAACATATGGACATCGAGGGTACGCGGTCTCTGACCTACGACGAAGCCATCGAGCGATGGCTTGGTATCGCAGAGGGCCTTTGCAAACAGGGCATTCGCAAATTCGTAATGCTCAACGCCCATGGCGGCAATGCACCTTTGATGACGATCGTCGCCACCGAGGCCCGCGTGCGTTTCGGCATGCTGGCCGTTGCCACCAGTTGGACGCGGTTCGGCCAACCGGAGGGCTGGATCAACCCGGAGGACAAGGCGATCGACATCCATGGCGGTGATATTGAGACCTCCGTCATGCTGGCACTCTATCCGGACAGGGTCGACAGGACGAGGGCCGGAAATTTTCCTCGCGGCAGAGCGATTTCGCGCAGCGCTTCAGGCACCTGCGCGCCTACGGACCGCATGCCTTCGGATGGAAGATGACCGACCTCAATACACAGGGCGTCGCCGGGAATGCCGCAGCGGCAACGGCGGAGAGGGGCGAAGCGCTCATTGCCCATGCGGTGAAAGGCATCATCGAACTGCTGCAGGATGTCGCTCGGTTTGATATGAGTGATTTCGCTGCAGCCAACGGGTAGCGCGACCGCCTTGCATCTCCTATATGAGATTTCAACACCGATGGCCGGATCGCCGGCCCGCCAATCTGTCGAGGCCCTCCCATGACCGAAACCGCAGCTGCAATAAAGCCCATTCCCGTCACCGTGCTCACCGGCTATCTCGGCGCCGGCAAGACGACCTTGCTCAACCGTATCCTGTCGGACAATCACGGCAAGAAATATGCCGTCATCGTCAACGAGTTCGGCGAGATCGGCATCGACAATGATCTCATCGTCGAATCCGACGAGGAAATCTACGAGATGAACAATGGCTGCGTCTGCTGCACGGTGCGCGGCGACCTGATCCGCGTGGTCGAAGGCCTGATGCGCCGTCCGGGCCGTTTCGACGGGATCATCGTCGAGACCACGGGCCTTGCCGATCCGGTTCCGGTCGCGCAGACCTTCTTCATGGATGACGACGTGCGTGCCAAGACCGAGCTTGATGCCGTCGTCACGCTTGTCGATGCCAAGCATCTGCCGCTGCGCCTGAAGGACAGCCGAGAAGCCGAAGACCAGATCGCCTTTGCCGACGTCGTGCTGCTCAACAAGACCGATCTCGTGACGCCGGAAGAACTGGCGAAGATCGAGGCTACCGTGCGCGCTATCAACCCCTCGGCCCGCATCCATCGCACCGAGCGCTCTAACATCGACCTGACCAAGGTTCTCAACCAGGGCGCCTTCAACCTGGAACGGGCGTTGGAAAACGAGCCGAATTTCCTCGATCACGATCACCATGAGCACGATCACACCTGCGGCCCGGATTGCGGCCATGACCACCACCATCATGATCACGGTCACCACGATCATGGTCATGATCATCACGGGCATGATCACGGGCATGACCATAGCCACGATCATGGGCATCACGATCACGCCCCTCGCCCATCCATGATGTGACGGTGCAGTCGGTTTCGCTGCGCGGTGGCGAAATGAACCCGGACCGGTTTTCCCCTGGATCCAGAAGATCACCCAGACGGAAGGCCCCAATATTCTTCGCCTCAAGGGTATCATCGCCTTCAAGGGCGACGAGGAACGATATGTCGTTCAGGGCGTGCACATGATCATCGAAGGCGATCACCAGCGCCCCTGGAAGGACGGCGAGAAGCGCGAAAGCCGCCTCGTCTTCATCGGACGCGAGCTCGACCGCGAAAAGCTCGAGCGGACGTTCAACGCCTGCGCAGCAGAGGCGAAGCCGAACTGATGCCGACCGTTGCTCCTCTCGATCTCGCCGGCCATGTGGCCGGCGTTGCCTATCTCGGCGACATCCCCTTCTTTGCCGAATCCGCCGGTCCGATCCACCGTCTTGACCATGGCCACAAGACCATAGAGGCGCATGAGGGGTTACTCGCTTGCATACGCGACGAGGCGACCGATACGTTGCTGACCGGCGGCGAGGATGGCAAGGTGCTGCGCGTCGGTGCCGACGGTTCGGTGACCGAGATCGCTCATGTGCCGCGCAAATGGATCTCGCAGATTGCCGCAGGCCCGCAGGGTGCCGTCGCCTATGCCTATGGCAAGACCACCCATGTCCGACTGGCGGACGGGACAACGAAGCATTTCACCGAAGACCGCACGGTCGAAGGCATCGCCTTGCACCCAAGGGCCTGCGCATCGCTGTCGCCCGTTACAACGGCGTCTCGCTGCATTGGGTCGGCACGGCAGGTCAGCCGGTTGATCTGGAGTGGAAGGGCGCCCACACTGGCGTCAGCTTTTCGCCGGATGGCCGCTTCGTCGTGACGATGATGCAGGAAAACGCGCTGCACGGCTGGAAGATGGACACCAAACCCGGCTCAGAGACGCGCCACATGCGCATGACCGGCTATCCCGCCAAGATTAAATCGATTTCCTGGTCGGCAAAGGGCAAATGGCTCGCCTCCTCGGGCGCACCGGCCGCCATCGTTTGGCCGTTCCAGGCAAAGGACGGCCCGATGGGCAAGGCACCACTCGAACTCGGCACCCGCGCCAATATCATGGTTACCCAGGTCGCCTGCCATCCGACCGACGAGATCGCCGCCATCGGCTACGCCGACGGCATGATCCTCGCCGTTCGTTTTGCCGACGCCAAGGAAGTGCTGTTGCGCCGTCCCGGCAAGGGGGCAATCACCGCCATGGCCTGGAACCGGAACGGCAAGCAACTGGCCTTCGGATCGGAAGCCGGCGATTGCGGCGTCGTCGATATCACCGCCTGAAACAAGAGCGCCGGCAGTCAGCCGCCGCCGCACCGGAAGAGCAAGCGATGATCCCCTGGACCGTGCTCGATACTGCCAAGATGCCGGGTGGAACCGACGAGCTTCGCCTGAAGCAGCGCGGCGCGGAATTCTCGATCATGCTCGGGACCAACGAGTTGATGAACAGCCGGCTGAGCGGCTCGGAGGAAGCGCTCGCCAAGCTGTCTTGCGACCGCATCAGAAGTGCCCCGCAACCGCGCATCCTGATCGGTGGCCTCGGCATGGGCTTCACCCTGCGTGCGGCGCTGGCCGAAATTGGGGAGACAGCCGAAATCGTCGTTGCTGAACTCGTGCCGGCCGTGGTCGCCTGGGCTCGCGGTCCGATGGCTGAGGTTTTCGGCAGCAGCCTCGCCGATCCGCGGGTGACGATCCGCGAAACCGATGTCGGCGCCCTGATCCGATCCGAGCGCAACGCCTATGACGCAATCCTGCTCGACGTTGACAACGGACCCGAGGCACTGACACGGCCGGCCAATGACGATATTTATAATCTCTCCGGCCTCCATGCCGCGAAGGCCGCCCTCCGCCCCGGTGGCGTTCTCGCTGTCTGGTCCTCGGCCCCCGACAACCAGTTTACGCGAAGGTTGAAGACGGCGGGTTTTACGGCAGAGGAAGTGAGCGTGCGCGCCAACGGCAAGCGCGGCGGCGCCCGCCACACGATCTGGCTGGCGGTCAAGAGCGGCGGCTGACGCTCCCGACGGAGCCTTCACCACATCAATTCGAGATGTGGCCTGCCGTTCGAGGTCTTCTCCCTGGTGCGGCCGGTCTCGTCGATGGTGCAATTCACCCGTTTGCGAAAGGCCGAGAAGCTTTCGAAGGTGACGACATCCACAGCTTCAGTGAAGTTCAAGGTCAACCGGAAGCGGCCCGGATGGGACGTGAGAGCCTGGACGCCAAGAATTTCGGCCTCGAAGGGCTGGCCGAGATAGTGGCCCTTTACCCGCGATCCCAGCATATAGGGATTGAGCGGCGGACGATTGCCGACGGCGGCGTGCAAGGTGTTCCAGTCACGAAAACCATGCTGGATCGCTATGATCTCCAGCGCTTTCGAGTGACTGACGTCTCCACCCCTGGCAGTAAGAGACGAGCGCAGACGCTTCGCCTGATCCTTCAGGGCTTCGAGAGATGGGAGTGGGGTTGTTCCACGCATGACGGTTCTCCAGCATTCGCATGCAATCTTTCGGAGGGATCCGCATTGCCGCCAGTTCGCATGCCATGATGATGGATGAACGAGTGGATGTATTCGGAGAGACTTCACCAAAGCCAGTGGCTTGCGGACGGCCGGGGCTCTCACCCGTGATCGTTAGCTACAAGATGAGGTTCGAAATGTCAATTTCCGGCATGCCGGGCGGATTTCAACGAAAACGACCGGATACTGGAATATCCGGTCGTTTCGCCAAATCACCCAAGTTCAGCTTAGGCGGCCCGCTTCATCGGCGCCTGCATCAGCTTGCGGCCGGTGGCGACCAGCATGCCGGCCGCACCACCCAGCCAGCCTGCCTTGAGCTCGAGGCCAAGGAAACGGCTGCGCTCGAATGGGCCGGGCATCACGAGATGCTGCGCGTTGTGGGCAAAGAATCCAAAACGCTCGTAATAGGCGGCATCGCCGACAAGCAGGATAGCGCCGTGGCCGCGCTTCTTGGCTTCGGTGATCACGGCCCGCATCAACGCGCCACCAATGCCCTTGCCTTCATGCGCGGCATCGACGGCCAGCGGGCCGAGCAGCAGCGCATCGACGGCATTGCCTTCCTGGCTGATACCGGCATGGACGTTCCAAAGGCGAACCGTACCGATGACGTGACCGTCCTCGTCGCGGGCGACCAGTGCCAGACCTTCGGCCGGCACGCGGTTGCGGCGCAGCGTCTCGGACGACTTGCGGCGGCGGCCTGGACCCATGGCGCGGTCAAGCAGGTTTTCGCGCGCGACGACGTCGCCGGCGTTTTCAAGGTCGATGGTGAAGGCATTCTGCGCAAAATAGGCGCGGACAGAATCAAGAACAGCGGCCATGTCGGCCTCCCGTACCCAATACCGTAGTTAGCGGCGGTTATGATGAATTGTGAAGGTGCCACCCCGGCTGGTTACGGGGCTGGCAGGATCAGATGACGCCCGTTAGATGACGTAAGACTTCAGCGGATCGAAGCCGTTGAAGGCGACGGCCGAGTAAGTCGTCGTGTAGGCGCCCGTGCCCTCGATCAGAACTTCGTCACCGATCGAAAGCGAGATCGGCAGCGGATACATGTTCTTCTCGTACAGCACGTCTGCCGAATCGCAGGTCGGGCCGGCCAGCACGCACGGCTCCATGACGTCGCCGTCATGGGCAGTGCGGATCGGGTAGCGGATCGCCTCGTCCATGGTTTCGGCGAGACCGCCGAATTTTCCGATATCGAGGAAAACCCAGCGGTGGTTGTCATTGTCCGACTTCTTCGAAATCAGAACGACTTCCGCCTTGATCACACCGGCATTGCCGACCATGCCGCGACCGGGCTCGATGATGGTCTCCGGAATGTTGTTGCCGAAGTGCTTGCGCAGCGAACCGAAGATCGCCTGGCCGTAGGCTTCCGCCGTCGGCACGTCCTTCAGGTACTTCGTCGGAAAGCCACCGCCCATATTGACCATCTTCAGCTCAATGCCCTGCTTGGCCAGCGAAACGAAGACGCGCTTGGCATCGGCAAGGGCCGAATCCCAGGCATCGACCTTGGTCATCTGCGAACCAACATGGAACGAGACGCCGTGCGAGACGAGGCCGAGCTGGTGGGCGTAGACGAGCACGTCGACGGCCATCTGCGGCACGCAGCCGAACTTGCGCGACAGCGGCCATTCGGCACCTTCGCCATCCGTCAGGACGCGGCAGAATACGCGGGCTCCCGGAGCGGCCCTGGCGATCTTTTCGACTTCCTCATGGCTGTCGACCGCAAAGAGGGACACGCCGAGCGCATGCGCCTTGGCGATATCACGTTCTTTCTTGATCGTGTTGCCGTAGGAGATGCGAGCGGCAGTCGCACCGGCGTTCAGTGCCATTTCGATTTCAGCCACACCGGCGCAATCGAAATTGGAGCCGAGACCGGCGAGAAGGCGCAGAATCTCGGGGGCCGGATTTGCCTTGACGGCATAATAAATCGAGCTGTCCGGCAGCGCATGCTTGAAGGCGTTGAAATTGCCGGCGACGACATTGAGGTCCACGACCAGGCAAGGGCCTTCGGGACGTCGGGTGTTGATGAAGTCGATGATGCGTGCAGTCGTCATAGCTGTATTCCCCATATTCCAAACGCTCCGGAAAAACCGGAGGACAAAGGGCATACATGAACACGACCTGGAACCAGCCGGTGGAAACCCCGGATCCAGACATGCGCATGATGCGCTGATTGTGGATACAAGCCCGCCTAGGCTCATATCCGGCTTTGTCTGCCATGGATTGGAGGGGTGACCCGCCCGCACTTCCGGCAATGAAGGTGTGCCTCTTCAGTAACCCCGGCTGATGGAAAGCCGGAAGAGAACAAAAAGGCCCGCACCGTCGTTGCTTCAGATGTCCTCGCATTTTCCGGTTGGCCGGAATAGCGACTGGAGGGGTTAGTTCCAGGTACCTTACCGATTTCCTCACCAAATTCGAGGGTCGGCGGACAGCCATGGGCACGTGCGACTTTGGGCTGACGTTGAGATAAGAAAAAACATTGTCGTAATCAAGGCTTTTTCAAAATCGCCTTTGAATTTTTCCTCTGGACGAACTCGGCGCGATCGTTCAAATTTCCTGAACAATGCGGCCACCACGAAATCGCGAGGCAAGCCACTGAATTTCAAAGATTTTACTTTAGAAATTCCAGTAGAATTTTGACCTGGCACAACAAAGTCAGCAAACCCCTTCTTTGCATAAGTTTTCGGGGTGATGCCGAGATGCGATCGAATCACAAGCAGCGGCGTTCCGCACGACCGAGCAAGGAGCACAAGTCATGGACACTCTCACCCGGATTCGTGCCTTCATCGACGTTGTCGATGCGGAGGGCTTTTCGGCTGCGGCCCGGCGGATCGGCCGCTCGAAGGCCCTTCTGTCAAAATACGTTCGCGAGCTTGAAGACGAACTCGGCGCGCTCCTGCTCAATCGCACGACCCGGCAATTCTCGCTGACGGAAGCCGGCCATACCTATTACCGGACGGCGTCGGAAATCCTGAAGGAAATCGACAACCTGGCCGACCTCGTGCGCGCCAACAATTCCGATCTCAAGGGCAAGCTGCGGATCACCGCGCCGCGCACCTTCATCGATGCGGATATCGGCCAGTCGCTGATCGATTTCGCCAAGGAACATCCGGAGCTTGCGCTTGACATCGTCTCCGACGACCGTTTCGTCGATCTGGTCGAAGAGGGTTTCGATGTCGCCATCCGCATCACCAAGCTGGAAGATTCAACGCTGATTGCCCGCAAGCTTGATGATTTTCACATCAACTACTGCGCCTCGCCGGATTTTCTGGAGCGGCATGGGCCGATCCGCCATCCGTCCGACCTGTCGCGCGTGCCCTGCATCATCGACACGAATGGCCGCTCCTACAGCAACTGGCGCTTTATCGAAAAGGATGGCTCAGGCTTCAGCGTTCCCGTTGCCGGCCCGATCGAGGTCAACAGCCCTCTGGCTTCGGTGCGTGCAGCCGAATCGGGCCTCGGCGTCTCCGGCGTTCCGGAATTCATCGCCCGGCCGAAAATTGCCGCCGGCACGCTTGTCTCGCTGCTGGAAGACTATCTGCCCAAGGATCGCGGCATCTATGCCATCTATCCACACCGGCGCTATCTGCCGGCCAAGGTGCGCACGCTGGTGGATTTCCTGCATGCCTGGTTCCGGAAGAACGCCTGATCGGGGTCCCAATTCCGTCCCAATTCCGCTACAAGGAAGTCCAACCCACACTGCTTCGGCACAGGCAAACGGAATGACGGCGCGATGAAGGCAAAGTTCTGGACACTCGCTGCAGCACTGGCTTTGACGCCGTCGCTCGCCTTCGCGCACCCGCATATCTTTGCCGAGGCCCGTCTTGAAATCGTCTCCGACGACAAGAACGAGATCAGCGAGCTACGCAACATCTGGCGGTTCGACGAATTGTTTTCCTCCAGCGTGGTGCTCGATTTCGACAAGAATTCCAACGCGCAACTTGAGCCAGACGAACTGGCGGAAGTCGGCAAGACGGTTCTCGATTCCCTACAGGAATATGATTATTACACAACCATCCTCGACAACGGCAAGAACGTGAAAGTCCTGAAACCGGCGGAAATCCATGCCGACTACAAGGACGGCCAGCTGCTCCTGTTCTTCAGCGTCAAGCCGGCAGAAACGGTTGCGTTGAAGGGTAAGATGTCCTTCGGCGTCTATGATCCGTCGATGTATACGGCCATGGATTTTCCGACCGACGAGGATCTTGTTCTGGTCGGCGACAAGGTCAACGCCTGCGCGCACAAGGTGGTGCGGCCCGATCCGGACGAAGTTCTCGCCCAGAACCAGAGCAGCCTGACGGACGCCTTTTTCACCGATCCAACAGGCACCGACATGTCGAAGATGTTTGCCACCCGCATGGAGCTGACATGCTGAAAACGGGAACTGCCGCTCGTGTCGCAACGATCGCGCTTTGCCTCACCGCTGCTTTCGTGGCCGTTGCCCATGCCCAGTCGCCGCTCGGGATCGGCACGGCGGAACCGGCCTTCAAGACGACGGGCCTGTTCGGTGGCTTCTTCTCCTGGGTCAATATGGAGCAGCAGAGCTTCTACCACACCCTGACCGGTGCCTTGAAAGGCATGCGGGAAAACCCGTGGCAACTGACCTCGCTCGTCGGCCTGTCCTTCGCCTATGGCGTCTTCCACGCAGCGGGCCCGGGCCACGGCAAGGCAGTGATCTCCTCCTACATGATTGCCAACGAAACCGAACTGAAGCGCGGCGTGCTGCTGTCCTTCCTGTCCTCCTTCCTGCAGGGCATCGTTGCCATCCTTTTGGTGGGCGCCACCTATCTCGTCCTGCGCGGTTCCTCGATCTCGATGACGCAGGCGACGCATTTCCTTGAGGTCGTGAGCTTCGGCCTGATCTCGGCGTTCGGCGGCTGGCTGCTGTTTCGAAAATTACGCGCGATGGCGGCAAGCCGGGCGGCGGTGCAGGACCACGGCCATTCTCACGATAACCATCATGAGCACACGCATCACAACCGCGACCATCATGCGCATAACCATGGCCACCAAAACCACGCGCATGGCGAGGTTTGCGATACATGCGGCCATGCGCATGCGCCTGATCCGGCGATGCTGAGAGGCGATCGTTTCGCGCTGCGCGAGGCCTGGTCCGCAATTATTGCCGTCGGTTTGCGGCCCTGCTCCGGCGCGCTGATCGTGCTGAGCTTCGCGCTGTTGAACGGGCTTTATCTCGGTGGCATTCTTTCCGTCTTCGCCATGTCGATCGGTACGGCGATGACCGTTTCGCTTCTGGCGACCATGGCCGTCACGGCAAAGGGATTTGCGGTGCGTTATACCTCGAGCGAGGCGGTGGCCGTCAGGGTCGGGAACGGCATCGAAATTGCCGGTGCCCTGCTCGTTCTGGTGCTCGGCCTGATCCTGCTCGGCGCGTCCCTGCAGGCTTGAGCTCGATCAAAGACCGCGCCGACGCTGATACCGGGCGCGCAGCCAGAAGATAATGAAGAAACCCAGCACGAAAAGACTGCCGAACACGGCGGCCAGCCACGGCGAAAAATCACCAAGCCACAGCATCATCGGCGGCAGGAAGAAAAATCCGACACAAACGACGATGAGGATGATGGCAGCTGCGATTGCCGGCGAGCGTTCTTTCTGGACCGGATCGGTCATGCTGTATCCTTAGGGTCAGTGGCCGAATTTTCGTCAGCAGCTTTGCTGCGCTGCGGATGTTGCATCCAGTGGCGACAGCCATGCCCCGAAAGCGGCTCTCAGTAAAGCCCGACGACAGGGTATTGAAGTTGCGGCGCTTCGACGCGCCGCAAGTTTTATAGATCCGTTTTTCCTAAAAAGGCGGCGGAAATTACCAGGGCGACTTGATCGGCGTTTCGCCAACCTGCGGCACGGACGTCTGTGTCTGGGCCGGTTGCACTTCGATAGCCCCGGTCTTTGCCGCCGAAACCGTGGCTTCGATGTGATCGATCAGGGCGTCTGCCAGACCGAGACGACCGGCCAGCTGATCGAGATAACCGCGTTCTGCGCGATTGTCGGCATCAATCGCCAGGCGCGAAGCCGTGTAAAGCTCCACGCGTTCTTCCTCGGTCTTTGCCGCCGAAACCATGGCATCGAGATCGACGGGCTTGCTCAATTCGTCCCGCAGGAAGCTCTCGGCTTCCGAATCAAGGCCGGACAACTTGACCTTGTCCATGATGCGGGCGCGCTCGGTATCATCGATATGGCCGTCGGCGCGGGCAGCGGCAATCATGGCTCGAACGAGCACAAGGACGAAATCATTGCGCATGACCTCAGGCTCGGCGCTGAAACCCGAATCGGCTGGCGGCGGCAAAAGAACCGGTGTCGACTGCGCTGGCGCATCGGCGGCGACCGGCGTCTGTCCTGCCTGGTAATTCTTGTAGGCCTGGTATCCGAGCCCGGCGATGGCGGCGAGGCCACCGAGCTTGAGGGCACCACCGGCGATATCGCGGCCCGTGCCCGTGCCGAGCAACACGGCGGCAAGACCTGCCGTCTTCAGCGGATTGTCCTTGGCCAGTTGCGTCAACTGGCCGGCGCGATCGCGGACCGTGCCGCCGGCACCCGGAACCTGAGAGCCCAGCAACTGGTCCAGCAATTTTTTAGCGTCGAACATATGTATCTCACTCCGTCCCGTGTTGAGGTTCGTGGGAACATAGGAATGCAGGAGCGGAAATACAATCGAATGACGGAAACGACAAAGCCGGACGTTTCCGCCCGGCTTCGAAAATAAACAGGTCGTGACATCATCAGCCGCGCAGGGCAAAGGCCTCGGAGGCAAGCTTGGTGATGCCGGCCCAGTCGCCCCTGGCGACGAGTTCCTTGGGCGCGACCCAGGATCCGCCGACGCAGACGACGTTGGGCAGCGACAGGTAATCCTTGGCATTCGCCAGCGAAATCCCGCCTGTCGGGCAGAAGAACGTGCCGGCGAGTGGCGAGGACAGCGATTTCAGATAGGCGGCGCCGCCTGCCTGTTCGGCCGGGAAGAACTTCAACATGGTGAAGCCTTCTTCGCGCAGACCCATGACTTCGCTCGCGGTGGCCGCACCCGGCAGGAGCGGCACTTCGGAATCGGCTGCGGCGTCGATCAGTTCCTGCGTCGTGCCGGGGCTGACGATGAACTGCGAACCGGCCTCGACCGCGGCCTCATACTGGGCGGCATTGAGAATAGTACCGGCACCGGTAACGGCGCCTTCGACCTCATTGGCAACAGCGCGGATGGCTTCCAGTGCCGCCGTCGTGCGCAACGTGATTTCGATCGCTTTCAGGCCACCGGCCACGAGCGCGCGTGCCAATGGCACAGCAGTGGCCAGATCATCGATCACGAGAACCGGAACGACCGGCTGCAATTTCAGGATGGAAAGGAGCTTGTCGTTTTTTTCGCTCATGCCGAAACGCCTTTTAAAACGATTGAATGTTGGACCCCGAATACGCTCGCCGATCCGCTTTGTCGAGACCAAAGCCGGCTTTGCCTGTCGTATGCGTTTATACGTACATGGCGACAGCGCATTGACAACCTGCTTTAGGTTTACATCTATTTGCCAACGAGCAAAGGCAGGACGCTGGCAGATTTCGTTCGGGAGTTGGAATGGCCAAAGAGATCGAACGCAAGTTTCTGGTGTCGAGCGACGGCTGGCGCCCGGACGCCGACGCGGGAAGCGTCTTCCGGCAGGCCTATATCGTGACCATGGATGACCGTTCGGTGCGGGTGCGGATCGCCGATGGTACCACGGCGCGGATGACCGTCAAAGTCGGCAAGAGCGCCTTGGTGCGCGATGAATTCGAATACGTCATCCCGCTTGCGGACGCACAGGGCATGATCGATCTCGCCGTCGGCATCGTCATCGATAAAACCCGCTACCGCGTGCCCTTTCGCGGGTTTATCTGGGAAGTGGATGTCTATGACGGTGCCCTCCAGGGATTGGTAATCGCCGAGGTCGAGATGACGAGCGAGGACGACACGCCGGACCTGCCGGACTGGATCGGCAGGGAGGTCACCGGCGAGCGGAGATATTCCAACCAGTATCTGGCGCTGGACGGTCGCCCGCCGGAATAGGACGACAGGTGCGGCAAAGCGGGGGAATTGCGCCGATGCGAGGAACGCTGTATTTCACGCCGCATGACCGACGCTCTTTCCATTGCACGCCCGCCGCTTCCTCGCCCACAAGCCGAGGGCGAGTTCCTTGTGGCCGCGCTCTATCATTTCGTTTCCTTCGCACGTTTTGCGGATTTCCGCGCGCCGCTGCAGGCGCTGTGCGACGCCGAGGGTGTCAAGGGCACGCTGCTGGTCGCACATGAAGGCATCAACGGCACAATCGCCGGCACTGATGCCGGCATCCATGCCGTCCTGTCCTATCTCCGGGCCCAGCCGGAGTTTGCGACCCTTGAGCACAAGGAAAGCCGCGCCTCTGCCATGCCCTTCCTGCGCATGAAGGTGCGGCTGAAAAGGAAATCGTCACGATGGGCATCGAGGATATCGATCCCAAGCGGGTCGTCGGCACCTATGTTGCGCCCAGAGACTGGAACGCGCTGATTTCCGATCCGGATACGATCGTCATCGATACTCGCAACGACTACGAGACGGCGATCGGTACGTTTCGTGGCGCCGTCGATCCGAAGACCAAGAGCTTCCGGGACTTTCCCGATTGGGTGCGCAGCAATCCCGGCCTGCACAACAAGCCGAAGATCGCCATGTATTGCACCGGCGGCATTCGTTGCGAAAAAGCGACGGCCTTCATGAAGGAACAGGGTTTCGACGAGGTCTATCACCTCAAGGGCGGCATCCTGAAATATCTTGAGGAAACGCCGGAAGAGGAAAGCCTCTGGGACGGCGCCTGCTTCGTCTTCGACGACCGTGTTTCCGTGACGCACGGCCTTGCCGAGGGCGAACACACGCTTTGCCATGCCTGCCGGCAGCCGCTCACGCTCGAAGACCTGAAATCGCCGCATCACGAGCCGGGCGTCGCCTGCATCCATTGCCACGAGACCCGCACCGAAGCCGACCGCAAGCGTTACCGCCAGCGGCAGCAGCAGATCGAAATCGCCAAGGCGCGCGGCCTCAGGCATCTGGGCAGCTGAGGACTTTGCAGGTGGCTAGGACAGGGTAATGTGCGCCTGATCGGCTGTTGCATGTAGCGCCAAACGCGGCGCCGTCGAAATCCCGGCCCAGTCCTCCTCCCGCGCCATGACGACGGGACAGGCGATGCCATAAAGCTCGGCGGCAACCATGGCACCGACGATGACGATCGCGTCGCGGCTCAAAAGCACGATCCCGGCCGGTCCTTTGCCCAGGCGGATCGCCTCTGCTAGCACCGAACTGCCGGAACTCGACCCCCTGCCCGCCTTCATCAGCAGTATTTTGCCGGTGATAATCTCATCCTTCTGCGGATGCCAGCGATCGATGATCCGCCCCGTGGAGGAATCGAGCCCACCCCAGAAGCTCAAGGGTTCGGCAAGCAGGAAGACGAGGCCCGCGGCAGCGCCAGGTGCAAGCAGGGTGGCGGAAAACTGTCGCTGAGGCCCGCTCACAGCCGCACCACCTTTCCCGCCCGCGCGGAGGCCATGCAGTCGGCGAGCGAGCCGAAGGCGATCTCCACGCCGATGTTGCCCGGTGCGTAATAGGCCATTTTTCCGGAATTGGTCATGATCGCGCCGGACATGTCGCGCATGATCGCGGTGACATAGGTGCAGGTGTCGATGACCAGGGTGACACCTGCAGCCTCGAGCGCCTTGTCCCAGCCCGGCATCGCGAGTTGGTCGAGAACGCCGCGATTGGTGTTGATGTAGATATCGACCACCGGCCTTTCGCCCTCGATCAGCGGCATCAGGCGGGAAAACTCAGCAAATGAGAAATGCGGCGTGCCGAAACTGACCCCGGAAAGCGGCGTGCCATCCGGGACCGTCGAAAGATTGCAGATGGTCTGGCGCAAATCGTCCGCCGTCAACCGGATCACCTCGACGGGTGGCAGCCCCTGAAACGCCTGTTCGACCGTCGCCGCTTCCGGCGTCAGCCCGACCGCATGAAACAGCGCCACAGCCCCTGACGAAGCGGCAACAGCCCCGAGTGCCTTCAGGTCGTCTTCCCTTGTATTCCGGGGTAAGCCAACGATCGCCGGAACTAGGCTGCCGCACCGTTTTCCGATCGTATGGCCGACCGCAACACAAGCGGGACCGGCGTCCTCCCATTCCGCCGGCAGGCTTTCGATCTCGACCAGGATTTCCGCCCGCCGGTTTTCGGTAATGTGCAGGCCGTAAAGCGGCGCCCGTCCCGTCATCGCGCAACAGAGATCGATGAAATCGCCGTAACGATTGGTGCGCGCACCGATCACCGAATTGGCAAAGACGATGGCATTGGATTCCGCCCAGGCGATCTGCGCGCCAAAGCGCGGCCGGAACATCGTCTGATAGGGTGCGCAGGTGAAGGTCGGCATGCAGCCCAGTTCTTCATGCGCTTTCATGAGCCGCGCGCCGCCGCTGCCGATCTTCGGCTCGCCGATGAAGAGTTCCGGGTGGATGAGATCGACCGACCCGACATTGAGCGTCGTCGGCACGCGGACCCGACCGCCGTGGCGCACCAAATGCTCGACGAAATCGAGGCTGACTTCGCCGAGATAAAGACAGCCGTCGATATGCGCCGCCTCGATATCGATGAAGCTTTCAGCGCCGACGGCCTCGGCAAAACGCGTCAGCAGCCGCATGCAGAAGGCAGCTGCCTCACCATGGGTGCCGGCGAGCAGTTCCTGATCGAAGGCGGAAAGAGAAGGAGCCATGAAACTGGATTAGGCCGCACGCTCCACAGGTGTCAATCACCCTCTCACCCCGGCATACCGTCATGCTCCGCGAAATCCCAGGCGAGATGATCCCAGTCCGCGCGGCAACGGGTCATGACTGCTATATCCGGTTTGAAACAAGACGGTTCGTCGAGTGTTCCGGCATAGACAGTCCAGCGGTCGTCTTCCGGCGGACCGGAACCAAAGATCTGGCTGCTACAAATTTCGCAGGCATACCGCACGGTTTCCATACCGCTGCCGCCCGTCATACTGTACGCCCTCAGAGCTCCGGTAAAGACAACGTCATCGCGGCTGAAGATCATGTAGCAGCAATGCCCCGTGCCGGTTGCACGCTGGCAATCGCGGCAATGACAGAAGCCGGAAACTTTTGGTCTCCTATGCGCTTCATATCGCACCGCGCCGCAAAGACATCCACCCTTCAAGATCATGCCCCCTGCGCGTCAAACCTCAAATTTCGCACGAAACTCGATGGTTGTGATGAAAGTTTCCAGATGCGTTCGCATCATATCGCGGGTTTCCCGGTCCGCAAGAATATCCCGCCGCTGCTCGGGCGTCTTGCCGAGCAGGTTGATCCGAAAGAAGGCTTTATCGACGAGCGTGACGGAGATCGTTTTCAAGACCTCCGTCAAGGCCTCCAGCGCATAGTCGCCGCGATGCGAGGCGTGGACGAGCATAACCGGCTTGTGCGGAAGCTCGTCACGCGAGACCAGCCAGTCAAGCGCATTCTTGAGGCCACCCGGAATGCCACGGGCATATTCCGGCGCAGAAATAATCAGACCATCGGCGCTTCGGACTTTTTGCGCGAGTTCGAGGACTGCGTTGGGCGTGACTTCGCCCTCATGATCCGGATTGAAGATCGGCAGATCGCCGATCAACGTGCAAATTTCGACGCCGAGCCCATTTCGTGCCTCGGCACCGATGGCTTCAAGCAACGCTAGGTTCGATGAGTTTTTTCGAAGGCTCCCACAGAGAGCATAGAGAAAAAGGCCGGCCATGCAGGAAGTCCTGTCAGAATCGATTTCAAAAGGAGATCATGCAGGTAGCACGGCTCCTGTCAGCCCACTTTGTGGTTTCCCTTCGGAAACTGCTCGGCCAGTTCCTGGTACCACTGGCCGCTTTTCTTGATGGTGCGAACCTGCGTGTCATAATCCACATGGACGATCCCGAAGCGCATCCTGTAGCCTTCCGCCCATTCGAAATTGTCCATCAGGCTCCAGGCAAAATAGCCCTTCATCGGATAGCCCTCCGCAATCAGGTCGGCCGTCACGGCGAGATGGTCGGAGATGTAGTCGAGGCGCGGCTGGTCGTCGACGACGCCATCCTCGACATCCGTATTGTAGCAGGCGCCGTTTTCGGTGATGTAGCAATCGGGCATCGTGTATTCCGCGTTCAGCTTGCGCACGACATCGCCCAGCGCCTGCGGAAACACCTCCCAGCCGATATCCGTCTTGACGTCGCTGACGAAGCTGGCGCCAATCGTTGCCGGATATTCGGCACCGGGTGCCGGATCATGGCTGACGCGCATCGGCGTGTAATAGTTGATGCCCCACCAATCCAGTTTCTGGCTGATGGTTTCCATATCGCCCGGTTCGATCGCCGGCATGCGGTGACCAAGCGCGCTCATCAAGCTTTCGGGATACGCGCCCATGAACACCGGGCCGAAAAAGGCGCCGTTGTGGAAATCGAAGGCGCGGTCGGCGGCGGCCTTGTCATCGGCGCTTTCGCTGCCGGCATAAACGTGCATCGGATTGAAGACGAGACCAACAGGCAGGTCCGGCCGCTCACTGCGAATGGCGGACACGCCGAGGCCATGGGCAAGATTGGTGAAGTGCATCGCATGCAGCGCCGCGTCCATGTTGCGTTCGCCCGGCGCATGAATGCCGTAGAGATGGCTGAGCCAGACAGAGCACCATGGCTCGTTGAAGGTCGCAACCGCATCGAGACGATCGCCGAGGCGCTGGATAATGGTTTTGGCGTATCGTTGGTAGGCATAAGCAGTGGTGCGCGCCGTCCAGCCGCCATCGCCCATCAGGGCCAGCGGCAGATCCCAATGGTAGAGCGTCGCAAAGGCCTTGATGCCTCGCGCCTTCAGGCCATCGACAAGACGGTCATAAAAATCCAGCCCCTTCTCATTGATGGGACCGGTGCCTTCCGGAATGATCCGGGGCCAGGCGATGGAAAACCGATAGGCCTCCACGCCGAGCGACTGGATCAGATCGAGGTCTTCATCGAGGCGGTTGTAGTGATCGCAGGCGACGTCGCCATTGTGCCCCTTGTAGACGCGACCCGGCATGTTGGAGAAGGCATCCCAGATGGAGGGCTTGCGGCCGTCAACCTTGGTGGCGCCTTCGATCTGGAACGCGGCCGTCGCAACACCGAAAACGAAATCGCCGGGGAAGCGGGCAGCAAGGGTTTTGGGGTCGATCATGGGAAGCACTCCAGGGGACGGGGGAACTGCAACGTTGCAGTAAAAGGCTGCGAGGAAATGTCAATATCGATTCATGCAATGGGAAACGACTTCAGTTTTCCGGAAACAGGATCGCTTCGTAATCCTGTGCGCCATTCAGCACATGGATGATGTGGATGGTACGTTCATCTATCATATAAAAGATCAGATAACCGCGAGAAGGCCGCCGGCGAATACCCATTGCCCTATATCGAGGCACCAACGGAAAGGATTGGGGCATATCAGCGATCTGTTCGCACCGATCAATCAATTCCCGAGCAAAAGTCATTGCGCGAGCAGGATTGTCCGCTGCGATATAGTCAACGATGCGTCCTATATCCTGTTCGGCCTCGTCGGTAAAAACAACGATCATACGTCGCTGTCTTTCTCCTCGTCTCCATGCTTGGCAATCAAGTCCGCCAGAACAGTCTTGCCCGAGGTCACTCGACCGGCTTCCACATCGGCGAGACCGCGGGCGATAGACAGATCAAGCGCCGAGAGGCGCTTTTCGCGCTCCTCGATCATTCGCACGCCTTCCCGCAGCACTTCGCTGCGGGAATTATAACGTCCGGTTTTCACGAGATCCGTCACGTAGTCTTCCAGATGCTGTCCGAGATTTGCGCTGCTTGCCATGCCACTTCTTTCCCGAAACGAACAGAAATCAATAACTGTTAGCATACCAAGAAAAGGTCGCGGCAGAAAGCCAGTTCAATCAGACCTTCACCCACGCCCCGTTGCGCTTGGACGACTGCACGCACGCATCGACAAAGACCATGCCCTTCATGCCGTCGTCGATTGTCGGGTAAACGACTGCTGGATCGACGGCCTTGCCTTGTCGCTTGGCGTAGATGGCGCGGGCGGCTTCGGTGTAGATATTAGCAAAGCCCTCCAGATAGCCTTCCGGATGACCGGACGGAATGCGCGTGACACGGGCGGCAGCCGACCCGGCACCGGCGCCGGCGCGGGTGATCAGGCGCTTCGGCTCGCCAAAGGGCGTATACCAGAGATAGTTCGGGTCCTTCTGGGTCCATTCCAGACCGCCCTTGGTGCCGTAGACCCGGACCATCAGACCGTTTTCGTGGCCGGGTGCAACCTGGCTGCACCAGAGCATGCCCTTGGCGCGCTGGCCGTCCTTGGCCTTGAAACGCATCATCACGTGGGCGTTGTCATCCAGCGCCCGGCCTTCGACGAAACTGTCGAGATCGGCCGCAAGTTCCTCCAGTTCGAGGACCGAGACGAAGGCGCCCAGATTATAGGCATGCGTGCCGATGTCGCCGGTGGAGCCGCCCGCACCGGACTTGGATGGATCCGTGCGCCAGGCGGCCTGTTTCTGGCCGGATTGCTCGATATTCTCCGTCAGCCAATCCTGCGGATATTCCATCTGGACCAGACGCACAGCGCCGATGTCGCCATTGGCGATCATCTCGCGGGCCTGCCGGACCATCGGATAGCCGGTGTAATTATGGGTCAGCACGAACAGCGCGTCGCTCTCGTCGGCAAGCTTCTTGAGCTTCTTCGCATCAGCGAGCGTCGAGGTCAGCGGTTTGTCGCAGATAACGTGGATACCACGCTTCAGGAATTCCTTTGCCGCCTCATAGTGCACATGGTTCGGTGTGACGATCGCGACCGCCTCGATACCGTTCTTCAGCTTGGCTTCGCGGATCGCCATTTCCTTGAAATCGGAATAGCTGCGGACCGGATCAAGGCCGAGTTCGGCACCCGATGCCTTGGCTTTTTCCGGTGTCGACGACAGCGCGCCGGCCACCAGTTCAAAATGATCGTCAAGCCGTGCCGCCATGCGATGAACCGCACCGATAAAGGCGCCCGAGCCGCCGCCGACCATGCCGAGGCGAATACGTTTTTCGCGGGTTTCCGAAGAGCTTCCTTCGATTGCCATTGTTTTCTCCTTGGATTTCAGTGCTTGCGGAGAGTTTCACCTCCCCTTTGAGGGGGAGGTCGCAGCGAAGCTACGGGTGGGGGGATCCGTTGGGTTTCGTGAAAAGTCACCCCACCCCGGCACTGCGTGCCAACCTTCCCCCTCAAGGGGAGGGTAAAAGTTTAAAGCCCAAGCATCCGCCGGTTGGCCGCGTCGTCCGTGCCTGAATCGGCAAAATCATCGAAGGCTCTCTCGGTCACACGAATAATGTGGTGCTTCACGAACTCGGCCCCTTCGCGAGCGCCGTCTTCAGGATGCTTCAGTGCGCATTCCCATTCAACCACGGCCCAGCCAGAGAAATCATTGGCCGCCATCTTGGAGAAGATCGCGCCAAAATCGACCTGGCCATCCCCCAGGGACCGGAAGCGACCGGCCCGGTTGACCCAGCCCTGGAAGCCGCCATAGACACCCTGGCGGCCGGTCGGATTGAACTCGGCATCCTTGACGTGGAACATCCGGATGCGGTCCTTGTAAATGTCGATGTTCTCAAGATAATCAAGGCACTGCAGGACATAATGCGAGGGATCATAGAGCATGCAGGCGCGGGCGTGATTGCCGGTGCGCTCCAAAAACATCTCGTAGGTGACGCCATCATGCAGGTCTTCGCCCGGATGGATTTCATAGCAAATGTCGACGCCGCAATCCTCTGCATGATTGAGGATCGGCACCCAGCGACGGGCCAGTTCGTCAAAGGCAGTTTCAACGAGACCGGCGGGACGCTGTGGCCACGGATAGATGAAGGGCCAGGCGAGCGCGCCGGAAAAACTTGCCATCTCTGTGAGGCCGAGATGCTTCGACGCTGTCAGGGCGAGCTTCACCTGCTCAACCGCCCATTCCTGCCGTGCTTTTGGATTGCCGCGCACCTCCGGTGCTGCAAAGCCATCAAAGGGCTCGTCATAGGCGGGGTGCACGGCCACGAGTTGGCCCTGCAGGTGGGTGGAAAGCTCGGTCACTTCGATACCGTTATCGCGGGCCTTGCCGGCGAACTCGTCGCAATAGGCCTTGGATTCGGCGGCTTTTTTCAGATCGAACAGGCGAGCGTCCCAGCTTGGGACCTGAACGCCCTTGTAGCCGCAATCGGCGGCCCATTTCGTGATTGAATCCCAGGAATTGAATGGTGCGGCGTCGCCAGCGAATTGCGCAAGGAAAAGCGCTGGTCCCTTGATGGTCTTCATCTGTCGTCTCCTCCGTCAACAGCACGACCGCTCAACCCCGGCCATGACTATCTGTTTTTGATCTACGATCGGCCGGCTCGACGGTGCGAAACGGCGACACCTGAAACGTTGCAGGGTGCCTGGACGCTATCATAACTTTGCGTGCGGGCAACTGGCACTGCGGCGAAATGCAGAAATTTTTACTGATGGAAAAAGCCGCCCGCAGCTTCATGCTTCAGGCGGCCTCGTCCTCAAATTCAGATCAGAAAGGAGAATCCGGGAAGTAATAGTTCGCCGCATTTTCCTTGGTGATCAAAGTGGCATCAATCGTGTAGGTGCCGCTGACCGGAACCTGGCTGTAAAGTGCCGCCGCCGTCATTTCCATGGCAGTACCGACCATTGCCGGCGGGTAGAGAACATCAACCGGGATCATGCTGTCGCCATCCATGACCTTCTTGATCATATCCTTGGAGCCAGCACCGCCCACGACATACTTGATATCCGTGCGCTTGGACTGCGCGATGGCCTCGAGCACGCCGACTGCCATGTCGTCGTCCTGGCACCATACGACATCGATCTTCTGGTACTTGGTCAGATAGTCCTGCATGACCTTGAAGGCATCATCGCGGTTCCAGTTGCCGAACTGGCGATCGAGAATCTTGACGTTCGAGCCGGCGATACCCTTGTCGAAGCCGTCCTGGCGCTGCTGGTCGATCGGGATTGGCAGGCCACGGATAACCACGACTTCGGCGTCCGGCGTATTTTCGGCAATGTATTTGCCGGCGACTTCGCCGAGCGCCGGATTGTTTCCGGCGACGTAGAGGTCACGCACCGTGCCGTCATTGACGCTTGGCGCGCGGTCAACGATCGCCACGAACTTGCCGGCGTCCTTGACTTCCTTGATGGCGTTGACCAGCGGATCCGGATCGGACGGCAGGATCACAAGTGCGTCGATGCCCTGCACGGCCAGGTCCTGCACGGCATTTGCCTGGGTCGCCGGATCCGGCGAGGTCTTGACGATAACGTTCAGGCCCGGATGTTCGGCCATCAAAAGCTTGGCAACGCGTTCGGCATGGAACACAACGCCGGCCGTCCAGCCGTGGTCGGCTGCCGGGATCGAAACGCCGATCGTCTTGGTTTCCTGCGCCTGGACAGCGCTGGCAAAGGCAAGCGCCAGTGCTGCGACGGTCAGCCCCAATAATTTCTTACGCATGGTAGTCCTCCCAATGTCAGGTCCTCCGTAGACGCCGGGCGACCTGTTGACCCGGCTTGGTTTTTCCTCGCAATTCCGAACGCAAAACCGCTTCACACGTTTGCCGGAACCGTTTGGCCTTACGATTTGCGTACCAGCGAACGCTGGACGAGCATCGCAATGATGATGATCGAGCCCTGGATGGCGCCGATCAGATATTCGCTGATGAAATTGGAGAGCAGCATGATGTTGCCGACCAGTTCGAGAATGAAGGCGCCGCAGATCGTACCCCAGACCCGGCCTGCACCACCCTTCAGCGCCGTACCGCCGACAACGACGGCGGTGATCGCCTGCAGTTCCCAGAGAATCCCTGTCGTGGCCGACGTTGACCCGAGCCGCGGCACGTAGAGCAACACGGCAATCGCAACGCACAGCCCCTGAATGACGAAGGCGATGGTACGCACGCGGTTGACCGCGATGCCCGAGTAACGCGCGACATCGCTATTGGAACCAACGGCGACGACATGGCGTCCGTACCGGGTGCGATACAGAACAAAAGCCGCGATGCCCGTCACAAGAAGGATGACCGCGATCGGCACCGGCACACCGAGGATCGAGCCGAAATAGGCCGGGCGATACAGCGCCTGCAGTTCCGGCTCTCGCAATGTGATCGCGCCGCCTTGCGACAACCAGGTCGTCAGGCCGCGATAGATGCCCATCGTGCCAAGCGTTGCAATGAACGGCTCGATGCGGCCGACCGTGGTAATCAGGCCGTTTGCAAGACCGCAGGCGCCGCCGACGAAAACAGCAAAGACGACAGCCGCCGTCAGCATCAATGCCGGATCGGCGATGACCCCGGAATTCATGAAAAGGATCATGACGCTGGCGACGAAGGCCACCATTGAGCCGACCGAGAGATCGAGGTCCCCCGAAGAAATCACGAAGGTCGCACCGACGGCGATAATCGCGATGAAGGCACTGCGTGTCGCGACATTCGCAAGATTCGTCATGCCGATGAAATTAGGATTGACGAGCGCACCCACGACCAAAAGCAGGGCCAGAGCAGCAAACGGGGCAACAGCCCGAAGATCGACATCACGCCAGCTGCGACGACGGATATCCCTGGCTTCCTCGTTAACGCTCATTTCTAAAACTGCCTCCCGTGGCACTGCGTCGGCCCGTTACATCTAGGCCTTTTGTTTCAGCATTCCCTCACACCTGACCGCTGAGCGATCAGGCTGCCTTTTTCTTCAGGCCCGCCGCATAGCGCATGATCTCCTGCTCGGAGATTTCATCGCCCTCCAGCATGCCGACGATGCGGCCTTCACGCATGACCGCAACCCGCGTGCACAGCCCGATGATCTCAGGCATTTCCGAGGACACGACGATGATCGACTTGCCATCGCGGGCGAGCGCCGAAATGAAATGATAAATCTGCTGCTTTGTCCCTACATCGATGCCGCGTGTCGGCTCGTCGATGATGATGATGTCAGGTTCGGTCTCCATGACCTTAGCCAGCAAAAGCTTCTGCTGGTTGCCGCCCGACATGCGACGCGCGACGATGCTGCCGTCGCGGACCCGAATATCGAACCGCCGCTTGGCCCGCTCCAACGCCACTGCCTCGCTGGACGGGCTGAGGTAACCGAGCTTGCCGTGCCGATCGAGCGATTGCAGCGTCAGATTGGCGGTCAGGCCGGAGTTCAGAAGCAGTCCCTTGGATTTGCGATCCTTGGTCATATAGGCCAGACCGCAGCGGTTCGTCGCATGAACATCGCCGGACAACACCGTTTCGCCCTTGATTGCCACCTCACCCGAATGGCGCAATCGAAGACCGGCGACTGCCTCCATCAATTCCGTTCGGCCAGAACCGATCAAACCGGAAAAGCCGAGAATTTCGCCCTTGCGAACCTCGAAACTCGCATCCTTGACATAGCCTGTTGACAGCGACTGGACGCTAAGCATGACCTTTTCATCGACATCAGGCTCGCTCTTCGCAGGATAGAGGCTGGACAGTTCACGCCCGACCATGAGCTGTGCAATCGATTCGCCATCAAGAATCGCGGTCGGCGATGTCTTGATCCACTGGCCATCGCGCAGCACCGTAACGCGGTCCGTCAGCTCCATAACTTCATCAAGCTTGTGCGACACGAAGACGAAACTCGTGCCTTGGTCGCGCAGCTTGCGCACCTGCCGGAACAGGAAGCTGGTCTCCTCGCCCGACAGAACCGCCGTCGGCTCATCCATGAACACGACGCGCGCATCGCGGCTGATCGCCTTGGCGATTTCTACCATCTGCTTGTCGGCGATCGACAACGAACTGATCATCGCATTCTCATCGACATGCGAGCCGAGTTGGTCGAGCACGCGGCGCGTCTCGGTGCGCATATGCTTGCGGTCGAGCATGCCGAACCGCGCCACTTCGCGACCGAGAAACAGGCTCTCGGTGACAGTCAGGTGTTCGGCGAGATTGAATTCCTGATGAATGATGACGATGCCCAACGCTTCAGCAGCGCCATTCGGCGGCAACTTTATGGGCTTCCCGTCAAGGAGGATTTCTCCTGAGGTGGGCTGCTCGAAACCGGAGAGAACCTTGACCAGCGTCGATTTTCCAGCCCCGTTTTCACCCATCAGCGCATGGATTTCCCCGGCGCGCAGTTCGAAATTGACACTGAAAAGGACCTGCACGCCGCTGAACGACTTGCTGATGCGCCTGGCGGACAGCACGACTGCCCCGGCATCGTTTGCCTCCGAAACCATCATTCCCTCCCTGCGGCTCCCATCCGCTTGGACTGCTGTGTAAACCTTTACATAGGTCATGTAAAGGTTTACATCGTGGCATAACATAGAATTTCGCAACGGAACGTTTGATCTCCGTGCAAGTCTGTGTAGTGTCCCGCCGAGACCGAAACCAAGGCAGAGCGCAGTGTCGAATTCCACACCGGCAACCATCGAAGACGTCGCCAGGATCGCGGAAGTCTCGATCGCGACGGTTTCGCGCGCCATCCACATGCCCGAGAAAGTCGCCAATTCGACGCGGCTGAAGGTCAACCAGGCGATCGCGATCACCGGCTATACGACCAATGCCATGGCGCGCAGCCTGCGGCTTGGCCGCTCGAACATGATCCTCGTCGTGGCCCCTGATATCGGCGATCCGAATTTCTCCAACATACTCGTCGGCCTTGAAAACGAGGCGCGCGCCCATGGCTACGGAATCCTGATCGGCCACACGCAGAATGATGCCCAGCGCGGGCTGGAATATCTGAAATTTCTCAATTCAAACCAGGCGGCCGGATTGATCCTGTTCACCGGGATCCTGCCCTTCGGCCACCAGACCATGACGGCCCGGCTGCCGCCGAGCGTCGGCGTCTTCGAGCCTGTCTTCAACGGCGGTATTCCTTATGTCGGCGTCGATGACATCGAGGGCGCGCGCAAGGCGATCGATCTGCTTCTGGCGGAAGGGCATCGCAAGATCGCCTTCATCGGCGACAGCCGCACCCGGCTTGCCTATAGCCGCCGACGCACGGGCTACGAGGCCGGACTGGACGCAGCCGGCGTGCCGCAGGATCTGCGCATCGTGCTCGAAGGCGACGGCACGATTGAGAGCGGGCGGCTCGCGGTCGAGCAATTGTTCATGCGCGACACCCTGCCGACGGCCTTCATGTGCGTCAACGACCAGACCGCCATCGGCGTGATGCTCGGCCTGACGGCGCGGGGCTACAATATTCCGCAGGATTTTTCGGTGACCGGCTTTGATGACGTGCCACAGGCCGTCTTCATGTCGCCGGCGCTCACGACGATCCGTCAGCCACGGACGCTGATCGGCAAGCACGCCATGGCCTTGCTGCTGGAACTCCTGTCGAACGGCCAACCGGCAGAAACCGAAATCCTCCTGCGGCCGGATCTGATCGTGCGGAATTCGGTCTCGGCACCCTCGAGACAATGGACGAAACGCTGACGGTTCATAACCATCAGCGTTCGATTTCATCAGTCAGTTGCATGCAAGAAACCTTGAGCGGCTTCAGCCGTAGCGCTGGTTTCGGACCGGCTCGCGAGATCCGGCGGAACGGGCCGTCGATACCTTGAACTGATCGATCAGCGACTTGAGGGACATGCTGGTGCGCATGAGGCTGTGCGTTGCCGCATTGGTCTCTTCGACCATGGCGGCGTTCTGCTGCGTCATCTGATCCATGCTGCTGACGGCCGTGTTGATTTCGGCAATACCGATCGACTGCTCCCGGGCGGATCCGGCGATGGCGTCGATATGGCTGTTGATATCCACCACCTGCTGACCGATATGGCGCAGCGCTTCGCCTGTTTTGTTGACCAGTGAGACACCGAGCAGCACATCCTCGAAGGACTTATCGATCAGTTCCTTGATTTCCTTGGCAGCAGCTGCCGATTTCTGGGCCAGTTCACGAACTTCCTGCGCCACGACGGCAAAGCCCTTTCCGGCATCGCCGGCGCGAGCCGCCTCGACCCCTGCGTTGAGGGCAAGAAGGTTGGTCTGGAAGGAGATCTGGTCGATGACGCTGATGATCTGCGTGATCTTGCGCGAGGATTCCTCGATCGCACCCATCGCCGAGACCGCCTGTTCGACGATCTCGCCTGACTTTTTCGCTTCACTGGTCGCCACCGTCACGACGCGCTGCGCCTCCTGGGTGCGGCTGGCCGATTCCTTCGAAATCGTAGTGATTTCCTCCAGCGCGGCGAATGTCTCCTCCAGCGATGCCGCCTGCTGTTCGGTGCGGCGAGCCATATCATCAGTGGCAGTCACCAGCTCACCGGAGTTGGAGGTCGTCTCGTCAGCTGACACGACGATGGAACCGAAAGCTTCATCGAGCTTTGCAATGGCGCTGTTGAAATTGGATTTCAGGTCGTTGAACTGCGGCGCAAGGGGCTGCGTGATGGTGGCCGTCAGATCGCCGCCGGCAAGCCTCTGCAGCGAAGCGTCGAGTGCGGAAAGCGCCTGCTCCTGCTGTTCGCCCTGTTCACGCCGCGCAACCTCGGACTTTTCGCGCTCGATCTGCAACGCATCGAGATAGACGGTGATGGCATAGTCCATGTCGACGAGTGCCGCCTTTACGACCGCCGAGACGTCCCGCGTGATAGGCTGCGCCTTTTTCTTCGAAAGCATGCCCTTGAGATGCGACGAAACCACTGCCTCGATGATCGATTCAAGGATGATAGCGTAGCCGCCGATGTACCAGCGCGGTGCAAGGCCGAGCCGGGCATGGGTGTTGCCGATCGTGGTGACAGCCTTCACATACTCGCCGTCGAAATTGCCGGAAGCGATAACATCCCAGTGCCGCGCCTGACGGGCCTTGGCGCTCTTGATGTGATCTTCGCTGTTGAAAAATTTGGCCGTTTCCGGGGCGGCTTTCGCCTTTGCGTAGAACTTGTCGAGCGCGCCATCAAGCGAAGCGGAAATGACGGGCTTGGCCTGAGCCAGCGCCTGTCTTTCCGGCACTCCGAGGCCAACGAAATCGAGGCGTTCGTTTAGCGCTTTGGTCGTGGAATCGATTCCGGTCATGTCGTTCGTCCTATGGAGAGGTGATCAACATGCGAACTGCGGGGATCGGCTTCATGCCGGCAGAGGGAAGACGCGTTAGGTCAGATTAAGCAGAAATGCTTAATCTAATGATAAGGTTTCGAATTGCGTTTTTAGATCAATGACTTGGAACGAGCATAAAATTTGCAACCCGGCATTGATTTATATCAAAAGCTTGGCATTTTTTTCAACGCAATGGGTGCCCGCAAAAACCCTCAATTTTGCCAGTAATTTCTTGATGAAATCGCATCTTGGAAAGAAATTTCAAACTCTCAAAGGGGGATCTGCTCCCCCTTCTTTTCCGTATCGGCTGCCCCTGCACCAATTAGACGTAGCGGTTGACGACGTTTTCCAGGAGTTCCTGCTTGCCGGATTTCGGCTGCGGATTGAGGTCGGATTTTTCGACCTGCGCCGCGATGTCCTCGAGCGTGTATTCGCCCTTCAGCATCTTCTGCGCTTCAGCGGAATTCCAACCGGCATAGCGGGCATCGAGCGGTCCGGACAGCGCCTTGTCCTCGATCATCTTGGCTGCCGCACGCAGACCACGGGCGCAGCAATCCATGCCTCCGATATGGCCGATCAGCAGGTCTTCGGCATCGAGCGATTGCCGGCGCAGCTTCGAATCGAAGTTGGTGCCGCCGGTCTTGAAGCCGCCGCCTGCCAGAACCTGGTAATAGGCCAACGCCATTTCCGGAACGTTGTTCGGGAACTGGTCGGTGTCCCAGCCGGACTGGTAGTCATTGCGGTTCATGTCGATCGACCCGAAGATGCCATAGGCATTGGCGAGCGCCAGCTCATGCTCGAAGGAATGGCCGGCAAGGATCGCGTGACCCTGCTCGATATTGACCTTGACCTCGTTCTCGAGACCGTAAGTCTTGAGGAAGCCGTAGACTGTGGCGACGTCGTAGTCGTACTGGTGCTTGGTCGGCTCCTGTGGCTTCGGCTCGATTAGGATCGCGCCCTTGAAGCCGATCTTGTGCTTGTATTCGACGACCATGTTGACGAAGCGGCCGAGTTGGTCGAGTTCCTTCTTAAGATCGGTGTTGAGCAGGGTCTCATAGCCTTCGCGGCCACCCCACAGAACATAGTTGTCGCCGCCGAGCTTCAGCGTTGCATCCATGCAGGTCTTCACGGTTGCTGCGGCAAAGGCAAAGACGTCCGGATCCGGATTGGTGGCCGCACCCGACATGAAGCGGCGGTTGGAGAACAGGTTGGCCGTACCCCAGAGCAGCTTGACGCCGGTCTCCTGCTGCTTCTTGGCGAAGTAATCGACGATCTCGTTGAGATTCCTTGTGTTCTCGGCGAAATTCTTGCCTTCCGGGCGAACGTCGGCGTCATGGAAGCAGTAGAACGGCACGCCGAGCTTGGTAAACAGTTCGAACGCCACGTCGGCCTTCAGCTTGGCAGCCGCCATCGTGTCTTCGAACCAGGGGCGCAGGAAGGTCTGGCCACCAAAGGGATCGCCGCCCGGCCAGGTAAACGTGTGCCAATAGGCGACGGCAAAGCGCAACTGGTCTTCCATGCGCTTGCCCATGACGATCTCGTCGGGATTGTAATGACGGAAGGCCAGCGGATTGGTGCTGTCAGGGCCTTCGTACTTGATATCGCCGATGTCGCCAAAAAAACCGGTGCTCATTGGATGTCTCCTCATGTTTCAAGTAGGGAAAGGTTTTAGAAAGCGCCTTTCAGCGCTGGATAAAGCTTGCGATAACGCTGATAGGCATCCTCGTATGCGCCCTTGAGCGCAGCATCCGGGGAAATAGTCTCGTCGGTCTTCGGCGCAGAGCAGGTGGCGACGGGATCGGCGCCGGTGGCGGCGATCAGGCCGAGGCGGGCGGCGCCGAAGGCGGCCCCGAAATCACCGTCTGCCGGCAGATCGACCGGCAGGTCGAGTGCCGTGGCGATCGATTTCAGCCAGTAGCGCGAACGCGAACCGCCGCCGATGGCCGTGACGCGCGAAAGGCTGGTACCAGCGGCCTTCAGCGCTTCGAGACTGTCGCGCAGTGCGAACGAGACGCCCTCCAGGACCGCCTGCGTCAGCACAACACGGCTGCTTTCATGGCCAAGGCCGACAAAGGCGCCGCGGATCGCTGCATCATTGTGCGGCGTGCGCTCGCCGGAGAGATAGGGCAGGAAGGTCACGCCCGAGGGGGCCTTGAGGGTGTCGCCCAGTTCCTTCGTCAGGTCGGTAGCACTCTTTGCGGTCACGCCGGCATGCCAGTTCAGGGCATCGGTCGCCGACAGGATGACGCCCATCTGGTGCCAGGTGTTCGGCAGCGCATGACAGAAGGCATGCACGGCGCTTTCGGGATTGGGCAAATAGGAGGCGTTGGCTGCAAACAGGACGCCGGATGTGCCAAGCGAGACGAAGGCATGCCCCTCGCCGACAGTCCCCATGCCGCAGGCCGAGGCCGCATTGTCGCCCGCACCACCGGCAATGACCACATCGGAGCCCATGCCCCATTTCGATGCCAGTTCGCTCTTCAGCGTGCCGGAGGCATCCGTGCCCTCGACCAGCGACGGCATCTGGTTTTCAGTCAACCCGGTCGCGGCAAGCAGGCTTTCCGACCAGGCGCGCTTGCCGGTGTCGAGCCAAGAGGTGCCGGCCGAATCCGACATTTCCGAAATCCGCTCGCCGGTCAGCCAGAGCCGCAGGTAATCCTTCGGCAGCAGCACGCAATCGACCTTGGCAAAAATCTCCGGCTCGTTGTTCTTCACCCAGGCCAGTTTTGGCGCGGTGAAGCCGGGGAAAACGATATTGCCGGTGATAGCGCGAAACTGCGGATCGGCATCGAGTTTTGCCGCTTCCGCATGGCTGCGCGTGTCGTTCCAGAGGATGCAGGGTCGCAGGACCTGATCCGCAGCATCGATCAGCGTCGCCCCGTGCATATGGCCGGACAGGCCGATGCCGCGAACGGCGGCAAGCTCGGCGGGATGCGTGGCCTTCAAGGCGGCGATCGCCTCTTCCGTGGCACGGATCCAATGCGCCGGGTCCTGCTCGGACCAGCCCGGATGGGGCCGTGACACATCAAGCGAACCGGTGCCCGAACCGATGATCGCCTGGTTGGCGTCGATCAGAATCGCCTTGACGCCCGATGTTCCCAGATCGAGACCGAGATACATTCACATTCTCCCTTATCTGTTTTTAGTCGTCCCGCCCGATCGGCTCGCGCACATCGCCAGCCTGCTCAAGCGGCAGGTTATCTTTCAGGAATATGTCGATGCGGATGCGCTCCTGCGCCTCGATCACCGCGACACCATCCGCTTTTGCCTTCAGCACGCGGATCGCGCTGCGCACTTCATGGCCGGCATCCTGGTGCAGCACGGCATCGATCAAGCCAGCCTTGAGCGCCGACCGCGTATGCGACGTCAGCTCATGGGCGATGACGCGGATTGGCCGCCCCTGCGCGGAAATCGCCGTGACCAGACCGCTGTTGCCGGCGCCCAGACTGTAAATCCCGGCGAGGTCCGAATGGGCCTTGCAACAGATGGCGACCAGTTCCTCGGCCAGCATCGGGTCGTCCTGGCCTTCCAGCACATCGAGGATCACCCGGGGCTCGAAATCCTGGCTCAAGGCGGCAGTAAAGCCCTGCAAGCGCTCGCGATGGTCGCGCACCAGCATGGAGCCGGCCAGCACCGCCACCGGGCCGGGCCGTCCGCCCAGAAATCGCCCCATCAGGCTCCCTGCCGTCCGGCCCGCTGCAATATTGTCGATACCGACGAAATGATCGCGTCCCGATGCGGCAAGATCAGAGACGAGCGTCACGACAGGCACGCCTGCCGAACGGGCACGAGCAATGGCTGCGGCCACCTCCGGCGCGTCCACGGCGACGACGGCAAGGCCCGCAGGAACGTCCGACACCGCCCGGTCAATTGCCTCGACCAGCGCAGCTGAATCAAAGGCCGGCACGGTCAGCACGGAGAGCCGCGTGCGATCGACGGGCGATCGGAGACCGGCGACGGCAATTTCGGCCTCCAGGCCGCGCATGAAGGGATTGTCCCCGGTTGGAATGATGAAAACGAGCGGATAGACACGGCTCTTGGCGAGATTGGCAGCCGCCATATCACGGACATAGCCCAGCGTCTCGATCGCCGCTTCAACCTTTTCACGCGTCACAGCGCGTACGCCCGGACGACGGTTCAAAACCCGATCGACCGTGGCAAGGCTCACCCCTGCACTGGCAGCAATGTCATGAACTGTGGGACGCATGTTTCCTCCGGAAAGAACCCTTAGAGGATTTTTTGATGTACGTAAATCAGAAATTTGCAAAGCGTGGCGGCACGCTCGTGCCGCCCGTTTGGTCAGTGGCCGCCGCCGCTCCCGCTTGGCAGGGCCTGCGGTTTCTTGATCAGGAAGGCAAGCGTGACAAGCGCACCGAAAAGGACGGTCAGGATGAAGAACACGTCGGCAAAGGAAAGGATCGTGGCCTGCTGCTGCACCAGACCGGACATCTTCTGGATGGCGATCGTCGCTCCGTCCAGCCCGTGCGACGAATAGTTGGCAGCCATGTCGCGCAACTGATCGACGGCTGCCGGATTGCCCCAATGCACATGTTCGGACAGACGGGCATAATGCTCTTCCTGGCGCTGCGTCAGTATCGTGTTGATCATCGCAAGGCCAACGGCGCCACCCAGATTTCGCGTCAGGTTGAAGACGCCCGAGGCCGAGCGCACGCGATCCGGCGACAGCGTGCCGAGTGCGACATTGTTGATCGGCACCATGCAGAGCATCAGGCCGACGCCGCGCAGGATTTGCGGGATCAGCAGTTCGTAGAAATCCCAGTCGGCGGTCAGCCCGGTCATCAGCCAGGTGCCGGCGGCGAAGCTGCCGAAGCCGATCATCATCATGACGCGCGGATCGAGCTTGCTCGACAGGATGCCGGCGACCGGTGCGGTGAGGAACATGGCAAGGCCGGAGACGAACATGGTCTCGCCGATCATCAGAGAATCATAGCCCCGGATGCGCCCGAGATAGAGTGGGTAGAGATAGGTGAGCCCGTAGAGACCGATGCCCATGATGAACGAGAACAGAGAGCCGATGGCAAAGTTCCGGTTGGCAAAGGCCCTGAGATCCACGACCGGGAAACTGACGGAGAAAACCCGGTAAAAGAAGATGGCGGCAGCCGTGGCGGACGCGACGGCGCCGATGACGATGTGGCTGTCGTTGAACCAGTCATTGGCATTGCCCTCTTCGAGCACATATTCCAGCGCGCCGAGGAAGACCGCCATGGCCGCAAGGCCGGTCCAGTCGAATTTCTTGAAGAGGCTCAATTCCGGCTTGTCGAAGTCGATGAAATTCCAGGTGACAACAGTGACGATGATGCCTGGAACAATGTTGACCAGGAACAGCCAGTGCCAGGAAAACGCATGGCTCAGATAACCGCCGACCGTCGGGCCGATGGTCGGAGCAAGCGTCGCCACCAGCCCGATGATCGGCGAGACGATGGCGCGCTTGGAGGGTGGGAAGATGGTGAAGGCGGCGGCAAAGACGGACGGGATCATGCCGCCGCCGATGAAGCCCTGCAGGGCGCGATAGACGATCATCTGGTCGATGTTCGTGGCGGTGGCGGCAAGCGCGCTGGCGATGGTGAAGCCAGCAGCAGAGAAAGCAAACAGAACGCGGGTGGATACGATGCGGGCGAGCGTGCCCGACAGCGGGATCATGATCACTTCGGCGATCAGGTAGGATGTCTGGACCCAGCCGATTTCATCGGAGCCGGCACTGAGGCCAGCCTGGATTTCGGCAAGGGATGCCGAGACGATCTGAATGTCGAGGATCGACATGAACATGCCGAAGACCATCGCGAAGAAGGCGATCAGGCGTCTCGAATCCATCGTTTCCGCTGCGGCAGCGGCAGGAGCGGCCGGGCGAGCAACCGCGCCGGCAGTGGTGGTAGCAGACATGATTTCCGACTCCGTTCCGACCGATGCCGGTTGGTGCTACTTGCTCACTGCCGCGATGTTCTGTCCCGGCGCCGTGCGCGTATCGACATCGACGACGACGCTAAGACCGGCGCGCAAGCGGCCGCTGTCCAGCACATCCTTCGGCAGGGCAATACGAACCGGAACGCGCTGGATCACCTTGGTGAAGTTGCCCGTGGCGTTTTCAGCGGGCAGCAGCGAGAAAACAGAACCGGAAGCCGGCGCGATCGACGCGACAGTGCCTTCGATCGGCTCGTCATCGAACGCATCGACATGGATCTTGACCTTGGAACCCGGGATCAGATCGGCGATCTGGGTTTCCTTGAAATTGGCATCGATGTAGAGCTGATCGACTGGCACAAGCGCGGCCAGCCGCTGACCGGCAGAGACGAGATCACCATCCTGCACAGCGAGATTGCCGACAATGCCGTCATAGGGCGCACGCAACACGGTGAAGCCGAGATCACGCTGCGCCTTGTCGCGGGCAAGTTCCAGTGACCGGACCGTGCTTTCCGCTTCCGCGCGCTGCGCTTCCAGAACGGCAATATTGGCGCTGGCGACGGCGATATTGGCGTCGCCGCCGATGAGGTTTGCCTTCGCCTGATCAAGCGCCACCTGTGCGCTGTCGAGCGAAGCGACCGTGCCGACAGCCTTGGACTGGAGGTCGCTGGCCCGCTTCTGCGTGGTTTCGGCGCCGCGCACGGCCGCTTCAAGGGCGGTTTTCTGGGCCTGAGCCTGCTGCAGGCTGGCCTTTGCACCGGCGATCTGGGCATCGAACCGCTGCAGCGACAGATTTTCCGTATCGATCTGCGCCTGGGCCTGATCGGCCGCAATGCGATAGTCACCCTTGTCGAGGGTAACCAGCGGATCGCCCGCCTTGACATGCTGGTTGGCAACGACGTTGACTTTTTCGATGTAACCCGAAACCTTCGGCGAGATCGAAGCAATGTCGCCTTCGATATAGGCATCATCGGTGGAGACCATGAACCGGCCGGTGGTCCACCAGTCATAACCGTACCATCCGCCAGCTATAAGGACGGCCAGCGCCATCACGGGCAGGATCATCTTGCGACGCTTGGGCTCGGGCTTCGGCGCAGCGACATTTTCGGCGGATGTCGCAGGTTTCAACTCCTGTGCCGGTTCATCGCCACTCTTGGCTTCGTGCCCGAGGCTCTCGTCAACAGGAGGAGAAAAATCCTCACCGACGGGGCGAACATGGGATACCTTGGAATTGCTTGATACTGACATGTTGCACTACCAGCCCTTACATGAGAAATTCGAACCGAACCGTTCAGTTCGATTGACATAGGGCGGAATTACCCACATATCAAGCGAAATCGAACCGATCGGTTCGAAAAGTTCACAACGAGAAAATTGATGGCGTCCGAACAAGACGATATACAAACGACCCCAACGGAAAGCGCCGCATCTGGTGACGATCGCTGCCTGCCGGGACGCAGGGCCGCGGGCGAAGATCCGGCTAAGCGCGAGCAGATTATTGACGGCGCCAAGCGCATCTTCATGAGTGTCGGCTTCGATGCTGCCAGCATGAACGATATCACGCGCGAAGCTGGTGTCTCGAAGGGCACGATCTACGTCTATTTCCAGAGCAAGGAAGACCTTTTTGCAGCGCTTATAGAGCGCGAACGCAACCGGGTCATCCGCAATATCAAACACGCGCTCGACGAGCACGAGCCGATCGACGAGGCGCTCTTTGATTTCGGCACGACGTTGACCACCCACATGACTTCTGACCACACGATCAGGGCCATGCGCATGGTGGTGGGCGTGATCGACCGTATGCCGCAGCTGGCCAAGCGCTTCTTTGCTGCGACACCGGAGAATGGCTATACGGTTCTCAAGGCCTATCTCGAAAAGCAGGTCGCGCAGGGACGGCTCGAAATCGAAGACACGGAACTTGCCGCCCGGCAATTCATCGAGATTTCCATGGCAGGCTTGTTGAAGCGCCGCCTTTTCGGCGAGATGGAAGATCCACCGGAGCCAGCCTATATCGAGAAAACCGTCTCCTCCGGCGTGCGTATTTTTCTCGCCACCTATGGACCGAAATGAGCCGGGATATCGGCCTGACCTGAAATTTCAGGGAAAAGCCTAAAATTAATCGGATTGCACAGCACTTCAGCGCGACTGCGCGCTTGCCTTGACGCCTGTTCGCCATACATAGAGAACTGTCTTTTAACCGCGCACCATCCCGGCAGCGCGGGTTCACCATATCTGCACCTTGATCGAGGAAGGAACCACCCCGATGCAGGATATTCTGCTTCTGATGCAAGACCCCGCTGCCTGGATCGCGTTGATCACGCTGATCATCATGGAGGTCGTTCTGGGCATCGACAACCTGATCTTCATTTCGATCCTGACCAACAAGCTTCCGGCGGAAAGCCGCGAGCGGGCCCGCCGCATCGGCATCGGCCTTGCGCTTGTGATGCGCCTTGGCCTGCTTGGTACGGTCGCCTGGATCGTGCAGTTGACGGCGCCGGTCTTCACGATCATGGGCAACGAGTTCTCCTGGAAGGACATGATCCTGATTGCCGGTGGTCTGTTCCTGGTCTGGAAGGCGACGAAGGAAATCCACCACAGCGTCGATCCGGAAGACCACGACGAGGATTTCATCGCCAAATCCTCGACCGCGACCACTACGTTCGCGGCTGCCATCGGCCAGATTCTGCTGCTCGACCTCGTTTTCTCGGTCGACAGCATCATCACCGCCGTCGGCATGACGCCGCACCTGCCGATCATGGTTGTCGCGGTTGTCGTTGCCGTCACCGTGATGCTCGTGGCCGCAGGCCCGCTCGCCCGCTTCATCGAAAAGAACCCGACCATCGTCATGCTGGCGCTCGGCTTCCTTCTGATGATCGGCACGACGCTGATCGCCGAAGGCATGGGCTTCCATGTTCCGAAGGGCTACGTCTACGCCGCCATGGCCTTCTCGGCTCTGGTCGAAGTGCTGAACATGCTGACACGTCGCAAACGCCAGCGCGACAAAGCGCCCAAGCACTGACAGGTCAGCTTGACGATAAACAAGGAAAAGGCCCGGGATTACAGTCCCGGGCCTTTCCATATCGCCGCGAGGTAACGGGCCGAAGGGGTAGGAAGCTCGACTGCCGTTTCGTTGGCCGTGAAGAGAAACCGGAAAAATCTCCGCGTTCTCCATCTCCCTCAGGTCCGGTTGACACAGTCCGTCACCCTCCACCCAAACGGACGAGGCAATACAAGGTTCCAAGTTTTGCAAAACCTGTGTCGGTCATAAGGTGACCGTCCGCGGTTTTCCTTGACGCACCCTTTTGAATATGGTCTCACGCGAGCCAAATGGAAATTCCGGAATTTCGGGTCGTTTCGGCTGCTTCCAGGGCTTTCCCTTCTCTTCAAGCCTGCCCCTACGCCACTGGAAACAGCCTTTCGGCGCGAAGGTTCAGAGCACGTCAAAACGGGCCAAGATCATGACAGACAGACCAGTCCGGGTACGCATTGCCCCCTCCCCCACCGGCGAGCCGCATGTCGGCACCGCCTATATCGCCCTGTTCAACTATCTCTTTGCCAAGAAGAACGGCGGCGAGTTCATCCTGCGCATCGAAGACACGGACGCGACCCGCTCGACGCCGGAATTCGAAAAGAAGGTGCTCGACGCACTGAAATGGTGCGGCCTGACCTGGTCGGAAGGCCCTGATATCGGCGGCCCCTACGGCCCCTATCGCCAGAGCGACCGCAAGGACACTTACCTTCCCTTCGTCGAAAAGATCGTTTCCAACGGCCATGGCTTTCGCTGTTTCTGCACGCCCGAGCGGCTGGCGGAAATGCGCGAGGCGCAGCGCGCAGCCGGCAAGCCGCCCAAATATGATGGTCGCTGCCTGACGCTTTCGGCCGAGGAAGTCACGACCCGCATGAGCGCTGGCGAACCGACCGTCGTGCGCATGAAGATCCCGACCGAAGGATCCTGCAAGTTTACCGACGGCGTCTATGGCGATGTCGATATTCCATGGGATGCCGTCGACATGCAGGTGCTGCTCAAGGCCGACGGCATGCCGACCTACCACATGGCCAATGTCGTCGACGACCATCTGATGAAGATCACCCATGTGGCCCGCGGCGAGGAATGGCTGTCTTCCGTGCCGAAGCACATCCTGATCTACCAGTATCTCGGCCTCGAGCCGCCGGTGTTCATGCACCTGTCGCTGATGCGCAATCATGACAAGTCGAAGCTGTCGAAGCGCAAGAACCCGACATCGATCTCCTACTACACGGCCCTGGGTTATCTGCCGGAAGCGCTAATGAACTTTCTCGGCCTCTTCTTCATCCAGATCGCTGAGGGCGAAGAGCTCTTGAGCATGGACGAACTGGCCGCAAAGTTCGACCCGGAAAATCTGTCCAAGGCCGGCGCCATCTTCGACGTCCAGAAGCTCGACTGGCTGAATGGCCGCTGGATTCGCGAGAAGCTCTCGGAAGAGGAATTCGCTGGACGCGTTCTCGCCTGGGCGATGAACAACGACCGGTTGAAAGAAGGCTTGAAGCTTTCGCAGTCGCGCATCACCAAGCTTGGCGAACTGCCTGATCTCGCGGGCTTCCTGCTGAAGTCGGATCTCGGCCTTGATGCCTCCGCCTTCGCCAAGGTGAAATCGACGCCGGAGGAACTGGTCGAAATCTTCAACACCGTCCAGCCGGACCTCGAAAAGATCCTCGAATGGAATGTGGAGACGATCGAGGCTGAATTGCGCGCCATTGCCGACCGCATGGGCAAGAAGCTCAAGGTCGTCGTCGCGCCGCTGTTCGTCGCCATGTCCGGCTCGTCGCGCTCGCTGCCGCTGTTCGACAGTATGGCCATCCTCGGCCGCTCGGTCGTGCGCCAGCGCCTGAAGCTCGCAGCCCACGTTGCAGCAGGCATGGCGGGCAGCGGAAAGTAAAGACGGGGCTCCCTCTTCTCACCATAGGGGAGAAGTGCCTAGCGCAAGCGAGGCGATGAGGGGTGGCACGGCAAACCGCGGAGCAAGCGGCTCCCCTCATCCGGCCCTGTGGGCCACCTTCTCCCCGCTGGGGAGAAGAGGAAGACGCGCTCACGCACAGACCTTATAAGAACACAGGCCCTATCAAAGGCGAACCCCATGACCGACAAGACCGAAACCGCCCTTTCCTCCGATGTCACCGAAGTGCGCGCGCAAAAACTGAAGCTGCTGCGCGAAAAGATCGGCGACGTCTATCCGGCGCATTTCCACCGGACGACCACCAATGCGGAGCTGGCGAAGAAATACGAGAACCTCGAAGCTGATGTCGTGACGGAAGATGCGGTGACCGTTGCAGGCCGGGTCTATTCCTCGCGCAACTCCGGCATGTTCATGGACATCCACGACGCCGGGGGCAAGATCCAGATCTTTTCCCACAAGGACACCACGCCCGAAGAGGCGCGCGACCTGCTGCCGCTGATCGATATCGGCGACATTATCGGCGTGACGGGCATCGTGCGACGCACCAAGCGCGGCGAGCTGTCGATCAATGCGCAAGAGATCACCATGCTGACCAAGGCGCTGCTGCCGATGCCGGAAAAGTGGCACGGCCTGTCCGACGTCGAGCAACGCTACCGCAAGCGCCATCTCGACATCATGACCAACGAGGATTCGAAGCTCCGCTTCCAGCAGCGCTCGAAGATCGTTTCGGGCATTCGTCGCTTCATGGAAGACGACGGCTTCATGGAAGTCGAGACGCCGATGCTGCATTCGGTTTACGGCGGTGCCACTGCCGAGCCCTTCAAGACGCATCACAACACGCTGAAGCTCGACATGTTCCTGCGCATCGCGCCGGAGTTGTTCCTGAAGCGCACGCTGGTATCAGGCCTCACCGACAAGGTGTTCGAGATCAACCGCAACTTCCGCAACGAAGGCGTTTCGACCCGGCACAATCCTGAATTCACCATGATGGAATGCTACTGGGCCTATGCCGATTACGAGGACATCATGGACCTCGTCGAGCGTCTGTTTGCCAAGCTCGCGATGAACATCCACGGCACCACGGAATTCCTGTTCGGCGAAACGGAAATCTCCTTCAAGGGACCGTTCAAGCGCGTGCCCATGCCCGATGCCGTGAAGGAAGCGACGGGCATCGATTTCCTCGCCATGAAGACGGACGAGGAAGCCCGCAACGCCGCCAAGGCGGCCGGTTTCGAAGTCGAGAAGGATGCGACCTGGGGTGAGTGCCTCGCCTTCATCTTCGAGGAAAAGGTCGAGGGCACGCTGATCCAGCCGAGCCATGTCACGCATTTCCCGAAGGATATCTCACCGTTTGCCAAGGAAGTTCCGGGCGAGCCGCGCCTCGTCGAACGTTTCGAGACCTATTGCAACGCCTGGGAAATCGGCAATGCCTTCTCGGAACTGAACGATCCGGAAGAACAGCGCAAGCGCATGGTCGAACAGCTGGAGCAAGCGCATGCCCGCGGCGAAAAGGCCAAGCAACTGGACGAGGAATTCCTTGACGCCATCGACCAGGGCATGCCGCCCGCCGGCGGTCTTGGCATCGGCGTCGATCGCCTGATCATGCTTTTGACCAATGCGCCGTCAATCCGGGATATCATCCTTTTCCCGGCACGTCGCAACCGTAACGATTGAAATAGGCTCAGGCTCCCGGACAAAAGTCCGGCCAGCCTCAATGGGCGGCGGCTTTTTCGGCCGCCGCGTGTTCTTCGGCTTCTGCCGGAGCAGCCGCGTCATGATCCGGCGCCGGTGAAGGAGTATCCTCTTCCGAGCCGAAGATCATTTTCTTGATCGAGGCGAACATGCCGCCACCCGCTTCGTCTGCCGCCGTCGCTTCGCCATGCGCCTCCTCAGCGGGCGTTTCACCATGCCCGCTTTCCTCAGCCTCGCCATGTTCACCGGCAGGCTCGTGGCCGGCAACCACTTCTTCATCTCCGGGCATGCTCTTGTGTTCGGCTTCCGATCCCGGTTCGCCGATTTCCACGATCAGATCCGTACAGTCGGATTTGTCGTCCATTTCCGTCAGTGTTGCCTTGATAGCCTCCAGCGGCATCACGACTTCCTTGCCGTGGAACAGGCCGGCCATATTCGCATCCGCCTCATTGTACTTGGCAACGAAGGGGGCCATCATGCCGGGGATTTGCTCCGGCTGCGGCGCAAACAGAACCTCCGCCCCGATTGCCGCACCGCGGAAACGCGCACGATCTTTCGGGCCGGCATGATCGAGAATGACCACCTGGTAGAAGTCGGCCTTTTCCTGCTTTGCCAGAACCCCGGTCACCCGCAGCGCCGTGCGAACGCGATCGATGCCGCCGATGCTGTCGGTTTCCACATATTTGCGGATCCAGCGCTGTCCGTTGCGCCGGAGTTTCAGGGTCTGAACTGTCGTGCAGGCCTGTCCGGAAAGGGAGGCTTCTTCGGCCGTTTCCACATGGAACGTGCCTTTCGCTGCATAAAGCGCAAAGGCGCCGGAAGCGCCGCCAAGCAGCAGCACACCCGAAAGGATGAGCATCACTTTTTTGGAAAGCGCATCTTGAGGATCTTCGCCTTCACGCCCGCTGCTCCACCATCGGTTCCGCTCCAATACATAACTTAAGCGGCAAACCTACGGCATCGACGTTTCGGAAAGTTTAAGCGCTGAAGCAGCCCTTGTTCCGCTGCAGGGAAAAGATGTCCCGTCCTGGCGCAATGCCAAAACGACGCAGCCGGATATTGGCGGCGAAATCGATTGATCGCGGCGGCGACATTGCTAAAACCAAACCAACCACTTTCCCTTTTGCCGAAGGACATTTCCTGCATCATGGCGCGTATTGGCATTGCTGGCGGAGGCATCATCGGGTGCGCTACCGCCGTCTATCTCATCGAACAAGGTCACGACGTCACAGTCTTTGAAAAAGATGCCGGGGGCCTGCCCGCCTCGGTCGGCAATGCCGGAATTCTCGCCGTTCCCGAGATTGATCCGCTCGCGCGACCGGACATGATCCTGCAGGCGCCGAAATGGCTGCTGGATCCGCTCGGGCCACTGACTTTGCGCTGGCAGGATCTGATAGCCCTCATGCCCTGGATGATTGCTTTCCTGAAGGCTGCGGCACCCTCCCGCGTCTCGGCATCGCGCCTCGCGCTGCTTGGCCTGATGCGCTCGGCGCTGGCCGAGCATCAGGCTCTCGCGACAATGGCTGGTCTTTCCGGCCATATGGCGCCGACCGGGGCGCTGACGATCTTCGACAGCCCGGGCGCCGTTGAAGCCGCCTTTCGCCACGAACAGGGCAATGCAGGGCTTCTCGGCTATGCCGTGGAGAAACTCGATGCCGCGCAGGCGCGCGCGCGTGTCCCGGCGCTTGAAGGCAAGTTTGCCGGCGGCGTTTTTTCCCACGGCTACCAGACATTTGCCGATCCGCTAGCCCTGCTGCGGCAACTCCAGAACCACATTCGCCAGCGTGGACGTCTTGTGGATGCGACAGTAGAGGCCGTGCAATCGGCCGCCGACGGCGTCGGGCTGACCACCATAGCAAAAGAGCGCGAGATGTTCGACAAGGTCGTCATCGCTGCGGGGGTCTGGTCGCGCGGCCTGGTCCGGGGGTGGGGCTCAAGGTGCTGCTCGAGACGGAACGCGGCTACAACACCACCTTCGCCGACCCGCAGGTTAAACTCGAAGTGCCGGTTTTCTTCGCAGAGCATGGCTTTGTCGCGACCCCGATGCGCAATGCCTTGCGGATCGGCGGCGCCGTGGAACTGGCCCGCCCGGAAGCCCCCGCCAATTTTGCCCGGGCCGCGGCGATGCGCAACAAGATGCGCCGTTATGTGCCTTCCCTGCCCGAGAGCGGTGGTACCGAATGGATGGGCCGGCGTCCCTCGACGCCCGACTCGGTGCCGGTGATCGGGCTTAGCCCGCGGGATCCCCGCATTGCCATGGCCTTCGGCCACGGGCATTTGGGCCTTACCCTTTCGGCGGTGACCGCAAGGGCCGTGACCCGGTTGCTGTCCGGCGGGGATACGGCCGATCTTGCGCCCTTCGGCATCGAGCGATTTCAATAATATTGCAGACGGCGAAGATTGACTTTCAATCTCGCCTTGTTTCCATAGCCGCCAGCAACTCTGGTGAGACCCAAAACGAGAAGACAACGCGATGCATAAGGTAATTTTCGACACCGATCCCGGCATTGATGATGCAATGGCGCTGCTTTTCCTGCATCAGCATCCCGACATCGACCTGATCGGCATCACGACGGTTTTCGGCAATGCCTCGATCGAGACGACGACGCGCAATGCGCTCTATCTGAAGAAGACCTGGAACATCGATGCACCCGTTGCCAAGGGGCTTGGCGAAACGCTCGACCCCTCGCGCCCGCACGTGGATTGGCCAACTGGAATTCACGGCGATGACGGTCTGGGCAATATCGGCGTTCCCGACAGCATCGATGTCGATCTTGACCCGCGCCCGGCGCACCGCTTCATCATCGAGACCGTGCGCGCTCATCCCGGCGAAGTGACGATCGTCGCCGTGGGGCGCATGACCAATCTGGCGCTGGCGCTGCGCGAAGATCCTGATATCGCCGTGCTGGTCAAGGATGTGGTGATCATGGGCGGCGCCTTTGATGTGCCCGGCAATATCACCCCCGCCGCAGAAGCCAATATCCACGGAGATCCTGATGCTGCCGACGTTGCGATGACCGCTCCCTGGCCGGTAACGGTGGTTGGTCTCGACGTGACGACAAAGACGGTGATGACCCGCAAGCTGATGGCCGATATTGCCGCGGCCGGCGGCGAGCGCGCCACGCTTCTGGCGAAAATCTCGCAGTTCTACATCGAGTTTTACGAGCAGCATGTCGATGACGGCATGGTCGTGCATGACAGCTGCGCCTGCGTCTACGTCGTGGCGCCGCACCTGTTTGAAACGCGAAGCGGCGCGATCCGGGTCGTCTGCGGTGGGATCGCCGATGGACAGACCATCCAGAAGCCGGACAGCCGCTCCTTCCCGACAAGCCCATGGGATGAACTGCCAAGCCAGAATGTCTGCACCGGCGTCGATGCCGATGCCGTTCTGGCCCTGATCGCCGAGACGATCGGCCGTCCCGCCTGAGCGGGGCCGGGCAATAATAAATCGGAGCGCACGGCTGGCAGGCTCGGGTTTGCCAGCTATCTTCCCGTCCATGAAACCGGATACGCTGCTTTTTCCCACCCCGAAGGGCCTCTTCTGCGAGGTCGGTCAGTTTTATGTCGATCCGGTCCAGCCGGTCGAGCGGGCCCTGATCACCCATGGCCATGCCGACCATGCCCGCTCCGGCCACACCCATGTGCTTGCCACCCGCGAGACTCTGGACATCATGCGCATTCGCTACGGCGAGGATTTCTGCGAGAGCGAGCAAGTGGCGAGCCTCGGTGAGCGGCTTACAATCAATGGCGCAACGGTCAGCTTTCATCCCGCAGGCCATGTTCTGGGCTCGGCCCAGATCGCAGTCGAGGCGCAGGGAACCCGGATCGTCGTCTCCGGCGACTACAAGCGCCGTCGCGACCCTACCTGCCTGCCGTTCGAACCGGTCTCCTGCGACGTCTTCATCACCGAGGCAACCTTTGGTCTGCCCGTCTTCCACCATCCCGACGACCGCCATGAGATCGCAAAGCTGCTGACCTCGCTTCGACAGTTTCCCGAACGTGCCCATCTCGTCGGCGCCTATGCGCTCGGCAAGGCGCAACGCGTCATCGCGCTTTTGCGCGAGGCGGGCCATGATGCGCCGATCTATATCCATGGCGCGCTTGTGAAACTCTGCGATTATTACCGAACGCAAGGATACGACCTTGGCGATCTCCGTCCTGCGACGATCGCCGGACAGGACCGGCAGGCTTTTGCCGGAGCGGTGGTCATCGGGCCGCCGTCTGCCTTTGCCGACAAATGGGCGCGGCGCTTCCCCGATCCCGTGTCGATCTTCGCCTCCGGCTGGATGCTTGTGCGCCAGCGCGCCAAACAGCGCGGCGTCGAACTGCCGATGATCGTCTCGGACCATTGCGACTGGGCCGAACTGACCCAGACGATCCGGGAAATCGCGCCCTCTCAAGTTTGGGTTACGCATGGACGCGAGGAAGCACTGGTGCGCTGGTGCGAGTTGCAGGGCATCGACGCCCGGCCGCTGCATCTTGTCGGCTATGACGACGAGGGCGAATGATGCGCGCCTTTGCCGAACTGCTCGACCGACTGGTCCTCACCCCGCAGCGCAACGCCAAGATCAGGCTCCTCACCGATTACTTCAAGGCGACGCCGGACCCGGACCGCGGCTACGCGCTCGCCGCCATTGCCGGGACGCTGGACTTGAAGGCAGTGAAGCCTGCCATCCTGCGCGAACTCGTGATGGAGCGGATGGACGAGGTCCTCTTCCGCTATTCCTATGACTATGTCGGCGATCTTGCCGAGACGATTTCGCTGGTCTGGGAACCGGCGGCGGATGCGAGATCGCCGGAATACGACCTGTCATTGGGTGGCATAATCCACCGGCTTCAATCCGTGGGTCGCTCCGAAGTCAGAGGGCTGGTCCGCAGTCTTCTCGACCAGATGGACAGTTCGAGCCGTTACGCCTTCCTGAAGCTCGTAACCGGAGGGCTGCGCATCGGCGTTTCAGCGCGGCTGGCGAAACAGGCCGTGGCCGATGTCGGCGGTCGGGAGATCGCCGATGTCGAGACCCTCTGGCACGGCCTTTCGCCACCCTACACGCAGCTCTTCCAGTGGCTGGAAGGCAAGTCGGAAAAACCGGCGCTGACGACACCCGCAGTATTCCATGCGGTCATGCTGGCAACGCCGGTCGGCGACAATGATCTTGCAGGCCTCGATCCGGCCGACTTTGCCGCCGAATGGAAGTGGGACGGCATCCGCGTGCAACTGGCCAATCTCGGCGGCACGAGACGGCTCTATTCCCGCAGCGGCGACGATATTTCCGGGGCCTTTCCGGACATTCTTGAATCCGCGGATTTCGAAGGCGTCATCGATGGCGAGCTTCTGGTCGGCGGAACATCCAGGACCAACCGCGCAACCCGCACCTTCTCCGACCTGCAGCAGCGGCTGAACCGCAAAACCGTCAGCAGCAAGATGCTGGAGGACTACCCGGCCTTCGTCCGCGGATACGATCTTCTGTTTTCCGGAGCAACGGATATTCGCGCCGACAGCTATCTTGCCCGTCGCCAGAAATTGGCAAATCTTGTGGAGGCGGCATCGCCAGCCCATTTCGACCTTTCGCCGCTCGTACCGTTTTCCAGTTGGGAGGAACTCGACCGGCTGCGCAGCGATCCGCCCGATCCTGTGATCGAGGGCATCATGCTGAAGAGGCTGGATTCGCCCTATACCTCCGGTCGCGCCAAAGGCCCGTGGTTCAAATGGAAGCGCAATCCCTACAATATCGATGCGGTGCTGATGTATGCGCAACGGGGGCACGGCAAACGCTCAAGCTACTATTCCGACTTCACCTTCGGCGTGTGGACCGAGGGCGACGGCAAGGACATGCTGGTGCCCGTCGGCAAGGCCTATTTCGGCTTCACCGACGCGGAGCTGGAAGTGCTTGACCGCTTTGTGCGCAACAACACGATCGAACGCTTCGGCCCAGTCCGGTCCGTCCGGGCGGAAGCCGATTTCGGCTTCGTCGTCGAAGTCGCTTTCGAAGGAATCAACCGGTCCGGCCGCCACAAATCCGGCGTCGCCATGCGGTTTCCGAGGATTTCCCGGCTGCGCCTCGACAAGCTGCCGCGCGATGCCGACAGGCTGGAAACACTGATCGCCATGATCGACGGAGGTAAGCCGGTCTGAACCCGATGAACCTGTCATCGCGCGGATAGGCATCTTTCGCCACAAGGGATTGCACCTAAAGCTGTGCGGATCGCTTCGCACATCTTATTAAGATGATTTTGCGACTATCCCACGAGACAGGTCCGGCAGGACAGCAATGTGGTGGTATCGTGCATTCAGGCCAAGTGAACAGTCCGGGAAAACCAAAGGCGGCGCGCTGGTTCAGCCTGAACTACCTGCCGACCATTCTTGCCTTTTTCATCGTGATTGCCGCCGGTGCATTTGCAGAACATCAGAACTGGGTTGTCTACAAGGCTAAAGAGCGGGAAGCTGTGGCAGCCGAGCTTAATCCCATCCGAGCCAAGCTCGAGGCGAACATCAATGGCGATATCCAGTTGGTGCGGGGACTGATAGCCACAATCTCAACCGAACCCGGGATGGATCAGAACCGGTTCGTCGAATTGGCCAGAAACCTGTTCAATGAAAAATCGCATCTGCGAAGCATTGCGGCCGCGCCCAATCTCGTCATTTCAATGGTTTATCCGGTGGAGGCAAATAGAAAAGCCATCGGACTCGACTATCGCAAGAACGACGATCAACGCGCTGCGGCTCTTCGCGTGAAGGAAACCGCCACCATGGTTCTTGCAGGCCCGCTCAAGCTGGTTCAAGGCGGCGAAGGCCTCATCGGTCGGTTCCCGCTGTTCATTTCCGGCCGTGGGTCCTCCAACAACTTCTGGGGGATCGTATCGGCTGTCATTGATGTCCCTTTGCTTTACAAAGAAAGCGGGCTGCTCACGGTCGCCGACACCATCGATATTGCCATCGTCGGGCGCGACGGGCTGGGTAAGGATGGCCCTCAGTTTTATGGAGCACCGGCCGTCAGGACATCGGATCCGGTCGAGAGAAACATTTACCTCCCAGCCGGAAGCTGGCAAATCCTGGCCATTCCGAAAGGCGGCTGGCAGCTTGAGCCGCCAAACACATGGCAATTGCGCCTCCTTGTCGTGGTAGCGGGCCTGTTCATTCTTGTTCCCATGTTCATTACCGGCCGGCTGATGGAGGAACGCCAGGGCAATATCGAGGTTCTGAAACAAAACAAGGAAAGCCTGCTGGAACTCTCCTACCGCTTGAAGATCGCGCTCGATACATCACAAATCGGGATCTGGGAGCTCGACATCGAAAACGGCACGCTCTTCTGGGACGACCGGATGAAGGAGCTTTACGGCGGCCGGCATCTGGAGGGTACCTATCATGACTGGAAGAAAGCGCTGCATCCCGACGATCTGCAACAGGCCGAGGCCGAATTCAACGATGCCTTGGCCGGGGCAGAAAGCTATGTTTCCCAATTCCGCATCGTCCTCACGGATGGCAGTGTCCGTTACATCCGTGCAATTGGTTCGAAGTATTTCGGTGCCGGCGGCCATCAGAAGATCGTGGGCGTTAACTGGGATGTCACCCGGGACGTCGAGACCAACGCTATTCTGGAAAACGCCAAGACGCAGGCAGAGGCGCACAGCGCGGAACTCGAATCGGCGCGACATCGTATGGAGTTCAATGCCCTTCACGACCCGCTGACGACCTTGCCCAACCGCCGCTATCTCGATCAGATCCTCGCGGAGATGAGCGTTCAGACGGGAGGCGCCGACTTTGTCAGCATCTTCCATGTCGATCTCGACCGGTTCAAGGAAATCAACGACACGCTGGGTCATGCCGCCGGGGACGAAATCCTGCGGCATGCAGCCCAGGTATTACGTGCGAATACGAGGGACAGCGATTTCGTTGGCCGGATCGGCGGCGACGAGTTTGTGATCATTTCGAAAACCGGCCGGGCGGAGAACAGCGACACTGCCATGGCGAGCCGGATAATCGAGGAGATGAGCCTGCCGATCCGCTACAAGGAACAGGAGTGTCGCATCGGCGTCAGCATCGGAATAGCGCACCAGACGGGGACCGACGAAGAACTGACCCAGGTTCTGGTCAATGCCGATATCGCTCTCTACGAAGCCAAACGCCGCGGCCGCAACCGCTACGAGGTTTTCACCCATTCGCTGAAGACAGCCGTCATCAAATCCAAACAGACGGCGGACGAAATCCTGCGTGGGCTCGAACAGAACGAATTCGTGGCCTATTTCCAGCCGCAGTTCTGCCCGGTATCGCTTGACATCATCGGTGTCGAGGCCTTGGCCCGATGGGACCATCCGACAAAGGGCCTGCTTGCGCCCTATGCGTTTCTGAAAACCGCTGAGGACATCAACGTCATTGCCGACATCGACCAGCGCATTCTCGAGCAGGCGTTGTTCCAGTTGCATCGTTGGGAGGCGTCCGGCATATACATACCCAAGATCTCGGTCAATCTATCCTACCAGCGGCTGCATGACGAAAACCTGATAGAACGCTTGTCGCAGCTTACCATACCGACCGGACGACTGGCATTCGAGCTGCTGGAATCAATCTCTTTCGACGAGAGCGATTACACTGTTCTCTCCAACATCGAGCGGATCAAGAATTTCGGTATCGATATTGAGATCGATGATTTCGGCACGGGTTACGCCTCCATCGTCAGCCTCCTGAAGCTGACCCCGCGCCGCCTGAAGATCGATCGCCAGCTGATCATTCCGATTCTCACTTCTCCCAAACAACGTCAGCTCGTTGCCTCGATCATCGACATCGGCACATCGCTTGGCATCGATGTCATTGCGGAAGGCGTCGAGACTATGGAGCACGCCACGGCATTGCGCGAACTTGGCTGCTACGGTCTGCAGGGTTATGCCTTTGCCCGCCCGATGAGCGCCAACGACCTCGCCAACTTCGCCCGTGAACGGAAATGGATGGCCGCCTGAAAATCAATTGCGTCGCTCGCAGCCGCTACTGATTCGAACTGTAGGGAACCACTGGCAGCGGACAGGGCTGCTCCCAAGGGGCGAAATCAAAGCCTCTATTGCCAAAATCTCGTATCAAATTGGTTCCGAACAGTTTTCCATCTCGGCCTACCGTCCTGGCCTGTCAGATTTTTGAAGCAAAACATGGCATTTTCTTCCTGCTCCGGCGACAGGCCCGGCAGCCAATTCCAGCAGGATGCGACCTGCGACCAAATTGCACCACCGTTACTTTTTTACGCGAGCGACAGGGGTTCCCCGGGTCTGTTTTCCCCTACGCATGCGCCTTCCTTGAGGCTTTCCGGATCGTCTCCAGCGGCCGAAGGAGGTCTTCATAGGACCTCTTTGCAGTTGGAGGTTTGGGATCATTTTTTGAGGTGCACTCATGGATTTCCGCTCTCAATCCCCAGGAATCCGGCGGAATTCCGGCGCAAAGACCGAGATGCGACTCGACAGGTTGGATAAATTGGCCGTAGGCGGCAAAACCAAATCAGCGAGCGTCGCAACTTAACGAACAACAATCCGATTGCTCAAAGCCAAATGGATCGCTGTGCAAATACAGGGGCTGGCACGATTGCATTCACTGAGGGACCATCATATATGGAGTCGCCGCTCGGGTGCGACGCATTCAGGCCCTTGCCCGATGGCGCATGAAGACTAAGATGCGCATCTGGGGACGCGCCCATCAATGCCAATCGGCGTTGCCTGGCGTTTCACCCCGCTGGGGTTAGCAGCAGGCTGCGAGAGATTTCTGGGGACAGTTTCGTCCCCGCATACTTTGACATCGACGGCGCTCACAATGCGCGGAAAACTGTTAAAGATCGATTAAAATTGAATAGTAAGCCGGATCATGACGTGCCGGATGGGGATACCAGATGAAAATAGCTAACGTGCTCTTTCCCTTGAGCCTTCTCCTCCTTTCCGGTTGCGTCGTCGGCCCGAACTACCAGTCTCCAGACGCAGCCCTGCCGGGGAAATTCTCCGCCGGCAGCACCCATGCAGCCGATGATGTGACACTTTCCCCTGGTGGCAGGCTTTCCGCGACAAGAAACTGAACAGCCTCGTCGCGCAGGGCCTGGCCGAAAACCTTGACGTCAAGGCGTCGATGGAGCGTATCGTCGAGGCGCGTGCCAACGTCGTCGCGGCCGGCGCCGGTGGGCTGCCGCAGCTCAATGGCGGTGCGTCCGCATCCACGCAAGGCTCGGATGGTTCGTTTGCGCGCCGCAGCACGGGCAACGACCACAGCGAATCGACGCAGCTTGCAGCGGGTCTCGACGCATCCTGGCTGCTGGACTTCTTCGGCCAGTATCGCCGCGCCAAGGAATCGGCAAACGCCTCGCTGGATGCGGCCTATGACGACGTGAACGTCGCGCGGCTTGCCTATCTGTCCGATCTGACAAGCTCCTATATCGATGCCCGCTACAATCAGGAAGCTCTGGCGCTGGCGCGCAAGAGCCTGACCTCACGGCGCGAAACGCTGAAACTCACCAACGACATCAAGGCCGCCGGCGCCGCTTCCAATCTGGACGTCGTCCAGTCCGAAGGTCTGGTCAACCAGACGCTAGCGGAATTGCCGGCCTATGAAACCGGCTTCCATGTCGCCGCCAACCACATCGCAACGCTGCTTGGCGTTCCCGCAACGACGGTCACTGCGGACCTTATTCGTGGGTCGTCGCAGCCGATGCCACGCTACAACACGAAGATCGGCATTCCCGCCGACCTGATCCGCAACCGTCCCGATATACGCCGCGCCGAGCGGCTCTTGGCCGCGGCAACGGCACAGATTGGCGTTGCCGAATCGCAGCTCTACCCCAGCATAACGCTCAGCGGCACGATCGACGCGTCGCGCACGATAACCAATGCTGTCCGTGGTGGCGCGGCGGCATGGTCGTTTGGACCGAGCCTCAACCTGCCGATCTTCAACGGCAATGCCCTGAAGGCAAATGTCGATATTGCAAAGTCCGGTGCGGAGCAGCAGTACATTGCCTGGAAGCAGACCGTTCTCCGAGCAGTCGAAGATGTCGAGAATGCGCTGATTTCGCTCCGCAAGAACTACGAGACAGTCGCCGCCCTTCGGAAGGTCGTTTCCTCCTATGAGGAGGCCCTCGGCCTGGCGCGCGAAAGCTACAAGGGTGGCGCGACGTCGCTGCTCGACGTTCTCGATGCCGAGCGTTCGCTGTCGTCCGCCCGCATCCAGCTGGCTGCCGGTATCCGCAGCCTTGCCGCCAATTACGTCGCGCTGAACATTGCCGTCGGCGGTGGTTCGGCCGTCGAAGTTGCCGGCCAGTAAAACAGCGAGCCGCCGGCTTGAAGACAGGCGGCTCCGGCAAGACATCAGGGGGCGTTGCTGATCTCGATCGGCTGCGCCCCTTCCCATAGGACCATCTTGCCGAGTTTGGTCAGATCTTCCAGATTGGATGTGATGGTCAGGAAATGGTTGCCGGCGAGTTGCCCCATCTTTGATTTGAAATGTACGGCGCCATAGCCCAGCAGCATCTCCGTCTCACTGATACCGCCAGGATAAATCAGCATCTGCCCCGGCGCAGGAAAACTGGTGTGATTTTCGTAGCCGATGCCAAAATCCTCGTCGCCGAGCGGAATCCACATCGCCTCGCCGCTCCAGCGAACATGAATGAGCTTTTGGCGATAGGGAAGAATACCGCGGATCGCAGCGCATGTTTTTGGCGCCAGAGCCGTTTCAAGCCTGGCCAAAAACGTGAAGGGCCCTGCCCTGACGATAAGATTGTCTGTCATTCCTGTCCCGCCGTTTTGTGCTTGAGATCGCATCTTCTAACAGCAGGTAACCGGCAAATGAAGCCCGGCACCTCGCTCAATCGGCAGTGACGACGGAAAGCTGCACGGTCTGCAACAACCCATTCTCCGGCCGGTTGATGATCGAGACCGACCCGCCGTTGTTTTCAAGTATCTCACGCGAAATGGCGAGTTCGGACCGACACTCGGCACAATCCTGCGACAGGCATGATCGACCGGCAGAAGGACTATCCACAACCAAAACCGGCGGGGTGTTTTGGGTACCGTGCTTTCAACAATTAAGGACAATCCGTCGCGCGTCGGGCGCGCCGGCACGGAAATTCGAGCCGTCGAATCCTTTTCTCGCTTCTTCGGGTTGGCAGCAAGCGAGAAACCGGACATAAAAACACATACTTATTTTGCTGCTTTGCGGCATGCTTCGGGCACCGGTCCCGACCACATCGCTGGGCAAAGCTTTGCGGAGCCCTTGTGCTCCTTTCCATTCGGAACGATCGAGGAAACAGAGAGATAGAGACCGCTGGACCATTGCTTCTGATACTGACCCTCGCGCCTTTTGCGGGAAGCCTCGCTGCAATCCTTTTCCCGTCGACGAAAAGTACCGCCGCGGCCTGGTTCGCAGGTGCCGTCGCTCTGTTCTGCCTTCTGCTGGTCGCGAGCCTCTACCCCTTCGTCACATCGGGCGGCATCCTGCGTTACGAGATGCGCTGGCTGCCGGAACTCGGCCTGAACCTCACGCTCCGCATGGATGGCTTTGCCTGGATGTTTGCCGGCATCATCACGGCTATCGGTCTACTCGTCGTCGTCTACGCCCGCTACTACATGTCCGCCAGCGATCCGGTGCCGCGGTTTTTCTCGCTGTTTCTCGCCTTCATGGGCGCCATGCTGGGGATCGTGCTGTCAGGCAACATCATCCAACTGGCAATGTTCTGGGAACTGACCAGCATCGTCTCCTTCCTGCTGATCGGCTACTGGCACCACAACGGCCATGCCCGCGATGGCGCGCGCATGGCGCTGACCGTCACCGGCACGGGTGGCTTATGCATGTTCGTCGGCCTGATGCTCATGGGCCATATCGTCGGCAGCTATGACCTCGACGCCGTGCTGTCGTCCGGAAACGTCATCCGCGAGCATCCGCTCTACACCACCGTGCTCATCCTGATCCTGCTCGGCGCGCTGACAAAGAGCGCGCAGTTTCCTTCCACTTCTGGCTGCCGCACGCCATGGCGGCGCCAACCCCGGTCTCGGCCTATCTGCACTCAGCAACTCTGGTGAAAGCGGGCGTGTTTCTGCTGATCCGGCTCTGGCCGGTGATGGCCGGAACCGACGCCTGGTTCTGGATCGTCGGCTGTGCCGGCCTGACGACACTGCTGCTCGGTGCCTATTTCGCGATCTTCCAGCAGGACCTGAAAGGCCTTCTGGCATACTCCACAATCAGCCATCTCGGCCTGATCACCGTGCTTCTCAGCCTCGGAAGCCCGCTTGCAGCCGTCGCGGCGATCTTCCATACGATGAACCATGCGACTTTCAAGGCCTCGCTTTTCATGGCGGCCGGCATTATCGACCATGAAACCGGCACGCGCGACATGCGCAGGCTGAGCGGGCTTTTCCGGTACATGCCGTTCACCGCGACGCTCGCCATGGTCGCCAGCGCCGCCATGGCCGGCGTACCGTTGCTCAACGGTTTCCTCTCGAAGGAAATGTTCTTCGCCGAGGCGATCGAGACGCATAAGTACAACGTCCTTGATACGATCACGCCTTATGTCGCGACGCTGGCCAGCATGTTCGCCGTCACCTATTCGCTGCGGTTCATTCACAGCGTCTTCTTCGGGCCGCCGCCGACCGACATGCCGAAAATACCCCACGAGCCGCCGCACTGGATGCGCGCACCGATCGAATTCCTGGTTCTTGCCTGCCTTGTCGTCGGCGTCATACCGACATTCACCATCGGCCCATTTCTGCACACCGCCGTGCAATCGGTGCTTGGCGAGGCCACCCCGGTCTACAGCCTCGCGGTCTGGCACGGCTGGAACCTGCCGCTTGCCATGAGCCTTGTCGCACTGATCGGTGGGGTGGTGCTGTTTCTGCTGATGAAAACCTATCTTGCCACCAGCGTCGAAGGCCCACCCTTCTTCCGGCGGCTGAAAGGGCAGCGCATCTTCGAACGCGTACTGGTTGCTCTTTCGTGGAAATGGGCCCGCTGGCTGGAACGTACTGCAAGTTCGCGCCGGCTACAGCAACAAATGCGCATTCTCGTATTCGTCGCCTTCGTCGCCGGCACTATCCCTCTTCTCTTTCAAGGGTTCAAACCTGCGGCAATCGCACTTCGCAGCATTGATCCCGCCTTCGCCCTGCTTTGGATCATCGGGATGGTATGCGCGGTTGGTGCCGCGTATCAGGCGAAATTCCACCGGCTGGCTGCACTCGTGCTGCTTGGTGGTGCCGGGCTCGTCACCTGCCTCACCTTCGTCTGGCTGTCCGCACCTGATCTTGCCGTCACTCAGCTTTTGGTCGAGATCGTCACCACCGTCCTGATCCTGCTTGGCCTGCGCTGGCTGCCAAAGCGGATCGAGGATCCGAACGATCCGGAACTCATGAACTTCACCGTGCGGCTCAGACGTTTGCGAGACCTGGCTCTGGCGCTGGCCTGCGGGGTTGGCATGATGCTCATCTCCTATACGGTGATGACGCGCAACGTGCCCGACACGATCTCCAGCTACTTCCTTGAGCGCGCCTATAGCGAGGGTGGCGGCACGAACGTCGTCAATGTGATCCTCGTCGATTTCCGCGGCTTCGACACGTTCGGTGAGATCGCGGTGCTGTGCATTGTCGCCCTGACTGTGTTCTCGCTGCTACGCCGGTTCCGGCCGGCCACCGAAAGCCTCGAAAAACCCGAACAACAGCGCATCCAGAACGCCTTCGACGACGACCACCCCGACCGCAAGAAGGGCGACAGCATCGCGGAATATCTGCTGGTGCCGTCCGTCATCATGCGCTGGATGTTTCCTGTCATCGGTATGCTGACGGCATTCCTGTTCTTCCGCGGCCATGATCTTCCCGGCGGCGGCTTTGCAGCCGGCATCGCCATGTCGATCGCCTTTATTTTGCAGTATATGGCCGGCGGCACGCGCTGGGTCGAGGAGCGGCTGCGCATCCATCCTCTGCGCTGGATGAGCATCGGCCTGCTTGTCGCGATGGCGACGGGGCTCGGTTCCTGGGCGTTCGGCTATCCGTTCCTGACCTCGTATTCGCAATATGCCGGCCTGCCCATCCTTGGCAAAATCCCGCTGGCAACCGCGATCCTGTTCGATCTCGGCGTCTTCTCGCTCGTTCTCGGCGCCACCGTGCTGATCCTGATCGCGCTTGCCCACCAGTCCGTGCGCGCGCCGCGCACGCAAATCAAGGCAGCCCGCGCCGCTGCAAAGGAGACCGCGTAATGGAACTCGTTCTCTCGGCCGGTATCGGCGTACTCACCGCATCCGGGGTCTGGTTGCTTTTCCGGCCGCGCACCTATCAGGTCATCATCGGCCTTTCGCTCCTCTCCTACGCCGTCAATCTGTTCATTTTCGGCATGGGCCGCCTGCGCGTAAACGCCCCGCCCGTACTCGAGCCGGGCGGCGTCGGCGGGTTGCTGACCCATACAGACCCGATACCGCAAGCGCTTGTCCTGACCGCGATCGTCATCGGCTTTGCCATGACCGCCCTGTTCCTCGTCGTCCTGCTCGCCTCGCGCGGCTTCACCGGCACCGACCATGTGGATGGCAGGGAGTGACGGAATGAACTGGGCAAACCACCTGATCATCCTGCCGATCCTGTTGCCGATGGCGACCGCCGCGGCACTGATCCCGATCGACGACCGGAACCGGACCCTGAAAGGCGTCCTGAGTTTTGCCTCGACGGTGGTGCTTTTCTTTGCGGCCATCATTCTCGTGACCCTTGCGGCGTCCTCCCAGGATGCGGCGGACAGTGCCTTTGTCTATATGCTCGGCAACTGGCCGGCGCCATTCGGCATCGTTCTGGTTCTCGACCGACTGTCCGCGCTTATGCTGGCGCTGAGCGCCGTGCTGGGGCTGGCTGCGCAGGTCTATGCGATGGCGCGGTGGCATACGGCCGGCTATCATTTCCACTCGCTGTTCCAGCTTCTGCTGGCCGGTCTCAACGGCGCCTTCCTGACGGGCGATCTCTTCAATCTCTTCGTCTTCTTCGAGATGATGCTGGCCGCCTCCTACGGCCTTTTGCTGCATGGCTCCGGCCCGCTGCGCGTCAAGGCAGGGCTGCATTACATCGCCGTCAATCTCGCCGCATCCTCGCTGTTCCTCATTGGCGTCAGCCTGATCTACGGCGCGACCGGCACGCTGAACATGGCCGATCTTGCAGTTCGCATAATGACGCTCGGACCGGAAAGCCGCATGCTGATGGAAGCAGGCGCCGCTCTGCTCGGCATCGCCTTTCTCGTTAAGGCCGGCATGTGGCCGCTCGGATTCTGGTTGCCAACCGCCTATTCCGCCGCAACGCCGCCCGTTGCAGCCATGTTCGCCATCCTCACCAAGGTCGGGTTCTATGTCATCCTGCGCCTGTCAATGCTGCTGTTTGGAGACGAGGCCGGCATGTCGGCCGGTTTCGGCCAGACCCTCCTGCTCTACGGCGGTCTGCTGACCATTGGCTTCGGCGCCGTCGGGGTTCTCGCTTCGCAGGCCATGGGCCGCATTGCCGGTTACAGCGTTCTGGTATCCTCCGGCACGCTCTTGGCGGCAATCGGCCTCGGCAACAGCGCGGTCATCGGCGGGGCACTCTTCTATGTGGTGAGTTCGACGCTGACGATCTGTGCCTTCTTCCTGCTGATCGAACTCGTCGAGCGCGGTCGCGATGCCGGTGCCGACGTTCTGGCGGTAACGATGGAGGCCTATGGCGATCTTGATGAGGACGAGGATGAAAAGGAAGTTGGCGTTGCCGTGCCGGGCACGCTTGCCGTGCTCGGCCTTTGTTTTTGCACCTGCGCCATCCTGATGTCGGGCCTACCGCCGCTATCAGGCTTTCTGGCCAAATTCGCCATCCTGCACGAACTTTTCAACGAAGACGGTTTCGGCGGCAACATGCCGATCGGCGCCGGGCAATGGATCTACGTCGCCCTGCTCATTCTGTCGGGCCTGGCAGCGATGATCGCGATGAACCGCATCGGCATCCGAACCTTCTGGACATCGATCGAAGGCACGATCCCGCGGGTATTCCTGATCGAGATCACGCCCGTGCTCCTGCTGCTTCTCGCGACCGTTTTCCTCAGCCTGCAGGCAGGCCCAGCCATGCGCTATATGGATGCGGCGGCAAAGTCGCTGGCCAATCCGAAAAACTATACCGACCGGGTGCTTACCGCGCCACGCGTCGCCCCGGCGGGAGGCGTTTGACGCGATGCGCTACTGGTTCCCCTACCCGCTGTTATCCTTTGCTCTCATGCTCTTCTGGCTGTTGATCAACCAGTCGCTTTCGCCGGCACAGATTCTTCTCGGAGCCGCGCTCGGCATTTCGCATGCGTGGCTGATGGTCAATCTTAGGCCGACCAAGACCCATATGAAAAAAGCCTGGCTGGTCGGTCGGTTGATGGCAACCGTCGTCATCGATGTGGCCAAATCCAATATCATGGTGATGGGCGTCATCCTGCGCCGCAGGAACCGTCCTGTGAATTCCGGCTTCGTGCCGATCCACCTTACGCTGCGCGACGAGAACGCTCTGGCCATTTTGGCCTGCATTCTGACCGCGACCCCCGGTTCAGCCTGGCTTGAATTCGACAGCCAGACGCAGGTGTTGTTGCTCCATGTGCTCGATATCGAAAACGGGACTGCCTGGGCAGAGTTGATCAGAACGCGCTACGAGGCGCCGTTGAAGGAGCTATTCGAATGACCGAACTCTTCATCATCTGGTCGATCCTGCTCTCTCAGGTCATCCTTGGCCTCGCGATGGCCTGCGCTCTGTTCCGCATGGTGCGGGGCCCGCGCGCGCAGGACCGCATACTCGGCCTTGATGCGCTCTATATCAACGCCATGTTGCTGCTGCTCACTTTCGGCATGCGCACGGCCAACACGATCTATTTCGAGGCCGCGCTGATCATTGCGCTGCTCGGATTCGTGTCTTCGATCGCTTTCGCCAAATTCCTGATGCGCGGTGAGGTGATCGAATGAGCCACCTCACAGACCTGCCGCTCTGGGCCGCAATCCCCGTCTGCATCCTTTTGCTTGTCGGATCGATCATCACGCTGATCGGATCGATCGGCCTGCTCAGGCTGAACAACTTCTACAGCAGGCTTCATGCGCCGACCCTTGGCGCCAGCGCCGGCGTCGTTCTCATTTCCCTTGCATCGATGCTCTGCTTTGCCGTCCTGCAAAATCGCTGGATCTTTCACGAAGTCCTGATCGTCGTCTTCATCATCCTGACAACGCCAGTGACGCTGATGCTTCTGGGGCAATCAGCTCTCTATCGCGACCGGATCGAGGGCACACACGACGTGCCACTCAAGGAAAAACCCGTACCGACTCCGACCGGAACTGACCCTGACTAAAGGCCGTCACGGCCGCGGAAGCGACGCTGATAGGCAGCATCGTAGAGCGCACTCTCTCGAAAATCGGTAGCTCCAAGGGTCTTGCCGACGAAGATCAGCGCCGTGCGTTCGATCGGATCGGCCGCAACCTTGGCCTCGATATCGGCCAACGTACCGCGCACGACGCGCTCGTCCGGCCAGGATGCCTTGACGACGATGGCGACGGGGCAATCCGCGCCATAGAGCGGCGTCAGTTCCGTGACGACCTGCCCCAGCGCGTGGATCGCCAGATGGATGGCAAGTGTCGAGCCGGTGGCGCCGAAGCCTGCAAGGGTCTCGGCATTGGGCATTGGCGACGCGCGGCCGGAAACGCGGGTCAACACAAGGCTTTGCGCGACAGCCGGGATCGTCAGCTCGCGGCCGAGCGTGGCGGCGGCAGCAGCAAAAGCCGGCACACCAGGTGTCATCGTATAATCAAGGCCATGCTTTTCCAGTCGGCGGACCTGCTCGGCAACTGCGCTCCAGACGGAGAGATCGCCGGAATGCAGCCGCGCCACGTCATGGCCATCGGCCGCAGCCTTCACATATTCCGCCTCGATCTCATCAAGCGACATCGGCGCCGTATCGACGATGCGGGTGCCGGGTGGGCAATATTGCAAAGGTCGGGCGAAACGATCGAACCTGCATAGAGGCAGACCGGGCAACGGGCGATCAGGTCGCGGCCGCGCACCGTGATCAGGTCCGCAGCGCCAGGGCCGGCGCCGATAAAATGCACTGTCATTTCATTTCCTCTCAGACGTCTTCTATTCTTTTGTCCACGACCATTGCGTCACGGGCATCGCCGGACGCCAGCCGGTCATCGAGCCGACGGGCGATGCCCTTGCAATGTCGATGCGGATCAACGTGCCGCCAAAGCGGACATGGCTCGCCAGAAGCACCGCTTCCATTTCGGTCGTCACCGCATTGGCAACCAGACGACCGCCTTCGCGCAAGACAGAACGTGCCGCGTCCATCATGCCATCGCGACTGCCGCCGCCGCCGATGAAAATTGCATCGGGCGGCGTCAGGCCGGACAGCGCATCAGGGGCAGCACCGTGAACGACCGTAAGGCCGGGGACGCCAAAGCGGGCGGCATTGCGACCGATCCGCGCGACGCGCTCGGCTGAAACCTCGATTGCCAACGCCCGCATGGACGGATCAGTCAGCATCCATTCGATGGCGATCGAGCCGGATCCGGCACCGATATCCCAAAGCAATTCGCCACGCCGCGGCGCAAGCGCGGACAGCGTCAGCGCGCGGATTTCCCGCTTGGTGATTTGCCCGTCATGCTCGAACAGCGCGTCGTCAAGGCCGGCCGCAAGCGTCAGAATGCGCGCACCCTTGTCGGCCACGACCTCGACCGCACAGACATTCAGGGCATTGACGTCGGCCTGCGAGAATTGCGCGGCGATATGGTGCGTCAAGCGCTCGTTCGAACCACCCAGCGCCTCGAGAACCGTAAACCTTGACTGACCGAACCCGCTCTCCGTGAGGAGTTTTGCCAGAGCGGCAGGGGCCTGTGCATCCGAAGTCAGTGCAAGCACCCGCACACCCGGGTGCAGAAGCGGGCGGATGAGATCGACGGGGCGCCCGTGCAGTGAAACGGTCTGCGTCTCCTGCAGCGCCCAGCCGAGCTTCGAGGCAGCGAGGCTGAAAGAGGACGGGAACGGCAGGACCCGCATTTCTGCGGGATCGATGCGGCGCGCCAAGGTAGCACCCACACCGAAGTGCAGCGGATCGCCGGAGGCCAGCACCACGACGGGTGAACCCCGCAGGGAAAGGATCGCATCGATCGAACGCTCAAACGGGCTTGCCCAGACATGGGCCTCGCCTGTGATCAACGGACCCGCAAGCTCCAGATGCCTGGCGCCGCCGAAGATCACAGTCGCCGATGCGATGCAGCGCTTGGCCGCATCGCCGAGACCAGCTAGACCATCTTCTCCCAGGCCGATAACCGTCAGCCAGGGCGCTTGAAGATCAAGGGAAACCACGGAACCATCACGCATGGGCAGACACCGCATTCTGATACTCGGGGAACAACCGAGGCCCGGCAATTGGCGGACAGGCTGAAAGACCGCGCCGATTGTGCCGTGCTGCTTTCGCTGGCCGGCCGCACCGCCGAACCCATGGCGCAACCCGTTCCGACGCGCAGTGGCGGCTTTGGCGGAGCCGAGGGGCTGGCCGACTTTCTTCGGGACAATCATTTCGACCTGCTGATCGACGCCACGCACCCCTTGCCGCGCGCATCTCCGCCAATGCCGCCGTAGCAGCCAAGCTGGCCGGCATTGGGGCGTTTGCCCTGCGACGCCCCGCATGGGAGCGGCAGGCGGGTGATCGCTGGACGTCCGTTTTCACCATGACGGATGCCGTGGCTGCGCTCGGGCCTGAGCCCAGAAACGTGTTTCTCGCGATCGGCCGGCAGGAAGCGTTCCAGTTCGAGAACGCGCCGCAGCATCACTATATCGTGCGCAGCGTCGATCCCGTCACTCCGCCGCTCGAGTTGCCGCATGTTCGTTATATCCTCGCCTGCGGTCCCTTCGAGACTGCCGACGAATATCGGCTTCTGAAAGATAATCGCATCGACGTCATCGTTGCCAAGAACAGCGGTGGGGCGGCCACCTATAGCAAGATCGTCGCTGCCCGAGACCGCGGCATCGAGGTCGTGATGGTCGAGCGGCAGCACCCGGCCGACATGCCGTCGGTCGGAACGCTGGCTGAGGCTCTCGACCGGATCGATCACTGGCTCTCCCCGGAGATGAAGCGCGGCGTATAGACGAGATCCGGCCTGCCGGGCCGCGCGATGATGCGCGTCAGGGCCGAGCCGATGACGACGCAGGTTGCCATGTCGGCCACCGCCGGATCAGCCTCGGCAAGCGGCATGACGGTCATGCGCTCGTCCGGCCGTCCGGCCGCGCGACCGAAAATGACCGGCGTCGATGCCGGCAGTACCGTGCGCAGGATATCGAAGGCCTGACCGAGCTGCCACGGCCGGGCCTTGCTGATGGGATTATAAAGCGCGATCACCAATCCGGCCTCGGCAACCAGCCGCAGACGGCGGGTTATCACCTCCCATGGTTTCAGATTATCCGACAGCGAAATCGCACAAAAATCATGGCCGAGCGGCGCGCCGATCCGAGCGGCAACGGCGAGCATGGCGGTGACGCCGGGTGTAACGACCAGATCGAGATCCCGCCATTCCGGCGGGCCGGCATCAATCGCCTCGCAGACGGCCGCGGCCATGGCGAAGACACCAGGATCACCGCCCGAGACGACGCAGACGTCAACGCCGGATGCAGAACGCGCCAGTGCAGCCTGCGCACGATCGAGTTCCTCGCGGTTGTCAGACGCGATGCGGGTCTGGTCCGGCCGCAGAGACAGGCGATCGAGATAGGGACCGTAGCCGAAGAACTCGGTGGCTTTCGAAACGGCATCCAGCGCTTCAGGCGTCATCTGCTGCGGACCACCGGGGCCGGTGCCGACGACATAGAGCGTTCCCCTCATGGCTTGCCCTTCCATCCGGCGACCAGCACCAGCGAAAAATACGGCGCGACATCGTCGGTCTTTTCCGCAAGCGGGATCATGGCTGAGGTCGTCATCGTGCCACGCTCGACATAGAGCGCCTGCGAAAGCTTGCCGGACGCCTCAAGCGCGCGGCGGATCTTTGGGAGATTGCGGCCGACTTTCATGATCACGGCCGCTTCGGTATCGCCCAGCCGGCGGCAAAGTTCAGCCTCGGCCATGGTACCCGGCAGCACCGACAGAACATCATCGCCCTGGACAATCGGCAGCCCGGCCATCGACCAGCAGCCGGACATTGCCGTGATGCCGGGAATGACCTCCGTCGGAAAACGCCCGGCGAGACGCACATGCAGGTGCATGTAGGAGCCGTAGAACAAGGGATCGCCTTCGCTCAAAATGGCGACCGTTCGCCCGGCCTCCAGATGCGCTGCGACGGCTGCGGCCGAGGCATCATAGAAGCCGGTGATCTGGCTCTTGTAGTCGTCGTGATCCTTGTCGATCTCGGTCGTGACCGGATAGTACAGCGGCAGTTCGATAAGGTCGGCTTTCAGCATGCCGTCGACGATCGTGCGGCCATTGCCGCGCCGACCTTCCTTGGCGAAATAAGCCAGCACGTCGGCAGCCGCCAGCGCTTTGACGGCCTTGACCGTCAACAGCTCGGGATCGCCAGGGCCGGTGCCGACACCGATCAACCTTCCAACACCCGCCGCGCTCACAGGCCAGGCCTCGCCAGCGAATTGATCGCCGCCGCCGTCATGGCGCTGCCGCCCAGCCGCCCGCGCACGATCGCATAGGGCACGCCATAGGAATGTTCGGCCAGCGCATCCTTGGATTCCGCTGCCCCGACGAAGCCCACCGGCATGCCGATGATCGCCGCCGGCTTCGGTGCCCCGTCCCGTAGCAATTCGAGCAGGTAGAAGAGGGCAGTCGGCGCATTGCCGATGGCAACGACAGCACCGGCCATGCGATCGCCCCAGAGCTTGAGCGCTGCGGCGGAGCGCGTGTTGCCGATCTCCTTGGCGATCGCCACGGTTTCCGGTTCGCGCAAAGTGCAGATCACCTCATTGCCGGCTGGGAGGCGCGCTCGGGTAACACCATGCACCACCATGAAGGCATCGCAGAGAATAGGCGCGCCGTTCTGCAACGCCGTGCGGGCGGCGGCAACAAAGTCAGGCGAGAATTCGAATTGCCGGGCCGCCTCGACCAGACCGCAGGCATGCACCATGCGAACGGCCAGATCGGCCTCCTCCTCGGAGAACCGCGACAGATCGGCTTCGCTGCGGATGATGGCAAAGGAACGCTCGTAGATGGCGTCGCCATCCCGGATGTAATCGTAGTCTGGCATCTCTATCCCTGTTGCAGCGCTGCGATGGTCGCATCCGGTCCAAGCCGTGTAAGGCAGGATAGAGCCGATTCGCCAGCCTGTTTGTTCTGCCGCACCAGGGCGCCGAGATGCCCGATTGCGGTTTTTATGGTCTTTTGTTCGATGTAGGCGTTGGGGACGGCGGACGCAGGGCCATTTACGACAAGCCCATAGCCTAATGGCGCACCCAGCATGGTCAGTGTCTCGGCCGAAGGTTTTGCACAGCCCTTGGCACAGCCGGAAAGATGCACGGACAAGGACCCATCGAGCAGGTCCGGTGCCTCGTCGATGAACAACCTTGCAACAGCCTTCGTGTCGAGAAGCGCCGAACGGCAGGCCCCGTTCCGGCGCACACAGCAATATGATTGCCGGGATCGTCAGGCGAAATCCGGAAACCAAAGGCCAGAGCATGCGCCTGTGCCTGCGCGATTTCCTCGCCCTTCAGGCCCGGAACGAGCAAGGCATGCCCCGGCGCCAGCCGGATTTCATCGGCGCCGAGCCGTTCCAACTCTGCGACAAGTGCGATCAGGCTTTCGGCATCCGTCTGACCGAAAGCAAGCCCAAGGCCGAGCACCGGACCCCTGCTGCCGCAACCATGGACGCCTGTTGCCAGCGGGGCCGCATCCGGGAATGCGACCTCGTCAAAAATCGTTCCGGAGCCGATCGAACGGGCCAGCATCTCCGCATCCAGGTCCCGTCCCCGCACATTGCCGCCGAGGCGTGCGAGTTCGGAAAGCACATTCAAGACGGCGGGGATGACGGCATCAGGCGCAAGCATGGCAACCCGCTTGGCCGTTCGTTCCGTCCCGGCAAGGCTCAGAAGCCAGGACAGGGCGGCACCAACCCCAACCGCGCGCAGCCGTATGTCGGCGCTCGTTTCACCCATATGGAGGCGACCGCCGCCGTCGATGATGATCGAGAGTTTTGGAGCAAGGACAAGCGCTGGCCGATGCGCCGTGATCGCAGCGCGCAATTCGGCAGCCAGCGTCAACGGATCGGCAAACTCGGTCGGATCGATGCCGGCAAGCGGCGGTGTCTCGATGGCGACCCCTTCGGTAATCCTGATCTCCGCATCGGCGATGGCGGCGGTAAGAGAGGACACCGTCTCGAAGGTGAGGCCACGGATCTGCAGATTGCCGCGGGCCGTCACCTCAAGGATGCCGTTGCCGAAGCGACGGGCGGCCTTCGCAAGCGCGACTATCTCCGGAAGGGCAAAACCCGGACGAACCGGACGAAGACGCACCAGAAGACCGTCGCCGGTCTGCATCGGCGCGGCCAGCGTCGGACAGGCGCCACGCCGCATGTCGGCGCCGTCGTAGCCTGTCGCTTGTTCCGTCATTGCCAGATGCACAGCTTTCCGTTCCATCCGCCGTCCTTACAGGATTGTGACACGCGGGCCAACATGCGTCGGCCACATGCGACTATGCGCCGAAATCGACGCCCTTGCGTAGCAGATAGACATCCATGATCCAGCCATGCCGGTCCCGGGCCTCGGCACGGATCTTCAGGATCTCGTCCCGAACCTCGACCACCCGCCCCGAAAGGATGATTTCCTGCGGCGTGCCGAGATAGGCCCCCCAATAGATGAAGGCATCAGGATCGTCGATTGTCATGAACGCCTGCTCGCCGTCCAGCATCACCACAGCGGTTTCGGCAAGCCCCGGAAAACTCTCGGCCAGACGCCGGCCCGTGGTGATCTGCACCGGCTTTCCGACAAGATTGAGGGGTATGCGGTGGCTGGCCGTCAGTGCCTGAACGCTGGTGATGCCGGGAATGACGGAATAGTCGAACGCGACCGTGTCCAGCGCCCGCACCCGTTCGATGATGCGGATTGTGCTGTCATACAGCATGGGGTCGCCCCAGACTAGGAATGCGCCCGTCTCGTCGGGCTTCAGTTCCTCGATCAGCAAGTGCTCATAGGATTGCGCGATCGCCGCATGCCAGGCATCGACGCTCTGGTCGTAGGAGCGCCCAACAGTCTGGCGTACCGGTACGGCGAATTCCGCCACGCGACCATCGGCGCGGGTGACGTAGCGGTCGCAGATATCACGCCTGATGTCGGCAAGCTGCGACTTCGCCTCGCCCTTGGTCGGGATGAACAGGACATCGGCGCGGTTCAGCGCATTGATCGCCTGCATCGTCATATGTTCGGGATTGCCGGCCCCGATGCCGACGATCAGTATCTGTCTCATGCGCCCATACCTGCTCTTTCAAGGAGCGTCTTTGACGGATCGATCAGCGGGATGCAAGCTCCAGCGCACGATCAATAGACGTCGCGGAGATAGCGCTTTTCGCGTGAGAGCCTCGAAACGTACTCGGCTGCATTCTCGCCGGTCATCCGGCCGTGCTCGGCAACGATCGATTTCAGCGCCGCATCGACATCCCGCGCCATGCGCGAGGCATCGCCGCAGACATAGATCGAAGCGTCTTCTTCCAGCCAGCGCCAGAGATCCGCGCCTTGTTCGAGCATGCGATCCTGCACATAGACCTTGTCTGCGCTATCCCGGGAAAAGGCGGTATCGAGGCGGGTCAGCACGCCTGAGCGCTGCCAGTCCACAAGCTCCTCGCGGTAATAGAAATCGGTGCTTTCATGCTGCTCGCCGAAGAACAGCCAGTTGCGACCCGTTGCACCCGTCGCTGCCCGATCGGCCAGAAAACCGCGGAAAGGTGCGACCCCGGTGCCGGGACCTATCATTACCACCGGCCTGTCACCGTCTGTAGGCAGACGGAATGCTGGCGCCGGACGAACGAATATCGATGCCCCGGTTTGCTCGGCGCGGTCTGCAAGAAATGCGGAACAGACGCCGTGGCGCGAACGGCCCTGATGGGCATAACGCACGGTCGAGACGGTGAGATGAACCTCCCCGGCATGCGCTCTGGGACTTGACGAAATCGAGTAGAGCCTCGGCTGCAGGCGTTTCAGGCTGGAGAGGAAATCACCAGCATCGACGTCGAGCCGATGTTCAGCCAGCACGTCGGCCACCTGACGGCCCCAAAGCCATTTTTCGCGCGCCGCCTTGCTGTCGCGATGAAGCAGCGCGTTCAACGTCTCGTCCTTTGTCCGCTCGGCGACGAAACGAAGAAAATCCGGCGTGATGCGGGCGATTTCGAAATGATCGGTCAGGGCTTCGGTGAGCGACATCTCTCCGACATCGGCAACATCGACGGCTTTTTGCGCCGATAGCCCGGCAGCCTCCAGAATTTCCGCGACAAGATCCGGGCAATTGCGGGGACGAATTCCCAGCGCATCGCCGGTTTCATAGTCGAGCCCGGTGTCGCGCAGATCAAAACCGATCTGGCGGGTTTCCTTGGCGGAGCCCGTTGCATTGAGCCTGAGATTGCGGATCAGGCGAACCCGCTGCAAAAGATCGCGAGCCGGACTGGAAACGGGCGCGAAGGCTGGTCTGGCAACCGGCGCCATTTTCGGCGGATTAGGGTCTTCGGCTGTCAGTGCCCCGATGAGCCCGTCGAGCCAGCCATCGACCTTGTCTTCGCCATCGCCGTCGCAATCGGTGCGCGGCACGAGACGGCGGGCACCCAGAGCTTCCAGCGTCTCGTCGATCCGCCTGCCGAACCCACAGAACTCGCCGTAACTCGAATCGCCGAGCGCGAGTACCGCGAAACCCAGCTCCGGTAGGGCTGTCTTGCTGTTTTGCAGCCCTTGCCAGAAGGCCGCGCCATTGTCCGGTGCGTCCCCATCGCCAAACGTGCTGGTGACGATCAGCAGCAGGTTTTCGCGGGAAAGTGCCTCTGCCGTGCAATCCTCCATGCAGGTGAGGCGGATTTTCAGGCCATGCTCGGCAAGATCGGCAGCACAGCGTTTCGCCAGTTCCTCCGCCGTCCCGGTCTGCGAGGACCAGAGCATCAGGATGCCTTCGTTGCACTTTTCCTTAACGGAAGCCTGCATACCCGTCGAGGGCGCCGCATCAGACCAGTCGCGCGAAAACAGTCCGGCCAGGAGGCCGTTCAGCCGCAAGCGCTTCTCCACAGAGAGCGGAGCGTTCGACGGCAAGACAGGAACACCTGATGGAAACGAGCGGGCATCCGCACGCAGGCCGAGGATAAAGCCTTCAAGATAGGCCTGCTCCTCGTCAAGCAGAACGACAAGCGCCGGTCTTTTGATCCCGACGGCACTGGCAAAGGCATCCGCGCCATCAGTCATCCACCCACCGGCCGATACCGGCTGCAGGACTTTTGCAGGATCGGTTCTGCCGACGGCAACACCTTGCCGGGCTGCATGACAGGCGTCAGCGCAACAGCGCAGACCTTCAGTTCCGGCTGCAGGGAGATCGGATCGACGGCATCGCAGGTTATGGCATTGACCGCCACGTCGTTGCCGAAGATGTCGTTCCAGTGAAAGGGTGCAAAACAGGCGCCCGGCAGCACGCGGTCGGTCACCACCGCCGGCAGGATGGCAAAACCGCGCCGCGAGCGGATTTCGACCCGGTCCCCATCGGACACGCCGAAGGCCTGTGCATCCAGCGGATTGACCTCGACGAAGGGGCCGGGATTGAGCTTGTTCAGCGTCTGGATCTTTCCCGTCTTGGTCATCGTGTGCCACTGGTGCTGCAGGCGACCGGTGTTCAACACGAAGGGGAAGGCATCGTCAGGCATTTCCGACGGATCGAGATGCGGTCGCGCAAAAAACTGCGCCTTACTGCTGGCCGTCGGGAAATTTATCCCCGCTGCGGGATCACGGTAGCGCACCGGATTGCGACTGCTGCCCCCTTTGGCAGCGGCCATTGCAGCGGCGTCTCCTCCAGCCGCCTGTAGCTGGCACCGGAAATGTCGTAGCCAGTCTTGGCATTGGCAAAGCCGGAAAGCTCCTCGAACACCTCCGCCGCCGAGGTATAGGTGAAGGCCTTCGAATAGCCCATACGACAGGCGATCTCCGCGATGATCCACCAGTCGGGCCGCGCCTCTCCGGGCGGCTCCACGGCCTTGCCCATGAGCGTCAAATTGCGCTCGGAATTGACCATCACGCCCTCAGCCTCGGCCCAGAGCGCGCCGGGCAGGATGATATCGGCATAGATATTGGTTTCTGTATCGAGAAAGACGTCCTGGGTGATCACCAGCTCGGCCTTCTTCAATCCTTCGATGACCGTCGCGCGATTGGCGACGGAGGCGACCGGATTGGTGCAGATGATCCAGCAGGCTTTTATTCGACCGGAGCCCATGTCCTCGAACAGGGAGATCGTGCCACCGCCGCCATCCGCGCGGATGGTTCCTTTCGGAAGAGCCCAGCGCTCTTCGACGAAGCGTCGGTCGGCATCGACGAGCGCCGAACGCTGGCCCGGCAGACCCGGGCCCATATAGCCCATTTCGCGGCCACCCATGGCATTCGGCTGGCCTGTCAGCGAAAACGGCCCGCTGCCCGGCCGGCAGATGGTGCCGGTGGCGAGATGCAGGTTGCAGATCGCATTGGTGCTCCAGGTGCCGTGCGTGCTCTGGTTCAGCCCCATGGTCCAGAGACTGACCCAATTGCCGGCCGTGCCGATCATCTCCGCAGCCGCGCGAATATCCTCTGCCGAAAGCCCGGTGGTCACGGCGACGGCGTCCGGCGCGTAGGTGCTGAGGAAATCCGGCATTATCGCCCAGCCTTCCGTATGCGCCGCGATGAAATCCTGATCGATCCGACCGTTTTCGGCAAGCAGACGCAGGAGACCGTTGAGAAGTGCGAGATCCGTTCCGGCCTTGATCTGCAGGAACAGGTCTGCCTTTTCCGCCGTCGCGGTCCGGCGCGGATCGACGACGATCAGTTTCGCACCCTGCCGGACGCGGTCCATCAGCCGCAGGAACAGGACGGGATGGCAATCGGCCATGTTGGAGCCGATGATGAGGAAGAGATCCGCGCTGTCGATATCGTCATAGGAGCCGGGCGGGCCGTCGGCGCCGAGCGAAAGCTTGTAGCCGCTCGCAGCACTTGCCATGCAGAGGCGCGAATTGGATTCGATGTGCTGCGTGCGGATGAAGCCCTTGGCGAGCTTGTTGGCGAGATATTGCGCCTCGATCGACATCTGGCCGGAAATATATAGCGCGATGGCGTCCGGCCCGTCCTGATCGAGGATCGCCCTCAGCCGGTCGGCTGTCTGTGACAGTGCAAGTTCCAGCGCCACCGGCACCTGCTCGCCATGGCGATCGGCGCGGATGAAGGCACGGTCGAGCCTCCCCGTGGCCTCGATTGCCTGCGCGCTCGTCATGCCCTTGGTGCAGAGCCGCCCGCGGTTTGCCGGGTGATCCTTGTCGCCGGTGACCTTGACGACGCGGTTGCCGGCCACCTCCATGACGATGCCGCAGCCGACGCCGCAATAGGGGCAGGCACTCTTGACCTTGCGGGTGGAGGCGGCGTGGATATTCATGCGCTGAGCGCCACCGCCTGCTGCTGTTGCCGCGCGAAGACGCCGCCGACGGCGATCAGCACCGGTTCGTCATAGCGTATTTCGCCGATACCGTCCGCCATCCCCGCGACCGTTCCGAACCAGCGTTTCTCGCTGGCCCGCGAGACCGAGGAACAGATCGCCACCGGCGTCTGCGGATCCAGGCCATGGTCGCGCAGGCGCTCCGATATTTCAGCGGCCGTGCGGCCGCCCATGTAGAAGATGGTCGTCGTGCGCGGATCGGCAATCGCCCGCCAGTCGAGATCGGACGGCAAGGCACCGTGCCGCGAATGGCCTGTCACGAAGCGGACGGACTGGGCATGGTCGCGGTGCGTCAGCGAGACGCCGAGGCGCGAAGCCATGGCACTGGCCGCCGTGATGCCCGGCACCATATCGACGGCGATACCGTGCCGTTCCAGAAAAGCGATTTCCTCGCCGGCGCGGCCAAAGACGGCCGGATCGCCGGACTTCAGCCGCACGACGCGTTTGCCCTGCCGGGCGAAGGTCAGCATCATGCGGTTGATATCGTCCTGCTTGCAGCTTTCGCGGCCGCCGCGTTTGCCGACCAGCGTGCGCTTGGCCTCGCGGCGGGCAAGTTCCAGCACCTCGTCGGACACCAGGTCATCAAACAGGATGACATCGGCCGATTGCAGCGCCCGCATCGCCTTCAACGTCAGCAGTTCCGCGTCGCCCGGACCGGCTCCGACCAGGGTCACGCGACCATTGCCTGTGTGCTTCACGGCCGAAAGATCATCGTTTATCTCCATGACGCTGCCGGCGTCCGGGCCCTGCCCGCCAAACGAGCGATCGACAAAGCGCTCCCAGAAGGCACGGCGCTGCGGGCCGGGGGTGAGTTTTTCCGCCACCGTGTCGCGCAGCGTGCGGGCAAGCCCCGCCCAATCCTTCAGCGACGGCGGCAAAAGCGTCTCGATGCGCCGACGGATCGCCTGTCCGAGGATCGGTGCCGCGCCATCGGTGGAGATGCCGACCACGACCGGCGAGCGGTTGACGATCGTGCCGAACTGGAACTGACAATGGGCCGGCTTGTCGATGACATTGCAGGGCACGCCTGCTGCCTTCGCCGCATCGGCGAAAGCGATGGCCTCCTCCTCGCTCTCGGCATCGGCAATGGCGATTGCGGCACCGTCGAAATCAGCCAACGACCACGGACGGGAACAAAGGCGCACCCTGCCCTCCTCCAGCAGGGCGCGCATGTCGCCGGACAACTCCTCGTTGTCAGGCGAAAAAACGATAACATCGGCGCCAGTCGCCGCAAGAAGTTCGGCTTTCCAGGCGGCCGCATCCGTACCCCCGGCAACGATTACCCGGCGGCAGGAGAGCGGCAAGAAGACGGGCAGGACGGAAAGCGGCTGCACCCGCTCGGAACGTTTGCGCCCGGTCGATCCGGCCACCTGCGTGAACGTGTTCGAGATCATGCCGTTTGTATCGCTGTGCTCGCCCATGCCACCCGTCTCCTGTTCGAAATGCCGGACTATTCCGCCGCGATGACCGCTTCCGCTGCCTGCGGCATCAGCGACAGGAGGATGCGATCCCCTCCAGCCGCACCGGGAAGGACAGCGTCGCACCTTCGTCGGCACCCTGTGCACGGCCGGTTTCGAGCGAGATGACCCAGTTGTGCAGCGGGCAGGTGACGCAGCCGTCATGGACGATGCCCTGGCTGAGAGGGCCGTTGCGGTGGGGACATTTGTCCTCCAGCGCAAAGACCTTGTCGTCGGCGGTGCGGAACACGGCGACCGTCATGGTTCCGGTCTTGACGCAGCGTGCGCCGCGTCGCGGAATGTCGGAAATCGATCCGACGTCGAACCAGCTTTTCATATGCGTGTTCATTCGGCGGCCTCCAGCTTGAGTTCGGACATCGGCTTGAATTCGTGTTTGTCCTTGCCGGAAACGCGCTCCGACCAGGGATCGACCTGGGCGACCTTCTGCGACAGCACGAAACGCTCGTAGTAACCCTGGCGTTTTTCCGTATCGGTCATGATCTGGCGGCGGATTTCGTCGAGACCGGTGCGCTTTGCCCATTTGTATATGCGCTCGAGATAATGACCCTGCTCGCGATACATCTGGGTCAACGCCACGATATATTCGAGCGCTTCGTCCTCGGTCTTCACCAGCCCGAGAACCTCCGTGCCCTTAATGTCGAGGCCGGCGGCACCGGCAAAGTGGATTTCAAAACCTGAATCGACGCAGATCACGCCGATATCCTTGCAGGTGGCCTCCGCACAGTTTCGCGGACAGCCGGAGACGCCCATTTTCAGCTTGGCAGGCGTCCAGGAGCCCCACATGAACTTTTCGATGCGGATGCCGAGCCCGGTCGAATCCTGCGTGCCGAAGCGGCACCAGTCGGTCCCGACGCAGGTCTTCACGGTGCGAAGTCCCTTGGCATAGGCCTGGCCCGAGACGAAGCCGGCCTTTCCGAGATCGGCCCAGACGGCCGGCAGGTCTTCCTTCCTGATTCCCAGCATGTCGATGCGCTGGCCGCCGGTGACCTTGACGGCCGGAATTTCGAACTTGTCGACAACGTCGGCGATCGCCCGCAGTTCCGACGAGCTCGTCATGCCGCCCCACATGCGCGGAACGACGGAATAGGTGCCGTCCTTCTGGATGTTGGCGTGGACGCGCTCGTTGATGAAACGCGACTGGTAGTCGTCGGCATATTCGTCCGGCCAGTCGCAGACGAGGTAGTAGTTGAGCGCCGGACGGCACTTGGCGCAGCCGCAGGAGGTCTTCCACTCCAGCTCCTGCATGACGGCCGGAATGGTCTTCAACTGCTTGGCCATGATCAGCCGGCGCACATCGCTGTGGCCGAGATCGGTGCAGCCGCACATCGGCTTGACCGCATGCGGATTGAACGCGTCGCCGAGCGTGATCGACATCAGTTGCTCGACCAGACCGGTGCAGGAGCCGCAGGAGGCGGACGCCTTGGTGTGGGCGCGCACGTCGTCCAGCGTAGTCAGACCCTTGGCGGAAATCGTGTCGACGATCTTGCCCTTGCACACACCATTGCAGCCGCAGATTTCTGCTTCCGCCGGCAGGGCAGCGACAGCCGCCCGCGGGTCGAGCGTGGTGCCGCCCTGATAGGACTGGCCGAAGATCAGCGTGTCGCGCATTTCGGTGACCGGTACGCTGCGCTTCATCAGGTCGAAATACCAGGGGCCATCGGCCGTTTCGCCATAGAGCACGGCGCCGATGATGCGGTCGTTCTTCAGGACCAGCCGCTTGTAGACACCGGCCGTCGCGTCGCGCAGGACGATTTCCTCGCGGTCGTCGCCTTCGGCAAAATCACCGGCGGAGAACAGGTTGATGCCGGTGACCTTGAGCTTGGTGTTGACGACGGAGCCGCCATATTCACCACTGCCGCCGCAGAGCCGGTCGGCAAGGACGCGGGCGCTTTCATAGAGCGGCGCGACGAGGCCGTAGCAAGTGCCGCGATGTTCGGCGCATTCGCCGAGCGCGTAGATGCTGGGGTCCGACGTCATCATCCCGTCATCGACGACGATGCCGCGGTTGACGGCGACGCCGGCTTCCTTGGCGAGCGCCGATGCCGGCCGGATGCCCACTGCCATGACGACCATGTCGCCGTCCAGAATGCGGCCATCCTTGAGTTCGACGCCTTCGACACGGGTCGTGCCGAGGATCGCCTTGGTATCGGCCTTGGTGATGATGTTTATGCCACGTTCGGTCAGCGCCTTTTCAAGCAGATAGGCTGCCGCCGGATCGAGCTGGCGTTCCATGATCGTCGGCATCAGGTGCACGACGGTCACGTCCATGCCCTGGCGCTTCAGACCATAGGCGGCTTCCAGGCCCAGCAGGCCGGCGCCGATGACGATTGCCTTGCCCTTGTTCTTGGCGATATCGAGCATCTTCTCGACATCGTCGAGATCGCGATAGGCCAGAACGCCGGGCAGTTGATGGCCGGGCACCGGAATGATGAACGGCAGCGAACCCGTTGCGATCACCAGACGATCATAGGAAACTGTGATCCCGTTTTCGGCCGTCACGGTCTTTGCAACCCGATCGATGCCGCTGACCCTGGCACCGCGGTGCAGCGTCACGCCATGATCGCGATACCAGTCGTCGCCATGGATGATGATGTCCTCATAGGCCTTTTCGCCGGATAGCACCGGCGAGAGCATGATACGGTCATAGTTGACGCGCGGCTCGGCGTTGAAGATCGTCACGTCGTAAAGGCCGGGTGCCTTTTCGAACAATTCCTCCAGCATGCGGCCCGGCGCCATGCCATTGCCGATCACGACCAGTTTTTCGCGGCTCATCGTCTTCTCCCTTATGCAGCTTCAACGAGGCGGTGGCGCTCGTAGAGGAATTTGAGGACGGCCGAACGGCAGCGGATATAGGTCGGGTCGGTGGCAAGCTCGATACGGCGGCGCGGACGCGCGATCGGCACATCCAGCACTTCGCCGATCCGAGCTGCCGGGCCGTTCGTCATCATGACGATCCGGTCGGAGAGCAGCACGGCTTCATCGACGTCATGGGTGATCATCATCACCGTATTGCCGAGTTCGGCATGGATCTGCATGACCTGATCCTGCAGATGCGCCCGGGTCAGGGCATCAAGCGCGCCGAAGGGTTCGTCGAGCAAAAGGACCTTCGGTTCCATGGCGAGCGCGCGGGCGATACCGACGCGCTGCTTCATGCCGCCGGAAACTTCCGAAGGACGCTTGTCCTTGGCATGGCCCATCTGCACGAGGTCGAGGTTGCGCATGACCCAGTCATGACGCTCCGCCTTGGATTTCGTCCGGGAAAACACCTTGTCGACGGCAAGCGAAACATTCTCGTAGACGGTAAGCCAGGGCAGCAGCGAATGGTTCTGGAAGACCACGCCGCGGTCCGGACCGGGCGCATCGACGACCTGACCGTCGAGAAAGACGACGCCGGTCGTTGCCTTGGTGAGGCCGGCGACGATGTTGAGCAGCGTCGATTTTCCGCAGCCCGAATGACCGATGATCGAGATGAATTCACCCTTTTCGACGCCCAGCGACACCTGCGTCAGCACGTCACTGCGGACGCCGTTGCGCTCGAAGCTCTTGTCGATGAATTCCAGCGAGAGATAGCTCTTTGACATGACGATGCGCTCCTTCAAGCTTTGACGTTGCCGCGGGTGACGGCGTTGGCGATGAGGGCGATGACACGGTCGAGCAGGAAGCCGACGATGCCGACATAGACGAGAGCGACGATGATGTCGCTGATCAGCGAGGAGTTCCACGCGTCCCAGATGAAGAAGCCGATACCAACGCCACCGATCAGCATTTCAGCGGCGACGATCGCCAGCCAGGACAGGCCGATACCGATGCGCAGGCCGGTGAAGATGTAGGGTGCGGCGGCCGGCAGCATGATCTTGGTGAAGTATTCATAGCCGTTGAGCCGCAGGACCTTGGAGACGTTCTGGTAATCCTGCGGGATATTGCGGATGCCGACGGCGGTGTTGATGATCACCGGCCAGACCGCCGTGATGAAGATGACGAAAATCGCTGACGGATTGCCATCGCGGAAGGCGGCAAGTGAGAGCGGCAACCAGGCGAGCGGCGGAACGGTGCGCAGTACCTGAAAGATCGGATCAAGCCCGCGCATGGCAAGGTCGCTCTGGCCGATCAGCGTTCCGAGCGCTATGCCGGCAATGGCTGCCAGCGCATAACCGACGGCAACGCGCTGAAGGCTGGCGAAGATATGCCAGAACATGCCCTGGTCGGTGCCCTGCCCCACATAAAAGGGATCGACGATCAGCGCCCAGCTTTCCTCCAGCACGCGCGACGGAGCTGGAAGGCTGGAGGTCGGCGAAGAACAGAGAAATTCCCAGGCGACAAGCAGAAAGGCCAGCGTGATGATCGGCGGCAGGACATTGTCTGCCAGCGTCTTGACAAAACCGGGCATACGAAAGCCGGCGGACGGAGGGGCTGCGCGCGACAGCGTAACAATGCTGGCGGACGGCTTGGCCGCCGCATCGGACTTAATGTTGAGATTGGTCACGGACATGCCGGTCTCCTGTGAACGGTCGTGAGGCAGCCGGCGGCGATACGCCGGCTGCACGAAATAACGGGATCAGGCGAAACGCTTGATATCGAGGCTGGCGAGATAGGCTTCCGGATTGGCCGGATCGAAGGTCTTGCCGTCGAAGAAGGTCTCGATCCCGCGCGACGTGGAAGCCGGGACATCAGTGATACCGAGGCCCTTTGCGGCTTCGCGCCAAATATCCTCGCGGTTGACCTTGGCGATCATGCCCTTGATGTCCGTGCCAGGTTCGAACTTGCCCCAGCGGATGTCCTCGGTCAGGAACCAGGCCTCATGGCTCTGGAACGGATAGGAGGTGTGGTCCTTCCAGAACTTCATCAAATGCGGGCTGTTCTCCACGACCTTGCCGTTGCCGTAGTCATATTCGCCCTTCAAGCGGCCAACGAGATCGCGCGGCGGAACGTTGAACCAGGCCCGCTTGCCGACGATGCCAGCCAGTTCTTCCTTGTTGGCCATGTCGTCGCACCATTGCTGCGCCTCCATGATCGCCATGGTAATCGCCTTGGCGGCGTTCGGGTTCTTCTCGACCCAGTCGGCCCGCATGGCAAAGGACTTTTCCGGATGCTTCGCCCAGATTTCAGCCGTGTTGACGGCCGTGTAGCCGACGCCCTGATTGACGAGCTGGGCATTCCAGGGTTCGCCGACACAGAAACAGTCCATGGTGCCGACCTTCATATTGGCGACCATCTGCGGCGGCGGGACGACGATGGTTTCGACGTCGCTGTCCGGATCGATACCGCCGGCGGCAAGCCAGTAGCGCAACCACAGGTCGTGCGTGCCGCCCGGGAAAGTCATGGCAACCTTGGCAGGCGCACCATCGGCCTTCTTTTTCGCAAAGGCCTCCTTGAGTGCGCCCGCATCGATACCGACCTTGAGATCGGCATAAGCGCTGCCGACCGAAATCGCCTGGGCATCGAGATTGAGGCGGGCAAGGATCGCCATCGGCAGCGGCTGGCCGTTCTGCGTCACCTTGCCGGCGGAGATCAGGTAGGGCATGGGGGTGAGAATATGCGCGCCGTCGATGCCGCTGCCTTCCGAGCCGAGCACCAGATTGTCGCGCGTCGTGCCCCACGACGCCTGCTTGACGACTTCGACATCCGGCATGCCATGCTTTGCGAACAGGCCCTTTTCCTTGGCGATGATCAGCGGCGCCGAATCCGTGAGCGCAATGAAGCCGAGAACAGCCTTGGTCGTTTCAGGCCCCGCACCCTGCGCAAATGCGCCAGACGGGAAAGCCATTTTCACGGCACCCATCAGCGCCGTGGCGGCCGTGGTTTTCAACATGTTGCGGCGGGTCAGTCCGCCCGACAGGATCCTGCTCATTGTCGATTCCCTCTCTGTTGCCCGGAGGCGCGAAGTCAAAAAACGCACAAAAAAACGCCGCTCGGCATACGCATCGAGAGAATGGGAGAAGTCCCTCTCGGTGCAGAAAGCCTTGCGACGTCGATGTCACTGACTGAACGGCGTGCCGCTCAATGGCGCCGGGATCGTCATTGACCCTGGCGATTTATATCAAGCAAGCAGCGTGCCAGTTTTTAGATTTCGAGATAAGCCGATGATTCAAAATATTAAATTCTAAAATATTTCCCTGCTCAAATTTTCACCAACGCCTCTATCGGCCTTCAATTTGTGCAGCGCAGCGAAGCGATTGCAGCATTCTTATGCAACAGCGCGCTCAGATATCATCCCGCGAAATGCGCGTTGCGGCGGATCCCCGGATCGGAAATCCGGCCACATAGGCTGGAATGTCCGACGGGTCGAACACATGGCCATCGATGAAGGCGTCGCCGGCGACGGCACCCTCGATGCGCCGATCGTCCGAGGAATCGGGCATTGGACCGAGTGCCGCGCGGTAGAGATCCGGCCGATAGGCGGATGCTGCGAGCCGTTCGCCTTCAGACGAATGCTCGATCTGCCCCCACCTTATCATCTGGCTGTAGATCCACAGAGCCTTGCTCGGCCGCGGATAGTTTGCCAGGTCGTTGTGGAAGATGAAATAATTATCGATGACCCGCTGGCTGCCCTGCGGATCGACCGTGAATTCACCGCGCAGGACACGCCGGATGATATCGACGGGTGCAGCGACGTATCGGACATCGGCCAGAGCATCGGCCAGAGCATCGCGGTTTTCGGGACGATCGCACCAGCGCGCTGCGCTATCCAACGCCACGATGAGCCGCGACAGCGTTTCGGGATGGCTGTCGGCCCAATCCGGGCGGGTGCCGATGACCTTTTCCGGCGCCGAAGGCCAAAGGTCCTGCTTGGCGGCGACGATGCGACCTACGCCGCGCTCGGATGCCACCATGTTCCAGGGCGCGCCAACGCAGAAGCCGTCGATCGCGCCGGCCGCCAGAGCATCCGAGGTCAGCGGCGGCGGCACGACGATCAGGCGCACGTCCGCATCCGGATCGATGCCGCCAGCCGCCAGCCAGTAGCGCAGTTCGTAGTTGTGCGACGAAAACGGATAGGTCATGCCAAAGGTCGGCAGCGCCTCGCCGTCCCTCTTCATACGGGCAATTACCTTCGCCAGCGCTTCGGCATTAGCGAGCGCCGTCTCGCCACCCGCCAGATCCGCCTCAGCCTGCATGCGGGCATAGAGGCGTGTCGAAAGTGTGATCGCATTACCGCCGCGACCGAGTGAAAACGGCGTGATCGTCGGCGAGGGGTTGGAACCCAGCCCCAGTGCTGCAGCAACCGGCATAGGCGACAGCATGTGCGCCACGTCGAACTGGCGGAAGGCCAGCCGGTCCCGGACATTCGCCCAAGAGACGTCGCGCACGAGGTCGAGCGCGATACCTTCTCGCGTTGCAAAACCGAACTCCGCTGCGGCAATCAGCACGGACGCATCGACGAGCGGAATGAAGCCCGCGCGCACGACCCGCGCTCCTTCGCTGCGCAACCGCTCGGGCGCAGCCAGCGCACCGCCGGCAGCATGGCCGCCGCGGGTCAGATCCTCACGCGCATTCATTCTGTACACCCTGACATATCCTGCTCGCTGTCATCCTGTCCGTCATCAGATCGCGCCGCTCATCGCATCAGCAATCCGGCGGCCGTCACCACGCTCTGCGCGATGTCGGTCAGTTTCTTTTTCTCGTTCATTGCCGTCTGCCGCAGCATGGTGAACGCTTCCTCCTCGGAAATCTGCCGCATCTGCATCAATATGCCCTTGGCCCGCTCGATGATCTTGCGTTCCTCCAGCGCCGATTTGGCGTCCGCCAGTTCGCGTTGCAGGCGGCTGAAGGCGTTGAAACGGCTGACCGCCATGTCGAGGATCGGCTTGACCCGCTCCTTTTTCAGCCCGTCGACGATATAAGCCGACACGCCCGCCTCGACGGCGGCCTCAATGGACGCCGAATCCGATCGGTCAACGAACATTGCAATCGGGCGGCTCACGGCCCGTGTCAGTTGGAACAGATGCTCCATCATATCGCGGTTCGGATTCTCGATATCGATGACGATGACGTCAGGGACAATGATTTCGATCTGACGCGCCAGCCCGGCGATTTCATGCAGCACCGTCACGTGCTCGTGGCCCGCCTCGCGCAGGCCTGTCTCTATGATCGAGGCGCGGATATGGTTTTCATCGATAACCAGAATGGACAGAGGCTTGGTCGACATGGCTCGACTCTGCCTATAAGCGCCTTCTTGTGCAATGCAAAAATTCCACCACGGTATTCTTTACAGCACAGAAATATCGCGCGAGGTGCAGGGCCGAGTTTCATCGGCAATATCATTGTGTCGCGAATTGTTGCCGCGCCGCAAAAAACTCTTGGCGTTCCTGCTTTTCCCGGATGTAAAACAGCACCATGCAATCGAAGCGAAACGGCTATATCTTCGTCTTTCTCGCCCTGGTCATTTTCTCGATTCAGGATGCGATTTCGAAACACCTGGGCACCCTTTATCCGCCGATCTTCATTACGATGATCCGCTACTGGGCATTTGCGAGCTTTGCGATCGTGGTCACGTGTCGCACCAGCGGCGGCTTCAAGGCAGCAATCCGGACGCGGAAGCCGAAACTGCAGATCGTGCGCGGCCTGCTGCTGGCGTTTCAGATCGTTGTCGTCATCACATCCTTCTCACTGGTCGGCCTGGCTCATTCGCAGGCCGTTTTTTCATCAGGCCCACTGTTTGTTGCACTTCTCTCGATGCCGTTTCTCGGCGAACGCGTCGGCTGGCGGCGGTGGACGGCAATCGTTATCGGCCTGCTTGGCGTGCTGCTGATCCTGAAGCCTAGCGGCGAGGGCTTCGATCCTGTCATGCTGATCCCCCTGGGCTCAGCGCTGATGTTCGCTGTCTATGTGATTGCTACACGACTTGTCAGCCGCGACGACAGTTCGATGACCAGTTTCCTGTACACCGGGCTTGTCGGAGCCGCAGCAATGACGTTGATCGGCCCCTTCTACTGGACGACGCTCGCACCGACTGATTGGGCCTGGATGCTGCTTCTTTGCGCCACCGGCACCTCAAGCCATTTCTTTCTGATCAAGGCCTATGAACATCTCGATGCCGCCGAAGTGCAGCCGCTGACCTATCTGCAACTTGTCTTTGCCTGCATGATCGGCGTCTCGATCTTCGACGAGAAAGTGAGCCTAAACATGATTGGCGGATCGATCATCGTCGTCTGCGCCGGCATCTTTACAGTCTGGCGCGAGCACGTCGTGTCGCGCCGCAAGGTGGCCGCGGTGACCGACAATGCCAACGAGAGTAATTAGGACTGCACATCCGGTTTCTCGGGCAAGGCCCAGTCGATCGGCTCGAACCCCTTGGAAACCAGGAAGGCGTTCGCCTTCGAAAAAGGGCGCGAACCGAGAAAGCCGGCATGGGCCGAAAGCGGCGAAGGATGCGCCGAGCGAATGACCAGATGGCGCTTCTGATCGACAAAGGCCGCCTTCTTTTGCGCATAGGATCCCCAGAGCATAAAGACGACCGGATGCTCCTGTTCATTGACGGCGCGGATGATCGCATCGGTAAACTTCTCCCAGCCCTTGCCCTGATGCGACGCTGCCAGCGAACGCTCGACGGTCAGCACGCTGTTGAGCAGCAGCACCCCTGCTTTGCCCAACTTTCGAGAAAGCCATGGCGCGCAGGCGGAATGCCGAGATCGCTCTGCATTTCCTTGTAGATATTGACCAGCGACGGCGGCGTGCGCACGCCCGGTTGGACGCTGAAGCAAAGCCCGTGCGCCTGCCCTTCGCCGTGATAGGGATCCTGACCGAGAATGACGACGCGCACCTTGTCCAGCGGCGTGAGATCAAGCGCCCGGAAGTATTCAGGCCCCTTGGGAAAGATCTGCTTGCCGGCCTGTTTTTCCGCTAGGAGGAACTGCTTGAGCTTGGCCATGTAGTCGCTCGAAAATTCCGGCGCCAGCGCGGCCTTCCAGCTCTCCTCGAGCTTGATACTGGTTTCCATCCGGCTGTTCTCCCTGCAACTGCATGCCTTTTTCTGGATTTTAGTGCACGCGGAGGTCAAGACAAGCATCAATCCTGAGCCTGATCCACCGAGACCGTCATTATGTTTCCAGAAATATAGCGCTAGCCATTCTCGATGGATCGTTATATCCAAGAAAATATCTCGGTACCCAAGGAGGAACATGTGAGCCTTGATCGCCGCGCTTTGCTGATATCCGTGGGAGCAGCACTCGCTGCGCTGTGGTTGGCCGGATTACCGTTGGGTAAGGACGCCCTTGCCGGAGAGAAAGTCACCATCTTTGCCGCTGCCAGCCTAAAAAACGCGCTGGATGCTGTGAACACGCAATGGCAGAAGCAGTCCGGCAAAGAGGCAACGGTTTCCTATGCGGCAAGCTCGGCGCTTGCCAAGCAGATCGAGTCCGGGGCTCCGGCCGATGTCTTCATCTCCGCCGATCTTTCCTGGATGGACTATCTTGCCGAAAACAAACTGATCAAAGAAGGGACACGCGCCAACCTTATCGGCAATCGTCTCGTGCTCATCGCCGGCAAGGATACGGCCGATGTCGATATCAAGCATGGCTTCGATCTCGCGGCACTCGTCGGCGACGGCAAACTCGCCATGGGTGCGGTAGATTCGGTTCCTGCCGGCAAATACGGCAAGGCGGCGCTGGAACAGCTCGGCGCCTGGCCATCGGTCGAGGCCAGGGTTGCCGGCGCTGAAAACGTCCGTGCTGCCCTACTCCTCGTCTCCAAGGGTGAAGCGCCCTATGGCATTGTCTACCAGACCGATGCCGTTGCCGATCCTGAGGTAAAGGTCGTCGGCACTTTCCCGGAAGACACCCACCCGCCGATCGTCTACCCGATCGCAATCACGACAGACGCCGAGAGCCCGGCAGCGGTCGCCTATGTCGATTTCGTGAAATCCGAAGAGGCAGCCGCCCTTTTCAAGGCGCAGGGATTTACCATTCTCAAATAGGCAGGCGGGCTCTGGCAGCACTCAGCCGGAACACCTATCGTCGTCGGAATATTGGCTGGCAAGAGGTGCGCCATTCGGCGCCGACAGAAACGGAGCATGCGGTTGGACTGGCTGGCCTTGAGCGATGCGGAGTGGACGGCAATCCGGCTCAGCCTGCGCGTTTCCGCAGTCGCCATGCTCGCCAGCCTGCCCTTTGGTATCGCGATCGCCCTTCTTCTCGCCCGCGGCCGGTTCTGGGGCAAATCAATCCTCAACGGCCTCGTCCACCTGCCCCTGATCCTGCCGCCCGTCGTCACCGGCTATCTGTTGCTCATCCTGTTCGGCAAACGCGGGCCGATCGGTGCATTCCTCGAGGAGACCATCGGGCTCGTGTTTTCCTTCCGCTGGACCGGTGCAGCACTTGCCAGTGCCATCATGGGTTTTCCGCTGATGGTGCGCAGCATCCGGCTATCGATCGAAGCAGTGGATCGCAAGCTGGAGCAGGCCGCATCGACGCTCGGTGCCGGGCCCGTCTGGGTTTTCGCCACCATCACGCTACCGCTGATCGTGCCCGGCGTGATCGCCGGCATGATCCTGTCGTTTGCCAAGGCGATGGGCGAGTTCGGTGCGACGATCACCTTCGTCTCCAACATTCCGGGCGAGACCCAGACGCTGTCATCGGCGATCTACACCTTCACACAGGTTCCCGGCGGCGATGCCGGCGCCCTGCGCCTGACAATCGTTTCCATCGTGATATCGATGGCCGCCCTTATGCTGTCCGAATTTCTGGCCGGCATGGCCGCCCGGCGGGTGGAGCGCGCATGACGCTGGAAGTGGAAACCAGACACCGGTTGGCCAGCTTTTCCCTCGACGCTGCCTTTTCCTCGGAGGGTGGCGTGACCGCGCTGTTCGGCCGTTCCGGCTCCGGCAAGACCACGCTGATCAATATCATCGCCGGCCTCTTGCGGCCGAACATTGGTCGTATCGTGCTCGATGGCGATGTTATCGTCGATACGCATCAGGGCATCTTTACGCCACCGCATCGGCGACGGTTCGGCTATGTCTTCCAGGAATCGCGCCTGTTTCCGCATCTGAATGTCCGCCGCAACCTGACTTATGGTCGCTGGTTCGCCGGGCGCACTGATGCAGGACAGAGCTTCGACAAAATCATCGACCTGCTCGGCGTCGAACCCCTCCTGGAGCGAGCCCCGGCCAACCTGTCGGGCGGCGAAAAACAACGCATCGCCATTGGCCGAGCGCTCTTGTCGAATCCGCGCCTGCTGTTGATGGACGAGCCGTTTGCAGCACTTGACGATGCGCGCAAGTCGGAAATCCTGCCTTATCTTGAGCGCCTTCGGGACGAGACCGACATTCCCGTCGTCTATGTCAGCCACTCGGTCACAGAGGTCGCACGCCTTGCCAACAGGGTGATTGCGCTGGAAAACGGCCGCGTGACCGCCGCCGGCGACGCGGCGTCGGTCCTCAGCCTGTCGGCACTCTCGCCGATGATCGGCAAGCGGGAGGCGGGTGCCGTTATCGAAGGTGTCGTCGAAACAGACGACCACGAGCCGCGACTGACGGTGATCCGTGCACGCGACACATTGTTCCGCGTGCCAAAGATCTCGCTCGCAGACGGTCGCGACATCCGCCTGCATATCGCGGCCCGCGACGTGATGCTCGCGACCAAGCGCCCCGAGGGCCTCAGCGCACTCAACATCATCGAAGGCACGATCGCTGAAATTGCGGAGGAAGAGAACGGGGCAATTGACGTCCGTGTCGATTGCGGCGGCAACATCATCGTCTCGCGCATCACAGGATTCTCCGGCGAACGCCTCGGCCTGTCGATCGGAATGCCGGTCCATCTCGTCATCAAGAGCGTGGCGCTGAACCCGTGACTGTCTCGCTGCGGCGATTGTCCTCGAGCCAAGCGAGGTCGTCGGCCATGGTCGCGGCGATTTTCGCCTCCATCGCCCGGAACCGGCGGATCAGTTCCTCGCCAAACGGCGTGACGGCTGCTCCGCCCCCTGCTTTCCGCCGCGCTGGGATTCGACCGAGGGTTCCGAGAACATCGTATTCAGCGCACTGACCAAGAGCCAGGCACGCCGATAGGACATGTCCATGGCGCGTCCCGCCGCAGAGATCGAGCCGGTCTCACGGATATGTTCGAGAAGCATGATCTTGCCACGCCCCAACCTTTCAGCATTCGGAAAATCGATGCGCAGGACGGGGCGAAGGCTGGCGGGTGGCATGTCGGTCATGGGCCAACTATAACGCAGGCTCCGACGCTGTACATCTGCAACGGAGATAGGGCCTACAGGCTGAGCCCGCCGTCGATCACGTGCACATGGCCGGTCGTATAGGCGGAGACATCGCTGCCGAGATAGACGGCAAGCGCCGCGATCTCCTCCGGCTCGCCGAGGCGGCCCATCGGCTGGCGGCCGATAAAGGCAGCCCGCGCTTCCTCGTAATTGCCCTGGGCCCTCATCCGTTGCTCCAGAGACGGAGACTGCACGGTGCCCGGCGCGATCGCGTTGCAGCGGATACCCTGCTTGATATAGTCGATGGCGATCGACTTGGTGAGGCCGATCACCGCCGCCTTGCTCGCCGAATAGACGAAACGGTTGGGCACACCGGCCGGAACACCGGCGACCGACGACATGTTGATGATCGAGCCGCCGCCATTTTCAATCATGCCCGGCAGGAAGACCCGGATTAGGCGGAACATGGATTTGACGTTGAGGTCGAAGGCGAGATCATAGTCACGCTCGCCCGCTTCAAGGATGGTTCCGGCATGGACGAAACCCGCGCAGTTGAACAGCACGTCGATCGTCCCTGTGGCCGCGGCAAAGGCTTCGATCGCATCCTTGCTTGTCACGTCAAGCGTCGCGACATTCATGCCGAGCGCCTTGAGTTCACTGAGCTTTTCCGCATTGATATCGGTCGCCGTGACGATGGCACCTTCCCGCTGGAAGGCTTCCGCTGCAGCGCGCCCGATCCCCTGCGCTGCCGCCGTGATGACGGCGCGCTTGCCCGCGAGTAGTCCAGCCATGGTCGTTTCTCCCTGTCGCGGTTCCGTGAACCGTCCTTAAAATCCGGCACAAGGAATATCGGCGGGGTCTTTCCTGTCAAGCCGTCAAACGTATTTTTATCCAGAAAAAACGGTTACATTTAAAGGCGCATGCCGGTCTGCGCATCGAAGACATGCACGTCTGAGGGCCGGATCGAAAGCTCGATGACATCGCCGGACCGGATGGAGCGACGTGTCGTATCGACGATGGTGATCTCAGGAGTCGTTGCCGTCGAGATATAGGTCGCGGACCCCGTCGTCTCGACGATGCCGACGGGGAAGCGGAACGTGCCCTCACCGGCATCGGCGGCATGCAGGTGCTCCGGTCGCAGGCCCGCGAAAACGCTGCGGCCAGGTTCGAGCGCCCTGTCCATGACGATCGTCTGCGGCTCTCCGACATGAACGACAAGAGACAGACCGTCCTGACCGACCGTGGCCGGAATGAAATTCATGGCCGGCGAACCGATGAAGCCGGCGACAAACTTGTTGGCGGGCCGATCATAGAGGTCCAGCGGACGCCCCTGCTGTTCGATGATGCCGTCGCGCATGACGACGACATGGTCGGCCATGGTCATCGCTTCGACCTGGTCGTGCGTGACATAGACAGAGGTCGCACCCAGCCGGTCGTGCAGCATGCGGATTTCCTTGCGCATGTGCACGCGCAGCGCAGCATCGAGGTTCGACAGGGGCTCGTCGAACAGGAAGGCCTTGGGATTGCGGATGATCGCCCGGCTCATGGCGACCCGCTGACGCTGGCCGCCGGACAATTCACGCGGATAACGCCCCAGCAGTTCCGAAAGGCCGGTCGTCGCCGCGACCTCTGCCGCTGCCTTTTTCATCTCGGCCTTGCTCACGCCGCGAATGCGCAGGCTGTAGGTCAGGTTCTGCTCGACGGTCATGTGCGGGTAGAGCGCATAGGTCTGGAAGACCATGGCAACATCTCGCTTGCGGGGCGGCACGTTGTTCATCAGGTCGCCGGCAATGCGAAGGTCGCCGGTCGAGATGCTCTCAAGCCCGGCCAGCGACCGCAGGAGCGTGGACTTGCCGCAGCCGGACGGCCCGACAAGCGCGACGAAGCTTCCTTCTCGATCGCCAGATCGATATTCTTCAGCGCGTGGAAGGCACCGTAGTATTTGTTGACGCCGGACAGTTCGATCTGAAGGGTCATTTGAGGGCTCCCGAGGTGAGGCCGGAAACGATACGGCGCTGCAGAAGGACAAAGATGGCGAGGATCGGCGTCACATACATCGTCGCGTAGGCCATGATGTTGTTCCATTCATTGGTGTTCGGCCCCATGAAGGAATTCAGCCCGACGCTGGCCGGCTGTAGCTCCACCGCCTGAATGATCGACTTCGAGTAGACGAACTCGCCGAAGGCCTGCATGAAGATCAGAATGGCGCTGACCAGGATGCCGTTGCGCGCCAGTGGTAGGACGATATGCCAGAAGGCGCCGACGCGCGAATTGCCGTCGACAAGCGCCGCCTCCTCCAGTTCCTGCGGCACGCTCATGAAGGTGGCGCGAACGAGAACAACGAAGAACGGCATGCTTTTCGCGGCAATTGCAAGGATCACGGCAAAGCGCGGGCTGGCGAGCAGGCCTATCTGGGAAAACCCGACAAAGATCGGCGTGATCATCAACGAGGCCGGCAGGACCTGCAGCATCAGGATGAGGAACAGGCCGATATCGACCCAGACATTGCGATAACGCGCCAGCACATAGGCACAGCCGACGCCCAGCACGCAGATGAGCGAAACCGCACCAAACGCGATGACCAGCGAATTGAACAGATATCGACCCATATTGCGGCTCTGCCAGACTTCGCCGTAAATCTGCCATTGCGGATCGCTCGGCCAGAACTGCGGCGGCGTCGCGAACATTGCCGAGCCGGTCTTCAGCGCGGTGATATACATCCAGTAAAGCGGAAACAGGTAGATCGCTGCCAGGAATATGGCGGCGGCCAGCATCAGGCGGTTGCGCATCATCTCGCTCATCCCCGCACCTCATGGCGTGTGGATCGCACATAGACGACCGATGCAAACATCACGAAGACGATCATGATGACGGAAATCGTCGCGCCCTTGGCGAAATCATACTGGCGGAAGGACAGGTCCCAAGCCCAGTATTGCGTCACGTTGGAGGAATTGTTCGGCCCACCTGACGTGATGGCCGCGAACAGATCGAATTGCTGCAGGGTGAAGATCAGCCCCAGCGAAATGATCGCACCGATGCTCGAGCGCATCATCGGAAGGGTGATCGTCCAGAAACGCTGGAAAGCGTTGGCACCATCGAGTTCAGCAGCCTCATAGAGGTCCTTCGGGATCGCCGAGAGACCGACAGACAGCAGGATCATGTTGAAGGCCATGCCAAGCCAGATATTCGCAATGATGACGGCCCAGAGCGAAAAATCGGGGTCCGAACGCCAGAAGATATTTCCGTCGATGATGCCGGTCTCGCGCAGCAGGAAATTCAGCACGCCGAAGTCGCCCGACAGGATCCAGTTCCAGATCGCGCCGACGACGAGGCCGGGCATCACCCAGGAAACAAGGAAGAGGCCGCGAAGCCACGAGGCACCCGGAAAATTGGTCCAAAAGAACAACGCCAGCCCGAAGCCGAGCAGGAATTGCCCGGCGATCGAGGCGACGACGAAAATGCCGGTATTGTAGAGGATCGGCAGCGTTTCCGGCTGCGCGAACAGGTCCCGATAATTCTTCAGGCCGACAAAGGGCCGCCAGAACGTCCCCAGGCTGAACATGTCCACCTCCTGAAAGCTCATCAGGACATTGTAGAGGAGCGGCAGGCCGGACATGAGAAAGAGGTAGCCGAGCGGAAAGGCGACAAGCAAGATGTCGAAGCCCTTGCCATCGGTGATGCTGGAGAAAAATCGTTTCATGCTGCCCTCGTCCGTTCCGAACGGGGCTGCCTAGCGCAAGCGCGTGGGCAGCCCCTTCCGGGAGGAAACTTCAAAACGGGTGAAGTGGCGCCCCTTTCGGGAGCACCTTGCATCAACCGAGCACGGCCTTGATCTTCTCGGCGGCCTGGTCGAGCGCGTCCTTCGAGCTCATCTGGCCGGTCAGAGCAGCCTGGATGGCATCCTGGATCGCCTTGGAGATCTTCGGCCATTCCGGATGCGGACCGCGGGGCTTGGCGTATTTCAGCTGTTCGGTGAAGACCTTGAGCGCTTCATCCTTGAGCGGCTTTCCGGTCGCGGGAATGGCGATATCCGAGCGGGCCGGCAGTTGTCCAAAATCCGAGAACATCCTGATATCCTGCGAGACGAAATATTCCAGCACCTTGAAGGCTTCAGCGGGATGCTGGGTGTTGGCGAAAATCGCCCAGTTGAAATCGCCCATAGCCGATGAACGCTCTGCGCCGGCTTCCGGCACCGGCAACAATGCGACGCCCCAGTCGAATTTCGCTTCCGTCAGCATCCGGTCCAGTTCCCATGGACCGGAAATCGCCATGGCGGCATTGCCGGAATTGAAGGTGCCGGTCGAATCCCACTGGCCTCGGGTAAGGCTGTCCCGCGATGCGAGCTTCTCGTCGATGATCGTCTTCCAGACGTCGAGCGCCTTGATCGATCCTTCCGAATTGATGTTCTCGTAGCCGCCGCCAGCCATCTGCGCCCAGGGAAGGAACTGGAAGGTCCCTTCCTCATTGCCCTTTGCGGAGAAGGCAAGACCATAGACGTTTGCGCCCGGATCCGTCAGCTTGCGCGCTGCATCGAGCAATTCGTCCCAAGTCTGCGGCGGCTTGTTCGGATCAAGCCCCTTCGCCTTGAACATATCCTTGTTGTAGTAGAGCGCGATGGTGTTGGTCGCCTTCGGCACGCCGTAATTTTTGCCGTCCCACATGGTCGATGCAAGAGGACCGGGGAAATAGTTTGCGGTCTTGATTTCGCTGGACTTGGCAATCATGTCCGTCAGGTCGAGAAACGCACCACGCGACGCAAATAAAGCGTGTTCGGGATTGTCGATGGCGATGATGTCAGGCGCCTGACCGGTCGAGTAGGCGCGCATTGCTTCGCTGACGACATCGTCAAACTGGATCTGGCGGTACTCGACCTTGATCCCGGTGTTCAGCTTGTTGAAATCCGCCACGAGAGTAGGCGCCGGCTGAATATCGCGGTCGAGCGACCAGACGCTGATCGTTACATCCTCAGCCTTGGCCGAAACGGCGAAGGTGGACACGCTTGCAAGGGCAAAAGCCCCCATAACTAAGAGATTCCGGATACCCATCTTTTCCTCCTGTTGGTTATCCCTAAAATGCCGGCATCCTCCATGCCGGCAGGGCATGCACGCTCAGACCGGATCGACGATGAAATCGCCGCCCCGGCATGTCTTCAGATAATTCAGGCCATGAACCTGGCCGGTCATTTCCAGCGCATCGCGATAGACCGGATCATGCCAGCCTTCGATGTCGATCGACCCGGACCACCCGACAAGCCGCAGTTCGGAAATCACATCCGTCCAGTTGGTATCGCCGAAACCCGGCGTGCGCATGAAGACGAACTTTTCCTTGCCGAAAATACCGTGCTCGCGGATCACGTCCCAGCGGATCGTGGCATCCTTGCCGTGCACATGGAAAATCTTGGGCGCCCATTTGCGGATCTGCGGCAGCGGATCGATGAGATAGACCATCTGGTGGCAAGGTTCCCATTCAAGCCCGATATTGTCATCCGGCGTCTCGTTGAACATCAGTTCCCAGGCGTCCGGATTGTGGGCGATGTTCCAGTCGCCGCTCGCCCAGTTGCCGTCCATGGCGCAGTTCTCGAAAGCGATCTTAACACCCTTATCGGCCGCGCGCTTGGCAAGCTCGCTCCAGATTTCCTTGTAGCGGGGCAAGCTGTCCGTGAGTGGCTTATTACGAACTCGACCGGTAAAGCCTGCAACGCAGGTTGCGCCGAAATGGTGTGCATTGTCGATGCAATCCTTCCAGCCCTGCAGTGTGTCGCGGTCGATATCCGTCGTTTCCAGCGGATTGCCGAACATGCCGAGCGTCGAGATGGTGATATCCCGGGCGCCGATCGCCTCGATGCAGCGTTTGCCGAGTTCTGCAAGATCCTGGCCATTGGTCGTCTGCCAGAAGAAGGGTTCGAAACTCTCGAATCCCATATCGGCAATCTGCCCGATGCGGGTGGCGGCCTTGCCCGCGGATGCGCTGACCATGGTGCCGATACGGATGGATTTTGCTGGATTGCTCATCAAACTGTCCTGTTCTGAATGGTCACGCGCTGCCGGCTGCGGGCGCTTTCGATCGCCGCAAAAACCATGGCAAGGCTTTTGATATTGTCGTTGCTTGCCGTCTCCGGCTCGGATCCATCGCGGATAGCGGCAATGAAATCCGAAATCACGCTGGCATGGCCGTGCGTCTGTGCATCATCGGCCAGTTCGGGCACATTGACGGGCTCCAGATCACGCAGGAAACCGTCATTGCCGACGACGCGATGCGCCTGAAATGCGTCGGCACCATCCCAAAGCAGCGTGCCCTTGGTGCCGATAATACGCCACTGGCTTTCCCAGCTGGTATTGGCGCCTTCGGCGCACCACGAGCCGCGATATGTAAAGGTCACGTCGTCGGAAAACTCGAAGATCGCATCGGCGGCGGCATCCCGACCGTACCACGACCCCTTCGGGTTGCTCTCATGGCAATAGACGGCAAGCGGCGTCTTGTCGGCAACGAAGCGCGCCGCATCGAACGTATGGATCGCCATATCGAGCAGAAGCACATTGTCCATCGCCTCGCGGAAACCACCGAAATGCGCACCGATGAAGAAGTCGCAGTGAATGCCTGTGAGCTCGCCAATGGCCCCGCTGTCAAGGAAGGCACGCATGCGACGGACACCGGAAATGAAGCGCCTGTTCTGCACCACCGCATGTATGCGGCCGGCTTTCTCGGCGCGAGCAACAAGATCAAGGCCCTCTTCCAACGACACCGCCATCGGCTTTTCGCTGAGTACATGGCAACCGAGGCGCAGCCCGGTCGAGACGACGCTGTGGCGGGCAGCCGGGATGACGACATCGAAGACGACATCAGCGCTGGTTTTTGCGAGCACGGTCTCGAGATCGGACCCGATCACGACGTCCTTCAACTGGAACGCTTCGGCAAGTGCGGTCGCCGCTTGCGGATTGACATCCACGAGCCCGACAATGCGCACCGTCGATTGTAACCTTGGGGTTTCCGCGATCGCTTTCAGCCAACCTTTGGCCATAGCTCCGCACCCGCATAGAACAGCGTTAAAAATGGGGTTCTCCTCCTTCAAAGCTTACGGATATCACTCCTACCTGATTTCCGTAAACGTTTACGGTACTATGATGCATTTTCGAAACGTGTCAATAGGAATTAGAACTGTGCAGCGTGTGGAGATGGGAGAGAGACCGAAGCATGAAGGGAATTCGCCGCCTGGCGCAGCATCTCGATATCTCGATCGGAACAGTCTCGCGCGCGCTGAATGGCCGACCCGACGTCAATGAAGACACCCGCAAACGTGTGCTGGAGGCGGCGGTCGAACTTGGCTACGTCCCCAACCAATCCGGCCGCAGCCTGCGCCAGGGCACGACAAACACCATCGGATTGATGATGGAATCGAGCGCCCAAACCGTTGAAAACAGCGATAACTTCTTCATGGGTGTTGTGGACGGCGCGCAAAGTGTCTTCGCCCGTCACCAACTCGATCTCATTCTCCTGCCATGTTCGACCGACGAGGACCCGAACGCCTATCTGCAGCGTATCGTTGCGCGCCGCCTCGTCGATGCCATGATCATCTCGGCAACCCGAAAAATCGACAAACGTATCGACATGCTCGAAAAGGCGAAAATTCCGTTCATCGCGCTGGGACGAAGCGAATCCGGGCACAATCCGCCTTGGCTGGATCTCGATTTCGAAGGCGTGGCCAGCCGGGCGATCGACAGGCTGGTCGGTCGCGGACACCGGCGCATCGCGATTGCGGTGCCGCACAACGAGGCCAATCTCGGCTATATCTTCCTCGACGGATACAAACAGGCCCTGGCGCGACACGGGCTGGCCTTCGATCCGGACCTGGTTACCCGCACCAGTTCGAGTGAACAGGGCGGCTATTTCGCCGCCGACGAACTTTTGCGCTCCGGCAAACAGCCGACGGCAATCCTTCTGATCTACGAGGTCATGGCGATCGGGCTTTACCGAAGGTTGGCGGAAGCCGGCATTCATGCGGGCCGCGACTTTGCGGTGATCGGCTTTCGCGAGAGCCCGCAGTCACGTTTCCTGTCACCGCCGCTGACCTGCTTCCGACTGTCTCTGCGCGACCTTGGCATTGCTTTGGCGGAATCGCTGCTCGCCTCCATGCCCAGCTTCAAGCACCACTATCCCCAGACGCCGGCCCACAGGATCTGGCCTATGGAACTGGTCGAGGGCGAAAGCGACGCCTTCGAGCTTCCGGTCAAAAATCAGGCTTGATCTCCGGCTCGGCGGGTGAAATTCTCGCTGTACTACTGCCATGCACCGAGACGAAAACATGCCGGGTCCACCTCTCGATTTAGCTGAAACAGACCGCAGCCTGCCAACCAGGGCAGATGTCGTTATTATCGGTGGTGGCATCATCGGCGTCAGCACGGCGCTGTTTCTGGCCGAACGCGGCGTCGAAGTCGTGCTCTGCGAAAAAGGCGTGCTCGGCGGCGAACAATCCAGCCGCAACTGGGGCTGGGTGCGCGTCATGGGCCGCGACCCACGCGAAATTCCGCTCGCCATTGAGTCCCTGAAGATTTGGGACGGGCTCGATGCACGCATCGGCGGCGAGACCGGGTTCCGCCGCTCAGGCATCCTCTATCTTGCGCAAACGGACAAGGATGTCGCCAGTCATGAAAACTGGCTGGTGAATGCAAGGGCCCATGGTCTCGATAGCCGGGAGATCGACACCCACGAAACCGCGGCCCTGATGCCGGGTGCCGCCGCCCGCTACAAGGGTGCGATGTATACGAGGAGCGATGCGCGCGCCGAGCCGCAGAAAGCGGTGCCGGCGATTGCGGACGGGGGGCGTCGGGCGGGCGCAAGACTGTTCATCGGCTGCGCCGTGCGCGGCATCGAAAAGAGCGCCGGCCGGATTTCCGCCGTCATCACCGAAAAAGGCCGCATAGAGACGTCGGCCGTCGTTCTAGCCGGCGGCGCCTGGTCGCGGCTGTTTTGCAAGGGCCTCAGCCTGCGGCTGCCGCAACTGAAAGTGCGCAACTCCGTGCTGCGCACGAGCCCGGTCAGTGGCGGACCTGATGGCGCCGGAGCGGACTGGACCTATGCCTACCGCAGGCGGCTCGATGGCGGCTACACGATCGCCCACAGCGCTGAGAACCAGCATGCGCTCGTTCCCGACAGCCTGGCCTTTTACCGGGAGTTCCAGCCGGCCCGAAAGGCGGAAGGAGACAGCGTGCAGCTCGGATTGAGCGCCAGAAGCTGGCAGGAACTGTGGGAGATCATGCCACCGCCACTCGACCGGCCCGGTGCATTTGAGCGACACCGCATTCTCGATCCCAAACCGGATGAGCGCTCCGTACTTTCCGCCCTGAAAGCCGCAGCAGACGCAATTCCCGTTTTGAAGAACGCGAAACCGCTACAAATCTGGGCCGGATTGATCGACGTGACGCCCGATGCTGTGCCGGTGATCTCGAACATCGATGCCCTCCCCGGCCTGACCATTGCCACCGGCTTTTCCGGTCATGGTTTTGGTATTGGTCCGGGTGCCGGGCACCTGACGGCCGATCTGGTGATGGGCAATACGCCAATCGTCGATCCGCTGCCGTTCCGCTTCTCGCGCTTTTCCGATGGCACGGCGATCCAGATCGCACCCTCTGTATAAAATCTATGACTTACCAACGTAACGCAGCTGTGCTTACAGGCGCATCCCACAAAGTCGTCAGCGCATCGTCCAGCAGCGTCACCGTGATCGACATGCCGGCCATGTCGAGCGACGTTGCATAGGTTCCCACGAGCCTGCGCGAGACCACCAGGCCGCGCGCTTCGAAAAAGCGCCGGGCAAGGCCGAACATGACGTAAAGTTCGGAGGGTGGCGTTCCTCCGAGGCCATTGACGAGGAGCAGGATGCGCTGTCCTTCGGCAGGCGCCAGATCAGCGAGTATCTGGTTGCAGACCAAGGTCGCAATAGTGGAAGCATCGGTAATCTTCTGGCGCGACCGGCCTGGCTCACCATGGATGCCGACACCGACCTCCATCTCGTCGTCACCAAGCGCGAAAGTCTCCCGCGTTATCTGCGGCACCGTTGCACCGCGCAACGCGACCCCCATGGTCCGCGTCGCGGCAATGGCTGCTTCACCGACCGTCTTCAGCGTCGCGAGATCGACACCGCCTTCGGCGGCAGCGCCGACAATCTTCTCGACGATAAGCGTGCCCGCGACGCCGCGGCGTCCTGTACCGCGCGCGGTCCGCTCGATCGCGATATCATCATTGACGATCAATGTTTCGATCCGGTGTGAACCCGAAGATACGGCCATCTCCGCCGCCATCTCGAAATTCATCAGGTCGCCATCATAATTCTTGACGATCAGAAGCACGCCCGCGCCATTGTCGGCCTCCTGGATGGCACCGAGTATCTGATCCGGCGTCGGCGACGTGAAGACATGTCCGGTACAGGCGGCATCCAGCATGCCCTTGCCGATAAAGCCGACGTGCATCGGCTCGTGGCCTGCACCTCCACCGGCGATGACCGCAACCTTACCGGGGGTAAACACCCGACGACGAATGTGTTTTCGTCCCTGCCCGAACGCGACGAGATCCTCATGCGCAGCAACAAAGCCCTCCAGGCTGTCGGCGGCCAGCGATCCCGCATCGTTCATGAATTTCTTCATCGATCTCCCCGGAAACAATCGTATCCGAGCAACCGCAATTTGCCAGCCCCGTCCCTGTATTGTCTTTTCCCAAAACCACGGCAGCCCGCATTCTAATCGGCCTCACGCGATAGAGAGACCATCTTCTGGACGAAATCCTGGATGGCCTCATCGAGCATCTGATTCTTCTTGTCATCTCCGAAATCGGCAACCATCAGCGTCAATTGCCGCAACCCGGCGGCATGCCCGAGATCGGGCAGTTTTCCCGGATGGGCCAATTGATAGGCCTCGAGGAAACGGTCCTGCTCGCCCTTGCTGACGTGGCAGACCTGAAAGATCGTCGCGAGATGCCTGGCTGGCAGCGGCGTGGAATAGCTGGGGCTGGTAATCTGCGTGACAAAGCTGCGGTGTTTGCCCAGTGCCGCGGCCAGTCGCTGCCGTGTCCCAGAGGGACGATTATCTATGATCGTCGCAAGGATGGCCTTATAGGCGGTGATCGCATCCTCATTTGCGTCGCGCGCCATTGTCAGCTTCCCGTCTTGGTGTGATGAAGCGCTGTCTTTAGGGCCGCAAGCTGCTGGGGAGCAACGGAAAACTGCTTGAGGCCACAGGCCAGCAGTTCCGACAACGCATCCGGAATGCCGGCAAGGTCGCCACAAATGCCGATCGGCTTGCCCATCATGTCCGCCATCGCTACCGTTTGGCGGATCAACCGCAGCAGCGCCGGCCGCGTTTGCTCATAGAGGCTGGAAGCCGCGGCGCTGTCCCGCGCTGCCGCGCTCAGATATTGGGCAAGATCATTGGTCCCCAGCGAAAAGAAATCCGCATTCTCGAAACGATCGAGCATCAAGGCTGCCGCCGGAACCTCGACCATCATGCCGATATCCGGCATGCGCGACGCCACATGCCGTCTCGCAAGCCCCTCCGCCTCTTCCGCAAAGATGCGCCGCGTCACTGTGATTTCGGACGCAACCGTGACCATCGGCAGCATGACCTTGAGGTTGCCAAGGACCGCCGCACGGAGCAAGGCGCGTGCCTGCACCCGGAGCAGATCCGGATGCGCAAGAAGCAGCCGGATGCCCCTCATTCCAAGGAACGGATTGCGTTCGTTGGCACCAAACCCGCCAAGTGCCTTGTCACCGCCCAGATCCAGCAGCCGCACCGTAACCGGCCGCTCGCCTGCCCAGGACAAGGCCTCACCATAGAGACGATATTGCCGCTCCTCGTTGGCAAGATCGGCAGTGGAAGACATCAGGAACTCGCTGCGCAGCAGGCCGATACCCGCGCAGTCGGCGCTCACGGCAGCGAGTTCCGCCGGATGGCCGATGTTGACCAGGCAAGTCATGCCACTCTTGATTTCGCCGTCCGGTGGAAGATTTGACTTGGCCGCCGACGCGCTTGTAATTTCGATGGAACACAAGGCTTCTGCAATATCCGTTTCTGTTGGCTCAGGCAGAACAATTCCCCTGATGCCGTCGACCATCAGCCGCATACCATTTTCCAGCGGGACAGGTCCAAGGCCAACGACCATGGGCACTGACCGGGCGCGGGCGAGCATCGCGACATGGCTCGCGGTGCTGCCGGCGCTCAAGGCTATGCCGCCACCGCTCGTCCAGTCGTGGGTCAGAAAGAGGCTGGGGGCGATGTCCGCGCCGACAAAAATTGATCCTGCGGGGAAGTCATCCGCCCTTGTTCCGTTCAGCGCGCCCAGGACGCGGTTGCGAATGTCGATTACATCAACGGCCCGAGCGCAGATATCGTCGTCGTCCGAGCTTTCAAAGCCGGCAATATAGTCTTCGATTGCGGAAACCCAGGCCAGAACGGTCCCTGTTCCATCGTCCGCCCGATCGGAACCGATATCGCGGATTGCGGGATCGGAGAGCATCTCCACCTGGAATTCCAGAATATTGCGGCTGTGCGGATCGGCAGCCGCCATCAGTGCCTGGAGATCGGCAATGGCCGTTTCGATAGCAGCCGCCAGGATTTGCGGATCGCCAGGATGGGCAACCGGAACTGCGACAACAGGATTCGGCCCGATGTGGACCGCACCGACGGCAAGGCCGATGCCATTGCCTTGTCCACGCCAGCTCCGCCCAGGAAGGTCACGCGCCCCGGACATGCGATGCTTCCCCGGCTGGATCCTGGACTTCGCCGAAGTCGTTTGCAAAAAGCGCTTCCAGACCGCGGATCGCCTCTTCGGCCCGCAGACCACTGGCACGGATACGCAGGGTCGATCCCTTGCGAATCCGTGCGCCCATGACCTTCACGATGCTCTTTGCACTCAGCCAGAGACCTGAGCGATTGACTTCGATCTCGATCGTGCACGGAAAGCTCTTGGCAAGCCGGGTAAACAACACCGAGGGACGTGCATGCAGGCCGACACCATGGGTGATCAACAGCTCGACGGAAGCCTGCGCGCCCGGCGAGGATAGCTCTGCCTGCAAACACGTTCGTTTCTCCGTCATGACGGCGAAAGCTCCTCGGCAGTCGCAACGACCCGTGCCAGCGATGCGCCGCCCGACGCTTCGGCCGCGGCCATCACCGCGCCTTCGACGATCGGCGCGTTGCAGATCGCAATCAGGGCCGAACGCGGCGCACCAATGGCCTCGACGGCCATCTCGCTGTTGGTTTCCGCACCACCCAGATCAACGAAGATTGCAACACCTGCGTCCGACCAGGCATCCTCGATCGCCTGAAGGATGGCGGCCATGTCCGTCCCCAGTCCTCCGGCCGGATTGCCGCCGCACCAGGCAAGCGGGACGCTATCGCCGACCATCTGGCGAACCATGTCCGCGGCACCCCTGGCGATCAGCGGCGAATGGGAGACGATGACGATGCCGACATTGTTGGTGGCGGCGCTCATGCCCTGCATCCTTCGTTCAACGCGCGGCAGACAGCCGCAATCAGAAGCGCGCAACTCGCCGCACCGGGGTCCATATGGCCGATGGACCGCTCGCCAAGAAACGATGCCCGTCCCCGCATGGCTTGCAGGGGAACCGTGCTCTCTGCAAACGCGAATGCCATACCTGGCAGGCCTTCGATATCGTGCTGCTCATCCAAGAGATCAGCAACTGGATAAAGAACGTCAAGCAGCGTCTTGTCGCCGCCCTTTGATTTGCCTCGTTTTGCAACGGCGTCCACCGCCTGCTGGAATGCGCTCGAAAATTCATTGTTCACGACGCCGCTTCCAAGCGCCCTGCCAAGCTCAATCAGAAGGGTGCCATAAAGCGGGCCTGAGGCACCGCCGATCGTCATGACGAGAATTCGACCAGCCTCAACCAGTGTTTCGTCAATCGGCAGGGCATTGAGCAGTTCGCGCTCGGCAAGCAGCGCGTCGAAACCACGCAGCATGTTTGTCCCGTGATCGCCGTCGCCGATAGCGCAATCAAGTCCGTTCAGGCGATCCGCATGGGTGGCGATTTCCGATCGGCACCTCTCGATCAAAGCGCCGATCGAGACGGAGACAGGCGACTGAGCAATTTGAGCGGTAGCGTTCATGCGGGCTCCAGCAAACCGGCGAGTGCTGCAAAAACCTGCGCCACAGCATAGGCGCCGGGGTCCATCACACCGTCGAGTTCGCGTTCTGCGATATAGGCCGAACGGCCAGCTTTGGCCTTGCGCATCGACTCGGTTGCCTCAGCCCCTTCGCCGAAGCGACAGATGCCGCCTGAATGCCACCACTCACCAGAGCCTTCAGGGCCGGTTCCAGCGCATCGACCATGGTCCGATCGCCCGGCTTTGCGCCGCCGTAAAGGTCATGCGCTCCAGCCCCGACAGCAGGGCTGCAGCCATATCGCCTTTTTCCGCCTGTGCCTTTCCAGCGGCGGTGAAGAAGATGGACAGAAGAACACCACTCGACCCGCCCATCACCGTCCCAAGCGTATCACCGACAACGGCGAGAAGGGCTGCCGGATCGGCAAGCGGCAGCCGGTCCTTCTGCGCAAGCAGGCTGCGCGCGCCGGTCGCGACTGTCGAGCCGGTATCGCCGTCGCCGGCTTTTGCATCCAGACGGTTGAGCTCGGCCTCGATCGAGATCAGTCTTTCACAGACCGTCGTCAACACCTTCTCGACCACCGCATCCTGGCTCGCCGGTGCCCGCTGCGAACCGGCCGGGACTGCCGGTACTGGCAGGATCGCCACGTCATGGACAATCACCGGTGGAACCCAGGCATGCGGTGCGACGGGGAAGCCCAACGCTTCTTCCCGCGCCGCGTCGAGTCGGATCAGCGACAGCGAGAAGCCATTCATATTCAGCGCCGTCATCAGCGGTGCCGGCCCGATCGTCAGGGCGATGCTCTTTGCAAAAGGCGAGGATAGGACCGCATGGGCGATCAGCGTCATTTCCACCGGCGGCACGGCGCCGAGATTGTTGATCAGCAGGCAGTAGCGCGCGTCAGCCTGCATGGCAGCCGACAGCCGCTCCGTCATGATCGCGACGATCTCGTCCGCCCGCTGGACAGCGATCCGCTCGACGCCCGGCTCACCATGGATGCCGAGGCCAAGCTCCCCTCCTGAGACCCGAGGCGCTCCTCGTAGGCTTGGCCCGGGATCGAGCAGGAGGAGAAGGAAACGCCGAGCGAGACGATATCACCGGACGCTGCACGTGCCGCCGCAGCGACGTCGGCCAGCGATTTTCCGTTTTCAGCCAGATAACCGGCGATCTTGTGGACGAAAAGCGTGCCGGCCACCCCGCGCGGCTGGTTGATATCAGGCAACGCGATGTCGTCCGCAAGGATGACCATCTCGACATCGAAACCCTCTGCACGGGCCTTTTCCGCTGCCAGACCGAAGTTCAGGCGGTCGCCGGTGTAATTCTTGACGATCAGCAGGCAACCCGGCTTGCCGGTGACCGCCCGGATGGCAGTAAGAACCGCATCGACGCTGGGCGACGCAAAGATTTCCCCTGATACCGCCGCCGTCAGCATGCCCTTGCCGACGAAGCCGGCATGCGACGGCTCATGACCGGCACCGCCGCCGGAAATCACCGCAACACGCGACTTGTCCCAGTCGGCACGAACGATCACCTTGATATCCGGATAGCTGTCGAGGCGCGCGAGCATGCCTGCCGGCGAGGTGCGCAGAAGGCCGTCCAGCGCTTCGGTAACGATGTTTTCCTTGACGTTGAAGAAGTGTTTCATCGCATTCATCCAGTGCGGTTTTGATCGGCATCCTTTCCGCTGGCGGCAAGGAAAGCAATCGCGTGTTGTGCATCACACCAGGCGCTGCCCATCCGCACCGAAATAGAGCGGATCCTTCAGCGTCAACGTAATATTGTCGCCCGGCTTGACCGGAACATAGGGATTGGCCAGCGTCACCAACTTGTGGCCGGCGATGCGCATGTGCAGGTGGCTTTGATCGCCCAGATGCTCGATCCAGTCGATCTGCGCATTGGCATTGCCGTTTGCAGCCTGGATTTCCAAGTGTTCCGTGCGCGCTCCAACTGTTTTAGTGCCCGGTGGCGGCTGCGCGCCCGGTACGAGCCCGGCTGGAATCAGATTGATATGCGGCTGGCCGAGGCGCGCGGCCACATGCAGATTGGCCGGGTTGCTGTAGATTTCGCGCGGCGTGCCGACCTGCACTAGCCGGCCGTTATCGAGGATGCCGATACGATCGGCCATGGTCATGGCTTCGATCTGGTCATGGGTCACATAAAGCAGGGTCGAGCCGAGTTCGCTCTGGATGCGTTTCAGTTCCAGCCGCAACTCGCCGCGCAGCTTGGCATCGAGCGATGACAGCGGTTCGTCCATCAGGTAGATTGCAGGCTTTCGCACCAGTGCCCGGCCGATGGCAACGCGCTGCATTTCACCACCGGAAAGCCGGGTTGAACGGTTTTCCAGCTTGTGGTCGATCCGGACCATCTTCGCGACTTCGCGGACACGCCTGTCGATCTCGTCGGCAGCCATCCGGCGGGCTGGCGAACGCAGCGGAAAAGCCAGGTTCTCGTAGACCGTCAGATGCGGATAGAGCGAATATTGCTGGAAGACAAAGGCGACGTCGCGGCTGGCCGGCGCAAGGCTCGCCATGTCCTGTCCGCCGATCGTGACGCGGCCCTTGTCCGGCCGCTCCAGCCCGGCGATCAACCGCAGGGTGGTCGTCTTTCCTGCCCCGGTAGGACCAAGCAAGACCACGAATTCGCCGTCCCTGATTGTCAGCGTCAAATTGCTGACGGCCGGATTGTCACCGAAGGACTTCGAGATGGATTGCAGGGAAACCTCAGCCATGACGGGCCTCCGTGTACAACGATGACTGGACGGCGCGCCCGGAGGCGCATTCGAACAGCGACAGTTTTTCGCTGTTGAGTTCGAGACCGACGGTTTCACCGATCCGGAATGTCCGGTCCGCCGACACGCGTGCCTTCAGGAGGCCCTTGCCGGTTTCGACGGCGACGATCTGGTTGGTGCCGAGATATTCCGCGCCATAGACCGAGCCGCGCAAAGCCGAGCTGTCATTGAAACGGATATGTTCCGGCCGAACTCCGAGCGCTAGTTCGCCCGGCGCCAGATCCTGATGCACTTCCGGCAGTGCGATCTCCACACCATCGAAAGATACGGAGCCCGCGCCCTTTTGAACACCTGCCGTAAACTTCAGGAAATTCATCGGCGGCGAGCCGATGAAGTCGGCGACATACATGGACGCCGGGCGGTTATAAATTTCCTGCGGCGTGCCGAACTGCTCGATGATGCCGTGGTTCATGACGGCGATCTTGTCAGCCATTGCCATGGCCTCGTGCTGGTCGTGGGTGACGTAAACGGTCGTCGCATGGATGCGGTTGTGCAACTCGCGCAGCTCATGCACCATGACCTCGCGGAACTCCGCATCAAGCGTGCCAAGCGGTTCGTCCATCAGGAAACATTTCGGCCGCCGGACGATTGCCCGGCCCAATGCCACACGCTGTCGGTCACCACCGGCAAGGCCCGAGACGGACTTGTCAAGGATATGCCCGATCTGCAGCAGTTTCGCCGTCTCCTCGACGCGCGCCTTGATCTCCGCCTTCGGCACGCCCTGGCTGAGAAGCGGAAAGCCGATGTTCTTGCGCACATTCATATGCGGATAGAGCGCAAACAGCTGGAACACGAAAGCAATATCGCGGGCGCTGGCCCGGTTGAAGCTGACATCCTCACCATCGAGGAAGATCTGGCCGCTTGTCGGCAGCTCGAGCCCGGCAATCATCCTGAGCGTCGTCGTCTTGCCGCAGCCGGACGGTCCGAGCAGCGCCAGAAACTCGCCGTCCGCCACGGTAAAGCTTGAATCCTGTACGGCAACAAATTCACCGAAGTCCTTGCGCAGGTTTTTGACCCTGATCTCCGCCATGGTTTACTCCGGAAATTTCGAGACAATAATGAACATCACGGTCCCGGCAAGAAGCGTGACCAGCGAATAGGTGTAGAGAACCAGTGCGAAAGGCTGGAACAGCATCAGGAAGCCGATGGCGATCAGGGCCGTGGCGATGTTTTCCATAGCCCCGCGCCGCAGGAAGAACGGACGTTTCGGTTTGGCGGTTGCCGGATTTTCGTGTGTCATTTGCGAACCGCTCCGAAGGTGATGCCGCGCAGGAGTTGTTTGCGCAGAAGGATGGTGAAGACGAGGATCGGTACGAGGAAGATCGTGGTGCCGGCGGCAACCGCCGGCCAGTCCTGTCCGCCCTCGCCGATGATCGTCGGGATAAAGGGGGCGCGGTTTGCGCGGAACCGGAGGTCAGGAGGACCGCGAAGGCATATTCGTTCCAGGCGAAGATCAGGCAGAAGATGGCGGTCGCCGCGATGCCGGTCGTCGCCTGCGGCAGCACCACTTTGCGGAAGGCCTGCAGCCGCGTATAGCCGTCGATCATCGCCGCTTCCTCATACTCCCGCGGGATTTCGTCAATGAAACCCTTGAGCAGCCAGACGGCGAGCGAAACGTTTACGGCGGTATAGAGCAGGATCATCCCGAGCGCCGTGTCCGAAAGGCCAAGCTCGCGATACATGAGGTAGATAGGGATCGCGACAGCAATCGGCGGCATCATGCGCGTCGACAGGATGAAGAACAGCAGATCGTCAGCCAGCGGCACCTTGAAGCGCGAGAACCCGTAGGCCGACAACGTGCCGAGGAAGACGGCAAGGAAGGTCGAGCCGAAGGCGATGATCAGCGAATTCTGGAAGCGGGGCCAGTAGTTGGACGGACCGGCAATGACCATGTTGCGGTTGCGGGTGATCTCATCACAGGTCGAGACCGGCGCCCCGAGCGACTGGATGTATTCCGGCGTCTGCCGGGTCCGGGTCGTGAAGAGGTTGCAATATCCCTCCAGCGTCGGCTGAAAGACAATCTTCGGGGGATAGCTGATCGAATCCGGCGGTGACTTGAAGCTCGTCAGGAAGATCCAGGCGAGTGGCACCATGGTCACGATCGCATAGAGGATGACGATCGCCCCGGCGATGCGCTTGGTCGTCTGGCTCGGCTCGACGACGGAATGGGCGGTGTTCGCGGTGCTCATCGTTGTTTCACCCTGTTCAGCGCTTTGACATAGATGTTGGCGAGCCCGAAGACGGCGACGAACAGGATGATGGCGAAGGCAGAGGCCCGACCCGTGCGCCAGCTTTCGAAGGCCTCGCGCTTCAGCGTGATCGAGGCGACCTCGGTGGTCGAGCCAGGCCCGCCACCGGTCAGCAGCACGACCATGTCGAACATCTTGAAGTTCTCGATCGCTCGGAACAGCACGGCCAGCATGATGAACGGCAGCGCCATCGGCACGGTGATCGACCAGAACTGCCGCCAGGCCGACGCGCGGTCCACTTCCGCCGCCTCGTAGATGTAATCCGGGATCGACCGCAGGCCGGCGAGGCAGATCAGCATCACATAGGGCGTCCACATCCAGGTATCGACGATGATGATGGCCCAGGGCGACAGCGTCACGGAACCGAGCATTTCGAAGGAGGACGGCTCGACGCCGGTGAAGAAGGAATAGACATAATTGAACAGGCCGATCTGCGGCTGGTAGAGGAACCGCCAGAAATTGCCGACCACGGCCGGCGACAGCATCATCGGAATGAGGATGACGGTCGTCCAGAAGGCATGGCCGCGAAATTTTCGGTCGATCAGGTAAGCCAGCGCAAAGCCGATCAGCATCTGCAGAAGGATCGTCCAGAAGACGAAATGCGCCGTCGTCTGCATCGCCTGCCAGATATCGGGATCGTTGAGCACACGCTGATAGTTAGACAGCCCGACGCCTTCGATTTCGGCATTGGGTCGGTTCGCCCGGAAATTCGTGAAGGAGAGATAGACCGCCCAGATCAGCGGGAAGATGTTGATGGCGAGAAGCAGCACGATCGTCGGCAGGATGAAAACCCAGGCGATCGAGCGATCGGACAGGCCGCGGACACGGTACACAAGCGGCACGGGCGTCGCTCGTACGGCCTTATCCGCGGCCTTGTCCAGAACAGTTGTATTGGTATCGGTCACGGGCATCACCTGGAACGAAGAAAAAGCGGAAACATGTCGAGAAACGGCCGCCCGGATTTCACACCGAGCGACCATTCCGGGAGGATGTCAGAGTTTCCCGTCGTCTTCGAAGACTTCCGTCCAGTCCTTGACCAGTCCGTCGAGCGCTTCTTTCGCCGTGCCCTGATCGGCGACCACGTAGTCGTGCAGGCGTTTCTGCGTGGCCTGCAGCAGGATGGCGTAGGATGGTTCCTGCCAGAAGTCCTGCACCTGGTTCATGGCAACCAGGAAGTCGGCCGCAAACGGCTGGCTGTCCTTGAACGACGGATCGTTCAGCACCGCATTGTGCACGGCATAACCGCCGAGCGACCACCATTTCTTCTGCACGTCGGGCTGGGCGAACCATTTGATGTAGGCAAGCGCGCCATCCATATTATCGGTGTTGGCAACGACCGAGATGCCCTGCCCGCCAAGCGTCGAGGCATTGGTCGTGCCCTTCGGATTGTTGAAGAAGCCGATCTTGTCGCCGCCGACATTCTCGTCCTTGACGAGGCCGGGGAAGAAGGCGAACCAGTTCATTGCCATCGCCGCCTGCCCGGATTTGAACGCATCCAGCGTCTCACCCATATAGGCGTCGGTATAACCCGGCGGCGTGCAGCACTTGTAGAGTTCCTTGTATTCCTCCAGCCCCTTGACGGCATCGGCGGAATTCACGGCACCTTCCATGTCATACTTGCCCGGCGTCATTTCATACTTGAAGCCATTGGCGTACAGCGCCTGCGTAGCGCCCATGGTGATGCCTTCGGACGCGCGCTCGGTGAAGATCGCCGCGCCATAGACCTTCTTGCCGTCGATATCCTTGCCGTTGAAGAACTTCGCCGTTTCCAGAAGCTCCGGCCAGGTGGTCGGCGGTGCGAGATCGCGTCCGGTCGCAGCCTTGAATTCCGCCTGGATTTCCGGCTTGGCGAACCAGTCCTTGCGATAGAACCAGGCATTGGCGTCGCCCATGGCCGGAAGCGCCCAGTAGTTCGGCGTACCTTTCGGCCAGGTCGAATAGGCATTCACCGCGGCCTGCGCGAAATCGCTCATCTTGATCCCTTCCTTGTCGAAGAAATCGTTGAGCTTGACGTAGTAGCCGTTCTCGGCGGAACCGCCGAGCCACTGGCTGTCGCCGATCAGAAGATCGCAGAGCTTGCCGCCGGCATTGAGTTCGTTGAGGATGCGATCGGCGAAGTTCGGCCACGGCACGAACTCGAATTTCATGTCCGTGCCGGACTGCGCCGTAAAATCCTTCGACAGTTCCACCAGCGCGTTTGCCGGATCCCATGCCGCCCAGCAAAGGGTGAGTTCGGCTGCCTGCGACACACCTGCCGAAAGCGTCAGCGCCGTTGTTGCCCCCAAAAGGGCCTTGGTCATTTTCCGCATGTATTCCTCCCAGATACAGAAGCAGGCACCACGCCGGCTTCGGGAATTCCCACTGTTCGCGCGGCATGGCCCCTGGTTCAAAAGGGCGCAAAGCTGCGCAACTGCCATCCACCGGGGCCGCCACCAAACCTTACAATTTCACCTGAGCTCCCCGCCCTTCGCTCGACGGCTAAATCTCGCCGTGTTGAGCAATATGTTTAGTGATATGTATTTTACTCAACATGACAAGAGGCAATCGTTGCTGCATTGCACCCATAACGTGGGAGGTTCGCGCGACAGTTTTCCGGAAAATGAAAAATTACTCAACTAAACAAATAGTTCAGGCAGCGGATAATCGTGAGCATCCGCAAAACAAAAAATCCCCGAACGCGACGAACGTTCAGGGATTTGACGATGTTAGGCCGTTGACGGTGCTGAAGCCGAGGGATCAGCCCATGCGTTCCGAGGCGTAGGAGCCGGGGCTTGCCGGGAAGACGACAGTCCGGTTGCCGTTGATAAAGGTGCGATTGTGAATATGGGCATGCACGGCGCGGGCCAGAACCTGGCTCTCGACGTCGCGGCCGATCGAGACGTAATCCTCGGCTGACTGTGCATGGGTGATGCGGGCAATGTCCTGCTCGATGATCGGACCTTCATCAAGGTCGGCCGTGACATAGTGCGCCGTCGCGCCGATCAGCTTCACGCCGCGCTCATAGGCCTGCTTGTAAGGGTTGGCACCCTTGAACGACGGCAGGAACGAGTGGTGGATGTTGATGATCTTGCCGGACATCTTCTGGCACATCGAATCCGACAGGATCTGCATGTAGCGGGCAAGCACGATCAGTTCAGTTCCGGTCTGCTCGACCACGTCCATGATGCGGGCTTCGGCCTGAACCTTGTTGGCCTTGGTCACCGGGATATGGTGGAACGGGATATCGTGGTTGACCACGACCTTCTGGTAATCGAAGTGATTGGACACAACGCCGACAATCTCGATCGGCAGCGCGCCGATCTTCCAGCGATAGAGCAGGTCGTTGAGGCAGTGACCGAAGCGCGACACCATCAGCAGCACCTTCATGCGGTGCTCGCTGTCGCGGATGTCGGCATTCATGCCGAAACGGGTCTTGACCGCTTCGAAGCCCTTTTCCAGCTTCTCCAGCGAAGCGCCCTCCTGGCTGATGAAGGTCAGGCGCATGAAGAACAGGCCGGTTTCCAGATCGTCGAACTGCGAACTGTCTGTGATGTAGCAGCCCTCATCCGCCAGATAGCCGGTGATCGCCGCGACGATGCCGCGGGTGGATTTGCATGAAACGGTCAGCACATAGCTCTTCATGGTCTTTAAGTCTTTCGTTTGGGTCTTGGCTGGCCCTCCCGGCCCAGCATCGTGGAACGGAAGCTAGCGCGATGCCGGCCTGCCCGTCCATCCGTTTCGCGACATCGGATAGCAGGAACAGGCCATGCCGTCTGTTCTGTTCTTGGAACTTGGCCCTAGGCTCAGATATCGAGCGTCGTCTGCCGTTCCCATTCGGTAAAATGAGAGCAGTAGGTATTCCACTCGCCGTGTTTGAGCTTGAGATAGGCTGCGGAGAATTCGGTTCCCAGAGCGGCCTGAAGCTCGATATCCTTTTCGTATTCGCGCAGCGCATCGAGCAGGTTGAGCGGCAGCCGCGGCGCGTCGGTTACTGTGTGGCCTTCCTTGTACATGTCGATGTCATAGTGACGGCCCGGATCGGCATTCTGCCGGATACCGTTGAGACCGGCGGCAATGATGATCGCCTGCAGGAGATAGGGATTGACCGCGCCGTCCGGCAGGCGCAGTTCGAACCGGCCGGGGCCTGGCACGCGAACCATATGGGTGCGGTTGTTGCCTGTCCATGTCACCGTATTCGGTGCCCATGTAGCGCCGGAGATCGTGCGGGGCGCGTTGATGCGCTTGTAGGAATTGACCGTCGGGTTGGTGACGGCGGCAAGCGCGGACGCATGCTTCATAATGCCGCCGAGGAAGGTCTTGCCCTTGGCCGAAAGGCCGAACGGCATGTCCTTGTCAGCAAAGGCGTTGACCTTGCCGTCAAGGTCCCAGACGGAAATATGAGCATGGCAGCCGTTGCCGGTCAGCCCCTTGAAGGGCTTGGGCATGAAGGTGGCGCGAAGGCCGTGTTTCTCGGCAACCGACTTCACCATGAATTTGAAGAAGGAATGCTTGTCTGCCGTCTGCAGCGCGTCGTCATATTCCCAGTTCATCTCGAACTGGCCGTTCGCATCCTCGTGGTCGTTCTGGTAGGGCTTCCAGCCGAGTTCGAGCATGTAGTCGCAGATTTCGGCAATGACGTCATAGCGGCGCATGACGGCCTGCTGGTCATAGCAGGGTTTCTCGGCCGTATCGAACTCGTCGGAGATTTTCGAGCCATCCGGCGAGATCAGGAAGAATTCCGGCTCGACGCCGGTCTTGACGCGGAGCCCCTCCTTGGCGGCTTCCGCGACCAGCCTCTTCAGCATGACGCGCGGCGCCTGTTCGACCGGCTTGTCTTCCATCACGCAGTCGGCCGCGACCCAGGCGACATCCTTCTTCCAGGGAAGCTGGATCACGGAGGAGGCATCCGGGAGTGCAAAAGGTCGGGATGCGCGGGCGTAAGGTCGAGCCAGGTGGCAAAGCCCGCAAAGCCCGCACCGTCCTTCTGCATGTCAGCGATCGCTTCAGTCGGAACGAGCTTGGCCCGCTGGCCACCGAACAGATCGGTATAGCTGATCATGAAATATTTGATGCCACGTTCCCTGGCAAAGGTAGCAAGATCGAGTGTCACTGTGTTCCCCTTTGGATTATTCAGACACTTTTTCGTGGAAAGGCCGCTACCTGTCTTGGGAGATCAGGCAACGGCCAAATTGTGGTTGGTCAGAAGCCTCCCTTGCCCGGGATCCAGCTGGTCCCGGCCAGCGGCACCTGTGCCATGGCGGAGGCTTCGATGGTGAGCGCCACAAGGTCTTCCGGTTCCAGATTGTGCAGGTGGTTCTTGCCGCAGGCACGCGCGATGGTCTGTGCTTCCAGCGTCATCACCTTGAGATAATTGGCAAGACGGCGACCGGCGGCAACCGGATCGAGCCGCTTTGCAAGCTCGGGGTCCTGGGTGGTGATGCCGGCCGGGTCCTTGCCCTCGTGCCAGTCGTCATAGGCGCCTGCTGTGGTGCCGAGCTTCTGGTACTCTTCTTCCCAATGCGGATCGTTGTCGCCGATGGCAACCAGCGCCGCCGTACCGATCGCGACCGCATCGGCGCCAAGCGCCAGAGCCTTGGCCACATCGGCGCCGGAGCGAATACCGCCGGAGATGATCAGCTGCACCTTGCGATGCATGCCGAGATCCTGCAGCGCCTGGACAGCGGGGCGGATGCAGGCGAGCGTCGGCATGCCGACATTCTCGATGAACACGTCCTGCGTTGCCGCCGTACCGCCCTGCATGCCGTCAAGCACCACCACGTCGGCACCAGCCTTCACGGCAAGCGCTGTATCGTAATAGGGGCGTGCGCCGCCAACCTTCACATAGATCGGCTTTTCCCAGTCGGTGATCTCGCGCAGTTCGAGAATCTTGATTTCAAGATCATCAGGGCCGGTCCAGTCTGGGTGACGGCAGGCCGAGCGCTGGTCGATGCCCTTGGGAAGGTTGCGCATGTTGGCAACACGGTCGGAAATCTTCTGGCCGAGCAGCATGCCGCCGCCGCCGGGCTTGGCGCCCTGGCCGACGACGATCTCGATCGCATCGGCACGGCGCAGGTCTTTCGGGTTCATGCCATAACGGGACGGCAGGTACTGGTAGACCAGGGTCTGGCTGTGGCCGCGCTCCTCATCCGTCATGCCGCCGTCGCCGGTGGTGGTCGAGGTGCCGGCGATCGTCGCACCGCGGCCCAGCGCTTCCTTGGCATTGCCCGATAGCGCCCCGAAACTCATGCCGGCAATGGTGATCGGCGTCTTCAGCACGATCGGCTTCTTGGCATGACGCGCCCCGAGCACAACGGAGGTATCGCATTTCTCGCGATAACCTTCGAGCGGATAGCGCGAGATCGAGGCGCCGAGGAACAGCAGGTCGTCGAAATGCGGAACCTTGCGCTTGGTGCCGGCACCGCGGATGTCATAGATGCCGGTTGCAGCAGCCCGGCGGATTTCGGCCAGCGTATAATCGTCAAAAGTCGCTGACTTGCGCGGCGGGGTATAGGGGTTGTGATAGCTCATGAACGGCTCCCTGCCTTAATACGCATCAGCGTTGTCGATATTGAAATTGTAGAGCGTGCGGGCCGAGCCGTAGCGCTTGAATTCTTCCGGCTTGACGTCGGTGACGCCGGCCTTATCCAGAAGTTCGGCCAGCAGCCTCAGATGCTTCGGCTTCATTTCCTTCTGGATGCAGTCGGCGCCGAGGCTCTTGACCTCGCCGCGCACGAACAGCTTGGCCTCATAGAGCGAATCCCCGAGCGCATCGCCGGCATTGCCGAGCACGACGAGATGGCCGGACTGGCCCATGAAGGCCGACATATGGCCGATGTTGCCACGAACGACGATGTCGATGCCTTTCATCGAAATGCCGCAGCGCGACGCCGCATTGCCCTTGATGACCAAGAGACCACCCCGGCCGGTGGCACCCGCATACTGGCTGGCGTCGCCTTCGATGACGACCGTGCCCGACATCATGTTTTCCGCAACACCGGGGCCTGCGGACCCGTGAACCGTTACCGTGCCGCCATCGTTCATGCCGGCGCAATAATAGCCGACGCTGCCGCGCACTTCGACGGTCACCGGCTGGTCGATGCCGACGGCGACGGAATGGCTGCCGCGCGGATTGACGACCTCGAAGTTCGTATCATTGGTGCCGGGGGCAATGGTGTGGAGCGCGCTGTTGAGGTCGCGCAAAGGCGTGGTGGCAAGATCGAAGGTGCGCATCGCTTCCAGACTTTCTCGTTTTAGGCTGACATTCACGTTCAGGCGGCCTTCTCATGATCCCAGAAATAGACAGTTGCTGGCTCCGGCTCCCAGACCCGCGCATTCTCGATGCCCGGCAGATTGACAAGCGCGCGGTATTCGGAGCCGAAGGCGATATACTGATCGGTCTCGGCCATTACGGCTGGCTTGCAGGCGATCGGATCGCGCACCACGCCGAAGCCGGACTTGGTGCCGACGACGAAAGTGAAGAAGCCGTCGAGATCGTCGAGCGCACTGGTGAGTGCCTCGCCCAGATCCTTGCCCTTGGCCATTTCTGCGGTGAGATAAGCGGCGGCGACTTCCGAGTCATTCTGCGTCTCGAAGGTCATGCCCTCTCGCACCAATTCGCGGCGCAGGTTGTTGTGGTTGGAGAGCGAGCCATTGTGCACGAGGCACTGATCGGCGCCGGTCGAGAACGGGTGGGCGCCGAGCGTCGTGACGGCCGATTCCGTCGCCATGCGGGTGTGACCGATGCCATGCGTCCCGCCCATCGCGCGGATGCCGAAACGGGAAACCACATCCTTCGGAAGACCAACTTCCTTGTAGATCTCGACGCTGTCGCCCGAGCCCATGACGCGGATGTCGGGGCGCTCTTGGGCAAGCAGGTCACGTACGACCGATGCCTGCGCGGCATCTGTCTCTATTACAGCATGGGTGCTTTTCAGCTCCACCGTAACGCTCGCATCTGCAGCCTTCAGCAGCGCTTCCAGCCCTGCAAAATCCGTCGTTGGCTTGGCCGATTGAACCGTGAGTTTCGCACGGCCGTCGGCGGGTGCGCCGTAAATTGCAATGCCCGCACTATCCGGCCCACGGTCCGTCATAATGACCAGCATATCGGACAGCATGGCACCCAATTGTGGCTCCAGGCTCTTGTCCTTCAAAAACAATCCGACAATTCCGCACATGGGGACGATCCTTCAATTTATCGATGAAAGATCGATAGCAGCTGTCGTTTTCCATTTCAACTGAGAAGAAACTTTTTTCTTTTAAGGCAACATTCCTTCAGCTCCTCGGGGCTCTCTCCCGGCGGTCAGGCGCTATAAGAGCGATGCGCGGGAAATAGGTGCGATAACGCGCGACATCCCGCGTCAGCAATTCCATACCCCCGACTGCAGCATGTGCGCCAATGAAGAAATCCGGAAGCACACCGGTTCGCAAACCACCCGCTTTTCGATACTTTGCAAACACCTGCCCCGTCAGGAAAAGAGCGGCTTCAGGCATTGGCACCCGCTTCAACCCGGCCTCTTCGACAAATGTATCAAGGCGCTCGATACGGTCGTAGCGAACCGAAAGTCCGGCATAGACAATATCATTGATGAACAGCGGCCCCCGTAACGCTGCAGCCTCCAACTGCTCGATCGACCATTGACACCATTCTGGGTCATCGGTGACCAAATCCAGAAGGACATTGGTATCGACAAGCGTCACTCTTCACCACGGGTGAGCGCCATAATGGCTTCAGTGCTCAATCCTTTTCCCGCATGTCCACGCAAAGTTGCGAAACGGCCAACGCTGGGCTTCTTATCTGCGCGGGTTATCACAACAGTTCCATCTGCGGCGCGATTAAAGTCCACACGGGTTCCCGGCACGATTCCCAGAAAGTCCCTGACCTGCTTGGGTATCGTGACTTGGCCCTTTGTTGTGACTGTCGCACTCATGATTCACCTCGGTAAGGAAAGTCATTTCCAAGGTATTACATATCATCATAGTATTCAACGATGGCCGACTTCCAATTTAGCTATTTCTACAGTTCGCGATTTCCATTTCCTACATCCCCTGCTTCTGCGGATAGGAAATGATCGAGAGATAGCGGATCGGCAGTTTCACCAGTTCTTCCGGGCCATGGCGGGCATCGGCGTCGAAAAACAGGCTGTCTCCGGGCCGCATGGTGAAGAGCCGGTCGCCGTGGCGATAGACGACCTCGCCCTCCAGCATGTAGAGAAACTCCATGCCTTCATGTTGAAACGCCGGAAACGTATCGGAGTTGGCGCTGAGCGTGATAAGATAAGGCTCGACGACGACACCAGCGGTGTTGTTGTCGATATGGCCAAGCAGATTGTACTGATGCCCGGCGCGTGTGCCGCGGCGCTCCAGTTCCACCCCTCGCCGGCCTTGACGAAGACGGCATTGCGCGGCTCCTCGTAGCGGCGGAAAAACGCCGTGACCGGAACGCCGAGTGCGCGCGACAGGGACTGCAGCGTCGTCAGCGACGGTGAGATATTGCCATTTTCGATCTTCGACAGCATGCCGAGCGAAATGCCGGTGGCGGTCGCCAGGTCGGTGACGGTGATCCCGAGTTTCTTGCGGAAGGCGCGCACCTCATGGCCGATGGCGATTTCGAGATTGTTTTCCTTCGGTTCGCGCAGGGCATGCGGGTCCTGAAGGAAGGCTGCCTTCAGGGCCGGTCGCTCATCGTCGGTCGTGCGGCCGATGTCGACCTCTTTCACCTTGCTTTTCGCCATGCCAACCGCGTTCCTTCCCGTGTCCAGTTGAGAAAAGACTATCCTGAGAGTGAAAATTTCTCAACCGCCAAGAAATTATCCACACCCCATCAGCCAGTCCGCGCCTGCCGACTACTGCGGGGCGGCTCGCCAAAAGCGGAGCGATAGCTGCGTGAAAAATGCCCGGCGCTGGAAAAGCCCGTGGCAAATGCGATTTCAGAGATGGAAAGCGGGCTTTGCTGCAGGAGACGGCGCGCATGATCGAGCCTGATCTTGCGATATTCGAGAAGGAAAGAGGATTTCATAAGGCCGGAAAACAACCGGTCGAGATGCCGTGGCGAGACACCCGCCAGCGCCGCCATGGCCTGCCGGTCGAGCGGCGCTTCGATCGTCGCTTCCATCTTTTCCAGCACCGTCAGGAGGCCAGCATGGTTGACGCCGTAGCGCTCCGCCAGCGACCCGCGCTGTGGTGCGCCGGACGCCTCCACATGGGTGTGCAGATACCAATCACTGACCCTGCGTGCGAAATCCGACCCCATACGCTCGGTGATCAGCGCGTGCATCATGTCGAGCGGCGCGACGCCGCCACCACAGGTGATGCGGTTGCCGTCCAACACATAGCGCGCCTGCCGCGGGGCAAGGTGCGGAAACGCCTCCATCAAAGCGGGAGCGTGCTGCCAGTGGATGGTGAAATCGCGATCATCAAGCAGACCGGCCGCCGCCATCAGATAGGGACCACCGGAAATGCCGCCAACGCGCACGCCATCACGGGCAAGCTGACGAAGGCAGGCAAGAACGCCGGGCGCATCCCAATCGACGGGTGTGCCCCGGCACAAACAAAGACCATATCCAGACCGACGCTGCGACCAGGCAAGGGATCGATCGGAACCGGAACGCCTGAGGAGGACAAGGACAGGTCCCCGTCAGAACCATGGTTCGACAATGTATAGATGTCACGCCCTGCCAGGAGATTGGCGGCCCGCAACGGCTCCGTCGCCGATGCATAGGACATCAGCGCAAAGCCCGGCAGCAGGATGAAACCGATCTTCTGGGTGTTTTTCCTGTCTTCAGCGATCATGTCCTGATGATGCAGTAAAAAGTCTCATTTCTGCAAGAGGCAATCCCATATCCTGTCATGATCACCGCCAGCTTCCACGGTGAATCGATCATGCGCTACTCCGCCTTTTCCGTCTTTCTCAATGCGCTTCGCGGCAACAAGAGCTGGCAGCCGGCCTGGCGCAGCCCGGTTCCCAAGAACCATTACGACGTGATCATCGTGGGTGGCGGCGGACATGGCCTTGCCACGGCTTATTACCTTGCCAAGGAATTCGGCATGACCAACGTCGCCGTTCTGGAAAAAGGCTATATCGGCTCCGGCAATGTCGGCCGCAACACGACGATCATCCGCTCCAACTATCTACTGCAGGGCAACAATCCGTTCTACGAACTGTCGATGAAGCTCTGGGAAAGGCTTGAGCAGGATTTCAATTTCAACGCCATGGTCTCGCAACGCGGCGTGCTTAACCTCTATCATTCCGACGCCCAGCGCGACGCCTATACGCGGCGCGGCAATGCCATGCGGCTGCACGGTGTCGATTCCGACCTGCTCGACCGAAATGCAGTGCGCCAGATGCTGCCCTTCCTTGATTTCGACAATGCCCGCTTCCCGATCCAGGGTGCATTGATGCAAAAACGCGGCGGCACCGTGCGCCATGATGCGGTGGCCTGGGGTTATGCCCGCGGTGCGGACATGCGCGGCGTGGATATCATCCAGAATTGCGAAGTGACCGGCATCCGCCGCGAAAACGGCCGCGTCACCGGCGTCGAAACCAGCCAGGGCTTTATTGGCTGCGGCAAGCTGGCGCTGGCGGCGGCCGGGAATTCCACCACCGTTGCCGATATGGTCGACATGAAGCTGCCGATCGAGAGCCACGTGCTGCAGGCGTTTGTCTCGGAAGGATTGAAACCCTTCATCGACAATGTCGTCACCTTCGGCGCCGGGCACTTCTATGTCTCGCAATCCGACAAAGGCGGCCTCGTCTTCGGCGGTGATATCGACGGCTATAACTCCTATGCCCAGCGCGGCAATCTGGCGACGGTCGAACATGTCGCGGAAGCGGGCGTCGCGATGATCCCGGCTCTGTCGCGTGTGCGCGTGCTGCGCTCCTGGGGCGGTGTCATGGACATGAGCATGGACGGCTCGCCGATCATCGACCGGACCCACATCGACAATCTCTATCTGAACGCCGGTTGGTGCTATGGCGGCTTCAAGGCCACGCCCGCCTCGGGCTTTTGTTACGCCCACCTGATCGCGAAAAACGAACCGCACGAGACGGGACGCGCCTTCCGGCTTGACCGCTTCGCGCGCGGCCGGATGATCGACGAAAAGGGCGTTGGCGCCCAACCCAATCTGCACTGAGGACCTGACATGGCCAGCCTGATCGCCTGCCCCCATTGCGGGCCGCGCCCCAAGGAAGAATTCACCGTTCGCGGCGACGCCGGGATCACCCGTCCCACACCGGATGCCGGGCAAGAGGCATGGCATGCCTATGTTTACCTGCGCGACAATCCGCGGGGACGGCACAAGGAGCACTGGCACCACACCTCCGGCTGCCGCCGCTGGCTGATCGTCGAGCGTGATACCATGACCCATGTCATTTATTCTGCCGTGGACGCAGCGACGATCGGAGAGACCGTATGAGTTCGTTCCGCCTGTCCAGCGGCGGTCGTATCGATCGCAACAAGCCGCTCGATTTCAGCTTCGACGGAAAACCGATGCATGGTTTTGTCGGCGATACCGTAGCCTCCGCCCTGCTCGCCAACGGCCGCCAGCTCGTCGGCCGCTCGTTCAAGTACCACCGCCCACGGGGCATCCTGACGGCGGGGGCCGCCGAGCCGAATGCCCTGCTGACGATCGGCGAAGGCGGACGCACGGAGCCCAACACGCGCGCGACCGTCGCCGAGCTTTACCAGGGCCTCGTTGCAAAAGTCAGAACCGCTGGCCCTCGGTCGATTTCGATCTCGGCGCCGTCAACAGCCTGCTCTCGCCCTTTCTCGGCGCCGGTTTCTACTACAAGACCTTCATGTGGCCGGCGGCGTTCTGGGAAAAGGTCTATGAACCGATCATCCGCAAGGCGGCAGGTCTCGGACGCGCCACGTATGAGCCCGATCCGGACACCTATGAAAAGTGCTGGGCGCATTGCGATCTGCTGGTGATCGGCGCCGGCCCGGCAGGTCTTGCCGCAGCCCTGACAGCCGGCCGCGCCGGTGCCCGCGTCATCTTCGCCGACGAGGGCTTTGAGTTTGGCGGTTCGCTCTTGTCGGAAACATCTGCAATCGGAACGGAGACGCCGGCGGAACTGCTTGCCCGTACGCTTGCGGAACTGGGGAGCCTGCCGAATGTCCGGCTGATGACACGCACCACGGTGTTTGGCTGGTATGACGGCAATGTCTTTGGCGGCGTCGAGCGCGTACAGAAGCATGTCGGCGAAGTCGATCCCAACCGACCGATGGAGCGGCTTTGGCGGATTGCCGCCAAACAGGCAATGCTTACAAGCGGCGCGGAAGAGCGGCCAATGGTGTTCGGCGGCAACGATATTCCCGGCGTGATGATGTCAGGCGCCATGCGCAGCTATCTCAACCGCCAGGCGGTCGCGCCTGGACGGCAGACTGTTGTCTTTACGAACAATGCTTCCGGCTATCGGACCGCAGCCGACCTTGAGGCGCAAGGCCTGAATGTCGCCGCCATCGTCGATAGCCGCACGGATGCACCGAAAGACTGGTCCGGCAAGGCTCGCATCATTGTAGGCGGGGTCGTTCAGGACGCACGCGGCGGCAAGATGCTGTCCGGTGTCACTGTGTCCAGCCCCGGTTCTTCCGAAACGATCAAGGTCGACGCTCTTGCCATGTCCGGCGGCTGGAGCCCGATCATCCACCTCGCCTGCCATCGCGGCGCGCGGCCTGTCTGGTCGGAAACCAAATCGGCCTTCCTCGCCCCCGAACGGCAGGATGGATTGACGCTGGCCGGCTCTTCAATCGGGCTGGAAACGCTGGAAGCCTGCCTTGCCGATGGTGCCGAAAAAGCCCGACGGATCACTGTGGACCTCGGCTTCAGCAATGCCACCGCCGCCTTCGCACCAACCACAGACAAGCCGGAGCATGCCAAGCCGCTCTGGTTCGTGCGCGGCTCGAAGGGCAAGGCCTTCGTCGATTACCAGAACGACGTGCACGTCAAGGATCTGGTTTCCGCCGTCGGCGAAGGTTACGGCCATGTCGAACTGGCCAAGCGCTACACGACCAACGGCATGGCGACCGACCAGGGCAAGCTGTCCAACATCAACGCCATCGGGATTCTGGCCGAAGCCCGCAAGGTCTCGCCGGCCTACGTCGGCACCACGACATTCCGGCCCTTCTATACGCCGCTCTCCTTCGGCGCGCTTGCCGGCACATCGAGAGGCAAACATTTCCAGCCGGTGCGCAAATCGCCACTGCACGACTGGGCGAAGAAACACGGCGCGGTCTTTGTCGAAACCGGCCTCTGGTATCGCTCGTCCTGGTTTCCGAAGGCAGGCGAGACGACATGGCGCGAAAGTGTCGACCGCGAAGTGCTGAATGTCCGCAAGAATGCCAGCATTTGCGACGTCTCGACGCTCGGCAAGATCGAGATCTTTGGCAAGGATGCAGCCGAATTCCTCAACCGTGTCTATTGCAACGCCTTCCTGAAACTGCCGGTTGGCAAGGCGCGCTACGGCTTGATGCTGCGCGAAGACGGCATGATCTACGACGACGGCACGACCAGCAGGCTCAGTGAAAACCACTTCTTCATGACGACCACGACTGCCTATGCCGCCGGCGTGATGAACCATCTGGAATTCTGCGCCCAGGCACTCTGGCCCGATCTTGATGTCCAGTTTGCCTCCTCGACAGACCATTGGGCGCAGATTGCCGTAGCCGGACCGAAATCGCGGGCAATCCTGCAGAAGCTCGTCGATGAGGACATTTCAGACACCGCTTTTCCCTTCCTTGGCGCAAAAGAAGTCTCCTTGTTTGGCGGCAAGCTCTCCGGCCGACTGTTCCGCATCTCGTTTTCCGGCGAATTGGCTTATGAGCTCGCAGTGCCCGCCGGCTATGGCGAAGCCATTGCCGATGCCATCATGGAAGCAGGCAGCGAGCATGGCATCTGCCCTTACGGTGTCGAGGCCCTGGGGGTGATGCGCATCGAGAAGGGTCATGTGACCCATTCCGAAATCAACGGAACCGTCATTCCTTCCGATCTCGGTTTCGCCAAAATGGTTTCCACCACCAAGCCGGACTTCATCGGCAAGGCCATGCTGTCGCGCGAAGGTATGATTGACCCGGACCGGCTCTCCCTGGTCGGCGTCAAACCGATCGATCCCGCCACCACGTTCAAGACCGGCTCGCATATTCTTGCAGACGGCGCAGAGCCGACGCTGGAAAACGACCAGGGTTACGTCTCCTCCAGCTGCTACTCGCCTGATATCGGCTCGACGATCGGCCTTGCCCTCGTCAAGCGCGGGCTGCGGCGGCACGGCGAGCACGTCACCGTGTGGAACGACCTCAAAAACGAATATACCAAGGCCGTGCTGTGCAGCCCGGTCTTCTTCGATCCGGAAAATGGAAAGCTCCATGGCTGAATTTTCGCTTGTTCACCGCCCCGCCCTTGCTGGCGCAAAATCCGGATCTTTCGGCTCAACAGCGGTCGATGGCAGGATTGTGCTCGAAGCGCTGCCGGAAGGGCATGTGCTGCAGATCCTGGCGTCCGGAGGAACGGGCGACCTTTCGGCCATTGTGGCGTCTGTGAGCGATAGTTCGGCGCATGCGGTGCGCGCTGTCGGTCCGGGGCAGTGGTTCGTTGTCGGCGATGCAGCGTTTGCACATTCGGATATTGCGGACAAACAGGCGCTTCTATCCGGTCCGGCCTCGATTGCCGACCAGTCCCATGGACGCGTGCGGATCGGCATCAGCGGCAACGCCGTAGAAGCCGTTCTCGCCAAGGGCACGGCCGTCGATCTGCACCTGTCGCAATTCCCGGTGGGCCGCTCCGCCATGACCCTGATCAGCCATATTTCCGCACTGATCACCCGTACCGGTGACATCCGGTTCGAAATCCTCGTCCTGCGTGGTTTTGCCGAAAGCCTCTGGGACGAACTGATCGAAATGGGCCTCGAATTCGGCGTCGATGCCCGAGCAGGTCTTTAAGCGACGGCAGCGTCGATCTGGCCTCACTTAAACCGCAATTGACACTAGGCTGAATTTCAATCGCTCTTTGGCCAAGGCTCGGCTGCTCAATCCAAATTTTCGATCGTACCGCGCCCGGCGTCGTGCCTGGATACGGCTCATCGCTACGACTTGACTGATCCGGCCTGCCGCCTGGCAGGAATCGACGACGGACGCACTGGCAGTTCCCGACCCGGCAAACGCCCCTTCAAAAAAGCGGATATGACGAAACGGGGCAGGCCTCCGATTTTTCATTCACGCCTTTTTCAAGGAGAATGCCCATGGCTTCCACCTCTACACCGCCCGCAGTTCATCGGTCTCAAACCCGTCTGCACCGTTTTTCGGTCGGCCAGAAGGTTCGGATGAAAAGTACGGTCGGTTTGTCATTGCGCGACGAAACGATTTTTCGCATTCTCGCAAAATTGCCTGTTCGGGATGGTTCGCCGCAATATCGTGTACGCAGCGAAGGCGAAACCTATGAGCGGGTAACAACGGAAGACAATCTCGAAGACGCCAAGGGGTAGGTATTATAAGCACCACCCCGATCATCCACTGAGGAAGGACACGACCATGGCCAAGGGGCAAGCAAAGAGCAACAAGGAAGTCAGAAAGCCGAAAAAGGACAAGGAAGCCGTCAAGGCTGCAGCGCCGTTCGCCGCGACGCTGAACAAGGAAGTCCCCAAGCTTTCCGGCGCAAAGCCCAAGAAATAACGGCTGTCCGACACCGGCAAGTGGCGGGATCCCCGCCACTTGGTCGCCTTCATTCCGGCTCGCGTTACTTCGGCTGAGACGGCGTGAAGTTGGCTACCAGCGCATGCCGCTCGCCGGGGTAGATGAGCCGCACATGGGTGATATAGGCGCCGTTGCTCCATGTGCGCCGCTCGACCGTGAGACAGGCCGTTCCAACGGCAATTCCCAGGGCCGCTGCAATCGTATCATCGGCTGCAACAGCGCGGATCGTGTGTTCCGCTGCACTCCAGGGCACCCGATTCAGCAGCCACGGCCCCGGCGCCGATTCCTCGAAGCTTTCCGATACGGCATCCGGCACGGCCGCCAGATTAATCAGACGCTGCTCGACGCAGAATGGCCGGCCGCCGGCAAGATGGATGCAATTTATCTCAAGCACAGCGGTTGGACCCTCCAGCCCCAGACGCCGCCGATCCTCTGCCGTGCTGCGCCGCCGGCTCTTCGCCACCAGCCTGTAATCATAGGCGAGACCGAGGGACTGAACCTCAAGCTTGATATCGCGGATTTCCAGCACCGCCGACTGTGCCTGCGGCTGCGTCACATAGCTGCCGGACTTGCGCCGGCGCTCGATCAGCCCGGTCTTTGCCAGCTGCGTCAGCGCCTTGTTCACCGTCATGCGCGAACAATTATACTGCTCGGCGAGATCGACTTCGAAGGGTATGCGAAAGCCGGGGGCCATTCACCGGACAGGATCCGATCTTCGATGTCACCGAGGATGCGCTGGTGCAGCGAAAGCTCGCCCGGCCCATCGGCAGGAACCCCTCCACTTTCCAACTCTGCATCCTTGCGCGATTTGACCACGGTCCCACTTCCATCAGCCGGTCGATGCCTCGGCCATCATCGTTCTTGCCATCAGCGACACCCCTTACCGGAACGCGATGGATCAAGCCAGAAGCGCACGCATGACGGCGCGAAACCTGGACGTAATCTGGGAACGCTTCGCGTGACGTCCATTCTCGACCTGCTTGATGCCGGCAACCCAGACGCAATCCGGCCTGGTTCCATTGGCAAACAGCCAGGAATCCAGCACGGCGTCGTCCGTCAAGCTGCCGATATCCGGCTGCCGCAGGCCCACGAAATCGGCCGGCTGGCCAACGGAGAGACCGACCTGCGAGCCGAGCGCCCTGCCTCCGCCTTCTACGGCACCATCAAACAGCGCCCGTCCGGTCGATTGCCCTGGCGCCGTCAGAACATTGCGCGAGCGGTGCAGCAGACGTTGCGAATATTCAAGCTGGCGCAACTCATCGGAAATGCCGATCAGGATGTTGGAATCGGAGCCGATACCGAACTTGCCGCCTGCCTCGCCAAAAACCACGGCGTTGAACGTGCCATCGCCGAGATTGGCCTCGGTTATCGGGCAGAGACCGGCGACTGCACCTGATTGTGCCATGCGGCGCGTTTCATCGTCGGTCATGTGGGTTGCATGGATCAGGCACCAGCGATCGTTAATACCGGCATTGTCGAGCAGCCATTCGACCGGTCTTGCACCGGACCATGCGATGCAATCCTCGACTTCCTTGACCTGCTCGGCCACGTGAATATGGATCGGCCCACCCCGCGCCATCGCCACCACGACGGAAAGCTCGTCCGGCGTCACCGCCCGAAGGCTGTGGGGCGCAACGCCGACATTTCCGCCCGGCAAATCGCTGGCGGCGCGACGGCAGCCTTCGAGCAGGCGCGCAAAGCTTTGGGGATCATTGATGAAGCGACGCTGTCCATCATTGGGCTCCGCCCCGCCAAAGGTCGAATGGGCATAGAAGACAGGAAGAAGCGTGAGGCCAATACCGGTCTGCGCGGCAGCACCAGCGATCCGCTGCGCCATCTCGGCAATATCCGCATATGGCCGGCCGTCAATGTCATGATGCAGGTAGTGGAATTCGCCGACACGGGAAAATCCGGCTTCCAGCATTTCCATATAAAGCTGGCTGGCGACGGCCTCGACATGATCCGGCGTCATCGAAAGCGCGAACCTGTACATCACATTGCGCCAGCTCCAGAAGCTGTCGGCACCCGGCCCGCGCACCTCCGCAAGCCCGGCCATGCCGCGCTGGAAGGCGTGGCTGTGAAGGTTCGGCATGCCTGGCACGATGATGTCATGCCGCTCGTCATCCGCCTGTGCCGCAACGCCCGTTTCGACGGAGGCAATCTGGCCGCCCTTGATCGTCAGCCGCACATCCTTCTGCCATCCCGCCGGCGTCAGAGCCGATTTCACATGAATGCTGGTCACGGCCTCATCCCTTCCTGACTGTCGTCACGCCAAAAAATCGCTTGCGCTCATTTTCTTTATGTCTATACATAATAGCACGAAAAGGAAAGGCGAGAAATCGATGTCTTCCATAAAATCGAAACCCGGCAGCGCCCGCCCGGCTGCCTGCGATCGCCTCTGGCGGAACGCGCGGCTTGCGACCCTGAACCCTGCGCTACCCGGCCTCGGCCTTGTCGAAGACGGCGTGATCGCCGTACAGGACAGTCGCATTCTTTACGCCGGAAGCGAAGCCGGATTACCCTTCTCCATCGACGATGCCGGAGAGCTCATCGACTGCCAAGGCCGCTGGATCACGCCGGGCCTGATCGACTGCCACACGCATCTGGTCCATGCCGGAGACCGCTCCAACGAATTCGAGATGCGGCTTTCCGGCGCCACCTATGAGGAGGTCGCCCGTGCCGGCGGCGGCATCGTTTCCTCCGTCCGATCGTTGCGCGAAGCCAGTGAAGACGAGCTTGTGCGGCAGACCCTTCCCCGGCTCGACGCGCTGATGGCCGAGGGCGTCACCACCATCGAAGTCAAATCCGGCTACGGCCTTGATCTCGAAAACGAGGCAAAGACCCTGCGCGCCGCGCGCCGACTGGGCGAAGAACGCGACGTTGCCATCCGCACGACCTTCCTTGGCGCCCATGCCCTGCCGCCGGAGTTCAAGGGCAATCAGGCCGGTTACGTCGCGAAAGTCGTGGGCGAAATGCTGCCCGCCATCGCGGCTGAGGGCCTCGCCGATGCTGTCGACGGTTTCTGCGAAGGTATTGCTTTTTCCACCGATGAAATGCGGCTGGTGTTCGATGCCGCGAAAGCCCATGGCCTGCCGGTCAAGCTGCATGCCGACCAACTCTCCAATCTGCACGGAGCAGCGCTGGCCGCCGAATACGGGGCGCTCTCGGCGGATCACCTCGAATATACCGATGAAGCAGGCGCGCAGGCGATGGCGAAAAGCGGTACTGTCGCCGTCATCCTGCCCGGCGCCTTCTATTTCATCCGCGAAACCAAGAAGCCGCCGATCGATCTCTTCCGCAAGGCCGGCGTTGCCATGGCGATTGCCACCGACAGCAATCCGGGCACCTCGCCACTGACCTCGCTGCTTCTGACCATGAACATGGCCGCCACCCTGTTCGGCATGACGGTGACCGAATGTATTGCCGGCGTAACCCGGGAAGCGGCGCGGGCGCTCGGCCTCGTCGACGAGGTGGGGACGCTGGAACCTGGCAAATGGGCCGATTTCGCCATCTGGAACATCGAGCGGCCCGCTGAACTCGTCTACCGCATGGGCTTCAACCCGCTGCATGCCCGCGTTCGCAACGGACAATGACATTGAAAGACGCGTGAGCCTGGCTCCGCGCATTGGTGAGGACTTCGCAATGACCCTTATTCTTCAGCCGGGCTCTGTCGCGCTTTCGACCCTTGAGGCCATCTACTGGACCGGCGAGCCCGCCCGGCTTGACCCTCTTTTGACAAAGGCATCGAAAAGGCAGCCGCACGCATCGCCGAGATCGCCGCCGGCGATGCCCCGGTCTATGGCATCAATACCGGCTTCGGCAAACTGGCGAGCATCAGGATCGATGCCGCCGACGTCGCCACCCTGCAGCGCAACCTGATCCTCTCCCATTGCTGCGGCGTCGGCCAGCCGCTTGCTGAAAACATCGTCCGCCTGATCATGGCGCTGAAGCTGGTTTCGCTTGGCCGCGGCGCGTCCGGCACGCGCATCGAACTGGTGCGTCTGATCGAGGGCATGCTCGAAAAAGGCGTCATCCCAGTCATCCCGGAAAAGGGCTCCGTCGGCGCCTCCGGCGATCTGGCACCGCTGGCCCATATGGCAGCGGTGATGATGGGTGAAGGCGAAGCCTTCTTCAACGGCGAACAGCTTGCCGGCCGCACCGCTCTGGAACGTGCCGGCCTCACCCCGGTCGTGCTTGCCGCCAAGGAAGGTCTGGCGCTGATCAACGGTACGCAGGTCTCCACCGCTCTGGCACTTGCCGGCCTCTTCCGTACCCATCGCGCCGCGCAGTCCGCACTGATCACCGGCGCGCTTTCGACCGACGCCGCCATGGGCTCCTCGGCACCGTTCCATCCGGATATCCACACGCTGCGCGGCCACAAGGGCCAGATCGACGCTGCCGCTGCGCTGCGCGGCCTGCTCAAGGGCTCGGTGATCCGCGAAAGCCATATCGAAGGCGACGAACGGGTTCAGGATCCCTACTGCATCCGCTGCCAGCCGCAAGTCGATGGCGCCTGCCTCGATCTGTTGCGCTCGGTTGCTCGCACGCTCGAAATCGAGGCCAATGCGGTGACAGACAATCCGCTTGTTCTCTCGGACAATTCCGTTGTTTCTGGCGGTAATTTCCACGCCGAGCCGGTGGCCTTCGCCGCCGACCAGATTGCGCTTGCGGTCTGCGAGATCGGCGCGATCTCGCAGCGCCGCATCGCTCTGCTGGTCGATCCGGCCCTCTCCTACGGCCTGCCGGCATTCCTCGCCAAGACGCCCGGCCTCAACTCGGGCCTGATGATCGCCGAAGTCACTTCTGCCGCGCTGATGTCCGAAAACAAGCAGATGTCGCATCCGGCCTCGGTCGATTCCACCCCCACCTCCGCCAACCAGGAAGACCATGTCTCCATGGCCTGCCATGGGGCCCGCCGCCTGCTGCAGATGACCGACAATCTTTTTGCAATCATCGGCATCGAGGCACTGACGGCCGCCCAAGGCATCGACTTCCGCAGTCCGCTGACCACCAGCCCGGAACTGAACAAAGCCATCGCCGCGATCCGAAAGGTTGTGCCGACGCTGGAAGTCGATCGCTACATGGCCAACGACCTGAAGGCAGCCAGTGACCTTGTCGGCTCAGGAGGGCTGAATGCCGCGGTTTCCGCAGGCATCCTGCCGGTGTTGGAGGCTTGAATGACCGTCTTCGAAACCAGACAGGGCTCATCCCCCGTCATCCTCGGCTTTCCCCACACCGGCACCGATATTCCGCCGGCGATCTGGGAGCGGCTGAACGACAATGGCCGCATCCTCGCCGACACCGACTGGCATATCCATCATCTCTATGATGGTTTGCTGCCGGAGGTGACAACGGTCCGAGCCACATTCCATCGCTACGTCATCGATGCCAATCGCGACCCGGTGGGTGTTAGCCTCTACCCCGGCCAGAACACGACCGGGCTCATTCCCGGCACCGATTTCGACGGTGTGGCTATCTGGAAGACTGGCGAGGAGCCAACCGAGGGCGATATCACCACTCGGCTTGCCGACTTTCACGCGCCTTATCATGCGGCCTTGGCGGCGGAAATCGAGCGGGTGAAGGCAATCCACGGCATTGCGGTCCTCTACGACTGCCACTCGATCCGCTCGCACATCCCGTTCCTGTTCGAGGGCAAGTTGCCGGATTTCAACATCGGCACCGATAGCGGCCAGACCTGCGATCCGGTGATCGAAACAGCAACCTTCGACGTAGCTTCCAAAGTCGAAGGCTACACCAGCATCCTCAATGGCCGCTTCAAGGGTGGCTGGACAACGCGTCACTACGGCAAGCCGGAAGCCGGCGTTCACGCCATACAGATGGAACTGGCGCAGTCCACGCACCTGACCACCGAGACGCCGCCTTTCGCCTACGACGAAGCCAAGGCGACAAGGCTTCGCATTCATCTCAAAGACATTCTCACGCGCATTGAATCCTCTGCGCTGACATTGGCACACACGAAAAGGGGAACCAAATGACCAATCCTCGTCATAATATCCGCGACGTGCGCGCCGCCCGCGGCGCCGAACTCACCGCAAAATCCTGGATGACCGAAGCGCCGCTTCGCATGCTGATGAACAATCTCGATCCGGAAGTGGCCGAGAACCCGCATGAATTGGTCGTCTACGGCGGCATCGGCCGCGCCGCTCGCACCTGGGCGGACTTCGACAAGATCGTCGAGACGCTGCGCGATCTCAACGAAGACGAGACGCTGATGGTCCAGTCGGGCAAGCCGGTCGGCGTGTTCCGCACCCACAAGGATGCACCGCGCGTCCTGATTGCCAATTCCAATCTCGTGCCGCATTGGGCGACCTGGGATCATTTCAACGAGCTGGATAAGAAGGGTCTCGCCATGTACGGCCAAATGACCGCCGGCTCGTGGATCTATATCGGCAGCCAAGGCATCGTGCAGGGCACCTACGAAACCTTTGTCGAGGCGGGCCGCCAGCACTATAACGGCGACCTCACCGGCAAGTGGGTCCTGACCGGCGGTCTCGGCGGCATGGGCGGCGCCCAGCCGCTTGCAGCTGTCATGGCCGGCGCCTGCTGCCTCGCCGTCGAATGCAATCCCGACTCGATCGATTTCCGCCTGCGCACCCGCTATGTCGATGCGCGTGCCGAAACGCTCGATGAAGCGATGGAGATGATCGAGCGCTGGACCGCCGCCGGCGAAGCCAAGTCCGTCGGCCTGCTCGGCAACTGCGCCGACATCCTGCCGGAAATGGTTCGCCGCGGCATCCGTCCCGACATGGTCACCGACCAGACCTCCGCACACGACCCGATCAATGGCTACCTGCCCAAGGGCTGGACGATGGCCGAGTGGAAGGAAAAACGCGAGAGCGATCCGAAGGCCGTCGAGAAAGCCGCCCGCGCCTCGATGCGCGAGCATGTCGAGGCGATGATCGCCTTCCAGGACGTGGGCATCCCGACCTTCGACTACGGCAACAACATCCGCCAGGTCGCCAAGGACGAAGGTCTTGAAAACGCCTTCGCCTTCCCGGGCTTCGTACCGGCCTATATCCGCCCGCTGTTCTGCCGCGGCATTGGCCCGTTCCGCTGGGCTGCCCTTTCGGGTGATCCGGAGGATATCCGCAAGACCGACGCCAAGGTCAAGGAACTGACCCCCGGCAACAAGCACCTGCACAACTGGCTCGACATGGCCGCCGAACGCATCGCATTCCAGGGCCTGCCGGCACGCATCTGCTGGGTCGGCCTCGGTGACCGTCACCGGCTCGGTCTCGCCTTCAACGAGATGGTCAGGACCGGCGAATTGAGTGCGCCGGTCGTCATCGGCCGCGACCATCTGGATAGCGGTTCCGTCGCCTCGCCGAACCGCGAGACGGAAGCGATGAAGGACGGGTCGGATGCGGTATCCGACTGGCCACTGCTCAACGCGCTGCTCAACACCGCATCGGGCGCGACCTGGGTCTCGCTGCACCACGGCGGCGGCGTCGGCATGGGCTTCAGCCAACACTCCGGCGTCGTCATCTGCGCCGATGGCACGGACGATGCAGCCCGTCGCCTGGACCGCGTGCTCTGGAACGACCCCGCGACCGGCGTCATGCGCCATGCCGACGCAGGCTACGACATCGCCATCGATTGCGCCAAGGAAAAGGGCCTGCGGCTGCCGGGCATATTGGGCAACTGAGGTGGCAGGTCTCGAAACGGACGCACTGATCCGTATCCTGCGCCAGCCGGACTACCGGGTCATGCCGTGGAAGAATGGCGGCGGTTTCACGACTGAAATCGCCGTGTTTCCGGAAGACGGCGATCTCAGTGGTTTCGACTGGCGGATCAGCATGGCGGTCGTTTCGACGGACGGGCCATTCTCGGCCTTTCCCGGCATCGACCGGACCTTGATTGTTCTCGAAGGCGAGGGCATGGAACTGGCTGTCGGCGGCGAGCCGCCTGTCTGCCTCACCCCGACGTCGTCACCCCTGCCCTTTCCGGCGGATGTTGCGACCACGGCAAGGCTAGTCTCCGGCCCGATCACCGACCTCAATATAATGACCCGTCGCGGACGCTGGGCACACCGGGTCGAACGGCGGCGCATCGAGGGCACCTTCGATATTGAGAGCAGCGGAGATACCCTGCTGGTGCTTGCGCTTTCACCCTCACGATTGGACGCGACGCGGGCGAACCCATCTCGCTCGACAGGCTGGATTGTGCCGTGATAATCGGCAGCACGGAACTCCTCGCGCAGGCGCCGGCGGAGATCTGCATCATTCGATTGGCTGCAGCCTGAGGCCAGATCAGAACGCCTGCCGTCACACAGGCGGCGGCGCATCGATCATCATATCCCGCACCCGTTCGAGGTCGCCACCCAATGGCCGGTCATCGGCATAGGTCGGCACCAGCGCCCGGACTTTGCGATAGACATGATCCGTACCGTCAGCACGTCGGCCCCTGCCCGCCAGCATATCGTGCGCCTGTACGCCTGCCGCCAATTCGATGGCGATTATCTGCTCCGCATTGTCGAGAAGGGCCAGCAGCTTGTTGGCCGCTGCGGTCGGGTGGCTGAGGAAATCCTCCTGCAGGGCCGACGTCACGCCTCCGTCGAGGCTGGCCGGCATGCCCAGCCGTCGATTTTCGGCACTCAGAGCCGCCGCCGTGTATTGCGCAATCATGAAGCCGGAGCCCGCACCTGGATCGACGGCCAGGAATGCCGGTAGACCGCTCACAAGCGGATTGACGAGGCGATCGATGCGGCGCTCGCTCATCGCCGCGATCTGAGCCAATGCAATTGTCAGGCTATCGAGCGCCTGCGCCATCGCCGAGGCGACGGCATGCGCCTGCGACGAGACAACAGGCGCATCCGGCGTTCCGGAGACCGCCGGGTTGTCCGTTACGGAAGCCAGCTCCTGATCGACCACCTGTGCGACGCGGTCGAAAACGTCGCGTGCCGCACCATGGGCATGCGGGATTGCCCGAAGGCTGAGCGCATCCTGCGTGCGTGCGCCGACGGCTGCCTCGAGCAGGCCGCTTCCAGCCAGCCGCGCCCGCAGGGACGCCCCGACATATTGGATGCCCTTCGATGGACGAAGGGCCAGCACGGTTTCGTCGAAGGCCGTCATCTGACACCCGAGCGCCTCGAGTGTGACGGCGGCGATGGCATCCGCCCAGTCGAGCAAACGGGCGGCCCTGTCCAGTGCCACAGCCGCAAGCCCGGTTGCGCAGGCAGTGCCGTTGACGAGGCTCAGGCCTTCCTTCGCCTGAAGCACCAGGGGCGCGACCCCCAGCGTGGTCAAGGCATCCGCAGCCGAGACCGGCTTTCCGTTCAGGCGCGCCTTGCCCTCGCCGATCAGCACCAGAGCTATGTGGGCGTTGTGCGTCAGGTATCCTGCCGACCCCTTCGAGGGCACATCCGGAATGCAGCCGCCATTGAGAAACATCTGCAATCCGGACACGACGGCGGGGCGGACGCCGGAATGCCCATGGGCAAAATTGGCAATCTGTGCCGCCATGATTGCCCGGACTGCACGTGCATCGAGAAGCGGTCCGACGCCGCAGGCATGGCTCAGCACGATGTTGCGGGACAGGCGGCTCTGCGAAGGGCGATCGACGACGGTATCGGCAAGAGCACCAACGCCAGTGTTGACACCATAGGCACGGACACCGCTCTCCACGATCGCCGAGACGATCCGGCTCGCCATCCCGATGCGCGACCACGCGGCATCGCTGATATCGAGTGGCGCACCATTGGCCACGGCTGCGACACCGCGCCAGCCAAGACCGTCGTCAAGAGTGATGGAATGCCGCACGTTCATCCTCCGAAATCAACGCAACAAACGGTGTTCCGGGGCAGAACGCATGCCGCAACATCTCCGCATGATCAGCGGTATGACACTGCGAAATCCGCCAGACAATGGGTCCGGCCGGTCGATAATGGAGAGCGAACAGGAAATCCTATTTCGGCCAGCACTGCAGCGCCATGTCAATGACCTTGTACAGAGCGGCGCGATCGGCTCCAGATGCCGCCTGGACCGCCGTGCCCTGCGTCACCGTCATGATATATCGGGCAAGGTCCGTTGGTGAACAGCCGTCCGGGAAATCTCCCTCTTGGACAGCACGCTCAAATCGCTCCGCAAGCGCGTGTTCGACACGACGCCGGCCTTCGATCAGGCATTTCTGAATTTCTGCAGCGGCCTCGCTGCAAGCCAGCGCGCCGTTGATGCCGAGACAGCCATTGGGGCTACATTCCGCCGTCTGCATGTCGGCGTAACCCTTCAGAACACGTTCCGCTACAGTCCGCGCCTTGGGTTCTTCGAGAGCCTCGCGAAAAAACACCATCTGTTTTTGCTCGTAGCGGTCCAGCGCCTTGAGGAACAGTTCTTCCTTGTTTCCGAAGAAGCCGTAGAGGCTAGGGCGGGTAATCCCCATGCCCTCGGTCAGATCCGTCAGAGACGTGCCCTCGTAGCCTTTTCGCCAGAACAGCTCCATCGCCGTCTGCAATGCATCATCGACATCGAACTCTCTGGGCCGTCCCATTTCTCACATCCCCCGATTTTGTACTTATCGGTATAAAATTCCATTGACAACAATACACCCCCACGACTATTTGTATACCGAACGGTATTGAACGTCAACGCGACACTTCGTCCTCCCAAGGCCAGCAAAGCGTATTCGCAAAAAACGTCAGAAACAAGGATAAATCCCGATGTCTCTTGCAAACATCAGACGAAAGCTTCTCGCCACCGGCCTCGTTCTGGCCGCAGCTACACTCGCGCCCACCGTCTTCTTCGACATGCAGGGCAGCCCCGCCGGTCAAGGCAACGCTGCCGAAACCGCCGCCGCTCCGCCCGCAGTGCCCGTTTCGGTGGCGGTCGTCGAGGCCAAGCCGATCACGCAATGGAGCGAGTTTTCCGGTCGCCTTGAAGCCGTCGATCATGTGCAGCTTCGCTCCCGTGTCGCCGGAGCCATCCAGGCGGTGCATTTCCAGGAAGGCGCCGTCGTCCAGAAGGGCGATCTTCTGGTGACGATCGATCCCGCACCCTATGAAGCGGAAGTCGCCCGCGCGCGTGCGGCGGTGGCTGCTGCCGAAGCTCGTGCTTCGCTGGCCAGCACCGAACTGAAGCGCGGAAAACAGCTTCTGAACTCAGCCGCAGTCTCGCAGAGCGACTACGACCAGCGCATCAACGGGGAAGCCGGCGCAAAAGCCGACGTCGAAGCAGCACAGGCCGTGTTGCAAACGGCGTTGCTCAATCTCGGCTATACGGAAATCCGCGCACCGATCACGGGACGCATCGGCAAGATCGAAATGACCCCCGGCAACCTGATCGCCGCCGGTCCGTCCTCGCCGGTCCTGACGGAGCTTGTTTCGCTCAGCCCCATATATGCAAGCTTCGAGGCCAGCGAGGACGTCGTTGCCGGCATTCTTGCCGAACTGCCTGATGGCATCAACGCGCGCAACTTCATCGACCGCGTGCCGGTGCGGATGGACGTGGCTGGTGCCGAGGACGTCAAGGGCAGCCTGCAGCTGATCGACAACAGCGTCGATCCTGAAAGTGGCACCATCCGCGTGCGTGCGCAATTTGACAACGTCAACGGCACGCTGCTTCCGGGTCAGTTCGCGCGGCTCAGCCTGGGCCAGGCAAAGGCCACCGACGCCGTACTTGTGCATGAACGGTCGATCGGCACCGACCAGAACAAGAAATTTGTCATGGTGGTGAAGCCCGACAACACGACGGAATACCGCGAAATCTCGCTCGGCGCGAAAGCCGATGGCCTGCGCATTGTCACCAGCGGTCTCAAGGCCAAGGAGCGCATCGTCGTCAACGGCCTCCAGCGCATCCGGCCAGGCTCGCTCGTCGCGCCCGAAATGGTGTCGATGACAACAGGCACCAGCACCCAACTCCAGGCATCGATTGCCGGGACCGCCAAGAACTAAGCGATCCCTTCAAAAACCACGCGAAAAGGCGGGTCGAGATATGAACATCTCCAAATTTTTCATCGATCGCCCCGTCTTCGCGGGCGTTCTGTCCTTCATGATCTTTATCGGCGGCCTGATTTCGCTGACGGTGATGCCGATATCGGAGTATCCGGATGTCGTGCCGCCATCGGTGGTCATCCGCGCCAACTATCCCGGTGCCAACCCGAAGGTGATCGCCGAGACCGTGGCGACGCCGCTGGAGGAATCGATCAACGGCGTCGAGGGCATGCTCTACATGAGCAGCCAGGCGACGACCGATGGCCTGATGACGCTGACCGTGACCTTCAAGCTCGGCACCGACCCCGACCAGGCGCAACAACTTGTCCAGAACCGCGTTTCCCAGGCGGAACCGCGCCTGCCCGAAGAGGTGCGCCGCCTCGGCGTGACGACCATCAAGAGTTCGCCTGACCTGATGATGGTCGTGCACCTGACCTCGCCCGAAGGCCGCTACGACATGACCTATCTGCGCAACTACGCGCTGATCAACGTCAAGGACCGGCTGGCCCGCATCGACGGCGTCGGGCAGGTGCAACTGTTCGGTTCTGGCGATTATTCGATGCGTATCTGGCTCGATCCGCAGAAAATGGCGCAGCTCGGCCTGTCGGCCTCCGATATCGTCAATGAAATCCGCGCCCAGAACATTCAGGCCGCCGCGGGCGTCATCGGCTCCTCGCCCAATCTCGAGGGCGTCGATCTGCAGCTTTCGGTCAATGCGCAGGGCCGCCTCCAAAGCGAGGAGGAGTTCGGCGAGATCATCATCAAGACCAGCCCGTCGGGCGCCATCACGCGCCTGAAGGACGTCTCCCGCATTGAACTCGGCTCCGCCGAATATTCCCTGCGCTCGCTGCTCAACAACAAGCAGGCTGTCGCCATTCCGGTGTTCCAGGCGCCCGGATCGAACGCGATCGAGATTGCCGACCGGGTCCGCACCGTCATGGAGGAAATCAAGACCACCATGCCGCAGGACGTCTCCTACGAGATCGTCTATGACACGACGCAGTTCGTGCGCGCCTCTATCGAGGCCGTGGTCGATACGCTGCTGGAAGCCATCGCGCTGGTCGTCATCGTCGTCATCCTGTTCCTGCAGACATGGCGCGCATCGATCATTCCGCTGATCGCCGTGCCGGTCTCGATCGTCGGTACCTTTGCCGTGATGCAGATGTTCGGTTTCTCGATCAATGCACTCAGCCTCTTCGGCCTGGTGCTCGCCATCGGCATCGTCGTCGATGACGCGATCGTCGTGGTCGAAAACGTCGAGCGCAACATCGAGAATGGCCTTGCGCCGCGCGAAGCGACCTACAAGGCAATGACGGAAGTCTCCGGCCCGATCATCGCGATCGCACTGGTGCTGGTTGCCGTCTTCGTGCCGCTCGCCTTCATCTCCGGCCTTACCGGCCAGTTTTACAAGCAGTTTGCGCTGACGATTGCCATCTCTACGGTGATCTCGGCCTTCAACTCGCTGACGCTTTCGCCGGCGCTGGCGGCACTTCTCCTGCAGTCGCATGACGCACCGAAGGATCGCCTGACACGGGTGATGAACAGCCTGTTCGGCTGGCTCTTCCGGGGCTTCAACGCCGTCTTCACGCGCGGTTCGAACGCCTATAGCGGCGGCGTGCGCCGGGTCATCTCTCGCAAGACGCTGATGATGGCGATCTATCTTGTCCTGATCGGCTCGACCGTGTTCCTGTTCAAGGCCGTGCCCGGCGGTTTCGTGCCGCCGCAGGACAAGCAGTATCTCGTGGGCTTCACGCAGCTGCCGGATGGTGCCTCGCTCGACCGAACGGAGGACGTGATCCGCCGCATCAGCGATATCGCGCTCAAGGTGCCGGGCGTCGAAAGCGCCATCGCCTTCCCGGGCCTGTCGATCAACGGCTTCACCAACTCATCGAATGCCGGCATCGTTTTTCTTTCGCTGAAACCCTTCGAGGAACGCGAAACACCGGACCTCTCGGCCGGTGCCATTGCGGGGCGGCTCAACCAGGAACTTGGCGTCATCCAGGATTCCTTCAGCGCCATCTTCCCGCCGCCGCCGGTGCAGGGGCTCGGTGCGATCGGCGGTTTCAAGTTGCAGATCGAGGACCGCAACGGTCTCGGCTACGAGGCATTGGACGCCGCCGTGAAGGGCTTCCTCGCCAAGGCCTATGCGACACCAGAACTGGTCGGCCTGTTCTCCAGCTATCAGGTGAACGTGCCGCAACTCTACGCCGACGTCGATCGTGCCAAGGCACGCCAGTTGAATGTGCCGCTCACCGACATCTTCAACACGCTGCAGATCTATCTGGGCTCGGTCTATGTCAACGACTTCAACAAGTTCGGCCGCACCTATTCCGTTCGCGTCCAGGCGGATGCCGCCTATCGGGCGCAGGCGGAGGATATCGGCAAGCTCGAAGTCCGCTCGACCTCAGGGGAGATGATCCCGCTGTCGGCGGTGCTGAAGGTGACCTCCAGCGCCGGCCCGGAACGCGCCATGCGTTACAACGGCTTCCTCTCCGCCGATATCAACGGCAACGCAGCCCCCGGCGTCTCGTCCGGCCAGGCGCGCGCTATCGTCGAGCAGATCGCAGCCGACACCCTGCCGGCGGGCATCAGCTTCGAATGGACGGAGCTGACCTACCAGGAAATCATCGCCGGCAATTCCGGCATACTGATCTTCCCGCTGGCGATCCTGCTGGTCTTCCTCGTGCTGGCCGCCCAGTATGAAAGCCTGTCGCTGCCGCTGTCGATCATCATGATCGTTCCGCTTGGCATCCTGGCCGCCCTCGCAGGTGTCTGGTTGACCGGGGGGACAACAACGTCTTCACCCAGATCGGCCTGATCGTGCTGGTCGGGCTGTCGGCAAAGAACGCCATCCTGATCGTCGAATTCGCGCGCGAGCTCGAGTTCGAAGGCGCCAAACCCTTCGATGCCGTGATCACCGCAAGCCGTCTGCGCTTGCGGCCGATCCTGATGACCTCGATGGCCTTCATCATGGGCGTCGTGCCGCTGGTCGTGTCCACTGGCGCCGGTGCGGAAATGCGTCACGCCATGGGTGTCGCGGTGTTCTCGGGTATGATCGGTGTGACATTCTTCGGCCTGTTCCTGACACCGGTCTTCTACGTGCTGGTGCGGGCGATGACCGGCAATAAACCGCTGCGCAAAAGCGGCGCAGCGGAACCGGCTCATGGTCCGACGTTCGCGGCGCCTTCCCCGGCCGAATAAACTGACCGACCTCCGCCCTTGATACGGCGGAGGTCGGTCCAGTGTATATCTGAAATCGCGGCGTGCCCGCTAAAGATGATGCAGCAGGAACGGCTTTCCGGCGTATTGCTCGATTTGAATCCTGTAGCCGAACACCGCTTCCATGTTTTCCTCAGTCAGAGCCGCCTCCGGCGGACCATCGACGATCACCCGGCCGTCGCGCATGGCCACGATCCTGTCGGCATAGGCGGCAGCCTGATTGATGTCGTGCAGGACGATGATCGCCGTTCTGGCCGCCTCGTCGGCAATCCGCCGCAAGGCCTGCATCAATTGCCGGGCATGGAACATGTCGAGATTGTTGAGCGGTTCGTCGAGCAGAAGGTAATCCGTGCCCTGGCAGAAGGTCATCGCCACCATCGCCCGCTGCCTTTGTCCGCCGGACAGCGTATCCATGAAGCGACCGGCCAACGGCGCAAGATCGAATTGTTCGAGCGCGGCATCGACCAAAGCCAGATCGATCGCTCCGGGGCGGCCCTGATGATGCGGAAATCGGCCAAAACCGACCAACTCGCGAACGGTCAACCGGCTGGCGACGATGCCATCCTGCCGCAGAATGGCGAGCCGCTGCGCCAGTTGACGGCTTGGCGTCGTATCGACTGGCAGGCCATCGACCGAGATACGCCCGCTTTGAAGCGGCTGGAGCCGCGCCACCAGGGAGAGGAGGCTCGATTTCCCGGCGCCATTCGGGCCTACGAGAGCGGTGATCCCGCCCTTCGGCAAGGCCAGATTGATGTCGCGCAGGATGGGCACATCGCGGTGGGAAAAAGAGACATTCTCGATCAGGATCATTTTCGGCTCCCAAGGACAAGCAGGATCAGGAACACCAGACCACCGACAAATTCGATAATGACGCCAAGCGTGGAAGCGCCGCCCAGCCCATGTTGGAGAAGGGCCTGCCCGCCGACCAGAACGATGATCGCCACAAGCACGGCCGCGGGCAACAGCACCGCATGCCGCTGCGTCCCGACGACACGCGCGGCGAGCGCTGCAACCAGCAAACCGAAGAATGCCACAGGGCCGACCAACGCGGTCGAAACCGCAACCTGCACGGAGACAAGAAGCAAAAGCCCGGTCGCCGCACGGGTCCAGGGAACACCAAGGCCGATCGCCGCATCCCGACCAAGCGCGATGATATCGAGAAGATGACGCGCGCGCCAACAGAGGAGGGCGGCGACAAGGGTGATTGCTGTCCCGAGCACGGTCAGATCCGTCCGCAACGCATTGAAATTGGCAAAGCTCGCACCCTGCACGACGGCAAAGGCATTCGGATCGAGCATACGCGCCAGGAGCGCCTGCAGGCTGCGGAAAAGAATGCCAAGCGTTACGCCCATCAGAAGCATCAGCCCCATGTCCATCCGCGCCCGCAGCATTGGCCAGAGGAGGGCCATGGCGAGCGCGACCATCAGCACAACTTCCATGCCGAACTTGAAGCCGCCGTTCAGGCTGGCGTAACCGAGCCCGCCCAAGAGGAAAACCAGCGCGGTCTGGCCGAAGACATAGAGTGCGTCGAGCCCCATGATCGAAGGCGTGAGGATGCGGTTAGCCGTCACCGTCTGGAACAGCACCGTGGAAATCGCAATCGAGACGGCCACCTGCAGCAGCGCCAGCAGCTTCAAGGCACGCAATTCGAGCACGAAGGCGATATTGCCGCGCAAGCCGGCCAGCATGAAAACCAGCACGGAAAGAAGGGCGAGAGCCAGAAGAACGATGAGACGGCGATCAGGCATGCGCGGACCGAAGGAACATCAACCTGAGAAACAGCAGCCCACCGACGATGCCCATGACGGTCGCAACGGGAATTTCATAGGGGTAGCGTAGAAGCCGGCCGATGAGATCGCAGCAAAGCACCAGCATGGCACCGCTACCAGCCACCCACGGGATCGTTCCGCGCAGGTTGTCACCCATCAGGCGCGATACGAGATTGGGAATGACAAGGCCGACAAATGGTATGATGCCGACGATGACGACGGTCAGCGCAGAAATGACCGAGACGATGACCAGGCCCAGTTGCAGCGTCCGCTGATAGCTCAATCCCAGCCCGACGCTGACATCGCGTCCAAGCGACACAACCGTCAGCCGATCCGCCACCCACCAGGCCAGGGCGATCATGACAGCCGTTCCCCAAAGCAATTCATAGCGGCCACGGACGACGCCGGAGAATTCTCCATTGGTCCAGATATCGAGGAACTGCAGCAGGTCTGCCTGCCATCCGACAAAAGTGACGATGGCACCGATGACACCGCCGTAGACGAGCCCAAACAACGGAACGAGAAACGGCTGGGTCGGCGGCAGGCGGTGGGCCGTCATCAAAAAGACCGAGGTACCGAGAAGTGCAGCGACGCTGGCGATCAAGGTTTTCACCGCCAACGATGCGCCCGGAAAAACCAGCGTAGCGAGCAGGATGCCGAGGGCAGCACTCTGGGCCGTGCCCGCCGTTGCCGGTTCCACGAAACGGTTGCGGGCCAGCGTCTGCATAATAAGCCCGGCAATCGCCAGCCCCGCCCCGGTCAGCATCGCCGCCAGCGTGCGCGGCAAGCGGCTGGCGAGGAAAAGCTGCAGCGCCTGCGGATCGTCAAGCAACCGGCTCATCGGCAATGTGTCCGCGCCCACCGCAAGACTGAGGAAAAAAGCAGCAGGCTGCCGAGACCGGCAACAAGGCCGATCGTCCATCTCTTGCAGCGCGCATTCAGTGTAATCATGGCTTGTTGGAATAGGCGTCCGCAATGGCCGTGAAGACGCGACTCATGGCCTGCACGCCGCCGGCGGCAATATAGAAATCACCGGCCGGAAGGTAGATCACCTGCCCCTTTTTCCAGGCCGTGGTCTCGGCCACCAGTTCGTTGTCGAGCGTCGTCTTGGCGTTCTGATCATCGGCACCGATGGCGGCGGCCCGGTCCAGCACCAGCAACCAGTCGGGATTGGCCTTGCGGACAAACTCGAACGACACCGCCTCGCCATGGGTCGCCGCGTCAACATCCGGGACGGCGGCGGGCAGATCGAGCGAGGAATGCACCCAGCCGAAGCGGGAACCCGGGCCATAGGCAGAGATTTTCGGCCCATTTGTCATGATGATCAGCGCCGTGCCCCTGCCCTTGACGGCGGCGCGGGCCTTTTCCACGGCGGCATCGAGCTTGGCTGCGGCCGCCTTGGCTTCCTCTTGTCTGGCAAACAGCACGCCATAGGCCGACAGGCGGTCTTTCGCTTGGCTCAGAAGATCGTCGCCATCCATAGTCATGTCGATCGTCAGCGCGACCTGCGAGGTCGCCTCGACCTGTGTCGAGGAGCGCCCACCGACAATGATCAAGTCTGGAGCGAGTTCGCTCAGAGCCTCGAGGTTCGGCTCGAAGATGTCGCCGACGGCGGTACCAGTTTCCTTCAGATGATCCAGTTGCGGCAGATAGAGATTGGAGGGAATGCCGGCCGGCCGAATGCCGAGGCTATCAAGCGTATCGAGCGCTGCGATATCGAACACTGCAATTTTCGCCGGTTGGATCTCGACAGCGACGGCACCGGTCGCGGTAGCGATGTCGGCGGCAAAAGACATTGACGGAACGGAAACGACTGCAAGGCCAATACCGAATGACAAGCGGTGGATCATCGACAGGACTGTTTTGGTGATCATGATGACATGGCTCCTAGGAAATTGACGGACAGGCGTGGCGGTTCGCGGCGCTCCACGAAATGCCCGATCGCGCGGCGATCCTTGCGCAGCACGTCCATGCAGTTTGGACCGAACCATTCGAGCGAGACTTCCGTCTCTGGATCGTCGGAAATCTCGCCGAGAAAACGCATGTAATCGACTGCGCCCTGGAACAACGGCGTCATTCCCTCGCGGCGGCCGGAAGCGGCATAGACATTGGCGGGCTCGAAGACATCAAGATCGGAGCGGTCGCGGATGTTCTTCAGATGGTAGTGGCGGATGAACGGCTTCATTGTCCGATGCACGGCAACGGGATCGTCGCCGCCTTCCCAGACATGCAGCGTATCGAAATTGATCGCAAAAAACGGATGATCGACCGCATCGATCAGCTCCAGCGTCGAAGCCGCCGTATCCGCCAGCGTATTCGGATGAATTTCGACCAGGAGGTGAATGCCGAAATCGGCGGTGATCGCGCAGATATCCCGCAGGCGCCGGGCGATCGATCGTCGTTCCTCCGCCGAAACGGAGGCACTGGCGCGATTTCCAGCGAAAGTCCGGATCTTACCCGCCCGCCAGCGGCGCGCCATGCGGCAGACGTCGGTTGCCTGACGCTCGAGCGTCAGCCGATCGGCATCCACTGGCAGGTAGTCGCTGATCATCGGCACGGACAGCCCGAAGGCTGAAAGCAAATCGGCATTGCGATCAGGCTGCTGCGCCATGTTGCGACCATGGGCGGCCCACAGCTCGATGCCCTGGAAATCGTTTGCGCGTGCAAAGGTGGCGATCTCCCCGAGGAAATCAGGTGATGGCGAAAGGTGATGGTGCAGAGCGAGACCTTCATCGCACAGTCCTCCTTGATAGGGGGTATCCAGTACCGCCGGAAACTGCTGCCGGCACCAGAGGTCGAATATCTCGCCGAGCTTGCCCTTGATCTTGCTTTCGAGGCGATCCGCTTCGTTCAGATGCTTAAGAAGCGGGGCCACATGGGCGCGATCGCCGGTCTGGGACAGCTTCATGCAGGCGTATTGCAGCGTCTTCAGTTCGTTGACGAGCGCTTCGATCTCGTCGCACCAGAGATCGAATTCGACTGCGGGCAATTTCAGCGCCCGCCAGAAAAATGCAAAGCCGTGTTCATAGGCATATTTGCGAATGGTGATCACCGGCAATTCCCGAAGCGCAAGATCAAGGTCTTCGAGACGCGTTCCGTCGCGCGCCTCCACATGCGCCGTGACGATCTCGCGCAGGCTGCCGATCAATGGATTGCGATCGGGAACGAAGCAGGCTTCAAAATAAGCCCGAAGATCGGCGGCGTCGGGAACGCGCGCCTGCGCCCGATCGAACACATAGCCACCGCCGACCGTTGGCTGCATCGCCGCGTGGATAATCTTGTCGCGGGCGATCTCCCCTGCCAGCGGTAGTCCGGATCGAGCACGAACCAGTTTTCAGGATTTTCCGTCTTCGACAGCATCAGGTAATGCGGAAACGGGTTCTGGTTGAACTTGTTCTCGCGTTCCGGCAGGTGGAACATATCGAGCATCACCATGACGTACCCGGTCTCGGGTCGCCTCTCGACGAGATCGAGCATCATGCCAAGGTTCTCGAGCTTGGTCAGATCTGGATCGTACCACTCGCGCACCGTCACGCCGTAAAGCCGTTCGAACCAGCTGCGGGAAAACTCCTGGCTGATCTCGGGCGCGTGATAGCGAAGCTGCCATTTTTCGTTGACCACGAATTTTGCATCCCAGACACCGAAATAGAACGGGCGGTGGTCGAGCCCGGCGCGCTTGACCGCCTCGCAGACGCAACTGACGAAGCAATGCACCTTGATATCGTAAGGCGCCTCGCCGTGAACGCCCTCCCCGCGATAATCGGTACCGGAATAGAAAGCACGGCTGCCGCCTCCGGATCAAACAGGGCGATAAAATCCGCGACCGTCGCGACGTCCTGTTTGCTGATCGCCTTTTCCGGCATGGGCAGGCCATATTCCAGTTCCAGATTGAGAAAAATCTGCAGGATCAGCACGGAATCGAGATACAGGTCTTCGTTCAGCCGCGCCTCTGGCGCAAAACCTTCGAGATGCGGGTGCATCATCTGCTCGGACAGGATGGCAAACACGGCCGCCATGATCTCGTCGCGACTCATTCTGCAGCCTCCAACTTCCGAAATTCGCCGGCGGCGTGGCGGGCGGCGATTTCCCGCCGGCTGATCTTGCCGTTCGCCTGCCGGGGAACGGCATCGACCTGCAGGATTTCCATCGGTAGCTGATGGCTGGCGAGATTGGCGATGCACCATTCGCGGACCGCCGGAGGCGCAACGATTTCGCTGGCGCTGAACAGCAGCGCGACGCGCTCGCCGGCAAAGCGGTCGCTCTTGCGGAAAGCCACGGCGTCGGTGACGCCAGGCATGGCCATCACGGCATCCTCGACATCCCCGGGATAGACGTTAAGGCCGGAAACGTTGATCATGTCGTCCATCCGCGACAGGAAAACCAGCATCCCGTCGTCGCGCAAATAGCCGAGGTCGCGGGTGTGGACCGCAGCCCCGGCATCGCCCGAAACAACGATCTCAGCGGCATCGTCGCGACTGCGCCCTGTCTGAGCGCGCAGATGCGGAAGCACGAAACCCATGTCGCCGGCCGACGTGACCTCGGGGTTGATGGCGATGCAGCCGGATTCCGAGCAGCCATATTGCTGGAACATGAAACGGCTGGCGGAGCGGACCTGCGCAAACCACGGATCAGGCAGAAGCGTCCCCGAGGTCATGATCGCATGGATTTTTTCGCCTGCTGGCAAAAGTCGGGCCAGCGTGTTGAGGATGGCCGGCGAGGAATAAAGCAGCGGTCGCTCAATGTCGCGCAGCTTGCCCATGAGATATTTGGGGTTCGCCGTGTTGACGACAACAGGCGTCTGGCCGCGTTGAAGCGCAACGAGAATACCGCAGATCAGACCATAGGAATGGGTCGTCGGGCAGGCGATAACCGGGGTCATGTCTTCCGGCTCCCGGAAAGTCCGGACATAGGTTTCGACCTCGCGATCGATCTCCGCCCAGCTCCGCGCCACGCATTTCGCCGCACCGGTGGTGCCGGAACTCATCTGCAGCAACTGCCCTTCACTGTCTGGTCGCGCAACGGTCTGTAGCATTTCTGGCGTGAGGCTGTTGTAGAACAACTGCGTGCAGCCGGCCCCGATGGCCAGCTTGCGGGCGGCGGGCAAGGGCGTATGGGGATGGATCGGCAACACGCTGGCACCGGCCTTGCGCATTGCAAAAAACAGAGACAGCCAGTCGGCCGTTTCCGGGAAACACACGGCGTAGCGGCCGCCCTGCCCGTCGGACAGTCCAGTCTCCCTGGCGAAGCGCGCGGACGATTCTTCGAAATAGGCTCGTTCATAGAGCCGGTCATCGATCCGGATCATGGCTTTCTCCTCAGTTGGGCCGCGTGTCCGGCAAGGGGATTCGGCGCGAGGTGGTGGTATTCCGGCTGCTGCGCGAAGAGCTTCCGCGTCATCAGGGATTCGGTCAGGATGCTGGCATTGGAGTGGCCGAGGAGGCTCTGCCTACCGGCCATGCCGGTGTCCTCGACATAGGATGCAAGGCACGCATCCACCCGCTGCCAGAAAAGGCTTTCCGGCAGACTGTAGCTTTCCTCGAAAAGATGGGAGATTTCGCTCAAATTATAGACGAACAGCGTATCCATCACGAGTTCGCGCAGGGAATCAAGATTGTCCGTCCAGTAAAACCGGTCCGGCGGCGCATCTCGGTAATCGGGATGCAGCGATGCAAAGTCCGGCATGAGATCGGGCTCGCGCAGGAACGATGGCGAAAATTCGATGCTCTCGTGGAAGTCCCGGAGGATAAGTCGGACCGGCCAGCCATCCCGATGCAGGAGCAACATGTTTTGCCCATGCGCTTCGACGGCGATGCCGTGGCAAACCAAGAGGTGCCAGACCGGTAAAACGATGACTTCGATGAGCCGGTTGAGCCACGGCATCAGCCCATGCGCCTGGATCCAGTCATCGGCAAAGGGCCGCCCATCATGCTCGCTCATCATCAGGGCATTGAGCGGCACGATCGCTTCGCCTGGCAGAAGCGTCGCCTCGGCGCTCTGTCGCCAGATCGCACCGACCTGGCCGGCCAGATCACCCTCTGCGTCGGCGATGATGCCGGCATATTCGCGAAGGATAGTCATCGGGTAGCGCGACCGGAACAGGTGGTCTTGCGCAACGATCCCGCCGATCCACTCCGAAATCACGGGTGCCGTGCAGACCGAATGCGGCTCCAGGATACGACGGGAGGATGTGTTGACGAGGTTCATCGGCAGCTTGATGCTGGCAGCCATGGGCCGGCTGTCATTCATCAGCGTCCGGATCGATTGCGTCGCCGTGTAGCTGTCGCCCATCGGCCCGAGAAAATAGGCGTCGCCAGCCTCGATCCACGGCGATAGCAGAGAGATGCGCAGGTTTTCCCACTGCCATGGATGCAGAGGGATGAGCCCGAAATCGGACGCGTTGAGCCGCAGCTCGTCGCGTTTTTGCTGGAGTTGCGACCACGTCTCCGGGCCAAGTTCGTGCAGCCAGAAATCAGCCTCGCTTTGGGGCAAGGCCTGCCGGATATGACGGCGGGAAACCAGCAGCCAGACAAGCTGGAATGCGTTTCCGGCTTCAGGGCCGTAGCTCAGATGATCGGATGCAGAAAAGCCGGTCCTCGCCTTGAAGCAGGGATGATAGGGGTGCCCTTCCTCGAGCGCGCCTTCGAGTTGCGCAAGCGACATCTGGCGGCGAAGCCGCGGTGTTAGGGCCTCGTCATTCAGCCGGCAAAAGGCAATCGTCTGCTGCAACTCGTCGAGCAGCCGCTGGCGATGGACGAGCGGTCCCGGCAAATCGGCAATCAGCGCTTCCAGCGAGGCGGGTTTCCACGGCTCATCTGGAGCCCGCATTTCCACAGATCCCGAAGCCAGCCTTGGACGTCCAAACGCACCGATGCTGCCCCTGCAGCGGAAGTCTACCTGCATCTCCCCTGCCCTTGCGGCCAGTCGAACACGATATCTCCTTCGCCGGCGCTTTGCCGCACTGGAACGATGCCCTCGAAAATCAGCGCCGCTACCAGCTGGCGCAGCACCCGTTCGTCTGGTCGCTGCGGAAGTTCATGAGGCAATGGCATGGCTCGTCCTCGTCATGGCCAGCACGGAAGGGCCGCGCAGCGGGTTCGGTATCTGTCGATAGAGGCTGGCACCTACCGCGGACTGCAGCTCGTCAACATCGAACAACCGCGTTGTCAGATTGGCCTTGGAGGTGATGGTCGGCTGATCCAGAACATGGCGGGCAAAATCCCGCCCCGCCCCCGACATGCCAAGCGCGCATTGCTCCAGATGCGAGCGTAGCAAGCACAACAGCGCGCCTTCTTCGCAGAGCCCGTCATGACCCATACGGCTGATGACGGAGAAGACCTGGTTGACGATGAGGTAGTAGCAGAAGCGATCGCGAATTTCGCTTTCGGCGAAATAGAGCGAGGCGATGTTTTCCGTCTCCGGCACATGCGCCGCAAGCAGGCTGCGATAGCGCTCGGAAAGGTAAAAGCCCTGATTGTCGCGGTAATAGCTGAAGCGCGGATATCCGCCGGAGATATCGATGAGGCTGTTCTGCTGGTGGGCTTCGAGCGCCACGCCGAAATCGTCGAAAAAGCGGATCAGCGGCTCCACGGCGCACTCAAGATAGCGTTGGAACCAATCGAGGCTGACCGTCTGGATGGACTGCCCGCCGGCCTTGGCGAGGTGGGCGATCAATCGCATGAGCCTGGATGCTTCACCCGGCATTGGGTCAGCGGTCAGCGCCGCCATGGTCACGACACCGGAGCCGCGCTGACCGGAAAACGGGTTCTCACGCAGGATCATCTCGAAACCGCTTTCGGCACGGCCGGGCAGATCAAGCGTCATAAAGGCAGGATCCTGGATGATGCGGAAATGCGTCGACCGCTTGGCAAAACCGATCCTGTCGACGAGTTTTGCCATGGCGACGCCCGCATCGAGTTCGTGCCTACGGTTGAGCCGCACGGAATTGGTGATGCGTACCGGAAGGGAAAATTTCAGCATCCACTCCTGCTCGGCGCCGTAGACGGTGCGCACAGAGGACGTTGCGGTAAAAAGCGGCCCGGCCGGGCCGAGATGGCGCAGGACACCGTCGCGCTGCAGCGCCTGAATGTCCGGATCCAGCAGCAGAGCCTCCGCCTGCAGCGGGTGCATGGGAAGCAAATATTCCCCTGTGCGGACCACCGGCCCATCGCCGTCTTTGCCTGCGATTGCCGCCACCATGTCCGGCGCCGTCATGGCTCTGGCGGAATCGTGGCGGACGTGATCCATCCGGGCTGCGAAATAATGCAGCTTGAACTGGCCATGTAATTCCGGAGCGTAGCTTTCCTGTTGCCAGAAGGTCATGCCCTGCCGGCTCTTTGGCGTGGGATGCAGCCAGTGCCCGAAGACCAAGGACTGCTCCGCCTCGATGAAATGATCGTTTTCCACTGGCCGTTCGCGGGCCTTGTCGAGATAGAGCGCCGTCTGCTGATAGCTGTCCAGAACACGCATCAGCAATTCGAGCTCGAAGCCGCGCATCTGCTCTGCCCGACCGTCCTCGATGTGGCGATAGGACTCGTGCACGAGGCAATGAAGGGCCGAGAGCAACTCGACCTGCCGCCAGACCGGGTCCGATGCGCCACGGCTCCAGACCCGACCGAACTGGTGCGGACCGCAAATCGAGCGCGAAACCACCTCCGCCCTAAGGAACATATGCTGGCCCGGCAATGACCACTCGACGCAATCGGCAGCCGGTCCGTTGACTGCTCTATGTCGAACGAACGCCCCGGAATTTACCTCCCGCAAATAGCAGTTTGCAAAACTCTGGAACGTCGTCTTTTCCGCTGCTTGCCTAGACGATTGTGTCATGTCCATCCTCGGCACACGATTGCATCATCGCGCCATGGCTAACCCCCTCGTTAGGAAGGCCGCCTTGAATTCTGTTTTCAAGCCGGGCGTCACGCGCCGGCAATCCTCTGATCAATCGGCAGAATGCCATTGCAGCGGACCGGACGGTTCCCTGAAGGCAAACCGCAGCAGGTGGCTCTCGACCACCGATTTCGTGTCCATCAGTTGTGCGGCGTTCGGCGATTCCACCCGGATTTTCAGCGCGTCCGGTTCGGCTTCGAGATAGCCGGTTCCACAGGAGAACCGGAGTTCCCCGCGCGCATCGACCTGCTCCACTTCGATCTTGTGCGCAAAATGCTTGCACAACTGGGTCAGGTACTTTTGGCCATTTTCCGTCGGGAAACGCGTCGTTGCTTCCAGCATCAGGAACTCCCGTGATCTTCGCAATGATAGGTGCGGGAAACTCTCCCGCACCGGTGGTCGTCTCTTGCCTTCGCCAATCAGAACGTGGCTTTGGCCGTCAGGATGAAGGCACGGCCGGATTCGTAAAGCGGCGTCACCGTTCCGAATTCCTGGCCATAGGTTGCCCGGTCCGCATAGGTCTCATCGAAGATGTTCTTCAACTCTGCCCGGAATGTCAGGTTCTTGTGCGTGGGCGGCACGTATTCGACATAGGCGTTGACGACCTCGTAGCCCTCTAAAGGCTGGTTACCGACAGCGACATCATCATAGTCGAGCGCGATTTCCGCATCGGCGCCGAAGGTCACGCCCCAGTCGGTCAAGGTATGCACCGCCTGCAGGGTGATAATTTGTCCGGCGGGCGTGGCGAGATAGGTGCCGAGGTCGGAATCGGCCGGCTGGCCGTCAATCTCGACGTCGATGTTGGCGTATTTCACTTTGAAATAACCATCGCCCCAGTTATAGCCGCCGCCGATTTCGAAGCCGCGCGAACGGACATCATGGGCATCGACGCCGAGCAGGACGCCGTAGCGGGGCGTGCGAGCATCATCGAGATCGGTCTGGAACAGGCTGCCTTCCAGGGTGAATCCGTTGTGGTTGGCCTCAAGCCCGACAATGTAGTTGTCGGCCGTGACAGGCTTTGGCCCAGATCCGTAATTCCAGCCGGGGTTCAAGATGAAGTTTTCGGCAAGAGGTATTCCTGCCCAGACATGCGAATAGCCGACTTTTGCGACCAGCAGATCCTCGATCAGGTCGTATTCGCCGGAAATATTGCCGCTGAAGCCGGAATTGCTCCATTCTTCGCCGGTCGTGCCGGTGAATTTCTGGGTATCACCGCGCGCACCGAAGGAAAGTCGCGTCCTGTCGAACGGCTCGATGCGCGCCTGCGCATAAATGCCGAGATTGCGCGACTTCTCCTTGCCAGGATCGAAGGGATCCTCGTATTCCGCCTCATCGTCGTAGAAATCGACACCGGCAACAATATGCCCGATGTCGAAGGAAAACTTGTTTTCAAACTTGCCGTTCAGGCTGTCCGTCGTGCCCGTGCCGGGATAGCTGGGACCGACGCGCGGAATGATCGGAACTTCCAGTTGGGCCTTGCTGTAGGCAAGCAGAAGTGTCGGGTCCCACCAGCCTTCCGGCGTGCTGTCCGTGTAGGTAAAGACAGTATTTTGCCGATCGAGCTTGTATTCGCGCGGCTCTGCCGGACGTCCTGCAATGGCGCCGATATTCGCGCGGAATGGCCTGGGCGCGTGGTCGCGGATCTGTTCGTGGCTGATTTCGACGCGGTCGCCACTGTCGAATTCGTAGGCAAGCTTGCCAAGGCCGCTCAGCAGATCGGTGCTCGTACCGCCGACTTCATCGCCATTGCCGGCCGTAAAATTGTCGCCGTTTCCGAAGTTGAAATAGCCCAGAAACTCCAGCCCGTCCTGCATACCATAGGCCGAAAGTCCGGTCGTTACGGTGTCGCTGTTGAAATTGTAGTTGGAGGTGACAAAGCCGCCGAAGCCATCGCCGTCGAGCAGGTCGCGCGCATCCTTGGTCTCGTAGGCAATGGCACCACCCAGCGCGCCTGGGCCGGCATCGGCCGGCGCTACGCCAGCATCGACGCCGACGCTCTTTAGCAGACCCGGATCGATGAGGTTCGTGCCGCTGTGGTGAAAGATCTTGTTGTTCTGGCGGCTGCCGTCCATGGTCACGGCAAGGCTCGTTTCCTCGATGCCGTGTACGTAGACCTTCTGCGACATCGGCAACGAACTGCCGACCGAGATACCGGGCTCGCCCTTAAAGACATCGGCAATGCTCGCCGGCTTCTTCTGCTCCAGATCCTCCGCAGAAATCACGACTTCACCCGGGCTGCCTTGGCCACTGCCATAGACGGTGATCTGCTCCAGGACGGTCGCACCGTCAGCACTCACGTGGCCGGTATCCACGACAGATTCAGCGTCGGACGATCCGATAACGGCCGTGCCGCCCGAGATTTCGTAGGAAATTCCCGTGCCGGAAAGAAGCCGCGAGAGCGCCTGGGCCGGCGGAAGGGAGCCACTGACCGCACTGGAACGGACACCGCGCGACGTCTCGGCAGCAAGCGTCACCTGAAGCCCGGATTGACGACCGAAGGCGTTGAGAGCGCCTGCCAGGGATTGCGCCGGGATGTCGAAATCACGGCTGGCACTGACGCCGGACGTGGTGTCCTGTGCAGCGGCCATCTGCACCGCGCCCAAAGAAAGCGACGAAAATCCGACAATTGCCGTTGTGGCGAGAAGGCGCAACGCAATGCTGCGGGCCCTGGTCGACCTAAGAAAAACACTACCTGTACGGCATCGCGGCGAAATCATTTTACCCCCGTCTCTGTTGCAGGCACATAGCCCCCAGGCATGCGCTTCCGACCAAAGACGACCCGCTCCGGATTTTTTCATCCGAATTCATATTTTCTTGAGTTTTTTCTCCGCTTAAAACTGCGTCAGCACGCGGCCGTAATCCGTCACCTTTCGCAGCCTGCCGCCATAGGGCTGGACAAGCGCCTGCAGGGCACGATCCGGATCGGTCAGATCGTAAAGACCGGTCACGCGGCGCGCCGCCAGCCTCGGGTCCGGAACGCTGATCCATGCCCGGTGATATCGCTGCAGTCGCTCGACAACGTCACCGATCGTCACGTCATTGACGAACATCCGCCCGTGCCGCCAGGCGGCAATATCCTCCGGCGCAATCGTATCACGCGCAACGGCGCCGCTTGCATGATCGACGACAGCCATCTCACCGGGCGAAAGTTCGAAATTCTCCTTTCGCTCAGTGGTGTTATAGGACACGGCCACGCGCCCCTGCGCCAGTTCCACTGTCGATCTCGCCACCGGCAAGCTGGACATCGAAGACCGTTCCGAGAACCATGACCTTGACGCCGCCGGCATCGACCGAGAAAGGCAAGGCGGCATCATGCGCAACCTCGAAGAATGCCTCGCCCGCCAAAAGCGTGACGTTCCGTCCGGTCTGTGAAATATCCGTTCGGATCGCGCTGTCGCCGCCCAGGTGAACAATGGTCCCATCTTCGAGCGTGACAATCCGGCTTTCCGCCGTGCGGGTCATATAATCCGCCTGCCACCAGACCAGCAGCGACGGCGCTGCGAGCACGGCCATCAGGCCAGCCGCAAGCACGGCGGCGACCCCACCTGCCCGCAGCAGCCTGCGCCGGCGTATGGGCACGTGTCCCATGACCGGCAGGTCCGCGGGCCAGAGATGCTGGTGGACCGGTGCCACCTCGCCCATCAATTGCCAGGTTTTCAATGCGTGGTCCCAGGCGCGCTGATGCACCGGCGAGCGACCCATCCAGCTCTGGAATTCGCCGTCGCTGTCCGGACAGTTCGGCTTTGCCTTCAGCTGCAGAAACCAGTCCATGGCTTCTTCCAGTGTGGCGACAGGGATTTCGTTTTCTCGGCTCAAATTACACCTGCATCGGCCCAATTTTCATGCCACGTGGCACATTTCCCGCCGAATTATCCGTTCTATGACAAAGACGATCGGTCCGCGGTTTTTTTCACGAAACCGCCGTCCTTTATGGATCCACCGTCAGCCGTGCAGCGATCCGCATCATGGCCGTGCGGACATGCCGGTGTGCGGTCGCAACGGATATGTCCAGCCGTTCGGCAATTTCATCCAATGTGTAATCGCCGAAGCGGTGCATTTCGAGTGCGATGCGCACATCAATGGGCAATTCGGAAAGGACCAGCGAAATCTGCCGGAGTTCGTCGCTCAAAAGCAATGTCTGTTCGGGGGTGCGTTCCTCGCCGGGGATCGACCAGAAGGGCGGATCTCCATTCTGCTCCCGCGCCTCCACCTTGCGCCGCTTCAAGGCGTCGAAAGCCAGATTGCGGACAATCCGGTAGAGATAGCCAACCGTCTGCTTTGCAGAACCGAAACTCGTATTGGCTGGCGCAAAACGCAGAAACGCTTCCTGCACGACATCCTCAGCCGTTTCGCGGGACCCAAGAATGCGTGTCGCGTATTCGATCAGCGCCTTGCGGTTCTCAATATAGAGACTGGTACGGATTTCGGCGTCTGCCATGACCTACAACTCCAGTCACGAAAGCGAATTTTCGAAAGCCGACTGCACAGCTTTTGTCATTGCCGCATTCCTTTCGGCTTCGGTTGCCAATCCTGCCTGGATATCCAAGGGAGATGCCGGCATCTGCGCCCATATCTCCATCTTCCAAAACGGGACGCTGGGGACCTATAACACAAGGCTTCAGAAACTTGTCTCTTTTTATCATCTTTAAATGACGTTTTATCCTTCAGCGATTTCGAAGGATAATATCGACCGGATCCGGCTGCTTGCTCGCTTTTTCAGCGGCACCTGCATCGGCTGAAAAGTCAAATTTTCTGCACCTGCCGCAAATTTTCTGGACGATCAATGTCCCCGCCCTAACTCTGGAACAGAGTTTCGCCGAAATGGCTTCTCCGCAAAATTCTACCGGGCCTTCAAAATCCCGGTTGATTCAAGGAACTGAAGATATGAGTACTTCCGCAGATCCGGGGCGTTTTCCACGCATCGCGCTGATCTCCACCCATGGCTATGTTGCCGCGATACCGCCGCTGGGCGCCGCCGATACCGGCGGGCAGGTCGTCTACGTCATCGAACTCGCGCGCAAATTTGCCCAGCTTGGCTATACCGTTGATGTTTATACCCGGCGCTTCGAGGATCAGCCGGAATTCGACGCAGTAGATGATCGGGTTCGGGTGATCCGCATTCCCTGCGGCGGCCCCGATTTCATTCCGAAGGAATATCTGCATCGCTCGCTGATGGAATGGTGCGAAAATGCGCTGCGCTTCATCAAGCGCAACGATCTCAACTACACCTTCATCAACAGCCATTACTGGGACGCCGGCGTTGCCGGCCAGCGCCTATCGGAAGCCCTGTCCGTGCCGCATATTCACACGCCGCATTCGCTCGGCCTCTGGAAGAAGCGGCAGATGGAAACCGACTACCCGGAAAAGGCGGATACGTTCGAGGCGGAATTCAATTTTTCCGAACGCATCAAGCATGAACTGATCATCTACCGAAGCTGCGACATCGTCATCGCCACGACCCCGGTGCAACTCGACGTGCTGGTGGACGACTACGGACTGGCCAAGAGCCGGGTGCACATGGTGCCGCCAGGCTATGACGACAACCGGTTCTTTCCGGTTTCGTCCGCCTCCCGCGAAATGGCCCGCCAGCGGCTTGGTTTCGAGGGCAAGGTCGTGCTTGCGCTCGGGCGACTGGCAACGAACAAGGGCTACGATCTCCTGATCGACGCCTTCGGCGTGCTGGCGGAGCGCGAACCGGAGGCACGCCTGTTGCTGGCCGTGGGCGGCGAGAACATGGATGACTTCGAAAAGACCATCCTTGACGAGTTGAAGGCCAGGGCCGCCGATTTGAACCTGGAAGACCGGATCGACTTTTCCGGTTTCGTCGCAGACGACGACCTGCCCGACTACTATCGCGCTGCCGATCTCTTCGTCCTGTCGAGCCGCTACGAGCCCTTTGGCATGACGGCGATCGAGGCTATGGCAAGCGGCACGCCGACGATCATCACCGTCCACGGCGGCCTCTACCGTGCAGTCAGCTACGGACGCCATGCGCTCTTTGCCGATCCGTTCGACAAGTATGACCTCGGCATCACCATGATGAAACCGCTGAAACACGAACGGCTTTATGGACGCCTGTCGCGCATGGGTGCGCACAAGGCCCGCAGCCTATTCACGTGGACAGGAATTGCACAGCAGATCATCGCTGTTGTCGAAGGGCGACCGATGCTGCAGGCGCTGGATGACAAGGAATGGGCGGAACCATGGAACGACGGAGATTGAAACCGGTCCGGCTGTTTTCATCCGATCTTGACGGGACATTGGCAGGCAACAGTGAGGCGGAAGAACGTTTTGCGGATGCCTGGGATAAGCTTGATCCTGCTACCCGACCGATCCTGGTCTACAACAGCGGCCGGTTGATCGAGGACATGCAGGAGTTCCTGCCGCAGACGGCGCTACCGACCGCCGATATCCTCATCGGCGGGGTCGGCACAATGCTTTCGAACATCGGGGAAGCGGACGAGGGGGCACTCTATACGGCATCTCTCGGGCAACCGTTTGAGAACCGGAGCATCCGCGCGGTCCTGGAAAAAACGGGCGCCGCCAGCTTGCAGCCTGACCGGTTCCAGCACGCCCATAAATCGAGCTGGTATCTCCACGACGCATCGACCGAAACGATTGCCCGCATCGAGCAGGACCTGCAACAGGCCGGCCAGAATGTCCGCGTCGTCTATTCCAGCGCTCGCGACCTCGACATCCTGCCCGCAGGGACCGACAAGGGCGCGGCATTGCGCTGGCTTTGTCGGCGAATGGACATCGGGCTCGACGAGGTCGTGGTCGCCGGCGACACCGGCAATGATTCCAGCATGTTTCTGCTGGATGACGTGCGCGGGATCGTCGTCGGCAATGCACTGCCGGAGCTTCAGGCTCTCGCCTCGGAGCGGCCGAACATCTATGTCGCGCAACAGCGGATCGCCGATGGCGTCCTGGAAGGCTTCCAGCATTGGAATATCATCGACGCGTCTTAAATCAGTAAGATAATACTTACAATCTGAGCGCCCACATCGTAGCGTTGGCAACGCTACCGGACGGAGCCTTTAGCTTGGCGGACTGGATAGGCGCGAAACCGTCGATGCGCTTTGTGCCAACCCAGCGGCCGTCATCGGCAAAGACCTCGATAGAGCCATAATCGAGAAAGATCCGCAGCTTTTTCGGACGTGCACCGCGGGCAACGTAGTCGGGCCAAGGTCCGACCCCTTCCACGTCATGACGAATCCACAGACCCTGCTCGTCGACGCAGACGCCGAGTTGCACGCCGGGATGATCCAGCTCCAGCTCGAAATACGTCCCCGGCTCAGTGAGTTCGAAGAGAATTTCGGCGGCGCCAGTCTCCAGCTTCACCGCCTGTCCTGCGGCCAGACGCGTTCGGTCGAGCATGTGGCCGCGCAGACTTTCCGCCGGGCCGATCGGCGGCGTGCACAGGACCCCGTTCGACAGCAGGATGCGGCGTGGCAGGGTCATGGCCGTCGGAAAATCGATCGTCGGTCCAGCATCGGCCCAATTGGCAAGCCAGCCGATACCAATCGCCGTATCGCCATCCATGAAAGCCTGGAAGGCGTAATTGTCCGTACCAAAATCGAGTTCCTGTTCATATTCCTTGACGAAGCTGCGTCCATCGAACCAGCCGACTGCCGCCATTGTCAGGTTTTTCCGTCGCGTCGCCGGATCTTCGCTGGTCATGAGGCCGTAGATCAGCACCCATCGCGTCTTCGGATCGGTGGCCGGCCCATCAAGTGGCAGCATGCAGGGGCATTCGGTGGCCGTCGTCTTGTAACGTTTCTCGACGGACAGCTTGTCTATGTAGGTCCAGCCGCCTGCTGACGTGTGGTCCCTGGTTTCATACAGCAGAATGACCCCGCCCTCGTCGCTCTGGCTGCCGAGCAGCATCTTCCATAACCCGTCCGGCCCTTTGAAGACGTAGGGATCGCGGAAATCGAGGGTCAGCCCCTGATTCTCGGGGCGATGGGGAAGGATCACGTCCGCCTGGCCCGCCATGATCAGGTCACCGGATGTCGCGGTCAGCTGGATCTGCTGCTCCGGCTGGCGATCCTGCACCTGTTCGGTGAAAAAGACACGGATGCCAGGGCCGTCGGGCAGTGGGATCGCCGAGCCGGAGAAAGCTCCGCCGCGCTTGTCTGGCCGCGCCGTCAGGTCTTCGGACGGAAACAGGAAGATCGGCAGATGCCGCCAGCGCAGATAATCCGAAGAAACCGCATGGCCCCAGTGCATGGTGTTCCAGCGCAGTCCGTGGGAGTAATGCTGGTAGAACAGGTGCGGGCGCCCGCCGAAACGGCCGAAACCGTTCGGGTCGTTCATCCAGCCGAAAGGCGGGCGAAAGTGGTAACCACCCGGCAAGTCCGGTGGCGCATTGACGGGATTGGTGTGGATGACGGTGATGCCGGTTTCCAGAACATCTGCCAGCGTGAACCAGTAGGCGACGGACACGGAGGTCTCCGCGATGTCATAGCTGAGTTCGATCGGCCCACCGCCGAAGACATGAAATATACGAAACTCGTTTTCCTCGGCATTGGTAACGAGCACCTCGCCGAACTTGCCACGGGCGCTGGTGAAGGACAGGGAGCCCTGCCGGCCGTCGGCCACCGCTTTCAGCCAGATATGCAGGGTCGCATTGACGGGCAGTTCGACGGTCAATGTGCGAAGTGTGGGGGACGCTTCGGTGGTTGTTGCCGTCTGGTCCATAATGGTCACCTCGTCTAAGAAATATCACGCTGCTCAACAGGTCATTCAAACGCTGCAGGCACCATTAAGACCACGAGAATAAGGCACATCCGTGCTGACCTACGGTCCAAACGGCACCGGGGAGGGATATGGCTCCCTCCCCGGTGATTTCAACAATAGCTTCCGGGCAAAAAGGGGCCCCACGTCAGAGTGCTCCGAGACGAAGCGTCATGCTTTTTCGTCATCGTCCTTCTTGGGTGTATCGAGACCGGACATCAGCGAATTGATCGCATTGTCGCCGTCGAAACCGGCTTCTTTCATCAACCGGTCAAGGATCGGCTTATTCGCCTGATAGGCCAGAAGCTGGCCGGCCAGTCCCTCGCCCATGCCGATACCGCCGCCGGACGCGCCACCAGCACCGCCGCGGCCAAGCATGCCGCCGGTGTCGAAGATGCGGATATCCGAGATCTTCTCGATCGGCTTGACGGCTTCGGCTAGGGCCGCCGGGATGATGCGGATGCGCTCGCGGGTGATTTCGAACTCGATGATTGCGGCACTCAGACGGTTGCGCGCCTCGTTGAGCAAAGCTTCGCTCTCCGCCTGCGCCTTGCCGGTCTCCAGAATGCCTTTCGCCCGGATGATTGCCGCATCGGCCTCGGCCGTGGCCAGCGTCTTGATGGCATCGGCCTGGTCGGTCGCCGCTTGCTTTTCCGCTTCGGCACCGACGGTGACAGCGGTCGCCTCGGTTTCGGCCCTCTTGCGCGCATCGATGACGGCGATCTGGCGTTCGCGTTCGGCGATTTCCACCGCCTTTGCAGTGCCGACCTTTTCTTCAGCCGCAATCGCCAGGGCGCGTGCATTTTCGGCTTGCGCCTTGGCTTCCGATTCTTCGCGGCTCTTGTTGGCAACAGCGATGGCACTTTCCTGTGCCACGATTTGCAGGTCGCGCTTGGCCTCGGTGTCGCGTTGCTGAACGGCGCGGGCAGCGTCGATATTGGCACTTTCGCGAGCCTGCTTGGCCAGTGCCTCACGCTCGGCGATCGCCTGCTGCGAGTCGATGCGGGCTTCCTCCTCGGCGCGCTTGGCCGCCTGTTCCTGCTGCGCCGTTTCGGCTCGGGTGGCGGCCGACTTGTTGGCGATGTCGCGCTCCTGGCTCAGTTCCGCCTCGCGTTTCGTCCGGTCTATCGACAGCGTTAGCTGGCGCGCCTCAAGGTCTTTCTGGGCGATGGCCACTTCGGTATCGCGGACGATTTCGTTGCGCTCCTTCTTGCGGCCTTCGGTGATGCGCGTCAGGGCTGCCAGACCATGGGCGTCGAAGAAGTTGTTGGCGTTGAAGTGCTTGATGTCCGTCTGGTCGAGACGTGTCAACGAGACTGATTCCAGTTCCAGGCCGTTCGACTGAAGGTCGGCACCGACCGCTTCCTGAACCGCTTTCACGAAATCCATGCGCTGTTCCTGCAACGCGTCGAGCGTCATGGTGGCCGCGACAGACCGCAGGCCATCGACGAATTTCGCCTCGATCAGGACACGCAACTGCTCGGCATCATTGGTCCGGTCGCCGAGCGTCTGGGCCGCAAGCGCGATCGAAGATGCGTCCGGCTTCACACGAACGTAGAATTCCGCGCCGATATCCACGCGCATGCGGTCCTTGGTGATCAGCGCATCCCCCTCGCCGCGGCGAACTTCAAGGCGCAGTGTCTTCAGGTTCACCCGGGCGAATGAGTGAAAGATCGGCAGGACGATGGAGCCGCCGTCAAGCACGACCTTCTGCCCACCCAACCCGGTGCGTACATAGGCCTCGTCGCGGCTGGAGCGTGTGTAGAGAGATGCGATCACGAAACCTATGGCAAAAAGAGAACGACACCGATCGCGACAGGCCAAATGAGTTCAAACATGGTCATTGCTCCGTTGTGGGGTTGTCGGTCGCGGCCTGCAGGTCAGGGGGCGACGATGGCGGTAAAGATGTTCTTGGTGCGATCGACCAGAAGCACGATGGTACGGACAGGGATGGCCGCTTCACCGCGGGCGGCGCACGCACGCACCGTATGCCAGTTTCCATGGGCATCCTTCAGTTGCACCTGTCCGGGCAGCCCTTGGTCGAGAGGGCCGACCGTCACCTGCCCCGTCCGCCCGACGAGTTCGGTCAGATCGACGGCATAGGTCTCGTCGCGCGGCACAATGCGCGCAACCGCGAGGGTCGAATGGCGGGTCAGGGGATCGTGCAGATCACCGAAAGGGTCGCCGCAATGCTGGCCGGCAAGAGCCCGTAAACCTGGCTGGCGGCCATCTGGATCAACAGACCGCAGATCGCGAAGATGCCGAGAAAAAGCATAACCAGGATAAGGATGGGCACGCCGCCGACGTTGAACCAGGAGAAAATCCAGGACAGGCCATCATGACTGTCGATGGGATCGCCGAGCATATCGCTGAACGAAAACCCGATCACCATCGCCATGACCTCGATAACGGTCAGCGCAACCAGTATCGCGGCGGCTATGAAGAACGGGGCAGATTCAGGAGCGAGAAGGAGGCTCATCAGGGGCTTTTCCATCCGATTTCAAAAGGGCAAGTCTCGCTTCGATGGCCCGTTCGCGATGCAGCCGATCAAGCTCGTCGAGTTCCATTATACCGTTTCGCTCGCCCGCTGGAACTCCCGTCACGCGCGATACCGTAGCACTGGCGCGGGCCGATCGATCCGTCGGCTCCCGGCGACTTGGCGCTGACGTTTGGCCGTCTGGATAACGGTTCAGACTGCGTTTCAATTCGGTCAACCGTTCTTCCGCTTCGCGCCGGGTAGCCAAAACCGCCTGGAGCGCCTTTTGGCCCTCATCGACCTGGCTGCGCGCATCATCAAGCGCCTTGTCGAGGGCTGCGATCTGGGACTCCAGATCGATCTGCCGGGCGACACCGGCCTTTGCCAGATCATCGCGGCTAGCGGAAATCGCAACCTGGATTTTTTCGCCCAAACTGGCGATATCCGCGATGATTTCGCCGCGGCGGCTCCGGATGCGATATTCCTGCGCCTGCGCTTTGCCGAGATCGGCACGCGCCTCATCAGCTGCGGCGTCGATCTCCCGGATAGCTTGTTCAACCACAGCAACCTTGTTGACGTCTTCCGCCTTGTCGATCGTGGCATTGGCAATGCCTGCGATCAGACGGCCCATTCGGGAGAGAATTCCTTCGTTCATCGCACTGCGCTCCTGTGTTCGCGGCGTGTTGGGCGTCACGCCGATGTGGATTTCGTAGTGATCGGAATAAGCGACCAGACTGGCTGGAAAGGCTCCTTCCCACCCACTGGAATAGCCGGCAACATCAAAGCCGGCCGTGACCCGCCCGCGGACCGTCGCCAACGTCAGCAGCGACGGCCCCTTGATGGCAAAAAGCTTATCGTCCAGCGGCAGGCGCGGCGGCACCGGAAGCACCCCGCCATGACTGGCGAAATCGCGAAGCCCGAGCGTGACCAGACGCGAGGGCAGACCCGTTTGTTCACGCACGCGTTCATAGGCAAGTTCGTGCAAGGCCACGAGGTTGGCGCCAGCCTGCGGGGTTGCAACCTCCCGCAAGATCCGCATCATCTCCGCATAGGCGTTGAACGTCTCTTGCAGGGATTGCAGACCATATTCATCCAGCGCCAGCTCATAGCGCAGGTGGGACGGATGGGCCGGTGTTTGGTCTTTTTTCATGTGGAAAACATAAAGCACTTCTTTGGTGCTTTCAAGATGAATGATCAGAAATTCTCCTTTTGCGAAGGGTGTCAACGGAGGCAACTCGTACCAGCAGCACTTTCCGAAGAGGCGTCTCCCGGACCAGGAACATTTGCCCCGCACGCACACTCGGCAGATTTTCAGCGATCGCGAATATACTTGATAGACCTCTATTCGGACCGTTGCCTGATGGACGGGCTGAAAGCGCGATGCCATCATGGCGCAGCAGCGGTTGCCGGGAGAGCAGCCAGCCGTTCGAAAATGACCGGGAGGAATGGATGAAAAAGTCGGTATCGGCATCATTGGTTGCGGGAATATTTCAGGCGCCTATCTGAAGGCGATGGCTTCGTTTCCGGTCCTCGACATCCGTGGCATTGCCGATTTGAACGACGATCTCGCAACCGCAAGGGCGGCCGAATTCAACGTGACGGCCAGGGATATTGCGGCACTTTTCGCCGATCCGGACATAGAGGTCATCGTCAATCTCACCGTTCCAAAGGCGCATGTGACTGTCGCCCTGCAGGCGCTCGATGCCGGCAAGCATACCTATTCCGAAAAGCCACTCGGAATCAATTTTGCCGAAGGCAAAAGACTGGCAGAGGCGGCAAAGGCCAAAAGCCTGCGCATCGGCGCTGCACCCGATACCTTCCTTGGCGGCAGCCACCAGACAGCGCGCGAACTGATCGATCAGGGCGTGATCGGCCAGCCGGTCGGTGGAACGGCCACCTTCATGTGCCCAGGCCATGAGCGCTGGCACCCGAACCCGGACTTCTACTATGAGGTCGGCGGCGGTCCGATGCTCGATATGGGGCCTTATTACATCACCGATCTCGTCAACCTGTTTGGCCCCGTTTCCCAGGTTGCCGGCTTTGCGATCACACCGCGCACGGAGCGCACCATCACGAGCGAACCACGCAACGGCCAGCGGATCCCCGTGCAGGTGCCGACGCATGTTGCCGGTGTCATGGCCTTTGCCAATGGGGCGGTGGTGCAGATCGGCATGAGCTTCGACGTCGCCGGCCACAGGCATGTTCCGCTGGAAGTCTACGGCACCGAGGGAACGCTGATCGTGCCGGATCCCAACAATTTCGGTGGCGAGGTGGAACTCCTGAGAAAGGGCGGTGCCTTCGAGGTGCAGGAAACGACGCAGCCCTACGCCGACGGCAACTATCGCTCCATCGGCGTTGCGGATCTCGCGCATGCGATCCGCTCGAACCGCCCGCACCGGGCAAATGGCAGCCTCGCGCTGCATGTGCTTGAGGTCATGGAAGCTTTCCAAACCGCGTCCGATACCGGACGGACGATCACCATCACGACGGCAACGGAGCGTCCCGACGCTCTGTCGTCGTCTCTTATCGACGGGCGACTGGCTCGATGAGCGGCACACGAATTGAATTCAGGAGGAAAGACCATGCGTGAAGCACTGATCGTCTGGGGCGGCTGGAGCGGCCATGAACCGGAGGAATGCGCCACCGTTATCAAGGACATTCTGGAGGAGGACGGCTTCAAGGTCCGCGTCGAGGCAGGCACGGAAGCTTTTGCCGATCCCTCGGTGCATGATCTGTCGCTGGTGGTCCCCATCATCACCATGTCGAAGATCGAGAAGGACGAAATCAAGAACCTGGCCGCCGCCATTGAGAGTGGCGTCGGCATCGCCGGCTATCATGGAGGCGCCGGCGACAGTTTCCGCGACTGTGTCGATTACCAGTTCATCATCGGCGGCCAGTGGGTAGCACATCCAGGCAACATTATCGACTACCGGGTCAACATCACCCGGCCCGACGACCCGGTGATGCAGGGCATTGCCGACTTCCCTACACGTCAGAGCAATACTACATGCATATCGATCCCTCGAATGAGGTGCTGGCGACCACGACCTTTACCGGCGAACACGCCTCCTGGATCGATGGCGTCGTCATGCCGGTCGTCTGGAAACGCAAATACGGCAAAGGTCGCGTCTTCTATTCCTCCCTCGGCCACCAGGCGAAGGAATTCGACGTGCCGGAGATGAGGACAATCTTCCGCCGTGGCGCCAGCTGGGCCGCACGCTGACGCAAACCTTCGCATCGTGCCGGCAAACCATCGACCGGCACGATGTAGACATATATTCTATATAAGACTTTACAGTCTACATTTTCCGGATTAGTAGGATTGCACTGTCAATCGTTCCGGAGAGCCCCATGCAGATCGAGGAATTCACGCTTGAGCGGGTTCAGTCGCTTTACGAAAATCTGGTCGAATTCAATCTCTCCGACAGCGGCGTTCATCCCTATTCGCTGAAGGAACTGCTGACGCCGGAGCAGCTGCTTGGCCTGCACGATGTCGAACTCGGCTATGGCTGGACCAATGGCGGCGTCGAGCTGCGCGACACGATCGCCCGTCTCTACAAGGACCGCGACCGCGACAACGTCATGGTCACCAACGGCTCGGCCGAAGCCAATTTCATTCTCGTGATGACGCTGCTGGAGCCGGGCGACGAGATGGTTCTGTTTGTGCCGAATTACCTGCAGATTCGCGGCTGGGCGAAGGCCTTGGGCGTCACCGTCAAGGAGATCGTGCTGCGCGAGGAACTGGGCTGGCGGCCTGATCTCGATGAAGTGCGCGCTGCGGTCACGCCGAAGACCAAGCTCATCAGCCTCTGCAACCCCAACAACCCGACCGGCAGCCTTTTGCCGCGCGAAACCATGGACGCGTTGGTCGATATTGCCCGCGAACACGACGTCTATCTGCATGCCGACGAAATCTACAAGGGTTCGGAACTCGATACCGAGGAATCCATCAGCTTCGCGGACCTCTATGAGAAGGCCGTTGTCACCGCCGGCCTGTCCAAGGCCATGGCCCTACCCGGCCTGCGCCTCGGCTGGCTGGTCGGGCCTGCCAGGGAAATCTACGCCACATGGCAACGCAAGGACTACACATCGATCACGACAGGCGCACTCAGCGAGCATATCGCCAACATCGTGCTGCAGCCGGCCAAGCGCGGCGAAATCCTGTCGCGCAGCCGCCGGCTTCTCCGGGAAAACCGCGCCTTGCTGACCTCATGGATCGACGCGCACAACAACCTGTTTTCCTACCTGCCGCCACAGGCCGGAGGGATGGCCTTCGTCCGATACAACCGTGACATCAACTCCTCCGTGCTGGTCGATCGTGTCCGCGAGCAGAAAAGCGTCATGCTGGTCCCCGGCGACGTCTATGGGCTCGACGGCTACATCCGCATCGGCATCGGCGCGCAAAAACATCATCTGGAGGCAGGCTTGGGCCGTCTTGCAGATTTCATACGCAGTTGAGAGCGCAGGCATGAAGCCCGAGCTCGTGCCCTTTGCCGCCGTCTGCGACGGCATCGCCCAGCTGTTCCAGCCCTTCGTCGAGGTCGTGCTGCACGACCTCGAGACGGAGACGGCCGCCCATATCGCCGGCAACTTTTCCAAGCGCGAGATCGGCGAACCGTCGCTTTTGAACGAGATCGATTTCCGACCGATCGAGCGCATTCTCGGTCCCTATGAAAAGGTCAACTGGGACGGGCGGCGCATCAAGTCGATTAGCATCATCCTGCGCGACGCCAACGATCGGCCGATCGCGGTGCTCTGCATCAATGCGGATGTCTCGCATTTCCACGCGGTGATGCAGACGCTCAGCGCCTTTGCCTCTGTCCCTGTCGATCACGACAAGCCGGCAAGCCTCTTCAAGGAGGACTGGCACGAGCGCATCAACGAATACATCCAGAACTGGACGACGTCGCGCGCCCTGATTATCGCAAACCTGACGCGCGACCAGAAGCAACAGCTGGTCAAGGACCTGTCGGCCGACGGCGCTTTCGGCGGCAGGAACGCAGCCGCCTATATTTCCCGCGTTCTCGGCATGGGCCGTGCCACGGTCTATAAATATCTCAACCAGGAACGAGCGGCGGACGAATGATCATCCTGTCGCGCGCTGAAATCGAAGCCCTCGTGGATCTCGACGCCGGCCTGCATGCGGTCGAGCAAGCCTATATCGCCGCCTCGCAAGGGCGCGCGACGATCCCGCCAGTGGGCTACATCGCTTTCCCGCAAGCAGACGGCGATTGCCATATCAAATACGGGCACATCGCCGGCGATCCGATCTTCGTCGTCAAGATCGCGAGCGGCTTCTATCGTAACCCGTCGATCGGACTGTCCACGTCCAGCGGCGTGATGCTGGCGCTTTCGGCGACGACCGGACAGTTGCAGGCAATCCTGCTGGACGAGGGCTTCCTGACGGACCTGCGCACCGGCCTTGGCGGCGCCATTGCAACACGAGCACTCTGCCGAAAAGACGCCCGGCGCGTCGCAATAATTGGCTCAGGCATTCAGGCGGGCATGCAGATCCGTTGCCTGCACCGGGCGATGAAGGACAGGTCGCTTACCTTCGCCCTCTGGGCACGGTCCAAAACAAAAGCAGCCGGGATTGTCGAGACGCTTGCAGAGGAAGGCATAGCGGTCGAGCTTGCCAGAAACCTTGAAGCCCTCTGCCGATCGGCGGATACCATCATCACCACCACGCCGTCCCGCGAACCGCTGGTCTGCAGCGACTGGATACGGCCGGGCACGCACATCACCGCCATCGGTGCGGATGCGCCCGGCAAGCAGGAACTGGAAACTGCACTGGTGGCGCGCGCAGACCACCGGATCGCCGATCGCCTCGAACAATCGCTGGCGCATGGCGAATTTTCCACAGCCTTCGAGGCAGGAGCGATTATGCTTGAAAGCTGCCGTGAGTTGGGCGCAGTCCTAGATGGGGCCGTAAAAGGCCGGCAAAATCAGGACGAAATTACCATCGCCGATCTGACAGGCATCGCCGTCCAGGACATCGCGATCACCCGGGCGATCCTCGATGCCCATAGGCGAACTTGACAAAGCGGCTCCGCTTCTTTCAACTTGAGACATTCACCAGGGGGTCCCGTCAAGGGGCTGAGATACTGCTGGTCGGATCGGTTTTGGCCGACCGAGGCGCAGTGACCCGTTGAACCTGATCCAGTTCATACTGGCGTAGGGACGGTGCAAGCGCTGCCACGATTCCGGTTCATCCGGGATTCGTGTCGGCGTCTTTCCATCTTTCCGGCTCTCCAGAACTGGGTCTCCAACGCAACATTGGAGCCTCACTATGAATATCGCCGCCAAGACCACGCTTCTGACTGTCACGCAAGGCCCACTTCCCGCCTCGCGCAAAATCCACAAGCCCGGCATTCTGCACCCCGATATCCGCGTCCCCATGCGCGAAATCAGCCTGCACCCAACGTCAGGCGAACAACCGGTCGTCGTCTACGACAGCTCCGGCCCCTACACGGACGCGGCCCACACTGTGAGCATCGAACACGGCCTGCCGCGTCTGCGCGAAAGCTGGATCGCCGCCCGGTGCGACGTCGAGGCCTATGATGGCCGCCACGTGAAGCCGGAAGACAACGGCTTTGTTTCAGGCGAGCGCCTGACGCCGGAATTTCCGGTGCGCCACACGCCGAAGCGCGCAAACAGCGGCAAGGCCGTTACCCAGCTCGCCTATGCCCGCGCCGGTATCGTCACGCCGGAAATGGAGTTCATCGCCATCCGTGAAAACCTCGGCCGCGCAGCGCCGAACGCACCGCTTGTCCGGGACGGAGAAAGCTTCGGTGCGCATATTCCCGATCATGTGACCGGCGAATTCGTTCGTCAGGAGGTCGCCGCCGGTCGTGCGATCATTCCGGCGAATATCAACCATCCGGAACTGGAGCCGATGATCATCGGCCGCAATTTCCTGGTCAAGATCAATGCCAATATCGGCAATTCCGCCGTCACCTCCTCCATGGCCGAGGAAGTCGAAAAAATGGTCTGGGCCATCCGCTGGGGTGCGGATACGGTCATGGACCTCTCCACCGGCCGCAACATTCACAATATCCGCGACTGGATCATCCGCAATTCATCCGTCCCGATCGGCACAGTCCCGCTCTACCAGGCTCTGGAAAAGGTGGGCGGCATTGCCGAAGACCTCACCTGGGAGGTCTATCGCGACACGCTGATCGAGCAGGCCGAACAGGGCGTCGACTATTTCACCATCCATGCCGGCGTGCGCCTCGCCTATATCCCGCTCACCGTCAACCGGGTTACAGGCATCGTCTCGCGCGGGGGCTCGATCATGGCCAAGTGGTGTCTGCACCACCACAAGGAGAGCTTTCTCTACGAGCACTTCGAGGAAATCTGCGACATCTGCCGCGCCTATGACGTCTCCTTCTCGCTCGGCGACGGCCTGCGACCGGGTTCGATCGCTGACGCCAATGATGCGGCCCAGTTCGCAGAACTGGATACACTTGGCGAACTGACGCAGATCGCCTGGGCCAAGGATTGCCAGGTGATGATCGAGGGCCCCGGCCACGTGCCGATGCACAAGATCAAGGAAAACATGGACAAGCAGCTGAAGGTCTGCGGCGAAGCGCCGTTCTATACGCTCGGTCCGCTAACCACCGATATCGCACCGGGCTATGACCACATCACCTCGGGCATCGGGGCGGCGATGATCGGCTGGTTCGGCACCGCGATGCTTTGTTACGTCACGCCGAAGGAGCATCTGGGCCTACCGGATCGCAACGACGTCAAGATCGGCGTCATCACCTACAAGATCGCCGCCCATGCGGCCGATCTCGCTAAGGGGCATCCGGCAGCCCAGCTGCGCGACGACGCCCTGTCGCGGGCGCGCTTCGAGTTTCGCTGGGAGGACCAGTTCAACCTGTCGCTCGACCCGGAAACGGCGCGGTCCTTCCATGACGAGACCCTGCCGAAGGAAGCGCACAAAGTGGCGCATTTCTGCTCAATGTGCGGCCCTAAATTCTGCTCCATGCGGATTTCCCATGACATCCGGGCGGAGGCGCAGAAGGAGGGGCTGGAGGCGATGGCCGCGAAGTTCCGCGAGGGTGGAAAGCTTTACATGCCGCTCGGCGACAAGCCCGACGCGCCACAGGCCGGAGAGTGAGCATGCGCGTCCTGATCAAGGGGGCCGGCATTGCCGGCCTCACGGTTGCCCATGAACTCGCCACGTCGGGTGCGAAGGTCGAGGTCATCGACACGGCAGCTGGTGTCGGCACCGGCGCCTCCGGCTTTGCCGGCGGCATGCTGGCCCCCTGGTGCGAGCGCGAAAGTGCGCCGGACGCTGTGCTGACGCTCGGCTGCCGGGCAGCGGACTGGTGGGATGCGGCTCTGCCGGGCCATGTGGCGAAAAACGGCACGCTGGTGGTCGCGCCTGCCCGCGACGAGGCGGAGCTGCGGCGCTTTGCCGGTCGAACCTTAGGCTTCGAATGGCTGGACGAGGACGCAATCGCATCGCTGGAACCCGCCCTTGCCGGACGCTTCCGACAGGCGCTGTTCTTCCGCAACGAAGCGCATCTCAATCCGCGCGCCGCACTGGCCGGGCTTCACCGAAAACTGCTCGGGATGGGTGTCTCGTTCTGTTTCGGAGTTGTGCAGGACGAAGACCCCTCAGGCTTCGACCGGATCGTCGATTGCACCGGACGCAACCGGATCGGCAACACGAAGGACCTGCGCGGGGTGCGGGGCGAAATGCTGCACCTCAAAACGCTGGAGGTTTCCCTGTCGCGTCCGGTGCGCCTGCTGCATCCGCGCATTCCGCTGTACATCGTCCCCGTGGCAACGGCCTGTTCATGGTCGGCGCCACGATGATCGAGAGCGAGGATGATGGTCCGATCACCGCCCGCTCGCTGATGGAGCTGCTGAACGCCGCCTATACACTGCACCCTGCCTTCGGCGAGGCGCAACTCATCGAGACCGGCACCGGCGTTCGCCCCGCCTTTCCCGACAATCTGCCACGGGTGTTCGAAAGCGACGGCCGGATCTTCGTCAACGGTTTCTACCGGCACGGCTTCCTGCTGGCGCCAGCCATGGCCCGTGAGGTCGTCGAACGGATCGGACTATCCGGCACCAGGCTTTCTCATCGCAGTGAGCAAGGAGCGAAACAGCGCATGCAGGAAGGACATCCATCATGAAATTGATCATCAACGGCGAAGACCATGACATCACCAGCCAGACGCTCGCCGAATTGCTGGTTTTGCTCGATTACGAAGGCGACTGGCTGGCGACGGCCGTCAATGGCGAGATCGTCCACCGAGAGAACCGCGCCGCTTTTCGCCTCAACGACTGCGACCGGATCGAAATCTTGTCACCGATGCAGGGAGGATGACCATGCTCGAACTCTATGGAACCAGGGGCTCCTCGCGCCTGCTGCTCGGTACGGCGCGTTACCCCTCCCCGCCATTCTCGCCGATGCGGTGCGAGCGTCGAAAACCGAGATCCTCACCGTCTCCCTGCGCCGTGAAATGGCGGGCGGCAAGCAGGGCGGCGCCTTCTTCCGGATGATCGGCGATCTCGGCACGCGCATCCTGCCCAATACCGCCGGCTGCCACACGACGTCCGAAGCGGTGCTGACCGCGCAGATGGCGCGCGAGGTGTTCGGCACCAACTGGATCAAGCTGGAGGTCATCGGCCATCACGACACGCTGCAGCCGGATGTCTTCGCGCTCGTAGACGCTGCCCGCATTCTCTGCGCCGACGGCTTCGAGGTCTTCCCTACACGACCGACGATCTGGTGGTGGGGGAAAAGCTGCTCGATGCCGGCTGCAAGGTGCTGATGCCCTGGTGCGCGCCGATCGGCAGTGCCATGGGCCCGCAGAACATTCCGGCGCTGCGCAGCATGCGGGCGCATTTTCACGACGTGCCGCTGATCGTCGATGCCGGTCTCGGCCGCCCGTCGCACGCCGCCCTCGTCATGGAGCTGGGCTTCGATGCCGTTCTCTTAAACACCGCCGTGGCTGGCGCAAACAATCCCGTGCAGATGGCCAGTGCCTTCGCCGCCGCCATCGAGGCCGGGCGTTCTGGCTACAAAGCGGGCCTGCTGGAACCGCGCGACATGGCCGTGCCCTCGACACCCGTCATCGGAAAGGCGGTGTTCTCGTGAAGCTTGATCCGTTCTACCTCATTGTCGATAGGGCCGACTGGATCGACCGCCTCGTGCCGCTCGGCGTTAAGCTGGTGCAATTGCGGATCAAGGATATGCCGGAGCATGTGCTTCGCCAGGAAATTCGCCGCGCGAAAACGATCTGTGCGGCGTATGCGTGTCAGTTGGTCGTCAATGATCACTGGCAGCTGGCAATTGAGGAAGGCTGCAATTTCATCCATCTGGGCCAGGAAGATCTGGCCACCGCCGATCTGGACGCCATCCGCCGGGCCGGATTGAAACTCGGCCTCAGCACCCATGACGAAGCGGAACTCGAAACCGCCCTTTCAGCCAAGCCGGATTACATTGCACTCGGTCCGGTCTACCCGACCATCCTGAAAAAATGCCTTGGGCGCCGCAGGGACTGGAGCGGCTTTCCGAGTGGCAGCGGAAAGTCGGCGATTTGCATCTGGTGGCGATCGGCGGGCTCACTATCGATCGGCTCGACGGCGTCTTTGCCGCGGGTGCCGACAGCGCGGCCGTCGTCACCGATATCACGCTGCATGCCGACCCAGAGGAACGCACACGGCAATGGATTGGGAAGACCAGTCAGTGGCGCTAGTTGAGCCACCCTGCGTGCTGGTCGTTGCCGGCAGCGATTCCTCCGGTGGCGCCGGAATGGCGCGCGACATCGAAACCATTGCCACACTCGGCGGAAAGACCTGCCTTGCCGTCACGGCAATCACGGTCCAGACCCATCATTCTGTCCGGCAGGTGTTAACGCTGGATGCCGATCTCGTAGCGGCGCAGATCCGGGCAGCGCTTGAGGCCAACAGTGTCTCGGCGGTCAAGATCGGCATGCTGGGGACACAGGCGATTGTCGCCGCGGTGGCGAGCGTGCTGCGCAACCATCCGCAGCTTCCCGTCATTCTCGATCCGGTGCTGGTCTCATCGTCGGGAGGTCTGCTCTTGCCGGGCGATGCTCTTGACTGCCTGAAGCAGGACCTTCTGCCGCTCTGCCACCTTATAACACCGAACCTACCGGAACTCGCTGTGTTCTCAGGCGCTTTACGGCCAGCAGAAGACGACGAGGAAGCGATCGTACAGGCCGGCCTCTTCCTGTCAGGGGAAACGCCGTATTGATCAAGGGCGGCCATGGCGCTGGCCCGCAATCCCGGGACATTCTGATCGAAATCGATGGCACGATCACCCGCTTCGAGGCCCCCGGCTCTCTGCCAGCATGCGCGGAACCGGCTGCATGCTGGCAAGCGCCATCGCGACCCATATCGCCTTCGGAAGGAAGCTTTCGGACAGCATCCGCCTTTCCAAGGATCATGTCTTCGATCAGTTGCTCGCCAAGACACAATTCCCGTAAGCGGGATAGCAGCCTTCAAAATTCAAGCCTGCCCACGCGGCCGCGCCAGATCGTTGACGCCTTCCGGATCGGGCGCGTAGCCATAGCTCATGCGCCGCATCTGGGCGATGACCCGTTCCATTTCGTCATCAGGCAAAACCGGAGGTTCGCCGAGCGTCAACGCCTGCACATACATGCGCGACAGGGTCTCGATTTCGATCCCCATCCAAAGGGCACTTTCGAGGTCCTTGCCGAGCGAAATCTGGCCGTGCTGGCCAAGCAGGCAGGCGATCCGATCTTTCAGCGCCGCCAGCGCATTGTCGGACAGCGCCTGCGTGCCGAAGGTCGCATAGCCCGCGCACCGAACAGTGGTGCCCCCGGCAATGCCGGTCATGTAGTGGAAGCTCGGAATGGTCTTGTGGTGGCAGGCAAGTGTCGTTGCATAGATGGAATGGCAATGCAGCACGACGTTGATGTCCGTGCGTTCGCGCAGGATATCACGGTGGAAACGCCACTCCGAGGATGGCCGGCGGCCGACATAGGTACCGTCGAAATCCATCTCGACCAGATCTTCCGGCTGCATCGTATCATAGGGCAGCGACGACGGCGTGATCAGGAATCCAGTATCAGTCCGTACCGAAAGATTGCCGGCCGTTCCCTGGTTGATGCCGCTGGAATTCATGCGCCGGCAGATATCGACCATTTCGCGGCGCAGCGCTGCTATATCGGTTGGTGTGTTGCTCATGTCATAGGCCTTTCTGGAGACGTGCGGGTGTGTTGGTACGGGAAAGCTGGCGCCAGCGCTCGGCATAGCGGCCAAGGGCGTTGGCGATGCCGGGCATGGAAAGCGGCGTATTGAGGGCGATGGGTGCTTTTATCGTGCGCGTTGAATGGCCGGCGAGAAGTGCTGCACCGGAGGCGACACCATAGGCGTCTAGGCTGTAGAGCGTTTGCCGGTCGGGGCGCAGGGCTGCAACGAGTGCGGCATAGAGCGGCTCGCGCAGAAAACTGCCATCAAGTACCACAAGGCCGTCGCTGCCCAGCGCATCGAGGCATTCTGCGGTCAGGAGCGCGGTGTAAAGCACAGCAAGTGCCTTTCGCTCGACAGGATCAACGGGAAGCGGACCGATAAAGCGTCCCTTTCCCGCACTTCCGGGAAACAGGCCGTCATCGTCGCCAAAGGATGGCAGCACCACGGTGCCCTGCTCGACCAGGCGCTGAATAGCCTCAGCCGAAACCGGGCGGCTATCCGTTTGCGGGCCGGCGACCAGAGAAAATTCGCGGCCGCCCATGGTCAGTGCACCACCCACCGGCCGGCCATCGACATCGCTGTTGCAGGTCATGCCGCGATGCTCGTCCAGCCGCTCCAGCGCAACGGCGCCGTTAAGCGCAACGATCCAGGTTCCGGTCGAGACCACGGTAGCCCCTGTCAGACCCGCTGCCTGATAGCGATAGAAATTGGCACTGCTGTCATGGATCCCGGCCAGGACGTCGATATCCTGCGGCAGTCCGTATCGACTGGCGAGCGCTGGCCGGATCTTGCCGATGCGTTGCCAGGCATGGGCGAAGGGCGGCATCAGGCTTTGCCAACCGCAGGCGGCAACAATCGGCGACCACCGCCGCTCGACCGTGTTCCAGAGATGGGATTGAGCCCCGAGAAAAGTCGCTTCCGACACCGCCACGCCGCTCAGACGCCACGCCCAGTATTGCGGCACGCCGAGAAACCAGCGCGCCTTCGCAAAGGCTTGCGGCTCGGCATACTGCATCCAGTACATCTGCCGCGCCTGGTGCGTGGCACCCAGCATCAGCGCACTGCCGCGATCGAAAAACGAACCGGAAAGCGGTGCATAACGCAGCCGGATGTCTTCCGGCAGCGGCTGCTCGTAGTCGATCATCGGCAGCGCCGTTCCGTCGCCATTTTCATCCGGGTCGGGGCCGACAAGCACACCGCCGGAGCCGTGGCCGGATGTCACGAAGGACAGGATGTCATGACGCCGACAAAGCTCTGTCAGCGACGACATCACCCAGTCCCCGTCCCGGCCAGATCGTGATGGCGCCAGGGCGGACCGTCCATAACCCCATTGGCAATGGAGACGGTTTCCAGAATCGTCCCGTCCTCGCAAACAGCACTCAGCTTGACATTGGTCTTGCCGACATCAAGCACGGCGATGCGAGCGTCCGATCCTTCCCGCATCGCCTGCGTCATCCCATGTCCCTTCATGTTCAGATTGCGTCAGATCAGGCCGTATTGCGCGGCCTTGTTGCGCAGGAAGGGCAGACCATTGCCCATGACTTCCTCTTCGTCCTTGGCAACCGGGCGCCAGACGGCAAGACCGTAGGCAACCTCGGGCGGCATATTGATGAAGCTCTCCATCGCGAGCCCCCCTTGAAGCCGATGGCGGCAAGTGCTGCATAGATCTCGTCCCAAGGAACATTGCCGTAACCCGGCGTGCCGCGGTCGCTTTCGGAGAGGTGGATGTATTTCAGGTGGTCGCGGGCCACGAGAATGCCGTTTGCGGCGCCCTTTTCCTCGATGTTCATATGGTAGGTGTCGAGATGGACGAAAACATTGTCGGCACCGACGCGTTCGATCATATCGACGGCTTGGGCAGCCGTGTTGATGAGATGGTTTTCGTAGCGGTTGACCGCCTCAACCCCAAGCTGAACGCCGCGTGACTTTGCGTGTTTTGCCGCCGCCTGAAGAGCCCGGGCGATGTTGTCATATTCCTTTTCTGTCGGCGGCACGCCGGTGCGTTCGCCGATGCCGCCGAAGATGACGCCCGACAGCGCTTCAGCCCCCATGTCGGCGGTCTTGTCGATGGCAACCTTGAGATACTCGACTGCCTCTTCCGGATGCACGGAGGCCCAGGCGTGTTCCGGCAGGCCCAGCGAGCAGACCGAGCGCAACTGGTGCTTTTCGAGAAGCTGACGACTGTGAGCCGCATCGACGGCTGGCGCATTCAGGAGCGCGATCTCGATGAAATCCATCTTGTATTTCACCGCTGCCGCAATGGCCTTTTCGGCGCCCTCGCGGTTCCAGTTCATTGTCCACATGCTCGTGTGAACGCCAAAACCTTCCATAGTCCCTATCCCTTCTTGCGTTTGAAAATTTTGAAATGCGAAGACATCCAGCGCAGCAGCATCACGCTGATCAGAAGGATGCCCCAGACGGCAGTTGCGAGATGCTGATTGGCGCCCATCAGATTGAGCCCGGATGACAGAAGCTGCAGCACGACCAACGCAAGGAAGACCGGGATGACCCTTCCGAAACCACCAAACGGATTGACCCCGCCGAGGAAGCAGGCAAGCACTGTGATCAGCAGATAGGACTCGCCGTGACCGACGCGCACGGAATTGAACCGGGCCAGCATGATGATGCCGGCAATTGCGCACATGGCCCCCGACAGCATGTAGACGAGGACCAGCACCTTGCGGGTATTGATCCCGGAATAGCGGGCAGCTTCGATGTTGGAGCCGATCATGTAGGTGCCGAAACCGAGCTTCGTCCGGGTCAGCAGCACATGCCAGATCAGCACGCAGGCAATGAGGATGAGAAGCGGGATCGGCAGGCCGAGAATGCTGCCATGGCCGATCGGCTGCAGGAATGCGGGGAAGCCCGAGACGTCACCGCCGCGCGTCAGGAATTCGCCAAGCCCGCGCAGGAAGATCATCATCGACAGGGAAACGAGGATCGGATGCGCCTTGGTATAGGCAATGACCAGCCCCATGATGAGGCCGCTTGCAGCACCGACACCGATGGCAAGCAGGCTGCCGAGCAGGAAAGCCACCGGCCCGGCATCGGCACCGCCGTTCTGCTGCAACACCCAGGCGACCGTCAGACCGGCAATGTTGGCCGTAAACGTGATGGCGAGATTGAGCCCGCCGGTGAGGATCGGCAAGAGCATGGCGAGCGTCAACAGCCCCAGCTCCGGCAACTGGAATGCGACAGATCCGAATGTTGCGCCCGTCAGGAATTGCGGCGAGCCGATGCTGAAGAAGATCATCACGGCAATGAAGGCGGCACCCGGCCCGGCGATTTCCGGACCCACCCAGGATACAAAACGATCGACAACGGATCTCATCGGCGCGATCCCTCCCGCATGAACGGCAACAGGCGCTCGATGTTCGTGTTCGACAAAGTGATGGCGACTAGGATGATGGCGCCGATGATCATCTTGAAGGCAAAAGGCGAGACGCCCATCAGGTTCAGCCCGTTCTGGGTGATCGAGATCATCAGCACGCCAAGCACGCAACCAAGCACCGTGCCCTTGCCGCCGCCAAGACGGGCGCCGCCGAGAACCACCGCTGCCAGAACATCGAGTTCACGGCCATAAAGCGCGTTGGGGACGACTTCCTGCGCGTAATGCGCCTGGACGAGGCCGGCGATCCCCGCCATCAGGCCCAGCCAGCCAAAGGCGATGAACTGCATGCCGCCGACATTAATACCGAAGCGGCGGGCGCCTTCCGGATTGTCGCCGAAGGCGTAGAGCTGGCGGCCGGTTGTCGTGCGGGTGATCAGCACCCAGGTCGAGATGACGCAGGCAACCATGATCAGGACCGGAAGGGTGATTTCCACCCAGCTGCCATCGGCCATTTCATGCTCGAACAGGATGACGCGGCTCGTTAGCCAGTCCGGCAGATTGTAGATCGACACGCCGCGCGTGAAGAACATCAGGAGGCCGAAATAGATGTTGAAGGTCGCGATGGTGGCGACGATCGAAATGATCTTGAACCGGTGGATCAGGAGTGCATTGATCGCGCCGAGCGCCACGCCGAGAATTGCAGCGATCAAGAGTCCCGAGAACCAGCCGCCACCACCGATGCTCTCCAGAAGCAGCGCGGCGACATACTGCACCACGGACGCGGCAACGGCGAAAGAAATGTCGATGCCGCCGGCGATCAAAACGACCAGCAACCCCACGGCAAAGATGATGTTGACCGAGCTTGTGTTCAACAGATCGAAGGCATTGCCGAGCGTAAAGAAACGATCCGTCGCCAGCGACAGGAACAGGCTGATGAGCGCGATGACAGCGAGCAACGCGAATTCGGTGGCGTGGGATTGAACGATCTTACGCATAGACAGCCGCCTCGATGTCTTTCAGCGTGCACTGGCGCGGATCGAAAGCACTGCTGATCCGACCGCCGGCCATATGCAGCACCCGGTCGGCATTGAAATAAACCTCCGGCACTTCGTCGGAGATCAGGATGATCGCAAGTCCGGTTTCGGCAAGCTTTGCCACGATCTCGAAAATGCCGGCTCGCGCGCCGACATCCACGCCGACGGTGGGTGCGTCGAGGATCAAAAGTTTCGGATTGGTCGCCAGCCATTTGGCGATTGCGATGCGCTGCTGATTGCCCCCGACAAGGTCGAGATCGCATCCGATTGCTTGCCGATTTTGACGCCGAGATCGGCGACCCATTGCGCGACCAGCTGGCGCTTGCGCTCGTCCGACAGCAGCCCGTTGGTGCGAATGCCGTCGAGCGAGGCAATCACCAGATTGTCGGCAATCGACTGCGGCTGGATCAGACCGAGCGACAGCCTGTCTTCGGAGAGATAGGCGACGCCGGCCTCGATTGCCTCGCGGTTGGTGGAAAAACGCACGGGCTTGCCATCCAGCACCACCTCGCCGGAGTGCGGCTTCAACATGCCGAACAGGGACAACGCAAGCTCGGTTCGGCCCGCCCCCAAGAGCCCGGTGATGCCGAGCGTCTCGCCCCTGCGCACGGTGAAAGAGACATCCTCGAACTGACCCGGTCGCGTCAGGTTCTTCACCTCGAGCACAACGGGATTGGCATCTTTCGGCTGGGCACGGACATGCTGGTCGAAGGTGCGGCCGGTCATCAATTCGGTAATGCGCGACTGCGTCATACCCTCTGTCGAATAGACCCCGACGAGGCCCCCATCGCGCAGGACCGTCAGCCGGCTTGAAATCTCCAGCACCTCGGCGAGGCGATGGCTGACGAAGACGACGGCAACGCCTGAGGCCGAGAGCGTGCGGACAATATCCAGCAGGTGATCGGTTTCGGACTGGGTGAGCGACGCTGTCGGCTCGTCCATGAAGACGATCTTCGCCTCACCGACCAGCGCGCGGGCAATCGCCACGATCTGGCGCTGCGCGATGGGGAATTCCTTGAGCGGCAGGTCGACGTCGAGTGTGACGCCAAGGCGCTTCAGGGCGCGGATCGCCGTTTCGCGCATGCGGCCATAATTGACGAACCGCGGCCAGCGGCCAAGCAAAGTCTGGAAGGCGATGTTCTCGGCAACGGTCATCTCGGGAAACAGAGCGAGATCCTGCCAGATGACCTGGATGCCACCATTCTGCGCCGTGACCGGCGACATGTGGGAATAGGTCTGACCGTCATAATCGATGACAGCACCGCTCGCAGGTCGATAGACACCGGTGATGATCTTGATCAAGGTGCTCTTGCCCGAACCGTTCTCGCCGGCAAGGCAGTGCACTTCACCCGGCATGACATCGAAGCTGACATTCTTCAGCGCCTTCACGCCACCAAAGGTCATGTTGATGTTGCGCAGGGACAGAAGCGCGCGCGCGTCTGCTTTCTCGCCGGAAGGATCGGTCATTCGGATATGCCTAACAGGGTACATGGTCGTAGAACCTGCCGGGCCAGCCGAAGCCGGCCCAGCAGTCGGGAGAACCCTCTAGCGGATCACAGGCCCATGCCGGCCAGTTCGTCCACGGTATCCTTGTTGATTGGCAACAGCTGATCGACGATGATGTCGTTGCCGGCAGGCTTGATGACGCCAAGACCTGGAATGTCATCACCTTCTTTGACGCTTTCGCCCTTGATCAGGCGATCGGCCATGGTGACGAAAACCTCGCCCGCCTGCTTCGGATTCCACATGAAGCCGCCGGAAATCGCGTCCGACTTGATGAGCTTCTGGCCCTGGCCGGGGAGAACGGCCCAAGCACGAAGATTTCACCAGTCTTGCGGCGCTCCTCGACGGCGCGGCCGGCACCGATCGGACCCTGGCTGCCGAAGGCAAGGAAACCATGAAGGTTCGGATGGGCGGCAATCAGATCAAGCGCCGTCGAGCGGCTCTTGTCGACGTCTTCCGCCACGCCGTAGCGTTCGCCAACGAGCGTCATGTCCGGATGGTTGGCCTTGATATAGGCGATGGCAGCATCGGCCCAGGCATTATGCAGCGGCACCGTCAGCGAGCCGACGAAGACGGCATATTCGCCCTTGCCGCCCATCTTCTCGGCGAGCAGCTTGCCGTGGGCTTCACCGAAACCGGTGGACGAGGCCAGCTCGAAATTCCAGTCGGCGCCCTTCTGGCTTGGCGATTCATGCGTCACGACAAAGATGCCTGCCGCCTTGGCCTTGGCCAGAACCGGCTCCAGCACTTTTGCGTCGTTCGGCACCACGCCGATAACCTTGACGCCCTGAGCGATCAGATCCTCAATGGCACGAACCTGAAGAGCCGGGTCAGCACTGGTCGGACCGACCATGAAGGCGTCAAGACCGAGCTTGGCACCCTGTTCCTTGATACCGGCCTCCATGGCATTGAACCACGGAATACCGCCGATCTTCACGACGACGCCAACTTTATCGGCAGCCAAAGCCGCGAACGAGACGCCAAGCGACAGCGACGCAGCAAGCGCCACGACCATAAATTTCTTCATTCGAATTCCTCCTCAAAGTCCCCGTCAGGGGAACGTCCTGACCGCTGCGGACAGCCGGCCCTCCAATCAGAATTTAAACGGGAATCAAGCCTCAGCTTACCCTCCCGAAAACCGCCTCCTCAAGCGATACCGCGTTGCACAATCGATATTTCTTTTTGCACAATCGATGGTGCAATTAATATCAAATAGATTTATTCTTTCGTCAAGCGGAGATTGGTGCGACAGGATTGCCTAGAGGCGTCAGCGCTATTTCCGAGGAGACAGCGACAGATTCAATGTATTAGAAACACTGAACTTTTCCGCCGCGCTGGCGGCATGAAAAAATGGCAGAGGGCGGGAATGCGACAGGAGAGCAAGAAAAAGGCGACTATCTATGATCTCTCTGTCCTGTCCGGGTGTTCCGCCTCGACGGTCAGCGCAGTCCTGAACGGCACTTGGCAAAAGCGCCGGATCAAGGAGAGCACGGCCGAACTGATCCGTGGACTGGCGGAAAAACACCAATATACCGCAAATCTCCAGGCGCGCGGGCTGCGCAGTTCGCGATCCGGCCTCGTGGGCCTCTTGCTGCCGGTGCATGACAACAGATATTTTTCCTCGATGGCGCAGACCTTCGAGGCCTATGTGCGCGCCAGAGGGCAATGCCCGATCGTCGTCAGCGCCTGCCGCGATCCGCAGGAAGAGCGGCAAACGGTCGAGACGCTGATCTCGTACTCGATCGACGAACTTTTCGTGGCCGGCGCCACAGATCCGGACGGCGTGCACGCCGTTTGCGAAGCGGCCGGCCTCAAGCACATCAACATCGATCTTCCCGGAACAAAAACCCATTCGGTCATTAGTGACAACTACGAGGGCGGGCGACTGCTGACCGAGGCGATCATCCGTCATTGCGATGGCGACCGTCCATTGCAGCCGGAGGAACTTTATCTCTTCGGCGGTCGCAACGACCATGCGAGCCGCGAGCGTATCCGCGGATTTCGGGAAGTGAAGCGCGAGATATTCGGGGCGGATCCGGAGGAGTGCATCCAGCCGACCGGCTATTCGCCGGCCATGACCCAGAAGGCATTCGAAACCTTCTACGCGCGTGAAGGCCGCCTGCCGCGCGCCTTTTTCATCAATTCCTCGATCAACTTCGAAGGCCTCCTACGCTTTCTCGGCCAGCACCCGCACGAGACCTTCGCCGACATCGTCGTCGGCTGCTACGACTATGACCCCTTCGGCTCCTTCCTGCCCTTCCCCGTGATCATGATCCGCCAGGATGTGGAAAGCATGATCGCCAAGGCCTTCGAAATCATCGACCAGGGCCGCTCGCCACCACAATTGCATCTGATCCGACCGGAACTCGTACCGCCGCGCACGGCGCTGATGGGGCCACTCGATGCTCTGAAAGACATCGACTGACGAAAGGAGCCTAGCGAAACCTCAGTGTTCCACCGGCACGAAGAGGCCCAGCTTGATATCCTTGAGCACCACATTCGTATGGATCCGCTTGATCTGCGGATTTTGCGCCATGATACCGGCGGTGATCTCGTCATACTGGCCGACATCCCTTGCGGTGATGATGGCGATCAGATCGACGGAACCTGTGACGTAATAGACCTGCTGGATATGGTCCTGCTTCTCCGCCCAGATGCGGAATTTCGACAGGGCGTCATAATTCTCCCGCTCGATCTCCATGCCGGCGATGAAGGTCATCGAATTGCCCGTCACCTTGCGATCGACGACAGCGATCTCGGCAGAAATAACGCGCTCCTCACGCATGCGCTTCAGCCGCCGCTGCACGGCCGATGCCGACAGACCGACCTCCTCCGCGATCGTCTCGGCCTTCAGTTGGCAATTCCTCTGGACGATTTCCAGAATGTTGCCATCGAAAGCATCCAATAGTCCTGCCATTTCAACTCCTTACATACCGCGGCCAGCAACCGGCTTCAGGTTCCAGCAGCCAGATAAACCAATCGCATATTTCCCGCATTTATTACACGATCAGCGCGGCGTTGCCGCAGGATAATCCTGTATTTGCGGGCGAACGTCGAAACTGCAAACTAATGTGCCTCTCTATCGCCCCAGTCAGGCAGCAGACGGAAACAGCAGTCCCGGAGACCATCAAATGAGCGACGTTCTTATTCTCGACGGCGGCATGAGCCGGGAACTGGTCCGATTGGGCGCCCAATTGCGGCAACCCGAATGGTCTGCTCTGGCCCTCATCGATACACCGGAGATCGTTCGCGACGTGCACCGCGAATTCATCGAGGCGGGTGCGGATGTGGTCACCACCAACAGCTATGCGCTCGTGCCCTTTCACATTGGCGAGGAACGCTTTCGCGAGGAGGGCGAAGCGCTGATCGCGCTTTCGGGTCGGCTGGCACGGGAAGCGGCAGATGCTTTCACCGCGCGCAAGGTGCGTGTTGCCGGTTCCCTGCCGCCCATCTTCGGCTCCTACGAACCGCAGCTTTTCCAACCAGAAAGGGTTCAGGACTATCTGACGGTTCTCGTCCGCGGTCTTTCGCCCTTCGTGGATGTCTGGCTGGGCGAGACGCTCTCCCTCATCGCTGAGGGCGAAGCTGTGCGACAGGCCGTTGCCGACACCGGAAAACCGTTCTGGATTTCCTTCACGCTCGCCGATGAAATGGCAGTCGGGGCAACAGACGTGCCACGCCTGCGCTCCGGCGAGACGATCGCCCAGGCTGCGGAATGGGCAGCATCGGCAGGCCTTGAAGCCTTGCTTTTCAATTGCAGCCGCCCGGAGATCATGGCAAGCGCCGTCCGCGTCGCTGCGGATGTCTTCAAAAAGCGGAATGCAAAGATCGCCATCGGCGTTTATGCCAATGCCTTCGAACCGCTGGAGGACGACGGCGCCGCCAACGAGGCCCTGCATGCGACCCGCGAGGACCTGACCGGTGACGTCTATTGCGATTTCGCCTGCGACTGGGTGGAGGCTGGCGCCTCGATGATCGGCGGATGCTGTGGAGTCGGCACCGATCATATCCATCGGCTGGTGCGCCGTTTGAAAGCCTGAGTGAGTGTCTCCCGATGCTGGCGCAATGGCTCAGGGGAAAGCGGAGTAAATTTTAGGGAGATGCTGCGGGTAAACGCAGGTCTTGAACCGATTGTGCCATACCTATAAGCACCAAAGCCCGAATAAAGCAGCGAAGACATAGGAAATCGCGGAAAAGCTCGGTAAACATTTACTGAAATCTATTTCCCCTGACGCTTCGCTGTGGCAGGCTGCGCCTCAGCCGTAAAAATGGAATGCTGGTAATGGTAACGATCAAGGAAATCGCCAAGGCCGTCGGCGTGTCATCCGCCACGGTATCGCGTGTCCTGAACTACGACCCTGCCCTTTCCATTTCGCCGGCAAAACGGCAGGCGATCATTGAGACAGCAGAGGCGCTGAACTACGAGACGCCACGCAATCGCAACAAGGCGAGCGGCCAGGCAGCACCGAGCCCGCTGACCAAGCTCGTCATCGTGCATTTCCTCGAACCGTCCGACGAGATTGCCGACCCCTATTATGTCGGCGTTCGTCTGGGCATCGAAACCCGCTGTCGCGAACTCAAGACCGAGATCGTCAAGGTTTTCCACTCCGACGCCCTTCCAGAGGCGTCCCTGCTTGAGAGCGCATCCGGCGTGATCGTGATCGGCAAACACTCCGACAATGAAATCGAATGGCTGCAACGTCACGCACGGCAGGTCGTCTTTGCCGATTTCGACCCCAGGATCGACCAGATCGACAGCGTGCTCTCGGATATGGGAATCGCGACCCTTAAGGTCCTGGATTCCCTGAAAGCCGGTGGCTACAAGCGGATCGGATTCATCGGCAGCCATGAAAAACTGAACGGAACCGTCACGCCTTTCGGCGAGAAGCGCTGCGCTGCCTATATAAATTGGCAGAAGCAGCAAGGCACTTTCGATCCTGAACTCCTGGCACTGGCCGATTGCTCATCGGGGCAAAGCCTTCGACTGGACACAGGCTATCGGCTGGCCCGCGATCTACTGGCGCTACCGGAAAAGCCGGATGTCATCGTGACCTCAAACGACAACATGGCGATTGGCACCTACAGGGCGATCCAGGAGGCCGGCCTATCCATACCCGACGATATCGGCGTAATCTCGTTCAACGATATCCCGGTCGCACAATTCCTGATGCCGCCGCTGACGACGGTCCGCGTTCATGGCGAGCATATCGGCGAAGTCGCCGTCGATCTGCTGCTGGAGCGCCTGTCGGGCCGCACCTATGGCAAGCAGGTGCACATTTCCACAGAGCTCATCCACCGCGAGAGCTGCCGCAGCGCCATGAAATCCTGAACGTTTTTCAAGACGTTCGCAGGCGCAATAAATATTTACTAAATTTTCCTTGCGTGTTTTCCAATTTTGGGTAAATCTTTCGATATCGGCACGGGAGGAGACCATGTCGAGCCAAATTCGTTCGGGAGGAACACATGTATCACAAAACGATTCGTTCGCGTTTCGCGGCTGCAGCTTTCGCAGGCGCAAGCCTCTTTGCATCCACCGCCGCTTTTGCCGGTGAGGTCACCATCTGGTGCTGGGACCCCAATTTCAACGTCGCGATCATGAAGGAAGCCGGCGAGCGATATACCGCCAAGCATCCGGAAACGACGTTCAACATCGTTGACTTCGCGAAAGCCGATGTCGAGCAGAAGCTGCAGACAGCCCTGTCGTCCGGCACGACGGACGCGCTGCCGGATATCGTCCTGATCGAGGACTACGGCGCGCAGAAATACCTTCAGTCCTTCCCCGGCGCCTTTGCCGAGTTGAGCGGCACGGTCGATTACTCCGGCTTTGCACCCTACAAGGTGCAACTGATGACAGTGGATGGCAAGGTCTACGGCATGCCGTTCGACAGCGGCGTCACGGGCTTCTACTACCGCAAGGACTATCTCGAGCAGGCCGGCTTCAAGCCCACCGACGTTCAGGACATCACGTGGGATCGGTTCATCGAGATCGGTAAGCAGGTCGAGGAAAAGACCGGCAAGAAGATGATGGGCCTCGACATCACCGATGCCGGTTTCACCCGCATCCTGATGCAGTCCGCCGGTCAGTGGTATTTCGATGCTGACGGCAATCTGAATATCGAGAACAACACCGCACTCAAGGCAGCGCTCGAAACACAACAGAAAATCCTGCAGGCCGGCATCTACAAGCCGTCTTCCGGCTGGACGGAGTGGGTCGGCAGCTTCACCTCCGGCGATGTCGCATCGGTCACGACAGGCGTCTGGATCACCGGTACCGTCAAGGCGCAGGCCGATCAGGCAGGCAAATGGGGCGTGGCCCCGATCCCGAGCCTTGGCATCGAAGGTGCCGGACACGCGTCCAACCTCGGCGGATCGAGCTGGTATGTCCTGGAAAGCTCGGCGGAAAAAGCCGATGCGATCGCCTTCCTGAACGAGACCTACGCCAAGGACATCGACTTCTACCAGAAGATTCTCACGGAGCGCGGCGCAGTCGGCTCGCTGCTCGCAGCCCGCACCGGTGACGCCTACATGAAGGCGGATGACTTCTTCGGTGGCGAAACTGTCTGGCAGAACTTCTCCGACTGGCTGTCGAAGGTTCCTCCGGTCAACTACGGCATCTTCACCAATGAAGTTGACACCGCCGTCACCGCGCATCTTCCGTCGCTCGCTCAGGGTGCGAAGATCGATGAGGTCCTGAAGCAAATCCAGAGCCAGGCCGAAGGCCAGATCCAGTAAGCAGTCCTCCTCCCAGCGACGGGCGCCCCTACGCCCGTCATCCGCCAAAACGGGCGGCCTTGTCGAAGGCCGCCTGATCATTCGCGGGCACTGCCGGGCACCGAAAAGACCGATCCACCCAGAAGCGGAACGACGATCATGGCTCTTGCAAAACCAGGCGGGTTGAAGCGCTATTACGATGTGAACGGCTGGCTGTTCATCGCCCCGGCACTCGCGCTCATCGGCATCTTCCTGATCTATCCGATCTTCCGCTCGCTGTTTCTGTCCTTCTACTCGGGCAAGGGCATGATGCTGAAGTTCGCAGGCTTCGGGAACATCACCCGCCTGTCAAATGATCCGGTCTTCCTGAAGGCGCTGATCAACACCACGACGTTCTTCGTCATCCAGGTGCCGATCATGATCGTGCTGGCGCTGATGCTGGCGTCGCTGCTCAATACCGACAAGCTGAAGTTCGCCGGCTTTTTCCGCACCGCAATCTTCCTGCCTTGCGTCGCCTCGCTGGTCGCCTATTCCGTGCTGTTCAAGAGCATGTTCTCCGTCGATGGCGTGATCAACCAGGCGCTGATGGCCGTCGGCCTCATCGGCACGCCGATCGGCTGGCTGACGGAGCCCTTCTGGGCAAAGGTGCTGGTCATTCTGGCGATTACCTGGCGCTGGACCGGCTACAACATGATCTTCTATCTGGCGGCACTGCAGAATATCGACAAGTCGATCTACGAGGCCGCCCGCATCGACGGCGTTCCTGCCTGGGCGCGGTTCGTGCACCTCACCATCCCGATGCTGAAGCCGGTCATTCTCTTTACCACCATCATTTCGACGATCGGGACGATCCAGCTTTTCGATGAAGTCTATAACCTGACCGAGGGTAAGGGCGGGCCGGCGGATGCGACAATCACCCTGTCGCTCTACATCTACAACCTCACCTTCCGCTTCATGCCGAGCTTCGGTTATGCCGCGACGATCTCCTATGTCATCGTCCTGATGGTCGCCGTCCTGTCCTTCCTTCAATTCTACGCTGCGAGGGACCGCTCGTGAGACCGACACCCGCCCCCTCCGCGCGCGCATGGCGCATCCTGCCCGGCGCAGCGACCTATATCGCGCTGTCCATCGCAGCCTTCGTCTCGGTCTTTCCCTTCATCTGGATGCTGATCAGCTCGACCAACACGTCGATCGACATCATCAAGGGCAAGACAAGCTTCGGCGACGCATTCTCGACCAATGTCGCGAATTTCTTCACCCTTGTTGATGTGCCGCTGGTATTCTGGAATTCGGCGAAGGTCGCCATTCTGACCACGCTGCTGACCATCGCGGTCTCGTCGCTGGCCGGCTACGGCTTTGAGATGTTCCGCTCGAAGATGCGCGACCGCATCTACTCGCTGGTGCTGTTGACCCTGATGGTACCGTTTGCCGCCTTGATGATCCCGCTCTTCATGATGATGGGCAAGGCAGGGCTGATCAACACCCATATCGCCATTCTCTTGCCGACCATCGCCTCCGCCTTCATCATTTTCTACTTCCGCCAGTCGACCAAGGCTTTTCCGACCGAACTGCGCGACGCGGCCAAGGTCGACGGGCTGAAGGAATGGCAGATATTCCTCTACATCTACGTGCCGGTGATGCGCTCGACCTTTGCGGCGGCATTCGTGATCGTGTTCATGACAAGCTGGAACAACTACCTCTGGCCGCTGATCGTGCTGCAGTCCAACGAGACCAAGACGATCACGCTTGTCGTCTCTTCGCTCGCCTCGGCCTACTACCCCGATTTCGGCGTCGTCATGATCGGTACGATCCTTGCGACACTTCCCACCCTCCTCGTCTTCTTCATCATGCAGCGCCAGTTCGTACAGGGCATGCTTGGTTCCGTGAAATAGGATTTCGTCAATGCGCAGATATGAAAGCTTCAACGGCAACTGGATCTTTGCGGAGGGCTTCGACCCGACCGCGACGGACCGGCCGCTGACGGGCGAGACAATCCGCCTGCCGCACACGGCGGTGGAGCTTCCTATAACTATTTCGATGAAACCATCTACCAGAAGGCCTTCACCTACCAGAAGGTGCTCACCTGGGAAGACGGCTTCGAGGGCCGCGAAGTCTCGCTGGTCTTCGACGCCGCCATGGCCGACAGCGAGGTCTATCTCAACGGCCACAGGATCATCGCGCACAAGGACGGCTACACACCCTTCGAGGCGCGCCTGACACCGCATCTGAAACGGGGCGAGAACCTCCTGACCGTTAAGATCGACGGGTCCGAGAACCCGGAAATCCCGCCCTTCGGCGGACAGATCGATTATCTCTGCTTTGCCGGCATCTATCGCGACGTCTGGCTGAAGGTCGCAAGCCCGGTATCGATCGCCAACGTCAAGATCGAGACGCCGGATGCGCTGGCCGACACCAAGTCTGTCACCGCCCGCGTCTTTCTCGCCAATCCGGAGGGCCGCGCCTTTGCTGGGACGATCTCCGCACAGATCAGCCGTCGCGGCGGCGGCGATGTGGCGACGGCGTCCGTTAATGTCAGTGCCAACGAAGCCTTCCTGACATTCGAAAACCTGACCGGGATCGAACTCTGGGACATCGACAATCCGGTGCTTTATGCCCTCTCGCTAAAACTTGAGACGGAGCATGGCGAAGACGTACTGACGCATCGTTTTGGTTTCAGAACCGCCCAGTTCACGCCGGACGGTTTCCTGTTCAACGGCAGGCCGCTGAAGCTGCGCGGCCTCAATCGTCACCAGAGCTGGCCGCATACCGGCTATGCCATGGGCCGTCGGGCACAGGAGAAGGATGCCGACATCCTCAAGTATGAACTGGCCTGCAACATCGTCCGCACCTCGCATTATCCGCAGTCGAAATGGTTCATTGAGCGCTGCGACGAGATCGGCCTGCTCTGCTTTGAAGAGATTCCCGGCTGGCAGCATATCGGCGGCACGGAATGGCAGAAGGAATCCGTCGAAAACGTTCGCTGCATGATCGAACGCGACTGGAACCACCCGTCGATCATCATCTGGGGCGTGCGCATCAACGAAAGCCAGGACAATCACGACTTTTATGCCGAGACAAACCGGCTCGCCCGCGAACTGGATGCGACGCGACAAACCGGTGGCGTCCGGTTCATCACCAATTCGGAACTGCTCGAAGACGTCTACACGATGAACGACTTCATCCTCGGCCAGGAGGAGATGCCGGGCAACAATCGCGGCCGCGTCGTTCTGCGCGACCGGGTGGAGACGACGGGCATTACCCGGCCGATCCCCTACATGATCACGGAATACAACGGTCACATGTATCCGACAAAACGCTTCGACCAGGAACAGCGCCAGGCCGAACACGTCACGCGGCACCTGCTGATCCTCGATGCGGTCGCGGGCGACAGCAATATTTCAGGCTCCACCGGGTGGTGCATGTTCGACTACAACACCCACAAGGATTTCGGAGCCGGCGACCGCATCTGCTATCACGGCGTGCTGGACATGTACCGCATCCCGAAGCTGGCAGCTTATGCCTATGCCTCGCAGGGAGACCCGAAGGACGGTGTCGTACTCCAGCCGGTCACCTTTTGGGCGCGCGGCGAGCGCAATGTCGGCGGCGTGCTGCCGCTGATCATCCTCACCAACTGCGATTATATCGAGGTGAAATTCGGCGAGTGGCCGGCCAAGCGCGTCTATCCGGACCGGGAGAATTACCCGCATCTTCCCCACCCTCCTGTCGTTCTTGACCTCCGGAGCGTGACGCCCGAAGAATTCGGCACCTGGGGCCGCGTCTGGCGCGAAGGCACCTTCACTGGCTATGTCGATGGCAAACCGGTGAAGTCTCTCACCCTGCCGGCCGATCCCGTCCCGACCACGCTGGAAGTCACGCCGGATGACACGGCACTTCGTGCCGGTGAAAAGGACGCAGTGCGCGTCGTTATCAGGGTCCTCGACCAGTGCGGCAATCTCCTGCCATTCTTCGAAGAACCCGTTTCGCTGGCGCTGGAAGGCCCGGGCCGCATCATCGGCCCAGCCGACCATACGCTGAAGGGCGGCGCCACCGGTTTCTGGATCGAGGCTGGCGATGAGCACGGGACGCTGACCTTGACCATCAAGAGCCGACGCTTCGCCACAAGCACCACAACCTTTACCATCAACTGAGAGACCAGCCATGGCCGATGTCCGCCTCACAGAGATACGCAAGAGCTTCGGCGCACTGGAGATCATCAAGGGCGTCGATCTTTCGATCAAAACCGGCGAATTCGTCGTCTTCGTCGGACCGTCCGGCTGCGGAAAATCGACGCTGTTGCGGATGATCGCCGGCCTTGAGGACATAACATCGGGCGAACTGACGATTGGCGGCAACGTCATGAATGACGTCGATCCATCGAAGCGCGGGATCGCAATGGTCTTCCAGTCCTATGCGCTCTATCCGCATATGACGGTGCGCGAAAACATGGGTTTTGCCCTGCGCTTTGCCGGCATGGCGAAGGAGGAGATCGAACGCCGCGTCACGGATGCAGCAAACATTCTCGAACTCGGCCCCTTGATGGACCGCAAACCCAAGGCGCTGTCCGGCGGGCAGCGGCAGCGTGTCGCCATCGGCCGCGCTATCGTGCGCAACCCGGATGTCTTCCTGTTCGACGAACCGCTTTCCAACCTCGACGCGGAACTGCGCGTGCACATGCGCGTCGAGATCGCCAAACTGCACAAGACGCTCAAGTCCTGATCATATACGTGACCCACGACCAGGTGGAGGCGATGACGCTCGCCGACAAGATCGTGGTGCTGCGAGCCGGCGTTGTCGAACAGGTCGGTGCGCCACTGGACCTCTACGACGACCCGAACAATACCTTCGTCGCCGGCTTCATCGGCTCGCCGCGCATGAATTTCCTCAAAGCGCAGGTTTCGGCCGTCACACTCGGCTCCATCACGGTCGCCGTTGCAAACCAACCCGATGCAAAACTGACACTTCCGGCGACATCCCCTGCCGTAAAGGTCGGAGATGACGTCAGCATCGGTGTCCGGCCTGAGCATTTCAAGGCGGCAGGCGAAGGCGATGCCGATCTCGTCGTCGCGATCGATGTCGCGGAACACCTCGGCAATACCAGCTATCTCTATGTCCATGTCTCCGCGGATGAACGGATCATCATCGAATGGGCGCAGGCTCGCTCGGCAACCAATCGCGAAAAACTGACCGTCGGACTTTCTGCAGCCAGTTCCTTCCTTTTCGACAGCGCCGGCGCGCGTATCAGATAACGATCGCGTCCGTACAAATCGGGAAAACCACAATGACCAACATGAAGACCATCGGCTGGAGCATAATCGGCCCCGGAAGCATCGCCAAGACATTTGCGGCCGGCATCGCCCATTCCCGGACGGGGAAACTGGTTGCAATCGCCAGCCGAAACCCGTCAAGGCCAGGCCTTGGGGATGGCTTTCCCGGCGCCCGCATCGTCGACGGTTACGAAGCGCTGCTTGCCGACCCCGAAATCGACGCGGTCTATATCGCCACGCCCCATCCGTCGCACGCCGAATGGGCAATCAAGGCGATCCGCGCCGGCAAGCATGTACTGGTCGAAAAGCCGATCGCGCTTTCGGCCTATGAGGCCGATGCCATCTACCACGAGGCCCGCAAGGCCGGCGTTTTCGCCGGTGAAGCCTTCATGTACAGGCTGCACCCGCAAACCGAAAAAATCGTCGATCTCGTGCAGAGCGGTGCGATCGGCGCGGTGCATCTGATCAAGTCGAGCTTCGGCTTCGACATGGGAACGGTCAGGCCGGATCACCGGCTGTTTTCCAACGCGCTCGCCGGTGGCGGTATTCTCGATGTTGGTGGCTATCCCGTCTCCATGGCCAGATTGATCGCTGGGGCCGTTGAAAACAAGCCTTTCCTCGACCCGGTTAAGGTGGTCGGCGCCGGTCGTCTTGGTGAAACCGGGGTCGACGAATGGGCCTCGGCGGTGCTTCAGTTCGAGAACGGCATCGTTGCCGAGGTCTCCTGTTCGATCATGGCGCAACAGGACAATGTGTTGCGCATCATCGGATCCAAAGGTCGCATCGAGGTCGCCGACTTCTGGTTTGCCTCGGGTCATGAGGGTGGCACGGGACGGATCGAGATCATCCACAAGGATGGCAGCAGGAATACCGTCGAGGTCGTTGAAGACCGGTGGCTTTATTCCTTTGAGGTGGACGCGGCTGGCGATGCCATCCGTGCGGGCAGGCAGGAATTTGACGCCCCTGGCATGAGCTGGGCCGATTCCATTGGCAATCTGAGGGTACTCGACCGCTGGCGGTCCTCGATCAACCTCGAATACGGGATCGAGAAACCCGACCAGCGCCCCTTCAACATCCGCGGCGAAACCGTCAGGCCCGGCACCGGCGTGCCGCGCCGGCAGATCCCGGGCATAGACAAGCCGGCCTCCGTCGTGGCGCTCGGCTTTGAATTTTTCCCTAATTTCGCGGCGGCCTCGCTAACGCTCGACGCCTTTTACGAGGCGGGCGGCAACGTCTTCGACACCGCCTGGATCTACAATAACGGCATAACCGAACGAATTTTCGGCGAGTGGCTGACAAGCCGCAAGGTGCCTCGCGAAGACGTGGTGCTGATCGGCAAGGGCGCGCACTCTCCGCTCGTGTATCCGGACCGCATCGGCAAGCAGTTGTCGCAGTCGCTGGAGCGGCTGAAAACCGACTATGTCGATGCCTATTTCATGCACCGCGACAATCCCGAGATTCCCGTAGGCGAGTTTGTCGATGCCATGGATGCCGAGGTTCGGGCCGGCCGTATCCGCGGGATTTTCGGCGGATCCAACTGGAGCCGTGCCCGCCTTCAGGAGGCGATCGACTATGCCCACGCGAACGGCAAGACGGCACCGGCCGCGCTTTCGAATAATTTCTCGTTGGCAGAGATGCTTGACCCGATCTGGGCAGGCTGCGTCGCTGCTTCGGATGATGAATGGAAAATCTGGCTTTCCGAACGACAGATCCCGAACTTTGCCTGGTCGAGCCAGGGCCGCGGCTTCTTCACGGAGCGTGCAGGTCGCGAAAAAACCGAGGACGAGGAACTGGTCCGCTGCTGGTACAGCGACCGCAACTTTGAGCGCCGCGAAAGGGCAATCGAACTTGCTAACCGGCTTGGCCGAAAGCCAATCCATATTGCGCTGGCCTATGTACTTGCCCAGCCCTTCCCTGTCATCCCGCTGATCGGCCCGCGCACGGTTGCAGAACTCGAAGACAGTCTTTCGGCGCTCGACATCCGGCTGACGGCCGACGAGGTCCGGTGGATCGAGGCCTAAAAACGCAAGAGCCGCCCGGTCGGGCGGCTATGCTGGCGAAGTCGCCAATATGGATGATCCCCGCGAACGCCACCAGCCAAAGTTGGCGGCGTTCGCAGCGATTGGATTACAGCGAATCCAGGTTGATACCGATGGTCACAGCACCGATCGGCGCACCAGTTTCATCGACAATGGTGGTGCTGGCCTGGGATTGCAGGATCTGAGTCGATTCGTCCTTTTCAGCTTCATCGACGAAGATCGCGCCGGCGCCGGCGCCGAAGGATTTCTGGAACTTGTCCTCGTCGCCTTGCCAATAGTCTGACGTCACGTCGTTCTGGCCGACATTGAGACCTTTGGCATCCATGACGAAGACTTCCGTGATCGTGCCGTCCGAGGCTTCCTGCTTGGCCTTCAGAAGTGCTGAGACCGGGTTGGCGAGGACACCGTCGATCATAGCGCGATCGGAACCCTCGACTTCTGCCCGCCATTTCTGATCCAATGCGTCGATATCGGCCTGGGAGAGGGCTGCATTTTTCGCGTTCTGCGCCTTGATAGCCTCGATGATGACCGGATCGCTGATCCACGACTTCACATTGCTTTCAATGTAGTCCTTGACCGGAGCGACATAGGCTTCTTCCGCGGAGGTCAGTCCGGCGGAAAAAAGAAACGAGGCAGAGGCGACGAGAACTGCAAATTTCCTGCTTGTCATTGGTGCTTCCTTTTTGAGATTTGTTATTCTTCACGATGTGGGATCGGGGCTTTTGCCCCGATGTCTTAGAATTCTTCCCATGAGTCCTGGGCAGGAGCGAGGGCGGTTGCGCCCGCACTGCGATGCACAGGCTGGCGGGCCACGTTGACGCGCGGCTCGGGACGTGTGGCCGAAACACGAGCTTGAGGCGCATGACGTTGTTCGGCGAGACCTCCGTCGATGCGCAGATTGCCGACGGCACGCTTCAAAAGCCTGCTCTGGTTGGTCAGTTCGTGGCAGGCCGCATTGGTTTGCTCGACCATGGCGGCATTCTGTTGGGTTACCTGGTCCATCTGGCCGATCGAATTATTGACTTCCAGGAGGCCTGTCGCCTGGTCGCGCGAAGACTGGACGATCGAGGTAATGCTGTCATTGATGCGACTGATCTGATCCTCGATGACGCCAAGAGCGTCACCGGTCCGGTTGACGAGCGAGACACCGGCGGCCACTTCCGCGCTGGATGCGGAAATCAGGTTCTTGATCTCCTTTGCCGCACCGGCCGAACGTTGCGCCAGTTCGCGCACTTCCTGGGCAACGACGGCAAATCCCTTGCCTGCATCACCTGCACGCGCGGCCTCCACACCTGCATTGAGCGCCAGGAGATTGGTTTGGAACGCGATCTCATCGATCACGCCGATGATCTGCCCAATCTGGTTCGATGAGCCTTGGATCTTGTTCATGGCGCCGATAGCGTCCCTGACCACAACGGCGGAGTTGTGGGCGCCGGTCTTGGCCTCGGCGACCATGCGGCCAGCCTCTTCGGCACGCGCCGAGGACGAGCGTACCGTTGTCGTGATCTGATCGAGCGCGTTGGCGGTTTCACCGAGCGAACTGGCCTGTGTTTCGGTACGCTTGGCCAGATCGTCGGCCGCCCGGGCGAGCTCGGATGTGCCGGAATCGACCGCTGTCGTGGCTCCGCTGATTTCGCGAACGGTTTCGGATACGGCATCAATCATCTTGTGAAAATCGGTGCGCAATTTCTCGAAGTCCGGCCCGAGATCGGGAAGACGGATCGAAAAGTCGCCCTCCGCCAATTGCTCCAACGCCCTGCCAATACGGCCGACGACTTCAGCCTGGTTGCGGGCCGCTGCACCAACCTGTTCCGAGAATCGGACACGTTCTGCATCGAGTTCATCGCGCTGTATGGTGGCGATCCTCTCCTGCTCCAGCTTGGCGCTTGCCTCCTTCAACGAAGCGTCAAGCGCCCGCGCGATGACACCGATTTCGTCACGTTTCTCCAGAAATGCCACGGGACTGTCGAGATCGCCCTTTTGAAAGGCGTCGATGCGATTGGTCAGCTTTGCCAGCGGTTTGCCAACGTTGCGGCGCATCGCCAGCAGGAAGACACCTATAACGAGCGCAATGACCAATGCCTGTTTGCCGGCAAAGGCCAAAGATTTCATATTGCTTTCAGCGTAGATGAGTTCAGTCGACCAGACCGTTGCGATATAGCCGATGCGCTGGCCACTCTTGTCCTTGCCAAGCGGCAAGGCGAGCGTGACGAAGCCGTCACCGGTTTTATTCCAGACCGGCTCGTCACCGACGGACTTGATAGCCTCTGCCGCCGATGCGGTCAGGACACCTGCATCGATGCCATCCGCCGACCAGACGTCCGCAGTTTCACCCTTGCCGGTAACAGCTTCGAAATGGATCATGCCTTCGGCCGGTGACGATCGATAGAGCGAATAGGCCTCGCGAATGGCCGGCGCCTTTTTCCATTTGACGCCACCTTCGGCGATTTCACCAATCTGCCGGGTATTGCGCTGCCAGTTGACATAGGCTGTCTCAAGCGCTGCCTTCGTTTCAGATGTCCAGGAAAAATAGGATGTTACCGCGAGTCCTGTGAGATTGGCCAGAACGATTATGGTTGCAATCTTGGCAGTGAGAGAAAGACGTGTGGAGATACCAAACAGCATAAAATGTCCTCTGCCGCCGGTGATACCGGCACAAGGGTTCAGCTTCCCTACCCGGAAGAGCCCTTAGAAATTGCGAAAACATCGACACCTTGGAGGACCTGCGCTCAGGCCAGAGATCATCATGATCCTCACACACAATGGCGTGGTGCTGGCAGCAGTATTGAAAATTAGTATTTCATAACTGTTAAAATCCTCAGGATGCACACAAATTTATTAGAAAAATTGAATAAATGCCATTGTTTACGCTTCCATCTCCACAATGTTTGCAACTCAAGGGGACCAAACATGGTCAAGTCAGCACGCATTTTGAGTAAAGCCCCAGTAAATCTCCCGTGAAATCTTGGTAGTACAGGCTTAATTCCACCTTAACCAAGGGTTGTCATCCTGAAGTGATATTGAATGGGGATGATAACGATGTTCGGGCGCGACACAAAAGAAGAAATGGCAGCGATCTGCAAATCCCAGGCTGTGATCAAGTTTAAACCCGATGGGACGATCCTCGATGCAAACCAGAATTTCTGCGAAGCAATCGGTTACGCCCTTCCCGAAATCGTCGGCAAGCATCATTCGATCTTCGTTTTGCCGGACCATGCCAATAGCCAAGAGTACAAGGATTTTTGGGCAAAGCTGAGAGCGGGTCAATTTGATCGACGCCAATATAGCCGTCGCGCCAAAGGTGGTCGCGAGATCTGGATCGAAGCTTCCTACAATCCGGTCATCCGTGCAGGAAAGGTCATCAAGATCATCAAAACCGCAACCGACATCACACAAAACAAGATCAAGGCCCTGGAGGACGACGGCAAGTTGGCTGCGATTTCCCGCTCGCAGGCCGTTATTGAATTTACCCCTGATGGAGAGATTCTCCACGCCAACGAAAATTTCTGCACGACGCTGGGATATTCGCTGGAAGAAATACGTGGCCGACATCACGCAATGTTCTGCGAGCCTGCTTATACGCAGACCGAGGCCTACAAAAACTTCTGGCGCAATCTGGCGGCTGGAAAGTTTGCATCCGACGAGTTTGTCCGTTACGGCAAGGGCGGCAAAGCCGTGTGGATACAGGCCGCCTATAACCCGTTGATCGACAGCAAGGGCAATGTCTACAAGGTCGTCAAATTCGCGACCGATGTGACGCAGCGCATGACATCCGTCGATGAACTGGGCGCAGCGATTGGGGAATTGGCACAGGGCAATCTTACGGTGTCCCTTGATCGAGCTTTTTCGCCTAGCATGGAAAAAACCCGGGCCGACTTCAACGCTGCGATTACCAAAGTGAGCACGATCGTTCGGGAAATCTATTCGAGCGCCGAAGGCATTTCCACGAATGCAAAGCAGCTCCAGGAAGCATCCAATGATTTTGCCAAGCGGATGGAGCAATCTGCCGCGTCAGTCGAAGAAACGGCTGCAGCGCTGGAAGAGGTAACGCTCACCGGCCAGGCCTCCGCGAAGCGGGCCGATGATGCCGGTCACTTGGTCAGCGCCACGCGCTCCGGTGCCCAGCATTCCGGCGCTGTCGTCCAGAAAGCCATCTCAGCAATGGCCGGTATAGAGCAGTCCTCCAAAGAGATCATGGGCATTATCGGGGTGATCGACGAGATCGCATTCCAGACCAATCTCCTGGCTCTGAATGCAGGGGTCGAGGCCGCGCGTGCCGGCGAAGCAGGCCGGGGCTTTGCCGTGGTTGCCCAGGAAGTGCGAGAACTGGCCCAGCGTTCGGCGAAGGCCGCCAAGGAAATCAAGGCGCTGATCAACACCTCATCCAGCCAAGTCAATCTCGGCGTGTCATTGGTGCATGAAACCGGCGGCGCGCTCACCCAGATCGTCACTCAGGTAACCGATATCGACGGCAACGTCGCGGCCATTGTCGAAGCGGCACGCGAACAGGCTGCTGGCCTGAAGGAAATCAACACAGCCGTCAATCAGCTGGATCAAGGCACACAGCAGAATGCAGCTTTTGTCGAGGAATCGAACGCCGCCAACCACGCCCTGTCGACCGAACTCGCTGGACTTCTCACCCAACTGTCACAGTTTCAACTCTCAAACCGGCCCTCCGCGACGGCGGCGCGACCGTCTGCTGCACAACGAGCCCCAAGCCTGAACCGGGCCACACCACGCCTTCAGTCGGTCGGATCGGCAGCGCTGAAAGCGGACGAGTGGCAGGAATTTTGACGCTCCTTGTGCAATAAAGTTGCCGCCTCAAGGACGCGAATACAATCAGGGCCGCGACAATCGCGGCCCTGAAAAACATACCCGAATGTTACAAAGCGCGCCCGGCGTAGCGCGCCCGGTCTTCAACGACCTCAGTCTTCGAATATGGTTCCGCGGATTCATCGAAGCGGGTCCAACCCTGACCTTCGTATTCCGAGCGGCGGGTTGGCAGATCAACCCAGTTCGAACGCTTCAGAATAGCTTCCGCTTCAAACACGAGAGGCTCATCGACCTTGGCGGTCACGAGCGTGCCGCCGCGGCGAACGCCTTCCGCATAGACATGCGCGTCATTTTCATCAACGCCTGAGTCCGTCAGCGCGCCGATCAGCCCACCGGCTGCACCACCGACGACAGCGCCGGCAATTGCACCGGCTGCCGTTGCGGCAAGCCAGCCAGCGGCAACCACCGGACCAACGCCCGGAATTGCCATGATGCCAAGGCCGGTCAAAAGCCCACCGGCACCACCAACGGCTGCGCCGATACCGGCCCCGGCACCCGCACCTTCAGCGGCATTGTTGTCGTCGGAATGACGGCCGTCCGAATTGTTGGATACGAGGCTGATGTCGCGGTCCGGGATACCTGCCGACTTCAGCTCTTCAACAGCGGCGCTCGCATCGGAATAATGGTCAAACAGTCCTGTAACGGTCTTTGTCATGGTATTTCTCCTGATTATTTATCTTGTGGCTGAACTTACTTGGCGACGATGTTGCCCTGGTAATCGAGCGATACCATCATCGGCTTGCCGTCCTTGTTGGCTTTCGCCTGCCACACGCCCTTATCATCGAGCTTCAACTCGGAAACATCGGTGTAACCGGCCTCTACGATGCGGTCGGTAGCCTGCGCTTCGGTGAAGCTATTGGCACCTTCGACCGGTGCTGTGGCGTTCTGATCCGACGGCGTAGCGACAGCAGGCGTATCACCTTCAGGTGTTGCATTCGGCGTCGCCGTCTGTGCAAAAATCGAGGTTGCGGACATGGCGATAAGCGCCATTGTGATGAGCGTTTTCTTCATGGAATTCTCCTTACAGGATCGGTCATTGATCCTCGGCCAGTGAACCCGTCATGACTCTAAAAGTTCCGACGGCGATGCACAGCCAGGAGATAAAATCGTAGCAAAATCTGTATATTAGAACTCCGAAATCGAATGCCGACGGCAACGCAGAAGCGGCTTAAGCGCTTACTCCTCAATTCGACCGCGGCTTACCTGCCGGTGAATTGCGGCGGCCGTTTTTCGACGAAGGCGGCCATGCCTTCCTTCTGGTCGGCCGTTGCAAAGAGTCCGTGGAAAATGCGGCGTTCGAAAAGGATGCCTTCCCTGAGACCACCTTCCAGCGCCCTGTCGACCGCCTCGCGTGCCGCCATCGTCGCGAGCTTGCTATAACCGGCAATGGTCTGCGCAGCGGCAAGCGTCTCCTCCATCAGCCGGTTGGCCGCTATAACCCGTGCGACGAGGCCGCAGCGCTCGGCCTCCGTCGCATCCATCATCCTCCCGGTCAGGATCATGTCCATCGCCTTTGCCTTGCCGACGAGTTTGGTCAGCCGCTGCGAACCACCCATTCCGGGAATGACGCCAAGCTTGATTTCCGGCTGGCCGAACATGGCGGTGTCGGACGCAAAAATCATGTCGCACATCATCGCCAGCTCGCAGCCGCCGCCGAGCGCATAGCCCGAGACAGCGGCGATCTTCGGCGTTCGGAAGGATGCGAACCGGTCCCAGGCGGCAAAGAAGTCCTCGCCAAACATGTCAGTGAACGACTTGTCGGCCATCTCCTTGATATCGGCGCCGGCAGCGAAGGCCTTGTCCGAGCCTCTGAGAAGGAAACAGCCAACGCCGGGATCGCGGTCAAGCGGCGCAAGCTCGGTCGCCAGCGCGTTCATGATCTCGGAATTGAGCGCATTGCGGGCGGCCGGGCGGTTCAGCGTGACGATGACGACCCGGTCATGCTGTTCGACGATGATTGGTTTTTCCATAGGCGTGATCCTCTCGCGGGCGGGTCGGGATGTGTCAGGCAGTTCCGCCGGACTGTTTCCGCAGCATCTCTATGATGCCGGAAAAGTCCCTGTCGGCGTTTCCAAGTTCGTTGAACAGCGCATAGAGCTCGGCTGCCTTAGCACCAAGCGGCGTTGCGGCACCGGCAGACTGCGCCGCTTCCTGCGAAAGCTTCAGGTCCTTGAGCATCAATGCGCCGGCAAAACCAGGCCTGTAGTCATTGTTGGCAGGGGATGTCGGGACAGGTCCCGGCACCGGGCAGTAAGTGGTCAGCGACCAGCACTGGCCGGACGAGACCGAGGCGACATCGAACAGCGCCTGATGTGACAGACCGAGTTTTTCGCCGAGTACGAAGGCCTCGCCGACAGCAATCATACTGATGCCGAGGATCATGTTGTTGCAGATCTTGGCCGCCTGCCCTGCCGCTGGTCCGCCGCAATGGATGATGCGTTTGCCCATCGCCTCGAAGATCGGCTGGGATTTCGAGAATACATCCTGCTTGCCACCAATCATGAAGGTCAGCGTGCCGGCGGCGGCACCACCCGTTCCGCCGGACACCGGCGCATCGAGCGACACGCAGCCCTTTTCGGCAGCCATCTCATGCGCCTTGCGGGCGCTGTCGATATCGATGGTCGAGCAGTCTATCAGCAAGGTGCCGGTGGGGACCGTCGCGACCAGCTCCTGCCAGACTGCCAGGACGTGTTTACCGGCTGGAAGCATGGTGATGACCGTGTCGACGCCGGCGACCGCTTCGGCAAGCGACGCGCAGGCCGTCACACCCTTGCTGTTCGCTTCTTCGAGCAAGGACAGTGACAGGTCGAAGCCTTTAACCACATAACCTGCCTTGACGAGATTGGCGGCCATTGGGCCGCCCATGTGACCAAGACCGATAAATCCGATCGTCATGTTGCTGATCCTTCCTTGGTCTTGCCCGCAAAGAGCGGATGGGCAGAGGGTTGGAAATAGGCCTTCACATCCGCTGCGGTGACATCTTCGAGCCGCGCCGGCTGCCATTGCGGATTGCGATCCTTGTCGATCACGACTGCCCGCACGCCCTCGTAGAAATCGTGGCTGCGCAGGACCGCGTGGGTGGCCGCAAATTCCCGTTCGAGGCAGTCTTCAAGCCTCTTGGTTTCGCGGCCAAGCCGCAGCAGCCGGAGCGTCACGTTGAGACTGAGCGGCGATTTGGTCGAAAGAACGGAGAGAAGCTTTTTGGCGAAATCGCTTTTGTCGCGACGCAAAGCTTCGAGGATGCCTTCGATCGTGTCGAGGGCAAAGAGGCGATCGATAGCCGTCTGATGCGCTTCCAGAACGCCGGCTGGCGGCTTTTCCGAAAAGCCTGCCATCGTGGTTGATATTGCCTCGCGCGAATGCCCCGCCGGCAGCGATGCCAAAGCATCGCTTATTTCTGAAAGCCGTTCGGACCGGACAAAAACATCGGCAAGACCTAAGAGGATGGCGTCTGCGGCGCCGAGTGGTTCGCCCGTCAGCGCGATATAGGTGCCAAGCTCATTGCCCTGTCGTGTCAGGAACCAGGATGCGCCGACATCCGGGAAAAAGCCGATTCCGGTTTCCGGCATGGCAAAACGGGTACGCTCGGTGACGATACGGTGGCTGCCATAGACGGAAATACCGACACCGCCGCCCATGACGATGCCATCCATGACGACGACATAGGGTTTCGAGTAACGACCGATGCGGGCGTTGAGTGTATACTCCTCGCGCCAGAACGTGGTCGGCACATCCGATCCGGCTTTTCCGCCGTCATAGATGGCGCGGATATCACCGCCGGCGCACAGGCCGCGCTCGCCTTCACCCGTGACAAGCACGGCCGCGATGGCCCGATCCTGTTCGAAATCGTCGAGTGCTGCCTCGATGTCGCGCACCATCTGCAGCGTCAGGCTGTTGAGCGCCTTCGGTCGGTTGAGCCGGATACGACCGAGCACGCCCTGCCTCTCGACCAGCGTTTCGGCTTCTGGGGCATCGGTTTCAGATATGAAGGGCATGGCCAAGGGCTTTCATGGCGGCTTCCTGGAAGCCTTCGCTGCGGGTGGGGTGCGCGTGAATGGTAGCGGCGATGTCTTCCAGACGGGCGCCCATTTCAATCGCCAAAGCAAAGGCGCTCGACAGTTCGGAAACACCGGTGCCAACTGCCTGGATGCCGACGACGAGGTTATTGTCCGCGCGGGCAACAATCCGCACGAACCCTTCCTCCGAGAGCATGGTCATGGCGCGACCGTTGGCGTTGAACGGAAACTGCCCAACTCGAATTTCGTACCCCTGCGCCCGCGCCTCCTCCGGCGATAGGCCTGCGGTGACGATTTCCGGGTCGGTGAAGCAGACGGCTGGAATGCAGCGCTTGTCCCATGTCCGCTTCTTCCCCGCGACGATCTCGGCAGCCATTTCACCCTGGGCCATGGCGCGATGGGCCAGCATCGGCTCGCCGGTGATATCGCCGATGGCATGGATGCCGCGCATCGATGTCCGGCACCGGTCGTCGATGCGCAGGAACCTGCCGGCGCGATCGAGGTCGAGCTCGTCCAGCCCCCATCCCTCCGTGCGCGGCCTGCGGCCGACGGTTACGAGGATCTTGTCGGCTGGAAGCCGCTGCTCCTCGCCTTTGGCGTTTTCGATCAGGAGCGCCAGCCCTTCCTCCGAAAGGCCCTTGGCCTTGGCGCCGGTCAGGACGCGGATGCCCAAATCGGCGAGCCGCTTGGCCACCGGCTTCACCAGTTCGGCATCATATTGTGGCAGGATCTGCGGGGTCGCTTCGACCACCGTGACCTCGGAGCCCATCTTGGCGAAGGCGGTTCCGAGTTCAAGACCGATATAGCCGCCGCCGACAACGACCAGATTCTTCGGCACCGTCTTCAGCGACAGGGCCTCCGTCGAGGATATGACAGGTCCGCCGAAAGGCAGGAACGGCAGTTCCACCGGCTCGGAGCCGGTGGCGATGACAACCGTTTCGGCACGGATAACCTGCATTCCGGTCTCTGTCTCGACCTCGACGGTCTTGCCATCACGGAATTTTGCGCGGCCATGGACGATCTTGACCTTGGCCTTGCGCAACAGACCAAGCACGCCGCTATTCAGCCGGCCGACGATACCGTCCTTCCAGGCGATGGTCTTGGCGAGGTCCAGTTTCGGCGCTTCGACGGAGATGCCGAGCGGGCTTTTGGTACCCGCCATATGGCAGACTTTCTCGAACTCCTCGGCCGCATGGATCAGCGCCTTGGAAGGGATGCAGCCGATGTTGAGGCAGGTACCGCCGGCCTTGACGGCTTCGACGATGACTGTGTCCACGCCCAATTGGCCCGCCCGGATGGCGCAGATATAGCCGCCGGGTCCGGCGCCGATGACGAGAAGTTTGCAGACGATCTCTTTCATGGGCTCAGCTTTCAATGAAAATCAGCGCGGGGGTTTCGAGCAGGGCCTTGATCCGCTGGACGAAGGTCGCCGCATCCCAGCCGTCCACGACCCGGTGATCGAAACTGGATGACAGGTTCATCATCTTGCGCGGGATGAACTGGCTGCCGTCCCAGACCGGCCGCGTCATGATCTTGTTGACGCCGACGATCGCCACTTCCGGATGGTTGATGATCGGCGTGGTCGCGATACCGCCCATCGCGCCAAGCGAGGTGATGGTGATGGTTGAGCCGGACAGTTCTTCGCGCAGCGCCGAGCCGGTGCGGGCGGCCTCGGCCAGCCGTACGACTTCCGCCGCGCAATCCCAGATGCCGCGCGCTTCCGCATGGCGCACGACCGGGACGGTCAGGCCCGCCGGTGTCTGGGTTGCGATGCCGATATGCACGGCTGCGTGGCGGCTGATGATGCCGGCGTCGTCATCGAAGGTGGCATTGACAACGGGCTGCTCGTCAATGGTCCTGACCATCGCCCGCATCAGGAAGGGCAGGATCGTCAGCTTTGTCTGGTCCGGTTTGCGGCCGGCATTCATCGTCGCGCGCAGGTCTTCCAGATCGGTGACGTCGATTTCCTCGACATAGGTGATATGGGGAATGCGCGATGTCGCCAGCACCATCTTCTCGGAAATGCGGCGGCGCAGGCCGGTGACCTTGATCTCCTCGACGGCGGTTCTGCGGGCAAGGCCGGTGGACGCCGGTTGCGGCTGCGCGCCACGGGCAAGAAACTGGTCGAGATCATCATGGGTGATGCGCCCGGCCGGGCCGGTGCCGCTCACCTGCCGCAGGTCGATGCCGCCATCCTGCGCCCGCAGGCGGACAGCGGGCGAAGCGAGTGGCTTGTCCGCAATGGTCTGGACCGGGGCCTTGGCAACTGGCGTGGACTGGATGGGTTTCTTGATCTCGACCGGCGGTGGACTTGCCACCTTTTCGACGGGTTGCTCGGCAGTTTCGACCGTCACGGTTTCCGCCATTGGGACCGCGTCCGCCTCGCCGCCCTCGCCCGCGACCTGAATGCGCACCAGCGGCGCCTTGACGGCCACAGTGTCACCGATCTCGGCGCCCAGCCAGAGAACTGTGCCGGTGACCGGAGACGGGATTTCGACCGTCGCCTTGTCGGTCATGACGGCGGCAAGCACCATGTCCTCGCGGACGGGATCGCCGACCTTGCAATGCCATTCGACGAGTTCGGCCTCCGCCACGCCTTCGCCGACATCAGGCATCTTGATGATGAATTCACCCATGGTCATGCCTCCATCACTTCGGCAAGCGCGCGGCCGACGCGGCCGGGTCCGGGGAAATAATCCCATTCCTGCGCATGCGGATAGGGCGTGTCCCAGCCCGTGACGCGAACGACCGGCGCTTCCAGATGATAGAAGCAGTGTTCCTGCACCAGCGCTGTCAGTTCGGCGCCGTAGCCCGAGGTCAGCGTCGCCTCATGTATGACGACGCAGCGGCCGGTCTTCGTCACAGACTGCACGATCGTGTCGAGATCGAGCGGCAGCAGGCTGCGCAGGTCGATCACTTCGGCGTCGATGCCCATTTCTTCCGCGGCCGCCAGCGCAACATGCACCATCGTGCCATAGGCGACAACGGTGACCGCAGAGCCCTGCCGGCGGATTTCGGCCTTGCCGATCGGGATGCTGTAATGGCCTTCCGGTACCTCGCCCAGCTCATGCTTTGACCATGGCGTCACCGGCCTGTCGTGATGGCCGTCGAAGGGGCCGTTGTAGAGCCGCTTCGGCTCCAGGAACATCACCGGGTCCGGGTCCTCGATCGAGGCAATCAGCAGGCCCTTGGCATCATAGGGATTGGAGGGCACGACGACTTTCAGGCCGCAGACATGGGTGAACAGCGCTTCCGGGCTCTGGCTATGTGTCTGTCCGCCGAAAATGCCGCCGCCAGTTGGCATACGCAGCACGATCGGGCAGGTAAAATCACCGTTCGAGCGATAGCGGATACGTGCTGCTTCCTGGGTGATCTGGTCATAGGCCGGGTACATGTAGTCGGCGAACTGGATCTCGACGCAGGGCTTCAGGCCATAGGCGGCCATGCCGATCGCCGTGCCGACAATACCGCTCTCGCTGATCGGCGCATCGAAGCAGCGGGTCTTGCCGTATTTCGCCTGAAGTCCCTGGGTGCAGCGGAAGACGCCGCCGAAATAGCCGACGTCCTCGCCGAACACCACGACGTCGTCGTCGCGTTCCATCGAGACGTCCATCGCGCTACGCACGGCCTCGATCATCGTCATTCTGGCCATGTCAGTATCCTGCCTTCTGTCGTTGGCGACGAATATGGGGCGGCATCTCGGCATAGACGCCCTCGAAGATATCACGCACCGAGGGCTTTCCGCCCGCATGCAGCGTACCGTGCACTTCCGCCTGTTTCTGAGCTTGGATCACCTCGTCGAGGATTTCGGCTTCCGCCTGCACATGCCGTTCCTCCGACCAGACACCTTTCACGATCAGATGTTTCTTCAGCCGCAGCACGGGATCGCCGAGCGGCCAGGCTTCGGATTCCGTCTTCGGGCGATAGGCGCTGGGATCATCGGAGGTCGAATGCGCGCCGACGCGGTAGGTGACATATTCGATCAGCGTCGGTCCGAGATTGCGCCGGGCGCGCTCGGCCGCCCAAAGGAGACGGCATAGACCGCAAGATAATCGTTGCCATCGACCCTGAGCGCCGGAATACCGAAGCCGAGGCCACGGGCGGCAAAGGTTCCGGAGCCGCCGCGGGCGATGCCCTGGAAAGTGGAGATCGCCCATTGATTGTTGACGATGTTGAGGATCACCGGTGCCTTGTAGGTCGAGGCAAACACCAGCGCAGAATGAAAATCGGACTCGGCCGTCGAGCCGTCCCCGATCCAGGCGGCGGCGATCTTCGTGTCGTTCTTGATGGCCGACGCCATGGCCCAGCCGACAGCCTGGACGTATTGGGTGGCAAGATTGCCTGAGATCGTGAAGAAGCCGTGGTCCTTCGACGAATACATGATCGGCAATTGCCGGCCGCGCAGCGGATCGCTCTCGTTCGAGAATATCTGGTTCATCATCTCGACCATCGGATAGTCGTCGGCGATCAGCAGGCCCGCCTGCCGATAGGTCGGGAAATTCATGTCGCCCTTTTTGAGCGCCTTGCGAAAAGCGCAGCTGACCGCCTCCTCGCCCAGATGCTGCATGTAGAATGAGGTCTTGCCCTGCCGCTGTGCCATCAGCATGCGGGCGTCGAAGGCCCTGAGCTTCATCATGTGCTTGAGGCCGGTCAGTAATTCCTCATCCGACAACAGCCCAGCCCAAGGACCGACCGCTTCGCCATCGCGGTTCAGCACGCGAATAATCGAATAGGCAAGGTCGCGGATATCTTCGGACGCCGCATCGACCTCCGGGCGCGGCACGGAGCCGGCCTTGGCGATGTTGACGTTGGAAAAATCCGGCATGCCACCGGGCCGGACCGCCGGTTCCGGAACATGAAGACTCAATTGCGGGAACTCGGTCATGCCTCGTTCTTCCTCCCGTTTTATCCCTGCTTTCCAGTCTCCTCCCGGAAAGCGGGGTCTTTTTTCCTACAGACTACGTGCAATGACGATGCGTTGCACGTCGCTTGTTCCCTCGTAAATCTGGCAGATGCGAACGTCGCGATAGATGCGCTCGACCGGGTAATCCGACATATAGCCATATCCGCCATGGATCTGGATCGCATCGGAGCAGACTTTTTCCGCCATTTCCGAAGCAAATAGCTTGGCCATCGAAGCTTCCGTCAGGCAAGGCTGGCCAACCTCCTTCAGTTCGGCGGCATGCAGCACCATCTGCCGTGCCACCTCGATCTGCGTTGCCATATCGGCAAGGCGAAAAGCCACGGCCTGATGCTCGATGATCGGCTTGCCGAAAGCAATGCGTTCTCGGGCATAGTCGCGTGCCGCCTCGAAAGCCGCCCGGGCCATGCCGACCGACTGCGCGGCAATGCCGATGCGCCCGCCTTCGAGATTGGCGAGCGCGATCCTGTAGCCCTCGCCTTCCCTCCCAGCCGCAGATCGGCCGGAATACGCATATTGGTAAAGGCGATCTGGCAGGTATCGGAGGAATGCAGGCCGAGCTTCTTTTCCACGCGAACAACCTCGTAACCGGGGGTATCCGTCGGCACGATGAACGCGGAAATACCCTTTTGCCGGCATCCGGATCGGTGACGGCGAAGACGATGATGACATTGCCGTTCTTGCCGGAGGTGATGAACTGCTTTGCGCCATCAAGCACATAGTCGCTGCCGTCGCGCCGGGCGCGGGTGCGCAGGTTGGACGCATCGGAACCGGCTTGCGGCTCCGTCAGCGCGAAACCGCCGATCCACTCGCCGGAGGCCAGTTTGGGCAGGAAGCGCTGCTTCTGCTCCTCGGTGCCGAATTTCAGGATGGGCACGCAGCCGACCGAACTGTGCACGCTCATGATGGTCGAGCACGAACCGTCGCCGGCGGCAATTTCCTCGAGCGCCACGGCATAGGCAACGGTGCCCGTCTCCGAACCACCATAGGCCTCCGGCACCAGCATGCCGAGAAAGCCGAGTTCGCCCATTTCCCTCAGTTCGTCTTTCGGGAACGCATGCGAGATGTCACGCTCGGCAGCACCCAGCGCTAGGCGCTCCCGGGCGAAATCGCGGGCCATGTCGCGGATCTGGATCTGCTGTTCACTCAGGATCATAGGCGGCCTCCTCCCAAAAGCCGTTAGTGCCGTTCGACCGCGATGGCCGTCGCCTCGCCGCCACCGATGCACAGCGTTGCCATGCCGCGCTTTAGATCGTAACGCTCAAGGGCTGCCAACAATGTGACGATGACGCGGGCGCCGGATGCGCCGATCGGGTGACCGAGCGCACAGGCGCCGCCATGCACGTTCACGGCGTCATGCGGCAGGTCGAGATCGCGCATCGCCGCCATGGCGACGACGGCGAAAGCCTCATTGATTTCGAACAGATCGACATCTTGCAGCGCCCACCCTGTTCGCGCGCTGAGCTTTTTCAGCGCACCGATCGGCGCGGTCGCGAAGAGATTGGGTGCCTGCGCATGAGTCGAGTGGCCAACGATGGTGGCAAGCGGCGCAAGGCCGCGACGCTCGGCTTCGGAGCGACGCATCAGAACCAGGGCTGCCGCACCGTCGGAAATTGAGCTGGCATTGGCGGCGGTCACCGTACCGTTTTCGCGGAAGGCCGGTTTCAAGGTCGGAATCTTTTCAAGCCTTGCCTTGCCCGGCTGTTCGTCGCGACTGACGACGTGTTCGGTCTTGTCCGTTTTCACCGTGACGGGCGTAATCTCGGTATCGAAAAAGCCCTCACGGATCGCCTTCTGCGCGCGGTTCAGCGATGTCACCGCGAAATCGTCCTGGGCGGGGCGGGTGAATTGATAGGCTTCGGCGCAATCCTCGGCGAATGTTCCCATCAGCCGCCCCTTGTCATAGGCATCCTCCAGCCCGTCGAGGAACATGTGGTCGATGATCCTGCCATGGCCGAGCCGGTAACCGCCACGGGCCCGATCGAGCAGATAGGGAGCGTTGCTCATGCTTTCCATGCCGCCAGCGACGGCAATGTTCGCGCTGCCGGCCAGAATCAGGTCATGCGCCACCATCACCGCTTTCATGCCGGAGCCGCACATCTTGTTGACGGTGCTGGCCCCCGTTGAGAACGGCAGACCTGCGCCGATAGCCGCCTGACGCGCCGGTGCCTGCCCTTGTCCGGCCGGCAGCACGCAGCCGAACACGACTTCCTCGACCATATCAGAGGTGACGCTACTCCGCTCAAGGGCGCCGCGGATGGCGGCAGCTCCAAGCTCGGGCGCGGTCATATCCTTCAGGTCGCCCTGAAATCCGCCAATGGCGGTGCGGGCGGAACCGACAATGACGATGGGATCATGCAGTGTCATTCAAACCTCCCGGGCCCAATCTCATCGCGGTCCCATGCGCAGGGCACCATCAAGACGGATCACCTCGCCGTTCAGCATGGTGTTCTCACAGATATGGCGGACCAATGCGGCGAATTCATCAGGGCGGCCAAGACGCGGCGGAAAGGGCACGCTTCTACCGAGCGCTTCCTGCGTCTCGGGCGGCATGCCTGCCATCATCGGGGTTTCGAAGATGCCGGGCGCGATCGAGACGACGCGGATGCCGTAGCGCGCCAGCTCGCGGGCAATCGGCAGGGTCATGCCGACGACGCCACCCTTGGATGCTGAATAGGCGGCCTGACCGATCTGGCCGTCGAAAGCCGCGACCGAGGCGGTGTTGATGATGACCCCGCGTTCGCCTTCGCTGTCAGATTCTTCCTTCTGGACAAGCGATGCGGCAAGGCGGATCATGTTGAAGGTGCCGATGAGATTGATGCCGACGGCGCGTGCAAAATTTTCAAGACGATGCGGGCCATCACGCCCCACAACCTTTTCGCCGGGCGCAATGCCGGCGCAGTTCACCAGTCCATGCAAATGACCGAAGGCATCGATTGCCGCGTTGACCGCGGTAAGGCCATCGACTTCGCTGGTCACGTCAGTGCGGACGAAACGGGCACTCGCTCCCAGTTCGGCGGCGACCTGTCCGCCTGCCTCAGCGTTGATATCGGCGACAATGACCCGGGCGTCGGCTTCGACCAGCAAGCGCGCAACAGCGGCGCCCAGGCCCGAGCCTGCGCCGGTGACCACGAAAACCTTGCCAGGGATCCGCATCACGCAATCCTCCGGTTCGCAAGGCGTACATGGTTTGATTTTCGATCCATCCTGCCGCCCTCCCGTGCCGCGCTTCATCGAATATCCGGGCTTTTCAGCCCTACCGTCTTGCCGAAGACTACGCCGGCGCGGTATTGCAAGCGATGACAGAAATGTCCTTCTCTTTTCGGCTAGTTTTGCCATGTTGAGCCATTGACCATGACCGAGATCGACCGGCGAATGATCTCACCGTCCTTCGTGGAAGAGGCACTCGATTGCCTGCGCCGGGACGGCAAGGCGACCGAACCGTTGCTGGCGTCGCTGGGCCTACCGCCGGTCGTCGACAGACCGATTTCCACAGAGACTTACGGCGCACTCTGGCTTGCCGTCGCGGCCGCAGTGGATGACGAATTCTTCGGCATGGGAGGACGCCCCATGCGAAGCGGCAGTTTCACGCTGCTCTGCCACTGCGTGCTGCATGCAAAGACACTGGAACAGGCGCTTCGCCGCGCGCTGCGCTTTCTCAATGTCATGCTGGAGGATCCAAGCGGCGAACTCGTTGTGCGAGACGGGCTGGCCGAAATCGTACTCACGGACAGGGGTAAGGCCCGGTCCGCCTTTGCCTACAGAACCTACTGGATCCTGCTGCACGGCATCACCTGCTGGCTGGTTGGCCGTCGCATTCCAATCCGCCGGGTGGATTTTCGCTGTGCAGAGCCGGAACAGGGCGCAGATTACCGTCTGTTCTTCGGCGCCCCGGTCCAGTTCTCGCAGGCCATCAGCCGTCTCGCCTTCGATCGCACGGTGCTGAAGCTGCCGATCGCCCGGACCGAACAGGCCCTGAAGCAATTTCTGCGGGGTGCGCCGGCCAATATTCTCGTGCGCTATCGATATGATGCCGGTGTGGCTGCAAGCCTCCGCCGACGCTTGCGCCAGACGCCGCCGCCGGCCTGGGCCAGTTTCAGTGATCTCGCCGCGCAGATGCGGATGTCGCCATCGACGCTTCGCCATCGCCTGCATGGAGAGGGCCAGACTTACGCCGGGATCAAGGATGAAATCCGCCGCGATCTTGCCGTCCAGCTGCTGCTGAACAGCAAGAGCAGCGTCGCAGATATCGCCATGCAACTCGGCTATTCCGAACCGAGCGCCTTTCATCGGGCTTTCCGCAAGTGGACCGCGAAAAGCCCTAGTGCCTACCGGCGCGAAACGACCTTATCCGATGCTAAGTAGCAAGCGCCGCCGCCGTGCTCGATTACAAAATCGGCTTGATATCGCGCGCAAACGATGCTGGTATCGCGGGCGGTGGCGACATGCACATAGGCCGCGCCGCTCGCGCGGACCACGGTGCGACCGGCTGGGAACAGTAAACGGCCCCTCTTCCGCAGAATTGGCGGTTGGCGGGCGTTCGTCGATAGTCTGGCAGCGCAATTATCGCTCGAATGGTTCGCCGAGGGAGGCAACGCCGTTGAGTTTCAAAAGGCGACGGTCTGCAGAAATAATACCAAGCACGATGATCGTCACGAGATAGGGCAGGCTTGACAGCAATTGCGAGGGCACGTCCAGGCCGGTCGCCTGGGCGGCCAGCCCCATCAGCGATACCGCGCCGAAAAGGCAGGCGCCGAGGAAGATGCGACCGGTCAGCCATGTGCCGAAGACGACGAGGGCGATGGCGATCCAGCCACGCCCAGCAATCATCCCATCGGCCCAGAGCGGCGTATAGATGACGGCCGCATAGGCGCCGGCAAAGCCGGCCATGGCGCCGCCAAAGGCAATGGCAAGCACACGGACAGTGATGACCGAATAGCCGATGGCGTGCGCAGCCTTCGGGTTTTCGCCGACGGCGCGGATCACGAGGCCGAGTTTCGAATAGGCAAACATCGCCCAGATGGCGAAGGTCGCTACAAGCGAGATCCACACCACGATATCCTGAACGAAAAGACCGCCGACAACAGGGATCTCTGAAAGACCCGGCACGGAAAGCCGGGGAAGTGCCTTGACCGTCAGGCTTTCGTAGGTCTTGCCGAAAAGTGCTGAAAGCCCCTGCCCCAGAATGCCGATAGCAAGACCCGCCGCCACCTGGTTTGCCCGGAACCCGAGCGTAACGAAGGCAAAGATCAACGACAGGGCGGCGCTGCCCAGGCCGGCCGCTACAAAACCGAGAAAATGCCCGCCGCCTTGATAGACGACGATGAAAGCGAGGACGGCGCCAAGCGCCATCAGCCCCTCGACCCCGAGATTGAGGACACCGGCGCGCTCCACCACCAGTTCGCCGAGAGCAGCAAGGAGAAACGGTGTTGCAGCAGCCAGCATGCCGGCGATGATGAACTCGATTGCGTTCATGACGGGCTCCGGGAGGCGGCTCTTCTGGCGGTTTTCGGCCATTCTAGGCGATAGCGGACGAAGGCCACGGCGATGAGATAGCTGAGCAGCAGGCTGCCCTGAAAGACGCGAACCGCGGCGATGGGCAGGTTGGCCGAAACCATCGCATTGTCGCCACCGATATAGATGACCGCCATGACCAGCGCCGAGACGACGATGCCGATCGGATGCAGACCACCGAGATACGCAACGATGATGGCAGCATAGCCATAGCCGCTGGAGATAGAGCGCTGCAATTGCCCAAGCGGCCCGGCAACTTCCGCCGCCCCGGCAAGACCGGCCGCAAAGCCGCCGATCAGAAGCGAAAGCCAAATCGTCCAACCTTCTTTGAAGCCCGCATAACCTGCCGCCCGGGGTGCCAGACCACCGACCTGCAGCTTGTAGCCACTGAAGCTCTTCTGCATGAAGACGAAGGCCGCAAGCGAAAGGACGAGCGTGATCAGGAACGAGACGTTGAGGCGGGTTCCGGCAATCAGGGTCGGCACCATGGCGTCGTACTGAAACATCACCGATTGCGGAAAATTGAAACCGTTCGGGTCCTTCCACGGACCGAGCAGCAGGTAGTTCAGGAGTTGAGCCGCAACGAGACTGAGCATCAGCGAAACCAGGATCTCGTTGGCATTGAGCCGCACCCGCCAGAATGCCGTCAGCGACGCCCAGAGCGCGCCGCCGATCGCGCCGAGCAGGAGCATGGCCGGCCAGATCCACTGGCCCGTCGCCTGCGGAAACCAGACCGGAATGGCCGAGGCGAAGATCGCCCCGAGAATGAACTGGCCCTCGGCGCCGATGTTGAAGACCTTGGCGCGAAAGCCGATCGCAAGCCCCTGCGCGATGAGGAGTAGCGGCCCTGCCTTTAAGAGCACTTCAGAAAACGATGCCCAGGAGAGGAAGGGTTCCAGCAGCATCGCATAGAGGACAGCAACGGGATCTCGGCCCATCAGCAGATAGAGACTGAGATTGAGGACGAGGGCGACCACAAGCGCAACGGCCGGCGCAATGAAGGTCGCTACGAGCGAGGCGCGCTCCCGGCGGACCAGAGAGGGAAAGGAAGCCACAAATCCGCCGCTCATGCGTGAATGTCCCCGGCCGAATGTTGCGCCCCGATCATGTAGCGGCCAATTTCCTCCGGCTCAGTATCGCGTGTGACGAGCCGCTGGCTGAGCGTCCCGTGATGCAGCACCTGGATGGAATCGCTCAGTTCGAACAGTTCTTCCAGTTCCTCGGAAATAACGAGGATGGCCATGCCCTCGTTGCGCAAGGCCACCAGCCGGCTGCGGATCGCGGTCGCGGCCCCTATATCGACACCCCAGGTCGGTTGCGCGACGAACAGAAGCTTCGGCGACAGCATGATTTCCCGACCGACGATGAATTTCTGCAGATTTCCGCCGGACAGGGTTCCCGCTTCGGCATCGGGACCGGGCGTGCGGACATCGTATTGACGGATACAGTCATCGGTGAACGCCATGGCGCGTTTCCTGTCGACAAGGCCGTGCCGCAGAAGATCGAGCGGATGGGCCGTCAGCAGGCTATTGAGGACAAGCGACATTTCGGGCACAGCGCCTCGCCCAAGTCGATCTTCCGGCACGAAGGCAAAGCCGAGCTTTCGCCGCGCCGCGGCATCGAGCCTGCCGACATCCGACCCCATCATGTAGATCCGGTCGCGCTGCTCGCGCCCAAGCAAAGTCTCGCCCGAAATCAGCGCCGCAAGCTCACTCTGGCCATTTCCGGATATTCCTGCGATCCCCAGTATTTCGCAGGCGCGAACCTCAAGGGTGATACCGGACAGCGACACGGCGAAGGGATCGTCCGGCTGGTGATCCAGACCGATGATCTCCAGGCATTTTTCGCCGCCGGACAGGGGAACCGCCGGGATCGGCGCCGGCATGTCGCGACCGATCATCATGCGGGCGAGATCGTGGGTATCGTGGTCGCGCGGATCGACATCGCCGGTGACGCGCCCGCTGCGCAGGATCGTGGCCCGATCGCAGATCGCCCGGATTTCCTCCAGCTTATGGGAAATCAAAAGGATGGAAACACCCCCATCGCGCAGGCGGCGCAGGGTCTCAAACAGCTTCTCCACCAGTTGCGGGGGCAGGACGGAGGTCGGCTCGTCAAGGATCAGAAGCTTCGGGTTGGTCATCAGGCACCGGATGATCTCCACCCGCTGTCGCTCACCGACAGACAAAGCATGCACATGGGCGAACGGATCGACTTCGAGGCCGAACTCCTGTCCCAACGTCTTGATGCGCTGCGCAAGATCAGCTTTCCGGCCCGGCACGACCAGTCGGATGTTTTCCAGCACCGTCAGGGTCTCGAACAGCGAGAAATGCTGGAAGACCATGCCGATACCCTTGCGCCTGGCTTCCGCGGGGAAGCAAGGCGCAAGTCTTGTCCTTCCCAGATGACGGTTCCGTCATCCGGTTGCTCGACGCCATAGATCAGCTTCATCAGCGTCGATTTTCCCGCCCCGTTTTCGCCGAGGATCGCATGGATCGATTGCGCAGCCACGTCCAGATCGATCGCCTGGTTGGCGTGGATCTGGCCGTAGCTCTTCGAAATGCCGCGCAGCGACAGGAGCGGGGTGTTCATGGCTTACTTCGGCAGCGGCGTCGCGACGCCCTTGACGTGCCAGTCCATGGCGATGATCTCTGGATCAGCCAAGGTCACGCCGGATGCGACGCCCTCGCTGCCATCAGCCTTCATGATCGGCCCGGTGAACGGCGAGAAGCTGCCATCGGCGATCTTGGCCTCGATCTCCTTGATCTTGGTCATGGTGTCAGCCGGGACGGCCGGGTTCCAGTCGACCACTTCGACCACGTTTTCCGCGACGCCGAGGAAAGCGTTAGCGCCCTTGAACGTTCCGGCGAGATGGGCATCGACCGATGCCTTGAAGAACGGCGACCAGTCGGTTGCGACGCAACCGAGATAGGTCTTCTCGGCATATTTCTTCATCGAAGAGTTGAGGTTGAACGAGTAGACGCCCGCCTCCTCGCAAGCCGCGATGACAGACGGCGTATCCTGTGCATTGGAGAAGATCACGTCGCATTTCTGGGCGATCAGCGCTTTGGCAGCTTCCTGCTCCTTGGCCGGATCGAACCAGGAATTCACCCAGACAACGGAAACTTCGATATCCGGATTGACGGTCTGGGCGCCAAGCGTGAACGCGTTGATGGAGGTGATCAGTTCGGGGATGGCGAAGGCCGAGACCGAACCCAGCTTGCCGGTCTTGGACAGGGCCGCAGCAGCCATCCCGAGCAGATAGGTGCCCTGGAAATACTTGGCGGCAAACGGCGAGAAATTCGGCGCAACCTGGAAGCCGGAGGCATGCAGAACGGTGACGCTCGGATCACGGCGGGCAATCTGCAGTGCGCCGTTCTGGTAGCCGAAGGAGCCGGCGACGAGGAACTTGTTTCCGTCGGCGACCGTCTTGGTCATGATGCGATCAGCGTCCGGACCTTCCGCGATATTCTCGAGGATGGTGATTTTCACCTTGTCGCCGTAAGCGGCCTTGATCGGCTCGAGACCAGCGGCAAGCGCATGCCCCCAGCCGACATCGCCGACCGGCGACGGGATCACCAGCGTGATGCCCAAGGGCTCGTCGGCGGCAAACGTCATGCGGCTGCTAAGCGCGCCGGCAAGTCCGGTGGCGGCAGCGGCTTTCATCAGGTTTCTACGAGTTAGTTTTGTCATGATCTCAGTTCCCTCTTTTTTGGTTTTTAGAATTCGACGGTGGCAAGTGCAGCTTCGGCATCGGCAGACAGTTTGGCTTCGTCGAGCCCGATGAACTCGCCCTTCTGCCAGACAATACGCCCGTTGATCATGGTCATGTCGGTCGCCATGCCGATGCCGACGCGCGCAATCAGGCTCAGCGGATCGTGGCGCGTGCCGACATAATCCATGCGGCGCGTATCGATCGCAAACAGATCGGCCGCCATGCCGGGCGCAAGCCGTCCGATGTCGGAACGGCCAAGCAGGCTCGCGCCGCCTGTGGTGCCATAGCCGAGGAAATCGACAGGCGGCGGCACCGGATGGGCGCGGGTGGAGGACACGAGGCATTGCAGCATGTAGGCCGAATGCAGGCAGTGCATCAGGTTTGAATTGTCGTTGGATGCCGCGCCATCGCAGCCGAGGCCAACGCGCAACCCGAAGGCCGCCATCGCGGGTATGTCCGTGACCTCGGCGCCGACGAGATAAACCGGCTCCGGGCAATGCGATACGCCGGTACCGCTCTTAGCCATCGTCCGCAGTTCGTCATGGGTCAGTTCCCAGCAATGGGCGTAGAAGGCATCGGGCCCGGCAAAGCCCAGTTCCTCGAGATAATCGACGGTGCGTTTGCCATGACGCGCCAGAATGACAGGGCTTTCGCCCTCGCCGACATGGGTGTGCATCATGACGCCGCGATCGCGCGCCAGCGCCACGGATTCCACGAAGGTCTCGCGGTAGCAATTCACCGGCTGGCACGGTGCGACCACAACCTGCCGCATGCTGAAAGGGCTGGTGTCGTGATAGGTGTCGATCAGGCGGGCGCAGTCGCCGATGAACTCGTCCGTCGTCTCCAGCATCGCGTCGGGGATTGTGGACCCCTCCGACTTCGGCAGTGTGTTGCCGCCGCGACCGGCATGGAAACGCATGCCGAGAAGCTCGGCCGCCTCGAACTGCCGGTCGATCAGCCGCTTTCCGGCGTGCCGGGGAAAATTATACTGGTGGTCGAAGGCCGTGGTACAGCCATGCTTGATCAGTTCTGCCATCGCCGTGACCGAGGAATGGTAGAAACATTCCTCATTGAGCTGCGAGAAGATCGGGTAGATTCGATCCAGCCATTCAATGACCGAAAGCTTCGTCCAGTCGAGATCGGCGCGGTTGCGCACGAAGCACTGGAAGAAGTGATGGTGGGTGTTGACGAGGCCGGGATAGACGAACCAGCCGGTTGCGTCCTGCACGGTCGTGCCGGCCGGCATGCCGTCTGCATCGAGATGTTCGCCGATGGCCTGGATCGCGGGGCCGCTGGTCAGGAGATCGACATTGCGATGCACGACCGGGCCCCTGCCCTCGTCAGTGATCACAGCCGCGCAGTTCTTCAGGAGATAACCGGTCATCTTAGGCCTCGCCCGGTTCGATTTGCGGTTCGGGCTTCAATTCATGCAGTCGGTGGATGCCAGGCATTTCGATGAAACCATCGAGGCTGCGAAGCGCCCGCGACCAGAGCCGGATTGTGGGATAGGCATCGAGCAAGACGCCGCCATCAGGGGCCAGCGCCACATAGGGAAAACAGGCGATATCGGCCACTGTCGGCCGGTCGGCGGCCAGAAAGCGCATGCCGCGCAGCCGCTGCTCGACGAGGCCCGCTTCAAGCTCGCGAAGGGCGGCCATTCCTTGCGCCTGCAACGCCGCGATATCGCCGGGACGCAGCAGCATTTCATGCAATCGAGCGGCGCCGAGACTGGCCGTGAGGCGGCCGGAAAAGGAGAGCCATTGCTGCACCCGGGCGGCTTCCTCAGGCTTTTCGCCAGCCAGCCATTTCGGGGCGGCCTTTGCTGCGAGATAGACGAGAATGGCCGAGGATTCGGTCAGGATCAGATCGCCGTCCTCGAGGATCGGGATCGAGCCGGCGGGATTTAGAGACAGAAGTTCCGGGCTGCGATGTTCGAGCCCCGGATGGAAATCGACGGGTCGGAGTTCAAGCTTGACGCCGATCAGTGCGGCCATCAGGCGGACCTTGTAGCCGCTGGGCGAGAGGATGTAGTCGTAAAGCTTCATTGCGCCACCAATTGTGCACCATAGGTATAGTTGTGGCGCTTCAGCCAGCGGCGATAGGCAATCGACGTCAGATCGGCCCGCGTCGGTATTTCCATGCCCGGATCGAGCGGAAGCAATCGCGGAATTTGGTTTTCGAGGATCGAGCGGTCCTGGAGGAAGATCGTCTGCTGGAAATGGATGAGGTCGGTCAGCGAGGTCTCGTCATCGAACAGCGCCATCCATGGCCAGACATCGCAGATATCCTCCGCAAGCGGCTGTACGAACAGCGTGATCACATCCCATTCGCTCGGGCGCGGCGGGCAGGTCTTGTAGAGAACCGAGCAGGTCGGCGCCGGCACGCGGTACATGTATTCGGTCGTAATGCCCCCGCTGGCGGACTTTGCGGCCTGCGGCTGGTAGAATTTCACCTGTGTCGCCCAGACCTCGTCCACGTCCTCGCGAATCTCGACCTTGTAATTCTGGACCTCCGTATGCGGCTCGGCGCCGAGAATATCGGTATGCACAAAGGGGAAATGGGCGATGTCGAGAAAGTTCTCTACCGCGCGAAGCGGCGAGCAGCGCACGCGCACGACGCCGACATCGACAAAACGGCGACCCGGCTGATCTGCCTCCGGGATCGGGAAAAGCTCGTTCTTGGGATCACCCAGCGATGACCAGACATGGCCGTAGCGCAGGCGCACGGGCAGGATCCGGCCATTTCCGCCTGTCACTTTCGCTTTGCCGTCAATGTCGCTCGCCACCAAGATAGGCTCGCCCATCAGCGCCGTCCTGCGGCCGCCAGCATCGAGCTGGCTGATGAGGCCGACCGGGTACCATTCGTCGATCATCGCCTGCATGGTCATTGCACGCTTCCCTTGCCTTGAAGATCTTCAGCCGTCCGACGCAGATTTTCCGCGGTGCGCGATGCAGTAATGCGGGTTGCAACATCGGCATCATCTTTTACTAGGACATGGACCAACGTCTCGCCCTCGTGCTGGGTGGACAAAAGCAGGCGAATGGTACCGCTCTCGATCAGTCCCTCCGAATTTGCCACCGCACCAGCAGCCGCTTCTATCTGTGCTGTCATCGCGAGAATGGTCAGGGAACGCAGCGGAACAAAACCGTCGAGCTTTGGCGGAATGGAAGCTGGTGTACCGAAGGCCACCCAGATCACACCATCTGCTTCCTCGACAGCATGGGTCACCACGCGGATCGTTTCCGGCGGCACCAGTCCCGGATGGGCCGGGATGCGAAGACAGTTGCCAGCCTGCGCATAGCTCCAGCCGTGATAAATACAGGAGATCGCCTCACCCCGCACGAACCCGTGGGACAAACGCATGCCCCGATGCGGACAGCGATCTGCGGATGCTGCAACACGCCCGGAATCGCTGCGCCAAAGAGCGATCGATTCGGTTGCAATACGGGCAGGATTAACGGTTCCAGCCGGCAAATCCGCGGAAAGGGCGACGGGCGTCCAGGAGCCGGTCGTATCGGCGAGCATGATCAGACTTTCCAAGAGAAATCATAGATTTAAGAATGACTTGCACCTCGACGGAAGCGACGGCGCTCATCAATTAATTTCAGGTTTGCATAATTATTTCGCAATGGCAACATTGATTAAATATGATGCACAAGGCCTGCATGCAGAGAAACGGTCAACGCAATTCTAGCGCGTTTCACGCAGGGTGGATGTGCGTTCAATCCTATCGACCCAGACATCAATAGGCCCCAAAGAGCAGCCCATTTCCATCATGTCGATCAACGCCTCCGGCCCATCAATCTCCAGTTCGATCCGCATGGGATCGGCATGGGATATCGTATGCGAGAGCCCGAGCTTGGCCGCATGGCGCCCAATCCAGGGAAGGAAGGACGAAGCTTCGAGATCACCCAGGATGATCATTTTCTCCCGCAGATGGCTCTCTTCTTGTTCGATCATGAACACACTCTCCTTGCCTCGCAGCGCGCAGCATAGCGCCTGAGCGACAATTCGTAAGACCCCTTGATCAAGGGTGACCATCACCACCACCCGAAAGAGCCATCGTCTTTTTGCATGGCTGCACTGCAGGAAAGCATCTTTAATAAGCAGGGAAATCCATTATCTTCATAGTCATCGAAGCGATGCACCTCCTCCCGCAGAGCTTCGTGTACCAGGCGCCCCGCTCCTCCTCCCAAGGGGCCGCCTGCGAGAACAGCGACACTCCTCCTCCCGGTCGCTGTTCGGTTGTTTAGAAAAAGCCTGCCGCACCTCCTCCCGCGGCAGGCTTTTTCGTTTGGCGCAAGACCGCTAAATCATCCGAGATTAGCGCACGCCACCCGCAAGAGTTCAGTTCCCCGCATCGATCCGCGAAAAGGCGGCCAGCACCGTTCGTTCCGATTGGGCGAGATAGGCTTCCAGTAGTGTGGCCGCTTCTGACGTCATGCCCGCTTCGAGCTTTTCGAGGATCGCTGCATTCAGATCGACATAGGGCGCATGCAGAAGCTCCGGGTCGGCAAGCATGCCGAAGCTCAGGCGCAATTCTGCAGCGATCTGCGCATAGAAGGCATTCAGCCGGCGGCTGTCGGCAAGATCGACGATCGCGGCGTGGAAGACCATGTTCTTGCTGCCCACTGTACTCCAGTCCTTCGCATCGCGCGCAATGCGGGCGGCGTCGACAGCATCCCGCATGCGGGCAACGGCCGGGTGATTGGGATAGGCCTTTTCCATTGCCTGGCATTCGATCATGCGCCGCACGCGGTAGATGTCGATGATCGAGGCCATGCTGGGCGTCGAGACAAACACGCCGCGATTGGGCTCGTGGCGCAACAAGCCTTCCTTGGTGAGCAACCGAAAGGCCTCGCGCAACGAATTGCGCGATACATCGAGATCGACGCTAAGCGCCGCTTCGGACAGGCGCTGACCGGGCTTCAATTCACCCGCAATCAGCTTGTCCCTGATCTCTTCCGCCAGCCGAGGCGCAAGCGCCGATGTCGTGTCCTGCTCAGCCATAGATGTTCCCTGGGCACGCCGACGAAGATGCGCCTGCCCTCGCGGCATCGTTAGCGTGGTTCGCAGGCAAACGAAACCGGCCGGGGACGGTGAAAACAAGTTATTCGACAGTGACGTTTGCAGGTTGGGAGAGCGACGGCGACAGGAGCGAGCGTCTTGCTGCTCTTTTGCGACCGCAAGATTAGGGCAGAAGATCCATACTGCGGCTGAAATCCGCTCAAAGCGTGGGTGTTTCGTGCCTAAAACAGAAACAAATCGCTCAACATTTGTACAATTTGAAAGAACGAAAGAATAAAATCGTTGAACAATATTGACAGAATTGTGAAACAGTAGGACGCTGCCTTTATCGACGGTCAGTTCGCACGACGTTGCGAATGGCAAAGCGATCAAAAGAGAGGGTAACATGGAACAGAATTCGAACTCCCAAGGCAGCACTCCCCTGGCGGCATGTCCGTCAAGTCACGCCGCGCCGCGCTGACAGCCGCCATTTTCCTGATGGCGACTTCGGCCATCGGCCCGGGCTTCATCACCCAGACGGCGACCTTCACCACCAAGCTCGGTGCCGCCTTTGCCTTTGCGATCCTTGCCTCGATCCTGATCGACTTTGTCGTTCAGTTGAACATCTGGCGGATCGTCACGCTGACGAAGATGCGCGCATCTGATATCGCCAACGCTGCCATTCCTGGCACCGGCTATGTTCTGGCCATTCTCGTCATCGTCGGCGGCCTGTTCTTCAATGTCGGCAATATCGGCGGCTCGGGCCTCGGTCTGAACGCCATGCTCGGTGTCGACCCGAAATGGGGCGGCGCAATCAGCGCGCTGATCGCCATCGCAATCTTCATGTCGAAGCGCGCCGGAGTCGCCATTGACCGGCTCATCGTCATCGCCGGTGTACTGATGATTGTCCTGACGCTTTATGTCGCGATCGTTTCGGCTCCTCCGGTCGGCGATGCGCTCTTCCAGACCTTCCTGCCAAGCACGATAGACTTTGCCACCATTACCACCATCGTCGGCGGCACGGTCGGCGGCTACATCACCTATTCCGGTGCGCACCGCCTGCTCGACAAGGGCACCGTCGGCATCGAGAACCTCGGCGCCGTCAACCGTGCGGCCCTGACCGGGATCGCGGTCACCGGCCTGATGCGCTACGTGCTTTTCCTTGCCATCCTCGGTGTGGTCGCCAGCGGCGTCGTCATCGACGTCTCCGGTAAGGGCGCAAACCCGGCGGCCCAGGCCTTCCAGGCCGCAGCCGGTGATGTCGGCTTCCGCATCTTTGGCGCGGTTCTCTGGTTTGCCGCGATCACCTCCGTGATTGGCGCTGCCTATACCTCGGTGTCCTTCATCACCGTGTTCAAGAAGGATATTACCGAACGTGCCCGCAACATAGCGACCGTGATCTTCATCGCCGTTTCGCTGTTCTTCTACGTGATCATCACCACGCCTCCGGCCCAGATGCTCGTCTTCGTCGGCGGCCTCAACGGCCTGATCCTGCCGATCGGCCTGTCGATCTTCATCTATGCGGCCTGGGCACGCTCGGACCTGATGGGCGGCTATCGTTATCCGCGCTGGCTGCTGGTGCTTGGGGTGATCACCTGCGCACTCACCTGGTACATGGGCTATAAGTCGATCGGCCCGATCTTCGCCCTGCTTTCGGCTGCCTAAGGAGAAACGACATGACCGCCATCGATCTGAACAGCGATCTCGGGGAAAGCTATGGTGCCTGGCCCATGGGCGACGACGCGGCGATGCTTGCCGTCGTCTCCAGCGCCAATGTCGCCTGCGGCTTCCATGCCGGCGACCCTGTCGGCATCCTGAAAACCGTCAGGGCTGCTGCCGAGAAAGACGTTTCGATCGGGGCGCACGTGTCTTACCCGGATCGCGTCGGCTTCGGCCGGCGCGACATGGACGTCACATCAGCGGAACTGATCGCCGACGTCATCTACCAGATCGGCGCGCTGAAAGGCGTTGCGGCCGCAGCCGGCGTCACCGTCGGCTATGTCAAGCCGCACGGCGCCCTCTACAACCGCATCGCCCACGATCCGAAGCAGGGCCAAGCCGTCATCGACGGCATCAAAGCGATCGATCCGTCGCTGGTGCTCATGGGTCTCGCTGGCGCGCCGATCCTGGATCTCGCGCGCAAGTCTGGATTGAACGTCGTCGCCGAAGCCTTTGCCGACCGAGCCTACATGCCGGATGGCCAGCTTGTCTCGCGGCGGGAACCCGGTGCCGTTCTGCACGATACGCAGCTGATCGCCAAACGCATGCTGCAGCTTGCCCGCGAGGGCACGCTACAAGCCATAGACGGCTCGACCATCCGGATTGATGCGCATTCGATCTGCGTCCATGGCGACAGTCCCGGCGCTGTTGCCATAGCCCAGGAGATCAGAAGGGCCTTCGAAGCTGACGGTATTACCGTCCGCTCTTTCCTGTCCCGGTAAATGCAAGATCAAGGAGGACGCCATGATCGCCATAGACCATCTTCGCCTCGTCGATATCGAGCCTGCACGCACGGCGCGCGAGCGCTACCGTGCCAGCATCGTCGAGCCGACATCAGGGATTGCGCCGGGCTTCACACAGGCCAACATGATCGTGCTGCCACGCGACTGGGCCTTCGATTTCCTGCTTTATGCGCAGCGCAATCCGAAAGCCTGCCCGGTTCTCGACGTCTCCGATCCGGGCTCGCATTCGACCGTGCTGGCGCCCGGAGCTGACCTGCGCACGGATCTGCCGCTTTACCGCATCTGGCGGGATGGCAAGCTTGTCGAGGAAACGCCGGATGCCAGCGCCGCCTGGGCCGAGCATCCCGACCTCGTCAGCTTCCTGATCGGCTGCAGCTTCACCTTCGAGACCCCGATGATCGAGGCCGGCATCGAAGTCCGCCACATCACCGACAAGTCCAACGTGCCGATGTATCTGACCAACCAGCCCTGCCGCCCGGCGGGCCGGCTGCATGGCAACATGGTGGTCTCCATGCGGCCGATCAAAGCATCCCGCGTTGCGGATGCCGCAACCATCTCAGGCCGGTTCCCTGCCGTTCATGGTGCGCCTGTGCATGTGGGATCACCGGAGGAGATTGGTATCACGGATCTTGCCAAGCCGGAGTTCGGCGATCCCGTGCGCATCGAACCGGGGAAGTTCCTGTCTTCTGGGCCTGTGGCGTTACCCCGCAGGCGGCCGTCATGGCATCGGGTGTGCCCTTTGCCATCACCCATGCACCGGGGCACATGTTCGTCACCGATATTCCCGATTCCGCCTATCACGCCTGAGGTTCCCATGCGTTTCCTCCCCATCAGCCTCACTGTTCTTCTGGTCGAACTCGCCGATCTCGACGAGACGCTGGCGCTCTTTGCCTCGCTCGAAGCCGACCCGGTGGAGGGCATCGTGGACATGGTCCCCGCCGCCCGGACGCTGATGATCCGCTTCCAGGCCGAGAAATGGACGCCGGAAAGGCTTGCAGGCGAAATCTCTACCCGCGATCTGACGGCCCGCATCGCGCCCTCCGACCAGATCGTCGAGATCCCCGTACAGTACAACGGCGAGGATCTTGCCGACGTTGCAGAACTCACCGGCCTTTCGGTCGAAGACGTTATCCGCCGCCACACCGGAAGCACCTTCACGGTTGCCTTTTGCGGCTTTGCGCCCGGCTTCGGCTATCTCGTCGGTGGCGACCCGGCCCTCCAGGTGCCCCGCCGCCAGAGCCCGCGTACAAAAATCCCCGCCGGCTCTGTTGCCCTTGCCGGTGCTTTCTCAGGCGTCTATCCGCAAAACAGCCCCGGCGGCTGGCAGATCATCGGCACGACGCCGGAGAAGATGTGGGATCTCTCGCGTGATCCGCCGGCGCTCTTCCAGCCCGGCTATCAGGTGCGGTTCTATGATCTTGCCAAACGCTCGGTCACAGCATTACCAGCGACGGCAAAAGCGCCGGTGATCGCATCGAGCGTCGTTGATGCCGATGCCCTGACGCTGAAAATCCTCGCAGCCCCCGTACCGGCCTTGTTCCAGGACCTCGGCCGCTTCGGCCAGACCGGCCAGGGCGTCTCCTCCTCAGGCGCGCTCGATCAGGGCGCGTACAAAGCCGCCAATCGTATCGTCGGCAACCCGATCGGCAGGCCCTGCCTCGAAATCATCCTCGGCGGTTTCTCGTTTGAAGCCTCCGGACGCACGGTCATTGCGCTCACCGGAGCCCCCTGCCCCATTTCAATCCGCGATACGTCAGGCCGGACGACCAACGGCGAAACCTACAGGCCGATCTCGCTTGAACCCGGCGATGTGGTGACGCTTTCGCAGGCACCGCGCGGCATGCGCAGCTATCTCGCCGTTCGCGGCGGTTTCCATGTGAAGCCCGTGCTCGGCAGCGCCTCGACGGATACCCTCGCAGTTGTCGGGCCGGACCCGGTTGTGACGGGTGCCGTCCTGACCGTTCAGAAAGACCGGACGGGACTATCATCAGTTTCGCTGACCGAAGAGCCCGCTTTCGAACATCCTGCGGCCGGAGAGATCGTTACGCTCGACGTGGTCATGGGACCGCGCAGCGACTGGTTCAGCGAAACCGGCATCGCCACGCTGTCATCACAGGTCTGGCAGGTCACACCGCAGTCGAACCGCGTCGGCATCCGCCTTTCCGGCGAGGTCGCGCTGGAGCGCAGGGACAAGGCGGAATTGCCGAGCGAGGGCACCGCGACCGGCGCCATCCAGGTGCCCCATAGCGGCCAGCCAGTTCTCTTCCTCGCCGACCATCCGCTGACTGGCGGCTATCCCGTCATCGGCACTGTCGCCGAATATCATCTCGATCTCGCCGGGCAGATCCCGGTCAATGCCCAGATACAGTTCAGGCCCGTGACGACCTTTGCCGATATCCAGCCCGCGAAGGCTTGAGACCGCGGCCCCGGAAAAGACCAGTTGAGGAGACATCCATGAAAAAAGTGCTGATCGCCAACCGCGGCGAAATCGCCGTCCGCATCATCCGCGCCTGTCGCGACCATGGCCTGCAATCGGTCGCGGTTTATGCCGATCCGGATATGGATGCGGTCTTCGTCAAGCTCGCCGACGAAGCTTATGGGCTGGATGGCAGCCGTCCGGCGGAAACCTATCTCGACATCGACAAGCTGATTGCCGTCGCCAAACGCTCCGGCGCGGACGCTGTCCATCCCGGCTATGGCTTCCTCTCCGAACGGGCGGAATTCGCCCGTGCCGTGCAGGACGCCGGGCTCATCTGGATCGGCCCCGATCCGCATGTCATCGAAGCACTCGGCGACAAGGTAGAGGCCAGGCGGATTGCCAAAAGCGTCGGTGCGCCGCTGGTTGCCGGCAGCGACGGTCCGGTCGAGACAGCGGAAGAAGTCATCGCTTTCGCCGAAAAACATGGCCTGCCCGTTGCCATCAAGGCCGCTCATGGCGGCGGGGGCCGCGGCCTCAAGGTCGCCTGGAAAATGGAGGAAATCGCCGAACTTTACGAATCCGCCGTGCGCGAGGCCAAGGCTGCCTTCGGCCGCGGTGAATGTTTCCTTGAGCGCTTCCTCGATCGCCCGCGCCACATCGAGGCGCAGGTGATTGCCGACAAACACGGCAATGTGCTCGTCGTAGGCACCCGCGACTGCTCGCTGCAGCGGCGCAATCAGAAACTTGTCGAGGAGGCCCCAGCCCCTTCCTTACCGACGCTCAACGCCATGAAATCCACGATGCCGCCAAGCGAGATCTGTGCCGCGGCGGGCTATTCCGGCGCCGGCACGGTCGAATTCCTGCTTGGCGTCGATGGCACGATCTCCTTCCTTGAGGTCAACACGCGCCTGCAGGTCGAACATCCCGTGACCGAAGAGACAACCGGCATCGATCTCGTCATCGAGCAGTTCCGCATTGCCGATGGCCTGCCGCTGCGCATCACAGAGACACCCCCGCCACGCGGGCATTCGATCGAGTTCCGTATCAATGCCGAAGACCCCGGCCGCGGCTTCCTGCCGACGCCGGGCACGATCACGCGCTTCGATGCACCGTCCGGCCCCGGTATCCGACTCGACAGCGGCGTCGTTTCCGGCTCGACCGTGCCGGGCACTTTCGATTCCCTGATGGCGAAGCTGATCGTCACCGGCGCCACCCGCGAACAGGCCTTGAGCCGCGCCCGCCGCGCTCTGCGCGAATTCAAGATCGAGGGCATAGCGACTGTCCTTCCCTTCCATCGTGCTGCGATGGAAAGCCGCGACTTCACCGGCGAGGACGGTTTCAAGGTGCATACGCGCTGGATCGAGACCGATTTCGCCGACCGGCTTGAGGCAGAGGCCCGCCCGGAGCCTGTGTCCGACACGTCCCTGATCCGCACCCATGTCGAGATCGACGGCAAGCGCCATGCGCTCGGCATTCCTGCAGCCCTGCTCGCCGGTCTGGGCGGTCTCTCGTCCAGCACAACTCCTCCGGCGTCGGCAACAAAGACCGATGATTCAGCCAGCATCACGGCACCCATCTCCGGCACACTGCAGGCCTTCAAGGTCGAGAACGGGGCAGATGTCGCCGCCGGTGACCTGATTGCCGTCATGGAGGCAATGAAGATGGAAACCCAGGTCATCGCGGCGCGCGCCGGCAAGATCCGCTTCAAGGCGGACGCCGGCAGCTACCTGGAGGCCGGGGCAGAGATTGCCCGCTTCGAGCCAGAGGCTGGCGCAGGCGGTGCTGTTTAACGAACCAGAAAAAACAGGCAGAGTCACGATAATCGGAATGCAATCGCCCCCGTCAAGCATGGGCCATCCTTGCCGCCTGCTGAAATGGAACTAACTGTCTCCGAATTGGAGGCGGCTGTTTATGCTCGGGGTTCTTCAAAACAGATCTTGTTGTGCAGAATCCTCGATGGTGCTCCCGCACCGGACAGTAGATTCGGCGCCACCTTACAGCCGGCCGCGTTGGAAACTGGAGGATGGTTTTCTGCGCTCCGTTGGCTTGGGCAAAGCCGGCTCCATCCCCTTGCCGATCATCGCCGAGGACAGGCGGACGAGTTACCTGCTGCTGGTTTCATAGACGTCGCGTTAAGATGTTCCTGTTGAGACGTGAAACTCAACTACGATAAATCAAGTTCCGGTCATCAGCTGCGACGTATAAGACAGCATTCCTCGCGTTCATGACCGAGCCCTTTATATTTGTGCAACGCAGCAACCTTATGGCAGGCCGCGCATTGGGTCTCGAGCACTTTCCGCTCGCATCTGGCTAGGAGGCATCATGCGATCCATTTCCGACACGATCCAACGGCTGAGCAAACTGCACACAGTCAAAGGACTATCATTTTCCGGGGAAGACAGGCTGGTTAACCTGACTTCGTTCGGGTCCAATCCCGGTGATCTTGAGGCGAAACTACACCTACCAGAGGGACTTGCGCCTCGATCGTCCCTGGTCGTGGTCCTGCATGGATGCACACAGACAGCTGCAGGCTATGCGTTCGGCTCCGGTTGGGGGCGCCTTGCGGATGACTATGGTTTTGCCGTGCTGTTTCCACAGCAGACGCGGAGCAACAATGCAAATACTTGCTTCAATTGGTTCCAACCCGGCGACATCAAGCGAGATCACGGAGAAGCCCTCTCCATTCTACAGGCGATTCAGACGGTTATGTCACGCCACGACATCGACCCCGCCCGCGTCTTTATCACCGGGCTCTCTGCGGGTGGAGCGATGAGCAATGTCATGCTTGCAGCTTATCCGGAAGTGTTTGCAGGGGGCGCCATTATTGCGGGGCTTCCCTACGGAACGGCAGGGACAATTCCCGAGGCATTTGATCGCATGCGCGGGCATGGCCTACCTGGAACGGATAGTCTCCAAGCTGCTCTTCGGTCTGCGTCCGCGCACCGTGGACCTTGGCCGACCATTTCCGTCTGGCAAGGCATGAAGGATCAAACTGTTGTACCAGCGAATGCACTGGCGATCACCGAGCAATGGCGCGGTGTACACGAGGTGCAAAACGCGCCTGAAACGACATGGATCGACGGCCATAAACGCAAGGTCTGGACCGATGTGCATGGCCGCGACGCCATCGAACTTGTAGAAATCGCAGGCATGGGTCACGGCACGCCGATCGACGTCGCGTCCGGCTATGGCAGCGCGGGCCCCTATATGCTGGATGTCCGCCTTTCCTCCACCCAACATATTGCCCGCTCCTGGGGCCTCATCGCCTCTTTCGAAAAACGCGTTGATCCGAATCTCGGCGCTCAGAACCAGTCGTCCGCAAGTGTTCAGCCTGCGTCCGCGACGCAGAACTATGGAAGCATCCAGCAGACAATCGACAACGCCTTGAGGGCGGCAGGCCTTAAGAAATGAGGTCAGAATTGGTGCGCAATCACCTGTCGCTCCGAAAGTGGGCGGTGCCGTTCACGGACCCCTTCAACCATCGACCGGATCGACCGCGCCGCAGATTTCCTGCGGGCCTTCACCCTATGGACAGCGTTGGCAATTCATTCGCTTCCCGTCACCTCGGCGGCAAGGCGACCAGCCCAGAGTGGCGATACCGATACGCCCGCACGACGCGGCGGTGGAACCACTCGCCCCACACCAAGCCGCGATGGTATCTTGACTTCCGGTACATACCAGAAAGAATGGTTTAAAAGTCTGGGAGGTATGCATGGCAGAGATCAAACTTGAGAATGTTTCCAAATACTTTGGCAGCGTCAAAGTCATCGAGGACATATCGCTGACCGTCAGGTCAGGGGAGTTCATGGTCTTTCTTGGTCCCTCGGGTTCTGGCAAATCGACCCTGTTACGGATGATTGCAGGGCTGGAGGCAATCACCAGCGGCGCACTGAGTATCGGGGGTGCGCAGTGAAACGCTTGCACCGGGCCAGCGCGGTGTGGCTATGGTCTTCCAGAACTACGCTCTTTATCCGCACATGACAGTCAAGGAGAACATGGCTTTCGGTTTGCGAAATGTCGGCATGCCGGAAAAGGACATCGACTTGCGCGTTGCCGAAGCGGCAAGGATGCTGGAGATGGACGAGCTTCTTGCACGACGCCCTGCCCAACTTTCGGGTGGGCAGCGGCAGCGCGTTGCGATCGGCCGGGCCATTGTCAAAGACCCCAAGGCGTTTCTTTTGATGAACCCCTTTCCAATCTTGATGCGGCGCTAAGGGTGCGCACCCGCGTCGAGCTGGCGCAGCTTCATCAGCGTATGAAGTCGACGATGATTTACGTCACCCACGACCAGACCGAGGCTATGACACTCGCCGACAGGATCGTCGTCCTCAACAACTGCCGGATAGAACAGATCGGCACGCCGATGGAGGTTTACCTCAAACCAGCTTCCCGTTTTGTCGCGGGCTTCGTCGGCAGTCCGGCGATGAATTTTCTGCCCGTGGAGCTTCTGCCCGGAGGACAGTTGCGGCTGGGAGACGGGGCCGAATTACAAGTCGCCCCGTCGCTGTCCGCCCCAGGTCGCTATGAGCTCGGGATCAGGCCGGAAGCCGTGCGGGTCTTGGAAGGTGAAGACGCCAGCGCGCAGGGCAGTCCGGCCAAGGTCGGGGTGGTCGAGCGGCTCGGTGATCGTACGCTGCTCTACTGCACCTTGAACGATGGCACTGAGGTGATCGCCCAGGATGGCGGACGCTGCGCAGTCCAGCCTGGCGAAACCGTGTTCATTGCTTTCGACACAAGTGCCGTCCATCTTTTCGATCGGGACGGGAAGGCCCATCACATGCAGTGAAGGGCTAAAGCCAAGGAGGGATCTGCCGCAATCCCCTCCTCTACCTCATCCCTTGATACCGGCAGACAATGTAATGGCTTCGGTTACGCGTCGTTGGAACACGAGATAGGCGATGGCGACCGGCAAGCCGGCGAGCACGGCTGCGGAAAGCTGACGGGCATAGTAGACCCCGAAGGCGTCGTTGACCTGCGTAATGCCAACAGTGATCGTCATCATGTCGGTCTGCGTCACAGCCAAGAACGGCCAGAGGAAGGCATTCCAGGACCAAATAAAGGTGACGATCGCGAGCGCCGTGGTCACTCCCCAGTTCATCGGCATGTAAACCCGCGTGAGAATGCGCCATTCCGAGGCATTGTCCATTACGGCAGCTTCGCGAAAGTCTTTCGGAACCCCGTCGAAGAATTGCTTGTAGACGATAATGATGACCGGATGGATCAGTTGCGGCAGCACTATACCAGCCCAGGTGTTGAGTAACCCGAGACTAGCGACGAGTTCGAAATGGTTGACGATCATGGTTTGCATCGGGACCATGAAGCTCGCCAGGATCAGCCACCAGAGCGGTCGCCGGAATCGGAATTCGAGTTGCGAGATCGCGTAGCCGCACAGCAGCGAAGAGGAGACGGTGAGTACAGTAATCGCCAGTGCGGTTGCGATCGAGTTTAGATACCATGTACCGATCTGCGTCTGCGTCAGGGCGAAGACATAGTGAGAGATCGTGAATGTATCCGGCCACAACTCGATATAAGGACGGACCACTTCGTCTTCCGGCTTCAACGAAGAGACCACGCCCCAGTAAAGGGGAAATGCCCAGAGCACTGCAAACAGGACCGTGGTGAGCGTGATGGCAAGGCCGGCCATATTGAGCCGCTGGGCCGTGGCTGGAGTCATCGCGCACCTCCTTTTGAAAGCCGTGTGAGCTGAAAGTTGATCACCGAAACGACAATGACGATCAGAAATAGCACGACTGCCGCCGCCGCCGCGCGGCCGCCCTGGTCGGATTGAAATGCACGCTGGAAGACGTAGTAAACGAGAACAAGGTTATCGTTGGGTCGTCCACCTGTTGAAAAAGGTAGACCTGATCGAAGATTTTCAGTTGCAGGATCAACTGGATAGTCAATACGAGAGCCGTGACCGGCCACATCAATGGCCAAGTGATCCGGCGGAAAGTGGCCCAGCGCCGCGCATTGTCGAGCGCAGCTGCCTCATAGATTTCGGCCGGAATCGCTCGCAGGCCCGCAAGAAAGAGAAGGATGGAGAAGCCTGCGGTCCACCAGATCGTGATGAAGGCGACGGCGGGCATGAACCAGGTCGTTGACTTGAACACCGGCACCCGGTTCATACCCAGCATGTCAAAGATATGCATCGCGATTCCGAACTGAAAATTGAGCGTCCAGTCCCAGACCAGGTAAACGACCGACACGGGCAGGATGTAGGGCAGGAAGAACAGCGCCAGCACGAACGTCTGCAGTCGGCCGGCAAGGCGGTTAATACCGAGCGCAATGGCGAAAGCCGCGAACGTACCTGGCACGACTGTCAGGATGACAAAATAGGCGGTGTTCCACAGTGCGACATTGAAGCGTCGTTCGCCCCACAGACGCGTATAGTTTTCAAAGCCGACATAGGCGCCGCTGCCGATCAGCGGCGCATCGGTAAAGCTAATCATGAAGAGCTTGATCGTCGGATAGATGAAAACGAGACCGTAGATCGCCAAGAAGGGCGCCACCAGCGCAGCGGCGATCCAGGTCTCACTTCGTTTGTTCCTGAGCATGGCGTCGCAATCTCCCGTCATTCCGATAACGCGGCCCGATGGCGCGGCACGCATGGCCGCAGCACTTTGCTGCGGCCATGCGTGGGAGGATTACAGATCGTTCAGTTCCGCCTTGATCTCCTCGACGGCTTTGGCCGGCTCCATCTCGTTGTTGAGTGTTGGAACGAAGTAGGTAGACATGACGTCGAAGATCGGCCCGGCAACGCCGGCAAGTGGCGTCTTGGGATCGAAGATCATATTGGCCGTCAGCGGGGAATATGTCGCATTCGGCTCCATTGCCTTATATTCCGCCGAAGCCGTCACCGGACCATAGGCAGGAATGTGACCGGCACTGGCCCAATGGAGCGAGTTCTTGGAAAGCCAAGAAATGACTTCAAGCACAGCCGCCCTTTTCTCGGCGGTCATCTCCTTGCCCTTGTTGGCAGGAATGGCAAAAGCATGGCTGTCCGCATAGGTCGAGGCATGGTTGAAGAGGACCGGCAGTTCGACGGCGCCCCACTCGAACAGTTTACCCTGCTTCTGAAGATCGACCATGGTCGGCACCTCCCAGACACCGTTGATCATCATGGCCGCTTCACCGGAGGTAAACAGCGCGACCGTCGCAGGGTAATCGGTATAGGTGGATTGCAATCCGTCCTTGGTCCATCCCTGGAGGAGAGCAAGCACGTTCTGCAGCTTTTCGCCGTTGTTACCGGCGAGGAACTCGCCGTCGGTCAGAAGCTCCCCATCCTGCTGGCCCATGAAGGAGTAGATGGTCCGGAACATGAAGTTGCCATCGGCCGTCACTGAGCCAAGCGGGTACTTCACGCCTGCGGCCTTCAGTCCCTTCAGTGTAGCCTCGAAGTTCTCACGACTGTCGAGTCCTTTCGGCTTGCCATCCTCTGTCAGCAGACCAGCTTTGGCGAGCGCATCCTTGTTATAGTAGAGGACAATCGGGTGGGTATCGAAGGGCACTGCATATTGCTTGTCATCCACGGACACAGCGCTCCAGGTGGCATCGGCATAATCATCCTTCGAAAGGCCCATCTTGGACCAATCATCGGCGGTAATTTCCTGAAGAATGCCCTGCTTGACCGCGAGTGGAATGCGGCTTGCGTGGTAGGTCATGATATCCGGCGCCTCGCCGACAGAAGCGGAGGTTTGCACCTTCGAGTAGAAGGGCGTGCCCCATTCCAGCGTCGTCGCGTCGATCTTGATCTTGCCTTCATGGGCAGCATTGAAATCGGTGATCATCTGCTTCATGCGGACACCATCACCGCCACTCAGGAAATCCCACCAGGCGACAGTTTCTTGCGCCTGGGCCGCCGACGCGAAAAGCCCTGTTGCCAGTAGCATGCACTTTGCAAAGTTCCGTAATCTCGACATCTTATTCTCCTCCCTTTTGTTCACGGCCTCCCGCCGCTCACATGTTTTCATTTTCAAATCAAAGTGTGATCCTGATCATTGAGTAGGAATATGGAGGTACGGTGACTTCAACGCCCTTTTCCGAGATCCTGGCGCCGTCAACCTTTGCGGGAGCGACAGTAGCCGGCGCTTCCTTGGTGTTGCGGGCTTCAAGATTGTCGTGTTTGATGAGCGTGTGCTCGACGCCACGTGCCTTGCCGAAACCTTCGACGGAGAGATTGATCGTCATGGGCTCCTCACCATGGCGGTTGATCGCAAAGAAGGTGAGGGTGCCGGCATCCCCGTCATGTACCCCTGCGATGTCTAGATACGAGACATCAGCGGCGATATCGGCATCGTAGTGGGCGCAATCGACATCAAGGCGCAGTGCAGTGCCGCGTCCATGGTTCGAAGCAAACTGAAAGGGGTAGTAGATTGTCTGGCGCCAGGCGGCACCACCCGGTTCCGTCATGATCGGTGCGATAACATTGACCAACTGGGCTATGCAGGCGATGCGCACGACATCCGCCCGGCGGATAAATGTATTGAGGATGCAGCCGACCTGAAGCACGTCTTCAAAATTATAGACGTCCTCCAGCAAAACCGGAGCATGCGGCCAATCCCACTCCTTCATGCGTTTCGCATCGCTGCGGCGCTCGTGGTACCATACGTTCCACTCATCAAAGGAAATACGAACGTCCTTCTTCGAGCGCTTCTTTGCCTTTACATAGCCGATGACGCCCCCGACCGTGCCGATATAGCGGTCGAGCTTTTCGGGCAACGCCAAAAATTCCGAGGTCTTCTTCTCGTAGTTTTCAAAATACATATGCAGCGAGATGTAGTCGACCTGATCGTAGGTTTCTTCCAGCACCGTCGCTTCCCATTGGGGATAGGTGGGCATTTCGGAATGTGACGAGCCACAGACCACAAGCTCGAGACTTTCGTCGAAAGCGCGCAGCGCCTTGGCGGTTTCGTTCGCCAGATGGCCATACTCGACCGCCGTTTTGTGACCGACCTGCCAGGGGCCGTCCATTTCATTGCCGAGGCACCAGAGCTTGACGTTCCAGGGATCTGCCTGACCGTTCTTGCGGCGAAGGTCGGACCAGTAGCTTCCACCTGGATGATTGACATATTCGACGAAATTCCGGGCATCATCCAAACCACGGGACCCGAGATTAACGGCAAGCATCATATCCGTGCCCGCAGCCTTCGCCCAATCCGCAAATTCGTGGATGCCGACCTGATTGGACTCGGCCGTTCGCCAGGCGAGATCAAGACGGGTGGGACGCTCGTTCTTTGGGCCGATGCCGTCTTCCCAGTTATAGGCAGAGACGAAATTGCCTCCGGGATAACGGCAGACCGGCGTGTCGAGCCCGCGAACCAGGTCCAGCACGTCGCGACGCATACCGTTTTCATCGGCAGTCGAATGGCCCGGTTCGTAAATGCCGGTGTAGACCGCTCTTCCAAGATGTTCGAGGAAGGATCCGTACAGCCGTTTGTCAATATCCGCGATTATATAGCGCGCGTGCGCTGTTACCCGAGCCTCCATGCTCCTCCCCATCGACTATTTATATCGTATTATCCGGTTTGTATCCGTCTATACGGTATAATAAGCTCCGAGGAGTCGCGTTCGTCAAGAGGGTATCGCAGGCTCGTCACACCAGAATGCGCAGGACGATATCCTGGTCGTAATTCCCGAAGCCGCGACCAAAGATGTTGATGCCACCCGGATGCTCGGCATTCTCCTTCACGCCGATCCGCATTCGGATCGACCGATGCTTGTCGATCGCGAGGTCGTCCAGAGTGATATTGGAGATCTTGACGCCGTCGATGTAGCTGCCCTCGTGGTTGATGCGCCAGTTCTTCAGCTTGCCGTATTGCGATCCTGCGAGTTTCCACCAGGCGGGCGTATAGGCGCCGCGCTTGTCACCGAAGTCCCCTGGAGAGGTCCAACGGCCTATTTCCACCCCGTTGACCTCCATGAAGATGTCAGAAGGCCAGTCTGCGGCGGTGCCGGGCACTTCTGAACTAAGTTCCATGGAGAATTCGAGAGCCTTGGGCTTCGCTTTCCTGAGAAGTGTATTGTTTGGGAACTGGTATTCGACGAAGCCGCATGTAAACCACAACAGGCCTGCCTTCATTCGGTCGGGATCCAAAAAGGTATCCGGCACGTCGAGCAGGCCGATGACGCCTTCGCGGGAACAGAGGCCGCACGGCCCCATAATATCGAACTGGCCGTAAAGCCCCAGTGGCATCGAGACCTCGATAGAATCGTCCCTGGCTGCCGCAACGTCCTCGCGAAATGCGACGAGAATTTCCTTGAACGCGGACTGGCAAACCTTCTGGCTACCCTTTTTTGCCTTCTCGCCATGGGAGGTAATAAGACCGACATCCTCCAGGATCTGAAGGTTCGCCGACACAGTGGACTGCGGCAGGTTCAGTTCATGGGCGATCGTATTGACGTTCTTGGCACCTGAGCGAAGAATCTTCAAAATAGAGACTCGAACCTCGCTGGCCAGTCCCTTGATGATGTCCTGCCGCTCCAAGGGATCAATTACGAGAACTTTTCCAGTCATCTTCCAACCATACCAATAATTGCTCATAAGTATCAGCAATTCGGGCAAAGAAGCAATCGCAGGCTTGGCCACAAAATCGGGCACAGACAATGATGTCTGTCGGTAGAAAGTGGGAATTATACGAAAATTGTGCGATAAGCAGAGCGCTTTCCGCCAGGGTCTTCAGGCTGAGGCGACCATATCCCTCATCGTGCGAATAACGCGCGCGGCATCATAGGGCTTAGCGAAGAACCGCCCCGTGATGGGCAACGTATCGTCGCTCATCTGCCGGTGGCCGGACGTTACGATGATGCTGATGGGCGGCCACCTGTCGCGAACGGCCGTTGCAAGCTTCAACCCGTCGATACTGCCGGGCATATCGATATCCGTGAACATCAGATTGATTTCGGAATGCTTGCTCAGGATGTCAATCGCCTCTTCAGCGTCCGAGGCTTCAAACACGGTGAAACCTTCGTCTTCAAGCGTCTGAGCGATGTCTATGCGAATAAGCACCTCATCTTCGACCACCAGAACCGTTATGCCGTTGCAGCCCATTACCGTCGCTCCATCGTAACGCTCATAGTGCCTCTTGACATGCAATCGATCGTTAACGCGCTGCATGCGGAATTGATCCAAAAGAAATTTTGTTTGTTTTCAATAATTTACGAGAAGGCTACCAAGATTTTTTACCGTGGAGCTTTTTGTTTCAGTTCAAACGCAATTGGCTAAGGGGGCCGGTAACGCTGCAACGGAACCCTTTAGAATCAAACACAATATCGGGCTTTGATCCGAACAGGGATGCGAGTGCAGAACGTACATATCGCGTACCATAACCCTGCCGTGTCGGCTCAACGACCTCAGGACCGCCTCGCTCGGCCCAACTCAAGGCGAATATCGGCGTCAGGTCTTTGGAGATCGTCCAGACAATGTCGACCCTTCCGCTATCCACAGAGAGCGCACCATATTTTATGGCGTTGGTGATTAATTCGTGGAGGCACAGCACAATCGTCGTCGCGGAATTGCGACTGACTTCGACAGGGGGCCCATGAACGTCGATGCGGCTCAATCCAACGCTATTGTACGGCGATACAGTCAGATCGACGACGGAGGACAACACCACGCCCTCTCCACCTGCCTCAAAAACGGCAGTGTGTACATTGGCCAGCGCATGCAGCCGCCCGGTAAAGTCTATCGCCAAGCCCTCAATGGTCGAAGCGCCGCGTCGTGTCATCTGAAAGATCGACGTCACACTGGCGAGAATATTCTTGATGCGGTGATTGAGCTCCAGCCGTAGCTCCACTTCTCGCTCAAACGCATCACGCACCTGTTTCTGGCGCAAACGCACCAGCAGGTTTGTCTGAATGCTATTGACCAATTCCAACTGCGCGATGGGCCGCATATGAAACAGCAATCGCGCGCCCGGCCATGACCGTTCGAGCTGGCTGCGAATACGGGCAAAGGGGGCGGATCTCTCCAGCAAGACCAGAATCGGCACCTCCGACCAATCGGGCTGTGTCGCGAGATGCCCACCAATCTTGGAGACAACGGGTGGGCTTAAAGCCTCATGGGTAATAACAATGACGCCTGGCGAGTGAGACAGGTGGTGGCTGAGATCCTCGTCAGCGGTCCTGTATTTAACGGCAATTTTCTGCTCTCGCAGAAACGCCGCAATATAGTCCGCATCCTTGCGAAAAGGAGCAAGGACGAGCACCCAGTCCAGCTCGCTTTCGGTGGACGCCTCTTTCATTTTGGATCAGGAAGAGGATTGTAGGAGACAACACTCACGCTGCCACTTTCAATGAGCAGTTCCTGGATATTCAGGTCATGCGGACCGTGACGCTTCTTCACGACGGTAATGTTGCGGCGCAGGCGGCCTTCATGTTCCATGATCCGCAAGAGGAGCACAGTATCCCCGAGGAAGCTGACATCAACGTCGATGCTGACATTCTGGCCGATAAGGCCATGCTGGGCGACGATCAGCATGGTCAGCACGCCGGAACGGGCAAGGAATTTCAGAAGCGACTGGATATCCCGGACAGCCTTTTCCCGATGCGGCAGCGAGTTCAGATAGCCGGTTAGACTGTCGATGACGACCACGCGAACCTTGTTATGCGTGACTGCGTCCTGGACGATCTGGCCAAATTCACCTGGCGAAATTTCGTTTGGATTGAAGTCCCGCAAGATCAGCTTGCCATCCTTGTGGAACTGCCGCAATTGCATGCCCAAGCCTTCGGAGCGGCGGAAGAATGTCTCCAGTCGCTCTTCGAATAGAAATAGCGCGACGCTTTCGCCGCGTTCGAGCGCCGCCGTTGCATAGAGCGATGACATCGTCGATTTGCCGGTGCCAGATTGTCCGATCACCAGCGTTGTCGTGCCAGCCTCCTGGCCGCCGCCAAACATATCATCAAGCGCTGCAACGCCGGACTTGATCAGTTCCGCCTTGGTGTTTTCCGACGCCATATTCGGCATGATCCGAGGAAATACGACCACGCCCTCTCCTTCTCGGATGGCCATGTCATGATAACCATCTGCGATCGGTACACCGCGCATCTTAGACACTTCCACCCGGCGACGGACGCCACCATACTCTTCCAAGGCTTTATCGAAGCGAATGACCCCATGGGCCAGTCCTTCGACCTCCTCGCCGCTGCGGTCGTAGCTGGCAATCTGGGTGTCGAGCAAAAGTGCCACCACATTGCGCTGGGCAAGGAAGGACTTGAAGCCGATCAATTCGCGTCGGAATCGGGGCGAATCCCCAGTGATCAGGCGTATCTCCAGGAGGGAATCATAGACCAGGCGACGCGGCTTGTGTTGTTCGATCGCAGCCTCAATAGCTTTTCGGGTCTCATCCAGCCGAAGGTCGGCTGTCAGGAATATACTCTGGTCGTCGGCTTCGCTGACTGTACCGGAAGTCGTGAGCTCTTCGACGCGAATGCCGTCCAAGGACCAACCGTGCGAAACAGCGATCGCTTCAAGCTCCGCAGCTGTCTGAGATAGCGTGACATATATACAGCTTTCTCCAGCCTCCACCCCTGCCCGAAGGAATTGCAGCGCCGCTGTTGTCTTGCCGGATCCCGGCGCTCCCTGCAGCATATAAAGATTGGAGGCTGGCAGGCCGCCGCGCAGGATCTCGTTCAGTCCCATAATCCCCGTGCTGACGACCGTGCTTTTTCGTTTTGCCATTGCTATTCTTTCAAAAATTTGTTGTCGCGTCTCTCAAGAGAACCTGCGCATCGTCGTTGAAAGATGCCTGGCTGGTATATTGGGCTTTGCCAAAAAATATCAATCAAATGCAATGCGGCTCTTGACGTGAAGTGGGGCATCATCCGGTCGTAGAAATTGTCTCTCACCACGCTTCCTGAGCCGAAATCGGATCGGTGACAACTGTAGGATTTGAAACATGCCGTGACGCCCAGTCGCTCAGAACAATCGCGGCCAGTGGCAGCAAGAACCAAGATTTTGGAATGACAATAACAGCTCTTCGAGTCGGCTGCTTCGCACCCCTTGCTCCAACAGCTTCAGATGCTCCGGATCTTTTGCGGTCCTTGCCAGGGCGCCTGATGCAACCGCCAGAACCCTTCAGTCTTCAGGCCATCGACTTCTTTGGGACCGGTCCAGCCGGGGGCTGCGCAACACGACCATTGGTCAAAAAGGACATGAGGATGGTCGCAAGCACCCGCGCCTGTCGCATCTGCAAGGCGTAGATGCCTGAAATAGATCCGCTAGTCTCTGTTGGTCACCGCGATGGCGCGAAGATTAGGAACGAGTGATCCTTCACCATTGACGCGGATATCGGCAGCATTTGCCTCGTCTGTATCGATATGCATCTCGGTTACGGCATTGGCGCTGATACGAATGAGCGTCTTGCCAAACACCAGCCCGCGCTCTTCGTCACCGATGTGAACGTCCACGAGCATGCCATCCACAAGGCCCAGGCGTCGAGCATCATCCGGGTTGGTATGAATGTGCCGGGCGGCCACGATCAGTCCGTCGGTGTTGAAGCTACCGGCCGGCCCGATCAGGCGCACCGTTGGCGTGCCATCCAGTTTGCCGCTGTCGCGAACGGGGGCGTCGACGCCGAGCGCAAATCCATCCGTTCTCGAAATTTCGATCTGCGTCCGCAAACGCTCGGGACCAAGGATGGCGACACGCTCCAGGCGACCTTTTGGTCCCTCCAGCGTGATGCGCTCGCTCGCGGCCCATTGTCCGGGCTGGCGCAAAGGAACCGCAGGCGTCAATTGATATCCGGCCCCAAACAACGTCTCGACCGCTACTCGGGAAAGGTGAACATGACGAGCCGAGACCGCGACGGGGATAGGCTCGGGCACGATTGCCGTTAGCACCAATGCGCCTGCTGTTTCCTGGGCGATCATCAATTGTTCGGCTGTCTCGGTGACGATGACCCGCACTTTGCCACCGTAGGCCTGGATCTGCGGGGCGGCGCGATTGGCGAGGTCGACAGATTGGTTACGGTCGTGGTCGAGCCGAAGACCCATGAACTCCAGCCCATCGCAGATGCGCCGACGCATGGACGGAGAGTTCTCGCCAATGCCTCCGGTAAAAACGACAGCATCGAGGCCACCCATCGCCGCCGCATAGGCGCCGATATATTTCCGGGCACGATAGGCGAACAATTCTATCGCAAGCTGGGCTTCGGTGTCACCTTTACCGGCCCGATCTTCAACATCACGCATGTCGGATGAGCCCGTCAGTCCCAGAAGCCCGCTCTTTGAATAGAGAGCGTCCTCTATCTCCTTTATGGACAGGCCCAGTTGCCGCGCCAGGAAGCCAAACAGGCCCGGATCAACATCGCCGGAGCGCGTTCCCATGACCAATCCCTCAAGCGGTGTCATGCCCATCGAGGTGTCTATACTTTCTCCACGGTTGACCGCGCAGACACTGGCGCCATTGCCAAGATGCACGCTGACGATCTGCAGATCACGCAGCGGTTCGCCAATCTCTTCCGCAGCGCGCAGAGCCACATATTTGTGTGAGGTGCCATGAAACCCGAAGCGTCGCAGACCGGCATCACGCCAGGCCTTGGGCACGGCGTAAGTCGTTGCGCGCGGCGGATTGGTCGCATGGAATGCGGTGTCGAAGACCGCGACCTGAGGAATATCAGGCCAGACTCGCCTCGCAATGCCCACAGCAAGCAGATTTGCGGGATTGTGGAGCGGCGCCAACGGCGTCAGCGCCTCGAGCTCTGTAATGACTGTTTCATCAAGAACCACTGTGGTTTGGAATTTCTCGCCACCGTGCACAATCCGGTGACCGACCGCTTCCAGCTTGGTTACGCCGTGGCTATCGAGAATTTGCGGAAGGGCAGCCAGAACAGCGGCAATGTCGCCAAATGGCGTTTCTCCAGTTTCTGCCAGACCGTCCCTGGTGATTTTGTAGGAACAGCTCCCGACCTCAAATTTCTCGTAGGTCGCCTTGAATATCTCGGTCGCCTTTTCTGCGATCTCGAAAACGCCGAGCTTCAAGCTGGAACTGCCGCAGTTCAACACAAGTATTTTCACAATATGCCTTTCAAACCAGTTGCCGAAGCAGTTAAGGGCTGGTCGAAGCCATCATCTGATATGGTCACAACCGCGCGTTTTTCGATCGTGTACCGCCGGGCGGTATCGCTTTCGCACCCGCCGTGCCTTCCGACCGGACTCGGGAACGCACTACCTTTACGCTGGCAGGTTGATGAGAGGATCATCGCTCATCGTGGTGACGGTCTCAAGGGTCATGTAACGGACCGCTGGACGGCCACCTCAGCATCGTTTGATCTCGCCGTTCAATCGCTAGGCAGAGGACTGCCCTTACCCACCCAAAGAATGTCGAGGAGGGTTGTTCGGCGCGTGCCGGTCTGCTGCTGGCCGACATCCGCGGGCGGAACGAGGCCGTCGTCGAGCTGAACGGCGCCGGTCTGTTCGGCGGTGACGGCCGGGCCGTCGCGGGATGGGCTCTCGTTTGTATCAAGCGTGCGGGAGATGATGTCGAAGAGTTCGTCTCCGCCCTTTTCAGGCGCAGGCTGACCGCCCTCGAACACCGGCACGCCGACCGTGCCGAACAGCGGCGATGGCGACAGGCCTTCGTGCGCGGCGGTCATGAAGACATTCCACGCCTTGGCGGGAAGACCGCCGCCGGTGACCTTCTTCATCGACTTGCCGTCGTCATTGCCGAACCAGACACCGGTCGTCAGATTGCTGGTATAGCCGACGAAGAGCGCATCGCGGAACGACTGGGTGGTGCCGGTCTTGCCGGCCGCTTCCCAGCCCTTGAGCCGGGCATTCTTGCCGGTGCCCGACGTGATGACCTTGATCATCATCTGGTTCATCTCAGAGACAATCGCCGGATCGAGAACGCGGGGCGGATTGTCATAGGTGTTTTCGTAGAGCACCTTGCCATCCGCGGTCGATATGCGCCGGATGACATGCGGCGTGGCCTTGAAGCCGCCATTCATGAAGGGCGCGTAAGCGGACGTCAGCTCCACGAGACTGACTTCCGATGTCCCAAGCGCGATCGAGGCATTGGCCTGAAGCTCCGATTCGATGCCGAGGCGATGGGCGAGCTTGGCGACATTCTGCGGGCCGACCTCCATGACCAGTTGCGCGGCGATGGTGTTCAGCGAGATCGGCCAGCGCGCTGGTCAGCGTCACCTCTCCGCGATATTTCTGGTCATAGTTCTCGGGCGTCCATTTGCCGATGCGCACCGGAGCATCGTTGCGTACAGACATCGGCGTACGGCCGATCTCCATCGCCGCGGCATAGACGAAGGGCTTGAAGGCCGAACCCGGCTGGCGCTTGGCCTTGGAGGCCCGGTCGAACTGGCTTTCGGCATAATCCTTGCCGCCGACCAGCGCGCGGATCGCGCCAGTACCGTCGATCGAGACGAGGGCAGCCTGGGAGGCATTCAGCTTCGGTCCATCCTCGACGAGACTTGCCGAAATCGCGGCTTCGGCCTTCTTCTCCAGATCGAGATCGAGCGTCGTATCGACGATCAGGTCTTCCTTAATTTCGCCAACCATGGCCGGCAGCTGGTCCATGACCATATCGGCGACGTAGTGCTCGGACCCCGACCAGAAGCTCTTCGAGCGGGTCGGCGTCTGCGACATGGCCGTCTTGATTTCCGAATCGGTGATGAAGCCTTCCTCGCGCATCGTGCCGAGAACGACCTGCGCGCGAGCTTCGGCCGCCTGCGGATCGCGCGCCGGCGACAGCCGCGACGGGGCCTTGAGCAGGCCGGCCAGAAGCGCTGCCTCGCCGAGGTTCACATCGCGCGCCGACTTGTTGAAATAGCGGCGCGACGCCGCCTCGACGCCATAGGCGTTGGAACCGAAGAAGACGCGGTTGAGATACATCGCAAGGATCTGGTCCTTGGTATATTTCTGCTCCAGCCACACGGAGAGCAGCACTTCCTGCACCTTGCGCTCCAGCGTGCGCGCCGGTGAGAGAAACAGGTTCTTTGCGAGCTGCTGGGTAATGGTCGAGCCGCCCTGGACCATGCGGCCAGTCGTTATATTCGTGACCATGGCGCGGGCAAGACCCAGCGGATCGACGCCGAAATGCGAATAGAACCTCCGGTCCTCGATGGCGATGACCGCCTGCGGGATATAGGGTGACATGTTTTCAAGCGACAGAGCCTCGCCGCCGGTCGCGCCGCGATTGGCGATGATGTCGCCGCTGACGGCCAGGATCTTGACGTTTGGCGGACGCTCGGGGATCGTCCAGCTCGTCGCATTCGGCATGCGCGCGCCATAATAGAGGACGAGACCAGCAACGCCGATGCCACCCCAGAGACCGAGCACGAAGCACCAGTAGACGATCGAACGGATCAGGCCGACCAGACCTCCGCCGGAACCGCCTCGGCGTGAGCCGCCACGACCGCGGCCTGCCTTTTTCACGGATGGACGGCTGGCGGAGGATTTGGCGTTAGACGACTTGCCGGACTGCGATCGACCCGCCTTCCCGCCACCACTGATGCGTTCGCCGGCCGAGATGCTGAGATCGTCGTCATTGCGTCCACGCCCGCCCTCGAAGGACGGTTCAATCCGCTGACCTGATTTGCGTTGTCCTGCCATGCCGAACCGGCGCTGCCCCATCTTTTGGGTTTCGTGTCACTGATTGCCGGTCGCCAAAACGACCCGACGCCGATGCACCCCGCAGGCCACCTTCGAACGTGCGATGAACTGTAAATGCGGCAATTTAAGGGGTCGTTAAAGATCGGCCACGAATATGCTCAAAGGCTTCAATACCTTGGCCGGGGTTTGGCCATAATTTTTGACCATATTGGTATTTTCTCTTCCAGACGTCCGTTGCAATCGGCGGTAAACGTTATTGGTCAGCGTTCCTGGCAGTCAAGCAATTGCCTGGCACAAAAAAACAGTCGATACCGGTTGAATGATTGACTGGACCTATCTTCAGCAAAACTTTGACTGGCTCGGCCATATCGTCGAGGCGATCGCCATCGCTATGGTCTTTGCCCTGGCCGCGATGATCTTTTACGAGCGTCGAGTAGCTATTCTCATCGGGCTCGCCTTCGCAGCCGGCCATTTTCATGGGCGCGAGAAGCGGGACTATGAAATCAGCGTCCACATGCCGCCACCCCACCTCGATGGCTACATGATTTGGCGATGGAGTTGGGATCAGGCGACAGATTTCTGGCCTGTCGCCCTCGTGCTCTTTGCATTATCGCTCGTGGTTTATTGGCGGTCTCGTCGCTGAGCTACACCGCTTCTGCCGCTGGATCGACCAAGCCAAAGACGAGCCGATCCCAGCCGATGGTTAGGCCGGCAACAACAGCGCCGTGCCATAGAGCCCGATCGCGAATACGGTATGCGCCAGAAGATTGAGCGCCCGCACCTTGTTGGCATTTGGCAGCTTCGAGGCTGCCCAGCCGATGCCAAGACCCGGCTGCAGGAGAAACCAGCCGGCGCCGACGGTCAGTATGCCAAGAACGAAGGCCGGCAGGAATGTCGGTGTCGCGAACCAAGCTTCGCCGCCCCAGAAAGCCAGAACAATGCCGTAGAGAATTCCGACGGCATAGTGTGCAATCCAGCCGAGAGCTGATTCGTGCGTATAAGGCTCGGCCTGCGCGATAGTATCGTGAAAGACCGTGCCGCGGGGAAGATGCCAAAACCAGCGACCGACCGGCCCCCAGTTTGGTCGTGACTCCCCGAAAATCTTCCAGAGCACGATGGCCCAGACATCCATCAGGATAGTCGCGCCGATACCAATCACAATGCCACGCAACAAAAGATCTACCACGGAAACGTCCTGATGCTGGGGGTGGAATGACGATGACGGAGTATTGACGATTGCCCGCTGCAAGGCGATCCCTCCTGGCGAAGAGACACGCCCGCAAGCCAGCTACTGAACCGTGGGTTCCGGTTCCGGATCTTCCAGAAACGATTCGATGCCGTCGCGCTCGACCGTGGCAAGGAATTCCTCGTAGGCGTCCTTATCCGTCGGAAACGGCTCTTCCCACACGGTCAGGCCTTCGTCCTGATCGATCACCTCCAGCGACCACGGCCCGTTGCTGCCGGCAATGCGGAAGATATCGACGAGCACGGTGATGCCATCGGCGGTAAACTCGCCGGCATAGTCCGAGTGCTCGTAGTTTGGCTCGTTGTCGTTCATCTCTGGCGTCCCGTTATTCCTGCCCTTTCCGGGAGCATCTACTATCCCTGCGACGGGGACAACAAGGTTTGCCACGATTTCATTCATGATCGGGGATTTGCACAGCACAGGCGCGTGTCAGGGAACAATAAGGCGCTTCAACCGTTGTCAGCGCATCGAAATGTGGAGAACCACCATGGCTGAAATCATCAATCCCGACATCAAGGCATTGCGCGAAGAAGTGGCCCGGCTGACGAAGATCGTCTCGGCGCAAGGCGCCAAGGCCTATACAGACGTGCGCGACAAGGCGTCCGATGCCTATGACGCCGCCGCACCGCAGGCCAAAAAGCAGTTGCACAAGTTCGCGCCGAGGGTCGCGTCATCGCTGGCGTCGCCCGCGAACATCCGGCAGCCGCAGGCAGCGTGGTGTTTCTTGCCGCCGCCGCTGGCATGCTGGTCGGTTATCTTCTCGGCTCGCAGTCGCAGCCCGAACCATCCCGCTACTGGTGGCGCTAGCCTTGCGTATCGCGCATTGCTGCATTGCAATATCGAGCCTATGATTTAGGCAGATTGGGCGTATGCTACAAACATCGAAGCAACGCACCTCCTCCCGCAGAGCTTCGATGATGTGGACAACCCGCTCCTCCTCCCAGGGAAGTCCACTGGATCGGCAACACTCCTCCTCCCAGTTGCTGATCGGTTCTAATTTGAGAAGCCCGCTGCCACCTCCTCCCGGCCGCGGGCTTTTCTTATTGTGGCTTTCTACGTCATGCCGTCTGGCCCGTTGGCAGCATTTTTCGGTTGAATCACGCCGAGAGCACCTCATAAGGGCCATCCAGCTTGCTGAATAAAAACCAACGTTTACAATGGCCAAGGCGAAATTCCGCAAAATAAACTTGACGTTCTCGCCCTCGTCGCCTATGTGCTGCGCTGTCGATATTTGTTAGATGACTTTGGTTTTTGCGACATCGTGCGCAATCGGACGAACTTTCCTTCAGATTCGAACAAATGCCGTTCCGTAGCGTTTACGAACGGTGAAACACAATTTGCTAGAGAAAGGGATCCGTTATGGCCACTGGCACTGTAAAATGGTTTAACTCCACCAAGGGCTTCGGCTTCATTCAGCCTGACGACGGCAGCCAGGACGTTTTCGTCCACATTTCTGCTGTTGAGCGCGCTGGTATGCGCGGCCTCAACGACGGCCAGAAGATCAGCTTCGAGCTCGTCAAGGACCGCAAGTCCGGCAAGATGTCTGCCGACAACCTGCAGGCTGCCTAATATTCAACAGGCGCGCATGTTCGCGCCTGCAAATGCTTTCGGTGTTTGGAAAGGTCGGGCCGAGCCCGGCCTTTTTTGTTGTCCGCGTCCTATAACCACAAGTGCGTTGGGCACCACGGCGTGTCGATCAGGCTTGCGGCTCGTCTTCGCTGGCAATATCCCGCGCACGGATGAATTGCGCCCGCTCGAACACCACGACAACACCGAGCGCCATGAAAAAGGGAATGATGAGGTAGAACAGGCGGAAGATCGCCAGTCCAGCCAGAACGCCGACAGGATCCATTTCCGGTAGGGCCGCAATGAAGACCAGTTCCAGGACGCCAAGTCCACCGGGCGCATGCGACAGAAGTGCTGCGGAGAAGGACGCGAGAAACACGCCGAGTATCACCAGGAAGCCGGGATTTCCGGCTTCCGGAAGGGCGAAATAGATAATTCCGGCAGCACCGATCAGTTCGATCGGCGCGATCAGCAATTGCCGCAAGGCCAGTGAAGGTTTCGGATATTCCAATCGGAACCAGCGCGTCGCGACCGGTCTGAAACCCACCAGGCTGCCAATCAGGTAGAGGCCAATTAGTCCCAGAATGATGACGCCTGTCGAGATGGCCGCCTCGATCGGCAGGAACGACGCAAAACGCGCGACGATTTCCGGTTCGACGATAAGCACGATGCCGAACAGCATCGCCGTACCGAGCAGAAAAGTGAATGAACAGAAGGCAACGAGCACCCCCACCTCGCCTCCCGTCAGCCCTTTGGATTCATAAGCTCTGTATCGCACCACCGCCCCGGAGAAGACCGAAGCGCCGACGGTGTGCGACAGGGCATAGGCCGTGAATGAACAGACGGTGATGAACCAGAGCGAGATTCGGTGTCCCAGATGCTCCAGAGCGAGATGATCATAGGCGGCGAGCGCCGCATAAGCGACCAGCGTCGAACAGCCGGCCAGAATCCATCCCTCAAGAGAAACAGCCTCTATGCTGGCGAGGAAGTCTTCCAATGACAGATCGCGCAGCTCATGGAAAAGGCCATAAAGCGAAAACAGGATTGCAGCCAGACCGATGACCGGCCAGATGAATTTACGGACAGCCTTCATGCCGCAGTCGTTCTCGACAGGAGCACTTCAAGTGAAGCAGCCAGGCTGCTCCATCGGCTCCCGTCTCTCTCCCCTTCAGCTGCTCCTCCTCGGGGTAACTGAAGGCCGCTGTTCAGTTTGCAACAATTCATCATCAGGAAAAGACCATTCCCTCCCGCCGGGGTCAAGGGCGGAAGGTTTAAGCATGGAGAGAATCAGGCTGCGAGAGCATCCAGAATTCGGATCCAAGAGCGAATGCCCTTGTGGAACGACTGCAAGTCGTATTTTTCATTCGGCGAATGAATGCGATCGTCCGAGAGGGCAAAACCCACAAGCAGCGATTCCATGCCGAGCATCTTCTGGAAATCGCCGACGATCGGGATCGACCCGCCCATGCCGATGACGACGGCGGGCTTTGGCCACTCGTCCGACAATGCCATCTTCGCCGTGTTCAACAGGGCCGAATCATAGGGCAGCTGGATAGCCGGCGATCCGCCATGCGCGTGGAATTCGACGGAACAATCGGACGGGATCTTCGATTTGACATAGGTCCGGAACGCCACGCGGACTTTTGCAGGATCCTGCTTGCCGACCAGGCGAAACGAGACCTTGGCGGAGGCCTGGGCGGCAATCACCGTCTTGAAACCTTCGCCTGTATAACCGCCCCAGATGCCATTCACCTCGGCCGTGGGTCTGGCCCAGATCAGTTCCAGCACCGAGCGGCCCTTTTCGCCGGATGGCACCGACAAACCGACCTCGCCCAGGAATTTCTCCGCCGTCTGTCCGAGCGTCTCCCATTGGGCCTTGATCTGGCTCGGCGTCTCCTCGACGCCGTCATAGAAGCCATCAAGCGTGACACGGCCTTCTGCATCGTGCAGACCGGCGAGAATGGCCGAAAGGCTGTGGATCGGATTGGCCGCCGCGCCACCGAACATGCCGGAATGCAGGTCGCGATCGGCCGCGGTCACGACGATCTCCTCGCCGACGAGACCGCGTAGCCCGGCGGAAATCGCCGGCGTCTCGCGGTCCCACATGCCGGTGTCGCAGACGAGCGCATAGTCAGCCTTCAACTCGGCAGCGTTCGCTTCCAGGAATGGTTTCAGCGACGGCGAGCCGGATTCCTCCTCGCCTTCGAACAGGATGGTGACCTCACAAGGCAGGCTGCCATGGGTTTCCTTGTAGGCCCGGCAGGCTTCGACGAAGGTCATCAGCTGGCCCTTGTCGTCGGAGGTGCCGCGGCCGGTAATGACCTTGCGTCCGTCGCCGATGTCCTTGATCGACGGCTCGAAGGAGCGACCTCCCAGAGATTGAGCGGATCGACCGGCTGGACATCGTAGTGTCCATAGAAAAGCACGTGCGGCGCGCCGGCCTTGCCGGCCGCATGGTGCGCCACGACCATCGGATGGCCGGGCGTATCGCGCACGGAAGCCGTAAAGCCCAGTCCCGTCAGTTCGGACACTAGCCATTCGGCAGCCTTGCGGCACTCGGTCTTGTAGGCCGGATCGGTGGAAATTGACTGGATGCGGACCAGATTGAAAAGCCGGTCGAGACTTTCAGGGAGATTGGCGTCGGCGCGCTCGAGTGTCGGGGAGATATTTGCCATTTTTGCAGAATCCTTCTCGTTGCGGCGGACCGTAGAGAGGAATCGCGGCACGTTTAAGTAAAATATTTTGATGGATGGCAAAAACGCGCCATCAGCTCCGCGCACTGTTGGCGATCGCCATGCGCATATATTCCAGCATCAGCTCGCGCTCGAACCGGCGAAAGCCCGACAGAAGCGACTGGTCTGCGGCAAGCGCTGCTGCCTTGGCATCCGCTTCCATGGACTTTGCTTTTTCGGTGAGAAAAATCTGCTGGGCACGCCGGTCGTCCGGATGCTTGCGGCGATTGATCAACCCATCCCGCTCCATGCGCGAAAGCGTATTGGCCATCGTCGCCTGCTCGATGTCCAACCTGTCGAGGAGCTGCTTTTGCGTGAGCCCTTCTTCGGTCCATAATTCCAGCAGGACGGGAAACTGTCCGGGCGCGAAGCCGAGTTTTTGGCTTCTCTCCTGCAGGGCGCGGGAGAAATTCTTCGCCAGCAGGCTGGCCAGATATGTTGCTGAATCCATCCGGTTGAAGACCATACCCATGGTTACGCCCAAAATCCCCTAAAAACAAGATTCATTGCAAGCGATGGAAGGGCCAAAGCCTTATGCAGCAAGGGTTGCACGCACATCACTAAAAGACAAAAACCGTCATGGCGGAGGCGGGGCCATGACGGTTTTGTCAATCTGGGACAAAGGCCCGGAGAGGGGATAGGCCTTTGTCCTTACATCCGGCTTCGGCGGGGGACAGGCCATCCGCCAGATGACGGCGTGTTCAGACGCCGTTGACTGAGATTTGTGGTTTCAAATGTGGCTTTTCAAGGGATTCACATCCGGAGCCGGATTACAAATTAGTAACGTTCCTGTGAGGGCCCTCATTTATTTGCTGCTCGAAAATTATCCGAGCTCGGCAATTGAAATATGGACGCCCAACGCGGCCCGCGCTATCCCTTCTTCCCATGAAAAAGGTGATCATCTCTTCCTCGTCGACGGCTCCGGCTTCATCTTCCGTGCCTTCCACGCCATACCACCGCTCAGCCGCAAGTCGGACGGATTGCCGGTCAATGCCGTCTCGGGTTTCTGCAACATGCTGTGGAAGCTGCTCACCGACGCGCGCGACACGTCCGTCGGCGTGACGCCGACGCATTTTGCCGTCATCTTTGACTACTCGTCCAAAACCTTCCGCAATGAGCTCTACGACAAGTACAAGGCCAACCGCTCGGCCCCGCCGGAAGACCTGATCCCGCAATTCGGCCTGATCCGCCACGCGACCCGCGCTTTCAACCTGCCCTGCATCGAGAAGGAGGGCTTTGAGGCCGACGATATCATCGCCACCTATGCGCGGATGGCGGAAGCCACCGGCGCCGACGTGACGATCGTCTCCTCCGACAAGGACCTGATGCAGCTCGTAACGGCCAATGTGTCGATGTATGACAGCATGAAGGACAAGCAGATCTCGATCCCCGAAGTGATCGAGAAATGGGGTGTGCCGCCGGAAAAGATGATCGACATGCAGGCGATGACCGGCGATTCGACCGACAACGTGCCGGGCATTCCGGGCATCGGCCCGAAGACCGCCGCACAGCTGCTTGAGGAATTCGGCGATCTCGACACGCTTCTCGCCCGCGCCGGCGAGATCAAGCAGGTCAAGCGCCGCGAGAACATCATTGCCAATGCCGATCTCGCGCGTCTCTCGCGCCAGCTTGTAACGCTGAAGATCGACACGCCTGTCGATATGGATCTCGATGCGCTGCATTTGGAGACGCAGGACGGCCCGCGTCTGATTGCCTTCCTCAAAGCCATGGAATTCACGACCCTGACCCGTCGGGTCGCCGCGGCGACGGAAACGGATGCGGATGTGGTCGAACCCGCACAGGTTCCTGTCGAATGGGGCGCAGAGGCGCGTGGACCGGACCTGGACAAGGGCGAACTGGCAGGCGGTCCATCCGCACCGTCTGAGCTTTCCTCTTCCACCTCGCCCGCACGCGGCAGCGCTGCCCAAGCGGCGGCTGTGCTGATTGACGGCACTCACGACACCCAGACGCCGCAGGCCCATGCCCAGGCACGCGCCGAAAGCTTCGCCACCGCGAAGATCGACCACGCCGGCTATGTCGCGATCCGTGATATCGCAACGCTCGATGCCTGGATTGCTGATGCGCGTGACGCGGGTCTTGTTGCCTTTGACACAGAGACGACCTCGCTCGATGCGATGCAGGCCGAGCTTGTGGGTTTTTCGCTGGCGATCGCCGACAATGACAAGGACCCGTCGGGCAAGACGATCAAGGCCGCCTATGTGCCACTGCTTCACAAGACCGGCGGCGACGACCTGTTCAGCGATGGGGTGAAACTGGCAGCCGATCAGATCCCGATGAATGAGGCGCTGCCACGGCTCAAAGCCCTGTTGGAAGATCCGTCCGTCCTGAAGGTCGCGCAGAACCTGAAATACGACTACCTCGTCATGAAGCGCCATGGAGTCACCATCCAAGGCTTCGACGATACGATGCTGATGTCCTATGTCGTCGATGCGGGCAATGGAACGCATGGCATGGATTCGCTGTCCGAGCGTTGGCTCGGCCATCAGCCGATCAGCTACAAGTCGGTGACCGGCAGCGGCAAGTCCTCGCAAACCTTCGATTACGTCGAGATCGACAAGGCGACGGCCTATGCCGCGGAGGATGCCGATGTGACCCTCAGGCTCTGGCATGTGCTGAAGCCGCGGCTTGCATCCAAGGGTCTCGTCTCCGTTTATGAGCGCCTTGAACGTCCACTGGTGCCGGTTCTGGCCCGTATGGAAGAGCGCGGTATTTCGGTCGACCGGCAAATCCTGTCGCGGCTTTCCGGCGAACTGGCGCAGGGTGCAGCAGCGCACGAACACGACATCTATGCGCTGGCCGGCGAAACTTTCAATATCGGCTCGCCGAAACAACTCGGTGACATCCTGTTTGGTCGCATGGGCCTGGCCGGCGGCTCGAAGACCAAGACCGGACAGTGGTCGACCTCGGCGCAGGTGTTGGAAGATCTGGCCGCCGAGGGGCATCCGTTGCCGCGCAAGATCGTCGACTGGCGCCAGCTGACCAAGCTCAAATCAACCTATACCGACGCCCTACCCGGTTTCGTCCACCCTGAGACCAAGCGCGTCCATACCTCCTACGCGCTTGCTGCAACGACGACCGGCCGCCTCTCCTCTTCCGATCCGAACCTACAGAACATACCGATACGCACCACGGAAGGCCGCAAGATCCGCACGGCCTTCGTCTCTACCCCGGCCACAAGCTCGTTTCGGCCGACTACAGCCAGATCGAACTGCGGGTTCTCGCCCATGTCGCCGACATTCCGCAATTGCGCCAGGCCTTCGCCGACGGCATCGATATCCATGCCATGACGGCATCGGAAATGTTCGGTGTTCCCGTCGAGGGCATGCCGAGCGAAATCCGCCGCCGCGCCAAGGCGATCAACTTCGGCATCATCTACGGCATATCGGCCTTCGGCCTTGCCAACCAGCTGTCGATCGAGCGGTCCGAAGCCGGCGATTACATCAAGAAGTATTTCGAGCGCTTCCCCGGTATCCGCGACTATATGGATTCTACCAAGGCCTTTGCCCGCGAGAACGGCTATGTCGAGACGATCTTCGGGCGCCGAGCGCACTACCCGGAAATCCGCTCGTCGAACCCGTCCATGCGCGCCTTCAACGAACGCGCCGCGATCAATGCGCCGATTCAAGGGTCCGCAGCCGATATCATCCGCCGCGCCATGATCCGCATGGAGCCGGCCTTGAAGGATGCAGGCTTGGCCGACCGCGCCCGGATGCTTTTGCAGGTGCATGACGAATTGATCTTCGAGGTCGAGGATGCCGATGTCGAGCAAACCATTCCGCTCGTCGTCTCGGTCATGGAAAACGCCGCCATGCCGGCGCTCGACATGCGCGTGCCCCTGAAGGTCGATGCCCGCGCTGCCCACAACTGGGACGAGGCGCATTGAGCACCCTCCCAAACCGGAGCAGATCTGATGCAGCAATTTCCCGTATTCGACCTTCTGGCCTTCGAGACGGGCGATGCCGCCGAAAAGCAGCGTTTGGGCCGGGTGGTCGACGACATCTGCCGGAGCACCGGGTTTCTGGCGATCCGCAATCACGGCGTGCCGCAGGCGGTGATCGACGGCGTTTGGGAAAAAGCCCGGGACTTCTTCGATCTTCTCCGGAGGCAAAGCAAAAGGCGCGGGCGCCCTACAAGGGGTATCCCTACGGCTATCTCGGGCCGGAACTGGAAGCGCTGGCGAAGTCGCGCGACATCGACAGCCCACCCGATCTCAAGGAGAGCTTCAACGGCGGTCCTGTTGTGCGGCCGCCCCCATCACCGATCCGGAAGCGCTGGCCTTCTGCTACGCCCCGACGATCTGGCCGGCCCAGCCTGCCGGTTTCTTCGATGCCTGGACGGGCTATTATGCGGCGCTGGAGGATCTCGCTGCCAGGGTCATGCGGCTCTTCGCGGTGGCGCTGAATCTGCCGGAAACCTATTTCGAACGGTTCATCGATACGCCGATCAGCGCGCTTCGGGCGTTGAATTATCCAGAGCAGCATGTGCCGCCAAAAGCCGGGCAGCTGCGTGCCGGCGCCCATACGGATTATGGCAGCCTGACGATCCTTCTGCCGCAGGCGGGCTCGAAGGGTTTGGAGATCATCACGCCCGATGGGAGCTGGACGCCCGTGCCGCCAGTTGATGGTGCCTTCGTCATCAATATCGGCGACCTGATGGCGCGCTGGACCAATGATCGCTGGATCTCCACGCTGCATCGCGTCGTCAATCCGTCGCCCGATGAGGGCGGCATGGCACGCAGGCAATCGCTCGCCTTCTTTCACCAGCCGAATTGGGCCGCGGAGATCAGCGTGCTCGACGCCTGCCTTTTGCCGGGCGAAACGGCGAAATATCCGCCCATCCTGTCCGGTCCGTATCTGATGAGCAAATTCAAGGCGACGACCGCCTGACACAGAATGTCAGTCGGCGGCCGTCTGGCGGAAGCTGTCGAAAAGCCGGCGCAGACCTTCCCGGCCCTCGGTCGCAAGATCGAATCGTTTTCCGAAGAGCAGCCATTCGCTGCATAGGCCCTTCATCATCCAGCGCAGGGCCTTAGCGGCGGATTGCGGCGTCCAGCGCGCATCGAGATCACCGCTCGCCATGGCCGAGGCAAAGGCATTGACCAACAGCTTCGTGTGGTGCTCGTCAACCTCCTGCTGACGCTCCAGCACAGGCGCCAGATCGTCGCCATAGTCGCAGCGCAACAGGATGGACAGGATGCGTTGCCGCTGTTCGTCCATTTCCATGACGTCGAGCCATTCCGCGACATTCTTTTCAATAAAGGCCAGCGCATCGGTATCCCCGCCTGCACCATCAGGCTCCAGCATGTCTTCCTGCGGGATCTTCACCGAGTTGTAGAGTGCAAGAAACAGATCCGTCTTGTTGGCGAAATGCCAGTAGATTGCGCCGCGGGTGACGCCAGCTTCACCGGCAACATCCTCCAGCGTCGCATTCGATACGCCCTTGGCGTAGAAGACCCGCTCCGCAGCGTTGAGGATTCTGTGCCGGGTTTCCTCCGCTTCGGCCTTGGTCCTACGCATGGTGCCTCCTGTCATCAGCAGAAAGGCCCGCCGTGAGACGGGCCTTTAAGATTATTCGCCGGCAGCGGGCGCCTCTGTCGGTGTCGCGGTTTCAGTCTCTTTCTTCCGACCCCGCTCGAAGAGCCCGGCGATGAAGACGAAGAAGACCGGAACGAAGAAGATCGCAAGCACCGTTGCCGAGATCATGCCGCCCATGACGCCGGTGCCGATCGCCCGCTGGCTGCCGGAACTTGCGCCGGTTGCGATGGCGAGCGGTAGAACGCCGAGCGTAAAGGCAAGCGAGGTCATCAGGATCGGCCGGAAACGCAAATGCGCCGCCTCGACCGTCGCATCCAGCAGCGACTTGCCACTCTCGCGCAGTTCCTTGGCGAACTCGATGATCAGGATGGCGTTCTTGGCCGAAAGCCCGATGATCGCGATGAGGCCGACCTTGAAATACACGTCGTTGGACATGTCGCGCATCAGCACGGCAAGAACCGAACCGATGACGCCGAGCGGCACCACCATCATGACTGCGACCGGGATGCTCCAGCTTTCATAGAGCGCTGCAAGGCACAGGAAGATCAGCAGGCAGGAAAGCCCGATGAGCAATGGCGCCTGCGTGCCCGAAGCGATTTCCTCGCGCGATTGGCCGGTCCATTCATAGCCGAAGCCGGCCGGCAATTGCCCGGCAAGGCGCTCCATCTCGGCAATGGCTTCCCCGGAAGAGAAACCGGGGTTCGACTGGCCGCTGATACGCACCGCCGGGTAGCCGTTATAACCGATCGTCTGGGTCGGGCCGCTCTTCCACTCGATGTGGGCAAAGGCCGAAATCGGCACCATGCCGCCATTCGAATTGCGCACGTTAAGCTTCAGCAGGTCGGAGGTCTGCATGCGCTTGTTCTCGTCCGCCTGGACGGTCACGCGCTGCAGACGGCCCGCATTCGGGAAGTCGTTGACATAGCTCGAACCGAGATTGGTCGAGATCGTCGAGTTGATGTCGGCAAAGGCAACGCCGAACGTGTTGGCCTTTTCGCGGTCGATAACGAGATCAACCTGGGCTGCATCGGGCAGGCCATCGACACGCACGCCGGAGACGATCTGGCTCTGGGCCGCAAGTCCCAGAAGCTGGTCTCGGGCCGCAGCCAGTGCAACGGCACCCTGACCACCGCGATCCTGGAGACGGAAGGCAAAGCCGTTGGTGGTGCCAAGTCCCTGGATGGGCGGGGGCGACAGAGCAAAGGCGATGGCGTCCTTGATCTGGCTCATCGCACCGGAAGCCCTGCCGGCAATGGCGCTGGCGACATTGTTGGCATCGCGTTCGCTCCAGTCCTTCAGCGTCACGAAGGCAAGGCCGGCATTCTGGCCGGTACCGGAAAAGGAGAAGCCGCTGATCGCGATGATGCGATCGACCGCTTCCTCCTTGCCGAAGATCGCCTCGGCCTGCTCGATCACCTCCGTGGTGCGGTTGCCGGTCGCTTCCGACGGCAGCTGCATGGAGACGATGACGAAGCCCTGGTCCTCATCCGGGAGAAAGGACGACGGCAGCTGCAGGAACAGATAGCCGAGGCCGCCGAGCAGGACGACATAGACCAGCATGAAGCGACCTGTGCGGCGGATCATGCTCGAGACCCAGCCGCTGTAACGGTGCGACGCCTTGTCGAAGCCACGGTTGAACAGGCCGAAGAAACCGCGCTTGGCGTGGTGATGGCCTTTCGGTACCTGCTTCAGGAAGCTGGCGCAGAGCGCCGGCGTCAGCGTCAGCGCGAGCAGCGCCGAGAACAGGATCGAGACGACCATGGTGAGCGAGAACTGCTGGTAGATGACGCCGACGGCGCCGGGGAAGAAGGCCATCGGAATGAACACCGCAGACAACACCAGTGTGATGCCGATGACGGCACCGGTGATCTGCTTCATCGCCTTGCGGGTCGCTTCCTTCGGCGTCAGCCCTTCCTCGGACATGATGCGCTCGACGTTTTCGACGACGATGATCGCGTCATCGACGAGAATGCCGATGGCAAGCACCATGCCAAACATGGTCAGCACGTTGATCGAGAAGCCCATAGCCAGCATGGCGGCGCAGGTGCCCATCAGGGCAACCGGCACGACAAGCGTGGGGATGATCGTGTAGCGGATGTTCTGCAGGAACAGGAACATCACGAGGAAGACGAGCGCGACCGCTTCGAGCAGCGTGTGCAGCACCTTTTCGATCGAGATAGCCACGAAGGGCGAGGTATCGTAAGGGATCGCATATTCGACACCGGGCGGGAAGAAACGCGCCAGTTCATCCAGACGCGCCTTGATCGCGGTGGAGGTGTTGAGCGCATTGCCGGTCGGCGTCAGCTGTACGCCGATAGCGGCGGATGGCTTGCCGTTGAGACGCGTCGAGAACGAGTAGCTCTGGCCGCCGATCTCGATGCGGGCGACGTCACGAAGGCGAACCGCCGACCCGTCCGGGTTGGCACGCAGGACGATCGCGCCAAATTCGTCGGCCGAGGTCAACTGACCCTTGACCAGAACCGAAGCGCTAACCTGCTGATTGATCGGGTTTGGCTGCGCGCCGATGCTGCCGGAGGCGATCTGTGCGTTCTGTGCCCCGATGGCGGCGGTGACATCACCCGTCGTCAGGTTGAGGCCGACCATCTTGTCGGGATCAAGCCAGATGCGCATCGAGCGTTCCGTCGAGAACAGCTGGGCGCGGCCAACGCCTTCGACGCGCTGCACCTCGTTCAGGACGTTACGGCTGAGATAGTCGCCGAGCGCGACCGCATCCATCGAACCATCGGTCGACGTAAGCGCCACGATCATCAGGAAGCCTGAGCCGGCCTCCTCGACCTCAATGCCCTGCTGCCGGACGGAATCCGGCAGGCGCGGCTCGACGCGGCGGACACGGTTCTGGACATCAATGGCGGCATCTCCGGAATCCGTACCCGGCGCAAAGGTGACATCAATGCTGACGGAGCCTGCGGAACTCGAGGTCGATTCGAAATATTGCAGACCGTCGATGCCGTTCAACTCGTTCTCGATGAGACGGCTGACGCTCTGGTAGGTTTCTTCCGAGGAGGCGCCGGGATAGGTGGTGTTGATCGAGATCTGCGGCGGTGCAACGTTCGGATATTGTGAAATCGGCAGAAGCGGGATGGAAATCACCCCTGCCAGCATGATGAAGATCGCAACGACCCATGCGAAGATCGGGCGATCGATAAAGAAACTGGGCATCGATCAGATCCTCATTTGGCCGCTTCGGAGGGGCGGCCTTGGTTTCACCATCCGCGGGCTTGGCCTCGGTCGAGGCCGCAGCCTCCGTTGGCTTCCAATCCGAGGGTACAACCTTGGCGCCAGGCCCAACCTTCTGGAATCCTTCGACGACGACCTTTTCACCGACATTCAAACCCTTGGAAATCACCCAGCGGTCTCCGGAGACCTGGCCAGTCGTGACCGGGCGCAATTCGGCCGTATCGTCGGGCTTGACGACGTAAACCTGTGCATTGCCGGCGGTATCGCGCTGGATGGCCTGCGCCGGCACGCTGATGGCGTTCTGCTCGATACCCTGCTCGATCAGCACGCGGACATACATGCCCGGCAGAAGATCGCCGTCCGGATTGGGGAACTCGCCGCGCAGCGTCACCTGCCCCGTCGTTTCATCGACGGCAGCCTCGGAAAACAGCAGCCGACCGACATGCGGATAGGCGCTGCCGTCATCCATCAGAAGGTGCACCTTTGCCTCGTTCGGATCGCCGGAAACGGCGCCGGTCTTCATGGCCTTGCGCAGCCGGATAAGATCGGTCGCGGACTGGGTGAAGTCGGCATAAACAGGATCGAGTTGCTGGATCGTCGCCAGGTTCTCGCTGCCATTGGCACTGACGAGCGCGCCTTCGGTGATCAGCGCACGGCCGATACGGCCGCTGATCGGCGCGGTCACGCTCGCATATTGCAAATTGAGCTTCGCGGTGGCGAGGCCTGCTTCGGCAATGGCCACATCGGCATCGGCCTGCGCCAACGTCGCAATGGCATCATCATATTGCTGGGCGGAGGCGACGTTTGATTTCTTCAGCTGCTCCTGACGATCTGCCGACTGCCTGGCCTGAAGCTGGACTGCCTTGGCGCGGCGCAACGTGCCTTCTGCGCTTTCGACCTGCACCTGGAATGATGCAGGATCGATCCGGTAGAGCACGTCGCCTTCCTGAACCATGGAGCCCTGTTCAAAGACCCGCTGGATAACGATACCGGTGACCCGCGGACGAACCTCGGCGACGCGTGTGGCGGCAATGCGGCCCGGAAGATCATTGGTGATCGTCACAGGCCCTGCACTCGTCGTGACCACGGAAACCTGTGCCGGCGGATAGACAGGCGCTGCCTGTTGCTCCTCCTTTTCCTGGCATCCTGCCAAAACAAAAAGGGCGGCCGTGGTTACAGCCAGGATCGGTCGGTTCATCCGCATGGGTTCATCCATATCAAAAAGGCTCGGCCGGGCGTTTCCTGGGAGGCGAAAGCAGCGGTCGGAGTACCTGAAAATCACCGAGACACGCGTGCGGAGAGGCCTCCTCGCAAGCGTGTCTCTAATATACAAACGTTTTTGTATGTTAAATTGCCGTGGATGGCAAGACCATGATGCAGCGCACAATAGACCTCACCAAACTGTGATCGGCAGGCTTTCGTGACTGTTAAACAATCACCCGGTCATCCGCGCCAAACCGGTGCATGCTCGCCTTGTCCGGCGTCGAATAGACGACATCGTCAACAGCATAGCGATGTTCGCCGAACAGGCGCACCGTCAGAAGGCCGGTCACTTCGGTTTCCAGATAAAGGATCGTGTCGGCGCCGAGATGCTCTACGTGAATGACCTTGCCCTTCCAGTCGCCGCTTTCACGGGACAGGGTGATGTGTTCCGGCCGGATGCCAACGGTCTTGGCCTCAGCATCGCCCAGCCTACCCGCTTCGATGAAATTCATTTGCGGTGAGCCGATGAAGCCGGCGACGAATGTATTTGCCGGCTTGTTGTAGAGCTCCATCGGCGAGCCGATCTGCTCGATCTGACCGGCGTTCAACACGACGATCTTGTCGGCGAGTGTCATCGCCTCGACCTGGTCGTGCGTCACATAGATCATCGTCGCCTTCAGGCTGCGATGCAGCCGGGCGATTTCGAGGCGCGTGTTGACACGCAACGCGGCATCGAGATTGGACAGCGGTTCATCGAACAGGAACAGCTTTGGCTCGCGCACGATGGCACGACCGATGGCGACACGCTGACGCTGACCACCGGACAGTTCGGCCGGGCGGCGCGCCAGGTAGGGCTCCAGCGACAGCATGGCGGAGGCCTTGGCGACCTTGGCATCGACTTCGGCCTTCGGCGCACCCATCTGCTTGAGGCCAAGGCCCATATTGTCCTTCACCGTCAGGTGCGGATAGAGCGCATAGGACTGGAATACCATGGCGATGCCGCGCTTGGCAGGCGGCGTCGTGATCATCTCTTCGCCGTCGATCTGGACGCTACCGGAACTTGCATCTTCCAGTCCTGCTATGACCCGTAAAAGCGTAGACTTTCCGCAACCGGACGGGCCGACGAAGATGACGAATTCGCCATCCTTGACCTCAAGATCGATGCCCTTCAACACCTCGTGGGTACCGAAGGCCTTGCGGATGGATTTCAGTTGAAGTGATCCCACGGGACGCGCCTTTTCTTTGTCGCATGTGCCTTTCGTGCCGATGCTGCGCAGCGGAACGGGACATGCTTCGTTACAGTTTGACCGGCTGGCCGCTGCGCACGCTCTCATCAGCCGCCAGGCAAATGCGCAGCGACTGCACGGCGTCGTTCATATGCCGATCGAGATCAATGTCTTCGCGGATGGCTTTCAGCACATAGGCCTGCTCGAAATCGCAGAGTTCCTGATGGCCGGGTTCGCCATCCATCTTCAGGTCCTCGTCCTTGTGGATAAATTTTCCGTCGGCACCGGTTTCGGCCTTGTGGATGCGGATGACTGCCGTCTTGGTGTGCGTGTCGATGTCGTCGGACTTCGCGTTCGGATCCATGACGATCGAGACGGAGCCATTCGGCGACATCACGTCCTTCACGAAGAAGGCCGTTTCCGAGATCATCGGGCCCCAGCCGGCTTCGTACCAGCCGACGGAGCCGTCCTCATAGATCACCTGCAGATGGCCGTAATTGTACATGTCGGCGGCGATCTCGTTCGACAGGCGCAGACCCATGCCGCGCACTTCGACAGGCTTCGCGTCGGTGATCTGGCACATGACATCGACATAATGCACGCCGCAATCGACGATCGGCGGCGTCGTTTCCATCAGCGACTTGTGCGTCATCCAGGTCGGGCCAGAGGACTGCTGGTTGAGGTTCATGCGGAAAACATAAGGGCCGCCGAGTTTTCGCGCTTCCTCGATCAGCCGGATCCAGGACGGGTGATGGCGCAGGATATAGCCGACGACGAGCTTCTTGCCGGCTTTCTTGGCCGCAGCCACAACACGCTCCGCATCGGCGACCGTCGTTGCCAGCGGCTTTTCGATGAAGACGTCGCACCCCGCCTCGAACGCCATGACGGCATAATCCGCATGGCTGTCGGAATAGGTGCAGATCGAGCAGAGGTCAGGCTTCAATTCGTTCAGCGCCGTCTCAAAATCCGGGTGGATTGTGTAGCCGCCAAGCTCGGGCGCCAGCATTGGCTTGGATCGATTGACCAAGCCGACGATCTCGAAGCCAGGATTGTTGTGATAGGCGAGCGCATGGCTGCGGCCCATGTTTCCAAGGCCAGCGACGAGAACACGGATGGCTTTGCTGCTCACTTGACGGCTCCTGCGGTGATGCCGCGGATCAACTGCCGCGAGAAGATGACGTAGAGAACGAGGACAGGCAGGATCGCCAGCGACAGCGCTGCCAGGACCGCGTTCCAGTTGGTGACGAACTGGCCGATGAAGACCTGGGAGCCGAGCGTGACCGTCTTGGTGGCCTCGCCGGGCGCCAGAATCAGCGGAAACCAGAGGTCGTTCCAGATCGGGATCATAGTGAAGACGGCGACTGTCGCCATGGCCGGCCGGACAAGAGGCAGAACGAGGCGGAAAAAGATCGCGTATTCGGAAAGCCCGTCGATACGACCGGCATTCTTCAGGTCGTCGGACACCGTTCGCATGAACTCCGACAGGATGAAGATGGCGAGCGGCAGGCCTTGGGCGGTATAGACGAGGATCAGCGCCGTCAGCGTGTTGACGAGGCCGGCCGCGACCATGCCCTGCAGGATGGCGACGGTGCCAAGCCGGATCGGGATCATGATGCCAATGGCGAGGTAGAGGCCCATCAGCGTATTGCCGCGGAAGCGATATTCCGACAGCGCGAAAGCCGCCATGGCCCCAAACAACAGTGCAAAGAAGATCGACACAACTGTGACGATCAGGCTGTTCTGGAAATAGCCGATGAAATCGCCCTGCTTCAGCACCGTCGTATAACCGACAAGGCTGAAGGTCTCGGTCGTCGGCAGCGCCAGCGGCGTGCGGAAGATCGCGTTCTTGTCCTTGAACGAGTTGAAGATCGTCAGCACCACCGGAAACAGCGCAATCACTGTATAGGCTGCAAGGGCGAGATGGACGAAGCTGGAGCGCAGCGGCGACATGCGGGCCTTTGACATGGATCCGTCCCCCTTAGAACTGATAGCGGCGAACGCGCCGCTGGATGCCGAAGAGATAGAGCGAGACGCCGGCAAGGATGATCAGGAACATGACCGTCGCGATCGTCGCACCCATCGAGCGGTCACCCAGTTGCAGCTGGAAGCCGAAGAAGGTGCGGTAGAGCAGCGTACCGAGGATATCCGTCGAACCGTCCGGCCCCGCAAGCGCGCCCTGCACCGTATAGATCAGGTCGAAGGCGTTGAAATTGCCGACGAAGGTCAGGATCGACACCATGCCGATCGCGGGCAGAATCAACGGCAGCTTGATCTTCCAGAACTGGCTCCAGCCTGTAATGCCGTCGCACTCGGCCGCCTCGATCACCTCATCAGGGATGTTGAGCAGGGCGGCGTAGATCAGCATCATCGGAATGCCGACATTCTGCCAGACGGAAATCAGCGAGACCGTGATCAGAGCCGAGCCGGGCTTGCCGAGCCAGGGGCCGAAGAGGGATTTCAGACCGACGAGATCCATGAAGAACGGCGTGATGCCCCAGATCGGCGAGAGGATCAGCTTCCAGATGAAGCCGACGATGACGAAGGACAGGATCGTCGGCATGAAGATCGCTGTACGATAGAAAGTGGCAAGCCGGAGCTTGGGGATCGACAGCATGGCGGCAAGTGCGATGCCGAGCGGATTCTGGATGAGCATATGGATAGCGAAGAACACGAAATTGTTCTTCAGCGCCCGCCAGAAATCCGCCGCCCAGCGCTCATTGCCGAACAGGACCTGGAAATTGTCGAGGCCGACAAAGGCCGGCTGGCCATCAACCGTGTTGAACAGCGACAGGCGCAACGTTTCGATCAACGGCAGGATCATCACGGCGGAATAGACGATGAAGGCCGGGGCCAGGAACACCAGAATGTGCCAGCGCGTGCCGCGCTTCGGCACCTTCATGTCATCATCAGAAAATGTGGCGTCGCTCATGGCCTGCCGCTCCGACCCGTTTTTCGTCAATCGTCGCACGATGCGACAGGACATGCGCCGCCGGTCCCCGCCGCGCATGCCGCACCAGCACCCCGAAAGGGCCGGCAGGATGTGATTTCAGATTACATTTTTTTGGCTGGACGCCGTGCTTTTTGCATCGCGACATCCTTCACCGAGTGCTGCCCTCATCCGCCTTCCCTTCTTCATCAAAGAAGGCGGGCACCTTCTCCCCGTAAACGGGGCAAAGGGACAAGTCGCAGACTCTGTAGTCCCCTCTCCCCGTTTACGGGGAGAGGGTCAGGGTGAGGGCAAACCCCAGAACCAAGCTTACTTCGCAGGCTTGTACCAGCTGTCGAGGCCCTTCTGGAGCTTCTCGGCGGCGACTTCAGGCGTATCGGTGCCGTTGATCACGTTGGCCGATTCGACCCAAGTCTCGTTTTCAAGGTTCGGCGTGCCGCGCGACAGGATCTGGTAGGTCGAGCGGATCGTGGGCTTGCACTTTTCGCGCCAGGAGACGAATTCCTGGGCAAGCGGATCGGCCATCTTCACCGGCGTCGAATTCAGGCTGAAGAAGCCCGGCAGAGAGTTGGCGTAGATATCGGCAAATTCCGGAGAAGCGATCCAGGAAAGCAGCTTCTTGGCTTCTTCCGGGTGCGCGCTCTTGGCGTTCAGGCCAACGCCGATGTCGTTGTGGTCGGAGATGTAGCAAGCATCGCCAGCGGTTTTGACCGGCGGCGGGAAGGCGCCCATCTTGAACTCGGCCTGCGTGTTGAACAGACCGATTTCCCATGAGCCGGCCGGATAGATCGCAGCACGGCCGAGCGTGAACAGGTTCTGGCTGTCCGGATAGGTCTGGGCTTCGAAACCGTCGCCGAGATAGTCCTTCCACTTGGCGAGAACCTTGTAGGGCTCAACCCAACCGGCGTCGGTCAGCTTCTGCTCGCCCTTGATGAGGGCAGCGCGGCCTTCTTCACCCTTCCAGTAGGTCGGACCGATGTTCTGGTAGCCCATGGTTGCGGCTTCCCAGAGATCCTTCGTGCCCATGGCAAGCGGGATGTAGGTGCCGTCGGCCTTGATCTTGTCGAGGGCGGCAAAGAAATCGGCTTCCGTTGCCGGGATCGCGATGCCGAGCTTGTCGAAGGCGTCCTTGTTGTAGATGAAGCCGTGGATGACAGACGCCATCGGCACGCAGAAGGTCGCAGCACCATCGTCCGTCGTCCAGGCAGCCCTAGCCACCGGCGAGAAGTTCTCCATGCCGGCGAGACCGCTGAGGTCAGCGAGGTGCTTCTTGTTGTAGAGTTCGAGCGAAGCGTCGAACGGACGGCAGGTGACGAGATCGCCTGCGGAACCGGCGTCGAGCTTGGCGTTCAGGGCCGCGTTATATTCGGTCGGCGCGGTCGGTGCGAAGACCACCTTGATGCCCGGGTTCTTGGCTTCGAAAGCCGGGATCAGTTTTTCCTGCCAGATGGTCAGGTCGTCGTTGCGCCAGCTTTCGATGGTCAGCGTGACGTCTTCAGCGTGGGCAAGCCCGGCGGAGCCGAGAATGCTGGATGCCAGAAGCAATCCTTTCAGTGTCGTGCGGGTCATTACGTTCTCCCTTTTATAAGCGCCGGATGGCGCGGTTTTGGAACCCAGAAATCAGTGCGCCGCCACAAGCGACAAGGCACGGCGCAAGCTTTGACCGGCCTCGGTAAGCGCTGCTTGTGCAGCGGCCACGTCGCTTGCCCCAGCAGCAAGCAGAATGGCTATCTTTACCGAACCCGATGAGAGTGTGAGATAACGGCCGGCTTCTGCGTCGCCGATTTCGGCGATGTCCGAGACGATACGAATGGCGCGACCGCGCAGTTTCGCATTGTCGGCCTTCAGGTTGACCATATGCCCATCATGGACATGGCCGAGGTGAATGCCGACCAGCGTCGAAAACATGTTGAAGGCGATCTTCTGCGCCGTTCCCGCACCCATCCGCGTCGAACCGGAAACAACTTCCGGCGGCGTCTGCAGAAGAATGCAAATCTCGGCATCCTGAAACAGAACGGCGCCGGGGTTGTTCGCCATGGCGATGACGCGCGCGCCGTTCTTGCGGGCCTCGTCGAGGGCTGCAAGCGCATAGGGCGTCGAACCGCTGGCGGAAACCGCGATCAGGCAATCGCCGGCACCGATGCCGGCATCGCGAACATCCCTGCGCGCCAGATCCATGTCGTCTTCGTAGCCGCCGGCAAGATCGGTCAAACTCGCGGCACCGCCGGCCAGAAGCACGGCGACCTTGTCGAGCCCGATCCCGTAGGTGCCCGGCAATTCCAGCGCATCGGCCATCGCCATAAGGCCGGAACTGCCGGCGCCTGCATAGGCAAGGCGCCCGCCGGAGGCCAGACAATCGGCAGCAATCCGTGCCGCCGCCGAAATCGGCTCTATCGCCGCCTCGACGACCTTGGCGGCAGCCTGCTGACCGGCAGCGAGCAGACGCAGCGCCAGCGCCGGATGTATGACATCCAGACCCTTTGCCTTATCGTGACGCTCTTCGGTCTTGGCTGACGGCATTGCGCTCAATCTCCCTCTTCCGCAAATTAATGCCAAAAAATACCAATTGTCTAGGAAAAATTAACTTCTGACCGAAGAAAATTTTCATCTATCAAAATAACCCTTATTATTCCGTACATTAGGTAATAATTCCAATTAAAGACCAAATCCCCCTTGGTTAATGGTATTTTTTGGTATCATTTTTTCCGGAGGTATCCATGCCAGATTACATTTTAGGAATCGACGGAGGCGGCACGAGCTGCCGCGCGGCTGTTGCCGGCGCGGATGGCCACATATTGGGCCGCGGCAAGAGCGGCGCTGCCAATATCCTGACCGATCCCGATACGGCCCTCATAAACATCGTCGACTCCGCGCGGTCCGCCTTCGCCGACGCCGGTATCGACCCCGTGCATATCGGCTCGGCAACCGCAGTCCTGGGGCTGGCCGGCAACAATGTCGGCGACGCCGTCCATTACGTGGAGCAACGGCTTCCCTTTGCGAGGGCTGAAATCGTCTCCGACGTATTGATCGGGCTTGAGGGCGCGCTGCCAGCCGGCAATGGCGCGGTCGCAAGCCTTGGGACCGGCACTGTCTATGTCGTACGGCGGGGTTCGACCGTCAGTTATATAGGCGGATGGGGCTTTACGATCGGTGATCTCGGCAGTGGCGCCCGGCTTGGCCAGGCCTTGCTGCAGGAAAGCGTGTTGGCATTCGATGGCATCCATCCCTCCTCGCCGCTGACCGATGCCGTCATGGCGGAATTCCATGACGATCCTCGCGAGGTCGTCGATTTTGCCAGGCAGGCACGGCCGGGCGAGTTCGGTCGCTATGCACCGCGATTGTTCGACTTTGCCGGCAAAGGCGATCCGGTGGCGATCCGGCTGCTTACGGCTGCGACGGAAAGCATCAACGAAACGCTCGATGTCGTTGTCAAGCGTGGCGGGAAACAGATCTGCCTGCTCGGCGGGCTCGCGGCTCTTTACCGTCCGTGGCTTGCCGAACGCCATCAGCCGCTGTTTGTCGAACCGCTGGCGGATGCGCTGACGGGTTCGGTGATGCTTGCGGCAAAGCGTGTAGCGGCGATTTCGGAGGTGACCGCATGACCGAGCAACTCGAAGCCATTCTGCCTCTGGAGGGCCTTCAGGCCGGCGGCTCCGGTCCGCTCTATCTGAAGCTTCGGCAATCCCTCGAAGGCGCTATCCTGTCCGGAAAGCTCAATCATGGCGATGCCCTGCCGCCCGAGCGGGACCTCGCCGACTATGCCAATATCAGCCGCGTAACGGTCCGCAAGGCTGTCGATGACCTCGTCAAGGATGGTCTTCTGGTGCGCCGTCATGGCTCGGGAACCTTCGTGGTCAAGCCAGTGAGCCGCGTGCAGCAATCGCTGTCGCGACTGACGTCGTTTACGGAAGACATGGCACGGCGCGGGTTGACTACGCGGGCGCAATGGATCGAGCGCGGTCTGTTCCAGCCCTCCCCGGACGAGATGATGACGCTCGGGTTGCCCGCCGATGGTCTCGTTGCCCGGCTCGGACGCTTGCGCATTGCCGACGACATGCCGCTGGCCATCGAGCGGGCCAGCATATCGGCGGAATTCCTGCCCGATCCGATGCGGATCGGCTCCTCGCTCTATGCCGAACTCGACAAGACCCGGTTGCGGCCGGTGCGCGCCGTGCAGCGGATTTCCGCCTGCAACATGAAGGACCCTGATGCGGCGATGCTCGGCATCCCCGTCGGCTCAGCTGGATTGTCTATCGAACGTATCTCCTACCTTGCCTCCGGCCGGGTCGTGGAATGCACGCGCTCGATATACCGCGGCGACGCCTATGACTTCGTAGCGGAACTGACCCTGTCGGATTCGTGAGCACCAGATTATTGAAGAAAGACAAGACGATGCAAACCAACATGCGCCGCGAAATCGACGAAATTCCGGAAGCGGCGGCGCGTCTGCTCGATCGCTCGAAGGATGCCGTCAAGGCAACCGGTCTTGCATTGCGCGAAAAGGATCCGGCCTTTCTCGTCACGATCGCCCGCGGTTCTTCCGATCATGCAGCTTTGTTCCTGAAATATGCGATTGAGCTGACGACCGGCCGGCCGGTTGCTTCGCTCGGGCCGTCGCTTGCCTCGATCTATGGCGCCGAGATGCGCCTTGCGGGCGCCGCCTCCATCAGCATTTCCCAATCCGGAAAAAGCCCCGACATCGTTGCCATGGCTGAAGCCGCGACCAAGGCGGGCGCCGTGACGATCGCGCTGACCAACACCTTGCCCTCCCCGATTTCGCAAGCCAGTACGCACCCGCTCGATATCCAGGCCGGTCCCGAAATCGCCGTTGCCGCCACCAAGTCCTATGTCAATTCCATCGTCGCCGGCCTTGCGATCCTTAGCGAATGGACGGGCGATGCGGACCTACAACGCGCAGTCGCCGATCTGCCGGTCCAGTTCGAAAAAGCCGTCAAGCTCGACTGGCAGATGCTGGCCGCCGATCTCGCCGACGCCGAATCGCTCTTCGTGCTGGGTCGCGGTCCCGCGCTCGCCATCGCCAGCGAAGCAGCCCTGAAATTCAAGGAAACCTCCGGCATGCACGCCGAAGCCTATTCGGCAGCCGAAGTGCTGCACGGGCCGGTGGCGCTGGTCGAGAAGACATTTCCGGTGATCGGCCTTGCTGCACGCGATGCGGCCGAAGGCTCGGTCTCGGGTATTCTCGATGGTCTCGGTGCCAAGGGTGCGCGCGCGTTTGTGACGTCCGCAAAGGCAAAAACGGCCAAAGTGCTGCCGTTTGTCGAGACCGGTCATCCGATCACCGATGCACTGGCGCTGATCCTGCCATTCTACGGCTTCGTCGAATCCTGGTCCCGCTCACGTGGCCTCAACCCGGATGCGCCTGTCGCCCTCAAGAAGATAACGGAAACACGATGACCGCGACGCACGCCATCATCCGCAAAGCCGTAACCGGCGCCCGCATCTTCGACGGACAGACCTGGCATGCCGGCAAGGCGCTGCTCGTGGAGGATGGAACCATTGCCGGCATCGTTGGCATCAACGATCTGCTTGATGGCGTCGAAACCCTCGATGCCTCGGGCCAGCTTCTGGTTCCCGGCTTCATCGACCTGCAGGTCAATGGTGGCGGTGGCGTCATGCTTAATGACCGGCAGGATGTCGACGGCATCCGCACGATCTGCGCCGCTCATGCGCAGTTCGGCACCACGGCACTTCTGCCGACGCTGATTACAGATACGTTCGACATCCGGGCAAAAGCGATCGCGGCCGGGATCGAGGCGAAGGCGGCGGGCGTGCCGGGGTTTCTCGGCCTGCACCTCGAAGGCCCGCATCTCTCCATCGCCCGTAAGGGCGCACATGATCCGGCCCTCATCCGACCGATGGATGCGGCAGATCTCGACGCGTTGCTGGCCTGCAAGGGCGCGTTCGATGCCATGATGATCACAGCTGCGCCGGAAAACACGACGGTGGAACAGGTAGCAAGCCTTACCGCTTCCGGCTTCGTCGTCAGCATCGGCCATACAGACAGCGGCTACGCCACCGTTGTGGCTTACGCCGACGCCGGTGCTCGCACCGTTACCCATCTGTTCAACGCCATGAGCCCGCTTGGCCACCGCGAGCCCGGCGTCGTCGGCGCAGCACTTGATCGCGGCGATCTCTTTGCCGGCATCATTGCAGACGGTTTTCACGTCGATCCGGTCTCGATGGGCATCGCGCTTCGCGCCAAGGCCGGTCCCAGCCGCATCTTCATCGTCACCGATGCCATGTCGACCATCGGTTCTGACCAGACCGGCTTCACCCTAAACGGCCGAGAAATCTTCCGCAAGGACGGACGCCTGACGCTGGCCGACGGCACACTGGCCGGCGCAGATATCGACATGCTGTCTTCAGTGCGCTTCGTCCACGAGAGGCTCGGGCTGCCGCTGGACGAAGCGCTCCGCATGGCCTCGGCCTATCCCGCAGACGCCATGCGCATAGAAGAGCGCAAGGGCCGGCTGCTTCCGGGGCTCGACGCCGATTTCGTGCTGATGAGTCAATCCCTCGATATGGTCTCGACGTGGATCGGCGGCGCCTGCGTTTTCGAAGCCTGAGACAGGCGGACGCTCAATCGGTGCGGTTGGGAAGCTGCGCCTTGAGCGCTGCAACTACCGCGGCGCTGGTCCTGCGCGTGACCGCTGGGGCAAATCCGAGCGATACGACTCGGGATTCCTCAGCCGGCTCACCAATCGAGCAGGAGGAGTGGACTTCCGATACGGCCAGCCGTGCCAAAAGATCGCTGACGGTCGTCTGGGTTACACCGGAGCCGGGCATGATCGAAATACGGCCGGAGGCTTGGGCCACGATATCGGCGAGTTGCCCGGCGCCATCAGGCGCGGTCTTTGCACCACCGGATGTCAAAATCCGCTCGAAACCGAGCCCAACAGCGCTTTCCAGCGCTTCGGAAAAATCCGGGACGAGATCGAAGGCACGGTGCAGCGTCAGGCCCAGGCCAGCAGCTTGGCGCACCAGGCGCTCCAGGGTAGCCACATCCAGCCGGCCATCTGCGAGATTGGCGCCGAGCACCACGCCGACAAGACCCGCTGCCCGCACAGCATCGATTTCCACGCACATCATCGCAACTTCGTTTTCGTCAAAGACGAAATTGCCGGGCCGCGGACGGATCATCGCATAGACAGGAACCGGCGCGCTTGCCGCCAGCGCCATCAGGCCGGCAGACGGCGTCAGGCCACCCAGCCCCAGTGCAGAGCAAAGCTCGATCCGGTCGGCTCCACCTTCTATCGCCGCCGCAAGGCCGGCTGCATCGTCGACGCAGACTTCGAGCAAAACCGGCTTCATGGCTCTACCCCGTTGAGGCCAAGGATCGCAGCGCCGATCAGGCCGGGTTCGATGCGGCATTCGCCGCGAACAACAAGTGGCCGCTCGAAGCGCCGCAGGATGCGGGCGCGCACGGCTTGATCGAGCAGGTCCAGCAGCGGTTCGACATTGGAAAGGCCGCCACCCACAGGCACGATCGTCGCCCCAGTGATGTTGACGGTCAGCGCCAGAGGTGAAGCCACCAGATCGACAAGCACATTGATGGTTCGCGCCGCCTTCGCATCCCCCGACAGCCAAGCTTGCGTGATCGCCTCGCTCGCTGCCTCGATGCCATGCAGCGCCAGATGCAGGCGCTCCATGCCGCGGGCGCCGCCGACCGTATCGACGCAACCCCTCTGGCCGCAACCGCATTCGTAGACCGGGATAGCAATCGGCGGATGACCGGCATGGGAGGCGACGGCCGGAGCGTGGCCCCATTCGCCGGCAAAGCCTCCAGCGGCATTGATCAACCGGCCATCGACCACCAGACCACCGCCGACACCGGTGCCAAGGATAGCACCCAGCACGATGCGGTGACCGCGCCCGGCGCCGATGCAGGCTTCTGCCAGAGCAAAACAATCGGCGTCATTGGCAATCAGCACCGGCAGTCCGAGCTCAGTGGAAAGCTCGGCGGAGAGCAGACGTCCATCGATGCAGGGAATGTTGGCGCATTTGGTCGCCTGCGTGTCCGGATCGACGACGCCGGTAATCGACAGCGCGATGCGCTCCGGCGCGCCGCCGGCCTCGTCGAGCACCGCGCGCAGCACATTGACGAAAGCCGGGAAATCCTTGAGCGGGGTTGTCTTGCGCCCGAGCGGCACGATCCGGTCCGGCGCATGGGCGACAGCCCCTTGATCGCGGAACCGCCGATGTCGAAACAGACGATCATGCCTCGCCCCGGATGACGGCCTCAGCCGCAAGCGCAACCGACAGCAACCGCTCGTCCTCGTTGCGCGGCGCGGACAGGAGGAACCCGACAGGCATGCCGGCATCGCCAGTGCCGCAGGGAATTGAGATCCCACACCAGTTGAGGAAATTGCCGATCAGCGTGTTGCGCAGGGTTTTGGCATTGGTGGCGAAGAACAGATCGTCATCGGCCAGCAGCGGCGCAAGAAGCGGCGCGACATGCGGCAGCGTCGGATGGGCGATCAGTTCGCCCGGTTTCAGCGCGGCATTCGCCTCCTCGATCAGGCGCTGCCGTGCCGTGAGGATCGCGATGTAATCAGGCGTCAGGATTTTTCGCCCAGCCGCGCGCGGGCAACGACACGCTGGTCCATCCGCGAGGCGTCCTCGCCCGACAGCCGTTCGCGATGCAGCGCATAGGCCTCTGCCGTGACCAGCGCGCCATACCGGGCCGCGACATCGAACACCGCCTGAAAAACCGGGAATGCCCGGCGCTCGACCGTGGCACCCGCTTTCTGCAGCCGTCCGATCGCTGCATCGAAGGCCGCTATCACTCCGGGCTCGGCACCATCGAAGACGATAGTTTCCGGAATGACGAGCTTCAGACCCTGAACCGTGCCACGCCGGACGGTGGGCGCCGCCAGCCCTTGCATCGCGGCATCGATCCATACCGCGTCCTGCACGGTCCGGCACAACGGCCCGAGCGAATCGAGGCTGGTTGCCAGTGGGAAGACACCGGCCATGGAATAGCGACCGCGTGTGGCCTTGTAGCCGACGATGCCGTTGAAGGCCGCGGGTATGCGGACCGATCCGCCGGTATCGGTGCCGATCGCCACCGGCACCAGCCCTGCCGCCACAGCGACCGCCGAGCCGGAGGACGAACCACCCGGGATCCGCGCGCCGTCTGTCGAAGCCGGATTGAGCGGCGTGCCGTAATGGGGATTGATGCCGAGGCCGGAAAAGGCGAATTCGCTGAGATTGGTGCGGCCAATCGAGACCATGCCGGCACCGGCAAGCGCTGAAACGACCGCGGCATCGGCTTGCGCCGGCCCGCTGCCCCCTAAAACAACGGACCCTGCGGTCGTCACGGACCCAGCCGTGTCGAAGAGGCCCTTCCAGGCGACCGGCATACCATCGAGAAGACCGAGCGAACGCCCCGCCTTGAGACGCGCGCGCGCAACCATGGCCTCTTTTCGAGCACGCTCTTCCAGCAGGCCGGTAAAGATAGCATCATCTCCGTAGCCGGCTATCTTTTTGAAGGTGGAGTCTGCGAGAGCGACAGGGTCCAGCGAGCCGCTTTGCAGACGCATCGAAAGCGACGCCACCGACGATCCATCCTTGTCGTATCCGCTCATCCTGTTCCTCGTTCGATTGCCGTGCCAAGCAACGCATCGCGTCGCATAGAACACGCTTCAAAAACTCGCCGCACCTTATCGCCGCCGACCGGCTTTGCCAGAGATTTCCTGCCCCTTTCCCACGATTTCGCCGATCCGGGCACCCTTGAAATTCGGCTCACCCTTGCCGGCCCGACCTCGCCCGCCTACATCGGTGACGCACAATGATGTTTCCGGGATATTTCCGGCAGACGACCAATGGGTGGGTTCATGATTTTCGACGCAGCGCGGCTTGCCTTTTCCAATCTTTTCGCGCCGGAAACCCGCTCCGTCTTCTGGAAGGTTATCGGCCTGACACTGCTCGTGCTGGTCGCTGCCTGGTTCGCGCTCAAGGAGATTCTGGCTTATCTGGCGTTGCCCTGGCTGAGCGGGCTGCTGCCGGTCTCGACCGAATGGGCCGGCTGGTTCACCTTCATCATCGGGATCTTTGCCAGCCTCGGGCTCGCCTTGGCACTTGCGCTCCTGATGGCGCCGGTGACGGCCCTGATTGCCGGCTTTTTCTCGATGACGTCGCCGAGGTGGTCGAGAAGCGCGACTATCCGCTGGAGCCGGCCGGTCAGGCGCTGCCCTTGGGCGAAGCGATCGTGGGAACGCTGAAATTTCTAGGCGTCATCATCATCGGCAACATCATTGCGCTGTTTTTGCTTCTCATTCCCGGCGTCAACCTCATCGCCTTCTTCCTGGTGAACGGTTACCTGCTCGGCCGCGAATTCTTCGAGTTCGCGGCGATGCGCTATCGCACACCGGCACAGGCGCGGCTGTTTCGCGCCAAGCATTCGACGACGGTTTTCCTCGCGGGGCTTCTGCTGGCGGCCTTTCTCGCCGTCCCGATCCTCAACCTTTTGACGCCCCTGTTTGCCGCCGGCATGATGGTGCATCTGCACAAGAAGCTGTCGAAGCGCGATCCGAATTTCAGCTGATGAATCTCCCAAAAGGCGATCATTCCGCTATGCGCAGCCGGTGTCCAGCCAGATTTCGGTGATCGATATTGCTGTTGGTGGGGGATACCGGCACCATAATGGGCAGCGACTGCACATCGGCTTTACGGCTGCACATTTCCAGAATCAAGAAGGCAATAACAGCGGCAAGAAAACGCCTTTCAATTGTTCAAATGCCCAATATTAGGCACGGCTTTCGAACTCGAAATATAAGGTTTTACTGGAAAAATCCTTGGCGCTGTTTCAGCAGGAACACGGCATTGATCGGCTTCCCAATAATACACTTCTTCGGCAAAGCAACAGGGCCAACACCTTGACTTTTGCCGGTGTGAAATTCACAGATCAACTGTGCATTTATGGGGATTTGCATGTCCAACGCGACCATACGAGGTGCTCTTGCGGGAGCGGCGCTAAGCCTTGCCCTGCCGGCAACGGCAGAACCCGTGGCGCGTGGCCTGCCGGCGGCAGGATCGGTCATCGCACGGAAAGCCGGCGAGGAAGTCCGTTTTTTCGATGTCTCCAACTGGCGCTATGTCGATCTCGCCCAGGACCTGCTGAGCGGCGATGTGCTGCGCACCAATGCCACCGGTCAACTCGCCGTGCTTTTTCCGATCGCACCCAGGTTCGGCTCGGCCGTAACACGGCGCTGCTCGTCAAGAAAATGGGGAACGCGGGCGATACGGGGCTTGAACTCCAATCCGGGACGATCTGGGCCCGCGCCGAACGCGGCGGCCAAGGCCTCACCGTCGACACACCGGCGGCAGCGGCAGCCATTCGCGGCACCGACTGGACCTTGACCGTCGGGCCGGACGGGAAGACGTCTCTAATCGTGCTTGAAGGGGTGGTGGAACTCAGCAACGCCTTTGGCAGCGTGGAGGTTTCGCAAGGGCAAGGGGCCGTTGCCGCGATCGGCAAGGCGCCCTCCAAGATCGTCATCGCTCAGCCGAAGGACCGGGAGCAGATGCTCTTCAACCTGTCGCTGCGCAGCGCATTCCACTGGATGCCGGCAACGTCGCTGCGCACAGCGCAGATGCGCAGCGAGCGCCAACGTATCGAGGCGAAGGCGGAAGCCGGTCGATCAGCGGAGGACTGGCTTTCGCTGTCCGAGGTCTATCTGACGCTTGATGGCAAGGAAAAGGCCCGCGCAACGCTGGACCGGGCAAGAGCGCTGGGGCTCGGCGGCCGGCAGCGTGCACGCGCTCTGCTCGTGGACGCGCTGATTGCCGGCGGTGAAAACCGCTATGACGATGCAGCCAAGCTATTTCGGCAGGCGCTGCCGGGGCTCGATACCAGGCGGCGCGCGGTCGCGGCCTATGGCGGCTATTTTGCCCGCTCGCTGGCAGACCCCAACCATGTCGAGCAGCCGCCACGCGGCACAGCCGGCTATGGCGCGCTCGGGAAAGCGTTCGTTGCCGGTTTCCAGCAGGATCTTCCAGCGGCGCTGGAAACCATCCGGGCCGCAGAGAAGAATGACCCCACCGATCCGATGCTGCCGGCGGCGCGCGCGCAGATCGCTTTGCTTCTCGGCGACGAAAGGAGCTCGTCGATGGATTTACGCGCTCCCTTGCCCTCGACCCTGAAGATCCGAACGGGCTCGAAGCCCGGGCGGATTACAAGTTCCACATCGCCAACAACCTTGAAGCTGCGCTTGAAGATCTGAACCAGGCCCTGAAAATAGCCCCTGGCAACAGTTCTCTCTGGAACACGCTCGGCATCGTGGAGTCCGCGCGCGATGCCAATCGCGAAGCGGAGCGGGCGTTCAAGACAGCCATCGAACTCGACCCGTTCGATCCTGTCGGCCATGCCAACCTTGCCCTGCTCTATCTCGACGAAATGCGTCTGGCGGAAGCGAAAGCGGAGATCGACAAGGCCTTGGAGGTTGATCCATCCTTCGATATCGCCCTGGTGGCACGCGGCCGCTACCACATGCAAACCGGAGACAGGGACAAGGCCATCAAGGATCTTCTCGCGGGTTCGACGGCCAATCCGGGCTATTCCCAGGCGCAATTGCTGCTGGCCGCCGCCCACTACGAAAAAGGCGACCGGCTGCCGGCGGCCCAGGCGCTCGATAATGCCGAGAGGCTCGATCCGGCCGATCCCGTGGTCTCCGTTGTCCGAACCGCGATTGCCATAGATCAATACGACGCCGATGCGGCCATCCGCAACGCACAGGAGGTTTTACGCCGGACCCGCGCCCGCGGCGGCGACTACGCGCCGCTCGGGGCCAACCAGCAGGGCGGGTCGACGCTCAATGACGCCTTCCGTCTCCAGGGATTGAACGCCTGGGGACAATATTACGGCGATGCCGTCTTTGATCCCTTTACGGGATCGAGTTATATCGACCAGGCCGTGCGTGGCAGTGTCGATCCGTTTTTCAACGCCTCCGGCTACGAAGGCAACGCGCTGGTCGATGCCGCAGGCGGTGGTGCCTTTTCTTCGTTCCTGCAAGGATTGATGGTCGAGCCACATATGCTGGCGAGCCGGGAACGCGCCGCAAATCTTCTGCAGCAGCCGTTTTTCGAAGCATCCCTCACCGGTGGCCTTCTTGCAACGGAGGATCACAGCGGCAGGACGGCAGGCGCCGAATTGCGGGGCATGACCATGGCGCCCTTCCCGATCAGCTTCTTCGGAACGTTAAGCTGGCAGGAAGACCCTCTGCAAACATTTACCTCTCTGGGTGATAATGCAGAACGGAACGTCAGCCAGTTGTCCGGGACCGGCTACCTGACAGCATCGCCCACGCCGGACGACCGGCTCGTTTCCTATTTCAGCTCCGGCTGGGCGGACAACAAGCTCAATTTTCCACTGTTGCCGCCTGTATTTCCGTTGGGCGGAGATTATTCCGATACGTCTGAGTCCGATCAGACATTGGCGGGCCTCGGCTGGAGCCACACCTTTGCCTACAGAAATATTCTGAACACCGCGCTACTCTACAGCGACCGCAGCACGGAAATTGCCCACAACGAAATAGTCGAGACAGGTGTTGGACCGCTCGGCAACAGGATATTGCAGGAAAGCAGACAATCTAACATCGTTGCTGCCATCAATCATACGGTGGGTGATGACGATCTGACATGGCGTTACGGAGTGGAAGGTGGCCGGGTTGATACCAAATCCAGCACAGTCGCTTCCATTTTCTTGCCGGCAGGCCCTTTCATCGTCTCGGAGGCAGATGAAGCACGGCATGTTGTGGGAAAAGCCTATGTGGATGTGCTTTCCGAAATCACCCCGGACCTAAAGGTCGAGGGCGCCTTGTTTGCGCGCTACGTCGAAGACAGCAATGACAATGACGTCATGATCGAACCGCGCATCGGCATTGCATGGTCACCGTCGCAGGGCCATTGGCTGCGGGCCGGGTTGACGCGCGAAGGCAATCCGTTCGATACGCCGACCCTCTCTCCCATCGGGATCGTCGGCCTGTTGGCAAACCAGACCGACGTTGCCGCGGACGGCTACACCGACACGCTCGCATTAAGATGGGATGCTGAATGGAACGACCGCTTCTTCACCGCGCTTGATTTCCAACATCAGGACATCAAGAACCTTTCGATCTCGATACCCTATTCCACAAGCCAGATCGATCTGGCGGAGGGGCGTATCGACCGGCTTGCGTTGACTGCAAATATGGCGCTGGGTCACGGCTTCGGCATTTCGGCCACCGCTGCCTACACCAGGTCTCGGAATCTCGATCCGTTGAGAGCGCCGGGTGCCGAACGGTTGCCCTTCGTGCCGGAAACATCCGGTCAGGTTGCGCTCACATGGGTCAACATGGCCAATGTGAAGACAAGTCTTGCCGCAAATTATGTCGGCAAACGCGACGGCGACGCGGTTGGCACGGAACTTGACGACTTCTGGACGCTCGACGCAACGCTTAGATGGGAGCCGTTCGACAAGCAATTCGAAGTGGAAGTCGGCGGCTATAATCTGCTCGACGCAGATTTCGATCTCGCAAGCAATCGGCCGGGATGGGGGCCGACCATAAAAGGGACCGTGAAAGTGCGTTTCTGATGGCCGGGGAACGGCGCGGCCAGATCAAATCGCTCGAAAGTCGGGTAAAACGCCGACGTGCCGGTCTTGCGGCTCTGTCGGTTGTCTCAACGGTCTTTTTTCGCTGCTGCTTTTGACCCAACCCTGGTCACTCCTCGAACTGCGCAGCTTCGACTATCTTTCGACCATCGCGCCGCCCTCTCTGCCGGACGAGGGACCGATCATCGTTGCGATCGATGAGCCGTCGATGGCGGAGATCGGCAGCCAATGGCCCTGGCCGCGCGACATTCATGGCCGGCTGGTCGAGGCGCTACGCAAAGCCGGAGCAAGGGTGATCGGGATCGACGTGATCTTTGCGGAGCCGTCGGCCATTCCCGAGAACGATGCTGCGCTTGCCGGAGCGCTCGGCCCCGACGTCGTTCTGGCTGGCGATGAAAGCCTGATCCGCACGCCACAGGCCGATCAGCTCGTGCGGACCGAGCCGCTCGTGGAGTTTTCGGCGCGGGGCGCCCTCACCGGCATTGCCTCCGTGCATCTGGGCGGAGACGGCGTCCTGCGGCAGATGCCCGTCTACCCGGACGGGTTTGCCGCTCAACTGCTTGTGGCGTCAGGGAAAGCACCGCCCGAGCTATCGCCGAACAGGCTGATCCAGAGCTTCGGCCCCGCCCGCACCTATCCCACCGTCTCCTATTACCAGGCGCTCGATCCGGAAAACTTTCTTCCGCCTGATATCTTCAAGGACCGAATCGTCATCGTCGGCCTCAGCTTGCAGAATGCGCCCACGCTGCAAGGTGGCGGCGTTGATGCTTTTGCGACATCTTACACCGTGCACACGGAGCATCTGATTGCCGGAGCGGAAATCCAGGCGACGATCTTCGACAATCTTGCCCACGGACTGTCGGTCGAGCGGGCGGGCTTTTCATCCTGTGTTGCCGCCATCGCTTTTGGCGCCCTATTGGCCGCACTTCTGGTTTGGCGCGGAACCGGATTGGCGACATTCATCGCCACGCTTTTGGCCGTGCTGATTTTGGTTGGAGCAAGCTACCTGCTTTTGCGTTTAGGCCACATCTTCGTCTCGCCGGTGGGACCGACGCTAAGTTTTCTGTCCGTGGTCACAGGTCAGGCCGCGCTCGATTATGCGGCAGAGCGCAAAAGCCGGCGCGAGATCACCCGCGCATTCTCCCGTTATCTTTCGCCGGCGCTTGTCGAACGGCTCGCCAATGATCCCTCGCAGCTGAAGCTCGGCGGCGAGCGGCGAACACTGACCATCCTGTTCTGCGACGTGCGCGGCTTCACCACCATTGCCGAGGCGATGAAGGATGACCCGGAACGCCTGACGACGCTGATCAACCGGCTTTTGACGCCGCTGTCGGACATCGTGCTGAAGAGCGGCGGCACGATCGACAAATATATCGGCGATTGCCTGATGGCCTTCTGGAACGCGCCGCTGGACGACGAGGCCCATGCCCGCCATGCCGTGACCGCCGCCCTCGACATGCTGGAGGCGATCACCGCACTGAATGACGAGCTTGCCCGCGAAGCAGCGGAAAGCGGGATGGCGCCACCACCACCTCTGCGGATCGGCATCGGCATCAACACCGGCGATTGCGTCGTCGGCAATATGGGCTCGACCCGCCGCTTTGACTATTCCGTGCTCGGTGACAGCGTCAATCTTGCCTCGCGGCTCGAGGGGGAATCGAAAAATTATGGTGTGCCGCTGCTTATCGGCGAGCAGACGGCGGCCTTGTCCAGCGGCGATTTCACCATTGCCGAGCTCGACAGGATTACCGTGAAGGGTCGCACCAGCCTGTCACCGGTTTTCACGGTGTTGAGCGCCGCCGCGCCGCCTGCCCTGTTGGCCAAACATGGTGCCATGCTGACGCGAAAATATGCCGGTAAACTTTATGCCGACGACCCGGCTTTCGCCGCGCTGAAACAGGGCATTCCGGAACTGGTCGCCTACTATGCAATGGTTCAGTCGCGCCTCGCCTGAACCATTGGCGGACGGGCGCCTGTATCCCAAACCTTATCGCGCATTCCCGAACGAGGCGATCGTTGCCTCGCAGGCCCGCACAAAATGGGCGGACGGTCCGTCCGTGCCGATCGCCAGGCGGCTGACGCGCGCGCCTTCGAGCAGCATCGAAAGCGTATCCGCCAGCAGCTCGGACTGCGCGACGCCGGCCTGTCCGCAGAGCAACACGAGCCGCTGGTGCTGGGCCGTCTTGAAGTTTTCGATGACGATATGGGCGGGATGGCCCTGCTCCTTGAGCTCCACGGCCGCATTTGCGAGATCGCAGCCATAGGGCTCGTCCGTCAGGCACTGGGCGCGGGCTTTCACCCAGCCATGCAACTGGGCCATGGCATCGCCGGGATGGGCGGTTTCAAGCTCCTCCCAGAAGGCTGCCGCTTTCTGAGAGGTGAATTTCAGGGTTTCGCAGATGAGATCGTCTTTCGAGCCGAAATGCCGGTAGAGCGTCATCTTGTTGGTTTCCGCCGCTTCCGCGATGGCATCAACACCGATGCCGCGGATGCCGTGCTGACGAAACAGGTCGCAGGCTTTCGAGACGATACGATCGCGCGGCGCGGGTCGCGCAGGCGAACAGTCCGCTTCCGGTTTCTGCTCGGAACCGCGTTTTGAATTTTTCTGCGTCGTGCTTATTGACATGGGTGTGACCGGTCGGTAACTATTGCATTGTTACTTACCGGTAACACTACTGATTGATGAAGTCAAGAACGGCTCCCGAACCGGCAAGACGCGAAAGACCAAAGGAGACCCCATGTATCAGGCCCAGACCGATCTAACCCTCAACGAGGTTCTGACTGATCCGCTGATCCGCGCCGTGATGCACGCGGATGGCGTGCAGATGGCGGAATTCAAATCGCTGCTCCAGACCGCAGCAAGGGGCATTCGCCAGAGGGAACCTGCCAAGGGCCCACACGCCAGACCGAAACCGGCTCAATGGAAGAAAGTCTTTTTGCAGGGCGAAAAAGACGCTTGCTGGCAATGATCAAGCCTCCCGGCGGGTCCAGCGACGCTATGTGCGTCGGCTGCTATTGACCTGCCCGCGTAAAACCCGACCGGCGCCTCCACCGGTCGGGTTTTTGTTTGACATTACGGACGAACCTGCAGGCCTCGGCTCTTGGCCTAGCTGCGCAGTCCGGGCGCCTCGTGGCCGGTTCGCGCCACATATTCCGTATAACCGCCACCATACTGATGGATGCCTTCGGGCGTCAGTTCCAGCACGCGATTGGACAGTGCGCCGAGGAAGTGCCGGTCGTGCGAAACGAAGAGCATGGTGCCTTCATATTCCGAAAGCGCCTTGATCAGCATTTCCTTGGTGTCGAGATCGAGATGATTCGTGGGCTCGTCGAGCACAAGCAGGTTGGGCGGGTCGAACAGCATGATCGCCATGACCAGCCGGGCCTTTTCGCCGCCTGAAAGCACCCGGCAGCGCTTCTCGACATCGTCACCGGAAAAGCCGAAACAGCCCGCCAGAGCACGCAACGGCGCCTGTCCTGCCCGTGGAAACTGGTTTTCCAGCATTTCGAGCACGGTATTCTCGCCATCCAGAATGTCCATTGCGTGCTGTGCGAAATAGCCCATCTTGACGCTCGCACCAAGCGCCACACTGCCTTCGTCGGGATTGGTGGAGCCGGTCACAAGCTTCAACAGCGTCGATTTTCCGGCACCGTTGATGCCCATGATGCACCAGCGCTCCTTGCGCCGGACGGTAAAATCGAGGTCCTCATAGATGACCCGGCTGCCGTATTTCTTGTTCACCTTCTTGATGATCACGACATCCTCGCCGGAACGCGGCGCCGGCAGGAAATCGAACGAGACGGTCTGGCGGCGCTTGGGCGGCTCGACGCGCTCGATCTTGTCGAGCTTCTTCACCCGGCTCTGCACCTGCGACGCATGCGAGGCCCGTGCCTTGAAGCGCTCGATGAACTTGATTTCCTTTGCCAGCATCGCCTGCTGCCGCTCAAACTGGGCAAGCTGGTGTTTCTCGTTCAGCGCCCGCTGCCCTTCATAGAAGGTATAGTCGCCGGAATAGCTGTTGAGCGAGCCGCTATCGATCTCGATGATCTTGTTGACGATGCGGTTCATGAACTCGCGGTCGTGCGAGGTCATCAAAAGCGCGCCCTCGTAATTCTTCAGGAAAGCCTCCAGCCAGATCAGACTTTCGAGATCCAGATGGTTGGACGGCTCATCGAGCAGCATGACGTCGGGACGCATCAGGAGAATGCGGGCAAGCGCCACGCGCATCTTCCAGCCGCCCGAAAGCGCGCCGACATCGCCGTCCATCATCTCTTCGGTAAAGCTCAGGCCGGCCAGCACTTCACGCGCGCGTCCATCCAGGGCATAGCCATCGAGCTCTTCATAGCGCGCCTGCACCTCGCCGTAACGCTCGATGATCGCGTCCATCTCGTCCATCCGGTCCGGATCGACCATAGCGGCCTCAAGCGCGTGCAATTCGGCAGCGACGACGCTGACGGGACCGGCGCCATTCATCACTTCGGCGACAGCCGTGCGGCCTTCCATCTCGCCGACATCTTGGTTGAAGTAGCCAATGGTCACGCCCTTATCGACCGAGACCTGGCCTTCGTCCGGCTGCTCCTCGCCGGTGATCATCCGGAAGACCGTGGTCTTGCCGGCGCCGTTCGGTCCGACGAGCCCGACCTTTTCACCCCGGTTGAGCGCGGCGGAGGCTTCAATGAAAAGAATGCGATGGCTGAGCTGCTTGCTGATATTTTCGATACGGATCATAGGTCGATGACGTCCAGAATGGTTGCGGCGCCCTTGTGTCGCGGGATTTTGAGGCCTGTAGCAGTTTTTTCGCACTGCACTATCGCTTTGGCGAACAGGCAAGCTATCTCAAGAGAGGGTAATCCCAGGCGATCTTGAGAAGCCGTCGCTTTAGCGCTATGGGAAGCGAACCGGCACAGGTGCCAAAGGCTTACATAAACGCTTTTTGTCGACGGACACCGGTACGCTGCAAGACAGTTTCAATCCGTTTCGACGGGAAACAGGCTCGGACGAGCTGGAGAAAAGATGACTGCTTCCACCAGCAATGCGTCCGCAGCCCCGCCAGACATGCGCAAGTTCCTGACCCTGCTTGTCGGGTCGGTCGGCGTTGTCTACGGAGATATCGGCACCAGCCCGCTTTACGCCTTTCGGGAGGCCCTGCGCCCCTTCGTGCAGGACGGCGTCAGCGACCAGGAGGTCATCGGCCTGATTTCTCTGATGGTCTGGACGCTCACCATCATCGTGACTTTCAAATATGTGCTCTTCCTTCTGCGCGCCGACAATGACGGCGAGGGCGGTACGCTCTCGCTTCTCGCTCTGCTGATGAAGAAGACCGGACGCTATATGCCAGTGCTGTTTTTCGCGGGCATCATCGGCGCGGCCCTGTTCATCGGCGATGCGATGATTACCCCGGCCTTGTCGGTCATGTCGGCGGTCGAGGGGTTGAAGCTGGTGACGCCGGTTCTCGGCGACTATGTGCTGCCAATTTCGGCCGTGATCATGATCCTTTTGTTCATGGTCCAGTCCCGCGGCACCGCGGCCGTCTCGAATTTCTTCGGGCCGATTACCGTCGTATGGTTTCTGGCACTCGCCTGGGGCGGCCTGCTCCATATCTCCGACGACTATCAGATCCTTCAGGCACTCAACCCGCTGAATGCGATCTGGTTCATCACCCATGCGGGATTTGTCGGGCTGATCGTGCTGGGCGCTGTGTTCCTCACCGTGACCGGCGCTGAAGCGCTCTATGCCGATCTCGGGCATTTCGGCCGCAAGCCGATCCAGGTCGCCTGGTTCATCCTGGTTTTCCCGGCACTAGCGCTGAACTATCTCGGGCAAGGCGCCTTTGTGCTTGCCCATCCTGAGGCTGTCGAAAACCCGTTCTATCTGATGTATCCAGACTGGGCGCTGCTGCCGATCGTGCTTCTCGCGACGGCGGCGACCATCATCGCGAGCCAGGCGGTTATTACCGGCGCTTTCTCGCTCGCCCGTCAGGCCGTGCATCTGGGCTTCCTGCCTCGGCTGCAGATCACCTTCACCTCCGAGACCAATACGGGACAAATTTACGTGCCGGCGGTCAACATGCTTTTGTTCGTCGGCGTCATGGTGCTGATCTTCACCTTCGGGGATTCGGAATCGCTGGCCACCGCCTATGGCATATCTGTCACCGGCGCGATGGTGGTGACGACGCTCATGTGTGTCCAGTATCTGCGCTCTGTCTGGGGATGGTCGGCGGTCACCTCTGTGCTGGTCCTGCTTCCCCTTCTTTCGCTTGAGGTAGTGTTCCTCGGCGCCAACCTCCTGAAAATCCATGATGGCGGCTGGGTGCCCGTGCTTCTCGCCTTCGTGATCATGATCATCATGTGGACCTGGCGGAAAGGATCGCTGCTTCTACGCCAGAAGACGGCGCGCAACGATGTGCCGCTGGAAATGTTCATCAAGTCCATCGAACGAAAATCCGATCATGCGCCGGTTTCGGTGCCGGGCACGGCGGTGTTCCTCACGAGCTTGCCGGATACCACGCCGGCCGTTCTGCTGCATAACATCAAGCACAATCACGTCCTGCATGAGCAGAACGTCATCCTGACCGTCAACACCGCCGATGTGCCTTATGTCCCGGACGCGCAGCGCGTGACCATCACCAGACTGTCGGAGCGTTTCCTGCGCATCGAGGTCAGCTTCGGCTTCATGGACGATCAGAACGTCTCGCGTGCACTGGCCCTCTGCAAGAAGGCCGGCTTCAAATTCGAGATCATGCAGACCTCGTTCTACCTCGGCCGACGCAATATCATCAGCGACCCGAAGGCAGGCCTGCCCGGCTGGCAGGACAAACTCTATATCGCAACGGCCGGCATCGGCATCGATCCGTCCGCCTACTTCCGCCTGCCGGCCAACCGCGTGGTGGAAATAGGCGAGCAGGTGGTCATCTGAGACTCCGGTGGGTCGTGTTCTGTGGATGTCTGTTTTTGCAGCGGGCGGAGAGTCACGAACTTTACGCTTAAGCATAACTTGCCACGCTCTTGTTAAATTTCGAACAAAACGCTATCCATGATGTGACAAGCATGCGTTCCCGCAACCACGGAACAGGACGGCTCCACGTATAACAAGACGAGGCTTGGTTCATGAATACGCGTAAGGGACAGCGCATTGCCGCATTGTCCGATGCCCTGTCGCAGCACCGCGTTCTTCACATCCGGAACGCTGCCCAGATCCTGGGCGTTTCCGAAATGACAGTCCGCCGCGATGTCAGCGCCAATTCAGACCTTTTCGGCTTTCTCGGCGGCCATATCGTGCCCGCAGCCGAAAGCGAGCCCGACAATCCCTATGAACTCTCCAAGGCGGCCGACAGTCACGCGGCGGCGAAGCGGGATGTCTGCGCTCATGCGGCAAGCTATATCCACCATGACGAAACCGTCTTTTTCGATTGCGGCACAACGCTGCCCTATCTCGTCGATCTTCTCCCTGACGATATTCACCTGACTGCCGTCTGCTACTCGCTCAACGTGGCCGAGAGGCTGACACGCAAGCCACATGTGCGGCTCGTCATGCTCGGGGGCCTCTATCACCCCGCTTCCGCATCGTTTTCCGGGTCTTCCGGGCTGGAAACACTCGATTCGCTGGTGATCAATGTTGCATTTCTTTCAGCGGCTGGCGTAAACAGCCGGCACGGCGCGACCTGCGCGCATTTTCATGAGGCGGAAATCAAGCGCAAGGCGATGTCGCGAGCCGAAAAGAACGTGCTGCTGATCGACCGGAGCAAGATGGGCAGGCTCAAACCGGCCTTTTTCAGCGATATGCAGGCTTTTGACGCCGTACTAACCGAAGACGGCCCAACAGAATTCTTCGCCTGAAAAAATTTTTCGTCGCTGCTTCCAGAACAATCTTGACGATTCCATTTTGTGATGAAATTATCAAATCAATGATAAGAAAATAACAAACCATGTGCCTGACATAACGGACGGCACCGGGAGGAAGCCAAGTGGAAGCCGAAATTGCACATCGCCGAGAGACTGTAGATCGTGACGGTGGCGTGACGCTGTCGAACCATGCTTCTCTGCGGAATCCCGGCATGGCCCTCGATCTTTCCTGGGTGATGGATACACGCGTCAATCTCTCCGCAACGGAGCGGCGCGTCGCGACGCTGCCGGGTCGTCGCACCGTCAAAAAGGACGCCCAGGCGGCTTGGCTGCTCAAGGCGGTCACCTGCATCGATCTCACCACGCTGAACAGCGACGATACGCCCGAGCGCGTCAAGCGGCTTTGCGCAAAGGCGATGAATCCGGTTCGGGCGGACATTCTCGATGCGCTGGGAATGGGCGATCGCTCAATTACGACAGGCGCGATCTGTGTCTATCATCGTTACGTCGGAACTGCGGTGGAAGCGCTTGGCGATTCCGGCATTCCGGTTGCCGCCGTATCGACCGGCTTTCCTGCGGGCTTGAGCCCCCATCACCTCAAGGTCAAGGAAATCGAAGCCTCGGTTGCCGCCGGGGCCAAGGAAATCGATATCGTCATCACGCGCGAACACGTGCTGACCGGGAACTGGTCGGCACTCTACGACGAGATGACCGAGTATCGCGCCGTCTGCGGTGATGCGCATGTCAAGGCTATCCTCGGAACGGGCGACCTGAAGACGCTGCGCAATGTCGCAAAAGCCTCTCTGGTCTGCATGATGGCGGGTGCAGATTTCATCAAGACATCCACCGGCAAGGAGGGCGTCAACGCCACGCTCGCCGTGACACTAACCATGCTGAGGGCGATCCGTGCCTATGAAGAGCGCACCGACATCAAGATCGGCTACAAGCCGGCCGGGGGATTTCGGCGGCCAAGGATGTGCTGAACTACCAGTTCCTGATGAAGGAAGAACTGGGCCGCGAATGGCTGGAACCCGATCTCTTCCGCATCGGCGCTTCAAGCCTGCTTGCCGATATCGAGCGGCAGCTTGAGCACCACGTGACCGGCGCCTACTCGGCCCTCAACAGACACCCGATCGGATGATGACGATGACCGCCGCAATCTCTGATGTAGCAAAGTATTTCGACGACATGTCCTACGGCCCAGCTCCCGAAGCCGATACAGAAGCCCGCGCCTGGCTCGCGCGCCACGCCTCCGGCTTCGGCCATTTCATCAACGGCGCCTTCGTGCCGTCGGCGTCCAGCAAAAGCTTTGACACCTTCGAGCCGGCAACCGGAAAAGCTCTCGCGCGCCTCAGCCTTGGCGACAAGGCGGATATCGACAGTGCTGTCGCCAGCGCCCGCAAGGCACAAGTGCAGTGGGCGAAACTGCCGGGCCATGCCCGAGCGCGCCATCTTTATGCGCTGGCCCGGATGATCCAGCGCCATGCCCGGCTGATCGCAGTGGTCGAGGCGCTCGACAACGGCAAGCCGATCCGCGAGACTCGCGATATCGACGTGCCGCTCGCCGCCCGGCACTTCTATCATCATGCCGGCTGGGCACAGATCCAGGATACAGAATTCGCCGATCACGCCCCCGTCGGCGTCGTTGGGCAGATCATTCCCTGGAATTTTCCCTTCCTGATGCTGTCCTGGAAACTGGCGCCGGCGCTGGCACTCGGTAATGCCGTCGTGCTGAAGCCGGCCGAATTTACCTCGCTGACCGCGCTGCTCTTTGCCGAACTTGCTGCAGCCGCCGGCTTGCCCGCAGGGCTTATCAACATTGTCACCGGCGAAGGCGAAACCGGTGCGCTTCTGGTCGATCATCCCGATATCGACAAGATCGCCTTTACCGGATCGACCGATGTCGGTCGGATCATTCGCGAACGCACGGCCGGCAGCGGCAAATCGCTGACGCTGGAGCTCGGCGGCAAGTCGCCCTTCATCGTCTTCGAGGACGCCGATCTCGATGGCGCGGTCGAAGGTGTCGTCGATGCGATCTGGTTCAATCAAGGCCAGGTCTGCTGTGCAGGTTCGCGCATCCTCGTCCAGGAAGGCGTCTCCGCGCTGTTTCACGAGCGCCTCAAGCGCCGCATGCAGACGCTGCGCGTCGGTCAGCCGCTCGACAAATGCATCGACATGGGCGCGATCGTCGCCCCGGTGCAGTTGAGTCGCATCGAGAGCCTGGTGAAAAAGGGCGTGGCCGAAGGCGCGACGCTGCATCAGGCACAGATCGACATGCCGAAGGGTGGAAGCTTCTATCCGCCGACGCTGCTCAGCGGCGTCCAGCCGACATCGACCGTGGCGACGGAGGAAATCTTCGGTCCGGTCGCCGTATCCATGACCTTCCGTACGCCGGAAGAAGCGATCCAGCTTGCCAATCACAGCCGCTACGGACTTGCCGCCAGCGTCTGGAGCGAGACCATCGGGCTTACGCTCAATGTTGCGGCGAAACTTGCAGCCGGCGTCGTCTGGGTCAATGCCACCAATCTGTTCGACGCGGCTGTCGGTTTCGGCGGAAAACGCGAATCGGGCTTCGGCCGCGAGGGTGGACGGGAAGGCTGCTACGAATATCTGAAGCCGAAGGCCTGGCTCGGGCGCAAGGCACGGACCATTGCGGCCCTGCCGCAGATCAGGACGACGACCGGTGACTTCTCGCAGCCGACGATCGACCGCACGGCAAAACTGTTTATCGGCGGCAAGCAGGCGCGTCCGGATGGCAACTATTCCCGCCCCGTCGTTTCGCCGAAGGGCAAGTTGATCGGCGAAGTCGGGGAAGGCAACCGCAAGGATATCCGCAATGCAGTCGTTGCGGCCCATGCCGCATCGAGCTGGGCCAGCGCCACGGCGCATAACCGCGCGCAGATCCTCTATTACATTGCCGAAAACCTCAGCGGCCGCGCCGACGCCTTTGCCGAGCGCATCGGCGCGATGACCGGTGCCTCAGCCTCCGCTGCAAAGGCGGAAGTTGAAGCTTCGATTGCCCGGCTGTTTACCTATGGCGCCTGGGCCGACAAGTATGAGGGCGTGGTGCATCAGCCACCCTTGCGCGGCGTGGCACTTGCCATGCCGGAAGCGCTCGGCGTGGTCGGCGTGATCTGCCCACCGGAAGCACCGCTGCTCGGGCTTATCAGCCTTGTTGCGCCGCTGATCGCCACTGGAAACCGCGTGGTCGTCGTGCCCAGCGAGCCACATCCGCTTGCAGCCACGGATTTCTATTCCATTCTCGAAACGTCGGATGTTCCGGCCGGCGTTGTCAACATTGTCACCGGCCCGGCAGACGATCTGGCAAAGACGCTCGCGACGCATAACGACGTCGATGCGCTCTGGGCCTTCGGCACGGCTGAACTGTCAGCGATGGTGGAGAAATTGTCCGCTGGCAACCTGAAGCGAACTTTCGTCGATAATGGCAAGGCCACGGACTGGATGGACAGGACGGCCGCAGAGGGCGCGCTCTATCTGCGCCGCGCGGTGGACATCAAGAACATCTGGATCCCCTACGGCGAATAGGGGAACCGGACGCGGCGCGGGGAGCGCCGACGCCGTTCGGTTTTGGACGAAACATGCAAGGGGATCGTTTGGCCGGAGCGGCGGGCGACCCCAAAAGTCTCAGGCGGATATCGTTTCGAGACAGAGACAATGAGGGAGGACTTTCATGCTGAAGAACATCGACCCGGCGCTGAACGCCGATGTGCTGCACGCGCTGCGGTCCATGGGCCATGGCGATACGCTTGTGGTATCCGATACCAACTTCCCGTCCGATTCCATTGCCCGCCAGACCGTGCTCGGCAAGCTGCTGCGCATCGACAATGTCTCGACCGCCCGGGCCATCAAAGCAATCCTTTCGGTAATGCCCCTCGACACGCCGCTGCAGCCGTCCGCGGGGCGCATGGAAATCATGGGCGCTCCGGATGAAATTCCGGTCGTCCAGAGCGAAGTTCAGGCAGAGATCGATGCGGCTGAGGGCAAGCCGGCGCCGATGTACGGCATCGAGCGGTTCAAATTCTACGAGGAAGCCAAGAAAGCCTATTGCGTGATCACGACAGGAGAAAACCGCTTCTACGGCTGCTTCATCTTCACCAAGGGCGTCATTCCGCCGGAAACAGTTTGAAAGCGGGGAGATCGTCATGAAGGCAGGCGTTTCGATCCTCGGGATCTTTGTAGCCGACACGGCCTACCTGGCCAAGCGAATGCCCAATGTTGGTGAAACCATTACCGGCACCGGCTTCTCGGTAGGCCCAGGTGGCAAAGGCTCAAACCAGGCCGTCGCCGCGGCCCGCGCCGGTGCGGAGGTCTCGTTTATTTCCAAAATCGGCCGGGACACGTTCGGCGACATGGCGCTGAAGACCTATGCGGAAGCCGGCGTCCGGCCGAAGGTCGTGCAGATGGATGATATGCCCACAGGTGCCGCCTTCATCTACGTCAACGACGAGAACGGCGAAAATGCGATCATCGTCTATCCCGGTGCGGCCGGTACCATCGATATCGCCGATGTAGAGGCGGCGCGCGAAACGATCGAGCAGTCGCTGGTGTTCGTGACCCAGCTCGAGCAGCCGGCAAAGGCAGCGCAACGGGCGCTCGAAATTGCGCACGCGGCTGGCGTCACCACTATTTTCAATCCGGCACCGGCAGAAAGCTTTCCCGAAGCGATCTATCCGCTCTGCGACTACATCGTGCCGAACGAGACGGAAGCCGCGGCCATCGTCGGCTTTGTGCTCGACACACTGGACGATGCACGACGTGCCGGCGATGCGCTGCTTGCGAAGGGTGTGCGTACAGCGCTGATCACGCTTGGCGGACGTGGCGTTCTCTATCACACCGCCAGCAAATCCGTTCATGTGCCGGCCATGTCGTCAGGCACGGTGATCGACACGACCGGGGCTGGCGATGCCTTCGTCGGTGGCTTTGCCGCAGCACTTTCGCGGGGTTTTGAGCCGGTGGACGCGGTGCGCTTCGGCTGCGCAACCGCAGGAATCGCAGTCACCCGGCGCGGCACAGCGCCAGCAATGCCGCGCCTTGAAGAGGTCGAAGCACTTCTTCGGCAGGGAGTTGCCGGATGACGCGCCAGGATCCCATCAAGCATTTCTTTATCTGGCCGGCCCTTCTGATCGTGCTGGTGATTTCCATCTTCCCGCTGATCTACTCCCTAACCACCAGCTTCATGAGCCTGCGGCTCGTGCCGCCGATCCCGGCGCGTTTCGTTGGCTTCGGGAACTATACGGAGCTTCTGCAGAACCCACGTTTCTGGCAAGTCACCTGGACAACGACTGTTATCGCCGTCACCTCGGTAATGCTGCAATATGTTATCGGCTTTGCCGTTGCCCTGGCTCTCAATCGGCGCGTTCCCGGCGAAGGCCTGTTTCGCGTCAGCTTTCTCCTGCCGATGCTGGTCGCACCGGTCGCTGTAGCCTTGATTGCCCGGCAGTTACTCAATCCGACGATGGGGCCGCTCAACGAACTGATGACTTTCTTCGGTTTTCCCAACCTGCCGTTCCTGACCCAGACAACCTGGGCCATCGGCGCCATCATCGCGGTCGAAGTCTGGCAGTGGACACCGTTTGTCATCCTCATGCTGCTGGCCGGATTGCAGACGCTGCCGGACGATGTCTACGAAGCCGCGGCATTGGAGAATGCCAGCCCCTGGCAGCAGTTCAGGGGATTACCTTCCCGATGATGCTGCCGATTTCTGCCGCTGTCGTCTTCATTCGCCTGATCGAGAGCTACAAGATCATCGACACCGTTTTTGTCATGACAGGCGGGGGCCGGGCATCTCGACCGAGACGCTGACCCTGTTTGCCTATCAGGAAGGCTTCAAGAAGTTCAATCTCGGCTATACGTCGGCGCTCTCCTTCCTGTTCCTGCTCGTGATCACCGTCATCGGCCTCGTCTATCTGGCTGTTCTGAAGCCCTATCTGGAGAAGCACAGATGAGCATCCGCGACCTCAAGGGCCCCAGCCGCTGGTGGGCGCTCGCCGGCTGCCTGATCTGGCTGGCCTTCACCCTCTTCCCGCTCTACTGGGCAGTGATCACGTCCTTCAAATCGCCGCTTGGGGTCGTCGGCGGTCCAACCTACATTCCCTTCGTGGACTTCGAGCCGTCGCTGACGGCCTGGAGCGAGCTGCTTTCCGGCGCCCGTGGACAGTTCTATGCGACCTTTATCGCCTCCACGATCATCGGAATTTCTGCATCACTGCTCGCAACCTTCATCGGCGCGATGGCGGCCTATGCCCTTGTGCGCTTTACCTTCGAGGTCAAGCTGCTATCGGCAGTCATCTTCGTCTTTATCGCATTCGGAGGCTTCCTCTTCGGCCGCCATGCGCTGGGCCTCGGACAGGCAATCTCGCTGATCTGTGCCTTTTTCGCCGCACTCGCCCTTGCCATCGGATCCAGTCGGATCAGGCTCCCCGGACCGGTGCTCGGCAATGACGACATTGTCTTCTGGTTCGTCAGCCAGCGCATGTTCCCGCCGATCGTCACGGCCTTCGCGCTGTACCTGATGTATACCGAAATGGGCAAGATGGGCTTCAAGCTCGTCGATACCTATACAGGCCTCACCTTCGCCTATGTTGCCTTTTCGCTTCCCATCGTCATCTGGCTCATGCGCGATTTCTTCGCGGCCCTGCCGGTTGAGGTCGAGGAAGCGGCAATGGTGGACAATGTCCCGACATGGCGAATCTTCTTCGGTATCGTGCTGCCCATGTCAAAACCAGGCCTGATCGCGACGTTCATGATCACCCTGGCCTTCGTCTGGAACGAGTTCCTGTTTGCGCTCTTCTTGACCAATTCCAAATGGCAGACCCTTCCCATTCTCGTCGCCGGCCAGAACAGCCAGCGCGGCGATGAATGGTGGGCGATATCGGCAGCCGCCCTGGTCGCGATCATACCCATGGTCGTCATGGCGGGAATATTAAGCAGGCTGATGCGGTCCGGCCTGCTTTTGGGAGCGATTAAGTGACCGGTCTACGCGCTTGAACCAACGTTTTAATTCTGGGAGGAAACCATGAAGAGACTTCTGCTTAGCTCAACCGCCGGCGCATTGCTGGCCCTGACCGCGAACACGGCGGCGATGGCCTGCGAGCCCGATTATACCGGCGTCACGATCAACGCCACGACACAGACCGGCCCCTATATCGCTTCGGCGCTACAGCTGGCCGCCAAGGGCTGGGAAGAAAAGACCTGCGGCAAGGTCAATGTCGTCGAGTTTCCATGGTCGGAACTCTACCCCAAGATCGTCACTTCGCTGACTTCAGGCGAAGACACGTTTGACATGATTGCCTTTGCCCCGGCCTGGGCCCCGGACTTCACCGACTTCCTCTCCGAAATGCCAGCCTCGATGCAGACAGGCGCTGACTGGGAAGACATCGCGCCGGTCTATCGCGAAAAGCTGATGGTCTGGAACGGCAAGGTCCTGTCGCAGACCATGGACGGCGACGCGCATACCTATACCTACCGCATCGACCTTTTCGAAAATGCTGAAAACCAGGCCGCCTTCAAGGCCAAGTATGGCTACGACCTCGCTCCGGCAAAGACCTGGAAGCAGTATCTCGACATCGCTGAATTCTTCCAGCAGCCGGACAAGGGCCTCTGGGGAACGGCGGAAGCCTTCCGCCGCGGCGGCCAGCAGTTCTGGTTCCTGTTCAGCCATGTCGCCGGCTACACGAGCCATCCCGCCAATCCGGGCGGCATGTTCTTCGATCCGGACACGATGGATGCGCAGGTCAACAATCCGGGCTGGGTTCGTGGCCTCGAGGAATATATCCGCGCCTCCAAGCTTGCTCCGCCGAATGCGCTGAACTTCTCCTTCGGTGAAGTGAACGCCGCCTTTGCCGGCGGACAGGTCGCGGAGTCGATCGGTTGGGGTGACACGGGCGTCATCGGCGCCGATCCCAAGCAGTCCAAGGTCGCCGGCAATGTCGGCTCAGCACCGTTGCCGGGCGTGGATGAAATCTGGAACTACAAGACCAAGACATGGGACAAGCAGCCCGAAGTCCTCCAGACGTCCTTCATGGCCTTCGGTGGCTGGCAGGCGGCCGTTCCCGCATCTTCCAAGAACCAGGAAGCGGCTTGGAACTACATCCAGTACCTCACCAGCCCGGCAGTATCCGGCCAGGCGGCGGTGACAGGCGGCACAGGCGTCAACCCCTACCGTATCTCGCACACCACCAACATGGGGCTCTGGTCGAAGAGCTTCTCCGAACGCGAAGCCAAGGAATATCTCGGGGCGCAACAAGCGGCTGTGACAGCCACGAACACAGCCCTTGATATGCGCCTGCCCGGTTATTTCTCCTACACGGAAATTCTCGAAATCGAGCTTTCCAAGGCGCTGGCCGGAGAAGTGACGCCGCAGCAGGCGCTCGACACGGTGGCTGAGGGCTGGAACAAGCTGACCGATGAATTCGGTCGCGACAAGCAGTTGGCCGCATATCGCGCGTCGATGGGGCTTGCCGCCAAATAAGGCGTTCATCGCAATTTCCGCCCCGGCTTGTCCGGGGCGGGTTCGGTTGTTTCTGAAAGAAAGACGAACCATGGCCGCATCAGCAGCACCATGGGATTCTCATAAAAAAGGGTCGAGCATCATGTCCCAGGTGCGTTTAGAACAGGTCACCAAGTCCTATGGCAGCGTTGCGGTCATCCCACCCCTCGATCTTGTTATAGCCGACAAGGAATTCGTCGTTCTCGTCGGTCCCTCCGGCTGCGGCAAGACCACCACGCTGCGCATGATTGCCGGCCTCGAACAGGAATCCTCCGGGACAATTCGTATCGGCGACCGCGACGTGACCGGCCTGCGTCCAGGGCTTCGCAATTGCTCGATGGTGTTTCAAAACTATGCGCTCTATCCTCATATGACCGTTGCCGAGAACATCGGCTATGGCATGAAGGTGCGCGGAACGTCCAAGGACGAGATCGCCAAGGCCGTGGCCAATGCTGCCCGCATTCTCAATCTAAATGCCTATCTTGAGCGCAAGCCGAGCGCCCTGTCCGGCGGACAGCGCCAGCGTGTCGCGATCGGTCGCGCCATTGTTCGCCAGCCGGATGTTTTTCTGTTCGATGAGCCGTTGTCCAACCTCGATGCCAAGCTGCGCATCGAAATGCGCACCGAGATCAAGCTGCTGCACCGGCGCCTGCAGACCACGATTGTCTACGTCACGCACGACCAGGTGGAAGCGATGACCATGGCCGACCGCGTCGTGGTGATGAATCAGGGGCGGATTGAACAGGCTGCAGATCCCATCACGCTCTACGAATCGCCGAAGAATCTTTTCGTTGCAGCATTTATCGGCGCGCCCAGCATGAATTTCATCGAAGGTCGGCTCGACAGCACGGATGGCAATGTATTCTTCCGGGCAGACGGCGATGTGGCGATCCCTGTGCCCGCGCCGACCGCTGGGCGCCTCACCACGGCGATCGGACAGGCCGTCGTTCTCGGTATCCGCCCGGAGCACACGATGGAAGCCAACCCCGCGTTTCCGCAGGTGCGGGTGCATGTCGCCGACATAGAGCCACTGGGTCCGCACACGCTTGCGATCGGCAAGGTTGCCGCCGGCGCTTTCACCGCGCAGATTCATGCCGCGTCGCGCGTCAGGCCGGATGACACAATCGATGTCTCGCTGGATCCGGAGAAAATGCACTTGTTCCTGAAAAGCACAGGGGAAGCCATCGGACGCTGATACCCTTTTCCATCAACGCATGCCGCTTTCGGAGACATAGTTCGCCCCGCGGAGATATCATGCGCGACATATTTGACGCCGCCTTGGCTACTGTGCTTTCAATACGGGGAATCGACGATTGCCGGCGAACCAGGGATGCTGCCGTCCGCTGCGCGCTGCCGTGGTCGTGCAGCATCCTGATTATGTCGTAGACAGGCTCTGGTTGCTGCGCAGCAAATCCTAAAATCCCTCTTCAATATCAATCAGGGTCGTATGCAATGGCGCAGTTTCCTCAGAAAGCGAAAGTCGTAATCATCGGGCTCGGCGGCATCGTCGGCGCATCGATCGCTCATCACCTGATCGAGCGCGGCTGGGACGATATCGTCGGCATCGACAAATCAGGCATCCCGACCGATATCGGCTCGACGGCGCATGCGTCCGACTTCTGCTACACCACCAGCCATGACTATCTTTCGGTCTGGACCACACAGTATTCGATCGATTTCTACGAAAAGATGGGCCACTACGCCCGCATCGGCGGCCTGGAAGTGGTTCGCACGGGTGACGACACCTGGATGGAAGAGATCAAGCGCAAGCTCTCCTCCGCCAAGGCATTCGGCACCCGCGCTCACTATGTCTCGCCGTCCGAGATCAAGGCGATGTTCCCGCTGATCGAGGAAAATCAGGTCATGGGCGGCATGTTCGATCCCGATGCCGGTCTCGTCGTTCCGCGTTCGCAGACCGTTGCCGGCAAGCTCGTCGATGCCGCCGAGAAATCCGGCAAGCTGCAGATCTTCGGCAACACGCCGGCCCAGTCGCTGATCGTCGAGGGCGGCCGCATCAAGGGCGTCGTCACCCATCGCGGCACGATCATGGCCGACCACGTCATCGTCTGCGCCGGCATCTGGGGCCGCCTGATCGCCGAAATGGTCGGCGAGGATCTTCCCGTCATGCCGGTCGACCATCCGCTGACCTTCTTCGGCCCCTACAACGAGTTCGAAGGCACCGGCAAGGAAATCGGGTTCCCGCTTTTGCGCGACCAGGGCAACTCCGCCTATATGCGCGACACCGGCGACCCGAAGACGACCGAAGGTGGCCAGATCGAATGGGGTTATTACGAGCAGACAAATCCGCGCATGTGTCATCCGCGCGACATTCTCGAAAAGCATGAGGCCCGCCTGTCGCCTTCGCAGCGCGACCTCGACATGGAGCAAATCCTCGAGCCACTGGAAAAGGCCATGGAACTGACGCCTATCCTTGGCGAACTCGGATACAATGAAGGCCATTCGTTCAACGGCTTGTTGCAGGTTTCCGCCGCCGGAGGCCCGTCCTGCGGCGAGAGCCAGAAGGTGCGGGGCCTCTGGTACTGCGTCGCCATCTGGGTCAAGGACGGTCCAGGCTACGGCAAGCTGATCGCTGATTGGATGACGGATGGCCGCACGGAGATCGACCATAACTCAATCGATTATGCCCGCTTCTATCCGCACCAACTGACGGAAGAGTTCATCGAGAACCGCAGCTTCGAGGCTGCCCAGAAGATCTACTTCCCGGCCGTGCATACCCGCGAGCCCTACGCCTCGAGCCGCGGCGTCAAGCGTTCGCCGTTCCATGAGCGCGAGAAGGAACTTGGCGGCTATTTCATGGAACTCGGTGGCTGGGAGCGTGCCCATGGCTACGCTGCCAACGAGCATCTGCTGGAGAAGTACGGCGATCGCGTTCCGGTGCGTGAAAACGAGTGGGACAACCGCCATTTCTGGCGCGTCTCCAATGCCGAACATCTGGCGATGAGCGAGGATTGCGGCATCGTCAACCTCAGCCATTTCCACATGGTCGACATCGAAGGCCCTGACCATGTCGAGCTCCTCGAATGGCTCTGCGCCGCCAAGATCGGTGGCGACGGCAATATCGGCAAGGGCATCTACACCCACTTCCTCGACGACGAGGGCATGGTGCGCGCCGACTTCACCGTCATCCGCATGGCCGATCGGTGCCGGCTGATCAACGGGGCAGACGCCGGCCCGCGCGACTTCCACTACATGAAGCGCGTGGCGGAAGATCGCGGCCTCGACGTGACCATCACCGATGTCACCGAAAAGTTCATCACCATCGGCATCTGGGGTCCGAATGCCCGCGACACGTTGAAAAAGGTCGTAACCGATCCTACCGGCCTCGATCCGGAAAACTTCGCTTTCGCCGCGATCAAGCAGATCGAGATCGGCGGCAAGCCGGTCACAGCCTTCCGCATTTCCTATGTCGGCGAGCAGGGCTGGGAGCTGCACATGAAATACGAGGATGGCCTCGCCGTCTGGGACGCCCTGCGCTCCACCGGCGTCATGGCCTTCGGGGTCGAGACCTATGCCAATTCGCGCCGCATGGAAAAGAGCCTACGCCTGCAGAATGCCGACCTTTTGACCCAGTACAACCTAATCGAGGCAGATCTTGCACGTCCGAAGGTCAAGGAAGCCGACTTCCGCGGCAAGGCCAAGCACCTGGAGTACAAGGCGCGGCCGCATCAGCCGGCCATGCTCTGCACGCTTGTCATGACCGAAAACACCGACAGCAAGGGCGTCAAGCGCTACCCGGTCGGTTCGATGCCGGTCATGGATCCGGAAACCGGCGATGTGCTGGTCGATGAACTCGGCCGCCGTTCCTATACGACCTCTGTCGCTTACGGTCCGACGATCGGCAAGAACATCGCGCTCGCCTACCTGCCATGGTCCTATTGCCAGGAAGGCCGCAAGCTCAATATCGAGTATTTCGGTGAGACCTACCCGGTCGAGGTTGCGGGTGTCGGCTACAAACCCCTCTACGACCCGCAGAATCTGAAGCCCCGGACGTAACGCCCGCACGCCTGAGAAAACCAGAGACAACAATCATGCCCGCTCGATAAAGCGGGCATTTTCTTGTCCGGCTCATGGGTATCGGCTGAGGCCGTGCGATGTGATGGATAGCTGCGTGAAGCGTGCAAAGATTTCAACGAATGATCAGCGCAATTCCATTGAATTCAGCTGCGGAACCGACACAATCTCCGACATGTTTCGGTCGTTCCCGGCTAGAGTACGACGAACAATGGAAAAACAGGAGACTGGCATGTCGGTGGAAAAAGTCGCGATCATTACAGCGGGTGGCAGCGGAATGGGAGCAGCAGCGGCAAAGCGCCTGGCGTCCGACGGCTTCAGTGTCGCCATTCTTTCCTCTTCGGGAAAGGGAAAGGCGCTGGCAGAGGAACTCGGCGGCATCGGCGTGACCGGCTCGAACCAGTCCGCGGACGATCTCGCGCGGGTCGTGGAATTGACGCTGTCGCGCTGGGGGCGGATCGATGTTCTCGTCAACAGCGCCGGCCATGGGCCACGCGCGCAGATCATCGAGATCACCGATGAGCAGTGGCACACGGGACTTGACGTCTATCTCATGAATGTCATTCGCTCGGTCCGACTGGTCGCGCCCGTCATGCAGAGGCAGAAATCCGGAACGATCATCAACATCTCGACGGCGTGGGCATTCGAGCCCTCCGCGATGTTTCCGACATCGGCCGTGTTCCGTGCCGGTCTTGCCGCCTATACAAAGATTTTCACCGACAGTTACGCGGCTGACAATGTGCGCATGAACAACGTCCTGCCGGGATGGATCGACAGCCTTCCGGGAACAGACGAACGGCGCGACAGCGTTCCGATGAAACGCTACGGCACGAGTGAGGAAATCGCCGCCACGATCTCTTTCCTCGCCTCGGAAGGCGCCGGCTACATAACCGGCCAGAATATCAAGGTCGATGGCGGGCTGACGCGTTCCGTCTGAAAATGCTGCACTAGGTGGCGTATTCATTTGCTCTGTTCAAGCAGAACGTGTCGTCCAGTGTTGAGAAGAGTCTCATAAGGTCACGCTCCTTTGAGCCCTGGTTTTGAATCGGCCCAACGATTCTGCCTTGGCATTTGGCTAAAGGGGACCGGTGCGCAGGGCGAGCTTTGTGTTGATTTTGTTTGATTTTGTCGGGTTTCGGGGCAATGCGCTGGAAGATAGCCGCACCAAGGTGGTTGCTGTGGCTTTTGGCGTTCCTGTGTGAGCGCCAGTGGTGGTCTTGCACGCTATCCAGCCATAGCGATGATCTTCAAACTGCGTTGCATATTGTAGGCGATGGCCGTGAGGCGAATTTGAGCACCTGCCTTTGCAAGCCTGCGCCATCGCACCCGGCGCAGGCCGTAGCTTCGCTTCCATGTACCGAAGATCTTCTCGATCCGACCACGAATGCGATGGATCGGTTGATTATAGGCCTCAAGCCGCGCCTGTATCTGAAAGATCCTGACACCGGCAAACGCGTCTCGCGCCTTAATCCGGAAAGTGAATGGGCCACTCAGGACGTGCCGGAACTCCGCATAATCGACCAGAGCCAGTGGAGCGCGGTGAAGCAGCGACAAGCGCAACTCGCGCTCGAGCCGGGAACGAAGCCGGGCGACAACTTTTCCCTGAACGACCGCCGGCGGCCGAAGCATCTGTTCACCGGCCTCGTCAAATGTGGCCGCTGCAGTGGCGGCTATTCGATGATTACCAAGGATATGCTCGGATGCACCAATGCTCGCACCAAGGGCACTTGTGATAGCCGGCACATTATCCGTCGCGACACGCTCGAAGCGTCCATCCTCAACGGCCTCGGTAAGCACCTGATGGAGCCGGAGCTGTTCAAAGAGTTTTGCAAAGAATTCACCCGTGAGGTCATCAAAGCACGCATGCAGGCTCGGGTCTCGCTCGAGTCCGCTTCGAGATCAGGCGCATCGACCGCGAGCTGGACACACTTCTCGTCCTCGTCTTGAAGGGAGGGGCAGCCGACCGCATCAATGAGAAGATGGTGGCGCTGGAAAGGCGGAAGAAGGAACTGTCTTCCCCCTGAAAAGTGGTCCTTTTTGAAGTATGGCTCCTGAGCCGAAGAAGGACATTGAAATGGCAGCGAAAAGACACAAGGCAGAAGAGATCGTCACGAAGCTTCGTCAGGTTGACGTGCTGAATGCACAGGGCAAATCGATGGCGGAGGCGATCCGGTCGATAGGCGTGACGGAAGTTACATATTACCGCTGGCGGGCAGAATACGGTGGCCTGAAGGGCGATCAGGTGAAGCGCCTAAAAGAGCTGGAGACCGAGAATGCGCGGCTCCGGCGGGCTGTTTCCGATCTAACCCTGGACAAGATGATCCTTGCGGAGGCTGCCAGGGGAAACGTCTAAGCCCCGCTCGCCGTCGTGCCTGTGTGGACCAAGTCACCGCAGAACTGGGCGTGTCCGAACGACGGGCATGCCGGGTTCTCGGCCAGCATCGTTCCACGTGAGCCGCAAAATCGCAAAGACACCAGATGACGAAGCGGCATTGACCGCCGACATCACGGCGCTCGCCCTCCAATATGGCCGATATGGATATCGCCGCATCACGGCGATGCTGCATCAGGCGGGTTGGATCGTGAACGTCAAACGGGTCGAGCGGATATGGCGACGGGAGGGGCTGAAGGTTCCATCCAAGCAACCCAAACGCGGTCGGCTCTGGCTGAACGACAGCGCGTGCATCCGGCTTCGGCCGGAATATCCCAACCATGTCTGGTCCTACGATTTTGTCGAGGACCGCACGCATAATGGAAGGAAAATCCGAATGCTCAACGTGATTGATGAGTTTACGCGGGAATGCATTGCCATCAGGGTCGAGAGGAAGCTGAAGGCTGTGGATGTAATCGACGTCCTCTCAGACCTGTTCATCATGCGGGGCGTCCCGGCGCATATTCGTTCCGACAACGGCCCGGAATTCATCGCCAAGGCGCTGAGGGAGTAGATTGCAACCGTCGGTGCCAAAACGGCTTACATCATGCCGGGCAGCCCATGGGAGAACGGTTATTGCGAAAGCTTCAACTCGAAGCTCAGGGACGAACTGCTCAACGGAGAAATCTTCTACACGCTCAAAGAAGCGAAGATCATCATCGAGGGCTGGCGGGGGCACTCCAACACCGTGCGTCCGCACTCGTCACTGAACTACAAGCCACCGGCACCCGAAGCGACTGTCTGGCCTCGCCAAAACGGCCCGACGTCAACGCCAGCGGTGGCGGCCAGGCCGAGCATGCACTAACATTAAACCCGGATCACCCCATGGGGGCAGACCAACTGCAAACGCCCCTCCACAGCGAAAGCGTCCGGCGCGAGATCGGGCACACCAGTTCGACATGCACCCCTAAAGTCGCAATAACCGGTTTCCGAAAGGAACGGGTTGTAATCAGTTTGCAAATGGGGAACGCACGAAAATTAGTGCCCTTTAATCGGACGCCGCTTTCACGAAAAATGCTGAGAGCTGTGCTTGCCGTTCGATTGCCGCCCGCATTGACCAGCGGCATTGATCCTGAGCGACTTGTCTCTCAGACGGGAGAAAGGAATGTCCGCACAAAGCGCGCAACGCCCATCTTCGCCGATCCGTTAGTAATTTGGTTGTTATGGATTACAGCTGCTCCACCATCCTGCTTTGCGATATTATATCCCGAAGCAAGAAGCCCTGCCATTGTCAGTTTTGATTGTATCCTGAACGGTGTATCAAGGCGCCATGCGACTAGGGACTTCGCATCTCGCCGCACTTCTGGCGAATCATAATCGTCGGCGGAAAGCACGGTTGGTTCGCCTTCGATATAAAAAATTATGACCCCTTCGCCTTCCGCAATTCTGTACAATGCCTTTCCGAATACAAGTCCATGCAGGCTCAGTGTCACGAAGGTTTTGACCTTGATGCCTGTTGAGAAAGCTACCACGTTGGGGAAATCGAAAACGAACCTATCTCCCTGTCTTATTTTGACTGAAATCAACCGTTCCATCGCGCCGAAATGCATGGCAACGGAATCCGGGCTGCTTCCTCCAGTTAGATTATAGAACTGCATCACATAGTTCTTAGCGAAAAGCCGCTTTCTGATGCCCTTAAATGGAAATGGAGGCCACGGGAAGCTGAGGCCGGACGCGACTTGGCGAGAACCTTGAATGTAGTAGTTAAGCCCTTCCTCCGGCGACAATATTAACGGCGAGTTTTTATGTACCGCGACGATATTCCTGTCGCTCGAAAATAGGCCTTTGGCCCGATCGCTTTCCGCCAAAAGGGCGAATAGAGTGTAGCGAGATTTATAGTCGAATATCACCCGGGAGAAGGCGATTCCGTAAGTTTTTATCAACACCATCAAGCTGTACAAAAATGAGAAAATTGCTATCAGTTTCAGTCCGTACACGGTCTTGTCGATGGCTATATTGGCACGGACTCGATAGTTGATAACCTCTTGTTGGATTAACCTGGTAGTCTCCTGTCGAAACGCTTCGACATTACCATTTGCGAAAACATAGGCATTTTCGATTTGTCGCTCAAGTGCTCGCAATGGCGGATCGCGTAGCCTGCGATATCCCGAATTGGCTAGTGACTTTGCTCCGTTCGCACCATGACAGGGGATATTCAACTTTCTGCAACCGCGTGTGTTCGTGCCCGGCATACGCTCAGGCAGCACCTTCGTTGCAAGGATAGGATAGACTGTGTGTTTTAGATCATCTGCAGTTTGGATGCTCAGATTTGCAATGTCCTGAATTGCTTGGTTGGCTGTCGATTCCACTTGGGCAGCGCTGTAGTCAACCAGTACTCGCATCATAGGTTCGAATTCCACGGCCGTTGCCCGCGCTGGTTCATAGGCAATACAGTCTGAAGCCATTTCGTTCGCCGGCTCGCAAATAAGCATGTTTTGTAGCCAGGTCATTGTCCGGTTTTCAACGAAAGCGTCGAATTTTGGATAAGCCCAAACGGTTAGAACAATGAAGGCCACTGCTAATGGCCACCACATGCCGACGGCACTAATCAGCGCTTCCCGTGTGTTTTTTCTTTCTGCCCAAAGCGTGCCGGCGATCTGCTTGTTGTCGTTGACCAGATGGACCGAGAATCTTAACGAAACCAACAGTACGAAAAATGAGATTAAATCAACGATACTAGCCCCATAGTCGTCGAGTAAGTAACCGGGCAGAAATCCCTCGTACGATCCGGAATCGAGAATTGATCCGCCGAAGATGTTGAACGAGATCCAATGCACTGTATCGAGAAGGATTATTGCGGCGCTGTCGAAGAATGAAAAAATTGCAAAAATAGCGACAGCGGGAGACAGGAAGCGGCCCCTTAAACCAAAAATTGCCAACGAAATGAACGCGAGCAGACAGTACGCCAGTGTCAACGGAACGAAGATGGGCTGCGCTGGCTCAGCGAGTCCTAGAAACGCGGCAACGACAGGCGTCAATGAAGCCAGAATATAGGTTGGAATCCTCAACGCGACCGCGCAGGAAGCCATCAGGCCCGCGAGCGTGAGAAAGACGCTGAATTTTGGGTCCGCCACCCAACCAGGGAGGGGCGCTGCATCTACTGCTAAGAGTTCCGCGATAGCGAAACTGCCGAATATGCCCTTAAAACTGAAAATTAGGGGCGTGAGCGATAGCAGTAAGCAGACCCAAAACAAGAAGGCGAATAGCTTCTCTCTGATTTCTGCGTTCTTTAGAGCTTTGATCACCGATGATTTTAGCCATCTGACGCGAACAGCAATTGTTGCGGATTTTCTTCTCCGGCGTTCGGTCGTTCTTTGGCGTGGTTGACCAGCAGCTTTTGCCATGCGCATTCACCCCGCGAATAAGATCAATACTCCTTAACGCTGCCAGCTCTCTTCTTCAACACGTATGTACCTTTAAAATTTATTCTGGACCTTGCCTCTACATGCATGGAAATTTCATTATTTGAATAGGTCATTGGTGTCCGGTCTATCTACGTTTATTTGGACGCCCCGTAATCTCCCCTTCAAGTGTTTTCCGATGTGGACTTCGATAATTCTTGCCGTGAAAATATCCGACGTCAGGCCCGGTACCTGCGGCGCGTTAAGACCGCCGAAGCTGCGGTAACCCGTTTCTGGGAGAAAGGGTTTATCCCAATCAACGACATGGGCGCTGAAATTCATCCACGGCATATAGCGTGCACTGATGCCGAAGAGGCCCCATATTAATTCGCACCCGCATGGACTTCACGTTTACAATGAAACTTCCGGTCTGCCCCCAAAGTGGGACAGTGCCATCGGGTGCGGCGGTCAAACTGGCGAGCATGCAGCCCGGCGCATCCGGCCCGGCGAGAATGCCGGGCTCGCCGTTGTTCAATTTGAGCGCCAGCTTTCCGGCCTCTTCGCGCAGCGCCATGACGTTGTTGAGGTCTGCCCCCATGGGGTGATCCGGGTTTAATGTTAGTGCATGCTCGGCCTGGCCGCCACCGCTGGCGTTGACGTCGGGCCGTTTTGGCGAGGCCAGACAGCCGCTTCGGGTGCCGGTGACTTGTAGTTCAGTGACGAGTGCGGACGCACGGTGTTGTAGTGCCCCCGCAACCACTGACACTTGGCCACTTTGGCTAGAAGCAAAGTCCCGGCGAATAAGCCCTCCGCAATCATCGCCTCAGAGATTTTCCCTGAAGTGTAGTCGCGCTTGGTGCGTTTTCCCGCAACCATCGCCATAGGTTACCCAAAACCGCCAGTCGTGGCGGTTTTTGCGTTTGTGGCTGGCGCGTGGAAATCATCCGTTTGATGCACAGGTTGATGTTTAGACAAGTCATCCGCAATGGACTTCCGGTCCCGTTTGGTGGCGATCGACAGGATACCTGCTAGATCGCCTATTAGGTCAACCGTCAGGCGGTCGCCTGTTTCGGTCGAGCAATCAATGAAATTCAGGCCGGCGTAGTGCGGCGCATTTTCAAGGAATACATTGCCGGTGTTTCACCGCGCACGATTGCGATGACGCCCAACAAAGAGGGCATCGCCGGTCCGCAAGGCGGTGCGTGGGGTGCAAGCACCATCTACGGAAATCGCGAGCGCGGTACGGGCATCCTGAATAATGAACTCTACATCGACCGTTTGATCTGGAATCGGCTCCGCTACATCAAAGACCCTTCGACGCGCAAACGCGTGTCGCAAATGAACCCACAAGATGCTTGGATCATCAAGGATGTCCCTGAATTGCGCATCCTTGATCAAGAGCTTTGGGATGAAGCCAAGCGGGTGCAAGGCGAGATCAACAAGCACGACGCGCCATTGTGGAAGATGAATAGGCCAAAACACCTCCTGTCACACCTTCTATGCTGCGGCTCGTGTGGTGGTGGATATTCGATGATAGGCGCAAAACATGTCGGTTGCTCAACGGCGCGGAATAAAGGGACCTGCGAAAACCGCCTGACTATGGAGCGCGAGAAGCTGGAACATATGGTGTAGCGCTCTCTGCGCGATCATCTGATGGATGAGCAGCTTTGTGCAGAGTTTTGCAAGGAATACACCCGTCGCATGAACGAGCTGCGCATGCAGCACAATTCCTCGCTCTCGGGATATCGAGCGGAGCTGGCGAAGCTGGAGCGAGAGACTCAGCAAATCATCCGCTCAATCTCGGACGGTGTACCAGGGGCGATGCTTAAAGCATAGGGCCATTATCGTTCAGAATCGCAAGGAGGAACTTGAGCGCCTTCTGCTGGACGTGAAGGAGGAAACGGTTCTGTTTCATCCGAATATGGCCAACCGCTATCAGCTTCAGATTCGAAATCTTCTTGCCTCATTGCATTCGAACGAAAGCCGCACGGAAGCGGCCACCATTTTGCGATCGTTGATCGCTCGCATTGTATTGACGCCAACCGAAACAGGCGACCGCCTGACGGTTGACCTCATAGGCGATCTAGCAGGTATCCTGTCGATCGCCACCAAACGGGACCGGAAGTCCATTGCGGATGACTTGTCTAAACATCAACCTCTGCAGCAAACGGATGATTTCCACGCGCCAGCCACAAACGCAAAAACCGCCACGCCTGGCGGTTTTGGGTCATCTATGGCGATGGTTGCGGGAAACCGCACCAAGCGCGACTACCCTTCAGGGAAAATCTCTGAGGCGATGATTGCGGGAGGGCTTATTCGCCGGGACTTTGCTTCTAGCCAAAGTGGCCAAGAGGCGATGGTTGCGGGGGCAGGATTTGAACCTGCGGCCTTCAGGTTATGAGCCTGACGAGCTACCGGGCTGCTCCACCCGCGCCAAGCGCATTCGGCATTGCCGAATGTCGCGATTGTGTAACTGCTTTGCAGTTACACTTACTACCTGAGCAAATCCCTTGGGATTTGTCTCATGTTAGGGAGGCACCGTCACGCATGCGACGGCTTCTCCCTGAGATTTTCTGATCCGGCTTAACGTACCGAAGCAAAAAGGCCGCTTGATGGCGGCCCGTTGTTTCGGCTTTGGCCGAGGATGAAGAGAAGATGGTTTGGTATTTTCTTGCCTTTAATAGACCTGGCAGCGACCTACTCTCCCGCGTCTTAAGACGGAGTACCATTGGCGCAGGGGCGTTTCACGGCCGTGTTCGGAATGGGAACGGGTGCAGCCACCCCGCAATAACCACCAGGTCAACTAAGGGCAAGAATTGCGCTGGCGACAGCGCAAAACCAAATGAGAAGCTGGTTCACTCTAGGAGTGATTAGGGATTAGTCGTTAGTGACTAGTCTATTTGAACACGTCTTTTTCTAAGCTGCTTTGGGCCCATCCGGAGCGAAAGCTCCGCAAGGCCAAGCGGCCGTCGCGTCTCGTGACGCGGCCCGTCCGGAGCGTTTTTCACGCGCCAGGACATAAAGAAAGGGATCATTAAAGCGCCGGAGGCGCTTTGATGAGCACTAGCAATGAGAACAATCAAGCCAATCGAACTATTAGTACCGGTAAGCTTCATGCATCGCTGCACTTCCACACCCGGCCTATCAACGTGGTAGTCTTCCACGGTTCTCAAGGGAATACTCGTTTTTAGGTTGGTTTCCCGCTTAGATGCCTTCAGCGGTTATCCATTCCACATATAGCTACCCTGCTATGCCGTTGGCACGACAACAGGTCCACCAGAGATGTGTCCACCCCGGTCCTCTCGTACTAGGGGCAGATCCTATCAATATTCCTACACCTACGGCAGATAGGGACCGAACTGTCTCACGACGTTCTGAACCCAGCTCACGTACCGCTTTAATTGGCGAACAGCCAAACCCTTGGGACCTGCTCCAGCCCCAGGATGCGATGAGCCGACATCGAGGTGCCAAACAACCCCGTCGATATGGACTCTTGGGGGTCATCAGCCTGTTATCCCCGGCGTACCTTTTATCCGTTGAGCGATGGCCCTTCCACGCGGGACCACCGGATCACTATGACCGACTTTCGTCTCTGCTCGACTTGTCAGTCTCGCAGTCAGGCGGGCTTATGCCATTGCACTCGACGAACGATTTCCGACCGTTCTGAGCCCACCATCGCGCGCCTCCGTTACTCTTTCGGAGGCGACCGCCCCAGTCAAACTACCCACCATACACTGTCCCGGATCCGGATAACGGACCGCGGTTAGACATCCATGACGATAAGGGTGGTATTTCAAGGATGGCTCCACCTGAACTGGCGTCCAAGCTTCAAAGCCTACCACCTATCCTACACATGCCGACACGAATGCCAGTGTAAAGCTATAGTAAAGGTGCACGGGGTCTTTCCGTCTGACCGCAGGAACCCCGCATCTTCACGGGGAATTCAATTTCACTGAGTCTATGCTGGAGACAGCGGGGAAGTCGTTACGCCATTCGTGCAGGTCGGAACTTACCCGACAAGGAATTTCGCTACCTTAGGACCGTTATAGTTACGGCCGCCGTTTACTGGGGCTTCAGTTCAAAGCTTGCACCTCTCCCTTTAACCTTCCAGCACCGGGCAGGCGTCAGACCCTATACGTCGTCTTGCGACTTCGCAGAGCCCTGTGTTTTTGATAAACAGTCGCTACCCCCTGGTCTGTGCCACCTCTTTCCACTTGCGTAAAAAGAGGTCACGCTTCTTCCGAAGTTACGCGTGCAATTTGCCGAGTTCCTTCAGCATAGTTCTCTCAAGCGCCTTGGTATACTCTACCTGACCACCTGTGTCGGTTTCGGGTACGGTCTATATTGGTGGAGCTATTTCCTGGAACCGCTCCGCTGCCCTTCCAATCCAATAAGAAAGAACAACTTGTGCAATCCGTCACTACCACCAGGCCCACGAATATTAACGTGGTTCCCATCGACTACGCATGTCTGCCTCGTCTTAGGGGCCGGCTAACCCTGCTCAGATTAACTTTAAGCAGGAACCCTTGGTCTTTCGGCGAGGAGTCTCTCACTCCCTTTATCGTTACTCATGTCAACATTCGCACTTCCGATACCTCCAGGGGCCCTCACGGGTCCCCCTTCACAGGCTTACGGAACGCTCTGCTACCACCAACTGACAAGTCAGTTGATCCTCAGCTTCGGTGCATGGCTTTAGCCCCGTTACATTTTCGGCGCAAAGACCCTTATTTAGACCAGTGAGCTGTTACGCTTTCTTTAAATGATGGCTGCTTCTAAGCCAACATCCTGGTTGTTTTGGGATCCTCACATCCTTTCCCACTTAGCCATGACTTGGGGACCTTAGCTGGAGGTCAGGGTTGTTGCCCTCTTCACGACGGACGTTAGCACCCGCCGTGTGTCTGCCGATTAGTACTCTCAGGTATTCGGAGTTTGGTTAGGATCAGTAAGACGGTGAGTCCCCATAGCCCATCCAGTGCTCTACCCCTGAGGTATTCGATCGACGCACTACCTAAATAGTTTTCGCAGAGAACCAGCTATCTCCGAGTTTGATTGGCCTTTCACCCCTAACCACAAGTCATCCCAATCTATTGCAACAGATGCGGGTTCGGTCCTCCAGTTGGTGTTACCCAACCTTCAACCTGCTCATGGCTAGATCACTCGGTTTCGGGTCTAATGCGACGAACTGAACGCCCTATTCAGACTCGCTTTCGCTGCGCCTTCACCTATCGGCTTAAGCTTGCTCGTCACACTAAGTCGTTGACCCATTATACAAAAGGTACGCCGTCAGGCTTGCGCCCTCCGACTGTTTGTAGGCAACCGGTTTCAGGTTCTATTTCACTCCCCTTGTCGGGGTGCTTTTCACCTTTCCCTCACGGTACTTGTTCGCTATCGGTCATGCACGAGTACTTAGGCTTGGAGAGTGGTCTCCCCATGTTCAGACAGGATTTCACGTGTCCCGCCCTACTCTAGGACAATGAGTGTTCTACATGTACGGGGCTATCACCCGCTACGGCCGGACTTTCCATTCCGTTCCACTTTATTCCTCATTGCCACTGGCCTGGTCCGCGTTCGCTCGCCACTACTTACGGAGTCTCGGTTGATGT
>NZ_CP120638.1:2532500-2787500 GCF_029537235.1 Rhizobium sp. 32-5/1 | reverse complement strand
GCTCGTCCGCCGCCCGCATGGCTTCCTCCAGGCTGGTGGTGAAAACCGACGCCCCAAGACCGAAGGGGCTGTCATTGGCAAGCCGGATCGCCTCGTCGAAATCCGCAACGCGCCCCACGGCGGCGACCGGGCCGAAACATTCCTCGCGCATGATCTCCATGTCAGGCGTGCAGCCGGTGAGGATCGTCGGCTCGTAAAACCAGCCGACCGGCTCGCTTTCGGGAATTTTTCCACCCAGAGCAACGGTCGCGCCCTTGGCTATCGCATCCTCGACCAGCCGGATGACCTTGGCGCGCGCGGCTTCGCTCACCAGCGGCCCGATCTCCGCCCGGGTCAGACCATTGCCGATGCGCAGGCGCTTTGCCTCGAAAACGAACTTCTCGATGAAGGCGTCATGCACACTGTCGACGACGAAAAAGCGCTCGGCGGAGGTGCAGACCTGGCCGGACATGTGAAACGCGGCGGTGACGGCCCCGGCGGCGGCCACATCCAGCGGCGCATGGGCGGTGACGATCATCGGATCGCTGCCGCCGGCCTCGATCACCGCAGGTTTCATCTGGCCAGCCGCCGCCATGGCGACTGCCTTCCCAGCAGCAACCGAGCCGGTGAAGGCGACGGCATGGGTCAGCGGCGAGGCAATCAGATATTGCCCAACTTCGGCGCCGCCGGGCACGCAGGCAATCAGCCCTTCCGGCAGGGCTTCAAAGACCTGCATGAATTCCAGGGTCGAGAGTGTCGTTGCCAGCGCCGGCTTGATGATGCAGCCATTGCCAGCGGCGAGCGAAGCCGCAACGGTCCAGCACATCAGAAGGATCGGAAAATTGAACGGCATGATGTGCACGCTGACGCCGAGCGCCTCGTAACGCACATGCTGGAAGGAGCCTGCCTGCGTTGTGCCTGCCACCTTGCCGGCCTCGTCGCGCGCCATCTCGGCAAAATAGCGGAAGGCACCGGCACAGTTCGCCACTTCGCCGATCGCTTCCGGATAGGGCTTGCCCATCTCGCGCGACATCAGCTCGGCGCAGCGCCGCATGTCGGTCGCCTCGATCTTGTTGGCGATCCTATGCAGGGTCGTCGCCCGGCTCTTGGCATCCAGACGCTTCCATTTGGCCTGTGCGGCATTGGCCGCCTGCAGGACGGCATCCAGTTCTGCAACCGTCGTTTCGGCAAATTCACCTTCAGGGGCCAGCGTCGCCGGGTTGTTCACCGTGTGGCGCGCGCCGGCGGCCTGAATATAGTCCGGATGCCTGTAGAAAACGGGCTCGGCTGGATTAAACATGGTGTTTTCCTGTCAACGTGTTTGTCATGGTGAAATCCCCTCACCCTGCCCTCTCCCCGGTGGGGAGAGGAGGTACAGAGGTTGCCGCCAACCTCTTCTCCCCGCCGGGGAGAAGGTGCCCGAAGGGCGGATGAGGGGGCTTGCCCCCTGAAGGGCGTAGAGGTCTTGCCGTCGCGCGGCATGACTTCCCCAAATGCCCTCACCTCACCGGATCATGTAAACTTTCTTGATCGTCTCATGCACGGTGCAGACGCCCTTCCAATCCTGCGGGAAGAAGGCCGCCGTATCCGGCGTGATTTCGATCACCTCGCCGCTTTCATGCACATAGGTGCTGCGCCCTTCGAGGAAGTGGCAGAATTCGTCGCGCGTCACGTGGCATTCCCACTTGCCGGGTGTGCAGATCCATAAGCCGCATTCCGACTGGCCGTCCGGACCCTTGTGGATCAGCTTGCCGGAAACCTTCGATTCCCCCTCGATCATGGTCGGGATAGTGCCCCAATCCTTGAGGTCGGTTTCGTCGAGCGGCTTGCGCATCAGGGGCGTGGCGGTCATCGGATGTTTCCTTTCGTTTTCTTTAGGCAGCGTTCGTGCTTTTGAGATGAAGCCAAACATTGCGACAGTCATTTGAAGTTCAGAGCCTCAGACCAGCATGTAGATGTTGCGCATCGTCTCGATGACATGGCACTCGCCTGTCCATCCGCCGGGGAACATCACCACGGTTCCTGCCTCGACCTCGATCACCTCGCCTTCGTCGGAACGGTAGACCGCACGACCGGCGACGAAATGGCAGAACTCGTCGCGCGGGATGGAGAGCCGCCAGCGGCCGGGCGTGCAGACCCAGATGCCGGATTCCGGCTGGTTGTTCGGCCCCTTGTGCACCAGGCGTCCGGTCGATTTCGACTGGCCTTCAACGCTGTCAGGCTGCATGCCCCAGTCGACGAGATCGTCATAGGTGGTGGCATTTTGGATGTGGGGCGCAGAGGATGCTTCACCCATCGAACTTCCCCGTCGCTGCGAGCTGATCGAGAATGGCGGCCGCCTTTTGCGGGCCGTTCTGCGACTGCATATGGGCGCTGGTCGCTGCCAATTTTGCCTTCATCGCCGCATCGTTGACGCAGGCGTCCAGCTTGGCTGCGAGGTCCTCGTCAGTCCAGTCGTAACGCGGCATCTTGAAGCCGTGGCCGGTCTCGTCCACCCGCGTTGCATTGTCGTGACCATCCCAGACATAGGGCATGATGATCGCCGGCTTGCCGAAATAGAGGCATTCGGTGAACGAGTTGTTGCCGCCATGATGGATGGCCGCGTCGATCTGCGGAATGACCGACGGCTGCGGGAACCAGCTTTCGATGATTATATTGCCCGGCAGATCGCTATACTGCTCCTTATAGTCGCCGACATTCACAAGCGCGCGATAGGGCTGCTTTCCAATGGTCGTGATCAACCGCTTCAACAGGTCTGTATCGCCCGCACCAAGACTGCCGAAAGATATATAGAGTAGAGGCTTGTCATTATTCTCCGCGAAGACAGGAACCTCATAGGGCTTTTCCTTGCGCACGCAGCCTTCGAGATATTGGAACTGCTTCGGATCGAGCGGATGCTCGCGGTCGAACTTCACGGCCTCCGGATAAAGCAGCAGGTTCATGAAGGGCGAGGCCTCGAAGAACTGGCCGATCGGGTAGGCTTCCTCGCCAGTCGAGGCGAGAAACGTGTTGAAGTCATCATGGATCGGCTTGATCACCGCATTGAACCTGTCGCGATAGGCGGCGTGGCCTTCCAGATCATCCTGACGGCAGCCGGAAAGATGCGGCGGGATCTTCGGATCCTCGATCTCGTTTTCCGAGCAGGAAATGATTCGAACCCAGGGCTTGCCGAATTGCTTGATCGCCGGAAACAGGATGACGTTGTCGACGCAAATCAGGTCGGGCTTGATCATGGCCAGAACGCCCGGCAGGTCCTTCTGCGCCCATTTGGCGCTGTCGACGATCGCCTCCCAGCAATCGCGCACATAGTTGTCGATCTGGTCGTAGGGGCTTTTGCGAAAATTCGGGATATGCCCGTTGATGAAATCCTCCCAGAATTTCGCCATCTGCTCGGGCGGCATCGGCGCCGAGAGGTTGACCGGATAGGCCTCGAAACCATAGCCCTTGTAGACATCGACGAAGCCCGGATCGGACAGAAAGACGGCCTTGTGCCCGAGCGCCTCGACGGCCTGGGCAATGCCGACGGAATTCAGCGCCGGACCAAAGGCGGCTTCGGGAAAGAATGCAATCGTCTTGGACATGGAGTTCCCTTCTTCTTCTCTTATTCTTGAAACAGACGGCAGGCCGCCGCGTTGAGCCCGAGCGAAACGCTCGCCCCTGTTCGCGCGGCGGCCTCTTCAGGTCCTGCCGCCGCCACGCGGACCTGAAGAGGCGCTGGTGAAAGCGCCGTTTTGACGTAAAGCTGGCGATCCAGCCCGTGATAGGCGACATCAACGACCGTTCCGGCAATGCCGGTACCATCGGACACGAGCCGGATATTTTCCGGTCGTACGGCAAGGACGGCCGGCGCATTGCGCTTCAAACCGTGTAAGTCACAGGCCAGCGCCTGGCCGCCGGCGCGAAACAGCGCATCCGTGCCGATCTCGCCGTCGATGAAATTCATCATGCCGATGAAGCCGGCGACGAAACGGTTGGCCGGTTGTTCGTAGATCTCCTGCGGCGTACCGCATTGCAGGATATTGCCGTCGCGAAGGACCGCGATGCGATCGGCCATGACCAGCGCCTCTTCCTGATCATGCGTAACGATGATGAAGGTGATCCCGACTTCGCTCTGGAGCCGCTTCAGTTCCAGTTGCATCTTTTCCCGCAGCTTCTTGTCGAGAGCGCCCAGCGGCTCGTCCAGCAGGAGCACCTTCGGCCGCTTGATCAGCGCCCGGGCAAGCGCCACGCGCTGCTTTTGACCACCGGAAAGTTCGGCAGGCTTCCGGCCGGCGAGCGCCGTCAGATCTGTCGTCGTCAGCATGTCATCGACCCGCGTCGCGATCTCGCCGCGCGGCAGGCCTTCCATTTCAAGACCATAGGCAAGGTTCTGCCAGACCGTCATATGCGGAAACAGGGCATAGGACTGGAACATCAGGTTGAGAGGCCGCTTTTCCGGCGCATCCCGGGTGATGTCACGCTCGTCAAGACGGATGACGCCGCTATCCGGGGCCTCAAAACCCGCGATCATTCTCAAAAGCGTGGTCTTGCCGCAGCCGGAAGGCCCCAACAGCGCAAAGAACTCGTTTTCCCTGATGTCGAGCGAAATACCATTGACGGCAATCGTCTTGCCGAAGTGCTTGACGACCATATCGACCGACAGAACGGGTTTGGACATGCGTTCGTTCATCGGGTCATCTGCTCTTTGTTCAGCCATTGCGAAATGAGAAGCACGGTCGCGCTGACGCCCATGACAAGCGTGGCCAGCGCATTGATTTCCGGCGTCACGCCGAAACGGATCATCGAATAGATCTGCATCGGCAGCGTGATCGAGGCGCGACCGGCGCCGGCGGTAAAGAAGGCGATGATGAATTCATCGACCGACAGCGTGAAGGCAAGCAGCGCTCCGGCGACGATAGCCGGCAGAAGCACCGGAAAGGTGACGCGCCAGAAGGTGGTAAAGCTGGAAGCGCCGAGATCGCGCGAGGCCTCGACGATCGAGAAGTCGAAATTCTTCAACCGCGCCCGAACGACCGAGCAGACGAAGGCGAGGTCGAAGATGACATGGCTGATGATGATCGTGTGCAGGCCCATGGTCACGTTGAGTCGCGAAAACAGCGTCAGAAGCGCGACGGCCAGCACGATGTCCGGAATGACCATCGGCGAAAATGCCAAGGCCTCGAGCGGCGTCGAACGGCGCTTGCGCGTTTCCATACCGATCGCCAGCATGGTGCCGAGAACCGTGGCGATCAGCGTCGCGACAACGGCAACAACAAGCGTGTTCCAGGCAGCATGAAGAATGTCGGAATTGCCGGCCAGCGACACGTACCAGCGCAGCGAAAAGCCGGACCAGCTTGTCGGCAGGCCGCTTTCGTTGAAGGATAGCAGCACCAGAACGGCAATCGGCAGGTAGAGAAAACCGAAGACGAGCACGAGTATCGTGCGCCCCGTCAGCTTGATAAGCAACGCGTCAGCCATGTCTGGCCTCCGCCGTTTCACCGCTGAAGCGGGCGGAAGCCCGCGCCTGCAGGAGAAGAAGCGCGATCATGACGGCAATCAGGACCATGCCGAGCGCTGCACCGAAAGGCCAGTCATTGGCGGTCAGGAACTGGTCGTAGACGAGATTGCCGATCATCTGGAACCGTCCGCCGCCAAGCAAAGCCGGCGTCACGAAATTGCCGATCGACAACACAAAGATGAACACGCCGCCGGCGGCTACGCCCGGCATGGTCAGCGGCAGCGTCACCCGCCAGAAGGTGCGGACGCGGCTCGCACCGAGATCGCGCGAGGCCTCGATCAACTCGCCGTTCAGGCGCGACAGGCTGGAATAAATCGCGAGGATGACGAAGGGCAAATAGTTGTAGACGAGACCAACGATGACGGCACCTTCGCTGTAGAGCAGCGACAAGGGCTCGCCGTCGTATCCGAACCAGCGCAACGCATTGTTGATCAGCCCTTCGCGGTTGAGCAGCACGATCCAGGCATAGGTCCGGATCAGGTAATTGCTCCAGAACGGCAGGACGGCAAAGAACAGCAGGATCGGCTGCAGACGTTTCGGCGCAAGGCAGATGGCGTAAGCCGCCGGGTAGGCAATGAGGATCGCAAACAGGGTGGCAAGACCTGCGATCCGCACCGAGGTCAGGAAGATTTGGGCGTAAAGCGGGTCGATCACCCGGAGGAAATTTTCCGCCGTCAGCGTGTATTCCACGCCCCCATAGAGACCGCGCGTCAGGAACGCATAGGCAAACACGATCAGGCACGGCACGATCATGAACAGACCGAGCCAGGCAATCGCGGGCAATGCCATCAGATTGGAACGTGCCGTCTGCGAGGACAAGAAATGGACTCCGGAGTTTCAAAACCTCTTCTCCCCAACGGGGAGAAGGTGGCCCGTAGGGCCGGATGAGGGGGCGGCAGGCTCTGCGGCACGCGGTTACGCCCCTCATCACCTCGCATCCGCTCGGCTCTTCTCCCCGCCGGGGAGAAGAGAGCATCAACTCAATTCGCCGCCTTGATCTCGCTCACGGCCTTCGAATAGTCACGCTGCGCTTCGCCCAGATCCTGCAATTCCTCGTAACCGACGAGTTCAGCCGGGGTCATGCCCATGTTCGGATATTGCTTGATCAGCGCCGGGTCGAGGCTTTCCATGGCCGGCTTGTTCGGCACTTTGTAGAAGATGTTCGATGCCGCCCAGGCATGGTTCTTGGCTTCGAGGATATAGTTGACGAACTTCAGCGCCGCCTCCTTCTTCTCCGAATTCTTCATGATCACCATGGTGTCGATCCAGAGGTCGGAGCCTTCCTTCGGCACGACGAACTTGATCTTGTCGTTTTCGGCGATGCCGTAATTGCACCAGCCATCCCAGGCCTGAACCAGCGATGCTTCAGCCGAAACCAGCTTGGAATAGAAGGTCGTGTCGTCATAGGCGAGCAAGGTCTTCTTCGCCTCGATCAGGGCCGTCTTGGCTTCCTCGATCTTGGCCGGATCCTTTTCGTTGACGGAGTAACCCTTGTAGAGGAGGCCGGCACCCATCAGCCAGCGGTCGGTTGCCAGCATCGTGACCTTGCCCTTGAGATCATCCGGCGGGGAAAGCAGGCTTGCCCAGCTGTCCGGCGTGCCCTTGACGAGATCGGAGCGATAGCAAAGACCGGTCGTGCCCCAGGCGTAAGGAACAGCATAGGTGTTGCCTGGGTCATAGGCGAGCTTGCGCGCTTCAGGATAGAGATTGGCAAGGTTCGGAACGCTCGCATCACTCAACGGCTCAAGAAGGCCCTGGCCATTGAGGATATGGGCAAACGGCGACGACACGAAGACGACGTCGAAGCCCTTGCCCTGGCTTGCCATCAGCTTGCCCATGATTTCTTCATTGGTCGCATGGTTGACGACCTCGATCGTCAGGCCCGTCGCCGCCTTGAAGGTCTCGGCGATATCCGGCGCCATGTAACCGGCCCAGTTGGAAATCACCAGATCGGCAGACAGTGCAGTCCCGGCCGACAGCAACATGGCGCCGGCGGTTAGGCTGGCGATCTTCACGGATGCACGCACTTCAGCTGAAGTTTTCACGATAGTCTCCCGTTTGCTGGCACATCCGGGAATCAGGTCACCTGATATCGCCGCTGCGCAAATACATCGTCCCGAGTGGCACCGATGGCGCAGGCCTCGAGGTTTCAACATCTGTTCCCAAGCGGCACGCCGGTTCACCGATCTTTGGCTCGCTGTTGACGGGCAGTATTATTTATAAAAAATACGTCAATACAAAATCGCTCAACGTTCGAATTATTCGGATACGGCCTTGCATCGCCTTTGCGGAAAAGGCAGCATGCAGGGGCTGAAACCTGCCCGGAACCGGAATTGCCATGGATGCAGAGACAAAAAAGGTAAAGCATCGCCATGTCGAACTGGCGCAGAAAATACTGGATATAGCCACCGAGCGTGGCATGACACGTGGCGAACGCCTGCCGGAACAGGCGCTCGCTTCCCGCTGCAATGTGTCCCGAACCCCCATTCGCAAGGCACTGCAGATCCTCGCAGATCGCCTGATCGTCACCGCCGAGCCGGAGGGCGGCTATCTCTTAGCCATAGACCCCGCGTCCTTTCCAGGCCTTGAGGATGAAGCCCGACCGACTGAGGAGACCGAGCTTTACAACGCGATCCTGCGGGATCTTTCAGCAGGCCGGATCGCGGATTCGCAAACCGTTGCCAGCCTGCAGCGCCGTTATGATGCCTCCCGCAGTGCAGTACAAAACGCCCTGATAAAGCTTTCCGAAGACAATCTCGCCGAGCGTGCCCCCGGGCAGCAATGGCTGATCAAGCAGTTTGCCATCGGCGGCGACGCGGTGGCGAAGAGCCTTGAATTCCGCCTGTCCTGCGAGCCGCTGGCGCTGACGCTGCCGGGCTTTCACCGTGACGGGCCGGCCATCACCTCGCTGCGCCACTCGATGGACATCCTGCGCGGAATGAACGAGACCAATTTCGACCAGAAGCTGTTCGAGCGCACAGACTTCGATTTCCACATGCTGATCGCCCGCTCTTGCGGCAATCCTTTCATGTCCGAGGCGCTTGTTAGCCATCATCGCCGCCGGCGATCCAGCCAGCCACCGGTGCATGTCAACGCCTATCGCTTGATGCAGTCGAATGCCGAGCACATGCAAATCCTTGAACAGATCGAGCGCGGGCAGATGGATCTTGCGAGCGACCTGATGCGCGTGCATATCCAGCTCTCCCATTCCCAGCGACCGCGCCTTGCCGGTCGCGGCGTTCCGCCGATCTTCCGGGTCGTGGGCTAAACGACATTGGATCTCGCATGACTCAGCCGAAGGTGATCGCGTTTTTTCCGGAAGCAAGCTACGGCGCTGCACTCAACTGCGTCGGTATTGCCCAGCAGTTGCGCAGCCTGGGCGCCCGGCCGGTGTTCATTTGCCATCCCGGCTTTCGCGGCGTCTTTGCAGAATACGGCTTTCCCGAATATCCGCTGCCCTCCTCCGGCAATGAGAGCCAGACGGACTGGACCGATTTCATCAACCGGCACCAGGATGCTTTCCGGCAGACGCCGCTTGAACAGATCAAAAGCTATGTCGCCCCGACCTGGGATGCGATCGTCGATACCGCCATTGCCGCGGAGGAGCCGCTGCGCCAACTCCTTGCGCAACTGAAGCCGGATATCATCGCGCTCGACAACGTCGTGATGTTTCCAGCGATTGCCAATGCCGGCGTGCCCTGGGTGCGCATCGTTTCCTGCGCCGAGACGGAACTGCCGGACGTGGCAGTGCCGCCCTATCTCTCGGGCTGCGGTGGAACCCCGGAGAATGACTGGAGCCTGTTTGCGGAGAAATACAGACAAGCCGTCGCGCCCGCGCATCGGCGGATGAATGCCTTTCTGATCGAATGTGGTCTCAAAGCTCGCCCGCCCGGCGAATTTCTAGAAAGCTCACCCTTCCTCAATCTTTTGCTTTCACCGGATGCCGTGCGCTTTGAACGCGACCAGCCGCTAGATCCCAAGACCCATGTCTACCTGAACGGCTGCGTTCGACAGGAGGCGGCTTACGCCCTGCCCGCGTTCGCCGCCCATCAGGACGCGCCGCTGGTGCTGACCAGTTTCGGCAGCCTCGGAGCCATGGACGTCGTATTGATCAAACGGATGATCGACGTCTTCGCAGTCCTTCCCTACCGCTTTATCGTCAATGTCGGCCCCTGGCGCGACGACTATGCGCGGGTGCCTGACAATGTCTTTCTGGAAAGCTGGTTTCCCCAGCCCTCGATCGTCGCGCAATCGAGCCTGTTCATCCATCATGGCGGCAATAACAGCTTCTGCGAGGCGCTCTACTACGGCGTGCCCTCCCTGATCATGTCCTATTGCTGGGACGGCCACGACAATGCCCGCAGGGCGCAGGACGTTGGTGTCGGACAGCGCATCGACCGCTATCAATGGACCGATGCGGCGCTGGCGGCAGCGATCGCCGACTTGCTGAGCGATCAGGCCATGCGCAACCGGCTCGAAGCCAATTCCGCAACGATGAAACAATCCAATGGCGCAGCCGTCGCGGCAAGGGCCATTCTCGATCTTGTCTGAAAGGAACACCGCATGCAGGACAAGCTCTATCTCGACGGCACCGGGGTTTCCCAGTCAAAGGCGGAACACTCGACGTCATCGACCCGGCAACCCAACAGATGGATCCACAAGCGCCGACCGGGAGGGCAGAAGACATCGACAGCGCGGTGAAGGCCCCGCGAAAATTCTGCGCACCATCGCAGGCATCACAACCGAAAAGCGCGCGTTCCTCGCCAGACTTGAAGTCACCCCGGCATCAGCCGCACGTTACGGCTTCACGCACGAGGCGCCGGCTCCCGCCTGCACACGACCGCCTCGAGAAACGCTCCGGCGATGGAAACGCGACCATTGTGGATCAAGGTTTCGGGGCAAGGAAAACGGGGATGATATTTTTTGTATTCTTGGAGATTGGCGGGATGGCGCCGCAATCGCCTCTGCCAGCCGAACAAACTCAGCCCAGCGGCTTGAACGTCCACTTGACCACATAGGCGCCGCTGCGTTTTCGCTTGGTTTTTATCGTGACCTCAACCGGTCCGCCGAGTTCTGCCTCCGCATCCTCGAAAGCCTTTCGCGCCTGCGCCATCGCCTGATGGTAGACGGCGTTGTCGCGTTTCGGGCTATCGGCAATCGCCCTCATCAGGGCGATTGTGTCGAGTTTGTCTTCGGGCATGGATCCGGCTCCTTTCCGGCCCGCCTCAGGCGATGCCACGATGCTGAACGCATAGGCGTTCTTACACCAGCCGGTCCGACCTTCTCAATCGGCGCGTTGGCACTTAGTGTTGGGGTAAGGCGTTCGAAGGTATCCGCGCAATCACCTTGATCTCGAAGTCGAAGCCGGCCAGCCAGTTCACGCCGATCGCCGTCCAGTTTGGATAGGGCGGATTCGGGAAAATCTCCTGCTTGACCGCCATGATCGTTCCGAACTGATTTTCGGGATCCGTGTGGAACGTCGTGACATCCACAATATCGTCGAAAGTGCAGCCTACGGCTTGCAGCGTTGCCTTGAGGTTTTCGAAGGCCTGCCGGACCTGACGCTCGAAGTCGGGCTCAGGCGTGCCGTCCTTGAGGCTGCCCACCTGTCCGGAGACGAATAGGAGGTCAGCGGATCGGATTGCGGCGGAGTAACCATGCGCTTCGTAAAGAGCGTGTCTGTTTGCGGGGAAGATTGCATCTCGTGGGGACATTTCCATCTCTTTTCATCGGAATTGACTGATAACCGCAAAGCACGGCGGATCGGACGTTCGCTTCCCATTGCGCAGCGTGATATACGGCACGTATGTGAATGCGCCACATACGGTGCGTATGTCAATTAATATACGTAGCGTATGTGAAATATGAGGCGATGATGGCGAAGCGACGAATTGAGTCCATGGAGGAAAACCGCGCAAAGCTGATCGCTGCGGCAAGAAAGGCATTTGCCGAAAAGGGCTATGCGGCGGCATCGATGGATGAGCTGACAGCCGATGTCGGACTGACGCGCGGCGCGCTCTATCACAACTTCGGCGACAAGCGCGGACTGCTGGCAGCCGTGGTGCACCAGATCGATTCGGACATGGCAGCGCGCGCGCAGGCACTCGGAACGCGCGCCGGCGATGGCTGGCAGGCGCTGCTGGCCGAGGGCGCAGCCTATATCGAAATGGCACTTGATCCGGAGGTCCAGCGAATCGTTCTACTTGATGGGCCGGCCGTGCTCGGCGATCCATCGCAATGGCCGAGCCAGGGCGCCTGTCTGCAGGCAACCAGACGGGCGGTCGAACACCTGATGGCCCAAGGCACGGTCAAGCCCGTGGACCCGGAGGCCGCAGCCCGGCTTCTTTGCGGAGCAGCACTCAACGCGGCGCTCTGGATTGCGGCCAGCGACAATCCTCAGGACGTTCTGCCCAAGGCAATCGAGGCGTTTCAATGCCTCGCCTCTGGATTCCTCGTAAAGGCAGAATAGGAAAAGCGTTAGCCGCCTACTCCGCCGCTTCCACCCTTGCCACCGGCACATAGTTCAAGATCGGCCCCAGCCAGCGCTCGACCTCTGAGATCGGCATGGCCTTGCGCGCTGCGTAATCCTCGACCTGGTCGCGTTCGACCTTGGCGACGCCGAAATAATAGGCTTCAGGGTGGCCGATATAGAGGCCGGAGACGGAGGAGCCGGGCCACATGGCGTAGCTTTCCGTCAGCGTCACGCCGATTTCTTTCTCCGCATCCAGCAGACGGAAAAGCGTAGCTTTTTCCGTATGATCGGGCTGGGCCGGATAGCCGGGAGCCGGGCGGATGCCGGCATAGGGTTCGCTGGCCAGCGTGTCGGGCGCGAAATCCTCGTCAGGCGCATAGCCCCAGAGTTCCTTGCGCACATACTCGTGCATGCGCTCGGCAAAGGCCTCCGCGAAACGGTCGGCCAAGGCCTTCACCATGATGGAGGAATAGTCGTCGTTGGCGCGCTCGAAGCGTTCGGCGATCGCCACTTCCTCGATGCCGGCAGTGACGACGAAGCCGCCGATATAATCCTGCCTGCCGCTGTCGACCGGGGCGACGAAATCCGACAGGGCGACGTTCGGGCGGCCGTCCCGCTTGCTCATCTGCTGGCGCAGTGTGAAGAAAGTGGCGAGATCGTCGGTGCGCGTTTCGTCCGCAAACAAGTGGATATCGTCGCCGACGGCGCCGGCCGGCCAGAAGCCGACGACAGCCTTCGGGGCAAACCATTTCTCAGTAGTCACCTTAACAAGCATGGCTTGCGCATCGGCAAACAGCGCGCGGGCGGCCTCGCCCTGGCGCTCGTCGTCAAGGATCTTCGGATAGACGCCCTTCATTTCCCAGGTCTGGAAAAACGGTGTCCAGTCGATATAGCGAGCGAGTTCTTCGAGATCCCAGCCCTGGAACACGCGCGTGCCGAGAAACGATGGTGCTTTTGGCTGGTAGGCCTGCCAGTCGACCTTCTGGGCATTGGCGCGGGCTTTTGCGAGCGGCAGACGTTGTTTTTCCAACTCGTTTTTCGCATGCGCGGCTGCGACCTTTTTATATTCGGCCTGCACGGTCTCGACATAGCCGGCCCTCGTTTCGGGCGAAAGCAGGCTGGACACGACGCCGACGGCGCGACTGGCATCGGTGACATAGATCGTCTGGCCCGCATTGTAGCGCGGATCGATCTTCACGGCCGTATGCACCCGGCTGGTGGTGGCGCCGCCGATCAGAAGCGGGATTTCGAAACCCTCGCGTTCCATTTCGGAAGCGACATGCACCATCTCGTCGAGCGAGGGGTGATGAGACCGGAAAGCCCGATGATATCCACCTTCTGTTCGCGGGCGACAGCCAAGATCTTGGCAGCCGGCACCATGACGCCGAGATCGATGATCTCGTAATCGTTGCAGGCGAGAACGACGCCGACGATGTTCTTGCCGATATCGTGCACATCGCCCTTCACGGTTGCCATCAGCACCTTGCCCGCGCTTTTGCGTTCGCCAAGCCCGCCGCCGGCCAGCCGCTCGGCTTCCATATGCGGCAAGAGAACGGCGACCGCCTGTTTCATGACGCGGGCGGATTTGACCACCTGCGGCAGGAACATCTTGCCCGCACCGAAGAGGTCGCCGACGACATTCATGCCGGCCATCAGCGGACCCTCGATGACATGCAGAGGACGCTCGGCATTCAGCCTGGCCTCATCGGTATCGGCCTCGATGAATTCGGTGATGCCATTGACCAGCGCATGCTCCAGCCGTTTTTCAACGGGCCACTCGCGCCATTTCAGATCGCGCTCCTTGGCTTCCTTGCCGGCTACGCCCTTGAAGCGCTCGGCCAGTTCCAGCAGGCGTTCGGTCGCGTCCTCGCGGCGGTTGAGAACGACGTCCTCGCAGGCCTCTTTCAGCTCCGGCTCGATCTGGTCGTAGACGGCGAGCTGACCGGCATTGACGATGCCCATGTCCATGCCCGCCTGGATGGCGTGGTATAGGAAGACGGCGTGCATCGCCTCGCGCACCGGCTCGTTGCCGCGGAAGGAGAAGGATAGGTTCGACACGCCACCGGAGATGTGCACATGCGGCAGGGTCTGGATGATTTCGCGCGTTGCCTCGACGAAATCGACGCCGTAATTGTTGTGTTCCTCGATCCCGGTCGCGACCGCAAAGACGTTGGGATCGAAGATGATATCCTCAGGCGCAAAGCCCGCTTGCTCGGTGAGGAGCTTGTAGGCGCGCGTGCAGATCTCGACCTTGCGGGCTTGCGTATCGGCCTGGCCCTGTTCGTCGAAAGCCATGACCACGACGGCGGCACCATAGGCACGGCAAAGCTTTGCGTGATGAAGAAAGGCCGCCTCGCCCTCCTTCATCGAGATCGAATTGACCAGCGGCTTGCCCTGCACGCATTTCAGGCCGGCTTCGATGATCTCCCATTTGGACGAATCGATCATCACAGGCACGCGGGCGATATCCGGCTCTGCGGCGATCAGGTTGAGGAACTCGACCATGGCCTGCTTCGAATCGATCAGGCCCTCGTCCATGTTGATGTCGATGATCTGGGCGCCGTTCGCCACCTGATCCCGCGCCACGTCGAGCGCTGCCGCATAATCGCCTGCGGTGATCAGCTTGCGGAACTTTGCCGAGCCCGTGACATTGGTGCGTTCGCCGACATTGACGAAGGGAATGTCCTTGCTGAGCGTATACGGCTCGAGGCCGGACAGCTTCATCAGCCGCGGTACCTCCGGAATGGCGCGTGGCGGATGCTTGGCGACTGCCTGCGCGATCGCTTTGATATGCGCCGGCGTCGAGCCGCAGCAGCCGCCGACGATATTGACGAGGCCGTCGCGCGCAAAAGCCTCGATCTGGGCCGCCATCTCATCGGGGTTTTCGTCATACTGGCCGAATTCGTTGGGCAGCCCGGCATTCGGATAGGCGCAGACAAACGTATCGGCAACGCTGGAAATTTCGGCCAGATGCGCGCGCATGGCATTGGCGCCGAGCGCGCAGTTGAGCCCGATGGTGAAAGGATCGGCATGGCGCACCGAATGCCAGAAAGCAGTGGGTGTCTGGCCGGACAAGGTGCGTCCCGAGAGATCGGTGATCGTGCCTGATATCATCACCGGCAGGCGCACGCCCATCTCGTCGAAAATCTCTTCCGTCGCAAAGATCGCCGCCTTGGCGTTCAGCGTGTCGAAGATCGTCTCGATCAGGATGATGTCGGCGCCACCGTCGATCAGGCCGCGCAACTGTTCGCAATAGGCGATACGCAGGTCGTCGAAGGACGTCGCGCGAAAACCGGGATTGTTGACGTCGGGCGAGATCGACGCCGTGCGGTTGGTCGGGCCGAGCGCGCCGGCGACAAAACGGCGCTTGCCATCAACCTTTTGCGCGCGCAGACCGGCGCGCCGCGCAAGGCGGGCGCCGTCCCGGTTGAGTTCATAGACCATGGCTTCCATGCCGTAATCGGCTTGGGCGATGCTTGTGGAGGAAAACGTATTGGTCTCGAGTATGTCGGCGCCGGCGATGGCGTAATTGTAGTGGATTTCCTCGATCGCGCCGGGCTGGGTCAGCGTCAAAAGGTCGTTGTTGCCCTGCAAATGGCAATCGCAGGCTTGGAAGCGGTCGCCGCGAAAATGATCCTCGCCCAGCCCGAGCTGCTGGATTTCGGTGCCCATCGCGCCGTCCATAACGAGGATGCGCTCGCTGGCCGCCGCCTTTAGCGCCGCCATGACCTCGGATCCATCCGGTTTCGGGGAAACAACGCCGAAAAGAGCATCAATGGCGGACATGGGAAATCTCCCGTTCTGAAAACGACAAAAGCAATCATTTTACTCAATCACATAAAGATATCTTTATGTCAACATACGATATGCAAAGGGTGTTTTGGCCGCCCGAACGCATAACGGCCCGCCCTGTTCAGGGCGAGCCGTTGGCGATTGCAAAACCGGAAGGAATGAATCAGAGCCGTTTCAGGCAATCGTCCAGTTCATAGATGGCGCAGAGGATGTGATAGAAGCTGCTGGCCGGCGCAGGCTCATCGATGAAGACGCCGTTTTCGGTCTGCTTGTCGCGCCAGAGACCACGCATGGGCGTGTCGAGAAATCGTGTGAGTGCTGCAGCGGCGCGCTCGGCCGAGCGGATATAGCGCTGCCGCTCCTCGCCTTCCGTCAGCGCCGCAAAGCGGATCGCAGCCTTCAGCCATTCCGTTTGCGGCCAGAGACGCGCGATCGGGTCGGCCACGGAAAAATCATCCAGCAAGGTCATGATTGCGACGTCGCGCACCGGGCTCAGGCCATATTGCTCGCCAATGTTGAACAGCCGGCGTGCCTTGACCAGAGCATCAGCATTGCCGCGCCGCTCGCCCCAGCGCAACAGCAGCCAGGCCCATTCGAATTGGTGCCCCGGCTCTACGATGCGGCCTCTTTCACCGGAGAACGGCGCCCAATCAGCATCGAAGAACTCGCGCAATGCGCCGGTTTCCCGGTCGATGAAGTGATCCATACACAAGGCCGCGATCTCGTCGGCAAGGTTCGTCCAGGCGACCTGATCGAACCCCTCCACCGTCTCGCTCGCAAGGCAGGCCTCGAACAGGTGCATGTGCGGGTTGGAGCACAGGGGCAGGCGCGGCGGATTGTCTTCCTCGAAGCCTGCGCTCGGATGCTTGCAATGGGTCTCCAGCCGGCCGCGCAGGGCATTGCTGCGCTCTGCCATTTCAGCGCTCCGCTCCGGAAACACCTGCGCCAGATAGGCGAAGGCAAGCAGCGCGAAGGCCTGGTTGTAGAGATCGAAAGAAGAATCGATAAGCTTGCCGTCAGCATCCGCAAGCGCACCATAAAAGCCGCTTGGCTGCAGATAGATCCGGTCGAAATACAAAAGCCCATTGGTTGCGACCGCCTGCCAATCGCCGCTCCAGCCGCGGCGCCCAGCCTCGGCAAAACAATAGACCTGCCGCGGCTGAACGCGGGAACGGCGGTTTGCCCGTGTCGGCTGCCCCTGCATGTCGACGGTTTCGACAAGACCGCCACCGGGTCCGTCAAACCCGCGGTCGCGCCAGAGCGGCAGGGCCGCCATATCCAGCCATTCGTTCAGATCGCGGGAAAAGGCATGAATATCCATCTGTCGCGTATCCCCTGGAGGCTAATGATCGACAAGTTTCAGAGCGGCGAGATCCTTGCCGAGAATATTTGCCAGCGCTTCGACCACCATATCGTGATCCGTGCGCTGCGGCAGGCCCGAAACGGTGACGGCACCTATGCAGCCAGTGCCCTTGACATTGATCGGAAAGCTGCCGCCATGCGGTGCGTAGTCCGTATCCGGCAGGCCGAATTTCGCCTGAAGATTGGTTTCCTGCTTTGCAAGCGTCAGCCCCGTCGCATAGCTGCTCTTGAAAAAGCGGAAGACGCAATTGCGCTTGCGCCGCACCCATTGGGGATTGTCCGGCGTCGCACCTTCAAGGGCCACATAAAAGACCGGCATAGAAAACAGCGTGATATCGATGACCACGCCAAGCTTGCGCTGCCTTGCCATGTCATACAGGAGTGAGCCCAGCGCCCAGCCTGTCTCCAGGCTGAAGCTGTCAAATTGCAGTTCCTTTTCCTGAAGCGCGATCCGGCTCAGGTCGTCGTCAATGCTCATGCACTCAACCCCTTGCTATCAGTCCTTCCACAGCCAGGCAGCACCGCGCACACCGGAACTGTCGCCATGCACCGCCTTGCGGATCGGCGTCTCGAAACTGTCGCCGAAAATGTATTTCTCGATGCGTTCAGGCAGTTCGCCGTAGATCTCATCGACATTGGACATACCGCCGCCCAGCACAAAGACATCGGGATCAACGACATTGGTCAAAAGCGCCAGGCTGCGCGCCAGCCGGTCGACGAAACGATTGTAGACCCCGGTTGCCACCGGTTCGCCGCCGCGCTTGTCCTCGATGATGTCACGGCCGCGGCGGTCCCGTCCTGTCATCGTCCGATAATCGAGCTCGACGCCGGTGCCGCAGGCATACATGTCGAGGCAACCGTGTTTGCCGCACCAGCATTTATGCCCGGGATATTCCTCCGCCGTCATCCAGGGCAAGGGATAATGGCCGATCTCTGCGGCAACGCCCTGATATCCTGCATGCACCTTGCTGCCGATGGCCAGTCCGCCGCCATGGCCTGTGCCGACGATGATGCCGAAAACCACATGTTCGCCCTTGCCCGCACCATCCACCGCTTCCGAGACAGCAAGGCAATTGGCGTCGTTGGCAAGCCGGACCGGACGACCGAGCGCTGCTTCCAGATCGCGGCCGAGTGCGCGGCCGTTGAGCAGCACGGCATTGGAATTGCGCACGATGCCGGTGCGCGGATTGGGGCTACCCGGGATACCGATGCCGATCGATCCGGCCTCGCCCGCGCTCTGTTCAGCTGCGGCAACCAGCTCCTGCACGGCCGATATGCAAGCGTCATAACCGCTCGTGGGCGTGGGGATGCGATGCCGGGCACGGGTTGAGCCATCGCGATCGAGCGCGATGACCTCCATTTTCGTACCGCCCCAATCAATTCCGATGAACATGGCTGGATAAAGTCTCTTTGAAAGCTGCTGCGAAAGGCCTCGGGAGGGTGTCCTTGTCCCTTCCTTCTGCTTAGCACCGCAAAAGCGTCGGACGCCAGCCCCTGCGCCGCTGGTCAAGCCCGAAACCTGACGCGGGAATGTTTTCAGTCGCAGGAGTGACCGAAACGCGGAAGCCCGGCTGCGCGAACAGCCGGGCTTCTGGAATGACACCGATAGAGAGGGATCAATCGCAGATCTTGATCTTCTTGAAGTAGACGTTGCCCCACTGGTCCCACTTCTTGATCTTCTTGATGTAGCAGACCGGCTCGTAGTTATAGTTGTCTTCATAGCCGTAATCGTTGTTGTAGTGGTGATTCTTGTGGCCGTAATTGTGGTGGCCATTGCCATTGTCGTAACCGCCAGCCTGGGACGGAGCAGCGAAGGAAACGGCGGCAGTAACGGCAATAACGGCAGAAAGAATGAACTTGCGCATGGGTCTCTCCTTGTTCTGGGTTGCTGATGAGGTCGTCTCATCCAGTGACCCGACAATGCCATGCGTTCCGGAAGCGCGTTGTGCCGCATGGAACAGGGCTTCGACCTCCCGGAAAAATTCTGCGGCCTACCATGACGCCTATGGGAAACGCAAAAACACTTGGCTTCCGCCCAAGCCTTTTGTATGGGTTCTATCCAAGTGGTTCCGTAGCTCAGCAGGATAGAGCACCAGATTCCTAATCTGGGGGTCACGCGTTCAGAATCGCGTCGGGATCACCATTTTTCATGACATGCAGGCAGGCTTCTCAAACGAGAAGCGATAGGTTGCGCGAACCGGTACTGCCGCCGTCGTTGGAATCAACGCGGTTTCTGGAATCAACGTGCGGGGATTGACGATGTGATTTCGCCCGAGACGCCGGTCGGCAGGCCGAGTGCGCCGGAATGGGACATGGCGAAGTGAAGGCTGAGGATCACCATCAGCGATACGGCCAAAACGGCAAGGGTAATTCCGCTCTCTGTTTTCATTGTCCCACTCTTCCAGCAAACTGTACGTGCCTTAAATGCTGGGGATGAGACTATTGTGCGGCGCAGCGAATGCTGTTCCACCGGGAACACGAAACATGGTAAATGCTTGGTTAATTCCCGCCGGCTGAAACGCGGGACGTAGTGCTTTTGCACGCCGAGGCTTTGGGTCTTTCTTATGCCATAGCGGCTGCGAGCGCAGATCCACCGAGGACAGTCGCGAAGATGGCGAGCGCGACAGCCGCGAACCGGCCGATACGATCCTGGGTCAAAAGACGCGGTGCCGAGGAGGCCAGGCCAGTGCCCAAGGTGATCCAACCCAGCGCAACGGTGCAGACGAGGCCGGCGAAAGTCACCATATATGGCAGCGCCGGAAGCCCCGCCTCTTGTGGAAAGATCACCAGAGCGAAGATCAGTGCTTTCGGGTTAAGGAGCGTTGTGAAAAAAACAGCGACTGCCCCGATCTGGTCGCTCTGTTCCCCGGGAAGACCGGTCCCGCGCCAAAGGCCAAAGGCTGACCATAGGAGATAGAGGCAAGCCGCGATGCGCAGCCCAGCGCCAAGGATGGGGGTATCCCCGAGCAGCGGACCAAGGATGAAGATGACGGCCAGAATCGACAGGAGATAGCCACAGCATTCTGCCGGTATCAGCACCAGCGAACGGCGCAATCCAACGGCGGCTCCGGACGCAGCCAAGAGCGTGTTGGTCGGACCCGGCACGATCAGCAGGGTAAGCACAGACAGAATGAAGGAAGACGTGTCGCTCATGCGCCTCTTTTGCCACAGTCCGGGAAGCCGGATTTTGATCCTGATCAAGAACGACAGCGATGGCTTGTCACGCATCACGCCAAGGGAGCAAATGCTTGCCGCACCGGTCTTTCCGCTGTAGGGCTGGCCGACATTAAAAGCAACATGCGAACCTGTTTATGACATCTGGCAACGGCACGAATCAGCGGCGTATAACAATCCTTGGATCGACCGGCTCGATCGGTACCAACACGCTTGATGTCGTGCAGCATCTCGGCGGACGCGATGCCTTCGAGGTCATGGCACTGACCGGAAACGGCAATGTGGCACTGCTGGCGGAACAGGCGCGCGCAACCGGCGCCAGGCTCGCCGTAACCGCCGATGACAACCATTATGCCAGCCTCAAGGATGCGCTTTCCGGCACAGGCATCGCTGTTGCCTCCGGCCGCAGCGGGTTGATCGAGGCGGCGGACATGGATGCCGGCTGGGTCATGGCTGCGATCGTCGGCAATGCCGGGCTGGCGCCGACATTGGCGGCCGCAAGGCGCGGTGCCGATATCGCGCTCGCCAACAAGGAATGCCTGGTTTCCGCCGGGCCTCTGTTTATCGAGGCTGTGCGCCGCGGCGGCGGTCGGTTGTTGCCCGTTGACAGCGAACACAATGCCATCTTCCAGGTGCTGGAAGAACACCAGCGCCACGCCGTCGAGCGCATTGTGCTGACGGCATCAGGGGGCCCGTTCCGTAAGTCAACGCTTGCGGAGATGGAGAAGGTCACGGCCGATACAGCGCGCGCTCATCCCAACTGGTCGATGGGCCTGAAGATCTCGATCGACAGCGCCTCGATGTTCAACAAGGCGTTGGAAATGATTGAGGCAAAACACCTCTTCGATCTCGATCCGGAACAGATCGAGGTGATCGTCCATCCGCAATCCGTGATCCATTCGATGGTTGCCTATAGCGACGGTTCGGTTCTCGCCCAGCTCGGCTGCCCCGACATGCGCACGGCGATCGGTTATGCACTCTCGCATCCACGCCGCTGCAACCTGCCGGTTGAACGGCTGGATTTTGCGAAGCTGTCGCGACTTGATTTCGAAGCACCGGACGAAGTCCGCTTCCCGGCGCTCAGGCTGGCGCGGCTTGCCATGCAGCGCGGCGGCACTCAAGGGGCGGTGCTGAACGGCGCCAAGGAAACGGCACTCGAAGCCTTCATCGAAGGCCGGACCGGCTTCCTCAAGATGGCGGACATCGTCGAAACGGTGATGGATGCACTGTGCGGCCTGCCGGCTCCCAGATCCATGGAAGACGTGTTCTCCGCCGACGAAAAAGCCCGGCAGTTGGCTGCCGGGCTGATCTGAAATCCATTTTTCGTGCTGGTGGCTCTACGCCACAGCCCTTGCCAGCGCGCAGCGCGACCAGAGCTGATGCAGTGCGCCCACGAGATGGTCGATGTCCTCGTTGGAATGCAGCGGCGTCGGCGTGATGCGCAGGCGCTCGGTCTTCTTCGGAACCGTCGGATAGTTGATCGGCTGGACGTAGACGCCGCAATTGTCGAGCAGAAGGTCCGAAATCCACTTGCACTTCGACGCATCGCCGACCAGCACCGGCACGATGTGGCTCGGATTGGGCATGTGCGGAATGCCGTTCTTGTCGAGCAGATTGCGCAGCCGGCGCACCCGTTCCTGATGGGCGAAGCGTTCGATCTGGCTTTCCTTGAGATGCCGGATCGAGGCAACGGCACCGGCCGCCAGCGCCGGCGGCAGCGCGGTGGTGAAGATGAAGCCCGAGGCAAACGAGCGGATGAAATCGCACAGCGCCGTCGATGCGGCGATATAACCGCCCATGACGCCGAAGGCCTTGCCAAGCGTGCCTTCGATCACCGTCAGCCGGTGCATCAGGCCTTCGCGCTCGGCAATGCCGCCGCCGCGCGGGCCGTACATGCCGACCGCATGCACTTCGTCGAGATAGGTCATCGCGCCGTATTTCTCGGCAACGTCGCAGATGTCCTTGATTGGCGCAATGTCGCCATCCATCGAATAGACTGATTCGAAGGCGACCAGTTTTGGAGCACGCGGATCGGCGGCAGCGAGCTTGGCTTCGAGATCGGCGACGGAATTGTGCTTGAAGATCACCCGCTCGCATTTCGAATGGCGGATGCCTTCGATCATCGACGCGTGGTTGCCGGCGTCGGAAAACACGATCACGCCGGGGATCTTCGCACAGAGCGTGCCAAGCGCTGCCCAGTTGGATACGTAACCCGAGGTGAACAGAAGCGCTGATTCCTTGCCGTGCAGATCGGCCAGTTCGCGCTCCAGCAGAACGTGGTGGTGGTTGGTGCCTGAGATATTCCGGGTGCCTCCCGCACCCGCGCCACACTGGTCGATGGCGCTCTTCATCGCCTCGATCACCTTCGGGTGCTGGCCCATGCCGAGATAGTCGTTCGAACACCAGACGGTGACGTCCTGCTTCTCGCCATTGGCAGCATAGCGCGTCGCCTTCGGGAAACTGCCCCGCTGGCGCTCAAGATCCGCGAACACACGGTAACGGCCTTCCTGATGCAGGCCGTCAAGTTCGCGCTTGAAGAAACTCTCGAAATCCATGCTTGTCTCCAGAACCTTGCCGTCCTTTTTGATTCAAAGCCGCCCAGCGTCAACCCCAACAGGGGAAAAGCGGGCAACCTGCGGCAAAAGGCCCATAGTTTTGAATTATTCCAAACAATAGTTACAAAATCCGATATCGATCAACAGGAATGTGAGCCCCCATCTCATGAAAAAGGACGGATGACCCCGTCCTTCTATTCTTTTCCTTTGGCGCGGCTTTTTCTTAGGCGGCAGCCACCGCACGCTTGGCCATGACCTTCACCAGATTGGCCCGATATTCGGCGCTTGCGTGGATATCCGCCATCAGGTTCGACGAATCGACAGTAACGCCTGCGACCGCCTCGGGCGACCAGTTTGCGGAGAGGGCCTGCTCCAGCCCGGCATGGCGGAAAACCCCATCGGCTCCGGCCCCCGTGACTGCCACCCGAACGCCACCGGCGCCTTTCGCCACGAATACACCGGTCATGGCATAGCGCGAAGCCGGATTGGCGAACTTGGAGTAACCGGCTTTTTCCGGTGCCTCGAAGGTGACGGCCGTGACGATTTCGTCCTCTTCTAAGGCGGTCTCGAACAGGCCGGTGAAGAACTCCGCAGCGCTGATCTGGCGACGATCAGTGACGATCACCGCATCGAGCGCCAAAAGAGCAGCCGGATAGTCCGCCGCCGGATCATTGTTGGCGACCGAACCGCCGATCGTTCCCATGTGGCGCACATGCGGATCGCCAATATGGCTGGCGAGATGGCAAATCGCCGGGCAGACGCTCTTCAGGGCTGCCGAGGCGGACACGTCGTAATGCGTGGTGCCTGCCCCGAGGTGGACCGATCGACCGCTGACCGTGATGCCCTTCATGTCGGCCACATGGCGCAGATCGACCAGATCGGATGGCGCCGCCAAACGTTGTTTCATGGTGGCGATCAGCGTCATGCCGCCGGAGAGATATTTCGTTTCATCCGTGGACGATTTCAGCGCCAAGGCATCCTGGACCGAGGACGCACGATGATAGTTTGTTGCGTACATAACTCTCTCCTCCGGTTCAGTGGGCAGCATTTGCAGCGAGCCAGACCTTCTGCGGTGTGGCCGGCATGTTCAGCTCGTTGTTGCCGATGGCATCGGTGATGGCGTTGATCAGCGCCGGCGGCGAGCCGATGGCACCCGCCTCGCCACAACCCTTGATGCCCAGCGGATTGGAGGGACAGGGCGTCGTCTGATGCGAGACCTGGAAGGACGGCAGGTCATCGGCCCGCGGCATGGCATAATCCATGTAGCTCGCGGTGATCAGCTGGCCGTTGGCCGGATCATAGTGAACAGCCTCGAGAAGCGCCTGGCCGATCCCTTGCGCGATACCGCCATGCACCTGCCCCTCGACGATCATCGGATTGATGATGTTACCGAAATCATCGGCGGCCACGAACTGGACGATCTGGGTCTTGCCGGTTTCCGGATCGACCTCGACCTCGCAGATGTAGCAGCCGGCCGGGAAGGTGAAGTTGGACGGATCGTAGAAGGCGGTTTCCTTCAGACCCGGCTCCATGCCGGACGGCAGGTTATGGGCGGTGTAGGCGGCAAGCGCCACCTGGAACCAGGGCAGCGTCTTGTCCGTGCCGGCGACCTTGAGTTCGCCGTTTTCGATAACGATGTCGCTCTCGTCGGCCTCCATCAGATGGGCCGCGATCTTCTTTGCCTTGGCCTCAACCTTGTCGAGCGCCTTGACGATGGCCGACATGCCGACCGCGCCGGAGCGCGAGCCATAGGTGCCCATGCCCATCTGCACCTTGTCGGTATCGCCATGGACGATGTTCACACTGTCCATCGACACGCCGAAGCGATCGGCGATCAGCTGCGCAAACGTCGTCTCATGCCCCTGGCCGTGGCTGTGCGAACCGGTCAGCACCTCGATCGTGCCGACGGCATTGACCCGCACCTCAGCCGATTCCCACAGGCCGACGCCGGCCCCGAGAGAACCGACCGCCGCCGACGGCGCGATGCCGCAGGCCTCGATGTAACAGCTCATGCCGATGCCGCGCTTCATGCCGCGGGTAGCGGCTTCCGCCTTGCGGGCCGGGAAACCGGCATAGTCGGACGCGGCAAGGGCTGCATTCAACGACGCCTCGAAATCACCGGCGTCATAATTCATGATGACCGGTGTCTGGTGCGGGAAAGAGCGAATGAAGTTCTTGCGTCGAAGTTCCGCCGGTGCGATGCCGAGCTCGCGCGCGGCCGTCTCCATCGTGCGTTCCATCACATAAGTCGCTTCCGGACGCCCTGCCCCGCGATAAGCATCGACGGGCGCGGTATTGGTATAGACCGCGCGCACATTGGCGTGGATCGCCGGGATATCGTATTGGCCCGACAGCAGGGTGGCGTAGAGATAGGTCGGCGTCGCCGACGAGAACAGTGACATATAAGCACCGATATTGGCGATCGTATCGACCTTGAGACCGATGATCCTGTGATCGGCATCGAAAGCCATCTTCACCGTCGTCTCGTGATCCCGACCATGCGCGTCGGTCAGGAAAGCCTCTGTACGGTCGGAGGTCCATTTGACGGGAACGCCTGTTTTCTTCGACGCCCAGAGACAGACGATCTCTTCCGGATAGATGTAGATCTTCGAGCCGAAGCCGCCGCCGACATCAGGCGCAATGACGCGCAGCTTGTTTTCCGGCGCCACATTGTAAAAGGCGCTCATCACGAGGCGCGCCACATGCGGGTTCTGGCTCGTCGTGTAGCAGGTGTAATGGTCTTCGGCCTCGTCATAGATGCCAAGTGTTGCGCGCGGCTCCATCGGATTGGGCGAGAGCCGATTGTTGACGATCTTCATTTCGGTGACATGCGCCGCCCGCGCGACCGCCGCATCGGTTGAATCGGCGTCACCAAGCTGCCAGTCGAAGATGAGATTGTTCGAAGCTTCCGGATGAATTTGCGGCTGGCCGGCCTCAAGGGCCCGAGAGGCCTGCGTCACGGCGGGCAGGACATCATATTCGACCACTACGGCTTCGGCCGCGTCGCGGGCCTCGGCAAGACTGTCGGCAACGACGATGGCGATGGCATCGCCGACGTAGCGGACGGTCTCATGGGCGAGCGGTCGCCACGCGCCCATCTTCATCGGCGAGCCGTCCTTGGAATGGATCATCCAGCCGCAGATGAGATTGCCGATGCCATCAGCCTGCAGTTCCTTGCCGCCGAGAATATCGATGATACCGGGCATGTCCTTCGCCGCTGATGTATCGATTGACACTATCCTGGCATGCGCATGGGCACTGCGGACGAAGAAGGCATATTTCATGCCCGGAACCGTCATATCGTCGGTATAACGGCCCTTGCCGGTCAGAAACCGCTTGTCTTCCTTGCGCACCACGCGCGCACCAATGCCCTCAAGACCCATGATAATCTCCTCCCGAGATCCAATATCCAGCGAATAGGCAGTCGGAAATTGTCGATTCCATTGCCTATCGGCTAAGTCCTATTTCCTCGCCCTACTCTGCCGCTTCCTTCGCGCTGCCCATTTCTGCGGCGGCGGCAAGCACGGATTTGACGATGTTGTGATAGCCGGTGCACCGACAGATATTGCCTTCCAGTTCTGCCCGCACCGTGGCTTCGTCGAGCTGAGCACCATGACGGCGAATGATATCGACACTGGTCATGACCATGCCCGGCGTGCAGAAACCGCATTGCAGGCCGTGATTGGCCTTGAACGCCGCCTGTACCGGATGCAATTCGCCACCGCTGGACAGTCCTTCGATCGTGACGATCTCCGAACCGGCTGCCTGCACCGCGAGGATGGAACAGCTTTTTACCGAGCGGCCGTCCATATGGACGACGCAGGCACCGCACTGCGTCGTGTCGCACCCGACATGGGTTCCCGTCAGCCCGAGATTTTCGCGAATGAAATGCACGAGCAAGGTGCGATCGTCGCACTCGCTGCCGACCTGCCGGCCGTTGACCGTCATCTTTACTTTAGCCATCTCGCTCCTCCGAGGTTGGTCGTCCCAACATGAGAGCGGAATCCAGGCAGGCAACTCGTTCCCACAAGAGAAACCGCGTCAGCACGTCAAGCCAGAGCTGCAAGCTCACTCCTCCCGAGCGGTGCAGCTGACGGTATCATTTGTTTTTTTGGAAGAGCCGCAACTCTTACTTTCAAATTTCGATCAAAATTTTCAGCGAAGCCTGTGCCTTGGGAAACAGCGCCTTCAGCTTCCATTCAGCATGGATGCCGCTATCTTGCGACCCGACGGATTACGCTGCATTTCTGTGGACTTTCACGGGCAGCCCATTATCCTTCGAAGTTGCAAGTTCAACGGGGGAGGACTGCATCGTCCGTCTTCAATCCTGGAAGAAAAACCGGCGACGCGTCCTTTGAGGCCCAGCGTCTACATCTGGAGAGAGAAATGAAGAAAACTATCGCGCTCATTCTGGTGGCTCTTGCCGCCGCAAGCTGCACCCAGACGGAAAAGGGTGCCGGCATCGGCGCCGTATCGGGCGCTATCATCGGCGGGGCAATCACCGGCGACGTCCGTGGTGCAGCCGTGGGTGCAGCGATCGGCGGCGTTTCGGGTGCCGTGATCGGCAATGTCTCGGAACAGCCCGGCCAGTGCTACTACCGCGACCGCTACGGCCGCCGCTACGTCGACGATTGCCCGCGCGGCTGATCTGCCGATGTGCCCGTAAGCTCCGACAATCCGTTTATGCGGCAAGGAGCGAGCGGCGACATGATGCACTTTCCAGGGAACCCCGGAGAAATCCGGGGTTTTTCTGTATCACCTGCGTTTGGATTCCGGACCTTTCCCGCAAAATCGTCCTTTCATGCTTCATCGGGGCTTGATTGCTGTGTAGTGTCATCGTTAACGAACCGAAAATCTTGACATGCCATTGTGCCCCTGCCGTCAACAGGCCGGTGTCACGAGTAGCCTGAAGAGCGGAATACGGAAACGAATGCGTCTGCGTCTGCCGAAATCAAGTCTTGCGTATCGGAAGGCTGGCACTGCCCTGGCGGTTGCGGCAATGGCTTTGTGCGGCCCGTTTTCGGCGACTCAGGCCCATGCGTTGAAGATTTTCGGCATGAGCTTTTTCGAGGACGAGGAAGCGGCCGAGGTCATCGACCCGGTGAACTACACGCTGACGCTGAACGGCGGCGGCGAAGATGAAGAACTACGCGAGACGCTGGAAAACAGTTCGCGCCTTTTCCAGGATAAGGACAAGCCGGTCTCCGGTGATCTCGGCCTTGCCATCAAGGCGCGCGACGACCGCGACCGCCTGCTCGCGGCCCTCTACGAAAAAGCCCGTTATGGCGGCACGGTCGATGTACGGGTCAACGGCCAGAACATTGATGACCTGCCGCCTGACCCCGTGTTTCCCGATGGAGCGTCCATTCCCGTGGAAATCACGGTGACGCCGGGGCCAGCTTTCACGCTTGGCTCCGTGCAGTTCGAGGGCGATGCGGCCGGCCGCAACCCGGCTGACTACGACCTGCCGCCGGGGGCGCGCGCCGATTCAACCCTGATCATCAAGGCCGGCGAAAAGATCGTCGCCGATCTCAAGGAAGAAGGTCGACCGCTCGCCGAACTGACCGAACGCAGCGTCGTTGCCGACCACAAGACCTCGACCGTGGATGTGGTGATCGCAGCGAAGAGCGGCCCGATCGCCAATGTCGGCGATGTCGAGGTCACAGGTACGAAAACAGTCGATCCCGGCTTCGTCGCGGACTATTCGCGCCTCAATGCGGGCAAGCCCTATTCGCCCGAAGACCTGAGGAAGGCCTCGGAGCGACTGCGGCAGCTTGGCGTGTTTTCGAGCATTACCATCCGCGAGGCCAAACAACTGGCGCCGGATGGCACGATCCCGATGACGATCGAGGTATCCGAGGGCAAGCACCGCTATTTCGGCGCCGGCGCCCAATTCTCGACCACCGATGGTTTCGGCCTCCAGGGCTACTGGGGCCATCGCAACCTGTTCGGCAAGGCGGAATCGCTGCGCGTCGAGGGTGCGGTCAACCGCATCGGCGAGACGACCGACGTGGCCGATCTCGACTATTCTGCCGCTGTTCTCTTTGCAAAGCCCGGCGCCTTTGGCCCGGCTTCGACCTTCAATGCCAGCCTCAAGGCCTCTATCGTCGATCCGGACGCCTACAAGGCGACGATCTTTACGGGTGCCGTCGGTGCAACCTTCGAGCTTTCGCCTGTGGATACCGTGTCGGGCGGTGTCGAACTGAGCTTTGCCGATGTCGAGGACGCTTTCGGCGAAAATGAATATCTGACCGCCAGCATTCCGCTCGAATATGTCCGCGACACCCGCGACAACAAGCTGAATGCGACGGAGGGCTATCGCGCTTCGCTGAGCGTCAAGCCGAGCTATGAGATCAACGGACAGACATTCTTCAGTTCCTTTGAAGGATCGGCCGCAGCCTATCAATCGCTCGATGCGGCCAATCGTTTCGTTCTGGCTGGAAAACTCGGCGTCGGCTCGATCATCGGCGGCGACAGTCTGTCCGACATTCCCGCGACACGCCGCTTTTTCTCGGCGGCGGCGGCACGGTGCGCGGCTATTCCTATCAGGAAATCAGCCCGCGCAACGGCAACAACGAACTGCTCGGCGGCCGTTCCTATGCCAACGCGACGGTGGAGGCCCGGATCGGCATAACGGATACGATCGGCATCGTACCCTTCATTGATGCTGGCACCGTCTCCAGCAGCAGCACGCCTGATTTCTCCGATATCCGCGCTGGTGCCGGCATCGGCCTGCGCTACGCAACACCGTTCGGCCCGATCCGGCTCGACTTTGCCGTGCCGCTCAACCCCTATCCCGGTGGCACGAGCTACGGGATCTATGCGGGCATCGGCCAGTCCTTCTGACGTCAGATGTTTTTTCCGCCGATCCTGGAACCACTAGGGAAGCCGGGCTTTGAGCAGGAAGCAATTTCGCCGCAAATGCGCTATGGGTAAGACATGAATCACCTGATCCGTTTCCTGAAAATTGCGCTGCGTGGCGTCCTCTATTGCCTCGGTTTCCTTCTCGTTGGCGGGGTGTTGCTGTTTCTGTTCATGGGTTTTACCGCGCCTGGCGCCCGGCTGACTGCGAGCCTGATCGAGAAATATGCCTCCACGCCCGACCAGATCGTGCGCATCAACGATCCGAGCGCGCTGCTGACCGGCAATTTTTCGGCCGCCGCGGTGACACTGTTCGACAGCAAGGGCATTTACGCCGAACTGCGGGAGCTTGAGGTAGAATGGTCGCCGACAGCTCTTTTCTCGACCAGGTTCGACGCCGCGCGGATCACCGCCGGCTCCCTTCGCATCGAGCGCCTGCCCGCTCCTTCCGCCGAGACAAAAGAGGTCCGCTCTACATTTGCTCTGCCGCTCGAGGTGAAGATCGATGCGCTCGACCTGCCCGAAATCGTCATTGGTAAGGACATCGCTGGTCTCGACCAGTTTCTGTCGCTGGCGGGCACGGTCGATGCCACCAATGAAAGCATCGCGTCGGCATTCACCATTGCGCAGCGCGACCACCCGGAGGCGAAGGCCACCTTCGACCTCGTTTTCAACCCGGCCGGCAACGAACTGAAGTTGGAAGCGGCAATTGATGAGCCCAAGGGCGGCGTGCTTTCCAAGCTGCTGCGCCTGCCGAACGAGCCGGCCGTCTCGATCGCCCTGAACGGCACCGGGCCGCTCTCCGACTGGACGGGATCCGGAACGGCAGCGCTCGACGGAACGGAAATCCTGAAGCTCGATGGTCGCCATCAACTGGCGAGCGATGGCCTGCGCAGCCTGTCGCTCCAGGGCGGAGGCTCCTTCGGGGCGCTGATGTCGCCAGCCTTCCGGCCGCTGTTTGCGGGTACAACCGATATCGACCTGGCTGCAGCCATCGAGGGCGGCTCGACTGTTCGGATCGAGCGCGGCAATCTGTCCACGGGATCGCTGGCCTTGTCCGCATCGGGAACCGTGAGCCAACAAGGCGAAAACAATCTGCAGGCGAGCCTTACCGGCAAGAACGCACCGGTCGATTTCCGCTGGCCGCTGGCGGCCGGTGAAGCGCAGGTGCTGATCAATTCGGCCAATATCTCCGTCATCGGCGACGCGCAGACGGCGATCCTCGATGTCGCCGCCGACATCGAACGGGCGACCGTGCCGCAAGGGCGGATTGACGCCATCAAGCTTGCCGCAGCGAGCGACGACTTCAACCTCGCAACGATGTCCGGCGCCTTTAAGACAACGATCTCGACCGGTGCAACGGCCTTTGAAAGTGCCGATGTCGATCGCCTGGTGAAAGGGCCGGTCAAGCTTGACGGCACTGTGACGCTCTCGCCCGAAACCATCCGTTTTGATCCGGTGATGTTGGAAAGCGCCAGCATTGGCGGCACGCTCGGTGGCACCCTGAACCGCGAGACGAACGAAATTGCCACGGCCTTCCGGCTCTTTGCCCTACCGGCCGTTCTGCCGGACAGTCTGGCCTCGAAATTCGACACGACCATCGCCATTGCCGGAAACCTTCAAACCGGCGCCAACGGCAATCTCAAACTTTCCGACCTGGAGCTGAAATCCGGTACCGTAGAGGCCGGCGGCACGGTATCGCTTGCCGACAACGTACTGACCGCAGCGCTCACGGGGGTTGTGCCCGATATCGGCAAGCTGGTCGCCGACGGCCAGGGCAAGGCCGAGTTTAAGGCGGATGTTTCCGGGCCGCTTGACACGCTCGCCATCAAGGCGGAGGTGACCTCCAGCGGCGCGACCCTTGCGGGACGCACGCTCAGCGACCTGATTGTGACGGCGGACGCCACGCTCAACGAAAACAATCCTTCCGCGAAGATATCTGCCACCGGCGCGCTGGACGGCCAGGCGATCGACGTCAATGCGGACCTTGTTTCGGAAGGTGGTCGAACCTCTATCCCTGTGATCGAGGCACGGATCGGCGAGAATACGCTGAAAGGCGCGATCGACCTGACCGCCGATTTCAAACCGGATGGCGCCATCGATTTCACATTCCCTGATATCGGCCTGCTCGCCGCCATGGCAGGACAGGAGGCGTCGGGCGACCTTGCCGGCTCCGCCAGGATCGCGACTGTCAATGGCGTGACTTCCGTGAACGTCGCCGCCAACGGCTCCGGCATCAAACGCGGCGATCTCACGATCGTCAAACCGACCGCGGATATCGCCATTGCCGATCTTGCAACCCTGTCCATCCGCGGCAGCATCACCGCGGAGACGATTGCGCAAGGCGCAAACCGCGCAAGCGACATCAAGCTTGCGTTCGACCAAGAGGGCAAGAAAACCGGATTTGCGCTTGATGGCTCCTATGACGGATCGCCCTTGAGCGCGCGGGGCGACCTGCAAAGCGCGGAGGAAAGACCACGATCAACCTCGCCTCCTTCGCCGCCGCGCCCCGGAAGATACCGCTGAAGATGACCAAACCAACGGTCATTGCGATCGAGAACGGCAAGGTCGGCCTGCAGCAGCTGACCATCCAGGCATCCGGCGGCTCGATCGTTATTGCCGGTAGTGCCGGGGATACTCTGGATCTCAATGCGAAACTGAACGCTCTACCCGCAAGCCTGATCAACACTTTCGCGCCCTCGCTCGGCGCGGAGGGATCGATCAGCGGCACAGTCGACATCAACGGCACGACGGCCAATCCCGTCGTCACCTACGACCTGAAATGGAGCAATGCAGCTGTCGCGCAAGCGCGGTCCGCCGGCGTCGGCACACTCGATATTGCCGCCAAAGGGCGCTTTGCGGACAATGCCGTCACGCTCGACAGCACGATCGCCGGGGCCGGCGGTCTATCCTTCCGCGGTGGCGGCCAGGTGGGCATTACCGGCAACCGGCCGATCGCCATGAAATTCTCCGGCAATGTGCCCTTCTCGCTGATTGCCGGGCTGATGGCGCAGCAGGGCTTTACGTTGACCGGCGAGGCTGCGGTTGATGTTTCCATCAACGGTGCAGCCACCGCGCCGCAGATCACCGGCAGCATCACAACCTCGGGCGCACGCCTCGTCGATGTGCGCCGCAACCTCGCGGTGACCGATCTTGCGGCCAGCGTCGCGCTTGACGGCAAGCAGGCAACGATCTCCAGCCTCTCCGGCAATCTCGCATCCGGCGGCACGGTGGAGGCCAGCGGCACGATCGGCATTGCCTCTGGCTCCGGCTTCCCAGCCAACCTGACGATCCGCCTGAACAATGCGACCTATGTCGACGGCACCCTGTTCAATGCCAACCTCGACGGCAACATGACGCTCACGGGTTCCTTGACGGCGACCCCGATACTTGGCGGCACGGTGAACATTCAAAAGGCGGCGATTACCATTCCGGAAAAGCTGCCTGCCTCGCTGTCGGAAATCAACATCCAGCACAAGAACGCGCCAAAGGCGGTGCGGCAGATGGAAAGCGACATCCAGAAGGACACGGGCGGCGGCAACGGAAGCGGGGGCGGCATAGGTTTTGACCTCACCGTCAATGCCCCATCGCAGATCTTCGTTCGCGGCCGCGGCATCAACGCCGAACTCGGCGGCAGCCTGACGATCCGCGGCACGGCTGCGGCACCGCAGGTCTCCGGCGGTTTCGACATGCGGCGCGGCAGGCTCGAAATTCTCGGCAAGCGCCTCGATTTCTCCGACGGCCGCATCGGCTTTGGCGGCGACCTCGTACCGACGATTGACCTTGATGCGAAATCGACCGCCGGCTCGACGACAATCACCGTCAATGTGGCGGGCCTTGCCAACAATCCGACCGTGACCTTCGCCTCTTCGCCGGCACTGCCGCAGGATGAAATCCTGGCGCAGCTGATTTTCAACCGGTCGCTCTCCAACCTTTCGGCGCTGCAAATCGCCCAGCTCGCCAGTGCGGTCAGCCAACTCGCCGGGGGACAGTCGACCTCGCTGCTCGACGGTCTGCGCAGCAAGCTCGGCGTTGACGACCTCGACATCACCACCGACGAGAATGGCGGCGCGCAGGTGCGGGCCGGAAAATATCTCAACGACCGCACCTATATCGAGTTGCAGCAGGGCTCCGAGGCAGGCTCCGGCAAGGCAATCATCAACCTGGATGTCGGGCGTGGCGTAAAGCTGCGCGGTGAAACCGGCACAGGCGGCAGCGGCGCCGGCATCTTCTACGAAAAGGAATATTAACTGGGAATGGATCGAACCGGCGCGTCAGTCAATTCTTTCAGCCAATCGACAAAATCCTTTTCCCCGTAGAGATAGGGTCTGTCCCAACCGTGCGCATCAGCACCGGACAACAGCTTAAGCGCATCCCACACAGCCCAGTCATGAATCCGGACGTCAAAGCCAGGGGTCTCGTCGATGACTAGCCAATGCCACGCCCACTTGGCAGTGTCCTCGGGCGAGGATCGTCCTTCTGCAAGGGCCGTCAATCTCTCGATCACTTCAACTCGGCTCGGCAAGTCAACGTAAGATACAGTGCCTTTCATCAAAAACTCCAACACCATTGATGTCGCGATTAGAAGCCCAAGTCGTATATTCTATTATCTGACGCATTTGGCCTAAAAAGCCGCCGAAATCTTACTGGTCTTCAGCAGAATATTCGTCTCCGTCAGGTTGATCCCGTCAATCAGCCTGATAAGCCGCAAAGTCTCGTCGAAGGTTGCCAGGTCCTTGTCCTCAAGTTCGGCGATGAAATCCCAGCGGCCGTTTGTCGAATGCAGTGCGCGTACCTGAGGCAGGCCGCGCAACTGGGTTGCAACGCGATCGGCCATCTTGCCATGAACCTCGATCAGGACGATGGCACGCACGCCGCTGCCGGAAAGCTCCGCACCGGTCCGGATCGTGAAGGCGGCGATCGTGCCGGAGGCCACAAGCCGCTCGATCCGGGCCGCCACTGTCGCCCGGGATGCCCCGGTCGTTGCCGCGAGCGAAGAGACGGGCGTGCGTGCGTTGTGACGCAAGGCGCTGATCAGCGAATGGTCGAGATCGTCGAGGCTTATCATTATGAGCATCCAAGCTTATCATTATGTCGATTTAGGCCATCTAACTGCCAGTTTTCCATCTATTTGCCAACGCTTAAACCCGTATAATCCCGAGCAGAAAATCCGGATAAACCGGCAACACGCAAACCTGCGGGGATCACAATGGCCGATATCAAGAAGAAGATCACACTGATCGGAGCACCGATCGAAGAAGGATCCGGCCGCCGCGGCTGCGCCATGGGACCTGCCGCCCTGCGTATCGCTGGTCTTGATACGACGCTGGCCGAGCTTGGCCATGTGGTGACCGACGAGGGTGACCTGAAACCCCTGCCCGCCCGCGACCTGCCAAACCACAAGGGCGCCAACAACCTGCAGATCGTTGCGGCCTATACCCGCGCGCTCGATACCGCGGTCCATGATGTGGCGCGATCAGGCGGTGTGCCCATCATCCTCGGCGGTGATCATGCGCTGGCCATGGGCTCCGTTTCCGGCATGGCCCGCCACGCTGCCGATGTCGGCCGGCCGCTCTTCGTCCTCTGGCTCGACGCCCATGCCGACTTCAATTCGCCTGCGACGACTCCATCCGGCAATATGCACGGCATGCCCGTCGCCTTCTTCTGCGGCGAAGCGGAATTTGCGCCGATCCTCGACAAAGACCGCCCCTTCGTCGATCCGAAAAAGGTCTTTCAGGTCGGTATCCGTTCGGTCGATGAGCGCGAGCGCGAGGAAATCGCCGAGCATGGTGTCAATGTCTTCGACATGCGCGCCATAGACGAAACCGGCATGGCCCACATCATGCACGAGATCATCGCCACGGTGAAAGCCGCAGACGGTCTGCTGCATGTCAGCCTCGACGTCGATTTCCTCGATCCGGAATTCGCACCCGGTGTCGGCACGACGGTGCCCGGCGGCGCGACCTTCCGCGAGGCGCACCTGATCATGGAAATGCTCTGCGATACCGGCCTTGTTTCGTCGCTCGACCTTGTCGAACTCAATCCGTTTCTCGACGATCGCGGCAAGAGCGCCCGCATTCTCGTCGAACTGACGGCCAGCCTCTTCGGCCGCCGGATACTCGATCGCCCGACCAGAAGCGCCTGATACAAAATACAAAGAGGGAACCCGCATGAACACGACATCCGCACTGATTGAAACCGAATACCGTCTTGGCGCGCACAACTACAAACCGCTGGACGTCGTCCTGTCGCGTGGCGAAGGCGTCTATGTCTGGGATACCGAGGGCAAGCGCTATCTCGATTGTCTCTCAGCATACTCGGCCGTCAACCAGGGCCATTGCCATCCGAAGATTCTGGCCGCGATGATCGAACAGGCCGGCAAGCTGACGCTCACTTCCCGCGCCTTCCGCAACGATCAGTTGGCGCATCTCTACGAGGAACTCGCAGCGCTCACCGGCAGCCACAAGATCCTGCCAATGAACTCCGGCGCCGAGGCGGTCGAAACAGCCGTCAAGGCCGTGCGCAAATGGGGTTATGAGGTCAAGGGCGTTCCGGAGAACTGCGCCGAGATCATCGTCTGCTCCAATAATTTCCACGGCCGCACCATGGGCATCGTTGGTTTTTCCACCGATCCGGATGCCCGCGCCAATTTCGGCCCCTTCGCACCGGGGTTCAAAACCGTCACCTTCGGCGATCTCGAGTCCTTCCGGGAGGCCATAACCGAAAACACGGTCGCCTTCCTGATCGAGCCGATCCAGGGGAAGCGGGTGTGATGATCCCGCCGGCAGGCTATTTCCCTGCCGTGCGCGAACTCTGCACCAAACATGGCATCACGCTGATCCTAGACGAAATCCAGACGGGCCTTGGCCGCACTGGCAAGCTGCTGGCGGAAGAGCACGAAGGCATCGAGGCCGATATGACGCTGATCGGCAAGGCACTTTCGGGCGGCTTTTACCCCGTTTCAGCCGTGCTTTCGAACTCGGAAGTCCTTGGGGTGCTGAAGCCTGGGCAGCACGGCTCGACCTTTGGCGGCAATCCGCTCGCCTGCGCCATTGCCCGCGCGGCGCTGAAGGCGCTGACAGAGGAAGGCATGATCGAGAACTCCGCAAAAATGGGCGATCGCTTCCAGACAGGCCTCAAGGACATCCGATCCAACATCATCAAGGAAGTTCGCGGCCGCGGGCTGATGCTGGCCGTCGAACTCGTTCCGGAAGCCGGTGGTGCGCGCAAATATTGCGAAGCACTGAAGGAACGCGCCATCCTTGCGAAGGATACCCATGGCGACACGATCCGCATCGCTCCCCCGTTGGTGATCACGGCAGATCAGGTGGACTGGGCCGTCGGGCAGTTTGCCGAGGTTTTGGCCGCCGCCTGATCTCCCGACACTGCCCCACATCAATCATGCCCCGGTTGCCAACATGCCGGGGCATTTTCATATGAACCACCTTGGCTCTCCACGCAGAAATTCAGTTCATGAGTTTAAGGGAAATTAAGAAAGCTGTGACTACAATCCTCCCATAGATGCAAATACGGCCGCGGCCGCAACTCAGGAAATCTGGGAGAATTTTGATGTCCAATACACCGGTGGCCGGTTTCGGTACGGAAAATCTCGAAATCATCGCCTTCCGTCTGCACGATCAGGAATTCTGCGTGAAGACGACGACGATCCGCGAAATCCGCGGTTGGGCGCCCTCGACACCGATCCCTCACTCCCCGCCTGAAGTTCTCGGCGTGATGAACCTGCGCGGCACAGTGATCCCTATCATCGACCTCGCCCACAAGCTCGGCATGAAATCGACCGTTGCCAATGAGCGCAGCGCCATCGTCGTTGCCGAAGTCCACAGCATGGTCATCGGCCTCGTCGTTGACCGCGTCTCCGACATTCTGACGGTTCGCGGCGACCAGGTTCAGCCGGTTCCGGAAATCACGACCTCGTTCGACAAGAGCTTTGCCGAAGGCATTATCGCCAACGAGACCGGCATGATCTGCTTCCTCAACCTGGCGCGGATGTTCAAGGAACGCGAAGTCGAAGACCTCGCAGCCTGATCTGAAGCCTCTATTCCATTGAAAAAGCCGCCTTTCAGGGCGGCTTTTTGCATTTCGTGAGATCTGAGGAGTTATCCGAACAGAACGAAGGTCTTCTGCAGGGTAATCCACACACCCCAGAGAATCGGCAGGCCAACGATCGCCCAGGCAATCGCAGCCTTGCCGTCAAAACCGCCTGTGCCGATGCCAAACGAGCCTGTCGGTCCGACGGACGCAGCCTTGGTCTTGGCCTGCAGGGACGCCACTTCAGCATCCGACATGAACCATTTGTCGGCAAGCGGCCGGACGAAGAGATTGGCGATGAAGCCAAGCGCCAGCATGCCGGCCAGAATGTACATCGTGAAGTCGTAGACCTGCGCCCGCGGAATACCGGCGGCGATCTGGGCTTCTCTGATGTAGTTGACGACAACAGGGCCGATGATGCCTGCCGTTGCCCAGGCCGTCAGCAGCCGCCCATGGATCGCGCCGACAAACTGCGTTCCGAAAATGTCGGCGAGATAGGCCGGGATGGTGGCGAAACCGCCGCCATACATCGACAGGATAATGCAGAACATGCCGACGAACAGGATCTTCGAGCCGAGACCCGCAGCCCAGGGAGCAAGCGCATAAAGCACAATGCCAAGCGCGAAGAAGGTAAAGTAGGTATTCTTGCGGCCGATCTTATCCGACAGCGAGGCCCAGAAGAAGCGGCCGCCGATGTTGAACAGCGACAGAAGGCCCGTGAAGCCGGCAGCGATCGCGGCAATAGCCGTCAGTTGCTCGGGGCTCAGATCGGAGAACTTCAGATCCGGCTGGCCAAGCAGCGAGCCGGCGAAGATTTCCTGCAGCATCGGCGACGCCATGCCGATGACGCCGATGCCAGCCGACACGTTGAGGCAGAGTACGGCCCAGATCAGCCAGAACTGCCTGGTCTTGTGGGCATCGCGCAGGTGCACGTGGCGCGTGGTGATCATCGCGCTCTTGTCGGCCGGCGGTGTCCAGCCTTCCGGCTTCCATCCGGCCGGCGGGATTCTGTACCCGAAGGCGCCGCCCATCATGAAGACGAAATAGATCGCCGCCATGACGAAGAAGGTCTGCCAGACGCCAACAGAGGTCGCCGACTTGAAGGTGTTCATCAGCATGTCGGCAAGCGGTGCACCGATCATCGCGCCGCCGCCAAAACCCATGATCGCCATGCCGGTCGCCATGCCGCGACGGTCGGGAAACCATTTGATCAGCGTCGAAACGGGTGAGATATAGCCGAGGCCAAGACCGATGCCGCCGATCACGCCAGCACCAAGCCACATCAGCCAGAGTTGATGGGTCATCACGCCGATCGCGGCAATCGCAATACCGCCACACCAGCAGATGGCCGAGACGAAGCCGGCCTTGCGCGGCCCGGCCTTTTCCAGCCACCCACCCCAGATGGCAGCAGAGGAACCGAGAAGAACGAAGAACAGCGTGTAGATCCAGCCAAGATCGCTGACGCGCCAGTCACAGCTTGTGGTGAAAAGCGCGGAGATCAGCGTCATGTCTGCGCAGGTCGTTGACGCAGTGATGCCGATGGATTTGGTCAGCGGCAGCCAGAATACGCTGAAGCCGTAGGCCATGCCGATACAGAGATGGATGGCCAGCGCGGCGGGTGGAACAAGCCAGCGATTGAAGCCCGGCTTGGCAATGATGCGCTCGCGGTCGAGCAGCCCCACGCCGCCTCCGCCTGTGAAAGTCTCCGTTGCTGTGGACATGAATGTCTCCCTCCGTTCCGCCCGGTATCTCTTGAGCGGATCCCTGTTGCTGCTTTAGTCCGGAGAATTGCAGTATCTCTGGCTTGCGCTCCTCAACGCATGACTAGCCGCATCTCCGGCTCGGCCCTACCCTGCAACGGGCATGCCAGCTGGACAGATCAGAAAAATCAATAGGTTAAGGGACACCTCGACAGCAACTTGGACAGAATGTCCATCGTGGGCAGGACAAAATGTCCATTGGCTCCAGCGACTAGTCGGCTTCCGGAAGCCAGACGGAAAAAGTAGTGCCCCTGCCCGGCTCGCTTTCGGCGGTGATGCGCCCGCCCTGGCGGGAGACCAGTCTTTGGCTGATCGAGAGACCGAGCCCCGTGCCCTTCTGGCGCTTGGTCGTGAAGAACGGATCAAAAATCCGTTCCATCACATCCGGCGCAATGCCGATGCCGGTATCGGCAACCTCGATTACAAGCCCAGGCTTACCCTCCTGACCCTCGTTGCGCGTTAGGATCGAAAGTCGCCCGCCATCCGGCATGGCGTGAATAGCGTTGACGATCAGGTTGATCACGACCTGCTGCAGTTCCGTGCGGTTCATCAGCACCAGCCGCGTCGCCTGATCATCCCGCACCAGTTCGATCTCCGCCTTGTTGACGAGGTGCTGCACCAGCGGCAGGCAATCGGAGATGAGACCGGCCGGCGCATGGCGCTCGACATAGCCGGCATACTCCTCCGGCTTGGCGAACTGCAACAGCTTGGTGACAATCTGGCTGATGCGGTGGATCTGTTCGTCGATGAGGCGAAATTCCGTGCGCGCCGCGTCGGCCTGCGGGCCGAGCACGCTGCGCACGACATCGAGATTGCCCTGCATGACGGCGATCGGATTGTTGATTTCATGGGCGACACCCGCCGTGATCTCGCCGATCGCCGCCAGCTTCTCCGACATGATCAGCTGTTTTGTCGTCGCCTCGATCTGCCGGTTGGCAAGTTCCAGCTCACGCGTTCGCTCGGCTACACGGTCGTTAAGTTCGTCGTTCCATTGGCGCAGCTCCCTGTCGCGCTGCTGCAACTGATCGAGCAACCCATCCAGATGCAGCGCCACCCGACCGATCTCGTCGCTGACGTCCCTTAATCCCGTGCGCGCCCCCATGTCGCCGGCCTCGACATCGGCGATCGTGCCGTTCACGCGCTCCAGCGGCTTGAAGATTGCCCGTGCCCAACGCAGGAAAATCGGCACGCTGACCGCGGTGACGACGAGAAAGGCGAGCACGATCGTCAGCAGCGTACTGTATTTCGCCTGCCGGAACGGTGTTTCGAGAAAGCCGACATAGAGCATGCCAACGCGCTTGCCGAAACTGTCGGAAATCGGCTCATAGGCAGAGATGTACCAGTCGTTGACAACAAAAGCGCTGTCGAGCCAAGTGCGCCCCTCGCCCAGCACCGCCTCTCGCACCGCGCCGGAAACCCGCGTGCCGAGCGCCCGGCGATCCTCGAACAGGCGCACATTGGTGCTGATCCGCACATCCTCGAGAAACAGCGTCGCCGTGCCCTGGCTGCCCTCCGGCAGGCTCTTTTCGCGATAGACCAGATCGTTGATCGTATCGATGAAAACAAGATTCTGGTTGAGCAGGATGCCGCCCACCAGCACAGCCTTGCTCCCGCCCTGCAACACCACCGGGCTTGCCGAATGAACGACCATGCCCCGCGCCTCGGTGCTGCGATCCGTCGGTACGGCATTGGCGGTTGGCACAAGATCGATACGGGCGCGCTCTGCAAGCGGCTGCCCGATTCGCGCCAGCTGGTCGTTCGTGAAGATGTCGATCGCAGTCTGGGACTTGCCCCTGAGCGCGGAAACGACGACCGGCCAGCCGGGGTCGATGACAGGCAGACCCTCTCCTTGGATACTGCGACCGCCTTCATCGACAAGCAGCAGAAAATCCAGGCCCAGCCGGTCGCGGCTTTGATCGAGAAAGCCTGAAACGCCGGCACCCGGCGCTTCACCGGCTACATCGCGAAAAGCGGCGGAGGCGGCAAGCGCCTGGATGTGCTCGCCGGTGTTTTCGAGGATGCGCGACAGATACTGATGCGCGATCGTCAGGTCGCCATTGACCTTCGTAATCAGCACCGCATCGAATTTTGCATTCCAGCGGGTGATGGCGATGCCGAGCAGAAGCGGCAGGATGACCAGCGTCGGCAAAAGCGCGATCGCCAGCAGCCGGAAACGGATCGACCGGGCGGGTCTTGCTATCGAAGCATGGGGTTGGGGATCAGCCATTCCAGACGGCAAACTTGCGGTCGATCGTCTTGCGCGAAATACCGAGCCGCCGGGCGGCCTCGTCCCGGTTGCCGCCGGTCTCTTCCAGAACGGCCAGGATATGCCGGCGCTCGATCTCTTCCAGCGTGCCGCCGGCAATCTCCACAGGACGCACCGGACCGCCCCGGAAATCATCGGGAAACCGGCCAAGAATCAGCGAGCGTTCGATCAGGTTTCGCAGTTCCCGCACATTGCCGGGCCAAGGGTAGCGCGCAAGGGCAGCGCGAACCGGCGCATCGATCAGCACCGGCGGCATGCCGAGCTGCTGAGAAAGCTTGTGCATGAAGAGCACGGCCAGTTCCTGCACATCATCACCACGTTCGCGCAGCGGCGGCAGATAGAGCTGCATGACATTGATGCGGTAGAACAGATCGGCGCGGAAACGGCCGCGCTCCACTTCCCTCTGCAAATCGGCATTGGTGGCGAAGACGAAGCGCAGATCAACCGGCACCTCGCGCTCGGCACCGACTGGCCGCACGCGCCGGTCTTCGATCACCCTGAGCAGCTTGCTCTGGGTGGCGAGCGGCATTTCACCAATCTCGTCGAGAAACAGCGTGCCGCCCTGCGCATGGGTGAACAAGCCTTCCCGGCTGCTTTCCGCCCCGGTGAAGGCGCCCTTCACATGGCCGAAGAGCTCGGTCTCGATCATATCGGGCGGGATCGCCGCGCAATTGACCGGCACGAAGGGCTTGGCGGATCGATCCGAGAGCGTGTGCAGTGAACGGGCCGCGACCTCCTTGCCCGTTCCGGATTCGCCGGTCAGAAGCACGGATGTCGGCAGCGGCGCCACCCGGGCGATGGTGTCGCGTAGATCGCCGATCACAGACGAGGCCCCGATCAGCCTGTCCCGAAGAAGAATATGGTCGGACGTTGCCTTGAGCTCATAGCGCAGCACGAAATTTTCGCGTTGCAGCCGGATGCGGTCGAGGCAGCGGGCAACCGCGTTGAGGATCTGGTTGGACCGGAAAGGTTTCAGGACAAAATCGACGGCACCGGCACGCAAGGCCTGGATCGCAGTGTCGAGATCGGCAAAAGCGGTCATCAGGATGGCATCAGCATAAAAACCGATGGCGCGCTGCTCGGCCAGCCAATCGACACCATTCTTGCCCGGCATGATATTGTCGAGAATGACGACGTCGAAGTGATGGGCGTCGAGCTTGCGCGAGGCCTCTTCGGTATCCGCAGCTTCTTCGATGCGCTTGCAGCGCGGCCCCAGCGTGCGCACCAGGAAATGCCGCATCCCCGGCTCGTCATCGACGATCAGGACCGAGGCCTGCGCCAGCCACGGACCGAACTCCGGATCACGCTCCGGAACGGGCGGTTTCCGCGCTGTCTCGTCTTGCAAAGACTATCCTCCTTTGTCCTCCACGACCGACCATAGCAAGCTGGGCCATCAGGCACAAAGGCAGTTTCACCACTCCTGTCATTTCCGGCAAAGCAAAGAAGCGCTGCGTCAGGGTTTGATCTTCGCAGCCAGCCTTCGGTCGTAGCCATCCAGAATACGCCTGACCAGCGCCGGATAGTCTTCATCAAAATGATGGCCGCCCTCAATAGGGAGAACCTCGACGCCTGTGCCATTCAAGGTTGGGCAGACGTCGTCCTCGTCCTCGGTGCCGTAGATACATTGCACGAGGGCGGGATTGATCTTCGCGATATCATCCGCCGGATCGCCGGCACCATTGGAGCCGGCAGCGCCCAGCCAGCCGAGGACGGAAATCTTGTAATCCACCTGATGGGACACTGCCATCAGGGACACCTGCGCAATCCTGTCGCGATCGGCCTGCGGCAGGAGATTGTAGGTTCGAGGCAAGATGTCCGCACCGAAGGAGTAACCTACCAGCAAGATATGCTTCACATTCCAGCGTTTGCTGTAGAGCGCGATGATGCGATGCAGGTCGTCGGCGGTTTCCTGGGGCTGGCGCTCGGACCAGAAATAGCGCAGCGAATCAACACCCACCACCGGCATGCCCTGCTGCTGCAGGATATCGCCGACCTGCTTGTCGATATCGCGCCACCCACCATCGCCGGAATAGACGATGGCCATCGTGTCGCGCGTTGGCGTAGCATCCAGTACCGTCAGCGGCAGGCCAAGCGGATTGTCGTCGCCGGCAGATGCGGAGACGAGGGCGGACAGTGCATCTGAGAAAGCCTTCCACATATCATCATCCGTTTCCGTGATTTCGATATCGCTGTGTTTCGCGGTCAAGGAAGCTACATGCGCGCGGCCATCGGCGGGTGCTGCACCGGTGAACAGCACGGTGACCGGATCGGGCAGCGGTCCGTCGGTGAGGCCGTAGATCATATGATCGCCCACTATTTTCTTCTCGGCCGGCGTGCAGAGTTGCTTGGTCAAGGCGATGCCGGCCTCCGGATCCACGGCGAGCGTTTGTCCAAACGTCGCGGCCGGCGTCTGCGCGGCGATGGCCAGCGCAAGGGCACCACCGGCACCGACACCCGCGACGATCGGCAGGTGGTAATCCGCATTCTTGGCTGCACGCTGAACCTGCTGGCTCAGCGCCTCGATATCCGAGACCATGTAGATGCAAGTACCATCGTCTTTTGCAAGCGAAGCGAGATAACGCGGCAGATCGATGCCAATGACCAGCGCGCCGTCGCTGGTCAGGTTTTTGGCAAGCGCATCCTCGTTGTCCGACCAGCCGGTCTTGTCCGAAATCAGCACCACCGCGGCGGCGACATCACCGGCCGGCGTCACGATATGCGGTGAAGGAATCATGCCCGTATCGAACGCAGTTGCGTCCTCGGCGCACGCACCGGCGGCTGGGAGAAGCAGGCTGGCAGCCAAAGCGGCATGAAGGCAGGTTTTCCAGATCATTTCTTCACAATCCCTTTTACGCCGCCGCCGATGAGAAATGTTGCGTCCATGAGGGCGAGCACCGGATTGATGCCGCCACCCGCGGCCATGTAGCGCGGCTCCCATTGCGGATGGAACTTCGACTTGAACGCTTTCAATCCCTTGAAATTGTAGAACCGTTCGCCGTGTTCGAAGACCGTACGGCCGACCTTGTCCCAGACCGGAGACGAGCGACGCTCCGAGAGCCCGGCCAGCGGAGCCATGCCGAGATTGAACCGCTTGAAGCCCTTGTCGCGCAGATATTCCATCAGCGACACGAAGAGAAAATCCATCGATCCTTTCGGCGCCTCGGGCCTAAAACGCATGAGATCGATGGTTCCTTCCTCGCAGGCACCGGTGATCAGGATATTGGCAAACGCCACGATCCGGCCCTCAAGCCGGAGAACTGCGACGGGCTGGGCGACAATATAATCCGGATTGAAGGCTCCGAGCGAAAAGCCCTTTTCCTTGGCGCGGTGATGCGCGAGCCAGGCGTCGGAGACCGAGACAAGCTCCTTCATGATCGCCGGAATGCCTTCGGGCTCGATCACCGAAAACTGCAGACCGTCGCGCTGCCCTCGGCTCACCGTTTGCCGCAGGGTCGCCCACTTTCCGCCCTTCAACTCAAAATTCGTCAGGTCCGCCGTTGCCAGTTCGCCGAGACGGAAAGCACGCAGGCCGGCATCCGCGTAGTAGGAGAGCCCGGCCGGCGACACCTGGTAGAAAACTGGCCGGCAGCCGCAGGACCGCGCTTCCTCGATGAACTGCCAGATGAGATCGGGCCAGGCATCGCGCGGTCCGACGGGATCAAACAGGGCAATCCAGGAACGGGCCTGGCGGCCATACATGATGAAGGCGCGGCCATCGGCCGAAAACATCAGGCTCTTGTCGCCCATGCGCACCAGATTGGCATCCGACACTGCCTGGGCGCGGACAATGGCGATGGCCTTCTCCATATCCTCCGACGATGAAACCGATAAGGTGCCCCTTGCCGGTCGCAGGAGACTCCAGAGCGCCACCGCACCGGAGAAGATCGTCAATCCCAGCACGGCCCGAAGGCCGCGGGGTGCTTCATCCGACAGTTCGAACTGCCACCAGAGCGCATTGCTGTATTCCACGTCGCGATAGACAAACAACAGGGCGATCACCGCAAAAGCACAGAGCGCCAGCATCGCCGTCAGCCAGGGTATGGTCAGCCGCTCACTCGTCAGGTTGGCGGGCCTGTCGAACAGGCGATGGGTGACAAGCAGACTGACAATGAAAAATGCCAAGAAGCTTGCCTCGACAAGAGCGACGGCCTTGAGAAGAGAGAACAGCAGCGCCACGACAGCAACGACCAACGCCGTCCACCAAGCGCTGTCCAGCCGCCGGGCCAGACCACGGGCGATAATAACGAGCACGAGGCCCAGCAGGCTTGCCAGAAAATGCGTGCCTTCAATGATAGGCAGTGGCACATAATCGGCAAGGAAGGCCAGATTTTCGTCCGGTGTCGGCGTGACGCTCGAAAACACCAGCATGGCAGCCAGGATTAGAGCGAGCGTCGCCAAGAGAAGCGGCGTCAAGCGGCCCCCGACACGGCGCAGGCTCGAGGCGACCGGCTTGTGGTAGAGGCTGCGCAACTCGGCGCCGATGACGAAAATGACTGCCAGAAGCAGGGGCAGCACATGATAGATCAGCCGGTACAGAACCAGCGCGCCCAGGATCGTGTCGACATCGGCGGTTTTTCCGAGGGCAGCGATGATTACGGTTTCAAAGACACCGAGCCCGGCCGGCACATGGCTGAGCACACCCAGCCCGACGGCCACCGCGTAGATTGCGAGGAAGGCCGGCCAGCCGATGACCCCGTCGGGCAAAAGTACGTAGAGGACGGAGGCCGAGGCGGCAATATCGAGAACGGTGATGAGAAACTGGCGCGACGCCGTGCGGGAATCGGGAAAACGCAGCGAAAAACGACCCAGTTGCAAGGCTCTGTTGTCGCGCCCTGCCACCATCAGAGCGACAAGAGCAGTGAGTATCAGCACGGAGATGGCGCGCAGGGCGGACGAGCTGACGCCGACAAGCGGCGCAACCTCCGGGGCAATCATCAGAAGGCTGAGAGAGGCGACGCTCGCAAGGCCAAGCCCGAAGGCGAGCGTCACGAAGGCGATCACGCCGCCAATTTCCTCCGGTTTCAAGCCCAGGCGGGAATAGGCGCGGTAGCGGATCGCACCACCGCTTAAGGGGCCGAACCCCGCCGTATTGCCGACGGCATAGGCAGCCGTCGCCGTCAGTGCCACATCGGCATAGGGTAGCTTGCGCTTGAGATAGATCAGCGCGCCGACATCGTAGAACGTCAAAGCGAGGAAACTCAAGGCAGTGAAGCCGACAGTCAGCGCTATCGACGCCCAACTCGTCCGGGTCAGCGCGGATAAAACGTCGTCGTAGCGGACTTCGCTGGTCAGGTGGAAGATCGCAAAACCGACGAGGCCCAGAATGAGGATGGTAGCGGCCGCCGTCAGCAGCCTGCCGCGAAACCATATATGCCGAACCAGAGTTTGAGCACCGTGGGGCTCGTCGTTTTTTCGATCGGATCGGGCATGCGACACCTGGCAAAGCATATTACGCGGCAACTTCAGCTGCGATATACACCCTGCCCGGCGGCGAAAAAGTGAACTTCCCGTAACCTTTCGCTTTTGAATTCAGGCCGCAAAAGACGAAAATGCCGATGATGTTCCAGCCTACGCCTTTTCTGGAATGCTGGGTTCCGACAGCGATTCGCCCGCCGCCGTTCCTTTGCCACCCGGCGCGCCGGCGGCGGCATCGCTGCCGGTGCCGACGCCTTCGGAACCGGAATAGGGACGCTTGATGAGGGCGACAGCCGATAGCACGATCGGGTCGAAACCGGCATCGCCCTGTTCGACAAGCTCGAAGAAGGCCTTGCGCATGCGCGGCTCCCAGAACTTGTTGATATGGGTGGCAACCCCTTCGAAACGCTCGCTCTCCGGTTGCGACTTGAAGAAGGTGGCGATCTGGTTCGCCATGCGGACGAGTTTGCCATTGGTATTATCAAGCGACATCGGCGACGGCTCCCGGCTGAATACGATCCATATGCGTGAAAACTTCGAAGTCCTGGCCCCGCACCAGCGCGACCAAAGTCATGCCGGCCTCGTCCGCGGTGCGGATGGCGAGCGCGGTCGGCGCCGATATGGCTATGATGAAGGGGCTGCCGATGATCGCGGTCTTCTGCACCATCTCAACGGAAACACGGCTTGTGACGACCACCGCACCATCCGCCCCGGAATATCCGGCACGCGCGGCGGCGCCCACCAGCTTGTCCAGCGCATTGTGCCGCCCGACATCCTCGCGAACGGCGATCAGCCCCTTGCCGAGAACATAGAAACCGGCGCCATGGACGGCGCGCGTTTCGAAATGCAAAGGCTGCTGGCCGTTCAGGAGCGCCACGGCTTCAACGATCTGGTTCACTGACAGGCGCAGTTTCGAACCGGAAACGGACGGTGTCTTGCGCACCGCCTGCTCGATCGATTCGATGCCGCAGAGACCGCAGCCGACAGGACCTGCCATATGGCGGCGGCGGGCGGTCAGCGCCTTATTCTGTTCGTCCTTGAGCATGATCTGCACATCGATGCCCTTGTCATCGATGACAGCTTCGATCGATTCGATCTCCAAGGGCGTTTTGATGATTCCTTCCGTCAGGCTGAACCCGACGGCAAAATCCTCAAGATCGCCCGGCGTCGCCATCATCACCGCATGGGTCGATCCGCCATAGGAAAAGGCGATGGGGGTTTCTTCGGGGACGACGCGGGAGCCGGCGGAGAGCGTTCCCTTACGATGGGCGATTTCAGGGACGGTTTGGGTGAGGTTGAATAATGTCATGGAAGCTTGGAGTGCGTGGCACCCCCTCTGTCCTGTCGGACATCTCCCCCACAAGGGGAGATCGCTGTGGCGATTTTTCGCCCGCAAGCCAACAAAGATTTGATCTCCCCCTTGTGGGGGAGATGTCGGCCCGGCCGACAGAGGGGGTTGGCTCCTCACACGCATCATTCCAATTCCTACTCCGCAGCCTCCATCTTGCCGGCGATGCGGCGGGAGTGGCGGGCCTGTTCCTCATACTCAACCTGCCACTGCGACGGTCCGTTAGAGGGCGAAATCTGCACCGCGGTCACCTTGTATTCCGGACAGTTCGTCGCCCAGTCGGAGAAGTCGGTGGTGATGACGTTGGCCTGGGTCGTCGGGTGGTGGAAGGTGGTGTAGACCACGCCGGTGGCTACCCGGTCGGTGATCAGCGCACGGAGCGTGGTATCGCCCGAACGGCTCGACAGACGCACCCAATCACCATCGCGCACACCGCGGACTTCGGCATCGTGCGGGTGGATTTCCAGCCGGTCCTCCTCATGCCAGACGACATTGTCCGTGCGCCGCGTCTGCGCGCCGACATTGTACTGGCTCAAGACGCGGCCAGTGGTCAAAAGCAGCGGGAAGCGCGGGCCGGTCTTTTCGTCGGTCGCAACATATTCCGTGCGGATGAACTTGCCCTTGCCGCGGACGAAGCCGTCGATGTGCATGATCGGCGAACCAAGCGGCGCCTTCTCGTTGCAGGGCCACTGCACCGAACCCATCTTTTCGAGATAGTCATAGGAGACCATGGCAAAGCTCGGCGTCGTGGCCGCGATCTCGTCCATGATCTGCGAGGGATGGGTGTAGTTCCAGTTGAGCCCCATGGTTTGGGCGAGCTTCTGCGTCACTTCCCAATCGGCAAGGCCATTGCGCGGGGTCATCACCCGACGGACGCGATTGATACGGCGCTCGGCATTGGTGAACGTCCCGTCCTTTTCGAGGAAGGTCGAACCCGGCAGGAAGACATGGGCGTAATTGGCGGTTTCGTTGAGAAACAGGTCCTGCACCACGACGCATTCCATCGCAGCGAGGCCCGCCTGCACGTGCTTCGTGTCGGGATCCGACTGAAGGATGTCCTCGCCCTGGATATAGATACCCTTGAACGAACCATCGACGGCAGCGTCCAGCATGTTGGGAATGCGCAGGCCCGGCTCGTTGGAGATCGTCACGCCCCAGAGCTTTTCGAAAGTCTCGCGTGTCGCGTCATCCGAGACGTGACGATAGCCCGGAAGCTCGTGCGGGAAGGAGCCCATATCGCAGGCCCCCTGGACGTTGTTCTGCCCGCGCAACGGGTTCACGCCGACGCCGGGACGACCGATATTGCCGGTGACCATAGCCAGGTTGGCAATGGCGATGACCGTGGTCGAGCCCTGGCTGTGCTCGGTGACGCCCAGACCGTAATAGATGGCGCCATTGCCACCGGTGGCAAACAGGCGGGCGGCACCACGGATTTCCTCAGCCGGGACGCCCGAGAATGCCTCGATCGCCTCGGGGCTATGCTCCGGCTGCGAGACGAAGGCTGCCCAATCCTCGAACTCCGACCAGTCGCAGCGCTCACGGATGAACTGTTCGTCGGCAAGGCCTTCAGTGACGATGACATGCGCCAGCGCCGTCATGACCGCCACGTTTGTGCCGGGCTTCAGCGGCAGGTGATGCGATGCCTTGATGTGCGGCGAGGAGACCATGTCGGTGCGGCGCGGATCGACGACGATCAGCTTGGCGCCCTGGCGCAGCCGCTTTTTCAGGCGCGAGGCAAAGACCGGGTGGCCATCGGTCGGGTTGGCGCCGATAATGATCACGACATCGGTGTGCTCGACCGAATCGAAATTCTGCGTGCCGGCCGACGTGCCGAACGTGGCGCCCAGGCCATAGCCGGTCGGCGAATGGCAGACGCGGGCACAGGTATCGACATTATTGTTGCCGAAGCCGGCGCGGATCAGCTTCTGGACGAGATAGGTTTCCTCATTGGTGCAGCGCGACGAGGTGATGCCGCCGATCGATTCGCGTCCGTACTGGTATTGGATGCGTCGGAATTCCGATGCCGTATGCGCGAACGCCTCTTCCCAGGAGACTTCGCGCCAGGGGTCGGTGATCTTTTCACGGATCATTGGGTTGAGGATGCGCTCCTTGTGTGTGGAATAGCCATAGGCAAATCGGCCCTTGACGCAGGAATGACCGCGATTGGCCTGCCCGTCTTTCCACGGCACCATGCGCACCAGCTCCTCGCCGCGCATTTCCGCCTTGAACGAACAGCCGACGCCGCAATAGGCGCAAGTGGTCACCACCGAATGCTCCGGCTGGCCGATTTCGATCACCGATTTTTCCGTCAGCGTCGCGGTCGGGCAGGCCTGCACGCAGGCGCCGCAGGAGACACATTCCGATTCCAGGAAATTCTCATGCATGCCGGGCGAAACGCGGGAGCCGAAGCCGCGGCCCTCGATCGTCAGCGCAAACGTGCCCTGAACCTCTTCGCAGGCGCGGACGCAGCGCGAGCAGACGATGCACTTGGAAGGATCATAGGTGAAGTAAGGATTGCTCTCGTCCTTCGGCATCCACTGGGCGTTGATATCGCCATTGTTGCGGGCCTTGACGTGGTTGTCGCCTTCATAACCGTAGCGCACATCGCGCAGGCCGACAGCACCGGCCATGTCCTGAAGCTCGCAGTCGCCGTTTGCAGCGCAGGTCAGACAGTCCAGAGGGTGGTCCGAAATATAAAGCTCCATCACGCCCTTGCGGATGTCCTTCAGCCGGTTCGTCTGGGTATGGACCGTGATGCCGGGAGCGACAGGCGTGGTGCAGGAGGCCGGCGTGCCGTTGCGGCCTTCAATTTCCACGAGACAGAGACGGCAGGAACCGAAGGCATCGACCATATCCGTGGCGCAGAGCTTCGGCACCTTGATGCCAGCCTCCATCGAGGCCCGCATGATCGAGGTGCCCTCGGGCACGGTGATTTCATTGCCGTCGATGGTCAGCGTCACCATCTTTTCAGCGCGGGAGGCGGGGGTACCGAAGTCGATTTCATGGATGAGGGACATGGTGATCACTCCGCAGCTTCGACAAGAGGGGTCGGACGGAAATCGTCCGGGAAATGGTTCATGGCGCTCATGACAGGATAGGGCGTGAAGCCACCGAGCGCGCAGAGAGAACCGAACTTCATGGTGTTGCAGAGGTCAGTCAGGAGCGCCTTGTTCTTCTCGGGCTCGATGCCCATGGCGATCTTGTCAGCCGTTTCGACACCACGCGTCGAGCCGATGCGGCAAGGCGTGCACTTACCGCAAGATTCGATCGCGCAGAATTCCATGGCGAAACGGGCTTGCTTCAGCATGTCCGCCGTGTCGTCAAAGACCACGATGCCGGCATGGCCGATCAGTCCGTCTTTTGCCGCAAAGGCTTCGTAATCAAACGGCGTATCGAACAGTGCGCGCGGGAAGTAAGCGCCCAAGGGTCCACCGACCTGCACGGCTTTCACCGGACGACCCGTCGCCGTGCCGCCGCCGATCGTATCGATGATCTCGCCAAGCGTAAGGCCGAAGGCCGTCTCGTAGAGACCGCCGTGTTTGACGTTGCCGGCGATCTGGATCGGGATCGTGCCGCGCGAGCGGCCCATGCCGAAATCCTTGTAGAAGGCCGCACCGCGATCCATGATAACAGGCACGGAAGCGAGCGAGATGACGTTGTTGATCACTGTCGGACAGTTGAACAGACCCTTGTGCGCCGGCAAAGGCGGCTTGGCGCGCACGATGCCGCGCTTGCCTTCCAGGCTGTTCAGAAGTGCCGTTTCCTCGCCGCAGACATAGGCGCCGGCACCGGTGCGGATTTCCATGTCGAAGGCATGGGCCGAGCCGAGAACCGAGACACCGAGAATTCCGGCCTTGCGGGCAATCTCGACAGCCTCGGTCATCGTGGCAATCGCATGCGGATATTCCGAGCGCAGATAGACAAAGCCCTTGCGCGCACCGGTGGCGATGCCTGCAATCACCATGCCCTCGATCAGAACGAAGGGATCGCCCTCCATGATCATCCGGTCGGCAAAAGTGCCTGAGTCTCCCTCGTCAGCATTGCAGACGATATATTTCCGATCGCCAGCCGTATCGAGAACGGTCTTCCACTTGATGCCTGTCGGGAAGCCGGCGCCGCCACGGCCGCGAAGCCCGCTATCGGTTACCTGCGCAACAATCTCGGCCGGCGCCATGGCGGCAGCTTTTTCAAGCCTTTCAGACCGCCATGCGCCTTGTAATCCTCAAGCGACAGCGGGTCGATGATGCCGCAACGGGCAAAGGTCAGTCGCGTCTGGCTTTTCAGGAAGGGCAATTCTTCGGTCTTGCCGAGACAGAGCGGATGGGCACCGCCGGACGTCAGGCCCGCATCAAGCAGGGACGCGACATCGGATGGCTTCACCAAGCCGTATGCCACGCGACCCTCGGCCGTTTCGACCTCGACCATTGGCTCCAACCACAGCAGACCGCGCGAACCGTTGCGGATCACCTGCACATCCAGTCCACGGGAAGCGATTTCGGCATGGAATGCCTTGGCGACTTTTTCGGCGCCGACAGCAAGCGAAGCCGCGTCGCGGGGAATATAGATCTTCACGGTCATAGGCGCACTCCCGCTACCAGTTCGGCAATTGCGGTATCGTCCAGTCTTCCGTGCACCTCGCCATCCAGCATGGCGGCGGGTGCGGTGGAACAGAGCCCGAGACAATAGACCGGCTCCAGCGTTACCGCACCGTCAAGCGTCGTCTGGTGAAAGTCGATACCAAGGAGTTTCTTGACTTTGTCCTCAAGAGCCATACCGCCCATCGACTGGCAGGCCTCGGCGCGACAGAGCTTCAGCACATGGCGTCCGGTCGGGTGGTCGCGATAGTCATGATAAAATGTGACGACACCATGGACCTCGGCCCGCGAAAGATTGAGCGCCCGGGCGATGACCGGCAGCGCTTCCTGCGGGATATAACCAAACTCGGCCTGAACCTCGTGCAGGATCGGCAGCAGCGGACCTTCGAGCGCCTTCATCTCGTTGACGATTTCGAGGGTACGCGCGCCGACATCCGGGCTCGCAAAATGCAAATTCATGTTCAGATCTCCCGATTCGACACAAAGCCACCCCATAGGCGATGGACATTCTGCGCCGAAAACACTCCCTGACCGAAAGCAGTGCTCCTCCAGAACCTCTGCCGCCAGTCGAAACCAGCAGACCGGCAAGTCCCGATCTTCTACACTTCAACCAGCTTTGCAGTCATGGCAGGCAGGGTCAATACAGCACATTCGTCGCTTGATAGAAAAAATCTATCAAGGCACCTTCACGGCATTGGCTTCTGCAAGAATCCGGGCTTCGTGAAGAAGTGCGGAGACGAGTGGAGTAAACGGTTCGCGATGTGTTGCGACAAGCCCGACCGTGTGCTTCGCATCCGGTTCGATGATCGGAATGGCGCGGATATCCTCATGAAATCCAAAGGATTTCGCGACATTATGCGGCATGATGCTGGCCCAGCGCCCGGTGCGCACATGGGAAAACAGCACGATCATCGAGTTCGATTCCAGTGTTGGCGAAACGGTGACGCCGGCCTCCGCAAAATGCTGGTTGATGATGCGCCGGTTCTGCATATCTGCCGTCAATAGACAAAGCCGAACGTTGCCGACCTCTTTCCAAGTCACGCTTTTGCGATCGGCCAGCTCGTTACCGGCCGCCGTGACCAGGTGATAACGCTCGACCTGCAGCGGCACGCTGGTGACGCGGCCGAGCGGCTCGTTCTCGAGGTAGGTGAGCCCCGCATCGATCTCGAGATTTTCGAGAAGGCTGAGGATTTTCAGAGAGGTCGTGGACAGAACCGAAAAGGTGACGTCAGGATGTTTCTCCTGAAAGGGTGCGGTGATCATCGGCACCATAGCCAATGTCGTGGGGATCGCCGCCAGCCGGATATGGCCGGATAGACCGGTGCGGGCGGCCCGCATTTCCTCGCGCATGGTGCGGGCATCACCGACGATACGGCGCGCCCATTCGAGCACGCGCTGCCCCTCCGGCGTCAGGCCCTGAAATCGGGAGCCACGGCTGACGAGCATGACGCCGAGCTGGTCTTCAAGCTGGCGAATGGCGGCCGAAAGCGTCGGTTGGGTGATACCGCATTCTTCCGCCGCCCGGCCGAAATGCCGCTCCCGCGCCAGCGCAATGAAGAACTCCAGCTTGTCGATCATACGATCAGCTGCCCGCCATTCACTTCCAGCACCTGCCCCGTGATATAGCCGGACAGCGCATTCGACGCGAGGAAGAGGTAGGCCGGCGCGCAGTCTTCCGCCGTACCGAGACGCTGCAACGGGATGGTCTTGCGTGTTCCCTCGAGTTTTTCCGGCGAAGAATAGCGCTCGTGGAATTCGGTGGTGATGGTGCCCGGCGAAACACAATTGACGCGGATGCTCTCCGGCGCCAGCTCGCGGGCCAGTGCCTTGGAATAGGTCGAGACGAAGGCCTTCGATGCCGAATAGATCGCCGAGCCGGGGCTGCCGCCGGTCAGCGCCGAGATCGACACAGTATTGACGATCGCGGCATGCGTTCCCTTGCGCAGCAAGGGCAGCAGTGCGCGCGTCGCCTGGACGACAGCGGTCTGGTTCAATTGTACCACTGTTTCATATTGCGCGTCGGTGAGCTCTCCCGCGGGAAAACGGCCGACCATGGTGCCGGCATTGTTGACCAGCACATCGACACCATCGAACCGCGACCGGATTTCACCGACGAGTGCATCGACGCCACCGGGCACCAGAAAATCCGCATAGGCAACAAAGGCCCGGCCTTCGGTCATGGCCGCATCCAGGAATTCCGGCATCTCATCCACCGGTGCACGACCGCCATGCAGAAACACCCTGGCGCCGCAGTCCAGGAACTGCCGGGCCACCTCTAGCCCGATGCCGCGACCGGCACCGGTGACGACAACATTGCTTCCCTTGAACAGAGACGGGTGAAACATCTGAAACCTCCCCAGGTGAAAAGACAGGCTCTCGCATACCGCCGGCAATTGCAACGGCAAGGACGTCGCCTGATTTGCATTCGCTTCTTCGCGATTCGAATGCGTTTATGAATTTGCGCTGCTTTCGTTTTTGCATATTGTGAAAAAACGAAAATGCTGGGAGGCATCCATGTATCTGACGGGACGGCAGGCGGAAATCCTGGAACTTGCCAAATCGGAGGGCCGCGTGCTCGTGGATGAGTTGGCGGCTCGCTTTTCAGTAACGCCGCAGACCATCCGCAAGGATCTCAACGACCTGTGTGACGGGCGCGTGCTGACCCGAATCCATGGCGGGGCGCTGTTTCCGAGCGGCAACGAGAATGTCAAATACGAAGCCCGCCGCTCGATTGCCGCGATCGAGAAACAGACGATCGGCCAGGCTGCCGCCGCGCTCATCCCCGACAATTCCTCCCTGTTCATCAATATCGGCACCACGACGGAAGCCGTTGGCGAGGCGCTGCTCGACCACAAGGAATTGATGGTCATCACCAATAACATCAATGTCGCCAATCGTTTGCGGATCTTTCCCTCGATTGAGGTCGTCATTGCCGGCGGTGTGGTGCGCGGCGCCGATGGCGGTATCGTCGGTGAGGCGGCGGTGGATTTCATTCGCCAGTTCAAGGTCGATTACGCCGTCATCGGCGCCTCGGCGATTGACGAGGACGGCGCACTGCTGGATTTCGACTATCGCGAAGTGAAGGTCGCGCAGGCCATCATCGCCAATGCGCGCCATGTCATTCTGGTTTCGGATTCCACGAAATTCGAACGCACAGCACCGGTTCGAATCGGTCATATCTCGCAGGTGCATACCTTCATTACCGATCGTTGCCCCATCGAAAACGTGCGGAATATCTGTCTGGAGCAGGATGTTCGCCTGATCGAGACCGCCGTCACATCCTGAACCATCCTGCAGGGCGGAATTTCTCTAAACATTCGTTTGACATTCGAAAGATTTTCGCTTTAACTAATTTTGCTTTCGCATATGCGCAAAATGGTGCGATGCGAAAAGTTCCTGGAGGGGATGCAGTGCCTGAACATAATCCACACGACATTTTCGTGATCGGTGGCGGCATCAATGGATGCGGCATTGCGCGCGACGCTGTCGGACGTGGTTATTCTGTGGCGCTTGCGGAGATGAATGATTTTGCCTCCGGCACGTCTTCAGGCGCAACAAAGCTCATTCATGGCGGCCTGCGTTATCTCGAGCATTACGAATTCCGGCTGGTCCGCGAATCGCTGATGGAGCGTGAAGTGCTCTGGGCGATGGCGCCCCACATCATCTGGCCGATGCGCTTCGTGCTGCCGTTCCACAAGGGTGGCATTCGGCCGGCCTGGCTTATCCGCCTTGGCCTTTTCCTTTACGATCATATCGGCGGACGCAAGCTTCTGCCGGCGACCCGCACACTTGACATGCGCCGCGATCCGGCCGCAAAGCCACTGAAGTCGCTGTTCACCAAGGCTTTCGAATATTCCGACGGCTGGGTGGATGATGCGCGCATGGTCGTGCTCAATGCCCGCGACGCCGCCGACCGGGGTGCGACGATCATGAGCCGCAGCCGCGTCACCTCGGCGCGCCGCGAAAACGGGCTTTGGAAGATCGAGGTTCAGGACAAGACGACAGGCGCAATGCAGACCTTCCGGGCGCGCATGCTGATCAATGCCGCCGGCCCCTGGGTCGATATGGTGCTCTCCAATACATTCGGAAAGAACCAGGTTCATAACGTACGGCTGGTTCAGGGCAGCCACATCGTCGTGAAGAAAAAGTTTGACGATCCGCGCGCCTATTTCTTCCAGAACCCGGATGGCCGCATCATTTTCGCCATTCCCTACGAGACCGATTACACGCTGATCGGCACCACGGACCGCGACTATACCGACGACCCGAAGAATATCCGCATCACCGAGGGTGAAATCACCTATCTCTGCGATGCGGCCAGCGAATATTTCGCCGAACCGGTAACGCGCGACGATATCGTCTGGACCTATTCCGGCGCGCGCCCGCTGTTTGACGATGGCGCATCGAAGGCACAGGAAGCCACGCGCGATTATGTGCTGAAGGTCGAGGGTGGTGAGGGTGAGGCACCGCTGCTCAATGTCTTCGGCGGCAAACTGACCACCTATCGCCGGCTTGGCGAACATGCGCTGGAAAAGATCGCCGAAGCGATCGGCGCAAAGGGTGCGCCATGGACGGCAAAAAGCAAGCTACCGGGCGGGGACTTTCCGGCGACCGGCTACGAGGCAGAAGTGGCGAAACTCAAGAGCCGCTACGCCTTTCTCATCGATCGCCACGCCCGCCGGCTCGTTCGACTCTACGGCACAGCCGCGACATCGCTCCTTGGAAACGCCACAGCGGCAACGGATCTCGGCCGGCATTTCGGCGCCGATCTTTATGAGGTCGAGGTTCAGTGGCTGGTGGAAAGGGAATGGGCGCGGCATGCAGAGGACGTGCTGTGGCGCCGGACCAAGCTCGGATTGAAATTAACCGCGGCAGAAGCCGACGGTCTGGAGGACTACATGCGGGAGACGATACGCAACGTCGCTTGAGCGATGTGCGAAATGTTCTGCCCATGGCTCGGAGGAAGCTTTCGGAATGCTTGAACTGAAAAACATAACCAAGGTTGTGGGTGCGGATACGCATATTCACCCGACCAATCTTGTGCTGGAGCGGGGCTCGCTCAATGTGCTGCTGGGCCCGACGCTGTCAGGCAAGACGTCGCTGATGCGGCTGATGGCCGGTCTCGACAAGCCGACGACGGGCTCCGTGCATTTCGACGGCAAGGACGTGACCGGGGTGCGCGTTCAGGATCGCAGCGTCGCGATGGTCTACCAGCAATTCATCAACTATCCCGCCATGACGGTCTATGAGAACATAGCCTCGCCGATGCGTATCGCCGGCAAGGACAAGGCGACGATTGACCGCGAGGTTCGTAAGGCAGCAGACCTGATGCGGCTCACGCCCTTTCTGGATCGCACGCCGCTCAACCTGTCCGGCGGCCAGCAGCAGCGGACCGCGCTTGCCCGCGCCATCGTCAAGAATGCCAGCCTGGTCCTGCTCGACGAGCCGCTCGCCAATCTCGACTACAAACTGCGCGAGGAGTTGCGCGAGGAACTGCCGAAGCTGTTTGCGGCATCGGGCTCGATCTTCGTCTATGCGACCACCGAGCCGGGAGAAGCACTGCTTCTTGGCGGCCACACCGCAACCTTGAATCAGGGCCGCATCAGCCAGTTCGGCACGACCATCGACGTTTACCGTCGCCCGAGCGATCTGGTCACCGCAAAGACTTTCGCCGATCCGCCGCTGAACACGATTGAACTGGTGAAGGCCGGTGCCGCCTTCCAACGCGATGGCGCAACCGTGCTTCCGGTCCCGGCACATCTCGCAAGCATTGCCGATGGCCCCTGCACGGTCGCCTTCCAGCCACATCACCTGTCGCTGAAGCGATCGCATGAGACGGCGGCGACCTTGCCGGCCAAGATCATCATCTCGGAAATCGCCGGCTCGGAAAGCTTCATCCACGTTGATTGCTCCGGCTCGCGCTGGGTCATGCTCGAACATGGCATCCACGACATCGAAGCGGACACGGCAGTCGAGCTTTTCATCGACACGCGCCATCTGATGGCATTCGGAACCGACGGGCGGGCGATTGCCGGCACCGCCGGCCAGACGGCGTGAGGAGATAGACCATGGCACGCATCAATCTCGACCACATCCGCCACGCCTACGGCCCCAACCCTAAATCGCCCGCCGACTATTCGCTGAAGGAAGTCCATCACGAATGGAACGACGGCGGCGCCTATGCGCTGCTCGGCCCTTCCGGCTGCGGCAAGACCACGCTGCTCAACATCATTTCCGGCCTGCTACAGCCGTCGGAAGGCAAGATCCTGTTCGACGGCAAGGATGTGACCAACCTATCGACGCAGGACCGCAACATCGCGCAGGTGTTCCAGTTCCCGGTCATCTACGACACCATGACGGTTTACGACAACCTCGCCTTCCCGCTGCGCAATCGCAAGGTTGCCGAGCCCGAGGTTGATCGCCGCGTGCGCGAGATCATCGAAATGATCGGCCTGTCCGACTGGGCGAAAAAGAAGGCGCAAGGCCTGACCGCCGACCAGAAGCAGAAGATTTCGCTCGGCCGCGGCCTCGTCCGCTCCGACGTCAGCGCCATCCTGTTCGACGAACCGCTGACCGTGATCGATCCGCATATGAAATGGGTGCTGCGCTCGCAGCTGAAGCGCCTGCACAAGCAGTTCGGCTTCACCATGGTCTATGTCACCCATGACCAGACCGAAGCTCTGACCTTCGCCGACAAGGTCGTCGTCATGTATGACGGTGAAATCGTGCAGATCGGTACGCCGGCGGAGCTGTTCGAACGCCCGAGCCATACCTTCGTCGGCTATTTCATCGGCTCGCCGGGCATGAACGTGCTGCCGGCCAGGATCGATGGATCATCGGTCGATCTCGACGGCCAGAAAATCGCCTTGTCGTTCGCGCCGAAAATTCCAGCAGGCGCAAAGACCGAGCTCGGTATTCGCCCGGAATTCATCAAGCTTGGCCGCGAGGGCATGCCGGTGACGATCTCCAAGGTCGAGGATATCGGTCGCCAGAAGATCGTCCGCGCACAATTCGCCAACCGGCCTATGGCCATCGTCGTGCACGAGGACGGGGAAATCCCGTCCGAGCCGCGGGTGACCTTCGATCCGGCCGCCATCAACATCTACGCCGATAGCTGGCGCGTCGGCGCGGAGGGCTGAAGACATGCAAAAGACCTGGAACAACAAAGCCTGGTTCATGGTTCTGCCGGTGCTGGTGCTTGTCGCCTTCTCGGCCGTGATCCCACTGATGACCGTCGTCAACTATTCGGTGCAGGATACGTTCGGCAACAATGAATTCTTCTGGGCCGGCACGAGCTGGTTTACCGATGTGCTGCAATCCGACCGTTTCTGGGATGCGCTCCAGCGCAACCTGCTGTTTTCGGGCATTATCCTCGCCATCGAGATTCCGCTCGGAATCCTGATCGCGCTCAACATGCCGAAGAAGGGGCTCGGCGTGCCGGTCTGCCTCGTGCTCATGGCCCTGCCGCTGCTGATTCCGTGGAACGTCGTCGGCACCATCTGGCAAGTCTTCGGCCGCGTCGATATCGGCCTGCTCGGCTACACCATGGCGGCCCTCGGGATCGAATATAACTACGTCAACAATGTCTTCGATGCCTGGGTGACGCTGATCGTCATGGACATCTGGCACTGGACAAGCCTCGTCGTCCTGCTCTGCTATGCCGGCCTCGCCTCTATTCCGGATGCCTATTACCAGGCGGCCAAGATCGACGGCGCGTCCCGCTGGGCCGTGTTCCGCTATATCCAGCTGCCGAAGATGAAGCGCGTGCTGCTCATCGCTTTCCTGCTGCGCTTCATGGACTCATTCATGATCTACACCGAGCCCTTCGTCATCACCGGCGGCGGGCCGGGCAATGCAACGACATTCCTGTCGATCGATCTCGTCAAGACGGCCATCGGCCAGTTCGACCTTGGTCCGGCAGCGGCACTCTCGCTCATCTACTTCCTGATCATCCTGTTGCTGTCATGGATCTTCTACACCGTGATGACCAACAGCGATGCGCAGAACTGACGGCGGAGGGAGGACAAGACAATGACCACAGCGACCCAATCTTCATCACCGGCATCCCCCGGCCTCAGGCTCTCCTGGCTCGTGCCGACGATTTATATCCTCTTCCTGCTCCTGCCGATCTACTGGCTGGTGAACATGAGCTTCAAGACGAACACCGAAATCACCGGCGCCTTCTCGCTTTATCCGCACTCGCCGACGCTCCGGAACTATGCCGTGATCTTCACCGATCCGTCCTGGTACAAGGGCTATATCAACTCGATCATCTACGTCGTTCTCAACACGATCATCTCGGTCTCGGTGGCACTGCCTGCTGCTTACGCCTTCTCGCGCTACCGGTTTCTTGGCGACAAGCACCTGTTCTTCTGGCTGCTCACCAACCGCATGGCGCCGCCGGCCGTTTTCGCGCTGCCGTTCTTCCAGCTCTACTCGGCCTTCGGCCTGATCGACACGCATATCGCGGTTGCCCTGGCGCACTGCCTGTTCAACGTGCCTCTGGCGGTCTGGATCCTTGAAGGCTTCATGTCGGGCGTGCCAAAGGAGATCGACGAGACCGCCTATATCGACGGTTATTCGTTCCCGCGCTTCTTCGTGCGCATCTATATCCCGCTGATCGCATCCGGCATCGGTGTCGCCGCCTTCTTCTGCTTCATGTTCTCATGGGTCGAGCTTTTGATTGCCCGCACGCTGACGACCACCGACGCCAAGCCGATCGCCGCCATCATGACGCGCACGGTCTCGGCATCGGGCATGGACTGGGGCGTACTGGCAGCGGCCGGCGTGCTCACCATCATTCCGGGCGCAATCGTCATCTATTTCGTCCGCAACTATATCGCCAAGGGCTTTGCCCTGGGGAGGGTGTAATGGCCGCTTTGTCGCAACGCAAAAACCGCTGGCCTTTGGCGCTAGCTGTTGTGATTGCCATCTACGCCATCGCCACCGGCCTCTTGGTCATGACCCTGCCGGTCAAGGATGGGGTGCGCGACTGGTTCGCGCCGCTCATCGCCGGCGGCTGGATGGCCTGGTCCTTTCCGGGCGCCATGTTCTTCCTGACGATCTTCGCGCTCCTGTCGCTGATGGCCGTCTGGGAATATGCCAGCCCCGGCGGAAATCCGCGCGTCGGCATCCTGCGCTTCGAGACGACGCGCGGCGACCGGCTCTTCGTTTCGCTGCTTGGCAGCGCTTTCATTCATCTCGCATGGCTGGGACTTGTCGGTCCCAACGTGTGGTGGGCTCTTGCTCTTTCCTTCGTCTACGCCGTCGGCGTGTTCAAGCTGGTCTGAGACAAGATTACTGAAACGGGTGGCCGGGGAGGTTTCCAGGGCATCCGAAACTGCAATCGCAAACCTTTAAGGGAGGACTACAATGCGAACGCACTTACTAACAACAACGGCAGCGATGCTGCTGGGCTTTACCGGGGCCGCATTCGCGGGCATGGACGAGGCCAAAACCTTCCTCGATACGGAAATCACCGTTTCGACGCTTGATCGCGCTGCTCAAGAAGCCGAAATGCAGTGGTTCATCGATGCGGCAAAGCCTTTTGCCGGCATGGAGATCAAGGTCGCTTCCGAAACCCTGACCACGCATGAATATGAATCCAAGACGCTCGCCGCAGCTTTTGCCGCGATCACGGGCATCAAGGTCACGCACGACCTGATCGGCGAAGGTGACGTGGTTGAAAAGCTGCAGACCCAGATGCAGACCGGCGAGAACATCTACGACGCCTATGTCAACGATAGCGATCTGATCGGCACCCATTGGCGCTACCAGCAGGTTCGCAACCTGACCGACTGGATGGCCAATGAAGGCAAGGACGTCACCAATCCGGGCCTCGACATTGCCGACTTCATCGGCACGTCGTTCACGACTGCACCGGACAAGAAGCTCTACCAGCTTCCCGACCAGCAGTTCGCGAACCTCTACTGGTTCCGCTATGACTGGTTCAACGACGAAAAGAACAAGGCTGACTTCAAGGCGAAGTATGGCTATGACCTCGGCGTTCCCGTCAACTGGTCGGCATATGAAGACATCGCCGAATTCTTCACCGGTCGCGAAATCGACGGCAAGAAGGTCTATGGTCACATGGACTACGGCAAGAAGGACCCCTCGCTCGGCTGGCGCTTCACCGACGCCTGGCTGTCGATGGCCGGCAACGGCGACAAGGGCATCCCGAACGGCCTGCCCGTCGACGAATGGGGCATCAAGGTCAACGAAAAGTCCCAGCCGGTTGGCTCTTGCGTCGCCCGCGGTGGTGACACCAACGGCCCGGCATCGGTCTATTCGATCCAGAAGTATCTCGACTGGTTGAAGGCCTATGCACCGCCGGAAGCACAGGGCATGACCTTCGGCGAAGCCGGTCCGGTTCCGGCCCAGGGCAACGTTGCCCAGCAGATCTTCTGGTACACGGCGTTCACGGCTGACTCGGTCAAGCCGGGCCTGCCTGTTGTCAACGAGGATGGCACGCCGAAGTGGCGCATGGCTCCCTCGCCGCACGGCGTCTACTGGAAGGACGGCATGAAGCTCGGTTATCAGGACGTGGGTGCCTGGACCTTGATGAAGTCGACCCCGGAAGATCGCGCAAAGGCCGCATGGCTCTATGCTCAGTTCGTGACTTCGAAGACCGTGGACGTGAAGAAGAGCCAGGTTGGCCTGACCTTCGCCCGCGAATCGTCGATCCAGGACAAGAGCTTCACCGATCGTGCCAAGGATCTTGGCGGTCTGGTAGAGTTCTATCGTTCGCCGGCCCGTATCCAGTGGTCGCCGACCGGTACCAACGTTCCTGATTATCCGAAGCTGGCTCAGCTCTGGTGGCAGGCGATCGGCGACGCATCCTCGGGTGCGAAAACCGCGCAGGAAGCCATGGACTCGCTGTGCGCCGAGCAGGAAAAGGTCATGTCGCGCATCGAGCGCTCCGGCATCCAGGGCGAGATTGGCCCGGCACTCGCCGAAGAGCATGATCTGGCCTACTGGAACGCGGAAGCCGTCAAGGCCGGCAACCTCGCTCCGCAGTTGAAGATCGAGAACGAAAAAGAAAAGGCCCTGACCGTCAACTACGACGAACTGGTCAAGAGCTGGCAGAAATAAAGACCGAAATGGACGGACGTGGCGGCCCGCCGCCACGTCTGCTATGCTTTCGGAAAGTGAGGTTACAGCGCCGCGCGTCAAATATGATGCGCGGCGCTGTAACGCTTTCAATCCGCCGCAAAATCCTCCCTTGAACCGGTTCCTGTTCAGGAAGCATGCAGTAGCCGGAAGCGCGAAGATCAATGTCCTTACCGAGCGCCAGGAGCAAACGTTCGTTTTTCAACGTGTGGACCGTTGTCGCCTGCGCCTTTGTCGCCGCGGTCTGGTATTTCGGCATCGGGGATCGCACCCCGTCCCGCGATGACGCCGAGCGGTTTCTTCGATGGGGCTTTGATCACGGCCAAGCCATAAGCGCTATTGGTGATGATGGAACGATCGAACGCCTTAAAACAGGCAAGGCGACGACAATCGATGAGATCGAGTGTCACCGGAAATCCAGATCCAAATTCTTTCACCGCAGAAGCGCATTTCCAAAGTACGATTGCATCTACCGCCTTCTTGGAGTCGACGGCAGACGTTACCGCACGGTTGTCAGTGCCACCTATATCCACAACGAAGAATGGAAAATGGTCCATGTCGGCAAATACATGCTGGTCTTTTGGGACGAGCCGGGCCAACGCCAGATTCTTGCACAACACGACGTAATTCCACAGTGACCCGATCACCTGCGTTCAGAACGGATACGACGATAGACGTCTCCCGGGAGGCAACAACCTCCGGCCTTCTCGGGCGGGTCACATATTGCCGAGAGGAGGAAGCCGCCCAACCCCTTTCATCGGGATGCTTGACCCAATGGTTCTGTGGCCCTATCCGGTTTGAATGACCAGCCATGATGACACAGCGGACACGAATACGAGGATAGAGCGCCTTCGCCGCCACCTGCGTTCCCTTTACTTCGGCAGCAATCCCGGCGCCATCCGCTTCCAGATCGGGATGGCGCTGCTCGATATCGCCATCATCGGCTTCTTCATCGCTTCACCGCATATTGGCAGAGGCAATGTCTTTCTCTTCATCGATTACAGCATCGCCCTCTTGATCGCCTTCGAACTTGCCGCCCGTGCATTGATAGCCCCGAACCTGCGCTATTGGTTGGGGCGAGGCATGACCTGGGTCGATGTCGTCATTCTTGCAACGCTGCTGTTTCCCACTTTGCTGTCGAGTTTTGCCTTCCTCCGTTTCCTGCGCGTCTGGGCGCTGGGCCAGAGCAAGCTGTTGAAGCTGCTTTTGCTGAGAGCCGGCTATGGCCGCGTGGAGGACGTCGTTCAGGCCTGCGTCAATCTCTTGACGTTCCTCTTCCTTGTCACTGGTTTCGTCTATACGACCTTTTACGGCCGCGAGCCGAAGATCGGCAATTTCATCGACGCGCTGTATTTCACCGTGGCAACGGTGACGACTACCGGTTTCGGCGATGTGACGCTGCCCGGCACGCTCGGGAAGATTACCTCGATCGTCACCATGATTTTTGGCATTTCACTATTCGTCCGTCTCGCCCAGGCGGTGGTGCGGCCCTACAAGGTCGTGCATCCCTGCCCGCAATGCGCCCTGCAACGGCACGATACGGACGCCGTGCACTGTAAGGCCTGCGGCCATATCCTGAACATTCCCGACGAAGGATCTTAAGTAGACCAGCCACCCTGAACGGCCTACTTATCGGGCAGGGCCTAGCGCGAAGGACGCCCCCGACTACGGGGATTGGTTCCTCCTGTTTTGGGCTTTTCCCGAGTCTGGTTTAGTCGATGGCTCTGGTTTGGGTGTTGATATCGGCGTACAAGCATCGTCAGGCCGGCTGATGCGGCGACACGCTGTGGAGTTCGGATTTCGGAATGGAGCAGAAGCGGGAAAACCGGTCGGGAACGATCTTCTTTCTGCTAGCGGTGCTGACGGTCTTTGCTGCGATTTTTGCAACGGTGCTCCTGGCCAATGATCGCCGCAACCTGAAACTCTTGCTGGACTATGCCGGCTATCCGCAAATTTCGCCGTCCGTGCCGCGATCGATCGAGCGGAAATCGCCGTTTGGATCGCGCCGCGATCCCTTACCGGCTCCCTTGATGGCCCTGCCGGCACACGCATTTTCCGATTTCAATGCTGAAGAACAGCGTTTCGTCCGCCTGATCCAGAGCGATCCGCAAACCCTCTGCGAGCGCCTGCGCAGTGGCGGCTTCACAGATCTGAACTGGACAGTGAGCATTGCCAACAAGGATAGCTGGGAATGCTCGTCATTGAACAGCCTGCCGAAGATCGCCAATGACGAGACTGTGGCCTCTTCCGTGTTCATCGCGATCAAGGGCGACAGCGAAAACAGGGTCACCTCGTTCCGCGTCAAGATGAACATCGAGCATCCGGCTGACCGCGATGCAGTCGCCCGTCTTGGCGGCGAAGCGGCGACGATCTTCCTGCGCCAGGTGCGCTGGGACAATAGCGACGAGATCCTGACGAAAATTCGCGCGCTTGAGGATTTCGACATCCGCAATTTCGGCAGCCGCATTCAGCTCAAGAAGGAGTTTAGCGAGACACCCCGCTATAACTTCCTCGCCAGCCAAATTGTTGACCGCCGCAAGCAGATACTGGAGGCACGCTATTTCGATCGCTCGAAATGGTTCCCCTTGCCGGACGGCGCCGCCGATCCCCTGTCCGGCGGCATCATTCCGGGAGAAGGCGCCGTGCCGGGCGAGATCGCCCTGCCCACAGAAGACAGCTCCGAAAAAACGGACTGACAGCACGAACCGACCGGCAGGGTCTGTCGGATCTGATTTTTCGCGCTTGTAGCCGCGCCGTTCAGCGATCGATGCGGGTCGATAGGATAATTGATGACAACGTTCGCTCGACGCCGTCAATTTCGCCGATCCGGTCAATGATCAGGTCCAGCTCGCTGATCGACGCTGCCGCCACGATGGTGATCAGGTCGAAGCTGCCGCTGACGGAATGCACCGTCTGCACCTCGCGGATCGCATCCAGCGCAGGGGTCACCCGGCCAAGCGCCTTTGGCGCCAGCGTGATCAGCAGATGCGCCCTGACAATGCCTCTTTCGAAATCATCCGACAGCCGCACGCCGTAGCCGGTGATGACACCGTCACGCTCCAGACGCTCTATCTTGGTCTGCACTGTCGTGCGGGAAAGGCCGAGACGGCGTGCAATCATGGCTGTCGGCATGCGGGCATTTTCGCTCAAAAGCGAAATAAGCTGCCTATCCTTGTCTACCAACGTCATTTCGCAAAATCTTTCCGTCAAACCGCTAAAAGTCTGACGTCATATTCGTCACATCAACGCTTCAAATCAACCGAAAATGGCGAGACACTCACGGTAATCATAGTGACATGACCTGAGGGGAACAAAAATGAAGAACATCGTCGTCATCGGCGCCGGCAAGATCGGATCGACCATTGCCCGCTTGCTCGCGCATTCCGGGGACTACAGCGTCACTGTCGCAGACCGCAGCAAGGAGCAACTCGACCAGATCGAGAAGCATGACGCCATCTCCGTCGCCGAGATCGACATCGGCGACCATAACGCTCTGGTTACCCTGCTGACGGGCAAGTTTGCCGTGCTGAGCGCTGCCCCGTTCCACCTGACGATCGCCATTGCCGAAGCTGCCGCCGCGGCCAGAGTTCACTATCTCGATCTGACGGAAGACGTCGAATCGACGCGCCGCGTCAAGGCGATCGCGGAGCAGGCAGAAACGGCCTTCATTCCCCAATGCGGCCTTGCCCCGGGCTTCATCTCGATCGTTGCCAATGACCTCGCCAGCCGCTTCGATACGCTCGACAGCGTGCGCATGCGCGTCGGCGCCCTGCCGCAATATCCGTCGAATGCGCTGAACTACAATCTGACTTGGAGCACGGACGGCGTCATCAACGAATATATCGAGCCCTGCGAGGCCATCGTCGAAGGCCATCTGATCGAGGTCCCGGCGCTGGAGGAGCGCGAGGAGTTCTCGCTCGACGGTGTTACCTACGAAGCCTTCAACACGTCCGGCGGCCTTGGCACGCTCTGCGAGACGCTGAAGGGCAAGGTTCGCACGCTGAACTATCGCACGATCCGCTATCCCGGCCATGCCGCGATCATGAAGGCGCTGCTCAACGACCTTGGCTTGCGCCATCGCCGCGACGTTCTCAAGGATATTCTCGAGAACGCCCTGCCCTCGACAACACAGGACGTGGTCATCATCTTCGTTACCGTTTCCGGCCGTAGAGAAGGCCGCCTGGTGCAAGAAACCTATGCAAACAAGGTCTACAGCAGCGTAATCGCCGGTCGCATGCTGAGCGCCATCCAGATCACCACCGCCGCCAGCATCTGCGCCGTGCTCGATATGCTGGCCCATAGCGAACTGCCGGCCAGGGGCTTCGTCCGTCAGGAGGAAATTCGCCTCGATGCCTTCCTCGCCAGCCGCTTCGGCCATCACTACGAACAAAAGTCAAACGCGGAAAAAATGGCAAGCTGACCTGCGGGGAAACGCCGGCAACAAGATCAAGACCATCCACCGCGGCGCCCGGGACCTTCACGTTCCGGGCGGTTTCGTCTCATCAACATTGTATTCATGCCAGCCCGCCGGAGAAAGGCCACCCCTGTCCGACTGGAGCCTCTCCCAAAACCAGGCACAAAAAAACCCGCCGAAGCGGGTTTTGTCCGAAACGTCAGGCCGCTTACGCGGCGACGACAATGCCGTTCAGCGCAGTCATCGAGGCAATGAACTGCTCGATACCGGTCTTGTGTTCATCCGCGCTCGCATTTTCAAGTTCGGCACGGGCGATCTCAATACGCTTTTCGATCGCGGCACGGCTGAGTTCACCAACCGGCACGGCCGATTCGGCCAGCAGGGTGCAACCTGTCGGCAGGATATCGGCAAAGCCGCCAAACACGACGTAGCGTGTCACCTTGCCATCGGTCGCCTTGACGGTAACTACACCCGGCTTGATCGTGGTCATCGTCGGCGCGTGATTGGCCATGACGGTCATCTCGCCTTCGGCGGCCGGAATAACGACTTCGGTGACCCGCTCGGAGAGCAGGAGACGTTCCGGAGAAACGAGTTCAAAATTGAAATCAGCCATGATCATTCGCTTCTTTTGGCGCCGCCGGCCTGAAGACGCCGGCAGATAAGTCCATTCGATGCAACACAAACAGCAGTTTCATTGCAACGCTTGACGATCACGGGCGCCGTGCGCCCGTGATCAAAGTCAAATTACGCAGCTTCGGCAGCCAGGCGCTTTGCCTTCTCGACGGCTTCCTCGATGGAGCCGACCATGTAGAAGGCGGCTTCCGGAAGATGGTCGTATTCGCCGTTGACCAAGCCCTTGAAGCCCTTGATCGTGTCTTCGAGCGCAACGAGCTTGCCCGGCGAACCGGTGAAGACTTCGGCAACGAAGAACGGCTGCGACAGGAAGCGTTCGATCTTGCGGGCGCGGGCCACTGCAACCTTGTCTTCTTCCGACAGTTCGTCCATGCCCAGGATGGCGATGATGTCCTGGAGCGACTTGTAGCGTTGCAGGGTCGTCTGGACGCGGCGCGACACTTCATAGTGTTCTTCGCCGACAACCATCGGGTCGAGCATGCGCGAGGTCGAGTCGAGCGGGTCAACGGCCGGGTAGATACCCTTTTCGGCGATCGAGCGCGACAGAACCGTCGTTGCGTCCAGGTGGGCGAACGAGGTTGCCGGCGCCGGGTCGGTCAAGTCGTCGGCGGGAACGTAAATGGCCTGAACGGACGTGATCGAACCCTTGGTCGTCGTGGTGATGCGTTCCTGCATCTGGCCCATGTCGGTGGCCAGCGTCGGCTGATAACCAACGGCCGAAGGAATACGGCCGAGAAGAGCAGACACTTCGGAACCTGCCTGGGTGAACCGGAAGATGTTGTCCACGAAGAACAGCACGTCCTGGCCTTCGTCGCGGAACTGTTCGGCGATCGTCAGACCCGTGAGGGCGACGCGCGCGCGGGCGCCCGGAGGCTCGTTCATCTGGCCGTAAACGAGAGCAGCCTTGGAGCCTTCGCCGCCGCCGTGCTTGTTCACGCCGGATTCGATCATTTCGTGGTAAAGGTCGTTGCCTTCGCGGGTACGCTCACCCACGCCTGCGAACACCGAATAACCACCATGGGCCTTCGCGACGTTGTTGATCAGTTCCATGATGAGAACGGTCTTGCCGACGCCGGCGCCGCCGAACAGGCCGATCTTGCCGCCCTTGGCGTAAGGAGCCAGAAGGTCAACGACCTTAATGCCGGTGACGAGGATCTGTGCTTCCGTCGACTGCTCGACGTAGGACGGTGCTTCCTGGTGGATCGAGCGCTTGCCCGAGGTGATCAACGGACCCGCTTCGTCAACCGGCTCGCCGATGACGTTCATGATGCGGCCGAGCGTTTCCAGACCAACCGGAACGGTGATCGGAGCGCCTGTATCCGTGACCGGCTGACCGCGAACAAGACCTTCTGTCGAGTCCATGGCGATCGTGCGAACCGCGTTCTCGCCGAGATGCTGGGCCACTTCGAGAACCAGGCGGTTGCCGTTGTTGTCGGTTTCCAGCGCGTTGAGGATCAGCGGCAGCTGACCTTCGTCGAAGGAGACGTCAACGACGGCGCCGATGACCTGTGTGACGCGGCCGACTGCACCGGTTGCTGTCATAACGGCAGCCGGAGCCTTGACGGTAGCTGCCTTCTTCGTTGCAGCCGGCTTCTTGACCGCTGCGGTATCTGTGGGGGTAGCTGCCTTAGCCATGATTCTTACCCTCTTTCCGTAACCTTAGAGCGCTTCCGCGCCCGAAATGATTTCAATGAGTTCCTTGGTGATCTGAGCCTGACGCTGGCGGTTGTAGGACAGCGTCAGCTTGTTGATCATCTCACCGGCATTGCGCGTGGCGTTGTCCATCGCGCTCATCTTGGCACCCATTTCACCGGCAACATTTTCGAGCAGAGCCCGGAAAACCTGCACCGAAATGTTGCGCGGGATGAGATCGCTGAGGATCTCGCCCGCATCTGGCTCATATTCATAAATCGCCGCTGCACCAGCATCCGCTGCATCCGTCGAAACGGCTGCCGGAACCAGTTGAAGCGCTGTTGGCACCTGACTAATCACCGACTTGAATTCGGAGTAGAACAGCGTGCAGACATCGAACTCGCCCTTTTCGAACAGGCCGATGATCTTCTTGCCGATCTGGTCGGCATTTTCAAAGCCGATCTTCTTCACTTCCCGCAGGTCGACACGATCGATGATCAGCGAAGCGAATTCGCGACGCAGGATATCGAAACCCTTCTTGCCGACGCAGACGATCTTGACCGTCTTGCCTTCGACCAAGAGCTTGCGCACGTGGTCACGGGCAAAACGGGCGATCTGGCTGTTGAAACCGCCGCAAAGGCCACGCTCCGCCGTGCAAACGACCAGAAGATGCGTCTGATCGCGGCCAGTGCCCGTCATCAGGCGAGGCGCGCTGTCGTCCGCACCCACAGCCTGAGCGATGTTCGACAGAACAGCACTCATCCGCTGGGAATATGGCCGAGCCGCCTCGGCCGCCTCCTGCGCACGCCGAAGCTTCGCCGCGGCGACCATTTTCATCGCCTTGGTGATCTTCTGCGTCGCCTTGACGGAGGCGATCCTGTTTTTCAGATCCTTTAGTGAAGGCATCCGTTATCCGTCCTAGTCCTAAATGGAACCCGATCAGGCGAAGGATTTCGCAAACGTGTCGATGGCAGCCTTGAGCTTGCCCTTGACGTCGTCGCTGATGGCCTTGTCCTTGCGGATAGCTTCGAGAATGTCCTTACCTTCCGAACGCATGTACGAAAGCAGACCCTGTTCGAAGGCACCGATCTTGTTGACCGCAACCTTGTCGAGATAGCCATTGACGCCGGCGAAGATCACGGCGACCTGCTCTTCCGTCTTCAGCGGCGAGAACTGCGGCTGCTTCAGAAGTTCGGTCAGGCGTGCTCCGCGGTTCAGCAGGCGCTGCGTTGCAGCGTCAAGGTCCGAACCGAACTGGGCAAAGGCGGCCATTTCGCGATACTGGGCAAGCTCGCCCTTGATCGAACCTGCAACCTGCTTCATCGCCTTGACCTGAGCGGCGGAACCCACGCGGGAAACCGACAGACCGACGTTCACCGCCGGGCGGATGCCCTGGTAGAACAGGTCGGTTTCAAGGAAGATCTGGCCGTCGGTGATCGAGATCACGTTGGTCGGGATGAACGCCGAAACGTCGTTGCCCTGCGTTTCGATGACCGGCAGAGCCGTCAGCGAGCCAGCGCCATTGGCGTCGGAGAGCTTTGCAGCGCGCTCGAGGAGACGCGAATGCAGATAGAAAACGTCGCCCGGATAGGCTTCGCGGCCCGGCGGGCGGCGCAGCAGAAGCGACATCTGGCGATAGGAAACAGCCTGCTTCGACAGATCGTCATAGCCGATAAGGGCGTGCATGCCGTTATCGCGGAAATATTCACCCATCGCGCAACCGGCGAACGGCGCGAGATACTGCATCGGAGCCGGGTCGGACGCCGTCGCAGCAACGATGATGGAATACTTCAGTGCGCCGCGCTCTTCGAGCACCTTGACGAACTGGGCAACCGTCGAACGCTTCTGGCCGATGGCGACATAGACGCAATACAGCTTTTCAGCATCCGGGCCATTGTCGTGAATGGCCTTCTGGTTGAGGATCGTGTCGAGAATGATCGCGGTCTTGCCGGTCTGGCGGTCGCCGATGACCAGCTCGCGCTGGCCGCGGCCAACAGGGATCAGAGCATCGATGGCCTTGAGGCCGGTCGACATCGGCTCATGAACCGACTTGCGCGGGATGATGCCCGGAGCCTTGACGTCAACGCGCGAACGGCGCGTAGCATTGATCGGGCCCTTGCCGTCAATCGGGTTGCCAAGCGCGTCAACGACGCGGCCGAGCAGTTCCGGACCAACCGGAACATCCACGATGGCACCGGTCCGCTTGACGGTGTCGCCTTCCTTGATGCCACGGTCGGCACCGAAGATAACCACACCGACGTTGTCGGCTTCAAGGTTCAGCGCCATGCCACGAATTCCACCCGGGAATTCAACCATCTCGCCGGCCTGGACGTTGTCCAGACCGTAGACGCGGGCAATACCGTCACCGACGGAAAGCACCTGGCCGACTTCGGAGATTTCTGCCTCCTGGCCGAAATTTTTGATTTGATCTTTAAGAATTGCGGAAATTTCCGCGGCGCGGATATCCATCAGCCGACCTCTTTCAGTGCAAGCTTAAGGCTCGAGAGCTTTGTGCGAAGGGAAGTGTCAATCTGGCGGGACCCGACCTTGACGATCAAACCACCGAGAATAGACGGATCGACAGTGACGGCAACCGTCACGTCTTTGCCGGTGACGCTCTTGAGCGCCGCCTTCAATTCAGTTTCCTGCGCTGCTGACAGCGCATGGGCCGAGGTAACCTCGGCAGAAATTTCACCCCGATGACGGGCCGCAGTTGCGCGGTAGGACTTGACGATGCCGGGAACCGCAAACAGGCGGCGATTGCGCGCAACAACCTTCAGGAAGTTTCCGACCAGACCCGACATTCCGGCCTTCGCGATGATCGCGGAAATGGCCTTGAACTGGTCGTCGGCGGAAAAGACCGGGCTAACGATGAGACGCTTCAGATCGGCACTGTCATCGATCATGCGCTGGAACGTATCCAGATCAGACCCTACGCTCTCCACCGAGCCCGCTTCAAGTGCGAGATCGAAAAGCGAAGACGCGTACCTTTCTGCAACACCGGAAATAAGCTGGGATGTGTCTGCCACGGGCACAAGCTTCTCTCATTTTAATCCAAGGGCGATGTCTGCGGAGAACCGTAAACCCAACATCTTGAATTTGTTGCTATATTTTAAAGGTAATACAAGCCGGGCGGCCTGTTTCCCCCACAAGTCGCGGTTCGTCTAGCATAGGATATCTGGACTCGCAACACGCGAACAGCACGAATGCGCCATAAGAACGCATCCTTCGGCTAAATTTTGCCGAAAATGAGGTTTTTGGTGTCACCTGCGGTCTCTGCCCACAGTTTTCGGGCCTTTAGATGAAGCCGAAAACATAGGCCAGCGGCAGGGCGGAAAGCGTGATCTGAACGCCGATGAAAAACCAGTTGAGCAGCGTGTTGCCGCCATCTGAAAGCATCGACAGAATGCGCCCGAAAGCGGCAAGCGCAAAGGCGGCACCGAGCGCCAGATAGACCATCGGCTGGGCGAGCAGCAGGGCCGCCAGACCCACGCCCAGATGGAAGCCGCCCATGGTGGACCGGGCCTCGGCATACCCGCCACGCCGGCCTTCGCGCAGATCGATACCGAGCGCGCGAAAGGCAAGACCGGGGGCAAACAGGAACACAAGCCCAAGCAGGGCTGTGACCGCCGCCGCACAGAACGCCAGGAACTCTCCCGTCTCCGTCGGAATGTAGAACTCCATGGCCTGTCTCCCGTTCGCGCACTTGAACTGATCTAGCGCAAGTCCTGATGAAAGGGAATCGGCAGCGCATATTATCTCTGGGCTCACAGAAAGCTCTGCGGATCCATGTCGAGCTGAACCTGGACGGAGCCGCGGACCTTGGGGCCGGCGGCGAGCATCGCCTTGACGAAAGCCTGCATGTCGCTGTTGCGCCGGCCATGGACCAGCAGCCGGAACCGGTGGCGGCCGCGAATGAGAGCGAGTGGCGCCTCGGCCGGACCGAGCAGGCTGATGCCGCTCACGCGGGGTGCGGTAAGTCTCAGTCCCCGTGCATGCCCCTCGGCGTCGGCGCGCGTTTCTGCGGAGACGATGACGGAGGCAAGCCGACCGAAGGGTGGCAAAAGCGCTTTTTCCCGTTCATGGATTTCGCGATCATAGAAGGCATCGGAATCGCCGGAGACGATCGCCTGCATCACCGGATGCTGCGGCTGATAGGTCTGCAGCAGCCCAAGTGACTTCAACCCGGTGCGCCCGGCGCGTCCGGTCACCTGGCTGAGCAGCTGGAAGGTTCGCTCGGCCGCGCGCGGATCACCGTTGGCAAGGCCGATATCGGCATCGACAATACCGACAAAGGTCATCATCGGAAAGTTGTGGCCCTTGGCGACCAGCTGCGTGCCGACGACGATATCCGCTTCGCCGCGGGCAATCGCCTCCAGCTCCAGCCGCAGACGTTTGACGCCCATCAGGTCAGACGACAGCACGATGGTGCGCGCATCCGGAAAATGCCGATCGACTTCTTCCGCGATGCGCTCGACGCCGGGACCGCAGGCAACAAGATGATCGAAGGTTCCGCATTCCGGGCAGGCTTCCGGCGTCTTTTCCGCGTAGCCGCAATGATGGCACTGAATCTGGCCACGAAACCGGTGTTCGACCAGCCAGCTGGAGCAATCCGGGCACTGGAAGCGATGGCCGCAGACCCGGCAGAGCGTCAGCGGCGCATAGCCCCGGCGATTGAGAAAGAGCAGAGCCTGCTCGCCCCGCGCCACAGCCTTGCCGACCTGATTGAGCAGAACCGGCGACAGGAAGCCGCCGCGCTCCGGGGGTGGCGCCGCATGTCGATGAGGCCGAGATCGGGCAAAGCGGCATCGCCGTAGCGGGTCGGTAGGTGGATCGGCTTGTAGCGGCCCATCTCGCCATTGACCCGGCTTTCGACGGACGGGGTCGCTGATACCAGCACGACCGGGAAATCGGCGATGCGGGCGCGCACCACGGCCATGTCGCGGGCGTTGTAAAAACCCGGTCTTCTTGCTTGTAGGCCGGATCATGCTCCTCATCGACGACGATCAGGCCGAGATTTTCGAATGGCAAGAATAGCGCCGAGCGCGCACCGGCAACGACCTTGACTCCACCCTCCGTCACTTGCCGCCAAACCTTTTCGCGGGTGCGGGGCGCAAGGTCGGAATGCCACTCTGCCGGCTTTGCGCCAAAGCGATCCTGGAAGCGCTCGAGGAAACTCGCCGTCAGCGCGATCTCGGGCAGGAGGATCAGCACCTGCTTGCCGGCTTTCAGCGTGGCTGCGATCGCCTCGAAATAGACCTCGGTCTTGCCCGACCCCGTAATGCCGTCGATCAGCGAGACGGAGAAGCCGCCGGCCGCCACACTTTCGAGAAGGTCCTGCGCTGCCTGCTTTTGTGGTCCCTCCAGCCGATGCGCGACATAATCCGGATCGGGCGCCGCCACGACCGGCGGCGGCGACATGAAGATCGTTTCGAACACGCCCTGCGCCGTCAGCCCGTCGATGACGCTGGAGGATGTGCCGGCTGCATGGGCAAGGCCCGAGCGCGTCCAGGCAAAACCATTGTCGGCCGTCTCGATCACTCGCGCGCGCGCCGGCGTCATGCGCTCCGGCCGGGTTTCCGTCAGCCGCAGGCCCTCAATCATCGGCTCCGGATCGAAGGCCGCCGGCGCCCGCAGCGCCATGCGGGCGACAAGGCCGGGCGGGGAAACGGTATAGGACGCCACCCAGTCGATAAAGGCCCGCATATCGGGGGTCAGGGGCGGGCAATCGAACACCAGCTCGATCGCCTTCAGCTTCTTCGGATCAACCGCGCCATCATCGGCACCGTCCCACACGACACCGACCACGAGACGTGGGCCGAGCGGCACCTGGACGATCGATCCCGGCTCGACCGCCATGCCCTCGGGAACGGCATAGGAATAGGGTTTTGGGGCCGGCATGGGCACGAGGACGGGCACAACGCGGCGAGCGAACAGCTCCCCAAACAAATCGGTCGAATCTTCTGTCATCGCCCGTGACCTTGCCTTCGGATTGCGTTAAAGAAAACCCCGAAACATCAAAGCAGCCCGCGCGTCCCAAGGGAGAGAGCCATGAAATTTTTTGTTGATACAGCCGACGTCAAGGAAATCAAGGAACTGAACGACCTTGGTCTCGTCGACGGCGTGACAACCAATCCTTCGCTGATCCTGAAGTCCGGGCGCAACATCGTCGAAGTCACCAAGGAAATCTGCGGCATCGTCGAAGGCCCGGTCTCGGCCGAAGTCGCCGCCACCGACTATGAGACGATCATGAAGGAAGCGGCGGTGATCGCGAAAATCGCCGATAACATCTGCATCAAGCTGCCGCTGACGCTCGACGGCCTCAAGGCCTGCAAGAACCTGACCTCGGACGGCCACCAGACCAACGTGACCCTGTGCTTCTCGGCCAACCAGGCCCTGCTCGCCGCCAAGGCCGGCGCGACCTTCGTTTCGCCCTTCGTCGGCCGCCTCGACGACATCGCCTTCGACGGCATGGAACTGATCCGCGAAATCCGCCAGATCTTCGACAATTACGGCTACGAGACCGAAATCCTCGCCGCCTCGATCCGCACGGTCAACCACGTCAAGGAAGCAGCCCTGATCGGCGCCGACGTCATCACCGCACCGCCGGCAACGCTCAAGGCCCTCGTCAAGCACCCGCTGACCGACGCCGGCCTCGCAACCTTCCTCGCCGACTGGGCCAAGACCGGCCAGAAGATCGCCTGATTTTTTCGGGAATGGAATAAACGAAGAGCCCCGCGAGATGATCGCGGGGCTTTTGCTTTTCAGTCGTCGTCCTCATCCACCATTCCGGTAAGCCGCATGCCCTCGATCCATGTGGCGCCATCCTTGCGGATGACGCGCTTCGGGCGGATGTCGCAGCGCTTGTGAATTTCCGCCGCCAGGATTTCCGAATGGGTGACGATCCAGATCTGGCTGTCGGCGGATGCGGTTGCGATCATCGCGGCAAGGGCCGGCAGCATATCCGGATGCAGGCTGGTTTCCGGCTCGTTGAGGGCAATGAAGCGCGGCGTGCGATAGGAAAGCAGCGCGCCGGCGAGAGCAAGGAACCGCATCTGGCCATCGGAAAGTTCGCGCGGCGAAAACCGCCGTTGCGGGAAATCCGGAAAGACCAGCGAGAACTCGGCGAACTCCTCCGGCTCGGGAACCACCAGCCGGGCACCGCCGAAGGCATCGGCAATGGCCCGAGCCAGATCGACCGTATCCTGTCGCGTGTGAGCGAGCGTTGCAAAAACGGCCGCAAGATTGGAGCCATCCTCGTCCAGCATCGGCGCGGTAACGGCAAGGCAGGGCGAGCGCAGCGGCGAATCGCGATCGGTCCGAAATCCGTGGAAAAAGCGCCAGCCATCGACCGCGCGGCGGAACGTCCCGATTTCCGGATAATGCCCGGCATCGCCGAGAAGCGCGATAGCCGTTTCCGACGTCAGCGCCTGCTCCGGATAGTCCTCCATCCGACCGGCACCGTTTCTGACGAAGATCCCCGGCCCTGCCCGCTTCATCATCGTGACCGGCCGTCCGGCATCGACCTTCAGTTCCTCTTCCTTGACCTGCGGTTCGAAGACGAACCCGGCGGCGTCGATCGGCGGCCTCAATCCGGCCTCTACCCGGTAGTGGAAGTTCAACGCCCGCTCCTCGTCGAGAAGCTCCACCTGAAGCTTGATACGCACCGGCTCGCCGCTTCGGCGCTTGCCGCTCCACAGCGCCGAGGCCATGCCGCCTTCGCGGGCGATCTCATGGGCGAGCCGGCCACGAACAGCGGCCTGGACCAATTGCAGCGCACGATAGAGGTTGGATTTTCCGACGCCGTTTTCACCGATGAACAGGTTGACGCCGGCCATATCCATGCGGATGGACTTCAGCGAGCGATAATTGGCGGCGAACATGGAGCGAGATCTGCATGAGGCAGATTTACCCGAACGCCTCCGGTAACGGAACCGCGTTGCGAAACGTCGCATCTCCATCCTGCGCCAGATCATGCACGGTGTGTCGCTCCAGCGCCCGGGTCACCTCGGCGGGATCGCCGTCCAGCACGTCCGGCTGGATCAGATTGCCGATGGTGAAATCGAAGAGGTCGCCCTTCTTGTTCAAAAGCTCGTGGAACACGGTCATATCCCGCAGCTCCGTCGACCATTTGGCAAACCAGTAGAACAGTCCGGAATTGCGCGCCGTCATGTGGACCGGGAGGATCGGCAGATTGTATTTGCGGGCAAAGCCGACGGCCGAGGTTTTCCACGGGCGCTCGTTCAGCCTGCCATTCGCCCAGTAGGCGATGCGGCCGGAGGGAAACAGCACCGTGGCTTTCTCTTGGGCGATCGCCCGGTTTGTCACCTGCAACGTCTCGCGCGCCTTCAGCTTGCTCTTGTGTTCCTCGCGCCATTCAACTGGAATGACCATCTCGATGAAACGCGGATTGACCCTGATAGCATCGCGATTGGCAAAGAACATCATGTCGGGACGACGGGTCTTCAGGAGATCGAAGACCGCGATGCCATCGGCGATACCGGTCGGGTGATTGCTGACCAGCAGAAAGCCGCCCTTCTCTGGAATCCGATCGGCATGGCGCACCTGGATATCCAGCGAAAGGAGGCTGCTCAGATGCTCGAATGCCTGGAAGCCCGGCATGTTGGAGACCGAATCGGCGAGATCGATCGCCTTGCGATAATTGAGCAGCGTGTAGATAAATGGCCGCATTACCGGCCAGAGCGGATGGGTGGCGATCTTGCGCCCGCGCTCAGCAATCAGCGTATCGACGATATGGCCGGGCTGCCCCTGGGAGACCAGGGCGAGCGCTTCTGCGAACTGCGCGAAACCGGTTGCCGAAACCCGTCTGTCCATCGTTACTTCCGCCTTGTCTGGCCCTGCTATGACAGCTGAATATGATCCCGGAATGACAGATTCCAAGATGGCGTTATCAAAAACATAACGCGCAAACCGCAGAGTGGACAGAGATTAAAGGCTGCGGAGCAGGACGTGAACGAATTACTGGTGATCGGCAATTCAGAGCTCATGAGCGAGCGGCAGCGATGGCTGGACAGCCTTGCGCAGGAGCGGCGGCTGTCGGGAAAGACGGTCGAAGCCTATGAGCGCGACAGCCGGCAGTTCCTGACCTTCCTGACCGGCCATCTTGCCGGCCCGGCCAAGCTATCCGACATCCATGCGTTGCGCCCCGGCGACCTGCGTGGCTTTCTTGCGGCCCGCCGCCGTGATGGTGCCGGCGCCCGCACGCTCGGGCGAGGTTTGGCCGGCCTGCGCTCCTTCCTGCGGCATCTTGAGAAGAAGGGGCTTGCCAATGCCGCCGGCGCCAGTGCGGTACGCTCGCCGAAACAGCCGAAATCCCTGCCGAAACCGCTGACCGACCGAGACGCGTTGAACGTCGTGACATCAGAGGCCCAGCTGAACGACGAGCCCTGGATCGCAACGCGCAATGCGGCGGTGCTGACCTTGCTCTACGGCTGCGGCCTGCGCATCTCCGAAGCACTCGACCTGACGCCCGCCGATTTCGAGGGCACACCGACAGCGCTCAGAATCAACGGCAAGGGCGGCAAGACCCGGATCGTGCCACTGATCGGCCCGGCGATCGAGGCCGTGAATGCCTACCGGTCACTCTGCCCCTACCATCTTGCCGCAGACGGCCCGCTGTTTCGCGGCGCCCGCGGCGGCAAGCTGCAAGCGGCGATCATCCAGCGCGACATGCAAAAGCTGCGCGGCGCCCTTGGCCTGCCCGACACCGCGACACCGCATGCGCTACGCCATTCCTTTGCCACCCATCTTCTGGCCGGCGGCGGCGATCTGCGCACCATCCAGGAATTGCTCGGCCATGCCAGCCTTTCAACGACGCAGGTCTATACCGGCGTCGATTCGGCGCGGCTTCTGGAAATCTACGACCGGGCTCATCCGCGCGCCTGATTGTCGCCGATCACAGAGGTTAACCATATTCCTTAAATAGGCCCTCAGGCTTCAGGCCTTAGGGTCTGCGCAAAAGCATTCGCCCGGGAGACTGCAATGACGATACAACAGATGGCTGCGCCAATGCGCGCCTGGACCGCGAGAGCCGGCGACAGTCTGCTTTGGCTGATGGCCGCCCTGCCCATGGCGCTCGCCGCCAGCCTGATCGCCGTTCTGTTCTCCGTTTCTCAAGCCCGCGCCGAAGACGCAGCCTGCGGCGGCAGAAACCTTATGGCCGATTACAAGCTGTCCGACCCGGCCAAATTCGCAGCGCTCGAAAAGGAAGCCGCCGCCGTTCCGAACGGCAAGGGAACATTCTGGAAGATTGAAAAGGCGGGTGTTGAGCCTTCCTATCTGCTCGGCACCATGCATGTGACCGATCCCCGCGTGCTGGCCATGCCAAAGGGTGCGGACGCCGCCTATGAAAAAGCCGCAACCGTGATCGTCGAATCCGACGAGATCGTCGATGATCGCAAGGCGGCGGCAGCGCTGATGATGCGACCGGACCTGACGATGTTTGCTGATGGCAAGACGATCAAGGATTTCCTTGACGACGACCAGGAACAGAAGCTCGCTGCCGACCTCAAGGCGCGCGGCATTCCCCTGGCGCTGGTCGCCAGGATGAAGCCATGGATGATCGCCAGCTTCGTGGCCCTGCCGGCCTGCGAAATGAGCCGCAAGGCGGCAGGCGCCTCCTTCCTCGACAAGAAGCTCGCCGAAGACGCCTTGAAGAAGGGGAAATCGCTGAAAGGGCTGGAAACGCTGGTCGAGCAGTTGAAAGCCATGGATGCCCTGCCGACCGCGTTTCACTTGGATGCGCTGATCGAAACGCTGGCGCTGGGCGACACCATCAAGGACGTCATGTCGACCACGACTGACCTCTATCTCTCCGGCGACATCGGCATGATCATGCCGATGATGAAGGTTGTCTCCGAAGAAAAGAGCGCGAGCACCGAAGCTGGCTATGCTGATTTCGAGCAGCGCATCATCATCGACCGCAACAAGGTGATGGCCAGCCGCGCCAAACCCATTCTCGACGGCGGCAACGTCTTCATGGCCGTCGGGGCTCTGCACCTGCCGGGCGAAGAGGGTGTCATAGAACTGCTGCGCAAGGACGGTTTTACGGTGACTGCTACGAACTGAGGCGGCTTTTGGCTGAACCCCACTTCTCCCCAGGGGAGAAGAAGAAAACCCGGCCGCAGGGACGACCGGGTTTCGGGGAGGAGATCAGTTCGATGAACCGGCGATTGCATTACTTGCAGATGCGGATCTTCTTGATGACGAGATTGCCGTAGTAGTCGTAGGACTTCATCTTCTTGATGAAGCAATATTGCTGGTGATAACCGTTGTAGCCGTAGCCACCAGCCTGCGAGGGAGCGGCAAAGGAGAGCGCGGCAACAGTTGCGATGGCGGCGGAGAGAACGATCTTGCGCATGGGGTTTATCCTTTGATCCGGGTTGCGAATGAGGTCGTCTCATCCATTGACCCGACAATGCCATGGCGTTCAGATGCGCGCTGTTTCGCATGGAACAGGCCCCAGACCAGCTCCGGAAAACTTTTGATCAGCTTTTCTGGAAAGCCAGATGCAGGCCTAGGCCGACAAGCAGACTGCCCCCTGCCCGCTGCATCATCCGGCGCGCCTGACTGGATTTCCGCAGGCGCCCGAGCAATGCGCCCGCGAGAAAGACGCAAACGATATCCGCCGAGGAAAACATCAGGTTGACCAGCGTTCCAAGGATGACGAACTGAAGCCAGACCGGGAAAGCCGCCGACGCATCAATGAATTGCGGCAGGAAGGCCATGAAGAAGATTGCTGTTTTCGGATTGAGCACCTCGACGGTGATGCTTTCGAAGAAAGCCCGCCGGGCGGATTTCTGCGTGACGACAGGTAGATTCCCCTGCCCTTCGATCTTCGAACGAAACAGCGAGATACCAAGCCAGACGAGATAGGCAGCGCCGGCAAATTTCACCGCCATGTAGAGAACAGGCACGGCATGGAAAAGCACGGACAGACCGGCGGCAGCGGCAAAAACATGCACGTAACCACCAATATGAATGCCGAGCGAGGCCATCAGGCCGGACCAGCGCCCGCGGGCGACCGTCTGGGCTGCGGCATAGAGCATCGCGGGGCCGGGAATATAAGCAAAGACCGCTGTCGTGATGAAAAAGGCAATCAGCAATTCGGTCGAGGGCATGTCTTGCTCCAGCGCATTTCAAACTGCCTGCAATAGACAACGCCTGCGCCGCAAAGACAAGTCAGGCAGTGTGCCGGGCAAGACCGGACAGAAGCGTACGTACGATCAGGCGATGAAACGGGGTGATGGCGGCAATGTAGAAACGGCCGAACAGGTTCTTTCGGAACACCAGCGTCGTAACGCCGACCGTCTGCCCGGATGAACCATTGGGTCGTACATCCACGACGATGCGAAAATCGAGGTGGCTGTCGTCAAAGCCGAGAACCGCCTCCTGTTCGTCATGGCTCAGTACAGGAAAAATGCCGATGGTGTTCCTGTCACCCAGACGCATCTCGGCGCCTTTGAGCCCGAACAGGACGACAATCCTGTTGCGCAGTGCCAGCAGATGGCGGACCCAGGCCGGTGCTTGGGCGAGCGTACGGTCCGCAGCCTCGATCGGCGTCAATTGGGCACGTGCAAGATCGATCTCGTAACGATCCGCCCAGTCGGCACGCAGAAGGTGTTCGTCCGGCAAGACGGCGGAAACGCGATGCGGCTTCATAAAAAATCCCCCGAAATAGCTACGCAAGAATGCGCCGACATTCCGGGGGATGACAGGTGGCCGTTTGTCACAGCCGCGTGCGGATCACATATGGATCGGCTTGAAGAAGGTCGCGAGCGCGGCCTCCTTGACGGCCTCCGACATGGTCGGGTGGGCGTGGCAGGTGCGGCCGAGATCTTCCGAGGAGCCGCCGAATTCCATCAGCACGGCAATCTCGTGGATCATCTCACCGGCACCGAAGCCGACGATGTGGCCGCCAAGCACCCGGTCGGTTTCCTTGTCGGCAAGGATCTTGACGAAACCATCCGTCGCCAGCATGGCACGTGCCCGGCCGTTTGCGGTGAACGGGAACTTGCCGACCTTGTAGGCAACGCCCGCCGCCTTCAGCTCTTCCTCGGTCTTGCCGACGGAGGCGACTTCCGGCTGGGTGTAGACGACACCCGGGATGACATCATAATTCACATGCCCGGCCTGGCCGGCGATGATTTCCGCAACCGCGACACCCTCGTCTTCGGCCTTATGAGCGAGCATCGGACCACGCACGACATCGCCGAGCGCATAAATGCCGGGAACATTGGTGCGGAAATGGCCGTCGATCTCGACACGACCACGCGGGTCCAGAGCAACGCCCGCCTCAGCAAGCCCGAGGCCTTCAGTGAACGGCTTGCGGCCGGTCGCGATCAGAACCACGTCCGCATCGATGGTCGCAGCATCGCCGCCCTTGACCGGTTCGAAGGTCACCTTCGCACCGGAACCGGATTTCTCGACGCCGGTCACCTTGGCGCCGAGCTTGAAATCGAAACCCTGCTTGGCCAGCATGCGCTGGAACTGCTTGGAGACTTCGGCATCCATGCCGCCGAGGATCGTGTCGAGATATTCAACGACCGTGACCTTGGCGCCGAGACGCTGCCAGACCGAGCCGAGCTCGAGCCCGATGACACCGCCGCCGACCACGACCATGGTGGCCGGTACTTTTTCAAGCGCGATGCCGCCGGTCGAGGATACGATCACCTTCTCATCGATCTCGACCTGAACACCGGGAATACCGGCAACGTCGGAGCCGGTGGCAATCACGATGTTCTTGGCCTCGAGAACCTGTTCCTCGCCCTTGTCATTGGTGACGGAGACCTTGCCCTCGCCCAGCACTTTGCCTGTCCCCTGGATGCCGTCGATCTTGTTCTTCTTGAACAGGAAGGAGACGCCCTCGACGTTGGATTTAACGGTCGCATCCTTGTGCGCCATCATCTTTTCGAGGTTGAGCGTCGGCTTGCCGACGTCAACGCCGAGTTCGGCGATGCTGTGGCCGGTCTGGTGGAAGACTTCCGAGGCATGCAGCAGCGCCTTGGACGGAATGCAGCCGATGTTGAGGCAGGTGCCGCCATAGGTCGCGCGCTTTTCGATGACGGCGACCTTCAGGCCGAGCTGTGCCGCCTTGACCGCACAGACATAACCTCCGGGGCCGCTGCCGATAATGATGAGATCATAAGCCATGATATTGTCCTTCCTTCAGGAGCACTTAGCGTCCGCCGCTGACATTGAGAATGGCACCCGTGACATAGGATGCCGAAGGGAGAGAAGATAGAGAATGGAATCCGCGACTTCGCTGGCCTCACCCGCGCGCTGCAGCGGTATCGAGGAAGCCATGTCGCGCGCGCGGTCCGGCAGACCGCCGGATGCGTGGATATCGGTATCGATGACGCCGGGGCGCACCGCATTGACGCGGATGCCCTCGGTTGCCACTTCGCGGGCAAGCCCGAGGGTGAACGTATCGATCGCACCTTTCGAGGCAGCGTAATCGACATATTGACCGCCGGATCCGAGCACAGCGGCCATGGAAGATACATTAACGATCACCCCACCTTTGCCACTATACCGGTTGGACATGCGCCGCACCGCTTCGGCAGCGCAGCGGATCGAGCCGGTGACGTTGATCCTGAACATGCGCTCCAGCCGTTCGGCCGACATCTCGTCGATCCGGGCCGGCACATCGACAATGCCGGCATTGTTGACCAGGCCATCGAGGCGACCGAACGTTTCATCGACCGCGGCAAACATGGTGGCAATCCCGGCTTCGCTGCCGACATCGCCCTGAACGGCCATCGCCTCGCCGCCGACCGTCAAAATTTCCGCAACCACCTTCTCGGCTGCCTGTGCATTCGACGCATAGTTGACGGCGACACGCCAACCCTGCAGGGCGGCGCCCAGGCGGACGGCGGCGCCGATGCCGCGGCTGCCGCCGGTGACGAGAAGCACAGGTTTTTCGGCGTTCACGGCTTGCATCCCTTCAGCGAGAGGACATCGAAAGGGGCAACCGTCGCCTTGCCCCAGATCGCAGAACTACGGATCGCCGGGCCAAGATCGGGCAGCAGGATCTGCGTCGCAGCCTCCGTACCTTCCGGCGGCAGGAGGCCGATCTTGCCGCTGGCATCCGCGGCGTAGACAACGCCTTCCCATATGGTGCAGGCGGCAATCTCGGCGCCGGTGTTATCACCCTCCGGGCAATTGTTCATGATCATGCCGGCCGGACGCGGCGGATCGCCCGCTTCCATGACGACGCCGTCCAGCAGCAGGTCCGTTTTCAACACCGCGAGCTTGAAATGATTGCTGGTTGCAGCGCTTGCGGAACCCACCGGCTCGAAGCGCAGTTCGTAGGCACCATCCGGATCGACGTAGATCGCCTGCTCCTGCAGGCAGCCGGCGGCATCTGCCGGCCCGAAAGCCGAAAGCAGGACTGCTACAGTTGCCGGAAACAGGCGCCTCATCATCCCCCCGCCTTTTCGTTGGCGAGCTTGAGACCGAGGCCGATGAACACGACACCGCTCAAACGATCGATCCACTGGCTGGCACGCGAGAAGGCAGCGCGCATCCTGGGCGTCGTCATGAACAGGCTGACGCCGACAAACCAGAGGATGAGGCAGCTCGCCATAACCAGGCCATAGCCGAACTTGACGGGGATCGGTGTGTGCGCGTGCACAACCGTCGAGAAGATCGACAGGAAGAAGAACACAGCCTTGGGGTTGAGCGCATTGGCGGCAAAACCGAGACCGAAGGCTTTCAGCGCAGACTGCGAGACCTGGGCTTGCTCGATCCCTTCCTGCGCCGCGGCCGACACATCTGTCTTGCCTGCGCGCAGGGCCTTGACACCGATATAGATCAGGTAGGCGACGCCGCACCATTTGACGATGTTGAAGAGGTAGATGGACTGCGAGATGACGAGGCCGAGACCGAGGATCGTGTAGGTCACATGAACCATCAGCGCAGTGCCCACGCCGAACGAGGTGATGATCGCCGCGCGACGGCCGTTGACGATCGACTGGCGCATGACCATCGCAAGATCAGCGCCAGGGGAGATGATGGCAAAGGAAAAGATGGCCATCAGCGACGCGAGTTCGAAGAGGTAAGGATGCAAGACACTTCTCCTGATATCACTGCGGCCAGGCTGTGACGCTTATAGGATGACGGTTCCGGCCATGACGAGCAAGCCGCCCAGCGAGCCGCACCAGACGAGCGATCGGATATAGGGAATGCCAGCAAGATAGAGCGGGATGTAAACCAGCCGGCAAGCGAGCCAGATCCAGGCGCCAATGAGCCCCCAGCCGGAAGGGTCGCCAACAATGGCAAGCGCCAATGCGAGCCCCACAAACGCTGGGTAGGTTTCCTGAAAATTCGCCGAAGCGCGCGTCGCACGCCCGGCGAGCGCACCGGACGGTTTCTTGTCGTCATCCCGCGGACCGGCATTCCATGCCGATCCGAGTTCCCGCGTCGCCAGCATGCCCTGCAGGCTGACATGAAAGACGAGCAGGGCAACGCTCCACGCCACCATCGCAGCGAAGGGAGATGCGGCCAGTCCTGCTACGTCCATTGCAATTTCTCCTTACAGATCGAGAACGAGACGTTCCGGATCTTCGAGGCTTTCCTTGACGCGAACGAGGAAGGTCACGGCTTCCTTGCCGTCAACGATGCGGTGGTCATAGGAGAGCGCGAGATACATCATCGGACGGATGACAATCTGGCCGCCGACGACGACCGGACGATCCTGGATCTTGTGCATGCCGAGAATGCCGGACTGCGGCGCATTGAGGATCGGCGAGGACATCAGCGAACCGTAGACGCCGCCATTGGTGATGGTGAACGTGCCGCCCTGCATGTCGGCCATGCCGAGCTGGCCGTCGCGGGCGAGCTTGGCAAGGCGACCGAGATCCTTCTCGATTTCGGCGATCGACATCTCGTCCGCGTCGCGGATGACCGGAACGACGAGGCCCTTGTCGGTACCGACGGCCATGCCGATGTGGCAGAAGTTCTTGTAGATGATGTCGGTGCCGTCGATCTCGGCGTTTACGGAAGGGATTTCCTTCAGCGCATGCGTCACGGCCTTGGTGAAGAAGCCCATGAAGCCGAGCTTTACGCCGTGCTTCTTCTCAAAAATGTCCTTGTACTTGGTCCGCAGGCTCATCACCGCGCTCATGTCCACCTCGTTATAGGTGGTGAGCATGGCGGCTGTGTTCTGGGCATCCTTGAGGCGCTTGGCGATCGTCTGGCGCAGGCGCGTCATCTTCACGCGCTCTTCGCGCGGTGCATCTTCGGCAGCCGACGGACCACGCGATACGGCCTTGACCGGCTCGGCGGCAGCGGCCGGCACGGAAATGCTCTTGGTGACGGCGGCAATCACGTCGCCCTTCAGGACCTGGCCACGCTTGCCGGAACCGTCGACCTGATCGGCCGACATGTTGTTCTCGGCCAGCATTTTGGCAGCCGCAGGGCCGCCGGCATGGCGGAGGCAACGATCGGAGCGGCCGGGGTTGCAGCAGCGGCGGCCGGAGCGGCAGCGGCTGGCTCAGCAACCTTCTTCTCGGCAGCAGCCGGTGCAGCGGCTGCACCCGAACCGCTGATATTGCCGAGCAGCGCGCCGAGGCCGACCGTTTCACCGGCGGCGGCAACGATTTCGGAAAGCACGCCGGCAGCCGGCGCTGGAACCTCGATGGTCACCTTGTCGGTTTCGAGCTCGAGCAGCGGCTCGTCGGCCTTGATGGTGTCTCCGACTTTCTTGAACCAGGTGCCGACGGTGGCTTCGCTGACGGATTCGCCGAGGGTGGGAACGCGGATTTCTGTGGCCATGATGTTTAATGTCCGTTGATCAGGTGTCGTTCTGATGACTGTTTCGGGAGAGGAGGAAAGGCTTGTTCAGCCTTCCCTTTAGCCTCCAAGCGCGTCTTCGAGGAACGCAGCGAGCTGCGCCAGGTGCTTCGACATCAGGCCCGTCGCCGGCGAGGCGGCGGCCGGACGGCCAGTATAGCGCACCCGCTGGTACTTGGCATCGATATGCGCCAGCACCCATTCGAGATACGGGTCAATGAACGACCAGGCGCCCATGTTCTTCGGCTCTTCCTGGCACCAGACCATCTCCGCATTGCGGAAGCGCGAGAGTTCGTTGATCAGCGCCTTGGCCGGGAACGGATAGAGTTGCTCGACGCGCAGCAAGTAGACATCGTCGATGCCGCGCTTTTCGCGCTCTTCCAGGAGATCGTAATAGACCTTGCCGGAGCAGAGTACGACGCGACGGATCTTGGCGTCCTTGGCAAGCTTGATCGGGCCGTCCTTGATGACTTCGGCATCGTCCCACAGCAGGCGGTGGAACGAGCTTTCGCCAGCCATTTCCGACAGCGAGGACACCGCACGCTTGTGGCGCAGCAGCGACTTCGGCGTCATCATGATGAGCGGCTTGCGGAAGTCGCGCTTCATCTGGCGGCGCAGAATGTGGAAGTAGTTGGACGGCGTCGTGACGTTGGCGACCTGCATGTTGTCTTCGGCGCACATCTGCAGCCAGCGCTCGAGGCGGGCCGAGGAGTGCTCTGGACCCTGGCCTTCATAACCATGCGGCAGAAGGCAGACGAGGCCGGACATGCGCAGCCACTTGCGTTCGCCCGACGAGATGAACTGGTCGAAGACGACCTGTGCACCATTGGCGAAGTCACCGAACTGGGCTTCCCAAAGCGTGAGCGCATTCGGACGGGCGAGCGAATAGCCATATTCGAAACCGAGCACGGCCTCTTCCGAAAGCATCGAATTGATGACTTCGTAGCGGGCCTGCGTCGGCGACAGGTTGGCAAGCGGAATGTAGCGGTCTTCGGTTTCCTGGTCGTAGAGTACCGAATGGCGCTGCGAGAACGTGCCGCGTTCGCAATCCTGGCCCGACAGGCGGATCTTCGTGCCTTCCATGCAGAGCGTGCCGAAGGCAAGCGCTTCTGCCATGGCCCAGTCGATACCGTCGCCGGATGTCACCATGGCGGCACGGTTGTCCATGAAGCGCTGGATGGTCTTGTGCGCGTGGAAGCCTGCCGGAACCTCCGAAAGCTTGCGGCCGACGTCCTTCAGCATCTTCATCGGCACCGAGGTCTTGCCACGGCGCTGTTCGTCCTGATTGTCGGCAGCGCGAAGGCCGGACCACACGCCGTCCAACCAGTCGGCCTTGTTCGGCTTGTAGGCCTGGCCCGCTTCGAATTCCTGCTCGAGATGAGCCCGCCAGTCGGCGCGCATCTTTTCGAGATCGCCTTCGGAGATCAGGCCTTCGGCAATCAGGCGTTCGCCGTAGATCTGAACGACCGTCTTGTGGGCGCGGATGACCTTGTACATCTTCGGCTGCGTGAACGACGGCTCATCGCCCTCGTTATGGCCGAAGCGGCGATAGCAGAACATGTCGATGACGACCGGCTTGTGGAACTTCATCCGAAATTCGGTGGCAATCTTGGCAGCGTAAGTCACCGCTTCCGGATCGTCGCCGTTGACATGGAAGATCGGCGCTTCGATCATCTTGGCGACGTCGGACGGATAGGGCGACGAGCGCGAGAAGGCCGGATTGGTGGTGAAGCCGATCTGGTTGTTGATGATGAAATGAACGGTGCCGGCAACGCGATGGCCGCGCAGGCCCGACAGCCCGAGGATTTCAGCCGTGACACCCTGCCCGGCAAAGGCCGCATCGCCATGCAGAAGCAGCGGCATGACCTGAGCGCGCTCAGAAAGCGGAATGATATCGCCTTCGAAGACCTTGGCCATCTGGTCCTGCTTGGCACGGGCCTTGCCCATGACGACTGGATTGACGATTTCCAGATGCGACGGGTTGGCCGTCAGCGACAGATGCACCTTGTTGCCGTCGAACTCGCGGTCGGAGGAAGCACCCAGATGGTACTTCACGTCGCCCGAGCCTTCCACGTCATCAGGCGCAGCCGAGCCGCCCTTGAATTCGTGGAACACGGCCCGATGCGGCTTGCCCATGACGTTGGTCAACACGTTCAGACGGCCGCGGTGGGCCATGCCGAAGATGATTTCCTTCAGGCCTTCCTGGCCGCCGCGCTTGATGATCTGCTCCAGCGCCGGGATAAGCGATTCGCCGCCATCAAGACCGAAGCGCTTCGTGCCCTTGTATTTGACGTCGATGAATTGCTCGAAGCCTTCCGCCTCGATCAGTTTCTGCAGGATCGCCTTCTTGCCCTCAGGGGTAAATTCAACGCCCTTGTCCGGGCCTTCGATGCGCTCCTGAACCCAGCCTTTGATTTCCGGATCGGAAATGTGCATGAACTCGACGCCGAGCGTCGAGCAATAGGTACGCTCAAGGATTTCAAGCATCTCGCGCAGAGTGCCGTATTCAAGGCCCAGCACGTTGTCGAGGAAGATGCGGCGATCATAATCGCTTTCCTCGAAGCCGTAGGACTTCGGCGACAGCTCGTTATAGTCTTCGACCGGTGCGGCGATGCCGAGCGGGTCGAGCTTGGCATGCAGGTGGCCGCGCATGCGATAGGCGCGGATCATCATGATGGCGCGAACCGAATCGCGGGTCTGCTGGTGAACGTCGGCAGGTGATGTCACGACGCCGGTTACGGCAGCCTGTGCCTCGGCCTTCGCCTGCACCTTCTTTTCGATGACCTTTTCGACTGTACCCCAATCGCCGTCGAGCGCCGAAACGAGGTCGCCACCGGCTGGGATCGGCCAGTTGGCCTTCTTCCAGGAGGCGCCCTTGGCTGCCTTCACCACATCTTCGGGCGCGTCTTGCAGCGCCTTGAAGAACGACTGCCACTCGCCGGAAACCGACGATGGATCGCTTTCGTAGCGCGCATGGAGCTGTTCGATATAGCTGGCGTTCGCGCCGTCAAGGAACGATGTCAGCAGAAATTGCTCGTTGGCTTCTTGCCTTGCCATGGTGTTCCGCGGACCTGTCCGTCCGCCTCCCGACTTGTTGGATGCGCCGGGCTCTTCCCGGTCGGTTTTTGCTGGAGGACGGCGCCGGTTTGCGTCATCGCTCCCTCTCAGATGGTGCAACGCAGGCGGGCTGCAAGGCCCGCCTCATCACATTGATGTCTCAACCCTTGAGAACTTCGACCAGCGTGGTGCCGAGGCGTGCCGGGGACGGCGAAACCCTGATGCCGGCCTGTTCCATGGCAGCGATCTTCGACTCTGCATCGCCCTTGCCGCCGGAGACGACAGCACCTGCGTGGCCCATGGTCCGGCCCTTCGGCGCCGTGCGACCGGCGATGAAGCCAGCCATCGGCTTCTTGCGACCCTTCTTGGCTTCGTCGATCAGGAACTGCGCTGCGTCTTCTTCCGCCGCACCGCCGATTTCGCCGATCATGATGATCGAAGTCGTGGCAGGGTCGGCGAGGAACATTTCCAGCACATCGATGAACTCTGTGCCCTTCACCGGGTCGCCGCCGATGCCGACAGCCGTCGTCTGGCCAAGGCCTTCGTTCGATGTCTGGAACACGGCTTCATAGGTCAGTGTGCCCGACCGCGACACGATGCCGACCGAACCCTTGCGGAAGATCGAGCCCGGCATGATGCCGATCTTGCACTCTTCCGGGGTCATGATGCCGGGGCAGTTCGGACCCAGCAGGCGCGACTTGGAGCGGTCGAGGCGAGCCTTGACGCGAACCATGTCCATGACCGGGATGCCTTCGGTGATGCAGGTGATGAACGGGATCTCGGCTTCGATCGCCTCGATGATCGCGTCGGCTGCGCCAGCCGGCGGAACGTAGATCACGGATGCATTGGCGCCCGTCCGTTCCTTGGCTTCGGCAACCGTTGCGAAGATTGGCAGGCTTTCGCCCTTCGAACCTGTCCAGGTTTCGCCACCCTTCTTCGGGTGGATACCGCCGACCATCTGCGTGCCGTAATAGGCAAGCGCCTGCTCGGTGTGGAAGGTGCCGGTCTTGCCGGTCAGGCCCTGCACGAGGACCTTTGTGTCTTTGTTGACGAGGATCGACATCAATCTTGCCTATCTTTTTGGAGCATAGCTTCAATATTTTGAAGCTTTTTGACCATTTCTAAATTTGCTGAAAGGAGAGCCTCGTTTATGCGGGTAACTTCGGCCATGTTCTGCTTAGATCTTCGAAGCGCCATCACATAAATAATCAGGAACACAACGAAAGGCAGCAGAGCCACAACCGACCCGAGAGACTCTGAATTCATCATGCACCCTCAATCGCCGCGACGATCTTCTTGGCCGCGTCGTCCAAGTCGTCGGCTGCCGTGATCGCGAGACCAGATTCGTTGAGGATTTTCTTGCCGAGCTCGACATTGGTGCCTTCGAGGCGCACGACGAGCGGAACCTTGAGACCGACTTCCTGAACGGCTGCGACAACGCCTTCGGCGATGACGTCGCACTTCATAATGCCGCCGAAGATGTTGACGAGGATGCCCTCGACCTTCGGGTCGGCCGTGATGATCTTGAAGGCTGCAGCAACCTTTTCCTTGCCGGCGCCGCCGCCGACGTCACAGAAGTTCGCCGGCTCCTTGCCGTAGAGCTTGATGATATCCATCGTCGCCATCGCGAGACCGGCGCCATTGACCATGCAGCCGATATTGCCGTCGAGTGCCACATAGGCGAGGTCCCACTTGGAGGCCTCGATTTCCTTGGCGTCTTCTTCGGTCTCGTCGCGCAGCGCCTTGACGTCGTCGTGACGGAAGATCGCATTGCCATCAAACGACATCTTGGCGTCGAGAACGCGCAGGTGGTCGTCCTTCATGACGATCAGCGGATTGACCTCGAGCAGCGCCATGTCCTTCTCGTTGAAGGCCTTGTAGAGCAGCGGGAAGAGCGACTTTGCGTCTTCGGCGGCCGTACCCGTAAGCTCCAGCGCCTTGGAAATCGCTGCGATATCGGCAGCCGTCACGCCGGCTTCCGGATCGATCGCGATGGTGTGGATCTTCTCCGGCGTGTCATGGGCGACAGCCTCGATGTCCATGCCGCCTTCGGTGGAAACCACGAAGGCAACGCGGCCGACCGAGCGGTCGACCAGCAGCGAGCAATAGAGTTCGCGGGTGATATCGGCGCCGTCTTCGATGTAGAGACGGTTGACTTGCTTGCCGGCTTCGCCCGTCTGCGCCGTCACCAGCGTATTGCCCATCATTTCCTTGGCATGCGCCTTGGCTTCGTCGATGGAGAAAGCCAGGCGAACGCCGCCCTTGGCATCGGGGCCAAGCTCCTTGAACTTGCCCTTGCCGCGGCCGCCGGCATGGATCTGGCTCTTGACCACATAGAGCGGGCCCGGGAGCGACTTCGCAGCCGCTTCCGCTTCGTCCGCCGAGAAGATGGCGACACCTTCGGCAACCGGCGCGCCAAAGGTCTTCAACAGAGCCTTGGCCTGATATTCATGAATGTTCATGGGATTTTCCTGTCTGGGAGCCGAACGGCAATTACTTCAGGCTTGGAGCGATGGCGATGCACGCTTCGCAGAGGCCGGCAACAGCAGCAACCGACTTGTCGAAGGCTTCCTTCTCGGCCTTGTTGAACTCAACTTCGATGATGCGCTCGACGCCGCCGGCACCGATGATCGTGGGAACGCCGACATACATGTCCTTGACGCCGTACTGGCCGGTGAGGTGGGCTGCGACCGGCAGAACGCGCTTCTTGTCCTTGAGGAAGGCATCGGCCATCTCGATCGCGGAAGCCGCCGGTGCATAATAGGCCGAACCGGTCTTGAGCAGGCCGACGATTTCGGCGCCGCCGTCACGGGTGCGCTGGATGATTTCTTCGAGGCGCTCCTTGGTGACCCAGCCCATCTTGACGAGATCGGTGAGCGGAATGCCGCCGACGGTCGAATAGCGGGCGAGCGGCACCATCGTGTCGCCGTGGCCACCAAGAACAAACGCTGTCACGTCCTGGACAGAAACGTTGAATTCCTGGGACAGGAACAGGCGGAAGCGCGAGCTGTCCAGAACGCCGGCCATGCCGACGACCATGTTCTTCGGCAGGCCGGAGAACTTCTGCAGGGCCCAGACCATGGCGTCGAGCGGGTTGGTGATGCAGATGACGAAAGCGTTCGGGGCATATTTCTTGATGCCTGCGCCGACCTGTTCCATGACCTTGAGGTTGATACCGAGAAGGTCGTCGCGGCTCATGCCCGGCTTGCGGGCGACGCCGGCGGTAACGATGCAGACATCGGCGCCTTCGATGGCCGAATAGTCGCTGGCGCCTGTGAGATTGGCGTTGAAGCCTTCGACGGGCGAGGATTGGGCGATATCGAGGCCCTTGCCCTGTGGGATGCCGTCGGCAATATCGAACAGGACGATGTCGCCGAGTTCCTTCAGGCCGGCGAGATGCGCCAGCGTGCCACCAATCATTCCAGAACCAATAAGTGCGATCTTGTTGCGCGCCATGAAAGTGCTTCCTTTGGAATCCAAATACGATCAAGGCCTGAAACGCGGCAAAACGCCAAACCTTTTCGGGGCAAGGAATTAAGCTTGAAAAACTAAAATATCAACCAATACTTTTGGGCAGAACAATTTCAATCGGTTAGATCATAAAATTCTTACGTAAACGTAAGAATTTCTGTCACCAAAACGTCATCAATCCACATTTTGTGCTTGGTGGATTCGGGCGTACTCCGCACTCTGCATCTCGATGAGCCTCGATACTGTCCGGTCGAACTCGAAGCCCTCGGTTCCTTTTTGGCCGTCAGCAGGTCGGCAGGTTCCGACACCGCGGAGGCAAACAGCCGAGCACCGGCGTCATAAAGCGTGTCGACCAGCATGATGAAACGCTTTGTCTCGTTGCGGCGCTCCGGCCCCAGATGCGGGATATGCTCGACGAACACGGTCCTGTAGCGCGACAAGATGGCGAGGTAATCCGCGGCCCCGAGCGGCCTTTCGCAAAGATCAGTGAAGGAAAATCGCGCGCATGGACCGGCAGCAAGGGGCACCGCAATCTTGCGGCCGCGAAAGGCCACTTCCGACGGTGCAGCAACAACGCCCGCAGTCTCGCGGTTCCACACCCGCTCGATCGCCATGTCCGTCTCAGGACCCAAAGGATGACGCCAGACCGGCAATCCTTCCGTCTTTTCCAGCCGGTAGTCCGTCTGCGTATCGAGCGGAACGATATCCGCATGCGCCTTCAACATGGCGACAAACGGCAGGAACAACTCACGGTTAAGGCCGTCCCGGTACAGATCATCCGGCGCGACGTTTGAGGTTGCGACGACGACGCAGCCCTTGGCAAATAGCTCACTGAACAGGCGCGACAGGATCATCGCATCGGCAATATCCGTTACCGAAAACTCATCGAAGCAGAGCAGCCGGGCCTCGGCATAGATTTCGGAGGCAACCGGCGGCATCGGATCCGCCTGGCGGGTTTCGCCGCTCTTCAATTTCTGCCGGTGTTTGAAGATCCGGTCATGCACATCGGCCATGAAGGCATGGAAATGGACCCGGCGCTTGCGCTGGATCGGCACCTGATCGAAGAACAGATCCATCAGCATGGTCTTCCCGCGTCCGACACCGCCATAGATATACTGGCCTTTGACCGGCGGATGATCCTTCTTCTTCGAAGCAAAAAGCCAGCCGAGAGCATTGGATTTGCGGGCGGCACGGCCAGCTACGAGTTCCGCAGCCAAGTGATCGAGCCGCCGGGCGATAACCATCTGGGCGGGATCAGGCCTCAATTCGCCTGTTGCGATCAGGGACTGGAGCTTTCGGGAAATACTGTCTTCGGTATTGGGCACGCGTTGCACCAAGGCAAGGCCGTAAACGGCGAATACAAAAAAGCCCGGCTATAAAGCCGGGCCTCACATCCTCAGCGGCTGAGGCTGAGCGGCTGACCGCTATTGGTCGAGCCATCGAAGCGCTTTTCGGCGGTCTTGAACAGGCGACCGAGGGGATTGCCGTTGCGATCCTTGAGCACCACCTGCTTGCCGGCCACCTCCCATGAACCCATGGCTGTCAGTTCACCGGCACAGCCGCGGGTGCCACCGCGCGATCCGCTGCCAAGGTTGGTCAAGGTCAGGAACATGTCACAGGAACTCGCGCCGCTCGATACACGCCAGTTGCCAACCATCGACTCCTTGGTGACGTCGAGCCCCGTGGTCGCTGCAGCGACGTTCGTGCCCACCGGCTGCGTGCCGTCCACCCCTGCAATACCCGTGCCGCTCACCGGTGCGGCCGGAAATTGCGATGTATCGGTCGTCGAGGTCGTCGGGTCCGATAGCTGGCCCGACTGTACCGTCGCCACCGGCTGCGCCTGAAGCGGAGCGGGAGACACATTCTGCGTGCTGAATTCGTTCATGGACGTTCTCTGACATCCCGTCAGAGCCAGCATGACGGCGAGCCCCGCCACCGCATGTACAACCCGCATGTCTTTACTCCTGCTCTTCTCATTCAACGCCTGCGTTACAGGACATTATAGGCGGAATTACCGTAAAACCACCTGTCAAATCAAGAGAGGGAAATCTTTAAGACCTGTGACATGATTGAAACGCTTAGCCAAGGCTTCGGTAAAGGTTGCAAGCCTCCGCCACACTCCGCATTCAGGCGTCAATGATTGACACCGGCATAGGCTTTGGCACCCCATAGCGCTTCAACAGCATCGTTGCGACCGCAGCCGTTGCGATAATACCAATATCGAATTGCGTTCCGACTTGCGAAATTCTGATGGTAGTCCTCGGCTGGCCAGAATTTTGCCGCCGGCTCGATCGGCGTCACGATCGGCTTGCCGAGTTCCGCTTGGGCCTTCGCCTTTGCTGCCTCGGCCTGCGTCGCCTGTTCCGGGCTCAGCGCATAGATTGCCGTCGAATAGGCAAATCCACGGTCGCAGAACTGGCCGCCACCATCAGTCGGGTCCGTGGTGCGAAAAGAATATCGGCGAGCGCGCCATAGGAAACCTTGTCCGGATCGAACTTTATCTCCAACACCTCGCGGTGACCGCCTGCAATATAGCTTTCGTAGGTCGGGTTTTCGCTGCTGCCCCCGGCATAACCAGACGTGGTCTCGATTACACCCGGCACCTGGTCGAAATCACTTTCGACACACCAGAAGCAGCCACCTGCGAATATCGCGACCTCCGGCTCGGCCGCCCGCGCGACAATAGCCCCAAGACCAAGAACCAGAAACACAAGGACTGTTCGCAGCATAGGCATCTCTCCCGTTTGGCAATCATACCTATCGGAAGGCCGAAAAGTTTCAATTCAAATGAAAGGCACGCGCGCGTGATCGCCTGTTGAACGAAAGAGGCCGGACAATGTGCCCGGCCTCTTTGATTATCATAATCTCTGGTATCGTCAGACGCGGCGCTCGACCATCATCTTCTTGATCTCGCCGATGGCCTTGGCCGGATTGAGGCCCTTAGGACAGGTCTGCGCGCAGTTCATGATCGTGTGGCAGCGATAGAGGCGGAAGGGATCTTCCAGATTGTCGAGACGCTCGCCCTTGGCTTCGTCTCTGGAATCGATCAGCCAGCGATAGGCCTGCAACAGCACGGCCGGGCCGAGATAGCGGTCGCCGTTCCACCAATAGCTCGGGCACGAGGCGGAACAACAGGCGCAAAGAATGCACTCATAGAGGCCGTCAAGCTTCTGGCGATCGTCATGGCTCTGTTTCCATTCCTTCGCCGGCGTCGGCGAAACGGTCTTCAGCCAGGGTTCGATCGAGCGATGCTGGGCGTAGAAATTCGTCAGATCAGGCACGAGATCCTTGACGACAGGCATATGCGGCAGCGGATAGACCTTGACGGTCCCCGAAACCTCGTCCAGCCCCTTGGTGCAGGCAAGCGTGTTGGTGCCGTCGATATTCATGGCGCAGGAACCGCAGATACCTTCGCGGCAGGAGCGGCGCAGCGCCAGCGTCGGATCGATCTTGTTCTTGATGTAAAGCAGCGCATCGAGAACCATCGGCCCGCAATCATCGGCATCGATGGTGAATGTATCGATCGACGGGTTCTTGTCGTCGTCAGGGCTCCAGCGATAGATGCGCAATTCGCGCGTATTCGTGGCACCAGCCGGCTTCGGCCAGACCTTGCCTTCGGTCATCTGCGAATTCTTGGGGAGAGCGAGTTCAACCATGCGACCTGTCCGTTCTTTCCTTGCGCCGGTCCTTGCGTATAACCAGCTTCAGCCCCGACCAGATCTCGTCGATCGCGGCCACCTTCACATCCACCAGATCGATCCGAAGGGCGGCATCGCGTACGACATCCTCCGTCACGTCCGTCTTTATCTTAGACGCCTTCTTCGGCCAGGACACCCAGATCATGCCATCCGGCGTGATCCTGTCCTGCAGACCGGAGAGCCAATCTTCGATCTCCGCCCTCACACATGTAAAGGCATGGATCGTCTCGTAACCCTTGTCTGCCCCTGCCATCGCATCCCATGAGGAAAACCGATCGCGGACAGAAAACTCGACCGAAGAGGCAAGTTCCTCAAGAGTGTCGGGAAGCGCCACAAAGGCGACCGACATTCCGGATTTGAAACCCAGCTTCTTTGGAAGCGGCGTGCCGGAATAACCTGACGCCGCCCCTGCCATAATCAGTACACACGCGCCTTGGGCTCGATCTTGTACGGATCAATACCGGGCTGCAACAGTTCCGTATGGACCGGGCGATAATCGAGCCTCACTGCGCCTGCTTCGTTCACCCAGGACAGCGTATGCTTGCGCCAGTTGACATCGTCGCGGCCAGCAAACGGGCCGTCGACATAGTCTTCGCGCGCATGGGACCCGCGGCTTTCCTTGCGGGCCTCGGCGCCGTAAACGGTCGTGATGGCGTTGGCCATCAGGTTTTCCAACTCAAGCGTTTCCACCAGATCGGAGTTCCAGATCATCGAACGGTCGGTGACCTTGATATCAGGCAGTTCGCTCCAGATCGCGCTCATGCGCTTGCAGCCGCTTTCCAGCGATTCCTGCGTGCGGAACACGGCGGCATCTTCCTGCATGGTGCGCTGCATCTTTTCGCGCAGGATCGCGGTCGGCGTCTGGCCGTTGGCGTGGCGCAGCCGGTCGAAGCGCGTCATGATCTTATCCGACGCCTTTTCGTTGATCGCCGGGATCGCGGAGGCGCGGTCGATGACCTCTCCGGCGCGGATAGCAGCGGCGCGGCCGAAGACCACGAGATCGATCAGCGAGTTGGAGCCGAGGCGGTTAGCGCCATGCACCGAGGCGCAACCGGCTTCGCCCACAGCCATCAGACCCGGAATGATCCGCTCCGGATTGGCGCCGTCAGCGTCGAGGACTTCACCCCAATAGTTCGTCGGAATGCCGCCCATGTTGTAATGCACGGTCGGCAGAACCGGGATCGGCTCGCGCGTCACATCGACGCCGGCAAAGATCTTGGCGCTTTCCGAGATACCCGGCAGACGCTCATGCAGAACCGCAGGATCGAGATGATCGAGATGCAGATAGATATGGTCCTTGGCTTTACCGACGCCACGACCCTCGCGGATTTCCAGCGTCATGCAGCGCGATACCACGTCGCGCGACGCAAGATCCTTGGCCGACGGCGCGTAACGCTCCATGAAGCGCTCGCCCTCGGAATTGACGAGATAACCGCCCTCGCCGCGCGCACCTTCGGTGATCAGACAGCCGGCGCCATAGATGCCGGTAGGATGGAACTGAACGAACTCCATATCCTGGAGCGGCAGTCCGGCGCGGGCAATCATGCCGCCACCGTCGCCGGTGCAGGTGTGGGCGGAGGTTGCCGAGAAATAGGCGCGGCCGTAGCCCCCGGTCGCCAGCACCACCATCTTGGCGGCGAAGCGATGGATCGTGCCATCATCGAGGTTCCAGGCGACAACGCCGGTGCAGCGGCTGCCATCGTCGGACATGATCAGGTCGAGCGCGAAATACTCGATGAAGAATTCGGCATTGTGCTTCAGCGACTGGCCGTACAGCGTGTGCAGGATGGCGTGGCCGGTGCGGTCGGCGGCAGCGCAGGTGCGCTGTACCGGCGGGCCTTCGCCGTAGTTCTGCATGTGGCCGCCGAACGGCCGCTGGTAGATCTTGCCTTCGGCATTGCGCGAGAAGGGAACGCCGTAATGCTCGAGCTCATAGACCGCCTTCGGAGCTTCCATGGCGAGATACTGCATGGCATCGACATCGCCGAGCCAGTCGGAGCCCTTGACGGTGTCGTAAAGATGCCACTGCCACGAGTCCGGCGTCATGTTCTGCAGCGAGGCCGCGATGCCGCCCTGTGCGGCGACCGTGTGGGAGCGCGTCGGGAAGACCTTGGTGATGCAGGCGGTCTTGAAACCCTGCTCGGCCATGCCGAGCGTGGCGCGGAGACCCGCACCGCCGGCGCCGACGACGATCACGTCATAGGCATGATCGACGTAGGTATAGGCTCTGCCGTTGATGGTCGCTGACGAATTGAAGGCCATGTTGACTTACCCTGCAAACGCGATCTTCAGGATGGCGAAAAGACAGAGCCCGCCCACCAGGATCGCAAAAATGTGTTGAGCATCACGGCGACAACCTTGGCGCCTTCCGAATGCACATAGTCCTCGATAATCACCTGCATCCCGAGCTTCATGTGAACGAGGCCGGAAATCACCACCAGCCCCATGATCACAGCCACGAAGGGATTGGACAGGGCTGACAGCACCTCCGCATGCGGGGCGCCGGCATATCTTACGACGAAGAAGACAAAGAAGATCATCAGCGGCACATTGGCGACGGCGGTCAGCCGCTGGCGCCAGAAATGCTCCGTGCCATCCTTGGCGGAGCCGAGGCCACGAACCTTGCCGAGAGGGGTGCGCATATCCATCAGACTGTCTCCCTCAGAACCGGATCGCATAACCGACGACCCAGATCAGAAGTGTGATCACGATCGAGCCGATTGCATTGGCGATGGCGAGTTTGGTGGCGAAATGTTTCTCATAGCCGTAGCCCAGATCCCAAAGGAAATGCCTGAGACCGCCGAGCATATGGTGGATGAGTGCCCACGTATAGCCGAACAGGACGAGTCGTCCAAGGATCGTTCCGAACGCCCAACTGACCCATTCATAGTAGGCAGGGCCGCTTGCCGCGGCGATCAACCACCAGGCGACGAGAATGGTGCCGAAGTAGAGCGCGCCGCCGGTGATGCGGTGCACGATCGACATGATCATCGTCGGGATCGGCTTGTAGATTTGTAAGTGCGGCGAAAGCGGCCGGCTTTTGGTGACATTCGTCATCGGAACCCCACGGATCAACCGGCAGATTGCCCAAAAACTGGACTAATATTATCCGGTTATGCACCCGATTGTGCACAATTATGTCTTTGTGACGTTTAATCACCATAACGATTAACGACAAGTGTGTTTGCACTGCAAAAGCAATTTAATCGATTAGGCGAAAGCGCTGCGACAAATCGCCTTCGCTTCAACTTCCGCGTTAACGATACGACCTGAAAATTCAGCAAATTCCGTGACTTTTGCCGCGGCCTGCCCCAGATTGCCGTTAAGGATTTGTTAAGCGTCATCCGAAAGGCAGCCACCATGCGCGCATTTCAGCCATTGCATGCAACGAAAGTCTTGATCGCCCTTTGCCTTCTTGCGTTCTCTTTCGTCGGTTTCGCGGAAGCATCGGATCGCGGACGACACCACGGCAAGCAGCAAAACCACAGCCGCAATCACGACCGGCGGCCGGAGCTCCAGAGGCCGATTTACAACAAGGAACGCACGCGCGTCGACCGGCGGTATGTTCGTCGCGACTGGCGCCATCACGACCGGCGAGACGATCGTCGCATCGTCCGGAACCACCGGCGGCATGACCGCAATCATCGCAGGGACGACTTTCCGTCGAACATCCAGGGCGACGTTTACTTCGGTGGTCTTTCCGCATGGCGCGACGGTGCCAACGGCATCTATTTCAGCCGCGAAAATTATGGCTATGATGCCTACGGATATGACAGCGACATCAGTCGAGACGATTACCGCCGCCGGGGCAAGATCATTTATGTAAACCCGTCACGGCCGGATCGTTCCTGCTCCTACGAGGCCGGCGTCTGCGTCATCCGGCGTTGAACCGCCAGACCGTCGTCTTCTTGACCTCACTGTCTTCGAGCGCGCGCGTCACCTTGACCTCGTAGCTGGCCAAGGCCTGCATCCGGTCCTTGGGACAATAGGACCGGCCGGGATCGCCGACGATAACGATCACCCCACGTGCCGCAAGTTCTGCAAACCAGGGAATGAGTCGCTCAGTGAAAGCCTTGTCGTAGAACACATCGCCCGCCAGCAGAACCGCCGACCCGTCGTCCTTGCCGATCAGGTCCTCACCTGAAAAGCGGAGGTCGACCGCGTTAAGCGCTGCATTCAGTCGAACGGCGGTTTCCGCCCAGGGATCGATATCGGCCGCGAGAACGCTTGCCGCTCCTGCCTTCATCGCAGCAATCGCCACTAGACCAGACCCCGCGGCAAAATCGACCACACGCTTATCACGGACCAGTTCGGGGTGATCAAGCACATGCCGGGCAAGTCCCTGCCCGCCGGCCCAGGCAAAGGCCCAGAATGGCGGCGGCAGGCCAATTTCCTGCAGTTCGTCTTCCGTCTTCAGCCAGAGATCATGCGCTTCGCTTGCCAGATACAGCTGTATCTCCGGCACATGCGGCGGCGTCATGATGTCCGTATTGGCGCGGATGAAGGTTTCAGGATCGGTTTTCAAGACAGTTGGATCATCGCGGCGGATTATCCAACCCGCCGAGACGGCAGATTTCCAGATACTCCTCTTCCGTCACCGGCTGCACAGAGAGCCGCATCGACGTCACCAGAGCCATTTTCTCGAATTTCGGATTGGCCTTGATATCCTTCAGGGACACCGGTTTCGACAGATCGCAGATGGCGCGGATATCGACGCAATCCCATTTCGGATCCCCCTCTGCAGTAGAGTCCGGATGCGACAGCGCGCAGACCTCGGTGATCCCGACGATCTCCAGCCCCTCGTTCGAATGGTAGAAGAAGCCCTTGTCGCCGATCTGCATGGCCCGCATGTTGTTGCGCGCCAGATAATTGCGCACGCCGGTCCATTCGGTGCCCTTGTCGCCGGCGTCCTTCTGCATGGCCCAGGACCATTTGAAGGGCTCGGACTTGTAAAGCCAGTATGCCATGCCGCCTCAGGCCTCCGGATTGTTGAAGACCCAATTGTAGGGCTTGATCTCGACATAAGCGAAAAGCCCGGCCTTGGCGTATGGATCTTCCGCGGCGATGGCGCGGGCTTCCTCAATCGTTTCGGCCTTGAGGATGACCAGACTGCCGTTCGGCTTGCCATCACTGTCGAGGAACGGGCCGGCCATTGCGAGCTTGCCGTTGGTATTGAGGTCGGTGAGGAAGGCGACATGCGGCGGGCGGGTGTCCAGACGCAGTTGCAGTGCATTCGGCTTGTCGGTGCACAAAACGGCAAAAAGCATGACAGTCTCCTGTTTCAAAGGCTTCGATTTTATTCCTGAGTGATCGGCCGGGACATCAACTGTTCCAGCGCCGTCGGCACGTCAATCTTTCCGTCGATGATCGCGGCAACGGCCTGGGTTATCGGCATATCGACGCCGAGCCGCTCCGCCACCTGCGCCGCAACCGACGCGGCAAAGGCGCCCTCGACCAGTTCCGCCTTGCCTGAGGCGCTGCCGCGCTGGCCGAGCGTTATGCCGAAGCGCAGGTTTCGCGACTGGTGGCTGGTGGCCGTCAAAACGAGATCGCCGAGCCCGGACAAGCCCCGCACCGTATCGGGATCGCCGCCATGGGCGGATACGAAACGCGACATTTCCGCGAGCCCGCGCGAGATCAGCGCGGCACGGGCGGAATCGCCCAGGCCAGCACCTTCGACGATACCGCAGACTATCGCCAACACGTTTTTCAATGCGCCGCCAAGCTGCACGCCTATTCGGTCTGCGGACGGGTAGAGCCGGAAGGTCTTGCCCGAAAGGGCCTCCGCGAGAAACGATGCCCGTTCGATATCGGACGCGGCGACGACCATGGCCGTCGGCAGACCCTTGGCGATATCGGCGGCAAAACCTGGCCCCGAGAGAACACCGATGCGCTGGTGATGCAGTTCTGTTTCCAGCACCTCGGTCAGCATCCGTCCGCTGGCGCGCTCCATGCCCTTGGCACAGGTCACGACATCGATATCCCTGTCGATGAAGGCGGAAAGTGAACGCGCCGCTTCCTGCTGCGCCTGCGAGGGCATGGCGAAAAGCACGATGCCGGCGCCGGAAAGCACGGCCGGATCGACCGTCATCTTAAGCGTTTGCGGCAGTTCAATGCCGGGCAAAGCATCGTCATTGCGGCCGGTTTCGTTGAAGTCCTCAACCACGCTTTCGCGCCGCGCCAGAAGCACCACATTGGGGTTGCCGTTTGCGGCCGCAACGGCGGCCAGCGCCGTGCCGAAGGCACCGGACCCGACGACAACGATCTTCGGCGCATGATCCGTCATGATTTGGCTCCGCGTTTTCCCGATCCGATCAAGGCCTGCGCGTCGGCATCCAGCGGCCAGCGCGAGCGCGGCGCGACCTCAAGACCATCGGCGGGAAGGCCCGCCGCCATGCGCTCCGCTCCGGCCCAGGCGATCATCGCGGCGTTGTCGGTGCACAGGTCAAGCGGCGGCGCGAGAAACCGGAAACCATTGGTATCGCAGAGCTCCTGCAGGGTCGATCGCAGCACCTGATTGGCAGCGACGCCGCCAGCGACCACGAGTACGGGCTGCGTGCTCTGCCCGCTGAACTCAGCCTTGAAGCGCGCAAGGCCACGGCCGATACGGTCCTTAAGCGTCCGCGAGATCGCCTTCTGGAAGGAAGCGCAGATGTCTGCGATATCCTGTTCCGTTACCGGTTCGATCGATTGCGCCGCTTGGCGCACCGCCGTCTTCAGACCGGAGAAGGAGAAATCGAGCCGCGCTTCGCCAACCAGCGGCCGCGGAAAAACGAACCGGTCGGGATTGCCTGATTTCGCCGCCCGCTCGACGGCAGGCCCCCGGGGTAAGGCAGGCCCAGCAGCTTTGCCGTCTTGTCGAAGGCTTCGCCGAGCGCGTCGTCGATCGTCGTGCCCCAGCGCTCATAGTCGCCGATGCCCTTGATCAGCACCAGTTGCGTATGACCACCGGATACCAGCAGCATGAGATAGGGAAAGGCGAGATTATCCGTCAGCCGCGCCGTCAGCGCGTGGCCCTCGAGATGATTGACGGCATAGAGCGGCTTGCCGGACGCCCGCGCGATCGCCTTGCCGGTCATCAGCCCGACCAGCAATCCGCCGATCAGCCCCGGACCACTTGTTGCGGCAATCGCATCGATATCCTTCAAAGTCACGCCGGCGCGCATCAGCGCCTCCTCGATCAGCGTATCGAGCGCATCGACATGGGCGCGCGCCGCAATCTCCGGCACGACACCACCATAGGCGCTGTGCTCCTCCATCTGGCTCAGCACGACATCGCCCAGGATTGTGCCCTTGCCGTCGGCATCACGCGCAACGACCGAAGCGGCGGTTTCGTCGCAGCTGGTTTCGATGCCGAGGATAAGCAGGGGCGCGGACATGGGGCCGTTCACTCTAAAGATTGCGGTCGCCGGGAAAGGCGTTTACACGGAACCCGGTAACAACGGATCGCCATGGATGCAAACAAAACCTTTCCGGATCGGCACGCGCGGCAGCCCTTGGCGCTGGCTCAGGCACATGAGACACGCGACCGGCTGATGGCGGCGCACGGCATGGCGTTGGAGATGTTCGAGATCGTCGTGCTTTCGACCATGGGCGACAGGATTACCGACCGCTCGCTGTCCGAGATCGGCGGCAAGGGCCTTTTCACGCAGGAACTGGAAGACCTTCTGCTGTCGGAAGGCCTCGATTTCGCCGTGCATTCCTCCAAGGACATGCCGACGAAGCTGCCGAACGGGCTGTTTCTTTCCGCCTACCTCCCCCGTGAAGACATCCGCGACGCCTTCATCGGCCGGACCGCCGAGAAGTTGCTCGACCTGCCGAAAAACGCTGTCGTTGGTTCCTCCTCGCTGCGCCGTCAGGCGCTGATCCGCCGCCTGCGCCCGGATATCGAGGTAATCACCTATCGCGGCCTCGTCGATACCCGCCTGCGCAAGCTCGCCGAAGGACAGGTCGATGCGACGCTGCTTGCCTTTGCCGGCCTGAAGCGGCTTGGCAAGGAGAGCGTGCCGACAGAGATTATGGATCTGGATGCCTTTCCGCCAGCACCGGCCCAAGGCGCGATCTGCATCGAAAGCCGTGTCGGCGACGACAAAGTGAACCGGCTGCTCGAAGCGATCAATGATGCCCGCACCCACGAAACCGTCACCTGCGAACGCGCTTTTCTCGCAGCACTCGACGGCTCGTGCCGCACGCCGATCGCCGGTTACGCGGTCTCGGACGGCGATGCGCTGCGTTTTTCCGGCATGATTCTGACACCCGACGGCACCATGCACTACCGGATTTCGGCAGAGGGCAAGGCAAGTAATGCCGAAAGCCTGGGCCGAAAGGCCGGTGAGGAAATCCGCGTCATCGCCGGGGCAGAATTCTTTTCGAGCTGGACCTGATCCATGCGCATCCTCGTCACCCGCCCGCAACCGGCCGCTGAAAAGACGGCTGCGCGGCTGCGGGTGCTGGGGCATGAGCCGCTTGTTCTTCCCCTGACGAAGGGCATTTCCGAGCCTGACGCCGTTCGCGAAGCCCTACTGCAAGAACGCTTCACCGCGCTGGCGCTGACCAGCGCCCAAGCAGTGCATACTTTGGCATTGCTGGCGGGCGACCTTGCCCCTTATCTCGATATCCCGGTCTTCTGTGTGGGTGCAGCGACGGCCAACGCGGCGGGTCTGCTGGGCTTCCGCAAGATTATCACAGGGCCGGGTACCGGCGAGGGCCTTGCAGAACGGATCGCTGTAGAGCTTGCCGCAGATCCGAAACTCCGGATCCTGTATCTTGCCGGGGATCCACGCTCGCCGGAATTCGAGGCCGGTCTTCATCGCCTTGCAGTCGACTTCAGAGTGACCCAAATCTACCGCATGGTGCCTTTGGACAACGCCGAGCATCGGCTGCAATCAATTCTGACCAAGACACCGCCAGATGCCGTGCTGCTTTATTCCAGCGAAACGGCCCACCGATTCCTCAATCTGCCCTCCGCAGACGACTTAACCGACTTGCGTTATCTCTGCCTTAGCTCCGCCATTGCCAGCATTCTTCCCGCCACGATACGGAATGTCGCGGTTGCCGCCACGTCTGACGAAGACAGCCTGTTAAGGCTTCTCTAAAAAGGTTTTGCGCCTAATCGCAGCCAAGGGGCTTTCCCTAGGCCACCTGCGTGTCTAGGTTTAGGGCTGGACCGCGAATTTATGCAATGCAATTCAACGGGAAGAGATGATCATGGTACCCGAAACCCCGCCGCGCCGTTCGAAAGCTGAGCAGGAGCCATTGACGATCGAGCTGGAAGCCAACAGCCCGGCACCGGATCAGGTTGATAGCGCGGCCGTTCCCGAAACGCCGGCTGAAGAGCCTGTCGCCGCATCGGAAAACGTAGCTGAGCCTGCTCCAGCGGACGACACGGCCGAAAATATCGAGAGCAGGGACAGCGACGCGAGGGCTGAATCCGCATCCGCGGCCTTTGCGGAAGAGCCGGCTCGTGTCGAGGAACCGGTGCAGAATGCAGGCAGCCCGGCAAAACCCGCATCGAATGCGGGCGCTCTGGCAGCCGGTATCGTCGGCGGTTTGATTACGCTTCTTGGCGCAGGCGGCCTGCAATATGCCGGCATTCTGCCATCGCTCACGCCGGAGAGCGGCAGCAATGTCAGCCAAGCGCTGGCCGCAGACGTCGAGGCACTCAAGGCTCAGCTGGCCTCGACCTCGCAAACGTCGGCCCCGATCGATCTAGCGCCCCTCGAAACGCGCCTCGCCGCCCTCGAAAAGGCGGCCACGGAGACCGGCAGCGGCACGGCAGCCGATGTGTCTGGGCTTGAGGCCAGCATCAGCAATCTGACCAATGAACTCGCCGCCCTGAAATCCGGACTCGCGGATGCGCAGGCTTCGACGCAGACGGCGACCACCGAACTATCGACCCGCATCGACGCTGCGGAAAAGAAGATTGACGAGCCCGCAAGCGACGTGCAACTGGCCCGCGCCGTTGCCGTGACGGCTCTGAAGACCGCGATCGATCGCGGCGGGCCATTCCTCGCCGAACTCGACGCCTTGAAGAGCATCGCCGCCGCCGATCCGGCCGTGACGGGGCTTGCCGACGATGCCGCAACTGGCGTTGCCTCGCGTGCCGACATGGTGCGTGATTTCCCTGCAGTCGCCGACGCAATGCTGGAGGCGACCACATACAAGGATCCGAACCAGGGTATCTTCTCGCGGCTGATCGACAGCGCATCGTCCGCCATCCGGGTTCGCCCGGTCGGCAGTGTAGAGGAGAAGGCCCGGCTGCCGTCGTGGCGCGGATCGAGAACAAGCTGACCAATGGCGATTTCAAGGGCGCAAGCCTCGAATGGCAGGCGCTGCCGGAAGAAGCCAAGACGGCGGGTGCCGATTTCAAGACGAAGCTCGACCAGCGTATCCGCGTCGAGGGGCTGATTGACGGTGCTGTGGCCGGCGCGATGACCAATCAGGGCTGAGGAAAGAATTTGATGATCCGTATTCTGTTTTTCATCCTCATCATTCTGGCGCTGGGCGCCGGTTTCTCCTGGCTTGCCGATCGTCCGGGCGAACTCTCGCTGATCTGGCAGGGACAACGCATCGAGATGAGCCTGATGGTGGCGGCAACGCTGCTCGCCTCGCTGATCGCTGCAGTCCTCATCACCATCTGGATCATTCGCGTCGTCTGGCTTTCGCCGCATTCGATCTCCCGTTATTTCCGCGCCCGCAAGCGTGACCGTGGTTATCAATCGCTGTCGACCGGCTTGATCGCCGCCGGTGCCGGGGATGCCAATCTGGCCCGCAAGATGACAGCGCGCACAAAGGGCCTGCTCAGCGCCGATCAGGAACCGTTGATCCACCTCTTGGAGGCACAGACGGCGCTGATCGAGGGCAAGTATGACGACGCCCGCAAGAAATTCGAGCTGATGGCCGACGATCCCGAAACCCGTGAACTCGGCCTGCGCGGGCTCTATCTCGAAGCAAAGCGGCTGGGTGCCAATGAGGCCGCCCGGCAATATGCCGAACGCGCCGCTGACAAGGCGCCACACCTTCCCTGGGCTACGCTTGCCGCGCTCGATTATCGCGGCCAGACGGCCCAGTGGGACGAAGCCATCCGCCTTATCGACCAGAGCCGCGCTGCCCATGTGCTGGACCGCAAGGAAGCCGACCGCAAGAAGGCCGTGCTTTTGACGGCTCGGGCTTCCGACAAGCTGGAAGCCGATCCAAAGGGCGCACGCGATGACGCGACCGCTGCGCTGAAACTGGCGGAAACACTTATGCCTGCCGGCCTGATTGCCGCAAAAGCCCTGTTTCGCGAAGACAATCTGCGCAAGGGCGCGTCGATTCTCGAAAAACTCTGGAAGCACGAGCCGCATCCGGAAGTGGCGCGTCTCTATGTTCGCGCCCGCAACGGTGATTCGGCACTCGACCGGCTGAAGCGCGCCAACAAGCTCGAAGCCCTGAAGCCAAACAACGCCATATCGCTGGCAACCGTTGCAGAAGCCGCACTCGAAGCGCGCGAACTGTCGCTTGCCCGCAGCAAGGCAGAAGCCGCGGCACGGCTTGCACCAAGCGAAAGCGTGTTCCTGCTGCTTGCCGATATCGAAGAAGCCGATACCGGTGACGATGGCCGCATTCGCCACTGGATGAACCAGGCGCTGAAGAGCCCGCGTGACCCGGCCTGGACGGCAGACGGTGTGACTTCACCGGATTGGCTGCCGGTATCGCCGGTCAGCGGCCAGCTCGACGCTTTCGAGTGGAAGGCTCCGGTCAGCCAGCTCTCGGGACCAGTCGAAGAAGGTACCCTCAGCAGCATCGATGCTGCCATCCGTGCCTTGCCGCCGGTCTCCACCACCCCGGTAGTCTCCATTACCCCCGTCCGGGTGGAAGAAGAACCGCTCAAGCCGCAGGTTGTTGAAGTTGTGGAGGAAATGCCCGATCCGCAGCCTGTGACGACTACGGTCGTACAACAGCCTGTCGTAAAAGCGGAAACCAGCATCGAGATCGAAAAACCACCGGAAACGGTCATCACCGATGCGGTCGGCGAGCGGAAAAAACCGGAAGCATCGGTAACCGAACCTTTCTTCGGCCATGCGCCCGACGATCCGGGCGTCCGGAAAGACAAGCCGCTTGAAAAAACGACATTCCGCCTTTTCTAGTTTGTTGAGTTCCCAATTTTTGGATCACCATGTTTGAACGATTTCGTGCTTTTCTCGAAAGCCTGACGGAAGCTTCATCTCCAACTGTGATCGAGGCCGGCGATCCCCGCATTGCCGTCATGGCGCTCTGCATCCAGGTAATGGATGCAGACGGGGAAACAGTGGATTCGGAGCGCAAGAAGGTGCGAAGCATGATCAAGGATCATTACCAGCTCGACGATCAGACGCTGGATGCCCTGATCGCCGCTGGCGAGACTGCGGAAAGCCAGGCCATCGATTTCTTCCGCTTCACCTCCGATATCAAGCGTCACTTTTCCGAGGAGCAGCGGATCGATCTGATCGGCATGCTATGGGAAATTGTCTATGCGGACGGGAAACGCAGCGAGATGGAAGACCATGTGATTTGGCGGATCGCCGATCTTCTCGGCGTATCCGGACGGGACCGGATCATCAAGCGCCAGGAAGTGGCGGCAAAGCTCGACGTCGTGGAGGAAACAGGGGCGGGGCAACAGGAAACGTAAGGCGACATGCTTTTCGACCACCGCGATACCAAGAGGCCCGTCCTCATCATTCTGCATCAGGAGCGCTCAAGCCCGGGCCGTGTCGGGCAGTTGCTCCTGGAAAAGGGCCTGAACCTCGATATCAGGCGGCCGGTCCTCGGAGACCCCCTGCCCGCCACGCTTGAAGCCCACTCCGGAGCCGTCGTTTTTGGCGGGCCGATGAGCGCCAATGACGATGATGACTATGTGCGCCGGGAAATCGATTGGCTGTCCGTGCCGCTGTCCGAAAATCGCCCGTTCCTCGGCATCTGTCTTGGTGCCCAGATGCTGGTCCGCCATCTCGGCGGCACCGTCGCGCCGCATCAGGAAGGCCTGACCGAAATCGGCTGGTATCCGCTTCAAGCGACGGAAAAGGGGCGCGCCCTGCTCGACTGGCCTGATATGGTCTACCAGTTCCACCGGGAGGGCTTCGATTTGCCAAAGGGTGCCGAGCTTCTCGCGTCCGGGCGGTATTATCCCAATCAGGCCTTCCGGTACGGCGAGAATGCCTGGGGCATCCAGTTCCATGGCGAACTGACCCGGGCCATGATGCACCGCTGGGTCGTGCATGGCGCACACAGGTTCGAACTGCCGGGTGCCCAGATGGGCAAGGCCCATCTCGATGGGCGCTTGCAGCACGATGGCCCGCTACGCGCCTGGATGGATAATTTTCTCTCCTGATCTTCCAGCGCAGGGGCGAGAAAACGTCAGCCTGATCTTATGGCGGCGGTTAAAGCACCGCCGTCAGATCGGCGGCTTCCGGCCGTTCGATCACATGGGCCGGCGCATCGAGCGAATCGATTTTGCGCAACTGCGGAAAACCCAACGCCCAGACAACCGAGACGGCCAGCGTTCCGAGACCGCCGATGACGACCGCTGGAACTGCGCCGATCACATGCGCCATGGTTCCGGCGCGAAACTCGCCAAGCTCGTTCGAAGCGCCGACGAAGACCATGTTGACGGCATTGACACGGCCGCGAACCGCGTCCGGCGTCCACAGCGCGATCAATGTCTCGCGGACATAAACGGAGATCATGTCGGCAGCGCCCATCAGCATCAGGGCTGCAATCGACAGCCAGGCAACTTCCGACAACCCGAAGACAATCGTTCCGACACCGAACAAGGCAACCCCCGTGAACATCAGCACGCCCGCGTGGTGGCGGATGGGATAGGTCGCCAGCAGGACGGCGACGATGATGGCGCCGATACCCGGCGCGGCGCGCAAGAGGCCAAGTCCGAGCGGGCCGAGCACGAGGATTTCGCTGGCAAAAACGGGCATCAATGCCACGGCACCGCCGAGCAGGACGGCGAAAAGATCAAGCGAGATTGCCCCCAGCACGACCTTTTCCGAGCGGATGAAGCGGAAGCCGGCAAGAATAGACGACCAGCTGGTTGCTTCACGCAATGTCCGCTGCACCGGCTTTTCGATCATCAGAACGAGAATGGATGACAGCACCAGAAAGCCGAGCGCCACCGAATAGGCAACGACAGCACTTGCCCCATAGAGCAGCCCGCCGGCGACCGGCCCGAGAATGGCAGCCGTCTGCCAGGACGATGAATTCCACGCGACGGCATTTGACAGGTCCTTCGTCGGAACGAGATTCGGCGCCAGCGATTGCACGGCCGGCGCCATGAAGGCGCGTTCGATGCCGAAGACGATCAGGATCGCAAAGACCGGCCAGGGTGAAAAAGCATCGGCGATCGTCAGCGCCAGAAGGGCGGCCGCGCAGAGCGCACTGATGACCATGCAGATCGACACGATGGCCCGGCGATTGTAGCGGTCGGCAACAGAGCCGGTCACCAAGATGAGAACCAGCGCCGGAAGAAACTGGAAGAGCCCGATCAGGCCGAGATAGAGCGTGTTTTGCGTCTGCTCGTACATCTGCCAGCCGACAGAGACACTGACGATCTGGATCGCAAACGAGGCAAGGAAGCGGGCGAAAAAGAAACGAGTGTAGGAGATATGGCGGAAAGCGGCGAACCGGTCTTCGCCTTGAACGAGGGACATGCGGCAGTCTCTTTCTTTCGGGATGCGGCAGGCCGCCAGCCCCATTAAACATGTTTCGACCGGTACAAAGGCTCGGACTTGCCGGTTTACGCGGCAATGTCTACATGTCTGTCAACAACGAATTGGAGACTGGCATGATTGCTGTCATTGGCACACTGAACTTCATTATCAACATCGCGTGGTTCCTGATCATCGCATCAGCCATTTTTTCCTGGCTCTACGCTTTCAACGTGATCAACGTGAACAACCAGGCGATCAACATGATCGGGCGCTCGCTGTATCAGCTGACCGAGCCGCTCTACCGCCCAATCCGCCGCATTTTGCCGAACATGGGCGGTGTTGACCTTTCGCCGCTGGTCGTTCTGGTCATTCTGTATTTCCTGCAGCTCTTCCTCAACACGACGATCGCACCGGCTCTGCTCGGCGTGAACTGATCGCCGACGGTTGTCAGCTTGAATTATGACGCGGGCAGCTATCGGCAAGAGCCCGAAACAAAAACACCTCCGGATCGACCGAGCCGGAGGTGTTTTTTGTGAGGTCGTTAGATAGAAACGCTTATTTCTTGACTGTCTTGGCGCGCTCGATCGCCTCGACGATCAGCTGGCGGGCCGTGTCGGCATCCTTCCAGCCGAAGATCTTCACCCACTTGCCGGGCTCCAGATCCTTGTAATGCTCGAAGAAGTGCTCGATCTGCTGCAGGGTGATTTCCGGCAGGTCGGTATAATCCTTCACCTTGTCATAGCGCTTTGTCAGGTGATAGCTCGGCACGGCGATGATCTTCTCGTCCTTGCCGGAATTGTCTTCCATCATCATCACGCCGATCGGGCGGACATTGATGACGCAACCAGGCACCAGCGGGCGGGTCGACGCGATCAGCACGTCGATCGGGTCGCCGTCATCGGACAGAGTGTGCGGCACGAAACCGTAATTGCCCGGATAGGTCATCGGCGTGTAGAGGAAGCGATCCACAACCAGCGTGCCGGCTTCCTTGTCCATTTCATACTTGATCGGATGGCCACCGACGGGCACCTCGACAATGACGTTGATATCTTCCGGTGGATTTTTTCCGATGGAAATTGCGTCAATACGCATAGGTGTCTCCCAGATCAGCAGTAAAAGCTGGAAATCCGATAAAGCGAAACATGCGGCAACGCAACACGACTTTCGCTACCGAGCCGAAATTGGTCAATCGGAACGGATGAGTCTGTCAATCACGGCACACGCGAGCCAAGGCCGGCGAACCGTCCCATCATGCGCCCGACTGGGCGTGTTCAGTCCCATATATAGCCGATTTTCTTGAGGTTCTTCTCGCCGAAATCTTCCATACCCTCGCATAGGTCCCGTCCGCCGGCAGAACGGAAGAAACGGTCGGCATGATGGCTGTCCTCGAGGCACCAGACGACCAGCCCCTTGCAGCCGAGCGAACGCAAAAGGCTTTTGGCTTCCCCGAACAGGATGCGACCCAGTCCGATCCCCTGATATTCCGGGCGGAAGTAGATTTCGTAGATCTCGCCCTCCTGCGGCAGGGCGCGGGCGCGGTTCAGACCAAGCGTCGCATAGCCTGCAATCACCCCCGCGACATCGACGACCAGAAGCGTCGCCGGTCCCCGTGTTGCCTTACGCCACCAACTCTCATTGCGGCGGTCGACCATCTGGTTCAAGGGTTTGTGCGGAATCAGCCCCCCATAGGCCTGCAGCCAAGAGACGCGGTGAACATCCGAAATTGCGAAGGCGTCTCTCGGCTCCCCCGGACGGACATCAATTGATAGTGTTTTCATAGCGAAACTCTAGACTCGTGCCGCACCTACAGGAATCCCATGCAGCCACCGATGTTCGACTTCCCACAGGTGACTTTTGGGGAGCATGATCAAAAGTTAACGCTTTTTAACTTTTGCGGCAAGCGCGAAAAATCCGGCACGCACAGAAAATCCCGGCGAGGCCCATCCGCGCGTCACAACAATTGGATCTTTACGGAAAACGATCAAGCGTGAACGAAACGCGGAACCTTTTTCAGGTCGCGCGTTGTCCAGCGTCCGGTGTGCGTGTGTTTATCCCAGGCAGATCGGTTTTAAACCCCTTCGATCCACTTTTGCATCAGGTCCGTAACGGGCTTCATGTCAGGCCGATAATCACGATATAGGGCGCTTCCCTCACGCGTCAACGGCAAGACAGAGAAATGCCCAACACTGATCGACGGAACGCTCAAACGGCACCGCGGTGCCCTGTCAGGAGTAGCCTATGAAGAATCTCTCTGCAGACCGGCGCATGATCAAGATTGCCATGGCCGCCCCCTACCTGGAGCGCCATGAAGAACAGGCTTTGGCTCACGCCTGGAAGGACAATGACGATCAGGACGCGCGCAACAAGATCGCCATGGCCCATATGCGCCTGGTGATTTCTATGGCAGGGAAATTCAGGAATTTCGGCCTGTCGATGAGCGATCTAATACAGGAAGGCCATATCGGCCTTCTAGAAGCTGCGGCTCGCTTTGAACCCAGCCGCGAAGTGCGCTTCTCCACCTATGCAACCTGGTGGATCCGGGCTTCCATGCAGGATTATGTCCTGCGCAACTGGTCGATCGTACGCGGCGGCACGAGTTCTGCCCAAAAAGCTCTGTTCTTCAATCTCCGCAGGTTACGCGCTAAACTCGCACAGGGCGATCGGCAACTGACCGCGCAGGCAATTCACGAGGAAATTTCCGTGGCGCTGGGCGTCAGTTTGTCCGACGTCCAGACCATGGATGCGCGGCTTTCCGGCAACGACGCTTCCCTTCAAGCGCCGATTTCAACAGGTGGAGAGACCGACGGCGGCGAGAAACTCGACCTGCTCGCCTGCAACGCCCCCTGCCAGACGAACAGGTCAGCGAGATGATCGATCAGGAGCGGCGCCGGCAATGGCTGGGCAACGCTCTCGAACAGCTCAACGAGCGTGAAATGAAGATCATCCGCGCCCGCCGCCTCTCCGATGAAGGCGCGACGCTCGAAGAGCTCGGGGTCAATCTTGGTATTTCCAAGGAACGCGTCCGCCAGATCGAGACACGTGCGCTGGAAAAGCTGAAGGTCGCGCTTGTTGCGCAGGCGCCAGTTCTAGCGATAATGGCGCACTGAAGGCATGCGATAGATAGAGACGTACCAAGCCTGCGGATTTAGCGGGCTTGGTACGTCGGAACGACAGGTTTGGGCCTCTGCTGAAACGCCCTATTCGGAAATGATCTTGACCTTATCACCCGGCTTGACAGTCGAGGTGACCTGCATGGCATTGATCAACCGGAAAAGATCGAGCTTACGATCCGTTCCCATCATACGCGCCGACAGCGTAGCCGGTGTATCGCCGGGTTTCGCGACTAGGATGCGCACCCGCAAGGGCTTCAATGCAGCCGTTTCCTGCGGCGTCATCCGCCGGAACGAGGCCCTCAATGCATTTGCCGTCGGCTCCAACGCGGGAGAATCCTTGGGTACGGCGGTGAGGAAGCGATAGATCTGGGTATCGATGCGCATCACGGTCACGTCGAAATCCCAGCGGTCGGCGGAAGCCCGAGCGATTGCTGCCTCCAGGCCATTGATCGTGGTCGGCCGGATCGTATCTGGCTGCAGGCCGGTGACCCAACCACTGGCAATATACTCCGTCAGGCTGCGGCGCTTCGGATCGGCGACACCGTCAAAGCGGATGGCGATATCACCCGGCCCAGTTGCAAGTACAGCTTCCGCCTTGTTGTCGATCTGGAAGCCGTTCGGCACGTCGAAGCGGATGCCGAGCTTGCCATGCAGGAATGTTTGGCCGCGGACATAACCTTCCTGGGGGCTATCGCCATAAAGAAGCCCGTCGATGCCGGCCAGATAATAGTCGCGACCTCGATCGCCCGTCGCGCCTTCGGGGCCAAAAGCCCGTGCGTGACGGCGTGCCAGATCGACGCGTTGCGGTGCGTTCGGATGGCTGGACAGGAAGTCGAGGCTCTGGTCGGAATCCGGATCGACCGAGGAATAGCGGGCATAGGTAGCCATGGAATCCAGGAAGCGGGCGGCGGCATAGGCATCGTACCCGGCCTCGCCTAGCATGCGCACGCCGATCACGTCTGCCTGAAGTTCCTGATTGCGTGAGAATGCTGCGAGACGCAGTTTGCCGCGGGCAAGCGCCTGCTTGCCGGCGAGATCGCTCGAAAGAACCTCGGAGACCACACGGCTGGCAATGACCTCCGCCTCTTCGCGCTGCTGACGCTCGAGGCCGTGATTGGCCGTGACGTGTGCCATTTCGTGGGACAGCACGGCGGCAACTTCCGAGGCATCATTGGCAAGTGCCAGCAGGCCGCGCGTCACGTAGAGATAGCCACCTGGCAACGCAAAGGCGTTGATGGCAGGCGAATTGAGAATGGTAATGCGGTAGGACTGGTTCGGATTTTCCGAAACGGCCGTCAGCGCCCCCGCGATGCGGGCGACAAGACGCTCGGTGCGTGCATCCTTGTATTCGCCACCATAACTCGCCACGATGCGCGGGTGCTCCCGTGCTCCGACCTGGGCCCGCGGGTCGTTCTTCTGGACCTCATCGACGATCTGCGGATTTTGCGAGGGCGATACGCTCGGTTCATAAGTCTGCTCGACAAGCGACTGGCATGCGGGCAGCAGCAGACAGGCCAGCAATCCGGCCGTGGCACGCAGAGCGCCGCCAGTCCGTCTGGCCGGGAGCGCGCGTTCTATGCCTGTCTTCCTGTTCATCCCTCAGCTCGTCCCAGTCTCTCGTGCCAGCCCTGAAAGGGCTCGCGGCATTCATCCTGCCGCAAATTCGCTATTCATAACAGCCGAGTAAATAGTCGCAGCGACCGTTTCTGCAATGGCCCTGCTGTAACCCATTCCCGCCGTTCGTGCCTAGCATACACCTATAGAAATAGTTGCCGCGTGGCATCACGGCAACGGACACGGGAAACCAGAACCATAGGCCCGCCGCAATCCGGGCCGTCGCACGGGCCGACGTTTAAATTGTGGCAAAGGCTGGAAGTTTGCCGCTCGGGACATTCAATTGCCCAAAAACGCGTTGATTGCCGGGTCATCGCGCCGAGCCAGGAATTCAGTCGTCGGCTGATGCGCGACGATCCGCCCGCCATCCAGGAAGACCACGCTGTCGGCGAGCCGCCTGAGGTCATCGGGATGATGGGTGATGATCAGGATCGTGTTTTGCTCCTGGTCGTGCAGATCGAGCAGAAGCTGGCTCATCCCGGCGCGCAAGCCGGGATCAAGGGCCGCAAAAGGTTCATCGAGCAACAGGATAGGTTTGCGCCTGACCAGCGCGCGCGCCAAGGCAACCCGCTGCCGCTCGCCGCCGGAAAGCGTCGGCGGCAGGCGCTTGCCAAACCCTTCCAGCCCGACGCGCATCAGAGCGCCGGCGATCTTGCCGCGCTCCTTGACCCCGAGGCGCAGCGCGGGACTGATACCGAGACCGATATTGGTAGCAACGTCCAGATGCGAAAAAAGATTGTGGTCCTGAAAGATCACCGAGACCGGTCGTTCGGATGGCCCAGTTTCCTTCACATTCTCGTCGAAGATTTCGACCCGTCCTGCGTCCGGCGTTTCAAAACCGGCAATGACGTTGAACAAAGTCGATTTTCCCGAACCGGAAACTCCGACGATCGCAGCGATCTCACCGCGCCTGATAGTGCAATCAAACTGCAAATGCGCATTCGGATAGCAGACATGGACATCTCTAAGGCCAATCGCCGAACCTGTATTTTCAGCGTCTGCCATCGATATCCTCATCCCCACGTTCCCGTGTTTGCGCGGCCGTTCCGAAAATTGTCAGAAGAAGGCAGACCAGCCCCAGAAACAGCGCCAGCCCGGCCGCGTCCGTCGAGCGATAGCTGCCCATCCGGCTGTAGAGCAGCCAGGGCAGAGTGACCATATCCTGCGAACCAAAAAGTGCAACGGCCCCGAGATCACCGAGAGACAGCGCAGCGGCAAACGACATCGCCATCAGGATCGGCTTGCGAAGGCCCGGCCAGTCGATGGCCCGCCAACGGTTCCATCCGCCAAGACCAAGGCTTGCGGAAAGCCGCGCGGTTCGCCCCCAATGGGTTTCCATGGCTGGCTGGAGAACCCGATAGACAAAGGGCAAGGCCATCAGGACGTTGATGATGATGACCAGGAAGGGCGCGAAACGGCTGACGTCGCCGAAAGGCCGCAACAGCAGGAACCAGCCGGACCCTAGCACAACCGGCGGCACGAGAAGAACAAGCGACGTCGAGACGGACACCGATGCGGCCAGCCCGCGCGCCGCGGTTCCCGGCCTGCGCGGTGAAAGCGCCATTTGCCGCGCGCGGATCATCGCCGCCGTTCCCCCACACAAAACACGGCTGAACACAGAGCGATCGCAAGGCTCGTCACAAGCCCGCGCTGCACCATCGGATCAAGGGCAAGGCCGGAAAGATCCGCCAGCAAGCCCGAGACGACAACGGAGCCAAGCGGCAGCAGCGTGAAGATCGCCGCAAGACCGATCACCGTAAAATCGCCCATTCTTCTGACACCGACACGGCCATCGAAACGACGCACATTCCGGCCGGAGGTCGGGCCATCAGCCGATGGCGGCGCCAGTCGCCGCAGGGTAAGCAGAAGCAGGCCGGTGATCGCGATCTGCAGCAGCGAGAGCGCGATCGCGCGCGGCGGATCGAAATCGAAGCGCAGCGCCTGGTAGATCGCCACCTCGATCGTGCTTGCCGCTGGTCCGCCGCCCAGCGTCAGCACCAACGTGAAACTCGTAGCACACAGCATGAAGATCAGGCTGGCAATGCCCGGCAAAAGACCGCGAATAACAGGCCACTCGACAAAACGGAAAATCGACCAGGACCGCATGCCGAGATTGGCGCCGACAAGCCAGTATTCGCCTGGTATGCGCTCAAGGCCCGTGAGCATCAGCCGGACGGCAAGCGGCATATTGAAGAAGACATGGGCCAGAAGAATTCCGGAAAGCCCGTAGATGCTGACCGGCTGCTCAAGCCCCAGCCATGCCAACCCGCCATTGAGAACACCCTGCCGTCCCCAGATGCCGATCAAACCCAGCGCTGCAACCAGTGCCGGCAGCCCGAGCGGTAGCGCCATCAGCCGGATGACCCAGACGCGACCGGGAAAGCGACTTTGCCGCGCCAAAGCCCTTGCCACGGGAATGGCGAGAAGCACCGAAAGGCCGGTCGAAAGTGTGGCTTGCAACAGGGTGAACCGCGTGACCCGCCAGATATAGGCATCGAAGGAGACGGTTCGCGCTGCTCCCGCCTGCTCAAATGTCACGAGCGCAAGGGCCGCAAGGGCAACGAACAGCAGAATGCCGACGAGGCAGAGCGCCCCGGCGGCCAGCGTCAATCTGCGTTCAATGCCCCCATCGCGACTCAGTTCATGCTCATGGCGGCGAGCCACTCGTCGATCCAGGCCTTGCGGTTGGACGCAACATCCTCCGACGACATCAGGAAGGTCTTCGCCGGCTGGACGAGCTTGCCGAATGCCTCCGGCAGCGGCGCGTCCAGGGGGCCAACGGGCATCATCCAGTTGGTTGTCGGGATGATCGTCTGGAATTGCGATCCGATGACAAAGGCCATGAACTGCTTGGCAAGTGCTGGGTCCTTGGCAGTCTTGATCATGCCGGCTACCTCGATCTGGATATAGTGGCCTTCCGAAAACGCGGCCGCCTGATAACGATCCGTATTTTCCGCAACCATATGATAGGCCGGCGACGTCGTATAGGACAGAACCATGGGCGCCTCGCCTTTCGTGAACAGGCCATAGGCTTCCGACCAGCCGGGCGTGACGGTCAGAACTCGGTCCTTGAGCTTGGCCCAGGCAGTTCCTGCCTCATCGCCATAGACCGACTTCACCCAGAGCAGCAGGCCGAGACCGGGCGTCGACGTGCGCGGATCCTCGATGACGATCTTCTGCGACGGATCGCCTTCGACAAGGTCCTTGAGGCTGGTGGGCGGCGTCTTGATTGTCTCGGTGTCGTAGATCACGGCGAAGTGGCCATAATCATAGGGCACGAAGACATCATCGGAGAAATCACCCGGAACCTTGACGGCCGAAACATCCAGCCCATGCGGCACAAAAAGGCCGGTCGCCTTGGCTTCAGAGATAAGGTTCGTATCGAGACCAAGTACGATATCCGCCTTGGTTCCCTCCCCTCGAGCTTCAACCGGGTCAGCAGTTCGACGCCATCGGCGACACCGACATAGTTGACCTTGCAGGCGCATTGCTTTTCGAAGGCTTCGGCGACCTTGGGGCCAGGTCCCCATTCGCTGACGAAACTCTCATAGGTATAAACAACGAGGACTTTTTCCTGCGCGGCCACCGGACCGGCAGACACCAACGCGGCCAGAGCCGCTGCCATCGAGAGAAGTATCTTGCGCATCGGCGCCTCCTTTAAACATCCAAAATTGGGAAGAGGGCGCTGAATTGAGCCGTCTAATCCCTCCGCCGGTACAAACCGGATCAGGTTCTGCGGGTCGGCTTTCGCCTCTCAGCCCATTGTCCGACATTCGAACCAGGCACCCCGTTAGAGCGAGATGAGATTTAGATGGGAGTGAAATGCTTGGCAAGGGGCAAGCGCAGTCTCCCTACCCCTTGGCAGACGGCAGGCGAACGGATTTGAGAAGCACAGCCGACACCAGCGCAACCGCCGCTATACCCGCCGCCGTCAGGAAAAGCGGGTGGAAGGCAGCCGTATAGCTTGCAGCAACCGCCTGCTGCACCGACGCGGGCAAGGCGGAGAGCATGGCCGGTGTCAGCTTTTCGATATCCTCGACCCCGGCAATGACGCCGCCGTGCCGCGCCAGGCCCGCCGCGATCGTTGCGCCATAGAGCGAGATCGCGATCGATGCACCGGCCATGCGCGACAGGGTGACGGCACCTGTCGCTGCTCCGACATCGCCGCGCGACACCATGTTCTGCACGCCGGTGATCGGCACCTGTTGGCCAAGACCGATGCCGATACCGTGGAAACCCATTGCGAGGGCAATCAAGACGATCGGCGTGCCGGGATGAATCAAGGTGAACAGCAGCATGGCGATGACGGCCATGCTGGCGCTTGCAATGGCAAAAGGCTTGTAGCGACCGGTCATAGAAATCATCCGGCCGGCGGACAGCGAACCGCAGACGATACCGCCCGTCAGCATGATGAACAGTAGCCCGGCCGACGACGGTGAAAGACCGGTGGTGGTTTGCAGGAACAATGCGAAATAGTTGACCATGCCGATGCCGATCGCGCCGCTTGCCAGCGAAATGACGAGAAACAGGCTGAAGGACGGATTGGCAAACAGCGACAGTGGTACGATCGGCTCCGGCGCGCGGCGCTCGACCAGCACCCAGGCGATTGCACAGACCAGGCCGAAAGCAATGACGGACAGGCCGCCCGGCGACAGAAGCGAGCCGAACAGTTCCGGGCCATCGGCAAGCAGCACGACACTGGTGACAGCCCCCGCCAGAAGCAAGGCACCGGCATAATCGATCTTCGGTTGCCGCGTCGGTCGGCGATAGGGCAGGAAGACGAACAGGCCGGCAAGGACAATGGCGCCGATGGGGATATTGATCAGGAAGATCGAGCGCCAGCCGAAAAGGTCGCTCATCGTGCCGCCCAGCACCGGACCGATAGCGCCCGACGCCATCAGCATCAGGCTGGAATAGCTCTGGTAACGGGCGCGCTCCCGCGGCTCGAAGAGATCGGCATTGATCGAAAAGATCGAGACCATGATGCCGCCGCCGCCAAGCCCCTGAAACACACGGGCAGCGATCAGCGTATTCATCGAGACGGCCAGGCCGCAGGCGATCGACCCTAGCGTGAAGATCGTCACGGCTGCGATCATCACATATCTTCGGCCGAAGAGATCACCAAGCTTGCCGTAGAGCGGCATCACCGCGCAGGTGGCGAGCAGATAGGAAGATCCGATCCAGCCGAAACGCTCCATCTGGCCGAACTCGCCGACGATCGTCGGCAGGGCGGTGGAGACAATCTGGTTGTCGAGCGTGGCCATGAACAGCGCAGCCATCAGGAAGCCGAAAAGTGTCAGTCGGAGCGCCTTGCTCGAAACGAGCGGCGCCGGGGTGGTTTGCATGTCCATAGGGAAGATCCGATTGCGTTTATCAAATTATGTGCTATTAGCATATCAATGTCAACGGCACATTTATGTGTAACGCATATTCCATCTTCCTGAATGGCCACCGTCTTGCTATTGTGATGCGATGGAACACGCAGCTTTGAAAACCGAGCCCCCTGCAGACACTGATGAAGCCGAGGCGAACCGTGCCGCGATCGGCCGTTCGATGGGCCGTTGGCGTCTGCTGATCGGACGGCGCGTATTGGCCCGCCTTGCCATCAAGAATGTCGCACCGGATCTCGAAATTACCCATCTCGACGTGCTAGATGCCGTATCGCGCGGCGAGCCGGAGGGCGAAGTGACCGTCGGCACGATCGCCGAACTGATGATGATCGATCCCTCCCGCGCCAGCCGCATTGTCGCCGATATGGTGGCGCGCGGCGCACTCCGGCGCGAAGCCTCGCAGACAGACGCACGGCGCATCATCGTCGTCATGACCGATCTCGGACGACAGCTGATGTTCGAGGTGAAGGCGGTCAAACGCGGTGTCATCGAGAGCATCCTCTCCGACTGGCCGGAGGAAGACGTCGCCGTCTTTTCCGGTCTCTTCGACCGTTTCGTCACCGGTTTCGAGAAGGTCTATCTGGCACGCGAGAAAGAGGCTCCGCAAACGCCGCCCGGAAAGCCTGAAGCCTGATCCCGCACAGTTTATGCAAAAGCGGCAAATCGGCCGGAACCTCTTCCCCTCATCCCCCTGTTTAAGCTATGGCCTTGCGCCATGAACGAACGGGACGCCATGACAGAGCCGGCCTTTGCAATCCTGATGGGCGGCGAACTGACGCCGACCAAACGGCTGCGGCGGCATATCGACGGAATGCGTGTGATTGCGGCCGACGGCGGCATGCGGCATGCAAAAACCCTCGGCGTGACCCCAGAGCGCTGGTTGGGCGATTTCGATTCCACCCCTCGGGCGCTGATTGAGCAATGGCCCGGCATCGAGCGGGAGCCCTACCCGCCAGCCAAGAACGAGACCGATGGCGCGATCGCCGTCAGTGCTGCGCTGGAGCTTGGCGCAAAAAGCTGCTTCTGGCCGGTGCGCTTGGTGGCGAACGCAGCGACCACGCCTTCATGCACCTGCTGCATGCGGCAAAGCTCGCCGAAGACGGTATCGACGTGCTTCTGACTTCCGGCGAGGAAGAGGCCTATCCGCTGCTGCCCGGCAGCCGCACCATTGACCTGCCGAAAGGCAGCCTTTTCTCGATCCTCGGGCTCGATACGCTGACAGGGCTGACCATCGCCAATGCCCGTTACCCGCTCACCGATTTCCATCTGCCGTTCGGTTCCTCGCGCACGATATCCAATGTCGCCGAAGGCGCCGTCCGCTTTTCCTTTCCTCAGGCCGCGCAATCATTCTCGCCCGGCCTTATGACCTTTCGGGAGCCTGATCTTGGCGCCACCCATTCTGAAACTCGATGACATCTTCCTGTCCTTCGGCGGCACGCCGCTGCTGGCCGGCGCAAACCTGCAGGTCGAGCCCGGCGACCGCATCTGCCTGGTCGGCCGCAATGGCTCGGGCAAATCGACCCTGATGAAGATGGCAGCCGGCCTTGCCGAGCCGCAGACGGGCGAAATCTTCCGCCATCCCTCGACAACGATCCGCTATCTCCACCAGGCACCGGATTTCGAGGGCTATGACACCGTGCTTGCCTATGCGGAAGCCGGCCTTGGCCCGAGCGACGATCCCTACCGCGTCGCCTATCTGCTCGAACATCTGGGCCTGACCGGCGAGGAAGATCCGGCGCAGCTTTCCGGCGGCGAAGCCCGGCGTGCGGCCCTTGCCCGCGTCATGGCGCCGGAGCCTGATGTCCTGCTGCTCGACGAACCGACCAACCATCTCGACCTGCCGACCATCGAATGGCTGGAAGGGGAACTGATCAAGAGCCGCTCGGCGCTTGTGGTCATCTCCCATGACCGTCGCTTCCTCGAAAAGGTTTCCAATGCCACCGTCTGGCTCGATCGCGGCCAGTCGCGCCGGCTCAACCAGGGTTTCGCCTTCTTCGAAGCCTGGCGCGACAAGATGCTGGAAGAGGAAGAAATCGAGCAGCACAAGCTCGGCAAGGAAATCGAGCGCGAGGAACACTGGCTGCGCTACGGCGTCACCGCGAGGCGCAAGCGCAACATGCGCCGGCTGGGCGCGCTTCAGGACCTGCGCGCCAAACACCGCGGCCACAACGGCCCGCAGGGCTCGGTGCAGGCGACCGTCTCCGACGCGCGTGATTCCGGCAAGCTTGTCATCGAGGCCGAAAAGATCACCAAGGCCTATGGCGACCGCACCATCGTTGCCCCGTTTTCGATCCGTGTGCACCGCGGCGACTGCATCGGCCTCGTCGGCCCGAACGGCGCCGGCAAGACGACACTCCTGAAAATGCTGACCGGGCAGATCGAGCCGGACGAAGGCTTAGTCAAGCTCGGAACCAATCTCGAGATCGCCACGCTCGACCAGCGCCGCGAGGACCTGAACCTCGAGGATACGCTGGCCCACTATCTCACCGACGGCCGCGGCGAAAACCTTTTGGTCAACGGCGAACAGCGCCATGTCACCGGCTACATGAAGGAGTTCCTGTTCCAGCCCGAGCAGGCCAGAACTCCGATCAAGAACCTGTCCGGCGGCGAGCGCGCCCGGCTGATGCTGGCCCGCATTCTCGCGCGCCCGACCAACCTTTTGATCCTCGACGAGCCGACCAACGACCTCGACATCGAAACGCTGGATCTGCTTCAGGAAATCGTCGCCGGCTTTTCCGGCACCGTCATCCTCGTCAGCCACGACCGCGACTTCCTAGACCGCACCGTCACCTCGACCATCGCACCGGCCAACCCGGATGCGCCGGATGGCCGCTGGATCGAATATGCCGGCGGCTATTCCGACATGATGGCGCAGCGCAAAGGCATGGCCGACGAAAAGAAGCGAGCCGACAAGGCGGAGAAAGCCAGATCCTCCGACGCCGGCGGCTCAACCGCCACACCCAAGACCGCCAAGGGCAAACTGTCCTTCAAGCAGAAATTCGCGCTCGAAAACCTGCCGAAGGACATGCAGAAGGCCGAAGCCGAAATCGCCAAACGCGAAAAGGAAATGGCCGACCCAAACCTCTTTGCCAAGAACCCCACCCGCTTCTCCGCGCTCGCCACCGAGATGGAAAAACTGCGCGCCTCGATTGCGAAGATGGAAGAAGAATGGCTGGAACTGGAAATGTTGCGCGAAGAAATCGAGGGATAAAATGCTGGCAGGGCAACCTGCCGGCTCATCCTACCAATAAGCCGTACCGTCGCATTGGTCGAAGAAGGAGAGCTATCATCAAATGGAAGCGCCGCAACGGCTAAAGACGAAGCCTCATACGGCTCAAAAACCGCAATTGCATCGGCGATAAAGTCCGGAAGAGAAAATGGAGCGGGTGAAGCGATTCGAACGCTCGACCCCAACCTTGGCAAGGTCATGGTCTAGGGTATCTGTAGGTATCCTAAGGGGTATGCGGCTCCGATTAACCGGCTGACTTCATTTAATATTTGCCATTTTTTGGGTATATGGGTATAAGAGCGGGTGCAATAATGGTGCTACCCCTGTGCTACCCGGAGCGTGAATGTCATCCCCGAACAAAGTGAAAATTACGGACGTCGTCGTCAAGGGCGCATCGCTCCCGCAGGCAAAATCCGAAGTGATTATCTGGGATACTGAAGTGACCGGCTTCGGTCTTCGTATCCGCGGCACCTCCAAAAGCTACATCGTCAGCTATAGGCCGTCGGGTGCCGGCCGGGCCGCCAACATGAAGAAGGTCAAGATCGGCGGTCCCGACACGATTAAGACAGCCGCCGAGGCTCGCAAGATCGCCTTTGCGATGTTGGGCAAGGTCGCGGCCGGCGGCGACCCGGCCCGCGATAGAGCGGAAAGTCGGCGCAGCGAAAAAGCCAGGATATCCGACCTTCTCGACACGTATGAGCTCGACTTGAAGCGGCGAAAGTATGTCGCGACAAGCATGGTTATGAGCCTTCTCCGCCGGCGTCTGGCGGCTCATCTCAGCAAAGACGTCCGCGAGATGAAGGGGTCCGACTTCGCAGCGATTATCAAGAAGCTGGAGCGGGAAGGTCAGAACGGCGCCGCCGATGCGTTCAGATCCCGCTGCAGGACGTTTCTGGGCTGGTGTGTGTTTGAGCAGAAGGTCTTGGACAGCAATCCCCTTGCCGGCTACCAGAAGGGGCGAGGCACGCGCCAGGAGAAGCTTGAAAAGGAACAGCACGGACGGGCGTTGAGTGACGCTGAACTGCTGAAGGTTTGGAAGGCCGCCGATCCCGATCAAGTGTTTGGTCGCTACATCCGCTTCTTGATCCTTACTGGCTGCCGCCGCAGCGAGGAGCCGGCCTTCTCCGAGAAATGTTGAACAAGGCGGCCTCGGCGATCGATCTGCCCCCACGTTCACCAAACAGGCGCGAGGACACACAGTCTATGTCCACGACATGCTTTCCGACCTCCTGGCGGCCTGCAAGGTCGATGCGCGCTCTGATCTGGTCTTCCCATCTTCGCGCACCGGCGGCAAAATGAGCGGCTGGAATAAAATGTTGGCCAAACTGGTGAAAGCTTCCGGCGTCAGCTTCACGCTGCACGATTTGCGCCGCACGTTCCGCACTGGCCTGTCCCGGCTGGGCGTGGACAAGGACACTGCCGAGCTGGCGCTCGGGCACGCGCGGGAAGACCTGGAGGCCGTCTACAATCGTGACGACGCGGAAGATCAGCTTCGCGGCGCCTTCAGCAATTGGGCGAAGCATGTCGCTGCGATTATCGCCAAAGATGCAGCACAGCTCGGGGCATTCGCATGACGACAGGCAAGACGGCAGGCTTTAGATACCGAGTGCCGGATGCGCGCGGACGGCCGAGAAAGCACGACGACTGGGCCGTAGAACTCCCTGTCGAAGACAAAAAATTGCCAGAGACGGTGAAGATCGTTGAGCGTCTCATGCTTAGATCGGATTACATCCACAAATTCGCGCTCTTCGCGTACGGCAAATACGGTTGCGCCGATGAGAACGGCTCAATGAAGGATGCCTTCAAAGGCGGTTTTGCGGTCGCCAGCGCGATCGTATGCGGACTGTTTCCGCGACCCGAGCAGACGGCAGAGAACATTGAAGCGGTATTGAAGTGGTTGGAAGATCCGCCCCGTTCCGAGTTTCCTCCCCTGAGAAGAGGCGTTTGCGAAAACCGAGGGCCAGGAAACCTACAAAAATCAAAGCCAAATATCTGAAATAAGCTAGTTAATTCAAACTTGTATGTTTTGTCTGTTGGTTTCCGTGACCGCTTGACACCCATTGCCTACCCTTGGGGGCATAGAGGGTTATCAACTGGAGAACACGAATGCAGAAGGACACACCTGATTTTTTGGCACTGGGCGCAAAACTCGACATCGACGCGTTGCCCGACAGTGCATTTCTCACTCGTAAGCAAGTCGCCTTCATGTCCGGATTTGCTGTCCAGACATTCAAAAAATGGGCGAAGGTCGGCCGCGGTCCTACGATCACTCATGTCGAGGGGCGCCCCCGCTACCGCGCTGCGGACGTCCGCGCTTGGGTCGCCGGGTCTGCAACAGGGGCTCAATGATGACGTCGTTGCTGAACCTAGCCGTAGCCGAGTTGAATGCCTATGCCGCTCAACTTGCGGAGAGCGAGAGCGAATTCGATAGGTGGGCCGTGGCCGTAGGCGATCCCAAGGACGTCGCCTTTCATCTCTACTGGATGACGGCGGCCAGCGAAAAGAGGACGCGGGCCGAACAGCTGGCCGTTGCAAAATCCATGACCGTCTACTCCGATATCGCTGCGTCGGTTGCGGAGCTCTTACCCGAGGAACACGGGAAGAACTATTCCCGGGTTGGGCGCCCCCGGAAGGATATGGGGGCTTGGGTGTGTGCCGCGGCCGTGTTTGAGGCCATGGTGACGGAACCGACAAAAGGCGCCGCAATTGTGAAAGCCGCCGCGCGTTTGGGTATTCCTGATCAATTGGACTTAGTAGAAAAGGGGCATACTCGCATTTTGAAGGCGGCCAGCCGGGCGCGATCCCTGCTTGGCGCCCTTGCGAAAACCATGTTGGTGATCGACGAAATCGAGATCCGGCAGCGTGTCGCAGCGGACGATGAAAAGCGCGAGCGCTTCGCATCTCGGCATGCCAGCCCTATTTCGGCGGAACGCTTCGCGGCAGGGTGATGAGCTCAACCAGGAGACCATCCCATGAAGTCGCAACGAAAAGCGCCCTACATCCCTTGGCGGGATCGGGCTTTTCTATCGCTTGAGGAAGCCGCCGAAATTACCGCTCGCTCGCCTGGATGGGTGCGCCGGCGCATCGGAAGCGGAATGCTGATCGGGCACCGCATCAAGCAAGGTGCCCCGCTTGTCGTCTCGGTTCCGAGCCTGATCGCCTATGTCGCTGCCGTGGAGCCTGTCGCGCCGGCTGACGTCAAGGCCCCGCCAACGCGCCTGGCGCTGGTGGCTTCCAATCCCCTCAAATGAATAAGGCGGCCCGCTGGAACGGTCCGCCTTGGAGATCAGTATGCACAGCGCTTATATACAGCATGACGGCCCTTCCGCGCAAGGCAATGCTTGCTTTGGCGACGTGGTTGCCAATGTTCCGGAGCGGTCGCCAGCCGCTCGGGATGCCGTGGCTTTCCTTCAGGCTCTGGACCTGCATGGATGGCACAATGTCGTTGCGATAGGGCCGAACCAAGCGCCGACCGGGCGGACATTTCCGCCAAACAGCTGGCACGAAATCGCCGATTGGGTCGATCGCAACAACGCGAAAGCGAACTGCTATTTTTCGTTGAACGAGCCGCGGCCGGATGCGCCGAACAAAAAGCTCGAAAAAGCTGATATCGCCCGCATCCGTGGAGTGGGTGTTGATCTCGACCCGATCAAGCATGACGACCGGCCGCTGACCCCTTCCGAGTTCGCCGAGGCACGCGCCGAACTTCGGTCACGCCAGCTGCCCGACGCCGCACAATTCCCGCCATCGCTGACGATCGATACCGGCAACGGTTTGCAACATATCTGGCTGGCTGCAGAGAGCATTGACGCGGGCGCCGAGGGGCAATGGGCAGAAGGATGCGGGAAAGCCTTGGCGAAGGCGCTGCGCGGCGACGCTGTCCAGAATATCGACCGCGTTCTCCGGCTGCCCGGCACCGTCAATTTGCTGACGCCCAAAAAGCTTATGAAGTATCCGCCTGGCAATCGAACCGCCTCGACCGAGGTCCCTGCCGCACCGCGCCGATATACGCAAGATGAGATCGGAAGCCTCGCGCCGCTGGCGCCGCGCGATGAGCGCGACGATTTCGACGAAACCCACACGTCGGACGAAACGGCCGCAATTGCGCAGGCCTTGCGCGAGATCGGGCCGGCGCCGGTATTCACAGGATCGTTTACAGACTTGGATCCGTCCGTTGCCGAGCGGCTCGCCATTGCGCGCCAGCGCAATCCAATGCTCGACAGTCTGCTGGAGGGGGATCCAAAGGCTTTACGCGGATCGCGGGCAGACGACACGACCGGTTCGCAGTTCCTGTTTTCATTGGCGCGCTATCTAGGGGATGCCCAATTTTCGGCTTCGGATTTCGCGGACGTCGCATGCACCTGGCCGATCGTGTTTTCGACGCTGGAGAAAGCCGAGGACGCCGGCGGCACCGGGCGCGCATTGGCGCGGGCATGGGGCAAGGCAGGCGCACCCCGCGCTGCCGAGATCAGCGTGATCGTTGCCAAGTTCTTTGACCCAAACCCGCCCGTCGCTGGTGGTATTGAATGGATCTCGCCGACAGCTTGGCACGGTTCTACGCCGGCGCCGCAGGAGTGGGAAGTCGAGAACTGGATACCACGGCACGAAGTAACACTACTCTACGGTGATGGAGGTGTCGGGAAGACGCTGTTAGCGCACCAATACGCCACCGCCGCGGCGACCGGCCGTAAGTGGCTGGGGCAGCCGACACGTGCAGCCCGCGTCATATGCTTCTTTTGCGAGGATGACGCCAATGAGCTGCATCGAAGGCAAAGTGCGATCAATCAATCGCTCGGCTTGGCAATGGACGATTTAACAAATTTGCGACTGGTCTCACGAAAGCATGACCTGAACATTCTGGCACGTTGGGATGCAAAAGCCGGCGAACTAAAATTGACCCCTCTCTGGTACCAGCTCCGCGACGGAGCGCGGGCGTTCGGCGCGGACGTGATCATCATCGACACCCTTGCGGATGTCTATGCGGGCAACGAGATCGACCGCGCGCAGGTCAGTGCCTTTGTGAAGCTTTGCCTGGGCGGCCTTGCGCAGGCGATCGGCGGCTCAGTTATTGCGCTCGGGCATCCATCGCAGAGCGGCAAGAACACAGGCACTGGCACTTCAGGTTCAACGGCCTGGAGCAACGCCGCGCGCTCGCGAATTTATCTGAAACGTCCAGACGGTCCGCAGAGGAAGGGCCGGAATGCCGACGCAACGCCGGAAAGCAGCGGTAACGTTCGCGAGTTGGAGAACATGAAACTCAACTATGGTCCGAAGGGCTCAAAGCTGAAACTGGAATGGAGACGCGGCGCCTTCGTGCCGTTGGGTGCCTCCAGTCCCGTTTCCAGCGTATCGGCGGCGGACACCGACGTTCCGGATCTCGACGACGTGGCAGAGCGCGCTGTTGCGGAAGCGATCATCGCCCGCGGGGGATCAGGCTCGCCCAATTCCCGAACAGTCCCTACTATGCGCCCAAGGTTCTGAAGGTCCAGGCAGCCGGAATTCTTAAATCATTGACCTTCGATGAGACGGCCGCCGCGTTCGAGCGACTGACGTCCAAGTCGGTTATCCGCGTCGTTGAAGTCGGTAGGACGTCAGATCGCAAGCCGATAATGGGATACGAAATCGACCCGATAGGCAGCGCGGCGATAGACAACTTGTCGTTAGAGGATGAAACATGCCCTTCCGTTTTCACCTAATTCCGATGAAGGAAAGTGCGCAAAGTGATCTGCCATTTTGCGCAAAGCGCGCCGAGCCCCTAGCTAAGTCATTGATTTCATTGCGGCAAGGCACAATGCGCAAATGTGCCGCGCAGAGTGCGGCAAAGCGCGGCGAAGTCCTTATTTTACAGGGGTTTGCGGGTGCGGGAAGCAAGTGCGCAAAGTGGCACCCCTACGGGGCAGCGCTGCGCGCTCGCGCAGAGCGCGCCATGCTCCCGGTTGGGTTAGGGGCCGACAGCCAGATAAATGGGAAATATACAAATTGTAGTCCGCTCATAATCGCGGCGCCGTCGCGGGAGCCACAGCGCCTTTACCTCACAGAACCTTGTTCTGGAGGTTGCCCATGAGCGGACCAAAGGGCGCGCCGCAGCTCGACCGCTGGCGACGGTCGCCCGAGTTCCGCGAGATCGCCCGGCGGCAGTGCCAGGAAATGAACAAGCGGCATTGGGAAGGCCCAAGATGCGAGGCGGCCAAGAGGTCCGACGGACAGCCTTGCCAGAAACCGGCGATGACCAACGGCAGGTGCCATCTGCACGGCGGCCGGACACCTTCCGGAGAGGGTTGGCATAAACCGCGATGGCCGAACCGCGGCGCTGCTGATGGTATGGAAAAGCTCGATCGGAAACTGAAGGATCAGGACCGCGCCGCTCGCAAACGAGCCAAGCGGCTGGCCGCGATGACGCCCGACGAACGCGAGCGTCATGAGAACTGGCACAAAGCCCGCCGGCCGGGTGCCGCTGCGGCTCGACAAAGGGCGCGCGACGAGCGTCGCCAGAATGCAGAATTCCGCGAACGCATGGCCGCCCAGCCTCACGCGCCGTCACCAGAGCTACAGGCGATCACCGACGAGCTTATGAACTTGCGGCAGCGTCTTGCCGAAATCCAAACCGACAAAGGAGTGTTTTCGTGATGACTGACGAACCCGATCTTGATTTCTCGCTGATCGAAGAAGAAGAAGACAGTCGGCTCCGCGCTGTCCTTATCCGCCAGGCACGAACGGAAGGGGTGAGGGTCGCATACGACACCGCATTGGCAATCTGCCGTGACCCCTCAGCGCCTGCACAGGCCCGCGCCAGTGCAATTCGCAGTCTGTTGGAAGTTGGCGATCTGTTGAACGCGAAGGGTCGCGAGGCTGCTCCAACTAAAGATCCAGCAGCTATGAGCGCAGACGAAATTTCCGCGGAAATCGTTCGTGCGAGAGCCCAACTGGCGGCTAGCAAAGCGCCTCGCAGCAGGACGAACGTTAAAAACAATGGTGCTTTTGATTGAGTGTCAGCTATACGCGTTTTCAGTTCGAAGAAGGAGAGCCAGAATGCTGCCTGGACCCAAAGAAAACGGCCCGTATCGCGATCGTGATATCGATTGCCAGGAAGCCCTACAAAGCGCGTTTCGGGCCGTGACGCGCCTTCCTGCGCAAAACCTCGTCGAGGCAGCCGGGGGCAAGCTGTCGCCGGCCCTGATCAATCTTGCAAAGGATGCGGCGCGCGTCGGTTGGGGTTTGGAAGAAGCCGAGACCGCAATCAGCGAACTAGCGCAGAATTACCTAGATGATCTCGGCGAGTGATCTTCATCACCGTCATCATTTCCCGCCGCGTTTTCGGGCCATTTCGCGATGGATCATCATCACTCTAATCCGCATGCAGTGCCTGCCCTCCGCGTCCTGCCGTTTCTTTTCCAGATATTCAGGACTGCCGGGCACCTTCAACGCAGCCTTTACCCTTTTCCGTTCGGCATAAGCTGCCGCGAACTCATCGACATCTTTCTCGTCGAAAAGAACCGGCCTGCCTGGAATGTACGAAATCATTCCCTGTCCTCGGAGACGCTTCAGTTTCTCCACGGACACGCCCATGCGTTTCGCGGCTTCAGCCTGCGTTAGGAGCCGGATCACCGCTTGCATCCCGCTTTGAGCGCCTCCCGCGCTTTGTACTTCGCGAATGCCACTCGCGCGCTTTCCGCAGCTTCTCCGGCTGCGGCCGCACTTCTTGGCGGTTCGGCGCCGTCTCCCGGCAGGGCGTGGACCTTTATGCTGTCGAGATACGCTTTCAGGTCTGCTGATGAAATCAGCACCGGGCGGCCGGGCACATGATCCAATTTCCCGGCAAGCCGCAGACGCTTCACCTTTGAAGTCGAGCATCTGAGTAGTTTCGCCACTTCTGGCTCGGTCAGGAATTCTTCTGGCATATCGGGCTCCGCTACTCAGAACCGGACTCTAGAGCCCGCCAATATACTCGGTCAAACATTTTTATGTATATTTATGCATATAATGTAGGCATCCATCGGAATACAAAATATACAAGCGCTTATTTGGAAGCAAAATTGAATAACATTTGACTGCATTGAGCCGATCAGCTTATTCTGTACATAGAATTGTTAACCGATTTGCTTTAGTTCCATCTTGCCGGGTTGATCTCCGGCAGGTCTGGAACCCCTGCGCCATGTCCAAGGCGTAAGCCTAAAAGCGCAGGGCCGAGGTCTCCCGGTTCTCAGTTCCAGACCACTATCGCCGTTGAGAACGGCACAAGGAGAACCGAAAATGACCACCGCAAACAGCGAAAATCATCCCTTTTACGAAATCGATGGCGGGCCGCTGGCGCACGTCTGGCAGATCGTGGACGCCGAGCAATCTTATCGGCTGGCATGTATAGCACTGAGAATTGGCGCGCGATCGACGGACGGTCGCGAAGACTTCCTAGTCGAGCCGTTCAGCAGCACGTTTCCGCTTCACGCTAGGTTGCCTGGTGCGAGTGTCGCGACGGCCGACGACTACGTCTTTTCGTCGGCTATGCCGCTGGAAGGCTTGGTAACGTTCATGGAAGAATGGCAGGCATCCAAGGCCTTTGCCGCTGCCGCCTGATACGGATTATCGATGCCGGGCATATAATAGGGTGCCCGGCATCGATCTATGCAGCGACACGCTTAGCCAGACGGCTTAGAGTAGATCGCGAACATCCCGTCGCATTGATGATGCTGCTCCAGCTCTGCTTGTTCGCCAGCATTTGAACGATGGCTGCATTTCGCTGCGCATCCTCCGGCCGCCCTTGGTAAACGCCGGTTGATTTTGCCTTTTCGATGCCCTGCGCCTGTCGACGCCGACGGTCTTCATAGTCCTTGCGGGCTATGGCCGCGAGCATATCCAGCATCATTCCGTTGATCGCGTCGAGCATACGACCGTGGATGTCGTCGCGGTCCGCGGAAGCCATCATCCAGGACGTGGGAAGATCCAAGGCCACCACCTTAACCTGCCGGTCCTTGATCTCGCGCTTGAGACGATCCCAATCCGCCGCATTGAGGCGGCTCAGGCGATCGACCTGTTCGACCAGCAGAATATCGCCTGGATGACAATCAGCCAGCAGGCGGAACAGCTCGGGCCGCTGCAGCGAGGCGCCGCTCTCATTTTCCGTGTAGGTGGCCGCGATCTTCAGGCCGCGTTCGTCGGCGAAGCGAAGCAGATCCTCCCGCGCACGGTTGGCATCTTGGTCTTTCGTGCTGGCTCGGAGGTAGGCGCGTACATACATCGGAAACACCATTGGTTCGCTTAGGGTGGTTCCATTATGATCGGTTCTATTAGGGTGTCAATACATATTTATCGAACCAGCAGATCATTGGTTCTCTCAAGGTACACCCTAATGAACCCACATAAGCGCATAGAACCCGCCGAACATGAAAGGCAAGACCCTGCCCTACCCCGGATCACCCCCTGGGCACACCAAACCGCGGGGGCCGGCGCTCACCGGACGCCCCTACAAATTTTCCGCTATTTTCGAACTTTTCGACATTCTGTAGTGCACTGAAAAGGCCGGGCTCAGCGCCGGCTTCTTGCGCCGGTCGCGCCAGCGCTAGATACTGCCGCCATGAGCGAATTGGTTTTCAAATTCGAATACAGTCCCGCTGATCCGGACAAGGATGCGATCCGAGACGACTTCGGTCGGTTGACTCTTTCAGTGACCACCGAACACTTCGCTGGCAATGGTGGCTTTTGGGTGCAGTGGCAGGATATCGTTGAATTTGCGGACCGCCTGACAACCTTTCCGATTGCACTAGAATCACCAATAAGCGCGCAGTGGGGCTTTCGGTATTTGGAGGGAGACGACCTGATATTGGGGGTGCGTATTGCCCCTGCCAATTCAACCGGCGGCTTACTTGTTAGCGTGGATATCGCCGACGACCGCCGACACGGCGACCGTCTGAAAACATCATTTCTGACCAACTACGCTGACGTTGAGACATTTCGTCGATCGCTGCTCAACTTGATGGACCGCAAGATCGACCAAGCGGTTCTGACGGGGCCTTAGCTAGCTACTCCAGCCCCTAGGATCAGTACCGATAACGGAATTCAAGACAGCAAAAACGTTCGCTTCAGCAGAAATCTTAGCAGTGTTGACGTTACAGCCTAGGAATTTTTGGTTTTTGCAACGGATATCGATCGCACCTGAGCTCGTTCGGAGCCTCACATCTGCGATCAATTTGCATGCCAAATTTGGCAAAATAGCACTTGAATTGTTATGCCAAATATAGCATATTGCATTCAGCCGTAAAAATACGGCACCGCCCCTGTTTTTATAAGGGGTGGCCACCTCAGAAGGAGTGACGTGATGAAAACAGAAAAAATGGTAATGGAAGGAAATACAAGTCGTGAAAGACATACAATTTATGGGCTCTTCGCTGGATGATCTACGCGAATTCCCTGATGATGTAAAAGAAGAAGTTGGTTTCGCGCTTTTTAAAGCGCAATGCGGTGAGCGAGCGATCAATGTCACGCCCTTGATTATGTTCAAAGGAGCGGGCGTCTTGGAAGTAATCTCGGGCCATGACCGCGACACATATCGCGCAGTATACACGGTCCGTTTTGGAGAAACGATTTACGTTCTCCATGCGTTTAAAAAGAAATCAAAAAGCGGCAAGGCAACGCCTAAGCACGAGATGGACTTGGTTGAGCGTCGATTGAAGGCGGCGGAAGATCACTTCATCGAACAGACAAAGAGAAAGTTGGTTAAGAAAAATGGTCGACAACAAACTTGATGACGTGAAAATCGTCAAAGGTTCGGGCGACATTTTTGCAGACCTTGGCATCCAATTGGATGCCAAGGATCGGCTTAAGATTGATATCGCCCGACACATTTCAAATGCTATTGTGCATAGAAATCTGACACAAAAGCAAGCTGCCGAGATTTTAGATACCGATCAAGCCAAAATCTCCAATATTGTGCGCGGTAAACTCAAAGATTTTACCGTGGACAGATTGTTGAACTATTTGATCATGGTTGGTATCGATGTTGATATGCGTTTAAGCGAGGCACAACCTCGTCAAGGCAATATCACGGTTCGAGCTCCTGTAGCGGCATTCGGCTGATTGCCGCTACATCAACATCGATAAGCAATCGATGCAAGCTAGTGTCGCCTACAGAGCTATGGCGGCACAACGGCACTGACCTCGGCTTTCGCTTCCGCTGAGGGAGACTTCAATTTGGTTGTAAAACTGACCCCGGCGGTTGGGGAAATGACAGCACCTTACTTGCTGACAGCCGCAAGCGCACCAAGCGCAATCGCAACAATCATTCTCATCACAAATTACCCCCAGGGCGCCACCGTTCGCTGTCGTCGTAAACTTGACAGAGGACAAGTTTAAGTCAATTCGGAACGAGTAGCGATAGTCACCGTATCGCTAAGGATTCTTTGCCGGGGCTGCGGATGCAAATTGTTCGAAACGCTGTCTCATGATCCGGTAACGTCCGCCGATGCTGGCCTGGTCGTTGCTGGTTCGTGACATAAGCTCAAAATCTAGCAGAAAAGCATCGCGGTTTGGCTCGCCGGCTGAAATAGCACGGTTTGCCGCGCGCTCTTTCTCAAACTCGTTTAGAAAGGGTCTGACTAGCCGCAACTGGTCCGCTTCAATGTTACGTATCAGCCAGTAAATTACTGGAATTTGCGCTTGTTGGTTTAACAATGGATCCTGGTCGATGAAGAGTTTCTCCATTCGGTCAAGAACGCTCTCAACACGGCCCGCCGCGCGCTTTACGTCTGAATCTTCGGCTTCGATAGCAGCTTCAGCGACGTCATCGACCGTAACAGGCGTATCATCATCTAAATCTTCAGGTTCATCATCGACACCAACAGCCTGTATGGCCGGTAACCTGCGGTTTGCCTCCGCCACGAGGTTATCCAACTGCCGCTTCTTCGTGTCGACAAACGTTCCAGTATGTTCAATGAGAAGCAGTTTCGCTGCTGTGTTCTTGTCTTGGCCCCGCAATTTGTTAAATCGAGTCTTAATCCAAAAGGGATGAAGGACTAAGTCTCGAATGAGATTGGGCACCTCACCCACCATAGCGTTACGAATCTCAGCACCCACAAGTGGTTTACTGGTGTTCAATCTAACAAAAAGCTCGCTTATTTTTGCCTCGTCGTCGGTGACAACACTCATTACACTCAGATTATAGTTGTCGAAGCGACGGCCAACCCTCGGATAGTTTGCCATAAGGTCAGAATATGAAAGGCCCCCGAGCTGTAAAGACGGGTCATCAAAATACAAAAAATCCTTGTTCAGAGTGAATTCGCCCTCGAAGAACCCGAAAATTGAGAGAAGGCGCTGCTTTCCATCGATAACTGCGTATTTTTTTCGCTTGTCGTTCAAGTTGCTGTTTAAAAGCGTGAAATCGGCGAAGTACAGTTTTGGAACGTCGAAGCCATTCAGGATAGTGTCGACCAAGCCCTGTCTTTGCGCTTGGGACCAAATGTGTCCCTTACGCTGATAAACAGGTTCAAGGTCGATGTTCTCTTTGTCATCCCACCATGAAGTTAAAGTCTGGGCAGGGTTTTGAATTACACGAAAGCTCACTCTAAAACCCTTTCCGGTTTTTGATTTCTCTGCCGAGCCCATCTAAGTCGGGATAAACCACAACGTCAGAAATTCCTATGTCATAGAGGTTCAAGAACATCCGCCTTTTTGATGCCGCGGGAATTACAATTCTCGCGACCACTCCCTGATCGCCACTCAGCTCGGGGTGCTTATCTAGGGCCTCAGTTTCTTTTCCAAAAAGGACAAAAGCTCCGCGCTGTGCTACAATTCTTGGGCTATTGTGCACGCCGAATATTGCCAAAGGCAGCTTCATGGTTACTCTTTTGCCGTCAGAGCTAGGCTGATATCCCCCGAGCTCATCAGCATATGCCCCAAATACTCTCTGCGACGCTTCTCGGTGCCGAGTAGCACGCGCATTAAGCTCCAGCGGATTAAGGACCCAGACCGTGGCGTCGTGTTCGTTAGCCGTCGCCTGTAACGCGTTCTCTAAAGCAAAAAAAGTGCAACAAAAGGATTCTCAGTCCAGTCCAGAAGGCGCGTTGGCACGCCGTAATGTTGCATGAGAAACAGTAGCTCAAGATCCTTTTCAGGGAGTCGTCCGCCGAAAGGCGGTGCCTGATGGCGAAACTCTGACAACAGCTCCCATTCTAATTCTATAAGTTCGTCAGGTTTTCTCACCGTCGGATGTCTGTAGAGGCTTGGGCTTAAATGGTGGTTCGCTTGCCTAGTCCCGCGATACCAAAGTTTGCCGTCTTTCGACGCTAAGGCCGCAACGCAAGCGGCAAAGCCCTCCAAAGAATCTGTCGTGTCATACAGTGGTGCGCTAACTTCTTCGGCATTGGAGGCGCCCAAAATATCTTCGAACTGGTCTGGCATTTCTCTTCCCCGGATCCTCGGGCACAAATTACCAGTATCGAATTAACTTAAAGTTGCGGGTTCAGAGAAATCCATCCACAGCATGATCCTTAAACCGATCGGCCCGGCGAACATACGTTTCCACCGTCCGCGGATCGCGATGCCGGGTCACTTCCATGATGCGCGATATGCTGGCCCGATTCTCGGCTGCCGATGTGACGAAGCCGGCGCGCAGCGAGTGACCGGATAGCTTCTCGACATCGAGCCCGGCCGCCTCAGCGTAACGCTTCACGATCTGTCCTACCGGGCTGGAGGCCAATTCGCAGTACCATTTCGCCTTGGACAAGCACCGTAAGGTTGCGCGCGTCGAGAGCAATCAACAGCTGCCTTCATGTCCCAGCTATGCAGCAATCTGGTTTAAGGATTTAAGTATGCTCAGATGGTCATCTCGGGAGCTACAGCATGCTGAAGACGAAAATCTTTTCAACTCTGACCGGCGCGATTTTTCTGTCGTCTTGTAGCCCGGGAAAGACAATCGCCAATCTGTTCTGGGAAAATGACGCTGCTCCCTGGGAAACGGTCGATGCCTTCTACTATCCCAACCGCAACGATCTGACGATCAGCCAGAACAGTATGGACGTTGCCGGCGTCGCCGGCTGCAGAGAAATAGTTCGCTATATGGCGGTGGTGAATAACGATCCGCAGCTATTGCGGGGCGACTATGAATGCGGCGTCGGACGCCTCGAAAATCCGGGGTATGCAGGCATCAACGTTTATCGGCTCACAATTCGTTAGAGCCGGTACGTATATAAGCCTCGCTCGCCGACAATCATTTTCGATCACGACAAGCTGATCTGGACCGATTCATTCGGCGCTACGTGGAAGAAGTATTCTGACATTCCGGAATTGAGAAACCGGTCGGCCCTCCACCGCTTCCAGTTGCCAAGGTGAATGACTTCCCGTGACGTACACTACCGGAGAGCGTCCGGATGGTTTGTATGATTATCGGCTGACACTAGGGTAGTCTCCCTTGGATCAACATTGGTAGCTGCAACTGATGAACTACTGTTGTATGGAGCACTCCGCGTCACGCTACCGAACCGGCGCGGACGTGCCTACCTTCGGGTATCGCAATTTGGGGGAGCTGATGTTTGATATGACGATCGAATTAATGGCCAACGGGCTATCGCTCGTGAATAGTTTGGTCGATTCGGCGAAGCATGGAATTGCAGGCCGCGAGCGCGTGAAAATCGAAAAGGTGATCGAAGCGCTGCACTCACTATTTTTCTTTGAGGATCGCACAAGAGATTTAATTGTGAGGTTGGCGAACGGTGAAGAAGTGGAGAGAGAGGCCATAGATCGCGCCTTAAAGGGCTTCGAGCAATCGGAAGATCCAGTTGCTGAAGCGCTACTGGTGGTAGATGCAGCTGCCACACAACGCCCGTCATTTCTGACGCTGGATGCGCTAGACAAACTGCGAACTTTGCGCCGCCATAAGGGTAACGTCCGGGACTACATAGAACTAATTCTTCTAGACTTGGCAGGGCCGTCTGATGAATCCATGTCCGCTGAACAAAGGCGTTACGAGGCTGGCCAATTACTTCAAAAAATCGATGACATAAATGCCCGCCTCAACGCTGTCGACAGATCAATTAGAGGGCAATGATCGTTCTGACCGGCCGGTAAGTCAGTCCAGACCGGGCGCGCCAAGACCATCTCGCTTAACCCGCTGATTTTCTTCATAAATTAACCACTTTACGGAGTATAATTAGGTCCGACCTTGAGGTTTTCGATAGTTTTCAGAGGCTTATGATGGCAGACACGTCTATCGAATGGACTGATGCGACTTGGAACCCCGTTGCAGGGTGCTCAATCATGAGCGCTGGCTGCACGAACTGCTACGCGATGCGGATGGCGGCGCGACTGGAAGCAATGGGCGTTGAAAAATACGTAGGCCTAACGCGCAAGACGGGCGGCCGGGCAAAGTGGACCGGCGCGATCACTCTGGACGAGAAGGCGTTGACGGTTCCGGCTTCGTGGAAAAAGCCGCGTAACGTATTCGTCAACTCAATGTCGGATTTGTTCCACCCTGACGTGCCGACGGATTTCATTCGCAAGGTTTGGAATGCAATGGCCGGTACACGCCGGCACACCTATCAGATATTGACAAAGCGCCCCGATCGAATGGCCCAAATTCTCAGGGGGATGGTTTTACGGTGCTCCCGAACGTCTGGCTCGGAACGAGCGTGGAGGATGGCCGCGTACTCTACCGCCTTGATGAGCTTCGCCAAGTGCCGGCAGCGATCAGGTTCGTCTCGTACGAGCCCCTGATCGGCTCCGTCTATGGTGGTAAGCTCGACGGCATCCAATGGGCGATCGTGGGCGGGAGTCCGGTCCTGGCGCTCGTCACATGGACCCGGCTTGGATCGACGAAATATTCGACCAGTGCACCGATGCGGGTGCCGCATTCTTCTTCAAACAGTGGGGCGGAAAAAACAAGAAGGCCGCGGGGCGCGCGTATCGAGGCCGAACGTGGGACGAAATGCCCGCGGCAGCCTAAAGGAAGCTTGGTTGATCGCTGACCGACGCGGTCTTCCAAAATCTATGGGCGAGTTCATGTTTGGCGGCCAAAAGGAGCCAATAAAGGGGCTGATTTTTACTGCCGGTGATCAGCTTCATATCGACATGGTCCGACGTTGCGATACCGGACTTCGACACCAGACCGCGCCAATACTCGAATACGTGACGGCGGATTTTTGATTGCGCCTGTGTCAGATCAATGCCTTCCTTCCAGCCGGGTGCAAAGCTGTTGAAAGCGGTTTGTTGATCGCGAATATTCATTCCCAAATTACGTTGAAGGTCCATTTTGCTTACGTGAACTAGCATGTCGATCCTTTTCAGTCGCGCCAGTTCATTCACTATCGCAAAGTCGAAGGCTCCTAGATTAAATGGATCCACGAATGCGAAGTGCAGTCCGTAAGCGTTCACCTGTTTGACGATCACCTTCACTGTATCGGTCGCACGACCCAAGTGTGTCACGACCGGAGCGCCAAGGGCTCGTAGCCGCTTCTCTGCCAGATGCAACCGCTCTTCATCGGAGTCCGCAATGTGGACTTTCGAGAATGGGGCGCCTCCTTCGACGCTTTTCTTCCACGCTGCGACGCAACTGCCATCAATGAACTCGCCTGATTTGCGAACAACTGCCCGTCCCGGTCCGCAGAAGAGATCAATATAGGTCGTTCCCCCTTTATCGGGTCCAACGAAGTTCTTCCGGACGCCACGGGAAATGTCCAGATATCGCACCAGGTATTCGTGTTTTTGCTTTGCCCAGCTCCCGACTTCTTCAGCCAGCATGCCGTCATCGCCTTGGACGAGGTTTCCCATCAATTTCCCTTTAAAATTTCAATATTTCCGTCCAGTGCGATCTTAGTGGTCCGGATAATATCCGCCGCCTCCAACATGGCATAGTCAATCACTAACCGCCCGGTCTCGACCAGGCGCTCCGGCGCCCGCAACGGTTGCCCGCGGCATCCGTTTGCCAATCGTATTGGCAGTTGCCTCGATAAGACGGGTAGGATGGACCGTTACAATTGTTGTTCGCGCACACGGCGACCGCCGTTCCCACGAGGGCGACAGCGAAAAGTGCAGCGGCGGCCTGGTTTTGTTGCTGGACCATCAAAACGCACTCTTGCGGATCGATGCGGCGCTTAGCCAGTTCGACAGTCAGATCATACATAAATTGCTGATCTGTCGTTTCCAAGAATGTCCTACAAAGCGCGGCCTTGCTGACCCCTTCAGGGTTCTTCTGAAACTGAGCTTGTGTTGTCGAACAGCCAGACAAAACGCTAGATATGCCGAGCGCGAACGCCAGCCCCACAATTCGACTTTTCATCATTTCCCCTGCAGGACGTCCCCACGCCCTATGGGAGCAACGTGACAGGGTACACGCAGGAGTCAAGTCAGGTGCGACGTAGCAGGCGGCGATGATCCGCAAGCGATACGATGTTGGTAGGGCGCAACTCGGCCGAAACGACCTCCGGAAACCCGACCTCTGCAGACGAAAGAATTTCGACGTCTTCCAGCACGATCGACAACAGCGCCGCCACTTGATCGGCATCGCGGCCTTCATCGATCGCCCGAGCCAAGACCCGAGCGGAAGCGCTTGCCCTCACGCGCACAAGGTCAATGGGAAGCATGGAGCCACCTCCTAGTTTGCAGATTATGCAGAAATCACGGTTTCGCGACTATTTCGGCGGAAAACGGCAGACTACCGTTAGCCGTATCAATTGCAACAGGATCGTCGAATGCCCCGCAGCATGAGTATTGACCAGATCACAGACGAGGCGGAACGTCTGATTTTTCAGTTCTGCAAGATAGCAAACGTATCCGAAATCAGTCTCAGCTTCGAAATGGGCCTTGCCTTAAGCACGTTCCGACGGGTGGCGTTGACGCATCAGATCGACGGAAACGTTGGCCGGCGCATGCTTGACGCTGCCATCCTCGCTCACGCAACAGCCGCGGCCCGGTTGCCTGCCACCTTCGACCGCGAAATTTTGAATATTGGAATGCGAGCGGTCGCGGGGCTGATTGTCGTCTGGACCGAACCTGAGACGCAACGCTCTGTGCGTTCGGCCGATGTCTGCCACGATATGCGCGACCATTTGCGCATCCTCTGCAACTGCATCGACAACGCCGATCTACAAGACCGCATCAATGAGCGAAAGCACGCCCGAATTCGACAGGCGGTCAATCAGCTCCAGCGCATCGCAGGTTGATGAAAGCCGCCAGACAGAAGGATTTAACCGATGGCGTGGACACCCGAACAGGAAGCAGCCATAGCGCGAGCAAGGGCACGCAGCCAAGCGGAGAAGGTCGGAACCGAAGGCGAAACAGCGCGCCAATTCAATCCAGAGCAACAAAAAGCGCTGGCGTTAGCTCGGGCACGCATGCGTCGCGCCGCTGCCGAGACTGCAATTAGTGGACAGACCACCGGCGTCGTGCAGCCTGACGGAAAACTTCACGCGAAGCTGTTTGACGGAACGATTTTGACGTTTCCCGCTAACACGCCCCCTGAAGTGATTTCACGCGTTGCCAAGGAACAGACGTTGGCCAAGCGGGACGCGTTGAACGTCGCGACACCAAACTCCGACGCGCCATCGACAGCGACTGATATGCTCTACAGCGGCGCGTCTGGCGTCGTGCGCGGGGCTGCGGAACTGGCCATGTTGCCGATGACGGGCAAGCGAATGATTGAAAGCGGCCTGGACTATCTCGTCGATAAGGGCGAAGGCCTCATTCGCTCGGCCGTCGGCGCGGAACAGCGCCCGATCGGTCGTGCGGCCGAGGCCCGCGCCAACATGGCGAAATACGACCCGACCGGAACGGCGATCAACAGCGGCCAGGACGCCATTCGCGGCGTCATGGATGACAATCTGTATGCACCGAAGACGACAGCGGGTGAGTACGCCGAGACCGTCGGCGAATTCGTTGCGCCTGGTGGATTTCCGACGCGGGCGGCGCGGGCCATGCCTACGCTCGGGCGGAAAATCAGCGAGGGCCTGTTTAACGTCACGCGCAACGCAGCCGTTCCAGGCCTTGCCTCAGAAGCGGCTGGACAGATGACCGAGGGCACGGCCTACGAGCCGGCGGCCCGTATTGCCGGCGCAGTGATGGGGAATGCAGGCGTGGCCGCTGCCCGGTCCGCCAGCACGCCGGAAGCGGTTATCCGGCGAGCTGTCGGCGATCCCGAAGCCATCGATTGGGAACGTGCCGTCCAGCTGCAGAACAATGGACGCGGCGTCACGCTGACTGGTCCGGAGGCGATCACACAGGCTACCAATGGAGGGACCGCCCTCCCCAACCTGCAGCGCGTCGTCGAAGGATCTGCCGACGGCCGTGCGAGAACCGCCCCGTTCTTCAGCGCACGCCCTGGCCAAGTTCACAACGCTGTCGACGAGGTCTTGAACCTGATCGCCGCGCAGAGCGACAACCCGTCCTTGCTCGGGCCTCGTGCGGTTACGGCCGCCGAGGGTGTCATCGATCGGGCCCGACAACGCATCAACGCGACCACACGGCCGCTTTACGATGCCGCTGCGACGCAGACCATTCCCGACGCCCGGTTTATTGAGATCAACAGCGATCCACGTTTTCAGACCGCGCTGGCCCGTTTGCGTGCCAATCCTGAATTGGCGCCGGATTATGCCGCGCTGCCCGACAACGCGATTGGCGTCGTCGACGCGGTAACGAAGGATATGTTTTCACGCGGCGAAGCACTCGCAAATAGGGCTAACCCGCTCTACGGTCCCGAGGCTGGTGCGCGCAACACGTCCGGTGCGGCGAACGCGCGAGACATCGCCCGCGACCCAGCCCGCGGCGGATCGGCCGATTACGACGCAGCATTGCAGCAGCAAGCACGAATGCGCCGCGACATCTTGGAGCCGCTTCAGCAAGGGCCTGTTGGGCGGGTCGCTAGTGCGACGGACACAGCTGGCGCAGGCAATGCACTGTTGCCCCTGAACCCGCTCACGGGATCACGCGACGAGACGATCGACGCAATTACTCGTTTGATTGACCAGGACCCCGCTACGACGACGGGGCTTATCCGGCAGAACCTGGCCGATCGGTTCCACCGCGCGGCCACAGAAACGCAGGAAGGCGCGAACGAATTTGTCGGCGCAAAATTCCACAAGGACATTGCCGGCAACGTGCCCCGCCGCCAGACGCTGGACGCGGCAATGTCCGCCCTGCCCGATCAGCGCGCGGCCACGACGATGCCCGAGCTCCTGGACGTGCTGCAGGCCACCGGCCGGCGAAAGCCGATCGGCAGCGCCACCGCTTTCAACAGCACACTGCAGAGCGATTTGGGAACCGGTTCGATGTTGGCAACACCTTTCCGGACCGGCGCAAAGACCATTTCGAGCTTCGGCACAAATATCGGCAACGCGATGACGCAAGCGACCCAACGCAACAACATGCGTCAGCTGGCCGACTTGTTTACCGAACCCAACTCCGTCGAGATGATACGATCGGCAATGAACCGGCGGCCAGGCGTGGCTTACCGGGAAGCCTTTCAGCGCAGTGCCGCACAGTCCGGAGCTGTCGAAAACGAATGATTAAAAGAATGTCGGTCGCGGTAAGACTCCCTAGAGGCGGCCATTTACCCGCTCGCCGGCTCTCTCACAGCAGCAACAGGGATCAGCGCGCGAAGGCGCCCTCCGAGGGCTACTCATCGACATTCGCCAGTTCATCCGAGTAATATAGGTCGGAAAGCCTGTATTCAGTTTGAATAAAGTGGCGAGCGAGTGCATGGATCACCTCCGCCGCCGAATAAAGCCGACGGATTTCGGGGGACGCGTCCGCGTCAGAAGGGAAAGACGCTGACGCATGGGCTGTCGCGACCCGGCAGTTATCGAACACATATTTCTCAACATCTTTCCCATTGCGATCAGCATCGAATCGCTTGATGATATCGGGGCTGAGGGACGTAGCGACCGTTGAGAAAACATCTCTCAGCCAGAGCTTTGTCAGGTTGGGCTGCCCCTTCGCTGATGCCGTTCTGTTTTCGAATACCTTGTAAAAGCTTATCACTGCGAAAGCCACAAGTCCCGCCTGGCGGGCGTTAAGCCCCTCGCGGTAATACGCGAGGCGCTGAAGTAGTTCTGGATCGGCGGGAATAGATCGCGAGAATATCCATTGTGCGGCTGTGGAGAACGCGCTCTCGTTACGCCGGACAGGGACCGGTATTGGATTACCCGACCACCCGTCTTCAAGCATAGCGGGGCTGTCGTCGCACCAGCTCAATAGAGTGAGGAAGCGATTTAATAGTGTCTTTGCATCTTCTATCGCGAGGCGCTCATTAGCCAGATCGATACTAATTGACGTGGAATTGTCTTTGGTCCTGGGAAACATCACGAAGTGATGCCCGGCGAAATGCACACGTGTCGGCTCGCTCGGCCACGTGACTTGAGCGTCAACCCTCAGATTTAAGAAGCGGGAGTTGGGACGTGCGCCTAATCTGAGATGAAAAGCGTCGCGTTCTTCCTCGGTTTCATATTCCTGCCAATCAGTCTTCAGCGGCAGATTGAGTTCTCGGGACAAAACGATTTCTCCCCGAAGGCGCACAAAAAACTGGCTAGCCAGCACGAGCTGCCGCGCGGAAGGCGCATGAATCTTTTCGTGGTCGTAGCCCTTTTCCGCGGCTTCTCTCTGTAGCATTAGCGCCATTTCGGAGACGTAGGAAACTGTCTGGCGCGCGCCGTCAGCGTCAAAAATTGCCTTAGCGTAGTACTCGTCGCCGTTCTGTTCGCGTGCAATGGAGAGTGAAATGCTGACGATCGACTGGCACGCCTCATCGCTCGCAATCACGGCGGCAACGGTTTCCAACAGAGTTTTGGTTTGCTGGAAGGAAGCCCTTGGTCCGCCGACTGCAACCAAGCCGCCAAGGCAGAGCGATACATGTCCGGCCCATCCAGGCAAGGTTGGGACAAACCCCAAGACCGAGCTTGCGATCTCGGTGTCCGTGAGCCTAACTGCTGCTTTTCCACGTCCACGCGGTATTAGATTATATCCTCGCAACTTTTCGAAACGCTTGAGGGTGTTATCAAACGTTTCCGGCAGGGCGAGCGCACGGTGCAAAATATCGGAGAGATGACGGGCATACATCCCCGATTAGATATACCGTACGAACGGCTGACGCCAGAAGGCCAAACCGTAGCGCTAGGCGACGTAAGGGATCGCGCATAACTCGATCGGCGATCCGCACGAAAGGCTGCGGCCCTTATAGTCTCCATGAAACGGTCAATGGCCGCGCTCGGAGCATTTTCCGAGTAAAACTTCTCGCCATTTAAGCTAAAAAAGCGTGCTGCCCCAGAGCTACCCGCTCCGCAAAGCTTGCAGCGATGAGAACTCGCATTTGTCGGTATCTATCTGATATTACTGAGAAAAAATGGAGCGGGTGAAGCGATTCGAACGCTCGACCCCAACCTTGGCAAGGTTGTGCTCTACCCCTGAGCTACACCCGCTCATCAGCCTCGGTCCGGGGGTAGTCGGTGGACCGTGGCGTCCCCGCTAACTTGCGGCGACGGGCGCTATATGGCCCAGCCATTTTCCAAATGCAACAGGGAAATGACGCGGGATCGAAGAAATTTTGCTGAGAATGTCGCAAGCCCCTGAAAACAAGGCGTTTTGCCGCGCGTGCAGCCGTGAATATTGCGCTTGTCTGCCCTTAGCCGTAAGGAAAAAGCATATTTCGAAGGATAAGGAATCGCCATGAACGACACGCCAGCAGCTGTGCAGCCGAAGACGCAGGACGAATTATTCCAGTTTCTCGACGGACTTGGCATTCCCCACACGACCAAGCGTCACGCGCCGGTCTTCACGGTCGCCGAATCGGTGGCTCTGAGGGATGAGATTCCGGGCGGGCATACCAAAAACCTCTTCGTGAAGGACAAGAAGGACAATTATTTCCTGCTGACCGTCGAGGAGCATGCGACGGTAGACCTGAAGACCGTGCACACGGTCATCGGCGCGGCGAGCAAGGTTTCCTTCGGGCGCCCGGAAAAGCTGATGGAATATCTGGGCGTCATTCCCGGCGCCGTCACCGCCTTCGGCGTCTTCAACGATACGGGCCGAAACGTGAAGATCATCATCGACGCCGATCTGATGCGGGACGAGATCATCAACTGCCATCCGCTGACGAACGACGCGACCACGTCCATTGCGTCCAGGGATCTGCTGCGCTTTATCGAGGCGACCGGACATGAACCGCTTGTCTTGAAAGTGACGGCCTGACATACGATCTTTGGGACGACGCCGGGCAATCCTTTGGACAAATCCGGCGGTCTGGCATAGCCCAGCGAAGACAGGACGGGCGGACGCGATTGTCCGCGAGGAGATACGATGAGCGGCAGCGACAATCCCTATGCAGGCGCCTATGGCAGCCAGATGACGGCGACGGCGAGCTACGGTGCCACCCCGGCACAGGCGGCCACCAAGGCACCCGTAACAGACCTGATCAAGGATACGACGACGGCGACCTTTGCGCGCGACGTTATCGAAGCCTCGCGCGAACAGCCTATTCTGGTCGATTTCTGGGCACCCTGGTGCGGCCCTTGCAAACAGCTGACGCCGGTTATCGAAAAGGTCGTCACCGAGGCTGGCGGTCGCGTCAAGCTGGCGAAGATGAACATCGACGACCATCCGTCGATCGCCGGCCAGCTCGGCATCCAGTCGATCCCGGCCGTCGTCGCCTTTTCCGGCGGACGCCCGGTCGATGGTTTCATGGGTGCGGTTCCGGAAAGCCAGATCAAACAATTCATCGAAAAAATCGCCGGGCCGGTTGTCGATGACCAAAAGGCGCAGATCGAGGCCGCCCTTGTCGATGCCAAGGCCTTCCTCGCTTCAGGCGACCTTGAAAATGCCGCCGGCCTCTATGGCGCCGTGCTGCAGGCCGATCCGGAAAATGCCGCAGCAATCGCCGGCCTTGCCGAGTGCATGATCCAGGCGGGCGATATAGAGCAGGCGCGCGAAATTCTCAGCGACCTTCCCGAAGAAACCGCCAAGGACGCGGCTATTGTGGCTGTCCTGAAGAAACTCGGCCAGATCGAGGAAGCCCGCAAGCTCGGCGATCCTGTCGCGCTCGAACAGCAACTGGCGCTCAATGCTGATGATCACGAGGCGCGCATCAAGCTTGCCAAGATCCGAAACGTCGAAGGCGATCGTCAGGCCGCGGCCGATCATCTGCTGATGGTGATGAAGCGCGACCGGACCTTCCAGGATGATGGTGCGCGGCGCGAACTGCTGCAGTTCTTCGAGGTCTGGGGGCCAATGGACCCGGCAACGCTCGCGGCCCGGCGCAAGCTTTCTTCCATCCTCTTCTCCTGAGCGGGCCTTTTCTCCTGAGGAACTCTTCTTTTAAGCGGGTTATCCGCTCTCTTGAGATTTCGGTATGGCGCACCATCTCTGTTGAGAGCAATGGCCAGACAAGGCCAAATGCCGGAAGCCTTGAAGCGAGGGGAAAGTAACCAATATGCAAGTGGGCAATGCGCGCTACCTCAAGCCCCAGGACCTGCCAGACATCCTGCCGGTCATGCCGCTGACCGGCGTCCTGCTGCTGCCCGGGGCGCAACTGCCGCTGAATATTTTCGAACCGCGCTATCTCGCCATGTTCGATGACGCGCTTGCCGGCAACCGGCTGATCGGCATGGTTCAACCATCCTTCAGCGAAGGCCATGTGGAGAGCCCGCAAGGTTCGCTCGTCGCGCTCTGCCAGATCGGCTGCGTCGGCCGCATCACCTCGTTCACCGAGATCGAGGATGGCCGCTACATCGTCTCGCTGACCGGTATCTGTCGGTTCCGCCTGTTTGAAGAGGCGCATGTGACAAAAGGGTATCGCTCCTTCCGCATCGCGCCGTTTGCCGCGGACCTGACGACACCCGACGAAGAGGCTCAGGTCGATCGGGAAGCGCTTCTGGCTGCCTTCAAAGCCTATCTGGATGCCAACAAGCTGGAAGCCGACTGGGAAAGTGTCGGGCGCGCCAGCAACACGACGCTGGTTAATTCCATGGCGATGATGTCGCCCTATGGCCCGGCCGAAAAGCAGGCGCTGCTGGAAGCACCGGATCTGAAGACGCGGGCCGAAACACTGATTGCGATTACCGAGATCGTGCTGGCCCGCAGTTTCGGCGATTTCGAAACCCGGCTGCAGTAGGACACCCAAGAATGGACGCCAAGACCAGCAAGGTCGATCCCAAGCTGCTCGAACTTCTGGTGTGCCCGCTGACCAAGGGGCGCCTCAGCTATCGCGCGGCGGACAATGAACTGGTTTCGGAAAAGGCGCGCCTTGCCTACCCGATCCGCGACGGCATACCGATCATGCTGATCTCCGAGGCCCGCAAGATCGAGGATTGAGGCTATTTTTGAAGCCTCATGCTTCTCGATTCATCATCGTTCAAGGATTTTCCATTAGGATTTGACGTCTCGCCGCATGGGAGAAGTCATGATCGTCTGGCACATCATTGCAGCTATTCTCACGCTGATGGTGCTTGGCACCGCATCGCATGTGTTCCGCGCATCCTTCAACTTCGTCCCGGACCGGTTCAATGCGGCACCGGGACGCTTTTGGGCTAATCACGCCATCGACGATATGTTGAGCGCCAATTACGGCTTCTGGGACATGGTGGCCGGCACGGAATATGACAGCGACGGATACTACGAGTTCTTCAGCCTGAAGAACCTGCGCATTTCCTGCACCTGGACGGTCGTTTGCGGGATGGCGATTATTCTGTCCGTTCCGAACGGCTGGGAGTGGTTCACAAGTTTGGTCGACGCTGCACCCGGATGGCTCTGGGCGCTTTTTCTCGATCGACTGAACAACATGACCTTCTTCTGAAATCAGATCGCCTGACCGGACAGCATGCGCGGCTCGGTCTGGCCGGCAAGGCCGGATGCCTGGCGGATGAAGAAGGATTTCAGCGACGGCAGGCGATCGACGATGCCGAGCCCGAAATCGCGCATCACCCGCAGCGGCGTAATATCATTGGAAAACAGCCGATTGAGCACATCGGTCGTGACCCCCATGCGGAAGGTGTCGAAGCGACGCCAGCTCTGGTAACGCTCCAGAACCGCCAGCGATCCGATATCAAGGCCGAGCCTGTCCGCTTCGACGATGGTTTCGGCAAGAGCCGCGACATCCTTGAAGCCGAGATTGAGCCCCTGGCCGGAGATCGGATGGATGCCGTGCGCGGCGTCGCCGGCAAGCGCAAAGCGCGGTGCCACGAAATCGCGCGCCAGCGTCAGCCCGAGCGGAAAGGCCCGGCGTCCGCCGACCACCTTAAGGTCGCCGAGCTTATGGCCGAAGCGGCGCTCCAGTTCGTCCTCGAACACCAGATCGTCGGCCGCCACCAGCCGGTCGGCATCTGCAGTGCGCTCGGTCCAGACAAGCGACGAACGGTTGTTCTTCAGCGGCAGGGTGGCAAACGGGCCCGCAGGCAGGAAATGCTCTTCGGCCGTTCCGTCATGCGGTCGCTCATGCTCCACTGTGGTCACGATTCCCGACTGGCCATAATCGAATTCGACCGTCTTGATCCCGGCCGCGTCCCGCAGCTTCGAGCGCACGCCGTCGCAGGCGACCAGCAGGCGGGCCTGCAATGCCTCGCCGCTGGCCAGTGTCACGTCCACAGCATGATCGCCGCTCTTGAAGCCCTGCGCCGCCGTCGACTGCCGTATGGCCACACCAAGTGCGGATGCAGCCTTTCGCAGCGCGCCGACAAGCGCAACATTCGGCACCATATGCGCGAATGGACGTCCATCGACCGCCTGGTCCTCGAATGTCAGGAACACCGGCCGTACCGGATCGGACGTCTTCGAATCGGTAACGATCATGCGTTTGATCGGCTCGGCCTCCAGCTCGATCTCGCTCCAGACGCCCATGACGTCGAGCATCTGCGAAGCGGCGGCGATGATCGCGGAAGCCCGTTCGTCCTTCTGCCAGACGCCATCAGGCGCGCCATCGATGACCATCACATCCAGATGCGGCGCAGCTTTTTGAGCGACACGGCGAGCGATAGGCCGACATAACCGCCGCCCGCAATCAGCACATCGACCATCTGCCTTCTCCCATCGCTCTTGAGCATTTCCTGTCCTCTATATAGATCATCAATGCTCGTGTTCCTACCATCGGAGACTGCCGAAAATGTCGCGCCCCACTGATGCCACCGCCCCGATGCCCGCGCCGATGCCCGCACCAATGGATGTCCTGCTCGAAACACTGGACCTCGAAAAGCTCGAGGAAGACCTGTTTCGTGGCCGCAGCCCGCAGGTCGGCTGGCAGCGCGTCTTCGGCGGCCAGGTCATCGGCCAGGCGCTGGTCGCCGCCCAACGCACCGTCGGTGAAGGCCGCTTCGTGCATTCGCTGCACGCCTATTTCATGCGCCCCGGCGATCCCTCCGTGCCCATCGTCTACAGCGTCGACCGTATCCGCGACGGCGCAAGTTTTGCCACGCGCCGGGTTGTCGCGGTTCAGCATGGCAAGGCGATCTTTTCGCTTTCGGCATCATTCCAGTTCGACGAGGACGGCTTCGAGCACCAGATCGCCATGCCGCGGGTGACACCGCCGGAAGAACTTCTGGGCGAGCAGGAGATCAAGGAGAAATTCCTGATCAACGCCCCGGAGGCCATCCGGCGCTATTGGGAGCGGCCGCGGCCGATCGAAATCCGACCAGTCTCGCTCAAGCATTATTTCTCCCGCGACAAGCTGGAGCCGGCGCAGGACGTCTGGGTCAAGGCGGTCGGCAGCGTGCCGGACGAGCGCCATATCCAGGCGGCGGTGCTTGCCTATATCTCCGACATGACGCTGCTCGACACCTCGCTCTACGCGCACGGCACCTCCGTCTTCGATCGCAACCTGCAGGTGGCAAGTCTCGACCATGCCATGTGGTTCCACCGGCCCTGCCGCATGGACGACTGGCTGCTCTACACGCAGGACAGCCCGAGCGCATTTGGTGCACGCGGCATGACCCGCGGCAGCCTTTTTGACCGCTCCGGCGTGCTGATTGCCTCCGTCGCACAAGAAGGTTTGATTCGGAAAAAGGCATCTGAATAAATAATATGCAAATTTTTGAATTTGCCTAATTTTTAGCCTGCAATATTGACGATTTTTTAATATTCCCGCGACGGGCCGCGCGAGAATATGACTTTTCCGTGTCTTTTCATAACGTTACTTCGCCCATTCCGAACTGGCACGCGCCTTGAATAGGATAGCACGTCGCCGGGGAAAAGTGCCAGGCGGCGAGGAGACGGCCGCCGAGCCGCACATGAACACGAAGGATGGGAAACCAGATGAAAATTGTGATGGCCATTATCAAGCCGTTCAAGCTCGATGAGGTTCGCGAAGCCCTCACCGCTGTTGGCATCCAAGGCCTGACGGTGACCGAAGTCAAAGGCTACGGGCGCCAGAAGGGACACACGGAGATCTATCGCGGTACCGAATATGCGGTGAGCTTCCTGCCGAAGCTCAAGATCGAGATCGCCGTTCCGACAGAGATCGTCGACAAGGCCGTCGAGGCCATCGCCACGTCCGCCAAGACCGGCCAGATCGGCGACGGCAAGATCTTCGTCTATTCGATTGACCATGCCGTTCGCATTCGTACCGGCGAAACCGATTCAGAAGCGCTGTAAGTCACGGCCGTTCAGGGAGCTATTTTCTATGTCCTCAACTAAACTTTCCACCTCTCTCGGACGCCTGGGCGCTGCTGCTGCAGCTTTCCTCGCCCCGGCTATCGCGTTCGCGCAGGAAGCCGCACCCGCTGCTGCCGAAGCCGTCGCAGCAGCACCTGCCATGACCGTCGACAAGGGCGACACCACCTGGATGATGCTGTCCACCATCCTCGTGCTGCTGATGACCGTACCGGGCCTCGCCCTGTTCTACGGCGGCCTCGTGCGCACCAAGAACATGCTCTCCGTCCTGATGCAGGTTCTGATGATCGCCGCTGTCGCGATGATCGTCTGGGTCGCCTATGGCTATTCGCTCGCTTTCACCGATGGCGGTTCGCTGAACAGCTTCGTCGGCGGTTTCTCCAAGGCCTTCCTGTCGGGCGTCGACGTGACGACCGTGGCAGAAAGCTTCACGAAGGGCGTTGCCATTCCGGAGCTGGTTTTCGTCATCTTCCAGATGACCTTTGCCGCCATCACCCCCGGCCTGATCATCGGCGCCTTCGCCGAACGCATCAAGTTCTCGGCCGTGATCCTTTTCACCATCCTGTGGCTCACCTTCATCTACTTCCCGATGGCCCACATGGTCTGGTTCTGGGGTGGCCCGAGCGCCTTTGACGGCCCGACCGGCCTCATCTTCGGCTTCGGCGCAATCGACTTCGCCGGCGGCACGGTCGTTCACATCAATGCCGGCATCGCCGGTCTGGTGGGCGCGATCATGGTCGGCAAGCGCACCGGCTTCGGCAAGGACATGATGGCTCCGCACTCCATGACCATGACGATGATCGGCGCCTCGCTTCTCTGGGTCGGCTGGTTCGGCTTCAATGCCGGCTCCAACCTCGAAGCAAACGCCTATGCCGTCCTCGCCATGATCAACACGCTCGTTGCAACCGCTGCTGCGATCGTCTCCTGGTCGATCCTCGAAACCTTCACCCGCGGCAAGGCTTCGATGCTCGGCGCCGCTTCGGGTGCCGTCGCCGGCCTCGTCGTCATCACGCCGGCAGCTGGTTTCGTCGGTCCGATGGGCGCAATCGTCATGGGTCTGATCGTCTCCCCGATCTGCTACTTCTTCGTCGCGACGGTGAAGAACAAGTTCGGCTATGACGACACGGCAGACGTCTTCGGCGTCCATTGCATCGGCGGCATCATCGGCGCGCTGCTCACCGGCGTCTTCGTCAACCCGGCTCTCGGTGGCGCAGGCATCGTGGACTACTCGACGGCAGACTTCGCAGCTGGATATGCCGGCACGGCAACACAGGTCTGGGCACAGGCAAAGGGTGTTATCGTCACCCTGCTGTGGTCGGGTATCGGCTCGGCAATCCTCTACAAGATCGTCGACGTCATCGTCGGCCTGCGCGTCCCGGTCGAAGCGGAACGCGAAGGTCTCGACCTGTCCTCGCACGGCGAAGCCGCTTACCACTCCTAAGCCGTTCGGTCCGGCGGCCTTGGCCGCCGGCACCAAATTCAGAACTTTATGTTGCGTTTTGGCCCGGACCTATGGTTCGGGCCTTTTTCGTTTAGCCTTGCTAAGGCCCCGACGATGGATTGGTTAAATTTAGCGATGCGACGACGGCCGATCCGCCGCCATGGTTAATGTCACATTAACCCCATTGCGTTTAGTTTGCTGGCATGGGCGCTCTGTGCGCCCCTTCAGCGATGACGACAATCAGCGGGCAGCGTATCATGAGCAGAAGCAATCAGGCGGCATATGACAGTCGGCCCAACCGGTTCGTGCTATCGACCTTTGTCTGGCGCCAGATCGCGGCGCTGACAGGCTTTGCCATCTTCATTGCCCTTGGCTTTGCGGTTGCCGCCCTCTCGACCTGGAACGTCGCCGATCCGAGCTTCTCCTTTGCAACGGCCAACGAACCGAGAAACATCCTCGGCTATACCGGTGCTGCCTTCGCCGATATTTTCATGCAGTTTTTCGGCATCGCCAGCGTCGTGGCGCTCCTGCCGGTGGTTGCCTGGGCACTGGTGCTGATCACCGGCAAACCCTTCGACCGTATCCTTAAGCGTGCAGCCGCCTGGTTCGGTGGCGCCGTATTGGCCTCCGCGGCTCTCAGCTGCATACCGGGACCCGTGACCTGGCCGCTGCCGAACGGTCTCGGCGGCGTCTTCGGCGACATGATCCTGCGCTTTCCCGCACTCTTCACCGGAACCTATCCCACCGGCACGTTCGCAACAGTGCTTGGCGCCATCTTCGCCGTGCCTGCGGCCTGGATGCTGATCTACAGCTCCGGCCTCATCGGCGTCGGCGATCCTGATGACATGGCAATCGACGAGCCCGTCGTCCAGAGCAAGGCGCGCACCGTCGGCGACGAAGCCGAGGACGACGACAGCGAAGGCGCGATCATGCTGATGATCGGCGCGCTCACGCACATGCGGTTTACCGCCGAAGCCCGCATCCGACGCCTGTTCGGCCTCACCGGTCGCCGCAAAAGTGCACCGCGCCATTTCGACGAGCCCTATGATTTCAACGGCGACGAGTTCGGCACGCTGAACGAACCGACACGCGCAAAGTCCGCTGCTCCCATGACCCGCGTCGAGCCGTCGCTTGATCGCAGCGAGCGCCGGATCGTTTCCGCACCACCGATGTCGGTCGATGAAGATGACGACGACGATGCCGCATTCGATATGGAAGCGCGCCGACCGGCCGGCATCCTGGCGGACGAAGAGGATGAGGACGATGTGGCTGCCGATTGGGCGCCCGTACCCGCCCCGCGCAAGACGGCACCGGTGACGTCAGGCAATACCCGCGTTGTTCCGCCGGCACCCCGCCCGAAGACCGGCCAGCGCATCGAGCGTGAAGCGCAGGCCTCGCTGGTCGCCGACGATGAAAGCTTCATCCTGCCGCCGCTGCATTTCCTCGCCGAGCCGAAGAACGTCGCCCGCGATTCCACCCTTTCGGCAGATGCGCTGGAACAGAACGCGCGCATGCTCGAAGGCGTGCTTGAGGATTTCGGCGTCAAGGGCGAGATCATCCATGTCCGGCCAGGCCCCGTCGTGACCATGTACGAACTGGAGCCAGCCCCCGGCATCAAATCGTCGCGCGTCATCGGCCTCGCCGACGATATCGCCCGCTCGATGAGCGCCATCGCCGCCCGCGTCGCCGTCGTGCCTGGTCGCAATGCCATCGGCATCGAACTTCCGAACGACCGCCGCGAAACCGTCTACCTGCGTGAACTCATCGGTTCGCGCGATTTCGAAACCAGCAAGACCAAGCTTGCCATGGCGCTCGGCAAGACCATTGGTGGCGAGCCTGTCATCGTCGATATCGCGAAAATGCCGCATCTCCTGGTGGCCGGCACTACCGGCTCGGGCAAATCCGTCGCCATCAACACGATGATCCTGTCGATCCTCTACCGGTTGAAGCCGGAACAGTGCCGCCTGATCATGATCGACCCGAAGATGCTCGAACTATCCGTCTATGACGGCATCCCGCACCTGCTGTCTCCCGTCGTCACCGATCCGAAGAAGGCCGTCGTCGCCCTGAAATGGACCGTGCGCGAGATGGAAGAGCGCTACAAGAAAATGTCGAAGATCGGCGTGCGCAACATCGACGGCTTCAACAGCCGCGTCGAACAGGCCATGGCCAAGGGCGAGCAGATCAGCCGCACCGTACAGACCGGCTTCGACCGCCAGACCGGCGAGGCCGTTTACGAGACCGAGGAATTCGACCTGCAGCCGATGCCCTATATCGTCGTGATCATCGACGAGATGGCCGACCTGATGATGGTCGCCGGCAAGGATATCGAAGGCGCCGTTCAGCGCCTTGCCCAGATGGCCCGTGCCGCCGGCATCCACGTCATCATGGCAACGCAGCGCCCCTCCGTCGACGTCATCACCGGCACGATCAAGGCCAACTTCCCGACCCGCATTTCCTTCCAGGTGACGTCGAAGATCGATAGCCGCACCATCCTGGGCGAACAGGGTGCCGAACAACTGCTCGGCATGGGTGACATGCTCTATATGGCCGGCGGCGGGCGCATCCAGCGTGTCCATGGTCCCTTCGTTTCCGACACCGAAGTCGAGGAAGTGGTTGCTTACCTGAAAACGCAGGGATCGCCCCAATATCTGGAGGCGATCACGGAAGATGACGACGAGGACAACGAAGGCGGCGGCCCGGCCGGCACGTCCAACCTCGCCGATTCGGACGACCCTTACGACCAGGCGGTCGCCATCGTGCTGCGCGACGGCAAGGCATCGACCTCCTACATCCAGCGCCGCCTTGGCATCGGCTATAACAGGGCGGCGTCACTGATCGAACGCATGGAACAGGAAGGCGTCATCAGCCCGGCAAACCATGCCGGAAAACGCGAAATCCTCGTCCCGACGGAAGACGAGATCAGCGGACGCTGAGGGGCGTTCGCGTCGCTTCTGGAGCAAATGCAAGTGCCCCCGGGCGTAAGGCCTTGAAGGTGCCGTACTTGCGCTCCACATCACACTAAGTTTGAAGGAGACTGCGATGATCGACAACCAGACACGCCAACCGCATGCGGGCAACGGCTCCTCAGCGATGTCCCGACGTTCCTTCGTTTGCGGTCTTACCCTTATTGCGGCACTGGCAATGACCGGCCTGCCGCTTGACCGGGCTGAAGCGCAGGCAACGGGCGCCGCACAGAAGATCGCCGACCATTTCGCATCTGTGAAAACGATGAGTGGCGAGTTTGTACAGTTTGGTCCGCGCGGCGAGCAGACCGGCGGCAAGTTTTATATCAGCCGTCCCGGCAAGATCCGCTTCAACTATGAGGCCCCCTCCCCCATGCGGGTGATCGCCGACGGCAAGTCGGTGGTGATCGGAAACCAGAAGCTGAAGACCTGGGATATCTATCCGCTGTCAAAGACGCCGCTCAATCTGCTTCTGTCCAACAAGATCGATCTCTCCGGAAAGATGGTCCGCGACGTCAAGGAAGAGGCCGACCTGATCACCATCGTTCTCGGCGACAAGAGTATCTTCGGCGATTCGACGATCACCATGATGTTTGACCCGAAAACCTACGACCTGCGCCAGTGGACGATCACCGATGCGCAGAAGAAGGATACGTCGGTAATGATCTTCAACGTCAAGAACGGTCTCGAGCTCGACGAGAAGGTTTTCCAGATCCCTTACGACCAGGTTCACAACAGGGGCGGTTGATCGCCGCTTTCGCTCTTTCGAAACTGTTGGGGAAATCAGATGCTGATTGCACTCGCCGGACTGCCCGGCGCCGGCAAATCGACCATTGCCCGTCTTCTCGCGCAAAAGCTCGGCGCGACACATCTGCGCATCGACACGATCGAACAGACGCTGCGCGCTTCCGGCATGCTCAAGGCCGATGTCGGGCCAGCCGGCTACATGATCGGCTATGCACTGGCTGCGGAAAACCTCCGCAACGGCCAGACGGTGATTGCCGATTCCGTCAACCCTCTGCAGATAACCAGAAATGCTTGGCGGCAGGTGGCGGATCGTGCGTCTCTTACACTGAACGAGATCGAAATCGCCTGCTCCGACCGGCATGAGCATCGAAACCGGATCGAGACGCGTCACAACGATATCGAAGGTCTCGTGCAGCCGACATGGCAGCAGGTGATCGGCCGGGACTTCCATCCCTGGGACAGGCCGCCGATCAGCATCGACACCGCTGGAAGAGCCGCCGAAGACTGTGTTGCAGACATTATTTCGCGCCTTCGCAGTTGATGTCTGCCTGTCTCTTTCAGCATGGCCGGAAATGGAAAAACTGCTAAAGAGCTTTGCCGCATCCCGTGATGCAGGCGCAAACACAGTTTTAAAAGGCTTCCCGAATATGGCATTGTCGATCGCAACCTGGAACATCAACTCGGTGCGACTGCGCATGCCGCTCGTCGAGCATTTCCTGAAAACCTGGGCGCCGGATATCCTTTGCCTTCAGGAAACCAAGGTGACGAACGACCTCTTCCCGTTTGATCCGCTGCGGGCACTTGGCTACGCACACATCGCCATCCACGGCCAAAAGGGCTATCACGGCGTCGCAACGGTCTCGCGACTGCCTCTGCATGAACTCACCGACCGCCGCGACTACTGCGGCGTCGGCGATTCCCGGCATCTCTCGGTGATGTTCGAGAAGAGCGGGAAGACGATCCGCCTGCACAATTTTTACGTGCCCGCCGGTGGCGACGAGCCGGACCGGACGATCAATCCGAAATTCGGTCACAAGCTGGATTTCGTCGAGGAAATGAAGCTGCTGCATGCCGAGGCAGACGCCGGCATCTCGTCCATCCTTGTCGGCGACCTCAACATCGCTCCGCTGGAGCATGATGTCTGGTCGCACAAGCAACTCCTGAAAATCGTCAGCCATACGCCCATCGAAACCGAAGGGCTGACCGCAGTCATGACCGGTGGCGCCTGGGTCGATCTGATGCGCCAGCACAGGCCGTCACCGGAAAAGCTCTATACCTGGTGGAGCTACCGCGCCAAGGATTGGGAGGCCGCCGACCGCGGCCGCCGTCTCGATCACATCTGGTCGTCCGCCGACCTCTCCTGGCATCTCACGAAAGTCGAGATCCTCAAGGAGGCCCGCAGCTGGGAACGGCCGTCGGACCATGTACCGGTGATCGCGCACTTCGATCTCTAAGGATCGAATACCGTCGAAGAATTAACGCCAGCCAAGCGCCGGCGCGACATACTTCAGGATCGCCTCGATGACATGGGCGTTGTATTCAACACCCAGCTGGTTCGGCACGGTCAGTAGGAGCGTATCGGCCTCGCGTATTGCCTCGTCTTCAGCCAACTGCCGGACAAGAGCATCGGGTTCCGCCGCATAAGATCGCCCGAAGATAGCCCGCGTCTGGTCATCGATGTAGCCGATCGAATCGCTTTCCTTGCTGGCCCCGCCGAAATAGGCGCGGTCGCGGTCGTTCACCAGTGCGAAGATGCTGCGGCTGACGGACACCCGCGGCGCCCGCGCATGGCCCACTTCCTTCCAGGCGTCCCGGTAGGCGCGGATCTGTGCGGCTTGCTGGACGTGAAAGGGTTCACCGGTTTCGTCGTTCTTCAGTGTTGAGCTCTGCAGGTTCATGCCGAGCTTCGCTGCCCAGACCGCCGTTGCGTTTGAGCTGGCGCCCCACCAGATGCGGTCGCGCAAGCCCTCCGAGTGTGGCTCCAGGCGCAGAAGGTCTGGCGGATTGGGAAACATCGGGCGCGGATTGGGCGCCGCGAACCCTTGGCCCTTGAGCACATCAAGCAGGACTTCCGTATGACTGCGGGCCATATCCGCGTCCGAGGTGCTGTCCTGCGGCGCATAGCCGAAATGGCGCCAGCCATCGATCACCTGCTCGGGAGACCCGCGGCTGATACCAAGCTGAAGGCGGCCCTTCGATATCAGGTCGGCGGAACCGGCATCCTCGGCCATGTAGAGTGGGTTTTCATAGCGCATGTCGATGACTGCTGTGCCGATCTCGATCCGGCATGTCCTAGCGCCGACAGCCGCCAGAAGCGGAAAGGGCGAGGCAAGCTGCCTGGCAAAATGATGAACACGGAAATAGGCGCCATCCGCACCCAGTTCCTCGGCTGCCACGGCAAGGTCGATCGACTGAAGCAGAGCGTCACCGGCGGAGCGGGTCTGCGATTGCGGCGAAGGGTTCCAGTGCCCGAAGGATAGGAAGCCGATGTTCTTCATTGCGTGTTATCCTGATGATGGGTGCGGGCAATATCGTGCCACTGATATGGCAGCCGAGCTCAACGCATGGAAGGGCCGCATTGCGGGCATCGCCGAAACACACTGTCTCCGGGAAGAAACAACTAGCCGAACTTCGGCGCCAGTTTCTCCATCCGGGCAATCATCGTCTGCAGATTGTCACGGATGCGGGATTCGACGATGGCTGCGACCTCTGGATATTCTTCCAGCATGCGGCGAAAGAGCTGGCGGTTGATACGAATGACTTCGCTTTCTTCCTCGGCGGTCGCAGTGAACTTTCGTTCCACGAAGGAGATCATCGCGAGTTCGGACAGGAGCGTTCCGCGCCCAACGGTCTGCACCACCTCGACACTGCCGTCACGAACCGTTCGGCTCAGGCTGATCGCACCGCTGGCGACGGCAAAGGCGCAATCGGCCGGTGCACCCTCGCGAAACAACTGCTGGCCGCGGCTGAGACGCCGGCGCTCGGCACCGAAGGCGATCAGACGCAGCTTATCCTCACCGATTTCCGCAAACAGCGGGACGATGGAAAGCAGGGCAATGTCGTCATTCAGCGCCAAAGCGAAACCCCGGGATGGACGTGATACCGGCATCGATCCTGCGCGGCACCCTGCCCCATGTCATTATGGGACGATTTTGTAACCGCCATTCTCTGTCACCAAAATCTCGGCATTGGAAGGGTCCCGCTCGATTTTCTGGCGCAGCCGGTAGACATGGGTTTCCAACGTGTGCGTCGTTACTCCGGAATTGTAGCCCCAGACCTCTTCCAGTAGCACATCGCGGGTTACCACCTTCTGGTCGGCACGGTAGAGATAGCGGATGATCGCCGCTTCCTTCTCGGTCAGCCGGATCTTCTGGCCGTTGTCCAGCGTCAAGAGCTTCTGGCCGGGCTTGAAGGTGTAGGGACCGACGGTAAAGGTCGCGTCCTCGCTCTGCTCGTGCTGGCGCAACTGCGCGCGGATTCGCGCCAGAAGCACGGCGAAGCGGAAGGGCTTGGTGACATAGTCATTGGCGCCGGCTTCGAGCCCGAGGATCGTATCGCTATCCGTATCATGGCCAGTCAGCATGATGATCGGCGGCTTGAAACCACCCTTGCGCAGGAGCTTGACGGCTTCGCGACCATCCATATCCGGCAGACCGACATCCATGACCAGAAGCGCAATCTGCTGGGCACGGGCGGTGGCGATGCCCTTGGCTGCTGTCGGCTCCTGCAGGATGTTGAACTCCTCGTAGAGGGAGAGCTGCTCCGTCAGAGTTTCGCGCAGATCAGTGTCGTCATCGACCAGAAGAATGGTGCGCGTGGTCATGGGAAACGTCCTCCTGTCGTACGGCCTAACATTAGCGAAATCGCCGCCTTAAACAAGCAATGCCGCTCTTCACCCGCTTGTTACATATTGTGTAGTGCTATGCTGGGGTTTCGGATCACGAACAACGCAAAAAACTGTGAGTAAAATGCGCGTCAAGACGGACGGAAAGCGGAAAAAATCGCAGATGGTGGTCGTCAGGGCAAAGCCCGGCCATCGCAGCAAGGCCCTCGTCTCGTTCAGCGGACGCACCGAGCAGGCCGCCATCGGCCGCAGCGGCATGTCTTCACGCAAACGCGAAGGCGACGGCGCAACCCCGATCGCCGCTATGCAGCTTCTGCACGGCTATATCCGCGCCGACCGCATCACGCCGCCGGCCACTGCCTTGAGCCTTCAAGCAATCCAGCCCACCATGCTCTGGTGCGACGAACCGCGGCATGCCGCCTACAACAGGCCCATCTCCGCGCCGTTCAAGCCGAGCCACGAGCGAATGATGCGCGACGATGGGCTCTACGATATCTGCCTGGTGATGGACTGGAACATCAAAAGCCGCAAACGCAACGGCGGCTCCGCGATTTTCTTCCACCTCGCCAAGCCAGGATACAAACCGACCGAGGGCTGTGTCGCCGTGAGCCTGCCGGCGATGCGGCGGCTGTTACGGTTCATGCGACGAGGGACGCTGGTGCGGGTGGTTGGCTAGCACCTCCCCTTGAGGGGGAGGTCGCCGCATGACGGCGGTGGGGGTGACAGCCGCGACCTGCAATGCAAACCGCATCTGCCGCAGATCATCCCACCCCGGACCATCAGGTCCGACCCTCCCCCTCAAGGGGAGGGTGAACGTCTTACTTCCACTCGCGGATATCGACGAAGTGCCCCGATACCGCTGCTGCAGCAGCCATGGCCGGCGACACCAGGTGCGTGCGGCCCTTGAAACCCTGGCGGCCTTCGAAATTGCGATTGGAGGTCGAGGCGCAGCGTTCGCCCGGCTTCAGGCGGTCGTCGTTCATGGCAAGGCACATCGAGCAGCCCGGCTCGCGCCAGTCGAAACCGGCCGCCTTGAATATCTTGTCGAGACCTTCGGCTTCCGCCTGTTCCTTGACGAGGCCGGAACCAGGCACGATCATCGCCGACACAGTGGAGGCCACCGTCTTGCCCTCGACGACCTTGGCAACTTCGCGAAGGTCCTCGATGCGGCCATTGGTGCAGGAGCCGATGAAGACGCGGTCGATCGCGATATCGGTGATCTTCGTGCCCGGCTTCAGGCCCATATAGTCGAGCGCCCGCCACTTGGAGGTGCGCTTGTTCTCGTCCAGGATCTCGTCCGGGTTCGGAACGATGCCCTGTACCGAAATGACGTCTTCCGGCGAGGAGCCCCAGGAAACGATCGGCGGCAGATCGGCGGCGTTCAGCACGACGACGCGGTCATAATGAGCGCCCTCGTCCGTCTGCAGCGTCTTCCAGTAGGCGATTGCCTTTTCGAGGTCTTCGCCTTTCGGCGCGCGGGGCTTGCCCTTGATGTATTCGAAGGTCTTTTCATCAGGCGCGATCAGGCCGGCGCGGGCACCGCCCTCGATCGTCATGTTGCAGACGGTCATGCGGCCTTCCATCGACAAAGCACGGATGGCTTCGCCGGCAAACTCGATGACACTTCCGGTGCCGCCCGCGGTGCCGATCTCCCCGATGATGGCAAGGATGATGTCCTTGGCGGTGACATGTTCCGGCAAAACGCCGTCGACACGCACCAGCATGTTCTTGGCCTTCTTCTGGATCAGCGTCTGGGTGGCAAGCACATGCTCGACTTCGGACGTGCCGATGCCGTGGGCCAGCGCGCCAAAGGCACCATGGGTCGAGGTGTGGCTGTCGCCGCAGACAATGGTCATGCCCGGCAGGGTGAAGCCCTGCTCCGGTCCGACGATGTGGACGATGCCCTGGCGGATATCGCTTGCCGAATAATATTCGACGCCGAAATCAGCCGCGTTCTGGGCAAGCGCTTCCACCTGGATGCGGCTTTCCTCGTTCTTGATGCCGAGATGGCGATCCGGCGAGGTCGGAACGTTATGGTCGACGACGGCCAGCGTCTTCTGCGGCGCGCGCACCGTGCGGTTGGTCATGCGCAGGCCCTCGAACGCCTGCGGGCTCGTCACTTCGTGGACGAGATGGCGATCGATGTAGAGAAGACAGGTGCCGTCATCCTGCTGATTGACCAGATGGTCGTCCCAGATTTTATCGTAGAGGGTACGCGGTGCGCTCATGGCTGTGCATCCATTTTGAAGAAGGAAATCAGGAAAACTGCCGGCCAAGGGGCGCCGGAAACCCACTCGGGACTTGCGCCCCGGAAACTACCGAAGTCGGTTGTTGAGCGCGCCGGAAACGCACGCAAAAAGCGTGCCGGCAGACGCTTGTGGTCCTGCAGCACGACGATATTCTGCGGTAAACATCCGAATTTGGATTCCATGGTCGGGCATATAGCAGTTTTGTGAATTACCGGCAATATCGGCCGGGATTGAGAATTATTGTCCCAATCTGCGATCAGAGCGCGTCGCGCTGGGCGCGCAGATTGAAACGACACGCCTGTTCTGCACCTTGCAGGAGCGATCCTCGCAGTCGCGGACCTCGCGGTCCTTGCCGTAACCCTTCGCCCACATGCGCCTTGCATCCACCCCTTCGAGGCGAGATAGGCCATCGCTGCATCGGCGCGCTTTTGCGACAGCGCTTTCATTTGTGCCTCCGAGCCGGAATCATCGGCAAATCCTTGCAGCTTGAGCAGCCAATTCGGGTTGTTGTTCAGCCAACTGGCCTGGCTATCCAGGGTTACCCTGGCCACGGAATCAAGCGTGGCAGAGTCCTGCGTGAAGTAGATCCGCCGGCCGACATTGAGGATGAAGTCTTCCTCGCTGCCAAGCTTGACGTTCTCGAAACCCGGCGCGGGGTCATTCGTCTGGCCGGTCATCGGTACGGCGGCAGGTTCCTCCACGGAGGCAATGTCCGTGGTGTTGCAAGAGGTGAGCACCAAAAGCATGGCTGTAGCCGCAAGGCATTTTGTATATCCGGTCGTAGAAGACATCAGATGATTTTCCTATTCGACCGGAGTTGCGGCGCTGACCTCAGCGGTATTTCCCGCCTGGTCGGCAATATGCGGCAGAACCTGCACGGCGGTACCGATGGGGCAACGCTGGTAAAGATCGATCGCGTCTTCGTTGAACATGCGGATGCAGCCGCTGGAGGCATCCTTGCCGATGCTGCCTGGCTCCAGCGTACCGTGGAAGCGGTAGCCTGTATCGACACCATCGCGAAGCAGGTACATGGCGCGAGGCCCGAGCGGATTTTTGGCGGAGCCCCCTCCACGAATTCCGGCAGTTCGGGATGACGCTTGCGCATCTCCGGCGGTGGCGTCCAGCGCGGCCAGAGCGATTTACGGTCGATCGTGGCGCGGCCAAACCATTTGAAGCCCTCGCGACCGACGCCGACGCCGTAGCGGATGGCCGTCTTGTTCTCCATGATCAGGTAGAGGAAATGATGCCTTGTATCGACGACAACGGTGCCGATCGGCTCGCTGCTGAAATATTTGACAACCTGCCGGTGCCATTTCCTGTCGATCTTGGCGAAGTTGGTTGCCCGGAAGGTCACGCCATTGTCGAGGATGGTGCCGGAAAAATACGAAGCCGCCTGCGCCAATGCCGGGCTTTTGACCGCGCCGGCGCCAAGCAATGCCAAACCACCAAGCAGAATATCCCTGCGGGTCCCCACCATCGGCAATATCCCCTAAAGCCATCAAGCGAAGTTCCAGTAAATCAGAAATTTCATTTGCTACAACAGGAAAATCCTCTCCCCCGATTCTTTCGGTGAACTGACGCGCAAAGCATATCTTTTCCGATGAGAGCAGGGATATAAGGGCTTGTACGGTTTTCGTGATCGCTCGTCAGAAACGGCAGTCAGGCAAAGCCGTCACGCCGCTTTGCAGCGGGGTCAAGTATGCCCGCGCCCCTTGCGCAGCCTCTGCTCCAGCCTTCTCAAACCCAGCGAAAGACCTATGGTCAGGAGCAGATAGACATAGGCCACGATCGAATAAGTCTCGAAAAAACGGAAGGAGCCGGAGGCATAGACCTTGCCCATCTGGGTGATATCGGCGACGCCCAGCACCGAGACGAGGGACGAGTCTTTGACCATGGCCACGAAATCATTGCCGAGCGGCGGCAGGATGACCCGCACCGCCTGCGGAAAGACCACCAGTCGGAAGCGCTGGTATCGCGAAAGCCCCAGCGCCTTGGCCGCCTCGACCTGTCCCTTGTCGACCGACAGAATGCCGGCGCGAAACACTTCGGCGATGAAGGCCGAATAGCCGATCGTCAGCGCGATGATCGCCCGCCACATCAAGGATACATCGCGCACCAGCATCGGCTCGATATAGCCGCTGTCGATCAGCGGCGTCAGCAGGAAGTTGATCACCGTCACAACCGCCGGAGCGCCGACAAAGGCGATATAGAACAGCAGCACGAGCACCGGGATGCCGCGGATCACCTCCGTGTAGAAGCGTGCCGTCTGCCGCAGAAAGGCACTGTCGGACAGCGCCATCAGCGCAATGCCCAACCCAAGGGCCGTTGCCAGTAGAAAGCCCACAAGCGTCACGAAGACGGTGATGCCGATGCCGGCAGAAACGACGGCAAAGACCTGGGAATAGACGTCATTGGCGATGATGACCGCGGCAAGAACCACGGCAATCACGACAAGGGCGACCAGCCACCAGGGATAGTCGCCCTTCGGCGTGGAATTTTGGGGATGGGCAGGCGTCATCGACGGACGATCATTGACCCATCTTGTAATCGACGAACCACTTCTTGTTCAGCGCATCCAGCGTGCCGTCCGCCTTGAGCGCGGCAATGGCGGCATTCACGGGCGCGACGAGGTCGGAGCCTTTCGGGAAGATGAAGCCGAAATCCTCGGTGCCGAGCGGTCCGCCGATGAGCTTCAGCTCGCCATTGGACGAATCGACATAGCCCTTGCCGGCCGTACCGTCCGTGAGCACGACATCGACATCGCCCGTCTTCAGCGACTGAACGGTCGCGCCGAAGGTTTCGAACAGCTTGATGCGTGGGTTCTGCTCGTTGCCATCAAGCACTTCATAGACAGCCGTGTAGAACGGCGTCGTGCCCGGCTGCGCGCCGACGAGGCCATCGGCAAAGTCCTTGAAGCTCTTGGCATCGGTAAAGCGGGTCTCATCGCCGCGCACCAGCATGAACTGTTCGGAACGCATATAGGGATCGGAGAAATCCACCTTTTCCTTGCGCTCGTCCTTGATGGTAATGCCGGTCATGCCGATATTGTACTGGCCGTCGGAAACCGACTGGATCATCGCGTCCCATGAGGTGTTCTGGTATTCGACCTTGAAGTTCAGCCGCTTGGCGATCTCGTTCATCGCATCATATTCCCAGCCGATTGCCTGGCCGGTCTTCGGATCAACGAACTGCAGCGGCGGATAGGCATTTTCGGTGACCACGACAACGCTCTTTCCGGCAAGATCAGGCAGATCGGCGGCGGAAGCGCTCAAGGGCGACAGAACAATGGCGGTCAGACCGGCGAGAACAAGGCGGCGGGAAAACATGGCGAGCTCCTGAATTATGGCGGTTGGAACCTGTCACAAATTCTGACGGGCTGGCAAGAGATGAGCTGCTCTACAGGCCTGTTTCACAGTCACAATTTCAAAATAGCGGAACAGCGGAACAGCGCGCACGGAACATGGTTATCTTTTGGGCACCATCAGCGGAAAAACTGCCTCCTTTCCGCCCGGCGCGCTTGCCCGTACGGTCCTCTCCACGGGAGGGCGCTCTGGCCAACCTCCGCCCCGCGGTTCCCGCATCGCCTGAAAGGAAGTTTGATGAACCAAACCACAATCTCGACTGCATTCGCACTTTTGCTGATGGGATCGACAATGGCAGCAATGCCTGTTCGCGCGCAGGAAGCCGTGGTCGCGGCATCTGACCCGGAATCGTTGTTTACAAGCCCCGACCCAAAGCTCCATGCCAACAAGCAGGTTGTCTACGGCATCATTCGCGATCTGCTCGAAGCCAATCACTGGGACAAGGCCGATCGTTATCTGACCGAGCGCTACATTCAACACAATCCGAACGCCGCCTCCGGCCGGGCCGGCGTGGTGGCGTACTTCACACAGGTCCTTAAGACCACACCATCGCCCATTCCCGAAAAGATCAAGACGCCTGTTGCCTTTGTGACGGCAGAAGGCGACCTCGTGACAGTCGGCCTTGTTCGGGAAGTGAAGGATGAGAAAGATCCCGCCAAGTCCTACACGACCACCTGGTACGACACCTGGCGGATAAAAGACGGAAAAGCGGACGAACATTGGGACCCGGCAACCAAGCCGTAAGCTAAATCACGCTCCGTGAATGCAGGTCAGGCGAGGCAGCAGAGATTGATCTGCTACCCGCTCATGCCCTTCCAATGAAACCCCGCTGCCGAGCGAATCATCACCCCGGAGACCGCGGGCCGACCGCGCAGCTCCCGGTGTGCCAAAAACAAAAAAGGCGACCCGAAGACCGCCTTTTCCGTCAATCCAAAAGGAATGAAGCTTATTCTGCTGCCGGCTCGGCTGCGGCTGCAGCGGCTGCTTCTTCAGCGGCCTTGGCGGCTGCTGCTTCTGCGGCTGCGGCATCGGCTGCTGCCTTTTCGGCGGCCAGCGCCTGCGCTGCTGCGACCTTTTCAGCTTCAATGCGTGCCTTTTCCTCGGCAACGGCAGCGCGTTCTGCGTCGTTCAGCTTGCGGGCGCGCGTGCCGGTATCTTCAACGATACGAGCCGACTTGCCGCGACGATCGCGCAGGTAATAGAGCTTGGCGCGACGAACCTTACCGCGGCGAACGATTTCAACGCCTTCGACCATCGGCGAATAAACCGGGAATACGCGCTCGACGCCTTCGCCGTAGGAGATCTTGCGAACGGTGAAGCTCTCGTTGATGCCGCCGCCGGAACGGGCGATGCAAACGCCTTCATAGGCCTGAACGCGGGTACGGGTGCCTTCCGTAACGCGGACGTTGACGCGCACAGTGTCGCCTGCGGAAAATTCCGGGAGCGTACGCTTGGCGGCGATCTTGGCGGCCTGTTCGGCTTCCAGCTGCTGAATGATGTTCATTGTCTAACCTTTTCAAGTTCTTCTGAAACAGCCAGAGCGCCCGGCAGCTTTTTGGACCATCCCAATAAGGATGCCTCCAAGCGTTGTCCCGGCAAAAGGACAGGAGCGAATTCACTATTCTTTGTTTTAAGGTGACGGGATTTTTCCCGAACCGGTCGGGCGAATACACCAAACAGCAGGCTTTGTCATCCCCAGGCCGCAAAAATTCTCGTCCGCCAAGACCGCGGAATGTCCTTCACGCGTCTTGCCGCCGACAGGCCTGCGGGCTATGTCCGATTCTAACGCTGGAGGAGCGCCGTGTCCATATCCACCATCATCATGCTGTTTCTGGCCGGCTTCCTGTCGAGCGCCGTCAATGCGATCGCAGGCGGCGGAACGTTTCTGACCTTTGGCGCCATGACGCTGGCCGGCCTGCCGCCGATCGTCGCCAATGCCACCTCCTCGATCGTGCAGTTCCCCGGCTATGTCACCTCCGCACTCGCCTATGCCAAGGAAATCCGCAAGGACATGCGCGAGGTGCTGGTGCTCGGCGCCATCTCCCTGGTCGGCGGTCTCGCTGGCGCGCTGATTCTCCTGTCGCTCTCCAATCCATCCTTCCGCGCCATGGTGCCCTGGCTTTTGCTGGCAGCCACAGCGATCTTCGCGGCTGGCCCGCTGTTGCGTCCAAAGGCCTCGACACAGGACACGCCATCCGGCCCGCTCGGCTGGGCGATCCAGTTCGTTACCGCAATCTATGGCGGCTTCTTCGGCGCCGGCATGGGCATCATGATGCTGGCGGGGCTCGGGCTCTCCAAGGGCGGCGACTATCACCGGCTGAATGCGCTGAAGAACGTGCTGGCCATGGTCATCGCCGCCGTCGCCATCGTGGTTTTTGCTGGTGGCAATGTCGTCGCCTGGCTGCAAGCTGCGGTGATGATCCCGGGCGGCGCGCTTGGCGGCTATGCCGGCGTCTGGCTCGCCCGCCGCGTACCGCAGGCGATCATCCGCGCGCTGGTCGTCGCCGTAGGGCTGCTGCTGGCGGTCTATTATTTCGTGACGGGATGATCCTGCCTGCGGGACTGCAAGCCGAACAGCGGACGGTGACATTCAAAACGCTACCTGAAAGCCACTTCCAGATGTTGACGGTCCTGGGCAATCACATGGCACCGCGTCTCAAATCCCTCGCCTTTGATCGACAGAACGAATTCTGAGGGTATGCCAGCTGAACTGGAAACCTGAAGGCCGGCGCTGTCGGAGCCAAAAGACTTGACGGTGCAGTCGATACTGGAGCGCCGATCGTTGAAAACGATCGTACCGGCTTTCAGGACGCGTCGCCGCGACCCTGTTCCCTGCGCCGCCTGAAGCGAGGCCCAGGAAACGCAACGCTTGCGGCCTTCATGCTTGGCTTGGTACATGGCCGCATCCGCCTGCGCCAGCAATGTCTCGATGTCCTTGCTGACCAACGTGAGGGTCGAAACGCCGAAACTGGCCGTCACATCGAGCGCGCCAAAATCACCGTCGATCGGGCGGGACGCAATCAACTCTCTGATCTTTTCAGCCACCGCGGCTGCACTCTCCCGATTGACATGTGGAAGAATGATCGCGAATTCCTCGCCACCGAGACGGCCGAACAGATCCCCTGCCCGCAACGCAGCCTTACATGTTGCCGCAACTCTTTTGAGAACCGCATCCCCTGCGGCATGGCCATAGGTGTCATTGACCTTCTTGAAATAATCAATGTCGAGCGTCAGGCAGGACAGATCATGCTGGTGGCGCAGCGCAAGCGAGATAAGCTGCTCGGCCTCCTGCTTGAAGGCGCGCCGTGTCAAAGCTTCGGTGAGGCTGTCGGTTGCCGCTGATTGCAGCAACTCTATCCGGTCCATCGCCAGAGCGGCTAGTTCGTGGAGCAAGCCAACATCGCGGTCGCTGAACGATCTTGGCCGGCGATCGATCGCGCAGACAGTTCCAATGATATGTCCGTCCTTCGTCGTGAGCGGTACGCCCGCATAAAAGCGAATATGCGTATCACCCGTCACGGCCGGATGTTGCGAGAAGCGCGGGTCTTTGCTGGCATCCTGCACGACCACCGCTTCTTCGCAGTCAACGACGTGACGGCAGAACGTATCGCCACGCGGGACCTCGTCGGATGGCAGTCCCGAGCAGGACTTGTACCACTGGCGATGTGCATCGATCAGCGTGACGAGACCGATATCGACCGTGAAGATTTCCTTGATCAGATTGACGATCCGGTCAAAACCCGCATCCCGTGGTGTGTCGAGAAGATCCAGGCTTTCCAAGGCTGCCAAGCGCTCGGTTTCGCGCTGCTGCGCTTCTACGGATGATTTTCCAAAGACCCTGCTGGTCATGTTCCTGTATTCCTCCCAACGGGACCGCATGAAGGATGCTTCACACCGGTTAACGAAGACTTGATCCGCAAGGCCAACATTTGAGACGTCTAAAAGACGGAAGCAGCATTTTTAGCGTGGCGAACTTAGGCCAGCCGCGCAACTCACAGGTCGTCTGCGATGACAGAAGTCAGGATTTCAGCAGATCCGGCCGCCGCTCGGCTGTGAGCTTGCGGGCCTCGGCGTTGCGCCATTTCTCGATCGCACCGTGATTGCCCGAGGTCAGCACCGCCGGGATCTCCTGCTCTTCGAAGACTTGCGGTCGCGTATAGTGGGGATGCTCCAGAAGTCCGCCCTCGAAGCTCTCATGCACCCCGGACAGATCATTGCCCATGACGCCCGGAAGGATGCGGACGATGGCATCGAGCAGGATCAGCGCCGCCGGCTCGCCCCCGGAAAGGATGTAGTCGCCGATCGAGACCTCTTCGAGCTTTCGCCCGTCGATGACACGCTGATCGACGCCTTCGAAGCGGCCGCAGACGATGATGGCGCCCGGCCCGGCCGCAAGTTCGCGCACGCGCGCCTGCGTCAGCGGCCTGCCGCGCGGGCTCATCAAAAGACGGGGACGATCGTCCCCGGCGGAGGCATGGTCGATTGCTTTTGCGAGAATATCGGGTTTCAGCACCATGCCGGCGCCGCCGCCGGCCGGCGTATCATCGACCGTGCGGTGCCGGTCCTCGGCAAAATCGCGGATCTGAAGCGTATCGATCGCCCAGTCCCCGCGCTCCAGCGCTCTGCCCGAAAGCGACTGCGCCAGATGCCCTGGAAAAATATCCGGATAAAGCGTCAGGACTGTTGCACGAAAGACCATAGCCTGGCGCTCACTTGCCCTTCGGCGGCTTCGAACCCTGAGCCGTGAAGGGGCTTTCCGGCTTGTCGTTCGGATCGTCGATCAGGCCGGCGGCCAGGGGATCAACCAGCATCGTGCCGGCCTCAAGGTCGATCTCGAGCACCGACCATTCGGTAAACGGGATGAGTACCGGACGCTTACCGGGGCCTTTCAGTTCCAGAAGGTCGCCGGCACCAAAATCGAAAACGCCGGTGACTGTGCCATAACTCTTGCCTTCGCCATCGATGGCTTCCAGCCCCTCGAGGTCGGCATAAAAGAACTCATCCTCGTCCAGATCGTCATCGGGCAGGTTGTCGCGCTCGATGTAGAGATCGAGACCATTCAGGGCCTCGGCCGCGTTACGGTCGTTGACGCCGCGGAAGCGGACGACGACGACAGTCTTGGCTTCACGGATTTCCAGCACTTCGAAAGAGCGCCCGTCCAGACTGTGCAGATGGCCGTAGTCACCAAGGGCAACCGGATCCTCTGCATAGGATTTGGCCCGCACTTCACCGCGCAGTCCTTGGGCACCACCTATCGTCGCCATCAGGACGGGATTCGTCAGTTTGCTCATAAGTCCGGGTCCAGTTTTCGCAATTGCAAAGGCTCATAAACGAAAACGGGCAGCGTGGAAACGCTGCCCGTTCGCAATATCAGTTTTTCGAGCGATTACTCGGCAGCGGCTGCAGCGGCGTCTTCGGCCTTCTGCTTGGCTTCCGCGAGGCGCTCCTGCGCCTTCTTGCCCGGCAGCGCCTTGGTCGGATTGACGCGGGCTTCGCGGGTCACAATGCCGGCTTCGTTGAGGAAGCGCAGAACGCGGTCGGTCGGCAGCGCGCCGTTCGACATCCAGTAGGCGATACGCTCATTGTTGAGTTCAACGCGCTTTGCATCGTCCTTCTTGAGCATCGGGTTCCAGGAACCGACCTTTTCGAGGAAGCGGCCGTCGCGCGGCGAACGGGCGTCGGCGATAACGATCTGGTAGAACGGGCGCTTCTTGGAACCACCGCGGGCGAGACGAATTTTCAGTGCCATGTCATGTACTCCTTGAGATAATTTCACCGCGTTGAGCGGCAAGTTCGTTTGTTTTAAAGCTGGTCAATCCTTGAGATCGGCAGCAATGGCTTCATGATGCCGGATAACTTCGTGGATGATGAAGTTCAGGAACTTCTCCGCGAAATCCGGGTCCAGATGTGCGTCCTCGGCAAGCTGCCTGAGACGGGCGATCTGGTATTCCTCGCGCGCCGGGTCCGCCGGCGGCAAATTATGTTTGGCTTTCAGCACGCCCACCGCCTTGGTGCAGCGAAACCGTTCAGCCAGCATGTGCACGAGCGCCGCATCGATATTGTCGATCGACTGGCGGTAGCCCGAAAGTTCTCTTTTGATCTCGGGATCAATCATCGTCCCCAAACCCTCACTTCTTCTTCGGCAGGCCGGGAAGGCCCGGCAATCCGCCGAGACCAGGCAGTTTCATGCCGCCAAGCCCAGGCAGTCCGCCACCACCCATGCCCGGCATGCCTTTGCCGAGACCGGCGGCTTCCGCCTGCTTCTGCAGGGCTTCGAGCTGTTTCGGGTCCAACTTCGACAGGTCAGGCATGCCGCTCATTCCGCCCATCCCGCCACCCAAACCCATTTTGCCGGCAAGGCCGCCCATCATCTGCTTCATCATGCCGCCGCCCTTCTTGCCACCCATCATTTTCATCATGTCGGCCATCTGGCGGTGCATTTTCAAAAGCTTGTTGATGTCGCTCGCATCCGTTCCGGAACCCGCCGCGATGCGCTTCTTGCGCGAATGCTTCAGCATATCGGGATTGGCGCGCTCGGCCTTGGTCATCGAGGAGATGATCGCGAGATGACGCCCGAACATGCGGTCGTCGAGACCGGCAGACGCCATCTTGTCCTTCATGCCGCCCATGCCGGGCATCATGCCCATGATCCCGCCCATGCCGCCAAGGCTCTGCATCTGGCGCAACTGGTCGGCAAGGTCGTTGAGATCGAACTTGCCGGTCTTCATCTTGGCGGCCATGGCCGCCGCCTTCTCGGCATCGATGTTCTCGGCAGCCTTCTCGACGAGCGAGACGATGTCGCCCATGCCGAGGATGCGGTCGGCGACGCGGCGCGGATGGAACTCCTCGAGTTCCGTCATCTTTTCGCCGACACCGATCAGCTTGATCGGCTTGCCGGTCACGGCACGCATCGAAAGGGCGGCACCGCCACGGCCATCGCCGTCCATACGGGTCAGCACAAGGCCGGTAATGCCGACGCGCTCATCGAAATTGCGAGCGAGATTGACAGCGTCCTGACCGGTCAGCGCATCCGCCACCAGCAGAATTTCGTGCGGATTGGACTTCCGCTTGATCTCCGCCATCTCCATCATCAGCGGCTCGTCGATATGGGTGCGGCCGGCCGTATCGAGGATGACGATATCATGGCCGCCGAGCTTGGCGGCCTGCACGGCGCGCGCGGCGATATCGGTCGGCGACTGGCCGGCAATGATCGGCAGTGTATCGACGCCGGTCTGCACGCCAAGCTGGCGCAACTGCTCCTGGGCTGCCGGACGGCGCGTGTCGAGCGACGCCATCAGGACTTTTTCTTCTCGCGCGTTGTCAGTCGCAGCGCGATCTTGCCGGTCGTCGTGGTTTTACCCGAGCCCTGCAGACCGACCATCATGATGACAACCGGGGCCGCGGCATTGAGATCAACGCCCACGCCGTCCGAGCCGAGCATCTCGATCAGCTCGTCATGGACGATCTTGACGACCATCTGCCCGGGCTTGATCGACTTCAGGACGGCAGCGCCAACGGCCTTTTCACGCACCTTATCGGTGAACTGGCGAACCACTTCGAGCGCGACGTCGGCTTCCAGCAGCGCACGGCGCACTTCGCGCAGGGCAGCCGAGACATCGGCTTCCGACAGCGCGCCACGGCCGGTCAATCCATTCAGGATTGACCCAAGGCGGTCCTGGAGACTTTCAAACATCCGTTCATCCTTTTTCGGGGTGCGTTCGCGTATCCCGAAACGTTGGTATCACCAGCTTCGAAAACAAGACGCAAAGCCAAAAAGCACCCGAGGGCGCAGCGCGCTGTCGGGTGTTGACCTCCGGGATCTCTTTATACCTTTGACGGGTCCCGGTCGGCGGCTTCAAGTCTGTTCACTTGTCAGCTGATGGCGGCGGTAAACAGGAAAATGGCGGATAAGTCAAGACCGCGGCCATTTCCGCACCGGGACAATGGCCGGCATTGCCAAATTTACCATCCACTTTCATTGGATGCTAACCGGATTGTGTCAACCCTGCTGTCGTAATCGGCGCGATCACGTTTTCGGCAGGCTCTGGCGAGACGGAAACGGCCTGTGTAGATTACCTCAGGGATTTGCGTTGGGCTGCAATTGAGGCGGCCACTCAGGACAGGTGGTCAATGGCGAAGCAAGGCAATCCTTATTACCAAGGCCCTGTTTCCGACCATTTCGATGGGGTGCGCTTCTTCAATCCGGGCGGCGAGGCCCCGAAGGGCTTTCGCGACCTTCTGCGCTGGCAGTTTGGCGGCGGCAAGATCGCCTGGCCCAAGTCCCACGCACTCACAGCCCTGCCAACAAAGCCGGACACGATGATCGGCGGCGCCGGCCTGCGCGTCACCATGGTCGGCCATGCCACACTGCTGATCCAGGTCGCGGGTCTGAACATCCTCACCGACCCGGTCTGGTCAACACGTGCCAGCCCCGTCTCCTTCGCCGGCCCGAAGCGCGCCACGGAAGCCGGGATTCGCTTCGACGACCTTCCGCCGATCGACGTCGTTCTCGTCACGCACAATCACTACGACCATCTGGATATCGCAACGCTGCGCGCCCTGCATGCCCGCTTCAAGCCGCGCATCATCACACCACTCGGCAATGACGCGATCATCGATCCGGCTCTCCCCGATGCGGAAATCACCACAATGGATTGGGGCGACGGCATCAATGTCATCGATGGTGTCGCGCTTTACTGTGAACCCTGCCATCACTGGTCGGCCAGAGGCTCCTTCGATCGCAGCATGGCGCTGTGGAGCGCCTTTATCCTGACCACGCCCGCCGGCAAGATCTATCACATCGGCGATACGGGCTTTCACGATGCCATCAACTATCGCGCAGCGGCCGAGAAATACGGGCCCTTCCGCCTCGCCAATCTGCCGATCGGCGCCTATGAGCCGCGCTGGTTCATGAAAGCCCAGCACCAGAACCCTGAAGAGGCCGTCGAGGGCCTGATCGCCTGCGGCGCGGAATACGCCGTCGGCCATCACTGGGGCACATTCCGCCTGACCAACGAGGGCATGCACGACCCTGCCCGGGCCCTGGAAACCGCCCTCGACGAAAAGGGCATCGCCCGCGACCGGTTCCGCGCCTTGTCGCCGGGCGACGTGTTTGAGGTTCCGGCCCCCTAGCCACGCGCCGCCCCACTGGTAATTTCCGCGCTTTTCCGCCATATACACCGCAACAGGCAGTGGAATGGGCGTCATGGGCGATACGGTCGAATTTGCGAAGATGAATGGACTTGGCAACAAGATCCTGGTGATCGACATGCGTGGCCGCAAGGATCGTGTGACGCCAGAAGCGGCGATCGTGCTCAACGCCCATCCCGATACCGCCTTCGACCAGATCATGGCGATCCACGATCCAAAGGCCGACGGCACCGATGCCTGGATCGACATCCTCAACTGCGATGGCACCAAGGCGCAGGCCTGCGGCAACGGCACGCGTTGCGTCGTCCAGGCGCTTTCGGCGGAGACCGGCCGCAAGGCTTTCACCTTCCAGACGGTCGCCGGCATCCTCAATGCGCAGGAGCATGAGGACGGCACGATTTCCGTCGACATGGGCAAGCCGGTGTTCGAGTGGGACCGTATTCCGCTCTCGGAAGAATTCTACGATACCAGCCGTATCGAGCTGCAGATCGGCCCGATCGATGCGCCGATCCTGCATTCGCCCTCGGTCATGTCGATGGGCAATCCCCATGCGATCTTCTGGGTCAATCGTGACGTCATGTCGTTCGATCTCGAACGCTTCGGCCCATTGCTCGAAAACCATCCGATGTTTCCCGAGCGCGCCAATATCACGCTAGCGCAGGTCACTTCGCCAACGTCGCTGACCACACGCACCTGGGAGCGCGGCGCCGGGCTGACGCTTGCCTGCGGCTCGGCCGCCTGCGCTGCCGCCGTTTCTGCCGCGCGCACGGGCAGAACCGGCCGCACCGTTGACATCAAGGTTGCCAGCGCAACACCGCCCGGCATGCTGTCGATTGCATGGCGTGAAAGTGACGATCATGTCGTCATGACCGGCCCCGCCGAATGGGAATGGTCCGGCACGGTCGATCCCTCGACCGGCGCCTGGATGCGAAGTGATGCGACAGCGAGCGAACAGGCCCGCGCGCTTTGAGCGGCGTCGACATCATAACCTTCGGCTGTCGGCTCAATACCTACGAATCGGAAGTGATGCGCAGCGAGGCCGAAAAGGCCGGGCTGAACAACGCCATCCTCGTCAACACCTGCGCGGTCACCGGTGAGGCCGTGCGCCAGGCCCGCCAGGCCATTCGCCGTGCACGGCGCGAAAACCCGCATGCCCGCATCATCGTCACCGGCTGCGCGGCGCAGACCGAAAGCCAAGCCTTCGCAGACATGCCGGAAGTGGACACGGTTCTCGGCAACGAAGAAAAACTCAAAAGTGCCTCCTACCGCGCCCTGCCCGATTTCGGCGTTTCGGCCGAGGAAAAGCTGCGCGTCAACGACATCATGAGCGTGCGGGAAACCGCGCCGCAGATGGTGAAGCTGATCGAAGGCCATGTACGCGCCTTCATCCAGGTCCAGAACGGCTGCGATCACCGCTGCACCTTCTGCATCATTCCCTATGGACGCGGCAATTCGCGCTCGGTACCGATGGGTGCGGTGGTCGATCAGGCGCGCAAGCTTGCCGAAAACGGTTATCGCGAGATCGTGCTGACCGGCGTCGATGCCACCAGCTATGGCGCCGATCTTCCGGGAACGCCGACGCTCGGGCTACTGGCCAAGACCCTTTTGAAACAGGTGCCGGAAATCCTGCGTCTGCGTCTCTCCTCGATCGACAGCATTGAGGTGGACAGCCATCTGATGGACCTGATCGCCGACGAGCCGCGCTTCATGCCGCATCTGCACCTGTCGCTTCAGCATGGCGACGACATGATCCTCAAGCGCATGAAGCGCCGCCATAGCCGCACGGATGCCCTGCGTTTCATCGAGGATGTACGAAAACTACGTCCCGAGGTGAGCTTCGGTGCCGACATGATCGCCGGTTTCCCGACCGAGACCGAAGAGATGTTTGCAAATGCCGCCAATCTCGCGGAAGAAGCCGGCATCGCCCATCTGCATGTGTTTCCCTACTCGCCGCGTGAAGGAACGCCGGCAGCCCGGATGCCGCAACTCGACCGGGCGCTGGTGAAGGAACGGGCCGCAAGGTTGCGCGCCACTGGACTTCGGCTGCACGAAGCCCATCTTGACAGCATGGTCGGAACCCAGCAAAGCCTGCTCGTCGAGAACAACGGCCTGGCGCATACCGAAAATTTCACACTGGTCGCCGTTCCCGGGCTCGCGCCGCGTGCCATTTTGCAGGCAACAATCACCGGTCACAATGGCCGGCACCTTACGATGCAACAGACGGCCGCTTGAGCGGCCCGAGCTTACGGACTCCAAATGGCGCTCAGCTTTTTCAAAAGGTCTTCACCTTCGGCAAGGACAAGCCGGCGCAAGCGGAGCCCGCCGCAACGCCCATTGTCGATGAGGTGATGGATCTTGCCGAATCCGCCTTCAGCCCGTCGGAAACGCGCGCCATAGAAGCCGAACTCGAACCCCATTCCCGCAGCGAGACCCTGCCCCTGGCCTCCGATCCGGTGCATCCGCAGGAAATGGAAACGGCAGGTGGGCCTTCCGCCGACATCGAGGACGACGGATCTACGGCGCCGACCGCGGAAGACGAAACCTTGGCAATCCTCCCGGCCACCGAGCAGATTGGCGATCTCGGGCTCATTCCGCTGTCGCTGCTGGAGGCTGAAGCCGAAGCGGCGGAAGTTTCTGACATTGAGATACCCCCTCTGTCCCTCCGGGACATCTCCCCCACAAGGGGGAGATCAAATCGAGGTTGATGAACCTTCCACCGGACAAGCACTGTCAGGAGAAGCGCCAGAGATGGCCGCGAGTCCAATCTCCCCACCTGTGGGGGAGATGTCGGTGCAACCGACAGAGGGGGTGAAGCGTCCTCAATCTCAGACACGCCGATTGAAGCCCCCATCCTCCCCAAGGGCTTCGCCACCGGCCCGGACCTCGAACCGGAACCCGTTGCACCAGCACAAAAACTCACCTGGTACCAGCGCCTGCGACAAGGCCTTGCCCGCACATCGTCGCAGCTGACCGGCCAGATCACCGCGCTGTTCACCAAACGCAAGCTGGATGAAGAAACGCTGCAGGATCTGGAGGATCTTCTGATCCAGGCGGATCTTGGGCTTGAGACGGCATTGCGTATCACCGACACCCTGTCATCCGAGCGCTACGGCAAGGATGTCAGCGGCGAGGACGTGACGCGGATCATGGCCGCCGAGATCACCAAGGTTCTTGGACCGGTCGCCAAGCCGCTGCAGCTTGATCTCAGCCACAAGCCGCATGTCATTCTCGTGGTCGGCGTCAACGGCACCGGCAAGACGACGACCATCGGCAAGCTGGCCGCAAAGCTCTCAGGCGCGGGGCTGAAGGTGATGCTGGCGGCAGGCGACACCTTCCGCGCCGCGGCCATCGAGCAGCTCAAGATCTGGGCCGAACGCACGAAATCCGACATCGTCTCTTCCAAGCTCGGCGCCGATGCGGCCGGCCTTGCCTATGAGGCCTTCGAGCAGGCGCGCTTGAAAAAAGCGACGTGCTGATCATCGACACGGCCGGCCGCCTGCAGAACAAGACGGAGCTGATGGCCGAGCTTGAAAAGATCGTGCGCGTGCTCGGCAAGCTCGATCCCGATGCGCCCCATACCGTGCTGCAGACGCTGGATGCGACGACCGGCCAGAACGCCCTGAACCAGGTGGAAATCTTCCGCAATGTCGCGGGCGTCAACGGACTGATCATGACCAAGCTCGACGGCACCGCGCGCGGCGGCATCCTCGTCGCCATCTCCGCCAAGCACAAGCTGCCGGTCTATTTCATCGGCGTCGGCGAAGGCATCGATGACCTCGAACCCTTCGAAGCCAAGGATTTCGCCGAAGCCATCGCCGGACTTGCCCATTGACCCGGATATCGTTTTGCCATTTTGCTGGTGTTTTAGAGACCGTAACCCGTCATCCTAGGGCCTGACCTGAGGATGACGACGAGACAGACGAATGAAGCCGCGCACCGGGCACGCAACGCAATGACTTTAGGAACGACATCATGTCATCGATCGAAGCGGTCAAGCCGCGCAAGGAAATCAGCCCGTTGCTCAAGATGGTGCTGGAACTCGGGCCCCTGGTCGTCTTCTTCTTCGCCAATGCGCGCGGCGAATGGTTGGCTGCGCGTTTTCCGGTGCTAACCGATTTCGGCGGCCCGATCTTCATCGCCACCGGTCTTTTCATGATCGCAACCGCGATTGCTCTGTCCGCGTCCTGGCTGTTGACCCGGTCGCTGCCGATCATGCCGCTGATATCAGGTGTCGTCGTTTTCATCTTCGGCGCGCTGACGCTCTACCTGCAGAACGACACCTTCATCAAGGTCAAGCCGACCATCGTCAACGCCCTGTTCGGCACCATCCTGCTCGGCGGTCTGCTCTTCGGCAAATCGCTGCTCGGCTACGTCTTCCATGCCGCCTTCAAGCTCGACGATGCCGGCTGGCGCAAGCTGACGATCCGCTGGGGCCTGTTCTTCCTGTTCCTCGCCGTTCTGAACGAAGTCGTCTGGCGCAATTTCTCGACCGATTTCTGGGTCGCCTTCAAAGTCTGGGGCACCATGCCGATCACCATCCTCTTCACGCTGGCCCAGATGCCGCTGATCATGAAACACGGCACCGAAACGACTGAAGACGGAGCCGCCAAGCCGTGAGCGATATCGCCTCTTCCGGACAACAGCCTTCGGCTTCGCGGTTTTTCCTGATCGCGAGTTTCGCCGTCCTCCTGGTCCAGATCGTCACCGAATATTTCATGGGCCGCGTCCCCATCTGCGAATGCGGCTACATCAAACTGTTCGAGCCCGTTGCCAATGGCCCAGGCAATTCGCAGCACCTCGCCGATTGGTACACACCCTCGCACATCATCCATGGCTTCCTGTTCTACGGCCTTGGACATCTCCTGCTGCGCGCCAAGCCGCTATCGGCCAAGCTGCTGTTGGCCACCGTCATCGAAGCCGCTTGGGAAATTCTGGAAAACACGCCGCTGATCATCGATCGCTACAGGGCAGCGACCATCTCGCTCGATTATTTCGGCGACAGCATCCTGAATTCGGCGATGGACACCATCTTCATGATGCTCGGTTTCCTGTTTGCCGCGCGCATGCCGGTCGCCGTGACTCTCGTCGTCGCCATCATCTTCGAGCTTTTCACCGGCTGGCTGATCCGCGACAACCTGACGCTCAACGTGCTGATGCTGGTCTGGCCGCTCGATGCAGTCAAGGCCTGGCAGGGCGGCGTTTAGCTGCCCGCAGCTGGCGCTGCCGCCTGTCCTGCCGCTGCCTTTTCGATGGCCGGAAGCAGGCCTTCCTGCAGGCTGCGCTGGTCGAACGGGCCGACGCGCTTGTAGACGATCATGCCGTTGGCATCGACCAGATAGGATTCCGGAATACCGTAGACGCCCCAGTCGATGGCCGCCTTGCCGCGCGGATCGACGCCGATGGCGGAGAACGGATTGCCGAGTTCTCCTAGGAACCGTAGTGCGTTGGCGGTCTCGTCCTTGTAGTTGATGCCGACCACCGTCAGCCGCTTGTCTTTTGCAAGTTCAAGGATAATAGGGTTTTCCTCGCGGCAGGGAATGCACCAGGATGCCCAGACATTGACCAGCGTCAGCTTGCCTTTGATTGACGCATCGGTCAGCGCAGGCATCGGCGTGGTACCGAACATCGCACCCGCAAGAGGCGGCATGTCGAGCGTCGGCGCCTTGGTGCCGATCAGCGCAGACGGGATCTCGCTGATATCCTTGCCGGATTGCAGCTGGCTGAAGAAGATGGCGGCGAGCGCTGCGAATATAATGAGGGGCAGCAACGCAAAGACAATACGCATCTTGCCCGAGCGGCTCTCTTCCGGCAGAGCCGGCGTTTCGGTCGTCATTGCGCCTCTCCGGCTGCTGTTGATGCGGACCGGCGGCGAATGCCCGCGTCCTCAAGCGCTTTCAACTCGCGCCGACGACCGCGGCCATCCGCGAGCACCCAGAGGATCAATCCCGCGACGGTGAAGGCCGCTATACCGTAGCTGGCGATCACATAACCGGTGTGGCTCATCATCGTTTCTGTCCTTCCATACCACCGGCATCGGCCATGCCGACCGCGCGTGCGGCCTGGCGACGCATCGACGTCACCCGCCGGCGCCAGATTTCGTTGCGCATGGCCGCGATGTGCAGGGTAAAAACAGCATTGTGAAGGCGAGCGCCATGACAAGCAGCGGCCGCAGGAATTCCGGATCGATCGCCGGACCGTCAAGCCGCAGGACACTTGCCGGCTGATGCAGCGTGTTCCACCATTCGACGGAAAACTTGATGATCGGAATATTGACGAAGCCGACGAGAATAAGGATCGCCGAGACCTTTGCCGCCTTGCCCGGATCATCCATGGCGCGGTTGAGCGCGATCAGGCCGAGATACATCAGGAACAGCACAAAGACGGAGGTCAGTCGCGCATCCCACACCCACCAGGCGCCCCACATCGGCTTGCCCCAGAGCGAACCGGTGACCAATGCGAGAAAGGTAAAGCAGGCACCGATCGGCGCCGCCGCCCGGGCCGACACATCCGCCAGCGGATGGCGCCAGACCAGTGTTCCCAGCGCCGAAAGCGCCATCACGGTGTAGCACATCATCGACAGCCAGGCGGCCGGCACGTGCACATACATGATGCGCACCGTCTCGCCCTGCTGGTAATCGCCCTCGGTGGTAAAACAGAGATAGAGGCCGACGGCAAACAGAAGGGCGGTCAAACCGGAAAACCACGGCAGCAAACGCTCCGCCAATCCGATGAACCGGGTGGGATTGGCAAGGTCGCTGAATTTGCGGATGGCAAGGCTTTGTTCGCTCATGATGCTTCTTTAACGCGGAAGAGGTTTATCTTCAATCAACCCGGCACGATCACGTTTTTGTCAGTCCGACGACGAGCGAAGCGCTGCCGCCGCAGCCAGCGGACCGATGACGGCAAAAAACAGGGTGATGGCGATCAGGATCAGGAACGGCGGCAGGAACGGCGCCGGATCCTCGACTGCTGCATAGGCCGCACTGACGCCGAAAATCAGCACCGGAATGGCAAGCGGCAGGACCAGGATCGACACCAGCAATCCGCCGCGCGGCAGGGCCACCGCCACGGCAGCCCCGACCGCACCGATGAAGGTGATCGCCGGCGTGCCGACCAGCAGCGTCAGCATGGTCGCGCCGATCGCCACTTCGTTCATGTTCATGAAAAGCCCAAGCAGCGGGGAGGCAATCACCAGCGGCAGCCCGGAGGCCGTCCAGTGGGCCAGGCACTTGACGAGAACGGTCAGCACCAAAGGCGTTTCCTGCATCAGCATCACATCGAGCGACCCGTCCTCGCGTTCGGCCTGGAACAGCCGGTCGAGCCCGAGAAGGCAGGCAAGCAACGCGCCGATCCAGAGAATGGCCGGCCCGATGCGCGACAAAAGATTGAGATCAGGGCCAACCCCGAACGGAATGACGGCAACCACCGTCATGAAGAACAGGACGCCAATCAACGCCCCGCCACCGGCGCGCACGGAGAGTTTGAGGTCGCGGAGGAAAAGGGCGATCATCGGTAGGTTCCTCCCGCGCGGAAAGTTTCGCCCCCTCTGTCGGCCATGCCGACATCTCCCCCACAAGGGGGAGATTATTCTTTTCCCTAACCGCTCCCGTGTTGAGGGTGAGGGACGCTCGACAGTCTCGGCCGATCTCCCCCTTGTGGGGGAGATGTCACGTAGTGACAGAGAGGGGTAGTCGCCGCAAACACGGACATCAAATCACGTCCCCCACACCCGCAAACCCCGTCATCCGCAACTCCCGAACGCCGTCGATCCCCAGCGGCTGGTGCGTTGCGGCAACGACGATGCCGCCCTTTTCGAGATGGATGCGGACGAGGCCTGCAAACATGCGGTCGGCGCTGGCATCGAGCGCAGCCGTCGGTTCGTCCAGCAGCCAGACAGGACGGTAGGCGACAAGCAGCCGCGCCATCGCCATGCGGCGTTGCTGGCCGGCGGAGAGATAGCCGAATGGCAGGTGGCCGATACCGGACAGACCCAGAGCCTCAATCGCCACGTCAACCGGCAGGCCGTTACCATCAGGCGAATCACCCATGAAGTCCTGCCAGAAAACCAGGTTCTCGCCGACCGTCAGTTCGCGCTTCATTGCATTTCGATGCCCGAGATAGTGGCTGGATTCGGCAAGGTTGGGGCTCCCGGCACCCTCGATCCGAACCCTGCCCGTTTCCGGCGGCAAAAGCCCCGACAGGGCGCGCAGGAGCGTCGACTTTCCCGACCCGTTCGCACCCGTCACGACAAGCGCTTCGCCGGCCCTAAGAACAAAGGAAATATCGTGGAAAATCAGGTCCTCACCGCGTCTGGCAGCCAAATCTTCCACATGCAGTTTCACCGGCATTCACGATCCCTTTACGACGTTCGTCGCAATGCGAAAAAATTGTCTCAATTTGAGGAGAGTTGGTCTGGCACGTTTCTGAGAAATTATCTATAAACGCCCCAACACGCCAGCGGTCGGCGTGAATTTCATCCTAGCGCCCGAACATGGAAGTTTTCCACGTACGGACAGCGGAAATGGCCGTACCCGCATCCCAATTCGCGCTCCCAAAGCGCAAGGGCGTTCGTACGTCAGTTCTTGGCGATCAAACGGAACGGGGTAACCAGTGTCCAAATCCCTTGACAGTTTTAATTGTCGTTCGACTCTCACCGTAAATGGCGTCGATTACGTCTACTATAGCCTGCCGAAAGCCGAAGCGAATGGCCTCGCCGGCGTCTCCAAGCTGCCCTATTCGATGAAGGTGTTGCTCGAGAACCTGCTGCGCAACGAGGACGGTCGCTCCGTCGTCAAGCAGGACATCCTCAATATCGCCGCCTGGCTGACCGACAAGGGCACGGCTGAAAACGAAATCGCCTATCGCCCCGCCCGCGTGCTGATGCAGGACTTCACCGGCGTTCCGGCTGTGGTCGATCTGGCTGCCATGCGCGACGCCATGGTCAATCTCGGTGGCGACCCGGAAAAGATCAACCCGCTGGTTCCCGTCGACCTCGTCATCGACCATTCGGTTATCGTCGATGAATTCGGCACCCCGACCGCCTTTGCCCGCAACGTCGAACTCGAATACGAGCGCAACGGCGAGCGCTACCGCTTCCTGAAGTGGGGGCAGCAGGCCTTCAAGAATTTCCGCGTCGTTCCTCCGGGCACCGGCATCTGTCATCAGGTCAACCTCGAATATCTCGGCCAGACGGTCTGGACGAAGGAAGAAGACGGCGAGATCACCGCCTATCCGGATACCTGCGTCGGCACCGACAGCCACACGACGATGATCAACGGCCTCGGCGTTCTCGGCTGGGGCGTCGGCGGCATCGAGGCGGAAGCGGCCATGCTCGGCCAGCCGGTCTCCATGCTCCTGCCGGAAGTCATCGGCTTCAAGCTGACCGGCAAGCTCAAGGAAGGCGTCACCGCCACCGACCTCGTGCTGATGGTCGTGCAGATGCTGCGCAAGAAGGGCGTCGTCTCGAAGTTCGTCGAATTCTTCGGCCCCGGCCTCGACAACATGACGCTCGCCGACCGCGCAACGATCGGCAACATGGGCCCGGAATATGGCGCGACCTGCGGCTTCTTCCCGGTCGATAGCGAAACCATCAACTACCTCACCATGTCCGGCCGCGAAGAACAGCGCATCGCGCTGGTCGAAGCCTATTCCAAGGCTCAAGGCATGTGGCGTGAAGGCGACGGCGCCGATCTGGTCTTCACCGACACGCTCGAACTCGACCTCGGCCAGGTTGTTCCTGCCATGGCCGGCCCCAAGCGTCCGGAAGGCCGCATTCCGCTGGAAAACATCGCATCCGGTTTCGCCGGTTCGCTGGAAGGCGAATACAAGAAGCCGGGCCAGCTCGATGCGCGCTACGCCGTCGAAGGTGCCGACTACGATATCGGCCATGGCGACGTCGCCATTGCCGCCATCACGTCCTGCACCAACACGTCCAACCCGAGCGTCCTCATCGCTGCCGGCCTTCTTGCCCGCAACGCGGTCGCCAAGGGCCTGAAGTCGGCCCCGTGGGTCAAGACCTCGCTCGCACCCGGATCCCAGGTGGTCGGCGAGTATCTCGAAAAGTCGGGTCTTCAGAAGGATCTCGACGCGCTCGGCTTCAACCTCGTCGGCTTCGGCTGCACGACCTGCATCGGTAATTCCGGTCCGCTGCCGGCGCCGATTTCCAAGACGATCAACGAGAAAGGCCTGATCATGTCGGGCGTGCTCTCGGGCAACCGCAACTTCGAAGGCCGCATTTCGCCGGACGTCCAGGCGAACTATCTCGCCTCGCCGCCGCTGGTCGTCGCCTATGCGCTCGCCGGCACCGTCCAGAAGGACCTGACGACCGAACCGCTCGGTATCGGCAGCGACGGACAGCCGGTGTTCCTCAAGGACATCTGGCCGACCTCGCAGGAAATCCAGGAATACATCCTGAAATACGTCACCCGCGCACTCTACGCATCGAAATATGCCGACGTGTTCAAGGGCGACGTCAACTGGCAGGCCGTCCAGATTCCGGAAGGCCAGACCTATGCCTGGGATGACAACTCGACCTATGTCCAGAACCCGCCCTATTTCATCGGCATGGGCAAGTCCGGTTCGGGCATCTCCGACATCAAGGGCGCCCGCGTTCTTGGCCTGTTCGGCGACAAGATCACCACCGACCATATCTCGCCGGCCGGTTCGATCAAGGCGGCCTCGCCAGCCGGTGCATACCTTATCGGCCATGGCGTCGGCGTTGCCGACTTCAACCAGTACGGCACGCGCCGCGGCAACCATGAAGTGATGATGCGCGGCACGTTTGCCAATATCCGCATCCGCAACCACATGATGGGACCGAACGGCAAGGAAGGTGGCTACACGATCCACTATCCTTCGAAGGAAGAGATGTCGATCTACGACGCCGCCATGCAGTACAAGGCCGAAGGCGTTCCGCTGGTCATCTTCGCCGGTGTCGAATACGGCAACGGCTCGTCGCGCGACTGGGCGGCCAAGGGCACCAATCTTCTCGGCGTCAAGGCCGTGATCGCCCAGTCCTTCGAGCGCATCCACCGCTCCAACCTCGTCGGCATGGGTATCGTGCCCTTCGTCTTCGAAGAAGGAACAACCTGGGAATCGCTTGGCCTCAAGGGCGACGAGAGCGTCACGATCGACAATCTCGGCAATGTCCAGCCGCGTGAAAAGCGCGTCGCGGTCATCACCTATGGCGATGGATCCGTGAAGGAAGTGCCGCTCGTCTGCCGTATCGATACGCTGGACGAAGTGACCTATATGAACAATGGCGGCATCCTGCAGACCGTTCTGCGCGACCTCGCTGCCTGATCGACCCTTGTAATATCTTGATGAAGCCGGGGTGCCAACGCCCCGGCTTTTTTCGTTTCCGGAAAAGAGCGCACCGGCTCACTCCAACGTGACTTTCTGTTGAAGTGCATGCGGCGTATGACAGGGCCGAGAAGGGAACTCCTCCGAACACAGGATCGTCGTGCTCGAAGAGCCATGCGGTCTCACCGATTTTTTACCTGCGCTGGGATATATGTTCCAGACGCCTCTTGATGGTATGCGCGAAGGAATGGAACGTCTGATGTCTGGAACGCGCAACGTCCGTCGCCTGCTCATGGCCCTGGGTTTCGGTGTGACCGCCTCCCTGCCTGCCTTTGCCGATGACGTGTCGCCAACCGGCGTGGTTGAGCTTTTTACCAGCCAGGGCTGCTCGTCCTGCCCGCCGGCCGATGCCGCGCTGAAGCGCCTGGTCGAAGAGGGAAAAGTTGTCGCCCTTTCCTATCATGTCGATTACTGGAACTATCTCGGCTGGCAGGACACGCTCGGTTCGAAAGAAAACACGGCCCGCCAATATGCCTATGCAAAGGCGCTCGGTCGCAATGGCGTTTATACGCCGCAAGCGGTGATCAACGGACGCGACCATGTCAACGGCTCCGATCTTGCCGGCATCAAGACGCGGGTCGAAACGATGGCTGCCGGTGGCGAAGGCCTCACGGTCAAGATCGGCGCCCGGATCGGCCGCGAAGAGATCGACATCGATGTCGGAGCCGGTGAAGGCAAGGCGGATGTCGTCGTGGTCTATTTTAATCGCCGGCAAACCGTTGATATCGAAAAGGGCGAAAACAGCGGCAAGCGCGTCGATTATTGGCATGCCGTGCGCGACGTCCAGACGATCGGTATGTGGAATGGCAAGGCATCGAAATTCGTCCTGCCGGCTTCGGTGCTGAAGCAGGGCGAAAGCGGGGGCTGTGCGATCCTGTTGCAAACGGTCGAGGACGGCCAAAAGCCAAGAGCCATCCTCGGCGCGACCACCATCCTGGCCGGTGACACGGCCAACTGACGGCTGCTTCGCATGACAATCGGTTCGGCCCGGTAACAACGAGGGGCTGGGGCTGAGGGTTCGAAGGTACCGGACCGAACCAACCATAGTCTTGAAGAGCGAATGCCTCCAACAGGCTATGGTGCCGCAATGGACAGGGTGGCAACCGACCGTCCACGGGCGACACCTCGCAATATTGCGGTCAATCTGGGCATGGTTTTGGCTGAAATAGGGCGGATGTAAAAAAGCAAATGGGCTTGCGGCTTGATTTTCGGTCAAGGTCAGGCACACTGTAACGGTCCTGTCACAATACAAGGCCGGAAAAAGAATGACAGATCAGCCGGATTTGCCGCGTGGTGATACGCGGTCGGAGCGTGAGACCGCATCGAACGTCGTCGTCGATCTGCACGAATACCGCCATGCCCGCGACCCGCTGCCCATCACCTTCCATCGTCGGGAACTGGACCTTATCCTGCGGATCTATGGCCGCATGGTCGGCGAAGGCGACTGGCGCGATTACGCCATCGACCACCTGAAGGACCGGGCGGTCTTCTCCGTGTTCAAGCGATCAGGGGAAACCCCGCTGTACCGGATCGAGAAAACCCGAAGCTCGCCGCCAAGCAAGGTGCTTTTTGCGTCATTGACGTCAACGGCCGGATTCTGAAGCGCGGCCAGGAATTGCCCCAGGTCCTCAAGGTTTTCGACAAGGCTTTAAAGCTGATCGACACCTGAACCAGCCCGTGGCGCCTTGTTCGCCGCAAATCTTCAGCGACGATGGAGCGTATCGGGATAGACGTCCAGCTGCGGATCGCTCTGCGTGCCCCCGCCTAATGCCAACTGCATGATGATCGTGTCTAGCCAGCGGCCGTGCTTGAAGCCGGTGCCCTTCATCAGTCCGCCATGCTCGAAGCCGGCAGCAAGGTGTACGGCGACCGAAGCGGGGTGCGCGCCGCCGATAACGGCAACCATCTGCCGGAAACCAAGAACCGTGCACCGTTCGATAAGGTCCGCCAGGAGACGCTTTCCAACGCCTTTGCCGCGGGCTTCCGGCGCCAGGTAGATCGAATCCTCGACCAGAAAACGATAGGCAGCGCGGGTGCGAAAAGCCGAGGCATAGGCATATCCAAGAACCTTGCCCGCTTCGTCCTGTGCCACGATATAGGGATAGCCGTTGCCGGTAATCGTCGCGAAACGTTCCGCCATCTCCGTTTCGTCCGGCGGCGTCATCTCGTAACTCGCCACCCCGTTCATGACCGATTCGCTATAGATGGCCGTGATAACAGGAAGATCGGCAAGGATGGCATCGCGCAGGGATAAGGTCACGGCATCTGTCCAGACATGTTCAGTATCCCTGTTCTCTGACACGACAGGGCTCTTGGTTCAAGCTTTCCACTGGCCACAAAAAAGGCGGCCGAAGCCGCCTTTTCAAATCGCGTCCGGTTCAGACTATTCGCGGTTTCCGAGGAAACGCAGCATGAACAGGAACAGGTTGATGAAGTCGAGATACAGCGTCAGCGCGCCCATGATGGCCTTGCGGCCCGCAGCTTCGACGCTATCTGCCTCGTAGTACATTTCCTTGATCTTCTGGGTATCGTAGGCGGTGAGACCAGCAAAAATCAGAACGCCGATTGCGGAAATCGCAAACTCTAGCGCCGAAGAGGCCAGGAAGATATTGACGATCGAGGCGATGATCAGGCCGAACAGGCCCATGATCAGGAACGAGCCCATGCCCGTCAGGTCACGCTTCGTCGTATAGCCGAAGAGAGACAGGGCGCCGAACGAGGCCGCCGTGACGAAGAACGTCTGGGTGATGCTCTGGCCGGTATAGATCAGGAAGATAGACGACAGCGAGAGACCCATCAGACCCGCGTAAATCCAGAAGGTTGTCTGCGCCGCAGAAACGCTCATGGAATTGATGCGGAAGCTTAAGAAAAAGACGAGCGCCAGCGGAGCGAGCATCACGACCCACTTCAGCGGGCTAACATAGATCGCCTGGCCGAATGCCGTCAGTTGTCCGTCGGCAAAGGCAAATTGAAATGCTGCGTAGGCGGCGATACCCGTGATCGCGAGACCCAGCGCCATCAGGTTGTAGACCTTCAGCATATAGGTGCGCAGACCCTGGTCGATCACTGCCCCCGCCTGCGCGCCGGCAGGCGACACTCGGGTTTGGTAGTTACGAAGATCAGCCATAGTTTCCTCTTTCAAGCCCCATTTAGGTTACGGTGTCAGGTGCGGACCGGAGACATGTTCAAGCACGTCGTCTTCACGAACCAGGCGCCGCTGCGGGGCTCCAGCATGCGTGAATAGAATATGATATCGAAATATGTCCCGCACAAGCCCCGTCAAGCCCGGAATTGCCGGTTACGCTGCAAACCGGGACTTTGATGACGTCAGAGTTAACTGCAATCTCGAAGGACTGCTCATCTTCGATCAAATGTGGCCTTTGACAAGCGACGCCACCCGCCGATGCCAGAGCACGAGGCAAGGCACCACCACGAGCTCCATGCCCAATCCAAGCATATGCCCCGTCGATGGCCGGCCGGCGATGACCAGCGAGGCAAGACGCGCCAGCCCGCCGCAAAAGGTCAGAACTGCCAGAAAGTGGAGCCGCTCTGCCTTCTTCTCGATTGCCGGAATGCAGCTGTACCAGCCAATACCGAAGGCAAGGAACAATCCGGACAGAAAACGGATATGGCTGTCGAGATCAACAGGCACAACGTTCAATCCGAGAAATCCCGCACCTGTCAGGACGCCAGCCAGTCCGGCGGAAACCGGCAGCAGGGCCAGAACGGCGATCGTCGCCTGCAGCATACGCCGCTGCCGGAAATCCTTGGGGCTGATTTGATAGGCCAAGCTCGACATCGCGCATCCTCCCGAGATGGAAGGGTAACGGCTGATGTCTCTTTAGAGTTTCAGGATACAAGCGGAAGTGGATCACATATTGATTCCCGCCCCGACAGGCGTTATCTAGACATCGTGGTGATTTGGCCGGCCGGCTTGCAGCCACGTTAAACAAATCGCTAAAGGGCCGTGGGTGTCACAGCACCCGCATCCCTTCCTCGGTCGGCGTCCATGTCCGTTCGAGTGAAGCCATGCCCATCAAGATCCCTGATTCTCTGCCCGCCGTCGAAACCCTCGTCAAGGAGGGTGTGCGCGTGCTGACCGAAACGGCCGCCATACGCCAGGACATCCGGCCGCTGCAGATCGGGTTGCTCAATCTCATGCCGAACAAGATCAAGACCGAGGTGCAGATCGCCCGCCTCGTCGGCGCCTCGCCGCTGCAGGTCGAGCTGTCGCTCGTGCGCGTCGGCGGCCACAAGGCCAAGAACACATCGGAGGACCATCTCCTGTCCTTCTACGACACCTGGGAAGAGGTGAGGGATCGCAAGTTCGACGGCTTCATCATCACCGGCGCTCCGATCGAGACGCTGGAATACGAGGACGTCACCTATTGGGACGAGATGAAGCAGATCTTCGACTGGACGCAGACCAATGTGCATTCGACGCTGAACGTCTGCTGGGGCGCGATGGCGGCCGCCTATCACTTCCATGGCGTGCCGAAATATGCGCTCAAGGAAAAGGCCTTCGGCGTCTACCGTCACCACAACCTCAATCCCTCTTCCGCCTATCTCAGCGGCTTCTCAGACGATTTCCAGATTCCCGTGTCCCGCTGGACCGAAGTCCGCCGTGCCGACATCGACAAGGTGCCGGAGTTGGAAACGCTGATGGAATCCGATGAAGTCGGCGTTTGTCTGCTGCACGAGAAGAAGGGCAACCGGCTCTACATCTTCAACCATGTCGAATATGATTCGACCTCGCTGTCGGACGAGTATTTCCGCGATGTAAATGCGGGCGTGCCGATCAAGATGCCGCGCAACTATTTCCCGCACAATGATCCGTCGCTGCCGCCGCAGAACCGTTGGCGCAGCCATGCGCATCTTCTGTTCGGCAACTGGATCAACGCCATTTACCAGACGACACCCTATGATCTCGATGATATCGGCAAGGATACGAGGACGGATCAGCAATGAGCGGAAATCTTGAGATCAGGCCGGTTCAGGCCAGCGACGAGCAGGACTGGCGCCGGCTCTGGACGGCCTATCTCGATTTCTATGAAACCACCCTGCCCGAAGACATATACACGCTCACTTTTTCCCGGCTGCTGAGCGGCGACATCAATGAATATGCCGGCCTGCTCGCCATCCTCGATGGAAGGCCGGTCGGCCTCGCGCACATTCTTTTCCACCGGTCCTGCTGGCACCGCAATTCGATATGCTATCTCCAGGACCTGTTCGCAGATCCGGGGATCCGCGGCCAAGGCATTGGCCGGGCCCTAATCGAGGCGGTTTATGCAAGAGCCAAAGACGCAGGAAGCGAAGAAGTCTACTGGATGACGCAGGACTTCAACGCCACGGCGCGCAAACTCTATGACCGGATCGCCGACAAGACCCCTTTCATCATCTACCAGAAAACCTTTTGAGCGTTTTGCCGTGCTGGCCACAAATATTGAGTGAGAAGAACGGGACGGGCCGACTCAGCACCATGAATTGTATGACTTTTCTGTTGCCGCAATCTTCGAAATGACGCAGTTTGCCGCGCGACGGATACCGGGAGGATCAAGGCCGTGAATACAAAGACTGAAACATTCGGGCAGACGCCATCCGGCGAACCGGTCCTTCGCGTCGTTATCAAGAGCGGCGGGCTCACCGCCAATGTCCTCACTTGGGGCGCAATCATCCAGGATCTGCGCCTTGATGGGCATGCGGCACCCCTGGTGCTCGGTTTCGAAACCTTCCCCGATTATCTCGAGCATTCGCCCTATTTCGGCGCAACGCCGGGCCGCAACTCCAATCGCATCGGCGGTGGCCGCTTCAGCATCGACGGAACGGCCTACCAGCTGGAACTGAACGAGAATGACGTCTCGCACCTGCACGGCGGCAGCAACGGCATCGCCAGGCAAAACTGGACGATCCTCAGCCAGTCCGAAAACAGCGTCACGCTGCAGATCGTCGATCCTGATGGTCGCGCCGGCTATCCCGGCAATTGCACGATCACCTGCACCTACCGCCTGAGTGAAGGCGGCGTGCTGTCCGTCGTCTATGAGAGCACGACCGATCGCACCACCATCGCCAATGTCTGCCAGCACAGCTATTTCAACCTCGACGGACTGCCCGACACCTTTGGCCACGACATCATGATCGGTGCCAATCATTATTTGCCGACAGACGCACGACAAATTCCGACTGGTGAAGTGGCGCCGGTAGAGGGAAGCGTCTTCGACCTGCGAACTATGACGGCGATGCGCCGCCAACTGGAAAGTGACGGCGCCCCTTACGATCACAATTTCTGCCTCTCGGCGGAAAGAGTAGCGAAACGAACCGTCGCACTGGTGCGCAGCATCAATTCTGGTGTCTCGATGGAAGTGCGCACGACGGAGCCCGGCATCCAGCTCTACACGGGCTTCAAGATGAATGTCCCGGTCCCGGGCCTGGAAGCCCGGACCTACGGCCCTTTCGCCGGCTTCTGCCTGGAAACACAGATCTGGCCGGATGCCATCAATCATGAGGGTTTCCCGAAGGCCATTCTTCGTCCGGGCGAAACACTGCAGCAGGAGACGGATTACGTTTTCTCGAAGGCGTGATGAAGCGCAGGGTTCTTCCGACCGGCTGAATGCCTTGATGGGGGAACCCACGAAAAGCGGCAGTACACTTAGTTTTCAGGGGTGGCCATACATCCCTGATAGTGACCATCCTGGCAACGCAAATACCCTATACGACGCGGCCGATGGTGGGAATATTTCAGCATAGACAGCCTCGGCTTCCTCATCCGCCTACATCTCAGGCAATTATGAGAACCCGCAGGACCGGCTCCATCTTCTACGCAATAAGCTTACGGCGAATGGCCTCGGCTATGGCCTGCGTGCGATTTGCGGCGCCCAGCTTTTTGATTGCCGCTTTGATATAGCTGTTCACCGTGTCATTCTGGTAGCCTGTCGCTAAAGCGATTGCCTCGCTGGTCAGGCCGCGGCTCGCTTCGGCTAGGCAGGCAAGTTCGCCCCTCGTCAGCCGCAACTGATCGGCTGCGAAACGGTCCATCAGCGGCTTCGTAAAAGCAAAGTGAAGCGGCTCCGACACGAGATTGAGGAAGGCAAGTTCATCCGGCGAAAATGCTGTCGAGCGCGAAAAACTGATCGCGCCATAGATCGTTTCGCCGCGCAAAACAGGAATGAGAACCCGGTTTTGGACATTGAACAAGCGTTGCAGATAGATGAGGCGCGGCGGTGGCTCGTTCGCTGCATAGGCATCGCTCTCGACAACCATCGTCAAAGACGATCTAGCCGCGATTAAAAAGGGGTCAACTTCATAAAGCCGATCAGCCTCATAAGCTTCAAGGAACGCGGGAGGTATATCTGTATCGATAGAAAACCCTTCGCCGAAGCGAAAATGTTCTACATCGAGACCACTGATCACGATGTAGTCAAACGGTACGGCCCGGCGAAGGCGGTCCACCATCGGATTCTGTCCGAAATGACGATGCTTCGGCACAGACCTGAGATCGATATAGGCGTCAAGCGCGTTGGGCGATAGAAGTGAAAGTGGGCTGACAGGCATCGATCATCCGTTGAAATTGTGCAACCGCAGATTTGGCTTGGATTGATTAACACCATATTAACGAAAAATAACACAAAAAAGCACCCAAGATCGATCTGTTGGAAAGCAGGTCGACAATCTTAGATTGCATAAGATTAAATTCACACCATAATTCGTTTTGATTTTATCCAGATATTCTGCATGGCGACGACGCAAAATGCATTAAAACGACGAGCAGTGCGTTGAATGTACGGGCACCCGGAAATGCGGAACGCCTAAACAACATTGCGATTGTCAGTGCATCATCAGGACCGGAACGTCGCAATGTTCGATCATCGATTGTGTGACCCCGCCGAAGAGCCGTTCGCGAAAACGCGAATGGCTATAGGCGCCCATGACGATCATATCCGCGCCGATGTCCCCGGCATGCTGCTTCAGGACATCCGCGACCGGCCGTCCCATGGATGGCAAACGGTCCACGATCACATTAACCCCATGCCTAGCAAGATATGTGGCAATATCCACCCCCGGTTCCTGGCCGCTGGCGGACTCGATCGCCTGTGGATCCACGAGCGTGGCATGCACGGCTTGCGCCGTTGCCATTATGTCCGTCGCCGCGCGGGCGGCAAGTGCTGCTTCCAGACTGCAATCCCAGGCAAGAAGTACGGTTCGCGGCTTGAGGGAGGTATCGATCTCGGCGGGCGTGAAAAGTATCGGGCGTGCCGAACGAAACATGCAGCCATCAATCGCCATGCGATGCAGATCGAGATCCCGTCGCAAGTCGGCGCCGATGATCGTCAGATCGGCATAAAGCGCTCGCTCGCTCAGTCGCTCGGAGGCCAGAGCACTTTCGACGTGCAGGCGCTGCACATCGTGAAGCACAGGTTTCCTGGCCAGGGAGGCCGACAGCCTCGACACATATTCGTCCAGTTGGCGCGCCTCCTTTTCCCTTTCCTCCACCCAGAACAAAGGCACGGTGGATGGCTGGTCGAAGGTCGGCGGCGGCGAGCAAATCAGAACAGCCACAACGGAGAGATGAACATTAGACTCGAGGGCCAGTTCGACAGCCGCTTCGAGATCATTTTCGGCCTGACCGACGCGAAGGACAGCCAAAATTGACTTGAATGCCATAGAGACCTCCGACGGCTGACTTGCCGCTTCCCATCAGGATAGTCTCTGCTCACACCGACGCGTTGATCTGTATCAAGGCCGGACCAGAAATGTGTTTGCCGACATATCCCAATGTCGGCAAACGACGCCCCACTAAACCGTGCTGTGGTTCCGATGCGGTGCCCGGCGGGACGACGAGTTCAAGCAATCCGACGTACCGGCTGGCTGCTCGCATGGTTGCCGGGTCGCTCCGATCCCGGCTCCCGAATGGCCGTCCGACGGTTCAGGGTGAAGGTCTGCACCAATTCTGTCAGCCGGGTCGACCCCTCCGACAAGGTATGGCTGACAGCAGAGGTCTCCTCGACCATTGCCGCATTCTGCTGCGTCATCTGGTCGAGTTCGTTGACGGCCGTACTGATCTGCTGGAGACCGACCGATTGTTCGGCTGAGGCTCTCGCGATCGCATCGACATTCTGCGTTATGGTGGTGACATAGGTTCCAATGCGTTGAAGGGCCGTGCCTGTCTCGCCGACAAGTTTGACGCCAGAATTGACCTCGGTCCCGGAATTGGCAATCAGTGTCTTGATCTCCTTCGCGGCGGTGGCGGAGCGCTGAGCCAGTTCACGCACCTCCTGGGCCACAACCGCAAATCCCTTGCCGGCATCCCCGGCACGCGCGGCCTCAACGCCGGCGTTCAGGGCAAGCAGATTCGTCTGGAAGGCAATTTCATCGATAACACCGATAATCTGGCTGATCTCTCCGGACGAGCGCTGGATGCGCGTCATCGCCTCGATCGCGCTGTTGACGACACCGCTGGACTGGGCGGCGCAATCGCGTGCTTCCAGCACAAGGGCCCTTGTCTCCTGCGCGCGCTCGGAAGAGCCCTTCACGGTCGCGGTGACTTGTTCGAGAGCCGCTGATGTCTGTTCCAGCGCTGCGGCCTGCTGTTCGGTGCGCTTGGCGAGATTGTCGGAGGCGGTCCGCATTTCCATGCCGTTGTCATGGATCACCTTTGTGGTGTCGAGGACGTTGATCAGTGTCGACTGAAATGCCCCAATCGCATTGTTGAAGTCTCTCCGAAGTGCATCGAACTGGTAGTCGAAGGGTTCGTCGATCGTCATGCGGATGTTGCCTTCCGCAAGGCGCCCCAAGCCCGCTCCCAACGTATCCACGACCACCTGCAGAGACTTCGCCTGTTCCAGCCGCATACGTTGCCGCTCGGCCTTCTCGGCATCGCTGACGAGCCTTGCCTCTTCAGCTTCGAGGCGCAGGCGCTTGCGCTCGAGCGCCGATTGGCGGAAGACCTCGACGGCTTTTGCCATGGTCCCGATTTCATCATTCCGGCCCGAGAAGGGTACGTCCTTCGACAAGTCGCCACTCGCCAGGACAGACATATAACGAGTAATGTTGCCAAGCGGGGCGATAGCCCGAAAGCGAATGAACCAAATGCCGGCGAGAAAGGCGACAACCGACAAGCTGCTTCCGATTCCTGCCAACAGGCCAAGCCGGGAGGATGTCTCGTCGGCGATCGCTTCTTCGCTCTGAAGGTGAAGTGTCGCCATCGAAACAAGCTCGCGAATTGCCGCATCATGCGCCCAGAACTGAGTGGACAGATTGCCAAGGGCGATCCGCATCTCCTCCAGATTGCCGCCGAGCGATGCCGTTTTGAACTGCGACGTGAATGTCTGCCAGAAAAGGTCGCCCTTGCTCAGCACGTCAGTTGCCAGTTTGCTCTTGAGGTCCGCAGGTAGATCCGACGCAGCCCAGAAGGCCCGGCGTGCGTCATAGTCCACTTTCAGGGACTCGATCTTTTCGATGTCGAACGCTGCCTTTTCCGGCCTTACCACGATTTCGTTCGCCAGCATGTAGGCTTCAACAACGTAGAGCGGGGGCGGCAGAATGTCGGCGATGAGGTCCTTGCCGTCCACGATCATACCATAGACCGGTCCATTCACGCGCAAACGCTCCAGCGTGTAAAACTGGATGCCGATCGAAGCAATCAATCCGGTGGTGACGAATACGGCAAAAGCAAGCAGCAAGCGAGAAATCGCGAGATGACGCATGGGAGAACCCTGGCTTGAGAAGACATTCCGAGCCGACATCATGTCAAAGTGGTAAAACCTTACCTGCTAACCCATTGATATTACGGCGCGCGCACTAAGAAAGACTTAAGGCCGATATTTACTCTGCAGACAGGTTTCTGCCTAAGATTGCTCTTGCAACCAATTCGCCACCCTCGGGAAGCCAAGAGAACGCGTCCGACCGGCAGGTATTGGACACTCAGGCCTTCCATCACTCCGCGGGCACAGATTGCCAGATCGGACATCGCCAAGACCAAAGTAGAGTGCCCACCTAGCGCTTTTTCGTCTTGTTGCCGCGGGGGCCTGTCATCACGGGTGTGTTGCTGCGGTTTTCCTGCCCCAGCTTGCGCCAGCGCTCGAGGCGCTCGGCGTTGAGCGTACCCGCACGAACCGCCGCCTGGACCGCGCAGCCGGGTTCGTGGTCATGCGTGCAATCGCGAAACCGGCATTGGGGCGCAAGATCGGTGATCTCCGAAAACAAGGCGTCGATCCCCTCGGCGGAATCGCTGACATGCAGCGTCCGAAGCCCCGGTGTGTCGATGACCCACCCCCGCCCTTGATGGCATGAAGGGAGCGCGCCGTGGTCGTGTGGCGCCCCTTGGCGTCGTGCTCGCGAATGCCCCCGGTTTTCTGGCGCGCATCCTGCTCCAATCCGGCAAGCGTGTTCACAAGCGTGGATTTGCCGACGCCGGATGACCCGACAAGCGCGACGGTCGAGCCAGCCGTGCACCATGGCGCAAGAATGGCACCCGCCTGCCCGGATCGGGCATCGAGCACCATGACGTCAAGATCGCGCTGGAGCGCTATTGCCTCCATGCGGTAGGTCTCGGCATCCTCGACCGTATCCGCCTTGGTCAAAAGCATGACCGGCACGATATCGCTCTGATTGGCAAGCGCGAGATAACGCTCGAGACGGGCGATATTGAAATCGGCATTGCACGAGGTGACGATGAAGAGCGTGTCGATATTGGCGGCGGCGAGCTGTTGCCCGATTCGCCCGTCGGTCCGCCGTTGCAGAAGTGTTCGGCGATCCAGCCGACGCAGCAGCATCCCGCTCTGCGCATCGACGGTGACCCAGTCCCCGACGGCATAATCGGCCGTGCTGCTGCGCTTTGGCAGTTCGAGCTCGATCTCGCCGGCCAATGACAGGGCCGTCAGGCGCGTGCGATGAACCCTTGCAATCCTGGCCGGCACGAAACCCGCTTCATCCGTCTCGACCTGCTCGGCGAAAAAACGCGACCAGCCGAGAGCCGCCAACGCCGTTGCATCGTTCAAAGCCGTGGCCTGACCAGGAAATCTCGTGCCGCGTTCATGGGACATTCCGCACCGAATAGAAAAACTCTCATTGAGACCATTCCTTAGCAGGCGGCGCGCGTTCATGCACCATGGTTTCGAGCCTTGCGCTGACCAGGCGCGCCTTCGATCCATACCGCGCGCCGCTTCGTCGCAGGAGGACGACAGGATGATGAAATCCATGCGCGCATCCGCTATCGCGGATGCTCTGGACAAATATGACAACGCTTCTATGTTCTTCTCTGAGGAGAGTTGGCGTCCTCCGGCACAGCCGGAGCCGGTATTCGATGCAACGAGGAGGGTTGTCATCGAATCGATAAAAAACCGCGGTACTGCGGTCTATCACCACGATTCATCATCATTGGAGGAAATCATGTTCAAACGTTCTTTGGCCGCATCGACGGCACTTTTTGCTCTGTCCGTCGGATTGCCGACCGGCGCCAACGCCGCCACGGAGCTGCAATGGTGGCACGCGATGACCGGCGCCAACAACGAAGTCGTCAACCAGTTGGCCAAGGAATTCAATGAAAGCCAGAGCGAGTACACGATCACGCCGGTTTTCAAGGGCACCTATCCGGAGACGTTGAACGCGGGCATCGCCGCATTCCGCTCACAGCAGGCCCCGGCCATCATTCAGGTGTTCGACGCGGGCAGCGGCGTCATGATGGGCGCCGAGGGCGCGATCGTACCGGCCGCGGAGGTTCTGCAGAAGGGTGGTTACACCTTCGACAAATCGCAATATCTCGCGGGCATCGCGGCCTATTATTCCAAGCCCGACGGCACCATGCTGTCCTTCCCCTACAACTCGTCCTCGCCGATCATGTATTACAACAAGGACGTCTTCGCGAAGGCCGGTCTCGACGCCGAGAACCCGCCCAAGACCTGGCCGGAAGTGTTCGAAGCCGCCAAGAAGATCAAGACAAGCGGCGCTGGCGCCTGCGGCCTGACCTCGACATGGCTGACCTGGATCCAGACCGAGAACTTCGCGGCCTGGAACAATGTTGCCTATGCCACGAATGAAAACGGCCTGGGCGGCGGCGACGTCAAGCTCGAATTCAATTCCCCACTGTTCGTCCAGCATTTCCAGGCGATCGCAGACCTCGCCAAGGACCAGACGTTCCGTTACGGCGGCCGCACCTCCGAGGCCAAGCAGCTTTTCATGTCCGGTGAATGCGCCATCCTGACCGAATCGTCCGGTGGCCTCGGCGACATCATCAAATCAGGTGTGAATTATGGCATCGGCCAGTTGCCCTATTACGAAGGAAACGGACCGCAGAACACGATCCCCGGCGGCGCCAGCCTTTGGGTCTTTGGCGGCAAGAGCGACGCGGAATACAAGGGTGTCGCCGAGTTCTTCAATTTTCTCTCGCAGACCAAGATCCAGGTGCGCCTGCATGAGGTCTCCGGCTATATGCCCGTGACCAATGCCGCCTATGAGGAAACCAAGAAGTCCGGCTTCTACGACAAGAATCCGGCCCGCGAAACGCCGATCCTGCAGATGATGGGCAAGGCGCCGACGGAAAACTCCAAGGGCGTGCGCCTCGTCAACCTGCCGCAGGTTCGTGACATCATGAACGAGGAATTCGAAGCCATGCTCGCCGGACAGCAGGACGCAAAGGCGGCCCTCGACAAGGCCGTCGAGCGCGGGAATGCGGCGATTGCAGAAGCAGTCGGCAACTAAGTAGGACGGGCAGGATGCCGTTCGCATGCCGTGTCGCACGGCATCCTGCCCACACCCCCGCTTGGCCGTGCCGCCTGAGGAGAATTTCGTGCACAACGTCGCATTTCCGAACAAGATTCTGCCCTACCTGCTTCTTGCGCCGCAGATTATCCTGACGGTCATATTTTTCTTCTGGCCAGCGAGCCAGGCCCTGTACCAGTCCATGGTTCGACAGGACCCCTTCGGTCTCAAAAGCGGTTTCGTCGGTCTGGCAAACTTCAGGAACGTGCTTGCCGATCCGAGCTATATCCACGCCTTGCAGGTTACCCTCGTTTTCAGCCTTTTGACCGCTCTCGTGTCGATGGCTGTTGCCCTGCTGCTTGCGACCGCCGCCGACAAGGTCGTGCGCGGCCAGGGTTTCTACCGCACGCTTCTCATCTGGCCCTACGCAGTGGCCCTGGCCGTCGCCGGCATGCTCTGGCTCTTCATGTTCAATCCGGCGATGGGGACACTCGCCTATCTCTTGCGCCGCAACGGCTTTGCCTGGGATCCGCTCCTGAACGGCGATCAGGCCATGGCGCTGGTCGTTGTTGCCGCGGCGTGGAAGCAGATCAGCTACAATTTCCTGTTCTTCGTCGCCGGACTGCAGGCCATTCCGAAATCGCTGATCGAGGCAGCCTCGATCGATGGCGCGCGGGGAAATCGCCGCTTCTGGACGATCGTCTTCCCGCTTCTGGCGCCGACGACCTTCTTCCTGCTCGTCGTCAACACCGTCTATGCGTTCTTCGACACCTTCGGCATCATCCATTCCGTCACCGGCGGTGGCCCGGCCAAGGCGACGGAAACCCTGGTGTACAAAGTTTACAATGATGGCTTCGTCAATCTCAACCTCGGTTCATCAGCGGCGCAGTCCGTCATCCTGATGATCATCGTGATCGCCCTGACGGCCTTCCAGTTCCGCTTCGTCGAGAAGCGCGTGCATTATGGTTGAGAGCAAGACATGATCGAAAAACGCCCTATCGCTTCGCTCTTTGGCCATTTCATCCTGATCATCGGCATCATCATCGTTGCCTTTCCGATCTATTATACCTTCATCGCCTCGACGACGACGTCGGAGGCGATTATCCGGCCGCCCATGTCGCTCCTGCCCGGCGGGCATATGTTGGAAAATTATACGGAAGCGATGTCGGGCGGCGTCGAGCGGGTTGTCGGCGTCAGCCTCGAGCGGCTGCTTTTCAATTCGTTTTTCGTCGCGATCGCGATCGCCGTCGGCAAGATCGTCATTTCCTTCCTGTCCGCGTTTGCCATCGTCTTCTTTCGCTTCCCGTTCCGCATGGTCTTCTTCTGGATGATCTTCCTGACGCTGATGCTGCCGGTCGAGGTCCGCATTCTGCCGACTTACAAGGTCATCGTCGATCTCGGGCTGATCGATACCTATGCCGGCCTGACGCTTCCACTGATGGCCTCGGCGACGGCGACCTTCCTGTTCCGGCAGTTCTTCCTGACCATTCCGGGCGAACTGGTCGAGGCCGCGCGCATCGACAATGCCGGCCCCTTCCGCTTCATGCGCGATATCCTGCTGCCCCTGTCGAGCACCAACATCGCAGCCCTGTTCGTGATCCTGTTCATCTATGGCTGGACGCAATATCTGTGGCCGCTGATGGTGACCAACGACGCCAAGATGAACACGATCATTATCGGGCTGCGCCGCATGGTCGATTTCACCGATGCCTCCACCCCGTGGAACTATGTGATGGTCACGGCGATCCTCGCCATCATCCCCCCATTCTCGTCGTCGTGCTCATGCAGCGATGGTTCGTCAAAGGTCTCGTGGAGACGGAGAAATAATGGCCAATATCGTCCTGAAAGACGTTCGCAAGAATTATGGCGCGACGGAGGTCATCAAAGGCATTTCGCTCGATATTGCCGATGGTGAAATGCTGGTGCTCGTCGGTCCGTCCGGATGCGGGAAGTCCACACTCCTGCGGATGATTGCCGGGCTCGAGAGCATCACAGCCGGCACGATCGCCATTGGCGGCCGCACCGTCAACGACCTCGAACCGTCCGAGCGCGATATCGCCATGGTCTTCCAGAACTACGCGCTCTATCCGCATATGACGGTGCGCCAGAATCTGGCCTATGGCTTGAAGAACCGCAAAACGCCGCCGGCGGAAATCGACCGGCGGATTGCCTCTGCGGCCAAGGCGCTGGAAATCGAGCCCTTTCTTGATCGCAAGCCGCGGCAATTGTCCGGCGGTCAGCGCCAGCGCGTTGCCATGGGTCGGGCGATCGTCCGCGAACCTGCCGCCTTCCTCTTCGACGAACCCCTGTCGAACCTCGATGCCAAACTGCGCGTGCAGATGCGCGTCGAGATCAAGCGGCTGCAGCGGGCGCTTGCAACCACGAGCGTTTACGTCACCCATGACCAGATGGAAGCCATGACGCTCGCCGACAGGCTCGTCGTCTTGAACGCCGGCCGCATCGAGCAGGTGGGAACGCCGATCGAACTCTACGAAAAGCCGGCAACGACCTTCGTCGCGACTTTCATCGGATCGCCCTCGATGAACCTTTTGCCGATGGAGACCTCGAAACACTGGTCGGTCGCAGACAGCCTTGCCGTACCATCAGGTACCATAACGCTCGGGGTCCGGCCGGAAGACCTGTACCTGCCGGAACCGGAAACACCGGAGAGCGCGTTCAGCGTAAACGTCAAAGTCCTGGCCGTCGAACTGGTCGGCGCCGAAAGCTACGTGCACGCCATCCTGCCCGATCAGCAGCAGATCGCCTTCCGTGTGCCCGGTCGCTCGCGCATCGTCATCGACGATGTCATGACCGTACAAGCCGGCGCGCAGAGCCTGCATTTCTTCGGTAAAGCCGGTGAAAGGCTGGCCTGAATGCGATGACGGAAGAATATCATCGCCGGCAGAAAATGAGGCTTTGTTCCGGGGCTCGCACGCGGGTTGAAATGGAAATCGAGGCCAGTGTGCGCCGGGAAGGTCATTTCTAAACGCAAGTCGCCGTGTAGCCAGTGCAGCAGCTTGCCGTTGCTCTGGTTGTCTATCAGTGCCAGATCGTCCGGTCCTCGGAAAACGGTTTTCACCGCTCTGGAGAGCCATAGGCAGGCGAGATTGAAAAATCCCCGCCGCTCCGGCTAACAGGCCACTTGCCGAACTCGCCCGGGAAATGCGGCGCAGACCAACCGGAAGATGAAGCCCCCGTCGATAACACATCGCTCCAGATCACGGCGTTCAGATTACCACCATCTTGTCGGCTTGAAGTGCCCGGCATTGCTTTCGAGAATATGCCCCACCTGAAACAGAGTGCATTCATCGAATGGCCTGCCAATAAGTTGGAGGCCAAGGGGCAAGCCGTCTTTGTTTAACGCCGATGGAACAGACATACTGGGAAGACCGGCCATGTTCACTGTTACAGTAAATATATCGTTCAGGTACATGGCGACCGGGTCGGTGATTTCACCGGGAGCAAAAGGTAATACCGGCGTCGTTGGGGTCAAGATGACATCGACACCACTTTGCCAAGCACGATCAAAGTCACTCTTGATAAGAGTGCGAACTTTCTGAGCTCTCAGGTAGTAGGCATCGTAGTAACCGGCTGAGAGCACATATGTGCCAATCAGAATGCGCCGCTTCACCTCCGCGCCAAACCCTTGCGCGCGAGTGTTTTCATACATTTCTAAAACGTCCGCGCCGGGAATGCGCAAACCGAAACGAACACCATCGTAGCGGGCCAAATTGGATGAAGCTTCTGCGAGAGCAACGATGTAGTAAGCAGGGAGAGCGTATTTGGTGTGAGGCATAGCAATATCAACAATTTCTGCGCCAGCATCCTTCAGCCAGTCGGCGCCCTTCCGCCAAAGCTCTTCAATCTCTGCTGGCATGCCATCAACGCGATATTCCGTCGGGATTCCTATTTTCAGCCCCCTTATCGATTTGCCGATCGCAGCCTCGTAGTCGGGCACGGCAATATCCATCGACGTGGTATCTTTCGGATCAACGGAAGCCATTGATTTCAGCAGGATTGCGCTGTCTTGTACCGTGCGAGTGATCGGACCAGCCTGATCCAGAGAAGAGGCAAACGCAACGATGCCCCATCTTGAACACCGACCATAAGTCGGTTTGATTCCAACCGTACCGGTAAAGGCTGCGGGCTGCCGGATGGAGCCGCCGGTATCAGTGGCGATCGCGCCCATGCAAAGATGGGCAGCGACTGCAGCGGCGGAGCCGCCGGAGGAACCGCCGGGAACCAAATTCTGATCTGAACGCGTTTTTCGCCATGGGTTAATGACGCCGCCATAACAGGATGTCTGAATAGCCCCTAGATTTATAGACGCCTTCTCCCCTAAATTTGAGGCAGGAGGCCTACATGGGCAAAGGCAATTTCACAGAAGATTTCAAGCGTGACGCGGTGCGTCAGATCACCGAGCGGGGCTATCCGGTAACGGAGGTTTCGCAGCGGCTGGGGGTCAGCCAGCATTCGCTCTATGAGTGGAAGAAGAAGTTCGGCACATCGAACGGCAAGGCCAACGACGAGGTCGACGAGATCAGGCGGCTGAAGAAGGAACTAGCTCGCGTCACCGAGGAGCGCGACATCTTAAAAAAGCGGCCGCGTATTTCGCCAGGGATGCAAAGTGAAGTACGCGTTCATTGCCCTGCATCGCTTGCAATTTTCGGTGCGGACGATGTGCCGCCTTCTGCGGGTTCATCCCAGTGGATTTTACACCTGGCTGAAGAACCCGCAGAGCGGGCGGGCCAACGAGGACAGGCGACAGACCGATCTGCTCCTGAAGGCGTGGGAAGAGAGTGGCAAGGTCTACGGTTATCGCAAGCTGCACGACGACCTTCTCGATCAGGGAGAGACATGTTGCCCGAACCGGGTGGCGCGCCTGACCCGCCTCGCCGGGATCAAGGCGCAGATTGGCTACAAACGCCGTCCCGGCATCTACGGCGGCAGGCCTGCCGTCGCTATCGACAACACGCTCGACCGGCAATTTGACGTAGCGGCTCCGGACAAGGTCTGGGTCACGGACATCACCTACATCCGAACTTGCGAAGGTTTTGCTTATCTGGCCGTCGTCATCGACCTCTATTCCCGCCGGGTCATCGGATGGGCACTGCAGAGCCGCCAAACCACCGACGTCGTATTGCAGGCTCTGCTCATGGCGGTGTGGCGACGTAAACCGAAGGACAAAGTGCTAATCCACTCGGATCAGGGCTCGCAATTCACCAGCATGGACTGGGCCTCATTCCTCAAGCACCACAATCTGGTTCACTCGATGAGCCGACGCGGCAACTGCCATGACAACGCGGTGGCCGAAAGCTTCTTCAATCTTCTGAAGCGAGAGCGGATACGTTGCAGGGTCTACCGTTCACGCGATGAAGCTCGCCAGGACGTGTTCGACTACATCGAAATGTTCTACAACCCGAAACGCAAACACGTCAGGAACGGGATGCTGTCACCCGTCGAGTTCGAAAAGCAGCAAAAAACGTAACCCGAGGGTGTCTACAAAACTCGGGGCTATTCAGTCTCATTGGAGGAACCCATGGCAAACTCATCCATGTTAAGCTTACCGAGCATAACCGCGCCTTGGGCCCAGAGATTAGCCGTGACAGTCGATTCATAGGGTGGTTTGAAGCCCGCCAGAATTCGACTGCAGGCCTGAGTGTGAACATGTTTGGTAGCAAAGAGATCTTTAATGCCAATTGGAATTCCCTCCAAAGCGCCAGCATTGCCTCTTTCTATTCTCTCGTCGGAGGCTTTAGCCATGGTACAGGCCAGATCGCCAGTCACGGCCACATAGGTGTTCAAGGCGTTGTTAGCCGAAGCAATGTTGGTAAGAACCGCTTCTGTGAGTTCCCGAGACGTAAACTCTTTATCTTTTAGGCCTTTCCGTGATTGGGCTATCGTCAGCATCGCAAGATTGGCCATAAAATTCTCTCCCTAAAGCAGGCGGGACTGCGAAATTAGGCCCCGAGCGAAGATGATAATATTATGGCGTCGGAGGGAAACTGAATTTTTGCACAACTATAGGATTATCGACCCATGATGCTGACCGAGCAAAGGAGCGCCTGATGGACCTACAAACCGTTTTGACATTTTGCTTTGCATTTTTCGTTTTTGCAGCGAGTCCTGGACCCGACAATCTCACGATCCTGTCGAAAACGGTCTCCAGCGGCCCCGCGCATGGAATTGCCTATGGCGTTGGTGTCGTTTTCAGCATCTTCCTGTTCGTCATTCTGGCCGCGATCGGTTTCAACGCCGTGGCTCAGTACATGAACGATAACCTGCGCTTCATCCAGTATGTCGGCGCCATCTATCTGATCTATACGGGCATCATGATGTGGCGCGCGAAACCGAACATAAAGCCCCGGATTATGCGCGGCGGCCTGATTCGCCTCTTCCTGACGGGGTTCCTGCTCAACATCAGCAATCCAAAGATGCCGATATTCTATTTGGCGCTTCTTCCCGGCGTCCTGGGCATTCGCCCGCTCACGTTTTACGATACGGTGGAATTGCTGGTGATCATCGCTCTGATTGAAGTGATCGTCATCGGAGGGCATGTCTTCATCGGCTTCAAGGCAAAGAATGCGCTAAGTGACCCGAAGAAAATCGGTCTTTTGAACCGAGGTTCCGGGGCGCTGATGGTGGGAGCCGGAGTCTTGGTCGCGAGTCGTTAGCGAGCCCCCTGCCCGTCTGAGCGGGCAGCCGATTTGGTCAGAGGCTAACGGTGCAAGGTAAGCGATGTTGGGCCGCCACCGTTTTGTGGTCGAGCGCGCGCATATGCTATAGCATTGAAGGCGGATCGTCTCTCGCGAGGTAGAGAGCTGGCTCGGGAAATCTGGAATGAAACTGCTAATTGTTGTACCGTGGAACGAGGCGATCACGCGTGAGGGGAGAGTGAGGGCAAGCCTAAATCCTAACGGCGAAAAGTCCATCGTGACTTTTGCTGCGAGTTGAACCGCAAGCACTCGCTCGAAAAGCATGCTGCCGAACCCCTTTCGGGTCGGAGTTTCGACCAGCGGTCCTCCCCGCTCCCTCCATGTTAGAGTAAGCTGGTCATTGTCTTCACCGGACATGACGGTCCAGTCGATTTCCAACACACCCGTTGCGACGGACAGAGCACCATGTTTGACTGAGTTTGTCGCCAGCTCATGGAGTGCCATGCCAAGCGGGACAGCTTGATCGGCATTCAGCGCCACCTGGGGGCCGTGTAGCTGAATTCTGTCGCCGTCGTTGTAGTGCGCCAGTTCCGCGGCGAGTATTTCGCCCAGCGAAGCTGTTTGCCAATAATCATCCGTTAGAAACGCATGAGTCCGTGCGAGTGATTGAACTCTGGCTGAAAAAGTCTTGTAGAAAACATCAATCGTCGCTGACGACCGCGCAGTGGCACCCAACACCGCTTGAACGTTGGCGAGCGTGTTTTTCACGCGGTGATGCAACTCACGGATAAGAAGTCGCTGCCTCTCATCCGAGCGGTCACGTTCATCGAGGAGGGTCTTGACTTCAAGTTGGCGCCGACGCGCGCGAACGGCAGAACGCACGGCCGCTACCAAGGCCTGTGGACTAAACGGTCTCTCAAGAGTGACCGCATACTCGCTCAAAAAACTCAGGCGAGGATCGACAAGTCCGCCGCCTCGGTGTGTCAAAAGGATCACTGGAAAATCCGACCATGGCGGTTGAACGCTGACCCATTCTGCGAGCCGAACCCGATTTTCGTTTAGGAGCGCTTCATCGGTTATTATGAAGCAAAAGGCAGACTTGAACCGGTCGATGCATTCATTGACGCTGCTACAGATCTCGGAGGTCAGTCCCTCTTCGGCCAGAATTCCAGCCGCAACGGCTGCGTCACGACCGACGGGGGCCAAAATAATCGCGTCGCTGATCTCAGGCATCGCTTTGTCGATTTCCCATGAGATCATCTCTGGCTCCATGATATCTCGGGACGCCCGTCAAAACGCCGGAAAATTCATCGAGCGCCTTGCCGACAGAGAGGCCCGCCGCGGACAGGGTGAATTCCCGGATTGTGTCTTCGTGCGTGCCGGTACGTTTTTTAATCACGGATACAGCGCGCCGAATCCGGCCCTGAGCCTCAAAGTAACGAACCAAAATGACGGTATCGCTGAGGTATGTGAGATCCACTTGTGTATTCATTTGTCCCACCAGGCCGTGATTGGCGAGCAGCAGCAACGTTGCAATCCCCTTTTGGTTCAGGTAGGTGCTGATTTCGTGCATCTGCAAAACGAGGTATTGCTCTTCCGGCATCGCATTGAGGTAGCCTGTCAGGCTATCAACGACCACGATTTTGGCGGCCTGAACTTCGACGGCAAATTGTATGCGGCTCGCGAGTTCCCCAGGCGTTAGTTCGGCCGGGTCAATCTGATCGAGCTTCAACAGACCGCTTGCAAGATACGCCTCTAACGGCATCCCCATGCCTGCAGCGCGTTTCTTCACGACCCGAAGAGTTTCGTCAAAAACCATGAAGTAGCACGGTTCGCCTCTCTGCAGTGCAGCATACACATAGGTAAGGGCAATCGATGACTTGCCGGTGCCCGATGGACCCATGAGCAGCGTGGTCGTGCCCCGTGCCAGACCACTCTTCATCAGAACATCCAGATCCGTGTTGCTGCGAGCGTCATTCCCCCTTCCTCAACAGAATGATCAGCGGCCACAAGACGCGGAAACACAGTTACCCCTCCGTGGCGGATAACGAAATCATGATAACCGCCGCGGATTTCTACACCGCGCATTTTGATGAGGCGCAGACGCCTCCGCTCCCCACCATAGATTGGCACAAGTTGTTCCAGCCGGAGGACACCATGGCAGACGCTGTGAAGATTGAGATCATCCTGCCCGCCAGTGAGATCGTCGAGCATCAGAACGGTGCTACTGCCAAGAAGGAAAAAACTTTTTAGGGCGAGAACCTGGCGTCGATATCTGAGCGTTCCTTGTGACAAAAGCCGAATTTCCGACAAGGAATCGAACACGACACGGTCTGGTTTGAGACGATCAACCTCCGCCAATACCATCTCGACAGTCTCGCCGAGTTCCAGATCAGACGAATGAACGAGGGTCTGCCTATGTCTGGGATCAAGGCTCAGTTCGGGTGGGATCAGTTCGAATATTTCGATGCCGGTTAAATCAAATCCGTGTCGGGACGCAACGGAACGCAATTCACGTTTGCTCTCGGACAGCGTGATATAGAGGCATCGTTCGCCGGCATCACGACCATCAATCAAAAACTGCAAGCCAATCGTCGTCTTTCCGCTCCCCGGCCTACCCTCAACGAGATGCGAGCGGCCTCGGGCAAAACCGCCGCGCAGCACATGGTCAAGCCCCGGCACACCGGAAGAGATCGGAATAGCGTCAGCCTCAGATTCAATATTGGTTTGCATAGGATATCCTTACGGTTCTCTATGCAAATTGGGACAAGGCTCTGAGTTTTCAACTCACACCGGCACCCGATATGGCAAGTTTCGGTGGGTCATAACCCAGAATTCACATTCGCTTTTTTGCGTGGTGACTTGGCGGATTAGGGACGTAGCTTTTCCTGTCAGTGCTGGCCCCGGAAAACGGCTACTCGTGACCGGGAAGACCCTCTCCGGCCAGCCCGGTTCCATAGTCTTCAAACGGTGCGGCGGGCGACATCAAAGCCCTCTGGCCTTAGCTCTTCCCGCATGCGCCGAAATAGCCAAGGTTCAGCCACGCACTCGACGCATTCTTGTCTTCAGGTCCGTGTTAATGCAGCGATAAGCCCACAGGTAATCCACAGAAGTTGGCCAGCGATGTGTTAAATCTTGCGGAGGCGACGAACGGCCTCCATACAGGGGCAATGACGCTTGATTCGAAAATATTCGTGGGTCTTAAATCCGCTCGCAAAAAGTCGGCCTCCGCCAGCGAGCCTACTGGCCCGAAATGCCAATGGGACGGTTGTGATCGCGTGGGCACGCATCGCGCCCCTGTCGGGCCCGGCGCCGAAGGTCTTTATCTGTTGTTCTGTATCGAACACGTGAAAGAATACAACAAGGGATACAGTTACACGACGGCTCCATCAAACGCCGACGTTGCGCGCTATCAAAAGGAAGCGACAACCGGCAGTCGTCCGACGATTGGCAGCAGGGTAAAACAAGCGACTGAAATGCCGCTGCCGTCCACTGTTCGCTCCGGCTCTGCCAAAACATTAAACGCCCGCAGAACTGCTGCTACGCGCCAGACGCAAAACAGCAATCTCCCAGAACGAAAACTCAAGGTGCTCGAAGCCAAGGCTTTCGAAACACTTGGTCTTTCAGGCGCGGCGACACCTGAGGAAATCAAGAGCCGCTATAAAGAAAGGCTCAAGCTGCACCATCCCGACGCCAACCAGGGCAACCGCACCTCCGAGGACGAGCTTCGCGCATCGATCGAGGCGTATAAAATCCTTAAATTGAATGGGTTTTGCTGAGGACACTCGATTTCTGTAGGCCGTCTGAGCCGGCTATAATCTGAAAACCGAGAGAAAACGCCTTATGGATTGAGCAGAGCGCACGCAGAAAGTGTCCAATCTTCCTGATTTCGGCGAACATTGCACCTTGATTGCGAAAATCGTGGCGCTAACCGCTGGCAAAATCCAGGAAAAACTATAAATTGCCGCCGGCCCTTGCGGAATTGCAAGCATCGAAAGGATTAAAATGCAGGTATTGGTTCGCGATAACAATGTAGATCAGGCGCTTCGTGTCCTGAAGAAAAAGCTCCAGCGCGAAGGCGTCTTCCGTGAAATGCGCTTGCGGGAAGCCTTCGAAAAGCCGTCCGTGAAGAGGGCGCGCCAGAAGTCCGAGGCTATTAGCCGTCAGCGCAAGCTTGCGCGCAAACAACTCCAGCGCGATGGCCTTCTGCCGGCTCCAAAAAGAAGCCGACCCCATAAGCGTTCTTTTCTTCGAACCATCCGTCTTTTCTCGGGTTTGATGCCGATTGCGACACAATCGTAGCAATCCTGTCTACCGACCGTTTGGGCGTCCATGGCTGTATTTTTCAGAACGTCCATCATCGACACCACAGCATTCGAGATGATTGAGGAACGGCTCTCGAGCGACACCGATTTCGACGGATACTTCAATGTATTTGGTGCAGACGACGAGATTACCCTGTCCTGGACGCCGGCCACAAGTGCCGGGGAGTTTAAGGAGCAGGTGACGGACGCCTTGCGGTCGGCCTGGCAGAAGGCACGTTTCTGGCTGGTCTACCAGCGTAGCGACAGCCGCAATGATCTTGGCATCAACGAGATCAGAAACGCAGCCATCAGGTTGAGCAGCGCTTATCGCGAATCAGCCGTCATCACTCTTTGCCTGCTCGGACGTATCGACAACAAAGATGATCTCGAGCTGATTTTCGTGTGCTTCCGGGAAGAGGCTGAGCGGCGCAATTTTCGCGTCCGGTATGAAGGCAAATTCGTACCGGATGCACCGCAAGGCTGAACCGGTTCCGGTCGAGGCAGATTTCGCAAACCAGCAGCGACGCCGCCTCACATGCTCGTCCATCCCCCGGACTCCTGTGAGAATTTCACCGGAGTCCGGGATGGAATGGACGGCTTTTCCCCGGAAAACTGGTGTTAGCTTGGTTTGGGGGGACTGCGTGATCCCAAGAAGACCAAAGCCTCGGTCTCAGTCATAGCCGGTCATCTCCAGATAGCCTTGGCCCTTGGAACTACCCTCAAAGGTGAGGGGTCCCTCCCAGTAGGGTGTAAAAGTGTTCATCCACGCCTGATCGTTCAACGGCGTTGTCGTCACATCGAAATCTCGTTCCGGAATGCGGACGCGCCACGCAACTGGAACGGTGCGAGCTCCGATCTGTGCAGAACGAACAGGCGAAATTTCCAAAGATCCCGGCGGCAAAAGCGTCGGCGTTCCATCAAGGGAGATCCAGTTTGCCGATGTATAGCCCGCTCCGCCGTCACGCAGCCGGAATACCATTAGCTTTTCGCCGGAGTCCAGGTGCAGCGAGAACCACTCCCAACCGGTCTGATCCTTGGCCAAGGGCTGCGACGACCATTCCCGATCAAGCCAAGCCTTGCCCGTGACGCGGACGGTCGTTCCGCCGATGTCGAGCGTGCCCGAAGCCTCGTAGAATGGTTGCGAGTAGTAGTAGCCGGCCTGCCCCTCGGCAGACTTGACCGAATGGCCGCGATCACCCTGCAAGACCAATGGACCATTGGCTGTCAGCGTCAGCGAATAGCTGAAATCCTTGCCGGCGGCGTTCAGGCTCACTTTGGCGGTCGGATCGTTTCCTGAAGGAAGCAGTCCTTTCATTTCCCAGTCATCGATAAAGACGGAGAATGGTTCTAGCACGACGCCGGCCTGGCCGACGCCGCCACGGCCAAGCTTCTCCGCAACGAAATGCCGGTCTTTTGTGGTTAGCGCCGCATGGCCCATCCACAGCTGCGGGTCCGACCAGCCGGGCTCTGTTTTAGGGGCAAGCGCCGAACGGAACAATGTCCATTGGACACCATATTGTGTTCCATCTTCGGCCTGCAGGTTGGCTGTCACGTACCACCATTCGATCCGGTAATCGGGATGCGCGCCGTGATCGGCGGGAAACAGGAACTGCCGGCCGGCCGTCGGAATTGCGAAGCCGTCAGCGGTCGAGCCCAGTCCGGCAAAACCCTGTGGAATTGCAGAAACGGGGAAGGCCACCGTGAGCATGATGGCAGCAAGCACGACCATTATTTGTCTAGCGTTCATTCGCAAACACTCTCAGCAGTTCCGCCGGACCGATCGTCGCCAGTCGGCGCAGTGGGATAAAAACCGACAGGATCGCTGCTGCGAGTGCCACCAGCCCAAGGATCAGCCAGTCCATGGGGAAGATCCGCATCGGCAGGCGCCAGCCGAAAGCCTCGACATTGACGATTGTGAGCAGCACCCAGGCAAGCGCCAGGCCGACGGGGATGGCGGCGGCAAAGGTTGCGAGCCAAAGCACGAGCGTGCGCAACACTTCCAGCATGGCAAGATCGCGACGCCGGATACCCATCGCCCAAACAGGAGCAAGTTGCGGCAGCCGGATACCTGACAGCGTCAACAGGCTCGAAAACATCGCAAAACCCGCAACGCCGAGCGTAAAGACATTCAACGCGCCGGTCACGGCGAATGTCTGGTCGAACACCGCACGCGACTGGCGCTTCAGGCTGGCCTGATCGACAATGTTCTCCGCGGGAAGACCAAATTCGGCCGTCAGACTTTCCTGCAAGGCGGCTGCCTTAGCCGGGGCGATGCGAACGCCATATCGAAGTTTGGAAACATCGGGGTAGCGTTCCGTCAGACTATCGATACCGACGATAACCTGCCCCTTGGGGTTGCCGTAATCCGAATAGACGCCGACGACCGGGATGCTCCATCCACCAGGCAAGGCGAGTGTGTTGCCGATGGCTAGTCCCTTGCGCCGCCAGAGTTGCTCGTTCGCCAGCGCACCTTGACCCATAGCGACGCGATCCCAGACATCCGCCGTGCCCGACAATAAGGGCCAGTTGTCGCGGTAGGTGGGGTCGTTTGCCGCCGCACCGAAAATCTGCAGGCGCTCTCCCAGCACCTCACCCTCCACACTCCAGATCGGCAGCACCGATATCGAATGGTTCGGAAGCCAGGCCCGTAGCCGCGCAGCCTCCTCTTCGTTGCGGGCCGTGACGTAAAGCTCGGCGGCAAGCCGCTGGTCGAGCCAACCGATAAAGGTGAGGCGGAAACTGGAGACCATCGTTCCGACCCCGACATTGGCGGCGAGCGCCAGCAGCAAGGCCATAAGGGCAAGCGACAGGGCGGGCAGTTGTTGCCGCGTATCGGCCCAGAACCAGCCAGCCAAGGCACCCGACGACCGTCTTTGCATGATAACAAGACCGCCCGCCAGCACACCCGGAAGCACCAGTGCCGACCCCAAAAGCAGCGACCCCAGCACGGCGAAGCCGACCGCGAGACCATCCCCGAAGGTTGCGAGAAGGACCGATGCAAGAAGCAGACCTGAGCCCATGAGAAGCTGCAGCCTGATGCCATTGGCTGAAGCGCGCGCCCAGGCGCGCGGCTGCGCAGCCGTCAGCAAGGGCATCCGGTAAACCCGCCAAAGGCCTTGCGCCGAGGAGACGATCGTGCCGGCGATCGCTATCCCGAGACCCGTTGCCCACCATTCAGGCCGGATCGAAAGCGTTCCGGGCACGCTGGCGCCGTAAAGGCCCTGAAGGGTCGCCGCGACGCCCGGAAGAAGAAAGGAAGCAACGAAATATCCCATCACGACACCGATGAGCCCGGCCAGGAATGCCAGCGCCAAAAGTTCTGTGATCAGCAGCAGAGTGAGCGAAGACAGCGAAAGGCCAAGGGAGCGCAGAGTCCGGAAGGTTGCCCGTCGTTGATCGAAGGCCAGACCAATCGCGGCATAAACGATGAAGAGACCGACCGCAAAGGCGAGAAACCCGAACGCCGTGAGATTGAGGTGAAAGCTGTCGGTCAACTGGGCGACGTCGGGCCGTTCGCCAGGAGGTTGGACGACGATCTCGGGTGCCAGGCTGTCGATGGACGGGAGATCGGGCCTTTGATCCGCGGCAACGACGAGACGGGTCAGTTCGCCTTGTTTTTTGAGCAATCGATCAGCGATGCTGATATCGACGAATCCCGCTCCATCAGGTACGTCAACTGACACCTTCAGCCGCATGTCCGTATTTCCCTCAAGCCGCAATGCGGTCGCTTGCGAAACCATGAGCATACCGGGCTCTGATATGAACGCAGTCAGATCAGATGTTGCCTCTTCGAAACCTCCTGCCGTCGCAGGCATGGTCAGGGGATCGACACCAATGATCCGCAAGCGCACGGCACCAAAGCGATACTCGCCCTCACTAACCGGCGACACGTCCCAGCCTGCTCGTCTCAATCGTGCATAGGTACCTTGCGGTATGCCATCGCCATCCCGCGGCACCAGTTGTGTCAGTTCGTTCTGATCCAGAACCGAAGCGGCGCGTGCATAGCTTGCCCGCGCTTCGGCGTTTATGGCCTGAACGCCGGACCAAAGCGCTGTCGCCAACGAGAGACCGAAAAGCAGGGTGACAAGTTGAAGGGGATGGCGCCGCCAATGTGAGAGAAGGGCCGTCGCGGCAGTCCAGCGCATCAGACGACTTTTCCGCCGCGAAGGTGAACCCGCCGGTCGAGAGCCGCCGCGAGCCTTGAAGAATGGGTCACCAAAAGCAATGCCGCCCCCGCACTCTTCGTCAGCGACAGCATCAGGGCAAGGACTGCATCTCCCGTCGCTTCATCCAGGTTTCCGGTCGGCTCATCCGCAAGCACCAGCGGCGGCTTTGCAGCCAAGGTCCGGCCGATTGCGACCCGCTGCTGCTGGCCGCCGGAAAGTTGTTCCGGATAACGTGAAAGCAGCATCTTGATGCCAAGCAGTGTCACGAGTTCTTGCTCCCAGCGAGGATCGTAGCGACCGGCAAGCTTGGCGTGGAAGGAAATATTGGCGCCCACATCGAGGGATGGAATGAGGTTGAATTGCTGGAACACCAGCCCCACCGACGTGCGCCGATATTCGGCCCGCCCTTTGTCATCGAGATCGGCCAGCGCGTGTCCGCTGGAGACGATCTCGCCACCGTCGGCATGATCAAGGCCAGCAGCCAGATGGAGTAGCGTGCTTTTGCCACTGCCTGACTCGCCGGTCAGTGCCACGCTCTCGCCAGCGTCGAGATCGAAATCGATACCCCTGAGTATTTCCAGGCGCCCCTCGGCGGTCGTATAGGATTTTTTGACGTTTCGTATAGACAGCAGCATTGGGCGCGGATCAATCATTGAGGGAGACTTCAACTGATGTAGGCGCTACGACGACTATTGTAACCCGTATTGTCCAACGGCCAGTTCATTTTCATTCCGCCGGCCCGCTGTATTCAGTTCGTTCCATAAACCACCTTGAACGCGTGAGAATTTCGTCGAAAATTCCATTAAAGGAGTGATCGCACCCCTTATTTCCGCACCAGGCTGAACGAGAAGTGTGTGCCGCGGTGATAGTCCACGGCGTGGATCACCGGGGTGCCTGCCGCATTATAGCAAGTTTCCTGAATGAGCAGCGCTGGACCAAAACCACGCAGATCGTTGCGCTCTGCAACATCATCAGGGAGCATGACAGACGAAACCCGGGCGGCCGACATGCGCGGCCGGTTGCGATAACGCTCGAGCAGAGCCAGAAGCGAACCGCTCCAGTCGACGTCAAACAATCGTGCCGGAATGATTTCCCGCGGCACATAGTCGATGCAGTACATGATCGGTTCGTCTTTCAGCAGCCGCAGGCGCTCAAGCCGGATTACTCTTTCCCCGGCGCAAGCTTGAGATGCCCGGCTACCGTCGCATCGGGAAGCTCCTCTGCGATGGACAGGACCCGGTTCTCGGTCTTGTAGCCGTAGTGCTGCGTCATGTCCGTGACGCTTTCAAAGACGGTAATCGGCCGCTCGACCGTCACCGCCGACATTGCCGATACAAAACGGCCGCGGCCATGTTCTACAAAAATGATGTCATCCTGTTCGAGAAGCTTGAGTGCTTCCCGCAGCGCGGGCCGTGAAATCTTGAAGCGCTGCGTCAATTGCGCTTCGGTGGGAAGTTTGTCCCCCGGCTTCAAGCCGTCATCCTTGATCAGGTTGGCGATACGATCGCGCAGCTGAATGACCAATGTGCGTGTATCGCGGATAGGCTCGTCCAACGGTGACCTCATCTGAAGCTTGAGTGGCATTAATTGTTCTTGTCTGACAAATTTACGAAGGTCAACCATCGGCGCTTGAGGCCCTAGTCTGCTGTCGATGGCGCTCGGGCATGATGCTATGAAAAATCAGCACAACCCGATCGTTGACAACAAAAACACAAGATGTCAGTTGTCTTACAACATTTTCAAATGCAACGGGGCATCGGTGCCCCAAATCGAGCGAGACACGACCATGCTGAATTTTGACGAACAAAGGTTCCTGCGCATCCAGACCGGAGCCGTCTCACTGCGGACGCGCCTGGATCAGGTGATCGCGTCCTGCCTTTCGGCCGGTGCGGAAAATGTGTTCTTCCTTGGCACTGGCGGGGCGGCAATCCTGATGCAGCCGGCAGCCCAGCTTTTGCAGGCCAAGTCCCGCTTTCCAGCGTTCGTCGGCCTGCCCGCCGAACTCGTGATCACCGGTTCGGCCAACCTCACCGAAAAGTCGATCGTCGTCATGCCGTCGCTATCCGGCACGACAAAGGAAAGCGTCGCTCTTCTCGCCAAGCTCAAGGAGATCGGCGCGACCGTGCTGACACTTGTCGGCCACGCGGAAACACCGCTCGGCAAGGGTGGAGACCATGTCTTCGTCAACTTTGCCGAGGACGACACATCCTGCGAGTCCTTCTATCTGCAGTCGCTTTTCATCGCTCTTTCGATCATGAAACACCGCGGTGAGATCGCAAACTACGAACAACTGGCGACCGAGCTTTCGCAACTCCCGAAGCTCCTCATAGAGGTCAAGCGCGCATACGAGCCGAAGGCTGAAGCCTTCGCCCGGACGCTGGCGGCATCCGATTATCATATCGTCACCGGTGCCGGAAACGTCTGGCCGCAGGCCTTCTACTACGGCATGTGCATCCTGGAAGAAATGCAATGGATCCGCACTCGCCCCGTGCACGCCTCTGACTTTTTCCATGGAACGCTGGAGCTTGTCGAAAAGGACGTCAGCGTCATCCTGTTCAAGGGCGAGGATGCCCTGCGTCCGCTGGCTGAACGCATCGAGAATTTTGCCCCTAACTATACAGACAAGCTGACGGTGCTGGACACGGCACAGTTCGACCTGCCGGGCATTTCCTCCGAAGTTCGCGCCATGATTTCGCCGGTCCTTCTCGCCACGGTGCTGGAGCGCATCAGCGCCCATCTCGAAGTGCTGCGCGATCATCCGCTCACGACGCGCCGCTATTACAAGCAGGTCGCCTACTGAGCAGCCTGCGAAATCGCTTCTACCCTCTTCACTGCCCTGACAGGAAGCCTGCATGAAACAACTCCGCTTCGCATCCGTCGGCGACAACTGCATCGACCGCTTCCAGCCGCCTGTCGGCCAATCGCTGATCGGCGGAAATGCCGTCAACGTTGCGGTGCAGCTCGCGCGGCTTGGACATGTATCCTTCTATTTTGGCGCTGTTGGAAAAGATCAGGATGGGCAGAGAACAAGACACATCCTGCAGTCGAACGGGGTTCGGACTGACTATCTGCAGGGGCGACCAGGCGTCACGGCCTATACCAACATTGACGTTCTGGAATCAGGCGAACGTGTCTTTGCTTATGAGGATTTCGGCGCCTGCGCCGGCTATGCGCCCTCTACCCTGGAAGTCGAAGCCCTGAAATCGATGGATCACGTCCATATCGGATGGCTGGACGATGGCGGAGCGCTGAAGCGCGCCCTGTCCGCCGCTGGGGTGAGCGTCTCCCAGGATATCTCCGTCAATGCCGAAGCTGTCAATCGCAGCGTCGATGGCCTGAGCATCGCATTCGGTTCGGCCGGCGAAGAGGATGGACCTGCCGAACGCATGGTCAGCGACTTCCTTGAACAGGGCGCAGGCCTTGCCGTGATCACGAGAGGTGCAAAGGGTCCATCGCAGGCGATAGCCGCGAGCACGCTTCAACGGGCATCATGCCGGTCGAGGTGATCGACACCACCGGTGCCGGCGACAGCTTCATCGCCGGCTTCCTCTCGGCCAGGATCGGCGGAATGACGCTTGAGGCCTGCCTTGAGGCTGGAAGGGATCATGCCGCGTTGACCTGCGGGCATGTCGGCGGCTTTCCGCAGGCCCCCGCGCCACTCTGACGGCATCATTGTTCCTAGTGCAGAAGCTGGCTGAGGAAGAGGCTGGCGCGGTCGGTATTCGGCCGGGCGAAGAAATCATCCGGCTTGCCTTCCTCGACGATGCGGCCCTGATCCATGAAAATCACCCGGTCGGCGACCTGGCGGGCAAAACCCATTTCATGCGTCACGCAGACCATCGTCATGCCTTCTCCGGCCAGTTCCACCATCGTATCGAGCACTTCCTTGACCATCTCCGGATCGAGCGCCGAGGTCGGCTCGTCGAACAGCATGACCTTCGGGTTCATGCAGAGCGCACGGGCAATGGCGACACGCTGCTGCTGACCGCCGGAAAGCTGGCCTGGATATTTATGAACCTGCTCGGGAATGCGAACCCGTTCCAGGAAGGTCATTGCAATATCGATAGCGTGTTGACGCGGAAGCTTCTTGACCCACATCGGTGCAAGAATGCAGTTCTCCAGAATGGTCAGATGCGGAAAGAGGTTGAACTGCTGGAACACCATCCCAATGCCGCGCCGTATGATGTCAGCCTTTCGTTCGTCATCATCGACTTCGACGCCGCCGACAAGGATTTGACCTTGCTGATGGGCTTCCAGCCGATTGACACACCGGATCAGCGTGGATTTCCCGATCCGGACGGTCCGCAGATCACCACTTTTTCGCGGGGCGCTATCGAGAGGTTGATGTCGTCAAGTGCATGGAACTGGCCGTACCATTTGTGGACGCCACGCAGCACGATTTCGGCTTTATCCAGGGGAAGCTGAGAGTTCATGGTGTTCCTCCAAAAATTATTTCAGGACAAGCCAGCCGGACAGAATAATGATCGTGGCGCCAGCCAGCGTATGAAGCTCCACCGGCGCCGCAAACAGAACGGCGCCATACACCATGCCCCAGATGATCTGGCTGTATTGGAATGGAGCGACGATCGAGGCATCGCCGATACGAAAAGCCCGGACGAGCAGCATATGACCGACAAACATCAAGGCACCGGCGAGGCATGCCAACGCCACGTCCCTGCCACTCACCGGCGCAAGGCCTCCATTGATCAACGCAATGGCGAGCGCGATCATCGTCAGCATTGCGAGCAACGTCGCCACAAGCGCGCTGTCGGACTCGTCCGTCCTCGCGCGTCTTAGAAGAACGAGCGACAGCGCAAAGAGAAGTGCCGATCCGACGGCTGCCGCATGACCAAGGTTCAGTGGCGCGACGCCAGGCCTCAATGCCACCGCCACGCCTAGGAAACCGATCAGCACGCCCGACCAGGCAAGCGTCGACAGACGTTCTCCCAACAGGGCAAAGGCAAGAATGGCCACCATGACGGGCGTAAGAAAAGCGAGAAGATAAGCCTCGGCCAGTGGCAGAGTGGCAAAGGCGTAGTGGATAAGAAGCGTATCTGCCGCAAGGAGAAGCGCCCGCAGCAAAGCAAGACCAGGGTAGCGCGGCCGTAGGACGTTGGCATTGCGGGTAAGCCCTGCCTGCGCCACGATCAAAGCCAGCGCCGCGGCCGTCACCATGAAGGTGACTTGCGGCACGGCAAAGCGCTGCGCCAGGAGTTTGACCAAGGCGTCTGTGGCGGAGAATGCACAGAAAGCCACAAGGACCACCAGAACGGCCCGCAGATTGGACCGGGCGTCCGGAAGGCTTTGTGTCCTATCCGCCGTTGCCTCAACGGACATTGAAGCGTCCAAAACGTTCTTCGATGCGCGACTGCAGGAATTCCAGTCCGATCGACAGGATCCAGTAGATCATCGATGCGGTGATCAACATCTCGATATGCCGGAATTCGGTCTGCCCCTGCGTCCGCGCCAAGTACATGATTTCCCAGACACCGACGACGGATACGAGTGACGAATCCTTGAGCATGGCAATGAACTGGTTGCCGGTCGGGGGAATGATGACCCGCATTGCCTGGGGCAGAATGACCAGCCCCATGGTTTGGCTGGAACTCAATCCCAGCGCAGTCGCGCCTTCGGATTGTCCGCGCGAAATGCTTTGTATACCCGCCCGGAAAATCTCGGTCATGTAGGCGCCGTAGCACAGGGACAGCGCCAGGATGCCTGCCGGAACCGCACCGATGACGTAGCCGACCTGCGGAAGTCCGAGATAGATGATGTAGATCTGCATCAAAAGCGGCAGGCCGCGAAACAGCGATGTGTAGAACGTGGCAAGTCCGTAAATCACGCCGTTCTTCGACAGTTTCGCGATCGCCCCCGCCAACGCGATCCCCGTGGCAAGCACGATGGCAATCGCAGAGATGTAAAGTGTGGTCACGACCCCTTGCGAGATCATGTATCCGATTTTCTTGGCGATAAACGGCAGAGAGAGGTTGAAGGAATAGAAGAAAAGCATCAACAGCAGGAAAAGCTCCAACCAGACGCCGATGATCTGCTGTCGGCGTGTCAGCTGGCGAAGGGCAATCCAGTTGGCAGCAAGGATGAGTGCGATCATGCCGGCTGCAAGCAAGCGTCCGAGACCGTTGTTATCGGCAAGCCACCCTGAACTTGCGGGGATCAGATAGCCGATCCATGCAGAGCTTATGCCCATTGCATAGAGGCCCGCTGTGATTGCGAAAAGGATGAAAGCGACGCCCGTGCGCCTTGCGGCATCGGGGTAGCTGAGTATCAAACGGCCAATCATGTTCACTCTTTCCAGTCAGGCCGCGCGTTCGCGCCACCGATCCTGTGCCTGCAGTTTCCAATAGGTGAGTTGCGCCACGGCAAGGCCCGCAATGCCACCGGCCCAGCTCAGCCCGAACGGCTTGAACAGAGTATGCCGATCACTCTGCCCGAGGATGCCTTCAGCCACGAGTTTGCCGCCGATCGCCGTCGTATTGAGCCCATGCCCGCCAAAGGCGGTGCAATGCCAAACGCCCGGCTGCATCTCGCCTATCTGGGGCATGAGGTGGCGCGCATAGGACATGAGGCCGGACCAGGCGAGTTCCGTTTTCAGCCCGGAAAGCTGCGGGTATGTTCCTGTCATCTCGCGACGCAGTTCACCGGCAAGTGCTGCGGTTGAGGCAGCCCGCGTGGTGATGCGCCCACCCCAAAGGATGCGCTTGCCACCGTCAACAAGACGATAGTAGTCGCCCGCACGCCGGTTGTCGCCGATAGCATCGGTCGTCGCGATCGCCTCGCGTATCAAATCCGGAGCTTCCTCGCTCAACATCACATAGGTGGCGATGGGCAGAAATGCGCGCTTCAGGCGGCCATCGAGCGAACCGGTGTAGCCCCCGGTCGTGAACACGACATGGCGTGCCTGAACCCGGCCGGTCGCGGTCTGAACCACTTTATCCGAAGCATCCAAGGCAGTCGCGGTTGCCGGCGAGTTTTCGTAAATTCGACCGCCCAACCGCTCGAATTCCGCAGCAATCGCACGCAGATAGTTCAGCGGATGCAAGTGAAAGGCCTTCGCATCCCGCAGTCCCTGATAGTAGCGGTCGGATTTCAGAACCGACTGGACCTGCTCGCGTTCGAGGTATTCGAGCTGATAGCCGAATGTCCGCTCCATATGCTGGGCATGGGCCTTCAGTTCGGGGCCGCCGTCGTGACGCAACACACTCAGGATGCCTGGCTGCGAACGCGCTGTTTCGATGCCGAGATCGCGGATGGTATCTCGAATGAAATCGACGCCTTCGATCGATAGATGATGCAGTTTTCGAGCGTGATCAGCGCCGACCGCGCGGGCAATATCCTCACCCCCGGTCGAAAATCCGGGACTGACGAAACCGCCGTTTCGTCCGGAAGCGCCAAAGCCGATGCTTTCGGCCTCAAGCACGACGACGGAATGACCGGCCCGCGCCAGCTGGACTGCAGTTGTCAGACCAGCGAGCCCTGCACCGATGATAACCGTATCGCAATCTGCCCGACCTTCAAGCACAGGTCTGACCTTCTTGTCGCTCATTGTTCGGCTGTAGTAGGTATCGGGATATGACATCGGATGCTCGTGCAGGGCTACTTTGAAGAAAGCGCGGACGAGGATTCGTCCGCGCTCATGTCGAACTCAGTCGGCTGCGTAGTCCTTGCCATACCACTTGGTCGTCAGGGTCTTGAGGGTGCCGTCCGTCTTCATATCCGCGATGATCGCACCGACCTTTGCGGTCCATTCCGGATCGACCTTCTCGGCGATGACCACCAGCGGCTCCTTGAACGCATATTCGCCCTCGAGAACGCGAAGCGGATACCCGTTCTTGATGGCGTTTTGCGCTGTCTGTTCCGGCGCAATGACGGAGTCCAGACGGACGCCGGCGCCAAGCCGCAAGTCGTCGAAAGGCAGCATGGAATCGGCAAATGTCCGGATTTCGCCGGGCTCGATCTTGTATTCGATCGGCGGCAGACCAGGCGCGTCGATTTCAAGCTGGCGGCGGATGAAGTCCTCCGATGTCGTTGCAGTTTCAACACCGATGATCTTGCCGTTGAGGTCGGCAACGGTCTTTGCAGGGCTGTCCTTGTGAACAACATAGACGTAGGGGCTGTAATAGTAGACGCCGACGAAATCGATGACCTGGGCACGCGGCTTTGTGGGCGTGACAGAACCGACGCCCAAATCATACCGTCCCTGCCAACGGCCGCCAGTAAGCGTTGCCCAGTCCGGCGTATCGAAGCTTACCTCGACGCCAAGACGTTTGGCGATTTCGCGGGAGACGTCGATATCGAACCCGACCATCTCGTTGTTGTCGTCCAGATAGCTCTGGGGTGGCCAACCACTGTTGGTGGCAACGACCATTGCTTTTTCTCCATCACGCGATCAAGCGTTTCGCCGGCATGCGCCGTTGTGATGAACGCAAGGCTGGCTGCACCGAGTGCCAGATGTGCAAAAACCGTCTCATGCTATCCTCCGTTTGTCAGCTTTTGCCAACGTTCCCGTTTTGTAAGATGTCAGACAACATCATCTAGAAGCGAAAACTGCCAAGGGTCAAGCGATTGCGTGGATCGATAAATGAAAGAATATGATGACACGATGCCGTTTTGTGATGATATCTGCACACTAGTTCAGGTTGAGCGTCCGGTGCATCTCGATCCTCAAGACTGTGTTGCGCCGTGCCCGGCGTCCGATAGGCCGTGATCGAGATAGCAGGCCAGCGTGAGGGATGCGCTGTCGTGTTCCATCACCATCCCTGCGGCGCGAATACGGACTTCAGGGGGGCGAATTTGGTTGCCGGATCAGATGGTCGTGGCGGATTTGACCATGTAAGCTGTATGGTGAAGTACTGCGCATTTGCCAAAGCTCATAAACCTCGGCATCAAAGCCCTCCCCAAGCCTTTGACGATGGCTGTCGGGACAGCAGCGATGGTCGGTTGGGTGACTTTTGCCTGCCCAAACAATTCCCGCGGCTTGACGCAGTCCGAGACCTAAAAGCTCCCGCCGCTCTTGATTATGCGCCAGCGACCAGTGAACGGCATGCCGCCAAGCATCAAAACAGAAGCCAAGACGGGATTAATCGCCGAACGGTTGTCGCCGCGGGAACCTCATTACTTCGACCTCGCCACGCTGAATGGGCCCCCATGACGAGTGCTGCCGGCGACGACAGCACTCGAGGATGGCTGATCACGCGGCCTTCGACTTGGCCTTCACATTCGCGGAAGCCTCGGCAAGAGACGAGAGTGCCTCGTCGGTGGCACTTTCCTCGCTGAGCGTCTGCTCAAACAACTGCGCCGCCTCCTTCATGCCGAGCTGGAGAGCCCAGGACTTGAGGGTGCCGTAACGCGTGATTTCATAGTGCTCCACGGCCTGGGCAGACGAAATAAGGCCGGCGTCCAGTGCCGGTGATCCTTTGAACTCTTCCATGATTTCCTCGCCTTCGGCGATGATGCCCTGAATCGCTTCGCAGGTCTTGCCGCGGGCCGCCTTACCGAGCAGATCGAAGACCTGTTGCAACCTTTCGATGTGCGTTTCGGTTTCGTCTTTGTGTTTTTCGAAAGCGGCCTTCAGCTCCGGCGACTGCGCCGCCCGCGCCATTTTGGGAAGCGCTTTCAGGATCTGACGCTCAGCGAAATAAATGTCCTTCACCGTGTCGAGGAAAAGGTCGTTCAATGTCTTCTCAGCCATTTTTAACTCCTGTTGCTGGTTGGGTGGGATAAGTCATGTGCATCACGGTCAGTCGTCCAATGGGACGGACGCCTTCCCGAGCTTCACGGAAGGTTCGCGCGCCCACACGCGCAGCTTTCCAAGCTTCTCCACAAAATCGGCAAAGCCGGCCTTTCTGGACAAAGGAATTGTGCCTTCGTCGAGGTCTTGCGCTATTCCTGCCTTCTCGAGCAGCGGCATCGCGGTCTCGGCATACCCGATGAACTTGCAGTGCTGAAAAGCATCAGCGACGAAATCCCGCGCGGTCGCTTCCTTCAGGAGGTCTGCGATGCCTGCCTTGGAAGGCAGAATCGCGACTGCGTCGAAAAGCACGGATGGACCGCCGTCGATCATGTAATGCGCCGGAACGTGTTCGCCTCCGGAATCGGTCACGCCACCCACCTTGGGGGCAATCAGTTCGAACTGTGCCTTGGCCTTCGTGACTGCCTTCATCAAACCCTGGAGCATGTCCCCGTCCACACCGTCGGTGATGAGGATACCGAGCTTGCGCCCCTCGAAACTCTTTGGTCCGCGCTTGATGATGCTCAGCGCCGGCGACGGATCCAGGTCGTCCCGCGGCTGTACCGCAGCGTCGGCCGGTTCGGGCATTGTGGTGATCCCGAGCTTTTCGGCCACTGTTTTGGCAAGCGTTTCATCGATATTGAGGAGATGAGCAACCATGCGTTCACGGATGGCGGGCGTTTCGACCCTGCTCAGCTCGAAGGTCAGAGCCGCCGCGATATGGCGCTGTTCGGGCGATGTTTGACTGTGGAAGAATTGCCTTGCCTGGCTGTAGTGATCGGCAAAGCTTTCCGGCCGAAGTCTGACCTTGGGACCCTGCTCTTCCGCTTCGAAATGCCGATATCCCCGCACAGGATCCTCGCGGGGTCCCTCTCCCCAGGAGTTCGGCTGATAATTGACACGGCCAGATGGATTTCTCATCGCCATGTGCCCGTCCTGCTGGAAATGGGCGAAGGGACATTTCGGTGCATTGATCGGAATATGGGTGAAGTTCGGGCCGCCGAGACGTTTCAGCTGGGTGTCGAGATAGGAGAAGTTGCGGCCCTGCAACAACGGGTCGTTGGAAAAATCGATCCCCGGCGGCACATTCTGCGTCATGAACGCCACCTGCTCCGTTTCAGCAAAAAAATTGTCCGGCATGCGGTCCAGAACCAGTCGCCCGATCGCCTTCGGCGCAAGGATTTCCTCTGGGATTATCTTTGTCGGGTCGAGCACGTCGAAATCGAAACTGTCGGCAAACTCCTGATCGAACAGCTGCACCTGGAGTTCCCATTCCGGGAAGTTTCCGGACTGGATCGCCTGCCACAGGTCACGGCGGTGGAAATCCGGATCGGCGCCATTGATCTTGACCGCCTCGTTCCAGGCAACCGACTGAAGGCCAAGCTTAGGCTTCCAGTGAAACTTGACGAAGGTGGATTCATCCTTCGCGTTGACCAGACGGAAGGTATGAACGCCAAAGCCCTCCATGAAACGGAAAGAGCGTGGGATAGTGCGATCCGACATGATCCACATCACCATGTTCATGCTTTCCGGGGTGAGGCTAATGAAATCCCAGAAATTGTCATGGGCGGTCTGGGCCTGCGGAAAAGCCCGGTCTGGCTCCTGCTTGGCGGCGTGGATCAAATCGGGGAATTTTATGGCATCCTGAATGAAGAACACCGGGATATTATTGCCGACGAGATCCCAGTTGCCCTCCTGCGTATAAAGCTTGACCGCGAACCCGCGGACATCGCGAGCGAGATCGGCCGACCCCTTGTTTCCCGCCACCGTGGAGAACCGCACAAAGGCGGGTGTTTTCTCTCCCGGTCGCTGGAAGAGGTCTGCCTTGGTGTAAGCAGCAAGCGATTCATACGTCTCGAAATAGCCGTGGGCTCCATAGCCACGCGCGTGAACGACCCGCTCGGGGATGCGCTCGTGGTCGAAGTGGAACATCTTCTCACGAAAGTGGAAGTCGTCCATGACAAGCGGCCCGCGGGCACCGATGCGAAGCGAATTCTGGTCATCTGCAATCGGCGCGCCCTGTGCCGTGGTCAGAACCTCGCCACCATCCGCCGTCTGATGGAGTTCGCCGCCTTTTCCCCGCAAAAGCGTCTGGTCGTGGATAACCGCCTCTGTCGGGGCGGAAAATCTTGCCTTTGCTGAAGTTTTGGACCGTCCGGACGCCATCATTTTCTCTCCCCAGTTACTCTTCTTCAGGTCACAAAACTTGAAAACAACCGCTTTGTTCCAAGCGGGGAGAAAATTCGGCCGGTTCTATAACCCTGAGGATTGTACGTTTGGCGGGTATTCCTATGTCGTTAGTAGTTGTCTAGAGTGTTTTTCGCCAACGACGTATGCTTTGGAAGAGCGCGAATTAAACCGATTGAGGGGAAGCAATCGGTCTCAGCTGGAGGCGAGAAGGTGAAAAAGCGACTTTTTGCCGTAGCTTTGACTGCGCTGACGCCCACACTGGGAATGATCGCCTACAACGAGTTTTCGGCCCGCTCCGAACGTAGCGGGGAAGTACATCGGCATGCTGCGCAAATTGCCCGTCAGGGTGCATCCAACATTGCGAGCGTAATCGACGGAATCAGGGGCATCCTGATCGCAACCTCTGCAATTCCAGCGATTGCCGCACGGGATCCAGCCTCCTGTAACGATGTGCTCAAATCCGTAGCGAGCAAGCTGGCACACATTGGCAATATCATTGTGCTGGACAGAGATGGAAAGCTGGTCTGTGACAGCCACGACTGGGCAGCGGGGACCAGCTTTGCTGATCGTGACTATGTCCAGAGGGCACTGAAGACGGACAGGCTCGTCGTCGGCGACTATACCGTCGCCCGCGTTTCGAGCGTGCCTATTCTGCCACTGGCGATGGCTCTTAAAGAAAATGGCGATACCGTCGGCGTTCTGGCGACGGGCGTCAGGCTTGATTGGCTGGGCGAACAGATACAGGCACGGGGCGTAGAACCTGGCGGTGCGATAACGATCGCCGATCGCAAAGGCGTTATCCTTGCACGCCATCCGGATCCGGGCAGATTTGTAGGCACCACAATACCCAAGGGCTATCAACATCTGATCGTCGCCGCCAAGCCCGGTACGACGGAAGTGCTCAGCCAGGATGGCACCGTACGGATCATGGGCTATGTTCCCGTGTCCGCGGAAAATCCGCTCTATGTGAGCGCCGGGTTTTCAAGAAGCATTGCTTTTGCGCCAATTAATCGCGCCACCCTGACAGGGCTTGTAATGACTGCCTTTGGGACGGTTCTTGCATTGGCCGCTGCGGTCTTCGTCGGGAACCGCTTCATTCTCGATCCCATCAATCGCATTGTTGCTGTCCTTGAGCGCTGGCGAAACGGCGATACTGGCGCACGGACACAAATGCAGGGACGCCATGGCGAGTTGGGACAGGTCGGTGCTTCCGTCGACGGTCTTCTTGACGAACTCGAGGTGCGGCGACGCGAGAGCGTCCGCGCTGAGGAAAAGCGCAAGCTTATGGCAAACGAACTCTCTCACCGTGTGAAAAATACCCTGGCCGTCGTACAGGCGATCGCGCGGCAGACGTATAAAAACCTCAACGAGCAAAATACGGCGTTTGCGGATCGGGTCAGTGCCCTTGGAACCGCCTATGACATATTGATGTCGGAAGACCACGACGCCGCCGAACTTGGAAAAGTGGTGGAGCGGGCGCTCCGTCCCGTTTGTGGCGGTGTGGAAAACGCCATCTCCGTTTCAGGTCCAAATTGCCTGATAAACGCCGAGGCCGTCAGCGCACTTTCCATGGTCGTCCATGAACTGGCGACGAATGCCCTGAAATACGGCGCTCTGGCCGAGGCCAAAGGCCGCGTCGAAATCGAATGGGAAACCACCAAGGGACGGATTGAATTCTTCTGGCGAGAGTTTGATGGGCCGGCTGTTGTTCCCCCGACCGGGAAAGGCTTCGGGACAAAGCTCATCCATAGCGCCTTTCCGGCAAGCCTGGAGCCGAAAACCGAGAGCCAGTTCGCACCGGATGGCCTGAAGTTCCACCTTTCGTTCGAGGCGGCGAAAAGCTGAAATATCCCGCCGGTTCACGAAACCAATTTTCCTGCCAGTTTTTTAAATAGTTTATTGCCGATGCTGCCTGTCGCTTTCACCATGAGGAGACTTCAGCAACGGAGAACTGCATGGTTGAGAAGAAAGAACCGCGTCGCCCGCGGGGGACATCGGCATGGGGCGAATTTGGGGTGACAAAGACTGTGGCGACCGAACTGATCCTGACGGCTCAAAAGGAACAGCGCCACAAGAGTGAAAGACTGCGGGCTTTGCGTCTGGCAAAACAGGAAAATTCCGGAGACTGGGTCGAGAAATAAGGACGGCCGCTTTTGTCCTGGAGTTCTTTTCGCTGCTTACGCTTGATGTCAAAACCTCGGGGCCATGCGCGACACGGTTTTGGCTTAGAGAGCTTAGAATTGCTGCCCAAGAACAATCCTGAGGACTGCCGCTTATCGCGGCTCCGCATGAAAATTGAGATAGGTCGGCTCGAACTCCGCAAGGCGCACCAGTTCGCGCCAGTCGTGTATGGTTACCGTGCGCGACACCCAGTCCAGCGCCTTTTCGTCACGCAACAGTCGCAGGGTCTTGCTGAGATGAACCAGCGATATACCCGGGACATCGGCCAGTTCTGCCTGCGTGAGAGGAAAGGAAAAGCTGTTGTCGTTGGTTTTTCCGACCACCTGAAGCCGCATGAAAATTTCACAGAAGAGGTGCGCCATATGTGACTTCTTGGAACGGCGGCCCATCGCCACGATCCACTCCCGATGAATTGCGCCATCTATCACAGTCAAAAGCCAAAGCAGTCGCGTCAGGTGAGGTTCGGTTTCCGTGACCCGTTTCAAATCACCGTGGTCCGCGAAGCCAACATGACACGCAGACAGCGCCACGATACTGTGATCCATCGTTTTCAGCGGAAGGCATGTAAATCGACAAAATCACCAGCCACATGAAGTGCCGTGATCTGTCGGCGTCCGTCCTCCAGAACCTTATAGCGCGCTGCAATGCCGTCGAGCAGCAAAGTGCTATAGCTCGGTCTTGATCCTTCAGTGACCATGTCCTCGCCGACAGCAAATCTATGCTCTCGGACGATCATGGAGCGCAGAACCTCAGCCTCCCGGGCAGAGACTGAATCGCGGGCTTGCAGGTGGTTCGATCAATACACTAATTCCCGGTTCGATTTCTCTCCTATCACATGGGCAAACCAGGAACAAAATCCAGGGGCTTTGAATTGTCGCTTGAAACTGAGGTGCCGTATGCAACGCTTTTTTTGATCTTCAAAACGGTGATGGATTTACCAAGGACGATGAAGGCAGAGAGCTTCCTTCACGAAAGGCGATCAATCTGGAAATTGCAAAAATCCTGCTGGACGTTGCCCAGGACGAGATGGGAAGTATCGATCATATGAACGTGACCGTCACCGTGCGCGACGACACGGGAAAGACGGTTTCTCGGGCAAGCTTGACCATGAACAACACATGGACCGCCGATTAGAGCCTCTGCTTGCAGAGGCTCCATATCTCAATGCCCTTTCGTGGAAATCACAACCCGCTGCTTTCCAGCCAGAAGACCTGAACCGACCTTGCGGTCAGAATTTGTGAACTGATCACCTCGGGCTCCGCCCATATGCGTTCGCCCAACGGCCCTGCAAGTTTCACGTCGTGGGCAGACAGATTAAGGCGAAGCTGGAGGACAAGCTCGCCCAGCGTCCAGTCCACGAAAACGCACTCCTCCGGCGACTTCAACAGAGTTGCCGAGTGTCCTTTTGCAGATGACAAATGCGGAACGATTTTATCGCGGCGCAGGCTGAGCAAACGCTGAAGCCAGGATGACCACTCCCTCCCCTGCTCGGTTTCGGCCTGGCGCCAATCCAGTTTCGAGCTAATGAAGGTTGTCTCGACATTCGGGTCGGGAATATCGGCCGCTGAAGATCCCCGGGGATAACCACCGAAGTTTTCGGCCTGTGGAGCACGATTTTTGCGGATGGCGTCGGCAATCTCGCCCTCGTAATCGGAGAAAAATGAAAAGCGGTTGTTGCCTTGAAGCAGTCGCCCATGAACAGAAGCGGGATTTGCGGTGAGAGCAAAAGTGTACTTGTCAGGACGCTATGCAACTGCTCGTCGATCGTCATGTGCAAGCGGTCGCCGAGCGCCCGGTTTCCGACCTGATCATGATTCTGCAGAAAATGCACAAATGCCACAGGAGGCAGCGAGGCGCTTGGCGGGAGCGGCTTACCGACGATGGATTGACCAGCCTCCAGGTAACCCTCGGACAATACCTTTCTGAGCTTGTCAAAAGACGCATCACCGAAATCCTCGAAAAGACCGGTATTTTCTCCGGTTGCGATAACGTGGATGACATGATGAAAAGCATCATTCCAATCCGCCGTGAACAGACCCGACGCCATCAGATCTGTTCCATTCGGGGGATTTTCCGTCACAAGATGAACATGGCGGTCCGTGATCCGCGCGCGAATGATTGTCGATAATTCCTCGATAACGTGCGGTTTGCTATCGTCTTTGAGCTCGTGGATGGCATCAAAGCGCAGGCCGTCGAGATGAAATTCCTCAAGCCAGTACAGAGCGTTGTCTATAAACAAGCGGCGTACCGGCTCTTCCTCGAAAGCGATTTGCGCACCCCAGTCGTTCTCCTTGCCTTCACGGAAAAAGCCGGGCGCATACTGGTCGAGGAAATTTCCGACAGGTCCGAAATGATTGTAGACAACATCGAGAAAGACCATCAGACCCAGATCGTGGGCGAGATCGACAAACACCTTGAAGTCGTCCGGCGTTCCGTAGGCACTGTGCGGCGCATACTGCAGGACGCCGTCATATCCCCATCCCCTGTCGCCCGGAAAATGCGCCACGGGCATGAGTTCGATCGCCGTAAATCCCAATTCGGCCAAACGTGCAAGCTTGCCCGCCGCCGCCTGAAACGTGCCCTCTTGCGTGAAGGTCCCGATATGGAGCTCATAGATAATGGTCTCGTGCCAGGGACGACCCAGCCAATCCCCGTCCTGCCATTGGTAGGCACGCGGATCTGTCAGGACGGACAAACCGGAAACGTCGGAGACCTGCTGCCGGGAGGCGGGGTCGGCAACCACCCGGCCGTCGCTTAATACAAAGCCATAGGCCGAGCCGAAAGGTTGCCCTTCGACAACAACCTCAAACCATCCGTCTCCGACGGGCGTCATGACATGATCATCTGACAAGCGAAGGGTGACGTTCTTTTCGGCCGGTGCCCAAATCCGGAAACATATACCCTCGCCGGTAACAGTAGGCCCCCAGGCATTGCCGCAGGTTTGCACTACGCGTGTTTCGGGTATCAGCAGGCTATCCATGTCGCAGGAACTCCTCGGTATATTGAATTTTAAGCTGTACAGAAAAGCGATCGCCCAGAAGCTTCAAGCAGGCATCATGGGTTTCATCGACACCACTGCAGACGGCATCCCGAAGCACGGTCGTCGCATAGCCGAGGTCGATGGCGCCAAGCACGGTGGCAAGAACACAAACATCCGTTTCGCCCCCGTAATCACCAGGCGAGAGACACGCTGGGCCCTCAGCATCCGGTTGAGACGTCCATCGATCCATGGCGAATAGGTGGATTTGCGGAAAGTTCGAGCAGGCGGAATGAAGGACTTCAAGGGCGGAACGACATCCGTCATTTGAGCGGGCAAGTGGTCGCCGGTCATGGCCGACCATTTCTCGTAATACGCACGCCAGGCTCCAGGTGCTTCACTGAGATCATCGGGTGGTGTGAACAGTGTGAAGATTGTTCGATCCGGGAAGCGACCAACCATCTCCTCGACGGGCGGCAGTGCCGATGCCATCCAGGGAACGTGCCAGGGTGTGTCTTCTGCAAAAAGACGTTGCATATCAACGCAGATGTGTCGCCAGTCGTTCATTCATCTCTCTTCCAGAAGCGTTCCGGAACGGGGTTGCATTTCGAGCGGGTTCAAAACCTTCTTCACTGAGTCGGCCTTGCAAGGGCGGGGAGCACCTCGCGTCCAAAAAATCGATAAATTCAAGCTGATTGCGTCCGCGGTTGTGGAGGTAGATCTCCGAGAAGCCCATGGCCTGATATTGCCGGATCCAGTCGATATGATCGCCCGCATCGGTCGAAGCACACAGACCCTCATCGAACGCTTCCAGCGTCACCGCCGCGGTTGCTTCGTCGAACTGTTCAGGCGTTGCAAGATCGGCAAGCTGGTCGGCATCAAGCGCGCAGCATCGCCACTGGTCCCAGCCATCCTTGACAGCCTGTTCCCGTGTTCCTGCGGCCCAGCTTAGCTGGAACTGGAGAATGACGGGTTTACCCTCGCCGCCGCCCTCTCTGAATGCCGCGATGATTTCCCTTGTTTTTTCCGGCGAGCTTCGCACGGTGATCAGTCCATCGGCCCACTCGCCCATCCACCTCGCTGTCTCGGCACTCAACGCAGCGCCGTAGATTTTCGGTAAAGTCGAAGGCAAGGACCACAATTTGAGATTTTCGGCCTTGATGAACGACGTCGATGAGACGGTCTCCCCGCGCCAGAGCTTGCGGATCATGGATACGCCTTCGAACAAGCGAAGGTTCCGCTCGTCCTTGTCGGGCCAGCCCTTTCCGACAGGCCGCTCGTTGAGAGCCTCGCCGCTGCCGGCAGCAATCCAGCGAAACCGGCCGGGGAACAGGTCACAGAGCGTTGCCGCAGCCTGTGCTATAAGTGCCGGGTGATAACGGCCGTCGGTGGGAATGGCCAGCGAGCCGAACGGCAGGGCGGTAGCCTGCATCGCGGCACCCAGCCAGGACCATGCAAAGCCTGAATTTCCCTGACGCACACTCCAGGGCGCCAAATGATCAGATGACATGACGGCCCCGAAATTTGCGGCCTCGGCGGCGCGGACGAAACGGGCAAGGTCAGCCGGACTGAACTGCTCATGGGATGCGTGGTAACCGATCATAAAAATCCTCGCTATCAGCAGCCCATGAACTCACTTAGCCGTGAAGAGTTGCATGGTTTTGGGGAAAAAGAGGTGATCCGGAAAATGCCCACTTTTCGCTCCACCGTTCAGAACCGTTTGCTTAAAAAAGGTGAACCTTTAAGGCCGAAACGCCACGGCAGATCGATCGCCTTGGAAATGCCGATGCGTGTGCCCACGGACAAGGAGGCGGGCTCTTTCGGAAGGGTGAGATGGAATGGGGAATGCGCCAGGGATTGCTCGTTAAGCCTGTCGTCTACAGCAAGGGCCTGACACAGGCGCCCGGGACCGGAGCAGAGCAGCAAGGGATTTTCGATGTTCCGTCTGGACATCATAAGCGCGATACCCGCTTTGGGCTCGATAGCCCGAAGCAGAACCGCGCTTCCGCGGAGGCAGACAAAATTCAGGCACCAATGCAGGCCATAGGATCGATACACGTAGACGGACCCCGGCGAGCCGTACATTGCACTGTTTCGGACGTTCTGCCCTTTGAAGCTGTGGGATGCCGGATCGTCGGAGCCGTAAGCTTCCGTTTCCACGATAACGCCACCAATCCCCTGCACAAGGAACTCCGCGCCGATCAAGGCCCCCGCAACCTGGGCCGCTGGGCGTTCGAAAAAAGTTCCAGAGCCATTGACCGAACGCTAATGCCAATCATCCTTCGCGTATGGTGTGTTTGACGCTATGCAGTTTTAGAGCCGGCTGACGGTGCCGGCCGGCGCAACAAGATGTTCACGCTCAGATTTTTGCCGTAACTTCGGCCTCTTTCAGCGAGAGGAATTTGGTGGTGACCTGCGCTAAATTTTCGTCAAGCCAGGCGGCCATGGTCTGCTCCTCGGCGAGGTTTGCGCGCAGGCCCGACGTGGCGGCGACATAGCCGCCGGCGTCAGCGATGGTCAGAAGCGATTTGTAGGCGGCGATCTCATAATTTTCGAAGGCAAAATTCGCCAAGGAATTCTTGAGGATTTCATCGCCAGCCATCGTGTGACCCATCGCCGCCATTCCGCCGGCAAAGGAAAGAGCCCAATCCTTGAACGCGGAATGGTCCTCCCCGAGATCCTGCAAGATCTGATCGAGCCGATCAATTTGACCCTCGGTCTCCTGGATATGCTGCTGGAGCTTCTGGGCCACTTCCGGATAGTTTTCAATCCGTTCGAGTTGCGGCTTCATGATGGAGAGCGCCTGGTTTTCCATGGCGTGCGCATTGCGCAAGCCGGTGATGAAAATATCGCGTGTTTCGTTCTCAGCCATGTCAGCTCCTTGTTTCGAACCGTTTCGATGGCCGTAAAACTTGAGTTCCGTAATGTTGTTCCAAAAAATCCCGGAGCGATATTTGCGCCCCATAGCGATATCTGCGGCGACACCTGTTCGCGGCTCGATTTTAAAAGCGACACGGGCTTGCCCCGCGCCAAAATTCGGCTCGTGTCCTTTCCAAGGATAAAGTGAAGACCTCCGGAACTTCCCCGACATCCGAAAGTTCATTGCATTGGAAAACTTCAGGAGTCCAACAATGTCAGACACTCACCATCCAAAGCCTCCGCAGCCCCGTCAAGAACAAACGCCTCCCGGCGAGACCGGGCTTATGACGCCGATTCCGGATCATGGAGAAGACTCCTATCAGGGCTCGGGGCGGCTCAGCGGAAAAGTGGCCCTGATTACAGGCGGCGATTCAGGGATCGGCCGTGCGGTTGCGATCGCCTTCGCGCGTGAGGGCGCGGATGTCCTGATTTCCTATCTGAACGAACATGAAGATGCGGAGGACACCGCCGGCTGGGTCGAGCGCGCAGGTCGTAAAGCTCTTACCGTGCCGGGTGACATCAAGGACGAGGCACATTGCAACGCCTTGGTGCAAAAGGCTGTGGGCGCGTTGGGCCGGATAGACATTCTGGTCAACAACGCCGCGTTTCAGCGGACCTATTCCTCCATTCAAGACATTGACGCGACGGAGTGGGACGAGACCTTTCGCACCAATATCTACGCGCCATTCTATCTTTCGAAAGCCGCAATACCCCATATGAGGCCTGGGAGTTCGATCATCAACACGACGTCGATCCAGTCGCGCCAGCCCTCGTACCACCTGCTCGCCTATGCCGCCACAAAGGGCGCTATATCGAACTTCACGGCGGGCCTTGCCGAAATGGTTGCTGAGAAGGGCATCAGGGTCAACGCGGTTGCGCCCGGCCCCATTTGGACGCCTCTCATCCCATCGACGATGCCGCCTGAAAAATCCGAAACCTTCGGAAAACAGACGTTGCTCGGTCGTGCAGGACAGCCTGCGGAACTTGCCGGCGCCTACGTCCTGCTGGCCTCGAATGAAGGGAGCTACATGACCGGCGCGGTCATTCCCGTCACCGGTGGAGAAATCATGATCTAGTCGCGCAATACCCATTGTCGCGCGGACGGGTGGATTGGCGGAAACGATCATTGATGCCAACGAAGCCGCGATGGCTGCGCGCGTGGCAACCGGATTTCAGTTCCAACCGGGTTCGGTAGAAGGTTTCTATCATGCCATTGATCGCGCATTGACCGGTTTTGAGCGCCCATCCTTTTGCCGAAGGCTCCAAAATCAGGCCATGAAGGCCGACTTCTCATGGCATCGCAGCGCCGCCCGCTATGCGGATCTTTATTCCGAACTTCACAGAGACGTGGCGTCGGATGCACGCCTATACAGGGGATCCGTCGCCTGACGATGTCAAGTCCTGTCCCATCGTAGACGGGATCAAAATCTTCTCCTTGTTTACAGCGTCCATTACGGGAAACAACCATGATCCCCTCTGCAACCTACCGTCTCCAATTTCGGAACGGCGTGACATTCGACACTGCGATAGAGCTGATAGAAAAATTGCGTGGCCTCGGCATCAGCCATCTCTACGCGTCACCGATCTTCACTGCGACGGAAGGCTCGACGCACGGTTACGACATCATAGATGTCAATGAGATCGATCCCGCCATTGGCGGGCGCGGGGGCTTCAGCCGCCTGTCCGACGCACTGCGGAAAGCAGATATCGGCCTCATCCTCGATATCGTTCCCAACCATATGGCCGCATCTGTCGAGAACGCCTGGTGGACGGACGTTTTGCAAAAGGGGAAAACCAGCCCCTTTGCCAACCACTTCGATATCGACTGGTCGGAAAAAATCACTCTGCCGATCCTCGGGGCACCTCTCGAAACCGTCATCGCTGACGGGGATCTCAAGATTTCAGGCAGTCTGGCCGATGGTTCTCTGGCGCTTGATTATTCGGGTTTGAGGCTGCCTCTCAGGGCGGAAAGTGTGCAGAAAGGCTCGGAAGAAGTGGGAGCTTTCGACGCGGCTGCTGCCAAATCTCCGGGCGAGCAGTTCGCGATCAGGCGTCTGCTGGACGAACAGCATTGGCAACTCATTCCCTGGAGGAATGCACCCTCCCATCTCAGCTACAGACGTTTTTTCGAGGTGACCGGTCTGGTCGGCGTCAGGATGGAAGACGAGGCCGTTTTTCAGGATTGCCACCGGCTCATCCTCGAACTCGTAAAATCGGGGCAGGTGCAAGGTCTTCGAATCGATCATGTGGACGGTCTTGCCAACCCTTCGGGATATCTAGATCGCCTTCGCGCCGCGGTTGGAGACGGCACCTACATTGTCGTTGAGAAAATCCTCGGCCCCGATGAAGAGCTTCCACGCCATTGGCCGGTCTCGGGCACGACAGGTTACGAGTTCATCGCAGCGCTATCCCAGCTGTTCGTAGAGGAATCCGGGCTCAAAAAGCTCGATGCCGCCTATACCGGTATCGATCCGACAGCAGCCGATTATAAAACGGCGTTGCGCGAAGCAAAGCAGCTGATGGTTACAAGGAATTTTGAAGGTGAGGTTCGCAAACTATCCGAACTTTGCCGGTCGGTAGATGAAGGATTTGGCCAAGAGATTATCCAGAATGCCATCCAGGAACTTCTGATCGCATTTGACGTCTATCGGACCTATGGTTTCCGCGGCCCATTGAATGATCGCGACAGGAACATTCTGACGGGCGCGCTCGATCGGGCACGGCCCAAGGTTCAGGACAACGACGCCCTGAACCTTGTAGAGGACATTTTGCTCGGCAACATTACCGGCGACCCTGCGGCCGAGTTTCAAGTTCGCTTCCAGCAACTGAGCGGTCCAGTGATGGCGAAATCGCTGGAGGACACAGTTTTCTATCGGTACAATCGCTTCCTCGCGACAAATGAAGTTGGGGGCTCTCCAAACGAAGCATGCGGAAGCATCGAGGCATTTCACGCGACAATGTCGAAACGCCTGGAAAGCCAGGCAAACGGCCTCTCGGCTACGGCAACCCATGACACAAAACGCGGAGAGGACGCGCGAGCGCGTCTCTATGCAATTTCGGAAGGCGCGCCCCTGTGGGTCGAAGGCGTGAAGCGCTGGAACAGGATGAACAAATCCGCACGATCCCATCTTTCCGACGGCGTAGCACCCGAACTCAATATCGAATGGATGTTGTATCAGTCTCTGGCGGGAATATGGCCGGAGCGAATGACGGAATGCGATTGCTCCGACCTGCAGGAAAGGTTCGTGCGCTATACAGAAAAGGCGTTTCGAGAAGCAAAACTCAGAACCAACTGGGCGAATCCGAACGAAGCCTACGAAAAAGCTGTGATGGCATTTGCGGCAAATTTGCTTTCCGCAGAGAGTATGCAATTCCGGGAAGACTTCGGCGCCACACTTAGGCCGTTCATCCGTTGCGGCTTCCTGAACAGTATGTCTCAAACGCTGATAAAACTGACAGCTCCAGGGGTGCCCGATTTCTACCAGGGTACGGATGGACCTGACTTCAGTCTTGTTGATCCGGATAATCGCCATCCTCTCAATTCGAATTGCGCCCGTTGTGATGAGGACACTCCTTCACCGGAACGATTGAAGTTCGAACATCGAAAAAGAAAGATAATCAGGCACGGGCTGGCGTTTCGTAACGAAAACAAGACCCTCTTCGATCTTGGTGACTACCTTCCCATCCCGGTTGTCGGTCGACGGAGAGAAAATGTTGTCGCCTTTGCGCGAGTATTCGAAAGTCGCTACTGCGTGACAATCGTACCAAGATTGGTTTTCGGACATATCGACGAAAAAAACGAACGGATTCCATCTGGATTTTGGGAGGACACCCGGCTGGAAATACCCCTGGTAATGCGGGGCCTCGCGCTTGACGTGATATCCGGACAAGCGGGAATTGAGAGTAGCCATGGTTTGCTTGCAAACCTCCTTGCTCTGGACGATGTCGCTTTAATTTCCGGCACCGCTCTAAGGCGCTAAAGGTCGCCCATTGCTTAGGAGAGTTAATCGGAACCATTTAAAAAGATTCCAGTTATAGCGCCGTAGAAAGATAGTTTTCATTTGGAGAAACGCATGCCGGCACGCTGGAACGAACCCGTCATCATCAATGCGCCAGTCAGTGGCCGCGTACAGGTTACAGGGCCCTTTGAAGCACTGGTGGTTTTGATGGACGAGTGGCCCGACCTGCGTGGCGCAGGATACGTACGCGCCCGCAGCATGTGCCGAGCGGCGATTGCGGGGAGAAGAGATGCAGAGGACGCTCGCGTTCAGTTCATCGGGGCTGCCAAAGAGGCAAATCTGATGCACTGAGCGAGGCCCGCCCGTGAGATATGCGCCACCCGAGGAAAAGGTCGGTGTGCATCGCGACTCGTGTCAGAGTCGAAGAAGGAGGGCAGGAATGCAAACCGTTTGGCGACCCCCGTTGAGCTTGATATCGCGGGAAGCGGTAAAGTGTATGTAGCCGGCCCTCGCGAAGCACTCGATTACCTGACAACCATCTGGCCCGATCAGACCAGCGAGCAGCTTATTAATTGCAAAGCAGCCTGCATGGAAGCTCTGGAAGGTGTCATCGGCGGTGAGGTCTGTCGAAACATTTTTGTAGCATCCGGATGTGAAGCCGGAATGATTCCTATGCGAACTAACGCGTATACACTCACAAGGGAGAAAGACTATGCAGCCAGTGAAACCACCTGAGCATGATGAAGGCGATCCCAAGCGAGCAGGTGAATGCCGCGATGCGCTGGAAAGCAAAGTGCAACAAGTGCTTGAAGAGGCTTGTCGGGTCGGCTGGACGCGAGAGGAAGCGGTAGCGGCATTGCTCGACATCGCGCAAAGACCGGCAAGCGGAGGAACCTTCCCTTGAGGTTGGGGCCGCCGGATGACGGGCGTTGCAATGTAATTCTCGATTGATCCGCGTTGCGGTTAGAGGGAACTTCTACAGACTGAGGTCGTTTTCTGAACATCAATCAGGAGATCGATCATGGAACAGAAAACCCCGAAACCCGGTACTGCTGGCACCACAGAACAGTCTCCCCGTTGGGAGGGACCCGAAGAGACCCGCCCCCGCGGTTACCTCCCGGCGACTGACGATCCGGCAACCGATCGTGACGCCGTTGGAGAAAATCTGAATGATCCGGACCGGCGCAAAGTAACGGATGCGGGCAAGACGAGGGAGATGTATAATGGGGTCGAACGGATCAAAAAAATCATCCGTTTCAGAGATCCACCGTGACGCCGCGGGGCAATATGCGAAGGGTCTGGAACGCAGTGACAATAATGGCGTCGCAAGCGCCAAGCCGCGAGTTATCACAGGCTCCGATGATGCGACATTGCACAAGACACCACCCGGCAAAAAAGCGGTGGAAGACTGGGATATCAACAGTGACGACCGCGATGCGGATGATGAGGAGTTCAGGGGATAGTCGATCCGACAGTCCCTTCGCACGTTATGAAACCGCTCGGGAACATGGCTATGACGAAACCGAAAAACGAAGATCTGACCGACCAACCGATGACGTCTTCAACCTGGAAACCGGACCCGGCGGCTCTCGATCTGGATTCGCAGCCACTGCCTGATGAAGCCGAGCTTGGGAATGATGACAACGACATTCCCCCAGCTAGATCCGGGATGTCAGCTGAAGAAGAGAAGCCGGTGGAAGCGGAAGGGACCGACAATCCGGTCCACCATAGCGGCCGCGTGCCGAACAGCCCTCTAACAGAATGACAGGAGACGTCGTCGCTCGACCTGTGCCGTGCGACGCGAAACAGCCGCGCGCCGCGTTGCGACTATCAGCATCTGCCCGCGGTAGGGAGAGGCCGGTCCCGAACGGGCCGTAGATGACGACCGGCCAAAGGCAGGCTATTCATTTTGCCCGTTCCCGGAGCTGCCATCTTTGCATGTCGTTTGGCCAACAACCCTGCCGGCGTGACGTTTGCCATCACCATATGAAGCTTGTTCTTCCAGCCCCCGACGACGTCACCCTCGTCATTCATCAAGGCATCGAAGCCGACCTTGGCGACATCGGCGGAATCATCCTTCTCCGCCTGTCCCACCTCGGTGTCGAGCATGTCCGCTCGTTCGAAGAACTTGGTCTCAGTTGGCCCCGGCATAAGGCAGGTCACGGTGACGCCAGTGTCCTTCAACTCGTGACGCAGGGTAAAAGAGAAGGAGTTCAGAAAAGCCTTGGTGCCGTTATAAACGGCCTGATAAGTGCCAGGAATGAAACCTGCGATCGAGCCCGTGATGAGGATTTTGCCCGCACCGCGCGCGCGCATCTCGTTCCCGATTTTATGAATAAGCGCAACGGTACCCGTCACGTTGGTCGCGATGACGTGCAATGCCTCATCTGGTCTTCCCCCTGAAAAGTGGTCCTTTTTGAAGTATGGCTCCTGAGCCGAGGAAGGACATTGAAATGGCAGCGAAAAGACACAAGGCGGAAGAGATCGTCACGAAGCTTCGTCAGGTTGACGTGCTGAATGCGCAGGGCAAATCGATGGCGGAGGCGATCCGGTCGATAGGCGTGACGGAAGTTACATATTACCGCTGGCGGGCAGAATACGGTGGCCTGAAGGGCGATCAGGTGAAGCGCCTAAAAGAGCTGGAGACCGAGAATGCGCGGCTCCGGCGGGCTGTTTCCGATCTAACCCTGGACAAGATGATCCTTGCGGAGGCTGCCAGGGGAAACGTCTAAGCCCCGCTCGCCGTCGTGCCTGTGTGGACCAAGTCACCGCAGAACTGGGCGTGTCCGAACGACGGGCATGCCGGGTTCTCGGCCAGCATCGTTCCACGTGAGCCGCAAAATCGCAAAGACACCAGATGACGAAGCGGCATTGACCGCCGACATCACGGCGCTCGCTCTCCAATATGGCCGCTATGGCTATCGTCGCATCACGGCGATGCTGCATCAGGCGGGTTGGATCGTGAACGTCAAACGGGTCGAGCGGATATGGCGACGGGAGGGGCTGAAGGTTCCATCCAAGCAACCCAAACGCGGTCGGCTCTGGCTGAACGACAGCGCGTGCATCCGGCTTCGGCCGGAATATCCCAACCATGTCTGGTCCTACGATTTTGTCGAGGACCGGACCCACAGCGGCAGAAAGCTACGCATGTTCGCGACAAACGCTTTGCATTTGCGCTGATGTGATCGATGAGTTTACGCGGGAATGCATTGCCATCAGGGTCGAGAGGAAGCTGAAGGCTGTGGATGTCATCGACGTCCTCTCAGACCTGTTCATCCTGCGGGGCGTCCCGGCGCATATTCGTTCCGACAACGGCCCGGAATTCATCGCCAAGGCGCTGAGGGAGTGGATTGCAACGGTCGGTGCCAAAACGGCTTACATCATGCCGGGCAGCCCATGGGAGAACGGTTATTGCGAAAGCTTCAACTCGAAGCTCAGGGACGAACTGCTCAACGGAGAAATCTTCTACACGCTCAAAGAAGCGAAGATCATCATCGAGGGCTGGCGGGGGCACTACAACACCGTGCGTCCGCACTCGTCACTGAACTACAAGTCACCGGCACCCGAAGCGGCTGTCTGGCCTCGCCAAAACGGCCCGACGTCAACGCCAGCGGTGGCGGCCAGACCCAGCATGCACTAACATTAAACCCGGATCACCCCATGGGGGCAGACCACCAAGGCATCCGGGCTCTGGACATTCCCTCCCTGCTCCGAGTGAAACTCGTTAGATCAAAATTGCGGGCTGGACTTTCAGTCTGGCGCTTCTATTGAAAGCGGGAAGTAAAAGCCATACCGATGGCGGGATAAAGGCGATCACGAGCGACTTGGGTCATGCTGAAAGATCGCACAGGTCGATCGCCGACAGGTTAACTTTACGGTTCCGTCTACGGCCTAGCCTATTCTTGTTCATCCTGAACAATCTGATCAGCAGGAATTGTAATTCTAAAACTTGTTCCCTGCATGTGTGCGGTTTCGACAACGATGCTCCAACCAAGTTGTTTCAGTGCCTTGGCGACGATTGCTAGCCCCATGCCAGTGCCAATCACACCGTTTCCCGGATTGAGACGGGTAAATGGTTCGAAGATTTTCTCCTTAAACACCGGATCAAAGCCAATACCGTTGTCCGTTATGACATATTCCATGCCTTCGTCCGACAATTGGGTGATTATCGATACCCTCAGCGTGCGGTCTACGGGTGTGTATTTGATTGCGTTACTGATGAGATTTTCGAGAATCTGTGAGACCAGCGTTGGGTCAGCGCGAACGCGAATATCGTGAATGTCAACTTTGACTTCGCCTTTACGGTCACGGATGGACAGTTCGTGCGTTTCCAACGCGTGTTTCGTTTCCTCCTTCAATGACAATTGGTGAATAACGGCTGTGTGCTGATCTAGCTCAGCGTGTTGAAGGATGTTGCGGACAAGATTGCGTGCCCGCTTTGCGGATTCGTTGATTGTCTCAAGGAACATTTTGAGGTCCGGACCTCTGGCTGTATCCTCCTCAATGGCCAATTCCGAGAAAGAGACGATTTTGCGTAAAGGTTCCTGGAGATCGTGAGACGCGAAATGGGCATATTGTGACAGGCTCGTGTTCATTTGCTCGAGCGCATCGGCTTTATCCCGCAGTTCCTGGGTTCGTTGCTGGATACGGAGTTCCAGTTCCAACTTTATCTGCTCCAATTCAGCATATGCACGCTGTTGCTCCTGGCCCGATCTCGCGAGTGCATCGTTCTTTTGCTCGAGCATGACTGTACTTGGCAGCTTCAGCGCCGACGGCATCAGCGTCCAACTGGCCACCGCAGTCGCGCCGGATACCACCGCTGTGGCCGCCTTGAGCACGCCTTCGAAGCTATAGACAGGCTCCCAAAGCGTGATAAATCCGACCAGATGTGTCATCCCCCAGGCGAAAATGAACACGCAAAACAACAGCGCTATGCGGCTGGGAACGAGGTCTGGCCGCCTAATGGTGATATAAAGAATGGCCGTGGGAATTATGAAATAAGAGGAGAATATGACGAGGTCGGATATCGCGTGAAGGGCTATAAGATCCGTTCGCCACGTCATGCAATAACCGTGGGCCAAGAACGAGTTTGTCTCGAAGTACTGGAGAAACTTTTCTAGCATGCCCTCGCCCATCCCCTATTCGGGAATGCCGAGCAATTCCCTTTGAATTGATTGCATGCCCAGCATTGTTTCCGGCTTTGCGAATGCACCGCTTGCCCCAAAGGACAGTGCCTGTTGTTGTGTCTTGTCGCTGTTGGTTGTGCTTACAATGTAGATTGGTACGACGTCCAGACGCCTCATTCTACGAAGGCGCTTCAGCAATTCCAAGCCGTTCATACCCGGCATGTTTATGTCAACGCATATGCAATCCGGAAGTTCGTTTTCTTGTTCGCCTAATGTATCAAAAAATCCAATGCATCCTGGCCACTATAAAAAACAGTGATCTTAACCCGCGTAGCAGCCTCTATTTCAAGCCGCTTAAGCGAGGTTGACATCAGAAAGATGTCATCTTTGTCATCATCAACTAGAAAGATGTGTTTTCCGGACATTTGAATTTGCCATTTATTAGCGAAACGCCAATGATATGAAATTGTAGCAAATATTGTTCAATTTGGCAAAAATTTACGGAATTAATTAGAAACGTATTCGGGGATCACAGCCTGAACGAGCCAATCAGTTGGGCGTTGGTGGGGGGATCAGCAAATGTGCGGGAGTCGGTCTTTCATGGGCCGATTATTTGGTTGCTCCCGTCGAGGTTTGGCAACGAACGGATTTCGGGCGTCCGCAGGCAAGCATTCGGTTAAGGATGGCGACGCCGATCGCAGCTTCAGTCTGCTGCGCACTGAATGAACGAGCACGTAGCCGCGGGCCGATGACGCCCTTGTATCGACCCATCGCGGTTTCAACCAAAGCTCGCTTGGCATAGCCGGTGGACGTCTGCCATTTCAGCCGACTCTGTTGCAAAAATCGCGTTGATTGTTGGTTTCCACGCAGAACTGAGCCGGTTAGGCGCATAAGGGGTGCGGATAAAAAGTTGGACAGCTTTATAAGTTAAGGCCGAGGCTCTTGCGATATTCGACCGGGCTGAGTGATCCCAGCGATATCTTGATCCGCTTCTCATTGTACCAGCGGATATAGGCGTCTACCTCGGCAACGAACTTTTTGATTGTGATGGCCTTCCAATCTCGTGGATAAAATAGTTCCGTTTTCAATCGGCCGAAGAAGCCTTCGCATGCGGCGTTATCTTGTGAGCAGCCCTTTCGGGACATTGAGCGAACCAGTTTCGCTTCGCTGATCCGCGTTAGCCAGCCTGGCCAGCGATAATGGGCTCCGCGATCGGAATGGACGATTGGCCGTTCTTCGCCGTCGGTCACGGTCTCAATAGCTGCATCCAGCATAGTATTGACCAGCCGCGCGTCTGGTTGCGTTCCAATCGACCAACTGATGACCATTCCGTCGAAGCAATCGATGATGGGCGAGAGATACACCTTCCCGGCTGGGATCTGGAACTCGGTGATGTCTGTCAGCCATTTCTCGTTCGGCGCTTTCGCATGGAAGTCGCGATTGATCAGGTTCTCGGGTGCCGGACTTATTTCTCCCAAGTACGATCCGAAACGCCGTCGGCGCGGTCTGGCCACGACCAAGTGCTCCTGCTTCATCAAGCGCTGGACAACCTTTTCCGAGATGATCACGCTCTTCCTGGCCAGTGACGCCTGTAGTCTGCGGTAGCCGTAACAACGACGGTTCGCTTCAAAGATTTCCGCAAGGCTGTGCCGGACGGCGGCATACTTGTCTGCCAGACACATGCGCGTGCGATGATAAAAGTAGGAGCTTCGCGCAATTTGCAGCTGGGCGAGCAGTTCTGGCAAGCGATAGGTATCTTTAAGGGCGTCAACCAGCTGTGTTTTTTCCCGATTACTCAGGATCTGCAGATCGACGCCCAGTTCTTTTTTAGGAGTTCATTGGCCTTCTTCAGGAGGTCATGCTCGAGTTGCAACTGGCGAACATCACGTTGGAGGGCTTCAAGCTGGCGCTCGAGTTCCTCGCGTTCCGGCGCCTGCGGGGTGGTTTTGCGGCGTTTCATGGAGGAAGGAGCCTCATGACCGAGTAGCTGGTCTTTCCAGTTGTACAACGTCGGCCTGCAGACGCCCAGCCGGTCAGCCACCTGTTGGGCGCTTTCATCTCCACTACATAGTCCGATGACACCAGCTGGCTTCACCGCTGCGGGATAGGCAGGGCGCCACGATCGACCCACCATCGATGTTCGCGTCTCCGGAAAGGCCTCACGTACCCATGCGGTCAGAGTTCCTCGACCAGGATAGCCGAGCGCCCTCATCGTCGCAGAGATGCAACGATCATGGGTGCGGTAATGCTCAAGTGCCGCCTGCTTCTGACTCTTGGAATACTTTGGCGCTCGAGCTACCGGCTGAATACGCAGGTCGAGATGCTGTACGTACTCGCGGTACCAACCCCTCAGCGCATTCTTTGTGGGATAACCCAACTGCCGAATGGTCCCGTTAAGTCGCTTGCCAAGCCTGATATAAAGCTCAACGGCTCGAAGTCTGTCTGCGTAGGAATACATGAACTACCTCCTGGTGGTCCAAGTTTTCGTCCGCACCCCCACCGGCTCAGTTCCGCGTGGAAACCAACAACGAATCGCAATGACGGGTCGTATCGCAGTGATCCAGGCCGAACCGAGCGTCCGCCAAGCGGTGCCGGGTCCCAGTCGGATTGCCCAGTTCCTTGACCGGCAGCGCCATATCGGTATGCCCGGAGTCCTTGGACGTTGCCCGGAATGTAGCCCGAAACGCAAAAAAGCGCCCCGGAGGACGCCTTTTCAAAGCTAAGTCGTTGTAATCTGGTTGCGGGGGCAGGATTTGAACCTGCGGCCTTCAGGTTATGAGCCTGACGAGCTACCGGGCTGCTCCACCCCGCGCCAAGCGCATTCGGCATTGCCGAATGTCGCGATTGTGTAACTGCTTTGCAGTTACACTTACTACCTGAGCAAATCCCTTGGGATTTGTCTCATGTTAGGGAGGCACCGTCACGCATGCGACGGCTTCTCCCTGAGATTTTCTGATCCGGCTTAACGTACCGAAGCAAAAAGGCCGCTTGATGGCGGCCCGTTGTTTCGGCTTTGGCCGAGGATGAAGAGAAGATGGTTTGGTATTTTCTTGCCTTTAATAGACCTGGCAGCGACCTACTCTCCCGCGTCTTAAGACGGAGTACCATTGGCGCAGGGGCGTTTCACGGCCGTGTTCGGAATGGGAACGGGTGCAGCCACCCCGCAATAACCACCAGGTCAACTAAGGGCAAGAATTGCGCTGGCGACAGCGCAAAACCAAATGAGAAGCTGGTTCACTCTAGGAGTGATTAGGGATTAGTCGTTAGTGACTAGTCTATTTGAACACGTCTTTTTCTAAGCTGCTTTGGGCCCATCCGGAGCGAAAGCTCCGCAAGGCCAAGCGGCCGTCGCGTCTCGTGACGCGGCCCGTCCGGAGCGTTTTTCACGCGCCAGGACATAAAGAAAGGGATCATTAAAGCGCCGGAGGCGCTCTGATGAGCACTAGCAATGAGAACAATCAAGCCAATCGAACTATTAGTACCGGTAAGCTTCATGCATCGCTGCACTTCCACACCCGGCCTATCAACGTGGTAGTCTTCCACGGTTCTCAAGGGAATACTCGTTTTTAGGTTGGTTTCCCGCTTAGATGCCTTCAGCGGTTATCCATTCCACATATAGCTACCCTGCTATGCCGTTGGCACGACAACAGGTCCACCAGAGATGTGTCCACCCCGGTCCTCTCGTACTAGGGGCAGATCCTATCAATATTCCTACACCTACGGCAGATAGGGACCGAACTGTCTCACGACGTTCTGAACCCAGCTCACGTACCGCTTTAATTGGCGAACAGCCAAACCCTTGGGACCTGCTCCAGCCCCAGGATGCGATGAGCCGACATCGAGGTGCCAAACAACCCCGTCGATATGGACTCTTGGGGGTCATCAGCCTGTTATCCCCGGCGTACCTTTTATCCGTTGAGCGATGGCCCTTCCACGCGGGACCACCGGATCACTATGACCGACTTTCGTCTCTGCTCGACTTGTCAGTCTCGCAGTCAGGCGGGCTTATGCCATTGCACTCGACGAACGATTTCCGACCGTTCTGAGCCCACCATCGCGCGCCTCCGTTACTCTTTCGGAGGCGACCGCCCCAGTCAAACTACCCACCATACACTGTCCCGGATCCGGATAACGGACCGCGGTTAGACATCCATGACGATAAGGGTGGTATTTCAAGGATGGCTCCACCTGAACTGGCGTCCAAGCTTCAAAGCCTACCACCTATCCTACACATGCCGACACGAATGCCAGTGTAAAGCTATAGTAAAGGTGCACGGGGTCTTTCCGTCTGACCGCAGGAACCCCGCATCTTCACGGGGAATTCAATTTCACTGAGTCTATGCTGGAGACAGCGGGGAAGTCGTTACGCCATTCGTGCAGGTCGGAACTTACCCGACAAGGAATTTCGCTACCTTAGGACCGTTATAGTTACGGCCGCCGTTTACTGGGGCTTCAGTTCAAAGCTTGCACCTCTCCCTTTAACCTTCCAGCACCGGGCAGGCGTCAGACCCTATACGTCGTCTTGCGACTTCGCAGAGCCCTGTGTTTTTGATAAACAGTCGCTACCCCCTGGTCTGTGCCACCTCTTTCCACTTGCGTAAAAAGAGGTCACGCTTCTTCCGAAGTTACGCGTGCAATTTGCCGAGTTCCTTCAGCATAGTTCTCTCAAGCGCCTTGGTATACTCTACCTGACCACCTGTGTCGGTTTCGGGTACGGTCTATATTGGTGGAGCTATTTCCTGGAACCGCTCCGCTGCCCTTCCAATCCAATAAGAAAGAACAACTTGTGCAATCCGTCACTACCACCAGGCCCACGAATATTAACGTGGTTCCCATCGACTACGCATGTCTGCCTCGTCTTAGGGGCCGGCTAACCCTGCTCAGATTAACTTTAAGCAGGAACCCTTGGTCTTTCGGCGAGGAGTCTCTCACTCCCTTTATCGTTACTCATGTCAACATTCGCACTTCCGATACCTCCAGGGGCCCTCACGGGTCCCCTTCACAGGCTTACGGAACGCTCTGCTACCACCAACTGACAAGTCAGTTGATCCTCAGCTTCGGTGCATGGCTTTAGCCCCGTTACATTTTCGGCGCAAAGACCCTTATTTAGACCAGTGAGCTGTTACGCTTTCTTTAAATGATGGCTGCTTCTAAGCCAACATCCTGGTTGTTTTGGGATCCTCACATCCTTTCCCACTTAGCCATGACTTGGGGACCTTAGCTGGAGGTCAGGGTTGTTGCCCTCTTCACGACGGACGTTAGCACCCGCCGTGTGTCTGCCGATTAGTACTCTCAGGTATTCGGAGTTTGGTTAGGATCAGTAAGACGGTGAGTCCCCATAGCCCATCCAGTGCTCTACCCCCTGAGGTATTCGATCGACGCACTACCTAAATAGTTTTCGCAGAGAACCAGCTATCTCCGAGTTTGATTGGCCTTTCACCCCTAACCACAAGTCATCCCAATCTATTGCAACAGATGCGGGTTCGGTCCTCCAGTTGGTGTTACCCAACCTTCAACCTGCTCATGGCTAGATCACTCGGTTTCGGGTCTAATGCGACGAACTGAACGCCCTATTCAGACTCGCTTTCGCTGCGCCTTCACCTATCGGCTTAAGCTTGCTCGTCACACTAAGTCGTTGACCCATTATACAAAAGGTACGCCGTCAGGCTTGCGCCCTCCGACTGTTTGTAGGCAACCGGTTTCAGGTTCTATTTCACTCCCCTTGTCGGGGTGCTTTTCACCTTTCCCTCACGGTACTTGTTCGCTATCGGTCATGCACGAGTACTTAGGCTTGGAGAGTGGTCTCCCCATGTTCAGACAGGATTTCACGTGTCCCGCCCTACTCTAGGACAATGAGTGTTCTACATGTACGGGGCTATCACCCGCTACGGCCGGACTTTCCATTCCGTTCCACTTTATTCCTCATTGCCACTGGCCTGGTCCGCGTTCGCTCGCCACTACTTACGGAGTCTCGGTTGATGTCCTTTCCTGCAGGTACTTAGATGTTTCAGTTCCCTGCGTTCGCTTCTTACCCCTATGTATTCGAAAGTAAGATACCTTATGATAATACCTAGAAATCTAAACCGTTCTTGCGAACGGCTTAAACTTTCTAGGTATTTAAGGTGGGTTTCCCCATTCGGAAATCCATGGATCAAAGCTTATTCGCAGCTCCCCACGGCTTATCGCAGCGTATCACGTCCTTCATCGCCTGTGCATGCCAAGGCATCCACCAATTGCCCTTATTTCACTTGATCGTTCTCATTGCCAATGCTCATCATCTGTTTGATTTGGTAAACCTTGTCCTCTTCGCTTGCGCTCAGAGGGGTGCCAAATCCGGCCATCCGGACAACCTTGCGATTGCCGCTGATGGGCTGCGCGCCCCTAACGATAAAGGACGAACAAACGAACGGGTTACCTTTTACAACCCATCCTTT
>NZ_CP120638.1:2187500-2530000 GCF_029537235.1 Rhizobium sp. 32-5/1 | reverse complement strand
CTAGTCTGGCTTAATGGTCACGTCTGAATCGACGAGAACTTCACATATTCCTGATCGAAACCAAACTTCGCCATCCGGCGCAGTTCAATCCGCTAAACCCTAAAGTCAAGCAAACCAGGAACGATGTAACTTCTCATAGAAACGTGACCGCCATTGTCGACTTAAAACCGGAACTTAATCCAGTTGCGAACATCCGCCGCCCACGTTTCTCTTTCTCTATATGCAATTGTCAAAAAACAGACGAAGCTCAAAACCCCGTCGAAAACCTTACCCCGAGAGCCATCAGCGTTCCCGCCTGAAACCCACAATCCGCACCAAACTTTCGTAAGAAACTTCAGAGCGAGTTCGTCGGTCGCCAGCAGCGCCGCCGCCCTCGTTGGTGAGCGGTTTATAAGCCCGGGCTCCGTTCATAGTCAACAGCTTTTTTGAAAAAAATGACAGTTTTCTGACAAACCGCTGTCCCGCAAGGTGTTGCACAGGAAATTGCGGGGCGGATTGATGCGGCGCACACGCAAAATCACATTTTCGCCCTCACTTTTTCACAATCTCTCACTCTAAACAGACTGTTAACGCACAGCACCGACGACGCATCGATCAGGGCGGGCGGTCCGCGCTTGGTGTTTGATGAGCCGACATGGCCGTGGGCAGCCGTTTGTTTGACTCCCGCTCATGAAAGATGCACATCTTCGCACAATGTATCTGGAACAAGAATAAGATATCAGATCGCAATCAGGGACTCGGGCTCATCTGGCATGATCACTGACAAGACTATGATCCGGTCGCTCGGCAACGAACCGCCGATCCTTGCGGATGGCCGCAAGGCGCCCGATCGCCGCGAGATTTCGCTGCGCTGGCTTTCGGGCACGTTCCTGACCGGCATCACCTCCAGCCTCCTGATGGGCGTCGCCCTGTTCGCGGCCCTTGATGGCCGCCAGCAATTGGCGATTCCGGCCGAAGCCTACGCAGCCATTGATCCCGCCCGCAACGGGCAACCGGTCACCGCTGCCAAGCGCGGCGATCGCATCCTTGCACCCAACATTGTCGCCAAACCATCCGACCGCACCATCATGGAAGTCTCGACCATGACCCATGACGGTGAAAAGGAGGTGGTGCGGCGTCAGCCCTTCGCCCATGTGAAGATGGCGCTCGCCGCCAACCACCAGACAAGCGACGACTATCCCCGCTTTGATCCGCTGGCGATCTTTTCGACGGATGACAGCCAGGCAACACCCCAAATCAGCCGCACCGGCACGATCTACGGTTCGGATGTCGAATCCGAGGTCAGCCTGAAGACAGTCGATTTTCCCCTGAAGGGCTCTCCGCTGATATTTGATGCGGCCATGTCGCTCGACGAGGTCGAGGAAAACGTCCGTACCAACGGGTCTGTTCTCACCGACGGCAATACGCAGCTCGCCTCGCTGTTTTATGTCGATCCCCGACGCTTTGCCTCGGATGACGGAGCGCTCGATCTGATCCAGGGTCTGTCGGCGCGCATCGTCGAGGAGAATATGAGTGTCTCGGCCTATGAGAACATCACCGAGCAAAGCACCGAATATGCCGATGACGTCATTCCGGTGCGCCGGCCGACGCCGATCGCGACCGTGCTCGTCAATGCCGGCTATGCCAAGTCCCAGGCCGAGGATGTCAGCGGCTATCTGGAAAAGGCGCTGAATACCAAGGAACTCTCCGAAGGCGATGTCCTGCGCATCGGCATCATCCAGAAGGGTGAGGAAGCCAAGGTCGTGCGCGCCAGTGTCTATTCCAAGGGCAGCCACGTGCTGACCATGGCCGTCGATGACAAGGCGCATTTCGTGCGCGGCAGCGAGCCGCCCGTTCTGGCAGCCATCGCCACGGCCTTCGACGACAACGGAACCCCAGTCGTCTCCTCCGGCCGCGACCTGCCGCGGGTCTATGACGGCGTCTACCGCGCAGCACTTTCCTACGGCATGACGCCTGATATGGTGGCGCAGATCATCAAGCTTCTGGCAAGCAGCGTCGATTTCCAGGCGCAACTGAAGCCGACGGACAGTCTTGAAGCCTTTTTCTCGGTCACCGACGAAAGCGGCAAGGCGACGGCCGATTCCGAGCTGCTCTATGTCAACGCCAAATTCGGCGATGCGCAGACACGCTTCTACCGTTTCCAGGATCAGGACGACAACGGCGTCGATTATTATGACGAAAACGGCAAGAGCATTCGCCAGTTCCTGCTGCGCAATCCCGTGCCGAATGGCCGCTTCACCTCGGGTTTCGGCATGCGCCGTCATCCGATCCTCGGTTTCTCGCGCATGCACACCGGTGTCGATTGGGCGGCACCCCGCGGCACGCCGATCATCGCTGCCGGTAATGGCGTGGTTGAAAAGGCCGGCTGGGATTCCGGCGGATACGGCCGGCAGACGCTGATCCGCCATGCCAATGGCTATGTCTCCTCCTACAATCACCAGAATGCCATCGCCAAGGGTGTGGTTCCGGGCGCCAAGGTCGTGCAGGGCCAGGTGATCGGCTGGGTTGGCACCACAGGCCAATCGACCGGTCCGCATTTGCACTACGAACTGATCGTTAACGGCACCAAGGTCGATGCCCTGAAGATTCGCCTTCCCGGCGGCAAATCGCTGGATGGCGAGGTGCTGGCGAAATTCGAAAAGGAACGCGGCCGCATCGACGAACTGCTCGCCAAGGACAACGGCACGCCGAGCGAAGTCGCGGCCACACAGTAAAGACCGCCATTCCGGTGCTGCGCCAGTCCCACGCATAAGCTATCCGAGTGACCACGGTGTCTGCGCACAGGATACCCTCTGTTGACCGGTCGCAGCAATCTGATGTACGTACATCAGTTAGGGACTGAAGAACGGGGAGGCAATTATGAGCGCATTCGAGATCGATCCGGCCTTTGTCATAGAGGATGAAGACTCTCTGCGACGTCTGTTTCCTGCGATTACGCCGCTCGCCATTCAGAAGTGTCAGGGCTCACTCGACAAACATGCGCAGGACTTCATCAGACGGTCGCCATTCCTGTGCATCGGCACGCAGAATATGGATGGCAAAGCCGATGTCAGCCCCCGCGGTGATCCCTCCGGCTTCGTCAAAATCCTTGATCCGCATACGCTGGCGATACCGGACCGGCCCGGCAATAACCGCCTCGACACGCTGGTCAATATTCTCGCCAACCCAAGCGTTGGGCTCCTGTTCGTCATTCCGGGATTTGAAGACACTTTGCGCGTGAATGGACAGGCCAGCCTGGTCAATGATCCTGATCTGCTCGAGAGCATGCGCGTTGAAGGTCGCGTTCCCAAACTCGCGATCGTGATGAAAGTGAACGAGGTTTTCCTGCATTGTTGGGGTGGACGGCCTCCGAACGGCATCGAAATGTGCCAAGTTTAGTCGTTGAAGATCTCAAACAAAGGAGCGGTCCGTGGAACAGATTATCCGTATCGGTATGGATACGTCAAAGAGTGTCTTTCAATTGCATGGGGTGAATGCTGCCGAGCAACCGGTCCTGCGCAAGAAGATGCGCCGCAAGGAAATGGTGGATTACTTCACAAAATGCCCGTCGACGGTGATTGCGATCGAAGCCTGCGGTGCCTCGCATCACTGGGCCCGGCTGCTGACTTCGCTGGGGCATGAGGTGAAGCTGATCGCGCCGCAGCTCGTGAAGCCTTATGTCAAACGCGGAAAAAACGACGCCGCTGATGCCGAGGCACTATGCGAGGCGATGAGTCGTCCGACGATGCGGTTCGTTCCGACGAAAAGCGCGGATCAGCAGGCCATACTGATGCTGGTTGGCATGCGCGAGCGCGCTGTCGCGGCGCAGACGGCACTTGCCAATATGATCCGAGGCTATGCGGCCGAGTTCGGGCTGACCGCGGCCAAGGGAATAAGCCATATCTCGCTGCTGCTGGAACGCATCATGGCGGACGGTTTCGTTCCTGATCTGGCGCGCGATTTGTTCGCGTCCCTGGCTGCGGAGTTCGCGCAGGCGAACGAGCGTCTGAAAGCGGTGGATGCAAGGCTGATGGCTTGGTATCGCAATAACGAATGCTGCCGCCGGCTTGCTCAGATACCGGGGTTGGCCCGATCGGTGCGGTGCTGCTGGTGATGAAGGCGCCGGCGCCGAAACAGTTCGCCTCCGGAAGGCAGTTCGCCGCGTGGATGGGGCTGACACCAAGGGACCATTCGACCGCTGGCAAGGTCAGGCTTGGGGTTATCACGAGAGCCGGGGATGAGGTGCTGCGAAAGACGCTGGTGTTGGGTGCGACCGCGTTGCTTCGCCATGTGAGAGTGGGACGCGGCAAAAACGGCTCGCCATGGCTCATGGAATTACTCAAGCGCAAGGCTCCCAAGCTGGTGGCTGTCGCGCTGGCGAACAAGGTCGCCCGCATTGCCTGGAAGATGATGGTGACCGGAGAGGCATACAGGGGCAATGCGACTCGGTCGGCGCCGGCCTGTGCGGCGTGAAGAACTCAGTCGGCCACGGTGAGCATGATACAGAAGTTACCGTGCGCTGATACGTGAACTTGCAAGAGAACGACAGATGGTATGATCGATCGATCCGAGACGCGAGACACTCCGTTTGGCCCAATGGCCCATGTGGTCGAGGCATTGTTTGGAACTCGTGGTGCGGAACCCATCTTGGCCAGCGTTCATGTGCGAACGCACCAACAGGCCGGACATATGAACGCAAGCGATCCGATCAAATCATTCGAAATAAATTCTTGCAGGTAGGGGGCCGTCCACATATGTGCCAAGGCCTTTCGGCGCTCGCAATTGTGGAATCCCGACACCTTCCAGGATCGCCGCGAGATGCCGTCGCTGTCGAAGATCATTCTGGACCAGACAACCGGTGCTCCGGTCGACGACGCCGAAATGCGCAGGATCGATGACGCGCTCGAAGGCGAATACAAGAAGACGCTATACTGAGGGCATCAGATAAATGTCCTGCAGTTTTGCGGGAGCGCAGGAACGGAAAAGGCCGCCCCGAAGGGCGGCCTTTTCTTTATCATTTAATCAGGCCGCAGCCTTCTCGGTCCCATCGCGCAGCTTGAAGTTCAGCCGGTCGGAGCCGGAGAACGCCTTGATCACCGATCCGTCAGGGAAATTGCCCTGGAGAATCTGCTCGGCGAGCGGATCTTGAACGAACTTCTGCACGGCGCGTTTCAAGGGACGTGCGCCATAGGCAGGATCGTAGCCCTTGTCGGCGAGGAAGGCGCGCGCCTCGTCGTCGAGTTCGAGCGTGATCTTGCGATCGGCGAGCAGTTGCCGCAGCCGCGTCAGCTGGATATCGACGATCGCGCCCATTTCGCCGCGTTTCAGGCGGTGGAACAGGATGATCTCGTCGACACGGTTGAGGAATTCGGGCCGGAAATGCCCGCGTACCACATCCATAACCTGATCGCGCACCGTGTCGCTGTCCTCATTCTCGCCAAGCCGGGTCAGATATTCCGCCCCGAGATTGGAGGTCATGATGATCATCGTGTTGCGGAAATCGACGGTGCGGCCCTGGCCATCGGTCAGGCGGCCGTCATCGAGAACCTGCAGCAGAACGTTGAAAACATCAGGATGCGCCTTCTCGATCTCATCGAACAAAACGACCTGATAGGGCTTGCGCCTGACAGCCTCGGTGAGCGCCCCGCCCTCCTCATAGCCGACATAGCCGGGAGGTGCGCCGATCAGCCGGGCAACGGAGTGTTTCTCCATATATTCCGACATGTCCATGCGCACCAGCGCGCTGTCGTCGTCGAACAGGAAGCGCGCCAAGGCCTTGGTCAGTTCCGTCTTGCCGACGCCGGTGGGTCCTAAGAAGATGAACGAGCCGATCGGGCGGTTCGGATCCTGCAGACCGGCCCGCGAACGGCGAACCGCGCGCGACACCGCCTGTACCGCATCGCCCTGGCCGACCACCCATTTGCCAAGCTCGTCTTCCATGCGCAACAGCTTGTCGCGCTGACCATCGAGCATCTTCTCGACGGGGATACCCGTCCAGCGGGAGACGACATGGGCAATGTTGTCGGGGGTCACGACCTCCTGGACCATCGGGTCGAGCGCCGAGGAATCCTGGCTTTCGGAAACCTCCAGCTCCTTTTCAAGCTTCGGGATCAATCCATAGGCAAGCTCCCCGGCACGCTGAAATTCGCCCTTGCGCTGGGCTGCCGCCAGTTCATTGCGGGCCTCCTCCAACTGCTTCTTCAGGTCGGCCGCAAGCCCGAGCTTCGATTTTTCCGCCTGCCAGCGCGCCGTCAGCGCGTCGGCCTCTTCCTCGAAGCCGGCAAGGTCGAGTTCCAGCTTTTCCAGCCGGTCCTTGGACGACCGGTCGGTTTCGCGCTTCAGCGCCTCGCGCTCGATCTTCAGCTGCATGATGCGCCGGTCGAGTTCGTCCAACTCTTCCGGCTTCGAATCCACCTGCATGCGCAGCCGCGACGCCGCTTCGTCCATCAGGTCGATCGCCTTGTCCGGCAGGAACCGGTCGGTGATGTAGCGGTTGGACAGGGTCGCGGCCGCAACCAGCGCCGAATCGGAGATCCGAACCTTGTGGTGCTGTTCGTATTTTTCCTTAAGGCCACGGAGGATAGAGATCGTGTCCTCGACATTCGGCTCGTTGACCATGACCGGCTGGAACCGGCGGGCAAGCGCCGCATCCTTCTCGACATGCTTGCGATATTCATCAAGCGTGGTCGCGCCGACGCAGTGCAGTTCACCGCGCGCAAGCGCCGGTTTCAGCAGATTGGAGGCATCCATCGCCCCGTCCGCCTTGCCGGCACCGACCAGCGTGTGCATCTCGTCGATGAACAGGATGATCTCGCCCGCTTCCGCCTGGACCTCGGAGAGAATGGCCTTCAGCCGCTCCTCGAATTCGCCGCGGAATTTCGCGCCCGCAATCAGCGAACCCATGTCGAGCGCCATCAGCTTCTTGTCCTTCAGGCTTTCCGGCACGTCGCCATTGATGATGCGCAAGGCCAGGCCCTCGGCAATCGCCGTCTTGCCGACGCCGGGTTCACCGATCAGCACCGGGTTATTCTTGGTGCGGCGCGACAGGACCTGAATAGTGCGGCGAATTTCGTCGTCGCGGCCGATCACAGGATCAAGTTTGCCGTCGCGCGCGTCCGCCGTCAGGTCGCGGGCATATTTCTTCAGCGCGTCGAAACCAGCTTCGGCATTGGCGCCGTCGGCGGTGCGGCCCTTGCGGATGTCGTTGATGACCTGGTTGAGCTTTGCCGCGGTGACACCTGCCTTTGACAGGATGCCGGAGGTTGCAGCAGAGGTCTCGATGATCAGAGCCTGCAAAAGCCGTTCGACCGTCACAAAGCTGTCGCCGGCCTTTTTCGCAGCGTCTTCGGCCGTCTGGAACACGCGGGCCAGCGGCTGCGCCAGGGAAAGCGAACCATTGCCGCCGGAAACCTTGGGCAGCTTGGCAATCGCCAGGTCATTGGCAATCTTTGCCGCCTTTGCGTCGCCGCCGGCACGCTCGATCAAGGACGACGCCATGCCCTGGTCGTCGTCGAGCAGCACTTTCAGGATATGTTCGGGGGTCCACTGCGGATGGCCCTGCGCCAGCGCATAGGTCTGCGCCGATTGCAGGAAACCGCGCACCCGCTCGGAGTATTTTTCGATATTCATGGTCTACCTCCAGTTATCGCACAGCCCGTTTCGGCACCGTCCGATGGTTCAGGATAAGGCTCCCTAAAAGGCAAGCCTTTCATTTCAGCCGATCTTGCGCCTTGCGCGTGATCAACCTTTAAACTCGAATATGGGGGAGGAAATTTGCAAATTAAAGAGGTGGTTGAGGACAGAGATGAAAATCAACGAAGGTATCGCGCACATCCGGTTTTCAGCGCGGAGACAAACGATCTACCGGATGCAAAAAGCCCTTGAAGCGTGCAGCTTCAAGGGCTTTTCATTGATCTGAAGACCCGGACAATATCCGGCTGGCGCAGTGTGCTATTTACTCGCCGGCCACTTCGACCAGCGACGATGCATCACTACCCTGTTCACCGCCGGCATCTCCCGATGCAGCGGTTTCGTCGCCTGTAGCGTCACCACGGCGCGGCTGCCGGCGCGGGCGGGCCGGACCACGGCGGCGCGGCGTGCGGCCGGCACCCGAAGGCGCTTCCTCTTCCAGCGAGACTTCGGCAGGGGTGCCTTCGATGACCGGCTGTGGGCCTGAGCCGTCGTTCACCGGCTGCGGCTGTGGTTGCTGCTGGGGCTGTGGTTGCTGCTGCGGTTGAACATGCTGCGGGCGCTGGGAGCGCGGTTGCGGCTGTGGGCGCTGCTGCGGCTGCTGAACGACCGGCGCATCGTCATTGTAGTTCTGATCGCCATCATCCTGATCGCCGCGGTCGTTGCCGTCACGATCATTGTTGTCGTTGCCTTCATTGCCGTCACGATCATTGTAATCGCCGCGGTCGTCGCGCTGAAACCGTTCCTGCATCTGCGCCTGGGCGGCAGCAATAATACGGTTGTAGTGTTCGGCGTGCTGGAGATAGTTTTCGGCCACGACCCGGTCACCGGAGCTTTGCGCATCACGGGCAAGGTTCGAATATTTCTCGGCAATGTGCTGGGCCGTACCACGGATCTTGACGTCCGGGCCGGAGCTGTCATAGGTCCGGGTCAGCGGGTTGGCGCCCTTCCGGTTATGATTGTTGTTGTTATTATTGTTGTTGCTGCCATTATTATTGTTGTTACTGCTGCTGCTATTGTTGTTACGCCCACGGCCGCGCTTGTTTTGCTGTCCTGGCCTCATCGTTCACTCACCCGAATTCTCTTGATATTGATGATCATGTGGCTTCGTGGCCCGATCGGCGAAATCCGGATCCGGCAAACACGCGCCGCGAACCAACCGCCTCATTGGCAGTCCTGTCGCTGGTTAACGTCAAATTAACAGGTACCCGCACCAGGCACTGTCCAACTTCAGCAACTCTTTTGTGAGAGCAATCCCCGTAGCCAAGTCAGACCGGAACGAATCTTTGGTCTATGACCTTCTGCCCAGCGCGTGAGGCCAACCTAGCCCGCTTCCCGTGGAATTCCAAGCATTTTCTTTGGCCCTGCAAAAGAACCTGCGCGCTCGCAGCATTTTTCCTGCTCAATCCCCGTGGCGAAAAATCAGCGCACGGTCATTACCGCCCAGGTCCTTCGCCTGATCGACAAGCGTGAAACCGCTGGCTTCGAAAAGGGTCGTGACCGCCTGCCGCTGATCGTACCCGATCTCGAGACAAACGATCCCGCCCGCGTCGAGAAACGCCACCACACCGGCTGCGATGGCACGGTAGGCGTCAAGCCCGTCCGCGCCGCCATCAAGCGCTGCTGCCGGATCGTGATTCAGCACTTCGGGCTCAAGTGTCGCCATAACCGACGAGCGAATATAGGGTGGATTCGAGACGATAATGTCGAAACGGCCCGAAACCGCGGCAAACCAGCTGCTCTCAAGCGTTTCGAACCGGTCCGAAAGGCCGTTGCGCGCGGCATTTGCAAGCGCCGTCGATAGGGCATCGCGCGAAATATCCGCTCCGATCCCTGTCGCCTGCGGTACGGTTTGCAGCAACGCCAGGCAGATCGCCCCGGTCCCGGTTCCCAGATCTAGAATGCGGCAGACGGCCTTGTCGGCAGCGATGCGCTCGGCAAACGGGATCAGCCGCTCCACGAGGATCTCGGTATCCGGCCGCGGTTCCAACGTTTCGGGAGACAGCCCAAGCGTCAGCCCGAAGAACTCCCGCGCCCCTAGAATCCGGTGCACGGGTTCCCGCACAGCGCGGCGCTTTACCGCAGCCCGGATTGTGTCGACCTCTTGCATGGAAAGCCCATCGCCCCCGCATCATGAACTCTGTCAGGGACAGGTTGAGCAGCCCGCAGATCAGAAGCCGCGCATCCTGCGCCGCGCCTTCGATGCCGGCGGTCTGCAGATCTTGCCGCGCTCTCGCAAACAGGCTGTCGATGGTCTCCGCCATCCGGGTCAGCCCTGCTGTTCGCCGAGCAACGCCAGTTGACCCGCCTGGTAATCAGCCAGAAGTGCATCGACGACTTCATCGATCTCGCCCATCATCATCCGGTCGATCTTGTAGAGCGTCAGGTTGATGCGGTGGTCGGTCACTCTGCCTTGCGGAAAGTTATAGGTGCGGATTCGCTCGGACCGGTCGCCCGAACCGACCTGGCTCTTGCGAGACGCCGAGCGTTCACTGTCGGCCTTCTGGCGCTCCATGTCGTAAAGCCTGGAGCGCAGCACCTGCATCGCCTTGGCGCGGTTCTGGTGCTGCGACTTCTCCGACGAGGTGACGACGATACCCGACGGCATATGGGTGATACGCACCGCCGAATCCGTCGTGTTGACGTGCTGGCCGCCGGCACCCGACGAGCGCATCGTGTCGATGCGGATGTCTTCCTGCCGGATTTCGATATCGATGTCTTCGGCCTCAGGCAAAACGGCGACAGTCGCAGCCGATGTATGGATGCGCCCTTGTGTTTCCGTATCGGGCACGCGCTGCACCCGGTGCACGCCGGATTCGAACTTCAGCTTGGAAAACACGCCACGGCCTGTCACCGTCGCGATGATTTCCTTGTAGCCGCCGGCGTCCCCTTCGCTGGCTGAGAGAACCTCGACCTTCCAGCCCTTGTCCGCCGCATAACGCTCGTACATCCGGAAGAGATCGCCGGCAAAAGTGCCGCCTCCGAGCCGCCGGTACCGGCGCGGATTTCCAGGATGGCGCTCTTCTCATCGGCCGCATCCTTGGGCAGAAGCAGGATCTGCATGTCGGTTTCGAGCGCTTCCAGCTGCGCCTCGATGTCAGGCTTCTCCATCTCCGCCAGGTCGCGCATCTCGCGATCGGTCGCCTTGTCGGACAAAAGCGCATTGACGTCGGCAAGCTCTGCCGTGGCCTTCTCATAGGCCCGGATCTTGGTTACGACCGGCTGCAATTCCGAATATTCCGACGCCAGCTTGACATAGACATCCGCCGCCGGCCCAGCCGACATCCGCGCCTCGACTTCAGCGAACCGGCGCTCCAGCTCGCGCATTTTCTGAACGGGTAGTGTTGGCAATGAAAACTCCAAAAATCGCGTTCGGCTTCGGCCCGCACGAATAGGAGCCGGAGCGCACGCTTTCAAATTGACCGCTAGACCGGGACGCCGTTTTCGGCCGCAAAACTTATCAGCAGCTCGCGCATCGGCACCTGGCTCTTGGTGTCATCCAGCGCCGCCTGCATCATCGCGGAGAGCTTGTCTGCGTCGAGCGCAAGAAGCATCGCCTTGACCGGACCGATCGCCGTCGGCGACATCGAGACCGAGCGGAAGCCGATGCCGAGAAGCGCCATGGCGGACAAGGGCTTGCTTGCCATTTCGCCGCACAGCGTCACCGGCGTCTCGTTGCGGTCGCCGGCGCGCACGATATCGCGCAGGATGCGCAGGAACGGCCGCCCCAGAACATCGAAACGATCCGAGACGCGGGCATTGCCGCGATCGACCGCCATCGCAAACTGGAACAGGTCGTTCGATCCGACCGAGACGAAATCGACCTCGTCCATCAGTTCATCAAGCTGCCAGAGCAATGCTGGAACTTCCAGCATCGCGCCGAATTGCAGCTTGCGCGGCAATTGCTCGCCGGTCTTCGACTGCCGCTGAATTTCCTTCTGCAGCAGTTCGCGCACCGTGCGCAGCTCGGAAACTTCCGTCACCATCGGCAGCATCAGCTTCAGCTCAAGACCCGCGGTTGCCCTGAGCAGCGCCCGCAATTGCGTGCGCAACAGGCCGGGACGGTCGAGCGACAGGCGGATTGCCCGCCAGCCGAGCGCTGGGTTTTCCTCTTCCGCCGCGCGGAAATAAGGCACGACCTTGTCGCCGCCAATGTCGAGCGTGCGAAAGATCACCGGCTTGCCCGCCGCCTGTTTCAGCACATTGCGATAGAAAGCCTCCTGCTCCTCGGCTCTCGGCATGGTCGAGGCGATCATGAATTGCAGCTCGGTGCGGAACAGGCCGATGCCCTCCGCTCCAGATTCGTTCAGCTGCGGCAGATCCACCAGAAGCCCGGCATTCATCTGCAGCTTGATGCGCTTACCGTCCATGGTCACGGGCTCGACATCGCGCAAGGCTTTGAACTGCTCCTGCCGACGCGCCCGGAACCGCACCTTTTCTTCATAGGCGCTGCGCAGATCCGCCATCGGCCGCAAATGCACCTTGGCATCATCGCCATCGATGATGATCGCGTCCCTGTTTTCCGCCAGCGCCACGACACCGGCGGCCTGCCCGACCACGGGAATGCCCATGGCGCGAGCCACGATGACAACATGGCTGGTAATAGCGCCATCTTCCAGAATGAGGCCACGCACGTTTTCGCGCGGGTAGTCCAGGAGCTCGGCAGCGCCCATGGCCCGCGCCACGACAATCGCGTCATCGGGAAACACTGCGTCTGCCGTCTTGGCGCCATACCCGGTCAGTTGCCTGAGCAGCCGGTTGGCAAGGTCGTCGAAATCGTGCATGCGCTCGCGCAGATAGGGGTCCGTCAGCCGGATCATCCGTGCCTTGGTTTCGCTCTGCACCCGCTCGACAGCCGCTTCCGCCGTCAGGCCGTTGCGGATCGCCTCTTCGAGCTTGCGCACCCAGCCCCGGTCATGGGCAAACATCCGGTAGGCCTCGAGCACCGCGCGATGCTCGCCCTCCATCGAAACTTCGCGCCGCGACAACATGTCGTCGATCGAGATGCGCAGCGAACCCAGCGCTTCCGCCAGCCGCCGCAATTCGTGGTCGGTGTCCTCGTTCAAAAGGTTGGTGACGACGATGCGCGGCTCGTGCAGCACGACATAACCGAGACCGATGCCCTCGCCAAAACTCTTGCCCTCGATCGTCACCGGGCGCGACAGGTCGAGTTCCAGGCCCGGCTGGGTGATCTTCTTGAGTTCGCCGGTGGCGACCATTTCGGCCAGCACCATGGCGGTCGTCTCGAGCGCCTCGACCTCGTCGTCGCGATAGTTGCGGCTCGCCTTGTTCTGCACGACGAGAACGCCGAGCGAACGTCCGGTGCGCAGGATCGGCACGCCCATGAAGGAGTGGTAGATTTCTTCACCGGTTTCCGGAAGATAGGTGAAGGCCGGATGCGATTGCGCGTCGGACAGATTGAGCGGACGCGCGCTTGCGGCAATCGTGCCGACGAGGCCCTGCCCCATCTTCAGTTGCGCCAGGTGGACGGCATCCTTGTTCAGGCCTTCGGTGGCGTAAAGCTCGAGCACGCCGTCGGAGCGCAACACATAGACCGAGCACACCTCCGCGACCATGTTCTGCGCAATCTGGCGAACAATCTGGTCCAGGCGCTCCTGCGGCTCGAGCGGTTCCGCCATCAGTTCGCGCAACCGCTTGAGAAGAACGCGTGGACCTGGAGAGAGGTCTCTCATCGCGCAACGTCCCCCATCAAAGTCAACAACAGCAGATTGTAGTTCCACGGACGCCACACCGCGCCATCAGTGGAAACAACTGCTTCGTCTAACTCTTATCGAGACCGTAGACGGAATGCAAAGTCCGAACCGCCAATTCGGCATAGGCGCCGTCGATCAGGATCGAAATCTTGATTTCAGAGGTGGTGATCGCCTTGATGTTGATGCCTTTTTCGGCAAGTGCCTTGAAGGCGGAGGCCGCAACGCCGGCATGGCTGCGCATGCCGATGCCGATGACCGAGACCTTCACCAAGCCCGATTCTGTTCTGGATGACGTCGAAGCCGATCTTGTCCTTGCTGTCGTTCAGCACCTTCAGCGCCTTGTCGACATCGGTCGACGGCACCGTAAACGTCATGTCGGTCTTCGAGCCGTCTTCCGAAATGTTCTGGACGATCATATCGACATTGATATGGCTCTCGGCCAGCGGTCCGAAAATGGCGGCCGAAACGCCGGGCCGGTCGGACAGACGCCGGAGCGAAATCTGCGCTTCATCCTTGGCATAGGCGATGCCGGTGACGACTTCCTGTTCCAAAATCTCTTCCTCATCACAAATCAGCGTACCGGGGGATTCAAGAAATCGCCCATGCCCGGCGCATCGGGGTCTTCGAAACTGGAGCGCACGAAGGTGCGAACCTTGAATACCATGGCAAGCTCGACGGAGCGGACCTGCAAAACCTTGGCGCCGAGCGATGCCATTTCCAACATTTCCTCAAACGCGATCTTCTTCAGGCGCCGCGCCTTCGGCACGATGCGCGGATCGGTCGTGTAGACGCCGTCGACATCGGTATAGATATCGCAGCGGTCCGCCTTGATCGCAGCCGCGATCGCGACAGCCGATGTATCCGATCCGCCACGCCCGAGCGTCGCGATGCGGTTGTCGGGTCCAAGCCCCTGGAAGCCGGCAATGACCGCCACCTGACCCTCGCCGAAGCGGCGGATCAGCTCCGAACCGTCGATTTCCATGATGCGCGCCGCGCCATGGGCATTGTCGGTCCTGATCGGGATCTGCCAGCCCTGCCAGGAGCGCGCATTGATGCCGATGTTCTGCAGAGCCAAAGCCAGGAGACCCGAGGTCACCTGCTCGCCCGACGCCACGACCGCATCATATTCGCGGGCATCGTGCATCGGCGAAGCATCGCGCGTCCAGGCGACCAGCTCATTGGTCTTGCCCGACATCGCGGATACCACCACGGCAACATCATGCCCGGCATCGACTTCACGTTTCACATGGCGGGCCACATTCCTGATGCGATCCATATCCGCGACGGACGTCCCGCCGAATTTCATCACGATGCGTGCCATATGCCCCAACCGCCGAAAATGCCTCGCGCGCGAGCGCGATCTTTATAAAGTTGCGGTCTCTTAGCGAAATTGGCGGCGGGGTGCAATGGTGGTGGTGGTCGGGCTTTCTGAGTCGCGACGGAACAATGAAGGAAATCCCATAAGGTCCTTTTTCGGCCCCGAAGCGGGCGTTCGCCGTGCGCTTGACACCAATGCGCCCTCGCTGGATCATCCGGCCTTGGAGGATACTAATGGACATGGTTACGCTGGACTACTTCCGAGAGCCGGGCCCGCATTCCACGGCAAAGAAGAATAAGGTCGGGCTGGCAGGCGCTCCAACGAACATCGCCGACCTAGCCGCCTGGATTCAGGGAAGAATGCTTCACGAACACTGGGCGTCGAGATATGGCGAAGAGCTGACTCCGGAGCGCCGTGAACTCTCGCAAAGGAGATCGGTGGACGCCGTGCTGGACGGCCTCCTTGCGGGGGGCAATTCACCACGTCCTGCTGCGGGTCGCGCGGTTGGTGTCTGCAGCCATTTCTCGCTACTCGCGGTGTCGGCCTTGCGAGCGAACGGCCGTGCGGCCAGGTCGCGGTGCGGTTTCGGCAGTTATTTCGCTCCCGACAAGGCGATCGACCACTGGGTGGTGGAGGTCTGGAATGGTGATCGCTGGCGGATGGTCGATTTTCAGATCGATGACTTTCAGCGTGCAGAACTGGGGCTGGTCTTCGACACCCTCGACTTGCCGTCGGGTGAGTTCCTGCTGGCCGCTCAGGCCTGGCAACTCTGCCGGCGTGGCGAGGACGACCCCAATCGCTTTGGCATCTTCGATGAAGGCGGCTTCTGGTTTATCGCCTCAAATATGATCCGTGACCTCGCCAGCCTGAACAAGGTCGAGATGCTGCCGTGGGACGACTGGGGCGCGATGCCATCCCCAGACGAGGAGATCAGCACCGAGGAACTGCGACGCTTCGATCATTTGGCGGAGGTCCTGCTCGACCCCGACCGTCATAGGGAAGAGCTCCGTTTACTCTATGGCGCTCCAGGGTTCGCCATGCCTGGAGAGGTCTTCAATGCTGTCAGGCAGGTTCGTGAGAAGGTTTCGGTCGCGCAGTAGGTACTCAAAGCTCGTCGGCTGAAGTTCTGCATGCTCGGGTACTATGCGACCGCAAATACCAATGACCGCTGTCGGCCCGAAGCGGTCATTGCCTATTTCCCGGATTTGATCATCTCACGGATTTTGACCGCTTTCTCGAAATGGTCCAGCGCATTGGTTTTGATCCACCACTCGGCAGCTTCCATAAGGAGGTCGGGGTCATCGTTCTTGTTCGCAAAGAACGCATAGAATGACAGACCGACACCTTCGCCCTTTTTCGCGATTTTGTCCTCGCAGACTGAAATAGCTTTCGCCCGTAAGCTCGGTCTCATGGTGCCCTCTTTTTGTAATTGACAGTCGAGCTACTATGCTTTGCTCGATACAGGAATGCTGACAGCCTGAACTCAAACGGGTTGTCGCAAAAGTCCAAATTAAAGCAACACTTGTTTTCCTGACTTTTGCGACAGCCGCAATGTCCGGTGTTGGCGCAAAGCTGCCACAAGCGGTATTGAGATGGCATGCACGGTGACCGGAAACAGTCTCAACACGACATCTGTCACGCCCCTGTCATCAAACCTGCTCATGTCGCCGCGAGTAACGAGAACGTAACCCGACGATCAACCGGCTCAGCCGCATCAAGGCAGAGTTGGCCGAAAGTGCACAACAGAAGCCAATCACGCCCATCCAAAACCACCACCTCCATGGAACGATCCCCGCCTAACGACGTTCCTGTAGCCCTGAAGCAAGCCGTGGCCGCCCCAATGGCAGCCTCAGCCTTGCACAGCATGGAGATTTCAAATGCACCTTCCCCAGAATACCGTGATTGCCGTTGCCGATGGCGAGAAGCTGAGCCTGTTCCAGAACGAGGGCGATGCCCAGAACGTCAAGCTGCGGGCGATGCCGGATGAAGACATCGACAGCTCGAAGATTTCTTCCGGCGGCCGCCATCACTCGAGCGCCGCCAATCCTGACGACAGCCAGCAGGAAGAAGACGGTTTCGGCAACGGCGTCGCCAATATGCTGAACAGCCACGTGCTCGCTGGCAAGATCAAGAGCCTCGTCATCATCGCAGCCCCCGCACGCTCGGCGAGATGCGCAAGAGCTACCACAAGTCCCTGTCCGAGGTTCTCGTCGGCGAACTGGACAAGGACCTGACCGGTCATTCGATCCAGGACATCGAAAAAGCCCTCGCCGCCGCCTGAGGCACTGAGCCTGGACCAGACTCCAAATTTGTGGGGCCTGCCGGAAACGGCGGGCCTTTTCGCTGCCATTGCAAACGCGGCGCAGCGAAGCGCCCCGCGATTCACCCTGATTTCGCGACTGCCGCATAAAACTGTCATATCCCCGTCATCAAATCCTGCTCCTGTCCCTCCCGACAAACAGGAAAACGACCCATGATGGACCAGCTTAGCCGCATCAAGGCGGAAATTGCCGACAGCTTCGACGAGGAGCTGGAAATGCAGATGGAAGAGGACCGGCTCGACGAGCTGGTTGCCGAGGGCATGTCGGAAGAAGCCGAGCCGACAATCGACCGCAAGCTCTATTTCCGCGAGCTCTTCCGCCTCCAGCACGAACTGGTGCGCCTGCAGGATTGGGTCCAGCACAAGAAGCTCAAGGTCGTTGTGCTGTTCGAAGGTCGCGATTCCGCCGGCAAGGGCGGCGCCATCAAGCGCGTCACCCAGCGGCTCAATCCGCGCGTCTGCCGCGTGGTCGCCCTGCCCGCCCCAACCGAGCGCGAGAAAAGCCAGTGGTATTTCCAGCGCTACGTGCCGCATCTGCCGACGGCGGGCGAAATGGTTTTGTTCGATCGTAGCTGGTACAACCGCGCCGGCGTCGAGCGCGTCATGGGCTTCTGCACGCCGGAAGAGCTCGACGAATTCTTCCGCACCGTGCCGGAATTCGAGCGCATGCTGGTTCGCTCGGGCATCATCCTGATCAAATACTGGTTCTCGATCACCGACGAGGAGCAGGAATTCCGCTTCAAGATGCGCATCCATGATCCCTTGAAGCAGTGGAAGCTCTCACCCATGGACATGGAAAGCCGCATCCACTGGGAGGAATACACCAAGGCCAAGGAAGAGATGCTGGCCAAAACCCATTCGCAGGACGCGCCGTGGTGGGTGGTCCAGGCCGTCGACAAGAAGAAGGCGCGGCTCAACTGCATCGCCCATCTCTTGGCCCAGATCCCCTATGAGGACGTTCCCAAGCCCGAAATCGAACTCCCCGATCGCATCCGCCACGACGACTACATCCGCGCTCCGGTGCCGGATGAAATGTACGTGCCGGAGCGTTACTGACCGCGGCATCGCGGGCCGCAGGCACCCGGTCTGCAGCCCGTACCGTGCCTACTTGAACATGCCCTCGCGCAAGTTGATGCCATGCTCCAGCCATGCCTTCATGGCGCAGAGCGCCTGCATCCAGCCCTCGCAATTGCCATAGGACGCCTTGAGCCCGGCCGGCGTTTCGCGCCAGCCTTCTTCCGCGATGGTGACGAGCGTCCGACCGTCGTCCAGCGCCTCGAAAGCCATCGTCACGGTCGTATCATAGGGCTCCGCCGCACCCGGCTCGTTCGCGGCCCATTTGAGAACGATGCGGCTATCCTTGACGACTTCGACGATCTTGACAGGAAAGGCGCCGGGAAAATCGTGGAAATCCCACAGGACCGTCGCGCCCGTTTCCATCCGTCCTTTCGCGCCACCCGTCGTGAAATAACGCGACAATTGCTGCGGATCGACCACCTCCTCGAAAACTGCCGACACCGGCCGGGCAATACGGCCAGCCACCCTGAACTTGAGATCCATGACATTTCCTCCTTGTAAAAGAGCTCATTATGTTATAAAAATACAACATGTCAATTGCTGATGATAACGACAATATTTTCAAGGCCTTGTCCTCACGGACACGGCGCCAGTTGCTGGATTTGCTGAAGGACCGGCCGCAGACGACCGGCATGCTCTGTCTCGCTTTCCCCGATCTCGATCGCTGCACGGTGATGCAACATCTGAAGGTTCTGGAGGAGGCCGACTTGATTATCGCCAAGCGCGAGGGCCGCGAGCGCTGGAACCATCTCAACGCATTGCCGATCAAGCATATCCATGACCGCTGGATCGGCCCCTATGCCGCCCATGCCGTCGGAATCCTCGACCGGCTGCAGGCTGATCTCGGCTGATCGTCGCCAAGGAGAGGAGAGCCTATGCGGAGCGCAGCGCCCCTGATTTGCGCGCAACCACCGCCAGATACGCCGCCTGCAACTCGGAAAACACCGAGCGCTCCGGCGCGGGCTGCCCCAGATGCAAGGCCCGCAACTCCACCATGAACGCCTCCCACATCGCCGGGCCACCCTCTTCCAGAATTTCGGCGCGGATCGACAGCTCCTCCGAGGCCGGCGCATGCCGTCGTCCCCAGGCGCCCATCTGCGCCAAAAGCGGCACCAGCTGGATGGCCGGTTCGGTCAGGCTGTAGATGCCCTTTTGTTTGTGGCTCGGGTCGTCGCGCCGCGAGATCAGCCCCGATTCGGTGAGCCGCTTCAGCCGGTCGGCCAGGATATTGGAGGCGATCCTCTCTTCCGATCCGCCGAGAAGCTCGCGAAAATGCCGGCGGTTGCCAAACATCAGGTCGCGGATGATGATCAGGCTCCAGCGGTCGCCGAGCATTTCCAGCGTCAGGTTGATCGGGCAACCCGACCGGTGCGAAGCGTCCATTTGCATCCTCGATTGAAACCAGTTGCAATATAGGATCGGTCAGACTACAAAACAACCAATTGCAGTTCGCAATCAGTTTTGGAGGAAACAGAATGACACCGCAACTTTTCGCCCATCCGTTTTCGTCCTACTGCCAGAAGGTGCTGATCGCGCTCTACGAAAACGGCACGGATTTCGACTATTTGATGCTCGACCCCGATCATGCCGACATTCTTGCCGAGTGGCAGTCGCTCTGGCCGGTCAAGCGCTTCCCGGTGCTCAAAGACGGTGGCGAGACGGTGATGGAGGCAACGACCATCATCGAATATCTGATGCTGCGCCATCCCGGCCCGGTCCCCATGTTGCCTGCCGATCCAATCGAAGCATTGCAGGCCCGGATGATGGACCGCGTCTTCGACAATTACATCATGACGCCGATGCAGAAGGTCGTCTTCAACGCCATCCGCCCGGAAGCCGACCGCGATCCCTACGGCGTCGGGCAAGCCCGCGCCATGCTCGACGATGCCTATGCCTGGCTGGATGGGGTTCTCGCAAAATCCGAATGGGCTGCCGGCGATACCTTCACGCTCGCCGATTGCGCCGCCGCCCCTCGCTCTTCTATGCCGACTGGGTCCACCCGATCCCGGACACGCTACCCAATCTCCGCGCCTACCGCGCCCGCCTGCTCGCCCGGCCCTCCGTCGCCCGCACCGTCGATGAAGGCCGCCCCTATCGCGCCTTCTTCCCGCTCGGCGCCCCCGATCGCGATTGAGACAGGAGGCAACTGCGGTGCATCGCGACCTGCCTGAGGGATCTGCGCCTTTGGACACTTTGCGAAGACGATGCTATCCCTTCGCACAGCACCATCTCAGCGCGGAGTGACCGCATGGCAAAGCCCGTACCCGCGAAAACTACGAAGAACGCCGAAAAAGCTTCGGCGGCCGATGCGCCGGTCCTGCTCTCCGGCGGAAATCCGCAGATCGCCAAGGGAAGCGGAGATGGCCCCGTTCAGGCCTATATCGCCGCGATGCCGGATTGGAAAAGCGAGATCGGCCGCCGTCTTGATGTCCTGATCGTGGAGACCGTGCCCAATGTGCAAAAGGCGGTGAAATGGAATTCGCCGCTTTACGGCAGGGAGGGAGACGGCTGGTTCCTGGGGCTGCATTGTTTTACGAAATACGTGAAGCTGGCCTTCTTCCGCGGCGCATCGCTCGATCCGCCGCCCCCCGTCGCATCCAAGGCGGGCGAAACCCGTTATTTCCACATCCATGAAAACGTCGCCCTCGACGAGGCCCAACTGGCGGCCTGGATAAGGCAGGCCAGCCAATTGCCCGGCGAGCGGATGTAAGCTCGATGCAACGGCGAGGTTTTAGGCCGAGAGACCACTCAGAGCCGCTCTCACTTTGTCGAACGCCTCGTCCGGCACCGGCATAACAGGTCGCGGCGGCGCGTAATCCCCAAGACCCAGGATCGCAGCAATCGCATACATCACCCGGAAGCTGCCATGCTCCCTAAACAGGGCCCAGAGCGGCTGAAAGGCCTGATCGAGACGCTCCGCCTCCACCCGGTTTCCCGATTGCGCCGCCTGCGTCAAGGCCAGTGCCGGCACGGGCAGCAGACCGCCGATCACGCTGTACCAGGCATCGGCGCCGGCCAGCAAAGCCGCGGCAGCACCCCAGTCGCCGCTGTACCCGATCGAAAAATCCGCCGGCGTCACCGCGCGCATATCAGCGATTTCCGCGGCGAAATCGCCATGCGAAGGCAGCGGCATCTTGATGGCGCGGATATTGGGGAGTTGTGCCAGCCGCGCGATCAACGCCGTGCTGAAGAGAAACTTCGTCGTGCCGGGATTGTTGTAGATGCACAGCGGCAATTGCCCGGCCTCGGCGACCGCAGCAAAATGCGCGTAGACTTCGTCCTCGAACAGCGGCATGTAGGACACCGGCGCCAGCAGCAGCCCATCGGCACCGGCCGCCTTCGCATCCCGCGCCAGAGCAACGGCCTCGTCGGTGCGCAGCGCGCCGACACCGACGATGACAGGAATTTTCCCGCCAACGCCGGCAATCGCCGCTTCAACGGCCCTGCGCCTTTCGTCCCTTGTCAGGAACGCGTAGGCGCCGGTGCTGCCCAGAAGCCCGATCGAATCGGCGCCAGCCGTCTGGACCCGCCCCACAAACTGCGCGAGCGCATCGGTATCGACGCGGCCGGACGGGTCTGCAGGCGTGATGGGAAAGGCGGAAAGTCCGTGAAAAAGAGACATGCGCAACAGGCTTTCAGGTGCGGGTAAAGAGCAATTTCAGGCCGGCCGCGCCGAAGAACAGCGCCAGCGTCCCCTCGATCCCCCGCCGCGCCCGCCGGTAGAGGCGCACCATCGGCGCGGTCGAAAACAAAAGCGCGTAGCCGAAGAAGATCATCACGCTCAAAACCGCGCAACCGGCAAGGATCGTCGCGACCGTCGCCGCCGAAGCCTGCGGCCCGAGCCCGAGCGTCATCAGCGCGATCCATCCGAGGATCGATTTCGGATTGGTCAGGTGCATCAAAAGGCCACGCTTGTAGAGCGCCACACCCGATTGCCCTTGCCGCCCGATCATCTCGCCGGCCATATGCTCGTCGCGCTTGAGCGCCGATTTCCCGGCCTTGTAGGCGAGATAAAGCAGATAGAAGCCGCCGAGGATCTTCAGCACGAACAGCGCCTCGGCATAGCGGGTGAGGATAGCCGAAACGCCGGTTGCCGCCATCATGCCCCAGAAGATCGAGCCGCTGATCACGCCGCAGGCGAGGAAAAGCGCTGCCCTGCGGCCCTGGTTCATGGCAACGCCCATGATCCGCATATTGCTGGGCCGGGACTGCCCGCCGCAATGACATAGGCCATCCACACGATCAGCAACTGATGAAAATCCGCGTCCAATAGTCTGCCCTCCGAATATGCGCGCCCGCCCGCCTTACAGGCCGCTGACAAGCTTGAATGCAATAAGCCCCATGACCGCCGCGATCACCCCTTCCAGGATGCGCCACGCCGCAGGCCGGGAGAATATCGGCCTCAGCCGGATCGCGCCATAGCCAAGCGAAAAGAAGAACAGAAACGAGCCGAGAACCGCGCCACCGGCAAAAGACACCTGCCGACCAGGAAACCGCGTCGAGACCGTGCCAAGCAGCACCACCGTATCGAGATAGACATGCGGATTGAGCCAGGTCAGCGCCAGACAGGTGAGGATCGTCCTGCCGAAGCTGGATGCCTTGCCATCCCCGACATCAAGCGCGTTCGATGAGCGCAGCGCCGACACAAGGCTCTTGCCGCCGTACCAGAGGAGGAAGGCCGCCCCACCGTAACGCATGACGGGATCGAGCCAGGGCAAAAGGGCCGAGACCGTCTGAAAGCTGCTCACCCCGATGACGATTAGGATCGCATCGGACAGCGCACAGGTGAGGCAGACGGCAAACACATATTCATTCCGCAGCCCCTGACGCAGCACAAAGGCATTCTGCGCGCCGATCGCCAGGATAAGGCTTAGCCCCATCGTCAGCCCGGTCAGAAAAATCGAGAGATCCATGCGGTGCAATCATCCGAAAAATTGAGTTGCTCTCCGATAGGCCGTCGCTCCGACTTAGTGTAGTTAAATAAGCTTACGTCAATTAAGCAAGGCTAACCCTGTGCTCGACTATTCCGCCCTTCGCGCCGTCTCGGCCGTGGTCCGCGCCGGCAGCTTCGAAAAGGCGGCTAGCATCCTCAACGTCACGCCGTCTGCCGTTTCGCAGCGCGTCAAACAGCTGGAGGAGCGGCTGGGCGTCGTGCTGGTCGTTCGCGGCAATCCGTGCACAGCAACGGAAAAGGGCGAATGGCTGTGCCGCCATTTCGAGAATGTCGGCATGCTGGAGCGCGACCTGTTCGAGCATCTTCCCTCGCTTGCCGATCCCGCGGATCCGCAGCACCGGGTCACGCTCCAGCTTGCCACCAATGCCGACAGCCTGGGCACATGGTTTCTTGAGGCCATCGCAAATTTCTCGAAATCCTCCGCCTATCTCCTGAACGTCTCGGTCGATGATCAGGACCACACGGCGGAATGGCTGCAGCGCGGCCGCGTCGTCGCCGCCGTCACCAGCGTCGAAAAGCCCATCGTCGGCTGCCGGCGCTTTTCGCTGGGCGCGCTACGCTATCACGCCACGGCCAGCCCCGACTTCGTGGCCCGCTACTTTCCCGACGGCGTGACCGCACAGGCCATCGCCGCTGCACCCGCACTGACTTTCAACCAGAAGGACAAGCTCCAGAACGACTGGGTGCGGCAGACCCTTGGAAGCGACGTGGTTTTGCCGACCCACTGGCTGCCATCGACGGAAAGCTTCGTCAGCGGCAGCCTGTTGGGCATGGGCTGGGGCATGAACCCGGTGCATCTGACCCGCACGCACATCCTCGAAGGGTGTCTCGTGGAACTCGTACCGGACAGTTGGCTCGACATCCCCTCTACTGGCAGATCAACCGCTTGGCGGCGGACCGCCTGTCGGAACTGACGCAGCAGGTGATGAAAGTGGGTAGACAGCATCTGCTCTGACCGGCCACATCGCCAAAAAATTCATCCCCGTAAATCCCCGCTTCACGCACCCGTGCCATACTCTTCCCGTCCCGCCATCGGATACACCGGAGAGCGTTGCCGGCGAGGCGGGGCCGGTGCCTTCGGTTTGCGTTTGAAACGCAGATGCGGCTGCAGGGGCCTGCAGAAAATGGTTTCCCTCTCGCCTGAAACAGGGCGGGGCGCGCCTGTGCGGCACATAGGAGGACCGGCCACGGATGTGTCGTGAGACATATCCAGGCAGCACGAAGGTTCTTTCGTGTTGCCCCGTACCGCAAATGGTACCGCCACCCCGACGAGAAACCGGAGTTGCAGGTAAAAACCACCGAGACGGGGCACATCGTGTGTCACTTCACTCTAACTCAATCCGGCACCCGATGTGCCCCGGCCGATCCTGACCGTCGCGAGAGCGCAAACGGATGAAACAACATCAAAACACGGGCGAAAGCCGCCGCGTGAACGCGGTCGGCTGCCCTCACCCTTGGAGCCCGCCATGCCTGCCGAATTTACGGATTATGAAAAACGCCTTTCCGCCAGCCATGAACGGCACTGCCGCATTATCGCAACCAAATATCGCCTCTGGAGGATCTGCAGAACGCGGAAATGCGCCCGGGATCTGGCCTGTACCGGCGCGATGCTGGTCTCGCCCCACCAGAACGCCACGGTCCGTGTCCAGCGCGAGATCGGCCTGTCAGGCAATGCCTGCTCCCGCCTGCCGGCCTGCATCGCCAACTTGAACCAGACGGCGTTCGACAGTTTCGAGGAGAGGATGACTGCGCTTCAGAAATTTCTGATCGAGCATCCGAAATACAGGCTGCCGAAATTCGATCGTTGCCTGAAGGGGCGCAGGGTGGCCCCTGCGGCATCCGCAACCCTTGACTTTCCGGCCCGATCATCCGACTTCAAAGAGACAAACGGACAGGGACGGACGCGATGAGCGAACAGGCACGCACGACGATCGATCAGGCCGAAGTCGACAGGTTTTCCGCCATGGCCGCCGAATGGTGGGATCCGCGTGGCAAGTTCCGGCCTTTGCACAAGTTCAATCCGGTGCGCCTCACCTATATCCGCGACCGTGTTTCAGCAGCCTTCGGCCGTGATCCGCTGGCCCCGCAACCGCTGAAAGGCCTGCGCGTGCTCGATATCGGCTGCGGCGGCGGCCTCCTGTCCGAGCCCATGGCCCGCATGGGCGCCGACGTCGTCGGAGCGGATGCTTCCGAAAAGAACATCATGATCGCCAAGACCCATGCACAGGGCAGCGGCGTGTCGGTCGATTACCGCGCCGTGACGGCCGAGGCCCTGGCGCAAGCCGGCGAAACCTTCGATGTCATCCTCAACATGGAAGTGGTCGAGCATGTCGCCGATGTCGAGTTCTTCATCAGCACCTGCGCCTCCATGGTCCGGCCCGGCGGCATGATGTTCGTCGCCACCATCAACCGCACCCTGAAAGCCCGGGCGCTGGCAATTTTCGCCGCCGAAAACGTCCTGCGCTGGCTGCCGCGCGGCACCCATCAGTTCGAAAAGCTGGTCCGCCCGGAAGAGCTGGAAAAGCCGCTGAACGCCAGCGGCCTCGACATCACCGACCGCACCGGCGTCTTCTTCAATCCCTTGTCCAACCAGTGGAACCTGTCGAAGGACATGGACGTCAACTACATGCTGGTGGCCAGGCGCCCGATATGAGCGAGACTGGTATCCGCGAGGAGGCTGGCGAAGACGACGCCTCTCCCGGTTTCACCATCTATGAAGGCCTCATCGAGGCCTCCGCCACAGTTGCGCTCGACGACACGCATTTCACGGTCGCCAGCGACGAGATCAACGTGCTCAACATCTACCGTCATGGATTGCCCGCGCCGGTCGCGTCGGTCGATCTCAAGCCGTTCCTCGGCAATGACGGCTGCGACATCGAGGCGGGCGCCCGCATCGGCGACCGCATCTACTGGATTACCTCGCACTCCAGGCCGCAGAGTGGCGGCAACGCAAAGAAGCGCTCTGTCTTCTTCGCAACGCGGCTTGATGCCAGCGGTGACATCCCGGTGCTTGTTCCGGAACACCAGCCGTTTTTTACCCTGCGCGGCCTACTGAAAGACGCCATCGGCGGTGCCGGAGCGTTGATTGATATCGAAGGCCTCGCTTCCACGCCTGATGGCCACCTGCTGATCGGCTTTCGCGGCCCGCTCGATGACAACAGGGCGATCCTCGTGCCGCTGCGCAATCCGGCTGACGTCGTCGAGCAAGCAGCAGAGCCGGATCTTGGCCCGACGCTGACGCTTGATCTCGGCGGCCGCGGCATCCGCAGCATCGACGCAACAGGCATCGCCTCTCCCGCCTATCTGATCCTGGCCGGCCCGATGAACGACACCAAAGGCGATTTCGCCCTTTACGAATGGGATGGCGACGATACCGAACCGCGCCAGCGCAACGACGTTTCGTTGCTGAAACTGACCCCGGAGGCGGTCGTCGTCCAGACCGGGCAGCGCACTGCCCTCATCCTCAGCGATGACGGCAGCAAGAAGCGCAACGACGCCGATACGCCGGATCATCAACGCCGCTTCCGCAGCCTTGAGATCACCTTCTGAGAGAACCGCCGTCCCCGCGGTCCGCCACTGCGCTATCATGCCTTCAGCGACAGAACATGCCCGAGCAGGTGGCCCTGCCTTGTGGTGTTGTTCTGCGCAATCTGCCGGACGCGTGCCCGGTCGATGACACAGGCTTCACCGCTGGCAGTGAAGGGTTCTTTGAACGTAAAACCATTAGGCCCCGACCCATGATCGTGCAGCCGCTCCAGCCGTGAAACCCCGTCTGCCCAGACCGGTCGTCGCCCGGCCTCCACCCACCAGAGCACCAGCGCCGGCCATTGCCGCTGGACGTTCCAGTTGCGGGCATGTTTGAGCGCATCGGCATGCACGCCCGAGTATGTGAAGGCCATCAGGCTTTCGATATCCGCCCAGAGGGATAACGAAGATGGTGCTGTCTCGAATCCGCTGCCATGGATGAAGCGCGGGAAAACCTGCTCTCCCCAACAGCGCGGACCGGGCTCGCCTTGATATCCGGAGCGACCTACAAAGCCCTCGGACCGCGCAGCGGCGTCGAAATTGAACGGCTCGCGCAGCCGGAACCCTTCAACCGCTGGGTCGTCGTATGGTGCAACAAACAGGCCGAAATTATAGATGGCCAGATGCCTTCCAGCCGGCTGCATGTCAGTTGACGTCGTCTGGCAGCGTCGGAAGGGCCGCGATCTCGATGCCTTCATCGATGAGTTCGCGCGCCTCCTGCAGCGTCGCCTTGCCGATCAGGCCGCGCTGCTCGGCTTCGCCATAATGGATCTTGCGGGCTTCCTCGGGGAATTTTTCACCGACGTCCTCGGAGTTTTCGCGAATGGTCGTGACGATCTCGCGGATCTTGGCCACGGCCTGCTTGTGCACCTCATCCATCATCATCATCCGGGTCTCCTCCTTCTTGCGGCCGGTGGCGACCGAAGGCACCATCAGCTGCTTGCCGACGGAGGAAGAACCGCAGACTGGACAGGTGACGAGACCGAGATCGGCCTGCCGGTCATAGTCCGCGCCGGAAGAAAACCAGCCTTCGAAGGCATGGTCGTTATCACAGGAGAGGGTAAAGCGGATCACGCGGCGACGCCTCCGGAGGCCGGTTGCGGCTGATCCTGAAGCGAAAACGGACGGGCATTTTTAAGGTTGGGAATTTTTCCGCGTGCCGCGGCAACCGCGGAAACGTCGATATCGGCCAGCACAACGCTCTCGCCGGTACCGCCGGCGGAAGCCAGCACCCGGCCCCAGGGATCGATGATCATCGAATGCCCGTAGGTCTCGCGGCCATCCTCATGCAGACCGCCTTGCGCGGCGGCGATGACGAACATGCCGTTTTCGATGGCGCGAGCCCGCAGCAGAATTTCCCAATGCGCCTCGCCGGTCTGGCGCGTGAAGGCGGCAGGGATCGACATGATCTGCGCGCCGGCCACCGCCTGGGTGCGGAACAGTTCGGGAAAGCGGACATCGTAGCAGATGGCAAAACCCAGTTTCCCGAAGGGCAGATCGACCAGCCGGGCAGCATTGCCCGGCGTATAGGCCGCACTTTCCCGCCAGCTCTCGCCATTGTCGAGGTCGACATCGAACATGTGGATCTTGTCGTAATGGCAGATTTTGTCCCCGTCCGGGCCAAAAAGAATGCCGCGATTGGCGATTTTGCCGTCGGCAAGCGCAATTGCCGTCGAGCCGACATGCAGATGGATACCGAGGTCGGCAGCCAGCGCGGATGCCGTCGAGACGATGACGTCGTTTGCCTCGTCGCGCAGCACGACCCGCAGCCCCGCCCGGTCCCGCTGCAACGCGCCGGTCATTTCCGGTGTCTGGATGTAGGAGGCCCCTTGCGCTGCGGCGTCACGCACCAGGCGTGCCATGGTCACGGCATTGACCTCAGGGTCGACACCGGAACACATCTGGATCGCTGCGGCCTTGAAGGTCATGGGTGCTCCTTAAGCGGCCAGCATGCCATCGAGCTTGCCGGCTCGTTCCAGCGCCTGCAGATCGTCGCAGCCGCCGACGTGAATATTGTCGATGAAGATTTGCGGGAAGGTCGTACCGCCGTTCGATTTCTCGATCATCTTCTGGCGCACCTCAGGCGCGTAGGTGGCGTCATGCTCCACATACTTCACACCCTTGGTCTCCAGAAGCTTCTTGGCAGCGGAGCAATATCCGCAAAACTGACGCGTATAGATGACGACGGACGCCATGACTTCTACCTGTTCCTTGGCCGGCCCCATGCCGGTAATCCTTGGTTTGTCATATAAGACCGGAGACGGCTCTTGCAAAGGTCAAAACCGTGACTTCTCCGGCGCCGGCCCGCTTCAGCGCCCGGGTGGCAGCGGAAACGGTGGCACCGGTGGTGTATACGTCATCGACAAGCACGATGCTTTTCCCAAAGAGACCGGCCCTGCCGCTTTCCGGCACCGTGAAGGCGCCGCGAACATTATCCTGCCGCGCCGTAGCGCCGAGCCCGACCTGGCGGGCGGTGCGCTTGGTCCGCAGCAATGTATTCGGCAGATAGGGCTTTCCGGAAATCCGCGCAATCGCCCGGGCAAGCTCGGCGGACTGGTTGAACTTCCGCCCCCAGAGCCGCAAGGCATGCAGCGGCACCGGCACGATGGCATCGCAGGCAGCCACCGAACCATCGCTCGCCCGCACCATCCACTGCGCCATCATCGCCGCAAGGTCGGTCCGGTCGCGATATTTCAGCCCGTGCACCAGCGACCGCGCAATTCCGTCATGAATGGCGACCGAGCGCAGCCGCTCAAAGACCGGCGGATTGGCGATCGCGTCAGCCGACAGAATGCCGGCCCCCAGATCATGGGTGAACGGTGCGCCAAGCACCTCGCAATAGGGCCGCTCGATCAGCCGCAAAGTCGCCCAGCAGGCCGGGCAGACGCCGCGATGCTGGCCGACGATCCTGCCGCAGCCGACACAGACCGGCGGATAGACGACATCGACGGCAGCCGACCAGCCCCTGCCCAGCCCGCTCCCCAATGCGTCGAACAGAGCGGCAAGGCGATTGCGCCTGATCTCTTCGTCCCCGTCATTGACGTCGCTGTCGATCACGTTTTCCTGCCACGATGCTCGCAATATCGGGTGCATTTCAGGACCGCACGCCGAATCTGGGGCGCAAAGGTCACCGGAACACTTTAAAGCCGTTGCAGAACCGCTTAAGTCCATGCCGAGCGCAGGTGTCCTGCAAAAGCCTCTACCGGAGAGAGTACATTGGATATCGTTTTTGACCAGCCGCTTGTCGAGGCCCGCCGCAAGCGCGCTTTGCGCAACGCCGATCCGAAGGCGCTGTTTCTGTTGGAAATTGCCGGACAGGACCTCGCCGAACGGCTGAGCGTCGTCGAGCGCCACTTCGAACGGGCCGTCGAACTCCATGGCTATACCGGTGTCACGGCTGATCATCTTGCCCGGACGGGCAAAGTTGACAGGGTCGAACGCGTCGAGATCGACCAGGCGTTTGGCAATGGCGAAAATGCGCTTTCCGTGGCGTCGCTCGAGACCGTGCCGCTGGAACCTCAGTCCGTCAACCTGATCGTCTCGCCTCTGTCGCTGCATCTGACCAACGATACGCCCGGCGTCTTCATCCAGGTGCGCCGCGCACTGAAGCCCGACGGGCTTTTCCTGGCCGCGATCCCCGGCAACGACACCCTGAAGGAATTGCGCGAGGTGCTGCTTGCCACTGAGAGCGAACTGACCGGCGGCGCCAGTCCCCGGGTGATCCCCTTGCCGATGTCCGGGACATCGGCGCTTTGCTGCAGCGCGCCGGCTTCGCCCTGCCGGTCGCCGACAGCGAAAACTATACCGTGCGTTATGCCTCGCTGTTTTCGCTGCTCAAGGACTTGCGCGCCATGGGCATGACCAATCCTCTGGCCACCCGCAGCCGCAAGCCGCTGACACGCCGTTTCTTCCTGAGAGCCGCCGAAATTTATGCCGAACGCTTTTCGGATACGGACGGCCGCATCCGCGCCACCTTCTCGATCATTTACCTCTCCGGATGGGCACCGCATGAAAGCCAACAAAAGCCGCTGGCGCCGGGATCTGCAAAACGCCGGCTATCGGACGCGTTGGGCGTCCCGGAACGGAAAATTGGCGATTAAGCCGCAGTCCTCAAGTGCCTGCGTTGACGATCGCATCCTTGATCGTTGTCAGAGTGATCAGCAATTGGTCTGAAAAGCCCTGCAGGCCGACAATCAAGCTGACCGAAATCAGGGCCGCGATCAGACCATATTCGATGGCAGTGGCCCCGGTGTCATTTGCCAGAAAGCGGATCAAAATTCTCATGGGCCCCCGGCCTGTTCGCAACGTCGTTAAACGAGAACGCGGGACGCAGCGACCACACCCAGGTTCGTGTCATGCACTCAGCAACCGCTTTTGGTACCATCGCTATCGATGATGCAGACGGCACCGGGCATTTCCTGCAGGACACTGCGGCGCACCGTATAGCGCTTCGTCGCATTGCCGGATGGAATCGAACCGGTCTGAATATTGTCATAGTCGAACGGCGCATTGGCCAGCACGCGATTGTCGGTCTTCGAGGCGAGCATCGGTGTCAGGATCAGCGTCAGCGCGATCACGGCCGTGCCGAACAGCAGCGACAGATTGAGCACACCGGTCCGGCGGGACTGGCTGGTAACCAGATCCTTGTCCTGAACAGTTCTCCAGAAATCGTCGTCCACCATAGTCAGCCTCTCGAAACTCATCTGCAACGGCCCGAAGCGGAAAGACGACTTCGTTTGAACTCCGTGCATATTCGAAACCGGTACCGGAAACAGGATGCCCCGCCCCGGACGCACACCGGCAATCCTTACGCGTTCGATTTTGCTGGAAGATGATAAACGTTCGATTAACGAAACGGCGATTTCGCGGTGCGAAACCTCCCATCAAGGACAACACACAGCAAAGTTCGGGCACTGAGGAAGAGACTACAGCAGGTCCATCAGAAACGGGATCAGCGGTTCGTCGGCGGGCGGCATCCGATAATCGCGCAAGGCCTTGGGGCGGACCCATTTCAGGGCCTGCCCCTCCCGCCCATGGGCCACGCCCTCATAGCGGCGGCAGACGTAAAGCGGCATCAAAAGGTGGAAATCGTCATAGGTGTGGCTGGCGAACGTCAATGGCGCAAGGCACGCAATCTTGGTCTTGATGCCAAGTTCCTCGTCCAGCTCCCGGATCAGCGTTTCCTCCGGCGTCTCGCCGGGCTCGACCTTGCCGCCGGGAAACTCCCAGAGACCCGCCAGCGATTTTCCCTCGGGCCGTTGCGCCAGCAGGACACGTCCGTCGCTATCCACCAAAGCGCAGGCGGCAACCAGCAAAATGCGTTTTCCGGCCGGCTCGGTCATGATCCTGCATCCAGCCGACGGTAGACGTAGCGATAGACGTCCTTGAAACCGAACTTGCGATAAAGAGCGATCGCTGCGTCGTTTTCAGCCTCGACCTGCAGCCAAGCCTTGCGAGCGCCGCGCAGCCTTGCCCAGCGCAGTGAGGCATCAAGGATCGAAGCGCCGATCCCCTGCCGGCGAAGCGTCTCAGTGACGCCGAACTGCAGGATGCCGGCCAGATCATTGTCGTGAACGACAAGCGAAACGGCCGTCGGCCCAAGCGTCGCATCCTCGAACAGGAACAGCCCGCTTTCCGGACGGATCGCATTGATGATCTCGGTCAGGCCCGGCTTGCTCTGCGGGTCGTCGCCGCAAATCCGGATACGCGCATCGACGAAACGCCCGACGTCGCGGATCGGCAGGTAGTCCATGCCGTCGACGAGATCGCTGGCCGCGATATCGGCCATCATGACGATGCTTTCGCCCAGCAAGGACCAGCCCTGCGCATCCATCAGCGTTTTCATCTGCGGCGGCGTCAGCGGCGACTGGCGCACGGTTAGCGGCAAGCCGTAATCCGAAAACCGCTTGGCCGCCTTTTCCAGCCGGATTTCCAGATCGCGATAGTCGGATGGATCCAGAGGATTGAGAGAATTGAGGCGCTTGGAGGGATGGCCTGCGGTCAGACGAATGAGCCAGCTGCCATCGTAATGGACGGACGCGGCAGGCCAGGCCCGGAAGCCGACGGCCTCGAGACGGCGCACGATCGGCAGGTCGGCCTTTGTGATCAAATCGGGTCTCTCCAATGCGTCAGCTCCGATAGTCGCCGTTGATCTCGACATATTCCTTGGTGAGGTCGCAGGTATAGACCGTGGCAGTACCGGAGCCGAGACCGATCTCGACGCGGATCGCAATGTCCTGCGCCTTCATCACTGCAGTCGCCGCGGCCTCGGAATAATCCGGATCGCGCTCGCCATCGACAGCCACCCGGATATCGCCGAACCAGATCGCCAGGCGGTCGCGGTCGGCCATTTCGCCTGATTTGCCGACGGCCATGACGACGCGACCCCAATTGGCGTCTTCACCGGCGACAGCCGTCTTGACCAGCGGTGAATTGGCAATCGACAGGCCGATGCGCTTGGCAGCCGCATCGGTTTCAGCACCCTCGACGGTGACGGCCACCATCTTGCGTGCGCCTTCGCCGTCACGAACCACCTGCAGCGCAAGATCGCGCAACAGATCGTTGAGCGCCGCGCGGAAATCGGTAAGCGCCGGATCGGCCGCGTCGGTGACCTTGGTCTGGCCATCGGTGCCGGCAGCGCCGGTCGCAAACAGCATCAGCGTATCGGATGTCGATGTATCGCTATCGACGGTGACGGAATTGAAGGTGGGGCCGGTGCCATCGGAAAGAAGCATCTGTAGCGCCGCCGGGGCGATATCCGCATCGGTGACGACGAAGGACAGCATGGTCGCCATATCAGGCGCAATCATGCCGGCGCCCTTGGCGATACCGTTGATCGTGACCTTGACGCCGCCGATCGTCGCGCTGCGCGTTGAAACCTTGGGGTATGTGTCGGTGGTCATGATCGCCTTGGCGGCCTCGAACCAGAAATCGCCGCTCGCAGAAACCGCCAGGTCATCCAGCACGCCGGCAAACTTGGTGGCATCGAGCGGCTCACCGATCACGCCGGTGGATGCAAGAAAAACCTCCGTTTCCTTGCAGCCGGCGGCCTTGGCGGCCGACTGCGCCGTCAGTTCCGTGGCGGCGCGACCCTTCTTGCCGGTGAAGGCATTGGCATTGCCGGAATTGACGACAACGGCGCGGGCAATGCCGCCCGGCAGATTGCCGCGGCAGAAATCGACCGGCGCCGAGGGGCATTTCGACCGGGTGAAGACACCCGCAACAGACGCCGGTGCATCGAAGATCATCATCAGCACATCGGTGCGATTCTTGTACTTGATGCCCGCCGAGGCTGTGGCCATGCGCACGCCGCGGATGGCGGGCATTTCGGCGAAGGACTTGGGCGCAAGCGGGAGACGGTGCCGGACATGATCAAACCTGCATAACAAGAGCGACGGTCCGCAAGCCGGACCTACGACAAGGTCCCGAAAGATTTGACATCCCCGGGACCCGTTGAAACTCGGACGCTTAAAGCAGAAGGGCGTCACCGCTTTACGACAGCGACACCCTTCCAGCGTCGATCAGTTGGCGGCCGGCGCCTTGTTGGCGTCGTCATAGGCTTTCTTCAGGGCCGGATCAGTGATTTCGACCCCGGCATCCTTCTTGGCTGCAGCGAGAAGCTCGAGATACTTGTCGCGCATCACCAATTGCTTGACCTGGGGCTCGACCTGCTCAAGCGTCGGGGCTGCCTGCGTGCGGCGGTCGTCGAGACGGATGACGTGATAGCCGAACTGGGTCTTGACCGGGGTCTTAGTATACTTGCCTTTTTCAAGAGCGAAAGCAGCCTCGGAGAATTCCGGAACCATGCGCTCCTTGGTGAAGTAACCGAGGTCACCGCCGCCATCCTTGTTCGGGTCGGTGGACTTTTCCTTGGCAAGCGTCGCAAAATCCTTGCCGGTATCAAGCTCCTTGATGACGGCCTTGGCTTCATCTTCGGTCTTGACCAGAATATGGCTGGCCTTGACCTCCTCCGGCGGGGTGATCGCCGCAATTTCCTTATCGTAGCGTGCCTTGACCTCTTCCGGCTTGATGCCTTCGACGACATGTTTCTTGAAGTAGGCATTGTGCAGTTCGCGATTGGTCAGGAAGGCAACGCGCTTCTTGAAGGTCTCGTTTTCCTGGAGACCTTCCTTGTTTGCGTCTGCGGCAAGCAGCTGCATGTCGATCACGGCGGACAGCGCGGCGGCGCGCTTCTGCTCTTCGGGAAGCTGGGCCACTTGCGGATCGAGGCCGCCGATGGCCATGTCGATATCCGACTGGCGGATCTCGTTTCCGCCGACCTTGGCGACAACCGGATCGGCCGCATCGGCGGCGAACACGGAACCCTGAGCCGCCATCAGGGCGACCAGCGCCACCGCTGCCAGCTTGTTGTGCTTGAACATTCGTCTAACCTTTCGCGCTTTAAAACCGGGAGATCGGGCCGGCTGAAAACGTTCCACATCACCAGAATGTGGCCGTTCTGTAGCCTCGCCGCGCCTCAACTCCCGTTGACATAATTCGACCCCCTCTTATCTGTCACGCAACCTCGCGTCCAGAACAGTTTCCGGGCGTTTCAGTGCATTTCTCGGAAATGTGGCCTTGGCCCTGGAACGTGCCAGCGACAGAAAAGAAAGGACCATTCCTCATGGTCAGTCTCGGCGGCCTCGCCCGCAAAATTTTCGGCTCATCGAACGATCGTCGCGTTCGCGGCTACAAGACACGGGTCGATGCGATCAACGCGCTCGAGCCGGAGATGAAGGCGCTGACCGACGAGGCGCTCGCGGCCAAGACGGTCGAGTTCCGCAAGCATCTCGCCGAAGGCAAGACGCTGGACGATCTCTTGGTACCGGCCTTTGCGGTCGTCCGCGAAGCCGCGCGCCGGACGCTGGGCCTGCGGCCCTTCGATGTCCAGCTGATCGGCGGCATGATCCTGCATGAGCGCGCCATCGCCGAAATGAAGACCGGTGAAGGCAAGACGCTGGTGGCGACCCTGCCTGTCTATCTCAACGCACTGGCCGGCAAGGGCGTGCATGTCGTGACCGTCAACGACTATCTCGCCGCGCGCGATAGCGCGACGATGAACCGCATCTACTCCTTCCTCGGCATGACCACAGGTGTGATCGTCCATGGCCTCTCGGATGACCAGCGCCGCGCGGCTTACGCCTGCGACATCACCTATGCCACGAACAACGAACTCGGCTTCGACTATCTGCGTGACAACATGAAGTATGAGCGCGCCCAGATGGTGCAGCGCGGCCACTTCTTCGCCATCGTCGACGAAGTCGATTCGATCCTGGTTGACGAAGCGCGCACGCCGCTGATCATTTCCGGGCCGCTCGACGACCGCTCCGAACTTTACAACACGATCAACGCGTTCATTCCGATGCTGGAACCGGAAGACTACGAGATTGATGAGAAGCAGCGCTCGGCCAACTTCTCCGAAGTCGGCACCGAAAAGCTGGAAAACCTGTTGCGCGAGGCAAAGCTGCTCAAGGGCGAAACGCTTTATGACGTCGAGAACGTCGCGATCGTCCACCATGTCAACAACGCTTTGAAGGCCCACCGGCTGTTCCAGCGCGACAAGGACTATATCGTCCGCAATGACGAGATCGTCATCATCGACGAATTCACCGGCCGCATGATGCCGGGCCGCCGCTATTCCGAAGGCCAGCATCAGGCGCTGGAAGCCAAGGAAGGCGTCAGTATCCAGCCGGAAAACCAGACGCTGGCCTCGGTCACCTTCCAGAACTATTTCCGCATGTACAAGAAGCTCGGTGGCATGACCGGTACGGCTTCGACCGAAGCCGAGGAATTCGGCAACATCTACGGGCTGGAAGTGCTTGAAGTGCCTACCAACCTGCCGATCATCCGCAAGGACGAGGACGACGAGGTCTACCGGACGGCGGAAGAAAAATACAAGGCGATCATCGCCGAGATCAAGGAAGCCCAGGACCGCAAGCAGCCTGTCCTGGTTGGCACGACCTCGATCGAGAAGTCAGAACTTCTTGCAGAAATGCTGAAGAAGGCCGGCTTCCAGAATTTCCAGGTTCTGAATGCCCGCTATCACGAGCAGGAAGCTTACATCGTCAGCCAGGCCGGCGTGCCAGGCGCCGTCACCATCGCCACCAACATGGCCGGCCGCGGCACCGACATCCAGCTCGGCGGCAACCTGGAAATGCGCATCGCCGCCGAACTCGGCGATATGGAGCACGGTCCCGAGCGGACTGAAAAGGAAGCTGCGATCAAGGTCGAGGTTCAGCGCCTGAAGGACATCGCTCTGGCCGCGGGCGGTCTCTACGTTCTGGCGACGGAACGTCACGAAAGCCGCCGCATCGACAACCAGCTGCGCGGCCGTTCCGGCCGTCAGGGCGACCCCGGCCGTTCGAAATTCTTCCTGTCGCTGCAGGACGACCTGATGCGCATTTTCGGCTCGGACCGCATGGATTCGATGCTGACCAAGCTTGGTCTCAAGGAAGGCGAAGCGATCGTCCATCCCTGGATCAACAAGGCCCTGGAGCGAGCACAGAAGAAGGTTGAAGCCCGCAACTTCGATACCCGCAAGAACCTCCTGAAATATGACGACGTGCTGAACGATCAGCGCAAGGTCATTTTCGAACAGCGCATCGAACTGATGGATGCGCCTGATGTGACCGAGACCGTCACCGACATGCGCCATGATGTCATCGACGACATCGTCAACAAGCGCATTCCGGAAAAGGCCTATGCGGAACAGTGGGATGTCGAAGGTCTCGTGAACGATGTCCGCAACCAGATGAACCTCGATCTTCCCGTCGCCGACTGGGCGCGAGAGGAAGGCATCGACGAAAACGACATCCGCGAGCGCCTGACGGCGGCAGCCGATGCTGCAGCGGCGGATCGCGCCGAACGTTTCGGCAAAGACATCATGCAATATGTCGAGCGTTCGGTCGTTCTGCAGACGATCGATCATCTGTGGCGCGAACACATCGTCAATCTCGACCACTTGCGCTCCGTCGTCGGCTTCCGCGGTTATGCCCAGCGTGATCCGTTGCAGGAATACAAGTCCGAGGCATTCGAACTCTTCCAGGCCCTGCTCGGCAATCTGCGCCAGGCGGTGACGGCACAGCTGATGCGTGTGGAACTGGTTCGCGAGGCCGCCGACGCGCCGCAGCCGCAGCTGCCGATGATGGAGGGTCATCACATCGATCCGCTGACCGGCGAGGACGATTTCAACGAAGGCGGCGCCCAGCTGGTCGTTTCCCCGGAAAATCGCGATCCGCAGAACCCGTTGAGCTGGGGCAGGGTATCGCGGAACGAGGCCTGCCCCTGCGGCTCCGGCAAGAAGTACAAGCATTGCCATGGCGCCTTCGAGGCATAAAAGCCGGGACTTACTTTTGACGCCTTCAGGGCTTATTTTCTGAAGTGGCAGACGGGACTGCTATCCCGCTGCCGTTTGCTTATCTTTTGATATTCACCCGGACAGCTATCGACCAGCCTGTCCGGGTTTTCCTCAAGATAAGCGCGATGCTAAATGGCTTTTGCCACATAGATCACCTCCAGATTCGATAGCAAGGCCGTTGCCTCGGCTGGGGAGCCCGTCCTCCCGGTTGAGCGAGCTGGTGTCGCCCACGCTCCTTCTGCCATCGAATGCAACCTATAATAGCAGAGAGCCGGCCTCTGTCATCAGTGCCGCGCCATTGCATTCAATTTTTTCGGATTAAAAATCCAGGCGTTCAGCGCACGCATCCCACGCCCCTGCACCCTTTGTTAACGCTGATCTGGCAAGACTTGTGCCTGTATTGCGTAATCGATGGGTATCCCCTTGTTCCTGGCTGCATGTCATACGGCTGGACGTCTCTTGCCGCCCGCGTTGCGAGAACGGCTGGCGCCGCTTGTCGAAAAGCTGGGGCCGGTTCTCACCGGAAACGATCCCAGGCATCAGGCCCAGCGCATGGCGCTCGTCGCCTTTGCCATTCGCATCATCAGCGCTGCAATCGCGTTTATTTCCCAGATCATCCTTGCCCGTGTCATGGGCGAATTCGAATACGGCATCTACGTTTTCGTTTGGGTCCTCGTCATCCTGTTCGGCAATCTTTCCTGCCTCGGCTTTCACACCGCGATCATTCGTTTCCTGCCGCAATATCATGCGCGAGAGGCCTTGCCGGAAATCCGCGGATTGACGACGACCGTCCGCATCTTCGCCCTGATATCGGCGACAGGCCTCGCCATTACCGGCATCGGCGGCCTCTGGCTGTTCGGGGGCTGGATCGATAACTATTACATCGTGCCGCTTTATCTCGGTATTTTCGCGCTTCCGATGATCGCGCTTGGCGACGTCATGGACGGCACGTCGCGCGCCCACAGCTGGGCGGTTTCGGCGCTGAGCCCGACCTATATCATCCGGCCGCTGCTTATCCTGGCCCTGATGATGCTGGCCGTCGCCAGCGGTCAACCGCATACGGCACAGACCGCGATGATCGCGGCCATGGCCGCGACCTACCTGACGAGCGTCACGCAGTTCTTTATCCTGACCTGGAGGCTGCGCAAGCGCTACGTCAAGGGGCCCCGTAGAATTGAGTTCGGCACCTGGATCCGCATCGCCTTTCCGATCTTCCTGATCGAGGGCTTCGGCTTCATGCTGACCAATTCCGATGTGGTGATTGTCGGCCTCTATCTCGATCCGCAAAGCGTCGCGATCTATTTTGCCGCCGCCAAGACCATGGCGCTGGTGCATTTCGTGATGTTCTCGGTCAAGGCGGCCGCAGCACCGCGGTTTTCCGCCGCCATGGCGGATCCCGATCGCCAGCAACTGGCAGTAATTGCCGTCGAAAGCGCACGCTGGTCGTTCTGGCCATCGCTTGTGGTCGGCGGGGTGGTGCTGCTGGCCGGCAATTTCCTACTGTCGCTCTTCGGACCGGCCTTCCTCGCCGGCTATCCGCTGATGGTCATCCTGTTTGCCGGTATCATGGCCAAGGCACTCGTTGGTCCGGCAGAGGCTTTCCTGACGATGGCGGGACAGCAGAAGCTCTGCGTTGCCCTCTATGCCGCGGCCCTCGTCTGCAATCTCGCGCTCAACATGACGCTGATCCCGCTTTTCGGCTTGACGGGTGCTGCCCTTGCGACCGCGGGCGCCATGCTGATCGAGGCAATCCTTCTCCATCTGGCCGTGCGCCACACTTTCGGCATTGTGCTGTTCGCTTTTGCGGATCCCCATGCCAGAACCATCAAAGCAGAGGCATCCAGATCATGACCGGCACGCCCCAATATCCGGACGATGCAAACGGCCGCGCGGCACGACTTCTCGGCGGACTGGTTCCACCGGCTATCCATCATCCGGCAGCCGAAAATACATTGTCGGTTGGCCGGCCGGGGCGACATCTCTGCCTGTATCCCGCCCGGGCCGGCTATGACCTGCAGCAGGAACTGGATTTCCTGTCGAACAGGGCGCTGGAGCCGAACGTGTTTTTTACCGGACGCTTCCTGGCGCCCGCCATGCCACGCCTTGAGGACCGGGTCATCCGGCTTGCGCTTATCCGCGACCAGGATGAGCGGCGCAGCCGCATTCGGTTTCTCATGCCGTTTTCAATTGAAAAGCCCGGCTTCTCGATAGGCGCGTCGATCATTCGTGCCTGGTCGAACCCGTTCGGCCCGCTTGGGGTGCCACTGCTTGATGCGGAAGAAGCCGCCGAAACGATTGACAACCTCTACGAGGCCCTGGCCGATCCGTCAGCCGGCCTGCCGTCCGTACTGGTGCTGCCGGATGTCCGCCTGAAAGGCAAGTTTGCCCAGATGGCCCGCGCAGTGGCCATCGGCCGAAACCTGCCGATCACGGTAACAGACAGCTTCACGCGGCCGATGCTGGAAAGCCTGCTGGATGGCCAGGCCTATCTTCGCAAGGCGATGACCCCGTCGCATTTCCGCGATCTGCGCCGGCAATGGGGACATCTCGAAGCCATCGGCAAGCTCAGCTACAACGTTGCCCGGCAGCCGGCCGAGATTCGGGTGCGCATGGAGGAATTCCTGGCGCTCGAAGCCAGCGGCTGGAAGGGCCGCCAGCGCACCGCCATGGTCATGGACCGCTACCGGGCGGCCTTTGCCCGCGAGGCGATCACCAATCTCGCCGAGGCCGACAGCGTGCGCATCCACACGCTCGATCTCGACGGCACCGCGATTGCAACAATGATTGTCTTCATGATGGCCGGCGAAGCCTATACCTGGAAAACCGCCTATGACGAGCGCTATGCCAGGTATTCTCCCGGCAAGCTCCTGATGGCTGAACTGACGGAATGGCATCTCGACGATGCCAACATCATGCGTTCCGACAGCTGCGCCGTGCCTGACCATCCGGTGATGAGCCGCTTCTGGGAAGAACGCGAGGAGATGGGCACGCTGGTGATCGGCCTCAACCAGAACCGCGACCGTGACGTCCGGCAGGTCGCAGCCCAGCTTCATCTCTATCGCAACACCCGCAACATGGCCCGGTTGCTGCGCGAAAAGATCCGGGCGCTGGCGCCGCGCCGTTCGAAATAGCCAATAGTCAGGCGGCTTACGGCGCCGGCACTTCGGCCGCCGCCTGATCCCGCAGCAGGCGCCGAATGACCTTGCCCGACGTCGTCAGCGGCAGGCTTTCGACAAACGCGACCTCGCGCGGATATTCGTGCATCGAAAGCCGCGTCTTCACCCAATCGCGAATGTCTGCTCCCAGCTCGGCAGATGGCGCATGGCCGGGCCGCAACACGACATAGGCCTTGACGATTTCCGTGCGCAGCGGATCCGGCTTGCCGATGGCCGCCGCAAGCTGGATGGCGGGGTGGCCGGCAAGGCAATCCTCGATCTCGCTCGGACCGATCCGGTAGCCCGATGAGGTGATGACGTCGTCGTCGCGGCCGAAAAAGGTGACATAGCCCTCGGCATCCTGAACACCTTGGTCTCCCGTGGTCATCCAGTCGCCGATGAATTTGCGCTGCGTCGCTTCGTCGTTCTTCCAGTAGCCGAGAAACATCACCGGGTCGGGCCGCTTCACCGCGACCTGCCCGACGGTTCCATCAGGCACGACATTGCCGTCACCATCGATGATCGCGACCTCGTGACCGGGCGCCGCCTTGCCCATCGATCCAGGCTTCAACACGCCGAGATGGGCCGCCGACGACAGCACGATGTTACATTCCGTCTGGCCGTAGAATTCATTGACCGGCACGCCGAAGGCTTCGCTTGCCCATTCGCAGGTTTCGCGGCCGAGCGATTCACCCGCCGAACCGATCGTGCGCAGGTTGAGATTGTAGTGCGCCCGCGGATTGTCCACGGCCTTCAGCAGCCTGAGCGCCGTTGGCGGGATGAAGGCATTGCGCACCTGCATCTCTTCCATGATGCGGAGCGCCATGTGCGGATCGAACTTCTGGCCCGGCGAGGAAACGACGGGCACGCCGAGCAGCAGCGACGGCAGGAGCGCGTTCAGAAGCCCCCGGCCCAGGCCCAGTCGGCCGGCGTCCACATCCGGTCCCCCACCTGCGGCAGATAGGCATGGTGAAACTGGAACCCCGGAATATGGCCGAGAAGCACGCGGTGCGCATGCAGCGCCCCCTTGGGCGGCCCCGTCGTGCCCGACGTGTAGATCATCATCGCAGGATCGTCGGGGGTCGTATCCACGGAGGTGAAAGCCGGAGAGAAACCTTCAGCCAACCTGCGGAACGATTCCGTTCCGGCCTCGCTGTCGTCAGCGTCATCGGCGAGAACGACAAGTTTCAGGTCCGGCAGACGATCGCGGATCGCAGCGATCTTTCCAAGGCCGAAGCGATTGGTGACGATCGCAGCCGCATCGGCATCACGCAGCCGGTATTCAAGAGCTTCCACACCGAAAAGCAAAGCGAGCGGCAGGGCGATGGCACCCATTTTGTAGATTGCGACATGGGCGATCGCCGTCTCGAAACCCTGCGGCAGCAGGATGGCTACCCGGTCGCCGGCCGCAACCCCGTGCGCGACCAGAGCATTGGCAAAGGAGGAGGATCGGGCACTCAGGGCGCCATAGGTGAGCGAGAGATGGGCACCATCGGGGCTGAAATGCTGGAGGCATACACGATCGGGTTCGTGCGTCGTCCAGGCATCGCTGACCGCGACGCCGATGTTGAAGCGCTCGGGAATCTGCCAGCGGAAGTCCCGGCGCAGATGGTCATAGGTATCGCTGATCGGCAGCATGGTTTGCCCGGAAGGAATTTCGCTGCAGTGCAATACCATTTTCGCAGCGTGGTATTCAACCGTCCTGGGTCAGGCTGATTTTTCGTTACCAGATCAGCCTCCAAGGACCATTGCCGGCACGCGAGCGCCCCATCTGCTTGACAGATAATGATTGATGCCTTACGACTGACGAAATTCAAAATTCGTCAGTCGTAAGGCAAGACACCATGCAGGAAGCCATCAGCCCGGAAATCGATGTCGGCCGCCAGGATAACATCACAAGGATCCTCAATGCCGCCGAGGGCCTGTTCCGTCACTACGGTTATGGCAAGACGACGGTAGCGGACATTGCCAAGGAACTCGGCATGTCGACGGCCAACATCTATCGGTTCTTTGCGTCCAAGGTCGAGATTCACCAGGCGATCTGCAACCGGATGCTGGGCGGAAGTTATGAGCTTGCCCGGTACACAGCCGGCCTTCCCATCAGCGCCACCGAGCGGCTGCGCCGCTATGCTCTCGAGCAGCACCGACTGACTGTCGAGACCATGATGGACGAGGAAAAGGTCCACGAGATGGTGATCGTCGCCATCGAGCGCGACTGGAACGTCATCGAGAAACACATCGACCGGTTGCACGACCTCATTGCCGAAGTGATTTCAGACGGGATCCGGCTGGGAGAGTTTCGCGAGCAGGACATTTCCGTCGCCGCCAAATGTTTTGGTGCCAGCATCACCTCGCTCTGTCATCCGCAGTTGATCATGCAGTGCATTTCCAAGCCAAACCGGGCGCAGCCCGAAGACCTCGTAGAATTCGCAATCCGGGCACTGAAGTAGCGGCATCACACCGCCAGCCTGCACAAAACACCAGACATCAACGACAGGAATTCAGCCATGGTTTTTCAGGCAGGACGGATAAAGACAACGATAGCAACCTCTATGTTGCTTGCCGCAATGATTGGTCTTGCAGGCTGCTCCGAACAGGCGCCGGAAGTCCAGGCGGACGTCGTGCGGCCGGTAAAGGTCATGACGGTGGCGCAGGCGCAGACGGCGCGCGAACTGGAATATTCGGGCACGGTGCGCTCGCGCACCGAAATGGCACTCGGCTTTCGGGTCGGCGGCAAGATCACCGAACGGCTTGTCGATATCGGCGATCGCGTGACCAAGGGCGACGTGCTTGCCCGCATCGACACGACCGACTACGCGCTGTCGGTTCGTTCCGCCGAGGCCAATCTCGCAGCCGCCGAGCGGCAGGTCGAAACGGCGGCGCTGGCAAAGACACGCGCCGAGGACCTTTTCAACAAGCAGGTCTCGTCGAAATCGCAACTCGAACAGGCGCAGCTTTCCTACAACCAGGCCGTTTCGACACGCGACGCCGCCCTTTCCACCCTTGAACAGGCCCGAAACCAGGTGACCTACGGCGCCCTGCAGGCAGATCGGACCGGCATCGTCACGGCGGTCAACGCCGAGGCAGGCCAGGTGGTTGCCGCGGGTACACCGGTGGTCACGGTCGCGGCGGATGGCGAAAAGGAAGTGCTGGTCGCCGTTCCCGAGACGGACATTCTCGCCTTCAAGCCGGGCAAGACAGTCAAAGTGACGATCTGGTCGAACAGCGGCGAAACCCTGGAGGGCAAGGTGCGCGAAGTCGCCGGCAGTGCCGATCCGCAGTCCCGGACCTTTGCAATCCGCGTGAGCCTGCCGGAAAATTCGCCGGCGCTGCTCGGCATGACGGCTCTGATAAGCGCGGCTGTGGACGCCGGCCCATCGCTGGTCGCCGTTCCGCTCAGCGCCCTTGCCAAGCAAGGCGAGACGGCCCTGGTCTGGACGGTCGATCCATCAACCGAAACAGTCCATGCGCGCCCTGTCGAGATCGCCGATTTCGCGGGCACTGAGGCCCGGATCGCAAATGGCCTCAAGCCCGGCGACATCGTCGTGACAGCAGGCACGCAGTTCATGCGCGATGAGCTGAAGGTGAAGCTGCCGGAAGCTGCGAACCAGCAGGCAAGCGCCACTGGCCAAGACAAAACCGCCCAGCTTGTCCGCTAAGCCGAAATCAAGGAACGGAACGACGCCATGACCACCTCGACCAACGGCCCAGCCGGCGATGGCAAACAAGCTTTCAACCTGTCGCGTTGGGCCATCGGCCATGCGGGCATTGCACGCTTCCTGTTCGGCCTCATTCTCCTCACCGGCGTTTTCGGGCTCATGAACATGGGCCAGAAGGAAGATCCGGATTTCACCTTCCGGGTGATGGTGATCCAGGCCGCATGGCCCGGCGCCTCGATCGAGGAAATGCAGGATCAGGTCGTCAACAAGATCGAGCGCAAGCTGCAGGAGACGCCGCATCTGGATTTCGTGCGTTCCTATAGCCGCGCCGGAAGCGCGATCATCACGCTGCAGGTCAAGGGCGACACGGATGCAGCCGAGGTGGCCGATGCCTTCTACCAGGTCCGCAAGAAGGTCGGCGACATCCGCTCGGAACTGCCTTCCGAACTTTACGGTCCCTATTTCAACGATGAGTTCGGCGATACCTTCATCACCCTGCACTCGCTTACCGGTGAGGGGTTCAGCTATCCCGAACTGAAGGCCTATGCCATCCAGGCGCGCGACATGCTCCTGGCGACGCCGGGCGTCGAGAAGGCCGTGATCATCGGCGACCAGCCCGAGAAGGTCTACATCGACGTTTCCTCCAAGGCACTGGCAGAGCGCGGCTTGACCCTTGCCGACCTGAACACCACGCTGGCCGGCCAGAACAATGTCGATCCGGCCGGCCGCGTCGAGACCGGGGAACGGTCGGTGCGCATCTCCGTCGAGGGCAGCGTCGACAAGGTGGACGACATCCGCGAATTGCGGCTGCGCTCCGGCGGGCAGGTGACGCGGCTTGGCGATATCGCAACCGTGACCGCAGGGCTGGAAGAGCCGTTTGCGCGCAAGTTCCGTTTCGACGGCCAGGACAGCGTCCAGATCGGCGTCGTCATGGCCAAGGGCTACAATGTCATTGATGTCGGCAAGACGGTCGAGGCGACCTATGAGCGCTTCAGCGAGGCCCTGCCCTATGGCGTGAAGATCGATCAGATCGCCAACCAGCCCGAGGTCGTGACCGAGGCCGTCGGCGAATTCATGAAGGCTCTCGGCGAAGCGCTGATCATCGTGCTCATCGTCTCCTTCGTGTCGATCGGCTGGCGTTCCGGCCTCGTCATTGCCATCGCCATCCCGCTGGTTCTCGCGGCCACCTTTGCCATCATGTACGAACTCGGCATCGACCTGCAGCGCATCTCGCTTGGTGCCCTGATCATCGCGCTCGGTCTTCTCGTCGACGATGCTATGATCGTTGTCGAGATGATGGAGCGCAAGCTGGAGGAAGGCCTGGAGAAAATCGAGGCTGCGAGCTTTGCCTATTCCTCCACCGCATTTCCGATGCTAACGGGAACGCTGATCACCACGGCAGGCTTCATCCCGGTCGGTTTTGCCGCCTCGACGGCCGGCGAATACGTGCGCTCGCTGTTTTACGTGGTCGGCATCGCGCTGGTGGTTTCCTGGTTCGTCGCGGTCTATTTCACACCCTGGCTCGGCTACATGATCCTGAAACAGCGCCATCATGTGGGCGCCCACAAGGACGTGTTCGACACCCGCTTCTATCGCCGTCTGCGGGCCAGCGTCGGCTGGGCCGTGCGCCATCGCCTCACCGTGATTGCGCTGACACTCGCGACCTTCGTCGGCAGTCTCTGGGCGTTCCAGTTCATTCCGCAGAACTTCTTCCCGCAATCCTCGCGCCCGGAAATCCTTGTCGATCTCTGGCTGCCCGAGGGGACCAGCATCACCGAGGTCGAGGCGCAGGCAAAGGCGCTGGAGGACCGCATCATCGCGGACGAAGACAAGCGCTTCATCGCCACCTATATCGGCGAGGGTGCGCCGCGCTTCTTCCTGCCGCTCGACCAGCAATTGCGCAATCCGAACTTCGCCCAGCTGCTCGTCATGGCCAAGGACGAACCGGCCCGCGAACGCCTGATCCTCAAGCTGCGCGACATTCTGGCCGAAGATTTCCCCTCGGTCCGCTCCAAGGTCGACCGGCTGTTCCTGGGGCCGCCGACCGGCTGGCCGGTGCAGATGCGCGTGAGTGGTCCTGATCGGGCCGAGGTGCGGCGCATCGCCGATCAGGTGAAGCAGAAATTCTCCGACAATCCCATGCTCGGCGCCGTCCATGACGACTGGCTGGAACCGGTGGCGGCCATGAAGCTGGTCATCGACCAGGACCGCGCCCGGGCACTCGGGGTTACGTCGCAACGCATTCGCCAGATGCTGCAGGCGACCACCAGCGGCGCGCCGCTCGGGGATTTCCGCGACGGCGAGGAAACGGTTTCGATCGTTGCCCGCGAACCACAGGAAAACCGCAAGCTGCTCTCGGCCGTCAACTCGGTCTATATCCCGACCGATTTCGGCGGCTTCATTCCGCTCTCCCAGATCGCCAAGGTCGTGCCGGTTCTCGAACAGGGCGTCGAATGGCGGCGCGACCGCCTGCCGACGATCACCGTGCGCGGCACCCTGCCCGATGGCGTGCAGCCCAATGACGTGGCGCTGAAGATGTATGGCGAGATGCAGGGCCTGAGGGACGGGCTTGCCCCCGGCTACAAGGTCGATATCCAGGGCGGCGCCGAGGATGCGGCCGAAAGCCAGGCCTCGATCGCCGCCAAGGCGCCGATCATGTTGCTGGTCATCGTCGTGCTTTTGATGATCCAGTTGCAGCATTTCGGCAAGGCGATGCTGGTGCTGGCCACCGGGCCGCTCGGCATCATCGGCGCCAGTGCGGCGCTTCTGATCAGCGGCGCGCCCTTCGGCTTCGTTGCGATCCTCGGGGTTATCGCGCTCCTCGGCATCATCATCCGCAACTCGATCATCCTGATCGACCAGATCGACCAGGACATCGCCGCCGGCATGAACCGCATGGAGGCGATCATCGGCGGGGCGGTGCTGCGTTTCCGCCCGATCATGCTGACGGCACTGACTGCCGTGCTTGCGCTGATCCCGATCTCGCGCGGCGTCTTCTGGGGACCGCTCGCCTACGCCATGATGGGCGGCATCCTGGTGGCGACGGTGCTGACGATCTTCGTGCTGCCTGCCGCCTATGCGCTGTTCTTCGGTCGCGAGCCCAAGGCACGGTCGGCCGAAGCGGAAACAGCGCCGGCAGCGCTGGGCGATGGGATTGAGGTCATGCGACCAACCGCCATCGCGGCGGAATAAGCAAGAGCGGGTAAAATCACTTCGTGAACAAGGAGGCACCGCGCGGAGACGCGCAGTGGCTTTTTTATAATTGAGAAAACGATTTCACGATCTCGGTTGACATTTACAGCACCTTTTGCCACTTGTGGGAAAATTCGTGAAAACGATTTCACAGTTTTCAGAGGCAGCACATTGGACGTATCGGACACCAAGCTTGTCGATGTGGCGCGGAGAGCAGGCTGCTCTCCGGCGACCGTCTCGCGTGTGCTGAACGACAATCCGAACGTCGATATCCGTATCCGCGAAAGGGTGCTGCAGGCGGCGATGGATTTGGCCTATGTTCCGAACGGCTCGGCCCGAAGCCTGCGCTCCACCAAGTCGCGCCTTGCAGGCGCCGTCATCCCGACGCTGGATCACGCCATCTATGCCGCCATGATGAACAGTCTACAGTCAGGTCTTTCGGAAAAAGGCGTGTCGCTGATCATTGGCACTTCGGCCTTCGACATCGACCTGGAATATGATCAGGTCAGGCTGCTCGTCGAGCGCGGCGTCGATGCCATCGTGCTGGTCGGTGCTGCCCACCGTCCCGAAACCATCGCGCTGCTCGAACAGCGCAACATCGCCTATGTCTTCACTTACACCGCCGCTGCGACGGAGATCGGCGCGGCAGTCGGGTTCGACAACGACAAGGCCGGGCGTATGGCCGCGCGCTACCTGCTCGATCTCGGCCACAACAGGATCGCCATGCTCGGCGGGATAACCGATAACAACGACCGGGCCATTGCGCGCCGGGACGGTTTCGTTGCGGAACTGCGCGAGAACGGCATCACTCCACTCAGCATCATCGAATCCGCCTACAGGGTCGACGGTGGCCGGTTGGGGATGCAGCAGTTGATGGGCGCGGACAATCCGCCAACCGCCGTCTTTTGCGGCAGCGATATCGTTGCCGCCGGCGCGCTCAAATATTGCCGGGAAGAGAATATCGCCGTGCCGGGCACGGTTTCGGTCCTCGGCTTCGACAATCTCGAAATCGGCGAGCTGACGAGCCCGGAGCTGACCACCGTCGATGTGCCGGCTAAGGAAATGGGCACGCTGGCGGCTCAGTATCTGCTGGCGACACCCGCCCAGCGCCTGCACATGCGGGTCCGGGAACTCCCGCTTCGTCTGGTCCTGCGCGGCAGCACCGCAGCGGCATCGCGATGAAACGAACATCGATTGAACTGTCCGGGAGGGATAAAAAATGACGCCCAGAGATCTTCTGACCACGCTTTTCAATGCAGCTGTCGAGGCGGCAAAGCCCGATCAGGGTATTCGTAAGTTTCTGCCCGCCGTGCCGAAGGGGCGGACGATCGTCATCGGCGCAGGCAAGGGTGCCGCACAGCTTGCTCGCGCGCTCGAGGACGCCTGGCCGGGGAACTCGAGGGCGCTGTCGTCACGCGGTACGGCTACGCCACCCCTGCGCGCAGATCGAGGTTATGGAAGCGTCTCACCCCGTGCCGGATGAGGCCGGGCTCGCGGCCTCCGCCAGACTACTCGAACTTGCGCGCGATCTGACCGAGGACGACCTTGTGATTGCGCTGATGTGCGGCGGCGGATCGGCGCTCCTGCCGGCACCACCGGAAGGTTTTGAACTCTCCGACGAAATCCTGCTCAACGAGGCCCTGCTGAAATCCGGTGCGCCGATTTCGGCGATGAACCTCATCCGCAAGCATTTCTCCCGGATCAAGGGCGGACGTCTTGCCGCGGCAGCCCATCCGGCACAAGTCGTGACCTTCGTCGTTTCCGACATACCGGGCGACAATCCGGCGCTGGTTTCCTCCGGGCCGACCATACCGAGTGAGGGCGATGCGCGGGACGCTTTGAGGGCGATCGAGACCTATCGCATCGGCCTGCCGGCGAAGATCATCCGCCACATCGAGACCGCGGCGCGCGCTCCATCACCGGAAGACCCGGAATTTTCCGGCCACCACGTTCACCTGATCGCCTCAGCAAATGTCTCGCTGGAAGCGGCAGCGGCCGTGGCGGAAGCGCAGGGCGTGCAAGCTGTAATCCTGTCGGACGCGCTGGAGGGCGAGGCACGCGAAGCTGGCAGCTTCCATGCGGCGATTGCCCGCGAAGTGGAGCGCCGCGGCCGGCCATTTCAGACACCCGTGGTGCTGCTTTCCGGCGGGGAAACCACCGTGACCGTCCGGGGAAAAGGAAAGGGCGGCCGAAACACGGAGTTCCTCCTGTCCTTCGCCACACAGATTTCAGGCTCGACGCGCATTCACGCGCTGGCCGCCGACACGGACGGTATCGATGGCAGCGAGGACAATGCCGGGGCATTCGCCGATGGAACAAGCATCGGCCGCATGCTGGCCGCCGGTGTCCGGGCAGACGCGAATCTGGCCAACAACGACGCCTGGTCTGCCTTCGACGCCGTGGACGATCTGTTTGTCTGCGGACCGACAGGGACGAACGTCAATGACTTCAGGGCGATCCTGATTCTTTGACAAGAACGCCAGACCCTAGAGTTCGCGCAGCACCGGAGCGGCCTTCTGGCCGAGAACCCGCCAGGTTCCGATCAAGCCGATGCCGACGGTCATTGCCAGGGCGATCACCACCGTGAGGCCCGCAACGTCAGGCAGGAAGGATGATGGCAGCGTCATGATCCGGCTGACGACGAACCAGGCCGACACGCCACCGGCAAAAAGAGCAAAGATCGCCGTCGACAGGCCGAGAATGGCATATTCGTAGGAGAAAGCCCGGATCAGCGTGGCGCGCGTTGCACCGAGCGTCTTCAGGACGACGGCATCGTGAATGCGCGCCCGGTTGCCGGCTGCGAGCGCCCCGGCCAGCACCAGAACGGACGCAACCAGCGCAACGGCTGCTGCCGCACGGATGGCGGTCGCCAGCTGACCGACCAGTTCGTTGATGATGTCGAGCGCGTCCTTGACGCGCACGCTGGTGATGGTCGGGTAGGCGTTGGTGATCGCCTTCAGCGCAGCCGCCTCCTGCTCCGCCGTTGCCGTGGGGTCGATAACAGTGGCAAGCCAGGCATGGGGAGCGCCGGCGAATGTGTTGGGCGAAAACACCATGACGAAATTGATCGACAGCGATTCCCACTCGACGGTGCGGAAATTGGCGATCTTCGCCGTGATGTTGCGGCCAAGCACGTTGACGGTGACGGTGTCGCCGATCTTCAGGCCGAGTTCGCCAGCCTCCTCCTCGGAAAAGGACACCAAGGGTTCACCGGTATAGTCGGCGCTCCACCACTCGCCTTCCGTCAGGGTCGAGTTTTCCGGAATGTTTTTGGCATAGGTGATGCCGCGGTCGCCGCGCAGCACCCATTGGCCGCCCGGCGGCACGGTCATCTTGCTGATATCCTGCCCGTTGAAGGCAAGGATGCGGCCGCGCAGCATCGGCACCTCGATGATCTTGCCCTGTGGCAATGCCATCTGCAGCACGGAACGGAAACCCTCGATCTCGGTGCCCTGGATATCGACGAAGAAGAAGTTCGGCGCCCGCTCCGGCAGGTTTCCGGTCAGTTCCCGCCGCAGATTGCCGTCGATCAACGCCAGCGTGACCAGCAGCGCGAGACCAAGCCCGAGCGAAAGAACGACAGAGGGTGTCAATGCACCCGGACGGTGGATGTTGCCGATTGCCAGCCGCAGCGCCGGGGATTTGACCCGTGGCGCCCGCCGAGCAATCGCCGAGACAAGCACGGATACGCCGCGCAGGACCACGAAGGCGAAAGCGATGGCACCAAGGAAGACCATGGAGATATAGCGGTCATAGGCCGTGAAGATGGCAAGGCCGGCGAGCGCCGCAAGGCAAAGGGCTGCTCCGGCGATATAGGGCCAGGCCGGCCATCGCGCACGCTCGAAACCCTGCTCGCGAAACAGCGCGGTCGCGGGAACATCGCGGGCGCGGCCAAGCGGCAGGATGGCGAAGGCCAGCGCCGTCAGCACGCCGAACAGCGAAGCCATGCCGAGCGCCGACGGGAAGAATTCGAAACCGGTCGACACGGGCAGGATGCCGGCCAGGAACTGGGCCGCGACAAACGGAATGAGGGCGCCGACAATGAGACCGATGACAATGCCGATCAGCGCGATGAACAGGATCTGGAACAGGTAGATCATCGCGACGACGGAAGCAGGCGCACCGAGGCATTTGAAGGTCGCGATGACGCCACGCTTGGAATCGAGGAAAGCGCGCACGGCATTGGCGACGCCGACGCCACCGACAATCAGCGCGGTCAGGCCGACAAGCGTCAGGAACTGCGAAAACCGGGTGATGTTGGCCGTCAGCGCAGGGGCTGCATTCTCCGAGGTTCGGATCGACCAGCCGGCCGACGGAAAGCGGTCCTCGGCCTCCTTGCGGATCAGGGGCAGGCTTGCGGGGTTATCGACGCGGGCCTTGTAGACATGCTGCACCAGACTGCCTTGCTGGACTAGCCCCGACGCGGCCAGCGCGTCCTCCGAGATCATCAGCCGCGGTGCAAAGCCGAAACCTTCCGACAGCGCATCCGGTTCACGCAGGATCGTGCCGGTGACGCGGATTTTCGCGGTGCCCAGCATGAGTTCGTCGCCGACCTTGATGCCGAGTCGTTCCAGCAGGAGGGTGCGGCCAGACCGCCGAACCGGTCGCCGTCCTTGGCAAGACTGGCCGAAAGCGGCCCGGCGGGCTCGCTTTGCAGCGTGCCATAAAGCGGATAGGCGCCATCGACAGCCTTGAGTTCGACCAGCGCCTGATTGGAACCATCCGGCAAGCGCGCCATCGACCGCAGCGACGATGACATGGAGAGCGAACCCGTGCCATCGAGAAAGGTCGTTTCCTCGTCGGTCGCGACGCGGTTGTTGAGCTGGAACCGGATATCGCCGGCCAGAAGCTCCTGCCCTGGCTGGCGATCGAGCCGGTGATCGATTGCGACAGCGAGTTGACGCCGGCAATGGCGGCGGTGCCGAGCGCGATGCAGGCGAGGAAGATGTAGAAGCCCTTGAGGCCGCCACGCATCTCCCGCAATGCCAGTCGGAAAGCGAGAGCGATCGACGCGCCAAAGCGTTGCGGAATGATATCGGCAGCGATCCTCATGCGGTCACGACCGCGCTGCGGTGAGCGCCTGCATCCTTCATCGGCACCGAACCATCATCGACGATCTCACCGGAGCGCACGCGCACCTGGCGCGAGCAGCGCGCCGCCAGGCTCGCATCATGGGTAACGAGAATGAGCGTCATATCGCGCTCGGCCTGTTTCGAAAAAATCAGATCGGCGATCTGCCGGCCGGTCTCGGCATCGAGATTGCCGGTCGGCTCATCGGCGATCAGGAGCTTTGGCGATGGCGCAAGCGAGCGGGCAATCGCCACGCGCTGCTGCTCGCCGCCGGACAGCTGGCCGGGATAATGCGACAGGCGCTCGCCGAGGCCGACGGAGACAAGTTCTTGGCGGGCGATTTCAAAGGCATTCCTGACATTGGCAAGCTCAAGCGGCACCGCGACGTTTTCGAGCGCCGTCATATTGGGAATGAGATGAAAGGACTGGAACACGATGCCGATATTGCGGCCGCGGAATTCCGCCACCCGATCCTCGCTCAATCCGTGCAAAGGGGTGCCAGCAATGGTGATCTCGCCGCTGTCCAGCCGCTCCAGGCCGGCCAGCACCATGAGAAGCGTCGACTTGCCGGACCCAGACGGCCCGACAATGCCAACGGATTCGCCGGTACCGATGGAGAGGCTCATCCCCTTGAGAACATGCACCGAGGCTGCAGCCTGCCCGAGCGTCAGATCCGCATTTTTCAGTTCGATCATGGTTTTTACCAAAGGAAACCGCCCTATATGTGAAAGTATGAAAAATGCCAGCCTGACTGTTACGACGGGCGGATGGGAACGGATTTAGGGACGACATCATGCGATTAAAAGGTTTCAGGGCATTTTTGTTGGTGTTGGCGTCCATCTTTCTCTCAACGCCCGTGGCATCCCGTGCGGAAACGATCAGTCTTGTCGGCTTCGGCGACAGCCTGATGGCCGGTTACCAGCTTCCGCCGGAAGATGCCTTTCCCGCGCGATTGGAGAAAGCCCTGCGCGAAAAGGGGCTCGACGTGACGATCGCCAATGCCGGTGTGTCCGGCGACACGACCTCGGGTGGCTTGGCACGGATCGACTGGTCGGTGCCTGATGGCACCAAGGGCGTGATCCTCGAACTGGGCGCCAATGACGCGCTGCGCGGCATCCCGCCGGAGGACAGTCGCAAGAACCTCGACGCCATGCTGTCCAAGCTCAAGGCGCGCAGTATCCCGGTGCTGCTGATCGGCATCTTCGCGCCGCCGAACATGGGCGGCGACTATGCCGACCGCTTCAACCCGATCTATGCAGAACTCGCCAAGACCCACGGGCTGGAGCTCTATCCATTCTTTCTCGATGGAGTCATCGACGACGCAACGCTCAAGCTCGAAGACGGCATGCACCCGAACGGCAAGGGCATTGGCGTCATGGTCGAAAAATTTCTGCCGGTTGCAGAACGGTTTATCGGGCGTCTTTCCGCGGGCGGCTGATCGGCGGATGTTGCGGCTTGCGCGAATCGACAGACCGCGCGGTGACCGTTCAGAAGTTGTTAACAGGATGCGCGCCAAATATTGCAGGTGCTAAATAACAGTTGCTTACAGATGATCGGCATGTTTCGCTGAGACGTCTGAAAGAGATTCGGGGAGCTCGTCATGCCGAGACTTTTCACCGCCCTCGAGATTCCGCGTAATGCCGCGATGAGCCTTTCATTGTTGCGTGGTGGTCTTCCCGGTGCCCGTTGGATCGATGTGGAAAACTACCACATCACGCTTCGCTTCATCGGCGATGTCGATAACCGCACCGCAGACGAGATCGTCGATCGGCTGGACCGGATCGAACGCCCCGAATTCCAGCTTCAACTCACCGGCATGGGCGCATTCGGATCGAAGAAGCCGCACTCGGTTTTTGCCGGCGTCAGCAACCCGCCGGAAATGTATGCGCTGCAGGCGGAGATCGAACGCATCTGCCAGAGGCTCGGCCTGCCCGCCGACCCGCGTAAGTTCACCCCGCATGTGTCGCTGGCGCGGTTGCGCTCGTCCCGTGTCGATGACGTCGTCAGCTATCTTGGCGGGCGTGGCAACTTCCACACCAATCCTTTCACCGTCTCGCGCTTCGTGCTGCTCTCGTCACGCGATTCCGTGGGCGGCGGCCCCTATCTGACGGAAGAGATTTTTCCGCTCTACGAGAAACGCTCGTCGAGCCTGCCGATGAGCGACGAACACCCGGCGGAGAGCATTCTGTAGACCGTTTCGAAGCCATCCTCGCTTTCGTAGTACGGGTCCGGCACATCGGTGGCGGTGCCAAGCGCATAGTCGAGAAACAGGTGGATTCGCATTTGTGCTGCATCCGGCGCCAGCGCGCGCAGATGGTCGACATTGCGGCGATCCATGCCGAAGATCAGATCGAAATTTCCGAAATCCTCAGGGGTCACGCGTCTGCAGCGCTGCCCGCTGATATCGATACCGTGGCGCGCGGCAACGGCGATTGATCGCGGGTCCGGCGCATCGCCGACATGCCAGCCACCCGTCCCGGCAGAATCGACTATAATTTCCAGCCCGGCTTCCGCCGCCTGCTGCTGCAATATCCCTTCAGCCAGAGGCGAACGGCAGATATTGCCCAGACAAACGAAGAGAATGCGCATCGGTTTCATGCTATCCAGCGTGTTGAAAAGAATATCGAACCTATCGGCAGCGCCGGCGTTCTGACCCTGAAACATTCGCCGCGCCATCGCAAGACCGGTCACGAGAAGGGGAATATCATGAAACAGGAAAAACTCGACGTCACCACCATCAAGGAGCATCTCCATGGCATGGAGGGCTGGGTACTGGCGGAAGACGGACTGTCTATCTGGAAAACCTTTCGTTTCAAGAGCTTCGTCGAGGCCTTCGGCTTCATGACGGAAAGCGCGCTGGCTGCTGAAAAACTCAACCACCACCCGGAATGGTTCAATGTCTACAACAAGGTGGACGTGACGCTAACCACGCATGACGCCAAAGGCCTGACGGAACTGGATTTCAAGCTGGCGGCCAGAATGGACAAGGCCGCCGCCGGGCGCATGCCCGATCACATCAAGTAACCTCTATCCGCAGGCAGCATGGAACCGGCATTTGAATTGCCTGATAACGGCACCATATGTTTCCGATGACAGAGGAAAGGGACAAGATGGACGACGTCAAGATCGGCGAAATACTCCTGCCCGGCGAACAGAGCGAACAGGAAGCCCGCGCCAAAAAGTTCGCCGGCGGTTCTGGCCGACGCTGAAGCGCGCGATGCGGCAGGTCCCGTTCAGCCGCGATCTCGTTGCAGCCTATTATTGTGCCATGGATCCGACGACGCCGCTGCGGACACGCGGCATCCTTCTGGGCGCGCTCGCCTATTTCGTGATGCCGTTCGATTTCCTTCCGGACATGCTGGCCATGGTCGGCTTTTCCGACGACATCGCAGTGCTGACGGCAGCCTTTGCGGCAATCAGCGGCCAGATCAAGGAAGATCACTATGTTCGCGCCGACGAGGCGCTGGAATCCAGACCGGACGAGTAGCCTCTCCTCAAGCGCTATCGACGCCGTCTTCCTCGAGCAGTTTCTTGAGTTTGCCGAAGGCGAGCCGGATGCGCGATTTCACAGTGCCCAGCGGAATGCCCGTGGCGGCCGAAATCTCCGAATGCGATTGACCGAAGAAGAAGGCCATGCGGATTAGCGCGATCTGCTCCTCGGGCAGTTTTTCCAACGCAACGCGCACGAACTGCTCGCGGTCGCTGTTTTCGACCAGCGCATCGGGTGCTGCGGGGCCGCAGGCATCAGAGAGGGATCGGTTTCGTCCAGCGTCCGGTTGCGCTGACGCCGGGCCGCATCGATGCGGCGGTTGCGGGCGATCCGAAACAGCCAGGTGGATAGCGAGGATTTGGCGGGGTCGTAAAGATGCGCCTTTTGCCACAGCACCACCATGACTTCCTGCGCCAGTTCCTCGGCCTCCATCGCCGGCATATTCTGGCGCATCAGGAAGGATTTCAGTCGCGGCGCAAAGAAATCGAAAAGGGCTGCAAAAGCCGTCTGGTCACGCTTTTCCGCGACGGAGACCGCAAGATTGGCGAAATGCTGTTTTGCATCAACATCCATTCCGCTCTGCCGGCCTCCCTCAGTCCGTCTTTTCTATATTTGCACCACAGGTACAACGCTTTTGCGAAACGTCAAACTCTTGCCTGATTCTTTGTGACATAAAACGTTGCCTTGTATCGGTATTCCATCACACGATGGAGGAAACCCGGCACAAGGGGCATGGGGTGACAAGCAGGCCGCGAAATCGGACTGCGGGCAACGTTCTTTACGGGGCAAATTCAAACCGGACACGCGACCGGACGAACGGGCAAGGCTCGCCGGTAACATTGTGCCGACCTTGAAATCTCGGTACGGTTCTGTCGTATGTGTTTCGCAATGAACCGGGTATGAAGGAAATTCAGGATTGTTGACGGTTTGGTAACCTGAATTAAGTCAAAATCAATCAAATCGTGACCATGCGTACCCGGCCCATATCCAGGATCGGACGTGGCAGCTAAGAAACCGGCAGGACATTATGTTTGTAACAAAGCTCACCACCGCTCTCGCAATCGTGCTTTCTTTTGCCAGCGTGGCCTCGGCCCAGTCGCCAACCCGAATCCAGCAGTTCAATGCCTGGGGTGCCTATTCCTATACGGCCGGCGCCGGCAAGGTTTGCTATGTGCTGTCGGTACCAAAGGAAAAGAGCCCGGCCAATGTCGATCACGGCGACATCTTCTTCCTGGTCTCGCAGCGCCCGGGCCAGAATATCTCCTACGAGCCGCAGGCGATGATGGGCTATCCGCTACAGGAAAATTCCAAGGTCGTCGTCAAGATCGACGAACGGTCCTTCACGCTGTTCACCAAGGGCAATTCGGCCTGGGTCGAGAACGCTGCCGAAGAGCCGGCGCTGGTCGCGGCCATGAAGAGCGGCAAGGCCATGTCTGTCGCGGCAAAATCGCGCAAGGGCACGCCGACCGCCTACTCCTATTCCCTATCAGGCATTTCGGCTGCCCTGAAGCAGATCGAAACCTGCAAGTAAGGCAACCTCGCTTGACCGACTCGCAAAGGCCGGCTTGTCCGGCCTTTGGCCGTTAAGGCATTTGCAAATTGCAGATCTGCCCTGAAGGCCGGGAGGGTGACGATTGGCAAAAAGCGTGCTAAAGGCCCGTCCAATGATGGCTGCGCGGATCCGTTGACGATCCCGATGCGCGGCAAACGAACACTGATCTCAGCATTTTACGCGACGGACTGCAGGCAATACGCTTGACGGGCCTTGGCGTTGCAGAATGGGAAATGGCAGACATGGCCGCGACTGAAGCACTCAATCTGGACCGTCCGGTCAAGGCACCGATCCGTACAGGCCCGGCCCCGGAAATGCCGTCACTGATCGGCCTGTCGCGCGAGGATCTGGGGCAGGCTCTGGCCGGCGCCGGCGTGCCGCAGAAACAGGTGAAGATGCGGGTCAGCCAGCTCTGGCACTGGCTGTATGTCCGCGGCGTCTCCGATTTCGACCATATGACCAATGTTTCCAAGGACCTGCGCGAAATGCTCAAGCGGCATTTCACCATCGCCCGGCCGGAAATCGTCGAGGAGCAGATCTCCAATGACGGCACGCGCAAGTGGCTGATGCGCTTTCCGCCGCGCGGCGCCGGCCGTCCGGTCGAAATCGAGACGGTCTATATTCCCGAAGAAGGCCGCGGCACGCTCTGTGTCTCCAGCCAGGTCGGCTGCACACTCACCTGTTCGTTCTGCCACACCGGCACCCAGAAGCTGGTCCGCAACCTGACGGCGGAGGAAATCCTCTCGCAGCTGCTGCTCGCGCGCGATCGGCTGGGCGACTTTCCCGACCGCGACACGCCGGCCGGCGCGATCGTTCCCAATGAGGGCCGCAAGGTCACCAATATGGTGATGATGGGCATGGGCGAGCCGCTCTACAATTTCGAGAACGTCAAGACAGCACTTCTGATCGCGACCGATGGCGACGGCCTGTCGCTGTCGCGCCGCCGGGTCACGCTTTCGACCTCCGGCATCGTGCCTGAAATCTTTCGTACCGGCGAGGAGATCGGCGTCATGCTGGCAATCTCGCTGCATGCGGTGAAGGACGACCTGCGCGACATGCTCGTGCCGATCAACAAGAAATATCCGCTGAAGGACCTGCTCGACGCCTGCCGCAACTATCCCGGCGTCTCGAATGCCCGCCGCATCACCTTCGAATATGTGATGCTCGAAGGCGTCAATGACAGCCTCGAAGACGCCAAGGAACTGGTGCGGCTCTTGAAGGGTATTCCGGCGAAGATCAACCTCATCCCGTTCAATCCCTGGCCGGGCACGAACTACCAGTGTTCGAAATGGGAGCAGATCGAAAAGTTTGCCGACTTCATCAATGCGGCCGGCTACGCCTCACCGATCCGCACCCCGCGCGGCCGCGATATTCTCGCCGCCTGCGGTCAGCTGAAATCCGACAGCGAACGCATGCGCAAGGTCGATCGCATGGCGCTCGAAGCGCTGATGATCGCAAATCACGGCGAAGACGACTGAACCTGGCGAACATGGATCAGACCTTGGGACGGCCTCCGGCCGTGCTTCAGCGCGTCTGCGTGAACAGGATCTTCACCGCAAAGATCGAGAAGACGCCAGCGAAGGTGTAGTCGATCGCCCGCATCACGCTCTTCTTGCGCTGCAGCCAGGCGGAAAGCCAATCGGCCGTCAGGATGACGGCGATGTTGACCGGCATGGCGGCGAAAATGAAGAAGATGCCGAAGAACAAAAGTTTGGCCGTGACGTTCGGGTCATGGGCCGTGACGAATTGCGGCAGGAAGGTCATGAAGAAGATGATGACCTTGGGATTGAGCAGATTGACGCCGAAGCCGGTCGAAATATTTGACAGGGGCGAGGCGCCGGAATCATCGACCTTTTTCACCGACAGGGTGGAGCCGAAACGGATGGCCTGGATTGCAAGCCAGAAGAGATAGGCGGCGCCGCCGGTCTTCAACACAAGAAATGCCGTCGGTGATGCGGTGATAAGGGCGGAGACACCGAAGGCGACCAGCAGAGTATGAACAAGGCAGCCGAGACTTGTGCCAACAACGACGTACATCGCGGCGGCCTTGCCCTGAGACAAGGCGCGGCTGATCGAAAGCGTCATGTCCGGGCCCGGCGTGGCGGCGAGCAGCAGGGTTGCTGCGGTGAAAGCCAGAAGCGTCGGCAGGCTTGGCAGGAAGTCCATGGGATGTTCTTTCGCGAAACTCGATCGTTCCGTGTCGATAACACGCAGCAACCAATTCGGCTCGGCGTTTTTTTCACAGCACAACAATTTTCGTGAATCCAAGTCCGGTGATTACCGCTGCGTGCCGCGCCGATTATGCCGAACCTTAACGAGTGGCTTTTCGACGACCTGGCCGAAGCAGACAATGGCAACCCGCTGCTCGGTGGTCTTGGCGACGTACATGTAGTCGTCCGCCCGTTTGACGAAGGAAGCGGCTGTGTCGTCTGCCTGCAGGAAGGTAACTCCGACGGCAGCACCGGTATAGGTCACATGCCCATCGACCGGGATCGGCTTGAAGATCCGCTCCATGGTTTCCTGCAAACTGTGCTGCAGGTTCGGCACCAGCATCGGATCAAGCTCCAGCAACACGACGAATTCGTCGCCGCCGATGCGCGCGATGAAGTCCGTTGCACGGAAACTTTCGCGCAGACGGCTGGCAATGACCCGCAATACCTCATCGCCCGCGGCGTGACCCATCGTATCATTCACGGCCTTGAAGCCGTTGAGATCGATGAAGGCGAGCGCCAGCCTTTTTCCGTCTCGTCCATATGCACAACAGCCTCGGCGACAACCTCGTCGAAACAGGCCCGGTTGGGCAGGCCGGACAGAACGTCTGTGCGGGCCGAAGCCTTCAGCGCGTTCTCGATCTCGCGTTGCTGGCGGACACGCGCCGACACGTCGATCAGAATTTCGACATCGAAGGAGACGCCGTTGACCACCGTGCGCTGCGCCGAGATCAGCGTCGGGATGATCGTCCCGTCGACATGGGCGATCTCGACTTCCTCGAGTTCATAGGAGCCCTCCTCGGCCAGCATGCGGTGACGCCGGTTGCGGGCGGGACTGTCGATTGCAGCACCTTCCGAGATGAGCTTGCGGCCTCGGATGTTTTCCCATTTCAAACCGGTGAGCCGCAGATAGGCGTCATTGACCTTTGCATAGCTCGACGTCTGCATATCGCTGGTGGTGATGGACATGGCGACAGGTGCGAATTCGAACATCCGCATCAGCATGGAGGCCAGGACCTCATGAGGAACTATGTCGACGTCGTCCATTTCGTTTCCTGCAGCACTCACCTGACACTGTACGGTAAAGGGCAATTGTTTAAATGCTCTTGAAGCCGCAGGTTCAATTCGAACGAGACACGGCTCTTGCGCGCGGAATTCGCTATCCGCGGCGCATCTTTGTGCAGCACCAGGCGCGGCAACGGCCTCTGCGTCTTGCACGAACGCATAATCTGGCTAAAAGTGCCGCGAAATTTTCCATGCGGCACAGACCGTGCCGCACAAAGACCAGACGGACATCAAGCCCATGACATCGCAGAAGCAAGTGAAGAAAGTCGTCCTCGCCTATTCCGGCGGCCTCGACACCTCGATCATCCTGAAATGGCTCCAGACAGAACTCGGCGCCGAAGTCGTCACCTTCACCGCCGATCTCGGCCAGGGGGAAGAATTGGAGCCGGCCCGCAAGAAGGCCGAGATGATGGGCATCAAGGATATCTTTATCCGCGATGTGCGCGAGGAGTTCGTCAAGGATTTCGTGTTCCCAATGTTCCGCGCCAACGCCGTCTATGAAGGCGTCTACCTGCTCGGCACCTCGATCGCCCGCCCTCTGATCTCCAAGCACCTGATCGACATCGCCCGAGAAACCGGCGCTGATGCCATCGCCCACGGCGCGACCGGCAAGGGCAACGACCAGGTTCGCTTCGAGCTTTCGGCCTATGCGCTCAACCCCGATATCAAGATCATCGCCCCCTGGCGCGACTGGTCGTTCAAGAGCCGCACGGACCTGCTCGAATTTGCCGAAAAGCACCAGATCCCGGTTGCCAAGGACAAGAAGGGCGAAGCGCCTTTCTCCGTTGACGCCAACCTGCTGCACTCGTCCTCCGAGGGCAAGGTTCTCGAGGACCCGGCCGTCGAGGCCCCGAACTACGTCTACATGCGCACGATTTCGCCGGAAGAAGCGCCTGACGTCGCGACCACCGTTACGATCGGCTTCCGCAAGGGTGATGCCGTCTCGATCGACGGCAGGGAAATGAGCCCGGCCTCGATCCTGACCGCCCTCAATGCGCTTGGCCGTGACAACGGCATCGGTCGTCTCGATCTGGTCGAGAACCGCTTCGTCGGCATGAAGTCGCGCGGCATCTACGAGACCCCCGGCGGCACGATCCTGCTCACCGCCCACCGCGCCATTGAATCGATCACGCTCGACCGGGGTGCAGCCCACCTCAAGGACGACATCATGCCGCGCTACGCCGAGCTGATCTATTACGGCTTCTGGTTCTCGCCCGAGCGCGAAATGCTGCAGGCGCTGATCGACAAGAGCCAGGAGCATGTCGAGGGCGAAGTGACTTTGAAGCTCTACAAGGGCAATGTCATGGTTACGGGACGGTCGAGCGACAAGTCGCTCTATTCCGATCAGCTAGTGACCTTCGAGGACGACCAGGGCGCCTACGACCAGAAGGACGCCGCAGGGTTTATCAAGCTCAACGCGCTGCGCCTGCGCACGCTGGCGGCCCGCAACCGCAAGTAATACTGTTTTTCTTGAAAAGCATGTCTGTGAGCCCGCGGCGTCTTCGTCGCGGGCTTTTTCATGATTATTCAAAAGGTCTAGTGACGCTTCAGGCAGTCTTTACGCGGCATGCCCAAAGGAACCATAAATAGCCAGCTATCGACATCGCGCCCATGATCGGGATGACGGTGCCGAAGGCGAGGACCGGCATGCCGAGAACGGCTGCAACGACGCCTGCCGCGAACCCGGCGCCCATCTGGATGAAGCCCATCAGCGCAGAGGCGGAACCGGCGATATGCGGAAACGGAAACATCGCGGCCGTGGTCATCTGCGGCGTGACGAAGGCGATCCCCAACGTGTAGAACGAGACCGGCATCATGATCGACAGGAAACGCGGCTCGAGCAAGACGACGGACAGCACGATCATCAGGCTGCCGAGGCCGATGAGAAGCAGGCCCAGGCGAACCGCCTGCTCACCACTGAAGCGCCGCATGAAGAAACGCAGCGCGATGGAGCCTGAGAAATAGGCGCCCGACTGCATCGGCATGCCCATGCCGAATTGGGTCGGCGTCAGGCCGACTTTCTGGATCAGGATGAAGGGCAGCATGGTCGACTGCGCATAGAGCGCGCCCACGGCCCCCGCCATGACCATGGCGCTCGCCAGAAATCGGCTGTCGGACGCAAGCGTGCGATAGGCAGCCATGACCGGCCCGGGACGTGCCCGGTGAGGCTCCGGCACCGTCGTTTCCTTCAGAAAGACGATCATCGTCAGGCAGGAGAGAAGGCCGAAGACGACCATCAGGAAGAACACCGACTGCCAACCGAAGGCGGCAAGCGTCAGGCCGCCAAGCGTTGGCGCGATGGCCGGGCCGATCGCCAGCATGATGCCGATCAGGTTCATGATCCGCGAGGCTTCCTCGCCGACAAACTGGTCGCGCACGATGGCGCGCGCGACCGTGATCCCGACGGAGGCGCCTATGCCCTGGATCAGCCGTCCGGCCAGAAGCCAGTCGACGCTTGGCGCATAGGCGGCAAGCAGGCTGCCGGCCAGGTAAATCGCGAGGAAAGACAAGGTCGCCACACGTCGTCCGAAGGCATCTGACAGCGGCCCGGCCAGAAGCTGGGCGAAGGCGAACCCGGCAAAGTAAAACGACAGCGTCAGCTTGATCGCCGATTCCGTCGTGCCGAAGGCTTCAACAAGCTGCGGCATGGCCGGGGTATAGAGCGACATTGAGATTGGCCCGAGTGTCGCCAGAAGCGCACCCAGCATGCTGGTGCGCCGTTCGGTCATGCGGTCCGCCATGGGTCGCTCCCTTCTCAGTGTCGTCCGAGCGACGATCCTGTTTTGCAGGTTGAGGCGCAAAACGAGCCGCCCAGCGCGCAAATCTTGGCAGGCGGGCGGCTCGTGCCCGCCGGACAATTATCAGCTCATCCATTCGACGGCAATGCAAGGCGACCGGTGCTCAAAGAGCCTCTTCCTTCGATTTGGCGCCAGCAAGATCGTGCCTGTGGCTTGACGGAATCATGCGGGCAGGATCGAATGGCAATCTGTTTCAAGGAGATTGCATGTCGCAGACCCTGCTCGTCGGCGCCTTTCTGGCGGCCCTTTTTACGTTCTCATTCCCGGCCCGGCCTTCCTCGCCCTTCTTGGCATCGGCGCCGGTCAGGGGCGCAAGGCCGGCGCGATGTTCATGGGCGGGCATCTGGCCGGCGACGTGCTGTGGTCGGCACTCGCCCTCGTCGCGATTGTCGGAGCGAAATCCATCGGCAGCACGATTTTCGACATTCTGGGCCTGTTCTGCGGGCTCTACCTCGCCTGGATCGGCTGGACGGCTTTGAACGCGAAGCCGCGCGGCGAAAACCAGCCGCTGCTGGTCGTTGAGCGTCCCTATCGCCGCGGGCTGATCTTCGGGTTGACCAATCCCAAGGGCTATCCGGTGGCGCTGGCAACTTTCACGGCGCTGCTCGCCGGCTCTGCCAATGCCCTGGAATTTGACGCGCTACCGATGCTGCTTGCGGTCTCCTTCTTCGGCTTCGTTGCCGCCGACCTGATCCTGATCTTCATCATCGGCGCGCCGATCGTGCGGCGGTTCTATCGTCGTCACGAACTGGCGATCGTGCGGCTGTCCGGCCTTCTCTTCATCGGTTTTGCGGTGCAGGCGATCTGGCATGCGGCCCCCGGACTGCTGGGTCTGCGCAAACCCTGAAAAACCGGAACGACTTGAAAACAGCAAACCCGAGACGACCTTGAGGTCTCCACATTCGCCGTCGACAACGGCATCGCCCGCGCTGCAATGCGCGTGACAGAATAGACGAAGGAAGATTGCAATGACCACCAGCACCCCGCTCAACCCGGCCCTGACGGAATGGAACGGCCCGGACGGCCTGCCGCGTTTCGAGGCTGTCAACGATACGGATTTCGGCCCGGCCTTCGATGTCGCGCTCGCCGATCATGAAGCCGAGATCGAGGCCATCGCCAACAATCCAGATGCGCCGACCTTCGAAAACACCGTCGTGGCGCTGGAAATCGCCGGCGACAGCCTGTCGCGCGTTTCCGCGCTGTTCTGGAACAAGGCCGGCGCCCATACCAATGACACAATCCAATCGCTGGAGCGCGAGATCGCGCCGAAAATGTCGCGTCACTATTCGAAGATCGGCATGAATACAGCCCTTTTCGCGCGCATCGACACGCTCTGGGAAAATCGCCAAACGCTGGGGCTCGATCTCGAAGCCACGCGCGTCCTGGAACGGCACTGGAAAGGCTTCGTCAAATCCGGCGCCAAACTGCCGAAGGCCGAGCAGGAACGGCTTGCCGCGATCAACGAAACACTGGCCAGCCTCGGCGCAAAATTCGGCCAGAACGTGCTGGCGGATGAAAAGAGCTGGGCGCTGATCCTGACCGGCGGCGACGAGCTTGCAGGTCTTCCGGAGTTTCTGAAGGATGCCATGGCGTCGGCCGCCCGCGACCGCGGCGAGGAAGGCAAATATGCCGTCACCCTGTCGCGCTCGATCATCGAGCCGTTCCTGACCTTTTCCGAAAGACGCGACCTGCGCGAGCAGGCGTTCCGCGCCTGGACAGCGCGCGGCGCCAATAGTGGCGAAACCGACAATCGCGAAACCATCCGCGAGACGCTGGCGCTCAGAGCCGAGAAGGCAAAGCTGCTGGGCTATGAACACTATGCCGCGCTCAAGCTCGACAACACCATGGCGAAAACCGCCGACGCCGTGAACGGCCTTCTGACGCAGGTCTGGGAAAAGGCGGTTGTCCGGGCCCGCGAAGAAGAAGCTGACCTCGCGAAGCTGATTGCGGCCGAAGGCAAGAACCATGAAGTCATGCCCTGGGACTGGCGGCATTATGCGGAGAAGCTGCGCTCGGAACGCTTCAATTTCTCCGAAAGCGAACTGAAGCCCTATCTGCAGCTGGAAAAGATCATCGATGCCTGCTTCGATGTCGCGCAGCGGCTGTTCGGCATTACCGCCACCGAGAAGAAGGGCGTCGCCGGCTATCACCCGGATGTGCGCGTCTTCGACATTCGCGATGCAGACGGAAAACTTGTCGCGCTGTTTCTGGGCGACTATTTCGCCCGCGCCTCGAAGCGCTCCGGCGCCTGGATGAGCGCCTTCCAGTCACAGCACAAGCTGCTTCTGAAGAACGGTGTGAAGGGTGAAATTCCGATCATCTACAATGTCTGCAACTTCGCCAAGCCTGCCGCCGGCAAGCCGGCGCTGCTATCACTGGACGATGCGCGCACGCTCTTCCACGAATTCGGCCACGCGCTGCACGGCATGCTGTCGAACGTCAACTATCCCTCCGTTTCCGGAACCAGCGTCTCGCGCGATTTCGTCGAACTGCCGTCGCAGCTTTACGAACACTGGCTGACCGTGCCGGCGATTCTGAAAAAATATGCCGTGCACGAACAGACCGGCGAGCCGATGCCGCAGGCGCTGCTCGACAAGGTGCTTTCGGCGCGCACCTTCAATTCCGGTTTCAACACGGTCGAGTTCACCTCTTCGGCACTGGTCGACATGGCCTTCCATACGCGGGATGCGGTGGCGGACCCGATGGCGGTGCAGGCCGAGGTGCTGGACAAGATCGGCATGCCGGCTTCGATCGTCATGCGCCACGCAACACCGCATTTCCAGCATGTGTTTTCCGGCGATGGTTATTCGGCCGGATACTATTCCTACATGTGGTCGGAGGTACTCGACGCGGATGCCTTCGCCGCCTTCGAGGAGACCGGCGACGCCTTTGACAGCGCGATGGCAAAGCGCTTGAAGGACAACATCTATTCGATCGGTGGCGCCATCGATCCCGAAGATGCCTACAAGGCCTTCCGCGGCAAGCTGCCAAGCCCGGATGCCATGCTGGCGAAAAAGGGGCTCGCTGCCTGAGCCATCGATAGCCCGAAAGACGCCTGGGCAACCGCGGATATATGAAGGTTTTTAAAACATGGCGGCAGGCTGCAAGACTTTGCGGCCTGCCCCTTTCGCAAATGCAAAAAACCTGTATGAGCCCGGCAATTGAAGATGTGGCGTGCGCAAGATGCACCCCGAAACCTCCGAGTATTTACATATGAAAATGCGCAACATCGCGATCATCGCACACGTTGACCATGGCAAGACCACGCTTGTTGACGAACTTCTGAAGCAGTCGGGTTCGTTCCGCGACAACCAGCGCACGACCGAGCGCATGATGGACAGCAACGATCTCGAAAAAGAGCGCGGCATCACCATTCTTGCCAAGGCGACCTCGATCGAGTGGAAGGGCGTCCGCATCAACATCGTCGATACCCTGGCCACGCCGACTTCGGTGGTGAAGTCGAACGTATCCTGTCTATGGTCGATGGCGCGATCGTTCTGGTCGATAGCTCGGAAGGCCCGATGCCGCAGACCAAGTTCGTGGTTTCCAAGGCGCTGAAGGTCGGCCTTCGCCCGATCGTCGCGATCAACAAGATCGACCGTCCCGATGGCCGCCACGAAGAAGTCATCAACGAAGTCTTCGACCTCTTCGCCAACCTCGACGCGACCGACGAACAGCTCGATTTCCCGATCCTCTACGGTTCGGGCCGCAACGGCTGGATGAACGTCAATCCGGAAGGTCCGAAGGAAGAGGGCCTCGCGCCGCTTCTCGACCTCGTTCTCAAGCATGTTCCGGAGCCGAGCGTCGGCGACGAAGACGGCGCCTTCCGCATGATCGGCACGATCCTGGAAGCCAACCCCTTCCTCGGCCGCATCATCACCGGACGCATCCATTCCGGCTCGATCAAGCCGAACCAGGCCGTCAAGGTTCTTGGCCAGGACGGCAAGCTGATCGAGAACGGCCGTATCTCCAAGATCCTCGCCTTCCGCGGCATCGAGCGCACACCGATCGATGAAGCGCATGCGGGTGACATCGTCGCCATCGCCGGCCTCTCCAAGGGCACGGTCGCCGATACGTTCTGCGATCCTTCGGTCACCGAAGCGCTGCATGCCCAGCCGATCGACCCGCCGACCGTCACCATGTCGTTCATCGTCAATGACTCGCCGCTTGCCGGCACCGAAGGCGACAAGGTTACCAGCCGCGTCATTCGTGACCGCCTGCTGAAGGAAGCCGAAGGCAACGTTGCGCTGAAGATCGAAGAAGCCGAAGGCAAGGATCTCGTTCTACGTCTCAGGCCGCGGCGAATTGCAGCTGGCTGTTCTGATCGAAACCATGCGTCGCGAAGGCTTCGAACTCGCCGTCTCGCGTCCGCGCGTCGTCATGCACAAGGATGAAGCAACCGGCGATATGCTGGAGCCGGTCGAAGAAGTCGTCATCGACGTCGATGAGGAATATTCCGGCGTCGTCGTTCAGAAGATGTCCGAGCGCAAGGCCGAAATGGCCGAGCTGCGTCCGTCCGGCGGCAACCGCGTTCGCCTGAAGTTCTTTGCCCCGACCCGCGGCCTGATCGGCTACCAGTCGGAACTGATGACCGACACGCGCGGCACGGCGATCATGAACCGCCTGTTCCACGAATATCAGCCTTACAAGGGCGATATCGGCGGCCGTGTTCAGGGCGTTCTGCTCTCCAACGATGCCGGCGAATCCGTGGCCTATGCCATGTTCAACCTGGAAGACCGCGGCCCGATGATCATCGACGTCGGCGAAAAGGTCTATGCCGGCATGATCATCGGCATCCACACGCGCGACAACGACCTTGAAGTCAACGTTCTCAAGGGCAAGAAGCTCACCAACATGCGCGCCTCCGGCAAGGACGAAGCCGTCAAGCTGACGCCGCCGATCCGCATGACGCTCGACCGCGCGCTGTCCTGGATCCAGGACGACGAACTGGTCGAAGTGACGCCGAAGAATATCCGCCTGCGCAAGATGTATCTCGACTCGAACGACCGCAAGCGTTTCGAAAAGTCCCGCGGCGCTGCATAAGCAGCCGCAAAGACAGAATAAAGACAAGGGCGCAGCGGTTACGACCGCGGCGCCCTTTTTATTTTTGGCGGCTGTGCGCAGGCGCCCTGCAGAGCTGAGACATTCCACCTACCAGACACAAAAAAGCCCCGTCATCGCTGACAGGGCTTTTGATTGACGCTGCGTGGCTTGAGAGCTTACGCGGCTTCGTCCTGGCTTTCGTCTTCTTCGACGGCCTTGCCGCGCTTCGGACCCTTGCTCAGGTTGGCTTCGACGAGACGGACAGCTTCCGTTTCCGACATCTTGTTCACGGCTGCGATCTCACGCGCCATGCGATCAAGGGCAGCTTCGTAGAGCTGGCGTTCGGAATAGGACTGCTCCGGCTGGTTTTCAGCACGATAGAGGTCGCGGACGACTTCAGCGATCGAGATCAGGTCGCCGGAATTGATCTTGGCATCATATTCCTGGGCGCGACGCGACCACATGGTGCGCTTCACGCGGGCACGGCCCTGTATGACCTTGAGTGCGCGTTCGACGAAGTCGGTCTCGGACAGCTTGCGCATGCCGATGGTCACGGCCTTGGCAACCGGCACCTTGAGACGCATCTTGTCCTTTTCGAAATCGATGACAAAAAGCTCAAGCGTCATGCCTGCCACTTCCTGTTCTTCAATCGCAACGATTTGTCCAACACCATGCGCCGGGTAAACGATCGATTCACCGGTCTTGAATCCATGGCGTGTTGAAGATTTTTTCTGCTGGGTCGTCATTCGTTTCAAAAACTCCCTGTTACGCTCCCGGCGGGGCCGGGGCCGGGTCAGTCAGGCCCGGGATAGACGGGGACACCGTCGGGTGACTCCATGCCAATCCAGCCAGTGGAACGCAAACGGGTCTTTTCGGGGCGATCACAATAAAGCAACTGACGTTGCGTGTTTTGAGTGAGCCGCGCCGTGGGAGATGTTTGCTTTCGTGGTGGTTTTCGGGCACACATGCGTGCCACGATTTGGATCAGTTTTATGACCCTATCATAAAAAACTGCGGAAATCAATAATTTGCTTTACATCGCAGAAGCGCCCAACCCGTCCGTCATGGACATGGTTAAGCCGGGTCTTGCCGGATTTCCTCGTTTTTACAATCCTCGTCAAGGATTGCTGCATCGCACTTGAGACGGCGCGCGCCGACCTCAGTCGCCCTGTCCGGGCTCCGGCGAGAAGTATTTTTCAAACTTGCCTTCTTCACCGTCCAGTTCCTTGGCTTCGGGCATGGCATCACGCTTGATGGTGATATTCGGCCATTTTACCGCATATTCGGCATTGACCGTCAGCCACTTATCAAGGCCCGGCTCCGTATCCGGCTTGATCGCGCCAGCCGGACATTCCGGCTCGCAGACGCCACAGTCGATGCACTCGTCCGGATGAATGACGAGAAAGTTTTCGCCCTCATAGAAGCAGTCCACCGGGCACACTTCGACGCAGTCGGTATATTTGCAGCGAATGCAGTTGTCGGTCACGACATACGTCATGAAGTACTCCAGCAATTTTTCACATTTGATGGCAGGCGGCAATCAAGAGTGATGCCCGCAGTCCGCACATCACTTTGATGTCCATCCTGTGGCTGTCGGGAACGACGCACCATGCCAGCGTGGTTGATCTGTGAGGTAAAGGCTTTAAAGAGCCTTTGCAAGAATAATTCATGCGCAAAAATCGCCGTCGGAGGGAGAGTTTTCTAATCCTCGCGCCAGTCCGGCCCGGATATCAGCCGATCGACTTCGCGACGCTCCTTCTTTGTCGGACGCCCGCTGCCACGCTCCCGCGTCGCCTGCTCGAACGCGGTGCGCTCTTCGCGGGAAACCGGCGCCGGCGTCAGGTCCTCATAGAGCAGCCGCGCTTCCTCATACGGGCCGCGGCGGTTTCCCGGCAGAAGAACCCGGACGATCAGATCGCGACGGTCCAGCGAAACGACGATCGTGTCGCCGGCCTTGATTGCATGGGCGGGCTGCTTGATGCGCGTGTCATTGACGGAAATATGGCCCGCCTCGATCGCCTTCTGGGCGAGCGAGCGGGATTTCAAAAGCCGGGCAAAGAACAGCCACTTGTCCAGACGCTGGCGAGACACCGGCAGGGACTGTGGCTGCTGTTCACTCATGAGCTTACTTCTTCATCTGCTCCTTCAGGGCAGCGAGCTTGGCGAAAGGACTATCCGGATCGAGCGGCTTTTCCTTGCGCGGTGGACGCGCCTCGAACTTGGCGGCCTGCTGCGGCTTCGGGCCGCGGTCGTTGCGGTCGGGACGATCCTGCCGTTCGCCCTTGTCAGGACGCTGGCCGCCCTGCGGCTTTCCGTCACGGCTTTTTGCGCGATGATCCGGCCGGCCGCCGCCGCTCTTGCGGTTGTCGTCACGGCCTTCCCGGCGACCTTCGCCTTCGCGGCGCGGCTCACCGCCTTCACGACGTGCTTCACCCTGCGGCGCACGATTGCCGGAACCCCGACGATCACCCTGTGGACGGCCACCGGTGCGCTGGTTGTCATTGCGGCTACCTGGACGCCAGAGGAGTACAGGCTTTGGCTCGACAGGTTCGCTGGCTTCTGCCGGCGCCGCCGTCTCCGCAGCCACCTCGGTCGTTTCCGTCTCGGCGGGCGCATCTGGAGCGGCGGTTACTTCGGCAACTGGCTCGCTGACCGGCTCTTCGGCAGATGCATCAGCATCGTCGTGGTCGGCCTTGTCCGCATCGGCTTCGACGGGAGCAGCCTCGGCAGGCGCGGCGGCCGAACCGGCCTGCGCGGCCAGGAATGCGGTTGCTTCTTCGGCCTTGACGCTGTCTGCGCGGTAGCCGAGGCCTTTCAGAATTTCTTCCATGTCATCAGGCGTCGCGCCGAGAATGGACAGCATGGCCGTGGTCGCAGTGAAGCGACGACCATCATAGGCGCCGTCAGGACGCGTGGCCGAGCCCGGCTTCCACTGCAGCAGCGGACGGATGAGATCGGCAAGGCGCTCGAGAATGTCGATGCGCACGGCACGCTTTCCGAGGAAGCGGAAGCCGGCGAGCTTGTAGAATGTACGCTCGAAGGTCGGATCCGTGACGACGGAGGTGCGGCCGGCAGCAAGCACCGGGATCAGATCGCCATAGCCCGGCTTGTCGAGGCCGTCGTTCTTCAGCGCCCAGAGCAGCGTGATCAGTTCGGCAGGCGCGGGCTTCAGGAGCGCCGGCATGAAGATGTGATAGGCGCCGAAGCGGATGCCGTGGCGGCGGATCGAGGCACGCGCCTCCTGGTCCAGCGACTTGACGTCGTCGGCGACATCGCGACGGAAGAGCACGCCGAGGTTTTCGACGAGCTGGAAAGCCAGACCCTTGGCAAGACCCTCCAGATCCTCGGCCCGCGACAGATCGTCGAGCGGCTTCAGCACCGTGGAGATGTGATGATTGACGAAGCGCTCGATGCGGGCAACGACGTGATCGCGAGCATTGGCCTGGAGCTGGTCGTCAGCGAGCAGGATAACACGCGGACGCATGACATGGTCGCTTGCCGCAAGACGCGCCACCGGCTCGCCCAGCCAACGCACATAGCCATCGGAGGCGAGCGCGAGATCACTGTTGCCGGCGGCATGCAGCCGCGCTGCACGCGCCTCGAACTCAAGCGCAAGCGCCTTCTGCGCCGCGCCGAGCGCTGCACGCGCATCGGAGCCTTCCGTCCCTGCGGCCAGGCTGAACCGAAAACCGGCCAACTGCCCCACATGATGTCCCTCGACGAAGACATCCCCATTCACACTGATTTCAGCTTCCAGCATCGCATTCTCTCTCAGGCGCTTCATAAGCACAGATGTCCTGCGGTCAACGAACCGTTTCGTCAACCTTTCATGTAAGGCATCGGACAATCGATCTTCGATTTCCCGCGTCTTTTCTTGCCAGTGTGTCGGATCGGCAAGCCATCCAGGACGGTTCGACACATACGTCCACGTTCTAATCTGCGCAATACGTGCAGACAACGTGTCTATTTCACCATCGGTCCGATCGGCCCGATGAACCTGCTCCGCCATGAAAGTCTCGTTCACTGTGCCACGACGCACGAGATCGGCATAGATGGTGGAGATCAGATCGGCATGTTGGGCAGGGGTAATGCGGCGATAATCCGGCAAAGCGCAGGCATCCCAGAGTTTTTCGACACGCTCGGGCGTGGTGGCGACGCTAGCCACCTCCGGATAACGCGACAGATACTCCAGCGCCTGCTGGTCGATGGCCGGCAGCGCCCGCGTCAGGCCATGCACGGTGGGCGCCACTTCAAGACTCTTTTTCAGTGCCGCGATAGAGGCGAAGTCCACCGCCTTGGAGCGCCACTGCAGCACGCGAACGGGATCGAACTGATGTGATTCGATCCGGTGCACCAGTTCCTTGTCGAACGGCTCGACCCGCGAGGTGACACCGAACGTGCCGTCGCGCACATGGCGCCCCGCGCGGCCGGCAATCTGTGCCATTTCGCCGGGATTGAGATCGCGAAACTGGTAACCGTCGAACTTGCGGTCCTGCGCGAAGGCGACATGATCGACATCGAGATTGAGCCCCATGCCGATCGCATCGGTGGCAACCAGATATTCGACGTCGCCTTCCTGATAGAGCGCCACCTGCGCGTTTCGGGTGCGCGGCGAGAGCGCGCCCAGAACGACGGCGGCACCGCCCCGCTGGCGGCGAATAAGCTCGGCGATCGCGTAGACCTCTTCGGCAGAAAAGGCGACGATGGCGGTGCGCTGCGGCAGGCGTGTGATCTTCTTCGAGCCGGCATAGAGCAATTGTGATAGCCGCGGCCGCTCGACGACGGTGATGCCGGGGAGCAACTGCTCCAGGATTGGCCGCATGGTGGATGCGCCAAGCAGCAAGGTCTCGCTGCGTCCGCGCAAATGCATGATACGGTCGGTGAAGATATGGCCGCGCTCGAGATCGCCGGCCAGTTGCACCTCGTCGATCGCGACGAAGGAGGCCATAGTATCGCGCGGCATGGCCTCGACCGTGCAGACCGAGAAGCGCGCCATATGCGGGGTGATCTTTTCCTCGCCGGTGATCAGCGCAACATTGTGCACACCGACCTTCTCGACGACACGTGTATAGACCTCGCGCGCCAGCAGGCGCAGCGGCAGGCCGATGACGCCACTCTCGTGCGCCACCATGCGCTCGATCGCGTAATGCGTCTTGCCGGTATTGGTCGGTCCGAGCACCGCGGTCACGCCGCGGCCGCTCAGGATCATCGATTTGTCACGCACGTCTCTCATCCCGGCATTGTCTGGCCCCATTGCCACCCACGCGCGAGCCCGGTGCAACAGAAGCAGCACACATGACCATGCAAGCGCGCAAAGGCAAGGGCTGGACCACAACATAGTGGGTCGGCGGCACCCTTTCTCAACGCCCACGGAGGGCACTTAAGAGAGATTCGGAACAGTCACGGAACGAATCAGCGACGAATCATTGACTCCACCGGATTCAGGGTTTGTTCACCGCTATATATTGATATCGAAAGTCGGATTCGCACCACATGCTGAATCGGAGTTTTTGTCGTTGGTGACTCCCGCCGATTGGACCGGCAGATCTCACCAAAGCGTCAGCTTCGACTGCGGGATTCGGAATCCAAGACTCTGGAAAATTTAGGAAAATTCAACCCTCGACGACGCGCCAGCAGGATCGATTCCGAACGAAATTAACACTTCGTGCCTTCTCGGGATGATTCAGCGGCGAATCGCGAGCCTCATGGACCTTTCGCTCGCTCCAACACAAGATGTAGTGGGAGCTACGTCTTTTCGAGCAACGCACGGGAGCAGAATTTTGCCGGATTCCCATCGCCGCAGTGGTGTTTCACAAAACACTCCGATCGCGCAGCAGATGGGCCGAAACAAGTTGCCGTTAACCTCTCAGCCAAAGCAGGAACGAATCGGCGATGAATCACCGACATAAGGGTTTTCACGGTTTGTTCATCGCTATATGATGTGGAATTACAATTGGTTAACCATAGGAAACAGTGGATAAACTGGCGTGATGCCGTAGCTTTCCGGTGCGCCGTTAACCTTTGCGCACTGCAGAAAATGAAAAGGGCGCTCGAAAGCGCCCTTTGAAAGCATGGTGAAGACTGCGTCAGACGAAGAACTGGCCGCCATTTGCGGAGATCGTCGAACCGGTGATGAAACCGGCATCGTCGGATGCTAGGAAGACGACGCAGCGGGCGATTTCTTCCGGTTCGCCGAGGCGACCGACCGGAATCTGCGGAATGATCCGCTCGGTCAGCACCTTTTCCGGGATGGCGCGCACCATTTCCGTGCCGATATAGCCGGGGCAGATGGCATTGACGGTAATGCCCTTGGCGGCACCTTCCTGGGCGAGCGCCTTGGTAAACCCGAGATCGCCGGCCTTGGCGGCAGAATAGTTTGCCTGCCCCATCTGGCCCTTCTGGCCGTTGATCGAGGAGATATTGATGACGCGGCCGAAATTGCGGTCGCGCATGCCCGACCAGACGGGATGCGTCATGTTGAACAGGCCGGTAAGATTGGTACCGATGACATCACCCCATTGTTCGGGCGTCATCTTGTGGAACATGGCATCGCGCGTAATGCCGGCATTGTTGACAAGGATTTCGATCGGGCCGAGAGCCGCTTCCACCGACGCGATGCCGGCGACGCATTCCTTGTAGTCGGAGACATCCCACTTGAAGACGGCGATGCCGGTGACGCTGCTGAAAGCCTGCGCCTTCTCGTCATTGCCGGCATAGGTTGCCGCGACGCTGTATCCTGCCGTCTTCAACGCGATCGAGATCGCGGCGCCGATGCCACGCGTTCCGCCCGTTACCAGTGCTACCCTGCTCATTGATTCACTCCCCGATGAATTGTTGGTCGTTTGCCATGGCCCGCCCGTCAAACACGGGCGAAGCCATTTGCGAAACCCCTCCGGCGTTTTGCCGTGAGGTGATCTATTTTAAGTCGGCTCTCCTTCTCAGATGCGCTCGACGCACATGGCAACACCCATGCCGCCGCCGATGCAGAGCGTGGTCAGCCCCTTGGAGACGCCACGGCGCTTCATTTCGAACAGAAGCGTGTTGAGGACGCGGGCCCCGGATGCGCCGATCGGGTGACCGATGGCGATGGCGCCACCATTGACGTTGACGATAGACGGATCCCAGCCGAGATCCTTGTTGACCGCGCAGGCCTGCGCCGCAAAGGCCTCGTTTGCCTCGACCAGCTCAACATCGCTGACCGACCAACCGGCCTTTTCCAGCGCCTTGCGCGACGCCGGGATCGGGCCCGTGCCCATGATCTGCGGATCGACGCCAGCCGTTGCCCAGGAGACGATCCGGGCAAGCGGCGTGATGCCGCGGCGTGCCGCTTCCGCTTCTGTCATCAGCAGCGTAGCCGCGGCACCATCATTGAGGCCGGAGGCGTTGGCGGCGGTGACAGTGCCCTCCTTGTCAAAGGCCGGGCGCAGCTTGGTCATCGATTCCAGCGTCGCGCCATGGCGGATATATTCGTCCTGATCGACGGTGACGTCGCCCTTGCGGCCCTTGACGATGAAGGGAACGATCTCGTCCGCAAAACTGCCAGCCTTCTGCGCGGCCTCGGCCTTATTCTGCGAGCCAAGCGCGAACTGATCCTGTTCGTCGCGCGACAACTGCCACTTCTTGGCGACGTTTTCCGCTGTCGTTCCCATGTGATAGCCGTAAAAGGCATCGGTCAGGCCGTCCTTGATCATGGTATCGACCATCTTGAAATCGCCCATCTTCACGCCTGCACGCAGATGACCGCAATGGGGAGCCATGGACATGGATTCCATGCCACCGGCAACGATGATCTTCGCGTCGCCGGTGGCGATCTGCTGCATGCCGAGCGCGACGGCGCGCAATCCGGAGCCACAAAGCTGGTTCATGCCCCAGGCTGTCGCCTCCTGCGGGATACCGGCCTTCATGGCCGCCTGACGGGCCGGGTTCTGTCCCTCGCCGGCGGAAAGCACCTGCCCGAGAATAACCTCGTCGACCTCGGCGGCATCGACGCCGGCCCGGGCCAGCACCGCCTTGATCACCGCAGCACCGAGTTCGTGGGCAGGCGTATTGGCAAAGGCGCCGTTGAAGGAGCCGACGGCTGTTCTGGCCGCACTGGCGATCACGATGGAGGGATTGCTCATGGTCTGTTTCCTCGTTCTTCTTTTTACGCTGAGGCGAGACTGGCAAAGCTCGCAGCGCAAGTCAAACGCGATAATGTGACGGGCGTTTGTTGGGGAGTGCAATCTACGGCGGAAACCAAACTTCGCACCTGCGTCGCCGCATTGCACAAAGAGATTGTCAGAACGGTTTTTTTGCGGATACTCTGAAAAGTACAATAAAGACGGGAACATGGGAGGAGGAGACCCCACATGGCAAAGCATGACGGCCAGATCGTTATCAAAAAATATGCGAACCGGAGGCTCTACAACACCGGCACAAGCACATATGTGACTTTGGACGATCTCGCGGTAATGGTGAAAAAGGGAGAGGAATTCACTGTTCAGGACGCGAAATCGGGCGACGACATCACGCACTCCGTGCTGACGCAGATTATCTTCGAGCAGGAGTCGAAGACCGGAAACACGCTTCTGCCGATATCCTTCCTGCGCCAGTTGATTTCCTTCTACGGCGACCAGATGCAGATGGTCGTGCCGAGCTATCTCGAACACTCGATGCAGGCCTTTACCGATCAGCAGGTGCAGATGCGCGAGCAGATCAACAAGGCCTTCGGCGATACGCCGCTTGGCAAGAATTTCAGCGTTCCCTTGCAAATGGTTGAGGAACACGTCCGGCGCAACACCGACCTTTTCCACCAGGCAATGCAGATGTTTTCGCCCTTCATGGCCGCTGCACCACAGGCGAAGGAGACCCGCAAGGCGGAAGCCAAGGATATTGACGAACTGAAAGAGCAGATGCGGGCGCTTCAAGCCAAGCTGGAAAATCTCGGCTGATGATAAAGATCGCGCATTCGAAGCCGGATGCGCGACTTATCCCGATCCGTTACAGGCCGATGGAAACATCCCGTCCGGCCGTGCGCATCGAGACGGAAAATCCGGCGATCACGTCGATGAAGCTGATCATCATCAGGATGAAGAAAATCTGGGTGGCAGCATTTCCGACCAGCAGAAACTCGACCAGGAACACGATGAACAGCACCATGGACAGGAGATGATCCATCAGCGTCTTCGAACTGGTGCGCGTGGCTTTCAGGATTTCGACGAACAGGAGGGCAAGGGCGATGACGATCAGGAGATCGCCGAAGCTCATCGTCCATGTGGCGCCCGACAGCATCGACAACGACATGACCTGGCTGTCCAGCACAGCGATCCCGCCACCGCCGAAAACGCCGGTCATGGCAATGTTGTAGAGCGCGAAGGGTAGGATCAGCAGCGGAATGGCGGCAATCATCTGGACACAGGCTCCCGTTGTCACGCACGAACGACGCGCATAGCTGTTCCATACAGTAGGTTTCAGGTCAAGAAGATGGCGCAGTTGGGCAGTGTTCACCCGCGCCAAGCCCTGACCGGCTGCAAACAGCCATCCGGACACAAAAAGGGCCGGCAAAGCCAGCCCTCTTGTCTCTTGCCCTGATGTCAAGCGCAGATTATGCGCTTTCCTTCGGCGTCAGAACCTGACGGCCGCGATACATGCCGGTCTTCAGGTCGATGTGGTGCGGACGGCGCAGTTCGCCGGAGTTCTTGTCTTCGACGTAGGTCGGCGACTTCAGCGCGTCAGCGGAGCGGCGCATGCCGCGCTTGGACGGGCTTGTTTTTCTTTTCGGTACAGCCATTTTATACTCCACTTATCGGGCAAAACACTGTTGAGCGGCCAGTCACGCGGCCGGGACAAACAGTTGTCAATCTCGGAATTTGCCGGGCTTATACATGCCCGCCACGGGTTTGACCAGTCCCCGCCTCGATTTTTTCGACTCTCACCAAGCTCAGGCTTCGTCTTCGGGCACGATCCATGTTTCCTGAAGAGCGGCCGCCTGCCATTTCTGAAATGCGGGATGGGTCTTCACGGCGCTCATGTAGGCAAGAGAGGTCGGATCGCTGGTGAGTTCATAGATCTCGAAGCGGTTGACCACCGGTGCAAACATGGCATCGGCGGCGCTAAACCGTCCGAACAGGAACGGGCCGCCGGACCGGGCAATCGCGTCGCGCCAGATGGTTTCGATGCGCGCGACATCATCCATGACGCCATCGGGAAGGTCGATCGCACGGATCTCGCGCCGGATGTTCATGGGGCAGGCGTTGCGTAGCGACCGGAAGCCCGAGAGCATTTCCATGCAATAACTGCGCGCCAGCGCCCGCGCCTCGATGTCTTGCGGCCAGAGGCCTGCCTGCGGAAACAGATCCGCGGCATATTCGATGATCGCAAGCGATTCCCAGACGCGCACCTCACCATGATAGAGCACCGGCACGCGGCCAGTTGGCGAAATCTTTCGAATTTCCGGATTTCCAGCCGGAAAATCAAAGGGAATGACCACATCCTTGAACAGCACGCCGCAGCCTTCGAGCGCAAGCCAGGGGCGCAGCGACCAGGAAGAGTAGTTCTTGTTGCCGATGTAAAGGACGAGTTCGCTCAATGGTTTTCTCCGTGCTGATGCTTGGGCAAATCTTAGGGACACGAAGACATCAGAGTCAATGAAAAGGCCTGATCCTACTCATAAAGGCATTTGATATATTCGCCAGAACGCCCGGCGCGGCGCTCGATGACCCCGGCAAGCCGCCGCAAGCCCCGCCCCGGCTTGCCGGCATTGCGCTCTATCGGATTGGGCAGCGAAACGGCGAGCAGCGCGGCCTGCCGGCGCGACAGCTTGGAGGCGGAGACGCCGAAATGATGCTGTGCTGCGGCTTCGGCGCCGTAAATGCCCGGCCCCCATTCGGCGACATTCAGATAGAGTTCCATCATGCGCTGTTTGCTCCAGACGAAGTCGGCAACAACGGCCAAGGGCAGTTCCATGGCCTTACGCACGAAGGACCGGCCGTTCCACAAAAACAGGTTCTTCGCCGTCTGCATCGGGATCGTGCTGGCGCCGCGGGTCGATTCGCCCTCGAGTGCCTCATTGACGACGCTGCGCATCTGCACCCAGTCGACACCGGCATGGATGCAGAATTGCCCGTCCTCGGACATCATCACCGATTGCACGAGATTAGGCGATATCTCTTCGAAGGAGACCCATTGCCTGTCATAACCGCGAAGCAGTAAGAGGTCGCGCAGCATCAGCGTCGAAATCGGATGGATGAAACTTGGCGCGTAGAGAATGATCAGCGCATAGGGCAGCACAAGAAGCGCGATGAAAATCAGGACCAGCTTTCGCCAGCGGGCACGCAGGCCACGCATCAATCCCGTCCGACGGCTGGGTTGCACGTCACTCTCGTCCCGAGTTTCCGGTACAATATCCACCCTATGAAGCGCCCGCCTGATGATCCCAATGGTTCTCATAGAGCAAGAGCGGCAAAAGTTGAACGCCTTTTCTGCAGGAACACCTTGCCCATCAAGAGTTGTGCCCGGATAAATGCCGTTGCCAGCATCCCGGCAGTCGTGCCAAAGAGCGCGCCATGAGCGACAACACCAGCCTGTTCCAGGAACGTTTGAAAACCAATGCCGCGGCGGTCGAGGCTTGCCTGATCGAGATCCTGTCCGCGGAAACGCGGCCCGACGAGATTGCACGGCCGGCAAGGTTGATGGCCGCCATGCGCCACGGGGTGCTGAACGGCGGCAAGCGACTTCGCCCGTTCCTTGTCATGGAAACGGCGGCCTTTCTCGGCGGCGAGCCGCAGGCGACCCTGCGCGTTGCCGCAGCGCTTGAATGCGTGCACTGCTATTCGCTGGTGCATGATGATCTTCCGGCGATGGACGACGACGCCCTTAGACGCGGGCAGCCGACCGTGCATATCGCCTTCGACGAGGCTTCGGCAATCCTGGCTGGTGACAGCCTGCTGACACTTGCCTTCGACATTATCGCCGCGCCGGAAACGCCGCTGCCGGACCGCCAGAAGACGGAACTCGTGCGGGCGCTGGCCCGCGCCTCCGGTATCGGCGGCATGGCCGGCGGGCAGGCGCTCGACCTCGCGGCAGAGACGAGCACGCCGGATGAAGCCGGCATCATCACGCTGCAGGCTATGAAGACGGGTGCGCTTATCCGCTTTGCCTGCGAAGCCGGCGCGATCATCGCCAACGCCGATGCCGAAAACCGGCGCCTGATGCGCACCTATGGCGAAACCATTGGCCTTGCCTTCCAGCTGGCCGACGATCTGCTCGACCTGACGGCGGATGCGACAACCATGGGCAAGGCAACCGGCAAGGATGCTGCGCGCGGCAAGGGCACGCTCGTATCGCTACGCGGTCAGTCCTGGGCACAAACGGAGCTGGCCCGGCTGGTGGGCCAAGCAACGGCCCTTCTGGAGCCCTTTGGCGCCAGCGCCGACATCCTCATCGAAACGGCCCATTTCGTCGCCGACCGGAAAAGCTGACCGCTACTCGGCAGCCGCCTGTCCCTGGCCGAAACGCTTTTCGATATAATCGTTGACCAGAGCCTCGAAATCCCGGGCAATGTTGGTGCCGCGGATCGTCATGGCCTTCTTGCCGTCGATATAGACGGGCGCGGCGGGAAGCTCGCCGGTTCCGGGCAGGGAAATGCCGATATCAGCATGTTTGCTTTCGCCGGGGCCATTGACGATGCAGCCCATGACGGCGACCTTGAGGCCTTCGACGCCGGGATATTTTTCCCGCCAGACCGGCATGTTGCGTCTGATGTCACCCTCGATCTTCTGGGCCAATTCCTGAAAAACGGTCGACGTGGTACGGCCACAGCCGGGACAGGCCGCGACCACCGGAATGAACTGGCGAAAGCCCATAACCTGCAGCAATTCCTGCGCCACCTGCACCTCGCGGGTGCGGTCGCCACCGGGCTCGGGCGTCAGCGAGATGCGGATCGTATCGCCGATGCCCTGTTGCATCAGGATGCCGAGGGATGCGGCTGAAGATACAATGCCCTTGGAACCCATGCCCGCTTCGGTCAACCCAAGATGCAGCGCATGGTTCGTGCGGCCGGACAACATCGCATAGCAGGCGATCAGATCCTGCACATTCGAGACCTTGGCCGACAGGATGATGCGGTTGCGCGGTAGACCGATTTCCTCCGCCAGCTCGGCGGAAATTAACGCAGACTGAACGATCGTCTCGCGCATCACCTGCTGCGCCGTCAGCGGAAAGCCGTTGGCCTGATTGTCGTCCATCATCCGGGTCAGCAGTTCCTGATCGAGCGAGCCCCAGTTTACGCCGATGCGGACCGGCTTGTCGAACTGGATGGCGCGCTCGATAATCGCGGCGAACTGCTTGTCCTTCTTGGCCTTGAAGCCGACATTGCCGGGATTGATCCGGTATTTCGCCAAGGCTTCGGCACAGGCCGGATGGTCGGCCAGCAGCTTGTGGCCGATATAGTGAAAGTCGCCGATCAGCGGCACATCGAGGCCGAGCCGCTCCAGCCGCTCGCGGATCTTCGGCACGGCGGCAGCACTTTCATCGCGGTCGACGGTGATGCGCACCAGTTCGGAACCGGCCCGGTGCAGCGCCGCGACCTGGGCGACGGTGGCATCGATATCGGCCGTGTCCGTATTGGTCATCGACTGCACGACAACAGGCGCACCGCCGCCGACGATGACGCCGCCGACATCGACGGCAACGGTGGCACGGCGCGGCTGCGGATCGAAATCGAAGGCGGAAGACATGAAAGCCCCTTGAGTGCTGATAGGACAACGGCTCCTCAGGTGGATGAGGACAGCCAGCTTGTCAACGTCCACATCATGGTTTGACGACGATTTGATGACCTGTGCGCTACACCCGCCTAGTGACCTCCGTCCGTCTGGTCCGCATGAACGGCGTGGCGGGAAAACAAGAGAACGACGATGAACAGCACCGGCACACAGGCGAAGACGATGGCAAAGCCGGTATGTTCCGCGACAAATCCGATCAGGGATGGAGCAAACAGCATGCCGGAATAGCCCATCGTGGTTGCAACCGACAGACCGATGCCCGGCGCTAGCCCCGGCATGTTGCCGGCGGCCGAAAAGGCGATCGGTACCATGTTGGATATGCCGATGCCGGCCAGCGCAAACCCTATGATGGCGACGATGGCGTTGGGAGCAAGGCCGGCCATAACGAGACCGACCAGCGCCGTCAGGGTGCAGACCCGGAGCGTGCGGACGGCCCCGAAGCGATCCCGGACGTGATCACCGGCAAAGCGCATGATGGCCATGGTGGCGGAGAAGGCGGCAAAGCCGAAGCCGGACATGGCCACCGACGCCCCAAGTTCGTCGCGCAGATAAAGCGCACCCCAATCCAGAACCGTACCCTCCGGCACCATGGAAAACAGCGCGATGATGCCGATGATCCAGGGCAGTGGCGTCATCGGCAACCGCAGCTTTTCTTTGCCGCATCGGGATGCGGCTGATCGGCGTGGATCATCGGCCAGGCAATCGCCAACACCAGCAGGCAGGCGATCGTGATGAAGATGGCATGGGGCAGCACGCCGAGGTGGGCCATGATCAGGCCGCCGCTTGCCGAGCCGATAAGGCCGCCAAGGCTCCAATAGGCATGGCAGGACGACATGATCGCCCGGCGCATCGACTTCTCGACCTCGACCGCATTGGCATTCATTGCGACATCCATGGCGCCGACAAAGCCGCCAAGCACGAACATGGCCGGCACAGCCGTCCAAACGTTGGGAGCCAGCGTCAACAACAGGAGCAGTGGCGAAAGGATGACGGCGGTGACCTTGACCACACGCTGCGACCCCATGCGCGCAATGAAGCCGCCGGCGATCGGCATCAGCACAAGGGAGCCGACGCCGAACATCAGGATGAGCAGGCCGAGCACGCTTTCGCCAATGCCGAGGCGCTCCTTGAACTCCGGTATCTTCGGTGCCCAGCTGCCGGTGACGAAACCGTTCATCAGGAACAGCAGGGAGACCGCGAGACGATTTTTAGGCATATAACCCTGCCGGACGGCAGGCGGCGTTGCAGAATTTTCGATAGGTCTATCCATAAACTTTCCCCTGATGATCCGCTGCCGGATTCAGACTGTAATTTCGATGAGGTTGCCGTCGGGATCCCGCAGCACGGCTTCATAAAAGCCGTCGCCGGTCATGCGTGCAGGGGCAACGAGAATATCTTTGGAGGCAGCAATTTCAGCCAATGCATCGACGGCTTCGCGGCTGCCGAGGGACAAGGCGATATGCGCATAACCGGCACGCTCCGGCATTGCATCCGGTGCGGCGATCCACGGCCCTTGCATGATCTCAATCGATGGACCGCCCTTAAGGGTCAGGAAACGCGACGCGAACCCCGGCCGGTTCCTGCTTTCGTAACGGACGCCGGAAACGGCACCGAAGGTGGTTTCCCAAAAGGCGCAGAGCCTGTCGAGATCGGCGGTCCACAGGGCGACATGGGCAATTCTCATTCGATCCCCTTTTCAGACCGGACAACATGAATGCCGCGTTGCACATAGGCTTTGTCGGTATCGGCGGGCGCGTCGTGCTCCAGCACCAGCGTTGCGCATTCACCAATCGGGATGACGGCATGGGAGCCGAGCAGGCCGAGTTTCTCGTTGGTGACGGCTGCCAGAACAGAGGTGCTGCGGCCTGCAACGAAACGCTTGAATTCGGCATCCTCGAAACCGAAGGCCGTCAGACCGGCGTTGACATCGATGCCGCAGGCGCCGAGCACACAAAGATCGGGCCGCAGCACGGACACATCCTGCTGTGCCTTGGCACCGATCGCCGCCCCGACCTGCCGGTCGATCTTGCCGCCGATGAGAAGCAGGGTCACCCCCGGCTTGTCCATAACAGCTGCGGCGATCAGGGGCGTATTGGTAGCGACGGTCAATTCCAGATCGGCAGGGATTGCTCGCGCGATCGCCAGATTGGTCGAACCGGCATCGATGAACACGGTCATGCCGGCCTTGAGGAAACCGACGGCCGCTCTCGCCAGCATATCCTTGCGCTTCGGAGCGACCGTGACGCGCTCGGCAAGGGACGTGCTCGCGGTCGGAAGCGAGAGTGCGCCGCCATAGACCCGCTCGCAAAGACCGGCGGATGCCATGTCGCGTAGATCGCGGCGGATCGTATCCTCGGACACCCGCAACTCCTGGGCAAGCTCTGCCGAAAGCACGCGGCCTGATTGCCGAAGGCGATCCTGGATCAGGGCATGTCGTTCGCGCAAAAGCAGGTCTGCCCGCATGGTCGACTCGAATCGTGCACAAATGAGCTTAAATCGGTATAAACACGCATACCCTATTTCAGCCGATATTCAATACCGGGGCGCACTGAAACTTTCCCCGCGCCGCCATTAATTTCGGCAAGCGCCTTGATTTTGATCGACAGGGGCCAAAGTTTACGGTCTGGCCGAAGATTTTAGGAAAACCTTTCGCTGCTGCACCGCACAACTGAAGTTTTATGCGCAGCCATGCCGCATACCCCATGCGATTGTTAAAGCACTCCGGCAGCCGAGCCGGACCCCGAAAGCCTCCTGGCGGCCAAGCCGCAACCGGAAAAATGGAAAACACGATGAAATGGGTTCACACACTTCTCGCCGCCGCAGCATTCGCGCAGATTGTCTCCGCAGGCAGCGCTTTTGCCGGTGAAAACCTCGAGGCCGTCAAATCGGCCGGCGTTCTGAAGATCGGCACGGAAGGCACCTATGCCCCCTTCACCTATCACGACGAAAGCGGCGCCCTGGTCGGCTTCGACGTCGAGATCGGTCAGGAAGTGGCCAAGCGTCTCGGCGTGAAAGCCGAATTCCTCGAGGGCAAGTGGGACGGGTTGATCGCCGGCCTAGACGCCAACAGATACGATGCCGTGATCAATCAGGTCGGCATCACCGAGGAGCGCAAGAAGAAGTATGACTTCTCCGAGCCCTATATCGCCTCCAAGGCCGTGCTGATCGTCAAGGCGGACAACAGCGAAATAAAGGATTTTCCGGACCTGAAGGACAAGAAGGCGGCCCAGTCGCTGTCGAGCAATTTCGGCAAGATCGCTACCGATGCGGGTGCCGAGCTTATCGGAACAGACGGCTTCGACCAGTCGATCCAGCTGGTGCTGACCGGGCGTGCCGATGCCACCATCAATGACAGCCTGTCCTTCCTCGATTTCAAGAAGCACAAGCCCGACGCGCCGGTAAAGATCGCCGCCGAACAGCCTAACGCCGATTATTCCGGCATCATCATCCGCAAGGAAGAACCGGAACTGCTCGAGGCCATCAACAAGGCGCTGGCGGAGATCAAGGCCGACGGCACCTACGATACGATCTCGCAGAAATATTTCGGCGCTGACGTTTCGAAGTAAAGCAACGCCCCGACCAAGCCGAACCAGTTTCACGGCTCCCGCGACTGCCCTATAAGAATTGATCCGTTCCGGCTACCCGGGGCGGATCATTCCCGTTTCGAAAGGCCCTCCCGTGCCCCCATGGCTGCAACTCATGCTGGATTCGCTCCAGCCCCTGCTCTGGGCAGGGCTCGTCTTCACGATCCCGCTGACGCTGTTGTCTTTCACGCTCGGCCTCGCGCTCGGGCTCCTGGTCGCGATCACGCGGTTGTTCGGGCCGAAGCCGCTGGTCGCACTGGTGCGCTTCTATGTCTGGGTGATCCGCGGCACGCCGCTGCTCGTCCAGCTCTTCGTCATTTTCTACGGCCTGCCGAGCCTCGGCATCCTGCTCGATGCCTTCCCGGCCGCGCTGATCGGCTTCACGCTGAATATCGGCGCCTATACCTCCGAAATCATCCGTGCCGTCATTTCCTCGGTGCCGCGTGGCCAGTGGGAGGCGGCCTATTCGATCGGCATGAGTTGGGGTCAGGCGATGCGCCGTACCGTGCTGCCGCAAGCGGCGCGTGTTGCGGTTCCGCCATTGTCCAATACCTTCATATCGCTGGTCAAGGACACCTCGCTCGCCGCTGCCATCACAGTGCCGGAGCTTTTTCAGGCAGCCCAGCGGATCGTGGCGACAACCTATGAACCCCTGATCCTCTATATCGAGGCGGCGCTGATCTATCTGGCACTTTCCTCTGTTCTGTCTGCACTGCAAGTGCGGCTGGAGCGCCGTTTTGCCCGCTATGGCGGCTTCCTGGAGGCGCGCACATGATAGAGCTGACCCATATCGAAAAGCGCTTCGGCGACAATATCGTGCTCAAGGACATCAGTGTCACGATCGCGGAACGAACGGTCACCGCTCTCGTCGGCCCCTCCGGCGGCGGCAAGAGCACGCTCCTGCGCTGCATCAACCTGCTGGAGACGCCGACATCAGGCACCATCCGGCTGGGCGAGGAAAAGATCACATTCGCACCAGACAAAAAGACCGGCTGGGCCGAAATCCAGCGCCTGCGCCGCCAGACCGGCATGGTCTTCCAGAATTTCCAGCTGTTTCCGCACCAGACGGCGATCGAGAACGTGATGGAGGGGCTTGTCACGGTCCTGAAATGGCCGAAGGGAAAGGCAAAGGCACGCGCCCTGGAGCTTCTGGAGAAAGTCGGCATGGCGCACAAGGCGGACGCCTGGCCGGCAACGCTCTCCGGTGGCCAGCAACAGCGCGTCGCGATTGCCCGGGCCCTTGCCCCTCGCCGCGGGTTTTGCTCTGCGACGAGCCAACCTCGGCGCTCGATCCCGAACTTGCGGAAGAGGTCGTCGAAGTGCTGAACCGGCTGGCGGGCGAAGGCACGACGATGATCATGGCGACACATGATTTGCGGCTGGCTTCAAAAGTCGCCGATCAGGTGCTGTTTCTCGACGGCGGCCTGATCGTCGAAAGCGGCGCACCCCGGAATATTTTCCAGACGCCGGAGCGCGAGCGGACGAAGAAGTTCATTTCGTCCCTCAGTGCAGGGAACAGCTACGATATTTGAACATGAAAATGGCCGGAAACCCGGCCATTTTCAGTAATATAAGGCTCTGTTCAGGCCCCGTAGACGATCAGCAGATCCTTGGCATCGATCTGGTCGCCGGTTTTGACCAGGACCTCGGCGATGGTGCCATCCTTTTCCGCATGCAGCGCCGTTTCCATCTTCATCGCCTCGATCGACAGGAGCACATCGCCCGATTTGACCGACTGGCCGGCCGTGACGGCCACGGTCGAGATGACGCCCGGCATCGGGGCGCCGAGATGAGCGGCGTTGCCGGCCTCTGCCTTGCGGCGGATCGCGCTGGAGGCGCCACGGTTGCGGTCCGGGACCTTGATCGGACGCGGCTGGCCGTTGATTTCGAAGAAGACCTTGACCATGCCCTTTTCATCGACTTCCGCCTGCGCCTGGTTGAGCACGACCAGCGTCTTGCCCTTCTCGATATCGGCAAACAGTTCCTCGCCGGAAGCAAGGCCGTAGAAATAGGCCGGTGTCGGCAGGACGGACACCGGACCATAGGTATCGGCCGCCAGCGCATAGTCGGTGAAGACCTTCGGATACATCAGATAGGAGGCGAATTCGAAATCGCTGACCTCGCGCTCGATTTTCGTTTCGATATCCTTGCGCTCGGCATCGAGATCGGCCGCCTTCAGAAGCGAACCGGGGCGAACCGTATAGGGTTTCTCCCCTTCAGCGCCTTCTTCTGCAGCCCTTCCGGCCATCCGCCCGGAGGCTGGCCGAGATCACCCTTGAGCATCGAGACGACCGATTCCGGGAAAGCGATGTCCTTGGCCGGGTTTTCGACGTCGGCCACGGTCAAATCCTGGGAAACCATCATCAGCGCCATGTCGCCGACGACCTTGGAGGACGGCGTCACCTTAACGATGTCGCCGAACATCTGGTTGGCGTCGGCATAGGTCTGGGCGACCTGATGCCAGCGGGTTTCCAGCCCGAGCGAACGGGCCTGTTCCTTGAGGTTGGTGAACTGGCCGCCGGGCATCTCATGCAGGTAGACTTCGGATGCCGGACCCTTGAGGTCGCTTTCGAAGGCGGCATACTGGTGGCGCACGGCTTCCCAGTAGAAGGAGATGCGGCGGATCCACTCCGGGTCGAGATCCGGATCGCGCTCGGTGCCCCGCAGGGCCTCGACGATCGAGCCGAGGCAGGGTTGCGAAGTATTGCCCGACAGCGAGATCCATCGCCGCGTCGACAATGTCGGCGCCGGATTCGACGGCCGCAAGCACGGTGGCCGCGGCAATACCCGAGGTATCGTGCGTGTGGAAATGGATCGGCAGGTCGGTTGCCTCGCGCAGCGCCTTGAACAGCACGCGGGCGGCAGCCGGCTTCAACAGCCCCGCCATGTCCTTGACGGCAATGATGTGAGCGCCGGCCTTGTCAAGTTCGGCGGCAAGGTCGGTGTAGTATTTCAGGTCGTATTTCGGACGGGCCGAATTGAGGATATCGCCGGTATAGCAGATCGCCGCTTCGCAGATCTTGTTCTCCTCGGCCACGGCATCCATCGAGACGCGCATGTTCTCGACCCAGTTGAGGCAATCGAACACGCGGAAGACATCGATGCCGCCCTTGGCCGCCTGGCGGACGAAGTATTTCACGACATTGTCGGGATAGTTCTTGTAGCCGACGCCGTTGGCGCCACGCAGCAGCATCTGCAGCAGAAGATTTGGCGCATCCTCGCGGATTTTGGCGAGACGCTCCCAGGGATCTTCCGTGAGGAAGCGCATGGAGACGTCGAAGGTCGCGCCGCCCCAGCATTCGAGCGAGAACAGGTTCGGCAGGGCGCGGGCATAGGTGCCGGCAATGCGGGCGATGTCATAGGTCCGCATGCGCGTCGCCAGAAGCGACTGGTGGCCGTCGCGCATCGTCGTATCCGTGATCAGGATGCGGTTCTGCGCCCGCACCCATTCGCCGAATTTCTTCGGGCCGAGCTCATCGAGCTTCTGCTTGGTGCCGGGCTTGATGTCGCCGGGCGTGAACGGCACAACCGGCTCCGCGATTTCCTTCGACGGCTTCGGCCGACCCTTGGCTTCCGGATGGCCGTTGACGGTCACGTCGGCGAGATAGGTGAGCAGCTTGGTGGCACGGTCCTGGCGCTTGACCTGCTGGAACAGCTCCGGCGTCGTGTCGATGAAGCGCGTCGTGTAGGTGTTGTCCCTGAACTTCTCGTGCGTGATGATCGCCTCAAGGAAGGTCAGGTTGGTGGCCACGCCGCGAATGCGGAACTCGCGCAGCGCCCGGTGCATGCGCGCGATCGTCTCCTGCGGACTCGGCGACCAGGCGGTCACCTTTTCCAGGAGTGGATCATAGAAGCGGGTGATGACCGCGCCGGAATAGGCCGTGCCGCCATCAAGACGGATGCCGAAACCGGTGGCGCCGCGATAGGCGGTGATGCGGCCGTAATCGGGAATGAAGTTCTGCTCCGGATCTTCCGTGGTGATGCGGCACTGCAGCGCGTGACCGTTGAGCCGAATATCTTCCTGTTTCGGCACACCGGATTCCGGCGTGCCGATGGCAAAGCCGTCGAGGATATGGATCTGCGCCTTGACGATATCGATGCCGGTGACGACTTCGGTGACGGTATGCTCGACCTGGATGCGCGGATTGACTTCGATGAAGTAAAATTTGCCGGTGTCCATATCCATAAGATATTCGACCGTGCCGGCGCCGATATAGTTGGTCGCCTTGGCGATACGCGTCGAATAGCTGGCCAGTTCCTGGCGCTGCTCTTCGCTAAGATAGGGAGCCGGAGCACGCTCTACAACCTTCTGGTTGCGGCGCTGCACCGAACAATCGCGCTCGAACAGATGCACGACATTGCCGTGCGTATCGCCCAGAACCTGGCTTTCGACATGGCGGGCGCGCTCCACCAGCTTTTCCAAATAGACCTCGTCCTTGCCGAAGGCGGCCATCGCTTCACGCTTGGCTTCCGTCACCTCGCGTGACAGATCCTTCGGATCGCGAATGGCGCGCATGCCGCGCCCCCTCCGCCCCACGAAGCCTTGAGCATGATGGGGTAGCCGATCTCCTCAGCCATCTTGGCGACCACCGTCATGTCGTCGGGAAGCGGCTCGGTTGCAGGCACGACCGGAACACCGATCTCGATGGCTAGATTGCGCGCAGCCACCTTGTTGCCAAGTCTTCGCATCGTATCGCCGGTCGGGCCGATGAAGGTGATACCGGCCGCCTTGCAAGCATCGACGAATTCGGGGCTTTCCGACAAAAGACCGTAACCCGGATGAATAGCATCGGCGCCGGACAGCTTGGCGACCCGGATTACCTCCTCGATCGAAAGATAGCTCTCGATCGGCCCCAGATCGCGCGAAAGATGCGGGCCGCGCCCGACCTGATAACTCTCGTCCGCCTTGAAGCGATGGAGCGCCAGCTTGTCCTCCTCAGCCCAGATCGCAACCGTTTTTATGCCCAGTTCGTTTGCAGCGCGAAAAACGCGGATGGCAATTTCGGACCGGTTGGCGACAAGGATTTTCGAAATGGGCAAGTCGGACTCCTCAAGACTTGAAACACGGAAATGCTGCACCGCGATATGAAGTATTAGCGCCTCATTGACGGAAGTTCAATTTGAGAGTTGAGCCTCGCGCAAAGATTTGTCGGCTCAGGAAATCAGCCCCAATCGAAAGGCCAGCGCCACGACATGATGACGGTTCTTGGCTTTGAGCTTTTCCTGGATGCCGTTCATGTACCAATCGACCGTGTGGTTGGAAATGTCGAGAATTCGGCTTATTTCGTGAGAGGTCATCCCGTCGGCCAGATAGTTGAGCGCTTCCATTTCACGCCGCGTCATCTGCACATCGACGCTCGATACCAATTCAGCTAGGATAGCCGGGTCGGTCAGTTCGAGCAGCTTCCAGAAGATCTTCTTGGCGATACTGTCGAACAAGGCCATTTCGACGGAACTCAGATCAACTACGCGTCCGCCGATCGTCAGATTGCCCATCAGCCCCCGCCTGCCATGGACAGGGAAAATATAGCCGTCATGCAGCTTGTGGCCTCTTGCCTCGACCATCATGCGCTCCATGCGCTTTCGGTGCGGGTCGGAACGGAAGGCAACCAACGTATCGCGCCAGCGGAAGCCACGCTGCGCGTGGCCGAGGTAGCGGATCGTCGGATCGATGATCACATATTTCTTGCTGATGTAAATTTCAGGCCAGCCTTCCGGCCAGCGCCCGGCCAAAAGCAGGCTCAGCGGATCTTCATTGGGCTTGGGCTGACGTACGATCCCGTAGAAATCGAAGCCATAGCGGTCAAGTACCCGTTCAAACTCCGCAACGATCTCGTTGCGGGTTTTCATTTCGTCCATCAGTGCCATGAACTGCACCAGCAATGAAATATTCACGAAGTCCCCTTCCCCGGTCTGATTCCGCACGCCCTGGATCACTGTGCGCCGCAACATAAACGGTCCGTTCAGGGGCCATTCATGTTGCACCAGCGATAATCCGAGATGAAGTACAGGATCGCATGATCATCGCAGCGAAAAACCGCGATGCCAGAAAAATAGCAGACTATGGATAATTCCGCCAAGCCGTGACGACAGATTTGTCACGAAGCGGAACGAGCCGGCAGCCAGCATCTTTCGACGCACCAACAGTCGTTGTTGCATGTTTCAAGCCAACCTGGCTACGGCAGGAAGAAATTTGAGCGCATTTAGAGACCGTCGACGACAGACCAAGGAAAACAAAAAACTTAGACTGATTCCGGACCTTTAGTCGCTCTCAGATACTTTTGCCGCCATTAAAAATCCCGCGTTGCAGCCCAAGGCAACGCAAACTCAGATGCCCAAGAGGGATAAGACAGTGTCATTGTTCCAAGTTTACACAAGAGCCCTTCAGTATCTCGCCATTCACAAGCTCCGGGTTTCGGCGATTGTCATGGCAAACGTCGTTCTGGCGGTAATCACCATCGCCGAGCCGATCCTTTTCGGACGGATCATCGATGCTATTTCATCCAAGGAAACCGTCACCCCGATGCTCCTGATGTGGGCTGGCCTCGGCGTCTTCAACACGATCGCCTTTGTGTTGGTCGCCCGTGAAGCCGACCGTCTGGCGCATACCCGCCGCTCGACCCTGATCACAGAGGCCTTTGGCCGCATCATCTCCATGCCGTTGTCCTGGCACACCCAACGTGGCACGTCGAATGCGCTTCATACACTGCTTCGCGCCTGCGAAACGCTGTTCGGCCTCTGGCTTGAATTCATGCGTCAGCATCTGGCGACTGCGGTTGCCCTGACTTTGCTGATCCCGACCGCCTTTGCCATGGACGTTCGCCTGTCGCTGGTTCTCGTCGTGCTCGGCATTCTCTATGTCGTCATCGGCAAGGTCGTCATGACCCGCACCAAGGAAGGCCAGGCCTCGGTCGAAGGTCATTACCACACCGTGTTTTCGCATGTGTCGGACTCGATCAGCAACGTTTCGGTGGTGCATAGCTACAACCGTATCGAAGCCGAAACGCGCGAACTGAAGAATTTCACGCAGAAACTGATCTCCGCCCAGCTCCCGGTTCTCGACTGGTGGGCGCTGGCCAGCGCGCTGAACCGCATGGCCTCGACAATTTCGATGATGGCCATTCTCGTCATCGGTACGGTCCTCGTCCAGAAGGGCGAACTGCGCATCGGCGACGTCATCGCGTTCATCGGCTTTGCCGGTCTTCTCATCGGTCGCCTCGACCAGATGAAGGCCTTCGTCACGCAGATTTTCGAAGCCCGTGCCAAGCTGGAAGACTTCTTCGTTCTCGAGGACTCTGTTCGTGAACGCGAAGAGCCCGCCGATGCCGGCGATCTCGGCGACGTGCACGGCGAAGTCGAATTCCGTGATGTGTCCTTCGACTTTGCCAATGGTGCACCAGGCATGCGCAATGTCTCGTTTACAGCGAAGGCTGGTCAGACGATCGCCATCGTTGGCCCGACCGGCGCCGGCAAGACGACACTGGTCAACCTTCTGCAGCGCGTGCATGAGCCGATGTCCGGCAAGATCCTTGTCGATGGTGTCGATATCTCGAAGGTGACGCGTAAATCGCTACGCCGCTCGATCGCCACGGTCTTCCAGGATGCCGGCCTGCTTAACCGCTCGATCTGCGACAATATCCGCCTTGGCCGCGAGAATGCCTCGATCGACGACGTCGTCGAAGCAGCCCAGGCCGCGGCGGCCAACGACTTCATCGAGACGCGTCAGAACGGGTATGACACACCGGTCGGCGAGCGCGGCAACCGCTTGTCCGGCGGCGAGCGCCAGCGTATCGCCATTGCCCGGGCGATCCTCAAGAACGCACCGATCCTGGTGCTTGACGAGGCCACCAGCGCGCTAGACGTCGAGACAGAGAACCGCGTGAAGGTCGCCATCGACAACCTGCGCAAGGACCGCACGACTTTCATTATCGCGCACCGCCTGTCGACCGTGCGGGAAGCGGATCTGGTGATCTTCATGGACCACGGCCGGATCGTCGAGATGGGCGGCTTCAACGAACTCAGCCACAGCAACGGCCGCTTTGCCGCCCTGCTGCGCGCCAGTGGTATTCTCACGGACGACGATGTCCGTCGCAGCCACACAGCAGCAGCCTGATCCCCAGGGTCAGTTCCGGAACCAACAAGACCGGCCCTGTTTTTACAGGGCCGGTTTTTTGTTGCCTGGATCAAGCGGGAATTGCCCCTTGTCGCGAGAGACCAGAGAGCCAGTCGAGATAATAGGCATAGGCAAAGTGCAGACCGATACCGATCAGCACCAAAAGCGTACCCCAGAGCGGGCTCTTGCCCGTGACGAACAGGATGACCTGCGCCACCATGGCAAGGATCGTCCCGAAGATGAAGACGGCCAATGAATGACGCCCGACCACGACAAGGGGATGATCGAGCCGCAGCCGCGTCATCCGGCTGAACACCGGTAGCACCGCCAGCAGATAGGCAAGTGCCACGACATGCAAAAGCCGCGTGGTCGACAGGAAGGTCTTGTCGAAACCCGTCAGCACTGCGGGCAAGCCATAGGAAAAGTCGATATTCCACCAGGACAGTATGACCCATAGAAATGACAGCCCGACATAAAAAGCCGACAGGGCGAGAAGCAGCGGATGGCGCGGGATCGCGCCGCCCCGCTGCACATGCGTCATGGCAACCAGCCCGATTACAAACAGGAACTGCCAGGACCAGGGATTGAGAAACCAGTAGCCTTCATCGAGGAAATTCGACGGGACGATCATGAAGATGCCGGCGACTAGCCAGAGGGTCGCTGAAACCGCAAGCAATAGCCCGCCGCCCAGCCGCAGAAGCCAGAGCATGCCCGGCAGGAGCAGAAAGACCACGGCATACATGGACAGGATGTTATTGTAGCCGAGCTGATGCCCGAGCAACACCATGGCAACGAACCCCTGCTCGGTATGGTCGACCATCGGCCGGATGTTGATTTCGCCGATCAGGTCCTGCCGCCCGAAATAGAGCGCACCACCGGCAAAGATGGCGAGGGTGACGATACTCGTCATGATATGCGCGACATAAAGCGCAAATGCCCGCCGCCAGATTTTCAGCGTCATCGCAAGGCGTCGCCCGTCGATAAATTTCCGGCCATAGGCGAGCCCCGCGGAAAGACCGGAGATCAGCACGAAGGCCTCCGCCGAATCGGAGAAACCGAAATTCTTGGACGTCAGATATTCGAGATATTGGCCCGGCACGTGATTGATGAAAATCATCAGCAGGCAAAGGGCGCGATAAACATCAAGGCGCGTATCGCGCAGGGCAGGGACAACCGAAGACGGTTGCGTTGCGCCCGGATCGGCGGGGATCGCCCGTTGTGGAATCTGGAGCATTCGGGTTCTGGGGTCTCTCGTTCATGGTTCAGAGCCCCTGCCCCATGACCTAACATCTACCCGCACCGTCCTGCCCTGAAACGCAAAAAGCCGGCTTGTCCTTTCGGGACGAAGCCGGCTTCCGTTTTGGATCAACGCGGCTAGGGTAGCAAAACCCCTTCATGCGCGTTTTTTGTGACAGTATTATTGATGCTGACGATCGGTTCGCCACTTTTCGCATCGCGGGTCACAGAAATCTCGTGCACGCGGCCAGCGATCTTAAGCTCGGCCTTGAACCCGTTCCATTCCTGCGGCATGACAGGCCGGACGATCAGACGATCCCCTTCCCAGGTAATGCCCAAGATGCCTTCGACTGCTGCCCTGTAGAGCCAGGCCGCAGAGCCGGTATACCAGGTCCAGCCGCCGCGCCCTGTCAGGGGGCCTTCGCCATAGATATCGGCAGCCACCACATACGGTTCGACGCGGTAATGCTCGGCAGCCTCGCGGTCGAGTGCGTGGTTGACCGGGTTGAGCATCTGGAAGGCTTTCCAGGCATCGTCGCCGCGCCCGAGTTTCGCCAGCGCCAGCACGACCCAGGTGGCCGCATGGGTATACTGACCGCCGTTTTCGCGCACGCCGGGTGGATAGCCCTTGATATAGCCGGGATCCTGCTCGGTATCGGACAAGGGCGGCGTGAACAGACGGACGATCTGGTGTTCCGGATCGGCAAGCTCCGCCATCACGGCATCCATGGCCTGGCCCGAGCGCTCGGGCTGGCCTTCGCCGGACAGCACGCTCCAGGATTGGGCAATGGAATCGATCCGGCAGACATCGTTTTCTGCGGAACCAAGCGCCGTTCCATTGTCGTAATAGCCCCGGCGATAATAATCGCCGTCCCAGCCTGCGGTTTCCAGCGCAGCCTTGAGGATCTCCAGATGGTTTTCCCAGGCTTTGACCCGGGCCTCGTCGCCGCGCTCACGCACGAAGGGCAGGAAGGCCCGGAGTGCAGACGCCAGGAACCAGCCCAGCCAGACGCTGGTACCACGGCCCTCGATTCCGACGCGGTTCATGCCGTCGTTCCAGTCGCCGCCCAGCATCAGCGGCAGGCCGTTTTCACCCTTGCGGGCAATGGCCAGATCAAGCGCACGAACGCAATGCTCGTAGAGATCGGCCCGCGTCTCCGAGACCTTCGGCTGGAAGAAGCTGTCATGCTGACCCTCTTCCAGCGCCGGGCCTTCGATGAAGGCGATCTGCTCTTTCAGGATGTCGGTGTTGCCGGTGACCGAGCAATAGTGCTCGACGGCATGGGCAAGCCAGACGACGTCGTCGGAAATCAACGTGCGGACGCCGGAACCGTTACCCGGCAGCCACCAATGCAGCACGTCGCCCTCGGCAAATTGTCGCGCCGCAGCGTTGAGTATCTGTGCGCGCGCCAGATCCGGACGGTGGACGATGAAGGCCAGTGTATCCTGCAACTGGTCGCGGAAGCCATAGGCTCCGCTGGCCTGATAGAAGGCCGACCGCGCCAGGATGCGGCATCCGAGGCTCTGATAGGGAAGCCAGGCATTGACCATAGTATCGAAGGCCTTGTCCGGCGTCTCGACCTGCAGCACACCGGTGAAATCGTCCCAGAAGGCTGTCGAGGCTGCAACGATTTCCGCAAACACTGTCTCGCGCGCCGACTTTACAAGTTCGACCGCCTGTCCAGCATTATCTGCATCGCCGATGAAGAAGGTTACGTCCCGAGTTTCGCCCGGCTTCAGGGCGATATCGAAAGCCAGCGCTGCGCAGGAATCGCCATCCGGATCGACGGCGCCTGACAGCGCCGTGCCATCGATGACGGCCTGCGGTGCGTAGAGGCTTCCGCCGCGCCCGAGGAATTCGCGGCGGCTCGTGGTGAAATCGGGTGCCTCGACGCTGACTGCCAGAAACGCAGCCCGACCGGAATAGTCGATGCTGTAGGGGTTGAAGGCGAGAAGCGCGCCGGTTTCCTCATCCCGTTGCGACAGGACGAAGGGTGCGGTTTTTGCGCGATTGTTGCCGAGAACCCATTCGATATAGCCGTAAAGTTTGAGTTTACGGGTGTCGTTTCCGGTATTCGTCAGCGAGAGCTTGACATGCTTGACCGGTGCCTGACGATCGACGGTCTGCGTCGCTTCGATGGCAATCCCCTCCTGCGTGCTGCTGAAGGTCGAGTAACCGAGGCCGTGATGCGTTTCGAACACCACGGATTTCCGGCGCGACAGGCTGCCATAGGGCGTCAGCACCGCACCACTCTGCGTATCACGGATGAAGATCGCCTCGCCGGGGCGGTTGATCACGGGATCGTTGGTCCATGATGTCAGCTGGTAATCACGGGAATTCCGGCTCCAGATGAAACCGGCCCCTTCCGCCGCCACATGGAAGCCGAAGGTCTCGTTGGAGATCACGTTGATCCAGGGCTGCGGCGTTGCCTCCCTGCCGCGCAAGCGCGTGACATATTCGCGACCGCCGGGTGCAAAGCCGCCAAAGCCATTCCAGAAGTCGAGGCCATCGCCCGAAACCTCGGCATGCGAACCTTCCGCGATAGACATCACGGGAAGCAAAGGCTGCTCGCCATCGGCTTTTTCGATGACCGGCGTCGAGAACAGCGCTTCCGCCCGGGTGAGCTGGTCGGAAATCTTGCCGTTGCGGGCGTGGAAGACGGCCCGCGATGCGGCCAGAAGCGCCGACCATGTTTGCGGTTCCATAAGATCGCGGCGCACCGCGAAGATATGCTGACGCGGACCGTCGGAGAGGCCGCGCAGGCGCAGGTTTTCGCACATGGAATCCAGCGTATGCTGCATATCCTGCGCATAGGACGAGGCGCGCTCGTTGATGATCACCAGATCGGCGGTGACGCCACGGGCGCGCAGATATTCCTGGGCGCGGAGCGCTTCGCGGGCAATGCCGAGATCGACATCGTCGTTGATGCGGATGGCGAAGATGGGGAAGTCGCCGGAGATGGCCAGCGGCCAGAGCGCCGATTGCGGGCCAAGTCCCGCCTGCACCGTCGCCGTATCGGCCCGAAGCTGCATGTCGGGATAGACGAGGTATCGGCCGAGCATCTGGAAACTGGCCGCTTCCTGCGAGGTGATGCCGACATGGCGCATCTGCACCTGACTGCGGGTCCAGGCGTGGATCAGTTCATGGTTGAAACTGTCAGGATGGCGGTAGCGCTCAACCGCGCGGTCGATGTCCTCGCGGCCGGGGGCCGCGATCGTCCAGAAGATCACACTGACCTTCTTTCCGGCGGGAACCCGGACGACCCGACGCAGCGAAACGATCGGATCAAGCGTATAGCCATCCGTTCCCGAGAGTTTGGCCTCGGCATCGAAAGCCTGCGCTTCGGCAAGCGTGCGGCCGCTGCCGATGAACCGGCGGCGATCGGTTTCGGCTTCGGTGTGCCGCGTGCTGCCGGCATTATCGGCAATCAGGTGCGCGACCTGCATGTCCGGCTCGCCGGGGCTGCGCTTGTTGCGCGTGACGCGGATGACGTCGCCCTTCGGGTCGATTTCCGTATGAAGGAACATCTTGGAAAACAGCGGATGGGCGGTATCCGTATCATCCGTCGTCAAGACCGGTTCGGCATAGGAGGTCACCTCGATGAAGCGATCTTCGGTGCCGGTGTTGAGCAGGATGACCCGGCGACCCTCGGCATCATGTTCGGTGGCGACGATGCATTCGACTTCGCTGGTGAGATCACCGACCGTCTTGATGAATTCTGCCTTGTCGTCTCCGAAACGGGCTAGCGCCTTTTCGCCCTCGGCGCGGCGTGGTTCTGCCGTTGCCGACCACCAGGCACCGGTTGCCGTATCCCGCAGGAAGATGAACGTGCCGGTACGATCCTCGGTCGGATCGGCTTTCCAGCGCGTCACCGTCTGGCCGTTCCAGCGGGCATAGCCCGCTCCGGTCGCCGTCAGCATCACCGAATAATGGCCGTTCGACAGAAACACCGTCTCGCGGTCCTTGACGAGCGGATTGACCACCGTACGGACTTCCGGCCGCAAGAGATCGGCCTGTCCCTTGCCGAGAGATTCCGGCTCGCGCTTGGCGTTGATGACCGGAATGTCGCGCGGCGCTTTTTCCTGGAGCAGCAGTTCCGCTGCCTCGATCACCGGATCGGCATGGAACCACGCGCGCAGGCGTCCGTTGAAGACGACATTGGCGACGGCTGCGATCGACATGCCGTGATGGTGGGCATAATAGTTGCGCACCACGGCGCAGGTCTTGCCCTCCGGCACGCGTGTCGGGGTGAAGTCCACCGCATCATGATAGCCATAGGCACCGAGCGCGCCCACGTCCCGCAGCCGCTCCAGATTGGCGAGCGCCGCTTTCGGATCGTACATGCTGGCGAGGATCGACGCATAAGGCGCGATGACGGCGTTCTGGCCAAGTCCACGCTTAAGGCCGAGCGTCGGCACCCCGAAGTTGGTGTACTGATAGGTCAATTCATGGTCGCGGGCGTTGAAGGCCGCTTCCGAAATCCCCCACGGCGTACCGAGCCGGCGACCGTGATTGATCTGCTCCTGAACGATCAGATTGTTGGTCTGGTTGAGGATGCCGCCCTGCCGTTCCTGCATGACCAGCGGCGGCATCAGATATTCGAACATCGAGCCGGACCACGAGACCAGTGCGCCGCGTGCGCCGATCGGCACGATCGGACGGCCAAGCTTGTACCAATGCTCCGTCGGCAGGTCGCCCTTGGCGATGGCGAACAGGCTGGTGAGGCGGGCTTCCGACGCCAGAAGGTCGTAGCAGGCCTCGTCAAGCTCGTTGGTGCTGACCCTGTAGCCGATCGACAACAGACGCCGCTCCGACCGGAACAGGAAGCTGAAATCCATCGAGAAGGCGAGGTCGCGTGCCCGATCGCGAATGACGATGAGCCGCTGGCGGAGCGTTTCGATGGCGCCGAGATCAAAGACGCTATCGGAAATATGCGCCTCGCAGGTATTGACCAGAGCCGCGGCCCATTTAGTCACTTCGCCGCTTTGCGTATTCTTGACTTCATGGTCGAGATTGACCGTCAGCTTATGGATATCGCGGGCGAGGACCGCCAGATTGATGACGCGGATCGAGGCGAATTCAGGCTCGCGCTTGACGGCGGCCAGCGCGTTCTGGAAGCCGACGATACGCTCTTCCATCAAGCGCCGCAGCGGCCGCACGGTCTTGCGGTCGTCGGGCAGGTCTGCCAGCACTTCGGACAGGATGGCGGCAACGTCGCCGATACCGTCGAGGCTGCCCTGAACATGGGCCGAGGGCGCCTCCGCCCATTCGCGACACATGGAGGACACGGCGATCAGATGGCCGGCAAGATTGCCGCTGTCGACCGCAGACACATAGCGCGGCTCCATCAGTTCGAGCGTGTCGGTCTTGTACCAATTATAGAGATGGCCGCGGAACTTCGGCATCCGGTCGATGGTCGCCACCGTCTGCTCGAGACGGTTGATCGTCTCCTCAAAGCCGATCCAGCCGAAATCGCGGGCCGACATGACGGAGAGCAGGTAAACGCCAATATTGGTGGGAGACGTCCGCTCGGCGAGGATCGGATGCGGGATTTCCTGGAAGTTGTCCGGCGGCAGGAAATTCTGGCTCTTGTCAACGAACTGCTCGAAATAACGCCAGGTCCGACGCGCGATCTTGCGGAAGTCGTCGACAACCTCTTCCGACACGACCAGCTGGTCTTCGGTCTCGGCCGACTGGCTGACGAACCAGGCAATTGCCGGCGAAAGTACCCAGAGCAGCGCGAAGGGCACGCCGATGAAGGGCAGGCCGGTTTCGGAAATCGCGGCAAGCGCCAGCGAAACGACGGCAAGCACCGGCGCAATCCACATCGACCTGTAATAATCGAGGATGGTGCCGCCTGCCGAACTCTGGACTTGGGCTGCAGTGCGCCATTCCAGCATCAGCTTGCCGCTGACGAAGGTGCGGTAGATGGAACGCACGATCGCATCCAGCATCATCGCTGCCGAATGGGCGATGAAAACGATGCGAAGCGCGACTTGCGCATTCGAAGCCTGGATTTCCGACAGGACGGCATGTAGATGGGCGCGCGCGACAATGTCATTGCGGCGTGGCATAAGGCCATTGATCAGCGACAGGGTCGGAGCGACGAACAGGCTGAAGATCAGCACGGCCTGCCAGATGAGCGCCTGAGTCGGCTCCATATAGTACCAGCCCATGACCGAGGCGAGGAGCCAGGCGGCAGGGATCAGCGAGCGGCGAAGGTTGTCGTACATCTTCCAACGGCCGAGCATCGAGACGCCATTCGCCAGGTTGAACATGTAGGGAAGCAACTGCCAGTCGCCACGCGCCCAGCGGTGCTGGCGCGACATTTCCACCTCGTAGCGGGTCGGAAAGTCCTCGACCAGCTCTACATCGCTGACAAGCGCGCAACGCGCCAGGGACCCTTCAAGCAAATCGTGGCTGAGAACGGCATTTTCCTCGATCTTGCCCTTCAGCGCCGCCTCGAAGGCGTCGACATGATAGAGGCCTTTGCCGGTGAATGTGCCTTCGCCGGCAATGTCCTGATAAACGTCTGACACTGTGAAGACGTAAGGGTCGATTCCGCGATTGATCGAGAAGATACGCTGGAAGGCCGAGGCATTGCTGCCGGTGGTCAGAGACGGTGTCACGCGGGGCTGCAGAATGCCGTAGCCGGCCGTGACCTGCTGCGTTTCCGGATCAACGACCGGGCGGTTGATCGGGTGATAGAGCTTGCCGACGAGCTTGGTCACCGCATCGCGCATCAAGCGCGTGTCGGCATCCAGCGTCATGACATATTGCACGTTCGCAGGTACCATATCGGCACCCGGCAGATAGCTTGTATCGCGGTCGCCACGCAGCAGAAGATTGAGTTCGTGCAACTTGCCGCGCTTGCGCTCCCAGCCCATCCAGGCGCCTTCGGCCTCGTTGTAAAGCCGGCGGCGGTGGAGAAGATAAAAGCGTGTCCGGCCATCATGGGCATAACGCGCAGACAGCGCCTCGATCTCATGCTTGGCATAGTCAAGCACGTCGAGATCGGTTGCCGTTTCTTCGAACTTGCTGTCGGCCCAGTCGCTGAGAAGGGCGAAATAAACTTCGCCACGCGGATTTGCGAGATAGTGGACTTCCAGATTGCGCACGAGTTCATCGACATGATCGCGCTTGGAGATGAGACAGGGAACGACAACAAGCGTACGGGCGTCCTCTGGAACGCCTTCGAGAAATTCGTAGCCGACAAGGCGCGACGGGGGCACGAACAGTGTGACCAGCGTATTGAACAACCCGGCGGCGCCTTCCGAAGCCGGCAGGGCGAACAAGAGCAGCATGATCAGCTTGGCGCCGCTTGGAATGTCCATCGGACTGACGAACACATAGACGGCGATCATCGCCAGAACCGTCAGGATGATGTTCGGACCGGCAATTGCCAGCCAATCGAGCTTGCGGCTGGCGCGGATGACCGACTGGAGGAAAGACGGACGATAGCCGATCTTTTCCTCGAGAATGCGGCGCTGCTTGCCAACTAGGAAACCGCCGACATTCGGCTCATGCGAGGCGATGTTGGCGGCCCGGGGCTCCAGCGGCTCCTTGACCATGGCAAGGGCGGTCTTGGTGACATCAAGCTCTGAATTTCCCGAGCGTCGCGCCAGTTTTTCGATGGTGTTGCGATACTTGTTGCGCGAACCGAAATCCAATGCGGCATAATCCGAGCCGTCTCGTAGCACCGCATCGACCTTGCTGACGCTTTCGAACCACACAGCCCAGTCGTTGTCGTCGATTTCGCGCAGGCTGCGCACGATGTTGCTCATCGTGGCATTGCCTGATGACAGCCGGTTCTGTTCGGCAACCAACGCATCCTCGACGTCGCTGCCGCGTTTTTCCAGCTGCGCCTCAAGCCAGGTGATGACCGCACCAGATGTCTGCGAGCCGTCCCGCAGGCGATAGAGAAGCTGCGCCACGAAAGTATTGTCGGAAGACAGCGGCTCAACATCGGCGAGAAGCGCCTGGACCTTGTCGGCCTCGCTCAGCCGGATGATCTGGTCGGCGACCTCGTTGGCCTTTTGCCGCATGCTGCGCGAGCGGTCGACCCGGATGGCGATACGGCGCAGGTTTTCGATGAGGACGAAACGGAGAATGGACGGCAGGGCCCAGAGCTCACCGATCTTCAGCGTTTCGTGGTTCTGGAAGCCGGTGACCATGGCCGTCAGGCTTTCGCGCGAAACCGTGGAATGGGTATGCGCGACATAGAGCCAGGCCAACGCCATCGTCCGAGGAATCGTCGTGCCGTTGACGTCAATGGTTGGCAGTTGACGGTAGAATTTGCGCGGAAAATCGCGACGGACTTCCTGGATCGATTCCTCAACGAGATAGTGGTTGTCGAGCAGCCATTCCGCCGCCGGCGTAATCGACGCACCAGCCTCGACATCGGCCGCTGTCACCTTATAGACGCGGAAAATCTCGTTTTCGTTTTCCTTATGACGCGCCCTGAATTCGAACGGGAAGAATCCCGGAAGCGCCGACACCCCTTCACGCGCAAGCTTGGCGCCGCTCTCATGCAGTTCGTCGATGGTGAAATAGGTCGAACGAATCGAGTCATTATAATCGATTTGCTTCGATTCCGGCTCGCGCGGTGGTGTGGACGGCTTGTTATGAAGGGGCATGGGTGCGGGTTCTGGATCCAACGGGTGTTGTTTTGCCCGGCTCGCATCGGCTTGCCGGATGGGCTTGGGCCCTTGACTTAGACTTTTCTCAGCCATGGTTCTAACCACCCTTTATGCTGGTGCAAAGGAAACGGCATCGCACGAAAGCAAGAGATGGTGATCGTGAAAGCGGCCGTTTGGTTTGATGTCAGGCTGATCTGAGGAACGAACGTGGCATTTTCTAGCCGTAGTGCCGAAAGCATGCAAGGAGACCGAAGCGTCGCGTGAACGAATTGACATGTGGTCAGGCGGCGCAACCCTGGCAAAGGATGATTTCCGGGTGAGCATAGGGATGTAATTTGTTCAAAACGGGGTCCGATTTTGATGTTTGCCTCCCACGGGAACGTATCGCGTGGCGAAAGGTTCCGAAGGCGTCCTAGCCGACCTGGCTCGTGATCCAGGCCCGAAACGCCCGGCTGACGGGATTTTCCAGCTTTCCCTCGGGCACGACCAGATAATAGCTGTTTTCCGTCTGCATCGGCCGATCGAACAGAATACGCAGACGGTCCTGTGCCAGCTCCTGCTCGATCAGGTAACGCGGGACAAGTGCGATACCGAGACCAGCAGCCGCGGCCTCGATCACCATAGAAAACTGGTCGAACCGGTTGCCGCGATAGGCAGACTTGATATCGAGCCCGTTGGCTTCGCACCATTGCGCCCACATTTTCGGACGGGTGGCCAGATGCAGCAGCGGCTTATCTTCCAGTTCCTGCGGATCCGACATCGGGGTCGCGGCCATCAGCGCCGGGCTCGCCACGGGGATGATGACTTCGCTGCAGAGATAGCTACAGGTCGCATGCGCCCAGACCGGCTGGCCGTAGTGGATCGCCAGATCGAAATTCTGCTCCTCGAAATCGAAAGGCTGGGAGCGCGAGGCAATGTTGACGACGGTCCCCGGGTGCTGCCTCAGGAAATCCGGCAGGCGCGGTGTCAGCCAGCGGCTGCCGAAAGTCGGCAACGACGCGATCGACAGCGTTGATTCCGAACGTGCCGACGCCATCGCCCGCACCATCAACTCTTCCGACTGATTGAGCAGGCGCCGAACCTCCGGCAGGAACTTCTGGCCGGCATCCGAGAGGATCACCCGTTGGCGAACCCGTTCGAACAGAAGAACGCCGAGCTGGATTTCGAGATCCTTGATCTGGCGGCTGACAGCGCTTTGCGTCAGATTAAGTTCGGTCGCCGCCTGCGTGAAACTGCCATGGCGTGCCGCGCATTCGAACGCCTGCAGCGTCGTCACGTCTGGAACCAGCCTTCTGCTCAACTTCATTCGCGCCTCGCATGACCATAGTCAAAATTGTCGCAATCAATGCGTATAGAGCCTATATATGATACGGATTGAGAATGACCAAGCTTTATCACGTCTTTCGAAAGGTCCGCGCCGTGACTGACAACCGTTTCGTATCCGCCGACGATATCCGCTCGGCCTTTTCTGCTGCGATGTCGACGATGTATCGCGCTGAAGTGCCGGCCTACGGCACGCTGATGGAACTGGTTGCCAAGGTCAACGCCGAGACGCTGGCGGCCGATCCGGCCCAGCTTGAGCGGCTCGAAGAAACCGATTCACTGGACCGCATCTCGCAGGAGCGTCACGGCGCCATCCGCCTCGGCACGCCGGGCGAGCTGTCGATGATGCGCCGCGTCTTTGCCGTCATGGGCATGCTGCCGGTCGGCTACTACGACCTTTCGACGGCCGGCGTCCCGGTTCATTCGACGGCCTTCCGTCCGGTCGGCGAGGCTGCCCTCAAGAAAAATCCCTTCCGCGTTTTCACCTCGCTGCTGCGTCTCGATCTGGTTGCTGACGGATCACTGCGCCATGAAGCCGAGAAAATCCTGTCGAAGCGCCGGATTTTTACCGAAGGTGCCATCGCGCTGACGGAAAAGGCGGAAAGGCAGGGCGGTCTCGACAAGGCCGATGCCGAGCGTTTTGTCACGGAGGCGCTGGAAACCTTCCGCTGGCACGACCGCGCCAATGTCAGCCCGGACATGTATCACCGGCTGCATGATGCGCACCGGCTGATCGCCGATGTCGTTTCCTTCAAGGGACCGCATATCAATCACCTGACGCCGCGCACGCTCGATATCGATGCTGTCCAGGCGCAGATGCCGGAATACGGGATCGCACCGAAGGCAACGATCGAAGGCCCGCCGAGTCGGAAATGCGCCATTCTCCTGCGCCAGACGTCCTTCAAGGCGCTGGAGGAACCTGTCTCTTTCCAGGCGGAAGATGGCAGCTGGAAGGAAGGCTCGCACACCGCCCGTTTTGGCGAGATCGAACAGCGCGGTATTGCGCTGACCCCGAAGGGCGCGCTCTTTACGACGACCTGCTGAACGCGTCACGCGAGGTCATCCGCCCCGCGGCCGATGGCTCGAACGCAGCCGAATACGAAAAAGCCTTGACCGAAGCCTTCACTCCCTTCCCGGACAGCTGGGCCGGTATCCGTACCGAAGGCCTTGGCTATTTTGCCTATTCGCTGACCGCCAAGGGCCGCAAGACGAAAGCCGATGCCTCGAAAAGCCTCGAAAGCCTGATCGCTGACGGGCTCGTGCAGTTCGACCCTGTTGTCTACGAGGATTTCCTGCCCGTCAGCGCCGCCGGAATTTTCCAGTCCAACCTCGGGGACGAGGCGGCTCAGGATTTTGTCGCAAGCCCGAACCAGCAGCGTTTCGAGCAGGATCTTGGCGCAAAAGTGCTGAACGAGTTCGATCATTATGCGGGCATCGAACAGGCCTCGATCGCCGAATGCCTGAACACGCTCTCGCATGCCGAAGCGGCGGAGTAAGTCGCAGCCATGATCGATGAACGGCACAGGGCAGCACTGCTGGACATGCTCGGCGACAAGGGCGTTGTCTCCGATGGTGGCGATATGGCCGGCTATCAGACCGGCGCCCGATACGATGCCGGCATAGCAGCGCTTGTCCTGCGCCCCCGCACCACCGAGGAAGTCTCGCAGACGGTGGCCTATTGCGTGCGCCATGACCTGACGATTGTGCCGCAATCCGGCAATACCGGCCTCGTCTCGGGTTCGACACCGGATACGTCCGGTAAGCAGATCGTTCTCAGCCTCGACCGGATGACCGATCGTTTCGATCTCGATCTCGACAATCGCTCGCTTCGCCTGGACGCTGGCTTCCGGCTTTCCGACATCAATAGCCGGCTGGAAAAGCACGGGCTTTTCTTCCCGATCGACCTTGGTGCCGATCCGCGCATCGGCGGCATGCTCGCCACCAATACCGGCGGTTCGCGCTTCCTGAAATACGGCGACGTGCGCCGCAACACTTTGGGCATCAAGGTCGTGCTTGCCGATGAAGCGGGCACGATCCTCGACCTGACCTCGGAATTGCGCAAGAACAATACCGGCATCGACTGGAAGCAGGTTTTCATCGGCACCTCGGGCGCCTTCGGCATTATCACCGAATGCGTGCTGAACATTGAGCCCCTGCCGAAGCAGGTGGCGACCGCCTATCTGGTCCCGGCCAGTGGCGCCCATGTCATGCCGCTTCTGCGCGCCATGGAAGACAGGCTCGGCGCCTATTTCTCAGCCTTCGAGGGCATCTCAAAAATTCCGTCTCGGCGGCGCTCGACCATGTGCCATCGCTGAAAAATCCCTTCCAGGGCGGCAACGTGCCGGACTATGTGATCCTGGCCGAGATCTCCCGCACCTGGGAATCGCGCGAGGGCGAGCAGTCGCTCGATGCGGTGCTGGAAACGGTGCTGGCGGAAATCTGGGAAACGGACGAAGCGCCGCTCGCCGATGCCTTCGTCGGTCCGGCCCATGAAATGTGGTCGCTGCGCCATGCCCTGTCGGAAGGTGTGAAGCACTCCGGAAAACTGATCGCGTTTGATCTTTCCTTCCGCAGAGGTGATATCATGGCCTTCTGCTATCGCATGAAGGCCGATATGCCGAACGCCTTTCCGGAGGTGACGATCTGCGATTTCGGCCATATCGGCGATGGCGGCGTGCATTTCAATCTGGTGGTGCCGAAGGACAGCGCTTCGGCATCGGACCCCGATTTCGAGCGGCGGCTGCGCGACTGGGTGTTTGCCATCGCCGTCAAGGATTTCAACGGCAGCTTCAGCGCCGAACATGCCATCGGCCGCAAAAACCAGGCCTATTACGACCTCTATACGCAACAGAAAATCAAGGACATGGCTCAGGGCCTCAAAGCCATTACCTCGCCGGGAGAGCTCGGCGCGGTGCGCTTCGGATAGTCCTTAGACCAAGAAAACGGGAGTTTGCTCATCATGAACATTGCAACAAAGACGGTAAATGTCGTTCAGGAAACGGCCACACTTTTGGAGAAGCTTGGCGTCTCCAAGGATCTCTACACAGGCGGCGACATGGCCTCCTTCTCGCCGGTGACCGGCGAGCAGATCGCCAGCCTGAAGACGGTCTCGGCTGCCGACGCTGCCGCCAAGATCGAGAAGGCCGACGCGGCCTTTCGCGCTTGGCGCCTGGTGCCTGCTCCGAAGCGCGGCGAATTGATCCGCCTGCTTGGCGAGGAACTGCGCGCCCACAAGGCCGATCTCGGCCGTCTCGTATCCATTGAAGCCGGCAAGATCACCTCGGAGGGTCTCGGCGAAGTCCAGGAAATGATCGACATCTGCGATTTCGCTGTCGGTCTCTCCCGCCAGCTCTACGGTCTGACCATCGCCACCGAGCGTCCCGGCCACCGCATGATGGAAACCTGGCACCCGCTCGGCGTCATCGGCGTTATCTCCGCCTTCAATTTCCCGGTTGCCGTCTGGGCCTGGAACTCGGCGCTTGCGCTGGTCTGCGGCAACGCCGTCGTCTGGAAGCCATCGGAAAAGACGCCGCTCACCGCCCTTGCATCGCAGGCTATCCTTGATCGCGCCATCGCCCGTTTCGGCGATGCGCCTGATGGACTGACGCAGGTTCTGATCGGCGACCGCACCATCGGCGAAGTCATGGTCGATCACCCGAAGGTGCCGCTGGTTTCGGCGACGGGCTCCACCCGCATGGGCCGTGACGTCGGCCCGCGCCTTGCCAAGCGTTTTGCCCGGGCCATCCTCGAACTCGGCGGCAACAATGGCGGCATCGTCTGCCCGTCTGCCGATCTCGACATGGCACTGCGCGCCATCGCCTTCGGTGCGATGGGCACGGCCGGCCAGCGCTGCACGACGCTGCGCCGCCTGTTCGTCCATGAGAGCGTCTACGACCAGCTCGTTCCGCGCTTGAAGAAGGCCTATACGAGCGTTTCGGTCGGCAACCCGCTGGAATCCACCGCTCTCGTCGGCCCGCTGGTCGATAAGCCGGCTTACGACAACATGCAGAAGGCGCTTGCCGGAGCAGAAGCGCACGGCGGGTCGATCACCGGCGGCGAACGCGTCGATCTCGGTCATGCCAACAGCTACTATGTGAAGCCGGCCCTGGTCGAAATGCCGAAGCAGGACGGCCCCGTCACCGAGGAAACCTTCGCCCCGATCCTCTACGTCATGAAATACAGCGACTTCGACGCTGCCGTTGCCGATCACAATGCCGTCGGTGCCGGCCTGTCTTCGTCGATCTTCACGCTCGACCTGCAGGAAGCCGAGCGCTTCCTCTCGCCTGACGGCTCCGACTGCGGCATCGCCAATGTCAACATCGGCACGTCAGGTGCTGAAATCGGTGGCGCATTCGGCGGCGAAAAGGAAACCGGCGGCGGCCGCGAGTCGGGCTCGGATGCTTGGCGCGCTTACATGCGCCGCGCCACCAACACGATCAACTATTCGAAGGCCCTGCCGCTGGCTCAGGGCGTCTCGTTTGACATCGAATAATTGATAGGATTGGGCATGACCATCAACACACAGGTTGAGGAGGCGGGCTTCGCGCCCGCCTCGCGGATTTCCACGATCGGTGTTTCGGAAATCCTGAAAATCGGCGCTCGGGCGCAAGCAATGAAGCGCGACGGCAAGCCGGTGATCATCCTCGGCGCCGGAGAGCCGGATTTCGACACGCCCGATCATATCAAGCAGGCGGCATGGGATGCCATGCAGAGCGGTCAGACCAAGTACACCGCGCTTGACGGATCGCCGGAGCTGAAAAAGGCGATCCGGGACAAGTTCATCCGGGAAAACGAGGTTTCCTATGAGCTAGATGAGATCACGGTCGCAACCGGCGCCAAGCAGATCCTGTTCAACGCCATGATGGCGACGCTGAACCCCGGCGACGAGGTGATCATCCCGACGCCCTACTGGACCTCCTACTCGGATATCGTCGAAATCGCCGAAGGCAAGCCGGTTCTCATCGCCTGCGACGCAGAAGCAGGTTTTCGCCTGAAGGCCGAGCAGCTCGAAGCGGCGATCACGCCCAAGACACGCTGGGTCATGCTGAATTCGCCATCGAATCCCTCGGGTGCTGCCTATAGCGCCGCCGACTACCGGCCGCTTCTCGACGTGCTGCTCCGGCATCCGCATGTCTGGCTTCTGGTCGACGATATGTATGAGCATATCCTCTATGACGACTTCGAATTCGTGACGCCGGCGGCACTGGAGCCGCGGCTGAAGAACCGGACGCTGACCGTCAACGGTGTCTCCAAGGCCTATGCCATGACCGGCTGGCGCATCGGTTACGCCGGTGGCCCGCGCGACCTGATCAAGGCCATGGCCGTTGTGCAGAGCCAGGCAACCTCCTGCCCTTGCTCGATCAGCCAGGCAGCGGCCGTGGCCGCGCTCAACGGGCCGCAGGATTTCCTCAAGGAGCGCACGGCCAGCTTCAAACGACGCCGCGATCTCGTCGTTGCAGGCCTGAATGCGATCGATGGTCTGGATTGCCGCGTGCCGGAAGGGGCCTTCTACACCTATTCCGGCTGTGCCGGCATGCTGGGCAAGACGACACCGGCAGGCAAGCGGATCGAAACCGATACCGATTTCTGCGCCTACTTGCTCAACGAAACACATGTCGCGGTCGTACCCGGTTCGGCTTTCGGCCTGTCACCGTTCTTCAGGATTTCCTATGCGACATCGGAAGCGGAACTGACCGTCGCGCTGGAGCGGATTGCCAAGGCCTGCGCTGAACTTCAGTGACGCGCGGCAAATCGCCGGGCGCTGAAAACCTGCCGCCTTCTGCGGCAGGTTTTGTGTTGCAGGAAAGAATTTTGCACCGCCTCCATTTGCTGCTATCCGGGGACAACGAAATTTTCGGGGCAGCTTGATGTGTCCCGTCTTGCTGGGGCAGCCGGATCATGTTTGCGAGTTTTCGGCAAACGACTGACATCGTCGAAAAGCGTGGCGAGACTACGCTTGAGCCTGCGCATGCGGATTTCTACCGCGGCAAGCCTGGTAAGCCTCTCAACCTGATCCTGAAGGCGCGGCACGACTTCCTGTCGATCTGGCGTGAAAACGACTATACCAACCGCGTTTCCACCATGAAGCTTTTCGGCCGGCAGATCGTGATCGTCAATTCGCCGGAAGCGATCAAATATGTCGTCGCGACCCGTCACGAAAATTTCGAGCGCAAGTCGCCGCAGATGCGCCGCGCGCTTGAATTCCTGCTCGGCGACGGCCTGTTCATCTCCGACGGTGACACCTGGAAACAGCGGCGACCGCTGGTCAACGACATCGTCCACAAGAACCGCGTTCCCGCCTTCGGCAAGATCATGGAGAACACCTCCACCGAACTGGTTCAACGCTGGAACGACATGCAGGACGGCGCAAGTGTCAACGCACTCTACGAAATGGCCGGGCTGACGGCGGAAATCATTTCCCGCAGCGTTTTCGGAAACGACCTCGGCGAGGAGGCCGCAAACGCGGTCACAGAAGGCTTCACCAGCTACCAGTCGCTGATCGATTCCATTAATATCGGCTATTTCCTCGGCTTCGACGAAGGCCTGCCGGTGCTGCGCACGCCGAAGCTGCGCCGCTCGGTCAAGCGCATCCACGGCATCATCGACAAAGTGGTCGAGGATCACCTGGCTGGACGCGGTGACAACAATTCCATGGTCGAACTCTTGGTGCGGCGCCAGAGCCGGAATCCGGAGCTGAAACTCGATGTGGTGGCGCTCCGTAACGAGGCCGCGACCATCTTCATGGCAGGGCACGAAACGACGGCGGCCACACTCACCTGGGCCTGGTATCTGCTGTCGCGGGCGCCCTGGGTCGAACAATCGGTGCATGAGGAAATCGAACGCGTCTGCGGCGGCAATGTGCCGACGCTGGACGATGTCCCGAAGCTTGAATGGTGCCGCGCCGTCATCGAAGAGACGCTACGCCTCTACCCGCCCGTTCCGATTCTTGCGCGTCAGGCGACGAAGGCCGACAGAATCGGCGATATCGAGGTCAAGCCGGCGTCGCTGATCCTGATCGTGCCTTGGCTGTTGCACCGCACGGAGGCCTTCTTTACGGATGCCAACCTGTTCAAGCCGGAACGGTTTCTGGATGGCCAGAAGCCCATCCCCTACAGCTATATTCCCTTTGCCAGCGGCCCGCGGGTCTGCCCAGGTCTGCAATTCGGGCTGACGGAATCGATCCTTTGCCTCGCCATCATCGCCCAGCGTTTCAAGGTCAGGGTTGCCGAGGACGCCAAGGTCGAGCCGCAATGCCGACTGACGCTACGACCACGCGGCGGGCTGCCGGTTACCCTGCACCGCCGCTGAACGCAGTGTATGTGGCCGATATCAAACGGGTGAAACGGGATATTGGTTGGCGTCGAAGACGTGATGGTGCACCTTGCCGGTGAACATCGTCAAAAGACCGGCCGTGACTTCGCGGCTCTTGAAGCGAACGTTGGACTGCAGGGCCTTCTCGCAGGCCGCCATGTCGGGATAGCGGATGGCCAGCGCCATGGCGAAGCTCGGTGCGCCCTCGTCGCGATCGGTGCCGTCGAGCACCCGCACTTCCTCCGCCCCCGGAAAAGTCGTCCACAGTGGCACCAGGCGTTCCTTGACGTATGCCCGAAACTCGGCCTCGCGGCCAGCATGAATTTCGCCCTCGAACAGGGCGTAACGGATGATCATGATGAGACTTTCAGAGAAGGGATAAAACAGGAAAGATCCGAGGCGCCATTCGCGACGCCTCGTTTCCGGGAGGGTTACATCTTGCCCCAGAGCTTCTTGTATTCGTCGCGATAGCCATTGTCCGGGTCGAAGGTGTTCTTCGGTCCGCCGTCGAACTCGACATTGTCGGAAGTGACGACATGCAGCGGCGACAGGTAGCCAGACCATTTTTCACCGGCAAAGGCGCGGTTCAGTTCATCGACGAGCTGCCAGCCCTGCAGGTTGAGCGGTTCGGCGACCGTGACCTTCTGGAACTGGCCGGCACGGATGCGCTGATAGGCCGATTCCGAACCGTCGCCGGCAGCAACGTTGATCGGTGCATCGGTGCCGGACTTGCCGGCGGCGGCAAGCGCCGGACCCATAAAGTCGAAGTAGAGGTCGTTGATAGCGAGCGAATGCGTCCATTCGTCACCGTAGCGCTGCAGCAGCGACGTCGTCAGAAGCGGCATGCGCTGGGAGGTCTCGGCGATCGGCGTATCGACATATTCAAGCACCTTGCCCCCGAGGGCCTCGATCTCTTCCTTCATCCGGTCGGCCTTTGCGATAGCGATCGCATAGGTCGAATCCGTGAAGATCACCACGCCCGGCTTACCCTTGGCATCGACATAGGCCCAGTCGGCCGCAGCCTTGGAGACTTCCATGGCATCTGTCGAGACGTTGGCGAAGAGGCCGTTGGCTTCATCAGGGCCGATGGTCGGCCCTGCATGCCAGGCAACCAGCGGAATGCCTGCAGCCTTGGCTTCGGCCATGGCCGGCGCCTGCTCGACGGCATCGAAACCGTTGATGATGATGCCGGCCGGCTTTAGCGCCATGGCCTGGCCGAAAGCCGCCGTGCGGCCACCGATCGAACCGGCGCCGTCCAGAACCTTGACTTCCCAGCCTATGGCCGCTGCAGCTTCCTCTACACCCGTGGTGACGCCCAGGATGCCGCCATTCTTTAGGTCGCCGGCGAGAACGACGATCGTCTTGCCTTCCTGCGCCTTGGGGCTTTCCTTCGGTCCATCCCAGTTGGTGACCCGCACGGCATATTTATCGACGACCGCCTTGGCGTCGGACATTGCATCGGCAAGTGCCGGGCCCGCCGCTACGAGCGCCATCATAGCGATGGACATCTGCAAGACTGTTCTGCGTTTCATTGTCGTTCCTCCCATTGATTGATGATCTTTCGTCCAGGCCCGCCAGCCCTCATTTTCCCTTTGCAGGCGGGGCCTTCGAAACCGTACCGCGGCGCCTCTGGGCGTAGCCGGCAATGCCGATAGCCACGAGAAGCGTTACGCCGTTGAACAGCGGCTCGACGAAGAATGAGCCACCAAACTGCTGGATGCCGGAAATGCCGACCGCCAGAATGACGACGCCGGTCATCGTGCCCCAGACATTGACGCGTCCGGGCTTGATCGTCGTCGAGCCGAGAAAGGCGCCGACCAGCGCCGGCAGCAGATATTCAAGCCCGACACTCGCCTGTCCGATCCGCAGCTTGGAGGCCAGCAGGACGCCGGCAAGCGCTGCGAGGACGCCGGAGGTAATGAAAGCCCCCATGACGAAACGGCGCACGGGAATACCGTTCAGCGCTGCGGCTTTCGGATTGGCGCCGATAGCATAGACGTAACGGCCGATCGGCAGATATTCGAGGATCAGCCACAGCGCGATCGCAAGGCCCAGCACATAGAAACCGGTAATCGGCAAACCAAAAATCATGGTGCCGTTGAGGGCGTAGAAGCCATCTGGCAGGACGCCGACCACCTGCCGACCGCCGGTATGCCAAAGCGCAAGGGCGTAAAGAACGGTCCCCGTTCCAAGGGTCGCGATGAAGGAATCGATCCGCGCGATTTCCACCAGAAGGCCATTGAGGAAACCCGTCAGCGCGCCAAGCGCCAGCACGATCAGGACCGCCATCGGCCACGGCACGCCATACATGGTCTGCAGGCTGATCGCCAGGATATGCCAGAGCACGATGCCGTATCCGACCGTGAGATCGATGCGGCCCGAAGCCATGGGGATCATCGCGGCGAGCGACAAAAGCGCGATGATCGCCTTGTCGGACACGATGGAACGCAGGTTGAGCAGCGTCGGAAAGGTCGATGGCAAGAGGATCGAGAAGAGGATGATCAGCGACACCATCAGGATGACCAGTCCGTAGACCGGGATGAAGCGCATGATCTTCTGCCCCGACGACAGGCCTGAAAGCTCGGCGCGGGTCGGCTCGAGCGCGGTGGATTCGATGGATTGCATGGGTCTTCTCCTTCAGGCCGCTTCCGATGCCGACGCAGCCGTGATCACCGACTGAACGGTCAGGGCTGGCCCCGACAGTTCGCGGACGATCCGGCCGCGCGAAAACACCAGTGCGCGGTGGCAGATATGTGCGATTTCTTCAAAATCGGTGGATACGACGATCACCGCCAGCCCGGCTTCGACGGCTTGCGCAATCAGCCGGTAGATTTCCGCCTTGGCGCCGACATCGACGCCCGCCGTTGGATCCTCGGCGATCAGGAGCTTGCGTCCGGTGACGAGCCAGCGGGCGACGACCACCTTCTGCTGGTTGCCACCGGACAAGGCCTCGATCGGCAGGCTTTGATTGTTAGGTCGTAGGCCGACGCTGGCGCCGATGACCCGTGCCTTTTCAGCTTCTCGGGCCGGCGAAAGGAACGAGAACAACGACCGCCCGGATGCCCCCGGATTGATGAACGTATTTTCCCGCAATGACAGAGACATGGCGACCGATTCTTCGGTACGGTCGCGGGCGATCAGACCGACGCCGGAACGCATCGCAGCGACGGGGCTGGAAAGATCCGGCGTTGCGCCGTGAATCGTGACCGTGCCGCCAAAGCCTTCGCAGCCGAACAGCGCGCGTCCGATCAGCTCCTGGCCGGCACCGCGCAGGCCGGCAAGGCCGAGAAGCTCGCCGCGACGGACATCGAAGGAAACCGGGCCGGCGCCGGCGCAGACCATGTCGCGCACCGCGACGATGGTTTCGCCAGGTACCGTTTCAGCCTTCGCAAACAACTGGTCGGCCGGACGACCGACGATCATTTCCACCAGCTCGGCCGGCTTCGTCTCGGAAACCGGCTTCTGACCGACGAGCTTGCCATCGCGCAGGACCGCGACGCGATCGGCGATGCGGAAAATTTCGTCGAGCCGGTGCGACACATAGATCATGCCGACGCCGCGTTCCTTCAGCGGCCGGATGGCATCGAACAGCCGGTCGACTTCGTCCGCGGGAAGGCTGGCGGTAGGCTCGTCCAGCACCAGAACATCAGCCTCCACTGCAAGAGCCCGGGCGATAGCCACCAGTGATTTTTCCGTGCGCGTCAGGTCCTGCACGCGCGTCGTCGGATCGAAATCGCAACCGACGAGACGCAGGGCCTCGCGGGCGCGCTCTTCCGTGCTGCGCCAGTCGATCAATTTCGAACGAAGTGAAAAACCTTGCGCCAGACCGACATTCTCGCCGACCGTCATCCACTCGATCAGACCGAGGTCCTGATGGATGAAGGCAACGGGCTGGCGCTCATTGGGACGCGGCGGGCGATGCTGATAGGGTTCACCGCGAAACAGGATCTGTCCGGAATCCGGCTTATAGATACCGGCCAATGTCTTGATCAGCGTTGATTTGCCGGCCCCGTTCTCTCCGAGCAGAGCGAGGATTTCGCCCTCGCGAAGATCGATCGAGACATTCGACAGCGCACGCGTTCCGCCGAAGTCCTTGGTGATCCCCTGAAAATCGATGAGCGTGCGATTGGTCAACATTGCTCCTCCCAAAGCCGGCTGATGATTGTATGTTATCGCTAACACATTTGTAATGTCAAGGCTGCTCGAATGCGTCCTTGAATTTTGTCAGACTGGCGAGCCGTCGAGCAGCCGCATCATCTCTGCCGAATCACGCGGGCCGAGGCCGGCCGCGCAAAGCAGCCGGTGAATTTCGACCACCTGCCCCGTCATCGGCATCGGCGTTTTCGTCTTCAGCGCAAAGGCCTGCAGCGAATCGAGATCCTTCAGCATGTTGTCGATGCGCCCCGTCGGCGTGTAGTCGCGGGCGGAAAACTTGGCCATGAACTCCTGCAGGATCGCCGAATCGGCGCGACCGCCGGCAAGCGCTGCCGGAATGACCGCCGCATCGACACCACCCGCCTCGGCAATCTTGACCGCCTCCGCTGTCGCCTGGAACAGCACGGCGCAGAACAACTGGTTGATGAGCTTGACCGTCTGCCCGGCACCATTCGGGCCCATCAGCGTATAGTTTCGGCAAAGGTGCTGCATGACCGCGCGGGCCTGCTCGAAATCCGCCTCGGCACCGCCCGCCATCACCGTCAGGCTCCCGCCAAGCGCGCCGGGAACACCACCGGACAAGGGGCAATCGACCCATTTCATCCCGGTTTCCGTTCTCAGCTTCTCCGCCATCTGGACCGTCTCTGCCGGATCGATCGATGACATATCGATCAGGATCTTATCCGCCGCGGCCGCTTCTGCAACACCATTCGGACCGAAGACGGCTGCTCGGACGATGCTGGCATGGTTCAGGCTGAGAATCACGAAATCGCTCTGTTGCGTTGCCTCCGCGATCGAGCCTGCAGCAAACCCGCCTTTGTCGACAAGCGCCTGGACCTTGCCCGGATCAAGGTCGAAAACCGCAACGCGCTGGCTAGTTTCGATCAGCCTTGTGGCAATCGCCGAGCCCATGATACCCGCGCCGATGACCGCAACGGATTGCGCTTTTGCTTCTGCCATCTTCCATTCCTCCCCACTGCCGGCCATCGATCGATCTGGCACGATCTCCTATCCACTCTACACGGGATAGGCGGTCAGGACCTTTGCGACGACACTCTTGACAGCAATGTTATCGATAACATATTCAAGGTCAACAGGCTTGTAGGAGAGAAACATGACGAAACCGGAAATTGCCATTGTCGGCGTTTATCCCGCCTGGGACATGGAGGCGATCGATGCTGCCTACACCGCCCACCGGCTCTGGGAGGCCGGGGATCGCGATTCCTTCATCGACAGCATCGGGGCAAACGTCCGGGCGATTGCCACGCGCGGCGAGCTGGGTGCTTCGGCCGATCTCATGTGTCGTTTCCCCAAGCTCGAAATCGTCTCCTGCTATGGCGTCGGCACCGATGCGATCGATCTTTCCTACGCCCGCGGCCACGGCATCAGGGTCACCAACACGCCGGACGTGCTCACCAACGACGTCGCCGATCTGGGCATCGCGCTGATGCTCGCCACCGCCCGCCAGATTCCGCAATCCGACCGCTTTGTGCGCGACGGTTCTTGGGCCAAGGGAAATATGCCGCTCGTCACCCGCGTCTATGGCAAGAAGGTCGGCATTGTTGGCATGGGTCGCATCGGCCAGGCGATTGCCCGCCGCGCCAGCGGGTTCGACTGCGAGATTGCCTATACCAGCCGCACGCCGAAGGCCGAGATTCCCTATCGCTATTTCGACAGTGCCGCATCGTTGGCTGACTGGGCCGAATTTCTCATTGTCATCGTTTCGGGCGGCGAGGGCACGAAGGATATCATCAATGCCGAAGTCCTTTCGGCACTAGGGCCGAACGGCTTCCTGATCAACATATCGCGCGGCACTACGGTCGACGAAGCAGCACTGCTTGAGGCCTTGGAAAACGGCCGGATCAAGGGCGCCGGTCTCGACGTCTTCCGCAACGAACCGAAGATTGATGCCCGGTTCATGGCATTGCCGAATGTCGTGCTGCATCCGCACCACGGCAGTGGTACCATCGAAACCCGGCAGGCCATGGGCAAGTTGGTCCGCGACAATCTTGCCGCGCATTTTGCCGGCAAAGAGCTACTGACACCGGTCGCCTGAAGGAGAACGCCCCATGAAATCGATCGTCATCCATGCGGCAAAAGACCTGCGCATCGAGGAAACAGAGAGCGGTGCGCCGGGGGCGGGACAGGTCGAAGTGGCGATCGAAGCCGGTGGCATCTGCGGCTCGGACCTGCACTACTACAATCACGGCGGCTTCGGCACGATCCGCCTGCGCGAGCCGATGATCCTCGGCCATGAGGTCGCCGGCAGCATCAAGGCGCTCGGCGCCGGCGTCTCCGGCCTTGCGGTCGGCGACCGCGTCGCGGTCTCCCCAGCCGGCCCTGCGGCCACTGCGACTATTGCCTCAAGGGGATGCAGAACCACTGCCTCAACATGCGCTTCTACGGCAGCGCCATGCCCATGCCGCATATTCAGGGCGCATTCCGCCAGCGGCTGATCGCAGAAAGCTGGCAGTGCCACAAGGTAGCCGACGGCGTTTCGATCAACGAGGCCGCCTTTGCCGAACCCTTCGCCGTGACGCTGCATGCCGTCAATCGCGCCGGCTCTCTGCTCGGCAAGAAAGTGCTGGTCACAGGCTGCGGCCCGATCGGCGCGCTCTGCATTCTGGCCGCCCGTGCCCATGGCGCGCAGGAGATTGTCGCCACCGACGTCATGGATGCGGTGCTGGACAAGGCGCGTGCCGTCGGCGCCGACCGGACGATCAATGTCGCGACAAACGGCGAAGCGCTTTCAGCCTATTCAGCCAACAAGGGCAGCTTCGACGTGATGTTCGAGGCATCGGGCAACGAACGCGCCGTGCGCTCCGGCCTTGAAGTGCTCAAACCGCGCGGCATCCTGATGCAGCTTGGCCTTGGCGGAGACGTATCCATCCCGCAGAACCTCGTCGTTTCCAAGGAAATCGACATGCGCGGCACCTTCCGCTTCCACGAGGAGTTTGCGCTCGCCGTCTCGCTGATCAACCAACGCCGTGTCGATGTGAAACCCTTGCTCACAGAAATTTTTGCGCTTGATGATGCCGTAGAAGCATTCGATACGGCCGGTGATCGCAGCCGGTCGATGAAGGTGCAGATCGCCTTTTGACGGTTTTCGAGGGCGACCGGCGCATTGGCAGTGTTCAGCCGCTCTTGACCGTCACCCCGAAGGCGAGCGCCGCGACAAGATCCGCGAACTGAGTGCCCGCGATCTCCAGCGGGCCGCTATTGTCGATGACGACCACATCCTTATCGACAATTTCCGGCGCCTGACGGGCCAACCTCAGCCGGATATTCGCCTCGCTCTCGCGGCCCCGGGCGACGAGACGCTGGGCAAGGACTTCCGCCGAAGCAACAATCTGTACGATGACCAGCCGTGGAAAGACGAGGCGGAACTGGGCAAGGGCCGCCCGACTGCCATTGGCGATCAGGGTCTGGCCCGCGCCGATCCGCTCGACAGTGTCTCTCGGAATCCCATATTTCAGCCCGTGCGCCTCCCAGGCCACGGCAAAGCCATCGGCGTACAGCCGGGCATCGAACGCCTCTGGTGAAACGCACTCATGATCCTCGCCGCCCGCATCAGTGGGCCGCGTGATGGCGCGCTGGACCAGATGCAAGCTCACGTCCCGGCCGAGACGGCGCAACGCGAAATCGATGACGCTATCCTTGCCGGCACCGCTCGGGCCGACAACGACGATCATCGTGCCGGGACGTGGAATGGCCTGCGCCTTGACCTGCCCTGGCATCAGGCGACCCGCCGGCCTTCGCGCCAGACGGACCGCACGACGGGAATGCCATTTGAGCGATGCACCCGAACGAGGTCGGCCCGCAGGCCCGGAGCGATACGGCCGCGATCATCAAGCCCGACAGTACGTGCCGGGTTGGAAGTGACCATGGCCAGAGCCTGCGGCAGGCTGATGGCTTCAAGCTCGTCCGACAGCACGAACGGCGCCTGGATCAGGCTGAACGGCACATAATCCGACGACAGGACATCAAGCACACCACGGGAAGCCAGGTCACGGGCCGCGATATTGCCGGAATGCGACTTGCCGCGCACAATGTTCGGCGCACCCATGAGCACGCTCAGCCCCGCTTTGTGCGAAGCCTCCGCCGCTTCGAAACTGGTCGGAAATTCGGCAAGCCGGATACCGAAACCGACCGATTCCTCGACATGCTCCAGCGTTGCATCGTCATGGCTGGCGACCGTGATGCCGCGCTCGGCACAGGCCTTGACGATCTCGATCCGGTGCGGCCCTGCATATTGGGCGGACAGCGCCTGCTGGCGGGCGACGAAAGCGGCAAATGCCTCGTCGGACAGGCCGCGCTTGGTCTTGTAGTAGAGCGTGTACTGCTCCATCGTCTGGAACTGCCGCTGGCCAGGCGCATGGTCCATCAGCGAGACCAGGCCGACCTGCGGGTCGTCTTCAAACTGCTGGAAATGTTCCATGACATTGTCTGTCGAAACCTCGCAGCGAAGGTGGATGCGGTGGTCGGCGCGCAGCCGGTTTTCGCGCGCGGCCAGCGCAAGAGCGTCAGCCATCTCGCGCATTTCGCCGGTTTCGAAACCGCCATCCTCGTCGGAGCCCATGCGCAGGCAGTCGAAAACAGTCGTGATGCCGGCGGTGGCGATCTGCGCATCATGCGCCTGGATCGCTGCCATCTTCAGCCAGCGCACGCCCGGACGCGGGGAATAGTGGGCTTCGAGGTGATCCGTGTGCAGCTCAACCAGGCCCGGAATGAGGTAATCCCCTTCGAAATCCTCGCCGGCGCGGCTTGCTCCTCGGAAATATCGGCAATCAAGCCGTCCCGGATCAGAACGGAACCGGCAACGATCTCGTTTTCAAGAACGAGCATTGCATTGGACAGGACGAGTTCTCGGGTCATCTCACGATATCTTTCGTTTGGACGTGCCGCCAAGCGGCAGAAGGGAATGCACGGTAAACGGCGCGCCACGCTGCGGCTCTATGAACAGCGCCACTGTATCGACGAGCAAAGGCTTGCCTATGAATGCGCCGAATCTTTCTTCAAGCGCCTCGCGCATTGCCGGCCGCTGCTCGGCTGGCACCTTGCCGGTCAGCGTCATGTGGAAGCGGAAATCGTCAAAGACGTAAGGATATCCCCAGGTCTCCAAGTTTCGGCGGCCACTTTCCGTCAGCTCCTCCGGCTTGCGCCGTGCGATATCGGCCTTAGACAACGGAGCGCGAAATGGCGCGAAGCGCCGCACGGTCTCATCAGCCAGCATCTGCAACGCGGTACACTCTTTACTCGGCACCAGCGCAAAAAAGGGCCTAACTGGGCAAGTGTCATTTCCGAGATTTCGAAGGCTTCGCGCTCTGCAGAAAATTCGTCAAGCGCCTGCAGCAGCTGCATTTCCGTCTTGCCCGCAGCCAGTTCGAAAGGCGCTTTCAGCGTGCCGTGGAAACCATAGCGGCGCGGATCGGCCGTCAGGTCGCGCAATTCTTCCGGCGGAAAACCGGGGACTGCCGCCTGCGAGCAAAGCTCGCCCTTGAACGGATCGCTGCCCAGCCAATGCTGCGCTGCGCGCGACAGCGGATGGTTTTGCGGTGGCGTGAAATACAGAGCGTAACGCAAAAGCGTCGTTTCCTTGTAAGAATGGGCTTGATGAGCGGCGGCATTGATCAGCAATGGCCCGTGGCCGCGTCGCTACCCAGTTTTCGTGACACTATCGTGATGCTTGCGCCGTTCCGGCATAAATTGACATCCTCAACTCAGTGCGTTTTTTGCCCCATCAGTCGCGAGCGCAGGGCGTTCGACAGGCCATCGAAAATGAACACCACGATGAGAATCAACATAACCATGTAGGCAACATTTTCCCAGTCGGAATTGGTGCGCATGGCTTCCCAGAGTTTCAAGCCGATACCGCCGGCACCCACCGCGCCGATGATCGTGGCGGAGCGCGTGTTCGATTCCCAGAAATACAATGCCTGGCTGGCAAAGACCGGCAGAACCTGCGGCAGGACACCGAAGCGCTGCACGGCGAGCGGTGCGGCCCCCACTGATTTCACGCCCTCGCGCTGCTTGTCGTCGATGTTTTCGAGCGCTTCCGAATAGAGCTTTCCAAGCGTGCCGGTATCGGTGAAGAAGATCGCCGACATGCCGGCCAACGGGCCGGGGCCGAAGGCGCGGGTGAAGAACAATGCCCATATCAGCATATCGACCGAACGCAGGAAATCGAAGAAGCGCTTGGTGACCTGGTTGAGCAACAGGTTGCGGGTGATGTTGCGGGCTGCGATGAAGCACAGCGGAAAGGCGATGACCGAGGCAAACAGCGTGCCGACAAAGGCCATGACGATGGTCTGCAACAGCTTGGTCCAGACATCGAGATGCTGCCATTCAGCATTGTAGAGGATGTTGTTCCAGGCAAGCGACAGGTTGCTGCGCGTTGGATCAAGGCGTTCGCCGCTTGTGATGAGCGATAAAATCTCCGAAGTAGGTTTGCCGAAGAAAGGCGAATTGGTGTCGAAGATGAAGTTTGCCCAGCCGAAGAAGCGGTTTCGGATGCTGACTTCGTCCCCATCGATCTCAGCCCAGCCGGTCGCGCCGAAGGAAAGCGTGATTTTTTCGCCCGGCCGCTTCTGGACGGCCCATTCCGGCAAGGCTGTCAGCAGCTCGACGGTGTCCTTGCCGTTGATGCGAACGACGATCTCGTCGCCGTCATGGCTGACGCGCACTTCGTTTGCCGCGACCTGGATGTCGGTGTCGCCGTCATAGCTGATGACGGCGTTGCTGATGACCTCTTCCGTCACCGTCTCGCGGCGTAACTGCTGCTCGACTGCAGCGGGCGCTCCGCCTTCCGCGGCGCCAGGCGCCATGAAACTGAAGGACGAACCGTTCTTCTTCGCCTGCTGCCCGGCTTGCGCCGGAACCTCGACGGTTCGCGTGATGGTCTTGCGTTCGAGGCGAACCCAGTCCGGGTCGGGATTTTTGCCGAGCGGCGAAAAGCGCGGATACTCTATCTGCATCGCACCATCGGGCGCCACAGCAATATCCGAGCGGACCTCGTAGGAGACCCAATCGGCCAGATAGCTGCCGGCGATCGACCAATTGGCATTGCCGAGCACGTGTCCGATCGCAAAGAACCACCAGCTGTAGACGAGGTAGAGGCCGATCGCCGCGCAGAATAGCAATGTGCGGAAACGCTTGCCTCCTGAAGATTTGAGAAGTTGCGGATGGCGGGTGGCGATAGCGTCCATCTCGGCCGGATTCAAAGCGGTCATGGCAGATACCCTATTGCGCGAGCTGGAAGGCATGGTCGCCGACAAGACGGCGGCGCAGCCATGCGGAAAACTGATCGACGGCAAAGACGGTGGTGAACAGCAGGATGACAATGGCGAGCGTCTTGGCCTCATGACCCTGGCCGATCGAAAGCCGCAGCAATTCGCCAATGCCACCGCCGCCGACCGCACCGATGATCGTCGAGGCACGGACATTTATCTCGAGCCGCATCAGGAAATAGCTGGTAAAATTCGGCAAGACCTGCGGCACGATGCCGAACCAGACCCGCTCGACCCAGTTTCCCCGGCGGCGCGCAAACCCTCTTCCGGCCGCATGTCGGCATTTTCGACAACTTCGAAGAACATCTTGCCGAGTGCGCCGATCGTATGGACGGCCACGGCGATAATGGCGGGGATAGGTCCGAGCGAGAGAATGGCCAGGAAGAAGCCGGCAATCACGACTTCCGGAAAGGCTCGCAGAAGCTCCATGACCCGGCGCACCGGCCCACGAATCCAGGGACTGGAGACAAGATTTTTCGCAGCAAGGAAGCTCAGGATGAAGCCGAAGAAAACGCCTATGAATGTCGACAGGATGGCAATGTTGAGCGTTTCCAGCATCTTGTGGAAATATTCCGGCACGTAGATCGTGTCCGTCAGGTAGAGCCGGCCCTCCGGATAATTATACTTAAAACTTCCATCATCATAAGGAGACGGCAGGTCGAACATCGCCCGGACAACCTCCATCCCGTCGCGCGGCACCAGATCCTCGATGAAACCGAAGAAATAGGGCAGCCGGTCGAAGAATTTTCCGGAGTTGGTTTCGTTGGCAAACCACAGCGAGCCGGACAAGGCGATCGCCAGCAGACCGAAACACAGCCAAGTGTAGAGCCGGCGTTTCGAGGCCAGTTCCTGCCAGTGGCGTTCGACCACCATGCCGGTCTGGCTGAGCGTCCGCGGGAGTGTCGATACTGCCATGGGGGTCTCCGACGCGACAGGCTCACTTCAAAGCCCAGGTCGTTTGAGGCGCTTCAAACAATGAAACGCCGGCCGGTTTCCCGGCCAGCGCTCCTGATTCAGGGCTGCTATCAGCCGCCGATCGTTGCCTTGCGGGCATCGATGATCGGCTTGTAGAACTCGGTGTTGACTTCGACGAAGCCGGTAAAATCACCGCCCATGACAGCCGAGAAGCAGGCTGCATCGGTCTTCGGCAGATCAAGCATGAACTGCTTGAACTTGGTCTTCATGTCGGTATCCATCGAAGCGCGAACGACGATCGGGCCGTTCGGGATCAGCGGTGACTTCCAGAGTTCGACGAGGTCGTTCATGTCGAGAACGCCCTTTTCAACCATCTTGTGCAGGTTGCCGGAGGTGTAGCCGTCCTTGAATTCGCCGACGCCCGAACCGAAGGTCGTGCCGGCATCGAAAGTGCCCTTCAGAACTTCGAGAACGAGGTTTTCATGGCCGCCGCCGAAACCGGTGGAGCCGAAGAATTCCTTGACCGGGCCGCCGATTGCTTCCGGCAGGGTGACGAGCGGGATCAGATAGCCCGAAGTCGAATCCGGGTCAGCGAAGCCGAGCTTCTTGCCCTTCAGGTCTTCGAGCTTGGTGATGCCCGAATCCTTGCGGGCGACCATGATAGAATGATAACCGGTCGAACCATCGGTCTGAACCGTCGTCAGGATCGGCTCGACGGCATCAGCCTTGGCGAGATTGATCTTGGCAAATCCGGAAGCGCCAAGCTCAGCATAGTCGAGCGTGCCACCGAGAAGTCCCTGGATGACGCCGTCATAATCGGCAGCCGGGAAGAAGGAGACCTTCTCAAAACCGAAGGAGGTCTTCAGGTGATCGCCGAGGCACTGGTAGTTGCGCAGACGGTCGGCTTCATTTTCGCCGCCGATGATGCCGACGCGGAATTCCTTGAGGTCTTCAGCCTGAACATGGCCGACAAGCGCAAAGAGCGCAACGGCGCTCAAAAGAGCTTTCTTCAACATGACAATCGTCTCCCGTTTGTCCGGCCATGCCGGATCGTGTTCGGTTTCGAGGATAGGTACCCTTGACGCGGGTCTTCGATCCTGTCGGTCCTTAAAGGCCGGCCAGAGCCAGCGGCTGGGGGCTGGCGGATTCCTTGGCGTCCCGGACTTTCGCCGCGGGAATATTGATGCTGGTAGAGGTCATGCTCTCGTCGAGATCCGAGCCCGATCCATAAATCTCGCTGACGGCAGCTGCCGTGAGTTGCGATGGCGGACCGTCGAAGACGACGCGGCCATGCGCCATGCCGACGATGCGTTCGCAATAATTGCGCGCCGTATCGAGCGTGTGCAGATTGGTGACGACGGTGATGCCTTCGCGCTCGTTGATATCGCGCAGCGCATCCATGACGATCTTTGCATTCAGCGGATCGAGCGAGGCGATCGGTTCGTCGGCCAGAAGCATTTTCGGCTGCTGGATCAGGGCACGGGCAATCGCCACGCGTTGCTGCTGGCCACCCGACAGCGTGCCGGCCGGCTGCAGCGCGGTCTGCTCGATGCCAAGCCGCTCCAGAGCGCCGATCGCGGCGATCCGCTCTTCGCGGCTAAACATGTTGAGGATGCTGAGGACCGTGGAGCGGTGATTGAGGCGACCGAGAAGCACATTGGTCAACACGTCAAGGCGCGGCACGAGATTGAACTGCTGGAAGATCATGGCGCAATCACGCTGCCAGTTGCGCAGTGCCGCGCCGCGCAGCGACGAAACCTCCAGATCACCGAAATGGATCGAGCCGGATGAAACATCGTTCAGCCGATTGATCATCCGCAGCAGCGTCGATTTGCCGGCGCCGGATCGTCCGATGATGCCGACCATCTGCCCCTGCGGAATGTCGAATGTAACGGAATCGACCGCAATCTTTTTGCCAAATCGACGGGTTACATTCTTCAGCTGAAACATGATCGGGCACTTCCCTGTTCGCGATATCCATCATCGATATGTCGAAGGCTTTAACGCCGTTTCATGAAGCGGCAATGTCAGTTTCATGTAAGTTCTATTACAATGAAAAGCCCGGAAATCCGGGCTTTTCAGATTGAAATCAGGCGTTGTGGCGCGAAAGGAAAGCCTCTGCATCCAGCATGCGGAAATCATCCAGTGCGTCGCGCAAACGGGCGTGATCCCAGTCCCACCAGGCGAGCTTTTCGAAGCGGCCGGCGATCTCCGGACCGAAGCGGTCCCGGATCAACCTGGCAGGTACACCCCCGACGATCGTGTAGGGCGCAACATCCTTGGAGACGACAGCACCGGCGCCGATCACCGCGCCGTTACCAACCGTGACGCCGGGCAGCACGGTCGCGCCGTGGCCGATCCAGACATCATGGCCGATGACGACGCGATTGCCCCGACGCCATGCGAAGAATTCCTCGTCCCCGCCAGCATCCGGCCAGTAGTCACCGGCCCGGTAAGTGAAATGATGCAGTGTTGCGCGCCAGACCGGATGATTTGTGGCGTTGATGCGCACGGACGCTGCGATATTGGCGAACTTGCCAATCGTGGCACACCAAACCGAGCCATCCTGCATGATATAGGAATAATCGCCGATCTCCGCCTCGCTGATCCGGCAGCGCTCGGCAATCTCGGTATAGCGGCCAAGGGTCGATTCCTCGACCATGGCACTCGGATGAATGAGCGGGGTTTCCGAAAGCTTGGTCATGCCGCAGCCTTTCGCGGAGAGAAGGCCGAGACATCTATGATCCGGTCGGCCACGGCATCGCGCACTTCCTCGTCATGGAAGATGCCGAGCAGGGCAGTGCCTGCCTTCTTTTTCTCCGCGATCATCTCGACGACAACTGCTCGGTTCTTCGCATCGAGCGAGGCTGTTGGCTCATCCAGCAGAAGGATCGCATGATCGGTGATGAAGCCACGGGCGATGTTAACGCGCTGCTGTTCACCGCCGGAGAAGGTGGCAGGCGGCAACTGCCAGAGTTCATGCGGCAGGTTGAGCTTGGCAAGAAGCTCCGAGGCACGCTCCCGCGCCTCGGTCTGCGAAACACCGCGCGCCAGCAACGGATCGGCGACCACATCCACCGCCGAAACGCGCGGTACGACGCGCAGAAACTGGCTGACATAACCGAGCGTATCCCGCCGCACTTCGAGCACGGCTCGTGGATCGGCATGGGCAAGATCGACCAGCTTTCCAGCATGATCGATGAGGATTTGTCCCTCATCCACGGCGTAGTTGCCGTAGAGCATCTTCAGGATCGAACTCTTTCCGACGCCCGATGGACCGCCAAGTACGACACATTCGCCGCTTTTCACCGAGAAGGACACGCCCGCGACCACCGGCAGCCGAATACCATCGCGCAGGTGCATGGTGAACGTCTTGCAGACTTCGGAAACAACGAGGGAGTTGCCATTTTTACACCTGCAGGATCGAGGAAACGAGAAGCTGGGTGTACGGCTCGCGCGGATCGTCGAGCACCCGATCGGTCAGACCTTGTTCAATGACGAGACCGTCCTTCATCACCATCATTCGGTGTGACAGCAGCCGGGCTACGGCAAGATCATGCGTGACGATGATCGCCGACAGGCCGAGATCATGAACCAGGCTGCGCACCAGGTCGAGCAGGCGGGCCTGCACCGAGACATCGAGGCCCCCGGTCGGTTCGTCCATGAAGACGAGACGCGGCGACGTCACGAGATTGCGGGCAATCTGCAGCCGCTGCCGCATGCCGCCGGAAAACGCGCGCGGCTGGTCGTCGATGCGGTCTTCCTCGATCTCGACCCGCCGCAGCCAGTCGGTTGCCGTCGCCCGGATCTGGCCGTAGTGCCGGTCGCCGACCGCCATCAGCCGCTCGCCGACATTGGCACCGGCCGACACCGTCATGCGCAGACCGTCTGCCGGGTTCTGATGGACGAAACCCCAATCCGTGCGCATCAGGAAGCGGCGCTCGGCTTCACCCATGCGAGCAAGATCGCGATAGTGGCCGTCACGCATGTGATACTCGACCTTGCCGGATGTTGGCATCAGCCTCGTCGAAAGGCAGGAGAGCAACGTCGTCTTGCCGGACCCGGATTCACCGACGATCGCCAGCACCTCACCGGGCCAGAGATCGAAGGAAACATTCTTGCAACCGATGCGGCTGCCATAGAATTTCGAGACGTCGTTGACTTTGAGAAGCGGAACGGTGGTCATTCTGCAGCCTCCTGCGCCAGGAGATGTCCGGCATGGCCATGCGCCCGGCGGTCCTCGCAATGGTCCGTATCGGAGCAGACGAACATCCGCCCGCCCTTGTCATCCAGAATCACCTCATCGAGATAGACCTGTTCCGCGCCGCAGAGCGCGCAGGGCTTGTCGAAATGCTGGATCTCGAAGGGGTGATCCTCGAAATCCAGGCTGACCACCTCCGTATGCGGCGGCACCGCATAGATGCGTTTTTCGCGTCCGGCACCGAAGAGTTGCAGGGCATCCGACATGTGCATTTTCGGATTGTCGAATTTCGGTGTCGGCGAAGGGTCCATGACGTAACGACCCTCGACCTTCACCGGATAGGCATAGGTGGTGGCGATATGCCCGTTGCGGGCGATGTCCTCGTAAAGCTTGACGTGCATGAGGCCGTATTCCTCCAGCGCGTGCATCTTGCGGGTCTCGGTCTCGCGTGGCTCGAGAAAGCGCAAGGGCTCCGGGATCGGAACCTGGTAGACCAGCGTCTGGCCGGCGGTCAGCTTTTCCTCGGGGATTCGATGGCGCGTCTGGATGATCGTCGCCTCTTTCGTCTTCGTGGTCACCGCGACATTGGCGACCTTCTGGAAGAAGGCGCAGAATCGAGACCGCATTGGTGGTGTCGTCGGCGCCCTGGTCGATGACTTTCAGCACGTCATCCGGTCCGAGGATCGCTGCCGTCACCTGCACACCGCCGGTTCCCCAGCCGTAGGGCATGGGCATCTCGCGGGAGGCGAAAGGCACCTGATAGCCGGGAATGGCGATCGCTTTAAGGATCGCCCGCCGGATCATCCGCTTGGTCTGTTCATCGAGATAGGCAAAATTATAGGTGGCAAGGTCGCTCATTCGGCAGCCTCCTTGATATCAGGCTTGGGAGGTTGGGATTTCGACGCCTCATGCTCCCTACGCATCCGGCGCACGAGATCGAGTTCGGCCTGGAAATCCACATAATGCGGCAGCTTCAGGTGTTCGACGAAGCCGGTTGCCTGGACATTGTCGGAATGGGATATGACGAATTCCTCGTCCTGCGCCGGCGCAACGATATCCTCGCCGAATTCCTGCGCCCGCAGCGCCCGGTCGACCAACGCCATTGCCATGGCCTTGCGCTCGCTCTGGCCGAAGACGAGGCCATAGCCGCGGGTGAACTGGGGCGGCTGCTTGGCCGAGCCACTGAACTGGTTGACCATCTGGCATTCGGTGACCCGGATGCGCCCAAGCGAAACGGCGAAGCCCAGTTCGGGAATATCCATCTCGACTTCGACCTCGCCGATGCGGATTTCGCCGGCAAAGGGATGGGTGCGGGCATAGCCGCGCTGAGTCGAATAGGCGAGCGCCAGCAAAACCCTTCGTCGCCGCGGGCAAGCGCCTGCAGGCGCAGGTCACGGTTGAGCGGAAACTCCAGCGGTTCGCGGGTGATATCGCCGGGCATATGGTCTTCCGGCAGCATGCCGTCGGGCTCGATCAACCCTTCGCCGGCCAGAATTTCCGAGACCCGCATGGTCACTGCATCCCCCGCATCCTTCTGCTCCGGCTCGGCAACAGGGCCATCTTCCAGCAGGGACGGGTCGAGCAGGCGGTGCGTGTAGTCGAAGGTCGGTCCCAGCAACTGTCCACCGGGCAGATCCTTGTAGGTCGCCGAAACGCGGCGCTCGATCTTCATGTCCGCCGTATCGACCGGCTGCGAATAGCCGAAGCGCGGCAGCGTCGTGCGGTAGGCGCGCAGGATGAAGATCGCCTCGATCATGTCGCCGCGCGCCTGGCGCACGGCAAGGGCGGCAAGCGAACGGTCATGCAGCGAAGCCTCCGCCATGACGCGATCGACAGCAAGACCAAGCTGGGCAACGATCTGCTCGATCGAGATGGCCGGCAGCGACCGGTCGCCCCTCCGGCGATCGGCTAACAACCGATGGGCATTGGCGATGGCGGCCTCGCCTCCCTTGACAGCAACATACATGGCTTCAGCCCTCCCTGCGGCGAAGTTTGACAGTGCGTGGCAGGCAAAGGGCTGCACCGCCGGCGACCAGCACAAGGTCGACGCCACGCGGGAACACGGCCCGGTTTTCATTCCACAGCGTCAGGAAAATGTCGGGCAGACCGAGCGGCGCGATCACCGTCTCATCCTTGATGCCCGGCCCGGATGCGATCATCTCGATACCGCCCGAAAGAGCAGCGATCTCGATGATGATGGTGGTCGAACGATCGGGATATTCCTGCGTGCCCAAGGCAAACTGGTTGAAGCCCGGAACCAACGCCCCGGCTTCGACGAAGGCAAACCGCGCTTCAGGCTTCACGACTGTCACCGGTGCGCCGGTGTGGAAGGCCAGCCAGGTGCGAACGGGCGATTGTGCCAGTGCCTGCGTCAGCCAGACCGGCGTATCATTGTCGCACAGCGTCAGGGCAATGGCGCCAGAACTCCGACCCATTGGTCCCGGCGGGACGGCGGCCGTGTCGATTGAAACGATCGTGCCCGGGCGGGCCATGCCGTCCATCAGTGCGCGAAACACGGATTGGGACTGGAACACGGGATCGTCGAAAGCCCCGGCATAGGCAAGATGGACCTCGTTGGTTTCAGCCATCAGTTTTCTCCCGGACCATGGTGAAGAAGTCGACGCGTGTCGCCGCTGTCTGCTCGGCTTCGAGCCTGTCCTGCGCCTCGATGCGGGCGCCGACGGTCCGTGTCAGCGCCTCGACCAATTCTCGTTTGTCCGGCATCTGCCACAGCGCATCGAAAACCGCGGCAAGCCGCGCTTTTTCCTGTCGGTCCCGAGCATCTGCCCATGGCCGATCTCGCCGGTGCCAAGCCGAACCGTCGCGCGAGTCACGGTCGCTTCGCCCAGATTGAAGGGATCACCGCCGCCGCCGATGCGTCCGCGGACCATGACGAGACCGGTTTCGGGACCGCGAACGGCAAAGACGTCAGGGGCTGGCAAGACGGCCTGCAAGGCCTCGCGCATTTCCTCGACCGTTGCCTGCGCGAGAAGCCGTATGCAGCGGCGGCGTTCCTGCTTGCTCAGATCGCTCTGGTTTTGTTTGATCCCGTCCATTGCCTTCTTCCGAAATGTCTATTAATCTAGACAACCATACATCTTGATCTTTTTCTAGAATTGAAACGTGACAGAGTGATGACGCAGAGGCAGAAAATGGTCGAACGGCAAATCGGCGTGGCCCTGTGGCGGCAGATCGCCGACCGAATCCGGCTATCGATCAGCAATGGCGCCTATGATGAAACCGGCATGGTCCCGCCGGAGACTGCGCTGGCTGCAGAATTTGGCGTCAACCGACATACGGTACGCAGCGCTCTGGCTTCTCTGGCAGACGAAGGTTTGGTCAATGCTTTTCAGGGCCGCGGCACGATGATTGTCCGAAAGGAGCGGCTGAGCTTCCCGATTTCCAAGAGAACCCGGTTTTCGCAAGGGCTGAGCGGACAGGCCCGTGATCTGCAAGCGCGACTGCTCGATCATGAGCAGGTGCCGGCCACCCGCGAGGTTGCCGATGCCCTCAAGCTTTCGCCGGGGGATGCGTGTATCCGGCTTGATCTCTTAAGCAGCGCCGATGGGCGCGGCGTGTCCTGCTCGACCAGCTTCTTTTCGGCCGAGCGCTTTCCGAAGATGGCCGAGCATTTTGCAAGGCTCGGCTCGATCACCCGTTCCTTCGCCGCAAGCGGGCTGGATGATTATGTCCGTGCCTCGACCGATATCGTCGCCCGCCATGCCGATGCTAACGAACTGGCCTTGCTGAAACTGTCACCGGGCGCCATCGTCATCGAAGCGCAGGCGATCAACGCCGATCCACAGGGGCGACCAGTGCAATACTCCCGAACCCGCTTTGCCGCAGACCGCGTCAAGCTGACGATCGAGACATGAAAAAGGGCGCAGATGCCGCAGCATCCGCGCCCTCTCATTTGGCCTGATCCAATCAAACGTCGGCGACGACCGTCTGCTTCTGCGTGCCGAGGCCTTCGATCCCCAGTTCGATCACGTCGCCGGCCTTGAGGTACTGCGGCGGCTTGAAGCCCATGCCGACGCCGGGTGGCGTGCCGGTCGAGATGATATCCCCCGGATGCAGCGTCATGAACTGGCTGAGATAGCTCACCACATGGGCGACGCCATAGACCATGGTCTTCGACGAGCCGTCCTGCTTGGAGACGCCGTTGACCGTGAGCCACATTTTGAGAGCCTGCGGATTGACAACCTCATCCTTCGTCACCAGCCAGGGACCGGTCGGACCGAACGTGTCGCAGGACTTGCCCTTGGTCCATTGTCCGGAACGTTTGGTCTGGAAGTCGCGCTCGGAGACGTCGTTGATGACGCAATAGCCGGCAACGTGATCCAGCGCATCGGCTTCGGTCACATATTTGGCCTTTTTGCCGATGACGACGCCGAGTTCGACCTCCCAATCGGTCGCTTCCGAGCCGCGCGGAATGACGACATCGTCATTCGGGCCGACAATGGCCGACGTCGCCTTCATGAAGATCACCGGCTCCGGCGGAACCGTGGCACCGGTTTCAGCGGCATGGTCTGCATAGTTGAGGCCGATGCAGATGAATTTTCCAGTACCGGCAACGCAGGCTCCAAGACGTGGGCTGCCGTCGACGACAGGCAAGGCGGCGATGTCGAGACCGCTCGCCCAGCCCATATCGGCAATGGCATCGCCGCCGACATCGGCAATCACGCCGCTCAGGTCGCGGATCCGTCCCGCATCATCCAGAATGCCGGGCTTCTCGCTGCCCGCAGGGCCGTATCGCAAAAGTTTCATGGTCGTTCTTCCCTAGCGTCGTTTATCTTGCGCTGCCTGACAAACCAAAGCGCAACCGTCTTGTAAAGCCATTTTTATCGATAAAAGACACGTCATGCGCCGGCTGCAAGCTTCCGCAAGCCATCCAGCGCCTGGAGCGCGATTGCGTCTATGGATAGGGTGACATCCACCGTGACCACGCCCGACTCGGCATTCGGCGGTTCCAGCGCAGCAAACTGGCTGTCGATCAACGAGGCGGGCATGAAATGTCCCGGACGGTTTTTCATCCGTGCTTCAAATACGGCGCGCGACCCTTCGAGGAAGACGAAGGCAAGATGTCCGCCGGCGGCCTGTCTCAAACGGTCCCGGTAGACCTTTTTCAAGGCGGAGCAGGAAATCACGATGGTTTCGCCGCGGGTCCGGCTTTGGGCGAGCTGTGCGCCGATGACGTCAAGCCAGGGCCAGCGGTCACCATCATCTAGCGGGATGCCGGCCGACATTTTCTCGATATTGGCTGCCGGATGCAGGCTGTCGCCCTCAATGAAGCGACAATGCAACGCCTCAGCCAGCTTTTCGCCGACCGACGTCTTGCCGCAACCGCTGACACCCATGACGATTACCGCCAGGGTTTCGGGTTCAGAGGGATGTTGTGATGCCACCATCGACATAAAGCGTGTGTCCATTCACGAAAGAGGATGCGTTACCCGCAAGGAAGACGGCAGAGCCGACAAGTTCGTCGACATTGCCCCAGCGGGCGGCGGGTGTGCGTTTTTCCAGCCAGGCGGAGAATTCGGGATTGTCGACCAGCGCCTGGTTGAGGGGCGTCTTGAAATAGCCGGGCGCGATGGCGTTGACCTGCAGGCCGTATTTTGCCCAGTCTGCACACATGCCGCGCGTCAGGTTTTTGACTGCACCCTTGGTCGCCGTGTAGGGCGCAATGCCCGGTCGCGCCAGTTCGCTCTGCACCGAAGCGATATTGATGATCTTGCCGCGACCACGGGCGATCATGTGTTTCGCCACAGCCTGTCCCACATAAAAGACGCTGGAAATGTTGGTGGCCAACAGCAACTCCCATTTGTCGACAGGGAAATCCTCGAGCGGCGCGCGAAACTGCATGCCCGCATTGTTGATCAGAATGTCGATTGGTCCGAGCGACACTTCGATGCGGGCAACACCTGCTGCAACCGAATCGCGGTTGGTAACATCGAAGACAGAACCTTCGACGGCCACGCCTTTTTCCCGCAGCGCCCCAACCGCAGCCTCGACCTTGTCCGCCGCGCGGCCGTTCAGAACCACGGACGCGCCATGCGCTGCCAGGCCTTCAGCCAGCGCATAACCGATGCCCTGGCTCGATCCCGTGATGAGCGCCCGCCGGCCACTCAGGTCAAACAATGGAAAACCCATATTCATTCTCTCCTGCCATCCGCATTGTTTCACAAAAATTATGATCCGGCCTATATATGTTATCGATAACATGTTCAATATGCGGAGACTGATCCAAGGTTGATTTGCGACCACTTCCTGTCACTGCCCTGATCCGCTACGCTCAGGCGCAGCATTCAGGACACGCATGCCCCATGACATCAGACACCGATCTTGATCGTTTCGTTCCGAAAAGCGCAGCCTCGTTCAACCTCGAACGCAATCAGCAGACACGCGACGTTGTCTTTCTGCTGATGCCGCATCTGTCGATGATCGCCTTCAGCTCGGCTATCGAACCCCTGCGCGTCGTCAACCAACTGACGGGGCAGATGCTTTATCGCTGGCATCTTCTGTCGCAGGACGGAAGAAATCCCGTCTGCTCCAACGGCGTCGAACTGGTGGTGGCTGGCGGCCCGCGGGCGATAGACCGCACGGCATTGCTTCTCGTCTGCGCTGGCATCACGCCGAAATCGCTGGCGAGCAAGCAGGCACTGTCCTGGATCCGGGGGCACCGCCGGCGCGGCGGCATGGTCGGCGGCATCTGCACCGGCGCTTTCGTGCTGGCGGAAGCCGGACTGCTCGAGAACCGCCGTTTTACGGTGCACTGGGAAAACCGCACCGGCTTCCTTGAAAACTTCCCGAACCTTTCGCCGACGACACATATCTTCGAGGCCGACGACGGCATCGTCACCAGCGGTGGCGGCAACGGATCGATGGACATGATGTTGTCACTGATCGCTGCCGATCATGGCGAGGCGCTCGCCCGCGCGGCGGCCAATATGTGCATCCACGGCACGATCCGCAATGAAGCGGTGGACCAGGTCTTTTACCGCGACGAGGGCGACAGCATTCCGGACGCCCCGAAGCTCGCCTCGATCATCCAGATCCTCGACCAGAACCTGGAAAACACCATCGACGTTCCCTTGCTCGCATTCAAGGTCGGTCTGTCGCGCCGGCAGGTGGAGCGGCTCTTTCGGGCGAGCCTCGGGGTCAGTCCGGCGGTCTTCTATGAAAAGCGCCGGCTGGCGCGGGCACGTTCGCTTTTGATCGATACGCCCATCAGCATAGCGGAGATTGCGGCCGCCTGCGGCTTTCGCAACGCCCAGCACCTGTCACAGCGGTTCGACAGGCATTTCGGAACGACGCCCCACCGTCTGCGCAGGGCGTCGCTCGGAAAATAATGCAAATCCTGGAAAAGGGTGAAGCAGTTTTTCGTCCGGAATTGCTTGAAAACAAAGAACTTCAGGCTGCGCTGGCGTAGCCCTTTGCCATGTCCGGCAGGCGCTTGACGCGGATCTTCGAGGCCTGACCTGCCGTGTTGAAGGCGATGAAGCGTTCCTTGCAGACTTCAACCATGCGCGCCGTTGCCGGCTTCAGATAGTTGCGCGGATCGAAATTATCAGGATTTTCCAGATGATGCTTGCGGATCATGCCGGTGAAGGCAAGACGCAGGTCCGTGTCGATATTGACCTTGCGCACACCAAGCGGAATGGCCTTCTGGATTTCCGAAACCGGCACACCCCAGGTCTGCTTCATCTTGCCGCCATTGGCGGTGAAAAGGTCCTGCAACTCCTGCGGCACCGAAGACGAGCCGTGCATGACCATGTGGGTATTCGGCAGGCGCTTGTGGATCTTCGCGATCGTGTCGATCGACAGGATTTCGCCATCAGGGGCACGGGTGAACTTGTAGGCGCCGTGGCTGGTGCCGATGGCGACGGCCAGCGCATCGACGCCGGTCTTCTCGACGAAATCGAACGCCTGTTCCGGATCGGTCAGAAGCTCCTCGCGCGACAGCTTGCCCTCGAAGCCATGGCCGTCTTCCTTTTCGCCGGCACCGGTCTCCAGATTGCCGAGACAGCCAAGCTCGCCTTCAACCGAGACGCCGGCGGCATGGGCAATCTTCACGACCTCTGCCGTTACCGCGACATTGTATTCATAGCTGGCGATGGTTTTGCCGTCGGCCTGTAGCGAGCCGTCCATCATAACAGAGGTGAAGCCATTGGTGATCGCCGAGATGCAGGTGGAGGGCTGGTCGCCATGATCAAGATGCAGGCAAATCGGAATATGCGGGTATTCTTCCGCAGCGCCGAGGATCAGGTGACGCAGGAACGCGTCGCCGGCATAGGAGCGGGCGCCACGACTGGCCTGGAGAATGACCGGCGAGTCTGTGGCATCGGCGGCGCGCATCACCGCTTGGATATATTCCAGATTGTTGACGTTGAACGCCGGCAGCGCATAGTCGTTCTCGGCGGCATGGTCGAGCAATTGCCGCAACGTAATCAAGGCCATTCCAGATCTCCCTTTTCTTTTACTACGAGCTGAAAACAGGCTTTGGAAACACCTGCCCGCTCGTCTCTTTTCATCGGGTCGGTTTGCGACCCGCATATAATTCCTGATTCTGCAAAACCCTGATGGCGCTCCCCACCGTCACAGGAATTTGGGCGTTTCTCTGCACAATAATTGAAGTGACTCGTTTGGCAACGCCAATCCGGAGGGAGTAAGCCCTGCTTTCGCACCTGCAACGTTGCCGATTGATAGAAATTGGCCTGCAGCAGGATTCACCCTGTGGTGGTGTCATCTTGGGGTTCCCAAGTGAAGCAATACGCGAATGAACTGGCTTACTGAGGCTTTCAAACAGATGCTGGCGGCCCCCGTTGCAAACCTCCAAAAAGTCTCCCGGCAAGAATCGCGAAAACTAAATTTCGCGAACGCACATGGCTGAATAAGCATATTACGTAAACTGCAGTTTAACTTTGCATTCATTCCATGTGCCTTGTCGCGCGCCATTAACGCAGCAACTCGCGTAGCTCGTCCACGCTGGTCGCGTAAAGGGGCCAGCTACCTATTTCTGGACTCGTTGGGATGGCGCAAAAAGGATGTGGCAGGGCGCAGTCGAAATACAACCTTGGCGATAGCTTTAGCTGATCCTTATAAATAAGGCTGTAATTTCCACAGGATTTCGCCTTGCGTTTGCCCTGAATTTGGATTTTGTTCGTACCTTCAAAACCTAAAAAAGGGGAAGGACACAGATATGTCGTCACTTAAACTCAATCTTCGCGCCGCGGTTCTGCTTGGCTCGCTGCTCATCGGCGCAAGCCCCGCACTCGCAGAAGCGGTACTCCACCGTGGCAATGCCGGCGAGCCGCAGACGCTCGACCAGGCCCACACCTCGATCAACATCGAGGAATTCATTCTCAAGGATCTCTACGAAGGCCTGACGGTCTACGATGCGGCCGGCAAGATCGTGCCCGGCGCTGCCGAAAGCTGGACGGTGTCCGATGACGGCACCGTCTACACCTTCAAGCTGCGAGCCGACGCTAAGTGGTCGGATGGCTCTCCGGTCACAGCCGAGGATTTCGTCTTCTCCTTCCGGCGCGTGGAAGATCCGAAGACCGCTGCCGGCTATGCCAATATCCTGTTCCCGATCAAGAACGCCGAGAAAGTCAACAAGGGCGACGTGACAGTCGATCAGCTCGGCATGAAGGCAGTCGACGAAAAGACCCTTGAGGTCACGCTCGAGCGGCCGACCCCGTTCTTCCTCGAGCTTTTGGCACACCAGACAGCACTGCCGGTGTCAAAGGCCAGCGTCGAAAAGAACGGCACCGACTTCGTCAAGCCAGGCGTCATGGTGTCCAACGGCGCCTTCAAGCTCACCGCCCATGTACCGAACGACAGCCTGACGGTGGAGAAGAACGCATCCTACTGGGATGCTGCCAACGTCAAGCTCGACAAGGTGATCTTCTACCCGATCGACGACCAGGCTGCCTCCGTTCGCCGGTTCGAGGCCAAGGAAATGGATCTCGCCTACAATTTCTCGGCCGACCAGCTGGAGCGCTTGAAGACCGCCTACGGCGCGCAGGTTCATGTCTCGCCGACGCTTGCGACCTATTACTACGCTTTCGACACCCGCCAGGAGCCCTATAGCGACGTGCGCGTCCGACAGGCGCTGTCGATGTCGGTCGATCGCGACTTCCTCGCCAAGGAAATCTATTCGGGCTCGCAGCTGCCGGCCTATTCCATGGTTCCGCCTGGCATCGAAACCTATGGCGACCCTTCAAAGGCCGATTTCTCGGAAATGTCCCAGCTCGATCGCGAGGACAAGGCCGTCGAACTGATGAAGGAAGCAGGATACGGCGAGGGCGGCAAACCGCTGAATATCGAGATCCGCTACAACACCAACCCGAACCACGAGCGCGTCGCAACCGCCGTCGCCGACATGTGGAAGAACACGTTCGGCGCGACCGTCACCATGGTCAACCTCGACGTATCCTCGCACTACGCCTACCTGCAGGAAGGCGGCAAGTTCAACGTCGCCCGCGCCGGATGGGTCGCCGACTATGCCGATGCCGAGAACTTCCTGGCATTGAGCGTTTCCACCAACAAGACCTTCAACTACGGGCACTATACCAACCCTGATTTCGACGCCCTCATGAAGAAATCCTATGAGGAAACCGATCCGGCGGCCCGCTCCAAGATCCTGCATGAAGCCGAAGCCCTGATGATGAAGGAACAGCCCGTCGCGCCGTTCCTGACCCAGGCCGACCTCTGGCTCGTTGCCGAAAAGGTCAAGGGCTGGCAGGACAATGCCGCAAACCAGCATCTGAGCCGTTTCTTGAGCGTTTCCGAATAAGCTCCGATCAACGGGTAAAGGGCGACGCGCAGGCAGGATGATCTGCCTGCGCGTCCATCCCTGAAGGCAAAACAATGTTCTCTTTCGTTCTCCGCCGTCTGGCGAGTGCGGTGCCGACGCTGTTCATCGTCGTCACGATCTCCTTCTTCCTGATGCGGTTCGCCCCCGGCGGCCCCTTCAACCTCGAGCGCCCGCTGCCGCCGCAGACCATGGCGAACCTGATGGCGACCTACCAGCTCGACAAGCCGATCTGGACGCAATACGTCACCTATATCACCAATGCGGTGACCGGCGATTTCGGGCCAAGCTATATCTACAAGGACAACACGGTCGCCGAACTGATCGGCAAGGGCCTGCCCTATTCGCTGGAGCTCGGTTTCTATGCGCTGATCGTGGCGCTGGTTGGCGGCGTGCTGGCCGGCACGGTTGCTGCACTCCGGCAAAACAGCCTGCTCGATTTCGCCATCATGTCGATCTCGACCGTCGGTGTTACCGTTCCCAATTTCGTCGTCGGCCCAGTGCTGACGCTGGTCTTCGCGATCATGCTTTCCTGGCTGCCGGCCGGCGGTTGGGGCGATGGCTCCCTGCGCTTCCTGATCCTGCCGATGATTGCGCTCGCTCTGCCGCAGCTCGCGGTCTTTGCGCGGCTGACGCGCGGCTCAATGATCGAGGCGCTACACACCGACCATATCCGCACCGCCCGCGCCTACGGCCTGCCCGCCCGAACCGTCGTCATCACCCATGCGATGCGCGCCGCCATGCTGCCGGTGGTCTCCTATCTGGCGCCCTGCGCGGCGGCTCTTCTTACCGGTTCGGCCGTCGTCGAGACGATCTTCACCATTCCGGAGTCGGCCGCTACTTTGTGCTTGGCGCCATCAACCGCGATTATACGCTGGTCATGGGCACAGTCGTCCTAGTTGCCATCTTCGTCATCGTCTTCAATCTTCTGGTCGACATTTTCTACGGCCTTCTCGATCCGAGGGTTCGCCATGACTGATATCGCCACCCCGGCAGCACCCCTGCCCGAAAACAGCAACCCGGAAATGCAGGGCCGCAGTCTCTTCCAGCTGGCGCTGATCCGTTTCCGGCGCAACCGCGCCGCCATGGCCGGCTGTATCGTGCTCGTCCTGATCGCGCTGTTTTCCTTTGCCGGCCCCCACTTCGTCAGCCATACCTATGATCAGGTATTTCCGTCCTACGTGACGATCCCGCCGAGCCTCGAGCCGCGTCCGGATGCCTCCAGCCTGCAGGGCGTGATGGAAAGCATCGCCTCGCGAGCCCGCGTCGATCTCAAGGAATTTGCGGTCGAGGGTGAGACGTTTACCGTCACCTTCACGTCCGACGAGCCCATCGACCCACGCGCGACGCGCTATGTCGATCGCGCCAACGAATTTGGCGATACCAAGGTGGTGGCGACCGACGACGACGGCCGGACGCTGAAAATGACCGGAACCGTGGACCGCGAATATTTCCCCTTCGGCACCGACGGAAACGGCCGTGACCTTCTGGTGCGCGTCATGCTCGGTGGCCAGATATCGATTGCTGTCGGTGTGCTCGCAAGCCTCGTCTCGCTCGGTATCGGCGTGCTCTATGGCGCGACCTCCGGCTATATCGGCGGCCGCGTCGACAATGTGATGATGCGTCTGATCGAAATCCTCTATTCGCTGCCCTTCGTCTTCCTCGTCGTCGTTCTCGTCGTCTTCTTCGGGCGCTCGTTCATCCTGATCTTCCTCGTCATCGGCGCGGTGGAATGGCTGGACATGGCCCGGATTGTGCGCGGCCAGACGCTGGCGCTGAAACGCCGCGAGTTCATCGGTGCGGCCCAGGCGCTGGGATTGACCGACTGGCAGATCATTCGCCGGCACATCATCCCCAACACGATCGGCCCGGTCATCGTTTTCGTCACCGTCGTCGTGCCAAAGGTCATCCTGCTCGAGAGCTTCCTGTCCTTCCTTGGCCTCGGCGTCCAGGCGCCGCTGACGAGCTGGGGCGCGCTGATCTCGGAAGGCGCCAACAACATCCAGTCGGCACCGTGGCTCCTGATCTTTCCCGCCATCTTCTTCGTTCTCACGCTATTTTCGCTGAATTTTGCCGGCGACGGCCTGCGCGATGCACTCGATCCGAAGGACCGCTGATATGGCCAACACCCGGAAACGATCCTCGCCGTCCGCGACCTCACCGTGAACTTCTCGACCCCCGACGGCACCGTCCAGGCCGTCAAGGGCATCGATCTCGACATCAGGGCCGGCGAAACACTTGCTGTCGTTGGCGAATCCGGCTCCGGCAAGAGCCAGACGATGATGGGCATCATGGGCCTGCTGGCCGGCAACGGCACGGTCTCCGGCTCGGCGAAGTATCGCGGGCAGGAGCTGGTCGGCCTGCCGCCCAAGGCGCTGAATGCGGTCCGCGGCGCCAAGATCACCATGATCTTCCAGGAACCGATGACCTCGCTCGATCCGCTCTACACGATCGGACGGCAGGTGGCGGAGCCGATCGTCCATCACCGCGGCGGCAGTTTCAAACAGGCCCGTCAGCGTGTTCTCGAACTGCTCGAACTGGTCGGCATTCCCGATCCCGCACGCCGCATCGACAGCTATCCGCACGAACTGTCCGGCGGACAGCGCCAGCGCGTGATGATCGCCATGGCGCTCGCCAATGAGCCGGACATCCTGATCGCCGACGAGCCGACGACGGCGCTCGACGTGACGATTCAGGCCCAAATCCTCGATCTCCTGCGCTCGCTGCAGGCCCGCTTCGGCATGGCGATCGTGCTGATCACGCACGATCTCGGCATCGTCAAGCATTTCGCCAACCATGTTGCCGTGATGCGCCGTGGCGAAGTTGTCGAGACGGGCACGACAGCAGAGATCTTCGAGGCACCCAAGGCCGAATACACACGCATGCTTCTGGATGCCGAACCGAGCGGCCGTAAACCATCGCCGCCGGACAATGCCCCGATCATGCTGGAAGGCAAGAACGTCACGGTGGATTACGCGCTCGGCGGCGGCCTGTTCAGCGGCAAATCCGGCACGTTCCGCGCCATCGACGACGTGACGCTGCGGCTGAAACAGGGCCAGACCATCGGTATCGTCGGCGAATCCGGTTCCGGCAAATCCACGCTTGGGCGCGCGCTGCTGCGGCTTGTACCGAGCGGCGGGCATTACCGGTTCGAGCGCACGGATATCTCCGGCTTTGACCGCAGCGCCATGCGGCCGTTGCGCAAACAGTTGCAACTGGTTTTCCAAGATCCCTACGGCTCCCTCTCGCCGCGCCAGACGGTGGGCGAGATTGTCACCGAAGGTCTCTACGTGCACGAGCCGCAGTTGAGTCGTGCCGATCGTGACAAGCGGGCGATCGAGGCTCTGAAGGAAGTCGGCCTCGATCCGGCCTCGCGCAACCGTTACCCGCATGAGTTCTCCGGCGGCCAGCGCCAACGCATCGCCATTGCCCGCGCCATCATCCTGAAACCGAAGATCGTCATTCTCGACGAGCCGACCTCGGCACTGGATCGCTCCGTGCAGGGGCAGGTCATCGACCTCTTGCGCGACCTTCAGAAGGCGCATGGCCTTTCCTACATCTTCATCAGCCACGATCTTTCGGTGGTGAAGGCGATGTCGGACTATGTGATCGTCATGAAGGACGGCAAGATCGTCGAAGAAGGTGAAACGGATGCGATCTTCGACGCACCGAAAGCGATCTACACCCAGACCCTGATGGGGGCCGCCTTCACCGCTTAAGAATGGTAGACCGGTTCACCCCGGAAATTGTTCAAGTGCTTTCGCGTTCGATGACGCGGTAGCCGGTGAGCGTAATCTCCTCGGCACTGCCGCCTTCGCCCTGGATCGCTTGTATCAGCCTGGTCGCCGCCAGTTGCCCGATGTCGTAGCAGCCGACATTGATCGTCGTCATGCGCGGATGACAGCAGGCGGAAATCTCGTAGTCGCCAAAACCCGCAATGGCGATGTCTTCCGGGACGCGCAGGCCGCGCCGGTTGCATTCCATCAGGGCACCGAAGGCGGAGAGGTCGGAAACACACAGCACGACCTGCGTATCCGGCCAGCGCTCGAGCAGGCTGACGACCGCCTGACCACCCTGCTCCATCGAGATCGGCGGGACGCCGAAGGAGATCACCCGCCCCGTCGGAAGGTCGAGTTCCTCCAGCGCCCGGACAAACCCCGCCCGCCGCTGGCTGCCGCGCGTATCGCGCGATGTCGTGCCGCCAATGTAGCCGAAACGCGTATAGCCTTTTGCTGCAAGCGTCCGGACGAGCAGGGCCATGGCTTCGCCATTGGAGAAGCCGACAACCTGGTCGATGGGGTTGGCCGGGATATCCCATGTTTCGACCACGGGAATACCGGCCTTCTCCAACATGCGACGGGCCTGCGCCGTGTGTGCTCCCCGGTGAGGATGATCCCTTCGGGCCGCCGGCGCAGCATGGCTTCGATCAGCTTCTCTTCGCGCTCCACGGAGTAGTTTGTATAGCCGAGCAGCAGCTGCAAGCCGGTGTTTTCCAGCATATCCGTGATGCCGCGCGCCGTGTCGGAGAAATTCGAGTTGTTGATCGAGGGGATGATGGCAGCAACAAACCCAGTTTTGCGTGAGGAAAGGCTGCCGGCAGCCTGATCGAGCACATAGCCGAGTTCATTGACGGCCGACAGGATCCGCTCGCGCGCTTCCTCGGAGACATAGCTGTTCTGCCTAAGAGCCCGCGAAACGGTCATAGCCGAGACACCGGCCTTGCGCGCCACGTCCGCCATGGTCGGCGCGGGTGTCTCTCCCGGCTTGGTGTTTACAGACTTGATCATTGCCCCGTCGTCCCCAAAGCTTCCTCCCGGCACCGCCGGCAGAAGTCCTCCCGATGGCAATATTTTCTTTGAAAAGCAATTTGCCAGCCTTCATGTTATCGCTATCATAAGACGAAGACAACATGGCCTTGTTGTTTGGCATGGTCTGAAAATACGGAAATGCGCGAGGAGGCGCCGGTCTATGTTCGGAGAATTGGAAGGTACCGGTTTCGAGGCCCTGGATCCGCGGTTCGCAGCCTGCTTCGTCGGCCATGCGCGGGTCGAGCGACTTTGGACCGGCGGGCGATGGCTGGAAGGGCCAGCCTGGTTTGGCGCCGGACGATACCTTGTCTGGTCCGACATTCCCAACAATCGCATGATGCGCTTCGATGAAACCGACGGCTCGGTCTCGGTCTTTCGCGCCCCGTCCAACAATTCCAACGGCAATACGATCGATACACAAGGGCGGTTGGTAACCTGCGAGCACCTGACGCGACGGGTAACGCGAACGGAACACGACGGCTCCATCACTGTCATCGCCGACCGGTTTGAAGGCAGGCGCCTCAATTCACCAAACGACGTCGTCGTCTCCTCAGACGGCACCGTCTGGTTCACTGACCCCTCCTACGGCATCATGCACGACTACGAAGGCGACTATGGCGACGAGGAAATCGGCGGCTGCCATGTCTATCGCGTCGACCCGCTGTCCGGCGCCGTCACCAAGGTCGCCGGCGATTTCGTCAAACCAAACGGCCTTGCCTTTTCACCGGACGAATCCACGCTCTACATCGCCGATACGGGCGGCACCCACCGCGACGGCGGGCCGCGCCATATCCGAAAGCTCACCGTCGGCAAGGACGGCACGCTTTCGCACAGCAGGGTCTTTGCCGAATGCACCAGCGGCTTTTTTGACGGTTTCCGCCTCGACCGCACGGGCCGCATCTGGACGAGCGCCGCCGACGGCGTGCATTGCTACGATCCCGACGGAACCTTGATCGGCAAGATCCATATTCCGGAACTGGTTTCGAACCTCACTTTTGGCGGCCCGCGGCGCAACCGCCTGTTCATCACCGCGACGACATCGCTTTATGCGGTCTATGTTACGGCCAACGGCTTGCGGCTGGGATAAAGGCGGATCAGCGGGTATCCAGCCAGTCGGCCAGTTCGGCTTCGGCGCGCTCCAGCGCACTGTAGTTCAAAAGCTTGCGCAGCAGCGCAACCGTCACGGCGCGGGCCCGCAGGTTGAAGCGTCCTTCGTCATGATCTTCCGACGCGCTCTGGTAGACGTCCAGTTTCTCGTAAAGCTGCTGCAGGCGGTTCTGGACGCTGCGCAGCGATAGGTTCCGGCGGCGCGCAATCGCCCGGTCCGTCAGTCCCAGCGCGATATCGACAAGGATTTCATACTCGGTATCGCTGAACCCTTTGGTCTGGCCGAGGCTCTTCTGCTGCATGCCGCGCACCTCGCGGTCGATCACGCATTGCGATTCGATGAAGATGCTGCGCAGCGCGAGTTTCAGCCGCTCGTCGGAGGCCGATTTCAGCACATAACCATAGGCAGCGCCATCCGGCACGATGCGCGAGACACCGCGCACATAGGCCTCGTCGGAATAATTCGACCAGAACAGGATGCGGGTGTCCGGGCGTTCCTTCCAGATCGTGCGCGCCGCCTCGATGCCGTTGCGATTGTTCATCTGCAGGTCCATGACGACATGGGCGGACTTGTGGTCGCGCGCCAGCTTCTCGCCAGCCGTGCCGCTTTCCGCCTCGATGACAGTTTCGCATTCCGGCAGCGCGGCACAGACCGCCTCGTGCAGGTAGGATCGATGCAGCGGATCGTCTTCGACAATCAGGACTTTCATGCGTCATTCCTCTGGTTTTGGGGACGCGGTGTCTGCGCAGCCACCGGCAGATGCACGCTGATAACAGTGCCGCGATTGTCCCGTCCGGCGCTGATCGAGAACTTTGCGGAGATCAGCCGTGCCCGCGTCTTCATATTGTCGATGCCGCCGCCATTGCGCCGCCGGGGTTTGAGGATACCGACGCCGTCGTCCGACACCTCGATGGAAATGCCGTCCGCCAGTTCGCGCAACCGCACCGTAATGCGAGCCGCCTGCGCATGGCGCACGGCATTGTTGATTGCCTCCTGCGTAATGCGGAACAGCGCCACGCAGACCGTCTGGTCGAGACTGTCGATCACGCCATCGGTCTCGTCGACAAGGTCTGGCTCGATCGAAAGCCCGCTGTCACGCACGGACCGGTCGAGATGATTTTCCACCGCCTGGACGAAACCGAAGAGCTGCAGGACCGAGGGCTTGGCTTCCTCGATGATCTGCCGCAGATCCTGCATGCAGTGCTGCAGTCCGCGGGCGAGCGGCTCCAGCGTTTCGCCGGAGACCTCGTGTTCATGCGTCAATCGCTCAAGCCGGCGCGACAGCCGTGTCAGGTCGGCGAGGGTCTGGTCGTGGAGGTCCATGCCGATGCGCTGGCGCTCCCGCTCCAGCGCTTCCGTGAGGTTCAGTGCCCCGAGGCGAAGTCCTTCCTCACGGGCGCGGGCTTCGGCTTCCACGATCGCCGAGCGCTGGGCCTGCTCGGCGGCCCGAAGCGCGAAGAAATAGGGAGACAGGAGATCGGCGATCGAGCGCGCATTGGCAACGTCGTCCATCGTGTAGAGGCCGATCGCGTGGGACGAGCAGGAGAGGGCGCCGATGACATCGCCCTCGACTTTCAGCGGCACATGGATGCGGCTGCGCAGATCCTGCTCGAAGATCGGCCGGACGAACGACCCTTCGAAGTTGAAGCGCGGATCGTTGCGCGCGTCGTCGCTCATGAGATAGCTGACCTCGCCCCAAAGCAGTGTCCGGATCGGGCTTCCCGAGACCAGCGCCGGCGGATGGTTGCCCCAGGCCGTCTCAAGGCCTGTCTCGTAAGCCGTGTGGTATTTGCCGCCGTGCATGATGATGCAGACATCGAGATGATCATGGGGGATGATATGGGAAATCTCCACTGCCACGGCACGGATGGCCGAACGGAACTCGAGTTGCCCCGCGAGCAGCCGCGATATGCCGAGATAATGATCGAGCAACGCCGAGGGCGCCATCTTGAGCATGGTTGCTTTCTCCTCCCGATCGCTCCTGCCGCCTCCACGGCCGAAACACCGGACTGTTCCCATCGATCAATAAGCGCCCAGACGGCAATGCGCGTCCTGCACGATCCCGCATCATTTACAGCAGAAACCGCAAAGCCGCTGCCGCAATGTTCCTATACAAGCCCGCACTTCTATACCATCCTGCCCCCGTCGAGAGGAGGAAGCTCGGCATTTCACAAAAAGCTCATCCCCCGTTTCGGGCAGGATGAACCGATCCCGCTTCGGAAAAAGCCGGATCAACAGGGAGAGAGAGATGAATTTCAGAAAGATGCTTCTGGCATCGGCTGCACTTATGTGCGCCGCGATGCCGATCCAGGCCCTTGCAGATACAGCCGCCAAGAAGATTGCGCTGTCCAACAATTATGCCGGCAACTCCTGGCGCCAGGCCATGCTGACAAGCTGGGAAAAGGTCACCGGCGAAGCGGTCAAGGCAGGCGTCGTCGCCGCGGCCGACCCCTTCACCACCGCGGAAAACCAGGCGACCGAGCAGGCAGCCCAGATCCAGAACATGATCCTTCAGGGTTATGACGCCATCGTCATCAATGCCGCATCGCCGACCGCCCTCAACGGCGCCGTCAAGGAAGCCTGCGATGCCGGCATCACCGTCGTTTCGTTCGACGGTATCGTGACGGAACCCTGCGCCTGGCGCATCGCCGTTGATTTCAAGGAAATGGGCCGCAGCCAGGTCGAGTATCTCTCGAAGAAAATCCCGGCTGGCGGCAATCTCTTGGAAATCCGCGGTCTTGCCGGCGTCTTCGTCGATGACGAAATCTCGGCCGGCATCCATGCCGGCGTCGCTCAGTTCCCGCAGTTCAAGATCGTCGGTTCCGTACACGGCGACTGGGCGCAGGACGTCGCCCAGAAGGCCGTTGCCGGCATCCTGCCGAGCCTGCCGGAAATTGCCGCCGTCGTCACTCAGGGCGGGGACGGTTATGGTGCGGCCCAGGCATTCGACGCCGCCAAGCGGCCGATGCCGACCATCGTCATGGGCAATCGCCAGGACGAGCTGAAATGGTGGAAGGAACAGAAGGACGCCAATGGCTACGAGACCATGTCGGTCTCGATCGCACCCGGAGTCTCGACGCTCGCTTTCTGGGTCGCCCAGCAGATCCTCGACGGCAAGGAGGTCAAGAAAGATCTCGTCGTGCCTTTCCTTTCGATCAGCCAGGATACGCTGGAAACCAGCCTGGCTAACACCCAGGAAGGCGGCGTCGCCAATGTCGAATATTCTCAGGCCGATGCCGAAAAGGTCATAGCCGAAGCCAAATAAATCCGATCCTCCCAACTGGCGGTTCTGCCGGTCCCCGGACCGTGCAGAACCGTCCCTTGTTCCGGGAACATGAAGCATGACAGACGAACCGCAACGGCACGCGGTGATCGAGGTTGCGGATGCCAGGGTCAGCTTTGGCGCCGTCAAGGCTCTCGATGGCGTGAGCGTTAAAATCATGCCGGGCGAATGCGTCGGCCTCGTCGGCCACAACGGTGCCGGCAAATCGACCATCGTCAACGTCATCAATGGCGGACTGACGCCGCATTCAGGAACGATCAGCCTCAGCGGGACCGCAGCAGTGCGCTACGGCATCGGCACCGCCCGGGCCAACGGCGTGCGCTGCGTCTTCCAGGAACTGTCGCTCTGCCCGAACCTGACCGTGATCGAAAACACCCGTATCATGCACCAGACCCTGACAGGCTGGGGCTGGCGCCGCCGTGCGGCCGCGATCATCGGCGCGAAACTGGATGAGATTTTCCCCGGCCACGGCATAGACGTGGCGTCGCCGGTCAGCCACCTGTCCATCGCCGAGCGGCAGATGGTAGAGATCGCAACCGCTTTTTCGCACGTCGCACAACCGGTCCGGCTCGTCATTCTCGACGAACCGACCTCGTCGCTCGATGCAAGCCTTGCCACCCAGTTGCTTGCCTATGTCCGCAGCTTCGTTGCTGCCGGCGGCTCGGTGATCCTGATCTCGCATATCCTGGGTGAAATCCTCACGACCTCCGACCGCATCATCGTCATGAAGGACGGCCGCGTGGTGGCGGAGCGACCGGCAACCGAATTCGACGAACACAGCCTCGTCGCTGCCATGGGCAGCGTCGTCAAGGGTCGCGACATCGCCAAGACAATCAAGCCTACGCATGGTCTGCAACCGCTGCTGACCGCGGCGGAGCGGCGCGGCAAAGGTCTCTCGTTCCAGGCGTTTTCCGGCGAGATCATCGGCCTTGCCGGTCTCGGCGGCCATGGCCAGACCGATATGCTCGTTGATCTCTATCTATCCCATACCAGCAACTGGATGAATGGTCGTGCGCCGCGCGTGACCTTCGTTGCCGGCGACCGCGCGCTGAACGGTGTCTTTCCGCTTTGGAGCATCCTGAAGAACCTGTCGATCGCGCATCTGTCGGGCCTGTCGCGCCGCGGCGGCCTTCTTGACGATACAGGCGAGGCAGCGCTTGGCCAGTCCTGGAAGGACCGCATCGAGATACGCACGCCTGACGTCGATAATCCGATCCTGTCGCTGTCCGGCGGCAACCAGCAGAAGGTTCTCTTTGCCCGAGCGCTCGCGACACCGGCGCCAGCCGTGCTGATGGACGATCCGATGCGAGGCGTCGATATCGGCACAAAGCAGGAAGTCTACGCGATCCTCCGGGACGAAGCCCACAAGGGCCGGACCTTCGTCTGGTATTCGACGGAAATGGACGAGGTCTGCCTCTGCGACCGCGTCTATGTCTTCAACAATGGCGCGATCGTCGCCGAACTCAAGGGCGAAGACGTGACGGAAAAGAACATCCTGGCTGCTTCCTTCATGGGCGCTGCCGCATGAGAAAAATCCTGTCCTCCGATACCGTCCGGCTGCTGATCCCGGCTTTGTCGCTGACCATCCTGCTGATTGCCGTCTTCTACCTGCAGCCGCGGGCCATGAGCTATATCGGGCTCAACCTGTTGTTCAATCTCGCCGTCCCGATCGCGCTTGCGACCATCGCGCAGATGCTGATCATGACAGTCAACGATCTCGACCTGTCGATGGGTACCTTCGTCAGCTTCGTCGCCTGCGTCGCGGCCACCTTCCTGCAGGCGACACCGGCGCTCGGCACGCTCATCCTCGCCGCAGCCGTCGCCACCTATGCGGCGCTGGGCGTACTGATCCACGTGCGCAACCTGCCCTCCATTGTCGTCACGCTCGGCATGAGCTTCGTCTGGGGCGGCCTCGCTGTCCTGATTCTGCCGGCCCCCGGCGGTCAGGCGCCGGAATGGGTGCGGGCGCTGATGATCTCCAAGCCGCCCTTCGCGCCGATGGCGATCATTGCCAGCATCATCATCGCGCTCGTCTCGCATTTCCTGATCATGCGCTCTTCCTTCGGTGTCATCCTCCGAGGCGTCGGGGGCAATGCGCGTTCCGTCGAACGTGCCGGCTGGTCGATCATCGGTGCCCGCGCCGCGACCTATGCGCTTGCCGCGGTCTTTGCCATCCTCGCCGGTATCTCGCTGGTCGGACTGACCACGTCTGCCGATGCCAATATCGCGCTGCGCTACACGCTCCTGTCGATCGCCGGCGTCATCCTTGGCGGCGGTGAATTCACCGGCGGGCGGGTCTCGCCGATCGGGGCTGTCATCGGCGCGCTGACGCTGACGCTCGCCGGCTCCTTCCTGTCCTTCCTGCGCATCTCGCCCGACTGGCAGATCGGTGCGCAAGGCGCCATCCTCATTGTCGTGCTCGGGCTAAGACTGCTGCTCAACCGCCTCGAACGCCGGGAGAAACGCGCATGACCCGCCTTGCCTCCCTTGTGCGCAGGCCGTGGATCTGGTCCTTCGTCGCAGCCCTGACCGTCTGGGCCGCCACCATCCTGTTTACCGGCGGCGCCAGCACGGTCGGCCTCAGCCAGGCGGCACTGACCTTCGCCGCCTTCTCGATCCTCGTCGGCATCGGCCAGATGTTCGTGATCACGCTGGGGCCTGGCAATATCGATCTTTGCGTGCCCGCCACCATGACGCTGGCCGGCACCGTTGCGCTGAAATTCATGAATGTCGATAATTCGATGATCCTGCCGGGCCTCATTGTTGCAATCGGCATCGGCGTCGCTGTCGGCATCGGCAATTATGCGCTGATCAAGCTCCTGCAGATTCCGCCGATCATCGCGACATTGTCGATGAGTTTCATCGTGCAATCGACGGCGATCTGGACCAATCGCGGCCTGCGGATTAAGCCGCCGGAAGTGCTGGCAAAATTCACGACGGAGACGACAGCAGGCATTCCGAACGTCGCCTTCGTCGCGCTTGTCCTGTCCGTACTTGCCTTCATTCTCCTGCAGAAAACCGTATACGGCCGCTGGATCGCCGCGATCGGCCAGAGCATCCGGGCAGCACGCATGGCCGGCATTCCGGTCGATGGCACGCGCTTCATCACCTATATCCTTTGCGCCGTGCTTGCCGCCATCTGCGGCTATCTGCTTGCCAGCTTCTCCGGCGGCGCCGCACTCAACATGGGCTCGGAATATTTGCTGATGTCGATCGCCGTCGTTGTCATCGGCGGCACGGCGGTGGCCGGTGGCGACAGCAATGTGCCAGGCATCTGGGGGCGTCGCTGTTCATGTTCCTGGTCGTGTCGATGCTCAACACCTACGGCGCCGGCGCCGGAATTCGGCTCATCATGACCGGCCTCATCATCATCGCCGTCATCGTCCTGGCCGGCGGCCGAAACCCCAATCAACGATAATACGGATTGATCCCATGCCAGCTTCCTCGCCTTTCGAAGTCCACGACAACAGGTTCAAGGCGTTGTTCAACAGCAGCGCAGCACTCGAGGAGCTTTATTCCGGCTGCCGATGGGCGGAAGGTCCTGTCTGGTTTGATGACGCCCGGCATCTCCTGTGGAGCGATATTCCCAACCAGCGCATGCTGCGCTGGACGCCGGACGGCAATGTTTCGGTGTTCCGCGAGCCTTCCAATTTCACCAATGGCCACACGCGCGACCGTCAGGGCCGACTGGTTTCCTGCGAACACGGGACACGACGCGTCACACGCACCGAGCCGGACGGATCGATCACAGTCCTCGCCGACCGCTTTCAGGGAAAGCATCTGAATTCGCCCAATGACGTCGTTGTGCGTTCCGATGGCTCGATCTGGTTTACCGATCCGACCTACGGCATTCTCTCCGACTACGAGGGCTACAAGGCCGAACCCGAACAATCGAGCCGAAACGTCTATCGGCTTGATCCGGTAACCGGCGAGATCACAGCGCTGGTCAGCGATTTCCTGCAGCCGAACGGGCTTGCTTTCTCGCCCGACGAAAACCTGCTCTATGTCGCCGACAGCGGTGCGAGCCACGACGATACTGCACCCCGCCATATCCGCGTCTTCGACGTTAATGATGGACGCACGCTGAGCAATGGACGAGTGTTCTGCCACATCGACAACGGCGTCCCCGACGGCATGCGGGTCGATACATCAGGCAATGTCTGGTCGAGTGCTGCCGACGGGGTGCATTGTTTTGCGCCCGACGGCACGTTGCTTGGCAAGATCCTGGTGCCGCAGACAGTGGCCAACCTCACCTTCGGCGGTCCGCGCCGCAACAGGCTCTTCATCACCGCAACCCGGTCGCTCTATTCCATCTACGTAACCGCAACCGGGGCGCAAATGCCTTGACAGGTTTCAGGCCCTGCGGCTTTCGCGCCGCTTGATCTGCTGCTCGCGAAAGAAAATGAACAGGCCGGCGGCAACGATCATGCCGGCCCCCGTCAAGGTCGTCAGCTTCGGCGTATCGCCGAAGAAGGCCCATCCGAAAATGATCGCCCAGAGCAGCAGCGTATATTGCAGCGGCACCACCGTTGCGGCATCCGCCAGCTTAAGGGCCCGCGTGACGAAGATGTGGGCGAGCATGGCGACGATGCCGAGCAGGCAAAGCATCATCAGCGGCTGTCCGGAGACCGGCGTCCAGCCGGAGGGCTCGATGGCCAGGCCGCAGGCCGAAAAAGCAGAGCGCCAGTCACCTGCCAGAAGATCAATGTCGTGTCCGACGTCTCCCGCAAGGTCCGCCCCAGCAAAATGGCAACGGCGAAAGCAGCGCTGCCGGCGATGGCGATCAGTGCGGGTAGCGAAAAGCTTTCGCTGGACGGCTCAAGCGCAACAACGACGCCGGCGAAACCAAAGAGAATTGCCGACCAGCGCCGCCATCCGACCTTTTCACCGAGCAGGAAGGGCGAGGCTGCGGCAACATAAATCGGGGCCGCCAGCCAATAGGTCATGGCATCGGCAAGCGACATATAGCTGACCGCGAAATAGAAGGCGGAGGCTTCGGCAGCAAAGAGCAGAGCCCGAAGTCCCTGCAGCCAGGGGCGATCAACGATGATGAGACTGCGCCAGCCGCGACGGATCAGAAACGGCGACAGCACGACAAGTGCCGCCAAGCTTCGGATCAGCATCAGCTGGTTGACCGAATAGGACGCCACCAGCCATTTGCCCATCACGTCGTTCAGAGAAAACATCAGCATACTGAGCAGCATGATCAAAACGCCGTTGCGCGCAGAATTGCCATGGATGGGAAGCGTGGCGCTGGGGGTGCTCATGGGCGTGCTCTTGAACGATTGGATCCCGCACGTTGCATATTTTGGCCGTGCCATCCATCCCGGAAACCGGATGGGTTCATCACGATTGCGAATGGCATCCTGCCTGGGCAAAAAATATGCAGTACCCCCGGTTCTGTTCGATGTCCGCGCTTGACCTTGACGGAGGAGTTGCTAAAAAGTTTGTCTTCGCAGAAGCAGGGCATAGATATACGCCTGCGAAGTAAACCTGGTGCCGGGCCCCTCTGGCGAGAGTTTTAAACGGCGCTCTCGTGATGTCGGTACCGCCAGCAAACAGCCGGCGGAATACAAACAGATGAAAATCCACCTCATGCGTTCTTTGCATGCCCGTGACGGTATGCGAGCTTTTTTGCCTTTTGCAGCTTTTGATGCGCGCGCATCGGTACAGGAGGCGCGGCCATGACACCGGCTTCCTCCACGACCACCCTTGGATATTTCAAATGGGCCTTCATCGTCACGGCGGTGGGTCTTGTGCTTGGCGCCTGGCTCGGCTGGCAAACGACCGGGACGATCGGCGGCACGGCCACCGTGTTCTTCATCTGCACGGTGCTTGCCGTGCTGGAGATCTCCCTGTCCTTCGATAACGCCATCGTCAACGCCAACAAGCTCAAGGACATGACGCCGGTCTGGCAACACCGCTTCTTGACCTGGGGCATTATCATCGCCGTCTTCGGCATGCGCATCGTCTTCCCGCTCCTGATCGTGGTCATCGCTGCAAACATCGGACCGATCGATGCGATGATTCTCGCAGCCGCTCGACCGGAAGAATATGCGCGCATCATGAATGATGCTCACCTGCCGATCGCCGCCTTCGGCGGTACCTTCCTGATGATGGTCGGCCTGAAGTTCTTCTTCGATCATGAAAAGGACGTACACTGGATCGCCTGGCTCGAAAGCAAGATGGCGCGTTTCGCCACCATCAAGGGCGTCGAGATTGCTTTCGTCCTGACCATCATCCTGGTGTTTTCGTCCCTGCTCGAAGGCGAAGAGGCAACGACCTTCGTCTATTGCTCGATCTATGGCCTCCTGACTTTCCTCGCAGTCGAGGTTGTGGGCGGGCTGCTCGATGCATCCCAGCAGACGATGAGTGCTGCGGCCAAGGGCGGTCTTGGAGCCTTCATCTACCTCGAAGTGCTGGATGCCAGCTTTTCCTTCGACGGTGTTATCGGCGCCTTCGCCCTGACGCAGAACCTCTTCATCATCGCCATCGGCCTTGGCATCGGCGCCATGTATGTGCGCTCGATGACGATTATGCTGGTGGAGAAGGGCACGCTTGCCGAATACCGCTATCTCGAACACGGCGCCTTCTACGCAATCCTGATCCTTTCGGTGATCATGTATTGCCAGACGCTCGTGCATATTCCTGAGGTCATTACCGGCCTTGGTGGCGCGGCCCTGATCGGTATCTCCCTCTGGTCTTCGATCCGCTACAACAAGCAAGAGATACGCGAAGCACACGGATAATACGAGAGTATCCGGATTCAGGTGAACTCACCTGAATCCGGAAAAATGCCATGGATTGATACTGTAGAGCACTCGATAGCCATGAAAAAGCCCGCCAGTCATCATCTGACCGGCGGGCTTTGTTTTGGGATCAATAGGGCGATCGAAGCAGCCGCGCGACGGAAACCGCGCGCAGGCAGGGTCCGGTCAGCCGCGCTTGACGGAGTGGAAGTTTGCCGGGTTAATGCCGAGCGTCTGGAGATCACGGTCGCGCGGGCGACGGTTGCCTTCAACAGCCGCTGCAGCAGCGGAGGCTGCGCCGAAGATGGCGAAGGCATTGCTGAAAAAGCCACGGGCAGGTTTGTAGGCGGACATCTTTGAACTCACTTTCCTTGTTTCTCTATGACAGGAAGATGCGCCCGAAGCCCCTTGTTTACAATGCACAGAAACTCATCACAGCCATGCAAATAGACAGGGCCCGGTTAACCAGAGGTCACCGGGCCCTGTTCTTGACGGTCTTGGGAGGAGCGTCAGATGGTTTTGTTGTCGTTTGTCGTTCTTATCGCTGACAAACTCTAGTCTTCATTTGCCGCCAGTTGCGACAGGACTTGGCCACGTCCGCGCGCGCGCAGGATCAGCGGGACGATCAGCGCCGCCGCGGCAATGACGAGCAGCACGGCAGCGATCGGCGAGGTGAACAGCACCGTGACGTCGCCCTGGCTGATGGCCAGCGCCCGGCGCAACTGCTGCTCGGCCAGCGGACCAAGGATCAATCCGACAACCACCGGCGCGATCGGATAGCCGAAGATGCGCATCGCATAACCGAGCAGGCCGAAAGCCAAGAGCATGCCGAGTTCGAACACCGACGGATTGGCGCCGATCGTGCCGAGCGTCGCAAACAGCAGGATGCCGGCATAGAGCCAGGGCTTGGGGATCGTCAGCAGCTTTACCCAGAGACCGACCAGCGGCAGGTTCAGAACCAGCAGCATGAAATTGGCGATCAGCAGTGAGGCGATCAGCCCCCAGACGAGTTGCGGATTGGTCGCGAACAACAGAGGACCGGGCTGCAGGCCATATTGTTGGAAGCCGGCGAGCATGATCGCGGCCGTCGCCGTCGTCGGCAGGCCGAGCGTCAGAAGCGGCACGAGCGTTCCGGCGGCCGACGCGTTGTTTGCAGCCTCCGGCCCCGCGACGCCCTCGATGGCGCCATTGCCGAATTCTTCCGGATGTTTGGTCAGGCGCTTTTCGGTCGCATAGGAGAGGAAGGTGCCGATTTCGGCACCGCCGGCCGGCATAGCGCCGATCGGGAAGCCGATCGCCGTTCCGCGCAACCACGGTTTCCAGGACCGCGACCAATCCTGCTTGCTCATCCAGACCGAACCCTTGACGGCCTCGACCTTGTCGGGACCGAGATTGCCCTGGGCGGCGATATAAAGGGATTCGCCAATGGCGAACATTGCCACGGCAAGTGTCGTGACCTCGATACCGTCAAGCAGATCCGGCACGCCAAAACTCATGCGCGCCTGCCCCGTCAACTGATCGATGCCGATGATGGCAAGGGCAAACCCGATGAACAGCGAGGTCAAACCGCGCAAGGTCGAATCGCCGAAGGCAGAAGATACGGTGACGAAGGCGAGAACCATCAAAGCGAAATATTCGCGCGGACCGAAAACCAGCGCCAGCTTCACCACGAAGGGCGCGATGAAGGCGAGGCCGATCGTGGCGATCAGGCCGGCGACGAAGGAGCCGATGGCAGCCGTTGCCAGTGCCGGACCTCCACGTCCCGCCCGCGCCATCTTGTTGCCCTCGAGCGCGGTGACGATCGAGGCACTTTCACCGGGCGTGTTGAGCAGGATCGAGGTCGTCGAGCCACCATACATGCCGCCATAATAGATGCCGGCAAACATGATCAGCGAACCTGCCGGATCAAGCTTGTAGGTGACGGGCAGAAGAAGCGCCACGGTCAGCGCCGGGCCGATACCCGGCAAAACGCCGACGGCGGTCCCGAGCGTTACACCGATCAGCGCATACATCAGGTTCATCGGCTGCGCGGCGATGACCAGCCCCTGCAGCAGGAATTCGAATGTGTTCATGGCTTTGGCCTTACCAGAAGAGGCGTTCGAGCGGCCCGGCAGGCAGCGACAACTGCAAGAGGCCCGAGAAGATCAGCCAGACGCCGAGACTGAGAGCGATGCCGATCGGGATCGTGAACCAGAGCTTGCGCTTGCCGAAGCCGGCCGCCGCAAACGCAAAAAGCAGGCCGGTGGCAATGGAAAAGCCCAATGTCTTCAACAGCAACATCTGCAGCGCAAGACCGCCGACGATCCAGAAGACCGGGCCGAACTCCTGCCGTTCACGCGCGGGAAAATCGCCTCGAAACGCTTCAAAAACGGTCCACGCGGCTAGGAAAAGCAGGCCGCAGGCGATGACGAAGGGTACTGTTCCCGGCCCGATGCCGGAATAGCTGGCAATCGTTGCAAGCCGCGACGTATCCCAAAAGATCAGACCGGCAAGCGCCGCCAGAAACGCGGCAATGGCAAGCGCCGCCCAATCAGGGCGGCGCGTTTCCGTTGAAGGGTATGACCCTTGCTCATTGAACGAGACCAATGTCCTTGAGGACAGCTTCCGTAGCGGAAACGTCCTTTGCCAACTGTTCCTTGAAGGCATCGCCAGCGAGATAGGTGTCAGCCCAACCCTTGGTCTTCAAGGTTTCCTGCCAGCCGGCGGACTTGACCAGCTTTTCGATATCAGCCGACACGGCTGCCGTCTGCTCCGGCGTCAGGCCGGGTGCGGCGGCGATCATGCGCCAGTTTTCAACGACGACGTCAAGGCCGCCTTCCTTGATGGTCGGCGCGTCGATGCCGGCAATGCGCTCGGGGCTCGAAACGGCGAGCAGGCGCAGGGTGCCGGACTTGACCTGGCTTTCGAATTCGCCATAGCCGGAAATGCCTGCTGTGACCTGGTTGCCGAGGATGGCGGCCAACGCTTCACCGCCGCCGGAGAAAGCGATGTAGTTGATCTTGGTCGGATCAACACCGGCAGCCTTGGCGATCAGGCCGACCGCGATATGGTCCGTGCCACCAGCCGAGCCGCCGCCCCAGGAGACAGCGCCCGGATCTTTCTTCAGGGCTTCAACGAGGTCACCCATAGTCTTCAGCGGCGAATCAGCCGGCACGACGATGGCTTCATATTCGCCGGTCAGGCGTGCGATCGGCGTCACGTCGCTCAGCGAAACGGGCGACTTGTTGGTCAGGATAGCGCCGACCATGACATAGCCGCCGACGATCAGTGCATTGGCGTTGCCGGCCGATTGGCTGGCGAACTGCGCAAGACCGATTGTGCCGCCGGCACCCGGAACGTTCTGAACCTGCACGTTGGAGGAGATGCCCTCCTGCTGCATGACCGACTGGATGGAACGGGCCGTCTGGTCCCAGCCACCGCCCGGGTTCGCCGGTGCGATGATGGTGTAGTCGGCAGCGACTGCTGGCAGCGCCATTGCGCCGGCCAGGATGGATGCCAGAAAAAACTGCTTCAAGATAAAATCCTCCGTCATGCGCTCTCTTTCGAGCGCGTTGTTCATCTTCACGGACGGGGAGATTTTGAACCGAAAGCTTATCGCACAATCCTTGCGGACCGCCAGTATGCCAAATCGGTAAGCCCCTCCCAGGCCGTTTCAAGCATCCGCCTCCACGGATACCGAAGAACCACAAGCCATCACACGAAGCTGACATTTAGCTGACATGTGCGATGCCCTTGGACGTTCACTGTCCATTAATTTCCGCTTTTCGTCTACTGCAAACGCAGCACATCGTTCCAGCGGGCAATCAGGCGCGCGCGCTTGACCTGATCGAGATAAACCATGAGGCCCGGACTGACCGGCACCGGCCGAAGCTGCGCGCCGAGCATGGACTGCATCATGTTGGCCGTGTTCTCGCCCGCCACATCCGGGCTGACGGCTGCGATCTGCAACTCGCGGGCCATGATCGACTGCCCCTCCTTCGACATGAAGAATTCGAGATAGCGCCGTCCGAGATCAGGCGAAGCCGCTGACTGTGGTACGAGGCCGATACGAGACATGACGACGGTATAGTCCCTCGGCAGCACAATGCCGACATCCGGATGGCGTGATGCCCAGTCCGCGGCATAGGAACCCAAAATGTTATAGCCAAGCACGAAGCGGCCATCGGCCACTCTTTCCAGAATGGCCGAGCTTGTGGAATAGAGCTTGACGCCGGCGGCCCCCATCGCGCCGATCACGGACCAGATATCGCCGAACTGTTCCTGGTCGCGCGCCATGAACAGGAAGCCGACGCCGGAGCGCTCGATGTCGTAGGTGCCGATTCGGCCATGCACCGCATCGCCCTGGTGCTTGAGATAGGCGACGAATTCCGCCCGGGTCGATGGCGGTGGCTCCTTGGTGAAACTCGGCTTGTGGTAGACGAACACGGCTGGCTCGAAAGTCAGCGCGTAAGCCGTGTTGCGCCAATTGGCCCAGGCCGGCCAGCGCGCACTCATCGGCATGTCGCTGCGCTGCGCATAGCCGTCATTGCTGAGTTTAACCTGCAGGTCCATGGCCGAGGAAAAGGCAAAATCGGCCGTTTTCTGCCCTGCATCCGTCTCCTTGACGATACGGTCGTAAATCTCGCCGGTCAGCATGTCCTCGTAGCGGACGGCGACATCCGGATTGGCAGCCTGGAACCCCGCGATCATCGGCTTGGCAAGCGGCTCGTCTAGCGACGAATAGACCAGGAGTTCCCGCGCATCGGCAGCACCCGACAGAGCCGGGAAAACCACCGGCTGCGCATACGCCGTCAGCGGACATCCAAACAACAGAAAAATGAGAACAGCCAAACGCATAAACCGATCATGCCGCAGCACGCCCCGTTCACAAGCGCCGGGACGACCGGTACAGTATGCCGAGGGAGACATCGGATTTGCGTATTCTACTGGTAGAGGACAATGCGGCGCTGGCGGACGGGCTTGTCGCCATCCTGCGCGGCAGCGGTTATGCCGTGGATGTGGTGCGCGACGGCGCCTCCGCCGATGCGGTCATCGCGACGGAAACCTTCGATCTCGTCATTCTCGATCTGACGCTTCCGGAAATGGACGGACTGGACGTTCTACGCTCCATGCGCGCCCGTCAGAACAAGGCAGCGGTGCTGATCCTGACCGCGCGCGGAACGCCTGAAGAGCGTATCAAGGGCCTTGATCGCGGCGCCGACGACTACATGATCAAGCCGTTCGACATCGGCGAATTCGAAGCGCGGGTGCGCGTGCTGCTGCGCCGGCAAGCGGGCATGCGATCGTCGCTGGCCAGCTACGGTAATATCTCGTTCGATCTGACATCACGCACGTTTTCCGCCGAAGGAGCGCCGATCGATATTCCGGCCCGGGAACTCGGGCTTTTGGAAATCCTGTTCCTGCGGGCCGGCAAGGTGGTTTCGAAGGACGCGATCATGCAATCGCTGACCGCCTTCGACGACGATCTGAGTGCCAATGCCATCGAGCAATATGTCAGTCGGCTGCGCAAGCGGCTGTCGCCCCATGGGCTGACGGTGCGCACCGCCCGCGGCATCGGCTATTATCTCGACAAATCGACGGAGGGGGCATGACGCGGCCCGCCGTCTACTCCCTGCGGCGGCGACTGCTGGGCTGGCTGCTGATTTCCACCGCCGTCATCGGGGTGCTCGCCCTGATCGATACCTATCGCGAGGCGGTTAAGACCGCCGATATCGTCTCTGACAGGGTACTGGCCGGTTCGGCGCTGGCGATCGCCGAGCGCGTCGTCGTCGCAGAAGACGGTACGCTGGAAGTCGATATCCCCTACGTGGCGCTGGAAATGCTGACATCGGCAGCGCAGGACCGTGTTTTCTATCGCGTCGATGGACCGCCTGGGCAGTTCATCACGGGCTACCAGACCCTGCCCTCCGTCAGCGATATGAAAGGGCAATCGACAGCCTATGGCGATGCCAGTTTCCGCGGCGAGCAGATCAGGCTCGCGGTCCTTTCGCGCTCGGCCTCGACCGGCATCAATTCCGTACCCTTCACGGTTACCGTCGCCGAAACGACGATCGCCCGGCGGCAGCTGACGCAGGCGATCCTGCTGCGTTCGGCGCTCCGCCTCGCATTGATGATCCTCGGCGCCGCCGTCATCGTCTGGATTGCCGTCACCGTGTCGCTGCGCCCGCTCTACCGGCTGGCGGATGCGATCGCCGAGCGCAGCCCCAATGACCTGCATCCGATCGAACAATCCGTGCCGAGCGAGATCCAAGGCCTAGTAGAAACCGTCAATTCCTTCATGGTGCGCCTGCAATCTGCACTGGACGCCCTGCGCCATTTCAGCGGCAATGCCAGCCACCAGTTGCGCACGCCGCTTGCCATCATCCGCACGCAGTTGGCATTGTCTGCGCGTGCAACGACGCTGGAGGAGGCTCACATCGCGGCCCGAAAAGGCGACGAGGCGGTAGCGCATGCCGAACGTATTCTGACGCAATTGCTGCTGATGGCGAAAATCGACGCAGCCGGCTCCAGCGCACCACAGCCGCTGGCGCGGATCGACCTGACAGCGCTGGCGCAGGGAATTATTGCGGATCATGTACCGCGGGCCGCAGAGATGGGCATCGATCTCGGCTTCGAAGGGGAAGGAGAGGCCTTCATCCGGGCCGAGCCTCTGCTGATCGGCGAGTTGCTGCGCAATCTCATTGAGAACGCAATCAGCTATGCCGGCAAACAGGCGGAAATCACCGCGCGCATTGTCAGTTCGCCGGACGTCACCCGGCTGGAAGTCGAGGATAACGGACCAGGCATTCCGCCCGGGCGGCGCCATATGGTACGCCAGCGTTTTGCCCGCGGCGGAGAAACCCAGGCTCCGGGAATGGGCCTAGGCCTGCCGATCGTCGAAGAGATAGCGGGACTGTTCGGCGGCACGCTGAGCCTGTCCGATGGCGCGGACGGCAGGGGACTGAAGGTCACGGTAGGGTTTCCGCCGGCTGAAGCCTTTTAGCGGCCGCGGCGATCCATCAGGGATGTGGTTTCGCGGGTGTGAACAAGAAGGATCGCGTTCCAGATCTGCTGGATGAAACGCGTTTCGAACCGGCTCGCGAGCTTGCGCTGCGATGTCATGATAGTCTCCATGTGTTGCAATATCGCCCTTATGACAGACGCGGGCGAAACGAGCCAGATGGCGCACCGCAACGCAGACCTGTGTAGTGCACATGGCATAAAATCAGACGATTCTGGAAAAGCAAAAATATTGTGCAAGAAAAAGCCCGACGCTTGGCCGGGCTATTCACTTTGAAGCATGCCGTTTTAGTGATGATGCTCCGGCATTTCCTTCAACTGGTCTTTCGTCCAGTTTGTGACGGCATGGACATCGCCATCCTCGTCGCGCATGAATTCGAGATCAATGAGCGGGACAGCAACAGGCTTTGCCCCGATGCCAAGAAAGCCGCCGACATCGATAATGGCTGTGCTACCGTGGACATGGTCAAGCTTGCCCACCTTGTTGTCATCGGCACCGTAGATCGTGGCACCTTCAAGAAGGTCAGGAGTGAGTTCGGAGGCGCCAAGGCGTACGTGATTGGTGTGGTCCATTTCAGGGTCCTCTATGTTGGTTGGAACTGTACTAACCCGACTTCAGGCTAATTGTTCCAAAACACGGCCCTTCCATCGACGCCAAACCTGTCGCTCGGTTTGCAGAAATCCCTCCATTCACCTGTGGGCTGCAACTTGAACCATCTCTCAAGGACCACATGTGTCCCTGTGGTGCCCGATCAGCCCTTCCCAAACGGCATGAAATGATAAAACATGACCTGTCGGCACCGAACCGATTGATCCTGGAGGGGTATCAAGAATGATCGCGCCGTTCATTCGGCAAGTGCGTAGCGAAGACAATTTGCCGAAGCGGGACCTCCCGCCTTCGGTGCATCGCTATTGCCACGAGCGCCATGGTGAAACCGCCGTGGCGGCAGCAAAATAGGGCAAGCCGGGAAACGACGACAAGACAAGACGGCCGTTGGAATGAGGAGGAGTGACCATGAGCGGGAGCTGGATCGAAGTCTGGGGAAAGAACGGGCGGTGCAAGCACGAGCAGCACCATGGGTCCGACCGGCGGTGCCAGACAGAATTATAGAATGTCCAAAGCATATTCGCCGCTTCGAATGCCACACCGGCAAAGCCAAGGGTGCTTCCGCTTGCCTCACCTGAAAACCTGTCCGGTCAAGGTTGAACCCCGCAGCGTCTTCATTTCCGTTTCCTGAAAGGACTCGAACCATGGACCATATCGTTATCGTCGGTGCCGGGGAATGTGGCGCCCGCGCCGCCTTCGCCCTTCGCGAAAAGGGCTTCAAGGGAAAGGTCACGCTGGTCGGCGCCGAATCCGTGCTTCCCTATGAACGCCCACCGCTATCGAAGGATGCACTGCTTCACGGCCAAGAGCCAAAACTGGTCTCCGACGCCGGTCGATATGCGAATGCAAAGATCGATCTCGTCACAGGCATGAGCATCGAAAGCATCGACACAACGGGAAAAGCGGTTCGTCTGTCCGACGGCCACAACCTGACCTATGATCGGCTGCTGCTGGCAACGGGTGCGCGCCCGCGTTCCTTTCCCGGACTGCGCGGTAGCAATTGGCGAATCAAGACTCTGCGAACCCACCGTGATGCAGTGATGATCCGCGAATCCCTGCAACCCGGCAAGCATATCGCCGTGATCGGCGGCGGCTTCATCGGGCTGGAACTGGCAGCGACGGCTCGGAAGCGGGGCGCAAAGGTAACACTGATCGAAAGCCAGGCGCGCATCCTGACCCGAGGCGTTCCGGAGGCTATCGCCGACGTGGTTTCCGAACGTCACAAGGCCGAGGGCGTCAACATCATCTGCGGCGCCCGCATCAAGGCGCTTGAGGAGAATCGTAGCGAAGCCCGGGTCGTTCTGGAGGATGGACGCACCATCAACGTCGATATGATCGTTGTGGGGATCGGTGCTCTGCCCAATACCGAACTTGCCCTGGAGGCCGGACTGAAGATCGACAATGGCATCGCGGTCGACGAATATTTGCGCACATCGGATCCTCACATTTTTGCCGCCGGCGATTGCTGCTCGTTTCCGCTGGCCCATTATGATGGCCGCCGCGTTCGACTTGAAGCCTGGCGCAACGCGCAGGACCAGGGTCTGCTCGCCGCAACCAATCTCCTGGGCGGCAAGGAAGCGATCGCGACGGTTCCCTGGTTCTGGTCGGATCAGTATGACTTGACCTTGCAGATTGCTGGTCTGGCAGACGGCGCCGTCATCACCATCAGGCGCAACATGGCCGACGGGGCCTTCATCCTGTTTCATCTGGATGTCACGGGCCGATTGTTGGCGGCAAGCGGTATCGGTCCCGGCAATGCGATCGCCCAGGATATCCGGTTGGCCGAAATGATGATTGCCACCGGCGCCCGGCCCGATCCATTGGCGCTCGCCGCCCCGGAAACCAAGCTGAAATCCCTGCTCGCCGCCTGACATCAGGGCCGTTCCCCTTTCGGTCGGCTGGAACGGCCCGGTCCGCCATTCAACCTTCTTTGCCTTTGGTCCAATTGGATTTTAAGGCGCTGCCATGCCATGTTCCGAGCAAATAGAACAGGGAGAAGGTTGTGACGGATCGGTTCAGGGCAATGGTGATCGAAGATCGGGACGGCGGGCCTGTGTCCGGTTTCAAGGATCTGACGCTTGCAGACCTTCCGGATCATGACGTTCTGGTCGAGGTGCATTTTTCGACGCTGAACTACAAGGACGGGCTTGCCGTGACGGGCAAGGGTCGGATCGCCCGGCGCCTGCCGATGATCGGCGGCGTCGATCTCGCCGGCATCGTTATCGAATCCCGCAGCGCGGACTGGACGACAGGCGACAAGGTCGTCGTCAATGGCTGGGGGCTCTCGGAGACAGAATGGGGCGGCGATTCGCGCTTCCAGCGCCTGAAGCCCGAATGGCTGACGCGATTGCCTGATGCGTTTACGCTCGAAGAAAGCATGGCGATCGGCACTGCCGGTTATACGGCGGCTCTCGCTGTCCGGGCATTGGAGGATTGGGGCACGATCGCCGGCGATCGTCGAGAAGTGCTGGTCACGGGCGCCGCAGGCGGCGTCGGCTCCGTGGCGATCACGCTGCTGGCCGCGCGCGGCTATACCGTCACGGCATCGACCGGACGGCCGGAAACCCATGACTATCTGGCAGAACTCGGCGCGACCGGCTTCATCGACCGCAACACGCTCTCGGAGAAGGGCGGTGCGCTGCAGAAGGAGCGCTGGGCCGGCGCCATCGATTCGGTCGGTTCGACGACGCTCGCCAATGTGCTGGCACAGACAGTCCAGGGTGGAGCGGTTGCCGCCTGCGGTCTCGCCGGTGGTGCCGATCTTCCGGCAACGGTGATGCCGCATATCCTGCGCGGCGTCGCGCTGATCGGCATCGATTCGGTCATGGCTTCGCATGCCAGGCGTGAAAAGGCCTGGGCGCTGCTGGTCGAAAGCCTCGACCGCGACAAGCTTGCCCGCATGACGCAGCAGGAGCCGCTGTCGCGCCTGCCGGAACTGGCTGAGGCCATCGTGGCCGGCAAGGTTCGCGGTCGCGTCGTCTTCGACGTGACGAAATAGGCCAGACCGGCGTCAGCTATTCCGCCGTCGGCCTTCCAGAAGATCAAGCACGGCGCGGCCGGCATCCATGACGTTGGTACCGGGGCCGAAGACCGCGGCAACGCCATGATCGAGCAGGAACTGATAATCCTGGCGCGGCACGACGCCGCCAACCACGACGATGACATCCCCGCCGCCCTTGGCTTTCAGCGCATCGACGAGCTGCGGCGCCAGCGTCTTGTGGCCGGCGGCCAGCGACGACATCCCGATAACATGCACTTTGGCTGCAAGGGCCATGTCTGCGGCCTCTTCCGGCGTCTGGAACAAGGGGCCGGCCAGAACGTCGAAGCCGATGTCGCCGAAGGCCGAGGCGATGATCTTGGCACCGCGATCATGGCCATCCTGCCCGAGCTTGGCGACCATGATCTTTGGTTTGGCGCCGATCGTCTGCGTGAAATTGGAAAGCCGGGCGGCAAGCACTGCCAGTTCCGGCTCGTCCTTGTAGGCCTCGCCATAGATATCGTGGACGACTTCCGGGACGGCGGTATGATCGCCGAAAACGACACGCAAGGCATCCGAGATTTCGCCGACAGTGGCACGGGCGCGCGCGGCGGTCACGGCCGTCTCGAGGATATTGCCGTCTCCGCTGCGCGCCACCTGTGTCAATGCTTCGAGTGCGGCAGTCACTTGCGCCGTGTCGCGTCTGCGCCGCGTTTCCTCGATGCGCCTGACCTGCGCGATACGAACGGCGGCATTGTTGATGTCGAGAATGTCGATATCGTCCTCGGTTTCGAGCCGGTACTTGTTGACGCCGACGATCACCTCTTCGCCCTTATCGACGGCGGCCTGACGGCGTGTCGCAGCTTCCTCGATCAGCCGCTTCGGCAAGCCGTCCGCCACGGCCTTGGTCATACCACCAAGCGCTTCCACCTCTTCCATCAGCGCCCAGGCCTTGTCCGCAAGCTCCGCCGTCAGGCTCTCGACGTAATAGGAGCCGGCTAATGGATCGACGACTTTTGTGACGCCGGTCTCATGCTGGAGGATCAGCTGGGTGTTACGGGCGATGCGCGAGGAGAACTCGGTCGGCAGCGCAATCGCCTCGTCGAAGGAATTGGTGTGCAGGGATTGCGTGCCGCCAAGCACCGCAGACATGGCCTCAAACGCGGTGCGGATGATGTTGTTAAAGGGATCCTGTTCCTGCAGCGAGACGCCGGACGTCTGGCAATGGGTGCGCAACATCAGCGAGGATTGTTTCTTCGGGTGGAACCCTTCCATGATCCGGGTCCAGAGCAACCGGGCAGCGCGGAGCTTGGCCGCCTCCATGAAGAAATTCATGCCGATCGCGAAGAAGAAGGACAGTCGCCCAGCAAATTCATCGACGCTCAGACCTTTGGCAATCGCGGCGCGGACATATTCGCGGCCGTCGGCCAGCGTGAAGGCAAGCTCCTGCACCAGCGTCGCGCCGGCCTCCTGCATGTGATAGCCGGAAATCGAGATCGAATTGAACTTCGGCATCTCGCGGGCCGTGTAGTCGATGATGTCGGCAACGACCCGCATCGAGGGTTCCGGCGGATAGATATAGGTGTTGCGAACCATGAACTCCTTGAGGATGTCGTTCTGGATGGTGCCGGACAGCTGATCGCGCGGCACGCCCTGCTCTTCGCCGGCAACGATGAAGGAGGCAAGGATCGGGATGACGGCGCCGTTCATAGTCATCGAAACCGAGATCTTTTCGAGCGGAATGCCGTCGAACAGGATCTTCATGTCCTCGACCGAATCGATCGCCACCCCCGCCTTGCCGACATCACCTTCGACGCGTGGATGATCGGAATCATAACCCCGATGGGTGGCAAGATCGAAGGCTACGGAAACGCCCTGCTGGCCGCTCGCGAGCGCCTTGCGATAAAAAGCGTTCGAAGCCTCCGCCGTCGAGAACCCCGCATATTGGCGGATCGTCCAGGGCCGTCCGGCATACATGGTGGCACGCGGGCCCCGCGTGAAAGGGGCAAGGCCGGGCAGCGAGCCGAGATGGCTGACGTCCTCCAGATCCGCCTCGGTATAAAGAGGTTTCACGGCGATGCCCTCAGGCGTCTGCCAAGTCAGCGCGTCGGGCGAGGATTTCAGCTCCCGTTCGGCGAGAGCGGACCAATCGGCAAGGGTTTTCGCGATGGGCATTATTCGAACTCCATGATCAGCTCATCCACGGCAAGGCTCGCACCCGCAGCCACTGCCACGCGCTTGACGACACCCCGGCGTTCCGCGCGCAAAATGTTCTCCATCTTCATGGCCTCGACGGTCGCCAGCGTCTGGCCCGCTTCCACGGTTTCGCCTTGGGTCACCGCGACCGCAGTGATCACGCCAGGCATCGGGCAGAGCAGCATCTTTGATGTATCGGGCGGCAGCTTCTTCGGCATCATCAGCGCAAGCTCCGCGACACGCGGGCTGCGGACATGGGCGATGATGTTGATGCCGCGCCAGCGAAGGCGAATACCCGTGCCGAGAAGGTCGATCTTCACGCCCATGATCATGCCGTCGATATCAAAGCTGGCATGGCTGCGCCCCGGCGTCCAATCGCTGGCAACAGCGAGTGTGGTCCCGTCGGAAAACCGGACATTGGCGCCATCCGAGGATGCGTCGAGCGTCACGGCATGTTCGTGGCCAGCGAAGGTGACAACCCAATCCCTGCCGATTACCCGGCGATGATTGCCGATGGTGCCGGAGATCTGCGTGGCGCGGGCCTGAACCGCTTGGTGCACGACGGTTGCGACAGCCGCCAGCTTTTGAGCCGATCCGTCATCCGGCGCAACACCATGGAAACCATCGGGAAATTCCTCGGCGATGAAGGCCGTGGTAATATTGCCGGATCGAAAACGGTCGTGCTGCATGACGGCCGACAGGAAGGGCAGGTTGTGGCCGATGCCCTCGACCTCGAAATCATCGAGTGCTGCGGACATGGCGTCGATCGCCGTCAAACGGGCCGGTCCGCCCTCTTTTTCAGGCGCCCAGGTGCAGAGCTTTGCGACCATCGGATCGTAATACATCGAGATCTCGCCACCCTCGAAGACGCCGGTATCGTTGCGCACGATGGTGCCGTCGGCTTTCGTCCCTTCCACAGGCGGGCGATAGCACGAGAGGCGACCAATCGAGGGTAGGAAGTTGCGATAGGGATCCTCGGCGTAAAGCCGGCTTTCGATCGCCCAGCCGTTCAGCTTCACATCGTCCTGGCCGAAGGCGAGCTTTTCGCCGCCCGCGACCCGGATCATCTGTTCGACCAGATCGACGCCGGTGATCAGTTCCGTGACCGGATGCTCGACCTGCAGGCGGGTATTCATTTCGAGGAAGTAGAAATTTCTGTTACCATCGACGATGAACTCGACGGTGCCAGCCGAATGATAGCCGACCGCCTTCGACAGCGCCACGGCCTGCTCGCCCATCGCGCGACGGGTCGCCTCGTCGAGAAACGGCGATGGCGCCTCCTCGATGACCTTCTGGTTTCGCCGCTGGATCGAACATTCGCGCTCGCCGAGATAAAGCACGGTGCCGTGCTTGTCGCCGAGCACCTGGATTTCGATGTGCCGCGGCTGGGTGACGAACTTCTCAATGAAGATGCGATCATCGCCGAACGAATTCTTCGCCTCTTTCTTCGATGACTGGAAGCCCTCGCGCGCTTCGTCGTCGCTCCAGGCGATGCGCATGCCCTTGCCGCCGCCGCCAGCCGAGGCCTTGATCATCACCGGATAGCCGATCGACGCGGAAATCCGTGCCGCCTCTTCCGCATCCGCAATCAGCCCCATATGACCGGGCACGGTGGAAACGCCAGCTTCCGCCGCCAGCTTCTTCGAGGTGATCTTGTCGCCCATCGCCTTGATGGCGCCCACCGGCAGGCCGATGAAGGCCACGCCCGCCTTTTCCAGCGCCTCGGCAAAAGCGGCATTTTCTGACAGGAAGCCATAGCCCGGATGCACGGCATCGGCACCGGTCTGCTTGATCGCCTCGAGGATTTTGTCGATGACGATATAGGACTGGCTGGACGGCGCCGGCCCGATATGGACGGCCTCATCGGCCATCTCGACATGCAGCGCATTGCGATCGGCATCGGAATAGACGGCGACCGTCCTGATGCCCATCTTTCGGGCCGTCTTGATAACCCGGCAGGCAATTTCGCCTCTGTTGGCGATGAGGATTTTCTGGATCATGGATGGTTGGCCTCGCTCATTCCGCGGTCTTCTTGATGCCGCGCGCCACGCCTGCATCCTTCTTCTCGTCCTCGAAGGCTTGCGGGAAGTTCTTCCGGGCCAAGGGCTCGTTCAGCTTCAGCAGTCCCTCGTAGGACGCCGGATCGAAACCTCTTTCCGCCGGCAGGAGTTCGCGGCCGAACAGGCGGCAGAGGCGCTCTCCGTCCAGATTGCCGCGCTGGAACGGCGTCGTCCCGAAATATTGCCAGAGGGCCTGTACGAAACCGATGTCGGCGAGCGCTACCGTCTGATCCATGGTCCGCTGCCGCGGCCAGGCCGTCAAAGGGGTGACCTTGGAATTGGCCCGGCGCAGGGTGAATTGCCACTGGGTTCCAAGCAGGCCGGCTGGAAAGCCGCGATGCTTGGGCATTTCGGGGGTCTTGGCCATGGCGTCACACCTCAAACACGTCTTCAAACGCTTCCGGAAAGCTCTTTCGCGCCACGCGTTCGTCGATCTGCAGGAGGGCCTCATAGGAAGCCACGTCAAACGGGCTTTCCGCCGGCACGACCTCGCGGCCAAACAGCAGGTTGAGTCGGCCGGCATCGAGGTTGCCGCGCTCGAACGGTTCCGTCCCGAAATGGTGCCAGAGCGCATGCAGGAAGGCGGCATCGACCTTTTGCTCGATCGTGTTCGGACGCGCGAGGCGGGTCAGGGGTTTCAGCGGAGTAACCGCCTTCTCGTTCGGTCTGCGGATGGTGAAATGATGGCCATGGCCCGGCAAGCCGGAGGGAAAGCCCCTGTGTTTCGTCATCTCGGTCCGTTTGGCCATCTGCTTTTCCTTATCTTGGCATCGCCGTCCTAGGCGATCTTGTCCTGCATCTTCGTGTCGAAGTCGGAGGCGTCGTGACGTTCATGCAACTGCTCGGACGGCTCACCGAAGGGCCGGTTGACGATACGCCCACGCTTGACGGCTGGGCGATCCGCGATCTCGGCTGTCCAGCGCTGAACATGCTTATAGCTCTGGACGTCGAGGAACGTTCCGGAATCGCCGTATTGCTTGCCCTGCGCCAGGTTTCCGTACCACGGCCAGATGGCGATGTCGGCGATCGAATAGTCTAAGCCGGCCATGTAGCGGTTATCTGCGAGGTGCCGGTCGAGCACGTCGAGCTGGCGCTTGACCTCCATCGAGAAGCGATCGATCGCATACTGGATGTGCATAGGCGCATAGGCATAAAAATGACCGAAGCCGCCGCCGAGATAGGGTGCCGAGCCCATCTGCCAGAAGAGCCAGTTGATCGCCTCGGTGCGCGCCTTGGGATCCCCAGGCAGGAAGGCACCGAACTTTTCGGCGAGATAAAGCAGGATCGAGCCGGATTCGAAAACGCGTGTCGGCTCCGGCGTCGAGCGATCCATCAGGGCCGGGATCTTCGAGTTCGGATTGACATCGACGAAGCCGGAACCGAACTGGTCGCCCTCGCCGATCTTGATCAGCCAGGCGTCATACTCCGCACCCGTATGACCGGCCGCCAGAAGCTCCTCCAGCATGATCGTCACCTTCACGCCATTCGGCGTCGCCAGCGAATAGAGCTGCAGCGGATGTTTTCCGACCGGCAGCTCCTTGTCGTGTGTCGGCCCGGCGATCGGCCGGTTGATATTGGCAAACTGGCCGCCATTGCCCTTTTCCCAGGTCCAGACCTTGGGAACTTCGTAGCCGGCGGGGAAGTTATCAGCGGGGGATTTTTCAGTCATGAATGTGGGTCCTTGATAGCGGGGCTGTGCTTATGGGAGTGCACATCAGGCATATGGGAAGCGGGCAATGAATTTCGCTAGTGCAGATCGTCACTTTCCGTCCAAGACGTATTTTGTTTTTCCGTCATCCTCGGGCTTGACCCGAGGATGACGGCTGCAGTTTGAGACGAATACCTCCTCACAACGGGATAGTATCGTGCTTGCGCCACAGCTGTTCCTTGCGCTTGCTGCGCAGCGAGGCAAACGCCCGGGCAATCCTGCGGCGTGAGGAATGCGGCATGATCACCTCGTCGATAAAGCCGCGTTCGGCGGCAACGAAGGGGTTGGCGAAGCGGGTCTCGTATTCCTTTGTTCGCGCGGCGATCTTTTCCGGGTCGCCAAGTTCCGAGCGGTAGAGAATTTCGGTGGCACCCTTGGCGCCCATCACAGCGATTTCGGCGGTCGGCCAGGCATAGTTTATGTCGGCGCCGATATGCTTCGAGGCCATGACGTCATAGGCTCCGCCATAGGCTTTTCGGGTGATCAGGGTGACCATCGGCACCGTCGCCTGTGAATAGGCGAAGAGCAGCTTGGCGCCGTGTTTGATGACGCCGCCATATTCCTGCGCGACGCCGGGAAGGAATCCAGGCACGTCGACCAGCGTCAGGATGGGGATCGAGAAGGCATCGCAGAAGCGCACGAAACGGGCGGCCTTGCGCGATGAGTCGATATCCAGGCAGCCGGCCAGCACCATCGGCTGGTTGGCGACAACGCCGACGCTCTGGCCTTCGATGCGGACGAAGCCGGTGATGATATTGCGGGCAAAGGCTTCCTGCAGCTCGAAGAAATCACCTTCGTCGGCGATCGCGTTTATCAGTTCCTTCATGTCGTAGGGCTTGGCCGAACTATCCGGGATCAAGGTGTCGAGCCGCGCCTCAAGCCGCGCCGGGTCATCGTGGAACGGGCGAACGGGTGGTTTCTCGCGATTGTTCAAGGGCAGGAAATCGAACAGCAGGCGCACCTGCTCCAGCGTCTCTATATCGTTCTCATAGGCTGCATCCGCCACCGAAGACTTCTTTGTATGGGTGCCGGCGCCGCCCAGTTCCTCGGCCGTGACGATTTCGTTGGTGACGGTCTTCACCACGTCAGGGCCCGTGACGAACATGTAGGATGTATCGCGAACCATGAAGATGAAATCGGTCATCGCAGGCGAATAAACAGCACCGCCGGCGCAGGGGCCCATGATGACGGAGATCTGCGGAATGACGCCGGAGGCCTCGGCATTGCGGCGAAAGACTTCTGCATAGCCGGCAAGCGAAGCCACACCTTCCTGGATGCGGGCGCCGCCCGAATCGTTGAGGCCGATGACAGGAGCGCCGTTGCGCACCGCCATGTCCATGATCTTGCAGATCTTCTGCGCATGTGTTTCGGACAGGGAGCCGCCAAGTACGGTGAAATCCTGGGAGAAGACGTAAACCTGTCGCCCGTTGATCGTGCCCCAACCGGTCACGACGCCGTCGCCAGCCACGTTCTGTTCCGCCATGCCGAAATCGACAGCGCGGTGGGTGACGTACATGTCGTATTCTTCGAAGGAACCCTCATCGAGCAGCACTTCGATGCGCTCGCGAGCGGTCAATTTGCCCTTGGCATGTTGGGCGTCGATCCGCTTTTGCCCGCCGCCTGCGCGCGCCTCGGCCCGCCGGGCCTCCACCTGTTCCAGAACTGCGCGCATGCCTGTCGCCGCCTCCCATCGTCTTTGCTTTGTGGCGGAACAAGAGAACAATCGCGGCAAAATCGCAAGAGCGACGAAAGGCTTTGTGACGAAAGGATGAAAGCAGACCAGTGGACGAGGGCTAACCCAGGCGACTCTCCCGCAAGTTTCGGGCAGTCTCGGCCAACAGGCCGATTGGAGCCTTTTGCTCAGAATGTCGGCGGCGTGTTGATCCACAACAGCACAGTTTCACCATCATGCCGGTTCGACCAGGCATGCTGACGGCGGCTGGCGAAATAAAGCGAATCGCCGGGACCGAGATCGTGAAACTGGTCGGCGTCGAGCACGAACTCGACCCGGCCGGACAGCACATAGACGAATTCCTCGCCCTCATGCTTATAGGCGCCTTCGCTGGAGGCGCCGGGTTCCAGCACGAAGCGATGGCAATCCATCTGGTTGCGGCCTTCGGCCAGCATCTGGATGGTGACACCGGGCGTGGTGCGCGGCCAGTTGCGCCACTCGCCGGCCCTCACGACGGCCCGCACCTCTCCTTCGTCCTTACCCGACAGGCTGGACACCGTGCTTCCGAAATATTCAGCGAGATTATGCAGGACGGCGACCGAAACACCCTGCGAGGTGCGCTCCAGCGTCGAGAGGATGGAGGCCGCGATACCGATATCGCCGGCCACCTGCTCCAGCGTCTTGCCGGCCCCGTGCCGCAGGCTGCGCAGCTTGCGCCCGATTTCGAAGGTTGACGCGCCCTCGGTCGGGGGCCCCGCCGTCCCCTCGTCGCTTACAGGTAATTCGGCATCCAGCGCCTCGCGAATGGCAGCGGGGTTGAGGCCGCGTTCGACCCGGAGCCAGGAAATCCGCTTCAGTCGTGCCAGGTCATTTTCGCTGTATTGCCGGTGCCCTGTGACAGAGCGTTCCGGCACGACGAGGCCCTGTGTTTCCCAAAGCCTGAGTGTGGATGCCGACACACCGGCAAGCCGTGCCGCCTCGGCGACCTTGTAACGGAGAACGGTTACGGCATCATCGGTCATCCCATTTCCCTTCCTGTCGCCAAAAGGCAGCATGCGCCGCGTTCCCGCATATCACAGGCGGATCTATTCACACCCCTGCTCATCTGATCACGAAAATTCATTTGCTATCCTACAGAAAAAATGTAGGTAATATTCCATCATTCTCCATGATAATACAACCCCAGCTTCCGGGATCACGACCATGACAAGCCTGACCGACCGCAAGAATGCCGCCATCTCCCGTGGCGTTGGCATGACCACGCAGATCTACGCCGACCGGGCCGAAAATTCGGAAATCTGGGACAAGGAAGGCAATCGCTACATCGATTTTGCTGCCGGCATCGCCGTGGTCAATACCGGCCACCGCCACCCGCGCGTCATCGAAGCCGTCAAGGCGCAGCTTGATCGCTTTACCCACACCTGCCACCAGGTCGTACCTTACGAAAATTACGTCGAACTCGCCGAACGTCTCAACGCCATCGTTCCCGGCAATTTCGCGAAGAAAACGATCTTCGTCACCACCGGCGCTGAAGCTGTCGAAAATGCCGTGAAAATCGCCCGCGCCGCCACGGGACGCCAGGCCGTCATCGCATTTTCCGGCGGCTTCCATGGCCGTACCTTCATGGGCATGGCGCTGACCGGCAAGGTTGTTCCCTACAAGGTCGGCTTCGGCGCGATGCCGGCCGACGTCTTTCACGCCCCTTCCCGGTCGAGATGCACGGTACGACTGTCGAACAGTCGCTCGGCGTGTTGAAAAAGCTCTTCGCTGCCGATGTCGATCCGAACCGCGTCGCCGCCATCATCGTCGAGCCGGTCCAAGGCGAAGGCGGCTTCTACCCTGTCCCGGTCGCCTTCATGAAGGCGCTGCGCGAAATCTGCGACCAGCATGGCATCCTGCTCATCGCTGACGAAGTGCAGACTGGCTTTGCCCGGACCGGCAAGCTCTTCGCCATGGAACATTATGGCGTTGCCGCCGACCTGACGACCATGGCAAAAGGCCTTGGCGGCGGATTTCCGATTGCGGCCGTCACAGGCCGCGCCGAGATTATGGATGCGCCCGGCCCGGGTGGCCTTGGCGGCACCTATGCCGGCAACCCGATCGGTGTTGCAGCGGCGCATGCCGTGCTCGACGTCATCAAGGACGAGGATCTCTGCAACCGTGCCGAACAACTCGGCGGCCGATTGAAGCAACGTCTTGCTTCTATCCGTGAGAAAGCACCGGAAATCGTCGATATCCGTGGCCCCGGCTTTATGAATGCCGTCGAGTTCAACGACGTCACGACCAACCTACCGAGCGCGGATTTCGCCAACAAGGTGCGCCTGAAGGCGCTCGAAAAAGGCCTTATCCTGCTCACTTGCGGTGTTTACGGCAATGTCATCCGCTTCCTGGCGCCGATCACCATCCAGGATGGGGTTTTTGCCGAAGCCCTCGACATCCTCGAAGCATCGATCCTCGAAGTCCGCGCCTAGGTCGATCACCATCCTCAATCTCTCCATCGGGCGGCTCCTTGCCCGATGGACCCCGGCTATCTTTATCGGCTATCGGCATCGGTCTGCGGCTTTCTCAGCCGACACCGCCTTACCGTGCCCCCAGGGCACGGGTCTCGCCAGAAAGGATCACCAATGATCTTTACGGAAACGCTGATCGCCCATGTAAAGGCGCCAGATCTGCTGGGGCTAGCTAATGCGCCGTTCGGCCCGGATGCCCGGACCTTTGATGTGCGCAATCCCGCAAACGGCGCGCTCCTCGCCACTTTGCCGGACATGGGCGTTACGGAAACCTGCGCGGCGATCGACGCGGCATCCGAGGCACGGTTTGCCTGGGCAGAGCGGCCGGCCGGGGAACGAAGCACCATCCTGCGCCGCTGGCATGATCTGATCATCGTCCATATCGACGACCTGGCCGCGATCCTGACGGCGGAAATGGGCAAGCCGTTTTCGGAATCGCGATCCGAGGTGCAGCACGCCGCCGCCTATATCGAATGGTATGCGGAGGAGGCAAAACGCGTCTATGGCGAGACCATTCCCGCGCCCTCGACCGACCGTCGCATGCTGGTCATCAAGCAGCCGGTCGGCGTGGTCGGCACCATTACCCCTGGAACTTTCCGGCCTCCATGGTTGCCCGAAAAATTGCGCCGGCGCTCGCCGTCGGCTGCACCGTCATCCTGAAGCCGGCGGAACAGACGCCGCTGGTTGCCTTTGCCATGCACGCCCTGGCGATCCGCGCCGGTTTTCCCAAAGGTGTCTTCAACCTCATCCTGGCCTCCGAAGGAGATGCGATCGGCCGCGAACTCTGCGGCAATCCGAAGGTCCGCAAGATCAGCTTCACCGGCTCGACCGAGGTCGGCCGCATCCTGATGCGGCAGTGCTCCGACCAGATCAAGAAAGTCAGTCTTGAACTCGGCGGCAGCGCGCCTTTCATCGTCTTCGACGACGCAGATATCGACGCCGCCGTCGATGGCGCAGTGCAGGCGAAATTCCGCAATGCCGGGCAGACCTGCACATCCGCCAACCGCATCTATGTGCAGGCCCGTGTCTATGACGAATTTGCGCGCAAGCTCGCTGTGGAAGTCGGCAAGCTTACTGTCGGCGACGGTTTCACGCCCGGCGTGACGATCGGCCCGCTGATCGACGACCGGGCACTCGGCAAGGTCGAAAGCCATGTCAACGACGCCGTCGCCAAGGGCGCGACGTTGCTCTGCGGCGGCAAGCGGCTGTCCGGCGCCTTTTTCGAGCCAACCGTGCTCGGCGATGTCGATGGCCGCATGCTGGTCGCCTGCGACGAGACCTTCGGTCCCGTGGCCCCGATCATCCGCTTCGAGACGATGGAAGACGTCATCCACCAGGCAAACGACACGATCTACGGGCTTGCCGCATATTTCTACGCGACGGAGCTGAAGAAGGTCTGGCGCGTGGCCGAGGCGCTGGAATATGGCATGATCGGTATCAACACCGGCCGTATGTCCTCTGAAGCCGCCCCTTCGGCGGCCTCAAGCAATCCGGCATCGGCCGCGAGGGCTCCCGCCACGGCGCGGAGGACTATCTGGAGATGAAATATCTCTGCATGGGGAATATTTGAGGCCCTGTCAGGGCTTCATCCCGATCTCCGCCAGCACCTCATCCGTGTGCTCCCCGAGCCGTGGCGCGCCGCGGTCCAACGCCAGACCTGCGTCCGAAAACCGAAGCGGAGTCCGCACGCCGGGAACGGTTCCAGCGGCAGCGCCGGTGTGCGGCACCTCGATGCGCATGCCGCGGTGGACGATCTGCGGATCCTCGAAAACGTCGCCGACCGTATTGATCGGGCCGCCCGGCACACCGGCAGCCTCAAGCAATGCCAGCAATGCGTCGCGCGCGTGTTTCCCCGTTTCCGCGCTCAGTGCCGGCGTCAGGCTATCGCGGTTGGCGACGCGGCTCGCATTCGTCAGGTAGCGCGGATCGGCAGCCAAATCGTCCCGGCCCAGCAGCGCGCAGAACTTGACGAACTGGCGGTCGTTGCCGACCGCGACGATCAGGTGGCCATCGGCTGTCGGAAAAACTTGATAGGGCGCGATGTTGGGGTGGGCATTACCCATGCGGGTCGGCGCCTTGCCCGAAACGAGGAAATTCAGCGCCTGATTGGCCAGCACGCCGGTCATGCAGTCGAGCAGCGCCATATCGATATGCTGGCCGGTTCCCGTGCGCTCGCGCTGGGCAAGGGCCGCCTGCACAGCGATGACGCCATAGAGCCCGGTGAAGATATCGGCGAAGGCGACGCCGATCTTCTGCGGCTCGCCGGCCGGATCACCGGTCAGGTCCATAATGCCGCTCATGCCCTGGACGATGTAGTCGTAGCCCGCCCTATGGGCATAAGGGCCGTCCTGCCCGAAGCCGGTGACCGAGCAATAGACGAGGCGCGGATTGACCTTTCGCAGGCTCTCATAGTCGAGGCCGTATTTCTCAAGCCCGCCAACCTTGAAGTTCTCCAGCAGCACATCGGACTGCACAGCCAGCTGCCGCACCGCCTCTTGGCCCTCCGGCGTGGTGAAATCGAGCACGACGGAGCGCTTGCCGCGATTGCAGGCGTGGAAATAGGCCGCATCCAGCTTCTCGCCGTCCGCCCCCTCGATGAAGGGCGGCCCCCAGATGCGCGTGTCGTCACCGGCAGGGCTTTCCACCTTGATGACGTCAGCTCCGAGATCAGCCAGCGTCTGGCCGATCCACGGGCCGGCGAGGATGCGGGCAAGTTCGAGAACCTTCAGCCCCTTCAGCGGCGCGTCCATCGCCGGGCTCAGAAGAAGGCCTGCAGCCCGGTCTGGGCGCGGCCGAGGATTAGGGCATGAACATCGTGCGTTCCCTCATAGGTATTCACCGTCTCGAGGTTCACCATATGGCGCATCACCTGGTAATCCTCGGAAATACCATTGCCACCATGCATGTCGCGGGCAGCGCGAGCGATATCGAGGGACTTGCCGCAATTGTTGCGCTTGACCATGGAAATCATCTCGGGCGCCATCCGCCCCTCGTCCATAAGCCGGCCGACGCGCAGCGAGGCCTGCAGGCCGAGCGTGATTTCCGTCTGCATGTCGGCAAGCTTCTTCTGGAAGAGCTGGGTCTGCGCCAAGGGCCGGCCGAACTGCTTACGATCGAGGCCGTATTGCCGGGCCGCATGCCAGCAGAATTCCGCCGAGCCGAGAACGCCCCATGAGATGCCATAGCGGGCGCGGTTAAGGCAGCCGAACGGACCCTTCAGGCCCTCGACATTAGGCAAAAGTGCATCCTCGCCGACCTCGACATTGTCCATCACGATCTCGCCGGTGATCGAGGCGCGCAGCGAAAGCTTGCCGCCGATCTTGGGGGCCGAAAGACCCTTCATGCCCTTTTCCAGCACAAAGCCACGGATCGCATTGCCATGGGTTTCGGATTTCGCCCAGACGACGAAGACATCGGCGATCGGCGCATTGAAATCCACATCTTCGAACCGTTCAGCCGGTACCCGGCATCGGTCTTTACCGCGCGCGTCTTCATGCCACCTGGATCAGACCCGGCATCGGGCTCCGTCAGACCGAAACAGCCGATCCATTCGCCACTGATCAGTTTTGGCAAATACTTCTGCTTTTGTGCTTCGGAGCCGTAGGAGAGGATGGGGTAGATGACGAGCGAGGACTGAACGCTCATCATCGAGCGATAGCCGCTGTCAACCCGCTCGACCTCGCGGGCAACAAGACCATAGGCCACATAGGAGGCCGCGACACCGCCATAGGCTTCCGGCACGGTCACGCCCAACAGCCCCAGGTCGCCCATTTCGCGGAAGATCGACGGGTCTGTCTGCTCGGTACGATAGGCATCGATGACACGCGGCTGCAGTCTGTCCTGCGCATAGGCGCGCGCCGTATCGCGGATCATCCGCTCGTCCTCGGACAATTGATCCTCAAGCAGGAACGCATCGTCCCACTGGAACTCGTTTTTCGCGGCCATGTCTCTCTCCCATGCAGTCCTGTCCCGTTATGACAAGCGATAGCCCGCTGTTCAAACGAAATTGCGGCACAGCCTCATGCGCGCCTGGAATGTGCCTGAGCGCGCTTGCAATCCTTGACCCGCTGCGGAATATCCGCGGATCAACGCGCATAGAAGGATGAACGGCATGGCCCATCTCGATAGGCAACGCGCCATGCGGCTGATGCAGGCAGCACGCCTCGACGCGCTTCTTCTGCTGACGCCAGAGAGTTTTGCCTATGCCACGGGGGCACCGGCCGGTGTGGCCACCATGTGGAGACGGGCGGGTGCTGTGGCGGCGATCGTTCCCGCGGACCCGACAATCGACTGCGCAGCCGTGGTCACCGACCTGTTCGAGGCTGATTTTCGGGCATCAAGCATGATCCATGACATTCGCGTGCATCCCATCTGGGTCGAAACCGGCGACATTCGCGGTCTGGACGGCACGGTCGCAACGGACGAAGCACTCATCCGACAGGCCTGGGAAAAACAGGGGCGGGCGCCGGGCTTCGCGAGACCAGAGACCTTCGATCCCACAACCGGATTCCGTCTTGTGGCCGAATTGCTGGCCGCACGGGGATTGGCAAAAGCCCGCATCGGCGTCGAATTCGACAGCTTGTCGGTCACCGACTTTCATCTCCTGTCCGCCACCCTGCCGGATGCGGAGCTTGTCGATGCCTCAAACCTCGTACAGCGGCTGAAAATGATCAAGTCGCCTCAGGAGATCGGCTTTCTGCGTACCGCGGTGGAACTTGCCGAAGCTGGCATCGAGACCTTGCGCGATGCGATCGCGATCGGCGCGAGCCGCGACGGTCTCGCGGCCGCCTGGAAGGCGGGCGTCGATGCCGAGGTGACACGACGAGGTGTCCACAATCTCACCGGTAGCTGGGAATATGTGTCGGTCGGCGAAAATCCTTGGACAAAAGGCGGCGAAGTTGCGCCGGGCGCCCTGATCAAGGTCGATGTCGGCTGCCTCGTTGCCGGCTATACATCTGATACCGGCCGGACCTTCGTTGTCGGCGAACCTTCCCGCATGCAGGCTGCGCTGTTCGATGCGCTCCGGCAGGGCTTCGAAGTCGGGCTTGCGCTGCTGAAACCGGGCAACCTGTTGAAGGATGTGCACCAGGCCACCAGCCAGGCCATCGGCCGCGCCGGCTTCCCCGGTTATACGCGCGGTCATTTCGGCCATGGGCTGGGTGCAAGCCTCGGCAGCGAGGAATGGCCATTCATCTCGCGCGACGCCGATATTGCCATCGAACCCGGCATGGTACTCGCCTTCGAAACGCCCTGGTATGTCGATGGTGTCGGCGGCATGATCATCGAGAACCAGTACCTGATCACCGAGACGGGTTACGAAGCCATGAACCGGCTGCCGACGGGGCTGGTCGTGGTTTGAGCGAAACCGGACGCAATCGCCGCGGCTAATTCAAGGTCGGCGCGGAACCGAGCTGTTTCCGCCTGTTTGCGGTCGGCGTCGGGAATGCGCAGCAGATAGGACGGGTGCACCGTGACCAGAAGCGTTTGATCCGGACCGAAGGATTGCGCAGTTCCGCGCAGGTTCGAAAAGCGCTGGCTTGCATCTGTCAGCGCTGTGAGAGCCGTCGCCCCCAACGCTACCACAAGCTTCGGGCGGACGAGGTCCAGTTCCAGCTTGAGCCACCATTTGCAGTGCTGGACTTCACCGATATTCGGCTTTTGATGAATACGGCGCTTGCCGCGCGGCTCGTATTTGAAATGCTTGACTGCATTGGTGACATAGGCGGTGCTGCGATCCAGCCCAACCTCGGCCAGCATGCCGCCGAAGACCTTGCCGGCAGGGCCGACGAAAGGGCGCCCCGCCAGGTCCTCCTGATCGCCCGGCTGTTCGCCGACGAACATCACGCCGGCATTATCAGGCCCTTCGCCAAAAACAGTCTGCGTCGCCCGGCAATGCAGCGGACAGCGGGTGCAGCTACGCGCTTCCTCGCGCACGGCATCCAACGTTCCGGGCGCCGCTTCCGGTTCATTTGAAACAACACTTGCCGCGGCCGATTGCAGCCTTTCATGAAACAATGGCGGCTGGCTGGCCGCACGTGCCGCCATGGCCGCGACCGAGGCTTCGGCGCCAGCGATCAGGCCGGGAATAAGCGCGGCTTCCGGCAGGTTCTTCCAGTATTTCTTCGGCATCTCCGCCTGCATGGCCTTCACCTTCAGCCGTGCCGGATTGAAGATGTTGGAGAAATAGGTCCGCCAGAGCGCATCCGTTGCGTCGTCCAGCATCGGGTTTTCCGCCGGATCGTCGGAGACCGTCAACGCGTCCCCATTCCATGCAGCCGACCCTTTCGGCGTGGCGACGATCCAGTCCATATCGGTAAACCGACGCTGGAAAAATGGTGCCGTGCGCGCGACGATGTGATAATCCGGCTCGAACCATGCCAGAAACCGGCGACGGCCACCCTGCCCGGACACGCCATCGATTTCCTTGAACCGCACGAAAGCCTTCATCTTGTGGCTGTCGCGCCGCACCGATTTTTCGAGCCCATAGGCTCGCGCCACATCGGCATCGGAGGGGATGGCCAGCAGATTGCGTTCCTGTTGCAGACGCCAGAGCAGGCGGTAAAGCAAATCAAAGCGCGCCGGATCGGAATGACAGATGATCGACTCGGCCAGAAGCACGAAAGCACGTGGCACGGCAAGGGTCTGTCCGCCGCCCGCCGGCAAAGGCAGGTTATCGGTCGCATCCGCCGCGAAAAGGTCACCGACCGCACCCGCTTCCTCCACCCAGTCGATCTCCCGTGGCGGAATTCCTGCATGGAGTAGGGCCCGCGCCGGCCGTCGCCAGACCTCGAAATCGCCTTTCCCTTTCAGCGTGATGCGTTGCATCAAAAAGAGCCATCTGCTGTGGTTGGGGTTCGAACATGGCGCGCAAGTCGGTCCTGTCGATCAGACGGTGCGGTGACCAACCCTCGGCGACGATGAAGGACTGGACCTTTTTCAGCGAGACCTTTAGCCGGGCCAGGTCCTCCAGCCTCAGACGCCTGTAGCGTCGCGCCGAAAGAATGCCGTTCACCGCTTTTGTGCCCAGCCCCGGCACACGCAACAGCATTTCGCGTTCCGCATGATTGATGTCGACCGGGAACCGGGCGCGGTTGGCCAGAGCCCAGGCAAGCTTCGGATCGAGCGCCAGATCGAGCATGCCGCCCGGCTGACTGGCCGTGATTTCCTTGATGTCGAAGCCGTAGAAGCGATAGAGCCAGTCCGCCTGATAAAGCCTGTGCTCACGCATCAAAGGAGGTTTGATCAGGGGCAGGTTCTTCGACGCATCAGGGATAGGGCTAAAGGCAGAGTAATAGACGCGCCGCAGCTTATAGCTGCCGTAGAGCCGGGCGCTGGTGCCGAGAATGACGCTGTCATTCGCGTCATCGGCGCCGACGATCATCTGTGTGCTCTGGCCTCCGGGCACAAAACGCTTGCGGCGTTTCGTCTGTAGCGTCGGGTCGTTCGCCGCCTCGATCTTCAGCCTAAGGTCGCCCATCGACCTGCGAATGCCGGCCGGACGCTTTTCCGGAGCCAGCCGGGTTATCCCGGCATCGGTCGGAAGCTCGACATTGATCGAAAGCCGATCCGCATAGAGCCCCGCCTCCTCGATCAGGAGCGGCGACGCCTCGGGGATCGACTTCAGATGGATATAGCCCCGGAAATTATGGGTGGTGCGCAGTTCACGGGCGATACGCACCATCTCCTCCATCGTGTGATCGGAGGACCGGATGATTCCGGAGGATAGGAACAGCCCCTCGATATAGTTGCGGCGATAGAATTCCAGCGTCAACCACACGACCTCCTCGACGGAAAACCGGGCACGTTCCACATTGCTCGACGAGCGATTGATGCAATAGGCACAATCATAGATGCAGAAATTCGTCATGAGAATTTTCAAGAGCGAAATGCAACGACCGTCCGGCGCATAGGCATGACAGATCCCCATGCTTTCGGTTGATCCGAGTCCGCCAGACCTGGTCGAGTCCCGTTTGGTCGTGCCGCTTGATGCACAGGAAGCATCATATTTCGCCGCATCCGAAAGAATGGCCAAACGTTCATTCATCGTCTTCTTCATAACTGTTCATGGTATGTTCTTTGCGCGCTCTGGTCAATTAGAAAAGCCCGATTGCACGGAACGAATGCCCGCCCGACCCGTTAATTGAGCGAACCTACCCTTTATGAACGACAGAAGGAGCTGGCATTATGCCTTCCATTCAACAATCGAAAATCCTCATTCTCGCCACCGACGGTTACGAGCGCTCCGAACTGCGGGTCCCGCTGGACGAGTTGAAGAAGCGCGGTGCTGACGTCAAGATCGCATCGATCGAGGCAGGCAGCATCAAGAGTTGGGACAACAAGGATTGGGGCGACAGTGTCGATGTCGACATTCTGGCAAGCGATGTCAGCGTCGAAGATTTCGACGGGCTGGTGCTGCCGGGTGGTCAAATCAATCCGGACATTCTGCGCCATAATGAGGACGCCATGTGCGTGGTTCGCGCATTCGTCGAGATCCGGCAAAACAGTTGCTGCTATCTGCCACGCACCCTGGTTGCTGATCGAGGCGGATGCCGTTCGCGGCCGCAAGGTTACCTCCTATGCCTCCATCAAGACGGACATGCAGAACGCCGGCGGCAACTGGGTCGATGAGGCAGTCGTCACCGACAAGGGCATCATCACCTCCCGTAATCCAGACGACTTGCAGCCCTTCGTTGCCAAGATCGTCGAGGAAATCGAGGAAGGTCTCCACGAACGACACGCCGCTTGATCAACCCCATCGCTTAAAGAGAGGACCGTTAATGGTCGACCTGTCGAAAACAAACAAAGACCCCTTGCAGCAGCTCTGGGATATTCTGGAAGATACCCGCGCCGGCATGCTTGGCGTCGAGGATTCCGGCCAGCCTATGCAGCCGATGGCACCGCAATTGGAGAAGGAAAGCAACTCCGTCTGGTTCTACACCCGCTCGGACAGCGATCTCGTCAAGGCGGTCCATGGCGGCGGGCGTGCGCAGTTCTGCGTCATCAGCAAGGATCACGACTACCACGCCTATCTTGCTGGCTCGATCAGCGAAAACAAGTCGCGCGAGCACATCGACAAGTTCTGGTCGCCGGTGATTAGCGCCTGGTTTGAAGGCGGGAAGGACGATCCGTTGCTGACAATGCTTCAGCTAAAGCTTGATGATGCGGCGATCTGGGCATCATCAAACAACACGCTGCGCTTTGGCTGGGAAATGGCCAAAGCCAACCTCACCGGCAAGGAGCCGGATCTGGGCGTACGCACGCATATCTCTCTGCCGCATCAATAGGGCCGACCTCATCGCAACGGCGTCGGCGGTTTGCCGCTCTCACAGCGCGGCCCGTTTGCGGACTGGCGCCGTTGCTTTCGCGTCCCGCCTTGCCGTGCGCAGGGTGGGACGTTTCGTTTGTCCTTCAATAGGACGGTTCGTTTTGTCTTCAAAGAAAAATAAATCGGCCGAGGACCAACAACTTCGAAGGCGGCGGGCGGACCGGGGTTTTCCTTTGGTTTCCAATGTGGTGCAAAGGGAGACCACATCCTTTCCGCAGGAGTCGAGATGACCGCCGCCTTTGACAAAACCGAACTTGCCCGCCTGCTCTACAAAGCCGATACCGAGGGCAAGCGCCTGGTGTCGGCCTCCTTCCCATTCCTGGCAGTGATGCCGACGCGCTGGCAACGCAGCAAGAGACATTGGCGCTGAGCAGCTGGGCAGCCGGTGGTTACAAAGTGGCGATACGACCCGGTGGAATATCGGTCTCCGCTCCGATGGCCCATATTAGCTTTGCATCCCACGAGGGCAAGGCGACGTTCGAGCGTCCAGTAGTCGATGCCGTCGAAGTCGAGATCTGCTTCATTCTAGCAACGCCCCTGACGCCGCGTGGCCCGGACGGGTATACACGTGCTAGCGTGCTGGACCATGTTTCCGCCATTCACGCAGGCATCGAGTTTCTCGCCCACCGGCTGGATGACGGCAGCAAATCGCAGCCGCAGCTTTTCCTTGCCGATCGGCTTGGCAATGCCGGCTATGTACTCGGCGAGCAACTGGATGTCGCTTCGATCGAACCGGAATTGAGCTATCCGCTCACCGTCATCGCGGATGGCGAGACCTTGTTTGCCGGCCCCGGCAAACACCCCTTCATCGATCCTGTCGCTGCCCTGCTCGCCTTTGCCAACGCGCTGACACAGGAGATTCCGGCCGGCCAGATCATCACCACCGGCAGCCTCTGTGGCCCGGTCACCATGCCGCACAATGCGGAGATCGTCGTCAGCGGCTTTGCGACCTTCACCGTTCAGGTGCGATCGACTGCCCACCCTGACTGACGTTACCGCGGCTGGCTATCGCAGCCAGGTCCCATAATCGGAAACAAGAAGATGGACGGGGTCCTCGTCCTCTTCGATACCGGAAAACCGGGACACGCGCGGATCCTCGAAAATATTGTCAATCGCGTCGTCATTGACGGTCGAGACCTCGGCGACGAAGACGTCCGCCTCCTCCGCCCAAAAGGCATGCCAGTCGCCCGGCATCAGTGTGACGCTTTCACCCGGAGACAACCGCAACCGGTGGCCCGGCGGAAAACTCCGCGCGATGCCGTCCATGGCGACGGTCACACCTTTTCGCGGTCGCAACGGCCATCCGTATCTCCGAAAAGCTCGACAACCAGCGTGCCGCCACCGCGATTGATGATGTCTTCCGCCTTGAGATCGTGGCGGTGCATCGGCGTCACCTGGTCCTTGCGCGAAATCATCGCCTTTTCAGCATAAAGCATGCCGCGACCCTGCTTTAGATCGTCGATCCGGCCGTTGCGTGTGGTGAACAGGAGCAGCCCGTTGCCGGCAAAATCGCCCAAGCCGAAATCGGTGATGTCCCAGCCGAGGCCGGCGCCGGTAATGCCGGCGATCTCTGTCTTGCGCGCCACCATCTCTCCAGGCGACCACCACGCAAAGGGCGGCAGGATATAACCGAAGCCGCGTATGAAGGCTTCGCTTTCACGAATGATCGCGTTGATCTGGCTGCGTTTCATCGTGGTCATCTTTTCTCTCCCGCGGCCTCTACCGCACACCGATACCGGCCGTCAGACCACCATCGATGCGGTGGTCGGAGCCGGTGATGAATCCTGCCTTGTCGGAGGCAAGAAAGGCCGCGAGCGCTGCCACTTCCTCCGGTTCGCCGATACGGCCGAGCGGATGTGCCGCGCCGAAACGCTGAAAGACAGCGTCGATGTCCGCATCCGGCCCCTCGAAGGTCCGGGCTGCAAGTTCGAGGATCGGGGTTCGCACAGAGCCCGGACTGATGGAGACGACACGGATGCAATCGGCCGCGAAGTCGAGCGCCATGGCCCGCGTCAACGCATGGATCGCCCCCTTGGAAGCGACATAGGCGGAAACCCCGCTCTGGCACGCATGGCCCTGCACGCTCGACAGATTGACGATCACCCCGCCGCCACGCCTGCGCATCTCCGGAACCCCGAATTCCGCCGTCAGATGGATCGATCCGACATTGACCGCCATGCAGCGCATGAAGGCGTCGAAAGACGTCGTCTCTGCTGTCCCGTAAGGGTGTACGGCGGCTGAGTTGACGATGATGTCAAGCCCGCCAAACCGTTCGACCGCGGTTGCAATCGCGGCGCCGACCTCCGCAGGCACCGAGACATCGGCCTGAAGCACGACGAGATCCAACGCTTCCACCCTCGCGACGCCCTGCAGGGCCTGATTGGCCGCCTCGTCAATTCCCAGCACCGCCACAGAGGCCCCTTCGCGGGCCAAGTGCAGCGCCACGGCCCGGCCGATCCCGGTCGTGCCGGTCACCAGCGCGATCCTGCCTTCAAACTCGCTCATCGTCCGTCGTCCTCCATACCCGCATTGCCGTCGGTCACGGTCCGGCCGGCCAGCGGAATGAATTCCAGTCCGGCATCAAGATGCCGGTTCATGTGATAGACGAAAGCGATCCGGTCGGCCTTGCGCAGGGACTGAACGATCGCCGCATGCTCGGCGACAACGCCTTCCAGGGCCAGGCGCTGCGACTTTCCGGCCAGCATCAGACGGCGGATGACCGGCTTCAGCATACCATAGGTCTCCGACAGCGTGCGATTTCCGGCCGCTTCGACCATCAGCCGGTGAAACTGGAAATCAAGATCGGAGGCTTCCTCCGGTGTCTCTGCCTTGCCGATCCGGGCGTTGACCGCATCCATCTCATCCAACGTATCCTCACTAACCCGGCCGACCAGCAGATCGAAAAGGTTCATTTCGGTCAGCCGCCGATAGCCTTGAATATCGCGAAACGCATCGACAGAAATATCCATGGCGAAGGAGAAAAGATCGCGCATCGCTACATGATGCTGATCGGTGAGAACGGCGCCTACCTTCTGGCGGGATTCAGCCACGCCATAGGCCTTCAGCGTCCGGAAGGCTTCGCGCACGGTATTGCGGCTGGCGTCGAACATGACGGCAAGCTCACCTTCGCTTGGAAGCACATCGCCAACGGTCAGTCCACGATCCCGGATGAGGCCACGAATATGCTGGACCATGCCATCCACCGCCGATGCCCGCCCACCGCTTTCCATCTGCTTGCCCGTTCGTTTGGCCCTGATAACCGAATCATATGCCCAACATAATAAACCAAGCAATCAAAAACTCTTGATTTTATCGGCATTCATCAGTGTATTGTCCTACATTAACGGAATGGAGACGACGGATGCTCGAAAGCTGGCGATGGTTCGGACCGGAAGATCCGGTGACGCTTTCCGATGCGAGGCAGGCCGGCGCAACGGGCGTGGTCACCGCCCTGCATCATATTTATGACGGCCGTGCCTGGACACTCGATGATGTTGCCGAGCGCATGGCGCTTGTGCGCAAGACTGGCATGCAATGGGCCGTCTGCGAATCCATCCCGGTCGGCTCGTCGCTGAAACTGCGCGACGCCCACTGGCGGCGCACACTGGATGCCTGGAAAACCAGCCTTGCCAATCTCGGCCGCGGCGGCGTGCCCGTCGTCTGCTACAATTTCATGCCGGTGGTGGACTGGACGCGAACCAACCTGATGTATCCGACCGAAGCCGGCGGATATGCGCTCCGCTTCGATATGATCGACTTCGTCGCCTATGATGTCTTCGTGCTGAAACGCCATGCCGCGGAGGACAGCTACGGCGCTGATGTCATAGAGGCGGCCCGCAAGCGCCTTGCGGTAAAAAGCGAAGACGAGATCCTGACGCTGGAACGGAACATCATCGCCGGCCTTCCCGGTGGCGAGGACAGCCACACCCGCGAAACGATCCGCGGCCATATCGCGGCCTTTGACAGCGTCTCCGACGCGGACATGCGGGGCAATCTGGTCGAATTCCTGAGTGAGGTCGTCCCTATCGCGACCGAAAACGGCGTGCGGCTCGCCATCCACCCGGACGATCCGCCCTTCCCGCTGTTCGGCCTGCCGCGCGTGGTCTCAACACCGGATGACGTGCAGACGATCCTCGACGCTGTCGACGATCCCGCCAACGGCATCACGCTTTGCGCCGGCTCCTACGGTTCGAGACCGGACAATGACGTCGTCGCCATGGCGAAACGCTTTGCCGACCGCATCCATTTCGCCCATTTGCGCAACGTCGCGAAGGAACCGGACGGCTCCTTCATCGAATCCGAGCATCTGGCCGGAGACGTCAACATGGTCTCGCTGATCTCGGTGCTACGCGGTGAAGAAAAGCGCAGGCAGGCGGAGGGCCGCGCAGACTGCGTAATCCCCATGCGCCCCGACCATGGCCATCTCCTGATCGACGACCAGAACAAGAAGGTCAATCCCGGCTATTCCTGTATTGGCCGACTGAAGGGCCTCGCCGAACTGCGCGGTGTCATCGCCGCCGTCGATCAGTTGGGTTGACGTGGAGATCGTTACAATCACGCCGTCAGAAAGATTGGATCGCCTGTTGCCCAACCAAGTCGCAAAGGTTGCGCCGAGCCGCAGGTCACGATAGCGCCTTCATCCGGCTTGACTGCTTTGTGGAAGAGCCCACAAAAATTGGCAAAATCGTCGAACCATAGTTTCGTCGGCGAAAAGGAATGGACAATCATGGCAGCCTCATCTGTCTTAAAGCGCTGAGATTCGATGACCGCCGATGCCGCTCGATGGAGCAACTGATACCGGATGTGCAACGGCAGCGGATTGCCCAGACCGAGTAAGTCACATATCGCCTGCAGGCGAATTGCCTTGCCTTTGGATGGCGTAGCCAGCCACTCACCGAGTGTCGGGCCAAAGGGTTCGCTGACTTTGCCCTCTATTGTTGCAGCGCAGGTTCGATCATTATAACGCAGCAATAGGAAGACATCATTCTGACTGTCGCGGCCTCCACCGGCCAAGGGCACTCTGTACTCGGGAATAGCCAGAAGCAATTCGCAAGGTGCTGGGAAGAATGCGGCAACTTCCGGCGGAAGCCCGTCGCTCGCATGCCAACTGTGTGCCAGGGTCTTTGCCGAATACCCCGAACGCCATTGTTTCTCAGGTTCGGCAAGGAGTTTCTGCCAGTCGGGCGGCCCCGCACTTGGAACGAAAATCCGCGCCCTTCCAAGCTTACCTTCTTTTGCCAATTTCCGCTCCTTAATTGCTAGCGCGCCATCCAGCGTTCGATGCCCGCTGCTGCGGCCTTACCCGTTGCGAAACAGGCCGTCAGCAAATAGCCACCGGTTGGGGCTTCCCAGTCGATCATTTCGCCTGCGACGAAGGTGCCGGGCAGCGCTTTCAGCATGTAGTTTTCGTCAATCGCGCTCCAGCGCACGCCGCCAGCTGACGAGATCGCCTCGGCGATCGGGCGCGGGCGGAGGACCGGAAGGGAAAATGCTTGATGAGGCCGGCCAGCCTTTGCGGATCGCGGCGGTCGGCATCGCTCGAAAACTCACGAAGCAATGCGGCCTTGACACCGTCGATGCCTGCTCCCTTTCGCAGCCGGTTGGAGAAGCTTGCCTTGCCATCCTGTTTTGATAGATCCTGCACCAAACGCGCCAGTGTGCGGCCCGGCATCAAATCAAGCATCAGGGCTGCGGAGCCATTTTTCTCAAGGTGCTCCCGCAGACTGGCTGCATGGGCATAGACGAGGCTGCCTTCGATGCCGTGCCGGGTGATCACGAACTCTCCGGTAATGGCCCCGACCGCCGAAGTGGCGCGAACGGACTTGACGGGCACGCCTGCAAACCGCTCGCTGAACAGATCACTCCAGCCGACATCGAACCCACAATTGGCGGGGCGCAAGTCGGCAATATCGACGCCGCGGTCCCGCAACCAGGGCACCCAGGCCGCATCCGAGCCGAGCCGCGGCCAACTCGCGCCACCGAGCGCCAGAAGGCAGGCATCGGCTTCGACCACCCTTGCGCCCTCCAGCGTCTCGAAGCGGCAGCCACCGTCCACAAATCCTGCCCATCGATGCCGGGTCAGGATAGTCACACCTTGGCCTTCCAGCCGCCGCAACCAGGCCCGCAAAAGCGGAGACGCCTTCATCGTCGTCGGAAAAACCCGCCCTGAAGAGCCGACAAAGGTTTCCGTACCGAGCGTCTGCGCCCAGGCACGCACCGCCGCGGCTGGATAGGCGTCGATGGATGACAAAAGGCGCGCTCCGGCCTGGCCGAAGCGTGACAGGAAACGCTGATGATCCTCGGAATGGGTGATGTTGAGACCGGACTTTCCCGCCAGCAGGAATTTGCGCCCGACCGTTGGCATCGCCTCATAGATCGTAACGGCATGTCCCGAGGAAGCGAGAACCTCCGCCGCCATCAGCCCCGCCGGCCCGCCTCCAATAACCGCAACCCGCCCCATCAGTCACCCGCCGTCATACCCGCAAACTTACCTCTTATACCGATCGGCTGCCTAGGCAAGAACACGGTGCAATCCAAAGCTCAGATATTCGGCTGACTCTGTGCTTCTTGCCCCTCGTTCATTTGGCTGCCTTAAAAGCCGTCCCGAGTGTTGACACGACTTAATCCGCTGCTTGTCTTTGGTGACATGGATGGCATCAGGCGTCGCTCGCTTGGCATACTAACGCACAATCGGACCGTCCGGCACCGTGCCGACAAAAGCGGCTGACGATGGATCATGTTGCCTCAGTTGAACGTATGGCTGAAGCCTGCGTTGCGCAGTACTGAGATTGGAGATTCTCGTCTGTAAGCTTGTTTGGTGCGTGGCCACACTTTTGTTTCGGGTCTTGATGAGAGATTGTTGCGAGGTGTTTCAGCCAGCGCCTGCTGATGACGCCTTCTACGCACCCTGATCCGTGCGGCTGCGCGCACGGCAAAACTGTCGGTCACGGTGACAGACGTACCGTCGGTGAGGCGCTCATAGAAATCGTTGACGCCCGGATTGAGCAGTCTCACGCAACCCGAAGACATGTCCGTGCCGATGCTCCACCATTCCGGCGATCCATGAATACGTGAGCGTGTCATGCCCGTTGTGATAGAGATAGAGCGCCCTTGAGTCGAGCAGCTTCCTGGTGCCCGGCTCCACGCCGCCATATCTCTGAGCACTCTTTAGATCGTAGCGCGACCTGTGCTTTTCGAGATCGGGAAGCCTTCAGCACCGACGCCGGCTCGAAAAGGATCCCGAACTATGATGAAGGCAAGGCAAGAACCGGATTGTCTTCAACGGTACGGCGAAGATCAGGGCTTACGAGGACAACTAAAGGGCAGAGCCTTCGCCAGGCGCCACCTTTTCAAATGGTAGCATATTGCGAGCGATTTGCTTGGACCGCGATACTGGCAGACCGTGGAAGTAGCCGCGACCATTGTGGATCGAGTAGAGCGGCACGTATTCAGTCAACTGATCGTCGGTCATGACGGCATTCCGCATATTGTCGAGTATATAATATCTATCGCCGCCCGAAACTGAGAGCACGGCATGATAAAAGCGGCGTTTTTGATCGTAGAGAACCACAATGGCCATGTCTTCCATGCTAACGCCGCCAGCGTGCAGGGCTGCCATTTTCAGAATCGCGAAATCTTCGCAATCGCCAGTCTGGCGCTTGAGCGTTTCGCTGGGCATAGCCCAACTATCTGTCGTTTTATAGGTGTCGATGTCGCGGCTATAGCGAATGGCATTGTTCACCGTTGCATTGATGTCGTTCAACTTGTCGCGCAAGGACGATTGAGCGACACGGGAGTAGGCCGCTTTGATTGAAACCGCCGCCGCGTTGCAGTTCTTCGCTTCACAGTTCAACGCCGAACCATCCGCAATTTGGCTAAACGAAGGCCGGAACTTTTTGAGCGCGCCGAGGCGCTTCAGCGGAAAGGCGACTGTGCCGAATACCGCTTTTGTTGCCGAGGTTGTCGGCGTTTTCCTTTCTTTTGATCGTACAGCGCTTGGGCTAACCACGATGGTCGGGATGCCCCCGGTTTGAATGCGGGCCTCCAATGCCTCAATCTGCACTTCGACCGCTTTTAAATATATCGTACCGATTTGGTCCCTTAACGTGTGCGCAAAATATAAAAACATAGGCGAAATTACAGAAGAATGACCGGAAGAATAAAAATCTTCATGGACTTCATTTTTTATGAATTCATCTCCGGACTTTGCTGATGAGAAGCCAGGGAACGCAGTAAAGGCCAAAGCAACGGCTAAAGCATATCGCCTAATGTTCTTTTTCATTTTCTAAAGCCCTCCTGCGATAGGAGAAACACTAGAGCAGACCGATAAAATTACCGTGTCGATTTTTGGAATCGGACGAGAACCTGCGCCGCCGCCGATGCGTTTCGGCAATCTGATCTGAAAAAGGTAGATGCCGCCGCTTCTTACCAGATAGAGCCCGGAGGATCGCTTTTTAAGCTTGCGATTCCGTTTCTTCCCGGAAATCATTTCCGCATCCGGCGATACATCGGACTGTACATGGCGCGATACAATGCGCGATACATTCATGACTGAACTTCCCTTTTGAGGGCAATCGGTCAGGAATTTACGAGGAAACCCGAGGGCTTGCGGGTAATTGAGGAAGAGTGACCCAAATTTTGGCGGAGAGGGTGGGATTTGAACCCACGATACCCTTGCAGGTATGCCGCATTTCGAGTGCGGTGCGTTCGACCACTCTGCCACCTCTCCGGATATGCTGGTCGGCGCCGTCAAGCGCGAGGCGGTTCATAGCGGCAGTTTTGCGCGATGACAAGGGGCATGTGACAGGAATATGCAGCGACTTCCGGGCTTTGATCTTGACAGTTGTGAAGACTTCCCGTAATCCGCGCCACTGAAGTGGTGTGGCATGTCCAAACCGCGCAGGGTATCTATTGTGCCCTTTCACCGGCAAGGCCTGAAACCCTTGTCATGTCCGACTGAAGAAAAAGACGGCCTCGCCTTGCGTGAAGAGCCGGAACGAACATGAAAGGATAAAAAATGTTCGCAGTCATCAAGACCGGCGGTAAACAGTACCGCGTGGCCGCCAACGACGTTCTGAAGATTGAAAAATTGGAAGGTGCCGTCGGCGATACGATCGAATTCACCGAGATCCTGATGGTCGGCGTCGGCGCCGATGCAACCATCGGTGCTCCGTTTGTCGAAGGTGCCGTTGTCAGCGCCGAAGTTGTGGAACACGGCCGCGCCAAGAAGGTCATCGCCTTTAAGAAGCGTCGTCGCCAGAACTCCAAGCGCACCCGCGGTCACCGCCAGCACAACACGACCGTCCGCATTCTGGACATCGCTGCTGTTGCCGGCGCGAAGGCGAAGAAGGCTTCCAAGAAGTCTGAAGACGCTGCCGTCGAAGCTGCGAACTGAGACAACGGATCTAAGGTTTAAAGGAGACATCCCATGGCACACAAAAAAGCTGGCGGTTCCTCGCGCAACGGTCGCGATTCCAACTCCAAGCGCCTTGGCGTAAAGAAGTTCGGTGGCGAAGTCGTTATTCCGGGCAACATTATCCTGCGCCAGCGCGGTACGCAGTGGCATCCGGGCGCCAATGTCGGCCTCGGCAAGGACCACACCATTTTTGCACTTACGGCCGGCAATGTGAACTACCGTACGAAGGCCAATGGCCGCGTGTACGTGTCTGTAATGCCGAAAGCCGAAGCAGCGGAATAAGCCGGTAGCGCTCTAAAACAGCCGGCGTCTCATCGACCCGGCTGACCGCATCTGGTTCAGACCAAGATCAAAGGGGAGATGGGGCAATGCCCGATCGCCCCTTTTTCACGTCTTGGAGGACGAACTATGCAAACCGAATTGTTGAGGGAAGACCAATCCCGGTCTCCCATATCGCCCTCGCCAGAGGAACGGCTGAGGCCGGAACGGTCAAGGACCGATTGCCCGATATTGTTGTCGCCCAGGCTCGTTTTACGCGGCCCCCACGAAGACGATATCGACGCCCTTGCCCATCTTGCCAACAACGCCAATATCGCCACCATGGTTTCGCGCATGCCGCACCCGTACACGGTGGCCGATGCTGCGGATTTCGTACGTCGTACGAAGACGGGCGCGATTGGCAAGTGCGTCTATGCGATTACCAAAGCGGATAATGGCGCATTTCTGGGTTGTTGTGGGATCGAACCGCATCCCGACGGCAAGACGGCGGAGCTCGGCTACTGGCTGGGCGAACCACACTGGAACAGAGGCTATGCCACCGAGGCTGCGCAGGCTCTGACGGACATGGCCTTTCGCACGCGGGACATCGACCAGATCGATGCGCGCTGCCGGGTCATGAACGTCGCTTCAAGGCGGGTCATCCAAAAGTGCGGCTTCCAGTTCCAGGGCTCCGGCATGGTCGATAGCCTGGCGCTCGGCGGCACCATCGCGGTCGAATGGTACAGGCTCGACCGCAAGACCTGGATGTCGCTCAGAAGCTGGGGAGGTCAACGATGAACACGCTGGCTTTCCCTCGGCCGAAGCAGGCTGTTGTTCGTCCCGAGCCCGGCCCTTGCCCGGTCATAGAGACGGAACGGCTCGTCCTGCGGCCGCACCGGCTATCCGATGCCGAGGCGATCGCCCAGTCGCTGGGCGACTACCAGGTCTCGCGCATGCTGGCGCGGGTGCCCGTGCCCTATCACCGGCAGGATGCCCTCGACTGGCTGGTTCGCCAGACGGCGGGCGTTCTGCCAGGCTGGACGCTCGCCGTCACGACTGGCGACGATGTCCATATCGGCTTCGTCGGTCTCGAGCTGCGGCATGGCCAGTGGCATCTCGGCTACTGGCTGAACCGCTACTATTGGGGCAGGGGCTATGGCGGCGAGGCGGCGCATGTCTCGATCGAACGGTTCTTCATGCGTATGCCGGAAACGGCCCTGCATTCCGGCGTCTTCGCCGACAATGCGGCATCGCTGAAGCTGCAGCAGAAACTCGGTTTCGAGATCACCGGCTGCACGCAGGTCTATGCGCTGGCCCGGGCAGGCATGGTCAGCCACATAGAGACAAGGCTTACAGCCGCCGATCTGCGCAGACCATAACCCCAACCAAACAGAAATAACCGGCCGCCGCAACGCGGCCGGTTGGATAGCTCAATACCTACAGCATACCAAGGAACTGTTTCAGCTCCTGAGTCTGCGGATTGGAAAAACGTCCCCCGGCGGGCCGATCTCGTGAACACGGCCCTGGTGCATGAAGACGACGCGCGAGCAGACATCGCGCGCGAATTTCATCTCATGGGTCACCATCAGCAAGGTCATGCCTTCGTTCGCCAACTCGCGGACCACGGCCAGCACTTCGGCCACGAGTTCAGGATCGAGCGCCGAGGTGATCTCGTCGCACAACAATGCGATCGGTTCCATCGCCAGCGCGCGGGCGATGGCAACGCGCTGCTGCTGGCCGCCAGACAGCTCATCGGGATAGGCATCGAATTTTTGGGCAAGGCCGACACGATCGAGCATCTTGCGGGCCATGGCTTCCGCCACCGGCCTTGCCGTCTTTTTCACCACGGTCTGGGACAGGATGACGTTGCCACCGACCGTCAGATGCGGGAACAGGTTGAACTGCTGGAAGATCATCCCGACCTTCAGCCGCAACGTCTTCAGATGCAGCTGGTCGTCGAGCAGCTGAGCCCCGGCGACCGAAATCGACCCACCACTGATCATTTCAAGACCGTTGATACAGCGGAGCAATGTTGATTTTCCAGACCCGCTCTTGCCGATGATGGCAATGACTTCGCCGGGCTGGACGTCGAGATTGATGCCTTTTAGGACTTCGTTCGAGCCGAAACTCTTGCGGACCTCAGTGATTTCGATGAGCGACATTGAGCTTCCTTTCCAGCATCTGGCTGCTCTTGGACAGGGGCCAGCAGAGCGCGAAATAGATGAGAGCGACGAGACCGTAGACCGTGAAGGGCTGGAACGTGGCGTTGGTGACCACAGTGCCGGCTTTTGAAAGCTCGACGAAGCCGATGATCGATGTCAGCGCAGTGCCTTTGACAACCTGCACGGAGAAGCCGACCGTAGGAGGTACGGCGATCTTCATGGCCTGCGGCAGGATGACGTAGCGCATCTGCTGCAGCCGTCCCATGCCAAGGCTGGCAGACGCCTCCCACTGCCCCTTGGTAATGGCCTCGACGCAACCGCGCCAGATTTCCGCCAGGAACGCGGCTGTCCACAAGATGAGGGCCAGTCCCGCGGCGAGCCAGGCCGGCACATCGATCCCGAAGAGACCAAGACCGAAGAATGCAATGAACAGCTGCATCAAGAGCGGCGTTCCCTGGAAAAGCTCGATGTAGCAGCGCGCAAAAACCCGCACGGCCTTTCGGCTGCTGATGCGCAGGAACAGAAGAAGGAGACCGACCAGCCCGCCGCCGACGAAGGACACAAGCGACAGGAGAATGGTCCAGCGTGTGGCAAGCAGCAGGTTTCGCAAGATATCCCAGAGCGTAAATTCTGTCATCGCGTCGCCCTCCGGGGAAAGATGAAGCCGCCGATGACGGCAAGGATTTGCCGCAGCAGGATGGCCAGAACCAGATAGATGAGCGTCGAGACCATGTAGGCCTCGAAAGCGCGGAAGGTCCGTGACTGGATGAAATTCGCCGCGAATGTCAGGTCCTCGGCGGCGATCTGCGAAACGACGGACGAGCCCAGCATGACGATGACCACCTGCGACGACAGCGCCGGCCAGATCCGCTGGAGGGAAGGCACCAGCACCACGTGGCGAAAGGTTTCGAACGGCGTCATGGCAAGGCTGGCACCCGCTTCGAACTGGCCCTTGGGCGTCGACTGAATGCCGGCCCGGATGATCTCGCAGCTATAGGCGCCGAGATTGACCACCATGGCGATATTGGCCGCCTGCAGCTCGCCCAGTTGCAGGCCAAGCGACGGCAGGCCAAAAAAGATGAAAAACAACTGGATCAGGAACGGCGTGTTGCGGATGAGCTCGACATAAGCTGCGACGATCGGCTTCAACCAAGTCGGACCGAGCGCACGCGCCCAGGCACAGGCAATTCCCAGCGCTATGCCGAGCACGGCGCCAATGCTGATGAGTTGCAGCGTGATGCCGATGCCCTTGACGATCTCCGGATAATACTGGGCGAGCCAGTTGAATTGGAATTGGTAACTCAAGGCGGTTTCCCCTCTGCTGAATACGCGATGACGGTGCCATCCCGAAACGGTTGCGGGATGGCAGGTCGCTGCAGAAGCCGATCAGAGATCGGCAGGAACGTCGCTTCCCAGCCATTTCTGGGCGATCACATTCATCGTGCCGTCGGTCTTGGCTGTCGCGATGATCGCATTGACCTTTTCCAGCAAGGCCGGCTCGCTCTTGTTAAGGCCGATATAGCAGGGTGAGTTCTTGATCAGGAACTTCAGTTCCGGACGCTTGGGTGGGTTTTTCGCAAGAATAGCCGCGGCAACGACGTTGCCGGTGGCGACCAATTCGACCTGTCCCGACAGGAAAGCCGAAATCGTGCCGTTATTGTCCTCGTAGCGCTTGATGGTCAGATCGGCCGGTGCGATCTTGGTCAGCTCAAGATCCTCGACGGCACCGCGGGTCACGCCGACCACCTTGCCGGACAGGTCTTCGACCTTGGCAACGGCAACATCGGCGGGCGCGAAAACACCGTTGAAGAACGGCGCGTAGGCTGTCGTGAAGTCGATGACGGCTTCCCGTTCAGCATTCTTGCCGAGGCTGGAAATAACCAGATCGACCTTGTTCGTCTGGAGATAGGGAATACGGTTGGCGCTGGTAACAGGCACGAGTTCAGCCTTTACACCGAGCTTTTCGGCGATCAGGTTGGCCATATCGATATCGTAGCCCATCGGCGCCATGTCGGTTCCGACACTTCCGAATGGCGGGAAATCCTGTGGTACCGCCACGCGGATCGTGCCCCGGGCTGTAATATCGCTGAGGGCATCGGCATGCGACACAGTCGAAAGTCCTAGCGTACCGGCAAGGACGGCAGCGGCGATCAAGAAGTTTTTGGCAAACATTCGGGTTATTCTCCTTTTGAGTAGGCAGAATTGCTTTTGGGGTTACTCTGGATGACTGTTCCGGCGGAAGGCGACGAAACGGTCTTGGGTGGAAGCGAAAGGAATCGCGAAGTTCGGAGAGCGGGTCCGGGCGCCTCGTCAGATCGAGGCCCATCTCCACTTCGTCGAGATGCTCGATGGACAGTTCTGCAGCCCTCTCGAAATTCCCGGCCTCCATCGCATCGGCGATGCGGCAGTGACCGAGATGCGACTGCAGGGCGTGAAAATCCGACTGGTAGAGCATCGATATGAGGATGGTGCGTGCGGTGAGGTCGCGTAGGATCTCCGTCAGCACAGGATTTTTGGCAAGTTCGGCGATGCGGATATGAAAATCACCCATCAAGCAGGTCAGGCGTTGTCGGTCGCCGGCGGCCATGGCCGCCTTTTCCTCCTCAAGATGATTGCGGATGGCCGCCCGACCAGCATCGCTCAAGACCCGCATGCCACGCAGGAGGCCGGATTCTATAGCGCGTCGCGCGCCATAGACCATGATCGCCTCCTCCGCGGAGGGCTCGACGACAAACCAGCCACGCCTTGGGCTGACGTGAACGATGCAGCGCGTTTCGAGCCGCATCATCGCTTCGCGTACCCGTGTCCGCGACACGCCGAACAGGCCGGCCAGCTGGTTTTCGCTCAACCGGGTACCCGGACGTATCCGTGCGCTGAGGATGCCGGAAACAATGGCCTCCTCGATGGTCGATTGTAGTGTGATCTGTGTCTGGCTGTCTTGCATACAAGAATGGAAAGCAAGACCTGTGCCAGATCAGAAAATTCAGACTCTTCAAATGAGAAGGCATGTTCACTGCTTAATATCTGTCCATTGATGCAAGCCTTGATTGTTTCTTAGGCGCTGGCACCTTGGATGCAACCGCAGCCTGAAGGATCAACGGAGCGCTCGAGAACCATCTGCGCTTTCGAAGCGAAGCGGCCAAGGGTCTTTGTCGCCCTGGCCCGAACAGGCGCATCCTCCGTCCTGCCGGAAAGAATGACGGCCGATGTATCGATCCCAACTTTTAACCGCGGCATACTGCACGTTACAGCTCAAAAATTTGACGATATTCTTTGACCTCATGAATAACCGCCTATATCGATGGCGGCGATTGTGACGGGCAAAAAGCCCAACAGGTGACCAAGATGAAATTTCTCGACGAAACAAAAGTCTATATCCGCTCGGGCGATGGCGGCGCCGGCGCCGTGTCGTTCCGGCGCGAGAAATTCATCGAATTCGGCGGTCCTGATGGCGGTGACGGCGGTCGCGGCGGCGATGTCTGGGTGGAAGCGGTCAACGGACTGAACACCCTGATCGATTTCCGCTTCCAGCAGCATTTCAAGGGCGGTACCGGCATCCATGGCATGGGGCGCAACCGCACCGGTGCCGGCGGCGCCGACGTGACGCTGAAAGTGCCCGTGGGCACGCAGATCTTCGAGGAAGACGCGGAAACGCTGATCGTTGATATGATTACCGAGGGCCAGCGCTTTCGGCTTGCTGCCGGCGGCAATGGCGGCTTCGGCAACACCCATTTCAAGTCGGCGACCAACCAGGCGCCAAACTGGGCCAATCCCGGCCTGGAGGGCGAGGAAAAGACCATCTGGCTTCGGCTCAAGCTGATTGCCGATGCCGGCCTCGTCGGGCTGCCGAATGCCGGTAAATCGACCTTCCTCGCCACGGTCACCCGTGCACGTCCGAAGATCGCCAACTATCCGTTCACGACGCTGCATCCGAACCTCGGCGTGGCGACGATCGATGGACGCGAGTTCATTCTGGCCGATATTCCCGGCCTGATCGAAGGCGCCCATGACGGCATCGGCCTTGGCGACCGGTTCCTCGGCCATGTCGAGCGCACCCGGGTGTTGCTGCATCTTGTGTCCGCCCAGGAAGAAGACGTTGCCAAGGCCTACAAGACGGTCAAGCACGAACTGGAGGCCTATGGCGGCGAACTGACCGGCAAGCCAGAGATCGTCGCCCTCTCGCAGATCGATATTCTCGACCCCGCCGAGCTGAAGAAGAAGACCAAGGCGCTGGCCAAGGCCTGCGGCCAGACGCCGATGCAGCTTTCCGCCATCGTCGGTGTCGGCATGACGGATGCGCTGCGCGCCCTGCGCGACATTATCGTGCGGGCACAGACGGCCGGCGACATAGCGGAAGACGACGACTGACATGACGAAGACGCGCAAACCGCTGGAAAAATACCGCCGGATTGTGATCAAGATCGGCTCGGCCCTGCTTGTCGATCGCAGGACCGGGCTGAAGGGTGCCTGGCTGAATGCCATGTGCGCCGATATCGCAGCACTTCGGGCCAAGGGCATTGATATTCTCGTGGTCTCATCGGGCGCCATCGCGCTCGGGCGATCGGTGCTTGATCTTCCGTCCGGCGCGCTGAAGCTGGAAGAAAGCCAGGCGGCGGCGGCCATCGGCCAGATCGCGCTGGCCCGCGCCTGGTCGGAAAGCCTGTCGACCGACGACATCGTTGCTGGCCAGATCCTTTTGACGCTGGGCGATACCGAAGAGCGCCGCCGCTATCTGAATGCCCGGGCAACGATCAACCAATTGCTCAAGCTTGGCGCCGTGCCGATTATCAACGAAAACGACACGGTCGCGACAACCGAAATCCGCTATGGCGACAATGACCGGCTTGCAGCACGCGTCGCGACGATGACCGGCGCGGACCTGCTCGTCCTGCTTTCCGATATCGACGGTCTCTACACGGCTCCGCCACATCTGGACCCCAATGCACAGTTTCTCGACACGATCGCGGAAATCACCCCGGCGATCGAGGCCATGGCGGGTGGCGCCGCTTCCGAGCTGTCGCGCGGCGGCATGCGCACCAAGATCGATGCCGGCAAGATCGCGACCGGCGCCGGCTGCGCTATGATCATTGCTTCCGGCAAGCCGGACCATCCCTTGTCTGCCATCGAAAACGGTGCGCGTTCTTCCTGGTTTGCGCCATCCGGCTCACCAGTTACCGCGCGCAAGACCTGGATCGCCGGGCAGCTTCTTCCTGCCGGCAGCCTTGCCATTGATGCCGGTGCGGAAAATGCGTTGCGATCCGGCAAAAGCCTGCTTCCGGCTGGCGTAAACGATGTGAGGGGCAGTTTCAGCCGCGGCGACACAATCGCCATCATCGGTATCGAAGGCCGTGAAATCGCCCGAGGGCTCGCCGGCTATGATGCCGACGAAGCCCGCCAGATCACGGGCAAGAAATCGGCGGAGATCGCCGCTATCCTCGGTTACGCTGGGCGCGCCGCCATGGTGCACCGGGACGATCTGGTGATGACGGCGGCCGGGCTGCGACGCGACCTGGATACGGAAAGGAACACGGCCAATGCTTGAGGCGGTGAAGGACAAGCAGGAAATCCTTGATATCATGGCGGCGATCGGCCGCCAGGCGAAGGCCGCCATCCGACCGCTGGCCACCGCATCGGCCGAGCGCAAGCACGCGGCCCTTATCAGCATGGCCAGCAATATCGTTACGTCCAGGGACAAGATCCTCGCCGCCAATGCCATCGACCTCGAAAACGCCCGTGAATCCGGCGTCGCCGCGTCGTTTCTCGACCGGTTGACTTTGACCGAAAACCGTATCCTCGATATGGCGAACGGCATTCGTGCAATTGCCGAGTTGCGGGATCCGGTGGGTGATATCATCGCCGAATGGGATCGGCCGAACGGCCTGCATATCGAACGCGTGCGCACACCGCTCGGCGTCATTGGCGTGATCTATGAAAGCCGACCCAATGTCACGGCGGATGCCGGCGCGCTCTGCCTCAAGGCCGGCAACGCCGTTATTCTTCGTGGCGGCTCGGACAGCCTGTATTCATCGCAGGCTATCCATGCCTGCCTGGTGCAGGGCCTGAGGGATGCCGGACTTCCAGAGCATGCGATCCAGATGGTGCCGGTCGCCGATCGCATGGCCGTTGGCGCCATGCTGTCCGGCCTGAACGGCGCCATCGACGTCATCGTGCCGCGGGGCGGCAAAAGCCTCGTTGCCCGTGTGCAGAACGAGGCGCGCGTGCCGGTTTTCGCCCATCTCGAAGGCCTCTGCCATGTCTATGTCGATGGGTCAGCCGATCTCGACATGGCAAAAGCCATTGTCGTCAACGCCAAGATGCGCCGCACCGGCGTCTGCGGTTCAGCGGAAACCCTGTTGATCGACCGCGCCGGTCGGGATCGCCTTGTTCCTCCCTTGGTCAAGGCGCTACAGGATGCCGGTTGCGAGGTGCGCGCCAGCGAGGACATCCGCGCGATGGTGCCCGGACTTATCGCCGCAACCGAGGAAGACTGGGCGACCGAGTATCTCGACGCCATCATGTCGGTAAAGCTTGTCGACGGCGTTGCCGGTGCCATCGAGCATATCGGACAATGGTCGTCCGGTCATACGGAAGCGGTGATCGCACAGGATGCTTCGGTCGCGGAGCGATTCTTCGCGGAAATCGATTCGGCCATTCTTCTGCACAATGCCTCGACGCAATTTGCCGATGGCGGCGAGTTCGGCATGGGCGGCGAAATCGGCATTGCCACGGGCAAGATGCACGCCCGCGGCCCGGTCGGCGTCGAACAGCTGACATCGTTCAAATACAGGGTGCGCGGCACCGGTCAGGTCCGGCCCTGAGTGTCAACGAACGACGTGAAGCAGCCCTATCTCCGGATGCCGCATGTCGAAAGCGGAATGACAGTCGGACTTTTCGGCGGATCCTTCAACCCACCGCATGACGGCCATGGCCTGGTGGCCGAGATCGCGCTTCGGCGGCTGCACCTGGACCAGCTCTGGTGGATGGTGACGCCGGGCAACCCGCTGAAAAGCCGCAGCAACCTCGCACCGCTGGCCGAGCGCATCGCGCTCAGCGAACGGATCGCTCACAACCCCCGCATCAAGGTCACGGCCTTCGAGCTTTCGCTCGGGCAGAGCTACACGGCCCGGACGCTGGAGAAGATCCGCGAACGCAACCGGGATATTCATTTTGTCTGGATCATGGGCGCCGACAATCTCAAGGATTTCCATCGCTGGCAGAACTGGCAGACGATCGCGCGCACTTTCCCGATTGCCGTCATCGACCGACCGGGTGCCACGCTTGCCTATCTCTCCTCGAAAATGGCGAAAACCTTCGATTACGCCCGTATCGACGAGGACGATGCCGGAACGCTGGCTCTGCGGAAGGCACCGGCCTGGACCTTCATTCACGGGCCGCGCTCGGCGCTCAGTTCGACGGCACTGCGCGCCAAGTCCGAATAACTGTCATTTACTTCTCATGTCTTGAAACCTTAAGGGTTTGATGACTACATTCAGGGTGCGGGTCGATCCGAAAAAGTCGAATCGCCTCGTGCCTGTTCTGTCATTTGGAAAGGAAAAACCCTGACAACAGTACACGCAAAGGGAAATGCAGCACGCACCTTCCCGAAGAGCCCGGACCGCCGCGACGACGCAGCCGACCGTGCGCTCAAGCTGGTTCTCGAAAGCCTCGAGGACTCAAAGGCAGAAGAAATCGTCACCATCGACATTGCCGGAAAATCGGCGCTGGGAGACTACATGATCGTTGTCTCCGGGCGGTCGAGCAGGCATGTCATGGCGATCGCCGATCACCTGATGACGGATCTGAAGGACGAGGGATACGGCAATGCACGTGTCGAAGGCCTGGAGACCGGTGATTGGGTCCTGATCGACGGTGGCGACATTATCGTCCATGTGTTCCGCCCCGAAATCCGTGAGTTCTACAACATCGAGAAGATGTGGGCTGCGCCGGACATGGAAGACGGCACGCTGCATTGACGCACCACGATCGACGGGCAGGCTTCCCGTCGTGAATGGATGCAAGACACCCGGCGACAAGATGACCTTTCCCGGGGCTGAATAGAATTGTGTACCTGCCAGCGGCGACGTTCGCCCGCCGGAGAGCAAGCTTTTTGCGAAGGATCGGATAGAGCGGATGCGGGTAGGTCTTTTTGCTGTCGGGCGCCTCAAGGCTGGCCCGGAGAAGGAACTTGCGGCGCGTTATCTGGACCGTTTCGCCAAGGCCGGTCCCGCGATCGGGCTGGAAATATCCCGCGTGCTCGAGCTTGCCGAAAGTCGGGCCTCAAGCGCCGATACCCGCAAGCGCGAGGAAGCCGCTCAGCTCGAAAAATCCCTGCCCGACGCTGGCGTGTTGATCCTGCTCGACGAACGCGGCAAGGCCGTGGATTCCGAAGCCTTCGCCAAGATGATCGGAACCTTCCGCGACAATGGCAAGCGCGACCTAACACTGGTCATCGGCGGTGCCGACGGTCTCGACCCGCAGTTTCACGGCAAAGCCGATGCCGTCATTTGTCTTGGTAAGATGACGTGGCCGCATCAGCTCGTTCGCATCCTGATCGCCGAGCAGCTTTACCGCGCCGTCACCATACTTTCAGGGCACCCCTACCATCGCGCCTGATCCGTTTGACCAGCCAGACGCCACCAATCACTGAAATGTGCGCATTCCTGCCACGGACCCGCCGCAATCCTTGCAAATGGTTGGTGGTGGCATAGACCAAATCAGCGTAGGATTCACGACGAACAGGGCGGCGGCAGATCGGCGGAATGACACAAGGGGCAAGCAGACACATTGCAGTAGAAAGGCCCGCCGGAAACGGCTGGCATTTGCTGTGTGCCGGTTTCGCCACGTTTACCCTTTTAGCGACGGGCGCCATCGCCCAGACGCCAACCACCGACCGAACGGGGCAGCCGGCCCAGACGACTGCCCAACCGCTTGCCGACCCGGCGGCCGCTCTTGCCCAGAAACGCAACAGCACCCGTAGTGAACTGGAAGCCCTATCGAAGTCGATCACTCTTTCAAAGGACAAAACGGCGCAGCTTGAGGCGAGCATTGCCGACCTCGAAAAAACCAGCGAGACGCTCAGGGGCGCAATCGTCGAGTCGGCGGGAAAACGCACGGCTCTGGAACAGCAGATCGTCGATGGCGAAAAACAACTGGAAGTCCTGCGCGGCAAGGAGGATGCTGTTCATAGCTCCCTGCGTGCCCGTCGCGGCGTTCTTGCCGAAGTGCTGGCGGCACTCCAGCGTATGGGCCGCAATCCACCACCCGCCCTGCTCGTCACGCCGGAAGATGCGCTCTCCTCCGTGCGCAGCGCCATCCTTCTCGGCGCCGTCGTACCCGGCATTCGCCACGAGACCGAGAACCTTGCCGCCGATCTGCAAGCGCTTTCCGGCGTTCGCCGCGACATTACCGCGCAAAAGGATACGCTCGCCGGCGCCATGACGGCGAGCCTTGAGGAAGAACAACGACTGACGTTGCTGATCGCGGAAAAACAAAAGCTGAAACAGCAGAGCGCAGACGAACTGGCCTCCGAGCGCCGTAAGGCGGAAGAACTGGCCAATCAAGCAGTCAGTCTCGAGGACTTGATCGGTTCGCTTGAAAGCGAGATCGCCTCCGTTCGCGATGCAGCGGCCGCGGCCCGCGAAGAAGAAGAGGCACGCCGGACGATGACCGATGTACAGCGCGAAGAAGCGCGCGAGCTTGCCCGCAATTCCGTGCCCGACAAAAACCGCATTGCACCCGCATATGCGTTTTCTGAATTGCAAAGGACGCTGGCTCTTCCGGCTGCGGGATCTATCCTTCGCCGGTTTGGCGATGCCGATGGCACCGGGCATGCGTTGCAGGGCATGATGCTTGAAACGAATGCGGATGCCTTGGTCACGGCACCGGCTGATGGCTGGATCGTCTTTGCAGGAACATTCCGCAGCTATGGGCAGATGATCATTCTGAACCCCGGCGATGGCTATCACATCGTCCTGTCGGGAATGGAGGCGGTCACCGTTCAGCAAGGACAATTCGTCGTGGCCGGGGAACCCTTGGCGACGATGGGCGCAAAAGAGTGGCGAGCGCCACAGCATTGGCGCTGGAAACGGACCGACCAACACTTTACATTGAGTTCAGAAAAGACGGAAAGCCGGTTGATTCCCGACCATGGTGGACCGCAGTAGACACCGGAAAGGCACGCAATGATTCGTAGGGCTTCACTTGTTCTGGTCGGGGCACTGATGGGTGCAACCGCCATGGGCGTGGTTTATTCCGCGACCGTCCCGGCCATCGCGGCCAATCCCTCAACTTATCGCGAATTGTCGATCTTCGGCGATGTTTTCGAGCGCGTTCGGGCCCAATATGTGACGCCACCGCAGGATGACAAGCTGATCGAGAACGCCATTAACGGCATGCTCTCGTCGCTTGATCCGCATTCGAGTTACATGAACTCCAGTGACGCTGAGGACATGCGCACCCAGACGCGCGGCGAATTTGGCGGACTGGGTATCGAAGTCACGATGGAAGACGAACTCGTCAAGGTCACGAGCCCGATCGACGATACGCCTGCCGCAAAGGCCGGCGTTCTGGCCGGGGACTTCATCTCGAAGATCGATGGACAGGACGTCCGCGGCCTGAAGCTTGAGGAAGCCGTCGACAAGATGCGCGGTGCCGTCGGTGCGCCGATCAAGTTGACGATCCTGCGAAAGGGTGCCGAAAAGCCGATTGAGCTCACGATCGTGCGCGACATCATCGCGGTTCGCGCGGTGAAATTCCGTGTTGAAGGCGATGTCGGCTATCTGCGCGTGATTTCCTTTACCGAAAAGACCTATGACGACCTGAAAGCCGGCATCGAGAAGATCAAGGCCCAGGTTCCGGCCGACAAGCTAAAGGGCTACGTGCTCGACCTGCGCCTCAATCCGGGCGGTCTGCTCGATCAGGCGATCAACGTGTCGGATGCCTTCCTCGACCGCGGCGAAGTGGTCTCCACCCGCGGCCGCAACGCCGATGAAACCCGCCGCTTCAATGCTACACCAGGTGATCTGGTCGATGGCAAGCCGGTTATCGTAATGGTCAATGGCGGCTCGGCATCGGCCTCCGAAATCGTTGCTGGTGCGCTTCAGGACCTGAAGCGAGCGACGGTTCTCGGCACCCGCTCCTTCGGCAAAGGGTCCGTCCAGACGATTATTCCGCTGGGCGAGGCCGGCGCGTTGCGCCTGACGACGGCGCTTTATTATACGCCGTCTGGCAAGTCTATCCAGGGCACCGGCATCACCCCTGATATCAAGGTCGAACAGCCACTGCCGCCGGAATTGCTCGGCAAGGTGGAAACCACCAGCGAATCCAGCCTGCGCGGTCACATCAAAGGCCAGAGCGAAAACGAAGAGGGTTCCGGCTCGGTTGCCTATGTGCCCCCGGAAGCCAAGGACGACCTGCAGCTCAACTACGCGCTCGATCTCCTGCGTGGCAAAAAGAGCGATCCGGCATTTCCGGCCAACCCGCAGAAGGCTGAATTGCAGCCCTGAGGAAAGGCCGTGTCGGGCGTCGGCACGCAAACCAGACTTATTCCGCCGCCAGACCTGCGTCCGGCGGCGGAATTGATTCTCCGCACAAGCCGCTTGATGGCGCACGGTGCAGGCAACCAGGTTCGATCGACAGAGGCCCTTTTTGGGAACAGATCTCAACAGACCCCTTGGACAGAACCGCAGACCGGAACCGCAGGCCGGCAAAAAAACTGTCCTGTCAGCGGGGCGCGTGCTTGCCGGGATCGGGATAGCTGTGCTTGCCGGCATTTCCACATGGGCCGTGCTCGCGCCGTCAGGTCTCAGACAGACGGAAAAGCCACAGGAAATCGCAGAAGGCACCCCCGAGGCAACACCCGATCAAATGAACGGGGGTGCCAAACCGGATGATACCGGCAGCAAACCAACCCCTCTGCCGACAAGCGGCGCACTGTCCGGGGCCAATGTCGAGAAGACGCTCACCGAAGACGGCTCGATCATCACCAAGTTCAGCCCCGGTCAGCGCAGCGGCGACGGACCAGCGTTGATTCAGGTGGAGCGGACGAAGGGCCAGGATCCGCGTATGGCGGCGCTGCCGAACGACGCGCTTCTGGACGACACACCTGATGGGCGCCTGCCCATCATCGGGGCAAACGGCGAGCGGCCGATGGATCAATATGCACGGCCCTGGTCCGGTGCCCGCGGCATTCGCATTGCGCTTGTCGTCGGCGGCCTCGGGCTCAGCCAGACCGGGACGCAGAAGGCTATCCGCGATCTGCCGGAGGAAGTGACGCTCGGTTTTGCTGCTACTGGAAACAGCTTGCAGCGCTGGATGCAGGAAGCCCGGCGCGACGGCCATGAGATTCTTCTACAGGTTCCGATGGAGCCATTCGATTACCCGGATAATAATCCCGGACCGCATACACTGCGCACCGGGCTTGACGCCCAGAAGAACCTGAAGGAACTGCATTATTCGCTGGCACAAATCACCAACTACACCGGCATCATGAACTTCCTTGGCGGCCAGTTTCTCTCCAATGCCGATGCTCTGGAGCCGGTGATGCGTGATCTTGCCAAACGCGGCCTGCTTTTTCTCGATGACGGCACATCGGCCCAATCTCTGACGGGCACGCTGGCTGACACGATCGGCGTGCCACACGGCTTTGCCGATCTCGTGGTCGATGGCCAGCTGGAACGCATCGCCATCTTGCGCAAGCTCGACGAACTGGAGCGGATCGCCCGCAGGAACGGAACTGCCATCGGGGTTGCCTCGGCATTCGACGAAAGCGTCGGCGCAGTGTCGCAATGGATGGAGGAGGCCGGCACGCGCGGCATCGAATTCGTCGGCGTCTCGGCGCTCGTCAAGGATCCGCAACAGCAATAATCTATAGGTCGGTCGCGGGGCAGAGCGCCGCCGCGACAAACCGTTTATCAAGGGGCATTCGCATGGGCAAGGACAAGACGAAACCGGTGAGGGCGGAAGACCTGCCCTATCGCCCCTGCGTCGGCGTCATGGTGCTGAACCGCGATGGCCTCGTCTGGGCCGGACGCCGCATCCCGATTGTCAATTCCGAATATGACGGCTCTGCCCAGCTCTGGCAGATGCCCCAAGGTGGCATCGACAAGGGCGAAGATCCGCTGAAAGCCGCCTATCGCGAGCTTTACGAGGAAACCGGCATGCAGACGGTTTCGCTGCTCGCCGAGACGCACGGCTGGATCAACTATGATCTGCCGCCGCGCCTGATCGGTATCGGCCTCAAAGGCAAATATCGCGGCCAGACCCAGCGCTGGTACGCCTTCCGCTTCGAAGGCGAGGAGACCGAAATCGCCATCAACCCGCCGCCTGGTGGCCATGATCCGGAATTCGACGAATGGGCGTGGAAACCGATGCGCGAACTGGCGGGCCTGATCGTGCCCTTCAAGCGCAAGGTCTATGAAGAAGTTGTCGCTGCCTTTGAGCATCTGGTGCCATAGGAGGCAGGGATCCGTAGCAGGCTGAATCGGCGGAAATTCGTGGAAAATCCGCCGACCCATGGATGATGATTTACTTGTTGATCGCCGTCACGGCGAGGTTGGTCAGCTTGCTGTTGGCGGCTTTCTCCTGGTCCAAGATCTCGCTCAGCAGCACATGGGCCTCTTCATTGCCGAGCACCTTCGCCCATTCGCGCAGCGAGCCATAACGCGCAATCTCGTAGTGCTCCACCGCTTGGCATGCGGCCAGCAGGCCTGCATCCAGTGCGACGCCCTTGCCTTCTTCAATCAGCCCTTCGGTTTCCTTAATCAGGCCGTCGGTGGCATCGCATTTAACTGCTTCCGGTTTGATACCGAGCGTCTTGAAAACCTTGTCGAGGGTCTTAATCTGGCCTTTGGTTTCCTCAAGGTGATGATCGACGGCTTTTTCAATTCGGCGTTCTTCGCGGCTTTTGAGACCTTCGGCAGAGCCTTGGCAATGGCATTTTCGGCGTAATAGACGTCCTTGAGCGTATGCTCAAACAATTCGGCCAGCGTTTCCATGAAATTCTCCTGTTTAATGACACCGGAGAACGTGTGGACGCCTTGTTCGTTCCTGCGTTGGAGTCTGCTGGATGGCGATGTGTTGAGTCGGCTTGCTGAAGATCAGGTCGCCATCAGGGTGTCGCCGTGGGTAGATGAGGTTTGGGTGCGATCCCGCTGGAGGACGTTTTTTCGTCGAAACCCTTATCGTCATCTGCTGCGGCAGAAGGCGTGGATCTTCGGGCATCCTTCGAACGATCGACGAAGACGAGGCGGGCATTGGGATTGTCTATCTCATAGCTGATGATCCCGCAGCCCGACTTTGGACGGTGAGGCGCCGCGCCCGATAGAATATATCCGGGCAATTGCGGGTCGTACCGTCCCGACACGTCGTAGGGTGCGGAAGGACAGCCTTTTCTGAACGTGTAAGCAGTACCTTGCGCGAACTTTCCGCGGACGACCGTTCCGGAAAAGACGATGGCGCCGGGAGAGACAATCTTCCGTATCGACGGCTTGACCTCATGATAGGAAATGGTGCCGGTATCGTAGTCAACGAGCATCAGCGAACCATTGTGGTCAAAGAATTCCGCGGCTGAGGCTTCAGCACAGATAAAGACAGCCAAAAACCCCGCAAGAATTGCCTTCATCTTGATTCCTCTGCTGACACAGATTCTAAATTGCCGGGTGGGTTGTCCATGTCAAGCGCGGGATCTCGGTGATCAAAGTCACGAAGAGAAACATCTTCAAATTGGGTAAGCAATCGTAAAACGCAAAAGAAACCGCCGGCATGACCGGCGGTTTTTTATCACGATTCCAGGTGTTATCTCAGTCGCCTTCGGCTTCGTTCGCCGGTGACGCGTTGAGTTGACCGTATTTTTCGGCACCAATCGTGTTCAGCAATTCAAGCTGTGTCTCAAGGAAGTCGATGTGGCCCTCCTCATCCATAAGCAACTGTTCAAACAGCTTCATGGTGACGTAATCGCCAGCGTTATGACAGATGTCGCGGGAGTTTTTGTAGGCCGTACGGGCGTCATATTCGCCCGCAAGATCGGCTTCCAAGACTTCTTTGACATTTTGCCCGATACGCAACGGGCCAACGGTCTGCAGATTGGGATGACCTTCGAGGAAAATGATACGCTCGATGATCTTATCGGCGTGCTGCATTTCCTCGATCGATTCTGCTCGCTCCTTCTTGGCGAGAAGTGAATAACCCCAATCGTCCAGCAGGCGATAGTGGAGCCAGTACTGGTTGACCGCACCGAGTTCGAGATAGAGCGCTTCGTTAAGCTGCTCGATGACTTTTGTGTCGCCTTTCAAGATCCGCTCTCCTGTTTTCTTCATGGAAGTGTTTGAGGCGGCTCATGAAATCAAATATATCGCCATCCGTCGAGGGGCGACCGGCATGATATCGCTCTGTGGTGCGTATGATGATGTCGATGACATTGGGAAAACAGCCGCAGCAGCGGCCGCGTTTTTCCATTGCATGATAGACCTTGGCGGGCACGATCAGCTGCCAGCAGTCCTCATCGAGAAGACCGATGATGGTGTCCTCGATTTCCTTTTCACTGATGAAATTGCAACTGCAAACCAGCATCTTGTCTTGCCCATCATACGCAAAGCACTGAATTGTTTTCATAAAGCCAAAGCGGATATTTCCTGTCAAGAAAAAATAGCGCGAGGACTTTTCGCTGTATTTTTGAGTCATTCTAAACTTGATGAAAAACATCGTATTTTCAGGACCTTATTGTCCTGCCCAAAGCAGCGACGCACGATCTCTTTCGTGCAACGCGGCTTTTTTGTCGCAATATCTTTCTCGAAACCAGCAATTGCCGACACAGGGGCAAAGGGTGTCACTGCCAGCGTTTCTAAGCGTCCGCTTCGAATCGCCGACTAAAAGGGCTCTCCGGCAGGCCCACGCTCAATGAAAATTCCGCCCCCTCGGCATTACGCTTGCCGCATCCTCCACCTCCGCCAAAAGACCTTGGGCGATGTCAGCCTGTTTTGCTTTCGCCTTTGCTGCCTGTTTCTGCCGGTGATCGGTGGTCGGGCGCAGTACCTCGTCGGCGCGCGGATGGGCCGCGAAGCTGCGTGTCTCCTGCCGCAACAGGCCAAGCGCCGGCGTCATATCCTCCATATGGCTTGCGACCACATGGATGACGCCGCTTTCGCTCTGCACGCGGCCGCGAATCTTCACGAGCCGCGCACCCATCACGACGGCACGGTATTTTTCGAAGGTTTTCTTCCAGATGATCGCATTGGCGACACCGGTTTCGTCTTCCAACGTCATGAAAATCACGCCCTTGGCAGTCCCCGGGCGCTGACGCACCAGAACCAAACCGGCAATTGTCACCATCCGACCGCTCCGGATCGTATCGAGATGCCTGTTCGTGACGATGCCCTGCCTGGAAAAACTTTCCCGAAGAAAGGAAACCGGATGGGCTTTCAGCGAGAGGGTGAGCGAACGATAATCATCGATCACCTGCTCGCCCGGCAACATGGCGGGCAGGTCGACGGCGGGTTCGCGCTGAAGGTCGGCATGGCCGGCCCGCTCGAATAAAGGCAGGCTTTCCGCAGCGCTTTTGTCGTCCAGCGCCTTAACGGCCCAGAGTGCCGCACGCCGATCCAACCCAACAGAACGGAAGGCATCGGCGTCGGCCAACCGTTCGATCGCCCCCGCGCCAAGCCGGAGCGCAGCCACAGATCCCTTACGGAGCGATACCCCCGTTCACGATGCTTAACGAGGTTTTCCATGTCGTCCTCGTTCAGGCCTTTCACCAGATTGAAACCGAGCCGCACTGATTTTTTCGACAGGATCACATCGCGCATCTCCCGATGTCGCGGCTCGATCCCAGCGCGATCGAAACCACCATCTTCCAGGGCGGCATCCCAGGTAGAATGGTTGATATCGACGGCTAGGACAGACACGCCATGTTCCCGCGCGTCGCGCACCAGCTGGGCCGGCGGATAGAAACCCATAGGCTGGGAATTGAGCATCGCTGCGCAGAAGACATCGGGATAATAGGTCTTGAACCAACAGGACGCATAGACGAGCGAGGCGAAGGAGGCGGCATGGCTTTCCGGAAAGCCATATTCGCCGAAACCTTCGATCTGGCTGAAACAGCGCTCGGCGAATTCCCGCTCGTAACGGTGGCGCGGATTGTTGACCATGCCCTCAATCATGCGATCCCTAAAATTGCTGACCTCACCCGTCCGGCGGAACGTCGCCATGGCACGGCGCAGCTTGTCGGCTTCCGCCGGCGAAAAACCGGCAGCCGTGATGGCGATTTGCATCGCCTGCTCCTGAAATAGAGGCACACCCAGGGTTCGCTCCAGAACCTCCTTCAGTTCTTCGCTCGGATATTCGACGGCATCGGGATTTTGCCGTCGCTTGAGATAGGGGTGTACCATATCGCCCTGGATCGGACCCGGGCGGACGATCGCCACCTCGATCACAAGATCGTAGAAGACGCGCGGTCGAAGACGCGGCAGCATGCTCATCTGGGCGCGGCTCTCGATCTGGAAGACGCCGAGCGTATCGGCCCGGCAGATCATGTCGTAGACCGCCGGTTGCTGGTCCTCGTAAATTGCGGCCAGCGTTTTCGGCTTATGGTAATGGCTCTTGAGAAGCCGGAAGGCGCGGGCAAGGCAGGTCAGCATGCCGAGCGCGAGCACATCGATCTTCAGGATATTCAACGTATCGAGATCATCCTTGTCCCATTCGATCATGTAGCGGTCCTCCTTGGCCGTGTTCATGATCGGAACGACTTCGTCGAGCCGGTCCCGCGTGATGACGAAGCCGCCGACATGCTGGGAAAGATGTCGCGGCGCGCCCATCAGAAGCCCGGCATAGGTCAGTACGCGCTGCGTCACCGGATCGGCCATGTCGAGACCGGCCGCCTTTGCCTGCTCCTCCGAGAACGACGTTGTCCACCAGCCCCAGATTGAGCTCGAGAGACCCGACTGCACATCCTCCGACAGGCCAAAGACCTTGGCAACCTCGCGGCCGGCGGAGCGGGCGCGGTAACTGATGACGGCGGCGGCGATGCCGGCATGTTCCTTGGTATAGGTCGCGTAGATGTATTCGATCACCTCCTGGCGGCGTTCATGCTCGAAATCGACATCGATATCCGGCGGCTCATCGCGGTCGCGCGACAGGAAGCGATCGAAAAGCAGCGTGAAGTGCTGCGGATCGACTTCCGTAACACCAAGACAGAAACAGACAGAGGAGTTGGCGGCAGAGCCGCGCCCTTGACAGAGGATATCCCTGCTTCGAGCAAAATTCACAAGCTTGTACACGGTCAGGAAGTAAGGTTCGTATTTCTTGAAATGGATAAGTTCGAGTTCATAGGCGAGTTGTTTCTGAACCTTCGGCGGAGTGCCCTTGGGATAGCGCCTCGCGGCCCCCTCCTGCACCAGCCTTTTCAACATCTCCGCCGGGCTTTTGCCATTTTCCGATTCGTCGGGATATTGATGTTTCAATTCATCGAGTGTGAAGGATAGCCCACGAAAAAAGCGGCCGGCATTGCTGATGGCATCCGGATAATCGTGAAAGATCCGGGCCATCTCCCGTGGTGATTTCAGATGTCGCTCGGCATTCGCCTGCAATCGGAATCCGGCATTGGCGATCGTCAGATGCTCGCGGATCGCCGTCACCACATCCGCCAGTGGACGATATTTTGGATCGTGATACAGCGCATCATTGGTGGCCAGCAGTCGAACACCGAGCTTGCCGGCAAGCTGGGCAAGCGTTGCGAAATGATGACGGTCGCAGCCATCGTAGCGCGGGACAAGCCCGAGATAGAGCCGGGTTCCGGCCACGGCTTTCAGTTTCAACAGCAGGGTTTGCAGGCTCTTGCAATCCACCGACCCCGGAGACGGCATGACAACCAGCTGGAGATCGTCCTGCCATGCGAACAAATCCCCGAGAAAAAGCGTGCACGCCCCTTTCTTCGAGCGCAGGTTGCCTGTGCTGAGCAGCCGGCAAAGATGCCCCCAGCCCCTTCGATTTTGCGGATAGGCGAGAATATCAGGCGTCCCGTCAGCGAAGACAAGCCGGGAGCCAGGTTGAAAAACAGTCTTTTCAAACCGCGCCTTGGCATGTGCCCGCACCACGCCGGCAACCGTATTACGATCGGCGATACCGAGGCCGGCCAGGCCGATCTTCCGGGCGTAGACCACCATTTCTTCCGCAGGCGCCGCCCCTTCGAGAAAGGAATAATTGGTCCGGGCGCCGAACTCGAAAAAGACCGGTTGATGCATCAAGCAAAGACCCCGTGCATGAACCAGCGGGGAGGGGCCGCACCTTGTCCGTAAAGACCGTCGCGATAGAGCCAGAAACGATGGCCGTTCTGATCTTCGATCCGGAAATAATCCCGGGTTGACGCCATCTCGCCATCGACCCACCATTCCGCGGCGATCCGCTCCGGCCCTTCCGAACGCTCGACGCGGTGACGCATACGACGCCATTCAAAGCTTTCCGGTGCGCCGTCCGGAACCTCGGCGAGAAAGGCTTGCACGGGTTCTGGGTAATGAAAAAGCCGCAAGGGTCTTGCTGTGCGGAAATAGGCAACGGACGAGGGGAAACCGCTTTGGTGGGTATCGAAAGAAGAGCCGTGTCGGACAGCGGCTGGAAAGTAGCGGCGCGCTCCGGCAGATGGCTCTCTAGAAGGACCGGCACCGCAAGGCTGTCAGGACCGAGACGCGCCACCACCTTGTCAGCAAAGGCGGCCAGCGACAGACCCTGATCAGGGCTTCCTGAAAAATCCTGCTGTGTCTGACCGAACGGTTCCGCCTTCAACACCGACAGACGCAGGATTTCGAAACCATAGCCGGCATCAAGATCATCATGCACGGCCTGAAGCCGTTCCCGATAAAGCCCTGCCACGCGCGCGGGGTCGCGTAAGGGGCGGATGTCCGTGCCTGGATGCGGAAAACCTTGCCATCGACCCGAAACAGCAGGAGTTCGAAAAGACGTCCACCTTCTCCCCGTTCTTCGAGAGCCGGGACCAATCCCTTGGCCAGTTGCAGTGCCAGGCCGAGAATGTCATCCTCCCCTCGACAGGGGTCGCGAGCCGCCGCTCCCTCGACAGGCTGGCGACGGTAAGACGCGGCGACAAGGGTTCATCGTCAAGCCCCAGCGCCTGATCGAGGCGCAACAGCAGTTGTGTTCCGAAGCGACGGACGAGCGGCGCCCGCGGCGCATGAAGAATATCGCCCACCGTCTTCAACCCGACACGCGCCAATGCTTCGACGGTTTCACGCGCCAGCCGGAGCGCTGCAAGCGGCATGGGCGACAGGATGGTTTCCGCATCCTCCGCCGCGGCAATCATCCGCGTGCCGCCAAAATGTGCCATGGCCCAGGACAGGCCGGGCGTGTTCGAAATCGCGGCATGGGCCTCGACGCCCAGATGGAAAAGGCGAAACAGCAGATCGTCGAGAAGCGCCTTTTCCCCGCCATGCAGATGAGCGCATCCGGTAATGTCGAGAAAAAGTCCGCGATCTCCATCCATCGCAACCAACGGCGTGTAGCGGTCGCACCAATCAGCCAACCCGTCGAGAAAGGCACGATCCGCCGCCGGATCTGCCGGGATCACATCGATCACCGGATGAATGGCACGAGCCTCTGTGATGCCCTGACCAAACCGGAGGCCGGACCGTTCCGCCACGTGGTCGAGTGCCACGATCCGCATGGCGTTTTTTACCTGCCCGGAAAAAACGATCGGCGGATGATCAGGACGCCCTCTTGAAAGCCACGACATGCCCCAGCGCAGGCGCGCTACCCGGTTCGTCGGCAGATGCGGGAAGGTAAGCGACAAGATGCGTTGGGTCTGGCTGAAGAGCGGCTGCGTCCGGGTCGAGGGCATAAAAGCGGCGGTCATGGGGGCTCCATTCCAGAACTGTACCGGCATGCGACAACATCCGGCTTTTTCGGCAGTGACGTGAAAGACGGGATTTCCGATGCTGCCGGGCAGAATCGCACCATCCGGCAGCCGCTGGCCCTGCCCAGGGCGCGACTCGACCCGTAACCGGAAGAGCGCGCTGCTTGCCTCCTCTTCGCCGGACTGGCGCAGCAGGAGCAAAGGCGTGCCGCCGGCTCGAGCCCGCACATGCAGCCGCCGGCTTTCGCTGAGCCCCAGACAGGTCGGGTTGCCGCGCACCTCCAGAATGACGCTGGCAAAGACTGGCGCGGTCAGCGCCGCCTCGACGATCCACAGCGCATCCTGAACGGTGCGTGGCCGGCCAAGCAGGAAGCGGCGCATATCCAGACCATACGCCTGAAGGCCGACCGCATAGGGCAGACCCGCTTCTTTCGCGCCCATGGCCTGACCGATCCAGAGAACCGGCAAACGCAGTTCTGCCGAAGCCACGCCCTGGCAAAGAGCCGCGATCGCCAATGCAAACCCGGTCGCAGCCCCCGCATCGCGGGTTTGCGGGGCACGGATTTCCGTCAGGCCTTCCAATGGGAAGCCACCATCCAGAATGCGGTCCAGCGTCTCAACCCCGATCGGCAGGACTTTTTTCCGGGTGCTTCCCTGTGGCTTTCACGCCGTTGGAATCCGGCTTCATCGACACCACGGGCGGAGTGGATGAGCCCCGGAAGCTTTTCGTTTTCGATCCGTGCAATGGTTTCGCGAAGCGCAGAAAGCCCCGCCCGCGACACAGCTTTTGCGGCCATGACGGTCACCCTCTCAGCATTTGTTCCTGTTATGTTCCTATAGATTCCAGAGCTTCAAAAAGAGTCAATCGCAAATTTTAAGAATTTATTCCTTGCATCGGATCAGCCAGAATTCATCACTCGAAATATGCGGATGAAATCGTTATATGGAGGTCAGTTAAGGAGTACGCATGGCCAGGATTGACCAGACCGATGACTGGCGGGAACGCCACGCACCGACCATCAGCACATTCGAATCCCTGACGCTGGAGGCCTACGGTCATCTGCCCGAGGAATTCCGAGCGCTGGCCAGCGGTCTCAGCATCGAGATTGCGGACTTTCCAAGCGATGACGTTCTGGAGGATATGGCGCTGGAAACGCCCTTCGATCTGCTCGGACTTTTCGAGGGTCGGGGCGTCACCGAGCGCTTCACCATGGAAACCGGCGAAATGCCGAACCGGATCACGCTGTATCGCCGACCGATCATAGACTATTGGGCTGAGAACGAGGAGACCCTGGGCGATATCATCACCCATGTCCTGATCCACGAAATCGGTCACCATTTTGGTCTGTCGGACGACGACATGGAACGCATCGAGGCCAGCGTCGAGCATGTTGGCGGGTAAGGAAAGCCTGTCCCGCCCTGTTGTTTCAGTGCTCGGACAACTTGGTATCCGGCGTATATTCCTTGCCTTCGACATCCTTGACGACGGCCTGGCCGCACATCATCTGCCGGGTTTCCTGGTTCCAGGCATAGGTGGGCGAGCCATGGAGCTCCCAGCCCTTGTTCAAGGCGGCCGTGACCTTGTGACAGAAGGTGGCATCGTCCTGCGCGGTCAGTAAACGGTACAGTTTCAAGCTTTTATACCTTTATATTGAATGGCTTTGGCCTTGGCGGCGAGGCGCAGCGCCTGATCGAGATGAAGGCGCTCGACCATGCGGCCCTTAAGGTTGATCACCGCTTTACCCGCATTTTCGGCAAGAGCAAAGGCATCGATGATAGAACGCGCCTCAGCCAGCGCAGACGCATCGACGCCGAAACAATCATTGGCCGGGCCGATCTGTGCCGGGTGGATCAGCATCTTGCCATCGAAGCCCATGGCACGGCCCTGAGCACATTCGGCAGCAAAACCTTGCGCATCGCCAAAATCATTGAAGACCGCATCGATGATATCAAGCCCGCTGCCGCGGGCGGCAAGCAGAATCTGCATCAGCCACGGCACAAGATAGGGTCGGCCCGGCGCATCCGGCACGCCGGCTTCCTTGCGCAAGTCATTCGCACCCGGCACGAAACAATCGAGCCTGCCGCCACGAGTACGGCCGGTTTCGGCGATGGCCGCAGCATTGAGCACGCCACGCGGTGTCTCGATCATCGCCCACAGGCGCAACGTATCCGGCGCATCTCTCTCGGACAGGAAATCGACAACCGCTTGGATATCCTGGGGGCTTTCGACCTTGGGGAGCAGTAGCGCGTCGATATTGCAGGATACGAGCGCTGCGAGATCCTTTTCACCAAAACCGGACGACAGGCTGTTGATACGGACGATGACTTCGAGATTCGGCCGATGGCGAGCTGACAGATGGGCTGCGAGCGCCTCGCGTGCCGGCGCCTTGCCATCCGGAGAAACAGCATCCTCAAGATCGTAGATGACCGCGTCGCATTCCAGCACAGCGACCTTGGTAATCGCCCTGGCATTGTCGGCCGGGACACAAAGGACCGAGCGACGAAGACGGACGGGATGGCGATAGGAAGAGGCTGTCATCGGCGCAGTCTTGCCCGGCTTTCGCCTTTTTCGCAAGGCAGGTTGCGTGTCTGACGATGGACATGCCGCCGCATCCCTTGCGGAAGAGCCGCCTCTTGCAAACTGCAAGCGACAGGGCCACATCTGAAGCAACGAAAGGTGACCATGATCATGCAAAGCATTCGAACTCTCCTCCTGACCGTCGCGGGCATCGCGTTCACGCTGATGGCCTTCGTGTTCACGGCTTCGCTCGGGCTGGCCTTGGCCGGCATCGTCTCGGTGCTGATGATCGGCTCGGCGATCTCGGCACGGCTTTCGCCCAAGCCGGTGCGCGCCCGAGCCAATCGCGATGCCCCACGCCCGGCGCGCGAACCGCGCATCTGGAACGACGGCCGCGGCACGATCATCGACCTGTAATCGACATCGCCAACCGGGCGCCGCAGATTTTCCTTCATTTTCACGTTAAATTGCTCTAGATGCTGGGCGCAATTCCTGCCGTTCCGTTGAAATCGAAGGCTTTCAGTCATGGACAAGTTCGTCAAGCTCACCGGCGTCGCTGCGCCGCTCCCCGTCGTCAACATCGACACGGACATGATCATTCCGAAGGATTACCTGAAGACGATCAAGCGCACCGGTCTCGGCACCGGCCTTTTCGCCGAGGCGCGCTACCATGAAGACGGCTCGGTAAACGAGGATTTCGTGCTGAACAAGCCGGCCTACCAGAACGCCAAGATTCTGGTGGCGGGCGACAATTTCGGCTGCGGCTCCTCGCGCGAACATGCTCCCTGGGCGTTGCTCGACTTCGGCATCCGCTGCGTCATTTCGACCTCGTTTGCCGACATCTTCTACAACAACTGTTTCAAGAACGGCATTCTGCCGGTCGTCGTTTCCCCGGAAGACCTGGAAAAGTTGATGGACGACGCCTCGCGCGGCTCCAACGCCGTTCTGACGGTTGATCTCGAATCCTGCGAGATCACAGGCCCCGATGGCGGCAAGATCAGCTTCGAGCTCGATGCCTTCCGCCGTCACTGCATGCTGAACGGCCTCGACGATATCGGCCTGACGCTCGAAAAGGCGGCCGCCATCGACAGTTTCGAGAAGGCCAACGCCGTTTCCCATCCCTGGGCGTAAGCCAAAGGCAGCCCGGACTATGGCAAGCCCACGCACGCTGATCTCTTCCGGCTCGCCGTTCGAAAGCACGGCGGGTTATTCGCGGGTGGTGGTGCAGGGCGACTGGTGTTTCGTGTCCGGCACGACCGGCTACGACTACACCACGATGATCATGCCGGAAACCGTGGAAGAACAGACGCGCAACTGCCTGAAAACCATAGAAGGCGCCTTGCAGGAGGCGGGATTTTCGCTTTCAGATATCGTCCGTAATCACTATTATATCACCGACGCCGCCTTTGCCGACAGGGTTTTTCCGATCCTCGGCGAAGACTTCGGCACGATCCGGCCGGCGGCGACCATGGTCGTCTGCAGCCTCATCCGCCCGGAAATGCTGATCGAGATCGAAGTCACAGCCTTCAGGGGCTGATTCCGATGAAGGAACAGGCTGTCCCCCGTGCAAGCCTACGAAACAGCCGAAACCCGGTCGCAGGGGCGACCGGGCTCTGGGGAGGTCAGTTCGTTGTTGTATGGGCTCAGTAGCCGTAGCCGTAGTTGATGACGACCTTGGCCTTGTAGTGCTTCTTGTAGCCGTAAGGCTTGTAGCTGTGGCTCTTGTAGCCGTACTGCTTGTGGCCATAGCTCTTCTTGTAACCGTAGGACTTGTGGCCGTAGCTCTTGGAATAACCGTAGCTCTTGTAGCCATAACCACCGGCCTGCGAGGGAGCGGCGAAAGAGACGGCAGCGACTGCGGCGACGATGGCGGAGATGATGAACTTGCGCATGGTGTAAATCCTTTGATCCGGGTTGCGGATGAGTTCGTCTCATCCAGTGACCCGACAATGCCATGGCGTTCAGGATCGTGCTGTTTCGCATGGAACAGGACCTCCGAAATCACAGGAACGCTTGTAATACCGGGTGCGATTCTTTGCCAAACGCATTTTACTTGGGGGAAAGTTGCGTTAAGAACGCGCCGACACCTGACAGCCCGAACTCAAAGGAATGCCCCATGACAGTGCGCAATCTTTTCCTCCTGCCCGGCGATGGCATTGGCCCGGAAGCCATGGCGGAAGTCCGTAAAATCATCGCCTATATGAACGCCGAGATGGCGGGCGGCTTTACCACGGACGAAGGCCTGGTTGGCGGATCGGCCTATGACGCGCATGGGGCAGCGATTTCCGACGCCGACATGGCAAAGGCAATGGCAGCGGACGCCGTTCTCTTCGGCGCCGTCGGCGGCCCGAAATGGGATGACGTGCCTTACGAGGTGCGCCCGGAAGCCGGCTTGCTGCGCCTGCGCAAGGACATGGAACTGTTTGCCAACCTGCGCCCGGCGATCTGCTACCCGGCCCTGTCCGACGCTTCCTCGCTGAAGCCGGAACTGGTTGAAGGCCTCGACATCCTGATCGTGCGCGAACTGACCGGCGGCGTCTATTTCGGCGAGCCGAAGGAAATCATCGACCTCGGCAACGGCCAGAAGCGCGGCATCGATACGCAGGTCTACGATACCTACGAAATCGAGCGCATCGCCGGGGTCGCCTTCGAACTGGCCCGAACGCGCGGCAACCGCGTCTGCTCCATGGAAAAGCGTAACGTCATGAAGTCGGGCGTTTTGTGGAACCAGGTGGTGACGGCGACGCACAAGGCGAAGTATTCTGATGTCGCGCTCGACCACATGCTCGCCGATGCCGGCGGCATGCAGCTCGTTCGCGCGCCAAAGCAGTTCGACGTGATCGTCACCGACAACCTGTTCGGCGACATGCTGTCTGATGTCGCGGCGATGCTCACGGGTTCGCTCGGCATGCTGCCATCCGCTTCGCTCGGCGCGCCGGATGCCAAGACCGGCAAGCGCAAGGCACTTTACGAGCCCGTACACGGTTCAGCCCCGGACATCGCCGGCAAGGGCATCGCCAACCCGATCGCCATGATTGCCTCGTTCGCCATGTGCCTGCGTTACTCGTTCAACCTCGTCAAGGAAGCCGACACGCTGGAAAAGGCGATCGCCAACGTGCTCGACAAGGGCATTCGCACCGGCGACATTATGGCCGAGGGTGCACGACAGGTCGGCACCGTTGAGATGGGCGACGCGATTCTTGCAGAATTCAAGGCTTTGTCGGCTTAGAGTCATCCCACACCTGCCCTACTTCGTGAAAACGGCACCTCCATCGAAAGATTCAGGTGCCGTTTTGCTTGGCGAGGTTGAATAGTTGCGATAGGACCACAGGTTTCGAAAAGGCGCTGTTCCAAGCTCCCTCGTTTCAGCGCACGTGACGGAAACTCAACCATCAGCCTCAGGGAAGAGCCTTTTGCTCGCTTCACTCAGTGTACATGATCCGCACCACGGGCGAGAGGATGGGAGAACAAGCCTTCGTAATCGCAGACAAGCAGGATTTTCATGAGCCGACCCTTCTCCTCCTCTTTGTGGCTGCTGCTCGCCACCATGCTTCTCGTGGCTGCACTTCTGCCCTTCGATGGCACCCTGTCGCAGCGGGCCCAGGCGCTGCCTGAAGGGATCGTTGCGTTCAACACCCGCATCACCGATTTCGGCACCTTCGCATGGATGATCTATGGGTCCGGCTCGATCGTCATCATCGCCTATATCGCCAGCCGGGTCGCCAGCAGCGACAGTTTCTCGTCGAAGTCGAAAACGGCGTGGCGGCTGGCGCTGTATTTCCTGGTGACGATCGGCAGCGCCAGCACGCTGGTGCATCTGGCCAAGCTGATCTTCGGGCGGGCACGCCCGGAGCTGTTTGCGGATTACGGCGCGCATAGCCTCACCTGGTTCGCCGGACATGAATGGGTGTATCAGAGCTTTCCGTCGGGCCATTCGGCTGCTGTCGGCTCCTTCTTCAGTGCCTTTTCCATGCTGGTGCCGCGTCTGCGTATCCTGTTCCTGCTGGGCGCCCTGACGATCGGGGTCACACGGGTTGTCGTCGGAGCGCATTACCCAAGCGATGTGGCCGCCGGGCTGCTGCTGGGCCTGTGGGCGGCGATCATGGCCGCTTTTGTCTTTGCCGCGCGCAACTGGCTCTTCCGACACGATGAAAAAGGCTGGCCGCGGCCAAAATCCTGAAACACAACGAAGAAGGCGCTTTATGATGCTTTCGTTCGCTTGCCCGCGCCCGGTCTTTATGGAACCATGGCGCCACTGCAAACGGAGGATCTAAAATGTTGGAAACACTTGTCTCTCAGCTCACAGATCCGTTTCGCATAGGCTTGATTCTGTTCCTGTTCCTGACCGCCTTGCGGACACGCGCAGCGATGGGCCTGGCAATGCCCCTGGGTCTCGGCGTCGTTTTCGTGGCAATCCTGTTACCGCTGACGACGGGGGCAAATACCGTGACGGACAACGGAGCAAGGCTCACCATGATGGCCTGGGGAATCGTCTCGAATGCCATTATTCTTGGCTGCTTCGTCTCGGCATGGGCGGTTTGGACGAAGGTACGTCAATAGGACATCGTTCTCCTGAGACAACCGATTGGCTGCAAGAACGGCTTTTACCTGGATGCGAATGCGCAACAATGCGCCGCCACTGTTTCACCTGACACATAAAAACGCCGCCACGGCTAAAACCGCGGCGGCGTTTCCTTAAATTGCTGTTGGCTGTAAAGCATTCAAAATAGCAGGCTGGCCCGGAGACCAGCCTGTGCGACATTACTTCGCGTCGTTCGCGAAGATGTCCTTCTTGTGTGTATTGCCCGGCACAAAGATGACCCCGATGACGACCGTGGCTGCGGCAATAATGATCGGATACCACAGACCACCATAGACGTTGCCGGTCTGCGCCGAGATGGCGAAGGCCGTTGCAGGCATCAGGCCGCCGAACCAGCCGTTGCCGATATGGTAAGGCAGCGACAGGCCTGAGTAGCGGATGCGGGTCGGGAACAGTTCGACCAGCATGGCCGCGATCGGGCCATAGACCATCGTCACAAGCAGAATCAGATAGGTCAGGATCAGGACGATCGTGATCTTCTGGCCGGTGAAGATATCGAAGAAGTGCGCAGCCCTGGCTACGGTCGTGTTCGCATCTGCCGAGATCGGATAACCCGCCGCCGTCAGCGCATCGTTTACGCCCTTGGTGAAGGCAGCCGTGGTGTTCTTCAGATCGTCACCGGTGAGCGTAGCCGAATCATAGGCAGTGATAACCGTTTCGCCGACCTTGACCTGGGCAACGGTTGCCGCAGGATCTTCGACTGTCTCATAGTTCACCGACGTGCGGGCAAGCGTCGCTTTCGCGATATCGCAGGACGAGGTGAACTTTGCCGTTCCGGTCGGGTTGAACTGGAACGAGCAGTCTTCCGGCGATGCGGTAACGGTGACCGGAGTCTGGTGCGCCGCATAGAGTGCCGGGTTGGCTGTCTGAGTCAGCAGCGGGAAGACGAAGTTGTAGGTGAGTGCTGCGATCAGGCAACCTGCGAGAATGATCGGCTTGCGGCCGATCCGGTCCGAAAGCGCGCCGAAGAAGAGGAAGCCGCCGGTACCGAGGATCAACGACCAAGCCACCAGAACGTTGGCGGTGAAGCTATCGATCTTGATCACGTTCTGCATGAAGAACAGAGCGTAGAACTGGCCCGAATACCAGACAACGGCCTGACCGGCGACGAGGCCGAACAAAGCGATCAGAGCGATCTTGCCATTCCTCCAGGTCCCAAATGCTTCACGCAACGGCGCCTTGGAAGCCGCACCCTCTTCCTTCATCTTCTTGAAGGCCGGAGATTCGTTCATCTGCAGGCGGATGTAAAGCGAGATAGCCAGCAGGCCGATTGAAGCGAGGAATGGAATGCGCCAGCCCCAGAGATCGAAGGCCTTGATCATCTTTTCCGTGCCGTCGGGGTTCATCACCACGGCACCGGCCGCATCAAGCACCGCCGTCGGCGCCCAGTTGCCATTAACGTAGCCTTGCACCGACAGGATCACGACGAGCGAGAGAAGCAGGCCCAACGTCGCCGTGGTCTGGATGAAGGCGGTAAAATAGCCACGCTGGTTGGCAGGGGCATGTTCTGCCACATAGACTGCAGCACCACCGTATTCGCCGCCGAGCGCCAGACCCTGCAACATGCGCAGGATGATCAGGATGATCGGCGCCGCGACGCCCCAGCTGCTGTATGAGGGAAGCAGACCGACGAGAAAGGTCGAGAGACCCATGATTAGAATGGTCATCAGGAAGGTGTATTTGCGGCCGACAATGTCACCAAGGGCGCCGAAAACCAGCGCGCCGAACGGACGCACGATGAAGCCTGCCGCAAATGCCAGAAGTGCAAAGACGTTGCGGGTAGCCTCGGGAAAAGCGGTGAAAAACTGTGCGCCGATGATCGCGGCGAGCGAACCGTACAGATAAAAGTCGTACCACTCGAAAATGGTGCCGGCGGAAGAGGCCATGATGACCTTCCGCTCCTCTCCCGTCATGGGGCGCGAGCGATCCCCCGCATTGACTTCAGCTATTGCCATTTATGCCTCCTCCTTGTTCGCCGACCTTGCGATCGGCCCCATAAGCGCCATTGACGGTAAAAACCGTTCCCCAAGGGCACATTTTCCTCCACGTAGACTGGGCAGACTAGTTTACGTGCGCGGCATGCCAAGCCCACGATTGGTCGTAAGACCAAAGTCTTATGAGAATGGCGCAGTGACGATCCGCCGCGCAACGGGACCGGCAGGCTCTTCGCGATGGCGACAAAGCCTTCGGAAGTTGAGCTTTTGTAGTATGGACTTGATGTAGAACCATACCAGCAGCACGCAAGACGGCTCATACGGTCATCCCGTCTTGACTCTATGCCAGAAACGCGTAAGAGCAGCAGCGGAAAAGGGACACGCAATGCACCGGATTGGTTTGACCATCGCTGCGCTGATCGCCCCGGCTTTTGTTGCCGGGCGGGTTCGCTATTTCCAGGATTTTTCCAAAACAACGGCCAAAACGACGACGAAAACCGTCTGACGTCTCTGGTCCGCCGCTCTCTCCCCGGTATGGCCGGGGACACGAAGCCCGCGCCTTTGGCCAGCGGGTTTCCCCCAAAGCCCAGCGGAGAGATGAAGAAAGAGAGCAAGACAATGGGTTTCAAGATTGCCGTTGCAGGCGCGACCGGGAATGTCGGACGCGAAATGCTGAATATCCTCGAGGAACGCGGCTTCCCGGTCGATGAGGTCGTGGCGCTGGCGTCTGCTCGCAGCCAGGGCACAGAAGTGTCCTTCGGCGACAAGACGCTGAAGGTCAAGAACCTAGAGAACTACGATTTTTCCGATACCGACATCTGCCTGATGTCGGCAGGCGGCGCCGTCTCGCTCAAGTGGTCGCCGAAGATCGCCGCCCAAGGCTGCGTCGTTATCGACAACTCGTCGGCCTGGCGTTACGATCAGGACGTGCCGCTGATCGTTCCGGAAGTAAACCCGGATGCAATCGCGATGTTCACCCGCCGCAACATCATCGCCAATCCGAATTGCTCGACCGCGCAGCTCGTGGTCGCCCTCAAGCCACTGCATGATTTCGCCAAGATCAAGCGCGTCGTCGTCTCGACCTACCAGTCGGTTTCCGGCGCCGGCAAGGACGGCATGGACGAACTCTTCAACCAGACCCGCGCCGTTTTCGTCGCTGATCCGATGGAATCGAAGAAGTTCACCAAGCGTATCGCCTTCAACGTCATTCCGCACATCGATAGCTTCATGGAAGATGGCTATACGAAGGAAGAATGGAAGGTTCTGGCCGAAACCAAGAAGATGCTCGACCCAAAAATCAAGGTGACCTGCACGGCCGTGCGCGTTCCGGTTTTCATCGGCCATTCGGAATCGGTCAACATCGAGTTCGAAAACGAAATCAGTGCCGATCAGGCCCGTGACATCCTGCGCGAAGCGCCGGGCTGCCTCGTCGTCGACAAGCATGAAAACGGCGGCTACATGACGCCTTACGAATGCGCTGGCGAAGATGCGACCTATATCTCGCGCATCCGCGAGGATGCCACCGTCGAGAACGGCCTGAACATCTGGGTGGTTTCCGACAACCTGCGCAAGGGTGCTGCCCTCAATGCCATTCAGATTGCCGAGCTTCTCGTCAGTCGCGGCCTGATCACGGCAAAGAAAAAGGCCGCCTGATCAGACTTTTTAAAGTTTTAACCAATAAAAGCCTCGCATGTTTCGTTTACGAACTGCGGGGCTTGCTGATTTTCAGAGCAATTGACACGACTGACGGTATCTCGGCCGAGGATTCACGTGAAACAATGTGAATATCTGCGCCACCGGCAGTATCGTGACAGTCGCTGAAAAGACTGGCATCCTGCAATACTCTTTCAGATTCTGGCGATCACGAGGTTTTTCAATGCACAAGGCAAAGTGCGCACTGGCAGGTTTCACGGCAATTCTGGCGTCGATCGCCCTGCCTTCCATGGCAAGCGCCGCGCAATGCGGCAACAATGCAAGCGGCTTTGATGCCTGGGTTCAGGAGTTCAAGCAGGAGGCTGCCGGCAACGGCATCAATCCTTCGGTGCTCGACAAGGCCTTTGCCAACGTCTCCTATGCGAAGGCCACCATCCGCGCCGACCGCGGCCAGAAAAGCTTCAAGCTTTCGCTCAGCCAGTTCATGCAGAAGCGTGGCGGCGCGGCGATCATTTCGCGCGGCAAGAAGATGAAGGCGCAGAACGCTGCTCTGCTTAGCAAGATCGAAAGCCGCTACGGCGTTCCGGCCGGTCCACTTCTGGCGATCTGGGGCATGGAAACCGGCTTCGGCGGATTCCTGGGCAAGGAACACACGCTGTCGGCCGTGGCGACGCTGGCCTATGACTGCCGCCGCTCCGCCTTTTTCACCGACCAGCTTTACGCCGCACTGAAGCTGGTGCAGCGCGGCGACCTGTCGCCGAGCGCACGCGGTGCTGCCCATGGCGAAATCGGCCAGACGCAGTTTCTTCCCGCCAACGTCCTGAAATATGGCGTCGATGGCGACGGCAACGGCCATGTCGACATGGTTCGTTCCAAGGCGGATGCACTGGCCTCGACGGCCAACTTCCTACGCGGTCACGGCTGGAGTGCCGGCGGCGGTTATCAGCAGGGGCAGGGCAATTTCGGCGCCATCCAGGGCTGGAATGCCGCCAGCGTCTATCAGCAAGCTATTGCCATCATCGGCGCAGAGATCGACGGCGGCTGAACCGACAAGGGCTCATCCGCATGACAAGACCACAGTCTTCGGCGGGAGGCATCGCTATCGCGTTTCTCGCCTATGCCGTCTACGCCTTCAGCGACGCATCGATCAAAGCCTTGAACGATGCGTTGCCGCCCTATGAGATCGCCTTCATCGGCGCCGTGCTCGGCTTTGCCGCCGTGCCGTTCCTGAAGACCACCGACGACAGCTGGGCGGACCTCGTCCGGACCTCCAACCGCGGCCTCTGGCTGCTGCGGTTTGCCGCCGGCGCCATTGGCTCCATCGCCTCGATCATCGCCTTTACCAAGCTGCCGATGGCCGAAGCCTTTTCGCTTCTCTTCCTGCTGCCGTCCTTCGTCACCATCCTCTCGGTCATCTTTCTCAAGGAAGACGTGCGCTGGCAGCGCTGGGCCGCCGTTATCCTTGGTTTCATCGGCGTGCTCATCGTGTTGCGGCCCGGCTTCCGGGAACTGTCGATCGGTCACCTGGCGGCGGCCACGGGAGGGGTTGCAGGCGCAATCGCGATCGTCATCGTGCGCGCCATGGGGCCAGGCGAAAAACGCCTGTCGCTCTATGGATCAATCCTGCTCGGGACACTGATCGTCAGCGGAGCATTGATGCTCTCGGATTTCAAGCTGCCAACACCGACGGAATGGCTGTTCCTGTCCAGCTACGGCCTGCTCGGTGCGCTTGGAAATATACTGTTGATGAATGCCGCGCGGCTGGTGCCGGCCAATCTCGTCGCACCGCCACAATACAGCCAGATGATCTGGGCGATCCTCTTCGGCTATCTCTTTTTCGACGATATGATCGATTTACCGATGGCGGCCGGCATCGCGCTGATCATCCTGTCCGGACTGCTGACGCTGGCGCGCGAACGCAAGCGCGGCACGCCTCTGCCGACACCGGTTGTTTCGGCAGACAGCCAGGCTTCGCTTGCAACGGCACCGGAAGCATCCGATCAAAAGCCACCGCTGGGAAGCGGATAGGGCAAGGCGGCGCTCAGGCCGCCTTTGCATTGCTTACATGCCCGGTCGCAGGAAATCACCGGTGGCCGCATCCATGACCCAGAGTTCACCGGTCGAGATATCAAACCAGGCCCCATGAAGCCGGAGTTTGCCGCGGCCTTCCAGAATGCTGACGCAGGGGAATGTCCGCAAATTGGCGATCGAATTGCGGATCGAGACGCGTTCCAGTGCACGCTGGCGCTCGGCGGCAGTGAGGATACTGTTGCTGTGGATCTGCTCGGCGGCGGGCTTGAGCAGGTTCATCCATTTCCCAATGAAATCGCCCGGAGACAGCGGCTCGGAATCGAGATCGAGCGCTGCCTTGATACCACCACAGCGGCCATGGCCCATGACCACGATATCGCTGACGCGCAGGGACTGAACGGCGAATTCGAGCGCCGCAGAGGTCGAGTGATACTGCCCGTCGGGCTCATAGGGCGGCATCATATTGGCAACGTTCCGCACGACAAAAAGCTCGCCGGGGCCGCTGTCGAAAATCGTTTCCGGCGCAGCACGCGAGTCGCAACAGGCAATAATCAGCGTCTTCGGCTTCTGTCCCGCTTCCGCAAGCACCTTGTAGCGCTGCTGCTGTTCGCTGAAGCGCCCGCTCATGAAATTACGATAGCCGTTGAGCAAATGATCCGGAAAACTCATGTTTCTCGATTACCCCGCATGTTGAGGACGGGCGATCTGTGCACCCGCTCCTGTCTACCGCCTTTTACATTGCAGTGCATCCAAATTAAAAGCCTGCCCTATCACCAACAAGGCAGCTCAAAATGCGATGCGCTTACCTGCGCCGAATCTGCCCCGGGTGCATCAAACGCCGCATCTGTACCATCGCCATCGGCGTCGACAGGCTGGACACGTCCTGCTCGAGCGTCAATTCATCCGCACCGCGGCGCGCTGTGCGGGCAATCACCTCGAATACGCTGGCCGTCGCCATCTGCAAGGCCCGCTCATCGTTCAGACCTTCCAGAATCCGGGCAAGGAACACCGCAGCCAGCAAATCACCCGTGCCGTTCGGAGGATTTTCGATCAGCCTGTGTTCGGCAAGCAAGGCGTGGTTTCCGGTCAGATAGAGATTTCCGGTTCCGCCGGCCATCATCGCAATCGCAGAGGTGACCAGCATCCGCGAGGGACCAAGCGACAGCGCCGCTTCCAGTATCGCGGTGTTGGTTTCCAGGGCCGCTCCCCCGCATAACCAAGCGAGCTCGAACCGGTTGGGCGTGGCCAGATTTGCGAGCGGCAGCAGTCGATCCCGGATAGCGACAGCGGTCGCTTCCGGCACATAGAGGCCGCCGGCATCACCAATCACCGGATCACAGGCGTAGAAAACCTCGGCATTCCTTTGCTTCAGCGCCTCGACCAGCCGGGCAACACCCTCTACCTGATGTGGTGCTCCGAGATAACCTGACAGCACAGCTCGAACCTCGCCAATCCACGGCGAGGCGATGAGGTCATCGATCATACAGGAGAAATCATCCGCGCCGATGGTGACCCGCGTCGAAAGGCCATGGCCGGGATGCCAGGGAAGAATGACCGTCGGCAACGCCCAGACGGGATAGCCAAGGCTTTCCAGCGCAAATACCGCTGCACGATTTCCAACTGTACCCCGGACGACGTGACTAGAAATGACAATGATTGCGCCGGCTTCGGTCTCGGGCATGGACAGTTTCCATTCTTTGCACGTCCACCTGATCACCCGACATTCATGTTCCTGTCAACTATCGCTGTAAAAAGCATCTGATGATAACCTTGGAACCGGTGCAATTTCAATCTTGAAGCGAAATTCGATTTTTGCACGGATATGCAGAAAATGGACGAAACCATTGTAAAGTGAGCCGCAGACCGTCGGAAAATTGCTGGAATCAAAGACAAAAACCATCGCCAAGCATCAATCTTCTGATAGGTTCGGCCAAATCATGATTGCGGGGAGAGACTGTCATGGGCGCCAAATACAATCCAAAACGGGACAAGCATTTTGAAGCGGTGAAAGCGGCCGCGAAAACCTTGGGCAAGGAAATTCTTGCGCCGGAAATCCTGTTCCGCAGGGCGAGCAGCGACGACATCGACGTGTATACACCGGAAATGCTGGCGCTGACGGCCGCCCATGCGCATCGGGCTCTTTCGCTGCGTGGCGACGGTCAGCCGGCGATCACCGTGGAGACAGTGGAAGGAATTGCGCCCGGAGGCAATGCGGTATCCATACTTGCCGTCACGGACAGGAACATGCCGTTTCTCTATGACTCGGTTATGGGTGAAGTCACGAGCACCCATCGCGACATTCATCTCGCCATCCATCCGATCATCGTGGCGGAGGATGGAAAGCCGGCAAAGCTTTTCGATCCGGAAGAAAAAGCGACCCCGGCAACCGGCTGAGCCATATCCAGATTCACCTGTCGCAGCTTTCCGCAAGCGATGCGCAGTCGCTGACGGAACGGGTCGGCGCCGTGCTTGAGCGGGTGCATCAGGCCGTTGACGACTGGGGCCAGATGACCGTGCTGCTCGATCAGGCCATGCACGATCTGGAGAACCACGGTCCCGCCCGCAAGAAAAGCGACCGGGACGAGGCACTCGCCTTCCTCCGTTGGTTACGCGACAACAACTTCACTTTCCTCGGCATGCGTGAATACACCTATTCCGGCAAGGGCGAGACTGCTACAGTCGAGCGTGGCAGCGGTCGCGGCCTGGGTTTGCTTTCCAATCCGGACGTCCGCGTCTTGCGCCAGGGCAAGGATGCGGTGCTGACCACGCCTGAAATCCTTGCCTTTCTCGATGGTCCCGACTTTCTCATCGTCACCAAGGCCAATGTAAAATCCGTCGTCCACCGCCGCGCCTATATGGACTACATCGGCGTCAAGCGCTTCGATGCGAGCGGAAACGTCACCGGCGAATTGCGGATCGTCGGTCTCTTCACCTCCACGGCTTATACCCGGCCGGCCTCGGAAATTCCGCTGCTGCGCTTCAAGGTTGAGAAGATAGTCGATCATTTCGGCTACGATCCCCAGAGCCATTCCGGCAAGATGCTGATGAATACGCTGGAATCCTACCCCCGCGACGATCTCTTCCAGATCGATATCAACCTGCTTGCCAGCTTCTGCGAACAGATCAACGAGCTTGGCGACCGCCCCCGCATCCGGGTCCTGCCGCGCATCGATCATTTCGACCGCTTCGTCTCCGTTATCGTCTACGTGCCGCGCGAACAGTATGATTCCGAGATTCGTGAGAAGATCGGTACCTATCTGAAGACTATCTATGACGGCCGCGTCTCTGCCTATTATCCGGCTTTCCCGGAAGGCGGACTTGCCCGCGTTCACTTCATCATCGGCCGCTCGACCGGCAAAACAACCCGTATCCCCCAGGCACGGCTGGAAGAAGCCGTGCGCGATATCGTCACCCGCTGGAGTGACCGGTTCCGGCTGCTGTCGGCCCATGAAGACATCACGATCTCCGTCGGCGAAGCCTATCAGGCGGCCTTCACCCCCGCGGAAGCCTATGCCGATCTGCCAGCGATCGCCGCCTGTGTAGACAACGATCCGATCCGGATTTCCTTCTATCAGAAACGCGGCAAGCCGGCGGAAGCGCTGGAACTGAAGATTTTTCATGCCGGCGAGCCGGTCTCGCTCTCGCGCCGCGTCCCCTTGCTGGAAAACCTCGGCTTCCGCGTCATCAGCGAGCAGACCCACGACATCATCGTCACGACGCCCGCGTCCGATAGCCGGCTTGTCGTGCTGCACGACATGGAACTGATCCACCGCGACGGGCAGGTGCTCAACCTCGAAAAAGCAGGTCCACTGATCGAGGAGGCATTTCTTGCTGCCTGGAACGGAACAATCGAGGATGATGCTTTCAATCGGCTGATCCTGCTCTCCGGCCTTAACGCTCGCGAAGTGACGGTGCTGCGTGCCTATGCGCGCTATCTGCGCCAGGCCGGTATTACCTATTCTCAGGGCTATATCGCCGACACGCTGAACAAATATCCACCGATCGCTGCGGAAATCGTCAAGCTGTTCGTGGCCCGGATGGATCCCACGCTTGAAGAGAAGCCGCGAGCCAAGCGCCTTCAGGCGTTGCTCGGCGGCATCGAGGACGCGCTCGCCGCTGTCCCAAGCCTTGACGAAGACCAAATCTTGCGCCGTTACGTCAATGCCGTGCAATCGACGCTGCGGACGAATTTTTCCAGCGCAACGCCGAGGGCAACCCGCCGGCGCTGATCGCCGTCAAGCTCGACCCGAAGCAATTGGAAGCTTTGCCCGAACCGCGGCCATTCCGCGAAATCTTCCTCTATGGCACAGAGGTCGAGGGCGTACACCTGCGCTTCGGCAAGGTGGCGCGCGGCGGCCTGCGCTGGTCCGACCGTGCCCAGGATTACCGCACCGAGGTGCTCGGCCTCGTCAAGGCGCAACAGGTCAAGAACGCCGTCATCGTGCCGGTCGGCGCCAAGGGCGGCTTCTATCCGAAACAACTGCCCGTCGGTGGCACCCGCGACGAAATTTTCAAGGCGGGCACCGAGGCCTACAAGACCTATATCCGCACGCTGCTGTCGATCACCGATAACATCGTTGGCGCCGATGTCGTGCCGCCAGCCAATACGCTCAGACTCGACGGTGACGATCCATATTTCGTGGTGGCGGCCGACAAGGGCACGGCGACCTTCTCCGACACGGCCAACGGCCTGGCGCAGGAAGCCGGCTTCTGGCTGGATGATGCATTCGCTTCCGGCGGTTCCGTTGGCTATGACCACAAGAAGATGGGCATCACCGCCCGCGGCGCCTGGGAAACCGTGAAGCGGCACTTCCGCGAGATGGATATCGACATCCAGACCACACCATTCACTGTCGCTGGCGTTGGCGACATGTCGGGCGACGTCTTCGGCAACGGCATGCTGCTCTCAGAAAAGATCCGCTTGGTCGCTGCCTTCGACCATCGCGACATCTTCATTGATCCTGATCCGGATACCGACCGGTCCTTTGCTGAGCGCAAGCGCATGTTCGCGCTGCCGCGCTCCTCCTGGCAGGACTATGACCGGACAACAATGTCCAAGGGTGGGATGATCATTCCACGCTCGGAAAAATCTGTGAAGTTGACGCCGGAAGCCATGGCGGCGATCGGTATCGACAAGGGCCAGGCGACACCATTCGAAATCATGACGGCGATCCTGAGGAACCCGGTCGACCTGCTCTGGTTCGGCGGCATCGGTACCTATATCCGTGCTTCCAGCGAAACCGATGCTGAAGTCGGCGACCGCGCCAACGACCCGATCCGCATTGCGGCTGAGGAGGTGGGTGCCAAGGTGATCGGCGAGGGTGCCAATCTCGGTGTTACCCAGAAGGGCCGCATCGCCTTCGGGCTCAAGGGTGGGCGCTGCAACTCGGACGCCATCGACAATTCCGCTGGCGTCAACTCTTCCGACGTCGAGGTCAATATCAAGATTGCGCTCGCTTCCGCGATGCGCGACGACCGCCTGACGCGCGCAAAGCGCAACACGCTGCTCGCGTCCATGACCGATGAAGTCGCAGGCCTCGTGCTGCGCAACAACTACGAACAATCCCTGGCGATTTCGCTGACCGAGATGCAGGGACTGGCCAACCGCACCCCACTTGCCCGGCTGATGACGCGACTGGAAAGCGACGGTCAGCTGAACCGCAAGGTCGAGATGCTGCCCAATGACCTGGCACTCAGCGAGCGTTATCAGGCCGGCCGGCCTCTGACACGACCGGAAATCGGCGTGCTTCTCTCCTATGCCAAGCTCGTGCTGTTCGAGCAGCTGGTCCAGAGTGATCTGCCGGACGATCCTTATTTTCTAACGACGCTGCGTGGCTATTTTCCCCAGAAAATGCACAAGGCGCACGCCCAGGATATCGACGGCCACCGGCTGCGGCGCGAGATCATCGGGACAATTTTGACCAACGACACGATCAACCGCGGCGGCCCGGCCTTCGTCAGCACACTCATCGACCAGACGGGCTTCATGCCGGCAGATGTCGTCAAGGCTGCGGTTCTCGCCCGCGATGGCTATGATCTGAAGCGAATCCAGGCCGACATCGATGCTTTGGATACGGTTCTAAGCGGTACTGTGCAGAACGAGCTTTACCAGGAAGTGGCGCGCATTTTCGCGATCGTCACCGAGCGCGCATTGCGCACACAGGCGACAGCGGGACCACTTGCCGAGGCCGTCGAAAAGCTGCGGCAGGCGATCCAGAAGCTTAAGCCCGGCGTGAACACTGCCATTCCGGAAGACGCTGCCGCCGAAGTCGCGAAGAAGGCCGCCTATTACATCGACAAAGGCGTGCCGCAATCCCAGGCAGAGGAGATCGCCAATCTCTTCCTGATGACGCAGGTCCCGGAAATCATGCAGATTTCGGCGGAAACCGGCGTCACGCTTGCCCGCACTGCACTCAGTTATTCTGGCGTTACTCAGAATCTTCGCATTGCCCGCCTGCTGGTCGCGGCCGACAGGGTCTCAGCGACGGAGCAATATGAGGCCATGGCACTGGCCCGCAGCATTGGCGACATCGCCAACGCCAGACGCGATATCACCATCGCCGCCTTGGCAGCCCAGAAGAGCGAGCGCAATCCTGTTCAAGCCTGGCGGGACAGCGATCCTGAGCGCATCGGCCGGATCAGCGACCAGCTGACGCAGCTTACCGAATCCGGCGAAACAACGCTGGCCAAGATCACCGTTGCCGCTGGCCTGCTTACCGATCTTGCGCGCAAGCCGGCAAGATGAGACAGTCCCCGAACTTCGTGGGAAACAAATAAGGCCGTTGGACTCAGCGCTCGCCGACAGCGGCGGGCGTATACGTTGAACCTTTCAATAGCAGGCCGCCGGCAGACTGGGATAACTTCTTGCATATCGGGACGACGGATAAACCAGCGACGCGGGGTAAAGTCACCAAAGCCGGCCTATGGGGCTGGATGCTGTTCGACTGGGCAGCACAGCCGTTCTTTACTGTAATCATCACCTTCATCTTTGGACCATATTTCGTTTCACGGCTCACGGATGATCCTGCCTATGGCCAGGCAATGTGGGGCTATACGCTGACCATCTCCGGTATCGCGATCGCGATCATGTCTCCGGTGCTGGGATCGATCGCCGATGCCACGGGTCCACGAAAGCCATGGATCGGCTTCTTTGCCGTGATAAAGATCGCCTCGCTTGCAGGGCTCTGGTTCGCCGTGCCGGGCTCATCCATGCTCTATCCGTTGATCTTCATCATCCTCGCTTCCATCGCGGCGGAATTCTCGATCGTCTTTAATGATTCGATGATGCCGCGCCTCGTCGATGAAAAGGAAGCGGGGCGTGTATCCAACATCGCTTGGGGTCTGGGTTATCTCGGCGGCATGATCGTCCTCGTCGCTGTTGTCGCCCTGCTGGCGGCAAACCCGGAATCCGGAAAAACAATTCTGGGCATTCCACCGCTCTTCGGGCTCGACCCCGCAACCGGGGCCGATGCGCGCGTGACGGGACCGATCTCGGCGATCTGGTATTTCCTTTTCATCCTGCCGATGTTCTTCCTCACTCCGGATGCGCCGAAGGGAACCTTGCCTGCGGGCATGGCCGTGCGGACAGGCTTGAAGGAGCTGAAGGAAACGCTGGGCACGCTACGCCACCGCGGCGGCATACTGCGATTTCTGATAGCGCGTATGATCTTCCAGGACGGCGTCAACGGGCTTTTGGCGCTTGGCGGCACGTTTGCGGCCGGCATGTTTGCCTGGCAGACGGTGGAACTCGGCGTCTACGGCATCATTCTCAACGTCGTCGCGATCGGCGGCTGCCTTTACGCAAGCAGGCTCGACGCCAAGCTCGGCTCAAAGCGCATCGTGGTTGTGAGCCTCATCTGCCTCGTCATCGCGACGGTTGGTATCGTGTCTACTGGCCCCGGTTTTACGCTGTTCGGGCTTTTGCCGCTATCGACCGCCGATTCCGGAGGCCTGTTCGGCACCGCGGCCGAGAAAGCCTATATCGTCTTCGGGCTCCTTGTCGGCATCGCCTTCGGCCCGGTACAAGCCTCGTCGCGCTCCTACCTGGCACGCAGCGTCACCCCTGAAGAAGCGGGACGCTATTTCGGTCTCTATGCGCTCTCCGGTCGTGCAACATCGTTCCTGGCACCGGCATCCGTCGCGACCATTACGCTTGCCACCGGCTCGGCACGCATCGGCATGATGGCGCTGATCGCCTTTCTCGTCGTCGGTCTGCTGGTTCTGCTCAGGACTCCTTACCCGGCGAACCGGGCTCTTTAGAGCGCCGGCTACGGTTTAAGGTGTCAAACGCGGCGTCTCAATGACGGAAGTGGCGCATGCCGGTGAAAACCATGGCGATGCCGGCGTCGTCCGCCGCCTTGATCACTTCCACATCGCGCATCGAGCCGCCGGGCTGGATGACGGAGGTGGCTCCGGCCGCAATCATTGACAGCAGACCATCGGCGAAGGGCAGGAAGGCCTCGGAAGCGACCGCGGAACCATGGGTCAGCGGGGCGGGAAGGCCAAGCACCTTGGCTGCTTCTTCCGCCTTCAATCCGGCGATGCGCGCGGAATCAACGCGGCTCATCTGCCCGGCGCCGATACCGACTGTCTGGCCATCCTTGGCGTAGACCACGGCATTGGATTTGACGTGCTTGGCGACCTTGAAGGCAAACTTCATGTCCTCCAGTTCCTGCGCCGTCGGCGCGCGTTTCGTGACGACCTTCAACTCAAGATCCTCGACCATGCCATTGTCACGGGTCTGAACGAGCAGGCCGCCAGAAACGGTTTTTGCCGTCAGGCCTGGAACACGGGGATCGGGCAGGGCGCCGGTGACGAGCAGGCGCAGGTTCGGCTTCTTCGCAATGATCGCCTTGGCGGCCCCAGTGACTGACGGCGCAATGATCACTTCCGTGAACAGCTTGACGATTTCCTCGGCTGTTGCGCCATCCAGCTCGCTGTTGAGCGCGATAATGCCGCCGAAGGCCGAGGTCGAGTCGCAGGCAAGCGCACGGTTATAGGCTTCGAGCAGTGTCGAGCCGGTGGCGACGCCACAGGGGTTTGCATGCTTGATGATGGCGCAAGCCGGCGCGTTTTCCGGCAGAAACTCGGCAACCAGTTCGAACGCCGCATCCGTATCATTGATGTTGTTGTAGGAAAGCTGCTTGCCCTGCAGCAGGGTCGCGGTCGCCACGCCCGGACGGTTCTCGCCGGTCACGTAGAAAGCAGCCTTCTGATGCGGGTTTTCGCCGTAGCGCATCTCTTCCTTGAGAACGCCGCCGATCGTGCGGTGGCGCGGCATCGGGGTCTCCAGCACTTCGGCAAACCAGCCGGAAATCGCCGTGTCGTAGGCGGCCGTGCGGGCATAGGCCTTGGCCGCCATCTTCTGGCGGAACGCCAGCGTCGTCGAGCCGAATTGAAGCTCTTCCAGGAGTGCTGCATAGTCGGACGGGTCGGTGACGATCGTCACATAGGCATGGTTCTTGGCCGATGCACGGATCATGGCCGGACCGCCGATATCGATGTTTTCAACCGTCGTCGGATAATCGCCGCCCTTGGCGCGGACGTCTTCAAACGGATAGAGATTGATAACGGCGAGATCGATGCCGGTAATGCCGTGTTCCTTCATCGCAGCAACATGATCGGCATCGTCGCGAATGGCGAGCAGGCCGCCATGCACACCAGGATGTAGGGTCTTTACGCGGCCGTCCATCACTTCGGGAAAACCGGTCAATTCCGACACATCGCGAACCAGCAGGCCGGCCTCCGACAGCGTCTTGTGGGTGCCGCCAGTCGATACAAGATGCACACCCTTTTCATGAAGGGCGCGGGCAAGCTCGACAATGCCGGTCTTGTCTGAAACGGACAGAAGGGCCGTTACGATCTTCACCTGATCGGGGGCGGGAATTTTCTTGGAGGAAACAGCCATCTTGCCTAGCTCCTTGGGCAACGCCGGGCGATGGGAGGAAGGGCCCGGCAGATTGAGGCAGCCGTTAGCACAGCTTTCCCCGGGAAGGAACCGACGAAAACAGCAAACCACGGCAAACAGCGCCCGTCAGGCTTCGCGCGACAGAATCCACTGGATTTCCGGCTGGCTGGCGGCGGCGAAAGTGATCGTCACCTGGGAGGATTTGCGCACACCGGACGGATCGGCAAAAAATACGTCCTCTTCAATCTCAACTTCGGCGTCACGGCAGGAAAACAGCCAGGTCTCGCCATCCGGCGCCGTGAGGAACACTTCATGGGCATTGTTCTTGCGCATCGTTATCGCCGGGTGGATATGAAACCTGGCAACGGCAATAGCCGTATTGGTCTGCGCCGGTTCCTGTCCGTCCGGCTGAGACAGGCGGTCGCGGCCGCGCACCGTCGTTCCCTGAGCGTTGATGCCAATGTCGCGCTCGTGCATCAGACCAAAGGCTTCGGCATATCCATCATGCGTGGCGACGATGGATTCCGGGTGCCCGCTTTCCTCGGTCCGGCGTACCGTGACCTTGGAGACACCGCCCGTCACGATCGGCCCAAGGAAACGCGACTGCGACAGCCGGCAGGATGAGCGATCATTGAGGGTGACCGTCGAATGGGCCGCCGTCATGCGCGCCATCTGGCGGAATCGTTCGCCGGCAAATTTCGGCGAACCGGAATTGATAATGAACCTATAGCGCCCGGACGACATCTCGAAGGACAGGCATCCGGCATGGGCATTGCGCGACAGGGCCACAGAAAGCGGCGTCCCCGTATCGACGATAACGATCGCACTGCCTGCCGCCAGGCGTTGATAACCGATATGCGGCAGTGCCTTGAACGGCGCGCCGGCGGTCTCGTCGTAGCGCAGCACGGACATCAACTCGTTGGCAAGCGTCGAGGTCGCGCCGTTGAACAGCGCCAGTTCGCCGCCCTGGTGACGAAAGAAGCGCAACGCCGGATACATCCGGTCGATGCAGGGAATGAGCCGTGTCGGTACGTCATGCCCGAGATTGACATAAGTCTGGCGTAGCGGCAGCAGATCCAGCAGCAACTCAAGCCCCAGCCGCGGATTGCGCGAGCAATGGCCGCCATCGGCCAGAATCTGCCGATCCAGTTCATCATCCAGATTGCGTGCGGCCTTGCGGATGGAAGACGCCGAAGCCGGCATCGAGACGGAGGCCATGGCAAGCGCGATGCGGACGCGCAGGCGTGCCTCGCCTTCATCCGTGGTGTCTGCCACATGCTTGAGATAGCGCAATTGGAAGGCAAGGCTTTTCAAAAACCGGCGGTAGAAGGCGTGCTCGGCATTGCGCAGAATGATTGGCGAATGGGACATCCACGCGATCAACCGCTGAGCGATGATGTCGGCCTCCCAGGGAGGCCGCCAATGACGCGACCGTGGCTGGCGATCCACTCATTGAGCAGCTGGCGAATCCGGGTAAAAGCTTCGTCTTCCTTGATCGAGCGCATATGGCGCAGCCAGCCGAAGGAATGCAGCCGGACCCCAAACTCGCGCGAGGGGAGGTCCAACTCAAACGGCGATTCGCCCTCGGTGTCCAGCACGCGGCCAGCCAGCGGGAAGCGGCCATCAATGATTTCCTGCGCGACAAAGGGATCGACAGCACGCAGGTCAGTCGGCGCGACGATCAGGCGATCGGGTGTGGAGCCGGCAAAACGAAAGGCGGTATTTCGACCCAAGGCAAGCCGATGCGAGAAACGGCGCCAGCCCTCACGCAGATACAGATAGAGAAGCCTTTGCCTGTCAGAAAACTGCATCGACGCCCGTGTGTCCCCCACTCCCGGAACGACCTCTTTCGAACGGTGCGGAATTTGGATTCCGAACCGCCCGTGATGCCGCTTGAAACACCATGGTGCCAGAAAAGTCATTAAACTTTTATGGATCGCACCCCTATTGAGTGGCAGAAGGCGAGGCGCACGTCAATTGACGTGCAGTCAGCCGCGGAAACACCCAACTGCCAATTTTGGTTAATGACGGTGTGTGCTCAGGCTTTCCGCCGCAGGACCACGGCATAAAACCCGTCAAGTCCGCCCGAAAAATCCTCCGTTGCCGGTATCATCGCCGGTGTCGTACGGAACTCGCCGACCGGGTTGATGGCGTCTTCCAGGCTTGGCCACTGCGCCGGATCGACAGGCACCCGCTCGCAGCCGCCATCGGCCAGCACACGCTTGGTGACCTCTTCCCCTTCGCGAGGATCGAGCGAGCAGTTGGAAAACACGACAAGGCCGTCCGGTTTCACCAGTGTCAACGCGTGGCGCAGCAGCTTTTCCTGGAGCAAAGCCAGCTTTTCGATATCCGCCAAGCCCTTGGTCCAGAGGACATCGGGATGGCGGCGGATCGTGCCGGTCGAAGAGCAGGGCGCATCGAGCAGAGCCGCATCAAAAAGCGATTCCGTCTGGAAATCCGCCATATTGATCTCCTGCGTCGCCGCATCCAGCCCGAGACGTGCGAGATTGCCCTTCAGGCGCTTCAGGCGGCTGGACGACTGATCGAGCGCCGTGACCTTAGCGCCGGCGAGGATAAGCTGCGCCGTCTTGCCGCCCGGGGCAGCACAGAGATCGACGACACGCTTGCCGTCCAAAACTCCGAACAACTGCGCCGGGAGAGCCGCCGCGGCGTCTTGAACCCACCATTCGCCCTCGGCAAAACCGTCGAGAGACGGCACGCCGCCGGAGAAACTCGCAAGGCGCACAGACCCTGTCGGCAGCACACGCCCATTGAGCCGCTCCGCCCAGCCGGCCGCATTCGATTTGACGGTCAGATCAATCGCCGCAGGCGTGAGAAGCGCCTCGGCGATCCGGTTGGCATGATCGGCACCGTAGAACTGGACGAGGCGCTGATGGAACCAGGACGGAATGGCCGGAATGCTCTGGCCGATGCCTGCGAGCAAGGCGTCCTTCTCTCGCGACAGACGGCGCAGCACCGCATTGACGAGACTGGCGAAACGCCGATTGCGCGGGTCGGTCTGGGCTTGCTCGACAGCGAGATCGACGGCGGAATGATCGGGAATATCGAGGTAGAGGATCTGCGCCGCGGCAACCGCCAGCACATGATCAAGCGCGCGGGCACCTTCCGGCAGCGGCGTTTGCAGCAACGAGCCGATCATCGCCTCGATACGAGGCAGCTGGCGCAGGGCAGAATTCAAAATGGCTCGGACGAGGGCACGGTCGGCGTCGTTGAGCTCACGATAGACCGGATTGCCGTTTTCCGCATCCAGCATACCATCAAGTGACGTCTTGCGATCGACAACAGCAGCCAGCATTTTGGCTGCGGCCTGCCGCGCTTTTAGTCCAGGCTTGTCACTATGTTCATAGCCGCCTGTTTCGCGGGGGCAGCGGATCGCGTGGGTTTACGATTTCGTTTCGGATAGGAATCGTTTTTGTTTTCGTCAGACGTCAAGACCAGGGACCTTTCGGTGGTTCGGAACCACCGCGACCCCAGCCGGTTGATGGAACGGAGCGCGATTTGCGCACGGGATTATCAGCCCTGACCGGTGGCGTCGAGACCGCTTGCATCTCGCGGGCCAATTCCTGCAGCGCCGCGATGCGGTTTTCGGTAGCGGGGTGCGTGGAAAACAGATTGTCCATACGCTCGCCGGAAAGCGGATTGATGATGAACATATGGGCCGTGGCTGGATTGCGCTCGGCCTCGTCGTTGGGAATCTGATGCGAGGCACCGGCAATTTTCGACAGGGCGGAGGCCAGCGCCAATGGATTGCCGCAAATCTCGGCGCCGCGATGATCAGCCGAATATTCGCGCGTACGGCTGATGGCCATCTGTACCAGCATGGCGGCAAGCGGTGCGACGATCATCGCAACAATCGTGCCGATAAAGCCGAGCGGATTGTTGTTTTCCCGATTGCCGCCAAAGAAAAAGGCAAAATTGCCGAGCATAGAAATCGCACCCGCAAGCGTGGCCGTCAGCGTCATGGTCAGCGTATCGCGGTTCTGCACATGGGCGAGTTCGTGCGCCATGACGCCAGCGACCTCGTCATAAGTCAGCGCGTGGAGAAGTCCGGTGGAGGCCGCAACGGCGGCGTTTTCCGGATTGCGCCCGGTTGCAAAAGCGTTGGGCTGCGGGTTGTCGATCACGAAGACGCGCGGCATAGGCAGACCGGCATTTTTCGCAAGTTCGCGGACGATGCCGTAATATTCAGGTGCCGAGCGCTCGTCCACTTCCTGCGCATTGTACATGCGCAGTACCATCTTGTCCGAATTCCAATAGGAGAAGAAATTCATGCCGGCTGCGATTACAAGCGCGATCATCATGCCGCCCCTGCCGCCAATGACAAAACCGACGGCCATGAACAGAGCAGTCATGAACGCCAGTAGCATGGCGGTGCGAACGAGATTCATAGAATTCTCCCAGACGACATTTGGTTTCACGTGAATCATTGCTTCCGTTTAACCGGAAGGTTTCTATATGATGGGGGTAGCCAAGCCATTCTTCAACATTTTCCCGGAAATTTGAGCTTTCCATGCAGAACGACAACGATAACCAGCCATTGCCCCCGGAAAAGGTGCTGTCCCCGGCAGCGCAACGCGCATTGCAGGAGGCTGAACAGCGCCGCAAGCTTCAGCACGCCACCCCGCCACCCATTGAGCACGGGGGCGGGGTGGGGCAGATCCGGCACGCTTTGGCGACTGGGAGGTCAATGGCCGCGCCATTGACTTCTGAGGAAATAATTCCTGTTGCTTTTGACAAAAAACCGGAATATATTCCTTAAATGGAATCGATCGCCCGTCTTAGCTTCAATCCTCTTGTGCCTGCGCTTTGCAGCCTCTTTATCGGCGTGCCGGCGCAGGCCTATGACAGAACCGCGATTGTTGATGGACCAGTGCGTGCACAAATCATTCGGGTCATCGATGGCGACACCCTGCTGGTGGCGGCGAAACCCTGGCCGCAGCAAACCATGGAAGTCTATGTCCGGCTACGCGGCATCGACGCACCGGAAATGAAGTCGGATTGCGCATCGACGCGGGTAGCCGGAGAGCAAGCCCAAGCGGCACTTGCGGCCATGGCCGGCGAACAAACCGAAATTCAACTGCTGCATATTTCAGGCGACAAATATTTCGGCCGGGTGCTGGCCGACGTCGCGTTGACCGATGGACGGAATCCGGCTCAGGAACTGCTTTCGGCGGGTTATGTCAGGGAGTATGGCGGTGGGCGCAAGAAAGCGGAGACGTGTTCGTTCTGGTAAAGCCTCGTTGAGCACAAAGCATAACAAGGTGACCGCCTCCGCTCCGATCTTTACAAAAGCAACGTTCCGATTGGTTAGGCGGCAATTGCAATCTCAATTTCCGCACCGCTTCCAGCCATGACGGCCATGGGGCAAGCGCCTTATCGTCCATAACTTCGGCCGGCAACGCCACAGGAACCTATAACAAAGCTTGGGTCTTCCGCGCGCTTGTTAACCGCTTCGAAAGACCCAAGACTTTGATCGGTATCGAGTCTGACCAATCAACCCTTCTTGTTCTGCCGGTTCTCGATCAGTTCATCGACGACGGCTGGGTCGGCAAGCGTTGATGTATCGCCGAGTGAGGCAAAGTCATCTTCAGCGATCTTGCGCAGAATACGGCGCATGATCTTGCCTGAGCGGGTCTTCGGCAGCCCTGGAGCAAACTGAATCTTGTCCGGCGCAGCAATCGGTCCGATTTCCTTGCGGACATGCTTGACCAAATCCTGACGCAAAGCGTCGTTTCCTTCCTCACCGGCCATGAGGGACACATAGCAGTATATGCCCTGGCCCTTGAGGTGATGCGGATAGCCGACAACAGCTGCTTCCGATACGAGATGATGCGAAACCAGCGCGGATTCCACCTCCGCTGTCCCCAGACGATGTCCGGATACGTTGAGCACGTCATCGACGCGACCGGTGATCCAATAATAGCCGTCCTCATCGCGGCGGCAGCCGTCACCGGTGAAATATTTGCCCTTGTAGGTCGAGAAATAGGTCTGGGCAAAGCGGGCATGGTCACCATAGATGGTGCGCATCTGGCCAGGCCAGCTGTCGATGATGCAGAGATTGCCATCGGCAGCACCCTCGAGCACCGCGCCCTCATTGTCCACCAGCTGTGGCTTCACGCCGAAGAAAGGCCGCGTTGCCGAACCGGGCTTCAGGTCGGTCGCCCCTGGCAGCGGCGTAATCAGAATACCTCCGGTCTCGGTCTGCCACCATGTATCGACGATCGGGCAGCGCTGTTCGCCGACAATGTTGTAGTACCATTCCCAGGCTTCCGGGTTGATCGGCTCGCCGACCGAGCCGAGCAGACGCAGTGACGCCCGAGACGAGCGTTGCACAAAACTGTCGCCTGCACCCATAAGCGAGCGCAGCGCCGTCGGCGCCGTGTAGAAGATATTGACCTTGTGCTTGTCGATCACTTCCCAAAACCGTCCCTGGTCCGGAAAATTGGGTACGCCTTCGAACATCAGTGTCGTCGCACCATTGGCCAGCGGGCCGTAGACGATATAGGAATGACCGGTCACCCAGCCCACATCCGCGGTGCACCAGTAGATATCGCCGTCTCGATAGTCGAAGACATATTGGTGGGTCATCGACGCATAGACGAGATAGCCGCCTGTCGTATGCAGAACGCCTTTCGGCTTGCCGGTTGATCCGGACGTATAAAGAATGAACAGCGGGTCTTCCGCCTTCATCTTGGCCGGCGGGCAATCGCGCGGCACGCTGACCATTTCCTGATGATACCAGAGATCGCGGCCGGGCGCCCAGGCGGTCTTGCCGCCAGTGCGGCGTACGACCAGGACCTTGTTGACGATGACATGGTTCTTGGCGGCGATATCAATGGCCGTATCGGTATTTTCCTTGAGCGGAATGGGCTTTCCGCCGCGCACGCCCTCGTCGCAGGTAATGACGAAGGTGGATTCGCAGTCGACGATACGGCCGGCCAGCGCGTCCGGAGAAAAGCCACCGAAGACCACGGAATGCACGGCGCCAATACGCGAACAGGCAAGCATCGCATAGCTCGCCTCGGGGATCATCGGCATGTAGATGGTGACGCGGTCGCCCTTCTTGACGCCGTGTTTCTTCATCACATTGGCGAGCCGGCAAACCTGCTCATGAAGTTCGTTATAGGTGATCTTCTTGTCGATATAAGGGTTGTCGCCTTCCCAGATGATAGCAACCTGGTCGCCCCGGGCCTTCAGGTGCCGGTCGATGCAATTGTAGGAAACGTTGGTCAGGCCGTCTTCGAACCATTTGATGGACACGCGGCCATGGAAGGATGTGTTTTTCACTTTCGTATAGGGCTTGAACCAGTCGATCCGCATGCCGTGTTTGTCCCAGAAACGATCCGGGTTCTCGATGCTTTCGCGATACCATCGCTGGTAGGTTTCGCTATCGATCAGAGTACGGTTTTTCGCGGCTTTCAGGACCGGATAGGTTTTGGCAGACATGACGATTTCCTCCCTGCGCAGGCTGTCGGGACGGCACAACTCCCCGTGCACGGCCTCTTCGGTGGCAATACATATCAGGTCAAAACACGGCGTCCATTAGACAAAAGGTCATTTGTCGGAGAAGAATTGCATTTCTGCGACGACGCAGGTATAGAGGCGCTAATTTCCCGGAAATTGAGTGGTTACACCCCACGGCCCGCGACACCGGCGCGGACGGACAGAAGGACTATATCCATGGCTCAACAACTGCTTATGCCCAAAGCGACGGCCGTATGGCTTGTTGACAACACCGCTCTGTCGTTCGAACAGATCGCCACGTTCTGCAAGCTGCATCCGCTGGAAGTGAAGGCAATCGCCGATGGCGAAGCCTCTACGGGCATCAAGGGCCTCGACCCTATCGGCACCGGCCAGCTGTCGCGCGATGAGATCGCCCGCGCCGAAGCCAACCCGAACCACAAGCTGAAACTTTCCGAACCGAAGGTTCGCGTTCCCGATTCCAAGCGCAAAGGCCCGCGCTACACGCCGGTCTCCAAGCGCCAGGATCGCCCGAATGCCATTCTCTGGCTGGTGCGCAACCATTCGGAACTCAAGGACGCCCAGATCTCGCGTCTCGTCGGCACGACCAAGTCGACGATCGAGCAGATCCGCGAGCGCACCCACTGGAATTCGACCAACCTGACGCCGATGGATCCGGTAACGCTGGGTCTCTGCACGCAGATCGACCTCGACCTCGAAGTCGAACGCGCCGCCAAGGGCCGCCCGCTGCCGACAGCTGCCGAACTCGGCGCGACGCTGGAAGCATCCCGCGAGACGGAAAAACTTCCTTTCAGCTACGAGCGCGAGGAAGAGAAGGAAATCGATGCGGATGCGGTTTTCGCCAAGCTCAAGTCGCTTAAATCCGACCGCAAGGACGAAGACGACGATTATTGATCGACGTCGACAAACCGAAACAAGAACCCGGGCCAGTGATGAACTGCCCCGGGTTTTTCATGCGCGTTTTTCTCGTAACTTTGTGCAGGCTGATGCAGAGCGTATCAAGCCGGATGCGGTTGGCGGCCAAAACCGCGCGCCCGCAGCACCGTCCCGATCTCTTCCAGAATGACGGGGTCGTCGATGGTTGCCGGCATTTTCCACTCGAGGCTATCAGCAATCTTTTGCATGGTGCCGCGCAGGACCTTGCCGGACCGCGTTTTCGGCAGACGCTTGATGCACATGACCGTTTTAAACGCGGCGACGGGACCGATGCGGTCACGCACGAGAGCCACGACTTCCCGTTCGATCTCGATGGTTTCACGGGAAACATTGGCATTGAGCACCAGGAAACCGGCGGGTACCTGGCCCTTGATCGCGTCATAAATACCGATCACAGCACATTCGGCCACATCCGGATGGCTGGCGCAGATTTCTTCCATTGAACCCGTCGACAGCCGGTGGCCCGCGACATTGATGATATCGTCGGTGCGCGCCATGATGAAGATATAGCCGTCCTCGTCGATATAGCCGGCATCCGCCGTCTTGTAAAAACCCGGAAACTCCTCGAGGCAGCCGGTCCGAAAGCGTTCGTCCGCATTCCAGAACGTCGGCAGGCAGCCGGGCGGAAGCGGCAGGCCGATTACCACATTGCCGAGCGTGCCTGCCGATACCGGATGACCGGCATCGTCGAGAATCTGCACATCATAGCCGGGCAGGGGCACCGTCGCGGAGCCGTGCTTGACGGGCAGGAGGCCGAGGCCGAGCGGATTTCCGGCAACCGGCCAGCCGGTTTCCGTCTGCCACCAGTGGTCGATCACAGGCACCTTCAGAACAGTCTCCGCCCAGACCAGCGTATCCGGATCGGCGCGCTCGCCGGCAAGAAACAAGGCGCGAAGGCTCGACAGATCATGCCTTGCCAGCAGACTTGCCTGTGGATCTTCCTTCCGGATGGCGCGAAACGCCGTCGGTGCCGTGAAGAAAACGCTGACGCGGTGTTGCGCAATCACACGCCAGAAGGCACCTGCATCCGGCGTACCGATAGGCTTGCCTTCATAGAGGATCGTGGTGCTGCCGTTCAGCAGCGGTCCGTAGACGATATAGGAATGGCCAACGACCCAGCCGATATCGGACGCTGCCCAGAAGACGTCACCGGGGCCGACACCATAGAAATGCTTCATCGACCATTGCAGCGCCACCATGTGGCCGCCGGTATCCCGAACGACGCCCTTTGGTTGGCCTGTCGTTCCCGACGTGTAAAGAATGTAAAGCGGATCCGTCGCCGCCATCGGAACACAGGGTATTTCAGCACCCTTAGCTTTTGCGCGCTCAATCTCTGCGATGAAATCGAGATCGCGGCCCGGCTGCAGTTGGGCCTGGCATTGCGGACGCTGGAAGACAAGGCAATGGTCCGGCTTATGATGGGCCATATCGATTGCTGCATCAAGCAACGGTTTGTAGGCGATGATACGGGCGGTCTCTATACCGCAACTGGCCGTCACAATCAGGCGCGGTGTGCAATCATCGATCCGGGTCGCCAGTTCGCTTGCCGCAAAACCGCCAAAGACGACGGAGTGAACGGCGCCTATACGGGCCGCAGCCAGCATGGCCACGATCGCCTGCGGCACCATTGGCATATAGAGAATGATCCGGTCGCCCTTGGTGACGCCCAAGCTGAGGTAGACAGCAGAAAGAGCCTTTACCTCTTCCAGCAGCCGGGAATAGGCCCAGTGCTCCACCGTGCCGGTGACCGGACTGTCATAGATCAGAGCGACCTGATCGCCACGCCCAGCCTGGACATGGCGATCGAGGCAATTGTAACAGCTGTTGGTCTTGGCGCCTGCAAACCAGCGCCCGTAGACGCCCTGTGACGGATCGAACACATTTGCAGGGGGTAAACCAATCAACCACCTGCGCGGCGTCTGACCAGAAGCCGTGTGGATCTTGATTCCATGCCTGATAGACCGCCGAATAGCTGTTCGCCATCGCCGTTTCCTCCCGTCAACTCCCGCCGACAACGTCGGCCTCCTAAACAGACAATAAAAGAGGAAGTGGACGCGGAGAAGCCCGACGAAAGAGCTAGGGCGCAGCAGCAGGCCTTGAGGGTCAGCGGATGCCGAAGATCGCCGAGCCGACGCGCACGCTGGTCGCACCAAACTGTATCGCAGCCTCGAAATCGCCGGACATGCCCATGGATAGTTTTTCAAGCTTGCAGCGCTCGGCAAGCGTGGCCAACAGGGCAAAATGCGGTCCCGGATTTTCGTCGGCCGGCGGAATACACATGAGCCCTTCGATTTCGAGGCCGATCTGTTCGCGGCAGAGTGTCACGAAGGCTTCAGTATCATCCGGTGCGATACCCGCCTTCTGCAGCTCAAGCCCGGTGTTCACCTGCACATAGACGCGGATGGGCCTACCTTGCCGGCGAATCTCGTCAGCCACAGAGCGGGCGATCTTTTCGCGGTCGATTGTTTCGATGACATCGAAAAGGGCCACGGCATCGGCTGCCTTGTTGGATTGCAGCGGACCGATCAGGTGAAGCTCGATATCCGACGTCTCTGCTTTCAGCAGAGGCCACTTCGACTGGGCCTCCTGGACTCGGTTTTCCCCGAAAACACGCTGCCCGCCACTGATGACAGGTCGAATGGCATCGGCCTCAAAGGTTTTGGAAACGGCGACGAGTTGGGCTGAACCAAGCGGTCGGCCGGCGCTCCGCTCGCTATCGTGGATCCGGCTCACGACATCGCTCAAACGTGCTTCTACATCCATGCCTGTACCCCGGTGCGCTTCTGCCGTGCTATACCCGATCGATTATTGGATGTAGGACGGGCTGCCAAGCAGAACTTGGGGGCAAGAGGCGTCAGCCGCAAAGTTTCGCCGCAAAATCCTTCAAAAACTTGACGCTACGGCTGTTTCATGGTGAAGGTCAGCCCCAAATATACAGTCCCAAGATCACGGGATAATTTCCCGTACAAATTTCCGGAACACCAAACAAATGGCCACCGAACGTTATAACCCGCGTGATGCCGAGCCACGTTGGCAGCAGGAATGGGACAACAACAAGGTCTTCGAGACGGACAACGAAGACCCGCGCGAAAAATACTACGTGCTTGAGATGTTTCCCTATCCGTCCGGCCGCATCCATATGGGCCATGTTCGCAACTATGCGATGGGCGATGTCGTTGCCCGCTACAAGCGCGCCCGCGGCTACAATGTGCTGCACCCAATGGGCTGGGACGCTTTCGGCATGCCGGCCGAAAACGCCGCCATGGAGCGCGGTGTGCACCCGGCTGCCTGGACCTACCAGAACATCGCGTCGATGAAAGCACAGCTGAAGGTGATGGGCCTGTCTTTGGACTGGTCGCGCGAATTCGCCACCTGCGACGTCGAATACTACCAGCGCCAGCAGCATCTGTTCCTGGACTTCCTCGATAAGGGCCTGGTCTACCGCAAGCAGTCCAAGGTCAATTGGGACCCGATCGACAACACGGTCCTTGCCAACGAGCAGGTGATCGACGGCCGCGGCTGGCGCTCGGGTGCCCTGGTAGAACAGCGCGAACTGACGCAGTGGTTCTTCCGCATCACCGATTTCAGCCAGGATCTTCTGGATTCGCTTGATACGCTCTCGCATTGGCCGGAAAAAGTCCGGCTGATGCAGAAGAACTGGATCGGGCGCTCTGAAGGTCTGTCGATCCGCTGGGAAATCGTGCCCGAGACCGGTGCCGGCGACGCCACCGAAGTAACGGTTTACACGACGCGGGCGGACACGCTGTTTGGCGCATCCTTCATTGCGATTGCTGCAGACCATCCGCTGGCAAAAAAGGCAGCCGAAAGCAGTACCGAGATCGACGCCTTCTGCGACGAATGCCGCCGTGCCGGTACATCGCTGGCAGCACTCGAAACGGCAGAGAAGAAAGGCATCGACACCGGAATCCGTGTTCGGCATCCGCTCGATCCCTCCTGGGAACTGCCGGTCTATGTCGCCAACTTCGTGTTGATGGACTATGGCACGGGCGCCATCTTTGGCTGCCCGTCCGGAGACCAGCGCGACCTCGATTTCGCCCGCAAATATGATCTTCCGGTCGTTCCGGTCGTCATGCCTGGGGATGGCGATGCCGCAACCTTCAGCGTTGACGACGAGGCCTATGTCGGCGACGGTGTGATGATCAATTCACGCTTCCTGGACGGTCTGGCGATCGAAGACGCCTTCGAACGTGTCGCCGAAAAGCTCGAACAGACGATGATCGCCGGCGCGCCGCAAGCCGAGCGCAAGGTGAATTTCCGCCTGCGGGACTGGGGCATTTCGCGCCAGCGCTATTGGGGCTGCCCGATCCCGGTCATCCATTGTGAGGTTTGCGGTGTCGTTCCGGTGCCAAAAGCCGATCTACCGGTGAAACTGCCGGAGGATGTAACCTTCGACAAGCCGGGTAATCCGCTCGACCGTCATCCGACTTGGCGCCATGTTGCCTGCCCGCAGTGTAGCAAGGATGCGCGGCGCGAGACGGACACGATGGACACCTTCGTGGATTCGTCCTGGTACTTCGCGCGTTTCACCGCGCCCTGGGAAAACAACCCGACGGATCCCAAGGTTGCCAGCCACTGGCTGCCGGTGGACCAGTATATCGGCGGTATCGAGCATGCGATCCTGCACCTGCTCTATTCCCGCTTCTTCACCCGCGCAATGAAGGCCGTCGGCCACGTCGCGCTGGACGAGCCATTCAAGGGCCTGTTCACGCAGGGTATGGTCGTCCATGAAACCTACAGCCGCGGCGAGGGTGCGCAGCGGGAGTGGATTACGCCGGCCGAGATCATCATCGTCGAGAACGATGGCAAGCGGCAAGCAACATTGATCGAAACGGGCGATCCAGTCACAATTGGCTCCATCGAGAAGATGTCGAAGTCGAAAAAGAATGTCGTCGATCCCGACGATATCATCGCGTCCTATGGCGCGGATACTGCCCGCTTCTTCGTTCTTTCGGATTCGCCGCCGGATCGGGACGTCATCTGGTCGGAAGCAGGCGTCGAAGGCTCACATCGCTTCGTGCAGCGCATCTGGCGACTGATTTCAGAAGCTTCGTCTTTCCTCGAGGCAAGCGATGCTTCGCCGGCGAAAGATGGCGACGCCCTGCCGATTTCACAGCTGGCGCACAAGACATTGAAAGCCGTGCAGGCGGATTACGACAAACTGGCCTTCAACAAGGCTGTCGCCCGTCTCTACGAGCTCGTGAATGCCCTGGCAGCGCCGTTGACTCTCGTTGCGGAAGGCAAGGCGAGCCCGGAAACCATCGCTGCTGTCAAGGACGCGACGTCGATCCTGATCAGCCTGATGGCACCGATGATGCCCCATCTGGCTGAGCAATGCTGGGTGGAGATCGGTGGAACCGGCCTCATCGCCCAGCGTGATTGGCCCGTTTTCGAGGAAGCGCTCGTCGCGGAAAACGAGATCACGCTGCCTGTGCAAATCAACGGCAAGAAGCGCGCCGATTTGACAATCGCGCGCGATGCGGATCAGACTGCCATTGAAAGTGCGGTGCTGGCGATTGATGCGGTAAAGACCGCACTGAACGGCCAGAACCCGAAGAAAATCATCGTCGTGCCGCAGAGGATCGTCAATGTCGTTGTTTGATATGTCCGCTCGAAGCCTTCGGCTTCTTGCTGTCTGCGGGCTCTCTCTTGGCCTTGGCGCTGTTTCGGGTTGTCAGGTCAAGCCGCTCTATGCGATCAGCACGCAGACGGCGGGAAAGCTCGCTTCCATCGAGATTTCCGATGCAGACGACCGCGTCGAACAGGAAGTGCGCAACAGCCTGATCTTCCTGACCTCCGGTGGTGCCGGGGAGCCGGCGAACCCGGAATATCGACTGGCACTGAACGTGACCAGTCAGGTGAAAGGCGTGCTTTATGATCAGGCGTCCGACACTGCGGGCGCAGGTCGCATCCTTGTCCAGGCCGACTTCAACCTGTCTCGCGCTGATACCGGTGAAACGGTCAAGTCCGGTAACCGCTCCGCGGTTGCTCTGGTCGATTTCCCGGTCCAGGAATTTGCCAAGCTGCGCGCCATCCGGGACGGTGAAAACCGTGCTGCGCGTGAACTGGCGGAAGTCATAAGAGCCGATATCGCTTCTGCACTCGGTCGCTGAACGGACGATCTCGGATGACCGAAATCAAATCGCACGAATTTGATTCGTTCCTCCAGAGGTCGCTCCGGGACAACCGTCTCTATCTGGTCTACGGGCCCGATCGCGGGCTGGTTTCCGAACGCGCGGGGCTGATTGCGGCCAAGACCGGCGTTGCGCTGGATGATCCATTCTCGCTGATCAAGCTCGATAGCTCCGATCTGCAGCAGAACCCAGGCCGTTTGCTCGATGAAGTCAATTCCATCGGCCTCTTTGGCGGTGAAAAGCTCGTCTGGGTTCGCGGTGCCGGCAGCGAGAAAGCGCTGGTCGATGGATTTCAACTGCTCGCCCAGCAACCTCCGACGGGAAGCTATGTTATCATCGAGGCTGGCGACCTGAAAAAGGGAACCGGTCTACGCAAGATCGGCGAAACCGCACGTTCCGTCGTTTCCGTTGCCTGTTATGCTGACGACGCCCGCGCCATCAGCACGCTGATCGACCATGAGCTTACCCAGGAAAACCTGAAAATAACACCGGCTGCCCGCGAGCGCCTGCAGGAAGCTCTAGGCGGGGATCGCATTGCCTCGCGCAATGAAATCCGCAAACTCGCGCTGTATTGCCGGGGCATGGGCACGATCGAGGACGAGCACGTCCAGGAAATCGTCGGCGACGCCAGCGCAATCTCAGTGGACGATGCCATAGACGCGGTCTTGAAGGGCGACGCAGACGGCCTCGTCCATGCAATTCAGAAGATCGTTACCTCGAAGACACCGATCTTCCTCGTCCTGCAGGGTTGCTTGAAGCAATTTCAACTGCTTGACCTCATGCGTTCTGAAATGGACGACAAGCGCCTTCAACCGGCACAGGTAACCGCGACGCTCGGTCGCCACCTGCACTTCCGCCGCAAACCGATCGTCGAATCTGCGCTTAAAACCTGGTCGGCACCCGCAATCCAGCGCGAACTCGGACGATTGCAGGCCACTATCTTCCAGAGCCGGAGCCGCCCGAGCTTGGAAGAAAGTTCAGCCTTACAGGCTTTGCTCGCTATCACACTTCAGTCCGCGCGACGCTAACTTCGTATTCAAGTCATTGAATTATTTTAATAATTTACATAGCGCGCCGTTTTATCAGCGCCGCTCGAGCAGCCGGCAGATTTCCTCTAACTGGTCGAGGGTCTTGTAGGCAATGCGAAGCTGCCCACCCGATGCCTTATGGTTGACCGTGACATCGAGCCCGAGGCTGTCCGACAGCGTCCGCTCCAACGCCAGCGTATCAGCATCTTTTTCCTGCGGCTTCGATGCCTGACCATAGGTGGGGTCGTTCTGCGCCCGGATATTGTTCTGCGCCAACCGCTCTGTGTCGCGAACGGAAAGGCCTTTGGCGATGATGGAGCGGGCCAGCGTCACCGGGTCCGATGTCGGGATCAGTGCCCGCGCGTGGCCGGCGGAGAGCGAGCCCGAGGAGAGCATATCCCGCACTGGCTCGGGAAGCTTCAACAGCCGCAGGCTGTTTGCCACGTGGCTGCGGCTCTTTCCGATGATTTCCCCGAGATCGTTCTGCGTATAGCCATGTTCGGCTATCAACTGATCATAACCCATTGCCTCTTCGAGAGGATTGAGATCGGAACGCTGGACGTTCTCGACGATAGCGATTTCCAGCGCGGTCCGATCGTCTACGTCGCGGACAATAACCGGAATATCGGTAAAACCGGCGAGCTGCGCCGCGCGCCAACGGCGCTCACCCGCAATAATCTCATACCGCTCATCGGCAATTGTCCGGACGACAACCGGCTGAACGATGCCGTGCTGCCGAATGGAGCTGGCAAGATCCTGCAACTCACTCTCATCGAAGGTCCGGCGCGGGTTGCGTGGATTGCGCGAAACGAACTCAATCGGAATTCTACGATCGGCATTCACCGGCTGCACCGCGGCTCCGGCCTGAACCGGCTGATCCATCTCGCCGATCAGCGCCGCAAGCCCGCGACCCAGGCGCCGTCTTGAATTGTCGTCGTTCATGGTATCACTCACACTCATCGTTTCGGTATCGAATCAGTCACGCAGCCTTGCGCTGTCGCTCGCGCTGGATCACTTCCGAAGCCAGCTGCAGATAAGCCTGGCTGCCAGCACACTTCAAATCATACAGGATGGCAGGCTTGCCGTAGGATGGCGCCTCAGAAACCCGCACATTCCTAGGAATCAGGGTATGATAGACCTTTTCGCCCAGATGCAGACGCACGTCGTTGACGACCTGCTGCGCGAGATTATTGCGGGAATCGAACATCGTCAGTACGATACCCTGAATGTCGAGCAGTGGATTGACCGAACGGCGCACCTGGTCGACCGTCTCAAGCAATTGACTGAGACCTTCCAAGGCAAAGAACTCGCACTGGAGCGGCACAAGCACGGAATGCGCCGCGGCCATCGCATTCATCGTCAGAAGATTGAAGGAAGGCGGGCAATCAACAAGCACGTAGGAGTAGCGAAGTGCCGCCGGCGCTTCCAGAGCGCGCTTCAATCGGTAAACCCGGTTGCTTTCCTGGGAAATTTCCATCTCAACACCGAGCAAATCCATTGTCGACGGAATGATGGAAAGATTGGGCACAACAGTATCGAGAACGATTTCCTCAATACTGTGCGAGCCGATCATAAGTTCATAGGAGGAGAGTTTACGATCGCGTCGCTGAATACCCAGGCCCGTGCTGGCGTTGCCCTGCGGATCTAGATCGACAATCAATACCTTTTCGCCGATTGCGGCTAAAGCCGTCGCCAGATTGATGGCCGTTGTCGTTTTACCAACGCCACCTTTCTGATTTGCGATCGTAATAATACGGTTCTTTTCGCCTAGCATGCACTGATCCGCCGTTCACTGAATTTTCCGCGAAAGATTTGCGATTTCGAGAACCACGGAATCCGGCTCGATGACGCTCTTGTGTTTTATCAGATCAAACTGAAAGCGGCCAACAGCTTTGTCAATTTCAGCCTGGTAATCCCGGCCTTTGTGGAAATAGGCGGTAACCGAGCTAGCCGGAAGCATCCACGCCGCGCAATATTCAAGCAACTGCGTCAAATCCGCCAGCGCACGCGCTGAAATAGCGTCACAATGTGGAATGAGGACCGGCGCTTGTTCAATACGAATCGGGTGCACGGAGCCCCTCGCACCTGTTTCAGCAAGGGCAACACGGAGAAATGCGGCCTTCTTATTATTGCTTTCAATCAGATGAACCCAGCCATCACCCAACTCTGCAAGGCAAATTGCCGTTATGATCCCAGGAAATCCGCCGCCGCTTCCGAGATCAATCCATTGTTTCGGACCCGGATACATCTGATAGATCTGAATGCTGTCTGCAATATGACGTTCCCATAGGTTTTGCCTCGTTGAAGGGGCAACTAAATTTATAGTCTTGGCCCATTTCTGAAAGAGGCGAGAAAAGTGGTCCAACTTTTCCGCTGTTTCACGTGAAACACGCAATCCGTTCACTGTCGAAGGTAGACTCGCATTCATTGAATAGCCTTTTTGGGAGGTACAGATTGCACAGTGTCACGCCGCAGATAGGCCAGAATCAGCGATGCTGCCGCAGGTGTCATACCATCAACCTTCAAGACCTGGGCCAAATTGCGTGGCGCCGTCAGCGTCAGCTTCTGAACCAGCTCATTCGAAAGACCGGATAAAATTGAAAAGTCAAAATACTCCGGAATTTCAGCAGATTCTTCTCGCTTAACATTTGCGATGTCGGCCGCCTGTTTTTCCATGTAAACAGCATAAGTCGCGTCAATCTCCAAAGCCGCAGCGATCTTGGGCTCGATCGCTGACAACTCCGGCCAAAGTCTCGCCAGAGATCCAATAGAATGCTCCGCATAGGACAGCAGCTCAAAGGCGGAGCGTCGCTGACCGTCCTGATTGATATGGAACCCAAACTTTCGCGCTTCATTAGGCGTTACCTGCAATGCCATAAGCGAGGCCTTCGCAGTCTCGAACGTCCGCGCCCAACATTGGAAGCGATGTTGTCGTTCAGCCGAAACCATCCCAAGGCTAATCGCGTCCGGTGTTAGGCGGACGTCGGCATTGTCGGCGCGTAAAGACAGACGATACTCAGCCCGGGACGTAAACATCCGATATGGCTCGCTCACGCCGCGGGACGTCAAATCATCGATCATCACCCCAATATAGGAATTGGTCCGGCTGAAAACGTGTGGATCGTTTCCGCCGCAAACCAGCGCGGCATTAAGCCCGGCGACGAGCCCCTGTGCACCTGCTTCTTCATATCCCGTTGTGCCATTAATCTGACCCGCGAGAAACAGACCAGGAATCTTCAAGACCTCAAGGGTGGACGATAGTTCCCTCGGGTCGACATGATCATATTCTATGGCATAACCCGGCTGAAGGATCACAACATGCTCCAGACATGGGATTGTCCGAATAAATTCCTGCTGAATGTTTTCAGGGAGAGAAGTCGAAATCCCGTTGGGATATACCGTATTGTCATCAAGGCCCTCCGGTTCGAGGAAAATTTGATGACCGTCCCTTTCACCGAATTTGACGATTTTATCCTCAATCGACGGGCAATAGCGCGGTCCGACGCCCATGATTTGCCCCGAATACATCGCGGATTTACCGAGATTGTCCGTAATAATCTTGTGCGTCGCGGCGGTGGTACGCGTCACGCCGCACTCGATTTGCCGGTTGTTAATCCGATCGGTCATAAATGAAAATGGGACTGGCTCATCGTCGGCACCTTGGCGACCAACATTTTCCCAGTCGATTGTACGCCCGTCGAGACGAGCAGGTGTTCCGGTCTTCAGCCGACCCAAGCGCAGACCAAAACGCTCAAGTGTCGCGGACAAACCGAGCGAAGGTTCCTCTCCCATACGACCGGCCGGAATCTTCCTCTCCCCGAGGTGAATGAGGCCACGAAGAAATGTCCCCGTCGTCAGTACAACAGTACGACAGCTTATTGTTCGGCCGTTCTTAAGAGTCACACCGGAAAGCTGCCGCCCATTCATGAGAAGATCAAAAGCGTCGCCTTCGATGACATCAAGATTTTCAATCGAAGCAATCGCCTCCTGCATAGCTTCACGATAAAGCCGGCGATCAGCCTGAGTCCTCGGGCCACGAACAGCAGGCCCCTTCTTTCGATTTAAAAGTCGGAACTGTATGCCAGCAGCATCGGCTATGCGTCCCATCAGACCATCCATAGCATCGATCTCACGAACCAGATGTCCTTTCCCCAATCCACCGATGGCTGGATTGCAGGACATGACACCAATAGTATCCCGCCTATGCGTCAACAGAGCTGTTCTTGCGCCCATGCGCGCAGCGGCACTCGCCGCTTCGCACCCGGCGTGTCCACCTCCGATAATGACAACATCATATTTCAATGTCATGTCTGACGTCTCCCGTCGTAGCTCGATTCAGAGGACCGGAGCTGAGTCAAGTCGTTTCACGTGAAACACTGTGCACGACCAAGTGTCTATGCGGCGCTGACCTGGAAGTCTATTTACCAATGCAAAATTCCGAAAAGATCACATCCAGAAGTTCTTCTACATCCACTCGCCCGGTAATGCGCCCAAGCGCATCACCGGCAACTCGCAAATATTCCGCCTGGATATCCAACCCAGTTTTGGAATGGATCAGACTCGCTGCGATGGCATCCACTGCCTGATTCAGACAGTCAACATGGCGACGTCGCGATGGAATTGAAAACGAGATTTTTCCTGTTAAAACAGGTAGATAGGAAGATATCCGCGACAAAAGAGTTTCGATTCCTTCGCCGGTTTTGGTCGAAATCGCGATATCGAAGTCGGCCTTATCCCATATTTGGTCGATCTGATCAATCTTGGTCCTCACACGGATGAGTTTACTGTGCTCAGATTCGCGCGTGACATCTGCGAACCCGTTTGGCACGTCTGAAAGAAGAAGCACCAAATCCGCGTCCTGCAAAGTAGAACGAGCACGTCTTATACCTTCGCGTTCAATGGGTTCCGAAGTCTCCCGCAAGCCGGCTGTGTCGTAAAGACGAACAGAGAATCCGGCTAAGGAAAGGTCGACGGAAAGGACGTCGCGGGTCGTCCCGGCAATATCCGTGACGATCGCAACATCACGTCCCGCAAGATGATTGATAAGACTGGATTTTCCAGCGTTTGGCCGACCGGCGATAACCACCTTCAAACCGTCCCGGATGATTTCCGCCAGACGAGCGCCGGCAATATGTTCCGCAATTTCTATTTGCAGGCTCGCCATATCCCCCCAAATGGCCTCCGCCACGGAACCAGGCACATCATCCTCATCCGCGAAATCAAGCTCTGCTTCGATCATCGCACGGGCATGAGTCAAACGACGGGCCCAACCCTGATAAACCGCAGACATTCCACCCTGAGCATGCTCGACCGCCAAACGGCGCTGCATTTCTGTTTCCGCGCTGATCAAGTCAGCAAGGCCCTCGACCTCCACCAAATCCAGCTTGCCATTGTGAAAGGCACGTCTCGAGAATTCACCTGGTTCTGCGTGTCGCAGACCTTGTATGCTCCCCAACTCCGACAACAGAGCTTGGACAACGGCGCGACCGCCGTGAACCTGTAGTTCGCCGCAGTCTTCACCCGTGAATGATGAAGGACCAGGAAAGAAGAGGACTAACCCGCTATCGATCAACTCACCGTTCCGGTTACGAATCGATCGAAGATGGGCAACACGATTGGATCCGATCTCACCGGCCATTCGGAATAAAACATCACGAGTATGAGGCCCACTGATCCGCACAATAGCGACACCGGAGGGCAGGGCACCGGAGGACAGGGCATAGATCGTGTCGTCCATGTATACTTCGCTCTTAGTCCTTGGGAACATCTCAAACCGGCAATAGCAGCGGGATTTATGATTCGAAACGCATCCGAATCGGAAGGCGCATCCCTATTACGTTACGGGAACGAATCGGTACGGAGCGATTTCAATCATGCCGGCAAAATGTGCCATTGGAAATTCGAAACTTGAAACATAAAAGCCCGGGTCAAAACCCGGGCCTTTGCCAGTATCACTTCCTGTGATCAGGTATTCATGGAGTCGAAGAAATCGCCGTTCGTCTTCGTCTGCTTTAGCTTGTCGATCAGGAATTCAATAGCATCCGTTGTGCCCATCGGCGCAAGAATTCGGCGAAGAACAAAGATCTTCTGAAGATCCTGGCGCGGAACCAGTAGATCTTCCTTACGGGTACCGGACTTGAGAATATCCATCGACGGGAAGATGCGCTTGTCGGCGACCTTGCGATCGAGGACGATTTCGGAGTTGCCGGTGCCCTTGAACTCTTCGAAGATGACTTCGTCCATGCGGCTGCCGGTATCGATCAGGGCGGTCGCAATAATCGTCAGCGAGCCGCCTTCCTCGATATTACGGGCAGCACCAAAGAAGCGCTTCGGCCGCTGGAGCGCATTCGCATCCACACCGCCCGTCAGCACCTTGCCCGACGACGGAACGACCGTGTTGTAGGCGCGGCCAAGACGCGTGATGGAATCAAGCAGGATCACAACGTCGCGGCCGTGCTCGACCAGGCGCTTGGCCTTTTCGATGACCATCTCCGCAACTTGCACGTGGCGCGTTGCTGGTTCGTCAAAGGTCGAGGAGACAACTTCACCCTTCACCGAGCGCTGCATGTCGGTCACTTCTTCCGGCCGCTCGTCAATGAGCAGGACGATCAGATAGCATTCCGGATGATTGGCAGTGATCGAATGCGCTATGTTCTGCAGGAGAACTGTCTTACCGGTGCGCGGTGGTGCGACGATGAGGCCGCGTTGGCCTTTACCGAGCGGGGCGATCAGGTCAATCACGCGTGCCGACAGGTCCTTTGATGTCGGAACCTCAAGTTCCATCTTGAAGCGCTCGTTCGGATAGAGCGGCGTCAGATTATCGAAGTGGACCTTGTGGCGGATTTTTTCGGGATCTTCAAAATTGATCGTATTGACCTTGAGCAGAGCGAAATAGCGTTCGCCTTCCTTTGGACCGCGGATCGGTCCTTCGACAGTATCACCGGTCTTCAGTGAGAAGCGGCGGATCTGCGATGGAGAGATGTAGATATCGTCCGGGCCAGGCAGATAGTTTGCATTCGCCGAGCGCAGGAAACCGAAACCGTCCTGAAGCACCTCAACGACGCCTTCACCGATGATTTCCACATCCTGACTGGCAAGCATCTTGAGGATCGCAAACATCAGCTCCTGCTTGCGCATGACGCTGGCATTCTCGACCTCGACCGATTCGGCAAAAGCCAGAAGATCGGTAGCGGTCTTGTTTTTAAGTTCTTGTAGCTTCATTTCAGCCATGAAGGGCACCACACTCGGTATATTTTGCAATGGAGGTCGGCGTGTTTTTTGAAAGGGAGCTGCAGGGGAAGGGGCAGACTCGTAACTTTTACACATGCCACGAAAGATGAGATGTTGTGAAAATAGCGATTCACGTGAAACGCCGCAAGGGCCTCAGCCAATTTAGCCGAAAATTCGTTCAACCCGCTTTTTCAGAACGGTTTAACCACCGCCATGATGACGATAAGGATCATCAAGACCGTCGGCGCCTCGTTCATCAGACGCCAGTAGCGGGCCTCACGCCGTGTCCCGTCGTGAGCAAAGGCACGAACAGCTCGGCTGAAATGGATGTGAACGCCTGTCAGAAGCATGACGAACAGAATCTTGGCATGTAGCCAGCCGCCCTGAAAGCCGTAGACACTCCAGGCGAGATAGAGGCCTAGACCCCAGGAAAGCATCATCGCCGGATTCATGATGACCCTCAGCAGGCGCTGTTCCATCACTTTGAACGTCTCGGACTGGTCCGATCCGACGGGCGCGTCGGTGTGGTAGATGAACAGCCGCGGCATATAGAGCAGTCCTGCCATCCAGGATATGACCGCGATGATGTGAAGCGCCTTGATCCAGAGATAGAGATTATCAGGCTGCGCGATCAACAGTCCACCAAGGACGGCGAGGAAGACCACGATCGCCACAAGGGCGCGGCTCCGCGCCTTGTTCCCCGGGCGATGGTCGATCTGATGCTCGACCATCAAGCAGCTCTCCGGACACGCTCGACCAATTTGGAAACGTTATCAGGATCGGCCTGCGGTGTTATGCCATGACCGAGATTAAAGATCAGCGGACCATTGCCCAGAAGCTGCAGGATCGCATCGATCCCTTCATCCAGTGCCAACCCGCCGGCAACCACCCGCATCGGGTCCAGATTTCCCTGTATCGGTCCGTCTTTCTGCAGCTCTGCGGCAAAGGACAGGGGCACAGACCAATCGAGCCCGATCGCATCAGCATCCGTCTGCTGCCGGTAATTCTTCAGCAGAATTCCCGCACCCTTGGCAAACGCGATGATCTTTGCCTGCGGACGGCGGGCGCGAATGCTGTCGATCATGCGGCGGACAGGTTTCACGGCGTAGCGCTGAAACTCGGTTTCACCGAGAACGCCCGCCCAGGAATCGAAGATCTGCACGGCATCTGCGCCCGCATCGATCTGCGCCACCAGGTAATCGGCCGAAACATCGGCAAGCAGCGACAGAAGGTGGTCGAAGGCTTCAGGATGGCGATAGGCAAACAGGCGGGCCGGCGCTTGGTCCGGCGTTCCGTGGCCAGCTATCATATAGGTCGCCACGGTCCAAGGCGCACCGCAGAAACCGAGCAGTGTCGTTTCACCGGGCAGTTCCAGGCGAAGGCGTGACACGGTTTCGATCACCGGCTTCAAGTGATCTGCGACGCTATCTGCCTTCAGTGCGAGAATACCAGACGGATCGATAGGGTCCATCAGCGGTCCTCTGCCTTCTTCAAAGCGAACATTTCTGTCGAGCGCATCAGGGATCACCAGAATATCGGAGAACAGAATCGCTGCATCAAAACCGTATCGACGGATTGGCTGTAGCGTCACTTCGACAGCAAGTTCCGGCGTGTAACAGAGATCGAGAAAACTCCCGGCTGTTGCCCTGGTTTGCCGGTATTCCGGCAGGTAGCGACCTGCCTGTCGCATCAGCCAAATTGGAGGTGGTGTCAGTGTCTGGCCATCCAGAACCTGCAGGACCTTACGGCTATTCGCGGTCACTTGTCACGCACTCCCTATAAAATACTAACTTATCTAAAAGGTTTCTATTTCTTAGAGTCGGTGACTATCAAGGATTAAAATGACCCCGCTGCTTTTCCACATTCGAGATGATTCAATTTCATGATTACACCAAATTTCACGACGGCATGAAAGGAGCGGGGAAAAGATCGAAACACGGTTTTGATTCAAATATTTGCGATGCCCAGAGTTTTCATCTTGTTTGTGGATAAGCTGTGAACGGACGTGACACTTTGTCATTGCGTGAGTCTTCTCCACAAGCCGGGCTAAAAACAATCTGCGCCGAGCCAATTGTGCATAAGTCGGAGGTTTTCCCCTTGCCTTCGCCCCGGCGTCGCCCTTAGCTGTGTTCGTCCCGCTTTATCAACAGCTGCCGGAGAATAGCGTGGAGAACCAGAAAAACTATTTCCATCTGCATCTCATTTCTGACTCAACGGGCGAGACGCTGATTGCCGCAGGGCGGGCGGCGGCGGCGCAGTTCCAGTCGTCGCATGCGCTGGAGCACGTCTATCCGTTGATCCGCAACCGCAAGCAGCTAATGCAGGTGATGGAGGCAATCGACGGGGCACCGGGCATCGTGCTCTACACCATCGTCGACCGCGAACTTTCCGACATCATCGATGCCCAGTGCAAGGAGATGGGCGTGCCCTGCGTGTCGGTCCTTGAACCTGTGATCGATCTCTTCCAGACCTATCTCGGTGCGCCATCGCGCCGGCGCTCCGGCGCGCAACACGTCATGGATGCCGATTATTTTGCCCGCATCGACGCATTGAACTTCACCATGGACCATGACGACGGTCAGCTACCCGCCGATTTCAACGATGCCGATGTCGTCTTGATCGGCATCAGCCGAACGTCGAAGACACCGACAAGCATCTATCTCGCCAATCGCGGCATCAAGACCGCCAATATTCCGATCGTGCCAGGCGTACCCTTGCCTGAGCGGCTCTATGAAGCGACCACCCCGCTGGTCGTCGGACTGATTGCGACCGCCGACCGGATTTCACAGGTCCGCCAGCACCGGGTGCTCGGCACGACGCAAGGATTTCACGGTGAGGATTATACCGACCGGGCTTCGATCGCCGAGGAACTGAAATACGCGCGCGCCCTTTGCACGCGCAACAACTGGCCGGTGATCGATGTCACGCGGCGCTCGATCGAGGAAACGGCTGCGGCCATCGTTGCCCTTCGGCCGCGTCTGCGGTAAGGCCGAACGCCGAAAGCCGCGACAGGATCCGCAATGTCAGCCTCTCTCATTCTTGCCTCGTCCAGTCCCTTCCGACGGATGCTCATGACCAATGCCGGTCTTGCCTTCGACTGGAAGCCGGCGACCATTGATGAGCGGGCGATCGAAGCACCTCTGGAAGAAAAGGGCGCATCGCCGCAGGAGGTTGCCCTGGTGCTGGCGGAAGCCAAGGCTCGAAACGTAGCGCAGAGCTGTCCGGACGCAATCGTTATAGGCTCCGATCAGACAATGTCGCTCGGCGATAGGGTCTATCACAAGCCGCGCGACGGGGCGGATGCGCGCAACCACCTTCTCTCCCTGTCCGGCCAAACCCATCAGCTGAACAGTGCAGTTGCGCTCGTGCAGGGATCGACACTCGTCTGGACACACGTCTCGTCTGCGCGGTTGACGATGCGAACCCTGTCGGTGGATTTTATTGACCGTCACTTGGAGCGGGTCGGGGAAAAAGCCTTATCCAGTGTCGGCGCCTACCAGCTGGAGGGCGAAGGCATCCAGCTGTTCGAAAAAATCGAAGGCGACTATTTTACCATTCTCGGATTGCCGATGCTGTCTTTGCTTGAAAAACTGAGAGAACTGCGGGTGATCGATGCGTGATTCACGTGAAACATTTGTTAACCATGCCTTCGTCACCGGCTTCCCGATCAAGCATTCGCGCTCGCCCCTGATCCATGGGCACTGGTTGAAAAGCTTCGGTCTGCCGGGAAGCTACCGGGCGCACCAAGTCTCGCCGGAAAAATTTGCTGACTTTCTAATTGCATTGCGGGACGGCTCGTCCGGTTTCTGCGGCGGCAATGTAACCATTCCCCACAAGGAGCGGGCTTTCGCGCTCTGCGACAGACCGGACGAACTGAGCCAGGAGCTCGGAGCAAGCAACACTGTCTGGATCGAGAATAGGTTGATCCATGCGACCAATACGGACGGCTATGGCTTCACTGCAAATCTGGACGAACGGGCTGCAGGTTGGGACCGTTGTGACACCGCAGTGATCCTTGGTGCAGGCGGCGCAAGCCGTGCCGTTGTCCAGGCGGTCAGGAACCGCGGCGTGAAAACCATTCATGTCGTCAACCGCACGGTTGCGCGGGCACAGGAACTGGCCGACCGGTTCGGCCCGGCGGTTCAGGCACAGTCCATGGATGATCTCTCTGATCTGCTGAAGGGTGCAGGCCTGTTCATCAACACGACATCGCTTGGCATGGATGGCACGCCTGTTCCGGAAATTGATTTTACAGTGATGGACCCGGATGCCGTCGTGACCGATATCGTCTACGTGCCGCTGAAGACGCCGCTGCTTGCGCAGGCGGAAGGGCAGGGCTTGCGGACCGTTGACGGTCTCGGCATGCTCCTGCATCAGGCGGCTCCCGGTTTTGAAAGATGGTTTGGGAAAAAGCCCGTGGTCGATGACGCACTGCGCCAGATCATCATCGACGACATGGACGGGCACGCATGATTATCCTCGGATTGACCGGTTCGATCGGCATGGGAAAATCAACGACGGCTGCGATGTTTGCCGATCTCGGTATTCCGGTGAACGATGCTGATGCAGTCGTCCATGATCTTTACAGGGGTGAGGCTGTTCCCCTAATCGAAGCAACCTTTCCTGGCACGACGCATGGTAGCGTTGTCGACAGGGGAGCGCTGTCGCGCACCCTCGCAGAAAGCCCCAGCGGATTCCGGACACTTGAGACCATTGTCCATCCGCTGGTGCGCGAGCGGGAAGCCAAGTTTTTGGATGTGCACCGCGACTTGGGAACGCCTCTAGTTCTTCTTGATATCCCTCTGTTGTTCGAAACCGGCGGAGAGGGCAGGGTCGACAAGGTCGTGGTCGTGACCTGCGATCCCGACATCCAGCGCCAGAGGGTTCTGGCGAGACTCGGGATGACCGTGGAAAAATTCGAACTTATCCTGGCGCGGCAGATGCCCGATGATGAAAAGCGCGCGAAAGCCGATTACATCATCGATACCGGTGCGGGGCTTGATTCGGCCCGGGCTCAGGTGGCTGCCGTGGTGGCTGACCTTTTGAAATAGGGAAGACCGGAATGCGCGAAATCATCTTCGATACGGAAACGACCGGTCTCGACAATCGGCAGGACCGCGTCATCGAAATCGGCGGTATTGAACTCGACAATCATTTCCCGACCGGCCGGACCTTTCACGTCTTCATCAATCCGGGTGACCGGAAGGTGCATCCGGACGCGCTGACCATTCACGGCATCAGCGATGATTTCCTGAAGGACAAGCCGGGCTTTTCCGGGATTGTTGAAGAGCTCCTCGCCTTTTTTGAGGGGCACGCTGGGTCGCACACAATGCGACTTTCGACATGGGCTTCATCAATGCGGAATTTGCGCGTCTTGGCCTGCCGCCTGTTTCCAATGATCTGGTAACAGACACGTTGTCGCTTGCCCGCCGCAAGCACCCGATGGGACCGAATTCGCTCGATGCACTCTGCCGGCGCTACGGTATCGACAACTCGCACCGCACGAAGCACGGCGCGCTGCTCGACTCCGAGCTTCTGGCTGAAGTCTATATCGAGATGATCGGCGGCCGGCAGGCGGCGCTTGGGTTGATGTCCGGCCAGAGCCGCGGTGAAGTTGCCGATACCGACGAAACCATCGTGCCGACTGGACAGCGTCCACATCCTTTGCCATCACGATTGAGCGATGCGGATGTTGCAAGCCATGCGGCACTAGTTGCGAAGATGGGCGACAAGGCGATCTGGGCCAAATACGATCCGCTGGTATAAAAACCGCCATAAAAAATGCCCGGCTCGCGAAAGCCGGGCACCCATAGAAAATTCCAGAGAATGGATCAGTTCGCGGTGTTCGAGACCTGCGCCCGGACCTTGTCTTCGGCCATGCGCTGCGTGAACATCTGCGCAAAGTCGATCGGATCGATCATCAGCGGCGGGAAGCCGCCATTGCGCGTTGCGTCGGAGACGATCTGACGGGCAAACGGAAACAGCAGGCGCGGGCATTCGATGAACAGCAGAGGCAGCATGTGCTCCTGCGGGAAGCCAGCGATGCGGAAGACGCCGCCATAGGTCAGCTCGACATTGAAGAGAATCTTGTCGCCATCCTTGGCTTCCGCGGTCAGCGCGAGTACGACGTCGAACTCGGTTTCTGACAGCGGATTGGCGTTGACGTTGACATTGATGTTGATGGCAGGGGCCTTGTCGCGGGCCTGGAGCGAACGCGGCGCACCCGGATTTTCAAAGGAAAGATCCTTGATGTACTGGGCCAGGATGTTCAGCGACGGGCTTTCGGCCGCGCCGGCGTTACCATTGGATGCTGTTTCGGTCGTCATAAGGCCTTCTTCCTTCGGACTTCAATTCGGTGAAGCGCTCTAACATTTCATATGGAGGCTTACAACCCTTGGCGCCGGAGGGCTCAGCGCAAGCGGTCCTTGTCGTCGGCGCCATTGCCGGCGGGTGGGCGGCGCGGATCGTCATGCGAAAATTCGTCGTCGTCCAGATCGATCACCTTTGAACCATGCCGCATGTCAGGTCCGCGGGATGTTTCCGGACCACGCCGAAAGCCAGTGCCTGATGTCACGATTGTCAGGCGGCTCTTCACCAGTTGCCATCCCGCTTCGCGCACCGCCGGGATGAACAGCAACAGACCAAAAATGTCCGTTATGAAACCCGGGATGATCAGAAGAAATGCCGCAAGAACGATCATCACGCCATGGACAAGTTCCCGACCCGGATCGACGCCGCGGCCAGTCGTCTCGCTGATCCGCCGCAGGACACCCAGGCCCTGGATACGCAGCAGCACCGCCCCGACCAAACCACTTAGCAGAACCAGTAACAGGGTCGTCCAGATGCCGACCTCGCGACCGACAAGCACGAAGGTCGCGATCTCAGCCAAGGGCAGCGCCAGAACAAAAGGGGTATCATCAGGGAACGCATTGTGTCCGCTCGGGTGCAAGGGGCGGCAAAGCCCGGTCTTTCAAGGCAAAGAAGCGATATAGTCATTTGAATGATCGTGACATGCAGACTATATGGGGTAAGCGCAAGAAATTTTAACAGCGGTTCTGGGTGGAAATGGGCTCTTTTGACTTCGTCACATTGTTTTTTCTGGTTGCTGCGGTGATCATATTCCTCCAGCTGCGCAGTGTCCTTGGCAGAAGGACAGGCAACGAACGCCCGCCGGTCGATCCGTATTCGCCCCGGGAGGGAGCGGAAGCTCCGGAGCGGGGAAAGGTCGTGCAGCTGCCACGACGCGACGGCGCGCCGGAGGAAGACAGCCGCTACACAGCAGTGGATTCCTTTGCCCGACCCAATACCCCTCTCAACGATGGGCTGCGTCGGATGGTCGATTCCGATCCGGATTTCGACCCCAAGGAATTCGTCAACGGTGCCAAGATGGCTTACGAAATGATCGTCATGGCATTCGCCGACGGCGATCGCAAAACGTTGAAGGGTCTGCTTTCCCGCGAAGTCTTTGAGGGCTTCGATGCGGCGATCGCGGATCGTGAAAGCAAGGGCGAGGTTGTCAAGTCCACCTTTGTCGGCATCGAGAAGGCCGACATGGTGCATGCCGAAATCAAGGATAGCGAAGCCAACATCACCCTGCGTATCATCAGCCAGTTGATTTCCGCGACCTATGACAAAGCCGGCGCGATCGTCGATGGCGATGCGGAGGCCGTGTCCGAGGTCAACGATCTCTGGACGTTTGCCCGCGACACCCGCTCGCGCGATCCGAACTGGAAGCTGATCGCCACGGAATCCGAAAACTGATCGGGCGGTCGTGATGGATTTCGATGTGCAGCGGGTTGCCTTTGCGGATCTTCCCGGATGGGCGGACGACAATCCGGCTCCGCTGCTGGCCGCCCTTGGCCGATGCCGGCGGCATGTGACTGAGGTCAAGCCCTACAAGGCCGGTTCTCTCGGCATTTCGACCGTGGACCTGATGCCGGCATTTGACGCAGCAGCGACGGTCGAAATCGGCAATGTCGATACTGTGCGCTCCTTCTTCGAAAACCAGTTCGTACCGTTCCGGATCGATCGGGCGGATGGCGAGGCGGGTTTCGTCACGGCCTTTTACGAGCCGGACGTTTTCGTCAGCGCTGTGGCCGATGGAACCTATCGGTATCCGTTCTATCGCCGTCCCCTTGACCTGGTGGATATTGACGGATCCGACCGGCCGTCGGACATGGATGAATATTTTGCCTTCGGACAGTCCCGCGATGGACGGATCGGCGAATATCCGGACCGCAGGGCGATCGAAGAAGGATATCTCGATGGCCGGGGTCTTGAGATCGCCTATGCGCACTCGCTGGTCGATGTCTTCTTTGCCCATGTGCAGGAGCTGCACGCCTGGTTTATCCGGATGGGTCTGTCCGCCGGATCACCTATGCGGCCAAGACCGGCCACAGATTTTCGGCGGTCGGGAAGCTTTTGATCGAGCGGGGCGCAATCGACGCCGCAACGGTATCGATGCAATCGATCCGGCAATGGCTGGCCGATCATCCCGACGAGGCGCAATCCGTGCTCTGGCACAATCGCTCCTTCATCTTCTTTCGCGAGGCGGAGGTGGAAGATCCTGCACTGGGTCCGGTCGCAGCCGCCAAAGTGCCGCTTGAGCCCGGCCGGTCGCTGGCCGTCGATCGGATGATCCATACATTCGGCGTTCCGTTTTTCATCGCAAGCGACAGCCTAACTCATATCGATGGCGGCAAACCTTTCCGGCGGCTGATGCTCGCGCTTGATACCGGATCGGCCATCGTCGGGCCGGCACGTGGCGATATCTTTACCGGCTCGGGCGACGAAGCCGGGCGGCTGGCAGGTTCCGTGCGCAACCCCGCCACGTTTTTCGTCTTGATTCCAAAGGCGGCCGCGGCAAGATACGGTCATGGCTAAGGAAAAGAAGCTCTCCAGCGAAGACCGCATCCTGTGGGGCAAGGTTGCGCGCTCGACGCGTCCACTTCCCGGACGGATGGAGGATCTGGAAGGCTTTGAGGAGCCGATCGTCGAGCCGAAGAAGCCCGCGCCGGTGATCGTAAAGGAAGGCAAATCGCTCGCCGAGGCCTTCGGTTCCGCCGATGCGGCCGTGCAGAAGAAGGTCGCCCCGAAGCTTCATCAGCCGCTCGAAAAACCGGTCAAACGAAAGCTCGCCAAGGGGCATCTGACGCTGGAGGCACGGATCGACCTGCACGGGATGATCCAGAGCGAAGCGCACGGCTTTCTGCTGCATTTTTTGCTCCGGGCTCATGAGCGCGGATTGCGGCACGTGCTGGTGATCACCGGCAAAGGGACGTCGCTTGGCAGCGACGGCGCTCTGAAGCGGGCGGTGCCGATGTGGTTTTCGCTGCCGGAATTCAGGACGCTGATTTCGTCCTACGAGCCGGCGGCGCGCAATCACGGAGGCGACGGTGCCCTCTATGTGCGCCTGGCGCGGGTCAGGGGCGAAACATCGTGACGCCGTTCGGAGAGGCGATGCACGCTCTGCGCGGTCAGAAAGGTGTATCACAGAAGGATATGGCCGCAGCGATCGGCGTTTCGGCCGCTTATCTCTCGGCGCTCGAACATGGAAAACGCGGGGCGCCAAGCTTCGAATTCCTGCAGCGCGTCGCCGGCTACTTCAATGTGATCTGGGACGAAGCCGATGAACTCTTCCGCCTTGCCTCTCTGTCCGACCCGCGTGTGGTACTCGATACCGCGGGTCTTTCGCCCGCCCATACGGCCTTTGCAAATCGGCTCGCCGTCCAGATCCGCTCGCTTTCCGGCGAAACCCTCACCCGTTTGGAAGATGTTTTGGAAAAAGCCCGATTTGCTGATAATGAACTGTGATGATCCCCTGTTTTCTGCCGCTTCAGGCCGTGCAGGATTTGGAACCATGGACAAATTCCCTATAGTCCGGAAGGCATTGCGAGGGTGATTCGGACCGAATTGCCCTCTCTCGAGAACCTTGGAAAGACCCACGCTGAATGACCGATACTCCCGAAACCGAAACCGGCGCAAATGCCGAATATGGTGCAGACTCCATCAAGGTACTCAAAGGCCTTGATGCCGTTCGCAAGAGGCCGGGCATGTATATCGGCGATACCGACGATGGCTCTGGCCTGCACCACATGGTCTACGAAGTCGTCGACAACGCGATCGATGAGGCGTTGGCGGGCCACGCCGACCTTGTCACGGTAACGATGAATGCCGACGGTTCGGTGACCGTGACGGACAATGGCCGTGGCATCCCGACCGATATCCACACCGGCGAAGGCATTTCTGCTGCCGAAGTCATCATGACGCAACTACATGCGGGCGGGAAGTTCGACCAGAATTCCTACAAGGTCTCCGGCGGTCTGCACGGCGTCGGCGTCTCCGTGGTCAATGCGCTCTCGGTCAAGCTGCAGCTGAAAATCAAGCGCCAGGGTAAGATCCACGAGATCAATTTCACCCATGGCGTGGCTGACGCACCCTTGAAGGTGATCGGCGACAGCAATGGCGAGACAGGTACCGAGGTCACGTTCCTGCCCTCGACCGAAACTTTCACGATGATCGAGTTCGATTACGGAACGCTGGAGCATCGCCTGCGCGAACTTGCGTTCCTCAATTCCGGCGTTCGTATCCTCCTGACGGACAAGCGCCATTCCGATATTCGCGAAACCGAGATGATTTACGACGGCGGTCTCGAGGCGTTCGTCGCCTATCTCGACCGCGCCAAGAAGCCGCTCGTGGCCAAGCCGGTCGCCATCCGGGGCGAAAAGGACGGCATCACCGTCGAAGTCGCGATGTGGTGGAACGACAGCTACCACGAGAACGTGTTGTGCTTCACCAACAACATCCCGCAGCGCGACGGCGGCACGCATATGGCTGGCTTCCGTGGTGGCCTGACGCGCCAGATCATCTCGTATGGCGAGAGTTCCGGCATCATGAAAAAGGAAAAGGTGACGCTGACCGGCGAAGACTGCCGCGAAGGCCTCACTGCCGTCCTGTCTGTCAAGGTTCCGGATCCGAAGTTCTCCTCGCAGACCAAGGACAAGCTGGTTTCCTCCGAGGTCCGGCCGGTCGTCGAAAGCCTCGTCAACGAAGCCCTCAGCACCTGGCTGGAGGAGCATCCCGGCGACGCCAAGATTCTCGTCGGAAAAGTCATCGAGGCAGCCGCCGCCCGCGAAGCGGCCCGCAAGGCGCGCGAACTCACCCGCCGCAAGGGTGCACTGGATATTTCCTCGCTTCCGGGAAAGCTTGCGGACTGCTCCGAACGCGATCCGGCCAAGTCCGAACTCTTCCTTGTGGAGGGTGATTCGGCAGGCGGTTCGGCCAAGCAGGGACGGTCGCGCGAAAACCAGGCGATCCTGCCGCTGCGCGGCAAGATCCTGAACGTCGAGCGCGCGCGTTTCGACAAGATGCTCTCAAGCCAGGAAATCGGCACGCTGATTACCGCGCTCGGCACATCGATCGGCAAGGACGAGTTCAATCTCGCCAAGCTGCGCTACCACAAGATCATCATCATGACGGATGCCGATGTCGATGGCGCCCATATTCGCACGCTGCTTTTGACCTTCTTCTTCCGCCAGATGCCGTCGCTGATCGAGCAGGGGCACCTCTATATCGCCCAGCCACCGCTCTACAAGGTATCGCGCGGCAAGTCTGCCCAGTATCTGAAGGATGAAAAGGCGCTTGAGGAATACCTGATTTCCATGGGCCTTGAGGATGCGTCGCTCGAGCTTGGCTCCGGCGAGGTGCGCGCCGGTCAGGATCTGCGTGAAGTCATCATCGATGCGCTCCGCCTGCGCTCCCTGGTCGAGGGCCTGCATTCGCGCTACAGCCGCTCGGTCGTCGAGCAGGCGGCGATTGCCGGTGCGCTCAATCCGGAACTGAACAACAACCAGGCGCAGTCCGAAGCGACGGCAGCAGAAGTAGCCAAACGCCTCGACCTGATCGCCGAGGAAACCGAACGGGGCTGGACGGCGGTGGTTGCCGGTGACGGTGGCCTGAAATTCGAGCGCATGGTGCGTGGCGTCAAGGAAGTCGCCGCCCTCGATATGGCGTTGATCGGTTCTTCGGATGCACGCCACATCGACCAGCTGACACCGCGGCTGAAGGAAATCTATGGCCATCCGCCTATCCTGCGGCGCAAGGACGGAGCGCTCGAAATCAGTGGTCCGCGGGCGCTTCTCGACGCGATCTTTGCGACTGGCCGCAAGGGCCTTTCGATGCAGCGATACAAGGGTCTCGGCGAGATGAACGCCGAGCAGCTCTGGGAAACAACCCTCGATCCGAACGTCCGCTCGCTGCTGCAGGTCAAAGTCCCCGATGCCACCGATGCCGATGGCCTGTTCTCGCGCCTGATGGGCGACGAGGTCGAGCCGCGCCGCGACTTCATTGTCGAAAATGCTCTGAACGTCGCCAATCTCGACGTTTGACGTCATTCATCGATGCGAATTTGAAAACCACGCCACCACAAGGAGGCGTGGTTTTTGTGTTTTTAGGCGTCAATAAATGTGCCGTTGAAAGCGATTTCCGAGAGTGGGCGGCGAGAACTTGGGGTTTCGCGCGCCTGCAACTGCTCCGGAAGCTGCGATTTGTCGCCGACCTTGCCGATCGCAATCGCTGCCTCGACACGGTAGCCGTCCGGGATTCCGAGAATTTCGACAGCCTTGTCGAAATGTATGCCGGTCATGCCATGCGCCTGGAACCCGTCGAGCTGTGCCTGATGAGCGATGGCACCCCATGCAGCGCCGGCATCGAAGCTATGGCTATGGGAGAGCTTGGCTTCGGTTGCACCCGGTGCCGTAAAATGCGTCTTCGAAATGACAATGACGATGGCTGCGGCTGATTTGGCCCAACTCTTGTTGAAATCATTGAGGATCGGGAAAATTGTCTCCCACTGCTGCGTGCCGCGTAGAGCATAGGCAAAACGCCAGGGCTGGGAGTTGAAGGCTGATGGCGCCCATCGGCCAGCTTCCAGAATGGTTAGCAGTTCGGCCTCCGACATGGTCACATCGGCGAAGGCCCGCGGCGACCAGCGGTTTAGGAACATGGGCTCGATCGGAAAGTCGGCTTGGCGATGGTTGCTGTTGGTGGTCATGGGATGGTCCTTTGTATTGTCCGTCGTCGGCTTCTGGAAACTGTTGCTTCTGAGCGGAATGCCGGTAATTTTTACTGCAAAGGACCCGACCGGATAAGGCCGCGGTTCGGAGATGGACTGTTTCGCTAATCCAGACAATCAGGGAGGCTTTCTGCTAGTCCGCCGCTTTGCGACGTTTGTTTGCTCAAGATTCGATATCGACATTCCGAAATAACTTGTATAAGTTCTGCAAAGTTTTGGAAAAAGGATTGCCGCAATGACGCTCACCCTGAAAGACCCCACGCTTTTCCGTCAGGCCGCTCTTGTGGGGGTGAATGGATCAATGGAGATCCAGCAAGCGGAATTGCGGTCAACAACCCGGCGACGGGCGAGGTTATTGGCTATGTGCCGAAGCTTGGTGGAGCGGAGACGAAGACCGCCATCGAGACAGCGCGGGTCGCACAAAAAGGCTGGGCCGCGCGCACCGCCAAGGACCGTTGCGGCATCCTGCGTAAATGGTTCGACCTGATGATCGAAAACAAGGATGATCTCGGCCGCATCCTCACACTGGAGCAGGGCAAGCCGCTGACCGAAGCCACCGGCGAAATCGTCTATGGTGCCAGCTTCATCGACTGGTTTGCAGAAGAAGGCCGTCGCATCTACGGTGATCTCATCCCCGGCCACCAGCCTGACAAGCGCCTGATGGTGATGAAACAGCCGATCGGCGTCGTCGCCGCGATCACGCCCTGGAATTTTCCGAATGCAATGATCACCCGCAAGGCCGGACCTGCTTTCGCAGCGGGCTGCGCAATGGTGCTCAAGCCTGCCTCCCAGACGCCGTTTTCGGCAATCGCCATTGCGCTGCTTGCAGAGCGCGCAGGTCTGCCAAAGGGCCTGTTCTCCGTCATCACCGGCTCGGCTGTTGCAATTGGCGGCGAGATGACGTCGAACCCGACCGTGCGCAAGGTAACCTTCACCGGTTCGACCGAAATCGGCATCGAGCTTTACAAGCAGAGCGCGCCGACCATCAAGAAGCTGGGCCTCGAGCTCGGCGGCAACGCACCGTTCATCGTCTTTGATGACGCGGATCTCGATGCCGCAGTTGAGGGCGCACTGATCGCCAAGTTCCGCAACAACGGCCAGACCTGCGTCTGCGCCAACCGCATCTATGTGCAGGAAGGCGTCTATGATGTCTTTGCCGAAAAACTGGCAACTGCCGTCGGCAAGCTGAAGACCGGCAACGGCATGGATGAAGGTGTCATCCTCGGCCCGCTGATCGACAAGGCCGCTCTTGAGAAGGTCCAGGAACACATTGCAGATGCTTTGAAAAAGGGCGCCAAGGTATTGCAGGGCGGCAAGGCGCACGCGCTGGGCGGAACCTTTTCGAGGCGACCATTCTTGGCGATGTCACCAAGGATATGGCCGTTGCGCGTGAAGAGACCTTCGGACCACTGGCGCCGCTGTTCAAGTTCAAGAACGAAGCCGATGTCATTGACCAGGCCAACGACACTGAATTTGGTCTGGCGTCCTATTTCTACGCCCGCGATCTCTCGCGTGTCTTCCGCGTCGCCGAGGCGCTGGAATACGGCATGGTCGGCGTCAATACCGGCCTGATTTCGACGGCCGAAGCGCCGTTCGGTGGCGTCAAGCTCTCCGGCCTCGGCCGCGAAGGCTCCAAATACGGCATCGAGGAATTTGTCGAAGTCAAATATGTCTGCCTTGGCGGCATTGCCTAAGATACCGAGCTGCATTTGGAAAAGCCGGCCGGCCTGCTCTGGCCGGCTTTTTGATTCCGGCTAAGGATTGTTGTCGAGATGAAGGAGAATGCCGCATGCCAGCACCGAAAAACCTCTTTAAGGCAGCTTTGCGCGAGGATCGTTTCCAACTTGGGCTTTGGGTGGCGCTGTCAAGCCCTTATGCCGCGGAAATTGTAAGCGGCAGCGGCTATGATTGGCTTTTGATCGACGGCGAGCATGGCCCGAATGACATTCCGCTGCTTGCGGCGCAGATTCAGGCGCTGGCCTGGTCCGGCAGCCATCCGATCGTGCGCCTGCCGATTGGCGAAGCCTGGCTGATCAAGCAAATCCTGGATGCAGGGGCGCAGACCCTGCTGATTCCGATGGTCGAATCGGTCGAGCAGGCGCAGGCGCTGGTCCGCGCCGTGCGGTATCCGCCGCACGGTATCCGCGGCGTGGGGGCAGCCCTTGGGCGCGCCTCGCAGTTCAGCCGTATCGGCGACTATCTCGAAACGGCCAATGACGAAATTTGCCTGCTTCTCCAGATCGAAAGCCGGGCCGGGCTTGCGATCCTCGATGAGGTGGCGGCCCTTGATGGGGTCGACGGGGTTTTCATCGGCCCCTCCGATCTGGCAGCCGACATGGGGCATCTCGGAAAACCGGGCTCTCCCGAGGTATTCGCTGCCGTCGCCGATGCGTTCGAGCGGATCAAGCGTGCCGGAAAGGCCCGGGGCATCATGACACTCGATCTCAATCAGGCACGAATCTACCGCGACCTCGGAGCGACCTTCATGGCCATTGGAACAGATGTTACGCTTCTCGTCAGCGCGACGACACAACTGCGCGAAACGTTTCTTTCAGGCGAAACCGGGGCCAAACCCGTATCCGGCTACTGATCAGAGCGCATTGGCGATTTCCATCAGCTTTGGCATAGCGATGGTCGGGCTCCATGCACTGAAATCGACGATGCGACGCACAAGCTTTTCCGCGTGATGATTGGCGATGTCGCGCATGCGGTGGTCGAGAAACGGATTGTCGAAACGTTCGAGCGTTGCGGTGACATAGGCTTTTGCCTCGGCACCGAGCCCATTGGCTGCGAAGGCGGGGATGACCTCCGTTTCGTAGATGCCGAGAAGCGTGGAGCGGATTTCCGTAACGCCCAGAATGTCCCGGACAGTTTCCGCGTCGGGTCGCTTTTGTTTCAGCCAGATATCGGCAAGTACGGTGTGTCCTAGGTTGAGGATATGCAACTTCAGCTTCTCATAGGGTGTCAGATCGGAAACGAGTAGGACGTTTGGGTGCTTACAGGGCAGCGACAGACCCGGCTGCTGTTCGATCGCCCAGAGCGCATAGGGTTCCGCAACTGCGCCTGCAGGCTCGATCGGTTCCGAAACAATGCGATCGACCAACGTATTGGCCCAGATCACCTTGGTATCGAGCCAGTTTGCGAAGGCCGGATCACCGATGCGACCATCCTGAAGCGACAGCATCAGCGCTTTCAGCACGTCGCCGTTTCGCGAAACCAATTCGCAGGGCAGCATGGTGAGCGGCCTGCCATTGGCCTTGTAGCGGGCATGGAGCAGAAGAAGAAGCTTACCCGGAAAAGAGGCGGGAACGGTCTGCTCCGGGCTGTCGGCATCGACGCGGTAGCCGGTATCGCCGGTATTGGAAATAAGGATTTCCGCTTCCTCGACCACGATGCGCATCACTTCTGCCCAGTCTGTTGTCGTCGACAAGGCGCGCGCGACACTCGTCACCTGTTGGCTGCGGTTGATCTCGCACCCTGCTTCCAGCCCGCGGACAACAACGGGAAAACCACCCGGTGCCGCCAGTGCCAAGAGACGTCCGGCGCGCTCTGCCGATCCCGTCGTCTGGACGATAGTGATCCTGCCGGCAGCCTCGCCACGCTCCAGCGCTTCGCTGATGAAAAGGTCGGCATGGGCCTGGAGAAACCGGCTGGTTCCGATTTGTACGATCGCTGTTCTCATCGTTCTGGGCAGCCTTTACTGGATCGATTGAAGCAGGGTTTCGCGCGCGGAGCGCAGATGCCGTCTGCAGGCCTCTTCCGCTTTCGCCGGATCGCGGGCGCGCAACGCGTCGATATAGGCAAGATGCTCCTCGAGCGCCCGGGCATTGCGTTCGCGTGCATTCGCCTTGTTCCACTGGTAGTGATAGTGAAAAACGATGGCGATAATGTCGTAGAAATCGACGATGAAGCGGTTGCTGGACGACTTGTGCAGCAGGCGATGGAAGCGTTCGTCGAGTTCGGAGAATTCCATATAGCGGTTGTCGATGTCGTTCAGAATCTCGTGATGAATCAACTCGATCCGCGACAGTTCCGCCCAGGCAGGATGGCCCTCCGGAAGAGCCACGAAGGAGTGCGCCGAGCGAAGCTCGAACATTTCCCGCACTTCAGTCAGTTCGAGCGCGAATTCGCGGGTAAAACCCTTGAGAATCCAATGGCTGTTCGGACGCTTTTCGATCAGGCCGAAGCGGCTGAAGCGGATCAGGAATTCGCGCACGCTGGTCGTGCCGGTGCCGATGTCGCGGGCGAGTTCGAGCTCGTTGATCTGCATTCCCGGTTCGGCCCCCCAGCCAGAATCCGGCGCATGAAACTGCGCTCGATGATGTCGGAGAGCGAATCAGTTTCCTCTACCGGGTAATAATCGTCCGGTTCCGGCTGCCGCAGCACCGTCTTTGCCCGCTTGTCCCATGTAATCAGCTTCAGTTCTTCGAGCCGTGTCAGGATGGCGCGTATCGTCGTCCGGCTGACACCGAGCAGGGCGCCCAGCTCCGGCTCTGACGGCAACGCTGCAGTCTCGGCCAGGAGCTTGAGGCACCGGTTGAAGGCTTCCTTGAAGACAGTGTTTTGCTTCGCCATGATTTTGCCGATTGGATAGAGAAACCTGTCGATCCGCAGATGCGGTCGTGCCGATTGCCGCAATGATCGAACGCCTGTTGATCAACGTTCCTCTAGCTGGTTCGCTTCATCCTGTCTTGGCCAACGACTTGATCCCGCATGATTGTTTCATCCCCTATTTGTTTTTTGGCGTCACTGCCGTTTTGCATCGACGCTTGGGTGATGCGCATAATACCCATTGACGGAAAACTGTCTATTGTAGATAAAAGACAAAAATCGGAGAACATCACCGTTCTCCCAAAAATCGTCACGGGAGATATTCAGGGTGGCCGCACCGTCCTTCATCGTTTTGTCGCCGGAAGACAATGTCGCCGTCGCATCCCTTGCCATCGAAGCCGGTGGCGATCTTCCCGGCGGTGTTCGTGCCAATGGCCGGATCGATCCCGGGCACAAGGTGGCGATCCGGCCGGTGCATATCGGCGAACCCGTCGTGAAATACGGCCAGGCCATCGGCCGGGCAACCGTGGAGATCGCCGCTGGCGACCATGTGCATTCGCACAATCTCGCCTTCGATCAGGACCGTCTTTCGATCGGCGCACCCGTGCCGCCCGAAGCGGCGAGCCAAGCTGACAAGGCCCGCACCTTCATGGGCTATCGCCGCGCTGATGGCCGGGCGGCAACGCGCAATTTCATCGGCATCATTGCCAGCGTCAACTGTTCCACCACCGTCTGTCGCGCGATCGCCGAGGAAGCCAACAAGACCATTTTGCCGCATTATGACGGCATCGACGGTTTCGTGCCGATCGTTCACGATCAGGGCTGCGGCATGAGTTCGACCGGCGACGGCATGCAGAACCTGCACCGGACGCTCGCCGGTTATACGCGACACGTCAATTTCGGTGGCGTGCTCATGGTCGGCCTTGGTTGCGAAGTCAACCAGCTGACGCTTTATGGCCAGAGCGGCGCGGGTGCCGGAAAACGCCACTTCAATATTCAGGATGCGGGCGGTTCGCGCCGTGCGGTTGCCCGCGCGCTTGGCGTGCTGAGTGAAATTGCGGCCGAGGTCGGCACTGCCAAACGCGTTGCCATTCCGGTCAGCGAAATCATCGTCGGCCTGCAATGTGGCGGCTCCGATGGTCTCTCAGGTATCACGGCCAATCCGGCACTCGGTGCCGCCGTCGATATTCTCGCCGGCGCCGGCGGCACGGCCATTCTTTCGGAAACCTCGGAAATCTACGGTGCCGAGCATTTGCTCCGCAGCCGTGCTGTGAACGAGGATGTGGCCAAGAAGCTCGACGGGCTGATCTCCTGGTGGGAAAATTACGTGGCGATGCACGGTGCTTCGCTGGACAACAATCCTTCGCCGGGAAACAAGCGCGGCGGCCTGACGACGATCCTTGAAAAGTCGCTCGGTGCCGTGGCCAAGGGTGGCCGTTCGCCGCTGACGGCTGTTTACAACTATGCCGAACGCGTCAAGGAACACGGCCTCGTGTTCATGGATACACCCGGCTACGATCCGGTTTCAGCCACGGGCCAGGTCGCCGGCGGCGCCAATGTTATCACCTTCACGACTGGCCGCGGCAGCTGCTTCGGTTCGCGCCCATGCCCGTCGATCAAGCTGACCAGCAACACGGCGCTCTACCAGTCGATGGAAGAGGACATGGACATCGATTGCGGCACGATCGCCACAGGCGATGCGACGATTGCCGGCAAGGCACGCGAAATCTTCGATCTGATCGTCGATACGGCCTCCGGCAAGAAAACCAAGAGCGAACTGTTCGGCTATGGCGACAATGAATTCGTACCCTGGCACCTGGGCGCGACACTCTGACGAAACGTGTCGCCAACCAGTTCTAGAAGAGGCGTCGAGGAGAAACTTTTGCTGCAGACCAGAAAAATAGGACGGACTGACCTGTCGGTCACGGAGTTCAGCTTCGGCACTGCCCCGCTCGGCGGCATGTACCGCGCCTGTCCGCGGGATGTGGCGATGGAAACGCTTGAGGCCGCATGGCAAACCGGCATTCGCTTCATCGATACGGCCCCCTGGTACGGTTTCGGCTTGGCCGAGCGGCGTGTCGGCGATTTCCTGCGCGACAAACCGACGGGAAGTTACGTTCTGTCGACCAAGGTTGGCCGGCTGCAGCGGCCGGTCGCCTACGACAAGGTTCCAAGCTACGGCTTCGTCAATCCGCTGCCCTTCGATACGGATTACGATTATTCCTATGACGGCATCATGCGTTCGGTCGAATTCAGCCATGCGCGTCTTGGTCTCAACCGCATCGATATTCTCTTTGTCCACGATATCGGCGTTTACACCCATGGGGCCGAGCGCAACGCGATCTACCTGCGCCAGCTTTTCGACGGCGGCCTGAAAGCGCTTGAAGAGCTGAAATCGAGCGGCGCCGTCGCCGCCTACGGTCTTGGCGTCAACGAAGTTCCGGTCTGCCTCGATGTCATGCGGGAAGCGGATCTCGACTGCATTCTCCTGGCTGGCCGCTACACGCTGCTGGACCGTACGGCGGAGGCCGAACTGTTGCCGCTTTGCGAGAAAAAGCAGACCTCGCTGGTGATTGGTGGGGTCTTCAACTCGGGTATTCTGGCAACAGGTCCTGTTGAAGGGGCGCATTTCGATTACATGCCGGCAACGCCGGATGTTCTGGAGAAAGTAACCGCCATGGAAACGATTGCCGCCACGCAGGGCTCGCCTCTTGCGCAGCCGGCCATCCAGTTCCCCTGCAGCATCCGCTGGTCGCATCGGTTCTTCTCGGCACCGCAAAACCGTCCAGCCTTCTGCGCAATATGGAACTGACCGACCGGCGTCTCACGCCGGAGGATTTCACGGCCTACGAAGCCCACACGCTTGTCGCGCCGGAACTTGGAATAGATGCTGTCCGGGTCTAGCTGGACGGAAAGGAAGACGAAATGCTGAAGGGTATCCACCCCTGCTCGGACCGGAATTGCTGCACGCGATCCGCACCATGGGCCATGGTGACGAGATCGTCATTGCCGACGCGAATTTCCCCGCCAGTACCATGGGGCCGACGGTCGTGCGCGCTGATGGCATTGGTGCGCCAAGCATTCTTGAAGCGATACTGGCGCATATGCCGCTTGATACCTTCGTGGACGAAGCCGCCTGGCGGATGGAGGTTGTCGGCGACCCGACGGCTGTGCCGGCGGTCTGCGTCAAGTTCCAGAGCCTCGTCAAAAAACTTGCCGGGGACTTCGAGGTCATGCCGATCGAGCGTTTTGCCTTCTACGAACGCGCGCGCAGTGCTGCTTACATCGTCGCGACCACGGAATTCCAACTCTACGGAAACATCATTCTGAAGAAGGGGTCGTTCGGCCCGGGGAACTCTTCACCGTTGATAGCGACTGAGGATTTCCAAATTGGACTGGACATTCCAAATTTATGAAATTCGGAACAGAAATATCATATTTTTGTTGCGTTTGAAATATCTCTGAACTAGCATCGGAATAGGGAGAAGTTTCCGCCTCCTACGGCTGACCTTTGTGGGAGGTTGTAATGCTGGTTGGAAAAGCAGTAATTTCAATGAGTTGAGAGTTTGCACCATCCGTCGAAAAGTCGTTTGATGTCGCTTGCATTTTCAAAAACACTAAGATAGCTTGCCTCTGTGCAATGTTTTTTATGGATAAAAGATCGAGCGGTTTACGTCTCGCTGCCCGGTCTGAGGAGAACTTAACGAGACGTTGTTGGAGGAGAACAACATGACAATGATGAAGAACATTCTGTCCCGCCGCGCATTCACCAGCCTCGCTGGCGCCGCGGTTTTGCAACCATGATGCCGATGACCTCGTTCGCGCAGGACGTCACCATCCCGATCATCGTCAAGGATACCACATCCTTCTACTGGCAGATCGTTCTGGCTGGCGCCCGGGCTGCCGGCAAGGATCTCGGTGTCAACGTACCGGAACTCGGCGCACAGTCGGAATCCGACATCAACGGCCAGATCAGCATTCTTGAAAACGCCGTTGCCGGCGCGCCTGCGGCCGTCGTCATCTCGCCGACGGAATTCAAGGCACTCGGCAAGCCCATCGATGAAGCCGCCAAGGCTGTTCCGATCATCGGTATCGACTCAGGGGCCGACTCGAAGGCTTTCACGTCGTTCCTGACCACCGACAACGTTCAGGGTGGCCGTATCGCCGCTGAAGGTCTCGCCGCTGCCATCAAGGAAGCCACAGGCAAGGAAGAGGGCGAAATCGCCATCATCACCAGCCTGCCGGGTGTCGGTTCGCTCGATCAGCGCCATGAAGGCTTCGTCGAGGTCATCGGTGCGAAATATCCGGGCCTGAAAATCGTTGCCGACAAGTATGCCGACGGCCAGGCGACAACCGGTCTCAACATGATGACCGACCTGATCACAGCAAATCCTAACCTCGTTGGCGTTTTTGCCTCCAACCTGATCATGGCGCAGGGCGTTGGCCAGGCGATCGCTGAAAACAAGCTCGGCGATAAGATCAAGGTCATCGGCTTCGACAGCGACGAAAAAACGGTTGGCTTCCTGAAGGAGGGCGTGCTTGCCGGCCTCGTCGTGCAGGATCCCTACCGTATGGGCTATGACGGCATCAAGACGGCTCTCGCTGCTTCCAAGAAGGAAAAGGTCGAGGCCAATGTTGATACCGGTGCAAACCTGGTGACCAAGGCCAATATGGCCGACCCGAAGATCGATGCCCTTCTGAACCCGAAGGTCAACTGATCCGTTTGAGCGGCAGGCCCCGGCTTCAAGACCGGGGCCTGCCGACGTCAATCCAGACGAATCGTCCTGCCTCATAGGGCTCGCGCCGCGTGAGGCAGGTTTTCGAATGTGGGGAGGGAGCCGTCATGACAGGACTTCACGACATCAGCCAGTTGCACACAGCGGGGCATCCTGTTGCCAAGGGGCAGCCGATCCTCGAATTGCGTGGACTGCAGAAGAAATACGGTGCCGTCGAGGCCTTGAAGCCGGCGAACATCACCTTTCTCTCCGGCGAAATCCACGCCATCGTCGGTGAAAACGGCGCCGGCAAATCCACTCTTATCAAGCTTCTGACAGGCGTGATCCGCCGAACATCCGGGGAAGTCTACTGGTGCGGCCAATCGGTGCAGCTTGCGACGCCGACCGAGGCCATTTCCCGCGGCATCAATGCCGTGCACCAGGAGGTCGTGCTTTGTCGTCACCTGACGGTCGCTGCCAATATGTTTCTTGGCGATGAGATGCAGGCCAAAGGTCTGATGCGCCAACGCGCCATGACCGACGCCGCGCAGGTGGTGCTCAACGATCTCGGCTTCAACCTGCCGGCGGCGGCTCTCCTCAGCGACCTGACGATTGGCCAGCAGCAGCTCGTTGCGACGGCGCGCGCGGCCATGCGCGGCACCCAGTTCCTGATTTTCGACGAGCCGACCGCCTATCTGACGCGACAGGAATCGGCGCAGCTTTTCCGGCTTATTCGCCGGCTTCAGAATGAAGGTGTGACGATCGTCTACATCAGCCACCGCATGGAAGAAGTCTTCGAACTGGCCGACCGTGTCTCGGTTCTGCGCGATGGAACCCATGTCGGAACGCGTCTGATCGGCGAGACCAACGATGCCGAGCTGATCTCAATGATGATCAATCGGACCATCGAGCAGATTTATCACAAGGAACACCTGCCGATCGGCGAGATGATTGTCGAAACGCGCGGACTGTCCGGTCCCGGCTTCGAGAATATTTCACTGTCGGTCAAGGCCGGCGAGATCGTCGGTCTCTACGGCCTGATCGGCGCCGGACGCAGCGAGTTCGCGCTCGGGCTTTACGGCCGCCAGCCCCTCAGCGCCGGCGAAATCTTCTGGCAGGGGAATAAAGTCACGATCGGCAACGAGCGCAAGGCGATGGATCTCGGCATTGCGTTGGCGCCGGAAAGCCGACGCGACCAGGGGCTTTGCCTGAACCTGCCGATCGGGTTGAACATCAACCTTCCGATTTTCGACCGGTTGACCAGTGGCCTGACCATCAACCGGCGCCGTGAAATCGAGAATGCTGACAAGCAGATCAGCGACCTGAAGATCAAGACGCCGACGCGGCGCGTGCTCGCGTCCGCCATGTCCGGCGGCAACCAGCAGAAGATCGTTATCGGCAAGTGGCTGAGCCATGGCGCCAAGCTGTTTATCTTCGACGAGCCGACCGTCGGCGTCGATGTCGGCACCAAGGCGGAAATCTACCGGTTGTTCGCGCGGCTTCTTGAGCAGGGCGCAGGCATTATCCTGATCTCGTCCTACCTTCCTGAAGTCTATGAGCTTTCGGACAGGCTGCATGTTTTCCGGCAGGGGAAGCTCGTGGCCAGCCATACCTATCGCAGCGCCTCGCATGAGGAAGTGCTGACGCAGGCGATCGGCGTCTGACGCGGGTGAACTGAAAAGACAAGATAAGAATGTGTGAGGGAGCAAAATCATGAGCGTAGAGACCACAACGGAATCCGCACCGGTGCCGAAGAAGGGCATGAACATCCTGTTCGGTCTGATCTTGCTCGGCCTCCTGCTGCTCCTCTGGTTGCTGCTCGGCATCTTTACGAACAGCTTCTGGACGCCGAACAACATCAGCAACCTGCTGCGTCAGGGCGCGATGACGGCGATCCTCGCCGTTGGCCAGACTTTCGTGATCATCACGGCCGGTATCGACCTGTCTGTGGGTGCTGTTGTCGGCTTCTCCAGCGTCACCATCGCCTGGCTGCTGCAGGCAGGCGTGCCGCTCTGGCCGGCCATGGCGCTGACCCTACTGGTGGGCGTCGCCATCGGCGCGTTTCATGCTTTCGGCATCGTGCGCATGGGTCTGCCGGCCTTCATCATCACGCTCGCAACGCTGACATCGCTGCGCGGCATTGGCCTTTTGATCACCAATGGATCGACCATCTCGATCAGCAATGATGGTTTCACCGATTTCTCTCGCGCTGATTTCCTTGGCGTTCCGAGCCTGTTCTGGATGGTCCTGGTTGTCGCGGTGCCGGCCTACATATTCCTGCATCTCAGCCGCTGGGGCCGCTATCTCTTCGCGGTCGGCTCCAACAGCGAGGCGGCGCGTCTGTCCGGCGTCAACGTCAACAGGACCATCTATCTCGCCTATATCCTGTCCTCGACCTGTGCGGCCTTCGTCGGCCTGCTCCTTGCCTCTCGCATCGGTATCGGCAATGCGACCCAGGCCGAAGGCTGGGAACTGCAGGCGATCGCCTCGTCCGTGATCGGCGGCACCAGCCTGTTTGGGGCGGTCGGCTCGGTGCATGGTCCCCTGATCGGGGCATTCATCCTGGCGACGATCAACAATGGCGCCAATCTTCTCAACGTCAATTCGTTCTGGCAGCGAATCATCACCGGCGCCCTGATCATCATCATCGTCTATGTCGATCAGTTGCGCCGCCGCGGTTCGCGCTGATCCTGCTTGGCTCTGGCACGGCATTCGCCGTGCCAATTTCTTCCCAAAGTGAAACTCGGACGACGCCATGAAAGCAGTTCTTTGCCCCGAACCCGGACGTCTGGAAATCGTCGAGCGAAAGGCTTTGCCGACGCCACCGGCAGGCTGGGTGCGGCTTGCCGTCAGCCATGTCGGCATCTGCGGCACCGACTATCATATATTCGAAGGCAAGCATCCGTTTCTGGAATATCCGCGGGTCATGGGCCACGAGATTTCCGCGACCGTACTCGAAGTCGGAGCCGGCGCGACGTTGGAGCCGGGAACGCCGGTCATCGTCAACCCTTATCTTTCGTGCGGGACCTGTGTCGCCTGCCGGCAGCGCAAGCCCAATTGCTGTACCGCCATCAAGGTTCTGGGCGTTCATACCGATGGCGCCTTCTGCGAGGAAATTCTTGTTCCTGAAACCAATCTCTATCCGGCCGGGGACCTGTCGCTCGAAGCGGCAGCGACGGTGGAATTCCTGGCGATCGGCGCCCATGCCGTACGGCGATCGCTGGCACCCGCCGGCAGCCGGGCGCTGGTTATCGGCGCCGGGCCGATCGGCCTGGGGACCGCAATCTTCTCGCGGATTGCCGGTCATGCCGTGACCCTGCTCGACGCAAGCGCCGAGCGACTGGGAATGGCCGGTGACCGGCTTGGATTCACGGGTGGCATCCTGGCGGGGAAAATGCGCTGCAGGCGGTCTTGTCGGCAACCGATGGCGAAGGTTTCGACGTGGTCTTCGATGCCACAGGTCACGGGGGTTCGATGGAGAAATCCTTCTCCTTCGTCGCCCATGGTGGTTGCCTCGTCTTCGTCAGCGTCGTCAAGGATGACATCCGCTTTTCCGACCCGGAATTCCACAAGCGTGAGATGATGCTGATCGGCAGCCGCAATGCCACGCGGATGGATTTCGAGCATGTCGCGGCTTCGATCCGTGCCGGACATGTCCCGATCGACAAGTTGATCACCCACCGCACCACGCTTGAGCGCGCTGTCGAAGACCTGCCGCGCTGGGCACATGAAAAATCCGGTCTGATCAAGGCGGTGATCAAGGTTTCGGCATGAAGCGGATCGACGCCCACCAGCACTATTGGACGCTTGGCCTTGGCCACAACAACTGGCCGACGCCGGATCTTTCGGCAATCTACGGGGATTTTACGCCTGCCGACCTTGCTCCGCATCTCAAGGCCTGCGGTGTAGTCCGCACCGTTCTCGTTCAGGCGGCGCCGAACATCGCCGAAACGATTTTCCTGCTGGACCTATCGGAAAAGGAAGACACCATTGCCGCCGTTGTTGGCTGGGTCGATATATGCGCACCTCACGCCGCCGAGGATCTCCGTCGGCTCGGCCAATATCCGAAATTCAGGGGTATCCGGCCGATGCTGCAGGGGATCGCGGATACGGCCTATATCCTGCAGCCTGCAGCGTTGGAGACTTTGCATCTTGTCGCCGAAATGGGCTTGCGTTTCGACGCGCTGATCCAGCCGCGTCATCTGCCGGTGATATCAGCCCTGGCCGATCATCTTCCCGCTTTGCCGATCGTTGTCGATCATGGAGCCAAGCCATTCATCGAAAAGGGCATAATCGAGCCTTGGCGCGCTGATATGGCGGCGTTGGCTGAGCGCTCCAATGTTTCGGTTAAGCTCTCGGGTCTTGTCACGGAGGCGGGTGAAAGCTGGTCGGTCGAATGCTTGAAGCCTTACGCCTCACATCTTCTGGAGGTTTTCGGCCCCGCGCGTGTGATGTTCGGCAGTGATTGGCCGGTCGTCGAACTCGCCTCTACCTACGAGCGCTGGATGGAAGCCGCAACTGCGCTTACCGCACATCTGGACGAGGAAGGAAGGCAGGCGGTGTTTCACGGGACGGCCGCTGCATTTTACGGGATTGCCGATTGAAGGACAAAACAGCCCGGAGCAAGCCACTTCACGATATATCAAGCCTTGTTCTGTAGGGTCCGGCAGGAGTGGTTGCTCAAATGGTCTGACGCCCTATTTATTGCGTTGCAATAGAAAAATGCTAGTGTCTTTGGCCGTTGTGGCGAGAAAACAAGAATGCAGGGTTGCGTCCGGTAGGGAGCGGCGTTGTCGTTTACGGTAACAAGGAGTGCGCTTCCGATGTTTTACCAGCTTTATGAGCTCAATCATGCAATGATGGCGCCCTGGCGGGCTGCGGCCGATGCCATGCGGCTCGCCTACAGCAATCCGCTTAATCCAATGTCGCATACCTATATGGGACGTGCAGCCGCTGCTGGCCTTGAGGTTTTCGAGCGCTCTACCCGGCGCTATGGCAAGCCGACCTTTGGCCTTCCGGAAGCTGTCATCGACGGTGTGCCGGTGGCCGTGACCGAAAAGATCGTCTGGCGCGAGCCGTTCTGCAATCTCATCCATTTCCAGCGCGCCCTGCCGAAGAGCCGCGCAGCCGATCCGAAAGTTCTGATCGTCGCGCCGATGTCGGGGCATTATGCGACGCTGCTGCGCGGCACGGTGGAAGCCATGCTGCCGAATTCCGATGTCTACATCACCGATTGGATCGACGCACGCAACGTGCCGCTCGCCGAAGGCACGTTCGATCTCGACGATTACATCGAATACATCATCAACCTCCTCCATTTCCTCGGACCTGACACCCATGTGATCGCGGTCTGCCAGCCGGCAGTGCCTGTTCTGGCTGCAGTTGCCGTCATGGAAGCCAATGATGATCCGCTGTCGCCGTCATCAATGACGCTGATGGGCGGCCCCATCGACACGCGCATCAATCCGACCGCGGTCAACAAGCTGGCGGAGCAGAAGCCGATCGAATGGTTTCGCGACAATGTCGTGATGCCGGTGCCGTTCCCGCTTCCGGGTTTCATGCGCCAGGTTTACCCGGGCTTCCTGCAACTCTCCGGCTTCATGTCGATGAACCTCGACCGCCATCTGACCGCGACCAAGGACTTTTTCGAGCATCTCGTCAAGAATGACGGGGACGCCGCCGAAAAGCACCGTGATTTCTACGATGAATATCTGGCGGTGATGGACCTGACGGCGGAGTTCTATCTGCAGACGGTGGATACCGTCTTCATCAGGCACGTCCTGCCGAAGGGCGAGATGATGCACCGGGGGCAGAAGGTCGATACGACAGCGATCCGCAAGGTGGCGTTGCTGACGGTTGAAGGCGAGAACGATGATATCTCCGGTGCCGGTCAGACGCAGGCCGCGCAAACGATCTGCACCAACATCCCGGACCATATGCGCATGCACTATGTGCAGCCGGATGTCGGCCACTACGGCGTCTTCAACGGATCGCGTTTCCGTCGCGAAATCGCCCCGCGAATCTCGGCCTTCCACCGGGACCACACCCGCAGCGCCAAACCGGTGCGACGTGTGATCAAGGGCGGAAAGTCCGCCTGAGGCTTTGGTCTGCAAGGATTTCTTCCAGTGTGATCAGGGACTTGATCGATTGGGATGGGAGAATATCTTGCAGAGGCGGCAACACCTTCCCACATCTTCGTTAGCGGGTCGCACAGGGCGGCCCACGATAAACGAGGACTTCCACAGATGAACCAATCCGCATTGATCCGTCCGGACTGGACGCCCGCGACCATTGCAATGATGGTGCTCGGTTTCGTGGTTTTCTGGCCGCTTGGCCTGGCCATGCTCGCCTATATCATCTTCGGCGAACGGCTGAAGACGTTCAAGAAGGATGCCAACGACACCGTCGATGGTGTATTTTCGTCCTTTAAGCGCGGCGGGCGTAACCGCTATCGCCCGTCCTTCGGTACCGGCAACGTTGCCTTCGACGACTGGCGCGATGCCGAACTGGCCCGTCTCGACGAGGAGCGCCGCAAACTGGACGAAATGCGCGAGCAGTTCGATTCCTATGTGCGTGAACTTCGCCGTGCCAAGGACCAGGACGATTTCGACCGCTTCATGCGCGAGCGCAATTCCGGCGGTTCCGGCTCTGTTCCGGGTTTCCCGGCCAATTGATCTGAAACCATCTGAAATGCCGGCCGGCGCCTTTCCAAAGGTGCCGGCCTTTTTACGTGCCTCATGCGCCTTTCATCCGAATCGGATATCACCGTCTGATGTTCTCGTTGCTCAGAAAACCCGCTCGCTCACCAAAGAAGCCGCCACCGCCGACGGTGCGCAGCATCGACGTCGCCGGCAAGATCCTGTCGCTGACGATCAAGCAGAATGCTCGGGCCACGCGCATGACGTTACGAATCGAGCCGGGTGGCCGGGCCCTGAAGATGACCATCCCCTCTGGCTTGGCTGAGCGCGAGGTGAACGCATTCCTCGACCGGCATCAGGGATGGCTGATGACCAAGCTTTCCCGTTTCTCCGGCGAAAGCACACTGGAGGATGGTGGCAGCATTCTTATTCGCGGCGTTGCGCATCGCATCGAGCGAACCGGCAAGCTGCGGGGGCTGACCGAAGCGATTACCGTAGATGAAGAGCAAATTTTAAAAGTCAGCGGGGCGGAAGAGCATCTCGGTCGGCGAATCGCCGATTTCCTGAAAAAGGAAGCCCGCAAGGATCTTGAACGGCTGGTTGCTATCCACGCACGAACGGTGGGTCGCAAGGTCAAATCCCTCAGCTTCAAGGACACCCGTAGCCGCTGGGGTTCGTGCTCGGCCGATGGCGCTCTGAGTTTCTCCTGGCGCATCGTCATGGCGCCTCCTAAGGTCATCGACTATCTCGCAGCCCATGAGGTCGCACATCTGCGCGAGATGAACCACGGCCCAGATTTCTGGGATCTTGCGCGGACCTGTGCCCGGCAACCGACGATGCCAAACGTTGGCTGAAGCGCAACGGCACGATGCTTCACGCCATCGATTTCGATTAAGGGCGCTTCGGGTTAGCGGCGATGCTGGCTGCCAAGCGCTTCCCTGATCTTTTCGTCCGTCTTGTACTGGCTGAGTGCATAGACCGACCAGATCGCCGCCGGAATCCAGCCGATCAATGTTACCTGCAGGATCAGGCAGATAATGCCCGCAAAAGGCCGGCCGATCGTGAAGAATTGCAGCCATGGCAGGAGCAGGGCAAGCACAAGGCGCATGTTGGTTCTCCGTTCGTTATGCTTGAACGGGATATGGTTCGTCTGGCGCCGGCTTACAATACATAGGGAATACGCACGCCAGGCGAACCGGCGTCGAAATCCTTCTTGTTCCGTGTGACCAGAAGCATGCCATTGACCTGCGCAGACGCCTCGATAATTGCATCCGGCAGCTTGATCCTTCGTTCCCGGCGCAGAACCACGGCGCGGGCGGCAATCTGGTCGTTCAGTTCAATCAACCGAAACCGGCCCAGAAATGCCTGTGTTGCCTGCTCGAATGGAGTGTCGGCGCCAACCATGACTTCCATCCAGGAAATCATGCTGATCGCCTTGTCTTCATAAAGTTGGATTTCGTCCCGCGCCTCGGTAATTCCGTTCAGGTAATCGATCAGGATATTGGTATCGAACAGGGCTTTCACCATTCGCTACGGATCTTTTCCTGATAGTTGAGCCCGTCGATCTTGCGATCCCCCACAACCCGAAGGCGTCGCCATTGTTGTCATTGGCGCGGCGGGATAAATAATCATCTATGGCAGCGCGGATGATAGCTGCCCGCGAACGGTTTTCCGTACGTGCAATCTCCTCCAGGGCTTTTATCTGTGGCTCGGCGATATCGATCAGCGTTTTCATGAAGCCTCGCTTGATATAATATATACATAGCATATATCATTGAAGGCATAACGCCGACAAGTCTCCGGGACCAATTGACGCCGCTTTTTGGCTCGACTCACACCGAATTTCATGTCACGTCGCTTTCCATGAAAACGGAAGTGAAGATTTGCGGTCTGAAGACTGCCGAAGCCGTGGACCGGGCTGTCACGCTCGGCGCCTCGCATGTGGGTTTCATCTTCTTCCCGAAAAGTCCGCGCAATATCGAACCTGATGATGCGGGACGCTTGGCCGAGCGAATCCGCGGAAAGGCGAAGATCGTCGCCGTGACCGTGGACGCCGACAATGACGATCTCGACGAAATCGTTTCGGCGCTCGCTCCCGATATGCTGCAGTTGCACGGCGAGGAAAGCCCGGAGCGCGTTCTGAACATCAAGGCGGTCTACGGACTGCCCGTCATCAAGGCACTTTCGATCCGCGATGCCGATGATCTGCGCCGGATCGATCCCTATATAGGCATCGCCGACAGGTTCCTGCTGGACGCCAAGCCACCCAAGGGGTCACAGCTTCCGGGCGGCAACGGGGTTTCCTTCGATTGGCGGCTGCTTGAAGCGCTTGACGACACCGTCGATTACATGCTTTCCGGTGGTTTGAGCGCGGACAATCTCGCCGAAGCACTGGCAATATCCGGAACAAAGGCCATAGATACGTCGTCAGGCGTCGAAAGTGCCCCGGGTGTGAAGGATCTGACGCGCATGGACGCGTTTTTCGATGCCGTCAGGCGGGCGGAAACTGTCCTTGAAAAGATGGCCTCGAAAAGAATGCAGTTGCAGGGAGAATGAAGTGAACGAGACGCCAAAACTGAATTCGTTCAAGGCCGGGCCGGATGAAGACGGACGCTTCGGCATTTTCGGCGGCCGGTTCGTTGCCGAGACCCTGATGCCGCTCATCCTCGATCTCGAGGAAAAGTGGAATATCGCCAAGACCGACGAGGCGTTCCAGGCCGAACTCCAGCATCTCAATACGCATTATACCGGTCGCCCGAGCCCGCTTTATTTCGCGGAACGGATGACGCAGGAACTGGGCGGCGCGAAAATCTACTTCAAGCGCGACGAACTCAATCATACCGGCTCGCACAAGATCAACAATTGCCTGGGCCAGATCCTTCTCGCCAAGCGCATGGGCAAGACCCGCATCATCGCCGAAACCGGCGCCGGCCAGCATGGTGTCGCATCGGCGACGGTTGCCGCCCGTTTCGGTCTTCCCTGCGTCGTTTACATGGGTGCCACCGATGTCGAGCGCCAGGCGCCGAACGTTTTCCGCATGAAGCTCCTCGGTGCCGAGGTCAAGCCGGTCACGGCCGGCCACGGCACGCTGAAGGACGCGATGAACGAGGCGCTGCGCGACTGGGTCACCAATGTCGATGACACCTACTACATGATCGGCACCGCCGCCGGCCCGCACCCCTATCCGGAAATGGTCCGCGACTTCCAGTCGGTCATCGGCCGGGAAGTGCGCGAGCAGATGATGGCCGCCGAAGGCCGTTTGCCGGACATGCTGATCGCCGCCGTTGGTGGCGGATCGAATGCCATCGGCCTGTTCCATCCTTTCCTCGACGATGACAGCGTCAAGATCGTCGGCGTCGAAGCCGGTGGCAAGGGGCTGGACGGTGAGGAACATTGCGCCTCGCTGACCGCCGGTTCGCCGGGCGTCCTGCACGGAAACCGTACCTACCTGCTGCAGGATGGCGACGGACAGATCAAGGAAGGCCATTCGATTTCCGCCGGCCTCGACTATCCTGGCATTGGCCCTGAACATTCTTGGCTGAAGGATGCCGGCCGCGTTGAATATGTGCCGATCATGGATCACGAGGCGCTCGAAGCCTTCAAGTTCCTGACCCGCCTCGAAGGCATCATTCCGGCACTTGAGCCAAGCCATGCCTTGGCAGAAGTGATGAAAAGGGCGCCGAAGATGGACAAGGACCAGATCATCGTGATGAATCTCTGCGGCCGCGGCGACAAGGATATCTTCACCGTCGGCAAGCTGCTTGGAATGGGACTGTAAGACGATGACCGCACGCATGGACAAACGTTTTGCCGATCTCGCCGCCGAAGGCCGGCCGGCGCTGGTCACCTATTTCATGGGCGGTGATCCGGATTTCGAAACCTCGCTGTCGATCATGAAAGCGCTGCCGTCGGCTGGTGCCGATGTCATCGAACTCGGCATGCCGTTTTCCGATCCGATGGCCGATGGTCCGGCAATCCAGCTGGCCGGCCAGCGTGCGCTGAAGGGCGGCCAGACGCTGGTCAAGACGCTTGAGCTTGCCCGACGGTTTCGTGCGGACGATCAGGATACACCGATCGTTTTGATGGGCTATTACAACCCCATCTACATCTATGGCGTTGATCGTTTCGTTGAGGACGCGCTAACCGCCGGTATCGATGGCCTGATCGTCGTCGATCTGCCGCCGGAAATGGATGATGAGCTTTGCATCCCGGCGCTGGAAAAAGGTCTCAACTTTATCCGCCTGGCAACACCGACGACCGATGACAAACGCCTGCCGAAGGTTTTGCAGAACACGTCGGGCTTCGTCTACTACGTATCGATGAACGGCATCACCGGTTCGGCTTTGCCGGATCCGTCGCTGGTGTCGGGCGCCGTCCAGCGGATCAAGGGCCACACGAAGCTGCCGGTCTGCGTCGGTTTCGGTGTCAAGACGCCGGAGCATGCACGAGCGATTGGCGCGTCTGCTGACGGTGTCGTCGTCGGCACGGCGATCATCAATCAGGTTGCATCAAGCCTGACCGAAGATGGACAGGCCACCGGTGCGACCGTGCCCGGTGTAGAAACGCTGGTGCGGGGCCTTTCGGCCGGCGTCCGCACCGCAAGACTTGCAGCGGCCGAATAATTGCCCACATTGTGGCGCAGACCCGACTGTGAATATTCAGGAGTTTCGATTTGAACTGGATCACAAACTACGTTCGCCCGAAGATCAACTCGATGCTGGGTCGTCGGGAAGTCGCCGAGAATCTGTGGATCAAATGCCCGGAAACCGGCGAAATGGTCTTTCACCGCGATCTCGAGGAGAACAAGTGGGTTATTCCAGCCTCCGGCTTCCACATGAAAATGCCGGCCAAGGCGCGGTTGAAGGACCTGTTCGATGACGGCGTCTATGAGGCCTTGGCCCAGCCGAAGGTGGCACAGGACCCGCTGAAATTCCGCGATTCCAAGAAATACACTGACCGCCTGCGCGACAGCCGCGTAAAGACGGATCTCGAAGACACGATCGTTGCCGGTGTCGGCCGCTGCCGCGGCGTCAAGCTCGTCGGCGTCGTGCATGAATTCAATTTCATGGGCGGCTCGCTTGGTATTGCTGCCGGCGAAGCGATCATCAAGGCCTTTGAGCGGGCAATCTCAGAAAAATGTCCGCTGGTGATTTTCCCGGCATCCGGGGGCGCCCGTATGCAGGAAGGCATCCTGTCGCTGATGCAGCTGCCGCGCACCACCGTTGCCGTGCAGATGCTGAAGGAAGCGGGCCTTCCCTATATTGTTGTCCTGACCAATCCGACCACTGGCGGCGTCACCGCCTCCTATGCCATGCTGGGCGACCTGCATCTGGCGGAGCCGGGTGCTGAAATCTGCTTTGCCGGCAAGCGCGTCATCGAACAGACGATTCGCGAAAAGCTGCCTGAAGGGTTCCAGACGTCGGAATACCTTCTGGAGCATGGTATGGTCGATATGGTGATCAAGCGGCACGATATTCCCGAAACGCTTGCCAGCGTATTGAAGATCCTGATGAAGAAGCCTGCCGAAGCCGTAAAGACCAATGGCGCGGCCGTTCCGGTCGCAGCACTTCCGATCGCGGCCAGCGCCTGATTTAACGGTCGGCCTCCGGGCAAGATTTGCCGCTATCGCCGCCTTTGCGTTCGTATCTGCGCAGAGGCGGTTTTACGTTAAGCTACTCGTGTGACGCCGGCGTCCGTGTTTGAGCCGCCGGTCGCCGGGATATCCGGGGAAAGACGATGACGGCAGTGAAAGTCAGCGAAGCGGCGCAGGAAATCGAGAAGCTTCTCGGTCTCCATCCCAAGGGGTTCGATCTCTCGCTGGACCGGATCACCCGGTTGCTCGCCACCCTCGGTAATCCGCAGGACCGTCTGCCTCCGGTCATCCATGTCGCCGGCACCAACGGCAAGGGCTCGGTAACGGCCTTTTCGCGCGCCATGCTCGAGGCGGCGGGCCTGAGCGTCCATGTGCATACCTCGCCGCATCTGGTCAACTGGCATGAACGCTACCGGCTGGGCGTCAAGGACGGACGGGGCGAGCTGGTCGCCGATGCCGTGCTGGCCGATGCCGTCCGGCGCGTGGCAGATGCCAATGGCGGACAGAAGATCACGGTTTTTGAAATTCTTTCGGCGGTCACATTCCTGCTGTTTGCGGAGAACCCCGCCGACGTCGCCATTCTCGAGGTCGGCCTCGGCGGTCGGTTCGATGCCACCAACGTCATTGCGAAGCCGGCCGTCTCGGTGATCATGCCGATCTCGCTCGATCATCAGGCCTATCTCGGCGACCGGGTGGAACTGATTGCGGCGGAAAAGGCCGGTATCATGAAGCGCGGCTGCGCCGTGGTGATCGGCTATCAGGAAGAGGATGCGGCACGCGAAGTGCTGATATCGACCGCAGATCGCCTCGGCTGTCCCTATACGGTGTACGGCCAGGACTTCATGGCCCATGAAGAATTCGGGCGGCTGATCTATCAGGACGAATTCAGCCTTTCCGATCTTCCTTTGCCGCGGCTTGTCGGTCGCCATCAATATGCCAATGCAGCTGCAGCCATCCGCGCGGTCAAGGCGGCCGGTTTCGATGTACCTGACCGCGCCATCGAGCAGGGGCTGCAATCGGTGGAATGGCCGGGCCGCATGCAGCGGCTGACGCTCGGAAACCTAGCGGAAATCGCGCCTCCCGGCGCGGAAATCTGGGTCGATGGCGGGCACAATCCCGGCGCCGGCCAGGTGATCGCCGAAACCATGGCGAATTTCGAGGAACGCGATCCGCGTCCCCTGTTCCTGATCATCGGCATGATCAATACCAAGGATCCAGTCGGTTACTTCAATGCTTTCAAGGGACTGGCGGAACAGGTCTTCACCGTGCCGATCCGCGGCTCCGATGCTGGCATCGATCCGGTTGCGCTGGCGGATGATGCAGCGTCCGCAGGTTTTGAGTCCGGCGCCGTCTCAGGCGTTTCGGAAGCACTGGCAGCCATCCGTGAGATGTTCGAAAACGACCTGGTTTCGCCGCGAATCCTCATCGGCGGTTCGCTCTATCTTGTCGGTGACGTTTTGGCCGACAATGGAACGCCGCCGAAATAACCGGCACAAAAAAGCCCGGGCAAGCCGGGCCTTCGGAATCCATGTGGGAAACGATCAGGCAGCTGCTGTGGAGATCCACGATGTCAGTGCTGTCTTCGGCGCTGCACCGACCTTGATGTCAGCCACTTCACCGGCCTTGAACATTGCCAGCGTCGGGATCGAGCGCACGCCGTACTGGGCGGCGATTTCCGGGTTCTCGTCGATGTTGACTTTGACGACCTTGACCTTGCCGGCCATCTCGTTGGAGATTTCCTCGAGGCTCGGTCCGATCATCTTGCACGGACCACACCATTCGGCCCAGAAGTCCACGACCACAGGCTCGGCAGAATTCAGGACTTCGGCCTGAAAATTGGATGTATCGACTTTTACGGTAGCCATAGGCTGCTCCTTGGTTTCGAATTTTGGCGGTTCCGAATTCGGTATTCGGGAAACGGTTGCCCATGATGTGAGGCGCCGGCCCCTGGTTTTCAATATGGGGTATCTCACTTTGTCGCGAGCTCTTCAAGGCTGCTGTCGAGCATTGCCTCCGGCAAGGCCAGAACATGCGGCCCTTCGGTATAGATCAGCACGCAGCGGAAAGCGTGATCCGGATAAAGCGGCCGCAGCAGTGCCCGGTAGATCGCCAGCTGCGCCTTGTAGGTGAAGGGCACGGCGTCTGCCGTTTCCGGCACGTCCCTGTTGGTCTTGAAATCGGCGATTACGACGGTCTTTCCCGTCACCGCCAGCCTGTCGATCCGCCCCGACACGGCATAATCGCGTCGTCCAAGCTTCAAGGTGCCCATCAGGGCGACTTCGGCGCGGGCCTGCTCGGTAAAGAGATCGGTCAGATCCGGATGATCCAGCACGCCGAAAACAGACGCGATCAGTGATTGCCGCTCTTCCAGTGACCAGGTTGGAACGGAGCGTTCCAGATAGCGCTCGGCGGCGGCCAGGCGATCGTCCGGCGGGATCGATGGCAGCATCTGCAGAAAACGGTGCTGGATCGAACCGCGCAGCAGCGATAGGTGCGGAGCGGCCTTGGGCGAAAACAGGGCCGATCTGATGGCCAGATCCGCAGCGTCATCATCGATGATGACGCCGGCACCGGAAGGGCTCAAGGGGCGCGGCAGATGCCTTTGCGGTGGCAGGACTTGCGACAAGGCCGGCGGCAGGGGCTTGCGCTCGGCCGTTGTTTCCCGCTCGCTACGGACCGCGACCCCAGATCGCTGGGGGCCGCCCGATACGCGCCAGACATGGCCGGACCATTGCTGCTCGGCCACTTCGAAGAGCTGCGGCGTGCAGCGTCCCTTGGTGTCGGTCGAGAGGCTTGTCGTGACCATTGCATGCCATGTATCCGAATTCTGTAGCTTGCCGCGATAGCCGCAGACGATCAGCCGGTCAGCCGCTCGCGTCATGCCGACATAGAGCAGACGGCGATATTCCTCTTCGGCTGCGGTTTTCAATCTTTCGGTATCAAGGTCCGTGATTGAATTGGAGGCGGCACCGGGCGGGCGCCAGATCGGTAGCTTGACAGGAGACATGAAATCCTTGCCGCTCTCCATCAGGCGCAAGCCGGAGACATGCTGGGGCTTAAATGCCTTGCTGCCGCCATCGACCAGAAACACCACCGGCGCCTCCAGCCCTTTGGCCGCATGCACGGTCATGATTCTCACCTCGTTGCGCTCCTTGTCCTGCTCACGCTTGACGGTCGGTGCCTCCATTTCGAGGCCGGAAATGAAGGCCTGCAGGCCGGGCAGGCCGTTTTTCTCGTGATCGAGCGCAAAGGTCAGGAATTCGTCGAGGATATCGCTGACTTCGCTGCCGAGCCGCCCGAGAAACGCCGCCCGCCCGCCGGCAGGCCCCAGAATGCGCGCATAGAAATCATGGACGGGCAGTTGTCTTGCGAGCTTCGCATAGGTCGAAAGCAGCCGTTCCGTCCCGTGCCAGGGGCTTGCCTCATCCGCAGCCACGGTCTGCAGCCGCGACCAGAGACCCTCGGTCGGCCCCCGTCGCGCCGCCAGATCGAAAAGCGCCTCTTCGCTGTGATTGAAGAGCGGGCTTTTCAACAACGCTGCCAGCGACAGGTCGTCCTGCGGAAGCAGGACGAAGCGGCCCAGCGCCATCAGGTCCTGGATGGCGATATGGCTGGTGAGAACGAGCCGGTCGGCGCCGGCAACCGGAATATTGCCCCGTCTCTTCAGAGCCCGCGTCAGTGCATTGACGAAGGCATCGCGCTTGCGCACCAGAACGATGATGTCGCCGGGCTGCATCGGCCGCGCGACGCCCTTTTCCACCACGTTCTCGCGAGCGATCCATTCGGCAAGAACAGCCGCGATCCGCTGGGCCAGAATGTTGACCGGCGCGCTTTCCGGTGTTGCGTCGAAGGCGGCCGTCCATTCGTCTTCCTGGATGGTCTTGGCGGGCGCGATTTCGTCCCAGACCTCGACGATGCCCGGATGCCCGATGCGGTTCGAGGCATGCACCACCGCCTCGTTGCGGGCACTCAAACCCCGCGCGTGGGCCGGATGTTCAAAGACGGTATCGACGGCCGAAAGCACGTCCTCGGTGGAGCGGAACGACAGTTGCAGACGGATGGCGCTGAACAGCCGCTCGCCGGCCCGCACCCGCCGTTCCGTTTCGATGCTCTCGTTGGAGAAGCGCTCGGGTCGGGCACCTTGGAATGAATAGATCGATTGTTTTTCGTCACCCACGGCAAACATGGTGCGGTTGTCGCCGCGGGCCGTTTCGCCAGAAAAGAAATCCTCCGTCAACGACTGGATGATCGTCCATTGAACGGGGCTCGTATCCTGCGCTTCGTCGACGAGAATATGATCGATGCCCTGGTCGAGCTTGTAGTGGATCCACGGGCTGACATCGCCACGCGACAGAAGCGTCGCCGTCCGGTTGATCAGGTCGTCGAAATCGAGCTGGCTGCGGCTCTTCTTGATGTCCTCATAGTCCCGGTTCAAGCGATCGGCGAGCACCAGCGCCGCCAGCGTCGCCTCGAACATGCGCAGGAGATTGAGCCGATCGCTCAATGCTAGCATCTGATCGCGAGCGGCGATCACAAGGGTTTCCAAGTCTGGCGCACCCTTGCGCATCGGCACGGAAAAGAAACTTGATTCTGCCTTCGGCTTGCCTTGACCGTCGTCGTTGAAAAAAGCGCTGCGAAGAGCCGCGTAACGCTGAAGAGAATTCGCCGTTCGACTGGCGAGCCGCAGACTTTCGGCCACGGCCGCGACCTTTGCGCCGGCGCCAAGACCCAGCGAAATGTAACGTTCCAGCGCCGCACCGTTCAGCCCGTCAAGCGGCCAAGCCGAAGCTATGATGGTCTCCGCCGTCTCGTCTGGATTGAGGCCAAGGCCTGAGCGAAGCGCTGCCTGCGTGCCGCCCCTGGTTTCGGCATGGTCGAGGAACGCCTGGATGGCGGTGTGATTGGCAATGATTGCCGACAGCAGCTTTTCCAGCCCCGTATCGTCGGCCAGTTCCAGCACAGTGGCGAAGGCCTCGGTCAGTTCGATATCGTCTTCGCTGGCGGTTGCCGTCAAAAGCGCGCGCCGGGCATCGGCAAGCAGCGTCGCGGAGGCCCGGTCGTCGAGAACCGAGAAATGCCCGGCGACATTGGCCTCCAGCGGAAACTGGTGCAAAAGCGCTTCGCAGAAGGCGTGAATGGTTTGGATCTTCAGGCCACCCGGTGTTTCGAGGGCTCGGCAAACAGGCGGCGCGCCTCCTGCAGCTTGAAAAGCGAAGGCGGTTCGCCCTCGATCTCTCGGATCCGTGCCTCCAGCGCGGCATCGTCAAGCGTCACCCATTCCGCCAGCCGCTCGAAGACGCGGTTCGACATTTCGGACGCAGCCGCCTTGGTATAGGTGAGGCAGAGAATGGCGGAGGGCCGGCATCCAGCAAGCAACAGTCGGATGACGCGCTGCGTTAGCACATGCGTCTTGCCGGAGCCGGCATTGGCTGAGACCCAGGCGGAGCGAGAAGGATCCGAAGCCAGCGATTGTTTCGCCGAGGTCCAATCGAGCCAGCCCTGCGGCGAGGGTTCAGCCGGGCCGAAATCATCATGCCTCATCGCTGTCATCCTCGCTGTCGGCGGTGGTCCACTCGGCGACGCGGGCGAGATGGTCGTACTCGCCGCCATAGTCGCGTTCCTTCTGGACGATCAGGCGGGAGGCAAATCCGTGTTTCCTGCTCATAAGCGCCGTAAGCAGGCCCGTCAGTTCCTTCAGGGATTCTTCCGCCAGCTGGTCGGCGGATTTGTTCTGCACATTGGCGCGCGCCTTGGCATGCTCGTTGTTCACCTCTTCGGACGAAAAACGTTCGCCGGGTTTCAGCCTGACATAAAGCAGCGATTGCGGATGCCGCTTGCCGACGACTGAAAAGTTGCCGGCCTTGACCGCTGCGGCCTCCAGCGCCAGCTGCGGATCGAGCAGAGCTCGCGCTTCCTTGAGCGATGGATTGGAGCCGGTCTTGTAATCGATGAGGGAAACCGAACCGTCGCCGAGAACATCGATGCGGTCGGCGACACCGGTCAGGCGGATGCCCCCAATGCCGAGCTCCATGCTGGCCGGAACCTCGGTATAGGATTTGCTGATAGCCCCTTTGCGCTCCGCCTCCCATTGGATGAAGGCCTTTCCGACCGCGGCGAAGCGCGGACGCCAGACGACGTCGATATGGGGTGGCAGCATTTCGGCATCGAAGACTTCGTTCAGAATCCGGCTCATCTCCTCGTTTGCCGTGGGCGCGGCAGGATCAAAGCCGCCGCGGACAAACCGATCAACGATGCGGTGATAAAGCGTGCCGCGCTCCGAGGCACCTGGATCGCGATTGAACGGATCCACCGGCTGCAGGCGCAGGATGCGCCGCGCATAGATGGCATAGGGATCGCGGCGAAGCTGGCTCACTTCGCTGAAAGAATATTTGCGCGGCTGGAATTCCGGCTCGGGTTTCGGTTGTGGCCGTTCCGCCAGAGGCTGGAACCCGTCCTTGTCGAGCATGCCGGCCCAGGAAACATAGTCCCGACCATTGTCACGCAGTCCTTCCGCAAAACTCTTGCCGCCGACCGCCAGCAGCCGTTGCAGCCAGCGCGACGCAACCGTCGGCGTCGCCCCTTGCGCATGGCGCGGGTGAAGATCAGCTTGCGGGTGCCGCAGGCCATTTGCAGGTCGTGCGCCAGCTGACCAATGCGCCGCTCCGGCGGTTCCAGCCCGATGGCAGTCTTCATGGTGCGGGAGAGGAAGGGATCGTTTGCCGTCTGTCCCGGCCATGTGCCTTCGTTCATACCACCGAGAACAACGAGATCGACGCTCTGCAGGCGGGATTCCAGTGCGCCGAAAATGAACACGCGGGGATGCCGCATCGAGCGCGGTTTGATCGCCTCGCTCGCCGACAGCGCCTCCATGATGTCGCTCCATTGCGGCCCGTCGGCGGTCATCTGGCCATCGGTCTCGATGATGGTGCGCAGCAGCGTCGCCAGCGCATCGCCGGCTTCGCCAGACCAGAGCCCGGCCAGGCTTGAATTTTCGTCCGTGGTGACCGCTTCCAACGCCTGCCCGGTTTTCGTCGCCCACTCGGCGAGCGTCAGGGAAGCGGTGAGGCCGCGCCCGCTCGGCTGGCGGCGCACCAGCGTTCCAGCCAACGGCTCGACGGCAGCGGCGATCCGGATGGCGAGGCCCCGGCTGGCGACAATGGCCTCCTCGTCGAGGCCGGCGCGCCATTCCGGGCGATGGCGGTCATCGACCTGCCGGGCAAGCGCCTGGTCGAGAAGCGCTTCGAGATCGGAAATATCGACCATGGCCGTGCCGCCGCGAAGGGCGAGCAGTTCCAGAGTATCGGTAGACTTCCGTACCTGATCGGCGGGCAGACCAAACCGCGCCAGCGGATGTTTCAGAAGCGCGGTGACGGCGACCGGATCGCCGGGGCGCAAGGTTGCCTCCAGCAAAAGGCGCAGCAGCGTCCCGGCCGGCGTCGAGGAGAGCGGCGTACCGGCCGAATCGTCCGCCTCGATGCCAAACCGTGTCAGTTCGGCCGCAACCCGGCGTGCGAGATCGCGATCCGGTGTGATCAGCGCCGCCTGGCTTTCATCATTGTCCTGGAGTGCCAACCGCAGGGCGATCGCGATGGCGGTCGCCTCCTCCCGTTCATTGGCGGTTTCGATCAAGGCCACATCCCGGAAGGCGTCATCCCTGCGGACTGTATCGACATCGGCGCGCAGGCCCGGCCAGCCGCTCGTCGCCTGAACCGGCAGCAGCGCCTGGGACAGCAGAATGGCCCGGTAGGCGAGGTCAGGCTCGGCCGGCGCAAGTGCCGGGATGTCGCTGCGCGCGATCCCCATGCGCTTGAGCAGGCGGAAGAAACCATATTGCGGGTGGCTGCGGCTGGCCGGGCCGGGCTTCCCGGAGACCGTCTCGCCGTCCGAGGCGATCATCGGCCATTCCGCATCGCTCATGGTTTCGTCCAGGCCGGGCAGGACGATGGTACCGTTTTCAAGCTTCTGGACCGCTGCGATCAGGTCTGCCGTTGCTGGAATGGAACCTGTCGAGCCGGCAATGATGATCGGTCCGGTAACCTTGCCGGCGGCGATCCGCTGGACTTCGGCCTGCAAGATGGCATTGCGGTGCCGCGCAGGCGAGGATTGCTTCAGTTCCTCCAATCGTGCCGGCCAGTAGGTGCGGGCGATCTTCAGAAATTCCAGCGTCAGTGTCCACCAGAGCGCATGATCTGCGGCCTCGATCGTATCGAGCGCCTCCCAATCCAGCTCCTCGGTTTCCATCGCATCGATCAGTTCGGCGAGATTTTTCGCAAGCCAGATCGCATCCGCAGGGCTCGCCGGCGCGATCAGCGGGCTTTCGGCGTGGATGTCGAGCACGATCTTGGGCAATTGGTTGCGCCAGGCGAGCACCAGCCGACCGAGCTCGATCAGCCGCGATGTGCCGGGCAGCGGCGGGCTGAGATCGAGGATGGCTGGGACTTCGGCATCGAAGAAACCGCTGTCGTCATCGGTTTCGCCCAGCGCCCGGATCATCGGCAGGATCGCCGAACGGCCGCCGAGATAATCCACCAGTTCCGAGCGCAGCACGCGGGCGGAGCGCCGTGTCGGCACGAAGATCGTCACGCCGGCCAGCGACAGTGGATCGGCCGGGTCATAGCGGAAACCGGGGACGAGCTTGCCCTGACACAAGCTCTTGACCAAGGTCTTCAGGAAAGGCAACCCGGCCGGGATCGTGAAGACATTGGTTGCGGTGTCCGCCATTCAGCCGGCCTTTGCCTGGAACCGGGCGATCGTCTCTTCCGCATCGCCGATCGCCTCGGGCGTTCCGACCGTCAGCCAGTGTCCTTCGAGGACGATGGCGAAGAGCCGGCCTTTTTCGATAGCCCGGTCGAAATAAATATTGAGATTAAAGGCGTCTTCGGGTGCATCGGCGAGAAGGCCGGACTGCATGGCGATGGCGCCGGCATAGACCACCGGGTTCGGAAGGCCCTCGGCGTAGCGGGTCAGCCGGCCGTCGTCAGCCAGCGAGAAGTCCTTCTTGCCGTTGTGGCCGGTGGTGTCCTCCAGCCGGACGCAAAGCAGCGCCATATCCATCGTGTCGGCATCGAAAAAGCCGGCGAGGCGCTGCAGGTTCGTCGGTTTTCCCGGCGTTTCGCCGATCCAGAACAGGTCGGCATTCATCACCAGCACCGGTCCATCTGGCAGCAGCTTCAGGCCTTTTGCGAGGCCCCCGCCGGAGTTCATCAGCCCGTCGCGCTCATCCGAGAAGAGAATGTTCGGGCTGGTCCGTTTGGCAAGATGCGCTTCCACGCGGTCGGCGAAATGATGCACGTTGACGACGGCCGTTTTTACCCCCGCCCCAGCCAGAAGGTCGAGCACAGTATCGATCATCGGGGCGCCGGCCACGCGCACCAGAGGCTTCGGCATGGTATCGGTGATCGGGCGCAGGCGGGTACCCAGCCCTGCGGCCAGCACCATGGCATTCGTAATCGGCATATCTGGCAATCAATCCGCTGATTCGGTGGAAAGGATTCCAGCCTTTATGCACCAATCGCGCAAGGGCGCGAGGAAGGATGTTGAAGCGCGACGTTGAGATAGGCAAATGTGCGCGGCATATGCTTCATGTAGCCGGCTTTGCCATCCCGCTGCATCAATCGCACCCAGATGCCGACAAGCTTGCAGTTGCGCTGCGCCGACATCAGATGCCAATCGCGCAGGAAGGTCGCCTCATTGAATCCGCCCTGCGATTGGCGGATAGCGATGTATTCGCTGAGAAAGGCGGCCGCAAGGTCCGGCTCGATGGTCACCCTTGCATCCTGGGTCAGGGAGGCGACGTCATAGGCCGTCGGACCGATCATCGCATCCTGGAAATCGATGATCCCGATCCGGTCGGTGCCGCTGCGCTCCTCGCGCCAGATGATGTTGGGTGAATGATAATCGCGCAGCAGCAGGTTTTTCTCCGATGACGCCAGGAGATCGATCAGGTTGTCCCAGATCGATGCGTAGCCCGCTCGCTCCTCGTCCGAGGCCGGTGCGCCGCGTTTCCAGGGTAGGAACCAATCAATCAGCAACTGTGTCTCGATCTTCATCGCCGTGCGATCAAAATCCGGAACATGGTGGACGATAGTGTCAGCCACCTTGATGTCGCGCTCCGGCGGTGCCGCGTGCAGCTGCGCCAGAAGTCGGATGCTTTCGAGATAGCGGTCCGCGATTGGCTTGCCGTCCGCATCCACAATGCCGTCGCTGCCGAGATTTTCGATCAGCAGGATGCCGGCATCGAGATCCGCCGCATGGATTTCCGGTGCGCATAGCCCCTTGCGCCGCAGCGCCGCGCCGATCGCGACGAACGGGATCACGTCTTCGGCGATATGGGCCAGCTGCTGGTAGTATTTTCCATCCTGCAGGATCGGGCCCGGCTTGTGGCGTGCTGCATCCATCAGGATGGTCGCCGGGCCGTCCGCAGTCTCTATGCGTTCATAGGCCCGTGCCGAGGCATCGCCGCTCAGATGCCGCCGCCGTACTGAAGGATAGCCGTTGTCCGTCAGGAAGGCCCGGATCGTCAGGCTGCGGGCAATCCTCTCCAGCGCTGGGTCACTGCCCGAAAGCATCACGGCACGGCCTTCGCCGATATGTGACAAAGCCATTGTCAGCCGGTCCTTCGGCAGGCCAGCCAGCGCCTTTTCAGGCCATTCGACCAGGCAGATGCCGTCCGCGAGCGCCTCATCAAAGCCAAGCTCGTCCAGCTCCGAAACATCGCCCAGGCGATAGAGGTCAAAATGCGCAACTGGAATGCGCAGGTCGTAGGCCTGAACGAGCGTGAAGGTGGGGCTCGGCACGTCGAGCGTTTCGTCGTCGGCCATGGCGCGCAGGAAGGCGCGGGCGAGCGTCGATTTGCCGGTCCCGAGATCGCCGGAGAGAGCCAGGCAGTCGCCGGCCTTCAGCGCCAGCGCCAGATCTTCGCCGAACGCGATGGTCGCCGCCTCGTCCTTGAGGAAAAGCTCGATCGGCTGCATGTCCCGTTATTCCGCCGCTTCGGCTTTGGGCAGGTCGCCGGAGGGAATGCGGCAGGTGACTTCCGTGCCCTTGCCTTCATCGCTGTGGATCGACACCGTGCCGTGGTGGAGGCTGACGAAGCTCTCCACTATGGACAGGCCAAGCCCGGCGCCGCCATGCTGGCCGTGGCTCTCGAAGCGGTTGAACACGGTATCGAGAATATCCTGCGGGATGCCGGGACCGTTGTCCGAAACGCTGAAGACGAAGTCGCAGCCTTCGCGGCGGCACTTCAGGCTGATCGTGCTCCCATCCGGGGCAAAATTCGCTGCGTTGGTTAAAAGCTTGATCAGGATCTGCTTCAGCCGCTGATGATCGGCGACAAAGAGGCCGAGCATGTCTGGCGCGTCGACGCGCAGCGTGACGGCGCTTTCCTGCAGCCGGTCCGCCATTTGCAGCGACACTTCGTCGAGGAAGTCGGTCAGGTTGATTTCGGACAGATCGAGTTCGATGATGCCGGCATCGACGGTGGCAAGATCGAGAATGTCGTTGACGATGGTCAGAAGCAGGGAGGATGACGTCGAGATGTGATCGACATATTCCGCCTGCCGTTCGTTTAGTTCGCCGAAGGTCGGCGTCTTCAACAGGTCGGCAAAACCGATGATGTTGGTGAGCGGCGAGCGCAGCTCATAGGAGACGTGCTGGACGAAGTCGTTTTTCAGCGAATCCGCAAGCCGCAAGGCTTCGTTTTTCCGTAAGCGCCCGCTCGACGCGAGCGCTGTCGGTGATGTTGACGAAGGTCAGCATCGTCTGGGCATTCGGCAGCGGAATGACGGCAAAATCGAGGATCAACCCGGTACGTAGTTCAAGCACGCCCTGGCAGGATGGCCGCTCGTCGTCGAAGCTGGTGATGATATGCGCAAAGCGCTTCCAGCCATCAGGCTGGTCGTAGGAAGAAATGCAGGCCTGTTCGATCGCGCGGATATGCGTGCCGGGTTTCATTTCCGCCTCGCTTACGCCCCAGAGCGCGCGGAAGGCCGGGTTGGAAAGCTTGATGCGGCCATCCGGTCCGAACACCGCGACGCCTTCCGATAGATGGTCGATGGTCTCGCCCTGCACCTGGACGAGCGTATTGTAGCGCGTTTCCAGGTCGACTTTCTCGGTGAGGTTTTCGAACACCCAGGTGGCGCCGCCCTGCGGCCGGGCGGTGGCGAAAACCCGCAGCGTCTGTCCGTTCGGCAGATGCCAGAGATCGGTCTGTGTATCGATCGCCTGATAGACGGAAAGCGCCTGATCCTTCCATTGCTTCCAGTTCAGCTGTTCGGGGAGCTTGCTACCGGCGCGTAGGCGGTCAAAAATTTCGCCGTTCCCAGGCTTGCGCTCGAGGAAACCCATATCAAGCTCCCAAAGAGCCTGAAATGCCTGATTGTAGAATTGCAGACGTTGGCTGCCGTCGAATGTGGCAACAGCCGTGGCAAGATGGTCGAGCGTCTCCGAATGGCTTTTCAGCGTCCGGTTCAGCTCCTCGCGAACAGCCTCGGCCTCGGAGACATTGATGGCAATGCCGGTGGAACCCACTGGGCTCTTGGCATCAACAACGTCGAAGAAGGTGCGGTTCCCGCGAACCACGGTCGAGACCTTGTCGCGGTAAGGCGTGTCATAGGTGCTGACGGACCGGATCTTTTCCCGGGCGACGGTGGCCAGCAATTCCCGGCCTTCCCGGATCGCAACGGCCGGAGCCGGTGCCTCGACCGATTCGGCATAGGCATGGTTGACCCAAGGAGATTGCCGTCCGGCCCGCGCTGCCAGACAGGCAGGTCGATCGAATCGAGCATCGTCTGGAACGAGGAAAGTGAAGAATGCAGGCGATCGCGTTCCAGCTTCAGATCGGCGAGTTCTGCGCGCAGATTGTTGAGTGCCACGAAGCGCACGAAGGCGCGGCCGCCGGACACGCGTCCCTGCGCCTCGAGCACCTCGTTTCGGCTTGTTTCCAAAACGAGATCGAAGCTCTGCGCTGAAGAGCGCAACAGTTCGATCGCCTTTTCCAGTTCGGATGCGGATGTCGATTTGATCCAGCGGCCGAAGGCGAGGAAATCCCGATCGTCCTGCGGTGCGCCGGTTTCGGCCGGCAGCTGTCCTAGGAATTCCGGTTTGTCGGATAGGCCGTCCCAGACGACGATGCGGCGGTTCTTGTCGGCAATCAGGGCCTGGAAGCGGGAAATCCGCTGATTGGCATCGGCAAGCGCCGCATTCAACTCGCGGTTTTCGGTTTCGATATTGCCGCGCTGGCGAATGAGCCAGATGGCAGAGATCATCGCTGCAGAAATGACGCCGATCAGCACGGAGAAGGTAATCACCTCCGATGACCGAAAGATTGTACCGGTGGCGAGGAAGTCATTGACGGAGGCATGGGCCGGGGTCGTGGCTGCAACAAACACCGTACCGGAGCCCAGCCGGCGTACGAGCCGCCGCATAAGTCCGCCGGCGCAAGCGCGCACTAAAAAGTCTGTTTTCATGGCGTGCTTTCCCCGTTTGCACAACACATGATGCCAAAGCCGAATCGGCCATGGCGATCACACGCGTATTCAATACCTTGGAGCGTGCCCCGACCTTGTCAGTGGAGCGCGATCGTGAGGTTTCTGGTCCGGTTGCAAATCGCCACGCAGAATACAAATGATGTCCCGCAAACGCAGGCTCGTTCAATCCGATCGCATTTCCGGCATGTCTTCGTCCGTTGCCGCATAAACGACAAGACATCCCAATTCGCGATACCGGAGGTCCGCATCTCCATCACGAATCAATATTGAAAACATACTTGGTCGGGGAATCGTCGGGAAGGGTGCGGCCCAAAAAAGAAGCCGCGATCTCTTGTCAAGATCGCGGCTTCTATATGTTGTGGATTATCCGGGTAAGGATTAGTAGCGGTAGTGTTCCGACTTGAACGGGCCCTGCGTCGGCACACCGATATAGCCGGCCTGTTCCTCGGAGAGCTCCGTCAGCTTCACGCCGAGCTTGGCAAGATGCAGACGCGCGACCTTTTCATCGAGGTGTTTCGGCAGAACGTAGACTTCCTTGCCGTACTGATCGCCCTTCGTGAACAGTTCAATCTGCGCCAGTACCTGGTTCGAGAACGAGGCAGACATGACGAAGGACGGGTGGCCGGTGGCATTGCCGAGGTTGAGCAGGCGGCCTTCCGAAAGCAGGATCATGCGGTTGCCCTTCGGGAACTCGATCATGTCGACCTGCGGCTTGATGTTTGTCCACTTGAGGTTCTTGAGCGATGCGACTTGGATCTCGTTGTCGAAGTGACCGATATTGCCGACGATCGCCATGTCCTTCATTTCGCGCATGTGGTCCATGCGGATGACGTCCTTGTTGCCGGTCGTCGTGATGAAGATATCGGCGGAAGAGACCACGTCCTCGAGCTGGACGACTTCGAAACCGTCCATGGCGGCCTGCAGGGCGCAGATCGGATCAACTTCCGTGACCTTGACGCGGGCGCCGGCGCCCGACAGCGAGGCAGCTGAACCCTTGCCGACATCACCGTAACCGCAGACGACGGCAACCTTGCCGGCCATCATCACGTCGGTGCCGCGGCGGATACCGTCAACCAGCGATTCCTTGCAGCCGTACTTGTTGTCGAACTTCGACTTGGTGACGGAATCGTTGACGTTGATCGCCGGGAAGGGCAGGAGGCCCTTGGCCTGGAGCTGGTACAGGCGATTGACGCCGGTCGTGGTTTCCTCGGTCACGCCCTTGATCGCATCGCGCTGCTTGGTGAACCAGCCCGGTGAAGCGGCGAGGCGCTTCTTGATCTGGGCGACGAGGATTTCCTCTTCCTCGGAAGTCGGGTTCGACAAGACGTCTTCGCCAGCTTCGGCACGGGCGCCGAGCAGGATATACATGGTGGCGTCGCCGCCATCGTCGAGGATCATGTTGGAGACGCCGCCATCGGCCCACTGGAAGATCTTGTCCGTGTAGATCCAATAGTCTTCAAGAGTTTCTCCCTTGACGGCGTAGACCGGGATGCCGCTAGCAGCGATCGCGGCGGCAGCATGGTCCTGCGTCGAGAAGATGTTGCAGGAGGCCCAGCGGATCTCCGCACCGAGAACGGCAAGAGTCTCGATCAGAACGGCTGTCTGGATGGTCATGTGCAGCGAGCCGGTGATGCGTGCGCCCTTCAGCGGCTTGGACGCGCCGAATTCTTCGCGGCAGGCCATCAGGCCCGGCATTTCGGTTTCGGCGATGGTGATTTCCTTGCGACCGAAGTCGGCGAGGCCGATATCGGCAACAATATAGTCGTTGGTGGTGCTCATGGATGTCTCCTGACTGGTGGCATTCCGCCGGCCGGCCCCAGATAAGAGAGGCGAAGGCGTGGCACAGAATCATGTTCTCCCGAACAGATGCGGGAGTTTGGCATTCCCCTATCAGGAAAAAGCGCCTGGAGCAACAGTCATATAAAGAGGTCTTTATATGTTTATGTCGTTGACTTACATTTCCTCACCGAACTTGTCGGCGACGAGAGCGTCGAGCGCATCAAGCGCCGTCTGGGCCTGTACACCGCTTGCGGTGACAAAGATGGTGCATCCGGTGCTGGCAGCCAGCATCATCAGGCCCATGATCGATGTGCCGCCGACAGTCATGCCGTCCTTCGACACGGTGATTTCGGCGTCATAGCCTTCGACCATCTGTACGAACTTGGCAGAGGCGCGGGCATGCAGGCCTCTTTTGTTGACGATCAGCAATTCACGGGAGAGCGGCATCGGCGCGTGCATTCCGGTTACTTACCGCTGAGCACGCGGCTGGCGACATTGATGTATTTACGACCGGCTTCCGACGCCTCGACCAAAGCTCGGTCCATGTCGCTTTCGCTCCGCACGCCGGCCAGCTTGATCAGCATCGGCAGGTTAACGCCAGCAATCACCTCGATAACGCCGCTTTTCATCACGGAAATGGCCAAATTTGACGGTGTACCGCCAAACATGTCGGTGAGAATGATGACACCCTTGCCTGAATCGGCGGAGATGACGGCCTCCAGAATATCCTGGCGCCGTTGATCCATGTCGTCTTCGGGGCCGATACAGACAGTTTCGATGGCCTTTTGCGGACCGACCACATGCTCAAGTGCATGACGAAACTCTTCAGCCAGCTTGCCGTGTGTGACAAGCACAAGTCCGATCATAATGTCTATGCTCCAAGTGCATCTGCAACGCTTCGATGGTCAGATATCGCAATGCAGCAATTTCGTCCACCTTTGGGGCGGCCATCTTGGCAAGGAAAAGCCGAAGTGCAAGCCCAAAATGCCGCAGAGACAGCAATTGCGATATACTCATCCCCAAAACGCTGAATTTTGAGGCAGGAAGTGCTCCAAAATCGCAAAGGAATCCTGCCCGTCGCCATAGGGCAAGCGCAGCAGAGGCAAAGACATCCGCTCACTCAGCCAATGGACTTCCTCCTCGGGCGGCAGGCGATCCGCTTTTTCGATCCTGATCGGACGGAGAGCGAAATGGAGAACGGCGGACGGAATCGTCTCGACGTTAGCGATACCGGCACCGCGAATTTCCAGAAGGCCGTGGATGGATTCCGGACCAAGTGCAATCACCTGTCCACCGGTTACAGAGACAAAAACCTGATCGTCGCCGATCAGAGCCGCATAGACCCCATGCAGCCTTGCTTGCGTCATCAGCGTCAATGCGAGCGTCGATTTTCCTGTCCCGGATGGTCCAACCAGCAGAAATCCCCTCGTCCCAAGCACAATAGCCGTGCCGTGCACATTGAAGGGCGTGGCGGTCACGGGTTGGACTCGATCGGCAGGGACAGGATGAACCGCGCGCCGGCGATGGTTCCGGTCTTGGCATCAATGATGTTTTCGGCCTTCAGCGTTCCATCATGCGCTTCGGCGATCTGGCGCGAAATCGACAGGCCAAGCCCGGAATTCTGGCCGAAATCCTCGCCATCCGGTCGATCCGTGTAGAATCGCTCGAAGATGCGGTCGATGTCTTCCGCCTGAATGCCGGGACCATTGTCCTCGACATGGATCAGGCAGCGGCTGCGGGTCCGCGTCAGCCGAACGACGATCCGGCCACCCGGATCGGGCACGAAGGAACGGGCGTTCTCGATCAGGTTGGTAATGATCTGGCCGATGCGCAGTTCATAGCCGGCAACGGCAAAGCGCGCTTTCGGATTATCCTTGCGATCGACGACGAAATCGAGAAGCACGGCCTTCTTGTGGCTGCGGATCTGGCGCGAAATACTGACGAGATCGCCAAGCAGCTTTTCCAGATCGACAATGCTGGCATCGCTGCGCGCCAATTCGGCATCCAGCCGCGACGCATCCGAAATATCGCTGATCAGGCGATCGAGGCGGCGCACGTCGTGCTGGATGACGTCCATCAGTCGCTTCTTGGAATCGTCGGTGCGGGCCAGCGGCAAGGTCTCGACGGCGCTGCGCAGCGAGGTCAGCGGGTTTTTCAGTTCGTGGCTGACATCAGCCGCAAAATTCTCGATCGCGGCAATCCTGTCGTAGAGTGCAGTCGTCATTTCGCGCAGTGCCACGGAGAGATTGCCGATCTCATCCTGGCGGGAGGAAAAATCCGGGATTTCCTCGCGCTCCTTAGCGCCACCACGGCGGACACGAACGGCTGCCGCAGACAGCCGGCGCAAGGGATTGGCGATCGTGCTCGACAGAAGCAGCGACAGGATGACGTTGACGAGGGCCGCCACCCCGAAGACGCGTATGATGGCGAGGCGCTCGGCATGGACGATTTTGTCGATATCGCCCGCCTGGGTCGATAGGAGCAACACGCCGAGCACGGCACGGAACCGCTGCACCGGCACGGCGACGGAGACGATCAGCTCGCCCTTCTCTGTAACGCGCACCACAGCGCCACGGACACCGGTAAGCGCATTCATGACCTCGGGATAGATCGAGCCGTTGCCGCCGGGTGGCTCCTTGTAGAGCGGCAGATTGCCGGGCTGCAGGATGCGGTTGAACAGCCCATTCAGCCGTTCCGACCAGGTGGCCGGTTCCGGATCGATCGGCGGCAGATCGAAACGCAGCACCTGGCCACCGGTATAGAGGTGGCGGGAATCAAGCAGCAGATCGGCATCGGCATCGAACAGGCGGGCGCGGGTTCTAGTGGGCGAAATCAGCCGCCGCAAAACGGGCGCCACGCGCTCCTGGGTGATCGGAAATTCGAGGTCCTCGTCGCTCGGCAGCGGGGTGATGCTCTGCCCTGCCTGCAATTCGAGCAGTTTTTCCGGGTCGATGGTAATCGAATTGGTATCGACGGAGGCGGACGCCGCGATCGCGCCAGCGATGATTTCGCCCTGGGTCAACAGGCTTTCGACACGCGCGTCGATCAGTCCCTCGCGAAACTGGTTGAGATACATGATGCCGCCGACCAGAACGACGAGGGCGACGAGATTGAAGAAAAGGATACGGCGTGTCAGGCTGGAAAAGACGGCATTGCCGAAGATGCGGCGGACAAGGGTAAACGGATGCGCCCATCGCCGATCGGAAGGGCCTCTTCCGTCGGTGTCATCCCCATCCATGTTTCGCAAGACTTCGACCAAGCCTTCCACTTCCGCCAGTGCGGTCCTTAAAGAGTATGGCAGGCATTCAGCCCAAGGCCATCGAGATGGGTTTAAGCGCGGAACCCGACACAATCATACAGGCAGGTCAGGCAACGCGCCAGTCTGGCCCCGCCGCAACCCGTGCCCTACAACCCACAGTGACAATCAGGCGGATTCGCGGAAACGATAGCCGACACCGTAGAGGGTTTCGATCATGTCGAAATCGTTGTCGACCATCTTGAACTTCTTGCGCAGCCGCTTGATGTGGCTGTCGATGGTGCGGTCGTCGACATAGACCTGCTCGTCATAGGCGGCATCCATCAGCGAATCGCGGCTCTTGACGACGCCGGGACGCTGCGCCAGCGAATGCAGGATCAGGAATTCGGTGACGGTCAGCGTCACCTGCTCGTTCTTCCAGGTGCAGGTATGGCGTTCTTGGTCCATGGCGAGTTGACCGCGCTCCAGTGAGCGGGCCTGAATGTCGGCGGCCGACTTGGGGGTTCCGGCGGCGTTGGCGGCCGCAGCTGCCTCTCTGTTTGCCGAGCGTCGCAGAATCGCCTTGACCCGCTCGACCAGAAGCCTCTGGGAAAACGGTTTGGTGATGAAATCGTCCGCGCCCATCTTCAGGCCGAAGAGTTCGTCGATTTCCTCATCCTTGGACGTCAGGAAGATCACCGGAATATCGGATTTCTGGCGCAGCCGGCGCAGGAGTTCCATGCCGTCCATGCGCGGCATCTTAATGTCGAAGATCGCCAGCTGCGGCGGGCGGGCGAGAAGTCCGTCAAGGGCGGAAGCACCGTCGGTATAGGTCTCGACCTTATACCCTTCCGCTTCCAGGGCAATGGAAACGGACGTCAGGATATTTCGGTCGTCATCGACAAGTGCAATCGTCTGCATCGTAAGTGGCTCCATCAGTAAGGCGCTCCTGGTCGAATGATCCAGCCCCAGGCGTCTGCCGCCAGTCCAAGCGCTTCTTGAGTATAAAGGTGGAACAAATTGTGGCGAAGTAAAACACCAAAAATCTTCCGCACCCGGGAAACCCGATTCTTCCTGTCGAATATGACGTTTGGAGCGGCAATTTCAACCGATTAAAAAAGCGATATTTTTCTTTAAATCGATTAATATACTGAAATTATTACATTTTTTAATCTGCAATCTTGTGTTTTAGATATTCCGCTTTTATGGTCCGAAAAATTCAAAGGCCTTTTGGCAAAATTGGGAAGGAAAGCTGAACCATGAAAGAACTTGGTATTCGCAACCCGGCACTTGGGCTGGAATCCGTTGGGTTCAAGGCTTTCGATACGGTCCGCTACAATTTCGGCACGGCCGAACTCTACGAGGAAGCGCTGCGACGCGGCGAAGCGCAGCTTACCGCCCAGGGTGCACTTCGGGCCCTGACAGGGCAGCACACCGGTCGCTCTGCCAAGGACAAGTTCGTCGTCCGTGACGCAACGACCTCCGGCCAGATTTGGTGGGACAACAACAAGGAAATGTCGCCTGAACACTTTGCCGTTCTGCATACCGACATGCTGGCCCACGCCGAGGGGATGTCGCTCTATGTTCAGGACCTGATCGGCGGTGCCGATGCCGTCAATGCGCTGCCGACCCGTGTCGTCACCGAATTCGCCTGGCATTCGCTGTTTATCCGCAATCTCCTGATCCGTCCGGAACGCGACGCATTGGCCACATTTTCGCCGAAGCTGACGATCATCGACCTGCCGAGCTTCAAGGCGGATCCGACCCGTCATGGTTGCCGCACTGAAACCGTGATTGCCTGCGACCTGGTCAATGGGCTCGTGCTCATCGCCGGCACCTCCTACGCCGGCGAAATGAAGAAGTCGGTCTTTACCGCGCTCAACTACCTGCTGCCGGAAAAGGGCGTCATGCCGATGCACTGCTCGGCCAATGTTGGGCCGGCTGGTGATTCGGCCGTGTTCTTCGGGCTGTCCGGTACCGGCAAGACGACGCTTTCGGCCGATCCGAAGCGCACGTTGATCGGCGATGACGAACATGGCTGGGGTGAAGACGGCATCTTCAATTTTGAAGGCGGTTGCTACGCCAAGACCATCCGTCTCTCGGCCGAAGCCGAGCCGGAAATTTTCGCAACCACCCGTCGTTTCGGCACAGTGCTGGAAAACGTCATCCTCGATGGGGATCGTGTTCCGGACTTCAATGACGGCTCCCTGACCGAAAACACACGCTGTGCCTATCCGCTGGATTTCATCCCGAATGCCAGTGAAAGCGGCAAGGCCGGCCATCCGAAGACGATCATCATGCTGACGGCCGATGCCTTCGGCGTGCTGCCGCCAATCGCACAACTGACCCCTGAACAGGCGATGTATCACTTCCTGTCCGGCTACACTGCCAAGGTGGCCGGCACGGAAAAGGGCGTGACGGAGCCCGAGGCGACCTTCTCGACCTGCTTCGGCGCGCCGTTCATGCCGCGTCATCCATCGGAATACGGCAATCTGCTGAAGGAACTGATCGCACGCCACGACGTCACCTGCTGGCTGGTCAACACCGGCTGGACCGGCGGCGCCTACGGCACCGGCAACCGCATGCCGATCAAGGCCACGCGGGCGCTTCTGGCCGCCGCTCTGGACGGGTCGCTGAAGAGTGCCGAATTCCGCACGGATGCGAATTTCGGCTTTGCCGTTCCCGTTGCGGTCGCTGGCGTCGCTGATTCTATCCTCGATCCACGTTCCACCTGGAGCGATGCTTCTGCTTATGACGCCCAGGCGCGCAAGCTGGTCGATATGTTCGTCGGCAATTTCGCCAAGTTCGAAAGCCATGTCGATGGCAGCGTGCGCGATGCTGCTCCCGGCCTGAAGATTGCCGCTGAATAGAAGCATCGAAGGCGATGATTCACGTGAAACCCGGCTCTATAGCCGGGTTTTTGCGTCGTGGCGTTTTCAACGCGCGCGTCCTGTGAGATAGACGCTGTCAAAGGAAGACAGTGATGGCCAGTGATCCGCTTTACATCAACGACCGCATCGTCATCGCCGGCTGGGAGCTGACGGAGCAATTCGTGCTGGCCGGTGGCCCCGGCGGACAGAACGTCAACAAGGTCTCGACCGCGGTACAATTGTTTTACGGTATCGCAGCCTCTCCCGCACTGCCGGAACGCGTGCGTGACAATGCCATCAAGCTCGCCGGCCGCAAGGTCTCCAAGGATGGCGTCTTGATGATCGAGGCGTCGCGGTTCCGCAGTCAGGAGCGCAACCGCGAGGATGCGCGGGAGCGGTTGAAGGAGCTGATCCTGAAGGCGGCCGAACCGCCGCCGCCGCCGCGGCGAAAAACCAAGCCGACGAAGGGATCGATCGAACGGCGCCTGAAGGCCAAGACCGGGCGCGGCGAGATCAAGAAAATGCGCGGACGACCGGATGGCGATTGAAGCGATTGAGACGACAAGTTTGCGATGAGTGCCTTGTCTTTTGCTACCAACTGCCCTCTTTTAGGCCGAGACAAAAACGTCAAGGGAGATGTGCGATGGGCCTTTTCAGCTTTATCAAAAACGCCGGCAAGAAGCTCGGAATTGGTGGCGACGACGATGCGCCTGATGTCGAGGCAGTAAAAAAGGAACTGGCATCCCATGACCTCGGCACCGACAAGGTGGACGTTGCCGTCGTCGATGACAAGGTTGTTTTGACCGGTGTCGTCAAGGACCAGTCCGTTTTCGAAAAAGCCGTCATCGCGGTCGGTAATACGCTGGGAATATCGAAAGTCGAAGCCTCCGAGCTGAAGGTTGCGGATGCTGCCGAGGCGCCTGTCGCGGCAAAAGATCCTGTGTTCTACACGGTCAAGAAGGGCGACAATCTCTGGAAGATTGCCGAGGCCCAGTATGGCAAGGGCAAGGGCGCAAAGAACACCGCAATCTTCGATGCCAACAAACCCATGCTGACCCATCCTGACAAGATCTACCCAGGTCAGGTCCTGCGCATTCCGGATATCGAGGAAGCATGAGCGCTTCCATGAAGCAGTTTTTACGGGTTTTCGGTGCGGTCTTCCTGATCGCATGGGCGGGTTTTGCCGCGGCGCAAACGGTCCATGAGCCGGCAAAAGGCTCCGCGGAGCGGCGGCGGTTCTCGACGCCTTGCGACCCGCGGTGGAATCCGAGATGCGCGGACCGGTCGAGTTCGTCGTCAGCGTCTTGCGCACTACGCCGAAGTGGGCTTTCGTCCAGGTCGATCCGCAACGTCCGGGTGGCGAAGCGATCGATATCGAGGAGACGAGTTTTGCCGATGGGGCGGATATGATGGATGGGCTCACGGTCTTTGCCTTGCTACGCTTCCAGTCGGGGCGGTGGAATCTGGTCGAGCACGTGGTCGGCCCGACGGATGTCACCTATCTGGACTGGGCGGAACGCTTCGGTGCGCCGCCCGCCGTTCTGGGCCTGGAATAGAAGGGACGGTCATGCAGGTCCTGCCCAAGGGTATCAGGCATCTGCCGGGCTTTCTCGATCGCGATCGGCAAGAGGCGCTGGTCGAAACGATCCGCAAGGTCGTTTTGCAAGCGCCTCTCTTCGTGCCCGAAATGCCCAAAACCGGCAAACCGATGTCGGTGCGCATGACCAACTGCGGTTCGCTTGGCTGGATCACCGATAAACAGCGCGGCTATCGCTACCAGGCGGAACATCCGGTAACTGGGAAACCCTGGCCGCCAATGCCGGACGAACTCATGAACATCTGGACGACGGTCTGCGGCAGTGGAAAGCCGCCGGAAGCCTGTCTTGTGAATTTCTACACCGATGACGCTCGCATGGGCCTGCATCAGGACCGCGACGAGCAGGATCTTCAGACACCGGTGCTGTCGATCTCGCTCGGCGATACCTGCCTGTTCCGCGTCGGTGGCAATGAACGGGGCGGGCGCACGCTGTCGTTCAAGCTGTCGAGTGGCGATATCGTTGTGCTGGGCGGAGAGGGGCGCCTGTGTTTCCACGGCGTCGACAAGATCTACCCGTCGACATCAACACTTCTGAAGAATGGCGGACGTATCAACCTGACGCTACGCCGCGTCACGCTCTGATCCTTAAAGTTTGCGCAGCGCAACCGTTTCCGTCAGATGATTCTCGCCCTTCTGCAGGATGAGGTCCGCCCTCGGACGGGTCGGCAGGATGTTCTGGCGCAGATTTTTTAGATTGATATTGTGCCACAACCCCTCCGCAATGGTCAGGGCTTCGTCTTCGCTGATCTGCGCATAGCGCTTGAAGAAGGAGTCCGGATCCTTGAAGGCTGTCTGCCGCAGGTGCATGAAGCGGTTGACGTACCAGCTGTGGATCAGGCTTTCCTCTGCATCGATATAGATAGAGAAGTCGAAGAAATCCGAAACCATCGGCACGATCTTGCCATCGGCCGGCAGATTGCGCGATTGCAGCACGTTGATACCCTCGAAAATCAGGATATCGGGTCGATCGACGATCTTGAACTTGTCGGGCAGCACGTCATAGGTCAGGTGCGAGTAGGAGGGCGCCTTCACATAAGGCTGGCCCGCCTTGATCGCCGACAGGAACCGCAACAGCGCGCCGATGTCATAGCTTTCGGGGAACCCCTTGCGATCCATGATGTTTTCACGCTGCAGCACGGCATTCGGATAGAGGAACCCGTCGGTCGTCACGAGATCAACCTTCGGGCTCGATGGCCAGCGGGAGAGAAGTTCGGCAAGGATACGCGCAGTGGTGGATTTGCCGACGGCGACCGATCCGGCAATGCCGATAACGAAGGGTGTTTTCACCTCCTCCGGCATCGAGAGAAACCGCTGGCGTTGCGCAAACAGAAGCTGCGAGGATTCGACATGGGCCGAAAGCAGTCGCGACAGCGACAGATAGATGCGGCGCACTTCGCTGAGATCGATCGGGTCGTTCAGCGAGCGCAACCGCTGCACCTCGTCGGCCGTCAGCGTCAGCGGCGTATCGGCCCTGAATTTTGACCACTCGTCCGCCGAGAAGAAGCGGTAGGGCGAGTAGTCCTTGTTTCCGAAATGATCCGGAATATCGGCCGGTTCAAGGTCTTTTGCGACGATCGTCATGAACTCTTCCGGTTCGCCTTTTCCTGAAGTCCGGACTGGGCGGTCCGCTTTGCAAGTTCGCTCATCACATCATGCAACGGGATGCCGGCAATTTTCAATACGACCATCAGGTGATAGAGGAGGTCGGCACTCTCTGTCACAAGCTCCGCGCGATCGTTGCCAATGGCGGCGATCACCGTCTCGACGGCTTCCTCGCCCAGTTTCTTCGCAGCGCGTGCCTGGCCCTGCGCCACGAGCTTTGCCGTCCAGGATTCGTCGGGCGACGCCTTGGCGCGTTCTGCAACGATCTCCTCGAGATCCGATAGGGTGAAATCACTCATTAGGCGTCCTTTTCAGCGTCAGTCGAGACGCATGGCAATGCCGTGGTCGGCCATGTAGCGCTTGGCTTGCCCGATGCTATAGATTCCAAAATGGAAGATCGAGGCAGCCAGAACCGCCGTTGCATGCGCGTCCCTCACGCCTGCAACCAGATCGTCCAGCGTGCCGACGCCGCCGGATGCGATGACAGGCACACGAACCGAATCGGCGATGGTGCGCGTCAGCGCGATATCGTAGCCGCTCTTCGTGCCGTCACGGTCCATCGAGGTCACCAGCAATTCGCCGGCTCCGAGCTTCACCATGCGCTGCGCAAACTCGACGGCATCGATCCCCGTCGGTTGACGACCACCATGGGTGAAGATTTCCCAGCGGTCGTTTTCGCCCACGCCGGATACCTTTTTGGCGTCGATCGAGACGACGATGCACTGGTTGCCGAACTTGTCGGCGGCTTCAGCAACGAAGTCCGGGTTCTTCACAGCTGCCGAATTGATCGAGACCTTGTCGGCGCCGGCAAGCAGCAATTTGCGGATATCGGCAATCTGGCGAATCCCGCCACCCACCGTCAGCGGCATGAAACAATGATCCGCCGTCCGGGCAACCACATCGAAAATCGTGTCGCGATTGTCGGAGGAGGCAGTAATGTCGAGGAAACACAGCTCGTCGGCACCGGCCGCATCATAGGCCTTGGCCGATTCCACCGGATCCCCGGCATCAATCAGGTCGACGAAGTTGATCCCCTTGACGACACGTCCGTCTTTGACGTCCAGGCAGGGGATGACGCGGGCTTTCAGGGTCATGCCGCTTTTCCTTTCGCCTGGCGCAGAAGCGCCAGCGCCTCCGTGGGATCAATCCGGCCATCATAAAGTGCGCGCCCGGAAATGGCACCTTCGAGCTTTGCTGCATCCGGTTCCATCATGCGGCGAATATCATCCATGGAGGCGAGGCCGCCCGAGGCGATGACGGGAATGGAAACGGCGTCGGCCAGTTCCAGCGTCGAGGCCCAGTTGATGCCGGTCAGAATCCCGTCGCGATCGATATCGGTGTAGATGATCGCGGCAACGCCGGCACCCTCGAATTTCCGGGCGAGTTCAACAATGCCGAGTTCCGAGGCTTCCGCCCAGCCCTCGACCGCGACCTTGCCACCCTTGGCATCGATGCCGACGGCGACCTTGCCGGGGAAGAGACGGCAGGCCTCGATCACCAGAGCCGGATCGCGCACGGCAACGGTACCGAGAATGACGCGGGAAAGCCCGCGCGACAGCCAGTTTTCGATATGGGCCAGCGTGCGGATACCGCCGCCAAGCTGAACCGGGTTCTTCGTAGCCTTGAGGATTGCGTCAACCGCGGCACCGTTCACGGTCTCGCCGGCAAAGGCGCCGTTGAGGTCAACGACATGCAGCCACTCGAAGCCTTGGTTCTCAAAGGCTTTCGCCTGGTCGGCCGGGTCGGGATTGTAGACGGTTGCCTGGTCCATGTCGCCGAGCTTGAGGCGCACGCACTGGCCGTCCTTCAGGTCGATTGCGGGAAAAAGGATCATGTCATGGCGTCCAGTGCAGGAAATTCGTGATCAAGGCGAGACCGAGCGTCTGGCTCTTTTCCGGGTGGAATTGCGCGCCGGCCGTATTGTCCTTGGCGACAAAGGCCGTCATCGCGCCGCCATAGGATGTCGTCGCCACCAGTTCGTCCGGGTTTTCCACGGCCAGATGATAGGAATGCACGAAATAGGCGTGCAGCCCGTCAGGTCCGGTCTTGATGCCATCAAACAGCGGATGCGGTTGGTGAAGGTCGAGCGTATTCCAGCCGATCTGGGGGATCTTGAGGTCCGGGTCGGAGGGCATCATTTCGATCACATCGCCCTTGATCCAGCCAAACCCTTTCGTCGTCGTCTTTTCAAGGCCGCGCGAGGACATCAGCTGCATGCCGACGCAGATGCCGAGAAATGGCCGCGCTGTCTTTTCGACCGCTTCCGTCAGCGCCTCATGCATGCCGTCGACGGCATCGAGCCCGCGGCGGCAATCGGCATAGGCGCCAACACCCGGAAGGACGATACGGTCGGCACTGGCCACCCGGTCCGGTCTGTCGGTTAGTTCGATTTCGGCATTCAAACCGGCCTCACGCACGGCGCGCTCGAAGGCCTTAGTGGCCGAGCGCAGATTGCCCGATCCGTAGTCGATTATGGCGACGCGCATCAGCGTTCTCCGTAGGAGCCGAACAGGCCAAAGCCGGGACGGGTATGGGTGCGGGCGGTCGCGCCGCCTGCCAGTTCCGGCAATGCAACAACGGGCATCGGCGTTTGATGCCCCGTCGGTTCGGCCGCGTGAAAATACATCATCTCCGCCGTCGTCGGGTCGTCAGCCGGGATGACCGCACGCAAGGTCCAGCCTGAAGCCGCCAGTCTGTCAGCCACGAAAGCAGGCCCTTCTAAGGCGACAAGCAGGCGAAGCGCCAGCTCCAGGAGAAGGCTTGCGAGGAAGAGATGCGGCACGGCGGATGCAAACCCGAGCGCAAGCTGCAGACCGAAGACGACGACCCCTGCCACCCATTGCCGCTGGATCAGCAGCCAGATGGCGGGGAAGACGAAGCCAAGCCACGCGAAGCGATCCGCGACAAAGCGGGCCTTCTCGTCATTTCCGGCTGTGCCGGGCGGTGTCAGAACCAGATAGGAAACGGACATGGTGTCAGCCGACTTTCCCTAAACGCAGTTTCAGGCAATCCGGTTCAGACCAGCGTGCCCTTGGTCGAGGGAACACGGCCTGCCTGGCGCGGATCGATCTCTGTCGCGCTGCGCAAAGCACGCGCAACGGCCTTGAAGCAGGTCTCGGCGATATGATGGTTGTTGGCGCCGTAGATGTTCTGCACATGCAGCGTGATGCCGGCATGCTGGGCCAGCGCCTGGAAGAACTCACGCACCAGTTCGGTATCGAAGGTGCCGATTTTCGGCGCCGAGAAGGCGACGTTCCAGACGAGGAACGGCCGACCGGAAACATCGACGGCCGCCTTGGTCATCGTCTCGTCCATGGCCAGATCGATCGAGGCATAGCGCGTGATGCCGCGCCGGTCGCCCAGGGCCTTGGACAGCGCCTGGCCGATCACGATGCCGACGTCTTCCACCGTGTGGTGGTCGTCGACATACAGATCGCCATCGGCCTTGATGTCCATGTCGATCAGCGAATGCCGGGAGAGATGATCGAGCATATGGTCGAAAAAGCCGACGCCGGTCGAAATCGTCGAGGCGCCGGTGCCGTCGATATTGACGGATACGGTCACCGACGTTTCATTCGTCTTGCGCGAAACGTTTGCGCTGCGGCTTGACTGCTGGTCGGCCATCAGGTTCTCCAGAATGTGACAGAGCCGCTCCATATCAGGCGGTGGATGAAATATCCAGAACTGCCGCCATGATTCTCTTGGATGCGAAACGATCCAGGATCAGGCATGAGGGGGAGTGAACCGGGGCTATTTGCAATCGTAAAAAGCGCACTTACATAGTCGTCAACAGGGCCGATGTACGGCTCCTTAAAAGCGCCCGGCATCCGGGCAGGCAGGGTTTCATGACAACGATTATTACTGTCCGGAAGGGCGGGCAGGTGGTGATGGCGGGCGATGGCCAGGTGAGCCTGGGCCAGACCGTAATGAAGGGCAACGCCCGCAAGGTGCGCCGCCTCGGCAAGGGCGAGGTCGTTGCCGGATTTGCCGGCGCCACGGCCGATGCCTTTACTTTGCTGGAGCGGCTCGAAGCCAAGCTCGAACAGTATCCCGATCAGTTGATGCGCGCCGCCGTCGAGCTTGCCAAGGATTGGCGCACCAACAAGTATCTGCGCAATCTCGAAGCGATGATGCTGGTCGCCGACAAGTCGATCACGCTGGCGATCACCGGCAATGGCGACGTGCTTGAGCCGGAACATGGCACGATCGCCATCGGTTCGGGCGGCAACTATGCCTTTGCGGCGGCCCGGGCGCTGATGGACACCGACAAGACGGCGGAAGAGATCGCACGCAGGGCAATGGAGATTGCTAGCGACATCTGCGTCTACACCAATGGCAATATCGTCGTCGAAACGCTCGATGCAGCCTGAGGACCCGCCCCGCTATAGATTTCGCGACGTGCGCCGGGAAGATTTTCCCATGCTTGGCCTTTGGCTGGCAGAGCCGCACGTCGCAAAATGGTGGGGCGATCCGAGGAAGAACTGGAAAGCATTGCTGCGGCGATGGATAGTATCGAGACGCGCCCGCTGATCGTTGAGTTGGACGGAATACCGATCGCCTATCTGCAGAGCTACGATCCGCATCTGGAAGACGGCCACCCCTATCGCGACCAGCCGCAAGGCACGCTTGGTATCGATATCTCGATTGGCAATCCCGACCTGCCGGGCAAAGGTCATGGCAGTGCCATCATCCGCCAGTTCTGCGCCGAGCTCTTCGCCAGCGGTGCAAGGCGCATCGTGATCGATCCCGATCCGGCCAATGCGCAAGCCATTCGCGCCTACGAGAAAGCGGGTTTCTGCTTTTGGAGACGCGCCATTCCATCTACGGTCCCGCCCATTTCATGGTGCTGGACAAGCCTTAAAGAACGGATTTCCCATGACCACATTTTCACCTCGCGAAATCGTCTCGGAGCTCGACCGGTTCATCATCGGCCAGCACGACGCCAAGCGTGCCGTGGCGATTGCGCTGCGCAACCGCTGGCGCCGTCAGCAGCTGAATGACGAGCTGCGCGACGAAGTCATGCCCAAGAACATCCTGATGATCGGACCGACCGGCGTCGGCAAGACGGAAATTTCGCGCCGTCTGGCAAAGCTCGCCGGCGCGCCTTTCATCAAGGTCGAGGCGACGAAATTCACCGAAGTCGGCTATGTCGGCCGCGATGTCGAGCAGATCATCCGCGATCTGGTCGAGGTCGGCATCGGTCTGGTTCGCGAAAAGAAGCGCGCCGACGTCAAGGCCAAGGCGCATCTGAATGCTGAGGAGCGGGTTCTTGATGCGCTGGTCGGCGCCACCGCCTCGCCGGCGACCCGCGACAGTTTCCGCAAGAAACTGCGTGCCAACGAGCTTGATGACAAGGAAATCGATGTCGAGATCGCCGATACCGCCACCCCCGGCGGCGGCTTCGAGATCCCTGGCATGCCCGGCGCCAATATCGGCGTGCTCAATCTGTCGGAAATGTTCGGCAAGGCGATGGGGCCGCGCACCAAGAAAGTGCGCACCACCGTTAAGGAGAGCTACGCCATCCTGATCAACGACGAATCCGACAAGCTGCTCGACAATGACGAGATTCAGCGCGAAGCAGTCCGCTCGGCCGAAAATGACGGCATCGTCTTCCTTGACGAAATCGACAAGATCGCCGCGCGCGATGGCGGCATGGGGGCTGGCGTGTCGCGCGAAGGTGTACAGCGAGACCTGCTGCCGCTGGTCGAAGGCACGACGGTTGCGACTAAGTATGGTCCAGTGAAAACCGACCATATCCTGTTCATCGCATCCGGCGCCTTCCACGTTTCGAAACCCTCGGATCTGCTGCCCGAGCTTCAGGGACGCCTGCCGATCCGCGTCGAACTGAAGGCGCTGACCAAGGAGGACTTCCGCCGGATTCTGACCGAAACCGAGGTCAGCCTGATCCGCCAGTACAAGGCGCTGCTGGAAACCGAGGGCGTCAATCTCGACTTTACCGAGGACGCGCTCGATGCTTTGGCCGATGTTGCCGTCAAGCTCAACACCAGCGTCGAAAACATCGGCGCACGGCGGCTGCAAACGGTAATGGAACGGGTCCTCGACGAGATCTCTTTCGCCGCACCCGACAAATCTGGCGAGGCGCTAACGATCGATGCCGCGTACGTAAAGAAGCACGTCGGCGATCTTGCTGCCAATACCGACCTGTCGCGCTATATTCTGTAAGCGGCTATCCAAGTGGATGGGTAAAGCTTGCCGTCGAGCATCTTGGTCGGCGGCAGGTGGAAGCCGCAGTTTTGCGCGGACGATACCCCTGCCCCCGTCATCCTCGGGCTTGACCCGAGAATCCATAGGAGCGTCGCATAACGCATTGTTATAATGTGAATTTTTCGCCAAATCAGTTGCTAAACCAGATCCTCGGGTCAAACCCGAGGATGACGGAGAGTGGGGTTGGCCCCCAGCGAAACAGCCGTATCGAGGAATTCCTCCGCACCCCAAATTACGTCCAGCGGTCGAGTGCCCTTCTTGTCTGCGTCTGCTTCACAAGATATGCCTTCGTCCGTCTCGGGCATGATTCCGACACGATTTTGCCCCATGCGTCGCCGCGCATTCAGCCCACAGGTTTACAGGAAACACACCGTGCGCCCTATCGTCTCCATGCTTCTCGTTGCCGCGATGCTTGTCACCGGTGGTCCGGTCCTGGCCGCTGGCGGGCGCGCAGTGCCGGAAGGCAATCGTTTCCAGGAGCAGCCGGATATCCCCGGCGCCTCGGTGCGCCGTACAAAGGCAGGGCGTACCTCCTTCGATGCGAAATATGAGAAGGTGCGCAATCTTCTGGCCACCGACCGCCAGTTGATCGGCAAGATCAAGTCGATCGCCCGCGCATACGGCATCGATCCGATCCACATGGTCGGTGCGATCGTCGGTGAGCATACCTACAATGTCGATGCCTATGATCGTCTGCAGTCCTATTACGTCAAGGCCGCCGCCTATGCGGGAGACAGCTTCCGGTTTGGCTATGAAGACGAAACGATCGACGATTTCGTCGCCCGTCCGCAATTTTCGAACTGTGCCTCAAAGAAGAATTCCTATGCTCTCTGGAGCTGCCGCGAAAACATCTGGGACCGCCAGTTCCGCGGCAAGTCGGTGGGTGGCACGTCTTTCCCGAACAACCGGTTCAGCGCCGTATTCTTCCAGCCCTTCTATGCCGGGCAGACCTTCGGCCTCGGCCAGATCAATCCTCTGACGGCGCTGATGCTAACCGACATGGTTGCCCGTGTTTCTGGCTATGAGCGTTTGGATGCAAACGATGCAAACGGCGTCTACAAGGCGATCATGGATCCGGATATTTCGCTGACCTATATGGCGGCATCCATCCGTCATTCGATTGATGCCTATCGTTCGATCGCGGGCATCGACATCTCAAGCAATCCCGGCATCACCGCGACGCTCTACAATGTCGGCAATCCGGACCAGCGCGCGGCGGCCCTTGCTGCGAAGAACAATGGCGGCGAATTCCGCTGGCCGGAAGAGAACTATTATGGCTGGCTGGTGAACGACAAGCTCGCCGAATTGCGCGGCCTGCTCTAGGGGCGGGCTGCCGTTGAGGGTGTCGGCTCGTTGAAAGTCTTGCCGCGCGGCGCGGTCTGGGTCGAGCGGATCGGCGAATCGGAGATACCAGGCTCCAGCAACTGTTTCTTCGGCTTCTTGATTGTCTTGATCCGGGCGCAGCTGGCATCGCCGACATTGTCGCAGGGCTTGTAGACGATGATCTCGCTGCCGGCGCCGTCATCCCAGACCACCTGGACGGCAATCGTCTGCGCTTCCTGTGCTGCCAGCGAGATGTAGACATATTCGTTGGTGTTGTCCGAAGGCAGATTGAAGGGCAGTTGCGGATCGCAGGCACCCAGCGGAAAGCGCTTGTCCAGTGAATCGCTGTTGACCGAATAGCGGATCTCGGACAGCCGGCAATGCATCACCTGCAACCCGCTGAAGTAGATCAGCTGCTTGTCGCCATACTCCCGGAACTGCACCCAGCCCGTCTGCTTGTTGGCGTCGAGCATCGCCTTGTAGATCGCGACATCCGGAAGCTCCGGCTTGTATTCCTCCTCGTCGCTGTCCTGTGCCTGAGCACTCAAAGGAAGTCCAAGGGAAAGCGGAAGGATCAAGAGCCTTGCGATCATCCGGATATTCACTCGCATTCGCATCGTTCCTTTTCCGCCGGATGTCGCTTCCAGCCTGTCTTCCTGTTCTTGTGGCAATGGTCTTTCGCCGAAAGATGTCATATCACCGGACGCATGTTTCTTGAAGCCGGTTCGCCGGCGCCGTTCAGCCGTGTTTTTTAAATGGACGTTTCCTTGACTGCACATCTTCTCCTCGGCATCGATACCGGCGGCACCTATACGGATGCCGTTCTCTTCAGCGAAACGGATGGCGTCGTCGCCAAGGCGAAATCCCTGACGACGCGTCACGATCTGGCAATCGGTATCGCCGGTGCGGTCGAATCGGTGCTGGAGCAGGCCCGTGTTTCCCCATCGGCCATCACCCTTGTGTCTCTGTCGACGACGCTTGCCACCAACGCGCTGGTGGAAGGACAGGGCGGTCGCGCCGGTCTGGTGATGATCGGTTTTGGCCCGGAAGACCTGAAGCGCGATGGCCTGGCGGAAGCGCTCGGTTCCGATCCGGTGATCTTCCTGCCCGGTGGCCACAATGTGCATGGCGGCGAAACGCCGCTCGACATGACGGCGCTCGACGCGGCCCTGCCGGAACTGAGCACTCAGGTCTCCTCCTTCGCAGTCGCGGGCTACTTCGCCGTGCGCAATCCGGCCCATGAGCAAAGGGTTCGCGATCGCATCCGCGAAGTCTCGCATCTACCGGTGACTTGCAGCCACGAACTGTCCTCGAAGCTCGGAGGGCCGCGCCGGGCCCTGACGACGCTGCTCAATGCGCGGTTGGTCTCTATGCTCGACCGGTTGATCGGCGCCTGCGAAGGCTTCCTCGCTTCGCGTGGCATCCATGTGCCGATGATGGTCGTGCGGGGCGATGGCGCGCTGATCTCGGCAGACGAGGCGCGGCTGCGGCCGATCGAGACGATCCTGTCGGGACCGGCCGCAAGCCTGGTCGGTGCGCGGCATTTGACGGGTCTCGACGATGCCGTCGTCTCCGATATCGGCGGCACCACCACCGATGTTGCCGTACTCGACAAGGGAAAGCCGCGGCTTGATTCCGAAGGCGCTGTCGTCGGCGGCTTCCGCACCATGGTCGAGGCGGTTGCCATGCGCACCTTCGGGCTCGGCGGCGATTCCGAGGTCCGCATCAACGAGCGTGGCCTTAACGCCAGGATCGATCTCGGCCCGCGCCGCTTTCTGCCCCTGAGCCTTGCGGCCACGCACCATCCCGATGCGGTCATCGCAGTTCTGGAACGACAGCTGCGCGCCTCACATCTCGGTCGCCATGATGGGCGGCTTGCCGTGCGCACCGGCTTGCCGGATCATCTGGCGTGGCCTGCAGCCGCAGGAGTTGGCGCTCTATGATCGGATCGGGACGGTACCGGAGGCGCTCGATATTCTCCTCACCAGCATGCCGCAAAAGGCGACGCTCGATCGGCTGGTGTCGCGCGGACTGGTGCATATCTGCGGACTGACACCATCGGACGCCATGCACGTGCTTGGCCGGCAGGGGCAGTGGAATGCGCAGGCGGCGCGACTGGGGGCAGCCCTTGCCGCCCGGATCAAGGACGGCCAGGGCCGCCCGATCGCCGCCTCGCCGGAGGAACTCTCCACAATGATCGTCGAGCGCCTGACGCGGCAGTCGGCGGAGGTCATCCTGTCTGCTTGCCTGGCGGAAGACGGTGCGGCGATCGATCCGGCCGTGTCGCTGGCGGTGGATCGGGCACTGAAGCGCTCGCCGGGTATCGTCGGGTTTTCGCTGGCACTCGACCGGCCGTTGATCGGGCTTGGGGCCTCGGCCCCGGTTTATTACCCGGCTATCGCAGACATGCTCGGCGCGCAATCGTCCATCCCGGAGGATGCCGGCGTTGCCAATGCCGTCGGTGCCGTCGTCGGGCAGGTCCGCACATCGATCACGGTTTTCGTGACGACGCCGGAAGAGGGCATCTTCATCGTCAACGGCGCCGGACCAAGCGGACGCTTCCTGGACGAAACGCTGGCCTTTGCCGAGGCCCGCGATCGGGCGGAGACGGGCGCTCTTCAGTCAGCCCGCGCAAACGGCGCCGCGGACCCGGTGGTGACGATCCGCGAGGAGATCGACGCGCCGACGATCGAGGGCAGTCGTAAGCTCGTCGAGGCCCGTTTCATCGCCTCCGCCAGTGGCCGGCCACGTGTTGCCCATGGGTGATTGTTTCCATTATGGAAAGAATCATTCCTATTTTCGCGCGGTTGACGGGAAATGAAACCGTGAGAAACTGCCGCAACATTACCGTACCAATAGCAGGAGTTTGACATGGCCTGGACCGAAACGAACGGACTGAAGATCGACACGGCGCTGCATGCGTTTCTCGTTGAAGAAGCGCTGCCCGGCACGGGCGTCGACGCCGGGCGTTTCTTCGCCGACTTTGCCGCCCTTATCCATGATCTTACGCCAAGGAACCGGGCCCTGCTGGAAAAGCGCGATGCGCTGCAGGAAAAGCTCGATGTCTGGTACCGCCAGAACGGCGCGCCGATCAACATGCAGGCCTATGAGACCTTCCTTCGGGAGATCGGCTATCTTTTGCCCGAGGGGCCTGATTTCGCGGTCTCGACGGCCAATGTCGATTCGGAAATCGCAACGATTGCCGGCCCGCAACTGGTCGTCCCGGTCATGAATGCCCGCTATGCGCTGAATGCTGCCAATGCCCGCTGGGGATCGCTCTATGACGCGCTCTACGGAACGGATGTGATCCCGGAAACGGATGGTGCGGAAAAGGGCAAGAACTACAATCCTGTCCGCGGCGAAAAGGTGGTCGCTTGGGCAAAGGCCTTCCTCGACGCGGCCGCACCGCTCGACGGCGCCCGCTGGGCCGATATCACCGATATCGAAGCCGGTGCCAAACTGCGTCTGGCGACGGGCGACCGCGCCGTTTCGCTGAAGCACCCGGAGCAATATGCTGGCCATGCGGAGCACGAGGGCTGGCGCCACCTGCTTCTCAAGAACAATGGCCTCGGCATCGAAATCATTCTCAATCGCGAATGGGAGATCGGCAAGACCGATCCCGCCGGCATTGCCGGCGTCAATATGGAAGCCGCGCTGACGACGATCATGGATTGCGAGGATTCGGTCGCGGCCGTCGATGCCGAAGACAAGATCCTCGTCTATCGCAACTGGCTGGGCCTGATGAAGGGCGACCTGAAGGAAAACGTCCAGAAGCGTGGCGAGACGGTTGAACGCAAGCTCTACAGTGACTTTACCTATACGGCGCCTGATGGCTCGCCCTTCGAGGTCAAGTGCCGTTCGCTGATGCTGGTGCGCAATGTCGGCCACCTCATGACCAATCCGGCCATTCTCGATCGTCACGGAAACGAGGTTCCGGAAGGCATCATGGATGCGATGATCACCGGGCTGATCGCGCTGCACGATATCGGCGCCAATGGCCGGCGGATGAATTCCCGCGAGGGCTCGATGTATGTCGTCAAGCCGAAGATGCACGGCCCGGAAGAGGTTGCCTTTGCCAGCGAAATCTTCGCCCGCGTCGAGCAGGCGATCGGCATGATGGAAAACACCATCAAGATGGGCATCATGGACGAGGAGCGGCGCACCACCGTCAACCTCAAGGCGTGCATCCGTGCTGCCCGCGAGCGCGTCGTCTTCATCAACACCGGTTTCCTCGATCGCACCGGCGACGAGATGCACACCTCGATGGAAGCCGGCCCGATGATCCGCAAGGGCGATATGAAGCAGGCGGCTTGGATCGCGGCTTACGAAAATTGGAACGTCGATATCGGCCTGGAATGCGGGCTTGCCGGCCATGCCCAGATCGGCAAGGGCATGTGGGCCATGCCCGACCTTATGGCCGCAATGCTGGAGCAGAAGATCGGACATCCCAAGGCTGGTGCCAATACGGCCTGGGTCCCGTCGCCGACGGCAGCGACGCTGCATGCCACGCATTATCACAAGGTCGACGTCGCCGCGGTTCAGACCACGCTGAAAAGCCGGCCGCGGGCAAAGCTGAGCGACATTCTGTCCGTTCCGGTCGCATCGCGTCCCAATTGGACGGCAGAGGAAATCCAGCGCGAACTCGACAACAACGCGCAGGGCATCCTCGGTTATGTCGTCCGCTGGGTCGATCAGGGCGTCGGTTGCTCCAAGGTGCCTGATATCAACAATGTCGGCCTGATGGAGGATCGGGCCACGCTGCGCATTTCCGCCCAGCATATGGCCAACTGGCTGCACCACGGCGTGGTGACAAAATCGCAGATCATCGAGACGATGCGCCGGATGGCGGCCGTGGTCGATGGCCAGAATGCCGGCGATCCGCTCTATGCGCCGATGGCTGGCAATTTCGACGGCTCCATTGCTTTCCAGGCCGCCGTTGAACTCGTTCTCGAGGGCCGCCGGCAGCCAAACGGCTACACCGAACCGGTCCTGCACCGCCGCCGGCTGGAACTGAAACAACGGCGGGGGAGCTGATTGCCCTTGCCCTCAAGGGCAATCATTCTTTTCCCGCAGACTTGAAGTTAGGGACGCAGGAAATTTGCGGTCAATCTCCCCTTGAGGGGGAGATGTCGGGTACCGACAGAGGTTGGTGCCCGCCATCTGCCCATGATGCCTGCGAATGGATCCTCGGGTCAGGCCCGAGGACGACGAGCTGGGAGATTTGGGACAATAACCCCTTGGCCGACAGAGCCAGTTGCTCTCGCGACATCGTCCTCACCCTCCGTCATTCTCGGGCTTGACCCGAGGATCCATGACCAAGCCCCAACGGCCTGCCGCCTCGTTGTGACCGATCCGCCCGCTCCCGAAAAATATCATCCCCGCAAATCCCCGCGCTTGTCACCTGTGCTTACAATGGCCTCGTCCCGCCATCGGATACACCGGATGAGCGTTGCCGGCGAGGCGGGACCGGTGCCCCTGGGGGATGGCGGAACGCCCGCTTGAGACCGGGGCTGCATGAAAGGCGGTTCTCCTCCGGACATTTGGATGGTCCAGGCGTGCCGGGCATGCCCCGCCGTTGAAAGACGGTCCAGGGCAATGCTCCGCCTCATTGAAAGGCCGGGCGGTAAGAGGTCGGGCTGGGGCATTGGAGGCTTTCGTCTCAAAAGGACGAAAGCGCAGAAGAACCTGAGAAGCGCGGCAAAAGACACCGAAACGGGGCACGGCGCGTGTTACCTTACTATCTATAACCTGAGGCATGTGTCGTGCCCCGGCCGAACCAGCATTCAACCCACGGCGGAAGCTCCGCGCGTGGATGGAAGCGTTTGCGGCAAGAGGGGCCGTCCGTTACTGCTGGACGATGACCCGGGTGTTCTTGCCCGGCCGAACGCGGGCATAGAGATCGATGATGTCCTGGTTGATCATGCGGATGCAGCCCGAGGAAGCGGCAGTACCGATCGAGGCCCATTCAGGCGAACCATGGATGCGGAACAAGGTATCCTTGCCTTCGTCGTTGAAGAGGTACATGGCGCGGGCCCCGAGGGGGTTGCGCAGGCCTGGACCCATGCCGGCCTCGACATATTGCGCGACATCCGGCTTGCGCTCCGCCATTTCCTTCGGCGGGTGCCAGGTCGGCCATTCCTGCTTCCAGGCGACATAGGCCTTGCCTTCCCACGCGAAGCCGGACTTGCCGACGCCGATACCGTAGCGCACGGCCTTGCCGCGCGGCAGCACGAAATAGAGGAAGCGGTTCGGCGTGTTGACGATGATCGTACCGGGCTTTTCCTTCGTAGCGTAATCGACGATCTGGCGATGGAAGCGTTCGTTGACCCTGGAGATCGGGATAGCCGGCAGCGCATAGCCGTGATCTTCGACGGCGCCGTAACCATTCGAGAAGATCTGGTTGGTGGCGACTGTTTCACCGACGGGACTGATGGGCGACGTGGAGCAGCCGGACAGGATGAGGGTTGCCGCGAGGCTGCACAGCAGAAGGGCATTGCGAATGCGCATGGGGTTCTCTTAATTTCTGCAAGGAATAGCTGGGTCGATTCGACCATCAGTAATGATGGTTTATTTTCGATCGGCCCCTTGATTGCAAGGGAATGCGTTGCAGCATTTTCGCTGGAGCTTGCAAAATCTCGCTGGATTGTTTTTGCAACAAAACCGCCCCTGTGCCAGACTTCCGGCATGGCGATTCTCTCTATCCACAATGACAACCCGCTGATCGATGGGCGCCAGTCCCAGCGCGCCATGATGGTGCGCCGGGGAACGCAGCGCTTCCTGCACGAATTGCGGCACGCGGTTTTGCCGGAACTGACGCTCGCCAGCGGCCGACGGGCGGATCTCGCATCCCTGTCCCCGAAAGGCGAGGTCTGGATCGTCGAGATCAAAACCTCGATCGAGGACTTCAGGGTGGACCGCAAATGGCCTGATTACAGGCTGCATTCCGACCGCCTGTTCTTCGCCACCCATCCGGGCGTGCCGCTCGATATCTTCCCGGAAGATTGCGGCCTGATCGTCTCGGACGGTTATGCCGCCGAACTGATCCGCGATGCGCCGGAACACCGGCTGCCGGCGCCGACACGAAAATCGGTTTCGCTGATCTTCGCAAGGGTCGCCGCCCAGAGGCTGATGCTGGCGGAATGGGCAGCCGATCGCAAGGGCGACATGGATGCCTCGATGAGGGCGATCGTCTCTGGCGCGCTCGACGACAAAGGATAGAGCGCGTTACTTCGGCGCCCGCTTGGCCAGGATCCGCTGCAGGGTCCGGCGGTGCATGTTGAGCCGGCGTGCGGTCTCCGACACATTGCGCTCGCACATTTCATAGACGCGCTGGATATGCTCCCAACGAACCCGGTCGGCCGACATCGGGTTTTCCGGCGGCTCTGCCCGTTCCCGGCCCGCTGCACAAGGGCGGCGAAGATATCATCGGCGTCAGCCGGCTTTGCAAGGTAATCGACCGCACCAAGTTTCACCGCATTCACCGCCGTCGCGATGTTGCCATAGCCGGTCAGCATGATGATGCGGGTGTCGTCGCGCCGGGCGCGGATTGCCTCGATCACGTCGAGGCCGCTGCCGTCCCCCAGCCGCAGGTCGATGACGGCGTGTTTCGGGGGACGCGTCTTGGTCTTGGCAATGCCTTCGGCTACGGATTCGGCAATCTCGACCGAAAAACCGCGCGCTTCCATGGCGCGTGCGAGACGGCGCAGGAACGGCGCGTCATCGTCCACCAGCAGCAGCGACGTATCCGGACCGATGGCGCTGGCATCCATTTTCACATCATTGCCATCGACGGCAGATGAACTTGTGGGTTTTTCCGACATTTTCGCGATCCATGGCGATTTTATCGCCGTTTCTTCTGTTCAGCTAGGGCCGCTTATCCGACGTTCAACGCAGGCCGTAAAGTCATTTTGTCAGTTTCGTGTCCATCAGATGCCGCGGCCATTCGACGTTGATACGAGCGCCCGGCTTGTCCGGACCACCATTTTCGAAAGAGAGCTTGGCACCTGATCGTTCCAGCAGCGTCTTGGCGATGAACAGCCCAAGCCCGAGGCCGCCGGCGCTGTCGTCCTTCTGGCGTTTGGTCACATAGGGCTCGCCGATCCGGCTCAGAACGTCCGGCGCATAACCGTCCCCATCGTCCTCTATGGTCACGGTTACCGTCTCGGGCGTATGCCGAACGGTGACTGTCACCTCGGACTTGGCATAATCGACGGCATTTTCGAGCAGATTGCCAAGCCCGTAGAGAATGCCGGCATTGCGATTGCCGACCGGCTCGGTATTGCGTTCGCCGATTTCGACGAGATTGATGCGGATGCCGAATTCGCGATGCGGCGCCATGACCTCCTCGATCAGCGAGGATAGGGGCAGATGCCGCATATGCGCTTCGTTTTCGGAGGAGAGCGTCGTCAGGCGCCGCAGGATATCGCGGCAGCGCTCGCTCTGGCTGCGCAAGAGGTGCACGTCCTCACCGAAGCGCGGATCATCGCCGAGTTCGCGCTCCATCTCCTTGGCAACGATGCTGATCGTCGCAAGCGGTGTCCCGAGTTCATGGGCGGCCGCGGCTGCAAGGCCATCAAGTTGGGAGAGATGCTTCTCCCGCTGCAGCACCAGCTCTGTCGCCGTCAAGGCGTCCGAAAGCTCGCTTGCCTCAAGCGAGACGCGATAGGTGTAGAAGGCGGCAAAGGCCGTGGTCGAGACAATCGCGAACCAGAAGCCTGCCGTCAGCACCGGCGGCACCAGAAGCACGACACCGGGATACCAGGGCAGAGGAAAGGGTGAAAAGGCAAGTGCGGTAATGCCGAGGATGGCCGCCAGCGCCAGCGCGATGCTCAAGCGCTTCGGTTGCGAGGCCGACGAGATGATCACGGGCACGCAGACCAGCGGCGCGAATGGATTGGCAAGCCCGCCGGTGATGAACAGCAAGGCCGTCAGCTGCATCAGGTCGAGCCCGAGCAGCACGAAGGCTGCCGGCGGTTTCAACCGGTGCGACGGCGGATAACGGACCGTCAGATAGACGTTGAGCCAGGCAAGGGCCGCAATCAACGCGCAGCAGGCGATGAGCGGCAAGGGAAACTGCAGCCAGAACCCGATGGTAATGACCGCGGTCGATTGCCCGCCGACTGCCAGCCAGCGCAACCGGATCAGCGTCTGCAGTCGCAATGTCCGGTTCTTTGTCGAGTCGTCCTCTTCAAGCACCGCCATGGTCATTCCATCGTCTCCACCTGCCGTCATTGCTTCAGTCATGTACCACGCGGCTTGGCGCGTGTCGTCGGCGCGGCATTGGCCGGGTCCTCCGGCCACGGATGCCTTGGATAGCGTCCACGCATGTCGGCCCGCACGTCTTTCCAGGAGCCGGCCCAGAAACCCGGCAGGTCGCGCGTCGTCTGGATCGGCCGTTGCCCCGGTGACACCAGCTCCAGCAGCAGCGGCAGGCGACCGCCGCCGATCGACGGGTGCGTCTTCAAACCGAACAGTTCCTGCACCCGGATTGCCAGCACCGGTTCCTCGCCGTCATAGCGGATCGGATGCCGCTGGCCCGTCGGCGCTTCAAAATGCGTCGGCGCGAGCCGCCCCAGATCGCGGCTCACCGCGTGCGGAACGAGCGCCAGAAAACCTTCTGAAAGGCTGGACGGTGTCACGTCGTCAAGGCCGCGCGTCTCATGCTGGTAAGGCACGAACCAGTCCTCGAGGCCGGAAAGCAACGCCGCGTCCGACATATCAGGCCAGGGCTCCCCCAGCGTCCGGAACAGAAAGCCGATCCGGTCCCGCAACTGCGTTGCCTCCTTGGAAAACGGCAGGCTCGAAAGACCAAGCTGGCGAACGCCCTCGGCCAGGGCTCTCGCCGATGCTTCGCCCCTTGGCCGTGGCAGCGGCGTCTCGTCGAACAGAATGGCCCCGAGCCGCGTGACGCGACGTGCCCGCACCTGCCGGCTTGGCCGGTCAAATGTCGTCTGATCCTCACGCTTGATCGCGTCCGGCATATAGGCCTCGACATCGGCGCGGCTGATTTCGGCGGCGGCGAGAATGCGTTGTCCGCCGGCCCGCCCGGTGAGGTCGGCAATGACCAGCATCGAGGCGCCGGCCAGACGCTCGGTCTCCGGGAGTTCTGCGCCACGGCCATTGGCCATGACAAAACGTCCACGACCGCCACGCTGCAACGCGATCCGGTCGGGAAAAGCCCACATCAGCAGAATGCCCGGCTGCAGCGGCGTGTCTTCCCGTATCGCCGGCTTCAAGTCGCGGGCCATGCGCCGGGCAAGGCCGCGCGAGGCTTCGGCCCGGTCGCCACGCTCGGTACGGAAACGGCGCAGGCGGTCCTCGAGGTCGATGCTGCCGCCGCCCAGCCCCTGTTCGGTCAGAAGCACGGCCAGCAGGCAGGCCTCTTCGGCATGACCTTCCGCTGCGGCGGTCACCGCCATGGCCGCCAGTCGCGGTGGCAGGGCGAGTGCCCGGATCTGCTTTCCGCGCGGCGTCAGGGCGCCGTTTTTGTCGAGCGCACCGAGTTGGCGCAGCAGGGCCTGCGACTCCTGCCAGGTGGCGTCCGGCGGCTGGTCGAGAAAGGCAAGTTGCGCCGGGTCGGTCACGCCCCAATGCGCCATGTCGAGCGCCAGACTCGAAAGATCGCTCGCCAGCATCTGCGGCGGCGTAAAGGCAGGCAAGGCGGCCGTCTGTCCGGCATGCCACAGGCGGATCGCCATTCCCGGCTCCGTGCGCCCGGCGCGCCCGGCGCGCTGGTCCGCCGATGCACGCGAGACACGCACAGTCTCCAGCCGGGTTATGCCGGTCGAAGCCTCAAACGCAGGCAGGCGTTGAAGTCCGCTGTCGATGACGATGCGCACGCCGTCGATGGTAATCGAGGTCTCGGCAATCGAGGTGGCCAGCACAATCTTGCGCTTGCCGGCAGGCGCCGGCCGGATGGCCGCGTCCTGTTCCTTCTGGCTGAGATTGCCATAAAGCGGCGTGATCATCGTATCGGCATCGAAGCGGCCTTCCAGCCGCTCGACGGTGCGGGTGATTTCCGCCTGCCCTGGCAGGAAGGCGAGGATCGAGCCTTCCTCGTTGCGGTGAGCATCGACGATCGCCCGCGTCACGGCATCTTCTATGCGCTCGCTGGTGGACCGGTCCTGA
>NZ_CP120638.1:0-2182500 GCF_029537235.1 Rhizobium sp. 32-5/1 | reverse complement strand
ACAGATGATGAGCATTGGCAATGAGAACGATCAAGTGAAATAAGGGCAATTGGTGGATGCCTTGGCATGCACAGGCGATGAAGGACGTGATACGCTGCGATAAGCCGTGGGGAGCTGCGAATAAGCTTTGATCCATGGATTTCCGAATGGGGAAACCCACCTTAAATACCTAGAAAGTTTAAGCCGTTCGCAAGAACGGTTTAGATTTCTAGGTATTATCATAAGGTATCTTACTTTCGAATACATAGGGGTAAGAAGCGAACGCAGGGAACTGAAACATCTAAGTACCTGCAGGAAAGGACATCAACCGAGACTCCGTAAGTAGTGGCGAGCGAACGCGGACCAGGCCAGTGGCAATGAGGAATAAAGTGGAACGGAATGGAAAGTCCGGCCGTAGCGGGTGATAGCCCCGTACATGTAGAACACTCATTGTCCTAGAGTAGGGCGGGACACGTGAAATCCTGTCTGAACATGGGGAGACCACTCTCCAAGCCTAAGTACTCGTGCATGACCGATAGCGAACAAGTACCGTGAGGGAAAGGTGAAAAGCACCCCGACAAGGGGAGTGAAATAGAACCTGAAACCGGTTGCCTACAAACAGTCGGAGGGCGCAAGCCTGACGGCGTACCTTTTGTATAATGGGTCAACGACTTAGTGTGACGAGCAAGCTTAAGCCGATAGGTGAAGGCGCAGCGAAAGCGAGTCTGAATAGGGCGTTCAGTTCGTCGCATTAGACCCGAAACCGAGTGATCTAGCCATGAGCAGGTTGAAGGTTGGGTAACACCAACTGGAGGACCGAACCCGCATCTGTTGCAATAGATTGGGATGACTTGTGGTTAGGGGTGAAAGGCCAATCAAACTCGGAGATAGCTGGTTCTCTGCGAAAACTATTTAGGTAGTGCGTCGATCGAATACCTCAGGGGGTAGAGCACTGGATGGGCTATGGGGACTCACCGTCTTACTGATCCTAACCAAACTCCGAATACCTGAGAGTACTAATCGGCAGACACACGGCGGGTGCTAACGTCCGTCGTGAAGAGGGCAACAACCCTGACCTCCAGCTAAGGTCCCCAAGTCATGGCTAAGTGGGAAAGGATGTGAGGATCCCAAAACAACCAGGATGTTGGCTTAGAAGCAGCCATCATTTAAAGAAAGCGTAACAGCTCACTGGTCTAAATAAGGGTCTTTGCGCCGAAAATGTAACGGGGCTAAAGCCATGCACCGAAGCTGAGGATCAACTGACTTGTCAGTTGGTGGTAGCAGAGCGTTCCGTAAGCCTGTGAAGGGGGACCCGTGAGGGCCCCTGGAGGTATCGGAAGTGCGAATGTTGACATGAGTAACGATAAAGGGAGTGAGAGACTCCCTCGCCGAAAGACCAAGGGTTCCTGCTTAAAGTTAATCTGAGCAGGGTTAGCCGGCCCCTAAGACGAGGCAGACATGCGTAGTCGATGGGAACCACGTTAATATTCGTGGGCCTGGTGGTAGTGACGGATTGCACAAGTTGTTCTTTCTTATTGGATTGGAAGGGCAGCGGAGCGGTTCCAGGAAATAGCTCCACCAATATAGACCGTACCCGAAACCGACACAGGTGGTCAGGTAGAGTATACCAAGGCGCTTGAGAGAACTATGCTGAAGGAACTCGGCAAATTGCACGCGTAACTTCGGAAGAAGCGTGACCTCTTTTTACGCAAGTGGAAAGAGGTGGCACAGACCAGGGGGTAGCGACTGTTTATCAAAAACACAGGGCTCTGCGAAGTCGCAAGACGACGTATAGGGTCTGACGCCTGCCCGGTGCTGGAAGGTTAAAGGGAGAGGTGCAAGCTTTGAACTGAAGCCCCAGTAAACGGCGGCCGTAACTATAACGGTCCTAAGGTAGCGAAATTCCTTGTCGGGTAAGTTCCGACCTGCACGAATGGCGTAACGACTTCCCCGCTGTCTCCAGCATAGACTCAGTGAAATTGAATTCCCCGTGAAGATGCGGGGTTCCTGCGGTCAGACGGAAAGACCCCGTGCACCTTTACTATAGCTTTACACTGGCATTCGTGTCGGCATGTGTAGGATAGGTGGTAGGCTTTGAAGCTTGGACGCCAGTTCAGGTGGAGCCATCCTTGAAATACCACCCTTATCGTCATGGATGTCTAACCGCGGTCCGTTATCCGGATCCGGGACAGTGTATGGTGGGTAGTTTGACTGGGGCGGTCGCCTCCGAAAGAGTAACGGAGGCGCGCGATGGTGGGCTCAGAACGGTCGGAAATCGTTCGTCGAGTGCAATGGCATAAGCCCGCCTGACTGCGAGACTGACAAGTCGAGCAGAGACGAAAGTCGGTCATAGTGATCCGGTGGTCCCGCGTGGAAGGGCCATCGCTCAACGGATAAAAGGTACGCCGGGGATAACAGGCTGATGACCCCCAAGAGTCCATATCGACGGGGTTGTTTGGCACCTCGATGTCGGCTCATCGCATCCTGGGGCTGGAGCAGGTCCCAAGGGTTTGGCTGTTCGCCAATTAAAGCGGTACGTGAGCTGGGTTCAGAACGTCGTGAGACAGTTCGGTCCCTATCTGCCGTAGGTGTAGGAATATTGATAGGATCTGCCCCTAGTACGAGAGGACCGGGGTGGACACATCTCTGGTGGACCTGTTGTCGTGCCAACGGCATAGCAGGGTAGCTATATGTGGAATGGATAACCGCTGAAGGCATCTAAGCGGGAAACCAACCTAAAAACGAGTATTCCCTTGAGAACCGTGGAAGACTACCACGTTGATAGGCCGGGTGTGGAAGTGCAGCGATGCATGAAGCTTACCGGTACTAATAGTTCGATTGGCTTGATTGTTCTCATTGCTAGTGCTCATCAAAGCGCCTCCGGCGCTTTAATGATCCCTTTCTTTATGTCCTGGCGCGTGAAAAACGCTCCGGACGGGCCGCGTCACGAGACGCGACGGCCGCTTGGCCTTGCGGAGCTTTCGCTCCGGATGGGCCCAAAGCAGCTTAGAAAAAGACGTGTTCAAATAGACTAGTCACTAACGACTAATCCCTAATCACTCCTAGAGTGAACCAGCTTCTCATTTGGTTTTGCGCTGTCGCCAGCGCAATTCTTGCCCTTAGTTGACCTGGTGGTTATTGCGGGGTGGCTGCACCCGTTCCCATTCCGAACACGGCCGTGAAACGCCCCTGCGCCAATGGTACTCCGTCTTAAGACGCGGGAGAGTAGGTCGCTGCCAGGTCTATTAAAGGCAAGAAAATACCAAACCATCTTCTCTTCATCCTCGGCCAAAGCCGAAACAACGGGCCGCCATCAAGCGGCCTTTTTGCTTCGGTACGTTAAGCCGGATCAGAAAATCTCAGGGAGAAGCCGTCGCATGCGTGACGGTGCCTCCCTAACATGAGACAAATCCCAAGGGATTTGCTCAGGTAGTAAGTGTAACTGCAAAGCAGTTACACAATCGCGACATTCGGCAATGCCGAATGCGCTTGGCGCGGGGTGGAGCAGCCCGGTAGCTCGTCAGGCTCATAACCTGAAGGCCGCAGGTTCAAATCCTGCCCCCGCAACCAAACACAATGGTAAATTGACCACTCCGAATATTTGCTTCTAAGCTCCTCACCATAGCGGTCGAGGAGCTTTTTGCGTTTGGCCTCCGTGTCAATCTAACCAAACGCAATCCGCCCTAACACGGCGGGCGGACGCGTTTTTAGGCCGCGCCCGCAACCCGCGCTGTAGTCCTCAAACGCCTGCATCGAGGCGAGGATGGAAGCCAGCCGGCCGACGATCATCAGGTCTGGAGACTTCCCATCCGCAGATGGCGAAACGGTAATCCCCTCGTTTTTTAACAGGGCTCCAAGGTAGAATTCACGCGGCCATTTTCAGTTTCTGTGCGGGTGTGATGCCGCCGATGCCCCTATTGGGCCGTTCATTGTTGTACGTCCATAGCCACTGCGTGGTATCCCTCCGGTGTGGACCGCCTTGCGGGGATTTGCCGAGATTGTGATTTTGCGCTCTTGAGAGTGGACTTAAGAGCGCAATGAGGAACTATGGCACAGGCCATTTTGCTGACGGGTCAAGAACGGCGTCGTCGTTGGTCACCGGATGAACGGCTGGAAATTCTGGAAGCAGCATTTGCTCCGGGGGCAAATGTCTCGGCAGTAGCGCGTCGTTTTGATGTTTCGACGGGGCTGCTCTACACGTGGCGGCGCCAAGCGCTGTCTGTGAAAGTTGGGCCGGCTTTCGTGCCAGCGACTGTCCTGGACGTTCCTGGCGACGGCGATGGTGGTGCGGCGACCATCGTTGTGGACTTTGCGAACGGTATCAAGGTGAGGATTGCGTCCGGGGCGCCTTGTGATCTTGCCGCAGCAGTGATGCGTGCGCTCAAATGATCCCGATCAGTTCGAGCGTGCGGGTTTGGATTGCGAGCGGCCATTGCGATATGCGCAAGGGAATGCAGGGCCTGGCTCTGATCGTGCAGGAAGGTCTGGGTCGAGACCCGTTCAAGGGTGACGTTTTTGTCTTCCGCGGGAAAAGCGGCCGGCTGATCAAGGCTCTTTGGCATGACGGAATTGGGCTTTCGCTATACGCAAAGCGGCTCGAGCGCGGCCGTTTCATTTGGCCGACGACGGAGGGTGGAGCGATTGCGCTGACGGCTGGCCAGATGTCCTATTTGCTTGAGGGAATTGACTGGCGAAACCCGCAGCAGACATGGCGCCCGACGAGCGCTGGATAGTGTTTTTTGGGCGGGATTTGCCGCCATTGGCATCAAGAAAACCTATGCAAATCAGTGGTTTTGTGATTGAGTTCGAGCATGGAAACCGGCTCGGAAAATCACCGTGATCATGCCGCTGCCCTGGAGGCAGAGCTGGCGACAGCGCGGGCGGAACGGGCTACAGCCTTGGCCGAATTGGCTGTTGCCAAGGCCAAGGAGGCCGACGATCAGGCCATCATTCTTCGCCAGAAAGTCTATATCGAAAAGCTGCAACGGGAACTGCGCGGTCAGAAGTCGGAACGTACGGCACGGCTGATTGCGCAGATGGAGCTGATGCTTGAGGACGCCGAAGCGACGGCGACCGAAGATGAGCTTGCCGCCGAAATGGCCGTTGCTGCAGCGGTTGCGGTCACCGGCTTTACGCGCAAGCGGCCGGTCAAGAAGCCATTTCCGGAACATCTGCCGCGTGAGCGTGCCGTGGTGCCAGGCCCGGTTACCTGCAGTTGCTGTGGCGGTGAACGGCTTCGCAAGCTCGGCGAAGACATCACCGAAACGATGGAGAGCGTACCGCGGAGCTGGAAGGTCATTCAGACGGTGCGGGAAAAGTTCACCTGCCGTGACTGCGAGAAGATCAGCCAGGCACCTGCACCCTTCCATGTCATACCGAGAGGGTGGGCTGGTCCGAGCTTTTTGGCGATGATGCTCTGCGACAAGTTCGGCCAGCACATTCCCCTCAATCGCCAGGTCGAACGTTTTGCCCTGGAAGGTGTGCCGATCAGTCTGTCGACTGCAGCAGACGCGATTGGCGCGTGCTGCCAGGTCCTTGACCCGCTGGTGCGGCGGATTGAAAGCCATACGTTCGCGTCTGAACGGATCCACGGTGATGACACGACCGTGCCGGTTCTCGCTCTCGGCAAGACCGTCACCGGTCGGATATGGAGCTATGTCAAGGACGATGCTCCGTTTGGCGGTACGGCGCCTCCGTCGGCGATGTTCTATTATTCCCGGGACCGGGCCGGCGAACATCCACAGGCGCATCTGGCCAACTATAGCGGTATCCTTCAGGCGGATGCCTATACGGGCTATGGCCAGCTTTATCTTCCTGATCGAAGTCCGGGCCCGATTCATGAGGCGGCGTGTTGGGCGCATGCCAGACGACCATTCTTTGCGCAAGCCGATCTGGAGGCCAACGCGCGCCGAAAAGCGCAGGGTAAAGGTGCCGCCGTCATCTCGCCGGTCGCCTTGAACATGGTGCAGCGGATCGACGCATTGTTCGAAATCGAACGCCATATCAATGGCCGCACTGCAGATGAACGAAAGGCAATCCGCCAGCAGTTGTCAAAACCGCTGATCGGCGACATGGAGATATGGATACGCGAACACCGCGCCCGGTTGCCGCGCGACAATGACTTGGCAAAGGCGTTTGACTACATGCTGAACCGTTGGGAATCCTTCACCCGCTTCCTCGACGACGGGCGTATCTGCCTGTCGAACAATTGCGCGGAGCGCTCTCTGCGCGGTGTGGCGCTCGGACGAAAAGCCTGGCTATTTGCCGGTTCCGATCGCGGAGGACAAAGGGCAGCGGCCATGTACAGCCTGATCGTCACCGCGAAAATGAACCGCATTGACCCACAGGCTTGGCTTGCCGATGTTCTCGCCCGCATCGCCGATCATCCAGCCAGCCGCCTTGATGAGCTTCTCCCCTGGAATTGGCGGAAAACCAAGACCTCGCCACTGAGGCAGGCAGCCTGATGGCAGGTCCTCTCGTTCGCTTGAAGATCACGCTCGATGACGTTGATCCCTTGGTGATGCGGCGCGTTGTCGTCCCATTCCGCATTCGGCTTGACCGGCTTCATGAAGTTCTTCAGGAGGCTTTCGGTTGGACCAACAGTCATCTGTATGAGTTCAGGATCCGTGACATCGGGTTTGGCGTGCCTGATGGTGACTTTGATGGTCCCATCGATGCACGCAAGGAAACGCTTCTTGCTGCCATCGAAGATATCGGCGCGAAATCATTCAAGTACCTCTATGACTTCGGCGACGGCTGGACGCACACCGTGAAAATCGAAAAGATCTTTCCAGCGACGGCCGGCTTTGACGATCCATTCCTTCTCGAGGTTGTCGGACGGTGTCCTCCGGAGGATGTTGGCGGCCCTTGGGGCTATGAAGAGTTCCGCGAGGCTCTTGCCGACGTCAACCATGAGCGACATCAAGAACTGCTCGAATGGTGGGGAAGCTCAGACTACGACCCCGGAGAGGTCGATTCCAGAAGTCTCGGCAAAAACGTCGAAGCTCTGGCTGCGAAATGGAAACGCCGAACGCGAAAGAAGGCCTGAAACTGCGGCCTTCGGCGAATGCTTACACTGCGTGGCGAATTCCTGTGCCTCCTCGATGCTTTCAATGATGTATTGGTCGAGCCATTCATGTCGGACGGTGCGGTTGTAGCGCTCGACACAGGCATTCTGTTGCGGCTTTCCGGGCTGAATGTGGCTCAAGGCAATTCCTTGCGTTTCGACCCATCCCATCAAATTACCACTGACATATTCAGGTCCATTATCCACACGAATGGCGAACGGTTTGCCGCGCCATTCAATGATCTGGTTCAGACTGCAGATGACGCGTTCGGCAGGCAGCGAAAAATCCACCTCGATGCCCAACCCTCGCGGTTGAAGCCGTCCAAGACATTCAGCAGCCGGAATTGCCTACCTTCTTCCAAACGATCCGCCATGAAATCCATGGACCAAACCAGGTTCGGAGCTTCCGGCACGGTCTCCGCATCGGGCTTGACCCGCCACAAACGCTTGCGTGGCTTGAGCCTGAAGTTCAATTCGAGCCCGCGGTAGATGCGATACACGCGCTTGTGGTTCCAGCGATGTCCCCGGACATTGCGCAGGTACAGAAAACACAGGCCGAAGCCCTAGGTCTTCCTCGCCCTCGTCAGCCCGATCAGGAGATCGGCGATCTGCTCGTTCTCCTCGTTCAGCTTGGCGCGGTAACGATAACATGTCTCGCTGACATCGAAGGTACGCAGGCCAACGCAATGCTGACCCCATGTAGCGCCACTGCTTTCCCAGCTATCCCTTTTGGCCGACGGGCAAATGCTTGCATTTGCCGTAAGGCTCCCGGCATTGAGAGGGCCGCGTCATTTTTTTCCAAGAGCCTCCTTCGGAAGCTCGGCCTGCATGCTCATTTCGGCATACATCTTCTTCCGCCGACGGTTCCCATCCTCCGGAGCCTTCATCTGGCTGATTATCGAGGCATTCATGCCGCCGTATTTGGATCGCCATTTGTAAAAGGAGGCTGTCCTCATCCCGTGTTCCCGGCATGACTCGGGCACAGGGACCCCACCTTCTGCTTGGCGAAGGATTCCAAGGATTTGTGGTTCGCTAAATCTGCTCATCTTCATCGAATTCTCCTCGATCATATTGCCGAGAAAATTCTACTTTTGAAGCCCCGTTAATATGCGGGGGATTATCACACCTTATGCGGAGGCTTGATCAATAGGGCCTAAGCGTAGGCTTGGCTTCCGGAGAGAGTTGGAAGGTGTGGTGGGAAAAATTTCGGCTTGTCTACGGCGATAACTTTCTCATCCCATGAAATATCAACGCTGCTCTTTTGGCTACTGAGATGCTTACTAACAGCTTGATTAAGATCCACTGCCGGATATTGGGGGGATAGACACAAGACAACCTCGTCTGATATATCAGGCGAACTGATTGTCTTTTTCACTTTTGGGAGAATTCCATGACACAGAACATATTCAGTGGCTGCATTCCTGCACTCATGACGCCATGCAATACTGACCGGACGCCGAATTTCGAGCTCTTGGTCCGCAAGGGCAAGGAACTGATTGCGGCGGGCATGTCCGCCGTTGTCTATTGCGGATCCATGGGCGACTGGCCCTTGCTCACGGATGAACAGAGGCAGGAAGGTGTACGCAGACTCGCGGAAGCAGGCGTGCCTGTCATTGTTGGGACGGGAGCCATCAATACCGCATCTGCGGTCTCCCATGCCGCGCATGCCGCCAAGGTCGGTGCAAAAGGTCTCATGGTCATTCCGCGAGTGCTGTCGCGCGGCTCGTCCGTGTCCGCTCAGCGGGAACATTTTTCAGCGATCCTCTCGGCAGCGAAAGACCTGCCAGCGGTAATCTACAACAGTCCTTATTATGGCTTTGCCACCCGTGCAGAGCTTTTCTTCGATCTGCGCGCGCGCTTTTCCAATCTTGTCGGTTTCAAGGAATTTGGCGGCAAGAAGGACATGAGCTATGCGGCAGAGAATATCACCTCAGGCGACGATAGCCTCACCCTGATGATTGGCGTCGACACTGGTGTATTTCACGGTTTTGTCAATTGTGGCGCGGGCGGCGCGATTACGGGCATCGGAAATGCGTTGCCAAAAGAGGTCCTTCATCTCGTATCGCTCTGCATTAAGGCAGCCACAGGTGATGCAGCCGCACGTCGCGAGGCACTGGAACTTGAAGAAGCGCTGACTGTTCTGTCGACGTATGACGAGGGACCGGATCTTGTCCTGCACTATAAATATTTGATGGTTCTCAATGGTGATGCGGAATATACCCTCCACTTCAACGAAACGGACAGACTTTCGGCCTCGCAACAGCGACATCTTGAAAATCAATACGCGCTGTTTAAGTCCTGGTACGCAGCACGCTACGCATAGTTGCCAATCACGCAGCCGGCCTGTCAGTACTTGTAGAAGTGAGGCAGGCTGAAGGCTTCCGAACTTCGGCTGGCTTGCCCAATATTTGCATTCGATGAACTTGCGGTTTGCAAGCCGGCATGAAGGTGATTTGCATCGCAACTGCAAATCTCGACATCACCGTCAGTATGCGAAAACTCATCATTCTCGAAAATGCCCTCGTTGGAGACGCAAGGCTAGGGTCCACAAAACCGGTTGATCAAAACCTGTTCGTAGGGGAACATCGCCCGCCACGGAGCTTCGCTCTTGGCGATACGCTAAGAGCCGGTCGCCCCAGCGCTCCTTATCTTTTCTTTACGCCCGCCACGCCGCTTCCCAATCGAAGCCTGATCCGCCCGGGCGTAAATCATCTTCTGTATCAACAGGAGACCCGGATATGTCCGACCTCATCTTTATCACGCTCGGCTCTGGCACGCTTTTCGTGCTCGCACTTTATGCCCGCGCACTCGACCGGCTGTAAGGGAAACGCAAATGCTTGAACCCCTTTTCGGCCTCGCTGTCGCCTTTGCCCTTGGCATCTATCTCGTCGTGACGCTCCTGCGTCCCGAACGCTTCTGATCGGGAGCAGACCCATGACCTTTATCGGATGGCTTCAGATCAGCCTCCTCTTCCTCGCCGTCCTCCTCGTCATCAAACCACTCGGCCTCTACATGGCGCGGGTGTTTTCCGGCGAGCGGACATTTTTGTCCCCCGTGCTCGGCCGCGTGGAGCGCGATCTCTACCGGGTGAGCGGCATCAACCCCGAGAAGGAACAGAGCTGGCTCGGCTACACGCTCGCCATGCTTGCCTTTTCGCTCGTCGGCTTCCTCGCGCTCTATGCGATGCTGCGCCTTCAAGCCTATCTGCCACTGAACCCTCAAGGGTTCCCCGGCATGCCCTCGGACCTCGCCTTCAACACGGCGGTCTCGTTCATCACCAATACCAACTGGCAGAACTACGGCGGTGAAACCACGCTCAGCCACTTCTCGCAGATGGCGGGGCTCACCGTGCAGAACTTCCTCTCGGCCGCGACAGGCATAGCGCTCGCCGTTGCCGTCACCCGCGCGCTTGCCCGCTCCAAGGTCGCGACGCTCGGCAATTTCTGGGTCGACATGACGAGAGCTACGCTCTACGTGTTGCTGCCCATCTCCATCGTCGTCGCGCTCGTCTTCGTTGCCATGGGCCTGCCCCAGACGCTCCATGCCTCGGTCACGGCGACGACGCTGGAAGGCGCCAACCAGGTGATCTCGCTCGGCCCCGTCGCGTCCCAGGAAGCGATCAAGCAGCTCGGCACCAATGGCGGCGGCTTCTTCAACGTCAATGCTGCACACCCCTTCGAAAATCCGACCGCCTGGTCGAACTATCTCAACATCTTCGCCATGCTGTCGATCTCGGCATCGCTCGTCTACACCTTCGGCCAGATGGTCGGAAACCGCAGGCAGGGCTGGGCGCTGATCTCGGCCATGGCGTTCCTGCTCATAGCGGGCGTCGCCGTCACCTACTGGGCCGAAGCCCAGGGCAACACCATCCTGACGGCGATCGGCGTCGATCCAGCGCTCGGCAACATGGAAGGCAAGGAAGTCCGCTTCGGCCAAGCCATGACCGCGCTCTATGCGGCGGTAACGACTGGCCTTTCGGATGGCGGCGTCAACGGCATGCACGGCTCGTTCACCGGTCTCGGCGGTCTCGTCCCGATGTTCCTCATTCAGCTTGGCGAAGTGCTGCCCGGCGGCGTCGGCTCGGGCCTCTACGGCATGCTGGTCTTTGCGCTTCTTTCCGTCTTTGTCGCCGGCCTCATGGTCGGGCGCACGCCGGAATTCCTCGGCAAGAAGATCGAGGGCCGCGAGATGAAGTTCGCCATGCTCGCCGTACTCATCCTGCCGCTGGTCATCCTCGGCTTCACCGCGGTCTCTGCCATGCTTCCCTTTGCTGTTGCGAGCATCGGCACGGCGGGCCCGCACGGTCTGTCGGAAATCCTCTATGCCTATACCTCGGCGGCCGGCAACAACGGCTCGGCCTTCGGCGGGCTCAGCGGCAACACCATGTGGTACAACACCACACTTGGGATCGCGATGCTGCTTGGCCGCTTCGCCTATGTCGTGCCAGTCATGGCGATCGCCGGATCGCTCGCAGCCAAGGTCAAGTCGCCTGCCTCCGCCGGCACCTTCCCGACCGATGGCCCGCTTTTTGTCGGCCTGCTGATCGGCATCATCCTCATTCTCGGCGGCCTGCAATTCCTGCCCGCACTGGTGCTCGGCCCCATCGTCGAACACTTCGCCATGCTCGCCGGCCAGACCTTTTAAAGGACCCATCATGTCAAAAGACCACAAGGCTCCCGGTCTTCTCGACCCGTCGATCCTGTTCCCGGCGATGCGCGATGCATTCGTCAAGCTCGATCCGCGCCAGCTCCTGCGCAACCCGGTCATCTTCGTGACCGAAGCCGTCGCAGTCGTCGTGACGATCCTGTTCATCCGCGACCTCGCCGCCGATCCGGGCGAGGCGGGCTTTTCCGGCCAGATCGCCGCCTGGCTCTGGTTCACCGTTCTCTTCGCCACCTTCGCCGAAGCCGTGGCCGAGGGCCGTGGCCGCGCCCAGGCCGACAGCCTGAAGAAGACCAAGTCCGAACTCGTTGCCCGCCGAATCGGCAGCAACGGCAAGACGGAAACGATCCCGGCCTCCAGCCTCAAGGTCGGCGATATCGTACTCGTTGCGGCCGGTGAGCTTGTCCCCGGCGATGGCGAAGTGATCGAAGGTGTCGCCTCGGTCAACGAAAGCGCGATTACCGGTGAATCCGCCGCCGTCATCCGCGAATCCGGCGGCGACCGTTCGGCGGTCACGGGCGGCACCCAGGTGCTGTCCGATGAGATCAAGATCAAGATCACTGTCCAGCCCGGCTCCTCCTTCGTCGACCGCATGATTGCGCTGATCGAAGGCGCCCAGCGCCAGAAGACCCCGAACGAGATCGCGCTGTCGATCCTGCTTTCGGGCCTGACGCTGATCTTCTTGCTTGTCTGTGTCGCGATCTGGGGCCTTGCCGGCTATTCCGGCACTGTGCTCTCGGTCACGGTGCTGGCAGCGCTGCTGGTCACGCTGATCCCGACCACGATCGGCGGGCTGCTCTCGGCCATCGGCATCGCCGGCATGGATCGCCTGGTGCGCTTCAATGTCATCGCCACCTCTGGCCGCGCGGTGGAAGCCGCCGGCGACGTCGATACGCTGCTCCTCGACAAGACGGGCACGATCACTTTCGGCAACCGTATGGCCAGCGACTTTCTCGCCGCTCCGGGTGTCACGGCGAGCGAACTCGCAGAAGCCGCGCTCATTGCCTCGCTTTCCGACGAAACGCCCGAGGGTCGCTCTGTCGTGGCGCTGGCGACAGGCGAATTCGGCATTCCAATGCCAAAGGCCGAGTTTGATGCCGTTATCGGCTTTACCGCCGAAACGCGCCTCTCGGGCGTCGACATCGGTCAGCGCCGGTTGCGCAAGGGTGCCGTCGATGCCGTGTTGAAATTCGCCGGTCTCACCGAGCAGGATGCGCCGGCCGAATTTCGCCGGGCCGTTGACCAGGTCGCCCGCACCGGCGGCACACCGCTCGGCGTCGCCGATGGAGACCGTCTGCTCGGTGTCATCCACCTCAAGGACGTGGTCAAACCCGGCATCAAGGAACGCTTCGCGGCGCTGCGCGCCATGGGCATCCGCACGGTCATGGTGACCGGCGACAACCCCGTGACCGCTGCGGCGATTGCCTCGGAAGCCGGCGTCGACGACTTCCTTGCCCAGGCAACGCCCGAGGACAAGCTCGCCTATATCCGCCGCGAACAGCAGGGTGGCCGCCTGATCGCCATGTGCGGCGACGGCACCAACGACGCCCCGGCGCTCGCCCAGGCCGATGTCGGCGTTGCGATGCAGACCGGCACGCAGGCCGCCCGCGAGGCCGCCAACATGGTCGACCTTGACTCAAGCCCGACCAAGCTCATCGAGATCGTCGAAATCGGCAAGCAGCTCCTGATGACGCGCGGGTCGCTGACGACCTTCTCGATCGCCAATGATGTGGCCAAATACTTCGCCATTATCCCGGCGCTGTTCGTTGCCACCTATCCGGCGCTCGAAGCCCTCAACATCATGGGGCTGACCTCACCGCAGTCGGCTATCCTGTCGGCCGTCATCTTCAACGCGCTGATTATCGTTGCGCTCATCCCGCTCGCCCTGAAAGGCGTGGCTTACCGTCCGTCGGGCGCCGCAGGGCTGCTTCGGCGCAACCTTCTGGTCTACGGCCTCGGCGGCCTCGTGCTTCCCTTTGCCTGCATCAAGGTCATCGACCTTGCCGTCAGCGCTCTTCACCTGGTGTAATCATGTTCAACCATCTCAGACCCGCACTCACCCTCGTCGTCGCCATGACCGTGCTCACCGGCCTCGCCTATCCGCTCGCGATCAATGGAATTGCCCAGGCCGTCCTGCCTGACAAGGCCAATGGCAGCCTCATCGAACGGGACGGAGCGGTCGTAGGCTCCGCCCTGATCGGCCAAGCCTTCACCTCGGACCGCTACTTCTGGCCACGCCCCTCGGCCACCGGCCCGGACCCTTACAATGCGGCCGCCTCGTCCGGCTCGAACCTCGGCACAACCTCGGCCAAGCTGAAGGATCGTGTCGTGGCTGATGTTGCCCGTCTGACCGTGACCGGCATCGCACAGCCGGTCCCGGCCGATGCGGTGACGACCTCCGGCTCGGGCCTTGATCCCGATATCTCGCCCGCCTCTGCTGCGGCACAGGTCGCGCGCGTTGCGCGGGCGCGGGGGCTCGATCCGTCGGCCGTCACCTCGCTCGTCACGCGGCAGACCGAAAATCCCGACTTCGGCGTTATCGGCGAAGCAAGGGTCAATGTGTTAGAGCTGAACCTGGCGCTTGATGCCCTGAAGATGTGAGACCTTGATGGCGGATGACGACCGCAGGGACGACCGGCGTCCCGATCCCGATGCATTGCTTGCCCTGGCGGATAAGGACCGCCGGGGCAAGCTGACCGTTTTTCTGGGCGCCGCTCCCGGCGTCGGAAAGACCTATGCGATGCTGTCGCGGGCCAAACGCCTGAAGGCTGACGGCGCGGATCTGGTCGTTGGGCTGGTCGAGACCCATGGCCGCAGCGAGACGGCGGCCCTGCTCGACGGCCTCGAAGTCCTGCCCCGGCGCAGGGTCGCCCATCGCGGCCGCATGCTGGAGGAATTCGACCTCGATGCGGCGCTCGAACGGCGCCCGCGCATCGTCATCGTCGACGAACTCGCCCATTCCAACCCCGACGACAGCCGCCATCCGAAACGGCACCAGGATATCGAGGAACTGATATCCGCCGGCATCGACGTCTGGACGGCGCTCAACATCCAGCACCTCGAAAGCCTGGCCGATCTCGTCGCGCAGATCACTGGCGTCACCGTGCGCGAGCGCGTGCCGGATGTGGTGCTGAAGCGGGCCGATGAGGTGCTGCTTGTCGACCTCGCCCCATCCGAACTCATCGAGCGGCTGAAGGACGGCAAGGTCTACCTTCCCGAAAGCGCCAATCGCGCCGTTGACCGCTTCTTTCGCCTCGGCAACCTGACGGCCCTTCGCGAACTGGCGCTGCGCCGCACCGCCGACCGCGTCGACGACCAAATGGTCGATTATCTTAAGCAGAATGCCATAGACGGTCCCTGGGCCACCGGCGAACGCCTCATCGTCTGCGTCGGCTCCGATCCGCTGTCGGAAAAGGTCGTGCGCGTGGCGAGCCGTCTCGCCTCGGGTCTCAACGCCCCCTGGCTGGTCGTCTCTGTCGAACGGGCGGACCGGGAAGTCGAGACGCCGGAGCGGCTGCAACGGATCGAGACGCTGTTTCGCCTTGCCGAACAGTTGGGCGCAGAGACGCGTCGGGTCATCGGCAACGATTTCGTCGAGGAGATCCTGAAGCTCGCACGTCGCGAGCATGCGACCCAGATCGTCATCGGCACGCGCAAGCGCAGCCGCTGGCAGAAGCTCGTCACACGGTCTCTGCCGGATGCGCTGGCGCGGCAGGCGTCTGGCCTCGGCGTGCATATCGTCACGCCGGAGGGTGGCACGGTGGTGGCCCCCGACGGCCGCCGTTCCGGCCGAAGGCGACCGCATTCAGACAGGCGGCGCTGTCGGCGCTCGGCTTCGTCACCCTGACCACCCTGATCGGCATGGGCATCGACTATTTCGTCGATCTGCCGAACATCTCGCTCCTCTTCCTGCTCGCCGTTCTCGGCGCTTCGGTGGTGGGGGCTACATCGCGGCCTTCCTCGCGGCGGCCCTGTCTGCGCTGGCCTACAATTTCTTTTTCATCGATCCCATCCACACCTTCACGATCGCTGCCCCGCACGAAGTCTTCGCGCTTTTCATCTTCCTTGTCGTCGCGATGATCGCGGGTGGCTTCGCCTCCCGAATCCGCGAGCAGGCGGAAATCGCGCGGGTCAGGGCAACCGCGCTGCAATCGCTCTATGATTTTTCCCGCAAGCTCGCGAGTACGGCCAAGGGCGACGACGCGATCTGGCTTGCCGTCTCGCAACTGCAGGCGAGCCTGAAGCGCAACGTCGTGCTGCTCATCTCGCGCAAGGGTGATCTCGGGGTGGCCGCTGCCTGGCCGCCGGATACGGAACTCGATGTGACCGACATGACCGCCGCCCGCTGGACCCACGACAAGCGGGAACCGGCGGGCCACGGAACGGGTACACTGCCGAACAGCCGTTTCGAGTTCCGGCCGCTATTGGGTCCGCACGGCATCGTCGGCGTTTGCGGCATCGAACATGTCGGCGAGCGGCTCAATCTCAATGCCGAGCGCTCGCTCACTGCGATCCTCGATCAGACTGCGATCGCGCTCGATCGTGCCCGGCTCGCCGACGAAACGGTGGAGCAGGCCGCAAGGCTAGAGGGCGAACGCTACCGCGAGGCCCTGTTGTCCTCCATCTCGCATGATCTGCGCACGCCGCTTGCGACGATCACCGGAGCCGTCACCGGTCTTCGCCAGCTTGGCGAGCGCATGACGGCGGAAAACCGCGACGATCTTCTTCAGTCGATCGAGGAGGAAAGCGGCAGGATGAGCCGCTTCGTCGCCAATCTGCTCGACATGACCCGGATTGAAGCCGGCACGTTGAAGCCGAAACAGGATTGGGTGGATGTCGCCGACGTGGTGCAGTCCGCCGTCGAGCGAACCCGAAAACATGCCCCGGGACGGGTCGTGGAGACCGGCATTGCAGCTGACCTGCCGCTGATCCGGGGTGACAGCGTCCTGATCGGCCAGGTCCTGTTTAACCTTCTGGACAATGCGGTGAAGTATGGCGGCGACGAACCGATCAACGTCTATGCCCGTCGTGACGGCAAGGATGTGCTGATCTCGGTCACCGATCATGGCAAGGGTATTCCATCCGAAGACCTGGACCGCATCTTCGAAAATTCTATCGCAGGGGAAAGCCGGATGGACGGGCACCCGGAACCGGGCTCGGCCTTTCCATTGCCCGTGGCTTCGTCGAGGCCATGGGTGGCAAGATTCATGCGGAGAGCCCTGCTCTGAAGAAACGCGGCACACGCATCGTCATGCGGTTTTCCGGCAGCAATGAAACAAGGGGCGAAGTCCGATGAATCAGTCCCGCATTCTGGTTGTGGACGACGAACCGCAGATCCAGCGTTTCCTCAAACCTCGCTCATGGCCGCAGGCTATGAGGTGGTCGAAGCCGGAACGGGCGCGGAGGCACTGAAGGCTGTGGCCACCCAGGCACCAGATCTCGTCATCCTCGATCTCGGCCTACCGGATATGGACGGCAAGGAGGTGATTGCCAGTCTGCGGGGATGGTCGGACATCCCAATCATCATCCTGTCGGCCCGCGACCGCGAAAGTGAGAAGATCGCAGCGCTCGACCTCGGCGCCGATGACTATGTCGAGAAACCCTTCGGGATCGGAGAACTCACCGCCCGCATCCGCATGGCGCTGCGCCATCGCGGGCGTCGCGATGCTATACCGGCCGTGACGGAGATCGACGGCCTGACCATCGACCCGATCAAGCGGCTCGTCTCGCGCAATGGTGAGACTGTACACCTGACACCCAAGGAATATGACCTCCTTCTTTTGCTCGCCCGCCACGCCGGTCGCGTCGTCACCCACCGCACGCTTCTAACTTCGGTCTGGGGTCCCGCCCACGGCGACGACCTGCATTACCTCCGCGTCTTCATCGGTCAATTGCGCCAGAAAATTGAGCGCGACCCGACGCAACCGCGGATCGTGCGCACGGAACCGGGCGTGGGCTATCGGATGGCGGAGCAGGAGTGAAGCCGAGCTCCAACGACCGTGTCGAGTGCGCTTCCGAAGCGACATAGATATCCGGTTCCCGATAGCGCTCCCGCCCTCTATCTCCCGGATTTGGAAGATGGCAAAGTCGAGTTCCGCCGCAACAGGCCTGCCAGATCCGGAGAAGCTGCCCGACTGGCCGTCCCCATAAGCCATCAATCAAGTGGGCAGCGCGTTTGGGACGTCAGGCTTCACTGGAGGTTTGAACTACTATCGCAATCTCGATCGCAATTCGGAACTGTGGCAGACGAGCGTGGGCCAGACGGTCAGAGTGCCGGCTCTGTTCATGATTGGAGATGGCGATAGCGGCCTTGGCACTCTCGGAATGGAGGAGATGACCGCTGGTATGCTAGAATTGGTGCCGGACCTAAGGGATGGAATCAATCCACGTGCTGGGGAGCGGCATTCCACCCTTCTCGATGCGGATTTGTCCGGTGTGAATCCCATCTTAGCCGCAGATCAAGGAAAGCACCGCTGACTCCCGCATTTTCGGTATCATGAAACATGTGAGAGCGATGACGTTTGATGGCGAAACACGGCGGTGGCGCATGAATTCCGTCCCGGACGTGCCGATTTCGCGAGATTTGCAGTTCTGCGATGTCTTGCAGTCGCAAACGCTGGTCCTTATATAGCCCCTATCACCGCAGTCACCGCTGCGATAACATCCGCAAACCCATCCCGTTAGGGGCTGTCAAATGAATGCCTGACCGGGTTCTGACAGTCCGCTGCAAGGAGAGAACGACATGGCTAAAGTAATTGGTATCGACTTGGGCACGACCAACTCCTGCGTCGCCGTCATGGACGGCAAGGACGCGAAGGTCATCGAAAATGCCGAAGGTGCGCGCACGACCCCTTCGATCGTTGCTTTCAACGATGATGGCGAGCGTCTGATCGGCCAGCCGGCCAAGCGTCAGGCCGTCACCAATCCCGAAAATACGCTGTTTGCGATCAAGCGCTTGATCGGCCGCACATTCGCGGATCCGACGACGCAAAAAGACAAGGCCATGGTGCCCTACAAGATCACCAAGGCTGACAATGGTGATGCCTGGGTCGAAGCGCACAATGAGAAATATTCCCCGTCGCAGATCTCCGCGATGATCCTTCAGAAGATGAAGGAAACGGCCGAATCTTATCTTGGCGAAAAGGTCACCCAGGCCGTCATCACCGTTCCCGCTTACTTCAACGACGCGCAGCGCCAGGCAACCAAGGATGCCGGCAAGATTGCCGGCCTTGAAGTGCTCCGCATCATCAACGAGCCGACGGCAGCAGCGCTCGCCTACGGCCTCGACAAGAAGGACGGCAAGACCATCGCCGTTTACGACTTGGGCGGCGGTACTTTCGATATCTCGGTTCTCGAAATCGGCGACGGCGTCTTCGAAGTGAAGTCGACCAACGGCGACACCTTCCTCGGCGGTGAAGACTTCGACATGCGTCTCGTCGAATACCTTGCAGGCGAGTTCAAGAAGGATCAGGGCATCGATCTGAAGAACGACAAGCTTGCCTTGCAGCGTCTGAAGGAAGCTGCCGAAAAGGCCAAGATCGAACTGTCTTCGTCGCAGCAGACCGAAATCAACCTGCCGTTCATCACAGCCGATGCCTCCGGTCCGAAGCACCTGACGATGAAGCTGTCGCGCGCCAAGTTCGAAAGCCTGGTCGATGATCTGGTCCAGCGTACCGTCGCGCCGTGCAAGGCAGCCCTCAAGGATGCCGGCGTTACCGCAGCCGAAATCGACGAAGTCGTTCTGGTTGGCGGCATGAGCCGCATGCCGAAGGTGCAAGAAGTCGTCAAGCAGCTGTTCGGCAAGGAGCCGCACAAGGGCGTCAACCCGGATGAAGTCGTCGCTCTCGGCGCCGCCATCCAGGCCGGCGTTCTGCAGGGCGACGTCAAGGACGTTCTGCTCCTCGACGTCACGCCACTGTCGCTCGGCATCGAAACGCTGGGTGGCGTCTTCACGCGCCTGATCGAACGCAACACGACGATCCCGACGAAGAAGAGCCAGACCTTCTCGACGGCCGAAGACAGCCAGAATGCCGTGACCATCCGCGTGTCGCAGGGCGAGCGCGAAATGGCCCAGGACAACAAGCTGCTCGGCCAGTTCGACCTGGTCGGCATTCCGCCTGCACCGCGCGGCATTCCGCAGATCGAAGTCACCTTCGATATCGACGCCAATGGCATCGTGCAGGTTTCCGCCAAGGACAAGGGCACCGGCAAGGAGCATCAGATCCGCATCCAGGCATCGGGCGGTCTGTCCGACGCGGATATCGAGAAGATGGTCAAGGACGCCGAGGCTAACGCCGAGACCGACAAGAAGCGTCGCGAGGGCGTCGAAGCCAAGAACCAGGCCGAAAGCCTGATTCATTCCTCGGAAAAGTCGCTGAAGGAATTCGGCGACAAGGTCACGGAAGCCGAGCGCACCGCGATCTCCGATGCGATCGCTTCGCTTAAGACGGCTGTCGAAGCCTCCGAACCGGATGCCGAAGACATCAAGGCCAAGACCCAGGCACTCCTCGAAGCGTCGATGAAGCTTGGCCAGGCCATGTACGAAGCCCAGTCGGCTGAAGCTGCCAACGCCGATGCGGCAGCCGATGCAGCCCGTGACGGCGACAATATTGTCGATGCCGACTACGAGGAAGTCAACGACGAGGACGATCGCAAGAAGTCGGCATAACGCCCTTCCGGATCGATGTGAATAGCAGAAGCCCGGGCCGATAGGTTCCGGGCTTTTTGCCGTCCGGGTTCGCCCTTTCGGCCAGGTCTCCGCCGCGCGTTCACCGTGTCCATTCACCTTAACGGATGATTTGCAACCCGTTGTTATGATTTGCCGCTAAAGAGGGCGCACTGGGTCAAGCCCCGGTTGCAGGCGCATGCTTTATCGCGCTGACGGAGATGGGGCATGTATTTCAGAATTTTCGAATCCTGGCGTCTTTTCGCTGCCCTGCTGGTGATGAGCTATCATTTCCTGCGGTTCGGCCCGGGCGATGCCATTCAGTACAATGCCAGCCATTTCCTGGAGCGGTTGTTGCCGCTTATGGACATGTTTTTCATGATCTCCGGTTTTCTCATCCTGCTTCGCTATGGCGACAAACTGAAGGATCGGGCGAGCTACCGGGTCTTTCTCGTCAAGCGGCTGGCGCGGTTTTACCCGCTGTATCTGGTCACACTTGTCTTCTTCGCCGCCGTCGGTATTGCCGTGCATATGGGCGTCGTCAGTTCCACGGTGCCGAAACGCTATGATTTCTGGCTGCTGCCGCAGAACATCCTGCTGCTGCAGGCCTGGGGAACAACGCCCGAGCTGAGTTTCAACTATGTATCCTGGTCGCTTTCAGCGGAGTGGTTCTGCTACCTGCTGCTGCCGGTCTATGTGTTTGTCATCCGCCGCGGTGGTGTGAAGGGGCTGGCCCTGCTCGCTGTCCTCAGCGTGGCTTTGCTGGAGGCGGCAACGCGTGCCGGCCTGATTCCGTTCGACAGCTGGCTCGCGACCGATACCTGGGGTGCCTATCGCGCTTTTGCCGATTTCGCGATCGGCGGCGTCGTGATGCTGCTGGCGCGCGACAGCAGCCTTAAATGGCGCTCGCATTCTCTGGCATGGGCGGCGTTCGCGCTCGCCATCGGCGGCATGCTGATGCTCTGGCCTTCCTATCTCATCGTTGCCCTTCTGGGACTGGCTATGTTCCTGGCCGCCCTTGTGGAAAAGAACAATTCCAAGGGCGCGCGGTTCCTGGTGGTGCTGTCACCGGCGGGCCGGGTCTCCTTCGGTATCTATCTCTGGCATCCCATCGTGGAAACTGTGCTCCTGGCCATCGTCTGGCGTCGCCTGATAGAGCCGACGGGCGTTCTGACTTTCTACCAGTTCATGATCGTTCCCATGATCGTCACCGTGCTGGTTGCAATGGCCTCCGACCGCTTCTTCGAAAAACCGGTCAGCGATGCGCTGAATCGCCTGTTCGGCTGGGGCCGGAAGCCTGCAAAGGCAACGACAGGCCAAGTAGCCGTCTGAAGTGGCGCTTTTCTGATAAAAAACAGTCAGGATCGTGTATTGCCTATGGTATCGCGCGTGAAGGTTCACTAAATCCTGTTGCAAGGAAATCAGGCGACCGCCGGGCAGCCGGTTTTGGCGCGTCTATTCAACAGGGCTATCTGCAAGAATGAAACGTGATCTTTACGAGACGCTCGGCGTTGCGAAAACAGCGGACGAGAAAGAGCTGAAAAGCGCTTTCCGCAAACTGGCGATGAAGTATCACCCGGACAAGAATCCCGGTGATGCGGAATCGGAAAAGACGTTCAAGGAAATCAACCAGGCCTACGAGACCCTGAAGGATCCGCAGAAGCGCGCCGCCTATGATCGCTACGGGCACGCCGCTTTCGAGCAGGGCGGCATGGGCGGTGGAGCCGGCATGGGTGGTAATGCCGGCGGTTTCTCCGACATCTTCGAGGACATTTTCGGCGAGATGATGGGCGGCGGACGCCAGCGCCGGTCCGCCGGCGGCCGCGAGCGCGGTGCCGACCTGCGCTACAACATGGAAATCAGCCTCGAAGAGGCCTATGCCGGCAAGACCGCGCAGATCCGTGTGCCCACATCGATCACCTGCGACGTCTGCACCGGTTCAGGCGCCAAGCCCGGCACCAAGCCGACGACCTGCGCCACCTGCCAGGGCTCCGGCCGTGTTCGTGCCGCCCAGGGTTTCTTCTCGATCGAGCGCACCTGCCCAACCTGCCAGGGCAGGGGGCAGACGATCACCGATCCCTGCACCAAGTGCCATGGCAATGGCCGGATCACCGAGGAACGTTCGCTTTCGGTCAACATCCCGGCGGGCATCGAGGATGGCACGCGCATCCGCCTGTCCAACGAAGGCGAGGCCGGCGTGCGCGGCGGCCCATCCGGCGACCTCTATATCTTCCTCTCGGTCAAGCCGCACGAGTTCTACCAGCGTGACGGTGCAGATCTTTACTGCAGTGTGCCGATTTCCTTTACGACGGCAGCGCTCGGGGGCAAGTTCGACGTGGCGACGCTCGACGGCACCAAGTCGCGGGTCACGGTGCCGGAAGGCACGCAAGCCGGCAAACAGTTCCGCCTCAAGGGCAAGGGCATGCCGGTGCTGCGCTCCAGCCAGGTCGGCGATCTCTATATCCAGATGCAGATCGAGACACCGCAGAAGCTGACCAAGCGCCAACGAGAATTGCTGAAGGAATTCGAGGAATTGTCATCGAAGGACAACAATCCGGAATCGGCGGGCTTTTTCGCCCGAATGAAGGATTTCTTCGACATCGAATAACCGGTCTTCCGGCTGGCAAGCCATCCATCCCGCCGGGGCAGCAATGCCTCCGGCGTTTTCGTTTTGATGGAGCGCAGCGGACTATTTCGCCAGCCAAATCTCCGCAGGCTGTCCCTTCTTCAGGATATAAAAAGCGTCCGCATTTATTGACTCCCAACCACCTGCGCTTCCATCCGGCCAGATGACCCTGATATCGGCCGTCTGCGCATCGCCCAGGCCGAAATGGTGCCAGCCCATCTGCCCGCTGGCATGGCCGCCGCCAACGGTGATCTCGCGGCGCATGACCGTTTCGCCACGCTTGACCTCGATCCAGGCGCCGATCGCGTCGCGGTTCGGGCTGTCTTGCCGAAGTTCGAATTGCACCCAGTGTCCTGCATCCGCGCTGGCATTGCGCCAAATCTGCGCCGTCTTCCAGCGGTTGACGACGACCAGATCGACAAGCCCGTCCAAATTGAAATCCGCCAGCGCCGCGCCGCGCGCGATATCGAAGCTGGCGATGCCGGCCTTGTCGCCCACTTCTGTAAACTTGCGGTCGTCGGCCTGAATCAGCAGATTGTTGGGATCCCTCAGCGCAAAATCCGGCATTTTCGCAACATTGCCCTTGGCAATGAACAGATCGGCCAATCCGTCATTGTTGACGTCTTCGAACTGCGTGTGCCAGGCCGTGCTGGGGCGAACTTCGCCGCCGGTATAGGGCCGGTGTGCCGTCACGCCCCTGGCAAAGGCAATGTCGGCATAGACCGGTTTGGGCTTGCCGTCGGCCGGCAGGGCCGCCAGCGACTGCAGCTTGTTGTCGGCCATGCTGGTCAGGAAATATTCCGGATAGCCGTCAAAGTTGAGATCGTAGCCGGCAATGCCCATACCCCAGATGCGCAGGCTCTTCCAGCCTTCATCCGGTGTGTAGAGCCGCGGTTCCTTGCCGGGCTCGACATGCCAGAGCTGCTCCTGGCCGCCCTTGTAATATTCGCGATCATTGGAGACCCGCAGGCTCGGAGTGCCGGAGCGATTCCAGTCGGTAAACAGCATGGAGAGCGGGCAGAAACTCGGTTTTAGCGCCAAGGGTGCCGCAAATCCCGGTTTGCCGGTACCGACCGGCCGGTGCAGGCGGTTGTCCGTACAGGTGCCCCAGGGATACATTTCCTCATAGCGGTTGACGTAGTTGCCGATGGCGATCGTCGGCCAGTCCGCGCCGCGCTCGAAGGTGGCAGCCAGTGCCGTCGACCAGCCATCGCCACCCCAGAAACCCCAGTTCTCGTTGGCGCGTTCAAACCGGCAGCCGCCCAGCCCCCGCATCACGACATTCTCGCCGATGCGCAGCAACACCAGATCCTGCTTGCCGTCGCTGTCGATATCCAGCGGATAGGCCCCCGTCACCTTGTCGAGTTCCAGCCCGCTGGTCTCCGACGTGAACTGCAGGTCGCCGCCGCGTTCGCCGGTGTTGCGATAGAATTTGGCTGGCGCTTCGCCGCCGGCAAAGAAAAGGTCGGGATAGCCGTCTTCGCTGCAATCAAAAGCGGCGACACCGCCGCCCACCATGTATTGCCAGTCGCCGGCATAGACGCTGTCGATACCTGCGGTGGCGGTTTCCTCGTGAAACACGGGGACCGCCGGTGCAATTTCAGTCGCCTGTGCCGACCCGGCACCCGCAAGCATCATCGCCAGCAGTGACAATTGAGAAATCTTCGTGCCCATGCTCATCTCCGCATTTTCAGGGCGTTGGCATAGGCGCCGATGCAACGGCCCTGTTCAAGGCCGCGGTCTATGGCCGCACGGAAATGGATACCGCCGTAAAGCCGGGAGATGCCCGCCTCTTCGGCGGCATCCCAGAAGCTCTCGAATTTACGCGGCGGCAATCCGTCCGCCTCATGGGTCTTGTCCTCGAAGGCGAAGTTTTCACCGAACATATGCGCAAGCACGACAGCTGCCGCACCCGATTGCGTGCTGTGGCCGCTCGGATATTCCGGGAAGGGCGGCGTATTCAAAGTGCCTCCCATTTCGGATCGATGACCCGGCGGATGTAGGTGAGCGGGCGCACGAGGTCGAACTGGAATTTGGCGTCCCAGCAGCCGATAAAGGCATCGGCAAGCGTGATGCCGAGCCGCGCCAGCAATTCGGCCGTCTTTTCCGCATCCACCTTGTCACGCGCCAGCACCTGCAGCGCGATCGAGATCCAGTGACCGGGCGGTGTCGGCGACAACATCGGGTCGTCGGACCAGAAGCGGGCGATGGCCCGCTGCTCCGGCGTGATTTCCTTGACGGCGCTGTACACCTCGAATGCTTCCTTATAGAAATCGGAAACCTTGTCCTCGGAATAGGCCGGCGGGTTCGGCAGCCCGCAGGCGGCACCGTTTGGCGTGGCGAAGGTGCGGTTCTTTCCCCAGGCGGGGAGCAGCGGCAGTTGCTGCTGGGCCACGAGGCTGGTGGGAACCCAATGTCCCGGCCCCTCGGACAGGGCATATTCGAGTGGAAACCCCATATTTTCGACCACGGCGCCACCGTCGTCTTTCGACCAGGCGAGGATATGTTCACCGATCGCCAGACCATGGGTTTCGCTACGGGCCAGAATGTCGGCGGACAAGCCATTGGAGACGGTCTTGCGCATCCTGGCAGACATGGCGCCGAGTGCCCGCTGGCCGGTCGGGCCGGTATTGCTGAAGAAGCTTTTCGCGGCAAAGGCCATGGCGGTATCGACGACGCTCGCATCGTCATAGATCTTGCCGGCCTCGCGTTGCGGCAAGGGTGTCAGGCCATTCAGTTGTCCCGTCAGCGACTGAAGATTACCCGAACCGCTCGCCAGCGCCTCAAAGGCGGTCACGCCGAGATAGGCAAAGGCGCGACTCGCAACCGGCGGCGAATAGGTCGGCGTATGGCGAACAAGTTCGAGGACGAGCCTGTACCAGTTCCGCATGATGTCTTCTGGTGCGACGGCTCCTGCTCTCGCTGACCACGCTTTTGGCGCGACCATTGCCGCCCCCGCGGCAAGCGCCAGTCCAACAACTGTTCGACGACTTGTTTTCATATTCCCCCAAAAGTGCCGCTCCGCTTCCCCGTCGGCACAAGGATAAAGCATGCTGTGCGCTCTGTTCGCAAGAGTAGACAATGCCGGCAGTCATGCTTTCTCCAGCCAACCTCCGTCAAGGCGATCGGCGTCTGCAGCCTTGCCATCCCATCCGGTTCGGCTTAGCTCTCTGGCGTCAAACGAATCCGGAAACCGAATGCAGCACAAGGTCTTTCTCTCGCGTCTCAAGCTGGGTGATTTCCGTAATTATGCGGGACTGTCGCTTGATCTCGACGAGCGCCACGTGGTGCTCACGGGCGACAATGGCGCAGGCAAGACCAATTTGATGGAGGCGGTGTCGTTCCTGACGCCCGGTCGCGGCCTGCGGCGGGCGGCCCATGCCGATGTCGCACGTGTCGGCGCCGAAAGCGGTTTCTCGGTTTTTGCCGAGCTCGAGGGCATGGAAGGTTCGGTTGAGATCGGCACGGGAACGGCCGGTGCAGAAGATAGCCAGTCGCGCAGGCTAAGGCTGAACGGCACGCCGGCAAAAACCGTTGACGAATTGCTGGATCATCTGCGCGTCCTCTGGCTGACGCCGGCGATGGACGGCTTGTTCACCGGTCCCGCGGGCGACCGGCGCCGTTTTCTCGATCGTCTTGTCCTGTCGCTCGATCCGGAGCATGGCCGCCGCGCCACGGATTACGAGCGCGCCATGCGCAGTCGCAACAAGCTCCTGTCGGAACCGCGGCCGGATCCTTCCTGGCTGACCGGCCTGGAGCGGCAGATGGCCGAACTTGGCATTTCCATGGCTCTTGCCCGTCAGGAAATGCTGGGGCTGCTCGCTGCACTTGTCGAGAAAAACAACGAGGGTAGCGTCTTTCCGGCCGCCCATCTCGCATTATCAGGCTTTCTCGATGGGCAATGGCATCGCCCCGCCTTCGATCTGGAGGAGGACTATCTGCTGATGCTCAAGGATGGTCGGTGGCGCGACGCCGGTGCTGGCCGTACGCTCGATGGCCCCCATCGCAGCGATCTCCTGATCCGTCACCGTGCCAAGGATATGGAAGCGGCGCGCTGCTCGACCGGCGAGCAGAAGGCGCTGTTGGTCGGCCTCGCGCTCGCCCACGCCCGGCTGGTTGCCAACATGACCGGCCATGCGCCGATTCTGCTACTCGATGAAATCGCCGCCCATCTTGATGAGGGCCGCCGCGCTGCGCTGTTCGATCTCGTCGATGATCTCGGCGGTCAGGCCTTCATGACAGGCACGGACGCGGCAATGTTTTCGGCGCTGGGCGACCGCGCCCGTTTTCTAACCGTTGCCAACGGCACGGTTTCAGGGTGAGTTGAAAAGCCATGACCACTGAACCGCTGACATCGTCCGAAATCGAGCGCTATGCGCGCCACATCGTGCTGCCGGAAATCGGCGGTGCCGGCCAGCAGGCGCTGAAGGCTGCCCGCGTACTTGTGGTCGGAGCCGGCGGCCTCGGCGCGCCGGTGCTGCAATATCTGGCAGCTGCCGGTGTCGGGATATTGGGCATGGTCGATGACGATACGGTCTCCCTGTCCAACCTGCAGCGGCAGGTGATCCACGGCACGCCGGATATCGGCAGGTCCAAGGTCGAAAGTGCTGCGGATGCGATTGGCCGGCTCAATCCGCATGTCCATCTGGTCGCGCACGGGCATCGTCTGGATGCGGGCAATGCGGAAACACTTTTGGCGGCCTACGACATTGTTGTTGACGGTTCCGACAATTTCGCGACGCGCTACTTGGTGGCCGATACGGCCGAGCGGCTGCAGGTGACGTTGGTGACCGGGGCGGTCGGGCGCTTCGATGGCTCGCTGACTGTGCTGCAGGCATGGAAGCAGGCATCCGACGGTCGGCAGAATCCGGGTTACCGCGATCTCTTCCCGGAGCCGCCGCCTGCCGGGGTCGTCCCCTCCTGTGCGGAGGTCGGCGTCGTCGGCGCCCTCACGGGCGTCATCGGTACATTGCAGGCGATGGAAGTGATCAAGCTCATTACCGGCGCCGGCGAACCGCTGGTCGGTCGGTTGATGATGTATGATGCGCTTGCTGCCCGGTTTGAGACCATCCGCTATCGTCGTGCGGAACGCATATGAGACTCGTTCGGCTCGATGAAGATTTTGCGAACTGGCAGGGATTGCTGTCCCTGATCCTCGATACCTTCGCCTTCATGAACGGCCGCATTGATCCGCCATCGTCTGCGCTCCACCTCACGCCGTCCTCCCTGAAAGACAAGGCACGTTCCGAGATTGCCTATGTCGTGATCGACGGAGAAACGCTGCTCGGCTGCATCTTCTGCAAGCCGGAGCCGGATTGCCTCTACATCGGCAAGCTGGCGGTGGCGTCATCGATGCAAGGAAGAGGCATCGGCCGGAGACTGCTGAATGCCGCCACGGCCTGTGCCGGCGAACTCGGCCTGCCTCGGCTTCGCCTCCAGACGCGCATAGAGCTGTCCGAAAACCATGCGGTCTTCGCTGCCTGGGGTTTCGTGAAGACGGGCGAGTCTTCCCATCCCGGCTATGACCGGATGACCTTCATCGAAATGTGCAAGAGGCTGTAACGGTCGCAATCATCGGTTCGGCAGGACCCGGTCCGGCGGGCGGTGGCCGTCGAAGAAGGTTCTGATATTGATCACCACCTTTTCGCCCATATCGATGCGGCCTTCGAGCGTCGCCGAGCTCATATGCGGCAGAAGCACGACCTTGCCCTCGCTTGCCAGCTTTATCAGCTTCGGATTGACGGCCGGTTCGTTCTCGTAGACGTCGAGCCCCGCACCGGCGATCTTGCCCTCGCGCAGATATTTGATCAAAGCCGTCTCGTCGACGATACCGCCGCGGGCGGTGTTGACGATGTAGCTCGTCGGCTGCATCAGGGCCAGGCGCCGAGCCGACAGGAGATGGTAGGTCGCCGGCGTCGACGGGCAGTTGACGGAGACGAAATCGACACGCGCCAGCATCTGGTCGAGGCTGTCCCAATAGGTCGCCTCCAGTTTTTCCTCGGTCTCGGCGCTCACCCGTTTGCGATTGTGATAATGGATCGAGAGCCCGAAGGCCTTGGCGCGGCGGGCAACCGCAGTGCCGATACGGCCCATGCCGACAATGCCGATCCGCTTTCCGGAAATCCGCCGCCCCAGCATCCAGGTCGGCGACCACCCGGCCCATTCGCCCTTGCGGTCGGTGAGGATCTGCGCGCCTTCGGTCAGCCGCCGCGGCACGGCAAGAATCAGCGCCATGGTCATGTCGGCGGTGTCTTCGGTGAGCACGTTCGGCGTATTGGTGACCGTGATGCCGTGGCGCGCCGCAGCCTCGATATCGATGTTATCGACGCCGTTGGAAAAGCTGGCGATCAGTTTCAGCTGTGGCCCGGCCTGCTCGATCAACGCAGCATCGATGCGATCGGTCACCGTCGGAACCAGCACGTCCGCGCGTTTGACGGCGGCAACGAGTTCGGGCTGGCTGCGCGGCGTGTCGTCGATGTTCAAGTCCGCGTCGAACAGTTCCCGCATACGGGTTTCCACGACGTCGGGCAGTTTGCGGGTGATATACACCTTGGGCTTTTTCTTCGCTGTCATCGCTGCTGGTCTGGCCTTGTTGACGGGTTTTTAACCAAGATGGGGGATCGTCATCCCTGCAGTGCATTTTCTACCAGACCCGGTGGGGAAGACAAACAAAACTCGCAGGTCTCTGATGGGATTTGCCGCATTCCGGCAGGGCTGGTCGCGGGTGAAGCTGCAAGTTCCTGATTTGGTTTGGAAAACGGAATTCGCCATGCGTAACGTTGTTTTCAGGTTTGTCCTCGCCGCTGCCACGGCCCTCTCCGTTCTGGCGCCTGCCGTCGCCCATGCGCAGGCGGCCAAGGGCGCGAGCGGTCTGCCGCTGCCGCGGTTCGTCAGCCTCAAGTCAAAGAGCGTCAACCTGCGCGTCGGCCCGAGCCTCGATTATGCGGTTGCCTGGCGATACCTGAAGTCGGGCATTCCCGTCGAGATCATCCAGGAATACGACAACTGGCGCCGGGTCCGCGATGCGGATGGAACGGAGGGTTGGGTCAACCAAGCGCTCCTGTCCGGTGATCGCACGGCCGTGACGGCGCCGTGGATGCGCGGCAAGGGCGAAAGCATCTTTGTCAACATGCGCCGCGAGCCGCAGTCCGGTGCCGCCATCATTGCGCGCATGGAGCCTGGCGTGGTCGTCCATGTCGGCGAGTGCAATGGCGATTGGTGCCATGCCGAAGCACAAGGCGTCGAGGGCTGGATTTCGCAAGGCGAAATCTGGGGGGCCTATCCGGGCGAGGCCTTCAAATAACTTTAACGCTCAGAGCAAGCCGGCATCGCGAGCCGCTGCCGAAAGCGAAATCATCGGACGCGGGCCGACCTGCTCAATGACGATACCGGCTGCAAGGCTGCCGAGCTTGCCGCAATCCAAGAGCGACCGGTCTGTCGTATAGCCAAACAGGAAACCGGCTGCGTAGAGATCGCCAGCACCCGTCGTATCAACGACGCGATGGACCTTGGTCGCTTCGACTTTCACGCGCTCATCGCCCTTGAGAATAATCGAGCCTTCTTCGCTCATCGTCACGGCGGCCAGCTTGCAATCCTTGGCAATCATCGACAGCGCAAGCTCGAAATCGTCCGTCTCGTAGAGCGCCAAGGCTTCGGCGCGGTTGGCGAAAACGATATCGACAGTGCCGGAGCGCATCAGTTCGAGAAATTCGGCGCGGTAGCGGTGGACGCAGAAACTGTCGGACAGGGTCATCGCCACTTCCCGGCCATTCGCATGGGCAATTTTCGCACATTCGCGGATAGCATCCTTGGCAAGCGGCGGATCCCAGAGATAACCCTCGAAATAGGTAACCTTGGCGTCGGCGACCACCTCAGGCTCGACATCGTCAGGCCCAAGTTCGACACAGGCGCCGAGATAAGTGTTCATCGAGCGCTCGCCGTCTTCGGTGACGAATATCATCGAGCGGGCCGTTGGCGGCGCCGTGTCGAGCGGCTGCGTCGCGAAATGCACGCCCTGCGCCCGGATGTCGTGCGTGAAGATTTCCCTAACTGGTCATTGGCGACCTTGCCGAAATAGGCGGCCTTGCCCCCAAGGCTGGCAATACCGGCGGCCGTATTGCCGGCACTGCCGCCAGAGGCTTCGAGAGCCGGGCCCATGCGCGAATAGAGAAGCTCCGCGCGGTCCGCGTCAATGAGGTTCATCGCGCTCTTGATGATGCCGTTGTGAACGAGAAAAGCGTCGTCGCAACGCGCGATAATATCCACGATGGCATTGCCAATCGTCAGAACGTCGAATGTCGTCATCAGGAACCGCCCGGAATTTGCCTCAGTCGGTTTCCGGTCATAGCGGATTTCCAGAAGTTTGGAAGGAAAAGCGAAAGCGCCTTCCAATTCCCGAATATTCCTCTGTTCTCAGGAAGGCAGAGTGGCGGTTTCGTATAGGGCTGCAAAGGCGGCGTTTGGCGGAATGGGCTTTATCACGTCGATCAACACGCCATTCGGATCGGCCGTGATGAAGTGTCGCTGGCCGAAATCCTCGTCGCAGAGCGGTTTCAGGATCGGCAGACCGGCGGCCATAAATTCAGTGTAGAGCGCATCCGGATCCTCGACTTCGAAATTCAGGAACAATCCGGAAGCACGGCCACGCCCTGTTTCCGTACTGTATCGTGGTGGCCATCCAGCACGGCAAGGGTGACATGTTCGTGGTCCTTCGATTGCAGATGGACATACCAATCGGCGGAAAACAGGGGTTCGAAACCGAAATTGCGGACGTAGAACGCTGCTGTGCCCGCAACGTCATCGGTCATGATGACCGGATAGTAACTGGTGATCTTCATGCTTTCCTCCGTTGGAAATTTAACATACAATCTGTATGTATCTTTAACTAACATACATACAGATTGTATGTAAAGGCGTAAAATGCGACGGAGCAACAGCGAACGTTCGGAAAACATGCGTGCAGCTTTGATCGAGGCCGGTCGGCGGTTGTTCGTGGAAAATGGCTATGCCGAGACGGGAACGCCTGACATCGTCGCGGCAGCCGGTGTTACGCGCGGCGCGCTCTATCATCATTTCGAGGACAAAAAGGCGTTGTTTGCTGCCGTCGTCGCTGACGAAGCAAGGCGCACGGCCGCTCAGATTGAGGCCGCCAGCGAAAAATCAGGAAACGCGCGCGATGCTCTTCTCGATGGCACGCGCGCCTATTTCGATGCCATGGCAGTGCCCGGTCGCACCCGGCTTCTTCTGCTGAATGCACCCGCCGTGCTTGGCGCGGAGTTGGCCGGGCAGGTGGACAGGGAGAGGTCGGAGATGAGTTTGAAAATGGGTCTTGCGGCCGTGTTTGCCGAAAATGCAGTAAACGCCGACCTCCTTGAGGTATTCACGACGCTTGTCTCTGCCGCCTTCGACCGCGCCGCACTTGCCATTGAGGCAGGCGGCGTCCGTGCAGACTACGAAAAAGCGATTGCGGCCCTGATCGACGGCATTGCCGTTAAATGATCTGCGCCGGTAGTTCGACCAAGGGGGCGGGGATTTCGTTGGTCTTTTCTGCCGACTTGCAGATGTCGGCGATGACGCAGCGGTCGCATTCCGGCTTGCGCGCCTTGCAGCAATAGCGTCCATGCAGGATCAGCCAGTGATGCGCATGGTAGAGATACTCGTCGGGGATGATCCGCATCAGCTGGTCCTCGACTTCATCAGGGGTTTTGCCGGGCGCCAGACAGAGCCGGTTGGCGATGCGGAAGACATGGGTGTCGACGGCCATGGTCGCGTGCCCGAAGGCCATGGAAAGCACGACATTGGCGGTCTTTCGGCCGACGCCGGGCAGGGTAATCAGCTCTTCGCGGGTGCGCGGAACCTCGCCGCCAAACTCTGCAATCAGCTTCTCGCAAAGCGCAATCACGTTCTTCGCCTTGTTGCGATAAAGCCCGATGGTCTTGATGTGGTCGCGGACTTTCTCCTCGCCCAGCTCCAGCATTTTTTCCGGCGTGTCTGCAATGGCAAACAGCGCACGCGTCGCCTTGTTGACGCCGGCATCGGTCGCCTGGGCGGAAAGTGCCACCGCGACGACCAGCGTGAAAGGATTGACGTGTTCCAGCTCGCCCTTCGGCTCCGGCCGCTGGATCGAGAGCCGGCGGAAGATTTCGGAGATTTCTTGGCTGCTATAGATGGTCTTCGGGCGCTTGACGGCGCGGCGGACTGTCGCGTTTTTCGGTTTGGCGACCAGAGTAGCGGATTTGGGCTTCACGTTTTTCATGCCGCATCTATAATCTGCTGCCATGAACCCTGGCAACGCCGAGACAACGCCCAATGAACAGCCGGTCTTTTGCGCCGAGCTGACACCATATCGGTCGCTCGGAATGAAAGGCTTCAAGGTTTTCATGATGATTGCCGGATTGATGAGCCTGGTCCACGTCGTGGTGTTCTGGATCATCGGCGCCTGGCCGGTTGTGTTCTTCTTCGGGCTCGACTTTCTGCTTCTTTTCGGCGCCTTCTGGCTTAACTATCGCGCGGCCCGTACCCGCGAAGTGGTCAGTGTTTCGCGCCTGGATGTTTCGGTGCGAAAATTTACACCGGCTGGCCGGATGACGGAACATCGCTTCAATCCCTTCTGGGCACACTTCCACATCGCCAGGCACGAGGAAATCGGCATCGTCTCGATGTCGCTCAGTGACCGGCGAAAGGCGACCGACATCGGTTCCTTTCTCAATCGCGACGATCGCGAAAGTTTTGCCACCGCATTCTCAGGCGCGCTGGCGACGGTCAAGCGGCGATAAGCCGGTTTCTATCAAGAATCGGGTGGTGCCAATGGGGTTCGGATGATTATCTCTCCCTACTAAGGAGACAGGCATGACCATCACCACATCCCTTCCGATCGACATCACGCCGCAGGGCAGCGATTACGAAACCGTCAGCCGCGTTGTCGAACTGCTGACCGAGGATTATCGCGACCAGCCTTCGCTGGAGGTCCTCGCCCGTCAGCTTGGCCAATCACCGACCCAGCTTCAGAAAACCTTCACGCGTTGGGCGGGCCTGTCGCCCAAAGCCTTCCTGCAGGCGGTGACGCTCGATCATGCGAAGCGCCTACTGGGCCGCGAGGGGCTGCCGCTGCTTGAAACCAGCTACGAACTGGGGCTCTCAGGCCCCGGCCGCCTGCATGACCTTTTCGTCACGCATGAGGCGATGTCGCCGGGGAGTGGAAGGCGCGCGGCGCCGGCCTGACAATCCGCTATGGTTTTCATCCGTCTCCCTTTGGCGTGGCGCTCGTCATGATCACGGATCGTGGCCTAGCGGGGCTTGCCTTCAACGATGCGGGCAATGAAAAGGCAAGTTTCGAGGATATGTCGGGTCGCTGGCCGAATGCACATTATGTGGAAGACAGCGCGGCGACTGCCGGCTATGCGGCGCGCATCTTCAATTCCGATCAGTGGCAGCAGGATGAGCCGTTGCGCGTCGTATTGATCGGGTCTGATTTCCAGATCCGCGTCTGGCAGGCACTTCTGAAAATCCCGATGGGCAAGGCTGTGACCTATTCTCAAGTCGCCAGCGATATCGGCCAGCCAACCGCATCGCGCGCCGTCGGCGCCGCCATCGGCCGCAACCCGATTTCCTTCGTCGTGCCCTGCCACCGGGCACTCGGCAAGAGCGGTGCCCTGACCGGCTATCACTGGGGCCTGACCCGCAAGCGCGCCATGCTCGGCTGGGAAGCGGGCAAGGTATAAAAAAGGGCCACAGAAGCGGCCCTTTGGTAGTCGGAATGTAGTCAGCTCAATGCGCTGCCGACATATCGCCCAGCACTTCCTTGGAGGCGACGGTGGAGTCTGCGTTCAGCTTGTAGACCATTGGCACACCGGTCGCGAGGTTGAGCGCCAAAATCTGCTCCTTGGTGAGGCGGTCGAGCACCATGACCAGCGAGCGCAGCGAATTGCCATGGGCCGCCACCAGCACCTTTTCGCCCCGCAGCACGCGCGGCAGGATTTCGGTGAGGTAGTATGGCCAGACGCGGGCGCCCGTGTCGCGCAGGCTTTCGCCGCCCGGTGGCGGTACGTCGTAGGAGCGGCGCCAGATGTGAACCTGCTCCTCGCCCCACTTGGCGCGGGCGTCGTCCTTGTTGAGGCCGGAGAGATCGCCGTAGTCGCGTTCATTCAGCGCCTGGTCCTTGATGGTTTCAAGGCCCTGCTGTCCAACATTGTCAAGAATGAGCTTCAGCGTGTGCTGCGCGCGGGTCAGCACCGACGTGTAGGCAACGTCGAACTTGATGCCGTAGTCGGCAAGCGCCTTGCCGCCGGCATTGGCTTCCTCGATGCCGAGCGCGGTGAGGTCCGGATCCTTCCAGCCCGTAAACAGGTTCTTCAGGTTCCAGTCGCTCTGGCCGTGGCGCACAAGGACGAGGGTTCCGCTCATGTTGATTTCCTCCGGGGAATTGATGTTCAGGACAGCCCGAGCACGTCGAGCATGGAATAGAAGCCGGGTTTGCGGTCGCGCGCCCAGAGAGCGGCGGTCACCGCGCCGCGCGCGAAGATCGAGCGGTCGGTGGCGCTGTGCGACAGCGTCACCTGCTCGCCTTCGCCGGCAAGGATGACGGAATGCTCGCCGATGACGGAGCCGCCGCGCAATGTCGCAAAGCCGATTGTGCCGGTCTGCCGCGCGCCAGTATGGCCGTCGCGAACGCGCACGGACTGCTCGGCAAGATCGATGCCGCGGCCCTTGGCGGCTGCATGCCCAAGAAGCAGCGCCGTGCCGGATGGCGCGTCGACCTTGTGCTTGTGGTGCATTTCGAGGATTTCGATGTCCCAGCTGTCAGGACCAAGCGCCCGCGTCGCCTGCTCGGTCAGAACGCCGAGCAGATTGACCCCGAGGCTCATATTGCCTGATTTGACGATGCGCGCATGGCGCCCGGCCGCCTTGAATTTTTCCTCGTCACTTGCCGAGCAGCCGGTCGTGCCGATGACATGGACGATGCGGGCCTGCGCAGACAGCACGGAAAACTCCACGCTCGCCGCCGGCGAGGTAAAGTCCAGAACCCCTCGGCATCGACGAAGGCTTCGAGCGGCTTGTCCGTCACCGGAACGCCGATCGGGCCAAGTCCTGCGATTTCCCCGGCGTCACGGCCGACAAAGGGTGAACCGGGACGTTCGACGGCGGCAAAGACGCGCGTGCCAGGCATGGCATGAATGGTGCGGATCAGCGTCTGGCCCATCCGTCCGGCAGCGCCGACCACCACGAGTTTCATGTCTTCACTGCTCATCGTCCCTGCCTGTCCTGCAACTATTCGAATACGGCGTCGTCAACGGTCTGCGCGGCATTGCCCTGCAGATTGTGGAGCCGAGCGTAAAGACCGTCGCTGCGCTGCGCAAGCGACTCGTGGGTTCCCTCCTCGACAACAAGACCATCCTTCATGACGATGATCTTGTCGGCGTTGACCACAGTCGATAGGCGATGGGCGATGACGACCACGGTGCGCCCATCCATCGCATGATCCAATGCCTTCTGCACGGCAGCTTCCGATTCGGTGTCGAGTGCCGAGGTGGCTTCATCGAGGAGCAAGATTGGCGCCTTGCGCACGAGTGCCCTGGCGATCGACAGGCGCTGGCGCTGGCCGCCTGACAGCGTGATGCCGTTTTCGCCAACGGGTGTATCGTAGCCCTGTGGTTGCGCAAGAATGAAATCATGGGCAAAGGCAAGCCTTGCCGCATCTTCGACTTCGGCGTCCGTCGCGCCCGGCCGCCCATAGCGGATATTGTCGCGGATCGAGCCTTCGAAAAGATAAGGCTGCTGCGAAACATAAGCGAGACCATTGCGAAGAGATTGTTTGGTAACACCGGCAATGTCTTGACCGTCGATGCGGATCTCACCCTGGGATGGATCGTAAAACCGCGGGATCAGGCTGATCACGGTCGATTTTCCGGCGCCGGACGGGCCGACCAGCGCTGTCGTCTTGCCACCTTCGGCGATGAAGCTAACGCCTTTGAGAATATCGTCACTCTGGCTGTAGCCGAAGCGGACGTTGTGAAACTCGATCTGCGCGCCATCAAGAACAAGTTCCCGCGCGCCCGGCTTGTCGCGCTGGTGCGGAACCGTGTCGAGGATCTCATAGATCATGCGCGCATTGACGACTGCGCGCTCCAGCGAAACCTGCAAACGGGCGAGGCGTCGCGCCGGATCGTAGGCCATCAGCAATGCAGTGACGAAAGCGAAGAAAGCACCCGGCTGCACGTCATTGTAGATCGAGCGAAAGGCGGCATAGGCGAGCACGCTCGAGATTGCGAAGCCGGCGAAGGTTTCGGTCATCGGCGCGGTGCGCTCGCTGAGCCGGGCGATGCGGTTCGCCCGGTTCTCGGCGCGGTCGATGATCGTCTCTACCTTGGTCTTCAGCTGGTCTTCCATCGTGAAGGCCTTGACGATGGTGATGCCCTGGATGGTTTCCTGCATGGCGCCGAGAACGTGGCTGTTGATCTCAACGGATTCGCGGGTCGCATGCCGCAACCGGCGCGAAATGTAGCGCAGGCCGATCAGAAGCGGTGGCGCGATGACAAAAACGATGACGGTCAGCAGCCAGTCCTTGCCGATCATTACGCCAATCAGCGCAATGAGTGTCAGCAGATCGCGGGCGATCGAGGTGACGGTCATGTTGAGGACATCGCGAATACCGGAAACATTCTGGCTGATCTGGGCGGAAATGCGGGCGGACCGGGAATCGGAGAAATAGCCGACACTCAGCGCCATCAGGTGCGAATAGAGCCGGCGCTGATAGCTGGCGACGATATTGTTGCCGATCTTGGCAAGCGCCACCGCCTGGCCATAGGTCGCAAACCCCGCAGCACGAAAGCAACGAAGATCGCACCGCAGATGTAAAGGACGACATCGGCACGCTTATTGGCAAAGGCCTCGTTGACCACTGCTTCCATGATCCAGGCAGTAAAGCCCGTGGTTGCTGCGACGACGATAAGGCAGGCGATTGCGAAGGCATAACCCTTGATGTGGGTGCGTCCGTTTTCCGCTATTACCCGCTTCAGAACGCCGGTGATCGTCTCTCGATCGACAGCCGGCAGCTTTGACTTGGTTTGCTTCAACCTGATTTCCTTAAGCCGCAGCGTATGGAGGAAGGCGCTCCGTTCCAGCGCGCTCTATAGTCCCTTGATTCGGGTTTGGCGAGTCCGCGTGCCGGCAGGTCCTTCAACTTCTCCAGCGACGTCCCTCTGTTGCCACACCAAAACGCACAGGCGTTCGTGCGTAGGCGGCAAGGCCGGAAAGGGCTGCTGTCGGATGCGTTACGACGAATGTCGGCATGGTCCGCAGAAGCTCGGAATGCGGCGCCTTGTCTTCGAAGGCCTTACGGAACTCCGGTTTCTTCAGCGCCGGCAGAATCTTTTGCGAAATGCCGCCGGCAAGGAACACTCCGCCACGGGCCATGAAGATCATCGCCATATCCCCGGCAACCCGGCCGAGATAGGTGGAAAACAGCGAAACGGTTTCCACGGCTGCAAGATCGCTGCCGGCCAGCGCATGGGTTGTCACCGCCGCTGGATCAACCAGCGGCGCTTCGCGGGCGTCTGCTGCACAGACCGCCTGATAAATATTCATGATGCCGCGGCCGCAGAGAAGCTGTTCGGCCGAGATACGGCCCTCGATCGGCTCAAGAAAGGGCCAGATATGGTAGTCACGTTCGCTGCGTGGACCGACATCGACATGGCCGCCTTCGCCGGGAACGGGAAACCAGGTGTGGCGGGCATGCAGGAGGCCGGCGACGCCGAGGCCGGTGCCGGGACCCAACACCGCGCAGGACGCCGATTCGAGGATCGATCCCCGACCAATCTGCTCGCGTCCTTCGTCGCCGAGCGACGCGACGGCAAGAGCCTGCGCTTCGAAATCATTGATGATGATAACGTCTTCCAGAGAAAGGGCGCTTAGCATGTCCTGCGGCTTGATCACCCAGCCGGCATTGGTAAGAGGAATCTCATCGCCCTTGACCGGCCCGGCAACCGCGATGATTGCCGAACGTGGCTGTATCGAAGTCTTGTCGAGGATGCTGGTCTGCAGCGCCTCCTCTATGCTCGCATAGCCTGTCGTCGGAATGATCGGAAACAGTTTTGGTTCGGCGAAGGCGTCCACGAGCAGCGCGAAGCGGGCGTTGGTGCCGCCTATATCGCCAATGAGGATGGGAAAGGTGAGATGGCTGTCTGTGTCGGTGAGCATGATGCGTTCCGTTCTTGTCGTCGTATGACGCGCGGCTCGGTAGCTGTATCAGGGATGCTGGAAGTCGATCAACTGTTCCGCGGTGGCACGGTTGAGTGCCATCGGGATGTCGTAGACCGTCGCAAGGCGCATGAGGGCCTTGACGTCGACATCATGCGGCATGGCGGTCAAAGGGTCGGTGAAAAAGATCAGCATGTGTACATCGCCGGTGGCGATCATCGCGCCGATCTGCTGGTCGCCGCCCAGCGGGCCGCTTTTCAGCCGGGTGATGTCGAGGCTCGGACAGGCATCCTGTACGCGGCCGCCGGTCGTTCCGGTGGCAACGATCTTCCATGTCGCCAGCACGGCTTCATTGGCTTTGGCGAAGGCGGCGAGATCGTCCTTTTTCTGGTCATGCGCAATCAGCGCAACGCATTTTCGGCTGTCCATACCGCATCCCCTCGAAATCGGCGCCAAAGACCGGCCGATGCCGACCGGTGATTTAAATCGATTTGATCATTCTGTACAGCAGGGCATCGGGGTTGAACAGCGCCCACAGGACGGTTGTTTCTTCGTTGCTACTGCAGCGTCGGCCGCGCTTCCGGGATCGGAATGTCACTGTCCGGCAGATCGCCGGCCGTCGTGTTGATGACGTTCTGGATGGCTGCATCCGCATCGCTTGCGGGTTGCGCGGCATAGGCGGTGCCGAAGGTCGCGGATGTTTCCGAAGCGGCGGGCGCGGCCAGAACCGCAGCACAAGCCTTCGGCAGATCGGAAAGCATGGTGAAGCGTGGCTTGACGGGCTTGGCATTCGGCTTGACCGTCGGTTTTGCCCAGGGCTCCTTCGAAAACCACCAGGCCAGCGACTTGTCGCAGCCATCCCCGGGCGTAACGGCGGCCTGGGCCTTGCAGTTTGCAGCCCCTGACGGGCAGTGCATGCGGATGTGGAAATGTTCGTCATGGCCGTAGACGGGGCGCACCTTGCCGAGCAGCCCGCGGTCGCCCGTCCAGGTCTCGCAAAGCTTCTTCTTGATCGCCGGATTGACGAAGACGCGTTCGACCTGCGGATAGCTCGCCGCCTGCATCACGAGGTTCGCATGGGTCTTGGTCCAGCGCTTGGGGTTGACGGTCAGGAATTTGCTCTTGTCTAGCATGGAGACGAAAGGCATGTCCTCGCGCGCCTCAGCCGACAGCGGCTGCGCCGGCTTTGCCTGGAACCAGATATCCGCGTCCAGCCCGATCTGGTGCGATGCGTGCCCGGTCAGCATCGGCCCGCCGCGCGGTTGCGAGATGTCGCCGATCAGGATGCCTGATCCCCAGCCGAGGCTGACGGCATCCCGGGAAAACTTTTCGAGCAGCGAAATCATCGCCGGATTGCCCCAGCGCCGGTTGCGCGATAGCCGCATGGCCTGCCAGGTCGGGCCGTCCGTGGGGATCGCCACCGCGCCGGCCATGCAGCCCTTGGCATAAAAGCCGATGGGCGCGGCCGCGGAATTGCTGGGCAGGCGCACCTTGCCAAACAGTTGTTTGGCGGGCGTGCTTTCAGCGGCATGGGCGATGCCGTCGGCAAGCGCCCCGCCGAAAAAGGCTGCAGCCAGAGCGGCCAAGCCGATCTTGCGGAGAGTTCCTGCCTTTGCCCCAGTCTTTTCCGCCCCAGTCTTTTCCAATGTCATGTCCTGCCTGTCCCGGAATATGTCGAATCGGTGCCGCGCCGAGCACGGTCCCATATCGCCTTTGTGTCAGCCTTGCGCGGTTCAACCGGATGTGATGCAAAAATATGGCCTGATTTGAGGCAGGTCCTGTCAATTGCCCGGATTTTGCCTATTCTGAAGGGCAACAAAGACTTGGAACGGAAAAAGGGGATTGGCTGCATGCTGCAGATTGGCTTGAGATCGGCCCTCATCGCGCTAACCCTTTTCCCTGTCTCTCTTTCAGATGTCTCCGCGCAGGAGGAACCGGTCTGGTACAGCGGCATCTCCACGATTGGCGAGCTAAAATACAAGGATGGCTTTTCCCGCTTCGATTATGTCAATCCGGATGCCCCCAAGGGCGGCGAACTGAAGCTCTCGGAAAGCGGCAGCTACGATACGTTCAACCCAATCCTTTCCAAGGGTGAGGCGGCGACCGGCGTTACCACGCTCGTTTTCGATACGCTCTTGAAATCCGCGGAAGACGAGGTCACCGCCTCCTACGGTTTGCTCGCCGAAGGCGTTTCCTATCCCGCCGACTTTTCCTCCGCGACGTTCCGGCTCCGCGCTGAAGCGAAATGGGCAGACGGAAAGCCGGTTGTCCCGGAAGATGTCATCTTCTCCTTCGACATGTCGAAGGAACATAACCCCCTTCTCTCCAACTATTACCGCCATGTGGTCTCGGCGGAAAAGACCGGCGAGCGCGACGTCACCTTCCGCTTCGACGAGAAGAATAATCGCGAACTGCCGAGCATTCTCGGCCAGTTTCCGATCGTGCCGAAGCACTGGTGGGAAGGCCAGGATGCTGAGGGCAAGACGCGCGATATCAGTCGTACCACGCTGGAACCGGTCATGGGCTCGGGGCCATACAAAATCGCCTCCTTCCAGGCGGGCAGTTCGATCCGCTTCGAATTGCGCGATGACTATTGGGGCAAGGATATCAACGTGAATGTCGGCCAGAACAATTTCGGCGCGATTACCTACACGTTCTTCGCCGACAAGACCGTGGAATTCGAGGCTGTCCGCGGCGGTGATGTCGATTTTTATCAGGACAATAGCGCCAGTCATTGGGCAACGGCCTACGACTTCCCTGCTGCCAAGGATGGCCGGGTGATCCGCGCGGAAATCGAAAATCCTCTGCGTGCCGCCGGCATCATGCAGGCCTTCGTGCCGAACATGCGGCGCGAAAAATTCAAGGACCAGAAAGTGCGTGAGGCGCTGAACTACGCCTTCGATTTCGAGGACCTGAACCGAACGCTTGCCTATAACGCCTACCAGCGTGTCGACAGCTATTTCTGGAACACCGAGCTTGCCTCCTCCGGCCTGCCCGAAGGCCGCGAGAAAGAAATACTGGAAGCGCTGAAAGATAAAATCCCCGCCGCCGTCTTCACCACGCCCTACACGAACCCTGTCAATGGCGATCCACAGAAGGTGCGCGAAAACCTGCGCAAGGCGCTCGTGCTTTTCAAGGAGGCGGGCTATGAGCTCAAGGGCAACAAGCTGGTGAACGCCAAGACAGGCGAACCTTTCACGTTCGAAATTCTCCTGTCTAACCCGTCTTTCGAGCGAACGGTCGCTCCTTTCGTCAATAGCGTCAAGAAGATCGGCATTGACGCTCGGATGCGTACCGTGGATGCCTCGCAATACACCAACCGCGTTCGAAGTTTCGACTATGACATGATCTACGGCATCTGGGCGCAGTCGCTGGTGCCGGGCAACGAGCAGAGGGACTATTGGGGATCGGTTTCGGTCGATCAACAGGGCTCGAAGAACTATGCGGGCATTGCCGATCCGGCGATCGACGAGCTCATCGGCAAGATCATCTTCGCGCCTGATCGGGAGGAACTGGTGGCGACCACAAGGGCGCTCGACCGCGTGCTGTTGGCCCATCACTATGTCGTGCCCCTGTTCTATTCCAAGGCGCGGCGCGTGGCCTATTGGGATCATCTGACTCATCCCGCAGAATTACCTTATTACGGCACGGGATTCCTGATGTCTGGTGGTCGAAAAATGCAGCGAAATAAGCTGGGGCTTGCGCCCGGCGATGGCCTGGGCTCCATATGACGGTGACGAATCACCCCGCTGCGTGTCGACGGGATCTGCCGGTCCTAGACGTTGGCGCGGCGGCAAAACGGAAAGGGTTGGGCTTGACCGACTGGAAATCCAAGGGGCGTACGAAAGCGTTTTCAGCAAAATGCCGGAGCGGTTTTGCAAAGGCACCGGCACCGCTACAGAGAGATCGTCAGAAAATCTTGGCGGGTAGTCACTAATGGGTGCCTATATCCTTCGCCGACTGCTGCTTATGATTCCGACGATTGTCGGCATCATGGCGATCTCATTTGCCGTCATCCAATTCGCACCGGGCGGCCCTGTCGAGCAGGTGATAGCCGACCTGACCGGCCAGAACCAGGGCAGCGACCGGCTTTCGGGCGGTGGTGGCGATCTGGCGGGTGGCGCATTCAATGACGAAACCTCCTCGAAATATCGTGGTGCGCAAGGGCTTGATCCCGATTTCATCGCCAAACTGGAGAAGCAGTTTGGCTTCGACAAACCGCCGCTCGAGCGCTTTGGCCAGATGATGTGGGACTACATCCGCTTCGATTTCGGCGAGAGCTTCTTCCGCAACACCTCGGTCATCGACCTGATCCTGGACAAGATGCCGGTTTCGATCTCGCTCGGCCTCTGGATCCTGCTGTTCTCCTACGTGATCTCCATTCCGCTCGGCATCAAGAAGGCGATTTCGGACGGGTCGAGTTTCGACGTCTGGACCTCCGGCATCATCATCGTCGGCTATGCAGTGCCGGGCTTTCTGTTCGGTATTCTTTTGATCGTCCTGTTTGCCGGGGGATCGTTCCTTGATTGGTTCCCGCTGCGCGGAATCGTCTCGGACAATTTCGCCCAGCTTAGCTGGTGGCAGAAGATTCTTGATTATTTCTGGCACATGACGCTGCCGCTGCTCACGCTCCTGCTGTCAGCTTTCGCCACGACGACGCTGCTCACGAAAAATTCCTTCATCGACGAGATCAAGAAGCAATATGTCACGACCGCGCGCGCCAAGGGTCTGAACGAGCGGCAGGTGCTCTATGGCCATGTCTTCCGCAATGCCATGCTCATCATCATCGCCAGCTTTCCGAGCGCCTTCATCTCGGCCTTCTTCACCGGTTCGCTGCTGATTGAATATATCTTCTCGCTCGATGGCCTCGGGCGTCTTGGTTATGATGCCGTCGTCAAGCGCGATTACCCCATCGTCTTTGCGACACTCTACATCTTCTCGCTGATGGGTCTGCTCGTCGGCCTGCTGTCGGACCTGATCTACACCTGGGTCGACCCGCGCATCGATTTCGAGCGGAGGGAGGTCTGATGGCTGAGTTTGCTACGACCACGCCGATCGCCGCGCCGAAAAAGGACTGCTGTCGCCGGTCAACAAGCGCCGCTGGCAGAATTTCAAGGCCAACCGCCGCGGCTATTGGTCGTTCTGGATCTTCATGGTTCTGTTCGGGCTCAGCCTCTGTGCCGAGTTCATCGCCAATGACCGGCCGCTTATCGCCTCCTACAAGGGCGAAATCCTCGTGCCGGTGGTGTTCGATTATCCCGAGGAAAAGTTCGGCGGATTTCTGGCAGAGACGGATTATCGTTCGGATTTCATCCGCGACGAGATCCATGCCAATGGCTGGATGATCTGGCCGGCGATCCGCTATTCCTATCAGACAGCCAATTCCAACATTCCGCATTCCGCCCCAACCGCGCCTTTCTGGCTGATGGACGAGACGCAGCGTTGCTCGGCTTATCCGCTTGGAAAGGACGATCCCGGCTGCACGCTCGGCAATCTCAACTGGCTCGGTACAGACGACCAGGCCCGCGACGTCATGGCGCGCATGATCTATGGTTTCCGCATCTCGATCCTGTTCGGGTTGGCGCTCACCATCGCGTCCGCCGTCGTCGGCGTCTCCGCCGGCGCTATGCAGGGCTATTTCGGCGGCTGGACCGACCTTCTGCTGCAGCGCTTCATCGAAATCTGGTCGTCGATGCCGGTGCTCTACATCCTGCTGATCATCGCTGCCATCCTGCCGCCCGGCTTCTTCGTGCTGCTCGGCATCATGCTGCTGTTCTCCTGGGTGGGCTTCGTCGGCATCGTTCGGGCGGAGTTTTTGCGGGCGAGAAACTTCGAATATGTCCGCGCCGCCCGCGCGCTTGGCGTCGGAAACGCAACAATCATGTGGCGGCATCTGCTGCCCAACGCGATGGTCGCGACGCTGACTTTCCTGCCCTTCATCCTCTCCGGCTCGATCACCACCCTGACCTCGCTCGACTTTCTCGGCTTCGGCATGCCCCTGGCTCGCCCTCGCTCGGCGAACTGATCAGCCAGGGCAAGTCGAACCTGCAGGCGCCGTGGCTTGGATTAACAGCATTCGTCGTCATGTCGGTCATGCTGTCGCTGCTGATCTTCGTCGGCGAAGCCGCCCGCGATGCGTTCGATCCGAGAAAGACGTTCCGGTGATCCAGACAATGACAGACCCCATTCTCTCCGTCCGCGATCTCTCTGTCGCCTTCCATCAGGGCGGCAATACATCGCTGGCTGTCGATCGTATTTCCTTCGATATCAAGCGCGGCGAGGTCGTGGCGCTGGTTGGCGAATCCGGATCGGGGAAATCGGTTTCGGCCAATTCGATCCTGAAGCTTCTGCCCTATCCGGCGGCAAGTCATCCGAGCGGGGAAATCCTGTTCAATGGCAAGGATATGATGACGGCATCGGATGCGGAACTGCGCCAGGTGCGCGGCAACGACATCACGATGATCTTCCAGGAGCCGATGACCTCGCTCAATCCGCTGCATTCGATCGAGCGACAGATCGCCGAGATCGTCGAGCTGCACCAGGGCATCAAAGGGCAAGCAGCGCGTCCCCGCGTTCTCGAACTGCTGCACCAGGTCGGTATCCGCGAGCCGGAAAAGCGGCTTGCCGCCTATCCGCACGAACTGTCCGGCGGCCAGAGGCAGCGCGTGATGATTGCCATGGCGCTTGCCAACCGGCCGGAACTGCTGATCGCCGACGAGCCGACGACGGCGCTTGATGTCACCGTTCAGGCGCAGATCCTTGAACTCCTGAAGAAGCTCAAGGATGAGCATGGCATGTCCATGCTGTTCATCACCCATGATCTCGGCATCGTGCGCAAGATCGCCGATCGCGTCTGCGTCATGACCAAGGGCAAGATCGTCGAGACGGGGCCGACGGCGGACATCTTCGCCAATCCGCAGCACGCCTATACCCGCCATCTCCTGGCCTCCGAGCCGAAGGGGTCGCCACCAATCTCCGATACGTCGAAGCCGGTGGTCATGCAGGCCAGCGATATGAAAGTCTGGTTTCCGATCAAGGCCGGCTTCCTGCGCAAGGTGGTGGATCACGTCAAGGCGGTGGATGGCATCGACCTCACGCTGCGCGCCGGCCAGACGCTGGGCGTGGTCGGTGAATCAGGTTCGGGCAAGACGACGCTCGGCCTCGCGCTGACCCGGCTGATTTCCTCCAAAGGCAAGATCAGCTTCCTCGGTAGCGATATCGATAGCTATTCATTCAAGCAGATGCGTCCCTTGCGCAGCCGTATGCAGGTCGTGTTCCAGGATCCCTATGGTTCTCTCAGCCCGCGCATGGTGGTGGCTGATATCGTTGCCGAAGGGCTGAAAGTGCACGAGCCTTCACTGTCGGAGAAGGAACGCGACGCCCGCGTTGCCGCGGCAATCGAGGAAGTCGGTCTCGACCCGGCGACCCGTTGGCGCTATCCGCATGAATTTTCCGGTGGCCAGCGTCAGCGTATCGCGATCGCGCGTGCCATGGTGCTGAAACCGCAATTCGTCATGCTCGACGAGCCGACCTCGGCGCTCGACATGAGTGTGCAGGCGCAGGTGGTCGATCTGCTTCGCGACCTGCAGGCCAAACATGCGCTTGCCTACCTCTTCATCAGCCATGACCTGAAGGTCGTGCGCGCGCTCGCCAATGACATGATCGTCATGCGTCAGGGCAAAGTGGTGGAGCAGGGGCCGTCGGAGCGCATCTTCACGGCTCCCCAGGAAGAATACACAAAAGCCCTGATGGCCGCAGCCTTCGACATGAAGGCCGTCAACGTGCCCGCCGTAAACCAGTAAAGTCCAAGACCATGCCTGAAAAAGCCCCGTCATCATTGACCTGAAATTCATTCCCCGCGAGGTCGAGGATGGCCTGAAAGGCGCATTTCCCGGTCGCGAGGTCATCAATTTGGCAGACCCGGTCCACAAAGGCCGCGATCTCTCGGGCATCGATTATGCTGTCGTGTGGAAATCCGCAGCCGATCTCTTCACCCGCGCGCCGGATCTGAAAGTCGTCTTTTCCGGCGGCGCCGGTGTCGATCATGTGCTGACCCTGTCCCATCTTCCCGACGTGCCGCTGGTCCGCTTCGTCGATCGCAGCCTGACGACGCGGATGAGCGAATGGGTCGTCCTGCAATGCCTTTTGCATCTGCGTCAGCACAGGACCTACGAGGCGCAGGCGAGAGCGCATGTCTGGGAAGATCTCAGCCAGCCGGAAGCAGCGGATGTCACGGTCGGGGTTATGGGGCTCGGCGTGCTCGGGCAGGATGCCATCCGCAAGCTGCAGGTAATAGGCTTCCGCACCATCGGCTGGTCGCGCTCTGTGAAAAGCATTGAGGGGATTGAAACCTTCGACGGCCCGCAACTGGACGTTTTCCTGTCGAAGACGGACTTCCTCGTTGGTCTCCTGCCTCTAACGGCCGACACCAGGGGCATCTTTAACGCGTCGCTGTTTTCGAAGCTGAGCCGCAGGGGGCCGCTCGGTGCGCCTGTCTTCATCAATGGCGGTCGCGGCGGCAGCCAGATCGGGGCAGATATTCTTACAGCACTCCAGGATGGAACGCTCGGCGGCGCCTCGCTGGATGTCTTTGAAGAAGAGCCGCTTCCGGTCGACAGTCCGTTCTGGAACATGGACAACGTCTATGTCACGCCGCATGTCGCCGCCTCGTCCGATGTCAGGGCCCTGTTTGCCCATGTCGAGCAGCAGATAGAGCGGTTCGAAAGCGGCTTGCCGCTACAGCATCTTGTCGATCGCAAAGCCGGCTATTGATTGATCCGGTTCAAGGCCGGCGGTAGCCGGTCGGCTGGTCGTAGAGCCAGCCGATTCTATCGATGGCCTCGTCCAGCCCCTCATGCGAGACGGACATCGTATGGCCGTTGGCATGCAGCAGGGTCTTTTCATCTTCCATGATCGCCACATGGCCTTTCCAGAAGACGAGATCGCCGCGGCGCAGCTCGTCCCGGCCGATGGCGGTACCGAGGCTCTTTGCCTGCATGTCGGTATCGCGCGGTGCCGCCCTGCCGGTCATCATCATCGACAGTTGCACGAGGCCGGAGCAATCGATGCCGAAGCCGGACCGGCCGCCCCAGAGATAGGGGGTTTCGAGAAAACGGGCAGCGATGCTCACATAGTCGGCGGCAAGCGGCCATGAAGCCTCGGCACAATGATTGGCGATCACCGCCTCGCCGCTTTCGAGCAGGAAATAGCGTGTGCCGCGCGTATCGCGCTGGTCCACCACGGTGATGCGATTGCCCATGGACAGCGCCTGTACTGTCGGAAAGCGCAGGTCTGGTCCGGAATAGACGAAGGTGCGGGGTGCGGTGATGATATGGGTGAGGCTGCGGACAATCGGCGTCACAGCATAATCCGGCACATAGCCGACATAGCCGTCAAAATCGGCCTTGACCCAGGCCCAGCCACCATCGGTGTCGAGCACGCGCACCGTCTCGCCGAGCAGCAATTCGGTATCCGTGCCGCATTCGAGCTCCGGGCGGGCGCGCATCTGCACCACGGGAACGCAGATGACGGACGTGGTGCCGGTGACGAAGTTTGTGGCCTCCACCACGCCGCGAAGGCGTTCCTCGGCGAGGTCGGAACGATAGGCATTCAGCCGGCGGTCGGGAAGGTCAGACATGTTTCCTCAGATAGGCAGCTTGCGTCCCTGATCAATGATCAGATCGCCAAGTTTTTCAAGATAGAGCGCACCATCGACCGTGCGCCGGATAATGACATTGCGCTTGTCACGCTCATCGCGAACCCTGGTCACCAGCCCCAGGTCGCCCATCGTATCGAGCGCGCGGGTAATGACAGGTTTCGTCACGCCGAGGATGCCGGCCAGTCCGCGCACCGTATGTGGCGGCGGAACGAGATAGATCTGCAAAAGGATCGAGATCTGCCGCAGCGTCAGGTCGCGCTTGTCCACCCGCACCTGTTCCAGCGATACGGCATGCCAGAGGCCAAGGGCCTGGGAGGGAGACAGTTCGACCGGCACGGAGCACTCCTGACGCAGTGATGCTACAAGACTAGCCTTCGATCGTTACGTAAGCGTTTCGATTTTTCTAAAAATTCAGATCCGCCGAAGCGCTTGCCTTACTCGCTCCAGATGTGCGCTGCGTTGCTTATCACTGACGCGATCCATATCGTGCAGCGTCAACATTCGAAAGTCGACGTTTTTCGCGCAGAAGGCGGCAATTCCGCGTTTCAGAAGGCGACGGACCGGATTGCCCATGTAGAGATGAACCACCCACCAGGGCGACCCCGTCGTGGTCAGCGCCCAGAACAGCTTGATATTGGTCAGCTTCGGTATGATACGGCCGCCGGCACGGTCATGGTCGAAGGCGACGCCGGGCGCGAGGATGCGATCGAAGAAGCCTTTCAGGATGGCGGGGAAATTGAACCACCATTGCGGAAAGACGAGGAGCAGCCCGTCGGCGGCACGAACACGCGCGACGATGTCGGAAACGCCTGAGACATCGTAGGGCACGTCGAAATAACCGCGCCGTTCTGTTTCGGTTAGACGCGGATCGAAATTCTCCCGGTAAAGGTCGAGGAGATCGACGCTGTGGCCGTTCTCTTCCAGTGTTTCCTTGGCGGTGCGCGCGACGCTGGCTGCGAAACTGTCGGACAGCGGATGGGCAAGAACCAACAGAATACGCATCAGAACAGGCTGCCCTGTTTCGGCGGCGTGGCCGGTGCCGGTTTTTCCACCCGCTTCCGTAGCTGTGCCGTCTGCGGTGGCGCGGAACCGCTGTCGCCGGTTACAGCGCTGACGGAGCCATCGGAGAATTCGAGCGAGATCGCCATGCCCTGGCTCAGAGCGGCTGCTTCCCTCACAGGCATGCCGGCGTCATCGCGAACCAGTGCATAACCGCGTTTGAGGACATTGCGGTAGGAGAGCGACTGGAGGATCCGGTCGTGCGCCATGACGGCGCTGCGCCGGCGACTGGTATCGGACATGATCGCTTTGTCGGCGCGCGCGGCAAGACCGGAGAGCCGATCCTGCGCGCGGTGAATCTGACCGGAAAGACGCGCGGGCAAAGCGCGCAGCGACGCATCCGCGGTTGAGATGCGGCTCCTGTTCCGCTGCAGCAGGCGCTCGATAATGCGTTCCGCCCGGATCATCCGGTCTTGCAATCGCTGCCGCCGGTCGTTCAACCGGCTCGACAGCATGTCCGGCCGCAGATGGAGCGCCGTGCGCTCGAACTGTCGGCGCTTGTTGGCGGTGTTCATGGTCAGGCCACGCCCAAGGCCGATCGATGCCTCATCGAAGCGGCGGCGCGGCAGAGCGAGCAACTGGTCAAGCGAGGAAGCGCCCGCGCCAGTGCCCGCAGGTCCTGGCGCCGCCCGTCCATTCGCCGGGTCATCGCCGCTTTCAGCCGCGCCGCAAGCGCGGAGATGGAGGCTTGGAGATCGGCCTTCACGGGCACGGCCATCTCGGCGGCGCCGGTCGGCGTCGGTGCCCGCTGGTCGCTCGCATGGTCGATCAGCGTCCAGTCGGTCTCGTGGCCGACGGCGGAGATCAGCGGAATATCGGACGCCGCTGCGGCGCGAACAACCGCCTCGTCGTTAAAACTCCAGAGGTCTTCGAGGCTGCCACCGCCGCGTGCTACGATCAGGACGTCCGGCCGCGCGATCAGGCCACCGGGCTCGAGCGCGTTGAAACCCTCAATGGCCGCCGTCACTTCGGCACCCGAGCCTTCGCCCTGCACGCGCACCGGCCAGATGATGACATGCACGGGAAAGCGGTCGGCGATCCGGTGCAGGATATCGCGGATGACGGCCCCGGTGGGCGAGGTGATGACGCCGATGACTTTCGGCATGTAGGGCAGCAATTGCTTGCGTGCAGCATCGAACAGGCCCTCTGCCGCCAGCTTGCGCTTGCGCTCCTCGATCAGCGCCATCAGCGCGCCGGCACCAGCGGGCTCCAGTGTTTCGATGACCATCTGGTATTTGGAGGAACCGGGGAAGGTGGTGACCTTGCCGGTGGCGATCACCTCCATGCCTTCTTCGGGCCGGAATTTCAGCCGCCCCATCGTGCCTTTCCAGATCACGGCGTCGATGCGCGCCTTGTCGTCCTTCAGCGCAAAATAGGCATGACCCGAGGAATGCGGACCGCGATAACCCGAGATTTCGCCGCGCACGCGCACCTGGTCGAAGGCCTGCTCGACTGTCCGCTTGATTGAGCCGGACAGTTCGGAAACCGAATATTCGGTAAGATTGCTGGGCGAATCTGTTTCGAAGAAGGAGCTCATATCCGCACTTTGCCGCTTTCATCTGCCGATTGAAAGCCTCTGGCACCGCCCCTCAACAGGCCTTTCTTCATCCCCAAGGTACGCGCACGGGCGTATCCTGGGGAGGAAGGGGAGGAAGAAGGACTTCCGCGGCCTGCCCCGTTCTCAAATCGTCTTCGCTCACAAGTTTGGCAAAGAAGGACGAGGTTCGGTCAGACCGCTTCCCAACCGTCCTTCTCGCTGGCGCGATAGATGGCGTCGATGAGTTTCTGGTTTGCGGCGGAACTCTCCAGCGCCACGATTTCTTCCGCCTCGCCAAGTGCTGCCTTAGAAAAAGCCTCGACTTCGAGCCGGTACTGGCGGGAATCCTGAAAGCGGAAAATCTGCGATTGTGCGTGGTTCTGGTTGGTTAGTTCCAATTCTTCCGCGCCGTAGCGATCGGCATTGAAGGGGGACTTCACCTCGATGAAGCCCTTGTCGCCATGGAACACCATGACCTGGCGGGCGGCAAGCTGTGTCGAGATATAGAAGCTAAGTTCGAAATCGCCGAAATCCGCCCGCACGCTCGAATAGATGTCGGTGCCGAATTCGGGATCGCGATCGGTGTTCGCCTGGACGCGGACAGGTTCCTTGCCGGTCACGAAACGCGTCGAGATGGTGGGGTAGACGCCGATATCCGGCAGTCCGCCGCCGCCGAGTTCCGGAACATTGCGCATATTTGCGGGATCGCGGTTGAAATAGGTGAAGGCGCCCTGCACATGCCGCAACCGGCCGATCGCACCTTCGGCCAGAAGTGACCGCACCTTGCGCCAGACGGGGCTGTAGGTGACCATGTAGGCTTCCGAGACCAGCACCTTGTTGCGGTCGCGGGCTTCGATCAAGGCGTCGATTTCCGACGCTTTAAGTGCGATCGGCTTTTCGCAGAGCACATGCTTGCCGGCATCCGCCGCCTTGATCGTCCATTCCACATGCTGGGACGTTGGCAGCGGGATGTAGACGGCGTCGATCAGGTCTGAGGCCAGCATTTCCTCATAGGAACCGAAGGCGTGCGGAACTGAGAAACGGTCGGCCATGGCGCGGGCTTTTGTAATGTCACGGCTGGCGATGGCCGTAACGACGCAGTTCTCCGCATCCTGGATTGCAGGCACGACGAGTTCGCGGCCGATCTTGGCCGTCGATAGAATACCGAAACGCAACATGATTGTTCTCCTCACAGAAACTGCGCGCACCCTACTGCATAATTCCCGAAACCGGAATCGGTTTGAACTAAAAATTATTGAGCAGATTGAAAGCCTTACGATACCGCCTACAACAGAGGCAAGGTAAAACCGAAAAATCGAGGTACGTACCCGAAACTGGGCTTGCCGGAAAAGAATATTGCTGTAGCGGTATGAAAGCCTGTCCTGCTGGCTTATGTCAGGGTCCGAGCAGGGCCATTCCTATCTTTCATCAAGGAGAGACATCCGATGGAAAAGCGCAAACTGGGCCGCACCGGCCTTTCGATCGCACCGCTGGTATTCGGCGGCAACGTCTTTGGTTGGACCGCCGATGAAAAAATCTCGTTCGATCTGCTCGACGCGTTTTTCGATGCCGGCTTCAACATGATCGACACGGCCGACGTTTATTCATCTTGGGCCCCCGGCAACAGCGGCGGTGAATCCGAAACGATCGTAGGAAAATGGCTCAAACGTTCCGGCCGGTCCCGCGACGATGTCGTGATCGTCACCAAGGTCGGTTCCGACATGGGGTCGGGCAAGAAGGGACTGTCGGAAAAATGGATCATGCAGGCCGTCGAGGATTCGCTGCGCCGGCTGCAGATCGACACCATCGATCTCTATCTCTCCCATTGGCCCGATCCCGAGACCCCTTACGAGGAAACGCTTGGCGCCTATGACAGGCTGCGCTCCCAGGGGAAAGTGCGCTCCATTGGCTGCTCCAACCTTGATGCCGCCCAGTTGCGGGCAGCACTTGATGCTGCTCGCATTGCCGGCCTGCCGCGCTACGATGTGCTGCAGCCGGAATACAATCTCTATGATCGCAGCGGTTTCGACGGTCCCCTGCGCAACCTCTGCATAGCCGAGGATATCGATGTCATCACCTATTACAGCCTCGCTTCGGGCTTTCTGACAGGCAAGTATCGCTCGCACAAGGATCTAGGTGCGTCGGTGCGCGGTGAGGATATCGGCAAATATCTGGATGGGCGCGGCATGCGTATTCTCGGTGCGCTTGACGACGTTGCCGCCGATCTAACGGCCAAGCCGGCAGAGGTGGCACTGGCCTGGGTCATGGCCCGCAAGGGGTGACGGCGCCGATTGCCAGCGCAACCAACCTTGGCCAATTGCAGAGCCTGGTGAAGTCCGCGAACCTGACGCTTACGGACGAGCAGATGATCCTGCTCAATGAAGCCAGTGACTAGAATAGCTGCCAAGTCTCGCGCAATAGGGCACGAGATGTTTTACCTGCCTGAAATAGAGAGATTGTGCATGACTGTTGAGATCCGCGATGCCCGGCCGAGCGATGAGGCCGATTGGCGCCGCCTTTGGGCCGCCTATGTCGAATTCTACGGAGTCGATGTCGGCGAGGAGGTAACGGCCGCGACCTGGGCGAAGGTGATGAACCCTGCGGCGCCGCTGTTCATGCGGGTTGCAACCGAGGGTGAGACCGTCATCGGTTTTGCCAATTGCCTCGTCCATGATGCGACCTGGGTCAAGGATCCCGTCTGCTATCTGGAAGACCTGTTCCTTGATGCGGCAGCCCGCGGGAAAGGCATCGGCCGAGCGCTCCTGGATGATCTGGTTTCGCTGGCCAAGGCAAAAGGCTGGGCACGTCTCTACTGGCATACGGACGAGGGCAACAGCACCGCGCGCCGGCTTTACGATCACTATACCAAGCCCGATGGGCATGTCCGCTACCGGATGAGTTTCTGACAATCGGCCAGATCCGGATAAACTGGATAGAATTCCGCATGGCTTCCGGCATGGTTAGCCATGCCGGGCTTGGTCAGCAGGCCCCTCGGTTCGATATAGCTGCGGATCTCGCGCTTCGGCCGTTCGTGCCACTGGATGTTGAAGGCGAAGAGCTTGGGAAAGAAACACAGCGACGCGTAGGGCAGATGGTCGTGGATCCACCAGGCGAGCGACTGCCAGCCACCGACTGTGTGACGCCGGTCCCAGACCCAGGGCACGACGATAGAGGCCGTGGCACCCATGCAGCCGTCGGCATCGCGCATGTCCCAGATATGATCGGCAGCGCTCGCTGCATTGGTCGAGCAATTGAGCTTGTTGATATTGCCGAAGGCATTCACCTGCCGCGACCGGTAGCTGGAGCGGATGTGCAGCCGCCCGAAGGTCGCTTCCAGCGGTTCGAGCAGTTCTTCGCACAGCCGCGTTCCGGCTTCGATGGCAAGCGCCGGATCGTCAGGCACATTGCTCATGCCATGAATGCTGGCGATCTCCGATTGGAGGAAATCACGCAGGAAGAAATTCTGCGAGAGCCGCACCCGGCCCAGATCCTCCAGCCCGCGCATCGACTGCGGCTTTCTCATCGGCAACCCTCCCCGAAAAGAAACAATGTAGCGGTGAAAGAGCGACCCGCCACCCGATCCCTGCCTGAAGTCAATCCGAATGGCGGAAGAAATCGATGAAGGCCCTGAGCGCCGGGCGCATCTGGCGGCGGCTGGGGTAATAGAGATATGGCCCGGGATAGGGTTCGCACCAGTCCTCCAGAACGCGCACGAGGCGGCCGTCTTCGAGCTCTTGCGCAACCCTGATCTCGAACACATAGGCAATGCCGGCGCCCGCCAGGGCCGCTACAATGGTCGGGCGATCGGCATCGAGGATCAGCGGACCGGGAACCGGGACGAAGACTTTTTCACCGGCTTTCTCAAAATCCCAGACATAGAAGGTGCCATTCGAAAAGCGTCGCTGGATGCAGCGATGATGCAGGAGATCACGCGGGTGGGCCGGCTTTTCCCTTGCGTCGAAATATGAGGGCGCCGCGACGACGGCGCCGCGCAGCAGCGGTCCGATCCGCACCGCGATCATGTCCGCCTCCAGGCTTTCCTCAAGCCTTATGCCGGCGTCGAAGCCGGCGGCAACGATGTCGGTAAAACCATCCTCGTGCGAGAGTTCCAGCGTGATGTCGGGATAGCGGCCCAGAAATTCGCCCAAGCGCGGCGCAAGCAGCATATCGGTCACGAAACGCGGCGCCGTTATGCGCAAATTCCCCGCTGGCCGGCTGCGGGTTTCCGTCACGGCCTCCAGCGCCGCATCAATCTCCGTCAGGGCCGGCCCCAGCCGTTCGAGCAGCAACCGGCCTTCTTCGGTCGGCGCGACGCTGCGGGTCGTGCGTGACAGCAGACGCACGCCGATGCGCTCCTCCAGCCGCGAGACCGCGTGGCTGACCGCAGACGGCGCGATGCCTAATTCCTTCGCCGCCCCACGAAAACTCCTATGGGCGGCAACGGCGGAAAAGACGGCAAGCTGGGCGAGATGAGAACGGTCCATTGTTCTATATGATAGATCAACCTGTTGAGATTTGCATCCATTATCAAACGATGAAGCGGGCGCTAGATTTCAACCTGCCGGACACGGCGCCTGAAAAGGCAAGCACTACCGGCCTGCACGATTTCCTGAAAGGACTAACCCATGAAAAAACGAAACCTCGGATCAGAGCTCAGCGTATCCGCCATCGGCCTCGGCTGCATGGGCATGAGCCACGCCTATGGCGGCGCGGAGGAAGCGGATTCGATCAAGGCGCTGCACAGGGCCGTCGAGATCGGCATCAGCTTTTTCGATACCGCTGAGGTCTATGGTCCCTTCACCAACGAAATCCTCGTCGGCAAGGCGCTTGGCCCCTATCGCGACAAGGTGACGATCGCCACCAAATTCGGCTTCCGCGTCTCGACCACCGACAGCCTTGTCAAGCAACTGACCGGTGTCGACAGCAGCCCGAAGAATGTGAAGGCCGTTGCCGAAGCGTCGCTGAAACGGCTCGGCATCGACGTCATCGACCTCTACTACCAGCATCGTGTCGATCCCGACGTGCCGATCGAGGAGACCGTCGGCGCGATGGCCGATCTGGTGCGGGAGGGCAAGGTCCGCGCGCTCGGTCTGTCGGAAGCCAGTGCTGCAACGATCCGAAGGGCGCATGCGGTGCACCCGATCGCAGCCGTCCAGAGCGAATATTCCCTCTGGACACGCGAGCCCGAGGAGAACGTGCTCGACACCTGCCGTGAACTCGGCATCGGCTTCGTGCCCTTCAGCCCGCTCGGGCGCGGCATGCTGACCGGCAAGCTCACGCTGGATGATCTCGGTGCCGACGACATGCGCCGCGGCCTGCCGCGCTTCCAGGGCGAGAATTTTGATGCCAATGCGGCACTGGTCGCCAAGCTCGGCGAGATCGCCAGCCAGAAAGGCGTGACGGCCGCGCAACTGGCGCTGGCCTGGGTGCTGGCCCAGGGCGATTTCATCGTGCCGATCCCCGGCGCCCGCAAGATCCGCAACATCGAGGAGAATGCGGCTGCTGCCGACATCGTCCTGTCGCCGGAGGAGCTTGCGACGCTCGGTGCGATCATCACCCCGGAAGCAGCGGCAGGAGCACGCTACACCGAGGCGATGCAGGCCATGACCAATCGGTAAAGTAGTCGCAAACCACACTCCGCCCTTTGGCGGCTCTCCTCCTCCGTCATCCCTGACATGTTCCGGGATCCAGCGCGCCGCGTCTGCGGCGCAAGGGCCCGTTTCAGCGTGTTGAATTGTCTCGCACCGCGCCGACGCGCGGTGGCTGGATGCCTGTGACATCCCTCGGGTCAAGCCCGAGGACAGGCATGACGGAGGATGGAGATGGGCCGTGTGAAACAAAATCCCACCCGTCCCATTCGCTTTCTTTCAAAGAACACGCTGAAGCGTCCGCACCGGAAAGCCGGCACGGTTCAATCTTTCAGTTGGAGAGCACACGCAGATGCGGGGCCTCGGTAAGGTTTAGTATATGGCTCCGCATCTGCGTGGCCTTCGGCGTTTTTCAGGGCTTCCGGCCCCTTGAGATGCCTGTGCTGCCTCGCTGCACAGGAGAACCTGCTTGCATGGCGGACCCAAACCGGGCTTTTGGAAGCCCGGGGAGACATATGAGGAGGAAACCCACCCCCAGCAGACACCACCCCGGCACAAGCCGCACGTTACGGCTCCGCGCACGAGGCGCCGGCTCCCACCTGCCCGCGACCGTCTCGCGAAACACTCCGGCGGTGGAAACAGGGAGCATTATGCGACGGGGTTTTGGGGCGGGGATGGACGGGGATGATTTTTTGCGGTGAGGGAGTGAATGGCGCAATGCCGCCTTCTGCAAATAGACTTTTGTTCGCTGTTGAATGTTGCGGCTGCTTTGAGCCTTCATTCCTACCGTTGCCATCGTGACGACCACTGCCAGTGGCGGAAACATGCCAGGCAGAGCCCAGTGGCCCCTTTGCGCCACTTGCAGACGCTCCAATGATCGGGAAAAGCACATCAACCGCAAAATAATCGATGAATTCTGGAGAATGGATGGGAGGCGATGCGTAAGGTCTTGAAGGCGCACTCATGCACGAATAGCTTGCATTACTGAATGAAGGGGAAAGTCGTGCGTCTACCAAAGCATGAGTGGCCGAATACTGACGGAAGCCGGGGGATTTTGCTTTTTGCTCAGCTGATGAGCGAAATGTTAACGCCTACGACTTTTGAGAGCTTCCGAGTGTATTCGCTCGACACGAATTCGCGAATATTCGAAGCTCTCGAATTGCTACATGACGTTAGACAGGAGCGCATACCTCGTCAGGTACTCGAGCCGATCGTCGAGGAATTAAAGTGGTCATTAAAGAAAGACCCCGCCGCCCGGAATCTCGCAGGTGGCGAGATTGAGTCCCTGCTTACTCTGCTAGGGACCAGCTTTTCTCTCGAAGACTTCACATCCCACCTACGGCTGATCCAAAAACTGGTAGGCGGACATTACAAGAAAACGATCGAACACCTACTGCTCGAATTGTTCGACAAGCCGGATAAGCGCATGGATTTCCGCAAGCTTGTTGGGTTTTATTGTTGTCACCTGATCAACTTGGGATATGACCGGAATCATGTCCGCGAAGTGGTAGATTATAGTTTTTTTCTTCCCCGTAGTGCGCATGGGCAGAAAGACACTAGAGAAATTTTTGAACTGCTTCGAAGCTAAGCAACGTCGATACATCGTGCAAGCGGGAGTAACACGCGACCTTGGGAATTACCTTCGTGGGCTTGAGTTCGATGTTCATACGCGCCTCAACGCTGATTCCTACGCTGCGTCTTTAACGAAGAACTCAAACACTGCATTGTTGCCAACAGTGTTTGGTTGGTCGGCGGTAGCATTGGACCCGCACAGTGCTATGAATTCTGCATATCAATTTCTAAGCGCTCAGAGGGCCATATCGTTTCTCGACCCATACGGAATGCACTGCGAGTGGGGCGATACGATGCATGTCACCCTTCACCGCGCGAAATCCGGTTGTGCCATCACGAAGGCGGACTTCTTGGAGAACAAGCAGCGGCCGACGTCACCCGGTAATAAGAGACCTCAACGGGTCACGCGTGCCCGAACGATCAGCAATTATGCAGCTGACATTGCACGAAACTTCGACGGAGCGTCTACTGAGAGACTTCTCAGTTCAATTCGGACTGCGGCGCTTGCTCGCACATCGTTTAATCCAGAAAATCGGCTCATTTCCCTCTGGTCGGCGATCGAGGTGTTGCTGAGTGAGCCCCGGGACGATGCGCGTATTGTGCATTATGCCAGATTAGTAGTGCCTTGCATCGTAATGCGGCACACGAGAAGGCAAGTTATTGCGGTCTACAATGAGCTGCTGCCACGTTATCGTAGCCGATTAAACACGTTGACTCGGTCGATGGAAACCGAGAGCCACGGCCACGAGGCGTTTGCGGAATTAGTGTTTCTCCCTGATAACCAGCAACATCAAGCGCAACTTTGCACGCTACTCGCCGAGAACCCTTTGGCCCTTCATAGGGTTTTCAAACTCCAACGTGACTACAAGAACGTCAAAGCTGTGAACGCCACGATCGATGATCACGCAGACCGTGTTCGTTGGCAAATTCACCGGGTGTATCGCGCCAGGAACCAACTGGTACATGCAGGTCGGATGCCCACCTACTTGGAGTCAATCATCCTGAACTTGGCAGAATATTATCGTTCTGCGGTAGCCACTATTGTTGGTCGAGCGAAAAGAGAAGAAGAAGCCTCCGACATAGATCAGATTGTGTCTGAGATCGGTATCCGATACGGAATTCTGTGCAACCACTTTCGTAAATCAAAAGCCGACAGTCCGCTGACACTAGGCGATGTTGCAAAACTTATGGGCCGAATATAGCTGACGGATCTCGCGGCAAACGTCCACTTGTATTGCATACGATGTCCGCTTAGGGACTGACTTCGCCGAAGCGCGGCGGTACGCCTGCGTTCGGGAAAAGTCAGACTGCAGACGGCCCCAAATCGCTCAGTCACTTGAGCCAAGCCAATGTCGGCTCTGGTGCAGCCATACGCGTGCCCCGCTGTCATCGCGATAACACGGCGGTGAGTAGCAAACAGAACATCGAGAGGGACGAAACATCGCCCCTCCCCAAATTCCCCACTTACCCCCGCAAAACCCCGCCCGTCGTCTTCGCAACATTGGCGATGATCTTGCCGGTCAAAGCTTCGAAATCCTCGTCGGTCAGCGTGCGCTCGACGGGCTGGATCGTGACCTCGATCGCGACCGATTTGCGGCCTTCGCCGAGCGATGCGCCTTCGAAGATGTCGAAGACGTTGACGCCGGTGACCAGCTTGCGGTCGGCGGTGGAGGCTGCTTTCAGGATCGCGCCGGCTTCGACGGATTTGTCGACAACGAAGGCGAAGTCGCGCTTCACGGCCTGGAAGGGTGAGAGTTCAAGCGCCGGCTTGGTGCGGGTGGCCTTCTTCTTCGGCTCGGGCATGGCGTCGAGGTAGACTTCGAAGCCGGCGAGCGCACCGGAGACGTCGAGCGCTTCCAAGACCTTCGGATGGAATTCGCCGAAATGGCCAAGCACGATCTTCGGGCCGAGCTTGATCGTGCCGGAACGGCCGGGATGATACCAGGACGGGCCGCCGGCCTCGAACTGGACATTGCCCATCGGCACGCCGCAGGCTTCGAGCACAGCAATGGCGTCTGCCTTGGCGTCGAAGACATCAACCGGTTTGCCGCCGCCCTTGAGGCTATTCGACCAGGAACGGCCGGCACCGGCCATCGAGGCATTGCCGCGGCGGATGCCGCCGGCGACACGGCGCTGGCCTGATGGTGTGTCATTTTCATAGGTGCCGGAGACCTCGAAGATCGCCACGTCGCCAAAACCCTTGTCGGCATTGCGCTGGGCGGCCGTGAGCAGGCCTGGCAGAAGCGAAGGCCGCATGTCGGACATGTCGGCGGCGATCGGGTTGGCCAGCGAAAGGGCAGGCTTGCCACCGCCGAAAAGCTCGGCCTGCGCCTTGGAGATGAACGACCAGGTGACGGCCTCGAGCATGCCGCGCGAGGCGAGCGCCCGCTTGGCAACGCGCGTGCGGATCTGCAGCGTCGTCAGGATCTTGCCGCTGACCGCACCATGGCTTTCAAGCGGCGCCGGCGCGATCTTGTCGACGCCGTGCATGCGCAGCACTTCCTCGACCAGATCGGCCTTGCCATCGACATCCGGGCGCCAGGACGGCACGGAGACGCTGACCGTTTCGCCCGATCCCGATACGCCGAAGCCGAGGTTCTTGAGGGTGGCGATGCTTTCCTCAGCGCCGACCGTCAGGCCCGTCAGGCGCTGGACTTCGGAGACCGGGAATTCGACCTGCTTCGGCGTATAGCCGGCATAACCGGTGACATCGGCTTTTGCCGCCGTGCCGCCGCAGAGATCCAGCACCAGTTCGGTGGCGCGCTCGAGGCCGGGAACCATGTATTCCGGATCGACGCCGCGCTCGAAGCGGTAACGGGCATCGGTGATGATGCCGAGCGCCCGGCCGGATTTTGCGATGTTCATTGGGTCCCAGAGCGCCGATTCGATCAGCACGTCAACGGTGTTCTCGTCACAGCCGGAATGTTCGCCGCCCATGATGCCGCCGATCGATTCGATGCCGTTGTCATCGGAAATCACGACATTGGCCGGTGACAGCGTGTATTCGCGCGTATCGAGCGCCAGCACCTTCTCACCTTCGACGGCACGGCGCACCACAAGATCGCCCTTGACCTTGGCGGCATCGAAGACGTGCAGCGGCCGGCCCTGGTCGAAGGTCATGTAATTGGTGATATCGACCAGCGCATTGATGGGCCTGAGGCCGATCGCGATCAGCCGCTGCTGCATCCAGCGCGGGCTCGGGCCATTGTTCACGCCGCGCACGAGGCGAAGCGCAAAGCCGGGGCAGAGATGGGCGTCTTCGCCGAGATCGAGCTTCACCTTGACGGGCGTCTCACCGGATACCGTGAAGGCCGGTGCTTTCGGCGCCTTCAGCGTGCCGAGGCCGGAGGCCGCCAGATCGCGGGCGATGCCGTAGATCGAGGTGCAGTCCGGACGGTTCGGCGTCAGGTTGATCTCGATGATCGGGTCGTCCAGCCCGGCATAGGCGGCAAAGCTCTGGCCCACCTGCGCGTCGTCGGGCAGATCGATAATGCCGTCATGATTGTCCGACATGTCCAGTTCTTTTTCCGAGCACATCATGCCGCGGCTCTCGACGCCTCTGATAGTGCCGACGGAGAGCGTCACGTCGATACCCGGCACATAGGCGCCGGGCGCCGCAAAGGCGCCGACGAGACCGGTGCGCGCATTCGGCGCACCGCAGACGACCTGGATCGGGGCGCCCATGCCGGTATCGACCATCAAAACCTTCAGCTTGTCGGCCTGCGGATGTTTTTCCGCCGTGAGGACCTTGGCGATGACGAAGGGTTTGTAGGCGGCCTTGTCATCGACATGCTCGACCTCCAGCCCGATCGCCGTCAGGCGCTCGCAGATCTGTTCGAGGGGCGCATCGGTTTCAAGGTGGTCCTTGAGCCAGGAGAGGGTGAATTTCATCGGTCTTCTCTTCTCGTCAAACAGGCGGCCTGACGGCCGGAAACATCTCTGTGATTACGCACTCAAACCGCCGAACAGCGTCGGCATGTCGAGCGGGCGGAAGCCGTAATGGGTCATCCAGCGGACATCGGCATCGAAGAAGTTGCGCAGGTCCGGCATGCCGTATTTGAGCATGGCGATGCGGTCGAGCCCCATGCCGAAGGCAAAGCCCTGGTAGATGTCGGGATCAAGCCCGCCGGCGCGCAGCACGTTCGGGTGCACCATGCCGCAGCCGAGGATTTCCATCCAGTCGGTGCCTTCGCCGAACTTGACGATCGGGCCCGACGAGCGGTCGCACTGGATATCGACCTCGAAGGACGGCTCCGTGAAGGGGAAGAAGGACGGGCGGAAGCGCATCGTCACATTGTCCACCTCGAAGAAGGTCTTGCAGAATTCCTCCAGCACCCAGCGCAGGTTGGCGACATTCGCCTTGGTATCAACGACGAGGCCCTCGACCTGATGGAACATCGGCGAATGGGTGGCGTCGCTATCCTGGCGGTAGGTCTTGCCGGGGATGATGATGCGGATCGGCGGCTTCTGCGCTTCCATGGTGCGCACCTGCACTGGAGACGTGTGCGTGCGCAGAACCTTGCGTTCACCGTTCTCGTCCGGCTGGAAGAAGAAGGTGTCGTGCATCTCGCGGGCCGGGTGGCCCTCGGGGAAGTTCAGGGCCGTGAAATTGTAGTAGTCCGTCTCGACGTCGGGGCCTTCGGCCATGGCAAAGCCCATGTCGGCGAAGATCGCGGTGATCTCGTCGACGATCTGGCTGATCGGATGGATGCGGCCGCGCTCAGTCGGCGAGGAGCGGACCGGCAGGCTGATATCGACGGTTTCGCGTGCCAGGCGCTCCGTGATCGCGGCATCCTTGAGCGCTGCCTTGCGCGCCGTCAGCGCCTCGGTCACCACCGTCTTCAGCGCATTGATCGCCGCACCGCGGGTCTGGCGCTCCTCCGGCGTCATCGTGCCAAGGGTTTTGAGGAGGTCGGAGATCGACCCCTTCTTGCCAAGTGCGCCGACGCGCACCGCCTCGATCGACGGTTCGTCCGCAGCGGCGGCGATCGCATCCATCAGGGTCCGTTCAAGTGTGTCCAGTTCGCTCATGCTTGTGCCTCGATGCGGGAATAGGAAAGTCGTTCAGTGAGTTCGGGGTTGCGCCCCGGTGGCTGACGCCAGGAAATCGGTCGCCGCGATGAAGCGGACAAGGTCGTGGCCGCGCCGCAGGCGCAGCAGAAAGCGCGCCAGCGGCAAAAAGCCTGTAAATAGCGGCATGACCTGGCGGAGTGCTGCTTCCGCCTCGCTCGGCGCTGCATTCTTCCAGGCCGTATAGGCGCGCTGGGGTGTTTCCGGCTTCAGGCAGCGGCTGGCGATCTGCAGGAAGAGCAGCCAGACGTCGCGCGCCTGCGCCACCGCAAGCGGCATGACGGCGGCCGGCTCCTCCTCGAAATCGAGGAAGCCAAAGCGTCCTTCGTCCAGAATGAAATCGCGCGGATGCGGTCGGCCATGGCAGAGGCCCGCGGAATGTAGCAGGCCAAGTTCATGGGCGCAGCGGACCAGCAAGGCATCATGGGCATCGGAATCAGCCGCCCTCAGCGGTCCCATCTGCTTGCTGATGGGCGTTCCCAGATGCGAAAGCACCAGCGCGGTCCTGCTGCGATAGAAGATAGTGGGCGTCAGGAATCCGGCGCGGTTGAAGGCTGCAATCTGCCTGACTTCGCGATCAATGGCTGCCTCGGGTTTTAAGATTGGCGACGGGCGAAGGATGGTGCGGCCGGTGATGCGGGCGGCAAGTCCCTGCAATCGCGCGGCAAGTCTCAGGCCGGATCCGCGATAGCGCTTGATCCAGACGATGCGGTCGGACAGCTGAACCCGTTCGACACGCTGCGACCCGCCGGCAAGCGCTGCCAGCATCGTCGCAATATCGCTGTCGTTGAGTTCGGGCACCAGTATGGCACCCTGCCTTGTATCGTCCACGTCCTGTCTCATCCCATAAGAAAAACCCGCGCCAGCCCTGCCAGCGCGGGTTTCCCAATACTAAAATCAAAGGTTGGGAAGCGCTGGTTTACTTGACCGCGCTTTCAAACTCATTGGTGGTGCCTGCGTCCTTGAGATACTCAAGCGCCTTCTTGGCAGCGGCAACGAGCGCGCCGAAAGCTGCCGCTTCATGGATAGCCATGTCGGACAGAACCTTGCGGTCGACTTCGATGCCAGCCTTCGACAGGCCGTCGATGAAACGGCCATAGGTCAGGCCATGTTCGCGAACGGCAGCGTTGATGCGCTGGATCCAGAGAGCGCGGAAGTTGCGCTTGTTGACCTTGCGGTCGCGGTAGGCGAACTGCTTGGAACGATCCACAGCAGCCTTGGCTGCGCGGATGGTGTTCTTGCGGCGGCCGTAAAAGCCCTTGGCTGCCTTGAGTGTCTTCTTGTGCTTGGCGTGGGCTGCCACGCCGCGTTTTACGCGTGCCATTTCATGATCTCCTTAATAATCCAAAAGCCGATGATCTCAGAGACCGTTGGGCAGGTAGTTCTTGATGACCTTCTTGCCATCAGGCTCAGCCAGCACCATCGTTCCACGCGCATCGCGAATGAACTTGTTGGACCGCTTGATCATGCCGTGGCGCTTGCCTGCGGCAGCTGCACGGACCTTACCGGTCGCGGTGATCTTGAACCGCTTCTTGGCAGAGGATTTCGTCTTCATCTTGGGCATTTTGCTACTCCATTTTTCTTGATATCGAGATCGACTGACGAGGTCGTCTCCAGCGTAAAGAACGGCCACGGCATGCCCTGCCGGACCGTTCGGACGGCGGCTTATAACCGCAGCGCTTCAAAAGTGCAACGGGATTCTCCAAAAACCAGAAAAGCCGCCCTGCGGCGGCTTTTCGGCATGGACTCGATCAGTCCAAATAAAGCTGCTTACTTCGGCGCAAGCACCATCATCATCTGACGACCTTCGAGCTTCGGCTCGGCTTCCACCTTGGCAATCGCCACGGTATCTTCCTTGACCTGAAGCAGAAGTTTCATGCCGAGTTCCTGGTGGGCCATTTCACGACCGCGGAACTTCAGCGTCACCTTCACCTTGTCGCCGTCCTCGAAGAAGCGGTTCATCGCCTTCATCTTCACGTCATAGTCATGCGTGTCGATGTTGGGACGCATCTTGATCTCCTTGATCTCGATGATCTTCTGCTTCTTGCGCGCTTCGGCCGCCTTCTTCTGTGTCGAATATTTCAGCTTGCCAAGATCCAGGATCTTGCAGACTGGCGGTTCAGCATTCGGCGAGATTTCTACAAGGTCGAGGCCAAGCTCTTCCGCCATGCGGATGGCTTCATCCGTGGGAACGATGCCCTGGTTGTTGCCTTCGGCGTCGATGAGCTGAACCCGGGGAGTCCGGATGTCCTTGTTTGAGCGGGGCCCGTCTTTAGTCGGGGCGTCCGTTTTGAACGGTCTGCGAATGGTCGTACTCTCCTCGAGCTGTTTCGATATGTCGATGTCATGAGCAATAGGCGTTTTGTCCGGTAAAGTGCCGGATATCTGCCGTTGATTGCACTGTCTGAATTCCTGCGGCTGTGTCAATAGCACAGCTCTTCTGGAAAATCACCACCTGTCAGATAGGTGACGAATCTGTTTTAGAAAGAAAATCGGAAAGAAACGTCGCTTTTGAAGAGGAAATGCCGATGTCCACCTCATATCCGGCCGCCACGCTCTCCCATATCGACGTTTCAGGCGAAGGTGCGCCGCGCCGGATCGCCCTGTATGTGCTTCCCGGCGCCAGCAAGGATCTGCCGTGCCTCGTCTGGTTCGGCGGTTATCGTTCCGACATGACCGGCACCAAGGCTGTCGAGCTCGAAAGCCACGCCGCCGCCATCGGGGCCGGTTGCGTGCGTTTTGACTATTCCGGCCACGGCCTGTCCGGCGGCGCCTTTGCCGACGGCACGATTTCGCGCTGGCTGGAGGAAAGCCTGGCGGTGCTGGGTCATGTTGATGCCCGCCGCATGCTTTTCGTTGGCTCGTCTATGGGCGCCTGGATTGCGCTGCGTGTGATCGCCGAACTGCGCAAGCGCGGCGAGGGGGATCGCGTTACCGGTCTAGTATTGATCGCGCCGGCACCTGACTTCACGATCGATCTCATTGAGCCCAGCCTGTCCGACGCGGAGTGGCGTTCGCTCTCCGAGCGCGGCTATTTCGAGGAGCCGTCCGAATACAGCACCGAGCCCAATATCTTCACCCGCGCGTTGATCGAGGATGGTCGGCAGAACCAGGTGATGTCCGGCATCATCGAGACAGGCTGCCCGGTGCATATCCTGCAGGGCATGGCCGATCCTGACGTGCCCTATCCACACGCACTGAAATTGATGGAGCATCTGCCGTCCGATGATGTGGTGATGACACTCATCCGCGACGGCGATCACCGGCTGTCGCGCCCGCAGGACATTGCCAAACTCAAGGAGGCGATCAGCGCCATGCTCGGGCTGGCCTGAGGGCTCGGAACGCCTGTTGATGCGGTTTTGCCGCACATCTTAACCATATAAATCATTCCCCATTTCTCAAGATTGACTCAAACCCCGCAAAGTCATTAACTCTTTGTTAACGAATAGAGCAGCGCCCGAACCGGGGTTCGAGCAAGCTGCCATCGCTAGCCGAAGAGACTGCCGGCGTTAGACAGGGGCATGAACGCCCTTTGAGCCGAGCCACAGGGGACGTGGATGTCGAAGTTGAATGGGGTTACCGGGATCGTTGCAGCTATCGCTGCCGTTTTTGCATCGGCGGGCGCTGCTGTTCCCGCTCCGAGCGCGACATCCCTCTTCATGCAGACCGGCAGCGTGACGTCGCAGCCAATCGGTCATTATGAATTCTGCCAGAAGTTCAAATCCGAATGCCAGATCAAGTCGAAGTCCTCGGTTGCGCCGCGGGTCACCGATTTCGGCTGGGAAACCATTCGCGAGGTCAATGCGGACGTCAATCACGAGATCACCCCGATTACCGACATGGATTTCTACGGTCGCGACGAAGTCTGGGCCTATCCTGATGGCGCCGGCGATTGCGAAGATATCGCTCTTCTGAAGCGCAAGCGCCTGATGGAAAAAGGCTTTTCGGCTTCGGACCTTTTGATGACCGTCGTGCGCAAGCCTGACGGCGAAGGCCATGCCGTGCTGACCGTGCGCACTGCCCAGGGTGATTTCATACTCGACAATCTCGAAGATCAGGTGAAGATCTGGGCGGAGACGCCCTATCGTTTCCTGAAGCGCCAGGCTTCCGTCAACACCGGCCGTTGGGTTACGATCGAGAATGGCGCGGAAGTTCTGGTCGGCTCCGTCGGCAACTGATCTAGGTGGATGTGATAATTTCAGAATGCGCCCACAAGGGCGCATTCTGCGTTTGTGGTCTACGCATTCCCAATCAAAACGCCGGCAGCCAACACCAGCCCGCCACCCAGCACCACCTGGAACGCTGCGCGTAAGAACGGCGTCTCCATGTACTTGTTCTGGATGAAGGCGATGGCCCAGAGCTCGACGAAGACGACGACAGCGGCGACGGCCGTCGCGGTCCAGAAGTGTGGAATGAGATAGGGCAGGGCATGGCCGAGGCCGCCGAGTGCGGTCATGATGCCGGAGGCAAGCCCGCGCTTGATCGGCGAGCCGCGGCCGGATAGCTTGCCGTCGTCATGGGCGGCTTCGGTGAAGCCCATGGAAATGCCCGCGCCGACCGACGCCGAAAGTCCGACGAGAAAGGTTTGCCAGGTATCCTGCGTTGCGAAGGCGGCAGCGAAAATCGGCGCCAGCGTCGAGACGGAACCGTCCATCAATCCGGCGAGCCCCGGCTGTACATAGGTCAGCAGGAACTGCCGGTGCGCCGTCTGGGCCTCTTCTTCCTTTACATCGTCAGGCGTATGCTTTTCGCCAAGACGACGGGCCAGCGTTTCGTGCGATTTTTCCGCAAGCGCCAGATTGCCAAGCAGTTTTCGGGTCGGTGCGTCTTCGGAGCGGGCGGCGGCCTCCAGATAGAATCGATGCGCCGCTTCCTCCATTGCCTCGGCCTGCGCGCGGGCCGTCTCGATCGGCATGTTGGCAATCAGCCAGTCCGGCTTGCGCTCCGGAAAGTCGCGAACATGCTCGCGCCGGACCAGCGGAATGCGGTTGCCGAAGCGTGCCACATGCAGATCGATCAACATTTGCCGATGGTGGCTCTCTTCTTCCGCCATCTCCTCGAAGACCCGGGCGGAGTTGGGATAGCTTGTCCGCAAGGCATCGGCATAGGCGAGATAGATGCGGCCATCATCCTCCTCGGCGGAGATCGCCAGCGCAAGGATTTCCTGTTCGCTCAGGGATTGGAGCGGACGTTTGGATGGACGGAGAAATCGTGACAGCATGACCGAATTCCAATTTTTAGAATAATTCTAAACTAGGAATTCGAGACGGCGCTGTCAATGCGCAAATCGCTATTGAAACGGCTTGACGATGACGAGGATGGCGATGAGCAGAACGATTGTGATGGTCATCGCCGGGCCTTGTCGCAGAACGGCGGGGGCCGCCATTGCCGGATCATTTCCCATGCGTCGCAGCGCGCCGCCCTGCACGCCGTGCAGCGCCGACAGAGCGAGAACGAGCACGAACTTGATCATGAACCAGATGGCGGAATGCCAGCCGCCCATGAAGACCAAGGTCACTCCGACAATCCAGGCAAAGCCCATGGCCGGCGAGGTGATCCGCTGGTCCCATTTTCGCAAGGTGGCGATTGCGGTCTTTCGCTCAGCACCAAGGGCGGGAATGGTCCGGGCCGCGACGGACATGGCGAGCATGCCTCCAACCCAGGTGATGATAGCTGCCACATGCAGAGCCTTGAGCCAGAGATAGTCCATCGCGAATTGTCCTCCCGTTTGCGCGCCCCCTGAGAGATAGGCCAACGCGACGCAGACTTGAAGTGTGGGGGGCATCAAGAACGGTGACGCAAAGGTGAGCGCCAGAAGGGCGCTCTCATGGGCGGCTGCTATCGACTCGCTGGGGCGGTGATGGATAGAATGACCGCAACGACCGGGAGGGTCCTGTTTGACATCTGCTATCAAGTCCCTTTCGTCGGGCCACGAAACTTTGCTCGACCGCTTCGGGCGGGTGGTGGCGGCGCGGCTCGAAACCAAGACCTCGGGTTATGAGCCCTATACGCCCTCCGATCCGGAAACCCTGGCCCGCACGCTTCGGCCAGGCGATGTTCTCCTCGTCGAGGGCAACCAGAAAATGTCCGCCTCGATCAAGTATCTGACGCAATCCACCTGGTCGCATGCCGCCTTTTTCGCCGGCGACCAGATACCGCTCACGCTCGACCAGGCGGCACTGCCGATCATCGACCGGCCACAACTGATCGAGGTCAATCTCGGCGAAGGGTGCGTCGCCGTGCCGCTCAACAAATATTCAACCTACAACACCCGCATCTGCCGGCCGATCGGGCTGACGCCTGACGATCGCAACATGCTGGTCTCCTTCATGATTTCGCGGCTCGGGTTGAAATACGACCTCAAGAACATTTTCGACATGCTGCGTTACTTCATGCCGACGCCTCCGGTGCCGGTGCGCTGGCGTCGCCGCATGCTGGCCTTCGGCTCGGGGGATCCGACGCGGGCGATCTGCTCGACGCTGATCGCGCAAGCCTTCGAAGGCATCCGCTATCCAATCCTGCCGGAAATCACCCGCGCGCCGGGCCGGGCGGCGGCGGCGTCGACCTATTCAAGGTCGGAGATTCTGCACATCCGCCATCACTCGCTGTATACGCCGCGCGATTTCGACCTCTCACCTTTCTTCGCCGTCGTCAAACCGACGCTCGAATACGGCTTCGACTACAAGCGGCTGCAATGGTCGGGCCCGGTGGAGCCCGCTGTTACAGCGAGAGATTGAGTGTCTTTTCGCGCACGATATAGGCTTTCTGCCGGTCGGTGATGTAATCGCGCACGATCGGTGCTGCATCCCGCTGGCGTGACAGCTGCATGTGGAAGACAAGCTGGCTTCCCGTCCGGAACATCATCTCGCAGCTGATCAGGTAAAACTCCCACATGCGGGCGAAACGCTCGTCATAGAGCGCCACGACCTTGTCGCGGTTCTGCTCGAAGCGCTCGACCCAGTGTTTCAGCGTCGTTGCATAATGCACGCGCAGAAATTCCAGATCGGTGACCCAGAGGCTGTTCTGCTCGACGACGGAGAAGACTTCCGACAGCGCTGGCGAATAGGCGCCGGGGAAGATGTATTTGCGCAGCCAGGCGCTGGCCATGCCCGGCGGGCTCATATGGCCGATCGAATGAATGACCGCGACACCGTCATCCGGCATCAGCGCATTGAGCTTCTTGAAGAATTCGTCGTAGTGGCTGACACCGACATGCTCGAACATGCCGACCGAAACGATCCGGTCGAAGCTTTCGTCCACGTCGCGGTAGTCTCGCAGTTCGAAGCGCACGCGGCCTTCGAGGCCGGCATTCTTGGCGCGCTGCGAGGCCAACGCCTGCTGCTCCTTCGACAGAGTGACGCCGAGCACTTCGACGTCCTCGAGCTGGGCGAGATAGAGAGCGAGATCGCCCCAGCCGCAGCCGATGTCGAGGACCTTCATGCCCGGACGCAGGCAGAGCTTGGAGGCCAGAAGCCGCAGCTTGTTGCGCTGCGCCTGTTCCAGCGTCTCGCCTTCCTCGCGGAAATAGGCGCAGGAATAGAGCATGTTCTCGTCGAGGAACAATTTGTAGAATTCATTGCCGACATCGTAGTGATGGGCGACGTTCTGCTGCGCCTGGCCCTTGCGGTTGGCCTGCTGCCGGTTGCGAAACCGCATCTTGACCGCGCGCAAGGCTTTCTGGATCGGGTAGGAGCCGAGCGACAGCCGGTTGATCGAAAAGAGCGTCAGGAAATCCTTGAGCGTCGAGCCATTCTCGAAAAGCATCGTGCCGTCCATATAGGCTTCACCCGCTGCAAGCTCCGCATTGAAGACGAGTGTGCGGTAGAGCTTCTTGTCCGTCAGCCGCATCGTCACTTCTGGTCCCGGCTCGCCTGAAAAGACGTGGGCCTTGCCGTCGGCGTCGATGACCGTCAACCGGCCCTTCTTGATAAAGGCTTTCATCATATGGGACAGCAGAAACATGCGCACCTCGAGATGGAGAAAACGGCTTTTCGGCCGCATCCTATCACCGGGTTTGCAAATTGCGCGCCGAAAATGCGCTGCGCATCAGGCCGTGGTTGCCGTTGCTCCCGCTGATGCTGCGACCACAAGAACAGTGCCGGCGATCTGTGCCACGGTCATCGGCTGGGCGAGCACCAGAAAGCCTGCGAGAGCCCCCATGGCCGGCTCAAGGCTCATCAGGATGCCGAAGGACGACATGGTCATGCGGCGCAGCGCGATCATCTCCAACGCATAGGGCAGGAGCGGAACGAGGATCGCAAGGCCGAAGATGCTGATAGCGCCGTCAACGGTCATCCGGTCGCTATCGACAAGGCCAAAGGGCGTGGCGACGATGGCGGCGATGATCAGCGACATCGAAAGGCCCTGCAGCCCCACAAAAGCATTTCCCGCCTTTTTCATCAGGATGATGTACAGCGCCCAGCCGGTGGCGGCGCCGAAAGCAAACAGGATGCCGGCCTTGTCGCCGATCCAGCCGGTGCCGTCATGGGCAAGCATCAGCACCCCGGCCCCGGCAATCAGCGGCCAGACAAGCCGCCAGCCAAGTCCGAAGGCAAAAGTAGCGACCGCCAGCGGCCCAAGGAAGTCGATGGCGACGGCAAGGCCAAGCGGAATGCGTTCGATGGCCGCAAAGAAACAGAGCGTCATGCCGGCCATGGATGCGCCCAGCAGAGCGGCAGTCTGCCACTGCGCCCGTGAATAGCTGAAAATCGGCGGACGAACGATGATTGCCAGAAGGACCGCCGCCCAGATCAGCCGCATCCACGTGGTGCCGAAGGCGCCATAAGAAGCAATTGCGGACGCTGAAAACGCTGACCCGAATTGAACGCTCGACATCGACAGGAGACAAAGCAGACCGCCGGTCAAAGCCGCTGCCGTTCCAACGCCACCTATTTTTGTTGCCATGCTGACCTGCTGTTCCATGCCCATCCCTTGACCGACCGTAGGCTTCGCCAGGACCGGATCTACCGGAGCTGCTGATGCGCTGCAAATTCATAATGGTGGCCCATAGCATCAACGGGCCTGATGCTGCCGCAAACAGGGGCCGGAACATAATCGCGCCTTATCCGTTTATCCCTGACGAAAATCATTGGTTGAACCCAGGAGAAAACAATGGATGTGAATGGCGTGGGCTGGATTGCAGCGATTATTATTGGTGGTTTTGCCGGCTGGATGGCCGAGCAGTTCATGAAGTCCAACATGGGCCTGTTCATGAACATCATTCTCGGCATCATCGGCGCAGTCGTTCTCAATGCCATCCTGACATTTGCCGGGATGAGCTTCACCGGTTGGCTTGCCTACCTCATCATCGGTTTCATCGGCGCATGTATTCTGATTGCGGTTGGACGCGCCGTCCGGCGCTGAGCCGAAACAGGCAAGGAGATAAGACAATGCTCACATTTGCAGACGAAGGAAACGGCAGCGGCATGCTGGAAATCAATGGCCAGTCCAAGCCGGTGTCCTATGAACTAGTAGTCGCCCGCGAAGAGGACGACAGCAAGCAGGTGCGCATTCGTCTTAATGCTCCCCGCGACTGGCTCTTGCAGCAAGGTTTCAACGGTGAGGCTGTTCTGGTGCGCGACAACGGTGCCCGCATTCCGGTTCGCCGGGAAGGCGGCCTGAGTGTTGAGGACAATGTATCCGTTACACTTGAAGGCTACGACGAGACGGAAGCCGGTGTAGAAGCCGACGAGCGTTATCCGGAACTGAAACACTAAGCGATATCTGAACCTGAAATTGAAAAAGGCGCCGTGAGTTTCCCACGGCGCCCTTTTTCATGTCTGAATATAGCTGAAACTAATCAGTCCTTGGCGCGCTCGACGTAGGAGGCATCTTCCGTGAGGATGACGACACGCGTGCCGACGCCGATATGCGGGGGCACCATGGTGCGCACGCCATTTGCGAGGATCGCCGGCTTGTAGGATGAGGACGCCGTCTGGCCCTTGACGACCGGTTCGGTCTCCATGACTTCGAGCGTCATACGGGTCGGAAGTTCGATCGCCAGCGCCAGGCCTTCGAACATCTTCAGCTGAACCACCATGCCCTCCTGCAGATAGGCCTTGTCATCGCCGATAACGTCGGGCGAAACGGCGACCTGATCGTAAGTCTGCGGATTCATGAAGTGGAAGCCCTCACCGTCCTCATACAGGAAGGTATGGTCGCTATCTTCAACGAAGGCGCGCTCGACCTGTTCGGTCGTACGCCAGCGCTCGGAGACCTTCACACCGTCGGAAATCCGGCGCATATCGACCTGCGTCACCGGCGTGCCCTTGCCGGGATGGAAGTTCGCGGCGGTGAGAACGGCGTAGAGCTTGCCGTCGACTTCGAGAACATTGCCCTTGCGAACCGAAGAGGCGATTACCTTGACCATAAGTCTTCCTTGTAACTGAGCTTGATGCGTCGTAGAGGAGCGCACGACATATGCGCGTCAAGGACGCCGGAATGAGTTTCGGGCCGCACCTAACCTATATTTGGGCAAATTGCCAGTGTGACGGCGGCCACGCTTAGAAGAAACCCTTAAAACGTGGCGAATAGCCTTGATGCAGAAGGGTTGAAAACAGGACTGCCATGCCCGTTGCCTCTCCCTGGTGGAGCCCGGATGTCCATGCCGATCGCCGTGGTTTTCTCCTCGGTCGCAACCGGATTCAGGCGGCTTTGCGCGGGTACCTTGGCGAACACGATTTCATTGAGGTCGATACCGCAACTCTGCAGATCTCGCCCGGAAACGAGGCGCATCTGCATGCCTTCGCGACGGAAGCGATCCATCATGACGGCAGCCGCACGCCGCTCTACCTGCACACATCGCCGGAATTCGCCTGCAAAAAGCTTTTGTCGGCGGGTGAGAGGCGCATCGCCTGTTTTGCCCATGTCTATCGCAATCGCGAGCGCGGACCACTGCACCATCCGGAATTCACCATGCTGGAATGGTACAGGGTGGGTGAGGGTTACGAGACGTTGATGCGCGATGCCGCAGACATGCTGGCTCTTGCGGCAGAAACCGTGGGCGCGAAGCAGCTGACCTGGCGTGGCCGGCACTCGGACCCTTTCCTCAAGCCGGAGCGCCTTTCCGTCGCCGAAGCTTTCCAGCGCTTTGCCGGCATCGACCTCCTGGCTTCCGTCGATTCAACAGGCGCGACGGACCGCGCGCATCTGGCAGCCAGCCTGAAGGCCGCCGGCCTTCGCGTCGCCGAAGACGATACCTGGGCGGACCTCTTCAGCCGGGTGATCGTTGAAAAGGTCGAGCCCAATCTGGGTTTCGGACGCGCCACGATACTGGACGAATATCCCGTTGCCGAGGCGGCGCTTGCCCGGCCGACGGCCCGCGATCCGCGCGTGGCAGAACGCTTCGAGCTTTATGCCTGCGGCGTCGAACTGGCCAACGCCTTCGGCGAACTGACCGACGCCGAGGAACAGCGGCGCCGTTTTGGCGCGGAAATGGTCGAAAAACAGCGCGTCTACGGCGAGACCTATCCGCTGGACGAAGATTTCCTGTCGGCGCTGAAAATCATGCCGGAGGCAAGCGGCATCGCGCTTGGCTTCGACCGGCTGGTCATGCTGGCAACCGGCGCCACGCGTATCGATCAGGTGATCTGGGCGCCTGTGCCCGAAACGGCGGGTGAGGCGCGATGAACGCCGTCCGACCGATCCGCACCGCAAGCGAGTTGCGCGATGTAATGCTGATCCCACCGGAACAGGTGGAGGCCATCAATGCGGTGGCTGCGCGTTATGCCATTGCAATCACGCCGGCGATGGCCGCGCTGATCGATCGCGACGATCCGCAGGATCCGATCGCCCGGCAGTTCGTTCCGGACATAGCCGAGCTGACGCTTTTGCCGGAGGAATTACAGGATCCGATCGGCGACGCGGCGCATAGCCCGGTCGAGGGCATCGTCCATCGTTATCCGGACCGTGTATTGCTGAAAGCCGTGCATGTCTGCCCGGTCTATTGCCGCTTCTGCTTTCGCCGGGAAATGGTCGGTCCGCAGGGGCTGGGCACACTTACACCTGATGCCATGGATGCGGCCTTTGCCTATATCGCGTCGCATCCGGAAATTTGGGAGGTCATTCTCACGGGCGGCGATCCGCTGGTGCTGTCACCCCGGCGTCTTGCCGAGATCATGCAGCGATTGGCGACGATTGAGCATGTGAAAGTCATGCGGTTTCACACGCGTGTGCCGGTGGTCGAGCCGCTGCGGATCGACGAAGCGCTGATCCACGCCCTGAAGGCCAGCGGCAAGGCGACCTATCTGGCACTGCACGCCAATCACCCACGAGAGCTGACGCCGGACGCACGCCGCGCCATTGCAAAGCTCGTCGATGCCGGTGTCGTACTGGTCAGCCAGTCGGTGTTGCTGAAGGGTGTCAACGACGACGTCGAGACGCTCGCGGCGCTGATGCGCGGCTTCGTGGAAAACCGGGTCAAGCCCTACTATCTCCACCATCCGGATCTCGCGCCCGGTACCGGCCATTTCCGGTTGACGATCGCCGAAGGCCAGGCGCTGGTCGCCGCCCTGCGTGGCCGGATTTCCGGCCTTTGCCAGCCCGCCTATATCCTCGATATTCCGGGCGGCCACGGCAAGGCCGTGGTGAGCGCCTCGACGATCGAGGACAATGGCGGCGGCTGTTTCACGGTGACGGATTTCCGGGGCGAAGAACACGCCTATCCGCCCAAGGCGTGATGTCGCGTTTTTTCGATTGAGGCAGATTATTTTGGGAAGCGGACAGGGTACGGTACTCTGTCAGTGTTGCTTACTTGTCCTTCAAGAGCGTGTGAATGGCGACAGCGTGCCTCGATCTCCCTCTTCTCCCCAGCGGGGAGATGTGCCGAGCATATGCGAGGCGATGAGGGGCCGGCGAAGCCGGAGCCGAAATGAGGTGGCCTCCGGCCCCCTCATCCGACCCTTCGGGCCACCTTCTCCCCGTTGGGGAGAAGAGAGAGCAAACCATCGCCCATGCAGTTGCGTTGCCGTCTATGGAGAGACGGACAGAATATCAGACTCGCCGATTCTTTCCAAAGACTGATCAGCCTTCCTTGATCGGCGCGATCGAGATTTCGACGCGGCGGTTCTGGGCGCGGCCTTCAGGGCTGGCATTGGATGTGATCGGCCGGTCGGGACCATAGCCGACAGCCGACATGCGGCGCTGGTCGACGCCCTGCGAGCCGAGATAGTTGGCAACCGATATGGCGCGCCGTTCCGAAAGATCCTGATTGTGGCTGGCACTACCGGTCGAATCCGTGTGGCCATCGACGTCGATCAGTGTCTTGTTGAACTTGCGCAGCACGATCGCGACGGAATCTAGCGTCGGATAGGCTCTCGGGTTCATCTGGTCCTGGTCGGTGGCAAAGGTGATGTTTTCCGGCATGTTCAGAACGATGCGGTCGCCGAAGCGGGTGACGGAAACGCCGGTGTTCTGGAGTTGCGCCCGCAGTTCGGATTCCTGGCTGTCCATGTAGTTGCCGATCAGGCCGCCGCCGAGCGCGCCGATGCCGGCTCCCACGAGCGCTGCATCGCGCCGTCCGGCCGCGCTGCCGCCGACCAGAAGGCCGGTTGCGGCACCGAGGCCAGCGCCGATCAGCGCCCCACCGGCTGTGTTCGACATCTTCTGTTCGCCCGTATACGGGTCCGTCGTCGTGCAGCCGGACAGATAGACAGCGGCGATGGCCAGCACGGTAAATCTCTTGATCATGGAATCAGTGGTCCCCATTGGTTCAGACTTTGCTTCATACTACCGATTGCGGCGGGAAGATGAAGGGCATGGATAGCCCAGTCAAAACTTTTGATTTTCTGTATTTCGATGTATGCATCCGATCCGGCTTGTCACTGGAGTTGTGCGCAAATCCGGACATAGTGATGCAGACGACGGATGGATGCCTGGAAATGGCCGTTTTGCAGACAAAGCAGTTGATCCTCAGCCCCGGTTGTCCAGAAGACAGCAATGATTTCATCGCGCTTGAGCTTGACCCGGAGGTTATGCGCTTCCTGAACGGCGGATACGCAGTCGATCACACGCAGGGACACCCGAACGCGACGTTTCTCATGCCGCGGGGAACGGAGCTTTGCGTCTGGACGGCGCGGCGTACCAGCAATGGCATCTTCGTCGGGTGGTTTTGCCTTTGGCCGGAGAGCGAGAAACTGGCCGAACTCGGTTATCGCCTGCGCCGGACGGATTGGGGGCAGGGGCTGGCTATGGAAGGAGCTTCGGCGCTCATCGATTGGGGGTTCCGAAGTGCTGGCTATGATAGGATCGTGGCGACCACGATGGCGGTGAACCAAGCATCGCGCCGCGTGATGGAAAAGATCGGGATGACCTACATCAGAACAATTCCGTTCGATGGGCCTGATCCCATTCCGGGCAGCGAGCACGGCGAAGTCTGGTACGAGGTGACGCACTCGGAATGGAACCGGGTTTCCCACTGAAACCGACGCAAAACGCCGGGCCGCTACCAAGAAAGCAGCGACCCGGGTGCCGTTCCAAACTGCCTGGCGCCGCTTACATCGCAGGCAGGACGGCGATGTCGCGGATATCTCCGCTTGCCCCGGTGATCTCGCCGGCCGCCGTGGCCGCACCGGTTTCAAGGTTTACCGTATAGAGCTTGGTGCCATTGACGAGCCATGCGGTGTTGGTGCCGTCCTCGGTGGTCTGCACGTCGAAAGCATAGGTCGATGCTGCGCCCTCGATGCCGAGCTTGCCGATGGCCTTTAGGGTCCCGTCGTTCGGCTTGGTTTGCTGGATCAGCCCGCCGATCGTCGCGTCGATATTGAACATGCCAGTCTTTTCCGGCTTGCCGAAGGCGTTGACATAGGCGGCGGCAACAATGTTGGGCGTTTCGCCCTTGTGCATGTCACCCTCTTCGAAGGCGAGCTTGCCGTCGACGGTGACTTCGCCGGTATCCGGATGGACTCGGTGATTGGTTGTGCCGGTCATGAAGCGCAGGCGATCGGCCATCGGGTTGAAATCGACGACCACGGGCGCATCGTCGATGGCAAGCGGCGTGTTCATCTTGGCGACTTCGGTCGCCGCGCCCGTGGCAAGATCGATCGTCACGATCGTGCTGTCCGGTGTGACGCCGATGACAGTCTTGTTGCCGGGACGAAAGTCGATGCCGACGAGGCTGTCGACGCCGGTGACGTCCATGGTCTTGCTCACGGCAGGGCTTGCGGTGTCGAACATGACCAGCGTCTTTTCGCCGGTAAGGCCGAGGACCGGCGCGGCAAAGCCGGCAACCGTGCTGCCCATGAGGACGGTCGATGCGATCAGTACGGTCTTGATGGTGGTCATCCCAAGTCTCCTTCGTTGTGTGAATTCTTTGTTTGAAGGCATCATCCTCTGTCGCCTTCAGACGGAAGACACACGGCCGCAGCGTTTGGATGCAGTGTCGGAATTTTTATTTTCGGCCTCTTGCATCCGAAGAGGCCCGCGGCGTGTAAAACCGCCATGAGCAAGACGTTGCAGAGATCGGCTGATAAGGGCTTAAATGCGGATCGCTTGCCGAAAAGTGGTCAGGGCGCTCGCTCCGTTGACAGCGGGGAACGGCATGTTGCAGAGGGAGACGGCGGAGCCACAATGCAGGATGATCAGAAGACATTGGCGGATGCGCTTTCCGGCTGCGCGCGCGGTGATCGTGCTGCCCTGCGCCTGATATTCCAGCAGGAAGGCGGACGGATGATCGCCGTTGCCCAGCGCGTCCTGCGTCGGCGCGATCTGGCGGAGGATGTCGTCCAGGAGGCCTTCATCCAGATCTGGACCAAGGCGTCCCAATATGCACCCGATCGGGGCTCGGCGCGTGGCTGGATCTATGCGATCGCGCGAAACCGTGCGCTCAACCTTGTGCGCGATGGCAGGCGGCTGGAACTGACCGACGCCGACACTCTGGCAGAGCTTCAGGATACCGCGCATTCCGATCATACCCTCGACGCCTGGACGGATCTCGAGCAGCATGACCGCCTGCGAGAATGCCTGTCGCGCCTCGATGAGACCAAGCGGCGCAGCGTGCTCATGGCCTATATGTCGGGCTATACCCATGGTGAAATCGCCGGACGCCTGCAGGTGCCGCTCGGCACCGCCAAGGCGTGGGTTCGCCGCGGCCTCGCTTCGCTGCGGGAGTGCATGGCATGAGCGACCGGATCGAAAACATCGATGAGCTGGCCGACGAGTATGTGCTTGGCCTGCTGGATGGCGACGAGTACGCCCGCGTCGAAGCGCGTATCGAAAAGGATGCCGCGTTGCGTGCCGCGGTCGCTGCCAGTCGCGACCGGTTTTGAAACTTGATCTGCTCGCAGATCCGGCGATAGGACCCGACGGTCTGTGGGATCGCATTACATTGGGTTTGGACAATCCACGCGTGGAGAACTCTGCCGATCAGGCGAAGATGCCTGCCAACGACAACAGCGAAGGGCGCTGGCGTCGGGCGGCACTGGCCGGTATGGCAGCCTCTTTGTTGTTGGCACTCGGTCTTGGTTTCAGCCTGATCATGCGGCCGGAGCCGCAGGTTGTCGCCGTGCTGGTGAATGATGCCGGGGAACCGCTTGTTCTCGTTGAGGATTTCGGCAATGCCTCGGCACGGATCACGCCGCTTGCCGAATTCGCCGTGCCGGAGGGCCGTGTCATGCAGGTCTGGACATTGCCCTCGAAGGAGATGGGACCGGTTTCGCTGGGCCTGCTGCCGCGATCGGAGACGATGACGCTGGATGGCCCCGAGCTGCCGCGGCCGCAGGAGGCTCAACTCTACGAAATCACACTGGAGCAGGCAGGTGGATCGCCCACCGGGCGCCCCACAGGGCCGATCCTGGTCAAGGGTTTTGCCCGGCAGCCACGCTAGACGCCGTCAGGAACGCCCCACCACAGGGGCGTTCCTGTTTCGGCAAGACTATTCCGTCAGGTTGATTTCTTCGGTGTTGCCGCCTTCGCAAGTATAGCAGCAATCGTCGCAGGTTTCGGCATTTTCGGGTCCGGTCCCCCAATAGGTCGCCTTGTCGCCGGAAACCCAGGCGCCGTAGCAGATCTTTTCGCCTTCGTCGCAGGACAGCGGAATCTGCTTGGTCTCGCCGTCATCGAGATAATAAACCTGATTGTCGCCCGGCCAGACATGTTTGCGATCCTGGCTGTAGAGTTCGACCTCGACGGCATTCGGATGGCTGTTTTTCATCTGGAAGGTAACATCAGCGGCTGTTGCAGCCTGCAGGCCGCCAGCAAGCATGAACATGGACAGTGCGACGAGGCGCACGCGGTTGGAGATGGTCTTCATGGGGTTCCCTCTGACTATAAGCCTTGCGGCTAATATTCGCCTATCATGAAGCTGCGACACACAAAATGGGCCGTACCACCAAAAATTCTGATTTTCATGGAGATCGCCGGACATTTTTGGGCATGAGCCCCGCCACCAGCTCGCTTTGCGGCTCCAAGAAATTCAGTGACCGACGTGCTTGTAGAAAAAGGTCGATCCGCAATAGCTGCCATCCGGCATCATCGCATAGTCGGGGATAACTCCGACCCTGACCCATCCGAGCCGCTCATAGATCGCTTCAGCGGGACTATCCGTTGCCGTGTCCAGCACCAGTACGCGCTTGCCGAGCCGGGTCGCTTCCGCTTCTGCCGCCTCCATCAGGGCGCGACCGAGCCCCATGCCACGCCCTTTCCGGTGGACGAGGAGCTTCTTCAGATCGGCGCGGTGCGGCTGGTTGGGGGGCAGCTTGATACCCAATTGCGCGGTGCCGAGGATTTGACCATCGACCTCCGCCACCAGAAGGACGGTCGCATCCTGCCCGACGGCAGCGCGGACGCCGTCCCAGAAGAACATGGCGTCTTCTGTCGTGTAGGGGCAAGAAATCCGACCGAGGCGCCACCCTCGACGCAATCGACAAGGATCTCTGTCAGGGCCGGCAGCGCCTGCCTAGCCTGGTCTTCGTCGAGAATACGGATGCGGTGGTCGGTCATCGTGTCTTCAGGATCCTGCGGTTGAGAATAACGGCGTAGCGTGCCAGCTCGGAATGCGGGTTGTGGAAGCTGTGGCCGTGGCCAAGCGGCATGAAAAGGCAATCGCCAGGCTCCAGCGCATGGACCTCCCCGGCACTGGTCATCGTCAGCCGCCCTTCGAACAGCCATACGTGCTGCGTTGTCTCGGCGTCCGGCGGATGCGGATCGAAAACCACGCGGGCGCCTGGCGGAAAATCTACCGCGACGATATCGACCGGCGTCGGCATGCCCTCGGGCGAAACGGCGCGGCGGACATAGCCGGTTTCCGGGTCGCGCCAGAGATGTTGGTCCGCGTGCCGCGAGAGCGGGCTTGCCGGCGCATCCTGAAACGCGAAAAATCGCGACAGCGTGGTTCCCAGAGCGCTGCAGAGCCGGGCCAGAAGCTGGGCCGTGGGGCTTGCCTCGCCGCGCTCGATGCGCGAGATCATCGCCCGGCTCACGCCCGATTGCAGCGCCAGTTCGTCCAGTGTCAGGTTCTGTTCGAGACGGATGGTGCGGACGCGGGCGCCGATATTGCTTTCAAGATCCTGTAACGATTTTTCCATTATAAGAGAATTATACAGTCTTATAGTGGAGTCAACGGGTCGGGCCGATGCACGAAAAATAAAATCGTGCGATGCCGCTGCGGCGATACTGATAGGCCGCCGACGAGGAATATGGTTGCCACAAGCGCTGTGTGTATTTTCGTGCAGCGCCAGGGCATCTATGAACGCCGCATCAGAAGGAATCCGTCATGCCCGAACCTGAAAAATCCGCATCTTCGGTCCTGTCGATCACCAGCATTGTGCTGTCGATGGCCGGTGTGGGCATCGGCAATGGCATGATGTTCGCCTATGTCCCGTTCATGCTGGCAAAAAGCGGCATTTCGCCCGAGGTCGCCGGTGCTGCGGTGACGGCGCTTGCTTTTGGCGGGCTTGCCGGCTGCGTTGTTGCCGGGGCCGATGATCCGGCGTGTCGGGCATGCACGGGCCTTTTCCTGCTCCATGGCGCTGGTCATCCTGTCGGCGGTGCTGATCAGCCTCGGGGTCTCGCCCTGGCTCTGGGTGCTGGCGCGCGGCATCTACGGCATGGCCGGCAACATCAATTTCATCATCACGCTGAGCTGGCTCAATCACGCGGCCGCCAATAGCTGGCGCGGCAGGGCCATGTCGCTGTTCTACATGATCTATGTCATCGCCATCGGGCTTGGCGCCTGGCTGTTCGGCCAGATTCCGGCCGAGGGCAATCTGGCGCCGATCCTCACCATCTTCTTCACGACGCTGGCGATCCTGCCGATCGGGCTGACGCGCCTGCCCAATCCGCCGCCGCCCGGCAAGGTCAGCGTCGATGTGCCGCTCGTCTGGCGCAACTCGCCGGTCGCCTTTGTCGGGGTTCTCGCCGCGGGTGGATTGTCCATGGCGGTGCAGGGCTTTACCCCCATCTATGCCGCCGCCAATTCGGTGAGCCAGGGTGACGTTGCGCTTCTGATGCTGGTCATGCAGTTCGGGCTGATCTTCATCCAGTATCCGATGGGCGTGCTGTCGGACCGGATCGACCGGCGCATCGTGCTCATCCTCGTCTGCATCCTGATCGCGCTTGCCGGCGTCGTTTCGCTGTTCGTCTCCTTTGCCAACCTGATCCTGATAATGCTGGTCTTTGCTGTGTTTGCCGGTGCCGTCGAGACGGTCTATTCGATCGCCAACGCCCATGCCAACGACCGCACGGCGCCCTCCGATTTCGTACCCCTCGCCTCGACGCTTCTGATGTGCTGGTCGATCGCCGCGACGATCATTCCCCTGTCGATCACGCTGCTGACGCCGGTCTTCGGTCCCAAGACCTTCATCTACGCCGCCATGGGCACGGCGCTCGCCTATGCCGTCTTCGTTGCTGTCAGGCTCAAGTTCCGCGAAACGGTGCCGCCGCACCTTCGGGAGAATTTCGAGATGAAGAGTGCGCAGATGCCAAATGCCGGCGCCTTGATGGACGGGGCGCAGGCCGATCCGCCACGGGCCTGAACCCCTAATTATAGTGAACAAAGCCTGCATTTCCCGCTTTGCGGCGCCTGTATGCGCTGCTATATGCGGCGCATGAGCACAACACCTTCAAAGACGCCCCTGTCGCACATCCGCAATTTCTCGATCGTCGCCCATATCGACCATGGCAAGTCGACGCTGGCTGACCGGCTGATCCAGTCGACCGGCGGTCTCGCCGCGCGCGAGATGTCGGAGCAGGTTCTCGACAACATGGATATCGAGAAGGAGCGTGGCATCACCATCAAGGCGCAGACCGTGCGCCTGCACTATGTCGCCAACAATGGCGAGACCTATGTGCTGAACCTCATCGATACGCCCGGACACGTCGACTTCGCCTACGAGGTCTCGCGCTCGCTGTCGGCCTGCGAAGGCTCGCTGCTGGTGGTCGACGCATCCCAGGGCGTGGAAGCCCAGACGCTCGCCAACGTCTACCAGGCGATCGACAACAACCACGAGATCGTCACCGTCCTCAACAAGATCGACCTGCCGGCCGCCGAGCCGGACCGCATCCGCGAGCAGATCGAAGAAGTCATCGGCATCGACGCAAGCCAGGCCGTGCTGATCTCCGCCAAGACCGGTCTCGGCATTCCCGACGTGCTGGAAGCGATCGTGCACCAGTTGCCGGCGCCGAAGAGCGAGGGCGGCGAAACCGCGCCGCTGAAGGCGCTCTTGGTCGATAGCTGGTACGACACCTATCTCGGCGTCATCGTTCTCGTGCGCATTCTCGACGGTGTCCTGAAAAGGGCCAGACCGTGCGCATGATGGGCACGGACGCCAAATATCAGGTCGAACGCGTCGGCGTCATCACGCCGAAGATGGTCACCGTCGATGCGCTTGGCCCGGGCGAGATCGGTTTCATCACCGCCTCGATCAAGGAAGTGGCCGATACCCGCGTCGGCGATACGATCACCGAGGACAAGCGTCCGACCGCCAACATGCTGCCAGGCTTCAAGCCGGCGCAACCCGTTGTCTTCTGCGGCCTGTTCCCGGTTGATGCCGCCGATTTTGAGGACCTGCGCGCTGCCATGGGCAAGCTGCGCCTCAACGACGCGTCGTTCTCCTTCGAAATGGAATCCTCGGCCGCTCTGGGCTTCGGTTTCCGCTGCGGCTTCCTCGGGCTTCTCCATCTCGAGATCGTTCAGGAACGTCTCGAGCGCGAGTTCGATCTCGATCTGATCGCGACCGCGCCATCCGTCGTCTACAAGCTGTTCATGACCGATGGCACCGAGCGCGAGCTGCACAATCCGGCCGATATGCCCGATGTCGTCAAGATCGCCGAAATCCACGAGCCGTGGATCCGCGCGACGATTCTGACGCCCGACGAGCATCTCGGCGGCATCCTGAAGCTCTGCCAGGATCGCCGCGGCATCCAGGTGGAACTGACCTATGTCGGCTCCCGCGCCATGCTCACCTATGACCTGCCGCTCAACGAAGTCGTCTTCGATTTCTACGACCGGCTGAAGTCGATCTCCAAGGGTTATGCCTCGTTCGACTATACGATCACCGCCCATCAGGAAGGCCATCTGGTCAAGATGTCGATCCTCGTCAATGGCGAGCCGGTCGATGCGCTCTCGATGATGGTCCACCGCATGGCCGCCGAAAAGCGCGGCCGCGACATGTGCGAAAAGCTGAAAGAGCTGATCCCGAAGCACATGTTCAAGATCCCGATCCAGGCGGCGATCGGCGGCAACGTCATTGCCCGCGAAACCATCTCGGCACTGCGCAAGGACGTCACCGCCAAGTGCTACGGCGGCGACGCCACGCGCAAGCGCAAGCTGCTCGACAAGCAGAAGGCCGGCAAGAAGCGCATGCGCCAGTTCGGCAAGGTGGAAATCCCGCAGGAAGCGTTTATCGCAGCGCTGAAGATGGGCGACGAGTGAGGGGCGCCTGCGCCTCTCTCCCTTCCCTCATACCTTTCCCCTGCCGGTTCCGTCCGGCCAGGACAGCCTAGCCAGCCTAGCTGATCCTGTCGTCCAGCATTGCCTGTGACACGAAAGGGCGACCTTGCGCTTTAGTGCCAAGCGGGCTGAAACCGTTCGGCCCAAATACCTCGCAAAGCCAGAGCTACAGCAGGTTGCTCCAGCGTCTACGTGACGTTGCGGCTTGCCGACCAGACACCCCGACCTACGCGGCTGACCTTCAGCGCATCAAAACGTCACCACAAACCCTCGACTTGCGAGGCGTTCTATCGCTTGACTTATCGTGAAATATATTTCTACATATGAATTATATTGACACGTAACTTCTGTTGCGTTTATCTCCCCTTATCGGACTTCGAGGAGGAAGTTCGGTCTTCATTGGATCAACGGTCGCTCTTTTGGCGCCACCGGACATTTTGGGAGGGGCTTCGGCCTCGAGGAGGAATCTTGCGCAATTTTCTAAGCACGACCGCAATGGCGGTCCTTGCAACCACCTTATTTGCCGGCCCTGCCAGCGCTGAAACGGAAAACCCGTTTCGCTGCAAGCCGGGCGAAAAATACGTCATGAACGTCATGGTCTCGGGCGTCGAATACTGGTTCCCGGTCTATGAAATGTTCAAGCAGGCGGGCCAGCAGCTCGGTTGCGAGACCGCCTATACCGGCACGCCGGAATATGACGTCAACAAGCAGATCGCCACATTCGACCAGGCACTCGCCCAGAACCCGGCCGGCATTCTGGTGCATCCGATGAACTCGGACCCGTTCATCGAGCCGATCAACCGGGCGATCGATCAGGGCACGGCGGTCGTCACCTTCGCAGCCGATGCGCCGCTCTCCAAGCGTATCTCCTTCATCACCTCGGATAACACCCGCGAAGGCACCTATGCGGCCGACGCGATCGCCGAGAAGATGGGCGGCAAGGGGGAATACGCGGTTCTGGAAAATCCGGGTCAGGACAATCACGACAAGCGCATCGCCGCCTTCATTGCCCGCATGACCGAGAAATACCCTGATATGAAGCTGGTCGGCCGGGCGGCCTCCAACCAGGATCCGAACAAGGCCTATCAGGGCCTGATGAGCCTGAAGCAGGCGCATCCGAACCTTGGCGCCGTGTTCATGCCGGAAGCCAATTCGGCCATCGGCGCATCGCAGGCCAACAAGGAGACCGGCGGCAAGATTTTGGTGATGTGCGCCGATGTCAACGCCAATATCCTCGACATGATCAAGGCCGGCGAAGTGTTCGGCTCGATCAATCCGAACCAGGGCATGCAGGGCTATATGGGCTTCATGCTTCTCTGGCTTGCCAAGCATCCGGAACTCATCGACCCGATGAACGACGCCAAGCGTGTCGGTTTCAACCCGATGAGCATTCCCTTCGTCGATAACGGCCTGTCGATCGTCACGGCCGACAATGCCGACGACTTCTACTGGGACAAGTATCTGAAGCGGCGGGGCACGAAGGGTATCGAGGAGTAATCTTCGTGCCGGCTGTCCGGGATGTTTCATTCCGGGCAGCCACCGCAAGCGTTCGGGAGGAGACTGTAATGGCGTCTGTGCCGGTTCTGGAAATCCGCAATGTCAGCAAGCACTTCGGTGTTATCAAGGCGTTGACGGATGTGAGCTTTGACCTAGAAAAGGGCGAAGTCCATGCGCTGTGCGGCGAAAACGGCGCCGGCAAATCGACGCTGATGAACATCATCGCCGGCGTCTTGCAGCCGAGCGAGGGCGAAATCCTCGTCAACGGCAAGCCGGTGAAAGTGACGTCTCCCGCCGTGGCGCAATCGCTGGGGATCGGTCTCGTGCACCAGGAGATCGCGCTTTGCCCCGATGCGACGGTGGCGGAAAACATGTTCATGGCGACGACGAACCGAAGGCGTTTGCCGTTCATGAATTATGGTCGGCTGGAGCGGGAGGCGCAGGTCGTGATGAACCGGCTGGCGCCGATCGACGTGCGCCGCAAGGTCGGTGACCTCTCGATTTCCAGCCAGCAGCTGGTCGAGATCGCCAAGGCGCTGACGCTCGATTGCCGGGTGCTGATCTTCGACGAGCCGACAGCGGCGCTGACGGAATCGGAGGCGCAGGTTCTGTTCGGCATCATCCGCGATCTGAAGGCGCAGGGTATCTCCATTATCTATATCAGCCACCGCATGGCGGAAATCTTCAGCCTCTGCGACCGCGTCACCGTGTTTCGCGATGGACGTTATGTTTCGACGGCGAACGTCAAGGATCTGACGCCGGACGAAGTGGTGCGCCGCATGGTCGGCCGCGAGATTACCCAGCTTTATCCGGAAAAACAGGCGCCGGCGGAGCGGACGGCAGAGACCATTCTCAGCGTCCGTGATCTCGGCGATGGCAACCGCTTCAAGGGTGTGGGCTTTGCACTGCGCAAGGGCGAAATTCTCGGCATCGGCGGGCTGATCGGCTCGGGCCGCACGGAGATTGCCGAGGGCATTTGCGGGTTGCGGCCGGTTACGAAAGGCGAAGTTCAGCTGCATGGGCAGCGGTTGGTGATCCGGTCCTATGCGCAGGCCGTGAAGGCGGGCGTGGTCTATCTCTCGGAGGATCGAAAGGGCTCCGGCATCTTCCTCGATCTCTCGATTGCGCAGAACATCGCGGTCCTCGATCTCAAATCGCTGACCGGGCCATTGGGCCTGCTGAATTCCAAGGCCGAGGCCGATCGTGCCCGGGATATGGTCAAGCGGCTCGGCGTGCGCATGGGCGGCATAGACATGCCGGTCTCGTCGCTATCGGGCGGTAACCAGCAGAAGGTGGCGATCGCCAAGCAACTGGCTGTCAATCCCAAGGTGATCCTGATGGACGAGCCGACGCGCGGCATCGATGTCGGGGCAAAATCGGAAATCCACCGGCTCCTGCGCGATCTCGCGCGCTCCGGCATAGGCATCGTCGTCATTTCCTCGGAACTGCCGGAGCTTTTAGGCCTTTGCGATCGGGTTCTCGTCATCCGTGAAGGCAGGGTTGCCGGCGAGGTCGAGGGCGAGGCGATGACGGAAGAGGCGATTATGCGGCTCGCATCCGGCATCGGTGGTCATAACAATTCAAAGGCATCAGAGCATGCCGCATAAAGAAAAAGCAGGGGCAGGAGACAAGGTCATGGCGGACGCTACGTTGACAACGGCACATCAGGCGCGAGCACCGGGCTGGAAACGGCTGGGGACAATGCGCGAGGCGGGGCTGATTGCCATCATCCTGGCGCTCGGCATCATCATGAGCTTTGCCTCGCCGCACTTCCTGACGCTGGGCAATTTCCGGGCGATGCTGATGTCGTTTTCGGTGGAAGGCATCGTCGTCGTCGGCATGACCATCCTTCTGATCGTCGGCGGCATCGACCTGTCGGTCGGCTCGGTCGTGTGTTTTTCGATGGTGCTGTCAGGCTCATTGTTCCTGATGGGGCTCGATCCCTGGAGCGCATCGCTGATCGGCATCATCGCCAGCGGCCTGATCGGCTGCGTCATGGGCTTCTTCGTCACGGTGGTGGGGCTCAACCATTTCATCACGTCTCTGGCAGCAATGGTGATCGTGCGCGGCATCTGCCTGATCATCACCAAGGGCACGCCGCTGTCGCTGTTTACGCTGCCGCCCTCGTTCAAGGCCGTCGGGCAGGGCACATTCTACGGTGTTCCCTATGTGATCCTGATCTTCGTCGCCGTCGTCGTGCTGTTCGATTTCCTGCTGCGCCGGGCAACCGCTTTCCGCAAGGTGTTCTACACCGGCAGCAACGAGAAGGCGGCGCTCTATTCCGGCATCAAGACCAACCAGGTAAAGTTCTGGGTGACGGTTCTCTGCGCAACGCTCTCGGGTGTCGCCGGCGTCATCTACATGTCCCGTTTCGGTGCTGCGACCCCCACCTTCGGCGTCGGCATGGAGCTCAACATCATCGCAGCCGCGGTGATCGGCGGCGCCTCGCTCAACGGCGGTTCGGGTACCATCCTCGGTGCGATCCTCGGCATTGCCCTGCTCTCCGTCGTCACCAGCTCCTTGATCCTGCTTGACGTCTCCGTCTATTGGCAAGACATGATCAAAGGCTGCATTCTGCTCGCCGCTGTTTCCATCGATCATTTCCTGCACAAGCGGAAGGCTGCCTGATATGTCGCCCAATAGGCCGATCGCCAAACTCAAAGCCGTCAACGCGCCGCGCGAGGAAATCGTCATCGCCCGGCAGATGCACCAGGCGCTGGTGCTGCATTTCCTCGAAGGCCTGACGCAGGCGCAGATCGCCGATCAGCTCGGCATCTCGCACGCAACGGTCAACCGCCTGATCAAGCGCGGCCGGCAACTGGGTCTCGTCGAGATCAAGATCAAGTCGCCGGTCGAGCCGCTGGTGGATATGGAAGAAAAACTGGTGGCGCTCGGCGGCATCAGCCGCGCCATCGTCGTGCCGACGGTTTCCGACAATCTGCAGACGGCCCTGCAAGCCGTTGGCGAAGCCGCAGCGCGGTTGCTTCTGGAGGAAATCACCGATGGCGACACGATCTGCATCACCGGCGGCAAGGGCGTCAGCGCCGTGGTTGCCGGCCTGCAGGCGCAGCGACGCTACGCAGTCGAGGTCATCCCGGCGACCGGCTGCGTCCAGGGCAAACACTATACGGACGTCAACCACGTCTCGACCATGATGGCCGATCGGCTGGGCGGGCGCTCCTATCAGATCCACGCGCCGTTGTTTGCCGATAGCGCTGCCGAGCGCGGCATGCTGATCAACATGCGCTCCGTCGCCGATGTGTTCAAACGGGCGCGCGAAGCGAGATCGCGGTGGTCGGTATCGGCTCGATCCTGTCGGACGACAGCAGCTATTACGACCTGCATCCGTCCTCAAGCGCGGATCGCGCGGCCATCGAGCGCTCCGGCGCGTCCTGCGAATTGCTTGCCCATCTGCTCGATGATCAAGGTCAAGTCTGCGATTACAGCCTCAACCGCTCGCTGGTATCGCTGACGCTGCCCGAATTCGCCTCGATCCCGACCAAGATCGGGGTCGCGAGCGGGCCGAACAAGGTCAGTCCGATCCTCAGCGTGCTCAGGGGCAATCATCTGGATACGCTGGTGACTGACGAGGCGACGGGTGCGCGGGTACTCGCACTGGCAAATAGTGAAGGAAGACGGGCATGAGCGGACAGGACCAGACTGGACAGCAATTGACACGCGAGATCGGCAAATCCGGCGTTTCCGCCTCGGCGGTGGGTCTTGGCACCTGGGCGATCGGCGGCTGGATGTGGGGCGGGACGGATGAAAACGAATCCATCGCCGCGATCCAGGCCTCGCTCGATGCCGGCGTGACGCTGATCGACACGGCGCCGGCCTATGGGCTTGGACGCTCCGAGGAAATCGTCGGCAAGGCCTTGGCAGGCCGTCGCGACAAGGCCGTCATCGCCACCAAATGCGGCCTTGTCTGGCATACGCAGATGGGCCGGCATTTCTTCGATCAGGATGGCAAGCCAGTGCACCGTTATCTCGGGCGCGACGCGATTGTTCACGAGGTCGAGGAAAGCCTGGCGCGGCTCGGGACCGATTATATCGATCTCTACATCACCCATTGGCAGGACCCGACGACGCCGATCGAGGAGACCATGCGAGCGCTGGAAGACCTGCGTACGTCCGGCAAGATCCGGGCGATCGGGGCGAGCAATGTCAGCAAGGACGATCTCGATGCCTATATTGCCGCCGGTGGTCTCGATGCGATCCAGGAGCGGTTCAGCATGATCGACCGCGAGATCGAAGTGGATCTGCTGCCGCTGACCAGGGCCAACGGCATTGCGACGCTGAGTTACTCGTCGCTGGCACTCGGCCTGCTCTCCGGCACCATCGGTCCGGACCGGGTGTTTTCCGGGGACGACCAGCGCAAGGACAATCCGCGCTTTTCGGTCGGCAACCGGCAGAAGGCAACGGCGCTTGCTGACGCCATCCGGCCGGTCGCGGAAGGACACGGCGCCAGCATCGCCCAGACGGTGATTGCCTGGACGCTCGCCCAGCCCGGCGTGACCTTCGCGCTCTGCGGGGCGCGCAATCCGGCACAGGCAATCGACAATGCGCGGGCCGGGACCATCCGGCTCGAGGCGGCCGAACTTGCCGCCATCGATACGGCCATAACGGCGAAACTGACTGACATGGACAGGTAGCGGATCGCCATCATGAAACGGGAAGAGATATTGGACGGGCTCCGCCAGAGCCCGAAGGTGGACGTGTGCGTCATCGGCGGCGGCATCAACGGCATCAGCGTCTTTCGGGAGCTGGCGCTGCAGGGGCTGAATGTGCTGCTCGTCGAAAAACACGACTATTGCTCCGGTGCCAGTTCGGCGCTGTCGCGCATGGTGCATGGCGGGCTTCGTTACCTGGAAAACGGTGAGTTCAAGCTCGTGCAGGAATCGCTGGTCGAGCGCGACCGGCTGCTGCGCAACGCGCCGCATTACGTCGCGCCACTGCCGACGACGGTGCCGGTGTTCGATATCTTTTCCGGTCTGGGCAATGGCATCGTCCGGTTCCTGGGGTTGACGCGACGACCGAGTAGGCGCGGCGCCATTGCCATCAAGGCTGGCCTCAGCATCTATGATTTCCTGACGCGCAAGCGGGCGCTGATGCCGCGCCACCAGTTTCGCGGTCGGCGCACGACGCTTGAAAAATGGCCGGCGCTCAATCCCGGCATCAAGAGTTCGGCTACCTATTTCGACGCCTGGGTCAGCCATCCGGAACGGCTGGGCGTCGAGCTTCTGCAGGACGGTCTTGTAGCCAAGTTCGGAGCAGCGGCGCTGAACTATGCGGAACTGCGGCGCACGGAGGATGGCCGATACCGTGTCGAAGACCAGATCGACGGCGCGTCCGTCGCCGTCGAGCCGGCGCTGATCATCAATGCCACCGGCGGCTGGATCGACATCGCCAACGAAAGCCTGTTTTCGCCGGAAGCGCGGCCGGCACGCCTGATGGGCGGCACCAAGGGCTCGCACCTGATCATCGACAATGCGGAGCTGCGCGCAGCACTTGCCGATCACATGATCTATTACGAGAACGAGGACGGCCGGATCTGTATCCTGTTTCCCTATCTTGGCAAGGTTCTGGTCGGGTCCACCGATATCCGTGTCGATAATCCCGAAACGGTGCGCTGCGAGGCGGACGAGCGAGATTATATCCTGCAATCGCTGGCCTTCGTGCTGCCCGACATCAAGATCAGGCCGCAGGAGATCGTCTTCCAGTTTGCCGGCGTGCGGCCGCTGCCGGCCAGCACCGACAGTTTTACAGGCCGTATTCCACGCGACCATTTCTGCACGGTCGTGGAGCCGAGGGATGGCGGGCCGCCGGTGCTATGCATGATTGGCGGCAAGTGGACGACGTTCCGCTCCTTCGGCGAACTGGCCGCCGACATGGCGCTGGAACGGCTCCGACAGCCGCGGCGTGTTGCAACAACCGACCGGCCGATCGGCGGCGGGAGGGCGTTTCCCGCCGATGTGTCGGTCTGGCTTGCCGGCGTGGCCACAGCCAAGGGCATTTCCGGCGAGCGTATGGCTGAACTGTTTGGCCGGTACGGCACGGATGCCGAGGCGGTAGCCGGTTTCATCGCTTCAGGTCCCGATGTCGCGCTACCCCATGCCGGCTACTCGGTGCGCGAATTGGAGTTCCTGATCCGCGAAGAAGCCGTCGAACATCTCGACGACCTGCTTTTGCGGCGAACGACGCTGGCCGTCTCGGGCGAACTGTCGCTCGACATGATGGATGCTGTGCTTGATCTGCTGGCACAGGAAAAGCGCTGGACGCCCGCTCAGTGCGCCGGCGAGCGCACCCGTTTTCTCACCCTTCTCACCGGACGCCACGGCGTCGATGAAGACATGCTTTCCGCAAGGAATGAACCAAGGAGCACAACATGCGAAACAACAGCAAAGTCCGGATGAACCGGCTGTTCGGCAACGGCCGCTGCCTTGATGTGGCGATCGATCACGGCGTCTGCAACGAGCCGTCGTTTCTCGATGGGCTGGAGGATATCAAGGCCGTCGTCCAGGCGCTGGTCTCCGCCGGACCGGATGCGATCCAGATGAACTATGGCCAGGCGGACCTGCTGCAGGACGTGCCCGGCAAGGACAAGCCGGCGCTGGTCATGCGCATCGACATGGGCAATCCCTATAACCGCATCCGTCACCGCGACATGTGGGCGGTGCTGCAGAACGAGGCCGAGCCGCTGATCGGCGCGTTGGAAATGGATGCGGCCTGCGTGGTCGTCAACCTGTTCATGCTGCCCGACGAGCCGGACCTGTTTCGCCAATGCGTGCAGAACATTTCCCGCGTGCGGGCCGATTGCGACAAGTATGGCATGCCCTTGATGATCGAACCGCTGGTCATGCAGCCGGTCACGGAAAAAGGCGGCTACATGGTCGATGGCGATGCCGACAAGATCGTCACGCTGACACGGCTTGCCCGCGAAATGGGGGCCGATATCGTCAAGGCTGACCCGACCACCAATGCTGAAGACTTTCATCGGGTTGTTGAAGCGGCCCGCTGCCCGGTTCTGGTGCGCGGCGGCGGCAAGGAGGACTTGCGGATCGTTTTCGAGAAGTCCGCGGCCTTGATGAGGCAGGGCGCAATGGGCATGGTCTATGGGCGCAACATCTATCAGCACGCCAATCCAAGTGCCGTGGTGCGCGGACTGATGGCGATCATCCATGAGAACGCCAGCGGCGAACAGGCTTTCGCACGTTACCAGCAGGGCTGAGCAGCAATTTCGGACCTTGGGAGGGGTTCAGAATGAAAAACTATCTTTTGGGGCTCGACGCCGGAAACACCGTCATCAAGGCGGTGATTTTCGACCGGGCGGGCAACGAAATCGCCTATGCCTGCGAGGAAGGGCACAGCCGCATGCCGAGCGCCGGCCATGTCGAACGCGGGCTTGACGAACTCTGGACCAATGCGCGGCAGGTTATCTGCGCCTGCATCGAGCGGGCGAAAATCCAGCCGGAGGAGATCGCCGCGATCGGCTGCGCCGGGCATGGAAACGGCCTCTATGCGCTCGATCGCGAAGGCGCTCCGCTGCTCGGCATCCAGTCGCTCGATACGCGGGCATCCGGGCTGGTCGATGAATGGCGTGCTGCTGGTGTCGGCGACCGGACCTATCCGATTGCCCGCCAGCGCCCATGGCCATCGCAGACGCCGACGCTGCTCGCCTGGCTGAAGCGGTATCGGCCGGAGCAGTTCAACCGGATCGGAACGGTGTTCTTCTCCAAGGATTTCATCGTCAACCGCCTGACCGGCGAGCGCGTCAGCGAGGTGTCCGACATGTCCGGTGCCGGGCTGCTCGATCTTGCCGCGCGTGGTTACGACAAGGCGCTGATGGAGGCCTATGGCCTTGGCGATTGCCTGGACCTCCTGCCGCGGCTAATCGAAAGTGCCGATATTGCAGGCACTGTCACAGAAGAAGTGGCGGCGCAGACCGGGCTCGCGGCTGGCACGCCCGTGGTGGGCGGTCTGTTCGACGTCGTCGCTTCGGCGCTCGGCTCGGGCGTGACGCGCACCGGCAGCGCCTCGATCATCGCCGGTACCTGGAGCATCAACCAGGTCATCATCGACGGACCCGACCTCGATGGGCCGGTCTTCATGTCCTCGACCTTCGATCGCAGCCGCTACATGGCGATGGAAAATAGCGCCACCTCGGCTGCCAATCTCGAATGGCTGGTGCGGGAATTCTTCGAAGGCGGGCATAAAGAAGGCGTTTCGCCGTTCGATGCGGCTTGCGCGCTTGCCGGGGCGGTTGATCCCTCGGCAGATGATCCGCTCTACCATCCCTTTCTCTACGGCGCCCAGCAGGACGGCCACGCGCGGGCCGGGTTCTACGGCATTGCCGGCTGGCACACCAAGGGGCATCTCGTTCGCGCGCTGCTGGAGGGTGTCGCCTTCGGTCATCGCCAGCATATCGAAACGATCCGCAAGGCAGGTGCCGTGTTCAACGAGGCCGTGCTGTCCGGCGGCGGGTCGCGCAGCCTGATCTGGCCGCAGATCTTTGCCGATGTGCTCGGCGTTCTCGTCACGGTCGCCCGCTCGCGCGAAACCGGAGCGCTGGGGGCAGCGATTGCGGCCGGCACCGGCGTCGGCATCTTCGCGGATTTTGAAGCGGGTGCGGCGGCCATGGTCCAGACCGAGCGGCATTATCGTCCAAACGTCGCGCTTGAGGCGCATTATATCAGGCGCTACGCTCTCTATAACGATATCACCGAGGCGATGGCGCCGCTCTGGCGGCGTCTGACGGCGGTGCAGCCTGTCGTTGCTGGAGTGGCGGCGTGACCATGCGTGTGAATGATGCAGCAATTGAGGATGGAAGCTACGATTTCATCATCGTCGGAGCGGGATCGGCGGGATGCGTCCTGGCCAATCGGCTCTCTGCCAATCCGAAGAGCCGCGTCCTTCTGCTCGAAGCGGGCGGCAGTGACCGGTATCACTGGGTCCACATTCCCATCGGTTATCTCTACTGCATGGGCAATCCCCGCACAGACTGGATGATGAAGACCGCGGCCGAAGCCGGATTGAACGGCCGGTCGCTTCCCTATCCGCGCGGAAAGGTGCTTGGCGGCTGCTCGTCGATCAACGGCATGATCTATATGCGCGGGCAGGCGGCCGACTATGACGGATGGCGTCAGGCCGGAAATTCCGGCTGGGGCTGGGACGACGTGTTGCCCTATTTCCTGAAATCGGAAGACAATTATCGCGGCAAGTCTTCGATGCACGGGGCCGGCGGCGAATGGCGGGTGGAAAAACAGCGGCTGTCCTGGCCGATCCTGGATGCCTTTCGGGATGCAGCCGAAGAGCTTGGCATCCCGAAAACCGACGATTTCAACGATGGCGACAATGAGGGCTCGGGTTATTTCGAGGTCAACCAACGCGGCGGGTTGCGCTGGAACACGACAAAGGCCTTCCTGCGCCCGGCGATGAAGCGGCCGAACCTGCGCGTGCTGACAGGGGCTGAAACCGAGCGGCTGGAATTCGACGGCAGGACGGTGACCGGCGTCAAGTTCCGATTGAACGGGCAGACCCATTTCGCCCGCGCCAACCGTGAGGTCGTTCTGTCCGCGGGTGCGATCAATTCACCGAAAATCCTGGAGCTATCAGGGATCGGGCGCCCGGATATTCTCTCCGAGGCCGGAATCGAAACAAGCCATGCGCTGCCCGGCGTCGGTGAAAACCTGCAGGACCATCTGCAGATCCGCACCGTCTTCCGCATTGAGGGCGCCAGGACACTGAACCAGCTCTATCACAACCTTTTCACGCGGGCAGGCATGGGGCTTGAATATATGCTGCGTCGGTCCGGGCCACTGTCGATGGCGCCGAGCCAGCTTGGCATCTTCGCCAAGAGCGATCCGTCAGTGGCGACCGCCGATCTCGAATATCACGTGCAGCCGCTCAGCACAGATAGGCTCGGGGAGCCACTGCACCGTTATCCCGCAGTCACCGTGTCGGTTTGCAACCTGCGGCCGGAAAGCCGGGGGACAGTGCATGTCGGTGGGCGGGATCTTTCCGTTGCTCCGGAAATCCGCCCGAATTATCTTTCGACCGCGGGCGACCGGATGGTTGCGACCAATTCCATCCGTCATGCCCGGCGTCTGATGGAGGCCGGCGCCATTCGAAAATACCGGCCGCAGGAGATGCTGCCGGGCACGGAGTACCAGAGCGACGAGGACCTGATCCGCCGCGTCGGCGATATCGCCACGACGATCTTCCATCCGGTCGGCACCTGCAAGATGGGCAGCGACACGATGGCCGTGGTCGATCCGCAGTTGCGGGTGCATGGGCTCTCAAAATTGCGCGTCGTCGATGCCTCGATCATGCCGACGATCGTCTCGGGCAACACCAACTCGCCAGTCATCATGATCGCGGAAAAGGCTGCGGATGCAATTCTGGCATAGGCGCGCCTGACGCGAAGCCAGGCAATCATAGTGGCTACCTTCGCCGGCAATGGCGGCCAAGGCCGATCCGCAACTTGAACTCCCGGATTCTCTCCATTACACCTTGGTTGGCGCAGGGCCGGAGGATGTTCTGCCGGAGCGATGAAAGGTATCTGCAATGCACAAGTTCAAGATCCTGAAGACCGAGAAGGGCGAATATCGCACCCAGTTCGTCTACAATTCGGAAGTGATGGTCTGGTCGGAAAACTATACCTCCAAGGCCAGCGCCAAGAATTGCATCGACTCGATCAAGAAGAATGCGCCCGGTGCTGCGACCGTTGATCTCTCTAAGGAGGAAAGCGGCTCGGGATATCGCTTCGAGATCGTCGAAAGCAAGGACGGCCAGCATTTCGTTCGCTTCAAGGCTTCGAACGGCGAGACCATGGTTCGCTCCGAGACCTACGCCTCCAAGGCCAGCGCGAAAAACTGCATCGAATCCGTCAAGAAAAATGGGCCCGACGCACCAACGGACGACGAGACCGCCAGCGCCTGAGGCGAACCGGCGGTCGATCGGGCTCTGCCATTTCATGTCTGCAGATGTCCAGAGATTGCGGTCTTTCGAATAAACCATACTGGAAGACCGTCCTCCGGATAGGGCCATCGCCGCGAACGGCGGGGCGCCCTGTTTGATTCTTGCCGGCGGGCTAGCCGGCAGGGAATGGCAGTGGCGGCGTATCCATGGCGAACCATGGAAGAGGGGTGCGAAGTTGATGAAGGCGCTGTTGACAAGGGCTGTCGCTGTGATGATCGTCGTCTTTGCGCGTGCGGTCACGGCGGTAAGGGCGATCTGGCCGGATAGCGGTCCGCCGCAACGCCAGTGCATCTACTTTGCCAATCATTCCAGCCATGGCGATTTCATCCTGATCTGGTCCGTGCTGCCACCCTGGATGCGGGTCAAAACGCGTCCGGTCGCCGGTGCCGATTACTGGCTGAAATCCCGGCTCAACCGCTTCATCGGCTGCGATGTTTTCGATGCCGTCCTGATCGAGCGGGATCGCGAAAAACGCACACAGGACCCGATCGCGGTCATGACGGGCGCGCTCGATGCCGGCTCCTCCCTGATCCTGTTTCCGGAAGGCACGCGCAACGAGACAGAGGCCCGGCTGCTGCCGTTCCGCAGCGGGCTCTACAATCTCGCCCTTGCAAGACCCGAAATCGATCTTGTGCCTGTCTGGATCGACAATCTGAACCGCGTCATGCCCAAGGGTGAAATCGTGCCCATTCCGCTGATTTGCACCGTAACGTTTGGCGAAGCCATGACGCTTGCGCCCGGCGAAACGCGCGAAGCCTTTCTTCAAAGGGCGACGGGTGCACTGCTGGCGCTGGCGCCCAAACCTGCGGGAGATGGCCTATGAGTGCAGCCGGTTCCGACCTCCTGCTTCTGCTGTTCGGCGTTGGCGGCGTGCTGATCCTTGCGTCCAGCATCGGCTTTATTCTCAAACAGCGGTTGTCGCCTGACGGTTCCAATGCCGTCATCGAAAACCTCAATGCCCGCATCAATGCCTGGTGGATCATGGTGGCGCTGATCGGTGTCGCCTTTCTGGCGGGCCGCATCGGCGTCGTCGTGCTGTTCGCCTTCTGCTCGTTTGCGGCCCTGCGCGAATTTGTAACATTGACCAATACGCGGCGCGCCGATCACTGGGCGCTCGCCTGCGCCTTCTTCATCGTGCTGCCGGTCCAGTATTACCTGATCGCCACAGAATGGTACGGGCTCTATTCGATCTTCATTCCGGTCTATGCCTTCCTGTTCATGCCGATCATGGCCGTGTTTCGCGGCGATACCGAGCGGTTTCTCATTCGCATTGCCGAGGTGCAGTGGGCGATGATGATCTGCGTCTTCTGCGCCAGCCACGTGCCGGCGCTGCTGAGCCTGGATATTCCCGGCTATGAGGATCGAAACGTCCTGCTCATCGCCTTCCTGGTTATCGTCGTGCAACTCAGCGACGTGTTGCAATATGTCTGGGGCAAACTCTTCGGAAAGACCAAGATCGCGCCGCGGCTTTCGCCGTCGAAGACGGTCGAGGGTTTTGTCGGCGGGGTGGCCAGCGCCACGCTGATCGGCGCCAGCCTCTGGTGGATCACGCCGTTTTCGGTGCTTCAGGCCGGGCTCCTGGCTTTCACAATCGCCATCATGGGCTTTTTCGGCGGGCTGGTCATGTCGGCGATCAAGCGCGATCGCGGCGTCAAGGACTGGGGTCATCTGATCGGCGGTCATGGCGGGTTGATCGACCGGCTGGATTCCGTCGTCTTCTCCGCGCCGATCTTCTTCCACATCGTCCGCTTCGGCTGGTCGCTGACATGAGCGGGCGCTTTCGCGCGCTCGCCGGTTCCAGCGTGGTGCATGTGCTTTTTGCCTTCCTCGCCATGGGCGGCTGGGCGGTGTTTGCTAATCGCGCGCATCCGATGCCCAGACCGCTTGTCGCCGGGCTGGTGCAGGGTGTGTTGTCAGCCCTTCTGACCCTGTTCCTCAAGAACGGCATTGACCATCTGTCAAAACGGTTTCGCGGCAGCACCGCCTATTGGGCACCGCCCCTGCTTGTCTGCCTTGCCTCGACATCCGTGCTCGTGGCCATTCATGCGTTGAGCGGCACGCCGGAAATCCTGAAGACGATCGCCGTGCCGCTTGTCGTCTCGACCAGCTATGCGACGCTCTATACCTATTCGATAGCCGGCAAAGGAAAGCCCTGATGACCGAAAACGCCGGAGACCGTCGGCCGCTCGCCAGCCGCAATACACGCTGGGCGCAAGGCATTGCCAGATGGCTGGCGCAGCGCTCGGTGACCCCAAACCAGATTTCGCAGGCGAGCATGGTGGCAGCCGCCCTTGCCGGCGGCGCTTTCTGGTGGGCAGGCTATATGGAAAGCGTCGGGCGGATCGTCATGCTGGTCTGTGCCGCGCTGTTCTGCCAGCTACGGCTGCTTTGCAATCTCTTCGATGGCATGGTCGCGGTCGAAGGCGGCAAGGGCGCGCCGGATGGGCCGTTCTGGAACGAGTTTCCGGATCGCATCGCCGATATCCTGATCTTCATCGGCGTCGGCTACGGCATCGACGTGCCGGAACTCGGCTGGGCTGCGGCAAGCTTTGCCGTTCTCACCGCCTATGTCCGGGAACTCGGCCGTGCCAACGGCTTGCCGAGCGATTTCTCCGGCCCGATGGCAAAACCGCACCGCATGGCAACCATCACCGCTGCTGCCCTGATCTCGACGCTGGAGCCGCTGTGGAGAGGGCGTGACGAAGTTCTCGCCGTTGCCCTGTTTGTGATCGCCGTGGGGGCAGCCATCACGGTTTTGCGCCGTGGCTTCGGGATCATTCGCGGGCTGAAGGCTCGATCGTCCTGACCCAGGCGCGCGCAATGGCAAGCCCCGCTGCATCGGCGGTTTCGGCGTGTTTTGCGGCATGGTCCGGATAGCGGGCGAGCCAGGTCGGATCGATGCCGTCGATCACGGTCGCGAAATTTTGGTTCCAGTCCTCGACCACTGCGGTGCTCGCCTCGAAATGGAACTGCGTTCCGTAAGCGGCCCGGCCCATGCGAAAGGCCTGGTGTGACGTCGTCCCGTTGGTCGCAAGATGCGCAGCGCCGTCAGGCAGCGTGAACGTGTCCGAATGCCATTCGAAGATCGGGAAGATGGCCGAAATCCCGCCAAGCATGGGATCGTTTGTTGCTTCGTCAGTCAGGCGGACCTCGTGCCAGCCGAACTCACGAGCAGCACCCAGGATATTGCTTGCACCGTAACCGCGGGCAAGCAGCTGGCTGCCGAGGCAGATGCCGAGAACCGATTTGTCCGCATCGCCGAAGCTGCGCATCAGCGCCGCAAGATCGGGAAGATAGGGATGGGTATGGTCGTCCAGCGCGCTCTGCCCGCCGCCCAGCACGACGATGGCATCATGCTCGTCATGTCCGTCGGGCAGGCTGTCGCCGGAAAAGGGTTGCCGCAGGTCGATCTCAATATTGGCTTCCGAAAGGGCGACGCCGACCAGGCCAAGATCGGACCCGGCCATATTTTCCACCACGAGAACCCGCATTTCGCCTCCGCTGCCGAATATCCTCCCGAGATTGACCACGCAGCGCAGGGTCTTTCAAGGTCTCAGGGAGAGTTTTGCGCCTGTTCCATGCGAAACAGCGCGTATCGGAACGCCGTGGCATTGTCGGGTCAATGGATGAGACGACCTCATTCGCAACCCGGATCAAAGGATAAACCCCATGCGCACGATCGTTCTCTCTGCCGCCATCGCAACTATTACCGCTCTCTCCTTTGCCGCTCCCTCGCAGGCCGGCGGTTACGGCTACAACAACGGCTACCACCAGCAATATTGCTTCATCAAGAAGATCAAGTCCTACGACTACTACGGCAATCTCGTCATCAAGAAGATCCGCATCTGCAAGTAATGCAATCGCCGGTACATCGAAATGACCTCCTCCCTGAACCCCGGTCGTCCCTGCGGCCGGGTTTTCGGCGTCAAACCGCAAAAATATGCTATTCATGGCGGGAAAGCCGGATGGCAAGGGCGAGGCTTGAGCGCGTCCGCCTTGACCTTTCGGCCCGAAAGTTGCATTGGACCGCCTTGGTCGCGTTCCAGAAAACGCAGATAAAGATAAAGCCCAGCGGAAAAACCATGAGCAAACCTACCTCCTCTGCCCCCTCGCAGCGCATGCTGAGGGTCGGCGAACAAGTCCGTGCAGCCCTGACCCAGATTCTGCAGCGCGACGAGGTGCGTGATCCGCTGATCGAAACGACGGTGATCTCGATTTCCGAAGTCCGCATGTCAACCGATCTCAGGATCGCCACGGCGTTTGTGACGCCGCTCGGCGTTGCCGACCATGCCGGCCCGATCGAAGCGCTGAACCGGCACGCCAAATACATCCGCGGGCGCCTGACCCCACACCTGCGGCAGCTGAAATACATGCCGGAAGTGCGCTTCAAGGACGACACCAGCTTCGACAACTACAAGAAGATCGACGAACTCCTGCGTTCGCCTGAAGTGTTGCGCGATCTGAAGGACGACGACGCGAACGATAAAAACGGGGCGTGATGGCAAAGCATATCACGCTCGACGAGCTCAACGAGTGGACTTTCGAGCGGCGCCAGACATTCTATCGTAGCGGTCTGGCCCGGTTCGACAATGCCGAGGCCGTGCGACTGGTCGAAATGATGGTCGCGTCGGGTTTGCCCTATCGCCAAGGCCAGGAAATCGCCCATGGCGACCGCGAGATGAAGGCGCTCGAAGCCATCATCTACTCGCCGTACCATGAGAAGCTGTTGCTGGAGGCTGCCGCCTCCGGAAAGCCGCCGCTGGGCGCCATAGAACCGCTGATCGTCGAGACGTTGCGTGACGACTACCGCATCGACAATGGCGGCACCATTGCTGCCGGATATCTGATCGCACGGCGGCTTTACGCACTCGGCTTTGAAAAGAGCAGCAGCCAGAAAATGCCTGATGGCAGTGTTGCCAGGACCGCCGCGACCTTTCGCAAAAAAGAGCATAAATCATGTCCAGACCCCGCAAACCAAAGGGCCGTGCCATTTCCGGCTGGCTGATCCTCGACAAGCCGCTGGATTTCGGTTCGACCGAAGCCGTCTCCAAGATCAAATGGCTGTTCAAGGCGCAGAAGGCGGGACACGCCGGCACGCTCGATCCGCTTGCCTCCGGCATGTTGCCGATCGCACTCGGGGATGCCACCAAAACCGTCCCCTATGTCATGGACGGCCGCAAGATCTATGAATTCGCTGTCGCCTGGGGGCAGGAGCGCACCACCGACGATCTCGAGGGCGAGGTCACGCAGTCTTCCGACAGCCGCCCGTCCGAGGAACAGATCCGCACCCTGCTGCCGAACTATACCGGCGTCATCAACCAGGTGCCGCCGCAGTTTTCGGCCATCAAGATCGATGGCAACCGCGCCTATGATCTCGCACGTGAAGGCGAGACGGTCGATATTCCGGCGCGCGAGGTCGAAGTCTTCCGCCTGTCGCTGCTCGGCTGCACGCCAAATCTGGCGCATTTCGAGATCGAATGCGGCAAGGGCACCTATGTGCGTTCGCTGGCGCGCGATTTCGGCCGTGACCTCGGCTGCTATGGGCATATCGCATCGCTGCGCCGCAGCTTCGTTGCCCCTTTGCCGAGGAGAGCATGGTGCCGCTTGCCGATCTGGTTGCCTTGGAAGGCATAGAGAGCGATGAGGAGCGGCTGGCAGCCCTCGACGCGTTCCTGATCGATACAGGCGAAGCTTTGTCGAACCTGCCGCATATCTCCGTGACCGATGAGCAGGCGCATCGCCTGAAAATGGGCAATCCGATCATCGTTCGCGGCCGCGATGCGCCGCTGGCGGAGCCGGAAGCCTATGCCACGGTCCGCGGCAAGCTGATTGCCATCGGCGAAATCGGCGAAGGTGAATTTCGGCCCAAGCGGGTCTTTGCCACGGGTTGAAAAAACAGCGCTGTCGTTCCATTTGCCTTGCGGCGGAGGCCAGCGCATGATCGACTGTCGGGGCGCGGTCGGTTCGAGCGGGACGCCGTAGTGCGGGTTCCGGCCTAAGCGGGACCGGCGAAACGGTTTGAAAACAGCATACTGCATGGCAAAGCAGCAGGCGGTTCAGGTGGGCAGGGATTGAACGAGGGACAGCGTGGACGGAATGGCGGGAAGCGATCCCGGCTTGCGGGTTTCCTGCAAGGCGTCGTCCCCAGGCGTTTTTCTATCTATCTCGCAGCGCTGCTGTTGATTGCCATCGTCCCCTCCTTCATTTTCTCGATCGTGATCCTGAAGCGCAGCGCCGATGCGCAGGAACAGGTGGTCGCTTCACTTCTGCGCGCCTCCACAGGATCGGTGACCCGGATCGTCGAGCGCGAGATTGAGGGGATGCTGACGACGCTCCGCGTGCTGTCGATGACCGAGCAGAGCGATATCGAAAATCTACAGACCTTGTATCAGCGGGCCGCCGCAGCACTGAGGGTATGGATTCAAACCTGCTGGTGATTGATCGTTCCCATAACCAGCTGTTCAACACCCGCGTTCCCTTCGGCACGACATTGAGAAAATCCGCTGACCCCCAATCTGTCGATGCTGCCTTTTTGAGCGGCAAGCCACTGATTTCTGATGTCTTCTTTGGAAATACAGCACAGAAATGGGTTTACAACGTCTATCTGCCGGTCAAGACCCCAGCGGGCAATACGGACTACCTGCTGACCCTGACGCAGGATGCTGAAAGCATGGCAAAAGCGGTCAATCGGGAGACGTTGACGCCGGGATGGGAAGCGGCGCTGATCGACCGCGCCGGAAACGTTATCGTGTCTTCAGCCGCTGGAGTTCCGGTGGGCAAACCCTTCTTCATGGAAATCGTTCCGGCCCTGCAGGTCGGCGTCGGCGAAGCATCCCATGATGGTACCGCCTACCGAACCGTCACCGAATTCTCGCTTGTCACGGGTTGGCGGATCGTCGCCTGGGCCAAAGCGTCGGAGGTCGATGGGCCTGCGCTCCGCTCCTACCTCTGGCTGTCGCTCGGCGGCGTAATCTTCGCGGGCCTTGCACTTGCCGGCTCCGCCGCCATTGCCCGCATTCTCTCCAGGGGCGTCAAGCAACTGGCCCGTGACGCGCATCTGCTTGGCATCGGTCGGCCGGTTCCGGCGCGCCGTCACATGATTTCCGAACTGGAGGTCGTTTCGACGGCACTCTCACAGGCGGCACAGTCGCGGACAAAAGCGGATAGCGAAATCCGCTTTCTGATGCGCGAGGTTGCGCACCGCTCGAAGAACCAGCTTACCGTCATCCAGTCGATGCTCAACCAGTCGCTGAACACGGCCGAAAACCCGGCGGACTTTGCCGATGCCTTCCGCAAGCGGATCACCGGGCTTGCCCGCTCCACCGACCTGATGATCGCCAATGCGGCACAGGGTGTGGACCTGCGCGAACTGGCGCAAAACCAGCTCCAGCCGTTCATTCCGAACGACCCCGCCCGCGTCCGCTTGTACGGTCCGGCCGTGCGGCTCGACACGCAGGTTTCGCAGACGCTCGGCATGGCGCTGCATGAGCTTGCAACCAACGCGACCAAATACGGCGCTCTGGCCAACAGCAAGGGCGTGGTCGCGCTCGACTGGTCGCTGACATCGACGCATCTTCGGATCGTCTGGCGGGAAAGCGGCGCCGACATCGACCTGGAAAAATGTCCGCTGCCCGCAAGGGCTTCGAACCATGGTATTGGAGCGTATGCTCGGCATGGCGCTCGATGCGAAGCTGGAGCGGACCATGAACAGGGATGGTATCGAATGGCACGTCACGATCCCACGCGACCGGCTCTACGCCCATCTTACCGATAATGAGAAATGATACCGAGGATCAAGGAGAGGGACGGCATGCGGAAAGCACTGTACCGGGTAGGGCTCGTCCTTTTGGCGGCGCTGTGTCCGAACTTTGCTCAGGCAGCTTGCTCGGTTGCTGATCCGACCGGCACGCCCCTGAATGTTCGCGATGCGCCGAATGGTGCGATCATTGGCACCCTGCCGAACGGCTTCCTCGTGGACCCCTTGGAGGAGCGTCGCCTCGGCGCAAAGAAATGGATCCGCGTGGCCGTTGACGGCGCGCCCCGCGGCTGGGTGTTCGGCGCCTATGTAATCTGCGAGAGCGATGGCGGTGACAGCATGAAATCTGCGCCGATGCACCCGCGTGCAGCCCCGAACTAGGCCGTCTCCGCTCGGCAGGCCGGAGCACAGGCCGCCCCCTTTCTTTTTGGTCAGGGATGGTTTATAGGCAGCGCCAGCAAAAGACCGACGTCGAAGACCAAGGCATTCTGCTTTCACGGCCGCAGCTGGACGACATCCCGGCTGCTGGCGACCCGAAATCCTAAAAATCGAAAGGATGACACGATGTCGATTACTGCAGAGCGCAAGGCTGCGCTTATCAAGGAATATGCAACGGTCGAAGGCGATACCGGTTCTCCGGAAGTCCAGGTTGCAATCCTCACAGAGCGGATCAACAACCTGACCGAACACTTCAAGGGCCACAAGAAGGACAACCACTCCCGTCGTGGCCTTCTCGCAATGGTTTCGAGCCGCCGTTCGCTTCTTGACTATGTCAAGGGCAAGGACGAGGCCCGTTACACCAAGCTGATTGGTGCCCTCGGCATCCGCCGCTAAGCCTCAAGGCCGGCGGGCGATCCTCCTGACGGAGGGCGCCCGTCGGTCGTCTTTTCACGGAACGAAACGTTCCGTCACTGCCGCCCTCCTGCACGCCACCGGCGTTAGCAACGGGCGGATTGTCTAGCAGGCCGGATGGGCCGGTCCTGCGGAAACAACCGATGACCTGTCATGGGGCAGGATTGCAGGATGCTTCGGCGCTTGCTCGTTTTTCAAGCCCGGAAAGCATCGGCTTTCAAGGGCGGAATGACCCGCCAGCCACAATGGAAGCCTCCCGCTGTCTTGCCCGTGATGCGTCATATTCGCGGAATACTTGAAGCCGCCCGCGCCACATGATGGCAGCGGCGCGGATTTGAAGAACCGCACACGAAGGACAAAACATGTTCGATACCCACACGGTCGAAATCGAATGGGCAGGCCGCCCGCTCAAGCTCGAAACCGGCAAGATTGCCCGTCAGGCTGATGGCGCCGTTCTCGCGACCTACGGCGAAACAATCGTTCTCGCCACCGTCGTCTCGGCCAAGTCGCCGAAGCCGGGCCAGGATTTCTTCCCGCTCACCGTCAATTACCAGGAAAAGACCTACGCTGCCGGCAAGATCCCGGGCGGCTATTTCAAGCGCGAAGGCCGTCCGTCGGAAAAGGAAACGCTGGTTTCCCGCTTGATCGACCGTCCAATCCGTCCGCTGTTTCCTGATGGCTACAAGAACGACACCCAGGTTGTCGTCACCGTCGTCCAGCACGACCTTGAAAACGATCCGGACGTTTTGTCGATGGTTGCAGCTTCCGCTGCACTGACGATCTCCGGCATCCCGTTCATGGGCCCGGTCGGCGGCGCGCGCGTTGGCTACATCAACGGCGAATACGTTCTCAACCCGCACCTCGACGAGATGCAGGAATCGGTTCTCGATCTGGTCGTCGCCGGCACGCAGGACGCCGTCCTGATGGTTGAATCGGAAGCCAAGGAACTGAACGAAGAGATCATGCTTGGCGCCGTCATGTTCGGCCACAAGGGTTTCCAGCCGGTCATCGACGCGATCATCAAGCTCGCGGAAGTGGCTGCCAAGGAACCGCGTGATTTCACCGCGGAAGATCATTCCGAACTCGAAGCCGAAATGCTTTCGATTGCCGAAGCCGAACTGCGCGTTGCCTACAAGAACACCCAGAAGGCCGAGCGCTACGCTGCGGTCGACGCCGTCAAGGCCAAGGTCAAGGCACACTTCTTTCCTGAGGGTGCTGAGCCGAAGTACACGAACGAAGTCATCGGTGCCGTCTTCAAGCACCTGCAGGCCAAGATCGTTCGCTGGAACATCCTCGACACCAAGAGCCGCATCGACGGCCGCGATCTCGACACGGTCCGCAAGATCGTTTCCGAAGTCGGCATCCTGCCGCGTACCCATGGTTCGGCGCTGTTTACCCGCGGTGAAACGCAGGCGATCGTCGTTGCCACGCTCGGTACCGGCGAAGACGAGCAGTACGTCGACAGCCTGACCGGCATGTACAAGGAAAAGTTCCTTCTGCACTACAACTTCCCGCCCTATTCGGTCGGCGAAACCGGTCGCATGGGCTCCCGGGCCGTCGCGAAATCGGCCACGGCAAGCTCGCATGGCGCGCTATCCGTCCGATGCTGCCGGCTGCGGACCAGTTCCCCTACACGCTGCGCGTCGTCTCCGAGATCACCGAATCCAACGGTTCGTCCTCGATGGCCACCGTCTGCGGCACCTCGCTTGCCCTGATGGATGCCGGCGTTCCCTTGGCAAAGCCGGTTGCTGGTATCGCCATGGGCCTGATCCTCGAAGGTGAGCGTTTCGCCGTTCTCTCCGACATCCTTGGCGACGAAGACCACCTCGGCGACATGGACTTCAAGGTTGCCGGTACCACGGATGGTATCACCTCGCTGCAGATGGACATCAAGATCGCCGGTATCACCGAAGAGATCATGAAGGTTGCACTTGGCCAGGCGCAGGCCGGCCGCAAGCACATCCTCGGTGAAATGGCCAATGCCATTACCGAAGGCCGCTCGCAGCTCGGCGAATTCGCACCGCGCATCGAAGTGATGCAGATCCCGGTCGACAAGATCCGGGAAGTCATCGGCACTGGCGGTAAGGTCATCCGCGAAATCGTCGAAAAGACCGGCGCCAAGATCAACATCGAAGACGACGGCACGATCAAGATCGCATCCTCGTCCGGCAAGGAGATCGAAGCGGCTCGCAAGTGGATCCACTCGATCGTTGCGGAACCGGAAGTCGGCCAGATTTACGAAGGCACCGTTGTGAAGACCGCCGATTTCGGCGCCTTCGTCAACTTCTTCGGCCCGCGCGATGGCCTCGTGCATATCTCGCAACTGGCCTCCGACCGCGTTGCCAAGACCTCCGACGTCGTCAAGGAAGGCGACAAGGTCTGGGTCAAGCTGATGGGCTTCGACGAGCGCGGCAAGGTTCGCCTCTCGATGAAGGTCGTCGATCAGGCCACCGGCAAGGAAGTTGCCAAGGGCGAAGGCGAAGCTGCTGAATAAGCACTGCGCTTGAGACATGACTATCGGGCGCGGAGCATCGTTCCGCGCCTTTTCTTATTTACCCCACCTAGGACCACGCCCATGAGCCGCGACGCGCTGAAAACCCTCTTCTACCCCTTTGACAATGGTGTGCTGCCAGCTCCGCAGGAAGGCGAGCGCGTGCTGTTTCTGGGGGCGAGGCAGGCTACAGGCTGCCTGAAGGCTTCGGCGCGTCGATTGTCGCCGTACAGGCGCTGCGCCCGCTCTATCGCGGTCTGGAGGCTGCCAAGGCCGATGTGTCTCCGGTTGTCGAAGGTGAAGACTATGACGCAGCCTTGGTCCTCCTGTGCAAGCACAAGGGCGAGAACGAGGATCGGGTCGCCGAAGCGCTGAAGCGCACCAAGCTCGGTGGCCTCATTGTCGTTGCCGGCTCCAAGGAAGATGGCGTGCAGTCGCTGCGCAAGCGCGTCGGTCAACTCGGCTGGGGTGGCGATAGCCTGCCGAAATATCACGGCGTCGCCTTCTGGTTCGGCCGGCCGGAAGACCCGCAAGACGTGATCGCGAAATTCTCAAAGAAGCCCGTGCGCGTCGAAGGCCGGTTCGATACGGCGCCTGGCATGTTCTCGCATGACCGGATCGACGACGGTTCGGAACTGCTGGCCTCCCGCCTTCCCGACGACTTCAAGGGCCACGCCGCCGATTTCGGCGCGGGCTGGGGCTATCTCTCCGTCATGCTCGCCGCACGCGCGCCGAACCTCAAGGGCATCGACCTGTTCGAGGCCGACCATCATTCGTTGGAGGCCGCAAAGGTCAATCTCAAGGCCAATGCCCCGAAAGTCCTGGCGCGCTTCTTCTGGCACGACCTGATCGGTGAGGATACGCGCGACAAATACGACCTGATCGTCATGAACCCGCCGTTCCATGAAGGCCATGCTGCTGAACCTTCGCTGGGCGTTGGGATGATCAAGGCGGCTGCCAAGGCGCTGAAGATCGGCGGCAAGGTAATGCTCGTTGCCAACAGGGGCATGCCCTATGAAGCAGTCATGGGCGAGACCTTCAAGGAATGGGGCGAGACCTGCCGCAATGCCCGATTCAAGGTGCTGTGGGGCAAGCGCTGATCGCGTATCTTCAATGAGCTTTCACGTTGGCCTCAGGAAGAATTCGCGTTCAGATCGATTCCACACAGGAAGCATGCAGTAGTGATTGCGCTGCGGCCGAATTAGGTCCACCATTTTGCCATCGCGCTGATGCGCGCCCTTCGGGCGCGCGGCATTCGATGGAGCACAGCCATGGGATTTGGACCAGCCCGCCCGCCTGTCACGGAAGACATTGCGGGTGTCATCGTCAAGGATATCAAGAGTGGTGAAGGGAAAGGGGCGACCTCGGAGGTCCCCCTGGCATTTCAGACAGGCGCGCGCGCGCCGCTCGACCCTGTCGCCCTCAAGACCACGCGCACCAAGCTGATCATGTTCGCCGGCATTATCGTCGCCGTCCTGATCGCACTCTGGCTGTCGGTCTGAAAATAATGGCCGGCCGCCGGCCGGCCGGTATTATTCCGAATCTGCCCTGTTGAGCGTTTCCAGCACCGGCATCGACGTAATGTTGTAGCCGGAATCGACATAGTGGATTTCGCCCGTCACGCCGCTGGAGAGCGGTGAGAGCAGGTAAAGGGCGGAGTTGCCCACGTCTTCGATCGTCACCGTGCGGCGCAGCGGTGAATTTTTCTGCTGCCAGGAGAGCATCGCACGGGCATCCGAGATGCCGGCACCTGCGAGTGTACGGATCGGGCCGGCGGAGATTGCGTTGACGCGGATGCCGCGCTGTCCGTAATCGGAGGCGAGGTAGCGCACGGAAGCCTCAAGGGCTGCCTTGGCGACGCCCATGACATTGTAGTTCGGCATGACGCGCACGGAGCCGCCATAGGTCAGCGTCAGCATGGTGCCGCCATCCGTCATCAGCTCTGCGGCACGCTTTGCAATCTCCGTGAAGGAGAAGCAGGAGATGAGCATGGTGCGGCTGAAGTTTTCGCGTGATGTGTCGGCGTAGAGACCCTTCAGCTCGTTCTTGTCGGAAAAGCCGATGGCATGCACGATGAAGTCAAGCTTGCCCCATTTTTCCTTCAACGCCGCGATGACGCTGTCTACGGACGCAATGTCCTCGACGTCGCAGGGCAAAAGGATATCCGAGTTCACTTCCGCCGCCAGCGGCTTCACGCGCTTGCCAAGCGCCTCGCCCTGATAGGTAAAGGCAAGCTCGGCACCCTGGGCCGACAGCGCCTGCGCAATGCCCCAGGCGATCGAGTGGCTGTTGGCGACGCCCATGATGAGCCCGCGTTTTCCGTTCATGATGCCGTTCATGGATTTATCCGTTGTAGCGCTGGAAAACGAGCGTTGCGTTGGTGCCGCCGAAGCCGAAGGAGTTCGAAAGAGCGGTGTTGATCGTGACGTCGTCGATCCGCTTGCGCACGATCGGCACGCCGTCGAATTCCGGGTCGAGTTCGGTGATATGCGCGCTTTCGCCAATGAAACCGGCCTGCATCATCAGGAGCGAATAGATCGATTCCTGCACGCCGGCCGCACCCAGCGAATGGCCGGTCAGCGACTTGGTCGACTGGATGTGCGGGATCTTGTTGCCGAAGACTTCGCGGATCGCGCCGATTTCCTTGCTGTCACCCACCGGCGTCGAGGTGCCGTGCGTGTTAACGTAATCGACCTCGCCCTTCACGGTAGCAAGTGCCTGGCGCATGCAGCGCACGGCGCCTTCACCAGACGGCGCGACCATGTCGTAGCCATCGGAGGTTGCACCATAGCCGGTGATTTCGGCATAGATCTTGGCGCCGCGGGCCTTGGCGTGTTCCAGCTCTTCCAGAACCAGCACGCCGGCACCGCCGGCGATGACGAAGCCGTCACGTGAGACGTCATAGGCGCGCGAGGCGGTCGAGGCGGTGTCGTTGTACTTGGAGGACATGGCGCCCATGGCGTCGAACAGGTTCGACATGGTCCAGTCGAGGTCCTCGTGGCCACCGGCGAACATGACGTCCTGCTTGCCCCACTGGATCATCTCCATGGCATTGCCGATGCAATGCGCCGAGGTCGAGCAGGCCGACGAGATCGAATAGTTGACGCCGTGGATCTTGAACCAGGTGGCAAGCGTTGCCGAAGCCGTGGACGACATCGCCTTCGGCACGGCAAACGGGCCGATGCGCTTGGGCGAATTGTTCTTGATGGTGATTTCGGCCGCTTCGATCAGCGTGCGTGTGGAGGGGCCGCCGGACCCCATGATGATGCCGGTGCGCTCATTGCCGCCGACATCGCTGTCTTCGAGGCCGGAATCGGCGATCGCCTGCTTCATCGCGACATGGTTCCACATGCCGCCCTGCGACAGGAAACGCGCTGCACGGCGATCGACAAGCTCGGTCACGTCGATGTTGGGCGCGCCCCAGACCTGGCAGCGGAAGCCGTGCTCGGCGAAATCGTTTGAAAACGAGATGCCCGACTTTGCTTCACGCAGCGAGGCGGTGACTTGTTCAGCATCGTTTCCGATGGAGGAAACGATCCCTAGACCCGTGACAACAACCCGTCTCATGTCGATGACCTTCTCTTTAATATCTCTGAGCGCGGAGGTTAGGCCGCTTTTTCCTTGGACAGGCCGACGCGCAGGTCGCTGGCCTGATAGATAACCTCGCCGTCGGCCTTCAGCCAGCCGTCGGCCGTGCCTAGGACCAGACGTCCGCGCATGACGCGCTTGAAGTCGATGCCGTATTCCAGAAGCTTCGTCGTCGGACGAACCATTCCCTTGAACTTCACCTCGCCCGTGGAGAGCGCCATGCCGCGTCCGGGCTCGCCGAGCCATCCCAGGAAGAAGCCCGTCAACTGCCACATGCCGTCGAGACCGAGGCAACCGGGCATGATCGGATTGCCAGCGAAGTGGCATGGGAAATACCAGTCATCGGGACGCACGTCGTATTCGGCCCTTATATAGCCTTTGTCGAAGGCGCCGCCGGTTTCGGAAATGTCGGTAATGCGGTGAACCATCAGCATTGGCGGCAGCGGCAGTTGCGCATTGCCCGGGCCGAACAATTCACCACGACCGCATGTCAGGATTTCTTCATAGTTGAAGCTGGATTGTCTGGTCGTCATGAACTGTCGTTTCCCCACTAGACAAGAATTTTTCGTTGCCTTGCTTTAGAGCAAGTTCGGACTGAAATGAAGCGCAGCCAAGTGCACCTCATCCCGATTTGCCGCATTTCCCGGTTAAAGGATAAGGCTAATTTCCGCCGTCGCATACATGATGAAGCTCTCAACAGCCAGAGATAATTGGGTTTGCCCCCAGATTCGGCCCGTTTTCTGGCCGTACGGCGCTCCGGTTCGGCTGTGCACTATTGAAAGCATTCGCAGCAAAAGTTATATCGGCACTGGAAAAGCATTTCGCAATAGCCTGACGATCAGGGATCTGCCGCATGGCGACTGCCGTTGAAACATGTTCGGAAGAAAGACTGCGCCGCTCGGGCCTGCGGCCGACGCGCCAGCGCATGGCGCTTGCCGACCTGATCTTTGCCAAGGGCGACCGACACCTGACCGTGGAAGAACTGCATGAGGAAGCGGTCACCGCCGGTGTGCCGGTATCTTTGGCAACCGTCTACAACACGCTGCACCAGTTCACCGAAGCCGGCATGATCCGCGTTCTCGCTGTCGAAAGCGCAAGAACTTACTTCGACACCAATGTGTCCGACCATCACCACTTTTTCGTTGAAGGTCATAACGAGGTGCTCGATATCCCGGTAAACAACATCTCAATCGGCAATCTTCCCGAGCCGCCCGAAGGCATGGAAATCGCCCATGTGGACGTCGTGATCCGCCTGCGTCCGAAGCGCGGCTGAGCTTAGAGTTCGCAAAAAGCCCGATTACATCACATCGTCAGGATGCCTGCCCGGCCCAGCCTTGCCGGTCGGCAGCGTCCACCCATATCTGAGCGCGCCGCCGCGAACCAGGAAGGCTGACGTGACGCCGAGCGCCGATGCGACGATCAGCGGCGCACCCAATGCCGTTGCGCCCGTAAACGCACCGGCGCCAACCAGAGCTGCGGTCACATAAATTTCCGGGCGCAGCAGGACAGAGGGCTCGCCAGCCAGAAGATCGCGCAGAATGCCGCCGAAGGTGGCCGTCAGCATGCCGGTAACGATGGCGACCGTCGGTGATCCCGTTGCCGCAAGTCCCTTTGCGGCGCCCATGACGCAATAGGCCGAAAGCCCGATCGCATCGAGCCAGACCAGCAGCCGGTAGCGCGATTCCACCATGTGTGCAGAGAAAACACGGCGAGGCCGACTGCGGTGCATACCAGAAGATAGACCGGGTTCGTCACCCAGAAGACCGGCGTGGCACCGAGGATGACATCGCGCAGCGTGCCGCCACCAATGCCCGTCATGGACGCGAGGAAGACATAACCGATGATGTCGAGCTGCTTGCGGGACGCCGAGAGCGCACCGGTGGCCGCGAAGACGGCGACGCCAGCATAATCGAGAATTTCCAGTGTAGGCATCGCTTCGCCCCCTCACGGCCAGCAGGACCATATGACAGCGGCGGCGTCAACGCTCCACGACCGTCAAGTTCATGCCGCTATTGCGGGAAGACCTGATGCGTCCGCCCGCTGACGTAGTAGGCGAGAAGACCGGTCCATTCGCGCATTGCCGTCGTCGTCAGCTGCGCATTGAGCGACGGTTGGCTGAAATCCGGCCAGAGAGTCAGGCGGCCGCTGGTCCTGTAATCGACAGGCCATGGGATGACGGGAATACCAAGCTTGCGGAACAGGCCGACGGAGCGCGGCATGTGAAAGGCCGATGTCACAAGCAGGCAATTGCCAAGGCCGCTCTTCTCGAGCAGGTCTTTGGTATTCGCCGCATTTTCGAAGGTCGTGCGCGACGTCTCGTCCCGCATCAGACGTTCCGCAGCAATTCCAAAACTCGTGAAGAAGGCCGTGGAGGCTTCCGCATCGCCCGCATAGGCGCCGCTGAACGAGCCGTCGCCGCCGGAAACGAGGATGCGCGCATCCGGATACTGCCGGGCCAGGCGCAAGCCTTCGATGAAGCGGTCCGCCGACTGGTTGAATTCCGTGCCGCCGCGCGCCGCCATGACTTCATTTTCAAAAGCACCACCGAGGATGATGATGCAGGCTACATCGACAGGCGGGTTCGCCGGGCGGGCAAACCGGTTTTCGAGCGTCTGCAGCAGATAGCCGCCGGTGCTGGTGAAAAGCGTCAGGAAGAGCACCGTAACGGCGAGCGCTGAAAAAAGCCACGGGTCTTCTCCCATCCGGCTGCATCCAGCAGGATTGCGAAAATGAGGCAAACAAACACCAGCGAGAGCGGCTGGGCGAGCAACCAGAAGAGTTTTGACGCGAGAAACATGAGGCCTGGAGCTTCCGGGTTTGAGAATGCGTCTGACAGCGCGCAGCTTTGCCTGGGAACAAACCACAATGTTCTCACGCTTGGCTGTCAAGCGTGAGAACAAGCAGAGGCGCAGACGCGGTTCAGGCGGTCCGTGCGGAGGCGGGTGCCGCGGCTGCCCGGTTGCGGCGCAGATAGATGGTGGCCGCGGCAAGAAGTCCGCCGACGGCGATGATGGCGATGGCCAGAAGCGGTCGATAGGCGATCCAGGCAATCGCGATCACAAGCGGCCCAATCAGCAGTGTCAGGATTGCAGCAATCGCCGATGTGCCGAAACTGACGATCGAACCGACGAAGGGAATGACATCGGCAATGATGCCAAGGATCGACAGCATCATCGCAAAGCCGATGAACATACCGATGAGGCCGCCGATACGAATAAGCCAGGTGATCAGGGTATTTTCGCTCTGCGCGGTTTCGAACATTTCGGACGAGGATGCGTTGCCAGCAGCGCTGAGAAACAGCGTACGCCCGTTCGAAGATGTGTACTCGCCAAGAGTCGTTGCCTTCTGAGCGCCGACGAAGCTCGCCTGCGCAACGTCCTGACGGGTAAAGCTGATGCGCAGATCGCCAACGGCCGGGCTTTGGCGATTTTGTGAGATGTAGATCGTGGTGCCATCGGCATTGACGGGCTTGTCTGTCCCGAGCGCAGAGCGAACCCGCTCCAGCACATCAGGGGTAGGCTTCACGGCGCTGTCCTCGCCAAGGTTTGCAACAGCCTCGCCATCCAGGGTAAAGGCGCCGATCGTTGCACTCGCCACAGTGAAACGATCGCCTTCAAAGGGCATTTGGGGGTTCTGATGGCCATCCGGATTCCGGAAGTCGGAGGAATCGACCTGGCTGGAGCGCCATGCCTTCCTGTAGGTGTAGGTGGTCACGGTCTCTTCTCCGCCCCCAGCTTTGTCTCCGTCTTGCTTTCGCTCTGCTGCTCCCACTGGAACATCTCGACCGTCCGCTTGATGCCGGCCGCCCCTCCGCGGTTACGCCGAACATCGGGTCCTCCGGTGTGTCATCGGGTTTGACCGGGCCGGAGATATGGATGAGCTTGCCCTCATTGGCCGGATCAACGGCCGCATTGTCGACCGAGACGACGATGCCGGCACCTTCGACGAGCGCCCGGTATGTCTGTACCGATCGGCCTTCGTTCCAGGAGAGCAACCAGATCATGCCGATGACGAGCAGAGGGCCGATCACGAGGCCGGCAAGGCCGTTTTTCAATCGCGAAAACCACGACGTTCTCGTTGTTTCGGTGAAGCTCATGCTGTTTGTCCCCCAATGGTCTCAGTCCGCAGAACGGGCGAAGCGGCCCGCTTATTCAGATTGTGAAGTGCTATCAGAAAATCAGTAAAATGAAATATACCGCCCACTCCAAGAATTGAAAACAATTGGGGTAATCGCCGTTATTCCTTCAGTTGCCCCTCGCGCGTCATACTGCCTGAATGATTCCAAACAGCGAGCGGAACAAGTATTCTGTTGTGACCTTGAAAATAGTGCCCCAAAAACGTGCATTCTATTCAAATCTCATGGTTTGATTCACGTGATGTCAATGCTCATGTCCTAATTTTAGGGTGTCCACAGTGTAGAATACGAGGTTGGCATGATGCCGATCGAGGAGAAGCGTGACGAGGGTTGTCCTTGGCCGCGTAACCGATGGGACGCTGGCCGATAGGCATCCCCTTGTTTCGACAGCGAAGGCGCTGTTTGCGCGTCGCTTCACGCTATGGAGTTTTCAGTGAATATTCGCACCCTTACGGCAGGCGTCGCGCTTGTCGCCGTTCTGCTGCCCTTTCGCGCCGTAGCGCTGGACGCACCCAAGGGGGACGTTGTCCTGACGATTACCGCCGTCGCCCTCGACCATCCGAACATCGATGGTACCGCCCAGTTTGACATGGCTATGCTGGAAGCACTGGCCGGTCGCACCGGAGAGATGGAGACGCCCTGGACTGAGGGCAAGGTCAAGTTCTCCGGGCCTTTCCTGCGAGCGATTCTGGAGGCAGCAGGTGCCCATGGCACCAAACTCAAGGTCGTCGCGCTCAACGACTATGCCGCAGAACTTCCGATCGAAGATGTGACCACCATTGACACCATTCTCGCCACGCGCATGGACGGTGAGCTCATGTCAGTTCGTGACAAGGGGCCGCTCTTTCTCATCTATCCGTTCGACAAGGATTCCGACCTTTTCAACGAGAAGTATTTCTCCCGTTCGGTCTGGCAGATCAAGAGCATCGAGGTCAGCAAGTGACTGTTTCGGCCCGGCACAGCGGTGACATCATACGCAAGGCCAGCAAGGCGACAGTCGTGCTGCAGGCTTTTGCGGTCCTGCTGTTGCTGGGCCTCATTTTCCTGTTCACCGACATTTCCCGCAAATACTCCGCCCTGCAGGACGGCATCCGCGAAAATGCGCTCTGGTCTGTCTATCAGCTCGATCGGGAGGCGCGGCGTCTCCATGAGACGCTGCACATCATGCTTGTTGAGGACGACCTGTCGCCCGACCGCGTCAAGACGCTCGGCATGCGCTACGACATTCTGTATTCCCGCATGAACATCCTCGAGAAGACAACTTTTGAGAGGAAGTTCAAACTCGACGACACGATAGCCGGCCAGATCGCCGATATTAGGCTGAAAGTTTTCGGCCGGGTTTCCACATTCGACAAGCTTGCGGCGGGTGGCAACATCGATCGCTCCGAATTTGAAACCACCGACCGGGACTTCGAGCAACTGGTGGTGAACACTGAGAAGCTTCTCATCTACACCAACAACACGGTCAGCATTGAGCGCGCCGAAGCCAGGGATGCTGTTCTTTCGCTTCAGGTGAAGTCGGCTTATCTCGTCGCCCTTTTGGTCTGCTGCGTTGTCTTTCTGATCCTGACGCTTCGACGCCAGCTCAAATCCGTTCGTCTGGCCGGTCTCAGCCTAGAGGCGATTTCCAACAAGTTGAACGAAGCCTATCTCGGTGCCGAGGCAGGAAATCGCGCCAAGTCCCAGTTCATGGCGACCATGGGTCATGAAATCCGTACGCCGCTGAACGCTATTCTAGGAACTGCCGAACTCCTGGAACTGTCGTCCTTGCCGCCATCGGTTGCGCCAGGCGTGCAGACCATTCGACGCTCGGGGCAGGCGCTCCTCGAGATCATCAACGAAATCCTGGATTTCGCCAAGATCGAACACGGCAAGCTGGATGTTGAGACAAGAACCGTGGACGTGCGAGCAGTCGTGAACACCACGGTGGAGATCTTGCGCGACAGGGCCACCGAACACGGCAACCGTATGGCGCTGGATATGCCGGCAATCTTTTCCGCGCCGGTGATCTCCTCTGATCCGACGCGTCTCAGGCAGGTCCTGCTCAACCTGCTCAGCAACGCAATCAAGTTCACGAAAGAGGGGACCGTAACGCTGCGGATACGCGAAATCGGCGGCGGTGATAGTGCGGGGCTGAGGTTTGAGATTGTCGATACGGGTATTGGCATCGACGATGACGGTCTGTGCAAGCTGTTCCGCCCGTTCTCGCAGGTTGATGCATCCATCAGCCGGAAATACGGCGGAACCGGACTGGGACTGACCATTTCCAAACAAATCGTCGAAGCCCTTGACGGGACGATCGGTGTCGAAAGCCGCAAGGGAGAGGGCAGCACTTTCTGGTTCGAAATTCCGGCGAAGCCAGCTGAAAATGTTCTCGTAAAGGCTCTGGACACCAACACCGCTTCGACCCCGCCTCTTCCGTCCATGAATATTCTTCTCGTCGAGGACAATCTGGTCAATCAGCAAGTTGCTGCCGGTTTCCTCGGTCATCTCGGTCAGAGGGTTACAATCGCGAACGACGGGCTCGAAGCGGTGGAAATGGCGGAGACGGGCAGCTTCGACCTCGTTCTCATGGATATGCAGATGCCAAGGCTGGATGGCATAGAGGCGACAAAACGCATCCGCGCATCCAGCAGCGCCTGCCGGACCGTTCCAATCATCGCGATGACCGCGAACGCTTCGGACGACGATCGACGCCTGTGCGGCGAAGCCGGGATGACAGGTTTCCAATCAAAGCCCGTCACAATGCAGCAGTTGCAGGGGATAATTCGCTCTCTCAAGACAGACGAACCCCCTTCGGAAAAATCCGGTTGCGGACCGATAGAGGTCAGCAATTCGTTCGAGGCCCGTCGCGCCGAGATCGTCGAGGCTCTCGGGGAAGATACCTTCGATGAACTGCTGTCCAGTTTCTTTGACGACGCGGCCAATCTTCTTAGGGACCTCCACTCGGCTCTGGCAGTCAACGATTACCGAAACACCGACAGTCTGCTGCACACCTTGAAAGGCGCAGCCAGCAGCATCGGATTTGAGGACGTGGCGGATCGTTCACAGAAGCTGCGCCACGCATCGATAACTGAAACCGCCCTCGCGGAACTTCAGGATACAGTTACGCACCACAGACAGCGGCTCGTCGCATAAGGAAAGATCACATGCGCATTCTACTGGTCGACGACAACAAGACAAATCTTTCATTCCTGACGAAGCTTGTCGAAAAACTCCCGGGCTGCACGGCCGTTCCGTTCCTGCAGCCCGAGGATGTGCTGGCGGCAGCGCCACAGCTTGACTACGATATTGCGATCATCGACTTCCAGATGCCTGTGTACAGCGGCATCGAGCTCCTCACGGAACTGGTCCGGTTCGATAGGTACCGGGAAAAGCCCGTTGTGTTTGTGACCGCCGACACCGATACCGCAACACGCATGGCGGCATTGAATGCAGGGGCAATCGACTTCCTGACGAAGCCTGTCAATCCGCTGGAATTCCAGGCGCGCATCAAGAACCTCGTCGCGCTCGTCGATGCGCGCAACAAGCTTGCCGACAAGGCCGAGTGGCTGCGTGTCGAGGTAGAAAAGGCGGTTGTCGAATTGCGCGCCCGTGAAGAGGAAATCATTGATCGTTTGTCGATTGCGGCAAGCTACAAGGATCTTGAGACGGCACGCCATACCCGGCGCGTTGGCCTCTACTCGGAGGCAATCGCTCGGGCCTATGGAATGGAGGAACGCCTCTGCTCCGATATCCGGCTGGCATCGCCGATGCATGACATCGGCAAGGTCGCCATACCGGATGCAGTCCTCCTGAAGAATGGCAAGCTGACCGAGCAGGAATTTGCCGCCATGCAAAGGCACACCGTCGTTGGCTGCGATATCCTGCGGGAATCGAAATCAAGCCTGCTCCAACTCGCCGCGGAAATCGCGGGCAGTCATCATGAGCGCTGGGACGGACAAGGATACCCATTCCGTCTTGTCGGCGAAGCGATCCCGGTGTCAGGCCGCATCGTTGCCATCGCCGACAATTTCGACGCATTGACGACGGCCAGACCCTACAAGGAAGCTTGGACCGTCGATCGCGCGGTCGGATACATCGCCGACAAGGCAGGCACGCAATTCGACCCGGGATGTGTCGCCGCGTTCCAGAAGGCGCTCCCATCTATCCTTCAGATCATGGAAACGGACCGTAGGGAAAGCCAATCGGCGATGCCCGATAGCTGGATTTCGGCTCCTGCCGAATGCCCGCAGTCCGTCGAAGCCCAGGCAGACTACGGACGCGCAAGCAGCGGTGCCTCCGCTGGTCAGAGGCTTGCTGTGGCGTGACGAGAGGGTTGAAACCGCCTCGTAAATCGGGAAACTCTCCTCCACAGCCATTCACCATCGATCACCCGATTGCCCAGGCCGTTGCCGAATAGGCGCCGTAGAGCAGGCCGGTGGTCAAGGTGAGCGCCAGCACGGAAAGGACGAGACCGATTGTTGCGGCCAGCCCGTCCGCTTCCAGCAGCGCAGCGGCAATCACGACCAGCGCGATGACCGGCATAAAATTGCCCAGTGGAATCGGCAAGGCAATGGCGATGGCGAGCAGAAAGATCGGGACGCCGAGCAGCCGTTGGGCCGCTGGTCCCGCAAGTGCCGACAGACGTCCGGGCCGCAGCAGTCTTTCGATCCGGGTAATGGCGGGTGCGGTGTGGCGCACCACGAGGAAATGGTTGCGGCCGACATGCGGCGCCGACCGACGAAGCAGGGCAAAGTCAGGTGCTCTGCGCCGCCGATAATCTGAAGCGAGACGATCGCGAGACACGTGCCGAACACCATGCCAAACGGCCCGGGGATCGGGGTGAGGGCAGGCAGCGCAAGGATCAGGACTGTAAAGGCGATGCTCGCCTTGCCCATTGTGGAAATCATCTCGGCAATGGAAAGGCTGCCCCTGAGGGCAGCCTCCTCATTCAGTTTTCGAAGATGGGCGGATGTGGCGCCGGCCTGATCGGCCGTCTCTGACCGTCGATCATCGTCATCCTTTTCCAGCGGCGTGGTCGGGTCCTGTGTCATGCTTCCACCTTGTCGTCGCGGGTCTTGATCAGGCTCCAGACGACACCGCTTCCGATGATGGCAAAGGTGATGCCAAGCGAGAGGGCGGCCGGGAACTTCTCGAGACCCAGAAGATCAGCCACGAAGATCTTCGAGCCGATGAAAATCAGCACAATCGCCAGCGCCGGCTTGAGATAGCGGAAGCGATGGATCATCGCGGCAAGGGCAAAATAGAGCGCACGCAGGCCGAGAATTGCGAAGATATTGGAGGTATAGACCAGGAAGGGGTCCGTGGTGATGGCGAAAATGGCCGGGACCGAATCGACGGCGAAGATCACGTCGGCAACCTCGATCAGGACGAGTGCCATGAACAGCGGCGTGATGAACCAGGTGAGCTTGCCGGTCTTTGGATGGGCCTGCTTGACGAAGAAGTGCTCGCCGTGATGCCCCTCCGTGACATTGAACCGGCGGCGCATGAAGCGCACCAGTGCATTGTTGGAAATGTCGGGCTCAGCCTCCTTCATGAACAGCATTTTCAAGCCCGTGCCGACGAGGAAGGCGGCAAAGACATAGAGAAGCCAGGAAAATTCGGCGACCAGCGTCGCGCCGACGCCGATCATGATGGCGCGTAGCACAATCACGCCGAGGATACCCCAGAACAGCACGCGGTGCTGGTAAAGCCGCGGGACGGCGAAGAAGGAAAAGATCAGCGCGATGACGAAGACATTGTCGAGGGCGAGCGTCTTTTCGACGACGAAGCCGGTCATGTAGGCAAGGCCGGCATCGGCACCGAGATACCACCAGACCCAGCCGCCGAAGGCGAGGCCGAGCGAGATGTAGAGCGCGGAGAGCTTGATGCTCTCCCCAACCTCGATCTCCTTGTTTTCCTTGTGCAGGATGCCAAGGTCGAAGGACAGGATGGCAATGACGAGAGCCAGGAAGCTCAGCCACATCCAGACGGGCTTGCTCAGCCATTCAATAAAAAGGAAGCTTGTCTCCAAGACGGTTTACTCCACCGGCGTGCGTTGTCGGAAACGGTCCGACATCGCAAGCGCGCCGGGGTGCCTGCCAGAGGGGCCCGGACCAGCGGGTTGCCGAAGATTTGGGCGCAGGCAGTCCGCTCTTCAAGTCCGGGGAGAAGATTTTTGCTGTTCTGGTTGGGCAGGGTTTTCGTCAAATTCCACGATATCGACTGCGGATCATTTTCGACCCGCGCGCTGTCCGGGGTGCAATCGACCGGCAAAGGTCGCTTACGCCTCAGGGTACAGAACAAAAATCAATCGCTTGAAAAAGGTTTGGTGGAGCTAAGCGGGATCGAACCGCTGACCTCTTGCATGCCATGCAAGCGCTCTCCCAGCTGAGCTATAGCCCCATAACGGGTCCGGCAAGGCCGGTTTCCGGGAAGTCCGCTGAGGTGTTCGCCTCGGCGGGTGGCGGCTTAATACTTCCGCTTCCGGAAGATGGCAAGCCTTAAAGCGGGAAGGATGACGATTTTATTTCGATGCTTTGGATGCAGCTTCCGCGATGCGCTCAAATCCGTACGCGGAAGCCATTATCATGATTTTCGAAGCGTTTAAACCTCGTCGTCGTCGTCCGACACGCCGATCAGGTCGCTGAGTTCGTCGTCGTCATCGTCTTCGTCGGCTTCGAGGAAGGTATCGTCGTCATCGGCATCGATCTCGACATCGTCGTCGCCGAGATCCGGAATGTCATCGCCGGCGGCATCGCCGTCTGCTTCTTCCAGGGAGACGAGCTCGACTTCGGTGTTCTCGGTATCGACTTCTGCGACTTCCTCTTCCTCGGCCTTTTCAAGAACCTTGGCGACCGATGTCTCTTCGAAATAGGACAACGGATAGGATTTTCCGGTATAGGGGAAACGATCGGGTCCTTGTTCAGGTCGTAGAATTTACGGCCTGTCTCCGGGTCGATGCGCTTTGTTCCAAGTTGCGGTTTTGCCACGCTTCAAAGCCTCTTGAATGGCCGGCGGAACCGGCATTTGCCGGAAATCCGACGGTTGAAGGGTAAATGAATTAGCCGGTCCCCATAATCGTCTTGGCCTCGTCTGTCAAAGCATAACTTGCGGGATAGGCTGCGATGCCTTGGTTTGCCCGGCAGGATGGCCGATATGCCACCTTCATGGCTTGCCGCGCAAATGGAATGCACGGAAACTTGCGCTTGAACTTGAGGGCAGGGGCTGGTTTAGAAGTCAAACCCAGATATCGGAGTTTCCATGACATTCATCATCGCCATCGACGGCCCGGCGGCAGCCGGCAAGGGGACGCTGTCGCGGAGGATCGCGGAGGCGTACGGCTTCCATCATCTCGATACGGGCCTCACCTACCGCGCAACAGCCAAGGCGCTCATCGATTCAGGCCTGCCGCTCGATGATGAGCTGGTGGCCGAAGGTGCCGCGCGGGATATCGAACTGGCCGGGCTCGATCGTTCGGTGCTGTCGCAGCATTCGATCGGCGAGGCGGCCTCGAAGATTGCGGTGATGCCCGCGGTGCGCCGCGCGCTGGTCGAGGCGCAGCGGGCGTTTTCGGTGCGCGCACCCGGCACGGTGCTTGATGGTCGCGATATCGGCACCGTCGTCTGCCCGGATGCCCCGGTGAAGCTTTATGTCACCGCATCGGCGGAAGTCCGCGCCCGGCGCCGCTTCGACGAGATCGTCGGCAACGGGGTTCCGGCGGATTACCTCGAGATTCTCGCCGATATCGTCAAGCGTGACGAGCGCGACATGGGCCGCGCCGACAGTCCTTTGCGTCCGGCCTTAGATGCGCACTTGCTAGATACCTCCGAAATGAGTATAGAGGCGGCGTTCCAGGCGGCCCGCAGGATTATCGAGGCTGCCCGAAGCAAATAAGCATTCGCATGTTCCGTCCCCGCGCCGGCTTGGCTCCTCCTTAAACGAGAGAGCGGATGGACCATCGGATTTGATCAACACCAGCCACCGGCGCCTGTGCCCCTTGCGGCACGCCCAGGAGTTTTAATGTCTCAAGCAAACCCTACCCGCGATGATTTCGCAGCCCTGCTGCAGGAATCCTTTGCAACCCACGATCTCGCCGAAGGCTACGTTACCAAGGGTATCGTTACGGCGATCGAAAAGGATGTCGCGATCGTTGACGTCGGCCTCAAGGTCGAAGGCCGCATCGCGCTGAAGGAATTCGGCGCAAAGGCCAAGGACGGCACGCTGAAGGTCGGCGATGAAGTCGAAGTCTATGTCGAGCGCATCGAAAATGCGATGGGCGAAGCTGTTCTGTCGCGCGAGAAGGCTCGCCGCGAAGAGAGCTGGGTCCGTCTCGAAGTTAAGTTCGAAGCCGGCGAACGCGTCGAAGGCGTTATCTTCAACCAGGTCAAGGGCGGCTTCACGGTCGATCTCGACGGTGCTGTTGCCTTCCTTCCGCGCTCCCAGGTCGATATCCGCCCGATCCGCGACGTTACCCCGCTGATGCACAACCCGCAGCCCTTCGAAATCCTCAAGATGGACAAGCGTCGCGGCAACATCGTTGTATCGCGTCGTACGGTTCTTGAAGAATCGCGTGCTGAACAGCGTTCGGAAATCGTCCAGAACCTCGAAGAGGGTCAGGTTGTTGACGGCGTCGTCAAGAACATCACCGATTACGGTGCGTTCGTTGACCTCGGCGGCATCGACGGCCTGCTGCACGTTACCGACATGGCATGGCGCCGCGTCAACCATCCGTCGGAAATCCTGAACATCGGCCAGCAGGTCAAGGTTCAGATCATCCGCATCAACCAGGAAACCCACCGCATCTCGCTCGGCATGAAGCAGCTCGAGTCGGATCCGTGGGATGGCATTGGTGCCAAGTATCCGGATGGCAAGAAGATCTCCGGTACCGTCACCAACATCACCGACTACGGTGCATTCGTAGAGCTGGAGCCGGGCATCGAAGGCCTGATCCACATCTCCGAAATGTCCTGGACCAAGAAGAACGTACACCCCGGCAAGATCCTGTCCACGACGCAGGACGTTGACGTGGTCGTTCTCGAAGTCGATCCGACCAAGCGCCGCATCTCGCTCGGCCTCAAGCAGACGCTTGAGAACCCGTGGCAGGCCTTCGCGCACAGCCACCCGGCTGGCACGGAAGTTGAAGGCGAAGTCAAGAACAAGACCGAATTCGGCCTGTTCATTGGTCTCGACGGCGATGTCGACGGCATGGTTCACCTGTCGGATCTCGACTGGAACCGTCCGGGCGAACAGGTTATCGAAGAGTTCAACAAGGGCGACATGGTCAAGGCCGTCGTTCTGGATGTTGACGTCGACAAGGAGCGCATCTCGCTCGGCATCAAGCAGCTCGGCAAGGATTCGGTCGGCGACGCCGCTGCATCCGGCGACCTGCGCAAGAATGCTGTCGTCTCCTGCGAAGTCATCGCCGTCAATGACGGCGGTGTTGAAGTCAAGCTCGTCAACCACGAAGACATCGTTTCGTTCATCCGTCGCGCCGACCTGTCGCGTGACCGTGACGAGCAGCGTCCGGAGCGGTTCACCGTTGGCCAGATTGTTGATGCCCGCATCACCAATTTCTCCAAGAAGGACCGCAAGGTCATGCTTTCGATCAAGGCTCTGGAAATTGCCGAAGAGAAGGAAGCCGTCGCACAGTTCGGTTCGTCCGACTCGGGCGCTTCGCTCGGCGACATCCTGGGTGCGGCTCTGAAGAACCGCAACAACGATTGATCGTTGATCGACTGAAATGAGAAAGCCCGCGGGAAGCGATTCCCGCGGGCTTTTGTTTGTTCGCAGCGTGCAAGGTTTTATGCCAGACCGCCCATGCGCATGTAGAGCGCGTAGGCATCCTGCGTCGTGTCTTCGTCTTCGCTGGCTGGGCCGTCCTGTTCCGCAAGAGACATCGGCTCTTCGTCATCGCGGCGGTTGGGCTGATCTTCATCCTGCGTCTCGCCGCCCGATTCTTCCTCTTCGGTAGAGGCCTGATGCTCTTCCGCTGCTTCAGCAAACAGGTCGTCGTCCGGTTTCGCCGGCAGATAGGGGATGATGGCAAAGGGGACGGCGTCGCGTCCGACCATTGCCTCAAGCAGCCGATGCTGCAGGAGGGGATCGCGTATCGCTTCATCCGCCTTGGGCAGCGGCCTCCAGCCCTCCTCGGCAACCTCTTCAGCACCTGCCTCGACCTGCGTCATCCAGCTGTCGATCTCGTCGGAAAGCTCTGCGGTCCAGCCTTTGTCACTTGCCGTGGTTGCCGCATCCAGCATGGCCTCAAGGCCTGGCAAAGTGACCGATGCCACGCTAGGAACCGTCCCGCCGGCGGCGCCCAATGCCGTTTGCCGATAGGCGGCCGTTTCTGCGGTCGTGCCCTCTGGCAACGGCAACGTGTTCTGGACAAGTGCCTTCAGGGTCTCAGCCAGGATGCGCACGGGTTTTTCAGACGGGCGGTCCGTGGTTGCCGCCTGCTTCTCTTCCTGTTCCTGTCGGGGCTGATGTTCTTCGGGAGCTTCATAAGTCACGGAACGATCATCCAAAGGCGCATCCACAACGCGATCAGCGCCGGCTTTGAATGGTGTCTGCTCAGTGCCACGCGCATCCTGAGCCTGTTCGGTGTCGCCCTGCGGCAGCGCCTGTTGATCTGCCTCTACCGGTTCGGCAAGAGGCGTTTCAAAACTGTCGGGTGTGGAAACGGAAGGTTCCGCAGCATCAGTGGCATTCTGTAGCTCCACCATATCGATCTGAGCCTCCATATCAGGCTCAGCGACAAAGGTTCCATCCGTTTCGAAGTCTCCGGCCTTATTGGTCCGCCCGGGCGGTGTCTTGTCATCTGGCTGTGAGGCAAAAGCCGTTTCGACCTGCGGGTCGATCTCGCCTTGCGCAATGGCCGACACAAGCGAAAGAGCTTCCGGGTCGGCGGCCAGGAAGGCAGCGGCGGCGCGTAGTTGTGGTATGGGTTCCGGGGTGGCCGCTCGGGCCGCAGTGGCATTGGCTGCCTGCTGTGCCTGCCCGGTCTTGTTATTGCTCTCGCCCGGTCGCTTTGGCACTGCTACCGTCTCTGCATCAAGTTCACTTTCGCCCAAGGCTGGCTGCGAGACGTCAAATGGCGCGTCAGATCCGAAGGTTTTACGCAGAACCGCCTGGAGAAGGGCGGCGTCCACAGGTGCGGCGAACATTCCCGGTGCGGACCTGGCGGTGAGGGTCGCGAGGTGCTGCGCCGGAAGCGCGGGCTGGGAAGATGAGCGGACCTGCTGCCCCGTGTCGCGCGAAGGGCTGGTTAAATATGCCTGGTTTTGGAGGGTGGCACGCAAGCGCCCTGCATCAGTCCCTGCCGGACTTTGCAGGACTTCGACCAGCAGACGGACCTGCAAAGCCAGGTTTCGCTGGCCGAGCTGTTTCTCAAGGACAGCCCGGGCTTCCGGCGGCAGTTTCTCCAGAAAGCTGGCCAGCCTCCGACCGAAGTCGTGGCTTGTTTCCTGTGGAAGCGGCGGAAATTTGAGGATGCGCGCCAGCGTCTCCATCAGTTTCGCCAGCGCCTCCTTGGGCAGAACCTCGCTGCCGTTGAGATGGCGACCAAGCGTTTCGAGAATCTTGAGAATGGCTTCCGCACGAGGGCCGGAAATGGCGAGCGCAGGCGCCAGCAGACGGTCCCGCGGTTGGATTGCTTCAACGGGAACAACGGGTGTTCCCTGAGCCTGCGTCCGGGCTGTGAGAATGGGCATCAGCATCGCAATCTCCTTCAGCTCTTTTGCGGACCATGCACCAGATCGGCTACGACTGTCCGAATTCGAATAGGTCCGCTCCAAGCAATGGCTTCGAGCGGACGCATACCTGTCATGTCGGTGAAAGGGCGCTTCATGCGCTGCCCGGCGGTATAGGTACCGGACCAGACTGCGTGTGCCGCACGGCCACGGAATGCGGACGTGCATGATATTGCCTGAAGACTAACGTGAAAAGATTGACGGAATATTAACCATGGGCAGGAATTCTTTGCGGCTTTATCCGCCGCAGGTGGTGGCGTACATCTGATCTCGGCTGTAGCGCTTTGGCTGTGTTGCCTCGGGAGGACTGCGATGAACCTGACGAACCTGATCCTGAATACCGACAGCTACAAGTTCAGCCACTTCCTGCAATATCCGCCCGGCACCCGCGGCATCTCCTCCTATATTGAGGCCCGTGGGCAGGTGGATCATGCAGATGTCGTGTTCTTCGGGCTGCAGATGTTCCTGAAGGAATATCTGTCGCGTCCGGTGGCGGCGGCGGACATCGAGGAGGCCGAAGCGATCGTCATCGCGCATGGGCTGCCGTTCAACCGCGCCGGCTGGGAGCGCATCGTCAATGTCTTCGGCGGACTGCTTCCTCTGGAGATACAGGCGCTGCCGGAGGGCACGCTTCTGCGCCGTGGCGTGCCGATGGTGCAGGTGGTCAATACCGACCCGCAATCGGCCTGGTTGACCACCTATATCGAAACGGCTCTTCTGCGCGCCGTCTGGTATCCATCGTCCGTGGCCAGCAATGTCCGCAAGATCAAGCAGATCCTTCGTCCGTTCCTGGAGAAGACCTGCGACGATCCGGAATCGGTTCTGCCGTTTCGCCTCCATGATTTCGGCGCCCGCGGTGCGGGCTCGTTGGAGCAGGCCGGGCTCGGTGGTGCAGCCCATCTCGTGCATTTCATGGGCACGGACACGATGAGCGGTATTCTCTACGCCCGCCGCTATTACGGGGCGCCGATGGCCGGTTTCTCAATCCCTGCGTCCGAACATTCGACCATGACTGCCTGGGGCATCGAGCGCGAGCCGGAAGCCTATGGCAATATGATCGATACCTTCGCCAAGGGCGGCACGTTTGCGGTGGTCTCGGATAGCTACGACATCGATTATGCGGTTTCGGAGATCTGGGGCAAACAACTGCGCGACAAGCTGAAAGCCAGCGGCGGCACGGTGGTCATCCGCCCGGACAGCGGCGATCCGATCGAAACGCCTGTTCATGTCATCAAGCAGCTCGATTATCACTTCGGCTCGAAGCTCAATGGAAAAGGCTACAAGGTGCTTGATCCCTGTGTTCGGGTCATCCAGGGCGACGGCATCTCCAATTCAGATATCAGCCTGATACTCGGTCGCCTGGAAGCCTTCGGCTTCTCGGCTGAAAATATCGCCTTTGGTATGGGCTCGCTGCTGCTGCAGAGGGTCAACCGCGATACTTATTCCTTCGCGATGAAGACCAATGCCCGGCTAGACGAGAACGGCGTCTGGCGCGACGTCTACAAACGTCCGGCAACGATGAACCTCAAGGCGTCGAAGGCTGGCCGCCAGGCTGTGGTGCAGGGGCTTTCCGGATTGGAGGCGGCACGGCTAGACGAACTCGATGATCGGCCCAACCACCTGCACACCGTCTGGAAGGATGGTGTGCTTCTGAAGGACTGGAGCTTCGACGAGATACGCCTTCGTGCACGGTGAAAAACCCGCAGACCTTTGGCCAGACGGTGTGCCCCCTGAACCTCAGTTCACCGTTACCGGTTTGGAGCGCATGCGTGAAACAGTCTCGCGCTCGGCGCGCTTGCAGCGCATCGGCGGCAGGCTGCGGTCCATCAGGTCCATGTCCTCCAGCACCATGTCGCCCATTTTCTTGAAGGCGCTGTCGAGCGCGCCGGCGCGATGTGCCGACCGCAGGAAACCCTTGAGCGAACGCACGGGATGATCGAGCGGCAACGGCTCCTGCGGGTAGACGTCGCTCGCCGCCACGATATGCCCGCTTGCGACCGCCCCCATCAGCGCATCGAAATCCACCACATTGGCGCGGCTGAGCAGGATGAAGGCGGCACCCGGACGCATGGTCGCAAAGGCCTTTTCGCCGAGGAAATGTTCATTCTCGCTGGTGACGGCGGCCACCACGAAGATGAAGTCGCTTGTCGCCAGCACATCCTCAAGCGTTGCCGGCTGTACGCCATTATCGATCAGGATCGAGGCCGGCATCCACGGGTCATAGACCTTGATCTTCGTGCGGAAGCCGGACAGAACCCGGTTGAGCGCCTTGCCCAGATCGCCGAAGCCGATGATGCCGACATCCGAGCCGGAGAGCAGACGGGCTTTCGCATTGCCGTCGCCGCCCCAGAGTTCACGGCCCGCACGAAAATCGACATCGGCATCGACGATGCCGCGGGCGATGTTAAGTGCCATGGCAAGCCCGAGTTCGGCGACGGGCTCGGCAAAGACCTGACCGGTGGTCACCACGTGAATGCCGCGAGCAAACAGCACCTCATAGGGCATGTTGTTGATGAGATTGCTTTCGACGTTGAGGATTGCGCGCAAGTGCGGCATGCGCTCCAGCATCGCGTGATCGAGCGGCGGTTGGCCGATGATGAAACGGGCCTGCGAGAGCACATCATCCCCGAGCCCGGCGATGTTCTCGGGATGGGCCTCAACGATCCGGTATTTGGCCTTCAGTTGCGCCAGAGCCTGCGGCGTGAAGATCAGGTCGAGTGTGCGCGGTTCGGGTGCGCTGATGACCAGCGGCCTGGCGTTAGCGGATGTCATTGTATTTTCTCCCGTTCTCTCCGCGTGTTTTATGGCGTGGTACGGGATTTGCAAAGACGAAAATCAGTAGTTGAGACCGCGCTTCTGGCGCTCCAGCGACGGTGGAAGCCGATTGCTTTGCACGGTGAACCCGCCCTGCTCGCAGGAATAGGCGTAGGTGTACCGAGGGCCTCTCGTGGGTTCGGCCCACTTGTCCCTGCGGATCAGCACCTGCTCGCAAACCTGGGATCGTTTGGCTTCAAGTTCTTGCGGCGTCCGCACGCCTGGCAGATCGGTATAGGCCAGCGCGGGCGCCTGCGAGCCAAGCAGCAAGGCCAAAGCGGCCACGTGTCGTTTCCAGCCGATTTCAAGGGACATAGTCATCACCTGTTCGCAGTGTACGCCTTGAAATAGTCGGACGGCTGCGGTTCAAAGTTGGTATCACTCGGCCTGGACATGCGCTATAGGGCGGCCGGCGTTCGAGATTTCATGTGGGGATTTCCATGGCAAATACAATACGGTTCCACGAGGGCGATATCCCGGCAGCGGATGCGCAGCGCTACACCGGCGCGATCGCCATCGATACGGAAACGCTCGGCCTCGTTCCCCGCCGCGACAGGCTTTGCCTCGTTCAGCTTTCGCCCGGTGATGGCACCGCAGACGTCATCCGCATCGCACGCGACCAGAAAGAGGCGCCGAACCTCACCGCCATGCTGGAAGACCCGGCGCGCCAGAAAATCTTCCATTTCGGCCGCTTCGACATCGCCGTTCTTTTCCAGACATTCGGCGTGACCACGACGCCCGTGTTCTGCACCAAGATCGCCTCGCGGCTGACCCGCACCTATACCGACCGCCACGGCCTGAAGGACAATTTGAAGGAACTGCTTGACGTCGACATCTCCAAGCAGCAGCAATCCTCTGACTGGGCAGCCGAAACACTGTCGCAGGCACAGCTGGAATATGCTGCATCCGACGTGCTGCATCTGCATGCGCTGCGCGAAAAACTGACGGCGCGGCTGATCCGTGATGGTCGGCTGGATCATGCCGACGCGTGCTTCGCCTTCCTGCCGACGCGCTCAAAGCTCGACCTTCTGGGCTGGAACGAAACCGACATCTTCGCGCACAGCTGATCTGATGCGGGAGCCGCGCGACGTTCATGCCACCGGTCCGACGCTGGAGCCACTGCGGCTGGCAATCCGCGGTTTTCTTTCGCGCCTTCCTCCGGGGCTCTCGGAATTCATCTTGTTCGGCCTCAAGCAGGCCTGGGCATGCCTGTTCGGCGCGTTGATGCTGTTCCTGATCATCGCCACAAAACTCGTCTGGCAGCCGGAATGGGCGCTCCATCGTTATGACGCGCTGTTCCTGGCAGCCTTGTCCATCCAGATCCTCTTCCTGCGTCTCAAGATGGAAAGCTGGGACGAGGCCAAAGTCATCCTGATCTACCACGTTGTCGGCACGCTGATGGAGATTTTCAAGGTCCACATGGGCTCCTGGACCTATCCCGAAGAGGCCGTCTTCCGGATTGCCGGGGTGCCGCTGTTTTCCGGCTTCATGTATGCCTCTGTCGGCAGCTATATGGCGCGTGCCATCCGCATCTTCGATATGCGCTTCACCCACTATCCGCCGTTTGCCCTGACGGCCCTTCTGGCGCTGGCGATCTACCTCAACTTCTATGCCCATCACTACATCATCGACCTCCGGCTCGGTCTGTTCGTGGCAACCGTCCTGCTGTTCGGCCGTGTGCGCATCTATTTCACGCTCGAGCGGAAAGCCCGCTGGATGCCGCTGGTGGTCGCCGCATTGCTGACCAGCGTCTTTCTCTGGATCGCCGAAAACATAGGCACAGCCACCGGTATCTGGCTCTACCCGGGACAGACCGTCTGGCACATGGTGTCGCTGCAGAAGCTCGGCTCCTGGTACCTGTTGCTCTATGTCAGCTTCGTCCTGGTGACGATCGTCTGCAAACCGCAGCCACCGGATACGCCTCCGAAATCTGGCCTGCACGGTTAAGCAGCAGTTAACGGTTGTGTTCTATCGTTCTGGTACATCTTTTCGATCAACGCCGGAAAACCGACGATGAATATAACATCCCTCCAAGCTGGCGGAACTGTCGCGACCTCGCTCGTCCAGTCGCTTTTGAACGACATCGAGAAACGTCGGCTTGAAGAGGAAGAAAAGGTCAAAGGCAAAAAGAGGACAAGATCCTCAAGACCAAGGTGGCTGCAGACGACGTTGCCCGGTCTGCCAATGCCAGGATCAACGAGCACTTCTTCGGCGCGCTGCAGCGCGATGAAAATCCGCTGGCAACGCTGATCGCGCGCTTCACCGCCGTCATGGGGGTGACGCAGGGCGCAGACGAATCCAGCCTCGACTTCGGCACCCGTCTTGAAGACGCCCTCTATTTCGCCGACTACGTGACGAAGAAGGACCTTGACGGTAAGCCGATGAAGATCGGGCTTGCCACGTTCCGTGTCTCCGTTGGGGACCTGAACGCCGCCCTCGACGGATCCGACAAGACGCCGACGGCGGAGGCTTTGTTCCTGGCGCGCTTCGTGACGCAGAACGGCCTCCAGCAGGCGGACGGCGAAGACGAAGCGGGTTATCGCCTGCGGATGAAGGATGCGCTGACCGCGGCCCGCCAGGATGCGCCAAACAGTGTTGCCGAGGTGGAGAAACGGTCCGGCCTGACTGAGCTCGGCATCAGTGCCGCACAGATGATCGAAGCGATCAAGCGGCCGTATGGTGACGCCGCACAGGCGATCAAGGCGATGCTTGCCGACAAGGCCGAGGAAGACAAGTCGACGACTTCGGAAACCACCAAGGTGTTGCAGCGCCTGGAAGATATCGCCGATCCGAAGACCGAGGAAGAGTTGAAACTCGAACGGCTGGAGAAGGATCCAACCCGGGTCGAGGATGCCGAAACGCGCAAGGAACGCGAGGCGGACATCAGGACGCTGGAAGCCGCCGACAAGCTCGAAGACATCGAAAAGCTGCAGGACGCCGTCAAGGAAGGCAACGAAGCCGCAGCCGAGGATACGGAAACGGAGACCGGCGCAGGGTCCGATCCGGTTGCCGCGGCAATCGAAACCATCCAGGTTCTTGCCGCCGGTGCAGAAGTGGCCCAGACGCAGGCTGATGCGGAAGCGGATGGCGGCGGCAGCACGGCTGGTTCCACGGCTCCTGACGGATCTGCTCAGAGCGCGGACGAAACGCCAAGCGATGAAGAGACGAAAGAGGCGCAACTGGTTGCTCTTGCCAGGGCAGGGCAGGGCTCGCAGACGCCGGCCGGCGACGTTTCGGAAGAGCAGGAGATCTTCGCGCTCAGTATCGACGAAGACGGGCTCTACGATTACCTCGCGAAACGCAAGGCAGCCTGATCGCCGATCCAAATCTTGACGGATCGACGTCCCTACATCGTGTAAACGTAAAGCTTGGTTTTCCTGCCATCGGCAACGTCGATGACACGGGTCGGTTCCTCTCCCGGAACGGCAAAACTGTTGCTGATAAACAGCGTGCCCGGCCGCATCTCCGCCTTTGCCTTGGCAAACATGCGTGGCATCGGGACCGGCGAGAGAAAGCAGTAGACGATATCATGGGCGGAGAGGTCTTCGTCCCATATGCTTTTGTAGATCACCTGCGCATTGGCCCGGCGCGCAAGCATCACCCGGACCCTCGAGGCGAGGAAAACCAGTGGCGCCGTTTCAAGGCCGATGGCTTTAAGGGCCGGATGGGCGCCGGCAAGATAGGTGACCACTCCGCCAATGCCACTGCCCAGATCGACGAAGCTTTGGGCCTTTGACGCCTCCACCATATCGCTCAAGGCTTTCCACGTGCGGCGATTGGTCAGGTAGAGCGGCACCTGCTCGGAAGCACTGTTCCAATAGATCAGCAGGCAAAAGACCAGTGCCGCGGGATAGACCCAGGATGGCACGCTGGAATTATAGACGACAGCGAGTGGCAGTAGAACCTGAACAGGAACCCACAGCAGCGAAAGACCGAACACCCGGCCGATGGCTGCAGCGGCGACGCCCTGCAGCAAAAGGATCGGTAAGCCTCCTTGCGTGATCCCCTGGGTCAGCAGCCACAAGCCGCCAAGCGACAAGGCCTGCGAGAGAAGAACCTTGATCCAGGGAGAAATTGCCGACGCAGAATGTTCATGGCTTCAGGTCTGACGTGAACGGGGCCATGGGAATCAGGCCGAACCGTGTGAGAGAGGCGCCTCTCCCTGATGCTTTCTGCCAAGCTGCGCGTCAAGCCCGGTACATCCGATGACCGGCCGTCTGCCGCGTCAGGGCATCATAAATTATCATAACGGTTTTTCGCTTATCCGGATTTCGCGCAACAAAAAAGCCCGGAGAACCGGGCTTTTTTAGGTGGTCTCGGACCGCGACTAACGGTCTGAAACGGGAATTTGGTGCCCAGAAGAGGACTCGAACCTCCACACCCTTTCGAGTACCAGCACCTGAAGCTGGCGCGTCTACCAATTCCGCCATCTGGGCGACGGACCGGGGTGTAAGGGGCGCTTGGCCGGGTGTCAACACTGATTTTAAAGATTTTGCGTCATGCACGGAAAAAATCACGCCTGGATCTCGTTCGGCAACCGGATGAACCTGTCAAGTCACTGATCTCGAAAGACGTTTTCCTGAATATTTCCACCGGATTCATTGCCAATCGCTTTTCTGCCGCGCAGGAAATTGCGGTCTCTTTTCGAAAGAGCGACGGTTTCATCGTCGTTTTCTTGCCCCTTCTCTGATCAACGCTTGCCGCTCTTTTTTGGAAAGATCGGATGACTCTCTCCCGGAACGGCGCATCCTGTGGGGAAGCGGAGCAAGATGTCGGGCAGGTGTTTCCGCTATCGTTACAAAACGTGATCATCTGCCATGAATAAAACAGAAATATCGACCGTTATCTGCATCAGGGACACAACCGGAAACCCCTCTTGGGAAAAGTGAGGAGACAAAAAAATGACGAGATTGCGCAATTTTGTCATCGGCTGCGCTCTTTCAGCAGCCTCGTTGGTCACCAGCATCGCACCTGCGACGGCGGTGCCGCTGTCCGTGCCCGACATCAAGATCGAACAGCAGTCCGTTGTCCAGAAGGTCTGGCACAATGGCCGCCGGCACTACTATCGCGATCGGCATTACCGTCGTCACCACAGGCCGGGCTTCAGCGTCTACATTGCGCCGCGCCCCATCTACAGGGATCGCTACGTCCGCCGTGGCGGCTACAGCGCCCATGTGAACTGGTGCCTGCAGCGTTATCGCTCCTATGATCCGGGCAGCAACCGCTTCCTGGCCTATGGTGGCGTCTACAAAATCTGCCGTTCGCCGTATCGTTGAGCATCGCAGCTTTAGGTTAAAGACAGCGGGGCTCGGCTCCGCTGTTTTTCGTTCCAGAATCCGTTAGCTGCGATCCGTGTGGCCGAGATCGCGCTGCGGATCAATGAGGTCACGGACCTTCTGCTTGAGTTCCTTGGGGCCCGGAAAGCCACCATCCCGCTTGCGCTCCCACAGGAGCGTGTCGTCGAGCCTGATCTCGAAATTTCCCCGGTTCCCGGAACAAGAGCGACCTCGCTGATGCTATCGGAAAAGGTCGATAGCAACTCCTGCGCCATCCAGGCGGATCGCAGCAACCAGTTGCATTGCGTGCAGTAGAGGATGGAAATTCGGGGTTTCTCGTTCATTCCGCCCGTCCGTTTTGAGTGTTGCCCCGAGGAGTCTAATGGTCCATCGGCCAGTCATCAATACGGTTCTCACAATAATGTTAACTGAATTTATCATGTTTTAGGCTGGATGATCTTGCGCTGTCCCGGAGGTGCGGCAAGAGAATTGCGGCATTGCAAACATCCAAGAAGGATCGTCCATGACTGAAATCGCCTCCGCCCGTCCCCGTGCCATCTTCCCGGCGCTGCAGAAGCTCTACGTGCCCTTCGATACGCTTGCCGAAACGCTTCTGCGTCTCACGGCCGGCCTGCTGCTCATCACCCATGGTTATGGCAAGATCATCAACCCCTTCGGTGCCGTCGGTATGGTCGAGGGCCTCGGCTTCTATCCGGGTGTCTTCTGGTCGCCGCTGCTGGCCGCGACCGAGTTCTTCGGCGGCATCCTGGTCGCGATCGGCCTGTTCACGCGTCCTGCCGCATTCGCGGCGATGATCGTGCTGCTGGTCACGGTCTATTTCCACGGCATCGCACAGGCCGAGGGTCTTGGCGGCGCCGAAAAGTCGATCCTCTGGGCAGCGATCTTCCTGTTCTTCGCCATCCGAGGTTCAAATTCGCAGTCGGTAGATGCCAAGCTGGGCAAGCAGATCTGACGATTACGCTGGTCATTTAAACGCACCAACGAGAAATGGCGGCCGAAGCCGCCATTTTTTGTACCTGTAGCAGTCTGGTCCGCCTTTGGATCAGAGCGTGCGGGTGATGTGCTCGACGCGGAAGCACTCGATCGTGTCTCCAGCGCGGATGTCCTCGTAGTTCTCGAAGGCCATACCGCATTCCTGGCCCATCGGCACTTCGGAGACTTCGTCCTTGAAGCGCTTGAGCGTCTTGAGCTTGCCTTCGTGGATGACGACGTTGTCGCGCACGAGACGCACACCGGCACCACGCTCGACCTTGCCCTCGATAACGCGGCAGCCTGCGACCTTGCCGGTCTTGGTGATGTTGAACACCTCCAGGATTTCGGCATTGCCAAGGAAGGTTTCGCGGCGTTCCGGCGAAAGAAGACCGGACATCGCCGACTTCACGTCATCCACCAAATCGTAGATGATGTTGTAGTAGCGGATCTCGATGCCGGCACGTTCTGCGGCCTGGCGGGCCTGAACGTTGGCTCGGACGTTGAAGCCGATGATGGCGGCATTCGACGATTCGGCGAGCGAGATATCCGACTCGGTGATGCCACCGGCGCCCGAATGCACGATGCGTGCCCGACTTCGTCGGTACCAAGCTTGTCGAGCGCGCCGATGATGGCTTCGATCGAGCCCTGAACGTCGCCCTTGATGACCAGCGGGAATTCCTTCAACCCGGTATTCTGGAGCTGGCTCATCATCTGTTCGAGCGAACCGCGCTGGCCGGATGCACGGGCAACGGCTTTGTCGCGGGTCAGGCGCTGGCGATATTCGGAGATTTCGCGGGCGCGGCTTTCGTTTTCGACGACAGCGAACTTGTCGCCGGCAAGCGGCGTTCCGGAGAGACCGAGGATCTCGACCGGGGTTGCCGGACCGGCAGCCTTCACATGCTCGCCCTTGTCGTTGACAAGCGCGCGCACGCGGCCCCATTGATCGCCAGCAACGATGATCTGGCCGGGCGCAAGCGTGCCCTTCTGGACGAGAACGGTAGCAACAGCACCGCGGCCACGGTCGAGCTCGGCTTCCACGACCACACCTTCGGCAGTGCGGTTCGGGTTGGCCTTCAGATCGAGAATTTCGGCCTGCAGCAGGATCGCTTCGAGCAGCTTGTCGAGGTTGACGCGGTTCTTGGCCGAGACTTCGACGTCGAGAACTTCACCGCCCATCGATTCCACGAAGACTTCATGCTGCAGGAGCTGCATGCGGACCTTCTGCGGATCGGCTTCGTGCTTGTCGATCTTGTTGATCGCCACGATGATCGGAACACCGGCAGCCTTGGCGTGGCTGATGGATTCGATCGTCTGCGGCATCACGCTGTCGTCGGCCGCAACCACGAGGATGGCGATGTCGGTTGCCTGCGCACCACGGGCACGCATCGCGGTGAACGCCGCGTGGCCGGGCGTATCGATGAAGGTGATCTTCTGGCCGTTCTGCTCGACCTGATAGGCACCGATATGCTGGGTGATGCCGCCGGCTTCGCCCGAGACGACGCTTGTCTGGCGAATGGCGTCGAGCAGCGAGGTCTTGCCGTGGTCGACGTGACCCATGATGGTGACGATCGGCGGACGCGAAACCAGTTCGCCATCGTCGTCGGAAACGTTGAAGATGCCTTCTTCGACGTCGGATTCCGAAACGCGCTTGACGGTATGGCCGAATTCGCCGGCGATCAGCTCGGCCAGGTCGGCATCGATGATGTCGCCCGGCTTCATCATCTGGCCTTCCTTCATCAGGTACTTGATCACGTCGACAGCCCGTTCGGACATGCGCTGCGAGAGTTCCTGAATGGTGATGGTTTCCGGCAGAATGACCTCGCGCATAACCTTTTCGCGGGTTTCCTGCATCTGGCTGCGGCGGAACTTCTCCTGACGGCGACGCATCGCAGCCATCGAACGGCCACGCGGATTGCCCTCGTCGTCAAGTGCTGCCGTCAGCGTCAGCTTGCCCTTGCGGCGCTCTTCTTCCGTCTTCGGACGGGCAGGGGCCTTTGCAGGCTCCGGACGGACGACCTTACCACGGACCGGGGCAGCATTGCCGCGGGCCGGCCGGTTTTCCTCTTCTTCCGCATTGACCTTGCGGCCGCGGGTGACGCCTTCCGGCGCTGCAGCCGGGGTGGCAACTTTGGTCGTTGCCGACGGGCGTGCCTGTTCGGCACGACGGGCTGCAACGGCAGCGGCCGCCAATGCGGCTTCCGCTTCGGCTGCCTGGGCAGCCTCGAGCGCAACCTTTTCGGCTTCGCGCTCGGCGGGCGTGCGTGCCGCTTCCTCGGCCGCGAGACGGGCGGCCTCTTCCTGCTCGCGCTTCAGACGGGCAGCTTCCTCAATCTGGCGGCGTTCTTCCTCGGCAGCCCGACGCTTGGCGTCTTCCGCATCGCGGATCTGGGCTTCGGCAAGCGCACGACGGCGGGCATCGATCTCACCGGCCGAAAGCTGGTTGAGCACAACGCCGACACGCGGCCGGTTTTCCTGCGGCCGCGGCTGCGGGGTCTGTGATTGCGGTGTCTGGCGAACTGGCTGCTGAGCCGGTGCCTGGCGCACGTCCGGTGCCTTTTGCACGACGGGCGGAGCGGCTACGATCGGCTTGTCGTCCTCGGGGCGGATCGGACGCCGCTTGCGGGTCTCGACCACAACGGCTTTCGTCCGGCCACGACCCATGTCCTGCCGAACTGTCCCCTGCGTAACCCCCAGGGGTTTCAGGGTCAGCGTCTTCTTGCCCGCTGCGCCGTGTGTCTTGTCGTCGTTGTTGTCAGTCATTCCGTTCCGTTCCTAAGATCAGGGCCGGATGCGTATCACCAGACCCCGCCGTTCAATTTCTGTTCCGTACTCGCGGTGCTTCCGGCATGTGCCGGTCACCCGCGTCATTGTGTCGGCAGGCCAGTTTCGGCGCCAACGGCTCGAGCGGGGACGGTTCCCCGGTACTTTTCGAGCATGTTTGCGCGCTTCACTACACCCTCACCCGCCTGCCCTGCAAGCGCGCAAGCATGGATAAAAGCATTCTGGCCTAAAAGCCCGTTCATTTCGGCCTCGGTAAAGAAGCGAAACGACCGTATTTCCTGTCCGTCGTCGGCGACAAAGCTCATCGCCTTGCGTGCCTGGTCGATCTTGCGCACGCCATCTGCAGCCGCATCGACCGCGTGGAACACGGCAAGTGCCGCCATTCCTCGCACCGCCTGATCGACTTTCGATGCGCCGCTGATGAACTGGCCGGCCTTGCGCGCCATGTTCATCATCCCTGCCAATTGCAGCGACAGAAGCCGGTCGACATCGTCGGCAAGCTCCGGCCCCACTGTCACGTCCCTTTTCAGCGCCCGCGAAAAGCCTTCTTCGCAATTGCCTTTTCCAAGACCGCCCGTTCGGCCGTGACCCAGCAGCCGCGTCCGGGCAACTGCTTCTTGAGATCCGCCACGATCCGTCCCGTCGGATCCGCGACGAAGCGGATAAGACCATCAGTCTCGCCGCTCTGCCGCGTTACGATGCACATCCGGCCGTTCACTTCGCCATCGCCTGCATCGTCCGTCGTCTCTGTCTCTTCAACCGACATGGTGGTCTGGATCACGGTCAACACGCCAATCAGGCGTCCTGTTCCGCGCCTTCCACAACCTCGAGCGCTTCAAGCTCTGTCACCAGTTCGTCCTCGGTGATCCAGCCGGCCGCAACGCGGGCCTGAAGGATCATGGTCTCGGCTTCCGTGCGCGAGATTTCGAGCTTGGAGAACAGGCCCTCGAACTTTTTCGTTTCGCCGTCCTTGCGTTCCGACCAGCCGACGAGATCGTCGGCGGCGCAGCCTGCAAAGTCTTCGATCGTCTTGATACCGTCCTCGCCGAGCGCAACCAGCATCTGGCCGGTCATGCCATTGATCGTGCGCAGTTCGTCGGCAACGCCAAGTTCCTTGCGCTTGGCGTCCATTTCAGCCTCGATCCGCTCCAGATATTCGCGGGCACGGGTCTGCAGTTCGCTTGCAGTATCGTCGTCGAAGCCATCGATCGAGGCGATTTCGTCAAGCTCGACATAGGCCAGTTCCTCGACGGCGGCAAAGCCTTCCGAGGCCAGCACCTGGCCGACCATTTCGTCAACGTCCAGCGCTTCCATGAACAAAGCGGTGCGCTCATTGAATTCCTTCTGGCGGCGCTCGGACTCGTCCGCTTCCGTCATGATGTCGATATCCCAGCCGGTGAGCTGCGAGGCAAGGCGTACGTTCTGGCCGCGACGGCCAATCGCCAGCGACAGCTGCTCGTCGGGAACCACGACTTCGATGCGCTCGGCATCCTCGTCGAGAACCACCTTGGTGACTTCCGCAGGCTGCAGCGCATTGACGATGAATGCGGCCGGATCCTGGCTCCAGGGAATGATGTCGATCTTTTCGCCCTGCAGTTCGCCGACCACAGCCTGAACGCGCGAACCGCGCATACCGACGCAGGCGCCGACCGGATCGATCGAGGAATCGTTCGAGATAACGGCGATCTTGGCGCGCGAACCCGGATCACGCGCAACCGAGCGGATCTGGATGATGCCGTCGTAGATTTCAGGCACTTCCATGGTGAAGAGCTTGACCATGAACTGCGGATGCGTACGCGACAGGAAAATCTGCGGGCCGCGCTGTTCGCGGCGCACGTCGTAGACATAGGCGCGGACACGATCGCCATAGCGCATGTTTTCGCGCGGGATCATTTCGTCGCGGCGGATGATGCCTTCGCCGCGGCCGAGATCGACAATCACGTTGCCATATTCGACGCGCTTGACCGTGCCGTTGATGATTTCGCCGACGCGATCCTTGAATTCGTCGAACTGCCGGTCACGCTCGGCTTCGCGCACCTTCTGCACGATGACTTGCTTGGCCGACTGTGCAGCGATACGGCCGAAATCCATCGGCGGCAACGGATCGGCGATGAAGTCGCCGAGGATGGCGTCCGGGTTACGGTCGCGGGCCAGTTCCAGCGGGATCTGCGTCGAATAGTCTTCCGCGACTTCCACCACTTCGAGCAGGCGCTGGAGACGGATTTCGCCGGTCTTGGAATTGATGTCGGCGCGGATGTTGCTCTCCGAACCGTAGCGCGAGCGCGCGGCCTTCTGGATCGCATCGGCCATGGCGGCCAGCACGATTTCGCGGTCGATCACCTTTTCGCGCGCGACGGCATCCGCAATCTGCAGAAGTTCGAGCCGGTTAGCACTGACTGCCATTTCATGTCTCCGTCTGATTGCCGGGGGCTATAAGCGCCGCGCCGTGCCTTAGTCGATGGGTGAGTTTTCGTCTTCGAAATTCTGGTTTGCGGCCTGCTGGGCCTTCGCCTTCTTGTCGGCAACCAGCGCATCGCGGATCAGGTCGTCGGTCAGGATCAGGCGCCCTTCGGCCAGTGCCGTGAACGGAATGACCACCGTCGGCTCCTCGCCATAGGCTGGCTGGTCGCGTTCGATGGTAAAGCCTTCATCGTCAGCCGAAACGATCTTGCCGCGGAAACGCTTGCGATTGTCGACCAAGATCGAGGTTTCGCACTTGATCAGATGGCCGGCCCAGCGGGTAAAGTCCGACTTGCGCACCATCGGGCGATCGATGCCGGGCGACGACACTTCGAGATGATACTGCTTTTCAACAGGATCTTCCACATCGAGAACAGGCGAGATCGCCGTCGAGATTGCTTCGCAATCCTCGACCGTCATCGTGCCGTCGGTCCGCTCGGCCATGATCTGCAGCGTCGCGCCGTTCTGCGAGGAAAGCCTGACCCGCACCAATTGGTAACCCATCGGCACCAGCACGGGCTCGATGATATCGGCGATCCGCAGGTCGAGACCCGTTTCCGTGATCAGCCGTGGTTCCTGTGTCTGTTCTGCCGTTGTCGTATCGGACAAACGCTGTCTCCCTGAGAGTCCGCAGCACCGCTTGCCCTATCGGCATGTCGGCGCGTCGGATCGAAATCTGCCTGCGTGCATGGCGCCCGGCAAAAACCGCGGCGGGCCGCACAGACTTGAGGGTAACAAAAAAGAGCGGGTCCTGACGGGCCCACTCTTCATCAACCGATCAAGAATTTGAGGGTGATATACGCTCGATTATCTGCAAATGCAAGATATGCGTCGCGTGATCCACAAATCGGCGGCTGGGCCTTGAGTAAGATGGTCTTGAAGCTGATATTCTCCGCAGTCTCTGTGAACCCCTTGCGTTGTCTGAGTGCCATTTCCCTGTCCGAAAACTGAGCTTTCCGTGGCACGGCCGGTTGCCCTTGCTATACGCTGGCCTAAATCAGTGTTCATGGAATGACAGCGAGGAAAACGCGCTTTGCCGGATAGACTATCGCCGCTGGCCCCATTCAGGCACGACACTTTCCGCACCATCTGGCTGGCGAGCCTGGCCTCGAACTTCGGCGGGCTGATCCAGGCCGTCGGCGCCGGCTGGATGATGACGTCGATCTCGGATTCGGTGAATATGGTGGCGCTGGTCCAGGCCTCGACCTCGCTGCCGATCATGTTGTTCTCGCTGGTCTCAGGGGCGCTCGCCGATAATTTCGATCGCCGGCGGATCATGCTGATTGCCCAGTGTTTCATGCTGGTCGTCTCTGCGCTGCTCACCGCCTGCGCCTGGTTCGGCTTCATCACGCCCTGGCTTCTTTTGTTCTTCACCTTTCTCATCGGTTGCGGCACCGCGCTCAACAATCCGTCCTGGCAGGCCTCCGTTGGTGACATGGTGCCGCGCGAGGTGCTGCCGGCGGCTGTGGCTCTCAACAGCATGGGCTTCAACATCACCCGCTCCGTCGGTCCGGCGATCGGTGGCGCGATCGTCGCGGCGGCCGGGGCTGCGGCGGCCTTTGCGGCCAACACGCTGAGCTATTTCGCCATCATTTTCGCCTTGGTGCGCTGGCGGCGCGATGTCTCCTTGAGCAAGCTGCCGCGCGAATCGATGGGGCGGGCCATTTCTGCTGGTCTTCGCTACGTCGCGATGTCGCCCAATATCGGCAAGGTGCTGCTGCGCGGTTTCGTCTTCGGCCTGTCGGCTAGCGCCATCCTCGCTTTGCTTCCGCTCGTCGCACGCGATCTTGTCTCCGGCGGTCCCTTTACCTTCGGCGTACTGCTCGGTGCCTTCGGGCTCGGTGCCATCGGAGGAGCGCTGCTCAGCGCCCGGCTGCGCGAGCATCTCTCGAGCGAGGCGATCGTGCGCATCGCTTTTGCCGGATTTGCGATAAGCAGCCTTGTCACGGCGCTCAGCCCCTACAGCCTCGTTACTTGTCTCGCGCTTCTTCTGTCCGGCTGCGGCTGGGTGCTGGCGCTATCGCTGTTCAATACGACGGTGCAGCTTTCCACCCCGCGCTGGGTGGTCGGCCGTGCCCTGTCTCTCTACCAGACCACCACCTTCGGCGGCATCGCCGCCGGCAGCTGGATCTGGGGGCAACTGGCGGAAGTACACGGGCCGGCCAACGCGCTGATGATTTCCGCTGCCGTCATGGTCGCCGGTGCAGCCATCGGCCTGCGCCTGCCGCTGCCGGAATTCCAGTCGCTCGATCTCGATCCGCTCAACCGCTTTTCCGAACCGCCCTTGCAGCTCGACCTCAAGCCGCGCAGCGGTCCGATCGTGGTGATGATCGACTATGAGATTGCCGACGAGGATGTTTCGGAGTTCCTGACCGCCATGGCCGAGCGTCGTCGCATTCGAATCCGTGATGGCGCCGGGCAATGGGCCCTGATGCGCGATCTCGAAAACCCGACCGTCTGGACCGAGACCTATCACGTGCCCACCTGGGTCGAATATGTCCGCCACAACCAGCGCCGCACCAAGGCCGACGCTGCGATCGGCGACCGGTTGACGGCGCTTCACCGCGGCCCTGCGCCGCCGCGGGTTCACCGCATGATCGAACGCCAGACGATCCTTCCTTATGATTACGAGCGCTACAAGCAGCAGATGGACATGCACTGACGGTTTTGCAGGCAACTTCGGTAGAGTTCGGCGCCGCGCTACGCAGCCTTGCTGAAACTGCGACCGGCACTGCCGAAATAGGCATCGAATGCGGACGCCACGGCGCGGATCATGAAACGGTTATCGTCGCACACTTGCACGACATCGGCATTGAGATCCACAACACCATCATCCACGAGTTCCCGAAGCCTCGTATTGTTGTCCGTCAATAGCTTGGGGTCGAAGCCGTGCGATGCGGCTATGGTTGAAAGATCAACGCGGAAATCGCACATTAGCCGCTCGATCACCTCGGCGCGAAACCTGTCCTGCGCCGTCATTGCATAGCCTTTGGTCGTGGCAAGTGCGCCTTCCGAAATGCGCTTGGCATAGAGACCAAGCGGCACCTCGTTCTGGACATAGCCTTCGGCAAAGCGTCCGATCGAGGATGCGCCGAGGCCAATCAGGGTCCGGCATTCGTCTGTTGTGTATCCCTGGAAATTCCGGTGCAGTCGGCCGCTCTCGGAAGCAACTGCCAGATCGTCCTTTGGAAGCGCGAAGTGGTCGAGACCGATGCGGATGTAGCCTGCGGCGACGAGGGCGCCGGCAATGGCTTCGGCCTGCTCGTTTCGCTCCTGCGCGCCCGCCAGCACATTTTCGTCGATGAGCCGCTGGTGCTTCTTGAAGCCCGGGACATGTGCATAGCCGAACACAGAGAAGCGGTCCGGCCGCATCTCGATCGCCGCTTCCACGGTCTCGATGCAGGACCGGACCGTCTGGAAGGGCAGTCCATAGATGAGGTCGAAATTGATGGCATCGATACCATTGGCGTGCAGCCAAAAACAGCCTCGGTGGTCGTCTCCGCCGATTGAACGCGGTTGATTGCCTTTTGCACGAGAGGATCGAAGCTCTGTACACCGAGACTTGCCCGCGTGACACCGGACTGCCCCAGCGCACCGGCCATGTCTGCAGTGAGCGTCCGTGGATCGATCTCGACGGCGATCCGCGTCGAAGTTCCGATCGCGAAGTTTTCGCGCAAGACGCCGATCAATGCGCTGAATGCCTCCGGCGCCATGATCGTCGGCGTGCCGCCACCGAAATGGATCTCGCCAATGGCAAGCGGTTCCTGTCGTGTTTCAGCGACGAGGCGGATTTCCTTCTCCAGCACAGCGAGATAATCGCGGATCGGCTGGTCCCGCTCGGTGATTGTCGTGTGGCAGCCGCAATACCAGCACATGGCGCGACAGAAGGGGATGTGGAGATAAAGCGAGGTGCTTTCGCCTGAGGGCACGGACCGCAGCCATTCGACGTAGTCGCGAGAGCCGATGTCGGACGAGAACAGAGGCGCTGTTGGGTAGCTGGTGTAGCGGGGCAGGCGCGTCTCGCCATATTTCTCGATCAGTGTTCTGGTCATCGGGCTCCATCCAGACAAATTCAGCTTCCTAAGTGATAGTCAGACGATGGCGATCTGTCTTTGATCCATCGCAATTCCTTGCGTTGAAACTTTCTGAAGCTGTTCGATTCTCCGGATTTGCAGCCCGCCGTTTCAGACGTGTTAAAAAAGCAGATTTGGCGGTCATGTTTGATCTAGGACAAGTCCAGTGCGGCCTTGAAAGGGCACCATGCGCCGACAAAACAAGTCGAATGGCTTTTGGTTCAGGAGCATGAAATTGAGCAAGTTCATCATATCACTCGTCAGCGGCGCCGTTTTAGCTGCATCCTTTTCGTTCGCAGCCAGTGCGGCCGATTTCGAAATTCATATGCTCAACAAGGGCAAGAACGGCGCGATGGTTTTTGAGCCTGCCGGGATCAAGATCGCCAAAGGCGACAGCATCACCTTTGTCCCGACCGACAAGGGACATAATGCCGAGGCCGTTAAGGGACTGATCCCCGAGGGCGCAAGCCCGTTCAAGGGCAAGGTCAATGAGGCCATCAAGGTCACGTTCGACATGCCCGGCGCCTACGCGGTCAAGTGTTTGCCGCATTTTGCCATGGGCATGGTTGCAGTCGTTATCGTCGACGATGCCCCAGCAAACCTCGAAGCCATCAAGGCTGCAAAATTCCCTAAGAAGGCGCGGGAACGGCTCGATGCGGAGATCGCCGCGCTCGGCCTTTGACACTGTAAACAGTGTGGCCGACAACGGCACCTGCGCCCGCTATTCATGAAGAGATGTGCACGCGTTGATCACACGCGCGTGGACACTCTATTCTTTCGCGTGCTACAAATCGCAACGTCCGCATGCTTCGTGCAGATGATGAGTGAAGGCAACAGGTGTAGTCTCAGATGATGCCGCATGGGAACGGTGCCTCCGGGACGAGCAATGCTTCGCTAAAGCTGGCCCCGAAAATCGCCAAAAAACAAACTGCTTGATCGCGGCTCTGGTCGCCTGTCTTTCCATCCTGCTTGCCTTTTTTGCGCATGACATCTTGGCAGGGGGACATTCAGCCTTTTCATTCCGGCCGTTCTGGTCACATCCGTCCTGCTCGGATTTGCACCGACACTTGTGATCGCAGGACTTCTCGGCGTCGTGGCAATTCTCTTCGAAATGCGTTCGGACCTTGATCCCGAAACGCCCTGGCTCGAACTCGGGCTGTTTGTCGTGGTTGCCATTGCTATCGCGTTCGTCGGCGCGGCCTTGAGAGACGCGCGCGAAGCCGCTAAAATTGCTGAAACAGCTGTCCATATGCGCGAGACGCATCTCAAGACCATCCTTGATACCGTGCTCGACGCTACGATTGTCAGCGAGCAGGATGGCACGATCGTTTCCTTCAATGCCGCCGCTGTGCGGCAGTTCGGATATGCTGAGGAAGAAGCCGTCGGGCAGAACCTGCGGATTTTGATGCCCCAACCCTACCGGAACGAACATGACGGCTACCTGCACCGTTATCTGGCGACGGGAGAAAAGCGTATCATCGGCGTCGATCGCGTTGTTGTCGGACGTCGAAAGGACGGTTCAACCTTTCCGATGAAACTTGCCGTCGGCGAAATGCGCTCCGGAGACAAGACCTTCTTCACCGGCTTTGTCCGCGATCTCACCGAACGAGAGGAATCCGCCGCCCGCCTTGAGGAAATCCAGGGTGAGCTGGCAAGATTAGCCCGTCTGAACGAGATGGGCGAGATGGCATCGACGCTTGCCCATGAACTCAATCAGCCGCTTTCGGCAATTGCCAACTATGTCCACGGTTGTTCGCGGTTGCTTCGCGGCATCGACACCGATGCGGCCGTGATGATGCGGGAGGCCCTTGACGAGGCCGCCAGCCAGTCGCTCCGAGCCGGCCAGATCATCAAGCACCTGCGAGAATTCGTCACGAAGGGTGAAACCGACAAGGCACCACAGAATATCCGGCAGCTTGTCGAGGAAGCGGGCGCGCTGGCATTGGTCGGCTCGCGTGAAAAAGGCGTGCGGACGGTTTTCGACTATCGCCCGGGCGCGGAAATGGTGATGGTCGATCACATTCAGATTCAGCAGGTGCTGACAAACCTCATTCGCAACGCCATCGAAGCGATGAAACAGGCGTCCGAAAAGCAACTCATCGTGCGGACACAACCCGGCGGTCCGGGTGAAGTCGCAGTCACGGTGGAGGACACCGGTTCCGGCATTCCCGAGGAAATCTCCGCCCAACTCTTCAAGCCGTTCACCACGACCAAGCCCGGCGGCATGGGGATTGGACTGTCCATATCAAAGCGCATCGTCGAAGCCCATGGGGGAACGATGACGGTGTCGCATACTGCTTCCGGAGGCGCGAGTTTCCGGTTTACCCTTCCGGCCTATGATGAGAAGGAAGCTCATGTCGAAGGATGATTTCACCGTCCATATCGTCGACGACGAAGAACCGGTCCGGAAATCGCTGGCCTTCATGCTGACGATGAACGGCTTTGCCGTGCGCATCCATGAATCGGCGACAGCTTTCCTTCAGTTCGCGCCCGCGGCGCGCGATGCCGTGCTGATAACGGACCTGCGCATGCCCGACATGACAGGCGTCGAGCTGATCCGAAACCTTGCGGCCCTGCAGAACAGGATCCCTTCTCTGGTGATCACCGGACATGGCGATGTTCCCATGGCCGTCGATGCCATGAAAGCCGGTGCCATCGATTTCATCGAGAAGCCGTTCGAAGATACCGTCATCATCGATGCCATCGTCCGGGCGGCGGGACAGTTGCACGACCGGAGAATAACGACGGATTCGATCGAAGATGTGCGGGAGCGCCTAGCGACGCTCAGCGATCGCGAGCGACAGGTGCTTTCCGCCGTGGTCGCCGGCCTGCCGAACAAGGCGATCGCCTATGATCTGGATATCAGCCCACGGACGGTCGAGGTTCACAGGTCCAATGTCATGGGCAAGATGAACGCAAAGAGCCTCCCTGAACTGGTGCGGATGGCTTTGGCAGCTGGCTTCGGGCCGATCTGACGATCTTCGCGGTTTTTCTTGATTTAAAGCAAGGCGTGCTTCTCCGCTGAGGCGTTAGGTCGATGTTTGCGGCGGGCTTTTCCTGTTCGCGAGCAGCGGAACATCAACTTGCAGCCACTACAGACCATTGTTGCAATTGCCATGGATGATGCCTTGTTGCGCTCTCTTGCGTTCGCGCTTGGAGTCGAGGGGTATAGCGTTCAACCTTACAATACATGGCATGCGGCACGCGCCATGATGGCGACGTCGATTTGTGTGATTGTCGATATCGATATCTGCCGCGACGACGCGGATGCCAGGCGGTCCCTGCTGGATCCCGAAAGCAGGATTGTTCTGCTTTCCGACGGCATGCCTCCGCCGGCCCTTTCGCCGAGTGTTTGCGTCATTCCAAAACCGCTGGACGGATCGGATATCCTGGTGGGGGTCGATCAATTTCGCCGTGCGCATACGTAAAACCCCGTAGTGGTACAACCGAATTTCGCGGTCCCTCTCAAATGCTCATAGTCCCTTCAACAAATCGAGGGACACCATCATGTTCGCAGGCGCACTTCCGGCCAACGACCGCTCCATTCAAGCACCCGGCACAGCGACGGCGGCCTATCTCCAGCGGCCGCGGCAGATCAGCCTGATTGGCCCCGATGAGGAAATCTACCGCCAGGGTGACAGGTCTGGCTCGCTCTACCGGGTCGAGTTCGGCGCCATCAGGATATACCGGCTGCACGCCGATGGCCGACGGCAGGTTGTCTCCTTTCATCTGGCAGGTGAAACCTTTGGTCTAGAGGCTGGCCGTACCCGCAGCTTCTTTGCAGAGGCAATGGTTCATACGGGTCTTACCAGCGCAGGCAGCACATCGGGTGAAACGGCATCCCAGGAGCTCATGGCTATGGCGCTTCGCGAAATGATCCGTGCGCAGGAGCATCTGCTTGTCCTTGGCCGGCAGAGCGCATTGGAAAAGCTCGCGGCGTTCCTGCTGGACATTTCCGAAAGACAGGGCGACCTCAATCCGATTGACCTTCCCATGACCCGCATCGATATCGGCGACTATCTCGGAATGACAATCGAAACCGTTTCCCGCAGCTTCTCGAAACTCAGGGACGAAGGAATCCTGCGGCTGCACAACGCGCGGAGCGTTGAACTTCTGCGTCCGGAAAAGCTGCGCCAGTTGTGCCGATAGGCATCTGCCGTTTGATCCGAATCAAAGACTGCAGCCTTTTCTTCCTGTTCTTTGCCGATCGGTGCAATGCGCGCGGAAAAGGGTGTGCGAAATGGACGACCTGAGTTTGCGAAACCTTGTCCTGGCGACGTTGGAGCGCCTGCCGCTTATCACTGCCTCCGAAATTGGGGTCGCGGTGCATCATGGCATTGTCATCCTGACGGGCATCGTTCCGGACGAGAGCCATAAGGCGCTGGTCGAATGTACCGTGCTGAACCTGCCCAATGTTAGGGGACTGGCCCAAAAGATCCATGTCTCCGCCGATGTCGATTTCCTCGATACGGATGAACAGATTGCGATGCGCCTGATCAGAATGGTCGATTGGAATATCTCCAAGCCCGAAAGAGATATCCGGGTGAGGGTTGAGGATCGTTGGGCGACTTTGAACGGTCATGTGGGATGCAGGGAAGATTTTGAGAAAGTGGAACAATTCGCATCGGTTATTCGGGGGTGCTGCGGGTTCACCAATCATCTGATTGTGACAGATGCGAAGGGGAAGGCAACGGCCGCGTTCGAAGACGAGGCTGCCTGACCTGCCCGGCCCCGCCGTGATCTCGATCAAACGACACAGGCGGCCTGCCGATTATAGAGCCGCCGACAGGCTTGCGACACAAGAGGATGAATTTGCGATGAGCGAACGAAAAGACGGCCACCTTTCTGAGGTGCCCGTTCTTTGTATGACCTGCGACGCAAGGCTTCGGGGCGTTTGCGGCGTCCTTGATCCGGATCAGCTTCTGTCGCTTGCCAGAACATCCTCGAAAAAGCGGCTCGAAACGGGAGCGGAACTGATCGGCGAAGCGCAAGCCATCGAAGGCTATTCCAATATCCTGTCGGGGGTCGTGAAGCTGACGAAGGGGCTGCCTGATGGCCGAGAACAGATCGTCGGCCTTCAGTTTGCTCCGGATTTCATGGGACGACCGTTTCAGGCCGAGAGCGCCATCACGGCGCAGGCCGCCACCAATGTCGTTCTCTGTTCATTTCCGAAGCGGACAATCGAGGCGTTGATCCGCCAATCGCCGCTGCTTGAGCATTTCCTTCTCAAGCAGACCCTGCGGGAACTCGACGAGGCGCGGGACTGGATGCTGACGCTTGGCCGCAAGAACGCCTTGGAGAAGGTCGCGAGCTATCTGCTGCTGATCGCCAATGCGATTAATCCGGCCGTCCAGCCGGATTCCCAGACGATCGCCTTCGACCTGCCGATGTCGCGGCTGGAGATCGCCGATTTTCTTGGTCTTACGATCGAGACCGTCAGTCGCCAGCTGACAAAGCTTCGCATCGATGGTGTTATTGAGATCAACCAGAACCGGCATGTTGTTGTTGCAAACCCGAATCGCCTTCGACTGCGTTCCGGTTGCTGAGGGTTTTGTTGCGAATAGCCGGGACAACGTGTTCATCCTCGAAGGCAACATGGCGACGAAGGCCGTCGAAGAACCCGCGCAGCATGAAGCCAAAGGTTTCGGCCTGATCGACAGGACCTCCATGGCCGATTTTCAACAGGATACCGGTCAGGTCGGCAGCGAAACACTCGTCGGAAATATGCTCGGCGCGCAGCCTGTCGGTCGATATGGTCTGCCCACGAGAGGCAGCAAGCTTCTCATAGGCGGGAAATATCACTTTTTCCTCATATTCGTGTGCTCGCTGAAGAGCAGGCAGTAGTTTTGCCGCGATCGAAAGACAGCTTAGCGCATCGACCGCCGCAGGCAAGCTGTCGGCAATGTCCTCAAGCTCCTGGCACATCGCCACCTTCTTGTCATGGATAAGTCTCATGGCCTCGATGACATCGCGCCTGCCAAGCTTCTCCTGCGACAGACATTCGATTTCGCAGCACTCTGGATAACCTACGTTTTCCCTCCGACTGCCTGACATGGTTCCGCTCCTGCTCCCATTGATAGCCGATGGTGGTTCATGTCGAGTGGGGATTCATTGACATAGATCAATGCCGTTGCTCTCCCGATGAGGGACATCTTCGACCATCAAAGAGTCGGGGACCGTTTCATGAGGCACGCATCGTCAATCATCAGCCTGGGGCTATTCAGCTTCCTGGCAATACTTGCCGCAGCCTTCGCGCATGACCAGGCATTCGCCAACCACATGTGGGTTCTGGCCATTGTTCTGGTCATATCTGTTATGGTGCTGTTGCGCCGGGAGAATTTTCAAGCCGCGGCACCGGTCGATCCATCGGCCTACATGGACGGGCCGGTCCGCTACGGTACGATCGCCACCATGTTCTGGGCAATTATCGGGTTGCTGGTCGGCCTCGTTGCTGCGCTGCAACTGAGCTATCCGTCCTTGAACATTGAGCCGTGGTTCAATTTCGGCCGAATGCGCCCCTGCATACCTCGGGCGTGATCTTCGCCTTTTGCGGCAATGCGCTGATCTGCACATCGTTCTACGTCGTGCAAAGAACGTCGCGGGCGCGGCTTTTCGGCGGCGATCTCGCCTGGTTCGTCTTCTGGGGTTATCAGCTCTTCATCGTCATGGCGGCAACTGGCTATCTGCTTGGTATCACCGAAAGCCGCGAATACGCCGAGCCGGAATGGTATGTCGATCTCTGGCTGACCGTCGTCTGGGTCGCCTACCTCATCGTCTTCCTCGGAACCATCGTGAAACGCAAGGAGCCACACATCTATGTGGCCAACTGGTTCTACCTGTCCTTCATTGTGACGATCGCCATGCTGCATATCGTCAACAATCTCAGCATGCCCGTGTCCTTCCTCGGTTCGAAGAGCTACTCCGCCTTCTCCGGTGTCCAGGATGCGTTGACGCAGTGGTGGTACGGGCACAATGCGGTCGGCTTCTTCCTGACCGCCGGCTTCCTCGGCATGATGTATTATTTCGTGCCGAAGCAGGCCAATCGCCCTGTCTATTCCTACCGGCTCTCGATCATCCACTTCTGGGCGCTGATCTTCCTTTACATCTGGGCCGGGCCGCACCATCTCCACTTTACCGCGCTGCCGGACTGGGCGCAGACGCTTGGCATGGTGTTCTCCATCATGCTGTGGATGCCCTCCTGGGGCGGTATGATCAACGGCCTGATGACGCTTTCGGGCGCCTGGGACAAGCTGCGCACCGACCCGATCATCCGCATGATGGTCGCAGCCATCGCCTTCTACGGCATGTCGACCTTCGAGGGGCCGATGATGTCGATCAAGAGCGTCAATTCCCTGTCGCACTACACGGACTGGACGATCGGTCACGTGCATTCCGGCGCGCTTGGCTGGAACGGGCTCATCGCCTTTGCGGCACTCTACTATATGGTGCCGAAGCTCTGGGCCCGCGAACGCCTGTATTCCATGCGCATGGTCAGCTGGCACTTCTGGCTGGCGACGCTCGGGATCGTGGTCTACGCCGCCGTCATGTGGGTGGCCGGCATTCAGCAGGGGCTGATGTGGCGCGAGCACGACGAGCAGGGCTTCCTGGTCTACTCCTTCGTCGAAAGCGTGGCCGCTCTCCACCCCTACTATCTCATTCGTGCATTGGGCGGTGCGCTCTATCTGGCCGGCGCCCTGGTGATGGCCTGGAACATCACGATGACGATCCTTGGATACCAACGCGACGAAGCGCCGATCGGCGGATCGCTTCCTCGCTGCAGCCTGCCGAATAGGAGCCCGATATGGCCTTAATGGATAAACACGCGATCATCGAGCGCAATGCCACCCTGCTTCTGATCGGATCGCTTCTCGTGGTCACCGTTGGCGGCATCGTTGAAATCGCTCCGCTTTTCTACCTGCAGAACACGATCGAGAAGGTCGAGGGAATGCGTCCCTATACACCGCTGGAACTGGCCGGTCGCAACATCTATGTGCGGGAGGGTTGCTACGTCTGTCATAGCCAGATGATCCGACCGTTCCGCGACGAGGTCGAGCGCTACGGACACTACAGTCTCGCGGCCGAGTCCATGTACGATCATCCGTTTCAGTGGGGGTCGAAACGGACGGGACCGGATCTTGCAAGGGTGGGCGACCGCTACTCCAACGAGTGGCATGCCCAGCACATGGCCGATCCACAATCTGTGGTGCCTGAATCCATCATGCCGAGTTACGCCTTCCTGAAGACGACGCCTCTGGCGATCAAGGACCTGTCGGCGCATCTGACCGCCAATGCACGGGTCGGCGTGCCTTACTCCCAGGAGATGATCGACGGTGCCGTCGAGGACGCCAAGACCCAGTCCACACCGGACAGCGATACAACGGCGTTCGATGCCCGCTATCCGAAGGCGAAAAGCGGCGACTTCGACGGCGATCCGCAAGCCTTGACCGAAATGGATGCGCTGATCGCCTACCTCCAGATGCTCGGCACGCTGGTGGACTTCAAGACCTACGACGAGACCGGTGGAGACCGCTAAGGAGAAAAGACCATGGACTACCATATCATGCGAACATTCGCCGATAGCTGGGGGCTCGTTGCCATGCTGGCTTTCTTCGTCGCCGCCTCTGCCTTTGCCTTTCGTCCCGGAAGCAAGAAACTCAGCGAAGATGCCGCCAGCATCCCCCTGAAGGATGACTGACATGAGCGAAAAACATATCGATGAAGTTTCCGGCGTCGCAACCACCGGTCACGAATGGGACGGCATCCGCGAACTCGACAATCCGATGCCGCGCTGGTGGGTCTGGACGTTCTACGCGACCATTATCTGGTCGCTTGGCTATGTCATCGCCTATCCCGCCTGGCCGCTGCTGACATCCGCGACGCAGGGTGTGCTTGGCTACTCGAGCCGCGGCGAGGTGCGTAAGGACCTTACTGCCGCCGATGATGCAATGGGCGCCTACAGGGCGGCCATCAAGGACAAGTCGGTTGAGGCGATACTCGCGGACGATCAGCTCCGCAGCATCGCTGTCGCGGCCGGCGGGGCGTCGTTCAAGGTGAACTGCGTCCAGTGTCACGGTTCTGGTGCTGCGGGCTCGCAGGGCTTTCCAAACCTCAATGACGACGACTGGCTTTGGGGCGGAAAGCCGGATCAGATCCAGCAGACGCTTGCCCATGGCATTCGCTTCACCAAGGACGATCAGACGCGCGATTCGCTGATGCCGGCCTTTGCCGATGTCCTGGACAGCGCTCAGATCGCACAAGTGAGCACTTACGTCGTCAGTCTCTCGGGTCCCGTCAAGAATGCATCGCTCGTCGAGCCGGGCAAGACGGTGTTCGCGGAAAATTGCGCGGCCTGCCATGGCGACGACGCCAAGGGCAACAAGGAACTCGGGGCGCCGAACCTGACCGACGCGATCGCCCTCTATGGTGCAGACGAGGCGGCGATCGCAACGCAGGTGCGTGCACCGCGCATGGGTGCAATGCCGGCTTGGAACGCCCGTCTTGGGGACACCGCCATCAAGGAACTCGCGGCCTTCGTTCATTCCCTTGGTGGTGGCGAAAAGTAGATTGCTTGATCTCGATCAAGATCAAAACTCGATACGGCTGGCATGAGTGATCGTGCCAGCCGTTCTCGTTTTACGCCTGGCGAGAATTCGACGAAAGGTTGGCGCTTCATGCAAGATCAGGATGTAACAAGGCTGGATGCCGTTGCGACCAACTCGGCAGCCAACCGGCAGCCGCTCTACGCGCGCCGCAAGAAAATCTTTCCGAAGCGGGCGTCCGGTGCCTTTCGTCAGTTCAAGTGGATCGTCATGGCGATCACGCTTGGCATCTATTATCTGGTTCCGTGGATCCGCTGGGATCGCGGTCCCTTCGCGCCGGATCAGGCCGTCCTGATCGACATGGCCAACCGCCGGTTCTATTTCTTCTTCATCGAAATCTGGCCGCAGGAATTCATTTACGTGGCCGGCTTGCTGGTCATGGCCGGCATCGGCCTGTTTCTCGTGACATCGACAGTCGGAAGAGCCTGGTGCGGCTACACCTGTCCGCAGACCGTCTGGGTCGATCTCTTCTTGGTCATAGAGCGCTTTTTCGAAGGTGATCGTAATGCGCGCATAAAGCTTGATGCCGCGCCCTGGTCCTTCACCAAGCTGCGTATCCGCGTCATCAAACACCTCTCCTGGCTTGTCGTCGCGGTTCTGACGGGCGGCGCCTGGATCTTCTACTTCGCCGATGCGCCGACGCTTGCGGTGGATTTTGTGACCGGAAATGCCGCTTTCATAGCTTATGCCACCGTCGCGGTCCTGACGGCGACGACCTATGTATTCGGGGGCCTCATGCGAGAGCAGGTCTGCACCTATATGTGCCCCTGGCCACGCATTCAGGCTGCGATGCTCGACGAAACCTCGCTGACCGTCACCTACAACGACTGGCGTGGCGAACCCCGGTCCCGGCATACCAAGAAGGCTGCCGCGACCGGCGCAAGCGTGGGGGATTGCGTCGATTGCAATGCCTGCGTCGCCGTCTGTCCGATGGGCATCGACATCCGTGATGGCCAACAGCTCGAATGCATCACCTGCGCGCTCTGCATCGATGCCTGCGACGACGTCATGGGACGGCTTGGCAAGGAGCACGGCCTTATCAGCTATTCGACGCTGAACGATTATGATGCCAACATGGCGATCGCGACCCGGTCGGGAAGCTGTTCCATCACACCCGAACTTGTCCGCAAGCCGGACGGCACGTTTTCCGACAAGCTGGCGCATTTCCACGTCCGCAAACTGTTGCGGCCACGCACATTCATCTATTTCGGGGCATGGAGCGCCGTCGGCGTCTCGATCGCCTTTGCGCTCGCCACACGGGATCGCCTCGAACTCAATGTCCTCCACGATCGCAACCCCCAGTTCGTTATCTTGTCGGATGGCGCGGTCCGAAACGGTTACACCGTCAAGCTGCTCAACATGGTACCGCAGCCTCGGACCGTTGTTCTGAAGCTCGATGAGAGCTTCGAGGGCGCCTCGATGACAGTGGCGGGTGATGACACCGCAAATGTCCTTGAAACCGAAGTCGTGCTCGAACCGGACAGGCTGAAGACCATCAAGGTTTTCGTGCGGGCTGACCCTGAGGTGCTGTCCGGAACATCGCAATCGTTCACCTTCGTCGCCACGGATCCCACTACGGGCGAGCGTGCTGACTATACCGCCACCTTCAATGCACCGGAGAAACTCAAGTGAAAACAAGCGCGCGCAGCGGAGAGTTCACCGGACGGCATATGCTGATGATCATGCTGGCCTTCTTCGGCGTCATCATTGCCGTCAATCTTGGAATGGCAAGGCTTGCAGGCTCCTCCTTCGGTGGCCTCGTCGTCAAGAACAGCTATGTCGCCAGCCAGGAGTTCAACGAAAAACTGGAGCAAAGCAGGGAGCAGCTGGCTCTCGGATGGACACCGACCTTCCAGGTGGTCAAGGGGACGATCCGTTACCGGCTGACCGACAAGGACGGCAACATCATTGCGGCGACGGCCGCATCCGTCCAGTTTCGCCATCCGTCCTACGAGGCTGCCGATTGGAGCGTCTCGCTGAAGCGGACTGATGACGGCAGCTTCGAGGCGGTGCAGGCCGCTCGCGACGGAACCTGGATTGTCCAAATCGACAGCGACGTCGGACGCGCCGCACCTTACCGCGATGTGCGCCGGATCGTGATCCGCAACGGAGAATTCAAATGACCTGCTGCGCAACCTCTGCCGGGCTGGCGGTAGACATTGAATCTGCCAGAAATGCGGGACCATCCGCCGACGAAATCCTGTTTGCCGCCAAGAAGCTGGGAGACGGAACCTTTCAGACCGATCTCTCCGTTCCCTCGATGCACTGCGCCGCCTGCATGCGCACCGTCGAAAACGGACTGACCGCGCTTCCGGGCGTGATATCGGCGCGTGTCAATCTTTCGACCAAGCGCGTCACGGTCAAATGGAAGGGAGACGAGGCACCCGCGTTCATCTCCCATCTCGACTCCATGGGCTACCCTGCGCATCTGACAGACGAGTTTGTTTCGGGCAAGGACAAGACCTTGTCCGAACTGCTGCTCGCCGTGGGGATCTCCGGTTTCGCCACCGGCAATATCATGCTGCTCTCAGTGTCGGTCTGGTCAGGGGCGGAAGGTGCCACCCGCGACCTCTTCCACTGGATATCCGCCCTCATCGCCATTCCCGTCATCGTCTTTGCCGGACGCATCTATTTTCGCTCCGCCTGGAACGCCTTGCGGCATGGCCGGATGAACATGGACGTACCGATCGCCATCGGTGTTTCGCTCGCCTATTCCACCAGCCTCTACGAAACCGTCACGCATGGCGAACATGCCTATTTCGACGCTTCCGTCTCGTTGCTGTTCTTCCTTCTGATCGGGCGCACACTCGATCATGTCATGCGCGACAGAGCCCGCGCCGCGGTCAGCGGTCTCGTCCGGCTTTCGCCGCGCGGCGCGGTTCGTGTCGGGAAGGACGGGAGCCGGGACTATATTGCCATTGGTGAAATCGAACCCGGAATGGAGCTTCTGATTTCGGCCGGTGACCGAATTCCCGTCAATGCGACCGTCATCGATGGCGTGTCCGAACTCGATTGCTCGCTGGCAACGGGTGAGAGCGCCACCCGCCACATTTCTCCCGGGGCGGATATTCTGGCGGGTACGCACAATCTTTCCGGCCCGCTCATTGTTCGTGCCTCTGCTGCAGCCAAGGATTCGTTCCTTGCCGAGATGGTGGGCCTGATGGAGGCAGCCGAACAGGGACGCGGGACCTACCGACGGCTGGCGGATCGCGCATCGGCGATGTATTCGCCCGTCGTCCACATCACGGCCTTGGCAACGTTCATCGGATGGATGTTTGCAACAGGCGACTGGCACCACGCCATCACGGTGGCGACCGCCGTTCTGATCATCACCTGCCCCTGTGCGCTCGGCCTTGCAGTTCCCATCGTTCAGGTCGTTGCCGCACGGCGGCTTTTCGAGAACGGGATCATGATGAAGGATGGCGGCGCGCTTGAGCGGCTTGCCGAAATCGACGCCGTCGTCTTTGACAAGACAGGCACGCTGACCACCGGAAGCCCGGTCCTGCAGTCGGCATCCGTGCTTGGAGATGGCGAGATGCGCATGGCCGTCGCCTTGGCGCGTTCATCCGGCCATCCCTTTTCCCGTGCCATTGCCAAGGCACATCCTCACGTTCCAAACACAGTCCGGCTTGAAGAAGTGTCAGAGCATCCGGGCCTCGGCATTGAGGGCCGGGCCGGCGGATACACATGGCGGCTCGGCCGTGCATCCTGGGCACTGGCACCATCAGAGCAGACCAGCACGACGACCGGCACTGTGCTCTCTAAAGACGGCGTGATGCTTGCATCCTTCGATTTCTTCGACGACCTGAGGAGGGACGCCGCCGAGGCGGTCGCGGCACTTCGTGACGAGGGCATCCCGATCGAAATCCTCTCGGGTGACCGCAGATCATCAGTCGCAAACGTCGCTTCCCTGCTTTCCATCCAGGCTTTCAGTGCAGGCGTGTTGCCTGCCGACAAGGTAAGCCGCCTGCAGCACCTTAAAACATCAGGTGCACGCGCGCTGATGGTGGGCGACGGCATCAACGACGCACCGGCTATGATGGCGGCCCATGTCTCTATGGCGCCGGCATCTGCCGCGGACATCGGTAGAAGCGCTGCCGACTTCATCTTCCTGCGCGACAGCCTGAAGGCGGTGCCGCTTTCGCTGAAGGTCGCCAGGCATGCGGAGCGGCTGGTGAAGCAGAACTTCACGCTCGCGATCGCCTATAACGTCATCGCGGTTCCGATTGCGGTCATGGGCCATGTCACGCCGCTCATTGCAGCCATTGCCATGTCCGGCTCGTCGCTGCTGGTGATCGGCAATGCGATGCGGCTGACAGCCGGAGAAGGGTGGCTCAAGCGCCATGCTTCGTTGCCGTGGACAAGCCGGAAAGTGGTGGATGCCTGATGGAAACGCTCCTTTATCTCATGCCGATCGCGCTTATTCTGGGCGGGCTCGGGCTCGCAGCCTTCGTCTGGGCGCTCCGATCCGGCCAATACGAAGACATGGACGGCGCGGCTGAACGCGTGCTGGTCGACGATTAACCTTGATGCAGATCAAGGCCCTCGCGCGGGGTCTCCGATAAAATGATCCCTATAGGCGGAAACGTCGCTCTTGGGAGATATGATATGTCATACAAATCCATTCTTGCCGTGGTTGGTGTGGACGAGGAGAAGCGCGACCTGCACGAGGCGGTCGAACTCTGCCGGGAGATTGATGCGCACCTGTCCGTTGTCGTCGTGCTTTTGGCCCCGCCGCCGCCGATGGGCGATGCCGGGATTATCGCAACCGTGTGGCTGGAGCAGTCCCAAGCCGAACAGGAGCGTCTCAAGGCTTATGTGATCAAGGTCAACGACTTGCTCTTGCAAACGGGCATCTCCTATTCGGTGGAAGCGAAATTCGCAGCAATCGCCAGTGCCGGTGACGATCTCGGCGAGCAGGCCCGGTATTCGGACCTGACGATCATTGGATCCGGGCTGAGATTCGATCCTGATCTGAAATCGCGCGCTATCGACGGCTGCCTTTTCAACTCCGCACGACCCATTCTTCTACCATCCAGCAAGAGGCCGATGTCATTGCGGCCGAAGACGGTCATGATTGCGTGGGACTCAAGCCTGGAGGCGACCCGTGCCGTCGGCGCGTCACTGGATATCATCGCCCAAGCGGAAACTGTCCGTGTTGTCCTGGTCGATCCGCAAGCCGATAGACGGCAGAATGGCGAGGAGCCCGGTGCGGATGTCGGCCGATACCTCGCCCAGCATTCTGCATCCGTCATCATCGATCAGCTTCCATCCATGGGGCGCCCGATCGCCGAAGTCCTGCAGCAACACGCTACTGATATAACGGCAGACATGATCGTCATGGGGGCTTATGGACATTCAAGGATTCGAGAGCGAATCTTTGGCGGCGTGACGCTGTCCATGATCGACGACGCCAACGTCCCGGTCTTCATGGTCCATTGATGGATGCACCATGCTGGATTGCTGCCGTTCCTGCTTTTCCGTTGATCTGCGTCAATTCCTGTTTATGGCCTGTTGTTAGACTCTCGAAATCGGATGTCTGGAGACAAGCATGGATTTCGAGAGTTTCTTCAAGCGCGAACTTGACGGCCTGCATCAGGAAGGCCGCTACCGTGTGTTCGCGGATCTTGAGCGTCAGCGGGGCAGTTTCCCGAAGGCGACGCGCTATGCTGCCAATGGCGAGAAGCAGGACGTCACTGTCTGGTGTTCGAACGACTATCTCGGCATGGGCCAGCATCCTAAGGTGATCGAGGCCATGAAGAGCGCCATCGACCAGTGTGGCGCGGGTGCGGGAGGCACCCGGAATATCTCGGGCACCAACCATCACCACGTTGTGCTCGAGCGCGAACTGGCCGATCTGCACGGCAAGGAGGCGGCCCTTCTGTTCACCTCGGGTTACGTTTCCAACTGGGCAGCACTCGGCACGCTCTGTTCGAAGATCCCCGGCGTGATCGTGTTTTCCGACGCCGGCAATCATGCCTCGATGATCGAGGGCATCCGCCATTCGAAATGCGAGCGGGTGATCTTCAAGCACAATTCCGTCGCCGATCTGGAAGCCAAGCTGAAGGCTGCCGATCCGCGTGCGCCAAAACTCGTCGCCTTCGAATCGGTCTATTCGATGGATGGCGATATCGCGCCGATCAAGGAAATCTGCGACGTCGCCGAAAAGTATGGCGCGATGACCTATCTGGACGAAGTCCATGCGGTCGGCATGTACGGCCCCCGCGGCGGCGGCATTGCCGAGCGCGAAGGCCTGATGCATCGCCTGACGGTGATCGAAGGCACGCTCGGCAAGGCCTTCGGCGTCATGGGCGGCTATATCGCGGCATCGACGGCGCTGTGCGATTTCATCCGTTCGTTTGCATCGGGCTTCATCTTCACGACGGCACTGCCGCCGGCGCTGGCTGCCGGCGCGGTCGCCTCGATCCGGCATCTCAAGGAAAGCCAGATCGAACGCTTTGCCCATCAGGAGCGGGTGCGGCGCTTACGCAATCTGCTCGACAAGAACGGCATTCCGCACATGCCCAATCCGAGCCATATCGTGCCGGTGCTGGTCGGCGATGCCTCCAAGTGCAAGTGGATCTCCGACCTTTTGCTCGACAATTGCGGCGTCTATGTCCAGCCGATCAACTACCCGACGGTGCCGAAGAAGACCGAGCGCCTGCGCATCACCCCGACGCCGCTGCATTCGAACGAGGACATCGACCATCTCGTCGGCGCACTGCATCAGCTCTGGTCCCGCTGCGCGCTCGCAAGGGCCGTCGCGTAGTCCGATATGGACAATAACATCCTTGGCCCGCAACATCCGTGACCACGGAAGCGGTGAGCCCTCCGCCGCTTTCACGGCGAAGGGCTTTTTCATAAGACTTCAGAAGCCGTCAGTTCTTGACGGTGTCTTCGAGGAAGAACCGGCCGAGCGGGTTCTGGTAAAAACCTTCGATATTCTTGCGCGAGACGTTGATGTAGGGGCTGTAATAGAGGTCGATCCAGTGCACGTCGTCCTTGGCGGTCTTCTGGATATCGACATACATCGCTTCGCGCTTGACGGGGTCCAGTTCGAGACGAGCAGAGGCGACGAGGTCCTTGACCTTGTCGCTCTTGTAGCGGGTCATGTAGTTCATGTTGGTGTCGTGGCCGAGCACGAAAGTGGTCTTCTGGTCAGCATCGAGAATGTCGTTGGTCCAGTACATGACCGAGATATCGTAGTCGCCGGCCACCAGCATGTCCCAGCTCTGGCTGGCATCGACCTTCTGCAGGTTGACGGTAACGCCAGCCTTGGCCAGCTGCTGCTGCAGGAGAACGGCGATCTGCTCGTCGACCTCATTTCCGGCATTGACGATGTAGTTCAGAGACAGGTCCGAGGCCCCAGCTTCCGCCAGCATGGCCTTCGCCTTCTCCGGCTCGTAGGGATACTGGTAGTTGGCGTCGTAATGATAGAGCGAGCCCTTCGGAATATAGGAATTGGCGACGGTGCCGAGACCGAAGGTTACGGTATCGACGATCGCCTTCTTGTCGATTGCCATGTCCAGCGCCTGGCGGACTTCCTTCTTGGCAAGCGCGCCATGCTCATGGTTGATCAGCAGGTGGTCCTCGCGGGTCGAGGTGTCGATATGCACCTCGAGGTTCGGATCCTTCTTCAGTTCCTCGACGCGCGAGAACGGCACGAAGATGGCGGTGTCCAGTTCGCCGGCCTGCACGTTCAGCATGCGGGTATTGTCGTCAGGCACCGAGATCCACTCGACACCGTCGAGCTTCACCCGGTCCGCCTGCCAGAAATTCGGATTCTTCTCAAGAATGACGCGATCACCGCGGCGCCACTCCTTGACCGTGAACGCACCGGACGAGGCGACCGGCTTTTCGGCAAAGGCTTCCTCGCCGGCCGATTCCAGGCCCTTCTTGGAAAGCACCGAAACGTTCGGCAGGGCCAGCGTCGAGAGGAACGGCGCCGACGGCGTCTTCAGCTTGACGACCAGCGTCTTGTCGTCGGCGGCTTCCGCCGTCTCAACCACCTTGTAGCTGTCGCTCCAGAGCGAGCCTTCATTGTCACGGATGCGCAAGAGACTGAAGGCGGCGTCGCCGGCGGTGATCGGCGAGCCGTCGGAGAACTTGGCGTCGCGCATCGTGAACGTATAGGTCAGGCCATCATCGGAAATGGTCCAGCTTTCGGCAAGGCCGGGCTCCAGCTTGGTGCCGGTCTTGTCGACGCGCACAAGCACGTCAAAGACGTTGGAGAACACCCAGTTGTCGACGTTCTGCGCCGACTTGATCGGGTCGAATGTGGTCGAGTCCTCGCGCCGGCCGATGGTCAGCACGCCGGCTGCTTCCGCCAGCGTCGAACCCAGCGATAGCATCGCCAGCACGGTGGCTACGCTGATGGTCTTCCATTTGCTTGTCATGTCGTTCGTTCCCTTTGTTGTTATCAGGCAGTCAGGAGATGCGGTACGGCTTCCACCGACAGGCCGCCCATGAGCGGCTTGTCGGGGTCGATATCGGGAATGGCGGCGATCAGCGCTGCGGTATAGGCGTGCTGCGGCCGTGCAAAGACGTCCTCGCAGCGGCCCTCCTCGACGATCTGGCCGCGATACATCACCACAACCCGGTCGCAGAGGTTGCGGACGATGGCGAGGTCGTGGGCAATGAACAGGAGCGTCAGGTTCATGGCGCTCTTCAGATCGCGGAACAGGTCGATGATCTGCGCCTGGATCGTCACGTCCAGCGCCGCTACGCATTCGTCGGCGATGATCAGTTTCGGATCGACAGCCAGGGCCCTCGCAATTCCGGCACGCTGGCACTGGCCGCCGCTCATGGATTGCGGACGACGAGTGGCAAATTCGCGCTCGAGCCCCACCAGATCGAGCAGTTCGTGGACGCGGGCTGGTATCCGATCGGCGGGCACCTTGTTCTGCACCGCCAAAACCTCGGCCAGCATTGCGCCGATGCTCATGCGCGGATTGAGGGCATTGTAGGGATCCTGAAACACCATGGCCGCCTGTGTGCGGATCTTTGCCAGCGCCTGGCGGCGCTGCTGGGCGAGGTCGAGGCCGTCGAAGCTGATGTGCCCCGAGGACAGCGGCGTCAGGCCGAGGATGGCGCGCGCCAGCGTGCTCTTGCCGGAGCCGCTTTCGCCGACGATACCGACTGTTTCGCCGGGGATCACGCGCAGGCTGACGCCGTTGACGGCAGCCACATGGACCTTGCCGCCCTTGAAAAGGCTGAGGCCAGGCGTCGGGAATCGGACCACGAGGTCATCGATTTCGAGCAGTGGCAGTGCCGGCGACACGGGGACTGCCGTCTTAATGCTTGGGAGGACGCCTTCCTCGGGCATGGATGGATGGCTCTTGAGCAGGCTCACCGTATAGGGATGCTGTGGCGCGCCCAGCACCTGCCGCTTGTCGCCAAGTTCCAGCAACTGCCCGTGACGCAGCACCGCGATCCGGTCGCAGGTCTGGGCAACGATGCCGAGATCATGGGTGATCAGGATGATCGACAGGCCGCGAGCGTCGCGCAGGTCCATCAGCAGCTTGAGGATCTGCGCCTGGATTGTGACGTCGAGCGCCGTCGTCGGCTCGTCGGCAATGAGGATTTCCGGATTGCAGGACAAGGCCACTGCGATCATCGCCCGCTGCCGCATACCGCCGGAAAATTCATGCGGGTAGTTGTCATATTGCCGCTGCGGATCGGGAAAGCCGACCTGAGCGAGGATATCGATGGCCATGGCCTTCGCATCGCTGCGCGACTTGCGCTGATGATAACGGATGCCCTCGGCGATCTGGTCGCCGATGCGCATCACCGGGTCGAGATGGCTGGTGGGGTTCTGGAACACCATGCCGATCTCGGCTCCACGCACCTTGCGTATAGCATCTTCGTCCAGCATGGTCAGGTCGCGGCCACCCAGCATGACGGAGCCGCCGGTGATGGTGATCGCCTTGGACGGCAGCAATTGCACCAGCGCCCGGCAGATCATGCTCTTGCCGGATCCGCTTTCGCCGACGAGGCCTAGAATTTCGCCGCGTCCGAGATCGAAGGACACGGCATCGATCAGCGTGCGCGTTTCGCCGTCGAGCAGGGCGTTCACCGTCAGATCGCGGATGGAGAGGATCGGCTCGCTCATTCGCGCACCCCCAGCCATTCGCCGAGCCCATCACCGAGCAGGCTGAAACCGAAGGCCAGCGCGACGATGGAGAGACCCGGAAACAGGGTGATCCACCAGGCCGTGGTGATGAAGCTCTGGCCCTCTGCGACCATCACGCCCCATTCTGCGACCGGCGGCTGAACACCAAGCCCGAGATAGCTGATGGCGGCGCCATTGAGCAGCACCAGCACCGCATCCGACATGGAAAACACGATCGACCCGGCAATCGCGTTTGGAAGCAGGTGCCGAAACATGATGCGGGTTCGGCTGAAACCGAGGCTGACGGCAGCCACCGCATAATCATTGTTCTTCAGCACCAGTATCTGCGCGCGAATCAGCCGCGCATAGGAAACCCAGCCCACCAACGCCATGGCGATGTAGAAGCTCGACAGGCCGGGGCCGAGAATGGCGATGATCGATAGCATCAGCACGAGGAAGGGAAAGGCGAGGATGATATCGACCAGCCGCATGAAGGTCGTATCGACGATCCCGCCGAAGAAGCCAGCGATCGTGCCGATGAAGGTGCCGATCAGGAACGGGAAGGCGACGCCGATGACGGCGATCTGCAGGTCGATGCGCGTGCCCCAGATGACGCGCGAGAAAATGTCGCGCCCGAAATTATCGGTGCCGAAGGGGTGCGCAAACGACGGCATGGCGAGCCGGACGGCGGCATCCTGATAGATTGGATCGTATGGAGCGATCAGGGTGCCGCGAGCGCAACCACCAGAAACAGACCCAGAATGCCGGCGCCCGTGGCCAGTGTCAGGTTTTTGCCGAGAAAGCGGCTCCACGGCACGTTCATGCGGGCGGCGGCGGGCGTCATAGGCGCACCCTCGGATCGAGGGTCACGGTGACGATGTCCGCCAGGAAATTGACCAGCACGGTGGCGCAGGCAAAGACCATGGCGACGCCCTGGACGACCATGTAGTCGCGCGAGAAGATGGCGCGCACCAGAAGCTGGCCCATGCCCGGAATGGCAAACACGGTTTCGACCACGACTGTGCCGCCGATCAGCCAGCCGATGTTGACGGCCAGCAGATTGATGGTCGGCACCAGCGAATTGGGCAGCACATGCCGCCAGAAGACGATGCTTTCCGGCATGCCGCGGGCACGCGCCGCCGTCGCCAGGTCCGATTGCAGCTCGACGATCATCGCCGCCCGCAGGCTGCGCGTCAAAACGGCCGACAGCGAGAGCGCAATGGTCAGGCTCGGCAGCACCAGATGCGCCGCCTTGTCGAGAAAGCTAGTCCCATAGCCGGAGACCGGGAGGACGCCAAGCTTGACGGAAAACAGGATGATCAGCATCAGCGCCAGCCAGAAGGGCGGAAAGCCGATGCCGAGCGTCGAGATGATGCGCACGGCATGATCGGCCAGGCGGCCGCTGTTGCGGGCTGCGAGAGCGGCCATCGGAACGGCTATCAGGATCGACAGGAGAACACTGGTCAGCACCAGCACCAGCGTCGGCTCGATGCGGGTGAGGATCAGCTTCAGCACGTCGATCTTGTAGAGGATCGACTTGCCCATTTCGCCCTTGCCGAGATTTTCGATGAAATAGAAATATTGCAGCCAGATCGGTTCATCGAGGCCGTATTGGGCGCGGATGCGGGCAATCGCCGTCGGGGTCGAACGGGCGCCGAGCAGCACGCGGGCGGGATCGCCGGGGATCAGCCGCACGAGGATGAAGGTGATGACGCTGATGCCTAACAGCACCGGCAGAAACTGCAACGGACGAAACAGCACGAACCTATAGCGGTGCATGGGACTGCACCTTTCCGGCCGGCCGGCCGTGGACCGAATGTCGTGCGCTGCCGATCATGCCATCGTCCTGTGACGCGCAAGGAAATCGAGAAGCACCGGATAGTAAGCCACCGGGTTTTCATAGAACGGCATGTGGCTGGCATTGTCGATGACGTTCAGCTCGGCGTCGGGAAGGTGGAGCTTCATGCGAAGCGCACAGGCCGGGGTCAACTCGTCGTGCTCGCCGCAGGTGATCAGCACCGGAACGGTGATCCGTGGCAGGTCCGGCACCCGGTTCCAGTCCTTCAGGTTGCCGATATAGAGGAATTCGTTCGGGCCCTGCATCGTGCCGTAGGGTCCCATGTTCCAGTCGTCGAGCGACCGTTTCACCGGCGCCGGCCATTCGGAAAGCCGGCAGACATGGCGATAGTTGAGAAGGGTGATCGCCGCCAGATATTCCGGATGATCGATGCTGCCGCGCGCCTCGTGCTTCTGCATCATCGCCACGGTTTCGGCGCCGAGTGCTGCCCGCAATCTCTCGAGTTCAAGGAGCAGATGCGGCATGTCGGCGACAGTATCCTCAAGAATCAGCGTCTTGAGGTTTTCCGGATAGGTCAGCGCATAGTCGATGGCGAGCCAGCCGCCCCATGAGTGGCCGAGCATATGCACCTTGCCAAGCCCCAGCGCCTTGCGGACGGTCTCCGTTTCCTCGACATAGCGGCCAATCGTCCAGAGCGCCGGGTCGGTCGGGTGGTCGGAAGCGCCGGTGCCGAGCTGGTCGAAGGCAACGACCCTGTAGCCCTGATCGACGAGGCAGGAATGGGCTTCGCGCAGGTAGTCGCAGGGCAGGCCCGGCCCGCCATTGAGACAGAACACCGTCTCCGCGCCCGAGCCGAAACTGTAGGCGACGACCTTGTGGCCCGTAACATCGATCTCGATGCGCTCATCCGGTTCCATTTCGCGCCACATCGCTTGTCTCCTGCATGCCGCAACACTGCTCATCTTTTCAGCATGGCTAATTTTTAGCGTATTATCGGTTCCGCACCAGCTATAAGAAGTGATAGGATGAAACCTTCGCGGCTTTACAGATCCCGGTCCGACGTTAGGATTTGCGCATGTTTGACGATATTGGCTCGATCCGATCGCGGCTCACCGCGGGTGACACGCTGGACGGGCGGATCGACACTGCATTCGAGGTCATCAAGGGTTTCGGCTTTGACGCCCTGATCTACGATTATACGCCCGTTCCCTACGATCTCGATGGCGCGCTGATGCTGCCCTCTCTCCTGAAGCTGCGCAACATTTCCGAGGACATGCGCGAATACTGGTTCGATCGCGAATATTTCCGCATCGACCCGGTCCAATTGCTGGCAATGCGCACCACGACGCCCTTCTTCTGGAACTACGACCACAAGGCCGGAACCCAGATCAACCGCTTCCTCGACGAGCGCAGCGCGCCGGTGTCGCGCTATCTGCACGAGCGCAACATGTCCTGTGGGGTGACCGTGCCGGTGCATCTGCCGCGCGGCGACTGCGCGACCGTGACGGGGGTGCGCTTTGGCGTGGGCCGCGGCTTCCAGAGCGACGCCGACCGCCATATGGCGGATTTCGGGCTTCTGGCCCATCTCTTCCACGAGGCCGCCTATGCCGCCTTCGACGAGACGGCGAAGACCGGAACGCGCGCCCACCTGACCAACCGCGAGCGCGAATGCCTGCGCCATTCGGCCGAAGGCCTGTCTGCCAAGGAAATTTCCCGGATCATCGGCCGCTCGGTTGCCACAGTGGTCATGCACCTCAACGCCGCCGCCAAGAAGCTCGGGGCCAAGAACCGGACGCAGGCCGTGGTGCGCGCCACCCATTATCGCCTGCTGGAAGAGCCGCCATCCTATTACTTGTGATAGCTGCCACGACCTAAGACAGGCGGCTATGCTTTCTCCATCGGAACAACCGCATGGAGATGAAGACGTGGCGCCGGTCGAAGTTCAGGAATCCTATCTGCCGTTTCGCGCGTATCAGACCTGGTACCGCATCACCGGATCGCTGGATTCGCCGTTGCTGCCGCTCGTCGTCGCCCATGGCGGCCCGGGCTGCACCCATGACTATGTCGATAGCTTCAAGGATATTGTAGCGCTCGATGGTCGCCCGGTCATCCATTACGACCAGCTCGGCAACGGCAACTCGACGCGGCTGCCGGAAAAGGGTCCCGATTTCTGGACGGTCGATCTGTTTCTCGAAGAACTCGACGCGCTTTTGGCTCATCTCGGTATCGCGGAGCGCTACGCGTTTCTCGGCCAGTCCTGGGGCGGGATGCTGGGAGCGGAACACGCCGTGCGCCGGCCCAAAGGCTTGAAGGCACTTGTCATCGCCAACTCGCCGGCCAACATGCACACCTGGGTATTAGAGGCCAACCGGCTGCGCCGCGACCTGCCGGCCGAGGTGCAGGCGACGCTTCTGCGGCACGAGGAAGCCGGTACGATCACCCATCCGGAATATATCGCTGCCTCGCGCGTCTTCTACGATCGCCATGTCTGCCGCGTGTCGCCATGGCCTCCGGAAGTGGCCCGCACCTTCGCCATCATGGACGAAGACAATACCGTCTATCGCAACATGAACGGTCCGACCGAGTTCCACGTTATTGGAACCATGAAGGACTGGACGATCGAGGATCGGCTACCGCAGATCGAAGCCCCGACGCTGTTAATCTCCGGCCGTCACGACGAGGCGACGCCGGAGGTGGTTCGACCCTATGTCGAGCGCGTTCCCGGATGCCGCTGGGTGGTGTTCGAACAATCCAGCCATATGCCGCATGTCGAGGAAAAGGCTCTTTGCCTTTCGACGGTGTCGGAGTTTCTGAAGTCTCACGACCAGGCTTGAATGTAGCCGCCAGCCCGCTGCCGCTGCGCGCTCATTTAACGCGGCGGTTTTCCTCGCGCCGACCATTGTAGCCGAGTTTTTCGGAAAGGGCGCGCGAGGCGGCGAGCAGGCTGTCGAGATGCGTCCGCCAATTGCGAAGGCCGTCTTCCTTCGGCGCCACCAGGCAGAGGGTCGCCACGCATTGACCGTCGGACTGGCGCACCGGTGCTGCAAAACAATGGGTGAAATTGGCAACTTCGCTGTTGAAGGTGAAATAGCCGTCTATCGTCGCCTGCCGCGCTTCCGCGATGAAATTGGCAGGGTCTAGCCGTTGACCATTCGGCATCATGAAATCGTCGGCTGGAATGAAATCGAGAATTTCTTCGTCACTGAGGTGAGACAGGAGCAGGCGGCCCGACGCCGTCCAGGGGATCGGCACGAGTTCGCCGATATTCGACGATATGCGGAAGGCGCGGCTTCCCTCGCGCATCATGGCGACGGTATATTTATTGCCTTCCAGCAAGCACATCTGCGCGGTTTCGCGCGTCTCTTCGGCAAGATGCTCCAGAACATCCTCGGATTCGCGCATCAGGTCGAACTGTTCGGCATGGGCGGTACCGAGGAAATAGAGTTTGCGGCCGAGAAAGACACGGCCATCGCCGCCCTGATAGTCGAGCATGCCGTGGCGCAGCAGCAGATTGATCAATTCATAGATCGAGGATCGCGGCGCGCCGATTTCGATGGCGATCTCGTTGGGCCGCATCGGCTGGCGCTTGACGCGCAGGAATTCGAGAATCTCGAAGGCACGATCAAGGCCGCGCGTGCGCCGCGATACGATGTCTTCTGCGCCGTCAGCCATGCCGTCTGTCCCCGTCGAATGATGAGCGCGACCTTTGCAAGCCGCGCCCGGCAATTCAAGCCCTGTCTGCCCGATAGGCGATGCAATCGACTTCGACCTTGCAATCCACCATCATACGCGACTGCACGCAGGCGCGGGCCGGCGGGTTGGCGCCGAAATATTCGGCATAGACGCCGTTGAAGCTCCAAAAATCGCGGGGATCATCCAGCCAGACCCCGATGCGCACCACATCCTCGATGCCGTAGCCCGCCTCGTGCAGGATGGCGATCAGGTTTTCGATCGCCTTGCGGCTCTCGGCGATGATGCCGCCGGAGACGATCTCGCCCTTTTCCATCGGTACCTGGCCGGAAACATGCAGCCAGCCATTGGCTTCCACCGCCCGGGCAAACGGCAAAGGCTGTCCACCCGCACCCGTCTCGCCGCCGCCATAACGCTTGATAGTCATGTTATTCTCTCTTTGTTTTAGTTGAAACTCGATGTCTTGAGGAATTCGGCCAGCCGTTCGGTCTTCGGCTTCACGAACATCTCTTTCGGGTTGCCTTCCTCGCAGATCACGCCCTGGTTCATGAAGATCACCCGCGAGGAGACCTCATAGGCAAAGCGCATCTCGTGGGTGACGAGCAGCATGCTCATGCCATCAGCCGCGAGCCCCTTGATCACCTGCAGCACCTCACCGACCAGTTCTGGGTCGAGTGCCGACGTCACTTCGTCAAACAGCATCAGCCGCGGAGACATGGCGATGGCACGGGCGATCGCCACGCGCTGTTGCTGGCCGCCGGAAAGCTGGCCCGGATAGTGATCGGCGCGGGAGGCAAGGCCGACGCGGTCGAGCCATTTTTCGGCAACGGCACGCGCCTCGTCGCGCGGCATCTTCTTCACCTTGACGAGGCCGAGCATGATGTTCTGCGCCGCCGTCATATGCGGGAAGAGATTGAACTGTTGGAAGGCCATGCCGGTCAGGGCCCGCTGACGGGCGATGTCCTTCTCGCTCTTCCTTTTGCGGGAAGAGCCGTTGTGCTCATAGCCGATCTCTTCGCCCTCGAGCCGGATGTGGCCGCCCTGGAATTCTTCCAGCATGTTGATGCAGCGAAGCATCGTCGTCTTGCCGGAGCCGGAGGAGCCGATAATAGAGATCACCTCGCCTTCCTGCATCGTGCAATCGACGCCTTTCAGCACCTCGACGATGCCGTACTGCTTGCGCAGGCCCTGAATTTCGAGAAGTACCTTGTTCATGTCTGGAAGCCTCAAGCCGGAACTGCGGTCTTGCGTTCGACGTACTTGCCGAACCGCTCGATGCTGTAATTGATGACGAAGTAGAGAAAGCCGGCGAAGAAATAGAACTGCAGGCTCATGAAATTGCGGGAGATGATTTCCTGCGTGCGGAGCAGCAGTTCGGCAACGCCGATGACTGACAGCAGCGTCGATGCCTTGACCATCTCGGCCGCGGTGTTCACCCAGGCCGGCAGGAACTGGCGCAGCGCCTGCGGCCAGAGCACATAGGCAAAAGTCTGGTTGAAGGTCAGGCCGATCGCCTTGGCGGCTTCGGTCTGGCCTTTGGGGATCGCCTGCAACCCGCCGCGGACAATTTCGCCGACATGCGAGGAGCAGAAGATCGCCAGCGCCAACACACCAGCCTGGAACGGCCCGAGGTCGATGCCGATGGTGGAGAGCACGTAGTAGCTGGCAAGGACCAGCACCAAAACAGGCGTGCCGCGGATGAAATCGGTGTAGACCCGCACGACGAACCGCACCACGCGATTGCCATAGACGAGAGAGAGCCCGACAAGCACGCCAAGCAGCGAGCCGACGATAATCGAAAGCACCGAGATCGAGATGGTGATGCCGAGGCCTTTGAGGATGGCGAGGCGGGCAATCCAGACCTGGTCGAAAAATGAGTAGAGATCCATCATGGCATCACCTCGGGACCGACAGGCGCCGCTCGGCGACACGCATCAGCGCGGCCAGAACGGAACAGGTGGCGACGTAGAGACCGGATGCGACGATCCAGGTTTCGATAACGCGAAAACTCTCGACATTGATCTTGCGCGCCTCGAAGGTCAGTTCGGGTACGGCGATGGCGGCAGCGAGCGATGTATCCTTGAACAGCGAGATCACCGTCGACGACAGTGACGGCAACACGTTGCGGAACATCAAGGGCGTGATGATCGAGATCCGGATCTGCAGGGGCGTCAGGCCGATTGCGAGACCCGCCTCTGTCAAACCCTTCGGAATCGACAAAAGGCCGGCGCGAAATACTTCCGCCAGATAGGCGCCGGAATAGATCGACAGGACGGCGACGAAGCTTTCCAGCTTGCCAAGACGAACGCCCATCTGCGGCAGCGCGAAATAGGCGAAAAGCACGAGCACAAGGATCGGCAGGTTGCGGATCACCGTCACATAGGCGGCGGCCGGGCGCTTGATCCAGCCGTTTTTCGCGATCAGCGCGAAAGCAACCAGAAGGCCGATCGCGGCGCCGATCAGGATGGAAACGAAAGCCAGACCGAGACTGAGCAGCAGACCTTCTAGAAGCTGATCGAGGCTGCGCCAGACGGCGGCGAAATTGAGCGTGTAACCCATGGCGGCATCCTGCCGGAGAGGGTGGGAAAGGGACGAAGGGTAAACCCTTCGTCCCCGACGATTTGCGCGTATCCGGCTTACTGGAATTCGACCGGAAAGCCGATTGTTGGCGGCGCAAGATCCTTGCCGAACCAGGTCTTGTAGGATTTCGCATAGAAATCGAATTCGACGCCGGTCATCGCTTCATGCAGGGCGGTGTTGACGAAGTTCAGCCAATCCTGGTCGCCACGCTTGACGCCGCAGGCATAGGTCTGCGGGTTCCAGCCATAGCCGGCATCCTTGTAGCGGCCCGGGTTCTGCGTCATGTACCAGGCAAGCGACGACTGGTCGGTTGCTACTGTATCGGCGCGGCCGGATTCGAGCGCCTGATAGATCAGGTCGACCGATTCATACTGATCGACGGTCGCCTCGGGCAAAGCGGCTTGCACCATCGCCTCGGCATAGACATTCTGCAGCACGGCAACGGTTACGGACGAACCGCCGGCCTTGAGCGCCGCGTGATCGGCATACTTGCCGTCAGCCTTCAGCATCAGGCCAACGCCTTCCCGGTAGTAGGGAATTGTGAAGGCGATCTGCTGGGCGCGCTCGCCGGTCACGGTCATGAACTGGCAGGTGAGATCCACCTTGTCGGTGGTGATGTTCGGGATGCGCGCGTCGGACGACTGGTTGACATATTCGATCTTATCGGGATCGCCGAACAGCGCCTTTGCGACGATGCGGCCCATATCGACGTCGAAACCCTGCAGCTTGTCTTCGGCGCTCTTGAAGTGCCATGGCGCATTGGTGCTGCCGGTGCCGAGAACGAGATGACCGCGGGCCAGAACTTCGTCGAGCCGGCTGGTTGCCTGCTGCGCGGCTGCGGGCATGGCGGAAAGGATGAAAGCGACCGCCAGTGAAAGTGCACCGGCGCGAATTGAGATCGTCATGATGTTCCCCTTTTTTGAACCGTTTTCAGATGTCCAGTATTTTGGACATACGTCTGTTTTACCGGATTGACGTATTCAGCGACAAGTCGCATAACTTGTCAAGACATGGCTGAACGAGAATCTGCACGATCGCGATGCAGCTTTTCCGTCCGCCTGAAATTGCAGCGATTTATCTGGAGGACGGCATGGACAAGGTGCAAACATCGATCCGGACGGCGAACACGCCGGCTGTTCTCGTTGATCTCGACATTGCCCGCCGCAACATCGAGCGCTTCCAGGCCTATGCCGAGACGCATGGATTGAAGGTTCGCCCCCACATCAAAACGCACAAACTGCCTGCCATTGCGGAGATGCAGTTGAGGGCAGGGGCGATCGGCATCACCTGCCAGAAGGTGTCCGAGGCGCAGGCCATGGTGGACGGCAGCCCAGAAATCCGCGACGTGCTGATCACCTACAATATCCTTGGTACTGAAAAACTCGATCATCTCGCGGCCCTTGCCCGCAAGGTGACGCTGAGCGTTGTTGCCGACAATGAGACTGTCATTGACGGATTGTCAGAGAAGTTCGCTTCTGAACCTGCGCCACTGACTGTTCTGGTCGAATGCAACACGGGTGCCGATCGCTGCGGCGTGCCAACGCCCGAGGCCGCGGCAGCGCTTGCGCAACGGATCGCCAATGCGCCCGGCCTTAAGTTCGGCGGACTGATGACCTATCCGCCCGCCGGCGGCGCGGGGGCTGTGGAAGCTTTCATGACCCGTGCGAAGGCCCTCATCGAGGCATCCGGCATTGCCGTTCCGGTTATCACGTCCGGCGGCACGCCTTCGATGATGGACGCGGCGGAAGCGCCCGTGACCACCGAATATCGCCCCGGCACCTATGTCTATAACGACCGCTCGCTGGTCTCCCGCGGTGTTTGCGGATGGGATGACTGTGCCCTGACCGTGCTTGCAACGGTCGTCTCGGTACCATCAGCCAACCGCGCCATCATCGACGCCGGGTCGAAAACCCAGACGTCCGATCTGCTGGGCCTGACCGGCTACGGCCATGTGCTTGGCCGCGATGACATTGCCATCGACCAGCTTTCGGAGGAGCATGGCCGCCTCGTCAGCCAAGGCCCGATCGATCTCAAGGTCGGCGACAAGCTGCGCATCGTGCCGAACCACGCCTGCGTCGTCACCAACATGGTCGATGCGGTGCACATCGTCGAAAATGGTGCAATTTCAGCCGTCTGGCCAGTGACCGCGCGCGGGCGGATCGTTTGATGTATCCACTGTAACGGTGCCAGGCCGATAACCTCTTCTTGATCACGAGTTGATCGCCCAGGCTGAAACGAAAGCCGCATTCAGAAGTTTAATTTCGGGAACGCGCGTGCGGCGCGCTACGACGAAACAGGAGTTCTTCATGCGATCGACACATCTTTTCATTGGCGGCACCCTACTGTCCGTGCTTCTTGCGGGCTCGGCCCTTGCCCAATCGGCAAGCGGTCCAGTCGAGACGCGCAAGGCGAACGGCGCAGGCCAAACGCCGGCCTTTGAGGGCCAGACGCGGGCCAGTCAGCCGGCGCAGATGCCGAAGATCGAGGCGCAGGTCGTGGCCGAGGGCCTGCCGCATCTGTGGGCGATGGAGTTCTTGCCGGATGGCCGCATGCTTGTCACCGCCAAGGAAGGCACGATGCACATCATCGGCGCCGATGGTAAGGCGAGTGCCGCTTTGGAAGGCGTGCCGGAGGTTGATGCTGCCGGACAGGGCGGCCTGCTCGATGTGGCGCTGGCGCCTGATTTCGAAAGCTCGGGCCTGATTTTCTTCTCTTTCTCCGAACCGCGTGATGGCGGCAACGGCACTTCGGTCGCCTCAGCGAAACTCGTTCAATCGGGCGACAGCGCGTCGCTTCAGCATTCCAAGGTGATCTTCCGTCAGATGCCGACCTATGATGGTGACAAGCATTACGGCTCGCGCCTCGTCTTTGGACCTGCGGGTGAACTTTACGTCACCGTCGGCGAACGCTCGGACCGCCAGACACGGGTGCAGGCGCAGGATGTGGCAAGCGGCTTCGGCAAGGTCTTCCGGATCGACATGAGCGGCAAGGCATTGCCGGACAACCCGCTAGTCGGCACGGATGGCGCAATGCGGGAAATCTGGAGCTACGGCCACCGCAACCTTCAGGCCGCAGCGCTGGACGGTCAGGGCCGGCTCTGGACGGTCGAACATGGCCCCAAGGGCGGCGACGAGCTGAACCGGCCTCAGGCCGGCAAGAATTACGGCTGGCCGAAGGTGACGTATGGCGTCGAGTATTCAGGCGGTCCGATCGGCGATGGCATCACAGAACTCCAGGGCACGGAGCAGCCGGTCTACTATTGGGATCCGGTCATCGGCCCGTCAGGCATGACTTTCTATGAAGGAGACGCAGTCCCGGAATGGAAGGGCGCCTTCCTCATTGGCGGTCTCGTGACGCAGGGGCTTGTCGTCCTTCACATGGAGAACGACAAGGTGAAGTTCGAAGAGCATGTTCCGCTCGATGCTCGAATCCGCGACGTCAAGGTCGGCGCGGACGGGACAATCTATGCACTGACCGAACAGCGCGGCGGTGGATCGACGATCCTCAAATTGACCAAGGCTTGATCGAGTGTTGCGACGTTGCCTCCTGCCCAAACCTTCTCCCCGTCACGACGGGGGAAGGTGGACCGAAGGGTCGGATGAGGGCATTCGTCGGCCGAAAATTTATCGCAATTTCGCCTTCAGCGAGGTATCCGGAAAGCATGTTGGTGCAAGCCCGTTCTTCGCCTGCCAGTCACCGAGCGCCCGGCGCGTCTTGTATCCGGGTAGACCGTCCGAACCGCCGACATCGTAACCCTTGGCTTCCAGCGCCCTTTGCATGGCGGCGACGTCCGAGCGCAGCATCTTGCCGACATTGCCCCACGTACCCTTGAAAGCACCGCCGCCGCCGGAAATCCGGTCCGCGAGATTGCCGATGAACAGGGCATAGAGATCGGAATTGTTGTATTCCTTAATCACGTAGAAATTCGGCGTGACGATGAATTCCGGGCCGTTGCGGCCGGCAGGAACCAGCATCATGCCGCTTGCACCGGCTTCCTTTGCTGGAAAGGCTTTGCCTGAAATCCGGGTTATGCCGGTCGCGGTCCATTCGGAAATCGGCTTGGCGAGATCCGGCCCTTCCTGCGCACAGGATACATTGGACGGGATCGAAACCTCGTAGCCCCAGTCGCGGCCTGCCTGCCAGCCTTTCTTTGAAAGATAGTTGCCGATCGAGCCCAGCGTATCCGGCACCGAGTTCCAGATGTCGCGGCGACCGTCCCCATCGAAATCGACGGCATATTTCAAAAAGCTGGTCGGGAGGAATTGCGGCTGGCCCATGGCCCCCGCCCAGGAGCCGCGCATGGCCGCCTCCGAGACATCCTTGCTGTCGAGAATGTGCAGGGCGGCAATCAGCTCGCGCCGGAAAAGCTCCGGCCGTGTCGAAAGAAAGGCTTTGGTGGCCAGCACGTCGATAATCGGATGGGGGATCTTCGCCCGGCCAAAGCCGGATTCGCGACCCCATATGGCAACGATGATACCACCAGGCACGCCATAGGTCCGCTCGACCTTGCGCAGCGTCGCCGCATGGGTCTTGGCCAGGGAGCGACCCGTTGCCGCTAGCCCCTGCAGCCGCTTTTCGGAAAAATAGGATCCCGGCGATGAAAACTCCGCCTGGCTCTGTTTGCGATCCCCGGCCGGCTTGCTGCCGGGCAGGACGAGATCGGGCAGATCCCAGTTGAGTTTGACGCCGGCAAAGGCCGTCTTGAAGCTGTCCGCGGTAATGCCGCCCTTTTGCGCCTCCGGCCAGAGATCGCTCTGCAGCCATTGCCGGAACTGCGCCTCGGTCTCTGCCTTTGATGCGGCGAGAGAGGGAGGGGCGCAAGGGCCAGGACAGTTGCCAGCAACCCGAGGCGAATTCTCCGCATTGTCGTTCTCAAATCGCCGTCCTCGCCCTCAGTGCTGCCGTCAGCGTGCCTTCGTCCAGATAATCGAGTTCCCCGCCGACCGGAACGCCGTGGGCCAGCCGGGTGATCTTGACCCCCAGCCCGTCGAGCTGGTCGGTGATGTAATGCGCCGTCGTCTGCCCCTCGACCGTGGCGTTCACGGCGATGATCAGCTCGCGCACGCTGCCTTTCGACACACGTTCGACGAGACCGCGAATATTCAGGTCATCGGGCCCAACGCCGTCGAGCGGCGAGAGCGTGCCGCCCAGCACGTGATAGGCCGTGTTCATCGTGCTCGCCCGCTCCAGAGCCCAGAGGTCGGACACGTCCTCGACCACGATGATGACGCTGTTGTCGCGACGTTCGTCCGCGCAGACACTGCAGGGGTCGATGGTATCGACATTGCCGCAGCAGGAGCAGATGCGAACCTTGCGGTGGGCTTCGCCCATGGCATCGGCGAGCGGGCCTAAGAGTTGGTCCTTCTTCTTGACGAGATGAAGCGCTGCCCGGCGCGCCGAGCGCGGTCCCAGCCCAGGTACCTTTGCCAGAAGCTGGATCAGTTTTTCAATTTCGGGGCCGGTGACTCGCTTTGCCATGCGGCGTTTCTATCCCATATCTGTCGGGAACGGAATCGCTCCCGGCGGTTTTCCGCGACCGTTAACAAGGTTGAAGTCGATGCTATCAATGAAAATCCTTGCCGTCTGCGCCGGCACTGCCCAGCGGCTGCCCGGCAAGTCCACCAAGACCGGCATCTTCAAGCATCCGGTCGAGGCCGCGATGATGATCGATAGGGAAGGGCTGATCGGCGATGCGATCTGCAACCGCAAACATCATGGCGGTGTCGACCAGGCCATCTATGGAATGGGCTCCGTCGATCTCGACTGGTGGTCTGGCGAGCTGGGTTCAACGGTATCCCCCGGCACGTTTGGAGAGAATCTGGTGATCACGGGTGTCGACAGCCGCAGTGTTTCGGTTGGAGACCGGTTCGAAACCGAGCATGTCCTTCTGGAAGTGACATCGACGCGCATACCCTGCGCGACCTTTGCAGCCCGGATGCAGGATCCCCATTTCCCGAAGCGATTCAACAGGGCTGGGCGACCGGGATTTTATTGCCGGGTGCTTAAGGAAGGGGCTATTCAATCCGGTGATACCGTCGTGCTTCATCCCTTTTCCGGCGAACGTGTCACCATGCCGGAAATGCTCGAGACCTACGGGCGCAACCTTTCTCCCGCCGACCGGGCGCGTTATCTCGCAGCGCCGATCCACCACAAGCTGAGGGCAAAACTCTTAAGCCTCTGACGTGTGGAGCCGCAACCAATGCGGGTTTCGGCTTTAACCATCCCGGCAAGTCCCGCTTTCTTTCTTGCCTGTCCCGATCTATGAGAGACCCTGTCGCGACGCACTGGCTTTTAGCCAGAGACGTCGGGAGGAGTAGATGATCACGCATGCACCGCAGCTCTGGATCGCATCGGCAAGGCCGGTGCGAACGGTAACCGCGTTGTCTTGCAAAACGGTGTCAGGACGGATCATGCAGGCGTTGGCAAGAGTGGCATGCAGCACGCTGAAGCTTCCCTTGATGGTTGCCGTTGCGGTCATATCCCTCGTCTCTCCCACCATGGCCCAGCCGGGCGGATGTTCGATGACCCCGGTTGCATCTTCCACCGCAAAAGGCGCGGAAGCTGCACGTCTGCGCCGCCAGATTGCCGCCAATGAAGCGTTCAGCGTCAAACATGGCTGCGCCTCCGGCAAATCGTCACTGGCCTGCCGCGAAATCTTCAGCCGCATATCCGGGGCCAGCCGGCGCCTTGCGCAGATATCCGTGGCGCCCGCAGCGCAGGCGCGCTGCGCCAGGCCCGTCGGCCGGCAAAACATGTTAGAGGCTTTCCTCGTGCCCCGCCGTGAGAAGCAGCCGGAACAGCGACGCGACGTCAAGGACGATACCAATGCGCTGAATCGCAAGGCCCCGATACAGGCGGCGCGGATGGAAACCATGTGCGTCCGCCTGTCGGATGGCTACTTCTTCCCTTCGCCGAATTCCGGCTATGGCAATTCACGCGACACGGACAAGATCGCGGTGCAATGCAAATTCATCTGCGACGACGCGGAGATGGATGTCTACCGGATGACAGGTGCAGACCGGAACGCAGACGATATGGTGTCGCTCACGACCGGCAAGCGCTACGCGGAGCTGGCCAATGCCGGTGCTTACAGGGTCGCCGTTCCGGCCAGAACCTGCGACATGGCCCGTTATTATAAGACGGCCCTGGCGCGCAGCCCGTCCGCCGTGGCTGTTGATCTCGGCGTATCGGCGTCCGATTCGGCCGTTCCCGTACCGCTGCTTGCCATGAACATGAGCCTGATGAGTGATGTCGGGCTGCGGGGCAGCCGCAGCCTCGTGACCGACCGTCCGCGCAAGGTGCGGATTGTCGGCCCGGCCTACCTGCCGCTGGAAGAATAGGCGCCAGCAAGGCAAGACGGAGGCCCATCCGCCGATCAGGTCGATGGTATGCCTCTTGGGTCGGCAGGTCCGCAGGGCATGCCAGTCTTTCCCGGCGTCAGCGCAACATCTCAACGGTCGCCATATGTCTCGTGCAGCCTGTTGACCTGGTCGATCACCTCCGGCGTCAGGGCCTCGCCAAAGTCTGCCGCTTCATAGAAAGGGCGAATCTCGATCTCGCTCGGCCCGGACATCGGGTTCGGACAGCGTTTCACCCACGCGATCGCCTCGTCCATATCCTTGACCTGCCATATCCAGAACCCTGCGACCACTTCCTTCGTCTCCGCGAAAGGCCCGTCGATGACCAAGCGGTCGACGCCGTCGAAAGCGACGCGCTTGCCTTTTGATGATGGCTTCAGTCCATCACCCGAGAGCATGATTCCGGCTTCGAGAAGCGCCTCGTTGAACTTGCCCATTTCGAGCATAAGCTCCGTCGTCGGCATAACCCCTGCTTCGCTTTCGGTTGTCGCTTTTACCATAACCATGACGCGCATCGTCTGTCTCCTGTCGTTGGCCGAGGCTTTGTCGCTCTCTGCCTGGAAGACGCTGGACGTTGGCCTCGACCGACATCCCGTCAGAAATTATTTCAATCGCCTTGAGCGCGTCCCGATCGCAGATCCACTCTTTTACCGGGAAGACCCTGGTGTTTTTAGAACGGCAGCTTCATGCCGGGCGGGATCGGCAGGCCGGCGGTCAGTTCGCGGGTTTTTTCGGCGGTGATGGCTTCGGCCTTGTCCTTGCCGTCCTTGTGGGCAGCGACGATCAGGTCTTCGAGAATCTCGACATCGTCTTCCTTGAACAGCGACGGATCGATCTTGATGCCCTTCAGATTGCCCTTGCCGTCCATACGCAGGGAGACGAGGCCGCCGCCTGAGGTGCCGTTGACTTCAAGAGCGGAGATTTCCTCCTGCATCTTCTCCATCTTGGCCTGCATTTCCTTGACCTTGCCCATCATGCCCATGATGTCACGCATCGCGATCTCCTGATTTTGTCTCGATAGGAATGTAACTAGTGCTCGATGTCGTCGCCGGGAAGGATGTCGCCTTCGTCGGACTCGGCAGCAGCCAAGGCCACGGGGGCCAGTTCCGATTCGGGCTCCGGTCCCTTGATGCGGACGTCGGTGATCCTGGCGCCCGGAAAGCGCGCGAGGATCGCGGCAACATCCGGATCCTGCCGGGCATCGCTCACGCGCCGTTCCTGCGCCTGGGTTTCCGCCTCGATGAGGGTCGGTTGGCCCGGCTCGCGGCTGAGGATCACCATCCAGCGGCTGCCGGTCCATTCCTCAAGCTTCTTCTGCAGATCGGCGACCAGTGTCTTTGGGGCGTCGTCGGGAAGATTGATTTCCAACCGTCCCGGTTCAAGGTTGACCAGCCGCACGAAGCCGCGGACCAAGGTTTTCAGCCGGATATCGCGGTTCGCGGCGCAGAGATCGGCGATATCGCTAACCGAGCGAATGGGAACCTTCGGCTCCGTTTTGATTGCCGGGGCTTCGACCGGCTTTGCTTCCGTTTTACCGAGCGCTGCCACCGGCTGTTCGCCCGTATCAGGCACAGCGCGCAGCATGGTCGCGCCATTTCCCGTCACGCGCTGGGCTGGCACGGGATCACTGCCGCGGGCCTGGACCGGATTGCTGATGCTTGACGATGCGCCACCGCCATTGCCGCCGGGTATCGCGGGCGGGCGTTGCGATTCCGAGCCAGAAAGCTCCAGGAGCCTGCGGGCGGCGTCCTCAGGTGCGGGAAGATTGGCCGCATGCGCAAGCCGGATGATCACCATTTCGGCAGCACCTGAAGGCCGCGACGAGCTTTCGGTTTCCGGAATGCCCTTGAGCAGCATCTGCCACATGCGCGACAGGGTGGTGACCGCGATGCTGCCGGCAAATTCCGCGCCACGCAGCCTCTCGATCTCGCTCAACGACTGGTCGCCGGTTGCGTCAGGAACATATTTCAGCCGGGTGACGAGATGGGTGAAATCGGCAAGATCCGTCAGGACCACGGACGGGCTGGCGCCCGCCTCGTATTGGCCGCCAAATTCTTGCAAGGCCGCCGCGACATCGCCCTTGACGATATGCTGAAACAGATCAACGATCCGGGCACGGTCTGCAAGGCCGAGCATGGAGCGCACGGCCTCGACCTCGACCACGCCGCCGCCATGGGCGATCGCCTGGTCGAGCAGCGACAGGCCGTCGCGCGCCGAGCCTTCCGCCGCGCGCGCAATCATCGCCATCGCATCCGGATCGGCCGAAATACCTTCCTTGCCGAGAATGGTGGTGAACAGCCCGACGAGATCCGATGCCCCGATGCGGCGCAGGTCGAAGCGCTGGCAACGCGATAGGACGGTGATCGGGACCTTGCGGATTTCGGTGGTCGCGAAGATGAACTTCACATGCTCCGGCGGCTCTTCGAGCGTCTTCAACAGACCGTTGAAAGCCTGCGTCGAGAGCATGTGCACTTCATCGATGATATAGACCTTGTAGCGCGCCGAAACCGGGCGGTAGCGCACCTGCTCGATGATTTCGCGGATATCGTCGATGCCGGTGTGGGAGGCGGCGTCCATCTCGATGACATCGACATGGCGGCCTTCCATGATCGCCTGGCAATGTTCACCGGGAATGCGCAGGTCGATCGTCGGCTTGTCGATCTCCGATGTCTTGTAATTGAGCGCGCGAGCGAGAATGCGGGCGGTCGTCGTCTTGCCCACGCCGCGAACGCCGGTCAGCATATAGGCCTGAGCGATGCGGCCGGTCTCGAATGCGTTGGTGAGCGTGCGCACCATCGGTTCCTGGCCGACCATCAGGTCGGAGAAATCCTTCGGCCGGTATTTTCGCGCAAGGACGCGGTAGGCGGCGGGCTTTTCGGCGGGTGTGATCAGGATATCTTCGCTCATCGCCCTTTTTCCCCAGAGGGGCCGCTTGGCTTCAAGTCGTGTCCAGAAAGGACAGAAGGAAAAGGGTGGGAGGCTGGCACGATGACCCGTGCCTAGCTCGTTGGGGCTGCTTCCTTCCGGACCTGACCCGGTTGGCGAGTGGCTCGTCCACCACCAACCTCCCAGCTTTCATATCGGCAATATCGAAACCAAATGCAAGCCACGCCTTCAAAAAACTGCTATCGATTTCCAAAACAAAGAGAATATCAGATACCTCACCGGGAGATTTTCTTGCCTGCCTTCGATCTTGATGAACGTCTTGCCCGCGACAGCCTGCTGGTCGCGCCGATCGGCCTGTGCCAACTTCGTCTGCTCAACGATTGCCGCTGGCCCTGGCTCGTCCTTGTTCCCCAGCGCAACGGCGTCTCCGAGATCTTCGATCTCACACCGCTCGATCAGGTGATGCTGTCTTTCGAGACCAACCTCGTCGCCACGGCATTGAAAAAATAACCGGTGCGACCAAGATCAATGTCGGTGCGCTCGGCAACATCGTCCGCCAGCTCCATGTCCACATCATTGCCCGCAAAGAGGGTGATGCCAACTGGCCGGGTCCAGTCTGGGGATATGGAAAGGCGGAGCCCTGGGACGAGGCGGACCGCGAAAGATTTGCAGCACGGATACTGGAAAACCTCTGATCATGACGAAATCGATCTTCGACCTGCGCAGCCCGCATCCCGAGCCGAGCACGCTCGTCGCCTTTGCCGAAAACCATCTCGACCGACAGTCCGAACATCGCGCCGACGATTGCGTCGAGACGGCCTTCAAGGTCGAGGGCGCGCATGTCTTTGCCTTTTCCGGCGGCAAGCTGGTGGTCAAGCACGACGAAAAGATCATCGATCCGCTGTTTGCGCCGTATGAATTGGCAGGCCTCGAACCGGAACTGGACGATGCGATCCTGCTCGGCTTCCTGCCCAATGGCGAACCTCGCCTCGCGGTGCCGATCGGGCTTACCGAAGAAACGCTGCCGGCCCCCTTCAAGCTCGCCGATGGCCGCACGCTCTACCGGCAGCAGATGCTGCCCGACGAGGTGCTTGGCCAGTTTGCGCAGGCTTCCAGCCTGATTGTCTGGAACGCCACGAACCGCTTCTGCGGCAAGTGCGGCTCGGGCATGGAAAGCAAAGCCGGCGGTTACCGGCGCGTCTGCACCGCCTGTGGTCACATGGTGTTTCCGCGCACCGACCCTGTTGTCATCATGCTGACCATAGATCTGGAGCGCGATCTCTGCCTGCTGGGCCGCAGCCCGCATTTTCCGGAGGGCATGTATTCCTGCCTCGCCGGCTTCCTGGAGCCCGGCGAAACGATCGAGAATGCGGTGCGCCGCGAAACGCAGGAGGAATCCGGCATCCGCATCGGCCGCGTACGGTATCACGCCTCGCAGCCCTGGCCGATGCCGCACACTTTGATGATCGGCTGTTATGCCGAGGCGAAGTCACGCGAGATCCATCGCGATGATCAGGAACTGGAAGACTGCCGCTGGTTCACCCGCGAGGAGACGGCGGCGATGCTGGCCCGCAATACCGGCGTTTCGCAGGGGCCGGGCGAACAGGTTCCGCCGCCGAAGGGGGCGATTGCCCACCAGTTGATGCGCGATTGGCTGGACTGGAACGTGCCGTCCTGAGAGCAGTCCGATCATGGCGCGCTCGGAGCGGCTGCTCGAACTCATGCAGGTGCTGCGCCGCTATCGCCAGCCGGTCAGCGGCCGCGTTCTGGCGCAGGAGACGGGCGTCAGCCTGCGCACGCTCTACCGCGACATTGCCAGCCTGCAGTCCCAAGGCGCCGTCATCGAAGGGGAGCCGGGCATTGGCTATGTGCTGAAGCCGGGCTTCATGCTGCCACCGATGATGTTCGGCCGCGAGGAGATCGAGGCGCTGGTTCTGGGCTCCCGCTGGGTTGCGCGCAGCGGCGACAAACTCTTGGCGCAAGCGGCGACCGACGCGCTCGCAAAGATCGCTGCCGTGCTTCCACAGGAGTTGCGCGACGATCTCGATGCCTCAACGCTCCTGGTCGGCGCAAAACCAGGACCTCTCGAGGTCGTCGATCTCTCGACCCTGCGTGATGCCATTCGTCGTGAGCGCAAGTTGCACCTGCTTTACACCGACAATGATGGCCGGCAAACGGAGCGCGTCGTCTGGCCCTTTGCTCTGGGTTTTTTCGAGCAGGTTCGTGTTGTGATCGCATGGTGCGAAATGCGGAACGATTTCCGCCATTTCCGCACGGACCGTGTGGCGGCAGTGACCGTTTCGGAAATTCGCTACCCGCGTCGGCGTCAGGTACTGCTGAAGGAATGGCGAATCCAGGAAATCGATTCCCGAAAGACTGCTGACAGAAACTGACAGCATGGCCGCCTATCCTGAACTCCCATCAAAAGGAGATATGGATATGGCAAGACTCAACCTCATCATACTGTCCGTGGAAGACCCGCTGGCAAGTGTGACCTTCTACCGCTCAATTCTCGGCCAGGAGCCGCGCTTCGAAGTGCCGACATTCTCGTCCTTCGAGATCTCTGGCGGCTGGACGCTTGGGCTTTTGTCGACGAAATCCACGTCGTCCTTGCCGCCGGGCGAGGGCAATCGCATGGAGATCGGTTTCATGGTGGAAAACGAAGCGGCAGTCCAGGCGCTCTACGAGGATTGGCAGGCCAAGGGAGTGACGATCGCCGAGGCGCTTGCGGTCAAGGACTTCGGTCCGACCTTCGTCGGATCAGATCCGGACGGTCATCGCCTTCGCGTGTGCCTGAACGACGCTTAGGCTAAAAATGAATCAGGCCCGACAGGGAATGTCCGGGCCTTTCGGGCGATCTCCGCCGGTGAGACGGCGGAGATGATCGCTGACTGGAGGGCAGCGTTGGTCTTAGCGGCCGTAGACGGCGCTGTTGATTTCCGAGCGCGAAATGCCGAGGTCGCTGAGGGTGTGGTCGCTAAGGCGGCTCAGTTCGCGAACGGCGCGGCGATTGATGGCATACTGTACGAGTTTCTGACGGAAGTTCATGATGTCTCTCCTTGTTCGGTTGACAAGAAGATACGCATTTGCACAAAAAATAAGTAGCGCAATGATTGCAGATTAGGCATGCGTTGGACGCGGGGCGCCGGACATTTTCCCGCCGGAATCGCCGGATTCCAGCGGATTGAAGCCGCATTCGGGCATGAAATTGCCGCAAAGATTAACGGCTGCTTAAATGCCTTTCAAATTGGCAGCGCCGTCAGAGCGTGCGCCGCATGGGGTGTGCGCCATAGGTGCCGAGAAGGCGCACTTTTTCGGAGAAGAACTTCAGCTCCTCCAGCGCCCGGGCAACGTTCGGATCGGAGGGATGACCCTCGATGTCGGCATAGAACTGGGTGGCGATGAACTTGCCGCCCAGTTGATAGCTTTCAAGCTTGGTCATGTTGATGCCGTTGGTCGCGAAACCACCGAGCGCCTTGTAGAGCGCGGCCGGAATGTTGCGGACATTGAACACGAAGGTGGTGACGATGACCTCTTCCGGTATCGACCGTGCAATTGGCTGATCCTCCAGTGACAGGACCACGAAGCGCGTGACGTTGCTTTCCGTATCCTCGACGTTCTCGGCGATGATGTCGAGGCCGTAGAGATCAGCGGCCAGGCGTGGGGCAAGGGCTGCCATCGAGCGATCATGCAGTTCCGAGACGAGCTTGGCGGCGCCAGCCGTATCGCCGGCCACCACTGGCTTCCAGCCATTGGCCCGCACGATCTTGCGGCACTGGCCAAGCGCATGGATATGGCTGTGCACCGTGCGGATTTCGTCACGGGAGACGCCGGGCAGCACCATCAGCTGGAAGCGAATCGGCATGAAATACTCGCCGACGATATGCAGGCGCGATTCCGGAAGAAGGTGATGGATGTCGGCAACGCGGCCGGCAATCGTGTTCTCGATCGGGATCATCGCCAGATCCGCCTCGCCATTTTCCACCGCAAGGAAGGCATCCTCGAAAGTCTGGCAGGGCAGAGGCTCCATCTCCGGAAACATGTCGCGGCAGGCCATGTCGGAATTGGCGCCGTAGTCGCCCTGGAAGGAGATCCGGTTTGTCTTGGTGGTCATTGCTTGGTCCGATCAGGCTTTTGCGGAGAGGATGCGCCGGGCTTTTTCAAGATCGGCCGGCGTGTCGACGCCAAGGGGGACGGATTTGACGATCTCGACATCGATGCGCATGCAGGCTTCAAGTGCCCGCAACTGCTCCAGCGATTCGCGGCGCTCGAGCGTCGAAGGCGGCAGCGAGACGAATCTCTCCAGCGCCTTACGGCGATAGGCGTAGAGGCCGATGTGGTGGTAAAGCGGGCCGTTGCCGTGCGGGGCCGTGGTGCGGGTGAAATACAACGCCCGCAGGCGCGCATCCGAAATCGGTGAACCGACGACCTTCACAACATTGGGATTGTACTTTTCCTCTTCATCAACGATCTCGACAGTCAGCGTCGCAATGTCGGTTGCCGTATTTTCCAGTGGTCGCAAGGCTGCGCGTATCGTCTCCGGTTCTATCGTCGGCAGGTCACCCTGGACATTGATGATGATTTCCGCCTTGCCTTGCGGATCGCTCTTGGTCAGCGCTTCATAGATTCGGTCGGAGCCCGATTGGTGATCGATCCGCGTCATGACGGCCTCGAAACCAGCCGATGATACCGCATCATAGGTGTCCTGGTGATCGACAGCGACGACGACCCGCCCGGCGTTTGCATCCTTGGCGCGCAAGGCCACTTGCACGATCATCGGCAAGCCGCAAATATCGGCCAGCGGCTTGCCCGGCAGGCGCGCCGATGCCATTCGCGCCGGAATGAGAATGAGAGTTCTATCCAAAATATCGAAATTCATGCTTTGGCCTTCAAAACGCACCGGAAAAGTGTCAAAAGGTCTCAGTCCAGCGTGGATAATCTCTGTTGCAACGCAGAGCCAAAAGACATAGGTTCCGCGCGATTTCAAGATGGGCAGGCATAAGTTTGTGCCAGCCGCAAGGGGAGCGTTTGCAGATGAACTCGTATGTGAACATGGGTGTGGGTGCCTTTTTGGGCACAGTCTTCGTACTGATGTCCGTGTCGATTGCATCGGAAGGCGTCTTCCACTCGGAAGCTCCTGAAAAGGAAGGCTTCGCGATCATCGCGGAAGAGGGAACAGCCGAGGCCGGCGGTGCTGCGGAAGTTGCCGAAGTCGATATCAAGCCGCTTCTCGCTGGAGCCGATGCAACGGCCGGCGCGACCGTCTTCAAGAAATGCGCAAGCTGTCATACCATCGAGAAGGGCGGACCGAACAAGGTCGGCCCCGGTCTCTGGGGTATTGTCGATCGTCCCATTGCCGCGCATGAGGGCTTTGCCTATTCGGCCGGCATGAAGACCTTTGCAGAAGCCAACAAGGCCTGGGATTATGATCATCTGAGCTTTTTCATTGAAGCACCGAAGAAGCATGTGCCGGGTACGGCCATGGGTTTCGCGGGCGTCAAGAAGCCGGATGAACGCGCTAACCTGATCGCCTATCTGCGCGAGCAGGCCGATGCGCCAGCTCCGCTACCGGAAGCGTCTGCAGCCGCAACGCCCGCCGCCGAAGGCGATGCAGCCAAGCCCGCGGCAGAAGGCGAAAAGCCGGCTGTCGAAGGTACAGCTCCGGCGAACTGATAGCCTCGCCAAACTTTATTCACCGATGACAAAAAGCCCGGTTCGCGCCGGGCTTTTTGCTGTCCGGCGTCTACAGCAGGATGTAGGCCCAGGCGGAGACAGAGAGCACGCCCAGCGCCGTGGTCAGCGTGATCGTCGAGGAGGCAAGGCCGTGCCCGACATTGAAATGGTTGGCGATCAGCCAGGCATTGACACCTGTCGGAACCGATGAGGTGAGCACCAAAGCCGCTGTCCAGCTTTGGTTGAGGCCTAGCAACTGGCAGGCGCCATAGACGCATGCCGGAAACACAACGAGTTTCAGCACGCTCGTGACGGATGCCATGCCGATGTTTCCCGAGAGGCCGTACTTGTCGAGCGCCATACCGATCGAGATCAGTGCTGCCGGTGCGGCGACGCCGGCAAGCTGATCGACGACGATCTTTACGGGTCCACCGAGCGGTATCCCGACCAGATGGGCGAGCGCCCCAAAGGCAAGGCCGATGACCAGCGGATTGCGGACCAGATTGCGGCCGATCCCCTTCAGCAGTTTCAGCGGGCTCTGTCCCGGCTTGCCGCTCACTTTGCGCTCGGCCCGCTCCATCAGGATCGTGCCGGCAATCATCATGACAGGCAAATGGACGGACAGCAGGATTGAGATCGCAACGATGCCTTCTTCGCCGACGCTACGCGAAACGAGCGGCAGGCCGATGAAGACCGTGTTTGCAAAGGCGGAGGATACGCCGGCCAATACGCCGATGCGCGCATCCTTGCCGAACAACAAAGTGGCTGCGACGTGACCAAGCGTCCAGGTGATTGCGACGCCGGAAAAATAGGCGACCCAGAGGGGCCAGGGCGAACCATCGCGAAAATCGGCCTCGGCGATGGTTCGAAACAGGAGAACGGGGACGGCCACCCGGAAAACGAAATCCCCCAGCGCATCGCCAACGGAGGCTTTGAGGTACTGAAACCGGACGATCAGCCATCCTGCAAGAATGAGAACGAAAATCGGAACGACATTGAGGAAGACATCGGACATCAGGCACGGATCCCGTGGAGGCAGACAACCGCCTTAATGCATAAATCTCTTGACCGGAATCGTTTTCATAAATTATCCGGCAGGATAGCGCTCATCAGAGCGTGGCCAATTATGCAGCACTCCGCTTTATCAATCGGTGCGCTTCAGTGCACTTGGTTGGCCATGTCGTAAATTTCTGGCCCCTCCGTGGCATTTTGCGATAGTTGTTTGCGTTCAAGTGATGATTTCGTTCCTGGAAAGATGCGCCCATGCCCTTTAGCGATCCTCACCACCCTCTCTGGAAGCCGGAGAACTTGCGGCGCGCCATCCACGCGGCCGGCGTCGCTCTTTGGTCTTGGAGCGTTGCCGACGACCGCTTTGCGATGGACGAACAGGCTTTCAACCTTTGGGGGCTTGTCAAAAGCGGCGAGGTGAAATTCGAAGATCTTTCCGCGCATATTCACCCGGCCGATCGAGATCGGGTGCGCGCTGCATTCACGGCGACGCGCGGAATTGTCGGGGCCTACGAGATCGATTTCCGCATCATGGTTGCAGAGGAAATTCGATGGATTTCAGCGCGGGGTTTAGGCGACGACGACGCTCTCCACGAGGGGCAGATGTTCGGCGTGTTTCTGGACGTTACCGGACGCAAGCAGGCTGAGGAAGGCAATGAACTGCTCGCCGGCGAAATGAGTCACCGCGTCAAAAATCTGCTGGCCATTGCCGTCGGGCTTACCAACATTACCTCGCAATCGACGACAACCGCCAAGGAAATGGCCCAGGAGCTAACGGGGCGATTGACGGCCCTTGGCCGAGCGCATGATCTTGTGCGGCCAATTCCCGGCAGCCAGGGACATGCGGCCCTATTGGGCGATCTCCTGTCGGTCCTGCTGTCCCCTTACGAGGATTTGGGGGCTTTCAAAGGCCGCATCCGGGTTGCAGTTCCTCGCATGGGCGTCGGCGAGGCGGCGGCAACAGCCTTGTCTCTCATTTTTCACGAATTGGCGACGAATTCGCTGAAGTACGGCGCGCTCTCCATGGATACAGGGATACTCGATCTTTCCGGCTTGACGGACGATGATGAGGTTACGCTGACTTGGACGGAGCGAGGGGGCCGACGGTGGAGCCTCCGGATAGCGCAGGGGGCTATGGAAGCAAGCTGCTCAACCGAAGTGTATCGGGCCAACTCGGTGGCACCATCACCTACGACTGGTCGCCGAAGGGAGTTGTGGTTACTCTGCGGCTGAAAGGCGAAAAGCTGGCCAGGTAAAAGACGAGCGCCTTCGTCCGGATCACCGGAATTTCGTTGCGGGATGCTGGTCAAGAGGGTGCTGTTGTCGCCATTTTCGCGCAAGAAATGCGTGCGATTGTACTTACTCAAGAGCCTCTGGAACCGGACGCGTTTGAAGAAAATCATTTGACGCGAGACGATTAGACAAATTTGGCGCGTCCTGTCCGACGCGCAGCGCCAGGGGAGGGGCGTTTGTGATGAATGAAAAATGGTGGCAGGAGCCCGTCGTGCTGGAACTCGACGAAATCGGCAAATACAGGTTCATCCATAATACGCGCGAGGCCGCGGAATGCCTGCTTGACCGCTGGCCCGTCCACGACGGCAAGGCATACAAGGCTGCCATTCGCATGTGCGGCTATGTCCTCAATGGCATGCAGCCGGCAGATTACGCCCGCCAGGACTTCATTGCAGCCGCCGTCGAGGCGCTCATCCATGTCAGGCCATCGCACTAACACCTCCCGCAGGCAACGGCGTTTATACGCTTTATCGAATGGAACATTCAGCACGGCGACACGTTCAGTCCCACAAGCAGGGGGTGGCGTCATGGTTCCGTATATTCAGGGTTTTTCCCATCCGGACGATGATCCGCATCTTTCTGGCGACGATCTGGCGCAGAAGGTCTTGCGCTATATCCGTTATGTCGCCCTTGTCGATACCTCTGAACTGTCCGTCTTCGCGCTCGATCGGATGGTCGTGCTGACAGGATATGTCTCCTGCGAAGCGGAGCGCGGGTGTATCGAGGACGCGGCAGCGTCTGTCATCGGCGTCCATTTGGTCGAAAACCGCGTCGAGGTCCGCGTCAAGCCGAATTGACGCCTCTGAGGCAAACGCGTTCTTCCCTTTTGCATTCGGCGCAGCCGCGCGATAAGTCAGCGGGGTTGCGAAGGTTGTTGCAGCCACGTTCCGTGGCTCTCCTTCGCGCAAACGAGTGAACCGAATGAGCCATATCGTGCCCGGGCGATCCTGCGCTGCGTGTTCTCTCTGTTGCATTCTGCCCGATATCGATGCGCTGGCAAAACCGGCGAATACCGTCTGTCGTCACTGCGCACCGGGCGTGGGATGCCTCGTCTATGCTGATCGCCCCCAACTCTGCGCGGACTTCCACTGCCGCTGGATAACGGATGTATCGATGGCTCCCGCGTGGGAACCCACCCTCGCGCATATGATGGTCTATGCGCAGGGGCCGCAAATCACCGTGCTCGTTGATCCGGCCCAGCCGGATGCCTACATGCAAGCGCCGTATTGGGAAGATCTGCAGCAATGGGCCGCAGACATTGATGCAAGTGGCGGCTTCGTCATCGTTTTCGTCGGAGATACGGCCATCAAGGTCGAGCCTGAGCTCCGCAAGCGGTGACGAAGAACAGTGAAGGGCGCGGAACTTTGACGCGCCATGACCATTGCTGGCTCTGACCAGCAGGAGTTCTTATGAAACGCGAAGAGATTTTCAGTCCCCTCACCGATATCGACCTGAAGAGGCTCAATCGTTTGCGCCAACTCGCGAGGGTAATGGACACGGCCATCCATGTGCCGGGCACAAGCATCCGTCTGGGGGCGGATTCGATTCTGGGCTTGTTGCCGATCGCCGGCGATGCCGGCGGCGCTCTTGTGGGGCTCTACATCGTCAACGAGGCGCGCAGGCTTGGCGTTCCCTCCCATAAGCTAGCCCGCATGGTCTCCAACGTGGCGCTCGACGGTTTGGTCGGTAGCGTCCCGTTGGTTGGTGATATCTTCGACCTCTACTTCAAATCGCACCGCCGCAACGTGAAGATCATTCTCGATCATTTCGGCATGCCCGAATGAGGGAGCGAATTGGCCAGGGGTGAGGGGAAACATCAACAAGAAAAAATGGCGGACAGGGCGGGATTCGAACCCGCGGTACGCTCTCACGCACACACACTTTCCAGGCGTGCGCCTTAAACCACTCGGCCACCTGTCCGTTTTATCGATCCTCCGGTGGTTAGGCCGGGGGATTTGAAGCAAAGCTGAAGGCTTTCTTCGGAGCATCGGGCGGCCAGGGCCAGCCCGTTTGGTGTCGCATGGTGCAAACCAGCGGACCGGCGCGATATATACCGATGAATTCCAAGGGATCAACTGAATTCTGACAGTTATTTGACTTCTTGTGACGGCGTAGCCTTGAAGCGCACATTGCACTCGCGGCCCGGTGCCCCTATTTCTTGTTTCGATGAGAGCGCCGGACGCTTCGAAGGATGGCCACAGCGCGTGGTCGGGGGTGAAGACTGCATGCGTTTCCTGCTGAGGATGTTGAGCTTTGTCTTCCTGGTGGTCGGCGTGCTGATCGCTTCGGTGGACACAATCCAGTCGGTGTCCGCATCCGAGGTTGTCCTCACGCCGCTCGGCGTTGCTGTCGCCTCTATTGGGCAGAGTGCGCTGGACACCGTCCAGTCGCTGGAAAAGGCGCAGGCGGAGCCGGCGATGTGGACGCGGTCCATCCGTTGGCTGCTCGTTCAGCCGGCCTTCGCGGTGCTTTTCGCTTTTGCGTTGCTGTTGTGGATGCTCGCCTATCGGCGTCCGGCCCCTGCCGGCCGGTTCTCGGCCTGAGGGTCAAGATGATCGTCAGATTTTAAGATTCGATAGTTGTGCCGGCCCTATGACCGGTCAGAATGTCAGTATGACAAGGAGACAGCCATGTTCCTGATCGACATGTTCAACAAGAAGACGGCGATGCCGGACGCAGATACGGCGCTTGCGGGACGCGAGACCGAAATCCCGACATCAGCCACCCATTTTGTCAATGGACACGCCCTGAAGGGGCCGTATCCCTCCGGCTACAAGCAAGTGGAGCTCGGCATGGGTTGCTTCTGGGGAGCCGAGCGTCTGCTCTGGCAGGTGCCTGGCGTCCATGTGACGGCGGTCGGGTATGCCGGTGGCTATACGAAGAACCCGACCTATCAGGAAACAACCACGGGGCTTACCGGCCACACGGAAGTGGTTCTGGTTGTCTACGATCCGGCGAAGGTCGCGTTTGCTGATATCCTCAAGATCTTCTTCGAGGAGCACGATCCGACCCAGGGCATGCGCCAGGGCAACGATATCGGCACCACCTATCGTTCGGCGATCTATGTCCGTGACGACGAGCAACTGGCGGAGGCGAGAGCTGCGCGAGACCTTTTCCAGGCGGCTTTGACCAAGGCTGGTCATACCGGCAAGGTGACGACGGAAATCGAAATGGCGGGTCGGTTCTATTTTGCCGAGGCCGAGCATCAGCAATACCTGGCCAAGAATCCGCGTGGCTATTGCGGGCTCAAGGGTACCGGGGTCAGTTGCCCGATCGGTGCCTGATCTCCGGTCAAATTTTGATCTGAACGTTCAAAAAACCGGTATTTTTGCCGGTTTTTTGCATTGATGATCTTTTTTTACCAATTGAAAAATTTCGGGTGAATTTTTGTGGAAGGCATGCAAGGATGCTGCCCAGCCAAGCCTCCCGTGCGGGAGTGGTGGTACCGCAGACACGCTCCCGAAAGAGGAGCTTGCGGGAGGACCCAACAAGATCAATAGCAACAACAGGGCTGCACAATGAAAAAACCCTCCTCGGTCTCCTTGCTTTTTCGATGATGTCGGCGACAGCGCTGGCCGCCGATATCAAGCCCGCGATCATCTATGATCTGGGCGGCAAGTTCGACAAATCCTTCAACGAGGCAGCCTTTAACGGCGCCGAGAAGTTTAAGGCCGAAAGCGGCATCGAATATCGCGAGTTCGAAATTGCCAACGACGCGCAGCGTGAGCAGGCACTTCGCCGCTTTGCTGGCGACGGCAACAACCCCATCGTCATGGCCGGTTTCTCCTGGGCCGCAGCGCTTGAAAAGGTCGCTCCGGAATACAAGGACACCAAGTTTGCAATCATCGACATGGTTGTCGATCTGCCGAACGTGAAGTCCGTCGTGTTCAAGGAGCAGGAAGGCTCATACCTCGTCGGCGTTCTCGCTGGCCTGGCTTCCAAGACAAAGACCGTCAGCTTCGTCGGCGGCATGGACATTCCGCTGATCCACAAGTTCTCATGCGGCTATGTTGGCGGAGCAAAGTCGACCGGCGCGGACGTCAAAGTGCTTGAAGCATTCACTGGCACGACGCCAGATGCGTGGAACGATCCGGTCAAGGGTGGCGAAATTGCCAAGTCGCAGATCGACCAGGGTTCGGATGTTGTCTACCACGCAGCGGGCGGAACCGGTGTGGGTGTTCTTCAGGCAGCGGCAGATGCCGGCAAACTCGGGATCGGTGTGGACTCGAACCAGAACGGCATGCAGCCGGGCAAGGTTCTGACCTCGATGCTGAAGCGCGTCGATGTCGCCGTCTATGATGCGTTCAAGTCCGCCAAGGATGACACCTATGCCTTCGGTATTTCCAATCTCGGCCTGAAGGAAGATGGCGTCGGCTATGCACTCGACGACAACAACAAGGCCCTGATCACCCCGGAAATGGCTGCAGCCGTCGAAAAGGCCAAGGCTGACATTATCGCAGGTACGATTCAGATTCACGACTACATGTCCGACGAGGCCTGCCCTTACTAAGGTCGTCGCCAATCCTGTCTGCTGATGAACCGCCGGTCCTAAGGACCGGCGGTTTTCTTTGTCCCGTCCGGATTATCCAACGACAGCGTTCAATAATGCGGGGGAGGGGCGTTCGCGGGTGCGTCTATGCTTTGCTCTTCAAGGGTGAGAAAACGCTCGGTCAGGCGGTCAAGCTTGGCGCGGACCTGCTCGACAACCGTCCATTGCTCCGCCAGCTGGTCGGAAAGCTCCTCGATGGTCTTGGTCTGATGCGCAACCGTCTCTTCGAGTTGTATGAGGCGTGTCTGTTCGGTCGTCATGATCGTCTCCATGCAATATGGCGGTGCGCTCGTGTGAGCGCGACGCCTAGCATAAAGCACCGTCATCGCCTACCGCTTCGGCAGTTTGCCGGGAGTAAGGTCAGAACTTGTCGGAAACCTGGATGCCAGCCGGTCCGAGAATGACGGCGATCAGGACCGGCAGGAAGAACAGGATCATCGGTACGGTCAGTTTCGGCGGCAGGGCGGCCGCCTTCTTTTCCGCCTCGTTCATGCGCTGGTCGCGGCTTTCCTGCGCGAGAACTCGCAGCGCCTGTGCGATCGGCGTACCGTAGCGATCGGCCTGGATCAGCGCCTGCATCACGGCCCTGACCGAATCGAGACCGGTCCGGGTGCCCAGGTTTTCCAGCGCGACGCGACGATCCGGCAGGAAGGAGAGTTCTGCCGTAGTCAGCACGAGTTCTTCAGCCAGCGCTGTTGATTGCGCCGCGATTTCATCTGCCACACGCTTCATGGCGATTTCCATCGAGATACCGGATTCGACGCAGATCAGCAGCAGGTCGAGCGCGTCTGGCCATGCCCGGGTGATCGAATGCTGGCGCTTGGAGACAGCATTTGAAACAAAGATATTCGGTGCATAGAAACCGAGATAGGCGATGGTGATCGTGGCCAGGATACGCATCGGCAGAGGTTTTTCACCGAGGTAGCCGAGACCGAAAATATAGAATGCGCCGACGGCCAAGAATACGAAAGGCAGACAGAAGCGAGCAAACAGGAAGGTGTTGAGGGCGTTCTGCGAGCGGTAGCCGGCCGACTTCAGACGATTGACCGTCTTTTCGTCCATCAGGGCCTGTTTCAGGTTGAGTCGATCAACGATCTGACGAACCGAGTGATTGTTTTGCGCGCGCAGCGACGCCTTATTGCCGACAGTCTCGGTGTTGAGACGTGCGCGCTCCCGGGCGCGGATCAGTTCGCGCTCCGTCGCCACCGACTTCATCCGCTTCTCAAGATTAGCCCCTTCAAAAAGGGAGCCGCCAGCGTGTAGAACGTGCCGAGGACGGCGATCGAAACGAGGAACGCAAGAATCACGTTCGGATCGGTCAGTGTGCTGATCAGGCCTTCGCTCATGGCAAAACCGCTTTCAAATGTCGAAGTTGATCATGTTGCGCATCACCCAGATGCCGATGCTCATCCAGACGGCGGATGCGCCCATAATCATGTGGCCGCGAGGATCGGTGAACAGAACCATCATGTATTCGGGTGAGGTTACGTACACGAGAAAAGAAACGATGAACGGAAGCGCGCCGATGATGCAGGCCGATGCCTTAGCTTCCATCGACAATGCCTGAACCTTGGATTTCATCTTTCGGCGCTCGCGCAGAACCTTTGACAGGTTGCCGATGGCCTCGGAAAGATTGCCGCCGGCCTGCGCTTGGATGCCAATCACAATGGCAAAGAAATTCACCTCGGGCAGTGGCACAACATTGACCATGCGGGCGCAGGCTTCCGGGATATTAAGGCCCAGCTGCTGAGCTTCGATAACGCGCTTGAATTCCGATTTCACTGGTTCCTGGCCATCATTGGCGATCAACCTGATTGCATCGTTGAGCGGCAGACCGGATTTGATGGAGCGAACCATGACATCAAGCGCATTCGGAAATTCTTCAAGAAACTTTTTGCCGCGCCGCTTGATCAGGAAATTGATCAGCCAGCGGGGAAGACCGGCAGTCACGACGACAAGAAGGCCACCAGCCACCAGCGGATTTCCAGTCCCAAGAAAGACCAGAATGGAGATGAACAGACCCAGCACAAAACTCATCATGTAAAACTGCGGGACGGAGATCGAAAGACCGGCCTGAACCAGTCTTACCTTCATGGCCGGTGTCTTTCGGGAGGCTTTTTCCTGCTGCTTCTTTTCGAGATCCTTCAGCGAATCCTGAACCGACTTGCGCCGCTTCGACATTTCGCTCATGCGATCGCGCGCCTGCTTCATCTTCACCCGGTCCGTCTCGGCGGACTTGACCTTGCGGACGCGGCTCTCAGCCTTCTTCTCGGTTTCAATGCGCGAGAACAGCACACCATAGGCTAGCCCGGCCGTTGCGAGTGCGACGAGACCGACGATAGCCAAAATGGTGATGTCTATTCCGAACATGAGGTCACTCAGTCCTTTTCCATGGCGTCAAGGGTCGCGGCGAGCCGCTTGTCTTCGTTGAAGTAGCGGGCACGATCCCAGAAATGGGGGCGGCCGATACCGGTCGACTTGTGGCGGCCGATAATCTTGCCGTTGGCGTCTTCGCCGTCCATTTCGAAACGCATCAGATCCTGCGTGATGATCACGTCGCCTTCCATCCCGATCACTTCGGTGATGTGGGTGATGCGGCGCGAGCCATCGCGCAGGCGCGCGGCCTGGATGATGACGTCGATCGATCCGGCGATGATTTCGCGCACGGTCTTGGCCGGCAGCGTATAGCCACCCATGGCGATCATCGATTCCATGCGGCTCAGGCATTCGCGCGGCGTGTTGGCGTGGATCGTGCCCATCGAGCCGTCGTGACCGGTGTTCATGGCCTGCAGAAGGTCGAAGACCTCAGGTCCGCGGACTTCGCCGACGATGATGCGTTCGGGCCGCATACGCAGGCAGTTTTTGATGAGGTCACGCATGGTGATCTCGCCCTCGCCCTCGATGTTCGGCGGACGGGTTTCCAGGCGAACGACGTGCGGTTGCTGCAGCTGTAGTTCAGCCGTGTCTTCACAGGTGATGACGCGCTCTTCGAGGTCGATATAGCCTGTCAGGCAGTTGAGCAGCGTTGTCTTACCCGAGCCGGTACCGCCGGAAATGACGATGTTGCAGCGGACTCGGCCGATGATTTGCAGAAGAACCGCACCTTCCGGGGTAATCGCGCCAAACTTGACCAACTGATCGAGCTTCAGCTTGTCCTTCTTGAATTTGCGGATGGTGAGCGCCGTGCCGTCGATGGCAAGCGGCGGCGCGATGACGTTGACGCGGGAGCCGTCAGGTAAGCGGGCGTCGCAAATCGGGCTTGATTCATCGACGCGGCGGCCGACCTGGGACACGATGCGTTGGCAGATCGACAAAAGCTGTGCATTGTCGCGGAACCGAACTTCGGACTCGATCGTCTTGCCGCCGACTTCGATGAAAGTCTGACCGGCACCATTCACCATGATATCAGCAATATCGTCGCGGGCAAGCAGCGGCTCCAGCGGACCGTAGCCTAGCACGTCGTTGCAGATGTCATCGAGCAGTTCTTCCTGCTCGGAAATCGACATCGCGAAATTTTTGATCGTGATGATGTCGTTGACGATGTCGCGGATTTCTTCGCGGGCACTTTCAGTGTCGAGTTTTGCAAGCTGCGAAAGGTCGATCGTGTCGATCAGTGCCGAGAAAACCTGGCTCTTGGTGTCGTAGTAGTCTTCGGTGCGGGCGGCTTTTTCCGAGCCGGTGGTGGCGATGGCTGTGCCCGGACCGGTGTTGCGCCAGCGTCCCGGACCGGATCGGCCAGGACGGGCGCGGCCGCCCCCGGCTTTTCCATCACGGCGGTTGCAGCAGGCATAGGTGCCGGTGCGGTCGGAGTGACCGTGCCGCTCTTGCCGAAGCCTTCGTTTCCGCGTTTCCCAAACATGCTTTCAATCCGGTTTTCGTGTCAGAGGCGTTTACTTGCGGCCGAGCATGCCGAGCATCTTGCCAAGCCCGCCCTTCTTGGCCTTTTTCGCCGTCGCCCGGCCGGTAACCAGATGGGCAAGCTGCGAAAAGGTTTCGGCCACAGGGGCTTTCTTATCGATTTCCGCGATCATGCGGCCGCTATTTGCGGCATTGCCGAACAAGACCGCGTCGAACGGAATGATCGCCACCGGCTGGACCTCCAGCGAGATCGCAGAAGTCGTTCGGTGCGATTTCGGGACGCTTGGGCATGCCGACCTGGTTCAGCACCAGATGAGGCACCTTGTCGTTTGGCCTGATCTTCTTCAGTGCATCGAACAGGTTCTTGGCATTTCGCAGATTAGCTAGATCAGGCACGGCGGTGATGACCACTTCATCGACATCGGCCAGAACCGAACGGGTCCAGTCAGTCCACATATGCGGCACGTCGAGCACCGTCACCGGCGCATTACGTTGCAGGATTTCGAGAATAGGCTGGAACGCGTTGACATCGAAATCATAGGCACGATCGAGCATTGAAGGCGCCGCCAGAAGGGACAGATGCTCAGAGCATTTCGTCAAAAGACGGTCTAGGAAGACCTCGTCCAGGCGTTCGGGGGCAAACACGGCCTCGGAAATGCCCTGCGGCGGATCCTGGTCGAAATTGATGTTTGCCGTGCCATAGGGGAGGTCGAGATCGGCGAGAACGACCTCTGTCGAAAACAGATTGGAGATGCCCCAGGCGCAATTGTGTGCCAACGTCGATGAACCGCAGCCCCCTTAGCGCCTATGAAGGCGATGTTGCGGCCTAAGGGTTCGGCTTCCGGATCGACAAAGATTGCGGCGATCGCACCCATCACATCGGGCATACCGACCGGCGCGACGATATATTCGGAGATCCCATTGCGGATGAGCTCGCGGTAAAGCGGAATATCGTTGTAGCGCCCGATCAGGATGACCTTTGTGCTTGGATCGCAAACGGATGCCAGCGGTGCAAGCTCCTCCATCAAAAGATGCGGTTCCGCCGACGTTTCCAGGATGATCAGGTTCGGGGTCGAGACCGTCGAGAACATGTTGGCGGCTGCCGCGATGCTGCCACTGTTGATACGCAGGCTGACCTTGGCCATGCGCCGATCCTGACCACACCGCTCCATGATCCGCTGCATACCTTCGGTTTCGCAGAAGGCATGGACAGAAATGCGTGGAAGCGGGCGCAGATGCTCGACCTCGGCAGGCCGCATGGCATCGAGCGAGGCATCGGTGTCCCTGGTTCCGGTCTCGATTTTGTAGTCGATCGTGCTCATGGGCTTATCCCTGGGGTAACGGTACGTCGAAATCATTCAGTATCGATGTTGCGATAGTCCTTGATCACCTGACCGCGCCGAGCCGCATCGATCGGCGACATCTTACGAGGGGCAATCAGGTCTGCCGGGTTGGCGATCTGTGCAGCGAGGTTTGATTGGCTGGCGCAGCCGAAGTTTTCATAATTGCGGTTTTGGGATGTGTTGGAGATCAAATCAGACGGCCAGTTGCCGCAGGGTTCGGTCTTCGCCGTTATGGCGTGATAGCTGAGCCGGATCGGTGCCGCGTCCCCGTGCGATCCCGCCTGATAGCTGGTTTCAAACAGCCGGCTTGCAGGAATGCCTGATGAAACGAACAGCCCGCGGATTTCACGGCGCACGGCATGGGCTGCATGCGCGTTCGAGGATCCGCTGGGCAATAGAATATTGATTGGTCCCGAGGATGAGTTGGCGTAGTCGGCGGCGAATCCGCTGATGACGTCACGTGTGCCCTGTTGCAGCCGGATATCGCCGCTGGCGACCGGAATGTCGATCGTGTGCTCGGCTTCGGCGATCATGATCGGGTGGCGCGTACGGTAGTCATCGGGCAGGGCGCCGGTCGACAGGCGATCCTGGTTGGCGCCACAGGCCGTCAGCGATACAGCCGAAACAGCAAGCGCCGCGGCGAAAACGACCTTGCGCGCCATGCGGATCGTGTCGGGACGAGAATGGGTCGGCATGGTGGTTTGCCTTTCGGATCTGCGGCTCTTGAAAATGCGTTCGTTCATGTCCATGCCCCGCCTATTTGTAGATGAAGCCGACATTGCCGTGGTACTGGCCTGTCGGAACGTCGCCTTCGCGGCGGCCGTAGATGCGGTTGACCTCGCCGAGGAAATAGCTGGCAACGTCATTGGCGGCGTTGAAATTATCGTCGGGACGCGAGAGAGCACCGCGCGCTACGGGGCGCACCAGGTAAGGCGTGGCGATGATCACCAGTTCGGTTTCGTTGCGAATGAAGTCTTTGGAGCGGAACAGCGTGCCGAAGATCGGGATCTTTGAAAGTCCCGGAAGGCCCGACATCGCCTGACGGATATTGTCCTGCACCAGGCCTGCGATGACGATGGAACCGCCGGAGGGAAGTTCGACACTGGTTGTTGCTTCGCGCTTCCGGATCGACATATAGGTCGAACCTGGAATGCTCAGCGTTCCGTTGCCGGTGACCGCAGACCCTTCCCAGGTCGGTTCGGAAACATTGGTTTCGATGTTGAGGCTGATGCGGCCGGGGCCGAGGACGACGGGCTTGAAATTCAGCTCTATGCCATATTCCACGGTCTGAATTTCGCGTGTTACTTCTCTGTTGCCGTCTTCGTCTTCGCCCACTTCCTGTGTGCTGGGAGTCTGAAATCACCGCCAACGAAAAACTTGGCCTGTTCGCCGGAAATCGCCGTCAGGCTTGGTTCGGCTAGCGTGCGCATGACGCCGGCCTGCTCCATCGCATTGATGTAGCTGGCGATATCGACGGCACCAATCGACCCTGTCGCCATTGCCGTGGTGCCGATGCCGATTGCGTTGCCCAGATTGGTTGGATTGCGGAAGGCAATGCCCCCACTGCTGCCACTGACGGAGCCGTTGAAACCAAGCTGTTTCAGAACCTGCCGGCTGACTTCGGCAACCGTGACCTTCAGCGTTACCTGGTCCTCGCCATCAATCTTCAGGAGATTGACGATCTGTGAGACCTGTCGTTGTTCAGCGAAAATGTCTGCATCGCCGTTGTTTCCCTGAGCCGTGATGCTGCGTGTCGTCGCCTCACCGCCCTTGAGAAAGATCTCGGCAAGATTCGCTGCCTGTGATGCGTCCTGCGGCGTCCGGACGCTTCCGGTCAGCACGATGTTGTCGGAGATGATCTCGACCTTGATGTCGGAATCCGGCAGGAAGCGGCGAAGGTTGGCTTCGAGCCCCGTGATATCACGCTCGATTTCCAACTCGATGCTGACAATTTCCTCGCCATTGGGGCCGAAAATGAAGATGTTCGTCTGGCCCACCGTCTTGCCGAAGAGATAGATGCGGCGCGACGTGCGTGTTACGGCATCGGCCAGTTCCGGATCGGCAACAAGAATGTCATGGGCGTCGGTCGGCAAATCGATGACAGTGGCCTTGTTAAGGCCGAGCTTGACGGTCTTCTTGACGCCTGCACCGCTTTGCGTGATCCGCACGATGGACGACGAGGCCGCTTCAGCCACTGAAACTGCGGCGAAGTCGGGTGCGATCTGCGCGGGCAAACCCGAGAATGCCAGACAGAATGACAAGCCGCCAGCAACAGAAGCACGAAGTTTTTTGCGATCCGGTTCACGTTCAGCTCCGCTCAATCACTATTGCTGGGTAGGGTTCATGGCGGCGCCGTCATTCTTGACGATCGAGCCCGATTTAATGACTTGGATGGTTGGTATGCCGTCGCCGCTAAGAAGATAGTCTGCAGCCGTCGTGTCCGATTCCTGAGCATCGGCAACACTGCGCAGAGCCAGCGAGAGGCGTTCTGCCATCTGTTGCGCGACGGTCATCACCTTGGCCTGGTCCGGCGTGAGTTCCAGTGTCGCCGTGGTCCCCAGAACCGATTTGCCGCCTTCTGCATTTTCCTCGATCTGTTGATCGATCGCCAGAACGCGAACATTGCTGAGCACGGTCTCTGTCAGGAAGGTTTCACCCTCCGATTTGCGGACCATGATGACATCGACGCGGTCATTCGGCAGGATGAAGCCGCCGGCGCCTGTTGCCACGGTGATTTCCGTTGCCACGGCGCGTTTGCCGGCCGGCAGCAGTGAAGACAAGATTTGGCTGGAGGAATCGGCAATCTTTTCCTGCCGGACAGGTTCACCATTGAAGATGGGCAGCCGCACGACAACGCCGGCAAGGTCCGCTACGGCATTCGGCCGGGCGTCCTCAGTAATCAGGCCTTCGACCACGCCGTCCTGCGGCCAGGCCATCCAGCGGATCGAATCCGCGTTGAGCCGCGATCCGACTGGCAAGCTCTTGGAGGCAACGAGGACGTTGACGGAGGGGGCCTGCTCGATGACGGGTTCCGACATCTCGATGACCTGCTTGCCGCTGGTGAGCTTCAGCGCCAGGAAACCGGCCAATCCTGCGGACACGACAGCCACTGCCAGAATGATAACACGTACCGGTTTCATGATTCTTCCTGCGCCCCAAGATTCTTCTCGGCGCAGAATGGTCAGGAATTGGTGTAATTATAGTTAACAACGCGCTTACGGTCGTGGTTAACAAATGCTTTCTTTAGTCTTTCTGAGAATTTGCGTTAGTAGTCTTGCCTCGATGGAAGCGGCTTGCGATGTTTTCAGGAAGCCTGTGCAAAGGCGAGTTGCATCAAGGGGAGGACGGGTAGGCGAAAAATCCTCCCATTCCGATGGCGATGCCGTACGGAATCTTTTTCGCAGTCAGAAGCAGATGAGGTACCGGCAGACCAGAGGCCAGAATGGTATTCTCCTGCTTGCGCATCATCAGAACGAGGATTGCAAGGACGCCGCCAAGGGCTGACACGTAGATGAGAAACTCGATCAGAGAGTTATTGAAACCGAACCAGACTGCACTCGCAGTCAGAAGCTTGGCATCGCCACCGCCCATAACGTTGAGCGCAAAGAGCGCAAAACAGACAACAAATACCGCCAGTCCCGCGCTGAGATGAATGCCGATCGTGGTCAAGTCCAGTCCTGCCAGCGGCGCGACGAGAACAAAGGCACCCAGTATTATGGCTGATACGCGATTGGGTATCGTCATTGTGAACAGATCGGAAAATGCAGCGATCGCCAGGCAAAGCGGCAGGATGATGAAAATGGCGGCTTCGATCATGCGTATCTCCCTGTTCGTGTGGCCAACTTCGGCGATCGTGAACCCATCTTAGAGACGGCAACATACAGATGTAGGTTTAACGAAGTGCCAACCTGACACTCAGCCATTGCGGCCAAAGAAAAACCGCCCCGAAAGAGGCGGTTTTCCAAAATGCACACCGTTGGCGGGATCAGAACGCGCCGTTGGCTGTATTCATCTTGGTGCTAAGGTCGGTGAACTGCGTGTTCAAAGCACCACCGAGCGTCGTCGCGCCGGTGATAAGGGCGACGGAGATGAGAGCAGCGATCAGGCCGTATTCGATTGCGGTTGCGCCGGATTCATCCTTGAGGAAACGAGCGAAAATCTTGGTCATGTGAATTCTCCTACTTCGATTGTTGTTCAGCACTTCCGCCAACTGTTTCCGTTGATCGGATGAAGGCAAACCTACACAGGGCAAATTTCAATCGGCTTAAGGAATCCGGTTACCAAGGTGTTAACGCCCTACTCCCCATTCGTTGGTGAACCAATTGCTAATATTCGGGAGGCCGCTGCGACAGATGTTCGAGCACGCGGCGTATGTACAAGTGTAACATTCCTGGACTTAACGCTTCATTCACCAAACCAGTGGATGTTAGGCGAATTCAGTGTCTTCAGGGAAAGCGCCATGATTTCGCATAATTCAGCCACCGGCGTCCAATTGCTTGCATTTGCGATGGCAGCGCTGTTTCAGCTGACACCGGTTGCTGCCCAGGCAGGTGAAGAGATGATGCGCGTCTATATGGACCACGCCCGCGTACTGAAGCTCGACCGACCGGTAAGCAAGGTGATCATCGGTAATTCAGAGGTGGCGGATGCGACGGTGGCAGACGCTAAAACCATTGTGCTGACGGGCAAAAGCTTTGGTACCACCAATCTTGTCATTCTCGATGTCGATGGAAACGCTATCGTCGATGAACGCCTTCTCGTTTCGATCGACGAGGGCAATACGGTGCGTGTCTTCAAGCAAACCGAACGGTCCGTTCTCTCCTGCACGCCGAACTGCGAAGTGCATGCGGAACGAAAAGGGGCCGCCAATTAGTGGCGCTATGCTCGTGCGCCTATCCTTACCAAGAGGTGATGGTTTCATTTAAAATTTCGAGTTCCATTGCATACGAAATATCAATTGTCTTTTCCTAGACTGCCTCATCTTGTGACGGGTGGCGGAATGAAGAGATGATCGACAAGGAAAACGATAATGCGTTGGCAGGTGTGAAGGCGCCGGTTGCTGCACGTCGCAAAGGCTTGTTCCGTCGGCTGCTTTCCGAAAAGAACGGCACCTCTGCGATCGAGTTTTCCATTCTCGCTTTGCCGTTTTTGATCATCGTCTTTGCATCGCTTGAAACGTTCGCGGCGTTCACTGGAGAACAGCTGCTTGCCAATGCGACCGATACAATGGCGCGAAAGGTTCGCACCGGTGAGATCACCTTCGGTCAGGGCAGTGCAGCCACGAACAAGTCTCCCGAAGAATTCCGGAAGCTGTTTTGTGATGAAATCTCCATCATGCTGAAATGCGACGCAGAAAAGCTCTATCTGGATGTTCGCAGCTTCGCCGATTTCTCAAAAATACCGACAACCATCCCCAGAAAAGGCAGTGCCACCAACGGCGATCTCGATACCACGGGTTTTGCGTTTTCGCCTGGCGGTCCGACAACCGTCAATATCGTGCGGGCCTATTACCGCTGGTCGGTAACAGCAGATCTTGTTCGTCCCTATGTGACGAACCTTCGTCCGGCTGGCAGCAGCATGCCCAGTGATTATCTGATGGTCGCGACCGCGGCGTTCCGCAATGAGAACTATTGAGCCATCGAGGATTGCAGCAATGATGATCGGAATACGCGACCGCTTGGCAAAAATTTCAGAACTATCGAAGATTCTCGGGGCTTTCGGACGTGACCGGAAGGGCACTGGCGCAATCGAGTTTGCAATCATCGCGCCTATTCTGATCATGACCTATATAGGTGCATTCGAGGTGTCGCTTGGCTTCAACGTCGCGCGTAAAGTCGCCCGCGCGTCCAGCACTGTGGCGGATATCGTCACCCAGCAGACCGAGGTCAACAAGGCTTTTCTCGACAGCATGAAGGACGTTGCCTCCGGCGTGATGACGCCGTATGGGGGCGCTTACTCGTTGAAGATCACCGGTATCAAGGTAACTGCCGCCGGGGTCGGTGTTGTAATGTGGTCGCGGGATGAGAAGGGCAATAGGCCTTACGAGACTGCGGCGATCATTGCGATTCCCAAGGACCTTCCAATCCTCAACAGCTTTGTGGTCCGCACCGAAATGGTTGTGCCTCACGAGTTGCTGTTGTTTGCGCCGAATCTGTCCTCTCAGGCACAGACCATCAACCTGTCGAAAACCTATTACTATCGTCAGCGCATCGGTGAAGAGATTACCTGCAAGGATTGCAACTCCTGACGCTGCGGCCACCGCCGGAGCCGTTTGCAATGTGAATGCCGCCGCGATATTGATCGGTTCGATTCCGCGCCAGCCGTGAAACGGCCGATGAAGACACGGAAAATCGGCTTTCCGGGTGACCCATGGCACGTGCATTCCTTTTCGTTCTCGATTCCTTCGGCATTGGCGGCGCGCCGGATGCGCGCGACTTTGGCGACGATGGCGCCGATACGCTCGGCCACATTGCCGAATTCTGCGCGGCCGGTGCGGCCGATCGTGCGGGGTTGCGCGAGGGGTCGCTTAGCCTTCCCAACATGTCCGCGCTCGGTCTGCTGCACGCCGCCCGTCTTGCGACTGGCCGCCTTCCCGACGGTATGCCGGTGCCCGACCGGGTGTTCGGGCTTTACGGTGCGGCCAGTGAAGTCTCGCGCGGCAAGGACACACCATCAGGCCACTGGGAGATCGCCGGAACGCCCGTCATGTTCGACTGGGGCTATTTTACATCAGAAGGCGATGCCTTCCCGCCTGAACTCGTTGAAGCCATTTGCCGCGAGGGCAACGTGCCGGGGATCCTTGGGAATTGCCACGCCTCGGGCACCGATATAATCGCCCGCCATGGTGAAGAGCACCTGTGGAGCGGCAAGCCGATCTGCTACACATCCTCGGATTCCGTCTTCCAGATCGCGGCCCACGAGCACACGTTCGGACTGGAGCGGCTGCTTGAGTTCTGCCTGACGGTGCGCCGCCTGCTGGACGACTATAATATTGGCCGCGTCATCGCCCGGCCATTTATCGGCCAGAGCCCACAGAGCTTCGTGCGCACCGGCAACCGGCGCGATTTTTCCGTGCTGCCACCGGAGCCGACACTGCTCGACAGGTTGACTAAAGCGAACCGGACGGTGCATGCCATCGGCAAGATCGGCGACATCTTTGCCCATCAGGGCATAGGCAAGGTCATCAAGGCCAATGGCAACGAGGCGCTGTTCGATGCCAGCTTGGCCGTGATGGATGAGGCGGCTGACGGTGATCTTGTCTTCACCAATTTCGTCGATTTCGACATGCTCTATGGTCACCGTCGTGATGTGGCGGGCTATGCCGCAGCTCTGGAAGCCTTCGACCGCCGCCTGCCGGATCTCGACCGCAAGCTGAAAGCCGGAGATATCGTGATCCTGACCGCCGATCACGGCTGCGACCCCACCTGGCGCGGCACCGACCATACCCGCGAGCGTGTCCCAGTCCTTGTTTTTGGGCCTGATATTCGCACGCGTTCGATCGGCATCCTGCCGGGCTTTGCCGGCATCGGCGAAACCGTCGCCAAACATCTTGGGCTGGAAACCGGCCTGCATGGGAGAAGTTTTCTGTGACTGCACATCTGAAAAAGGCCGAACTGCACTGCCATATCGAAGGTGCGACGCCGCCGGCACTGGCGCTGGAGCAGGCCCGTAAATACGGCCTCGACGTCACCAGCATCATCCAGGATGGCGCCTATGTCTGGGCGGATTTCACGAGCTTCGTCAAATGCTACGACGCCGTGGCCTCGCTGTTCCGCACGGAGGAGGATTATGCGCTGCTGGCGGAGGCCTATCTCACCGAACTTGCCGAAGCCGGCACGATCTACAGCGAGATCATCGTCTCGCCGGATCATGGCAACACGATCGGACTGGGGGCGGATGCCTATCTGCGTGGCCTTGCCGCCGGCATCGAGGCCGCCAAGGCCAAGACCGGCATCGAAGGGCGCATGCTGATCACCATCATTCGCCACATGGGCGCGGAAGCAGCCGAGCGCACAGCGCTTTATGCGGCGCGGCGCGATCATCCGCTGGTGACCGGTTTTAATCTTGCCGGCGAGGAGCGCATGCACCGCGTCGTCGATTTCAAGCGCTCCTTCGATATTGCCCGCGATGCTGGGCTTGGCCTGACCATTCATGCCGGCGAACTGTCCGGCGCCTTCAGCGTTCGGGATGCACTCGATCACGTCCGGCCGTCACGCATCAGCCACGGCGTGCGCGCCATCGAGGATGCCGATCTGGTCAAGCGCATCGCCGATGAGGGTGTCGTGCTCGAAACCTGCCCCGGCTCCAACATTTCGCTGCAGGTCTTCCCGGATTTTGCCTCGCACCCGCTTAGGGCATTGCGCGACGCAGGCTGCAAGGTCACGCTCAACTCCGACGATCCGCCGTTCTTCCATACATCGCTGCTCCAGGAATACGAGATCGCCTCGCAGGTCATGGGCTTTTCAGACGATGAGATCGACAGCATGACCCGCACCGCGATCGAGGCTGCCTTCGTCGACGAACCGACGAGAACACGATTGCTGGCGACCTTGTAACGATCACCGGCTGGGGATGACGTAGCAAAGCGTTGCACGCCCCTTGCAGCGCGCCGCTTTTCCGTGAAAAAGGATGTCAAATCCGGATTCCGCAGGAGGCCCTTGCCATGGACGGCGTTACAGTCATCAACCACCCGCTCGTTCAGCACAAGCTGACCATCATGCGCAAGAAGGAAACGTCCACGGCCGGCTTCCGCCGCCTGCTGCGCGAGATCTCGACGTTGCTCTGCTATGAGGTCACGCGCGATCTCGAGTTGACGATGGAAACCATCGAGACGCCGATGCAGACCATCCAGGCGCCCGTTCTCGAAGGCAAGAAGCTGGTCTTCGCCTCCATTCTGCGCGCCGGCAACGGTCTGCTCGAAGGCATGCTGGAACTGGTTCCCTCCGCCCGCGTCTCCCATGTCGGCGTCTACCGCGACCATGAGACGCTTGAAGCTGTCGAATATTATTTCAAGGCACCGGAGAGCCTGTCGGAGCGGCTGGTCATTGTCGTCGATCCGATGCTCGCGACCGGCAATTCATCGATAGCCGCGATCGACAAGCTAAAGGAACGCGGCGCCGTCAATCTGCGCTTCCTCTGCCTGCTGGCGGCACCCGAGGGCATCCGCAATTTCCACGAAGTGCACCCCGACGTGCCGATCTTCACCGCGTCGATCGACAGCCACCTCAATGAGAACGGCTATATCGTGCCGGGTCTCGGCGATGCGGGCGACCGGATGTACGGCACGAAATAGTTTCGGTTTCTTAACCAGCTCTACGATTGTCTTTGAAGCCGCCGGGAAATCCGGCGGCTTTTTGCATCCTGTTAGACAAGTTCGTGCTTTGCTCATGCGAGCTATCTTTCTGTCCGGGAGTGTTTCTGCATGTTTGCCCGTCTGCTCACCTTTGCCGGTATTATTGCCGTGTCGGCTTTGACCCTCCCGGGCCTGGCGACGACCTATCTTGAACGGTCGGCGACGGAAGAGGCAGGCGATACGGACAGGACACTGCCTGTCAGCACGGCGAAATACGCGGTCAGCAAGGGTGTCAAGCTTTCTGCCGACGCCAAAGGCCACTTCTTCGGCACGTTCAGGATCAATGGCCGTCGCGAAACAGGGCTTGTGGATACCGGTGCCAGCATGATCGCCATCAACATGTCGGCCGCGCGGCGCCTCGGCATTTCGCCCAACAGCCTGAAATTCAATGCGGCGGTCAGCACGGCCAACGGCGTCGTGAAGGGTGCCCATGTGGAACTGGACCGCGTCGAGATCGGTACGATCGGCGTGCGCCGTGTCGATGCGCTGGTGCTTCCGGACGCGGCATTGTCCGGTACACTGATCGGCATGAGCTTCATGAACAAGCTTTCGTCCTACCGCGTCGAAGGTGGTGCGCTTCACATGTTCAGGTGATCTTGGACAGGATCACGGGACGCACCGGTTGCGCCTCCGGGTCGATACGATAGAGGTCTGCAAGGCGCGTCCGGGCGGCCTCCGCTTGTGTCGCCGTTGCAGCGTGCACGAATGCGATCGGCTCGCCTTTTATCAGCTTCGTTCCGAGTGGTTTGATCTGCGAAAGGCCCACCCGGTGGTCGATCGGGTCGTCTGGATGCGTGCGGCCACCGCCAAGTGCAATCACCGCCATGCCGATTTCGCGTGTGTCGCAGCCGCTGAGAAAACCATCAAGTGTTGCCTCGATCGGCAGAATCACCGGCGCCTCGGGCAGATAGTTCTGCGATCGCTCGGTGAAATCATGCGGCCCGCCAAGCTGGTGCACCATCCTTGCAAAACACTCCATCGCGCTGCCGCTTGAAAGCGCCCGTGCTGCCAGGTCCTGTCCTTCGGTGGGGCTCGCCGCAATGCCCGCCGTCATCAGCATTTCTACGGCAAAGGAAAGCACCACCGCTTCGAGCCGGCTGCCGGCCTTTTCGCCACGTAAAAATGCCAGACAGTTCTCGATTTCGACCGCGTTGCCGGCCGCATCGGCAAGCGGTTCGTTCATGTCGGTGATCAGCGCGGTCGTGCGAACACCCGCACCATTGGCAACGTCCACCAGCGAACGGGCAAGGCCTTCCGCTTCTTCAAGGCTCGCCATGAAGGCGCCATTGCCGATCTTGACGTCGAGCACCAGCGAGTGAAGGCCAGCAGCAAGTTTTTTCGAGAGGATCGAGGCAGTAATCAGGGCTTGTGAATCCACCGTGGCGGTCACATCGCGGATGGCGTAGAGCCGCCGGTCGGCTGGTGCAAGATTGGCAGTCTGGCCGATGATTGCGCAGCCGGCCTTGCGCACGGTTTCGCGGAAAACTCCGGCGGAGGGTTTTATATCGTATCCCGGAATAGACTCGAGCTTGTCGAGGGTGCCTCCGGTATGGCCGAGTCCGCGCCCGGAGATCATCGGCACGGCAAGACCGCAGGCCGCCGCGATCGGCGCCAGCATCAGCGAAACATTGTCGCCGACGCCCCCGGTGGAGTGTTTGTCGGCGACCGGCCGGCCGATATTGCTCCAGTCGAGGATATCGCCTGAATCACGCATCGCCAGCGTCAGTGCCACCGTCTCGTCGCGGGTCATCCCTGAAAACCAGACCGCCATGGCGAAGGCTGCGACCTGTCCCTCCGAGATGGAACCGTCGGAAAGCCCGCGAATGAAATCGACGATCGCTGCATCGTCGAGTGCGTGGCCATCGCGCTTCTGGCGTATGATTTCCTGCGGGATCATGGTCAGTATGCCGCCGCGGCAATTGCTGCCGATTCACGCCCGTCGATCACGGAAAGAATATCCTTCAGAAGGATCGAGGCTCCGAACCGGAAGGTTGAGGGCATGACCCAGTCCGCTCCCTGGATCGTGTCGGCTAGGTTGATATAGAGCCGCGCATCAGCCACGCTTTGCACGCCGCCTGCCGGCTTGAAGCCCACCTTACGACCGCTTTCGCGAATGCAGGTCAGCATGATGTCGGCAGCCTCCAGCGTTGCATTGACTGGCACCTTGCCTGTAGAAGTCTTCAGGAAATCGGCGCCTTCGCGAATGCCGATATGGGATGCGTTGCGAATAAGATCGCGCTCCTTCAGTTCCCCGGTCTCCAGGATGACCTTCAGCACGATCGGAGGCGCACAGGCCGCGCGCACGGCAGAGATCATCGCACGGACAGCCTGCTCGTCGCCTTCCATCAACGCGTGATAGGGAATGACGAGATCTATCTCATCGGCACCATCGGCAATCGCGTCAAGTGTCTCCTTTACAACCGTATCGACCGTGAGATTGCCAAGTGGAAAATTGACGACGGTTGCGATTTTGACCGGGTTTGCCGGGCCCAGACGTCCACGGGCTTGCTGCACGAAGCGCGGCCAGATGCAGATGGCTGCTGTGTGCCCATAAGGCGTGTGGGCATCGGCGCATAAAGTTTCAATATCGGCTGGTGTGCATGTATCGCTGAGATCGGTGAGGTCCAGAAGGGTCAGCGCCAGAGAGGCGATCTGGCGGGTGGAGGCTTCGGTCATGGTCGCGATCCATCTCTGGCGGCAGGGATTTCTCCCCGCTGTGTCTGTCGTCGGAAACGCATGGCTGCGCATGGTCGGTTCAACCGGGATCCTTCAATAGCGGATTTTGTGGCTTTACCCCAGTATTTCCGTTTCGAAGCAGTGCGGAAGCAGATCGGAAAGCGCTAGCGTCTTCTTCACGCCGGTCTCGTCGCAGAGGTAGATCCTTGTGCTGGCGCCGGAAAATTCAGCCAGCCGTTGGCGGCAGCCGCCGCAGGGCGGGCAGAGTGCAAGCTTTTCGGCGATGACCGCCACTTCCAGAATTTTCCGTTGACCGGCCATCACCATATGGCTGATCGCCGTGGTTTCCGCGCACCATCCCTCGGGAAAGGACAGGTTTTCGATATTGGCGCCGGTATAGATTTTGCCGTCTTCGGCGCGGATCGCCGCGCCGACCGGGAATTTCGAATAGGGCGCATGCGCCTTGGCCATGGCGTCGCGGGCAGCCTCGAAGAGATCTTTTTCCATTGTCCTAGCGTTCCTTCACATAGGGTATGCCGCCGGCCTTTGGCGGGATGGCCTTGCCTATAAAGCCGGCAAGCAGGACGACGGTGAGAATATAGGGCAGGGCCTGCATCAGCTGCACCGGCACCTGGCCGATAAACGGCAGCGGATTGCCCTGCAGACGGATAGCAAAAGCATCGAGGAAGCCGAACAGCAGGCAGGCCAGCATGATGTTGACCGGGCGCCATTTGGCAAAGATCAAAGCCGCCAGCGCGATATAGCCCTTGCCTGCGGTCATGCCTTTGACGAAACCGGCGTTCATTGCGAGTGATAGATAAGCGCCGGCAAAGCCGCAGAGGATGCCGCAGCAGATCACCGCCCGGTAGCGCATCCAGATGACCGAGATGCCGGCGGTGTCGACCGCGCCCGGGTTTTCGCCGACGGCGCGCAGCCTGAGGCCAAACCGCGTGCGATAGAGGATCCACCAGCTGATGGGCACCATGGCGAAGGCCAGATACGTCAGCAGGAAATGGCCGGAAAGAAGATTGGAATAGATCGGGCCAAGAATTGGAACGTCACGCATCTCCTCGGCAAAAGGGAAAGTGATCGTCTGGAAACGCGCGTCGCCGGACAGCGCCGGAGTCCGGCCGCCCTGCCGGAACCAGGCCTCGCCAAGAATGACGGTCGAACCCGCAACGACAAAGTTGATAGCGACGCCCGAGACGATCTGGCTGCCGCGCTGGGTGATCGAGGCATAGCCGTGGACGAGCGACAGAAGCACAGAAATCAGCACCGCGGCAAGAAGCCCCATGGTGACGGAACCGGTTACCGCGGCAACGGCGCCGGCTGCAAAGGCGGCGCCCAGCATCTTGCCCTCAAGCCCGATATCGAAGACGCCCGCACGTTCGGTGAAAAGGCCAGCGAGGGCTGCAAAAATCAATGGCACCGAGACGCGGATGGTCGATTCCAGAAGCGCGATGATGGTGTGGAAGAAATCCATGTCTCAGGCTCCCTTTTGTGAGGCGACGGGGAAGCGTTGACCGAAGCTTGCAAAACCACGCCCGATCGCCGGCCGGAACATGTTTTCGAGCGCACCGGCGAACAGGATGACGAGGCCCTGGATGATGACGATCATATCGCGTGAGATCGCCGGCATTTCGAACGCGATTTCAGCGCCCCCTGATAGAGCATGCCGAACAGGATGGCGGCGGGGATGATGCCGGCCGGATGCGAGCGGCCCATAAGCGCCACTGCGATACCGACAAAGCCCGCGCCTTGCACGAAATCGAGCTGCATGCGGAACTGCTCGCCCATGATCGGATTGAGCGCCATCATGCCGGCAAGGCCGCCGGATATCATCATGACCACGATGATGATGCGCGGCTCGCTGATTCCGGCATAGCGCGCAGCGGACGGGCTGTGGCCCATGGTGCGCATCTCGTAGCCGAGCTTGGTGCGCCAGATCAGCACCCAGACGCCAAAGGCGGCCAGGATCGCCAGAAGGAAGGAGATATTGAACGGCGCATTGCCGATGTCGAGCCCGAAGATCGAGAGCAGCCAGTCGAGTTTCGGCAATTGCCCGCCTTCGGCAAAGGTTCGCGTCTGCGGCGCCATCGACCCCAGCGGCTTCAAGACGCGGGTCAGGAGATAGACCATCAGGCTGGAGGCGATGAAGTTGAACATGATGGTGGTGATGACGATATGGCTGCCGCGCTTGGCCTGGAGCCAGCCCGGCAGAAACGCCCAGAGCGCCCCGAATGCGATCGAACCGAGCATGGCGATCGGAAAGACGATGTACCAGGGCATGGTCTGGTCGAGCCAGAGACAGGCGAGCGCGACGCCGATGCCGCCAATATAGGCCTGGCCTTCGCTGCCGATGTTGAAGAGGCCGGCATGGAAGGCCACCGCTACTGACAGTCCGGTGAAGATGAAGGTCGTGGCATAATAGAGCGTGAAGCCGATATATTCGCCGCGACCAAAGGCACCGTTGATCATGTGATAGGCGGCATCAAGCGGATTTTCCCCGACCAGCAGCACCACGAGACCGGCCACGAGAAAGGCGACAACAAGGTTGATCAGCGGGATCAGGCCGTATTCGGCCCAGCCGGGAAGTTTTGCGTATGGATTGCTCATTCTGCGGCCTCCTTGCGGCCTTCGACGCCGGCCATTAGGAGGCCGAGTTCCCCTTCGGTCGCATCCGGATCGCGCTCTCCGACAATCCTGCCGGCAAACATCACAAGGATACGGTCGGACAGGGCGCGGATCTCGTCGAGTTCCACGGAGACGAGCAGCACCGCCTTGCCCTGGTCGCGCATCTCGATGATCCGCTTGTGGATGAATTCGATCGCGCCGACATCGACGCCGCGGGTCGGTTGGCCGATGATCAGCACATCCGGCCCGCGCTCCATTTCGCGCGCGAGCACGATCTTCTGCTGGTTGCCGCCGGAAAAATTCGCGGTTCTCAGCCGCGCGTTCGGTGGTCTGATGTCGTATTTCTGGATCTTGTCTTCGGCATCGGCGCGAATGGCCTCGATGTTGAGGAAGACGCCGTTGAGATAGCGTTTGTCATGGTGATAGCCGAGGATCGAATTTTCGCTCTCCTCGAATTTTAGGACCAGGCCGACATGGTGCCGGTCTTCCGGCACATGGGCGAGCCCCGGTCTCTGAGGTCGCGCGGATCGGCCTTGCCGGTCATGTCGATCGGCGTGCCGTTCAGATCAACGCTACCGGAGACAGCCTTGCGGATGCCGGAGATCGCCTCCAGCAGTTCCGACTGCCCATTGCCGGCGACCCCGGCAATGCCGACGATTTCCCCGGCACGGATGTCGAAGGAGACATTGTCGACCATGGTCACGCCGCGGGCATCGCGCACCGTCAGGTTCTTGACCGAGAACTTGACGGCGCCCGGATTGGCCTCGCCCTTGTCGACGCGCAGCAGCACCCGGCGGCCGACCATGAGTTCAGCCAGTTCTTCGACCGAGGTGTCCGCCGTCGGCCGTGTCGCCACCATCTCGCCGCGGCGCATGACCGAGACTTCGTCGGTGATCGCCATGATCTCGCGCAGCTTGTGGGTGATCAGGATGATCGTCTTGCCCTGGTCCTTCAGCTGGCCGAGAATCCGGAAGAGGTGATCGGCCTCGGGCGGTGTCAGCACGCCGGTGGGCTCGTCAAGGATCAGGATATCGGCCTTGCGGTAAAGCGCCTTCAGGATCTCGACGCGCTGCTGCAGCCCGACCGGCAGTTCCTCGATCAGCGCGTCCGGATCGACCTCCAGCGCATATTCCTTTTCCAGACGCTTCAGCTCGACGCGGGCCTTGGTGATGCTGGTGTTGAGGATCTGGCTGTCCTCGGCACCGAGCATGACGTTTTCGAGCACGGTGAAGTTTTCGACCAGCATGAAGTGCTGGTGGACCATGCCGATGCCGCTGGCGATTGCCGCATTCGGGTCCTTGATCGTCACCGTCTTTCCGTCAATGACGATCTCGCCCCTGTCGGCCTGGTAGAAGCCGTAGAGGATCGACATCAGGGTCGATTTGCCAGCGCCGTTTTCGCCGATGATGCCGTGGATCGTTCCCTTGCGAACGGTCAGGTTGATATTCCTGTTGGCATGGACAAGGCCGAAACTCTTGTCGATTCCACGCAGTTCGATGGCGATATCGCTCATATTTGCCCTGTAACCCCTGTTGGGCCCAGTTCCGCAGCCGTTTTCACGCTACAGTCCAGGCATCCATTTTTTTACCAATTGGTATAACTTTAGCATCGAATTTCAGACGCGGAAGCCTAAAAATCGCAATTGCTCATACTCTTCCCGGATCATTGCGGAGAGTCCAGAACCTTTTGTGTTGCGCCCTATGGCGGCAATATCACGACCTTAGAGCGTCGCAAGTGCGGATGCCTGATGCGAACGGGCTTTCCTTGTTTCCACAGGCTGGTTTAAATGGTGGTTCATGTGTTTGGGGAACATGCCATGCCGGAAGATGCGCTCCTGCGCCGGACAGAACTGCCAAGGCCTGACGTTACCGCCGAGGATGCGGCTGCGATCCTCGAAGGCTGGTATGGCCTGACCGGGCCGATCGTCGAGCTTGGCAGCCAGCAGGATCGCAACTATCGGGTGGACACGGACGCAGGTCGCTTCGTCCTGAAGATCTGCCGCGCCGATTATGCGACCGTCGAGCTCAAGGCGCAGAATGCAGCCATGCGCCACATCGCCGCTAAGCCCAGTGCACCGCGCGTTCCCTGCATCATGCCGGGGCTGAGCGGCGAGGATATTCTGTTCCTCGATATCGGCAGCGACAGCTACCAGATCCGCCTGCTGGACTATCTCGACGGCGAACCGCTGACGCGGCGCAAGTATCTGTCCGTCGAGACAGTCGCCGGGCTCGGGCGCATTGCCGGAAAGCTCGCGCTCGCACTTGCGGATTTCGAGCATCCGGGTCTTGCGCGGGAGCTGCAATGGGACCTGCGCCGTGCGGGCCCTGTCGGTCTGCACCTGTTGAAGTCGATGACCGACCGCCACCTGCAGCGACGGCTGGCGGAGGCTCTTGCCGGTTCTGTCAGGCGCATACAGGTGCTGGCGCCCGAGCTTCGGCTGCAAGCGATCCACCACGATGTGACGGACGACAATGTCGTCGCGCAGCCCGATGGCAACGGCCGCCTCATTCCCGATGGCGTCATCGATTTCGGCGATATCCTCAAGGGTTGGCTGGTCGCGGACCTTGCCGTCACCTGCGCTTCGCTGCTGCATCATGCCGATGGCGACCCCTTCTTCCTCCTGCCGGCGATTCAAGCGTTTCACGAAATCTATCCGTTGAACGAGGCCGAGCTGGCTGCTCTCTGGCCACTGATCGTCGCGCGCGCCACGATCCTCGTTGCCAGCAGCGAGCAACAGCTGGCGATCGATCCGGACAATGATTACGTGATCGGTAATATCGAGCACGAACGGGTCATCTTCGATGTTGCCGTTTCCGTACCCCTCGCGTTGATGGAGGAGGCGATCCGGCAGGCCTTGGGCAAAGGCGTCGAGCCCGCGCCGCTTGTTTTCGGCCCGCTCCTGCCGGACATTGATCCGCAAAACATCCAGATGGTCGATTTCGGCACGACGGGTGCAGCGCTCAAGGAGGAGAACTGGTCGATCCCGGATATTGAACATGCGCTACTCGATGCCGCTGCCACCGATACCGGCTCGGCCTCGACGCGTTATGGCGAATATCGGCTGACCCGCACGCGGGTGCTATCGGCTGAGGCCCCGGAAACCTTTGCACTCAACGTCACGCTCCGTCTTCCTGCCGGAACGGTCGTTGCCGCTCCTTTCGACGGGCAGTTGGTCCGCAATGGCGACATGTTCGTCCTGGCTGGTGCGGACATGTCGCTGCATCTGTCCGGGCGGGATCCCGAAATTGACAGTCTCCCTGCAACATTCAGCGCCGGCGACCGGCTTGGCTTCGTTGCGGACACTGGAGACGGACGCGGTCTGCTGACCGCTCAGCTTTGCCGGGTGCCGGGCCTCGTGCCGCCGTCTTTTGTTCGGCCCGCCCATGCCGCCGCCTGGTCCGCCCTCTGCCCATCTCCCTCTGCAATGCTGGGCGTCGACTGCGATGCGCCGGCGCCTGAGAGCGCCGATCTTCTGGCCCGCCGCGAAAGCCATTTCGCACGACCGCAGAAGAACTATTACAACAGCCCTCCACAGATCGAGCGTGGCTGGAAGGAGCACCTTTTCGATGTCGAGGGTCGCGCCTATCTCGACATGCTCAACAACGTCACCATCCTCGGTCATGGCCATCCGCGCTTGAGCGCGGCGGTGGCGCGGCAATGGTCGCTGCTGAACACCAATTCCCGCTTTCACTATGCCTCTGTCGCCGAATTTTCCGAGCGGCTGGCGGGGCTGGCTCCGCAAGGGCTGGACACGGTCTTTCTCGTCAATAGCGGCTCGGAGGCCAATGATCTGGCGCTCCGGCTCGCCTGGGCCGCAAGCGGTGCGAAAAACATGCTCTGCTTGCTGGAAGCCTATCACGGCTGGTCGGTGGCCAGCGACGCCGTCTCCACCTCGATCGCCGACAATCCGCAGGCGCTGACCACGCGGCCGCCCTGGGTTCATCCGGTCGTCTCGCCCAACACCTATCGCGGCGAATTTCGCGGGCCTGGCTCGACGGAGGAATATGTCTCAGCCGTTTTGCCCACGCTGGAGAAGATCAATGCGACGGGCGAGGGGCTTGCCGGCTTCATCTGCGAATGCGTCTACGGCAATGCTGGCGGCATTCCGCTTCCGCCCGGTTATTTGCAGGCGGTTTATGCCATGGTTCGCGAGCGCGGCGGTCTTTGCATCGCCGACGAGGTGCAGGTCGGCTACGGCCGGCTCGGCCATTATTTCTGGGGCTTCGAGGAGCAGGGCGTAGTCCCCGATATCATCACCGTCGCAAAGGGCATGGGCAACGGCCACCCGCTCGGCGCTGTCATCACCACCCGCGCCATTGCCGACGCGCTGGAAAAGGAAGGCTATTTCTTCTCGTCCTCGGGCGGCAGCCCGGTCTCGTCCGTCGTCGGCATGACCGTGCTCGACGTCTTGCGAGACGAAGGATTGCAGGAAAACGCCCGGATCGTCGGCGATCATCTGAAGGCCCGGCTGGAGGCGCTCTGCCAGCGCTTTCCGCTCGCCGGTGCCGTGCATGGCATGGGTCTTTATCTCGGCCTCGAATTCGTCCGAGATCGCGTGACGCTTTCACCAGCAACGCAGGAGACGGCGGCAATCTGCAATCGCCTGCGCGACCTCGGCGTGATCATGCAGCCGACCGGCGACCATCTCAACGTGTTGAAGATCAAGCCGCCGCTCTGCCTGTCGATCGAAAGCGCCGATTTCTTCGCGGACATGCTGACAAGGGTTCTTTCCGAGGGGTGGTAGAACCCGGCGGGGCTATATGTCCGGGCTTGCGCGGAAGACGGAGGCAATGGTTAAGTCCGGCCCGACCCTTCGCAAATCACGAGTGCCATCATGCCCCATGCTGCCGACCTGATCATCGTCAACGCCCGCGTTCTCACCCTGGACGCAGAGGCGCTGCATGCCGAGGCGGTGGCCGTCGCCGGCGGCCGCATCCTTGCCGTCGGATCGCGCGATGAGATCGAGGCGCATGCCGGCCCGCAGACACAGGTCATCGATGCCGCGGGCGGTTCGGTTTTGCCTGGCTTCTCGGAAAACCACATGCACCTGTTCTCCGGCTCGGCCGAGCTCGATCATCTCCAGCTTGCCGGCGTCGCAGGAATGGATGCTTTGGCGGCGGCAGTCAAAGCCTATGCGGAGGAGCGTGGCGACCAGACGGTGCTGTTTGCGCAAGGCGCTGATTACACGATCCTCGGTGATACCGAGCGGCTGACCCGCCATCACCTCGATTCCATCCTGCCCGATCAGCCGCTGGTGCTGTTCGCACCGGATCATCATACGGCTTGGGCTAATACCACGGCGCTCGAACTGGTCGATATGTTGCATGGCGCCGAGATGGGGCCGGGCAACGAGGTAGTCATGGGCGAGGACGGGCTTGCGACCGGCGAATTGCGGGAAATGGAGGCGTTCAGCCCGTTGCAGGCCGTCGGAGGCTTCGAGCGCTACCGGCTCGGGCTCGCGACGGGTGGCGAGCCGGACCCCTATCCGAATGCTGCGGAATGGGCGCAGGATATCGCCGTCATGCGCCGCGGGCTCGACTATTGCGCCTGCCATGGCATCACCACGATCCAGAACATGGACGGCAATCTCTACCAGCTGGAATTGCTCGAAGCGATCGAGAAGGAGGATGGTTGCCTGCCCTGCCGGGTGATGATCCCGTTTCATTTCAAGAATTTCATGGGCCTCGATATGCTGGAAAAGGCGTCCGCCATGGCCGCGCGCTTCAAAAGCGACTGGCTGTCCTGCAGCGTGGTCAAGGTCTTCTATGACGGTGTGCTCGACAGCTGGACGGCGGTCATGGTCGAGCCCTATGCCGACCGGCCGGATTATTGCGGCGAAGGTCTGTTCACGCCGGAAAGCTTCCGTGACGTCGCGGTCGAGGCCGATCGTCGTGGCTTGCAGATCGCCGTTCATGCTATCGGCGACGGGGCCGTGCGCGCTGTGCTCGACGGTTATGAGGCCGCGCGGGAGGCCAATGGCGTGCGCGACAGCCGCCACCGCATCGAGCATATCGAGGTCGTTCATCCGGATGATATCCAACGTTTTGCCGAACTCGGCGTCATCGCCTCCATGCAGCCGCCGCATCCTCCGGGCTGCATGGGCGTACCGCTGGAGCCGACCGTGTCACGCATCGGTGAGGCACGCTGGCCGGTAAGCTATGCCTGGCGCACGCTGAAGGATGCCGGCGCCCGCATCTGCTTCGCCTCCGATTGGCCGGTCTCGCCGATTGACCCGATCGCCGGCATCCAGACGGCGGTCATCCGCAAGCCTTGGTCGCCAACCGATCCGGACCAGAGCTTTTCGCTCATGGAAGCGCTGGCTGCCTATACGGTCGAGGGCGCCTATGCGGAGTTTCGCGAGGATCGCAAGGGCATGACCAAGCCCGGTTTTCTCGCCGACCTCGTGGTTCTCAGTGCCGACATCGAGGCGGTCAATATTGACGACCTTCATACCGTCCGCCCGGTGCTGACGCTGTGTGGTGGACGAATAAGTTTTTCCTCACGATAAATATTTTTGCTTCCCGAAGGCTAAAGGGTTGTCAACGACAGGGCGCTGTGATCACCTAGCGCAAAGCCGAAAAGGCGGGAACAGCAGCTGAAATCAAGGTGAGTGGGCCGCATATGGCGGATTTGAACGCTGTCGAAATACGCAACGTTTCCAAGATATTCGGCTTTGGCGAGTTTGCTTTCGCCGCGGTCAACGACACATCTGTCGCCATCCGCCAGAACGAGTTTTTCACGCTGCTCGGCCCCTCCGGCTGCGGAAAGACCACACTGCTGCGCCTGATCGCCGGCTTCGAATTCCCGACCTCCGGCGAGATCCTTTTGAACGGCGAAAACATCGCCGCCATGCCGCCCTTCAAGCGCCCGGTCAACACGGTTTTCCAGAGCTACGCCCTGTTCCCGCATATGACGGTCGCGGAAAACATTGGCTTTGGCCTGCAGATGCTCGGCCGGCCAAAAGCGGAGATAGAAGCGCGCGTCGCCGAGATGCTGAAGCTGGTGCGCATGGAAGAGCTGCGCGGCCGCCGCACCAGCCAGATTTCCGGCGGCCAGCAGCAGCGCGTGGCGCTCGCCCGGGCCCTTGCGCCGCAGCCCAAGGTGCTTCTGCTTGACGAGCCGCTGTCAGCGCTCGACTACAAGCTGCGCAAGGACATGCAGATCGAGCTCAAGCGCCTGCAAGCCGAAACCGGCATCACCTTCATCTTCGTCACGCATGATCAGGAAGAGGCGCTAACCATGTCGGACCGCGTCGCCGTCATGTCGGCCGGTCGTATCCTGCAGGTGGGCAGCCCGCGGGATATCTATGACGCGCCCACGGATCGCTTCGTCGCCGATTTCATTGGCGAGACCAATTTCCTCAAGGGACAGGTGGTCTCGTCCGCAAACGGCATAGCCGACGTCGATACCGGGGTTGGCGGGCGCATCGCCGCTGCTCTGCCGGAGGGTTTCACGCCGCAGGGCGAGGTCACCGTGGTGCTGCGGCCGGAACATGCGATGCTCTGCGGGGCTGAGGATGCCGGTGCCTGCCAGATGACCGGCACGCTCGAAAACATCGTCTATTTCGGAACCGACACGCATTACCACGTCGTCCTGTCGGATGGCGCAACGGCGTTTACCCTGCGCGAACAGAACAAGCCGATGCAGGCGGCGCGCTTTGCCGCCGGCGATCGGGTCGGTATCGCCATCGAAGCCAATGCCGCCCGCGTGCTGAGGAATTGATATGAGCGGGGCGAGCGACGTCATCGAAGCGGAAGCAAGGCGGGACGTCCGCAATCGCTGGCTGCTCTCGATGCCCGCGCTGCTGATCATCCTTCTGGCCGCCGCCGGGCCATTGCTTATCGTCCTCGTATACTCTTTCCTGACGCCAGGCCCCTATGGCGACGTCCAGTGGCAACCGACATTGTCCGCATGGGTCAACGTCTTTCTCGAGCGCGACATTTTCGATGAGACGCTGTCGCTCGCCGATGCACATGTCTCGATCTTCATGCGCTCCGTCTGGCTTTCGCTCGTGACGACGGTGCTGACGCTGCTCGTCGGTTTCCCCACGGCTTATTTCATCGCGACCCGCCCGGACAATTCGCGCGAACTCTGGCTGTTCCTGATCACCATTCCCTTCTGGACCAATCTTCTGATCCGCACCTTCGCCATCCTGCAGATCATCCGCAATGAGGGACTGATCAACAATCTGATGATCGATCTGGGGATTTTCGCGCGGCCCGTGCAGATGCTGTTCACCGATGGCGCGATCCTGACTGGCATGGTCTATGTCTACCTGCCGCTGATGGTGCTGCCGCTTTATGCCAGCATGGAAAAGCTGGATTTCCGGCTCGTCGAGGCGGGCTACGATCTCTATGCGACGCCGTTTAGGGTGCTGCGCCGGATCATCATCCCGCTCGTCAAGCCCGGCATCATTGCCGGCTCCATCCTCGTCTTCATCCCGGCACTTGGCGCCTATGTGACGCCGAGCATCTTGGGCGGCGGCAAAAACCTGATGCTGGGCAATCTGATTGAACTGCAGTTCGGGCAGGGGCGCAACTGGCCGCTGGGCGCTGCCCTGTCGATCACGCTGATGCTGATCGTCATGGTGGCGCTGCTGTTTTATGTCCGCAACGCCAAGGGATCGGGTGCGCGGCATGGCTAGGCAGTTCTCCGTCCGCCGCCAGACCGGTTTCACCGCGATCGCCATGGTGTGCTTCTTCGCGCTTTACCTGCCGATCGGTGTCTTGGTGATCTATGCCTTCAATGCCGGTACGTCGCTCAGCGTCTGGGAAGGCTTTTCCCTGCGCTGGTTCGTCAAGGCTTTCGAAAACCAGCAGGTGATCGAAGCCTCGATCCGCTCGCTGCAGATCGCAGTGGTCGCGGCGCTGGTGGCAACCGCTGCCGCGACCATGGCGGCACTTGCGACCACGCGGACCGAGCCCTATCGTGGCCTGACGCTGAAATATGCCTTCATCAACCAGCCGCTGATGATCCCCGAGATCGTCACGGCGGTGGCGCTCTTGATCTTCTTCTCGCGCATCAAGGTCTGGACCGGTTATTCCGGCCTCGGTTATCTGATCGCCGCGCACACGGCATTCTGCATCCCGTTCGCCTACCTGCCGATCCGCGCGCGTCTGGAGAATATGGACCTGACGCTGGAGCGGGCTGCGGCCGATCTCTACGCCACGCCGTGGAAAACCTTCCGCTATGTCACCTTGCCGTTGCTCTGGCCGGGCATCCTGGCCGGTCTGATGCTCGCCTTCGTCATCTCGCTGGATGACGTGGTGATCACCGAATTCGTCAAATCGGCTGGGCAGGATACTTTGCCCACTTATATGCTCGGTCAGTTGCGCCGGGCGATCACGCCCGAAATGAATGCGATTTCGACCCTGTTTCTGCTCCTGTCGATCTGCATCGTTACCGTCTTCTTCTTCGTCAACAAGAAACGCATCTGAGAACGCAAAAAGGGAACAACACCATGAAACGGATCACGACGACACTGGCTTTTGCGGCTGCATTGCTTGCCTCAACGGGCCTCGCGCATGCCGAAGGCGTGCTGAACATCTACAACTGGGGCAACTATACCAGCCCCGACATGATCAAGAAATTCGAGGACCAGTACAAGGTCAAGGTGACCATCACCGACTATGATTCCAACGACACGGCGCTCGCCAAGGTCCGCCAGGGCGGCTCCGGCTTCGACATGGTCGTGCCCTCGCAGAACTACATTCCGATCTGGATTTCGGAGGGCCTTCTTCTCGAAACCAATCCGGGTGGCATGGAGAACTTCAAGAATGTCGCCGAGGAATGGAAAAATCCCGAATTCGATCCTGGCCGCAAATACACGGTTCCGTGGGCCATGGGCATCGTCGGTACCGTCGTCAACACCGATGTCTACAAGGGTGACATCAACACCTGGGGCATCATTTTCGATACGCCGGATGAGTTGAAGGGCAAGGTCAACGTCGTTCCGGAAATGACCGACGTGATCGACGCTGCCGTTCTCTACAATGGTGGCACCAAGTGCACCGGCGACTTGACGATCCTGAAGAAGGTGCGCGACACGCTGGTCAAGGCCAAGCCGAACTGGGTGGCGATGGAATACGGCACGATCGAGAAAATGGGCTCGGGTGATTTCTCTGCATCGAGCGACTGGAACGGCTCGGCCTTCCGCCAGCGCCTTGCCAACCCGAAGATCAAGTTTGGCTATCCCAAGGAAGGCTATGTCAACTGGAGCGATAATCTCGGGGTCCTCAAGGACGCGGCCAATGTCGAGAATGCCAAGCTCTTCCAGAACTTCATGATGGACCCGGAAAATGCCGGCATGAACTCGGCCTTCCACCGTTATGCCAACGGCATTGCCGGCTCCGATGCCTTCATGCCCGCCGACATGAAGGATGCGCCGGAGATCAAGATCCCGGCCGAATTCGCGTCTGTCGGCGTTCCCTCGCAGACCTGCCCCCGGAAGTCCAGGAGCTTTACACGAAGATCTGGACCGAGTTGCAGAAGTAAGCTCCCCGCATAACTACGCCCCGCGGTCTTCGCGGGGCGTCTTCATTTCTAATGCCCCTTTCCGGATCGTCCCATGAAAACCGTTTTTCTCCCCGCCATCTCGGCCATGCCGATCAGTTCGAGCTTGTCGCGGGAGCCATCGTCCCCGGTTTCGAAATGCCGTCGCGTGCGGAATATGTCTTCGAGCGCGTCAAGACGGTCGGGCTCGGTCCGGTGCTTGTCCCGGAAGAACACGACCTTTCGACCGCCTACAAGGTGCATCGCAAGGACTATCTCGATTTCCTACCGACCATCTGGAGCCGCTGGACCGCCGAGGGGAGAACCGGAACGGCGCTGCCCTTCACCTGGCCGACACGCGGTCTGCGCGGCGACGTGCCGCCGGAGTTTATCGACGGGCTGCTCGGCTACTATTCCTTCGATGCCGGCTGCGGCGTCGTCGAAGGCACCTGGGATGCGATCAAATCCTCCCACGACGTGGCGCTGACGGCGGCTGGTCTGGTGAATGCCGACGAGCGGTCTGCCTTCGCGCTCTGCCGCCCGCCCGGTCATCATGCAGGTGCCGGTTTCATGGGCGGCTATTGCTACATCAACAACGCGGCCGTTGCGGCGCAATGGTTCCGCGACAACGGTGCCAGGCGCGTCTCGATCCTCGATGTCGATTATCACCATGGCAACGGCACGCAGGAAATCTTCTATTCCCGTGCCGACGTGCAGGTGATCAACCTGCATGCCGATCCGATGCAGGAATATCCCTATTTCCTCGGCCATTCCGACGAGCGCGGCGCAGGCGAGGGCGAAGGCTACAACCTCAACTATCCGATGCGCTTCGGCACCAGCTGGGAAACATGGAGCGCGTCGCTTGACGACGCCTGCGGCAAGCTTCTCGCCTACCAGCCGGATGTCGTCATCGTCTCGCTCGGCGTTGATACGTTCGAGAAGGACCCGATCAGCAAGTTCAAGCTGAAGACCGAGGATTTCCCGAAGATCGGCGCACGCATCGCAAAACTGGACCTGCCGACTCTGTTCGTGATGGAGGGCGGCTATGCCGTTGCCGAAATCGGCGTCAATGCCGCAGGCGTTTTGACCGGCTTTGAAGGGCGCGGCTGATGCGCGATCACCGGCCGAAGCTCTATGGCATTCTCACCAGGGCCGATGGCGGAGAGTATTGACATGACACAGGATGTTTCCCGCAGCGACGTCAGGCTCGATAACTGGCGCACGGCCCCGTTTTCACGCTGGGCTTTCCAGAATGTCAGCGAGATCGTGCCCTCCGCCGTCATCCGTAGCAACCGGCTGTTCGAGGAGGCGACCTATGATCTCGGCCCATTTTCGGACCTGCAGGTGTCCGGGCTGGACGGGTTGGACCAGCCGCTCGAGGCCTTTCTGGAAGCCAGTGACACCGATGCTTTCGTCGTCATGCGACAGGGTCGGCTGATTGCCGAGTGGTATGCCGGCCATTGCGATCCGGCCTGCCCGCACATCATCTTCTCGGTCTCGAAGTCGCTGACGGCGCTGCTCGCCGGTATTCTGGTCGGGCGGGGCAAGCTCTCGCTCTCCGACCTCGTCGTCCAGCATGTGCCTGAAGCGGAAGGCTCCGCCTATGCCGATGCCACCGTGCAGCAGCTTCTCGACATGGAAATCAGCCTCGATTTCGAGGAGAACTATCTTGATCCGCATGGCGCTTTCAATCGTTACCGGCGGGCCACCGCCTGGGCGCCGGACAATCCCGCCGATCCGGCGCCGGACCTGAAGACCTTCCTGTGCTCATTGCAGAAGGGAAAGTCCGGACATGGTGTTGCACATGCCTATCGCTCGCCGAATACGGATATGACCGGCATCGTGCTGGAGCGGGCGTCAGGTGTTCGCCTGCCGACATTGTTCAGCGGCCTGCTCTGGCAGCCGCTTGGCGCAAGTTCGGACGCGATGATCACGGTGGATCGTGCCGGCACCTCGCGTGCTGCGGGTGGCATGTCGGTCACGGCGCGCGATCTGGCCCGAACAGGTGAACTCGTGCGGCGAAAGGGTGGCGGCATCGTGCCGGCCGGTTTCATCGCCGATCTCTGGACTGGCGGCAGCCGTGATGCCTGGGTGAAGGGCGACCAGACGACGTTGTTTCCGGAAGGCCGCTACCGCAACTACTGGTATTCCAGTGGCTCTGGCGAACTCGCGGCGATCGGCATTCATGGGCAATGGATCTGGATCGACCCGGCCACAGAAACGGTCATCGTCAAGCTGTCCTCACAGCCACTGCCTGTCGATGCGCCGCTTGATCAGGCGATCGTGAGCATGCTGCGGCTGGTCTCCGTGAAGGCTTGAAGCCTTCTCAGTTCGTGCCCTTGTCCTCATCCTTGGCGAGCTTCTGCCAGGCATTCTGTTGCGATAGGACCGAGCGCAGATATTTGACATTGGCGGCTGCCTGGTCCGGCGACAATTCCTGCATGGCGATCTGTTCGGCTTCCTGGAAACGGCCCTGCAGACCAACGGCAAGCGCCAGGTTTTGCCGTACGCTGCTGTCGGCCGTCGGCTGGTTGGTGGCGGAGCGCAAATAGGTCTCTGCCGTCTTCAGATCCTTGGCGAGAAGATAGGACATGCCGAGATTGGACAGAACGGACGGTTCGTTCGGCTGCATGTCGAGCGCTTCGCGATAACGCTGGCGTGCCTCGGGTGCGCGGCCCAGCTGGTCGAGGATTGCGCCTTCGGCGGATTTCAGCTTCCAGTCCGGCCTATCAGGCGTCTGGGCCCGGCCGATGGTGGCAAGCGCCTGTTCCAGCTGTCCGGCGGCGGCCTGCGCCTTGCCGTAGGCTGCCAGAACTTCGCGGTCGGAGGGGTGGCTGATCGCCACCTGCTGCATGACGGCGAGCGCTTGGGTGTTGCGGCCGGTCATGCGCAGCATGTTGGCGTAGTTCAGGCCGGCGTTTCGATCCTTCGGGTTCTTTTCATAGGCCCGACCGATGCTGTCGGCGGCGCGGGACAGTTCCGACGCCGTCATTGATTGCACGGGCTTGTCGAATTTCGGAATGGAGCCGGTTGTCAGCTCCTTCTTCTGCGTCGCGCATCCGGCGAGCGACACGGCGACGAGCACAACGGATATGCCGCACAGGATGCGGCGTGCGCGCGAAGATGGAAATGTCTGTGTGGTGGCCATGGCCAGCGCCCCTCGAAGCAATGGTTCATGCACCGGACTCGGATCCCAACATTTCGGCGCAATCTTCACTCCAGCAATAATCTGTTAACCCTAACAGAGCGTTAATCGCGTGATTCTGTAGACCTGCCTTCAAGGATTTTCATGGCCCCCTTCCAGTACATCGACCGCCCGTCGCCCTTCAACACAGCCGCGGGCACGACGCTGCCGATCTTCGCGGTTACGCCGGCCCATATCGATCAGCAGGCAATCGATCCGATTGCGCTGGACTGGGCCCGCAAGGCTGGTTTCAAGGCAGAACCGGGCGCTGTGCTGCTCATTCCGTCCTCGGAGGGGCACCTTGGCGGCGCGCTGCTCGGCCTTGGCTCCAATCCATCAGAAGCCCCGTTCATCACCGGCAAGCTCGCCCGTGCGCTGCCATCCGGGCAGTGGCACGTCGAGACCGCACCGCTGACGGCCGATCGCCTGGCGCTTGGCTATGGTCTTGGTGCCTATCGCTTCGATCGCTACAAGCCGTCGAAGTCGCAAGCCCCGACGCTGATGATCCCGGCCGACGCCGATGCAGCGGATATCAAGCGCCAGCTGGCTGGCGTTTTTCTTGCCCGCGACCTGATCAACATGCCGACCAACGATATGGGTCCGAATGCGCTTGAAGCGGCTTTCCGGGCGCTCGGCGATCACTACAAGGCAAATGTTTCGGTCATCGCCGGCGATGACCTGCTGGCGCAGAATTTTCCGCTGATCCACACGGTCGGCCGCGCCAGCGCGGAAGCACCGCGCCTGCTCGAAATGCGCTGGGGCAAGAAGGAAACCGCAAGGTCACGCTGATCGGCAAGGGCGTCTGCTTCGACACGGGCGGCCTCGATATCAAGCCCGCGGCCTCGATGCTGCTGATGAAGAAGGACATGGGCGGCGCCGCCAACGTCATGGGCCTCGCCCTGATGATCATGGATGCCAAGCTGAAGATCGATCTGCGCGTGCTTGTTCCGGTGGTCGAGAATTCGATCTCCGCCAATGCTTTCCGCCCCGGCGATATCTACAGGAGCCGCAAGGGCTTGACGGTGCAGATCGACAACACCGATGCCGAGGGAAGGCTGATCCTTGCGGATGCGCTGGCCTATGCGGACGAGGAGGAAACCGGGTTGATCGTTGACATGGCAACGCTGACGGGTGCGGCGCGTGTGGCGCTTGGACCCGACCTGCCGCCCTTCTTCACCGATGACGATGATCTCGCCCATGAACTGACGGATTCGAGCCTCTCGGTCGATGACCCGATGTGGCGCATGCCGCTCTATATGGGTTACGACAAGGATATCGCGACCCGCATCGCCGATCTCACCAACGCGCCATCAGGCGGCATGGCTGGCTCGATCACGGCGGCACTCTTCCTCAAGCGCTTCGTGACGAAAGCGAAGAGCTGGGTGCACTTCGATATTTTCGGCTGGGCCCAGTCTGAGCGCCCGCATTCGCCTGTTGGCGGTGAGGCGCAGGCCATCCGGGCGCTCTATCACATGCTGTCGAAGGGAAAGAAATAATCGCTCCGCAAATGCAAACGCCCGCGTCGTCTCAGCATCGCTGAGTCAAAGCGGGCGTTCTGCAATCTGTTTTGCGACTATTCGTTGATCAGCCGCTTCAGAAGCTCGATCTCGTGGCTGAGCTTGGTGTCGCCGGTGATCAGGTCCTCGATCTTGCGCACGGCATGCAGCACGGTCGTGTGATCGCGGCCGCCGAAACGTCGGCCGATTTCCGGGAAGGAACGGGGGTCAGCGTCTTGGCGAGGTACATGGCGATCTGGCGCGGCTTGACGATGACTCGGGTGCGGCGGTTGGAGACCAGTTCCTGGCGCGATACGTTGTAGTGTTTGGCAACGACCCGCTGGATATCCTCAATGCGGACGCGGCGCGGTTCGCCGGCATTGACGAGATGGCCAAGAAGCTCATCGACACGCTCGATCGACAGCTGCGGCTCGAAGGAGCGACGGAAGAGAAGCTGATTGAAGGCGCCCTCCAGTTCGCGGCCGCTGGCGGTGATGTTGCGGGCGACATGGCTGAGGATATCGGCGGGAATATCGAGCGAGGCGTCATCCAGGCGCGCAGTTTCGAGGCGGCGCTTGAGGATTTCCAGGCGCATTTCGTAGTCCGGCCCGTCCATCTCGATGGCGACGCCGCCCTGCAGGCGCGACCGTACCCGCGGGTCAAGCGATTCCAGCTCCCAGGGGCTCGGTCGGCAGCAACGACGACCTGCTTGGCACTGTCGAGCAGCATATTGAGAAGATGACAGAATTCGTGCTGGATCGACTTGCCCTGCAGGAACTGCATGTCGTCGATAACGAGCAGGTCGATGTTGCGCAGCGTTTCCTTCAGCGACAGCGCGTCATTGTCACGGATCGCGGTGGCAAAGCGCCACATGAAATATTCGGCTGTCAGATAAACAACGCGAGGCGCGCGCGCGCTCTGGATAGCTGCCGTGGCGACCGCCTGCAACAGATGCGTCTTGCCAAGGCCGACGCTTGAATGAATGAACAGCGGGTTGAAACGCACAGCCCCCGCACCGGCTTCGGCGATGGTCTTTGCGGCGGCAAGCGCTACCCGGTTTGACGATCCTTCGACGAAGCTGTCGAACGTATAACGCGCATCGAGCGGCGAACCGAAGAGCGGCCCGGCGACAGGTGCTGCCTTCTGGAAACCATTGATCGCAGCCGTCACGTGATGGGCGACCGGCTGGGCGGAACTGCGGCGCGAGGGAGTGGTGGAAGCGCTCTCGGAAATTACCGCCTGTACCGCTTCATCCTGCGTCCCCGGACGGGCACTGCGGGTGGCGGTGCGCACGAGAATTTCTACCTTCAACACGTCGGCATCTTCCTGTTGCACCAGGCTGGTGATCAGGTCGAGATAACGGTTGTTGATCCAGGACTTTAGAAAGGTCGTGGGGACGGAGAGGCGGACGACGCTCTTGGAAACGGAGTGGAGCTTGAGACGACCGAACCAGCTCGCATAGACGTCCTGGCCGACCTGGGCTTTCAGACGCGCGCTGACGCGCTCGAACAATGCGTCCTGCCTCATCACTGTCTTGTCCCCTCCCGTTTCAGACTGCTTGACCGCGGTCTGAAAAGTATTTTCCCCATTGCCAAAGCCATTCGCCGTCGCTGAATTCACAAGCATGCTGCCGCCTTCCAAAGTCATTCGTTGACGCCGGCATGACTGCCGCCATCGTTTCTTTTATATCTGCCTTCCACGGCCTTTTCCAAAGGTCATGCCGCAAAGACCGACGCTTGCCGCGATCAGGAAGGCTCCTCATAAACCTTCATCAACGCGTATTCACACAACTTGCATCGCTCGGCCCCGAAGGGCTGCTGCCGATGCAATGTCCCCGCTGTGCGGTTCCCGTTCGAACGCTCCGCGACGCCGAAGCGCCCGAAAAATCCGTCCGGTTCTTGTCCCGATCGTCCGAACCCTCGTGAAGAACGGCCAACCGAGCTTTCGTCAGGATGCCCCTTGCAGCCTGACATAGATATAAAAACGGCTTCACACACGGGAAGCCGCGACACGCAGATACAAACTGTTGGCTGGTCCCCGTCGCAACTTTTTGGCACGATTTCACAATCCAGAGCGGTGTACCCGCCTCGGTGAAATGTGCTATTCGGTTGATGGAACGTTGTGCAACCACCCCGCCACAGACAGCAAGTGAAAATGTCCAGCCCCTGCGGGTTGCCCTTTTCATCTTTTTCGCAGGTCTTGCCCGCGCCCTCTGTGGAAATCATTTAGGCAGGATCGGGACACAAGATCAATCACGAATTTTACGGCTTTTTAAGAGCCGGGCGTTGACTCGCAAGGCCCGTCCTGCATGGCCTTGGGGAACCCCGATAAGAATCGCTTTTGAATCAAGGGCTTTCATTTTCGGCGTGATGCTTAGCTGGCGAAAAATGAAAAAAATAAAAATCTCTTGACTCGCAATAGGCCGCTACGTGCAGCAGCGAGAGCCCTGCCAGGGACGGCAACCTTCTATAAGTATATGTTTTTATTAGATATAAACTGTCACGCCGCAGACATGATGTTGACGCTTTCCGTTAACCATCGCAATGCCGAAAGCCTGAATCCAAAAAGCCCGGTCGCGAGACCGGGCTGTCTGTCATTCGTATTTAGTATGCGGAATTAAGCCGACAGAGCCTTCACGCGGCTCGCCAGACGCGACACCTTGCGCGATGCCGTATTGGCATGCACGACACCCTTGGTGGCTGCGCGCATCAGTTCCGGCTGGGCAGCCTTGAGGGCTGCCTGGGCCAGCGCCTGATCGCCGGAAGCGATGGCTTCCTCGACCTTGCGGATGAAGCCGCGAACGCGCGAACGACGGGACTTGTTGACTTCCGTGCGGCGGGCGATCTTGCGGGTCGCTTTTTTCGCCGAAGTTGTATTGGCCATTTGGTGTCTCTCTTCGAAATCTGACAAAAACTCTCAACCGCCGTGCCGGGTCACTGCGACCTGTCGTCCAAGCAAGTAGGGAGCAATATCGGAAAACCTTGGAGCGGCTTTCCAAACTGTGGGCGGCATATAGCTGGAAACATCCCTTGCGTCAACGCGCTATTTTCTAAAACCGCCGGGCGGCAGGCAGGTCATTTCTGACATCGCGCGCAATAAAAGGTCGAACGCCCCGTCTGGACGATCCGCTCGACCGTGCCACTACAGCCGACGGTGCGGCACGGCTCGCCCTCGCGGTCGTAGACGGAAAAGCTATGCTGGAAATAGCCGAGCGTGCCGTCGGTGCGGATATGGTCACGCAGAGAGGAACCACCAGCGGCGATCGCATCTGATATCACCGCGCGGATGGCCTCCATAAGGAGAATGAGCGCCTTCTTCGGCCGCCCCTTGGCATCCACCAATGCACCGGCCGCCTTCAGCGGCGACAGGCCCGAGCGCCACAGCGCTTCGCAGACATAGATATTGCCGAGCCCGGCAATGTTGCGCTGGTCGAGCAAGGCTGCCTTCAGCGGTTGCGCCTTTCCGGAGAATCGTGCGGCCAGCACATGGGCGTCGAGCACGTTGCCGGTAGGCTCTTCGCCCATGCTGCGGAAGAAAGCGTGCTCGGTGAGCGTCTCGCGCCGGGCGAGGTCCATGAAACCGAACCGTCGCGGGTCGTTATAGATCACCCGCGATGCTCCCGTCTCTCCCTCCAGGTGAAAGATCACGTGGTCGTGTTTCTCGTCCTTGCTGCGCGCGAGGTGAAAGTCGCCGGGCGTGGTCTCGGCCATGAGTCCGTCCACATGGACTTCCTCGATCCGAAAGGAACCGGACATACCGAGATGAGCGATGATCACATCGCCATCTTCGAGGTCGATCAGCAGGTACTTTGCCCGACGCGACAAAGACAGGATGCGCCTGCCGGATACGCGGTCCGCGAAATTCTCAGGGAAAGGAAAACGCAGATCCGGCCGGCGCAGTTCGGCATGCACCAGAAGTGCGCCTTCCATCGTCGGTGAAAGCCCGCGCCTGACCGTTTCCACTTCCGGCAGTTCCGGCATGTCGTCTCCTTCTTGCGTGGCCTGATGGCTCCGCTGTCGATTTGGCAATTCCATTCGCAGCATACCTATCCTATAGGGAGGCGGAATGCCGCAGCCGCGATCCTTCATTGTTGCAGGGTCAGGCTGCCGCAGAGATAGCGTGGGCTGGATGAATTCGCTATGGTCCGCGCGACAGTGATCGATCCGGAGTTTTCTTGATGACAGGTGAGCGTATATCGGCCGACGGCGGCATGGAGACCTCCTACGGTTTCCGTCAGGTCGGGCAGGGCGAGAAGCAGGCGCTGGTCAATGATGTCTTCCACAAGGTGGCCAAGCGTTACGACGTCATGAACGATGTCATGTCGATGGGCCTGCATCGCGCCTGGAAGGACGCGATGATCGCAGCGCTCAATCCGAAGAAGAGCGCAGACTATCGCACGCTGGACGTTGCCGGCGGCACGGGTGATATCGCTTTCCGCATCATTGAGGCATCGGACCGCAAGGCGCATTCGACCGTGCTCGACATCAATGGCTCGATGCTTTCTGTCGGTGCCGAACGGGCAGAAAGGAAGGGCCTGTCGGACAACCTCACCTTCGTCGAGGCCAACGCCGAGGAATTGCCGTTTGAAGCCAATTCCTTCGATGCCTATACGATCGCCTTCGGCATCCGCAACGTGCCGCGCATCGATGTCGCGCTGTCGGAGGCCTACCGCGTTTTGAAGCGTGGCGGACGGCTGCTGGTGCTGGAGTTTTCCGAGGTCGATATGCCGCTGCTCGACAAGGTCTATGACGCCTGGTCGTTCAACGCCATTCCGCAATTCGGCAAGATGATCACCGGCGATGCCGAACCCTATCAATATCTGGTGGAATCGATCCGCAAGTTTCCCAACCAGCGCGATTTCGCGACGATGATCTCCACAGCCGGTTTTTCGCGCGCGACCTATACCAGCTATACCGGCGGTATCGCCGCCCTTCATTCCGGCTGGAAGATCTGACGCATGATGCCTGTCCCCAGGAATGGTTTTCCAAGCTGCGTCGCGTGCACGACCGCCCGTGGCGGTGAATGCGCATGAGCACCATCGGAGCCTATGCCCGCCTCGTGCGGATCGGGTGGGTGCTGGTGCGCGAGGGTGTCGTCTCGGCGCTGCCATCGGAAAACCTGCCGCCGGTCGCCCGGCTTGCCCAGTCAATGGCCGGGCTCTTCGCCCGCAGCCGCGCCGGAGACCGCAGCGACAGGCTGGCGCGCGCCATCGAGCGGCTTGGCCCTTCCTATGTGAAAATCGGCCAGTTCCTGGCCACGCGGCCGGATGTCGTCGGCGCGGATTTTGCGGCCGATCTTGCCTTCCTGCAGGATCGCATGGCCACTTTCCCGTCGGAAGCCGCACGCACCACGATCGAAGGCGCGCTCGGTCGGCCTGTAGCCGATCTGTTCGTTCGCTTCGAGGAGCCGATTGCGGCGGCCTCCATCGCGCAGGTGCATCCCGCTGTCGTCCTGCGCAACGGCGTCGAGGAAAAGGTCGCGGTCAAAGTCATCCGCCCCGGCGTGCGCCAGCGTTTTGCCCATGACCTCGAGGCCATGTTTCTTGTCGCGCGTCTGCAGGAGCGTTTCCTGCCGCATACGCGGCGCCTTCGCCCGGTCGAGGTGACGAAGACGCTGGAGCAGACGACCAAGATCGAGATGGACCTGCGGCTTGAGGCGGCGGCCTTATCCGAACTGGCGGAGAACACCAGGGACGACCCCGGCTTTCGCGTGCCCGCCGTCGATTGGGAGCGGACGGGCCGCGACGTCGTGACCATGGAGTGGATCGACGGCACCAAGATGTCCGACGTCGCCGGCCTTCGCGCCGCCGGTCACGATCTCGATGCGCTTGCCGATACGCTGATCCAGTCCTTCCTGCGCCACACGCTGCGCGACGGCTTCTTCCATGCCGACATGCACCAGGGAAATCTGTTCGTCGACCCGCAGGGCGTGATCGTCGCCGTCGACATGGGCATCGTCGGGCGGCTCGGCAAGAAGGAACGGCGGTTCCTCGCCGAGATCCTCTACGGTTTCATCACGCGCGACTATAAGCGCGTTGCCGACGTGCATTTCGAGGCGGGTTATGTTCCCGGCCATCACGATGCGGCAAGCTTTGCCCAGGCGATCCGCGCCATCGGCGAGCCGATCCACGGCCAGCCGGCCGAGACCATATCCATGGCCAAGCTGCTGACGCTTCTCTTCGAAGTGACGCAGCTGTTCGAGATGGAGACGCGGCCCGAACTCGTCATGCTGCAAAAGACGATGGTCGTCGTCGAGGGCGTGTCGCGCACGCTCAATCCGCGCTTCAACATGTGGAAGGCATCGGAGCCTGTCGTCGGCGCCTGGATACGGGACAATCTTGGTCCCAAACGTATCGTGACGGATCTTCGCGATGGTCTTCATGCCGCTCTGCGGCTCGCCGAGGCAGTGCCCGAAATCGCCGCCAAGACCGAACGGTTTTCACGCGAAGTCACCGCCATGGCTGAACATGGCCTGCGCTTCGACGCCGCCACATCGGAGGCCATCGGCCGCTCGGAAGCGCGTCACAGCCGATCCGGACGGATCGCGCTTTGGGTTATTGCCTTGACGTTGATCTCCATCGCCTGGAAGATTTTCTGAAAGCATCTTCCGGCTTTCTATTTTCATGTTACGTTTGGAACTGCGGTAAAGGGGAACCTATGGGAATGTCTCTTCAGGATGAGGCAGTCTCATCTGGTTGTTTAAAAGGAGAGACCCATGCGTAAACTGATTATTGCTTCGGTTGTCGCCGTTGGCGCAGCGATTTCGTTCGCGGCACCGTCGAACGCTGGCAGCCTGACACTGACTTTCGGTGGCTACAACGGTGGTGACGTACAATACGTCGATCATTATCACGGCCACAAGAAGCACTACAAGAAGCACTACTACAAGAAAAACTACTACAAGCCGCACTGCATCTTCAAGAAAATCAAGAAATATGACTCTTACGGCAATCTTTACTACAAAACCATCAAGGTCTGTAAGTAGGGTCACGTGACCGTCATCATGTTTCCAACCCGGCTGGCTTCGCCTGCCGGGTTTTTCAATTGTGTTTGGGAAACATAAAAACAAAAGATTACAAAGATTTCATCCCTGCAGAACTTCAATAAGGCACAGTTGGGAACTACTTACGGGGAACGCTGCGGACATCTGTGCCGCAATAGCCCCGGATCAAGTGGATGAAGTGCCCATGGCCGACGCCTCCCGAAAAATAGACGCCGAGATCAGCGCGCCGCCCGAGGATCTGCCCTTGGCTGCGCGAGTGCAGCGGAAACGCCGGCGACGCTCGCGACGGTGGCTGCTCCTGCCCTTGCTGGTTCTGCTGACCGTGGGCGGATGGTACGGCTGGAAAAACTGGTATGCGAAGGCGCCGACCGACGCGGTCGTTACGGAGGCAGCCGTTCGCGGTGATCTCGAAAACAGCGTCACGGCTGCCGGCCTGCTCAGCCCGATCAAGGATGTCGATGTCGGTGCGCAGGTGTCCGGCCAGTTGAAGAGCGTCAAGGTCGAGATTGGTGATGGGGTCAGGGAAGGCGATCTGATCGCCGAGATCGACAGTGCCTCGATCGAGACCCAGATCGAGATCAACGAGGCGGAGCTTGCCAATCTCAAGGCGCAGATGATCGACAAGACGGCGCAGGTGGTGTTGCGCGAGGCGAACCTGACGCGCCAGCGCGCGCTGGTCGCCGGCAACAGCGCTGCCCAGTCGGCGCTGGATGAGGCAGTCGCTGCCCTTGCCACCGCGCGCGCCTCGGTCGAATCCCTGGAGGCACAGATACGCAAGCAGGAAGCACAGCTGAAGGACAGCCGCATCAGCCTCGGCTACACCAAGATCTATGCGCCGATGAGCGGGACCATCGTCAATATCTCCGCCAAGGAAGGCCAGACCCTGAACGCCAACCAGTCGGCCCCGACCATTGTCACCATGGCTGACCTTTCGACAATGACGGTCGAGGCCGAGGTCTCCGAAGCCGATGTCGGCAAACTCCGTGTCGGCATGGAGGCCTATTTCACCCTGCTCGGTCAGCCCGGCAAGCGCTACAACGGCACGCTTCGGCAGATCCAGCCGACGCCGCAGACGGAAAACAGCGTCGTGCTCTACTACGCCCTGTTCGATGTGCCCAACCCGGAGGGCGCGCTGATGATGAACATGACGGCGCAGGTTTTCTTCGTGCAATCCGCAGCGCGTGACGTGCTGACGGTCCCCGTCGCCGCTCTCAGCAGTGATGACGGCAAGGGTCGTGCCGATGTCACCGTCGTATCTTCAGACAACAGGCGCGAGACCCGCTCGGTCGAGACTGGTATCCGCAACCGCGTGCGCGTCGAGATAAAGTCCGGCCTCGCCGAAGGCGACGCGGTTGTCGTCGGCAGCGGTTCATCCAAGGCGGCATCGTCGAGCGGACGATCCAGCAATCGGCGCGGCATGCCGCCGCCGATGTTCTGAGCGAGATATCATGGCCCCGTTGATTTCCCTAAGAGACCTGCGCAAGACCTTCGTCAACGGCGACGTTGCGGTCGAGGTGCTGCGCGGCGTCTCGCTGGATATCTATCCCGGTGAATTCGTCGCCATCGTCGGCGCCTCGGGCTCCGGAAAATCGACGCTGATGAATATTCTCGGTTGCCTCGATACGCCCACGGGCGGACAATATCGTCTCGAGGGCGAGGATGTCTCGGATCTAGATGCCGACCAGCTTGCCGAACGTCGCCGCCAGATGTTTGGCTTCGTCTTCCAGAGCTACAATCTGGTCTCCACCGCCACCGCGCAGGAAAACGTCGAGATCCCGGCCGTCTATGCCGGCGTACCGGCACGCGAAAGGCGGGAGCGTGCCGAAAGCCTGCTGCGCTCGCTCAATCTCGGCGAACGGCTGGATCACCTGCCGAACCAGTTGTCGGGCGGCCAGCAGCAGCGCGTCTCGATCGCCCGCGCGCTGATGAACGGTGGCCAGATCATTCTTGCCGACGAGCCGACCGGCGCGCTCGACACGCAAAGCGGCAAGGATGTGATGGCGACACTGCGCCAGATGAACGAGGCTGGTCATACGGTGATCATCATCACCCATGCGCCGGAACTCGCCGAAAGTGCGGATCGCGTCATCGAGATCAGCGATGGCCGGATCACCGCCGATCGCCTGCCGCGCAAACGCAGCCGCATCGGCCGCATCGCCCCGCCCCCTTCGTCCGCCGCGAAGGTAAGGCTGCGCTCGTCGCCGACATATCCGAGGCCGTTCGCATGTCCTTCAGGGCACTTCGGGCCAATCTCTTTCGTACCATCCTGACGCTTCTCGGCATCGTCATCGGTGTCTCCTCGGTCGTCGCCATGCTGGCGATCGGCACTGGCGCGCAGGATTCGGTCCTCAGCCGTATCGCCGCCATGGGCTCGGATCTTCTGGTCGTCCGACCCAACATGGCGAATTTCCGTGGCGGCGAGGGCGGCAGCATCGTGTCGCTGATACCGTCGGACGCCGATGCCATCCTCGAGTTGCCGAACATTAGTTTCGCCGTGCCGGAAATGTCGAGTACGCTGACGGTGCGCGCGGGCAACCGCGATTACCAGACCTCCGTCAACGGCACGGTGCCGCAATTCCCGGCAGCCAAGACATGGGAGGTCGCCAGCGGCGTCTTCCTCAGCCCGGCCGACATGGACAGCTATGCGAGCGTTGCCGTGCTGGGCGAAACTGTTGCGAAAGCCCTGTTTCCGGAAGGCGAGGACCCGCTCGGCGCATATATCCTGATCAAGAACATCCCGTTCCAGGTGATCGGCATCATGGCCGAAAAAGGCGCGACCGCCGGCGGCAACGATCAGGACGATACGGTGCTGGTGCCGCTGTCGACGGGCAATCTGCGGCTGTTCGGCGCCCGCAATGTGCGCTCCATCACGGTCCAGGTGAAGGACGACACGGCCATAAATTTCACCCAGGATCAGATCCAGGCCCTTCTTGATGAGCGACACAAGCGGCAGGACACGCAGATCACCAATCTGGCCGCGATCCGAGAGACTTTCACCGAGACCTCCAATATTCTCAAGGTGTTTCTCGGTTCGATCGCGGCGATCTCGCTGCTCGTCGGCGGCATCGGCGTGATGAACATCATGCTGGTCTCGGTGACCGAGCGCACCCGCGAGATCGGTATCCGCATGGCAACGGGCGCGCGCTCGCGCGATATCCTCACCCAGTTCATCGTCGAGGCGCTCGTCGTCTCCGCCCTTGGGGGCATTATCGGCGTGGCGCTGGGGCTCGGCATCGGCGCGGTCGCGCAGGCCTTTTCCGTGCCGGTCAGCTTCGCGCCCGGTCCCGTCATCCTCGCCTTTGCCAGCGCCTTCCTGACCGGGCTCATCTTCGGCTATCTGCCGGCCTACAATGCCTCGCGCCTGCAGCCAGCCGTGGCGCTTGCCTCGACATAAAGCCTGGGACATCTATGGGAGCGTTACCTCCGGTGCCCCCAAGGGTGCCCGATGGCACGGTGGTAATTCAGGCTCATCGGAGCGGAAGGACGACAGATTGCATAGGGCAGGGCGCTCGCGTAGGGTCGCCGTTGGATGAAGGGTGGCACCGGTGCTGCTCGCACTGGAAATTGATATGACACTGGCAGGCAAGCGTATCCTTCTGATCATTTCCGGCGGCATTGCCGCCTATAAGAGCCTTGATCTCATCCGTCGTCTGCGGGAACGCGGTGCGGCCGTACGGCCGGTGATGACAGCCGGTGCACAGGCTTTCGTCACGCCGCTGGCCGTAGGCGCCTTGGCTGCGGACCGGGTGTTCACCGATCTCTTTTCCCGCGAGGACGAACAGGATGTCGGTCATATCCGTCTGGCGCGGGGATGCGACCTCGTGCTGATAGCCCCGGCAACGGCCGACCTGATGGCGAAGATGGCAAACGGCCTCGCCGATGACCTCGCCTCGACCATCCTGCTCGCAACCGACCGCCCTGTTCTGGCAGCACCGGCGATGAACCCGAAAATGTGGTCGCATCCGGCGACGCGGCGCAATCATGCGATCCTTCTTGGCGACAGCATCCGCTTCATCGGCCCGGCTTCCGGCGAAATGGCCGAAAGCGGCGAAAAGGGCGAGGGCCGCATGGCGGAGCCGCTCGAGATCGTCGCCGCGGTCGAGGCCATCCTGGATGATGCGCCCAAACCTCTGGCCGGCCGCACCGCAATCGTCACCTCTGGACCGACCCATGAGCCGATTGACCCGGTGCGCTACATCGCTAACCGCTCGTCTGGCAAGCAGGGCCATGCGATTGCTGCGGCCCTTGCAAGGCTCGGTGCCGATGTGACGCTGGTTTCGGGCCCGGTGACCATCGCCGATCCCCAAGGAGTCCGGACGGTTCATGTCGAGCGGGCGGAAGAGATGCTGGAGGCCGTCGTCAAGGCATTGCCCGCGGATATCGCCGTCATGGTTGCTGCCGTCGCCGATTGGCGGGTGGCAATTGCGGCCGGCAACAAGATCAAGAAGCAGCCCGGCGAAGCACCGCCGCCGCTGCTGCTGACTGAAAACCCCGATATCCTCAAAACCATCGGCCATCATGAAAAGCGGCCGGCGCTTGTGGTCGGCTTTGCCGCGGAAACGCAGGATATTCTAGCAAACGGCCGCGCCAAGCTTCAGCGCAAGGGGGCCGATTATATCGTCGCCAATGATGTTTCAGCAGGGACAGGCATTATGGGCGGGGACCGCAACACCGTGAAGGTGATCGGTAAATCCGGTGTCGAGGACTGGCCGGAGGCCAGCAAGCAGGATGTCGCCACGCAACTTGCGGCCCTGATTGCCTCACATTTTGCCTGAGCGGTTCTGACTGCCCGAACGTCCCCAATCAGCCGAGCGGCCCCAATCGGCTGCTCGCAATTTGGCAGGCTGACTGACCGTCGGCGATTGTCCCTGCGTGCCGAACAGGCGCACATCGACGCCGTTCTCGCCGATGATCACGGCCGTGCCGTCGGGAATTTCCACCCAGGCATTGTCGTCGTCGTTCAACGGTTCGGACACGAGGCAGTAGCCGCCGCTCGGCCCCATCGGTGCCGCATAAAGTGTCGGTGCCTTCCAGTCGGAGGCGTAGCGCACGGCATAAAGATCATGGCCATCGGAAAAGGCAGCCGTAAAACGTACAAGCACTTTGCGTTCCAGATGTTCTGCCAGTCGCTCGACAAAGGCCAAGGTCTCGGCAATTGCGCCAAGCGGATCGCGCTCGAGGCCGAATTGCAGCGCCAGCAGAAACAGCAGTTCGCTGTCGGTCGATCCGGTGCGGGCGGCATAGAGATCGTTGTCGAGCATGCTTTCCATCGGTCGGCGCAGATGATCGAAATCACCGATCTGGCCATTGTGCATGAAGGACCAGCGCCCGTGCACGAAGGGATGGCAATTGTCACGCCGGGTGCCGCCGCCTGTGGCTGCTCGGACATGGGCGAGGAACAGCGGCGAGCGGATCTGCCGGGCAATGCTTTTCAGGTTGCAGTCCGACCAGGCCGGCAGGATATCGCGGTAGCGGCCGGGTTCCGGATGATCGCCATACCAGGCAATGCCGAAGCCGTCGCCATTGGTCGCTGTCTTGGCGCGGGTGGCGCAATGCGATTGCTCGATCAGGGAATGCGCCGGCGACGATACCAGGTCTTCCAGATAAAGCGGTTCTCCGCGATAGGCTGCCCAGCGGCACATGGCAATCTCACTCCAGCGGCGCTTCGGCCGCGTTGATCATGAACTGTTAACCATAACGTCCGCTGATCTTTCAACGGAAAAGGGTAAAAATGCGTTAACGATCCGCATCATCACGTATGTTTGCGTGAACTTCATAGCGTTACGTGGCTTATGGATCAGTTCCCGCGGATACTTCTCGAAAAGGCGCATCGGCATCGAACACGTATTCCGCATTGACAGGCATTGACCTCTTCAATTCATCTGTCCCGAAAACGATCCGACAGGGATCATCGGAGGAATGACGGATGGGTGGCAAGAAGAAGATCGGCGTCGGGCTGATCGGCACCGGTTTCATGGGCAAAGCGCATGCCTTGGGTTTTACCATCGCGGCGCGTGTCTTCGATCTGCCCTTCGAACTGGACATGGTTTCCGTGGCGGATGTGACGGTGGAAGGTGCTGAGAATGCGCGCCGCCAGCTTGGGTTCCGCAAGGCGACGACCGATTGGCGGACTTTGCTGACCGATCCGGATATCGACATCATCGACATCACGACCCCCAATCTCCTGCACAAGGAAATGGCGCTGGCCGCGATTGCCCATGGCAAGCACGTCTATTGCGAAAAGCCGCTTGCCCCGACTGTTGCCGAATGCGCGGAGATGGTGGCTGCCGCGGAAAAGGTCGGCGTCGTCACGCAGGTCGGCTTCAACTATCTCAAGAACCCGATGATCTTCCTGGCCAAGGATCTCATCGAGAGCGGCGAGATCGGTGAAATCCGTTCCGTGCGCGGTATTCACGCGGAAGATTTCATGATGGATGCCACGGCCCCTTGGGGATGGCGGCTCGATCCGAAGAGCGGCGGCGGCGCGCTTGCCGATATCGGCAGCCATATCATCGCCTCGCTGCGCCATCTGGTCGGACCGATTACCAAGGTGTTGGCGGAAACCATCATCCAGGTGCCGGAACGTCCGGTCGCCCGCGGCTCAAGCGAGATGCGCGCCGTCGAGGTGGATGACATCACACGGGCCTTCGTCCGGTTCGAAGGCGGCGCCACCGGCAGCTTCGAGGCCAACTGGAGCGCCACCGGCCGCAAGATGCAGCATGATTTCGAAATCTATGGCTCCAAGGGCAGTATCGTTTTCACGCAGGAGCGCATGAACGAGATCAAGGTCTGGTTCGCCGGCGACGATATTCGCACCCGCGGCTATCGTACGATCTGGGCCGGCCCGGAACATCCACCCTATGGCGCCTTCTGCGTCGCGCCCGGCCACCAGATCGGCTTCAACGATCTCAAGGCCATCGAGGCGCACGAGTTTCTCCAGGCGATCGCCGGCGGAACCCGTCCCTCAACGGATTTCCGCGAGGGCTATGAGGTGCAGAAGGTCGTCTCCGCCGCCTATCAGTCGGCGAAAACCAACGAATGGGTTGCGATCGGCTAGGCATCGCCTTGGACGGATTCATTCCAGCTGGAAAAATGGAATGAACGTTCTATCCGCTGTTTCGTAAATCGATTAGAACGGGTATATCGACAAGGCACTGCCGATGGAGAAAACGTAAAGCCTATGGCCACTGTGGAACCCGCAGCCGACATTCCCCAGGATTTTGACGCCCTCAAGGCGGCAATCCTGGAGCGCAAGGCGCAATTGCCCAAGCGGCTGCGCCAGGTCGCCGCCTATGCGCTCGACAATCCGGACGAGATTGCCTTCGGCACGGCCGCCAGCATCGCCACCTCAGCGGATGTGCAACCCTCGACCCTGGTACGCTTTGCCCAGCATTTCGGCTTCGAGGGGTTCTCCAGTCTGCAGTTGATCTTTCGTGCGCGCCTGCGCGAGCGCACACCGGGCTATGAAGACCGCTTGCGGGCGCTCAGCGGCAATGATCACAGCAAGCTCGAAAGCGGCTCGATCTTCAACGGCTTCGTGGCAGCTGCGCACCGGTCGCTCGACAACATCGCTACGTCAGTGGATCCGGATGCCTTCGAGCGTGCGGTGAATATCTTAGCCGGCGCCGAGACGATCTACCTGATCGCCAAGCGCCGCTCCTATCCGATTTCGAGCTATATGGCCTATGCCTTCGGCAAGCTGAAGGTTCGCCATCAGCTGGTTGGAACATCGGCGGGCATTGATGACGACATGCTGGCCATGGCCGGCAAGAACGATGCCGCCTTTGCCATCAGCTTTTCACCTTACGCATCCGAAAGCGCCAACCAGGCGCGGCTGCTGTCCAGTCGCAAGATCCCGGTCGTTTCGCTGACCGATTCGGCATTTTCCCCTTGGCGGAGTCGTCGAAGGTCTGGTTCGAATTGGTCGAGGCCGATCATGCCGGTTTTCGTTCGCTTTCGGCCAGCATGGCCTTCGCCATGGCCCTGACGGTTGCCATCGCCGAAAAGCGCCGCCGAACGAATGAAGGCGGTTAATTCCATTTGGAATGAAAATTCCACATTGACTATCTTCCAGAATTTATGTTTCATGCGCGCATCGCCGAAAAACAAAGAAAAGTCAGGGCATCCACGCGCCCGCCGGGAGAAGCATTGAGCCAGACAACAGACAAGCCTCTGGACCTGATCACGATCGGCCGGGCCTCCGTGGATCTCTATGGCCAGCAGATCGGCACGCGCCTTGAGGATGTGGCGAGCTTCGCCAAGTCCGTTGGCGGCTGCCCGACCAATATTTCCGTGGGTACTGCCCGTCTCGGCCTGAAATCCGCGCTACTGACCCGCGTCGGCAAGGAGCAGATGGGCCGCTTTATCAAAGAGCAGTTGAAGCGCGAAGGCGTCGAGACGAAAGGCATCGTCACTGACCCCGAGCGACTGACAGCGCTCGCCATCCTCTCCGTCGAAAGCGACCATTCCTTTCCGCTGCTGTTCTACCGCGACAATTGCGCCGACAGCGCGCTGTGCGAAGACGACGTGTCCGAGGATTTCATCCGGTCCGCCCGCGCCATCCTCGTTACCGGCACGCATTTCGCCAAGCCGCACACCGATGCGGCGCAGCGCAAGGCGATCCGCATCGCCAAGGCGAGTGGCGCCAAGGTCGTCTTCGACATCGACTATCGCCCCAATCTCTGGGGCCTGGCCGGCCATGATGCCGGCGACAACCGCTACATCGCCTCGGACAAGGTGTCGGCGCATCTGCGGACCGTTCTTGCTGATTGCGACCTGATCGTCGGTACGGAAGAGGAAGTCCTGATCGCCTCCGGCGACAGCGATCTTCTCGCCGCCCTGAAGACCATCCGCGCCAATTCGAAGGCGACGATCGTGCTGAAGCGCGGGCCGATGGGCTGCATCGTCTATGACGGCGCGATTTCCGATAATCTGGAAGACGGGATCGTCGGCAAGGGCTTCCCGATCGAAGTCTACAATGTTCTGGGTGCCGGCGACGCCTTCATGTCCGGCTTCCTGCGCGGCTGGCTGAAGGGCGAGCCGCATGCGACCTCCGCCACCTGGGCCAATGCCTGCGGCGCCTTCGCCGTCTCGCGGCTGCTGTGCGCACCGGAAATCCCGACCTGGACCGAACTGCAGTATTTCCTTGCCAATGGCAGCAAGGAGCGCGCCCTGCGCAAGGACGAGGCGATCAATCACGTCCATTGGGCAACCACGCGCCGCCGCGCCATTCCGCAGCTGATGGCCCTTGCCATCGACCACCGCAGCCAGTTGGAAGATCTGGCCGCTGGCGATGCTAGCCTCCTGGCGCGCATCCCGGCCTTCAAGGTTCTGGCGGTCAAGGCCGCCGAGCGCATCGCCGATGGCCGCCCCGGATTCGGCATGCTGATCGATGACAAATATGGCCGCGACGCGCTGTTTGCCGTCAACAAGAACTTCTGGATCGGAAAGCCGATCGAGCTTCCCGGTTCGCGTCCCTTGCAGTTCGAATTCAGCCAGGATCTCGGTTCGCGGCTGATCGACTGGCCCGTCGATCACTGCATCAAGGTGCTGAGCTTCTATCATCCTGATGATCCGGCCGAGATGAAGGCAACACAGATCGCCAAGCTACGCTCGGCCTTCGAGGCGGCGCGCAAGGTCGGCCGCGAAATCCTCATCGAAATCATCGCCGGCAAACACGGCACGCTCGACGACCAGACCATTCCCCGCGCGCTCACCGAAATGTACGATGCGGGTCTGAAGCCCGACTGGTGGAAGCTCGAGCCTCAGGCCAGCGTTGGCGCCTGGGCGGCGATCGATGCGGTGATCGAAACCCGTGATCCGCTTTGCCGCGGCGTCGTTCTGCTCGGTCTCGAGGCACCCTATGAAGCGCTGAAGGAAGGCTTTACCGCAGCGCGGACATCGCGCACCGTCAAGGGTTTCGCCGTCGGGCGTACCATTTTTGCGGAGGCTGCCAAGGCCTGGCTGGGCGGCAGCATAAGCGACGAGCAGGCAATTGCCGACATGGCCGGCAAGTTCGGGGCGCTAGTCGGCCTTTGGTTGGAACTGGGTGAAGCGAAGGCTGCCTGAGGCGACGTGTTGCTGCCTCAAACACATCAGATAAATCGAGGCAAAGTCCTCGGCCCGAGGAGGAAACAATGAACCAGAAAACAGTCCGCCTGACCATGGCGCAGGCCTTGGCGCGGTTTTTGACCAAGCAGATGACCGTGATCGACGGCGAGACGCTGCCCATCTTCGGTGGCGTGTTCGCGATCTTCGGTCATGGCAACGTCGCCGGTATCGGCGAGGCGCTGCACGGCATCAAGGACACGCTGCCGACCTATCGCGCCCAGAACGAACAGGGCATGGCCAATGCGGCGATCGCCTATGCCAAAGCCAGTTTCCGCCAGCGTTTCATGGCCTGCACCACGTCGATCGGCCCCGGCGCGCTCAATATGGTGACATCCGCGGCACTCGCCCATGTCAACCGCCTGCCTGTCCTGTTCCTGCCCGGCGACGTCTTCGCAAATCGCCGGCCGGATCCAGTTCTGCAGCAGGTCGAGGATTTCGGCGATGGTGCGATGACCGCCAATGACTGCTTCCGCCCCGTCTCCCGCTATTTCGACCGCATCACTCGTCCCGAGCAGATCATTCCAGCGCTGCGTCGTGCCATGCAGGTGCTGACCGATCCGGCCGAATGCGGTCCGGTGACGCTTTCGCTTTGTCAGGATGTTCAGGCCGAGGCTTACGACTATCCCGAAAGCTTCTTTGCCGAAAAGATCTGGACGACCCGCCGGTCGCAGCCGGATGCGGACGAACTGTCTGCCGCAATCGCCGCCCTGAAAGCTGCGAAGAAGCCAGTCATCATCGCCGGCGGCGGCGTCCTTTATTCGCAGGCGAGCAAGGCGCTGGCAGCTTTCGCCGAAAAACATGGCGTGCCTGTCGTCGAGACCCAATCAGGCAAGTCTGCTTTGCCGCATGGCCACGCGCAGAATATGGGCGCGGTCGGCGTCACCGGCACCTCCGCCTCCAATCTGGTTGCGGGTCAGGCCGATGTCGTTCTGGCTGTTGGCACGCGCCTGCAGGATTTCACCACCGGCTCCTGGTCGCTGTTCCGTAATGAAGATGTGAAGATCATCGGCCTCAACGTCCAGGCTTTCGATGCCGCCAAGCATGAGAGCCTGCCGCTGGTTGCCGATGCGCGGGTCGGCCTGGACGCGTTGAGCGCTGGTCTTGGCAGTCACACGTTCGATGCCGGCTGGGCAAAGGTCGCTGCTGACGGCAAGGTCGAATGGCTCAAAGCCGCCGAGCGTGCCATGGCAACGACAAATGTAGCCTTGCCCTCCGATGCGCAGGTCATCGGCGCCGTGCAGCGCGCCCGGCCGAACAACACGACACTGGTCTGCGCTTCGGGTGGCCTTCCGGGAGAGTTGCACAAGCTCTGGCAGCCGGAAGAGCCCGGCAGTTATCATATGGAATACGGCTTCTCGACCATGGGCTATGAAATAGCCGGCGGGGTCGGCGTGAAGCTCGCCAAGCCCGACAGCGACGTTATCGTCATGGTCGGCGATGGCAGCTACATGATGCTGAATTCCGAGCTGGTGTCCTCGATCATGCTCGGCACCAAGCTCACCATCGTCCTTCTCGACAATGCCGGTTATGGCTGCATCAACCGCTTGCAGATGGCGACCGGCGGTGCCAACTTCAACAATCTGTTGAAAGACACCCACCACGTCACTCTGCCGGGCATCGATTTCGCTGCGCATGCTGCTTCGATGGGCGCCGTCGCCCGCAAGGTCTCTTCGATCAGCGAGCTTGAAACCGTGCTCAGTGAGATGGCCGACGAGACGCGGACGACCTTCATTGTCATTGACACCGATCCACTGATCACCACGGACGAGGGCGGCAACTGGTGGGATGTTGCGGTGCCGGAAGTGTCCGTGCGGCCGTCAGTCAATGAGGCCCGCAAGGGCTATGAGAAAGCCCTCGCTTCCCAGCGTATCGGCTAAGACCTTTCTCCAAGGAGACTTCCCATGAAAGCCAAACTCGGCATGTCGCCCATCGCCTGGTGGAACGACGACCTTCCTGAACTGAGCGACGACGTGTCGCTCGAAGAATGCCTGCGCCAGTCGCGCAGCGCGGGCTTTACCGGCATGGAACAGGGCCGGCGCTTCCCGAACAATCCGAATGAGATGCTGCCGATCCTGCGCGCGGCCGATGTGACGCTGTGCGGCGGCTGGTTCTCGGGCACGCTGGTCGATGAGGAGCTTGCGGCCAACAAGGACCGCATCGCGCCGATGATCAAGCTGTTCAAGGCCGTCAACGCGCCCTGCATCGTCTATGGCGAAGTCGGCCGCTCGATCCAGGGCGACCGCTCCAAGCCGCTCGCCACCAAGCCGCGGCTGGCCGATGACGAGATGAAGGCCTATGCCCGCCGCGTCACCGAATTCGGCGAATGGTGCGCTGATCAGGGCATGCCGCTCTCCTATCATCACCACATGGCAGCCGTCGTGGAGACCGAGCAGGAACTCGACGCCTTCATGAAGCATTCGGGCGAAGGCATCCCGCTGCTGCTGGATGCCGGCCATCTGGCTTTCGCCGGCGGCGACGTGCTGCGCGCCATCGACAACCACCATGCCCGTATCAACCATGTGCATGTGAAGGACATCCGCCAGTCCGTCGTCGATGGTCTCGATCGCAGCCGGCAATCCTTCCTCGACGCCGTGGCACTCGGGGCGTTCACCGTCCCGGGCGACGGCTCTCTCGATTTCGGCGCCATCGTCCAGCGTTTCGCCGATTATGGCTATGAAGGCTGGTTCGTGGTCGAGGCCGAGCAGGACCCGCGCAAGTCGCCGCCCGCCAGGATGGCGGAGATCGGTTATGCCGAACTGATGCGCGTCATGACGGCGGCTGGTTACACGGTGGAGACAGAAGGGTTTCCGAAAGGGTGAGGCGTAGCTCACCTCCCCTTGAGGGGAGGTCGCAGCGAAGCTGCGGGTGGGGGTGACCCGTTGTTTGACGCAGGAAATCACCCCACCCCGGCACTCCGTGCCGACCCTCCCCCTCAAGGGGAGGGTCAGAACTGAAAAGGAGCCAAACTCATGCCGAACCTGCTCGTAAAGCCCAAGGGCGACCATGGCCGCGTCACCCATGTCACGCCGGAAAACGCCGGCTGGACCTATGTAGGCTTCGATCTGCACAGGGTGAAGGCCGGCGAGACGATCAGCGCGCCGGCAACCGGCCGTGAAACCTGCCTGGTCTGGGTCAGCGGCAAGAGCGAGGTAAGCGTCGACGGTGAGGATTTTGGCGTGGTGGGCGAGCGCATGAGCCCGTTCGAGGGCGCGCCGCATGCACTTTACGTCGCTCCGGACGCTATATGGCAGGTAAAGGCCGTCACCGATCTCGAACTTGCCGTTTGTTCCGCGCCGGGCGGCGGCGACTTCACGACAAAGCTCATTCCCGCAGGCACCCATCCGCAGATGACCCGCGGCAAGAACACCAACACCCGATATGTCACTAACATCATGCCTGAAGATGACAACGCGGCGCATTCGCTGCTGGTGGTCGAAGTCATCACGCCTGGCGGCCATACCTCGTCCTATCCGCCGCACAAGCACGACCAGGACAATCTTCCGGCCGAGAGTTTCCTTGAGGAAACCTATTATCACCGGCTCAATCCATCGCAGGGCTTTGCCATGCAGCGCGTCTATACCGACGATCGCTCGCTGGATGAGACGATGGCCGTCGAGGACGGCGACGTGACGCTGGTGCCGAAGGGCTATCACCCGGTCGCCGCCATCCATGGCTACGACCTTTATTATCTCAACGTCATGGCGGGGCCGTCACGCGTCTGGAAATTCAACAATGCCAAGGAGCATGCCTGGCTGTTCACCGGCGTCTGATGCGCTAAACTCCTCTTCGAAGAGGAGAGGGCAAGCATGCAGATCGACGGACAATGCCATTGCGGTGCCGTAGCGTATGAAGCGGTGATCGATCCCGAGGATGTCGGGATCTGCCATTGCACGGATTGCCAGCATCTGACCGGCACAGCCTACCGCGTCACGGCCTCTGCCCGGCGCGAGGATTTCCGCATCACATCAGGCACGCCGAAGACCTATGTGAAGACGGGCGCCAATGGCCGCATCCGTTACCAGATGTTCTGCGGCGATTGCGGCTCTCCGCTCTACACCACCGGCACGGACGAGGATGCCGAAGAGATCGGCATTCGCTGGGGCAATATCCGCCAGCGCAAGGCCATTACGCCAAAACATCAGATCTGGTGCGCATCGGCAGCCAACTGGTTCGGTGAGGTCGACAAACTGCCGGGCCGCGAGCAAGGCTGAGCCGATGAAGAAATCCAGCCAGTTCCGGATGCGACAATGTGGGGTTGAGGGCGTGGAGGCTGTCGAGGCGGACACAGTCCACAGCTTCGGCCGTCATACCCACGACCAGTTCGGCATTGGCGTCATCCTGCGTGGCGCGCAGAAATCGGCCAGCGGCCGCGGACCGGTCGAAGCAGGGCCCGGCGACGTGATCACCGTCAATCCGGGCGAGGTGCATGATGGAACGCCGATCGGCGCGGCAGGGCGTTCCTGGCGCATGCTCTATCTCGATCCGCGGCTGGTCCATCACGCGAGCCTTGACATTACCGAGGGCCGCTCCGGTGATTGCGTCTTTTCGCATCCGGTCATGACGGAGCCCGATATCGCGCGGCATATGCTCTGCGTGTATCGTGACATGACCGCTGCCGACACTGTCGATCGGATGCGCTCTGAGACCAGCCTGCTTTTACTGGTTGCAGAGCATCTTGTCGAAAAACCGCACCGCAAAAGCGCGGCTCCGTCGATCGAAAAGGCACGCAGCTTTATCGATGACGATCCGACTTTGGACGTGACGCTGAACGATCTGGCGCAAGTGAGCGGCCTCACCCGCTTCCAGGTGCTGCGCAGCTTCAGCCGCGCCACCGGGATGACGCCGCATGCCTATTTGGTCCAGCGCCGGCTTGGCATCGCGCGCCGGCTGATCGGGCAGGGGCTGGCACTGACGGAGGCGGCGCTTGCCGGCGGATTTGCCGACCAGAGCCACATGACCCGCACCTTTGTGCGCGCTTACGGCCTGACCCCGGGTGCATATCGCCAGGCGCTTGCCTGAAAACCGTCCCGATCTGCAATTCCGTTCAAGACCGTGCGGTTCGGTTACCATCATATCGTCCTTCCATCAAAAGAAGGACCGACCATGACACTCGACTATCTGCTCACCTCGCTCATCATCATCCTGCTGCCCGGCACCGGCGTGCTCTATACGCTGGCAACCGGGCTCAACAGCGGCGCACGGGCCAGCGTCATTGCGGCCTTCGGATGCACACTGGGCATCCTGCCGCATATCCTTGCCAGTATCGTCGGCCTGTCGGCCCTGCTGCACGCCAGCGCCCTGGCCTTTGAGATCATCAAATATCTCGGGGTCGCCTACCTGCTCTATATGGCCTGGAGTGTGCTGCGCGACAGCCAAAGCCTGCGCATAACCGATGATGCGCCGCCGGCGCCGGCTGCGAAAATCATTGCGACCGCCGTGCTTCTCAACAGCCTCAATCCGAAACTCTCGCTGTTCTTCCTCGCCTTTCTGCCGCAATTCGTCCCGGCCACGACGCTTGCACCCACCGTCTTCATGCTTGGCCTTGCCGCCATGTTCATGGCGCTCACTTTCCTCGTTTTCGTCGTCTACGGGGTGTTTGCAGCAGCAGCGCGCCGATACGTGATGGACCGGCCGGGCGTCATCGTCTGGATGCGGCGCGGATTTGCCGGCGCCTTCGGATTGATGGGACTGCGTCTCGCCCTCTCAACGCGTTGAAGAAGCGGAACCCGGCTGTGGTGCGCGGCGATATGCATTTGATCTCAAGAGGGAATCCTCTTATTCGAGGTTAGCTCGCACCGCAGCCACCTCGGTGGCTGCCCTCTTCACAGGAGTTTGCCCCTTGTCCTCCCCGACTTCGCCGGTTTTCGGCAAGAAATATTCCGCTTTCCTGTTCGATATGGATGGCACGCTGCTGAGTTCCATCGAAGCGGCCGAGCGGGTCTGGGGGCGTTGGGCCGAAAGCCATGGGCTCGATGTCGCGACTTTTCTGCCGACCATGCACGGCAAGCGCGGTGTCGATACAATCCGCCAGCTTGGCCTGCCGGGCGTCGATCCGGAGGTCGAATCCGCCCTCATCTGCCAGGGCGAGATGGAGGATGTCGAAGGCGTAAAACCTCTGCCCGGAGCGATCGAATTCCTGAAAAGCCTGCCCCCGGAGCGCTGGGCGATCGTCACCTCCTCGCCACGCGAGCTTGCCAAGGTCCGCATCGCCGCAGCCGGCCTGCCGGAGCCGAAATTCATCGTCATCGCCGAGGATGTTTCGCGCGGCAAGCCGAGCCCGGAATGTTACCTGCTTGGCGCAAAACGCGTTGGTTTCGACGCCAGGGATTGCCTGGTGTTCGAGGATGTCGCGGCCGGTGTCATCGCCGGCGAAGCCGCTGGTGCCGACGTCATGGTCATCACCGCCACGCACACGCACCCTTCGAAACCAGCCACCCGACCATTCCCGGCTATGTCGGCATCGAAGTCTCAATCGATGAAAACGGCGATCTTATGCTGATTGATCGCCGTTAGGCGAAGGCGGCTCGGTCGTTGCTTGATATCACGCCGCCTTGGCGACGTGATATTCTTTGATGGCAACCATCTTGATGTCTTTCCAGCGCTCGGACTCGTAGTTCAGCGAGAAGCCGTCCTGCGCCAGGAATACCGGGTCGCCGTCGAGATCGCGGGCGATGTCGCCGCGGCGTGCGGTGACGAAGCGGTCGATCTCACCCGGCTTGTCGGACGAGATCCAGCGGCAGACCGAGAAGCGGGCCATTTCGAAGGACACCGGCAGGCCATATTCCCCCTGCAGCCGCTCCTTCAACACGTCGAGCTGCAGCGCGCCGACAACGCCGACGATGGCGGGCGACCCGTCCTCGGGTGAAAACAGCTGCACGACGCCTTCCTCGGCCATCTGCTGCAGCGCTTCCTTGAGCTTTTTCGCCTTCATCGCATCCTCCAGCCGCACGCGGCGCAGGATTTCCGGCGAGAAGTTGGGAACGCCCTGGAACACCAGCTGTTCGCCCTCGGTCAGCGTGTCTCCGATCCTGAGCGTGCCGTGGTTGGGAATGCCCACCACATCGCCGGCATAGGCCGTATCGGCGAGCTGGCGCTGCGAGGCAAAGAAGAACTGCGGCGCGGTGAGGCCAAGCTGTTTTCCGGTGCGCGACAGCCGTGCCTTCATGCCGCGCTCAAGCTTGCCCGAGCAGATGCGGGCAAAGGCGATGCGGTCCCGGTGGTTCGGGTCCATATTGGCCTGGATCTTGAAGACGAAGGCCGTCATCTTGTCGTCGGTCGCATGCACCGTGCGGGTGTCGGCAACCTGGTCGCGCGGCGGCGGCGCGAAATCGCCAAGTGCATTGATCAGATCGCGGACCCCGAAATTGCGTAGCGCTGAACCGAAGAAGACCGGCGTCATGTGGCCTTCGAGGAAGGCCTTTTGATCGAAGGGCTTGCAGGCTTGCTGTGCCAGTTCCAACTCGTCGATAAAGGTGGCGCGTTCGTTTTCCGGCAGGTTTTCGGCGACGTTCTTCGGGCTGTTGACGGCGAGCGCCTCGACCTGCTTGTCAGAACCACGGAAGGTGTTTTCGACGAGATTGTACGAGCCGCAGAAGCTTTCGAGCGCCCGACCGGCCAGGTGATCGGGGCCGTATCGAGCGCCAGCTTCTCCTCGACCTCGTCGAGTATCTCAAAGATGTCGCGGCTTTCGCGGTCCATCTTGTTGACGAAGGTGATGATCGGGATGTCGCGCATGCGGCAGACTTCAAACAGCTTCAGCGTTCGCGGCTCGATGCCCTTGGCGGCGTCGATGACCATGACGGCCGCGTCCACCGCCGTCAGCGTGCGATAGGTGTCGTCCGCGAAGTCCTCGTGGCCGGGCGTATCGAGGATGTTGAAGACATTGCCGCCATACTCAAAGGTCATCACCGAAGTGACGACCGAGATGCCGCGTTCGCGCTCGATCTTCATCCAGTCGGACCGCGTCTGGATGCGGTCCTTCTTGGCCTTCACCTCGCCGGCAAGCTGGATCGCGCCGCCGAATAGCAGCAGCTTTTCGGTGAGCGTCGTCTTGCCCGCATCCGGGTGCGCGATAATAGCAAAGGTGCGGCGGCGGGAAACCGCCTCGGCGAGACTTTCGGCCATATGTCGAGATTCCTGTGAGTTGTGCGCTATCTAGCGATTTCGGCCCGACTTTGCAATTGACCCGCGTCTACCGGCGGCAAAGTAATGCCCGTCATGACCCTTCACGCGCAGACCAGCCCCACGCTCAGCCTCGTCCGTCTGCCCCATGGCGCGGATATCGAACTGCCATCCTATGAAACGGCGGGTGCCGCCGGCATGGACCTGCGGGCAGCGGTCGAGACCGAAAGGCCATTGATACTCTCCCCGGGCAAGCGCGCGCTCGTGCCGACCGGCTTCGTCTTCGAGATACCGGATGGATACGAGGCCCAGATCCGCCCGCGCTCCGGCCTTGCCTTCAAACACGGCATCACCTGCCTGAACACGCCGGGCACGATCGACAGCGATTATCGCGGCGAGGTCAAGGTCCTGCTCGTCAATCTCGGCGAAGAGGACTTCGTCATCGAACGCGGCATGCGCGTGGCCCAGATGGTTGTGGCGCCGGTGACGCAGGTCTCCGTCCGCGAGACGGCGGGCACTAGCGAGACAGCGCGCGGTGCCGGCGGTTTCGGTTCGACGGGGGTGTGATTAGGAAAGCGGCGGCAACCGCCGCTTTACCGGCGAGGATTTGACGATCGAGGTGTTGGTCTGCGCTCTCTCGGCGATCTTGTCGAGGATCGTGTCGAGTTCCTCCATCGAGCGCACATAGATGCGTGCGATGAAGCAGTCGTCGCCTGTCACCTTGTCGCATTCGACGATCTCAGGCGTTTCCTGAATGATCCTTTCGACGATATGCAATTGCCCCGGCATCGGCCGGACGCGGACGATCGCCTGCAGCAGGTAGCCTAGTGCGGCCGGATGCACGCTGATCGTATAGCGGTCGAGCACGCCGCGCTCTTCCAGCTTGCGCAGACGATCGGCCGCGCTGGGTGATGACAGGCCGACGGCTGCGGCAATTTCCTTCAGCGACAGACGGGCATTGTCTGCCAGCAGGTCGAGAATGCGTCCGTCAACGGAATCCAACATATTTTTCTCCGAAGGTGATTATCTGTTTGTGCCTTCAATTATAATGGATATGACGCTGATTGCCTATCCTGCTTCATAGATTGCAGCGTACGCACTCAATATCCTTGGCCTCTCGATACAAGGAGTAAGGCGATGGACAGGGATATCCGCAAGGGCACGGTGGAAATGAGCGCGGCGATGCTCATTTCCGGAACGATCGGATGGTTCGTGGTGATGTCCGGTCAACCGGTGGTCAGCGTCGTCTTCTGGCGCTGTTTCTTCGGTGCGCTCAGCCTGCTTGTCGTCTGTGGTGCGCTCGGCTTCCTGCGCCCCGGAATCCTGAACTGGCGCATCTTCGCAATCGCGGTTCTCGGTGGCATCGCCATCGTTGCAAACTGGTTGCTGCTGTTCGCCTCCTATAGCCACGCCTCGATCTCCATCGCGACCACGGTCTACAACACCCAACCCTTCATGCTTCTCGGCCTCGGCGCTCTGTTCCTTGGTGAGAAGATCACGCGGATGAAGCTGTTCTGGCTGCTGCTCGCCTTTGCCGGCATGCTGGCGATCGTTCAGGGCAAGGGCGGCGGCGCGATGCCGGGCTATGGTATCGGCATCCTGCTCGCACTCGGCGCGGCGTTCTTCTATGCGCTGGCAGCGCTCGCCGCCAAGTGGCTGAAGGGCACGCCGCCGCATCTGATCGCCCTGATTCAGGTCGCAACCGGTGTGTTGATGATGGCGCCTTTTGTTGATCTGTCGGCATATCCGCAATCGGCAGGACCCTGGGCAATGCTGATTGCCATGGGCGTCTTGCATACCGGGCTGATGTATGTGCTGCTCTACGGCGCCATCCAGAAGCTGCCGACCCATCTGACCGGCGCCCTGTCTTTCATATATCCGATCGCCGCTATCCTCGTCGATCGCTTTGCCTTCGGCCACGCGCTGCAGTCGCTTCAGATGGTCGGCTCGGCCGTCATCCTGCTTGCCGCGGCGGGTATGAATCTTGGCTGGTCGCCTGCCACCTGCAGAAAATTCCGGCCGGCAGGGATGGTTAAGCGACGCGCCGAAAAGGCCATCAACTTGAAATGAACGGAGAAGAGCGATGATCACCTGCAGCCTTCGGTACACGATCGATCCCTACAAGCTTGCCGACTTCGAGGCCTATGCGAAGCTCTGGATTCCTCTGGTCAACCGGCTGGGCGGGACGCATCACGGCTATTTCCTGCCGCATGAAGGCGCCAACAATATCGCGCTGGCGCTGTTCAGTTTCCCGAGTCTGGCCGCCTATGAACACTATCGCCTTCGCATGGCCGAGGACGCCGAGTGCAAGGCTGCGTTTGCGCTGGCGGAGGAAACCCGTTGCATTCTCAGCTACGAGCGTAGTTTCATGCGGCCTGTCTTCGAATAAACAGGCCGCTGGATCCTTTGTGTTAGAACGTCACTTCCGCGGACGGCCGCAGGGCGATGGCATGCGCGCCGGCGTCGAAGCCGTCGAGCACGGCGTTGTGATGGGCGATGATCTGGTCGAAGGTGAGATTGCCCATGTCGGCGGTCGTATGGCCGTCGGAGAGAAGCGTGACGTCATAGCCGAGCGTGACAGCGCGCCTTGCCGTCGTATCGATGCAGAACTGCGTCATGCAGCCGCCGATCACCAGATGGCTGATCGAGCGCTGGCGCAGCTGCGCATCGAGGTCTGTGCCGAAGAAGGAATCACAGCTCTTCTTGTGGATCACCGCCTCGCCGGAGATGGGGGCGATTTCATGCCGCAGGCCCCAGCCCATGCTGCTGCGCGCCAAGGGATCCCCGGGGCCGCCATCGTGCTGGACCATGAAAACCGGGATATGGGCGGTGCGGGCCCGGGCCTGGACGACCTGCAACCGGCCGATCATCTGGTTGAGCGCCGCATCGATCGCCGGCTGCCGTTCCGGCGTCCCAAGCCCGGCCACAATGGCGTTCTGGACGTCGATGATCAAAAGGGCTGTGCTCATGGTCTTCTCCTTTGAATTTTCTGTGCTTTTACCCGATTCCCCGGCGTGCAAAAGCCCTTTTCTTTAGAGCTGTTTCAATGCTGGACAGATTGAAAAATCCGTAGTGGAGGACTATTGCTGCGCTACCGTCCGGAGGAGATAAACATGACCATTCCCGTGCTGCTGGCCTATTGCGCCGCTCTCTTCATTGCGGCCGCCATTCCCGGGCCGGGCATGACCGCGATCGTCGCACGGGCACTGGGATCCGGTTTCCGCGAGACCTTCTTCATGGGCCTCGGTCTCATTCTGGGTGATGTCATCTATCTGACGGCCGTCATTCTCGGCCTTGCCTTCATTGCGCAAACCTTCACCGCGGCCTTTACCGTCATCAAGATCGCCGGTGCGCTCTATCTCGTCTACATCGCCTGGAAACTCTGGACATCAGGCATTCTGGCGCAGGACGTCAAGGCGAGGACTACAGGCAATATGGGAATGTCGTTTCTCTCAGGCCTCTTGGTAACGCTCGGCAATCCGAAAACCATGCTGTTCTACGTGGCGCTGGTGCCGACGCTGATCGACCTGCACAGCATCGGCCTTGCCGATTATGGCCTTTTGGTTCTCGCGACATTTCTTGTGCTTCTGGCGGTGCTGCTGCCCTATATCCTTCTGGCGACACGGGCGCGGCTGCTGCTGAAACAGCCCCGTGCCCTGAAAACCCTGAACCGCGTCGCGGCCAGCATCCTTGGTGGAACGGCCGCCTATATCGCTACCCGCGCGGCCTGAAATATTCGTCTCGCAAGCCCTCGTTCCACAACAGTTTTTCCCCCGCCTGCGAGGGCTGCAGGATTGGCGCTCTGGCAAGGCCGGGGCTTTGACCCTATTGTCTCTTCCAAGAATGGAAAAAGGGAGAACTCCATGTCCGAACCACGCAAGCCCGGCCGCGGCCGCGTCTATTCCTCGATCACCGAGACCATCGGCGATACGCCGATCGTACGCCTCGACAAGCTGGCAAAGGAAAACGGCGTCAAGGCCCACCTTCTGGCCAAGCTCGAATTCTTCAATCCGATCGCCTCCGTCAAGGACCGCATCGGCGTTGCCATGATCGAAAGCCTCGAAGCGCAGGGCAAGATCACGCCCGGCAAGACCACGCTGATCGAGCCGACGTCGGGCAATACCGGCATCGCGCTGGCCTTCGCTGCTGCTGCCAAGGGCTACAGGCTGATTCTCACCATGCCCGAGACCATGTCGATCGAGCGCCGCAAGATGCTGGCGCTGCTCGGCGCCGAACTGGTGCTGACGGAAGGGCCAAAGGGCATGAAGGGTGCCATCGCCAAGGCCGAGGAACTGGCGGCAGCGACGCCGGACGCGATCATTCCGCAGCAGTTCGAAAATCCGGCCAACCCGGAAATCCACCGCAAGACGACCGCGGAGGAAATCTGGAACGACACTGATGGCGGGATCGATATCTTCGTCTCGGGCATCGGCACCGGCGGCACGATCACCGGCGTCGGCCAAGTCCTGAAGGCCAAAAACCCTGCGGTCCAGGTCATCGCCGTCGAGCCGGAAGAATCGCCGGTCCTGTCCGGCGGCGCGCCGGGTCCGCACAAGATCCAGGGCATCGGCGCCGGTTTTGCACCTGCCATCCTCGACACCAAGATCTATGACGAGGTGGTGACCGTGAACAGCGCGACCGCCATCGAAACGGCCCGCCATGTGGCGCGTCTCGAAGGTGTGCCGGTCGGCATTTCGTCGGGTGCAGCGCTTGCGGCAGCCATCAAGGTCGGCCAACGCCCGGAAAACCAAGGCAAGACGATCGTGGTGATCATCCCCTCCTTTGCCGAGCGCTACACCTCGACGCTGCTGTTCGAAGGGCTTGGCGGCTGATCCAAAGTTTCGAATTCGTGCAAGGGGCGCTTCGGCGCCCTTCTGCGTTCAAGCAGCCGCCGTCAGCCGCTCGCCGGCGACGCGGTAGGAGATGGCTTCCGCCAGATGGATGCGCCCGACGGTGGCTTTTCCATCGAGATCGGCGAGCGTGCGCGCCACTTTGAGGACCCGGTGGTAGCCGCGTGCCGAAAACTTCAGCTTCTCGGCAGCGTCGCGCAGCAATTGCAGGCCGCTGGCATCCGGTTCGGCCATGGTCTCGATCATCGCCGTCGTGCAGCGCGCATTGGAAGAGATGGATGGCGTCCCAAAGGCGATGAAGCGGTCCTGCTGGATTTCCCGGGCCCGTGCCACCCGGCGGGCGACGGTGGCGCTCGTTTCCGCCTGCATCGGGCGAATGAGGTCGGCGGCGGTGACGGCCGGTACGTCGATGCGAATATCGATCCGGTCCATCAGCGGCCCGGAAATGCGGCCCTGATAATCCGAGACGCAGCGCGGCCGCGGGCGCAGGTATGTCCGGGCTCGCCCGCCATGCCGCAGCGGCAGGGGTTCATGGCCGCCACAAGCTGGATCGCGGCCGGATAGGTGACCCGATGATTGGCACGCGCGATGATGCACTCGGCCGTTTCCAGCGGCTGGCGCAAGGCATCAAGCACCTGCGGCGTGAATTCCGGGAACTCGTCGAGAAACAGCACGCCGTGGTGGGCAAGAGAGGCTTCGCCGGGCTTGGCCCGCAAGCCGCCGCCGATCATCGCCGCCATGGTGGCGGAGTGATGTGGGGTGCGAAACGGCCGCCGGTCGGAAAGCTTGCCGCCGGCGAGCTGACCGGCGATCGAGTGGATCATCGAGACTTCGAGCAGTTCGGCAGGCAAAAGCGGCGGCAGGATCGAGGGCAGGCGGGCGGCAAGCATCGACTTGCCCGATCCGGGCGGTCCGACCATCAAAAGGTTATGATTTCCGGCGGCCGCGACTTCGAGCGCGCGCTTGGCACTTTCCTGGCCCTTGATATCCGCAAGATCAGGCATGTTGGCGGCATTGGAGCGGATCGCCGGCTCGGGGCGCGACAGGACCTGGGTGCCGCGGAAATGATTGGAGAGTGCAATCAGGCTGCGGGGTGCAAGGATATCCATTCCGCTGCCGGCCCAGGCGGCTTCGGCGCCGCTGTCGGATGGGCAGATCAGCCCCTTGCCGAGCGCATTGGCGCCGATGGCAGCCGGGAGGGCGCCGGCAACGGCCGCAATCGTGCCGTCGAGATTGAGCTCGCCGATCACGACATAACCCGCGAGCGCGTCGGCAGGGATTGCCCCAAGCGCCGCCATCAGGCCAAGCGCGATCGGAAGATCGAAATGACTGCCCTCTTTGGGCAAATCGGCCGGTGCGAGATTGACAGTTACCTTCTTGGCCGGAAGCGAAAGGCCGGAGGCATGCAGGGCAGCTTGAACCCGCTCCCGGCTTTCCGCCACCGCCTTGTCCGGAAGGCCGACGATCTGCATTGAGGGGTGGAATAATTACAACCTTTAAATGTGTAGATAGAGTATTTTCCCGTCGGTGGGGACAGACTTGCTCAGCGCTTTGTTAGTCGAGCTTCGGCTGCTTTGCGCCTTCAATTCGGTCGTTCAACTCTGCTGGCGAATTTCCTGGAAGCTGCCATTCGACCAATTAGAGAGGATGCTGAATTGGGGTGGATTGCAGACTGACCGCTTCCGTCTGCAGGGCCGGAGAAGCGGACGCCAACGGCTTTGTAAAGTTCAATGTCGATGATACCGCCGAACGCGAAGGTCGCCCCGCCTCCAAGGGTGCTGCCAACAAGCTGACCTTTGCGGCGTAGGCGCTCAGCATGCCCTCGACAAGTCGGTCGTGTGTATGCATCGGAGGGTCTGCAGCTTCTCACCTGTGCTTAGTCGTGCTGGTCACTGTAAGTAGTCGCCATCAAAGATTCGCCGACCTCGTTGAAGACCGAGGATATGGAGTCGACTGTTCCCTTGAACATGCGGCTTGCTTGTCGTCAGTTGATCAAGGAGGAGAAGAGGCGACTACCTTCTCGACTTTGATGCTTTCGAAACCGCCGTCGCAGAAGTCTTCGTTTTCAGACAGAGCTCGATAGAGCTTGGCCAACCAGTAGTTCGGCCCGGCGACATCCTCGAAATCTCCAGCCAGCTCGCTCAATTTTTCAGCCACCCGATCGGCATCGGCATCCTTGCCATATGCCCGGCGCAACGATGGGTACTGGCTTCCGAGATGATCCAGTCCCATTAGACGATATCTGTCGGCAAGGCCCAGTTCGGTGAAATGGGAGCGCAAGTGGAGGAATGTCTGCTGCTGCATCCCCTCGGGCCGAACCACCCTGTAGGAAAGGATCAGAGCATTTTCGGCCATTCGAGTGCGCACCTGGATGAATTCCTCATCGGGAATTATGTCGTAGCAAGGATGCAGGAACATTCTGACATCGGTACCAGCATCGACGATCCGATCGCGCTTCTTCGTGTTGCAGTGCGAACAGCATGGCACCAGGTTCTTCGGAAAAATCGCGAACTCAGGATACTGCTCCTTCGGGAGATAGTGATCGAGGGTGGTCGACTCGCTGATGCCGCAGAAAGGGCATCGCGCGACGGCGACCCTCTTGAGCATATCGCCCCGCAGAGCTTCCATCGGCTTGGTTTCGACGTTGAACGCGTGACGCATGGCATCTTTTTGCAATGTTGTCATCACTGCCTTGCTAAGTCCTCCGACTTCCGGTGTCGCGTCTTCGTAGCTTTGGTAGGAGGCAAGGACCTTTGCCCTGACCGCTTTCATGCGGACGCGCCGCCGCTTCTGCTTCGCCGCAGCTATGTCGTCGAATATGGTCTCGGCCTCGACTGCCAACAGGGGGATGGACCGCATCCCTAATCCTCAATCTCATCGCGCACGCTCAGCACGTACGAGCGAGCTGCGAAACCCAGAGGTCTTTCGAACATCTCCTCGATCTCTTCGAGCTCTGTGTTTTCGGCAAGATCCCGCAGTGTGGAGTGCCAATCGGTGGAGCCGTCCCCGAGGTTGAACACCTCTTGGGTTATCACTCCGATATTTTCTGCAAAAGTCTCGATTTCGGGGGCAAGAACCATATTCCGGTCCCCAGCGCGGCGAAGCACGCGAACGAACCTGGCGGGCGTTTCTTGAAGCACGACCGGTGAGTGAGTAGCGATCACGGCATACCCGTCGAAGGTCTCCAAGCAGATTCGCACGCTCTTCAAGAACGCAGCGAGCAACGGAGGATGCAGATGCGTCTCGGGCTCATCGATCAGAACCAGCGTCGGATTGGAGCCGGAAATGTGGGCCGTCAGCTCCGTGACTATCTTGAGAACCACTTTGTGACCGCTGCTCAAACCGTTGAACAGCTCCGCCAGCTCTCTTTCCTCCTGGTTGGAGAACAACTGAGTCAGGCCGATGCGTTCGAATGATGGATCCCGGAACAACGGACGAAGAATTTCGAGTAATTGGCCGGATCGATCGGCGATCCTGACGCGCTCTATTGCTTGAAGGAACTCGGATTGCGTCTCCACGGGTGTCTTGAGCCGATAGATTTGTTCTCCACGTGGACCATCTACTTCAGCGCGCTCACGCAAACCGCAATAGACGTAACCGAAGATCTCCCCTTCGTCCTCGAGACGCTGTTTCTCGACGTCGGTTCTGCCAGGAATAACGAAAGTGTCGAAGGCGCTGTAGGAGACGACTACAACGGTTTTGAAAGGCGGCGACCCATCCGTGAACCGCCCTGCCGCCCTGCCCAGCACATCTTCCTTGGTTTGGTAGCCGTACCCACTCGCCACGATGGCCAAGTTCGACAACAGCCGGGTTTTTCCGGTTCCGTTGTATCCGATGAGGGCGTTGATCCGGTTCGGCAGATTGGCGCGTCGCCGGAAATCGAAACTAACCGCGAAGGACTTTGCAGAATCCGCGACGCGGGTTCTGAAATTGACCCGGAAACCGCGACTGCGCCGCCTGATCGGCAGCGTTTGAGCGCGAAGCAGCCGCGTTGCGTCGACTATAGTTCGCTCTGCTCCGCCGAAACGAAGCAGGGAGACTCGAAAACCATCGGAGTCTTCCACCGCCGCCCTAGCGTCTTCGCTGAATGCGATATCTCGCAATCCTTGGAGGAATGGCTGGAAAACGTTCGGTCCTAACTTGTAAAGGGTTTCGTAGTAATCGATGTCTCCGCCGAGTGACCCGTGTCCCTCGGACAGTTGCGTGAACACGCGCCGCGGCATTTTCGTAAACCCGCTCTCGCGGTCTGCCTCGATGATCTTTATCGTACCTAAGTCGATCTTGTCGGTGGCCGACATCAGCAATGTGACGTGGAAGGTAGATTTGTAGCCGTAGTCGTCCCAGTTGTCCTGTACCAGGACCGCATGCGGGTACAGGTCAGTGGTTGGCGATTCACCTTCCCTGAAATTGACGATGAAACGCACGGAGTCGTCTCCTGTTGCAGTTAGCTTAGACCGTTGTGAGCACGTAACGCTGATGGTTGGAGAGGCATCGTATAGGCACGCATGTGAAAAATATCTCATCGCCGATGTGCCGCGCCCGCGCAAGCACTCGTCCAGAATAAACGGGCGCTGAGCCGAAGTCACCTCACACTTCGACTGGCAGCTTTCAGTATTATAATATTTGATTTCGACTAACCGTAATGGGGTCGAAGGCGGCGATCGCGATCGAACCTGCTGTATGGCAGCTACTTTATCCTCGACCGTCGCAAGCGGACAGCCCGCTCACGGCACCAATTCGGTAAGTCGCTCGTACTGATGTCAAACCGCATCGAACGCATTCGAACTCGATAATCGTAAACGTCCTCCCGGAACCGACCCGACAGCGTCCACCCGCACCGCTTGTAAAAGCGTATCGCCCTCTTGTTAAAGGCAGCGACCTCTAGAACCCGAGCAACGTCGAGCACCGCATTAAAAAGCAGACTGCTGCCGATCCGATTTCCACGGAAATCCCTTCTGACGAAGAGACCGTGTACCATTGTGAGGTCATGGGAAATCGACCCAATCACCTTCCAGTCTACGACACCCCACCGATGTGCATGCCGACCTTGCCCGGTGCGACCATGACCTGAACATCGACAGGCACGCCCTCTATGCCCTGAAATGCAACCGTGCTGACACGCGCGACCATGATTGCCCCTGTTCTCCGACCGGCGTGTTCATCTCGCCCGCCTCAACCCTTTTTGGTTGTATCCGAAAATCTTGCACGATTAACGGAATAAAACAAGAACAATTATCGAACAGAATTCCGTTTTGGAATCGCTATGGTTGCGTCAGGTTGTATTTTGCGAACAGAGGCGAACAACCGTGAACACGCATCAGGCGAGTGACGTCAGCCGCGCTTTTTCTCGATCGCGTCCCAGAGCAGGGCTGCAATATCGGCGCCGCCGAATTTCTTGACCTCGCGGATACCCGTCGGCGAGGTGACGTTGATTTCGGTCATGACTTCGCCGATGACGTCGATGCCGACGAGCAGGAAGCCGCGTTCCCGCAGGGCAGGGCCGATACGGGCGCAGATTTCCTTTTCGCGTGTCGTCAGCTCGGTCGGCATCGGCGTGCCGCCGGCGTGCATGTTGGAACGGGCATCGTGCTCGGCCGGCACGCGGTTGATGGCGCCGACAGGCGCGCCGTCGACGAGGATGATGCGCTTGTCGCCCTTGCGCACGGCCGGCAGATATTCCTGGGCGATGAAGGGTTCGCGGAACATCTGGCCGAACATTTCGAGCAGCGAAGACATGTTGCGGTCGTCGCGGGTCGAATGGAAGACGCCGGCGCCGCCATTGCCGTAAAGCGGCTTCAGAATGATATCGCCCATCTCGGCACGGAAGCGGGCGATTTCCGCCGGATCGCGGGTGATCAGCGTCTTCGGCATAAGGTCCGGGAATTCGGTGACGAAAATCTTCTCCGGCGAATTGCGCACCCAAGCCGGATCATTGACAACAAGCGTCTTCGGGTGGATGCGCTCCAGAAGATGCGTCGAGGTGATGTAGGACATGTCGAAGGGCGGATCCTGACGCAAAAGCACCACGTCCATGGTCGAGAGGTCGATGCGCTCGGCCTCGCCCAGCGTGTAATGATCGCCCTTGACGTCGCGCAGTTCCATCGGCTCGACGGCGGCGATGATCTTGCCGTCGCGCATGCTGAGCTTGTCAGGCGTGTAGTGAAACAGCTTGTAGCCGCGCGCTTGCGCCTCAAGGCTCATGGCAAAGGTGCTGTCGCCGGCAATGTTGATGCCCGAGACATGGTCCATCTGGACCGCGACATTAATGATCTTCGCCATGTGTCATTTCCTGTTGAGATGTTCCGCCACATGTAAATGCCGCGCACCGCTTAGACAAGGTGGAGAGGACAAGGCGAGGGACCATACCGGGTCTTCGACCAAACCGGTTGTTTCGGCTCAGCGCATTGGCGGGCGCGACGACACATTCACGCGGCTGTTTTCGCCCGTGGCTTGAAATCCCGCTTGCCTGCGGGGAGGTGGAACTCGGCCGGGACACATCGGGTGCCGGATTGAGTAAGATTTAAGTGACACACGATGTGCCCCGTCTCGGTGGTTTTTACCTGCAACTCCGGTTTCTCGTCGGGGTGGCGGTACCATTTGCGGTACGGGGCAACACGAAAGAACCTTCGTGCTACCTGGATATGTCTCACGACACATCCGTGGCCGGTCCTCCTATGTGCCGCACAGGCACGCCCCGCCCTGTTTCAGGCGAGAGGGAAACCATTTTCTGCAGGCCCCTGCGGCAGCATCTGCGTTTCAAACGCAAACCGAAGGCACCGGCCCCGCCTCGCCGGCAACGCTCTCCGGTGTATCCGATGGCGGGACGGGAAGAGTATGGCACGGGTGCGGGAAGCGGGGATTTACGGGGATGAATTTTTTGGGGAACGCGATCGAACGGGTCCAAGTGACGTGGGCAGGCAGCCTTACGAAAGCTCCTCTTCAAGCAAGGAAAGCCCCAGCCCGTGCTTGATCGTCTTCAGTGCGATCAGGCTCTTGTATTTTCGCACGAGCGCCTGTTGCTCGCTCATGAGCCTCTCGATGAACGCATTGTATTCGTCAAGATTGCGGACGGCTACAAGCAGGACATAATCCATATCGCCGGTGACGTACCAGCACGACTGGACTTCAGGGGCACGGTCGAGCCATCGCTGGAATTGCTCCAGCGTGTGCCGATGTTCGTTCTGGATTTCAAGCTCGACCAGAACGGACAGCGTGCGATCGACGGCCTTCGGACTGACGACCGCCACGATTTTTTCGATGATCCCGTCCTGCTTGAGTTTGCTGATCCGCCGTTCGACGGCCGAAGTGGAAAGATTGACCGCATCAGCAATGACCTTGCCGGGAACATCGGCGTTCTCCTGCAGCATCGAAAGAATGGTCCGATCAGTAGCATCCATAGCGTAGAACCGAAGTTGTGAGCGGAAAAGCCGACAAGAAATTTAAAAAGGCGCGGCTTATCCGCGCTGAAAGCGCATACCATCTCGCCATGACAAAACAAACACCTCTTTCAGCCGTCAAAATCGAAGATGCCCGCAAGCGCATCGATCCGATTTTTCTGAACACCAATCTGCTCCGTTCCGAAAGGTTCGGGCTGTCGCTTGTCGTCAAGGATGAAACGCAAAATCCGATCCGCAGCTTCAAGGGGCGCGGGACGGGGTATTTTCTCGCCGATCTCGCCACCGGCAGAACCCTCTCGTCACGGCATCCGCCGGGAACTTCGGTCAGGGGCTTGCCTACAATGCCGCGCGGCATGGGCGATCTCTGGTCGTCTTCGCCAGTCTGAACGCCAATCCGCTGAAGATCGAGGCCATGCGCCGGTTTGGCGCGGAGGTTTTCCTCGCCGGGGACGATTTTGACGCTGCGAAGGAGGCCGCTAAAATCTACGCTGGCGAGCGGGGCCTGCCATTCATCGAGGACGGCGCGAGCGCGGCCATCGCGGAAGGGGCAGGAACAATTGCCGCCGAACTGACGGAAGAGGTCGAAGATATAGACGCCGTCTTCATTCCGCTTGGCAACGGTGCTTTGGCGGCCGGAATTGGATGCTGGTTCAAATCGCGTTCGCCGCGAACCAGGGTCATTGCCGTCGCTGCCACCGGTGCCCCGTGCATGGCTCTGTCCTTCAATTCAGGGGACGTGATCTCGACGCTGGAGGCGCGCACGATTGCCGATGGAATTGCCGTCCGGAGTCCGGTGCCATCGGCTCTCGGCTGGCTCAGAGACACGATCGATGAAGTCGTTCTCGTGGATGACGCTCAGCTTGTCGATGCAATGCGGTTCGCCCACGAAACATGGAGCCGTCTTGTCGAACCAGCCGGTGCGGCGGGGCTTGCCGCAATTCTTGCGCAGGCAGCTGCCCTGAAAGGCCGCCGTGTGGCGACGATGTTGTGCGGTGCCAACCTTACCGATCAACAGATCAAGGCATGGCTTCCATCCGCCGTAAAGGGCGGTACCAGCGCCTGTTAGAGGAACGCAATCGATTTTTTACTGCCCGAACTAGCGTCGCCGCGTCACGAAAGTGGGTGTTGCCACCCGCATCGCTAAACTTCATGGATGTCTGACAAGCTGCGCGCGATTGAGTATAGCGTAAAATCTGGCCTTTCCTGAGTAGGCATAGACCTTTCGCCCGGCGTGCACGCGGGACTTGCCCGCACGCTCCGCGCGGGGGATGGAAGCGGACGGTTTTTGGATGGCAGATAGCGCCTGCTTCGATCATTGTCTTTGAATGCGACTTTCGGCCACCGCTTTAGCGATTTCCTCGACTTTGCCTCTGTCAAAAAACTGCTCCAAAACTGCTTTGACTGTTGCACCAAGCGACCATGAGTGGGTAACTTTGGTAACCACTTTGTCCGGGTCATGCAAAATCATCCAAGTTCTGATGGTTCCTAGCATGGTGCTAACAGGTGAATTCGCGGATACTTTTTGGACATAGTTGGCTGGAATAATTTCATTCAATTCTGCAAGGCTTGTAATACCATATTCCTCTAGTTCTCGTATCAACCTACTTGGCACAGCCTCTCGGCTTTCTGGCTCCCGCAATCTGAATTTATTCTCTTCGGCCCATTTTTCCATAAAGCCATGAAGGCTTATAGAATTGATTTCTATGTCAAGATCACCTTTTGCTGAGTCATCCTTGACGGATTCTAGGTAGTTATCAAGAGATCGGGAGAGATCGTCGAAACCCTGATCCGCAGTCTCCAATAGACCTGCAAGAAGAAAAAGTCGCCTTTTAAGATGTCGAGGTAGTGATCCAGAAAATTTATAATTTCTGTCGTGAGCGATCTCTGTTCAGGCATGCTGTAAAACAGTTCTAATTTGAAATTCAAATTTTAAGTCTTTCAACGACTGAAATTCAGGCAATTTTATCCGATCGTCACCGAGGTCGCAGACGAAGTGTACTGATCGATAACCCACTTGATCGGCTGACATTCTTTCATCAGTATTTGAACTGTTTTTTTCATCAACTCGAAACGCAGATCGAATGACTTGGGAGATCTTGGCTACATCACTTTCAAAGTAGACAATTACCCTTACGCCCGTAATATCCGTCATCTGGGATTGAGGTTGCGTGTAATCTTTGCGCCTGACTTTCTCAACAGCGCTATCGATATCCTTGGAGCGTCCCTCAATTGCCAGTACCTCTATCCCGTTCTCAGTCGCAAGGTTTGTGATAATTGATACCACCGCATCTTTCAGATTTAGGAAGCGCTTATGGTTGGCTTCCAGCCAAACCCGAAAATCGTCGTCCCTCTCGATCACGCTCGCCACCGTAGATGCATTCTTTTTCGTTGCCATAAATATCCTCAGTTCAGTAACCTGCTCCCGATGTGTGATTTAGATACCTAAACTAAAAGGTTGTAAACGGACACGCTACCTCTTGGAGCCAGGCGCCGAATTCCTAGATGTAGTTGGTCTCCTGGGGAGCAAAGTGTCGCCGGGGACTGCGATCTGGACGTCCCCGGCGTTCATCGCTCCATGGCACCTTTTCCGGCGATGATCTTGGGTCGAAATTTCTCGATGCGCGACCTTCGCGTTTCGGGGTTCCTGGTTGAGCCAAGATTGATCACATAGCTTTTCTGGCGCCCGGGCGTCAGGCTGCGGAAGGCTTCTGCGAGTTCAGGATCGGAGTCCAGAGCGTCAACCAGTTCATCAGGCAGTTCTACTTCGCTCTTCTCCTTTGGCGGTTTGACGCCCGCCTCCGCATATTCCATCGCCTCTTTCAGGTAAGACAGGATAACGGCCCTCATCTTTGCGACTTGAGCATCGTCCCCGAAACGGATCATGTCGGGGTATTGGGTGTTCGGCCCCTGCTTCTCAAGGGCGCCGCAGGGATCTTTCATCAGTGCGGCATTGAAGAAGCTCAAGCGGAAATCACCGCGGAAAGCGCCGAGGATGGCAATGTTGCGTCCTGCATGAACGTAACAGGGGTGCCCCCATTTTACCGTCTCGGCCAGCCCCGCATCGACGCAGATCTGACGCAGGTCGTTCAGGCCCTGCAGCCAGCGCCGCGCCGAACAGTCTGGTCCCGCAAAACGCTCGCAGCGCCCGCATCCCTTCGTAAAATAGTCTTCAATTTCAGTGATCATCATATGCCCCGGGATTTCCCGCGTTTGTTTCCATCAAAGGAAAGGATCAAGTTGCATCCTGCGACGCTGATCCCCGCCACCTGACCGCATAGGGCAAGACGAACATGTACAGACCGGTGAACATCAGCAGAATGAGCGGTGGCAACGGCGCATATACGACCCATAGCGGTGGCTCTCCCAGCGCCATGGCCACAAAGTTGGCAATGACGGCCCCAACGAACAGGATCGAGAGCCATCGGTGCGCCTGGCGAATCCACAGATTTGAAATCATTGAAAACTCCTGTCGTTAGGGGCGTTGAAAGCGTCCTGGATTTCAATCCGCCCCGGATAAAACCTGCTCCAGCCTTGCAAGAAACCGGGGCCAGCCTGCTTTGGCGCCACCATAGGCCTGCCTCTGATCCGGCCGGAATCCGGACTGCTCCATGCGCAGATGGGTTCCTGTTGCGGTGGGCGTGAGCGTAAACGTCACGATGCTGTTCAGATCGAAGGCGGGATCGTCGTGTTTGAAATTCCAGGTATAGGACAGCATTTTTTGCGGCTCCATGACGAGCACCTCGCAATTCAGAACGCCACCCCACTCACCGCGAAGATGAAACCGGTGGCCGACGACAGCCTTGAAATCATTTTTCATCAGCCATTCCGCGATGAGATGCGGCTGGGTGAGGGCGCGCCACAGCTTTTCCGGCGGATGCGCGATCTCGCGTTCTACGACGATTGTGCGTGTTGCAGCCGATGCTTCGCTCATTGATCCATCCTGTTCAGCAGGTCTTCAAGCGTGTTGAATCGACCCTGCCAGAAGCCCGTCATCTGGTTTGTCCATTCGGTCAACGGAGCGAGGGCACCGAGTTGCGCGCTGTAGTGGGTTTGGCGGCCTTCGTGGCGGTCGCTGACCAATCCGGCCCCTTTGAGGATGGCCAGATGCTTCGACACCCCGGGCTGGGAAACGCCAGCCAGAGCCGTCAGGGCCGCAACCGTCTGGTCGCCATCGCGGCACAAGCCCTCGAAGATGGCGCGTCGCGTTGGGTCGGAAAGAGCCTTAAAGAGTGTGGCTTGATCTGGCATGAGGATGCATAACTCGCTGGCTATCTGTTTGACTCATAGCCAACGAGCTATATATTCGTCAAGGGTTGTTTGAAGAAGAGATGACTTGGCTGCGGTTCCGCACATTCGGCAGCCAGCTCCAACGCCTGTGCAGTGTCCTGCCTGCCGGCGGAAACCGCGAATGCCTGCGCCAGCCGTGATCCTGAGCGTGCCGTGGTTGGGAATGTCGCCGAGGGTCGTGGCGAGGGAGTTTCATGTTGATTTGACTGCACCTGTCCCCGCTGCTCAAAAAGCGTCCGGTAGATGCACCGGCCAGCGCCAGGGTGTGACCGAGACGATGTCGTAGCGGATGGAGAGTTTGGCGGAGTCCCGCTGTTTGGAGAGCCAGAGATCGCTTGCGGCCCGGATCCGCTGCTGCGCGGAATTGGAAACCGCAAAGACGGACTGGTCGAGCGAATGGCGGGCCTTGACCTCGACGCAGGCGACCAGATCACCCTTGCGGGCGATGATGTCGATCTCGCCGAGTTTTGTACGATAGCGGAAGGCGACGATCCGGTATCCTTTGAGAAGGAGGGCAGCGGCTGCCCGATATTCGGCGAGCGCGCCGCGGCGCTGCGCCTTCAGCCGCTTCTGGTCTGGCGGCTCACGCGTCATCGCGTCCCTTCAGTTCCAGGAGACGATCGTAAAGGTCCTTGCGGTTGAGGCCCGTCTGTTTTGCCGCTTCGGTTGCGGCCTTGCCGGAGGGCATGTCCTTGACGAGCCTGACCAGGATCGCATCGACATCCACTTGCTCAGGGGCTGCCGGCGCGTCCGGTGGCGCGATCACCAGCACGATCTCGCCCTTTACCGTCGCACCCTCGTCGTAAAAGGCCTTCAGTTCCCCCAGCGTGCCGCGGCGAAATTCCTCGAAGGTCTTGGTCAGTTCCCGGCAGACAGAGGCGCGGCGTTCGGAGCCCAGTTCGTCGGCGGCGGCCGTGATCGTCGCTGCGATCCTGTGCGGCGATTCAAAGAAGATCAGCGTTGCCGGCACCAGCGACAATTCGCGCAGACGGTCGCGCCGCGCCTTGTCTTTCGAGGGCAAGAAGCCGGCAAAGAGGAAGGCATCGTTCGACAGGCCCGAACCGACCAGCGCTGCAAGCGGCGCGGAGGCGCCGGGGATCGGCACGACGCGGTGGCCGGCCGCAATCGCGATCTGGCCGAGCCGGTAGCCGGGATCCGAGACGAGCGGCGTGCCGGCATCGGAGACCAGCGCCACCGACTTGCCGGCATCGAGCGCCGCGAGCAGTTTCGGCCCGGCCTCGTTGGCATTGTGTTCATGATAGGCATAGGGCCGGTTGACGATACCATAGCGATCGAGCAGCACGCGGGTGACGCGCGTATCCTCGCAGGCCAGCACATCGGCCCCCGCCAGCGTTTCCAGAGCCCGCAGCGTGATGTCGGACAGATTGCCGATGGGGGTTGCGACCAGATAGAGCGCCGGCTCCAGGGGCCGCGCGGGAATGGCGACATTGTGCAGGCGATAGGTTTTCTGCCGCTCGCTTGTTTGTGTTTCGCCCGATGCCTGCTTTTCCACTGTGTTTTCTTTCTGTGCTTTGGCTGCCTTTATGGGCGAGCCGCACACAGGGGACAAGAGCCTGCCCGGTGGATATGGGACAAGTCATATGGTTGGCCGCTTTTTAGGGCAGAGGCGTTCGCAGCAGCGAAGAGCGACTACTGTCCGTTTGCGACTGATCGTCCGTTGACGGTTTGGCCAGACAGAGCCTCTTGTTTTCGCCGGCCAATGATTCAAGCGGTGGGAAGAGATGGAGTTTCGCTCAAAAGCAGGAGCGCCATGGCATCTGTTATTGTGTGATCGTCATACGGTTTCGAGAAGAACCTGCTTCCCGAAGGTAGGGAACTCTCCTCAAGAATGGCAGCGCCGGATGCGACCATCAGCTTCACGGGCGGCCAGCGGTCACGGATATAGTGGGATAATTTGATACCATCCATGGTGCCCGGCATCTGTACATCGGTGAAAACCAGGTCGATGTCATTTCGCAACTCAAGAATGCGTATTGCCTCGTCCGCATCCCTCGCCTCAAGCGCTTCATAGCCAGCTGCAAGCACCAGATCGACGGCACCCATTCGAATAAGAGCACTGTCTTCGACAATCAAGACGACCGGCCTGCCGTTGTTCATGGTTTCCACGTCATCATGAGAAAGCCCCTGGGCTGCAATTGTAAGGCGGACCTGGAACAATCTGGTTTCTACGCGGCATTCGAAAAGCTGGTTTGTGATCCTGCGCTTTCCTGATGGCTGATTTTAACGATGGTCCCTGGGCCCGCATCGCTCAAGTTGATTTCGCCTCCCAGGTTCTTGACCAGCGCCTCCACGATGCCGGTGCCCAGTCCAGCCTTGGGGGCATCGCTGCCTGCAGGCATGCCGATTCCATCGTCGGTTATCGACAAGGTCCAATCCTTGCCGGACGATTGATAGTCGACCAGGATGGTGCCGCTTCGTTCATCGGGAAAAGCGTGTTTCAAGGCATTGATGACAAGCTCGGTCACGATGAGTCCCAAGCTAACGGAAACATCCGCTTCCACCGCGCTGTTGTCGGCCGTGACCTGTATCGACAACCGCTCAGGGTCGGCAATCATTGATGCACCAAGACTCTGGCAAAGCTGTTTGAAATAGGTGCGCAGCTCAACGCTGCCGCCGGGGGATGTGGAGAGCTGTCGCTGCAGGGCTGCAATTGACATCACCCGGTGATGGGCGTTGTGGAGATGCCCCCGCGCTTCTTCAGACTGAACCCGACGTGCGCTCTGCATAAGCACACTTGCAATGATCTGGAGACTATTGGCCACCCTGTGCTGAACTTCCTGCAGCAGGATGGCTTTGTCACGGATCAGATCATCTTTCAGTCGCGCTTCTGCGCGCGCATCGGTCACGTCGGTCACGGCCACAAGAAGGCGGATATGATTGATGTCACCGTCATCAAGCGTTTGCGCGTTGACGACCAACTGGCGTGTTTTCTGGTTAAGTCGCTTGAGCTCCAGTTCGTAGGCTTGGATGTTCACACTCCCCGAAGCGGTCGCCATGAGAAGTGACTCAAGCTTCGGCATGGCCCATTCCCCGTCTCCAAGTTCACTGAACCGTCTGCCAGGGACTGACGCTGGGTCTATCTCGAAGGCCCGGCAGAACGATGCGCTCGCCGCAATGATCTTCAAGTCGTCCGACAGGAAAAGAAGGGGTTCGTGGGATGAAACCACAACGGCAAGCGTACTCGCCGCCTCGAAATGCAGGGTTGGGGATATTGGCATGAAATTGGCCTCAGGGGCCGGAGACTCGCGAAGCGCGTCATTGCTCGGCAGTACCGCCGAAGCCACAGACTGGAAGCTCGACAAAAGCATTTTAGCATGCCCGAGGCGGAACCGTGCCATCTTATTTCCAAATGGGCTTGGATCGCGTCACGATCCAAGCACTTCGCCACCTTAGATAATCGCGATGCGCCAGATGCGTTGTTGAAGCATCTTCCGCCCTAGCCCGCCGATCCACCCACAATCGTCTTCCATCCCCCGCGATAGGCCTTGCATTTCTGGGCCTCTTTCTGCCATTTTGCGCGTCCACATCTCTGCGGCCAAAAAGCAGTCAAAAAGTAGATGCCGGGACCTGTTTTCCGGCGATGGTTGAAAGCGGTAGCATCTCATGCGCATTACGATCGAGCGGTCCAATCTCCTGAAGTCGCTGAACCACGTGCATCGCGTGGTCGAGCGTCGCAACACCATCCCGATCCTCTCGAACGTGCTTCTGCGCTCCGATGGCGCAAGCCTCGAGATGAAGGCGACCGACCTCGATCTGGAGATCACCGAAGCGACCCCGGCGCAGGTCGAGACAGCAGGCGCGACGACCGTGCCGGCCCATCTTCTATACGATATCGTGCGCAAGCTTTCGGATGGCTCCGAAGTGGCGCTGGCCACCAATGCCGAGGGCACGGCGATGACGGTTCAGTCCGGCCGCTCGAAATTCTCGCTGCAGTGCCTGCCGCAGTCGGACTTCCCGGACCTGACGGCCGGTGCCTTCAGCCATACGTTCCGGATCAAGGCGACGGACCTCAAGATGCTGATCGATCGCACCCAGTTTGCGATCTCGACGGAAGAGACCCGCTATTATCTGAACGGCATCTATATCCACACGATCGAAAGCAAGGGGCAGCTGAAGCTGCGCGCCGTGGCGACCGATGGTCACCGTCTGGCCCGTGCCGATATCGAGGCGCCCTCGGGTTCCGAAGGCATGCCGGGCATCATCATTCCGCGCAAGACGGTCAGCGAACTGCAGAAGCTGGTCGACAATCCGGATGTGATCGTCACGGTCGAGGTTTCCGATGCCAAGATCCGCCTGACGATCGGCTCGATCATCATGACGTCGAAGCTGATCGACGGCACTTTCCCGGATTACCAGCGGGTCATCCCGGCCAATAACGACAAGGAACTGAAGATCGACTGCCAGTCCTTTGCGCAGGCTGTCGACCGCGTCTCGACGATTTCCTCGGAGCGTGGCCGCGCCGTGAAGCTGGCGCTTGGCGATGGCCAGCTGACGCTGACCGTCAACAATCCGGATTCCGGCAGCGCCACGGAAGAGCTGGCGGTGGGCTACGACAGCGACCCGCTGGAAATCGGCTTCAACGCCAAATACCTGTTGGATATCACGGCCCAGCTCTCGGGCACCGACGCCGTCTTCATGCTGGCCGATGCCGGTTCGCCGACACTGGTGCGCGATATGGCGGGCGACGACGCGCTCTATGTTCTGATGCCGATGCGCGTCTAGCCGACGTTTTCGCGCGACCGGCGCCAAGTTCCGCCGCATTTAGACTTGTTTTTGCCGCACACGAAGGCAAGATAGGATCAACAGGAATGCCGCCTTCACCCGGTGTTCCTGACCTTTTTGCTTGTAGGTTGCGGCATGAGCCGTGCAAAACCTGCAACTTGGCCATTTTGGTGCATGGGAATGTCGGGGATACGCATGAATTTTCGCTTGAAGGAACGTTTCGGCAAGAAGTTCGACGAGGAAATCCGTTTCTTCAAAGGCTGGAAAAGCAACATGCGGGCGGTCGGATCGATCGTTCCGACCTCCGGGGTGACCGCGCGGCGGATGGCAAGTGTGGCAGATCCGCATTCGGGATTGCCGGTGCTCGAACTCGGGCCTGGGACCGGCGTCATCACCAAGGCGATCCTCGAGCGCGGCATCAAGCCGGAGAAACTCGTGTCCGTCGAATTCTCCACCGATTTCTTCAATCACCTCTCGGCCCGCTTCCCCGCCGTCAACTTCATCAATGGCGATGCCTTCGATCTCGACAACACACTGGGCGCGCTGCGCGACCAGACCTTCGACAGCGTGATCTCCGCCGTCCCGCTTCTGAATTTTCCGATGTACAAGCGTGTCGCACTGATCGAGGATCTCCTGTCGCGCATGGCGCCCGGCCGGCCCGTCATCCAGATTTCCTACGGCCCGCTCTCGCCTGTTATCGCCATGCCGGATCGTTACCATATCGCCCATTATGATTTCGTCGTGCGCAACATTCCGCCGGCGCAGCTCTGGGTCTATCGCAAGCCTCACTGAGATCTCCGGCGCGTGTTCGCGATCTACCTGACCCACCCGCAGATCCGCATGGAGCCCGACAAGCCGGTGCCGAAGTGGAGCCTTTCCGATGTCGGGCAGGCCCGCGCGGAAAAGGCCGCCGCTCTGCCATGGGCAGCGCGCCTGCGTCGGATCGTTTCGAGCGATGAGACGAAGGCTTTGGAGACGGCGGCGATTCTTTCCCGTGCCATCTCGGTTTCCGTGGAAATTCTGGAGCATGCCGGCGAGAACGACCGTTCTGCCACCGGTTTTCTGGTGCCTGAGGAATTCGAGAAGGCTGCGGACCGGTTTTTTGCCTTTCCGGAACAGAGCTTCAGGGGATGGGAACGGGCAATCGATGCGCAGAGGCGGATCGTGGCCGCCGTCGAGGGCGTGCTGGCAAGCCACGATCCGTCGCAGCCGATCGCCTTTGTCGGCCATGGTGGTGTCGGCACGCTGTTGAAATGCCACCTTCTCGGGACAGATATTTCCCGCAGGGAGGATCAGCCGGCCGGGGGTGGCAATCTCTTTGTTTTCCGTCTTGCGGATCGTGCGCTTGCATGCGACTGGACGCCCATGGAGTTCTGGCAAGGATGGCAGCAATGACAGCAACCGCGCGCGAAAGGCTGATCGTCGGCCTTGATCTTCCCACCATCGGTGAAGCTGAGACAACAGTCAAAACGCTGGGCGACGACGTGCTGTTCTACAAGATCGGCTACCAGCTGGTCTTCGCCGGCGGGCTGGAGTTTGCCCGCGATCTTGCCCGCGACGGCAAGAAAGTCTTCCTCGACATGAAGCTGCTCGACATCGACAACACGGTGGCCAAGGGCGTCGAGAACATCGTCAAGATGGGCATGTCGATGCTGACGCTGCATGCCTATCCGAAGGCGATGCGCGCCGCCGTGGAGGCGGCGAAAGGATCGGACCTCTGCCTTCTCGGCGTCACGGTGCTGACATCGATGGACGAGCAGGACGTGATCGATGCGGGCTACGAATACGACCCGCACACGCTGGTCCTGCGCCGTGCCGAACAGGCACGCCTGGCCGGCATGGGCGGCATCGTCTGCTCGGCCGAGGAATCCTCCGCGGTGCGCAAGATCATCGGCCCGGACATGGCCCTGGTCACGCCGGGCATCCGCCCCGCGGGTAGCGACAAGGGCGATCAGAAGCGCGTCATGACACCGGCGGACGCTCTGAAGGCCGGATCGAGCCATCTCGTCGTTGCCCGGCCCATCGTTCAGGCGGCCGATCCGCTGGCGGCGACGAGAGCGATCCTGTCCGAGATGAACGGCGCTTTGACGGCCTGATTGCTGAGGGAATATCCAGGACACAGCGCAATTTGGCGTCTTGACCGATCTTTGGAATCGCCGGAAGACACATGCCGGAAGACAAAAGCTGGCAGAGCATCGGACAAAAGGAGAGCTTCATGGCAAAGGGCTACTGGATCGCGCGGGTCGATATTCGCGACGCCGAGCGTTACAAGGACTACGTGGCGGCGGCAAAACCGGCCTTCGAAAAATACGGCGCGCAGTTTCTCGCCCGTGGCGGCGAATTCCAGCGGCTGGAAGGACAGGTCCGCGCCCGCAACGTCGTCATCGAGTTTCCATCCCTTCAAGCCGCCGTCGATTGCTACAATTCGCCTGAATACCAGATCGCCGCCGCGATCCGCCAGGAAGTGGCAGATGCGGAAATGGTCGTCGTCGAAGGGGTCTGATTCCGGGTTACCCTGCGTCGGAAAGTGGCGGCAAAGCAGGGGTGATTGGCCTTCACCTTGTCTGCCGATTGGTTTATGTACCATGCAAAGGCCTATACAGAGATCAGGAGTCCGCATCCCATGACCTTGTCCAATCTTCCCCGCTCGTCACCGTTTTCGGCGGGTCCGGATTTGTCGGCCGTCATGTCGTGCGGGCGCTTGCCAAGCGTGGCTACCGCATCCGCGTCGCCGTTCGGCGTCCTGATCTTGCCGGTTTTCTGCAGCCGCTCGGCAATGTCGGACAGATTTCCTTCGTCCAGGCCAACCTGCGCTACCGCAAGTCCGTCGATAATGCGGTGCAGGGCGCGGATCACGTCATCAACTGCGTCGGCATCCTCTTCGAGGCCGGACGCAACACCTTTGACGCGGTGCAGGAATTCGGCGCCCGCGCCGTGGCGGAAGCCGCCCGTTCCGTCGGCGCCAGCCTGACTCATGTTTCGGCGATCGGTGCGGATGTGAATTCCGAATCGGTCTATGCCCGCACCAAGGGGCGCGCCGAGAAGGCTGTGATCGAGACGGTGCCAAATGCCGTGATTCTGCGTCCGTCGATCGTTTTCGGCCCGGAGGACGGGTTTTTCAACAAGTTTGCCGAGATGGCCCGCTTTTCGCCATTCCTGCCGCTGGTCGGCGGCGGCCACACGAAATTCCAGCCGGTCTATGTCACGAATCTGGCCGAGGCCGTTGCCCGCGCTGTGGCCGGCGAACTGTCTCCCGGCAAGATCTATGAAATCGGCGGACCGGAAGTCATGACCTTCCGCGACTGTCTCGAAATGATGCTGAAGACGATCGACCGCAAGCGCACCCTGCTCCCGCTGCCGTTCGGGATCGCCTCGATGATCGGCTCGGTCGCTTCGCTCGTGCCCTTCATTGCCCCGCCATTGACGCCCGATCAGGTGATTTTGCTGAAGAGCGACAATGTCGTGTCCGAGGCAGCCATTGCCGACGGGCGCACGCTTTCCGGCATCGGCATTTCGCCGACGCTGGTGGAGGCCGTGCTGCCGTCCTATCTTGTGCGCTATCGCCCGCAGGGCCAGTATACCCGCTCCGGCAAAGCCGCCTAAGCCATATTTTATCGAAATCTGAACAGCCGCCGGTGCCAGCCCGGCGGCTTTGTTTTGGCTCTCGCAAACAAAGCGTTGCACTTCTGCCTCACCTGAAAACGTGTTCTCCATTTACCGTCGATTCAACATGTCCGGTTATTGATAAGCACGAAACCAGCGAATACACAGCAGCCGTGCCGCGTCCTGGATTCACAGGCAGACCGGCAAAGTTTTTTTCGAAGAGGCAGAGTTCTATGGGCAAGTCGATCGCAATGTTTTTTGCGTGTGCGGCACTGGTTGTGATCGCGGGTTCGTTCATCGCGCCGAAGACGGTTGCAGGCGGCCGCAACGGTTGCGCACCGGCCTATGGCGTCGATCCCTGCACCACGGCGTCGATCCCGACTGCCGGCAACTGACCGGTCTCGACCCGATCGAGGGTTGATCAATTTTTATGGCGGGGCTAGGAACCGCATGCGCTTTTAAATAAGTGCGTGCGGTTTTATTTTGCGCTTCAGCCAACCAGCCAGAGGCCGATGAGCCCGGCGGTGCCGACCAGGATGCGCCAGATCGCGAAGGGCGCAAAGCCGCGGTTGGAGACGAAGTTCAGAAGCGAGCGGACGACGAGAAGGGCGGAGACGAAGGCGGCGATAAAGCCGATGGCGATCACCGTCACATCGTCGAAGCTCAGGGCATCGCGGTTCTTGTAAAGATCGAGGGTGAAGGCGCCGAGCATGGTCGGCATGGCCAGGAAGAACGAGAATTCGGCCGCCGAACGCTTGTCTGTGCCCATCAGCAGCGCACCGGCAATGGTGGCCCCTGAACGGGAGGTTCCCGGAATCATCGCCAGGCACTGGCAAAGGCCGATCTTCAAGGCCAGCGACGGCGGATAATCCATCACATCCTTGTATTTTGGCTGCAGCGGCATGCGGTCGATGGCGTAGAGAATGATGCCGCCGACAATCAGCACGATGCAGATCAGCATCGGCGTCTCGAACAGCACGGCCTTGATGAAATCATGGGCAATGGCGCCGATGATCGCCGCTGGCAGGAAGGCGATGAGGACCGACAGCACGAAACCCCGTGCTTTCGGGCTGGACGGCAGAGCGAGTACGATCGACAGCAGCCTTTGGAAATAGACCAGCAGGATGGCGAGGATCGCGCCGAGCTGGATAAGGACGGCAAATGTGTTGCCCGGTGACTTGAAGCCGAGAAAGTGCCCGGCCAGCAGGACATGGGCGGTCGATGAGACCGGAATGAATTCCGTGAGACCCTCTATGAGCCCAAGAATGAGTGCGCTGATGATCGATTGATCGGCCATGAATTAAATATCCCTGAAGCTTTGGGGGTTAGCATACGGACCTTCGGGAAGGGCATGGGAGCTGATTCGCTTGTGTTTACGGCAGCAAATTCCTATAGCTTTTCAAGATGAGCCGTGGCCAGATCAATCCGCCGCGACAGACCGTTTCCTTAAAAATCCAATAGTCAAAGCCAGCAGCCATGCCGACACTTTATCATCATCCCATGTCTACCGCGTCCCGCTTTATCCGGCTGATCCTGTCAGAATACGGCTATCAGACGGAATTGGCCGAAGAGCAGCCCTGGGAAAAAAGGCGGGATTTTCTGGCACTCAATCCGGCCGGAACGCTTCCCGTCTATGTCGATGACAGCATGCGGGCGCTCTGTGGCGCAACCGTGATCTCGGAATATCTCGACGAGACCAGCGGCATCATGAAGCGGGACCGCCGACTTCTGGCCGAGGACCCATTCCAGCGTGCCGAAATCCGGCGCCTGGCCGAGTGGTTCCTGCAGAAGATGGAGGCCGACGTGACGCGGCCGTTGGTCCGCGAACGGATCTTCAAGCTGCAGATGACGCCCGACCAGGGCGGTGGTGCCCCGACTCCAAGGCTCTGCGCACCTCGCGCGCCAATATCCGCCAGCATATGAAATACCTGTCCTGGCTTGCCGGTTCACGCACCTATCTGGCCGGCGACCGCCTGTCCTATGCCGATCTGGCCGCGGCGGCTGCCATTTCCGTGCTCGATTATCTCGGTGAAATTGACTGGCAGGAAGCGCCCGCGGCCAAGGACTGGTACCAGCGTTTGAAGTCGCGCCCGTCCTTCCGTCCGCTGCTCGCCGAGCGCGTGCGCGGCGTCACGCCGGCCTCCCATTACGCCGACCTGGACTTTTAGAGCATGAGGCCGAAAAGTGTCGCACGGTTTTCGGTCAACATCATGCTCCAGCGGTAGGAGGGCGCCGTGTCTGGCGATGCACCCTCGACGGCCAGCCGGGACAAACGGCGCAGAACGCTGACGCAGTTCCTGAAGGCCGAGGCTGCGGACAAGGGGTTCGACACCTGCCGGGTGACACTGCCGGGCTCGATACCGCAGGCACCGGCCCGGCTCGCTGATTTTCTGGACCGAAACTACCACGGCACGATGGACTGGCTGGCGGAAACGGCAGCGCGGCGCGCCGATCCGCGTGTTCTCTGGGGCGATGTTCGCTCCATCGTCCTGTTCGGCATGAACTATGCGCCTGCGGACGATCCGCGCGGCGTGCTGGAGCAAGCCGATCGCGGCGCGATCTCGGTCTACGCCCAGAACCGCGACTATCACGATGTGATCAAGGGCAAGCTGAAAGAGGTGGCGACGCGCTTTGCCGCGCGCGCGGGCGAAGACGTGAAGGTCTTCGTCGATACCGCGCCGGTGATGGAAAAGCCGCTGGCCGAGCAGGCGGGTCTTGGCTGGCAGGGCAAACACACCAACCTCGTCAGCCGGACCTTTGGCTCCTGGCTGTTTCTCGGCAGTCTGTTTACCACGGCAGACCTGCTGGTTGACGAGCCCGAGGTCGATCACTGCGGCTCGTGCCGCGCCTGTCTCGATGCCTGTCCGACGGATGCCTTTCCGGCACCCTACAAGATCGATGCGCGGCGCTGCATTTCCTATCTCACCATCGAGCATAAGGGGCCGATCGACGTCGCTCTGCGGCCGCTGATCGGCAACCGGATCTATGGCTGCGACGACTGTCTCGCCGCCTGTCCATGGAACAAGTTTGCGCAGGAAGCCTCGGAAATGAAGCTGCGGGCGCGCGACGACCTCAAGGCGCCGTCGCTGTCCTTCCTGCTGACGCTGGATGATGCGGCGTTCCGGACGCTTTTTCGGGCTCACCGGTCAAGCGCATCGGCCGCGACCGTTTCGTGCGCAACGTCCTGATCGCGGTCGGCAATTCCGCGGACCCGTCATTTATTCCGTCGTGCGTCGATCTCTGTGACGATCCATCGCCTATCGTGCGTGGCATGGCCGTCTGGGCGCTGTCGCGGCTGATGCCGGCTGGTGCCTTTCGTGAATATGCGGCAAGACGAAACGAAGAGACGGACGGCGACGTGCTCGCCGAATGGAAAAGTGCAGGAGCGGTGTGATGCAGGTGTTGATCCTTGGAGCCGGATATTCCGGCAAAGCAATCGGCCAGGAGTTCCTGCCTTTGGCGGAAACGGTCACAGGCACGACACGGTCGCCGGAGAAAACAAAGGCGCTGCGTGACAGCGGGCTTGAAGCGGTAATCTTCGACGGCAGCGAGATTTCCCCGGAACTGGCCTCTGTCATGGCGCGGGCCACCCATCTGGTCCAGTCGATTGCGCCCGGTCGCGATGGCGATCCGTTGATGCGGCCGAATGCCTTGCCCCTGCGCGCGCTCATGCCGAAACTGCAATGGGTGGCCTATCTCTCGACCGTCGGGGTCTATGGCGATCATGGCGGCGCCTGGGTCGATGAGGATACGCCCTGCAAGCCGGTCTCCGTCCGCTCGGTCGAGCGGGTCGAGGCTGAGGAGGCCTGGCTTGCCTTTGGCCGTGACAGCGACATACCAGTTTCGGTTCTGCGGCTCTCCGGCATCTACGGCCCCGGCCGCAACGGTCTATGCAATCTGGCCGAGGGAACGGCGCGGCGTCTGGTCAAGCCAAACCAGGTCTTCAACCGCATCCGCGTCGAGGACATCGCCGCCGCGACGCTCTTTCTGGCCGAGCGCAATCTTGGCGGCATCTACAACATCACCGACCATGAGCCGGCGCCGCCGCAGGACGTTGTCGCGGAAGCCGCCCGGCTGATGGGCATCGACCCGCCGCCGGAAATCGCCTTCGAAACGGCGGAGCTTTCGCCGATGGCCAGGTCTTTTTACGGGGAGAACAAGCGGGTCTCGAACCGCAAGATCAGGGACCTCGGCTTCGCCTTTCGTTTTCCCGACTATCGTATTTCGCTAGGTCAATTATGGCAGTCCGGAAATTGGCGAGGATGACATATGTAGAGCGAATATGCTTGGAAAGCATCGGGGAACAAAGGTGGAAGAAGCGCGTTAAGTATTGCCGAAAACATGGATCATATGGGGCGATTTTCGCCTTTCGCCGATAGTCTAAGCGTCTTTACTGCGTGAATTGTATGCAACTATGACGGTAATGTGCGAAATTTTAGCCTGATAAAATCACCTTGATCCATCAAATTCAAAAATTGAATAAATTAGTATAGAGAAGCTCCTGTGGAAGCGGAAAGCATGATCAATCGCGGAGTGACGATTGAATCCAAAGAGGATTCACAGAATTAAAAATGAAGATTTAAAAATCGATAATTTTAAATTCAGCAGCTTTAAGGGGATTCCTAACGGAAGCTTAAAGGTTGAAGCACTTTTTCGCCATTTTTGGCCCGGAGACGCAGCGCATCGCAAGAGCACGCTAACTTTCCAACCAAGGGGTCATCTGTTTGACGAACGTGATATCGACAGCTGCTGTCGCAGCATTTCTGGCATTCGGGGCAATTCTCACATCCACGGCAGATGGTCATGCGGCAGGAAATGGTTGCGGCGGCGCATCCTGGTATGCCCTGTCGTCGCGCACGGCTTCTGGCGAACGCATGAATGCGTCTCTTTTGACGGCAGCCCATCGGCATCTGAAATTCGGCACGAAGGTCCAGGTCACCAACAAGCGCAACGGCAAGAGCGTCGTCGTCCGCATCAACGATCGCGGTCCCTTCATCCGTGGCCGGGTCATCGATCTGTCAAAAGGTGCCGCTTCCCATATCGGTATGATCCGCTCGGGAACCGCCAGCGTCTGCTACCGCGTCATTAGCTGATCGTTTGTCTTCTGGGTAGGAGCAAAATTTCGCTCCTCCAGCGACGTTAAAGCCAAGCACAGCCTGGCCTGCGCGACATCACGATTGCAATGAATAAGGCCTGCCGACTTGCTCTTGACGGCCATGACCGTTACCACGACGGAAAATGGAGTGGATACAAGATGCGTTTGGGTGGCAGGCTCGCAGGAGCCATTGAGGTTCTCGCTGATATTGAGACGCGCAAGCGTCCGGTCGCAGACGCACTCAAGGATTGGGGGCTTGCCCACCGATTTGCAGGATCAGGCGACCGCGCCGCGATCGGCAACATCGTCTACGACGCCTTGCGCATGAAGCTTTCACATGCCTTCTTGATGGACAGCGACAGCCCCTCGGCGCTTGGGCATGCCGTACTCTTCCGGCAATGGGGCGTGACACCGGAGGCCCTGGCCGCGGACCTCGACGGCGACAAGTTTGCGCCCGAGCCCCTGGCGGATGCCATCATCGCCGCTTTCGCAAGCCGGACGCTCGAAGAGGCGCCGCTCCATGTTCAGGGCGATATTGCCGAATGGCTGCAGGCTTCCTTCGAGAGCAGCTTTGGTGAGAGCTGGCTTGTCGAAGCCCAGGCGCTTGCCGGACGCCCGGCGCTCGACCTGCGGACGAACACACTGAAATCCACCCGCGAGAAGGTCCTGAAGGCACTGGAGCGCTCCGGCGTCGAACCGACCGTCGTCGCCCGCCAGGGCATCCGCGTGCCCGCCGGCGAAGGCGCTTCGCGCCTGCCGAACGTGACGGCAGAACTTTCCTTTCAGAAAGGCTGGTTCGAGGTTCAGGACGAAGGCTCGCAGATCGTGGCCGATCTGGTCCTGCCGCAGGACGGCGAGCAGGTCCTCGACTACTGCGCCGGTGGCGGGGGCAAGACGCTCGCCATGTCGGCGGCCATGCACAACAAGGGGCAGGTTCATGCCTTTGACACCGACCGCAAGCGGCTGGCACCGATCATCGAACGCCTGAAGCGGGCAGGGACCCGCAATGTTCAGGTGCACGACAACAAGCAGACGCTGGACGTCCTCGTCGGCCGTTTTGACCGGGTGCTGGTCGATGCGCCCTGCACGGGCACGGGCACATGGCGCCGCCGTCCGGATACAAAATGGCGGCTGAACCAGAAGAACATCGAGGAGCGGCAGTCGCAGCAGCAGGAAGCGCTATCGGAAGCGTCCCGCTACGTCCGTCCGGGCGGTCGCCTCGTCTACGTCACCTGTTCGGTGCTGCCGGAGGAAAACGAGACGCAGGTTCAGGCCTTCTGCGAGGCCAATCCGGACTTCCGGATCGTGTCTGCAACCGCGTCCTGGGAGACCCTGTTCGGCTCAAGCGGGCGCAAGCCGCGTTCCTCCGACGGAAAGACGCTGACCCTGACACCCGCATCGACGGATACGGACGGCTTCTTCTTCTGCCAGATGGATCGCAAGATTTGATCAGCCAACGAGGCTGATCAATCGACCCGCAGCGGATATTGCTGGCGCGGCGGGATGAGGTGGTGCAGCACGGCGATCGCCACCAGCAGCACGCTGCCCAGCACCGCGACCTCGAACAGGACCGGCGCATCGAAATGCGAGGCGACGGCGACGATCGGAACAGCGCCTGCCGGTGGATGCGTGATCCTCAGAAACAGCATCAGCCCGATGGAAAGGCCGACGCCGATCGCGCCCGCAAGCCAGAGACCGGGAAAGAAATGGGCGGCGATGCTGCCGATGACGGCCGCCAGCAGGTAACCGCCGACGACGTTGGCGGGCTGCGACAGAGGGCTCTTCGGTTGCCCGAACAGCAGGACGGCACTGGCGCCAAAGGGAGCAATCAACAGCGGCAACCCGGTATAGATGGCCAGGAGGCCGACTGCGATCATCGCAGTAATCGCGCCGATCCCGGACTTCAAATGGTGATGAAATTCACCCTGCGGTTCGTGCCGCCGGATGTAGTGTTTGAGATGGTGCCGCATGCAAAACCTGCAATGTGATGATTTCGACGTCATACAGCTTAAATTTTGATCAGTAAACGCCTCATAAATAGGCTAAATCTTGTTGCGTGGTCGATACGACGCGGCTGCGTGCTACTGCTTTCAGATCGGCGAGACATGTCGCTCTCCATATTGAAAGCATTCTAAACTATACTCTTTGACACCAGTTTGGTTTTGGTTCATGAAAATCGCGCCTTCTAAAAAGTCCGGGTCTACCGGCCGCGCGCGACCGATCGCGCATGGCCCGAGGCGGATCAGGGCGGCGGGGAGCCGAAACCACTCGGTCGGGATCATCAGGAGAGGTCATGAAAACATCATTCATTCGCAGCGCCATGCTGGCGCTGGTCACGGCAACATCGACGCTCGCATTGCAGCCGGCGCTGGCGGCCACCGATGCCGGCGCCGTCGTCAAGCATTATGCGGACGTTGGTCTCGCGAAGTTCCAGGATGCTTTGTCCACAGCTCAGGCGCTCGACAAGGCCGTCGATGCGCTGATCGCCACGCCGAGCGAGGCGACGCTGAAGGCGGCCCGCGAAGCCTGGCTTGCAGCCCGCAATCCGTACCAGGAAACCGAAGTCTATCGTTTCGGCAACCCGATCGTTGATGAATGGGAAGGCAAGGTCAATGCCTGGCCGCTCGATGAAGGTTTGATCGACTATGTCGATCCGAGCTACGGCACCGAGAGCGACGAGAATGCGCTGTTCACCGCAAACGTCATCGCCAACAAGACGATCAAGATCGACGGCAAGGATGTGGACGCCACCAACATCACGCCGGAGTTCCTGTCCAGCACGCTGCAGGAAGCGGGTGGGATCGAGGCCAACGTCGCGACCGGCTATCACGCCATCGAATTCCTGCTCTGGGGCCAGGATCTGAACGGCAACGGTCCGGGCGCAGGCAATCGCGCGTTTACCGATTTCGACACCAAAGCCTGCACCAACGGCAATTGCGATCGTCGTGCCGCCTATCTGAAGGCTGCGACGACCCTGCTGGTCTCCGACCTTACGGACATGGTCGCCAACTGGACGGCGGACGGTGCCGCCACCAAGAACGTCGAAGCCGATCCGAAGGCAGGCCTCGTCGCCATCCTGACCGGCATGGGCTCCTTGTCCTATGGTGAACTGGCCGGCGAGCGCATGAAGCTCGGCCTCCTGCTGCATGACCCGGAAGAAGAGCACGACTGCTTCTCTGATAATACCTACAACTCGCATCTTCATGACGCGATCGGTATCCAGGCGGCCTACACGGGCGAATACACCAAGGTCGATGGCACCAAGCTGACCGGCCCGTCGCTTTCCGAACTCGTCGCGGCCAAGGATCCGGCGCTCGACAAGGAAATGAAGGAAAAGCTGGCAACGACCGTGGCTGCGATGCAGGCCATGGCCAAGCGCGGCGAGACCGTCGAAAAATACGACCAGATGATCGGTGAGGGCAATGCGGAAGGCAATGCCGTCGTTCAGGCCGCCATCGACGGGCTGATCGCCCAGGCAAAAACCGTCGAGCGCGTCATTGCGTCGCTGGATCTGGGAGCGATCGAGCTTGAAGGTTCCGACAGCCTGGATAATCCTAACGCCGTCTTCCAATGAGAAAGCAAAGGCGGGCCGCTTGCTGATGCGACGGCCCGGTTCTTCTGAATGAATGCATGCGCCGCCCCGCGCCGGATCCTGCCGTTTGCAGCCGCACTGTGTCTGGCTGCGGGCGGCGTTTTTGTTTTCGCAGCCGCCAGCGCCGGCGAGCGCAGCGATCTTTCCGAAAAGGATCGTCGCCGTATCGAGGCCGTCACGCGTCCGACCACGGATTTCAGCAAGGCTGAAAAATTCGAGGCGATGTCGGGCGGTGCCGGTACGTCGATCGCGTCCGTCAATGCAGACAGTTTCTCACAGTTCGCTACCAATATCAGCTTTGCTGAGGAAGAGACCTTCAAGCTCGGCAATGCGCTGTTCCGCAAGCTCTGGGTGTCTTCTCCTTCCTCGACGCAGGCATCTGACGGCCTCGGCCCGCTCTACAATGCGCGGGCCTGCCAGACCTGTCACCTGAAGGACGGCCGCGGCCATCCGCCCGAGGGTGCGTCGGACACGACGTCGATGTTCCTGCGCCTCGCCCGCACGCCGCAGACGGACGCCGAACGCCAGGCATTGGCGACGCACGTGGTTCTGAATTTCCCCGATCCGGTCTATGGCACGCAATTGCAGGACAGTGCCGTGCCCGGACTGCCGGCCGAGGGACACATGCGCATCGACTATACCGAGGAACCGGTGGTTCTGGCGGACGGCGAGACCGTATCGCTGCGCCGGCCGCGCTATTCGGTGACGGGCCTCGGTTATGGTCCGCTCGATGCCTCGACGACGCTTTCGCCGCGGGTGACGCAGGCCATGTCCGGCCTTGGCCTGATCGAAGCCATCCATCCCGACGATATTCTCCGCCATGCCGATCCAGATGACGAAAACGGCGACGGTATCAGCGGCAAGGCTGCGCGCGTGCGTGACCCGAAGACCGGCGCGCTGGTGCTGGGCCGGTTCGGCTGGAAGGCCCAGAGCTTGAGCGTGCGCCAACAGAGCGCCGAGGCCTTTGCCGGCGATATCGGTATCTCGACCCCGGACAGTGACCGCAGCCATGGCGATTGCACCGCGGCGCAGACGGCCTGCCTGTCCTTGCCCGATGGTGTGCAGGCCCGCCTGGGCAACAGCGAGGCCCCGGCGCCGGTGCTCGATCTGGTGACCTTCTATTCCGAAAACCTGGCCGTGCCGGCCCGACGCAAGGCGAGTTTTCCCGAGACGCTGGTCGGCAAGAAGCTGTTCTATGAAACCGGCTGCATCAGCTGCCACACGCCGAAATTCGTTACCCGCCGCGATGCCGCCAACAAGGCGCAGTCCTTTCAGCTGATCTGGCCCTATTCGGATTTTCTCCTGCACGACATGGGCGAGGGGCTGGCCGACGGGCAGCCAGTCGGCGACGCCTCGGGGCGCGAGTGGCGCACGCCGCCGCTCTGGGGCATCGGTTTGACGAGGACGGTCAGCGGACACACCTTCTTCCTGCATGATGGCCGCGCCCGCAACTTGGCGGAAGCCATTCTCTGGCATGGCGGCGAGGCGGAAAAGGCCCGCGCCGGCTTTGCCACCCTGTCGAAGGAAGACAGGCAAGCTCTTATCACATTTCTGGAGTCCCTTTGATGCGTATCTGCGCCGTCCCGTTTCTCAGCCTTGCGATTGCCCTCAGTGCCTGCCCCGCCGTCGCACAGGAAGGGGCTGCCCTTTCGCCGCGCGTTCTCAACGAAAAGGCCCTTCCCGCCGTCATGGAAAAGGCCGTCGATGATTTCATCCGGCCCGGCTACCGCCAACTGCTGGAGGCGACGCAGTCGCTTTCAAAGGCAACCCATTCCTTTTGCGAAAATCCGTCCAAGGATGGGCTGGGTAAGGTCCAAATGGCGTTCGACGGCGTCGTTCATCAATGGTCGAACATTGAGATCATCCGTGTCGGCCCGGTGATCGAGGGCAACCGGTTCGAGCGCTTCCTGTTTTATCCCGACCGCAAGAGCACCGGCCTGAAACAGGTCCAAGCCATCCTGGCAAAGCAGGACGAGACCGCGACATCGGTCGATACGATCAAGGGCAAGAGCGTCGCCGTGCAGGGGCTCGGTGCGCTGGAATTTGTTCTCTACGGCACCGGCTCTGAGGTGCTGGAGGCCGAGAAGAACGGCTTCCGTTGCGGTTACGGTGCGGCAATTGCCGACAATCTCGCGGAGGTCGCTTCCGAACTCAGCGCCGAATGGGAAAAGCCCGACGGCATCCAGGCGGCCTGGAAAAGGCCGGGCGCGAACAATCCGGTTTTCCGCACAGCCAACGAGGCTGCGACCGGTCTGCTCGGTATTCTCGTGCATGGCATCGAAACGGTGAAGGATCAGCGGCTGCGGCCGTTCTATGCCGGCATCGTCAACGGCAAGGCTGATCCGGGCCATCCGAAACTCGCCATCTATTGGCGCTCCGGCAATACCATGCCGTCGATCTCTACCAATCTGAAGGCGATGCAGACGCTGTTCAGCGTTTCCGACATGGAATCGCTGCTGCCGGAAGACAGTCGGTCCGTCGCCGGGTCTGTGAATTTCGTCTTCAAGTCGGTCATCGGTGCCGCCGACAAGATCGACCTGCCGATCGATGAGGCCCTTGCCGATGACGAAGAGCGCGGCAAACTCGACTTCATGGCGCTGAACACGCAGGACCTCCTTGATCGCGTCAACAGGGATTTTGGCGGCGCCATCGGTCTTGGCGCGGGCTTCTCCTTCGCCGACGGCGACTGAACGCCGCAGGGCTGACCGTCAGGCAGGCAAGCACCTGAATAGGATTGACAAAATACCACTGCAAGCGCAGAGACACGACGTGTTCCCTAGGCGAACACGCTCAACAAGGATCAACGGATCATGAACCCCGACAGTCGAAGTAGCGCTTCGATTTTTCCGACCGTCGCGTCCTTGTAGAAGAGGCTGCTGGCGGTCGACAGACTTGCCAGATTGGAGCCTTTTATGCTGCGCATTTTCAAAAGCCAGAACAACCAGCTTGTGCCGATCGATACCGCCGCGGACATGGTCGAAGGCAATCCCGTCGTCTGGTTCGACCTGTATAACGCCTCGCAGGACGAGACGCGCAGCGTCGAGAACCGGCTCGGAATCCAGATCCCGACCCGCGACGAAATGCAGGAGATCGAGCTTTCCGACCGCCTCTATCAGGAGGATGGCGCGGAGTTCATGACGATGACGGCGGCGACCGAACTCGAAAGCGACTATCCGGTCAAGGTTCCCATCACCTTCATTCTCAAGGGAACGACCCTGGTGACCGTGCGCCACGCCGATCCGAAGCCGTTCCAGACCTATACCGCCCGCATGCAGCGGCTGAACGGCGCATCCTGCGAGACCGGCGAACTGGCCATGCTGGGTCTTCTGGAAGCGATGATCGACCGGACTGCCGATGCGCTGGAGCGTGCGGGGAGCGAGATTGACGGAATCTCGCGCGAAGTCTTCCGAAAGAGCAATTCGAGTGCCACGAAAAAGACCCGGGACCTGCAGTCGCTGATCGAGCAGATCGGCCAGAAAGGTGATCTGCTGACCATCGTTCGCGAAAGCCTGGTCAGCGTCGGGCGGCTGGTGGCCTATCATTCGGCGCGTGACGGTATCGGTGCACGCAAGGTGATCAAGGAAAGCCGGCAGCGGGTCAAGCTGATCCAGCGCGATGCGACGTCGCTCGGCGATCATGCGCTGTTCCTGTCGAACAAGATCAACTTCCTGCTCGATGCCACGCTCGGCCTGATCAATCTGGAGCAGAACCAGATCATCAAGATCTTCTCGGTGGCATCGGTGGTGTTCCTGCCGCCGACGCTGGTCGCTTCGATCTACGGAATGAATTTTGATGCCATGCCGGAACTGAAGTTCCAGTTCGGCTATCCCGTGGCCTTGTTCATGATGGTGTTGTCAGCCGTTCTGCCCTACCTCTATTTCAAGCGACGGGGCTGGCTCTGAACTCGAAATTCCACCATGCTTCGGTGGTGCGGCTGCGCCACTGAAGCATCGGGCAACGCCCCATCCACGCTGACGGACCTGTCATGGCTGATCTCAACATATCCAAAAGCGGTACCCTCACCGACAGGCGCCATTTCCTGAAAATGGCCGGCGCGGCCTGGGCGGCAACGCTTATGTTGGATGCTGCCTTCGCCCTGCAGAAAACCGCTGCCGTCTACGCGTCCGCCTTCATGGCGCCGGATGGATCCTATGGCGTTGCGACTTTGAGCGAGGAGGGTGGCATTATCGAGCGGGTGCCGCTTCCGGCCCGCGCCCATGGCATGACCTATTCGCCTGCGACCAACCGCGCCGTCGCCTTTGCCCGCCGGCCCGGAACCTATGCGATGATCTTTGCGCCCGATCGCAGCGTCGAGCCGATCGTCATCACCTCAATCGAAGGCCGTCATTTCTACGGGCATGGCTGTTTTTCCGCCGATGGTCGCCTGCTCTATGCGACGGAAAACGATTTTGCCGGAAACCGCGGCATGATCGGCGTCTATGACGGCACTGACGGGTTTTCGAGGGTCGGCGAATTTCCTCCTATGGCATCGGCCCGCACGACATGACGCTGTCGGCCGATGGCCGGATGCTGGCCATCGCAAATGGCGGCATCGAGACCAATCCGGATTTCGGTCGCACCAAGCTCAACCTCGATCACATGGAGCCTTCGCTGGTGCTGGTCGATACCGCGACCGGCGCGCTGCTCGAACGGCACGGCATGCCGGATCATCTCCGCCAGTTGTCGACTCGGCATGTGGATATCGATGCGGACGGCAAGATCTGGTTCGCCTGCCAGTACGAGGGCCCGCGCAACGACCTGCCGCCACTGGCCGGCTGCTTCTCGCGCGGCGAAGATATCCGCTTCCTGTCACTGCCCGAGGAAACGACGCTGGCGCTCGCCAATTATGTCGGTGCAATCGCCGTCAACCGCCACGACGGTCTGATCGGCCTGACGTCCCCCAAAGGCGGTACCTCGGTGACCATTGATGCCCGCAGTGGACGGGTCCTGAACACCGAAAGGCTTGCCGATGCCGCCGGTATCGCCGCCGCCGATCATGGTTTCGTCGCCTCGTCCTATGATGGACGGCTCGGCAAAACGGAGAGCGCCGTCGCCTGGGACCAGCATATTGTCCGGCTGGGCTGACCGGCTCTGGAAAGCTTCGGCCGCCGCTCTATATGGCCGGTCCATGAACCGCATCCTCGTCCATGTCCTCTTCATCGCCGCCGTTCTCGGCACCGGTCTTTTGATCGGCATCAACAATATTCCCGGCGAATGGTATCAGTCGCTTGCCAAACCGTCCTTCAATCCGCCGAACTGGATTTTCGCGCCGGTCTGGTCGATCCTCTATGTGATGATCGGTATTGCCGGTGCACGCACGTTCCTGGATCACCGACAGACGCCTTCGATGCGGTTCTGGGTGGTGCAGATGCTTCTCAATTTTCTCTGGTCGCCGCTGTTTTTTGAATGCAGCATGTCGGCATGGCGCTGGCGGTGATCATCGCCCTTCTGGTTGCCGTGACCGGTTTCATCATTGCCAGCCGGGGCCGGGATCATCTCTCGAGCCTGCTGTTCGTGCCCTACGCGGCCTGGGTGGCCTTCGCCTCCCTGCTCAACGCTTCGATTTTCCTCATGAATTGAGCTTGTTCCCTGTCCGGGGGCATGCCAATCTTGCCACCCGTTCCGTGCCATCGCGCGGCAGGTCAACAAGGCAATCGTAGAGGCAGATGGAAGACTGGCACCCGGCGGATTTCCGCAACCGTATCGCCAAGAGTTTCGCCCGGCAGGCGGCCATGCGCACGATCGGCGCTGAGCTGACGCGGGTCGAGCAGGGAACGGTCGAGATCGAGCTGCCCTTCGACGAAAAGCTGACCCAGCAGCATGGTTTCCTGCATGCTGGTATCATTTCAGCGGCTCTCGATGCCGCCGGCACCTATGCCGCCTATTCGGTGATCGATCCTGACGCTTCGATCCTGACCATCGAGTTCAAGGTCAATCTCATGTCGCCCGGTCGCGGCGAGCGATTCCTGTTTCGCGGCGAGGTCACCAAGCCCGGCACGACGATCATCGTGTCGGATGGCCGCGGCTATGCGATTTCAGCCGACGGACCGGCCAAGCTGATCGCCTCGATGACCGGAACGATGATGGTAATCCGCGGACGCGAGGGAATAGAAGGATGATTTACGAACTGAAGGACGTTGCGGGCCGCAAGCTGCTCTACGTCATGGCGGTCGATGCCGAATATGGCGTGCACCTGCGCCAGCGCATCTCGCCGCTGATGACCGGCGTCGGCCCGGTGGAGGCTGCCGTGACACTGACGCGGACGCTTGGTGAACTGCAGGCGCGGGGCAGCCTGCCGGATCTCGTGGTGTCGCTCGGCTCCGCCGGCTCGGCAAAACTCGAACAGACGGAAGTCTACCAGGCGATTTCGGTTGCCTATCGCGACATGGATGCCTCGCCGCTCGGCTTCGAGAAGGGGCGACGCCGTTTCTGGATATGCCCGTTGTCGTCGATTTGCCGCTACGCATTCCCGGTGTGAAGACCGCCAGCCTGTCAACGGGCGCCAACATAGTGTCCGGCGCAACATACGATACTATTTCGGCCGACATGGTCGAAATGGAGACGTTTGCGCTGCTGCGCGCCTGCCAGTCCTTCGGCGTGCCCCTGATCGGCCTGCGCGGCATTTCCGACGGCAAGGCGGAGCTGAAGCATGTGGCCGACTGGACGGAATATCTGCATGTCATCGACGAGAAGCTGGCGGATGTGATCGATGCGCTGGAGACGGCGATTTTGTCCGGCGATCTCGATCTGAGGTCAGTCTAGTCCGGCAGCCTTGCGCAGCGCCTCGTTCACCCGCGTCTGCCATCCCGGCCCTTGCGCGCGAAAATGCGAAAGCACGTCATTGTCCAGTCGAATGGTGACGCGCCCTTTCGGATTGTCGGAAACCGGGCGCCCCCGCCTGGCCAGGAGTGCGTCGGCCGGTGGATTGTCGGGATCGGTTAAGGCGTCGGCGGTTATCGCCTCATCCTGCGCATCCGTCATTGTTGCCAACGCAAGACGCGCCCGCTCCAGAGGGGTCTTTGAAAACGGTTCAGTCGTTTTCTTCAAGATAGTCGACATAGCGTCGTATCTCCCTTTTGTTGGCCTTGCGCAATGAAATCACCCATAGGGTTTCAGCGCGGATTGTGAAAATCAGGACATGAACACGTTCGCCGATGAACCCGATGGCGGCCTCGCGAATTTCGCCGTAGTCTTGCCTGTCATCGACGACAATCAGGGCGCTGTCGAATTCGAAGGCAGAGACCATCGAAAACGGGATATTGCGTTGAAGGGTATTGCGTTCATGCTTGACCGGATCGTATCCGATATTCAGACTGCTCAAGGTTCTGGACATCGTACCTCCAGATCGTGCGCACCAGTATAACACAGCTATTTTTGTATGCACAAAAATAACATGTCAGGGCCCAAAATTGTCCGGGTGCAATTCAATCATTGCTCTTGAGGGTCGCTTTCATTAAAGGCTCGCCATGATCCCCCGATTTATTATCCCAGCCAGCGGAAGCGTTTCATGACCGAGACAGTCCATCCCGATACCGTTCTCATCATCGATTTCGGCAGCCAGGTCACGCAGCTGATCGCAAGACGCGTCCGCGAAACCGGCATTTATTGCGAAATCGTGCCGTTCCAGTCCGCGGAGGAGGGGTTCCATCGCCTGAAGCCGAAGGCGATCATCCTGTCCGGCAGCCCGGCCTCGACGCTCGACATCGGCTCGCCCCGCGCGCCGCAGATCGTTTTCGACAGCGGCCTTCCGGTTCTCGGCATCTGCTATGGCCAGCAGACGATCTGCGAACAGCTGGGCGGCAAGGTTGAGGCCGGCCACCACCGGGAGTTCGGCCGTGCCTTCATCGAGATCGACAAGGAATGCACGCTTTACGAAGGCGTCTGGCCCGTCGGCTCGCGCCATCAGGTCTGGATGAGCCACGGCGACCGCGTCACGGCGATCCCTGAAGGCTTCGAGGTCGTCGCGACCTCCGCCAACGCGCCGTTTGCCTGCATCGCCAATGAGGCGAAGAAATATTACGCTGTGCAGTTCCATCCGGAAGTCGTGCATACGCCTGATGGCGCCAAGCTGCTTGCGAATTTCGTGCACAAGATTGCCGGCTTGAAAGGCGACTGGACGATGGCGGCCTACCGCGAACATGCGGTTGCCGCGATCCGTAAGCAGGTGGGCGACAAACGCGTCATCTGCGGCCTTTCGGGCGGCGTCGACTCGTCCGTTGCCGCGCTGCTGATCCATGAGGCGATCGGCGACCAGCTGACCTGCATCCTCGTCGACCACGGCCTGATGCGCAAGAACGAGGCGGCGGATGTCGTCGCCATGTTCAAGGAGCACTACAACCTGCATCTCGTGCATGTCGACGCATCCGACATGTTCATCAATGCGCTGGAAGGCGAGAGCGATCCCGAAACCAAGCGCAAGACCATCGGTCGCCTGTTCATCGACGTCTTCGAGGCAGAAGCCAAGAAACTCGGCGGCGCGGACTTCCTGGCGCAGGGCACGCTCTATCCGGACGTGATCGAGAGCGTTTCCTTTTCCGGCGGCCCCTCCGTCACGATCAAGTCGCACCACAATGTCGGCGGCCTGCCTGATCGCATGAACATGCAGCTGGTCGAGCCGCTGCGCGAACTGTTCAAGGACGAGGTTCGCGTGCTCGGCAAGGAGCTGGGCCTGCCAGACAGCTTTATCGGCCGCCATCCCTTCCCGGGGCCGGGCCTTGCCATCCGCTGCCCGGGCGGCATCACCCGCGAAAAGCTCGAAATCCTGCGCGAGGCCGATGCCGTCTATCTCGACGAGATCCGCAAGGCCGGCCTCTACGATGCGATCTGGCAGGCTTTCGCCGTCCTGCTCCCCGTCCAGACCGTCGGTGTCATGGGCGATGGCCGCACCTATGAATTCGTCTGCGCGCTGCGCGCCGTGACCTCCGTCGATGGCATGACCGCCGATTTCTATCACTACGATATGGAATTCCTCGGTCGCGCCGCCACCCGCATCATCAACGAAGTCCGCGGCATCAACCGCGTCGTCTACGACGTCACCAGCAAGCCGCCGGGCACGATCGAATGGGAATGAGGTAGCCTCGGCGACAACGGATCGGGAGGCTGGAAGCGTCCGGGTCTGACCGCTCTGCCGCAGCTGCCGAAAAAACGCGTCAGGGTGTCGGTTTCCGAAAGCTCCGTTCGTCGTTCCAATGCCGGAGCGATGCAGCCGGCTCAACCAGGGAGACAGACGATGCGCGTGATGGTGTTCGTGAAGGCGACCGAAGACAGCGAGAAGGGATATTTCCCGACGCCGTGGACGAACGAGATGATGGCGGCGATGGGCAGGTTCAATGATGATCTGCGCGAGGCCGGTATCCTGCTCATGGCCGAAGGTTTGAAACCCTCCTCGCAGGGAAAACGTGTCGGGTTCGATGGTCCCGGCCGCACGGTTATCGATGGCCCCTTTCAGCACGCTCGCGAGCTTGTCGCCGGCTTCTGGCTCTGGGAGGTCAAGGATATGGACGAGGCCGTCGCCTGGGTAAAGCGCTGCCCCAATCCCATGCCGGGGCCGAGCGAGATCGAAATCCGGCCCTTGTATGAGATGGCTGATCTAGGGTGAAATCTGCGACAGGCGATGACCGGCGCGGCTGCCGTTGAGATTAGAATGCCCGACCGGTCCGTTTGTCGCTTTCCAGCCGCGCGACACAGCCTTGAATCTTTGCCAGTAGCAGGTCGAAATCGACCGGCTTGGTCAGATAGTCGGCGGCACCGGCTTTCAGTGCGGTGATCATGTTTTCCTTGTCGCTCAGCGCTGTCAGGAAGATGAACGGTATGTTGGCGAGCTGCTCGTGGTTGATCTGGATTTCGGCAAACAGCTGGTGTCCGTCGAGCTCCGGCATGGTGATGTCGCAGACGACGATGTCCGGCCATTTGCTGACGATGATATCCAGCGCCTGGCGACCGTTGGTCGCCTCCAGTGTATTGAAGCCGGCGTCCCTTATCTCCTCGATCAGGAGACTGCGGATGTCGTCTTCGTCTTCGACGCAAAGAATGGTGATCATGACTACCCTACTTTCGCCTGGTCGCATCCCGCGGCCTTGGGCATTGTGGTGTTGACCGGAAGAACGACGGTGAACGTGCTGCCTTCGTTTTTCCGGCTTTCGAGCTTGATATGCCCCTGATGTTCCTCGACGATCTGCTTGACCAGGTTCAGGCCGATCCCCGTTCCGGCAATCCCCGTTGCGCTTCTGGCTCTGAAATAGCGCTGGAACATTTTTGGCAGATCCTCGGCATCGATCCCGACGCCGCTGTCCCGAACAGCGACGCAGGCGGCGCCGTTTTCCACATATCCCCGGATAAAGATATCCGGTGACGTCGGGGCATATTTGACCGCATTCGAAATGAGGTTCGTGAAGACCTGTTCGATGGCGGCGGTGTCAACGACGACAATTGCAGGGAGATCATTTAGTTCCACATGGAAACGATGGAAGCCGCCGATCGACTTCTGCCGCAGCACGCATCGCTCGACGATCTCGCGCAGGGAGCACGGCCGGAATTCATAGATCATGTGGCCATGTTCGATCCGTCCCGCGGACAGAAAGCTTTCCATCAGGTCAACCATCCGAGAGACGGCGCTGCGGATCAGGCCCGCCTTTTCCTCGGCGAAATCGCTCGTCAGATGATCCTTGCGCCGTTGCAGCCGTTGCGCTGCGCCATCGATGATCGCAAGCGGCGTCCTGAACTCATGGGAGGTCATCGTCACGAATTGTCGTTGCAGCTCGTTGATGTGCCGCTCCTGGTCGAGCAGGCGCTGCAGTTCCTCCGCCTGCCGTTCGATCTCCGCTGTTCGTTGGGACACCAGGTTCTCGAGCGTTTCCTTGTGCCGGAGAATATCCTGCTCCGCCCGTCGCTTCATGGTCACGTCGAGATAGGTCAGGATGCTGCCGCCGCCCGGTTTTGGAGCCGATCGCATTTCGAGAACCAGCCCGGTGCCGACCTCCCGGTCGAAGCAATGTTCCTCGAAGCGACGGATATGGCTGACGCGCTCGTACACTTTCTCCTCGGGATCGCCGGGGCCGTACTCGCCTCTGCGGGCGTTGTAGCGAAAGACATCCTCGATGTTCGACCCTGCCGGAAACATTGCTTCCGACAGATCCAGAAGGTTATAGAACCTGCGATTGGTGACAAGCATCACCAGATCTGCATCCAGAACGCATATTCCACCAGGAAAATTGTCGATCGTTGCCTGCAATAGGGCATGAGCATCGTCCTGGCGCACCAATCTGCTCTTCATGCTGCTGCCACCCGACACGGAACCACTCCTGTTTCCCGCACAACGTATCGCTGCAGGGCAGCGACTTTGCACCTACGATATAGGGAGAGCCGGTTACCGGCCTGTTAAGATGCAATAGCATTTCTGGGGATGCACCCGGACGTTGTGTTTGTGGGCGTTTTACGGAATTTCGGCAAGTCACGGTTTGACCAATGACAGATCTCCGGGTCAGCGCCACCGCGAAATCGGCACGATCAGTCAACGACTCTAGAACCCAAGCGATTGCTGGGTTGGTTCCGGCGGCTTCAAGCGCACCCCTCCAGTTCCAGCATATGCACCTTGGCGGTTGCTCCGCCCGGGGCGGAAAAGCCGCCGACCTTGCCGCCGGCGGCGAGAACGCGGTGACAAGGGATGATCAGGGGGATGGGGTTTTTTGCCATGGCCTGGCCAACATCACGGGCGGCTTCCGGGCCGGCGCCGACCGCCTTTGCCAGCGTGCCATAGGTGGTCGTCTCGCCCCAGCCGACGCGACGCAGGGCGGCATAAATGCGCTGGAAAAATTCATCCTGGTCCGCAAGATCGAGCGTCAGTGCTGAAAAATCGATCGTTTCGCCGCGGAAATAGCGCTGCACGGCATCGATAATTTCTTTGATCAGCGCCGTCGGCGGCGCGGCTTTTACGCCTGGAACACGGCGCATGAGGCTGCGCTCCGTTGTTTCGGCGGTGCGTGCCGGCAACTGGAAGCGGATCACGCCGACATCATTCCAGGCGATGGCGCAATAGCCATGGGCGGTTTCAAAGACGTGGTAACGATGGGTCGTTGTCGGGGCCATGGATCCTGATCCTTTCCTTGGCTGTCAGGTGTTCTTCGTCGCCGCCACCTTTTAGAGCTCACCGGAATACGATTGTCCTGCGACCATGAAGCATGTCCGATCCTCTCTCAAATCGGCTGTCGATGCCACCCGATTCCTGCATAGTTGCAGCGACATTGTACAATTCTCGTGCCGAAAAACGCCGCGGTTTGTGGGAATAAATTCACATTGTTCCCTTTTTGTTCTTGATCAAAAATCCGAGTCGGCTATACTGGTGCCATCCAGAAAGAGATGAGGTCTGCCATGCTTGGAAAAGCCGGGAATGAGGTCGTGCGTGCACACCAGCAGTCGTTTGCCTTTGGCGATGCTGCGGGATTGCGGTCGAAAAAGTTTGACGAAACCGTCAGGAGCAACCTGTTCCTGGCCATTGTGCCCGAGCGGGATACGGCGCTTCAGGCGGTGGAAATCGGCCGTCATGCGGCCGTCGAATACGGTCTCTCGCGCCATCTGCGTCCGCATCAGCTGATGCACGTGTCGTTGAATGCCGTCGGCGCCTATACCCATCTGCCTGACGATGTGGTGTTTACGGTGAGCGAGGCGATGTCGGCCGTGCGCGCCATGCCGTTCGAGGTGAGCTTCGACAGGATCATGAGCTTTGCCACGGGCTATTCGCGACCACTGGTTCTGACGAGTGCTGTTCGCAGCGAGGAAATGATGGACCTGCATGTGCAGCTGGCCAAGGAAATGTGGAGCGCCGGCCTGATCTTTTCCTACAATCCGCGCTTCAAGCCGCATATGACGCTGCTCTATGACGAGGCCACGGTTGCAGAGCGCGAACTGGCGGAACCGGTCCGCTGGACAGTGCGCGAATTCGTCCTGATCCACAGCCTTGTCGGGCGAAGCGAATATGAATATCTGGGGCGCTGGCCGCTGCTGGGATAAGGGCGCGTTTCGCCACGGTCTCCCCACTTGGCGTCGGGATTTTTGACATATTGCATCCTTAGGGGTGAAGCCGCATAAGCGCCGGGCACGAATACAGGCCACGAATACAGGCGGATCCCATGGATATTTCGGACATCATCCTTCCTGGCGATACGCCCGGCATCGAATGGCGGCTGCCGGTCGTCCGCTTCCAGGGCAGCGATCCGAAGGCGCCGAAGGTCTATCTGCAGGCGGCGCTGCATGCCGGTGAACTGCCGGGCACCGCCTTGCTGCATTTTCTCTGCGAGCGCCTGCGCAAGGCCGATGCCGATGGGGCGATCCGCGGTGATATCACCATCGTGCCGCATGCCAATCCGATTGGTGCCGCGCAATCACATTTCGGCGACATGCAGGGCCGCTTCGATCTCGGCTCGCGCACCAATTTCAACCGCGATTTTCCGCTGATTTCGATGCGCGACCACGACACACTGATGGACGATCTCGATCGCTATCCGGCGGTCGGGCAATTGAAACGCCAGCTGCTGCACATGGCGCTGGGTGCCGATCTGGTGCTCGACCTGCATTGCGATGATGAATCCCTGCAATATGCCTATATTGACGATGCTTTCTGGCCCGAGGCTGCGGATCTGGCAGCAGCGCTCGACATGGCTGCCGTCTTCCTGTCCGACGGGCAAAGCTCCGCCTTCGAGGAGGCTGTCGGCCATGCCTGGAAACATGCCGTCGAGGGCGAGCGCAAGACGCATCTGCCGGGTCATCTGGCGGTGACGCTGGAATTGCGCGGGACGCGCGACGTCTATCCGGAGTTGGCCGCAGCCGATGCCGACGGCCTTTGGAATTTCCTTGTCAGTCGTGGCGTCGTGTCGGGCGATGCAAGGGAGGTCGGCGCGTTCGAAGGTGATGCACTGCCGCTCGACAATATCGAGATGATCCGGGCGCCGCAGTCCGGCGCCGTGCTGTTCCACAGGAGCTTGGGGGATCGGGTGCTGGAGGGCGATCTCCTGGCGACGATCATCACCCATCCCGGCATGGAGAATGGCGTGGTCGAGGTCCGCGCGCCGCAGGCGGGGCTGATCGTCACGCGGGTTTCGACGCGGTTTGCCCGTCGCCGTGCCGATCTGATGAAGATCCTCTGCAGCGAAAAGACCGGGGCGAACCGCAAGCCGGGGACGCTGGAGGATTGATCAGGTATCCGTTGCCGGTCACGGCAGCGTGCCGGCCTCGAACTTCGGGCTGTCCAGCAAAATAGTCGAGCGCAGCGTCTTGATCTCGGCGATCCTGTCGAACTCGACCCAGAGCAGCCGCTTGTAATCGCTGACATCGCGCACGGCGATCTTCAGGAGGAAATCAAAATCGCCGGCCACCGTGTGACACTCGACCACCTCAGGCATGCGGCTGACCTGATCGATGAACCGCTGGGCGACCTTGGTCACCGTGCGTTCCAGCGTCACCTCGAGGAAAGCCTGGAAACCGAGCCCAGCGGCCTTTGGATCGACGATCACGGTCTGGCGGATGATGCCGCTTGCATAAAGCCTTGCCAGCCGTCGCGACAGGGGCGCCGGCGACAGCCCCACCTTCTCGGCCAGCTCGTTGTTGCTGCGCGACGCGTCCTCAATCAGCAGGCGAATAATCCGCCGGTCGGTCGCGTCCAGCGCCATGTCTTTCTCCACGTCCACCGGCTTTCCCTCGTTCTGTAGTTCAAGCGCAAATATATGCACATTTTCACAAAAATGAGCAATAATGTGAAAGCGAGATATCGCCATTGCGCAAATAATGCAGCGATTTTGCGTGACCGGTCATTTATAAACTGCTGCGAGGCGCTGTTGGGGTATGGCGTCTGTTCACAGCCAGCGACTGCCTTCCTTTCATCCATCAGACCGCCAGGAACCTTTCCATGTTCGACATGCTTGCCCGCCAGCCCGATGATCCCCTGCTTGCCCTGATCGGACTTTTCCGAAAGGACGCACGGCCGGGTAAGATCGACCTCGGTGTCGGCGTCTATCGCGACGAAACAGGTGCGACGCCGATCTTCCGCGCGGTCAAGGCGGCCGAAAAAGCCCTGCTGGAGACGCAGCAGACCAAATCCTATATCGGACCGGAAGGGGATGCTGTTTATCTCGACCTGCTCTGGTCGCTGACCGGGGGCAATAAAACAGGTCGTGCGGTGGCCGGCGTGCAGACGCCCGGCGGTTCCGGCGCCTTGCGTCTGGCGGCCGATCTTTTGCAGGGCATGGGTGTCAAGCGCATCCTGCTCGGCCTGCCGAGCTGGCCCAACCATGCCAGCATCTTCAAGGCCGCCGGTCTCGAGATCGTCGCCTATCCGTTCTTCGACGTGCCATCGCAGACAGTCCTCTTCGACCGCATGGTCGAGGCACTGGACGGTGCGAGTGCCGGTGACGCCGTTCTGCTGCATGCCAGCTGCCATAATCCGTCCGGGGGCGTGCTGACATCGCTTCAGTGGCAGGAAATCGCCGCTATCGTCGAGCGACGCGGGCTGCTGCCGCTGGTCGATCTCGCCTATCAGGGCTTCGGGCGCGGGTTGGAAGAAGATGTGGTCGGCTTGCGGTCCCTGCTGGCTGCCGTGCCGGAGGCGCTGGTTGCCATCTCGTCCTCCAAGTCCTTCGGGCTCTACCGCGAGCGCACGGGTGCGATCTTTGCCGTTGCTGCAAGCCAGGTGCTGGCCGATACCGCCCGTTCCAATCTGGCAGCGCTTGCCCGTATCAGCTATTCCATGCCGCCGGATCACGGCGCCGCCATCGTTCGCGGTATCCTTGAAAGCGAGGCTCTCAAGGCCGATTGGATGCAGGAACTCGACGGCATGCGGGCCCGCATCCAGACGATCCGCCAGTCGCTCGCTGCGGGGCTCAAGGGCCGGTGGCCTTCGCTGGCGGCGATGGCCGATCAGGAGGGCATGTTCTCCCTCCTGCCGCTCAGCGAGGCAGAGGTGCTGCGCCTGCGCGCAGACCACGGCATCTACATGCCGACATCGGGACGCATCAACATTGCCGGCCTGAAGACCAGCGACGTCGACGCCGTCGTTTCCAAATTCATCGCGCTGTGAGGCTGACCATGCAGGAAAAGAGCATTCCGGCCATGCCGCTGGAAGCACCGGTGGAGACGGTGGAACGTCACCGCCTCTACGAGGACGTGCTGGCGATCCTGCTCGGCACGCTGTTCGTATCGTTCGGCATGGTCATCTACACCAAGGCCGTGCTTCTCGCCGGCAGCACGGCAGGGCTGGCGCTTCTGTTGCAATACATCACCGGCACGCAGTTCTGGATCATCTTTTCGCTGGTCAACCTGCCGTTCTACGTGTTGGCGGTAAAGCGGCTGGGCTGGCTTTTGCGCTGCGCACCTTCGCCGCCGTCAGCCTTGTGTCGTTGTTTTCGCGGCTGATGACCGACTGGGCGAGTTTTGCCTATCTCGACCCGGTCTTCGCGGCCATCATCGGCGGCTGCCTGGCAGGCTGCGGGCTGCTCGTTCTCTTCCGTCACCGCACCGGGCTCGGCGGCATCAATATCCTGGCGATCTACCTGCAGGAGAAATTCGGCATCCGGGCGGGTTACTTCCAGCTGGCCGTCGATCTCTCCATCCTGTTCGCCGCCTTCTTCGTCGTCTCGCCCCAGAACCTCGTTCTCTCGGTGTTGAGCGCCGTCATCGTCAACATGATCCTGGCGATCAATCATCGGCCGGGCCGCTATGCCGGGCTGACCTGAGATTTACCGGAAGCTGCCCTCTTTTCTGGAATGCCCAGCGGCGTTATGGATGCCCGACATATCTCGACCGACGGCAGACGAGGGCATCCATGGGCGTGACGATCTACGGCATCAAGAACTGCGACACGATGAAGAAGGCGCGCGTTTGGCTCGACGGTCGCGGCATTGCCTATGCTTTCCATGACTACAAGGTCTCCGGCGTCGCGCGCGCCGATCTGGAACGCTGGGTCGCGGAACTGGGCTGGGAAACGGTGCTGAACCGGTCTGGCACGACATTTCGGGCCCTACCGGATGAGGCCAAAGCCGATCTCGATGCCGGCAAGGCGATCGAACTCATGCTGGCGCAACCCTCGATGATCAAGCGGCCGGTTCTGGATGTCGATGGCCGGCTGATCGCCGGCTTCAAGCCGGACAACTATCAGGCAATCTTTCCAGGCTGAGGCGGTGATGTCGAAGACCACGCGTGCAACCCAGTTTCTCGCCAAGGCCGGCGCCGCCTTCACCGTGCACAGCTATGACTACGACCCCTCCGCCGACCGGATCGGCATGGCGGCGGCCGAGGCGCTGGGCGAAGATCCAGCGCGCGTGCTGAAAACCCTGATGGCCGAGGTGGACGGCAAGCCGGTCTGCGTCGTTGTCCCGTCCGACCACGAAGTGAGCATGAAGAAGCTCGCGGCTGCCTTCGGCGGCAAGTCGGCCAGCATGATGAAGCCCGCCGATGCGGAGCGGCTGACCGGCTACCATGTCGGCGGCATCAGCCCGTTCGGCCAGAAGAAGCAGGTGCCGACCGCCATCGAAGCGTCGGCCATGGCGCAGGATAAGGTCTATATCAACGGCGGCCAGCGCGGTCTTCAGGTCAGGCTCTCGCCGGACGATGCGCTGAAGGCGCTCAACGCGGTGGCAGCCCCGCTCATTGCCTGACGCGCTACTCCCACTGCGCTGCCCAGTCGCGCAGGGCAAGCCGCGCGGGCTTCGGCCATTCTCCGACGGCCGGGCGGACGATGATTTCCTCGCCCTCCGGTTTCCAGGCCAGGTAGATCGTCTGCTCTTCCGGGTTCGTGGCAATCATCGCGCCCGCCTCCAGGCAAATAAATTTCGGACAGGCCGTGCCGACGAAATAGCCGTTTTCGAACGTGCCGCTGCCGATCCCGACGATGAGTTCGGCAAAGGTCTGGCGGTCCTGCCCGAGCAGGTCATCGATTTGCGGAGAGAGATCGCCGAAGCCCATCAGCTCGCTTGGATGCGATGCGGATTCGACCTCGGCCCAGCCTTTCGATGTATCGGCGACAAAAGCCTCATTGGCGATCTGACGTATGCCCGCGCCCGGCGCCCATTCCCAGCGCTCGCTCTCGCGATCCGGCAGCGGATCGGTGGCGAAAAGGACGCGGTCCTTCTCGATGGTTACGTTCATGAAAGCGCAGCTGTCGATGGGGCCTTCGAATGTGGCCTCGCCATCCGCCGTCGCCGAGATGACGAAGGGTGATCCTTCGCAGGCATTGCCGCCAGCGGAACTGGTGCCGACCAGGAAATCCACGTCATCGATTGATCCGCGATGCTGGATCGCGATGAACGCATCCTCATGCACCTTGCGCCCGTCGATGCTCAGCGCGTGCTCCGAGAACGGGCCGTCGATGACGATCTGGTGTCCGGCGAGTTCCTCCACGTCTTCAGGGCTGTCCTGCGCTGAAGCAAAACTGGGCGGGATCAGCAGGGCCAGGATAACGAACAGACGAGTGATAGCAGCCAACGACAACTCCTCGACGCGAGTGTTTACGAATTCGGGTCTATCGATCCAGTTCGCATCACATTCCGGGCAGGGTCAATCTTCATTTTTGGCCTTAACCGCCTTAAGTCTACAAAGACGCTTTCACATGATCAGGATTACAATGACACATCCCCTCGACACATCAGCCGTCATCGACCCCGTCAAGCTCGAAAAACTCGCCGAAGTCGCCATCAAGGTCGGCCTGCAGCTTAAGCGTGGCCAGGATCTGGTCATCACAGCCCCGATCGCAGCGCTTCAGCTCGTGCGGCTGATCACCAAGCACGCCTATATTGCCGGCGCCGGGCTGGTTTCGACCTTCTACTCCGACGAGGAAACCACGCTGGCGCGCTACCAGCATGCACCCGACGAGAGCTTCGACAGGGCCAGCGACTGGCTCTACGAAGGCATGGCCAAGGCCTATGGCAACAACACGGCGCGGCTGGCCATTTCCGGCGACAATCCGATGATGCTGGCAAGCCAAGATCCGGCCAAGGTGGCGCGGGCCAACAAGGCGATGTCGATCGCCTACAAGCCGGCGCTGGAGAAAATCTCCAATTTCGACACCAACTGGAACATCGTCTCCTATCCCAACCCGGCTTGGGCAAGGCAGATGTTCCCGGATGATGCTGAATCCGTCGCTGTTGAAAAGCTCGCCAATGCGATCTTCGCCGCCTCGCGCGTCGATGTTGCCGATCCGATTGCCGCCTGGGCCGAGCACAATGCCAATCTGGCCAGGCGCTCCGGCTGGCTGAATGGTGAGCGCTTTTCGGCGCTGCACTTTACCGGCCCCGGCACGGACCTCACCGTGGGGCTTGCCGACGGCCATGAATGGCATGGCGGCGCGTCGACGGCGAAGAACGGCATCACCTGCAATCCCAATATCCCGACGGAGGAAGTGTTCACAACGCCGCATGCCCTGCGCGTCGAAGGTCATGTCTCGAGCACCAAGCCGCTCTCGCACCAGGGCACGCTGATCGACGATATCCAGGTCCGCTTCGAGGGTGGCCGGATCGTCGAGGCCAAGGCGTCAAAGGGCGAGGCGGTGCTGAACAAGGTGCTGGATACGGACGAGGGCGCTCGGCGCCTCGGCGAAGTGGCGCTCGTGCCGCATTCCTCGCCGATCTCGGCCAGCGGCATCCTGTTCTACAACACGCTGTTCGACGAAAACGCCTCCTGCCATATCGCGCTTGGCCAGTGCTATTCCAAGTGCTTCCTCGATGGCGCCTCGCTCAGCCAGGACCAGATCAAGGCGCAGGGCGGCAATTCCAGCCTGATCCACATCGACTGGATGATCGGCTCGGACAAGGTCGATATTGACGGCTTGCGGGAAAACGGCTCGACGGTGCCGGTCATGCGCAAGGGCGAATGGGCGTGACCACGCTCGGCGTCATCGGCGGTACGGGATGGTTGGCCGGGGCGCTGCTTCGCCCGGCCCTCACAAGCGGGTTCATCAGCCCTTCCAACCTTGTCCTCTCGTCGCGCAGTGGCGGGGCCGATGGTTTCGAGGCTTGGTCGGACATCCGGTTCACCACGGACAATGCCGTACTCGCTGCGGCGTGTAACGTCGTGATCCTGTCCGTGCGCCCGGAAGACCTCGGCACGCTTGATCTCGACCTCTCGGGAAAGCTGGTGATCTCGGTGATGGCGCGGGTGAAGGCTAAGGCGCTGATGGATCGGTTCGGCACCGGCCGGATCATCCGGGCCATGCCCAATGCCAGCGCAGAGCAGGGCCTGTCGTTTACGCCCTGGTTTGCGACATCAGAGGTTACAGTCAAGGATGAGGCTTTCGCAGATGGGTTCTTTGCCTGTTCAGGCAAGACGACCAGATTGAAGGCGGAAAACGAGCTCGATTATTTCACCGCGCTCACCGGTTCAGGCCCGGCCTTCATCGCAGCCTTTGCCGACGTGATGATCCGCGATGCCGTGGCCAACGGGGTTTCGCTGCAGGTGGCGGATGCGGCTGTGCGCCAGCTGTTTCTCGGCGCCGCCACCTGGATGGCGCACGCATCGGAAAGCCCGGCCGAAACGGTCAAGGTCTTCACCGACTATGGTGGAACGACCGCTGCCGGCCTCACCGCAATGAAGGCCGCCGACATAGAGACGCCGATCCGCAAGGGGCTCGCTGCTTCGGCAAAGAGAGCGGCCACTGCCTAACGCGTGGTGCACTACAAGGTCGAGAGGTCGTCAGGGCGGATCCCGAACTCACGATCGCGTGCCGGAGATTGCCGGCAAGACGCTCGGCGGCGCCATTTGTGCCTTCTGGCCGAGCCAGACGCTGACAAGCACCACCGCCATGCCGGCAAGCTGCAGGAGCGACAGGTTTTGGCCCAGCACACTCCACCCAAGAAGCACGGCCACCAACGGGCTGAGAAACCCGAGAGAAGCGACAGCGGCCGGTTCCAGCCGCGACAAGCCGCGAAACCACAGAAGATAGGTCATTGCAGCGCCGATCAGGGAAAGCCAAGCCATGCCGAGAATATTGGCATTCGTGGGGACTGGCAGTGCTGGCTCGACGAGAAGAGCGACCGGAAGCAACAGCAAACCCCCGGCCGTTAATTGCCAGGCTGTGAACGTCAGGTTGGACACCGGTGGTCTCCAATGGCGGGACAACACCGTTCCGAAGGCCATGGATACAGCACCGGCCAAACCGGCGATGATGCCGATGGGATCGAGCGCGGCACCGGGCGTCAGCACCAGCAGCCCGACACCTGCCATGCCGACAAAGCCAGCGACGATCGCCATCATTTTGACCGGCGTGCCGATCAAATGGCGCGCGAGCATGACGACGATCAGCGGCTGGATGGCGCCGACGGTCGCCGCAACGCCGCCGGGCAGGCGGTAGGCCGATATGAACAGCATAGCCCAGAAAAATGAGAAATTGAGCGCACCAAGGATAAGGCTCCGCGCCCACCACACACCATGGGGCAGCTGCCGGACGATGAGCAGCAGGATCAGGCCTGCCGGCAGCGCGCGCAGCATGGCAACCGTCAGCGGATAGCCGTGCGGCAGGAATTCGGTGGTGACCAGATAGGTGCTGCCCCAGATGGCCGGCGCAAGGGCGGTCAAGGCGATGTCGGTGGATGAGGATTTTATCTTCATTTAAAGTATCTCTAGCTCAAGATAAAATCAGGATATCACCCGTTATCTTGACGTCAAGATGAATTCTGCGTACCAGAAAACGATGGATGAAGATCATGTCGATAGAATTCTGGCCCAGTGGCGCAGGGAGCGGCCGGACCTTGATGTCGAGCCGATGAGCCTGCTCGGCCGATTGGCGCGATTGTCCACCTATCTCGGCCGGGAGGTCGAAAAGACGTTTCTGGAGCTCGGCCTGTCTTCCGCAAGTTTTGATGTGCTGGCGGCCTTGCGTCGGTCCGGCAAGCCCTACCGGCTTTCGCCGGGCGATCTGCTGGCAACGACGATGATCACATCGGGCACGATGACCAACCGGATCGATCAGTTGGAAAAGGCCGGTCTCGTCGAGCGGCTGAGCAATCCCGAGGATCGGCGTAGCGTGTTGATCGCGCTGCGGCCGGAAGGGCTCGATCTGGTCGAGCGAGCCGTGACGGCGCATGTCGCCAACCAGCACAGGCTGACGGCTATTTTGCAGCCGGACGAAACGACAGCGTTGAATGCCTTGCTGAGAAAATACCTTGCAGCGTTCGAATAGCTCAGCAGGCGAGATCGGCCACAACAGCATCAAGGATCAGCATGCCTGATGGCGTGCAGCGCAGGCGCGAATTGCCGATCCGCTCGATGAAGCCGTGTTCGATCAGGAATTGCTCGCGATCCGGGTCCGGTTCGCGGCCGGACAGGCTCTGCCAGCGGACGAGGTCGATGCCTTCCTTGAGCCGCAGGCCCATCAGAAGCAGTTCGTCCGCCTGTTCGTCATAGCCCAGAACTTCCTGGTCGATCATGCCATGGCCATGGGTTTCGACCAGCTGCAGCCAGTCCTCCGGCTTGCGCTCGGTGGCGGTGGCGATCTTGTCGCGGCCTATGGTCAGCCGCCCGTGCGCGCCCGGACCAATGCCGGCATAGTCGCCATAGCGCCAGTAGGTGAGGTTGTGGCGGCTTTCGGCCCCGGTGCGGCGTGGTTGGAGACCTCATAGGCCGGCATGCCGAAACCTTCGGTAATCTCCTGCGTCGCCTCGTAGAGCACGGCGGACTGCTCTCCGTCAGGCACGATCAGTTTGCCGGCCTTGTGCAGGCCATAGAACGGTGTGCCTTCCTCGATCGTCAGCTGGTAGAGCGAAAGATGATCGACGGCATAGGACACGGCCTGGTTCAACTCGCGCTCCCATTCCTCGACTGTCTGGTTTGGACGGGCGTAGATCAGGTCGAAGGACATGCGCGGAAAGATGTCACGCGCCAGCCCGATCGCCTTCAGCGCATCCTCGACATTGTGCAGCCGACCAAGGAACTTCAGGTCACGGTCGTTCAGGGCCTGGACGCCAAGCGAGACCCGGTTGACGCCGGCCGCGCGATAGCCGCGAAACCGCGTCGCTTCCACGCTCGACGGATTGGCCTCCATGGTGATCTCGATGCCGTCAGGCATATGCCAGAATTTGGCGATACCGTTCAGCACCGCCTCGACGGTTGCCGGATCCATCAGCGACGGCGTGCCGCCGCCCATGAACACGCTGGTCACCGTGCGCGGCCCGGACAGGCGCCGGGCCTCGGCCATTTCTGTCAGGAACGCCGAGACGAAGCGCGGCTGATCGACCGGCTGGTGGCGCACATGGCTGTTGAAGTCGCAATATGGGCACTTTGCGGCACAGAAGGGCCAATGCACATAGACCCCGAAACCGGGGTCCATGCTGTCGCCGATGGAGGAAAAGGTGGCCATGGATGTTTCTGGCCTTTCAGGCGCCGAGGCAGGTTTCGGCAAAGAGCTTGAAAGCCCTTGCGCGGTGGGACAGGGCCTGCGCATCGCCCGGTTTCCATCCGTGCTTTTGCTCGGCGCTCATTTCGCCGAAGGTCGTGTCGTAGCCGAGCGGCTGGAATACCGGGTCATAGCCGAAGCCTTGCGTGCCGCGCGGCGGCCAGACCACATGGCCCTCGACCTCGCCACGGAAGAGTTCGACATGGCCATCCGGCCAGGCGAGGCAGAGAACCGAGACGAAACGTCCTGTGCGACGATCGAATGCCGTGGCACCAGCATCCTGGATGGCAGTCTCGACCTTTTCCATGGCCATGGCAAAGTCGCGCGTGCCGTCTGCGGTCTCCGCCCAGTTGGCGGTATAGACGCCGGGATCGCCGTTCAGAGCATCGACCACCAGGCCGGAATCGTCGGATAAGGCGGGAAGGCCAGAGGCCTTGGCCGAAGCGAGCGCCTTAATCGTAGCGTTTTCCTCAAACGTCGTGCCGGTTTCCTCCGGTTCGACGAAATTCAGGTCGGCTGCGGATTTCGCCTCGAAACCGAGCGGGCCGATCAGGTCGCGGATTTCGCGGATCTTGCCGGCATTGTGGCTGGCAACGATCAGAGTCTTGTCTTCGAGCTTGCGCATGTCGCGTGCTTTCCCGTCCTTTGGGTTCCGTCTGTCAGTCGATGTTCCAGAGGCCGGGCTCTGCGCATTCCAGGCTGTTGCCGGCCGGATCGCGGAAATAGAAGGACCGCGCGCCCGTCGGCCAGCGTATATCTGATTCGATCGCAATGCCGGCGGCCGTCAGCCGCGCAACCCAAGCATCGAGATTTTCCGCGGCGACGCGAAAGCAGACATGCCCGCTGCCGGTTGTGCCATGCGGCGGTACCTGCAGCCCGTCCTCCGGCGGCGGCTTTATCGTCTCCGCTGGATTGAAGATCAGGAGCACGCCGGCGCCGCAGCGAAAGAAGACATGCCGGTTGCCTGCGCGGGTGATCTTTTCAAGCCCGAGAACGGAGCCGTAAAACGCCTCCATCTGGTCGAGATCATCCGCATAGAGCGCCGTTTCCAGTATGCCTTCGAGTGCCGGCGCCATATCGATTCGTCCTTAACCCGCAACCACCTGCTTCTGCATGGCCACCAGTTCGGAGATGCCATTCTTGGCGAGGCCCAGAAGCGTGCCGAATTCCTCCTCGGAGAACGGCTTGCCTTCGGCCGTGCCTTGGATCTCGACGATACCGCCGGAGCCGGTCATGACGAAGTTGGCGTCTGTTTCGGCCGCCGAGTCTTCCAGATAGTCGAGATCGATGACCGGCTGGTTGGCGAAGATGCCGCAGGAGATCGCGGCGATATTGTCCTTCAGGACCTTCTCGACCTTGATCATGTTGCGGCTTTCCATCCACTTCAGGCAGTCGTGCAATGCGATCCATGCACCGGTGATCGAGGCCGTGCGCGTGCCGCCATCCGCCTGGATGACGTCGCAGTCGATCGAGATCTGGCGTTCGCCCAAGGCCTGCAGATCAACGACGGCGCGGAGCGAGCGCCCGATCAGACGCTGGATTTCCTGGGTGCGGCCACTCTGCTTGCCCGACGCCGCCTCGCGCTTCATACGCTCGCCTGTGGCGCGCGGAAGCATGCCGTATTCGGCCGTTACCCAGCCCTTGCCGCTGTTGCGCAGCCATGGCGGCGTCTTTTCCTCAAGGCTCGCCGTGACCAGCACATGCGTGTCGCCGAACTTGACGAGACAGGAGCCTTCGGCGTGCTTGGAGAAATTGCGCTCGAAGGAAACCTTGCGCATCTGGTCTGTTTTTCGTCCCGAAGGCCGCATGATGAACTCCTATGATGTTTGTCAGCCTTCTAGCCTATGTTGTGCCCAAGGGAAATCATTTCGCCAAAACTTCGAATGAGGGCTTATAACAACGAATTGACCAGCTTTTACTGGTATTTCCGTTTTGCTATCCGGGTAAAGATCACTATATTTCTGTTGATATCAACGACATGGATGCGCACGTTCTGATGGTGTTGGATAAATCTGCAATGCGGGAAAGGCTTTTGGCGCTCGACGAGCGCTCGGGCGAAATCTTCCGTCGCATCGTGGAAAGCTACCTCGAAAGCGGTGAGCCGCTTGGCTCGCGCAGTCTTTCGCGCATCCTGCCCATGTCGCTGTCGCCTGCCTCGGTCCGCAATGTGATGAGCGATCTCGAAGAGCTTGGTCTCATCTATTCGCCGCATATCAGCGCCGGACGCCTGCCGACCCAGAACGGCCTGCGATTCTTCGTCGATGCTTTCATGCAAGTGGGTGATCTTTCGGCCGAGGATCGCGCTTCGATCGACCGGCAGGTGCGGCGCTCCGAGCGCGGCGAGCCAGTCGAAGCGCTGCTCACCGAGGCAAGCCAGATGCTGTCGGGCATGTCGCGCGGGGCGGGCCTCGTCATCACCGCCAAGAACGATCCGGTGCTGAAGCACGTCGAATTCGTGCGGCTGGCGCCGACCAAGGCACTCGCCGTGCTGGTTGGCGAACATGACCAGGTGGAAAACCGGATCATCGAGCTTCCGGCAGGCGTCACCAGTTCGCAATTGACGGAAGCCGCCAATTTCCTCAATGCGCATCTGGCCGGGCAGACCCTGCTGGAGGTGCGGGGCCAGCTCCAAAGGTCAAGGAAACCGTCCGCCGCGAACTCGATACGCTGAGCCAGGATCTCGTCGAGCGCGGTCTTGCCATTTGGTCCGGCAGCGAGACGGACGACAAGCCGACGCAGCTGATCGTGCGCGGCCGCGCCAACCTGCTCGAAGGTCTTGCCGGCGCCGAGGATGTCGATCGGCTGCGCATGCTGTTTGATGATCTCGAAAAGAAGGACAGCCTGATCGAGATCCTGAATCTTGCCGAAAGCGGACCGGGCGTGCGTATCTTCATCGGGTCTGAGAACAAGCTGTTCTCGCTGTCCGGCTCTTCGCTGATCGTCGCGCCCTACAAGGATGGCGACGACAAGATCGTCGGTGCCGTCGGCGTCATCGGCCCGACGCGGCTCAATTATTCGCGCATCGTGCCCATGGTCGACTATACCGCCCAGCTGATGTCGCGGCTTTCGCGATAGAGTGCAGCAACGCCCGCTTTCCCTGCTGTTTCCGTTTGTCCCCTTGATTTTTGGGCCGCAAACATCGATATCGGGTCCAAATCCAAAACGTGTAATTTTCCGGAGACCGTCATGACCGACGACACGAACAAATATGAGCCCGAGATGACCGAAGCCGAGGAAGCCGCGATTGCTGCAGAGGCCGCGGACGTCGAGAGTGCGGTCGCCGAGCCCGATCCCCTGGAGCTTGCCAAGGCCGAAACCGCCGAAATGCGCGACCGCTATCTGCGCCTCGCTGCCGACATGGACAATCTGCGCCGCCGCACCGAGCGGGAAGTCAAGGACGCCAAGTCCTATTCCGTCGCCGGCTTTGCCCGCGACATGCTGGCCGTGTCCGACAATCTGCGCCGTGCGCTCGATGCCATTCCCACAGAAGCCCGTGAGTCCGGCGATGCCGGCTTCAACGCGCTGATCGAGGGCGTCGAAATGACAGAGCGGGCCATGCTCTCTGCGCTGGAGCGCCACGGTGTCAAGAAACTGGAGCCTGTCGGCCAGAAATTCGACCCGAATTTCCATCAGGCCATGTTTGAAATCCCGAACGCCGACGTTGCCAACAACACCGTCGTACAGGTTGTGCAGGCCGGTTACACAATCGGTGAACGTGTGCTGCGCCCGGCCATGGTTGGCGTGGCCAAGGGCGGCCCGAAGGCGGTGGCTGCAGAAGAGACGCCGGCGGCTTGATTGTTGCCGCGATGCCTGGGAAGAAGCGGTACATCACTTATTGCTGGTGGCCGCTTTCTTAACCGCCGCAATAGACTCTTTTGGTCGATGCTTTTGTCGAAAGAGAAATCGATTTTGCGATGAGAGCAGGGTTTTGTTCCGAAAGTCTTCCGCCGCTTTGCCCTTGGAGCAAGGCCAGGGCCGATTGCCAGTCTTCGCCTTTCGGGTGTTTTTTCTGCTCGCGGAACCAACTGGCTGTCTTGCTTTTGCTGAAACTTCGAAAAACTGCCTGAATTGCCGCCTGATCCTTGACTGAAGCAAGGAGCCTGATCCGTACAGGCGTGTTCTCGGAGGTGCATCCGGTAACAAAAACACCGTTGGCCGCCGCCGCGGAAACAGCATGAATGCTGATAGAACAATCGATACGAAAATGGACTTCATTTCCTGCTCCAATCTCATCTTAATGTATGAATTTCATCAGGACTTCTCAGCGCAAGATTGGTCTCACCCGAACAGCTGCCGCAGATGATCGTTCAAAAACCGCCCTTCCGGATCAAGCCTGTTCCGGAGCGCCTTGAACTCTCCCGCGCGGGGATACAACGCATCCACGTCCTCGGCGCCCATGAAATGCAGCTTGCCCCAGTGCGGGCGTGAGCCGAACTGGCGCAGGATATCGTCCACGTCTTTCAGATAATTCCAGTAATCCGTGCCGGGCTGACCCGAGACCGAGAGCGTGATCGAATCCTGCTCGAAGAACGGGCTGATCCACCCGCCGTCACCAGCGGTGAAGCGGTATTCGATCGGATAGATGCAGGTCGGGTGTTTTTCCAGCATCAGCTTGCGCACTTCCATGCAGGCCTGCTTGCCGTACCGCAACGGCACGGCATATTCCAGTTCGTGGAAATTCGGCACATATTCGATCGGATAGATTTCCGAGGAATAGGCGATCTTTTCGAAGCCGCTTTCCATCGGCGCCGCATCGGTGAAGTCGATCGTTTTCATCTCGCAGACGTCGGACAGGCTCGTCGTGGTCGAAACCGATGACGTATCCGGCAGGCAGTAGCAGTGGCGGCTTTCCGGCACCGGGCACCAGAAGAAACCGAAATGCCGGTGGTTGGCGGCCAGATCGTCATGTTGCTCCATGCACTCGTCGAAAGTGCAGCGCCAGAGCTTCTCATGCAGATTGTAGCTGTCCATCACCTGCAGGGTGATTTCGGAGATGACGCCGAGCATGCCGATCGAGACGCGCGCGGCGTTCAGCATGTCGGGCTGGCTGTCGTCGATGGCAAGGATGCTGCCGTCCGCCTGCACCAGTCGCATGCCGACAATCTGCGAGGCCATGTTTCCGAGCGCGATGCCTGTGCCGTGGGTTCCTGTCGTCAGCGCGCCGGCCAGCGCCTGGCTGTCGATATCGCCTTGGTTGATCATCGACAGGCCGTTTGCCTTGAGCGCCTTGCCGAGCGTGTTGATCGTCGTGCCGGCGTGAACCGAGACGCGCTTGCGCGCCGTGTCGATATTGGTGACGCCCTGCAGGCCGGACAGCGTCAGGTGCAGGCCTGAGGTTAGCGCCACCGGTGTGAAGGAATGGCCGGAGCCGGCGCAACGGACATTCAGGCCGTTCGATGTCGCCTCGCGCACCATCTCGGCCAGTGCCGCCTCGCTGTCGGGCGCCCCCTGTGCCGGACGATGCAGGATTGATTGCCCACCCAGTTGCGCCAGTGTCCGCCGGATTCGATCATCGTTTTGTTTCCTTGCGAAGAGGGTTGAATGAAATTGAAGAAGGTCTTCCGCCTCAGAACAGCGAGGCGATCCAGTACGAGATCACGTCCTTAAGTCCGGCAATCGGCCGCTCGACCAAACATTTCCAGGGTTTGAGCGGATGGACACGAATCGCGATCGATTTTCCGGCGGCGTAGGTTTCTTTATCCATGGTCCAGCTATCGATGCTTCTGGTGTAGGCTTTTCCGCCAAAGATGTAGTCGACCTCCACGAAGATGGAGCGGTCTCCCTCGGCCTCCCGAACCGTTGCCTTGCGAATCGTCCCCTCCACCAGCCGCCATTTCCGACGAAGATGAATCTGCCTCGCCCGCACCAGAAACGGAACAAAGAGCAGAAACAAGATCAACAGACTTGCGGCGACCGGGTAGTTCACATTTGCGCTCCTGCGATGTCAGCGAGACCGGCCTTCGATCACATCGCCGTAAAGCAGTTATCGACAAACAGGTGCGTGCCGTTGACGAAGCTCGATTCGTCGCTGGCGAGGAAGAGTGCGGCCTGTGCCACCTCCATCGGATCGCACATGCGACCCTGCTGGGCGGCGATGGCCGCGTCCGAGACGTCCACGCCGTATTTGGCAAGGCCCACCAGTTCGCGCTTTCCGTGATCTGTGGCGATGAAGCCGGGGCAGACGGCGTTGGAGCGGATGTTGCGGTCGCGGAACTCCACGGCGATGGCCCGGGCAAACATATGGCAGGCGCCCTTGCTTGTGTCGTAAAGCACCTCCATCGGCGTGGCCGCCACCGCCGAGATCGACGAGGTCGAGACGATGCTGCCGCCGCCGGCCTTGAGCATGCCGGGCAGCACGGCCTTGGTCATCAGGAACATCGAGCGCACATTGACAGCCATCAGCCGGTCCCATTCGTCCTCTTCGGTTTCGAGGAAGGGACCGACGGCCAGGATTCCGGCGTGGTTGAAGAGGACGGTGATCGGGCCGAAAGCGTCCTCGACGGCCTTGACGGCCGATTTCACATCCGAGGAAACCGAGACATCGGCCGGTGCAAAGACTGCCTCGCCACCCTCGGCGCGAATGGCTTCGGCCACCTCTCCGCCCTTCGATCGCGGCAGGTCGACAATGCCGACGCGGGCACCTTCGCGGGCAAAGAGCTGGGAGGCGGCAAGGCCGCATCCGCCGGCACCACCGCTGATCAATGCGGTCTTTCCAGCCAGACGTCCTGCCATGCCCGTTCCCCTTCGTGTTCCCTTGGGCGGGAGTATTGTCGAGCTATTGGGCCGTGTCGATATCTCTTGAAGCCCGGCATGATAATTTTTGAATGCGGAGCCAAAGACTTGGTGAAAACGTAAAAACGCGACCCTTAGGCCGCGTCTTCAGGAATTCATTTCGATTTTTGGATCAGGCTGCGTTCGACGCCTGGTCTTCGCTGAGGAAGGCGTAGATCGCCGAAGCGGAATTTGAACCGCGCAGTTTGGCAACCATGTCCTGATCGCGCAGCACCCGGGCAATACGCGAAAGCGCCTTCAGGTGGTCGGCACCGGCGCCTTCAGGTGCCAGCAGCAGAAAGACAATATCGACCGGCTGGTCGTCCAGCGCTTCGAAATCCACGGGCGATTCCAGCCGTGCAAAAATGCCAATGATGCTCGACAGGCTTGCGAGTTTGCCGTGCGGAATGGCGATGCCGTTGCCGACGCCGGTCGAGCCAAGCCGTTCGCGCTGCAGGATAACGTCGAAAATTTCACGCTCGGAAAGACCGGTTATCTTGGATGCCTTGGACGCCAGCTCCTGAAGCAATTGCTTCTTCGAGTTGGCTTTCATAGCCGGAATTATCGCATTTTGCTGCAGCAAGCCTGCCAATGCCATTCTTTTGTCCTCGTTGCCCGGTTAACACGGCCCCTCTGGGAAGAGATGCACAAAGCTTGCCAACCGATCTGTTCCGCATGTTCCATGCACCGAAGGCTTTTGCCCGGCATGGGATTCTGGCAATTTAGCCCCGAATACCCTTCTGGGGTTTTCGCGGTTCGCTTGCCTTTATGCGTTTCTACTTGAGCCGTCCGCCGTACCGCAACGCCTGCGTTTTCGTCAGGTCGCGGGATGCCGGTTTTCCGGCACCCCGCTGCCTGTTCAGTTCTTCACGTCTCAGTTCTTAACGTTGGCTGCGTCGATCCAGCCGATATTGCCGTCATTGCGTCTGTAGACGATGTTGAGTTCTTCCTTGCCGCTGCTGCGGAAGATCAGAACCGGTTCATCGGTCATGTCCAGCGCCATCACGGCGCTTGCGACCGACATGGTCTTCAGCTGTTTCGTGCTTTCTGCGACAATCGTCGGTGCGTAATCTTCAGGCACCTCGTCATGCTCGTCATCAGGCACCGAGTCCATCACTGTATAGGCCACCTCGGAAAAGCCTGAATGGCCGTTGCCGATGTGGTGATCCTTGAGCTTGCGCTTATAGCGGCGCAGGCGCTTCTCGATGCGGATCGATGCCGCGTCGAAGGCTGCCTGCGGCTCCGTCGCCTCGCCATTCGCATGCAGGGCAGCGCCCGTATCGAGGTGAATCTTGCAGTCGGCGCTAAAGCGCGACCCAGATTTTTCCACAGTGATCTGGCTTGAATATCCTCCGTCGAAATATTTGGTGACGGCCTGTTCTATCTGCTCTTCGATACGCAGACGGAAGGCTTCACCAATTTCCATATGTTTTCCGGATACACGCACACTCATGGAGTTTCCTCTCTTTTTCATGATTTGCACGTGCAGTTTATGCCAACAGTACCCGTCATCCAAGCACTTCACGCACGCAAACGAATTTTGCGTCAAAACAACCTGAAACTGCAGGAGTATGCTTAAGGCGGCGTCAATGTCCTCTGCCCATTGCGGCGCGCTGATACCCCGGGTTGTCCCGGAAGTCAATTCCAGTGTTCAAAAATCGGCATGCAGTGCCGCATAGCTGTTAATCATGGGGATAACGGGGATAGGCACGCCAAGCGTCTCAGGCGGAGACTTTTGCCATGGCGCGCTTCTCGCGTCGGCGCTGTACCGACGACGGAATGTTCATCGCCTCGCGATATTTTGCGACGGTGCGCCGCGCAATATCGACGCCACCCTTTTTCAGGCTGTCGACGATATCGTCGTCGGACAGGACAGCGTCGGGGCTTTCCAGCACGATCATGTTGCGGATTCGGTGCCGGACCGATTCCGCCGAATGGCCGTCGCCGCCCTCTGCGGAGCTGATCGAAACCGTGAAGAAATATTTCAGCTCAAACAGGCCGCGCGGCGTCAGCATATATTTGTTGGAGGTGACGCGGCTCACGGTGGATTCGTGCATCTTGATCGCATCGGCGATGGTTTTCAGATTGAGCGGCCGCAGGTGATCGACGCCGTTCATCAGGAAGCTGTCCTGCTGCCGGACGATTTCCGTCGCCACCTTCATGATCGTCTTGGCGCGCTGGTCGAGGCTGCGCGTCAGCCAGTTGGCGTTCTGCAGGCATTCGGTGAGAAAGCTATGGTCGGCGCCGGTCTTCGGGGTCTTGCGGGAGACAGTCGCGTAATAGGCCTGGTTGACGAGCACGCGGGGCAGGGTTTCCGGGTTGAGTTCCACCAGCCAGGTGCCGTCGAGCGCGGCGCGCACGACGATGTCAGGCACGATCGCCTCGGAAGGGCTTGCCTCGAAGCCTGTGCCGGGCTTCGGGTCGAGCTTTCGGATTTCCGCCAGCATGTCGATCAGGTCTTCCTCGTCGACGCCGCAGATTTTTTCAGGCTCGCGAAGTCGCGGCGGGCGAGCAGCTCGAGATTGTTGACAAGCGCTTCCATGGCCGGATCCAACCGGTCGCGGGCACGCAGCTGGATGGCAAGGCATTCGCTGAGCGAGCGGGCGAAGACGCCCGGTGGGTCGAGCTGCTGCAACTGGTGAAGCACGCGCACGACGTCGCGATGATCGGCGCCCAGGCGGACGGCGATCTCGTTGAGGTCGGCATGGACATAGCCGGCTTCATCGAGCTGGTCGATCAGGTGCTGGGCGATCAGCCTGTCGGGTGCGCCGTGGATGGTAAAGGGAACCTGCTCGTTCAGGAAGTCGCGCAGCGTCGGCCGCGTCGCGATGAAATCATCGAGGTTGTAGCCCTCGCTGCTCTCGCCGCCGTCGCCGCCGGGCATCGATTTCCATTGGCTGAGCAGTTCCGGCGCGTCGGCGCGCTGGGGGCTGTGTCATCGGGAAAGACATTCTCGAAATTGGCGTCGAGCTGTTCGCTCATCCGCTCGCCGGTCATCGATGTCGTGCTGTCATAGACATCGCCCAGCGGGTCCAGCGCCGGAAATTCGATGACGTCGCGATCGTTGCGGTCTTCCTGGCTGGTGTGTGCGTCGTCGCGGGCAGCGTAGTCGGAACCATGGGAGGTGTCGTCATTGGCGGCGAGTTCAAGCAGCGGGTTTTTCTCGACTTCCTGCTCGATGAAGTGATTGAGTTCGAAATGCGTCATCTGCAGCAGCTGGATCGACTGCATCAGCTGGGGTGTCATCACCAGTGACTGGCTTTGACGCAGGAAGAGACTGGCTGATAATGCCATGTTTACGCTAAACTCCCCTCAATTCCCCGAAAATGAGCGCCGTCTTGGTACGGTTTCTGCTCAAATTTTCAGTTGGCCCAAAAATTGCTTATTAATTGGGTTTGGTCAAGTCGTGCCCGGTAATAAGGTGAACTTTGGGGTGGGGCGCGAAATTCCGCTTGATTTTTACGCGCTAAGTGCTGGCGTTGCTGATTTTTACGTCGCTTTTTCGAGCTCAGTCCAGAGCCCAATATGGGCACCACGGCCGCCGCAAGTCTAATGTTGCGCCGCACCAATTTCAGTTGGCCCAAAAATTGCGTAAATCCACGGCTCGGTCAAGAGGCCTGTCCCAAATGCGGCAAAGATTTGCCGCTGAGCGCTGTCACAGGCTGAAATTATCACCGAGATAAAGGCGGCGCACATCGGGATTGGTGACGATGTCGTTGGCGCGGCCATGGGTCAGCACCTCGCCGGCATGGATGATATAGGCCCGGTCGATCAGGCCCAGCGTCTCGCGCACGTTGTGGTCCGTGATCAGTACGCCGATCCCGCGGGACGTCAGATGCCGGACCAGCGCCTGGATATCGGCCACCGAGATCGGATCGACACCTGCAAAGGGTTCATCGAGAAGCATGAAGGTCGGATCGGTCGCAAGCGCGCGGGCGATTTCGAGACGGCGCCGTTCGCCACCCGAGAGAGCCACGGCCGGCGACTTGCGCAGGTGCGAGATGGAAAATTCGCCGAGCAGGTCGTTGAGCTTGCTTTCGCGGCGCTCCCTGTTGCGATCGTGAACCTCAAGCACGGCGCGGATATTGTCCTCGACCGTCAGCCCACGAAAGATCGAGGCCTCCTGCGGCAGATAGCCGACACCCAGGCGAGCCCGGCGATACATCGGCATCGATGTCACATCGTTGCCGTTGATCTCGATGGTGCCCTCATCGACCGGAACGAGACCAGTGATCATGTAGAAACAGGTCGTCTTGCCGGCGCCGTTCGGGCCGAGCAGGCCAACGGCCTCGCCACGCCGCACGACAAGCGAGACACCATTGACGACACGGCGTCCCCGGTAGCTCTTCGTCAGGCCGCGCGCAATCAGCGTGCCTTCGTAGCGCGCCTTGTCGGCCGCACGGGCAGGAGCTGCCGCATCGGACTTGCTGCCCTGTTTGCGTTTGGAGAGGAAGGGAATATTCACGTTGGGACTATATCAATTCTGCTGGGATTTCGGGTCGAGCTGGATTTTGACCCGCCCGCCACAGGCCTGCAGTTGTGCTTCGCCGGTGTTCATCTGAACATTCAGCTGGCAGCCGGTAAAGACATTCTTGCCTTCCGAGAGCACAACTTCCTTGCCCTTCAGAACAAGCGTCTGCTGCGTCATGTTGAACGATCCGCTGTCGGCCGTCGCCTGCTGGGTGCCGGACTGCAGGAAAACCTTGTCGTTGACCTCGATCCGGTCGATGTCGGCATTGCCGCCCTGGATGGATCCGCCGCCTTTCTTGTAATAAACCACCATGCTGCCGGCCTGCAGCGTGGTCGTGCCCTGAACAACCTTCACATTGCCTGTGAACATCGCCAGGCTGTCGGCATCCTTGATCTCCAGCTTGTCGCTTTCGATCTGGATCGGCTGATCATTGGAAAGCTCGAGACCCTTCATCTGGCTCGATGTAGACTGGGCAAGCACGGGAACGGCAAGGGCTGCGGCAAGGGCGGCTGAAACGGCAATTTTTTTGCAAGCAACAAAGTGGTTGTTGAATTGGCTGACATGGGATGCACCGGGTTCTAGTTCTGGTTTTTTCGGATGGAGCTGGGTTCGACATTGACCCGTACCATGCCCTCAAAAGTCACAATCCTTCCCTTATCCGTCATTCTCAGCCGCTGTGCAACAATGGAACCGCCGTTCATGCTGATTGCGATCGGCAGTTTCGATTCCATCTCGCCGGCGTTGATGTTCAGATAGGCCGAGCGGAAGTCGGCATTGACGCCATTGTTCATGGTGATGGTGAAGGGCTCGTCCATATTGAGTGTATTGCCGCCGCGGTCGTAGATGCCGCTTGCCGCATCCACGGTGGCGATCAGTGTGTCGTTCACCGGCATTTCCGCATGGATTTTTTCAGCGTGATAATGTCCGGGTTGGCGATGTCCTGCAGGGCGCGCTCGGCCTTCATCGAGTAGCTGATGCCCTGCTTGTTGCGGCCGGAAATCGCCGGATTCTGCATGACGATCTTGCCGTTTTCGATGGTTGCATTCTCGATCTGCAGTTCGTCCGGCAGATAGGCGCGGATGACGGAGACCACGACGAAGATCGCCGCGATGATGACCGCGATCACAGGCAGCACGATCTTCAACCGCTTGACGTGCCGGGAATGCCGCCTCGCCTGATCATAGGCATCCGCGGGGCCCAGCCCGGAATGCGGAAACGCTCCGGGGTAATGCGCTTCATTGAGCATAAAAAGACCTGTCGTTCGAACGATACGGCGATCCGCAGAGACACCCATGTTTCCGTCGGGCGTCCGTGTTCGCGGGCGCTTCAGTGGCGATGAATATGGAGATTTTTTCAATGCAGACAATGGATGCGCAAAAAACTTTGAAACCGGCTTACAAGCAGGGTCCGCTGCGGCTATTGATTCCTGCCTGTTGCGCCCATTCGCGCCGGGTCGTCGCCATCGATTTGGTGCGTCCGGCCAAAGCCAAAGAGGTCACCCATGGATCAACTCGCAATCGCCGACCGGCGGCAGCTTCGACGCAAGCTGAGCTTCTGGCGCCTGACCGCCATCTGCCTGATCGCCCTTGCCGGGCTCGGTGCATTCCTGTTTTCCAGTTCGGGCAGCACCGGTGCCATCGGGCGGTCCCATATTGCGCGCGTTACGATTTCAGGGATCATTCAGGATGACCGCGAGCTCCTGTCGCGGCTCAACGAAATCGCCAAGAACGACGCGGTGAAGGGATTGATCGTCACGATCTCGTCGCCCGGCGGCACGACCTATGGCGGCGAAGTCATCTACAAGGCATTGCGCAAGGTTTCGGAAAAGAAGCCGGTTGTTTCCGATGTGCGCACGCTTGCTGCATCGGCGGGCTATATGATCGCGCTCGCGGGTGATCAGATTGTCGCGGGCGAAACCTCGATCACCGGTTCGATCGGCGTCATCTTCCAATATCCCCAGATAAAGGATCTGATGGACAAGGTCGGCGTGTCGCTGGAGGAAATCAAATCCGCACCCCTGAAAGCCGAACCGTCACCGTTTCATCCGGCAAGTGATGAGGCCAGGGCGGTGATCCAGGCGATGATCAATGACAGCTACAACTGGTTCGTCGATCTTGTTGTCGAGCGGCGGAAGCTGCCGCGACCGGAGGCGCTGCGCCTTGCCGACGGCCGAATTTTCACTGGGAGGCAGGCATTGCGCGATAAACTGGTCGATCAGCTTGGAGGCGACGATGAAATTCGCGCCTTCTTCGAAACGCGCAAGGTATCGAAAGATCTGCCGGTGCTGGAATGGGAGGCGCCGAAATCATCGCTGCCTTTCGGCCTCGGTGCGATAGCGACGGATTGGGCCAAATCCTTGGGATATGAGGTTTTTCCGATCTTTGGCAGCCTTGAAAAATGGGGCCGGGACAAGTTGTTTCTTGACGGTCTTGTTTCCGTTTGGCAGGTTGGCAGCGATTGAGAAGGACGAGGGGTCAAAGTCGGCCGTCTTCTACGGTTGAGCCTATGCCGCGGATTTTGCGCGAGATGGTTTTTCTGTATCGTCCTGCTAAAAGCGTGAACAATAAACAAGAATGATGAGGGGGCAGCAATGATCAAGTCAGAATTGGTGCAGATCGTTGCGGCTCGCAATCCGCATCTTTATCACCGGGATGTCGAGAACATCGTCAATGCGGTACTCGACGAAATCACCGACGCGCTCGCGGCCGGAAATCGCGTCGAGCTTCGCGGCTTCGGCGCGTTCTCGGTTAAGAACCGACCGTCGCGCTCCGGCCGCAATCCGCGCACCGGCGACAGTGTTTTCGTCGAGGAAAAATGGGTTCCGTTCTTCAAGACCGGAAAAGAGCTGCGTGAGCGACTTAACCCGGGCGCTGACGACGAAGATGACGAATGAGGCGTCCTGACCTGTCCGGCCATCTTTAGGCTGGCTGGACGCACAGGCATGACGGAGACGGACTGATGATGAAAAAGCTTATGAATATCCTGGTGCTCATTCCCGTGGGCATCGTTTTGATCGTGCTCTCTGTCGCTAACCGGCAGACGGTGACGCTGGCGCTCAATCCGTTCAATCCGGCAGACAGCGTGCTCTCCGTGTCGGCGCCCTTCTTCGTCTTCCTGTTTCTTGCCGTTATCCTTGGCCTGATCGTCGGATCGCTGGCCACCTGGTTCGGGCAGGGAAAATACCGCAAGCGCGCGCGCAACGAAGCGACCGAGGCGGTGAAATGGCACGCGGAAGCTGAAAAGCACCGCACCCGCGCTGAAACGATCGCATCCCAGACATTGCTGCCAGCAGCGTCCAAATAATCAGGTTCAGGTCGTAGCAGCCGCTTTGCTGCTGACGGCTGCGTTGAAATCCGCAAAGAATTGCTGGGCAAGCTTCTTGGACGTGGAATCGACCAGTCTCGATCCGAGTTGCGCCAGCTTGCCGCCGATCTCCGCCTTCGCCTCGTAGCGCAGTATGGTGTCCGGCCCGTCCTCGATGAGCGCGACGTCCGCGCCACCCTTGGCAAAACCCGCTATGCCGCCCTTGCCTTCCCCTGAAATCGTATAGCTCTCCGGAGCATTGATGTTGGAGAGCACGACCTCGCCCGCAAACGACGCGGAAACCGGGCCGATCCGGATCTTCACCGTCGCCGAAAGCTCGGTCGGCGATTTGAGCTCCAGGGACTGACAGCCCGGAATACATTGTTTCAGGATTTCCGGGTCGTTAAGGGCAGCCCACACGACGTCTCGGGGTGCTGCGATCCGTTCTTCGCCGCTCATATCCATGCGATCATCTCCTCCCGTTCCTCCGGTCTCATCTATCGCAGATCGGAAACAGCTTTGCCAAGAGAAAGAGCGGTGCTATTTGCAGGCTTGATTGGCGGCACCAGGATTGAACCCGTGAAAGACAAAGATCGACGGCCGAAGGGCAAAGGCACACCGCCCGCGGCATCGCGTAGCGGGCAGAATCGCTCCCTGTCCGGGCCGAAAGACAAGCCTTCGGGGCCACGCCAGGTAGCAAGACCGAGCAGTTCGCGCCCCACACCCGGCGCGCGCGCCGAAAAAGCCGAGGCTTGGCCGGCCGCATCCGTCGAGGCTGCTGCGCCGGTTGCGGCTGTCCGTATCCGCACGGGTGAAAAGCCCGCAGAGCGCATCCCGGTCATCCTGGAAACCACCGGCGCCCGCGACTATCACCTGATCGACAGCGGCGACGGATTGAAGCTCGAGCAGTACGGCTCCTACCGGATCGTCCGGCCCGAGGCGCAGGCGCTCTGGCCAAAGGCGCTGCCCGTACACGTCTGGGAGAATGCCGACGCCGTCTTTACCGGTGATACGGACGAGGACGGCATGGGTCGGTGGCGGTTCCCCAAGGACATGCTCGGCGAGACATGGCCGATGCAGATCCTCGATGCCGACTTTTTCGGACGCTTCACGTCTTTCCGCCATGTCGGCGTTTTTCCCGAGCAGTTGGCGCACTGGAGCTGGATGAAGGAGAGGATCGAGACCGCCGGCCGGCCGCTCAAGGTTCTCAACCTGTTCGGATACACCGGCGTCGCGTCGCTGATTGCAGCAAGGGCCGGTGCCGAAGTCACCCATGTCGATGCCTCGAAAAAGGCCATTGGCTGGGCGCGGGAAAACCAGGCGCTCGGGCGTGGCGAAAAGCTGCCGATCCGCTGGATCTGCGAAGATGCGATGAAGTTCATTCAGCGCGAGGAACGGCGCGGAAGCCGCTACGATATCATCCTCACCGACCCGCCGAAATTCGGTCGCGGACCGAATGGCGAGGTCTGGCATCTGTTCGAACATCTGGCCCTGATGCTCGATATCTGCCGGGAAATCCTTTCGGAAGATGCCCGTGGCCTCGTGCTGACCGCCTATTCCATCCGGGCAAGTTTCTATTCCATCCATGAACTGATGCGCGAGACGATGCGCGGCCGCGGCGGCGCGGTGGAATCGGGCGAACTCATCCTGCGCGAGGGCGGGCTCTCCGGCAAGGAACCCGCCCGCGCGCTTTCAACATCCCTTTTCAGCCGATGGGTACCGAAATGAGCCATGATATCAGAGACCACGGCCCCCGTCGCGTCGGTCAGGTCAAGGAGGTTACAAGCCTCACCAATCCGATCATCAAGGACATCAAGGCGCTGTCGCAGAAGAAGGAACGCGACGAGACCCGCTCCTTTCTTGCCGAAGGCCTGAAGCTCGTCATCGATGCGCTCGAGCTCGGCTGGACCATCAAGACGCTTGTCTATGCCAAGGCCGCCAAGGGCAAACCGCAGGTCGAACAGGTCGCCTTGAAGACGGTTGCGACCGGCGGCCTGGTGCTCGAAGTCAGCGAAAAGGTCCTGTCGGCCATCACCCGCCGCGACAATCCGCAAATGGTGGTCGGCGTCTTCGAACAGCGCTACGCCAGCCTTCGTGATGTCACGCCCGCGCTTGGCGAAACCTATGTGGCGCTCGACCGCGTCCGCGATCCCGGCAATCTCGGCACGATCATCCGCACAGCCGACGCCGCCGGTGCATCCGGGGTGATCCTGATCGGCGAGACGACCGATCCGTTTTCGCTCGAAACCGTGCGGGCCACCATGGGCTCGGTTTTTGCCATGCCAATCATCCGGGCAACGGTTGCCGACTTCATCAAATGGCAGAAGGCGGCCGGCGTCCAGGTCGTGGCCACGCATCTTGCCGGTGCCGTCGACTACCGGACCATAGACTACCGCAAGAAGCCAGTCGTGGTTCTCATGGGCAATGAGCAGGCGGGCCTGCCGGACGAACTGGCGAAGGAGGCGACGGCATTGGCCCGCATTCCCCAGCAGGGTCGCGCCGATTCGCTCAATCTGGCGATCGCCACCGGCATCATGCTGTTCGAGGCGCGCCGGCACCTGTTGACATTGGATGGCAAGGCATGATGCAGAGGACCGCAGTTTTTCCCGTCCGCTGCCGATCGCGGTGTTCATCATCCTTGCCGTCCTGCTCGACCAGGCGATCAAGGTCGCCGTCGAGAGCTGGCTTCCCTACGGCGAGGATGTGGCGCTGCTGCCCTTCCTGGCTTTGCACCGCATCTATAATTACGGCGTCGCCTTTTCGCTGTTTTCGGGCGTCGAGCGCTGGGCGATCATCGGCCTGCGGATCGTCGTCGTGGCCTTTGTCCTCTACCTCTGGCGCAAGACGCCGCCGGATCGCGCCTTTGCCCATCTCGGCTATGCCATGATCATTGCCGGCGCGATCGGCAATCTCATCGACGGCGTGCTTTACGGCTACGTCATCGATTATGTCCTGTTTCATCTTGAGACCTGGTCCTTCGCGGTGTTCAATCTCGCCGATAGTTTCATCACGCTTGGAGCCGGGTCGATCATTCTGGACGAGCTTCTGCATATGAAAAAACGGGATCGTTAAAATCCTACGGATCGCTTGAAAACATTCGGAACGCTTGGCGTGATAAGGGTTCCGACATGAGCGAATTGTCAAAACTGCAGCAACGCATCGACGCCGAATTCAACGCCCGCCCGCCGGTGAGAACCCTGACGCGTAGCGCAGGGCCTGGTTCGGCCTACGATGATGATCTGCATTCGCTGGAGCCTGACGAGGACATCGAGGTTCGCGAGGAACGCTACCCCGCCCTGCGACCGGCGCTCGCTGGCGCTGGTCTTCTCTGCTCTGCCGCCGTCTTTGGAACCGGCATGGATGCCGGCCTTTATTTCCTGTCCGGTTGCCTCGCTGTTGGTGGCGTCACGGGTGCAGCACTTCTTCTGCGGGACTGGCACCGCGCCTCGTCGCGCAAGCCGAAGGTTGCGCGCCAGGCCGAGATGGAAAAAGCCGTCGATCGGCAATGGGAACGCAGCGAGACATCGCAGCTGCTATCGACCATCCACGACGCGCTCGGCGATATCGCCATCGTGCGTGAACCCGGCGGCAAGATCGTTCAGGCCAATGCCGTTTTTCGCCAGCTGACGGGATGCGTGAAGCCTGAGGGCATGACCTGCGAGGGGATCGGCCTGAATTTCGAACCGGAACCGGCGCCGCGTCATTTCCGCGTCCGTATCCCGACCGCCAAGGGTCTGCGGATTTTCGACTGGCATGATGTCATCGCCCGTGAGCCGGCAAGCGGCCAGTTCATGCTGCACAGCATTGCCCGTGACATTACCGAGGAAAGCCGGATCGCACGCGAAACCGAGGAAGCGCGGCGTCGTGCGGAGCAGGCCAGCCAGGCCAAGTCGCGTCTGCTCTCGACCGTCAGCCACGAAATCCGCACACCCTTGTCAGGCATCCTCGGCATGAGCCATCTGATCAGCCAGACGCGGCTGACGAGCGAACAGAAGAATTACCTGGCCGGCATGCGCCAGTCCGGCCACGCGCTGGTTCAGCTTGTTGATGACCTCCTGGATTTTTCCTCGATCGAAGCCGGGCGCTTCCAGTTGCGTCCGTCGAAGGAGCCCTTGCGGGAGCTGATCGAAAGTGTCGTCGAAATGCTGTCCCACCGGGCCCATGAAAAGGGCATCGAGATCGGCGCCACAGTTTCCGCCGACGTTCCTGGCCTTCTGGATTTTGACCCGGCGCGCTTGCGGCAGGTGCTGTTCAACGTGATCGGCAACGCCGTCAAGTTCACCCATGCCGGCGGCGTTTTCGTCAATGCCGGCATCGACGGCGAGACCGTCGTCATCCGCATCGACGATACCGGCCCAGGGATGACGACTGAGGAACAGGCGCGCATATTCGATGAATTTGAGCAGGCGGGCGGCGCGCAGCAGCGCTCTGCCGGCACCGGGCTTGGTCTCGCCATCTCGCGCCGGATCATGGAAGCATTCGGCGGAAGGCTCGCTTTGTCGAGCAAGCCGGGCGAGGGCAGCCGGTTCGAGATCCGCTTTCCAGCTATCGGAGGCGACCTGAGTGCTGCGCCGCGTGTCCGGCGCGGCATACTCGCAGAATCGCGTGTTCTCGTCATGGCACCTGCAGGCCCAGCATCGCAGGCGCTGGAGGCGACGATCACGACGCTCGGCGGTCTATGCTGCTGCGTGACCAGCGTCGAGGAGGCACAGGCCTTCGCGGTCCGGGCGATCAGTGGCGTGGCGCCGCTGACAGACATCATCGTTGATCACCGGCATGCCGCCCATTTCCACAGGCTGCTGTCCGCTCTGCCGCAGCTCGAGGAAATGCAGCTGCGCAAGACCTACCTCGTCAATCCCGAGGAAAGAAACGGCCGCCCCATCAACCAGATGGATGGTTATGATGCCTGGCTGATACGGCCTTTGCGCGAGAAATCGCTTGTCGAGGTCCTGAAAGGGCGGATGAAGGGAATGGAAGTGCGTGACGCCATCAATGACAACCGGCCGATGCTGCGGGACGTTCCGGTCCATGCCGAAGCGGTCTTTTCAGGCGGCGTGCTTCTGGCCGAGGACGATCCGATCAACGCTTTCCTCGTTCGCTCCGTCCTGGAGAAAGCCGGGCAGAGTGTGCGTGTCGTCGGTGATTTTGCTGCGCTCGGAATGGCGCTCTACGAGGCACCCGCTGCTACCCGCATCAACCCGGAACTGATCATCACGGATCTCAACATGCCGGGCGGCGATGCTTTCGCGATGCTCCGCCGCATCCGCGCGCAGGAGCGCAGTTCCGGGGCCAGAGCCGTGCCGATCATCGTGCTCACATCGGACACCCGGCCCGACATCCGCCGCGAGTTGCTGGATGCAGGCGCTGATTCGGTCCTGCCGAAACCGGCCGATCCCAAGACCCTGACTGCGGTGGTCGAGCAACTAATCGACCGCTGACCACCCGCAAGTCGTCTATCACCGCGCGAAGAGCCCATCGCTTTCCCCGGCCGCTCAGATGTCACTATCCTGTCGCAGAAACATGGTTTATGCCGCTGCAGGATCAGCTGGTCGGGATGATTGCGATGACGGTCGAATTTCTGGATAGGGCAACTCTCGCGGAGGCGCCGCAGCACCACGCCCGCAAAATTCAAGCGCCCGCGCCGGACGTGCTCGGTCGTATCGGAAATCTCGAAACGCGCCTAGCGCGCAGCAATTCCGAAATCGATGCCGCCCAGGCGGTCCGTTACAAGGTTTTCGTTGAAGAAATGAAGGCACAAATCCCGCAGGACGCCGATCGTCGCAAGCGTGACGCGGATGCCTGGGACCTGGTCTGCGATCATCTTCTCGTGCTCGACACGTCGATTGATGGCGACCCGGAAGACCAGATCGTCGGTACCTACCGCCTGCTGCGTCAGGATGTGGCTGTCAACACGGGTGGTTTCTACTCGGCTTCCGAATTCATGGTCGACAGCCTGCTCAAGCGCCATCCCGCAAAGACCTTCATGGAACTGGGCCGGTCCTGCGTGCTTCCCGAGTATCGTACCAAGCGCACGGTCGAACTGCTCTGGCAGGGAAACTGGGCTTACGCACTGAAATACGGCGTCGATGCCATGTTCGGTTGCGGCTCCTTTCCGGGCACGGTGCCGGAGGAGCATGCGCTTGCCCTTTCCTTCCTGCATCACAATGCACTGGTCAGCGAAGACTGGGCCGTGTCGGCCCGCCCGGAATTGTTTCGCACGATGGACCTGATGCCGTCTGAAGCGATCAACATGCGCAAGGCGCTTGCCGCCCTGCCGCCTCTGATCAAGGGCTACATGCGCCTGGGCGCCATGGTTGGTAACGGCGCCGTCGTTGATCACGCCTTCCGCACGACGGACGTGCTGATCGTCCTGCCGATCACCAGTATTTCCGGCCGCTATCTTAATTATTACGGGGCGGATGCCGGGCGCTTTTCCGGACAGGTTTCCTGAAGCGTTGCCGATGCTGTTCTCTCGGGAACAGCATGGTTTAAAGATTTGGTTAAGTTAACCCCAATTTAAAGCAGATATCGACGGCCCTGTTTTGATATTGTTCATCGTCTCAAAACAGATCGCATATTTTATAACGAAACTATATTGAAAAATAAAAGGCGCGGGATTAGGGATTCCGAACGGTGCCCGTAACACCGAACGGTTATTCTCCGCTCATGACTTAGGAAGTATTACGTGGTGCCCGCCCCCTTTGCAGGGAGGCGGGCTTTTTTTGACTCGATACTATGCGCCGGCATTATGTGCGGCAATCGCCGCCATGTTGACGATGTCGGAATCCTTCGCTGTCATGGAAACGATCTGCACCGATTTGTCGAGACCGACGAGAAGCGGTCCGATGATGGTCGCGCCGCCCAGTTCCTGCAGCATCTTGGTCGAGATCGAGGCGGAATGGAAGGCTGGCATGACCAGGACATTGGCAGGCCCCGAGAGCCGGCAGAACGGGTACTGTTCCATCACCCGGCTGTTGAGCGCGACGTCGGCGGCCATCTCGCCGTCATATTCGAAATCGACCCGACGCTTGTCGAGGATATTGACGGCCTCGCGCACCCGCTCGGAGCGCTCGCCCGATGGATTGCCGAAGGTGGAATAGGCAAGCATTGCAACGCGCGGCACGTAGCCGAGGCGTTTTGCAAGGCCGGCCGCTTCTTCGGCAATATCCGCCAGTTCCTCGGAAGAGGGCATATCGTGCACGGCGGTGTCGGCGACAAGCACGGTACGGCCGCGGCAAAGCGCCAGCGACACCCCGATGACGCGGTGGCCCGGTTTTGGATCGATGCAGCGGCGCACGTCCTCGAGTGCTGTCGAGTAGTTGCGCGTCAAGCCGGTGACCATGCCGTCGGCATCGCCGAGTGCTACCATGGAGGCGGCAAAATGGTTGCGGTCATTGTTGATCAGGCGCTGGGCATCGCGAAACAGGTAGCCGTTGCGCTGCAGGCGGGCGTAGAGGTAATCGGTATAGGCACCGATCCGCTTTGAGATGCGCGCATTGACGATTTCGGTCCCGGGCCGGTCGAGATCGATGCCCTCGCGTTCGGCGGTCTCGCGCATGCGGTCCTCGCGACCGAGCAACAGAGCGGTGCCAAGGCCCTGGTTGGCATAGGCGATCGCCGAGCGCATCATCAGCACTTCCTCGCCTTCGGCAAAGACGATGCGCTTGGGCTGGCGACGAACGCGCTCGTAGATGCGCTGCAGGGTGGAAGCGATCGGGTCGCGGCGGGCGGAAAGCTGGCGGCCATAGGCCTCGAGATTAGGGATCGGCTTGCGCGCGACACCGGTTTCCATGGCAGCCTTGGCGACAGCCACCGGGATTGCCGAGATCAGCCGCGGGTCGAAGGGCACGGGGATGATGTATTCCGCACCAAAGCGCGGCCGGTTGCCCTGGTAGGCAGCGGCGACATCGTCCGGAACATCCTCCTTGGCAAGGCTTGCCAGTGCTTCCGCCGCCGCGATCTTCATCGCGTCGTTTATCGTCGAGGCCCTGACGTCGAGCGCGCCGCGGAAGATATAGGGAAGCCCAGCACGTTGTTGACCTGGTTGGGATAGTCCGAGCGGCCGGTCGCCATGATCGCGTCGTCACGGATGCGGGCGACTTCTTCCGGCGTGATTTCGGGGTCGGGATTGGCCATGGCGAAGATGATCGGCCGGTCGGCCATCGAGCGGATCATCCCTTCGGAAAGCGCGCCCTTCTGCGAAAGGCCGAGAACGACGTCGGCGCCGTCCATGGCTTCATCCAGCGTGCGTTTGTCGGTTTTGACCGCATGCGCCGATTTCCACTGGTTCATGCCTTCGGTACGGCCCTGGTAGATGACGCCCTTGGTATCGCACAGGATGACGTTCTCAGGGGCAAAACCCATCGACTTGATCAGTTCGATGCAGGCGATAGCGGCAGCACCCGCGCCATTGCAGACGAGTTTCGTCGTCTTGAAGTCGCGGCCGGTCAGGGTGAGCGCATTGATGAGACCCGCGGCGGCGATGATCGCCGTGCCGTGCTGGTCATCGTGGAACACCGGAATATCCATGATCTCGCGCAGTCGCTGCTCGATGATGAAGCATTCAGGCGCCTTGATGTCTTCGAGGTTGATGCCGCCGAAGGAGGGGCCGAGGAAGCGGACGCAATTGATGAATTCGTCGACATTCTCGGTATCGACCTCGAGATCGATCGCATCGACATCGGCAAAGCGCTTGAACAACACGGCCTTTCCTTCCATGACGGGCTTGGAGGCCAGCGCGCCAAGATTGCCCAGGCCGAGAATGGCGGTGCCGTTGGAAATCACGGCGACCATGTTGCCGCGTGTCGTGTAATCATAGGCGAGCGCCGGGTTTTCGGCGATCGCCTTGACCGGAACGGCGACGCCGGGCGAATAGGCAAGAGAAAGGTCGCGCTGCGTCGCCATCGGCTTGGTGGGCGAAATTTCCAGCTTGCCGGGCCGGCCCTGCGCGTGAAAATCCAGCGCTTCCTGATCCGTGACACTTTTGCGCGTGCGATCCGTCTTGTCTGTTTCCGACATGGTTCCTCCTCAACCTCCTGTGGGCCACGGCTTTCGCGTGCCTCTTTGTTGTTGTCTTCTATAAACGCCCGTGAATAGTGTGGCACCACTTTTTTAGGAAAACCATGACATTCGTGACTGAGCCCGCCGCCCGAAACAATGAGGTCCTGACCGCCGCGCAACTGGCGACGGAGGAAAGCCGGTCGACGGCAACGCCGATGATGGAACAGTTCATCGAGATAAAGGCGAACAATCCGGATTCGCTGCTGTTCTACCGGATGGGCGATTTCTACGAGCTGTTTTTCCAGGATGCCGTCGATGCGTCGCGCGCGCTCGGAATCACGCTGACGCGGCGCGGCCAGCATCTGGGCCAGGATATCCCGATGTGCGGCGTGCCGGTGCATGCCGCCGACGATTATTTGCAAAAGCTGATCGGGCTCGGTTTCCGCGTCGCCGTCTGCGAGCAGATCGAAGACCCTGCGGAGGCCAAGAAGCGCGGCGGAAAATCGGTCGTCAAACGCGATGTCGTGCGGCTCGTGACGCCCGGTACGATCACCGAGGACAAGCTGCTTTCGCCGTTCGAATCCAACTATCTGATGGCGCTGTCGCGCATTCGTGGTGGCTCCGAGCCAGCTTTGGCGCTGGCCTGGATCGATATCTCGACCGGCGTCTTCCGCTTGGCGGAAACCGCGGAGAGCCGGCTCCTGGCCGATATCCTGCGCATCGAGCCGCGTGAACTCATCCTCGCCGATACGCTGTTCCACGATCCGGAGATGCGCCCGGTGATCGATGTGCTGGGGCGGGTCGCGGTGCCGCAACCGGCGGTGCTGTTCGATAGCGCGACGGCTGAAAACCGCATCACCCGCTATTATGGCGTCAAGACGCTCGATGGCTTCGGCAGCTTTTCGCGGGTCGAGATGGCGGCAGCGTCGGCAGCGATTTCCTATGTCGAGAAGACGCAGTTTGCCGAGCGTCCGCCGCTTGGTATACCAGAGCGCGAAAGTGGCGCCTCCACTTTGTTCATCGATCCCGCGACGCGCGGCAATCTGGAACTTGTCAAAACCCTGTCGGGGGATCGCAACGGCACGCTCCTGAAGGCGCTCGACCGGACCGTGACCGGCGGCGGCGCCCGGCTTCTCGCCGAACGGCTGATGTCGCCGCTGACGGAGCCGGAGCGCATCAATGCGCGGCTTGATTCGATCGCCATGCTCACCGATCAGCCCTCGTTCTGTTCCGATCTGCGCGACGTTCTGAAGCGTGTTCCTGACATGCCAAGGGCACTTTCGCGGTTGGCGCTCGGGCGTGGTGGGCCTCGCGATCTCGGCAGCATCCTTTCAGGGCTGCAGACTGCAGCGCAAGTGGGTCGCCTTTTGGAGCGTGGCACGCTGTCCGAGGAGCTTTCACAGACGCTGTCGGCTGTGAACGCCCTGCCGCAGGGTCTGGTCGACAGTCTTGGCTCGATGCTGTCAGACGAACTGCCGCTGCTGAAAAGGGATGGCGGTTTCCTGCGCGAGGGCGCCCATGCGGAACTCGACGAGATGCGGGCGCTGCGCGACCAGTCGCGCCGGGTCATTGCAGCACTGCAGCTGCAATATGCCGAGGAGACCGGCGTCAAGGCGCTGAAGATCAAATACAACAATGTGCTCGGCTATTTCATCGAGGTCACGGCGCTCAATGCCTCGGCGCTGACGGATGGCGATGAGGCCAAGGCCCGCTTCATCCACCGCCAGACCATGGCCGGCGCCATGCGCTTCACGACAACAGTGCTGTCCGAACTCGAAACCAAGATCGCCAATGCCGCCGACCGGGCACTCGCCATCGAGCTGCAGGCCTTCGAAGCGCTGACGTCTGAGGTAGTCGCGGAAGCAGAGGCCATCAAGAAGGCGGCGGTCGCTCTGGCTGTCATCGATGTCTCCGCCGGTCTGGCGACGCTCGCCGAAGAGCAGGCCTATTGCCGCCCGCAGGTCGATCAATCCAAGATGTTTGCGATCGACGGTGGCCGCCATCCGGTGGTCGAGCAGGCGTTGCGGCGGCAGGCCGGCGCCGCCTTTGTTGCCAATACCTGCGATCTGTCGCCGCATGACGGGGAGGGCGATGGCGCCATCTGGCTTTTGACCGGACCCAACATGGGCGGTAAATCGACTTTCCTGCGCCAGAATGCGCTGATCGCCATCATGGCGCAGATGGGGTCGTTTGTACCGGCAACGTCCGCCCATATCGGCATCGTCGATCGCCTGTTCTCGCGCGTCGGCGCCTCCGACGATCTGGCGCGGGGACGCTCGACCTTCATGGTCGAAATGGTCGAGACGGCGGCAATTCTCAACCAGGCGACCGACCGCTCGCTGGTGATCCTCGACGAGATTGGTCGTGGCACCGCGACTTTCGATGGCCTGTCGATCGCCTGGGCAGCCGTCGAGCATCTGCACGAGGCAAACCGCTGCCGCGGGCTGTTCGCCACCCATTTCCATGAATTGACCGTGCTGTCGGAAAAGCTCGGGCGCCTGTCGAATGCGACGATGCGGGTCAAGGAATGGGACAACGACGTCATCTTCCTGCACGAAGTCGGCCCAGGGGCCGCCGACCGCTCCTATGGCATCCAAGTGGCCCGGCTTGCTGGCCTGCCCGCATCCGTCGTTGCCCGCGCCAAGGATGTGCTGGCCAAGCTCGAGGACGCCGACCGCAAGAACCCGGCAAGCCAGCTGATCGATGATCTCCCCTGTTCCAGGTGGCGATTCGCCGTGAGGAGATCGCCAAGGCGGGTCCGTCGAAGGTCGAGGAAGCCTTAAAAAGTCTCAATCCCGATGATATGACGCCGCGCGAGGCGCTGGAGGCGCTTTATGCGTTGAAGAAACAACTTGGCAAGGCTTGAACGCTAGTTTGCCTGTTGTCGGTTTGGCAAAAGGTCTATAGCGCATGAAAACGCAGCGGCTCGCGATTGAGGTCGGACAGGATAGTGGTCGGCATTTGATGGCCAAGCAAGACATGGCATTTCCCGAAATTCTTGATGTCGCGGCCCTGAAAGCCAAATGCGGTTTCATCGCTTCGGCGCATGCGGAATCCCGCGATCCGATGCGGCAGGCCTTGCTGTCAGCGTTCCGCGCCGCCAATCTGGAAGGGCGCGAGAAGGCCCGCAAACTGCTGCTCGAAGACGGCAGCGGGTTGAAATGCGCCCAGCGAATTTCCTGGCTTCAAGACCAGCTGATCACCGTCCTGCATGCTTTCGTGCTCAATGAAATCTTCGACGCCTCCCATGCGCCGGCCCATGCGCGCATCGCTGTCGCCGCTGTCGGTGGTTATGGCCGTGGCACGCTGGCGCCGGGATCCGATATCGACCTCCTCTTCCTTTTGCCGCTCAAGAAAGGCGTATGGGCCGAACCGGCGATCGAGTTCATGCTCTATATCCTGTGGGATCTCGGTTTCAAGGTCGGACACGCGACCCGCACCGTGGACGAGTGCATCCGCCTGTCGCGCAGTGACATGACGATCCGCACCGCCATTCTCGAAACACGCCTGATCTGCGGCTCGATCGAGCTGGCGGATGAACTCGCCGCCCGGTTCGACGAGGAAATCGTCAAGAATACCGGTCCCGATTTCATTGCCGCCAAGCTTGCCGAACGCGATGAGCGCCACCGCAAGGCGGGCGACACGCGTTATCTGGTCGAGCCGAACGTCAAGGAAGGCAAGGGCGGCCTGCGCGACCTGCATACCTTGTTCTGGATCGCCAAATATTTCTACCGGGTGAAGGATAGCGCCGACCTGATCAAGCTTGGCGTTCTCTCGCGGCAGGAATACAAGCTGTTTCAGAAGTCGGACGATTTTCTCTGGGCGGTGCGCTGCCACATGCACTTCCTGACCGGCAAGGGTGAGGAACGCCTCTCCTTCGACATTCAGCGCGAAATCGCCGAATGCCTTGGTTATCATGACCACCCGGGCCTGTCCGCCGTCGAGCGCTTCATGAAGCATTATTTCCTCGTCGCCAAGAATGTCGGCGACCTGACACGCATCTTCTGCGCGGCACTGGAGGACCAGCAGGCCAAGCAGTTGCCGGGGCTGACGGCGGTTTTCAACCGTTTCACCAACCGTGTTCGCAAGATCGCCGGTTCGCTGGAATTCGTCGATGATGGCGGGCGTATCGCGCTTTCGAGCCCGGATGTCTTCAAGCGCGATCCGGTCAATCTGATCCGCATCTTCCACGTCGCCGACATCAACAAGCTGGAGTTCCACCCTGCTGCCCTGAAGCTGGTCACCCGCTCGCTGAGCCTGATCACGCCCGCGCTGCGCGACGACGAGGAAGCCAACCGGCTGTTCATCGCCATCCTGACCTCGCGGCGCAATCCCGAGTTGATCCTGCGGCGGATGAACGAGGCCGGCGTGCTCGGACGTTTCATTCCCGAATTCGGCAAGATTGTCTCGCTGATGCAGTTCAACATGTATCACCACTATACCGTGGACGAGCATCTGCTGCGGGCGGTCGACGTGCTGTCGCGGGTCGATCAGGGCAAGGACGAGGACGTACACCCGCTCGCCGTGAAGCTGATGCCCGGCATCGAGGACCGCACCGCCCTGTTCGTCGCCGTTCTCCTGCACGACGTTGCCAAGGGCCGACCGGAAGATCATTCCACCGCAGGTGCTAAGGTTGCACGCCGGCTGGGGCCGCGCTTCGGGCTGACGCCGAAGCAGACCGAAACCGTCGCCTGGCTGATCGAGGAACACCTGACCATGTCGATGGTGGCGCAGACGCGCGACCTCAACGACCGCAAGACCATCGTTGATTTTGCCGAACGGGTGCAGTCGCTCGACCGGTTGAAGATGCTGATGATCCTGACGGTCTGCGATATCCGCGCCGTTGGCCCCGGCGTCTGGAACGGCTGGAAGGGCCAGCTTTTGCGCACGCTCTATTACGAGACCGAACTGATGATCTCGGGTGGCTTCTCCGAAGTGCCGCGCAAGGAGCGGGCGAAACACGCCGGCGAAGTCTTGTTCAACGCCTTGTCCGACTGGAGCCAGAAGGACCGCAAGACCTATACGAAGCTCCATTACCAGCCTTACCTTCTGTCGGTGCCGCTCGAGGACCAGTTGCGCCATGCGCATTTCATCCGCGAGGCCGACAAGGCCGGGCGGGCGCTGGCGACGATGGTGCGCACCCACCAGTTTCACGCGATCACCGAAATCACCGTTCTCTCGCCCGATCATCCGCGCCTGCTCGCCGTCATCGCCGGGGCCTGTGCTGCGGCCGGCGCCAACATCGTCGACGCGCAGATCTTCACGACCTCCGATGGCCGCGCGCTCGATACGATCCTGATCACCCGCGAATTTCCGGTCGACGAGGATGAAAAACGGCGGGCGGCAAACATCGGCAAGATGATCGAGGACGTGCTATCGGGCGCCCGACGTCTGCCGGAGGTCATTGCCAGCCGCTCCAAGGGCCGCAAGCGCAACAAGGCCTTTACCGTCACGCCGGCGGTAACGATCAGCAACACGCTGTCGAACAAGTTCACGGTCATTGAAGTCGAATGCCTCGACCGCACCGGCCTTTTGTCGGAAATGACCGCGGTGCTTTCGGATCTCTCGCTCGATATCGCGTCCGCGCACATCACCACCTTCGGCGAAAAGGTCATCGACACGTTCTACGTGACCGACCTTGTCGGCCAGAAGGTGACCAGCGAAAGCCGCCAGAGCAATGTCGCGGCAAGGCTGAAGGCCGTCATGGCCGATGAGGCCGATGAGGTGCGCGACCGCATGCCTTCGGGCATGATCGCACCCCAGCAAGCGCCCCGGACGCTGGCGCCGGCCAGAAAGGCAAAAGCCGAATCATGAGCCTCGTCCGCAAGTTCGCAACCGTCGGCGGCGCCACGCTCGGCAGCCGCTTCCTCGGCTTTGCCCGCGAAACGCTGATGGCTGCGGCCCTTGGCACCGGCCCGATGGCCGATGCCTTCTACGCGGCCTTCCGCTTTCCCAACCTGTTTAGGCGCTTGTTTGCAGAAGGCGCGTTCAATGCTGCCTTCGTACCGCTTTTTGCCAAGGAGATCGAAGCCAACGGCGTCGAAGGCGCCAAGCGCTTTTCCGAGGAAGTCCTCGGCGTCCTGTTCTCGGTCCTGCTTCTGATCACCATCGCCATGGAATTGGCCATGCCGTGGATCGTCGCCTGGGTGATCGCGCCCGGCTTCGTCGATGACGCCGAGAAGTTCGACGTCACGGTCAAGCTGTCGATCGTCATGTTCCCCTATCTCATGTGCATGTCGCTGACGGCGATGCTGTCGGGCATGCTGAATTCGCTGCAGCATTATTTCGCCGCCGCCGTTGCCCCGATCTTCTTGAATATCGCGCTGATCGGCGCGCTGGGCTACGGCCTGTGGACCGGTGCTGATCCTCTGGCAACGGCTTGGTATCTCTCCTGGGGTGTGCTTGCGGCCGGCTTTTTGCAGATGGCCGTCCTCTATATCGGCGTGCGCGCCGCCGGCATGAGCTTCAGCCTCAAGCGCCCGCGCATGACACCCAACGTCAAGCGCCTGCTCTGGCTCGCCTTTCCTGCTGCCGTCACCGGCGGCATCACCCAGATCAACCAGCTTATCGGCCAGATGATTGCGTCCACCAAAGACGGCGCCATCTCGGTCCTGCAATATGCCGACCGCGTCTATCAACTGCCGCTCGGCGTCGTCGGCATCGCCGTTGGCGTGGTCCTTTTGCCCGAATTGTCGCGGGCTCTGCGCAGCGGAAACGTCAACGAAGCGGCGAACCTGCAGAACCGCTCGCTCGAATTCGTGCTGTTCCTGACGCTGCCGGCTGCCGGCGCGCTCTGGGTCATCTCGGATGAAATCGTCCGCGTGCTTTACGAGCGCGGGGCTTTTTCGGTCGACACCACATCGACGGTCGCCGCGACATTGGCGATCTACGGTCTTGGTCTTCCCGCCTTCGTGATGATCAAGGCGCTCAATCCGGGTTTCTTCGCGCGGGAGGACACGCGTACGCCGATGAAGATCATCGGCATCTCCGTGGTCGTCAATTGCGCGCTGGCCGTCTCGCTGTTTCCGCTGTTTGCCGAACGCGGCATCGCAACAGCAGAGGCCGTCTCCGGCTGGGTGACGACCATCCTCCTGTTTGCCACGCTCGTAAAGCGCGGGCATTGGACCTGGGAAAACGCCCTGTTCAGCCGCGTGCTTCGGCTCATTGCGGCAACGGTCGTCATGGCGGTCGCGCTGAATTACGCGTCGCTCTATCTCGCCGGCTGGCTCGCGCCAGAATCCTCGCTCTTCATCCAGCTTGCCGCCCTGATGATGCTGATCGGTCTGGCGATGGTCGTCTATTTCAGCGTCGCCTTCCTGATCGGCGGTGCCAACCTGTCGATGATCCGCCGCAACATGAAGCGCAAGCCGGGCACCCGGACCCTGCGCCGCCCGCCGATCTCTGAGGGGTCAGCCATGAAACAGGTCATCGCCCGCATTGCTTTGCTCGTCCCTGACTACGACGCCGCCATCGCCTTTTATTGCGGCAGCCTTGGCTTCGATCTGCTGGAAGATGCAGACATGGGCGAAGGAAAGCGCTGGGTCGTGGTTCGCCCGCAAGGTGCTGCGGAAACGGCGCTCGTGATCGCGAAAGCCGAGGGCGCTCGACAGGAAGCGGCGATCGGCAACCAGACCGGCGGTCGCGTCGGCTTTTTCCTCTTCACCGATGATTTTACCCGCGATCACGCGGCGATGCGGGAAAAAGGCGTCGTCTTTCTCGAAGAGCCGCGCCGCGAGCCTTATGGGACGGTGGCCGTCTTTGCCGATCCGTTCGGCAACAGCTGGGATCTGCTGCAGGTCGCGGGTTGAGGGCTCCGCTTTTCCCTTGATCGGCGGGCAAGGCCGTTGCATAAGCCCGCCAGCATCAACAGAGACCAGTTCGGTATACCCGGCCCTCCACAAGCCAGATCGAGGACATCATGTCAGACTTCCAGCCGCTCGTTTTCTCCGGCGTCCAGCCTACGGGCAATCTTCATCTCGGCAATTATCTCGGCGCGATCCGCAAGTTCGTGGCGCTGCAGGAAAATAACGACTGCATCTATTGCGTCGTCGATCTGCATTCGATTACGGCGCAGTTGGTGCATGACGATCTGCCCAGCCAGACCCGCGCGATCGCCGCCGCCTTCATCGCCTCGGGCATCGACGCGGAAAAGCACATCGTCTTCAACCAGTCGGCCGTGCCGCAGCATGCCGAGCTTGCTTGGATCTTCAATTGCGTCGCGCGCATCGGCTGGATGAACCGCATGACCCAGTTCAAGGACAAGGCCGGCAAGGACCGGGAAAATGCCTCTCTCGGCCTCCTCGCCTATCCGAGCCTGATGGCGGCCGACATCCTCGTCTATCGCGCCACCCATGTGCCCGTCGGCGACGACCAGAAGCAGCATCTCGAGCTTGCCCGCGACATCGCCCAGAAGTTCAACAACGACTTTTCCGGCCACATCCGCCGGGCCGGCCACGGCATCGATACGATGGTGGGCGAAGAGGCGGTGCATGCCTTTTCCCTGCGGTCGAGCCTCTGATCGGCGGACCGGCACCGCGCGTCATGTCGCTGCGCGACGGTACCAAGAAGATGTCGAAGTCCGATGCCTCCGATCTCTCCCGCGTCAACCTGATGGACGATGCCGAGACGATCTCGAAGAAAATCCGCAAGGCCAAGACCGACCCGGATGCGCTTCCAAGCGAAGTCGAGGGCCTCAAGGGCCGTCCGGAGGCCGACAATCTCGTCGGCATCTATGCGGCGCTATCCGACAAGACCAAGGAACAGGTGCTGTCCGAGTTTGGCGGCCAGCAGTTTTCGGTGTTCAAGCCTGCACTGGTCGATCTCTCCGTCGAGGTTCTTGCCCCGATCACCGGCGAAATGCGCCGGCTGATGGAGGACACGACCCATATTGACGGCATCCTGCGCAACGGTGGCGAACGGGCCCGCGCCCGGGCTGAGAAGACCATGAAGCAGGTGCGCGAGATCATCGGCTTCCTGCAGTAGATGGGATGAAAAAGACCTCTTGCAGCCATTTCGAACGGGTGTAAAAGTTCCGCCATGGTTTCAAGAAGACTCTCGAGAATGGAAGGTCACCGCCGCAAGTTTATGGCGGTGATCGACGATACGCCCGAATGTGGCCGCGCCGTTCATTATGCCGGCCTGCGCGCCAAGAATTCCAATGGCGGGCTGGTTCTGCTCTACGTGATCGCCGACGGCGACTTCCAGCAATGGCTGGGTGTCGAAAGCATCATGCGGGCCGAAGCGCGTGAGGAAGCGGAAGCGGTTCTCGCCAAGATCGCCCAGACGGTGCGCGAGACGATCGGTATCGAGCCGGAAATGGTGATCCGCGAAGGCAGCGCCGCTGAGCAGATCCATGCGCTGATCGAGGAAGACCGGGATATCGCCATTCTGGTTCTGGCATCGGGTTCCGCCAAGGATGGCCCGGGCCCGCTCGTCTCGTCGATCGCCGGCAAGGCCGCAGCCTTTCCGATCCCGGTCACGGTCATTCCCGATCTTCTCACCAACGAGGAAATCGACGCGCTGAGCTAAGGGGAAAATCTCTCCTGAGGACGGTGAAAGCATCGCGTTGCGCTCTTGAAGCGGCTGTCCAAACGGCATATATTCTTTTGAATAATTCTAAACAAGCCGGTCGCGCGACGACCCCGGCTGACGGAGACCACGATGTTCATCCAGACCGAAGCCACGCCAAACCCCGCCACTTTGAAGTTCCTGCCCGGCAAGGTCGTCATGGAGAACGGCACGGCCGAGTTCCTTGACGAGGAAGAGGCTGCCGCCGGCTCGCCGCTCGCCGCCCGCCTGTTTGCCATCCCCGGTGTCACTGGCGTGTTTTTCGGCTATGATTTCGTTACCGTGACCAAGGAAGCGCAGGAGTGGCAGCATCTGAAGCCGGCCATTCTCGGCTCGATCATGGAGCATTTCATGTCCGGCCAGCCGATCATGTCCGTTGCCGGCGCAAGCGATGATGCCAATGATGTCGAGGGGGAATTCTTCTCCGAAGGCGACGAGAGCATCGTTGCGACCATCAAGGAGCTGCTCGAAACCCGCGTGCGCCCTGCCGTGGCGCAGGACGGTGGCGACATCACCTTCAAGGGCTTCCGCGACGGAACCGTCTTCCTCAACATGAAGGGCGCTTGCTCGGGCTGCCCGTCCTCCACGGCGACGCTGAAGCATGGCGTGCAGAACCTGCTGCATCACTTCATTCCCGAGGTTCAGGCCGTCGAAGCGGTCTGATCGATGATGCCGTCTATCCGGCTCAAGGCCCTGTTGCAGCCATGATCGTTCTTGCCCTCGATACGGCGGGAACGGGCTGTTTTGCCTGCGTCTATGACAGTGATCGCGATGTGGTTTTGGCCATGACCGGTGCCGATATCGGTCGCGGTCATGCCGAGCGGCTGATGGGCTTCATTGATGAGGCCTTGGTCGAAAGCGGCAAGACACTGTCCGATGTCGATCGGATCGCAGTAACTGTCGGTCCGGGATCCTTCACCGGGATACGCGTCGGGGTGGCGGCGGCGCGCGGGTTTGCGCTGGCGCTTGCTGTACCCGCCGTCGGCATATCGAGCCTTGCGGTGTTGGCCAGGGCTGCGCGGCAGGTGCATCAGGCCCAAGCGGTTTTTGCCGTCATGGATGCCAAGCGCGACGAAATCTATGGGCAGATGTTCGATGCCTCAGGCGCGGCAATGGCCGAGGCGACAGCCTATACCGTCGATGAAGCTCGCCAATTGGCATCCGGTTTCGTTGGTGTCGTCTGCGGCTCGGCGCGGGAACTGCTGCTTGGCGAACACACTGATTCCGATGCGCCGCGCTATCTGGCTGACATCGGCGTCGTCGCGCGTCTGGGCGCGATCGCCGATCCAGCCTTCGGCAAGCCAAAGCCGCTATATCTGAGAGGCCCGGATGCAAAGCCGCAACTCGGCTTTGCGGTGGCACGAGCGTGAGATGGCACTGACGGATTATTTTACCCGCAAACCGGAATTTGACATGTTCGCCATGAAAACGGCGGACCTGCCCATGGCGGCTGCCATCCACAAGGCACGCTTCACCTCGCCTTGGAGCGATGGCGAGCTGCATGCGCTTCTGGTGCAGGACACGGTTTTCGGCTTCGTTGCGCAGCAGAATACCGGAAGCCGCCCGCTGACAGCAGGGTTCGTGCTGGCGCGGGTCGCAGCCGGCGAGGCGGAAATCCTCACCATCGGTGTCGATAGCCGCTATGCGCGCGCCGGTCTCGGTTGGCGGCTGATGCAGGCCGCGGTGCGCGAGGCACGCGCCCGCAGCGCCGAGACGATGTTCCTCGAAGTCGACGAATTCAACACATCCGCCCTTGGACTTTACCGAAAGCTCGGCTTCCTGAAGGTCGGCGAGCGCCGCGCCTATTACCAGAATGCCGATGGCGCCCGCACGGCGGCCTTGGTCATGAGGCTTGATCTTGCTTAGCGCACGCGCCTCTGCTGGAAGCCCCACCTTTCCGGGACGTCACGGCCTTGGCCGGAGGGACGTTGCGTGATCAACTGGCTGCGCATCGTGCTGGCGATGTTTCTCCTGTCGCTGGCGACACTGGTCATGGCCCCGGTGCAAATGCTTCTTCTCTCGCTGGACCGTCCGGCGCGCCGCACTTTGCCGCGCATCTGGCATCGGCTGGCCTGCACGCTGATCGGCATCCGTGTCAGGGTTCACGGCACGCCGGACCGGCAACGTCCGCTGCTTCTCGTCTCCAACCATGCGACCTGGAAAGACATCCTGGTGCTGGGTTCCATTGCCGACGTGGTTTTTGTCGCCAAGTCGGATGTCAAGAAATGGCCGATCTTCGGCCTTCTCGCCCGGCTCCAGGCAACCATCTTCATCGATCGTGATCACAAGCGCACCACCGGCGCGCAGGTCAACGAGATCGGCCAGCGCCTGGCCGCTGGCGAGATCGTCGTGCTTTTCCCCGAAGGCACGACCTCGGACGGCAACCGGCTGCTCGAGGTCAAGACCTCCCTGTTCGGTGCCGCAGCCTCGGCCGTTCCGCATTCGCCGACCGGGGCCGTGCATGTCCAGCCGGTGGCGATTGCCTATACCGGCATTCACGGCATGCCGATGGGCCGATACCATCGGCCGGTCGCGGCCTGGCCCGGCGATATCGGCCTTGCACCGCACCTGATCGGCGTCTTGCGGGAAGGGGCGATGGATGTCGATGTCATCTTCGGCGAGCAGATCACCTACACCGCGACCAGCAACCGCAAGCAGGTCAGCCGCGAGATCGAGGCGCGCATCCGTGCCATGCTCGGCCTCAAGCTGCGCGGGCGCTGAGGCCTGGGATCAAGGGGCTTCAATTTCAGCCCCGTTTGCTCTATGGAACCCGGCATGACACAAGAAATCGCCATTTTGTCCGCCAAGCCGGAAGCGGCTGCGGAAATCCCCCGATCCGCAAGGTTTTCGTCAAGACCTACGGCTGCCAGATGAACGTCTACGATTCCGACCGGATGACAGACGCGCTGGTTAAGGACGGCTATATCTCCACCGACGTCATGGAAGATGCGGATCTCGTCCTCCTCAACACCTGCCACATCCGCGAGAAGGCGGCCGAGAAGGTCTATTCGGCGCTCGGGCGGTTGCGGGATCTGAAGAAGAAGAAGGCCGGCGAAGGCCGCCAGATGATGATCGGCGTTGCCGGTTGCGTGGCGCAGGCCGAGGGCGACGAAATCCTGCGCCGGGCGCCGGCCGTCGATCTCGTCATCGGCCCGCAGACCTATCATCGGCTGCCCGAAGCCCTGAAGCGCGTGCGGCGCGGCGAGCGCGTGCTGGAAACCGATTATGCCATCGAGGACAAGTTCGAACACCTGCCGGCGCCGGACAAGGCGAAGACGAGGGCGCGGGGTGTCACCGCATTCCTTACCGTGCAGGAAGGCTGCGACAAGTTCTGTACCTTCTGTGTCGTTCCCTATACGCGCGGCTCGGAAGTCTCGCGGCCTGTCGCGCAGATCCTTGCGGAGGCCGGAAAGCTGGTCGAAGCCGGCGTTCGCGAAATCACACTGCTTGGCCAGAACGTCAACGCCTGGCACGGCCTCGGTGGCGATGGCGCGGAATGGGGGCTCGGCGAGCTTCTGCATGCTCTCGCCCGGATCGAGGGCCTTGCCCGGCTGCGCTACACCACGAGCCACCCGCGCGATATGGACGAGACGCTGATCGCGGCCCATCGTGACCTGCCGCAACTGATGCCGTACCTGCATCTGCCGATCCAGTCCGGCTCCAACCGTATCCTGAAAGCCATGAACCGGCGTCACACCACCGCCGAGTACATCGCCTTGATCACGCGCATCAAGGCGGCCCGCCCCGATATCGCCATGTCGGGCGATTTCATCGTCGGCTTTCCCGGCGAGACCGACGAAGACTTCGAGGACACGATGCGTCTGGTGGAGACGGTCGGTTATGCACAGGCATTTTCGTTCAAATATTCCACCCGTCCGGGAACGCCGGGCGCCGATCTTGGCGATCAGGTGCCGGAAGAGGTGAAGGCCAAGCGCTTGGAAAGATTGCAGGAATTTCTGCTTTCCCAGCAGCGGGCTTTTGCGCAGGCCTGCATCGGACGCGAGATCGATCTGCTGCTGGAGAAGCCGGGCCGCATGCCGGGGCAGTTGATCGGACGCTCGCCTTGGCTGCAGTCTGTGAATGTTGATGCAAAAGCATCGCAAATCGGTGACATTATCAAGGTACGAATCACCGGTGCCGGCCCCAATAGCCTTTTCGCCGAGACGATCAGCTAGGGGCCCGTTCACTCAAAGGAGCCTGACCGCTTGAACGGACACGAATTGGTTTCATCCTCGCCGCGCCAGTCAAAGACATCTGCGACAGACGCCAATCACTTCGTGCTGACATTCGAGAATAACCGGTATGCCAGCGAACTGTTCGGTCAGTTCGATCAGAACCTGAAGCTGATCGAAGAGCGATTGCATGTCGATGCCCGCCCGCGCGGCAATTCCGTTTCGATCTCAGGCGATATTCCAGCGACCAACCAGGCGCGCCGTGCACTCGATTATCTCTATGGCCGCATCCAGAATGGCGGATCGGTCGAGACGTCGGATGTCGAGGGGGCGATCCGGATGGCGCTGGCCGCTGACGACCAGCTTCAACTGCCGACCATGGAACGCAAGGCCAAGCTGAACCTCGCGCAGATCTCGACCCGCAAGAAGACGATCGCGGCACGCACGCCGACGCAGGATGTCTATATGCGTGCGCTCGAGCGCTCCGAACTCGTCTTCGGCGTTGGCCCGGCCGGCACCGGCAAGACCTATCTTGCGGTTGCCCATGCGGCGCAGCTCCTGGAGCGCGGCGCGGTCGATCGCATCGTGCTCTCGCGCCCGGCGGTCGAGGCCGGCGAACGGCTCGGCTTCCTGCCTGGTGACATGAAGGACAAGGTCGATCCCTATCTGCGGCCGCTCTATGATGCGCTCTACGACATGATGCCCGGCGACAAGGTGGAGCGGGCGATCACCGCCGGCGTCATCGAAATCGCGCCGCTCGCCTTCATGCGCGGCCGCACGCTCGGCAATGCCGTCGTCATTCTCGACGAAGCGCAGAACACGACATCCATGCAGATGAAGATGTTCCTGACGCGTCTCGGCGAAAATGGCCGCATGATCGTCACCGGCGATCCGAGCCAGGTAGACTTGCCGCGCGGCGTGAAGTCCGGCCTCGTTGAGGCGCTTCAGATCCTCAAAGGCGTCGAAGGCGTTTCGGTCACCCGGTTCAAGGATGTCGACGTGGTCCGTCATCCGATGGTCGCCCGCATCGTGCGCGCCTATGAAGCGCAGACCGCGGTTCACGACGAAAGCGAGCAAAGCGACCGCTAAGGCGGTCGTCGATTGACATGACGGCTCTTGATATTCAGATCAGCGTGGAGGAGGGCGGCTGGCCCTCCGAGGATGAACTCGACACCCTGTGTCAGAGAGTGCTGGGCGAAAGTGCAGCATTTTTGAAGACCTCGGAGAAGCAACCTTTTCCGAAAATGGCGACGGAGGTCTCGCTGGTCTTCACCGATGACGCCTCGATAAGGACGATCAATGCCGAGTGGCGCAACCAGGACAAGCCCACTAATGTGCTGTCTTTTCCAGCCTATCCGCTGACACCAGGCAAGCGGCCCGGGCCGATGCTCGGCGATATCATTCTGGCGCATGAAACGCTGGTGCGCGAGGCGGAAGAACTGGGCAAGACGTTCGACGAGCATCTCACCCATCTTCTCGTCCATGGATTTTTGCATCTTTTTGGCTATGATCACATTGAATCGGATGATGCGGAAAGAATGGAAGGCCTTGAGACTCGCATTTTGGCGAGCCTTGGTCTATCTGACCCCTACGGGGAAACCGACCCTATATGACAGTTTGGAACAATGAGCGAATTTAGAGCGCAGGCCGTAGTGGCTGATACGGACGGGGCAGAAGCCTCGGAAAGCGAAGCAGGCAGTAGTAGTTATGCCCAGAAATCCGAGGGGGTACTCGATCTTCCTCCTCATTCTGGGCACGTGCGGCGCGGATTTTGCGCAGCCGCAATGGTTCCAATCTGCGGGAAGACATTGCCGACGCATTGATGACGGATGCCGGCAGTGATACGGCCTTTTCCCCGGCCGAGCGCGCCATGCTCAACAATATCCTCCGCTTCCGCGAAGTGCGTGTCGAAGACGTGATGGTTCCGCGCGCGGATATCGAGGCTGTCGATCTCGATATCACCATCGGCGAACTGATGATCATCTTCGAGGAATCCGGCCGCTCGCGCATGCCTGTTTACAGCGATAGCCTGGACGATCCGCGTGGGATGGTTCACATCCGCGATCTTCTGTCCTATGTTGCAAAGCAGGCCCGGAACAAACGGCGCACCGGCGCGAAGGCAGCAACTGCCGCGACGGCTACTAACGCTGCCGCGGGTGAAAAATCAGACAAGCCCGCGCCGCGCCAGCCGAAGGCCGGTTTCGATCTCGCGCGGGTCGATCTTTCCAAAACCGTCGAGGAGGCCGGAATCATCAGGCAGGTCCTGTTCGTTCCGCCCTCCATGCACGCGTCCGACCTGATGCAGCGCATGCAGGCGGCCCGCATTCAGATGGCGCTGGTGATCGACGAATACGGCGGCACCGATGGTCTCGCGTCTCTCGAAGACATCGTCGAAATGGTCGTTGGCGATATCGAGGATGAACATGACGACGAAGAGGTCATGTTCGCCAAGACCTCGGATGACGTCTTTGTCGCCGATGCCCGTGTGGAACTGGAAGAAATCGCAGCAGCGATCGGTTCGGATTTCGACGTGCGCGATTTGATCGACGATGTCGATACCCTGGGCGGACTCGTCTTTGCATCGCTTGGGCGCATTCCTGCCCGTGGTGAAGTCGTTCAGGCTTTGCCGGGGTTTGAATTCCAGGTGCTTGATGCCGATCCGCGTCGGGTCAAGCGCGTCCGGATTGTCCGCAAGCGCCCGCCAGCACGTCGCCGCGTACCCGCCAAGGGCGAAGAGATAGCGCCGGAACAGGGTAAAACGCCCAATTCCGCACTCCAGGGCGAAATGACCTCGAACGAATAGCCCGATCGGCCACCTGTCAGCACGACAAGCACCCGCTTTTTGGAAGACTGCGGCACGATTGATTCGCTCGGTCGTCGTCTACGCTTTTTATCTTGCTCGTCAATTCGGCGCGGCGATGGGGCAAAATTGGGGGAAACTGCATGGAAGTGCTTGCTGGCAGCATCATGTTGCTATCGGGATGGCGACGCGCTTTGGTTGCATTTTTGGCCGGCGCGTTCGCTGTTCTGGCTTTGCCTCCTCTTGGCATATTTGCCGCTCCCTTTCTTTCCTTCACGCTTCTTGTCCTGCTGCTGGATGGCGCGTCCGGCAATCCGGATGCCGGTATTGTCAGGCGGTCGTTTCCTGCTTTTGCGGTCGGCTGGTGGTTCGGTTTCGGTTATTTCCTCGGGGGTATCTGGTGGCTGGGAAATGCGCTGCTCGTCGAGGCGGACGAGTTCGCCTGGGCCCTGCCTCTGGCCGTCGTCGGTTTGCCGGCAGTGCTGGCCGTCTACTATGGGCTAGCCGCAGCCGGCGCTCGATCAATCTGGTCGGACGGCATGGGCCGCATCGCTTCGCTTGCTGTAGCGTTTGGCATTGCCGAATGGCTTCGCGGTTTTCTGCTCACTGGCTTTCCCTGGAATGCGATCGGCTACGCGGCTATGCCGATGCCGCTGATGATGCAGTCATCAGGTGTTCTCGGCCTTTCGTCCATCAGCCTGCTGGCCGTTTTTGTGTTTTCTGCCCCGGTGCTCATTTTTACGCGAAAGGGCAGACTGCCGGGGCTTTTCCTTGCCGTCCTGCTTGTCTGCGCCCATCTGGGCTACGGCGTCTGGAGGCTCCAGCAACCGGCGCCGCCGCCCGCGGATTCCCAAACTGTGGTCCGCCTTGTTCAGCCGGTAATTGATCAGGCCGCGAAGCTCGATGACTCTGAAAGAACAGGTATTTTTGAAGAACACCTTGCATTGACGGCGGCCGCGCCGCCAGAGGGCGGAAAGCGCCCGGATATTATCGTCTGGCCGGAAACATCCGTCCCCTTCATCCTCACGGAGAACCCGGATGCCTTGCTGCGCATCTCGGACGTGCTCCAGGACGGACAGATACTGATTGCCGGGGCTGTGCGCGCCGAAAATGCCGGCGCGGGCCTTCCGCCGCGATATTATAACTCGATCTATGTCATCGACGATCGCGGACAGATCGTCGGCGCCTCGGACAAGGTGCACCTCGTCCCTTTCGGTGAATACCTGCCGTTTGAAAACCTGCTGTCTTCCTTTGGACTGAACGCCATCGCCGCAGCCATGCCGGGCGGGTTCTCGCCCGCAGTCACGCGCTCGCTGCTGACATTGCCGGGAGGGCCGACGTTTTATCCGTTGATCTGCTACGAGGCGATATTCCCGCAGGAAATCGGTGATGGCGCGCTTGCCACCTCGGCCCTGCTTAACGTCACCAATGATGCCTGGTTCGGCAATACGCCCGGACCCTACCAGCATTTCCAGCAGGCGCAAGTGCGTGCGGTCGAGAACGGAATTCCGCTGATCCGCGCCGCAAACAGTGGAATTTCCGCAATGGTCGATGCCCGTGGAGCGGTGGTGTCGGGGTTGTCCTACAACGAAAAAGGGTTCTTGGACACAATTTTGCCGGGAAAAGAGCCCTTGATGGTCGCACCAGCGCAACGGCGCTGGATTTTCCGGTTGCTCGCCCTTCTTGGTCTAACGGTTGCGCTAACTTCCCGCAGTGGTTTTATTTTTCGGGATAATTGACCGAAAACCCCTAAAATTGCATAGTGGTGTCAGCCATCGATCTTCACCAGAGTTGGGGGCCGTTTCATTCGACTACACAACGTGGCGTGTAGTTTGCTCTATGCAAACGTCCGAGGTTCATGGAGCAACAGAAACATTGCGTGTTAGGACAACGTCATGATCGAAAATAAAAAGAAGCCGAATCCCATCGACATTCATGTCGGAAGCCGGATTCGTCTTCGTCGTACGATGCTGGGCATGAGCCAGGAAAAGCTCGGCGAGGCTTTGGGCATCACCTTCCAGCAAATCCAGAAATACGAGAAGGGCACCAACCGCGTTGGCGCGAGCCGCCTCCAGAACATTTCCAGCATTCTGAATGTTCCGGTTTCCTTCTTCTTCGAGGACGCCCCGGGCGATAATACCTCGGGTGCCAGCGGAATGGCGGAAGCCTCGAGCTCGAATTACGTGGTGGACTTCCTTTCTTCGTCCGAGGGGCTACAGCTCAATCGTGCTTTCGTGAAGATCGCCGATCCCAAGGTTCGTCGAAAGCTCGTCGATCTCGTCAAGGCGCTCGCCGCCGAAGCAGAAGCCGAATAAGGTTGGCGCAAGCCAAAATTGAAAAAAGCGGCTTGTTAGCCGCTTTTTTATGTCCGGGGCGCGCCATCGAGAGGAAGCCATTTTCTGTCGCAAGCTGATATAAAGATATATTTATGTCCTTGTGTGCTTGTTTTTTGGCGCCAGACTCACTAACACGGTCAAAGATTTTTTCATTGAGGGGACTTCCGCATGCGCGCCAACTACCTGTTTACGAGTGAATCCGTGGCAGAAGGCCATCCGGACAAAGTATGTGACCGGATTTCCGACGAAATCGTCGATCTGGTTTATCGTGAAGCTGCCAAGACGGGTGTCGATCCCTGGGGCGTGCGTATTGCCTGCGAAACGCTGGCAACCACGAACCGTGTCGTCATCGCCGGCGAAGTCCGCGTGCCGGATACGCTTTTGAAGAAGGACAAGGACGGCAACGTCGTCAAGGACGCGGCCGGCCACCCGGTCATCAATCCATCGAAATTCAAGTCCGCCGCCCGCAAGGCCATCAGAGAAATCGGCTACGAGCAGGCTGGCTTCCATTGGAAGACTGCGAGGATCGACGTGCTCCTTCACCCGCAGTCGGCTGACATCGCGCAGGGCGTCGATAACGCCGCAGACAAGCAGGGCGACGAGGGTGCCGGGGACCAGGGCATCATGTTCGGCTATGCCTGCAAGGAAACGTCGGAACTCATGCCGGCGCCGATCTATTATTCGCACCGCATTCTCGATCTACTGGCAACAGCCCGTAAGAAGGGCGTCGGCGAAGCCGGCCGCCTCGGCCCGGATGCCAAGAGCCAGGTTACGGTCCGCTACGTCGATGGCAAGCCGCACGAAGTCACCTCTATTGTTCTTTCCACTCAGCACCTGGACGAGAGCTGGGATTCGTCCAAGGTTCGCAGTGTCGTCGAGCCCTATATCCGCGAAGCGCTGTCCGACATCGCGATCGCAGACGATTGCAACTGGTACATCAATCCGACCGGCAAGTTCGTGATCGGCGGCCCGGACGGCGATGCCGGCCTGACTGGACGCAAGATCATCGTTGATACCTATGGCGGCGCAGCTCCCCACGGCGGTGGCGCCTTCTCCGGCAAGGACACGACAAAGGTCGACCGTTCGGCCGCCTATGCAGCACGTTATCTCGCAAAGAACGTCGTTGCTGCCGGCCTTGCGGATCGTTGCACGATCCAGATCGCCTATGCCATCGGTGTTGCCCAGCCCCTGTCGATCTATGTCGATCTGCACGACAGCGGCAATGTAACGGAAGATCAGGTCGAAGACGCGATCCGGAAGACCATGGATCTCTCGCCCTCCGGCATCCGTCGTCATCTCGATCTGAACAAGCCGATCTACGCCAAGACTGCCGCCTACGGTCATTTTGGCCGCAAGGCCGGCCGTGACGGCTCGTTCTCCTGGGAGAAGCTTGACCTCGTCAAGCCGCTCAAGGATGCGATCAAGGCTGCTTGATCCACCTCTGGACGCAATAAGCGATTGAACGTAAAGCGGATGTTTCCTGATGGAAATGTCCGCTTTTATCGTGAAAGAGACTGCCATGACCGAACCGCACCGCAACCGCGCCACTGAGGCCTTCTTCGGACGCCGCAAGGGCAAGCCGTTGCGCACGCAGCAGGCCGCGCATCTGGAAACGCTTCTGCCGGCTTTCCGGGTGGATCTGGTGTCGCCGGCGCCAAGCGATATCAAAACGTTGTTTGCGCAGCCTGTCGATCGTATGCGCATGGAAATCGGCTTTGGCGGTGGCGAGCATCTGATCCACCGCGCCGTGGAGAGCCCGTCCACCGGTTTTATAGGTGTCGAGCCCTTCATAAATTCGATGGCCAAGCTTGTCGGCCAGATCGAAGCCAAGGGGGCGTCCAACATCCGTCTTCACGACGACGACGCCACCCAGGTTCTCGATTGGCTGCCGGATTCCTGCCTTGATCAGATCGACCTGTTGTACCCGGACCCGTGGCACAAGCGACGGCATTGGAAGCGCCGCTTCGTTTCGCCGGTCAATCTGGATCGGTTTGCCCGTGTATTGAAGCCGCGCGGATTATTCTGCTTTGCCTCCGACATCGACACCTATGTCAACTGGACACTCTTGCATTGCCGCGATCACGCCGCTTTCGAATGGACGGCTGAGAATGCCAGCGACTGGCTGACGCCCTATGCCGGCTGGCCGAGTACGCGCTACGAGGCCAAGGCACGGCGCGAGGGCCGCAAATCCGCCTATCTGACGTTTCGCCGGGTGTGAACCCGACGCTCTCAATCAATGAAGGCTGACGGTGCGCAGGTCGTCTTCGGCGGCCTTGAAGAATGTGCTGGAACGATTGTCTGTGAGAAGGATCGGCGTACCGTCCGCACCAAACAGCGCCCAGAGATCGAGGCCCGGGTCCATATCGGGCGCTTCCGGGAACACGCGCGAGACCTCATCCGAACGCATCTTGCGAATATAGCCGACTTCACCGGCGCCAAGATGGGCAAGGTCGTTTTTCGTCAGTTGGGCAGTGATGTGTCTGTATCCCATGAGTCTCGCTCCGTGACTTCGGGCAGGATCTGAAATCTGCCGGTCATCCTACTCTGGGACCGAAATATTAATTTTCTTTACCATGCGGACAGGTTCTGGACGGATAAGGTCGACGGACAAGAGGCCGTTGCGCAATTCGGCGCCCGAAACGTGCATGCCTTCCGCCAGCACAAAAACGCGCTGGAACTGGCGCGCGGCGATCCCACGATGGAGATAGTCCCGCTCGCCTGTTTCGCCTTGCCGGCCGCGAATGACGAGCTGGTTTTCCTCCGTCGTCACGTCGAGATCCTCGTCGGAAAAGCCGGCGACGGCCAGCGTGATGCGCAGTCGTTCCGGCGTGCCTGCAGCGTCATTGCTGCGGATGCGCTCAATATTGTAGGGAGGATAGGCATCATTGCCCTTGGCGATACGCTCAAGGGTTTTCTCCATTGCATCGAAGCCCAGCATCAGCGGGCTCGTAAAGGGCGTAATCCGGCTCATCGGCGAAGTCCTTGCTGGCTCAAGCGACTAGGAGCGGACCTGCGAGGCAGCATCCGTTGCCGTCAATATGGTAGCTGTGCGCAATCAGCGCAAGCCGCTTGCGCCGAACGGGCGGGCAAATCATAGTCCGCCCGCTGATTTGCATGACGTATGGCAGGAGAGACCGCACATGACCGAGCCGAGAAAGATAATCATCGACACAGATCCCGGCCAGGACGATGCCGCAGCGATCATGCTTGCCCTCGGAAGCCCCGCGGAAATCGAAGTGCTTGGCATTACCACGGTCGCGGGGAACGTGCCTGTAGCCTTGACCTCGCGCAATGCCCGTATTGTCTGCGAACTCTGCAATCGCCGCGATGTCAAAGTCTTCGCCGGTGCGGATAAACCGATCTCTCGGCCGCTGGTAACGGCTGAGCACGTGCACGGCAAGACCGGCCTTGATGGCCCTGTGGTGGAGGAGCCGACCATGCCGCTGCAGGCGCAGCACGCCGTCGATTTTATCATCGAGACACTGCTGTCGGAACCCACAGGCACCGTGACGCTCTGTACGCTGGGTGCGCTCACCAATGTCGCCATGGCGCTGAACAAGGCGCCGGAAATTGCGGCTCGGGTGCGTGAACTGGTGATGATGGGCGGCGGCTTCTTCGAGGGCGGCAACATCACGCCGGCAGCCGAATTCAACATCTACGTCGATCCGGATGCCGCGGAAATCGTCTTCAAATCAGGCATTCCGATCGTCATGATGCCGCTTGATGTGACCCACCGGGTGCTGACCTACAAGGCACGCGTCGAAAAGATCAAGGCGATCGGCTCGCCAGCGGCCGTCGCAATGGCAGAAATGCTGGAATTCTTCGAACGTTTCGACATCGAGAAATACGGCACCGACGGCGGACCGCTGCATGATCCGACGGTCATCGCCTACCTGATCCGTCCCGAACTCTTCACGGGCCGCGATTGCAATGTCGAGATCGAGACGAAGTCGGAGCTGACGGTTGGCATGACCGTGGTCGACTGGTGGCAGGTCACCAAACGCAAGCACAATGCCAAGGTCATGCGCTTCATCGACGACCAGGGCTTCTTTGACCTGCTGACGGAGCGGCTGGCGCGGCTCTGACTTCGGCCAAACCAGATGTGAAAACGGCGCCCGAGGGCGCCGTTTCATGTTCGATAGGCCAAGACCGGCTCAGAACTCTTCCCAGTTATCCTGTGCAAGGGCGGTATTCCCGGAAGCCTGTGGTGCGGCCTTTACCGGCGATGCGACGGTGCGGGCAGGTGCCGACCGGGCAGGCGGCATATAGGCCGGTGCGCTGTAGCTTGGAGCTTTCGCCGGTGCGCGCATCCGTTCTGCCGTATCGCGCAGCATCTCGCTGGAGGATTGGCTTTGGCGGGCAACCTTGAAGCGCGAGACAAGCGTGCTGAGTGCTCGTGCCTCTTCGTTCAGCGTCATGCTGGCGGCCGTTGTTTCCTCGACCATTGCGGCGTTCTGCTGCGTCACCTGGTCCATCTGGTTGACGGCGGTGTTGATCTCCTTGAGACCGACGGCCTGTTCGGAGGCCGAGCCGGATATCTGGCGGATGAGGCCGTTGATCTGAACAACCTGGTCGGCGATCTTGTGCAGCGCGCCACCGGCCTGTCCGACGAGATCGACACCATCGCGTACCTGGCCCGCCGAGGTGTTGATCAGGGTCTTGATCTCCTTGGCGGCGTTTGCCGAGCGCTGTGCCAGTTCACGCACTTCCTGGGCGACCACGGCGAAGCCCTTGCCGGCATCGCCGGCACGCGCTGCTTCCACACCGGCATTCAGCGCCAGCAGGTTGGTCTGGAAGGCGATTTCATCGATGACGCCGATGATCCGGCTGACTTCGCCGGAGGATTGCTCGATGCCCTTCATCGCAGCGATCGCCTTCTGGACGACTTCGCCGGACTGTTCGGCATCATTGCTGGCGGTTTCCACCGACTTGGCCGCGACCTTGGCATTGTCGGCACTGGCATTGACCTGCGAGGTCAACTGGTCGAGCGCTGCTGCCGTTTCTTCCAGGCTCGCAGCCTGCTGTTCGGTACGATGCGACAGGTCGTTGGCGGCATTGCTGATTTCGCTGGTGCCTGTGCCGATGTTGACGACCGAGCTGTTGACGGTCTGGATCGTCTCCTCAAGGCTGTCCATGGCTGTATTGAAATCGCTTTTCAGCTGAGCGTAATCACCGGGGAATTCGTCGGTGATGCGGAAGCTGAGATCGCCGGAGGACAGGTGCGACAAGCCCTTGCCGAGGCGGGCGACGATGTCGCGCTGCAGGGCGTTGTTCTGCATGCGCTCGGTTTCAGACTGGCTGCGTTCGCGTTCTGACTGCTCGCGGTCTTGTTTTGCTTCCGCCTCGAGGCGCTTGCCATCCGAAAGCTGGTGGCGGAAGCCTTCGAGCGCCTTGGCGACCGAGCCGGTTTCATCGGTGCGCTCCTGGCCGGAGACCGGTGTTGCATAGGCGCCGCTGCTGAGGTTCTGGACGTCCTTGACGAGTCCGGCCAGGGGCTTCTGGACGTAGCCTCGCACGGCGAAATAGAGCCCGAGCAGAACTGCGCCGAGAACCACAAATCCGCCGATGATCATCATGTAGGTCTGGTCGAGAACCGGCGCCTGAATGGCCGAGCGCGGTACATCGACGAGAACGATCCAGGACGCGTTGATATCCGGTAGTGCAAAGGGATAGACGACACGGTCGAAGGAGCCCATTTCGTCGAACGAAAGATTCTCGATCCGGCCGATCTTGCCGGAGGCGAGCGCTTCCGTGACGACGTCGGTGCCTTCGCCTTCATAGGCTTTGGTCAGCAGGTCCGGCGCCGGGGCGACCAGCCATTTGCCGGCCTGTGAGAGCAGCGTGACGCGGCCAGACCCGAAGGGATGCAGTTGCGAGAGTTTGTCCGACAGGGTCTTCAGCGAAATATCGACGCCGCTGACGCCGATGAGCTTGCCCTTGGACATGACCGGATAAGCGATCGATGCCATCGTCGTCGCGGTGCCTGTTGTGGATTCCGCATAGGGCTGGGTTATAGCGCCCTTGCCGCTTTTCGCCGCCAGTGCATACCACTCGGCCGGATAGTCGGAATCGAAGGCCGAGAAACTGATGCCGCCATCGGTTTTGCTCTTCGTCCAGTAGGGATTGAACGTACCGTCCTTGGAGGCGCCGAATTCCGCCTGGCCCTTCATGTCAGGCGACTTGCCGTCGAAGGCGTTGGGCTCTTCCGCAAACCAGCTGCCGAAGGCGAAAGCGTTCTTTTCGACATTGGACTTCAGGATGTCCATGACGCCCTTGCGGTCGAGGCGGTTGTTCTCATGGGCAAGGCCGATGACGCCGGCCATGGAGCGCGCAGCGCCCGCAAGCTCGCCGACGCTTCCTGCGATATCCGACGCGATGCCCTTGGCCTGTGAATCGGCATCCGCATAGACCAGCTCGGCAACGCGTTCCTGTGTCTGCGAAATGAGAACGAAGTTGGAAGCCAGAAGGACGAGCGCAATGGTGCCGCCCGTGACGGTGATGAGTTTGGTCGCAAGCGATCTGGCCTGGAACTTGAGCATGGATGTCCCCGCATTGGTGTGGTCTCCGCCGTGGCGGAGTGATGCTGTGTAGGTTTGGGAATTGCTCCGTCATGGAACGCCAGGTGTCGACCGACACCGGAAAGATTGTCCCGAAACCGGGATGCGAACCTTTGTGACTGCAGGAGTAGATCACCAACCGTTAAAATACGGCCAATGAATCTTAGGAAAATTTAACCCTCGGTAGGCGAGGCATCCCTTGTGAGACGCGGCTGCGACGTCCACTATCCGGATCGCGAAACCATCGGCCTCGCATGGCAAAACCCGCATGTGGCGTGATGTCGCGGCCGGCTCTTGCAAAGTTCGAACGTGAGCAGACGTGATCGTCTGCTCACGTTCCTCTCGAAACACGGGTAAAGGGTCAGATTCTTGCATCGACCTCGGCGGCGACGGGGATAGCCGGTTGTGCGCCTGGCTTCAGGCAGGCGAGAGAGCCTGCAACGGCCGCTCGGCGCAACGCGTCGGGGAAAGCGAGGCCGGCGTCGAGGCTGGCAGCAAGATATCCGCAAAACGTATCGCCGGCGCCCACAGTGTCGACCGGTTCGATCTTCAGGCCCACGGCACGATGAAGGATGCCATCGCGGATAGCCATGACGCCTTGGGCGCCGAGTGTGACGATGATCGTCTGTCCGGTTTCCTCATGCAGGCGCCGGACGGCCTCTTCGCGTTGTGCGTCCGTCAGATCCTGTGCGTCGGCAAGAAGTTCGAATTCTGTTTCGTTGGCAACGACGATATCGGCCTTGCGGCCGAGCCTCGCCGCCTCCGGCGTCAGCGGTGCGATATTGATGATCGAGGTCACGCCCTTCTGTTTTGCCGCATCGAGTGCTGCCTCGACGGCGTCCGCCGGAATTTCCAGCTGCAGCATCAGCGTGTCGCCAGTCGCCATTGTGCCTACAGCCGCTTTCGCGTCGTCCGGGCTCATCGTCCCGTTCGCGCTGGCAACGACGATGATGACGTTTTCCCCGTCGGCGCCAACGGTGATGTGGGCGGTTCCCGTAGGCTCCGATGCAGTCTTGACCAGCGACAGGTCGGCGCCGGCGGATTTCAGCAATTCCAGGGCGCCATCGGCAAAACTGTCGGATCCGACGGCACCGGCCATTTTCACGGTCGCTCCGGCCCGGCGGGCGGCGAGCGCCTGATTGGCGCCCTTGCCGCCGGCAGCGGTGCTGAAACCCGTGCCCGTAACTGTCTCGCCAGGCTTGGGCAGGCGTGCCGTGGTGGCGATCAGGTCCATGTTGATGGAGCCGAAAACTGTAATCATCTGAGGTGTCCTGCCCAAGTGCTGATTTTTAAATGCTGATTTTTGCCGGACAGTGCCCGAGACGATCAGTCCTCGTCAACCACCCGCAGCTTCAATTGGCCAAGCCGGCTGTCGAACGGCTTCGGCTCCCTGGAGGGTTCTGCCGCCGTCGCTGTTGCGAGGTCGAGCGCCTCGATCCGGCTGCCTCTGCGCTTGAGCTTATCTGAGGAAACCAGAATGTCGTCGACATCCTTCTGCGTTGTCAGGAAATGACCGTGCAGCTTGCGCACCCGCTCGTCCAGCCGCGTCAGGTCTTCCATCAACCGCACGACTTCGCCCTGGATCAGGTGCGCCTGCTCGCGCATACGGGCGTCGCGCAGGATGGCCTGGATGACCTGGATCGACAGCATCAGCAGCGACGGCGAAACGATGACGATGCGGGCGCGGTGAGCGCGCTGGACGATGCCTTCGAAATGCTCGTGGATCTCCGCAAAGATCGATTCGGACGGTACGAAGAGAAAGGCGGTGTCCTGCGTTTCGCCGGCGATCAGGTATTTTCCCGAGATATCGCGAATATGCACCTCCATGTCCCGCCGGAACTGTTGCGAGGCAAGTTTTGACGCTTCCGGATCTGTCGCCGCGCGAATGGCGTTCCAGCCTTCCAGCGGAAACTTCGCGTCGATCACCAGCACCGGCTGGTCGTTCGGCATGCGGATGGTGCAGTCGGGTCGCGAACCATTCGATAGCGTCGGCTGGAAGGCATAGGCGCCCATCGGCAGGCCGTCGGCGATGATCGTCTCCATGCGCGACTGGCCGAAGGCGCCGCGTGTCTGCTTGTTGGAAAGAATGTTCTGCAGGCCCGCCATGTCCTTGGCCAGCGACTGGATATTGGTCTGGGCCGTATCGATGACCGCCAGCCGTTCCTGCAGGCGACGTAGGTTCTCGTGCGTCGCTTTCGTCTGCTCGGTGATGGACGTTCCGATCCGCTGGGTCATGCCGTCGATGCGCTGGTTGATTGACTGGTTCAACTCCGACTGCCGCGCGCCGAAGACGTCGGCGAGTGCGGCGATCCTGCCCTGCATTTCGGTCTGTGCCGTAATCAGCGCCATCATCCGCGCGTCTGCCTCCTTAGCGCGCTGACGTGAATTGCGCCGACCAATGGCAAATATGCAAACCGAAGCCAGCAACAGCAGGGCGACCGCCAGGAGAAAGCCCCCGAGCGTTAAAGCATAGTCCCCGAAAACAAAAAGCGTGCGATCAAGCGATAGGGTGATGGGCTCCATAGGTCGCAGAATAACAGATTCTTCTGGCGCGCCTAGATCAAAACGAGAACAAATGCGAGGGCGGCGGGTGAAGTGCCGGTAGCAGGCGCTTCGCCTGTCTGGCATATGCAAAAAAATGCCCTGAACGAATTCCATCCGGCTGAAAGATCGGTTATGGGAGCAAAATGACCATCAAGCCACTCATCATCCTTCCCGATCCCGTGTTGCGCCAGATTTCCCGGCCTGTCGAAACGGTCGATGCCGAAATCCTGCGCCTCGCGGATGACATGCTCGACACGATGTACGATGCGCCGGGTATCGGTCTGGCCGCCATCCAGATCGGCGTCGATCGCCGCATGCTTGTCATCGATGTTGCGAAGGAAGGCGAGGAAAAGCAGCCGTTGGTCTTCATCAATCCCGAAATCGTCTCATCGGGTAGCGAACGCTCCGTCTATGAAGAAGGCTGCCTGTCGATCCCGGATTATTACGCCGAGGTTGAGCGCCCCGCAGTCGTCACCGTCCGCTATATCGATCGGGAGGGCAAGGAGCAGACGACGGAGGCCGACGGCCTGCTCGCCACCTGCCTGCAGCACGAGATCGACCATCTGAACGGCACGCTGTTCATCGACCACATCTCCAAGCTCAAGCGCGAAATCGTCATCCGCAAGTTCGCCAAGGCCGCCAAGCTGCGCGGCAGCAAGGCAATCTGACACCTGCATTGAAAAGGCGGCCCTTCGCGCTTATGATATCGTTGATATCATTGCGGAGGTGCGCATGGGTGATCTGTTGTTGCGAGGCGTCGATGATGCCCTGAAGGTAGAACTACAAAAAAGCGCACGTAAAAACGGCCGCAGTCTCTCCGAAGAGGCGATCGCAAGCATAAGGGTGGCGCTTAGCCTGGAGCCGCACCAACCGCAAACTGCGGGAAGTCGTTTGCGCGCGATCGTTGGCGATCAGAGCTTTTCGCCTGAAGAGCTGGAGGCGATCGCCGCTTTCCGCAAGGAGTCAGACCGCTCACCGCCAAATTTTGAGTGACGCAGTTTGATTGTCCTCGACACGAATGTCCTATCCGAAATCCATGGCCGCCAGCACACTGATAGAATCCTGCGCTGGCTTGATCGTTACGATATGGAAGGTGTGTTTCTGACATCGATCACGATTGCGGAAATTCAATTCGGTCTGGAGTTGCTGGATCCGGGTCGCCGCCGAGATGCGCTGACCCAGATTTTCGCCGATATTGAGGAAGAGTTTGCAGGCCGCATTCTCAGTTTTTCTGCTCGCGCTGCCCCGATCTATGGTCGCATTGCCGCCCAAAGGCAAAAGTCGGGACGCCACATCGAAACCAAGGACGCCATGATCGCCGCCATCTGCCTTTTCCATGGCGCGACATTGGCAACGCGGAACGTAAAAGACTTCGAGGGGCTTGATTTGGCGCTCGTAAACCCGTTTGAAGAGGCCTGATTAAAAACGGGAGGCCGCCCGCCGTGTCGCTGCGCATCATCTTCATGGGAACGCCGGAGTTTTCCGTGCCGACGCTTTCGGCGCTGGCGCAGGCGGGCCACAGGATCGTCGCCGTCTATTCCCAGCCGCCGCGTCCGGGCGGCAGGCGGGGCCTTGAGTTGCAGAAATCGCCGGTCCATCAGGCCGCTGAAATCCTTGGCATCCCCGTGCTGACGCCGTCGAATTTCAAGGACGCTGCCGATCGCCAGACATTTAAAGATTTCGATGCGGATGTCGCCGTTGTCGTCGCCTATGGCCTCCTGCTGCCCGAGGAAATTCTGAACGGCACCCGGCAGGGCTGCTACAACGGCCATGCCTCGCTTCTGCCGCGCTGGCGCGGCGCCGCCCCGATCCAGCGGGCAATCATGGCCGGCGACCCTGAGACCGGCATGATGGTGATGCGCATGGACAAGGGGCTGGATACCGGCCCGGTTGCCTTGACGAAAATCGTCGCTGTAGACCCGGAGATGACGGCCGGCGAATTGCATGACCGCCTAATGCTCGCGGGTGCAGGCCTGATGACGGAAGCGATGGAGAAGCTCGACGGCGGCGATCTGCCGCTTGTCCCGCAGGCCGAAGATGGCGTGCTCTATGCCGCCAAGATCAGCAAGGCGGAAACCCGCATCGATTTTTCGCAGGCAGCGCGCGACGTGCACAATCACATCCGTGGCCTGTCGCCGTTTCCGGGTGCCTGGTTCGAAACGGAGATCGGCGGCAGGCTGGAACGCGTGAAGGTGCTGCAGAGCGCTCTTGCTGATGGTGGGGGTAACCCCGGCACCGTGCTTTCGGACGATCTGACGATTGCGTGCGGGGAGGGGCTGTGCGGCTGACCCGGCTGCAGAAAGCCGGCGGCAAACCCCTGCCTGCGGTCGAATTCCTGCGCGGCAGCCTGATTCCATTAGGCACAAGGCTCATCTGATGCCACGCTTTCGCATGACGATCGAATATGACGGCTCCAATTATGTCGGCTGGCAGCGGCAGGAGAACGGTCATTCCGTCCAGGGCGCGGTCGAGCAGGCAATCCTGAAACTGACACAGGAGCCAGCCTTGATCCGCGGTGCCGGGCGGACCGATTCAGGTGTTCATGCGCGCGGCCAGGTCGCCCATGTCGATCTGACGCGGCAATGGCCCGCCCATACCTTGCGCAATGCGTTGAACGCTTATCTCGGGCAAGCACGGGAGAGAATCTCGGTGCTGGACGCGGCAGAGGTGCCGGTCGAATTCGATGCCCGTTTCTCGGCTTTGCGCCGGCATTATCTTTACCGGATCATTTCTCGGCCCTCGCCTTTGGCAATCGAGGCGAAGCAGGCCTGGTGGGTGTCCAAGCCTCTGGATCACGATGCCATGCACGCCGCGGCGCAAAGGCTGGTCGGCCGCCATGATTTCACGACGTTCCGCTCTGTTCATTGCCAGGCAAACAGCCCGGTCCGCACGCTCGACAGGCTGGATGTCACCCGGAAAGACGACCTGATCGAAATCCGCGCCACGGCGCAGAGTTTTCTCCACAACCAGATCCGGTCCTTCGCCGGCACGCTGAAAATGGTGGGCGATGGCAGGTGGTCGCCGGATGATGTCAGTGCAGCGCTGGAGGCCAAAGACCGCAAGGCCTGCGGCCCGGTGGCGCCGCCGGAAGGGCTTTATTTCATGCAGGTTGACTATTGAGGTGCGGGCGTGATCAGCCCGGCATCAGGCCGAAATAGGTCTGCAGCCTCTCGCCGATCATGAAGGACGGCAGGATGAACATCAGCGTCAGCGCTGAGGCCAGCAGGACCTGGTTGTTGGTGATGGTCTTCATCAGGCGGAAGATCACGGCAAAAACGGTGATCAGGAAGAGCAGCGACAAGAGCCCGGTCAACCCGTCGCTCTCAGGCACAACGAGCCGGATCGCCGCTGGTACGGCCATGGCGTAGAAGATCGGTACCGACAGCCAGTTGCTGGAAACGATGATGGCCGCAAGCTCGCCGTCATAGCTGAGCGGCTTTGCCAGGATGGCAATGAGCATCAGCGGGAATATCCAGGCGACGATATCGATCACGAACAGCTTGGCGATGAACAGAATGCCAGTCTCGGTGACCGGCGGCATGTTGCTAAGATAAAACAGCCGCCAAGCCCCCAGCTGACGGCCATGGCCGGCAGGCACCAGAGGATCGCCGCAAACGATCGCCACACGCCGTTGGCGCTGAGATCCAGCCAGCCCAGACCTTCCGGCTTGCCCGAAACGAGCAGCCAGAGACCCTTCAGGTAGATGCTGATTTCCTCAAGCTGCGGCATTGCCGAACCAGCGTTCGAGGAAGGTTTCGTAGATCGCGGTCAGTGTCTCCAGGTCCGCGATCGCAACGCGTTCATCGACCATGTGCATGGTCTGGCCGACAAGCCCGAATTCAACGACAGGGCAATAGTCCTTGATAAAGCGGGCGTCGGACGTTCCGCCTGTTGTCGAGAGTTTCGGCTCGCGGCCGGTCACCGCGGAGATCGCGCCGGAGAGCGAGGAAATCAGCCCGTTATTGCGGGTGAGGAAGACATGGCTCGGTCGCTCGCTCCAGACGAGATCATAGGCCACCGGCGAACGCCCCGGCCGCAGATTTCCGTCGGCTGCCGCGCGGTCGAGGCGGGCAATGATCTCCGCCTTCAGGCTCTCGGCGCTCCAGGTGTCGTTGAAGCGGATGTTGAAGCGTGCGGTGGCGCGGGCCGGAATGACATTCACGGCCGGATTGCCGACGTCGATCGTCGTCACTTCGAGATTGGAGGGCTGGAAATCATGGGTGCCCGTGTCGAAGGGCGGATCCATCAGCGCCTGGGTCAATTGCAGAATGCCGCGCACGGGGCTATCGGCCAGATGCGGATAGGCTGCATGGCCCTGCGTGCCCTGTACGGTGATCGTTCCGGAGAGTGAGCCTCGTCGGCCGATCTTGATCATGTCTCCGAGCGCGTCGGGATTGGTCGGTTCGCCGACGACGCAGGCATCCCAGCGCTCGCCTTTGGCGGCGGCCCATTCGAGCAGCTTGGTGGTGCCGTTGATCGCCGGGCCTTCCTCGTCGCCGGTTATCAGAAACGAGATGGAGCCCTTCGGCGGCCCATGCTTTTCGATGTATCGTGCGACGGCCGCCGCAAAGCAGGCAATGCCGCCCTTCATGTCGACGGCGCCGCGACCATACATCTGGCCATCGGCAATCTCTGCCGAAAACGGCCCATGCGTCCATGCAGCCTCATCGCCAACAGGGACGACGTCGGTATGGCCGGCAAACATCAGGTGTGGTCCTTGCGTGCCGAGCCGGGCATAGAGATTTTCGATATCCGGGGTGCCAGGCTCCGTTGCCGTGACGCGTTCGCAGGCAAAGCCGAGCGGCGCCAGCATGGCCTCCAAGGCAGAAAGCGCACCGCCTTCGGCAGGCGTGACAGAGGGGCAGCGGATCAGCGTGGCGAGATTGGCGATCGGATCGGTGGGGGTCATGAAAGCGGATGCCATGTTTGTCTTCGGCGCATGGTTTAGCCGATCCCGAGAAGGCTGTCACCGGGGCATGGCGAAGCGAAATGAGTACCGGGCAGGGATGTTGCCTGCCCGGTTCCAGTCCTGTCTACCGCTTGCCGGAAGCGACCGGCACGCTGGCCGGATCGACGGTCGCATAGAATTTCGAGATGATATCCCACGCTTGATCCGCAGTTTCGACGAACTTGATAAGGTTGAGGTCGTCAGGCGCGATCGTTCCAAATTCCGCCAGCGCCTCGAAATTGACGATGGTGCGCCAGAATTTTTCGCCGAACAGGATGAGCGGCACCAGCGCCATGCGGCCGGTCTGCATCAGGGTGATCGTTTCGAACAACTCGTCGAGCGTTCCGAATCCGCCTGGAAAAACCACGACGGCTTTGGCCCGCAACAGAAAGTGCATCTTGCGGATCGCGAAATAGTGGAAGTTGAAGGAAAGCTCAGGCGTCACGTAGCGGTTCGGCGCCTGCTCGTGCGGCAGCACGATGTTGAGGCCGATCGAAGGGGCATCGACTTCCGCGGCCCCACGGTTGCCGGCTTCCATCACGCCTGGCCCGCCGCCGGTGACGATGACGAACTCCTTGTGATCGGACTGCGCCGAATGCAGCGAGCAGAGCTGGGCGAATTTGCGCGCTTCGTCGTAATAGACGGAAGCCGCAGTCAGGTTCTGACGCTGCGTCTCGTTTTTCGCCGCCCAGGCGTCGCCACCCGGCTCGGGAATGCGCGCACCGCCAAACAGGACGATGGTGGATTTGATGCCGCGCTCGGCAAGGATCATTTCGGTCTTCAGCAGTTCCAGCTGCAGCCGCACCGGGCGCAGTTCCTCACGGCAGAGGAAGTCGTCGTCGGCATAGGCAAGCCGATAGGCCGGCGACATGGATTGCGGGGTTTGCGGAACGCCCGCCGCGCGGTGACGGTCATGGGCACTGTCGGCCAGCGGGTCCCAGACCCCATCCTTGCGCCGCAGATTCCGCTTTTTCATTCGTGCCATATTTCATTTCCCTGACGCAATCCGGCAGATGATCATCGCTGCCGGATGCTCTTTTCCTCTCCACAAGATGCAACAGATATCATCATCTGATGGCGGCCTGTGACACGACGGTGTCCGAGCGGCTGACCGGAACCGAAAATCTCTTCAATTTTTCGGGATCATGCTCTAGAGCATTTGACGATAAACGCCGAAGTTTAAGGAATTCCGATGACGACCCACGATCTCGCCTCTCTTTCGCAGACCATCGATGCGGCTTTCGACAACCGCGACAGCGTCACCATCCATACAAAAGGCGAGATTCGCGATGCGGTCGAAACTGCCCTGACGCTGCTCGACGGGGGCAAGGTTCGCGTCGCCGAAAAGGGCGCGGATGGCAACTGGACCGTCAATCAGTGGCTGAAGAAGGCGGTGCTCCTGTCGTTCCGCCTGAATGACATGGAAGTCGTCAAGGGTGGGCCTAGTCAGTCGACCTGGTGGGACAAGGTTCCCTCCAAGTTCGAAGGCTGGGGTGAGAACCAGTTCCGCGAAGCCGGTTTCCGTGCCGTGCCGAACGCGGTCGTCCGTCGCTCGGCCTATATCGCGCCGAATGCCATCCTGATGCCGTCCTTTGTCAATCTCGGCGCCTATGTTGGTGAGGGCACGATGGTCGATACCTGGGCGACGGTCGGCTCCTGCGCGCAGATCGGCAAACACGTGCACCTGTCCGGCGGCGTCGGCATCGGCGGCGTTCTGGAACCGATGCAGGCCGGCCCGACGATCATCGAGGACAATTGCTTCATCGGCGCGCGCTCCGAGGTGGTCGAAGGCTGCATCGTGCGCGAAGGCTCTGTTCTCGGCATGGGCGTGTTCATTGGTAAATCGACCAAGATCGTCGATCGTGCCACGGGCGAAGTGACCTATGGCGAAGTGCCGCCCTATTCCGTTGTCGTTGCCGGCTCGATGGGCTCTGGCGCGGTTATGCCGAACGGAGTCGTTGCTCCGAACCTTTACTGCGCCGTCATCGTCAAGCGCGTCGATGAAAAGACCCGCTCCAAGACTGGCATCAACGAACTTCTGCGGGATTAATGTGATGGGCGCGGAGGGGCGACAGCCGACCATGGGCTGGCTGTTGTTCAGCCCCTCCGGCCGCATCGGCCGCCGGCTCTATCTGCTGGCGTGGCTTTTCTGGCTGTGTCTCACGGGCTTCGTCATCAGCCGCATGTTCGCCAATCAGGGCGAGGATATAGCTCTGGCCGCGTGGACTCTGGGGCTGATCCTCTGCGCGCTCGCATCGACCGCATCAACCTTTCTGCTGACGGTCAAGCGCCTGCATGACATCGGTTATCCCGGCACCTTCGCCCTTTGCCTGTTCATTCCGGTTATCAGCCCGGTGATCTTCGTCGCGCTCTGCGCTTGGCCAGGAATGGTAGAGCAGAACGAATTCGGGAGCGTGCACAATGGACCCGCTTCCTGAGCCGCCGGAGAATTTGTAAGTGACCTTTTACTGAAGAGGGATCTTCACCGTGAAGCAGGTTTCTTCCGGCGTCGAGGTCACGGACAGCGTGCCATTATGTGCCTTGGTGATTTCCGCGACGATGTAAAGTCCGAGACCAAGTCCTTGCTGGCCTGAATTCGGTTCGCCCCGGAAGAACGGTTTGAAAAGCTCCGCAATCTTTTCCTGCGGGATCGGGTCACCCGCATTGCAGACCGAGAGTGCGAAATGGTCGTCGATGATCTCCGAGCGGACGCGGATTTCACCGTCTTCGGCACCGTGTGTCAGTGCGTTGGAGAGCAGGTTGGACAGCAGCTGGCCGATACGGCCTTCGTCGCAGCGCACCATCGCATCTGTCAGGTTTGCACTGATCCGCCGGTCCGGATGGGCCATGTTCAGCTCCGCGATCACATGTTCCAAGACCGGACGCAGCGGCACGCGATCTGCGTGTTCGATTGCGAAGCCACCGCCCATCCGGCCGCGGGCAAAATCCAGCACGTTGTCGATCAGACCGGACATGCGGGAGATGCTGCTGCGCATCAGGGTCAGTACCGATTTCGTTTTGTCGTCCGCAGCCGAGCGCTGCAACATACGCGTGCCGGCATCGAGCGAAGCCAAAGGATTGCGCAGGTCATGGCCGAGCACGGCGATGAACTGCTCGCGAAGTTCGCTGGCCTGCCTCTCCTGGTCGAGGCGCTGATGCGCGTCGAGATGAAAGGCGATCAATTCTGCAAACAGCTTGAACATGCCGATTGTCTCCGGCGTATTCAGTTTCTGTGGTTTCGTATCGATGGCACAGAGCGTGCCGAAGAATGAGCCATCCTTGAGCAGGATCGGCATGGAAATATAGCTCTGTAGCCCGTAGAACGCCGGCGTATGGTGCTTGGCATAGAGGGGTCGGCATCGACATGGTCGACGACCACGATCTGCCGGTGTTCGCGAATTTCGCTGCAGATCGTCGTCTCGATCTTGAGTTCGCCGCCCGGCTGCAGGCCAAAGGCTATGTCGTCGCGCACACTGCAGGCGATCCAGCGGTCTTCCGTCACGCGCGCCACCGCCGCAAAGCCCATGCCTGTGGTCTTGCAGACCACCTCGAGAATGGTCGGCACCACGCTTATCTGGGCGATCATGTCTACGGCGGCAAGCGGGGCGTTGCTCAAGGGGTGGCTTTCAGGTTTCCATTCGTCCCTTGTCCTGTCGCAGGATGAAAACGTTTGCAAGTCATCAGTTTTGGGGATGGGCGATGCTTGCTGTAAAATTAGGTCGTTGCGAGGCGAGCAGCAACCCTCCCCGCCCTGAAGACGGAGAGGGTGAGCGACCGTTACAGCGTCTTTTTGAAGTCCGCTGCGTCGATGAAGCCATCGCTGTTCTTGTCGCGGCGCTTGAACATCTTGTCCGTGACACCAGCAACTTCGGCCAGGCTGAGCGAACCGCTCTTGTCGGCGTCCGCGCGCTTGAAGCCTTTGCCGCGCATGCCGGGGAACATGCCCGGGCGTGCCTCGCGCAGATCTTCCATCGCCTTGGTCTTATCGGCGTCAGCTTCGTTCTTCGCTTCGCGCCAGGCCTTGCGGGCTTCGCGGAAGGCCTCGCGGCGAACCTTGATTTCATCGCGCGATACCTGGCCATTGTTATCTGCGTCGAAAGTCTTGAAGACGGTTGAGACCCGTGCCTGCATCTCGTCGAGCGAGACCTTGCCGTCCTTGTTGGTATCCAGCCGCTTGATCATCATTTCGGCGCGCTGTTCCGGAGCCATCTTTCCTTTTGCGGCGTAGGAAGAGGCGGAAAAGCCGGTGACGGCGATGCTGGCGGCAATGAAGCCGAGGATGAGAGCCTGTTTCTGCATGGTGTTTCCTTTCAGTGATCGTTATCCCTGACCGAAAGCATACGCGAACCAGCCTCGTCGACCAGTTACATTTTGGTAATTTAAACCTTTGACCTTAAAGGGTTTTTTGATGGCGAAACTGTGCCTGATGTATCCGGATGTTGCCTTCACTTGTCCTGGAGCAGCCGTGTCAGGAAGCCGGTCAGGTCTTCGGTAACGAAGTCGGCCTGCTCATCCGTGTCGGAGCTTTTTTCCCAGGCTTCCGCAAATTCATATTCGAAATTACGTGGCACCAGCAGCACCGTCTTCATGCCCAGCGCCTTCGGCACTACCAGATTGCGCGGCAGGTCCTCGAACATGGCGGCATGTTTTGTGTCGACCCGATGCAGGCTCATGAACTTGTCATAGGTGTCGCCGGCCGGTTTCGGCACGAAATCGGCAGCCACGATGTCGAAAATGTCGTCGAAATGATCGAGGATGCCCAGCCGGCGCGCCGTCATCTCGGCATGTTTGACACTGCCATTGGTGAAGATAAACTTGCGGCCGGGCAGGGTCTTGATCGCTTCGCCCAGCGCCGGGTCCGCCGGTACGACCTCGTAGTCGATCGCATGGGCCTTTTCGAGAAAGTCATTCGGATCGATGCCATGATGCAGCATCAGGCCCTGCAACGTGGTGCCGTGATCGCGATAATACTGTTTCTGCAGCACCTTTGCCTCGACCGGGTCAAGCGTCAGAAGCGCTGCCACATAGGCCGTCATGTTCCGGTCGATCTGCGAGAACAGATTGACGTGGTGCGGATAGAGCGTGTTGTCGAGATCAAACACCCAGTCGGTGACATGGGCGAAATCGGCTTTGGTGGGCAGGCGGTCGAGATTTTTCATGGCAGGCCTTATGCCATGGCGAATGGCTGACGTAAAAGGAAAAGCATGGCGTCGCTCATGCTGCGCTGACGATGAAGACCATTTCTTCCGATGTGGCCTCGTCGAACGGCTGGGATAGCCAGTCTCCATAAACGCTTTCGGCCCGAAGCCCGCATGCCTTGAGCCGCTCTTCAATCTCGGGCCGGACAAGAAAAAGCAGTTCGCTGCTCGATACCAGCGTTCGATCGCCCATCGCATAATGGGTCTCGAACGAAATGCGTTTGTCGACCATCGCCTTCACCTGGCGCGATTGGCGAATGATACCGCTACCGGTGTTCAGTTCCGTCTCCTTGTTCCAGCGTGACGGCCAGTCAATGGCAGGGTTGCGGCTTTCGAAGGCGATCCTGCCGTTTTCCGCCAGATGCTCCCGCATGGTGGCAAAGGTCGCTAGAATATCGCTGTCATCGAGAAACACCTGAAACGCATTGCCTGTCATGATGATCAGGTCGAAGCGCTTGGGTGAGCGGAAGGTCTGCGCGGTCGATTGCACCCATTCGATCTGTCCGCCATGCGGCTTCTGCCGGGCTACATCCAGCATGGCCTTTGCCGGATCAACCCCGGTCACCGTATGGCCCTGTTCGGCATAAGCATTGCACAACAGCCCGGTGCCGCAGCCGAGATCGAGAATGCGTTGGGATGCCTGTCCGGCCAGCGCCAGATAGAAATCCCGGTCGATCGACCAGCCGCTGTCGAGGTCGTAAAGGTCTGCCAGCGACGGCTCTTCGTAATGTAGGTCGGGCATCGGCTATCCCTTAAGGAAATCAGGTCGGGAAGTTAAATCAGCGACCGGGAAGCACAAGCCCCGTTCACGCCTGCCCAGCGATTCCAGGCTGAAACGCAGGCGAGTTGTTACCGAAAGGCGACGGCCTGCGGTATGGCAATGGATTCCGTTTTGCGGGCATGCTAGCGGGCTTTCATGGAAACATGGATCATCATCACCTTCGCCGCGGCCTTCCTCCAGAACATCCGCTCGGCCATGCAGAAGCACCTCAAGGGTGTCATGGGCACGACCGGCGCCACCTTCGTGCGCTTCGGTTTCGGCGTGCCGTTTGCGCTGTTTTATCTCGCGATCCTGTGGCGCGGCTTCGGGCATCCGCTGCCGGTTCCCGATACACAATTCTTTCTCTGGGCCGTCATCGGCGGCCTTGCGCAGATCGCGGCCACCTTCCTGCTCGTGCATCTGTTTTCCTTCCGCAATTTTGCGGTGGGAACAGCCTATTCGCGCACAGAACCGGCGCAGGCTGCCCTGTTTGCGCTGCTGTTTCTCGGCGAAGCGGCGAGCCATGGCACGGTCGTGGCCATCGCGATCTCGGTTGTCGGGGTGATGATCATTTCGGTGGCACGGACTGAACTCAGCCTCACCTCGCTGGTGACATCCGTGTTCACCCGCACCGCCGGCATAGGGCTGCTATCCGGAACATTCTTCGGCCTCTCAGCCGTCTCCTATCGTTCCGCCTCGCTGGCGCTCGCGCCCAGCCTGCCGCAGCCGGATTTTGTCATGCAGGCAAGCTTCACGCTGGGTTTCGTCATACTGCTGCAGACGGTCATCATGCTCGTCTGGATCCTTATGCGCGAGCCGGATGAACTGAAGCGCGTGCTGGTCGCCTGGCGCCCTGGTCTGCTTGTCGGTTTTGCCGGCGCGTCAGCCTCCTTCGGCTGGTTCATGGCCATGACCCTGCAGCAGGCGGCGATAGTCAAGGTCGTGGCACAGGTGGAAATGCTCTTCACTTTTGCGTCCGCCGTCTTCATCTTCCGCGAATGGATCAACCGGTTGGAGGTCATTGGCTGCCTGTTGATCGTGCTGGGTGTCGTCATGCTTCTTGTCTTCTGATAGACAGGATTTCGATCACCGTCGGGAGGATGGAATGAACCAGATCGAAAAAGCCAAGGCATTTGCCGCGCTGCACCGGAAGGGCGATCCGGTCGTGCTCTACAATATCTGGGATGCCGGCAGCGCGGTTGCCGTTGCTGAATCCGGTGCGAAGGCGCTGGCCACCGGCAGTTGGTCGGTTGCCGCCGCCGGCGGCTTTGGCGACGGACAGCAAATTCCGCTGCTGCTTCTGTGCGACATCGCCCGCAGCATCGTCAGCGCCACCGACCTTCCGGTGTCAATCGATTTCGAAGGCGGTTATGCGGAAACATCAGGCGAAACGGCGATCAATGTCGCCCATGTCGCCAATGCCGGTGCCGTCGGCATCAATTTGGAAGATCAGGTGGTCGGCGGCAAGGGGCTGCATGCCGCAGAGGCGCAAGGACAGCGCATTGCCGCCATCCGAGCCATGGCCGATAGCCGTGACCTGCCTTTTTCATCAATGCCCGCACCGATGTGTTCCTGAAGGAGCCGGACGGGTCAAGACATGCCGATCTTCTCGATGAAGCCATCCGGCGCGGCCGCTTCTATGAACAGGCCGGCGCCAGCGGCTTCTTCGTGCCCGGCCTTTCCGACCCTGATCTGATCGGCCGCGTCTGCGATGCCATATCGCTGCCCGTCAACGTCATGATGAAACCCGGCGCACCGGATGTCGCGACCCTCGCCGGCCTCGGCGTTGCCCGCATCAGCCACGGCCCCTTCCCCTACCGCGCGATGATCGCGTGGTTGAAGGGTGAGGCGAGCAGAATTTACGGGCTGGGATAGTTCGCCGTCTCACGGAACGATCAGCGTTCCCGCACCATGCTCGGTGAAGATCTCCAGCAGCACCGAATGCGCGGTCTTGCCATTGAGGATGACGACGCCCTGGACGCCGGCCTTGATGGCTTCGATGCAGGTCTCGACCTTGGGGATCATGCCGCCGGAGATCGTCCCGTCCTTGATCAGCGCCAGGGCCTCGGCAACCGAAAGCTCCTTGATCAGTTCCTTGTTCTTGTCGAGCACGCCGGGAACGTCGGTGAGGAACAGAAGGCGCGTGGCGTTCAGCGCGCCGGCAATGGCACCGGCGAAAGTGTCGGCATTGATGTTGTAGGTATGGCCGTCACGGCCGGGCGCGACCGGCGCGATCACGGGGATCATTTCGGATTTGGCGAGAAGATCGAGCAGAGTGCGGTCGACCTCGACCACTTCGCCGACGAAGCCGAGATCAAGCACGCGTTCGATATTGCTATCGGGATCAACAACGGTCTTGCGGGCCTTTTCGGCAAAGACCATGTTGCCGTCCTTGCCGCAAAGTCCGATCGCCCATTCGCCGGTCTGGTTGATCAGCGCGACGATTTCCTTGTTGATCGAGCCGGCAAGTACCATCTCGACGATCTCGACCGTCTTCTGGTCGGTGACGCGCAGGCCGCCCTCGAACTTCGACTCGATGCCCATCTTTGTCAGCATGGCGCCGATCTGCGGGCCGCCGCCGTGCACGACGATCGGGTTGACGCCGGATTGCTTCAACAGCGCCACGTCGGCCGCAAACGCCTTGCCGAGCTCCGGATCGCCCATGGCATGGCCGCCATATTTGACGACGATCGTCTTGTTCTCGTAGCGCTGCATATAGGGCAGGGCCTGTGCGAGAAGGCGTGCCTGGGTTTCGCTTTCGGATGCGGACATGATGGAACCCTTCGATACAATCGGCGTGTCGGGAGCGGCGTTTCCGCCTCGTGAATTCTAACCGTTTCCTTTAACGGCATCGCGCTTCAATGCAAGTTCCCAATGCAGGTTCAGGGACGAATGCAATGATCCGGGTCGTTGATATCTGCGTAATGACAACCGGTCGTGACACGGCGCAGCTATCGACACCGGCTGCCTTTTTATCCGGCAGATTGTGCCCTATGTTCCACGCAACGGGATGGAGACCGGAATTCTCAATGACCATTGACGATATTTCCCCGCTCATCGGCCGCGTCTCGCTGAGGGACCGGGCTGCGTTTTCGCAGCTCTATCAAAAGACCAGCCCGAAACTTTTCGCCATCTGCATTCGTATCCTTCGCGACAGGGCAGAGGCGGAAGAGGCGTTGCAGGAAATCTACATCAAGATCTGGCAAAGGGCGGATCGTTATGCCACAGGCGAAACGAGTCCAATGGCCTGGTTGTCGGCGATTGCCAGAAACCATTCGATCGATATGATCCGCGCCCGCAAGCCGGTGGCAAACACGATTGACGAGGCTTATGATTTGGCCGATCCTTCGCCCGATCCGGAGAAATCGGCGTTGAACAGCGCTGAGGGAAGGCGGATCGAAACCTGCATGGCGCAACTCGACAAGGAACGCGCCGAAGCCGTGCGCAAGGCCTATGTCGAAGGATTGAGCTATCAGGAACTGGCGGCGCTCTTCAATGTACCGCTGAATACGATGCGCACCTGGCTGCGGCGCAGCCTGCTGAAACTGAGAGAGTGCATGGATCAATGACCACACAGAACCCCGAAAGCGGAGATTTCCGGCGCGATGAAGTGATCGCGGGAGAATACGTGCTCGGCGTTCTGTCTGCCGACGACCGGCACAAGGTCGAGGCACGCATGGTGCTGGATCGCTCTTTCGCGGCAATGGTCGGCCGCTGGCAGGATAATCTTTCCTCCTTCGAGGACGAATTCGAACCCGTTGCCCCGCCGCCGCGGGTGCTGACCATGGTCGAGCGCCGCTTGTTTGCCGACGCTGCGCCCACCGCTCCCGTGGCTGCCGGTTCCGGCGGGTTCTGGAGTTCGCTGGCGCTCTGGCGCGGACTGACGCTCGCCGCCGTTGTCGGCATGGCCGCCATCGGCACGATCAACAGCAACCTGTTTTCCACCAGCCAGGCGGCCAAGCCGCTGGTAGCCGAATTATCCGGCGAGGGAAGCGCTTCGGTCAACCTGATCGCGCAGTATGATGGCGAAAGCGGCAGGCTGCGTCTGACGCCGGTTGCTGCCCGCCAGACGGAAGAAAAATCACTGGAGCTTTGGCTGATCGTCGGCGATACGCCGGCGCAATCCCTGGGTGTGCTGCCGCAAACCGGCCAGGGCGAAATCGTCATAGCGCCGGAGCTTCGCTCGAAAATCGGCGCAGGCGCAACCTTCGCTATCAGCGTAGAGCCTTTCGGTGGATCTCCGACAGGTTCTGCCACCGGCCCGGTCATCGCAGCAGGCAAGGCGCGCAATCTTTAAAAGGTAAGAATTTACTTACCGAACCTGCACCTTTCCGCGGGCTTGCGCTCGCCCGATGTTTTGGTCTGTTGAATTTGCTGTTTCTGAAAAAATAAAAGAAAATCAACAAATTGATAAAAGATAGATTTTCCTGAAACTCTTTTTGAAGCGCTCCCGTTAATCATCCTGTTCCCCGCAGAGAGGGATCGCAGACATCCCTAGCGGATGTCGGGAGAGACCCGGGTCCCGGGTTTGCGAGATAAACAGGAGAAGATTTATGTTCAAGACCACGATCCGTACGCTCACCATTGCTTCCGTTCTGGCTGCCGGTACTTTCGCCGCTTACGCTGAAAACCCGATGGTCGGCGGTGCTGCCATGTATGAAGACAAGAACATCGTCGAGAACGCCGTTAATTCCAAGGACCACACCACGCTGGTTGCAGCCGTAAAGGCCGCTGGCTTGGTTGAAACGCTGTCCGGCGCCGGTCCATTCACCGTCTTCGCACCGACCAACGAAGCTTTCGCCGCCCTGCCGGCCGGTACCGTCGACACGTTGCTGAAGCCGGAAAGCAAGGACATGCTGACCAAGGTCCTGACCTGCCACGTCGTTTCGGCCAACGCAATGTCCGACGCCATCACCAAGATGGTTGCTGACGATGGCGGCACGCATGACGTCACCACCGTCGGCGGCTGCGTACTGAAAGCCAAGGCAGACGGCGGCAAGATCACGCTGACGGATGAAACCGGTGGTGTCGCAACCGTCACGATCGCCGATGTCAAGCAGTCGAACGGCGTGATCCACGTGATCGACAAGGTTCTTCTGCCGAAGTCCTGATCCCTAGCCGGATCCTTTGGGTGCCGGATGCGGTCTTAAACCCGCATCTTCGGTGCCAGGCCGGACGTCCTTATCCCGCGTTCGGCCTCAAGGCCGTTGGCTTTCACTCGCCAGCGGCCTTTTTATATGAGGAATGGTGCGTGGCCGCGGGGGCCGCTCACGTCGGTTTGATCCTATTTGTTTTGCGGCGCTCTCCGCGCGCAGCTAAGATATGTCCAAAGCGGAATGTTTTCGCACCGAAATTCAACAGTCTGGGAGCCATCATGACGACGCGGCGCTTTTTCCTTCTTTCCGGCACGGCCTTCCTTGCTGCTACGGGTCTGGCACGCTTCACGCGTCCGGGCTTCGCGGCGCCAACAGAGACTTTCGAAGTGACGAAGACCGAGGCCGAGTGGAAGGCTATCCTCACCGAGGAGCAGTTCAGCATCCTGCGGCAGGAAGATACGGAAAGACCGTTCACCAGCGCGCTTAACAATGAAAAGCGCAAGGGCGTTTTCCAGTGCGCCGGTTGCGAATTGCCGGCCTATTCTTCAGAGACGAAATTCGACAGCGGCACGGGCTGGCCAAGCTTCTGGGACGCGATCGAGGGCGGCATCGGCACGCGTGAGGACACGTCGTTCTTCATGACGCGGGTGGAATGCCATTGCCGTCGCTGCGGCGGCCATTTCGGCCATATCTTCGATGATGGCCCGCAGCCGACCGGCAAGCGACATTGCATCAACGGTCTGGCGCTAAAATTCGTGCCGGCAACGGCTGCCTGAGGCTTAGCGCCCGATCGCCGTATATATCGCGTTGCGCAGGTCTTCGAGGCCCGTTCCCTTTTCCGATGAGGTCGATAGCACCACGGGGAAGGCGGCGGGCCTTTTCTTGATTTTTTCCTGCGTTTCGGCAATCACCCGCGGCACGGCAGGTTCCTTGATCTTGTCGGTCTTGGTCAGGACGATCTGGTAGGAGACGGCCGCCTTGTCGAGAAGGGCAAGGGCTTCCTCGTCATTCGGCTTGACGCCATGGCGGCTGTCGATCAGCACATAGACGCGCTTCAGCGTCGAGCGGCCACGCAGATAGTCGAAGACCAGCTTGGTCCAGGCGTCGACATTTTCCTTCGGTGCCTTGGCATAGCCATAGCCGGGCATGTCGACCAGCGCCATCGGCGGCAGGTCCTTGCCTTCGCCGGTATAGCCGGCCGGTACGAAATAATTGAGTTCCTGGGTGCGGCCCGGCGTGTTGGATGTGCGGGCAAGGCCGTGATGCCCGACCAGCGCATTGATCAGCGAGGACTTGCCGACATTGGAGCGTCCGGCAAAGGCAATCTCCATCGGCCCCTCGGGGGCAGGAACTCCATCGACGGCACACCGCGAATAAAGATCCACGGGCGTCCAAAAACGGGAAGGGGCTGCTGCGGCTTTGTTTCGGTCATGTCTGTCGCTCATCCTTTATACCCTGCAGGGCTTCAAGGTTTTGGCCGCCCTTGTCAAGGCAGACGGCGTGCATTGGCCTATGAGGCACGCACCAGCCGGCGCTGGCGCCACATTTCGACGCTGAGATAGGCTAAAAGTGCTGTCAGAACGATGGCGCCGCCGATGACAGTGTTGAGGCTCGGGATCTCGCCATGGATGACCGCCACCCAGAGCGGACCAAGCACGGTCTCCGTCGTACCCAGCAGGGCGGCGAGTGCCGAGGGAACAAGCCGCGCGCCGGTGACGAACAAGGCGAGCCCCAGGCCGAAGTTCAATGCACCGAACACAACGAGCACACCGAGTTCCGGTAGCGTGACTGCAAAACTGCTCGCCTGCGTCGCCGCGACGCTGCCGGCAACGATGGTGCCGAGACAAACGGCCGGCGTCATCCGGACATGGGCGTAACGGCGCGTGATCACGGTCGCCGTCGCGAAGACCAGCGCGATCAGAAGCGCCAGCGCATCGCCGATCAGCGAGACCGTGCCGCCGATCGAGTCCGAGACCATGATTGCCACACCGAAGATGACAGCGGCGATGGCGAGCCAAGTCAGGAGCGAAATGCGTTCGCGAAACAGGACCCAGGCGATGAGCGCGGCAATCAGCGGCACCCCTGCCTGGATCAGCACGACATTTGCGACTGTCGTATAGGCCAGCGCCAGGATGAACGATGTGGAGGCGATGGCGAAACACAGCCCGACGGCGATGCCGGGCAGGCCCATCGTTCGAAACAGGGTCACGGTGCTGCGCGGCCCGTCGCGCAGCAGCATGAAGCCGATCAGGAAAAGGGCTGCAAAGACGGAGCGCCAGAAAACCACCGTCCAGCTATCGTTGATGTCAAGGAAACGCGCCAGCGTGCCGCCGAAGCTCCAGACAATCGCCGAACCGAGAACAAGGACAATGCCGTTTGTCTGGCTTGGCTGGGTCGCCAGAGCAGGCTTCTGAAACGAGGTCGGCTGCGACATGGGCGAATCCATTGATAAGCACCGTAATCTAGGACCAAATCGCGACGTTCACGCCGGTAATCGCGACAAGGCCCTGTCGCAATTCCCGAAAGTCACGGTTCCTCGACGCCGATCTTTTCCGGTATCGGCTTGATGATCGCAAGCACGATCCCGCCGATGGCTATGATCACCGATCCCACGATGACGCCTGTTGTCGGCACTTCATTGAAAAACAGAAACCCGATGAGGGCGGCGAAGACAAGCCAGGCATAGTCAACCGGTCCGACGATCGCCAGCGATGCAATCCGATAGCCGCGCACGATGCAATATTGTGCCGCAACGGCGATCGGGCCGAGCAGGAGAAAAGGGGCCATGGCAGAGAGCGACATGGCTTTCCAGGCGAAGGCTGCCGGAATGGCGAGCAGTATGATGCCGAAACCATTCACATGCAAAAGCACGGTCAGCGGCCTGTCGGCATGGGACAGGACCCGGATCAGCAAACCTTCGACGGCCAGCAGCGCAGCGCCGGCAACGGCAATCGCCGCCGGCCAGAGATAGGCCGGCTGGAACTGCGCAAAGGCGCCGCGTGAAATCATGATGAAACCTGCCCCGGCACAACTGAGGACAATGCCGACCAGATGCTGCTTCGTGACATCCTCCTTCAGGATGAACACGGCGAGCGGAATGACGAAGACCACATAGAGCAGACCAAGTGCCGTCGCATCGACAATCGGCATTTCGGCTGAAGCGTAGATGAGCGCAAAACCACCGGAAACACCGAAGATGGCGCGCACGGCATGCGAAAACGGCCGATCACTGCGATAGGCGCGCAGGCTTTCGCCTTTGCAGGCAACGACACCCAGCAATGTTGCAAAGCCCGTGACGTAGCGGAGAAACTGGATCTGCACGACGGATACGGATTCGCCGCCGAATTTCCCCGATGCAAAGATCAAGGAAAATAACGCAGTGCCCAGCAAGACCCAGATCATGGCCTCGACGTTTGAATTCGACCGGATTTTCCGCAAGCTCTTGTCTTTCCGAGGTTTATTGTACCAGTCTTGCCAAACTGCCGGGCTGTGTTGCAAACTCGAATTTTAGTGTCTGAATGAGTATTTTCGATGCAGAACAAGAGAAGTGTCTCGCTCAACGCTGTGCGGATATTCGTGTTGGCCGCCCGCCACCTCAGCATCCTGAAAGCCGCGACGGAGGTGGGACTAACCCCCAGTGCCGTCAGCCATCAGATCAAGAAGCTGGAGGGGAACTGGGCCTGCCTCTTTTCAAGCGAAGCCACAACTTCCTCGTGCTGACGGATGCCGGACGTCGTCTCTACGACGACGCTGCCGCAGCGATCGCTGCTATTGATCGCTCGACGGAGGCCCTCAGTCGCGACCAGAACGAAATCGTCGTGCGCGTCTCCGTGTCTTTGGCGGTTCGCTGGTTGATCCCGGCGCTCGAGCGGTTCAAGGCGCTTCATCCGGCAGCCCGTGTTCGCGTCGAGACCAAGGTCACCTCCGACATCGCTCTTGGCACCTGCGATCTTGCCATTTCCTATCACCGTGCCGGCTCGGTGCCTGCCGAAGGCGAGTGGCTTGCTGCCGACATGAGCCGCCCCGTGGCCTCGCCGGCGCTTTTGATTGCCGCGGGATATGAAGGCGCCGGTGATCTCGCAAGAATCCCCGCCCTGCAGTGCGCGCAGGATAATTGGGACTGGTCGCTGTGGACCCGCACGCTTGGACTGGAGCCGCGCGTTGTCAATATCCAGCATGTGTTCGATACCGACGATGCAGCCTTGCACGCGGCCACCGCCGGGTTGGGCATGGTTCTGGCACCCGCATTTCTGACGGAACGGGAGATCCGCTCCGGAGGCCTGGTCGCCTTGCCGGGCTTCGGCCCCGTGGATCTCGGCCATTATCGCGTTGTCTTTCAGCGCCACGAAAACCGCATGACCCGGAAATTCCGCAAATGGCTCGGCGAGGAGATGCAACGCATGCTCTAAAGCGGCGGCCGTCCTTCGGGGAGCCATGCACAACAAAAAGCCCGGTTCAAGCGTGTGAACCGGGCTTCTTTTATCCTTTGTGCCGACCGTTACTCAGCCGGTTTGGGCTTCTTGACGAACAATCCCTTGAGATTGTCGATCAGTTCGACCTTCACACCCTGGCGTTTCATGATGAAGGCCTGCTGGGTGATCGACAGCGTGTTGTTCCAGGCCCAGTAGATGACGAGACCGGCCGGGAAGGTTGCCAGCATGAAGGTGAAGACGACAGGCATCCAGGTGAACAGCATCGCCTGTGTCGGATCCGGCGGCGTCGGATTCATGCGCATCTGCAGGAACATGGTGACACCCATGATCAACGGCCAGACGCCGATCATCAGCATATGTGGCACGTCATAAGGAAGCAGGCCGAACAGGTTGAACAGCGAGGTCGGATCCGGCGCCGAAAGGTCCTGGATCCAGCCGAAGAACGGCGCATGGCGCATTTCGATGGTGACGTAGATCACCTTGTAGAGCGCGAAGAACACCGGGATCTGCAAGAGGATCGGCCAGCAACCGGCGATCGGGTTGATCTTCTCTTCCTTGTAGAGCGCCATCATGCCCTGCTGCAGGGCCATGCGGTCGTCGCCATGCTTCTTCTTCAGTTCCTCCATCTTCGGCTGGACCTTCTTCATGTTCGCCATCGAAGCATATTGCTTGCTGGCGAGCGGAAAGAAGAGCAGCTTGACGACGACGGTGGTCATCAGGATGGCAACGCCGAAGTTCCCGAAGTAACGGAAGAAGAAGTCCATCATTTTGAACATCGGCTTGGTGATGAAGTAGAACCAGCCCCAGTCGATCAAAAGGTCGAACTGCGGGATTGCGTAGGTCTGCTCATAGCCATCGACCAGCGGCACCTGCTTGGCGCCTGCGAAAACGAGATTCTTGAGTTCCGTGGACTGGCCGGGCGCTATCGTGATCGCATCCTGCTTGTAGTCTGCCTGGTAGCGCGGGCGACCATCGGGGAAGTGCGCGAACTTGGCCTCGTACGGCGTTGCCTGCGGCGGAACGATTGCTGCCGCCCAGTATTTGTCCGTGATGCCGAGCCAGCCGGTCGTTGTCTTGCCGGGCTGAATGGGGGCTTCATCTTCCACCTTGCCATAGGCAACTTCGGTCAGCCCATGTTCGCCGATCACGCCGATAAAGCCTTCGTGCAACACGTAGACGCTTGGTTCGAGTGGTTTGTTGAAGCGCGTCACCCGGCCGTAGGAGGACAGCGAAACCGGTGCCGTTCCGGCATTGGAAACGGCGTCGGTAACCTGGAACATGAAATGGTCGTCGATGGAAATCGTCCGGGTGAACGTCAGACCCTTTTCGTTGGTAAAGGTGAGCGTCACCGGGGTCGCCGTCGTCAGCTTGTCGCCGCCCGAAAGGGTCCATACCGTGGTCGGGCCGGGAACTGTACCCGTCGCCTCATTGCCGATATAGCCGAGTTCAGTGAAATACCCGTTCTGGGTCTCAGCCGGGCTGAAGAGCGTGATCAGTGGGCTCTTGTCGTCGACAGTCTCGTGGTATTCCTTGAGCTTCAGGTCGTCGAAACGGGCGCCGGTCAGGTTGATCGAGCCACTGAGCGCCGGCGTGTCGATGGTCACGCGGGCGGACTTGGCGATTGCCTGGTCGCGGCTCTCGACGGATCCGGGCACGGCGCCGTTGGCCGGCAGAGCTTGGCCCGGTGTCGCCTGTTGCGCGGCATTGTTGGCGGCCTGCGTCTGGCTCTGTGCCTGCTGCGCTTCGGCGGCGAGACGATCCTTCTCGATCTTCGGATTGACGTAGAGGAACTGCCAGGCAATCAGGATGAGCACGGACAGGGCAATTGCCACGAAGTAATTGCGGTTTTTTTCCATCATTCTTTCCTGGAGCCGGCCTGTTCGGGCCGCTTATGTTTCGGCTTGTTTTCGATGCGTTCGCTCAGGCTCCTGATGATCCGCTCGAAAGGGGCGGTCAGAAGGTCGCGTCGGGCGACAATCACATAGTCGTGTCCCGGCTTCATTGCAAATCCGGCAGACAGACGCACCGCCTCCTTGAGGCGTCGTCGCATCCGGTTGCGTTCCACGGCATTGCCCTGTTTCTTCGTCACCGTAAAACCGGCGCGCGGCGGTTCCTGCGGGGCGTTTCGGTCGAGGACCTCCAGAAGAAACAGCGGTCCTTTCCGTTGTTCTCCCGCACGCACGGCAAGAAACTGCGGGCGGCTTTTCAGCCGCCCGGCAGTTATTTCATCGTTGCTTGACGTCGTTCGCCCGCGATTGGTCATCGGGCAACGCCAGCTTAAGCTGACAGACGCTTGCGGCCACGTGCCCGACGGGCGATGATGACCTTGCGGCCACCCTTTGTGGCGATACGGGCACGAAAGCCGTGCCGGCGCTTGCGAACAAGCTTGGACGGTTGGTAGGTACGCTTCGTCATTTATTTTAACACCGCGGTGTGCGGCCCTTCTTGGGTTTGCTTTTTAGCAAGGAGCGTTACGTTCCGGACATGGCGCGGCCACAGGGCAACGCAAGTTGACCGGACGTGCGCGGCTTATAAGGGCAAACTCCACGCAGAGTCAATTCCCGAGCCAGGATACAGGACATCCGGCGCCCGCAGGCAGGGCGCCGCGAGCTTAACCGTCGAATTTATCAACCCTTGATTGTATAGTAAGTGGATTCTAACCGATTCCAATTACCGGAGCGTTAAACAGGTTTCCCTAGATTTTTAAGGGTTTTGCAAAAGATTCGTTAACCAGAATTGAATTAGGGTTTTCGAATGTTTGATAAAGCCAAGCCCCTGCCTCGGGTTTTCGGCTCGAAGGAGACGCATGCAATGAAAATTCGCGGTAAAATCTATCTTATCGTCGGTGTTATGAGCTTTATCGCGCTGGCGATCACCGGAATGGCGCTGATCGTGGCCACGGAATACAACTCTAGGCTGTCTCACTTCGAAAATGCTTCGGACCGCGCATTCAAGGGAGAACATCTCAACCGCCTGGTGACCGCCGTCGTCATGGAAGCACGCGGCATCTATGCCGCCCCGACAACGGAAAAAGCCAAACCTTTCGGCGAAGGGCTGATGAAGAACCTTGCCAAGATGGATGCGCTGCTCGCGGACTGGCGTCCGCAGGTGCCGGCCGAACAGCTGCCGGCCTTTGAAGCGGTCGTGAAGCGTGCCGCGGAGTTCCGCACCTTCCGCAGCGAGACGGTTCGTCTTAGCCAGGAGGTCGATCCGAAAGCCGCCAACGAGCAGGGCAACAATGAACTGAACCGCGCGAACCGCAAGGCCTTCCAGGCCGAGATCGATGCCGTCGTCGAGACCGACAAAAATGCGCTGGAGGCCATCAAGGCAGACATTCAGGCCTTTGAAGCCTCGATGATCACGGTGATCCTCGTCATGGCGGGGCTTGGTCTCGTCGTCGGCGTCGGCACAGCGTTTTACATCGCCACCAACCAACTCAGCCGCCCAATTCTGGACCTGACCGGAAAGATGAAGCAACTCGCCGGCGGTGATCTGGATGTCATCGTCCCGTTTGCCGGGCGCAAGGATGAAATCGGCGAAATGGCCGAAGCCGTCGAAGTCTTCAAGCGTAACGGTCTGGCCGTTCGCGAGCTCAACGGCCACGAAGCGGTCCTGCGTGAAAAGAGCGCCGACCTGCAGGCAAGTATTGCCGTCGTCGTTGCCGCTGCCGCTGCCGGCGATTTCCGGCGGCGCATTGAAAAGGACTATCAGAACGAAGACCTCAACCGCTTCGCCGCTGGGGTCAACGAACTGGTGGGCAGTGTCGATACCGGCATCAACGAGACCCGGCGCGTCATTGCAAGTCTCGCCAACGGCGATCTGACGCAGAGCATGGACGGCCAGTTCCAGGGCGCCTTTGCGGAGTTGCAGCAGAACGTCAACGATACGCTGTTCACGCTGCAGAAGACCATGCGCGAAGTCCGCACCACGACGGACTCGATCAATGGCAATTCGACGGAACTGCGCTCTGCGACCGACGACCTGTCGCGCCGCACGGAGCAGCAGGCAGCAGCCCTTGAGCAGACCTCCGCTGCACTCGATGAGATCACGGTCGCTGTGCGCAATTCGACGGAGCGGGCCCAGGAAGCAACGGTCATGGTCACCGAGGCCAAGCAAAGTGCGGCCCAGTCGGGTGAGGTTGTCCGCAGCACGGTCAGTGCCATGGGCCGGATCGAGCAGGCGTCCAACGAGATCGGCCAGATCACCAACGTCATCGACGAGATCGCTTTCCAGACCAACCTTCTGGCGCTGAACGCCGGCGTAGAGGCCGCCCGTGCCGGCGATGCGGGCAAGGGTTTTGCCGTCGTCGCCCAGGAAGTTCGAGAGCTTGCGCAACGGGCGGCCAGCGCCGCCAAGGACATCAAGGGCCTGATCTCGAAGTCCGGCACGGAGGTCGCAACCGGCGTCAAGCTGGTGCAGGAAACCGGTGTCGTCCTTGGCCACATCGAAGCCAGCGTTCTCAAGATCAACGATCACATCCACTCGATCGCGGTTGCAGCACGTGAGCAGTCGACGGGGCTCAGCGAAGTCAGCACCGCCATCAACCAGATGGACCAGGTGACGCAGCAGAACGCGGCGATGGTCGAGGAGGCCAATGCCGCCACGCACAAGCTTTCGTCCGAGGCCGACAGCTTGGCGCGCCTCGTCTCCCAGTTCAAGGTCGATCAAACGCATGCCCAGACACACGGCCTGACGCAAGTTCGAGGTGCCGCACCGGCACCTGTCCGCGAGGCCGCCCGTCCGGTCGCATCGCCGGCTCGCCGGATGATGGGCACGGTTGCCCGCGCGTTTAGCGGCGGCGGTTCGGCAAATGCGGCTGTTTCGCGGGATAACTGGGAAGAATTCTGAGTCTGATCCCGAAACGGATCATCTGCAATGCATTGTCCGCGCCGCCCGAAAGGTCGGCGCGGATTTTTCGTTTGAGTGTGCATCTCCAAGACGTGGACACGGCTCTCATGAGAGGTGGGCCAGCCGTGGAGATTGGAAAACGCGCGGTAATCGCCTATCATAGCGCCTTGGCACACAAGCCGTTTGTCCGCATGATCACGCGGTCCCTGCGGCGCTTCGGGTGAAGCCACAGGAAGAGCAGATGACGATGGACGATACGCCGCGGGAAACAGCTGCCGAGAAGCCGCCCATACGGGCCTGGTTTCTCCGGGGCTTTCCGGACGGCTGCTGTTGCTGACCGTCATTTTCGTTATGCTGGCGGAAGTCCTGATCTTCGTGCCGTCCGTTGCCAATATGCGTCTGCGCTGGCTGGAAGACCGGCTGAACACGGCCGCTGCTGCGGCCGTGGTGGTAGACGGGCTGGAGAATATCGAGCTGTCCCGCCCGCTCCAGGAAGATACGCTGATGGCGACGGGAACGAAGGCGATTGCGCTGCGCCGCAACAGCGAGTCCCGGCTGGTGGCCGCCGTCGATATTCCGCCGGATATCGATGAGCAATACGATGTCGCCGCTATGACGCCGCTTTCCGCCATCGGTGATGCCTTCGATACTCTGCTTTTTGGCGGCGACAGGATCATACGGGTCTTCGGGCCGGTGGGTGACAGCGACGCCACGATCGAGCTGGTGATGGAGGATGCGAGCCTGCGCAAGGCGATGCTGGCCTATGCCCGGAACGTGTTTTTTCTTTCCCTGTTCATATCGCTGATCACAGCCGCTTTGATCTTCCTGTCGATCAATCGCCTGATGATCCGGCCGATCCGCCGCATGACGGCGAGCATGCACGCCTTTTCCGCCGATCCCTCCGATCCGGGCCGGGTGCTGTCCGCATCTGGTGGCACCGACGAACTTTCGGTTGCCGGCCAACATCTCTCCGATATGCAGCGGCATCTGCAGAAAACGTTGAAGCAGCAGAAGAACCTCGCCGATCTCGGCCTTGCCGTTTCCAAGATCAATCATGACATGCGCAACATCCTGTCCTCGGCACAGCTGATTTCCGATCGGCTTGCCAGCGTCGATGACCCAATCGTCAAGCGCTTCGCGCCTACCCTGCTGCGCAGCATCGACAGGGCGGTCGGTTACACGACCGAAGTCCTCTCCTATGGGCGGACCACAGAGCCGGAGCCGCATCGCCGTTTTCTCCAGCTTCGCCCGCTGGTGACCGACGTCTCCGAGATTTTGGCCATCGATCCGAAATCGGATATCGAGTTCCGTATCCAGATTGCTGATGACCTGCAGGTCGATGCCGATAGCGAGCAATTGTTCCGGGTCGTCCACAATATCTGCCGCAACGCCGTGCAAGCGCTGATGAATGATACCACGGGCATGGAGGGCATGCGCTTGGTCTCCATCTCCGCCATGCGCACCGGCAGCGTGGTCAGCATTTCGATCGACGACAACGGCCCCGGCATGCCGCTCAAAGCGCGGGAAAATCTGTTTGCAGCGTTTCGTGGATCGGCACGCTCGGGCGGAACAGGCCTTGGGCTTGCGATTGCCCGCGAACTGGTGCTCGCCCATGGCGGCACGATCGCGCTGGTCGAAAAGGCAACGCCCGGCACCCTGTTCCGGATTGAATTGCCGGACCGCCCGGTGCCGCTGGATGTGTTCCGCTCAAAGGCAAGGCATTGAGATTTGTCGTGCCAACGCGCTTCGCCGCGGAAAGCCCGGATATGCAGGCTTGCGCCAATCCGCCGGGCGATGTTCTTTTTAAAAATGATTTTTTCGCCGAAATTCGCTTGCAATCCCCCGGCGGACGTTTTAGAGGATCGCCACGCAAGCGGTTCTCGCCGCAGCGAAAAGCACCCGTAGCTCAGCTGGATAGAGCATCAGACTACGAATCTGAGGGTCGGACGTTCGAATCGTTCCGGGTGCGCCATTTCATTTTTCCAAAAAATTATCAGATAGTCTTCAGCGCGTTATGCTGAGCTTCGGGCATATCGTCCCGGTGGCTGGCCGACATGGCGGCTGAAGGCGGTACTGAACGTGCTGGCCGATCCGTAGCCGACGCGTTCTGCCACTTCCGCAATATCGATTTTTTGTCGGCAAAGGAGATCCTTTGCCAGCGCCATGCGCCACACCAATAGGTATTCCATCGGCGGCACGCCGACTTTGCGCATGAAGCGGTCGAAGAATGCGGAGCGGGATAAACCCGCCTCTTTCGCGAGTTGTACCATCGTCCAGGAGCGGGCTGGATCGGCATGGATCTGTCTGAAGGCTTGCGCCAATCGTGTATCGGCGAGACCGCGCAGCAATCCGACAGGGGCATCGGTCGTTTGAGTGAACCTCAGGGCCTCCACCAGCAAGATCTCGACGAACCGGGTGAGCACGAGTGCACGCCCGGGACGCTCCTGTGCTGCCTCTTCGAGGAGAAGTTTTACCAGAACGGATAAGCGTGCTGCATCACGGACATGAACCTGTCCGGGCAGCAGCGAGACGAGCAACGCGGAATCCGCGCCGCCGAAAATAAAATAGCCGCCCAGAATGCGCACGCTTGGCGGTCCGTCCTGCCTGCCATGGCGAACTTCACCTGTCGAAATTGCCGCGACGTGCGGATCCACGAATTCCGGGGTCACGGGCTCGAATCCCGACATTGTAAAGCCTGGAGTCGTTGGCAACAGGACGAAGTCACCGGCATTCAGGATCAGCTCTTTCTGGCTATCGACGGCAAGACGGCAAGTGCCTTCGACTACGATCGCGAAGCTCGGATGGCCGAAAGCCCCGTAGCGCACGCCCCAGCGACCCGCACCGCTGATGCCTTTGGTCAAGACGACATGCGGGCGCAACAAGGCGATAATGTCTGAGAGGGGATCAATCATTTTCGGACGATAGCAAACGAAAAATGGATCTTCAATTGTATTTCGTCCAGATTTTTCTCGCTAGTATGAAGTCATTGATACCCCAAGGAGATGAACATGAAAACTATACTGATCACCGGATGCTCGTCGGGCTATGGTCTGGAGACTGCCCGTTTTTTCCTTTCAAGGGAATGGAAGGTCGTCGCGACGATGCGTACTCCGCGCAGCGGCATCCTGCCCCCTCGGATTGCCTGCGGATCTTGCCCCTCGACGTCACGGATGAAGAGAGCATTGCGCGGGCCATTGAGGCCGCCGGGCCGATCGATGCGCTGGTCAACAACGCTGGCATTGGTGTCGTCGGCGCCTTCGAGGCGACGCCCATGCACCATATTCGAAAGGTCTTTGACACCAATACGTTTGGTGTCATGGCCATGACGCAGGCGGTCATCCCGCAGATGCGTGAGCGGCGGTGTGGCGTCATCGCAAACGTCACGTCGAGCGTGACTTTGGCACCGATGCCGTTGGCTGCAGCCTATACAGCCAGCAAACAGGCCATCGAGGGCTTCACGGGTTCGCTCGCCCACGAACTTGCCCATTTCGGCATCCGCGCCAAGCTGGTCGAGCCCGGCTATGCGCCGACAACGAACTTTTCACAGAACACGCAGGTGCGCATTGAGGACCTCATTCCCGAGACCTATGCTCAATTCGCAGGGCCCATCTTCGCCGCATTTGCCCATCCTGCGCTCGTGACGAAGGAAACCGATGTTGCCGAAGCTGTATGGCGGGCCGTCAACGACCTCTCGGATCAATTGCGTTTCCCCGCAGGCCCTGACGCTTTGGCGCTTGCACGTGCGGCGTAGGCAGGCCCTCCGAACCATTACCAATCATCCGGCCCCGAAGAGCCGGATGATCCGTCTTAAGCCTGTCACCACTTCTGGTGGACGTGAACCTTGATCAGGCGCTCGTAAATATCGGCGATTGCGGCCATGGTGGCCGGCGCGATGTCAGGCAGGGCGCTGGCCGATGCGTTGCTTTTGGCCTGCGCCTCGTTGCGGGCGCCGGGAATAACGACGGAGACGGCGGGGTTTTCGAGGATCCAGCGCAGCGCGAACGGCGCCATGCCGATGCCCTCGGGTACCAGGGGCGCAACTGCTCGACCGCTTCGAGTGCGACCTCGAAGGGCACGCCGGCAAAGGTCTCGCCGACGTCGAAGAATTCGCCCTTGCGGTTGAAGGTACGGTGATCGTCGGCAGCGAAAGCCGTATTCGCCGTGATCTTGCCCGACAGCAGGCCGGAGGCCAGCGGCACGCGCACGATGATGCCGACATTCTTCTTTTGCGCCTGCGCAAGGAACAGGTCGTGCGGACGCTGGCGGAAGATATTGTAGATGATCTGGATCGTCGCAACGCCCGGATATTCGATGGCCTTCAGGCCTTCCTCGACGGTCGAGACGGAAACGCCGTAATTGCGGATCTTGCCCTTGATCGTCAGTTCGTCGAGCGCGCCGAACATGTCGGGCCGGTAGAACACTTCCGTCGGCGGGCAATGCAGTTGCACGAGGTCGAGCGTTTCGACACCGAGGTTTGTCAGGCTCCGGTCGATGAAGGCCTCGATGTTTTCAGCCGTATAACCATCCGCAACATGCGGATTCAGCCGGCGACCGGCCTTGGTGGCGACGAAGGGTTTCTCGCCGCCGCGTTCTTTCAGGACAGCGGCGATGATCTTTTCCGACCGGCCGTCACCATAAACGTCCGCCGTGTCGATGAACGTCACGCCCGAATCCAGCGCCGCATTCAGCGCCCGCTTTCCGTCCTCCTCGCTGACGTCGCCCCAGGAACCGCCGATCTGCCATGCGCCGAAGCCGATTTCGGAGATGGTCGCGCCGGTGCGCCCGAGTGTTCTGGTCTTCATCGATAAATCTCCTGCGCGACATTCCCATCGGAAAGCCGTCATGCACCGTTCAAGTGGGTTTCTTATCGACAGGGGCAAGGGGAAAAGTCAATTGCCACCACGCCAACCGGCCTTGTGCCATTCTTGGCAGGCGCTCCTTGAGCATGCTGAACACACCCCGCGATGAAGCGCCTACTCGTCTTCCGTCATGATCACGGCCCGGCCGCGGGTGATGTCTGTCACGGTCCGAATGATTGCATCGCGAAGATCGGCGGCCACGTCCACAGCGAGAGTCGCGCCGGTGTCGATGAAGGTTTCGCTGTCGATCATGGCGCCCAACCCGGTGAGGCGTGCCTTCACCAAGGCGAGGTCGGCGAAGTCGCAGGTGACAGTGATCCGCAGGGTTTTGATCAGTTCGATCTTCTCCATGGCGCGCAGGCAGGACGCTGCGGTCCCGCCATAGGCGCGCATCAGCCCGCCGCTGCCGAGAAGGATACCGCCGAACCAGCGGATGACGAGCGCCACCGTTCCGTCGAGCGACTGGCCGTCGATCGCCTGCAGGATCGGCTTGCCGGCCGTTCCGCTCGGCTCACCGTCATCGTTGAAACGATAGGCCTGTCCGATCCGCCAGGCCCAGCAATTATGGGTGGCCGAAGGGTCCAAATGCTCGGCAAGAAAGCCCTTCGCTGCCTGTTCGCTGGCCACGGGGCCGCAGATCGCCAGGAAACGGCTTTTCTTGATGTCCTGTGAAAAGGTTGCTGTGTTTTTGAGGGTGAACATGGCTGCGTTATCGCAGGGAAGGGGGTGCAGGGAAACCCCTGTGCGGGCTGTCCGGTGTTCTCCCTCTTCTCCCCGCGGGGAGAAGAGGGAGGGCTGCATTACCCGATCGACATCAGGCTGGCATTGCCGCCGGCGGCCGCCGTGTTGACACTGGTGGAGACTTCTTCCAGCAGCCATTGCAGGCAGTAGGCATCCGGGTTGCGCGCCAGTTCTTCCGTCGATGCCGCCTGGACGAGGACGAGCGGGCCGGGAAGGTCGGCGATCTGACGGTTCACGGTGCGGATACGGTCCGCCCCGCCTTCAATCAGGGCACCGGCAAAGGGTGCGTCGGCCTTCCAAACGGTCGTGTAGGACAGCCGCGCGGCAACGGTGGCCGGCAGCGTCGAGAAGGCGTCCGCTAAGCCGGACGCCGTGTCGATCACGGCGGTGTTTCCGGTGGCAAGAACGGCGGCAATCTGCCGGATAAGGCCGTCTTCGGTCTCTGCGACGAGGAGAATGCGTCCGCGTGCATGCAAGGCGTAGAGATTGCGCTCGCCGACCGGGCCTGCCAGTTCCGTCGTCAGCCCGAGCGCCGACTGGCTGCCGGTCTCGCGCGTTGCCTGCGCCTGCGCCTTCAGCCCCTTGCCATCAAGCCATTTGGCAAAATCGAGCAGCACCGTGTCGATATGCACGGAGCTGTGCTGCGGCGGGATCGGCGGGGTCGTCACCAGACGGCCGAGGTAAAGCGGGCCGCCGGCCTTGGGACCTGTGCCGGAAAGGCCGCGCCCGCCAAACGGCTGGACGCCGACGACCGCGCCGATGACGTTGCGGTTGACGTAGAGATTGCCGGCTTTGACCCGGGATGTGACGTGGGCGATTGTCTCGTCCAGCCGCGTGTGCAGCCCGAAGGTCAGGCCGTAGCCGGTGGCGTTGATATCGTCGATCAGCCGGTCGAGATCGTCACGCTCGTAGCGCAGCACGTGCAGCACGGGGCCGAAGACCTCGCGCTTGAGGTCGGAGAGTTTCTCAAGCTCGATGATCGTCGGCGGCACGAAGGTGCCGTTCCCGGTTTCGCCGCGCAAGGTGACCTGTTCGACTGGCCGGCCGAGCTTGCGCATCGTCTCGATATGCTTCTCGATCGTGTCCTTCGCCTCGTGCGATATGACCGGCCCGACATCGACGAAAAGACGATCCGTGCGGCCGATCGACAGTTCCTGGAGCGCGCCCTTGAGCATGGTGAGCGTACGTTCCGCCACGTCCTGCTGCAGGCAGAGGACGCGCAAGGCCGAGCAGCGCTGGCCGGCGCTGTCGAAGGCCGATGCGAGGACGTCGGCAACGACCTGCTCGGCGAGCGCCGAACTGTCGACGATCATGGCGTTCTGGCCGCCGGTCTCGGCGATCAGCGGGATTGGCCGCCCGGTGGCAGACAGCCGATCGGAGAGCTGCTTCTGGATAAGGCGTGCGACCTCAGTCGAGCCGGTGAACATGACGCCGGCCGTTTCCGCCGCGCCCACCAGCGCCGCGCCGATCCGCCCGTCGCCGGGAAGGAATTGCAGTGCGGATGCGGGAATGCCGGCAATGCGCATCAGCCGAACGGCCTCCGCGGCGATCAGGGGCGTCTCCTCCGCCGGCTTGGCAAGCACCGGATTGCCGGCAACCAGTGCGGCGGCCACCTGTCCGGTGAAGATGGCGAGCGGGAAGTTCCACGGGCTGATGCAGACCACCGGACCGAGCGGCCTGTGCGCCGGGCCGAGCGTCCTGCGGGCCTGGTCGGCATAATAACGCAGGAAGTCGATGGCTTCGCGCACTTCCGCGATCGCATTCGCCGCTGACTTGCCGGCCTCCCGCATGATCAGACCCATCAGCAGGGTGATCCGGTCCTGCATCATGTCGGCGGCTTTATCGAGGAAATCTGCGCGCATGGCGGGCGGCGTGGAGGCCCAGCCGGCGGCATGCTCTGCCGCGAACCGGACCGCCTCGCGCGCGTCGTCCTCGGTGGCTTCTGCGACCGGCCCGACGTTGTCCCGGTGGTCACCGGGATTGAGCACGGCGCACTCGGGTCGCGACCGATCGCCGTCGGCAAGCAGAGGCCCGGCCTGCCAGAGATATTCGGTGGAAAGCACGAGATCGTCGGCCAGATCCTTCAGCACAGTCTCGTTCGACAGGTCGAGCCCTGCCGAATTTGTTCGCTGGGTGCCGAAGAGCTCGGCCGGCAGCTTGATCTGGTCGTGCTGCGCGCCGATGACAGGCATGGCGCGCACCACATCGACCGGGTCGGCGATCAGGTCTTCAACGGAAACCGCCGGATCGGCGATGCGGTTGACGAAGGAGGAATTGGCGCCGTTTTCAAGCAGGCGGCGAACGAGATAGGCAAGCAGCGTCTCATGCGTACCAACAGGCGCATAGATGCGGCACGGCCGGTCGAGATTGGCTTTGCCGACGACCTCGTCATAAAGCGGCTCGCCCATGCCGTGCAGGCACTGGAACTCATAGTCGCCGACCTTGAAATCGGGGCCTGCCATTTCGTAGATGGTCGCCAGCGATTGCGCATTGTGGGTGGCGAACTGCGGGAAGATCACGTCTCTTGCATCCAGCAGTTTGCGGGCGCAGGCGATATAGGACACGTCCGTATAGATCTTGCGGGTATAGACCGGAAAACCGGTCATGCCGTCGATCTGGGCGCGCTTGATCTCGGCATCCCAATAGGCGCCCTTGACGAGACGCACCATCATCCGGTGGCTCGAGCGGCGAGCGAGATCGATGATGAAATCGAGCACGAAGGGGCAGCGCTTGCCATAGGCCTGGACGACGAAGCCCATGCCGTTCCAGCCCGAAAGATCAGGGTCGAGACGCAGCGCCTCCAGAAGATCGAGCGACAGTTCCAGCCTGTCGGCTTCCTCCGCGTCGATGTTCAGGCCGATATCGTACCTCTTGGCGATCAGCGCCAGCGCCTTCACCTTGGGCAGCAACTCCGTCATGACGCGGGTCGATTGCGCGCGGACATAGCGCGGATGCAGCGCCGAGAGCTTGATCGAGATGCCCGGCCCCTCATGGATGCCGCGCCCGGCCGAGGCCTTGCCGATCGCATCGATGGCATTCTCATAGTCGGCATAATAGCGCTTGGCGTCGGCGGCCGTGGTCGCGGCTTCACCGAGCATGTCGTAGGAATAGCGGAAGCCGCGGGTTTCCAATGCGCGCGAACGCTTCAGCGCTTCGTCGATGGTCTCGCCGGTCACGAACTGTTCGCCCATCATCCGCATCGCCATATCGACGCCGCGGCGGATCACCGGTTCGCCGGCCCGCGCGATCAGGCGCGTGAGCGCTGCCGACAGGCTGCGATCGTTGACGGTCGCCGTCAGCTTGCCGGTCACGACGAGGCCCCAGGTTGCAGCATTGACGAAGAGCGAGCGTCCGCCGCCGATATGCGAGCGCCAGTCGCCATCGGCGATCTTGTCGCGGATCAGCGCATCACGGGTCGCGGTATCGGGAATACGCAAAAGTGCTTCGGCCAGGCACATCAGCGCCACGCCTTCCTGGCTCGACAACGAATATTCATGCACCAGCCCCTCGACGCCGGAACCCTTGTGCTTGGCGCGCAGCGCCGTGATCAGCGTGCGGGCGGTTGCCTTGGCCTTGCCTCTGAGATCGTCGGGCAGGGTGGCCGCTTCCAAAAGCGGCGGCAGGCATTCGGTTTCAGGACGACGGTAGGCGGCGGTGATGGCGCGGCGAAGTGCCGTCTGCTCGGCGATCGGCGGCGCGAAATCGGCAAAGGGCTTGAGCGACGGGTCCGATCCGGCAGTCTGTTGCTGATGTGTCTGGCTCATCGCATTCGTCCCTCTTCAACGCGCCGGCGCACCCGATATGGCCCGGACAGGATGGTGCAGAAATTAGCCTCGAAGTCTCCGTATCTCCATCCGGTATTTTGGCGACATTGCCGTTCTATTCGCTTATTTTATCAAGAATGGCAGTCAAAAATCCGGCATAAAATAAAAATGGCAGTATGATGAAAAGTCAGAGAAGGACGGTTTGCGACAGTTTCTGCCGCGCCATCAGGCATTCGTCGTCGCCCGGCATGCAGGTGCGGCAGACCAGCGGCCGCACCGCATAGATCGTGCAGCCGACATGCACGCCGAGCTTTCCTGACAGCGCCGAACAGCGATTGTCCTCGCAGCGCATGCCGCCGAGATCGGCAGAGACGTATTCGGCCGGTATCCTGTCCAGCTCCTCGTCCGTCTCCAGCGAAAAGCGGGGCCATTCCTGCGAATAGCTGCAGCAGGCGCCGCAGGTCTGGCAATCGAAGTCTTCAGCGGGAACGGCAAGGGTCATGGGGGAAGGGTAGCGGAAATTGCGAGGGAACGGAATGGGTGGTGCCACGCGCTGTTTAACTCTCCTCTGCCCGACTGCGGCGCGCATAGCGCCTAGTCCAATCGAATGGAGGGGGCGCATTTGGGCCCGGAGCGGACGTGGCGGCTTGTCTGCCCCACAGTCGTGCGGTAGCTCCGCTACTCTAAGGTTCCCGGCCGGGCTCTGCATCGACTATCGACTGATGGCCGTTGCCTGTGACCAGACCACCATCCACTCGCCGCCGCGATACTCATAGGTATCGGTGTGCCAATAGTCTCCAGGAGGCATGGGATGTCCGTTGAAGAGCAGTTCAAGACGAGCGCAGTAGCGTATCACCGCAGCGGAGTTGAATAGACGCACCGCAATGTCGCCAGGCCGCCAACTGACATATTTGATCTGCCCCGCGGAGATAGCACCGAGATATTGCTCCCGCGACAGAACCATGCCGATGGGGGTAATCAATTGGAAGTCATCCGCATGAAGAGGCCTTGCTGCGGCCACGTCGGCGGCGACGAGCGCGCGCAATCGGCTGCGTTCAATTTCACGGATGTGGTCTTCCTCGGTTTGAACGTTGTTGGGCATTCGATGTCTCCGATGTATCGTTGATTTTGGGGGAGGTTAAAGTTGCCGACCGGCGTCGCGCACGCTCACCAGTCTCTTGTCGATCAGACTTTGACAACAGTCCCGGATCGTTTCCTCTTCGGGGCGCGGCTGCCATTGCAGGATGCTTCTGGCCTTTGAGGTGTCGACGCTAAGATCGCGTCCGAGCTCATGCACGATCGTTCTAGCGTCAGCATCGACAAGCGCGAGAATCCGGACGAACCAATCTGGAAGCTCGGCGATGGGTAGCTGCGATTCGTATTGCGGAAAGGACTTGGCCACTGCGTGCGACAGGTCCTTCATCGAGAACACCCGGCCTCCTACGATGAATCTCTGGCCAGCGGCCGCGGGTTCGATCATCGCCCGAACATGAGCCAGAGCGACGTCGCGCACGTCGACGACCGAACAGCCGTAACGAGGGAGCCGTGTAAACTTGCCGTTCATCAGCTTCGAGATAAGCCCCACGGATGACCCGATATCATTACCCATCAAGGGTCCTAAGATGAGACTGGGGTTGATGACAGTCAAAGGCAGGCCGTGTTGTTCCGCGAACGCCCAAGCGGCACGTTCGGCCAGGGTCTTGGATTTGTAATAGGGCGTCGCACGTTTGCTTGCTACATCCGTCCAGTCCTTCTCGCTGAATGGCGCACGTCCGCTACCATGGTTGGTGGCCGCGATAGACGAGGTGAGGACGACCCGCTGAACCTTGCCTTCGTGGGCCGCCCGCAACACGCGGAGAGTTCCTTCCTTTGCCGTTCGGATCAATCCTGTCTCATCCCGCACCGCGCCGCTTGGAAATGGAGAAGCCGTGTGGATGACGTAATCGCAGCCCGACACCGCCTCATCCCAGCCAAGGTCGCGGTCGAGGTTGGCTTCGACCAAGCTGAGCCCTTCTGCGAACGACCTGAAGCGGGAGATCATTGCCGGAGCGGACTCCATCAGACGTAGTGTTCCTCGCACACGATAACCCTGCTGCAGCAGCTGCAGCGCCACATGCCCGCCAAGGAAGCCGTTGACCCCAGTGACCAGAACCATTGTGTCTTGTGGTGATGCCATCCCATTCATGCCGTGCTCCTGAATTGCCGCAATTAGACGATTAGACGTATTTTGTCTATTTGTTCTTTTGACATTTGAGACTAGGCTCGTCAATATGTCCAAATGGAAAAACAAGATCACAAATCAGCATTAATTCTGGACGCCGCGCTCCCGGTGTTTGCCCGGTACGGCTTCCAGAAAACCACCATGGCGGATATCGCGCGCGCGGCGGAAATTTCGCGCGCGTCTCTCTATCTTGCATTCAACAGCAAGGAAGAGCTCTTTCGCGCCGGCTCGGCGCGGGCGCATGAACAGACCATGTCTGATGTTGAGGCCGTACTTGGCCGCACGGGAAATGTCGTAGACCGCATCGCGGCGGCGATCTCTGCCTTTCAGGAAGGGCTGATAGCACCGTTTAGCAAGAGCGAAAATGCCAAGGAACTGTTCGATATCAATATGCAATTGGCTGCGGACATAACGACCACCGCCAGATCAAGGCTGCTCGACCTCCTCGCAAAAGCTCTCTCAAACGCACAGGCTCAAGGGGAAATCGACTTGAAGCCCATTGAGGCTTCACCCATCGATGTCGCCTCGCTGATTGCGGCTGCAATGGATGGCATCAAACACAGCTTCAGCGCCGATGGGCCATCAGTCGAAGCTCTAAGGCTGCTGATGCGAGTTCTCAGTTTGGCACTCACGCCAGGACGAAGATGACGTCGGACAAATGCAAAACGTCACGTTCACCATAGTGCGACATGGGCGGTAGACGCGAGCGCGTCGAATGCTGCCACGCGGCCGGTTTTGGCGCATAGCGGGCACCCCCGCACCCTTCGACAAGGTGAGGGAGCGACGGAGCGGGTGGCTTCGCCGTTCCGTCGAAACGCCTCAAGCCACCGCCGCTTCCCGCGCCGCAATCTCATAATCCTCCGTATGCACCAGCACGCCCGTATCCGTCATCACCGCGATGCCGTAGGCGGCGGGTTCGTCTACGGACAGCGAGGCGTCGGGGGCGTCGAAGGGCATGGGTTGCTGGTGCACCGGGCTCTTAAACACGGAAAACGGAATGCCGCGGCTGGAGCCGGAGATCGTGCGGTGCACGTGGCCGGCGAAGATGTGCAGCACATTGCCGTGGCGTTTGACGAGATCGTAGAATTCGACCTCGTTGACCAGACGGATCATGTCCATGCCGGTGAAGCCGGTTGCATGCGGCGGGTGGTGCATGAACAGCATCACCGGCCTTTCACCGGCGCTGGCGAGTTGGCGGTCGAGCCAGTCCATCCGGGCCTTGCAGAGTAGGCCGGCATGGCTGTTGGGGTAGTCGTAGGGCGGCGCAAACAGCGTATCGAGCACAAGCAGGCGGGAATCGGGCAGATCGATCGCCTGCTGGACGAAACCGTTTTCATCGGTCGGGCAGTCGGCGAACACCTCAAGAAAGACGTCGCGCCGGTCGTGGTTGCCGATGGTGATGGCCTTTTGCGGGGTCAGCGTATCGAGCAGACCTTTGAGCCGCTCATAGGATGCCCGGTCGGCGCGGTGCGTCAGGTCGCCTGTGAAGATCACGAGGTCCGCGTCGGCATGGTGTGCATTGACATGCGCGATGCCGGCCGCCAGCCGCTGGTGCGGGTCGAGCCCGATGATCGTCGTGCCCTCAGGCACCATGTGAAGGTCCGTGAAAATGATCAGCTTGGTCATGGGGGTCCATTGGGAAAGGTTGGGCGGGCAGGTGCCAAGCTGTCGGCAGGCTGCTGCGGCGTCAAGCAACTTAATTGGTAAGATGCCGGGAAAATCGCGAAGACACGGATTGGGAGGCCCTACCCTAGGCAAGGGCTTGTCGCTGGTATATCAGAGTCGAAATGCACGTGCCGCCGTGTTTTGGCACGCATCGGCGGAGCGTGAAAGCGGGCTGCCGGCTCGCATCCGAATGCCGGCGGCAGTGGTTTTGATTCCGTCCGGCCTTGCCGGCTCGCGGGTGAAATGCGCAGATGACGTGAACTGGTTTAGTCTGGGAGTGAAGCGATGAGATGGAAGCGGACGATCCAGTTGCTGGATGTGCATTGCGAAGGTGAAATCGGCAAGGTCGCGATCGGCGGCGTGCCGAAAATTCCGGGCAACACGATTGCCGAGCAGCTGAACCACATCAACACGGTGGATGACAGCCTGCGCCGGTTCCTGTGCCTGGAGCCGCGCGCGGCCTCGATCGGCTCGGTCAATCTGCTCCTGCCGGCCAAGCGCCCGGAGGCCGATTTCGGCTTCATCATCCTGCAGGCCGATCAGGCCCATGCCATGTCCGGCTCCAATTCGATCTGCGTCACCACGGCGCTGCTTGAGAGCGGCATGGTCGAGATGAAGGAGCCGGAAACGGTGGTCATGCTCGATACGGCAGCCGGCCTCGTCAAGGCGACGGCCACCTGCCGCGACGGCCGCTGCGAGCGGGTGAAGCTCACCATGGTGCCGTCCTTCGTGCAGCAACTCGATGTCGAGATCGACACGCCGGACTGGGGCCGCATCAAGCTCGACATCTGCTATGGCGGCGTCTTTTACGCGCTGGTCGATGTCGCGCAGATCGGCACGACGATCGAAAAGGCCAATGCGCGGCGCATCGTCGAGGCCGGCATGTTCCTCAAGGATCTCGTCAACAAAACGATCCCGGTCGTGCATCCGGAAATCCCGGAAATAAGCGGTGTCGCCTATGTCATGTTCCGCGACACCGAAGCCGATGGTGCGGTGCGCACCTGCACCACCATGTGGCCCGGCCGCGTCGATCGTTCGCCCTGCGGCACGGGAAGCTCGGCCAATCTGGCAACGCTGCACGCCCGCGGTCTGGCCAAGGTCGGCGACGTCTTCACGTCCCGCTCGATCATCGGCTCGGAATTTAAAGCCGGTCTCGAAAGCGTCACCACGGTGGCCGGCCGCCCGGCGATCATCCCCACCATTTCCGGCCGAGGCTGGACGTTTGGCCTGCATCAGGTCTCGCTCGATCCGTTCGATCCCCTGGCAGACGGTTTTGCGCTGACCGATACCTGGGGTCCGCAGGCGGGCGAGATCCGCTGATATCCTTCTCAGGCGGCGCGCGTCTCATTTGACGCGGCCGGCCTTGGGAAGGATGAGCAGCGCTTCTTCTGTCGGCAGTGCCTTTGCAGCCTGGCCGTCGGTCTGCGCCAGTTCCTGCAGCTTCTGCCGGCCGAAGGCATCGCCCCGGCGCGCGGCATCCCCGTAGAGATCCTGCGCGGCGGCGATGTCCTGCGCCACGCCTTCGCCGTTCTCCAGCATAAGGCCGAGATTGATCATGGCATCGACATTGCCGCGCTCGACCGCCACCCGGTAGAGTTCAACTGCCTTGCCGTTGTCTTCCGGCAAAAGCGTCCCCTCATCGAACAGGACCGCCAGATTGAAGGCTGCCACCTTGTCGCGGGCAAGCGATGCACGCCCGAACCACTCGGCAGCCAGCGCACCGTTCACTTCGGTGCCGACGCCATCCCGATAGGCAACGCCGAGATTGTAGGCGGCCAGCACGTTTCCGGTCGCTGCAGCCTTCTGGTAAAGGCCGAATTCCTGGATGGTGTCGCCCTTTTCCCCGAGCATCACGGCATAGTTGACCATGGCCAGTGCGTGGCCGGCCTCGGCCGCTTCTGCCAGGAGCTTCATCGCCTGGATCTTCTGGCCGGATTTGTGCAGCACGCGGGCAAGCTGGAAGGTCTGGCGCGGGCCGGCGCCCTGGTTGTAGGCCTCGCGGCAGGCCGAAAGGGCAATACCGATGCGGATGTCTTCTGTGGCGACGGGCTTGAACGCCATGTTGCGCTGCTGGTCGTGTTCGCTGCCGGTTTCCCGGTCGCAGAGGTCGGCCGGCATGAGATCGGATGCGTGGCTGGTGGATGGTAGCGCGATCGCGGCCAGGGACAGGGTGCTCATGGCAGCAACCAGCGCTGCATTGATCATCGACATGCGGTTACTTGTTGCGTTTTTCATGATGCTCTCCTTTAATTTGTCCCGACCATACGTTCCGCTCTTGCAACTGCCTGTTCCGCCGGAAACAGTGGTCGCGACTATTTTCAAGGCAATTAGAAGGTGCGCCGACGGGTGGCCTTCGTGGCCGGTCGCCGGGTGTTCAAAAAGGAGTAAAGACATGAGTCTCGAAGTGATGCCGGCACGGCGCGGACTGATTGGCCGGCGACTGTTCATGGCAGGCTGCACCTTTGCAGCCATCGGCCTCGCCAGCGTTTCGACGCGCGCCAATACGGTGATCGGCAAGGCAAACGACATTCGTGGCAAGGTCCACCGCAAACAGGCCGAGTTGCAGGAGGGGCTCACCGCCGGCGGCTCGATCCTCGACAATGACTATGTGCTCACCGGCGCGGATAGCTTCGCGGATCTGCAGCTCGGCGGCGATACGCGCATCCTGCTCGGCAGCGACACGGAGCTGCTGGTCGATAGTTTCATCGCCGGTCAGGGCGGCACGCTGGAGCTTGGCCTCGGCCAGATGGTGTTCGACCGGCCGGAGGGCCTGCCGAAGATCGATCTGGCGCTGCGCACCACCTTCGGGATGATCGGCGTGCGCGGCACGAAATTCTTCTGCGGCCCCAACCGCGGCGTCTTCGCGGTCTTCGTCGAACACGGTCTGGTCTCGGTCGACGGCGGCGGCGTGACGAAAATGGTCGGTGCCGGCGAAGGCGTCGAAATCGCCAAGCCGGGTGATGCGCCGAACGAACCTGTCGTCTGGGGCAAGGCCCGTATCGCCGAAGCCTATGCCAGTGTCGGCGTCAGGCCTTAGTGGATTAAACAGTTTGGCTTTGGCAGCCCCTCACCCTAACCCCGTCGGGACTAGGCCTATCCCGTACGGAATACGAGATCGTGCAACGATCTCCTCTTCTCCCCAGCGGGGAGAAGTGCCGAGCGGATGCGAGGCGATGAGGGGCCGGCGAAGCCGGAGCCAGATAGATGTGGCCTTCGGGCCCCCTCATCCGGCCTTTCAGGCCACCTTCTCCCCGCTGGGGAGAAGAGAGGATGTCAGGCGTCTATGGTGAACAGTTCCATCGTGCCGAAGCCGCGGATTTCCTGCATGTCGAGGGAGCGCAGCGGCCGGCCGCTCTGGTTGGCGGCTTCGGGGCCGATGCAGATCGAGGTTCCCAGGAACTTGTTTGCCTCCTGAAGCCGGGCTGCGAGGTTGATGGCATCGCCATGGGCGGTATAGTCCAGCTTGCCGCCGGCGCCGACTTCGCCCAGAACGGCCATGCCCGTCTCGATGCCGATCCGCGTGCGGCCGAAATTGTTCTGGGCAAACAGCGGCCGTGTCCGCATTTCTTCCGTCAGACTGCGGATCTCTTCCGCGCAATCGATCGCCTTGTTGACATGGTCGTGGAGGTCCTCAGGTGCATTGAAGAAGGCGTGCACCGCGTCGCCCACCACCTTGTCCACCATGCCGCCATGTTTGGCGACAAGGCCGTTCACCTCCTCGTAGTAGATGTCGAGCAGGGTCACCAGTTCGCGCGGCGGCAAACGCTGGGAGAGCGATGAGAAGCTCTCGATATCGGTAAACAGCGCCGTCACCGGCCGTTCTTCTCCCGCAGCCCGGTCGGCATCGGGGTCGTCGAGGTAGCGCGCCACCACCGATTGCGGCAGGTATTGCGAAAACTTGCTGCGCGCCGCCGATTCCGTTCTTTTGATGCGGGCAAACTGCAGCGTGCTGGTTGCCGTGAGCACCACCAGCAGCATGAGGCTGATGCTGACGGCATCCAGTAACCAGGCAGTGGTAGCATAGACGCCCGCTGCCGTTGCCGTCGTCAGGCCGATGGCCAGAACGCCGAGGGCCGCAGATGTCACCGGGCGCAATCGGGTGGCGACAAAGGCGGTCAGAATCCCGCCGGCCAGCATGAAGAGGGCTTCGAACAGCGGTAGCCGTCCATCCCGGCGCGGGATGAAATCCGTGAGGATGGCATTGGCGATATCGGCATGGATCTGCACGGATGGCTCGAGCGGCATGGATGCGGTTGCCCGCAAGCCCCCGAGATTGGGCAGGCTGCTGCCGATGAATACGACCTTGCCGGCAAAACGGTCTGCCGCAACCGCGCCGCTCACCACATCGCCCGCCGAAACGGTGCGTTCCGCAATCGCCGTCGCCGGGCTTGCCGCAAAACGAAGGCTGCCGTCCTCGTCGAGTTCGATGATCCGCCGGTCGAGCCGCAGCCAGGCGGGTTCGCCGCCGAGGATTGGCGTCCGGCCGCCGTCGGCAAGGCGGGCGGCCTCGACCCCGAGTGCTGGATAGGCATCGTTGCCGATGATCGAAAACGCCTGCACCCGGCGGATCCGCGAATCCTCGTCGCCGACGAGGAAGGCGGCGGCGGCCGACCGCGACGCCTGCATCAGGAATGAGCAGGAGGTCTCGGCGCCCTCGATGAACCAGAGATCGGGAATGGCGACCGGCTTGCGCAGGGCAAGTGGCGGAACCGGCAGGGGACGGTCCGCAACCGTATCGGCGATCAGGAAACCCAGCGCTACGGGTGCGCCGGTGATCGCCTTTGCCAGCGCCGTATTCGAGGGTTCGGTGGCATCGCATGCCGTGCTGAAGATGAAATCGACGGCAATCGCCTTGGCACCCGCCGAGGCCAGTCGGGAAACGAGATCGGCCGTCTGGGCGCGGTCCCAGTTCCTGTCAGGCGCTGATGTAAAGGATTTGCGATCGATATCGACCACGACGATCTCGCTGGATTGCGGGGCCGGCACCCATTGCGTCAAGGCATCGAAAAACTGTTCGCGCTGAGTCTCGAAAGCCACCTCGGCATAGGCGTAAAGCAGAAGCGCGCAGACAAGGCTTGTCAGGATGCCTGCGGGAAGCGGCCGGACGCGAGACAGCCGGAGGTTTTTCAAACCGCTAATCCTCTTCCGGATCGGCCAGTTTCTGCAATCGGCCGATATGGCAACTGATCACGCCGTCTGCCCGCTTGATCGCCGAGGCTTCCTCCAGCGCCAGAATGGCGCGGTTGACCTTCGGCCGGCTGGCGCCGAGAATACCGGCAATGTCGGACTGGCTGAGCGTCAGGCGCAGATTGGCGCTATCCGGCAGTTCGTTTCCGTGGATCTGTTTCAGAGTTGCCAGGAAAAACCGGGCGACGCGCGCATTCAGATCGTAAAGCGCGATGGTTTCCAGTCGGTCCGTCGTGTCGCGCAATTGCGAGCAGAGATAGCGGATGATCGATTCCGCCGCGTCAGGCGTATGGGTGATGAAGTCGAGGAACGACTTCTTGCTGATCAGGTAGCCCTCGGTCGCCGTAATCGCCGTCGCATCCGCAGAGCGCGGCTGGTCGTCGAGGATTGCCATCTCGCCGAAAAGGGCGCCCGCCTCGATATGGCGTAGCAAAAGCTCACGGCCCTGCGGCGTGATCAGCGAGAGTTTGATGCGGCCCGAAACCACGGCAATCATATGAGTGCCTTCGTCGCCGCGCTGGAAGATCACCGTTCCCGCCGTCCATTTGCGGTAGGTTGCAAGCGCCGCCAGCGCGCTGATCGTCTCCTTGTCGAATTCCTCGAAAATCGGAAAGGATCGCCAGAAAGCAGGACTCTTGTTGATTTCGCTCATAAGATGTTCCGCCCGCCCCCGGTCGACGCTCGCGGCCCGTTCTGGCCGCCGCCTCAAATTCTTCTCGCAGTCTTCCCGGCGTTGCAACAAAAAGAGGCATCCAGACCGTCTCAAGCCATAATTAAGCAGACGGTTAGGTGCGTGGGGAGAGAGGAGACCAAGTCTTACGGCTCTGGCGAATTTGACGGTTATGATGGTTCGTTCATTTTTTGTGAACGATCTGTTTCCGCAGGGCCGGCTGGCTGATTTTGAAATAGCTGATAAACCTCGACGCCATAACGAACCCAAACAGGAACCACCCTCCATGCAACAGAATGTCGTCGTCCTGATCGGACGTATTCTTCTTTCCATCCTCTTCATCGTTGCCGGCTACGGCAAGCTGACCGGCTTTGGCGGCACGGTCGGCTATTTCGCCAGCATCGGCCTTCCGATTCCGACTGTGACGACCGCCCTCGTCGTCGTTGTCGAACTGCTCGGCGGCCTCGCCATCCTCGCCGGCTTCTTCACGCGTCCGGCCGCCTATGTCCTGGCGCTCTTTACCGTGGCCACCGCATTCATCGGTCATGGCGATTTCTCGGTTGCCGGCAACGATATCCACTTCATGAAGAACCTCGCCATCGCTGGCGGCTTCCTCGTGCTTGCAGCCTTCGGCCCCGGCTCGCTCTCGGTCGACGCCCGCCGCGCCTGATAGAGCTTGTTTAATGCACAAAAGCCCACCGGTGTAATCCGGTGGGCTTTTGTATTTTAACGTTTGCTCATGGGTAAATCACACCCTTGCGCAGGATGACATTGCCGTAAAGCCGGGGCTCGCTGGTCTGGACGACGGTATGGGCAGCGCGCACCCGCGGATAAAAGTCCGGCCCCAGCAGCGGGACGACCGCGCGATCCGGCTCATATCTGGCGCAGCAGGCGATGATATCCCCGTGCACGGGATCGAGCGCATCGCGGTCCTGCTTCACGGTCGCCCGGAAAATCGCCTGTGGCACGAAATCATCGATCGGCATGACGCTGAGGATGGCGTCGAGAACCGGGATCAGGCCGTGACCATCCATCCGGATCAGCCGCCGGCCATGTTCGAGGCCTGGGTAATTGCCATCCACCAGGGCGATTTCGTCGCCGTGCCCCATGGCCCGCAGCGTCGCCAGCAATTCCGGGCTCAGGAGCGGGTTCAGACCTTTCAGCATCAGGCAGTCTCCTTGAAGAGGACGTTCGTGTCTATGAGATAGCGGGAAAACAGCGGCAGGCTTGCCCCGCCGATGGCGCGTGCCTGGGCGCCGACCGTGCCTTCGATGATCTCAGGCATGACCACGCCTTCGAGATCGAGCTTGCCAACCGCCTCGCGCGTTGCCGCAACGATGCGCCCGCGCACCCAGGCGGGAAACCCGCCATCGACGACGGCGGCGTTGAAGTCGATGATCGAAGCGGAGGAGACCACGGCCTGGGCAAGCGCATCGGCGGTCAGCTGGATCCATGTCTCCAGCGGCTCGCCGAAATCGATCCATTCGTCGGCCGAGTACCACAGCGGTTTCGGGTCGATCCCCTTGTCGCGCAGGAGATTTTCAAGCACGAAGATCGAGGCAATCTTCAGAAGCTGCTGCGGCTTGCCATTCCGGTCCGAGACCTGCAACGGGCCGACTGCGCCCGCCGTTCCCGTCCGGCCGGAAAACAGCGAGGAATTCAGCACAATGCCGCCGCCGATAAAGGACCCGATGTAGAAATAGATGAAATCCGGATAGTTGGCGCCCACGCCGAAGATCAGTTCCGCCGCGCAGGCGCTGGTCGCATCGTTCTGCATCAGCACCGGATGGTGCGTGCGTGCGGCAACCTCGTCGCGCAGGTCGAAGCCACGCCAGGCCGCCATTTTTTCCGCTGGCGCCCCGGTTTCCCCGGCCCAGCTCCAGAGCTGGAACGGCGTTGCGATGCCGACGCCGGCGATCCGGCTTTTCTGCTCTTCGGTCAGCATCTTTTCGAGTTTCGGTATGCCCTCTGTGATGAAGGTCAGGATTTCGTCCGGCATGGGGTAGGCATGAATCCGGTGCAATTGCAGGCGGATATTGCCGACGAAGTCCATCAGCACTAGGTCGCAGCTGCGCCGGCCGATCTTGACGCCGTAGGAATAGACAGCGTCCGGGTTAAGGCGCATGGGGATCGACGGTTGGCCAACCTTGCCGCGCACGGGTTCCCCGCGCATCAGGAGGTCGTCCTTTTCAAGCACGCGCATGATGACGGTCACCGTCTGGGCGGAAAGCCCGGACCGGCGGGCGATATCCGCCTTGGAGAGGCTGCCGTGGCGGCGCACCAGCGACATCACCAGACGTTCATTGTAGGCGCGAACGCGCGTCAAGTTCGCGCCGCCGCCGGGATCGATGACGTCCGGCACGGTCGATGCGCCAGCGGCATCGGCTTGTGAAGTCATGCCCCTGTTCCTCCACCGGCGCGATCTGGGTCTCGGAGTGGGTATGTCCGAGCCGGTGTGTTGATCGCGTCTTCAAGTCCGTTTCTTATGTGTGCACTGCACCAATTCATGCTGCATGCACATTGTCTGGGCAAAGAATGGCATATAATAATAATAATTCAATTTGATTTATTTATTGACAGCATTTCATTTTGATGTTTGTTTTGTCCCCGGAAGCGCCATCGACTGCAGAGGAGAATGCTGTTTGTGGCGGTGCCTGATGTGCCGGTTCGCCGGTGCGATTTTCAATCCTTGGGAGGATTTCATGAAGAAGACTATCATTTCCGCCGCTCTCGGCGCGCTGGCGCTCGGCGTTGTATTTGCAGCTCCTGCGCAGGCTCAGGGCGTATCCGCCTGCCTGATCACCAAGACAGACACCAACCCCTTCTTCGTCAAGATGAAGGAAGGCGCCCAGGCGAAGGCAGCCGAACTCGGCGTCGAGCTGAAGGCCTATGCCGGCAAGGTCGATGGCGACCATGACAGTCAGGTTGCTGCAATCGAATCCTGCATCGCCGATGGCGCCAAGGGTATCCTGATCGCCGCTTCCGACACGAAGGCCATCGTTGACCAGGTCAAGAAGGCACAGGATGCCGGCCTGCTGGTCATCGCACTCGACACCCCGCTTGACCCGGCAACCGCGGCCGACGCAACCTTCGCGACCGACAACCTGCAGGCCGGCAAGCTGATCGGCGCCTGGGCTGCTGCAACGCTCGGCGACAAGGCCAAGGATGCCAAGATCGGCTTCCTCGACCTCGTTCCGTCGCAGCCGACCGTCGACGTTCTGCGTGACCAGGGCTTCATGATCGGCTTCGGCATCGATCCGAAGGATCCGAGCAAGATCGGCGACGAAGACGATGCACGCATTGTCGGTCACGACGTGACCAACGGCAATGAAGAAGGTGGCCGTACCGCCATGGAAAACCTTCTCCAGAAGGATCCGGACATCAACGTCATCCACACGATCAACGAACCGGCTGCTGTCGGCGCCTATGAAGCGCTGAAGGCCGTCGGCAAGGAAAAAGACGTTCTGATCGTTTCGGTTGACGGCGGTTGCCCGGGTGTGAAGTCGGTCGCCGAAGGCGTCATCGGCGCCACCTCGCAGCAGTATCCGCTGCTGATGGCCTCGCTCGGCATCGAAGCGATTGCCCAGTATGCCAAGGACGGCACGAAGCCGAAGCCGACCGAAGGCAAGGACTTCTTCGACACGGGCGTTGCCCTGGTTACCGACAAGCCGGCAGCTGGCGTCGAATCGATCGACGTAAAGACCGGCACGGACAAGTGCTGGGGTTGATACCCTGACCCTTTAGCCACACAATGACGACGAAAGGGCGGTTCTTGAGCCGCCCTTTTCAACAGCCGGCACTGCAAGCCGGTGCTCTTGGGAGGGGTTTTGTGATGTCAAGCATCCAGGAATTCGAAAAAACACTGGATCAGAGCGACAAGTCCGTCGCCGCATTCGAGGATCAGTCGTTTCTGCGACGCATCCAGCATTTTCTGCATTCGACGCCAGCGGCCATTCCGGCGATCGTGCTCATATTTTCCATCATCGTGTTCGGCATTCTGAAGGGTGAGCGCTTCTTTACCGCTGGCACGCTGACCCTGATCCTGCAGCAGATCGCCGTCGTCGGCATCCTTGGTGCTGCCCAGACGCTGGTCATCCTGACGGCCGGCATCGATCTGTCGATCGGCGTCATCATGGTGCTTTCGGCGGTGGTCATGGGCAATTGCGCCGTGACCTACGGCATGCCGGCGCCGCTGGCCGTGGCCGCCGGCTTCGTCACCGGAACCGTCTGCGGCCTTTTGAACGGTTTTCTCGTTTCCAGGATGAAACTGCCGCCGTTCATCGTGACGCTCGGCACCTGGAACATCGTCATGGCCGTGAATTTTATCTATTCCGCCAATGCGACGATCCGCCGTGCCGATATCGAGACCGCAGCGCCTCTGCTCGGCTTCTTCGGCACCAGCCTCAAGCTTGGTTCCGCGGTGATCACGCTCGGCGTCATCATGATGGTCCTGACGGTCATCGCACTCTGGTATGCACTCAACCACACGGCCTGGGGACGCCACGTCTATGCCGTCGGCGACGATCCGGAAGCGGCCGAACTGTCCGGTATCCGGGTCAACAAGGTCTTGCTCGGCGTCTATGGTCTTGCCGGTGCCATCGCGGCACTCGCCGCCTGGGTCTCGATCGGCCGCAACGGCTCGATTTCGCCCTCCTGGGCCGTGACCGACTACAATCTCCAGGCCATCACGGCAGCGGTCATCGGCGGCATCTCGCTGTTCGGTGGACGTGGCTCGATCCTCGGTACGCTGTTCGGCGCGCTGATCGTCGGTGTGGTCTCCATGGGGCTCAACATGCTCGGTGCCGACCCGCAATGGAAAGTGCTCCTGACAGGTGTCCTCATCATCTCGGCGGTCGGTATCGACCAGTGGATCAGAAAGGTAGCAGGCTGATGGAACCTCTTCTCACCGCGCGCGGTATCGTCAAACGCTATGGCCGCGTTACCGCGCTCGATCACTCCGACTTCGATCTCTACCCCGGCGAAATTCTCGCCGTGATCGGCGACAACGGCGCGGGTAAGTCCTCGCTGATCAAGGCGATCTCGGGAGCCGTCCATCCGGACGAGGGCGAAATCCGGCTCGAGGGCAAGGTCGTCAGCTTCCGCTCGCCACTACAGGCGCGCGAGGCCGGCATCGAGACCGTCTACCAGAACCTCGCTTTGTCGCCGGCGCTGTCGATCGCCGACAACATGTTCCTCGGCCGCGAAATCCGCAAACCCGGCCCGATGGGCTCGGTCTTCCGCATGCTTGACCGGCCGAAAATGGCCAAGATCGCCCGCGACAAGCTGTCGGAACTCGGCCTGATGACGATCCAGAACATCAACCAGGCGGTCGAGACGCTCTCCGGCGGTCAGCGCCAGGGTGTCGCGGTGGCGCGGGCAGCGGCCTTCGGCTCCAAGGTGATCATTCTTGATGAACCGACTGCGGCGCTTGGCGTCAAGGAAAGCCGCAAGGTGCTGGAGCTGATCCTCGACGTGCGCAAGCGCGGCATGCCCATCGTGCTGATCTCGCACAACATGCCGCATGTCTTCGAGGTCGCCGACCGCATCCATATCCACCGGCTTGGAAAACGCCTCTGCGTCATCAACCCGAAGGATTACACGATGTCGGACGCCGTCGCCTTCATGACGGGCGCCAAAGTGCCTCCGGAGGCCGCTGCCGCATGACGATGACGCTTGCCGCCATCGTCGACGGCATTCTCGAAAAGGCGGCTGGGTCCCACCGCTTCATCGTTGCGATTGCCGGCCCTCCCGGGGCCGGCAAGTCCACGCTGGCGGACGCGCTGCACGAAGAATTCGCTCGCCAGGGTGAGACATCGGTGGTCCTGCCGATGGACGGCTTCCACATGGACAATGGCATCCTTGAAGAGCGTGGCCTTTTGCAGCGCAAGGGTGCGCCGGAAACCTTCGACGTCCGCGGTTTCCTCGATATCGTCACAGCCGTGCGCCGCGGTGACGAGGAAGTGCTGGTGCCGGTCTTTGACCGCTCGCGCGAAATCGCCATTGCCTCGGCGCGCCCGATCGCGCCCGATACCCGTATCATCCTGGCGGAAGGCAATTACCTGCTGCTCGACGAAGCCCCTGGTCGCGGCTCACCCCCTGTTTGACCTGACCATCTTCGTCGGCCCGTCCTATGCCGTGCTCGAAGAAAGATTGCGCCAGCGCTGGATCCATTACGGCCTCGACGAGGCCGGTATCGAATGGAAGCTTTACGGCAACGACCTGCCGAACGGAAAGCGCATCATCGACGGCTCGCGGCCGGCCGACATCTCGCTCGAGATCTTTGAATAACCGCAATTAGCCGATCCTCCATTGTTTCCGCTGGCCGATTGATGCTATCGGAACCTCCGGTCAGCGCAGGCTTCAACCATGCGCATAACGCTTGCGTCTGGAGACATCAGCATGAGCCCACAGCCGGTCACCGAATTTAAGATCCGCCGCCCAGACGACTGGCATCTGCACCTGCGCGATGGCGAGATGCTGAAAGGCGTGATCGGCGATACCAGCCGCCACTTCGCCCGCGCAATCATCATGCCAAACCTCGTACCGCCTGTTGTAACGACCGCCGATGCGACGGCCTATCGCGCGCGCATCCTGGCCGCCCTTGCGGCCGGGGACCGTTTCGAACCGCTGATGACGCTCTATCTGACCGAAGGCACCAATCCCGACGATGTTGAGGAAGGTCATGCCAGCGGGCTGATCAAGGCGGTGAAACTCTATCCGGCCGGCGCCACCACCAATTCCCATGGCGGCGTGCGCAATTTCGAAAATGCCATGCCTGTGCTGGAGCGCATGGCGAAGATCGGCCTGCCGCTCTGCGTGCATGGCGAGGTCACGACGCCGGAGGTCGATATTTTCGACCGCGAGGCCGTGTTCATCGAAACCGTGCTCGATCCGTTGCGCAAACGTCTGCCGGAGCTGAAGGTAACGATGGAGCACGTCACGACGAAGGACGGCATCGACTATATCAAGGCGTCGAAGGCCAATCTCGCCGGCTCGATCACCACCCATCACCTGATCATCAACCGCAACGCCATCCTCGTCGGCGGCATCAAGCCGCATTATTATTGCCTGCCGGTCGCCAAGCGCGAGCTGCACCGTCTGGCGCTGCGCGCCGCCGCCACCTCCGGCGACAAGAGGTTCTTCCTCGGCACCGATTCAGCCCCGCATGTCGATCCCTTGAAGGAATGTGCCTGCGGCTGCGCCGGCATCTACACCTCGATCAACACGATGAGTTGCCTTGCCCATGTGTTCGAGCAGGAAAATGCGCTCGACAGGCTGGAGGCCTTTACTTCGCTCAACGGTCCCGCCTGGTATGGCCTGCCGGTGAATGAGGAGACGATCACATTGCGGAAAGCGGCTGAGCCTGTGACCTTCCCGGACAAGATCGAAACCGATGCCGGTCCGGTTACGGTTTTCGATCCGATGTTCCCGCTGCATTGGGATGTTGTCTGAGGTCGTCAGACGCGTTTGTCCCTTTTGGACGTTCCCTCTTCGTCGACCAAACTGAAAGCCGGGCGTCCGGTGGATGCTTGTGGATGGTGATCTGAAAATAGACCCGCAGCGTGCTGCGAAAACGGGAAGCGTTACGGGCGCCCCAGACGCCGACAAACCTTTCACCCGATGCGTGGTTCTTAAAAACCGCGCCGCCGCCAAAAACAGCTGCGAGGCCCTCTTCGCCGGCAAGACCGTTCCTTCCGTAAACGGAAGAAACAAAATCCAGCGGCGCGACACTGACGACCGTATCTCCGGCCGGCGCGAAGCCTTCGCTTCTGAATACATAGACCGGGCACGGAGAGATTGTCATCATCTCAGAATATCCTTGCCGAACGAGGATGCAAGGTGCTGCTTCGGGACTGATCTCTGAAATAAGTGAGCTTGATTGCGATACAACCTTGGTCTATTTCTCGGCGTGGCCGGATGTGGCCAGCCGTCCCGCAGCGCGAAGGCGCCCATGGTGAATACATCCTCGATAAACCAGTCTCATCCTTGGCCATTTGGCGGCGGGGACGAACGGGTCAGCAAAGCGGGCACTGATCGTCCTGTTCGTCGCCATCCGGAGGATGAAGAATGCGCGATTTTCGCGATGCCAAGCTTATGGCAAAAGTCCTGAAACAGGCCTTTGCCGACCGCAACACGCCACTTTCCCACAGTGAAGCCCTGGAAATCGTCGCCGACCAGTTCGGCTGCGAACAATGGAATATTCTCTCGGCGCGTATTGATGGCGCGGAAAAGGCGCCCGAAAAGCCGGAAGGTGCCGTCGGCATACAGCCATCCATCCCGATCTTCCGCATCTTCGATGTCGACAAGGCCATGGAGTTCTATTGCGGCTTTCTCGGCTTCACGCTCGATTGGGAACACCGCTTCGGCGATAATTTCCCGCTCTATTGCCAGGTCTCGCGCGAAGACATGATCCTGCATCTGAGCGAACATGCCGGCGACGCCAGCCCCGGCGCCCGCGCCTTCGTGCGGATCGCCGATGCAGTTGCGCTGCAGGCCGAACTGGCGGCCAAGGACTATCGCTACATGAAGCCCGGCGTGAACAAGGCGCCCTGGGGCCTGGAGGTCGCCGTCACCGACCCCTTCAGCAACCGCATCACGTTTTGCCAGCAGCAGGGGAGAATCAGGCGGATTGACGCGAAGCCATCTTCTCCCCATCGGGGAGAAGATGGCCGCCGGGCAGATAAGGTGTCCTCCGGCAAGTTCGATGTTCCTGCTGGTCTGGGACGTGGTCTAACCGCAGACGAACGACGCTCTAAGGTGCCACGCCGCTCAGAAGCTGCGGCCACAGGCCAGTCACGCCGATAAAGATCAGATAGATGGCGATGACGTAATTGAGCAGCCGCGGCATGACCAGGATCAGAATCCCGGCAATGAGGGCGACGAGCGGCTGTATGGCGATAATCGTCGGCATTGACGTTCCTTTTACTTCTCAATGATCGTTTGAAGATAGTGCCCGGTTAAATCTTGTCCACTTTCGCCAGTCGCATGCTCCTTCAGAATTTGTGTCTGCCACGCTGGCCAGCCGACCCTCTTGCTGCTATTGGCGGCTCTCGGATGCCGTAACCCGACAGGAGCCGAAATGATCCAGACACCTTTTACAGAACCTGCAGTCATGGCCGAATTGACAGCCAAGATGCTCTGGGAAATCAAGGCGGTGCATTTCAGTGCGGACAAGCCCTACAAGCTGGCCTCGGGCATGGCGAGCCCGGTCTATATCGATTGCCGCAAGCTGATTTCCTATCCGCGTATCCGCTCCGCGGTCATGGATTTTGCCGCCGCCACGGTTCTTCGCGAAGCTGGCTTCGAGCAGTTCGACGTGATTGCCGGCGGCGAGACGGCGGGCATTCCCTTTGCCGCCATGCTGGCCGAGCGGCTGGCCCTGCCGATGATCTATGTGCGCAAGGCGCCGAAGGGCCACGGCCGCAACGCCCAGATCGAAGGTCATATGGCAGATGGCGCGCGTGTTCTCGTCATCGAGGATCTGACGACGGCCGGCGGCTCGATGTTCAAATTCATCGATGCGATCCGCGCCGCCGGCGGCGTGGTCGATCACGGCATCGCGCTTTTCTATTACGACATCTTCCCGGAAGCGCGCGGCCAGATGAAGGACAAGGGCGTGACGCTCCTGAATATCGCCACCTGGCGCGATGTTCTGGCGGTGGCAAAAGAGCAGAAACTGTTCGACGAAAAAACGCTGTTCGAGGTCGAGGCCTTCCTCAATGCACCGCTCGAATGGTCCGGCCGCAATGGCGGCGTCAGCGTTCTCGCCAGTTCCTGAAGGCCCGCCTGAAAACGCTGCTGGAAATTCCGTCGAAAGTTGTTTAAATCGATTGAAATAAAGTCTTTGAAGGGGAGAGAGCCATCATGATCATCTGCTGTGGGGAAGCCCTGATCGACATGCTGCCGCGCCAGACGACATCAGGAGAAACGGCCTTTGCCCCCTATGCCGGTGGCGCCATCTTCAATACCGCCATCGCGCTCGGACGGCTCGGCATACCCACGGGCTTCTTCACCGGCCTCTCCGACGACATGTTCGGCGATGTGCTGCGCGAAACGCTGAAATCCAGCAATGTCGATTTCGCCCCCTGCGCGACGCTGTCGCTCCACACCACGCTCGCCTTCGTCAAGCTGGTCAACGGCTCGGCGACCTATGCCTTCTTCGACGAGAACACGGCGGGCCGGATGATTACGCAGGCAGACCTGCCGGCACTCGGCGATTTCTGTGAGGCGCTGCATTTCGGCGCCATCAGCCTGATCCCCGAACCGTGCGGCTCCACTTACGAAGCACTGATGACCCGCGAACATGAAAAGCGCGTAATTTCCTTCGATCCAAACATCCGCCCCGGCTTCATCAAGGATGCCGGCGCCCACAAGGCCCGCATGCTGCGCATGGCCGCCATGTCCGATATCGTCAAGTTCTCCGACGAGGATCTCGACTGGTTCGGCGAGGAAGGCAGCCATGAGGAACTGGTCGCCAAATGGCTGACCCGCGGCCCCAAACTCGTCGTCATCACCAAGGGTGCGGATGGAGCCGATGGCTATACGACCCGCGGCAAGGTCTCAGTATCAGGTGAAAAAGTCACCGTCGTCGATACCGTCGGCGCCGGCGACACCTTCGACGCCGGCATCCTCGCCTCGCTGAAGATGAACAACCTCTTGACCAAGGCGCAGGTCGCAACGCTCAGCGAAGACGCGGTGCGTGATGCGCTGACGCTTGGCGCAAAAGCTGCGGCGGTGACGGTGTCGCGCGCAGGCGCGAACCCACCCTGGGGGTATGAGATCGGGTTGTAAGGGGTGAGAGAGGATTCGGATCAAACGGGACAGGTCGGGGTTGCTTGAGGGCAGCCTCCCTCGTTATGCCGGTCATGGCTCATGGCGCCCAAGGATTGTCTGGTCTCGCAAAGCAGCCGAGCTTGAAACTGCCAGCAAACACAAAAATCCATCCCCTTTATCCCCGCCCCTTGCACCTGTGCCATCATGCTCCCGTTCCGCCATCGGATACACCACGAGGCGTCGTGGCGAGGTGGGGCCGGTGCCGGGTTTGGGACAGACGTAAGCCCTTGCCCGGTGGGCGAACAGAAAATGGTTTCCCTCTCGCCTGAAACAGGGCGGGGCGTGCCTGTGAGGCACACATGAGGAGCGGCGACTGATGTGTCGAAAGGCACGTCTTTCGCGGCGCGGCGAATGTCGTCAGCGTCGCCCTGTACCGAAAAAAGGTGCCGCCATCCCCGCAGAGAAATCGGAGTTGTCCGCCGACGCACACCGAACGGGGCGCTGCGAAGCGTCATTTACTTATACTTTGTCCCGGCACTTCGAAGCGCCCCGGCCGAGTTTGCAAGGACCAAACCCACGGCGGAGTTTTCCGGGCGTGGCTGTCGGGCGTTGGGGTGTATGAAAGGCAACAGTCCCGGCACGGTTAAATCTGCGGCGGTGAAATTCAAGTGACTTGATCCGGGTGAAAGGTCGGTGGTAGTTGTGAATTGAACACGGTTGGCCAAATAAGCGGACTGCTGTCGTGCAAAACATCCGAGCGCCTCGCTCCACACAATAGAAGACAAGAACCGAATGAATAACGGGTTAGGTTTGAAGATCGCAATTCCCGAAGACGATGATGGGCAGGCGGCCAATCCTGCTCGGCTCGGCATACGCCTGCGGCTGGCGCGCCAGACGCGGGGCATGACCCTGAAGGCGCTTGCCGATGCCGCCCATTGCTCCGAAAGCCTGTTGTCGAAAATCGAAAACGGCAAGGCGTCACCGTCTTTGCCCATGCTGCACCGCCTGGTCGGCGCGCTCGATACGAATATCGGCTGGATGTTCGAGGAATCCGATGGGGAAGAAGGCATCATTTTCCGGGCTGGAACGCGGCCGCTGATTGCGCTTGATCCCTTGCGGCGTGGCGAGGAATTTCGCTGGAGCGGATCATCCCCTATTCGGCCGGCCACCTGCTCCAGTGCAATATCCATCATATCGAGGAAAAGGGCGAAAGTGCCGGTCCGATCCAGCATGCCGGGGAAGAGGTCGGTTATGTGCTGGCCGGCGAGATCGAGCTGATTGTCGATACGAAAAGCTTTACGCTTTCGGCAGGCGACGCCTTCGTTTTCAATTCCGAACTCCCGCATCATTATCGCAACGTGGGCCAAGAGCGCGCCAGCATTTTCTGGGTCAACACGCCGGCAACCTTCTGAACCAAATTCCCTCGGAAAGTTTAATTCAAGAGACTTGACAAAAATTCAAGTCTCTTGAATTATGATCGGGCGCTCACGCGCTTGATGAGCCCGGCTACGGGCCTTTCCGAAAACAAGGGGAACCCGAATGCGCCTTTCCAGACTTCTGATCCGCAGCACCGCAGCCGTCGTCATGACGCTGGCTGTCAGTGTCGCATCCGCCAGCGCAGACACATTTGCGCTCGTCACCATCAACCAGCAGGCTCTGTTCTTCAACCAGATCAATGACGGAGCCCAGAAGGCGGCGGACGCTGCCGGTGCCAAGCTGGTGATCTTCAACGCCAACAACGTGCCTGCTGCGCAGAACGACGCGATCGAAAACTACATCACCCAGAAGGTCGACGGCATCATTCTGGTCGCCATCGATGTCAACGGCGTGAAGCCGGCGATCACGGCGGCCAAGACAGCCGGCATCCCGGTCATCGCCATCGATGCGCAGATCCCGGAAGGCGACAATATCGCCTTCATCGGCGTCGACAACGCCAAGGCCGGCGAAGACATCGGCAAGTTCTTTTCCGACTACGTGAAATCAGACATGGGCGGCACAGCCAAGACGGGCATTGTCGGCGCGCTCAATTCCTTCATCCAGAACCAGCGGCTTGACGGCTTCAAGAAGGCCGTGACTGAAGGCGGCCAAGCTGTCACCTTCCTCGACACGGTCGATGGCCAAAACCAGCAGGACATCGCGCTCGGTGCCGCCGAGAACCTGATGACTGCCAACCCTGATATGACGACGATCTACGCCACCGGCGAACCGCAGCTGATCGGCGCCGTCTCGGCCGTCGAAAGCCAGGGCCGCCAGAAGGACGTCAAGATCTTCGGCTGGGACCTGACGGCGCAGGCCGTCAAGGGCATCGAAGAGGGCTGGGTCACCGCCGTCGTCCAGCAGGATCCGGCTGGCGAAGGCAAGGCTGCCGTCGAAGCGCTGGTCAAGCTGAAGAAGGGCGAAACCATCGAGCCGATCATCAACGTTCCCGTGACGATCGTCACCAAGGACAATGTTGCCGAGTTCAAGGACATGTTCAAGTAAGGCACGCGTTTTCGGCCGAGGCCCCCTCCCTCTTGCTATCGGCCACCTTCTCCCCGCGTGCGGCGCGGGGAGAAGGATTTCGCGGCACGCTCCGTCATTCCCTCTCCGTGTTGACAGAGTTAGAGTGAGGGACTGTCGGGCCGCAAAACATGCGGCAGCTTTTGAACATGCACGAACAGGAAAGCCACCATGACCGACGGCGAAACATACCGTGTCCGGATGACCGGTATTTCGAAACGCTACAATCCCATCCAGACGCTGGACAATGTCTCGCTGACCCTCAAGCCCGGCGAAGTGCTGGGGCTGGTCGGAGATAATGGCGCCGGCAAATCGACGCTAAGCAAGGTATTGTCCGGCGCCGTCATTCCCGACAGCGGCACCATCGAAATCGATGGCAAAGCCGTTTCCTTTTCCTCGCCCGCCGATGCCCGCGCCGCCCATGTCGAGATGGTCTATCAGGACCTTTCGCTCTGCGACACAGTGGATGTCGCCGGCAATCTGTTTCTCGGCCGCGAACCGCGCCGCCATGTTCTGGGCGTGCCTTTTCTCGACAAGAAGAAGATGCACGGCCTGACGCGCGACATGCTCGATCGCCTCGGCATCGTCATTGCCGATACGCGGCTCAAGGTCGAAAACCTGTCGGGCGGCCAGCGCCAGTCGATCGCCATTGGTCGCGCCGCCTCCTTCGAGCCCAAGGTGCTCATCATGGACGAGCCCACCGCCGCGCTTGCCGTGGCCGAGGTCGAGGCCGTGCTGGAACTCATCCGCACTGTCAGCGCCCGCGGCGTCAGCGTCATTCTCATCACTCACCGCCTGCAGGATCTGTTCCTCGTCTGCGATCGAATCCAGGTCATGTATGAAGGGCGCAATGTCGCCGAACGGCTGATCGGCGAAACCAGTATCGAGGAAGTCGTCAATCTCATCGTCGGGCGCAAGTTTTCCGCCCGCTCTGCCCGGCACGGCAATGAAACCGGAGTGTCCGCATGAGCCTGTCTCCTCCCCAAACCGGAGCAACCCAGACCGGACATGCCGGATCGCACGTCTCGCCGTCCCGCCTGCGCAAGGCAACGCTGTGGGACAAGCTTTTGGCCAATGGCAGCGTCGTCTCCATCGCCCTGTTCTTCATCGTCGTCTGCGTCGTGTTCTCGGTCATCACCGATGCCTTCCTGACGGCGCCCAACCTGCTCAACATCATCCGCCAGTCGGCGCCGCTTCTGATCGTTGCTGCCGCCATGACCTTCGTCATCACCACCGGTGGCATCGATCTGTCCGTCGGCTCGGTGCTGGCGCTGGTTGCAACCTTGTCGGCAACGGCACTGCAGGCCGGGCTCGCATGGCCGCTGGTCATTCTGGTGATGCTGCTTCTGGGCGCCATCATCGGCGCGATCCACGGCTTCTTCATCGCCTATGAGCGCATTCCGGCCTTCATCGTCACGCTGGCCGGCCTCTCGGTCATCCGCGGGCTGGCGCTGTTGATCACCGGTGGCTACTCGATCCCCGTCGATCCCGCGAGTGTCTTTACCGTCATCGGCCGATCCTGGTTCCTGGGCGTTCCGGTGCCTGCCTGGATCGCGCTTTCCGTGCTGTTGATCGCCTATGTCGTCTTCAATGAAACGCCCTTCGGCCGCTATGTCACCGGCATTGGCGCCAATGCCGAGGCCGTGCGCCGTGCCGGCATCGACACGCGCTTCACGACGATGTTCGTCTATATCCTCTCCAGCACCGCGGCGGCCCTTGCCGGCATCATCGTCACCGCCCGTCTGGGTTCCGGCTCGTCCAATGCCGGCCAGGGCTTCGAGCTTGAAGTCATCGCCGCCGTCGTGCTTGGCGGCACCAGCCTCTTTGGCGGGCGTGGCACCATCGTTGGCACTGTGCTCGGTGCGCTCACCGTTGCCGTCATCGCCAACGGCCTGATCCTCGCCCATATGTCGCCGTTCCTTACCCCGATCGTCACCGGCACGATCATCCTGATTGCCGTCTGGCTCAACTTCCGCCTGTTCCGTGGCGCGGTTAGGGGCAAGTAGGTATGGATCATCTGTTCGATAAACCGCCGAGAGAGCGGGCGGAGATCGGCGTCACATCGGGAACGGTGATGACGGTTCTCGGTCCCGTGCCGGTCGCCGATATGGGCATCACGCTGATGCACGAGCATATCCTGCTCGATGGCGCCAAATCCTGGCGCTGCCCGTGCCACCCGGAGGCGCAGGCGATCGGCGAGCAGAAGGTCAGCATGGAGATCATCGGCGAATTGCGGATGAACCCCTATATGAACCGCGACAACGTTTCGCTCGACGACAGCGATCTGGCGCTCTCGGAACTGAAGCGGTTTCAGGCGCTGGGTGGCCATACGGTTGTCGACACGACCAATATCGGCATCGGCCGCGAACCGGCCAAGCTCGCCCGCATTGCCAAGATGTCGGGCCTGAAGATCGTCATGGGCACCGGCTTCTATCTCGAATTCAGCCATCCGGACTGGCTGAAGGCGATGGATGTGGATGCCGTCACGCAGTTCATCGTCAACGATGTCGGCGGCGGCGCGACCCAGCCCGAGGTCATGGCCGGCATCATCGGCGAGATCGGCGTCAGCAAGGATTTCACGTCAGAAGAACGCAAGTCGCTACGGGGTGCCGCACGGGCCTCGAAGATCACCGGCGTGCCGCTCTCCATCCATCTGCCCGGCTGGGAACGGCTGGCGCACGATGTGCTCGACATCGTGGAAGAGGAGGGCGCTGATCTCCGCCATACCGTGCTTTGCCACATGAACCCCAGCCATGACGATCTGCCCTACCAGAAGGCGCTGGCAAAGCGTGGCGCTTTCCTCGAATACGACATGATCGGCATGGATTTCTATTATGCCGATCAGGATGCGCAGTCGCCCTCCGACGAGCAGAATGCCCGCGCCATCCGCTCGCTGATCGACATGGGCTTTGCCGACCGTATCCTGCTGTCGCAGGACGTGTTCCTGAAAATCATGCTGACCCGCTACGGCGGCTTCGGCTATGGCTTCATCCTGAAGCATTTCCTGCCGCGCCTGAAGCGTCACGGCGTCGACCAGGTGGCGATCGACCGGATGTTGATCGACAATCCGAAAACCGTTTTCTCCAGCGTGATCTGAAACGCTGACCTACACGTCCAAGGAGTTTCCATGTCCAAGTCCAAAGTTCTTCTCGCCGGCGAATCCTGGGTATCTACGGCCACCCATATCAAAGGCTTCGACCAGTTCCCGACGGTCACCTACCACACCGGTGCCGACGAGCTTCTCGCCGCGCTGAAGGACAGCCCCTTCGACGTGCAGTTCATGCCGGCGCACGAGGCGCAGCGCGATTTTCCGCAATCGCTGGAAGCCCTGTCGGCCTATGACGCGATCATCCTGTCGGATATCGGCGCAAACACGCTGCTGCTGCATCCCGATACCTGGATCCACTCCAAGACGACGCCGAACCGCCTTCGGCTGTTGCGCGAGTATGTTCAGAATGGTGGCGCGCTCTTGATGTTTGGTGGCTACTACAGCTTCCAGGGCATCAATGGCGGTGCGCGCTATCGCAAGACGCCGGTCGAAGAGGTCCTGCCTGTCTCCTGCCTTGCCTATGATGACCGTGTCGAAGTGCCGGAAGGCTTCGCGCCCGTCGTCACCGGCGATGCGAGCCATCCGATCCTCAAGGGGCTCGGCACCGACTGGCCGATCCTGCTCGGCTACAACGAGGTAACGGTCAAGGACGGCTCGGAGGTTCTGGCGACGGTCTCGACGGAGTATGGGTCGCAGCCGCTGCTGGTGACCGGAACCTATGGCAAGGGCCGCACGGTCGCCTGGACGTCCGATGTCGGTCCCCATTGGCTGCCGTCGAGCTTCATCGCGTGGCCGGGTTACAAAACGCTGTTCGAACAGATGCTTGCCTGGGCGACCGTGAAAGCCTGAGCCATGCGCGTCCATATCGTCGGCAATGTCTGCATCGATACCACCTTCTGTCTCGACCGCCTGCCGCAAGCGGGCGAAACGCGGAATGCGATGAGCCATGCCGACGGCCTGGGCGGCAAGGGCGCCAATCAGGCGGTCGCGGCGAGCCGAACGGGGGTGCCTGTTGCCCTCTGGACGGCCATCGGCCGGGACGCCAATGGCGACTGGATCCGTGATGCCCTGGCCGGCGAAATCGATACCGTCCGATTGACGATGTTCGATCTGCCGACCGACCGATCGACTGTTGCTGTCGATGCGACGGGCGAGAACATCATCCTCAGCGGCGTCTCCTGCGCCTTGGCCTTCGATCCGCTGGCGCAGACTGATCTCGCTGACACGATCCAGCCGGGCGACGTGCTGGTGATGCAGGAAACCTTGCATCTGCGGCAACCGACGCCTGCCTACGCGTCGCGCGGGAAAAAGGTGTCACGACCATTTTCAACGCCAGCCCTTTGGCTTCGGGTGTTCAGCCGCAACTCAACAATGTGGACTTCGTCATCGTCAATGAAGGCGAGGCGCAGGCCATCTCCGGCACGCGGCAGCCGGCAGACGCCGCCGCGAGGGTCAGGGATCTTGGCGCAGGCTGCGTGATCGTCACACTGGGGCCGCGCGGCTGCCTGCTTCTTGGCAGCGGCTGTGCCGAACCCAGTATATCCCGGCACCGCACGTTGCCGCCGTCGATACCAGCGGGGCGGGTGATGTGTTGTGCGGCGTCTTTGCCGGATGCTTTGCCCAGGGAATGATGCCGGAGGCGGCGCTCCGCGTTGCAGTCGTGGCATCGGCGCTGGCGGTCACAAGGATGGGCACGCTCGCCTCGTGTCCTACGGTCGAAGACATATCAAGTCTCATCAAACATTCAGAAACGGAACGCGCATGACACAGTCCTCGAAACCGATTGGTCCCAATGCCGTCGATGCTGCCGGCGATGCGATCACCTCCTCTTCGGCCGCAGCAAGGCTGTTATCGGCGTGGTGCATCTGGCCCCTCTGCCCGGCGCCCCGCGCTACAACGGAGAGGCTGTCGAGGATGTCTACCAACAGGGACTGGATGATGCCCGTGCCTATCTCGAAGGCGGTTGCGATGGTGTGATCATCGAGAACCATGGTGACATCCCGTTCTCTAAGCCTGACGATATCGGCCCTGAAACGGCTGCCTATATGTCCGTCGTCTCCGACCGCATCCGCCGCGAACTCGGCCGCCCGATCGGCATCAACGTGCTCGCCAATGCCGCCATCCCCGCCCTTGCCATTGCCAGTGCCGCAGGCGCCGGCTTCGTGCGCGTCAACCAGTGGGCAAATGCCTATGTCGCCAATGAAGGCTTCATCGAGGGCGAGGCGGCCCGTGCCATGCGCTACCGTGCGAAACTGCGGGCCAACGGCATCAAGATTTTCGCGGACGCCCATGTGAAGCACGGGGCGCATGCAATCGTTGCCGACCGTCCGGTCGAGGAGCAGGTCAAGGATCTCGTCTTCTTCGATGCCGATGCGATCATCGCCACCGGGCAGCGCACCGGCCATGCCGCCGATCTCGGCTACATCCGCATGATCAAGGAAGCGGCTGGCCTTCCGACGCTGGTCGGCAGCGGCGTCACGCCGGACAATGCGCGCGATATTCTCGACATCGTTGACGGCGTCATCGTTGCTAGTTCGTTGAAGTATGACGGTGTCTGGTGGAACAAGGTTGAAAAGGCACGCGTCACGGCCTTTATCGCCGGGCTTAGAGCATGACGCCACGCGCAAAGGTCAACGGCGAACGGCTCCTGAAGCGGCTCGACGATTTCGCGGCGATCGGTGCCACGCTGGCGGGTGGTGTCAACAGGCAGGCTCTGTCGACCGAGGACCGCAATGCCCGTGCACTTCTGGCCGACCTCGCGATCGAACGTGGCTTTGCCGTGTTTCAGGATGAGATGGCCAACTTGTTTATCCGGCGCCAGGGGAAAACGCGGACAGCCCGCCCTTCCTGATCGGCAGCCATCTCGACAGTCAGCCGACGGGTGGACGATACGACGGTGCTCTGGGAACGCTGGCCGCCTTCGAGGTTCTGGAAACGTTGGAAGACGCAGGCATCGAGACGGATGCCCCGATCGAAGTGGTTGCCTGGACCAATGAGGAAGGCAGCCGGTTTGCGCCGGGAACCATGGGCTCCATGGCGTTTTCGCTCGGAAGCACTCCGGACGAGTGGCTGGGGCTGCGCGCGACAGATGGTATGGCGTTTAAGGATGCGCTGGCGGCCACGCTGGCGGCACTACCTGTTGCGGAGCGGCGGACGCTCGGCTTTCCGATCCTGGGCTATCTCGAACTGCACATCGAACAGGGCCCAGCGCTCGAAAAGGAAAATATCCCGATCGGCATCGTGACCGGTGTACAGGGGACGCGCTGGCTTGAGGTCACGGTGACGGGGCAGGCGGCGCATGCCGGCACCACCCAGCTGGCCTTTCGTCGGGATCCCATGGTGGCCGTCACCTCGGCTCTGCATACGCTTTACAATACAATCATGCCGGGGGATGAAAACGCGCGCCTCACGGTGGGACGGATTGCGGCCTATCCCGGCTCGATCAATGCCATTCCGGGTTCCGTCAACCTGACGATCGATCTGCGTCATCCCCAGACCGATCACCTGAATGCCATGGAAGCCACGGTCCTGTCCGCATTTCAGGCGTCAGTTTCCGTGCAGGGGTGCGAGGTCGATCTTCGCCGCACATTCGATATGCCCCCTGCCTCGTTTTCAGGCATCGTCGTTGACAGCATCGAACAGGCGGCACGTGAGCTTGGGCTGCGCTTCAAGCCGATGGTGTCAGGCGCATTTCACGACGCACTCTACATTGCGCGGGTGGCGCCGGCCGCGATGATTTTCGTGCCTTGCAGGGGTGGCCTCAGCCACAATGAAGCGGAACATGTCGAGCCCGGACACAGCGTCGCTGGAGCGCAGATGTTGTTTCAATCCACTTTGGCAGTTCTGGCTATCTTGGCCATGAACAAGCCAAATCGACCCAATACCGAAGGGCGATGACGAAGGCGGATAAAAGGTCCGAACCCCCGATCTGCGGGTCAAGGGAGGTTATGGGCGCCGAGGTCTATAAAGTCTGGATGGCTATCGTTTGTAGGATGAAGGCAAAACGGGCAGATAGCGTTCATCCTGCCGCGTCCCATCCATCGCGGATATGGCGATAGCCTTCGCGATAGACCGCTTCCGGGGTCTCGGAAAAGTCTCGCCAGACCTTTGTTGCGGCGGCAAGTTCCTTGAGCGCGCGGCCGAAGGCCTCGATCGTCAGCCATCCGTCATAGCCGCTCGCCTGCAGCGCCTTGAACGTTTCCGCCCAGGGGATGTTGCCACGCCCCGGCACGCCGCGGTCGTTCTCCGAAATGTGGACATGGACGATGCGATCCCTGTTTCGCGTGAAGGCGCCGATGGGATCTGCCTCCTCGATATTGCTGTGGAACGTGTCGTACATGGCGCGGATGTTAGGATGCCCGACCGCGTCGATATGCGCGGCAAGAGCGTCCATCGTGTTGAGCAGGTAGCATTCGAAACGGTTCAGCGCCTCGAGCCCGATCGTGACGCCGCGCCTTGCGGCATGATCGCCGATCGCCCGCTGCGAGGAGACCGAACGCTTGAATTCCGCAACGGTCGGGCCACGTCCGGAGAACTGGCCGAGTGTCGAATGCAGCGGCCCGCTCAGCGTCGCTGCGCCGAGCGCTTCGCTGCAGTCGATTGCCCATTTCATGTAGTCGATGCCGCGTCGGCGGGCCGCAGCATCGGGGGAGATCAGGTTCATCGCGGGATCACCCATGGCGGAAACCGCGGTCCGCTCCAGGCCGATCCGGTCGAGCAGGGCGCCAAGCCGACGATAGTCGTCCGCCGTGCCCGAAAAGATCGGGATCTCGACGCCATCAAACCCCGTGTTCTTGATGTCGCGCAACAGTTTCTCGTGCTTCCGCCCGACAGTCGTCGTCCAGAGAAACATACACATGCCGATCTTCATGGCTCCTCCTTTTGCCCCTTTGGGCACTGCGTGGCGTTTCCCGGCCAATCCCAACGTGGCATCTGGTCATACCAAAGATGGAAATCTGGTCAAGCCAGTTTACAGGAGCGCTCGCCTGAAAGGCGCGATGGAAACAGGAATTTTTCTTTTAAACATCGACATTGCAGGATATATCGCCATCTTCCCCCGCATCTTGCAGAGGGTGAAAAATTGCGCTAGAGCTTTAGTCAATGAAAATTGGCCCAACCAGATTGCCGAAGGCAGCAAGCTGGGCTGACAATAAGGTGATTGCTCGTCGTTTATTTGCGGTCGGGTGGGCTACAACCGTCTGGGAGGACCTCATGCATCTTTCGACACACAATTGGATGCGGGCGGAGCCGCTCGCCGTCACTCTGAAACGCATCAAGAAATACGGCTATGAGAGCATCGAGATTTCAGGCGAGCCGGCGCAATATGACGTCAAGGAGACGCGCGCCTTGCTCAACGAACACGGCATTCGCTGCTGGGGTGCCGTCACGCTGACGCTCGGCGAGCGCAATCTCGCAGCCAAGGATGAAGGTCAGCGTGCACGGTCGGTGGACTACGTCAAGAGCGTCATCACCATGGTCAGCGAACTTGAGGGCGAGATCATCACACTGGTGCCGGCAACAGTCGGCAAGGTCGTGCCGGACGGGACTGAGGAGGAAGAGTGGGGGTGGGTGGTGGAGGCTACCAAGGAGTGTTTTGTCCATGCCCAAAAAAGGGCGTGCGCATCGCCGTCGAGCCGCTCAACCGTTTCGAAACCTATTTCTTCAACCGTGCGGCCCAGGCCCTGGCGCTTGCCGATGCCGTCAGCCCCGAATGTGGTGTCTGCCTCGATGCCTTCCACCTGAATATCGAGGAGGAGGATATGTATGACGCGATCCGGCTTGCCGGAAAGCGTCTGTTCGATTTCCACGTTGCCGACAACAACCGCTTCGCCGCCGGCCTTGGCCAACTCGACTGGCCGCGGATCATCGGCACGCTCAAGGAGATCGGCTATGACGGGGCTGTGACCAACGAGTTCGTCGCTCCTGTCGATCGTACGCCGGCTGCCAAGTACCCTGATATGGTGGAGCGCAACCCCGTCGATATCCCGCCCGAACAGCTGAAGTTCATCCAGGATCACGGATCGAGCCTTCTCACGGAAAAATTCTACGACGATCAGATGCGGATCACCGCCGAAACGATCCTGCCGCTGATCAGGTAACGAACGGAAGGCACAAGACCCTGCGGCCCGCGGGTCGCAAGGGCGGGGGCAACACATGCGTATCAAGACCGTAGAGGCCTGGTGGGTGAAGATTCCTATCGAGGCGAGCCGCCAGCACCGCAGTGATTTCGGCAAGCTGACAACCTTCGACGCCGCGATCCTGCGGATCGAGACGAATGACGGCATTGTCGGCTGGGGCGAAGGCAAGAATGCGGCCGGAAGTGCCGGCACCTATGGCACGCTGGTGCATATGCTGAACCACGAGGTGGGGCCGAAACTCATCGGCCGCGACCCCCGCAACATCTCCGCCCTATGGGAAATGCTCTACAATGGCGTGCGCCACGAGACGGCGGCGCTGTCGGGCCACGCCATGCCGGAGATCGCACGGCGCGGCCTGTCGGTCGCGGCGATCAGCGCGGTCGATATTGCGCTCTGGGACATTCTCGGCAAGTCGCTCGGCGTCCCCGTCTGGAAACTTCTGGGCGGCCGCAAGGCGGACCGGTTGCCGGCCTATGCCTCGGGTGGCTGGGAGAGCGCTGACCGAATCGGCGAACAGCTCCAATCCTACATCGCGGCCGGTGGTTTCAGGTCGGTCAAGATGCGCGTCGGCGCGATGGACCGTGCGCCGCATGTTTCGGCATCGCGCGTGCGGGCGGCCCGCGCGGCGATCGGGCCTGATGTCGACCTGATGGTCGATGCCCACGGCACCTATACGGTCGCCGAGGCGAAGCGTTTCATTCAGATGGTGGCCGACTGCGATCTCGCCTGGTTCGAGGAGCCTGTCATCGCCGACGACAAGCCGGGCATGGCGGAGGTTCGCGCCGCGGGCAATGTGCCCATTGCGGCGGGTGAGAGCGAGGCGACACGTTTTGCCTTCCGCGACCTTGCCATGTTGCGGGCCGCCGATATATTCCAGCCCGATCCGGCTTTCTGCGGCGGCATTACGGAGGCGATGCGGATCAGTTCGCTCGCCAGCGCCTTCAACCTCCGTTTCGCCCCGCATCTTTGGGCCGGTGCGCCCTGTTTCTTCTCGGGCCTGCACCTGTGCGCGGCTTCTCCGGCAAGTTTCGTCATCGAATATTCGCTCGGCGCGAACCCGATGATTCATGATCTCGTCGAGGATACTGTGTCGGTGAAGGACGGCATGATAGAGATTCCTGATAAACCCGGCCTGGGCTTCACGATCAATCAGCGGGTCCTGGAGGCTCACGCGCAAAGACTGTGATAATGAAAGAAAATTCCCTACTCTCCGATCTTGCGGCTTATCTCTTCTCGAATTCGAGCGGCAAAGGCCGCACGCCTTCGGAGCGGGAGCTTGCAGAACATTTCGCCGTCAGCCGCGGCCAGATCCGCGAGGCGCTGGCGATCTTGGAAGCGATGCGTATCGTCGAGCGCCGCGCCAAGTCGGGCATCTATCTCACGACCACGGAGGCGAGCGTCGAGGCCATGGCACTCTTTGCCCGCGCCGGTGTGCCGCTCGATCCGATCCTGATTTACGAGACCGTCGAACTTCGCAAGATCCACGAGATCAAGGCGGCGGAACTCGCCTGCATGCGGGCGACGGAGGAAAATTACCAGCGCCTGCGCGATATCCTCGCAGCATCAGAAGCGAAACTTGCTGCGGGCGAGGGGCTGGCGCGCGAAGACCGGGATTTCCATCTGGAGATCGTTCGCGCTACAAAGAACAGCGTCTTCTATCGCGTCTGCAGTGTCTATTACATGATGGGCGAGCAGCGCCTGCCGATCTATTTCGGCGATGTTGCCCGCAGCAAGCGCTCGCATGAGGAACATATTCGCATCTACGAAGCGCTTGTTGCCCGCGACGGCAATCTCGCCCAGGCGCTGATGAACGCGCATCTTCAGGGGGCGGAAAGCTACTGGAAGGGCCTTCTTGGCGGGCCGGCAGCCGTCGCGGCCGGATAGGCGCAGCTGGTTCGGAGGACCGATGAGTTTCATTTTTCCACACATACCCTGCATCCCGCAGCTTCGACAATGCTGGAGATTGCGGGCGATCTGCGCGTCGCCTCCGCCCCCGATCCCGAAACGCTGCTGCGGGAAGGGCGGGGCGCCGGGATCGTCATCGTGCGCGCGCCGATCCCGCCTGCCTTTTTCGAAGATGCGCCTCTGCTTCGTGCCGCGATCCGCCACGGCGCCGGGCTTGATATGATCCCGGTGGATACGGCGACCAGTGCCGGCGTGCTTGTCGCCAACGTGCCGGGCGTCAACGCACCGACGGTCGCCGAGCATGTTTTTCTCATGGTGCTGGCATTGCTTCGGCGTTTCCGCAGCATGGACCGGGATCTGCGGCAGAGCGGCTGGGCTGCAGGCCGTAGCCAGGCGGATGGGGCGAACGATCTCGGTGGTCGCACCGTCGGCGTTATCGGCATGGGCAATGTCGGCAAGGCGATCTTCCGGGTCGCCAGGTTCGGCTTCGGTCTTGAGGTGGTTGCCAACAGCCGGTCCCCGGAAAGCCTGCCCGAAGGTGCGCGTTTCCTGGCGGTCGACGAGCTTGTCGCAACCGCCGACATCGTCATACTCTGCTGCCCGCTGACGCCGGAGACAACCGGACTGCTCGATGCCGCACGCATCCGCCGGATGAAACCCGATGCCATTCTGGTCAATGTTTCGCGTGGACCTGTCATCGATGACGCTGCCCTGATCGAGGCGCTGCGTGAAGGCCGCATCCGCGGAGCAGCGCTCGACGTCTTTTCAACCCAGCCGCTTCCGCTCGATCATCCCTATTTCAGCTTCGACAATGTCATCGTCACGCCGCATCTGGCCGGCCTGACCGAAGAGAGCATGATGCGCATGGGAACGGGGGCTGCGAGTGAAGCCCTGCGCGTCATGAACGGCGAACTGCCCGTCAATCTGCGCAATCCCGAGGTGATCGAACACTATCGCCGGCGCTTCCCGGCATAGCGCCAAGCCTTCTTGCGATAAGCCCAAAGGCCAACGGCCCCCGGTGGCACGAAGGTCGTTGGCAGCTTCCAATCTCTCACGGTCAGCCCGCATGGCGCAGGCTGACGCCGCTGCCGCTGTCGAACAGCACGACCTTTTCCGGATTCCAGGAGAAGCGAACCGTATCCTCGATCCGAAGCACCGTCTGCGCCGGCACGGTCGCATGGATGAATTTCTCGCCGGTGCGCAGCGTCACGATCTTTTCCACGCCATGGTTCTCCACGTCGTGCACGCGCGCTTCCCCGGCGCTCCGCTTTCGAGGAAAAGATCCTCGGGGCGGATGCCGAAGGTGAGCGGGCGACCGTCCGTCGCAATCCCGTGCCCATTGCCGAGCGGCAGCCGGTAACCCTCGCTGGCCAATGCCTCGCCACCGGCAAGCGTGCCGGCGATCAGGTTCATCGGCGGCGAGCCGACCGCGCGCGCGACGAAGGTGTTGACGGGGTTCTGGTAGATTTCCTGCGGCGTACCCGTCTGCACCAGTTGGCCGTTGTTGAGCACCCCAATTTTGTCGCCCATCGACATTGCCTCGATCTGGTCGTGGGTGACGAAGAGGAAGGTCGCGCCAAGGTTCATCTGCAGGTTTTTAAGCTCCGTGCGCAGCGCTTCGCGCAGTTTCGCGTCGAGCGCCGATAGCGGTTCGTCCATCAGGAAGACGCGCGGCTTGCGCACGATGGCACGCCCGATCGAGACGCGCTGCATCTCGCCGCCCGACAGGCGGTCCGTCTTGCGGTCGAGCAGATGCTCGATGCGCAGGGTCTTCGCCACCCGGTCGACGCGTTCCTTGATTTCTGCCGGTTCGACGCGGCGGATGCGGGATTTTAGCGGAAATTCCAGGTTCTCCCGCACCGTGTACCGCGGATAGAGCGAGTATTGCTGGAGCACCAGGGCAACGTCGCGTTCGGCAGCACCCCAGTCGGCCACGTCCTGCCCGTCGATGAAGACCTGACCTGCCGTCGGCTTTTCGAGACCGGCGATCAGGCGCAGCGTGGTTGTCTTGCCGGCTCCGGTCTGGCCAAGCAGCACGAAGAACTCGCCGTCGGCGATGTCGATGTTGAGGTTTTTCAGCGCCGTCTGATTGCCGAAGGTCTTTGTGATGCCCTTGAGTTCGATATGCGCCATCAGAGTCTGATCCCGAGCGACGAGCCGGTCGTCGTGTTGAAGAAATGGGCCTGGGCGGGGTCGATACGCGCCCAGACCGCCTGACCCGGACCAGGTACGAAGCCGCTCTTGGTGCGGGCCCTGATCATCTGGTCGCCGACCCTCAGATCGACGATGTCATGCGAGCCGAGCGGCTCGATGATATGCGCCTCAACAGGCATGAAACCTTCGCGAGCCTCGTGTGAAATCAGCACGCCCTCCGGCCGGACGCCAAGCGTCAGTTTGCCGTTCTCGGCCTTTGCGTCCGAGAGGCGGTTGGCAAGGGCGGCCGGGAACTCGAAGCCCTTTACCCCGTCGCCGACTTGCACGCTGGAATGGCCACCCGTTTCGCGGACGGTCGCCGGCGCCATGTTCATGACCGGGCTTCCGACGAACTGGGCGACGAACATATTGGCGGGCTGAGAGTACACCTCGTCCGGCGTGCCGACCTGCTGCAGGATGCCCTCGTGCATAATGACGATGCGGTCGGCGAGCGACATGGCCTCCACCTGGTCGTGGGTGACGTAGATCGTGGTCGAGCCCTGCTTGATATGCAGGCGCTTGATTTCCGCCCGCATCTCCTCGCGCAGTTTCGCGTCCAGCGCCCCGATCGGTTCGTCCATCAGCATGGCTTTCGGGCGCCGCACCAGCGCCCGGCCGATCGCCACGCGCTGCATATCGCCGCCGGACAGTGCCGACGGTTTGCGGCTCAGCAGGCCGGTGATGCGCAGCACGCCGGCGATCTCGCGCACCGACGTATCGACATCGTTCCGGCTCATCCGGGTGGCGCGAAGCGGAAAGGCGATGTTCTCGTAGACCGTCATATGCGGATAGAGCGAGAAGGACTGAAACACCATGGCGATGTCCCGGTCGGATGCCTTGATATGCTGCACGGGCTGACCGTCGATCAGAATATCCCCTTCATCAATGGTCTCGAGGCCCGCGACCGCACGTAATGTCGTTGTCTTGCCGCAGCCGGATTGTCCGAGCAGCACGATGAATTCGTTATCGGCGATAGCGAGGTTCAGGTCCTTGATGACCTGGACGGCGCCGAAATACTTCTGGATGCCGCGAAGTTCGATCTGCGTCATGAAAGGTTGCCTTCGTCTGGTTGCTCGTCCCGTGGGATCTTGGTCGTCACCATGAAGGCGATCAGCCCGACGAGCGTCATCGTCATGCCGTAGCGGTGAAGAAACAGGTTCCAGGGCTGGCAGAGTGCGATGATGCCGAAGATCATCAGGTACTGTGCACCCGGTTCGAGATATTTCTGGTTCAGGGCGCGGAAGGTCATTTGCGGATCGCTCCGAAGCTCATGCCGCGCAGGAGATGGTTCCTGAGCAGGAAGGTGAAGATGGCGACTGGCAAAAGGAACAGGAATGTGCCGGCAGCAATCACCGTCCAGTCCGGCAGGCCGGATCCGACCTGGCTTGGAATGAAGGGCGGTGCGGTCTGCGCCCGCCGGTTCGTCATGATCAGCGCAAAGGCATATTCGTTCCAGGCCGTGATGAAGCAGAAGACGGCGGTGGCGGCTATGCCCGTCGCAGCTTCGGGGATAACGATCTTGAAGAAGGCCTCCATCCGCGTGTAGCCGTCGACGAGGGCGGCCTCCTCATATTCCTTGGGGATCTCGTCGATGAAGCCTTTCATCAGCCAGACGGAGAAGGACAGGTTGAAGGCGGTGTAGAGGATGATGAGGCCCCAATGCGTGTCGTTGAGGCCGACAACGCGATACATGAGGAACATCGGGATCGCCACCACGACGGGCGGCAACATGCGCGTCGACAGGATGAAGAAGAGGAGGTCCGCTTCCCCTTTCACCCTGAAGCGCGAGAAGCCGTAGGCCGTGAAGGTTCCCATGCCGACGGCGAGCACCGTGGACGTAATGGCGACGATCAGCGAGTTCATGAAGCGGTTCGGATAGCCTGATGGCTGGACCTCGCCGCGGCCGGATCGGACGATCTTCTCACCGCCGTCGAATACCATGCGCTCCCACCAGGGGGCGGCGGCGTATTCTTCCGGCGTCGGCGCTTCGCGCAGCTGCGAGCGCTTGGTGAAGAGCTTGACGAAAGGGAGATTTCCGGCTCGAACAGCACCGTCGGCGGAATGGTGGTGGCGAGGTTACGCGGCTTGAAGGCCGTCGAGGTGATCCAGTAGATCGGCGCCAGGAAGATCAGCGTGATGATCAGCACGGCGGTGATCGCCACCCGGTTCAGCGCGCGTTCGGAGCGGGTTTGGACGGCAGCCATCTCAGCGCTCCTTCACCTTGTTGAGGTACTTGACGTAGATATTAGTGATAGCAAGCACCATGACGAGCACGATGTAGGCGAGTGCGCAGGAACGTCCTGTCTGCCATTCCTGGAAGGCCATCTTGTAGAGCCGGATCGAGATCACCTCGGTCGTCGGCTGGCTGGTCAGGATGTAGGCGAGATCGAAGGTCTTGAAGGCCTCCATGGTGCGGAAGATGATCGCGATCATCAGGATCGGAGCGACCAGCGGCAGCGTGATGCGGAAGAAGGTGTAGAACGGCCCCGCCCGGTCGATCGCCGCTGCCTCGTAGAGATGCTTGGGCACGGCCGAAAGCCCGGCGAGCGACAGCAGCATCACGAAGGGCGACCACATCCAGATATCGGTGATTGCCACCGCATAGAGCGCCATGTCCGGGTTGGACAGCCACTCGAACGAGCCGAGGCCGAAGGCGTAGTTGATGATGCCGAAGGACGGATCGTAGAGCAGTTTCCAGAAGAGACCGACCACTGCCATTGACAGCATCATCGGCAACAGCAGGAGTGTCGTGAGCAGGCCTTTCAGCGGAATGTCGCGGTTGAGCAGCATCGCGGTGCCGAAGCCGACGATCACCTGTCCCGTCACGGAGACGATCACATATTTTGCAGTGATGGCAAAGTTCGACCAGATGAAGGGGTCGTTCAGCAGTTCGCGATAGTTCTGCAGGCCGACGAAATTGGCCGGCGCGCTCGACGAAGCGCGGAAGTCGGTAAAGGAATAGCCGAGCGAATAGATCAGCGGAAAGATGTTGAAGACGATCAGGAACAGGATCGTCGGGATGATGAAGAGATTGCGGATGCTGATGTCGCTCATGCCGCGGGATGCGGCACGCGATTTCGTGTCCAGCGATGTCATGACTGCGGTGGCCAATACTCTCCTCCTCCCGAGAGTTCGGCGCCGGATACCGGATAGGGCATCACGATGCGCGAAGTTGATGCCGGGCGCCGCGCCCGCGCGAACCGCGCCTATCGGTGCGGAGATGCAAGATGAAAAGGGAGGGGGCAGTGCCCCCTCCGCGAGGTCCGCCTGCTACTTGTTGCGGCCGTATTTGTCGAAGGTCGTCTTCCAGTCCGTTGCCAGGAATCCAGCACTTCCTTCGCTGTGCCCTGACCAGCGGTGATGTAAGGGTAGACGCGCTGGTTCATCTGGATCAGCAGTTCGGCATATTCCGGCGTCGCCCAGAAGTCTTTCACCTTGAACATGGTCTCGTAGAAGGCCTTGTTGTAGGGTGTCGCATTCTGGAACTCGGGTGATTCAAGCACCTTCGCGCTTGCCGTATAGCCGCCGAGTTCAGCCCAGCGCTTCTGGGTGTCGTCCTTGATGAACCATTCGAGGAATTTCATCGCCTCTTCCTGGTTCTCCGAGTAGGAGATGACCGAGATGCCCTGGCCGCCGAGCGCTGCGAACTGCTCGCCATCAGGGCCTGCCGGATTGGCAAAGAAGCCGGTAACCTTGGCATTCGGGTTGGACGCCTCGTTCACCAGAGCCGGGAAGAAGGCGAAGTAGTTCATGCTCATCGCCGCCAGGTTTTCGGTGATCGCCTGGTTGTTTTCGACGAAGAAGGTCTTGGCCCAGCCTGGAGGCGTGAAGCCGTAGAGCTCGCGATACATCTCGAGCGCCTTGACGTTTTTCTCCGAATTGATGATCCCGTCGACCTTGTAGCTCTGGTAGTCCCCAAGTTCGCCACCATAGGAGAAGATCGCGTTCTCGACGCCCATGACGAGACCGTCATAGGAGTTGTCGGTATAGATCGCGATGCCGTAACGTTTCTCGTCCGGACGATGGAAAAACTCGGCTATGTCGCGCATTTCGGCCCAGGTCTTCGGTGGAGCGAGATCGTAGTTGTACTTCGCCTTGAAGGCCTCCATTTCCTTTGGGTCCTCGAACCAGTCCTTGCGATAGGACCAGCCGACAGCATCGCCTTCAGCCGGGATCGACCAGTACTTTTTCGAGTTGGACGGATACTCGGCATAGTATTTCACTGTTGCCGGAGCCATCACCTCGTTCAGCTTGTGCTTGTTGAAAAACTCGGTGAGGTCGACGTAGTGGCCGGCTTCGGATGCGGCACCAATCCACTGGCTGTCGCCGACGACCATGTCATAGGCTGAGCCTTTGGCGTTGAACTCCGTGAAAGCCTTCGTCTGGAAGTCGGCCCAGGGCGTGGTCTCAACTGTGACTTTTACGCCGGTTTGGGCCTCGTACTCGTTCACGAGCTCCTGGAGATAGTTCGCCGGATCCCACTCGGCCCAGAAGATCGTCAGTTCCTGGGCTTGCGCGGATGTTCCGCAGGCCCACATCATTCCGACACCGGCCAATAAACCGGTCATCATTTTGCGCATAACGTTTCCTCCCATTTATGCACGCTTCCCGCTTAATCGCGGGCCTCCCGATCCGGCTTCCGATCCCCTTGGGTGGTGTTCGTGCTCAGGGTCCTCCTCGACCCTTCGCCCCAATTCAGATCTCAAGCCTGAATGCTATAACCATAATCTGGTAGTACCAAAATCAAGTATCGTCAAGAGCCACTTTGAGCAGTCTATCTGTGCAGTTGAGTCCCAAGACGCGCCTTATGTGGCAATTTATTGGGCATTGCAGACGGCATCGCCATCTATTGTCTGTATTTTGCGATGAGTCTGGACATCCACACTCAAAGAATATTATTTAAACTGGTCGAACCAGTTTTCACTTCCCGTCGAAGGGTTCCAATGTCACGTTTCGGTCCCTGCCTCTCTGATCGCGGCGTCCACCAGCGCCTTGGCAGCCCATTCCGCAACAGATTGGGCGCTTTCCGACGTCAGCCCCCAGATATCCTTCAATACGATCAGCACCTCGACGCCAAAGACCAGCGAGAGCGCCTGCGCCAAGCGGTCCCGCGCTTCCGCCGGCACGGTGCCGTTCAGCGGGACAGTCACGTGCTGCAACAGATCGATGCGGTGGCCACGCGTGAACAGCGGCTCGTTCCCGAGCGTACCGGCCTGTCGCTGCGCCCACTGATCGAGCGAAAGCTTGAGCGCCGCCTTGAAGGTGGCCTCGAACTCGTCGATGCGGGGCATCGCCGTCGCCAGCAACTCGGTCACGCGGGTGCCTGCATCCGTGCTTTCGGACGACCAGTCGAGAATAGGCCCTAGGGCTTCGTCCACGACGGCATGCACGAGTGCTGCCTGGCTTGGAAAATACCGGTAGGCCGTTGCCCGCGACACTTCGGCGGCCTCGGCGACTTCACTTACAGACGGCGTGATGCCCGACTGCATGAGCCGGGTCGCGGTGACGAGCATCAGTTTTCGCGTGCGGGCACGGGGGCCTCGCTCGGCGCTTCCATCGGCTTCGTTCTGTTGACGTGAGACATGCATATCTTTATGATACGCACGTCTCATAAATTTGCAAGAGCCGTTCGACTGGCTTGAATGGGAGACATGACAGGGTGGCTGGCCCACCTGTCGCGGAGGGGAAATGAGGCATATCTACGTGGTCGGCACCGCCGATACGAAGGGTGAGGAGCTTGCCTATCTCGCCACCTGCATCGAAGCGGCGGGCGGCGTGGTGGTGCGCGTCGATGTTGGCACGCGCATGCCGGCGACAAGCCTCGATATCAGCGCCGCAACGGTTGCCGCATGCCATCCGGACGGCGCCGGGACTGTTCTTGGCGGTGATGATCGCGGCCAGGCGGTCGAGGCGATGGGCGTTGCCTTCCAGCACTTCCTTGCCGGGCGTGAGGACATTGCAGGTATCATCGGTATCGGCGGAGGCGGGGGTACTTCGATCATCACTGCAGGCATGCGGGAGTTGCGGCTTGGCCTGCCGAAGATCATGGTCTCGACGCTCGCCTCCGGCGATGTGGCTCCCTATGTCGATGTCTCCGACATCGTGATGATGCCCTCGGTCACCGACATGGCGGGCCTGAACCGCTTGAGCCGGGTCATCCTGCACAATGCGGCCCAGGCGATCACGGCCATGGTCGCGCGGCCGGCCGAGGTGGCGGCATCGAAGCCGGCACTCGGGCTGACCATGTTCGGGGTGACGACGCCTGCGGTGACGGCCATGGTTGAGCACCTCAAGGCCAACTATGATTGCCTGGTCTTCCACGCCACCGGCACAGGCGGGCGCACGATGGAGAAGCTGGCCGATAGCGGGCTTATCTCCGGTGTGCTCGATATCACGACAACCGAAGTCTGCGACCTGCTTCTCGGTGGCGTCCTGCCGGCGACGGCAGACCGCTTTGGCGCGATTGCCCGCACGGGCCTGCCATATGTCGGTTCCGTCGGCGCGCTGGACATGGTGAATTTCTGGGCGCCGGAGACGGTGCCGGAGCGTTATGCCGGCCGGCTGTTCTACCGCCACAACCCAAACGTCACCCTGATGCGCACGACGCCGGCCGAGTGTGCTGAGATCGGTCGCTGGATCGGCGAGAGGCTCAATCTCTGCCCCGGCCCCGTACGCTTTCTCTTTCCCGAAAAGGGGATCTCGGCCCTTGACATCGAAGGCGGGGCATTCTTCGACCCGTTGGCCGATGCCGCGCTCTTTGATGCGCTGGAAGCCACAATCAAGCCGACGGCTTCGCGGCGTATTTTCCGCCTGCCGCTCCATATCAATGATCCGCAATTCGCAGAAGCCGCTGTGGCGGCCTACCGTGACATCGCCAACCCCTGAGAGACAAAATCGATGCCAGCCATTCCTCGCAAGTCCATCCTTGAAAAATTCCACGGCATGATTGCAGCCGGCGTACCGATCGTCGGCGGTGGTGCCGGTACGGGGCTTTCCGCAAAGGCCGAGGAGGCCGGTGGCATCGACCTCATCATCATCTACAACTCAGGGCGCTACCGCATGGCAGGCCGCGGCTCGGCCGCGGGCCTGCTCGCCTATGGCAACGCCAACGAGATCGTCAAGGAGATGGCGGTCGAGGTCTTGCCCGTCGTCAAGAAGACGCCGGTGCTCGCGGGTGTCAACGGCACGGATCCTTTCGTGCTGATGCCGCGCTTCCTTGCCGACCTCAAGGCCATGGGCTTTTCCGGCGTGCAGAACTTCCCCACGATCGGCCTTTTCGATGGCCGGATGCGCCAAAGCTTCGAGGAAACCGGCATGGGCTACGGTCTGGAGGTCGAGATGATCGCCACCGCGCACGGGCTTGACCTTCTGACGACGCCCTATGTCTTCAACGAGCGCGAGGCGATCGACATGACGGTGGCCGGCGCCGACATTGTCGTGGCCCATATGGGAGTGACCACCGGCGGCACGATCGGCGCCACATCCGGCAAGTCGCTCGATGACTGCGTCGATGAGATTGCCGCAATCGCCAAGGCTGCGCGTTCCGTGCGCGACGATGTCATCGTGCTCTGCCACGGCGGGCCCATCTCCATGCCGGATGATGCGCGCTACATCCTGGAGCGCTGCCCCGGTTGCAACGGCTTTTACGGTGCAAGCTCGATGGAGCGGCTGCCGGCAGAGGCCGCGATCCGCAAGCAGACGGAAGATTTCAAGGCGCTCTCGATCGGCGCGATCGTCTGAGGAAACAAAAGGGAGGAGGCCATTTATGGCAGACAACAGGTATTTCATCTATCCGAAGGACGTCAGTGCATTCGGTTTCGACTGGGGCAGGCTGTCACTGACCGTGGCGCCCGAGGTCAACGGCGCCAGCCGCTTTTCCGGCGGCGTCGTCGATCTGCCGAGCGGCGAGGGCCATGCCCGCCACAATCATCCGGGTGCGGAGGAAATCATCTTCGTGATTTCAGGCGAGGGCGAACAGATGGTCGAGGATGAGGGCGGCAATCCGATCACGCAGAAGGTCGGCCCCGGCTGTACAGTCTATGTGCCGGAAAGCCGCTTCCACTCCACGAAGAACACCGGCGCCGGCCCCATGCAGCTTTTTGTCGTCTATTCGCCAGCAGGGCCGGAGCTTGGGCTTCGCGAGTTGCCGGACTTCCGGCTGCTGCCACCAGGCGCCTGAAGCCTGAAGCTTACGAATAGCCACACACTTTCTGGGAGGAAAAGCGGTGAACATCAATGCAGCGGAAACAAGGCCCGCCGTGCCGCCGTTCGATACGGCCAAGCTAGACCGGCTGATGGAGGAGGCCGGTATCGACGTCATCGTCGCCACCTCGAAACACAACACGCAATATCTGATGGGTGGCTACAAGTTCATCTTCTTTGCCGCCATGGATGCCATCGGCCATAGCCGATACCTGCCGATGGTCATCTACGAGAAAGGTGCGCCCGATCATTCGGCCTATGTCGGCAACCGCATGGAGGGTGGGGAACATCACAACAATCCGTTCTGGACACCCGCCGTGCATACGGCGAGCTGGGGCACGCTGGATGCGGCAACGCTCGCCGTCGAGCACCTGAAGAAGATTGGAAAAGCTGGTGCGCGCATCGGCATCGAGCCGGGCTTCCTGCCATCAGACGCCCGCGATCTCCTCGCCTCGCGGATAAAGGGCGCACGGTTCGTCGATGCCACGCATGCGCTGGAACGGTTGAGGGCTATAAAGTCGCCGGATGAATTGGCCAAGCTGAAACGCGCCTCTGAACTGATTACAGATTCGATGCTGGCAACGATTGCTGCGGCCGGCGCGGGCTCGACGAAGACGCAGATTATCGAGCAGTTGCGGCGCGAGGAAACCAACCGTGGCCTGCACTTCGAATATTGCCTTCTGACGCTCGGCTCCAGCCACAACCGCGCCGCCTCGCCGCAGGCCTGGGCGAAAGGGGAAGTGCTGTCGATCGATTCCGGCGGCAACTATCACGGCTATATCGGCGACCTCTGCCGCATGGGCATTCTCGGGGAGCCGGATTCGGAGCTGAAGGATCTTCTGGCCGAGGTTGAGGCGATCCAGCAGGCGGCCTTTGCAAAGGTCAGGGCAGGGGCAGCGGGCAGCGAGATGATCGCGGCGGCGGAAGCTCTGCTAAAGGCTTCGCCATCGGCAGCCTTCACCGACTTCTTCTGCCACGGCATGGGCCTTATCAGCCACGAGGCGCCGTTCCTGATGACCAATCACCCGGTCGCCTATGAGGGGATCGATGCCGACAGGCCGCTGGAAGCAGGCATGGTGATCTCGGTTGAGACGACGATGCTTCACCCCAAGCGCGGCTTCATCAAGTTGGAAGACACGCTTGCCATCACCACGGGCGGCTACGAAATGTTCGGTGATCGCGGCCGCGGCTGGAACCGTGTCGAAGGGTAAGTGAAACCTAACAACACAGAAGGCCCGGCGGATGTCTCCTGCCGGGCCTTGTGTCATCTGGTCCTCTGCCTCAGGTGTGGCGGATTTCCGTACCCAGCACCTTCAGGCACTCCCGGATGAAGGCCGCGAGCGCCGTCCAGCCCTTGGCGGAAACCATCGTGCCATCGACATAGGCTTCGGTCGGCGAAAGATCGATATAGGTGCCGCCAGCCAGGGTGACTTCGGGTTCGCAGGCGCCCAAGGCACCTACCTTCTTGCCGCGAACGACGCCATCGACGGCGATCAGAATCTGCACCCCGTGGCAGATGGTGAAGATCGGCTTCTTCTCCTCGTGGAAATGGCGCACCATCGCCTGTATCCGCTTGTCGGTGCGGATGTATTCCGGTCCGCGCCCGCCGGCGCAGTAGACGGCATGGTACTGGTCGAGCTGTTTCTCCGCTTCGGAAAACGTCTTGTTGATAGTGACGTTGTGCCCGAGTTTTTCGGTGTAGGTCTGGTCGCCCTCGAAATCGTGCAGCGATGTTCTAAGGATGTCTCCGGCGCTCTTGTCCGGGCAGACGATGTGCACGGTATGGCCGACAGCCTCCATCGCCTGCTGGTAGACGAAGATTTCGTACTCCTCGGTGAAATCACCGGTGAGCATCAGGATTTTCTTGCCTGGCATGGGTTCTCCTCCTCGTTGTCAGGTCGGGCAGGCGTCTCCTCGCCTGCCGGATTTCTCAGATCTCGTCGAAAGCCGGCAGCAGCCGGTCGCGCGAATGTTCGATGTGAATGCGCATCGCCTTCTCCGCAGCGCTGGCGTCGTGCACCGCAAAGGCATCGAGCAGCGTCTGGTGTTCGCCGAGTGCCTCCTCGGTCACGCGGCGATGGAACATCAGGCGGAAGATGTGAAAATGGGTGTGCTGGAATGTCAGCATCTCGCGGATCAGCTCGTTGCCGGCAAATTCCATGATGCGATCGTGGAAAATCGCATCCTGGCGGGCAAAGGCGGAATAGTTCGCACGTTCGTCCCCATTGTCCCTGCGCGTCATGACGCCGGCGGCTTCCGTAAGGATCGCTAGCCTCTCCTCGTTCATGGCCTTGGCGGCCTTGGCAGCACCGGCAGGTTCGAGCAGCAGGCGCAGCTCATAGAGCTCGTCGAAGCGGTGGCGCGTGATCTGGGGCGATGCACGATAGCCGACGAGATGCTGCTTGACGACAAGGCCTTCGCCTTCCAGCCGGCCCAGCGCTTCGCGGATTGGCGTGTGGGAGACGTTGAACTCCTTGACCAGATTATCGACCGTGATGCGCGCGCCGGGCGCGATCTTCAGCGACATGAGCTGGTTGAAGATCGCATCATAGACATCGCCGGCCAGGCTGTTGGCGCGCGGTATCTGGCTCGTTGATGGTTCTTTTGGTCTCGTCGAAATCATCTGCTGCCTTGCCTCTTGACAGGTTCAATCGCTAGCACGATGCTGCGGTCAACACAATCCTATATCCTATACGATTTAATATAGGGAGGAAAAATCATGCGAATTACCGAGACGGCAGGCCTAGCGCTTGCCACGCGTCTTTTGGAAGAACACGGCGCACCGCGAGACCATGCGGTGCTGCAGGCACGCGTCCTGGTCACAGCCGAGATGAAGGGTCACCCGTCGCACGGGCTGCAGCGGCTTCCCCGACTGATTGAGCGGATCAAGCGTGGCGTCATGGACCCGGAGACGAAGGGCACGCAGCGCTGGCGGGCTGATGCCATCCTGGATGTCGAGGGTTCCTCCGGGTTCGGCCCTGTCGTCGCGATGGCTGCGATTGAGCGGCTGGCATCCCACATTCCCGATCTAGGCATCGGTCTCGTTGCGGTTCGCAATGCAAATCATCTCGGAATGCTCGCTCACTATGTCGAGGCCATCGCCGGTCTCGGTTTCGTCGGAATTGCGCTCTCGTCGAGCGAGGCGCTGGTCCATCCCTACGGTGGTACGCGGGCCATGCTCGGCACCAATCCTGTGGCGATTGCGGTGCCGACCGCAGGCGAGCCGCTGGTGCTTGATCTTGCCACCAGCCTCGTTCCGATGGGCCGGATCCATCAGCATGCGGCGAGCGGCAGGCCCATTCCCGAAGGATGGGCCCGCGATGCGGACGGTCACCCGACGGCCGATGCAGCCCGCGCCAAAGCCGGCGCCATCGCGCCCTTCGGTGACGCGAAGGGCTACGGCCTCGGCATCGCCATGGAATTGCTGGTGGCAGCGCTTGCGGGCTCGGCGCTGGCGCCGGATGTGCGCGGCACGCTTGACAGCCGGTCGCCCTGCAACAAGGGCGACGTCTTCATCCTGATCGAACCCAGCCTGGCACCGGGACTTCCCGCCCGACTGTTAGCCTATCTCGATGCAGTGCGCGCATCGCCACCCGCCGAAGCCGGCGAACCGGTGCTTGTTCCTGGCGATCGGGCCCGGAAACGGAAGGCTGCGGCGAGCCGAGACGGCTTCGATATCGACCAGCGTCTCTGGGAGGAGCTGAACGCGCTTTCCCGCTCCCGCGTTCTGGCCTTCGAGGGACAAAGATCATGAGCCTGTTCGCCGTCCTGAGACTGCCGCGGGAAATCCTTTTCGGCGCTGGCCAGCGCCATGCGCTTGTCAGCGTCGCAGGCCGAACCGGCAGACGCGCCCTTGTCTGCACCGATGCGCGGTTCGCCGCAACACCAGTTTTTGCGGAGATGATGACGTCACTTGAATCCGCTGGTATCGCCGTGCTTGTCTATGACCAGACGTTGCCGGACGTGCCGCGAGACACCGTCGGGGTTTGCGTCGAGGCCGCGCGCGGCTTCGCGCCCGACATGGTGATCGGCATCGGCGGCGGCAGTTGCCTCGATATGGCCAAGTGCGCGTCACTGCTCCTCACCCATGGCGGCGGGCTCGGGGACTATTACGGCGAGTTCAAGGTGCCGGGACCAGTCCTGCCGGTCATCGCCGTGCCGACGACGGCGGGCACGGGCTCCGAAGTTACGCCCGTTGCTGTCATCTCCGATCCTGACCGCACCTTGAAGGTCGGCATTTCGAGCCCCTATCTGATTGCCGCGGCGGCGATCTGCGACCCGGAACTGACGCTGTCCTGCCCCAAGGGCCTGACCGCCGTTGCCGGCGCGGATGCGCTGACCCATGCGATCGAGGCCTTCACAGCCATGCGCCGGCCCGGCGATCCGGAACTCGCGCAGCAGCATGTCTTCATTGGCAAGAGCGATCTTTCCGACCAGTTCGCCCTGCATGCCATCCGGCTTCTCGGCCGGAGTCTCGAAAAAGCCTTCGCCGATGGCTCCGACATAGAGGCGCGCGCGGACGTGATGATGGGCGCGCTTGCGGCCGGCTGCGCTTTCGGCACCGCGGGCACAGCCGCCGCCCATGCAGTGCAGTATCCGGTCGGTGCCGCGACCCATACCGCGCATGGGCTCGGGGTCGCGACCATGTTGCCCTATGTAATGACCTATAATCGCCGCGTCGCCAGCGCAGAAATCGCCGTGGTCGGCAGGGCGCTCGGCCTTGACCCTGAAGGGGGCGCAGATGATGAAACGCTTGCCGATGCGGCGATCAGCGAGGTCAGCCGCCTCTTTGCCGCGATCGGCATCTCGCCGACGCTTGCTGCGCTTGGCCTGCCGGAAGACCGGCTCGACTGGACCGCCGAACAGGCGCTGGGCATCGGCCGGCTGATCAAGAACAACCCGCGTTCGCTGGATTCAGCCTCTATGGGCGGCCTCGTGCGCGCCGCGTTCGACGGCGACCTGGCCGCTTCCGCCCTCTGACATCGGGAAGATATCATGAACGTCATCAAGCAATCTTCGCAACAAGACCGCGACCGCTTTGGGTTGGGTTCGTTTTCGCACGGCCTCTATATCGGCGGTGCCTGGCGGCCTGCTACAGGTGATGGTCGGATTCAGGTTGTCGATCCTTCGACCGAGGCAGTCATTACCACAGTGCCCGATGCGACCGTCGTGGATGCGGCTGCGGCCGTGGAGGCTGCTGCAAGTGCGGCGGAAGGCTGGCGCGAGACGCCGCCGCGAAAACGGTCCGAGATCCTGCGTCGCTGCTTCGAACTCATGGTGGAACGGGCCGAAACGCTCGCAGCACTCATTTCACTCGAAAACGGCAAGGCCCTGCGCGATGCGCGCGGCGAGGTGGCCTATGCGGCGGAATTCTTCCGTTGGAACGCCGAGGAAGCCGTGCGTATCTCCGGCGAGTTCGGCATTGCGCCCTCCGGCACAAACCGGATCATCGTCGATTACCAGCCGATCGGAATCTGCGTGCTGATCACGCCATGGAACTTCCCCGCCGCCATGGCGACGCGCAAGATCGCGCCGGCTCTTGCCGCCGGCTGCACCGTCATCCTGAAGCCGGCGAGCGAGACTCCGCTGACGGCCTATGCCTTGGCCGCACTGTACGAGGCGGCGGGCGTGCCGCCGGGCGTCGTCAATGTGCTAACGACGACAAAACCCGGCCCTGTCACTGCCGCCATGCTGGCCGATCCGCGTGTGCGAAAACTGTCCTTCACGGGCTCGACGGGCGTTGGCCGTGCGCTTCTCGCCGAAGCGGCAAACACGGTCGTCTCCTGTTCCATGGAGCTCGGCGGCAACGCGCCGTTCATCGTGTTCGACGATGCGGATATCGATGCGGCGATCGAGGGGTTGATGGTGGCGAAACTGCGCAATGCCGGCGAGGCTTGTACGGCGGCAAACCGCATCTACGTTCAATCAGGCATCCACGACGCTTTCGCCGAAAAATTCACCCGGCGTATGGCCGCCCTGAAGATCGGTGCGGGTGTTGACCCCGATACGGAATGCGGTCCAATGATCACGAGCAAGGCGGTGGAGAAGATCGGCCGGCTCGTCGACGACGCCGTTGCGCGCGGCGCACGTGTCCTTTGTGGCGGGCAGATACCCGCAGGCAACGGTTTCTTCTACCCGCCGACGGTGCTGGCCGATGTTCCGCCCGCCGCGGACATGGGCCGCGAAGAGATTTTCGGCCCCGTGGCACCCTCTATCGCTTCGAAAGCGAGGCCGAAGTTATCGCTGCTGCCAACGATACGGAATATGGTCTCGCGGCTTACATCTATACAAGCGACATCGGCCGTGGCATGCGCGTCGCCTCGAAGGTCGAGGCAGGCATGATCGCGCTCAATCGCGGACTCGTCTCCGATCCCGCCGCCCCCTTTGGCGGCGTGAAGCAGAGCGGCCTTGGACGCGAAGGCGGGCAGCATCACGGCATCGCGGAATTCATGGAAGCAAAGTATATTGCGACAAGTTTCTAGAGGAGACATTGTGGCTGCCGATCCGTTCCGCATTCGCGACCATGTCGCCAATTTCGATGATATTGTCGGCGATATCCGCGCCCTCAGCCTCGCCACGCGCGAAAGCGTCGCCATGGAGGCCAACGTCGCCTACGGCGGCGAACCGGACGAGACCCTCGACATCTTCCTGCCAGTTGACGCTAAGCCGGGCATGCCGATCCACATGTTCATCCATGGCGGCTATTGGCGGATGTTTTCCAAGGAGGACTATTCCTGTGTCGCCGAGACCATCACCCGCTCCGGGGCAGTCGCTGCCATCGTCGATTATTCACTGATGCCCAAAGTGCGAATGGACGTTCTGATCGCCCAGGTGCGGAAAGCCAAGAGTTTCCTGCTCGCACATGCACGTCATTTTGGCGCAGCACCTGATAGGCTTTCGGTCAGCGGCCACTCCGCCGGCGCGCATTTGGCGACCTTTCTCTTCCATCGGTCGAACGAGCCCTCCGGCATCGTTTCTGCCTTCCTGCTCGGCGGGCTCTACGATCTCAAACCCTTGCAGACGTCTTTCCTACGCGACGAGATCGCCTTGACGGACGAGGAGGTGCAGCGATTTACGCCGATGAATCACAAGCACGATCCCGCAACGCGCATCTCGATCATGACCGGTGAACGGGAAACCAGCCCTTTCGGGCAACAGGCAAAAGCCTTCACGGAGCGGCTGATTGCTCAGGGTCTTGCGGCCAGCGCATCGCAGGTCGCTGGTGGTGATCACATGAGCACGGTCCGGGATCTTGCCGTTTCCGGCACCCCGGCAGCCACCGCATTGCGGGCTTCGATCGCCGATGCCGGTTGATCCCGTCGTCGCGGTCGAACTGACGATCCGACCTGACGGGAAACCGTCTGAGGTTCGAAGGCTATCGTGGCGACCTGCCGCAAAGCCGGAGGGGCGGAGCGCCACGAAGAGCATGGCGAAGTTTAATTCGCCGCCTTCGCCAGAAGCGCTGCAACCAGCCCGGCAGTGGAGCTGTCATGCCCGTCAGCGCTCTGCTTGCCCTCGATAACAGGCAGGAGGCCGGATGCCAGTTCCTTGCCGAGTTCGACGCCCCACTGGTCGAAGGAATTGATATTGAAGAGGGCGCCCTCGACAAAGACACGATGTTCGTAAAGTGCGATCAGCCGACCGAAGGCATGCGGCGTCATCTTGTCGTAGACGATGGTCAGCGACGGGCGGTTGCCTTCGAACACGCGATGCGGCGCGATCTTTTCGATGAAGTCAGGAGCAAGCCCCTTGGCGGCCATCTGCGCCTTGGCCTCGTCTAGCGTGCGGCCTTTCATCAGCGCTTCCGATTGCGCCAGGCAATTGGCCATCAGGAGTTGGTGGAGTGGACGCAGCTCCGGCTCATGGCCGTTGGCGGCGATCATGAATTCGGCCGGGATCACGCTCGTGCCCTGGTGGATCAGCTGGTAGAAGGCGTGCTGGCCATTGGTGCCGGGCTCGCCCCAGACAACCGGGCCGGACTGGCCCTCGACCGGCGTACCGTCCAGCGTCACGCCCTTGCCGTTTGATTCCATGTCGAGCTGCTGCAGATAGGCTGGAAAACGCGACAGGCGTTGGTCATAGGGCAGGATCGCCCGAGTTGCGTAGCCGAGCACGTTGCGATGATAGAAGCCGAGAAGGCCGAGCAGCATCGGGATGTTTTCGCGTAGCGGCGCCGTCTGGAAGTGACGGTCCATGGCATGCGCGCCGGCGAGGAACTGGGCGAAATTGTCCTTGCCGATGGCGATCATCAGCGGCAGGCCGATCGCCGACCAGATCGAATAGCGGCCGCCGACCCAATCCCAAAACCCGAAGATCCGGTCGCTCTCGATACCGAAGGCGGCGACCTTGTCGAGCGCCGTCGAAACCGCGCAGAAATGATGTTTGACCGCATCCTCGCCAAGCTTGCCGGCGATGAAGGCGCGGGCGGTGGCTGCATTGGTCATGGTCTCGATGGTCGTGAAGGTCTTGGACGCCACGATGAACAGCGTTGTCTCGGCATCCACAAGCTTCAACGTATCGGCGATATGGGCGGCATCGATGTTGGAGACGAAGTGCAGGCGCGGGCCGTCATGCTCCGGTGCCAGCGCCAAGGTCGCCATGACCGGGCCGAGATCCGATCCGCCGATGCCGATATTGACGACATCAGTGATCGCCTTGCCGGTTGCACCCTTCAGCACGCCCGAGCGGATGCCGTCGGAAAATTTGCCCATGGCATCGAGTACGGCGTTCACGTCAGGCATGACGTCCTTGCCGTCGACGATAACAGGCGTGTTGGAGCGGTTGCGCAAGGCCGTGTGCAGCACGGCGCGGTCCTCGGTGATGTTGATCGCCTCGCCCGCAAACATGGCGTCGCGTTTCTCCGCGACCTTGCCGGCCTCTGCGATGGCTTCAAAGCCGGCCAGAACCTTGTCGTTGACCGCGCATTTCGAATAGTCGAACAGCATGTCCTCGAAGGTCGTGCTGAAGCTTGAAAAGCGTTTCGGATCAGCGGCGAAAGCAGCCCGGATATCGGTGGCCTTGGTCTCGGCGACGGTGGATTTCAGCTGTTCGACAAGCGCTTTCATCGTGGGGCTCCCGGCAATGCGTGATGGCTGCGATAGCTAGTCGGTTTGGCTATCGCAAATCAAGTCCGCGGCGGCTTCGATGTAAAAAACCGGAACATTTGCCGCAATTGCACGACCCGCTATGGTTGCAAATTCCATTGTTTGCAATAGGCTTGCAACATTCAGGGCGGAAGCAGCAGCGCCAAGCCAGCTGGCGCATCCGGGCGGATGGGCTTCCCGGACTGTAGCAGGACGACAGCCTCGTCCCTGGATGTGGAGGTGAACTATGTGGTTTCGACCATTTAGTGTCACGCTGACGTTAAGAAAAACCCGCACGAGCTGGTCAATCACCGTGCGGGTTCAATTCTTAAACTAAGCAAACGGTGGCTGGAGTTCCCGCTCCAGTCACCACTCCGCCAAAATACTGTGTTCATGCTGTTTTGACAAGCCGAGCGTGATAAGCCGGTCTATGTCACCGGCTTATCACGCAGGTCCTTGCGCAGGATCTTGCCGACGTTGGTTTTCGGCAGATCGGCGCGGAACTCGACGAATTTCGGGCGCTTGTAGTTGGTGAGGTTGGCCGCGCAGTGAGCCTTCACGTCCGCCTCCGTCAGCGCCTGGTCCTTCTTGACGACGAAGAGTTTTACCGATTCGCCGGAATGCTCGTCGGCCACGCCGATGGCGGCGCATTCGAGAACGCCCGCAAGCGTCATCGCGACTTCCTCGATCTCGTTGGGGAAGACGTTGAAGCCGGAAACGAGGATCATGTCCTTCTTGCGGTCGACGATCTTGGTATAGCCTTCGGCATTCATAAAGCCGATATCGCCGGAGCGGAAGAAACCATCTGCGGAAATTGCCTTCAGGGTCTCGTCGGGGCGCTGCCAGTAACCGGCCATCACCTGCGGGCCGCGAATGCAGATTTCGCCGATCTCGCCAACCGGCAAGGTGTTGCCGTCATCGTCGCGGATCTCGATGTCGGTGGACGGCAGCGGCATGCCGATCGTGCCGGAAAATTCGGTCGTGTCGAAGCGGTTCGCCGTGGCGACCGGGGAGGTTTCGGACAGGCCGTAGCCTTCGGCAATCGGGCAGCCGGTCATCTTCTGCCAGCGCTCCGCCACCGGACGCTGCACGGCCATACCGCCGCCAAGCGTGAGCAGCAGCGAGGAGAAATCGAGCTTCTGGAAATCGGCATTGTTCATGAGGGCATTGAACAGCGTGTTCAGGCCCGGGAAGATATTGAACTTGTACTTGCCAAGCTCCTTGACGAAGGCCGGGATGTCGCGCGGGTTGGGGATCAGGATATTCTGTCCGCCCGTGCTCAGACCCATCAGCGCATTAATCGTCAATGCAAAGATATGGTAGAGCGGCAGTGCGCAGACGAACACCAGATCGTCAGGACGCGGACGCCGCACAAAGGCGGTTTCCAGCCAGAGCTCGATCTGCGCCATGTTCGACAGAAGATTGGAATGGGTGAGCGCCGCCCCTTTTGAAACACCGGTTGTGCCGCCGGTATATTGCAGGAAGGCGATATCGGACGGCGCAACATTGGTTTTCACCAGCGTCTTCTTGGCGCCCGCGGATAGAACGGCCTTGAAGGACAGGTGTCCGGCAAGCGACCAGGCGGGTACGAGCTTCTTCACGCGGCGCACGACGAGATTGACGATTACGCCCTTCAGACCGAGAAGATCGCCCATTGTGGTCACGACCACATGTTTGACGGCGGTTTTGGCGACCACCTGTTCCACGGTATGGGCGAAGTTCTCGAGCACGAAGATGGCCTTGGCGCCGGCATCCTTCAACTGGTGTTCGAGTTCGCGCGGCGTGTAGAGCGGATTGACGTTCACGACGGTAAAGCCGGCGCGCAGAATGCCGAAGATAATGACCGGGTTCTGCAGGATATTCGGCATCATCACGGCGACACGGTCGCCCTTGACGAGACCGATCGACTGCAGCCAGGCGCCGACATGGGCGGACAACCGGTCAAGGTCGCTGAACGTCAGCGATTTGCCCATGCAGGTAAAGGCCGGACGTGCCGCATGTTTTCCGCAGGCGAGATTAAACAGGTCGCCGATCGAGCGATAGGGCAGGGGTGCAATTTCGGCAGGCATGCCGGGCGGGTAGGATTTCAGCCAGATTTTTCTGCGGCTGGTCCCGGTGCATTCATCACGGTATCCGGCATGCTCTCTCTCCCTTTATACCTTCCGGTCTGTTCCCCGGTGCTTCTTGAGCGATAGAACCCCTCCAGGTTTTACCGCTACATCAAAGATGCTGTTTTTACGCTGCACCTTCAAGCCCATTCCGGATTATATAACCTTGACGTAAACGTCAATATTGCAGAGGACGGATGAAAACAGTTGCGGCATGAAATGCGGTATGGCCAGATTTCGCCACGGACGGCATCGCCAAAGCCTTTGCTCACAGGCCCAAAACGCGATATTGCAGCGCAATATTCATATTGCGTCGGATGTCTTTATGACGCCCTTAGCGAAGCTGCATCCGCCACGTTTTATTTCACAGATTTATTGGCCGCCGGGCCAGACAGGTCTTTTTGATGTCCGATGACGTTCTTTCGCCTATCCCGGTTGTTCGTCAGGGCGGAGGAATGTCGCTGGCCGAGTTTGCGCTGGCCGCCGGCGGTTTCGGAATCGGAACCGGGGAGTTTGCCATCATGGGCCTTCTGCCGCAGGTGGCGGATGACTTTTCCGTATCAGTCCCAAGCTCTGGCAGTGTCATCAGCGCCTATGCGATCGGTGTGGTTGTGGGTGCGCCTTTAATTGCCGTGTTGGCCGCGCGGTTCTCGCGGCGAGACGTGCTCCTCGCCCTGATGGCCCTGTTTGCGCTCGGAAACCTGGCAAGCGCCGTTGCCGATAGTTTCGGTCTTCTCATCCTGGCGCGGTTCCTGGCTGGCCTGCCGCACGGCGCCTATTTCGGTGTTGCGGCCCTTGTCGCGGCTGGGATGGCTGCGCCAAACCAGCGCGCCCGCGCCATCGGCCGTGTGATGATGGGCCTGACGGTCGCAACGCTTCTCGGGACACCGCTGGCCGCCTGGTTCGGCCAGGCGCTCGGCTGGCGTGCAGCCTTCGGCATCGTCGGAGCCATCAGCCTTCTGACCGTCTTGCTGACATGGGTTTACGTCCCCCATGACAAAGCCAACGCTGCGGCAACGCCGCTGAAGGAACTGGGCGCGCTTGGCAAGGTCCAGGTCTGGCTGACGCTCGGTATCTGCGCCGTCGGTTGCGGCGGCATGTTTACCGTCTTTACCTATATCACGCCCGCACTGACAGAAGTCGCAGGCGTCTCCCTCGCTGCCGTGCCGATCATGCTGTCGGTTTTCGGAGCCGGCATGATTCTTGGAAATATCGTCGGCTCGCGGCTTGCAGACTGGTCGCTGCTGCCGGCGATCGGCCTGGCGCTTGGCTTCAACCTGTTTGCCTATGTCCTGTTTTATTTCACCATGGGAAATCCGGTGATGGCGGCGATCAACATCTTCCTGATCGGCGGCGGTTTCGCCGTGGTTCCCGGCATCCAGACGCGACTGATGGATGTGGCAGGCGAGGCCCAAACGCTGGCCGCGGCTCTAAGTCATTCGGCCTTCAATATTGCCAATGCTCTCGGTGCATGGCTCGGCGGCGCAGCGATCGCAGCTGGCTATGGCTGGACCTCCACCGGGCTTGTGGGCGCCATTCTGGCCGTCGCTGGGTTCGGCATCTTCTTCACGTCGGTTTTTCTCGAAGGCACACCGGCTCGTCGCAACGCCAGATCCTGACGGTAGAAACAGGATTTCGCTGCTTCCAAAATCTTCCTGTCATGTCTTGTGATTACGGTCCCTCAGGCGATATCTAGGCGCGACACAAAACCACGCCATACACAAACGCGCTGGCAAGCGACTGGGTTTGTTGTAAGGTTGGGTGACATGGAGTGGAGCTTTTGCAACTGAGTAATCGTGAGCGCGACAATCTGCCGGCCGAACCACGCCTTTTCGGGCAGCCCGCGCATGCGCGCTCGGCATTGCTAGGCCCAATTTCCGCGGCGCGCTGGCTTCTGGTTTTCATTCTCCTGGCCGGCGTGTACTTCTTCCACGGTTTCCTGGTGCCGGTGCTGGCTGCTCTGGTCATTGGCTTCGCAAGCTGGCCTATCTATCGGCGGCTGCTTGTGGCCACAGGTGGGCGCCGCACAATTGCGGCCACGATCGCGATTACCTTTGTCGTGTCTTTCATTGTCGTCCCGATCTCAATCGCTGCCGTCTATGCGATTGATGAAGTCCGAACCGTCGTTCTCTGGGCGATCGAGGCCAATGTCAGCGGAGCCCCGGTTCCCGCCTGGGTGCCCGGCATTCCCGGCATAGGCGTATGGCTGGGTGAGCAATGGGCGCGGTATATCGGCCATCCAGGTGGGCTTGGCGAGATTGTGCAACTGGTCAGCGGCTCTAACATCGGCAATATCTACCGCGGTGTGCTTGTCGTCGGCGCTTCGGCCTTTCATTCCTTCCTGACGCTGCTTTTCATGCTGATCTCGCTGTTCTTCGTCTATCGCGACGGCGAGCGGTTCGTGGCCCAGATCGACAAGCTCGGCGAGCGCATCTTTCCGATGCGCTGGGAGCGTATATCCCGCATCGTTCCGCTGACGATCAGCTCGACAGTGACTGGCATGGGCGTCATCGCTATTGGCGAGGGTATCGTGCTCGGCATCGCCTACTGGTTGGCTGGCGTGCCTTCGCCCGTTACCCTCGGCATTCTGACGGGCATTATGGCGCTCATTCCTGGTGGGGCGCCCTTGTCGTTCACGCTGGTGTCGATCTATCTCGTCTCCAGCGGCTCTCCCATGGCCGGCCTCCTGCTTTTTGCCTGGGGAACATCGGAGCTCTTCGTCGTCGATAAGACGCTGCGGCCGCGGCTTGTCGGCGGGCCGATCAAACTGCCGTTCTTGCCGACCTTCTTCGGCCTGATAGGCGGCGTCAAGACGATGGGTTTCCTCGGCCTGTTTGTCGGGCCGGTCTTGATGGCGCTTCTGGTGGCAATCTGGCGCGAGTGGCTGCGCGAAGTCACCGCGCCCGCGGGGCAGAGCGGAAAAATCATCACGTAACGATTATGGCGTCGCCGACCTGAAGAGAAGCCGGCGCGATGACCGCCCCTATGTCTGGTTCAGATTGTCCCATGCACGCCGAAATTCTCGTGAAACCTGCCAGCGCCTCTGCGAACCAGCCTAGGAAATGACGCCGGTTTACGCATCGCAAATTGCCCGGATGCGATCACACTAAGGACTTTTCCTGCCAATCTGCGTGTGACCGTGATGTCAGTTTAGAGTTTCGGCGGAAATTTCCTCGCCAAGAATCCGGAATGCGTCTTCCAGCGCATCGACAAGGATGTCCGTCAGTTCATCCATATTGTCCGGATTGAACAGAAACGCAAAAGCCGCATCCTGCGAGCGTGCGGCGTATTCGATCTCGTTGGACATATCATTGCCTCCTCTGCGCCAGGCATCATGCCGACGGTTGCATACACGCTAGAGCGCGTTGCTTGCGCCGGGCTTGAAGCCGCGAGCGGGGTTTGGATAACACGACAACCGGACGGTATTGAGTCCGGCTGGTATTACTCCATGGCGAGTATCATGTTGCGGACGACAGGGTAGATTTCGGCCTCCCAACGGCGGCCGTTGAACACGCCGTAGTGTCCTACATTCGCCTGGAGATGATGCCGCTTCAAATGTGGGCGCAGCGATCGGCAGAGATCATGGGCGGAGGATGTCTGGCCAAGGGCGCAGATGTCGTCGCGTCCGCCCTCGACCGTCAGAAGGGCGGTCTTGCGGATCTGGCCCGGATCGACCTTGCGGCCATGATAGGTCAGATTGCCAGCGGCAAGGTCGGCCTTCTGGAACACGCGATCGATGGTCTCGATGTAGAATTCTTCGGTCATGTCGAGCACGGCGAAGTATTCGTCGTAAAAATCCTTGATCTTCTCGGCCTCCGCCGTTTCGCCCCTGGCCAGGTGGTTGAAGAGCTTCTTGTGGGTATCTTCATGCCGCTTCTTGTTCATCGCCATGAAGGCCGTGAGTTGCAGAAAGCCCGGATAGACGCGGCGTCCGCCGCCGGCAAATCGCTTTGGCACGCTGCTGATCAGCGAGGATTTAAACCAGGACAGCGGCTTTGACACCGCAAGCTTGTTGACCGCCGTCGGGCTCTCGCGCGTGTCGATCGGGCCTGCCATCAGCGTCATGGTGCGCGGCGTTGCCGGGTTCTGGTCCTCCGACATCACGGCGACCGCCGCAAGCGCCTGGACGCAAGGCTGGCAGACGGCCAGAAGATGGCTTCCGGGCCCGATTTCCTCCAGGAAGCGGATGACGTAATCGACATATTCGTCCATGCCGAAGCGCCCGGCCGATAGCGGCACGTCGCGGGCATTGACCCAGTCGGTGATATAGACATCGTGATCGCGCAGCAGTGTGCGCACGGTGCCGGTCAGCAGGGTGGCGAAATGCCCCGAGAGCGGCGCGACGACGAGCACGCGGGGTCGCCGGATGTCGACGTCAGCCGCAAAGCGCAAAAGCGTGCCAAACGGCATTTCGAGGACGGTCTCAAGCGTTATCGGCACATCGCGGTTGCCGATCATTACCGAGCTGATGCCGAAATCCGGGCGTTCATGGGTGATCCTGTAGCGGGAGATCATTTCCATCGCCGCTGCAAAATAGCGGGGCGCGTCGGCGCCCCAGAACGACACCGCCGGGAAGGTCTGCAAGCGTCGCGCCCAATCGCGCAAAGGGGCGATGGCGTCATCCTGAAGCTGGTAGGCCTGATAGAGCATCGGCAATATCTCCCGCAGCGCCGCAGAAATTCGGCAGTGCAAAAAATGCTAGTGCAATATCGTGCGCCATGCGAGAAGATTGTGACGGGTTCATGAAACATTCTACGGCCAAGGAACGGGACGCGATGGCACAGGCGACGCTGACGATTTCCTCGAAGAACTACTCCTCCTGGTCGCTGCGCGGCTGGCTGCTCTGCCGTATGGCAGGTCTGGACTTCACCGAAGTGCTGGTGGAACTCAACGATGCGGCCCGCCAGGAGCTTCTGCTGCTCTCCCCTTCGGTTCTCGTGCCGCGACTGACCTACAAGGATGTGACGGTCTGGGATACGCTTGCAATTGCCGAATATCTGCACGAGGTCACGCCGAAATCAGGGCTTTGGCCCAAGGATCTGGCAGCCCGCGCCCGCTGTCGCTCCGTCTCCGGCGAAATGCATTCCGGCTTCCACAATCTCCGCTCTGCTTTGCCGATGAACCTCAAGGCGCGGCATGAAAAATTCAAGATCTTTTCCGGCGCGCGGCCGGATGTCGAGCGCGTCAAGGCGATCTGGACCGAATGCCTTGAAATGAGCGGCGGCCCCTGGCTGTTCGGCGAATCACCCACCGTTGCCGACGCCATGTACGCCCCGATCTGCACCCGCTTTCGCACCTATTCCGTGGATCTTGAACCAAAGCTCGCCGCCTATGCCGAGCACGTCCTCTCCTGGCCGCTCATGGTCGAATGGACAGAAGGCGCCATTGCCGAACCGGACGAGATCGTCGAGCTTGAGGTGGAGTTTTGACGGGCTGAATTGTGTGGGTAAGTGGTGCCGGTTAGAGGACTCGAACCTCTGACCCCATCATTACGAAGTATGTGCTTCCTCTCAACTCGACATATCACCGCCAATCATTTTTCTCCGTTTAATGCCTTGTCTCCATTGAAAAATATAGCATTTTGTTGTCGGCATGGAAGGCGCCGGAAAGACCTGTATCGCGCGCTCCGTTAAAGCCACAGCTGATTTGCAGCATCTGCATGAAGACGCCGGTATTCCGAACGGCATCACTGAGCGGCAACACCGAACAACCCTCTCAATCACGGCCAAACAATGGAAAACCAGATTCCGACCGCCGGCAGTGGCGCTATATCACCTTCCTCCATTCGCGATCTTTTCGACCTCTGGAAATCACATGCTGATATCGCAGCATTGCTTGCAGATCGCATCGCCGGCTTCCCTGCGCGCACTGCGGAAGAGTTCGCTCTCAAACTACTGTTGCAGGCGTCACGGGGCCGCGGCGGATTCAGTCTTTCGGAGGATCTGCTTGAGGAGGCCCGCTCGCTGGAAAAAGGTGGACCCCTTGCCGCCGAAGGAGTGCACCCGCGACCTGGAAGCCGTCATCACCGAATACGTGATGGCCGGGGCTGCTTGGAATGCCTACAGGCCTGACGGTGATTTCTGCTTCGAAGGTCCGCTCTTGGATGTTTACAACGAGAAACGGCACCGGTTCATCCTCTTCCGGTGCAACACGAACGCCGAGGTCCAGCGAAAACTGGCCTACGTCGCCGGAGACATCGGCACCGCGCAAATCCTCGAATACGGCGATTGGAACGCAAGGTTCCGGGCTTCCCTCACCCTGCCGGTGAGCATCCAGAGGAGCCATCCCGAAGAACCGGGATGGAGAACGGTGACGCCGGCCGTCGGCAAAGCGCGCAAACCTGTCGTCGTCGAACACAAGGCGAAGCGGAGGATGGCTCGATGAAAAATCCAAACCGATTCCGTCATTGCCCTCGGACTATCTATGCGGAGTTCATCCGGAGCGATAAAGCTTGCTGAGTTCTGGGTGATGACTATTGCCGCTGCTTAGATTGGCGTCGAGATTGCTTAGAAGCGCATCAAGAGGATAAATGCAGCACCAAACTGCTCACCCTTCTCAGCCTGGACTCGAGCTGTAGTTGCGTTGCGCTACTGTGCAAGCCAGGTGAGCCCTATGTGAATACGGCCGCCGGGCGAGTCGCAGATGGTTCCGCCGCACCGAATTTCGACGGTATCGGCGGTGCCCCTGACGAAAAGGTCGGAACCCTTTGAACCGAAGGGTGATCCAGAACGTGGCTGCTTGGTGTGCGGGGTCACTTTTAATGAAGCGTCGAACCGGGTGCCATCAAGAATATAATGACCGATATAGTAGAAGTCGCTGTCACCTCCGATTATTTTTCCATCTCGAATGTGCATGACGCCGCGCCCAAACCATTCTTCAGGTAAGCCATTATGCTGACGATCGGCGTAAAACATCGCCTGATACAACCCTTCTATCATCGCCATGCTTCCCATTTGTAGCCCACAGCCGATCGGCGGACGTCCCATCTTTGCTTCGCACCCGACGCCGGACTGCACGAGCTTTGGTGGCGTCCAGGCTGCGAGGGTCTTGCTGATATTTCTGTGCATATTTTGAAGGATAAAGCCTTTACCTCATACGAGGGTATTCGAGATTTATCGAACGGAGCGGTCATTGCTTGGCCGTTGTGCAAGGAATTGGCTCCTCGATCGCCATCGCCAACCGATCGAGTTCACGCGAATAGCAGTAGAGACCAAACAGTACGGCGACGACCTCGACAGTCGAGAAAGCCGTCCGCGACAAGGGGGCATGACGTCCAGCGCGGGCAGGTGACGGAAAAAGAGGACCGAGAACAGCGCCCCGCCGAAGAAGAAACTGACGCGGCTCGCGAAAGCGCAAACATGTCCAAGGAACACGCTGTGGAACGGAGCGACGACAGGAACCCACGTCAACCTAGTCCAGTAGCACAGGTGCAGGAACGCTGCGCTGCCAAGTGCTGAAAGCTGTTGCGACGGCGGTAACTCCTGCCGCTCGCCCAGATTCGTGACGATCTCGTGGAAAACCGGAAACACGATCCAAAACAATGCTGACGCAGCAATCGTCTGCCCGGCAAGAAGGAGCGCGTAGACAATGCCACCTGTTCTCCAACGCATGGAAACTCCTGTCTGCCTGTTACGCCACTTCAACTTTGGCAACACGCGGCCGCCAGAGCAGTGCGGTTGCCAAAAGCGTGTAGAGGATTGCCGCACCGACATAGAGGATGCGCGTCGAAAACGATTCCGCAGCGCTCCCGGGCAAAGGCGAGACGCCGAGCCCGAACAGGATCAGGAATATCGTCAGTGCGCCCGCATACACCCGTGCGTCCGGTGACCGTGCCGCCGCCCGTCCGCCAATGAAAAGGCAGACGACAAGCGTAATGAGAAACAGGGAGAGCAGGTTGGGTCGAAGATTGAGCGCCTCATAGGCGACGGAGGCAATAATCCCGCCGAAGAGGTTCACGATGGCAAGGCCGAACGCTGCCCTTCCGGTGGCAGCAGCATCAAGCTGCGTCAGAAGTGTTATCACCGTTATCGGAATGACGGCCGCGGATGTCAGGTTATCGCTGGTCAGGCAGATCGCCATAATGGCGAGCAGGATTCCGGTATTCGCCAGCGCCCGCCCGTAATCGGGAGGACAGATAACGGCCTGCTGCTCTGGCTCATCGACGATGGCGGGTTCAGGAAAGACCGCGTGGGCAAGCCACATCAGCACCGCACCGCTGATCACGCCCAGGAGCAGGATCGACAGGATAGAGGCGGCTAGTTCCTTGTTGAGAATACCGAGCAGCGGCACGATGACGCCCACGATCAGCACAAGGGAGATAGCGGCACCGCCCTTGCCGCTCGACTGGGCGACAAAGCAGGAGAAGTAGAACAGGCCAAGCAGAAGTAGAAAGCTGGCCGGGTGTTCGCCGAACCACGATGTCAGGATAGACATGACCGTGCCGACCACGAAGATGAGGATCGCCATGCCGAGGGTTTTGGCAAAAGGCATTGGCGCGGTACTCGACAAAAGGAATTGCGCCGCAAACAGCGGTCCCAGAAACGGAACGAGCGCGCCCGATGCAACCGAGGCGGTGAAGCCGAGGGAAACCGCGAGCGCCACCCGCAGTCCCTTGCGTCGTTGCGCGGCTAGGGCGCTGTCAATTGACATAGGTCAGCACAGACATGATCCGGATCCAGAGCGATCCCCAGGCGTTGGTGACCGGGTGGTCTCCGGTGTAGATCACCACTGTCGCCTGCGAACCGTAACGGACGCCCTTTGGTCTTCCGTCATCCATGACGAGCCGGACCGGAAAGCGCTGCGCTTCCTGCACCCAGCCACTATCGTTTCGGATCGTCGGAAGGCCGGTGCTCGGATCCGTGCTTCCCTGCGATACGCCGAGGCCGACGCTTTCGACCGTCGCTCCGAAAATCTGCCCCGGAAGCGCATCGAACAGGACCTCTGCACGATTGCCGATCGCAACCCTTTCGAGACTGTTCTCCTTGAAAGCAGCCGCGATCCACACCGTTCCGACGTCAATGAAGGTCATGGCGGATTGTCCGGCACTGACCACCTTGCCGATGGAAAGTTGCAGATTGGTAACGACGCCTATCGAAGGCGCGCGCGCCGTTGTTCGCAGCAGATCGAGCTGGGCACGTTCCAGGGTAGCAAGGGCCTGCTTGAGCTCCGGATTGTCGTTCCCCGCCGGGCCAAGATCGGCCTGCGCACTGACAAGGTCGGCTTCGGCCGCGGTGACAGCCGCCTGGGCCTGATCGAATGCCAGCTGTGCTTCGTCCAGTTTTGTATTGGCGTAAACGCCGCGTTTGGTCAGCTCGGTCGCGCGGCCCAGTTGTTCTCCGGCATTGTCGCGGCTGGCTTGCGCTTGAACGAGCCTTGCCTGAACGGCATCGACCTGTGCCGTCGAAGCCCCGATCGACTGGCCGACACGAGCAAGAGCCGCTTCGGCTTCCGTAACAGCGATCTGGTAGCGGGCCGGGTCGATGCGAAAGAGAACCTGATCCGGTTCGACTGCCGCGTTGTCGGTCACGTTCACCTCAACGACCCGCCCCGTCACCTCCGGCGCGATGCCGACGACATAGGCCTGGACCTGGGCCTGCGACGACGAAGGCGTCCGTCGTTCCATGAAGACGGAAAGGACAAAGAGTATCAGCCCCAGCAGGACGACAATCAATGCGACCCTTCGCAGCGGATTGGCGCTGGGGGCAGTCTCCTGGGGCGTCGGTCCAGCCAGAGTTTCATCGGAAGCCACAACTGCACTCCTTCACTCTGCCGTTGGCGTATAGATGACGCGGCTCGTGCGGATGAACAGGGACCGTATCTTTTCCCAGAAATTACCGCCGAGCACGAAAAAGCTCGCCAGGAACATCACGTCGCCCAGCAGCTGCAGCTGCCAGATGTTGGGTCGCAGGCCCGGAGCAACAGCATCGATATATGGTTCAAGCCAGCTCGTGATCAACGGCAGGCAGAACATGACGAGACCGAGCTTGTAACGCGCACTGCCGACGCTGGTATCGGGTGCCAACTTGAAGACACCGAAGATTTTCCCCTTGAGCTGCTGGAATCCGGATTTGCCCATTACGGCTATCACGAGAAGCAGAAGGATCTTGTTGACGATGAAGATGACGCCGGTGATTGCGGCGATCCGTGTGCTCGGAACGCCGGCCCAGGCCGCAAGCGGCACGCAGAGCCACATGCCGATAGCAAGGCATACAAGGGCAATCCCCAGCTTGAAGCGCCAGGTGGCCGCTACCGGCTCGATGGTGTTCTCGGTGTTGACAGACATGATCACTCCCGTTCGTTGGACCGACCTCATCGGGGGCGGTGTGGATGGAGACGGCGGCCGGATCGGCCCATCTGCCCAAGGCTTTTTGTCAACTGTCGAACGATCCGGCGCAATGTAGGCAACGGTAACATACGCGTCCCGAGCAACACTCCAGAGCGGATCAGCGCCGCGGAAATGGCACGACGGATGCGTTCTCCAGCGTCGATACGATTTCTCCGGCAAGCGCCTCGACGAGAACCGCATATTCCGAAATTCTTTGATCGCGCAGCACGTGGTGTGAGCCACGCCACTTGTGCAGTTCGGTTTCGGCTATGGCAAAGTCCGCGCAGAGATCCCGAAACCCTTCATCCCGGGCCGAAAGCTCGATAATCGCCCCGGCGCGGGTCGGAAAACGGCGGCAGGCCGCAAGGGCGTCCTCATCCATCTTTCTTGATTTCTTTCTGTTCAAGGAATACAAAAATTCACCACTGCCGCGTGCGCTTCAAGAAAGAAGTTTCAAGTAAGGCGGGACGTTTGTTGAGTATATTACGGTAACATACGGGTGGTAGGTGCGGTGGCTCGTCGGGGAGGGGAAGACCGTGCAGGATCTGAACGCCGTCGGAACACGACAGCCGCCCAACGCGGACGAAATTCGTGCGCAGCTCGAGCGTATCGTCACCAGTCCCGAGTTTCCGACCGTCGGCCGCGGGGCCGCTTTTCTGACATATATAGTGGAGGAAGCTCTTGCCGGCCGCGCAAGTCGGCTCAAGGGATATTCCATCGCACTGGAGATCTTTCGGCGGGACGAACATTTTAGTCAGGATGATCCGGTTGTCCGGATCGAAGCGGGACGGCTGAGACGTGCGATCGAACGATATTACCTGGTCGCCGGCCAGACCGACCCGATCCGCATCGACATTCCGAAGGGCGGCTACGTCCCCGTGTTCACATGGCATTGTCCAGGGGCGGTCCATCGCGAAACCTCCGACAAGGCCCCGATTTCCCCGTCCGGATCTCCGACGAAAGTGTCCTGGTGGTCGAGGAAGGCGCCCAGACTGGCAGTCCTTGCCGGACTGGCGGTCTTTGTCACGTTTGCCACCTACTGGACCTTGCCTTACGACGCGGTGACAGGGGTCAATCAGACCAGCAAGCTGCAGCCGGATAAACCAACGTTGCTCATCGCGCCGTTCGCAAACCTTGGCGACGGCCCGCAAGCCCATCTTTATACGATCGGCCTCACCGAAGAATTGCTGACGACGTTGCCGCGCTTCAAGGAGATCAAGGTTTTCGGCCGCGAAACGTCGAGAACTCTGCTGCCCGAGGTCGATGTCGCAGACGTTCGCGAACGGTTTGGCGCAGGGTACCTTCTGGCGGGCGGTGTCCGGGTTGCTGGCGATAGGATGCGTGCCAGCGTAAGGCTCGTGGACACCCGGGACGGCGCCATCCTCTGGTCGCAGAACTATGACCACGATCTTCGTTCAGGCGACCTGTTCACCATCCAGACCGATGTGGCGAACCGGGTCGCAGCATCGGTGGCGCAGCCCTATGGCATTATTGCGCAGGCGGATGTCGCGCGCGCGCCCCGGACGATCTGGGCGCATATCAATGCACGCTGGATTTCTACGATTACCGCATGCAGCTGAGTGTTGGAGCACATGCGGTCGTGAGAGGCTGCCTGGAAAAGGCCGTTGAGCGCTATCCGGCCTATGCGACCGCGCGCGCCATGCTATCGATGATTTACCTCGACGAGGAGCGGTACAAATTCAACCCGAAGACCGAAGGTCCGCCGCCGATAGAGCGGGCACTTCAGGCGGCGCGCCGGGCGGTCCAGGTGGAACCCGGCAACACGCGTGCACAGCAGGCGCTGATGACGGCACTGTTCTTCGACAAGCAACTGGCCGAAGCCATTCATGTCGGCGAGCAGGCGCTGGCCATGAACCCCAACGATACCGAACTGATGGGCGAGTTCGGGACCAGGATCGCCATCGCCGGACAATGGCAGCGTGGCGCCGAACTGCTGGACCAGGCCATCATCCTTAACCCCGGCGGTGGCGGATTCTACCGCGGCACGCGTGGGCTGGCATCCTACATGCTGGGCGATACGGAGAATGCGGTGTTGCAGATCAAGCGGTCAGACATGCAGAAGTTTCCGCTGTTTCATGCCGTCGCCGCGATCATCTACGCCGACGCGGGAATGATGGCGGATGCACGCCGGGCTGCTGCGGTGTTCGAAACAATGAGACCGGATTTTCTGCCAAACTTCATTTCGGAGATGACATCGCGGAATATGCGTATCACGGACCTCAATCGCCTCGTTGCGGGTCTGCGCAAAGCCGGAATGACAATCCGGGTCGATGAGCGTGCCTTCGCGGATGCCACCGAACTTCCATAAACGATCAAGCCCGTAGGTTACAGTAAGATACTCCCGTTCTCCGGCGCCACCTGCATAGTGCGGACGACTGTGTGAATGGAACGATAGGAAAGCCATGACGTCCGGATTGTCTCTGGTCAACAGCAGCGTCGTGCTGGCGCGGCTTGTGCTCGGCGACCGCAGATCAGGTCCGACTGGTATTGCATCAACAGCGCGCGCACGACCGGCTTCCGGGTCGTATGCCTCCAATAGTCACGGGAGCGGAGTTTCGAAATTCCGTCCTCGGAAAACCGCGGCGACAGGACAGTGCACGTGAACAATCAAAGGGCGTACCAGAGACCCGAAAAAGTCCTCAACCGGGGGCTTTTCTGCGCGATCCTTGTTGTTTCCGGCCTATTGCTTTCCGGCTGCGGCGGACATCCCAAGGGTGTTTTGACACCCGTTGCCGATACGGCACCGCAATCGCACAGGGTCGAAATGCTGATCGCAACGACACGAAGCCCATCGGTGAGTCGCGGCGAGATGTTTACGGGCGAGCGGGCGCGGGCGCCGAATTTCGCCGACATCACGGTCTCTGTGCCGCCGGACGGCGCACGCAAGGTGGGCGAAGTATCCTGGCCGAAGAAACTTCCGCCAAACCCGGCCACGGATTTTGCGACCCTCAAGGCCGACATGATCGACATAGATGCGGCCAAGGCCTGGCTTAACACGTCTGTCAGAAAGACGCCCGATGGTAGCGCGCTCGTTTTCATCCACGGGTTTAACACCAGGTTTGAGGACAGCGTCTACCGTTTTGCCCAAATCGTGCAGGACTCCGGTGTCCGCAGCGCACCGATCCTCGTGACATGGCCATCGCGCGGCAGCCTGCTTGCCTATGGTTATGACCGCGAGAGCACCAATTACACCCGCAATGCGCTGGAAAACCTGTTCCAGTACCTGGCCAAGGACGCGGAGGTGAAGGAAGTCTCGATCCTCGCTCATTCAATGGGCAACTGGCTGACGCTGGAAGCGCTGCGGCAGATGGCGATCCGCAATGGTGGGCTGCCGGCCAAATTCAAGAACGTGATGCTGGCGGCTCCCGATGTCGATGTCGACGTCTTCCGTTCGCAGATCGTTGATATGGGCACACCGCACCCGCAGTTCACGCTTTTCGTCTCGCGCGACGATCGGGCGCTGGCGGTCTCTCGCCGCGTCTGGGGCGATGTAGCCCGTCTCGGTTCCATCGACCCCGAACAGGCGCCCTACAAGCAGGAACTGGCGGATGCCGACATCAAGGTCATCGATCTGACCAAAGTGAAGGCGGGCGACAGGCTCAATCATGGAAAATTTGCCGAATCGCCGGAGATCGTTCGTCTCATTGGCGCGCGGATCTCGGACGGCCAGACCCTCACTGACAACCGTATCGGGCTTGGGGACACCATACTCGCGGCGACAACCGGCACTGCGGCGGCGGCAGGAAACGCTGCAGGGCTGTTACTCGCGGCCCCGGTCGCCATCGTCGATGCGAATACCCGTGACAATTTCTCGAGCCAGCTCGACGCGCTAGGGCCAGCCGGCATGTCCCGGTCAAAACCACTGCCAAAATGCCAGGCCGCCTCGTCTGTAAACTGCAGGAAACAATGAAGATGTCGCTTTCGATCCGGCTATCCGCCGCCATTCGTATAGTTCTTTGCGGGCTCGTTCTGGCGTTTGGACTTCATGTCTATTCATCACCGGCGTCGGCCCAGACCACGGCCACTGATCCTGCCCTGGAGGAAAAGGTACAGCGCTTCCTGGAATTGGTCGAAGACCCGCAAGTTCGTGCATGGCTGCTGAATGCGAAATCGGCCAAGGAAACGACAACACCCCCAGTCGTGGTGGACAAACCGGTCTCCTATGCGAGTTTCGCGACAACCTTTCGGGCACATGTCGCGCTCCTTGTTGAAGGCATGCAGGCATTCCCGGCAGAATTCGGCAAAGCCGCGGCGGTCCTGCAAAACGAAATCGACACCAGCATCGGGATACGCCCAGTCTACTTCGTGATCGCATTCGTCGCTGCCGGTCTGGCTGCCCAATGGTGCTTCTGGTGGTTGAGCGCGGGCTGGCGCGCCTGGATTGCCTCCCTGCGGGTATTGACCGTGCGCGAGAAGCTCATCGCGATTTCCGTCAGACTGCTTTGGGCAATCTGCTCCATATTGGCCTTCGCGCTTGGCAGTATCGGCTTTTTCCTGGCATTCGAATGGCCACCGCTGATCCGCGAGATCATCGTCGGCTACCTTTTCGCGGTGGTGATCTTCCGGCTCGCAAGGGCCTCTTTCGATTTTCTCCTTGCACCGCCCGGATCGGGTGGTTTTGCCCATGCGGAACGCTTCCGCGTTGTCCCCGTCAGCGATCAGTCGGCCGCCCATTGGACTAAACGACTTGGCTATATCGTTGGCTGGTACGCATTCGGGTCAATCACCGTTTACCTTCTCCGGGCGCTTGGCTTTGCCGAACCGTCCCTGCACGTCGCGGCCTATGCGCTTGGGATCGTTCTTCTCATTCTCGGTATCGAAGCGATCTGGAATCGGCCGGAAGCCATGCCATCCGTTGGTGAGGCGACCCGCTTTGGCCGTATCGGCATGCGTGCACGCAACTGGCTTTGGTCGGTCTACTTCGTTTCGCTCTGGCTTCTCTGGGTTGTCGGAATGATGAAGCCGTTCTGGATTGCCGTTGTCGCGGCAGCGCTCCCCGGCGCAATCGCCCTGACACGGGCTTCTGTCGACAATCTTCTCAGAAACAATATTGTCGAAACCGGTGCCGACCCAGACTCACCTTACAATGTCGGTACTCAACCCGACACCGCCCTCCCTACAGCAATTGAGGTTCAGCCCGGCTCAGATACTCTGCCGGATGGATCTGTCATCGCCAATCCCGATACTGAAGCCGTCGTCGTGGTCCAGAGCAAACCGGGCGTCATCTCGGTCATGGTCGAACGCGGCATACGCGCTGCGCTCATCGTCGGGGCAATCCTTTTCCTGGCTGACGTGCTCGAGATCAATCTGACCGGAATTACCGAGCAGGATTCGGCGGCGCGACGATTGATGCGCGGGGCCTTGAGCGCCGGCATTATTCTGCTGGTGATCGACCTTGTCTGGAATATCGTGAAAGTGCTGATCGACCGGAAGCTTGGCGAAACCGAACTCGCGCATGCGCATGGCAGCGAACGCGAACGACGGCGTGCCCGCATCCGGACGCTTCTACCCATTCTCAAGAATGTGCTGATGATTTTGTTCGTGGCAGTCGCCATCATGATGGCTTTGTCAGCGCTGGGCGTCGAGATCGCGCCTCTTATCGCAGGCGCCGGCGTGGTCGGCGTCGCCATCGGTTTTGGCGCGCAGACGGTCGTCAAGGACATCATCAGCGGCATGTTCTACCTGCTCGACGACGCCTTCCGGGTCGGCGAATATATATCGAGCGGGTCCTACAAGGGCACTGTCGAATCGTTCAGCCTGAGATCGGTGAAGCTTCGCCATCATCGCGGCGCGATCTACATCGTTCCGTTCAGCGAGCTCGGCGCCGTCCAGAATCTCAGCCGCGACTGGGTGGTCGAGAAGCTGACGGTAACGGTCGGCTACGATACCGACGTCGACAAGGCGCGCAAGATCATCAAGAAAATCGGGCAGGAACTGCTCGCCGATCCGGAGCTTGCGCCGATCACCATCGAACCGCTTAAGATGCAGGGCATCGACAGCATGGGCGATTCAGGCCTGATCCTCCGGATGAAATTCACCACGATTCCCGGTGAACAATTCACGCTCAAGCGACGCGCCCTGATGCGGATCAACCAGGCGTTTCACGACAACAACATCAAGCCTGCGTTCCCGACGGTGCAGGTCGCAGGGGGAAAGCAATGGCAACATCGCGGCCGCAGCCCAGCAGGCGTTGGCAAAGCACAAAGAAACGCTCAACGCAAACGGATGATTGGAGACCACTTGGTTGCCTTGCTGACGACGGGCAGGGCAAAACACCCTATGCTCATCCATGCCGAGGTGTGCGGCGGCAAGGAGGCAGCCAAGCTGAAGACCAGTTTCCATAACAAGTTCATAAGCGCGGACGGCCTCCATTGGGTTATAGAACGGCGGCCCGCCTGTCGAACGAGGCGTCAAAGGCTGGCTATGGCAGAATCTCATGTTCTATTATGCCGGAGATGACCTCCCGCGTGCGAAAAAATTTGCGAGAGTCAATGGGATGCTGCGCCTCGCACCCGGTGTGAAGCGCGATCTCGGTCTCACCGAGCCCTGAACATCGAATATAGCGCCGTTTGTTACCCCGGGCCGGCCGGCCGGCTAATGCGGCATGAAAACAAGATTGTAACTTGTTGAAAAGATTGGTGCCGCTTAGAGGACTCGAACCTCTGACCCCATCATTACGAATGACAAGGCGCTAGTTTCCGCTTGTATCCCTATCATTCCGGCAGTATCATAAAGTCCGCAAAATAAGCGTTTCTGGCACTATTATCGTTCCCTGCGTTTCCGTATGTTGGAATTTTAGGTGGCGACCCGGTGGCGACCTGGCTTTAGGACTGAGATGGTAGGCTTGAAAATCACAAAACGAACGGTTGACGGGGCAGAGCCACGAGCTGCGCGTTACACCTTGTTCGATACTGACGTGAAGGGCTTCGGCCTTCGCGTCTATCCAACCGGGCAAAAGACCTATGTCTTCGAATACAGGCCTGGAGCCGGTGGGCGTTCTGAAGCCAAGAAGCGCGTGACGATCGGCAGCGCCACTGAGTTCACCCCTGACGAGGCGCGCAAGCGAGCAGATACTCTGCGTTCGAGGGTGAAGGTTGGCGAAGACCCGCAAGCAGATAAAGCCAGAGCGCGAGAGGCGCTCACTGTTGAAGAGCTTTCAAAAGATTTCATCAAACATCACGTCAAGGCCAAACGCTCAGCAAACACAGCTTCAGCATACGAGGAAATCATCACGCGTCACATCATACCGCGATTGGGAAAGATGAAAGCCGTGGACGTGAAGGCCGCGAACGTTGCCAAGCTCCATTATGATATGCGGGCCACCCCTCCATGGCGAACAAGACAACGGCAATCATCAGCTCGATGTTCAGTTTCGGCATGAAAATGGGCCTAATTCCTAGAGGGCAGGGGCCGACCACTGACATTGAGAAGTACGATGAGGAGGGCGTCGAGCGCTATCTTTCGACTGCTGAACTTGAGAGGCTTGGCACATCGATCCGGTTGGCAGAAACCACGGGCCTGCCGTGGCATATCGATCCAAACAAGAAAGCAAAACACGTTCCCAAGGAGAACCGCGAGACCGTCATTGGGGAACACGCCGCTGCAGCACTTCGCCTCCTCATATTCACGGGCGCCCGACTGCGTGAAATCCTTCATCTTGAATGGTCGCATGTTGACCTGGAGCGCGGGCTGCTACTGCTGCCCAAATCCAAGACAGGAAAGAAGACCATCGTTCTCAATGCTCCCGCAATGGAGTTGCTGGCGAATCTTACCCGGATCGGCAAATTTGTTATCGCCAGCGATAGTGCCGGAACAGATGAGGAAAAGCCGCGCGCCGACCTGAAGCGCCCTTGGGAGGCTGTTCGCCGGCACGCCAACCTGACTGACGTGCGTTTGCACGACCTTCGGCATAACTTTGCAAGCTTTGGTGCCGGCGGCGGGATGGGGCTGCCTATCATCGGAAAGCTTCTTGGTCACACTCAAGCATCTACGACGCAACGGTACGCCCATCTCGACGCTGATCCGGTGAGATTTGCATCAAACGCTATCGGCTCTCGGATAATGGACGCCATGGGCGGGCGCATTGAGAAAAAGGAAAACGTTGTCCTGATCAAAAAGGGCAACGTTTAGAATTTCAAATCCGCAGGGATAGGACGGCCATCCGACAAGCTGGGCAGCACCCCCGGTTTCCCTGCGGCCAAACAGGTGCACCACGCAAGGTGCTGCACAATGGAAATAAGCAACGACGACTTGAATGAACGCGGAAGGTTTTGGAACAGCAGTAGAAATTGGCCTCGGAACGCAAAAGGCTACATTTTCCTGGCTCGCGCCGTACTAGAAGCGGCACCCTATATTGTCGAGGATTGGAGTGACAGCGATCCAATTGTATTAGGGCTCTTCTCTCCTAAACCCGAACACAAGGCCTCGGAAGCGTGGGGTCGATGGAAAAAGGTGATCGACGCATTTCGAGACGCCATCGCGGACGAAGAACTAGAATTCGCGCTTGTAAAGTTGGATGGCGGAGATTTCGTCCAACAACACAGCCCCCAAAATTCTCGGTTTCGGGGGCCAAAGGCTAGTGATTGGAACGTAGACAGCGCAGACTTTCGATTTGCGCTTTGCCGGATGAATCTTACCGATCCGCTTCGGAAAACTGTTGGAATGAGAGGCGGGCGGGGTGGCTTTGATCCAACAGGTGACCATCGCATTTATCTTGTACAAGCTTCGTTCAATAAGTTTCTCGCAAAGTTGCAAGAGCCGGCTACCGCACCCACGCCAAAGGCAACCGAGGGGGCACAACGCTGCTAATTTCCGAATATTTACACGTCCTTCTTTCAACACTTCAGCGCCTGAATCTGGAAGCCGCTAACCTTCCCAAAAAGAAGCCATGATCGTGGAAATTAAGTCGGATTGGCAGCGTCTCTATCCGGCGTTGCCTTTCTCCGAGACGCAAGCTGAGCGTATGGCCACCATTTGTCGGACCGCAGAAAGCCAGAAAGGAAGAGCCGCCAAAGCTAATGGGGATGACCCATATAAAGCAATAAATTTCAATTGGTTAAGTGATGGGTCAACCCCTTAATTTGCAAGCCAAAACCCTTTGCGTCATGGGCATATCTGGATAGGCTAGCAACACGTATTGTCTCATGTTTCCTCTCACCGGAGCGACGTTCCGGGTTCACTATGAGGAAATCATATGACCACCAATCTTACTGCCGAACGCCCAAAAATGCGGACCGCCGCCGCCGCCATTTACACCGGAGCTTCCGCTTCGACGCTGAACAAACTTCGCCTGACTGGTGGTGGCCCCGCCTACATCAAGTTGGGCAAGACAGTCGTCTACGATCCGGCCGACCTCGATGCTTGGCTCTCGTCCAAGCGCCGCCGCTCCACCTCTGTAGCAGCGTGAGGTGCGAACATGACCCAAATGAAAAACCCCGCCGCAGGTAGCGGCAGGGCTCTGAAAATCGATGATCTTGGCAGGTCCGTCGATACTCAGAAGCTTATCGAAATCCACCCTGAACTTCAATCGGAAAAACTGGCAGCTCGCACTATCATGCGCCGCTTCCGCGTTTCGTATTATCACGCGATAACCATCTGCAATCTCGCAGGGATTGGCGGTTCGGTATGATTGCTGAACCCGAAAAGAAGATCACCCGGCAAGAGAAGTGGGGAAAGCCAACCCACAAGCCCGCTGGGCTCATATGGCCCTGCGGTCAGCTTTGCGGCGCGGCCTTGTCGAGAAGCAGCCGTGCGAACGTTGCGGCTGCGAGCACAGCGAGGCGCATCACGACGACTATGACCGTCCCATGGACGTTCGCTGGCTTTGCCGCCCGCATCACAAGGAAGAGCATCGCGGCCTGAAGTTGCACGACGGGGGCGCCGAATGATCCCAAATGCCCCCGCAACGACCAAAACAATCCAGCAAGCCGCTGAATGGCTCGCTGGTCAGCAGGAGCCACCCGCTAGGGTGGTTCCGACCCTGCAGCGCATGTTTACTCTTTCCATAAAGGAAGCCTGTGACGCGTGCGCCTTGGCCCAACATCTGCGTGATCAACGGAGGGCCGGCCCATGAGAGACTTCTCAAAGGTCTCCCCCTTTTCTGGCGTGATAGGCGGTTCTGCCGGCTTGAATCGTCGGACGCAAAATTGGCGATGCTCTATTTCGTCACTTGCGAGCACCAGAACAGCGCGGGTTGCTATCGTTTGCCCGATGGCTATGCCGCTTCGGATCTTGGTTGGGATGCCGGCCGATACGAGAAGGCCCGCGCTGCTGTGGTCGATGCCGGGCTGATCGTCTTCGATATCGAGACGAGCGAGATTTTCATAACCGGCTGGTTTGAAACCAATCCTGCGATGAACCCGAAGCACGCTCAGGCCGTGGAGCGGCGAATTTCTGCACTCGAAAGCGATGTTATCCGAGAGGTGGCCGAAGAGGATTTCCTCAAATCTGAGGAGATCAGAGCATCTCGCCCTCCCAAGCCGGAGAAGCCGCAGTTGCACGCTGTAGGCAGCCGGCTAGCTGAATCCTCTTACCTGAATAGGAGAGGCCAATGATACCGTATCGAGACCGTATCGAGACCCTATCGATATACAAGAGACAGGAGACCGAGACAGGAGACCAGACCGGAGAGGAGACCGAGACCAAAACCAGACAGAGACAAAACCTGAGAGCCCTCTTTTCGAAAGCCGAAAAAGTGATCGTGCGAAGAACCGAAACTCTTTGCCGAGCGGTAAAGTCCGATGGGCTTTTGAGAGGGAGAAATCGGAAAACCCGAGAACCCCTCCACAGCAGGGAAAGCGGCAATCTTCGCTCGACAAGCAATTCGCAAATGGCATTCACGTCTTCACCGATGGCGCATGTTATCCGAACCCTGGGCCCGGCGGGTGGTCGTTCGTGGTCTATGTCGAAGGCCACGAGGTCTACTCTGAGACTGGTTTTCACCGGCGTACCACGAATAACCGCATGGAGCTGGGCGCGGTTCTCGCCGCACTCGGTTGGCTGGTCTCTCGCCCCGACCTGTCACGCGCCAACCTGCACTCTGATAGCTCCTACGCCGTCAATGGCTGCAACGAATGGCGAAAGGGATGGAAGGCGAAGGGTTGGCGTAAAGGCGCGACGGAAATCCCAAACGCCGATCTGTGGAAGAGCCTGGACGAGGCTTTAACAGCCTACCCTATTCGTTTGAACTGGATACGCGGTCATTCCGGCATCACAGGCAACGAGCGTGCCGATCGTCTTGCATCAGTTGCTATCTATGAGCAGCGAGGTATCAGCTCATGAGCGCTCATTCTTTCGACCGCGTTGAGGTCCTGATCGGCATCATGGACGCCATCTTTCGAACCGACAAAACCGGGAAATATGATCTTGTGCCAATCTACAAAGAAAGGGCTAGAGTCTTAGTGGAGGTCGTAGATAACGTCGGCAACCGCCAGAGTATCTGGGACGGTGAAGATATGATCAAGGCGCTCCACGAGGCACGGGAAATCGGCCAGGCATACGGCCTCCCTGTCATAGACCTCACCGGTAAGGGGGATGCCAATGACATTGGTTCCCGTCCCAATCTTCTCAGCAGCGGAAGCGATCGATATCCCCGGCGCCATATCGACCCATGGGATTTCCCGCGATACCCTGAAGCGCCTCGATGCTCAATATCGGATATTCATCCGGTCAAATGCCGGTGCAAAAATCTTCATGAACAAGGTTGCGCTCTTCTTCGCCAAAAATGGTGATCCCGAGGCGCTAGAGGCAATACGGGCAGGAGATTACGAGCACCCCCGCGTCGTCAACGCCTATCGCGTCATGGGCATAAAAAAACCGACCGATTTCTAAACAGAACCACAAGTTTGCTTAGGTTTGCACAATACCCAAGCCACTGGAAACGTGTCAGATTCCTGGCAGAAAGGAGATATTTCCATGCTTCAGAAAACAGCAGATCGGCCCGCGACATTGGCCCTGGGCACAAGCCGGGTGACAACAACATTTCGTGACGCTCTCGATGATGCGGCGAACCGCTCCGGCATATCCACCCACGAGTTTGTCTTACGTGCTGCCGCTGAAAAGCTTCAGGCGTCGGGCCGACATTTTTCCGGGCTGTTTAGTCCTGGCGACGTGAACGCGGCACGATAACGAGGGATATGGTGATGGGACTTTTCGACGGCAAGTTTGGCGGCTTCCTGCAAAACAATTCCGACACGTTGCTTCAGACTGGCATCGGGCTTATCGGCGGGAGGAATGCCAGCGAACAGGCAGCGATGGGGTTGCAGGGGTTTGCCCAGGGTCGGAGCAAAAACAGGACCCTCAACTTCTTGAAACAGATGAACCCCGAGCTGGCGCAGGCTGTCGAGGCTGGTGCTCTATCTCCCCTTGAGGCCTACAAAACGCACTTGGAGGCACAGAAGCCAGCAAAGCCGAACCGATCCTTCCAGACACTCCCGGACGGCACTTATGGTTTTGCCGACAACAATGCGGGCACGTTCAACCCTCTCGGCCAGGCGGCGAAACCTGCCGGCGCTGGGAACGATTCGGAATACGGTCTCAATCCTCAATACGGTGTCGATGCCCAGGGAAACCCGGTCATCCTGCAATTGAGCAAGGGCGGCACATCGAAGCAGACGGCGCTTCCTGACGGAATTACTCTTTCGAAGGAGCCGATCAAGTTTGATGCAGGGACGCATTTTGTTCTTCTCGACCCAATTACACGTCAGCCTATCGGGCAAATTCCGAAAGATCTGGCCGGGGCGAAATTTCAGACTGACATGGGCGCATCGCAGGCAGAGGCAACCACGGCACTGCCGGGGGCGAAGGCGTCGGCGGCAAGTATTGCCAAAAAGGTTACCAGCCTGATCGAAGATCCATATCTCGATAGGATGATCGGGCCTTTTGATTCTCGTATTCCGACTTATTCGGCTGATGGCGCTCGTGTGCAAAGCAAAATTGATCAGCTTAAAGGCGATGCATTTTTGGAGGCCCGGCAGATGCTCAAGGGTGGCGGTGCTATCACCGACTTTGAAGGCAAGAAGGCCGAAGCGGCAATCGTCCGCATGAACGAGGCACAGAATGAAACCGATTTTAAGGAAGCGCTTAGAGAGTTCAATGATGCCGTCCAAGCAGGCGCTGCTAAACTACAGGCACAGGCAGGCGGCAACCGCGCAGCGCCCTCCGGGGCTGATCCTCTGGGAATTCGCTAATGGCCTCTCTCGCAGAAATCCGTCAGCAGTACCCGCAATACGAAGACATGAGCGATGAAGCTCTTGCGGGGGCACTGCATGCCAAGTTCTACTCCGACATGCCGGAAGACGAGTTTCGCTCCAAAATCGGGCTTCGATCCGGAAATGGGACCGAACAGGTACCCGGAGGCGATGGCCTCGCTCTCAACGCTACTGCTGGCTTGAACAACGCGATCTACTCCACACTTGGTGCGCCCGTCGATCTGGCACGCGGAGCGATTAATCTCGGTGCACGCGGCATCAACGCCGTGGCAGGCACCGACATTTCGCCCATCCCGTCCGATAGTTTCGGCGGTTCGGAGTCGATCTCCGGAATGTTCGGAGCCGTTGGCGTTCCGGAGCCGAAAGATATCATGGCCGCAACGACTGGCGAGCGGATCGCGCGTGGAATGGGTGAAGGCGTCGGCTACGCTGTCGCGCCGGAAGCCGCATTTTCGGGTCTGGCCCGTGCGGGGGCGATGTCTCCCCGGTTTGCTGAGATTGGCGGGCGTCTGTTTGGGACTGGTGCAAGCGTTGGGCAAGTTGCTGGGAACGCTGTCGTCGGGGGCGCATCTGGCATTGGTGCCTCCGCTGCGATGGAAGCTGTACCAGAAGAATGGAAGCCAATTGCGGGCATTGCGGGCGGCATGGGTGGCGGTTTCGCAGGCGCACTTGCTGCGACCACTCCGCAGTTCGCTCGCGCTGCTGGACGGGCTGTGGGCGAGTTTGCTGCCCCTTTGACCAAGTCCGGACGCGAAAGCCTTGCCGCCGCCCAAATTCGCGACAATGCGACCGATCCGCAAGCCGTGCGCATGGCCTTGGAAGACCTGCCCGCCGACCTCGTTAGCGGTTCATCGCCAACCACGTTCCAGCTCACGGGCGATATGGGCTTGGGCGGCCTTGAAAGAGGAGCCCAAACTCGCAGGCCGGAAATCTTCAATCAGCGTCGCGCTGATCAGAACAACGCCCGTGTATCGGCTCTTGGTGGCGTCCAGGCTGAAGGCGCACCGGAAAAGTTGCGCAGTCCGCCCGTGCCGTAATCCAGGCCGTCGAGCAGCGCGCCGAACAGGCATTCGAGGCTGCCACTTCCAGAGCCCGGCAGAGCACCGAGGCAGTCGGTCGTGGCGCATCACCCGAAGTGGTTGGTGACGACATGCGCACCAGCCTTGAGGAAGCCCGCAAGGCGGCAAAGGAGACCGAGCGCCAGTTGTGGAGCGCGGTTGATCCGGACGGCTCCCTTGCCCTCCCTGCAGCCAACGCGCGTAAGCAGGTTGCCGATATCCTTGCAGACATGCCGAAGACGGCCAAGCCGCCCACTGGTGAAGAGGCCGCGATCTATCAGGTCTCGGGTCAGCTTGGCGATGTCGCGCCTTTCTCCGAAATCACCGCCCTGCAGAGCCGCGTCAAAACGGAGCTGCGGACAGAGCGTCTTGCCAATGGCGAGAGCGCCGCCTATCGTCGCCTTTCGCAACTCAACTCCGCCCTCTACGCTGATATTGAGGCCGCTGTTTCCGGCAAAATTCAGCAGCAGGTGGAAGCCGTTGCGCGTGGCGACATGGATTTCGAGCAGACCCTCCTTGCCAATATGCAGCGGATGGTTGACGGCTGGGTAGATGAACGACAAGGAAGCACAGCGCTTGCGAACGATGGAACACGCTCTGTCCCGTTTGGACAAGGTGGAGATTTTGCCGTTCCTAGCCAAGGCAGAACAGCAGGCCAGACAGGAAGGCAAGCTGGACGTCCTGCGGGCCGTTCGGGAGTACAGACAGCACTTCCTGAAGCAAACTTCGACGCCGGAGCTGCCGAGCGCCTGACGGCTGCCCAGCTTGCTACCCGCAGCCGCCTTGAAGCCTTCGACAACAAGACTCTCTCGCCTATCCGCCGCCGCCCTTCCACTGTGTCACCCTATGACATGGCGTCAGCGTCAGTTCCGCAGCGTATCTTCTCCTCGCGTGCCGGCAGCGCCGAGGCTATCGGTAAATTCCGCGCTGCCGTTGGTGACCGCGATGCTATGCGGCAGATTGAAGAATTCGCCGTTGATAGGGTGCGTAAGGCTGCCTTGCGTGATGACGGCACGCTAGACCCCGCAAAGCTGGAAAGCTGGCGTCGTGCCCATTCCGATGCGCTCAAAGCCCTCCCCCAACTCGACCGACGCCTGGCGGACGCCACGACGGCTGGACGCACCATGGCGGAAGTCGCATCCCAGCAGAAAGCTGTTGTTGATCAGGCCCGCCGCTCCCGCTTGGGGCAAATGATGAACCTGTCCGACCCCGGCGACGTCACACGGGCTATCGGCAGCATCTTCCAGCTTCAGGACCGCAACAACCAGATGGGACGGCTTGCGTCTGTCGTCGCCGGTGACCCGGAGGCTAAACAGGGTCTTCGGAAAGCCGTGGTCGATCACGTCATTAGCCGTTTCGTCGGCAACACGGAAGCTGCCACGACAGGACAGGCTACGATCAAGGCGGACCAGTTCCAGACCTTCATGAAAGAAAACAAACCTGCGCTTCGTCTGGCTGGTTTCTCGGATGATGAGATCAAACTCATGACCTCGGTCGCCAGTGATATTCAGCGCGCCAATCGGTCGCTTACAGCCGTCAAACTGCCCGGTGGCTCGAACACGGCGCAGGACTGGCAGAAGGTCAGAGAGGGCGACGCTCCAACGACGATACTTGGCCGCATCCTCATGGCGACCGCAGCGACGGGCGGCTTTGCATCGGGTGGCATCGGTGGCGGCATCGTGGGTGTTTTGGGAGCCAAGACGGCCGGCGCACTGCGTGAGTTCGGCATTGAAAGCGTCAACGACCTCGTTGCCGATGCGATGTTGAACCCAGGCCGCGCACGACTGCTCTTGTCGAAGTACCAGCCGCGTACAGCAAAGTCGGTCGGGGACATGCTGGCGAGGGTCTATCGCCGCTCGATAGTCCCCTCGGTCGCAGTGAGCCAGGGTTCCAGTAACGGCGACACGAAACGGCCCCTTGAAATCACCGTGCCGGTCCCGGCGAGATAAGGAGCGACCATGTCCAAGGCTCTCACGCTAGTTGATGTTATCCTCGGAGAGGCCGTGTCCGGGTCTCCGACCAAACGCTACGCCGACATGAAGGCTATCGCCTCAGTCATCGCCAACCGGGCACGGTCATTGGGTGTCACGCCGGAACAGGTTGTTTCAAATAGACGAGAGTTCAACGCCTACGGCAAAAGACTGCCTGCAGGGGTCGGCGCATACCGCAGCATGGCCCAACGGGCCCTCGATGACGTTGCGGCAAATGGCCCGATCCACAACGGCACCTTTTATGCCACCCCGTCAGCGTCTGGGAACCTGCCTAGAGGGTTGAAGCGGGAAACGGCGACCACAGGCCACATCTACTATTCCGATCCCCAAAATCGGGCAATCGGCACGTCTCTTGGGTACCGCCAGCCTCGGCAGGCTGAGACCGCTACGCAAGCCATCGCAGGTCTTCTTTCCCCAAGCGAACAGCCAGCTACGGTCAGCCAGCGCATGGGGTTATTAGAAGCCTGTTCCCCCGTTCAGGAAGAGCAGCCAGCGCCCCAATTCAGCGTTCCAACGCGGTCCGTTAAGACAACCTCCTATTATCGCCCCGAGCCGCAAGTCTCCCTCGATACCCTTCGTCAGCAAGAGCCCGCGCAACAGATGGGATTGCTTGGCAGTATGAACGCAATGCGCCCGGCGGCTGCGAATGGAACGGCGGTTGCCAACTTTACGCAGCCCTCAGCATCCGGCTTGCTGTCTCAGGACGTTGCCCATCAGCGCATGATTGACTCTCTCAATGCGCAGAAACAGCAAATGACGGGCGGTGGCGTCCTCCAAAAGACAGGCAGACTTCCACAGCAGGAAACCCCAGCGGGTCTGCTCTCCCAGGATGTTGCCCACCAAGGCCTGATCGATGGCCTCAACGCGCAGAAAAAGCAACTTGCCGCCGGGGTAAACCCAATGGCCGACAGGCCCGCATACCAGCAGCCATCGCAACAGCCCGTCCAGCAGCCTCAGGCGCAGCCGCAAGAGATGCAGCCAAGCTATGAACAGACCGCTTCCGTGGCGGGTCCGGCCGGCGTCGGCGGCCTTCTCTCTGCCCAGGAACAGCAGATGGTGGATGCGCAGCGGGCTTCCCTGTCTCAGCAGCCATTCAACCGCAACATAGGCCCACGCCTCGGAAACTTCGCAAAGGGCGCTCTTGGCGGCGTTGGTGGCGGGCTTCTCGGTAGCCTCGTGGGCGGTCCTATCGGCGGTCTTCTTGGCGCTGCCCTCGGTAAATCGCTGATGAACGGCAAGCTGAATACGCAACTTACAGGCTATCCGCAGGCTCCCAACTCTAAATCGCAGGGAGACGGCAAGGAGAACGACTATGGCCGGTCGGTGCGTGAGTCCTCTCGTCAATACGACAAGGCCGTAAGAACCGGAAGCGTGGGTTTGTACTAAGTTAGATGCGCAAGCGCCTGCCAATGCAGGGGAAAAGCAGGATATGACGACTGAAAAAGAAACGCCGCGGGATACGCGTTTCAAGCCCGGCCAATCCGGGAACCCCAACGGTCGAACCGCTGGCTCACGATCAAAGGTGCTTCTAGCTCTCGACGTTCTGGGCGAAGGGGAAGCGGAGGCGATTGTTCTGGCAATGGTTGAGAAGGCCAAGGAAGGCGACAGCACAGCAGCCAGGACAATCCTCGATCGTGTCTGGCCCATTCGAAAGGGCGCGCGCGTTCCGTTCGATCTTCCGACGGTCACGACGGCCGATGATCTGCCGGGCGCCGTTGCTGCCATAACCAGACAGGTGGCCGATGGGGAACTCTCGCCGGATGAAGGCGCAGCCGTGGTCACCTTGGTTGAGGCTCACCGAAAGGCTATCGAAACGCACGACTTGGCGGCCCGCATCGCAGCGCTTGAGGAAAGGATGTCAACGAAATGACCAATCTCCTGCACACACGTCTGACGAAGCTGGAAGCGAGTGTTGCTCCAGCGAAGGCAAACCCGCGAATAGTTCGGATCGTGGGAAACCAGGGGGAAGAGGAGGAGATCTATCGTCAGGCGGCTGAGATGGGACTGGATACCAGTCCTGACAGCAAGGACCTTCTCATCATTAGGCTGATCTGCCGCCCGGATGGAGCGAAGACGACGCCGAGGCGGGATCCGGAAATGGCTGCGATCGAGCGGGAGCATGTAGCTGCCCTCCTAGCCGCAGTCGATGGCAAGACAAGGTCAAAGTGAGCATGATCTACCGACGCCACATCTCGCTTACGATGGTTTTTTCGTCGCCTGCTTTTATTATAGTTGCCTGAGATCCGATAAGCTTTCCGGCCATCGTGGTCATCTCAGCGGTGCTTTGTCTTGAAAAAACGTATCTCGTCGAGAAAGCAATGGAATATTGCCTGATCATTTCCACGCTTAGGGCTGGTAGCACTTCACCATAGAAGCCGACCAAAGCGGTGTATGGACTAATCGGAAAGTAGACTTGGGTGAGTTTCTCACCCCCGACAAGCGGCGTCGGTCGACCTTTTTGGTCCAAACCGAACACGCAGGTATCGCCGAGAAGGAATTCCAAATTCTCACTTTTGACGACTGTCCACGACAAAGGCACTTTTGACGCGGGGCATTTTGCGCCAGCGGCAATGTGGCCACTCAATCCTTCGTTCTGCGAGTCCTTGAACAGTTTCGGCATTCCCGGATCATGCAAGAGATGGTTTACCAACGAGCCAAATATTTCACCCGCTCCCTGAAGGAACTCTTTCTTCTGTGCTCTCAGGTGTGGTTGCATCTGAGGCAGTGACAACAAATATCTCTGGTGCTCGGGAAGCTCGCTAAGGCGCTGTTCCCACGCAGTTTCCATATTCCTCTTTAAATAGGTCTTGGCTTTCCCCGCCTTAATCTGCCGTGATGTTTCACTCAGGGCCGATTTAATCGTAACTTCCAGCATGGATCTGTTCGCCTCGGTCCTTAACGCGAATAGCCACACCATGTCTGCCAGGAGAGCGTGACGATTGGTGAAGTTAAAGGTGCCGTTTTCGATCTCCCGGAGGGCCGAAGAATGCGCGCCTTCCAATGATATAAAGCTGTTCTCCAGCACATCATCGTTTTCGCCATAGAAGTCCTTGGCTACAGCAGCATCCTTGGTCGAAAGCTCAATCGGGGCTTGTCTAATTCGTATCGCCAAATGAACTGTTTTTCTCCATTAGCCGAAACCCTTGATGCAAATCTCTTCAGAAGCATTCGCGGAATAAAGTGGTTGCGTCGCTTTCGTGCCATATCTCTGCTCACTATCGGCCTTGGCCGTGTTTCAAACCCCTGTAGCCCACCTTGCCGCAACTGCCATCACGCAACTTAATGCCATCAAAAAATACAGCGATTTCAACGGCCGTGGCACTTGTGGTGCTTGTGGTAGTTTTTCGCTCACTCAATGCTGATTACTCAGTGACAGTGAACCTCCCCTGTTTTCTTTTCCCTCGGCAGTGCCGCCCTAGCGGCGGGTGGGGCCGGTCACGCCCCCGCTGATCTCATCGCCCTTGATCAATCTCGTCTAGGACATGAGGTGGAGCAGCCGCTCGGCATCAGCTAAGGCACACTCCCGTGTTGGGAAGTTCCGGCTCGTTCTGCTGCGGAATTCATCGAGGTGTATCACGTACGTCCATTTACCGAACCATGTCTGGCGGATTTCAATTTTGTATTCAAAATTAATGGTTTTAAAAATGATCATCTGAATATCCCTGATCGCGGGCGATTGATCTGGTGATTTCAGAGAGTTTGCAACGCCGAATTGTAGATTCAGAGACTAAGGTTACCAGTCTGTGAACCCACCCCTAGATCAAGTGTATGGGGCTTTTCCCGCGAATCAGGCTCTTCCGCCACCGCGACGAACCTGACAATGCCTCGCTTGCCTTAACTGGCGAGCGGGGCATTTTCGTCCCGTGCGTTTGGTGTGTTCTCTGTAAGTTCGGTGAATGTCCGCGATAGGTCCAATTTTGGCGCTTGCTAGCGCGCCCACAATCAAAAGGCGGTAGCTACACCCGATTGACCCTTGGCCAGCCATGTGATGAAATCTTTGTTTCGAGCCCGGACTAACCATCAGACCGCTCGGTATCGAGGGCTTCGGGTTGTGAGAGATGCGGAGCCCTCTTTCCTTTTTGGTTATGGGCCTACGTCGCGTCCGTCGACAAAAGCCGCGACCAAGCGATCGGCTGGGTTCTCCGAAGTCTCGATCGCGGCAACATTGCTGATGCGAGTGTGGCCATCGTGGTCATCGGGCTTGTTTAGCCGGCCCACCGCCCTTTCATTATAAAAAGCCCCGATCTGCGGTCAGACAGATCGGGGCTATCGTAATGAAATATCGCCTGCGGGGCGGGCACCTGAAAAAGGGATCGCCTCTAAACACCTCTGAATTAGCACGGGTTTTTTAAAGTTGCGAATCCCAGAGCGTGACATCAGCGTGACACCCCCACGCCCCTTGATCAACTGTAACCACCCACACTCGCCTACCCAAGCCCCGCTTGCCTCACCGGCGAGCGGGGCTTTTTTGTTTTTGGTTGTGACACTCGCTACGCACTTTAACCACATAGTTGAGAAAGTGTTGACGCAAAGCAGAGTGCACGTAATAATAAATCTATTACTGGCCCAAAGTGGAGTTTTGAGTATGTGGCTATTCTTAACCAATACCAGAGGTGAACAGATCCTGGTAGACGCCTCAAAGGTGTCCGACATTATACCCGTTCCGAACGGGACTAAACTTTCTTTCATGTCGGTTGCGCAAGATAAGGACGGCAAGGACAAAGCGCGCAGCGTAGTAACCCAAGAGAGCGTGCAGCAGATCGCTAGGGCTCTGAAAGCGAGATCTGTACGCTAATATTTTCGCCAATCTCCGACTTATCTTTGACTGGATACAATTGTTCGATACGGAGTGTATTAGTGTAGCGTTAGTCCGGGGATTCGGGTTAAATCGGCAGGGAGCCAGCGCGTAGTTACGCTAAGTGTATCTTCGCTTTTATTTTTCGTGGGCCCTGTTGTGCCATGCTTGCGAATAGGTAGCGTGTGGGCTGAGGCTGCGGCCCAACATCGCGTCCGTCTATGAAAGCCTCGACGAGGCGATCGGCGCCAACGGCTGGTTGTGGATCACCTCCGCAAGAGCCTTGAACGCTTCCCGCTTGCTCCACCCGGCCGCGCTGACCTGGTCGAGCAAATCGAGGACGGGATAGTCCAGCGCTTCCTGCAGACCCGCATTGTAGTGATCGTCGTCAATCGAGCGCTTAGGAGTTGCAATATCCATCAGATTTCTCCTTTGCCGGAGAACTGCGCTTCTGGGCCTAATGTTCCGCTCCGCTGATCGGCTCATCAACCTTCGTCCAGGTCAGCGACCATTCATCGGCGCCGCATTCGTTGTAGACGTGTTTGCAATACTCGGATGCCTCGACCTCCATGATGACAAACTCGGCCGGCGCTAGCCGGGGCACATCGAGAACAAGAACCCGCAGGAGCCGATCAAGCCAGGTGAAAAAGCAGGCCGACAAAGCAGCGATAATGATTATTCTCGCTGGCTGCGTTGCCTTTGGCGAGCGCCTAAGCGAACTTCTCGTGCCGGGCGTTTTTCAGGACCGGCATAACAACCCAGGGAGTTTTGAATGAACGAAGATATCATTGCGCAGCTGAAAACTCACAGTGAACTCTTGTACAATCGAGCCCCAGCATTGAACCATCCGGATCAGGACCGTGATCTTTGGCTTGTCATGGAAAGCCTTGCGATAACGATGGAGGCCGTCAGGACCCTCGGGGTTGCGGTTAACCGGCTTGATGGCTTGGAAGGGTTTGGCGGACCGGGCGCTTAAAACCGTCTCTCCATTTAGCCGTCTTGCGATTTTTTTAGGAACGGAAATGCGGAAAGCTCTTTGTTATTCAGTAGTGCTGATGTGCCTATTGAACACGCTTGCCGCGGCTGAGGGAGAATGCGACCCGGTCCAGATACGGGTTTCAACAACGCCAGTCATCGAGCAATCGCCTGGGCGACTAAAGCGAGCAATAGACGTTCGTAAAGTGCAGGGCCCGAACCCGGACCTGCTACTGGTTGGGGATTCTCTTGTTCAACAGTGGCAACCGCATGTCAGCAGAGACTTCCCCGGAAGGGCGGTACACAACTTCGGAGTTGGCGGCGATAAAACTCAGGAGGTACTCTGGCGATTGAGAAATATGAAGCCCAAGGTTTCGCCACGCGAGATCGTGGTCCTTATCGGCACCAATAATCTTGCTGACAAATCCGCGACGCCATGCGGGGTTAGTGGAGGCATCGAGGCTGTAGTCGAGGAAATCGGGTACCAATGGCCCGAGGCTTTTACTTTCGTAGTGCAGCTACTGCCTCGAGGGGAGCATTTTGAATTCCGAAGCCAGGAAAGACGGGAAGTGAACAACTATCTTGCCAAGCGTTTCGCAGGCAGCGGGACCGCCGCTTTCGTTGAAGTCGACGAGGGCAAAATTAGCTGCTCTTGGAATTCTCGCAACTGCTCAATGTTCCGGCCTGATCTACTTCACCTTCAGGCAGACGGATATGGGATACTGCGGCAAGCTCTTCGGCAGACGAGCATCGAGCTGTTTGATAAGGATCGTTTAAATCCGGCACTCACCCAGAAGAACTGATAACTCGGCAGGGCGAAATTATCGTCCACAGATAGTGGGTTGATGTCGATTTCCTGAAACAAGAAATCCCGCCATCCTTTCGGCTGCCGGGGCTGGGTCGGGTCGCCAACTGGATGTTTTGGGCCTCAAAGTTCATAGGGCTTTCCTTTGCGGGAGAATTATGAAGCCGCGGCTAATGTTCCGCGTCTGCCGAAGCGTCATCGACCTTGGTCCACGTCAACGACCACTCATCATCCCCGCCCTGATTGTGGATATACGTGCCATGCTCCGACACTTCGACTTCGATTGTGACAAACTCGGCCGGCGCTACGCCTTCAAGATCCAAGATGCGTAATACGTCGACCATCTCGGCGATCATTTGTCACCTTCTGAATGTTCTGTCGTCCGGGATATCTAATTTTCCACGCGATGTGCGCCACGGTCTGTTCCTTCCCAGTAATCGGACGGCAGATGTTCCTTGCACCAGTAACGGGACACCCCGCGTCCAAGTTCCTTGCAGAACGGGACCATCGATTACAGTCGGTACAGCGGGAGCAGAGATAACATGCGGTCTGCCCGATTGATGTTTACGCATCTGGGGCGGGCTAACGAGGCGCTCCGAGGGGGCCGCCGCCTCCTGCTTCCAAATTCGGAGACGACGGCCTGCTTCCTCTTTCGAAGTTCGGAAGCCAGATGATCTTAGGTGAGTGAAACTTCGCTCGCTTTCAATATCGCGCCAAACTATCTGCAAAGTGCCAAAATGGTCGATTGCTGCGTGCGCGGTGGAGGCTTAGTTCATGGAAACGCTGGGCTCCCCGGTCTTTGCGATAAGCAGGTTTGGGCAGCTGTTGGAGATGGAATGGTTGTCCCTACCAGGCAATCTTTTTGCCAGCCTCTTGAAGCGGCGCGGCTCCAAGTCGAGAGAGTTTTACCTCGCTACCTCGCCACGGAAGGTGCTCTTCTGTGATGTTGTCAATCATACGGAGGCCATCTGGCACGCCCGCAACGAAGCCAAATCTTTCTCCCGGCATTGATCAGTCTGCGGCTGAAAAATGGTTTGAAGCGCCACATGTTGTCGATCGTCACCGCCGGAGATGGTGGAGCCGGTGGCACATCTGTGAACGTCTCGCCCGAGATATTCGACGGGTGGTTCGGGAAGGCGGATTAGGAGCCGTCAGGGCCACCAGAAAAACCCAACCTTGAAGAGTGTTTAAGTGGGGTAACCTCGAATTTGAATGTTGTGTGATCTGCGGGGACAATAAAAATCACGTGGGCGTAGCTCTCGATACTCCTACCAGTGACCTGAAGGTATCCAGCGGATGAGGAACCAACGGCCCCGAGATACAGGCTAAACTCACTGCCTGACGCATAAAATGTGCAGATGATGTCTTCGTCGACATCTAAGGCAGCTTCCAGATATTCATAAGCGGCCTTGATCGAAAAACGAAGTTTCTGCGCATAATCCTCCAATTCTGCTCCCTCACGCATTTCTTGCTTTCAGTGCATCGTCGACCTTCGCAGTGATGATCGCCAGCGCGAAAGTGATCGCACCTAGCCCGAATGCACAAGCAAGGATCTCATGAATTGCCGACTTGGCCCCAAGCGCTACAGCAATGACTCCGAGCATCTGCAAAATACCAAGGATTAAAATAAAAGCTGACATTCATCCTCCCATCGCCATCCGTGCAACGTGACAGGATGCACGTGGGAGTCAAGGCAGGGGCTCTGGCGCACCAGTCGGTGGCAGCGTTGTTATCCAGTAGTCGATTTCCGATTCCATCCATCGGACGCACGCTGGACTCAGTTGGCGAGGCCTGGGAAATGTCCCAGCCGCTATACGGCGGTAAATAGAAGAACTCCCCAAAGCGGTCCGGTCTTTAACGTCCTTGAGCTTCAGAAGCCTATCGGATTTCACTTTCTCTGCCATCGACTCCTCCACCGAGCGACCGAATTCATCGTTATGATTGCGCTTTCGGCTTAGCTAATCTCACGCCAGCGCCACCGCCGTTTTCGGGTATGAACTGAACCCCAGCCGCCTCTAACGTCACCCTTATGGCCTCAACGGTGCTCACTCGTGTAGCGGTCAAGTCGCCCGACATTTGTTCAAGTCGTTTGATGGATGGAAGCGACACGCCCGACCGCTCAGCAAGCTCTTTCTGCTCCATGCGGAGGATTGCTCTGGCTGCCCGTATCTGCTCTGCACTCAGCATATTATTCCTCAGGGATAAAAAAATATCTCTAGGGTATTGACACCCCAAGACTTGAAATTTATTCTCTAGGAATAATTTAAACGTCCTGAGGATGCAAATGAAATGTTCAATCGCTCGGAAATCATGAAAGGCGCTTGGACGCACTTCCGCAAGGCTCAGGCTTATGTCGCAGGCAACCCCTTTCTCGCTGGCACCGTTGTACGGTTCGGCGACTGCCTGAAGGTTGAATGGCGTCGGGCGAAAGAAGCCCTTGTAAAAGCTCAGCTGCCCGCAGCCATCGCCGCACGGGTGGCCGCCCTTCGAAGCACCATTCAGACACTCGATTACAAATCCTTCCGCTACAGCATCGCACGCGAGCGTAGCGCCCTGTCTGCAGAACTACGAGCCATAGAGCGGGAGTACGCATAATGCCGCAACGAACACTAGAGCCAAAGACGGAAGACAAAATCCTTTCCTTCCGTAGCAGGGAAACGCCGGCCGGCATGACCGATGAGGAGTACGTTGCAAGCCTAATACTCGATCGACGCTTCCTATTCGATAGGGCCCGCGCCGATCTCAATGTCTCGGCCGCGTGCTGGGAGTACGCCAAAGCATTGCTGGGATACGATGAAAACGGGCAATGGAACGGCGAAACGAACCGGTGCAGACTTGAAGAAGTGAAAGTCCAGAACCTCCGTTGGATGTGCCGGCGCAATGAAGCGCTCAGCGCACCAGCGTACTCAGTCGAAACACTCGAATGGAAAAAGCAGCTCTTTGCTCAATGCCGGGCGGACTTCCAGCCAGTCGGAATCAATAGGTTCGAAGCTTGTATCGTCGATGACGAGGCTTTCGTGGCGAAACACTGTTCTCGCCGTTTACCGAAACGCTCTGGTAAGCAGAACGCCGGCGAATTGAAAAATTCTGGTTCTTTCAAGCCCTTGCATCTCGTCCGTTCGGACAGAGGACTGCATTCGACCTGACCGACCGTATAGTCACCAAGCAAAATCTTTCATAACCTGGGAGTTAATCCAATGCCGAATAGCGTCGTTCCGGCCGCTGCCGAAGCCATGCCGAAAATCACCCGCCGCGCTATCCTGAGCGGTATGGCCGCACTGGCCGCGCCGATCGCCGCAGTGGCCGCGCCGATCGTCATTCCGACGCCAACTGAGCTACCAGTGAAAGACATTGGTGAAAATCCTGACCTCATCGCCGCATATGAACGCTTCAAAGAGGCAGAACGCGAGCTGACTGCCGCAGAAGAGGCGCTAGGGTGGATTGCAGACGAATGGCGTCATCTGTGGCCGCTCGCGCCGGAGGAGCTTCTCGGCTGTGCCAATGCGAACACGTACCATGTATCCGAGGATGCTGAACGCGACATTATTGGCCGGTTCATCATCCGGGATACGGTCGATTTCACCAAACGGTTCAAACGTAGAACCAACGAACGGCTGTGCTTCGCGGTGATGACGCCGAACGAGGCAGAGGATCGTCTCTCGTACTGGAAGGCCAAGGTGCCAAAGGGCAGGACGGCCAAGGCATTGGCGCAGAACATTGCCTACCGAGAAAAATTCACAAAGGAATACGAGCAGGCATTGGCCCTGGCGCGGCGGTACGAGGCCGAAACATCGCGGCTAAGGGAACAAGCCGGCGTCGAGAAGGCGAAGCAGCGGGTTTCAGCCGCCAAAATCGCCGCCAATGAAGCCCGTAGGCAGGTTTCAAGGGTCACAGCACATACTGCGGAAGGCCTGCGAATGAAAGCTCTCGCAATAGCTACGTCCGGCTTCTACGCCGCTATTCTCAGCGAGGACAACATATTCGCTGAAATTTCTCACTTCATTGATGGAGTTCTGAATTTTACTGCGGGGGATTTATCCTGAGTGCGTATGCGTTGAGCGTTCAGCCCCGTCGCTGCACCTTTCGATAACGGAAACAGAAATGGAAAACCTCGGAATAGCTCTCCTCAGATTTGAGGGCACCTATTCCGACAGCATTTGACCGCCTCTTTGCCCTTGGTCAAGAATGGCCCAGATCATCAGGGCCAATCCAGATTTGAACATCTATCGAATGGTCATCAACGCGTACGGCCTGCACATGCTATTCACTATTCCCGGATTGCCAGCGAAGAATAGCGATTTGGTCGATGCTATCGATGCGCATAGGCTGGCGTGGGAGCAGTGGGACGCGCAGTCTGTTCCGTTCTCGCATGGGATCAGATGGAAAAAGCGAAGTTACCTACCCCGTTCTAGTTGGCGGCTTGCATATCTTCCCGCGCCATTCGAGGATATATCGCGCCGCCATTGACACTGGAGAATGCCATGCCCGCTTACCATTACACATCTTCATGGCATCTGCCTTGGATACTCGCCAGTGGCGCGCTAGTGCAATCTCAACAGCGTATCGCCGATTTTCCGTCGCCTGATTTCGTCTGGGCCACGACCTCGCCCCGAGGAGATATCACAGCGACGGTTCGGGACGGCTACCGCTTGGGCATAGTGAAGCTCGTCCGGCTCACATTTGAGGAAACCGAGTTTTTCCCGTGGGCTGAGGTTCAGGGCCGATATCCGGAGTGGACGAGCCAACACGTTGCCGCCTTGGAGCGAGCAGCACAGCCTCAAGACATCAGAGGATGGTTGTGCCGCGCAAGCGACCTCCCGGTCAGCTTGGCAAAGGCGATTGATGTTCGCACATACACGAACAACACATGGCGGCCCGTCACAGACCTGGAAGTGAGGCAAGCGACCAATTCTGACGGCTCGGAATGGCGCGTTATGCGCCTTCTGGGGCAGGTTGAAGCATCATCGCGCAAAGTCAGGCGCGACGGTGGCTTTGAGTTCCACGGTGGTGCCCCTGCTCTGCCGTTCGATAAATTGCCTCTGGCAACTTAGATCAGATCGAAGCCAGTGAACGGTGCCGCTTTTTGCGGTAGCCATCCCGCGAAGGTTTTTCGTGCATCATAAGCCTGCAGCAAGTTGCCCCGCCGGCATTATCGGACAGATACGCGCGCGCACGCGCGACCCACCAGCGTAGCGGGCGGCTCTCGCCTATTTTGAGACTTCCCTGGCCTAATCACTGGTGGTTCTCTGAGCCGACCAGGGCTTGCATTGTTTCAACATCGCGCCATTATATCCAATCTGGAGGCAAGCATGAGCCGTAAGATGTGCATCGTTCTGAGTGTGCTTGGATCGTCCGTGGCAACGTTAAGTGGCTGCGTCTACGATGACGGATACAGATACTATGACGTCGCCCCAGCTACGGCTTATCGAGAGCAGATCGTTGGAGAGCGCCGCGATTATTATGTTGCACCGAGGGCCGGGTACCATCGGAAAGCGCCACAGCACGTCTTTTATCTAGCGAGGGACCGCAGAAGCCCAAGATGCTTTGGGACAAACTGCTACGTCGGCACAACCTATCGAGAAGACCCTTATTATCGACTGACCGATTAAGGTCCGTTGATCCACGATTTGGAAGCCTCGTTTCGCTTCCCAGACCGTTACTTCTTGTTGCCGGCTTTCGCGGGGTGGCGGGCTGGGCTCCGAGATGGCTGCTGGCTAAAATTTGCACCTGTTTGATGAACTGGTAACCCTAGAGACAAGCGTGTTGACCGACCTTGAGTGGGATGTAATGAACTTTCCGGATTGAAGGACAGGGCTCCAAGCACACAAGCTCTATTATAGCTTGCACCAAAGATCCGAATCGCACCAGTTTAAGTAGTTTCAAAGCGCTCAGGTGTGAAATAGATGTTTGGCCATTTTGATCTCATCTCCATGAATGAAACGGACGTTCGGGAGATTATAATTCGTCCGCTACTGCACGCGCTCGGGTTCAGGCAGGGAACGCAAGCAAATATTTTAACCGAGAGGACACTGCGTTACAGCAAGATGTTCCTTGGTCGGAAAAAGGCGACGGACGCTGAACTACAAGGTCGGGCCGATTATATTTGCGAATACACCCCTTATGCTCGCTGGACTGTCGAAGCAAAACCGCCGTCCCAGCCGTTGAGCATCGATGATGCCCAGCAGGCGCACAGTTACTCAGCACATCCAGACGTTGGGGCTTTTTATTATATGCTGATAAATGGGCGCCAGGGACAGGTGTTTCAGATCAGCCATCCTGACAAGCCGCTCTTTGAATGGGCAATAGCCGAGACAGGAGACGTGCTGCCAATACTGAAGTCTTTCCTTAGCCCTACCGCGCTTCAAAAGAAGTTTTCGTCCCCAATCGACCTCGGAAAGCCCATAGCAGAGGGCTTGCGCTCAAAGCTGGAAATCATAGGGGGCGATATCGTCTATGACGAACACATTTCTGAAGATTTGCCTGGGGATCTATCCACTATGGATGGTATGCGGCAAACCGTCTCTGGCATCGGTGTGGAACGGACAGGCGACGGGCTTATCATGGCGCAAGTGCTGTTGAAATCGGCTCACAGCACTTTTGACGCCATCAACCAAGCGGTTGGGCTCGGCACTTTCGTATTTAAGACAAGCGACGAATTCGTTTCAACAGACGTCGAAGTGCCAACGCTGTTTACCAACATTGTTGAAGTCAATGCACCGCAGGGGATGTCAATACCGGCAGGCTTCGGCCGCCCGGCTATGGTCCTTCCTGTTTCGTTCAAGTGCATTTGCTATACTGAAGCTGTCGGATTCGTCCACGGTGAGCGCTTCCAGGGCACTTTTTCGGTGGACTACCAATATACAATCGACACTCACGGCTTGCCACTGCCACTACCAGCCAAAGCGCGAATGCGAGGTCTTGGCCATTTCGACTTACTGGTGCGTTAACAACCAAAACAGGTCGGCGGATAGCACCCACCATGCTATAAATCTTTTCTTTAACGAAACTCAGGCTTATATGAAGTCCATGAGATTTAGTGTCGACAAAGAGAAAACAATCGAGGCCCTGCTCTATATCGTGTCCCGGTACGGAGAGGTTGGGCGTTTCCACGCCCTAAAGACGCTATACTACGCTGATCTCGACCACCTGCGCACTTTCGGGCGGCCGATCACCGGCGATCGATATATCGCTATGGAGAACGGACCGGTACCCTCTTACGCCTATAACGCGGTCAAAGAGGAGCTTCCGGAGCCGGAACGGGAAGTAGTTGTGGGGGCCCTATCCCATGGCGATAGCGAAAAGCACCCTACCTACAAGGCTCATCGCTCCCCTGATCTAAGCTACTTCAGCAAGACAGATTTGGAATGCCTTGATCGAGCTTTCGAATATTGCAGGGGGCGTTCGTTCGGCCAGATTTCTGACGAGACGCACGAGCATCTAGCCTGGAAAAAGGCTGCCCTTAATGCGCCAATGCGCTTTGAGGATATGCTTGATGGGGTATCGCCTGAAATCTTTGAGGAAGCGGAGCAATTTGCTTCCTATGGCGTCTTGTAAGCTCGGGCACATCTACATCGTCAATACCGTCCTTTCGAAGCCTCCGAAAGAGAAATATGCGCTGTGCGTTTGTGTGGCGCCTGATTACTTCGTCTGGATTAACACTAAGCCTGCTCCGCACGGCCGTGACCAGTTGCTCCTGCAAAACGGCTGTCACGAATTGGTGACACATGACAGCAGCCTAGACCTTTCGAAGATGTTCTCTCATCCTGATTGGGAGATGAAGAATGCGAAAGAATTCGCTCAAATCTCTAAGGCTTTGTGTAAGGACATCGTTGGCCGTATCGAGGCAGGGCTTGATGTGCTGCCGCCCCGGCATGCGGCTTTGATCGCCGAAAATCTTCGATCACTTCTGAAGGGGAGCGACGAGGCTTAGTCCGTCGAGGTCTAGAGGTGGGTTCAAGCCGAAGTGCTGCATACTAGAAAACAGCAAAGTAGTGAGATTTGCTGCCTTCCCTCACAGCAGATCCCCAAACCTCAGAAAACCTAAACCGACGCCTATCAATCGCTTTCTTTATCCAGTGCTTGGCGACCTCAGTGGACCCATTCCGCAACAGATACGCGTGCGCGCGCGATAAGCGCTAACCTCATGAATTATGTCAGGCCCTAAAAGCACACAAAGGAGCGCCGCTCGCGGGAAGAATTTATTAAGAAATTGAGGAGTGCGATTTTTCAGCGAGTTAAGGCAATTTAATTGGCGGCTAACAGTCAAAAGGGCCTAATTCACCCAAAGAATTCCGCTCTGTGGCGACCCGGTGGCGACCCAGCTTGAACGGAAATGCTTTCGCGATCTGGCCTAAAGCATTAAGTCTATTTTTATCAAGAAGTTAAATGGTGCCGCTTAGAGGACTCGAACCTCTGACCCCATCATTACGAATGATGTGCTCTACCACCTGAGCTAAAGCGGCCAGCATGCGTTTCGCAATCGGCGAAGCGATGTGTGAGGCGCTGATACCTGCAAAGCGACGGGATTTCAAGCCGTCAGATCTTCGATTGGTAAAAAATCGCGGGATCAGCGCCCAACAGCAATGATCGATGGATAAGGCCGTGGAATCCGATCATCGATCCCTGTGTGTGGTTGTGTTCAGAGCGAAAGCCTCTTTCGGGCGGTCTTGTATTCGTTGTCCAGCCGGGAGACCAGCCCTTCGACGGAGGTGATTTCGGTCACCGCGCCGATCCCCTGGCCACAGCCCCAGATGTCTTTCCAGGCCTTGGCGCCTGTGGTCGCTGCCTCGAAATCCATCTTCGACGGGTCCGCCTCCGGCAGTTTGTCAGGATCCATGCCGGCCGCGGCGATCGAGGGTTTGAGATAGTTGCCGTGGATGCCGGTAAAATAGTTGGAATAGACGATGTCGGCGGCGGTGCTGTCGACGATCGACTGCTTGTAGGCGTCGCTGGCGCGGGCCTCGTTCGTGGCGATGAAGGGCGAGCCGATATAGGCCATGTCGGCACCCATGGCCTGGGCCGCCAGCACCGCACCGCCGGTGGCGATGGCGCCTGATAGCAGCAGCGGGCCGTCAAACCAGCTGCGGATTTCCTGGACAAGCGCGAAGGGCGACAGGGTTCCGGCATGGCCGCCGGCGCCGGTTGCCACCGCGATCAGGCCATCGGCCCCCTTGCGGATCGCCGAACTGGCATGGCGGTTGTTGATCACGTCATGCAGCACGATGCCGCCATAGGAATGGATCGCGGCGTTGACCTCGGGAACGGCCCCGAGTGAGGAAATGACGATCGGCACCTTGTATTTGACGCAGAGCATCAGGTCGTGCTCGAGCCGCTTGTTGGACTTGTGGACGATCTGGTTGACGGCGAAGGGGGCAGCGGGCCTGTCCGGGTTGTGCCGGTCGTGATCTGCCAGTTCTTCGGTAATCTGCGCCAGCCATTCGTCGAGCTGGGCTTCCGGACGGGCGTTCAGCGCCGGAAAGGACCCGACCACGCCCGCCTTGCACTGTGCCAGCGTCAGCGCCGGATGCGAAATGATGAAGAGCGGGGCGGCAACGACGGGCAGCCTTGTGGTTCCCGTCAAGATCGGCGGCAGCGCCATGGTGTTTCTCCTCCACCTGAAAATATTGACGTTTGCGTAAACGTCAAAAATATCTAGCAGCGAAATGCCGTCTTGAAAAGATGGTTCTATTGCAAGGGTGCATCGCCCGTCGTGAAACCCGTGCGTTTCCCTTGGCGGAACTAGCCAGTTTTAGCCTGCAGGCTTGCGAATTGCCAAATCTGCCGTTACCCAATTGTTAACAAATCCAACGGGGTGCCGCCAGTGCGGGGCAAGGCCTGGCCTGATCCCCGGTTTGTCGAGGGAAAGATGGGCGCAGAATAGCCTGTCCTCCGGTCAAGAAGGACATGATGTGAGCGGACTGGAAACGGCTATAAGACATGCGCTCGACCGCTCGGACAGGACGAGTGCCGAGACGCGGGCCCGGATTTACCAGTCCGCGCGCAACGCCTTGGAGGCCGGCTTGCGCAAGCAGGATGTGCATGACCCCGAGGTTATCGCCCAGCAGCGGCATCGCCTGGAAGTGATCATTCATGCGATCGAAACACAGGAGCGCGCCGCCCTGAAAGCCGAGGCCGCCATCGTCGTGCCGCCGCCGGTTCGGCTGGATGATGCGGTTGCATCCGATGATCGTCGCCAAGCCCCTGTCCGCGAAGATGCGCCGTTATCCGCCCATCGTGAGCCGGGCGAAGCCGTTTCCCGCACCGGTGACGACAGCCTCGACAGTCTGCGGCCGGAACGCCTCGATGACGCCGCGCCGGCTGGCACGGCAACCGCGGTGCCTGTGGAGGCCGTGGCCGGCAAACGCGGTAAGGAGCGTCCCCTGCCGGTTTCCGCGGCGTCAGCAAAGCCCCGTCGCCGTCGCGGGCGGTTTCTGTCCTTCGTCATGGTCATCGTTACACTGGGTGCCGCTTTCGGTGCCGCGCTCTGGTGGGCGGAAACCAGCGGCCTCCTGAAATCGGCAGCGGAGCGGGACACCAGCGTCGCCAATCCCCCGGAAACCGTGCAGTCCGAGGATTTCGACGGTTCGCAGGGGCTGACCACGCTCGGTTCGCAGTCCGGCTTCACGGGCGACTGGATCGAGGTGTTCGATCCGGCGAAAGCCGCGGCGATCACACCGCGCAGCCGCGCAAAGGCGGAACCTGTCAGCGACGAGGCTGGACCACGGCTGCGCATCACGTCTTCTTCCACCGACGCCGAAGGCGATGTCCTGATTGAAGTTCCGGTGGCCGTATTGGAGCAACTGTCGGGCAAGACATCGACCGTCGCGCTGACCGTGCGTTCCGGCGCCGACAAGCCGACCCAGTTTTCCGTCGAATGCGCGTTCGCCTCACTGGGCGACTGTGGTCGTCATCGTTTTACCGTCAACGATGAGAAGGTCGACATGCTGTTCAAGATCACCTTCGACCGCAGTCTCGCGCCGAGCGAGCCGGGCCGTATCCTCATCAACAGCGATGTGGCCGGAGGCGGCCAGAGCCTCAATCTGTTTGCGATCCGTATCCTGCCCGGCCAATAATCTCTGACAAAGACCGGCGCGGGCAGGCGGAATATTGGGGGCTATTTGACGAAGCCGGGCCCGAAACCCAGGATTTTCCGGTCGATTTCGCCAATCGCATCCTTGTCCCGACCGTCGTAATTCAGGCTGAGCAGGATGTGGCGGATGAGGTTGATCCGCAGGCGGCGCTTGTCGTTGGCGCGGATCACTGTCCATGGCGCATGTGTGGTGTGGGTCTCATTGAGCATCCGGTCGCGCTTTTCGGAATAATCGTCCCACTTGGTGAGGGCTGCGATATCCATCGACGATAGCTTCCACACCTTGAGCGGATCATGCCGACGATCATGAAAACGCTTCAGCTGCATTTCTCGGCCTATGTTCAGCCAGAACTTGAACAGATGGATGCCGTCATCAACGATCAGCTTTTCAAAGCGCGGTGTCTGCTTGAGGAAGTGCTGGTATTGCGCCGGCTCGCAGAAGCCCATCACCGGCTCGACGCCGGCCCGGTTGTACCAGGAACGATCGAAGAGCACGAATTCGCCCGCAGTCGGGAAGGTCGCGACATAGCGCTGGTAGTACCACTGGCCCCGTTCGGTTTCCGTCGGCTTGGTCAGCGCCACGATGCGCGCCGACCGCGGGTTCATATAGGCCATCGTGTCATGAATTGCTCCGCCCTTTCCGGCGGCATCCCGACCCTCGAACACGCTGATGACCCGCTTGCCGGTTGCCTGCAGCCAGAACTGCACCTTGACCAGTTCGATCTGCAGCTTCTCCAGCGTTGCGTCGTATTCGTCGCGGTCCAGTTTCTTGTCATAGGGAAAGTCATCGGATGCGAAGGCTTCACTGTCGATCCAATCAGGCAATTCCGGATTGTCGATATCGAACACCCGCTTCTTGCCGTCGATCTTCAACTCCACTGCGCGGCTGGTCGTCTTGTCTGCCATGGTGTTCTCCCGATGAGTGCGACCTTGTCACCGCCGCCCACTGATTTCCCGCGAGCAGGCCATAATTGCATTGCGAATTCAAGCATGCCGTGAAAATCATGTCATGAAGACGCTCTATCACTGGCGGATGCGGCGAGGTTGCGATCGGCGACCTTCGCGGGAAAAGGACGGAACTTGGAACAGGAAGACAGATTCTGGCGGATGCTGGGGGCAAGAATCGCCGCGGAAAAATGGACCCTGCTTCTGTCCGTTCTGATCACCCTCGTGCTGGTCGTTTCCGGGCTGCACCTTCTCGCGGTCTGCCTGTTCTGGATGGTCCTTGCAGTTGCTCTCCTCAGCCGCTCCGAGACGGTTGCTCCACCGATCGCGCCGGTCATCCAGAGCAATGTCGCCACCGGCAATCCGCTCGATACACTGGTCATCGTTCTGAACGCGCTCGACATGCCGGTTCTCGTCGTCGCCGCCGATGAAACCGTGCTTTTGCAAAATCTCGCCGCCGAAAAAGCGTTCGGAACCATCCCGCAGAATATCTATCTGGCGGCGCGGGTGCGCTCCCCGGCATTCTCGACATGGTGCGCGAAACCATCTCCACCGGCAAGGTCAATCAGATCGAACATTCCGAACGGCTGCCCTCAGAGGCGTTTTATATTGTGCGTGTCGCGCCGGCCGACATTGCCATAAACGGCGGCGAACGGCTTTATATTCTGTCATACCGCGATATTTCGCAGGCCCGGCGCATCGACAGGATGCGGTCGGATTTCGTCGCCAATGCCAGCCATGAACTTAGGACCCCGCTTGCCTCCCTGCGCGGCTTCATCGAAACGCTGCAAGGTCCGGCGCGCAACGACGTCAAGGCGCATGAGAAATTCCTCGGCATCATGCACGAGCAGGCAACGCGCATGAGCCGTCTGGTCGATGATCTCCTGTCGCTGTCAAGGCTTGAGCTGAAATCCCACATCGCACCCGACGCAAAAATCGATCTCGCGCCGCTGCTCGGCCATGTCATCGATTCCCTCACGCCGCTGGCGCGGGATGTCGATGTCTCGATTGCGCTGGACATTCCCGACGCGCCGGTTTTCGTTCATGGCGACCGCGACGAACTGACTGAGGTTTTCGAAAACCTGATCGAGAACGCCTGCAAATACGGGCAGGAGGGCAAGAAGGTCGAGGTCGGCCTTTCAGGGGGAGACGGCAAGCCGGTCGAGGTGACTGTGCGTGATTTCGGCCCGGGCATTCCGGCCGAACACGTGCCGCGTATCACCGAGCGCTTCTATCGGGTGAATGTCGAGGCCAGCCGGTCGAAAAAGGGCACGGGTCTGGGGCTCGCCATCGTCAAGCACATCCTGACCCGGCATCGGGCCCGGATGATCGTTCAGTCCGAAGTCGGAAAAGGAACGCTGTTTACCGTGCGGTTTTGATCGGCGCTCCAGGGAGAAGCAAGGTCATTGGATGATGGCGGACTGTGCCGCCACCATTGATCCCCAATTGTGATCAGCGCGCCCGGCGACGTTCGCCTGAGGGCTGGTAGGCAAGCTTGGCATGAAAGCTGCAATAAGGAGCCGCTTCCGGGCTGTCATTGCCGCAGAAGTGAAATTCTTCCTTCATGGGGTCGCCGATCGGCCACTTGCAGGTGCGGTCTGTAAGCTGGGTGAGGACAAGGCGACGCGACATCGGCACGACGACATTGCTGACCGGCTCCAGCTCCTGGCCGGTCACGTATTCCATCTCCTCCTCTTCCTTCATCACGGCGGCGCCTACGGGGCGTGTAGTGATGGTGCGGGTGGTCGCGGTGACGCGGGAGGCGTAGTTCGGCGCGCGCGGTGCCGACGTCGGGCGCTTTGTGCGCGAAGCGGCGGCAGTTCCGCCTGCCTTGGCGCGCCCCGGCAGGCACAGCCGGTGGACCTTGCCGATGACGGCGTTGCGGCTGACGCCGCCCAGTTGTGCGGCGATCTGGCTCGCGCTCAACCCCTCGGACCACAGCTTCTTGAGTTTCTCCACCCGCTCGTCAGTCCAGTTCATGATATTGTCTCCGTTCCCGGCGTTGATGATGATGGAATCCCTCACCGCGCCCCGGAGCAATCCGGAACTGCAACGCGATAACACTTTTGGTGACTAGGTCCGCCGCATGCGTCTAGTAATTGATTATTAACCTAGTGAACGGGTGACTCCGTGACAAGAGTCCCTCGAATCGAGGCGAATCGATTTCTGGGTTTTCCCCAACTTGCTTCGATGGCGTGGCATTTTTGCAAGCCCGCCGCACAAAAAATACAAACGCCTGTATGCTGTGCGAATTACCGCAAACGCAGGGCTTTTGTTGACATTGCAGTGCGGAATGAAGATAGTGCCTCCGCCGCCGCAAGGCGGCATTTTTGATTTTCAGGGGCCGGAGATCGGCCGAAAAATACCGTCATGCGGTGTCTATGCCGCCTTGATCTAGGAGACTTTCGCCATGGCCGAAGCCACGCCGCTTTTTGATACCTACGCGCGCGCACCGCTTCGCTTCGAACGCGGCGAAGGTGTCTGGCTGATTGCCGAAGACGGCACGCGCTATCTGGATTTTGCAGCTGGTGTCGCGGTCAATTCGCTGGGCCATGCCCATCCGCATCTTGTTTCGGCCTTAAAAGATCAAGCCGACAAGGTCTGGCATCTTTCCAACCTCTATGAGGTTCCCGGCCAGGAAAAGCTTGCCGCCCGGATGACCGAAGCGACATTTGCCGACAAGGTGTTTTTTACGAACTCTGGCGCCGAGGCGCTGGAATGCGCCATCAAGACGGCGCGGCGCTATCACTTTGCCAAGGGGCAGCCGGAAAAATTCCACATCATCACCTTCGAGGGTGCCTTCCACGGCCGCACGCTGGCAACCATCGCCGCCGGCGGCCAGGCGAAGTATCTCGAGGGTTTTGGCCCGAAGGCGCCCGGTTTCTACCAGGTGCCTTTCGCCGATATCGCCGCGCTGAAGGAAGCGATCAGCGAAGAAACGGCAGCGATCCTGATCGAGCCGATCCAGGGCGAGGGCGGCATCCGCGTGGCGTCCAAGGAATTCCTGCAGGAACTGCGCGCGCTGTGCGACGAGTACGGCCTGCTTTTGATCTTTGACGAGGTCCAGTGCGGTATCGGCCGGACGGGAAAACTCTTTGCCTATGAAGCGACGGGCATCGCGCCAGATATCATGGCTGTCGCCAAGGGGATCGGCGGTGGTTTTCCGCTCGGCGCTTGCCTTGCCACGGCAGAGGCTGCGGCCGGCATGGTCGCGGGCACTCACGGCTCGACCTATGGCGGCAATCCGCTTGCAATGGCAGTCGGCAATGCGGTGCTCGACGTGGTTCTCGAAGAGGGCTTCCTCGAACACGTAAGCGATGTCTCACTGGTCTTCCGCCAAGGCCTTGCCTCGCTGCAGGACCGGTTCCCCGATGTCATCGAAGAGGTGCGCGGCGAGGGTCTGATGCTGGGCATCAAGGCAAAGGTTCCGTCGGCGGATCTTCTGAAGGCGATCCGTGCGGAAAAACTTCTGGCGGTTCCCGCCGGTGAAAACGTCATCCGCCTTCTTCCGCCGCTGATCACCACTGCGGCAGAAGCACGCGAGGGGCTTGCTCGCATCGAGCGTGCTGCAGAACAGCTGACGTCCGTAAAACACAAGGCGTCGGCCTGAGCGTAGAGCGTCAAGCAGGCACAACAGGAATAGAACATGGCCGGTACAAGACACTTTCTCGATCTCTCCGCGATGACCGCGGGAGATCTGCGCGCAATCATCGACGACGCCAAGACGCGCAAGACGGCGACCAAGGCTGGCACGGCTGAAAAGCCGCTGGCCGGCAAGATGCTGGCCATGATCTTCGAGAAGCCGTCCACCCGCACCCGCGTCTCATTCGACGTCGGTATGCGCCAGCTCGGCGGTGAAACCCTGTTCCTGTCTGGCACGGAAATGCAGCTCGGTCGCGCCGAGACGATCGGCGATACAGCCAAGGTGCTGTCGCGTTATGTCGACGCCATCATGATCCGCACCACCGATCACACGCGCCTGCTCGAACTGGCCGAACATGCGACCGTGCCTGTCATCAACGGGCTGACGGACACGACCCATCCCTGCCAGATCATGGCCGATATCATGACCTTCGAGGAGCATAGCGGCCCGGTGAAGGACAAGACGATCGCCTGGACCGGTGACGGCAACAATGTGCTGCATTCCTTCATCGAGGGCTCGGCGCGCTTCGGCTACCGCATGAACATGGCGGTACCGCTCGGTTCCGAGCCGGATGACAAGATCCTCAACTGGGCGCGCAACAATGGCGGCGAGATCAAGCTCTATCACGACGCCGATCAGGCGGTGGCGGGAGCGCATTGCGTCGTGACCGACACCTGGATTTCCATGAACCAGGAGCACCGGGCGCGTGGCCACAATGTCTTCCAGCCCTATCAGGTCAATGCGGGCCTGATGGAAAAGGCGGCCAAGGACGCCCTGTTCATGCACTGCCTGCCGGCGCATCGCGGTGAGGAAGTCACCGACGAGGTGATCGATGGTCCGCAGTCCGTCGTCTTCGACGAGGCGGAAAATCGTCTGCACGCACAGAAATCGGTCCTCGCCTGGTGCCTCGGCGCGCTTTGAGCCCATTGCCTGCCGGCCATTGAAATTAAAGGGTGGGCGCACGATCTAAGCGACTGCGGATGATCGCGCAGCCGGACAGGGTTTTATCCAGAGCGCGAGCGATTTCAATCATCGGCAGGGCGGCTTGCCCAACCGTCGGCGATCGGCCTGTTTTTCGGCCACCGATCTGGACAAACGGGCCGACGCAGGGATCAATATGGACATCGGGTTTCGCCCTTCGGGCGTCTTTGGACGCTCGCCGCGTTCCGCATGTCCGATGCAAGGAGCAGAGTGATGGTGGAAGCAGTAGAGGGCCTTGGCCAGTTTGATTTTGCGGGCGATGATCATGTCGTGCCTTTTCAGGTGGAGGGGCTCGACGTGCGCGGTCGTGCCGTGCAGCTTGGCCCGATGCTCGACGCCATTCTCGAGCGCCATAATTATCCGCTGCCGGTTGCCCGCCTCGTTGCCGAAACGGTCGTTCTGACCGTGCTGCTTGGCACGTCGCTGAAATTCGAAGGCAAGCTGATCGTGCAGACGCAGAGCAATGGCCCGGTCGATCTCGTCGTTGCTGATTTCTCGACGCCGGACAGGGTGCGCGCCTATGCCCGCTACAACAGCGAAGCGCTGGCGATCGCCCAGGAAAATGGCATGGCAGAGCCGCACCAGTTGCTCGGCGAGGGCATCCTCGCCTTCACCATCGATCAGGGCGCGGACATGCAGCGCTATCAGGGCATCGTGCCGCTTGATGGCGGCACCCTGGAAGAGATCGCCGGCGTCTATTTCCGCCAGTCGGAACAGATTCCGACCAAGGTGCGCCTCAGCGTCGCCGAACTTCTGGACCGGGACGATGCCGGCAAGCCGCGCCATCGCTGGCGGGCCGGCGGCGTGGTTGCGCAGTTCCTGCCGGAAACGCTGGAGCGTATGCGCCAGCCGGACCTGCACGGCGGCGACGGTGATATCAGGGACGAGAGTGTCGAGACTGACGATCTCTGGGGCGAGGCGAAGGTGATGGTGGAAACGATTGCCGCCGACGAACTCACCGATCCGATGGTTGGTCCCGAGCGGCTGCTGTATCGTCTGTTTCACGAGCGCGGCGTGCGGGTCTATCCTCCGCAGGCAGTCTATGACCGTTGCAACTGTTCACGCGAGAAGATCCGCGATGTTCTGGCGAGCCTGAGCCAGGACGACATCGACCACACGGTGGTTGACGGTGTCGTTACGGTCAATTGCGAGTTCTGCTCCACGAGCTACAAGTTCGAAGCGACGGAAGTGCGCCCGCAATAGGCTTCAGTTCAGCACGCGGCTGAGCCCTGGTGCATCGAGCGAGAAGGCGGGGATGTTGACGTCGAACATTTCCCCGCTTTCGGCCTCCATGCCGTAGTGGCCGAACATGACGCCGGATGGTGTGTCGAGCGGGCAGCCTGATGAATATTCGTAAGTATCGCCTGGATTGAGCACCGGTTGTTCACCGATGACACCAGGGCCGTTGACTTCGTCCACCTGTCCGGTTTCGTCGGTAATGTTCCAGTAGCGGGTGACCAGCCGCACGGAAATATCGGAATGGTTGGAGATCACGATCCTGTAGCCCCATACATAGCGGCTGTCGTCGGGATCGGATTGCTCCTCCAGATAATAGGGCTCGACAGTCACCTCAATGTCGCGGGTCAGCGCGCGATACATATGCAATACCTTTTTAAAATCGCAGAACCTATTCTACACCAATATGGTTTCGTCAAGAATAACGGCGGCGGCGACGGGGCACATTCCGTGCCGATCTGCGACAGGCTGGATTATGCTTCGAGGGAAGAACCGTCCGGACAAAAGAAAACCGCCTGAAAACGTGTTTCAGGCGGCTCTGTTTCTTCCAGTTCAGGTTTGTATCAGGCCGTAACCGCCTTGAGCGCGCGGGCGAAATCATCGACCAGATCCTGGCTGTCCTCGATGCCGGCCGAGAGACGCACCGTGCCGGGCGAAATGCCGAGCTCGGCGCGGGCCTCGTCGGAGAGGTTCTTGTGGGTCGTGGTCGCCGGATGGGTGATCAGGCTCTTCGAGTCGCCGAGATTGTTGGAGATCTTGATGATCTCCAACGCGTTCTGCAGCGCGAACGCCGCCTCCTTGCCACCCTTCATCTCGAAGCAGACGAGCGTCGAGCCGCCCTTCATCTGCCGCGCGATGATATCGGCCTGCGGATGGTCCTTGCGGCCGGGATAGATGACCTTGGCGACCTTGTCCTGCTCAGCGAGGAAATCGGCGATTGTCGCCGCATTCTCGCTCTGCTGGCGCACGCGTAGCGGCAGCGTTTCGATCCCCTTCAACAGCGTCCACGCATTGAAAGGCGAGAGCGCTGGGCCGGTGTGGCGGAAATAGTCGTGCAGATGTTCGGCAATCCATTCCTTGTCGGAAAGAATAACGCCGCCGAGGCAGCGGCCCTGGCCGTCGATGTGCTTGGTTGCCGAGTACACGACGATATGGGCGCCCAGTTCCAGCGGCTTCTGCAGCAGCGGCGTTGCAAAGACGTTGTCGACGATGACCTTGGCGCCGACGGCATTGGCGATCCTGGCGACGCCCTCGATGTCGACAACTTCCAGCGTCGGGTTGGTCGGGCTTTCGAGGAAAAACACCTTGGTGTTCGGCTTGACGGCCTTTTCCCAGTTTTCAAGGAAGCGACCGTCGATCAGCGTGAACTCGATGCCGTATTTCGGCGCCAGCGTTTCGACGACCCAGCGGCAGGAGCCGAACAGGGCGCGGGCCGCAACGATGTGGTCACCGGCCCTGAGTTGGCAGAGGATCGCCGCGGCGACGGCCGCCATGCCGGATGCCGTGGCGCGCGCATCCTCGGCGCCTTCCAGCATGCACATGCGCTTTTCAAACATGTCGTTGGTCGGGCTGCCGTAGCGGGCATAGATGAAACCTTCGGTCTCGCCTTTGAAGCGGGCTTCGGCCGCTTCCGAACTGTCATAGACAAAACCCTGGGTCAGAAAGATTGCTTCGGAGGTCTCTCCATGGGCAGAGCGGGTCGTGCCACCATGAACGAGCTGCGTTGCCGGGCGCCAATTCTTGCTCATCATCGTCACTTTCAAAACAAAAAAACCGGCCGCGAAAAGCAAGCCGGTTCAAAGACCCGGCCTTTTTAGCTATTTGTTTAACGTGGCTGCAAGCCGACCGGCCAAATCACCACGGGATAATTCTCCAAATACTGCGCAAGCACGCTTGCGTCAATTCCCCGAACGAGAAGATATGTCATGGGGACAATTTGGGTTATGGCTTGCCGTTTGCGGCAAAAAGGAAGACGGACATGACGAGGGCAACGGGCATTCTGGCCGATCGCGCGATCGCAGCGCTGTTTGAAACCGGCCGTCTGATCAGCGAAGCGCCGCTGGACGGCGACCAGATCCAGCCAGCGAGCCTCGACCTGCGTCTCGGTTCCCGCGCATTCCGCGTGCGCGCCAGCTTCATGCCCGGCCCCAATCATCGCGTCGCCGACAAGCTCGACCGGCTGAAACTGCACGTCATCGACCTCAGCGACGGGGCGGTTCTTGAAACCGGCTGTGTCTACATCGTGCCGCTGATGGAAAGCCTCGACCTGCTGAACGACATGTCGGCCTCTGCCAATCCGAAAAGCTCGACCGGCCGTCTAGATATCTTCACCCGCGTCATCACCGACTATGCCCAGGAATTCGACAAGATACCATCAGGCTATTCCGGCCCGCTCTACCTCGAAATCAGCCCGCGCACCTTCCCGATCATCGTGCGGCGCGGGTCGCGCCTGTCGCAGATCCGCTTCCGCATCGGCCAGGCGCTTCTCACCGAGACCGAAGTGCTCGCGCTGCACGAGAGCGACGTCTTGGTCGCCAGCGATCGGCCGAATGTGTCCGGTGCCGGCATTGCGCTGTCGATCGATCTCAAGGGCACCGGCGCCGACGGCCTGATCGGCTATCGCGGCAAGCACCACACCGCCGTCGTCGATGTCGACAAGAAGGCCGAACACGGCATCTTCGATTTCTGGGAGCCGCTCTACAGCCGCGGCCATGACGACCTGATCCTCGATCCGGACGAATTCTACATTCTCGTCTCGCGCGAAGCCGTACACGTGCCGCCGCTCTACGCCGCGGAGATGACGCCCTTCGATCCGCTGGTCGGCGAATTCCGCGTGCATTATGCCGGCTTCTTCGATCCGGGCTTCGGTCATGCATCGGCTGGCGGCACCGGTAGCCGCGCGGTGCTGGAAGTGCGCAGCCACGAGGTGCCGTTCATCCTCGAACACGGCCAGATCGTCGGCCGGCTGATCTACGAGCACATGATGGAGCACCCGCAGGGGCTCTACGGTTCTGGCCTCGGATCGAATTACCAGGCGCAGGGCCTGAAGCTGTCGAAGCATTTTCGCGCAGAGTAAGGCCGCTTATGGCCTCCGCGTCGATATGACGACGAAGGCTGAGCCTTGACAGCGGCGACCGCTTGATGGAAATGTCCGCTCAGTCGCGGGTGTAGCTCAATGGTAGAGCAGCAGCTTCCCAAGCTGAATACGAGGGTTCGATTCCCTTCACCCGCTCCAGCAACTTCAATACTCTACAAGAAATCCCGTTTCACTGTTTCACTGCCGTTACACCGAACGGTTCTTGGTCCGTGCTTCTGCGATCCTGCGGCTCGTTTCGAGACCGTCGCCACGGCTGTATTTTTTTGTCATTTTGGTCGTTGAATGGGTCGCGAGATTGCTGGCCATTTCCAAAGACCCCGTTGCCTCGACCGTCTCTGAGACAGCGCCAGCACGAGAATCCATCGACCAGATATACGATGGCACGCCGGCTTCATCCCGCACCTTGCGGTATTTCTCGGCATAGCGGTTTTCCCAATATGGCTTTCCGTGATCCTCGTCGATGACGACGGGTCCAACCTCAGGGATCGTGTAGGCCTTCAAGGCCTCGACGACGAGCGGCATTGCATTGAGATCGCGTGCGACCTCCGCGCTGGTCTTGCTCGTCTTGATCTTGAGGATCAGATCCTTCGATAGGTTCTGCCGGGTGAGCCCGCGCCAACGGAACGCGCCGCCACCTTCGGCCGGCGCCCATTCGCCTATGACATCGATGCGCCGCAGTGCGGACTCAAACTTCAACGCCTCGACGAAACCGATAGACGGGCATTCCAACTTCGCGCTGGCCCTAACGATCGCCAGGCACTGTTCATATGTCATCGCGACGTCGCGACCCGCGGGAAGCTCGAAACGCATGTCGGCCAAAATGTCCCGTGCTTGCCTGCATCCGCGAAGACGCTCGCCGGCGCCATAGGAAAGGACGATGCGCAGTAACTTCATGGCGCCGCTCGCCCTGCGATGTCCCTTCTTCTTCCATTGGCTGAACCAGCGACTGAAATCTGATCCGCGCAAGGCGTTGATGTCACGGTCGCCGACATTCTTTTCGAGGACGCGCAGGCTTGGCTCATAGTCGCGGATGCGCGTCGAGTGCTTCACGCTGTGCCAGGAGCTGGTCTTGTCATGACGATAGCGGGTGATCAGTGATTTGATCGTTCCGTCGAATGTCGGCTCGGCGCCCGCCTTGCGGACTTCGGCGCGAAGTTCCTGTGTAAGGCGCTCGCATTCTGCGGCGATATGCGCGTCGCTCGCGTCATCCGGCAAGCGGATCAGCGAAAGGCTTTTTGATGCGCCTTTCACGGCCCGTTGCGGGTTCCAGTAGTGGACGGGCGTGCCGTCCTTTCTTGTTCGGCTCTGGTAGCCGGGTCTGTCAGTCCTCATCCCAGTTTTCCTTTCCATCGGGGGCAAAGTTGCCCGATGGCAGGATGCCAAGCGGATTGCCTTCTCCGTCAAGCAATTTCTTATCGCCGGCCGGAATGATCGTAGCGATGAGCGTTTTCATGTCCATCTGGACGACGGCTCCGGCCTTTCCGGCGGCTTTCAGCACGCGCGCAATGTCTGCCTGGGTGAAAGCGACGCGACTCATGTTGCCCCCTCTGTAAGGGCGAGGGGAGGAATTGACGTTATAATCCAGCGTTGTTACGCACGCAGAAAATCTGGCCCCGCCTGCGATTGGAACTTTGTAATGTCGCGTTATGTTGGACTGTTTTTCGGTGCGGTTTGTGTGTTGGCAATGGCAGTTCTTTCGTTCACACCGCTTGCATGGCATGAAATGGGACGGCCAAATGAATCTTATCCGGAGTTGGTTTACTTGATCTTTGGTTTGCCGCTCGCGGTGGTGATGCTTGCTGGAGGTATCGTTTTTGCAGTTCGCGGACCATCTACCCGCTGGCTCAAAGCGCTTCAGTATATCCAATGGACTGCATCCGTTCTGCTTTGCCTTGCTGCCTTGTCTCCTTGGTTGAGCTAGACGATAACTAGGCGCTCGCTGAGGGATGGGGTTCCTGCGTTCAGACATCGCTCAATCCCTCCGACGCTGCGGTAAGAGCGGCGTTACCTCCTGCCACATGATCAACGGGCGGGGGTGATTGAATTGCCTGCAGGATGAGGCGTGTGGTTTGGACGCGGCGAACGGCGTCTCTGGCTTCCGTGGGGCATCGGTCATGCTGGCGAAGCACTTCAAGAATGCGTTCTGCGGTTTCTGTGTCATTCATGCTGAGACTCAATTCTCATTGGCATCAGGATCGACAGGGAGACCGTCTCGCCGGGTTTGCGGATGATGGCGGGACTGTCCATGCGGTTGAGCGCAAGCTCCACCTCATCCGTGCCGATGGCGCCGATGATCTCTTGCAGATATTTGCCGTTGAAGCCGATCGACAGATCCGCATCGCCGACGGTCGAAACCGCATCCTCGGCCTCGCCATGGCTGCCCGGCCGCGATGTCAGCGTCAACGTGTCGCCCTGGAAGGCAAAGGAGACGCCGTTGCCCTTATCGGTGCTGACGGTCAAAACGCGTTCGATGGCGGACGTCAGGGCTTTGGTGTTGATCCGGATCTTCGTGTCGTTGTTCGCCGGAATGATGCGCTTGTAGTCAGGGAAGGTGCCCTCGACAAATTTCGAGATCAGGGTGATCGCGCCGCTTTCCATCTCCATGCGTTCTTCCGACAGCTTCAGGGTGACATTGTCGTCCTTCGGCAGGCTGGACAGAATAGCGCCCACAGTGTTGCGCGGGATGATGATGTGTGGCAGTTCGGCGACGTCATCGTCCAGGTCCGTGTGCGGCAGCAATCTGCGCGCCATGCGGTGACCGTCGGTCGCGACGAAGATCAGCCCCTCGGGCTGCGCCTCGACGAAGATGCCATTCAGATAGATGCGCGTTTCTTCTGTCGAAATGGCAAAGCTGACACCTTCAAGGCACTGGCGCAGGCTCTTGGAACCGCAACCGATGGAATGGGTCATGGAACCGCCCTTGAGTTTCGGAAAATCCCCTGCCGGAAGGATCGGGATCTTGATGCGGGCGCGTCCGGATTTCAGGGCAACGGCATCAAGGCGCGGGCCGGGCGTGGCATTGCTGACGCTGATCGGCCCGTCCGGCATGGACTTGACCGCGCTCTGCATTAGCGCGTGCGGCAGGGTGAAGGGGACGAAGTCGCCGCCAATCGTCGCGGCGCAACGGACCGACAGCTGCAGGTCGAGATTGGTACCGGTGACCAGCAGATCGTCGCCGTCTCGCTCGATCAACACATTGGCGAGGATCGGGATCGTGTTGCGATTGTTGATCGCCGGCTTGACGGTTTCGACCGCGGAGGCGAGGGCAGACTTTTCAGCCTTGAACATTATTGGAGCCTCCGGTGAGCAGGTTGGCCAGCGCGAGAGCGTGCTGGGGGGCAAGGCCAAACCCGGCGGCCAGTTCTTCCATCGCGGCTGGGACGTCGCCTTCCGCCAGGTAGCGATACGCGCGCTCGATCAGCTGCGTGTCTTCATCGCCGATCGGGAACAAATCTTCATAGCGATCGGCGATCTCGTCAGGGTCGAATTCCTTGATGTCAGCATTGATCGAAACATCGATGTTGAACGAAGGCAGGCTTTCGGCTTTCAGGCCGGTCGCTTCCAGCCAGTCGCGGATGGATTTCTGGCGTGGGTTGGCGAAATCGATGGTGACGGTCTTTGTGAAGACAGCCATGGATCACCTCCATTCCGGCGCGAATGGGATGTCGTCATCCATGTCGCGTGCGAAGCTGCCACCGGTTGAGCCGGAGGATCGTGATGCGGGTGCGGACGAAGCACCCGCCGCGCGGTCGCCGTCATAGCCATAGTCGCCGGGGCCATCGCCGCCGGGCTTGTAGCCGGAGCCATCCTTGCGGCTCAGCATGACCAGCGTCGAATTAAAACCCTGCAGGACGACTTCAGTCGAATATCGATCCTGGCCATCCTTGTCCTGCCATTTGCGGGTGGCGAGCTGGCCCTCGATGTAGACCTTGGCGCCCTTCTCGAGATATTGCTCGGCGACCTTGCAGAGCCCTTCGTTGAAAATGACGACACGGTGCCACTCGGTCTTTTCACGCTTCTCGCCGCTCGCCTTGTCGCGCCATGTCTCGGACGTGGCAATGTTCAAATTGGCGATCGGGCGACCGTCCTGAGTGCGGCGAATTTCAGGATCGGCGCCAAGGTTGCCGATCAATGTGACCTTGTTGACGGAGCCGGACATCAGGCGGCCCTTTCCGGAAGCTTGGTCGCCTTGCCTTCCGCTGGAGGCTCCGGCAGCAACGCGAAGACGCCGAGGAGGGCTGTTGCCAGCACAAGGCCTGCCTGCGGTTCGGTGAGCGCACGGGCGTTGCCCATGGCGATCCGCTCGGCCAGATCGATGGCCGCGTCGATATCGATCGGCCCGACGATCAGACGGCCATGCTCATCGGACAAGATCATGGCGCCGGCGGGATAGGTTTCGATCAAGGGGCTGCCATTCTTGGCAACGCCATTGGCCAGAACGCCTCCGCTGACGGTCGTGACAATCTCGCGTCCGCCGCGGATGTTGGCCAAAAACTTCGTGGGGATTTCGACGGGCTTCATGTTTACCTCAGGGCTCTGGCAACGGCTGAGACCGATGCCTGGTGAAGGATGCGGTCCTCGCCGATCAGGCGGTAGGCCAGTTTCTTGAATTCGCGTTCGGCACGGTCGGCCTTCCAGGGCTTGATTTCGCCTGTCGTGAGCGGCTTGCTCCACTTCGGAAATTTGGCGCGCGCGCCGGGGCCGAAGAGTGCGACGGCTTCTGCCACCAGCATGCGGCCATCCATGCCCTTGACGAGCTGGCGCTGCTGGTTGGTCCAGCGCGACGGGCCGGGCAGATCGGCGGCCTCATAGATGGCTTCGTCCCAGCCGGCCTTGCATTCGGCGATCACGTCGAGCAGCTGCGGCGAGCCGGCGCGCTTTGCGTAAAGCTGGGCCGCAGGCGTGATGAGATCGCCGAGGATCCATTCATGTGCATCGTGCAGCAGGAAGAGGCGGGCGGGCAGCGTGCCGTGGCGTTCGTTTTCCAACGCCTGTGCGCCCATGGTGCAATGCTGCGCTACGGAAAAGGCAGGGCCATCGTTGCGTCCGTTGAAGCGGGCAATCTTCGAGAGCGTGTTGGCGATCTCGTGGAAACAGACGACGGCCGCATCGGGCTGGGCCATGTCGATCACCGACCCGCCATTCCAGACGGTCAGCACAGGATCCTGTGTCAGGCGCGGAATGATCGTCATGCGTCACCCCAGAGATAGGCGTTGCGGTAATTGGGCCAGTCGGGGAATTCTTCGTCGATGGTGACCTGGTCATCTTCCTGCTGCAGAGCCAGAAAGCGAAACAGGCGGCCGGCATGCAGCTCGGTTGCATAGTCGATCAATGCCCGTCGTTCGGCACGGGCGTTGAAAATCCTGCGCTTCATGACCGAGCGGTAGGCGAGAAAGGCGATGAGGACGGCAACGCAGAACTGGCCGGCAAGAGCAAGGATCAACGACGACAGTTCCATCTTCGCAATCGTGTCCATCATACGCGCGCATCCATGGCCAGCTGATGCTCCATCAGGGCCAGAGCCGAGCCTGTCGCAACAGCGAGATGCAGGACGATGATGATTGCCGCCGCCCACAGCAGGGGGCTGATCACAGCCAGGGCGCGATAGAGCCTGCTGGGGCGGCGGGGCAGCACGATGACGGGAGGGGTCGCGCGTGCGCCAAACGGGGTGAAGTGGTCCTGCATCACGCTACCTGCCGGATTGACTGACGACGGGCGATGCTGATGGCGTCAGGGGAAAGCCGCTCGATTGTGCGCGCGGTCCAGCCGCGTTCGATCAGCGTTTCGATGCTGACATTCTGGCCGGCGCAGGCCATTTCGCGCATGTCATCGGCCATGCGCTCGACGAGCGGCCGGATGCAGCGTGGAGGTGTAGCTTTGATGACGGCGGTAAGGGAGGTTCGGTAACGGATCATGGCGCGGCTCCTGAAACAAGAAGCCACAACATGCATTACGCACATTTTTCCGTCAAGTCGTAATGTGCGTAATGCATATTTTCACTGAAAAGCGGAAATGTTCGCGTTTTCGATGCGCATTTTGCCTTGATTGACTAAAACTTTCTTACGCACCACATTGAAAGGGTTGCTTTTGGAGGGCAAAATGAAGGCTGCTGCAACACTTGGGTTGATCGTCGCGCTGTGTGGGGGCTCTCAGTCGTTCGGAAAAGAGAAATGCGAAACGGATATCGATAAAGCGCTCGCGATAGGTTTCATCAAGGCGATGAATTCTGATGGAGGTCAGATTAATGTCGTGGTGGATGAGATAGTATTTGCGGGAATGCAATTTAATAGCAAACTTGGGTTCGCTAAAGCTTTTGAATGCGCAATTGCAGGTCCTGGCAAAGCGTTGTCTGAATTCAATGTGTTGAGTGATTTAACAAACAAAAGACTTGCTACGTGGAGTTGGGGAAAACTCACAATAGAGTAACATGGCACTCAACTGTCAACTTAACATCCTGCCATTGCCGTCAACATCTTGAGGTGGAGCATCAGGGTTTCTTAGCGCGAACTTTTTCGCTGACCTGCGCGGTTTTATGTCGGTAACAAAAGCGAAATACCGAACTGGTACGTCGAGCATCATAGAAGCGTTCATGCTTTCCAAATGGAACAGCCCTAGTTGTGACCCAGCATAGGGAGTCTTGATGAGCACTCGATCGTCCTCAAGAAAGCAAACACACACTTCCCCCATGTGATCTTCTTTCGGAAATTCCTTCTCATCGTAAAATATTATCCACCCATCATTTGCCAATCCACGCATAGAGTCTCCCTGTACTACCAACGCTTCAGTTTTGCTCGATGCATCTATCGGAGCGGGGACCTCGCCAAAATTTCCGTCTCCAGTGGCATATAACACCGATCCGTCTGGGCCTGCGCCTGCATAGCCGACGATCGGCACGGTTGTGGGGGCCCCGTCGGGTCCGTCACCTTCTCCCGTTGTCAGCCAACCTTCGCGTACCCTAAATGCTTTTGCATACCGGTCGGCCGTACGCGATAGGCCTCGCTTCCCTTGTTCATGCTGAATGTAGGTTTCATATGCCCACCCGAAGTACCGCGCAGCATCCTTTGCCGTTTTGAAGCCACGCGCGATCCGCGCCATTTCAAGCCGTTTTGCCGGGTCTGGTCGATCATCAAATTCCATATGGTGCAAAAGGCACATTACAGATGTGCGTTTCGACTTGACGTAATAATGTGCGTTATGCATATTGACTGTCATGAGTGAGAATTTCGATGTTCGAGCGCTGAGAGAGCGCATTGGGTGGGGTCAGGACAAGCTGGCGACGTATCTGCTCGTCGATAGATCGAGCGTCTCTCACTATGAAAATGGTCGAAAATTGAGAGGTCCTGTTTTGCGACTTCTCAAACTCTTGGAAGCGGCGGCTGACGCGGGAAACGTCGAAGTGCTGTCGGTTACGCTCGAGGCCGCAGAATGACCCCTTACATAGATCTTGGTCTCTGCATCGTTGTCAGCTTCCTGGCGCCAGTAGTGGTCCATACAGCAGTCGTGCTGCATCGGACTTTTCGATTGGTCGCGGAAATACACTTTATCACAATTGAGAGCTGGGGAATTTTGCGGGAGGCCGATGTAAAGCCGGTTCCCGATTGTAGCAGACGCGACACAATCTCCTTTGGTGGCCGCACATACATGCTTGTCGAGCCCGATGAGCCTAAGTGCGACGATTCCGATGCGCTCAAGAATAACCAGTCGATATCGAGTTTGCCGGAGGCCATCGCCTCGTCTGGTCCTTTCGATCCATCCGGTCGCTTGTGAGAGAGTGTAATCATGGTCCCTTTGATGCCGCGCGCCTCCAATGTCCTTCCAAAAGTCTTTCGTCCCATCGGTTCATGAGGGAGAACTCGCAGGGCAGCCAGCCATCGGTTTCGCCACTCAGGTTGATCGCGCACAGAATGAAAGGCATCTCGGCGCGTCGTTTGTTGCGGCGATCTGTCCATGCCCATGCAAAGGCTATGAGCCCGGGGACCCCGATCGCAACGGGCCACACCAAATCGAACCACCATTTCCAGTCTGCCACGCGATTTCTCCCTGCTTTGGCGAGGCAATACATCATCATGGCGGGGAACTGCGCAAGCTTCAGGCGGCGAGAGTGATTTTAATTTTGGCATGTGGTCCCCCTTGATCTCATGGGCTGACCTTACGGGTGCGGATCGCGCCGATCACTGAGAGATTTAATCCAAAAAGTTCCTTGACTTTCGGGGAGGATAACGTGCGCACAATTTCTGACAAACAGGGCAAGATGCTCAAGGGCGCCATGCTGCGCGGCCTGACCATGGCGGGCGGCGGGGCTGTTGTGCAGCATTCGACGCGCATCAACGAAAAGACGCTGTCGAAGCAGGCCTCCGGGTCCGACGATCACGAAAAGACCTTCACCGCCATCGATGTCGCCGTCGAGATCGACATGCTCGCCGGAACGCCTGTTATCACGGCCATGATGGCCGAAATGCTGGGCTACCAGCTGGTTCCGGTCGAGACAGGATCTCATGTCGCCGATGCGCTGGCCGCACGCGATGCCATCCAGCTGATGAGCGAGGCGATGGATGCCGTGAAGGTGATCAATGCCGCCGTCTCCGACAACCATCTTGACGCAGCCGAGAGGCGCGACGTGATGCGCGAACTGGAAGAGCTTTTGAAGCTCGCGCGGCATCTGCAGCAAAGGGTCAGCGCATGACCAGCAATGTCTATTTCCGGTCCATCGATCCTGAGAATATCGTCCGCCGTGCCATTCCGCTGACGCCGGCACTCTGCGGCCGTGGCCGGCATCTGCTGCACACGGCTGTGCGCGACGGATCGGTGCAGATCGCCAGCCTGGCCGATCGCATCGCGATTGAGCCGGTGCTTGCCAATGGATACGCAATCGAAAGCACGCTTCCGCGCGGCGAGATCACGCCGACCGCCAAGGGGCGCGGTTATCTCTTTGCGCTGGCGAGGGTCGAATGAGCCAGCGTCGCAACGGAACCGCATGGACACTGCGTGGCGTGCTTTGCCCCGCCTGTGGCTCGAACAGCAGTCGCGTGATCGATAGCCGGGAGCATCCCGGCACCATCCGCCGTCGCCGCGTGTGCATCAAATGCGACGGCCGATGGTCAACGGAAGAGCACATCATCGGATTTCGGCCGGGGAAGCGGGCGAAGAGATCGGAGCGGTCCTGATGGATTATGTCTCGTTCCTCAACGCCAAGATCCAGATGGCACCGGTTGCCGGCTTCGATGTTTCCGACGACGAAATCAACCCGCTGCTGCAGCCGCATCAGCGGCTGATGGTCAAATGGGGATGCGCCGGAGGCCGGCGCGCGATCTTCGCCTCGTTTGGGCTCGGCAAGAGCGTCGTGCAGATCGAGATCCTCAGGATCATCACCGTGCGTTTCGGCGGGCGCGGCCTGATCGTCTTGCCGCTCGGCGTGCGGCAGGAATTCAAGCGGGACGTCGATTTTCTCTGCGACGGCATTCACCCGCGCGTCACTGATGCGCAGCGCGCCGCCCTTGCCATCTGGCAAGATGGCCATCCGGAGCGGCTGCCATCGATCCGCTTCATCCGGTCCGTGACCGAGGCTGGTGAGGCCGGTCTCTACATGACCAATTACGAGACGGTGCGTGACGGCAAGATTGATCCGAAAGATTTTGCCGCGGCCAGCCTCGACGAGGCGTCCTGCCTGCGCGGGTTCGGCGGGTCGAAAACATTCCGCGAATTCATGCGGCTGTTTGACGGGGTGCGGTTCAAGTTCGTGGCCACCGCCACGCCTTCACCAAACCAGTTTATCGAGCTTCTGGCCTATTCGGCATTCCTCGAGGTGATGGATATCGGCCAGGCGAAGACGCGGTTCTTCAAGCGCAACAGCGAGAAGGCCGACACGCTGACCATCCACCCGCACAAGGAACGCGAATTCTGGCTGTGGGTGGCAAGCTGGGGCCTGTTCGTGCAGCGGCCGTCCGATCTCGGTTTTTCCGACGAGGGCTATGACCTGCCGCCGATCACGGTCAACTGGCACGAGCTGCCGGCGGATCACAAAGAGGCCGGTTACGACAAGCGCGGGCAGGGGCGCCTTCTGAAGGACACGACTGCCTCGCTTTCGGATGCGGCACGCGAGAAGCGCGACAGCCTGCCGGCGCGGATCGAAAGACTGATGGCCATCCGGGAGGAAGATCCATCGGCACACCGGATCATCTGGCATGATCTGGAAGCCGAGCGGATGGCGCTGGAGAAGGCGATCCCTGCTGCGGTTTCCGTCTACGGCAACCAGGACCTCGATGCGCGCGAACAGGCGATCATCGACTTTTCCAACGGTCTCTTTGCCGAGCTTTCGGCCAAACCCTCCATTGCCGGTTCGGGCTGCAATTTTCAGCGGCACTGCTGGTGGGCCGTGTTTCTAGGCATCGGCTTCAAGTTCAACGATTTCATCCAGGCCATTCACCGCATCCAGCGATTCCTGCAGGTGCACCCCGTTCGCCTCGACCTGATCTACACCGAGGCGGAACGGCCGGTGCGCGCCAACCTGGAGGGGAAATGGCGACGCCACGAGGAGCAGATGGCCATCATGACCGGCATCATCAAGGAATACGGCCTTTCGGCTGCTGCCATGGCGCATACGCTGCAACGGGCGATGGGTGTCGAGCGGATCGAGGTCTCCGGCGAGGGATATCGGCTCGTCAACAATGACTGTGTCATCGAATGCGCGGCGATGGAGCCCGACAGCATTGACCTGATCGTCACGTCGATCCCGTTTTCGACGCAGTATGAATATTCGCCGAACTATGCCGATTTTGGCCATACCGACGACAACCAGCATTTTTGGCAGCAGATGGATTACCTAATCCCGCAGCTGTTTCGCATCCTGAAGCCGGGCCGGATCGCCGCGATCCATGTCAAGGACAGGATTGTGCCAGGCGGTATGACTGGCCTCGGGTTCCAGACCGTCTATCCCTTCGCCGACGATTGTACGACGGCGTTTCGCAAGGCGGGCTTTGCCTTTCTGTCGCGCAAGACGATCACCACCGATGTGGTGCGGGAAAACAACCAGACCTATCGTCTGGGCTGGAGCGAGCAGTGCAAGGATGGCACCCGGATGGGCAACGGCCTTCCGGAATATCTGCTTATCTTCCGCAAGCCGCCATCCGACAGCTCGAATGGCTATGCCGACCATCCCGTCGGCAAGAAAAAGCGGATGTGGGAAGGCAGCGGGCCGAATGCCGGCTGGTCGAACACGGATGGCTATTCCCGAGCGCGCTGGCAGCTGGATGCCCATGGTTACGAGCCGTCGTCCGGTGATCGTCAGCTGGCACCATCCGAGCTGCAGGCGCTGGACGCCAGCCAGATCTACAAGCTCTGGAAAAAGCACTCGCTCGAAACGATCTACGATTTCGAGCACCATGTGAGGATTGCCGAAGCGCTCGAGGAAAAGGGCATGCTGCCCTCGACCTTCATGCTCTTGCCGCCGCATTCGAAGAATGATGACGTCTGGACGGATGTCACGCGCATGCTGTCGATGAATACATTGCAGGCGCAGGCGGGCCGTGAGCTGCATCTCTGCCCGCTGCAGTTCGACATCGTCGATCGGGCCATCCAGCAATATACCGAACCGAACGACCTGGTCTTCGATCCCTTTGGCGGCCTGATGACTGTGCCCTACCGGGCCATCAAGCACGGCCGGCGCGGCGCGGCAGTCGAACTGAACCCCGGCTATTTTCTCGACGGATGCAAATATGTCGAGGCCATCGCGCGCGAAAAGTCGATGCCGTCGCTCTTCGACCTTCTGGGGCTGGAGGCTGCGGAATGAGCGGCGATATCAAGTTTCATATCATCACCGATGATCCAGTTGTCGCGATGCTCGACCTTTTCGCGTCCACGCCATCGCGGTTTCCGCGGTGGATCCGGGTGACCGATGATCCCACGGAAATCCTTGCGCTGCCGAACGGCAGCAAATGCCGGGCGCAATGGTATTCGGCGCGCGGCCGGACCCTGACGGAACGCGCCTGGCGCGAACGCCGCTTCATGGGCGGCCTCGATTTCATTTCCACCGAAGACGAGGAGCGGATCCTCGACTGGTTTGACCGCCGGGATCAGGTCACGGGCAAACCCGCCGTGCCGTTGGTGCGGCCGGAACCCGAGCTTGCCAACATGCCACTGACGCAGCGCTGGATTTGAGGGGAAAGACGATGCGACCGAGCCTTCGACTGAACAAGCCGCAGCGGGTGTTGCTGGTCATCGCGCCATCGCTGCACGCCTGCGTCAAGACGGCCAAAGCCTTCGGGATCGAACCCGGGCTGAGCGAGACGCTGCGCAGCGTGACAGAAGCCTACAAGCTGCGCGGCTGGAGCATCGGCACGCCCTTCATTGCCCAGGATCGGTCAAGCTGGGGCGCCACCAAGGCCGGCGACGATCTCGATAGAGCGCTCGACATCCTTGTTGGCATGGGCCGGCTACGCATCGCCAATCCAAAGGATTTGAAGGATGCGGGGGCTGGCGTGTTCGACGAAGCAAAGGAGGCTGCACAATGAAAGCGGCCGATCCCAAGCTCGCAGGTTCCTCAGCCGGGCGCGGCATGAAAAGCGTGCAAACATCAATTTTTGGGAATGAAGCTCGTCTGGTTTATGACGAAGCGATCGAGCTGACATTGCAGTCTATGGCAGTCTACGGTCCGCAGCACGAGCATTGGGGCATAGCGTGGTCCGGAGGCAAGGATAGCAGTGCAACACTCACTTTGATTGTTCACCTGATTGACGTCGGTAAACTTGCAGCGCCAAAAAGCTTGACTGTTTTCTATGCTGATACGCGCCAAGAATTGCCACCTCTTGAGATTTCCGCTCGCCGCATCATGCAGCAGCTGAAGACCCGCGGCATTCAATGTGAGGTCGTTCGGGCACCGATGGATAAGCGCTTCCTGGTCTACATCCTCGGCCGTGGCGTTCCGCCACCAAACAACAACACGCTTAGATGGTGTACTCGCCAGATCAAGGTTGACCCTATGACGGACGCGCTCGCAGCGCGGATCGACCAACTCGATGGTAGCATTCTGATGATCACTGGTGTTCGCCAGGGCGAGAGTGCAATCCGCGATGGTCGGATCGCCATGTCTTGCGGCAAGGACGGCGCGGAGTGCGGGCAGGGTTGGTACCAGCAGATGCTACCAAACGCCAAAGGCATTCGCGGCAAGATTGCTACGCTTGCCCCTTTGCTGCATTGGCGCGTCTGTAATGTCTGGGATTGGTTGAGAATTTATGCGCCGATGGCTGAATACGGTGGATGGGCTACAGCGGAAATCGCTGACGCTTATGGAGGTGATGAGGCTGCAGAGATCGCTGCGCGAACCGGCTGTATCGGTTGCCCCTTGGCAAGTGAGGAGAGGGCACTCGAAACGATCCTTGTCGCTCCTCACTGGGCTTATCTTGCTCCGCTCAGGGGAATGAAGATGCTCTATCGCGAACTGCGAGAGCCTCAACATCGGCTGAAAAAACCCGGTGCTGAGCTGTTGAAAGACGGCTCGCTTGCCAAGAACCCGCAACGAATGGGGCCATTGACCTTCACTGCTCGCCTGATGGGGTTGAACAGAATTTTGTCGATACAGGGGAATGCAACGACGCCGCTCTTCGCCTCGGCCGGCCCGCGATCGATATCCTGAACCCGGAAGAGGAGTGTCGCATTCGCACTCTCATCGCGGCCGAGACATGGCCGCGGGGTTGGGATGGGAATGAGCCGACCGGCGATACGCCGATGGATCTTGTTTATCAGGACGGCTCAATACAACCGAGGCTGTTTTGATGACCGCAGCGATCGATGAATTCATCAACGAGGCGCGCGGGGTTTCCGTGATCGATGCGGCCGGTATCATCGGCATTAAGCTGAAGCGCCGGATGAATTATGCCGGGCCGTGCCCTGATTGCGGTGGCAAGGACAGGTTTTCGATCAACCAGACCCTCGGTGCATGGAATTGCCGTCAATGCGGCAAGGGCGGGCGCGATGGGATCGGGCTGGTGGCGCTTGCCTTCAAGCATGACCTTCATACGCGATCCGGATTTCTGGAAGCTTGCGCCGACGTTCTCGGCCGAGCCGTGCCAGCCGAAGGTGGTGCCGAGACGGAGGAAGAGCGCGCGGATCGCCTTCAGCGGATCGCGGACCAGAAGCGGCGCAACGAAGAGGCTGCGACCGATAGCGCGAAGGACGGCGACAGTTTCCGCCAGTATGAAATGAACCAGGCGCGCGGGCTCTATCTGCATGCGGCCGAGGGTCGACATGCAACCCTGGCCGACTATCTGAGGCGGCGCACGGGTTTCGAGATGCCGCCACAGGTCTTTTCGAACATCCGCTATCAGACAAAGCTGACCTATTGGAATGGCGAGGATGAGCGCGGGCACAAGCTCTCGCACTATGTCGGCTTCGGCATGTTGGCGCCCTTCGTGACCATCGAGGGGCGGATTACCGGCTGTCATCAGACATGGATCGATCTTTCCAACGGTCCGAAGTTTCGCGTCGATCTCGGCCTCGACGACAAGGGCGAACCCCTGCCGGCCAAGAAAATGCGCGGCACCAAAAAGGGACGGTTCATCCCGCTCTTCGGGCTGCTGTCATCATCGCGATGGGTCGGCGGTGAAGGAATCGAGAACGGGCTCGCCATCGCCGGCGCCGAGGGTTTTCGCGCGGACACCTTCTATTTCGCGGCGGGAGACCTCGGCAACCTTGCGGGGCCTGCTGATCCCAAATCCAGTTTCAATCATCCGACGCTGAAAAAGGCCGACAAGAACGGGCGGCTTTCGCCGGTGCGCGTTGCTGGGCCAGTGCCCAAGGCGGGGCAAACGGCGGATGATGCGATGCAGGTGCCGGATCATGTTGAGGACATGGTTTTACTGGCCGATGGCGACAGCGAACCGGTGTTTACGGCGGCCGCCATGGCGCGGGCTGAAAACAGATTGCAGCGGCCGGGACGCACGATCCGCACCTGGTGGCCGCCGGCCGGCTTGGATTTTTCCAAACTGCTGGCTGACTACATGGGGGACAGTGCGTGACAAAATCAGTAACCCCGGCCGATATGCCGGAGGATGTGGCGCGGATTCTCAAGGAAGCCGCTGCGCAGCGGAAGGCCTATGAGGGAAACCCGGACCCCTTGATTGTTGCGGAGCCGGAGCCTGAAATTGAGGCCCTTGACCTGACGCCCGATGAGATATTGGCGGAGTGTGCCCTTGAGCCGGAAACGGACATCGGCAATTGCAGGCGGCTGATCATTCGCTTCGGTGACCGCATCCGCTTTGTTACGCATGTGGGATGGCATGGCTATGATGGTCGCCGATGGCTTGAAGATCCGTCCGGCGCTGTTGTGCGCGTCATGGCGCACAAGACGGCGGAATTCATCGACGACGAGGCGATCAAGCTGGATTGTTCCGAAGAAGAGCAGCTTGCTATTGCGGCCGGCCGGGATGCGCTCGAAAAGCGCAAGGAACTGGGGAAGCGACGCGGAGAGCTGAGCGAGGACGACATTGCCCGAGCGGCGGAACTCGACGGGACTATCGACGATGGCAAGGCAGCCCGTCGCGAGAAGGACAAAGTCGGCAAGCCGCTCAAAAGCTGGTCGATTGACGACCATGAGCGTTACGACGCGCTGCACGCAAGGATCGATGCCGGAAAGGCTGCAGAGAAAGAACGTCGCAAGATCGGTGACATCGATGCTGCCTGGACGGTCGAGGACACCATCGAAGCGGACAACCTTGAACAGCGGATTGAGGCCATGTCCGCTGTCCAGGAAGCGCGTGGCGGCCGGATATCGTCTCGCCACAATCATGCAAAATCGTCAGCCGGTACGTCGAAGATCAACAATATGCTTGGGGAGGCTATCCCTTACGTCTCGCTGATGGTGAACGACCTCAACAAGGATCTGTATTCGATCAACTGCAAGTCGGGCACGTTGCGGTTCTTCTGTTCGGAGGTGGGCGGCATCGGCAAATGGCAGGTGCGGCGCGATCGTCATCGACCTTCCGACCTGATTTCCAAGCTGGCCGAGGTTGATTTCGATCCGCATGCCGATGCGCCGCTGTTCCAACGATTCTTGAAGCGCGTTCAGCCGAACCCAGACAACAGGGCATTCCTGCAGCGCTTCATGGGATACTGCCTTCTCGGATCCACCCTCGAGCAATGCCTACTGTTTTTCTATGGCGCCGGCCGGAACGGCAAATCCACCTTTGTTGATCTCATGGTCGAAATCCTGTCGGATTATGCCGTGTCGATGTCCATTGACAGTTTTGCGGGCGACAGCAAACGAGCGGGCGCCGAAGCGACACCTGACCTTGCCAGATTGCCCGGCGCGCGCCTTGTGGCTGCGGCAGAGCCGGAAATGGGTGTGCGGCTGAAGGATGCGCTTATCAAGACCTTGACCGGCGGTGAGGCAATTGCAGTGCGCAGGTTGCATCAGGATTTCTTCGAGCTGATACCTCAGTTCAAGATCATCCTTTCCGGCAACCACAAGCCGATCATCCATGACGACAGCGATGGCATATGGCGGCGCGTGCACCTGGTGCCATGGGATATCCAGATTCCTGAAGCAGACGTTGATCGCGACCTTCCTCGAAAGCTGAGGACTGAGAAGGCGGGCATTTTTGCATGGATGGTGAAGGGCGCCCTCGACTATCTGCAGCGGGGGCTTCAGGTGCCGGCCGGTGTAACGGCCGCGACAGCAGAATATCGCGAAGAAAGCGACCCTATCGGAGCATTCATTCGGAACGCCTGTCATGTCACTGGCACGGATGGCGACAAGGAAAGCCCCGAAGACCTCTTCAACGCCTACATGCGCTACGCCAAGCGCGAGGGTCTCTCGGAGTTCAAACAGGCAACCTTCACAAAACGATTTCCGGATCAGGCGCGAAAAAGCTGGACAGGGCCGGATGCGATGATGCACCAATTTCGCAAGGGTAAGAGCGGCACCACGTTCTACTACGGCATCCGTATTCGTGAGGAATTCAAGGGCAGCGCTGACGCGCCGCCGCCTGGCCGCTTCGCCAGCGATGAGCCATTCTATGGTTGATCATCGAATTTTTGCGAAACCCGGACCCTTTGCGACAGCCGAAAAGCCGTCGCATTTGGCATCATCCCCATCGTTCGGGACGAAAACAGGGATGCTAGGGACGCAAAATGCAAGGCTTGCGGCGTTGCGACCCAATCAAAAGGTGCGGATTTTCAAATACTTAGGACGCTAGGGACGTTAGGGAGGGTAATTCCGGGTTTACGTAATGCGCATATAGATATTGGTCGTAAATGATTGCATGCGCTCTGCGCATGAAAATCAGTCAGCCTCATCATATAAGGCGGAATTTACCCTCCCTAGCGTCCCTAGCGTCCCTATTGATTGAAATTATCTAATAAAAACAGTCTTTTTCCTTTTTGGATTTGGGACGGAAAAATGAAGTTTGGGACGGAAATCGTGAATTTGGGACGCAAAGGGGTTTGACTATGAGAACGATGACAATCGAACAGCTTCTGGTCTGGACCTATGGCGATGAACTGCCGAAAGCAGACGCCGGCATGTCTGGACCAAGTGATGGATCATCCAACTGGAATGCCATCGGCGATATGCTCACCCTTGGAACGATTGTCGACAAACAGCCAAACCGATATGGCGTCGTGTCCAGCTTCCTTTCCGAAGGCGAGCCGCATCCGGATGCCGTGACGGTCTATCAGTTCGTCACTCAGCTTCAGGACGACGATGGTTTCGAAATCGGAGAGGGATGGCTGCCGTTCCCGGAGTGGAAGGACGAGCATGGCTTGATATCGGCCGAGGTGGCGCGGATCGTCTCAGAAGAGGTTGGTCGAGGCGGCAGGCTGAACGGGCGCCATGTCGTCAACCTGGTGCGCAATGCGGCCATCATGGCCCGCGGGCCGGACTGGCGGGCAAAGCCGCCGCGCATCGCTCCTCTGATGGACCATGGCAAGGCGCGTTGGTTTGTTGATCGTACCGCCAAGGACAGGGCCGGAAAGTCCTTTACCTATCGGGATAACGGTTTCGACGAAAAGAAGCAGAGGCCGAAGAAGGGCGCCTATCAGGAATTCCGACTGGTTGATCCGATCCGGGCCGCTGTTGTCTCGCGTATGGAGTGGCAGCTGTGGCAATCGGCACTGGAAACCTTGTATGGCCGTTTGGCAGGGCATCTTACGGACATCGATTTGCTGCCGTTCGCGCCAGACCGCTTTCCATGGCTACCCAGATAAAATTGCAGGCGCGTTGGTAAGTGGCTGAATTACATCGATTTTAGTTTCACTTTAGCCTCTTGACCTGCGGCAGCACTCAAAGTACATTTTGCTCACGGTGTAAATCACCCTATCAAACCCGCTGGCGGAAACGCCGGCGGGTTTTTCGGTTCTAGCGATATGGAGGCGGCCATGACCCCGGCGCTGTAATCGCGCCATGCTGGTGAACGGATGATCGAAGCGCATATCAAGTTCGATCTTCGCGAATTCGAGAAAGGCATGACGGACATAGAGCGCAAGCAATTGCCCTATGCTCTGATGCTGACCCTGAACGAGACGGCCAAGGGTGGCCGACTTGAAGTCCAGAAAGAAATGGACAGGGTCTTCGACAGGCCGACGCCCTATGCAAAGCGGGGCGTCGTGTTCGATCGGGCCACGCGCCAGAACATGCAGGCTGCTGTTGTCGTAACGGGCGATCGGACCAAAGGCGGATTGCCCGCAACGGCATTCCTCGGTCCGCAGATCGAGGGTGGCATGCGCAGCCACAAGGCATTCGAGCGGCAGCTGATCGAGCGGCGCTTGATGGACAAGCGCAATATCGCCGTTCCTGCCAAGAGCGCGCCGCTTGATCGATATGGAAACATCACTCAGGGTTTCCTCAATCGGATCATGGCCGATCTGCAGATTGAGTACCGAGGTGCGGGCGCAACGCGCAAACGGACGGACACGTCCTTGAAGCGCAACAAGAACTATCGGAAGGCGCGGTTCTTCGTACCACCGGAGGGATCGCACCTTTATCCGGGTGTTTATCAGCGAGATCCTGCAACGCAAGGCATCAAGCCAGTGATCCTGTTCGTGCCGAACCAGAGCTACAAGGTTCGCTTGAAACTTCGGGACGTGGTTGAACGCCACGTGGCTGCCAACATCACCGAAAACTTTGCCATTGCCTTTGCAAGGGCGGTACGGACGGCCCGATGATCGCAATGAAAACCTCGATGGGCACGGCGGGGGCACCCCCGGGCCTCGCGGGTCCTTCCTGCGAAAACCCGCCCTGCGGGTATTTGGCACCGCGAGGGATGGCCAGTGTGAGCCACTTTTTGAAGCCTAAACTCGGAGCCTAAACTCCAATGCGAAAGCTAAAGTCCGCTTAAGATGTCCACGGTCGCAGAAACGATGTCGAAGGGCGACTTTGCCGTGCACATCGGCGTCAGTGCGGGGCGGATTTCGCAGTATATCGCCGAGGGAAAATTTCCGGAGCCGCGCTGGACGGGCAGGGGCGGGCCGCGAGGATCCGAACCGTGATCGCGATGGCGGAGCTTCGCAAGACGCTCGATCCTGCCCAGCGTTTCGGTGCAAACGGGGTAGCATCCATCGCGCCGGCTCATCAGCCATCGCCGCCGGCGGCGGTGCCAGCCACTGGCCAGATGCCGACGCTGATCAATCCGGCCGTTGACGAACTTGCAGCGGAGAGGCTGAAGCAGCAGCGCCTGAAGACGGCGCGCGAACAGCGGGAGGAAGATCTTTCTGTCGGCCGCTACCTGCTGGCGGACGATGCTCGGCGCGAAACGTCTCGCGCGGTGACCGAGGCCTTCAAGGTCATGGACCAGGCAATACAGGAGATGGCCAAGACCATGGCTGCCGACTTCGGCGTTTCGCAGCGTGACGCGCTTCTCGCCCTGCATCGCGTCATGCGCGACACGCGGGCCAAACAGGCGGCGGCTTTTCGCGATATCGCCGCGACGCTGCCCGAGACGGTCGAGGATGTTCGGCCGTGACCATGCTCTTCAATCCGGAGCGGCTGATCTTCGACGTTCTCGCCGAGATCTGCGAACCGCCGCCGCCGGTGGACTACCTGAAATGGGCGAAGGCGAACATCACGTTCTCCGAACGCATCACGGACCATCCCGGGCCGTACAATGAAAAGCTCGTGCCGTTCTTTTCGGAGATCCTACGAGCGCTCGGGCCTGACGATCCCTGCAGTGTCGTTAGCCTGGCAAAGTCGGCGCAGATCGGCGGTACGATCTGCGCCAACATCTTCACGCTCGGGTCGCTCGACCTGGCGCCCGGCGACTTCCTCTATGTCCATCCGACCGAGGAGAACGCCTCGCGCTGGTCAAAGACCAAGCTGATGCCGCTGGTCCGGGAAATGCCGTCAGTTGCGGCGCTGTTTTCGCAGAACAGCCGCGATGCCAGCAATTCGGTTCTTTACAAGGAACGTATCGACGGGCGCGGCGCCATACAGGCAGCCGGTGCCAACTCGCCGGCCGGTCTGTCGATGATCTCGCCGCGCAAGCAGGTGCAGGACGATCTGGCCAAGTGGCAGATGAACGATGCCGGTGACCCTGAGGTTCAGGCCGACAGCCGGACGAAAGCGTTCTTCACCGGCAAGATCTTCAAGATCTCGACGCCGATGGTCTGGCCCGGTTGCAAGATCACGGCGAACTATCAGGAAGGGACGCAGGAGACCTATCACGTTCCGTGCCCGCACTGTTTTGATCTGCAGGAGCTGCGCTGGGAGAACATGCGGGACCACATCGATCCCGCCCATCCGGAGAAGGCGCATTTCATCTGCGTGCACTGCGGTTGCGAGATCCATGAACACCATCGGGCATGGATGGTCGATCCGGACAACGGCGCAAAATGGGTTGCGAAGTATCCGGAGCGCGGCCGTCGCCATCGTTCCTTCCGCATCTGGATGGCCTATTCGCCGTTTGAACGCTGGGAAAATCTGGCGCGCGAATGGCTGACGGTCCAGTCCGGCGGCCCTGAAAACCGCGACAAGGGGTCCGGGGCTGAACAGACGTTCTGGAACGACTGGCTGGGGCTCGCCTTCGAAGCCGACAACAAGGCTATCGACTGGGAGGTTCTGAGAGATCGGGCCGAAAGCGACGGCGCCTTGCCGCGAGGCATCATTCCTGCCGAAGCGCTGGCCACCGTGTTCGGCATCGACGTCCAGGGCGATCGTGTCGAGTGGCTTCTTGTCGGCTATGGCCGCAACCGGTATCGCGCCGTCATCGATCACGGCGTCATCGACAATCGCGCCGGTGGCCACCTGCCGGGCTTACGGGAACATTCCGGCCATATCTCTGAACCGGAGGTCCGCGCTGCACTGGACCGACTGCTGGAGCGTAAGTGGACCGATGAAGCGGGGCGCAAGCGCCTCGTTGATCGTGTCGCCATCGACGGCAACGCCTACACGGACGATGTTTGGGCATGGGTTCGCAAACACCCGAAATCGCGCGTCATCATGGTGCGCGGCGGCAACACGGATGCCGCACCAGCGATCGCGCAGACGCGGGAATACGACAAGAAGGGCAAGCCGAAGAAGCAGAAATGGGCTTCACGGTTTTTCACCTTCAACCAGGCCGCGTTCAAGTTGCGGCTATACCGCGACTTCAAGAAGGTCGATCCGGAACAGGCCGGTTATATCCGGTTTGCGCGCGGGTTCGGCGATGACTTCTATCAGCAGGCGACATCGGAAAGTCGCGTTTCTGAAAAAACCCGGACAGGGCATGTCCGCTACATCTGGAAGCTGCCGGAAGGCAAGCGGAACGAAGTGCTGGACATGCTCAACCAGAGCCTGGCTGGCGCGTACCGCTTTGGCGTTCCTTACTGGACAGACGAGGAGTGGGACGCCGTGGAAGACAGGATTAGCAAAATCGAGGAACCGGTTCAGGCCGACCTTGAAGACCGGATCGCATCCCTGACGGTGCGGACCGAGATGCCTGCGGCCTCATCCGCGGACCGCCAGCAGCAATCGCTCGTGGCCGCAGCCCTTGCCCGCGCGCAACGCACCAAACAACGAAACCGCTAGGACAGCCTGATGGCATTGACCGATATCGAACGCGCTGCGGTTCAACTGCAGCTCGACGAAGCGCGCCTTGCGCTGCACCGGCTGGAAATCGGACAGGCAGAAGTGAGCCTCGCCTACAACGGCGAGAGCGTAACCTATGCGGCGGCCGATCTCGCGTCGCTGCGGCTTTACATCCGAGGTCTCGAGGCCAAGCTGGGGCTGCGCCCTTATGCTCGCGCCCGGTCGCGTGGGGTGGTGTTCGGATGAGCGTTCAGATCCTCGGCCCCGATGCGAAGCCGCTTGCTCCCCATGTTCGTGCGGCTGCAAAAGTGCAGGTTGCCCGCAACCGGATGATGTCGTCGGCCGCCTATCAGGGCGCATCGCACGATCATCCGTCCTTTGCGAAATGGCAGCCGCGCTCGTGGTCTGGTCAGGCGGCCCTGTCCTGGTCACGCACGGAGCTGGTTGACCGGCTGAACGACGTGGCCCGCAATGACGGCTGGGGTGCCGCCGGGACGTCTCGCCTCGTTGACAACATCGTCGGCTCCGGTTGGACGCTGGCCGCCCGCCCGAACTATGCTTCACTGAACATGACGTTCGAACAGGCGGACGCTGTTTCCGACCGCATCGAGGCCCTGTGGCGGGACTATACGCAGGATGTCGACAAATGGTGCGACGCGGAGCGGACGAAGACGATGGCCGGAATTCTCGGTCTTGCCGCCCGTCAGCGTTTCGGCCCGGAAGGCGAGGCTATTGCCGTCATAGTCTGGCACGAGAATTCACCGCTGTTCCAGACCGGTATTCATGTCATCGATCCCGCGCGGTGCTCCAATCCTTCCGGGCGGATGGATGAGGAGTTCCTGCGCGACGGTGTCGAGATCGATGGCCATGGCGCGCCGATTGGATATCACTTCCGCAAGTCGCATCCAGGCGAGGTCTATCTCGGCAACCAGAACCTCTGGCAATGGGACTATGTCGAGCGTTCGACCGAATGGGGCCGACCCGTTGTCGTCCATGCCTTCGAACAGAAGCGCGCCGGCATGACGCGTGGCGTGTCCGACTGGGCGCCCGTCATGCGTTCGATAAAGCAATCGACGGATTATGAGGATTTCGAAAGCCAGGCGGCGATGCTTAATGCCGTCATGGCAGCCTTTATCGAGACGCCCTTCGACCCGGAAGAGTTTTTGGATGCGATGGGGACCGATGTCAGTACGGATGGCGTTGCCAAGCTCTACGGCGACATGAGCGCAGCGCAGCAGGCCTATTACGGCGCCGCACCCATCGACATGCCGGGCGTCAAGATCAACATGCTTCAGCCTGGTGAAAAGGCCACCCTGACCAAGCCCGAGCATCCGAACGCCAATTTTGAGGCGTTCGTGAATGCGGCGCTGCGCAAGGTGGCGAGCGCCATCGGCCTCACCTACGAGCAGCTGACCATGGATTGGTCGAATGTGAACTATTCCTCGGCGCGCGCGGCCCTTCTGGAAATCTGGCGCGGCTTCACGGCAAAGAAGGGTGGGTTTGCCTCGCAGTTCATGGCGCCGATCTATCGGGCATGGCTGGAAGAGATCTTCGACAAGGGCATGCTTGACGACGTGCTACCGTCCAATGTCGTGCCGTTCGACCGCAATCCTGCCGCCTGGTGCCATGCCGACTGGATCGGCCCGGGCCGCGGCTGGATCGATCCGCTGCGGGAAGCGCAGGCCGCCAGCGAACGGCTGAATTCGCACCTGACGACCATGCAGCAGGAATCTGCCGAGCAGGGCCGCGATTGGAAGATGGATGCGCAGCAGCGGGCGCGGGAGAAGAAGTATTATGAGGAGCTCGGCCTCGATCTGACGCCTGCGACGCTCGTGCAGCAGATGTCGGCACAGGATGACCAGAGCACCGATGACGCGATTGAGGAAGAGGTCAACGGTAAGCCGTCGGCTCGCCGGCATAAGTTGGGCATTCCTTCGATCCGAAGGAAGGCAGCGGCATGACGAACTTTCCCGAAATCGCCAGCCGCATGTTTAACACGCCGCTGATGCTGCACCCGGCCAAGGGCGATGTAATTGCGCGTTCCTTCGGCCCTCGTATCCTCGGCATTCCCGACGTGCAGGTTCACGGCGGCGAGGCAATGGGCCTTGTGGGCGACCCTATGGGCGACTGGGGTGACGATGCGGCGCCGCGCGAACGCAACGGCGTCGCCTTCATCGATATCGAAGGATCGCTGGTCAACAAGGGAAAATGGATCGGAAAATCTTCCGGGCTGACCAGCTATGAGGGCATAATCTCGCAGGCGAACAACGTCGAAAACGATCCGTCCATCCGGGGCGTGATTTGCGAGGTTGATAGTTTCGGCGGTGAGGTGACCGGCGCATTCGACGCGGCGGAGCGGCTGTTTGAATTGTCGCAGGTCAAGCCGACGATTGCGGTGCTTACGGATCACGCCTGCTCCGCAGGCTATCTGCTCGCTTCGGCATGCCGACAGATCGTCATTCCGGCAACCGGCATTTGTGGTTCCATCGGCGTGATTTCGATGCACGTCGATATGAGTGCCTGGCTGAAACAGAACGGGCTCAACGTCACCATTCTGAAGGCTGGCGCCCACAAGGCCGATCTCAACCCGTATGAGGCCATCCCCAAGGATGTGCTCGAGCGGGAACTGGCGGAGCTGGAAGAGCTTCGCATCGAATTTGCATCGACGGTCGCGCGCTTTCGCGCCGGCCGGCTCGATCTGAAATCCGCGCTGGCAACAGAGGCGGGTGTCTACCGTGGTCACAAAGCGGTCGAGGCTGGCCTCGCCGATGCAGTCGCACGGCCTTCGCAGGTTCTTGCAGCCTTCGAAGCTGAACTGGGCCGGTCAGCCGGCTGATCCTCACAACCAAATTGGAGACGACGATGTCGAGTTTGACACGTACCACGCTCGCCGCGAGCGTGCTCGCCGCCGTGCGCGGCAAGGCAAAAAGCAACCGGATGGAAGACGACAAGCCGGAGGCGGAAGACGAGGTCGTCGATGACGATCAGGCCACCGAAGAAGACGCGGAAGGCGATAAGCCCGATCCCGAAGCCGAAGGCGACGACAAGGAACAGACGGCCGAGGATGACGCGACCGACCCCGACGCAGAAGCCGAAGGCGACGAGGGTGAAACCAAGACGTCTGCCGCAACGGTTCGCCGCGCCGAACAATCGCGCATCAAGTCCATCCTGTTGCACCCGATGGCCGATGCCAACCCGTCGCTGGCGGCCGAACTGGCCTTTGGTGCGAAGTGCTACTCCGCCAAGGAAGCCGGCGCGCTTCTGACTTCTGCCGCTGCCGGCGGCGGTCGCCTTGCCGACCGCATGCAGGGCCGCAGCCCGAAGCTCGGATCCGGATCGCCGGCAAAGCCATCCACTGAGAAACAGACGGTGCTCTCGAATATGGGCGCCGCCATCAAGGCCATGCACGGCCGCAACGGAAAAGGAGCCTGATCATGGCCACTGCAACTGCTTCGCCGAACGACTTGCTCGTTTCCGACGTGCCGGTCGTCACCCGCAACATCACCATCCTCAGCGGCCAGAACCTGCTGCGCGGCGCCGTGCTGGGTAACATCACGGCGTCGGACAAATACATCTTGTCGCTTGCCGGCGCCAGCGATGGCAGTCAGGTGCCGGCGCTCGTGCTGGCCATCGATGCCAATGCCAGCGGTAGTGATCTCGTTTCTTCCGCCTATGCCGGCGGCGCGTTCGACAGCACGAAGCTCATTTATGGCACCGGCCACACGGCTGTGACCGTTGAGGCTGCATTCCGCAAGGAAGGCGCGCCCCTGTACGTGCGCGTCCTGAAGTAACCGCCACCTAACTCAAAGGACCATTTCTATGGCTGATATCCTTCTCAATACGGCGGAACTTCTGACCGTTCTGCCGCCGCGCGACCGTCCGGAGGCATTTCTCCGTGACCGTTATTTTCCAACAACTGTGCTTTCGGACGCCGAAGAAGTCGCATTCGACAGCATCCTTCCGGATCGTGAGCTTGCGCCCCTCGTGCATCCCGACGTCCCCGGCAAAGACAGCTCCAACCGTGGCTTCAAGGTGACGAGCTTTGCTCCTGCCTATGTAAAGCCGCAGAACACGCTGCGGCCGCGCGGTAACATGATCCGCATGCCGGGTGAGCGCATCGGCGGCGAAAGCACGCCGGCGCAGCGCTACGCCTACAATCTGGCGACGATGATTGATGACCAGGACATGCGCATCACCCGCCGTGAAGAATTCATGTGCAGCCAGTTGCTGCGGACGGGACAGGTCGTCGTCGCCAGTGAAGACTTCCCGGCCCAGACGATCGCCTATGGCCGTGATGCGGCACTGACGATCGCTCTTACCAGCACGGCGCGCTGGGGGAAACCGGTGTCGATCCGTTCGACAACGTCGAAGAATGGCTGCAGCTTCTCACCGATACGGATGGCTTTACCGGCCGCGAAGTCCTGCTCGGTGGCGGTGCGGCCGGACTGCTGAAGCGCTCGCCGCGCTTCCTGGCCGCGCTCGACAATCGGCGTCAGGATGGTGGCGTGATGCAGCTTGGCCCTGTCTCGACCGGCGCCGAGAACAAGTATTACGCGGTTCTCGGCTCCATCGGCGAGGTGACGTTCGTCCAGTATTCGCAGCCCTACACGGTTTCGGGCGTGAAGAGCAACTTCTGGCCGACCTATGGCGTCGGGGTTTTCGATCCCTTCGGCTTCATGGGGCATTTCGCCTATGGCGCGATCCTCGACAATCAGGTTCTGCGTTCCGTGGAGCGCTTCCCTGACATGTGGCACGAGCGCAATCCGTCCCGCACGATCGTCCAGACGCAGTCGGCCCCTCTGCCGATCGCTCCCAATCCCAACGCCAGCCTGTTCGCGCTCGTTCGCTGACGTCGCCGGTCCGCCTTCGGGCGGACGGCCCCCTCATCCATCAAAAGGAAGAATACAATGAGCAAGACGACAGAGCGGTTCAACGTGACGGTGCAGACCGCGCACAAGACCTACAAGCCCGGCGAGCCTGTGCCGGTCGGCACGGACGCCGGCATCAGCAAGGAAGAGGTTATTCGCCTTCGCGAAAACTTCGGTGACTGGATCGGCCCGGACGTCAATTCGATTGCCTCGGCCGGCGTGGATATGGACGAGCTGCAATTGCAGATCGACAGCGTCACCACGGAACGTGATCAGCTGCAGGGTGAGAAGGACCGGCTCACGGCCGAGAATGCGCGCCTTGAAGGCGAGATCACGCAGCGGGGCAGGGATACCAAAGCCACGCGCGATGTCGAGCGCCTGAAGGCCGAGAATACCCGCCTGGCCGGCGAACTGTCTGCTCTTCAGGACGCAAAGCTGCAGCTGGAGACGGATAACGGGACGCTTGCCGGTCACATTTCCAAGCTGGAAGCGGATATCGCCACACTGACGGCTCCTAAGACCTGACATGCGTGCGACGCGGTTCCAAAAATGGGCTCGGCGTTTAGCCGGGCCTTCGGCAATACTACAGCCGTCTTCACCATCAATGGCGTCGTCGGCTTGCCGGTCCCGATCATTCTGCGGAACGGCCGCGACCTCGACGAGGGCGAAGAGCAGGGGCAGGGGCTCGAAGCTCGGACCTACTCTCTGGCTGTCGCGGCAACCGATGTTGCTGGGCTGATCAGCCAGCGGGACACGATGACGTTCGAAGGCACGGTCTATCCCATCGTCAACCACACGGATGATGCACACGCGATGCTGCGCGTCTTCCTGCGAGGAGAAATCTGATGAAAACACTATCTACAGAGGTGACCGAAGGAAAGCCGGTCGTCGATCCGATGCGCAGCCTGATCGAAAACCTGTCGAAAGGCGAACGTCAGGCGCGGGAAACCTTGTCCGGCATGTCGCAGCGCCCGTGGGAGCAGCTGCCATCGCGGCTGAAATCAGCGGCGCGTGACGACGTCTCGGCGGCTTTGCAGTCCGGCCGCACCCGCGCCGACCTTCTGGCGGATGGCTACAAGGTTCATACGCTCACCCACATCCTGCGCGATCTCGGTCTCGGCGGCTGATCGATGGCACATCTTCGCAGCCAGATCTTTGCCGCTGTCAGGGTGAAGCTCGCGACGATCCCCGAATTTTCCGGCGCTGGCAAGGTTGCCCGCGGACGGACGGACCGCATTCCGGTGGAACTCCTGCCAGCATTGACGCTCACCTGGGCGGATCGACCGGAACCGGCTTCCGTTCGGCCGTCTGCGACCGCCGCCGGTGGCGACGGCTATGACCGGAACTTGCCGCTTTCGATCATCGTGCACCTGCGGGACGATGATCCGGAGGAGGAATTCGACCGGATTGCCGTACCGGTCGAAGCGGCCATGGCCGATCTCATCGAGATGCCGGGTCTTGCAGTCGAATGCCTACTGCAATCGTCGCAATTCTTTGTCGGACGTGACACCGGCATATCCCTGCTTGCCGGCAGCATCGTCTACCAGGTCGCCTACAAGACCGTTGCGGCCAATCCTGAAATTTCCGCCCTCTAGGAACCCCCGGTCGGCTATTCCCAGGCCTCGTCAAGCGCGTGAAGGCCGCCGGCACGACCGCGACGGACAAGCTTGCCCTCAATTAATCGTCTCAACCCTTGAAAGGTGTTTCCCATGGCACTCGGCCGGACACTTACGCTTGCTCGCAACAGCGTATCGGATACATACGAACTCGCCTGCATTACCGAGCAGCGTTCCATTGAAATCAACAACGAAGAAATCGACATTACCAAGCCTAGCTGCACCGACCCGGGCAGCAAGCTGCAGCTCGCCCTAATGTATGGTGTCCAGTCGATCCGAGTGACCGGGCAGGGCGCATTCGTCAGCACGGCGACAATGAAGTTGGTCGCTCTCGATACAATCAACCAGTTGGTGAAGAGCTGGCAAATCACTGTTCCAGGCGTTGGAACATTCGAGGGCGATTGCCTGATTTCGATGACGTTCTCGGGTGACAAGAGCAACGAATTGCAGGCTGACATCCGGCTGGCAATGACCGGCGCGATCACGTTCGTGGCGGAGACCTAATTTCGTCATGGAAACTCTTGCCAATACCCTGCGGGGTGAAGCGCCCCTTCGGATCGGTGATGTCGATCTGAAAATCGGGATCGAATTTGCCGCGCTTGCCAAGCTTTCCCGGGCGATCAAGGCCGAAAGTCTTGAAGAGATCTATCGCAGGCTGCTGGGGTTCGAACCCTGGGCAGTATCCTGCGCTCTGCGCTGCTTCACCCTGCATGATGAGGGCGTCGACGAGGCGGCGGCAACCGCCTTGCGTGCGATCAACCGCCTTTCGGCGGCGGACGAGCCGGCGTGGCATGCCGCAATCGAGACTGCAATGGCCGGACATGTTGATGCCGGCCATCGGCTGCGCGCGGATCGGCCTCTTTCTGACGAGGTCGATGATGCCGTCTTGGGAAAGCCCGGCAGCCTCTCCTGATCGCTACCCATCTCAAGATGCTGTTCCGCATCGCGGTGTCACCCAAGGGCCTTGGATGGTCCCCGGCGACATTCTGGTCATCGACCGCGGCGGAATTTGAGATGGGTATGGAGGGGCTGGCTGGAGACTTCAAAGCAGCGCCATTCATCTCTCGCGAAGAAGTCCGTCGCATCGCTGCGACGTTCAAGCCCCGTCAGTCTCTTGCCCGTCACCCTGGCGCCGTGGTCGTCGGGGTAACCCCTCCGCGAAAGCAATCCAATGAGCCGTCCCGATATTCCCGTCACTATTACCGGGCATACGAAATCTATCGACGCAGCGATGAAGCGTGTCCGCGCAGAAGGCGCTCTCACCGGGCGGTCACTGACGGCCTCGTTTACGGCCATGACGGCGAGGATCCGTGGTGGCGCCAGCGCCCTTGGCGGCCTGCTTGCTGGCGGCCCGGGCGGGCTCGCCGCATCTCTAGGCATCGGTGCATTTGTCAGCATCACACAAGAGGCCGTATCCTCGGTAAACGAGCTGGGAAAGGCCGCGCGAACAGCTGGCCTTGATTTCGAGGCGTTTCAGGAACTGAAGTTTGCGGCGCAGCAAAACAAGGTTGGTGTCGATGCGCTCACAGACGGTCTGAAGGAACTACAGCTTCGGGCCGATGAATTTGTCCAGACTGGCGGCGGCCCTGCAGCAGAGTCTTTTGCGCGTATAGGGCTTAGTGCGAAGGATGTTGCTGGTGCCTTGAAAGATCCTGCCGAGATGTTCCAGCTTGTCATCGAACGATTGAAGGATCTCGACAAGGCCGCTCAGATCCGCGTGATGGATGAACTCTTCGGCGGGACCGCAGCTGAGCAGTTTGCCGGGTTCATCAAAAACGGGGCTCAGGCGATTTCTGATGCTCGAAACGAGGCTAGGCAGCTCGGCCTTGTGATGAGCGAAGATCTTCTAAAAGCAGCTGAGGACATCGATCGACAATTCAATGTTGTGACTACGACCGTAGGCGTCCATCTCAAGGGCGCTATCGTCTCCGCTGCGAGTAGCCTGATGAATTTCATCGACGGGTTCCGCGATTTTCAGGACCAGATGGACGGTAGCCTGAAAGGTCGCCAGGCAGAGCTTGGAATGAAGCGCCTCGATATCGAAACAAAGATCCTCGAGACTCAGCAAAACCAGCGGGAAGAGGTTGGAAAGCTTTCCGATGTGGCTAAATCCCTTGGTTTTGAGGACAGTAAAAATACCGGCCTGGCAGGTTCTACAGGCGAGATTGCTGCCTATCGCGAACAGTTGCGACTGCTAGCGGAGGAAGAAGCCAAGATCGTCGGCGTCCTAAACGAGCGCGGTAAGGCTAAGGATCGCCCTAAGGATACCCCGTGGGAGCCGATCATCACCGCAGATAAAGGTGGCGGAAAATCCAAGGCCGCAAGCGCAGCGGAAAAGGAGGCCAAGGCCTATCAGTCCATTGTGGATGCGCTTCGCGAAGAGATCGCTGTCATCGGCCTTTCCGAGGTCGAAAAGGAAAAGCTGCTTACGCTCCGTGAAGCCGGCGTCACAGCTGCTTCCAAGGAAGGACAGCAGATTTCGGTTCTGATCGAGCAGAAGCATCGGGAGCTTGATGCCGAGGAAGCGCTGACCAAACAGCGCGAGCGGGCGCAGGAAATTGCGCAGAACCTCGGGGATACGCTGGACGATCAGATGTCCCGCATCATTGACGGGACTTTCGATGCGCGCGATGCGGTCGCGGCGCTGGTGACGGAACTGATCAGTGCGAGCACCAATGGCAAAGGGCTGTTTGGCAGCCTGTTCAGCGCGCTCGCCGGTGGCTTTTCTTCTGGCGCCAGCCCGAAATTTGCATCGAACACCTCGCCAAACCTGCTCAGCTTTGGCGGCGCGCGTGCAGGCGGCGGTGACGTATCGCCAGGGCGCATCTACCGCGTCAATGAATATGAAGAGGAATTCTTCAGCCCCGGATCGCATGGCCGGATCATCGCGCCAAGCAAAGCAGCCGGAAATTCCCCATCTGGAGGCGTGAGTGAACGCTCTGTGGTCGAGATCGTGCTTTCGCCTGAGTTGAAGGCCGCCATTCTGCAGGAAGCGCAGGGGCAATCAATCGAGATCGTGCGGCGGAACAACCAGGCGCAGCAGACCTACAAGCAGAATGGCGGAAACTGATGGCGACGCTGATCACCTTGCCATCCGTCGTCTATTCGCAGGTCTCGTTCGATCCCGTGCGTCCGCGGGACACGAGCATGATGGACGGGCGCCGGAGTGAAACGCAGTTTTTCGGAACGCCGTATTGGGCTGCCTCCTACGCTGCGTCACGACTGACCACAGCAGAGGCTGCTGAATTCGACGCGCTGCGCATGGAGCTCGAGGACGGGGCCTATCTACTTGCCTACGATGTGCACCGGCCGCGACCGATCGCGTACCAGGGGAGCGCGCCGCTGAGCGGGACAAAGGCCGGCGGCGGTGCCTTCAATGGCGATGCGACGCTACAGACCATCATCAACAGCCGCGCGATCACGGTCTCGGGGCTGCCGAACGGGTTTCAATTGGGCCGTGGCGACTATGTCGAGGTTCGCAAGTCGAACAATGTGCGATCCCTACACCGGATCATGGCTGCCGCAACCGCAAACAGTTCCGGCATCGTCACGCTTGCCATTCGGTACGGGCTCGATGCCGGCGTCTTCACTTTGCCATGTACGGTCCATTTCGAGAAGCCGAGCTGCGTGATGGAACTTGATCCCGGCAGCTACGGTCTCCCGAAAAGCTGGCCGAACTACAGTGTCAGCTTCACCGCCACGGAGTATTTCCTCAATGCCAGCGCTTGATCCTGCCGTTGAAGCCGCAGTGGAAGAGGGGCGGATCGTTCGCCTTGATCTTGTCCGGTTCGATTTGCCGGGCTTGAGTGTTGGCTACCACCGTGGCGGCCGGCCCTACACTTATAACGGGCTGACCTATCAGCCGAACCGTTTCCTGCAGATGGGGAGCATGGCCAGCGCGCTCGGTATTGCTGTGACGACGCGCACTATTGTGTTCTCGAATATCCCAGTCGCGGATCCGGATGACGCCATCGCCCGGATCGAAGAGTTCAACTACCCGAACGCACCAGTCATCATCGCGCATCTTGCGGGTGATCCCGACACGGACACCGTTCTCGGCGTGCTGGTATCCAGCGTCTACGAGATCGACGATGTCGTCTACAACAAGGGCGCTATCAGCGGCGGCGAGCGTACCCTGACGCTGACCATCAACCTGCAGCCGCCCGGTCGTTCGGCGCGCGGATCGACGCTGGTGAAGCGCAGCCAGGCTGAACAGCAGTTCGACAATCTCGCCACTGACACGGCCTTCGAATATGCCGCCACGATTGGCACCGTCCCCGAGGAATGGGGCCAGAGGTAATCCATGAACCGATTTCGAGTTGTCGAAGCGACGCTGAACGCGGAGCTAACGATCCCCTATGCCTATTGTTCGGCTGATTGCTTCCATCTTGGATGCAGCATGATCGACGCCCTGACGGGGTCCCAGCTCGTGGCAAAATATGCCGGCAGCTACCGGACGTTGCCGGGCGCGCAGCGCGCACTGCGCCGCCGTGGGCACAAAAGCCTCGTTTCCCTGTTCGCCAAGCACGTGCCGCAGATATCGCCTGCTGAAGCACGTATCGGAGATGTGGTCGTGCTGCTGCTTGCTGATGGCGCGGAGCATTGCGGCATATGCCTTGGCGGACGCTTCGTGACGAAAACCGAGGCCGGCCGGAGTGATCGTCTCCTGGCCGACTGTATCGCCGCGTTCCGGGTGGGCTGACCAGCATGGCCATTTTTACAGCGATTGCGACCGCTATCAGCGGCGCGCTTTTTGCCGGCGCAGCGCTGGCAACGTCACTGATCTCATCTGCGCTTGCGTTCGGTGCACAGCTTGCCATCAGCTACCTCAATCGCCCGAAAAAGCAGAAATACACGGCCGTTCAAGGCGAGGTGCAGTTCGGGGCGAATGTGCCGGCCGGCGCCATGTTCGGGACAGGCAAGGTCGTCGGTCATCGACTCTTTTACGCAAAATGGGGATCGGGCAACAAGGTCAATGCCGATGTTTTCCTCTTGTCGAATGGATGGTGCGACGGGCTGGAACCGTATGTCTATTTCTACGGTGAAAAGCACGAGCTTGTTGCGCGCACGATCATCGGCAACGAGCATGCCCATTATGGGATTACCGGTTTTGGCGATGCAGTGTCCATCCGGTTCTATGATGGACGTCCAGGGCAGGGTGTCGATGCAAAGCTGGTTAGCGACACCGCCAGCCTGGGCCAGAACTGGAAGTCCACCAGCGTTTGCGCCGGGCATGCCTATGTCGTGGTCGAGCGGACCTACAGCGCCGATCTGTTTCCGAAGGGCCGGCCGGATTTCGAATGGGTTTTGCGTGGACTGCGGCTCTACGACCCGCGAAAGGACTCTACGGTTGCCGGCGGGTCGGGTTCGCAGCGCCTCGCGACGCCATCGACATGGGTCTTTTCCAAAAGCCCTGCGCTGCAGCGGCTGAACTACCAGCTTGGGATCAGGGGATTGATTTCCGGCCGGACCATTATCGGCGAGGGCAAGTCGATCGGGCAGATCGACCTCAGCACCTACTTCGTGGCGATGAATGTTTGCGACACAGTTCGCGAGGGGAAGAAGACTTACGAGAGTGCTATCTATGTCGATAGTGGCATGGATCATACCGAGGTCCTAAAAGAGTTCGACGACGCGATGGCGGGCTATGGGCTCAATCGTCGAGGCCTGTCGGGCATCATCCCCGGGGCGCCGCAGGTCCCGGTTCTGGACATTACTGCTTCCGACATTCCTGTCGATCGGGCCCAGCAGGTCCAGCGTCGCAAGTCGGCTTTCGATCTTTACAACTACATTTCGGGGCAGTTCACGTCGATCGAAAGCAACTGGGCGGAAGAGAGCCTGACGCCGGTCTATGTCAATGCGGACGTTGCGGCCGACGGTCGTCCGCGGCAGACCGCCAACGACTTCCTGCAGGTGACGGACCCTGACATCGCGCAATACCTGCTGAACATCCGCTATCGCCAGAACCGGCGCGGCGGAACGGCCACAGTGCCGGTCAGCCGACGCGTGGGTCTGGCAGTTTCGGAGGGCGAGTGGGTCACGTTTCAAGGGGTGACCTGGCTGATTACAGAATGGCAGGCTGATGAGCAGTTTCGCTTTACTCTCGTGCTCGCCGAAACCAACGCTGATATCTATGATGACGGCGATATCGATCCGGGCCCGATCGTCATCCCGCCGGCGCCGACCATCAATCCGTCGCTTCTTTCGACGGTTGCCGGTTTCAATGTAGAGGCCGGACTGGTTCAGGGCGCCAGTGGATCGCAAGTGCCTTGCCTTCGTTTCACCTGGACGCCGCCGCAGGACCCTACAATCACGGCGGTTCGGTTTTTCTATACGGCGGCCGGAGACGTGACGGTCTATGAAGATCAGTCTGTGGACCCTGAGAAGGGTTTCTATGTCACGACGAAGAACGTCGCGTCCGGAAAGGCTTACACCGCGCGGGCAACGATCACGACCGTTCCGGATCGGTTCAAAACATTTACGGCATGGATCACGACGCTGACATCGACGGGGAACCTCAGTGTCCTCGATGGATCGATCACGGTCACTAAGATCGCCGATGCCGCAATCACGGCGTCCAAAATCGCGAACGAGGCTGTCACAAGTCTGAAGCTTGCCGATCAGGCTGTCACGACGGCCAAACTTCAGGTTGCCGCTGTCACTGCCGACATTATCGCCAACAGCGCCGTCATCAGCGCAAAGATCGCAGATGCTGCCGTTACGGGTGCAAAGATGGCGGCAGCCGCCATTGATGCCACCAAGTTCGCCGCTGGTATCCAGCCGGTCGGCATCATTGCAGGCGCTATCGTTCCGACAACCAAGACAACTGATGTGGTTCTTGTTAACGGCAAGATATACCGTTGGAATGGCACCGCTTACACTGCCGGCGTCCCGACCACGGACTTCGTTGGAACAGTCAGCACTGCACAGATCGCCGACGATGCGATCACAAACGCGAAACTAGCCGATCTTGCTGTGCAGGTTGGCAATATTGCGGACAGTGCAATCACGGCAGCAAAGATCGCCGATGCGGCTGTCACGACTACGAAGTTTGCTTCAGGTATTGAGCCCGTTGGCATCATAGCCGGGGCTGTTGTTCCAGTAACCAAAACAACTGAAGTCGTCACGGTAAATGGAAAGCTCTATCGTTGGAATGGTTCCGCCTATGTTGCGAGTGTTCCAACAGTCGATCTGACTGGAACCATCCTTACTGCCCAGATCGCAGATGATGCAATAACGAACGCTAAACTTGCAGACCTTGCTGTTCAAGCAGCAAATATTGCTGATAGTGCTATTACTTCTGCAAAAATTGTAGATGCCGCCGTATCTACAGCCAAGTTTGCTTCTGGCATTGAGCCCGTAGGGGTTATCGCGGGAGCGGTCGTCCCTGTTACAAAGACTACTGAAGTTGTCACGGTGAACGGGAAGCTATATCGTTGGAGCGGCTCTGCTTATGTCGCCAGCATTCCAACCGTCGATCTGACGGGAACCATTCTTACCGCTCAAATAGCGGATAATGCCATAACTTCTGCTAAAGTTGCCGCCTTAGCGATTGATGCAGCGGCTCTGGCTTCGAATGCTGTTACCCAGACCAAGATAGCGGACAACTCAATTTCTACAGCTAAGCTGCAGGCTAACTCGGTCGTAGCTAATAATATCGCATCCAATGTTATTAGTGCTCGTCAGTTGATCCTTGCCGACTTTGAAAACTTCATACCTGATGGGCAATTTGAGCAGGCTATTCCAGCTGACATCTGGAACGGAAGTCATACTGTTTACAATGATGCAGGGGCGGGCAGCGCACCGAAGATTTGGACATATACCGGAAGTACACAGACAGGCGGTAAGGCTTTAGTTCTAGATAATGGTGTCAGTGGCGGTACAGCAATCCAGCTTTGGATAGAGACTAAGGATTTCATACCTGTAACAGAAGACGACCACCTTTCCTGGGGAATTGGAATTAAAACTAATGACGGCTCTTCTGCTACAGGTCTTTATTACAGAATTTGGTGGTATGATAAAGACAAGGTTGCACTCGCCTCGCCAGTTTATAACGATGTACTTTCTAATCAACCAATCCCCTCTGCTTGGACTAAACGAAGCGGCAAGGTTGCGATACCTACAGGCGCAAAGTATTGCAAAGTCAGAATATATCACAGCCCCGCAACAACTCGCTACTTGATCATTGATCGGGTCTACTTGCGCAAGTCGGAAGGGGCTGAGCTAATTGTAGACGGCACCATTGTTGCAGCACACATTGCAGCGAATACTATCACAGCAGCTCTTATTGCCGCCAATACAATCACTGCAAATGAAATTGCTGCTAACGCCATCACGACCAGCGAATTGGCTGCTGGCAGCGTGACCGCCGCTAAGATTGTCGCAGGTACTATCACTGCGACAGAGATCGCAGCAGGGGCAATTAGTACCGCAAAGCTGGCGGCGGGGGCAGTGACGGCAAACGAACTTGCGGCCAATAGTGTGGTTGCCGGTAAGATTGCAGCAAATGCGATCGTTGCTAGTAATATCGCAGCCAAAACCATCACTGCAGATAAATTGGTAATGGCGGACTTTACCAACTATGTAGAGAACCCTACTTTTGCTGATGGTGACGTCTCTTGGGTCAAAGGCGCTAATGCTACTATTGTCACAGGAGCCCCTTCGCTTGCCTTCATAGGCGATAACTACATGTCGCTGTCCACAGGAACTACTGCGACGACTAGGAATGCTAATGTGTTTCCGGTTGTGCCAGGAACTACATTTATGGGGTCGGTTACTGCAAGGGCCATATCATCGCCTGATGGTAATCTTAATTTTAGAATAAGATTTATGGAAGCCGATGGAAGTACATATGTGGGCCAAGTCAATATAGCCACATTTACTCCTTCAGACACAAGTTACACCACTAAGGCTTCAGGAACGCTTGTTGTGCCCGCAGGGGCTGTCTACGCATGGGTTGATGTACAAACACTTACTGCCTTGACAACCGGATCTTATAGAATCGGTGCTGTCAGAGTTCAGCGTAAGAATGCAGGCGAACTAATTGTAGACGGAACGATTGTTGCTGCCCATATCGCAGCCAACACCATTACAGCGGCGGAGATCGCGGCGAACGCCATTACGACAAGTGAGCTGGCTTCAGATAGCGTAACCGCTGCAAAGATTGTTGCCGGGACTATTACTGCCGCTGAAATCGCCTCCGGTGCAATCACAACCGTAAAGCTGGCTGCTAGCGCTGTGACGGCAAACGAGTTGGCTGCCAACAGTGTGGTCGCCGGTAAAGTTGCAGCGGACGCTATCGTTGCTTCAAACATTGCGGCGAACGCCATTACGGCCAAGCAATTGGTCCTAGTCGACTTTGAGAACTTCATCCCCGACGGGGCATTTGATCAATCCATTCCTACTGATATTTGGGATGGCAATTACGTAATCCGGAATGCTGGTCCAGCGGCGGGCACTGATCCTCAGGTGTGGATGTGGACCGGTGACGCGCAGACTGGTGGCCGCGCAATCGTTCTTGACAACGGAATAATTGGAGGAACTAACCTCCAAATGTGGATTAGAACAAAGGACTTCATCCCCGTAACAACGGGTGATAGTCTTGCTTGGGATATCAGTGTCAGAACCACAGACGCTGGTGGCACAAGCGGCCTTTACTACAGACTAACTTGGTACGATAGAACCAAAACAGCTCTTGCAAGCCCAGTCTTCACGGATGTGGTTAGTAACAACACAATACCTCTGACCTGGACTAAGCGTTCGGGGATCGCTACCGTTCCCGCTGGGGCGACATATTGTAAAGTCTCTATCTACCATAATAACAATTCTGGAACTAGATTCCTCGTCGTTGACCGCGTCTCTCTTAGAAAAGCCGAAGGCGCAGAACTGATCGTCGATGGTACTCTTACCGCTGCAAAGATTGTAGCGAATAGCATCACGGCTGCTCAGATAGCATCCAATACGATTACCGCTACCCAAATTGCAGCCCTTGCAATTACATCAAGCGAATTGGCTGCCAACTCGGTCGTTGCAGGTAAGATTGCAGCGGGAGCTATTAGCGCAACCGAGATTGCAGCGGGGGCCATTACAACAGGTCTGTTAGCTGCTTCAGCCATTACATCGGACAAGATTGCAGCCGACGCGGTTATCACAAGTAAGATCGCTGCAAACGCAATCACTGCCACCGAAATCGCAACGAGTGCAGTCACCGCTACAAAGATTGCTGCGGGTGCAATCATTGCAGGTAAGATTGCCGCAGGAACTATCGTCGCGGCAGATATTGCTGCATCAACTATCACAGGAGCCAAGATTGCCGCTGACACGATTGGCGCCAACAACATTGCAGCGAATGCTATCACGGCTAGGGAGCTAACACTTACTGATTTCAGTAACGTCTATCCTGATTACGATTTCGTCGCTACGGATGGATTCTACACTGGTAGCGCTGTCACCTTTAGCGGCACGTCTAACGTAAATCGCGGTAAGAACGCGATGGCGCTTCCCGTTTCTGCTAGCGAACAGAATACTTATTCACAATGGATAACAGTCGAGTCCGGCGATTACTATGCTGAGATATCCGTCAACATGGCCACCACAGCGGTAGGCGCTGGTAGAGTAATTGCCTACATCAACTATGGCACAATCGACGCCGCAGGGGTTGTCACTTCGGACGCCACTTTCACTACCATCGCTGACAAGACTGATACTTCATCTTCAACACGAGTTGGCGTTAACTTCACGGTCTCGGGTAGCCAAAGAGCTATACGAGTTCGCTTCCGTCGAATAGCAGGAGGCTCGCAAATTGCTTATTTCGGTGGTGTGTTTATCCGCAAACGTTACGGGGGAAATCTTATCGTCGACGGCGGTATCACTGCTGACAAAATAGCGGCCAATTCGATCACCGCTGATAAGATGAACGTGACAAGCCTTTCGGCGATCTCCGCCACGCTTGGTTCGGTCAACATCTCAAATGCAATCATCGGAACTTTGACCGTTGGCACTTCAAATATTGCGGCTAATGCAGTGACAGCATCGGCCGCAATGAGTGCCACTGCGCTTGGTGATCCCGCGGATACTGTAGCTCTGACATCACTGATGGCTGGTAGCCCAGCGCTAATCTCAATAACTGGAAGTTATAGTATCTCCGCAGGTTCCGGCGCCTCGGGGAATTTCAACGTAAGCGTTGTTAATACTACGACTGGTTCGACAGCCTACTCGTTTTCTATAAGCTATAGCTCCGGTAATACGGCCGGGGGAATAGACGCCTTCCGTATTCATTCCACTACCAACGCTGGAACTAATAACTACAAGCTTGTGATTGAGCGCACCGGTACCGCAACATCGAGCTCAGTTAGTATTGATGTGAAAATACTATACTGGCGCAGATGATATCTGAACTTCAACCAACCAAATGGCCCACGGAAAAGGACGAATTATGTACAAGATCGACAGCATGTACGAAGCCATGGCCGACGCCCTCGTCGAGGCAATTGGCGAGGGCAAGACGAGCCGCTGGATGGCGGCGTCCGCCTGGTGGCTGGGTCGCCAGCAGATCGCCAATGCGCCCGACTACTGGTTTGCAGTGGCGGCCCGCATCACGGCAGATCTGCCCGAGGCGGAGCGAGCGGGGATCGTTGCCCAGCTCAGCAAGGCCGAGGATCATTACGTTGACACTGCAGCGGCGATGCCGGGTACGCCCGACAATGTAGCAAGCTGGTTCGCGCGTTGGGAACCAGCCGATGCACCCATCGACATCGACAAGCTGCGTGCGGAGGCAGCTATCAAGGTCGACCGAGGTGCCGAGGCGTACCGCCTCAACTTCATCACCGCCGGCGCTGGCCAGGTGATGGCCTACCAGCAGAAGCTTTCCGAGGCCGAGGCTTTCCTCGCCGACGCAAACATCGATGAAGACACAATCCCGCACATCGTCGCGGAGGCCGCCATGGACGGGGTTTCGTTGGCTGACAAGGCTACCGAGATCGTCAGCGTGTTTCACGCGTGGCAAGCGGTCTCCGCCGGCATCGAGGCCAAACGTCTCGGCGCGAAGAAGGCGATCGGGATCGCAACGACCAAATCTGAAATCGACACAGCTGCGGCCGTTAACTGGCAGGGGCAATAACAATGTCCGCGTATATCCGGTCACTTGAAAAACAGAACGAGATGTTTCGCGAGGAACTTCGCATTCATGCTCAGGCCGTCGATGAGTTGAGCGAGCGACTTGCTGGCGCCCTCAAGCAGGTGGCGGAACTCCAGCCTCCGACCGCAGACGCTGTGACGGATGGTTCGCTAATCGACGGCGACCTGGTCGAGAAGTCCTCGACGCACTAGCGGCTTCGGCCAAATTCAAACGAAAAGGGTAAAGACATGCGAACCACGCTGGATATTCAGCGGTGGCTGCTTTCGCGTGATTAACCGCTAACTCTCAAAGGACATCGCTATGGAATTTGAACAGTGGCTGCAAAGCCGGCTGACGGCGCACGGCTATCCGGTTGGTATGATCGACGGGCACATCGGGCCGGTGACGATCGACGCGCTAAAGGCTTTCGAGAAGGCCAATGGCCTGACGATTGACGGGGCTGCTGATCCGAAGGTGGTGGCGGCCCTGCGGGCCTCGGCCAGCGCCGTCCCGCCGAAAATCATGATTGAGATCCCCAACCGGGACATCGTGCCTGCCAAAGAAACATTTCAGCCGTCGAAAACGGTCTGGCCACGCCAGTCCGAGTGCATGGCTGCCTATGGACCTGTCGGGCAGAACCAGGTGCAGATCGAAGTTCCCTTCGACATGTTCCTTGCGTGGTCCCCATCGACGCGACTGCGCAGGATGACACTGCATCGCAAGGTGGCCGCCTCGGCCGAGCGCGTGCTGCAGCGGGTGGCGCAGATCTACAATGCCAAGGAACGGGCAAGCCTCGGCATCGACCAGTTCGGCGGGTCGCTAAACGTGCGTAAGATGCGCGGCGGCAACAGCTATTCCATGCATAGCTGGGGTATTGCCATCGACTTCGACCCCGTTCGCAACGGACTGCATGTTCATAAGCCGCAGGCTCGTCTTTCGCATGCCGATGCCGTGCACTTCTGGGTGGTCTGGGAAAGCGAGGGTTGGCTTTCGCTGGGCAAGGCCCGCGACTTCGACTGGATGCATGTGCAGGCGGCGCGTCTCTGATGGGCGCGCTTTCCGCCAAGCTTCGCATCGGCACGGACAATCGCATTCTGTTCTGGTGCCCCGGCTGCGACGGCGCTCATCAGGTCGGCATCGGCGAGGGTTCCGGTCCTCGCTGGAGTTACAACGGCAATCCCGATGCACCGACGTTCACGCCTTCGGTGTTGGTTACCTACAATGGCCGTGACGCCGGGATCGACGGCGCACCACCGGCCGTCTGTCACTCCTTCATCGCCGATGGCCGCATCCAATTTCTCGGCGACTGCACCCATGAGCTCGCCGGGCAAACTGTCGATCTCCCCGATTTTGAAACCTAAAGGATATCACCATGCTCGACAAACTTCTTTCTCCGCTCACGACGGCTCGGCCGATCGGAACCGTCATTCGCGATGTGCTGGTCGCCCTGGGGGCGATCGTCGCGATCCTTGGCGCCATTGGCCTGCTTTCCGAGGGCCAGGTCTCCGCTATCAAAGAACAGATCGAAGTGCTTTCCGGCCAGGCGCCCGCTCTTGTCCTCGCTTTCGGCGTCCTCGTCACGGCGGTGACATCGATCCTGCGCACGCTGAAGTTCTCCAGCTCCGACAAGGCGGCGGAGGCTGCACAGGCTATCGATAAGGAGCTAGCGCCCGAAACCACAGTTGTCATCAAGACGCCGGGAAATGCGCCAGACATCTTTGTTTCTGGTGACAAGCAATAGGTTGGCTTTAAAATGAGCAGGAGTGGCGACGTGCCAAATACCGATACTGAGAGAGCCTATGAGAATGCTTTGCAGGCGCAGCTGGGGGAGAGGGTAACCAACCTTGGCCGCCGGCAAAGCGATCTAGAATCGGAGATGCGCTCCGGCTTCAAGCAAATGGAAAACGCGCTCGCTGGTTTCGCAAATGAAACGCGAGCGTCTATCGCATCGCTGTCGTCCAACATGGCAGAGCGCAACAAGCCTCAGTGGCAGGCGCTTGGTGTTGCGCTGACCTTTGCCGCCATGCTCGGCGGTCTCGCCTACATGCCAATCCGGGAAGCGACCTCCGATCTGAAATCATCTGTATCGTCACTGGCATCGATGATGGTGACGCGGCAAGAAATGGACTGGCGGCAGGCGAGGGGTGCAGAGGATCGGGCGCGGACGGATGCGGCGGTAACAGATCTTCGCGCCTCCCAGGTGCCGCGGCAGGAGCTGGAGCGCGTCTGGATATCTGAAGATCAGCAGCGGGCGCAGATGCAAAAGCAGATAGACGAGCTGAAAGCCAACTCAGCCGCTACTTATGGTGCGCGGGATGCTTTGCTGGATATGCGTGACCGGCTTGATCGCCTCGAGCGAATGCGCGTCGCTGCGTCGCCTTAGGCATAGGTGCATGGAATGCGGCTTCGGCTTAAATGGCATTGTGGGCCATAAGGCGCTCATAATAGTCTTCAGCCTTGGCCGCAGCTTGCCGGGCCGTAGGCTCGTACCCCTGATGGGGCGTAAGTCGTTCACGCACCTTTCCCCCATGGCCTGACCACATCCATGTGTTCCGCTTCGGTCCATGCGATTCGAAGCGGATGCGGCCGACGGGCCTCTCTCCGTCCCATCCCCGAAAGTCCGTTTGCCAGCTGTCCCTGTCGCCCTCATCGGGCCAGGTCACGCGCCATCTATAGCGGAGCTGGTATTCGGTCATGGGTGAGCCGTCCCGGTGCGCAAGGCTGTGGACTATGTGTGAATGTTCTGTTGAAAAGTCTGCTCGCTATCGAGCATGTTCTAATTATGTTCCGGTCGGGGAAGAGTCAAGATTGGGGCCACCAGATCTGCCCAGCTGGCTTAGAATGTGGGACATTCGAAAAATAAAGCGCAATAAAATCGGAGAGCGGTTTTTTGTCCCACATTTTTCGAAGCGCTTGTTTTACCAAGCTTCAGGTACTCCGGCATGGGGCACAATCAGCAAGGACATTATATCTTGAGAGTAGGAAAATAGAACTGCTTTCGCGAGGCAACCGCCTGGTTTCCATTTCGGTTACAGAGACCAACCAAAAAGTCGGCGGAGCCGGGATCTCCTGAAGGGACTTGAGGGTTGCGACGCGAGGACGATCCGGCGATTGACGGCGGGATCGCCGATAGGGTTGCTGTTAGGATCATCGATTAGGGTCGGGTCACGGCTCCATCTGCCAGTTTGTACCAGCGACGATTTTGCAGGGCCTCAGAGAATACACCGATTATTGATAAAGCGACCAAAGCAAAGTTTTGGTTTCGATTCTCAATCAACGATCCCCAAATCGTTTGATCTTCCGGTCCCGACGCCTTCCTATCAATCATCTTTAGGTGAACCAGACGATCCCGAATCGCCTTTAACTTTCGATAGTTCTCCCACGGTCTCTTTCCTCTTGGGCTTTTGATCCCGAGAGCACTTGGAAGGACGACGGCAATCTTTTCGTCGAGAGATACTTGGCGCTGAAGATCTACGCCGGAGAGCAATTCGGTTGAACCATCACGTTTCGTAACTGAAAAGGGGAAATCTTTAGGAATTGCCTCGTTCGCGAAAGCCTCAATCGCCGAAAAAGACATCACGATCTCTGCAGACATTTCTTGCAGGAAATCGAAAAGGCCGGTCTGATTCTCCGGGAAAACTCCCTGGGGAGCCGTATGGACTACAAATTCTTTGTTCAGATCGATTGCAGTTCGCCGACGGTGCGCTGCCGCCGCAAGGTCCAGGAACAGTGCAGGCGCGGACGGAAGACCGAATGATACAATCCTGCCAACTGAAAGAGACACTTTCTCGGTAGTCGCGATCGATCCTAACCCGGTGCCGACATAGTCGATTGCGAAGTAGCGCCAGTCCTCTGCCTCGAGCAAAGCTCTCTGTCTCTCGGTCGGCTCAATCTTCTTCTCGACCATCCACCGTCATCCGCTCACCGAAGTCCTACCAACGCCTAATCCCTACCCTCGTCGAATCGGGATTAACGAATAATGGGTCGGAACGTCCCCATAACCTGTCTCGTGTAGAAGTTGCTTCAAAGCAATGTCGGAAACGGCGGAATAAGGCGACGGGCCGACCGTCACATGAATAATAGGCAGAGGGCCTCGCCCCTCCAGCGTCGGCCGAAACCATTCGTAATACGGAACTGCACCAAGGGAACCAGCGCGAAAAAGTGTTTTCACTTTACCGTCTAGGTTGGGTCGATGACAGATAAGACGCCATTCTTTTTCCGCCTGAAAGGCTGTATTTTTAAACCGAGAGAGTAGCCAGACAATCTCTTTTGCCGCGCCTATCAGAAGTGGTTCCTCATCCTCTTCACGAAAAGCCGCTACGGCTTCAGTCTCCCTGTACTTGTTGTATATCAATTCGACCAGCCGGGCCGCCATCTCGCGCTGGTCATTCATGTCGTAGATCACCTCACAAAGATAGGCCGGAAAATTGTATCCGTCCTGCTCTAAGCCATCAGTCGCGAGTTCAATCGAGTAAGGTGTTACGTCTTTCCCATAATCACGCCATTGATTAAGGAGGTTGTCTTCCTCACTCATGCAAAAGACAATCGGTTGGAAAAAGTTGAAAGCGTCGCGAACCCATCGTTTGAGCTTATCTCCCGTCTCACGGGCGTCCGCATCATGCAGCGTCAGGAACTCATCTAAAACATGTTCGAAAACGTTTATTCCCCAAAATGACTCTGATCCATCGTTTAAAAACATGGAGTTCGAAAACCACAGAGTATTTTTCTCGAGAACGCCGATCAGACCGGCAGCACTAGTATAATGAAACAATGAGGGAGGTGCCGGCACGTCCGCCATCCGTGCACGGATCAACTCACGGGCAAGCCCTAAGAAAAGATCACTATGGTTTTGCGGTTCCGGCTCCTGAATACCAAGTCCGTCTTCGTTGACCGTGGTCGATTCCATCTAAATTTGCCTCAAACGTACGGCTCTGTTGAAAATAGACGCGTTACCATGCCCGTTGGATATACGCAGCGTGGCAGGAAATCTTTGAAAGCAATAGAAAATGGCAACGAAAGATTGTATTTTTCTGAGTTAGCCACTCTTTTGGAACATAACGAGAAGTCGTAGTGCCAACCGCGGCGGTACCCTTTTGATTCTTTGCCTTTGTCCCGGCCCTCCCAGATCGAAGGGGAAGGTCGTGGATGGGGATCACTGTTTCAAATGGCCCGCCGACCTCATGCCGGCGGGCCATTGTGTCATTGAAACACGCAATTGATTTCCGGCTCTGTTCTCGAAGCTTCCCAAGCTGAATACGAGGGTTCGATTCCCTTCACCCGCTCCATTCCTTCCGTTCAATTGTCCGCCTTGACGACCGGAACATGCGGTGTCTTGTTCCAGACGAAAGGTTTTTGGCGCAGCTCGAACACGGCTTTCCAGGCCGCTGCCGACATGACCAGCCAATAGACCGGCACGAAAACCCAGCGCGAGCCGACCGCCCGACGCTCCCGGTTGTTCATGCGGTTTCGTCCAAGCGCAATGAAGACGGCGTAGCTCCCGAAAATGTTGACGGTGTCGATGATGAACAGCCAGAGGGTTAGGGGTCTGCTGCGTGGGCACTCTGCTGCAGCATCGTCCAGATCAGATAGACGAGAAAGGCGATAATGATCGGATGGCCGAGCGAGGAAAGCAGCAAGCCGGCAATCAGGATCTGAAAGACGGTAAACCCAGCCCAGCCCATTTCGCCAGCGAGTTCCCCTGGTTCGCGCATCAGCACCAGCCAGGTCTGCAGCCAGCCCTTGAACCAGCGGGTGCGCTGGCCAAGCCAGACGCCGAGCGTCACCGGAGCATCCTCGAAGGTCGGCTTTGAAATGACCCGGGCGCGATAACCGAGGCGATGCAACCGCATGCCGAGATCTGCGTCCTCGGTCATATTGTATGGATCCCAGCCGCCGATGGCTCTCAGGGGGCGGTCCGGAAATGATTGGATGTACCCCCAAGCGGCAATGGTAGATCGGAGACGGACAGCATCGGTAAGAGACCACGAAACAGGCCGGCATATTCGAGCGCGAACAGCGCGCTCAGCCACGACTGCCGGGCATTGGTGATGATCAGAGGTGCCTGCAGGCAGATGACATGGGGTGGGGCCTTCGCAAACGTGGCATGGGCTTCGCGCAGCTGGCCCGGATCTGGGCGATCCTCTGCGTCATAAACCACCACCAGGGATCCGCGGCAGCCCGGCAACGCATAGGCCAGCGCCTTCGGCTTGGTTCGAGGAAGGCGCACCGGCACGCGAACGATTTCGTATTCCGGAGCAAGCCGCATCGTTTCCAAAGCGGCAATGGTTTCTGCGTCATCCTCTTCGCAGACGAATTTTATATCGAGGCGTGAGCGCGGCCAATCCAGCCTGTCCAGCGCCTGGACCAGTTGCGCCGCCACTCCCTTTTCCCTGTAGAGCGCAACCAGCACCGAATAGATGGGCAAGGGATCGCCGTCATGCGGCACGGCAGCTTGCTCATTCCTGTCCTGCCGCTCCCGGCGGAAGGCGCAGAACAGCGCGTAGAAGCGGACAAGCAGATTGGCGAGATAAAACAACGTCAGGACAATATGAACCAGGAGCATGCTGATCAGCGGCAAAGTGACGGCCGAGACAAGGAGACCGCAAAGCAGAACGCCCGTGTAGAAGCCCTGCCTGCCCCAGAACGTGATGCGTGCGCTGTGCAGCGGCGTCGTCTCGAACAGTGCACCGATAGTCTCGGAGACGCGTCGCAGGCCTGCGGCCTGCCATGCGGCGCGGCGTACCTCAGAGGCGGAGGATACGACGATGCTGGCTCTGAGGGCCGGAACGCGCTGCAGCGCCTCAAGGGTTTGTGCCAGCCGGTCGAGACGGGGGACGATCACGGTGATCGGCGGACGGGAGGGATGATGCAGACGCAGCGTTTCCGGGCGGACAAGCTGGGTGTCCAGACCGGCGATGTCAAGAATGCGGGAGGCGTCCAGAACCTTCATGAAGGGCACGCCCAGCGAGTTCGCCAAGGCTTCAAAATACAAGTTCTCGTCGATTTCGCCGGACGCCAGCAACTCTTCCTCGACGCAGGTCCCGTGCGCCTGCGCCATCAGCATCATCCGGGCGATCAACGGCTTGCCGATGCCCATGCGCAACAGGTCTCGCCCCTGCTGCAGAAGCTCCGGCTTGAGAGACAGCACAAGGGGCGCGGCCGGTGGTGTGGCGATCACGGCCTCCGGTTGTGCATTTGCTGTAGCTATCCCGGAACTGTCCGGATAATCTCCGAAGCGCATTCATGAACCCATTGCTTCGCAGCAATGCCCCGCAACTGTCCCCGCGATCGATCATAATGAGACGTGTTGTGCATTCATCCCTAAAATTCTACGGGTTACTCGCGTTAAACGTGTTTTTGGTTGTATTTTCTAGCACTGTGGCGCGAGCTGCTGATGGCGCTGTGCATGATATGCCCACGTTGTTTGACAGCCGTGAACGGATTGCCAAGCCGGACCTCAGCGGCCTTGTCCGGTTACGTTTCCTGACAACCGTCGATTTTCCGCCCTTCAACTTTATCGATCAATCCGGAAAACTCGCCGGCTATCATGTCGATCTCGTTCGCGAGATCTGCCGCTTTCTCGACATCGAGAAAAATGCGAAATTCAGGCCGTCACCTTCAACGAGTTGCAATCTGCGCTGCGGGAAGGGCAGGGGGAGGCGATAGTCGCTGGGGTTGCAATCAGTCCGGAATTGCGCCAGCGCTTTGCGTTTTCCCGCGTATTTATGAAGTTACCGGCGCGTTTTGCGGCAAACATGCGGTCGCTTGGGCGTGACGAAACGGTGAAGGCCTTGGCCGGAAAATCCGTAGGCGTCGTCGCTGGCACGACGCATGAGGCCATGCTGAAAGCATTTTTTCCCAAACTCGAAGTCAAAACTTTTCCAACGCGCAATGAGATGCTGGCAGCGCTCCAGGAGGGCACTGTCCCCGCCGTTTTTTCCGACGGCATGCAACTGTCGTTCTGGGTTTCTGCAGCGGATGCTGCCGGTTGCTGCACGCTTCTTGACGGTGCCTATTTCTCGCAGCGTTTCCTGGGCGAGGGGCTGGCAATCATGAACCGCAAGGAAGATTCGGCACTGACCCAGGCGATCGATCACGCGCTACTCGCCCTGTCACGCAATGGCCGGCTCAACGAAATCTATCTGCGGTATTTCCCTAACGGAATTTTCTGACTTTTTCGTCTATCGGCGGAAGCGAGCCATGGCCCCGCGCTCGATGGCGGCACAGGTCAGCTTGTCGAGACCGAGACGGTCGCGCAGCATCTGAAGCAGACGGATTTCCTCGTGGCGAATGGCAAGATCGGCGGCTGCCAGTTCGACCGCCAGCGCATAGGCCGTATCATATAGCCGGGCAGGCAGGGCCTCGCGGATGATCTCGAGAACGATGTCGAGACCTTCGGTGCCTGAAAGCTGTGAAGCGCAATCTCGGGCTATATCGACCAGGCGCTCGTCGTCGAAATCCTCGAAAATCGGAAGAAGCCGGCAGAGCGCTCCGATCCGTTCAAGTTCATCGTCGCTCATCGCTTTGTCGACGGCCGACATCATGACCATGACGTAGATGAGGGCTTCATGGTGGCCGAGTGTATCGAGCATGGGTTCCTAGCCTGTGTCAGCGTGATCTGTGGGAGGTACGGTCTTGTCTTCGCGCTTGCAAGGGTGCCGTCTCACTTTCCAGTGCAGCGGAGATGGGCGATCTGGTCTTCCGATAGCAAAAGGCCCGGTGCAACGGGTGCACCGGACCTCTGATGGAGCGATCTGTCAGACTCTCCGACCTGATCAGGTCGCGGCGCCCTGAATGGCGGAAACCTGCCAATTGCCGCCGCGCTTGCGCAGGAACGTCCAGAGTTCGACGGTTTCCGTCAGCCTGTCCGGGTCTCCTCGACCACGCGGCCGGTCGCGCGTTCCCGCAGTACGTCGATGCTCTCGTAGCGCATGGCAACCGTGGCATAGTCGTCATTGTCTTCGCGCCAGGATTCGGCGACATCGCCCTGCACAAGGCTCACGTCGCTGACCTCGTTTTTCAGGCCCTTGGTGGCATTGTCGCTCAGTTCTTCGGCAAGGTAGGACATGGCCTCCGGCGTCGTCAGCTTGCGCAAGGTCGCATAATCTTCGCCGGCATAGGCGGACTGCACTTGTTTCAGGATCGTCTCGAACACGTCGAGATCCTCCGGACCAATGCCGATTTCGTCCGTCGCGGCACTTGCCTCCTGCACGGGCAAGGGACGGTTGCCGCCACCGATGCGCGGAATGCTGAAGCCGGGGCTGGTGGCCTCGCGGTTGGCTTGCGAGCCAAAACCCTGGCCGAAACCTGAAAGCGGCGAGGCCGATCCACCGGAGCGCCCGGAGGCCGTTCCCGGCGCATAACCGGCTGACGCCGTCTGCCGGCCGCGGCCGAAAAACGCATGGCGAGCATGACGGCGCCCGCAATCAGCGCCATCTGCAAGAGCAGGCCGAGGAAGCCGATGCCGCCGCCAAAACCGGTGCCCATCATCATGCCGATCAGCCCGCCGAGCGCCAGACCACCGAGCATGGAGCCGGCGAAACCGCCGAACAGGCCGCGACCTTGCGTTCCGGGGCGTGCCGCCTGGCCAAGGCCCTGCTGGCCGGTCGCCTGGTTTGCGCCAGGCTGCGTCATCGTCCGGTCGATCGGCGTTGCGGTATTCGGCGCCGTGCGGGTGATTGCGGGTGTCTGGAACGTGCGTGTGCCGCGGCTGCCAAAGCCGCTGCTGGAGCGGCGCGCCTCGGCCACATCGACCACGGTGAGCATCACCGTCAAACCCACCGCCGCAAGGGCAAGAAACCGTCCAAAACGCTGCATTCAATCCGTTCCTCTCAAACTTCTCCCTGGGTCCTTTGGACCCGTAGGCACGGATATAGAGATTGAGGCTGACAGATTTAAGGGCAAATGCGTCTTTTACCGGCACTTAACCGTGAACCGGGGCTCAAGTGGCCGCAAACGCTCTCCTCTGGGGCACCACCTGTCGCCGGCTTTCTCAGTTCGTCAGGTCGTACGGCACCCGGTAGCCATTGGCCTCCAGCCATTCGATCGCCAGCTTCGGTTCGTCCGTCTGGATGATGGTTGCGCCGCGATCGGCCCAGAAGCCGTAGACCTCCTCCGGCCGCTGTCCGAAGACGGCGAGTTCGTCGCCGCGTCCGCCGGCCAGCATGGCGCCCGGTCTGTTGACGATCGGATAGGTGTTGACCCAGAGATGCCAGTTGCCGGCAATCGCTGCCGCCCGTGCCATGGCGCTGAACAGCGGTCCACCGCGATCCGTCAGCGGCGCGCCGGTCTCATGCCAGGTCACGAGTTCCGCCGCGAAGGCGGAAAACGCCCGGGTTGCCTGCGTCATGAAGCGGGCTTCGTGCACGGCATCGTCCGCCAGGATCGGCATGAACGGCACGTCGTCGCCGACGCTCGCGAGCACCGCCTTGGTGTCGTCGATCCGCTTGGCGTTCCAGACGGCTTCCTTGATCAGGATGCCATCGGCCATGCCCATGGCGCGGGCCGTGGCCGCGATCTCGGGCAGGGCGTCGGGGCCGAGCTTGTTGTCGATATTGACGAGGATGCGGCCTTTCGCGGTGGCCAGAGCCTGTTCCAGGGTCGGTATCGGTTCGTCGGTGATGATACCAGTGCCCTCGACGATCAGCCGACAGGCCTGCAGGTCGGTCAGGGTGCGTTTATCGACCTCGCCCTTGCAGGTCGTCGTCCGGTCGAGCCAGCTGTCGTGCATGACGATCAATCGGCCGTCTGCGGTTTTACGGATATCCATTTCGACGATTTCGGCGCCAAGATTGATGGCGTAGCGGATCGAGGCCAGCGAGTTCTCCGCCATCCGTATCCTGCCGTTCTCCTTCCAGCCCGCCCGGTGTGCCACGACCATGATGTGGCTGCGCCATTGGTTGGCATCCTGCAGCCGGTTGAGGATCTGGCTGGTCCGCGTCGTCTCGGCGGCGATGCCGTTGACCGTGACGGCGGCGAGAACAACAGCTGCAAAGATCGGGGCTGCCCATCGCATGACAATGCTCCATGTCCGTGATCCATGCGATGGCGATAGACCGCTGGGGTGACAGGGCCATGAAGCGCAGATGACGGAACGATGAATCTTGCGAGAGAGGCGAAGGTGAATTGGAGTGCGGACAACCCTCAGCTGTCGCGCAGCCTGCGGGAAAAGCGCTCGCCGGCAATGATGATCATGCCGGCGGAAATGATCAGCGCGGCACCTGCAAAGACCTGCGCGCCCGGAATATCGCCCCAGATGGCGAAACCCAGCAGGAACGCCCAGACCAGCGAGGAATATTCGAACGGCGCGAGAACAGAGACAGGTGCCCGGCGCATGCCCTCGAAAAGCGCATATTGGGCGATCCCGGCGATGATGCCCGTGCCGGCCATCAGGCCGAGATCGAGAAGCGTCGGCTGAACCCAATAGATCGCCATCGGAACGCAGGTAAACAGGATGAAGAAGCCGCTCGACAGCGTCATCTGCACCAGCGTCACCTCCATCAAGGCCGTCTTGCGCAACAGCACCGTGCCGATCGCCCAGAACACCGCAGCCTGCAGTGCGAGCAGCACCGGCGTGTTGAGCGTCATGCCCGCGCCCAGCGGATCGCAGGCGACCATGACCCCGGCAAACCCGACGACCACGGCGATCCAGCGCAGCGGCGGGACGTGTTCCTTGAGGATCGGCACGGCGAGAATAGTGATCAGGATCGGCGAGGCGTAATAGAGCGTCGTCAGTTCCGCGAGCCCGAGGTCGCGTGCCGCCGTATAATAGGAAAGCCAGGCCGCGAGCAGCAGCAGGTTGCGGATGAACATCGGCTTCAGCACCGGCGAGGCGATCGATTTGCGAACAACGGCGCTGCGGCCGACAACAAGGCACAGAGCAAAGATCGTGATGCTGCGCACGAACAGGATCTGGAAAACCGGCAGGCCGACCACCAGCCATTTGACCGCGGCATCCTGAAGCGAAAACAGGAAATAGGAAAAGATCGTCAAGAGGATGCCGGACAGGACGGAAGGGTTCACGGGAAGGCTCCAGGGCGCTCTGTCCGATGATGCGGGCAGGCCTTTCTGATAGCGCGGCGCCGCGTTGCGCGAAAGGGCACCCCGGGGAGGCGATGTGGTGAAAAATGGGGGCCGTCATGCCATCCCTGCCGCCTTGCCTGCCCTCGGCTACAGTCCAAGCACCGACAGCATGAGGAAGGTGGCAAACAGCACGAAATGCGTCATGCCCTCGATGGCATTGGTTTCGCCGTCGTTGAGGTTGATGGCCGCAACGATCAGCGTGATCGCCACCATGACCGTCTGCACCGGGGTCATCGCCATGATGAAGGGCTGGCCGGTATAAAGCGCGATCGCCTCCATCACGGGCACGGTCAGGATCACCGTCGATAGCGATGCGCCGAGCGCGATGTTGACCACCGCCTGCATGCGGTTGGCAAGGGCGGCCCGAAGGGCAGTCAGGATTTCCGGTGCTGCGGAAATGGCCGCAACCACGATCGCGGCCAGCACCGGCGGTGCGCCGGTCCCCTTGAGCCCTGCGGTCAGAAGCACCGACATGACCTCCGCCAGTCCACCGATGATGATGACGCCGATGACCAGGATAAAGATCGAACCGAGGATGGGCGTATCCTGCAGCGGTGCCTCGTCGGTTTTCGCCTTCGTCTTCGGATAGCTGTAGCTGAAGAAGTAGCTGTGGGCGCCGACCTGCATGCGCAGGAAAACCGCATAGAGCGTCACCATGGCGACGATGGTGAAGGCGGAATAGAAATGCCATTTGGCTTGCGGAATAAATTCCGGCACGACCATGGAAATGCCCATGGCGGTCAGGATCATCACGCTGTAGGTGCGGCTGGAATCGTCATTATAGGACTGCTCGCCATGCTTGATGCCGCCGAGAAGCGCCGCCAGCCCGAGAATGCCGTTGATGTCGAGCATGACCGCCGCATAAATCGTATCGCGCACCAGCGTCGGCGAGGCTTCCTTGGTCATGAGGATGGCGAGGATGATGACCTCGACGAGCACAGCCGACAAGGTCAGGATCATCGTGCCATAGGGATCACCGACCCGGGCCGCCAGCACCTCGGCATGATGGGCAACCCGCATTGAGGCCAGCACGATCGCCCCCACCAGAAATGCGGCCCCGGCAAGCGCCATGGCTTGCCCGGCTTCGAGCAGGCTGTGCTCGAACATATAACCGAGCACGCCCGCCAGAAGCGCCACCAGCAGCAGGATTTCGGATTTGAGAATGGAATACAAAAATACGCCCGCCGCTCGCCTGTCTCTGTTCGAACAAGAATAGGCCTCCAGGGCGGCATTTCAATATTGTGTTCTTTCTGAGAGATCTCCGGTGCGAGGATTATTTTCCTCTCCGCCTTTACTCGTGCCCGGCATTTCGGTAATCTTGCCGCCGAGAGAAGAGGCGCCTGTCTTGCGCCTTGTCCGCCCGCAGGATGGCAACGATGTTTTCACATGACAGCATTTGGGGAGCCATCGATGCGCTCGCCGAGCGTCATCAATTGTCTCCGTCCGGCCTTGCCCGCAGGGCCGGCCTCGACCCGACGTCGTTCAACAAATCCAAGCGGCATTCCGTGGACGGTCGCGAGCGCTGGCCGTCGACCGAATCGATCGCCAAGGTGCTGGACGCGACGGGTTCCACGATCGTCCAGTTCATGGATTTTCTGCGTCCAGATGGCCGTGACGGACAGTTTCCGGACGGCGCGTTTCCGCCGCAGGCCGGCTCGATACCGCTGCTCGGCTTTGCCCAGGCTGGTGCCGGCGGCTTTTTCGACGATGGCGGCTTTCCGGCCGGCCAAGGCTGGGACGTGGTCGATTTTCCGGCAGCCCCCGGCACCAAGGCCGGTGTCTACGCACTGGAAATCCAGGGCGACAGCATGCTGCCGCTCTATCGCGACGGCGACGTGCTGATCGTCGAGCCCGGCGCGCAGATCCGCCGCGGCGACCGCGTGGTCGTGAAAACCAAGGAGGGCGAGGTCATGGCCAAGGTACTGGTGCGCCAGACGGTGCGCAGCATCGAGCTTCTCTCGCTCAATCCAGACCATGCGAACCGGACCTTCGATGTCAGCGACGTCGAGTGGATCGCGCGGATCATCTGGGCAAGCCAGTAGACGTGGCGAGGATGCGCGACGTCTCGACCATAGGATATGTTTCCTGATGAAGCAGCATCTCCTGACGCTTGGCGGCGGCTGCGCCGGTATTGCCTTGACCATCATGCTCTTGTCTTTCGGTTCCGCGACGATCAGGGGCCGCGAAAGTGCTGCGACGTCGGATTTCGTGCTGGAAACGCCTGATATGGCCGATCTCGGCGAGACCGATGATGCGGGACTGGACGAGGACAATGCGGCGGATCTTTCCGATGGGGAAGCGCTGGCGGTGCGCAGCATCGAACCGTTGCAATTCGGGCTGCCCGAGGAGGTATTGACTGCGCCGCTGGAGCGGATCGAGCCCCGCCCGCCGCTGTCCGAGCCCACCGCCAAGGAGGTAAAGCCGGTCACCACTGTTCTGCGCAACCCGGTCGCCGTTTCGGCGGGGCTGATCCGCTTCGGTGATAGGCTCCTGCAGTTGGAGGGTATCGAGCCCCAGGACGCCGCGCGCGTCTGCGACAGTGGCGGAAAATCCTGGCCTTGCGGCATGGTTGCGCGAACGGCGTTGCGCAATTTTCTGCGGGCCCGCGCACTGGTCTGCCGCGTGCCGGAGGGCCGATGGACGGGCACCGTCATCAGCACCTGCACCGTCGCGGGCCTCGATCCCGCCGCCTGGCTTGTGGAGAGCGGCTGGGCGACGGTGCCGGACGGATCACCGCTTTCCGACAAGGCTGCGGTTGCCGCAGAGGCCCGCCTTGGATTTTCTGGCTCCGATCCGCGCGGCACAATCCCGGCCATCGCCAAAGAAGATTTGAACGACGGCATAACCACTGAAAGTGCCCTGCCGGACCTGTAAGCAGGAAAACGCCGGTCATGTCGCGAAACGAAGCGCACCGGGCTTGAAAGCAGGGCAGCATCGGCCTTTCGGAAGGGGAGGCTAACCTTGCAGAATCGCGCGGCCTTGGGGATCGCCTATCTGTGCCTCGGCATCCTGATCTTTTCGCTACAGGACGCGATCATCAAGGCGGTGTCCGGCAGCTATCCGCTGACCCAGGTGGTGGCGACGCGCGGCGTTGTCGCGATCCCGCTCCTGCTTGCCTTCGTTCATGTGGAATCCGGCCTTGGCTCGATCTTCGCCCGCAATGTCTGGCCGCTTGCCGGCCGGGCTCTTCTGCTGCTCGTCGCCTATACCAGTTATTATATGGCCTTTCCGGCGCTGCCGCTGGCCGATGCCGTGGCGCTCTATTTCACAGTGCCGCTGTTCATGCTGGCGCTCGCCGCACCCTTGCTGGGTGAGGCGATCGGCTGGCGGAGGATCGCGGCGGTCTGTGTCGGCTTCATCGGCGTCATGGTGATGCTGCGCCCGGGCGCCGGCCTGTTCGAGCCGGCGGCCCTGCTCTCGCTGTTTTCGGCGGCAACTTATGCGCTCGCCATGCTGATGGCGCGCAGGATGGGCAGTGATGTCTCCGCCTCGGTCATGTCCTTCTACCAGAACGGCGTCTATCTCATCGGCGCGCTGCTCATTGCCGGTTTTTCCATGCCACCGGCATCCACGAGGCAAGCCACAAGTCGATCGAATTCCTGATCCGCCCCTGGGTCTGGCCCAACCCGCATGATTTCCTTTTGATCGCCTCCTGCGGCGTTATCGCCGCGGTCGCCATGACGCTCCTCACCAACGCCTACCGCATCGCCAAAGCCAGCGTCGTCACCTCCTTCGAATATACCGGCATGCTCTGGGCCCCGCTCTGGGGTTTTTGTTCTTCGGCGAGGTGCCCTATCTGACGACGGTTGCCGGGGCTGGGCTTATCATTGCGTCGGGCCTGTTTGCGCTGTCATCGCCGACAGCACGGGAGGATAAGGGCGTGGCCGGGGAGGAAATGTAGGGAGATCCCGCGGAGGCTTCGCGCTGCAGTGTCATTGAATAAATTTCGAGCAGTTTGCGAATGTGATTGGACCACGTTGCCGAACAGCGAACGGTAAACGCAACAGTCGCGGCGGATCAGGAGGTTAGACGTCAATAATCGGTTAGTCTCAATTCGTCGGCACTCATTTGGAATGAGGCGAGACTCGACAAGAAGCTCATCCCCAGCAAGCTCTGATCAAGCTCGTTTTTCTGCGATACCAATGCCGGAACTGTGTGGCGTGAAATAGACCCGATTGAAACGATGCGCAGGGTGGTCAGGGCATTCAATCTCAAGCCGCCAGCTGTCGAAACCGGAACATTGAATTCCAACTTCTGCATGTCGATACCAATTTTTCGGGCGTCCGCATGACTTAAAACGATCTGGCTTGCTCCCGTGTCAACCAACATGGTCAGTTCGCGACCGTTGATCTTCGCTGATGTCTCGAAATGACCTCCGGTTGCTTTATGCACAAGCACTTCAGATCGCCCGTTGTTCGTTGTTACGGCGATAGCCTTTCCGGGAAGGATCGCGGCCAAGAGCCGGTTACCGTGGTGAAAAAGATGGTCACGGTTAATGTATGTGAACATAAGACAAAGTGCTACGGCGGTCCAGATAACAAGATGAAGTTCCGGTAGAAAAAGCCTTCGAAAACGGAACATCAGACCGACGGCCGCTACAGCTAGACATGATGGAATTATATAAGTTGATGGTCCAAACCTATCGACGCCTCCGTTGATGAGCATGAATGCAGCGCTGGCGGCTGCGAGCAAAACAATTAGATATATTCGGCTCTTCATAGGACCCACTAATTTCGGCAGGTATGTTTCTTAAACTTAAAATTGCCGTATCTAGAGAAATCGCGATGTCACTGTCAACGTATAAACAACAGAACTGGGGTGGTCATTGCTCCTTCAAGGAATGACTTCTAAACAAAACCAAACAATATGAGGATGAGGATCCTGGTAGAGGCGGCCTAAGCCGCCTCCCTCTTCGCATACGGATCAAACCGCCCGTAAAACGTCTCGCCCTTCGCTGCCATGTCCTGCAGCAGAGCCGTCGGCCGGAAATGCTCGCCGTAAGTCTCGGCCAGTTTCTCGCACAGTGCCACGAAGGCCTTCACGCCCATGCCGTCGATATAGCTCAGCGTGCCGCCGGTATAGGGGCGAAGCCGAAGCCGAGGATGGAGCCGACGTCGGCTTCGCGGGGGTCGGTGACGATGCCCTCTTCCATGGTGCGGGCGGCTTCGAGCGCGATCGTGGCGAGGAAGCGCTGTTTCAGCACGTTGACGTCGAAGGCGTCGGCCGACTTCTGCGGGAAGAGGTCCTTCAGGCCCGGCCAGAGCGATTTCTTGGCGGGCTTAGCCGGGTAGTCGTAGAAGCCCTTGCCGTTCTTGCGGCCGCGGCGGTCGAGGTCGTCGACCAGCTTGTTGATCAGCGTCATGTGCTGCGGATCGACGGCCGCTTCGCCGAGATCGGCAATCGAAGCTTTGAGAATCTTCTGCGAAAGATCGATCGCCACCTCGTCGTTGAGCGACAGCGGCCCGACCGGCATGCCGGCCATCTTGGCGGCATTCTCGATCATCGCCGCCGGCACGCCTTCGATCAGCATGTCATAGGCTTCGTGGATATAGCGGAAGACGCAGCGGTTGACGTAGAAGCCGCGCGTGTCGTTTACGACGATCGGCGTCTTCTTGATCGCCGCGACGAAATCGAGCGCTGCGGCCAAAGCCTCGTCGCCGGTTTCCTTGCCCATGATGACTTCCGTCAGCATCATCTTTTCGACCGGCGAGAAGAAGTGGATGCCGATGAACTGCGCCGGACGCTTGGAATTCTTCGCAAGGCCGGTGATCGGCAGAGTCGAGGTGTTGGAGGCAAAGATTGCGTCTTCGGCCAGAACGGCCTCGACCTTTTCGATCACATCCTTCTTGACCTGGCGGTCCTCGAATACGGCCTCGACGACGAGCTTGACGTCGGCCAGGTCGTTGTAGTCGGCGGACGGGGTGATCAGCGCCAAGAGCGCCTCACCCTGTTCCTGCGTCATCCGGCCCTTGCCAATCGAGTCCTTCACGAGACCCTCGGAATGAGCCTTGCCCTTGCTGGCAGCTTCCATGTCGCGGTCGACAAGCGTGACGGGAATGCCGGCAGCGGCCGTGACATAGGCGATCGAGGCGCCCATGAAGCCGGCGCCGACGACGCCGATCTTGGCGAATTTGGACTTTGGAGGACCGGCTGGGCGACGGGCGCCCTTGCCGAGTTCCTGCATCGAGACGAACAGCGAGCGGATCATCGAGAAGGCCTCGGTGGTCTGCAGAACCTGCGTGAAGTAACGCTGCTCGATCTTCAGCCCGGTGTCGAACGGCACCTGCAGGCCTTCATAGACGCATTTCAGAATGGCGAGCGCGCCGGGATAGTTGCCATAGGTTTCGCGGCGCAGGATGCCGGAGGCCGCCGGCCAGAGCTGGGCCGCAGCCGGCGTCCAGATGCCGCCGCCGGGCACCTTGAAGCCCTTTTCATCCCAGGGCTGGACGGGTTTGAGGCCGTTCTTCAGCATGGTTTTTGCGGCGTCGATGAGCTTGTCGGGATCGGCCAGTTCATGCACGAGGCCCATCGCCTTGGCACGCTGCGGGGTGAGCGAGGAGCCGGTGGTCATCATCTGCAGGGCGTCCTGCGCATTCGTCAGACGCGGTACACGCTGCGTGCCGCCGGCGCCCGGGAAAATGCCGACCTTGACTTCCGGAAGCGCGATCTTGACCGATTTGACGTTGGAGGCGACGCGACCGTGGCAGGCCAGCGACAGCTCGAAAGCGCCGCCCATGCAGGTGCCGTTGATCGCCGAAACCCAGGGCTTGCCGCAGGTTTCAAGCTTGCGGAAGAGGCCGTTCATCTGGCCGCAAAGCTCGAACAGTTTCTCGGTGGCGGTGTCCGGGTTCTTCTTCTTCTCTTCGGCCTGGAAGGTGAACATGCCCTTGATCATCGACAGATCGGCACCGCCGGAGAAGGTTGACTTGCCGGAGGTGAAGACGACGCCCTTGATTTCGGCATCGGCCACGACCGCGTCGATGATCGCGTTGAGCTCTTCAAGGACGGCAGCGGTGAACACATTCATCGACTTGTCCGGCATGTCCCAGGTAACAAGCGCCAGACCGTCGGCATCCGTTTCGATGGTGAAGTTGGTATAGGTCATGATGGGGTCTCTCCCTGAAATTCTGTGGCGGTTAAGCCCCTCCCCTTGTGGGGAGGGGTTGGGGAGGGGCGTTCTTGCCGTGACGGCGACACCCCTCCCGACCTTGCGGGCCACCCTCCCCACAAGGGGAGGGGAAGACCTCACACCCGTTCGATGATCGTTGCGGTGCCCATGCCGGCGCCGATGCAGAGCGTTACCAGGGCCGTGTTCAGATCGCGGCGTTCCAGTTCGTCGAGCACGGTGCCGAGGATCATCGCGCCGGTGGCGCCGAGTGGATGGCCCATGGCGATCGCGCCGCCTGCAACGTTCATCTTGTCGTGCGAAACGTCGAAAGCCTGCATGAAGCGCAGAACGACGGCGGCAAACGCCTCGTTGAGTTCGAACAGGTCGATATCGGCGATCGTCATGCCTGAGCGCTTCAGGATCTTCTCGGTGACATCGATCGGACCGGTCAGCATCAGGGCCGGATCGGAGCCGATGTTGGCAAAATGCCGGATGCGGGCGCGGGGTTTAAGTCCCATCGCCTCGCCGCCGGCCTTGGAGCCGACAAGCACGGCGGCCGAACCATCGACGATACCCGACGAATTGCCGGCATGGTGGACGTAGGTAATCTTTTCGATTTCCGGATGCGCCTGGATGCCAACGGCCTCGAAGCCGCCCATCTCGCCGGGCATCTGGAAGGAGGGGTTGAGTGAGGCGAGCGACTGCATCGTCGTCGTCGGACGCATGTGCTCGTCCCGGGCAAGAATGGTGATCCCGTTCTGGTCCTTCACCGGAATGACAGACTTGTCGAACCAGCCATTGTCCCAGGAATGGGCGGCGCGCTTCTGGCTTTCGACGGCATAGGCATCGACGTCATCACGGGAGAAGCCGTATTTCGTGGCGATCAGGTCAGCCGAGACGCCCTGCGGCATGAAATAGCCGGGGAAATTGACGGACGGGTCCATGTACCAGGCGCCGCCCGACATGCCCATGCCGACCCGCGACATCGATTCCACGCCGCCGGCGATGACGATGTCGTCAGAGCCTTGCGCGATCTTGCCTGCTGCGAAATTCACCGCATCGAGACCCGACGCGCAGAAGCGCGAGATCTGCATGCCTGGCGCCTTGCTGGAATAGCCGGCCTCGAAGGCAGCAGCCTTGGGGATCACGGCGCCGGCCTCATAGACCGGATCGACGCAGCCCATGATGATGTCGTCGACCGTGGAGGTGTCGAGCCCGTTGCGGTCGCGCAGCGCTTCCAGCACCTTTGCGGCAAGGCGTGGCGTCGGCACCTCGTGCAGCGATCCATCCTTCTTGCCCCGGCCGCGCGGCGTGCGCACATGGTCGTAAATGAAGACGTCGGTCATATTTCATCTCCCTGTCGGCTTTGCGCCGTGAAATTATTGGTTTCCTCTTCTCCCCAGTGGGGAGAAGTGCCGAGCAACGCGAGGCGATGAGGAGGCTCCGGCAGGGCCGGGGCCAAAAGGCGCGCCTCCGGCGCCCCCTCATCCGGCCCTTCGGGCCACCTTCTCCCCGCTGGGGAGAAGAGGCAAGCTCAATCAGAACGCCGCAGCATCCAGTGCCATTGTGGTGTCGGCGCCGGCTTCGATGCGCGTGCGGCGCAGCGCCGTTTCCGGCATGATGCGCTCCATATAGAACTTTGCCGTGATCAGCTTGTTCTTCAGGTAGTCCTCGCGCGCCGTGTCGCCTTCGGCAAGCTTCTCTTCGGCGGTCTTGGCGATCTTCGCCCACATGTAGCCGAGAACGACGAGGCCGAAGAGGTGCATGTAGTCGGTGGAGCCGGCACCGGCATTGTCGGGCTTGGCCATTGCATTGCCCATGAACCACATGGTCGCCGCCTGCAGGTCGTTCAAGCCCTTCTTCAGGCCCTTGGTGTAGACGACGAGCTTCTCGTCCGAGCGGTTTTCCTCGCAGAAATCGCCGATTTCCTTGAACAGCGCGGTGATCGCCCGGCCGCCGTTCAGCGCCAGCTTGCGGCCGACGAGATCGAGTGCCTGGACACCGTTGGCACCTTCGTAGATCATCGCGATGCGGGCATCGCGGACATACTGGCTCATGCCATGCTCTTCGATATAGCCGTGGCCGCCATACATCTGCTGGGCCATGACGGCGTGGTCGAAGCCCTTGTCGGTCAGGACACCTTTCAGGATCGGCGTCATCAGGCCGAGAATGTCATCTGCGGTCTGGCGGTCATTGTCGTTGTCGCCGCGATGCGCGATGTCGGATTTGAGCGCCGTCCAAAGCGTGAAGGCGCGGCCGGCCTCGTTGAAGGCCTTGATGGTCATCAGCGTGCGGCGCACGTCCGGATGCACGATGATCGGATCGGCCTTCTTGTCCGGCGCCTTGGCACCCGACAGCGAGCGACCCTGGATGCGCTCGCGGGCATAATTGGCGGCGTTCTGGTAGGCCACTTCCGAAATCGACAGACCCTGCAGGCCGACGCCGAGGCGGGCCTCGTTCATCATCACGAACATGGCGTTCAGGCCCTTGTTCTCCGCACCGATGAGATAGCCGATCGCCTCGTCATAGTTCATGACGCAGGTCGAATTGCCGTGAATGCCCATCTTGTGCTCGATCGCACCACAGGACACCGGATTGCGCGCCCCAACGGAGCCGTCGGCCTCGACGTGGAACTTCGGCACGATAAACAGCGAGATGCCTTTGGTGCCTTCCGGTGCGCCCTCGATGCGGGCGATGACCAGATGGATGATATTGTCCGACATGTCGTGTTCGCCGGCGGAAATGAAGATCTTCTGGCCGGACAGCTTGTAGGAGCCGTCGCCCTGCGGCACGGCCTTGGTCCGCAGCAGGCCGAGGTCGGTGCCGCAATGCGGTTCCGTCAGGTTCATCGTGCCGGTCCACTCGCCGGAGACCATCTTCGGCAGGTAGGTCGCCTTCTGCTCGTCGGTGCCGTGCACCAGGATCGCGGCAATGGCGCCCTGGGTCAGGCCCGGATACATGGTCAGCGCCATATTGGCGGACGACATATATTCGCCGATCGCGGTGTGAAGCGTATAGGGCAGGCCCTGGCCGCCGAATTCTTCCGGCACCGAAAGCCCGAGCCAACCGCCCTCACGATACTGGTCGAAGGCTTGCTTGTAGCCCTTCGGCGTCGTCACGGTCGCATCGTCATTGCGCTTGCAGCCTTCCTGGTCGCCGGAAAGATTGACCGGGAACAGAACCTCTTCGGCAAGCTTGGCGGCCTCACCGACGATCGCCTCGATCATGTCGGGCGTCGCATCGGCAAAGCCGGGCAGGTTGTTGTAGCGCTCGATGCCGAGCACGTCGTTCAGGATGAAAAGCGTATCGTCTACCGGAGCCTTGTAGATTGGCATGTGTCGTGTCCTCGCCTGCAAACCGTTTTTGGATTCACCACGTCATTTTCAACATGCTACAAAACTTTGACGTTTGCGTAAACGTCAAAGTTTGCAGATCGGCAAACTTTGCCGCTTGATCTGCCGTCTGCGCAAAAATGCCGCATGATTTCTCCCGAAACACAGCATGCGCGCAAATCGTTAAAAAATTTTCAGTCTGGTTAACGGCTTATTTACCACGTTTCGTGAAAGGTAGGCGTTGAGATGGTCAATGCTGCAACCAGTCCTGTCTTCGCGTTTTTTGCAGTTTTGTCCGAGTCGGTAGCGGAAGCGACGAGCTGGACCAGATTTCCCCTCGTTTGCAACACCTCCGATCCAGGCCGTTAAACGAGGCGAAGAATACGATGAACGGATCGCGATCAAATCCTCCACGCCTCGGCGTCCCGTCCTACGGGGACCGGTCGTCGCTCGATGCGTTGAATCGCACGATCGAGGGGCTCGAGGCGCGTATCGAAGGGCTGATGGGCGGCGTTGCGACAAGGGACCCGCGACAGCATCCGATGGAGCGTGAAGTGGCGCAGCGTCCGGATCCGATTTCAGAGATCATGCAGCGCCAGCGCTCGCTCAGCGCCGGCCGCGACCGCATCGCCATTCGCGAGCGCGTCTCACCGCGCCAGGAAACAATTCCCCGTCAGGAGCCGGTCTACCGCCAGGAGAGCCCTGTCCGCCAGGAACCGCTGCCACGGCGCGATGCACGTTCCTATCAGGACGCGCGGGCCTATGAGGAAAAGCGGTTTGCGCCTGAGCCAATGCGGGGCCAGTCGCAGCCGGCATCCGTCAGGGCGGAGGCCAACCGTCCGGACCCTGCCATGGCGGAAATCGCCAATGCGCTCCTCGGTCTGCGGCAGGAACTGAAGAAGGACATAGCCGATGGCCTGTCCCGCGAAATGAACGCCCTGCGGGCCGAAATCCGCGGCATCACGGTGGATGCCGCACAGGACCACACGCTGGCTGAAGACATGCGCGGCGACCTGCAGAAGCTTGCCGACAGCATCAACCAGCTCGGCCGTCAGGCCTCGCCGGCACAGGCCGATGCCCTGCGCGTCGAATTCGACGAACTGCGCGCCATGATTGACGGCCTTGCCCGCGAAGACAGCGTGCGCCGCATGGAAGAGCGCTGGACCGGCGTCGAGGATCGCCTGAACATTTTCGATTCGAGCCGCGACGACGAACTCGTGGCGCTGGCCTATCGGCTCGATGAACTCAAATCCCAGATCGGTGGCATCGACAGTGCGCCGGCCATTCATGCGCTGGAAGACAAGCTGATCTCCGTCGCCCAGGCGATCGAAATGCTCGGCCGCCATATGCAGCCGGACGATCGCCGCCTTGCCTCGCAGTTTTCGGATCTGGACGCCCGTCTCGACGAAATCAGCCGCGCCATCGTTGCCAGCGGCCGCACGGCAACACCGGTTGACGCAGCCGGCAATGCCCGCGTCGAAGGCCGGCTTGCCGACCTGTCGCGCCAGATCGATACCTTGTCGCGTCCCGTCGATGGCGGTCTTGCTGCCCGTATCGAGGCGCTGACCGCCCGCGTCGAGGAACTGGCCAGCGAGGAAGCGGCCGTTCGTCTTGAGGAGCGTCTCGATCAGCTTTCGGCAATGCTGGAGCGTTCGCAGAAGAGTGCCCCACAGCCTGATCTCACGGACTATCTCGCCGACATTTCCGCCAAGATCGACGCCCTCGACCAGGGAGCGTCAACGACGCGCTGGCCGAGCGTCTCGACGATCTCGCACGCCGGATCGATCAACTGGACATGACGCCGGCCACGTCGCAGATCGGCGAGCAGCAGTTCGCCCGGCTGGAAGGCCGGCTCGCCGACATCGCGCTTCGCCTCGAGGAAACGCAGGCCGCGCCCTATGACGACGGCGAGGTCTTGCGCAGTCTCGAAGCGCAGATAGCCAATCTATCAAGCCTTGTCAGTCAACCACGCGACTATGCGGGAGCTGCCGTTCCGGCCGAATTCGAAGGCCGCATGAGCGCGCTCGAAGACTATCTGGCAACCAGCGACGAATACATCATCGAGGCTGCTCGCCAGGCTGCCGAAGCCGTGATGGATGCCTATTCGAAGAATGGCGCCGGGCATTCGGCTGCCGGCGGTGCCGATATGGCAGCCATGTCGGCCCTGTCCGAAGACCTCAAGGTTCTCGAAAACCTCAGCCGTTCGAGCGAGGAGCGCACCGCGCGCACCTTCGAAGCCCTGCATGAAACGCTTGTCCATATCGCTGAAAAACTGGAACGTCTCGAAGAGCGCGAACCTGTCTCGCAGGCCTATGCGCAACTGGAGCCTGAGCCGGCTTTCGGCAAGCGCGAGTTCCGCGACAACCGTCCCGCGATGCCGAAAGCTGCGCAGCCGGTCTTCGAGGCTGAAGATGATCCTTTCGCCGGAGCCGATTTCGATAGCCATTACGAAGAGACGAAACGCGAGATGCGGTCGCCGTCAAGCGATGCAGACCGCGCTGCGCCTTCGCGCGCCGACGTCGCCGAAGCAGTGGCGGCCACGGCGGATATTGTCGAACCATATCAACCGGAAAGCCGCTCAACGGCCCCAGCTGTCAAGACCGGCCTGATCGCAGGCCTTGCCAAGCGCTTTTCGGGCAAGGGCAGCAAGGTTGCTGCCACCGCTCCGCGCCAGGCGGTCGAGCCCACGCCGTCCATCGACCCGGTCGATGCTATGGCACCGGATATGGCCAATCAGTTGCTGGAGCCAGGTTCCGGCGTGCCTGATGTCAAGAAGATCCTCGAACGCGTCCGCGCCGGCCAGAACGGCCGCGCCCAGACTGCTCCGTCCAGCGACGCCGAGAAGGCGGACTTCATCGCCGCCGCGCGCCGTGCCGCACAACTGGCCGCAGACGAAGTCGATACGATCAATCGCTCGTCGGTTCGTGCAACGAGCGGCAATATCGGCGGCGCCTTTGCGCGCCACCGTCGGCCAATCCTGATGGCCGTTGGTGCCGTGCTGCTCGCCATCATGTCCTATCCGCTTGTCGCGACGCTGATCGACGGGAAAGCACCGGACGCTGCGCCCGTTGCCGCCATCGAGCAGCCGGTCGATGGTGAGGTTGCCCCAAGCAAGGACGTCGAGATTGCAGCGCCAGCCGCCGATGGCGATGTTGCGCCGCTCAGCAGCCTGCAGCCGGAAGCCAAGGACGCCGTGCCGGCGGATGTCGTGACGCAGCCCGAACTGGAGAAATCCGAGGCCGAAACGGTCCCGGGCGACACGCAGGCCGGTGCGCAGAGTGTTCCGACTGTGCCGGCGGACGATACCGGCAACACGACAATGCTCGCCCCGGAGAGCACGTCCAGCGATCTGACCGCCGGCTTCGAGGAGCCTAAGGATGTGGCACCTGAAGGTTTCGCGCCAGTTGCCCAGCCGCAGGGCGATATCGTTGTTCCAGCCGAAGTGACGCCAGTGGCCCTGGCCGAAGCCGCCAAGAAGGGGGACCCGCTCGCCTTCTTCGAAATCGGTGCGGTCTATACGGAAGGTCGTGGCGTCAAGGCCGATTTGGCGGAAGCCGCCAAGTGGTACCAGAAGGCTGCCGATGCCGGCATCGCGCCCGCGGAGTATCGTCTCGCAAGCCTCTATGAAAAGGGAACGGGCGTAACTCGTGACCTGACAAAGGCGAAAGGCCTTTATGAAAAAGCCGCGGAAAAGGGCAATGCCAGCGCGATGCACAATCTCGCCGTGCTGCTGGCCAGCGGTGGCGAAGGCCCCCGGATTTTGCCGCTGCCGGCAAGTGGTTTGCCAAGGCTGCCGATCTTGGCGTGCGTGACAGCCAGTTCAATCTGGCGATCCTCTATGCCCGCGGCAATGGCGTGAAGCAGGATCTGGAAGAATCCTACAAGTGGTTTGCGATCGCAGCCCGCGACGGTGATACCGATGCCGGCCAGAAGCGCGACGAAGTTGCAGCGGCCATGCGGCCCGAGCAGCTGACGAGCGCCAAGGCGAAGTTCGAGGCCTGGAAGGTGCTGCCGCTGGATGGCAAGGCCAATGCAGCGGAAGTGCCCGACAGCTGGGTCGGCAAGGGCGTGAAGACTGCTTCGGTCGATATGAAGAAGGCGGTCCGCAACATTCAGGCGATCCTCAACAACAACGGTTTCGATGCCGGCAAGCCGGATGGTGAGCTGGGCAAGAAGACGGTTTCGGCGATCAAAGCCTTCCAGAAATCGATCGGTGAAGAGCCGACGGGCGAGATCACTGATGCGCTCGTCAAGGAGCTTCTGAAGCGAAATTCGCAATAACGGCATCCGCGGTCATAAATATGCCGCGGACCAGCCGGACTGAAGGTATTGAAGGCGCTATGCATGGGGCTGAAAAGATTGACAGGCCGGGTGTGTAGGCGCATGACGGAGTGGCTTTGAACCCGCAATTTTGAGTGGTTTTCATCACCGCTCCATTTCATTTCCCCCGTGGTGAATCACTTGCCACTTTGAACGTTTCTGCCCGCTTTGCGGGCTATTGGCATATCGAGGTCTGGCCGTGACGGTGTACCTGCCCATTGCAGAGTTGTCGGTGAACATTTTCATCATCCTCGGCATGGGCGCGGCTGTCGGCTTCCTCTCCGGCATGTTCGGTGTCGGCGGTGGCTTCCTGATTACGCCGCTTTTGATCTTCTACAATATCCCGCCTGTCGTTGCCGTTGCCACCGGCGCTAACCAGGTCGTGGCCTCGTCGATATCAGGCGCCATCACCCATTTCCGGCGCGGCACGATCGATATCAAGCTCGGCACCGTGCTGCTTTGCGGCGGCTTGGCCGGCGCCACGGTCGGCGTCTGGATCTTCTCCTTCCTGCGGCGCATCGGCCAGCTCGATCTGGTCATTTCGCTGATGTACGTGCTCCTGCTTGGCACGGTCGGAACGCTGATGCTGATCGAAAGCATATCGGCGTTGCGCAAAGCTTCGAAAACCAAACGCTCGCGCTTCGCAAGCCCGGTCAGCACAATTGGGTGCATCGCCTGCCGCTGAAGATGCGCTTCAAGAAGTCGAAGATTTATCTCAGCGTCATCCCGGTCGTTGCCCTTGGTTTCGGCATCGGCATCCTGACATCGGTCATGGGCGTCGGCGGCGGCTTCATCATGGTGCCGGCGATGATCTATCTCCTGCGCATCCCCACCAATGTGGTCGTCGGAACATCGCTGTTCCAGATCATCTTCGTGTCGGCCTACACTGTCATCGTCCAGGCCAGCACCAGCTATTCCGTCGATATCGTGCTCGCCTTCGTGTTGATGATTGCCGGCGTGATTGGTGCGCAATACGGGGTGCGCGTCGGGCAGAGGTTGCGCGGCGAGCAGCTGCGCGCGCTTCTGGCGCTGCTTGTGCTTGCCGTGGGCCTGCGCCTCGCCGTCGAACTCGTCATTCCGCCGAAGGAAATCTATACGGTCGTTTCCGCGGGGCTCGGCTTCTGATGCGCACGCGAACCGTCATCGCTTCCCTTCTGTTCTGCGTCGCAGGCCTCCTTGCGGCTCCAGTACTCGGCGAGCCCGGTGATTTCACCGAAAAGCTCGATATCGGCATATCGACCGATGAAATTGCCATCACTTCGGATTTCCGCGGGGCGGATCTGACGATTTTCGGAGCCATTGACGGGTTCGACCAGAATCTGCTGGCCCAGGGAAAATACAACATTGTCGTGGCGCTCGAAGGGCCGAAGGACAATGCGACAGTGCGTAAGAAGGAGCGCGTCTTCGGCATCTGGATCAACACGAAATCGATGACCTTCGAACTCGTGCCGGAATCCTATTCGCTGTCGAGCACGCGGGATATCGAAACGATCGCCCCACCCGGCGACATGAATAATATGAGCATCGGCGTCGATCATATGCGACTGACGCCAACTGGCTATATCGGCGATGGCAGCAATCTGACCGAATTCCGCGACGCCTTCCGCCGGGCGCGCGAAAATTCCGGCGTCTACCAGCGCGACCCGGGCGGCGTCCAGTTCATCAGCTCCAGCCTTTTCAAGGCTTCGGTGCGCCTGCCCGCCGATGTGCCGAACGGCGTGCATGTGGTCCGCGCCTACCTGTTCCGTGATGGCATGTTCGTTGCCGCCAAGGCGCTGCCCTTGCGCGTCGTCAAGACCGGCATCGAGCAGGCGATCACGCGGGCCGCGCATGAATCGCCGTTTCTCTACGGCATCCTCGCCGTATTGCTGGCCGTTATCACCGGCTGGCTCGCCAGCGTGGTGTTCCGCAGGGATTGAGGTCCGGCGCCGAGCGCTTTAAGACAGGCAACAAGACTGATACCTGCCGAGAGGATTTGCCATGAAGCCGATTTTCGTCCAGCTGCAATGCGCGCCGGGCAAGACCTATGAGGTTGCAGACGAAATCTATCGCAAGGAAATCGTCTCGGAAATGTATTCGACCAGCGGCGACTACGACCTGATGCTCAAGATCTACCTAAGTGAAGACCAGGACATCGGCAAGTTCATCAACGACAACATCGCGACTGTGCCGGGCATCAACCGGTCGCTGACGACGCTGACGTTCAACGCGTTTTGACGGCGGTGTCGTCCCGGCTCCTGTATCTGCATCATCTCTGAACGGAGCACGCCAATGTGCGGCGCGCCCGGAGATTATGACTTGTAGAAATCTGCTTGTACTACGCAGTCGTCGGTGTTCCGAAGCTATACGAAGCAATCGTTTTGAGAAGGAAAATGGCATAGGGAAGATCATCGTCTCCAATCTGATGTCACTCGACGTTTGTTCGAGGGGCCGAAAAATGGGACTTGTCGTTTCACGGCAAAGTTTGAGGGTCTGAACTCGAGGCGCTGAGCAAGGAATTCGGCAGGAATGCGGATCTTCGGTCGCATACCTAAGAGGGCAGCATGGCGGCCTACTGGACGACAACCGAGGATGAAGGCGAGGTCAAGGCTTACATGAATGCCCTGCCCAAGATCGTCGCGTCACGGACGATGCACAAGGCCGGCTGGAACAACAGCCGCGTTGCCACGAACATCGTCGCAGAAATACGGCAATTGAAACAGACGAGCGAGAAGAATATCCACATTTTCGGCAGCGCCGAGCTAGTGGCCTCCCTGTTTCCGGAAGCCGGCCTGATCGACGAGATCATGGTCTGCGTCGCGCTCATGGCACTCGGTGCCGGTACTCCGCTGTTCAAGCCAATGCCGGTACAGGTGCCGCTGAAGCTGCCGGAGTAACACCCGCTGACGAACTGCGGAGTTATTATTCGCTATGGAACGCAGGCCGACGCCTAAATTAGATATGATGAATAAGAGATCGAGCGCGCACTTCAAGCCAATATGGTTGGATTTGGTGGCGTACGAAACGTCAAGACCGCCAGGCGCTACGACCGGAAATTGTTTGAGACCATTGCCGAAGGAGCAATCATCGGCTGTTTTGGTGGTGCGCTGGTATTTTTCTTCAGTTTGTTCAACGCAGCTATATTGTATTCCTCGTTATAATATCTGTTATGGGGATTGGAGGCGCGGCTCTTTATTGGTGGCGCATTTCAAGCTTGTTGGGAAAGTATCTTGAATATTTGCGTAATAGATAGACACCATTCCCATCATCTGTTTAACAATGGAGATTAGATGACCATGGTGCTGGCGTTGGGGATCGCAAAGACTTCATCGATATAGCCTCGCCTTACCCAGCAGCGCGACCTTTGTTGTCGGCGGTAACCTTGTGACAGGGCCAATTCCGAGACGATACATTGGACTGCGCCGAAACCGGTCGCCAATGGCTCGTTTGCTTCCTGATTGACGCTGAAAAGAAGCGGCGCCTTCGCGGGGATCGCTCGCAAGTAATCACCGCAAATGGTTTCGCCCATTTCGGGAAACGAATCGCAGTTTAGTACCAGATCAAATCGCCTTTGATACGCTGCGAATTCGTTGGCGAGAACGATATCTATGCCCGGCTCATCGACAGGCGGTTTCTGCGCTGTCGTCAACGTGACGCGGGTTTCCGGCAGACTGCGGCGGAGCGAGAAATATTGCATGAATGCAACTGTTGGAACGTCGACTATTGTATAATTCCGAGCGCCGCGCATCATGGCGAAATAGGCCGCACGACCAAATCCACCGCCGATCTCGCAAAGAGCCGGATGCTCGACGCCACTCGCACCAATCGCGCGGATCGCCAGATAGAGACCTTGAATATCACGCGCATGAAGAATGCCGTCGTTGAATGAGAGCCCATAGAGTCCATCGAAAATCTGCGGGACCAGCATGGAATGGCCGAGATGAGCCTCAATCTTCGCGCGCAGGATTTCCTGCGGCAAGCGCACGATTTCGCCGAGCGGCCCTTGCTCCGGGCATTCTTCACGAACGAGCCCTAAGAAGACGGCAAGCGACACAAGGGCGTCCTGAAAGGGAATTAATGCGTGCTGGAGACCGTCGGCGGAGGTCGTCGTAAAATCGGTGAAAGCGACGCGGCCTTGCATGAGGCCGTGAGACAAATCCTTTTTCTGCACGTCTACACAGTAGCGAGCAAGGGCCGCCGCGTCATTGCTCTTAAGTAATTCAATCAAATCACCGTGGCCGAACTCTACCAGTTCAGTCCACATGTTCTCCGGGGTGTTGAGGTCGCTGGCCGATATCTGGCTGTGCGCTTCGCGCCACAGCGCCTGCATTTCTGAAGCCACCATTTCGTCCTGTGGCCCGGCTTTCATCGACGAAGCACCGACCTGCAGAGAAGGAATTCCACGAGAAAGTGAATTGCAGAGCGATGCACGGGCTCGATACCATTCGGGTGTGTCATCGAACAGGGGAAAAACGTGCCCTTGGCGCGCGCAGAGAGCGCTACCCCGGCTCTCGCAGGCTTCTGTAGAGTGAACGAAAAGCCGTGATGACCGGTACCGATGCCTGAAAGCTTTAGATCGTCGCGATATTGGTCTGCCGGCAGATTTGCAATGACTTCGCCATCAATCAACACCTCAACGTAAACGGGTCGGCTCAAATCCAGCTTATTGCAAGCCCATCCGCGGATTTCGATGTCTGTTACGAAGTCGATGTGACCCACGAATTTTTCACGACGCGGAGTGATATTCGCGATAATGCCGCTAATTAATTTTCGCAAAATTTTCTGTAAGTCCTTTATTTTCAAAGCGGTTAAGGGTCGCTCTTTAGCTTTGTAATTACGTATGAGTCGTCAATCAAGGTCAAAACAAACTTCGCGGGTGGGGCTAACGGCAAAATTTTGCTGAATAATTTTAGATTTCACGGGTTTAGTAAAATTCTAGTAGCATTTCGAATTTTAGCAATAGCCTACAGGCTTTACCCCAGCAAGTTCGCAAACCGCACTGAATAGATCCTATCCCGTCCCAGCATATGGGCGATCAGGCTCTGGCGGTCGAAGAGGCCGGTCATGGCCTTGTGGCGCAGGTCGAGGCCACCGGTGGTGACGCCGAAGGCGGGCATGACGAGGCGGTGGCTGTCGGTGGCAAAACACGCCCGGCGGATCTTCTTTTCGCGGCGGATGACGGTGGCGGAAGGATGCAGGTGGCCGGCGACTTCGCCCTTGGCGCTGCCGGACGACGGTTCATGGCGGAAGGTCAGGCCGGCATGACGCAACTCGTCCATCGCAGCACCGGGCAGGCGGGTCGTGCCATCAGGATCGTGGTTGCCGTTGATCCAGATCCATTCCCGGCCGCGCGCCATGGCCTCGATCATCAGCCGGAAGTGCTCCGGCATATAGGTCGAGCCGACCCTATCGTGGAAATTATCGCCAAGGCTGATCACGGTTTTTGGGTTATGCCGGGCGATGACGGCTTCGAGGATTTTCAGCGTCGCCAAAGTGTCATAAGGCGGCAGCATCATGCCGCGGCGGGCAAAGGCCGAGCCTTTTTCCAGATGCAGGTCGGAGACGACAAGCACGTCATGATCTGGCAAATAGAGCGCGCCGAGCGGATCGCAGATGGCGGCGACGTCATGGATCATTATGCGGGCGGAAAAGGCCGGATTGTCCGGCAGGACGGACATGGAGAGCGCTACGCGGTTCATCTGATCTCTTGTGTCTCTTCGTCTTGCCGCCGCAATCTTCAACGCTCAGCCATCGCCTCCGAAAGCAGGTCGTCGGCAGCCTCTGCCAGCAGAAAGTCCTGTGCTTGTCCCGCGACCGGCTCTTTGCCGATTTCCAGCATGACCGGAACGGCCAGCGGCGAAATCCGCTCCAACGGACGGTGGATGATGTGACCCTTGATTCGGGCCAGCATATCGCCAAGCCGCTGAATATCCAAAAGCCCTGTTGCCGCATCATTGCGGGTGGCTTCCATGAGGATATGATCCGGCTCGTGGCTGCGCAGCACATCGTAGATCAGGTCCGCCGAAACCGTGACCTGCCGCCCGTTTTTTCCTTGCCCGGATGCCGCAGGTCGATCAGGCCGGCAATCACGGCGCAATTGCGGAATGTGCGTTTCAGAAGGAAGCTTTCGTTCAGCCAGGCCTCCAGATCATCCCCCAGCATGTCCTCGTCGAACAGATCGGCAAGCGACGGTTTTGCGCGCGAAAAGGCCACGCCCATATCGTCCAGCGCCCAGATCGCCAGCGCATAATCGGTGGCGACGAAGCCGAGCGGCTTCAGCCCCATGCGGTCGAGCCGGCGGGTCAGCAGCATGCCAAGCGTCTGGTGCGCCAACCGGCCTTCGAAGGCATAGATGACCATGAAATGCCGGCTGCCGCGCGGAAACGTTTCGATCAGCAATTCGTCTTCCTTGGGCAACATCGACATCTCCCGCTGCAGCGACAGCCAGTCGCGCACCTGTTCCGGCAGTGCAGCGTGCTGCGCCGGGTCTGCCAGCATCTTGCGCACCTGTTCGGCGAGGTAGGTGGACAGCGGAAACTTGCCGCCATTGTAGGACGGCACCTTGGGGTCGAGCTTGTAGCCCTGGCTGACCAGGCACTCATTTTCCCGGATGCCCTCGAAGCGCAGCACTTTGCCCGAAAACAGGAAGGTATCACCGGGCGACAACATTTCGAGGAAATATTCCTCGACCTTGCCGAGCGACATGCCCCCACGTCCGACACTGCCTTTGGTATTATGCTTCACCATGCGAACATTCAGCATCGGCGCTTCGATGATCGTGCCGACGTTCAGCCGGTATTGCTGGGCAATCTGCGGATTGGACACGCGCCATGTGCCGTCCGCCGTCTTGCGGATCTTGGCGTAGCGTTCGTAGGAGCGTAGCGCATAACCGCCGGTCGCCACGAAATCGACGATCCGTTCGAAGCTTTCCCAGGTCAGGTGGGCATAGGGACTGGCGCTGGTGATTTCGTCGTAAAGCACAAGGGGATCGAACGGCTCGGCACAGGCCATGCCGAGCACATGCTGGGCGAGTACGTCGAGCGCGCCTTTGCCGACCGGCGGTGTATCCTGTGCGCCGAGATAATTGGCGTCGAGGGCGGCCTGGCATTCCATCACCTCGAAGCGGTTGGCGGGAACCAGAATGGCGCGGCTCGGCTCGTCCATCCGGTGGTTGGCGCGGCCGATGCGCTGGGCAAGGCGGCTTGCCCCTTCGGCGCCCCGACATGGATGACCATGTCGACGTCGCCCCAGTCGATGCCGAGATCGAGCGTCGAGGTGGCAACAACGGCACGCAACTTGTTCTCGGCCATTGCCGCCTCGACCCGCCGCCGTTGACCGACATCGAGCGAGCCGTGATGCAGCGCGATCGGCAGGCTGTCGTCGTTGATCGTCCAGAGGTCCTGAAACAACCGTTCGGCCTGGCTGCGCGTGTTGACGAAGAGCAGCGTCGTCTGCTTCTCCTTGATGGCGGCATAGATGTCCGGGATCGCATAGCGTGCCGAATGGCCGGCCCAGGGAACGCGCTCCTCCGTCTTCAGGATCGAGATATCCGGCTTTGCACCGCCGCTCACCGTGATCAGCCCGGCATGATTGTTCTCGTCCGGCGCCTGGGGCACAAGCCAGCGCTGCAGGTCCATGGGGTCGGCGACGGTGGCCGACAGGCCGATCGTCTGCATGCCGGGGCAAGCCTGCGCAGACGTGAGAGGCCAAGAGAGAGCAGGTGCCCGCGCTTGGAGGTGACGAGCGAATGCAGCTCGTCCAGCACGACATATTTCAGGTCCTTGAAAAACGCTCCGCTTCGCCATTGGCAATCAGCAGCGCCACCTGTTCGGGCGTCGTGAGCAGAATATCGGGCGGATTGAGCTTCTGGCGCTGGCGCTTGGAGGAGGGCGTGTCGCCGGTACGGTTTTCGATGCGGATCGGCAGGCCCATGTCGCCGACCGGCTTCATCAGGTTGCGCTCGATATCGACGGCCAGCGCCTTGAGAGGCGAAATGTAGAGCGTGTGGATGCCGGTAAAAGCGGAGCCCGGCTTGAGCTTGCCGCGCTCGGTGAGCGAAACCAGCGACGGGAGGAAGCCGGCGAGCGTCTTGCCGGCCCCCGTGGGCGCGATCAAAAGCATGCTCTCGCCACCCTGCACCCGCGACAAAAGCTCCAATTGATGCGCGCGTGGATGCCAGCCCTTGTCTGCGAACCAGCGCAGGAAAGGCTTCGGCAACAGCACGGCGTCTCTTGCCGTTGGAGGGGAATCGATGCGGTTCACGGGAAGGAATGTAGTGCAAATGCGGGGGATGAGAAGCGCGCTGTTTTCTGCGCATTACCCCGGAGAAGTCGTCGCTCCGTCAGGCGGGAATGTCTTGTGCTCCAGGCCCCGAAACTTTCGCCAGCAAGCCTCGCTTGACATCAGAAATAATCATGGATATAAATTATCCACGATCCAAAAAGGAGATGGCGATGAAACTGGGAGAGGGTGTGGAGCAGGCCATTCACAGCGTTGCCATGCTGTCCGGTCTTTCGCGGGGCGGGGTACTTTCTGCAGCCGCAATCGCGGAATTTCACGGCGTCTCGACCAGCTACCTGCTGAAGCATCTGCAGGCGCTGTCCGGGGCCGGCATTCTCGATACGGTCCCAGGCCCGAAGGGCGGTTACCGGCTGGCAAAGCTTCCTGAAACGATCACCCTGCTCGATATCGTGCTGGCCGTCGAAGGCCCGGCGCCTGCTTTCCGCTGCAACGAAATCCGCCAGCGTGGACCCAATCCCGCTCCGGCGCGCTTCTTCACAAAGCCCTGCAACATTTCTGCCGCGATGCTGAAGGCCGAGCGGGTCTACCGGGCGGAACTCGCCAAAACCACCATTGCCGACATCGGCACCCAGCTGGCCGAAATCGACGATGGCCCGATCGCGGCGCGTAGCTGCGCTTTCCTCGAAATCCATGAACGCAAAACGGCTCGCTGAGCCCTAACCAAGGAGAAGAACCATGCAACCACGTCTCGACATGATGAAAACCTCCCCCGCCGCCGTCAAAGCCGTCTTCGCACTCGAACAATACGTACAGAACTCCGGGCTGGAACGACGGTTCATTCATCTGATCAAGCTGCGGGCCTCGCAGATCAATGGCTGCGCTTATTGCGTCGATATGCACGTGAAGGAATCCCGTCATGACGGCCTGAGCGAGCAGTGGATCAACATGATGTGCGTCTGGCGGAATCCCCGGTGTATGACGCGCGTGAACGCGCTTTGCTCGGCTGGGTCGATGCCGTGACCAACATCGCCCAGACCGGAGCACCGGATGCGGACTACGAGGCCTTGAAGGCGCATTTTTCGAACGAGGAAATTGCAAAGATCACGGTGGCAATCGGCACCATCAACGTCTGGAACCGGCTGGCTGTCAGCTTCCGCTCGCAGCACCCGGTCGACAAGGTCGCCAAGGCGGCCTGAACCGCACGCCGGAAAAGGTCAATGTCCCTGCCGTTCATACGACAGGGACTGCTGAAGCGCCGCCCGTTCCTTTTCCGGTTGGAAAGGGGTCCGCCAGGCGGGTGGCGCGCAAGCCGGCGGCCATCATTCCGGGAGTGGAGGACGGCTTTGGTCGGATGGGGAGAAATCAGAGGGCGATGTAGCGGTCGGCGCGGTGGTTGATGGCGACGAACAGGTTGAGCACGACGGCGCCGAGGACGGAATAGAAGACGACCGGTGGCGTGGTGACGAAGAAGGCAACCGCGAGCACGCACATGTCGATGGCCAGTTGAACAAGGCCGGCGCGGATGCCGAAGCGTTCCTGCAGATAGATGCCGAGAATGCCGACGCCGCCGAGACTGGCACGATGCCGATAGAGCGCAAGCAGGCCGAAGCCGAGCAGCAGGCCGCCGAGAAGCGCCGCCCAGGCCGGATGGATGCTGGAAATCTCGAAAAAGCGCGACTGCACATCGGCGAGCAGCGATGTCAGGCCAATGGCGATGAAGGTCTTGATGGTGAAGGCCATGCCGAGGCGCTTCCAGGAGAGGTAGAAGAACGGCAGGTTGAGCAGGAAGAAAGCGAGGCCGAAGTTCACGCCGAACGCATAGTGCAGCAGAAAGGCGACGCCCGCCGTGCTGCCGGTAAGCAGGCCGGCACTGGCCAGCACGTAAAGGCCGAGAGCCGCGACCAGGCTGCCGGAAAAGATCCCCTGCACATCCTCGATCGGCGTATGACGCGTGGCGCTGGTGCCCCAGAAACCAAGGGAATTGATAAGCTGCGTCATGGCGCGATCTCCGGCGGAAAACAAACGGGACAATGTCGCGCGAAAACGGCGCGAAAGGGATTCTGGAAATTCTGGATTATCAGCCGGCGCCCATGGCATTTTCGCCGCGCTTTCCGTCTGAACTGGCCGGATTATCGGGCATTTCGCGCCTGCCTGCAAGAATAATATGTAAGGAATGCTGACCTATTTTATCTTCGCAACAATCGTTCGTTCAAGGAGATTTGCGCGTAACAAATAGAATGCCGAAGACAGGTTTTCCGCCATCTTTGCGAATAACCGTGTGGCGGATGGCGAGGATGTCGAGACCATTGGTACTGCATAAGCCCGTGACATAATGTTGCGAATGGGCGTAACGCAGCGAGGGCCGCAGAACGATATCACCGTCAGTTCCTGCATCCTCGACGGAAAAGGCAAAGATGCCCGCAGGGGTGAGCAATTGTCGGGCGATGACAAAGGCGCTGTCGAGGGCGCCGAGATACATCAGAACGTCGGCGGCGCTAACGAGGTCAGCGCGGGCTTGCGAAAGTGAACCTGCCATCGCGGAGGTGGATCTTCGGCCGCCATCATCAAAGACTTTCCCAAAAACCCCTGATGCCGCAGGTCCAAGCGAAAGGTCGGCCTGTGCGAGATGGTCGTAGATCGCCTTCTCTTCCGCCTTGGCCAGCATGTTGGCCGATAGATCGAAGCCTTCAAGAACATCCGTCCGGTCGCGGATCTGCGCGCCGAAAAGACCGGTGCCGCAGCCGAGATCGACGACGCGGGAAAAGCGGTCGATGCCGCAGTGCTCGATGACCAAAGCGGCCAGTGTCTGTGGCACGATATACTCCAGCCGCTCGACGAGCGCCTTGTCGAAACGATCGGCATAGTCATCGAACAGCCGCTCGACATAAAGGCTGGACGGCTGGTCCGGCGTCGCCGTGTCCCCGAGAATCGCCAGTTTCAGGCTTGCGCCGAAGATGTCGCCGGGCTGCAGCACCAGCACCTTGCGCAGGGCAACGACCGCCGCCTCCGTTGCGCCTGATTTTTCCTGATAGTCGGCAAGACGGAACCAGCCGGCGGCCCAGTCGGGCACCAGCTCTAGCGCCTGCATCATCAGGTCGGCGGCTGCCGCATGTTCGCCTGTTTCGGCAAGCATATGGGCATATTCGGCGCGGCGATCGGCGATCAGGTCGCCGGAGGAAAGCTGGTGCGGGTTCATCGGTTGAATGCCTTTGGCGTTGCAGCGCTTCTGGCGCGCAGGGATGGTAAAGACAAGCGGTATTTTCCGTGAGGACATCATGGACCGGCATTGTGGCGGGTTGCGGGAAGGCCCGCAGAAGCTTATGTCAGGCGAAACAGGAGACAGGTTGGCCATGGCCGATGGAGTGAACAGATTTCTGGGGGATACGCCCGGTCGGTTGATCATCAAGCTTTTGGTGGTGTCGATCATCGTCGGCTTCGTCATGTCGGCCTTCGGCTGGTCGCCCTATGATATCATCTATACGATCCGCAATTTCGTGCTCGACCTCTGGCATTCGGGTTTTGCAGCGCTCGGCCGCGTCGGCGATTATCTCCTGATCGGCGCCGTCGTCGTTATTCCAGCGTTCATCATCCTGCGCATCATCAGCTACCGGCGGTAACATGGGCGATCGGAGCTTTGCCGGGCAGCGGCGGCGTTTTCTATACGTGGGCGGCATGCTGTCGCTTGCCCTTCTTGCCGGCTGCAACACCAGCAAGGTCCTGACACCGGAACCGGGCCAAGGCAGCGACCAGACCGATGCGACGCTCGGCCTGATCAACGCCCTGCGCGCCGAAAAAGGGCTTGAACCGCTGGTGCGGGATGCCGCGGCCAGCGGTGCGGCGCTCGATCAGGCGACCCGCATGGCCCGTGCCGGCAAGATGCAGCATAATATCGGCCTCGGCGCCAGTTTCTACGACCGGATGAAAGGCCAGGACGTCAGTCTGCCAGCAGCCGAAAATATCGCCGTCGGCCAGGATGACGCCGCGCGCGCCTTCGACGCCTGGGTCCGCTCGCCGAAACATCTCGTCAACATGCTCGGAGCCAACTATCGCGGGCTGGGCGTTGCCGTGGTCCAGAATCCGGCTTCCGGAAACCGGCCATACTGGGCCATGGTGCTTTCCGCCGGCTGAGTAGTGCCCTGTTGTTACCCATTAAGTGACGCCGCCGACATCGCTTGGCTGTCCCGAGGCGCACGGCTCAGGGGTTCCGATCAGCCCAATAGTCCGTGCGAGTGCCGCGGATGTCCCGGATCGACGACAGCTTTTCGCGATCGCAGAGCGACGACAATCCCCGCACGATCCGGCCCGGCAGCGACGGCCCCTCATAGATCATGCAGGAGTAAAGCTGCACCAGATCGGCGCCAGCGCGGATCTTTTCCGCCGCCGTTTCCGGGGAGCCGACGCCGCCAACGCCGATGATCGGCATGTCGGGGCCGACGCGCCGGCGCATCTTGGCAAGCACCACCGTTGACTTTTCAAACAGCGGCTTGCCGGAAAGGCCGCCGGATTGTTGCGCCTGCACCTGGTCGCGCAGGCCCTCGCGGCCAAGCGTCGTATTGGAAACGATCAGGCCGTCCAGCGCATGTGACAGCGCTTCCGCCGCAATGTCGTCCATGCCTTCCTCGGTCAGATCCGGCGCGATCTTCAGGAAGACCGGCACGCGCTTTCCAGACTTCGCAGCCTCGGCGTCGCGGGCGGCCAGCACCTCTGACAGCAGCGCCGAAAGGCTTTCGCGGCCCTGCAGGTCACGAAGGCCCGGCGTGTTGGGCGAGGAGATGTTGGCGGCGAAGTAGCGGGCGACGGAATAGAAGGTGCTGATACCGGCGACATAGTCGGCCACCCGGTCGGCACTGTCCTTATTGGCGCCGATGTTGACGCCGATCATTGCCGTGCGCGATGCCGATTTTAGACGATCAAGCGCGACTGCATGACCCTCATTGTTGAAACCAAGCCGGTTGATAACGGCATTGTCCTCGACCAGACGGAAGATGCGCGGCCGGTCATTGCCGGCCTGCGGCTTCGGCGTCACGGTGCCGATCTCGGTGAAGCCGAAACCGATCCGCAAAAGCGCTTCCGGAACCTCCGCATTCTTGTCGTAGCCGGCGGCCATGCCGATCGGGTTTGCAAAGGCAAGGCCGGCCACGGTCTGTGCCAGGCGCGCATCGGCAGGGGCGGCGCAGGCGGGAACGAGGCCGGTCTTCAATGCCTTGATCGAGACCCCGTGAGCTGTTTCCGGATCAAGCAGGAATAGGCCGCGGCGTGCCAGCGACTGCAGGGGGTTGATCATGCGGCAAGCTCCGGAAAGACATGGGCGCCATCGACCCCGACAGGAAGCGGCTTCTCCCAAAGCACCGCGTCGAAGTCGAGGCTGGCGTAGAGATGAGGGAACGGCGCACCGCCGCGGGAGGTTTCGAAAACCAGCTTGTCGCCGAGCTTTTCACCCTTAATGGCGATCAGCAGCAGGCCTTCCTGGCCGGCAAAATAGCGCGCCGCGGTTTCAATGGCCTGCGCTGCTGTCGACAGATGGATGAAGCCGTCGGTCAGATCGATCGAGGCCCCCTTGAATTCTCCGCGTTCGCGCGCATCCTGCCATACAGTTGCCGGAACGATCTTGTATACGATGCTGCTCATGCCTTGCTGTTCCCGCTCGATCGCTGCCTCTTCCCGTGGCCTTGCCGCAAAGTTTGGCGGTTGTCCACCGGCAGTCAGGCGGCAAATGCTGATTTTCCTGATGGAGGACGTGTAATGAAGAAGGCTTTGACGACGATAGTCCTTGCGAGCGCCAGCCTCTGGTCGCTGGCCGCAGTGGCGGAAACGACGGCCGGCCGCTACAGCATGCAGAAGACCGACAGCGGTATCGCCCGGCTCGATACCGAAACCGGTGAAGTCTCGCTCTGCCAGGAAAAGGAGGGCCAGATGGTCTGCCGGATGGCAGCCGACGAACGCACGGCTTTCGAGCTTGAACTCGATCTGCTGACCAAACGGGTCGAAACGCTCGAAAAAGCGGTGCAGGAAGGGCCTCTCTCGGTCAAACCCCGCCTTCCGACCAAGGAAGAGATTGACCAGACCATGAGCATCATGGAAAGAATGATGCGCAACTTCATGGGAATTGTGAAGGACCTCGAAGGTCAGGGCGATGTGCCGGCGGACAAGCCGGGCGTTGAGCCGCAGAAGACCTGAGATAGCCCTTCACCCATGCCTGCGGGATCATGCGGATTGGAGGATCGGCGTGGTTCCGAAAGCTCTTGGGAGGGAGCGAAATGGCTACTGGGCTGACTATCATCATTGCAGACGACCACCCGTTGTTTCGCGGCGCCATGCGCCAGGCGCTATCCGGCATGGACGGAAATCCGACGATTGTCGAAGCGGGGATTTCAATTCAGCCCGCAAGGCTGCAGCCGATAATCCCTCGGCGGACCTGATATTGCTCGACCTGACTATGCCGGGCGTGAGCGGACTATCCGGGCTGATCGCCTTGCGAGCGGAATTCCAGAGCCTGCCGGTGATGATCGTCTCCGGGCATGACGATCCGGCAACCGTTGAGCGGGCGCTCGAACTCGGGGCTTCAGGCTTCCTGTCGAAATCCGCAGGCATCGATGAAATCCGCGAGGGCATCGACACTGTCATCGCAGGCAACATATTTACGCCGCGCGGCTTCGTGCGCGGTATGGAGCACGAACCGGAAGTGGCGGCGCTCCTACATCGGCTGCAGACGCTGACGCCGCAGCAGTCGCGTGTGCTCGGCATGCTTGGCGAGGGCTTGCTCAACAAGCAGATCGCCTATGAACTCGGCGTCTCCGAAGCGACGATCAAGGCCCATGTTTCAGCCATTCTGCTGAAGCTCGACGTCGACAGCCGCACGCAGGCGGTGATTCAGCTCGGCAAGATCGGTGCTGTTGCGGCTTGAGGTGGGAGGTCGGCGCGGTCTTCGTTTTTGTTACTCCCGCAACAAGCCCGGTACGACACACGTTGGCCTGCAGAGGACGAGCAGCCCTATTCCGCAGCCGCCTTCATCGCCACGGAAAGCTGCGTCAGCCAAGCTCGCATCGAGGCAGGACGTACCGGTTTGTTCTGGAGCGCAACGCCGTCGCGTTCGGCCGCGGCGCGTACTTCCGGTGAGCGATCGGCGGTGACAAGCAGAGCAGGGATCGCGCCGCCGAACTGCCGGCGGATTTCAGCGATCGCTTCGATGCCGGTGCCATCATCCAGGTGGTAGTCGGCAATGATGGCGTCCGGACGGATATCGCCACGGGTGGTAAGCGTGCACGTGGTCGCAAGCGAGTCAGCGGTGGTCACGGTGCAGCCCCAACCGTCGAGCAAAAGCTTCATGCCTTCGAGGATCAAAGGTTCGTTGTCGATGCACAGGACGCGCAGCCCGTTCAAAGGTTCTGCAGAGCGGATTGCCGGCGATTGTTCTGGCACCATACCCTGGGCCGTCGCCGTGCGATCAATCGGCAGAGTTACCCTGAAGCGTGTGCCCTTGCCCGGTTTCGATTGCAGGTCGACCGGGTGGCTGAGCACGCGGGAAATACGATCGACGATCGACAGCCCCAGTCCAAGGCCGGACGCAGTGCGCGCACCCTCGTCTAGACGGGCGAATTCCTTGAAGACCGTGCGGAATTTCGACGTCGGTATGCCGATGCCGGAATCCAGCACCTGGATGATCGCCTGACCGCCCTCGCGCCGCACCCCGACCAGCACCTTGCCTTTGGGTGTGTATTTGATCGCGTTGGAGACTAGGTTCTGCACGAGCCGGCGCAGGAGGTTCGGGTCGGTGCGCACGGTAAGGGAGGTCGGCATCACGGTCAGTTTCAGGTTCTGCGCCCGCGCAACCGGCGCAAAATCCGTTTCGATGCGGCGCAGAAGATCGTTGAGCGGCACCGATTGCAGGCGAGGCTTCATCGCGCCGGTATCGAGGCGGGAGATGTCGAGAACGGCGCCCAGAATGGTCTCGACCGACTCCAGCGAGGAATCGATGTTCTGTACCAGCGTCCTGTTGTCAGAATCACCGAGGCGCTCGACCAGCGAGGACGAATAGAGACGCGCGGCATTCAGCGGCTGCAGGATGTCGTGGCCGGCGGCGGCGAAGAAGCGCGTCTTGCCGATATTGGCCTCCTCGGCGGCGGCGCGCGCTTCGGCCACCTCGCGGTTGACGCGGGTCAATTCGCCGGTGCGCTCGGCGACGCGCAGTTCCAGCGTCTCGTTGGCCTGTTTCAGCGCCATGTCGGCGGCGACGCGCTGGGTGATGTCCGTATAGGTGGTCACGATGCCCTTGTCGGGCATGGCGTTGGTGCGCACCTCGATGATGCGCTCGCCGCCGGAAAGTTCCAGCAGGAAAGGTTTGTCCAGCGTCAGGAAATTGCGCACCAGCGTTTTTTCCTGGTCCTTGTTGATATCGCCGCGTTTGGTCAGGATCGCGATAATTTCTGCGAGCGGAAAACCGACCTGACCGGCACTTTCCGGCAGGTCCAGAAGCTGCCGGAAGCGCCGGTTCCAGATGATCAGATTGTTGGAGCTGTCGAAGACGGCGATGCCCTGGTCCATCTGTGAAAGCGCTGTCTGGAGCATGTCCTGATTATACTGCAGCGCCTCGCTTGCCTGGTCGAGCAGCCATGCGGTGTCCGACGAGGTGTCGTCCATTCGCTGCAGCACTAGCGATAGCACGAGCCGGGCAGAGGAGGAGCCGATGGCGCTGCCCAACAATTGTTCGGAGAAATGGATCAGCGCCATGTCGGCGGCGGCGTTGTCATCCAGCCAGCGTCCCGATTGACGCTCATAGGTTTGGAAGGAGCGCAGCATACGCTCCTCGCCGAGATAGCGGGCAATGGTGGTCTTGAGTTCAAGAACAGTGATCTTGGTCTTGCGCCCCCGAAAGCCCGTTCGCTGCGCGACTTGCGGCGGATGAAGATGCCGGCCTGAAGGCGCTCCAAAGGTTTCGGCGCCCGCGTCAGCGAGCCGATGACATAGGCCGCGATGTTGACGAGCAGGCTGAGCGCCGTCGCGTTGACCAGCGGGTCGGCCTGCGGGCCAGAAAAAATGTTCGCAAACGGGAAAAGGAAGTCGAGCACGGTCGCGGCCACGTGCGAATTGTCCGGCCCGCCCAGGCTCGGCAGGAAGAGCAGATAGGCCCAGACAAGGAAGCCCAGTGTCATGCCGGCAATCGCGCCGCGGGCGTTGGCCTGACGCCAGACGAGGCCGCCGAACAGCGCCGGCGCCATCTGCGAGATCGCTGCGAAGGCGAGCAGGCCCAGCGAGGCGAGACCCGCGCTCATGTCGGCGGCGCGGTAATAACCGTATCCGAGCAAAAGCACGCCGAGGATCGCCGTGCGACGGATGTTCAGAAGCGTCCCGGCGATGTCCTCCTGGCCGCTTGCCCGGCTCATCAGCTTGCGGCGCAGGAAGACCGGCATGACGATATCGTTGGAAATCATGATCGACAGGGCGACGGAGGCAACGATGACCATGGCAGTCGCCGCAGAAAAACCGCCGATGAACGTGATCAGGGTCAGCGCCGACATGTCGGCGGCGAGCGGCAGGCGCAGCATATAAAGGTCCGCATCGCCACTGCCGGAGAAGGTCAGGATGCCGGCCAGCGCCACCGGCAGCACGAAGACGTTGATCGCGACGAGATAGAGTGGAAAAAGGATGCCGGCCGTGCGCAGTTCATTGGCCGTGCGGTTTTCGACGACGGTGACGTGGAACTGTCGCGGCAGCATGATGATGGCAAAAGCCGAGAGCGCAATCAGCATGATCCAGCGATGGACCGGCGTCTCATAGGTAAGGGCCGTGACAACATCCCGGTTCGCGATTGCCTTCGTCCAGAGATCCTGCGGCCCGTCGAACAGGAAGAAGACGACGTAGAGGCCGATGGTCACGAAGGCGAGCAGCTTGACCACCGATTCCATCGCGATAGCGAGGATCAGGCCGTCCTGATGTTCGGTCGCATCGGTGTGGCGGGTGCCGAAAACGATGGCAAAGCAGGCGAGGAACAAGGTAACCAGCAGCGGCAGGTCGATGTAATTCTCGCCGGATCCGATACCGTAACCGCTTGTATCGACCATGACTGCAACGGAACTGGAAACGGCTTTCAACTGCAGCGCAATGTAGGGGATGGCGCCGACGAGCGAAATCAGCGCGACGATTGCTGCGACCCCCGGGTTCTTGCCATAGCGCGCGGCAACGAAATCGGCGACCGAAGTCAGCTTCTCGGCTTTGGCGAGCGTGATGATGCGCCGGATGACCGGCAGGCCGAGCGTGAACATCAGGATCGGGCCGATATAGATGCCCGTGAATTCCAGTCCGCGCTCGGCGGCAAGCCCCACCCCGCCGAAATAGGTCCAGGAGGTGCAGTAGATCGCCAGACTCAGCGCATAGACAATCGGCCGGCCCCTTGCGACCGGTATTTTCTTCCGCGTCTTGCGGTCACCATAACTTGCCACTGCAAACAGCAACAACAGATAGGCAAACGCCGAGGCGAAAATGATCGAGCCTGAAAGCATGCCCCCTCCACTTCAGGGAACGAGCATAAGGCAATACGGTGCTGATGAAAATTGCTTCGGTCTAAGCCTTAAGTCAGATTGACGAGCGATTTCAGCGCAGGTTGGCCATGCGGCGAAAACTGGCCAAACGCGACGAATCTTTGGCCGAACGATTGAATCGAGGGCAATATGCGCTAGCATCCCGTCTTGGATCAATTGCATTCATATATAATGGAGAGAGAGCAATGCTGAATGAATTCAAGGCGTTTATCGCGCGGGGCAATGTCATGGACCTTGCCGTCGGTATCATTATTGGCGGTGCCTTTACGCTGATCGTCAACTCGCTTGTCAACGACATCATCATGCCCGTGGTTGGGGCCGTCACGGGCGGGCTCGATTTCTCGAATTTCTTCTTTCCGCTCTCCTCGACCGTGACCGCCACGTCGCTGGCCGCCGCCCGTGAACAGGGTGCCGTCTTTGCCTATGGCAGCTTCCTGACCGTCGTCATCAACTTCCTGATCCTGGCCTGGATCATCTTCCTGCTGGTCAAGGCGGTCAACAAGATGCGCGTCTCTATGGAGAAGCAGAAGAACGAAGAGCCGGCAGCGCCACCGCCGGTCGATGTCCAGTTGCTGACCGAAATCCGCGACCTGCTGAAGCGCCCTGAGAATGGGCCGATCCATCACGAAAATCGATAAATCCGTCAGGGAATATCACGTGATCGCCGTTTGAAAACCAGCTAGAAGCGGCGGGCAATGAAGCGCAAGACCCTGCGTCAGGAGCCCGCCGATGACCCTTCTGAAGACCCTTAGTCCTCGTTCGCTTGCCGCACCGGAAAGTGGCATCGTCGAACTTGTAAACTATGCTCGTGGGCGCGAGGGATTGATCCCGCTCTGGGTCGGCGAGGGCGATCTGCCGACGCCGGAGTTTATATCGCAGGCTGCCGAGGTCTCGCTGAGAGCCGGCGAGACCTTTACACATGGCAGCGCGGCGTTCCGCCCTTGCGCGAGGCACTTTCCCGCTACTATCAGCGCCACTTCGCAAAGACCCTGTCATCAGACAATTTCTACGTGACCGGTTCGGGCATGCAGGCCATCAAGCTGGCGATCGAAGCGATCACGTCTCCGGGCGATGAGATGGTCTATCTCTCGCCCGCCTGGCCGAATTTCGCGGCTTCCGCGGCCATTTCGGGTGTTCATCCTGTCGCCGTTCCGCTGCAGTTCGAAGACGGCCGCTGGCAGCTTGACCTCGACCGGCTGGAAGGCGCGATCAATGCGAAGACGCGGGCTTTGTTCGTCAACACACCATCGAACCCGACAGGCTGGACAGCGAGCCTGGATGATCTTCGGGCTATCCTCGACCTCGCGCGCAGGCACGCCCTCTGGATCATGGCCGATGAGATTTACGCTCTGTACCATTATAGCGGTGGCCGGGCGCCGTCGTTCCTCGACGTCATGCAGGACGGCGACCGTATCCTGTTCGTCAACTCCTTTTCCAAGAACTGGTCGATGACCGGCTGGCGTGTCGGCTGGATCGTCGCGCCGCCGGAAGCGGGGCAGGTGCTTGAAAACCTCATCCAGTATTCGACCTCCGGTGTCGCGCAATTCATGCAGGCCGGCGCGGTCGCAGCGCTGGACCACGGCGATGCGTTCGTCGCTGCCAACATCGCCAAGGCCGCACTCTCGCGTGATCTTCTCTGCGATGCGCTGATCGCCACCAACCGGGTCGAAACGCTGAAGCCGGATGGCGCGATCTACGCCTTCCTGAAGATCGACGGCGTGACGGATTCCCGGCGCGCGGCACTCGAAATCGTCGACCAGACGGGGTTGGCCTTGCGCCGGGAACCGCTTTCGGCGATGGCGGATCGCTGTTCCTGCGCGCCTGCTTCCTGCGCGATCCGGAGCAGATCAAGATCGCGGCCGATCGGCTCGCCGGCTATATTGCCGGGCTTTGAGCGCTAAACCGGTAAGGGTCAGAACAGACGCCGGCGCGCCTGCACGAGGTTCGCTAAAATTTTAGCGGATCGCGAAATATCGACATAACCATACCCTGAACAATACATCCGCCGAGACCGCCCGCGGCCTGAAAAGTCAGCCTTCGGAAAGAATTTTCGCTTGTGATGTCTCCTGTCAAACTGGGCAGGAAAGTGAAAACCATGACGGTTCTCGTGACGGGCGGTGCAGGATATATCGGCAGCCATATGGTCTGGGCGTTGATTGATGCGGGAGAGGATGTTGTCGTGCTGGACCGGCTCTCGACGGGCTTCCGTTGGGCACTGGCACCGGAAGCGCGCTTCTATCTGGGGGATGTCGGCGACACGGAGGTCTTGTCCCGCATCTTTCGTGAAAACAGCATCACGTCCATCATTCACTTTGCCGGTTCGATCGTCGTGCCGGAGTCTGTTGCCGATCCGCTCTCCTATTATGAAAACAACACCGGCAAGACGCGCGTGCTGATCGCTGCGGCGATCGAGGCTGGAATCGCCAATTTCGTGTTCTCATCGACGGCTGCTGTCTACGGGACGCCGGAAAATCCCATGCCGGTGCAGGAGACGGCAGCGCTTCGTCCGGAAAGCCCCTACGGCATGTCGAAGCTGATGTCCGAAATCATGCTGCGCGATGCCGCGGCAGCCCACGATTTTCGCTATGTGGCGCTGCGCTATTTCAATGTCGCCGGCGCCGATCCGCGCGGCCGAACAGGCCAATCGACAGTCGGGGCAACCCACCTGATCAAGGTCGCCTGCGAGGCGGCACTCGGCAAACGCCTGAAAGTGGATGTGTTCGGCACGGATTATCCCACGCCGGATGGCACCGGCGTGCGCGACTACATCCATGTTTCCGATCTTGTTGCGGCGCATATGAAGGCGCTGGAATATCTCCGCCAGGGTGGACGACCACTTATTGCCAATTGCGGTTATGGGGAAGGCTACTCGGTTCTCCAGGTCCTGCAGGCGGTGAAGCGCGTTCATGGACGCAATTTCGAGGTCAATTACTCCGATCGCCGCGCCGGTGATGCCGTCAGTATCGTCGCCGATGCCACTGTTGCGCGCAAAATGCTTGACTGGACACCGTCCTTTGCCGATCTCGACCTGATCGTCGAGACAGCGCTCGATTGGGAGCAGCAGCTCGCCCGCAAGAACAGCTACGACATCGATGAAATTCAACGGCGGCTCGTGTCCGCACACCTCTGACAGCCCTCCGCGGGTTGTCTTCTGGAAATAGAGATGGTCGGCAGCTTTGTTCTGCCGGCCATCTCTATTTCAGTGCTCGCCGCTTCAATCCAGTCTGACGACAGTTTCACCGGTTACGGTCTTTGTCACGATAGACTGACTGGACCTGGAGCATCATGGTATTTTCTCGCCCCCGAAACCGCGCGATGGTAAACGCGGTGGCTGCGTTATCGAACACAGCGCGGCGGCCAGCTTTGTTCCGCACCTATCGGCATGACGTCCCCCTTGCTCTTGCCACGCAGTTGCCGGCGTTGCCCGCGACTGCGTGCAGCGATAGACAGTAGAGGGGAGAGAGCTATGAAAGCAGTGATTCTTGCGGGGGGCTCGGTTCGCGTATCGCGGAAGAAACCCACCTGCGACCAAAGCCGATGATCGAGATCGGCGGCCGGCCGATTCTGTGGCACATCATGAAGCTCTATTATGCGCACGGGATCCGCGATTTCGTAATCTGCTGCGGTTTCAAGGGTTACGTTATCAAGGAATATTTTGCCAATTACGGCCTGCACATGTCGGATATTACCTTCGACCTTTCGCAGAACCGGATCGAATTCCATCGCCAGAGCGCCGAGAACTGGCGGGTAACGTTGGTCGATACCGGCGAGAATTCGATGACTGGGGGACGTCTCGGGCGGGTTGCCTCCTATCTCAAGGACGAGGACGCTTTCTGCTTCACCTATGGCGACGGTGTAAGCAATCTCGATATTGCCAGCACGATCGCCTTTCACAAGAGCCATGGAAAGCTGGCAACGGTTACGGCCGTGCGTCCGCCGGCGCGCTACGGAGCGCTGCAGCTTGATGGCAACGAGGTACAGGGTTTTATCGAAAAGCCCGAAGGCGAGGGCGGCTTCATCAATGGCGGCTTCTTCGTACTTTCGCCGCGCGTCATCGACCGGATCGATGGCGATCATACGAGCTGGGAAGGGGAACCACTGATGGGACTGGCCAGAGACGGCGAGTTGCAGGCATTTTTTCACGAGGGCTTCTGGCAGCCGATGGATACGCTTCGCGACAAGGTACATCTCGAAAGTCTGTGGCAAAGCGGCAATCCGCCGTGGAAGAGCTGGTGAAGCCGATGACCCAAGAATTCTGGCATGGAAAACGCGTTCTGGTTACAGGGCACACCGGCTTCAAGGGAAGCTGGCTTTCGCTTTGGCTGCGGGAGATGGGCGCCGAGGTAAGCGGCCTGTCGCTGGCGCCCGAAAGCGATCCGTCACTGCATGTATTGCTCGGCGGGAATATAGACGGTGAAGGCATCGTCGATATCCGCGATCGCGACGCGGTGATGAACCAGGTTGTCAAAACGCGGCCGCAGATCGTCTTTCATCTCGCCGCGCAGGCGCTGGTGCGGGCAGGCTATCGCAACCCCGTGGAGACCTATGAAATCAACGTCGTCGGCACCGCAAACCTGCTCGAGGCCCTCAGGGTTGCGCCCGATGTGCGCTCCATCGTGGTTGTCACCACCGACAAGGTTTATCACAATGCCGAAGCCGGCCTCGCCTTTATCGAGACCGATCCGCTCGGTGGCCATGACCCCTACAGCGCCTCAAAGGCGGCAGCCGAGATCGTCGCGTCAAGCTACCGGTCCTCGTTTTTCGCCCCACGCAAGATCGGCATTGCCACAGCGCGTGCTGGCAATGTGATCGGCGGTGGAGATTGGGCACAGGACCGGCTGATCCCCGATGCCGTCCGTGCCTGGCAGAGTGGCGAAATCCTGCAGGTGCGTCGCCCGCGGGCAGTGCGGCCGTGGCAGCACGTGCTTGAGCCGCTCGGCGGCTACATGGGTCTGGCGCAGCATCTATGGCACGCGCCTGATATCGCCGAAAGCTACAATTTCGGACCGGACCATGGCGAAGCAGCCTCCGTTGGATCGGTGCTGAAAATGGCCGAGCGTCACTACGGGTCTGGCGAAGTCCTTCTCGGAGATGGCAGCGAAGGCCCGCATGAAGCCGGTTATCTCGTTCTCGACAGCGCCCGCGCCCGTGCCGATCTCGGCTATCAGCCGCGGTGGCGACTGGCGGAAACGGTCAAGCGCACGATGGAATGGTATCGTGCCCAGCGCGACGGCAAGGCGGCGCTCGATCTCTGCCTTGGCGACATCAGGGACTTCGCAAGCATGGCTGCTGAAATAAAGGCCTTGAGGGCCGGCTGATGGGTGACAGGTTCCAGGCAGAGACGACCCCGTTCGACGGGCTTGTGGTGTTGAACCGTAAGATCCTGAAGGACGATCGCGGCTTCCTGACCCGCCTCTTCTGCCCGGACGATCTGGAAACATTTGGCTGGACCGGCCGCATCGCCCAGATCAATGAAACTGGAACGGCGCATCGCAGCACGATCCGAGGCATGCATTTCCAGAACCCGCCTTTTGCCGAGATCAAGCTGATTGCCTGCACACGCGGCCGGGTGCGCGATGTCGTTGTCGACATCCGTCGTGGCTCTTCGACATTCCTCAAGCATTTCGCCGTCGAGCTCTCCGAGGACAACGGTCGTTCGCTTCTGGTCCCCAAGGGATTTGCGCACGGTTTCCAGACGCTGACGGATGATGCCCACATGCTCTACATGCACTCCGAATCCTATGTCGCCGCCGCCGAAGGCGGCCTGCACAGCCAGGATCCGCGCCTTGCCATCGAATGGCCGCTGCCGGTGTCGAACCTGTCGCCCCGTGATACCGCCCATCCGATTCTGTCTGCGGATTATGCGGGAGTGACCCTATGAAGTGCAGGCACTGCGGATCGCAGCACATGGTGCCTTTTCTCGACCTGGGCACGGCACCGCCATCCAATTCCTATGTGACGCCGGCAGACCGGAACAAGCCGGAACTCTGGTATCCGCTGGTCATCCGCGCCTGCCAGGACTGTCGTCTGGTCCAGACCGAGGATTTTGCCGATCGGGAAACTTTCTTCTCGTCCAGCTATGCCTATTTCAGTTCGTTCTCAACCTCTTGGCTGAAGCATGCCGAGCGATACGTCGCCGACATGCAGCAGCGGTTCCATCTCGATGGCACCTCGCACGTTGTCGAGATCGCCGCCAATGATGGATACCTGCTGCAATATGCGAAGGCGCGCGGCATTCCCTGCCTCGGTATCGAGCCAACGACAAGCACGGCGATTGCCGCGCGTGCCAAGGGGATCGAGATCGTCGAGGAGTTTTTCGGCGTCGAGGTGGCCGAGAGGCTTGTCTCGGAAGGCCGATCCGCCGACCTGACGGCGGCCAACAATGTTCTGGCGCATGTGCCTGACATCAACGATTTCGTCCGCGGTTTCGCAATCCTCCTGAAGCCGCAGGGCGTTGCGACATTTGAATTTCCGCACCTGCTCAACATGGTCCGCGAAAGCCAGTTCGATACGGCCTATCACGAACACTATTCCTACCTGTCGCTGACGGCGGTGAAGCGCTTCTTCGAGGCCAATGGCCTCGGCGTCTTCGATGTCGAAACGACGCCCTGGCACGGCGGCAGCCTGCGGGTGTTTGCACAGCGCAACGATACCGGCGCGCAGGCGCAGACGCCGGCCGTGGACGCGACGCTTCTGGCCGAGCGGGACGCGGGCATGCTCGACGATGCATTCTATACGGCTTTCCAGGACGCCGCCGAAGACGTGCGCGACGGCTTCCTCGAATTCCTCATCGAAAGCCGGCGTGCAGGCCTGAAAGTGGCCGCCTATGGCGCAGCCGCCAAGGGCAACACGCTGATGAACTTCGCGGGCGTCAAGCCGGATCTCTTGTCCTTCGTGGTCGACAAGAACCCCGCAAAGCAGGGCCTTCTGCTTCCTGGCAGCCGCATTCCGGTTGTCGCGGAAGAGTTTCTGAAAACTGAAAAACCGGAAAGGGTAGTCATTCTGCCATGGAACATTCAGGACGAAATCAAGCAGCAGCTTTCCTATATCAGCGACTGGGGTGGGAAGTTCGTGACGGCAGTGCCGTCGTTGACGGTGCACCCCTGAAACCGGCGGTTCTGCCGGTCGCCGATCGTGCCGCACCGGTCACCGTCAAAGGTGATGGCAAGCCATCGATCAAGATCGCAGGAATCGATAACTGAGCGGCATCATTCAACCGGATGATGCCTGCCATTTTTAATCCGCGGTCTCGCCGAGGATGGCTTTTTCGTGGGCGATCGACTGGCTGATAAGCGCGGCCCAGAGGGTGTCGTAAAAGTTCGGTTCCAGCCCGAGCGACGTGGCGATGGTGCGCACATTGTTGCGAACCTCCTCGACGCGATCAGGAATATCGGCTTTCAGGCCGGTGCCGCGTTTGATCTCGGCGGCGCGACCGATATAGCCCCAGCGCTCTTGAAACAGCAGCATCAGGGCATGGTCGATCCGGTCAATCTCCTGACGAATGTCCGTCATGGAGGTGCAGTCGGCCGGCAGTCTTGCCATTTTCGTGTCTCCGGATCGTCCTTCAAACTCAGGTGGTGCTCTACCAACCCTCGGCCTGATTGAAAAGCCGCAAAGCGCCGCACCTGTGCTCCCGCTTTGGCGTCAGCCTCGCGAAAGCCCTTGTCCGTATCGTTTCCGCAAACGGAGAATCTTGATGCTAGCCCAACCGACCCTGTCGATCTGCGTGCCATCCCGCAACCGCCAGCGCTATTTTCAGGAGACGATCAGGAGCCTGCTCGTCAACTTGAGGACGGATGTCGAATTCGTTTTTGCCGACAATTCTGACGATCCTGCGCCGATGCGCGACTTCATGGTCGATGTTATCGGCGATCCCAGGGTAAAGTTCATTCCGCCGGGTGACCGCGTCTATTCGATGGTCGACAACTGGGAGCGTTGCGTCGAGGCCGCCACCGGCGAATTCGTCTGTATCATCGGCGACGACGACTTCATGGATGCTGACGTCATCGACCTCATCAACAGCACAAAGGCAGAGCGCGGTTCCGTCGATGTCTTCGTCTGGAGCCGCTTCACCTATAATTGGCCGGGCAATCGCCGCAACAAATGCAATGTCTGCATTCCCCTGAACACCGGCGTTCACGAGATCAAGCGCGAGTGGCTTTACGAGGAGTTTTTACCTGGAAGCAGCACAGCTCCACGCCGAATTGCCCGTTTGCGATCTATCACGGCGCCGTCTCCAAGAAGATCATGGACAAGGTCAAGTCTAAGTTCGGCAACCGCTATTTCGAGCATCCGACGGTGGATTTCGAAAACAGCTGCAAGCTTCTGGTGACGGCCGAGACCTTTTTCTATTCCGAGCGTCCCTTCTCGATTCTCGGCTCCTGCGCAGAAAGCAACTCCGCCAGTATCGGCGACATTGAGGACATGAAGCGTAAACATGCCATCTTCATGCAGGAGCTCGGCCGCAACATGGACGAAGATCCGCACATGGCGGATTTCCCTTTCCTTCTATCCTCGGGGTCTCGGCGGCTGTGGGCTTGGTGCAGAACTGGTTCAAGCAGACCTATGGCTATCATATCCCCGGCTGGGAGAAGAATTTCGCTGAGGCCTGCGGCTACAGCTGCGGCACCGCCCAGAACCGCGCGCACTACGACATGAGCGTCGCGGGCTACGAGGCAGCGTTCAGGAAATGGAAGGGCGGCAAGTATCTGCAATATTTCAAGCCGAAATATGTGAGCGCCGAGGGTGCGAAGTTCTTCTTCGGTGTCCAGAAAGACGTGCTGTTCATCGACGAGGATATCGGCGGCGTGCAAACCCCGGCAGAACTCTATCATCTTGTTGATCAGATCATTGCGCCGGCCAGCGATCTCACATTCAGATTCCTTCCGGGCAACGAACGTGCAGCCTGAGAGCACCTATCCGTGCACCCACTGACCGAGGACACCACGACATGCGCAAACTGCTTTTTGTAATCCCGCCCTATTTCAATGCTGCGGACTATCTGGATAAAGCGCGCGCCGCCGTATTGCCGGCGTTCACGATTCCCTACGGCATCCTCTCGATGGAGGCCTACCTGACGAAACACTGCGTGAATTTGGGTGAACTGCGTCTGGTCGATCTCAATGTCACTTTGAAACGACTGGTCGAAGAACGGTCGGTGGAGAACTATGAAGAGATCTTCAGCGCCGAGTTGCACGCGATCCTCGAAGAATTCCAGCCCGATATCGTCGGGGTCTCGGCCCTGTTCAACTCGTCTTTCGGTTACATCCAGAGCCTGGTGAAGACGGCCAAGGATTTCGATCCTGAGATCATCACCATCGCCGGCGGTGGTCTGCCGTCCGCAGCCTTCAAGCTCATGTTGGAAAAATGCCCGGACCTCGACGCGATCTGCAAGGGCGAGGGCGAACTGCCGCTCAAGGAACTCATTGACGCTGAGGACCCTGCCGCCGTCATCGCCAGCCACAAGTCCTGGATCAATCGTGTTGGCGCTGAAAAGGGCAAGATGCCGGCTCATACGTTCATCGCCAATCTCGACGATATCCCGCAGATGAACTATGCGATGGTCAACCTTGACAACTACAACAATCGCGGGATCGACAAGCGCTACACCGATCAGCCGAAGCGCGAAATGGCGATTCACACATCGCGCGGCTGTCCGTTCCTCTGCGTTTTCTGCTCGAACCCTTCGTTGCACGGTCGCGACGTTCGCTTCATGTCGATCGACCGCATCATTGAGGACGTGACGCGCATGCGTGACGAGTTCGGCATGACCGTGCTGATGGTCGAGGACGATCACTTCTTCCACGACAAGGAGCGGGCAAAGACGCTGCTGGCGGCGCTTGCCGATCTCGGCATCCGCTGCGAGTTCCCGAACGGCGTTGCTGTGTACGCAATCGACGAGGAAGTGGCCGAACTGTTTTCACGCGCCGGCGTTTCCGCAGTCGCGCTGGCGGTCGAATCCGGCTCCGATCATGTCCTCAACAACATCATCAAGAAACCGCTGAAAAAGAAGCTCATCCGCCCGGCAGTCGAGGCTCTGCGCAAGTTCAACGTCCGTAGCCACGTGTTTATCGTCACCGGTCTCCCCGGAGAGCAGGACGAGCATCGTCAGGAAACGCTGGAAATGCTCATCGATCACGGTTTCGACTGGGTGCACGTCTATCTCGCGATCCCGATCTTCGGCAGCCGGCTTTATGACATCTGCGTCGAGAACGGCTATATCGAGAACACCAGCAACGACGATTTCGTCGCGACCAAGTCGGTTATCCGCGCACCGGGCGTCGATCCCGTCAAGCTGGAGGCTTATGCCTACGAGACCCAGCTCCGCGTCAATTTCATCGAAAACCACAACATGAAGATCGGCCGCTATGACGTGGCGGTTCATTATATGAAAAACGTGGTTGCAAAGTATCCCGATCACGCATTCGGCCACCTCTATATGTCGAAATGCTATGAGGGCATGGGCGATCTCCAACTGGCTATGAGCCACGCCGTCTCGGCTCTCGAAATCTTCGAGCGCGATGCGTTCTGGAAGAATCTTGCCGAGCGATACGACGTCAACTATCGCGCCATGCTGACGCTTGCGCCCTTGGTGGCGAAACCCGAACCAATGGCTGTGTCAGCTTAACGTTCGACTGTTGGTCTTGAAAGCAAGCCGCCGCGCAGGAAACTGCCGGCGGTTTTTCCGTTTCCGGAAAGCAGGCAAACAAAAACCGCGCGGATGATGTTCCGCGCGGTTTCGGGATTTAGCCGTAATCAAACCCGCTTGAGGAAACCGTCGGCCGAGGCGGTGATCATGATCTTGTGCTCGATCGTCTTGTCGTATGCGAAATGCAGCGGCGCGCCGTCGGCGGCCGTGCGGCCTTCGCCTTCGAGACATTTCAGATATTCCCAGACTGCTGTCTTCGGATTGTCGCCCTTGCCCCAGGGACGGTCGGCGCACATGTCAGGCGGCAGATCCTCGACGCCGCTGTCCCAGACGACACAGTGCGCGCCCTTGCTCGTCAACGGAGCGTAGAGTTCCAGTTCCGCCAGCACATGTTCATGGGTGTGATTGGAATCGAGGAACACCATGATCCTGTCGTAGCCATCGGCGATCGCCTTGATCTGCGCGAAAATGTCAGGCGCGACGGACGATCCCTGGAAGGTGGTGATCTTGTGGGCCAGCGGATGGTTTTCGATGCCGGCGCGGTTGTGGGCGCGGATATCGATGTCGACGCCGACCACCCGGCGCTTTCCGGCTTTCGGATCCAGAACGCTGCCGGACGTCACCGCATCGCAATAGTCGAGCATGGCGAGCATCGATGCGCTCATGATCAGCGAACCGCCATGGGCGATACCGGTCTCGATGACCAGGTCGGGCTTATAGGACCAGATCAGTTCCTGGATCGCATAGGTATCCTGCGGCACCTGGATGATCGGGCGGCCAAGCCAGGTGAAGTTCTGCGCATAATTGTGGCGGATACATTCGCGAACCCAGACCTGCGAAAGGCCGATGAAGCCGATATCCTTGCCCGCGCCTTCGATATTGCTGCGGACGTATTCGGCGAATTTCTGTTCCTCAGACATGATGCTTTTCTCTCTTGGACTGTCCATCGGCGGACGTAGCTGTATGCGTGCAGTGGATGTCCCACCATTGCGTGCGTGGCGCGAGGCGATTGCCCTCGAAGTCGCGGACCGTCTGTGAATAGGTCTCGACGGCGGCGGCGTAGGGGTCCATTCCCCCGGAACGTCGTTTCCGAATGGTCCTGAAGAACCGGGCTGGAAATGATGATCGACGGACGGGTCGCTCATATTGCGGACTTTGGATTGGTCGAGCAGCTTGAAACCGTCATAGCCGCACGCCGACAGCGTCTCCATATACTGAAAACCGAAACGGCAATCCTCGACGCTGACAAATTGCGGCAGCTTCACGAGTCCCCGCAACTGGTCGAGAACGACATGGTCCACACCCTCGACGTCGATCTTGAGATAGAAGGGCACGCCGTGTTCGGCGAAAAGCTCGGGCAGCGTGACGCAGCGAACGGTGATGGCTTCGCAATTGCTGTCGTTGCGCCCGGCCCAGCCGATATCGATGCTGCTCCAGTGATCGTTTTCGAGATTGACGTAAAAGACCGTCTCCCCCGAGCTTTCCCATATGGCCGCGTGCACGATCGTCAGCCGGCCGTCTGCGATGGCGGTGGAAAAGCGGACGGCGGCTTTCGCGCAAAGTCCGGGATTGGCCTCCAGCCCGATCACGCGAAAACCGCGCTTCAGGTAATAGTCGGTATCGTCGCCATTGTTCATGCCGAGGTCGAAGACGAGATTGCTGTCATGGGCGAATTCGGTCATCGGTTCTCCACCCGCTCCTGCGGGATCGCATAGACCACGGCACCTGTGCCACACCAGCTGTGCAGGCGCATCCGGAAGCGGTAGTTTTCGAAATGCTCCATCATGAACAGCGGTGTTTTCCAGAGCCCGTCATCATTGTGATAGGTGGTGACAGCGACGATCGGCCTGTGCTGGTGTATGCTCTGCATGGCGCCTCTCAGCGCATCATATTCGCCACCCTCAAGATGCAGTTTAATGAAGCTCGGGGCCAGCTTCAGGGCATCGATAGTCGTCGTCTGGATGGTGTCCTGTCCGGTCTCGGCCAATTGCGAGGCATAACCGAGGCCGGAGTGGAAGCGGCGGGTGCGAGGCGCCGCGTCGAGCGCAGCACCGCTGATCGAGATGCGATCTGCGATGTTCGCCGGCAGGGTGTGTACCATTCGTTCAAGATGGCGGCGGCTGTCGGCATCGGGCTCGATCGCGAAAACCTGCGAAAAAGCCCCGTCCGTCTGCTTAATAAAGGCGTCGACGACGCTGCCGTGGTGGGCGCCGGCATCCAGGAACACCTCATCCTTGCGCAGGATGGAAACGATTTCCGGGATGAAGAAGCGCACGCAATTGGCAACCGGCGCCGGCTCGAAGGTCCATTCCTGTCGCAGACGCCGCCAGGCGATGAATTGCAGATGATGGGCGCGTGAGACGTCGTCGTCCCAGCTTTCGAGCACATCCTTGGTATGGGCAAGGCTGATCGCACCAAGCGGCCCGGCAAACCAGCCATTCGACAAGGGATGCCGGTCGCGAAAACTTTCGGCAAGATCGTAGAATGGAACAACATTCTGCCAGCCATCCGCGAGCAGGTCGGCCTCCAGCGGAGCATAGGCACTGGTGGCGATGCTGACGGCCAGCAGGCTGTCGGCCTTAACCGAAGCCGGGACGTCTTCCTGCTTTGACAGAACGATGCCCTGCCAGGCCGGGTCCGCACTGAGCGTGTCGGCTTGCCTGTCCACGACCATGGTGAAATCGAGGCCCACGAGACGAAGATGGTCGCGGGCCAGCCGCCCCATATTGCCAGCACCGTAAAGCACCAGTGGCTGGCGCGGCATTTCCGGTGCAAACAGGCATGCGCCTTCGTTAATGGCATCAAGCAGGGCTATAGCCTGCGTAGCATTCGGCAACATGGGCAAAGCGCGCGCGGCATGCTCTGCGCGAGCGCTTCGGGCGCCAAAAGCGCTCGCCGTGCTATGTTCCTGCGAACGTGCCATTTCAGTCCCGTCTACGGCTTGATACGCTCAAGCTCCATTCTTACCCGATTCGGACCGGTTCTCATGAAGCTTGTTTTGCCCGCACCTAACAGACCCGACCTTTCCCGGAGCTTGCCCCGGTTGCGGTCATGAGCCGCGTTCTCCTCACCGGCGCGACCGGTTTTGTTGGACGACAGATCCACAGGCACCTGCTGGCCCTCGGTCATCAGGTTGTCGCCGTGGTGCGGCCGGGCTCGCAGGAACGTCTGATCGGGCCGGCTGCGGGGCTGGTCGTATCTGCCGACGGGTTCAAGGAGGACGCGCAGTGGTGGGAGGAGGCCTGCGCAGGCATTGACGCCGTCATCCATGCGGCCTGGTATGTCGAGCCGGGAAAATATCTCGACAGCCCGCAAAACATGGCCTGCGTCACCGGGACGGTCGAGTTGGCAAAGGGAGCGACGGCTGCAGGTGTCCATCATTTCATAGGGGTCGGTACCTGCATGGAATATCGCCTGCCGTCCGAGCACCTCGACATCGGCGCTCCAACTGATCCGACGACGCTTTATGCTGCCTGTAAACTTTCCGTTTACCATATGTTGCGAGAGTGGTTTTCGAAACAGGGGGCACTTTCTCTTGGTGCAGAATCTTCTACCTTTTCGGAGAAGGCGAGCACCCCAAGAGACTTGTGCCCTACCTTCGCAGACGGCTTGAGACGGGCGATGTGGCCCAATTGTCCGCAGGAACGCAACTGCGCGATTTTCTCGATGTGACTATAGCCGGGGCGATGATCGCCAATGTGGTTGAAACTGGTCAGCCTGGGGCAATCAATATTTGTTCAGGTAGATCGACAACGATTCGCCAGCTCGCGGAGCGGATCGCCGACGACTATGGCAGACGGGATCTGCTGGAGTTTGGTGCGGCGCAGATCCATCCTTCCGATCCGGCGGCTGTCGTAGGTGTTTGCAACGCCATCCAAATCAGGATGGGCCGGAGACAAGTGAATGAAAGCCCAACTGAAGCCACGGATCAATCTTGATGACCGCACAGCGCTCGAGACGGTCATACCGATCGAGACACCGTTCATCGTCTTCATCGATCCGGCCAGCTCCTGCAATTTCAAATGTACCTTCTGCCCGACAGGTCATCGCGGCCTGATCGCCGAAACCGGCCGTTACCAGGGCGCAATGAAATACGAGGTGTTCACCAAGGCGATCGACGATCTGGCGGCGTTCAGCAAGCCAATCAAGGTCTTGCGCATGTACAAGGACGGCGAGCCCTTCCTCAACAAGCGCCTAGCCGACATGATCCGCTATGCCAAGAACAGCGGCTATGTCGACTATATCGACACCACCACCAACGGCACTTTCCTGACGCCGGAGCGCCTCGGCCCGGTCATTGAGGCAGGCCTCGACAAGATCAACATCTCCGTCGACGGGATGACAAAGGAAACCTATCAGGAATTCACCGGCTTCAATTTCGATTTCCAGAAGTTCGTCGAAGGCGTCAAATGGCTCGACGCGAACAAGGGCAACATGGAAGTCTCGATAAAGATCCCCGGTGAACTGATCACCGAGGATCAGCGCCAGGAGTTCTTCGACACCTTCGGCGATTATTGCGACCGCATCTTCATTGAGAATTTCGCGCCGTGCTGGCCGAATTTCGATGTCGAGGAGCGCTCAGGCATCAAGATCGGCGATGCCGGCATCTATCAGCAGACGCTCAAGCCCACCGATACCTGCCCCTATATTTTCTATGCGATGAGCGTCAATGCCGACGGTCTGGTCTCGTCCTGCTTCCTCGACTGGGGCCGCAAGCTTGTCATCGGCGACGTGCGGACCACGCCGCTTTCGGAAATCTGGAATTCGGACAAGATGAACGCGCTGCGCCTCCAGCATCTCGAAGGCCGGCGTTGCGAAAACAAGGTCTGCGGCAGCTGTGGCCAGCTGACCCACTGCCTGCCCGACAATATCGACGATCATCGTCCGATGCTGCTCGAGAAGTTCAAGAGCATGGTCAAGATCAACCCGAACGTACCGGCGCCCGGTGGTCTGGTCATGCCGCTCGCTGCTGAATGAAGGTTCTGCATATCACTGCGCATCTGGGCGGAGGGGTCGGAAAGGCTCACTCCGCCCTTTGCGCTTCTACGGACCCCGCCATCCGGAGGCATTATGTGCTTCTGGAGGCGCCACGTGACCGGCGCTTCGTCGACCAAGTGGAGGCCAGCGGTGCTCGCCTCACCTTCGTGCCCGATGCCGACAGCCTTGCAGCACTGGTCACCGAAAGCGACATCGTCCAGATCGAGTGGTGGAACCATCCGCGTCTCTACCAGGCGCTCTGCGGTACAGATTTTCCGGCCATGCGCAGCGTCTTCTGGTGCCACATCTCCGGCCTGTTTGCACCTTACATCCCGTCACCGCTTTACGAGGCGGCAGGCCGTTTCGTCTTCACCTCGCCGTGTTCGATGGAGTCGCTGCAGATTGCTGAGCTTCCGAGCGATGTGAGATCGAAGCTCCAAGCGATCGGTAGCGGTTTCGGCTTTGCCGGACAAACACCGGAGCATCCGGCCGCCAAGCGCAATCCGCGTCGGATTGCCTATCTCGGTACGCTCGATTTCGCCAAGATGAGTCCGGATTTCTTCGACGTCGTCGATGCTGTCGATGCCGATCCCTTCTCCGTATCGCTCTGGGGCGCCTATGATCCACAAGGTGCTGTCGTCGAGGCCGCCCGGCGCATGCGGCACCCGGAACGTATCCGCTTCGAAGGGCACGCCGCTGACCCATCCGTGGTGCTCGGCGAAACCGGAATTTTTCTCTATCTGCTGCAACCGGAACACTATGGCACGGCGGAAAATGCGTTGATCGAGGCCATGTCGCTCGGCTGTGTGCCGCTCGTCTTTGCCAATCCGGCGGAAAAGGCGATCGTCGATCATGGCAGGACCGGATTTGCGGAGGCGGATACATCGGCCGCAGTCCGCCGTCTGGAGTGGATGTTGGCGCAGCCGGAAGCATTGGAAGAGATCGGCAGCCAAGCAATGGCAGCGACCAAGGCTACGCGAACGCCCGCTCTTTCAGCGGCGCGCTTCCAGCACCTTTATGCCGATATACTGGGCGAGGAGAAACGGCTGCTTGATTTCAAGGGCTTGGTGGGTGAAACGCCGGCCCAATGGTTTCTCGGCACGCAGAGGCGCGAACAGGTTTCCGCGGAGGCGGCATCCGTCCTGTTGCGCGGTTTTGCTCTTGCGGGATCCGAGGCAAAGGGCAGCCTCGTCCATTTCCGCAGCTGCTTCCCGGACGATCCCTCACTCGCCTTCTAATCGATAGAAAACACCCGGAAGCGCAGGCGTTCCGGGTGTATCACTCATGCGGTCCGGTATTCAGATCAGGCGCTGGCTGTGACGCCGCCGCAGATCAGGCCAACGGGTGCCATCATCGATTTGACGACATTGTAGAATTCGGGAGCCGTGCGCGCGCCGCCGATGAAGCGATCGACCAGGACGGCAGTGTTGTGCAGGCCGCGACGGTTGTCGCGCGGACGTGCTTCGACGAATTCCGGCTTGAACAGCGGCGCCAGATGCCCGCCCTCGAAGGCCTGCAACCCGGCGAAATAGGCATTGCCCTTGGTGCGGAAAGCGTCGCGGGTGGTTTCCATCATGCAATCAATCACAAGCGCGCGGACGAAGGCTTCGCCGCCACCGGACCAGGGTGTTCCAAGTTCCCGCAGGACATGGAACTGGACGTCGGCGATGGCGCCGGTCACACCCATGCCGCCGTGAAAAGGGAAATTCCATTCTTGACCAACCCGTTCGGAGACATAGGCTGAGGTGGCTGCAGCCGACATCGGGCGCGAGCAGAAGGCCAGCGCCGCTGAAAACAGCAGAACCTTGGCTGCCCATTCATATTGCGGAACGGGTGTCGCCCAGTCGCTTGGTTCGGGAAGCTGCAACAGGGTATCGACCAACGAGCGGCGAATGGCGGCATGGTAGAGACCAAATGGCATCTTCGGCGTGTTCAGGCTGTTTTCCCAATAGAAAAAGCTCTTCAGCATCGATTCCTTGTCGAAGGTGTCGATCTGGTAGGCGGCTGGAATGGCGACCGAACTCACCTTGCCCGGCTCGGCGTGGCGGTCGATCTGGAAGACGTTCCACGCGAGCGCATCGATATCAGGCGATGTCTGTTCGAGGAAGCCGACCATCGTGACCAGTTCGGCTTCGATCATGTCGGCGGAATTGACGAGCGTGACCCAGTCGCCGGTGGTCGCGGAAACGGCGCGGCGCCAAAGGTGCTGGCGGGAAATGGCGGTCTCGGTCTCGATGATCTTCAGGCGGCTGTCCGTTACAGCGAGAGCGGTCATGGTTGCCGGGGGCAGGGAGCCGGCGACAACGACCTCAATATCGGCATCCCTGTCTAGCAGCAGCAGGCCGACAAGTTCGGCCGGATCGGTAGCGCCTGATTCGACGGGAATGCAGATCGAGAGTTTGGTCATGGGGCTTGCCTCTGGGCTGTCGCGCCGTCTTGTCGGCGATCTGCCGGTGCGCGAGGCTGTCGGGTGGTCACATCAGCAGGCAAATAACTTCTGCCCGGGAGGAGGGTGCGGTCCTGTCTCCCTTAGGAAGCCATTGCCTGCTGATGTGTGATCCCAGAGGTAGCGCTGCAAACTTGAGCGAAGCTTTGCATCCGCGCGATCGTTGAAAGCGTATGCTGCGTGACCGTCTTCGGTCGCTCCGTGGGCTAGACTACGCCTGCAATCATTTTCAGATCCTCGATTGCCCCCGGTGCTGCAGCAAGCACGGGTGCCCCTTTCGTCAAACCAGCACCCTCTGTCGGAAAAGGCAGGAACCAGCCGCCGGCTTCCTTCACCAGGCAGAAGCCCGCCATGCAGTCCCAGGCGTGCATGTAAGGCTCGTAATAGCCGACGAGGCGGCCAGCTGCGACATAGGCGAGCATCAGCGCGCCGGAGCCGTTGCGAATGAAATTTCCACCGGCATCGAGCAGGCTTTCAACCATCTTGCCGACGAATGCAGGCGTCACGTGGTTGTTGGCGCCGAGGCCGGTGACGGAATTGCGGATGGTGCGGGATGGATCGAGCGTCAGGACCTTGCCGTTGAGCGTCGCGCCATGGCCCTTGGCGCTGAGATAGTATTCGCCGTGGCAGGGAGCAGAAATAACACCGACAACCGGCTCGCCTTGAAAAAGCACCGCGATCGAAACGCACCAGTTCGGCATGCCGTTGACGAAAGGACTGGTGCCGTCGATCGGATCGACGATCCATATATAGCCCGAGCTCCCATCGACGAGCCCATATTCCTCGCCGAGAAACCCATCTTCAGGGAATTGCGCCGCCACCCGGTCACGGATCAGGGTTTCGACATTGCGGTCGGCGATCGACACGACATCCTGCGGATCGCGTTTCGTTTCGATCACGAGCGTTTCGCGCTTCTCAAAATAGTCGAGTGCGAGAGCGCCGGCCTCGCGCACGATATCCTGCGCCAGCGTGAAACGCGCGCCGATGTCAGGTGTCTGCGATGTCATGAAAATTGTCCTTCTTTCGAAATGGCTGTGTGTATCCGGCGACAAACCGGTCAGTCGTTGATGATCGCGATGCCGCGTCCTTTGAAACCAATATTGACCCCGGTTTTCGGGGCAAGTGCGCGCTCGACGGCCGGATCAACGACGAACAGCGTCCCGTTAGCGGTCTCTACCTCGTATTCGACGTGGTCGCCAAGATAGGCGGCATGGGTGATCCTGCCGGAAAAGGCGGCGTCTGCAGCCGGCTCCAGCGTGATCGAGTTCGGCCGGACGGCAAGTTTCGCCGGCCCCAGCTTTGCATTTCGGCTTGGCACGCGATGTTCATGGGTGCCGATACGGATGGTCGCATCTTCGCCTTCGACTGCAATAACCTCGCAGGCCACAACATTTGCCTCGCCCATGAAATCGGCGATGAAGGCGGATGCGGGCGCCTCATAAAGGTCACGTGGTGTGCCTTCCTGCGCGATATGCCCATCCTTCATGACAATGATGCGATCGGAAACGGCGAGCGCCTCATCCTGATCGTGGGTCACGTAAACGGCGGTAAAACCGAGACGCTGCTGCAATTCGCGTATTTCGGTGCGAACGCGGCGGCGCAGGCGGGCATCGAGGTTGGAGAGCGGTTCATCCAGCAGCAGGACCTGCGGCTCGAGTACCAGCGCCCGGGCAACGGCGACGCGCTGCTGCTGTCCGCCGGAAAGTTCGGCTGGAAGACGTTGGCCGAAGCCGCCGAGGCCGACAAGTTTCAGTCCTTCCTCGGCCCGCTCGCGGGCTTCCTTCTTCTTCATGCCGGAGGATTCCAGCCCATAGGCGACATTGTCGAGCGAGGTCATGTGCGGAAACAGTGCGTAGGACTGGAAGACCATCGAGACATCGCGCTCGTTGGCCGGCAGCATGGTCACGTCCTTGCCGCCGATCAGGATGCGACCGGAGGTCGGATGTTCGAGCCCGGCCAGCATGCGCAGCGTCGTCGTCTTGCCGCAACCGGACGGCCCGAGCAGCGTGACGAGTGTACCAGGCTCGATCGTAAGCGACAGGTCGTGGATAGCGGTAAACGTACCGAAAGTTTTTCGCAGGTTCTGGAAGACCACCGAACCGGATGTGTGGACGCTCATGCGGTTTTCTCCTGACGGGACGAAGAGGGCTGTAGAGGAAGGGCAGGGGTGGTCAGGCCGGAGACGCGATTTTCGCGTCGCAGACGTCGTTCGCCGACCAGCAGCTGGAAGCCGGCAATGACGACGATCATCACCACGATCAGCATCGAGGAATAGGCGATTGCCACACCATACTCGCCGTTTTCGACGAGCCCGACGATATAGGACGTCGCCATGTTGTATTCGGCGCTAACAAGGAAGATCACGGCGCTGATCGAGGTGATGGCGCGCACGAAGGAATAAACCAGCGCTGCGGTGATGGCCGGGCGCAAAAGCGGCAGGATCACTTTGCGGATGGTCCGGAAGCTCGTGGCGCGCAGCGTCAGCGACGCCTCGTCGAGGCTCTTGTCGAGCTGGCTCATTGCCGCGACCCCGCCACGCACGCCGACCGGCATGTTGCGGAAGACGAAGCAGGCGATCAGGATCAGGGCAGTACCGGTCATTTCGAGCGGCGGCAGGTTGAAGGCCATGATGTAGCTGATGCCGATGACCGTGCCGGGAATGGCAAAACTCATCATCAGGGCGAATTCGAACAGTTCGCGGCCAGCGAATTTCTGTCGGACGATCAGATAGGCGGTGAGCAACCCGACGATCGCCGTCAGCGGTGCGGAAATCAGCGCGATCTCCATCGTCGTCCAGAACGAGTTCCAGGCCACGCCGGTCCAGGCAACGGTGCCGTCGCGCATTTCGATCGAAAAGGCGCGGCTGTAATGTTCTGTTGTCAGCGAGTTGTCGAGACCCCAGCTCTTCACGAAACCGCCGACAAGGATCATGCCGTAGACGACGACGGTAAAGATCATCCAGGGAATGACGATGGCATGCACACCGATCGACAGCGGCTTTGGCAGCGCAATATGTGACCCGCTGTCGCCCTTGCCGGTGACGGTGGCGAAATTCTTGCCCGACAGCCAGTAGCGCTGCGCAAGAAACGCGGTGAGGGTGAAGCAGAGCAGGATGATGGCGAGCACGGCAGCGCGGGACGGATCGTTCTGCGAGCCGACGACGGCGAAAAAGATTTCGGTTGAGAGCACGCCATGGCTGCCGCCGAGCACCAGTGGATTGCCGAAATCAGCCATGCTTTCGATGAAGCCGATCAGGAAGGCATTGGCAAGGCCGGGCTTCATCAACGGCAGCGAAACCCGCCAGAAGGTCCGCCAACGGTCGGCGCGCAGCGTCTGCGAGGCTTCTTCCATCGACGGGCTGACGCCCTCGACGACGCCGATCAGCACGAGGAAGGAAATCGGCGTGAAGGAGAGGACCTGGGCGATCCAGATGCCGGTCAGGCCATAGAGCCAGCGACCCGGTTCGATGCCGAACAGGCTGGACAGACCTTCGGTGACGACGCCGGCGCGTCCGAAGAGCAGGGTCAGCGCCAGGCCGATGACGAATGGCGGGGTGATGATCGGCAGCACGGTCAAGAGCCGCAGGCCCTTCTTGAAGGGAAAGCGGGTGCGTGTGGCAACCAGCGCAAAGGCAAGCCCGAGCAGGGTCGATCCGCTTGCCGTCATCAGGGCAAGCCAGAGCGTGCGCCAGGCAACACCGCAGCGCTCGCCGCCGATGACGCAGCCAAGGCTCCAGATCGAACTGTCCTGGATGTTACGCGTGAAGCCATCGGGATTGAACGAGCCGTCGAAATCCTGAAAGGCGCCGACCAGCATGCTGAACACGGGATAGAAGACGAAGATAGCCACGAGAAAGACGAGAAGCGCGATGGCCGAAACGACGAAGGCATCGCCCTTCATGACGCCGCGTTCGGCAAGGCCGAATGAGAGGATCAGGACGAAGCAGAGGGCTGCCACCACGGCGCCTGCACCCATTGCAGGCTGCCCGTTTGCGAGCGTTCCGAACAGCGTTTCGCTGATCGTCCACGTCCAGCCGGAGAAACCGACGGCGAGGCCCTGCAGCGAAAGAAACCCGACTCCGAGCCCGCCGGCCCCGGCAAGGAGCGCGCCGCGGCGCATCGGATCAGCGACGAAACGCGCCGAAACGGCGAGGCCGACAAGCAGCAGTGCGAGGCTTAACCACCAGCGACCATGGCCAAGGATCTGCAGAAGTCCGGGCGCGACCGCAGCATCTGTCGGAAATCCGCTCAGCCAGGTGAAGCCGAGGAAACCACCTTCGATGCGATACCAGGGCATCAGAAAGAAAGCGGCGATAGCCAGCCCCAGCACGATATCCAGTCTGCGGTTGCGATTGTCCATGACGAGCCCCGCGCCTTTTCATGACGTGACAAAGAATTGAAAGGGAAGGTGGCCGGAGACCATGTCCACATCTTTGGAGGACATGTGACACAGTCTCCGGGCCGGGAAACCTGGGATGCGACGAAGGCTATGCTTGCCGCACCGCCGTCATGGCCTAGTTTGCGTTGGCGCTGATCTCGCGATCCCAACGCTCGAGCAGTTCCTTGCGCTTTGCGGGATCACCATAGGTCTTGAAGTCATAATCGATCAGCTTGATGTCCTCGAACCTCGGTGCTTCCTTGGGGATTTCGGCGCTTTTATTGGACGGCAGCTGGAAGGACTTGGCGTCTTTCATGCGCGTTTGCACCTCGGGCTTCAACGCCCAGTCATACCAGGCCTTGGCATTATCGAGGTTCTTCGCGCCCTTGATGATCGACATTGAACCGATCTCGTAGCCCGTGCCTTCGCAGGGGGCGACGGACACGACCGGGAAACCTTCGACGGTCTGGGCGACCGCATCGTGCATGAAGACGATGCCAAGCGCCGTTTCGCCACGCGCGGCGGCCTTCACGGGCGCCGATCCCGACTTTGTATATTGCGAGACGTTTGCATTGAGCTTCTTCAGGTAGTCGAAAGCCTGGTCTTCGCCCATGATCTGGACCAGCGAGGCGAGCGCCGTATAGGCGGTACCGGAGGAATTCGGATTGGCGATCTGGATTTCGCCCTTCAATTGCGGATCCAGCAGGTCGGCCCAGCACTTCGGCTCCTTGAAGCCCTTGGCCTTGAAGATGTCCGTGTTGTAGCCCCAGCCGAGTGCGCCGGCATAAACGCCGACCGTCTTGTAACCTGCGCTTTCAGCCTGCTTCTTCGCCCAATCCTGCAATTGATCCAGCATCGGCGACTTGTATTCGAGCGTCAGGTCTTCCGATGCGGCCTGCAGGTGCGGATCGCCGGTCCCTGCCCACCAGAGGTCTGTCTTCGGGTTGCGGGCTTCGGCCCTGATCTTGGCATAGGTCTCGCCCGATGACAGGCGTACCATATTGACCTTGATGTCGTTTTCCTTCTCGAAGTCTTCCTTCATCTGCTCGCAGATGACGACGTCGGCCGAGCAGATGAGATTGAGATCGCCTGCGGCTTGAGCCGCTGGTGCCGACATCGTTATTCCAGCGGCAACAGCTGTTGCGGCAATGAATGCTGAACGCATGGATATTCCTCCCGTTTGAATGCGGCGCCTCCACGCCGCCCGCCTTGCAAGCGTGTGCAAGGTTCTCATGAACAAAACACGACTGTCAATACGTCTTGTTTCAAATTCATATATTAGATAGTTCTCCATTCTTGGTCCCCTGAAGATGGTGCATTGCACAGGATTGCACTTTTGTGCAAACTTATGACGGCAATCAATGGAGTGATGCTATGGCTCAGGGCAAGATTTATGTGAGCGCGCTTGAAGTGGCCGAGCGGGCCGGCGTTTCGCGCTCCGCTGTCTCGCGAACCTTCACACCCGGCGCCAGCGTGTCTCCGGAAACGCGTAGCAAGGTGATCGCGGCGGCCGAAGCCCTGGGTTATCACGTTAACCAGCTGGCCCGCGGACTGATGCGCAACGAAAGCGGCATCGTCTGTCTGATCGTCTCCGACATGGCAACGCCGTACCGTTCCAGCCTGGTGAAGGCGCTGACCCAGCACCTGCAGAACGCTGGCAAGATCGCCATGCTGATCAATACCGACCGCTCCGATGGCAGCGTCGATCTTGCGCTGCGACAGGCTATCCGCTACCGGGCCGATGCGTCGATCATCCTCTCCGGTCTGCCCGACAAGTCGATTGCGGACCTATGTCTCAAGAGCGGCCAGCGCCTTGTGCTCATCAATCGAAACGACGATCAGGACGGAACGTTGAAGATCAACCTTGATGACCGGGAGGCGGCCGGTCGGGTGGTGACGGCTTTCGTGCGCGCCGGCTGCAGCCGCCTGGCATTCGCCAATTCGGACGCCAAGACTCCGAGCCTCATGGCGCGCGAGGAAGGCTTTGTCGATGCGGCCAGAGCCCATGGCCTGGATGTCATCGTCGAGCGCCATGGCGGAACCACTTATGAGAGTGGCAAGGTGCTGGCACAGAAGCTGATGACGCGAGACGTTCGGCCGGACGCCGTGTTCTGTGCAACGGATCTGCTGGCCTGCGGATTTCTCGATGCGGCGCGCCACCAGTTTTCGCTGTCGGTGCCGGAAGAGCTTTGTGTGGCGGGGTTCGACGATATCCAGCAGGCCTCCTGGTCGTCCTATAACCTGACGACATTCGCCCAGCCTGTCGAGGCAATCGCACAGGAGGCGGTCTCTTGGCTCGGTGACGAGATGGATGCGGATTTGAGGCGGTCACGGTCGTCGCGGCGGCTCCATGCCGATCTGGTGTGGCGCGGGTCCATCCGCGCGGGCTGATAAATCTCAGCCGGAGATCGTCCGCAAATTCATGCGCCCGATGCAGGGCGGGCAAGGCGACGCTATATCCGCCGAATTACGACTTCGGCGTCTGTTCTTCGCGCATGGCTTCTTCGTGATACCAATTGCTGTAATCGAGAACCATGACCGGCTTCGGCTTGAATTCGGCAATCGTGCCGGACTGTTCGAAGCGGCGGCGGCCGAACTTGCGGCCACCGATGGGGAACTCGAAGATTTGGGCGGACACGCCGGATGAACTGACTGCCATGTTGAAGTGCTTTCTGCTCTACGGACCCTCTTGGATCGATTTTTTTGACTATAACACATCTGGGCAGGAAATGCGCGCATCTGATTAAAAAAATCACTTAGCTTAAAAAATAGGCTATTTTTTAAGCACGGTCGATGCGGCGTGCTTTTTCAAACAAAATTTGTGCGTCTGCACGAAAAGACAAAATGTCGCGCGTTCTGTGTAAAAAATGCGCAGCGGGCACGATTTTTGGTTAAAGCCGGCACGAAAATCTCGAAAAATCGCTCCATTCGTCTCGAAAAACTCAATTATGCCAGTTGTTTCGCGTATTTTGCGTCGCCCGCTCTTATGTCCGGCGTCCAAGAACTGGGCAGCCTTGCCGCCGCCCCCAAAACGCTAAAATCGACGTTGGGAGATGAACTGGCACGCGCCATGCATGTAAGTCTGCAGCCGTTGGCGGCGGGGCACGGTTCAGGTTTTCCTGGTGCTGCGCATCATCAACCCATGAGAGGTTTGAAATGACGAAATACAAGCTCGAGTACATCTGGCTCGATGGTTACACACCGGTACCGAATCTCCGCGGTAAGACACAGATCAAGGAATTTGATGCTTTCCCAACGCTTGAGCAGCTTCCGCTGTGGGGCTTCGACGGTTCGTCGACGATGCAGGCCGAAGGCCGCTCGTCCGACTGCGTGCTGAAGCCGGTTGCGATTTATCCGGATCCGGCCCGCACCAATGGTGCCCTGGTCATGTGCGAAGTCATGATGCCGGATGGCGTCACGCCGCATTCGACCAACAAGCGTGCAACCATTCTCGATGACGAAGGCACGTGGTTCGGTTTCGAGCAGGAATATTTCTTCTACCAGGACGGCCGCCCGCTCGGCTTCCCGGAAGCTGGCTATCCGGCTCCGCAGGGTCCTTATTATACTGGCGTCGGCTTCAAGAACGTCGGCGACGTTGCCCGCGAGATCGTCGAAGAGCATCTCGACCTGTGCCTCGCTGCCGGCATCAACCACGAAGGCATCAATGCCGAAGTGGCCAAGGGCCAGTGGGAATTCCAGGTTTTCGGCAAGGGCTCTAAGAAGGCTGCCGACGAAATCTGGATGGCTCGCTACCTGCTTGAGCGTCTGACGGAAAAATACGGCATCGACATCGAGTATCATTGCAAGCCGCTCGGCGACACGGACTGGAACGGCTCGGGGATGCACTGCAACTTCTCGACCAAGTACATGCGCGAAGTCGGCGGCAAGGAATATTTCGAAGCCCTGATGGCTGCTTTCGAAAAGAACCTGATGGATCATATCGCCGTCTACGGTCCTGATAACGACAAGCGCCTGACCGGCAAGCACGAAACGGCTCCGTGGAACAAGTTCTCCTACGGCGTTGCCGACCGTGGCGCCTCGATCCGCGTTCCGCATTCCTTCGTCAACAATGGCTACAAGGGCTATCTGGAAGATCGCCGTCCGAACAGCCAGGGCGACCCCTACCAAATCGCTTCGCAGGTTCTGAAGACGATCGCGGAAGTTCCGCTTGCCGACAGCGCTTCAGCAGCAGCCTGATTTCTTTTCGTGGCGCCGGTTCCGATCGGCGCCACGATTCCGTTCAGCGCCATGCTGAATGGACCATGCCGCGTTGCCTCCTTGCGCGCGGGCACAACGGCGCGAGGCCGCAATCCGCATTGGCTACGCGTACCGCGCAAACAAGCAGCAAAAATGGCTTGGCCTTTCACCTAGCCGAAGAAACAAACGCCTCGCGGATGCCGTTTGGCACCGCCTCAAGCGACACCCGCCCTCAGCAGGTCATGAATGTGAAGGATGCCGGTCGGTGCGCCGCGTTCATCGACGAGAAACAGAACGGTCACTTTCTGTGCCTGCATGAATTCCATAGCAGCACTGGCGAGGATCGAACTCTTCACCACGCGCGGGTTGCGCGACATGATGGTGTCCACAGTTTCCGACAAAAGGGTCTGCGACATATGGCGGCGCAAGTCGCCATCGGTGATGACGCCGGTCAAAAGCCCTTTTTCATCGACAATGCCCAGAACGCCGAAGCCCTTTGTCGACATGTGGATCACCGCGTCGCTCATTGCCGTTCCGATCGGCAGAAGCGGTACGGCCTCGCCGGAATGGGCAAGCTCGCTGACAAGAAGCAATTGGGACCCAAGCTTGCCGCCGGGATGGAACGTCTTGAAATCTTCGGCCGAGAAGCCGCGGCGCTCCAGCAGGGCGATGGCCAGCGCATCGCCGACAGCCAGTTGCAGCATGGCTGATGTCGTGGGTGCAAGTCCATGCGGACAGGCCTCAACCACCTTTGGCAGCGTGATCGCCACCGCTGAATTTCGGGCAAGCAGGCTTTCAGAATTCGAAGTAACCGAAATGACCGGAACGTTGAAGCGTTTGGCATAGGTGAGCATATTGCCCAGTTCAGCCGTTTCGCCCGACCAGGACAGAAGAATGAGCAGGTCGTCCGATGTGATCATGCCCAGATCGCCATGGCTGGCTTCGGTTGGATGCACGAAATAGGAGGATGTGCCGGTCGAGGCCATGGTGGCGGCGATCTTGCGGCCGACATGACCGCTCTTGCCGACGCCAGACACCACGACTCGACCACCGCTGTTGGCGATCAGTTCGACGGCCTTGACAAAACTGCTGCTGAGATTTTGGTCTGATGCGAAACGCGCCGCCAAGGCGCTGATGCCCTCGACTGCCTTCGCCATTGTCCGGGTGATCGAGCCGACCACTGCGGCTTCCGTCTCCGTACCCGTTTCCATCTGCCTGAGACCCATATTCACACTACTCCGGATCGCTGAACGCCAGCAAACACAGGCTGCCGAACAAGGATCGATTCACATCGGCGATAACACTCGCCTGACCAATGCCGCAACATAGGCTCAATGATCAAGAATTGCACCACGGATGTCGAGCGCATTGAAAGCGGGAAAGGGGCCGCAGTTGTCAATGGAAAACAACTCGGTACCCGCGCAGCCGGGTTCAGCCCGCAAGTTTTTCCACGGCTTCGCCTTCCGCTGACATCGGCAGGCGTTCATTGCGCACGAAATCCTCGAGTGTCATCGTGTCGAGAATTTCGGCGATCGCATCCCTGACCGTCGTCATCGAGCGGCGAACTTCGCAGGTCTCCGGATCGTTGCAGTCGTCGCACATTTCGTAAGCGGTCCGACTGGCGCAGCGGATTGGCGCGAGCGGGCCATCCAGCGTGCGCACCACATGACCGATCCGGATATCGGCGGCTGGGCGGGAGAGGGAATAACCGCCGCCCGGTCCTTTTTTCGACCGCAGGATGCCGGCATTTCGCAGTTCAAGCAGGATGGTGTCGAGAAATTTTTCGGGATGTTGTTGCGACTGGCAACCTCGTTGATGAAGGCAGTCTCACCCGGTGCAAGCGCCGCCAGGTCAACCAAAGCCTTCAGCCCGTATTTTCCCTTTTTCGTCAGCATGACAGTCCGCTTTTCCCACAGATGCAGCCGGAATCTTGGAGTCCCATCGATTCTTCCAGCTCAAGGCTGCACATTACATTCGCAATCATGGCAAATATACAGATTTTGTGAAAATTTGCCAAAACCTGGGCCAAAAGCGCCCGCCTGATCGGTGGATCCCGATGTGGACGGGATCAACACCGTGTAATGCCCTTGAAATCTCAAGCCACGGCGAGCGTGGGGCGCGAGATGCGTCGTGTTGCTTGCCTTGCAAAAAGCTGCCGGATCGCGGCTCTTGCTTCGTCGACGGAGCGGAATCTCTGGGCATCGAGAGCCCAGACATCGTATTTGACCGCGAGAAACTTCAGGCCGTGTTCGTCCGGGACGACGACACCGACGGCTTCACCACCATATTCAATAACCTGTTTGTTCATGACGCATGCTCCTGCCGCGCTAGGCGCGGATCATTCAAATCGTGGAAAGGAAAAAGCTTAGGAGGGGATCACATTCGGCCAATGGCGCGAATGGACGTGGCTTTCACCGGTGCACGACAAAGAGCATTCCAGCCGTGGAAAGCGGTGATGCGAATGATTGCGGTCATGGCACTCTCCCTGACTGGTCCGCGCGCGGCTATTGCGGCGGGTGCTTCATTAAACAGAGCATTTGCTCTGCACTGATACGTAGAATAATCTACTATTTTTGTCAATTAAAAACACAAAAATAGGAATTATTTTTGCGCATGGCAGCTAAGTGCTAGCGCAGGGCATGCCATGCCACACATTCATGACGCCTGGATGACCTTCCGATGAAAAAGGCAGCCCCGAGGCTGCCTTGATCGATTTCGATGATGATACGCCGTAAATCAGACCTTGCTGATCTCGCCCGGAGCCGGAGCACGGCTCGCTTCGCGTTCCGACCACCAGCGGCTGAGGAACAGAAGGATCGGGCCACCGATGTAGATCGACGAGGTGGTCGCAACGATCACGCCGAAAATCATCGGCCAGGCGAAGCTCTTCACGGCATCCCCACCCCAGATCGCCATCGGTACCAGCGAGAAGGCCGTGGCCATCGATGTGAAGATACAACGGGCAAGAACCTGGTTGATCGACATGTCGATGAGGTCGGAGAAGGGCATCGACTTGTACTTGCGCAGGTTTTCACGCATGCGGTCGTAAACCACGACCTTGTCGTTCACCGAATAGCCGATCATCGTCAACACGGCGGCGATGGCCGTCAGGTTGAAGTCGATGCCGGTGAGCGCGAAAAAGCCGATCGTCTTAGTGATGTCGAGCAACAGCACCGCGATGGCGCCCACGGCGAAGTGCCATTCGAACCGCCACCAGATGTAGAACAGGATGGCGAGCATGGCGAGTGCAACGGCCAGGAAGCCGGAGCGTGCCAGTTCCGCGCTGATCGTCGGGCCGACAACTTCCGTGCGCTCGAAGCTCACATCCGGAATGACCTCTGTAACGCTTTCCTTGATCTTGTTCAGCGCAACCGTCTGTTCCTGCTCTCCGCCCGGCTGACGCTGGACGCGGATGAGGACAGACCTGTTCTGGCCGAACTCCTGAAGGGCGACTTCGCCGATGTTCAGGTCTTCGAGTTCAGTGCGCAACCGGCCGATATCGAGTTCGACCTTTGACGTTGCTTCTACCTGAATACCGCCGACGAAATCGATGCCGTAGTTCAGGCCCGGCGTGAAGAACAGAATGATGGAGCTGATCGACAGGAAGGCCGACATGCCGATGGCAATGAACCTGCCGCGCATGAAGGAGAAGGAGGGAAGGTGACGCACCTGGCCGAACAGCCACGGAATATCCAGCTTCTTCATTTTGCGACGGACGACGAACTGCTGCATCATCAGGCGCACGACGGTGATCGAGGTGAACATCGAAATGACGATGCCGATCATCATGGTGATCGCGAAACCGCGAACAGGGCCTGTGCCGAACATGAACAGGAGGATCGTGCCTGATAGCGTGGTGACGTTACTGTCGATGATCGTCGCATAGGCCTTGTTGAAGCCGATATCGAGCGCTTTCATCGCGCCTGCACCAGCCGCTGTTTCTTCGCGAATACGCGCGTTGATCAGGATGTTCGCATCCACTGCCATGCCGATGCCGAGAATGATACCGGCGATACCGGGCAGGGTCAGCGTCGAGCCGAGCATGCCGAGAACGCCGATGGTCAGGATGGTGTGCAGCAGAAGGCCGATATTGGCGATCATGCCCCAGGCGCCATAAAGCAGAACCATCAGCGAGACGACAAGGACGAAGCCTGCAAGACCGGTATAGATACCCATACGGATCGAGTCCGAACCGAGGTTCGGGCCGACGGACCGTTCTTCGATGATCGTCAGCGGTGCGGGCAGGGCGCCGGAGCGCAGAAGTGCGGAGAGGACGGTTGCTTCCTGGGCAGTGAAATTGCCGGAAATCTGGCCCTGGCCACCGACGATCGGTTCGCGAATGACTGGAGCGGTCAGGACCTTGCCGTCGAGAACGATGGCGAAGGGACGACCGACATTGTCACGGGTGATTTCGGCAAACTGCCGTGCACCCTGCGTGTCGAAGGTGAAGGAGACGATCGGTTCGTTGGTCTGCTGGTTGAAGCCGGCCTTGGCATCGGCGAGCCGGTCACCGGCGATCGCAACGCGGGTTTCGACAGCATACTTGGCACCATCATTGGCGCCGGGCAGGATGTCGACGCCGCGCGGGGCAACACCGTTCGGATCGACGCTCTGGTCGAGCATGTGGAAGCTCATCTGCGCGGTCGAGCCCAGGAGCTGGCGCAGGCGGGTCGGGTCCTGCAGGCCGGGCAGCTGGACGAGAATGCGGTCGGAGCCAACGCGCTGGATCAATGGTTCGGCAACGCCGACCTGGTCGACGCGGCGGCGGATGATCTCAAGGCTCTGGTCGACGGCTGCCGTCATGCGCTCGGTCAGACCGGCTTCCGTAAGCTTTACGGTGATGGTGCCGTCAACGGTGGTGACTTCGATATCCGAAGTGGCTGTACCGAAACCGAGCGTGCCGGTCGGGACCGCCAGTTCCTGGATTTTCGGTAGAACCTTGATGCGATTGGCTTCATCAGGGATGGTGACAACCACGGCATCGCCGTTGATGCGTGCCGAAGACGCCGGGATGCGTTCTGCCCGGAGCGCTCCACGCGTGTCGTCCAGCAACGTGTTCAGCCGTGCCTGGCGCAGGCCGGCAGCATCGACTTCCAGAACGAGATGCGAGCCGCCCTTGAGGTCGAGGCCCAGCGTCACCGGACCGACCGGCAGATAGGACGCAAACTGCTGTTGCTGCGCCGGCGTCAGAATATTGGGTAGAGCGGCGAGTATCCCGAACAGGGTAATCGCCACATAGGCCAGGACGGCCCATTTCGAAGTGCGCATGATAAGGTTCCATTTTTACCCTTGCCCGCAGAATGGCCGGCACAAGGGAGATTCAATCGTCAGATGACTGTGAGGCGCGATGGCGCGCCCGGCTGCATGTCAGGCCCGGAAGAATGGGGGCGCGCGGACACGGAAATGATAGCCGGTCGCATCCGCATGGGCGGATGGCGAACATGAGGGCTGGCTTGGCAGACCTTCTGAAGCCAGAGAGAAGAAGGCTGTGCCGGGCAGGAGAAACGGCCCTGCGCCGCCGGGCATGGACTTGCCATCGGGACGGTCGGCGGTGAACCGGAGGTCGGCCACGGGAGTTGCCCGCAGCGCTGATCGCGACAGGGCCTGATCGGAGGAGCCGCTTTCCGGCGCAGAGAAATTCCCGGCCTTTTCGATGGCGGACGCCCGCGCGGAGAAACCTTGTGCCGAGAGGACGAACTGCATGGCAAGGGCAGCAAACAGGATCCACAGCACGGCAAAATACCGTCCTGCCTGTCCCTGCTTTACACTGTTGCCGTTCATGTCCATCAGGACATTGCCCTTCCTGCCGGTCTGATCGTCACACTCAGGAAACGTTTCGCGACGATTTTCCACCGATCCGGTTCACAATCGGGGCCTAAAAATCATCAAGAGACGGCAAAGTCAAACTTTACCACCGGCGACCGGGCCTGAACAGCGGCCCGAATCGCCAATGCATGCGTTCAAGCCGTCACGCCGGACGTGCGCGTCTGGTGGATTTCGATCAGCGACGGGCCTTTTCGCTTGGCGGCTGTGGTCAGCGCTTCGGCCAGTTCCTCGGCACGCGACAGCCGCACGGCGGGAATGCCGTAGGCTTGGGCAGCCAGCAGGAAATCGGGCGCCGACGGTTTCACGCCTTCAGGTGTAATGCCTTGCTCCACCATGTAGGATTCGATCTCCTGATAACCGTCATTGTTCCAGACGAGGAAGATGACGGTGGCGCTCGCATCAACCGCCGAGCCGATTTCGGCCAGTGAAAACTGGATGCCGCCATCGCCAACCAGGCAGATCACTGGCTTGTCCGGATCAGCGACGGCCGCGCCGACGGCTGCCGGCGGCGCATAACCGAGCGCGCCGAAGCCGGTCGCCGAATTGAACCAGGATTTTGCCCGCGGCGCATCGCAATAGAGGTTGCCGGCATAGACCACCTGCGTCGAATCGCCGACGATGGCGGCATCGGGCAGGGCCTTGTAGATCGCATCGATGACGTCGATCTCGATCCGGATCTTGGGGGTGAGGTCCTTGAGTGCCGCCTTGCGTACTGCTGCTGCTCGCCCCTTGCCGTTGTTGCCGGAAGAGGCGGTGAGAAAGGCGAGAATGCCTGATGTCGCCGCCTTCGCGCCTGACAGGATGGAGAGAGCCGCATGCGGTCCGCGGGCCAGCTGGGCCGCGTCGATATCGGTGCGGATAAGGTTGCCAAGGATCGGGAAGCCACCATCGGCATACATGTCGTAGTCGGTCTGGCCCATTTCCGTGCCGAGCGCGATGACGAGATCCGATTCGGACAGCAGCGCGCGAACGGCTTTCAGGCTCGGGCTCGCCGGTACGCGTAGGGGATGGCCGGCCAGCATGCCGCGGGCATTGACCGTCATCACAACAGGCGCATCAATGCGCTCTGCCAGTTCGCGGATTTCGGCTTCTGCTGTAATCGCGCCGCCACCGCACATGATGACAGGGCGAGAGGCGGCTGCGCACAGGATCGCCGCCTTCTGCATCGTCTCAGCATCTGCGCGCGGACGCGTCACATTGGCCTTGCGCAGCACAGGGCTCGGAATACGGGCGGCCATCACGTCCGTCGGGATCTCGATATGTACGGGGCCGGGGCGCCCCGAGGTCAGCACGGAGAAAGCGCGCTCGACGATGGAGCCCAGATCGCCGGGATTGAGCAGGGTCTGCGAATAGAGCGCCAGCGTCTTCATCATGCCCTGCTGGTCCGGCAGTTCGTGCAGCATGCCGCGGCCATGGCCGAGCGAATCCCGCCGGTTGACGCCTGAAATGACCAGCATGGGGATCGAATCCTGCCGTGCCTGTGCCATCGCCGTGATCGTGTTGGTAAGGCCCGGGCCGGTGATGACAAGGGCCACGCCCGGCTTGCCGCTGACACGGGCATACCCATCGGCCATGAATCCGGCGCCCTGTTCGTGGCGCGGGGTGATGTGGCGGATCGGCGAGGCGGCAAGGCCGCGGTAGAGCTCGACGGTGTGCACGCCCGGAATACCGAAGACGACCTCGACGCCGTTTGCTTCCAAGAGATCGACCAGCACCTCTCCGACGGTTTTCATCATCTCGTTCATGCGCGGCGCTCCAAAGGGGTGGCAAGACGTGTCGCCAGTGCCCGGATGCGGCGGCAGGCCTCATCAATCGCGGCTTCCGGCACGGTGAGGCTCATGCGCACGTAGGACAGGGCCTCGTCGCCAAAGGACGCGCCTGGCATGACGGCCACTCCCATCTCCTCCAGCAGCAGCCAGGCGAAAGCTTCACCGGACATGCCTGTGCCGCTGACATCGAGCAGGATGAACATGCCGGCTTCCGGCGGCAGCGGCACGATGCCGGATGCGCCGGTGAGCGCCGCGGTAATCCTGTTGGAGCGCGCCTGATAGGAGGCACGCATCAGGGCAGATGTTTCGATCGGATGGGTGAGCGCATAGGCAGTCATGTCGGCGATGAACGGCTGGACGCCGAACAGCATGGTTTCGGAAATCGGCAGCAGGCGATGGGCAAATTCGGCAGGCCCGATCGCCCAGCCGCTGCGGAAGCCGGGCGCTGCATGCGACTTGGAGATCGAGGAGACAACGATGGTACGATCGGCAAGACCCGGATTGTCGAAAGGCGAGGCAAAGGTGCCGGCAAACACAAGTTCCTCGTAAACCTCGTCGCAGACGATCCAGAGATCGTGCCGGCAGCAGACTTCGCCGATGGCGGCAATCTCATCGGTGGTCAAAACCGCGCCGGTCGGATTGTGCGGCGTGTTCAGAAGCAGAACCCGGCAGTCCGGCGTGATCGCCTTTTCCAGGTCGGCAGCCTGCATATGGAAACCATGCTCGGGTCGCAGCGGCACGGTAAGGCGATGCGCGCCGGTCGACTGGATGACGCCTTCATAGGTCGCATAGAGCGGGTCGCCGGTCAGCACGCCGTCGCCGGCTTCGACCAGCCCGAGCATGACTGCAAACAATGCGGTTTGCGTGCCCGGAAAACACATGACGTTTTCTGCGGTGACACCGGCGCGACGCCGGGCATATTTTGCCGTCAGCGCTTCGACCACCGGCGTTTCGCCGCGCCCGTTGGAATAGCGGTAGCGGCCGGCATTCATGGCACGCTGGCACTCCGCGATAAGGGACGGATCGGGCGGCAGGTCGGGTTCGCCGATGGTCAGTTCGATGATATCGGCACCCTTGGCCTTCATCTCGCGGGCGCGGATGTGCAGCGCCCATTTTCCGGATCCGAGATCGGCCAGGCGATCGGTAATCGAAGCATAACGCATGGCGGTCTTCTCCTTTTCAGGTCCTATTGTTGGTCTGTGTCAGCGGCAGTCCGAGCATGGCCTCGACGGAGGTCATGGCGATGGTCACCAGTTCGGATTCGCGGAAAAGATCGGCGGCCAGGCAGCCTTCCAGCCACAATCCGTCCATCAGGCCGTTGATGGCGATGGCGAGCCGGCGGCATTCTCCGTCTGCAGGTGTTTGCCCCTTGGCGATGAGGAAATCCTCAAGCAGACCTTCCAGCGCATTGCGGAAGCTCAGATAACCCTCGCGGTGGATCTCGGCCAGCGTCGTATCGACGCGCACCTGGCTGATGAAGGCGGCCCAGAGCGAAAGGCTCCGACTGTTCGCCACCGGCTCGGTCAGGTTGATGACGATGAATTCGCGCAGCCGCGTTTCGGGATTGCCCTTCACGGCTTCGGCCTTTTCCGTCAGCGAGGCGATGACCGCGCGATAGGCTTCGGCGACCATCTGGTCCTTGCTGTCGAAATAATGGCGTACCAGCCCGGCTGTGACGCCGGCCCGGATGGCGATCTGGCGAAGTGTCGCGCCTTTCAGGCCGAATTCGACGATGCAGTCGAGCGTGGCCTCGATGAGGTCCTGCCGACGCTCGCCTTCCGGCGCTCGATGAAAGGCGCGGCGGCTCATGCAGCCCGCCGCAGAACCGGCCGGGTCAGGCAGGTTGGTCCGCCTTCACAGGCGATGCAGAGCGCGTCGGCCTCGAATGTCGTGACGGTGCAGCCGGCGGTTTCCATTGCGGCCTTTGTCTTGGGGAAGCCCGCAACCATGATGACCTCGTTCGGCCGAACCGGCAGGACGTTGAGGCTGAGCCCGTTGCTGGCATGGAATTCGTCCGCCGGCGCCTCGATCATCGCCACGCCCCATTCCTTGAGCAGCATGTAGAAGGAGGCCGGCAGGAGCGGCGCAAAAACCAGGGCCAGACCACTGGAAAGCGGGCTCATCACCGACATCAGGTGCAGGCAGGCCTCTTCCCCTGCCAGAGCGGCAGGTCGTAGCTGAGCACCGTGATATCGTGCGGCAGCAGGATTTCGGCAAGCTGGGTGATGCCCTCTTCATTGGTGCGCACGCCGCGGCCGACAACAAGTGTCTCGGCGTCGAGCCAGATGCAATCGCCGCCCTCGACGGTGCCGGGGGCGGTGATGCGGCCAAGGATCGGGATGCCGGCCTTTTTGTAGGCCGCCTCGTGCAGCGCCGTTTCCGGAACGCGCAGCGGCTTGCCCATGTTGAGCAGCACCGCGCCATGATCGGTCATCAGCGATGGGTCGTGGGTGAACATGGCGTCTGCCAGGCCATCGCCCCTGTCTTCCATCCAGAGGATTTCCGCACCGGATTTTTCCACCAGCGATGCAAATACGTCATATTGCCGGAGGGCCTTTTCGCCATCGAAGGTCGGGCCATAATGCCACTTTGACGGATCGGCCGATTTCAGGCTCGCTCCCGGCCTGCGCATCAGCACGCGCGTCAGATTGGCCGACATTTCCTGCGAACCGTAAGCGGACATTCTAAACTCCTGTTGGAAATTTGATCATATGGAGGGACTGCCAAAATAAGCAGCATTCGCGTTATTATACGCTTGAATAATTTCTGCACAAGTGCAACGATGACCTCATGAAACAGCGTGACAGGCAAAAATGCCGCACGAAGAAACCAGGGGAACTGTTTTCATGTGTTCAAGACCGGCTCTCTGCCTGACACGGGCAGATCATTCATGACGGATAGTGCCCAGGCGATTGCAGTGACGGACCTGCACAAACGTTTCGGGCCGCTGGAGGTGCTGAAAGGTGTTTCGCTGACGGCGAAGGAGGGCGATGTCATCGCCATCATCGGCGGCAGCGGCTCCGGAAAGTCCACCTTCCTGCGCTGCATCAACATGCTGGAGCTGCCGACGGCAGGCTCCGTTACCATTCACGGCGAGACGATCGCCATGAAGAAGGACGGACATGGCGGCCAGATGCCGGCCGATCGCCGCCAGGTGCAGAGGTTGCGCACGCAGCTCGGCATGGTATTCCAGAGCTTCAATCTCTGGCAGCACATGACCATCCTCCAGAATGTCACCGAAGTGCCGATCCACGTGCTCGGCAAATCGAAGGCGGAAGCAATGGCGACGGCCGAAACCCTGCTGCGCCGTGTTGGCCTCTACGAAAAGCGCGATGCCTATCCGGCCTTCCTGTCCGGCGGCCAGCAGCAGCGCGCGGCAATTGCCCGTGCGCTCGCCATCCAGCCATTGGTCATGCTGTTCGACGAGCCGACCTCGGCGCTCGATCCCGAACTCGTCGGCGAAGTCCTTGCCGTCATCGGCGATCTTGCCAAGGAGAAGCGGACCATGATCCTCGTGACCCACGAGATGAAATTCGCCCGCGAAGTTGCCAATCACATCGTTTTCCTCGCCGACGGTCTCATCGAGGAACAAGGCCCGCCGGATGCCATTTTCGGCGCACCGAAATCGGAACGGCTGAAACGATTTATCAGCTCGATCCACTGACAGATCAATACTCAACAATCCAAAAAGGGAACAGCCATGAAAAACACGCTCAAGATCCTCTCCGTCGCGCTGGCCATCGGCCTCTCCGGTGCCGCCTCCGTCGCCGCCCAGGAAGTCAAGGTCGGCTTTGCCGCCGAGCCTTATCCGCCCTTCACCTCGCCGGATGCCTCGGGCAACTGGGAAGGCTGGGAAGTCGAATTCCAGAAGGCGATCTGCGCCGAAGCCAAACTCGATTGCGTGATCACGCCGGTCGCCTGGGATGGCATCATTCCGGCCCTGACCTCCAAGAAGATCGACGTCATCATCGGCTCGATGTCGATCACCGAAGAGCGCATGAAGACGATCGACTTCTCCGACAAATACTACAACACCCCGACCGCCGTCATCGGCCCGAAGGATGTGAAGTTCGAGGCGACGCCGGAAGGTCTTGCTGGCAAGACGATCGGCGTGCAGGTCTCGACGATCCACCAAGATTACGCCAACAAGTATTTCGTTGCGGCTGGCGCGACCCTGAAGGAATACCAGACGCAGGACGAGGCCAATAACGACCTCGCCGCTGGTCGTCTCGATGCAGTTCAGGCCGATTCGATCACGCTCGATGCCTTCCTGAAGAGCGAGCAGGGGGCTGCCTGCTGCGACAAGAAAGGCAACGTCAAGGATGATCCGACGATTCTCGGCGCCGGCGTCGGCGTTGGTATCCGCAAGGAAGACACGGAACTGAAGGGCAAGATCAACGCGGCGATCAAGGCGATCCGCGAAAACGGCACCTACGATACGTTTTCGAAGAAGTATTTCGACTTCGACGTCTACGGCGGCTGATCTTCCATCCCCTCAGTGTCTTGGCCGGCGGGCGTCCGCCGGCCCTTCTCCAACGGGTATCAGGTTACATGGCCGCTGATCCGGGTTCGCTCGTCAACTGGAGCCTGCTTGCATTTTCGCCCCCGGCTGGGGCGGCGTTCTTTGCGTGGCTTCCTCAATTCGCTGCAGATCGCCATTGGCGGCTATTCGCTGGGGCTTTTGCTCGGTGTTGGCGGCGCTTTCGGAAAGCTCTATGGCGGACCAATCCTGCGTGACCTGCTCGAATGCTACACGACGATCGTGCGCGCCGTCCCGGAACTCGTGCTGATCCTGCTTCTTTATTACGCCGGCACCGACGCCATCAATCACGTCCTGACGCTCATCGGCGTCGGCACGATTGACATCAGCGGCCTTGTCGCCGGCATCTTCGTCATCGGCGTCGTGCAGGGCGCTTATTCCACCGAAGTACTGCGCGGTGCCATCAAGGCGGTGCCTGCCGGCCAGATCGAGGCGGCGCGGGCCTATGGCATGTCGCCAATCAAGGTCATGACCCGGGTGACACTGCCCGCCATGCTGCCCTATGCCATTCCGGGCCTGTCCAATCTCTGGTTGATCGCTACCAAGGATACCGCCCTGCTGGCGGTCGTCGGTTTCAGCGAACTGACGCTCGTGACCCGCCAGGCGGCCGGCACGACGAAGTCCTACCTGCTCTTCTTTTGCCGCCGGCGTGCTTTATCTGCTCCTGACGCTTGTTTCCAATGTCTTTATCAACCTGATCGAGCGCCGGGCCCGGCGCGGTTTCGTGGAGCAGTCATGACCGACACCACGACCCATGCCGTCGCCTTCACGCCCGAGGATTTGCCCCGGGCTAAAAGCTTCCTCAAGCCGCACCGGATCGTGCTGATCGTCGCCTTCGCGGCGCTGGTCTTCTGTGTTGCCTGGTTCATGCGCTGGGATTGGCTTCCGCGCTACCTGCCGCGGCTGGGCAGCGGCATATTGGTCACGCTCGCCATGCTGTTCAGCACGGCCTTTCTCGGCTTTCTGCTCGCCGTGCCGCTCGGCCTCGTTCAGGTCACCGGTCCCTGGTGGCTGAAAGGCCCGGCCAGCTGGTTCTGTACCATCATTCGCGGCACGCCGCTTCTGCTGCAGCTCTGGCTGCTCTATTATGGTCTTGGCTCGCTGTTTCCCCAATTTCCGGCCATCCGCCAATCCTTCCTCTGGCCCTATCTGCGCGAATCCTGGCCCTATGGCGTGGCGGCGCTGACAATCTCCTTCGCCGCCTATGAGGGCGAGGTCATGCGCGGCGCTTTTGCCGGCGTGCCGGCCGGCGAGCTCGAGGCGGGCCGCGCCTATGGCATGAGCCGCTGGACGCTGTTTCGGCGCATCTGGCTGCCGCGGGCCCTGCACCGAGCCCTGCCGACCCTGAATGGCGAGACGGTGCTGCAGCTGAAATCGACCCCACTGGTGGCAACCATCACCGTCGTCGATGTCTATGCGGTCATCTCCAGAGTTCGGCAGGAAACATTCCTCACCTACGAGCCGCTGCTGCTGCTTGCGCTCATCTACATGCTCCTCACCGGGATCATGGTTATCGCCTTCAAATATTTCGAAAATCGCATACCGACGCGTGGTGCCTGACATGACCATCAATATCTCGTTGTCGAACGCTCTTCCGGAGCTCGTCGCCATCCGTCACGATCTGCACGCCCATCCGGAGCTTGGTCTGGAGGAAACACGGACGTCCGACGTTGTTGCCGGTCATCTGGAGGCCATGGGTTACGAGGTCACGCGGGGACTGGCAAAGACCGGGCTGGTTGCGACCCTGCGCAATGGCACCGGCAGCCGCTCGATCGGCATCCGTGCCGACATGGACGCCCTGCCGATCCTGGAGGAAACAGGCCTCGACTATGCGTCGAAGACGCCCGGCCTGATGCACGCCTGCGGTCATGATGGCCATACGACCATGCTTCTGGGAGCAGCCCGCGCCATCGCCGAACGCCGCAATTTCGACGGGACGGTGCACCTGATCTTCCAGCCGGCGGAAGAAAATTTCGGCGGCGCCAAGATCATGATGGAGGAGGGCCTGTTCGAAAGATTTCCCTGCGATGCCGTCTTTGCGCTCCACAACGAACCGAACCTGCCGTTTGGCCAGTTCGCGCTCCGCGACGGGCCGATCATGGCGGCGGTCGATGAGGCGCGCATCACCATCAATGGCCGCGGCGGCCATGGTGCGGAGCCGCAGGACACCGCCGATCCGATCGTCTGCGGCGCATCGATCGTGATGGCGCTGCAGACCATCGTCTCGCGCAACATCCATCCGATGGATCCGAGCGTCATTACGGTGGGCGCTTTCCATAGCGGCTCTGCCAGCAACATCATTCCCGAGCGCGCCGAGATCGTCGTCGGCATCCGCTCCTTCGACCCGAAGGTTCGCGACGAACTCGAACGCCGCATCACCACGGTTGCGCGGAGCCAGGCCGAAAGCTTCGGCATGACCGCAACCGTGGACTATCAGCGATCCTACGATGCCACGATCAACCATACGGCCGAAACCGATTTCGTCCGCGACCTCGCGATCCGTTTTGCAGGCCCCGACAAGGTTGTCGATCTCGCCTGTCCCTTCATGGGCAGCGAGGATTTCGCCTACATGCTGAAGGCATGCCCGGGCACCTACTTCTTCCTCGGGACGAGCACCACAGGCGACGAGAAGCCGCTGCACCATCCCGGCTACAACTTCAACGACGATCTCCTGCCGATCGGCGCGGCCTTCTGGACGGAGCTTGTGGAGGCCTATCTGCCGTCAAACTGAAGGCCGCCGCCGCCATGCAAGGGGCAAACGGAAAAGGCCGCAGGAATCGCTTCCTGCGGCAAGTCGGGACAGTTCAGGTCGTCAGGTAAACTTTGGAAGCGCCGGGGCGCTTAGTCGGAAAAGTGCATCTCGGCGAGAGACACAAAACTGTAGCCACTGTTGTTGCGCTTGACGATTGCCTGCTGGCGATTGTCGAGTACGAAATCGCCGTTCGTGGTCGCCACGACCAGAACCGAATGGCGACGGCCATAAGGCCGCGTGACATTGGCGATCCGCATGGAGCTGGCCGGCACGCCGGCCTTGATCAATTGCGAACGCTTCAACATCACATAATCTTCACTGGGGCCGGGAAGTGGGCTGAAGGAAAGGAGCTCGCGCTGGGCGCGGATCGCTGGCACGGCAAGGTTGACGGTGCGGTTGACCGAAGCCGGCACGGTGCGCAGTTTGTTCGTGTAGGCAACAACGTTCTTGCCGCCGGTGCGGCAGTCATTGCCCATTTGCAGGCAGAAGAGCTGGCGCGAGAATTTCGCGCGCTCGCTGAACCGTGCGGCTTCAACAGGCATTGCAGTTGCGATCGAGCGCGTCGCCGAGCTGATGTTCATGGCATGGGATGGCGCGCTCGTACCGATCGTCATGGTGATGGCGGCAACGATGCCGAGGAAAAGCGGTTTCATGTCCCTGTCCCTTTTTGGGCCCGCTCATCTGTCCCTGTCCGGACACCGTCGGGTTTATTTGCCGGATTCATTCCGGCGCACGGCGAAGCGTCATGCAGCGAAACCCCGATTGCTGGTTTCGTTCTCCGATAGCCAGACTGTAGCCGAGACAGTTTTCGGCCCGCTTAAACCGATCTCTACAATTTTACACAATTCGCATTTTCCGAAAAAGCGATTCAAAAGACCGGCTTAGTCGACGCAAATTCTATTCAAAGGCGTGGTGTACCGGCGAAGGTCGAGGGGTGATCCACAATGCCACAGGCGCGAGATTGTCGCAGTGTGACACTTTGGCGGGAAAACGGCATTGACCTTTGGCCGCTTTGGGACAGATTCAAGGGACGGTGAACCCAAGGGTTTGAACGGAGACGCCCGACAGAAAAGGGGCACGAACCGGACGGTGATCGCCGAGGAAAGGACTGCACCGTGTTCGAAACTTTTGACGCGACCCTGCTCGCCCGCATACAATTTGCCTTCACCGTTTCCTTCCACATCATCTTCCCTGCCTTTTCCATAGGGCTCGCGAGTTATCTGGCCGTGCTTGAGGCGCTGTGGCTCTGGAAGAAGGATCAGGTCTACATGGACCTGTTCAATTTCTGGAAGACGATCTTTGCGGTCGCTTTCGGCATGGGCGTAGTCTCGGGCATTGTCATGTCCTATCAGTTCGGCACGAACTGGAGCGTGTTTTCCGACAAGGCCGGGCCGGTCATCGGTCCATTGATGGGCTATGAGGTCCTGACGGCCTTCTTCCTGGAGGCAGGTTTCCTCGGTGTCATGTTGTTCGGCTTGCACCGTGTCGGACCCAAACTGCATTTCCTCGCCACGGGCATGGTCGCCTTCGGTACGCTGATCTCAGCCACATGGATTCTGGCGGTGAACTCGTGGATGCAGACACCCGATGGCTTCGGGATGAATGCGGCCGGCCAGTTCATTCCGCTCGACTGGTGGAAGATCGTCTTCAATCCGTCCTTCCCCTACCGCCTGGTGCACATGGTGCTGGCCGCCTACCTGACCACCGCGCTGGTCGTCGGCGCCGTCGGCGCATGGCACCTCTTGCGCAACACGGCGCCCAGACGCTCGCGCACCATGTTCTCCATGGCCATGTGGATGGCGACGATCGTCGCGCCGATCCAGATCATGGCCGGTGACGCCCATGGCCTCAATACGCTCGAACATCAGCCGGTCAAGGTCATGGCGATGGAGGGGCACTATGAGAGCCATCCGAACGGCGCGCCGCTGATCCTGTTCGGCATTCCGAATTCCGCGGAAAAACGGATCGACTACGCCATCGAGATCCCGAAGCTGTCGAGCCTGATCCTCAAGCACGACCTCAACGCCCCACTGGCCGGTCTCGATACCGTGCCGGACGAACTGGAGCCACCCGTCGCCATCGTCTTCTGGTCGTTCCGGGTGATGGTCGGCATCGGCTTTGCCATGCTGGGTCTCGGGCTCTGGAGCCTGTGGTGCCGCTGGCGCGGTACGCTTGATAGCAATGACTGGCTGCACCGCGTCGCGGTGTTGATGGGACCCGCCGGTTTCGTTGCGGTGCTGGCCGGCTGGGTTACCACCGAGGTTGGCCGCCAGCCCTACACGATCTACGGTCATCTGCTGACGGCGAATTCGATTTCCCCAGTCGAGGCTCCCGCCGTCGCCGCGTCGCTGATCGCCTTCGTCATCGTCTACTTCCTCGTCTTCGGGGCGGGTACATTCTACATCCTGCGCCTGATGAAGCGCCTGCCACGCGATCCCATGCCGGATCTCGACGACGGACCGATCAGAACGGCCGGCATTACGCCTGGCCCCGCCACTGGAAGCCATCACGGGAGTACGCATCATGGCCATTGACCTTCCCTTCATCTGGGCCGGCATCATCGCCTTTGCCGTGCTGGCCTATGTCATCCTCGACGGCTTCGATCTCGGCGTCGGCATCCTGTTTCCGTTCTTCCCGGAAAAACACGATCGCGATGTCATGATGAATTCGGTCGCCCCGGTCTGGGACGGCAACGAGACCTGGCTGGTGCTGGGTGGCGGCGGGTTGATGGCGGTGTTTCCGCTCGCCTATGCGACGATCCTTCCAGCACTTTACGCACCGATCATCGCCATGTTGCTCGGCCTCATCTTCCGCGGCGTCGCCTTCGAATATCGCTGGCGCACGAAACGCGGCGAGTTCCTGTGGAACTGGGCCTTTGCCGGCGGCTCGATGCTGGCCGGCTTTTCGCAAGGCGTGGCGCTCGGCGCGTTGGTGCAGGGTATTCCAGTCGTTAATCGCGCCTATGCCGGTGCCTGGTGGGACTGGCTGACGCCCTTCTCCATGGCCACGGGCGTGGCCCTGGTCATCGGTTATGCGCTGCTCGGCGCCACCTGGCTCGTCATGAAGACCAGTGGCGACCTCAACGAGAGGGCGCGGCGTATTGCCTTCCGCACCTGTTTTGCCACCATCGCGGCGATGGGCGTGGTCAGTCTCTGGACGCCGTTCCTCAATCCGCTCTATCTTGATCGTTGGTTCGGCTGGCCGACCGCCATCTTCAGCTTTATCGTTCCAGCACTCGTCCTTGGCTGCTTTGCACTTCTCTTCCTGGGCATCCGCAACGGCCGCGATGTTCAGCCGTTCCTGGCCGCGCTCGCCCTCTTCGTTCTTGGCTATGCCGGCATCGGTATCAGCTTCTATCCCTTCATCGTGCCCCCATCGGTCACGATCTGGGATGCGGCGGCGCCGGATTCGAGCCTTGCCTTCCTGCTTGTCGGCGCACTGGTTCTCGTGCCGATCATCCTGATTTACACCGGTTACGCCTATTGGGTGTTTCGCGGGAAGGTCAATCCGGAAGAGGGCTATCACTGATGGCGGAAAACAGCCTTCCGCGCAAACTGCTCTGGTTCGTCGCGCTTTGGGCGGCGGGTGTGCTCGCCGTCGGTATCGTCGGTTACAGCATCAAGATCTGGCTCGGGTAGTGAGGCCGTAGTCAATCTCTGAGGCGCCGTTTCGGCGGCTTCCGGCGCGGTGGCGGATCGACATAGGCGTCAGGCTCGTTGACCATGCGATTGTCCAAACGCTCCGCGATCGCGTCCGCACCGGCATCCGTGCCCGCGGCAGAATAGAAATTGCCGCGCACCTGGATCGAGGCGGCGAGCAGGCGCAGGAAAGCCATCCGCAAGGTCTCGTCCGGTGTTGCCGGCGCTGTCCAGAAGTGATCGAGCGGCGCCTGGTCCGTCAGTCCCTCGATATTGAAAATCGCGGTTCCCAGCACTTTCACGGGCCGCCCCTGCTGCAGCGCGTGCAGTCCGACCGTCGAATTGGTCGTCACGACGCCCTGACATTTTTCCAGCAGCACATTCAGGTCTCCCCGTCGAGAAACGACACGCGTTCAGCAATCGCAAGTCCCTCCGCTGCCTTGCCAATATAGGCCTGCCAGTTGATCAGGCCGTTGTCGAGCGGATGGACCTTGATCACCAGCATCGCGCTGGACGGCGCATGCTGCGCAAAAGACGAGAAAACCTCGTCGATCGCCTCACGCTGGCCGTTAAAGGGGGAATGGGCGCGCAATTGAAAATCGGTCTGCAATTGCAGCGGAAAGACGAAAAAGGGTGCCCCGCCTGTTGCAAGCCGTTCGATCAGCGCGGTCGCAGCCTTCTTGCGCCTTGCCTCGCCGGCCAGTCGCAGCAGCCACCCGCCATATTCCGCAAGCGGATGAAACAGCGCATGCCGGCGATAATGCGGATAAAAGAACCAGAGGAAGACGTTCGGAAGATTGTAAAGCAGATCATAGGCTGCTTCCGCAACGAAGGTCTGGTTGTGGCGGCGCTGCCAATCCGGTTCCGGCAATCCGGCGCCTGCAGTAACGATGTGTCTGGGATCGGTTGGGAAGTGGGAGTTTGACGACATACCGTCCCGCTCCAGGGTCAGCCAGTCGGGCCGCAGATAACCCATCTCGACAACGTAGACATCGACCGATGCCGCCTTGGCAACGGCAAGTGCTGCCTGATGATAGGCCCGTTCTTCTCCCAAAAGCACCAGGTCCGTGACAGCATGCCGTTCGATAAACGCCGCAAGATAAGACTGCCAGTCCGCCGGGCGTCCACGATAATTGTAGCCGCCTGACCGTCGCCAGAAGATCCGGTCGCCCGCATTGAGATTGATCCGCAGGCAGCGATGGCCGCGCTGCTCCAGCCGATCCGCAATCTTGGCAAAGATCGGCGAGGAGGGGCCCTGCAGAAACAGGAAGACGCGGTTTTGGCCGGGCATCATGGATGCCGCCGGGACTGTGATACGCGTCGCGATCTTTTGAGCCCGTAGTCTATTGCAGTTCATCCTTCTGCAGATTGGCATGCTTGAGCATCGCCTCGAACAAATTCCACGGTTCCTCCGTCTGCGCCGCCACTGACGACCCCTTGGGCTTGCGGACGGAGCCAAGCGGAACGATGTAATAATCGGTACGCGGATCCGGGAAGGGATCAGCAAAGGATTTTAGCAGCGGCGCGTGGTCACCATAGAACACTAGCCAGACCGGCCGGTCGAGTTTTTCGAGGTGATCTACCAGCGTGCCGAGCGCGGCATCCGATTGCTGCAGGATTTCGAGATAAATACTGACAGGATCGGTCAGGTCGCCGCAACGACCTGGTTCCCAGGGGCCGTGATTGGCCATGGAGGCGACAAAGAGAAGGCTACCTTTGGCATCCGTCTGGGCCTCGACGGCCTCGATGACCTTTTGCGTCAGGGTCGCATCCGAAACATAGGGGCCATCGCGGATGATGTCGTGCTCGAATTCGTCAAGCATAGTCATCTTTTCGAAGCCGAGCTGCGGCATGGCCTTGTGGCGCAGGAAGAAAGTGCGGTCATAGGGATGGATGAAATGCGTGCTCCAGCCGGCATTCTTCAGCTTTGTCGGCCAGACCACGTCGGTATAGTGGCTGGCGCGCAGATAGGGATAGCTGGCATCGACATGAAGATCATCCGGCAAAAGCCCGCTTAGAACAGCAAATTCGGTGCGCAGCGTATAGCCGCCCTCGAAAACGGTTGCCAGCAAGCCCCACTGCGACGCGCGCTTCTGGAGCCGGTCCATCGTTGGAAGGTTGAGCGTATCGACGCCCAGCCGGCGCATGTCGAGGAAGGATTCCGATTGCCAGACGATGATAAGCGGCGCCTTGTTGTCTGCATCGTGGCCGATGAGATCGTGAACCGCCGCAAAAAGCGTTCCTGCAATTCGGCAACGATCTCCTCGCGACGTGCGCCGAGCCACATGATGAAATGGAAGACGACAGAGGTAAACGTCCCGAAGCAGATAGTGCTGATCTTGGCGACTGGTTTATCGACAAGCATTCGCACCATGTCGGCCGTCCATCGGTTCACGGGGCCGTAAAACAGAAGAAGCCAGGGAACATCGGCAATAGCGAGCATGAGCAGGGCCCACAAGTACCAGTGCCGGTCGGGAATTATCGCAGGCTCGAAATACATATAGAGCCCGGAGACGCCAAACACGTAGAGGAAGGCTACCGTCCAGAAAACGACATTCAACGAGTTGGCGTAGAAGATCGATTTGTATTTGAAGACATCGGCGACAAGGGCAATGTCGGAGAAGACAAGCGGTTCGCGGATGAATTTGAATTTGGCGCGTGAAATCCCGGTAAAGATGACGAAGAAGCTCATCGTTCCCGCGCCCGCATAAAGCGGACGCCAGGAGATCGCGAAAAATCCTGCGAACACGAGGAAGATCACCGGAAGTCGCGCGACGGCCTCAATGAGGTGTTGTTTCACGGTCGTTGGTGGGCGATGTCTCCTGCGTTCGCGCTTGGGCAAGGCAAAGCGATCCGTGAACAAGATGACGAGACAGGAAAGCGCGTAACAAAAAAGCGTCAGCAATATGGGGCTATCGTGCAGGTGGATAGACATCAATGCCAAACGGATACCTTTGATTTCTGCAGTCATGCCTCGGGAACATTGCCGTTCTAACGCGAGGTTTAAAGACAATCCGGGGCGTATACAAGCATGCTGTGGGCAGTTCAGAGCCTGGTGCGGCCAATGCTGCGAATGGCGCGATCGAACCACCAGTTGAGTACAGGTTTCACCGTCGAGCCGAAGCGGCCCAGCACATGCAGCGATGGGCCGAAGAACACTTCGAAACGCCCTTTGGCTATGGCGGCGACAATTCGGCTGGCGACGGCCTCGGCTGTCCAAGGCCGAACCTTGCCCATGACAATTGCCGCTTCGGCGGGCCGCAGCCCAATTTCGCCATCGAATTGTGGTGTCTGGGTATCCGGCGGGAAGCAGACGCTCACACGGACGCCACTTGGCCGCGCTTCCGAGCGCAATGCCTCGGCAAAGCCGTGCAGCGCAAACTTGGAGGCGCAATAGCCGGCGTAACCGTAAACCCCGATGAGCCCCGCTCCAGAGGATACCAGCATGATGCTGCCATTTCGGCGACGGCACATGCCATCATAGACGGCGCGCACGGCATGGATGCTGCCGTGGAAGTTGGTGGCCATCTGCCGGTTGAAATCGGCCGAAGGCAAAATCTCGAATCGACCGGGATGCACGATTCCGGCGGCGGTCACCAGAATGTCGCAGGGGCCAAACAGCGTCTCGCAAGCATGCATCGCAGCGCTGATCTGCCCCTCGTCCGCCACATCTGCCGAAGCGATCCCGATCAGGTTGGCGTCAATCCCGTTGCGCGCTGCGATGGCTGCGCGGGCCGCCTCCAGTGGGCCAGGGGACCTGGCAATCAGAGAGATTTTCGCGCCGCGGGCCGCATAAAGATCCGCGATTGCGAGACCAATGCCGCTCGAGCCACCCGTGATGATAACATGTGTCATGGTGCGGCCCGCAATCGGTTCGATATCAGCGCGCGGCGAGCATCTTCATCATCTGCTGGATATCGACGGAACCGAGGCCGAAGTTCCGCTCTGTCAGATCCTTCAGCTTTTCGGCGGTCAGAGCCACAGTCTGGCGAATTTGCTCTTCCGTGTGCTCGCTGGTGATGAAGAAGCGCAGGCGGGCAAGACCTTCCGGTACGGCTGGATGGATGATCGGAAGGGCATTGATGCCGGCTGCGAGAAGATCGTTGGAAAGCTGCACGGCCCGCAGCGAATCGCCGACAAGGACGGGAACAACGGAAAAACCGGCGCTAAGGCCAGTATCCAGGCCGGCTTCCTGCGCGAGCTTCAGGAACAATGCTCCGTTGCGTTTCAGCGAGGCCGGACGTTCCGGTTCGTTTTCCAGAATGTCGAGGCTTGCGATCGCCGAGGAGGTCAAGACGGGCGCGAGGCCGACACTGTAGACGAAGCCGCCGGCCGAAGCCTTGAGGACTGCGGCAAGGGCTGAACTGCCGGCGATATAGCCACCACAGCTTGAGGTCGTCTTCGACAGCGTCCCCATCCAGATGTCGATCTGGCGGGGGTCGATACCGAAATGCTCGAAGGTGCCTTTGCCGCGCTTCCCGAGAATCCCAAGCGAATGCGCCTCGTCCACCATCAGCCAGAAGCCGTATTCGGCCTTCAGCTTCACGATCGCCGGCAGATTGGCGATGTCGCCGTCCATGGAATAGACGCCCTCGACGATGACGAGGATCCGGCGATAGTCGCCGGCCACGGTGCGCAGCACATGCTCGAGGTCGGTGGCATCGTTATGCTTGAAAAGCCGGCGTGTCGCGCCCGAGAGCTTGATGCCGGCCAGCGCGCTGTTATGGATGAATTCGTCGTGGACGACGAGGTCTTTCGGCCCCATCAGGCAACTGATCGCCGCGACATTTGTCAGGTAGCCACTGACGAAGCAGACCGCCGCATCGACACCGTAAAAGGCCGCAATTCTCTCTTCGAGCTCCGCATGTACCGGGCGTTCGCCGGCCACAAGCCGGCTTGCAGAGGCCGAGATGCCAAATGTCTGCATCGCTTCGCGGGCATGGGCCAGGACATGCGGATGACGATTGAGACCGAGATAGTCGTAGGATGCGAAATTGATGAGCTTTCGCCCGTCGATAACCGTCGTTGCGCCGGCCGCAGTTTCATGTGCCCGATAGAAAGGATTGCTGATACCTAGTTGCTCGCTGGCGAGTTTCTGGGTCAGGACCTGCTTGTATTCCGGCAAGTCCTCGAACTTTGTCTGCTTGCGACGAACCGGTGGAGGAATGTCACGTTCCGACCGGGCAATGCGGTTGCGTTCCGAAGACTGATGCGCGTTGCGCATACGGTCCAGCAGGTTTTCCTTGACGCTGCTGTTCATCTTGGAAACCGCCTGGCGGTCATCGTCGTTGCTCATTGGCTCGCTGCCTTCTCCGTGGCCGTGCCGACGTGGCGTTGCGTCAATTCTGTGACAAGCTTGCTGTCGCCAGGCTCGTCCTGATCTTCGCCGCCCTGATCCCGCTTGCTCACCTTTTCGTAGAGTTTGCGGGCAACATCGCCGACTGTCGTGTTGTCGGCAACACCGCTCAGCGGCATGTCGAAGCCTGTGTTTTGCTGGAAACTCATTCCGAGTTCCACGGCCATCAGGCTGTCTAACCCGATTTCCTTCAGGACCTTGCTGCGCGATATCGTATCTTTCGAGACACGAAGGATAGCAGCGATTTCGCCAGCCACCAGTTCGAAAAGCACGTCTTCACCTTCCTGCGGCGATTTGCCTTCGATCATGGCCACGAGATCCATGCTGTTGCCATCGCCACCCGACGAATATTGGTCGGCAGTTCTCAGGACCACTTCGAAGAGCGATTGCTTGACCACCGGCAGATTGCGTGCAGCCGCCCAGTCGAATTCCGAAATCATCACGACTGCCGAATCGACGGTGCCTGGTTCGGAGCGTATATAATTTTCCACCTGTTCGAGCGCGGATTGTGCCTTCAAGGCGGTTTTCCCAATACGCTTGGCGAGCAGGTCGTTGACGTCGGTATTCTGGGCCAGATAGCCCTTGTCGGCAATCGCACCGAAACCGACGGCTAAACCGGGAAGGCCTTCGCTGCGGCGAGCGCGGACAAGCCCTTCAAGATAGCCATTGGCGGCAACGTAGTTCGCCTGCCCCGGATTGCCCACCAGCGTCGTTGCTGACGAAAACAGGATGAAGTGATCGAGCGCATCGACGCGGGTGAGCCTGTCGAGCACGGCGGCACCCTTGACCTTCACATCGATGACCGGCTGGTTGCGTTCGCGTGTCAGGTTGTTGATCAGCGCATCGTCCAGAACCATGGCGGCATGGATGATGCCCTTGATCGGCCCTATCTGCCGGAGCGTGCCCAGGAGTTCGCCAGCCGCCGTTTCGTCGGTGATGTCACAGGCGTGAAGCGTGGTGGATGCGCCCTTCTTTTCCCAGCGACGGATGGCCTCCAGCGTTTCATCATCGGCAACGCCGCGGCGCGAGCAAAGCGCAATGTTGCGTGCACCCTTGTCGACCAGCCAGTTTGCCGCGGCAAGACCGAAACCGCCGATGCCACCGACGACCAGGTGCACGCCGGCTGCATCGACCCTGAGGCGGCCCGGCGCGCGCTTTGCCACCTGATGTAGTCCCGCTACAGGAGGCAGTACGATGATCTTGCCGATATGGCCGGCATTCTGCATCAGCCGGAACGCATTGCCAATCTCGTCGAAGTCGAAAGCGCGGTAGGGAAGGGGCACGAGCTTGCCTTCTTCGAACAGTGCTCCGATTTCGGTAAATATTCGCTTGGTCAATTCCGGCGCATTGACCAGAAGTTGGTCGGCGTCGATACCGAAATAGCTGATATTGCGGCGGAACGGCCGCAGCCCAATCTTGCTGTCGCCATAGTAGTCGCGTTTTCCAAGCTCAAGGAAGCGGCCGAAGGGCTTTACGAGCGAAATGCTTTGCTCCATCGCCTCCGCGAACAACGAGTTCAGCACAAGATCAACGCCCTGACCGTCGGTGGCGCGCAGCACGTCCTGGACAAAGCCCAGTGTGCGGGAATCGAAGACGTGATCGGCTCCGAGCATCTTGAGGAAGCGGCGTTTTTCGCGCGTTCCCGCCGTGGCGATGACCTTGGCCCCTGCCAGCTTCGCGACTTGCAACGCGGCAAGGCCGACGCCCCCGGCGGCGCCGTGAATCAGAATGGTTTCGCCCGCCCGGATGCGACCAAGTTCGACCATGGCGTAATAGGCTGTGAGGAACGCCACCGGCACGGTGGCAGCGGCAACGGGACTGACCGTTTCAGGCAGCTTTGCCACGCCCGAGCGTGCAACCACGGCATGTGTCGAAAACGCCGCGGGTGCAATCGCCATGACAGCGTCGCCGATCGAAAGGTCGGTAATACCGCTGCCGATGGCCACGACATGGCCGGAGAGTTCCATGCCGATCGTGGCGCCGGCGAAGCCATCTTCAAGCGCTTCCTCGGGAAGCAAGCCCATGGCCCACATGACATCACGGAAATTGAGGCCGGTGGCGGCAACCGCAACGACGATATCGCCGGGTCCCGGCTTTGGCACGTCACATTCTTCCCAGGCAATGCTGCCAACCTGCGAACTGACCCGCTGCCGTATGGTCGCCGCCTTAAAGGTGGTCGTCCTGCGCAGTGCCGCGTCCACCGGACCGGGGACTGCGCGCAATTCGCTCAGCAGACCTGTTTTGCCGTCGAACAGCCATTCGCGATTTGCGCCGTTACGGCCAAGCATCGAAATCGCGGCTGCAAGTTGCCCACCAGTTCCGGCATCGTGAAGACCGGTGAAGTCAACGAGGTGAATGTCGAGCAGATCGTATTCGTTCTGGATGACACGTGCGAATGCCCAAAGACCACTGTTGACGCTCGATCCGGGTGATTGGCCTGTGACCGGAGCGCCGCCCGGCGCTGCGATAACCAGTTTCGGCCGCATACCGGCGCTTGGTTCGGCGCCGGCAAAATGCTGGCGAAGGGCTTCGGCAAAGGCACTGAGGGCAAGGACGCGGCTTTGCAGCACAGCGGAATCACCGACACGGTCGCCGCTGGTTGCCGCCGAAACATAGATCGCACTAAGCGGCTTGCTGCCAAAGCCTTCGAACACCTCCAGGAAACGCGCCTTGTCTGCGTCGATATCGCCCGTGACGTGGACAGGCACGAGGGAGCCTTCGTCTATGCCGGTCGGAACGGACTTCAGGAGTTCGAACATATTGCCTTCGTGCAGCACCAGAATGGATCTGCTGGCCTCAATGGGAGCCTCGGCTGGCGTATTGGCGATGTTCCCGTTTTCTGGGCCGCGTGCTTCGACGGTCACGATATTGCCGTGGGATAATTCCCGGTCATCGACCATGACGTCTCGAAGTCCGAGATCTGTCAGGCACTTCTGCCACTGGGTGACAGTCGGTAGTTTGCCGATCGGGAATTCGACCGACTGGCTACGGGCAAACCAACTATCCGTGAGGCCGAAAGAAAAATCACTAAAGACCGTCGGGGCATTCATTGCAGCGATGAGGGCGCCATGCGCGACGAGGGACCCGCGCATCGCGTTGCGGATCGATGTGTCCTCGTCAACAAGGGTGAACAGCGTGTCGGACGCGCTGACGATCAGGCCGAAAGATGGAATGGACGCAAATTCGTCCTTTTTCAGAATCCGCACGCGTGCATCTTCCTCGAAGGCGATTTCGAGAGATCTTTGGGCATTTTCGCGTGGTTCGACAACGATCAGGCTTGCCTGATAGCGCGCGGCAAGCGTCGCCAGCCGACGGGTGAAGCCGGGTGAGACTGTTCCCGCTTCCACCATGCGCAGATCTGAATTTCCGCGCGCATTTTGCAACGCCTTTTCCGCTGCGGAAAGGACGAGTTCCATCCGCTGGCGGCTGGATTCCGAGTGCACAATCTGATGATCCAGCGTGGCTTCGCTGATGAAAGACGCGGTCTGCGCCATCCCATCGGAATCACCGCTCGCCATTTCTGCCGTAAAGAGACTATCGATCCGATCAAGCGCCTCGGCATAGGCGTTGTTGATGAGAACGGCTTCCACAGCGCGCTCCGCGCGCTCGCCGTAAAGCTCCTTGAGAATATCGCCAACGGCCGGAAGCGAGAATTCGGTCGCGATCTTCCAACTGCCGTTCTTTTGCTCGCACAGTCCGGCGTCTTCAAGAATATAGAGACAGTTTGCCAGGAAGCAGCGGAATGCAAAGTCCCCCGGCAACGAACGGGTGTCGACCCGCGCGCTGCCCTTGCCGAGCTTCAGAGCAACCTCGTGACAGGCACGGTAGATCGCCGCGTTGAACAGCAAAGTCGCATTGTCGATGCCCGCCTCATCAGGGACGGACAGAAGCGGAAGCGACAAAGGTGTTGCCGCTTTCAATGGGGCGAATGCAGCATCACGCTCTGAAAGCACAGCTTCGTAATGGAAAGAGAGCGCATCCAGCGTCTTGTGCTGCCGGAGATACGTGCGACGGAAACGGCAGTCATCAAAGGCCGCGACCATTTCTCCTGATTTATTGAAGAAGCGGAACTTCGCCTTTATGGAATTTGCGCTGATGCGCTCGATCTCGACGATGGCACGCTTGACCGTCTGGCCCGAATTGCGCACGCGCACGGCGCCGAAGCGGACGGGAATGTAGGGAGCGCCTCCAACTTCGCCGGTGAACCGGTCAAACATCGCGACGAGGCCGTGGAATGTCGCATCGACCGAGATCGGATTAAGACTGTATGTTACGAACGGATGACCGGCATCCTGTGGGTCCTTCAGTTCTACATCAATGAAGCGATCGCCATAGGAAACGGCTTTTGCCAGAAGCTGGAAACGCGGGCCGTAGTCAAGGCCGAACTGGCGCGCCGTCTCGTAGGCCTTTGTCGGTGTAACCGTGGCAGCCTTTTCTAGCCCGGCAAACGGGTTTGCCGGGGCGGCTTCGCCTTGGGCAATCGGCTTGCGGCTGCGTGCCACGGCATGCACCGTCCAGTCGTCCTCCGAAAGACGCTCACGCGAGCGGATTTCGATATCGCCGGTTTCAGGCGACAGAATTGTCGATAGTTCCATCATTCGGCTATCGCCGAGTTCCAGCGGTCGGACAATTTCGAGGTTGGTAATATCGACTTCGCTGGTGCCGTAATATTGCTGCGCAGCGGAGATTGCGATTTCGATGAAGCCGCTGCCCGGCAGGATTGCCTTACCGTCGACGATATGCTCGGCGAGGTCGGGAAACAGATGGGCATCGATATGGTTCTTCCAGCTACCGCTGTTCAGATCCGAGCGCCAGCCCGCCAGAGTATAGGGTATCTTTCTGCCGCGTCCGAAAAAATCCGTGGCATCACTGGTTGATGTCGGCCGCAGTTCCACGCTTTCGAAGGGCAGGTTCGGAACAGGTACAAAAGCATTGCGTTTGCCAAACAGGCGGACTTCATCGAACGACGCACCATGCGCAATGGCACGCGCCATGGCACGGGAAACCGGATCCTGCCCCTTTCCTCCGGGATCACGGAGAAGAGTTGGCACGACTGTGCCAGGAGCCGAGGATTGCTTCACCGTCTCCTTGACATAAGATGACAGGATTGGACGTGGAGAAATCTCGATAAACAGGCTACAGCCGAGCGCAATCGCAGCTTCGGTCGCGGCCTGGAAGCGCACGGGTTCGCGTACGTTTCTCCACCAGTAATCCGGATCAAGATGCGTGCCGTCCAGCTTTTCGCCTGTTACTGTTGAGAGATAGATGAGTTCCGACTTGCGCGGTGCGATATCCGGAATATCGGCAAGAAAGGACTTTTTCGCCTGATCGATGATCGGATGATGGAACGGGTAATTGATGTCGAGAATCTGAACCGGGATCTTTGCTTTGCGGGCCGCATCGCGGAATGCCTGGATCTCGTTTGCCGGGCCGGAAATTGTCACTGAATTGTGCGCGTTGATGGCTGCAACGCAGACATGCTCCAGACCGCACGTCTTGGCAAATGCCGCCGCCTGTTCTTCGCCGAGCATGACTGCCGCCATGGTTCCCTGGCCAGCCAGTAGATCCTGATGCAGAGACCTCTTGGCCACGATCGACACCGCATCGACCAAGGACAGAGCGCCGGCGGCATAAGCAGCGGCGATTTCACCAACGGAATGGCCAAACACGGCGGTCGGCTTTATGCCCATGGCAACGAGGGAATCAGACAGTGCGGCCTGTACGGCAAACAGCAGCGGTTGCGCGACCTTGGTGTCGGATAGCTTCTTGTCGAGATCCTCATCGTTAAGCAGGTCAGTCAGTGAAATGTCGGAATGGAACTTGAAGAGCGCGCTGACCGAGGCGAAGCATTGGCGGAAATGGAGATTCTCGCGAAAAGCCTCGACGCCCATACCGGCCCATTGCGATCCATTGCCGGAAAATACGAAGGCGACTTTGGCATCCTTCGTCACCACTTCACCGGCCTCGCCTATATCGGAAGCGGGTTTTGCGAGATGGCTGGCTATAGCGCGGACGATGTCCTCCGGCTGATCGCTGCGTACGGCAAACCGATGACGCATTTGCGTCCGGTTTGCTCCGGACGCCGCAATGATGGCGCGTGTTTCATCCTTCGAAGCCTTGCTCAAATTGGCCTTGTAGGCCTTGAGCAGTTCCTCAAGACTATTGGTCGTATGCGCGCTCGCCATGAAGACATGGCCGGTTGCGTTGTTGTGAACTTTGTCTTCCTGTATGGGATCGGGGTCGCTGATGACGACATGCGCGTTTGCACCACCGAAGCCAAAAGAATTGATGCCTGCGAGACGCGCGCGCTTGCCACGCAGAAGTTCGATCGGGTTAGCCGTGACGCGGACGTTAAGGCCTTCAAAGTCGATATTCTCGTTCGGTGTTTTAAAATGCAGCGAGGCTGGCAGATAATTGTTCTCAAGCGCCATGACTGCCTTGAGCACGCCAAACAGGCCGGATGCGGGCTCCGTGTGACCGATGTTCGACTTGATAGAGCCGATCGGGACAGGGGCACCGCGATTGGCGCCGATGACCGTGCCGATTGACCAGACTTCCGCGGGATCGCCGACCTTGGTTCCCGTGCCATGGCCCTCGACGAATGCTACCTGATTGGCATCGATATTGTTGCCGTGATAGATCGAGCGCAGCAGATTTGCCTGCGCTTCGCGCGAGGGCAGTGAAATACCATTGGTTCGTCCGGCCGAATTGACCCCTGTGGCAATGATCTTGGCGTAGCTTCGGTCTTTTTCCTGCCTCGCTCGGTCGGAGCGGCGCAGGATCAACACGACACCACCCTCGGCGCGGACATAGCCCGCACCGTCATTGTCATAGGCGCGGCACAGGCCCTCCGGCGAAAGCATGCGCGCCTGCGCAAAGCCAACGAAGGGCAGTGGATGGGCAAGAATATTGATACCGCCGACAATGGCGGTATCAATTTCGCCGGCATTCATCGCCCGCATGGCCTGATCGAGCGCTACGAGTGAAGAGGAACAGGCGGTATCGACTGTCATGCTCGGACCGCTAAGCCCGAAAATGTGCGAAATTCGGTTTGAAACGATCGAGAGTGTATTCCCGGTCATGAAGTACGGGCCGGCCGCTGCCGGATCTTCAACTGTCAGGTTGGCATGGTCGAGACTTGATGCACCGACATAGACGCCGACGTTTTCTCCCTTCAGAGATGAAATGGAAATATTCGCGTCTTCCAGTGCCCGCCAGGCGAGTTGCAGCAACACGCGTTGCTGCGGGTCCATGTGCATGGCTTCGCGCTGTGACATGCCGAAAGCGGCTGCATCGAAATCATAGATATTGTCGAGCACGCCGGCGGCAAACGAGTAGGTTTTGCCCTGGTTTCCGACCGGATGCCAGAACCGTGCCAGATCCCAGCGATCAGACGGAATGCGCGTGACGGTGCATTTGCCCTGGCGCAGCACTTTAAATAGCGCTTGGGGCAGATCTGCTCCAGGGGCTGCACAAGCACGCCCAATGATTTCAACGGTCATATTCAATCGAACGCTCTAAAATGCTGTGTATTATATTGCTGATTGCATTTAGGTCGCGAAAAAGCAATCCGAACCTCTGGTCTGGTAAAATTTGCCAGCCTCTCGCCGGCAAACATAATCTGCCTATTAGTGAGCTTTTAACTCAACCTGTATACGTTTCAACCCCGATGCTCGAACATATCTAAATGGCTCAATGTGCCAAAACAATTATGGGAACAGGCTGTAACCGTTGCATATTGGGTATTGCCGGAAAGGCGCACTAGTGAATTATTTGGGCGAAAACCGGTCAGAATGACTTGTTGTAGATCAGCTATTATGCTTTTCAGGGGGTGTCGGGATTCCCGTTTCTTGAATGCAACAGCGCCTGTCATCATGAGTATGATGTTAACGCGCTGATTTCGGAGTGCTCTAATTGGTCCGTTTGAATGCAATCCTGATTTGCGCCGTCTTGTCGGGGTGTCAGGCTGTCCCCGGTGAGGGACCGGTTTCATCGGACATCCTTGCGGATGCCGGAAAGTCCAGCCAGCAGATTGGCCGGGAAAGCGCCGTGCCTTTCGACGTCGTTGACGTGGATGGTCGCTCTGCCCGCCTGGTCTCGGATTACGTCGCGACGGCGTTGAACAGACGCTTCGGTATCGGCGGCGGTGTCGGCCGGGTGGTGATCGGCGTCGGTGACCAGTTGAAGATTACTATCTTTGAAGCAGGCAGCGACGGCCTGTTTTCCACAGCCGATTCCAAGCAGACCAACCTTGATCTGGTTGTCCAGCCAGACGGCACGGCGGCTATTCCCTATGTTGGGGCTGTTAAATTTGCCGGGAAGACGCTGGAGCAGGCCCGCCAGGCGATTCTGAAACAACTGGTCAACAAGGCCGTAGAGCCTGACGTGATCGTGACCAGCATAAGCACCGCGTCTCGCAACGTGACTGTTTCAGGTGCGGTGGGTCGATCCTCGGTGGTTCCGCTTAGCCTTGTCAGCGAAACGATCAATGAGGTTGTTGCCAAGGCGGGGGGCCGACATCGCAGCCTTACGAAACCTATGTCACGCTGGTTCGTGGAAAGAAAACCGGTACGGCTCTCCTTAAATCGATCATCGAAAACCCGTCGGAAAACGTTCGAGTCCAGCCCGGCGACCAGATTTTTGTGACGCATGATCCGCGCACCTTTACTGTTTTGGGTGCTGCCAAAGCCAACAGGCGTATCGAATTCGGTGCCAACGACCTCAATCTTCTCGAGGCCGTTGCGATGGCTGGCGGTGGCAACGATGCTGCGGTTGATATGAAGGGCTATTTCGTTTTCCGATACGAAGAGCCGGACGTGATTATGAGCCTGCTCGGCACACAACGCTTCGATGAAATGCTGAACAAGGGCATGACCCCGGATAGTATAGGGCGCTACCCGATCGTCTATCGGCTCGACATGTCCAAGCCTGACAGCCTGATTGTCGGCCAGACGTTCCCGATCAAGAGCCGTGACGTTATCTATGCCTCGCGCCATCCGTCTGTCGATATGAGCAAATTCCTTAATCTAGTCGCGCGACCGATTGGCGTTGCCTCGTCGGCCGTCAATATAGCGGACGATCTGGGCAACTGATCACGTCAGAGCCTTCAGCCCGTTAAAAAATTGCCCGGTATCAGCATTGATGACCGGGCTTTTCATTAGCGATTACAATTTGCTTGGTCAGAAGGACAGGTCGAGAACCCGATCCTCGAAAAGACGGTTCCGCGATCCTTCCAGATGCAGACGCATCGCTTTCTGTGCGTCGTCTGCGCGGCCATCCGCGATCGCCTGGTAGATGGCGTTGTGTTCTTGGAAAACTTTCTCGAGGCCGAGACGCGGGCCCATCAGCGATAGGCCATGCAGATGCATGCCGACGGCGATATGCGGTTTCAGCGCATCGATAGATGCAGTGTAATAATGATTATTGGCCGCTTCGGTTACACACTTGTGGAAAACGAAGTCGGCATCGGTGCGATGCAACTGATGGCTGGTCGCCTCGCGCAGATCAGCGAGTGCTGCGGCTATCTTCTGGATTGCCGCATCGTCACGCCGCATTGCTGCAAAATACGCTGCCGCCGGCTCGATTGTCAGGCGGAACTCATAGCAGCGCTGGATATCGGCGATGGTTTTGACCGGCGAATAGGCAAGATGCGTGGCCGGTGACGCATGCGCGCTAACGAACGTGCCTGCCCCTTGGCGTGAGTACACGAGGCCTTCCTCACGCAGGCGACCGAGGGCATCGCGCACGATCGGTCGGGAAACGCCCATGATCGAGGCCAGTTCATGCTCGCCTGGCAGGCGGGAATCGGGCGGGTAATTACCGGAGCGGATGCGTTCACGCAATTGGTCGAAGACGCGATCGACCAAACGCACCGATTTACCCCGTTCGGCCTTGGCGGTCGGGCCGGGTTCGCCGGTCGAGGGGACGTCATGCGCCATGCTTATTACCACACCTGTTATCGATCACCGGTCTGCCGGTTTCAATCTGCATTAGCAGATTCTCCGGAATGAGTTTTAGCAAAGAATCGCTATGACCGAAGCCCCCGATTTCACCGCGCACAACAAGGTGCGATTATCGCGAAGACAAATTTCAAACCAGGGCACGCCGGCCTCAATCTCGCCGTGGGGCATCAGAACGGTCGCGCCGAGCCTGCGAAGAATGGCAAGTGCGGTATCACCTCCACCCATCATAAGCATATCCGGGTTCGTTTTTTGCACAATCCGGGTGACCCCCTGCAAAGCGCGCGGCAACGGCCTCTGGATCGCTCGCGAGATTCCCGGTGCAACGCAGAACGATGGGCAGGGCAGGCGAAACAGATCTAGGAATCGAGCCCGCCGACGCATCGACGACAGGTACGCGACCGGCGTTTTCCAGGCGTCCGATCTGGATTGTGGTGATTGGGTCTCTGGAGCCGAAAGCAAAAATCGTGGCGTACATCGGCTTGAAGGGAATGCCGCCCGGCACAGCTTTTGCCAACTGGCGGGCGAACGCGGATCCAAGGCCACGGGCGCCAACCGCCACGCTGTCCGCCCAGTCCAGTTCGCAAACAAGGCGGTCGAGATCCGCGTCGCTCTCGGCGTCGATAGCATCCACAGCAAGTTCCGTTTCGCCGAACAGCGGCCGGATCGGTAGGCGAGTCTCCACGCCGTGACCAGTCACTGCGCCGTCGATCGTAAAGCGACCCTGATCCGGGACCGCGGGCGCGACGATGATCCGGCGCCGGCCGCTTGCCCGCGCCACAGCCTCGCTTTCAGCCGCTACATTCCCCTTCAGCCGCGAGTCGATCTTTTTGAGAAGGATATCCGGGCAGGCGGAACCAAGCGCCGCCAGGGTCTGCGTGATGCGGTGGACGGCCTCCGAGGAAGATAAGGCACGAGATGCGGTGTTGATCGCAAGGATGTCTGTGTTCAGCGTGAGTGCCTCTGCAAGGGCCTCCGGCTCAATTGCGACAGCCACCGTCAATCCTGCCTCGACGAAGGGCGTGCTCGTGTCAAGCGCGCCTGTCAGGTCGTCGGCTATGATGACGGCAAGCAATGTCATCCAGGCAGGCCTCCGCTGCCTGAAAGCCCTTGCGTGACAGCATGGCAGGCTACGTGATGACCGGGCAGGGCTTCCCGCCATTCCGGAACGACCTTGCTGCAGATCTCCATGGCGATTGGGCAACGGGTGTGAAACCGGCAGCCGGAGGGCGGCGACAGAGGGCTTGCAACATCGCCCTGCAGGACCTGCCGTTTGCGGCTGCGTTCATGCGCGGGATCGGCTTCCGGAACGGCCGAAAGCAGGGCCTTGGTATAGGGATGGAGCGGATTGTCGAACAGCTCCTCGCGGCTGGTCAGTTCCGCAAGGCGGCCGAGATACATGACGCCGACCCGGTCGCTGATGTGCCGCACGACGGCAAGATCATGGGCGATGAACAGGTAGGTCAGCCGATATTTCTGCTGCAGATCGAGCAGAAGGTTGATGATCTGTGCCTGCACGGACACATCGAGCGCTGAGATCGCCTCGTCGCAGACGATGAACTTTGGCTGACAGGCAAGCGCTCTGGCAATCGCCACGCGCTGGCGCTGACCGCCGGAAAGCTCGTGCGGATAGCGCGAGGCAAAGCGCGGCGGCAGTCCGACATCAGCCAGAAGCGTGGAGACACGCTCCTTGATTTCCGTCTTGGTGGCAAGCTTGTGAAACAGGATCGGCTCGCCGACGGCCTCGCCGATCGTCATGCGCGGATTGAGCGTCGAATAGGGATCCTGAAAGACGATCTGCAATTGCCGACGATAGGGCCGCATCGCCTTTTCATCGAGCGCGACGATGTTGGTGCCCTGATAGACGACCTTGCCTTTGGTCGCCCGATGCAGGTTGAGCAGGGTGAAGCCGGTGGTGGACTTGCCGCAACCGGACTCGCCGACAAGGCTCAGCGTCTCGCCTTCCATAATGTCGAAGGTGACATCGTCAAGCGCATGCACGGTGGCCGCCCGTTCTCCGAAGGCGCCGAGGCGCACATGGAAATGCTTGACCAGGTTTTCGATCCGCATCAGAGGTTGGGCGCCCATCATGCGGCCTCCAGATTTCGTTGCGCGACAAAACAGGCGACGCGGTGCGCCCCGGCGTGGCCAAGGGCTTGGAGCCGCGGCATCTTCTCGTGGCAGATGGCTTCCGTCAGCGGGCAGCGTGGTGCAAAGGGCAGCCCTTCGGGCGACGCCCCGGTTCCGGCGGTGTTCCGCCGATCGAGCTCAGGCGGCTCGCACGCTCATCGGAGAGCTTCGGGATCGAGGCCAGAAGGCCTTGCGTATAGGGATGGGCCGGGCGGGCAAACAGGTCGTCTACCGGCGCATCTTCGACGACGGTGCCAGCATAGAGCACGGCGACGCGATCAACGAGCCCGGCAATCAGCGCCAGATCATGGGTGATCCAGACGATGGACATGCCGAGCCTGTCGCGCAGTTCCTTCACCAGATCGACGATCTGCGCCTGGATCGTGACGTCAAGTGCGGTGGTCGGTTCGTCGGCGATCAGCAGTTGCGGATCGCAGGCAAGGCCAATGGCGATCATCACCCGCTGGCGCATGCCGCCAGACAACTCGTGCGGGTAGGCATCGAGGCGGTCCTCGGCGCCGGGAATGCCGACAAGCTTCAGCAATTCGCCGGCACGTTTGCGGGCCTGCGCCTTGTTCATATTGCGATGGTAGATCAGCGGCTCGGCCAGTTGCTGGCCGATGCGCATCACCGGGTTGAGCGAGGTCATCGGATCCTGAAAAACGAAGCCGACATCGCCGCCGCGCACCTTTCGCAGTTCTGAACTGGACATGGTCTGCAGGTCGCGTCCGGCAAAATGCGCAGTGCCCTTGGTTACGCGGATCTTGTTCGGCAACAACCGCATCAGGCTGAGCATGGTCAGGCTCTTGCCGCAGCCGGATTCGCCGACGACGCCGAGTGTTTCGCCCTTGTTCACATGCAGGTCGATACCGTCGACGATGGTCGCCGGGCCGTTGCGGGTCTCGATCTCGATCGTCAGCCCCTTGACGTCAAGCAGTCGTTCGCCGGAGTGGGTACTGGTCATTTTGCACCGCGGGGATTGAGGGCGTCGTTAAGGCCGTCGCCGAGGAAGGAGAAGGCCACGGAGGCGAGGCCGAGCACGGCGGCGGGTGCGGCCAGCAGATGCGGATAATGCTGCCAGACGCGAAGGCCGTCGGAGATCATGTTGCCCCAGCTGGGGGTCGGCGGATTGACGCCGACGCCGAGGAAGGAGAAGGCGCTTTCTAGCACCATGGCGGTGCCGAGACCGGCGCTGACGGCGACGATCAGCGGCCCGAGCGCATTCGGCACGACATAGCGCATCAGGATGATGCGGTTGGTCAGGCCGAGTGCCTGCGCCGCGGTGATGTACGGCCGCGAGCGGATGGACAGGACCTGGGCGCGCACAAGGCGGGCGTAGGGCGGCCAGGAAATCAGCGCCATGGAGCCGAACACAAGCAGGAAATCGACCCATATGGTTTCGCGGTAGAAGGGATTGAGCGTTGCAAGGTAACGGCTCTCCATCCAGCTCGAGATTGGCGACTTCAGCGACGCGTTTATGACGACAACGAGCAGCAGGTTGGGAATCGACATCGTCATGTCGGTGAGCCACATGACGATCCGGTCGAGCCAGCCGCCGAAGAAGCCGGCCATGGCGCCGAGCGTCACGCCGATCACGACGGCGATGGCGGTGACGACAATGGCGACGAGAAACGCCGTGCGGGTGCCGTAGACCACGCGGCTGAAGACGTCGCGGCCGAGATCGTCGGTGCCGAACAGATGCGTCAGCGACGGTGCCATGTTGCGGGCGTCGAGGTTCTGGCTGAGGAAGTCGAACGGCGTAAGGTAAGGGCCGAACAGGGCGGTGAAGGCGAGCAACACGACGATGCCAAGCCCGAAGACGGCCAGCCGGTTGCGGCGCAGCCGGTACCAGGCGTCGCGCCACAGGCTGACGGGCGGTTCTTCCTTGAAATCCGGAGTGGAGGCCATGGGAATGACGGACATGGTCAGCGGCTCCTTCGCGTGTCGTTGGCGCGCGGGTCGAGCAGGGGATAGAGCACGTCGACCAGAAGATTGGAGATCATCACCAGGAACGAGCCGATCAGCGTGATGGCGAGGATGACGGGGTAATCGGTGTTGGTCAGCGCCTGCACGGTCAGGCGGCCAAGGCCCGGCAGACCGAAGACGAGCTCGACGAAGATCGCGCCGTTGACGATGGTGATCATGATCAGGCCGAGTTGGGTGACGACCGGGGTGAGGACCGGCCGCAGGATATGGCGCAGCGCCACGATGGTTTCCGGCACGCCCTTGGCGCGGGCGGTTCGCACGAAATCTTCTGAGAGGACCTCGATCACGGCGGAGCGGGTCTGGCGAACGATGAGCGCAATCGGCTGGAAGGAGAGGACGAACAAGGGCAGGAGAATGCGCACGTCGAAGATCCCGCCCCAGCCATAGGGTACGTTGGAACCGGGAATGACCATGATCAGAAGCACCATCAGCATCGGGCCGGCGACATAGGCGGGGATCGCCCAGAGAAAGAGCGCCGAGCCGAGAATGGCATAGTCCGTGCGCGTGTTCTGCTTCAAGGCCGCGATCAGGCCGAGCGGAATGGCGACGACGGCGGTGAGGAGGATGGAACAGAGGGCAAGCTTGAAGGAGACCGGTGCCGCCGCCGAGATCATCGCCCAGACCGAGCGGCCTGATGTCAGCGAGTTTCCGAAATTGCCGTGCAGAAGGTTCCAGATGTAGCTGGCGAACTGCTCGAGGAAGGGCCTGTTGAGGCCGGCACTTTCACGGATCGCCTCGATGCGCTCCGGATTATAGGCGACGTCGCCGGGCGCGCGCAGGAAAATCAGCTTGATCGGATCGCCGGCGCCAAAATAGGCCAGCGCATAGACACCAAGCATGACGAGCAGGACGGATGGTATCCAGACGACAAAACGCGTCGTGATGTAACGCAGCATGGCAGTCTCCCACCCATGTTTCACGAGGAAGATGCGACAAAGGCCGATCATCGGCGCCTGATCACACTCCGGCATTCAAGTTTTGTGCGGAAGCGGAAACCGCTCCCGCACAGGAGGTCTTGAGGAAAAGCCTGCTCGATCAGGCGATCGAGATTTCCCAGGGCGCGACGACCTGCCAGTCGAGGTTCTTGTCCATGCCCGAGACATTGGCATTGGCCCAGCGCGACATGGTCTGGGCGTACCAGGGAATGAACTGCCAGTCTTCGCGGAAGGCCTTCTGGGCTTCCTGCGCCAGCGCCACACGCTGCGGATCATCGACCGCCTTGGTTGCGGCTTCCGCCAGCAGGCTGTCGACCTTGTCGTTCTTGTAGCCGCCGAGCTTGTTCTGGGCATTGGACGAGGTCGAAGCGATAGAGCCGGCGAGATAGGACACGGCATCCGGCACGCGGGTGCCGACGTCGTCGCGGAAGATTTGCACCGCGTTTTGGTCCGGTCCCGCATACGCATCCTGCTGCGGCTTCATGTCGACGGCGGTGATGCCGAGGTTCTGGCGCCACTGTTCCGCGATATATTGGGCCGCCGCTTCGATCGCCGGACCGGAAATACCGACGAAGAGAAGCTTCGGCAGGCGCTCAGGTCCACCATAGCTGGATTCGGCCAGCAGCTTCTTTGCGCCTTCCGGATCGTAGGGGTAAGGTTCGAAGCCGGAATTTTCGGCGCCCGGCACGGAGTTGATGACCTGGTCGGTCTTCTTGTGCGGGCCATCCGGGAAGGAGGCCTTGATCAGCCCCTCACGATCGACGGCCATGATCAGCGCCTGGCGGACTTTCGGGTCATCCAACGGCGCGCGCGCGCTGTTGAACCAGAAATGCTGGCTGGTCGGGATCAGCGGGCCGGATGCGAATTCCGCGCCGAGATCCTGAATGATGGTCGACGTGACGAGTTCGGTGTGGGCGTTGAATTCGCCGGACTTCAAAAGCGAGGTCGCCGTGACATTGTCCTCAATCGAGGAAATCTCGATGCGGGCCAGCTTCGGCTTCGGTCCGAAGAAATTTTCGTTGGCTTCGAAGACCAGCTTGCCGCCGTCGAGATCGATGCTCGTGAGTTTGAATGGGCCGGAATAGACGGCGCCGTTATCGGGCATGTACCAGTCCGTCACTTCCTCGCCGTCCTCGCCGCGCGACTGCGATGCCTTGGTGATCGGCGCAATGTGATTGGCGATGCGCATGAAGAAGATCGGATCGGAGGCGCCGAGTGTCACGACGACGGTGCCTTCATCCGGCGTCGCAATGCCGGAGATTTCCTTCGCCGTGCCGCCGCTGACTTCGGCGAAACCGGCAACCTTGCTTAAGACCTGATCGGCGCGCTGGCTCTTGGTGTTGGGCATGGAGGCAACGTTCCAGGAGCCCTTCACGTCTTCCGCCGTGATCTTGCTGCCATCGGAGAAGACGGCCTTCGGGTCGATCTTGAACGTCCAGGTCTTGTTGTCGTCGGACGGTTCCCAGCTTGTAAAGACATAAGGGCGCAGATCGCCCTTGGCATCAAAATACATCGGCGATGCCCACCAGGCGGAGTTCCAGCGGAACGGCACGCCGCCGCCGCGCAACGGTGACCAATCCTGGTTGAAAGCGGGGTTTGCGACCTTCAGCACCTGGCCCTCCTGAGCCATGACGATGCGGGCGCCCATGCCGAAAAGCGTGACGGCGACACTGGTGCCAAGGCCGATTTTCAGGGCGCTGCGGCGGGTGAGCTGTGCTTTCGGCGAAGCGAATTCATTGTTCTGATTAGACATCTGATCCTCCAATAGATGCAATCATCGCGCCCTCCATTCCCTCGGTTTCCCGACAGGTTGCCGCGCCATGATGAGGCCTGAGACTGGATCGATATTGTAAATATGTCAACATTAATTCCGGATATGAAAAAGCAAAAATGCAGATACCAAATTTTATTATTTATAAACAAATAGATAAATAAAGGCGGATAATCTATTCGGCTTTTTCGCCTTGACAACTTGTCATGCTTTGGTCGAAAAGCGAGCTCGTTCGCATAAGCCGTCAGGCTGGCGGATCCACAGAGTCGGGAGGAGATTGCCGATGACAAAAGCACCGCGCATCACGGGTGTCTACAGCGCAGCGACGACGCCGCTGAACTCCGATCACAGCCCGGATCTCGGCCTGTTCACCCGTCATTGCCAGCGTTTGCTTGACGAAGGTTGCCATGGGGTAGCCTTGCTCGGCACCACTGGAGAGGCGAACTCCTTCTCATTGTCGGAACGCCGAAGCCTTCTCGAAGGTGTTGTAAAGGCGGGCATATCCCCTGAGAAACTGATGCCCGGTACCGGCGTTGCTGCTATCCCCGAAACGGTTGAGCTGACGCGCCATGCGCTGTCGCTTGGCGTGACGCGTGTCGTGATGCTGCCCCCGTTCTACTACAAGGGTGTGTCCGACGAGGGGCTTTTGCTGCCTATGCGCGGATCATCGAGGCGATCAGTGATGAACGGCTGCAGGTCGTTCTCTATCACATCCCGCAGGTCTCAGGCATTCCGCTGTCGCTACCGCTGATCAGCCGCCTGATCGAGGCTTTCCCCGATACGGTGGTCGGCATCAAGGATTCGGCAGGCGATTTCACCAATATGGAAGCGCTTCTCGCCGCTTTCCCCGGTTTTTCGGTGTTGGCGGGAGCCGATCCACTCCTGCTGCCGCTGGTCAAGGCGGGTGGCGCCGGCTGCATCACCGCCACCTCCAATCTCGTCGCGGATTCCTGCGCACCGTTTACGATCACGCCAATGATCCGGCGCAAGCGGCTGTCGTCGAGGCGGCGCAGGCCCGGATCAATGCCTTTCGCAGCCTCTCCAATTCCTATGTTCAGATCCCGACGATCAAGGCGATGGTTGGCTTAAAGCACGGTGAGCCGGCATGGGCGCAGCCGCGTGCACCGCTGATGGCGCTGAGCCCTGCCGACCAGGCTGATCTTGCCGTGAAATTCGCGAAACTGCCGTAAAGCTCGGTGACGGGGAGGATGATGCGATGACGAACAATTCCGGTCTGCGCCCAGAGGAAATCCCGCCGCTTATGACCGGCGAAATCAAACCTTTCCCTGGGCAGGATGGTCGTTCTGAGGCGTTTCTCCTGTCCCCCTGCGTCCAGAACCACGCAGCAAACCTCGCTTTTCTTCCCGATGGCACACTGACCTGCGCCTGGTTCGGCGGCACGATGGAGGGCATGGGCGATATCTCGATTTACATGTCGCGCCTGGCCCCTGGCGCCGACCGGTGGTCCACCCCGGAAAAGATGTCGGATGACCCAACTAAGTCCGAGCAGAACCCGATCATCTTTTCGGCGCCCGATGGTCGCGTCTGGCTGCTATATACTTCGCAGGTTTCCGGCAACCAGGATGGCGCCGTGGTCAAACGTCGGATTTCAGAGGATGGTGGCCGCAGTTTTGGCCCGCCGGAAACGCTCTGCGATACACCCGGAACCTTTGTACGCCAGCCGATTGTGGTCAATGACACGGGCATCTGGCTCTTGCCGGCCTTCCGCTGCATTGGTGAGCCGGGCCAGCGCTGGACCGGCAATGTCGATGCTGCAGCCGTGCTGCTTTCGGAGGATCAAGGTCAGAGCTGGACGGTGGCGGACGTACCGGGAAGCATCGGTGCCGTACATATGAACATCGTCGCACTCGGGGGGCCGGATGGTGGCCTTTTACCGAAACCGCTTTGCCGAGCAGGTGCTGCGCAGCTGGTCGTCCGATGGTGGACGAAGCTGGAGCGCCCCGGAACCGACGGAGCTTCCCAACAACAATTCCTCGATCCAGGCTGCTCCACTCTCCGGTGGACGGATCGGCATCGTTTACAATCATTCCAATGCATCCATGTCGACGGACCGACGGCTTTCGCTCTACGACGAGATCGAGGCGGAAGACGGGCAGGGTGCGGTTGCCCCGGCTGCGGTCGAGCCCCAAAACAAGGGACGTCGAGCCGTCTGGGGTGTTCCGCGGGCGCCGCTGAGCCTGTCGATATCGACCGATGGTGGCCGCACCTTCACCGCTCGGCGCGATCTCGATACGGGCGATGGCTACTGCCTCACCAACAACTCAAAAGACGCGCTCAACCGCGAATATTCCTACCCGTCGATCGTTGAGGGCCCGGGTGGCGCGCTGCATATTGCCTACACCTACTACCGGCGTGCCATCAAATATGTGCGTCTCGAGGGCTAACTGGCGGCGTTTGCGGTGAAAAGCTGTTGCGGCCGCTAACGTGTGATCCGTTGACGGGTCTGTATTTGTAAAATTGCGGAAGAGAGATAGTCAAAACTACGGAAATAACTGCGAGATTTTGACATATGGTAAGGCGATTATGGTGCGGCTGGCACCTAGCTTCCAGATCTACCAGTCGTGGGTTATCTAGCTCTTTCTGTAAAATAAGTCGAGCTATAACAGTGATTTATTTCTGTTCTATCGGTGACAAAGTAGATCAGAGACTTAAAAAAGGTCGTCCATTCCCCGTTTGGTCTTGCAAGCAGCTGCGAATTTATATAACAAATTTACATGTTGATAGATCGAGAGACGCGATCGTTGAAACAGCTTCAGTTAGGAATGGCCCATGAGCAGCTTGCACGCGCCGATCACCATTATCCGTCCCCAGATCATAGAGTTCGGTGTCGGCGTGGCCGAAAGGCTTGGCAAATGGGCGTCTGACCAGGGCTTCCGCCGCACACTTGTTGTCTCTGATGCGTTCAACGCTTCCCGCGTCAATGTTCTCGGGCTTAAGGGCGACATTACTATCTTTGCCGAAGTGCGGCCGGAGCCGGACATGCACAATCTCGAGCGCCTGCTGGAGGTTGCCAGCGGGGTCGACGCCGATCTGGTCGTCGGCTTCGGCGGCGGCAGCGCCATGGATCTTGCCAAGCTCACGGCTGTTCTGGCCGGCTCCCGCCAGTCGCTGCGCGATGTCGTCGGTCCGAACAAGGTGGCCTCTCGCCGTAAAGTGGGGCTCGCACAGGTGCCGACCACTTCGGGCACCGGCAGCGAAGCCGGCATCCGCGCACTCGTCACCGATCCCGAGACCCAGGCGAAGCTGGCGGTCGAGAGCATCCATATGCTCGCCGATATCGCCGTTATTGACCCGAGCCTGACCTTCACCGTTCCGGCCGCGACGACCGCAGCAACCGGCGTCGATGCCATGGCGCATTGCGTAGAAGCCTTCACCAACCGCAAGGCGCACCCGCTGATCGATCTCTATGCCATCGAGGGCGTGCGGCTGGTCGGCCGCTTCCTCGCCCGCGCCGTCGCCGACGGCACCGATGCGGAAGCCCGCGCCGGTCTGTCGCTTGCATCGCTGTATGGCGGATTTTGTCTCGGCCCGGTCAATACCGCCGGCGGCCATGCGCTGGCCTATCCGCTCGGCACCCGCTGGCACGTGGCCCATGGGGCCGCCAATGCGCTGATTTTCCCCCATGTGCTGGCCTTCAACGCGCCGGCGGTTCCGGGAAAGACGCAAGCGATCGTATCGGCGCTCGGGCTTTCGGGGGCGTCCTCGCAGGACGCAGTCTTTGATGCGACGCACGGCTTCTGCCGGGCGCTCGGCATTGAGATGCGTCTGTCCGGGGTGGGTGTTCCCGAGAGCGACCTGGAAACCATGGCCAGCGATGCCTTCGCTATTCGCCGACTGCTCGACAACAATCCGCGCGATCTCAGCGAGGCCGATATCCTGGCAATCTACGAGGCTGCATACTAAGCAAATACGCCCTTTCGAAAGCCGCATTTGGCCACCGAAAGGCGTTGAGGAGAGAATTTCATGGGCAAGACATCGCGTGTCGCCATCACGCTGGGAGATCCCGCAGGCGTCGGTCCGGAGGTCATCGTCAAGGCGCTCGCTTCGCTTCCCGAGACGGATCGCGGCAATTTCGTCGTGGTCGGTAATGTCGAGGCGCTGGAACGGGCAAACCGCGTGACAGGGACCAGCTTGCGCTTCTCGTCTCACCCGGCGCGTGGTAGCGACACGATCGCCGTGGACGAAGTGGCAATCGACGGCGCCCTGCCTGAGATCGGCAAGGTTAGTCCGGTCGCCGGCGATGCTTCAGTCCGCTACATCAAGCGGGCCGTCGAACTTGCCCTGTCCGGTGACGTCGATTGCATGGTGACGGCGCCGATCAACAAGGAGGCGATGAACCTTGCCGGCCATCATTTCGATGGCCACACCGGGCTTCTGGCGCATCTGACGAAATCCAAGAGCTCATTCATGCTTCTGGCATCCGAGCGGCTGAACACCATTCATGTCTCCACGCATGTGTCGCTCCGCACCGCGATCGAGCGCGCCACGGTGGAACGGGTGCTGGCAACCATCGAAGCCGGTCACAAGCACTTCCTCCGGCTCGGCAAGAAGGCACGCATCGCGGTCGCCGGCATCAATCCACACTGTGGCGAGGGCGGGCTGTTCGGCGACGAAGACACCAAATTCCTGGCGCCGGCCGTCGAACTGGGGCGGGCCAAGGGCATAGACGTCGTCGGCCCGATCTCTGCCGATACAGTTTATGCGCGCGCTTACGGCGGGGCATTCGATCTGGTCATCGCGCAATATCACGACCAGGGGCACATCCCGATCAAGCTGGTGGCCTTCGAAACCGCCGTCAATGTCTCCCTCGGCCTTCCCATTGATCGTGTTTCCGTCGATCATGGCACAGCTTTCGATATCGCCGGAACGGGCAAGGCAAACCACGTCAACATGCTGTCGGCGATCGACTATGCACGGCTCGTCGCGCAGGCTCCAAGAATTTAGTCTGCGGCTGAAGACGTTGCAATGCGCTTGGGCACCCAGGGTTCCGAGACATCCGCGCGCTAAAGAACTTCGGCAGCATTGGCAGGCGTCGCCATCGGCACGCCGGCTTGCATGTCATGCTCGACATATTTTACCAGGAGAATACTGAGCACCGAGCCCAGGATAACCACAAACACAATCCGCATCATCATCGTTTGATTTCCCATCCGTTGCGATGGAAACGTGCGATGACCATCGAAGTTCCAGCATGCCGAAGTCTGTGAGCCGGATCGTCCCTTTATCTGGAATGCCGGCGGCACCGAAAATGACCACGCGAGGAAGTCAGACGAGCGCAGCGGCAATGCAAAGCTTGCCAATATCTTAAAGGCGATCATACCAAATTTGGTTCCACGGTTTGGCAACAGTAATGCATTTCGAGCCTTCCGCAGCGCATATAGTCGTTGAGTTTTCCGGCGTGTTGATGCTAGATTCCTCGGTGCGATGCAGCAAGTTATCACAGGATGGGCGCAGGCCAGCGGGACGATTGGGTGATTTTTTCGATCTGTCATTGTTTCGTAACGCCGGCGGAAATATTTAGGGCAAATGGGGTGGGGCAGCCTTGATGGCTCGTCGGGACCTCATTCTAGCCGGTTGGGAAGTCGCTCCGGGTCGTGGACCTTTCAAGTACGACTGGACGATTGCGCAAGAGGCTTTGAAGGCACATATGGCAGCAGCATTTGGAACATCGGGTCTGCGCGGGCCGGCGGTTGATTTCACGGCGGACGTCTGCGCAGCTTACGTACGGGCGTTTCTGGAGCGGTGCGCTGAGGCTGGCGACAGCCGAACGGCCTATGTCGCCGCAGACCTGCGCGAATCAAGTCCTCGGATCGCCGGCTATTGCCTTGCTGCCATTAAAGCGGAGGGCTGGACCGCTGTCTGGGCGGGCGCCGTGCCAACGCCGGCGGTCGCCGCCTATGCGATGGCGCGTGCTGCGCCGGCCATCATGATCACCGGCAGCCATATCCCGGAAAGCTATAACGGCATCAAATTCTACCGGCCGGACGGCGAGTTCCTGAAGACCGACGAAGCGCCAGTGCGTGAACGGGCGGAAGTCATGCTGGCTGAAGGCGTTGTCGCTGATGAAAGCGTTCCGGGCGAGCCATTGGCCGATGTCGCCGCGGCTTACATCAGCCGCTATCTAGATGCCTTCGGAACCCCAGCACTTGCCGGTCTGAAAATCGGCATCGACCTGCATTCCGCGGTCGGACGAGACCTTACGGTGGCGATATTCGAGAGGCTGGGAGCGCAATGCACACCGTTCCGCCGGGTCGAGCGCTTCGTCGCCGTCGATACGGAGGCGCTTGATCCCGCCGACGTAGCGCGCGCCAAGTCCGTGATCCTGGAGCATGGTCTTGACGCCGTTGTTTCGACGGATGGCGATGGCGATCGGCCGTTGGTGATCGACGATACCGGGCGCCAGATCAATGGCGACGTCTTGGGCATGCTGACGGCGCGCGCCATCGGCGCAAAGACGGTGGTCACGCCGCTATCCTCGACCAGTGCCGTGGAGCAATCCGGCTGGTTCGACAAGGTCGTGCGGACCATGATCGGCTCGCCCCATGTGGTGGCGGCGATGGCAAAGGCTGAGGCGCATCCCGTCGTCGGCTTCGAAGCCAATGGCGGTTTCCTGCTTCAGGATGATGTCATGCTGGCAAAGGGCGTGCTGCAGCGCCTGCCGACGCGCGACGCCATCCTGCCCGCGGTTGCCTGCCTCGTGCTTGCAAAATCCGAGGGCAAAAAGCTGTCGCAACTGACGGAAACCTTGCCGCCCCGCTTTATGAAGGCCGACCGCGTCAAGGATGTTCCGGCGGACCGGGCCGCGATTTTCCTGAAGTCGATGGAAAGCTCTCCCGAATTCAGGGCCGCCTTCGACGTGCGGATCGCAGCCCCTGTGGAAATCTCGACGCTGGACGGTGTGCGGATGGTTTTCGCAAACCAGGACACCGTCCATTTCCGCCAGTCCGGCAATGCCCCCGAGATGCGGATCTACGTAGAGACCGGATCTGCAGAATTGACAGAGCGGCTTCTGACCGACCTGATCGACCGCTTCAAGGCGCAATAGCTAGGGTCGTTTTGAGCGATCTTTACCGGCTGTCGTTCACGAAGTGGTCGGCAGCCGAAGCGGATCAGTATGGCTAGAATTTGTAAAGCGGCTGGCCGTAGTTCCTCGCGCGAGGGTGCGCGATGAGCGCCGATTTGGATGCGGGAACTAACGTTTTCAGGGTGGGAAATGGTGCTGCTAGAGAGATTTGAACTCTCGGCCTCTCCCTTACCAAGGGAGTGCTCTACCCCTGAGCTATAGCAGCATCGTGCGGGAGCGGGTCAGTGTCCGTTCCGTGTGGAGCGAGGGCCTATTGCCACAGCTTGTCGGGGAGCGCAAGCAGCAAATCGAAGTTTCCATCGTCATCACGGGAAAAGCGCGGGGAGACTACCGGTGTCCCGGCATTTGCGCTATTGGACGGCCATGCAGCAGAATGAAGATCCTATCGAGAAGAGCGAACCGGTTCTGTCCGATGACGACGGGATGAGCCCGGAGGTGCGTCGGCGGGCCGAGGAGCGCAAGGCGCGCGCGGCAAAGACCCTGCGCGACAATCTCATGCGCCGCAAACAGCAGGGTCGCGCGCGCCGCGCAGGCGCCGCCGACGAGACATCCGGCCTGCCTGCCGCAAAAACGGACGAATCTGCGGATTAATCCTTGGCTCGGACCGGTTGTTTCGGCCTCGATTGGAGAATCGGGTCGGTTTGACCGGCTCCGACGGCAACACGCATCGCAAGGCTTCTATTTTCACAAGCTATCCTTTAAGGAAGCGCCACCTTCACACGCACGGAATGCTAGGAAAGGCGGGCACGGCCCGTAGGAACATATGGATCGTATCAGAATTACGGGCGGCAACGAGCTTCACGGCATCATTCCGATTTCCGGCGCCAAGAATGCAGCCCTTCCGCTGATGATTGCCTCGCTCTTGACCGACGACACGCTGACGCTGGAAAACGTACCGCATCTGGCCGATGTCGAGCAGCTCTTGCGCATTCTCGGCAATCATGGCGTCGATGTCTCGGTCAATGGTCGCCGCGAGCGCCAGGGCGAGAGCTACTCACGCACCATCCACTTCACCTGCCGCACCATCACCGATACGACCGCCCCTTATGAGCTGGTCTCGAAGATGCGCGCCAGCTTCTGGGTCATCGGCCCGCTTCTGGCCCGTGCCGGCCAGGCCCGCGTGTCACTGCCGGGCGGTTGTGCCATCGGCACGCGCCCCGTCGATCTGTTCATCGAAGCGCTGACGGCGCTCGGTGCCAATATCGAGATCGACAGCGGCTATATCAACGCGACGGCGCCGAAGGGCGGCCTCGTCGGTGCGCGCTACGTCTTCCCGAAGGTCTCTGTCGGCGCCACCCATGTGATGATGATGGCGGCGACGCTTGCCAACGGCCAGACGGTCATCGGCAATGCGGCCCGCGAGCCTGAGGTCGTCGATCTCGCCAATTGCCTGATCGCCATGGGCGCAAAGATCAGCGGCCACGGCACGAGCACGATCACCATCGAAGGCGTGGCTTCACTTTCGGGTGCGCGCCACAGGGTACTGCCGGACCGGATCGAGACTGGGACCTATGCCATGGCCGTCGCGATGACCGGCGGCGACGTCGTGCTTGAAGGCACGGACGGCGCGCTTCTGGAAACAGCACTGGAAGCCGTCCGCCGCGCCGGCGCAACGATCACCCAGACCGAAACCGGCCTGCGCGTCGTACGCAATGGCGGCGGCATCAAGCCGGTGGATGTGGTGACGGATCCTTTCCCGGGCTTCCCGACCGACCTGCAGGCGCAGTTCATGGGTCTCATGACCCGCTCCACCGGCGTCTCGCACATCACCGAGACGATCTTCGAAAATCGCTTCATGCACGTCCAGGAACTGGCCCGCCTCGGCGCGAAGATTTCCCTGTCCGGCCAGACGGCGAAGATCGAGGGCGTGCCGAAGCTCAAGGGTGCGCCGGTCATGGCGACTGACCTGCGGGCTTCCGTGTCCCTGGTGATCGCCGGCCTCGTCGCAGAAGGTGAAACCATGGTTTCGCGCGTCTACCATCTCGATCGCGGTTTCGAGCGGCTGGAAGAAAAGCTGACCGCCTGCGGCGCCAATGTCGAGCGTGTCAGCGACTGATCGGCATCAGGCCGCTTCTGCTCCCTGTTGCGGTTTTGCCATTGGCATCCTATCTGCTGAGGCAAGATCGTGGCGTGCAAATTCGCCCGGAAGGAACAGGAAGAGCATGGACAATCTGAAGCTGATGGCGCTGGACGCCGAAGACCTGGCGATCGTATCCGCTCATGTGCAGGATGCGGTGCTCAAGGTCTCGGGCCTCGCCTATGATGCCCGCTCCGGGCAATTCTCCGTCGTCGTCAACCGCTTCGTCTGGGAGACTGCGGAAGCCCGCGGCAATGCGTTCGAGCGCCGTCGCGCCGTGCTTCTGTTCAAGCGGGTCCGCTCGGTGCGCTCCATCGGTTTCAGCCGCACGGATCCTGAAAAAGTGCTGGCATTGCTCGCTTTGCAGTTCGAGCAGGCAGGCGAGGGACCGGAAGGGACGCTTGAACTTGTGCTGGCCGGCGAGGCCTCCATCCTGCTGGATGTCGAATGCATCGAGGTTCAGCTTGCAGATACGGGCGGGGCGTGGGAAACCAGTTTCAAACCCCGGCACCCGACCGGCGAATGACATTGTACCGGCGGGCTTGCCATTGAGCCACCGCCGGCTTTTGCAGTAAGGACGTCACCCATTGGCTATCAGGCTGGATTTTCTTGGTCCCGACTTCGAGACGCGGTTCGCGTCATTCCTGACGACCAAGCGTGAGGTCTCCGAAGACGTCAACGCGGTTGTTCGCACCATCATCGAAGACGTGCGCCAGCGCGGCGATGCGGCGCTGGCCGACTATTCGAAAAATTCGACGGAATCGATTTCGCCACCACCGGCATGGCGGTCACCGAGGCGGAAATCGACGCGGCGATTGCTGTTGTCGAACCGGAAGTGCTGGGCGCGCTGAAAGTGGCGGCGGTCCGCATCGAGGCGCATCATCGCCGGCAATTGCCGAAGGACGATATCTACGAGGACAGCATGGGCGTCGGCCTCGGCTCGCGCTGGACGGCAATCGATGCGGTCGGCCTCTACGTGCCGGGCGGAACGGCAAGCTATCCGAGTTCGGTGCTGATGAATGCGCTGCCGGCCCGTGTCGCCGGCGTACCGCGCATCGTCATGGTCGTGCCGGCCAGGGAAGGGCAGATCAATCCGGCGGTGCTGGCCGCAGCCCGGATGGCCGGCGTCGAAGAAATCTACCGCATCGGCGGCGCGCAGGCGATCGCAGCCCTTGCCTATGGCACCGAAACGATCGCACCGGTTGCCAAGATCATGGGCCCCGGCAATGCCTATGTTGCCGCCGCCAAGCGCCACGTCTTCGGTACGGTTGGCATCGATATGATCGCCGGTCCCTCCGAAGTGCTTGTCATCGCCGACAAGGAGAATGATCCGGACTGGATCGCCGCTGATCTTCTCGCCCAGGCCGAACATGATGTCGGTGCCCAGTCCATCCTGATCACCGACGATGCCGATTTCGCAACGGCCGTTGAAAATGCCGTCGAGCGGCAGCTGAAGACCCTGCCGCGCGCGGAAACGGCGCGCGCTAGCTGGCGCGATTTCGGTGCCGTCATTCTGGTTCCCGATCTCAAGGACGCCGTGCCGCTTACCAACCGGATTGCCGCCGAACATCTGGAGCTGGCGTTGGCGGATGCCGATGCGATGATCCCGCAAATCCGCAATGCCGGCGCGATCTTCGTCGGGCGCCATACGCCGGAAGTGATCGGCGACTATGTCGGCGGCTCCAACCACGTTCTGCCGACGGCGCGCTCGGCGCGCTTTTCCTCCGGTCTCGGCGTGCTCGATTATATGAAGCGCACCTCGATCCTCAGGCTTGGCGTCGAGCAGCTGCGTGATCTGGGGCCGGCGGCGATTGCCCTTGCCCGCTCCGAGGGGCTGGAAGCCCATGCCCGGTCCGTCGCCATCAGGCTTAATCTCGGGAGTGAGGGATGAGCCCCAGCCATCGTCTTTGCGATGTCGTGCTGGATGACACGATCGGGCGATCGACGCCGGATGTCGAGCACGAGCGCGCGGTGGCGATCTTCGACTTGATCGAAGAAAACAGTTTTGCGCCCGCCGGCCATCCGGGCGGTCCCTACCGGCTCAATCTTTCGCTGGTCGAGAAACGGCTGGTTTTTGCCATCACGACAGAGACCGGCGAGGCGGTGGCGACCCATATCCTGTCGCTGACGCCGTTCCGGCGGATCGTGAAGGATTATTTCATGATCTGCGAAAGTTACTACGAGGCGATCCGCTCCTCGACGCCGAGCCAGATCGAGGCGATCGACATGGGGCGCCGGGGCATTCACAACGAGGGCTCGCAGACGCTGATGGACCGGCTTTCCGGCAAGATCAAACTTGATTTTGACACGGCCCGCCGCCTGTTCACCCTCGTCTGCGTCCTCTACTGGCGCGGATAGAGGCGATGGCTGCGTCTTTCAAACAACCGGTGAACGGGAAGAAGACGCCCCGGTCCGTGCTGTTCATGTGCGGCATGAATTCGATCCGCTCGCCGATGGCCGAGGCGCTCGCCAAGACGGTGCTGCCGGTGGGAACCTATGTGGCATCGGCCGGCGTGCGTCCGGGGAGCGTGATCCGTTCGTCGATGTCGTGCTCGACGAGATCGGGCTGACGGTCGGCCGCCACCAGCCGCACACGCTGGACGAACTGGAAGACGACTATTTCGACCTGATCGTGACGCTGGCGCCGGAAGCGCACCACGCGGCTCTCGAACTGACGCGATCCATGGCGATCGATGTGGTCTACTGGCCAACGCCCGACCCGACGGTTGCGACCGGCACGCGCGAGCAGATCGTTTCGGCCTATCGCGAGGTCAGAAATCACCTGTCGATGCTGATCAAGCATCGTTTGCTTGGACAAATGCCGGAGAAGATGGCATAGCGCCCTGAGAAAACCGGCAAAGCTGACAAAACCGGAAAAACGGATCGCTGCTGTTCACAAAACCGCGGCGATTGTGTAGTTTCCGCCAAATTTTTCAAGGACGCGCAAGTGTCCATATCGAAACACAGAAAGACATATCCTAGATGGCGAAAGAAGAAGTCCTCGAATTTCCAGGCGTCGTGACCGAATTGCTGCCGAATGCGACATTCCGTGTCAAGCTCGAGAATGAACACGAAATCATCGCGCATACCGCCGGCCGCATGCGCAAGAACCGCATCCGCGTTCTCGCGGGCGACAAGGTTCTTGTCGAAATGACGCCATATGACCTGACCAAGGGCCGCATCACCTATCGCTTCAAGTAAGCGAGGTCGCGCGCATCCTTTCTCGCGAAACTCCGATTGGACGGTCCGGCTGAAATGGCGTTGACACAAAAGCTCATCCTGGCTTCCGGCTCGCCGCGGCGCGTGGAACTTTTGGCGCAGGCCGGCATCGAGCCGGCGCGCCTGATGCCGATGGATCTGGACGAGACCCCGAAGCGGGCCGAGCATCCGCGTTCGCTGGCCTGGAGGCTCTGCGCCGAAAAGGCCCGCGCGGCGCAGGCGGCGATCAAGGGCGAGCCCGCTTGGAACGACAGCTATATCCTGGCTGCCGATACCGTCGTCGCCGTCGGGCGCCGCATCCTACCCAAGCCCGATCTCGTCAGCGAGGCCTCGAGCGCGCTGCATCTCCTGTCCGGCCGCAGTCACCGGGTCTACACCGGCGTCTGCCTGATCACGCCAGATGGCAAGCTGCGCCAGAAGATCGTCGATACCAAGGTTCGCTTCAAGCGCCTGTCGGGCGCCGATATCGAAAGCTATCTGGCCTCCGGCCAATGGCGCGGCAAGGCGGGTGCCTATGGCATCCAGGGCATTGCCGGCAGCTTCGTCGTCAAGCTGGTCGGATCCTATACCAATGTCGTCGGTCTGCCGCTTTATGAGACCGTCAACCTTCTCGGCGGCGAGGGCTACAACATCCATGATAGCTGGCTTGAGGGTTGATCGTCATGACGGCCGATAATGCAAAGCCGGGCTCGAATGTCGAGCCTTTGCGCAAGACGCGTGCCTGCGTTGAATGCGGGCGCCCCTCGCATCGCGATCATTATCCCTTCTGCTCAGACCGCTGCCGCAACATCGATCTCAACCGCTGGCTGACCGGCTCCTACGCTATCCCGGTGGCCGACGACGAGGCAAAAGCCGATAGCGAAGACCTCTGAATTAAGCGGATAATGCTGGATATTCAGATGCTTGTGCTTTCTAAAAATTTCCTGTCAAAAAAAGGCCATTTGGTGCTGGACACCGTCCGACAAGATGTTATAACCCCGCTCGCTTCCGGGGCAAAACCAAAGCCCCGCAGTTCCTGATAAGGAACAGACTGCTGTTAAAGCAGAGATGCCCGGATAGCTCAGTTGGTAGAGCAGCGGATTGAAAATCCGCGTGTCGGTGGTTCAAATCCGCCTCCGGGCACCATTTTATTTAACAGGTCCAGTTGCTTGCGAGTCAGCACGGTAGCAAAGCGCTGTAACTTCAGGTGTCTCAAACGATTTATACCGTTTCCATACCGCTTTTGATTTCATCAGGCGGTACCAGCGTTTGTCCACAGACTTGCCACGTCCGTCCAAACGTTTTCCATATCCGGCAGGCCGATGTCGAGCAAGATCAGGTCGGGCTGTAATTTCTGTACGTGGGCGAGAGCCGTGCGGCCTGTTGATGCCTTGGTCGTCCTGTAGCCGGCTCTTACAAGATATTTTTCCAAAAGGGAGGCTATTTCCTCATCGTCCTCGACGACCAGAACGAGAGATGAAATTCTAGCCAAACTCATTGTTTTTGACATGCCCTTCCCCGGTTCTCCGTCACATCTTGACAATCGGGCGAGATAACGTGGTCCTCAAAGAGGAACCACCGATGAGCGTACGCCAAGATTACATTTTGGGTCTCGTGGAAACGGGCACTGATAATTTTCGTGTGACTTTGATCCATTTTTCCATTTCGCCGTGATCCACTCAGGCTGCCCAAAGTTGCTTGCGGACAATTCATTAAACCGGATTAGTGGGTTAAGGCGCGAAAACCTTGCGTATGCAGTCGTGTTGAATGAGATCGTATGGGACCATTCCCGGACTCGGCTCGATGCCCTGTTATCCGGGCAAGAAGAATATGTATTCCTGCCGTATCAGCGAGGCGCAGGCCCAAACTTACCAGCGACTACAATAGGCCAAAGACCGGCGGCAAAAGATTGCATGGGTTACGCCGATTGCTGTGGCGAAAGGCAAGAAGCCGGCATGCGATTGGCACCATGCTGGCGCTTCTGAAGGACAAGGCCCCCGCAGGATGGATTGAGCTCGGCAGCCGCTTGAACAGGCGATCAAGCGGCCCGCAAGGCGACGAAGCAGGCCGCCTGAAACACCGCTAAAGATCGGATCGCCGATCGAGTTCTTTCAGTGCAGACTGCACCTCATCGATCGAAACAGGGCTGGGCGTTCCGGGAAGCTGACTCAGCGCCGGCTTCGAGTCGACCGCATGGAAATCCGACGCCCATGCGGCAAGGACAGCCCGCTTGTCATCAATGGAAAGAGCCGGCGCTCTCACCACGTCGATCGGCCGCTGAAGCTGCATACCCTGAAGAAGGACCGTTGGTCCCATCGCCACCGCATTGCCGGCGGCCTGCTGCAGCATGGTCTGCATCGTCGATCTCCTCATCGCACATGCGGATCCCGGTCGCGCTGCAGACGGGACGCGGCGATTGTACTCGTTTCAGGCGCAAGCAGATCGTGCTTGTCGGCGAAGGCGGCAAACAAGCCGCGCGCGGTCTCCGCTTCGATCTCACCGCGCAATGCGGCAACGCATGCCTTGAGCGCGACCGAGTGCGCGGCGTCCCTCACCGAGGCGGGCCATTCGACAAGGTGCCGGTAGGCGTCCATCACGCTTCGAACCTGTGCCGGAAAGCCGAGGCCGACAAGAATGGAAACAGGCTGTCTGAACATATCGGGTTTCATCGCTCTCTCCTTCCCAACCCGGAATGTTGACGGGCGCCGTCGCCACGGCGCCCTGGTTCTGCGGAAATATGGATCAAGCCGCCTTTTGCGCTTCAATCTGCGCCGGAGCGGCAGATGTCAGTGCCGGAGCACTTTCGATTGAGATTTTCCTGGGTTTCAATGCTTCGGGGATCTCACGCACCAGATCAATCGACAGCAGACCATTGCTCAGATCCGCTCCGTTTTCCCTGACATGATCGGCAAGTTCGAAGCGGTGCTCGAACGGCCGGCCGGCAATGCCGCGATGCAGGTAGCCATCAGCGGATGCCTCCTGCTTCTTACCGGTAACGGTCAGCAGGTTGGACTGGAAGGTGATGTCGAGATCATCCTGGGCAAAGCCCGCCACCGCAATCGAAATCCGGTAGCTGTCGTCGCCGGTCTTGACGATATCATAGGGCGGCCAGTCGCTGATCGAGCGGGCACGCTGGGCATTTTCCAGAAGGTTGAAGACCCGGTCGAAGCCGACGCTCGAGCGGTACAGCGGTGCATAGTCATAAGATGTTGCCATAGCCATATCCTCCTTGAAGCAACATGGTACGGAAGCGCCGAAAGCGACGCCCCCGCAAGGCCAGCTCTGTCATCAGCGGCTGGCGTTAGTGGATTTGGTTTTTGGAAATTTCGGATTCAAGTGGGCTACAGAAAAAATCGGGTGTTTTTGGCCCGATCGAAGCCACTCAATCCAGGGTATAAATCGCGGCATTGTGCTGACCTTCCCGTAACATGGACGCAGATTATGGTCATCTGTCCAGTCCCGGCGCTGACAATTCCAAGCAACCATTCCACTCATAAAGCAGCGACAATGCATGCGGAAAGGCACCCCAGCACTTCCTCCCGATACCGCACGATTCATCGCAACAACATCCTCATAGGTATGGAGGTCATATGGAAAGCCAATTCTTTGAACGCATCGATTGCAGGACGGGGCGTTTCTGCCCTATATATACGAATGTCGACGTTTTCGTATCAGGAGCATTTTTCTGCAGGATTTGAAAACGAGTGGATCGGCCGGCTCATCGGTCTCCCGGAAATGCGAGCATCTCTGCTCGGCAACATCTCGACCTAATCAATGGACCCCGTGTGTTAACTGAAATTTCCATCGTCATTTTTCTAACCATCATCAATGGCGTTCTCGCCATGTCGGAACTCGCCGTCGTCTCCTCCCGCCCGGTTCGACTGAAACTCCTGGCCGAGCAGGGGAACAAGGGCGCCGCCATTGCCCTTCGCCTTGCAGATGATCCGGGTCGTTTCCTGTCCACCGTGCAGATCGGCATTACGCTTGTCGGCGTCCTGTCCGGCGCGTTCTCCGGTGCAACGCTCGGCGCGCGGCTTGCCGGATGGCTGCAGTCGCAGGGCTTGTCCGAAGCGTTAGCCGATGGATTGGGCGTCGGTTCCGTAGTCGTCGCCATTACCTATCTCTCCCTGATCGTGGGCGAACTCGTTCCAAAGCAGATTGCATTGCGTGCTCCCGAGGTCGTCGCCTCGAAGGTGGCACCTGCCATGGCGCTTCTGTCGAAAGTCGCAATGCCTCTGGTCTGGCTGCTGAACGCATCCGGAAAAGCCGTCCTTGCCCTGCTCGGCCAGAAGGGCGAGACGGACGAGAGGATGAGTGACGAAGAAATCCGCACGGTGCTCGCCGAGGCCCATAGCGCGGGCGTCATCGAAACCGGCGAATCGGAAATGATTACTGGCGTGATGCGCCTGGCGGATCGCACGGCGCGTGGACTGATGACCCCCGTCGCGATGTGGAAGTCATCGACATCGAGGATGACCTTGTGGAAATCCGGGAGCAATTGCGCGGTTCCCAGCGGTCACGCCTGCCTGTTCGAAACGGAACCTCGGACGAAATCCTCGGGGTAATCTTTGTGAAAGATGCCCTTGATGCCTTTCTACAGGGCACCAATCTCGACGTGCGAAGCCTCATGAGAGAGGCTCCCGTGGTTTCGGATCGTGCTGGCGCCCTGGATGTTATCCAATCCTTGCGCAGATCGCCGGCCCATATGGTCCTTGTCTATGACGAATACGGCCATTTCGAAGGGATTGTCACCTCAGGCGATGTTCTCGAAGCCATCACAGGCGTCTTCCAGGAAGACGAAAGCGGAGAGCCCGCGATCGTGGAACGCGAAGACGGTTCCTTCCTGGTCGCTGGTTGGATGCCGATCGACGAGTTTGCTGACGAAATGGGATTTTCCATGGGTGGCGAGTCAGACTACGAAACGGTCGCCGGTTTCGTCATCAACGAGATAAAGCGTCTGCCCAAGCTGGGCGAGACCTTCACGGCTAGAGGCTGGCATTTCGAAGTTGTCGACATGGATGGTATGCGCGTCGACAAGCTGTTGGTGAAGAAGGCGGCCCATTGAGTTCGTCGGCTCCCCCGCTGTCTTGTATTGTAACACGACAGCGGGGAGCATTATCTCGGCCGCCCGTAGATTAGGAACTGCGCAAGGGCGCATACCGGCCCCGACCATGGTGGTTGCAACGAGGTCGTCCATCATCACGCCCAGCCGGTCGGCAGTTGCTCGACATTGGCCGCGGCTTGAGCAGATGAAGGGCAACAGAAAAGACTTCCTCGACGCGGCAAGACGACCTTGCTGAGACCGAAATCAGCAGGTAGACCTCACCAATCGCGCTGCCCCGCAGATCCAGGCCTACGGTGGCAAAGTGCGGGTCATCGTCACCGAGACAGCCGAACAATTGATGATCGCCCAGGAAACAGCAGGCGCATTGGTGCTAACGGCAATCGTGCCCGAGCCTATCCCCGTCGCGGTCTCGGCTCGTCATGTTCACCTTTCCCGAGTAGCGGTCGAGACGTTGTTTGGGGCCGGATATCAATTGACGCCTGCGGTTCCTTTGCGCCAGCCCGGACAATGGGCCGCGAGCGAGCGCATCACGCTGGAGGGACCAAAGGTCGCCTGGAGCGTGTCGCCATCCTTGGTCCCGAGCGTTTGCGGACGCAGATCGAAATTTCGAGAACGGATGGATTTGCGCTCGGCGTCGACGCCCCCGTTCGTGACAGCGGCAAACTGGATGGCACGCCAACGGTGCGCCTGATCGGGCCGGCCGGTAGCTTCAACACCGACGCAGGCGCCACTTGTCGAGTTCGGTGGCAAGCAGGAGCGAGGATGCGGCTAGGACCATTGCCGCCCATTCAACGAGAGAGATCGGAGCGATTTCGAGTGTGTCTCGGAACCACGGAATATACATGGCCGCGATATGCAGCGCCTGTGTCGCGACAATGGCGGCAAGCAGCAGGGGATTTCCGAAAAAGGCCAGCGAGAAGACGGAGCGCCGTTCCGAGCGACTTGTGAAGGTCTGGACATTCTCGAACATGACGAAGAGCAGCAGCAGCAGGTTGCGGGCCGCCTCCACCTCATAGCCCTGGCGCAGGAGCCACGCGAAGAGGACAAAGCCGCCGCCCCCGACTACAACGGTCGATATCAGAATACGGCGGAGCATGATCCTGTCAAAGATCGGCTCCTCCGGGCGCCGGGGCGGCCTTGATAATTCGTCGCCTTCCGGTTTCTCGGCGGCCAGCGCCACGTCCTGGATGCCATTGGTCACCAGGTTGAGCCAGAGGAGCTGTACCGGCAGCAGCGGCATGGGAAGTCCTAGCGGGATCGCCAGCATGAACAGCAGGATCTCCGCGCCGCCGGTCGCCACCAACATCAGAATGACCTTGCGGATATTGCCATAGGTGGCGCGGCCTTCGCGGATGCCGGTGACGATGGATGCAAAATTGTCGTCGGTGACGACGATGTCGGCGCTTTCCTTAGCGACATCGGTGCCTTTTTTCCCATGGCGACACCGACATGGGCATGTTTGAGGGCCGGGGCGTCGTTGACTCCATCGCCGGTCACCGCAACGAAATGGCCGTTTCGGGCCAGCGACAGGACGATCGATAGCTTCTGCGATGGCGCCACGCGCGCATAGATACGGGCGCGGCGCGTAAGCTCATCGAGTTGGCCGGTACCCGCGTCCTCAGCCGCCCGAACTTCCGTACCGGTCGTGATCTGATCATTCTTGAAGATCAGGCCCGCTTCGGCGGCAATCGCAGCTGCGGTTCTGGGGTCGTCGCCGGTGACCATCGCGACCTCAACGCCCGCCGCATGGCAGTCGCGGATTGCCTGCGGGACTTCCGGGCGGACCGGGTCCTGCATGCCGGTAATGCCAAGGAACACGAGATCCGTTAGATGGTGGTGGCCGAATGGCTCATCAAAGCCGTCGTCGATGGTGCCCTCCGCGAATGCAAGCACACGCAGCCCGCGTCCGGCCATCTCCTCCTTCTGCCGCAGCAATGCGTCGCGATCGATGGGCACCTGCCCTTGGCCTGCGTCCATCTGTTCCGACATTCCGATCAAAACTTCCGCCGACCCTTTGACGAAAATATGCGCGCGCTGGCCGCTTCGGTGAAGCGAGGCAGCATATTTCAGGTCCGGTTCGTAGGGGATGCGGCCGATCAGGGGATAGGCATCCCAAAGCTCGTCCGCCTTCAACCCGCCCTTGTGCGCGGCTTCGAGCAGAGCGACGTCCACCGTATCGCCGACCCCTGTCCAGCGTCCGTCCTCCTCGGTCAGAGAGCCTTCGTTCGGCAGGAGGGCGGCCTTCAGCAGCTTTGCTGCGCGCAGGCGCGCAATGTCCGGATTCATTCCGGCGCCGCGGATGATGCACGCATCAAGGTCCATGCCGGCATCGATCGCAAGGTCGGTGCCGTCGGGCAGGCGGATGTCGGTGACCGTCAGTTCGTTGAGTGTCAGCGTACCCGTCTTGTCGGTGGCGATCATGGTGCAGGAGCCGAGCGATTCAACCGCCGGCAAGCGCCTCACGATCACGTTCTTCTTCGCCATGCGGCGCATGCTGATGGCGAGCGCTACGGATATCGCGATCGGCAGGCCCTCCGGGATGGCGCTGACCGCCAGTCCGACTGCCATCAGGAAAAGCTCATTCCAGGCAAGGCCGCGTATCGAGCCGATGACAATCAGCAGCAGTGAGACGCCGCCGACCGTCCAGGCAATGATATTGGAGAAGCGGGCAAGGCGGATCATCAGGGGTGGTTGAGACACGGACGCCTTGCCGATCTCGGCCGCGATACGGCCTATCCCGGTCGAACGGCCCGTCGCGACGACCAGGCCTCTTGCCCGCCCTCGCGTTACCAGTGTGCCGGCATATGCTGTGGTCCCGGAGTGATCGGTCGTGGCACTGCCCGGTGTGTCGATCGCCTTGCGCACGGGCATGGATTCACCTGTCAACAGGGATTCGTCGCACAAAAGGTCGTTGACCTCGACGAGCATGATATCGGCCGGCACTTTTCCGCCGGCCTCAAGCAATACCAGATCTCCCGGAACCAGAAAGCGAGCCTCCATCTGGTCTATACGGCCGTCTCGGATGACGGCCGCTAAGGGTTCTTCCAGCGCCCGAAGGGCCGCCGCCGCCCGCCCGGCGGAATGTTCCTGCATGGCGCCGATAAGACCATTGGCCAGCAAGACAACCCCGATGAAGATCGCGTCCGACGCCTCGCTGACGAGCAGCGAGACCGCTGCGGCAAGCAACAGGATGTAGATCAACGGGCTTTTGAACTGCTTCAGAAATGTCAACGCGAACGAATTGGCGGCTGGCGCTGGCAGGACGTTCGGCCCGAATGTCGCCAATTGCTCAGCGGCCTTGATGCTGGTCAACCCGGAGGGAGCCACCCCCATCCCGTCTGCATTTCGAGATGAGGGTGCCATGGTTGTGTTCAAACCTTCCATGTCCAGTTCTGTATCTCCGGCATGTCCTCGCCATGTTCCCGGACATAGCGATTGTGTTCGTCAAGTTTTGCCTCGAGAGCGGCAACAGCACCTCCCGCCTTTTCCTTCAGGCCCGGCACGCTTTCGATCGCCGCCAGGGCAAGGTGGTAGCGATCCAGCCTGTTCAGGACCGTCATGTCGAAGGGCGTCGTGGTCGTTCCTTCCTCGATGAAGCCGCGAACATGGATGTTGCGGTGGTTGGTGCGTTTGTAGGTCATCCTGTGGATGAGAGAAGGATAGCCGTGATAGGCGAAGATCACGGGTCGCTCCGTGGTGAAGAGACGGTCGAAATCGGGCTCCGAAAGTCCGTGGGGGTGATGCTCGCGAGACTGCAGTACCATCAGGTCGACGACGTTCACCACGCGGATTTTAAGCTCAGGCACCGCCTCGCGCAGAAGCATGACAGCCGCCAGCGTCTCCAGCGTCGGGACATCGCCGGCACACGCCATGACCACATCGGGCTGGATCGCGCCGTCCTCGTTGCCCGCCCATTCCCAGATGCCGGCGCCCGCCTCGCAATGCGTCGCTGCTTCCTCGATCGTCAGCCATTGCGGTTCCGGTTGCTTGCCGGCAACGATGACGTTGACCCGGTTCCAGGTTCGCAGGCAATGGTCGCCGACCCAAAGTAAGGTGTTCGCGTCCGGCGGGAAATAGATGCGAACGACATCCGCCGTCTTGTTGGCAATCAGATCGACGAAGCCCGGGTCCTGATGCGAGAAGCCGTTATGGTCCTGCCGCCACACATGTGAGGTCAGCAGGTAATTCAGGGATGAGACGGGCTTGCGCCATTCCAGTTCGCTTGAGACTTTCAGCCACTTGGCATGCTGGTTGAACATCGAGATCGACGATGTGGATGAAGGCCTCGTAGCAAGAAAAGAAACCGTGACGACCCGAAAGCAGGTATCCCTCAAGCCAACCCTGGCAAAGATGTTCCGAAAGCACCTCCATGACCCGGCCGTCCCGCGACAGATGGACGTCGTAGGGCTCGATTGTTTCCATCCAGACCCGGTCCGTGACCTGAAACACCGCGCCGAGGCGGTTTGATTCCGTCTCGTCAGGGCCGAAGACGCGGAAATTGGCATTGGCGTCGTTCAGCGTGAACACGTCTCTCAAATATTGGCCGAGCACTTCGGTGGTCTGGACGATGATGGCGCCGCGCTCGGTGACCGGCACGGCATAGTCGCCGATGGAGGGAACGATGAGGTCTTTTCTGAGAAGGCCGCCATTGGTATGCGGGTTGGCACCCATGCGGCGTTGGCCCTCCGGCGCAAGCGTGCGCAGCTCGTCTTTGAGCCGTCCGTCGGCGTCAAACAGGTCCTCCGGATCGTAGCTGCGCATCCAGTCTTCGAGGATTTTCCGGTGACCGTCGTCCTCCCGGCAGCCAGCGACCGGCACCTGGTGCGCCCGCCAGAAGCCCTCGACCTTCTTGCCGTCGACCTCCTTCGGCCCGGTCCAGCCCTTGGGACTGCGCAGCACGATCATTGGCCAGCGCGGGCAATCGTTAGCAGCCGTGCCGTCGCGGGCCGCCTGCTGGATCGAGCGGATGCGATCGAACGCTAGGTCCAGTGTTGCGGCCATCTGCCGGTGCATATCCTCCGGCTCGTGACCCTCGACGAAGAATGGTTCTTGGCCATAGCCCCTGAACAGATGATCGAGGTCTTCGTGCGGCATGCGGGCAAGCAGCGTCGGATTGGCGATCTTGTAGCCGTTCAGATGCAGGATCGGCAGCACCGCGCCGTCGCGGGTGGGGTTGAGGAACTTGTTGGAATGCCAGCTCGCGGCCAGCGGACCGGTCTCTGCCTCTCCGTCGCCGACGACGCAGGCGACCACGAGATCGGGATTATCGAAGGCCGCTCCATAGGCATGGACCAGCGCGTAGCCGAGTTCGCCGCCCTCGTGAATCGAGCCCGGTGTTTCGGGGGCCGCGTGGCTTGGAATACCGCCCGGAAAGGAGAACTGCCGGAAGAGCTTGCGCATGCCATCGACGTCTTCGGATATCTCCGGATAGATCGCGCTATAGCTGCCTTCGAGATAGGTGTTTGCCACCATTCCGGGACCGCCATGGCCGGGGCCGCAGACATAGATCATGTTGATATCGCGGGCGCGGATGATGCGGTTCAAATGGGCGTAGATAAAATTGAGGCCAGGCGTCGTGCCCCAATGCCCGAGCAGCCTTGGCTTGACGTGTTCGGCCTTGAGCGGTTCGCGGAGAAGCGGGTTGTCGAGAAGGTATATCTGCCCGACCGACAGATAGTTGGCGGCTCGCCAATATCGGTCAAGTCTGGCTAACTCCAGAGTGTCGAACCTGGAAATGTCCGGGGAGGATATAGGTCGCTGCATAGCTTTATCCTTTTTACGTACTGACGAACTTTACCGCGACACGAAGGCTGGCTTATGATGTCGATCAAATGCCGGGAGAAAAGTTCAACCGGACTGCCGCGAGGAGCTGCAAGACATTCGTCCGCGATCACCGGCTTCTTGTCGCGCGAACACCATGGACGGCGATGCGAGACGGCATATTTCGCCAACGGCCCTGAAGTTGAAAATGTCGATTGCCTCGCGCACTTCGGCCGCAAATGCCGGACGGCGTGAATAATCCGAAGGGCCTGCGGTTCTAGGAGCGGTGCGAAATCGACCAGCGCGCTGAATTGCTTCAGCGCCGCGTTCAAGGAAAGCCGAAGCTGCGAACACGTTGCCACCTTACAGAATGCGATGTTCGGTCGCCACCAGCTTGGCCAAGCCATACTGACCTCCGTCGATCGACGCGGCTCGTCCGGAAGGTGGGAACCCGGGTACCGCCCGTCTCGTCGGTCTCGACGATCAGCTCGTGGGTGATGGAAACCATCTTGGGCGGGCTGTCCTGCCTTATACCATGGAGCGCGACCTCGGCGCCCCGAAGATCGAAGCCGAGCATCGGTGTCACGCGCTCGATACCCTTGATCATGCAGGCGGCGACCGATGCGAGAAGCAGTTCGGCCGGATTGAAGGCATCCGTCCTGCCTGCCATGTCGGTATCGAGGACAATCCGCGCCTCTTTTGAAGGCTTCCGCCCCGTGGCTGTCCGCACGATGGTGCTGTCGATCATCAGCCATTCAAGATCGGCTTCGCGCGAAAGAACCGACAGCATTTCATCGAGAACGCCCATCTCGCTCCGACGGTAATAGCGCCGCTTCACCGAGCGGTAATCGCCGAGCCGCTCGGGCCCGAATCCTTAAATTGTCACTACGCTCTAGCTTCGCGACGAATTTTTCTTTGATTTTTGATCTTTTCGGGCTTCAGCCTGAGAGGCGTAAAGAGAATCAACGCCAAGATCTTCGGCTCTGGCTCGTGACGCTCTCATGTAGCGTCAAGATTGCGGCCCGGCGGCTTGTCATGTCGGTATTTCTCAGCTTCCCGGGCTCACCTTGATCTGGCGCAACACTCGAGACACGTTCCCCGAAAATCAATGCTGGTCGGCTGTCGTCTTTGCGCATTCGAGGCAAAAGGGTGTGAAGGGGAGAGCTTCCAGCCGCGCGGCGCCGACTTCGGCCCCGCACAGGACACATCGTCCATAGGACCCGTTTTCCAGACGGTCGAGTGCGGAGGAAATCGCCTTCAGCTCTTCGCGTCCGCTTCGTTCCATGCCGATGAGAACCTCGTCGTTCTCCGTTTCGATCGCCCGATCGGCGCTGTCTGCATCCAGTTGCCTGCCAAGGTCGCGTTCAATTGCGGCAAGCCGCCGTTCGATGCCGAGGCGCTTGTTTTCAAGATCGCTTTTTATCGTCGTCGTGTTCATTCTCGTTCTCGCTCCGTTGAAATCGCGCGGCCGGCAATGATTCAGTCTCCACAACTTCCAAGGATACACATTGTCAGGCGTCGCTCATTGACAAGGATCAAACGCTTGTCGTCCGCGGCGTAGTTGAACATTCAGCCAGTCTCCAGTTCGGCACGCGCTTGACTGGATAGGTGCGTCACTCTGTCAAAGCCCGCCGCAGCTTGCGGATGACCACGCGCTTCGCCTTGTCATCGGCCGCTTTTGCCAGTTCATCCTGCAGATCGAGAACCAGTGATTGGAAGTCGTTGTGCCAGTCGAGATGACCCACGTGAAATGGGTCAATACGGGGAGCGCGCGTCGTGTCTGAGATATCGGTCGCTCCATCTGGTGTCAGCCGGAATGCGGCGTCAAGGTGAGGGGCGATGATCTTTTGCTCTGGCAGGAAACCCGACAGGCGCTGCCGAAGACCTGAGATTCCCGTGTCCTCGCCATGGACAAGAAAAACACCGGCTCGCACCGGTTGCCGCATACGCACCCAATCGGCCAGTTCCGGGCCGTCGGCATGACCGCTGTAAATATCGAGCTTTCTGATGCGCGCACGGACCTTGATCTCGTCTCCTGGATGCGCACCGTTGATGCGCCCTCTTCGAGAATGCGCCCAAGCGTTCCTGTCGCCTGATAGCCGACCAGCAGGACCGTTGCTTCTTCACGCCACAGCCAGTTTTTCAGCCGATGGCGAATCCGCCCGGCCTCGCACATGCCGCTTGCCGCGATAACGATATGAAATCCCTTGATGAAATCAACTGCCTTCGATTGCTCGACAGTCTCAGTGAAGCGCACGTTTCTGGCCTGCAGCGCCCTTACCAGAAATGCCCCATTGTCCATGCTTTTGGCGTGCTTGCGAAAGACGGCGCTGGCGCGTGTAGCAAGTGGGGAATCAATGATGACCGGGCATGTTGCGATTTCGCCGGTCTGCATCAGATAGACCAAATCAGCAACCAGTTCCTGCGTCCGCTCCACCGCGAATGAGGGGACAAGAAGCGCGCCGTCGGATCGGGTCGCCGCTACGACTTCGCCGCGCAACGCCTCGCGGCGTGTCTTGTCGGTGGCTTCCAGGCGATCTCTGTCGCCATAGGTGCTTTCGCAAACCACATAGTCCCAGCCTGACGGCGCCTCAGGGTCAAATTGCAACAGCTTATGACTCGGGCCGAGATCGCCGGAAAAGAGCAGTCTGAGGTCGGGGGATCCTGCGATTTCCATTTCAATTGAAGCAGAACCAAGCAGGTGGCCAGCATTCCAAAGTCTGAACCGGATGCGCTCTCCAACAGCCTGCCAAGTTTCCAGGCCAACTGGGCGAAAAAGCGTTATCGCAAGGGCTGCGTCCTCGGGTGTATAGATCGGCGCAACGGTGCGTCGACCTCGGCGCTGGTTGCGACGGTTCAGGTGTTCGACCTCGCTTTCCTGGATGTGGGCTGAATCGGGCAACATCACCGAGCAGAGATCGATCGTGCCGGGTGTCGCAAAAATCGGGCCATCGAAACCATCCTTGACGAGTTTCGGCAGCAGCCCGGAATGGTCGATATGGGCATGTGTCAGGATCACCGCGTCAATCTTTCGCGGATCGAAAGGGAAAGCTCGATAATTGAGCTCCTTTTCTGTCTTGGATCCTTGAAACAGGCCGCAATCGACAAGGACACGGGTTTCGCCGAGTTCGACAAGATGGCATGAGCCCGTAACCGTGCCAGCGGCGCCGTGAAAGTGGATAATTGGCTGCCCAGACATTTTGTCGACCCCTGGCCCGACGTTCCTCTCTGGCGAGCATAGGGATCGACGCGGTGCGCGCATTGATTTGCGTCAACCGCAGACCGGGAAGTTGGCGCGCTTGTTCCATCCTGTGGCGCCAGTCCGGCACAACACCAGACATCCAGCAAGCCACGGTTGACGCGTCTATGCTGGGCAACATTCGCGCATCAAGTTGATGCTGGTCAAACCACCTTTGCGCGCAACGACTAAAATGACCGATAGGCTCGTCCGCTGGATCGAGCTTAGCTTCCGGACAGCGGCGATGTGTCGAAGCAGTCTGTGAAAGCAGGTTCAGCGCGTGGGTGCAACAGTGAAAATTGCCAGTCGGTTGGCCGGCCGAGACCCGAGTAAGATGGGAGTCAAGCATGAAAGACCCTTATGAAACCCTGGGCGTCGCGCGGACCGCGACTGACAGAGCTGGCTCGGTTTGTCTGAACAGTTTGGGGCGTTTTGCTAAGTGGATTTCCGCCTCGATTATGCTGCCACCATCATTGGTGCCAGCGCGTTGAAGTAGGCCTGATCCGGAGTCTGCCGGTCAAGGGATGAATGTGGGCGTCGGGTGTTGTAAAAGCTCAGATAGCGGCCGATGCCAGCGCGGGCCTCGGACACGCTCTTGTAGGCGTGGAGGTAGACTTCCTCGTATTTGATCGAACGCCAGAGCCGTTCGACGAACACGTTGTCCCGCCACGCCCCCTTGCCATTCATCGAGATGGCGATTTCCGCCTTCTTCAGCACCGTCGTGAAGTCGATGGAGGTGAACTGCGATCCCTGATCCGTATTGAAGATGTCAGGCCTGCCATGCCTGGCGAGAGCCTCCTCAACCGCTTCGATGCAGAAGGCTGTTTCCATCGTGATCGACAGCCGCCACGACAGAACCCGCCGACTGAACCAGTCCACAACGGCGCAGAGATAGACGAAGCCGCGAGCCATCGGAATATATGTCAGGTCCATCGCCCACACCTGGTTGGGCCGAGTGACCGCCAGCTTTCGCAGGAGGTAGGGATAGATTTTGTGACCGGGTGCTGGTTTGGATGTGTTCGGGCGGCGATAGATCGCCTCGATGCCCATCTTCTTCATCAGCCTGGCGACGTGAAGCCGCCCAGCTTCCAGCCCATCTCCCCTCAAGAGCCCTTGCAACATTCGACTTCCGGCAAACGGGTAGTCGAGATGCAGTTCGTCGATCCCCGAGCGAATGCGCAGCATTCGTCCGCCGGCGCATCAGGGCAAGATCGCCGTCAGGCACTGGACGAGGCAGATAATAGACGCTGCCACGGCTGAAGCCGAGAAGCTTCGCCTGGCACGACGGATAGCTTATGCTCGCGGTCGATCATTTCTTTCCGCCCAGCAATCCCGCCTTGCCGAGCGCACCGGATAAAAAATCGTTCTCCAATGTCAGTTCGCCGATCTTGGCATGCAGCGTTTTGACGTCGACGGTTGGTCCCGCCGGCTTCCGCCTTGGCTTCATCGCCGAAAACGCCTGTCGCCCCCTCAAGGAGCTGGTCTTTCCACTGTTTGATCTGGTTGGCGTGCACGTCGAACTGCTGGGACAATTCCACCAGCGTCTGCTTGCCTCTGATCGCGGCAAGTGCCACCTTCGCCTTGAAAGCCGGGCTATGGTTCCGGCGCGGTCGTCTCGTCATGGTATCTCCTGTTCCCGGCATCTAAGCCGAAGTCAGGCAGAAATTCCACTTATCCCCGCAGTACAGATTTCCCGAGCCAGCTCTCACCTTGCAAGCCGCCTGGTGATCAGGCGAATGTGGGCGATCATGATCCATGCCTCTGAGGAGGCGATGGACTTTGCCAGTCTTCGGCATCTGCCAAGCGATGCGAAGGTTCGCTCGACGACCCAGCACCGTGGGAGGACTCCAAAGGGTTTCGCTTGCGGGCGATCCGGGTGCTGAGGGACGAGGTTCTGGCCTCGCAGAGCGGCTGGCTAGTCCTTGATCTTAGCCTGTGGAGATCGGTAAGTGGTGACGGCTTACATGCGGCCCAATATGGAAATACGACCCGGAAACCTGACATCGAATCCCGTAAGGAAACGATGTCAGGTTATTCAGAGTCATAATCCTATTCAGCAGGGCTTGTCGCCTGCATCACCATATGGCTATCGACATATTGGACCATGCTGGCGATCTTGCCGTCGCGGACCTCGTAGAGATGGGCAAAGTGCGCCATCATCGACTTGCCCGTCGCTTTGTAGGTGCCAGAGTAGATACCGAACGCCGCAACACGATCACCGTCTTCCATAAAGGTATGGACTTTCGCGTTATAGCCAATCCACTCCGTGCCGAGCCTGTGGAATACCCCGGTGACAATGGCGTCGGGGCCTACATATGTGCCGGCATAGGGGAAGCCTTCGGCTTCTGTCCACGTCGCATCGGGCGCCAGAGCCGCAAGCAGGTTGCGGCCGTTATCTTCCGACGAGCCCTCATAGGTGGCCCTGATGAGATCGAGATTGGCACCCATGGCGATCAGCCCCACTTCATTTCGCCGGTGGCGACCTTGGAGCCGATGTCAAGTGCTACCCCCATGCCGAGACCCGGAAAGCGTGCTTCCATCGCAGCCTTAAGCGAGGTGGAGTCCTTATGCTTGACGAGTTCCTCCTCGAAGGCCTTCAGGTAAGCAATGGTGTGTTCGACGCCGGAAAGGTCGGTTGGAGCGTCTGGAGCCATATGGCCGGCGACGACAACCGCCGGCTGGCGCGCTGCGATCTTTTCGAGATTGGCAATCCAGGCCGCCCGCAGTTCCACACTGTTGGTGTCTGCCGTCCAAACATGGACACTGTTGAAGATCATCACGCCACCAAACACAGCGTTCAGCGATGGCACGAACAGATAGCGCCGGTTGGCGAGGCCTTCCGCCTCGACAATCTCGATCGTCTCGCCGTCGACGGTCAACGCCCCGCCGTCAAAGATCTCGGGCATTACGACGTCGGCCAGCGTCTGTGGGCCATTTTTCTTGAGCTGAGGACCCCAGACGGCGAGCTTCTTCTCGACGCTGGCCATGATCGCAGCAACCGTGGCCGAGGCGGCGATCACCTTGGCATTGGGGAAAGCAGCCTTGATCGGACCTAGGCTGAAATAGTAATCTGGGTCGGACTGGCTGACATAGATCGTTGTGAGCCTCTTGCCCGTTGCCGTGATCGCCTCGGCCAGGGCCTTGCCGTCGGGAAGCGTGAAGCCGCCATCGATGAGCACGCCTTCCGTGGCGCCGGAGATCAGAACAGGCACACGGAAGAAGCCATTCTGCCCGGCGGGGAAATGCTTCCAGGTGAGGCCTCCTGCGGCATGGCCCAAGTCAGCAGGCGCGAAGACGGCGGTGACACCGGCGGCGAGAGTGGTTTTCATGATGGTTCTCCTTGTGAACATGATAGTCTCCAGGTTTAGGGTTTTAGGAAAGGGTTGGCCGGGCCCTGCCAAGAGCGGAAAGCCTTGCTATGAGATCATCGGCGTTGCCGAACAGCTGGTGGGCCTTGACCAGCTCGGTTCGCTGTCCGTCATCGACAATCAACGCTGGCACGCCACCGGCTTCGAACTCCTGCATCAGCAACTGGGCCCGCTCGACACGCTTGCAGTTTGCCGCCAGCAACTCCGCATCCGGTGCCGCAAGGCGAGCGGCGGCGGCACTGAGATAGGCACCCTCCAGGATGGCGCGTAACTCCGGCATGGCGGTCACGTCGCGACCAGCGACATAGCGCGCTTCCTGGATAAGCCGAAGGGCATCAATTTCGCGAGACGGTTCTGTCAGAGAAACGGCTGTGACTGCCAGCGTCGCTGGGCCAGAATTTAGCAAGCCGCCACCGCCGAGCACCTTTACGCGATAGTGCTCGGTGAACTGCTGCCCCGTTAAGCTCGCGATGCGAACATCGTTGGACCAAGCAAAGTTCGCAAAATGTTCGTCTACCACCCGTGCGCCTCTCCCTGAGAAAAGGCCCGTCGGCGCCAGTGTGACGAGGAGGTTTGGAAGCGCGACGAGTTGTGCGAGCAAAGGCGACGCGCCATAGCACCAGCCGCAGAGGGGATCGAAGAGGTAGGTAACGTAGGCCTTGTCGCTCATGTCTTGCTCCTTATGGAGCTATAAATGGCATGAGAGCATTGGACCGAGAAGTCCGTTGAATAGGACAGAATGTATGCTAAAAGCAAACAATCAGCTTGGAGCGTACGCATGCAGGAAGCGACAAACCTCAATCGGCTTGCCTACTTCGTCGCTGTCGTCGATGCAGGTTCCTTCACACGCGCGGCCGAATATCTCGGCATCACAAAGGCCGTCGTCAGCCAGCAGGTGGCAAAGCTCGAAGAAGAGGTCGGCACCACGCTGCTGATGCGCACGACAAGACGCCTCCAGCCGACCGAGGCAGGACGGATGTTCCACCTCCGTTGCGTCCTCGTCTTGCGCGAGGCTGAGGATGCTCTGAGAGAGTTGGCTCAAGCCAGAACAGAGCCAAAGGGTCTGCTGAGGATCACCGCGCCATATGACTATGGCACCTCGGTGATTGTGCCCCTGGTGACCGCCTTCACTGCCCGATATGCGGACTGCAAGGTCGAGCTGAGCCTCAGCGACAAAATGGTGGATCTCGTCGCCGACAACATGGACCTCGCCATTCGCGTCGGCTGGCTGGCCGATTCAAGCCTGCAAGCGCGCCGGGTCGGAACATTTCGCCAATATCTGGTTGGCACGCCCCACCTCGTGAGCAAAGTAGCCAAACTCAATGGGCCGGGCGATTTGCCGTCCCTGCCATTCGTAGCCAACAACGCGCTGAAGGAACCCCTGGACTGGACCTTTACTCGCAACGAAGGCGAGGCACGAACTGTGCGTTTCAGGGCTGACATCGCGATCAACACAACGCCGGCGGTGATGGAAGCGGTGAGGCAGGGCGGCGGGCTATCGGTTTTGCCGGATTTCCTGGCGGCCGCTGACATAGCGAGCGGACGCCTGACTCATGTCCTGCCCGACTGGCATCTACCATCGGGTGGTGTCTACACGGTATACCCCGCCGCCCGCTTTAGACCGCCAAAAGTCTCTGCGTTCGTAGATCTGTTGATTGCGTCCGTGAAACGTGGCGGGCTCCAATAGAATGGTCTGAAAAGAGGGGCAAAACCTGCTGAAACTCAACAATCGTCGTCGGATTGTTGGCCGGACTGATCCCGTGCCCACTGCCGCTCTTCGTCATGACGCTCTGCGTTGCACTGGCTTTGTCTTCGGTCGCGGTCACTGCGGTATTCTTCCGACAGCAAATGGTGCATATGTTCGAGACACGTCCCAAGCTGATATCCCGATCGAAGAAGGGTCTGCAGGCCCTATCGGGAGCCATCTTGGTTCTCGTGGCCGCCCATGAGCTGCCGGGCCGTTGAAAGCAGTGCAGGATTGCAGAATTAAAAGCACGGTCTTCGTGTTTGGTCTGCTCGCTCCGACGGCGGGGCGAACGCGTGGCTACCTGATATCAGAATCTTGCTTTTGCCGCCGGTGACGGATTGCTACGCGCAATGGTGATAATCTGTGGCCTTGAGATCCCATATGTGGACGGCCCCCAACAAGGCGGGAGTGCTCATCAAATTCGCGGCATTTCCTCCGGTCTCATCTGTTTCTTCAGGGCCGCAATCCGGAATATCGCATTGGCGGCGCCATGGCCTTGATACCCGCTGCGCTGAACAATCTCGAAGAAGAAGCCCTCGCCGTAGGTGCCGCTGTAGAGCTGGAAGTATTCGCCGTGCGCGTCGCGGTCGTAGAGGATGTTGTCAGCCCAGAGCCTCTCGGTCATTGCCGGATCGAGACCGAAACGCGCTTCGATATCGCCGTAGTAGTTCGGTGAGATCGGCAGCGCTGTAAAGCCGTTCCTACGAAGCGCCTCGGCCGTGGCGAAGATGTCCTCAGTGCGAAAGGCGATGTGCTGGATTCCGGCCCCGAATGTCTCAGCGATGAAATGGCCGGCAAACGTACGCCGGTTTTCCGCACCGTTCATCGTGATGCGCAGCGTTCCCTCGTCGTTCTGGATGACCTGGCTGCGCACCACGCCGGACGGATCGATGATGTCGACCATCGGGACTTTTTAGTCTCGAAGATCGATGTGTAGAACAAGAGCCAGGTCAGCATCTCCTCATGGGCCACCGTCTGGGCCACATGATCGACAGCAAGCAGTGCCGCCGAATTCGGGGCGGCTTCGTCTTCGGCGGGCTGGAAGTCTATCTCCCACCCCCGCTCGAGGTTGGATTTGGCATCAACCAGATATATCAAGGTCCCGCCGACCCCGCGGATCGCGAGAATTTCAAGTTCACCAGGGCCAACCGGCTGACTGAAGGGCTCTCCGCCCAGAGCAACCGCGCGGGCCATGGCAGTAGATGTATCCTCGACCTGCAAGGCCATGGCGTAGGCCGATGCGCCGTGAACGGCATAGGCATTGCTGGCGAAGCCAATCTCTTCCCTGTTAACGAGAATGCGGACATCACCCTGCTGGTAGACGCTAACATTTTTCGTTTTGTGGATCGCGGTCTTCCGGAAGCCGAGTGAATGCATCATCGTGATCAGTAGCTCGGCATCGCCCTCGCCAACCGAAAACTCGATGAACGCGACACCGGCCACCGAAGCGCGGTCCGGCATCGACGGCACCGTCAGGCCTGCAGCATCGGGCTTTCGTCGCACCCGGTCGCCCAGGTAGATCAGCGAGCGATGCCCGTCGACGGAAATGGCCCTGGGCGAGCCGCCGCGGAACTGGTCGTTGAAGATTTCCAGCGAGAGATAGCCGTCATATCCCGTCGCCGCGACCTCAGCGACGAAGTCGGCGACCGGCAGATCTCCTTCGCCCGGCATGTTTCGGAAATGCGAGCTGTCGGGCTTGCATCGAGATCTCCAGTTTGTCTAGCGGACTAACCGCGGGGCAGCCTAGCGCCAAATGCTGTGTTTCAAAAGTCTGCCACTTTGCCCCATGCGGATTGCGAGAAGCGGTTGGGATGATACGGGCGCGGATCGACCAGCGGGTCCGCTCCCGTGACGATATCGGCGATCAGATGGCCTGCGCCGGGGCCGATGCCAAAACCGTGGCCACTGAATCCGGCGGCCAGGATGAAGCCAGGAACGGATGGCGTCTCCCCGATAGCGGGCACACCGTCAGGGGTGGAGTCGATATAACCGGCCCAGCTTGCGGCGATACGGCGTCCCTTCAGGGCCGGCAGCAGTTCTGTGGCGCGCTCATAGGTCAGCCGGATCGTGCCGCGATTGACGGCCGGATCGAGGATCCGCATGTGTTCCATCGGGGTCTGACGGTCGAGGCGCCAGCGAGAGAGGCTCTCATGGCCGCTGCGCATGCCCTCGAGACCGCCCGGCGAGAGGGAGCGCCAGCGGCGCAGGAACATCGGCAGGAATTGTGGCGCAAAGCGGATCTGTTGTGGGGTGAGGTCCACCCGGCCACGGCCGCTGATGGCAAGCGTATGACCACCGTCGCCCCGGCGGGTCACCGAGACCCCGGCTGTATGCAGCGCATCGGGAAGCACGGCTTCTCCCGGAGAGACAGAGAGGATCGACGATCGGATGGACGCCTGGGGAAACCGGATGCCGAGCTGGCGGCAAAGGAGGAAGCCCAGGCACCGCCGGAAAGGATCGCCGTTGTCGTGCGGATCGTACCCTGCTCGGTGACGACGGCTGAAAGCCGGCCACTTTCGGTCTCGATGCCGCGTGCGGCGCAGTTTTGAAGCACGGTTCCGCCAAGCTTGAGGATGGCGCGCGCGACGGCCGGTGCGGCGCGGGACGGATCGGCTGTCCCGTCACTTGGTGAAAACACGCCACCCTTCCAGGCACGGCCAGTCGCCACACCTCGTTCGGCGGCAGCGACGCTGTCCAGCATATGGGTCGTCACGCCAACGGTGCGGGCGAAGTCCCGCCATCGTGCCCAGCCGGCCAGTTCTTCCTCACTGTTGCTCAGGTAAAGCAACCCGCAGCGGCGAAAGCCGGTGTCTTCCCCGCTGTCCTGGCCGAATTGTTCCCAGAGATCGAGGCTCTTCGTGGCCATCGGCAGTTCACGGGCGTCGCGGTTCTGCTGGCGGCACCAGCCCCAGTTGCGACTCGATTGTTCGGCGCCGACGCGGCCCTTCTCCAGCAGGACGACCTTTAGGCCTCTTCTTGCGAGATAATACGCTGCAAAGACGCCAACAATGCCGGCTCCGATGATGACGGCATCGGCCGATCGGGGAATTCATCTGGGCTTTCCACAAGCATAAGCGGCGCTGGCATGGGTATCGGTCTCCTGATCGCGAAACCAGCATAACGGCTCGTCCGCACCAAGGGTGCCGCACATACTAGTTGTGCAGCAGAAGATTCCGTGACGACATATCAATGCCGACGATCGTGCTGGGCTCATCTGCGCAGAATGGAATAGACACGATCCGCCATGGTGTTAAGCTCGATCGAGGAAATCTGCAGCATAAAATTCCGCCAGTTTTCGGCGCTTATCGGGGAGATAAATAGATGAAACTAGACCGGATAGACATCAAGATTCTCCATGAGCTGCAGAAGAATGGCCGCATCACGAATGTCGAGTTGGCCGAGTTGGTGAACCTGTCTCCCAGTCCTTGCCTGATGCGCGTCAAGAAGCTCCAGCAGGAAGGTTTCATCGAGGGCTATTCCGCACAAATCAATATCAGCAAGCTCGGGCAGACACTGACCGTCTTTACTGAGGTCACACTAAAGAATCACCGGCAGATCGATTTCGCCCGTTTCCTGGCTGTCGTGGGGAAGATCGATCAAGTGATTGAATGCCATCTGGTGTCGGGGGGCTACGACTATCTCATCAAGTTCGTCACGGCCGGTATTGGCGAATATCAGGGGATAATGGAACGGTTGACCGATATGGATATCGGCATCGACAAGTATTTCAGCTTCGTCGTGCTGAAATCACCAATCGTGAAAACTCATATGCCGTTGACCAGCCTGTTTCCACTTTAGAGCTTCATTTCCTTTACAGTCCATTCTTCTGGCTCAGCACGCCGTTGCATGAGGATGGCGCAGAGCGATGCCGCTCCATCGGTTAAGCCACCCACTCTAGGTTTGCGGTAAGGTGTACGATGAAGCTCGTCGTCAGCGATGGCCGTACGTCGTGACCAGCTCAGGATCAAGTTCGAGAGTGTCCAGCCAACTCGGATCAAGCTTCGGAACGGAAGAGAAGAGCAGCTTCGAATAGGGATGCTGCGGTGCCTTCAGCGCGGCAGGCGTGATCTCCTCAACCTTGCGGCCGCCATACATAACGACAATCTCGTCGCAGATTGCCTCGACCACCGAAAGATCATGACTGATAAAGATGTAGGACAGCGAAAGTTCACGCTGCAGTTCCTTCAGGAGTTCGATGACGGCCGCTGCGACCACGGTATCCAGAGCCGACGTGACTTCATCGCAAATGATGAGCTTCGGCTCGGCGGCAAGCGCGCGGGCAAAGTTGACGCGTTGCTTCTGGCCGCCTGACAGTTCCTGTGGTCGCCGGTGGCGGAGCGCCTTCGGTAGGTGTACCATGTCGAGCAACTGATCGATGCGGCTGTCCCGCTGCTTGCCTTTCATTCCGTGGTAGAACATCAGCGGCCGACCGAGAATCTCCTCGATCGATTTTGCCGGGTTGAGTGCCGTGTCGGCGTACTGGAAGACAATCTGCATTTCGCGCAACTGATCGCGGCTGCGCTGTCGGACCGAGCCTTCAAGTTCGGATTTATCGAAGAAGATTGTCCCCGAGGATGCGGGCAGAATGCCTGCAATGGCACGAGCCAGCGTGGATTTGCCGCAACCGGATTCACCGATGATCCCGAGATTGCGCCCTTTTTCCACAGTCAGACTTACATCCTGAACCGCGCGAACCAGAGGTAGCCCGTCCGCCTGAATCGGGCCGTAGCCGGCGGATAGCCCCTTAATTTCTAGAAGGACTTTTCTCTCTTCCACCATAGTCTCTTCGCCTCGCGCCTTGGGTTCGAACGCGGCCAGGAGTTCGCGCGTGTAGGGATGCCGAGCACGGGTCAGAATGTCAGCCGTGGCGCCCACCTCCTGTACTTCACCGTTGCGCAAGACCACAATGCGATCAGCGATCTGGGCGACCACGGCCAGATCGTGCGACACGTAAACACCCGAAATGCCGCCCGCCTTCATCACCGACTTGAAGGCGCGCAGCACCTCGATCTGGGTGGTGACATCGAGGGCAGTGGTCGGTTCGTCGAAGATGACAAGCTTCGGGTCGCCGATGAGCGCCATAGCGGCCGAAAGGCGTTGCAACTGGCCGCCGGAAACCTGATGGGGATAGCGGCCGCCGATCGTCTCGGGATTGGGCAGCGAAAGGGCACGGAATAGTCCGACCGCCTTCTGCCGTGCCTCTTCAGCCGGCATCAGCCGATGGATCCGAGTGACTTCGACTACCTGGTCGATGATGCGCTGGGCCGGGTTAAATGCCGCCGCAGCGGACTGGGGGACATAGGCGACCTCGGTGCCCCGGATTCCGGCGCGTTCACGTTCGCTCAGCGTCACCATGTCCTTGCCGGCGATCCGGACAGTGCCGCCCGAAATGCTGCAGCCGGAGCGGGTGTAGCCCATGAGCGTCAGAGCGATGGTGGTTTTCCCGATCCGCTCTCGCCAATGAGGGCCACAATTTCTCCAGGCGCGATATCCAGGCTCACGCCCTTGATGATTTCGACGCGGCGGCCGCTGTCGGTGGTGGCCTCAACTTTCAGATCGCGGACTTCGACGAGGTTTTCCATTCAGGCGTTCCGATCTCGGATTTTTTGCGGCAGGTTGTCGATCAGGAGGTTCACGCTGATGGTCAGGCTGGCGATCGCCAGCGAGGGGACGATGACGGCGGGGGCGCCGAACGGCAGCCCCCGACGTTTTCATGCACCAGCGCGCCCCAATCTGCATAAGGCGGCTGCACACCGAGCCCCAGGAAAGAAAGGCCGGACAACAGCAAGACGATGAAAACGAAGCGCAGGCCGAGATCGGCAAGCACCGGGCCGGTGATGTTGGGCAGGATTTCGGAGCGAATGATGTAGAAGATGCCTTCACCGCGTGTGCGCGCCACCGTGATGTAGTCCATGGTGTTGATGTTCACGGCCAGCGCCCGGGCAAAACGATAGGCACCCGGCGTGTAGATGACGGCGAGCGTGACGATCAGCACGCTGATGGACGAGCCGACCGCGGCGACCACGACCAGACCGGATAGCTTGCCGGGTATGGAGTTCATGGCATCAAGAAAACGGCTCAACACTGCATCCAACCATCCACCGACAACTGCCGCTGTCATGCCGAGGACGACGCCGCAGAAGCAGGCGATAGAGACGGCGGCGAGCGAGATACCGACGGTGTAGCGAGCGCCCATAAGAACCCGGGATAGCATGTCGCGGCCAAGATAGTCCGAGCCGAGCCAGAACCGGCTGCTTATCGCGCCGAAATAATCCTCATCGACGATCTCGCCGACCGGGTGAGGAATGATATGTGGCGCAATCAACGCCATGACCCCCAGAAAAGCATGATCGACAGGCCGATCATGCCGACCCAGCTGAAGCGGTAGCCGAATTTTTGCGAAAGGGTGGCGGATTGGGTCATGATCAACGCAGCCTCGGGTTGGCAAGAATGGCAATGATGTCTGCGAGTGTGATCAAGCTGAGATAGCCGATGCAGAAGATCATGGCGCAGGACTGGATAAGTGGCAGGTCGCGGGTTGCCACCCCGTCGACCATCAGCTTGGCAATGCCGGGGTAATTGAAGATGGTTTCGACGATGATCACGCCGCCGACCAAATAGGACAGGGACAGCGCGACCGCATTGACGATCGGGCCGACGGCGTTTGGCAAGGCGTGACGTAGCACCATGCGGGGGCGGGAAGCTCCTTCAAAAGCGCTGTCTCGACATAGGGTGTGTTGATGGTATCGATGACGGCGGCGCGGGTCATCCGGATCATCTGTGCCGCGACAACGAACGTCAGGCTGATCACCGGCATGGCGTAGACCTGGAGCATCTGCCAGATGGAGGTGACATCATTGGCAAAGGAAAGCGCGGGCAGCCATTTGAGGTAGACAGAAAACACCAGGACAGCCGAGGTTGCGACCATGAATTCCGGAATCGAGATGACGCCGATGGTAAGGATGGTCACCGCGCGGTCGTAGAGCGAACCACGAAACATCGCTGCGGTGATGCCAAGTGTCAGTGCAAGCGGCACGGAGAACAAGGCGGTGATGCCGGCAAGTCTCATCGTATTGACGAAGCGACCGCCAATCAGGTCCGCAACTGCGACATTGTTGACGTAGGACGTTCCGAGATCGCCACTTAAGAGCCCACCAAGCCACCACAGGAAACGTAGGTATGCGGGATCGTCAAGGTGCATGGCGCTACGGAGTCCGGCGACGGCTTCCGGTGTTGCGGCCTGGCCGAGCAGGATGGTCGCAGTATCGCCCGGCAGCATCGCCGTCGCGAAAAACACCGCGAAGGACACGATTAGGAGTGTCAAGGCCGCGATCAGCAGCCGAACCGCGATAAGATTGAGTACATATGTGCTCAAGAAGAGGCTCCCTGCTGGACATAGTTTTACAATGGCGGACAACGCCGCGGGGCGATAGTCCGATGCGCGGTCATTCGCCGAGCAAGCTCCGGGCGGCCGCGGATGAAGAAGGCAAGGCGCCACTGCGACGCCTTGCCCTTCCTAATGTCTGCTAGGCCTCGAGCCAGACATATTCCGCGAAGGCGTAGCCCATCTGGCCACCCAGCGGGTTGGCTTCCAAGCCCTTCAGGTTGCCTGAAAGCGCGTCAACATTGGACAGGAAGACCGGGATCACGGTGCCGGCTTCCTCAGAGATCATGACCTGCATTTCGTCGTAGATCGCCTTGCGCTTGACCTGGTCAAGCAGACCTCGAGCCTCGACCAGCATGCTGTCAAACTTCTTCGACTTGTACTGGCTTTCGTTCCACGGTGCGTCGGAGGAATAGAGCAGCGAGAACAGGATATCTGGCGTGGGGCGGGGGTTGATGTTGCCGAAATGCACGGGCGCCTTCAACCAATAGTTTGACCAATAGCCGTCGGACGGCACGCGCTGGACGTCGAAATTCATACCGATCTCTGCTCCTGCCTGCTGAACCAGCGTGGCCATGTCGACCGAGGAAGTCGCCGCATCGGACGCGACGATTGGGACGGACTGGCCAACCAGCCCTGCCTTTTCGAAATGGAACTTGGCCTTTTCGGGATCGTAGGTCTTCGGCTTCAGTTCGGCATTATAGTATATGCTTGCGGGCGAAACCGGCTGGTCGCTGGCCAGTTCGGCCAGGCCGCGCATGACCGATTTCTGGATTTGCTCGCGATTGATCAGGTTCTTCATGCCGGCTACGAAATCGGCCTTGTTGCCCGGTTCCATGTCGAGGCGCATGTTGAGGTTGGTATAGTTCCCGGACGTGGTCTGCGAGAGGACGAAGCCCGGCTGGCTTTCCACCAGCTTCATCGAACGGGGCTTGATGGATGCCGCCAGATGAATGTCGCCCGAAAGAAGCGCATTGACGCGCGCGTTGTCGTCACTGATGGCAAAATACTCGAAGGAATCGATGTATGGCCCTTCAGACTTGAAGTAGTTCGGATTCTTGACCGCGACAGACTTGACGCCCGGCTCGAAGCTTTCGAGCTTGAAGGCGCCCGTGCCGATGCCCTTGGAAAAGTCTGTCGTGCCATCCTGGACGATCATGAAGTGATGCATCGACAGGATGGTTGGAAGGTCGGCATTGGGGTTCGCCAGGGTGATCTCCACCGTCAGCGGGTCGACAGCCTTGACACTGGTGATCTGCTTGGCGATCGAATTGACCTTGGAACCGACATCGGGATCCAGGTGCCGCATCAGCGAGAAGACGACGTCTTGCGACGACAGGGTCTTGCCATCATGGAAGGTGACGCCCGAGCGCAGCTTGACCGTCCAGATCTTGGCGTCCGAGCTCTCTACGCTCTCGGCGAGCTCCATCTGAGCCACGCCGCTTTTGTCAAGGAAAGTCAATCGGTTGTACAGCGCGCAGCAGCGCACATAGTCTGTCGACAGCGAGGCCTTGGCCGGGTCGAGTGTGTCGGCCGTCGATGCCGACCAGCCTGCCGCCTTGAGGTGTCCGCCCGACTTGGGCGTTGCGGCAAAAGCGCTGGTGGCGCGTCCGAGAATCGCACCGCTGGCCGTGAGGGCAACGCCGCCGGCCAGCAGCATGTGGAGAAGCTCACGACGCGTGGCGCCGCGACGAATAGCGTTTTCGACCATCGCATCGTCTGACGAGGTCCAGTTGAGAGTTCTATCGGTCATGTCATTCCCCTTTTTTGTCGTCTGGTTATCGGGCCGCCCGTCTTGACGCGGGCTTTGCTCGTCGTTGAGATGATCGTCGGTCAGCTCCGTGCGGCAGTCGCGGCATAGGCAAGGCCGGCCATGGAGGTAAAGTGGTAGTCCGGCTTGGTGAACTCCGCCGGCTCGATCGTGCCGCCATAGCCCCTCTGCGCGTGGCGACGTTCGATCCAGCAATTGGTCATGCCCAGGTCACGCGAGACGCCGATGTCATGATACTGGCTCTGCGCCACGTGCAGGATATCATCCTTGCTTGCGCCTTCGCCGGAGAGGAAGTTGAAGACCTGGTGGAAAAATGCCGGATCGGGTTTCTCTGTGCCGGTATCGTCTGCGGTAAAAGTGGCATGAAAGGGATTGCCGAGTTCTGCTGAGAAATGCTCGAACGCCCAGCGACGGGCATTTGTCATGGCTATGAGCCGGTAGTCGCGGGCAAGCCGCGCCATGGCTTCAGCGCTGTCGGGGAAGGCTTTCCATTTTTTGGCAGAATCGCGCAGGCGCTCGCCAAGGGCCCGGTCAGCCGGCAGGCGGAGCTTTGGAGCAATCGCGAGGTAGACGCGGACGAGGTCATCCGGGAAAAGATCGGCATCATCGGCATAGCGATAAAGGCTCAGCGCTTCCTCGGCGTCAATGGTCACGCCCGCTTCCGACGCGATCTCGTTGAGGCAAGAGGTCAGCCCGCCTTCAAAATCGATCAGCGTTCCGACGACGTCGAAACTCATGTATTTGAATTCAGGCAGCGACTTGGTCAATTTCAGATCCCCAGTTTCGAATGTATAGGGCACCACTTCGGTACGCTTGGCGAAAGATTATGCTGTTCCCTGTCCCGAACTTACCGGGGCTTTCCTGTCAAATGCCCCAATTTCAAGGGGTGGGCCTTCGCTGTCGTCAAGTTTGGCATCTTCATCGCACCGTTTTCGCCGAATCGATGCCATGGCACGGCAGAAGATTCTAAAATGCAGCGCTCCGCGATATTTCGGGGAGTGCTTGCCTGCTGGCCTTTCAGTCCTTCAGCACCCGGCGTACATCCGGATCCTCCAGTGTCTGGTCGAGCGTTTTTACGGTTCGCTCGAGAATGGCGTCGATGTCCTCGTCGGTGCAGCAGAGCGGAGGCGCATAGCCCAGCACGCCGGTGGCAAAGGCGCGGATGACCAGCCCGTTGTCCCAGGCACGGTCGAATATGCGGCGTGCCGGCTGCGCTTCGGCGGGCAAAGGAGTTTTCGTCTTCTTACTCGAGACCAGTTCGATTGCCGCCAACATGCCGCGACCGCGCACGTCGCCGACAAGTGGGTGATCGCGAAGCGCCTTAAGGCCGGTCATCAGCCGCGCGCCGGCTTTCACCCCGTTTTCCAGAAGGCCATTTTCATAAAGCCTGAGAACTTCGAGGCCGACGGCGGCGCTGACCGGGTGGGCCGAATAGGTATAACCGTGGCCGACCGAGGACGCCCCCGCGCCATCCGCAATCACCTGATAGATATGGTCCGCCATGAAAACTGCACCCATTGGCACATAGCCCGAGGTCAAGCCCTTGGCGGTCGTCATGAAATCGGGAACGATGTCGTCGTCCGAGCAGGCGAACAGGGGGCCGGTACGGCCAAAGCCAGTGATCACCTCATCGGCGACAAAAAGGATATCGAGATCCCGGCAGAGGTCACGCATGGCCTTGATCCAGCCTTTCGGCGGCACGATGACGCCGCCCGAACCCTGGATCGGCTCGGCATAAAAGCCGCGACCCGGTCGGGACCGATGGCCTCGACCTTGGTGCGCAGGGCGGCAAGCGACGCCGCGATGATTGTGGCTGCATCCTCCCCAACCGGGTTGCGGTAGGGATAGGGCGACGGAATCTTGTGCTGCCAGTCGAACGGGATACCGAAGCCGGCGTGAAAATTGGGGAGGGCTGTCAATCCGGCTCCGACCGTGGAAGACCCATGATAGCCCTGCTCGATCGAGATGAACTGGTCGCGCTGCGGCTGGCCCTTGGCGATCCAGTAATAGCGGATGAAGCGGATGGTGCTGTCGATGGCGTCCGAGCCGCCAAGGGTGAAGTAGATGTGCTTGAGGTCGCCGGGCGCCCTGTCGGCGAGTTCGGAAGCAAGTCGGATTGCCGGTTCAGAACCCAGGCCGAAATAGGCCGTCGCATAGGGCAGGTCCCGCATCTGGCGCGCGGCTGCCTCGACGATCGAATCATGACCGTAGCCGGCATTGACGCACCAGAGGCCAGCAAAACCGTCGACAAGCCGATGGCCGGAAGCGTCGGTCACCGTCGCCCCCTTGGCGGAGGCGAGTACCCGAACGCCCTGTTGCTCATGGCCACGATAGGAGGCGACCGGATGGATGAGGTGAGCGCGATCAAGCTCGATGAGGGAATTGTTCAACATTGTCATCTCCGGGTCAGCCGAGGGCTTGATTGGCAAGGGTAAAGGTGGTGACCGCCGGTGCGGCGGGCGGGATGGTCACGGGCCGGGCCATGGCGATGCCACCGCCGACATGGGCGAAGCCCTGATCTTCGAGCCAGGGGCGAGACCAGTTCCGGCACCGGTATCGACGCGTAGGAAAGCGCCTTCCCGGCGACTGATGAAGTGCGAGGCAAGTGCCTTGGCATCTTCGAGATCTGGAGCAACGACCGGGCCGATCACTTCGCCGCGGCCGAAGGTGCGAATAGCGGCAAATGCGGCTACCTGCGCCTCGCGGCAGATCACGGCATATTCGCCGATCTCAGCAAGCTTTCGAATGAGATCGGAGCGGTCGGCACCGTAGGCTTGCCTGTCGAGGTCGAGAATGGCCGGAAGATCGTCAGCGGTCGCTGCCCGGGTGTTGTCGGGTGCTGCGATGCTGCCGGCAACGCCCTGATGCTGGACGATCGTTCCCGTTTTGCGAAAACCCAGGCGTTCGTAAAGTGGCAATCCCTCGGCCGTGGCGACAAGGCGCAGTGGCCGGCCACCGGCAAGCGTCATGGCGGCGTCCATCAGCCTTCGTCCAAGCCCGCGTCCGCGCATTCCTTCGTCGACGATCACCATGTTGATCGTTGCGCAGTCTGCGCCATAAGGGGTCATCAGGATCGTGCCGGCAACCTCGCCGGAGCCCGTGACCGCGACGAAGCCTTCGCTCAGTGCCAGAGCCAGTCGCCAGTCTTCCGGCCGATGCGGCCAGCCGGACTGGCGCGACAGCCGGACGGCATCATCAAGATGCTCCAGGGCTATGGGCGCAATGGCGATGTCGAAAATCTGCATGGGGTGGTACCTTCATTTCCTGAATACAAGTGTTGCGTTCAACGGGCCGGTAGATTGTCTGAAGGCAGCACCAGCAACGATATCTTCAGCCGTAGGAGCAGGTGGCCGCCGCATCTTATGCTGTGAGCTGGTCATAGGCGTCGCTGGAAAGAGATTTCGAAACCCGATTGTGTGCTCCATGCCCAACCAAATGCCATTCCGGCCGACAGATACGGAACTTTCTGCTTTCAAATCCCGCAATTCAGTCGACGCGGTCGCTGGAAGCCGACCTATGATCTAGCCATCAGCAACCGGCTGCACGGCCCTGCCTATCAAGGACGACGCGCATGACGACCTTCCACCCGAAATACATTACCTTCGACTGCTACGGCACCCTGACCAATTTCCAGATGGCGGAAGCGGCGCGCGACCTCTACGGACAGCGGATGGATGAACCGAAGATGTTGGAGTTCATCAGGAACTTCGCAGCCTACCGGCTCGACGAGATCCTCGGCGACTGGAAGCCTTATGCCGATGTCGTCTACAATTCGCTGGAGCGGGCGTGCAAGCGAAACGGTGTCGCCTTCAAGGACGAAGATGCGCGGTTCGTCTATCAGCGGGTGCCAACCTGGGGGCCGCATGCGGATGTGCCGGCCGGGCTCGCCAAGGTCGCCAAGGAAATCCCGCTGGTCATTCTCTCCAATGCGATGAATGCGCAGATCATGTCGAATGTCGAAAAGCTCGGCGCACCCTTTCACGCCGTCTATACGGCCGAGCAGGCGAATGCCTACAAGCCACGCTTCCAGGCTTTCGAGTATATGTTCGACATGCTCGGCTGCGGGCCGGAAGACATCCTGCACTGCTCTTCCTCCTTCCGCTACGATCTGATGTCTGCCCATGATCTTGGAATCAAGAACAAGGTCTGGGTCAACCGTGGCCATGAACCGGCCAATCCCTATTACGGTTATGTCGAAATCTCCGATATCTCCGGCCTGCCTGGCGTCGTCGGGCTCTAAGGAAAGACAAACCCATGAAATACCTGTCCTACTGGCACGATACGGCATCCGCCTTCGATGGCGCCGTCGAAGGACCGATCGAGGGTCACTACGATGTCGCGGTGATCGGCGGCGGCTTTACCGGGCTTGGCGCGGCGCGGCAGCTTGCCAAGGCCGGGACCAGGGTGATCGTGCTGGAGGCGGAAACCGTGGGTTACGGGGCGTCGGGGCGCAATGGCGGCCATCTCAACAATGGTCTGGCGCACAGCTATCTGGCGGCGAAGGCGGAGATCGGCAAGGAGCGCGCCATTGCGCTCTACCAGGCACTGGATGCCTCGATCGACACGCTGGAGGCCATCATCGCCGAGGAGGGCATCGACTGCAATTTCCGCCGGGCCGGCAAGCTGAAGCTCGCCTCCAAGCCGGTGCATTTCGACAGCATCGCGAAGAATTTCGAGGCGGTGCATGCCGAAGTGGATGCCGATACGGCGCTGCTTTCGCCCGCCGACCTCAGGCGTGAAGTCGGATCGCCCTTCCACGGCGCCATGCTGTCGAAGAAGAGCGCGATGATGCATATGGGGCGTTATGTTGTCGGCCTGGCCGGGGCGGCCAGCCGCAGCGGTGCGGTCATTGCCGAGAAGGCGGCGGTTACGGAGCATACCCACACGGGCGGTCGGCATGTTCTGAAGACGGCAAGGGGCATTGTGACGGCAGATCAGGTTCTGGTCGCCACCGGCGCCTATACCAGCTCGAATTTCGGCTACTTCCGGCGTCGCATCATCCCGGTCGGCAGCTTCATCGTCGCCACGCGGCCGTTGACGGATGCCGAAGTCGCTGCGACCATGCCGGGCAACCGCACCTGTGTGAACTCGATGAATATCGGCAATTACTGGCGTCTATCGCCAGACAACCGGCTGATCTTCGGCGGCAGGGCGCGTTTCTCGGCCACGTCCGACCAGCGATCCGACGCCAAGGGCGGCGCGATCCTGCGCGAAAGCCTTGTTCGGCTCTTTCCGCAGCTCGCCAAGGTCGAGATCGACTACTGCTGGGGCGGGTTGGTCGATATGACCAAGGACCGTTTTCCGCGGGCAGGCTATCAGGATGGGGTGTGGTACGCGATGGGCTATTCCGGCCATGGCGCACAGCTTTCCACCCATCTTGGCATGACGATGGCCGATGCCATGCTTGGACGCCCGGACCACAACCCGCTCAAAGGCCTCGACTGGCCGGCGGTTCCGGGCCATTTCGGCACGCCCTGGTTCCTGCCCCTGGTGGGGCTCTATTACAAGGCGCTCGACCGGTTTCAGTAGGGACCAGTCCGGTTTCTGGCTGGTTCCGATATGTATAAAAAAGGGGGCCTTGGCATCCCAGCCCCTAACCGAGATGTGGAATCCTAGTAGATACTGGTGCCGAATCCCCTTGTGGCATGGGTGTTTGGAGCGGTTTGTGTTGCGGGAAATACCTTCTTGAAGCATTCTCCGTCCTCACCTAACGGAGAACGTTGGTTTTGCGACCCCTAGGAGGGGCGACGCAATTCATTCGTGCTTGCTCGACTTCGGATCGCATGGCGCACCCCTCTACATGGTCATTGACCAGCCCCATTGCCTGCATGAATGCATAGACTGTGGTTGCGCCGACGAGATCTCCAACCCCGCTTGCGCGCTCCTTGGATAGCTTCTCGGAAGCTGGAGAAGTTGAACGGCTTTGCGGCTCCGCATTGTCTTTTTCCGGCTCAAACCGCCAGACAAACGCCGCCAGTGATCCCTCGGCTACGACCAGGTCGCAGGCACGGCGGGCGTTGTTAATCACGGCATCGATCTTTCCCCGATGGCGGACGATGCCCGGATCCGCCAGCAGCCGCGCCACATCGGCCTCTCCGAATAGGGCCATCTTGCGGAAATCGAAGCCAGCGAAAGCGGTTCGGAAGTTCTCGCGCTTGGCGAGGATGGTGCGTCAGCTCAAACCCGACTGGAAACTTTCAAGGCAAAGTTTCTCGAATAGCCGTATGTCTTCAACGACCGGGACGCCCCATTCGCGATCATGGTAGGCGAAAAACTCCGGGGCGGCGGCGCACCACCGGCAACGCGGGCGGCCATCCGGGCCGGGAACGGTTCCACTCATGCTGGCATCTTCACGAAATCCAGCGCGGCAACAGTGCGTTTTGGGTCGATCTCGTAGGTTTCAGCGGTCACGATGCCCTGAACAACGAACGGGTCGGCGACGATACGCGCATCGTGATCGGCCCGGCTTTCCCCATTGGCGAGGATAGCCCCGCCGGCAGCGGGCAGAAGTGAGCCGACGCAGAGGAACGCACCATCGGCAAAGCCCTGCGCGATCCAATCGTTATGCGCTGCCATGAACTCCGGCGCGGCGGCGCGGTTCTCGGCAAATTTCAGGAAGGTCACGAACATCGGTGCTCTTTGGTCAGTTGGACGGGGAAAGGTTCGGCAAGGTTGCCAGCCAGTGCTCTATTTCGGCAACCTCGCTGCGGATGAAAGTTTCGTCGCGGAACGCCGTGGCCATGACCGCCACCCCTTGCGACCGTGCCAGAAGATGCAGCGCCAGCGCCTCGGCGCGGTCGCCTGCACCAAGCGCCCGAAATTGGTTGGCGAGCCAGTCGCGGAACACGCCGAAGATTTCGGCCGCACGGTTTTGCGCCGCGTGATCGAGCTTGGCGAGTTCGGAGGACAGGGTGCCGACAGGGCAGCCGAAGGCCATGATCTTTGCCCGGTTGGCGATTAGCATATGGATGAAGGATAAGACCCGCTCACGCGGGCCGTCGCCATCGGCTTGCCAGCCGTCGAGCATCGCGCGTGTTCGCTCCATGCGGCGCGCGATTACTGCATCCAGAATGTCATCCTTGGTCTTGAAGTGGTGGTAGAAATTGCCGCGCGAGATGCCCACGGCCGCCGCGATCTCGGCAAAGGACGTGGCCTCGTATCCACCTTCGTAAAAAGGGGATCCGCCTTTTCGACTATTATTTCACGGGTGGATGATACCGGCATGTTTGCTCAATTGTCCTAGTGGCAAACCACTACTAGGACAATTGACCTAATTTGTCAAAGCCATATGCTTGTAGTGGAAATCCTGAGTTAAGCGACAAAATCGGCATCACCGATTATTCAGGGGAACATCTGTCGCAAAACTTACTCGCAAAAGTCGGAGTTTCGCGAAGGATATTTGCTACAGAAAGTATTCCACATTTCAGTTAGAGGCTGGGCTTGGCATCCCCTTTTTCATTCCTGCAGATCGCGGAAGGCTCAGGCGAGCCCGCCGATGTGGAAGGACTTCATTTCCAGATATTCGTCGATGCCGGCCCTGGCACCCTCGCGGCCGAGGCCGGACTGTTTGACGCCGCCGAAGGGCGCGACTTCGGTGGAGATGGCGCCGGTGTTGAGGCCCACCATGCCGAATTCCAGCGCCTCGCCGACACGCCAGGCGCGCCTCAGATTCTCGGTGTAGAAGTAGGCGGCAAGGCCATAGGGCGTGCCATTGGCGATTGTCAGCGCCTCTTCCTCGGTTTCGAAGCGGAAGAGCGGTGCCACCGGGCCAAAGGTCTCCTCGCTGGCAAGCTGCATCTCCGTCGTGGCGCCGGTGAGAACCATGGGGGCGGCATATTGTTCGCCGGCTGGCATGTTCGTGCGGGTCGTGACAATCGTCGCTCCCTTGGCCAGCGCGTCTTCGACATGGCGGTTGATCTTGGCGATGGCGGCCTGGTTGATCATCGGCCCGATCGAAACGCCGGATTCGGTGCCGGGGCCGACCTTCATGGCGTTGACACGGCTGCTGAGTTTTCCTGCAAAGGTCTCATAGACGCTGGCCTGCACGAGAATACGGTTGGCGCAGACGCAGGTCTGCCCGCCATTGCGGAATTTCGAGGCGATGGCACCTTCCACGGCCAGATCGAGGTCGGCGTCGTCGAAGACGATGAACGGTGCATTGCCGCCAAGTTCGAGCGAAAGCCGCTTCACGCTATCGGCTGCGCCGCGCATCAAAAGCGAACCGACTCTCGTCGAACCGGTGAAGGAGATTTTCCGCACCGTCTCGTTTGCCATGATCTCGTTGCCGATGTCGGCCGGCATGCCGGTGACGATATTGATGACGCCGGCCGGAATGCCGGCCTTTTCGGCAAGCCAGCCGATTGCCAGCGCCGAGTAGGGCGTGAATTCGGACGGTTTGATGACCACGGTGCAGCCGGCGGCAAGGGCCGGAGCGACCTTGCGGGTGATCATCGCATTGGGGAAGTTCCAGGGTGTGATAATGCCGCAGACGCCGACCGGCTCCTTCAGGACGACGATCCGCCGGTCCGGCGTGGGCGAGGGAATGGTGTGGCCCTCGATGCGCCGGGCTTCCTCGGCGAACCATTTGACGAAGGAGGCGCCGTAGCGGATTTCGCCGCGTGCCTCGTCCAAGGGCTTGCCCTGTTCTGTCGTCAGGATCAGCGCAAGGTCCTCGATGTGCTCGAGCATCAGCGCATGCCAGGCTTCGAGCAGGGCGGCCCGCTCGGCATGGGTCTTCTTCTTCCAGGGGGCATAGGCGGCGGAGGCTGCGTCGATGGCTGCACATGTCTCGGCGGTGCCCATGTCCGGCACGGTGCCGACCAAGGATTGGCTGGCTGGATCGATCACGTCGATCGTGTTGCCTGACGCCGCCGGTGTCCACTGGCCACCGATCAAAGCCTGTTGCCGGAAAAGGCCCGGTTCTTTCAAGGTCTGCATTTTTCTGTCCTGTCCAATAGAAATCAGAGTGCCGCGAGGATCGCAGCGGTGATCGTTTCCGTCCTGTCCTTGCCCGGAATGGTGCCGATGCCGCTTGCCGTCGTGCGCTCGATGGCCGCCATGATCGCAGCGGCAGCGTCGGTTTCACCCAGATGGTCGAGCATCATCGCTCCAGACCAGATGGTCGCGATCGAATTGGCGATGCCGAGATGGGCGATATCGGGCGCCGAGCCATGCACAGGCTCGAACATCGAGGGGGCGCCTCTGTCCGGATTGATGTTGGCGGACGCGGCATAGCCGAGCCCGCCCTGGATGGCGGCGCCGAGATCGGTGAGGATATCGCCGAAGAGATTGGAGGCGACGACGACGTCGAGGGTTTCCGGCGCCATGACCATGCGCGCCGCCATCGCGTCGATGTGATAGCTGGTGACCTCGACATCCGGATACTCGGCCGCGAGCTGATGGGTCACCTCGTCCCAGAACACCATCGAGTATTTCTGCGCGTTCGACTTGGTGACGGAGGCGAGCTTGCCGCGGCGATTGCGCGCCTGTCCGAAGGCGAAACGCAGGATGCGCTCGACGCCCGTGCGCGTGAAGATCGAGGTTTCGACCGCCACTTCATTGGCTGTGCCCTGATGAATGCGGCCGCCGGCGCCGGAATATTCGCCCTCCGTGTTTTCGCGGATGCAGAGAATGTCGAAGGCCTCAGCTCTCAGCGGACCCTGAACCCCCGGCAGCAGGCGATGGGGGCGGATATTGGCGTATTGCACGAAGCTCTTGCGGATCGGCAGCAGGAGGCCGTGCAGCGAAACCGAATCCGGCACCTGCTGCGGCCAGCCGACCGCGCCGAGCAGGATGGCGTCGAAACCACGCAATGTCTCAATCCCATCTTGCGGCATCATCGCGCCGGTTTGCCTGTAGAAGGCACAGGACCAAGGGAATTCGGTACCTTCGAGCACAAAGCCGGCCGACCCCGCCGCCTTCTGCAGCACCGCCCAGGCAGCAGCCGTGACGTCACCTCCGATGCCGTCACCGGGAATAAGGGCAATCCTGTGGGTTTTCGTCATGGGCATGTCCTCAAAGTCTGATCAAGACGCTCTTGCTCTTGCGGTTGGCCTGGAAGGCTTCACGGCCAAGGTCCTTGCCGATGCCGGATTGCTTGTAGCCGCCGGTCGGCAGGATATGGTCGCGCGAGCGGCCGTAACGGTTGACCCAGATCGTTCCGGCCTGAAGGCGGCGGGTGATGCGGATCGCCCGGGAAAGGTCGCGGGTGAAAACCCCGGCGGCCAGCCCGTAGGTGGGATGCTCGGCCAGTGCCAGTGCTTCTTCTTCCTCGCGGAAGGTCTGGAGTGTCAGCACAGGACCAAAGATCTCCTGCGTGACGGCCGGAGATTGTTCGCCGACGCCGGCAATCAGCGTCGGGGCATAGAAATAGCCGGGCGTATCCATCGGCGCACCGCCTGTGAGGCATTCGCCGCCAGCGGCAACCGCCGCCGAGACAATCGAATGGATCCGCTGGCGCTGCTGGTCGGAAATGATGGGCGAATACTGCGCTGCCTCATCCCAGGTCGGCAGGGGATGAACGGCGTTCATGTAACGCAGGATCGCCTCGACAAGCGGCGCTGCAACACTCTCTTCGACGATCAGGCGCGAACCGGCAACGCAGGCCTGTCCGGCATTGCTGATGATGCTGGTGGCGATTGCTGCCGCCGCCTTGTCGAGATCGGCATCGGCGAAGACCAATTGCGGGCTCTTGCCGCCGAGTTCCAGCGTCATGGGTTTGATGCCGGTGTGGGCGACATTTTCCATGATCGCCGAACCTGCGCGCGTCGAGCCGGTGAAACTGACCTTGGCAATGTCTGGATGGCCGGTGATGGCATTGCCCGTCAGTTGACCATTCCCGAGGACTACATTGATTAAACCGGCCGGCATGCCGGCGCGCAGGGCAAGTTCCGCGAGATAAATGGCGGAAAACGGCGTCATCTCCGAGGGCTTCAGGACCACGGCATTGCCGGCGGCAAGGGCCGGGCCGAGCTTCCACACGGCCATGGAGATGGGGAAGTTCCATGGGGTGATGGCACCCACCACGCCATAGGGTTCGGTAAGGATCATGCCGAGATTGCCGTCATCGGTCGGCACGAGGTCGCTGCCTTCCTTGTCGGCGAATTCGGCGAAGAAACGGATCTGCTCGGCCGAAATGGCAATGTCGCCTTCAACGAGATGGCCGACCGGCCGGGTCGAGGAAAGGGCTTCGAGCCGGGCTAGCGTCACGGCATCCTGCTGGATCATATCGGCCCAGCGGTGCATCACCTTCAGCCGCTCGCGCGGGCGGACACCGCCCCAGTTGCTTGTCTTCAATGCCGCCTTGGCGGTCTCGACTGCACGGTCGACCATGTCGGCGTCGGCGAGCGGGCAACCGGCATAGGCCTTGCCATCGGAGGGCCGGTGCATCGGGATGACACCATGGGCCGGGATGAGGTTATCTCCGATGAAATGCCCGATCGGAAGGGACAGGCTGTCTGGATCGAAACTCAGGGTCATCAGAATTACCTCGGATCGCTGTCTTGCGAGGCTAGCGGATCGGCTGGAGTAGCTTGCCCCGATCACTGCAGGGGCGACGGATGAAAACCCTGTTTTGCGGCCGCCGCGCAGCTTAATCTTCGGCGCTCTGTTGTGGCAGCGGCGGACGGGATGACCGCCGCTGCCTCACGCCTTTAAGCCGTCACATAGATCTTGCGGACGGTTTCGATCGTCCGCCATGTGCCGACGAAGCCGGGCTTCATGACGAAACTGTCGCCAGCCTTGTAAGTCACCGGCTCGCCGCCTTCCGGCGTGATTTCCACCAAACCGGAGAGGATATGGCAGAACTCGAAGGTCTCGCCCTTGATCGAGTGGGTAAGGCCCGGGGTGGCCTCCCATACACCGGTGTGAATGGTGTCGTTGCGGGCGGCGTCCTGCGCCCAGGTCCTGAAGCTGGGGGTTCCGGAGATCAGTCGTTCCGGTGTTGGCACCGCCTGGCGCGGAGCAAACGATGGCGTGGGGTCGATGGTTTTCAGAAGCGACATGGTTTTCCTTTCGGGTTGAAGAAGTCAGTATCCGCGACGGCGGTCGACAAGGCCTGTCGGATCGAGACCGGCGCGCAGGCGTTTGATGTTGTCGATGACGGCCTTCGCGGCAGAATGCGGCTGCGTGACACTCGCAACGTGGGGTGTCAGCAGGATGCGGTGATGGCTCCAGAAGGCATGGCCAGCTGGAAGCGGTTCGGGATCGGTGACATCGACGACGGCACCGGAGAGCTGGCCGCTGTCGAGGGCCGAGATCAGGTCCTCGTGGTCGAGCTGTGGTCCCCGACCGGTATGAACGAGGCCAGCCCCTGCGGCAGGCGACTGAAGAGATCCGCATTCAGCAAACCGCGCGTTTCGGTCGTCAGCGGAAGCAGGCAGATCAGAATGTCGGTTGCAGAAAGCATATCGTTCAGGCCATCGCTTCCCGCATGGCACGTCACGCCATCAATCTCGTGGGCCGATCGGCTCCAGCCCGAAAGCTGGAAACCGAAGGGCTTCAACCGCTCGAGTACGGCCTGTCCGAGCATGCCGAGGCCAAGCACGCCGACACGCCGTTCAGCCGCCTGTACCGGGGCAAGAGCCTGCCAGATCCCTTGCCGCTGCTGGCCCAGATAGGCCGGTAGGTCACGGTGCAGCGAGAGTACGGCAAGCGTCACATATTCCTGCATCATGCGCACGATGCCTTCTTCCACCATGCGAACGACCTTCACATGGTCCGGCACGTCGGCGATGCGAAACTGGTCGACGCCGGCGCCGATGGAAAACAGCACTTCGAGATTACGGTAGCGCTGCAGGTTTTCGGGAACCGTCCAGGTAATCAGGTAACGCACGGATTCCGGATCAACTGTGCCGGGGTCCATGGAAAAAGGCAGATCTGGCAGATCCCGCGCAAACGCCTCCCGGAAGATTGCGCCGCGCTGGACGTCGGAGTGGAAGAGGAAGGTCATGGGCAGGGGTCCGTTCGGTATCTGTGGAGAAGTTAGGCGCAGCAGTGCTTGCCGAGCGCCTCGATCATGGCCTGGCAGGCCGAAAGCTCACCCACCAGGATGTATTCGTCGGGCCTGTGGGCGCGGCCGATATCACCCGGACCGCAGATGATAGCGTCCACGCCGGCTGCCTGGAAAAGGCCTGCTTCCGTCCCGTAGCTGACGGCGGCGAGCGGTTCCTGGTCAGTGAGTTCCGTCAAGAGGTCGGCAAGGGCCTTATGCCGCGCCAAGGAGAGGGCGGGATAGGCGCTCAGATCTTCCCATTCGATGCCGATCCCGGATACCCGCAGTGCCTCGGCCGCAATGCGGATCGGTGCCAGCAGGGCGGCGGGATCGACGCCGGAGATGGCACGTGCCTCGACGTCCAGCGTGCAGAAATCGGGAATGATGTTGAGCGCTTGGCCACCCTGGATCAGGCCCACCTGTAACGAGGAATAGGCTGGCTCGAAGGTCGGGTCTAAAGGTCCGCTTGCGAGATCCTGTGCCGCCGACACGGCCGCCTGCAACACCGTGGCCATGGCGTGCACAGCATTCAAACCGAGATCCGGCCGGGACGAGTGACCGGATCGGCCCCGTAGCGTGATACGGGCGGCTGCCTTGCCCTTGTGCGCCAGAATAGGCCGCATGCCGCTGGGTTCGCCGATCACCGCGCCCAGCGGTGCCACGCACATCTCGGGCAACTGGGCAAGGAGATGCGGCACCCCGCGACATCCGGCTTCTTCGTCATAGGAAAAGGCGAGATGGATGGGCCGGGTTAGTGGTGATGCGACAAGCGCGGGGACGGCTGCCAGCATGGCGGCTAGAAACCCCTTCATGTCGCTGGTGCCACGGCCAAAGAGCTTTTCTCCATCGCGCCGCAGGGAAAATGGATCACTGCTCCACCCCCTTCGTGCGCGGGAACGACGTCCATGTGACCGGAAAGAATGTAACCAGCTTTGTCCGAGGGGCCGATGGTGGCGAAGAGATTGGCCCTGTCGCCCTCGGGGCCGGGAAGTATATGCACGGTGATGCCGAAGCCCTCGAGATACGAACTGACCCATTCGACGATGCCGGCATTGGGCGTGCCGACGATGGACGGGAAGCTCACCAGCGCTGTCAGGATATCGGTGGCATTCATTGCGCTGTTCCTCGTGCGGTTTCTGGCACCCGCTTCGGCTCTTGGTTGCAGTTTGACTTGAAAGATTAGGCGCGAACGGCATGAATGGCTGCCGAAAGCGATCACCATACGGTCAATTCTTGTGCTGGATGAGGTCGCTGAAGCGGAATGTTCTGTAGGGGCCGGCTAGAATACGCGTAAAAGAATGTATCGAGCGGCTGACGGCAGGTTCGCTTGGCACCAGGGAGGCGGACGATGGATCTGAAAATACCCGACACGTTGCATGTCGACGCCTACCAGATGCGTTTCGCCGACGTGGCGGATGTCGAGCTGGAGCAGTTGCATGCGCTGTCGATTGCGGTCGGCTGGCCGCATCGGGCAGAAGATTGGCAATATCTGCGTGAACTCGGCCGCGGTTTCGTCGCTCTCGACGAAATCGACCGTGTGATGGGCTCAGCCATGTGGTTCCCCCACGGAGAGCATTTCGCGACCCTTGGAATGCTGATCACATCGCCTCGGTTGCAGGCCAATGGGACGGCGAAATGGCTGATGCAGCGTGTTCTGGCCGAGTGCCCCGGCATGGGCCTGCGGCTCAATGCAACGCGCGCCGCGCGCCGCCTCTATCGCTCGTTGGATTTTGTGGCGCGGCAGACGGTGTTCCAGTGCCAGGGTGAGGCCCGCAGACCGGCGGAGACGACTGACTTGCCTGCCGGGCATGAGATCAGGCCGTTGCGATCAAGCGATCTCGATGCGGTGATCGCACTCGACGCGCCAGGATTTGCGGTTTCTCGCCCCGTCCATCTCGCCCGTTTGTTCGAGATTTCGCTCTGCTATGGGCTGTTTCGGGGCGAAAAATTGTCGGCATATTCCATGAGCCGTGCCTTTGGACGGGGCCACGTGCTGGGTCCGGTTGCCGCATTGTCCGTTGAAGAGGCGATCGCCATTGCGGGGCCGCAGGTGGAAGCTCACGCTGGTCGTTTCCTGCGTATTGACACCCATTTTGACACGGGGTCCTTTGCCAACTTTGTACAGCAATGCGGCCTTCCGATCTTTGACACCGTCACGACTATGACGCTCGGCGAAGGTGTCGATTACGGAGCGGCTGGCGATGGACGCGCTAAACTGTTCGCTCTTGCCTCCCAATCGATGGGATGACAACGCAACGCCTTTAAAGAGGCCGCTGTCGCGCCGCTGTGCGGCCGGACCAGCCTCGTTTCGCAAATCAGGCCCGCGTCCGTCGCAGGTGTGCCACCCGTTTGGCCGTAACCGAATTTGCTCCCTCAGCCGTCCCGGACCGGTGAAAGCGCCGCCTTCCGCCGGTTCCTTTTACCCGCACCGAAGGGCAGGCCGGCACGGGGCCGGAGCCGCTCAGGATGGCAGCCGAGGGGGCGTTTTCCGCCTACGAACAGGTGATCGGCGAGACCTGGAAGCCCTTCGATCGCCCGGTCGAATACCTGCTTGGCCGTATGGCACAGCGTGCGCGGCACCTTCAGATCGTCCTCCAACCAATGCTCGATGGTCGAAACGAACGCATCCAGCTTGGGCCGCCGGATTGGTGATTGCCGCTGATAACCTGGTGGCGTCGAATAGGACATCATCTTGGCAACGCTGTCGCGCGATATGTTGAAATGCTTCGCAGCCTGACGCCGGCTCATTCCTTCCCAGCAGGCCAGACGAACCTTCAAATAAAGTTCCACGGTGTAGATCCCCAGACCCTCCTGCGACACGATCGAGATACGCTGTATCCGCTGGAGAGGAACAAAGTTCCGCACAACGCGTTGTTATTCGGCTCTGATAATCGTTTCCGAACAGAGCGAACCGGATGAGACACCAGGGGGATACGGAGTGTCGGCCAAGCAATCTCTGGAAAATTTCTCCCCTTCGGATGCCTGGTGGTCGATGGAGCGCGGTGATTCTCCGATCGTCGCCACCGCGATCCACAACGGGCATCATATCCGCAACGATCTTCGGCTCCCTATGGCGCTCTCATCTGAGGATCGGCTGCGTGAAGAGGATCCCTTCACCGAATTTACCATTCGCGACGTTCCCAATCGTGTTGTCGTTCACCGGTCCCGCTTCGAGGTCGATCTCAATCGCGCCCGCGATGCAGCGGTGTATGTCCTGCCGGAGCAGGCATGGGGGCTGAATGTTTGGAAACAGACGCCTGCCGCAGATTTGGTCGAGGCTTCGCTGGGTGTTCATGACGATTACTATGCGATGCTGGGGGCATTTCTGCGAGGAATAGAGCGAAATTTCGGCCGTTTCGTCGTGCTTGACATTCACAGCTACAATCATCGTCGCAACGGGCGCGATCAATCGCCGACCGACAGAGACGCCGCGCCGGAAATCAATATCGGCACGTCCTCGATGGACCGCGTCCGTTGGGGTGGGGTGGTCGATGCGTTCATGGAGACGTTGTCCAGCTTCGAATTCCGCGGTCGCCGCATGGATGTCCGCGAAAACATTGCCTTTCAGGGCAAGGGTGAACAGACACGGTTCATTCATGAGACCTTTCCCGAGACCGGCTGCGCAATCGCCGTCGAGTTCAAGAAATTCTTCATGGACGAATGGACGGGCATGCCTGATCCGGAAGCGCTCCAGGCACTGCGTGCCATGCTCGCATCCACCATTCCTGTGCTCGAGGACACGTTGGCGGCGATGCGATGACCCAACTCCGAAAAAAGAACTGTCGCGAGAGGCGACGGCGTCGGACTGGATGCCGGAGGTTCTGGCTTCTATCGAGACTGGAAAATCCGTACGCAAGGAGTTTGGCGAGGGTGGCCGCCTTCATATCGACAGGCCGCTTCCCTTCCTTTGCGTCTATATAGAAAGGGGCAGGGACGATGCGGTTGCCCGCAATATCGTCTCGGCCAGCGCGGTCTATCTCCTGGCTCCCGATGTCGATGTTGCCCTGCCGATTGTTGAAGCTGTGGGTGCGGCGCTTGAGAGGCGGTTCGGTGCCTTCATGTTGCTTGAGATCGGTGAACTGGCAGCCGATACGCTGCTGACTGACGATGCGCCCTATCTGCCGCCTTTCGAGGTAAAGGTGTTTCACACCGACGATGAGGCAGCGTCTGTCGCGGCCCGTACGCTGGTGCAGGCAGTGCAGGGCATCAAAGCGAAATTCCGGACACCCCGGGCCGAACTGGCGGCGATAGCACAGGCTTCGACCAGCGATGCTGCGTTTCCCGACACGCTGTTCCCCTGCATCAGCGTGCGTGTCGCGCCGATTTATCGGCTGGCGAAATCAGAAAAAATCTATCCGGATCTTCAAGAGCGCCTTGTTGCCAATATTTTCGATGCCGGATTGCAGGCTCTGGCCGCGTTCATCAAGGCGAAGGGTGCTCTGAAGCTGACGACACACCGGCAACTCGGACGAAAGGCCTTCGTCGATGCCGTCAGTCGCGCCGACCGCAGTATCGATGAAATCGCGTCGAGCTTTGATTTTCTGCTGGCCGTGACGCCGATCAACGCCGATGCTGCCTGGCAGGAATTCAAGGCTGGCGGGTTTCGAAAAGCGCCCAGATTTCTCTATCGGCCGTTGACTGTCGATATCGAGCTTGAAAAACGCAAGCTCTTCACAATCGGCTTCGATCGTTTCGAGGATCCGGTGCTGCATGCGCTTTATCGGGAGAAACAGCAGGAACTGGATCTGCAGCTCTCTCTGCTGGCCGCGCGTGAAATGCCGCGCTTCATCGAGCTGGGCAGGGCGCTCTACGGTCCCGTCGAGCCGTCGCTCCTGCAGGTGGCAACACAGATTCTGGCTGACACATCGGTTACCAAAGCAAGTCTGCAAGAGCCGGAAACGGCGGATTGTTTTGTTCTCGACATGCTGGCGCGGGCGATGATCGCGGGATACCGGAATCAATATTCCGGCTTCGAGGCGACGGTCGAGCTCCGCAGTGATCTTCCCTCCGGCCTGATGGTTTCCGGCAACCGCCTGCTTATATCCCGCAACACGCTGATGGATCGTGCGCGGGTCGGGCCGCTGCTCAGTCATGAAGTCGGCGTCCATCTTCTCACCTATTTCAATGGATCGGCGCAGGGGTTGCGGCTGTTCCGCTCCGGGCTTGCGGGTTATGAAGGCATGCAGGAGGGGCTTGCGGTGTTTGCGGAGTATCTGAGCGGCGGCATGACGGTCGAGCGCCTGCGCCTGATTGCCGCGCGGGTTGTCGGCTGTGCCATGATGCTGGAAGGGGTGCCTTTCGAGCGGACGTTTTCGCGGCTGACGGATGAGCACGGTCTTGCGCAAAGCGATGCCTTCAACCTAGTATTGCGCCTCTATCGTGGTGGCGGTCTTGCAAAGGATGCGATCTACCTTCGCGGGCTGTTGCAGTTGCTGGAGCATCTGAAAAGCGACCGCGCGCTCGACCCGTTCTGGATGGGCAAGATTTCCGCGTCGCATTTTTCGGTCATGCAGGAACTGAGTGCCCGAGGCCTTCTCAAGGCGCCAGTCGTGCGTCCGGACTTTCTCTCGCATCCGGATGCCCAGGCCCGTCTCGAGAGGAGCCGCAATGGCATTTCCCCTGTCGATATGATCGAATTATAGGAGTCACCATGCGCATCGCCTTTTTTGTCAATTCGATTGAGTTGGAAGAACCCTATTTCACGACAACCGCTCTGGCATTGGCGGCACTCGATCGTGGCCATAAGATTTGTTACCTGACGCCTGGTGACTTTGTTCTGCGCCCGGATGACAGCCTGATGGTCCGTGCGCTGACGCTCCCCGGATCGAAATACAAGAAGGCTGAGACTTTTCACGCGGTACTTCAGAGCAAGGATGCAGCGATCGAGACGATCGATGCGCGCGATATCGATGTCCTGTTTCTGCGCAGCGACCCATCGCTTGACGCCGACGACCGTCCTTGGGCTGCCCATGTCGGCGCAATCTTCGGACGTCTGGCCGCCGAACGCGGGGTGATCGTTCTCAACGATCCTGGCGGTTTGGCGATGGCCCAAAACAAGCTCTATTTCCAGGGTTTTCCCGCAGCAGTGCGGCCGACCACGCTGATTTCCAAAAGCATCGAGGAAATCCGCGCCTTCATCGGCGAACACCAGCAGGGCGTGATCCTGAAACCGCTGCAGGGGTCGGGCGGCAAGAATGTCTTCAAGATCGCGTCCCAGGATGACGCAAATCTCAACCAGATTTTCGAAGCCGTCAGCGGCGAGGGTTACCTGATCGCGCAAGCCTATCTGAGCGAGGCAAAGGCCGGCGATATCCGGCTTTTCCTGATGAATGGCAGGCCTCTGTCCCGGGACGGCACCTATGCGGCATTCCGGCGGGTTCCGGCCTCCGGCGAGGTTCGTTCCAATATGCACGCCGCCGGCACCGCCGCGGCTGTGGAAATCACGCCGGACATTCTGGCCGTCGCCGAGATGGTCCGACCCAAGCTGATTGAGGACGGGATGTTCCTCGTCGGTCTCGATATCGTTGGAGACAAAATCCTGGAGATCAACGTCTTCACGCCCGGTGGCCTTCCGGATATCGCAGCCCTTTGCGGAGTTGATTTTGCAGTCGATGTCATCGCGGCATTGGAGACCAAGGTGGCCATCCGCAAGGCCAATGGCAACAATATATCAAACAGGGCGCTGGCGACCCTGTAGGAGTGGCCTGTCCACGTGCATGGACAGGCCACGGCGGCTTCAGCTTTTACCGAACCCGCCGTCATGCCGGCCAGAAAATAACGCTGAGCAACCAGATAGAGCACCAGCAGCGGCAGCGATCCGAGCACGCTCATCGCCATCATCTCGTTCCATTCGAAGGCATGCTGCCCCATGAGAAGCTGGATGCCGATCGGCACGGTGCGCAAGTCCATCGACTTGGTCAGCGTCAGCGCGAAGAGAAACTCGTTCCAGGCGAGCAGGAAGGTATAGACCGCCGTTGCGACGATGCCGGGGATCGAGACCGGGACGATCACCCGCCACAACGCCGTCCAGCTCGAGCCGCCGTCGACGAGCACCGCCTCGTCGAGTTCCTTCGGCAGTGTATTCAGGTAGCCCGTCATCAGCAGAACGGCATAGGGCAGGGTGAAAACCATGTAGGTCAGGATGAGTGCCAGATAGGTATCGAAGATCCGGAAGGCCACGACCATGCCGAAATAGGGAATGAGAAGCGTGATGGGCGGCACGGTCTGGGTGCTGATGATGAAGATGTTCAGGGTATTCTTGAAACGGAATTGAAAACGGCTGAATCCATAGGCCGTGACGATGGCGATCAGGAGTGTGAGAACCGTCACGACGCCGGCTACGAAATAGCTGTTGATGAAGAACCGGACCTTCACGGGATCGTTGAAGATCGTCAGATAGGCCGCAATAGTGAAATCGTCCGGCAGGAGTTTAGGCGGCAGGGCGAAAATCTCCCTGTTTGATTTCAGCGAACTGAAGAACATCCAGACGATCGGGAAAGTCGCAAAGACCAGTCCCACGGCCAACCCGACATAAGTCACCACGGTTGGCAGGACAGAGTGCTTGAGGGAACGTTTTGCCATGACCGGTTACCTGCGCTGCTGGTGCTTGATGTAGAAATAGGTGACGCTCATCGAAATCACGAGAATGATGATGGCGCTCGCCGAGGCCAGCGAAAACTCGTAGCGGGAAAATGCAAGCTTGTAGGTGTAGGTGGAAAGCATTTCCGTCGAATAGATCGGGCCGCCGCCGGTGGTCATCCAGACGAGCGGGAAAACCTGCATCGTCCAGATGAAATCGAGAAGCGCGATGCTGATAATGATGGGCATCAGTTGCGGAATGGTGATGTACCAGAATTTTTCGACTTCGTTTGCGCCGTCGATGCCGGCGGCCTCGTAAAGCTCCTTCGGAATGCCCTGGAGGCCGGCCAGCAGGCTGACCATGTAGAGCGGATAGCCGGCCCAGATATTGGCGAAGGTCAGGGCGTGGATCGCCGTCTTGGTCGAGGAAAACCACTCCACCTTGAAGTCGATGATATGCAGCGCCATCAGTACGCTGTTGACGACACCGTTCGGGTCGAGCAGCAACCGCCAGATGATGGCGATAATCACGGCCGTAAACAGCCAGGGCAGGATAAAAAGAACGCGCAGGATACTGCGGATCAGCGGATCGACACGATCGGTGTTCAACAGCAGCGCAAAGGCGAGGCCGATGATGAAATGGAACACCACGCTCATGACCGTGAAGTAGAGCGTCTGGCCGACCGACTGCCAGAAGACCGGATCCGCGAACAGGGCCATATAATTCTGGAAACCGACAAAGGCGGCCCCCTTCTTCATGATGGCGCCATCCATCAGCGAATAGCGCACCACCATCAGCATCGGAAACAGCATCAGCAGGGTGAGGAGTAGGGTCGCGGGCGACACGAAGAGATAGGGCACCAGTTTCCGCAATGTCCTGTAGCGGAATTTGCGCGCCTTTGGCCGGGCGGTGGCCATTGCCGGAGCGGAACCGTTCATGGGCTTTAGACTTTCCAATCTGCCGAAGACTGCGAATGGCACCGGTAGCGCAGGAAGCGCAGCCGGTGCCTGTGAACGCGGTTGCCTAGAATTTGGCCAGCCATGCCTTCTGTGCATTCGCAGCAGCTTCCTTGGCGGTCTGGCCGCCATCGAACATCTTCTGCACTTCGACATTCATGTCGCGCATCAGTTCTTCGGCAACCGGCAGCCCGACAAACTCGTTGGCCGGATAACCGCTTTGAAAGATCTTGAAGGCTTCCGCAAAGACCGGATCGCCTGCAACAAAATCAGGCTTTGCGTTGACGTTGCCAGGGAAAGCGTTGGCGATCGAGACAAGGCGACCGTTGACTTCAGCGCTCATCAGGAATTCGACCAGTTTCCAGGCTTCTTCCTTGTGTGCGCTGCCTTCGCTGACGCCGATGCCCCACGAGGCATAGGGCATGCCGCGCTTGCCTGTGTAGCCATCCATGGCCGGCAGGGCGGAAATACCGAACTTCAGGTTCGGGTTGCGCTCGCGGATGAGGTTCACGTGCGCGAGTGAATCGACCATCATGCCGACGCGACCGTTGACGAATTCCTCGACCTTGTCCTGCTCCTTCTTTGCGAAGATGCCGGGCGAAATCACGCCGTCCTTGCCGAGCGACTGGATGTATTCGAGCGTGCCGACAACAGCTTCATTCTCGAGATCCGGTTTGCCATCCTTCATCATCGAAGCGCCGGATGCCCATACCCAGGACATGACGTCATTTTGGATGCCGCCCGGCGATTGCAGCGAAAGCGGCAAAACCCAGCCATACTGGTTTTTGGAGGCATCCGTCATCTTCTTTGCGGCGTCGGCGAATTCGCTGCGCGTGGAAGGCATCTTATCGACGCCGGCCGCCTTGGCCAGATCGAGGTTGACGAAGACAGGGTAGACGAAGGAGGCGAGCGGGAACATCACGCTTTTGCCATCTACCTTCACGATGTCGGTGATCTGGGTCCTGTCGTACTTGGCGTTGTCCATCAGTTCGTCCAGCGAGGCAATGGCACCCTGCTTGGACAGGCCGTTGACCCATGCGCCGTCGAGGCCGACCACGTCGCTGAGCGTGCCGGACGCAGCACCGACAACGATCTGGTCACGCGTCGAAGAATAGGGGCCACTGACAAGAGTGACCTTGATGCCGGGATTTTTGCCTCGAAATCGTCCATGATGCCGCGCAGGGCGCCGGCCGGCATTTCCGGCTCCCACCACTGGATGAACTCGATGGTGGTGTCGGCATAGGCCGCTGTTGTGCAAAGTGCCCATGCCGCGGCGGCCGCGCGCATTGTACTGCCGAATTGTTTGAAATTCATGTCTGCCTCCCAAGAGCTATGCGTTGATCGATCCTCCCAGATCGCCATGGAAGTAGGTTCCTGGAGGCTCTCTATGTCAACGGCGAAATGCGAGAGTGACTGAAAAGGGAGGAGAGTTTTTCTTTATTATTGCGATAAGATGATGATTTTAAATAATAATAAAAATTTGCGCGCGAAAATTTTTTGTGCCGTTCGTGTTGCTTGTGGAGCTTTTTTCTTTACTTTCGTAAACAAATGAAAGGGTTTATTGAAATCGCGTTTTCTATTACCCCGCCTGGCTGGACGACTGTGGATCGATTGAGGCGACGAGTATTGCTCCGCCGCAGTGTATGGTCGAAAAGCTGGCTTCAAGTTAGAAGGGGAAAAATGGTGCGATTCCGGTAGAGCCAATGCCTTTTGGCCTGGAACTGTTCGAAATCTCTCTTGCGTATTATGCGTGTCAGCCGATGTCCCGTAGACGCAAAATCAAATTTCGCCCTTCGCACGGCGTTCTGCGGGGCACTAAGGACTTGAATGGCAAAGAAGACTTACAAATCGATGGACGATTTCGCGGGCGCCTGTGGCGTCTCGCGCCCTACGCTTTCGAAATATTTCGACGATCCGACACAGATCAAGGAAGTGACCCGCAAGCGCATCGAGGCTGCGCTGAAGAAGTCGAGCTTCGAGCCCAATCTCTTCGCCCGCCATCTCAACCGCAAGCGCACCAAGAATATCGGCATTCTGGTGCCGACAATGTCCGACCCGTTCTACGTTCAGGTCGTCTCCCTGATAGAGTTGGAATTGCGTGCGAAGGGTTTCTGGCCGGTGCAACTGTCATCCCATACGCGGCCAGAGCTTGAGGAGGAGGCGGTTCGGACGCTGATGTCCCTGAAGGTTTCGGGTGCGATCGTGGCACCTCTTGGTCCTGGCTCGCGCCGTTCCGCTCTGGAGCGGCTGACCAATGCGATCCCTGTCGTCTGTTTCGATAGCCCGGCCACGTTCGATCTTCCCTTCGTCGGCAACGACAATTCGCAGAGTGTGGCTGCAATCGTGCAATATCTCTGCCGATCCGGCGAGCCACCCATCTTCCTTGATGTTCCGCATATGATGGCGAACACCGACGAGCGCACGGAAAGCTATCGTGCAACAATGGCTCGAGAAGGGCATTCGCCGCTCGTCCTCAGTTGCGACGCGGCGCCGTCCTGGGAGTTCGAGCGGTTGGGCTATGAACAAATGCAGCGAATTCTCGCAAAGGGCGGCCTACCGGGCAAGACGCTTCTGTGCGCAAACGACCGCTTCGCCTTCGGCGCGATGGCGGCGGCCTTTGCCTCTGGCCTTAAGATAGGCCGTGCGGACGGCTGCGACGTGCGGATCGCCGGCCATGACGACCATCCGCTTAGCCGCTATGCCTGCCCCTCATTGACGACAATGGCTCAGAATGCGCCGGAGATCGCCGCCAAGGCAGTTGAAATCCTGTTGCTTAGCATGGAGGATGATGCCGCGGATCGGGCGCCTATGGCAAACAGGGTGATCCTTGAGGCAACCCTGATTATGCGCGATTCGGCCTGACATCAGCGAGAGCCTTTCCGCGTTATCTGCCAAGCGCGGGATCCATTGAACGCCAGGCCTGCGCGATCGCGTCCAGAGCCTCCTGCGCTTCCGGTATGGTGCCGCCCATGGAGAGGAAGCCATGGATCTGCCCAGGCCAAATGCGAAGATCGGCGTGTGCTTCCGCCTGGAGACGTTCGGCGTAGGCTAGGCCCTCGTCAAACAGCACATCGTGTCCTGCAAGCACGATGAAGGCCGGCGCAACGTCCTGTAGTGTTGCTTTGCTGAGCGGTGAAGCGCGCCAGTCGGTCAGGTCTGCACCGGCCGGCAGGTAGTGGTCACGGAACCATCGCATGCCATCCGCCGTCAGACCGAAATCCTTCGCGTAGCGCCGGTAACTGTCCGATGCCTGGCTTTGATCCGTAACCGGATAAATCAAGACCTGCCCTATGATGGGTGGTGCCGTTGCGTCGCGCGCCATCAAGGCGAGGACGGCGGCAAGATTTCCTCCTGCACTGTCGCCTGCAACGAGAATGCGTTTCGTGTCGATGCCGAGCGTGCCTGCCTGTTCGCTCATCCAGTGCAGCGTCGTTGCACAATCTTCAACTGCGGCGGGGAAGGGATGTTCCGGGGCCAGCCGATAATCGGGCGATATAACCACAGCCCCGACAGCATTGGCAAGGATGCGGCAGATATCTTCGTGGCTTTCCGGGGCACCGATCACCCAGCCGCCGCCATGAAGATAGAGCAGCGAAGGCGCATCCTGGCCCGGGGTGCCGCGGCCACGCCAGATTTTCAGCCTGATGTCACCGATCCGGCGTTCCTGGATGCTGTCAACGTCTTCAAGAGGAAGTTGTTTTTGAGCGAAACCGTCCAGAAATTGCTGCTTTGCCTCTTGCGGCGAGCACTCCTCTACGGGCCTTTCCGGATCGCCTGGCCATGCCAGTGCGCGTTTCGCGGAAGGATCCAGACCGCTCATGCCAGCAGGCTCGCGGCTTCGTCTTCGCGCAGTTCCTGTGGCTGCGCGATCTTTCCTTCGACGATCTGCGCCGCGCCGGTCTCGCCCGCCCGCAGGATTGCCTCCATGATTTCAAGCACATGCAGCGCCAGCGCCCCTGAGGCCCTTGCCGGCCGTGCTTCGATGATAGAGCGGGCCAGATCGGCAAGACCGAGCATCCGGTAGTTGGCGCGATCAGGTGCTGCGACCGGCCAGTTGATGGCGCCGAACAGGTGACCCGCCGTATCCGTTTCCTGCCATGGCGCGCCGCGGTTCGAGATGGCCACGACACCGCCGAAATTGTCCGGATCGGGAAGGCGAAGCGATCCCTCGGTGCCGTGCAGTTCGATCGGGTGATTGGAGTGGCGGAACACATCCCAGGAGGCGCCGAATGTAATCGTCGTGCCGCAGTGGAATTCCAGGATGGAGAGCACGCTGGTAGGCGTACCGACCTTGAAGCTTGTATCCTTCTTTGGCCCATCTGCGGTGATGACCCGTTCTTCCTGGCCACTGGTCGCCACGGCCTGAACCCGGCGCACGGGACCGAGCAGATTGACCATCATGGTCAGGTAATAAGGTCCCATGTCCATCACCGGGCCGGCGCCCGGCTGGTAGTAGAAGCTGGGGTCGGGATGCCAGTGTTCCATGCCGCGGCCCATCATGAAGGCGGTGCCGGTGACCGGCTTGCCGATGGCGCCCGCCTCCATCTGCCGGCGCGCATGTCGACCGGCTGCACCCAGAAATGTGTCCGGTGCCGATCCGAGCGACAATCCCTTGGCGGCGGCAGTTTCGACCAGTTTGCGCCCTTCATTCGCTGTGACGCCCAGCGGCTTCTCAGTGAAGACGTGTTTGCCCGCGGAAAGCGCCTTCATCGAAATATCGAAATGGGCCGCGGGTATGGTGAGGTTCAAGACGAGGTCGATATCCTTGTCGGCCAGCAGAGAATCGACATCGGCGGCGCGAAGTCTGAACTCCGTAGCGCGGCGTTGCGCGGCGGCCATGTCGAGATCGGCACAGGCGGTAATCGCGACGCCGCGGAAGAGCGGTGCATTGCGCATGTAGGCCATGGAAATGTTTCCGCATCCCACCACGCCGATGCGAAGTGCCGTGTCATTTGTGTTTGTCATGTGATTGCCTGATCCTGCCGGATTGAAGAGGGTGGATGGAGATGCGGACTGACCGCCGCTTGAACGCAGAGAAGAAATTATATTGACGCACGGTAACATTTAATCTTACGTAGTGACAAGACACTTGGAGGCGTGTCGATCCCCTTAACTTATCGATCTATCGGCATTTGTCGCGCCCATTTGGGGCTGTGCATTCTTGGCGGCTAAGGAAGGCCGCGCCTGCCCGTGGATGCCCGACGCAACGATCAATCAGGACCAGTTATGAAGAGCACAGAATTGAAAATCGGCTGCCAGACCTTCACCTGGGAAATGCTGGGGAATGCCTGGAAAGGCGGACCGGACGACCTGCTGCGCGCGATCGCCGAGGGCGGATATTCCGGCATAGAAATTACCGATACGATGATCGGCGAGTATGCCGACAAACCCGAAGCCTTCGTCCGCTCGCTTGGCGATGCCGGCCTGACGCTGGTGTCTTTTGCCTTCGGCTCGCAAAGCGGTTTCACGTTGCCCGAGCAGATTGCGGCCGACATGGAGACGACGCGCCGTTGGGTGGATTTTGCGGCGAATTTTCCCGGCGCGCTCGTGTCGATGGGTTCGGCAACCGTCGTTTCGGATGGACCGCGTACGGACAAATTCGCGGTTGCCGCGGAGTGCTACAATCGCTCGATGGAGATCGGCAAGGCAGCCGGTGTCACCGTCGCGGTCCATCCCTCGTCCCATCACAACACCTTGCTGTTGACGCGCGCCGATTATGACGCGCTGTTTGCCCTGCTGGAGCCGCAGGTTGGCTGGGTGCCGGACACCGGCCATATCCTGCGCGGCGGCCAGACGATGGCCGATACGCTCGCGGCTTTTTACGATCGCATCCGGTACGTTCACCTGAAGGACGTCGATGCCAGCGGGACGTGGACGATGCTGGGCGAGGGCGCATGCGACGTGCCGGCTGTGATCGCCGCGGTGCGCCAAGCGCCGCTGTTTAACGGCTGGATCGTGGTGGAGGAGGAATCGGAACAGGCGGGCCTGAATCCGGCGGCTGCCGTGCGCGCAAACCACCAGGCCTTGCGCCTGATGGGGCTTTGATTGCAGCGCCCTGCCTTGTCTTTTTGCAGGGAACGCCGGTCAGGCATAGCGAACTTCCACGCCCAGTTTGTCGAGCCGGCTTCGGATGCTGTGGGGCATATTGCTGTCGGTGATAACAAGGTCGACGCGCGACAGGGAAAAGGCCTTGGAGGAGGCGCCGGTGTCCCATTTGCTGGAATCGGCCACCAGGACGACCCGACGTGCCATACGCACGAGGTTGCGTTTGGTCCGGGCGATGTCTTCGGAGACATCCACAACATCAAATGCCTGGTCGATCGCATGGGCGCTGACAAAAGCCTGATGGGCCACCAGCCCGCCAAGGACCTTGTCGGAATCGGAGACGATGGTACTGACCGTATTGGGGAAAACCCGGCCGCCAATCATGTGCACGTCGAGCCCCGGACGATACATGAGGTGCTGGGCGATGTTCATCGCCGTCGTCGCCACCACGACATTGTTGACCGGCGGCATTTGCATGGCGACCTGCAGCAAGGTCGACCCGCTGTCGAAGACGATCGACTGATTGTCGATGATTTGCCGGGCGGCCATCTGGGCGATCCGCCGCTTGGCCTCGAAATTGCGCAGCATGCGGTCTTCGAAGGCTGCAGCGGGGAATCCGCCGGGATGGCAATTGCCCCGCCATGGGTTTTGATCAGTTGTTTTTTCGCATCCATGATTTCGAGATCGGAGCGGATCGTAACTTCGGAAACCTCGAAGAACTCAGCGAGTTGTCGCGTCCGCGCCTGACCGACCCGCTGAAGTTCGAGCAAAATCTGATGCCGTCTTTGCTCTGCAAGCATGTGTGACCTCGACCGCCTGTTGCATTCAAAAAAGGTTTCGAATTTCGAAAGGATTTCCGTCGCTTCTCTTCCGAAATCTGATGAGTCATCGATTTAGCATAGAAAAAATCGTCCGCTAAGTACAAAATGAAAGAATTCGAAATATTGAAACTTGTTTTATTTACGTTAGGGTCCGGTCAACATCAGCCCAGCAAACACGAAGGAATTCTGCCATGGGTCTCGGAACCAAAATTCGCCTCTCGCGCCTCTTCTCCAATCCGTCAGGCAGATTGTTCGGCGGCGCGGTCGATCATTTCGTCGGCTACGGCAATGTGCGCGAAGGCGGCCTTGCGGACCTGCCGGGTGCCTTGCGCCGGGTGATGGCCGGCGGACCTGACTATGTTAGCATCCAGCCGGGCGCTGCGCGCCATCTGTGGGAACAATATGCCGGCAAGGCCGCACTGGTCATCCAGGCCGGTTGCTTCACCGCCGACGATCGTATCCGCCAGTTGATCGCAACGCCGGAAGATGCCGTCCGCTATGGCGCAGATGCGCTCGCGGTTGCGATCCCGGTTCGCGGCAATACGGAAGGTGAATACATCCGTTGGCTGACCGATACGGTGAATGCCGCGGCCCGTTTCGAAATGCCCGTCGTCGCCCATGTCTATCCGCGCGATTTCTCCGACGGCGGAAAGATCGTCTTCACCCCGGATGAAATCGCTTATGCCGTGCGCATCGGTTACGAGACCGGCGTCGATGTGATCAAGGTCGGTTATACCGGCGACTTCGACTCCTTCCGCGAGACGGTGGCGACCTGCCCGGTGCCTGTCGTGATCGCCGGTGGACCGAAGACCGAAACGTTGCTCGGCGCCCTGACGCAGACATCGGACGCCCTGCGCGCCGGTGCAAAGGGCGCGGTCGTCGGACGCAATCTCTGGGGTCACGGCGATACGACCAAGGCTGCACTTGCCTTCAAACTGGTCATCCACGACGACATGGCGCCGGCAGACGCCCTGGCCGCAGCAGGTCTCTGAACCATGTCGCGACCTTTCCATGTCCTGGGCTTCGGTGCGCTTGCCATCGACGACATTATCTATGTCGATCGGGTGCTGTCATCGGGCAAGGGAAAGGTCATCAAACGCGCCATGGACCACGGCGGAAACGTAGCCACCGCCTTGGTGGCCATTGCTCGCCTCGGTGGGCGCGCCGCCTTTATCGGCTGGTTGAATGACCAGCCGATAAACGATGTGGGTGGGCAGCAGCTCGAGCGCGACGGGGTGGACACATCTCTTGCGCCGCGGTCTGCCGCCTCCCTGCCGATCCGCTCGGTCATTACTGTCGATACGAACGGAGATCGCTTCATCGCCTATGACGACGACGTGCTGCATGGTACGTCCCTTGCCTTGCCCGATGCCGTGCTGATGCAGGCGCCGGTCCTGCTCATCGATGGCTATTCTGCGCATTCCGAAGCCATTGTGGCGCGCGCGCGGGGCTCGGCCTGGCCATCGTCGCTGATATCGAATGGACGGTCGGTCCTGTCACGGACAGGATCCTGACACTTGCCGACCACCTCGTGCTGCCGCTTGCCTTCGGCCAGGCCTATACGGGGAAAACTGCGCCGGAAGCCGTCCTCCATGCGCTCTGGTCGGACGAACGGTCTGCTGTTGTGCTCACGGACGGCGAAAATGGCTCTTATGTTCGGCAACGGAGCGACGCCACTCGGTGGCATTTCCCAACCTATGCGGTACGGGCGGTCGATACGACCGGTGCCGGAGACTGTTTTCACGGTGCCTATTGCCTGGCGCTGGCGCAGGGAAAGGCGCCGCTCGATTGCGTCGCCTATGCCACAGCCGCCGCGGCCATCGCCGTCACGGCGCGGGGTGGCCGCATGGGCCTTCCCGACGACAGCACGTGCCGCGACTGGATGGCTGCGGAAGGCGCTCCCGTTCCCATCCCGCTAGCCGGGTGAAGATGCAGGCCAGACGGTGTCCCAGCGGCGGCGATCCCGATCGGTCCGCCGCGATGGGTGTTTCCGTCCTGACGCGGGCCTTTCACCTGAACGCTCGTTTCGCTGCAGCCGTGGATGCATAAAATTACGCGCGTCAAAAAATAAAATCTCATACATACAGATCAATAAATCTGTATTTATAACATGATATCAATTACTTAATTTCTATACTGGCGATCCTACCTGCAATGGTGGACGTTTTTTGTATTGACTTTGTGCCGCACTCCTGAGCTTTTTAGGAGGGAGCTGGGGGCGATGAGAGGATCGCTCTCCGGTGTTTCGGAATGGCGGGGAGGAAATTGTCATGGCCGTGGTTGTTCTGGACAAAATCTGCAAGACCTACGGCAACAACTACCATGCGATCAAGGAGTTGAGCCTGACGGTAAACGACGGCGAATTCCTGATCCTGGTTGGTCCTTCCGGTTGCGGGAAATCAACCGCCTTGCGCATGATCGCCGGACTGGAAGAGATCACCAGTGGCACATTGAGCATCGGTGGGCAGGATGTCGTCGATCTTCCGCCGAAGGACCGGGATATCGCCATGGTCTTTCAGAACTATGCGTTGTATCCGCACATGACGGTTTTCGACAATATTGCGTTTTCGATGAAGCTTGCGCGCAAGAGCAAGGCCGAGCGCACAAAACGCGTCAATGAGATCGCCAAGATCCTGCAGCTTGAATCCCTGCTCGGCAGCAAGCCTGCCCAGCTCTCCGGCGGCCAGCGCCAGCGCGTCGCCATGGGCCGCGCGATGGTCCGCGAACCGGCCGCATTCCTGATGGACGAGCCGCTGTCGAACCTCGATGCGAAGCTGCGCGTGCAGATGCGGGCGGAGATTGCAAGCCTGCAGCGCCAGCTCGGTGTCACGACGATCTACGTCACCCATGACCAGACCGAAGCGCTGACGATGGGCGACCGTGTCGCCGTGCTGAAGGGCGGTGTGCTTCAGCAGGTCGATACGCCCCGGGCGCTCTACAATCGGCCGGTCAACGCCTTTGTCGCCGGCTTTATCGGTTCGCCATCGATGAACCTCTATGAAGGGCGCCTTCAGAACGGCAGCATTCAAGTGCCGGCATTCTCGATTCCCTTGCCGGCCAGCGTCTTCGAGCGTGCGCCCGGTCTTGCGGGGTTCGAGGGCAAAACCGTCGTTTTCGGAATCCGCCCCGAAGACCTCTATGACAGCCGCCTGCCGTCTGGTGCTGCATTTCCGTCCATTCCGGCGACCGTGAAAACCATTGAAGAGCTCGGATCTGAATTCATCGTGCACTTGAGCGTCGATGCCGTTCAGGTGGATTCCGGCGACCCCGACGCCGTCGAGGATCTCAAAGGCGCCGCCAATACTGTGGCAAAATTCGAGGCGACCAGCACGATCGAGACGGGCAGGCAGATCGCCCTGGCTCTAGACCCGACAAAGCTGCATTTCTTCGACCCCGATACACACTTGGCGCTTTAACGGCTTCGTCGCGCGTGGCGGTCGTGTTCTGCTTGGAGACACCACGCCGGCTTCACAGCATTCAACCAAAGAAAATCGAGAGTTTACTCCATGCCAGCAAAGCAGGAAAAACGCCTTCGCGTCGGGGTATTGGGAGCGGGCCAGATCGCCCAGGCGGCCCATTTCGAAAGCTGCACCAAGGCTGCCAATGCCGATCTCTTTGCAATCTGCGACGTCGCCGATGATCTGCGCGAGCGCATGGCGATAACGCATGGTGCTGAGAAGTCCTACAACGACTACGACAAGATGCTGGCCGATCCCGATATCGACGCGGTGATCATCGCGACGGCCGATGCCTTCCACGTTCCGGCTTCCATTCGAGCGCTCGAAGCCGGCAAACATGTGCTGTGCGAAAAGCCGGTCGGCCTGACGGTCGAGGAATGCCATGACCTGAAAGCCGCCGTCGAAGCATCCGGTAAAGTCTTTCAGGTCGGGCATATGAAGCGCTTCGACGCCGGCCTCCAGGCGGCGAAGCGCTTCATTTCCGACGAGATGGGCGCGCTGATCGCGCTGAAGGCCTGGTATTGTGACAGCACGCATCGTTACCCGATGACGGATGCGGTTCAGCCGCTGATCGTTGCAAGCGCCAATGCGCGGAAGCCCTCGATCAATCCCAAGGCCGACCTGCGCCGCTATTACGTGCTGGCGCATGGCTGCCACCTGATCGATACGGCACGCTATTTCGCGGGCGATATCGTTTCGGTTGACGCGCGCCTGTCGGAGCGTGCTGGGATCTGGTGCTGGTTTGTCGATGTCGAATTTGCCTCCGGCGCGCTTGGCCATCTCGACCTGACCGTGCAGGTGCGCATGGACTGGCACGAAGGCTTCCAGATCTACGGCGAGAATGGCAGCATTCTCGGCAGGACCTTCAATCCCTGGTACTACAAGTCGAGCGAAGTCGACATCTTTCGCGAAGCCGATGGCGCGACCCATCGCGTGCTTGGGGCCGACGGGCATTTCTATCGCCGCCAGCTGGAGGGCTTTGCCCGCACAGTTCTGGACGGCACGCCCATGGAAGGCGCCGATATCGACGATGGTCTCGCCTCGGTCCAGGCAATGGTGGCGATCGCCCGTTCCGTCGAAAGCGGCAAGGCGGTGGCGCTGGCCGAAACATCGGGTGGCGTGTGATGAAGCTCGGCATCTTCGCCAAGACCTTCGAGGGTGCTGATCCGGAAACGGTGCTGAAATCCGTTGCCGATGCGGGCTATACGTGCGCGCAATACAACATGGCCTGTTCCGGGCTTGCCGCGATGCCCGAGGAGATCAGCGAAGAACAGGCGCATTCGGTGGCGGCGGCAGCGAAAGTGACCGGCGTCGAGATCGTCGCTGTCTCCGGCACCTACAACATGATCCATCCCGATCTCGCCATCCGCGAGGCCGGCCATCGCCGGCTCGCGGTCCTGGCCAAGCGCTGCGCTGCCATGTCCACCGGGCTGATCACGCTCTGCACGGGCACGCGCGATCCGCAGGATCAGTGGAAGGCGCATCCCGACAATAATTCGCCGGAGGCCTGGCGCGATCTGCTGGAAGCCATGGGTACGGCGGTTGAGATCGCCGAGGGCTTTGACGTTGCTCTCGGCATCGAGCCCGAGCTTGCCAATGTCGTCAATTCGGCGGCCAAGGCACGACGCCTGATTGACGAGATGAAGAGCCCGCGCATCAGGATCGTGTTCGATCCGGCCAATCTCTTCGAGGTGGAGACAATGGAGGAGCAGCGGACGATCGTTTCTTCGGCGATCGATCTGCTTGGCGACTGCATCATCATGGCCCATGCCAAGGACCGAACAAAGGACGGCCATTTTGCGACCGCGGGCAAGGGCGTTCTCGACTATTCCTTGTACCTGCGCAAACTGGCCGAAATCGACTTTGACGGGAGCCTGATCACACACGGGCTTTCCGCTCCAGAAGCCGGCAGGGTTGCCGAATTTCTGAAGGCCAGGCTTGCGGGGGCAGAGCGATGAGCGAGGGCCGGTTCTTCGAGACGCATGACGGCACCCGGCTGCATGTCGATATTGCAGGCGAGGGACCGCCGGTGGTTTTCCAGCATGGCCTGTGCGGAGATGCCGGCCAGACGCAAGAAGCCTTTCCGCCCGAGCCCGGTTTTTGCCGCATCACAGTGGAAGCGCGCGGCCATGGCGCTTCACAGTCCGGACCGATCGAGCGCCTGTCGATCGCGACATTTGCCGATGACATCGCCGCCTATATAGAAACGCAGCTGATGGCACCCGTGGTAGTCGGCGGCATTTCCATGGGGGCGGCCATCGCGCTACGGCTTGCCGTCACGCGACCGGATCTCGTTAAGGCACTGATCCTGGCAAGACCCGCGTGGGTAACGGCGGCGGCACCGGACAACATGGCGCCCAATGCCGAGATCGGCCGGCTTCTGCAGACCCTGCCGCCCAACGAGGCGAAGACCGTCTTTCTGGCCGGGCCAATCGGCCAGCGCCTTGCTGTTGAGGCGCCCGACAATCTGGCCTCGCTCACCGGGTTCTTCACACGACAGCCGATCGCGGTGACATCAGCCTTGCTGACCGCGTTTTCCAGTGATGGGCCGGGCGTGACGGAAGACGAGGTTTCACGCATCGCCGTTCCAACGCTCGTCATAGGAACCGAACAGGACAGCATTCATCCGATCGCCCATGCCCGCACCCTGACCGAGCAGATTGCGACGGCGCGGTTTGTCCAGATCACACCAAAGGCCGAAAGCCGCGCGCAGTATGTCGCCGACTTCCGGAATGCCATGAGCACATTTTTGAAGGAGCTTTGAAATCATGACCGCCCACTCCAAGACCTGGATCAACGCCCTTCCGAAGGATCGCCTGATTGCGGAGTTCTCCGTCTGGTCGGCCGATCTCGTGCGTCTGGCTGACGATCTTGCCCGTGTCGAACCCTTTGTCGACGTCCTGCACATCGACGTCGCCGATGGTCATTTCGCACCGGCCATGCTGTTCTTTCCAGATCTCGCCGCCGGTGTTCGAAAGATCTCCGCGCGCCCGATCCATGTGCATCTGATGGTTGCCGACAGCATTCTTCTGTCGCAGATCGAACAATTCGCCGATGCCGGCAGTGACCTGATCAGCATCCACGTCGAGAACGAGGCGGTCGCCGATGCGGCGCTGGACCTTATGGATCGCCGTGGCATCGCTGCCGGTATGGTTCTTCGGGTCGAAACACCGGTCGAGACGATCCGAAAATATGCAGCCCGCCTCGATTTCATCACGCTGCTTGGCACGGCGATCGGTGTGAAAGGGCAGGGGCTCGACGAAAAGGCGGGCGAGCGTCTGCAACAGACCGGGCGGATCATTGCCGGTTGCGGCGCGGACCATCGCATCGTTCTTGCTGCCGACGGCGGCATTCGCGAGCATACCGTGCCGCTGCTTCGCCAAGCCAGCGCCCAAACCGTCGTCCTCGGTTCACTAGCCTTCAACGCGCCATCGCTATCCGAGCGCATGGCGTGGTTGCACGCTCTCTAGCCGGCGGATCGCGGGATGCAGCAGGTCGCCATCGGTATTGATCTGGGAGGGACGCAGGTTCGTGCGGCTCTGGTCGGCGAACAGGGTACAATCTTTGCCCAGGCCGAGGATCAGACGGAGGCTTTGGCCGGCCCAGAGCGCGTTCTCAGCCAAATTCTCGACCTGGCAGAACGGGTGTTGGCGGCAGGGCAGCCCTTGTCGGTGGTGGGCGTCGGTGTGTCGACGCCCGGTCCGGTCGATACGATGGCCGGGGTCGCAAGCGATGTGCCGACGCTTGCCGGCTTTGCTGGCTTCCCGCTGAAGGCGGAATTGCAGAAGCGCTTCGTCTATCCTGTCAGCCTAGAAAACGACGGCATTGCTGCGGCGATCGGTGAGTGGCAGTTCGGTGAGGGCAAGGGGTATGACAACCTGATCTACGTAACGGTCAGCACCGGCATCGGCGGCGGCATCATCAGCGACGGTCGCGTCGTTCGCGGCCGCAAGGGTATGGCGGGCCATATCGGCCACATGTCCGTCATGCCGAACGGCGAACTCTGCCCCTGCGGCAACCGGGGATGCTTCGAGGCCTACGGATCGGGAACCGCCTTTGCGCTGCGGGCACGCATCAGGGCACTGAACTGCACGGAAACGGTGCTTGGAAAAAACGGCACCGAGGTTCACAGCCGCGATGTCTTTTCCGCCGCTCGGAATGGCGATGTTCTTGCCAATACACTGATCGAAGAGGAGGCCGAAATCCTCGGCCGTGGCTTCGTAAGCCTCATCCATATCTTCAGCCCGGAGATTGTCGTCATGGGAGGCGGCCTTTCCCATGAGTTCGACCGCCTGCAGCCTGGCATCCAGAACTACATCGCCCAACGGGCCATGCCGGCGTTCAACGACGTGCAAGTCATCCGGGCGGCGCTGGGCCAGAATTCCGGCCTCGTCGGCGCGGCGGCGCTCGCATTCCTTGCCGAAATGCCGCCGGAGAACCATCCCGGCTTTTTCGCGAACTTCTAGATTAAGGATTTAAAGATCATGCTGACCATCAAGAGACTGAGCCTGGACGATGCCCGCATACTGATTGAAGGCGCACGCGCGAAAGCAGACGAAATCGGCGTTGCGATGTGTATCGCCGTCACAGATGAATCCGGCCAGTTGATCGCCTTTGAGCGGATGGACGGCGGTAAGATCACAAGCACGATCATCGCTCAGGACAAGGCCTATACGGCGGCCGGAGCAAAGCGCACCACGGAAAGCTATGGCGAAGCAAGCCAGCCGGGCAAACCCGCCTATGGTATCCATTCGGCTATTGGTGGCCGATTGCTCGTGGTTGCAGGAGGCATACCTGTGTTGATTGACGGCGAAGTCGTGGGTGCAATTGGTGTCAGTTCCGGAACGCCGGCCCAGGATGCCGAATGCTGCCAGGCCGGCATTAACGTGCTACTCTCGCAGATGCCCGCCCGGTGAGGTCCATTCAAATCAACGAGGTTGTCTTGCGATGGGATCCGTGACTTAAAACTCTCGGAAGCAGTCTCTCCGGTTCTGGTTTTCACCAGCGGCCGCCATCTCGCCACCGCCCTGAGTGAGCTAGGTGGCGGGCAGCGCCTGCATCATCGCCATCCGACGCAAATTCAAAAACTCGACGCCTTGTATCATTCGCCCGGTCTATGCATGGCATTGCCACTATGTATTTGCAGTCGACGTCATCCCCGGTCATTCTCCTGTCACGCCGCGACACGCGTCGTCGACGGAATGCCGAGGAGCTTGCGTGGTTGAAGTGACCGATCCGTTTCCCGATTTCGGGCTGAGTGCTGAAGAACGGCGCCATGCGGTGCTCGGGCATTATTACGAAACGCCGGGCATGGACGGCGCGCGCGGCGAAATCTGGTGCTATACGTGCGATTTTTCTTATGCACCCGGCGCGATGGTGGATTTGCATATCAGCTCGACGGCGTCCTCCTGCCGCATGGACGTCGTTCGGGATGGCAGCGTCGAAACGGCCGTCTACGGCACGGACGGCATTGCGACCGCCTGGCAGGAGACGCCGGACCAATGCTCGGTGGAGGGATGCGGCTGGGCGCCGAGCCATACATTCCAGATCCATGAAAGCTGGCCCTCCGGCGGCTATCGCATCACGCTGACGGCGGATGGCCGAGATGGAAAGCCGATCCGCTGCCATCACCTCATCATTGTCCTGCCGAAGGCCGGGCCAAAACCTGGCCGCATCCTGCAGGTGGCGGCAACCGGAACCTGGGCGGCCTACAACACTTGGGGCGGCTCCAATCACTATCAGGGCATCACCGGGCCGGGCCGCGACCAGTTCGCGACCACGGTCAGCCGGGAGCGTCCATGGTGTCGGGGTTTCGTGGTCTTGCCGCCGGATGCGCCGCGCGTGCCGCTGGAGGTCAGCCTCCCACCTGGCACAGTGCCGCGTTATCCGCATATGGAATGGGCCTATGCCAAGGGCTATTCCAAGAAATATGCCTCGTCCGGCTGGGCAAGCTATGACAGCCACTTCTTCCGCTGGGCCGAACGGCAAGGCTATGCCGTAGACCTGGTCTCGCAGGACGAACTGCATGTCCGGCCAGACCTGCTGGATGGCTATGACTGCGTCGTCTGCGTCGGTCACGACGAATACTGGACCTGGGAGATGCGCGACGCGATCGATGCCTATGTCGACAGAGGCGGCCGCGTTGCGCGCTTTGCCGGCAATTTCATGTGGCAGACGCGGCTGCAGGACGAGGGCCGGCGGCAGGTCTGCTACAAATATGTCGCTCGTAAAGAGGACCCCGTCTACGCGACCGGCGACGTGACCCGCGCCACCAATTCCTGGGAAGCGCCGGAAATCGGGCGGCCGGGCGCGCTGACCTTCGGGCTCAATGCAACAAGCGGCGTCTATGCCGGCTGGGGTGGCTGCGCGCCGCGCGGTGTCAAGGGTTTTCCGATCTATCGTCCCGGCCACTGGGCCTTTGCCGGAACCGGCCTGTTTTATGGCGACGTGCTCGGCGCCGACAGCCATATCTATGGCTACGAGGTCGATGGCCTGTCCTATGAGATCCGCCACGGCCTGCCTTATCCGACAGCCGACAGCGGCGCACCGGAAGGGCTGGAAATCCTGGCGTTGGGCATGGCGAGCCAGGTCGAGGAAAGCGACATTCTCTCGCCGGAAGACCAGTTCTTCGGCGACGAAGACGGCCGCTTTATCGCCGAGACACTCTATGGCGAGGCGAGCGACGAGAACATGGAAAAGGTTCGTTACAGCAACGGCATGATCGTCCATTTCAAGCGCGGCAAGGGCGAGGTGTTCCACGCCGGAACCTGCGAATGGGTAGCCGGGCTGTTACGCAGCGACGCGATGGTCGAGCGCGTCACCGCCAATGTGCTGAACCGTTTCCTCAACCGATAGATCGACAGAGCAAATCCTCATGAACATCGAACGTCCGGCTTCCCATCTCTTCTACGTTACCCGCCTGCGCCGCCCTCTGGTCGATCGCGCCGAAGGCATCTACTTCTGGACTGCGGACGGGCAGCGTTTCATCGACGGGTCGAGCGGGCCGATGGTCAGCAATATCGGCCATGGCAACCGCCATGTGATCGAAGCGATGAAACGGCAGATGGAAAAGACCACCTTTGCCTATCGCCTGCATTTCGAAAACGAGCCGGCCGAGGAATTGGCGCGGCGCCTGGCGGCCAAGATGCCTGATGATCTCGACCGGATCTTCTTCGTGTCCGGCGGTTCCGAGGCGGTGGAATCGGCGATCAAGCTCGCCCGGCAATGGGCCGTCGCGACCGGTCAGGCGAGCCGCTGGAAGGTGATCGGCCGGTTTCCGTCCTATCATGGCGGCACGATGGGTGCGCTTGGTGTGACCGGCGATCTGGCGCTGACCGAAACCTTCGCGCCGCAGATCCAGCCGATGCCGGCGATCCCGGCGCCGCGTGCCTATCGCGACCGCGACAACCTCTCGATGGAAGAGCGCGGCCTTCGTTACGCCGACATGCTGGAGGCAAAAATCGTGGAGGAGGGGCCCGACAGTGTCGTCGCCTTCATCATGGAGCCGATCGGTGGCGCAGCCACCGCGGCACTCGTTCCGCCCGACAGCTATTTCGCCCGTATCCGCGAGATCTGCGACCGGTACGGCATCCTCTTGATCCATGATGAGGTGATGACGGGTGCGGCGCGCACCGGCCGTTATCTAGGCGGCGATCACTGGAACTGCAGACCCGATATCGTCACCATGTCGAAGGGCATCGGCTCCGGCTATGCGGCGCTCGGCGCCATGGCCGCCTCGTCCCGGCTGGTCAAGCCGGTGCTCGACATGGGCGGTTTCCAGCACGGCTATACCTATGCCGGCAATCCGCTCGCCTGCGCGGCCGGTCTCGCGGTGATGGAGGAAATGGAGCGGCTGGACTGCGAAGGCAATGCGGCGGCGATGGGCGAATTGCTCAAAGGCGAGATGGAAGATCTATCGAAGCGCTTTCCGTTCATCGCCGGCGTGCGTGGCAAGGGCCTGTTGCTGGGGGCCGATTTGGTGGCCGATCCGGTGACCTTCGAATCGCTGCCGAAGGCCAAGGGCACCAACCAGCGCCTTGTCGATCTCTGCTACGCGCGCGGCCTGATCATCTATTCGCGGCGCATCCGCGGCGACGGTATCGAGGCCGACAATTTCATCCTCGCGCCGCCCTTGATCATCACCGCCGAACAGGTCGGCGAAATGGTGTCGATCCTCGGCGATGCGCTGGAGGTCCTGGCGCGCGAACTTGATCTGCCGGTCAACGGGTGAGGGCATCATGAAAAACAAAGTCATCATCACCTGTGCCGTGACCGGCTCCGTGCATACGCCGTCGATGAGCCCGCATCTTCCGGTCACGCCGGACGAGATCGCCCAACAAGCCATTGCTGCCGCGGAGGCCGGAGCGTCGATCCTGCACCTGCATGCGCGCAACCCTGAAGACGGCCGGCCAACGGCCGACCCAGATGTGTTCATGCAGTTCCTGCCCCGCATCAAGCAGGCGACCGGTGCGGTCATCAACATATCGACAGGCGGCAGTTCGCTGATGACACTGGAAGATCGGCTGGCCGCCGCACTGCGGGCCGAGCCGGAAATGTGCTCCCTCAATATGGGCTCGATGAATTTCGGCGTATTCCCGCTCGCCAAAGCCGATATGATGTGGAAGCACGAATGGGAGCCGCAGGTGCTCGAGGCGACACGCGGCACGATCTTCAAGAACACCTTTGCCGATATCGAAAGCATCCTGAAGCAGCTCGGCGAAGGCTGCGGCACGCGCTTCGAGTTCGAATGCTACGATGTTGGCCATCTCTACACGCTGAAGCATTTCTATGATCGCGGGCTGGTCAGGGGACCGCTGTTCATCCAGTTCGTGCTCGGCATTCTCGGCGGCATCGGTGCCGATCCGGAAAACCTTGTTCATATGAAGCGTATTGCCGACAAGCTGTTCGCAGACCAGTATCGTTTCTCGGTGCTGGCCGCGGGACGCCAGCAGATGCCGTTGATCACCATGGGAGCGACGATGAAGGGCAATGTACGGGTGGGGCTGGAGGACAGCCTTTATCTCGGGCGCGGAGAACTGGCGAAATCCAACGCCGAACAGGTGGCGCGCATCCGCATCATCCTCGAAAACCTGTCGCTGGAGGTCGCGGCGCCCGACGAGGCGCGGGCCATGCTGGCGCTCAAGGGCGGCGACAAGGTGGCGTTCTGATGTCGGATATATCCTTCACGATTCGACTGGCAACGGTAGAGGATGCGGAGGCCATCCATGGTGGCCTGATGATGATCGCACGGCATCTGGGTGAGGAAGGCAGGATTACGGCGACGCCCGCCGATCTTCGCCATCATGGCTTCGGGGACCGTCCCGCTTTCACCGTGCTGATCGCTGAAGTGGGTAAAGATTTTGCCGGCATGTCTCTGTTCTTCCCGAGTTTCTCCACCTGGCGCGGCAGGCCCGGTGCCTACATCCAGGATATCGTGGTGGATGAGCGTTTCCGCGGTTCCGGCATCGGCGTCGCCCTGCTGCGGGCAACGGCCGCCCATGTGCGCGAAAACGGCGGTTGTTATTTGCGCCTGTCGGTCGATGCGAAGAACCTGTCGGCGCAGCATTTCTACGAGCGTTTGGGGCTCGAATGGTCGAAGGATGAGCATGTCCATGCCGTCTACGGCGATGCCTTCGATGCGCTCGCCGGCCAGTATGAGAGCGGCGTCTGACAGGATGTGCGAAAGGCCCTACCAATGAAAACCTTCTATGCCGACGAACAGAAGTCGCATCATCCCAAGATGTTTCTCTCCAGCGGGGCGCCGCAGCCAAACCCGGAAAAGCCCGAGCGGATCGAACGGCTGCTGGCGGGAGCAAAGGCGGCCGGCTCGGAGATCCACCGGCCGCGCAATCATGGCCTCAAATCCATCGCAGCCGTGCATACGCCGGAATATCTCGAATTCCTGCAAAACATCTTCCTACGCTGGCAGCGGATCGAGGGTGCTTCCGAAGAGGTCATTCCCAATATCCATCCGCTCGCCCGCCACGGAAGTTATCCGGCCTCCGCCGTCGGGCAGGCGGGCTATCATATGGCCGATACGGCCTGCCCGATTTCTGCGGATACGTGGATCAGTGCCTGCTGGAGCGCGTGGAGCGCAGTGGAGGCGGCGGATGCGGTTATGGCTGGCGATCGTTCTGCCTATGCGCTCTGCCGTCCGCCGGGGCACCATGCTTTTGCCGATGTGGCCGGCGGCTTCTGCTTTCTCAACAATTCGGCGATCGCCGCCCAGCATCTGCTGAAGGATGGGCGAAGAGTGGCGATCCTCGACGTTGACCTGCATCACGGTAACGGCACACAGGGCATTTTCTACGGCCGTTCCGATGTGCTGACCGTTTCGCTGCATGCCGATCCGGTGCGCTTCTATCCGTTTTTCTGGGGCCATGCCGACGAGCGCGGCGAAGGCTTAGGCCTCGGCTACAACTACAATCTGCCGCTGCCGCGCAAGACAGGTGACGAGGGCTTCCTGCAGGCCCTGTCCGCCGCCCTGCGCCGTATCGAGGCCTATGCGCCCGATGCATTGGTCGTGGCGCTCGGCCTCGATGCCTATGAGGGCGATCCCTTTGGCGGTCTCTCGGTTTCCACATCCGGTTTTGCGAGGATCGCGCAGGCCATCGCCGAAATCGGCCTGCCAAGCGTCATCGTCCAGGAGGGTGGCTATCTCTGCGATGCGCTTTCGAACAATCTCACATCCTTCCTCACCGGTTTCACCAATGCTGGTCGCTGACGTTCACTCGAAATCCTTCGGGTACCCCATGGTCTGCGGATAGGTCCGTTCGCTCAAGGGGCCTATAGACGAGGTGCCGACAGGATTTCCCCAACGGTACGTCTTTTCGGCGCGGGCAGGAAATGCCATCTCGTTGTTTTCGGTGGAATCTCAAGCTGGCGAGGGCTGTCGATGGAGTTTCGCGGACGAGCTCAGGAGGAATTCTACCAGTGTGTTAAGGGATAAGGTTAACCAGAGGTTCAAGCGTTTCGGTGGTGACGGTTTTTTAATCTATGTGGCGTAAATTCGGTCAAACTGGTTCCGACAATGGATCAAAATATACAGTTTGTCCGTTGTTCCCTTCAAGAGCGGTTGCAAAGGCGCCGCTCCGGGTTTGACCGGTGAAGGAAGGACGTGCGGCATGACTGACCATATCATGAAGACACTTCTGAACATCTTCGGCGTGCTGTCGTTCGCATCTGTGATGCTGTTCATCTTGGTATTGTAGTCGTTCAAACGCTTTACAGACGGGCCTTCACGCTCTTCCCCGGTCACGTCAGTCACAGCAGTCACGGATAGAGGTAGAGAGCTGGTCCGCTCATTATTGGAAAGCGTCGCTGACAAACCTTTGTGACCCGTCATCGATAGTCAAACATCCGAAACATCAATCCATTCGGCGTCAGCGAGTTCTGCCATGCGGATCGGGTTGATCCGCACCGCCGCATTGGTTGCACCGGCTGCGGGCACGACTTCGTCGAAGGCCTTGAGCGACACATCGCAATAGATCGTGTGTGGTTTTATGAGGCCGAAGGGGCAGACGCCGCCGACCGGATGGCCGGTCTCCGCTTCCACCTCGTCAAATCCGAGCATCTTGGCCTTGGTTGCGAATTTCGCCTTGAATTTCCTGTTGTCCAGCCGGGCATCGCCGCGGATGACAACCAAAATAACCGTTTCGCCGACGCGCAAGGCGAGCGTCTTGGCGATCTGGCCCTGTGTGACGTCGTGGCCTTCGGCGGCCTGCGCCACCGTTGCCGTACTCTGCTCAAGTTCGATGACGGTGATATCCGGCGCTTTTTCGGAGAAGAAGGCTTTGACGGAAGAAAGGCTCATGACGCTCACGATGAAACAATCGGATGCTGTATCGGCGATTTGTTTCAGTCGTCGTTGGTCGCGTCAAGATCCTCGGGGCGTGTTCCGGTCTGGCCCGTGGGCAGGTATCCATGCGTGCTGAACCAGTTTTCCAGCACGGCCGCAATCGCTTCTTCGCGCGAATGAATGCCTGGGTGATCGGCGATGAAAGCCTTCAGGGCCTGCTCGAGGTCCGACTTGTAAAGCTCCGACATGGCTGCTCCCGTAGATCGTAGGATAAAAAAACGGCCCGCAGTGACCTGCAGGCCATTCAGTTGTCTGGTTCAAGCGCGCTTGATGACGCGAATCAGAAGGAGAAGGATAACCGCGCCAAGGGTTGCTGCCAGGATGGCGCCAAGAATGCCGCTGCCGAGCGGTACGCCGAGCCGCGGAAACAGCATACCCGCGATGAAGGCGCCGACGATGCCGACGACGATATTGCCGAGCAGGCCAAAGCCGAAGCCCTTGACGATAAGTCCTGCGAGCCAGCCGGCGACTGCGCCGACCAGGATGAAGATAAGAATGCTTTCAATGCCCATGGATGGTTCCTTTCCCGTTGCATTTCATAAATCGAAATAGTGCGGCACGGCCAAATGGTTAGAGGAGCACGTGACAATTTTCGAATATATCGTTTAGAGGTAATATTCCAGCCGGAAAGCAAGCGAGCCCCGGCATTTCCACGCCGGGGCTCGAGGCTGTTCTTTCCGATACGGAGGCTGTCAGACGATGCCACCGCCGCCGCTTTTCGATGCCGGGCGTTCGCCCGAGACCTTGGCGCGATAGCCGCTCGCCCGATAGGCCGCGACCGGCGAAATCGCGCCGCCGGCCTCATAACGCGACATGGCAAGAATAGGCTCGACATGGGTGCGGAATGCGGCTTTCAGCGTTTCCGTCGCCATCAATGCGTCGTTCCCGTCCTGATAGGCTTCAAGCGCCTTGCGATCGACGAGCAGCGCCTGCGCATAGGCGCGGCTGACTTCGGTCGCCGAGTTCATCAGGCTTTCGATCGGGTCGGTGACATTATGGCTCTGGTCGAGCATGTGCATTGGCGCAAAGCCTTCCGCGGCTCGTGTTTCCGCATCCACCAGTTCGTTGAAGACGAGGAACAGGCGATAGGGATCGATCGAGCCCGTATCGAGATCGTCATCGCCATATTTCGAGATCGTTGAAATGGAAGCCACCGAGTTTCTTGAACTGGATGAGCCGGGCAACGATCATCTCGATATTGACGTTGGGCGCATGATGGCCGAGATCGACGAGGCAGTGTGCCTTGGGACCAAGCTCCTGGGCGATCAGATAATTGGTGCCCCAGTCCTGGACCACGGTCGAGTAGAAGGCCGGCTCGAACATCTTGTGCTCGGAGAAGATCTTCCAGTCGTCCGGCAGGCCCTTGTAGATCGCCTTCATCGCTTCGAGATAACGCTCGAAGCTCTTCGTGAAATTGCTCTGGCCCGGAAAGTTCGAGCCGTCGCCGATCCAGACGGTAAGCGCCTTCGAGCCAAGCGCTTTGCCGATCTCGATACATTCGAGATTGTGATCGACGGCTTGCTGCCGCGTCGCTGCATCCGCGTGGCTGAGCGATCCGAATTTATAGGAATGCGCCTGGTCCGGCGCATCCGAGAAGGTGTTGGAGTTCATCGCATCGAAGCCAAGGCCGAGCGCGTTGCCCTTTTCCTTCAGCCCCTTCAGGTCATCGACCTTGTCCCATGGGATGTGCAGCGAAACGGTCGGCGTCGCCTTGGTCAATTGCTGGATGACGGAGCAGTCCTCGATCTTGTCGAAGATGTTGCGGGGTTCGCCGGTGCCGGGGAAACGGGCAAACCGGGTTCCGCCCGTGCCGACGCCCCAAGAAGGAACCGCTACACCGTAAGCGGAGACTTTCGCTTTGACGTTTTCGATATCGATTCCGCTGCGGGCGAGTTGCGCGCCGAGGTGGTCATAGTCAGCCTTGATGTCGGCGATGCGCGCCTCGTTGTCCCGCACAATGATGTCGGGCTCGATGATGAAGTCGCTCATGGTTTCCTCCCCAGCATTTGAACTTTTCCTCGCTATCCGCGTTACCACGTCTCGATTGTTGAACCCCTTTGGAGGTCATCTTGGACGTTGTCCGTATTCTTCTTGCCATTCTTCTGCCGCCGGTCGGTGTGTTCCTGCAGGTCGGCATCGGCCTGCAGTTCTGGCTGAACATCCTCTTGACGCTGTGCGGCTACATTCCCGGTATCATCCACGCCATCTGGGTCATTCTCAGGCGATAAACGGCGTCAGCGCGTAAACGATTGGGCGTTGCCCGCATCGACATTGATGATGTTGCCGGTGGACTTGGCCGACATGTCGGAAGCGAGGAAATAGATTGCCTCGGCAATATCTTCCGGGAAAACGCTGAGCTTCAGCATGGAGCGGTCTCGATACATCGCCTCCAGCCCTTCCATATCCGTCTTGTAGACGGCCGCGCGCTGTTCCTTCCACTCGCCCGACCAGATCTTCGACCCGCGCAGCACGGCATCCGGGTTGACGACATTGACCCGGATCTGTGCGGCCGCACCTTCCAGTGCCAGGCATCGGGCAAGATGGATTTCGGCCGCCTTGGCCGTGCAATAGGCGGAAGCACCCGGCGATGCGGCAAGGCCGTTTTTGGACGCGACGAAGACGACGTTTCCGCCGGCCTTCTGGTTGCGGAAGATCCGGAAGGCTTCGCGCGAAACCAGGAAGTATCCTGTCGCCAGGATATCCATGTTCTTGTTCCACAGTGCCAGCGTCGTGTCTTCGATCGCAGCTGATGAGGCGAGGCCGGCATTGGAGACAAGAATGTCGAGACCACCGAATTCCAGGAGCGTATCGGCAAAGCTCTTCTCGACGGCAGCTTCATCGGTGACGTTCATGGTCACAGCGCGGACGAAATCCTTGCCGTAGCGGCCGCCAAGTTCGCTCAAGGCCGAGGCGAGAGCCGTCTCGTCGATATCGGCGAGCACGACGCAGGCGCCTTCCTGCATCAGCCGGTTGGCGGTTGCCTTGCCGATGCCGCCGGCACCGCCGGTGACGAGTGCAATCTTGCCGGCCAGCATCTTTGGCTTCGGCATGCGCTGCAGCTTGGCCTCTTCCAGCAACCAGTATTCGATGTCGAAGGCTTCCTGTTCCGGCAGGCCGACATAGGTCGAGACCCCAGATGCGCCGCGCATCACGTTGATGGCGTTGACGTAGAATTCGCCGGAGATGCGGGCGGTTGCCTTGTCCTTGGCAAAGGTGATCATGCCGACGCCGGGGATGAGGTAGACCACCGCGTTCGGGTCGCGCATCGCCGGGCTGTTGTCGCGCTTGCAGCGATCGTAATAGGCGGCATAACCGGCGCGGTATTCGGCGATCGCAGCCTCAAGCCCGGCTAGCGTCTTGTCGATATCCGGGTTTTCCGGATCGAAATCGATCACCAGCGGGCAGATCTTGGTGCGCAGGAAATGGTCGGGGCAGGAGGTGCCGAGTGCCGCCAGCGGCGCAAGGTTTTTCGAGGTGACAAAATCCAGAACGGCCTGGCTGTCGTCGAAATGGCCGAGCTTGCGCTCGTCGGCGCTGATCATACCGCGAATGACCGGCATCAGTTTCTGTGCAATGGCGCGGCGCTGCTCCGCCGGAAGCACTGGCTTCACTGCGCCACCGAAGGCAGGCGCTGTGTTGGTCGTTTCGAACCATGCAATCGCCTTGTTGATGATCTCGACCGTGGTCTCGTAAGCTTCCTTGGCGGTATCGCCCCAGGTGAAAAGGCCATGGCTTTCCAGGATCAGTCCGCGCGCATTGGGGTTTTCTGCGCAGAATTTCGAAAGCCAGAGGCCGAGTTCGAAGCCGGGGCGTTTCCAGGGCAGCCAGCCGATATCGTCGCCGAATATTTGCTGCGTCAGCTCGCGGCTGTTCTTGGACGCGGCAATGGCGATGATCGCGTCCGGGTGCATGTGATCCACATGCTTCTTCGGCACATAGGCATGCAGCGGCGTGTCGATCGAAGCGGCGCGCGGATTGAGGTTGAAGGTACAGTGCGGGAGACAACCGACCATCTCGTCTTCATGCTCGAGGCCGCGATAGAGACCCTTCAGGGCTTCAAGCTTCTCCATATAGAGTGTGGAAAAACCATCCATCTTGATCGTGCCGACGTCGCCGCCGGAGCCCTTGACCCAGAGAACCTCGACCGTGCCGCCGCCGAGAGGGTCCTTTTCCATGACCTTGGCGGAGGTATTGCCGCCGCCGTAGTTGGTAATGCGTTTGTCGGAGCCGAGCAGGTTCGAGCGGTACAGGAGCCGCTCCGATTCGCTCATCGCCGCTGCCTTGGCGTCATCCCAGAGATTGGCAAGGCGCGAGCCTTGTTGCTTGTCGAGCATCTGCATTTCCTCCCGGTCAATTCCGCGCTGGCCTGCTGACGTGTCAGGGGCAAAGACGCTTTCGTTGCCGTCAGATCACATAATATTCCCGGCGATGTCAATCAGAAACGATCAAAAACCATCATACTGCACTGCACAATGAAAAAATATGACTGAATGTGATTGACAATGCATGGTCGTGATGGAAGCATAGGGCACGTTGGAGGAACGAAATGCACGAGAAAGAGCGACACAGGATCATCCTGTCAGCGGTCCAGGACAAGCCGGTCATCACCGTGCCTGAACTGGTGGATCTGACGGATAGCTCCGAAGCGACGATCCGCAGGGATATCGCTGCGTTGCATGTGCAGAAGCGTCTTCGCCGGGTGCGCGGCGGGGCTGAAGCGATCAATCCACCGCAGTTCGTCGGCCTCGCCGGTCGTCCCTTCAGTGTCAACGAAGGGCTGCATGCCCGGCAGAAGCAAGCAATCGCCAAGGAGGCCGTTGCGCTCTGTCAGGATGGCGAGCCAATCATCATCAATGGCGGCACGACGACCTTCCAGATGGTACACTTCCTCACGAACCGCCGCATGCAGGTGTTCACCAACTCGTTCCCGATCGCCGAGCATCTGCTGAAGCACTCGAAAAACACAGTGATGCTGTCGGGCGGAACGATCTACCGCGAGCAGAACATCATTCTGAGCCCCTTCGATAATGACGTGACGCGCAATTTCTATGCGCGCCGCATGTTCATGGGGGCTCAAGGACTGGGTCCGCTCGGCCTCATGGAAGGCGATCCTTTGCTGATCCAGGCAGAACAGAAGCTGATTGATCAGGCCGATGAACTGGTCGTGCTGATCGACTCGTCGAAATTTCACAAGCGTTCCAGCCTCATCCTGTGCGGGCTGAAGCGCATCACCACTGTCATCACGGATTCGGGCATCGAGGACCGTCATGTCCAGATGCTCGAAGATGCAGGCGTCGGTTTGGTAATCGCCAATACCAGGTCGGGCATCGTTGAGGAGAATGCTTCGTCGTCGGCATGAGACCGGCGGGAGGCGGGGAGACGTCGCCAATGGCCAAGGCATTTTTAGCCGGAAGCATGGGGCAAAATTTGAGAGAACAAAGCCGGATGAAGGCGGTCGCTGTGACCGCATGCGGTTTTAACGGGAGGAGAATGTCATGAAAATTTTCAAGGCTCTGATGGTCACGACGGCAGTTTCGCTGGCGCTGATGGCCGGCACCGCACATGCCGCGGACAAGAAGATCGCGCTCGTCGTCAAGGCGCTCGGCATCGGCTTCTTTGAGGCCGCCAACAAGGGCGCGCAGGAAGCTGCCAAGGAACTTGGCGATGTCGAGGTGATCTACACCGGTCCGACCACGACGACGGCCGAAGGCCAGATCGAGGTCATCAATTCGCTGATCGCCCAGAAGGTCGATGCGATCGCCGTTTCCGCCAATGACACGGATGCACTGGTTCCGGCCCTGAAGAAGGCCATGGAACGCGGCATCAAGGTTATTTCCTGGGATTCGGGCGTCGCCAAGGAAGGCCGTTCGATGCACCTGAACCCGTCGTCCAGCCCGCTGATCGGCAACATGATCATCAAGCTGGCCGCTGACCAGTTGCCGGAAGGCGGCGATGTTGCTGTTCTCTCCGCAACGGCGACCTCGACAAACCAGAACGTCTGGATCGAGGAAATGAAGAAGGTGCTGCCGAACTACAAGGGCATCAACGTCGTTGCCACCGTTTACGGTGACGACCTCGCCGACAAGTCCTATCGCGAAACGCAAGGCCTCATCCAGTCCTACCCGAACCTGAAGGCGATCATCGCGCCGACCTCCGTCGGCATCGTTGCTGCAGCACAGGCCGTTACCGATGCCGGAAAGACAGGGCAGATCAACGTCACCGGTCTCGGTCTTCCGTCCGAAATGGCGGGCCATGTGAAGTCCGGCGCGTCGAAGTCCTTCGCGATCTGGAACCCGATCGATCTCGGCTACTCCGCAACCATGATCGCCTATGACCTGATCGGCGGCGCGGAAGCAAAGCCGGGCGCCGAACTCAAGATGGGCCGCATGGGCACCGTCAAGCTCGACGACAACAATGAAGGCGCCATGGCCGACCCGTTCGTCTACGACGCTTCGAACGTCGAAGAGTTCTCGAAGATCTTCTGATTTGAAAGGTTCTCTTCTCCCTCGGGGAGAAGATGCCCGTAGGGCAGATGAGGGGGCGGTTCGGCAAACACAGCGTTGCGGAAAGACCCCTCATCGCCTCGCTGGCGCTCGGCACTTCTCCCCGCGGGGAGAAGAGGGAGCCCGCGGTTTGCAACACGCCTAGCTACTTCAAATTCAACTCCACCGGTGGATTGCCTCTTGCTGCAGGAAACGACCCCATTGCGGATGAAACCCGCCATAACGCTGGAAGGCATCTCCAAGTCCTTCCCGGGCGTGAAGGCGCTGTCCGACGTCTCGCTGTCGCTGTATCCCGGCTCCGTGACTGCGCTTATCGGCGAGAACGGCGCGGGCAAATCGACCCTCGTCAAGATTCTGACCGGCATCTACCAGCCCGATGGTGGAACGATCCGCGTTAATGGCATCGAGACCCAATTCCCGACCGCGATGGCCGCATCCCGCCATGGCGTCACGGCCATCCACCAGGAAACCGTGCTGTTCGATGAGCTTTCCGTTGCGGAAAACATCTTCCTTGGTCACGCGCCACGCAACCGCTTCGGCCTGATCGACTGGAAGACGCTGAACGGCAACGCCCGCGAGCTTCTCGCCCGCGTCGGCGCCGACATCGATCCGACGATCCGGCTGCGTGATCTCGGCATCGCCAACAAACATATGGTGGCAATCGCCCGCGCGCTGTCGATCGACGCCGGCGTCGTCATCATGGACGAGCCGACCGCCGCCCTGTCGCACAAGGAAATTCACGAGCTCTACGAGCTGATCGACCGGCTGAAGGCGGACGGCAAGGCGATCCTGTTCATCAGCCACAAGTTCGACGAGATTTTTCGCATTGCCGACCGCTACACGGTGTTCCGCGATGGCGGCATGGTCGGCGAGGGGCTGATTGCCGATGTTGATCAGGATCGTCTCGTCAAGATGATGGTCGGCCGCGACGTCGGCCAGGTCTTCCCGAAAGTCGATGTTGATATCGGCGAACCGGTCCTGACCGTCTCGGGCTATCGCCACCCGACCGAATTCGAGGACATCCATTTCGAACTGCGCCGCGGCGAAATCCTCGGTTTCTATGGCCTGATCGGTGCCGGTCGTTCGGAATTCATGCAATCGCTGATCGGCATCACGCGCCCGTCTGCGGGTGCCGTGAAGCTCGACGGCAAGGTTCTCGTCATCCGCTCTCCGGCGGAAGCCATCGAAGCGGGCATCGTCTATGTGCCGGAAGAGCGCGGCCGCCAAGGCGCCATCATCGGCCTGTCGATTTTCCAGAACGTGACGCTGCCGTCTCTGCACCGCACATCACGCTCCGGCTTCCTGAAGCTTGCCAATGAATTTGCGCTGGCACGCGAATATACGCAGCGCCTCGACCTGCGTGCCGCCTCGCTCGATCAGGATGTCGGCACTTTATCCGGCGGCAACCAGCAGAAGGTGGTGATTGCCAAATGGCTGGCAACGCAGCCGAAGGTGATTATTCTCGATGAACCAACCAAGGGTATCGACATCGGCTCCAAAGCCGCCGTGCATGCCTTCATGAGCGAACTGGCGGGACAGGGGCTGAGCGTGATTATGGTTTCCTCGGAAATCCCTGAGATCATGGGCATGGCCGATCGCGTCATCGTCATGCGCGAAGGCCGCATTGCCGGGCGTTTCGAGCGTTCCGAACTGACAGCCGAAAAACTGGTGCGCGCCGCTGCCGGCATTGTGGAGGCTGCGTGATGGCCAAACTTCTCAAGAACCGTGAAATCCTGCTTGTCCTGGCGATCATCGTGCTGGTCTTCGCGATCGCGCTGCGTTTCCCCGGCTTCATCGAGCCGGCCAATCTCGCCCGTGTCTACAATGACACCTCGATCCTGATCATCCTGGCGCTCGGCCAGATGGCCGTCATCCTGACGCGCTGCATCGACCTGTCCATGGCCGCCAATCTGGCTCTATCGGGCATGGTCGCGGCCATGATCAATGCCGCCTTTCCCGGGGTGCCGATCCCGATGGTCATCCTCACTGTCGTGGCACTCGGCGCGGCCCTCGGCTCGATCAATGGCCTGCTCGTCTGGAAACTCGATATTCCGCCCATCGTCGTGACGCTGGGAACGCTGACGATCTTTCGCGGCACGATCTTTCTCCTCAGCAACGGCGCCTGGATCAACGCGCATCAGATGAGCGATGCCTTCAAGGCGCTGCCGCGCGCATCCTTTGCCGGTTTCCCAATCCTGTCCTGGCTCTCGGTTGCCGCGATCGCTGCCATCTATGTCCTGATGACGCGCACGCCGATCGGCCGCGCCTTCTTCGCGGTGGGCGGCAATCCGCATGCGGCGGTCTATACCGGCATCGATGTCGGACGGACGCGCTTCCTCGCCTATTGCCTGTCCGGCGCTCTGGCCGGTCTTGCCGGCTATCTCTGGGTGTCGCGTTATGCGGTCGCCTATGTCGATATCGCCGCCGGCTTCGAGCTCGATATCATCGCGGCCTGCGTCATCGGTGGCATCTCGATTGCCGGTGGCATCGGCTCTGTCGCCGGCGCCGTGCTCGGCAGCCTGTTCCTCGGCGTAATCAAGAACGCGCTGCCGGTCATCAACATCTCGCCCTTCGCGCAGCTCGCGATTTCCGGAACGGTGATCATCATCGCCGTGGCCGTCAATGCCCGCACGGAAAAGCGCAAGGGCCGTGTCATTCTGAAAAAAGCGGAGGCGGTCTGATGGCAGAGGCGCATCTTTCACCCCGGATCATCCCGGATCGGCTGCGCAGCCGCAGCAGTCGTGCGCTGAAAAGCTGGGAAAGCCTGCTTCTCGTCGTGGCGCTCCTGATCTTCGCGTTCAACTCCTTTGCATCGCCCTATTTCCTCGATCCGTGGAACCTGTCGGACGCGACGTTCAATTTCACGGAAAAGGCGCTGATCGCCTTTGCCATGGCGCTCGTTATCATATCGGGTGAAATCGATCTCTCGGTCGCCTCGATCATCGCACTGACATCGACGGCGATGGGCCTTGCCGTGACCATGGGTGCCGATACACCCGTGCTGGTCCTTGTCGGGCTCGGCACCGGTCTTCTCTGCGGCATGGTCAATGGCCTTTTGATCACCGGTCTCGGTCTGCCGTCGATCGTCGTTACCATCGGCACGATGAGCTTGTTCCGCGGGCTGTCGTTCATCATCCTCGGCGACAAGGCCTATACCGGCTATCCCGAAAGCTTCGCTTTCTTCGGCCAGGGTTATGTCTGGTGGGTGTTTTCCTTCGAACTCGCGTTGTTCGTTGTGACGGCAATCGTCTTCGGCGTTCTCCTGCACAAGACGAATTTCGGCCGCAGCGTCTATGCCATCGGCAACAACCAGACGGCAGCACTATTCTCCGGCGTGCGCGTCGGCCGCGTCAAGTTCATCCTCTTCCTGCTGACGGGCCTGATGGCCGGCATCGCGTCCATATGCCTGACCTCGCGGCTCGGCTCGACGCGGCCATCGATTGCGCTCGGCGTCGAGCTGGAAGTGGTCACCATGGTCGTGCTCGGCGGCGTCAGCATTCTCGGCGGCTCCGGCACCATTCCGGGCGTCGTGCTGGCAGCCTTCATCATGGGCATGGTCACCTTCGGTTTCGGCCTGCTCAACGTTCCCGGCATCGTCATGTCGATTTTCATCGGCGTGCTGTTGATTTCGGTGATCGCATTGCCGATCCTGTGGTCGCGCGCCCGCCGCCGCATGGCGCATTGAGGAGCGGACCATGGAAAAATACGCGTTCCGCATGCGCCTGAACCCGGGCATGGCGCGGGAATACAAGGCACGGCACGATGCCATCTGGCCGGAATTGTCGGCGCTCCTCAAAGATGCCGGCGTTTCCGACTATTCCATTCATCTGGATGAGGAGACCCATCTCCTGTTCGGCGTGCTCTGGCGCACGGAGGATCACACCATGTCTGATCTGCCGTCGCATCCGGTAATGCAGAAATGGTGGGCCTACATGGCCGACGTCATGGAAACAAAAGCCGACAACGAGCCGGTCGCAGTGCCGCTCGCCACCGTTTTCCATATGGCATGAGCGCATGAAAACCATCGCCGTCATCGATATCGGCAAGACGAATGCCAAGGTCGCGCTTGTCGATCTCGAGAGCTTTACCGAAATCGCGGTTCGCAAGACGGCCAATAGCGTGACTTCGGATGGCCTCTATCCGCATTTCGACGTCGAAAAGCTTTGGCGCTTCATCGTCGATAGTCTCGGCGAGTTGAATGCCGAAGTGCCGATCGATGCGATTTCGGTCACCACGCACGGCGCGACGGCGGTGCTGCTCGACGAAAATGGCGATCTGGCGCTTCCCTTGCTCGACTATGAATTCACCGGTCCTGATACGCTGGCATCCGATTACGAGAGGCTCCGGCCACCCTTTTCAGAGACAGGTGCCGCGCGTCTTCCGATGGGCCTCAACATCGGCGCGCAAATCTATTGGCAGGAACAGACCTTCCCGCAGGAATTTGCCAAAGTCGCCACCATTCTCACCTATGCACAATACTGGTCCTACCGGCTGAGCGGCGTACTGGCGAACGAACTGACCTCGCTTGGTTGCCATACAGATCTCTGGAACCCCTATAGCGGCGATTTCTCAACGCTTGTGGATGCGCGCGGCTGGCGACGTCTGTTTGCACCGGTGCGCAAGGCGAGCGATGTGCTCGGCGACCTCCTGCCTGCCGTTGCGCAGCAGGCCGGTCTGCCGGACGGGCTCCCGGTCTATTGCGGCATTCACGATTCCAACGCCTCGCTGCTGCCGCATGTCCTGTCGCGGCCGTCGCCCTTCTCCGTGGTTTCGACCGGGACCTGGGTGGTGATCATGGCCGTGGGCGCGCAAAAGGTGGCACTGGACGAAGTCCGCGATACGTTGATCAACGTCAACGCACTTGGCGACCCCGTGCCGTCGGCCCGCTTCATGGGCGGGCGCGCCTTCGCGACGCTGATGCCGGAGGCGGAGGTTTGCGGTTCGGCGGAGGTCGAGGCGGACATCGTCCGGCGCAGGTGCATGCTGATGCCGTCGGTTCCACAAGGCTCAGGACCATTTCCGAATGCGAAAGCCCGCTGGACCTGCGATGAAACCAGCCTTACGCCCGCAGAACGCTATGTCGTCGTGTCCTTTCACTTGGCATTGATGACGGCAACAAGCCTCGATCTTATCGGCGCGCGGGGCGATATCGTGGTGGAAGGACCATTTGCCGGGAATACCAGCTATCTGCGGATGCTGGCGGCGGCAACAGGACGCCCGGTGCTGACGGGCAGCCAGAGCGCTACGGGCACGAGCCTTGGCGCGGCATGTCTTGCGGATTCAAGCCGTGCACAGGTGCAAACCGTTGCTTTAAGCGGAGATGTATCAGAAGAACACTGCACCTATGCGGCAGCTTGGCGCGCATCGGCCGGTTAAACGTCGCCAGGAATAATCAGGGATTCCCCAAGGAAAAAGACAGCTTCAGGCGCGCGATTGACTTCGCCCGGCCGAGTACAGCCGGCCCGCAATCATCAGAAAATTCGAGGTGTCGCCGCCTTGTTTTCGTCCTCGATGTTGAGAAGCATCGAAACAGCAGCCAGTGTCAGGGTGGCGATAAGCATGGCGCACAATCCAAGAACAATCATTGTCCATTCCCCTTCTAACGTCATCATCATGATGCCGCTGTACACTGGCTCAGCATGCTTGCGCATGGCTGACCTCAAGCAGAGTAGAACAAAAAATAGCGTTGCAGGGCGGAAACTTCAATTCCCAAGTCTTACCCTTGAGAACCTGTAGTTTTTGGACGGGAAGACTTGAGCGATCTGCCTCCGGTATCGACGAGCGCGATCCGATCGGCTTAATTTTAGCGAAACCATATACAAACGATGAACCGTTAACCTTCAAGCAAGGAATTAACCATAAACATGGTCGTACACCTCGGAATGCGAAAGTTCCGATGTTCCCGACAAGGCATGATGCCGCGCAGTCGAACCGGGTTTGGTCCGGTATGACAAACTTCACGAATAGACTTGGGAAACCATATCGCGTGGGCTGATGCCTGTGAGTCTTACGACTTGAGGTTTCTCCTTTGCACAAGCCCGTCAACGGGCCGGCTTTCCTGTCAATTCGTCAGTGCAGCGGTGCCGGACGCATTCGGGTGGAATGCAGTAATCGGCGCTCGATATGGAATTTTCGCATGATCCCGTCTGAAAAGCACATCTACTTTTCAGGATCATGCGCTGAACCGGGGAACAGCGTTGAGACAGGATACGTCAACAGACCAGTCGCGAAAGGCCCAGGCAGGCAGTCTGCTTGAGCGTCTGCGCTTTGCTGGTCTCGACGACGGCCAGACCGACGTCATTCGCCGGCATCGCCAGGCACTCGGCCCGCAGGTCGAATTGGCGCTCCGTGATCTCTTCCAACGCCTCCAGACATTCCCCGAGGCCGCCCGCCATTTTACCAGCGACCGTCAGATCGAACGTCTTCATGATCTGCAGTCTTCCCACTGGAACGTGCTGACCGATGCCCGCTTCGACAGCCTTTATGCCGAGCGCGTCAAGGTTTTGTCCGATGCCGAAAGCAAGATGGGGCTCGACCCGCGCTGGCAGATCGCCGGCCATGCGGTCGTTTTGGAGCGGCTGCTCTGCGCCATGATCGAGGATTTCTGGCCGAAGTCCATGCTGCCGCTCGGCAAGTCGCGCAAGGGTGAACTGCTGGACCTCGTCTCCGCACTTGTCCGCACGGTTTTCGTCGATACGGAGATCGCAGTCTCGCTTCGCTTCAACGAACAACGCCATGCACACCAGCGCCAGTTGATCGAGCAGCGCAAGGCCGGTGAGGCCGAAGCCAATGCGGTTTTCGATGCTGTTGTCGAGGGGCTTTCCGAAGGCAATCTCTCCGTCCGCGCGCCTGATGATGTTCCCGAAAGCTACCAGGGCCTCGCCCGCCGGCTCGATGGCGCGCTCGACGGTCTGGAGCGCAGCATGATTTCGGTCACGGAACGGACGACAACGCTTGAAACCTCCAGTGCCGGGCTTGGCGCACGCACGCAGCACCTGTCGGAAACGACGCAGGTGCAGTCGGCGGCGCTTGACGAGACGGCGCGAACGCTCGGTTCCATCGTCGATCGCGTCCGCAGCAATGCGGTCCAGACGCGGGACGCGGAAAAGACCGCCGCAGCGACACGCCAGTCGGTGGAGCGCAGCGGCGAGGTGGCCGGCCAGGCAATCTCCGCCATGGCCGATATCGAAACGTCTGCTGAGAAAATCGGCCAAATCATCGGCGTCATCGATGAGATCGCCTTCCAGACCAATCTTCTCGCGCTCAACGCCGGCATCGAGGCGGCGCGCGCCGGTGAAAGCGGTCGTGGTTTTGCCGTGGTTGCCCAGGAAGTGCGCGCGCTTGCGCAGCGTTCCGGCGACGCAGCACGTGAAATCAAGCAACTGGTGAGCACGACCAAATCCCAGGTGGAAGCCGGGGTGGAAATGGTTGGGCGCACCCAGGATGCGATCGAAAGCATTGTCGAGCAGGTCCGCGGTATCAATGCCGCGATTTCCGGGATCGCCGAAGAAACTGCGGAACAGGTCAATGGCCTTCAGACGGTCACGACCGACGTTGGTCGGATCGGTGCCGAGATCCGCTCCAGCGCGGTGCAGGCCAGTGAGGCTCACGGAAACTGCGGCGATCTACAGACGGTCATTCTTGAGCTTGGCCAGACCATTCGCCAGTTCCGCGTCCAGCGCCAGTCGGCGGCATCCCTGCCGGTGCGCACGCAGCCGGTCGCGATTTCCCCGGCGCGGACCGATGCGGATGAAATTTCGTTTGCCTCGGACGATGACGGTTTTGGGCTGCAGGCCCGCCTAGCCGGATGGGGGCGCTAGATGCAGAGCCGCCGCAAACATAGCATCCAGACGTTGCCCGACTTCTTGCCGGCGCGCGCCGCTGTCTGCTTTCGAGCCGATACGGTCATGAACCAACAGTGCAAATTACTCCCAGGCAGACAAGGAAGATAGGCATGGCAACCAAGAAGGCTGCTCAGAAAAGTTTAAGTCTCGCGCCGGTCCTCGATCTGAACGAGGCAAGTTCCTTGCGTGGAAAGCTGACGGCATTGCGCGGCAATAACCTCGTCGTCGATGCCTCTGCCGTTGAACGCGTGGGCGCGCTCTGCCTGCAGGTCCTGCTGGCTGGAGCCAAGACATGGGAAGAGGACAAACAGTCTTTCACTTTTGCCAAGGTGTCGGACGCTTTCACGAAAACGACGCAGCTCATCGGGATCAATATCGATCACCTGATGGCAAAGGAGATTTGAAATGAAGAAAAAGTTTTGACCGTCGATGACAGCCGCACGATCCGCAACATGCTCCTCGTCACGCTCAACAATGCCGGTTTTGAAACCATCCAGGCAGAAGATGGCATCGAGGGGCTCGAAGTCCTCGAAGACGCTAATCCGGATGTCATCGTGACCGACATCAACATGCCCCGTCTCGACGGCTTCGGCTTTATCGAAGGTGTGCGTCGGAACGAAAAATTCCGGGCCATCCCGATCCTGGTCCTGACGACCGAAAGCGATGCTGAAAAGAAGAACCGCGCCCGTCAGGCTGGTGCGACAGGCTGGATCGTCAAGCCGTTTGATCCGACGAAACTGATCGATGCAATCGAGCGTGTAACAGCTTAACGCCAGGATTTCACCCAATGGATATGAACGAAATCAAAGAGATTTTCTTCCAGGAGTGCGAGGAACAACTCGCCGAGCTGGAATCAGGTCTCCTGAGGCTCAACGACGGTGATCGTGACCCGGAAACGGTGAACGCGGTTTTCCGTGCGGTGCACTCCATCAAAGGCGGTGCCGGGGCATTCGGACTTGATGATCTTGTCTCTTTCGCCCACGTGTTTGAGACCACACTTGATTGCGTTCGCTCCAACAAGCTGGAACCGAACCAGGAAGTCCTGAAGGTCATGCTGAAATCGGCGGACGTTTTGGCCGACCTGACCAATGTCGCCCGTGACGGCGGCAGTGTTGATCAGGCTCGCTCAAAACAGCTGATCCGTGAACTGGAAGCGCTGGCAAACGGTACGCCGCTGCCGACAGCTTCTGCGGCTCCTGCACCTGCCGTCGCGCCGAAGGCAAAGCCGGCTGCACCAGCGCCTGTTGCTGAAGCTGCCGCGCCGGCTGCGAATGATCAGGGCTTTACGCCGGTGGCGTTCTCGTTTGATGATTTCGGTGGCGACGAACCGGAGGTCAGCGAACTGCCAGCCTACGACATCATCTTCAAGCCGAAGTCGGATCTCTATACCAAGGGCAACGAAGCGACGCTTCTCCTGCGCGACCTTTCGCGTCTCGGCGAAATGAGCATTCATTGCGATATGAGTGACCTGCCGTCGCTCGACCAACTCGATCCCGAAGCAGCATATTTCTGGTGGAAGATTTCGCTGAAAACCGACAAGGGCGAGGACGCGATCCGCTCCGTCTTCGAATTTGCGGAGTGGGACTGCGATCTGGAAGTATCGAAAGTGGGTGGCGAAGGCGTGGTTGCGGAAAGCGATCTGCCCATGCAGCCGGTTCCTTTCGATCTTTCGGCTCTCGATGCTGAATCCGACGCTCCTCTCGGCGTGACGGAAGAGGAAGAAAATCTCGTCGCCCAGCGCGACGAAGCGATTGCTGCTGCCGAAACGGCCAACAATGTCGTTCAGATGGCCGGCAATGCTGCGCGCGCCGCCGCCAGCGACAAGGGCGCTGCTGCCGCTGCCGCCCAAAACAATGCCCAGCAAGCCTCTTCGGCTGCCGCACCGACGATCCGTGTCGATCTCGATCGCGTCGATCGGCTGATCAACCTCGTCGGCGAGCTTGTGATCAACCAGGCGATGCTCTCGCAGAGCGTCATCGAGAACGACGCCAACGGTACCTCGTCCATCAATATGGGCCTGGAAGAACTGCAGCAACTGACCCGGGAAATCCAGGATTCGGTCATGGCGATCCGTGCGCAGCCGGTCAAGCCGGTGTTCCAGCGCATGGCCCGTACCGTCCGCGAAATCGCGGACATCACCGGCAAATCGGTTCGCCTCGTTACCGAGGGTGAAAACACTGAAGTCGACAAGACGGTCATCGACAAACTGGCCGAGCCGCTGACGCACATGATCCGCAACGCGGTCGATCACGGCCTTGAAACGCCCGAAAAACGCCTTGCCGCCGGCAAGAGCGCCGAAGGCACGGTCAAGCTCACCGCAAAGCACCGGTCCGGCCGTATCGTCATCGAACTCTCTGACGACGGAGCTGGCATCAATCGCGAAAAGGTGCGCCAGAAGGCCATCGACAACGACCTGATCACGGCAGACGCCAATCTTTCGGACGAGGAAATCGACAACCTGATTTTCCACGCAGGCTTCTCCACAGCCGACAAGGTTTCCGACCTTTCCGGACGCGGTGTCGGCATGGATGTCGTCAAACGCTCCATCCAGGCACTCGGCGGTCGCATCAACATTTCGTCGAAGCCGGGCCACGGATCGACCTTCACGATGAGCCTGCCGCTGACGCTGGCTGTCCTCGACGGCATGGTCGTGACCGTTGCCGGTCAGACACTGGTGGTGCCGTTGACCGCGATCGTCGAGACCCTGCAGCCTGAAGCCGCGGCGATCCATTCGTTCGGCGCGACCCAGCGCCTGATCTCGATCCGCAATTCCTTCTGCCCGCTTGTTGATGTCGGCCGGATCCTCAACTTCCGCTCGACACAGGCAAATCCGGTCGAAGGTGTGGCTCTTCTGGTGGAATCCGAAGGCGGCGGCCAGCGCGCCCTGATGGTCGATGCCATCCAGGGGCAACGCCAGGTCGTCATCAAGAGCCTGGAAGCGAACTATACCCACGTGCCCGGCATCGCTGCCGCCACCATTCTCGGTGATGGCCGTGTCGCTCTCATCCTGGACGTAGATTCCGTCGTCTCGGCGTCTCGCGGCCAGTCCCTGCAACTCGAAGCGTCGCTTGCCGCGGCTGGATAAAAGACGATGACGTATCTCGCACAAAATCTGACTCATGGCGGCCGGGAGCTGATTGCTTTCCGCATCGGTGACCAGGAATTCTGCGTCAACGTCATGTCTGTTCGTGAAATCCGAGGCTGGACGCCGGTCACGCCGATGCCGCACGCACCGTCCTATGTGCTGGGCGTGCTCAATCTTCGTGGCGCGGTGTTGCCAATCATCGACATGTCGGCTCGTCTCGGCTTGAAACCGGCAGAACCGACAGTGCGGCATGTCATCATTGTTGCGCAGGTCAAGAACAGGATCGTCGGGCTGCTGGTCGAGGCCGTGTCCGATATATTGACGATTAACGACGAACACATTCAGCCGACACCGGACATGTCGTCGGAATTCGAAAGAACCTTTGCACGTGGCATCCTGGCGATAGAAGGGCGGATGATCTGCCTGATCGAACTGGAAGCTGTCTTTCCTCATTCCGAAAGTGAAGCCGCATGAGCATGCCAGCCTTTGACAGCAAACTGAACCCGGACGAATGTCTGGCGAGCGGCGAATATCCGCTGACTCGTCGTGACCTCGCCGAGGTTGCTGCAATGATATATGCGGACGCAGGCATTTATCTGAATGAGTCCAAGGCCTCGCTCGTCTACTCGCGCCTTTCAAAGCATATCCGCACCCTCGGCCTGAAGGGCTTCAAGGAATATTGTTCGCTGGTCTCATCGCCGGCAGGCGCTGCGGCACGCCGGGATATGCTCTCGCATCTGACAACCAATTTCACGCGGTTCTTTCGAGAAAATCACCACTTCGAGCATCTGAAATCGGATGTGCTGCCAGAGCTTCTGGCCCGTGCTAAAAGCGGTGGACGCGTGCGCATCTGGTCTGCCGCCTGCTCGGATGGTCAGGAACCGTATTCGATTGCGCTAACCGTTCTGTCGATGATGCCGAATGTCGCAGATCTCGATTTTCGCATTCTGGCAACCGACATCGACCCAAAGATTCTAGCGCTTGCGAAGGCTGGCGCTTACGACGCGACCGCGCTCGAAACCGTCAGTCCTGCCATGCGAAAGCAATGGTTCTCAGAGGTCGACGCCAATGGACGTCAGAAATGGCAGGTCGATGACCGGGTTAAGCGGCTAATCACCTTCAACGAACTCAACCTGATGGCGCAATGGCCGTTCAAGGGGCAGTTCGACGTCATCTTCTGCCGCAACGTCGTCATCTACTTCGACGAGCCGACGCAGATGAAAATATGGTCGCGTTTTGCCGGCATGCTGAATCCCAAGGGGCATCTTTATATCGGCCATTCTGAGCGCGTTTCGGGCGATGCGAAGTCGGTCTTCGACAATATTGGAATCACCACTTACCGCCTGAACGGCAAACCCCAAGGAGGGCGCTCATGACCATACCAGCACGCGTTCTCGTCGTTGATGACTCGGCCACCATGCGCGGCCTGATCACGGCGATCCTGAATGCCGATCCGGACGTCAATGTCGTCGGCCAGGCTGCCGACGCCATGCAGGCGCGCCAGGCGATCAAGGAACTGGACCCGGACGTCGTCACGCTCGATATCGAGATGCCTAACATGAACGGTCTGGAATTCCTGGACAAGATCATGCGGCTTCGGCCGATGCCGGTCATCATGGTGTCGACCCTGACGCACAAAGGCGCCGAGGCGACGATCTCGGCGCTCGAAATCGGAGCATTCGACTGCGTCGGCAAACCCCTGCCGGGCGACCTGCGTCCGTTCAGCGATCTCGCTGACAAGGTGAAGGCCGCCGCACGCTCGCAGCGCAAATTTATCATAACCGGCAACAAGGTGGCAGCGCCTAGTCCTGCTAATGCCAATGCTGCGGTGGACTATCGTGCCGGCCGCAAGATCATCGCGATTGGAGCCTCCACCGGGGGCGTCGAGGCGCTGATCGCCGTCCTGCAGAAATTCCCGGCCAACTGCCCGCCGACGGTGATCACGCAGCACATGCCGCACACGTTCACCAAGAGCTTTGCGGAACGCCTCAATCGTCTTTGCGCACCCACTGTGCAGGAGGCGACTGATGGCGCGCGGCTGGAGATCGGCAAGGTTTATCTGGCGCCCGGTGGCGAACGCCACCTGCAGGTCGTCAATCCAACATCACCGTCCTGCCGTCTGCTGGACCGTGAACCCGTCAACGGGCACCGGCCTTCGGTCGATGTCCTGTTTGACTCGGTTGCCGAGCTCGCCGGTCGCAATGCGATCGGTGTGATCCTGACCGGAATGGGCCGTGACGGCGCATCCGGTCTTCTGAAAATGCGCCACGCGGGCGCTCGAACATTCGGTCAGAATGAAAAAACCTGCGTGGTGTATGGAATGCCGAGGGTCGCCCATGAACTGGGCGCCGTCGAAACACAACTACCCCTCAACTCAATCGGGGAAGAAGTATTGAAAAGCGCCGCCGCCCGAAGAGAAGGAAGCGAATAAATGTCCCTAGCGGAAAAAATCAAGGTTCTGATCGTCGATGATCAGGTAACGAGCCGCCTGCTTTTGGGCGATGCCTTGCAGCAGCTCGGTTTCAAGCAGATCACGGTTGCCGGCGACGGCGAACAGGGGCCAAGATCATGGCCGCCCAGCCGCATCACCTGGTGATCTCCGATTTCAACATGCCGAAGATGGACGGGCTCGGCCTCCTGGCCGCCGTTCGCGGAAACCCTGCCACCAAGAAAGCCGCATTCATCATGCTGACAGCGCAAGGTGACCGTGCACTGGTGACCAAGGCAGCGGCACTCGGTGCGAACAACGTGCTCGCCAAGCCGTTCACCATCGAGAAGATGAAGGCAGCGATCGAGGCTGTGTTTGGGGCGCTGAAATGATCCAAGAGGCCGCGGTCAAACGCCTGCACGTCATTCAGGGTGAATTCAAGGTGGTCAGTGATCCGGATGTGGTGCTCTCGACCATCTTGGGCTCCTGCGTGTCCGCGTGCATGCGCGATCCGGTCGCGGGTGTCGGGGGCATGAACCACTTTCTTCTGCCGGGTTCGGCCGAAGCGATGGCCTCCGGCGGGGATGCAACGCGCTACGGCGTTCACCTGATGGAATTGCTGATCAACGGGCTGCTGAAAAAGGGAGCGCGTCGTGAAAGGTTGGAAGCCAAGATTTTCGGCGGTGCCAAAACGATTGCGCGGTTTTCCAATGTTGGCGAGCAGAACGCTCTGTTTGCCCGGCAGTTCCTGATGGACGAAGGCATTCAGATCGTCGGTGAAAGCACCGGCGGAGAGCACGGACGCAAGCTGGAATACTGGCCGCTCAGCGGTCGGGCGCGCCAGTATGCGCTGACCGGTGTCGAAACACAGAAGACGGTTGCCCTCGAGCAGCGTCCGGCTCCTGTATCGAGACCCGTCGAAAATACGATCGAATTCTTCTAGGTCCGGTGGTGCTGCGCGCTTGCGCGGCGCATCGGCCGGAAGGATCGGCAAGGTTCGAATGCAGGTCGTCCGAAGCGGAAAGATCCGGACGGAATTTGTTATCAGCGTGAGGAAGAGTAATGCAGACCGAACTTAAGAGCCACATGCCTCACGTTGACGAAGCGCTTCCGGAAGTGATGATGCGCATCGTTTCGGAACTCTATGACGTGGCCTATCTGATCGAGCGGATCGAGCCGATGCTGAGCGAAGTCCATGGTGAGGCGCTCCTGGAGAGTGCCGATCGTATGAAACTACTGCAGGGCATTGATCTCGCCGTCCAGAAGACACGTGGCCTGGCTGAATTTATCGACACGGTGACCGCGGCGATACCGCAGTCTTGGATGATCGACGTTACAACAGCCCTCAACCTGGTGAAGCTAGCAGACATGCAGAAGTCGCTTGGCAATGGCATGCTTCGCCATGGTCATTCACAGCCGCTCACCGAAGCGGCCGGCGACTTCGAGGCATTTTAGAACATATCATATTCTCGGTGAGGGCGGGCTTTCTGCTTCCTCGCCTTGGCAGAGCGGCTTCTCGTTCTCCACATGCCAATCCTCTGCGTTTTGCACCGCCGTTGAAAACCGCCTTCCAAGACAAGTTCGCGCAAGTTTCGTCTTCTAGTGTCCCAATCGGGGCTGGTAGATTTGCGCGTGATTTGCATTAGGCCGACTGCGCCAAATCATCATCCAGCAAGCCCGAATGTTTGGATCTGCGCATGATTGTTCGCTCGAGTGATGTTACTCGGTCGAAATATGCGCCACTGGGTGCGGAAACAGAATGAATCTGTTGGATCAACTTTCGACGGTCATGAAAAATTTGACCAGTCTCGGGCAGGGCAAGCTCATTGCCCTCATTTCTGCCGGGGTCATCGCGGTCGGCATCGTTCTCGGCGCCGGCATCTATGTCAACAAACCCGCCTACGAAACCCTCTACGTCGGCCTTGAAAGCGGCGATCTCAACCAGATCAGCGTGGCGCTGGCGGAGGCCAATATCGATTTTGATGTCGGCTCCGATGGCAGCAGCCTGCAGGTCCCCGTCGGCATGACCGGCAAGGCCAGACTTTATCTGGCCGAGCGCGGCCTTCCAAACTCCGCCAACGCGGGATACGAACTCTTTGACAATGTCGGTTCGCTCGGTTTGACCTCCTTCATGCAGGAGGTGACGCGCGTTCGGGCGCTTGAAGGCGAAATCGGCCGAACCATCCAACAGATTTCCGGCATACAGGCTGCCCGGGTCCACATCGTCATGGCGGACCGCGGCAGCTTTCGCAAGGCTGAGCAGACCCCGACGGCGTCCGTGATGATCCGTGCGAGCGCCAGTGTCGGCCGCAACGCCGCTGCCTCGATCCGTCATCTGGTGGCTTCCTCGGTGCCTGGCCTCAGCGTCGACGACGTGACGATCCTCGATCTCGTCCGGCCAGCTTCTGGCCTCCGGCGACGACCCTTCCAACAGCGCGATGAACCAGTCGCTCAGCATTATCCAGAACGTCCAGAAGGAAATCGAAAGCAATATCGACAAGGCGCTTGCCCCGTTCCTCGGCATGGACAACTTCCGGTCAAGCGTCACGGCAAAGCTGAACACCGACACGCAGCAGATCCAGGAAACAGTGTTCGATCCGGAATCGCGTGTCGAACGCTCGACCCGTGTGACAAAGGAAGAGCAGAAATCGAGTCAGCAACAAGCAGACAATGCCGCGACCGTTCAGCAGAACGTGCCGCAGGCGGCGCCGACCGGCGGGACCGGCGGTCCTCAGTCGAACGACCAGACCGAGAAAAAGGAAGAGCAGACTAACTACGAGATCAATTCGAAAACTGTCGCAACTGTGAAAAGCAGCTATACGGTTGAAAAGCTTTCGGTCGCCGTCGTCGTCAATCGGGGTCGTGTCGCAGCCATGGTCGGCGAAAATGCAGACCAGGCAAAAATCGACGCCTATATTGCCGAAATGCAGAAAATCGTGGCGTCCGCCGTCGGTCTCGACCCGGCGCGCGGTGACGTGATCACCCTGACAGCCATGGATTTCGTCAACACCGAACTGCTCAACGAGGCGATTGCCGGACCGGGCATAATGGAAACGCTCACCCGCAATGTCGGCGGGATCATCAACGCGCTTGCCTTCGTCGTAGTGGCTTTCCTGGTGGTTTGGATGGGTCTGCGGCCGCTGGCACGTTCGGTCGGTCTAGGTGGCGGTAGCACCGCACTGGCAGATGCTGATGGCGCTGGCCTCGAACTGCCGGACTTCTCCCCATCTCCAGGCGCCGCCGGTGGCGCCCTTATGGAAGGATTTGGTTCAGATTTTGGTTTCGACAGTACGGACGACTTGCTCAGCCTGGGCGACGACAGCGAAAGCGACGGTGGTTTCAATCGCCGCGTCAAGGAAGGCCCAGAGCGGCGCCTGGCACGCATGGTGGAAATCAGCGAAGAGCGCACCGCGAAGATCCTTCGCAAGTGGGCGGCCGAGCGGGCCGCCTGACAGGAAATCCGGTCCGATCTTAGACAGGACCCAGCGCTCCAAAATCCCGCCATCGTGCGGGATCTTTGTTGAATCCTCGTGGCGCGACAGGAGCCGACCGACAATTCACCACAGCCTTCCGGTAAGGCGTCGGAAAATTAGTGGACGGATGCGCGCTGTATTCCAGAGTCTCGCAGAGTCTATGACAAGAATCGGTCACGCCCACATGCCCGATAAAGCTCTTGGCTCGATTCGTTATATTTAACAAAATGTTAAATTACCGGTCTTTTGATTCGCTGTTGTTTCTGAAAAATATCGCAAGACTCTGTCGGAAAAAGCTCGGCCGCGCTAAGACTCAATATATCCAGAATATTACTTAAATAGGAATCCAAAGTTAAGCTTGGCGAGAATGGATTCATCCGAGGTTCGACTGTCGACGTGGTTGATGCAATTTGGCAACAGGCGGAGAATCAAATAGAAAAATGATCTTTTCGAATGTCTGGCTTGCCCGTTCCCCGACTCGTTTCCGCTCCAAAATCTTCCGTTCACGCTGCCGAATCTGTGCTGCAAAAGCAAAAAATAACAGATTGCCGAGCGAGTAGATTAACAAAAAGTTAATGATATCAGGCGCTTGAAAATCCCTTATGAGTGCCTGCAGCGACGAGGCGCGGTTTTCTCCTGATAGCGCCCGAATCGACTCATGAATGTGGTCAAAAGTAAATCCCGAGAAGATGGCAGTAGTTTTTCGCAGGGGGCGATGTACATTTTATGTAGTGATTCGCGTACTGATTTGCGTCTGTGCCGGGTGGCGGAACGCCCGGGAAAAGCTGTCGGCGGCGGCGGCGAAGGCGCTTCGAGCAGGACGGCGAGTCCATAACGAGGGGCAAAATTATGGATGTTCTACAAGCTGAAAGTGCGACCTGGGCGGGGTCGTTGACATCTGTGCGTATGGTTGGCCGAGTATCGACAAGAGAGCAGTTGATCCGCAGGCTGGGCGAGTTCGCCGAGCGCGGGAACCTGGGCAAGGGGCTGGCCGCCTTGACCGAATATGTCGGGGCCACGCATTACCTTCTGGCGCGCTACGACCTCTCGCAGGATGAAGGGCTCGATTTTGTCGTATGCTCGGATTGGCCGTTCGATGTCGTCAAGAGGCTGGCCAAGGTCATGTCTGGGCTGCATTCGAAGACCAACGAGCTTGAGAAATGCCTGTCCGTGCTGCAGCCGTGCTTCATGTCGCTGCCGGATGATGTCGATATCAGCCGTGGTATCAGCCGGGAATATTGCTCGATTACCTTCAATGTCGGCCGTGTCCGCCTTTCGCTGATGCTGCTCTTCCCCACCGATGTCATACTTTCGCAGGAAAGCGTCCGCGACGTCGGGCTGCTGACGGCCTACTTCGCCAGCTTTGCCAATGAGCGCAGCGTTCGCAGTGACCGTGATTTCGATCTGACGGAGCGCGAGCTCGAATGTCTCTTCTGGATTGCCGAGGGTAAGACGAGCGACGAAATTGCAACGATTCTGGGCATCTCGCGTAATACCATTAACAACTATATCACCAGCGTCATGCGCAAGACCGCCACGAAGACACGGTCAGAGGCCATTGCCTACGCTGTTCGAAACAATCTGGTCTAGGAGCGACGACTATGGTCTACATCCTGCCGCCCACGACACGCACTGCTGATGATAGCAAGCCGGGACGCCAGGTAAGGGTGTCGCGAGCGTCCACACTGGTTGCGCGCCTCCAGGCGATGCAGAAGCAGATCAATGCCAAGCATTTTGCAGTTTTTCGTCTTAACGGGAGCGGACTGCCGGCGTCTCGCAAACTTACCTGCGTGCTTGATAATTGGGGGCCGGGATCGGAAGTCACTGCGCATGATCTGACCTCGGCCTATAGCGACCAACTGCTGGAGCATCTCGATGCATCGCTCCTGCCAATATTGTGGAACGGTACCGGCGATCATCAGGCTGTCGAGGTTTCCGACTTCTCCCGCTTCACGCATCGTTTGAAGGGTCGTTTCCTGCCCTTTTCCGGCATTGCCTTTCCCGTTCGCCTCGGTGCACAGGGAAATGGCTATGTCATTTTCATGGGCAGCTATATTGATCTCTCAAGCGCTGTCATCATCGACCTGCATGGGCGCAGTTGCCAGATAATGACCGACATTCTTGGCGCCGATGAGCGTCGGGCATTGCCGTCGGAATCCTTGAGCGATCGGGAAATCGCTTGCCTGCAGATGGCAGGCGATGGTTACATCAGCGAAGAAATTGCCGAGAAAATGGGTCTTTCCGTTCATACCGTAAATGCCTATCTCGGCGTTGCCACGACAAAGCTGGATTCCGTCAACCGAATCCAGGCGATCGCCAAGGCGATTCTGCCTCGGCTACATCAGCTGATATTCAGTCTGCGAAACAGTGCGGGGGAGGATGGCGGGCTGTCAGCTCGCCATTGCCGTCGGATAGGATGTGACGAATTTTGCAGCATTCAGGCTTTTCGCCAGAAACGCGGTGTTTTCGTCCGGATCGTTTGAGGGTGTCTGGAAAGCGATATGGTTGATTTCCACGCCGGCGGTATCCTTGCCCAGCGCTAGTTGGGCATAAACAGTGACGCCGTCGGGCTTCAGCTCGAGATCAAGCACGATTTCAGGCTGGGTATCCCAATCGAGGCTATAATTGCCCCCGATGCCGAAGTTTACCGTGCCGGGAAGGAAGTAAAGTTCAGCGGCCGATGAAACGAGATCGGCTAGGCTACCATGGGACTCAAAGCGCAGCAGCGCTATGAAATCGGCTGCGTCGATCAGGCGCAATTCTGTGGCGACCGGACGGATGGCTTCGGCTACAATTTTCTCGCGCTGTTCGGAATACTGGCATTTTTTCATCGACTTACGTCATCCGTTTCGTGTTCGGCTGCGTTGCGTAAACCCGGTGGATCAGTTCGGCTACTGCCTTGTAGAAGACCGGTGGAATCACACTATCGACCGAGACTTGCGCAAACATTGAGCGTGCGAGGGGCGGGTCCTCAAAAACTGGAATACCGTTTTTTCCGCAAGCTCGCGAATCTTCAATGCGACGAGATCCTGTCCCTTGGCAACCACGACTGGCGCATCGCCTTCTTCCTTCACATAACGCAGCGCCACCGCAAAGTGGGTCGGGTTGGCGATGACAAGCGTCGCGCGCGGAACCGACGAAATCATCCGCCGACGCGCGCGGTCCCTGGCGATCGAACGCAGTCGTGCCTTGATGATTGGGTCGCCCTGTGATTGCTTCAGTTCTTCCTTCACCTCCTGCTTGGTCATGCGCAGTTCGGTGTACCAGTGGTAGCGTGTCCAGAAAAATCGACAACGGCGATCGTGGCGGTCGCGAAGAGGATGACGATCATGATCTCGTTGAGATCACCGGTCAGCGTCGTAAAGATCGTCAGCGGATCGGAGAACATCGATTCGAGCGAGGCGTAATAGTCATTCTTGAGTACCATCACGATCACAACGGAGACGATGATGATCTTGAAGAGCGACTTGCCAAATTCGACAAGACCTTGGGCTCCGTAGATTCGCTTCAAGCCACCGATGGGCGAAATGCGGTTCATTTTCGGTGCTATCCTGTCAAGAACCGGCGAGGGCAGGTTCTGCAGGACCGATGAGCCAAGGCCAAAGACGACAAGCAGCGCGAAAATCGGGATCATCAATGCGCTTGTCGACCAGAAGATGTGGGTGACCAAGGCGACGACATCAGTGGATGTCTCGATGCGCCACGCTTCGGGCTGTTCAAAAATGTCCTTCAACGCCTCGGCAAGCGTGGTGAAGCCCTGCGGCATGAAAAACACGAAAAAAATGTAGATGCCGATCGTCGAAGCGAACATCGTCACTTCGCGCGAGAAGGGCACATTGCCTTTCTCGGCCGCATCGGACAATTTTTTCTCCGATGGCAGTTCTGTTTTACTGTCTTTGTCCTGATCTTCAGACATCAGATCGACGAGCCCTCGCGCTGAGCCGCAGTCTTTGCGCGACAGCCAGTTGTGATCCTGACACCAGCCGGATGCAAGAGGCACCACCTGTTAAAGCGACTGGCCTCACAGAAACCGCAACTTTTACTTTTGATCGGGTTGAGAAACAAAAACACGCGCCTGGCTCAAATAGCCTGACGCGTGGTTTGTTAAAACGTCCGACGTCAGGCTGCGGCTTGCGTCTTCTCTTTCAGTTCGATCTGGCCGCTGGCGGCAAGGCGGATCGCTTCCTGGGTGATGGAACGACGGGCAATTGCGATATCGCGCGGGTTGATGCCCGCATCGCCAGCCGAGAGGTCGGACTCGATCATGCGGCGCTGGCGTGCGCCGAGCGAGGCCAGAACCGATTCGCGCAGTGCCATGCTGGAGCCGCGCAGGGCCATGGTGATGATATCGCCAGAGACGTCGTTGAACAGTTGGACTCGGCTGCGCTGCGGCATTGCGAGAATGTCGTCGAAAAGGAAGATTTTCGGGCGAACCTTCTTGACCGCATCGGTGTTGAGGCTTTCGAGCGAGGCAAGAAGGCTGTCGACCTGGTTCTTTTCCAGTTCGTTCATGACTTCGGCGATCTTGATCGACCCCGTCGAATTCCGGTCGGCGTCCAGTTCGCGCATCATCTCGAAGACGCGCGTTTCGATGATCGTTGCGGCTTTCGGGCTGACGCTTTTCATATTGACGGCACGGTTGATAATATCGGCACGGCTCTGCTCGGGAAGCTGCAGCAGCACCTTGGCGCCAAAAGTCGAGGGCATCATGGACAACACATAGGCAATTGTCTGCGGATGTTCCTTGCCGAGATACTGGGCCACGGAAACGGGGTCGGATTCTTGCAAACGGTCCCAGATGTTTGCCTCATAGGACTGGAAAGTGGTGCGCCGTCCAAGCAGGCCATCGACTTCGTCAGGTGAAAGGCCTTCTTCCAGGATTCCCTCGATGGCCTTGGCGTTATCCATCAGGCCGGCGCCCTCGGTAAACAGGTCCTCGAATTCGTTGACGAGGATTTCCAGTTCATGTGGGGGAATGGATCGGAGCGATTGCGCCGAGGCGATGATCGCCTGCAATTCGCTCTGTGTAAAGAATTTCAACAATTTACCGGCGATGGGCTTACCCATAGCGAGAAGGACCGCCGCAGCCTTGTCGATTTGGCTGAGAGGGCTGGTCGGCGCTTGTGCCGCGAAATTGTCGAAATCCATCATGGATTGATCCTCGTGGCCCAGGTCTGGGCTTTAAACTTTACTGGTACCCTTGATTTCGATGAGCTTCACACCGAAACGTGTTTCATCGTCTTCCAGAACCGTAATCTCGCCCCGACCGATGACCCGACCGTTGACGACGATATCGACGGCTTCGCCGATCCTGCGGTCCAGCGCGATCGTTGCACCTTCGGTCAGATTCATCAGGCTTGAAACCTGCATGCGGCTCGATCCGAGAACGATCTGGACCTCGATCGGAATGTCCATGATCAGATCGAGATTGGCGGTCAGACTGCTGCCGGGTTCGCTGGATGTCGAGCTGCCATCGAGGTGCGCGCCGCCGAAATCGCTGGAGCCGTCGAAATCGCTCGTTCCGAATGCCGTTCCGGAAACCGCATCGTCGCCGAAATCGGTCGAGCCAAAATCGCCGCCAAAGCTGTCAAGGCCGCCAGCCGTGTCTCCGAAGGAACTGCCGAAATCCGACGAAAGGTCAGGTGTTTCAGCGGCGCCGAAATCCATGTCGAAATCGGATCCGGGCAGTGTTCCTGCGCTGTCGCTTTTCAGGACGCCGCGCAGATCGTCGATCGCCTGGTCGAGTTCGTCATCGCCGACGTTGGGAATCGCTTGTTCGCCAATGGGTGCTTTTTGGTAGCCATGTTTGAATTATTCCAGTTGAAACTTGCCCCAACCATACTGCGGGTCGGAGCGCGGTTCTTTTAACCCATGATATGGTGAAGAATGTCGTTCTCGGATCCGTGTGTGTCCTTTATCCGAACGGTATATTTTGCGCCGGAGCGCCCGAACTCGCAGATGTAGAGCTCCCTGCCATTGGCATTGACCTCGACGCGCACGTCCTGGGCATCGTGAAAAGGAATGACGTCGCCCGGTTGCAGGCGGCTGATCGTGTCAAGCGTCAGGCTTTCAAGCTTGATGCGAGCCTCAAGCGTTACCGCAGAGCGGCGAACCTGCTGTTCCAGATGCTCGTTCCATTCGGACTTTGCTTTCTTGTTGTGCCCCACGCCTTTGGGAAAAACGATCGTCGTTTTCAGAAGTGTTTTCTGCGGCACGATCACGGAGAATGTCGAAAGGACTGGGCCGAGGCCAACAGTGACGTTGACGCAGGCTGCGTAACAATCCTCGACATCCGGATCGTCGGCTGGACGTGTGGCCGAATTGTACGGCCTGCCGACCAGCGGTTCGAAGCCACCGCTCGCGTTGACCGCCGAACGCAGGACATCGGCGAATTTCTCGAAGATCATCGTCGCGGCATCAAGTTCGATGGCAGACAGTGCCCGGGGCTTCGGCTCCTCGATGGCAGACGGTGGCGCACCGAGCAGCGTTTCCATCAGCGTGATGATCAGCGGGCTGTCGCAGCTCAGCGTGAAATCCGCAGCCCAGTTACGCAGCGAGGCATCGCTGAGCGCGACGGCAGTGCCGAGATCGGTAACCAGCTCACTTTTCATGCCCACATCGAAACCGGCATAGGCGATAGCGATGTCGAGCCCGGTTTCTGCCTTGAGAATGTCAGGAAGAAACTCCGAAAAGATATGGCCGAGATCGCCGCAGATCTTGCCGATGGTCTGGCTATCGCCAAGAGCGCCGGTCATGCGCGCCAGAAGGCGGCGATCGAAAGGATGAACGTTGTCGGTGGTGGTGTGTGCTGTCATGGATCAGGCCGCCTTGCTTTCGCCGCCGCCGCCCGGATTCATCATTTCCTGCTCGACGGCATCGATGGACGGACGCTCATAGGCCGAAATCGTCTTGCGTCCGTATTCCAGCGCAACCTGGGGGACCGAGCCGTTCATGTAGGCAAGGAGCGTCTGCTTGACGATGATGTAGAGGCGTCCCTGCTTGTCGCGCACCGTCTTGATGTTGGCGATGATCGGGCTGACGATGCAGTAGGAGAGGAAGATGCCGAGCATGGTGCCGACGAGAGCAGCGGCGATCTTGCCGCCAAGCACTTCAGGCGCTTCCGTGATCGCGCCCATGGCCTTGATGACGCCGAGAACGGCGGCGACGATGCCGATCGCCGGGAAGGCGTCGCCCATGGTGACGAGCGCATTGTAGCCCTTCATCTTGTCATGGGTGATGGTGTTGATTTCCTCGTCCATCAGTGCTTCGATCTCATGGCTGCGGGCATTGCCGATAATGATAAGGCGGACATAGTCGCAGATGAAGGACGTCAGTTCCTTGTTCTTCAGCACGGTCGGCGCCTGCTGGAAGATCGAGGATTCGTCCGGGTTGTCGATGTGGCTTTCGATCTCGTTGCGCGACTTGGTGCGCAGGTCGCGCATCAGGCTGTAGAGGACGCCGAGCGTATCGAGATAGTGGCGTTCCTTCGGAACTTTGTTGGTAAAGGCCTCTCCCAGGGCTTTGCCGGTGTCTTTGATCACCTTCATCGAATTGGCAATGATGAAGCCGCCAATGCCCGCGCCGCCGATGATGACAAGCTCGAAGGGCTGGTTCAACACCTCCATGTGGCCGCCCATGGCGATGTAGCCGCCGATGATACAGCCGAATGTCAGGAGAAGGCCGATGATGATGTTCATGTTTTTTGTCCGCCAAGATCGCAATTTTCAAGGCCACAGATACGGTTTCTGCCTTGCGTGAGGCTGGCCCGGGAGCCTTTTTCCGGCCTCTTCCGGAACAGGTTCGCGCAAGCAAAAGGATGCAGGTTCTGCCCAATGGGCGCGTGCTGCGCTGTTTCGAATATGAGCCAACGGGGGTGCCGTCGTGACGACGACCTATACCAGCTACAAACTCATCACCGCCGACCTGTCGAAATCGCTGGAGCGCGTGGCAGAACAGCCAGACGTTGCGCGCGAGACGGAATATTATCTTTCCAAGATCGGCGATGTGAAATCCATCGACGAGTTTTTTGCCGACAGCCGGCTCTATAACTACGCGATCAAGGCACACGGCCTGGAAGACATGGGTTACGCCAAGGCTTTCATGCGCAAGGTCCTGACGGAAGGTGTTGATAGTGAGGACGCCTTCGCCAAGAAACTGACGGACAGTCGTTATTCGGAGTTGGTGGAATCGCTGAACTTCGCCCGCAATGGCGCGGCGGCAACATCCTTTGACAAGGCGCAGAAGGGCGTGGCGGATAAGTATGCCCGCCAGACGCTTGAGCAGAACGCCGGCGAGGAAAACTCCGGCGTACGGCTCGCGCTTTACTTCGAACGCATGGCGCCGTCGATCACCAGTGGCTACGGTCTTCTGGCCGACAATGCCCTGGCGCAGGTTGTGCGCACAGTGATGCAGCTACCCGACGAATTCGCCGCTTCCGACATCGACAAGCAGGTTGCCACGATCGAAAAGACGATCGATATCGACGATTTCAAGGATCCGGCAAAGCTGAGCAAATTCATGGAGCGGTTCACGGCTCTTTGGGAGCTGAACAACTCCTCCGATCCCTACGACCCGCTCGCCGTCTTCGGATCCTCCAGCGGCTACGGCATTTCCTCTGATCTGCTTCTCTCCATCAATAGACTGAAACTCGGAGGGCTCTGATATGCAGACCGGCCTTTATGTCGCGATTTCCTCTCAGGTTGCGCTTGAAAAGCGTCTGAATACGCTTGCGGACAACGTCGCCAATTCCAGCACCGTCGGCTTCCGCGCAACGGAGGTGAAATTCAATCAGGTGGTTGCCGATACACAGCCCGCTAAGGTCGCCTTCGTGTCAGAAGGACAGGAATTCATCAACACCAACAATGGCGGCCTCAGGCAAACGAATAATTCTCTGGATTTTGCGATCAAGGGCGACGCCTGGTTTCAGATCGAGACGCCAGCGGGTCCAGCGCTCACCCGCGACGGCCGTTTCACGATCACCGATAATGGCGATCTGGTCACGATCCGCGGCTATCCGGTGCTCGATCCGGGTGGCGCGCCGATCCAACTGGGCAATGTCGCCGGCCCCGTCGAGGTCGGTGCCGACGGCTTGATCCGACAGAATGGTGCACAAGTCGCTTCGTTCGGCCTCTACGAGGCCGATTTCACCAATGGCTTTATCCGCCATGAAAACAGTGCCGTCATTCCCGTGACGCAGCCGGAGCCGGTGGTTGATCGCTTTGACGTTGGCGTTCTTCAGGGGTTCGTCGAAGAGTCCAATGTCAACGCCGTCCAGGAAATGTCCCAGCTGATCATGGTCTCACGGGCCTTCGAGAATATCACGGCCCTGATGCGCGACAGCGAAGGCACACTGGACGAAGCGATCAAGACGCTTGGCGGCAACCGGTAAACCCACATCGTGACAGGAAACGGCATGCAGGGCGAGAAGATCCAGATCCGCAACACATCGACGTCGCTTGCAGCCCTTGCAGGTCTCGTCGGGCGATATTCCAATCCGGATTTTTCGATTGCGCCGGGCGGCCACGTCAAAACGATTTCAGCTGGTCACTACACCGTCAGCGGTCTGTCGCGTCACGTTCGCCTCGGCGAATTTGTTGCGCACCGGAGTGCGACCGGGATACATCTTGGCGAAGTCGTCAAAGTGGAACAGGAAACGGTAGTCGTTTGCCCGATCGAGCCGGGCGACCCGATCGGTATCCACGATACTGTTATCCGTAAGGGCGCCTTCCGTGTCGCACCGACTGAAGGATGGTGCGGCCGCACCATAAACGCGCTGGGCGAACCGATCGATGGACGCGGGCCGCTTTTGCAGGGTGATATCCGTCGCCCGATATCCAATACAGCGCCGCCGTCCATGACCCGCCAGCGTGTGCAGCATGGTTTCCGCACCGGCGTGCGCGCCATCGATATCTTCTCGCCGCTTTGCCTTGGCCAGCGTCTCGGTATTTTCGCCGGCTCCGGCGTTGGCAAATCGACGCTTCTCTCCATGCTGGCGCGCGCCGATGCCTTCGACAAGGTCGTGATTGCGCTGGTCGGCGAACGTGGTCGTGAAGTGCGCGAGTTCATCGAGGATACGCTGGGAGAAAACCTGTCCAAGTCGGTTGCCGTCGTCGCCACCAGCGATGAAAGCCCGATGCTGCGCAAGATGGCACCGCTGACAGCGATGACGATTGCCGAGCACTATCGCGACCAGGGCGACAACGTGCTTTTGATCGTCGATAGTGTGACGCGTTTTGCCCATGCGATCCGCGAAGTGGCAACTGCTTCGGGCGAGCCGCCGATCGCGCGCGGTTATCCGGCCTCCGTCTTTACAGAACTGCCGCGTCTTCTCGAGCGGGCCGGGCCTGGTGCCGAAGGTACCGGCACGATCACAGCGATCATTTCCATCCTTGTCGATGGCGACAATCACAACGATCCGATCGCCGACTCGACCCGCGGCATTCTCGACGGGCATATCGTCATGGACCGCAGCCTGGCCGAAGAGGGGCGCTACCCGCCCGTCAATCCGTTGGCTTCGGTGTCGCGTCTTGCGCGCAAAGCCTGGACGCCCGATCAGGAAAAGCTGGTCTCGCGGCTGAAGTCACTCATCCATCGTTTCGAGGAAACCCGAGACTTGCGCCTGATCGGCGGCTACCGTCCCGGCAGTGATCCTGATCTCGACATGGCCATCAAGCAGGTCCCGGTGATCTATGAAATTCTGAAACAGACACCCGGCGAGCGGCCGGCCTTCGATGCCTTCACCGATCTGGCCAATGCGCTGAAGGCGGCGGCGACAGTCGGTAACCAGCCAGCAGCCGGTTTGAGACCGAGAGCATGAACATGAACGATCAAGACGCCGACGAAATCGTGCCGCAGCGCAAACGCGGCGAACGCATCCCTACCATCGACAAGGCACTGGGCGCGGCAGGCATCACGCTTGCCGCAATCGCCACCTTCTTCCCGTGGTATGCTTTCCTGCACCAGGACAAGTTTGCCATGCCGGCACCCTGGAGCGGCGCAACGCGCGATCTGCCCGAGAAGATCGGTTCCGGAACCGTTGCTTCGCTTTCGCCCGACGGCGAGCCGGAAACCGACCCGGAGGTCAAGGCTGCCGTGGACCAGCTGTTTACCGCGACGGTGCCGTCGACGGATGACGAAGGCACCCTGGCAAACCAGAAGGATGGGCCGGAGCAGCCCTTTCCGGGTTCGTCGGGCTTCAAGCTGATGCACGTCGCCAACGGCCGGGCTCTGATCGAAGATGCCAGCGGCATGTATATCGTGCGCGTCGGTTCCGTCTTGCCTGATAACAGCCGGCTGGCCACGCTCGAGCAGCGCGAGGGACGTTGGGTGATGATCACCTCCAACGGCGACATCTTTCAGACCAACTGATTTTGCGACGGTCGCATCCGTGCGACGAACAATCCGCCATGATGGCCGAATATCCGGGCGCGCCCTTGCGGCCCGGTAACCGTTGCCCAGCGCGGCGGGTTTCCCCTGCGTGCCAGGGTATGATTTTTCGCATCTGCATCCAAGACAAGTCCCACGCAAGATTACGGCCCTAGGTTCGGCATCAACAAGCATGGAGTCGCATGATGCAACCTATTCAGCTTTTCGATCTCGCGTCCCGTCAGGCCCAGTGGCTATCGGTCCGCCAGAACGTTGTCGCCGGCAATATCGCCAATGCCAGCACACCGCATTATGCGGCAAAAGATATCAAACCCTTCGAAAGTGTCCTCCAGTCAACGGGTGTCCAGATGGCCGCAACGCAGCCCGGACATTTCACGCAGGGGGTCGAGGCGGCTCAAGTCACGGAAGTCGCCATGCTTGAAGGCGGAGAAGTCCAGATTTCGGGCAACAGCGTGTCGCTCGAGCAGGAAATGATGAAGACCGGTTCAATCAAGCGTGATTACGAGCTCAATACCGGCCTGGTGAAAGCCTTTCACCGGATGATGCTCATGGCGGTTAGGAAGTAGAACCGATGGATCCTCTGATCTCAGCTCTTAAAGTTTCGGCCACTGGCCTCGAAGCGGAATCGACTCGTCTGCGCATCGTTTCCGAAAACATCGCCAATTCGCGCTCGACGGGCGATGCCCCCGGAACGGACCCTTATCGTCGTAAGACGGTTAGCTTTGCCGCCGAGGTGGATCGCGCCAGCGGCGCCTCGATGGTCGAGGTCAAGCGTCTGGGAACGGATGACAGCGAATTCATCACCGAGTTTGACCCCGGCAATCCGGCAGCGGACGACAAGGGCATGGTCAAGCTGCCTAATGTCAACGTTTTGATCGAAATGGCCGACATGCGGGAAGCTAACCGCTCCTACGAGGCCAATCTCCAGACCATCAAGCAGGCACGCGACCTGATTTCGGCAACCATCGACCTCCTGAGGGCTTCGCAGTAATGATCAACGCAATCCAGAACATCGGCGGTCTTTCCAGCATTCAGGGTCTCGACGGCACGACGTCGACCTCGTCGGCAGCTTCCACCGCGCAGGCCATGCTTGGTGGCACATCGGCGGCCGGCAAGACACAGAGCTTCGCAGACGTCATGGGCAGCATGGCAACCGACATGGTCGGCAGCCTGAAAAAAGCGGAAGTTTCCTCGCTGCAGGGCATCCGCGGTGAAGCCAACACACGCGAAGTCATCGACGCCGTCATGAACGCCGAGCAGTCGCTGCAAACCGCCATCGCCGTTCGCGACAAGGTGGTCAGCGCCTATCTCGAAATCGCACGCATGCCGATTTAAAGGATCAGATTGATGAAAGCTCTTTCCATTGCCGCAACCGGCATGAACGCCCAGCAGCTGAACCTTGAGGTGATCGCGAACAACATCGCCAACATCAACACCACGGGTTACAAGCGTGCGCGCGCTGAATTCTCCGACCTGCTCTACCAGACCGAGCGAGCCGCAGGCGTTCCCAATCGCGCCAACCAGGCAGTGGTTCCGGAAGGCGCAAATATCGGCCTCGGTGTCCAGACCTCGGCGGTTCGCAACCTGCATCTGCAGGGCAGTCTTGTCTCGACCGGCAACGACCTCGACCTTGCATTGATCGGGCGCGGCTGGTTCCAGATCGAGACGCCGGATGGCGAAACGGCCTATACCCGCGCGGGCGCCTTCAACACCAATGCCGAAGGTCAGCTCGTCACCATCGACGGTTATACGGTCGTTCCGGGCGTCACCGTTCCGCCGAACACCAGCGAGATCACGGTCTCGACTTCCGGCCAGATCATGGCGCGTGTCGGCAACGATACGATCCCGCAGGAAATCGGCCAGCTGACGCTTGCCAACTTCGTCAACGAGGCCGGCCTTGAGCCGCAGGGCGACAACCTGTTCAAGCAGACGCCTGCCTCCGGCGATCCCGTGATCGGCACACCGGCGGATCCGGGTTATGCGCAGATCAAGCAGAAATATCTCGAGGCTTCGAATGTCGATCCGGTCAAGGAAATCACCGACCTGATCTCGGCACAGCGCGCCTATGAGATGAATTCGAAGATCATCCAGGCTGCCGACGAGATGGCCTCCACCGTGAGCAAGAACCTCAGATAGTAGAAGGAATGGCAAACATGACGTTTCGCCTGACTGCATCGGTAGCAAAAGCAAAAGGCACCCGCGGAAGTCTTCTTCTGCGGGCATCGGCCGTTGCCGCCTTGCTGTGCATAAGCTTGACGGTACAAAGCCCGGCGCAGGCGCAGACCCCCATGGCTGTCATTCCGACGCGAACGATCTATCCCGGCGAAGTGATCCAGAGCAATCAGGTCCAGGCGGTCGAAGTGACCAATCCGAACCTGACGGGCGATTATGCTTCCGCCGTCAGCCAGGTCGCTGGAAAGATTACCAGCCGTACGCTTCTGGCCGGCCGGGTCATTCTGACGTCGGCTCTTCGCGACCCTTACGCCGTCGAACGCGGCAAGGCCGTGCGCATCGTTTTCAACAATGGCCCGCTGACTATAACCGCCGCCGGCGCACCGCTCGAAAGTGCGGCGATCGGCGATCTGATCCGTGTCCGCAATACCGATTCCGGCATCATTGTCTCCGGAACCGTGATGGCCGACGGCACAATCCATGTGGTGGCAAAATGACCTTTCCTTTCGGCCGCTTGCTCCTGGCGCTGGCAACCGCCCTGTCCCTTGCGACAACCCCGGTTGCCGCCGCCTCGCGCATCAAGGATGTGGCCTCCGTCCAGTCCGGTCGTGACAACCAGCTGATCGGCTACGGCCTCGTCGTCGGCCTGCAGGGAACGGGCGACAGCCTGCGCTCCTCGCCGTTCACCGAACAGTCGCTGCGCGCCATGCTGCAGAATCTCGGCATTTCGACGCAGGGCAACGACTCGCGCTCGAAGAACATTGCGGCCGTTCTCGTCACCGCCAATCTGCCACCCTTCGCCAGCCCCGGTAGCCGCATCGACGTAACGGTTGGCTCTCTCGGTGATTCGACATCGCTGCGCGGCGGCACACTTGTCATGACCTCACTGTCGGGTGCCGACGGACAGATTTATGCCGTCGCTCAAGGATCCGTCGTCGTGACGGGGTTCAATGCACAGGGCGATGCCGCGTCGATTACGCAGGGAATCACGACGTCCGGTCGTGTGCCGAACGGCGCGATCATTGAGCGGGAGCTGCCGTCCAAATTCAAGGACGGCTTCAACCTGGTGCTGCAATTGCGCAACCCTGACTTCTCGACAGCGGTCGGCATGGCCGAGGCGATCAACCGCTATGCGACGCAGCAGTTCGGCGGTCGCATTGCAGAAGCGCGGGATTCCCAGTCCGTCGTCGTCGACAAGCCGAAAATGGCCGACCTTGCCCGCCTGATGGCAGATATAGAAAACCTGGTCATCGAGACGGATGTTCCGGCCCGCGTCGTCGTCAACGAACGGACAGGCACGATCGTCATCGGCCAGGACGTACGCATCTCCGAGGTCGCCGTCAGCTACGGCACGCTCACCGTGCAGGTGACGGAGACACCGACTGTGGTCCAGCCCGAGCCCTTCTCGCGCGGCGAAACCGCAGTCGAGCCCAACACGACGATCGAGGCGCAGGCGGATGGCGGCACGGTCGCGATCCTCAACGGGCCGAACCTGCGGTCTCTGGTCGCCGGCCTCAACAGCATCGGCGTCAAGCCCGACGGCATCATTTCCATTCTCCAGGGCATCAAATCGGCCGGAGCCCTCCAGGCGGAGCTCGTACTGCAATGACCAGCATCACGATTAAACTGTCCGCGCCTCGCTTGCTTGCAGCCGGTATGATCTGCGGGATGCTCGCGATCCCGGGTGCTTTCGCCCAGGACGTCGCGGCGCCGGTCGCCGGCAATGGCACCTCGGACGAGATCCAGCAATTCTGCACGAACATCGCCGATGCAGCGCGCGACCAGCGCTACGTTCTGCAAAAGAAGGAACTGGCCGAGCTCCAGGCCGGCGTCAATGAGCGCATCACCATGCTGGAAAAGCGTCGGGCGGAATACGAGGACTGGCTGAAGCGGCGCGACGACTTCCTGAAACAGGCGGAACTTGGCCTTGTTGATATCTACAAGACCATGAAGGCGGATGCCGCTGCCGGGCAACTCGAACTCGTCAATCCGGAGATTGCAGCCGCCATCGTCATGAAGCTGCCGAAGCGCCAGTCGAGCCTTATCCTCGCCGAGATGGCGCCTGACAAGGCCGCTGTTCTGGCCAATATTATTTCAAGCGCCAGCGATCCGAACACATCGAAGGAACCATCATGAAATATCCTCTTCCGGTGTTGATGGTCGCAAGCCTGCTCTCGGGGTGCCAGAGCCAGACCTTCAATGAAATCGGCCGTGCACCGTCGATGAGCCCGATTGGCAGCGGCCTGCAATATGCGCAGACGCCGCAGATGGCGAGCTATCCGAAACAGGCGCAGCCGACAGCTCATGGCTACTCGCTGTGGAGCGACCAACAGGCCGCCCTTTTCAAGGATGCGCGCGCCCTCAATGTCGGCGATATCCTGACGGTAGACATCCGGATCGATGACAAAGCCTCCTTCGACAACAAGACGGATCGCAGCCGAACCAATGACAGCGGCTTCAGCATCGGTGCCAATGGCCAATCCGAGGTCAGTGACTTCGGATGGAAGGGCGGCCTCGATTATGGTTCGAACACATCGACGAAGGGCGAGGGCACGACAGAGCGCGCAGAAAAGCTCGTCCTGCTCGTTGCCGCGGTTGTGACCGGCGTGCTTGAAAACGGCAATCTCCTGATCAGCGGTTCGCAGGAAGTCCGAGTGAACCATGAAATCCGCATCCTCAATGTTGCCGGTATCGTCCGGCCGCAGGATGTGGATGCGAAGAACATGATTTCCTACGACAAGATCGCGGAGGCCCGCATCTCCTACGGCGGCCGCGGCCGCCTGACGGAAGTCCAGCAGCCGCCCATCGGGCAACAGGTCATGGATATCATCTCGCCGATCTGACGAGACGCCCGGCCGCCCGGCTGGGCGTGGTTGAAACAGGTATGGACTTTGATCATGGAAGAACTCGACGGCAAGCCCAGTGCGAAAAAACCATCGCCGATCATAACGATAGCGGCGATCGGTGTGCTGACCCTGCTTGCCGCCGGCGGCGGCTGGGTGCTGGGCGGCCTGATTGCACCCCCGCCCGAGAACGCTGCGGCGGCCGCTGTCGGACCGGCAGGCGAGGACCAGGGCGGCGAGAAGAAGAAGGATGAGGGGCTGCCGCATATCGCGACGGAGGCCAACGGCATCGTCCAGCTCGAGCCGATTACCACGAACCTCGCCTACCCCTCGGAAAACTGGATCCGTCTTGAGGTTGCCCTGCAGTTCAACGGTGCGCCTGACGTCACGCTGTCGGAGCAGATCCATCAGGATATCGCGGGTTACCTGAAGACGGTTTCGCTTCAGCAGATCCAGGGACCGCGCGGATTCCAGTATTTGAAGGATGACATCCAGGAACGGGTTGACCTTCGTTCCGAAGGGCGCGTAACCAATGTGATCTTCAGGACATTTGTCATCCAATGATTCGCCCATGATCCGTACCGTCGCATTCATAGTCGCCATGATGGCGATGTCCGGCATCGCGGGTGCGCAGGGTTTTCCTGCGGATATCCTGACGCAGCCGATCGACGGCTCCGTCGCCTCGTGGATCATCCGGACCTTTGGTCTTTTGACGGTGCTTTCGGTCGCGCCGGGCATTCTGATCATGGTCACCAGCTTTCCGCGCTTTGTCATCGCTTTCGCGATCCTGCGCACCGGCATGGGCCTTGCCACAACGCCGTCCAATATGATCATGGTCAGCCTTGCTCTGTTCATGACCTTCTACGTCATGGCGCCGACCTTCGACCGGGCATGGCAATCCGGCATAGACCCGCTCTTGAAGAACGAGATCACCGAAACCGAAGCCATCGCGCGCGTGTCGGAACCGTTCCGCGAATTCATGGCAGCCAACACCCGGGAAAAAGATCTTCAGCTCTTTATCGATATTGCAGAGGAGAAGGGACAGACCGTCGTCGTCGACGAGAAGGTAGACCTTCGCGCTTTGGTTCCCGCCTTCATGATTTCGGAAATCCGCCGCGGATTCGAGATCGGCTTCCTGATCATGCTGCCGTTCCTGGTGATCGATCTGGTGGTGGCCACCATCACCATGGCGATGGGCATGATGATGCTACCGCCGACATCGATCTCGCTGCCGTTCAAGATCCTGTTTTTCGTCCTGATCGACGGCTGGAACCTGCTCGTCGGCAGTCTGGTGCGCTCGTTCAACTGAAACGGTTTCATGGTTAATTTTGCGTCTATTTTTAAGACGTCAAAACATCTCAATTTTTTGCATAATTATCTGAATTTATTGAATTATTTCCGTTGTTGGCGATAAGCCTCGATTCAGTGTGAGCGTATTCGGAAACCTGGATGAACCGGCGGCTTTTAAGCAAATCGCAAGATGTTGCTGCGACATTGTCCTGGCATAACGGGTTTGGCGACCTCGTCCTGAAAAAGCAGCGCCAAGAGGCATGATGCCGATCCTTTATCACCGGTTATTTTTTAGTCCGGTATGTCCCCTATCCTTGTATCTTGTATCCTAGAGGGACACTGTAAATGACAAGCATTCTGACAAACTCCTCCGCCATGGCGGCCCTTTCCACCCTGCGTTCGATCTCCTCCGACATGGAATCGACCCAGGGCCGCATCTCGTCCGGCCTGCGCGTTGGCAGCGCTTCGGACAACGCCGCCTACTGGTCGATCGCAACCACCATGCGTTCGGACAACAAGGCTCTCTCGACGGTTCAGGATGCACTCGGCCTTGGCGCTGCCAAGACGGACACAGCCTATACCGGCCTGAACGCCGCCATCGACGTTGTTTCCGAAATCAAGGCCAAGCTGGTTGCTGCCCGCGAGCCGGGCGTCGACAAGACGAAGATCAACAAGGAAATCACCGAGCTGAAGAACCAGCTGGTTTCGACGGCAACGTCGGCTTCCTTCTCCGGTGAAAACTGGCTCTACAACGACTCGACGACGGCACTCGGCACCAAGGAAATGGTTGGCTCGTTCACCCGTTCCGCCGCAGGCACCGTTTCGGTCGGCGTTCTGTCCTTCGACGCTTCGACGTCCGTTCTCATCGACACCAAGGTCGCCGCCAACGGCCAGCTGACCAAGGGTGTTGCTGTTGCCCAGGCGAACGGCGCAACGGCTGCCACGACCGCAAACGCCACCTACTACCTCGTTCTTGCTTCGGGTGGTACGGCTGCAACCGGCGCAACGGCAATCTCGCTGACGTCCTCGACGAGCGACGACAACATCGAAGGCATGATCAGTGCCGTCGACGCCATGCTGACAAGCCTGACGGATTCGGCTGCAACGCTCGGCGCCACCAACAAGCGCATCTCGATGCAGGACGACTTCATGGCTGACCTGATGGACGTCATCGACAAGGGTGTCGGTCGCCTCGTCGATGCCGACATGAACGAAGAATCGACCCGCCTCAAGGCCCTGCAGACACAGCAGCAGCTCGGCATCCAGGCGCTCTCGATCGCCAACTCGGACTCGCAGAACATCCTGTCGCTCTTCCGTTAATCGGACCAGAAACGGCGCCGCCGGCCTTCCCCCAAGTCCGGTTCGCGACCTACAGAAAACCGCATCTCGAAAGAGGTGCGGTTTTTTCTTTCTGAAATGAATATGAGCTTCAGATTTCTTTAACCATGTTGGTGTTTTCTATGACCATCGAAACGGCAGGTTAACCAAGAAGATTAACGTGTTAGCAGGCATGATGCTGGCTGCTGTTTCCCGGTGAGTACCGGAATGTCCCTTCCATTTCATCTGTCAAAAGGGGCAGTCACATCATGACAAGCATTCTCACGAACTCCGCTGCAATGGCAGCACTTTCCACCCTGCGTTCGATCGCTTCGGGCATGGAAACGACCCAGGGTCGCGTCTCGTCCGGCCTGCGCGTCGAGACCGCGGCTGATAACGCCGCTTACTGGTCGATCGCCACGACCATGAAGTCGGACAACAAGGCTCTCTCGACGGTTCAGGATGCACTCGGCCTTGGCGCTGCCAAGACGGACACAGCCTATACCGGTCTCGACAACGCCATCGACGTGATCTCGGAAATCAAGGCCAAGCTCGTCGCCGCGCGCGAACCGGGCGTCGACAAGACGAAGATCAACAAGGAAATCACCGAGCTGAAGAACCAGCTGGTTTCGACCGCTCAGTCGGCTTCCTTCTCGGGCGAAAACTGGCTCTACAACGACTCGACGACGGCTATCGGCACCAAGGAAATGGTTGGCTCGTTCACCCGTTCCGCCGCAGGCACCGTTTCGGTCGGCATTCTGTCGTTTGATGCTTCGACGTCCGTTCTCATCGACACCAAGGTCGCTGCCAACGGCCAGCTGACCAAGGCTGTTGCTGTTGCTCAGCCGAACGGCGCAACTGCTGCCACGACCGCAAACGCCACCTACTACCTCGTTCTTGCTTCGGGTGGTACGGCTGCAACCGGCGCAACGGCAATCTCGCTGACGTCCTCGACGAGCGACGACAACATCGAAGGCATGATCAGTGCCGTCGACGCCATGTTGACAAGCCTGACGGACGCTGCTGCAACGCTCGGCGCCACCAACAAGCGCATCTCGATGCAGGACGACTTCATGGCCGACCTGATGGACGTAATCGACAAGGGTGTCGGTCGCCTCGTCGATGCCGACATGAACGAAGAATCGACCCGCCTCAAGGCCCTGCAGACACAGCAGCAGCTCGGCATCCAGTCGCTCTCGATCGCCAACTCCAACTCGGAAAACATCCTCTCGCTCTTCCGTTAATCGGAAAACGCTGCGGGCCGGTTATCCCCCACACCGGGCCGGGCAATGCAGGAAAACCGCATCTCGAAAGAGATGCGGTTTTTTCATTTTCCCGTTTAAAAATTTTAACACGTTCAGATTTCTTTAACCATGTTGGTGTTTTCTATGACCATCGAAACGGCAGGTTAACCAAGAAGATTAACGTGTTAGCAGGCATGATGCTGACTGCTGTTTCCCGGTGAGTACCGGAATGTCCCTTCCATTTCATCTGTCAAAAGGGGCAGTCACATCATGACAAGCATTCTCACGAACTCCGCTGCAATGGCAGCACTCTCCACCCTGCGTTCGATCGCTTCGGGCATGGAAACGACCCAGGGTCGCGTCTCGTCCGGCCTGCGCGTCGAGACCGCGGCTGATAACGCCGCTTACTGGTCGATCGCCACGACCATGAAGTCGGACAACAAGGCTCTCTCGACGGTTCAGGATGCACTCGGCCTTGGCGCTGCCAAGACGGACACAGCCTATACCGGTCTCGACAACGCCATCGACGTGATCTCGGAAATCAAGGCCAAGCTGGTGGCTGCCCGCGAGCCGGGCGTCGACAAGACGAAGATCAACAAGGAAATCACCGAGCTGAAGAACCAGCTGGTTTCGACCGCTCAGTCGGCTTCCTTCTCGGGCGAAAACTGGCTCTACAACGACTCGACGACGGCTATCGGCACCAAGGAAATGGTTGGCTCGTTCACCCGTTCCGCCGCAGGCACCGTTTCGGTCGGCATTCTGTCGTTTGATGCTTCGACGTCCGTTCTCATCGACACCAAGGTCGCCGCCAACGGCCAGCTGACCAAGGCTGTTGCTGTTGCTCAGCCGAACGGCGCAACTGCTGCCACGACCGCAAACGCCACCTACTACCTCGTTCTTGCTTCGGGTGGTACGGCTGCAACCGGCGCTACGATCATCAACCTGACCTCGTCGACGAGCGACGACAACATCGAAGGCATGATCAGTGCCGTCGACGCCATGCTGTCAAGCCTGACGGACGCTGCTGCAACGCTCGGCGCCACCAACAAGCGCATCTCGATGCAGGATGACTTCATGGCCGACCTGATGGACGTAATCGACAAGGGTGTCGGTCGCCTGGTGGATGCCGACATGAACGAAGAATCGACCCGCCTCAAGGCCCTGCAGACACAGCAGCAGCTCGGCATCCAGTCGCTCTCGATCGCCAACTCCAACTCCGAAAACATCCTCTCGCTCTTCCGTTAATCGGAGTGAACATGTCGCGCCTGCTGGCATGACTGCTGAACAAATGAATGATCTGCAAGCCGCATCCCAAAAAGGATGCGGCTTTTTCGTCGTTGACTTCAGGCTTGCGAAAGCAAGCGCCGTTAAGGTTTTCGTCAGGAAAGTTTATTTCCGTTCACATTGATTACCAACCCGCTAACGCTATTAACCTTTTGTTAACTATAACCTCGTTAAGTGTTCGTTAAGAGCGATGGGCTGCCTCTCAGGGTAAACAGGGGTAGTTCGCATGATGCTGGTCCCGTCGCTACCGGTCTTAAACTCCGGCATGTTCCAACAATTTCAAACTGGGGCAATGACCAATGACCAGCATTATGACCAATGGCGCCGCAATGGCCGCCTTGCAGACACTGCGATCCATCAATTCCAACATGGAAGAGGTACAAAGCCGCATCTCCTCCGGTTACCGCGTGGAAACCGCGGCCGACAACGCCGCCTACTGGTCAATCGCGACCACCATGCGGTCCGACAATGCCGCGCTTTCCACCGTTCAGGACGCGCTGGGGCTCGGCGCGGCAAAGGTGGATACCTCCTATGCCGGCATGAGCAATGCTATCGACGTTATCTCCGAAATCAAGGCGAAGCTCGTCGCCGCGCGCGAACCGGGCGTTGACAAGACGAAGATCAACAAGGAAATCGCCGAACTGAAGAACCAGCTGATTTCCTCGGCTGAATCCGCGTCCTTCTCCGGCGAGAACTGGCTGTACAATTCCAGCACCACGGCAGCAGCAACGAAATCGATCGTGGCTTCGTTCAACCGTGCCACCAATGGCAGCGTTTCGGTCTCGACGCTTGACTACGATACCGCTGCTTCGATCCTCATCGACACCAAGGCTGCGGCGAGAGGGCAACTGACAAAGGGCATCCAAGTCGCCCAGCCGAACGGCGCCACTGCGGCCACCACAGCGAACGCAACCTATTACTTGATCAATGTCGGCTCGACGACGGCTGCCGCCGGCACCGAGATCGTCCTCTACTCAACGACATCCGATGATATCCTCGACGGCATGATCAGTGCTGCCGACGCGATGCTCAGCAGGATGACGGACTCGGCGGCGACGCTCGGCGCCATCCAGAGCCGCATCGACATGCAGGAGAATTTCGTCGCCAACCTGATGGACGTCATCGACAAGGGCGTCGGCCGTCTGGTGGATGCCGACATGAACGAGGAATCAACCCGCCTCAAGGCCCTGCAGACGCAGCAGCAGCTTGGTATCCAGGCGCTCTCGATCGCCAACACCAACTCCGAAAACATTCTCCGCCTGTTCCAGCCGTAATCGCCTGAGAACGGCATCGAGGCATCCGGGTGAGTGTCCGGACCTCGATGCAAGAAGGAGTTACCGACAATGTGTCCTGTGCCGGCGCTTAGGCCTGCACGATGTCTCCCGCACCAACCTACCGCCTGTTTCGCCGGACGATCAGGAACGCGCCGCACTCGGCGGTAAACGGAGGCAAAAACGGGAAAACGGCTTTCTGCCACGCCGCCGGTCATCGGTTTGGTGGAAACGGTTGGACCGCGCTAATTACCCTGGCGCGGTCCAACACCTACATTTTCGCACAAGTTTGACCGGTTAGTCTCCCCTTGCAGCTCTCTCTATTCCTGCTGCCGGTGCAAAATGATCATTGCGTCGTCGCTTGTATCGATGGCATCCGCTGTCGCCGGCTAGTTCTGCCAGCGGCATCGATACGGATCAAAAATGTTGGGAGATTAGATGCGGTATTTCGAGGCATCTGGTCCCAAAGGGGACTTTGAACGTGCAACGCTCTCATGAATTTTGGGCCAGAAACCAGATATCTTTCGCAAGGGGCGCGGCAACACCGTCGCGCACTGCATTCCTGCTTGTCCGCGCAGGGAGCACACGATGAGCGCCTCTTTGTCACGGTATCTGAAGGATTTCAGTGCGCCCAAGGCGCCTGTGTCGTTAATGCCGCCCAAATACTTCCCCCAGATCGATACGGAATTTCCTGAGCGAAGCGGGTTTGCGATACCGCGACCGCCCAGCGTAGACGTTGAGGCCGAACGCCGCGAGGCCTTCGAGCAGGGAAGGGAAGAGGCGGAAGCCGAATTGCAGTTCGAGCACAAGAATGAGATCGCCGAATTGAAGGCGCAGCACGCGGCCGAACTCGAGTCCATGCGCGTTCGTTGCGATAACGAGATCGCCGCGATGATCTTCGACAGGTTTTCCGACATGTCTGAACAACTGGCACTGATGCTGGGAGACCAGACGGCGCGCGTGCTTGCGCCTGTCATGGATGAGGCCCTGCAGCGCAAGTCGATCGAAGACATGGCCCGCATGATTGCTTTAACGCTCACGGCTGGCGAAGCTTGCACGATCACGGTGTGCGGGCCGCAGTCCCTGTTCGAGGCACTCAAAATTCATCTCAACGACGAGGCCTTGGTTTTCCGCCACCATGAAACAGCCGATATCGATCTGTCGGTCGAGTTCGGTGACGCCATTCTGGTGACGCGAATGGCCGCATGGGCCGATACGGTGCGGAAGGTGCTTGCATGAGCGAAGCCGAAAGCCAACACCACGGCAAGAATGAAATCATTATCATCAAGCGCCATGCCGCCCATCATGAGGGGCATCATGGCGGCGCCTGGAAAATTGCATATGCCGACTTCATGACGGCGATGATGGCATTCTTTCTCGTCATGTGGCTGATCAACGCCGCCAATGAAGAGACGAAGGCCGCCGTCGCCTCCTATTTCAACCCTGTTCAGCTCGCCGACGAAAAACCCTCGGAAAAGGGATTGAAGGAACCAGCCAAGGACGCTGAGGGCGAACAGACACAGCAGAAATCGAAGACCGACGGCGAGCGCGCCAAGACCGGCGGTTCGGCCAAATCCGGTGACGACCAGACGGCGACGTCGGGCGAAGAAACCAAATATTCCGACGCAGACTTCTTTGAAAATCCCTACTCTGTTCTGTCGGAAATCGCGAAAGATGTTGGACGCCAGGCAAATATAAGCGTGAAAGGCGAGGGGGCTTCCCTGTCCGGCCCGGCCACCGGCGCGGATGGCGGCGAGGCCTATCGTGATCCTTTCGACCCCGACTTCTGGACCAAACAGGTCGAGGTAGCGGGCGCCGAAAAGCCGGAGGTTGCGGCAAGCGAGATGGACGCATCGAAGGACGTGGCGTCTGCTGAGACTATGGACGGCAAAACTGATGCGGAAAAACAGGCTGCTGAAGTGGCCGCGGCAAAGGACGAGGCCGGGAAAACAGAGGCCGAAAAGCAGGCGGAAGCCTTGAAGGCGCAAATTGAAAAAGAGATCGGCGGCGCAGCCGGAAAGTTGGCTGAGGGTCTTTTGGTGACGCCGACGGAAGGCGGGCTGCTGGTAACGATCAGCGAGCAGGCTGACACGCCGATGTTCGGTGTCGGTTCCGCCATCCCGCAACGTGATCTCGTCGTTGCGATGGAGAAGATCGGAAAGCTGCTTGCAGCGCGAAGGGGAGCGGTTGCCATTCGTGGCCATACCGACGGACGTCCGTTCAAGAACGGCGCCTACGACAATTGGCGACTTTCGGCTGAACGTGCCCAGAGCGCCTATTTCATGTTGGTGCGCGGAGGGCTGAAGGAGGATCGTGTCAGCCAGATCAGCGGGTTCGCCGACAAACGGCTTCAGGTTCCGGCAGATCCCTACGCTGCCGCCAATCGCCGCATCGAAATCCTCCTGCAGAACGATCAGGGCTGAGCCGCATGATCAAAACGCTCCGCATTCTTTTCTCTGCGCATCCGCGCTCGGAGCGCCGATGGCAACGATCCTGCATGCTGAAGAACTCGACGATCTTCCGCCATACAAGATTCTGCGTTCGCTGCAGTTCATCCAGGATTCCGTCGTGCTTGGTGATCATTCGGCCATCGAGATGCAGCGCTATATGTTGGGGGCGATCGACAAGCGCCTGCGCACGGCAGGCATCGCCCAGTTTGAGGATCCGCGCAACATTGATGCAGCGCTGATCTACGCCATGAGCGGCGGCAACCCGGAAACGCTCGATTTCCTGACCAGTCGCGACATCGAAGGCAATTTTGACAGCCGCATCACTGATGCCTTGCGCCAATATCTGAACGGCAAGGGTGCGCTGATTGTCAGCAATCTGGCCAAGGCTATCCCAGAATACCGCAATTCGCGGATCGCCCCCTACCTCTATCTCATCCTCGGCAACGCTTCGTCGCTGCAAGATCCCAAAGCCGCGATCGGTTATTTCGATTGGGCACGATTGATGGCGCCAGGCACGATTATCGAGGAGGCTGCATTGCGGCGGTCGATCTCGCTTTCGATGCGCGGGGGCATGCCGGAGAAGGGCTTTTCATATTCGCTGTCCTATGCTCGCCGTTTCATGACGTCGCCCTATGCCAGCCAGTTCGCCGATATCTTCGTTGAATTGGCCGTCGCCAATTTCAATGAGCAGACGGAAGGCAAGATAACCGAGATACTCGAATTCATGGATCGGGCGCGCCAGCGCGAGGTCTATCTGCGTATTGCGCGCAGAGCAGCGATTGCCGGCCTGCAGCCATTGGCACGACTGGCAGCAGCGCGCGCCGCCGCCCTTTCGGACATCGCCGAGAGCAAGCCAAAGGCACTTGCGAGCCTGTATGCCGGTTTGGTCGATGTGCCCTCGGCCGATATCCTCGATGCCATCAAGCAGATGTCCGTTATTCCAGAGCAGGATTTGTCGCCCCGTGACCGCGCTCTGCTCCAGGCAGCGAAGGCCGTGGCGCAGGAGGTGCTAAGGCCGCCGGAGAGCGAAAGCCTGACACAAGCGACTGTTTCTAGTGTGATACCTGAAGAGAGCAATGAGCGGAGCGGCAGTGGCGAAAGCCCGTTTGCCGAACCTGTTGCCCAAATGGCTGACAAGCCAACGGAAGGTGGCGGGGAGGAGCAGGAAGCAAATGCTCCGGAAAACCAAGGTAATCCGGAACACGATAATTTCCTGACGGCCGGCCGTTCGAAGATCGACGAGATCGATATGCTCCTGAAGGGAGAGGTAAAATGAGTTTGGTGGATGACAGCCTGATGGGCGCGAGCCCGGCGCGGTCAACGAAGGCCGGAGGCAAATCGGGAGCATTCGCCTCTCTTGGTGCGGGCGTGAATAACGCCGCTTTCGAGAACGCGATCACAGATGCCGGAAAGAAGAAACCGCCGGCTGTACCGATGAGCTTGAAGAATGATCTTGCCAGCCTTGGATCGGCCATAGAGCCGGGCCGCAAAGACACCGGCAAAATCGACATCGGCAAGCCGCTCCGGATCGAATCTGCCGATGACGGACAATTGCCCACCAAGGACGTAGAGGTTTCCAGGCAGAGCGTTGCGGCCAAAACCGGAAAAGTCTTTGCATCATTGCCTATTCAAAACCTTGCACTGAAAGAAGAGACGTCCAAAACGGCACGGCCTCAAATGGCGACTCCAACCAGTTTGCCCGAGCGCAGCCTCCCCGTGAGCGATCGTCCCATCATCAACGTCAAGCTGGATATCGATGTCGTCTCGGCCGATATCCTTCCCGACGAGAAAACGCCGGCTCACGCCGAGCGTGCCAATGATACACCCGACGTCAAATCGCCGCCCTCAGTGGAGAAAATTCTGGAGCTTGCAAAGGATGGCAGGTTGTCTCCCGCAAAGCCCGCCGACCTAGCGAAGGCTGCCAGCGTCGAGGCCAAGTCGCAGCCGACGAGTCTTGACGACGATGATAAATCCGCAACGGAATCGGACAACATCGAAACCGGTGGCGTCAGCCAGTTGCTGGCATTGCTGGGATCACCCAAGGAGCTGCCAGTCACCTCTGCGGAAGTGCGGACGACGTCGACGGAATTGATATCAGAATTCCAGGCTTTGGCAGACAGGGCGGGGAGGGCACGGAATGACAACAGGCAGGCCAGTGGAGCCGATACGCAGCGTAAGGAGACTCTCGCTGCTGATGCCAATGCCGTGGCCAACGCGACTGCATCTGGTGGTGCTGATCGGACCTTCCGCTTTGCACGCGCAGACGGCAAGGGCCAGTCCGTATCGATGAGCATCAACACGGATGGTGACAAGCCATCGGCAAGGATCGATGCGAGCGGAACGAAAGCGGACGCGGCATCCAATGCCAAGGCTGAGACGGTCACCATTCTCGATTCTCGCCGCTATCTCGGCATTGCGGCCAATACCAATTCTCAGGCCGTTGCCGCCGCCGTGACAGGCAGCACGGAATGGGCCAGGGCCATGCAGCCGAGTTCAGGGCTTTCCAGTCCTGAGGCAGCTTCCGCGGCCAGTAAGGTCGTAAATACGCTGAAGATCCAGATGCACCCGATCGACCTTGGTATGGTGACGGCGACCCTGCGGCTGAAGGACGACGAACTGCATGTCGATCTGAAGGTGGAAAGCGGTGAGGCCTTCCGACAGCTGAGCGACGACCAGAATGCCATGGTCAAGGCATTGCGCGCGCAGGGCTTTGCCGTGGATCAGATCAACATCACATTCAACGCGCCTTCGGATACCTCCTCGGGCAATTCCGGTTCGCAGCAGCCCCAGGCGCAGGCGGGACAACTGGGCAGGGACGCCTCCGGTGACGGTGCAGCCCAGGGCCGCAGCCGCAACAACGATAGCAGTCAGCAGCGGTCTGGCGAAAGGTGGACGGGTCATGGCACTACGGATGAGGTCTCTGCTGCTTCTGAGTCTGGCCGGACTGATCACACCTATATGTGAGGCGCAGGCGAGCACTGGCGTTTGCGAAGATGAAATCATCGCTGCAGCTGCAAAGTACCAGGTCCCCGCTGGCATTCTTTATTCGGTAGGACTAACCGAAACGGGTCGGAAAGGGTCGTTGCAACCGTTTGCAATGAACATCGAGGGCAAGGCCTATTTTGGCAATAGCGCAGCGGATGTCCTCGACCGGTTTGCCAGCGCCCGATCCCATGGTGCCAAGCTGATCGATTTGGGTTGCATGCAGATCAACTATCACTTCCATGGCGAGAATTTTGCCTCGCCGGAAGAGATGCTGGACCCGCGAAAAAACGTCGAATATGCGGCGCGGTTTCTGCAAAATCTCCATGCCAGGCATGAAACCTGGACCATGGCCGTGGCACGTTACCATGCCGGACCGAACAATGATCCGGCCCAGAAGAGATATGTGTGCCGAGTGATCACAAATCTGGTGGCAACCGGCTATGGTAAGTGGACTCCAAACGCGTCTGAATTCTGTCAATAATACAATTTATAAGGGAAAATCACGCTGCACATGTTGCCATGCAGCATTGTGTCCTGGCTGCGGCGAAAAAAGGCATGAAAAGCAATTCCTTGTGGACCATTAACTTTTCCACATTATTTTTAGTGATGGTTTGGCGTTAAGCCACTAGATATAGATCAAATCGCCACCAAATTCTTAAGCAACTATTAATTTCCGCCACTGACTTTCCATAGTTGTTCAAGATTCCCTCGATTCGTACCTCTATTACATCGAGGCACCATACTGATTCGGAGGCGGACGAATGATCGTAGTGGTTGATGAGCGTGAGCTTGTAAAAGACGGATATACTTCTCTGTTTGGACGTGAGGGCGTGCCCTCCACGGGGTTCGACCCACGTGAGTTTGGCGAGTGGGTTTCCACAGCTGCCGATAGCGATATCGATGCTGTCGAAGCCTTCCTGATCGGCCAGGGCGATACGGCGATGAGCCTGCCCCGCGCTATCCGGGATCGCACCATGGCGCCGGTCATTGCGATCAGCGATTCACCCTCCCTGGAAACGACGCTGGCCTTCTTCGACTGTGGTGTCGATGATGTGGTTCGCAAACCTGTGCACCCACGGGAAATTCTCGCGCGCGCTGCGGCCATTCGCCGTCGCCTGAAGACCCTGACCAATTTCATCGACATTGGCCCGATCCGGGTGTTCTCCGATGGGCGCGATCCGGAAGTGCATGGCGAGGTTTTTGCTCTGCCGCGCCGTGAGCGTCGCATTCTGGAATATTTGGTCTCCAACCGCGGTCGTCGCGTATCCAAGAGCCAGATCTTCAACGCGATCTACGGCATCTTCGACGAGGACGTCGAAGAGAACGTTGTCGAAAGCCATATCAGCAAACTGCGCAAGAAACTGCGCAAGCGGCTCGGCTTCGATCCGATCGATTCCAAGCGCTTCCTTGGCTACTGCATCGACTGGAGCTGATTGACGCGTGGTTGTCGGTCGGGGTGCGGCGGCGGCCCGATCGGTGACAGGAAAAAGGCAAGTACAGGTTCACGCAAGGCCCAACTTCTAATCTGGCCATAACGACGAAAACGAGGATCGATCATGAGTCTTTACGGAATGATGAGAACGGGCGGTTCCGGCATGAATGCCCAGGCAAACCGTTTGGGCGCGGTGGCTGAAAACATCGCCAACGCCAATACCACCGGTTACAAGCGCGCATCGTCGGAATTTTCCTCGATGATCCTGCCGACCACAAACGGATCCTACAATTCCGGCGGCGTCGAAACCAAGATCCGCTACAGCATCTCCGCCGAAGGCGCCAAGGTCTATACGACCTCGGCCTCGGACCTCGCGCTCGACGGCGGCGGTTTCTTCATCGTCGAAGGTGCCAATGGCCAGGAATTCCTCACCCGCGCCGGTGCATTCACCCAGGACGGTGACGGCAACCTCGTCAATTCGGCCGGCTACAGCCTGCTCGGCTACGAATATGGCAACGGCGCCGACCCAACGGTTGTCGTCAACGGCTTTGATGGTCTGAGTAAGGTCAATTTGGCTTCGGCCGGTCTTGTCGCCAAAGGTTCTACCGAGGGCACGATGGGTGCCAATCTGGATTCCGGTGCAGCGGTCGGCGATATCTCGACAACCTCACTGATCGTCTACGACAGCCAAGGTAACACCCGCATTCTGGATTTCAACTACGAGAAGACTGCGGCCAACGCCTGGTCGGTCGAGGTCGTGGACCGGACGACATCGACGACACTTGATACCATGGCACTTGCTTTCAACGCTTCTGGGGTGCTGACAACGTCACCGGCGACGCTGACGACGACCGTCATGACCGGGCTTGCCGGAACGGGCGCCACGCTCGGTGCTATTGACATCGATCTCTCGAAGACCACGCAGCTCGGCTACAAGTTCAATCCGGACGGTGGCACCATTGACGGCAACGCGCCGAGCAAGGTGGCCGGCTTCCAGATCGACGACGACGGCATCGTCTACGTCAAGTACGAAAACAACAAGCTCGAGCCGCGCTACCGCATCGCGCTTGCCAACGTCCAGAGCCCGGACAATCTCGTTCCCCAGTCTGGCAACGTTTATTCCCAGGGCACCGATTCCGGCGTCATCGTCACCGGCTTTGCCGGTTCCGGCGATTTCGGCAACATTATTTCCGGTGCACTTGAAAGCTCGAACGTCGATATCGCCGAAGAACTGACGGCGATGATCGAATCCCAGCGTAGCTACACGGCAAACTCGAAAGTCTTCCAGACAGGTGCAGATCTGCTGGACGTCCTCGTGAACCTGAAGCGTTAATCATAAAAGGGACGGGACTGCGTCATGTCGCTCTCCGCCGCAATTAATACGGCCCAGCAGATTTTCAGCAACACGGGGCAACAGACCGCCATCGTGTCGAAGAACATCGCGAATTCGGGCAATGCGGACTATGTTCGCCGCCTTGCCATGATGGGCGTTGATGCGGAGGGCGGCTACTACATCAAGATACAGCGGGCGCAGAACGAGGCGCTGTTCAAGCAGACGATCAGCAGCCTATCGGCGGCATCGGGTCAGAACCGCCTGCTGGACGGTTTGACGCACATGCAGTCGGTGTTCGGAGGCAACGACTATGCCTCGTCTCCTTCCAACTACCTGGCGAAATTCCGCTCAAGTCTACAGACCTACGCGGCGTCGCCGGGAAATATCACCATTGCGTCTTCGACTGTTGCCGATGCAAAAGATCTTGCTTATTCGGTCAGCACCAGTGCTGCTGCCGTGCAGGATATCCGGGCGGATGCAGACCGGGAGATTCTCGAACAGGTCGGCACGCTCAACGGTTACTTGACCAAGTTCGAAAAGATCAACAATGAAATTGTCGGCAATCTGGCCACCGGCAAGGATGCCAGCGACGCGCTGGACGAGCGTGACAGCCTCTTGAAGCAGATGGCGGAGATCGTAGGGATTTCCACTGTCACGCGATCCAACATGGATACGGTCATCTACTCTGCAGACGGTACCGTCCTGTTCGAAACGTTGGCCCGAAAAGTAACCTTCACGCCGACCGCGACCTTCGATGCGACTGTGACGGGAAATCCAGTCTACGTCGATGGCGTTCCTCTGAAGGCCGGCACGGGTGGAAACACCACGGGCGAGGGTACGCTTGCCAGCCTTGTTCAGCTGCGAGACGACGTTGCGCCGAAAATGCAGTCGCAACTTGATGAAGTCGCGCGCATGCTTGTCACAATGTTCCAGGAAAACGGGGGCCCCGGCCTTTTCACCTGGTCGGGCGGCACGATCCCTGCAGCCGGCACCATCGAACCGGGCATCGCCGCTAGTCTCGTGGTAAACCCAATCGCCGATGCAGATCCAACCGTCCTACGCGACGGCGGCTTCAACGGTCTCGTTTCGAATACCTCGGGAAATGCGGCCTACACCACACTGCTCGACAGCTACATCGTCGCCATGAATGCGACCCAGTCCTTCGATGTCAACGCGGATCTCGGCGGAAGCGCTTCGATCATGACCTACGCTTCATCGTCTATCGGCTGGTTGGAGCAATTACGCAAGGCGGCGTCGACATCGAACGATAACAAGATGGCCATGCTGTCACAAACGCAGCAGGCTTTGAGCAACGACACGGGCGTCAGCCTCGACGAGGAACTCGCGCTCATGCTCGACCTCGAACAGTCTTACAAGGCTTCCGCGAAGCTGCTCAGCACCGTTGATGAGATGCTGACGACACTCCTGAATACGGTGAGATAATCATGAAGACGTCTTTCGTTTCAAATCTGGCAGTCCAGAATGCCATGCGGGTTACCATCCAGCAAGGACAGCTTGAAGTGATCAAGCTGCAGCAGGAGGTAACGACAGGGAAATACGCAGATTCGGGGCTCGCCCTTGGTGCGGCTTCGTCTCGCGCTGTAAACTTGAAAAACGAGTTGGATAGGCTTGAAAACCTGAAGGATACCAATGCGATCGTGACGCAGCGGCTGTCCGCTTCGCAGATGTCACTGGAAACTATGCGCAAGGCGGCCGAGCAGATCAACACGACGTTGATCGCGACACTCGGTAATGACGATGCGACACGATTGTCTATCGCAAAGACCGATATCAACGGTGCGCTGAATTCTTTCGTGGCTGCAGCAAATGTCCAGTTCAACGGCGAGTTTCTGCTGTCGGGTATCAATACCGACGTGAAGCCGCTCGCCGACTACGAGGCAGGTTCGCCGGCCAAGGTATCGTTCGATGCGGCGCTATCGACATTCATGCTCGGCAACGGCATCGCCACAATGAACGACTTCACGCCGGCGCAGATGACTGATTTCATTGAAAACACCCTGGAGCCGATGTACACTGGCGCGCAGTGGGATAGCGACTGGTCGAATGCTTCCGACCAGAACGTGATGAGCCGGATCAGTGCGAACGAAGTCATCGCGAGCACGTCGAATACGAACACCGCGGGCGTGCGGAAATTTGCGCTCGCCGCAGTGATCGCCACCGAGCTGCTGGGCGCCAACGTATCGAGTACGGTGCGTGACACGGTTAACTCGGCTTCTCAGAACTACGTGCAGCAGAGCATTACCGGCCTCATCGAAACGAGCAGTTCGCTCGGCATCTCGGAATCGCGGGTCAAAAAGGCAAATACCTCGCTTGAAGCGCAGATGAAGCTGGTGAAGACGCATATCAACGATATCGAGGGTATTGACGTCTACGAAGCGTCGACCCGCATGAACACTTTGCTGACCCAGATCGAAACTTCGTACACGCTGACCTCGCGGCTTCAGCAGTTGAGTTTGATCAATTTCCTCTGATGCAATGAGGATCAGGACAAACATGAAGGATGTCTGAATGTATCAGTTTTCATATGCCGAGATCATGGAGGACGGTGTTGCCGACTCCAAGGATCGCGAGCGTCAAGTCCTGGATCGCTCAATTGCGCTACTGGCGGCCGCAAAGCAGCAGAAAGGCTATTCGCGCGAGGCTATCGAGGCGATCTATTATACCCGGCGGGTCTGGATCCGATTTATCGAGGATCTTCGTGCGCCGGACAATCAGCTCAACGACGAATTGCGCGCCAATCTGATTTCCATCGCCATCTGGATACTGAACGAGACCGAGAAGATTAGGAAACGGGACTCGTCCAACTTCCAGGGCATCATTGACATCACAACCATCATCAGGGATGGACTCAAATGAAGAGCACACTGCGTATTTCGCTGAAGTCTGGCGAACGGATCTTTGTCAATGGCGCGGTGCTTCGCGTGGACCGTAAGGTCGCTGTCGAATTCTTGAATGACGTGACATTTCTGTTGGAAAATCATGTCCTCCAGCCTGAGGACGCAACGACCCCATTGAAGCAGCTTTATTTCATTGCACAGATGATCCTGATCAACCCGGAAGGGGCCGAACAGTCGACCATCATGTTCCGCAAGTCGATTGTCATGCTTCTGACCTGCTTCAAGAATGACGAGGTTCTGTCGGAACTGAAGCGCGTCGACGGTATGGTCACCCAAGGACGGGCATTCGATGCCCTCAAGGCTATCCGCGGCCTCTATGCGATTGAGGACCGCATCCTCAACGATCAAGAAATCGCCCCGGCCACCATCGAACAGATTCGCAAGGAGATTGCACCATGGCGGTAAACCCAATCCAGGGAACCATTCCGCAATCGACTGCTGACTTGGCGGCCAAAGCGCCAACCTCGAACGATGCGGCCAAGGCCAACCTGAACTACGACAGCTTTCTCAAGCTCCTCGTGGCACAGATGAAGAATCAGGATCCGACGGAGCCGATGGATTCGGCGCAGCAGATTGCGCAGCTCGCCACCTTCTCGCAGGTTGAGCAGACGATCAAGACCAACACTAATCTGGAAAGCCTGCTGCAGCGCACGTCGCTCGGCGAGGCGAATGCGGTCATTGGAAAGACCGTGACAAGCGCTGACGGCAAGACGACTGGCGTCGTCAAGGAAGTCACGCTATATTCCGATGGAATCGTAGCGACGCTCGATACAGGCAAGACGCTCGTCATCGGACCAGGTGTCAAGATTAAGTGAGCATGACATGAACGAGGCGGACGCGCTCGATATGGTGCAGGCGGCGATCTGGACGGTCATCGTCGCCTCCGGTCCGGCCGTTCTCGCTGCCATGGTCGTTGGTGTCGTTGTCGCCTTTATCCAGGCGCTGACTCAGATTCAGGAAATGACCCTGACATTCGTGCCGAAAATCCTGGCGGTGCTGATCACCGTGGCGATTTCGGCACCCTTCGTCGGCTCGCAGATTTCGATTTTCACGAATGTCGTGTTCTCGCGGATCCAAAGCGGCTTTTGAGCTGCAAATCCTTCCTCGTCTTTGATTCTACCATTTTCGCGCAAGTTTGGTGCGCTAGTGCTGTCGGTAGTTTGGGCAGCAGGTATGAATGCTGCCCGCCTCTCATGAAGAGACGGATTTACCGATGGCACAACCACCTGCTCTGATCATCCCGAAAGTCGCGCCCAAGGGCAAGGATATCGGCTTCGCGCTCGGCATCGTGGCCATCCTGTCCATTCTCTTCCTGCCGATCCCACCATTCCTGATCGATATGGGCCTGGCCTTTTCCATCGCCTTCTCCATCCTTATCCTGATGGTTTCGCTGTGGATTCAAAAGCCGCTCGATTTCTCGTCCTTCCCGGTCATCCTGCTGATTTCGACGATGATCCGGCTTTCGCTCAACATTGCCACAACACGCGTGATCCTCTCGCATGGTCATGAAGGGCACGATGCAGCAGGCGGCGTCATCGCCGGTTTCGCCGAGCTTGTCATGGGGGGCGATTTTGTCATCGGCCTGATCGTCTTCCTCATCCTGATCACGGTGAATTTCATCGTCATTACCAAGGGTGCGACGCGTATCGCGGAAGTCGGCGCGCGCTTCACCCTCGATGCCATCCCCGGCAAGCAGATGTCGATCGATGCCGACCTTTCGGCCGGCCTGATCGACGAGAAGGAGGCCCAGCGTCGTCGCCGGGAATTGGAAGAGGAAAGTTCCTTCTTCGGTTCGATGGACGGTGCCTCGAAATTCGTGCGCGGCGACGCGATCGCAGGGTTGCTGATCACCGCCATCAACGTCTTCGGCGGCATCATCATCGGCTATGTGCGCCATGACATGTCGATCGGCGAAGCGGCCGACGTGTTCGTCAAGCTTTCAGTCGGCGATGGTCTTGTTTCGCAGATTCCGGCCCTGATCGTCTCGCTCGCCGCAGGTCTGCTCGTTTCTCGCGGCGGCACATCCGGTTCGACCGACGAGGCCGTCATGAACCAGCTGAGCGGCTATCCCCGCGCGCTGATGCTTGCGTCTGGCCTTCTCCTTCTGCTCGCCTTGATGCCCGGCCTGCCGTTCATTCCGTTCGCGCTTCTCGGCGGTGGCATGGGCTTCCTTGCCTGGGTGATCCCGCGCCAGCTTGAGGCGGCCAACAAGGTCAAGCGCGATGAAGAAAGCACCAAGCAGCAGATGACCAAAGATACCGAAAAAGATTCGGTCAAGTCGGTGCTGAAGACTTCGGAAATCGAACTGATGCTCGGCAAGCAGGTCTCGACACGCCTTCTCGGCGCCCATCAGGAGCTCGCGTTTCGGGTCGGCAAGATGCGCCGCAAGTTCGCCGGCCAGTACGGTCTCATCGTTCCCGAGATCAAGGTCTCCGACGACATCAGTATTCCGGACAAGGCCTATCACATCCGCATTCACGGCACGACGATTGCCTCCAACACCGTGCGTGTGGGCGAAGTCCTTGTGGTCACCGGCGGTGGTCGGCGGCCAAGCGTTCCGGGCGACGAGATCCGCGAACCAGCCTTCGGCATGCCGGCCGTTTCGATTCTCGAAGCCTTCACCGAAGATCTGAAGCGCGAAGGCTTCCACCCGATCGACAATGTCTCGGTGGTGCTGACGCATCTTTCCGAAGTGATCCGCAACAACCTTCCGCAGCTTTTGTCCTACAAGGACGTCAAAATCCTCATCGAGCGTCTCGATCCGGAATATCGAAAGCTTGCGGATGAAATCTGCACGTCGCACATGTCCTATTCCGGCCTGCAGGCCGTGCTGAAGCTCTTGCTCGCCGAACGCGTCTCGATCCGCAACCTGCACCTGATCCTCGAAGCCGTCGCGGAATTGGCGCCGCATGTCCGCAAGACCGAGCAGATCGTCGAGCATGTCCGCGTTCGCATGTCGCAGCAGCTTTGCGGCGATCTGGCCGACAACGGTACGCTGCGCGTGCTTCGTCTTGGCAGCAAGTGGGACATGGTCTTCCATCAGGCGCTGAAGCGGGACGCAAAGGGCGAAGTCGTCGAGTTCGACATCGATCCACGCCATCTGGAGGAGTTCAGCGAACAGGCGACCAAGGTTATCCGTGAACATCTCGACCGCGGCATGCCGTTCGTGCTGGTAAGTTCACCCGAATCCCGCTCTTATGTGCGCATGATCATCGAACGCTTGTTTGCAACATTGCCGGTTCTCAGCCATGTCGAGCTCGCAAAAGGCCTCGAGATAAAGATCATCGGCTCGATTTCATGATCACCGATCCGGAAGGGACGGTGCTGGCCCTTTTGCGGCTTTTTGCCGGATCGGCGGCTGCATCATGGTCATGCCCGGATTTTCCACGGCCCGCGTCCCGGTTCAGCTTCGTCTCTTTTTGGCGCTGGCCATATCTATGGCGATCCTGCCAGTCATGTGGGGCGATATCTATCCCCAGATCAACGGCAAAGGTCATACCTATATTTACATCATCGCGACGGAAACGGTTGTGGGTACCGTCATCGGCCTGATTGCGCGCTACTATGCACTCGGTCTTCAATTTGCCGGTACGGTCATCACCATGATGATCGGCTTCAATGCGCCGCCGGCGGCGGACGTTCTAGAAGACACGGCCGAAAACCAGATGACCAATATGATCAGCTTTGCGGGACTGATGGTGCTGTTCATGCTCGATTTCCATCATGTCATCCTGGAAAGCGTCGTGGAATCCTATCGTGTTATGCCGCTTGGCATTGGCTTTGATCCGCAAGGCGTCTTGATCACGCTTACCAATTCGATTGAGCAGACCTTCTATATCATGCTGCGCCTTGCCAGCCCCTTCATCATCTACGGGCTGCTGTTCAACGTTGCGATCGGCATGGTCAACAAGCTCGCACCACAGATTCCGATCTACTTTATTTCAGCGCCCTATCTCATCCTGGGTGGCATGTTTCTGGTCTATCTCGCCATATCCGCGATGCTGAAACTCTTTGCTGCGGGTTTTGGCGTGGTTATGCAGGGGAGTTGAGCGATGACGAAGACGCGTTCGGAAAAGCTGAAGCGACTGGTCGCCGTTCAGCGCCATCTCGAACAGATGGCGGAGAGCGAGCTTGCCGAGACCTCACGCCAGCGCCGTGAACTTGCCGATACGATTGATGTCGTTGCCGATGCTATGGGATCGGCAAATCCGCTGCATGCCATGTTCTCGGGGCATTATGCGTCGCAACTCGGCCGCCTTGCGCAGAAGGACCAGATGCTGCTCGGCATTCAGCAGGTCCACGAAAACCGCGTTCTTAAGGAGCGCGCCAAGGGCGACAGGCTCGAGGACAATATGCGGGACGCCCGCGATCTCGAAGACAGGGCAGCGGCCGATGACGCGGTCTACGATCTTGTCGATCAGCACGTGCTTGGTGCTTCGCCAGCTTCCGGTAAGCTTGGCAGGTCATAGTTCACCCTGAAGCCGGCCCTGCCAAAAGCGCGGTCGATCGGGTTTAATATGCTGAAATCGCAACTGTTTCACCGCGGTCCGTCGCGTGCTTGAAACACGCGTGGCAAAGGGGACAAAAACATGGCCATCTCGCCTCCCAGTGATCTCGTTCTGGATGTCGTTCGCGCTGCGGACCCGACAGAGGTGCAGGAAGCCCAGTCGCGGCTGAAGGCCAATCGTGCCGCTTTCCAGGCGACGAGCCTCGCTGAAAATGGCGCGGGCTTTGCCAGTGCGGTCTCGGTCCTCAATCAAAATGCCCCCACGAACAGCCTCGGCGATATCAGCAATCGCGTCGAGCAGAAGAAGATTCCGGAAACCTACCGCAAGTTCGAGGCCATGGTGCTGCAGAATTTCGTGAAGTCGATGCTGCCGGCCGAGAGCGAGGAAGTCTACGGCAAAGGAACGGCCGGCGATATCTGGAAGAGCATGATGGCCGAGCAGATCGGCAATGTCATGGCCAAGGGTGACGGTATCGGTATTGCTTCAAGCATGGTGAGCGACCGCCTCGTCCAAGGCACGGATGCGGACCGCGTCAAAGCCTCGCTCGACGGCAACGACCTGAACGTCGCCTCCAGCATGGTCCAGGAATATCAGCGCAAGGCCGTCGCCGATTTCATGGGGACCGACGAGACCAGAGATAAAGAAAAGGCCTGACGTGCGCCTCGCACGCTCGACAGTTTGAATCCGCGCATAGACGTTCCGGTCGGGTCTCCGATCGATCGCGACAGGCGCTAACCGGAGCGAAAGAATGGAAGTTGCAGCAACAGGTGACGTGCGTATCCAGAACGTGCTGGGTCGTCTGGAGATGATTATCGACAACGAAAACAGCCGGATCGGCGTCGATACGAGCTTCGATCTGAAGGCGTCGAATGCCCGCAAGAGCCGCTGCCTTTATGAATTGACGATGTTGCGCCGCAATGCGCCGGTCATGGACCTCTCACCCGCCTTCGTATCGCAGACCAAACACATCCAGACGAAGCTGGTTGCGAATTCCCAGAAGGTGGAAGCCCATATGGAGGCTATCCGTTCCGTCGTCGATATTCTCAAGACTGCCGTCCAGGATGCGGATGCGGACGGCATCTATTCCGAGCAACAGTTCCGTTACAGCGATTTCTGATGCTGAAACTCGTCTTCACCGGTGTCTGGGTCTGCGCAGTCTCGCTGGGCTCCGTCTATGCGTCGATCAAATATGCCTCGGCCCCAGTCGTCACCGACGCCGAGGCGGAACGTCGCGCCTCGGAAGAATACGTAACCGGCGAGATGGTCACCGTGCCGGTCATCACCAACGGTTCCGTGCAGGGTTATTTCCTGACGAAACTGTCGTTTTCGGTGAAGAAGGACAAGATCAAGAATTTACCGATTCCACTGAAGGAAATGGTCACCGATCAGCTTTTTGACATCCTTGTCGGCGATCAACTGATCAATGTCGCCGATACCAGCAAATTCGACCTCACGCATTTCAAGACGGCGGTGAAGGACGGGCTCAACGCCAAAATTCGCGATGAGGTTATCACCGAGGTACTGGTCGAGCAGTTGGAATACCTGTCGAAGGGCGATGTCGCGCGTATTGCCGACAGCCAAAACCAGCCGCGCGAGAAGCCGGTGACGATCAAGGACAAGGACGGCAATGCCGCGCATGACGTCGTTCCTGGCAAACCTTCGACCGAAGCCGCCGCCCACTGATCCTGCCTGGGATCCCCTGTGTTTGAGAGATGGGGCGATCGGCCGACGGCTCGCCCTAATTCTTTTCCGGATTTCTATATTGCTCGTTGACGATCCCGACCTCCATCATCAAACGACCGATCGCCACGTAGAAGTGGTAAAGCCCGGCACTCGGCAGACCTGTCCGTCTCCAAAGGCTCGCGCCGCGCCAGGGAGAAATGGCCAGAAGCGCCAGCGATTTGGCAAGTGTCTTCAGTCGCCCGGCCAGTCCCGGATTGGCGCGATGCTCGAGTAGCGCCGAAATCGCTCCGTTTCGCAGGCTTCTTGCGCGGATCCACGATGATTCCGTGCGTCTTGCCGGGATGGATTCCGCCACCCATGCTTCCGTTGCCCAAGCAAAGGAAAAATTTCGTTCGCGGCAGCGGCGATAGAAATCGCTGTCTCCACCACCGATGAAATTGAATGACGGGTCAAGAAACGGTTGCGGCATTGATCGCAGTACGTCTCGGGTGATCAGCACGTTGCCGGAGGAGTACAGAATCGGAACGGGGCCGGTTGTGTCATAATGGGGCGTGAAAACCGGGTGTTTCTTGATGATGTTGGGCGTGCGGTCTTCCAAGACAGGCAATTGCGGGCCGCCGACAATGGCAGTTCCTGTCTGCTTCTGTACCGAAATGAGACTGTTTAGCCATTCAGGCGAGGCGATTTCGTCGTCGTCAATGACGGCGATGCCGCGCAGATTGGGATAGGTCGATAAAGCCATGGCCCAACCGGCATTGTAAGCGTGGCAGTTTCCACGCTGGTGCGCGACGATGACCAGGGCATTCGCACGGTGCTCCGACAGGAACTGTTTTGCTGCGTTGGCGCCGGCCATTCCCTCGGCGTCGTTCTCCATCACCACGACTGCAAAGGGGGCGTCAGGTCTTTGTGAAACAATGGTTTTCAGAGTATCGATCAGATGTTCCGGCCGTCGGAACGTAGGCAAAGTCACAACATATTCGATGCTGTCGGGGGCGTCCGCTGCGATCTGGTGGAAGACGCTCACATCTTGGCCGGGCACTGTCATGATCAAAAAACCTGTCGGAGACGATTTGCTGACAAGCACTAAAGCAAATCTTCCTAAACAGATGTTGAATTTCTAAATTTGCTTTTGAATGAATAGCTTAAACGTGATTTCATATCGTGTTGCTATGGTTCGGATCAGTCGTTTCAAGGTCCGCTGGCAACATGAATCTCGTCCTCGTCTCATCGCTGGTCCCAGTCGAAAATCCATCCACGGGTTTCGACATAGCCAACCGCGTCGTTTTCGACGCGCTCCGCGCGCTCGGGCACCGCGTGAGCGTTATCGGCTATCTGCAGCCGGGGCAGGCGCCGGTATCGGGTTCGGACACGCATCTACTCGGCGAGCTTGAGGTCACCAATGCCAAGGTGGGGCCGGCGACCAAGCTGCGCTGGCTGGCGACCGCTATTCTCAACCATACCACGCTATCATCGGCCAAAATGCTGAAAGCGGGCGAGGCGCGGATCGAAGCGCTTCTCCGCGCCCTGCAGCCATTCGACGGGCTTGTTCTCAATTCCGTTCAGCTGCCGGCGGCCTATATCGATGTTCTGCAGCGTTATCCTTCGGTCTATATCGCCCACAATGTGGAGGCAGCTTCTGCGCTGGAAAACGCCGCCGCCGCCAGCGGCTTGATCGAACGCTTCCTGTTCGAGCGCGAGGCATTTCATCTCGGCAAATCTGAGCGACGCTTGACGCAGGGTGCGGGGTGCGTCTGGACGTTCAGTGAAGCCGATCGCTTCGGATCTGGAAAGCTGGTCTCTCAGCGCTCATCGGTCCTGCCGCTGGTGACGCAATGGGCTTGCCCTGCGGCCGCTGCACCGGCTCCGATACAGCATGACCTTGGCCTGATCGGCACCTGGAGCTGGAAAGCAAACCGTATCGGGCTCGATTGGTTCCTGGCCGAGGTGGCTCCGCTTTTGCCTCCGGACATGACGATTGCCATTGCAGGTCATCTGAAGGACTCACCGACCCTTTCCCATCCGGGTGTGCGTTTTGTCGGCCGTGTCGCCGATGCACACGACTTCGTCCGTGCGAGTGCGGTTGTGCCCCTGGTCGCCCGCGGCGGCAGCGGGGTGCAGCTGAAAACCATCGAAACATTCGAGTTGGGTATGCCCTCTGTCGCAACGCGCGCGTCGCTGCGCGGCATCGATACGCTGCCCGAAAATTGTGCCGTCGCCGACGATCCGGCGATCTTTGCGCAGCGTCTGATCGAGCGCGTGGCCTCTGTGAAGGCGGGTAATCCGGGACGCATTTCCGGTTCTGCCTTTCATGCGGCCCAGAAGTCCGCTCTGCTTGCGACGATGCGACAAGGGTTGAAGAACTTCGAAAGTGAGGAGCCGCTGGCCATCGCCGATCCGATCCGTCTTTCTGTTGGACGACAGAGAACCGGCTCTGTCAGCCCCGTCAAATTTTCCATGCATGAGGGAGGGATATCCCGGTGAACCTGTTTTCTGCTACCTCAATCGTGGCATCCCAGAGACCGATACTCGATCTTCCCGTATGTGATTTCGGTTGGGCGGATGCTTTGGCATTCACCGACGAGCTCGCCTCGATGCCGATCGGCCAGACTGTCATTTCCTTTCTCAACGCCAACAACGCCAATCTCATGATGACGGACCCGGAATACCGTGCGATCCTTGGCCGACATGTGGTGCTGCCGGACGGGCATGGCGTCGATCTTGCATCCCGGCTCTTCCATGGTCGCATGTTTCCAGCCAATCTGAACGGCACGGATTTTGTACCGGCGCTGATGACGTACATGACCAAACCGAAGCGCATCGCACTGATTGGGGCATCGCCGTCCGTGTTGGCCAAGGCAGTCGAGAATTTCCGCAAGCATGCGCCCTGGCACGAGTTCATCCCGATTGTTGACGGATATTTCGATATGGCCGAGTCGGATGAAATCATGGCGCGTGTCCGCGCGGCCAGACCGGATATTCTGCTGGTCGCAATGGGCAGCCCGAAGCAGGAAAAATGGATTGATCGCTATGTCGGCCCGGGTCATGCGCGTCTTGTGATGAGCGTCGGAGCCCTTTTTGATTTCATGGGGGAGGTCCCGCGCGCATCGGCGACCGTTCGTCGTCTGCGGCTCGAGTGGCTGCATCGGCTGGTTCATGAGCCGGGACGGTTATGGCGCCGTTACATCATCGGGAATCCTTTGTTCGTATATTACATCCTGCGCCACAAGCTCCTTGGGCGCGGGAAGAAGACCCGCACTGATACGCGGCGTGCCGGTTCTTTCTGACAGGTGAATGGATGCGCACTGCAGTCGTAACGGCTTCCTATGTCAGCGATTTTGATCGTTGCCGGCTGATGTGCGAGAGCATCGACGCGCGGCTAAAGGGCGATTGGGTCCACTATATCCTGGTGGCTTCGTGCGATGTCGCGCTGTTCAGAAGACTGGAAGGTCCGCGGCGGCGCATTATCGATGAGCGAGATCTCTTGCCGTCCTGGCTGGTGTCGATGCCGGATCCAATGTCGGTCGGTCGCCGCAGGATATGGGCCAACCCCTATAGCCTGCCTTTGCGGGGCTGGCACGTGCAGCAGCTGCGCCGCCTTGCACTGGCGCGTCATATCCAAGAGCACGTCATGTTCGCGATCGATTCAGATGTCGTGCTTCTGCGTGATTTTGATGTCGTCGATCTCTGGCAAGGCGACCGCCTGACGCTTTATAGCCGGGATGGCGGCGTCGGCGCCGTTATGCGTTCCAACCACCTGGAATGGCTCGCCCATTCCGACCGGTTGCTGGGTATTGGTCCCTATAGCCTTCCCGCCAACGATTACATCAGCACGCTGATTGCCTGGCGCACTGATACCTGCCGGGCCTTGCTAGATCACATCGAGAGGCTCCACGGACGCAACTGGGTCCGTGCGATGCTTCGGTCCCGGCAATTCTCCGAATGTATGATCTATGGTCGCTTTGTCGACGAAGTGCTGATGGGTGCTGGCCATCGGGCTTCACCCAACGGGCTTTGTCATGTGCTCTGGTTTGATGACAGCTACCCGCGTGATATTGGCGGCCTTCGCCAGTTCATGAACGACATGGAGCCGCATCAGATCGGCATCGGCGTGCAGTCCTTCGTCGGTCACGATCTATCCGATATCCGCAACGTCCTCCTGGAAAAAGCCGCCTGAGACCTCAGATCACGCGTCCCATCTGCCTGCGCAACGCGCTGTAGGTCAGGAGGAGAGATGCTGCATAGAGCGCTAGATAGACGCCATTGAGCAGGGGTGCCCAGTGCGTGACGTCCGTGCTGGTCTTCATCACGGCGGCCAGCAATGCCACCTTCAGAATGCCGGCAATGATGAGATTGAAAATCCTTCGGATTGTATGGCCGGTCGCATAGAGAAGTTCGGAGTGATATTCGACCAGATTGCGGAAGGGCGGAACAAGAAGCACCGCCAGCAGCCAAGGCGCTACTTGCGCGACATTGTTTCCGAGCCCGTTCGGGATGATCCTCAGATAGACTGCCATGGCGGTGATGGCGGCGCAGGAGACGGCTGCGATCAGCGCTTCGATAGTGATGCGCAGCTTCCAGGATCCGATGGTCTCCGGCGTGCGCATGATCTTTTGCACGAGAAGCATATTGAAGGAACGCACGGGCAGGGCGGTAAGATCGGCAAGCCGCATGATGATCGCGTAGATCCCTGAGACTTCCGGGCCACCGATGGCCAGTACAGCAATCTTGTCAAATTCTGACTGCACATAGAACAGCACCTCGGCACCCGCAACGCTGACCGAATCCGCCCAGCGGCGAAGATACAGTTCAGGTCGCCAGCGCAGCCGCACCTCGGGAAGAAAACGATCATGGCAATCGCTAGGCACACGGCATTGGCCAGCAGATAAAGCAGCGACCACGTGGCCAGCGATGCCGCGACCTGCGGCAGGGAAAACACAAGCGCAGCAACGGTGCGTATGGCGGTACCGATCACGACGAGCATGGCCGCGCGGCCGAAACGGCCAAGGCCGTTCAGAACGATGACCACGACTTCTAGCCCGCGCCAGAATAGTATTTCGGCGGCCATGAAGGCTGCGAAAACCCAAAGCGCCATGTCTCCAGCAAAAACAGCATAATAGACGGCGAGCGAAAGTGCGCAGATCAGCGGCAAGGAGAGCAGGGCGCCGACGAGAAAACCCAGACTGTAAGTGCCGACCAGCAGCGGCTTCACGGTTGCCACGCGGTAAAGCGGCGACATGAAGCCGAAAGCGAGCGTGCGGGAAATCATGATGCCCGTTGCCGAAGCCGTGGCGAACAGGCCGAATTCCGCGATCGAAAGGCCGTTGGCGACACAGATGAAATAGACAAGCGACAGCACAAGCCGTCCCGCCGAACCGCCGGTCATCGACAGATAGGCATGGATGAGGGCGCGATGCCGTCCGTAGAGTGTGCTGGCGAAGGTGATCACGCGGTGGCTTCCAATTGCTTGTCCATTTTTCTAGCTGCTAAAGTTTAATGAGCGGTTTGAAAATGTCCGGCGGGCGGTCGATGAAGCGCCTTGTTGGGCTGATATTAACGATTTGTTTTCCATAAAAACTTAACCTGTCTTCACATTTGAAGAACTTCCGCGCTGTTGGAGCGCAAGCAGGGCCTTTCATGTTTGATCCGGTAGACAAAAAACGGCCTGTCCCCCGCCGTTCTCTGCTCGACCTCGCGCCGGGGAGAGGACCGTTGCGCATGGTTCGCAGGCGTCTGGCGGCACATCCAGAGCGCAGAGCGGATCGCTTCTCGATCGCCTGGCGGCCGAGGCTGAAAAGTCGGCCAGCATGCGCCCGGCGCGCGCCCGGGCATCGGACTTCCGGCCCCAGTTGGATCCGGCTACATCCCGCGCCGCCTCTCGATCGGAAACGGTTGAATCGGCACGGCATGCCGGCAAAGCCAGCACAGGCAATCGATTGACCCGCTGGCTGAACGGCGATCCCGCCGCGGACGACTCGCGTCAGCGCGCCTTCGTTGAGCCGGCGGCGGAAGAGCCGCGAGCGCAGCCTCGCGTTCAGGCGGAAGAGCACATTCAGGCAAATGAGCCTCCCCATGGCGGTGGCTCCGATAGAGAGCGGCCGCTGATCGATATGGGGATCATCGTCGGTTCCGTATGGCAATTGCGTCACATTATTCTTGCAACGACCGTTCTCGGCGCCGTCGGCGGCGTGATGCTGGCCCTGGCGACGCCCAGCATCTACATCGCGGAAAGCAAGCTCTATGTGGATCCGCGCGAAATTCGCCTGACGGACTCCGATCTTTCAAAGGCAAGCCTTGCGACCGAAGCGATCCTGGCGCTTGTCGATAGCCAGCTGGAAGTCCTCCGCTCGAGAACCGTGCTGGAAAAGGTCGCGGCCGATCTCGGTCTCGATCGGGATCCGGAATTCGGCAGCATCGCTGGAGATAGTGGCAATATGGCAACCGGGATCGGTGTCATTTCCGACCTCATGACCGGAGACAAAACGCAGCCCCTGCCGGCGGCAAGCACCGGCGTCGGCGCGCGGACTCTGGAAAATCTCAGCGACGCCGTAACGGTCTCGCGCGATCCGAAAACCTTCATCGTGACCATCGAGGTCGAAACCAAGGATCCGGCGAAATCGGCCTTGATCGCCAATCGAATCGTGCAGACGTTCCTCAACGAGGAAACCGCAGCCCAATCCGGATTTTTCCAACGGACCACCGCAGCCCTCGACAGCCGCCTGGCGGATTTGCGCACGGAACTGGACAAGGCCGAAAACGCGGTCGAGAAATACAAGGCGGACAATGATATCGTCGGTGCATCTGGCGAATTAATCTCGGACAAGCAATTGCTCGCTCTGAACGACCAGGTCGGGATCGTCCGCAGCCGCATCGCCGACGCGCAGGCAAAGGCCGATGTCGCAACCAAGATCCAGCTGAATGACGTCCTGAGTGGTGCCTACCCGGAAGAGCTTGGCTCGGCTACCCTTGCAGAACTGCGCAAGCAATACTCCTCGGCGCGGGCACAGCTGGGTGCGCTGGATGCGAGCCTGGGGCCGCGCCATCCGCAACGGCTTGCGGCGGCACAGTCGCTGGAGGTTGCCCGCAACGAGATCGGGAATGAACTGCGCCGCGTAGCGGCGACGACAAAAACGGAGCTGGAGCGCGCAAAACGTACCGAGCAGGATCTGGTGCGGCAACTGGCCGTGCAGAAGTCGCGCCAGGTCAACTCATCGCAGGATTTCGTCCAGCTGCGCGAACTGGAACGCAAGGCCGCGGCCACACGCTCGATCTACGAATCCTTCCTGAAGCGGGCCAGCGAAACCGGGCAGGAAGAAAAGCTGACCTCGAAGAATATAAGGGTAATTTCGTCGGCGGAACCGCCGTTGCAGCCGGAAGGTCCGTCCCGCAAGCTGATCGCCATCGGTGGCATGATGGCCGGTCTGATGGGCGGTCTGGGCCTCGGCATCCTTCTCGGCATTTACAGAAGCCTGCGCAACACGATCAATCTCTCCCGCCAGTCGTCGGACGGCATGCCCGACCAGGATCCTCCCGGCTATGACGATGATCATAACCGCCGTCGCCGCATCTTCGACGACGAAGCCGAAGCACCTGTCTGGCGCCAGCCCGTCACCCGTTCGACCATGCCCTCTCCGCATCATGAACAGGCGGCCCTGGCCGCGCGCGGGGCCGCGCAACACGCCTTTCACCAGGAACCGCCGCGCGACGCGGGTGTCTCCCAGGTTCGTGACGATCTGCGTGCGCTCCGCTCGCGCGTCGAGCACTATGCTCGCCAGCGAACTGGTACGGGACGCTGAACCAGGCCCGCTGCGCTTCAATCCTTGCATCTTGGATGAAAAATGCTGGTGCCGCGTTATGCAAGGTGACGAGGCTTGTCACGCGTGCTTGTATTTATTCGATTGGGACAGCATAGGACGCATTGAGGCCATCGTGGTATTCAATGAAAACTACAGTGGACCAAGAAAAGACGAACATCGGGAGAAGCGCCGTGGCGACTGTGATTGATGGCAAGGAAGTGGCTGGGTCCGTGATCGAAGCCGTCAAGGCGGCGTCGGAAATCCTGCAGAGGGAAAATGGCGTCAAGACCGGTCTCGCCGTCGTGATCGTCGGCAATGATCCGGCCAGCCACGCCTATGTTTCCTCCAAGAGCAGGATGGCCAAGGAATGCGGCTTCACGTCGGTGCAGCACACGCTGCCTGAAGACACGACGCAAGAAGAACTGGCGGCCCTGGTGCAGACGCTCAACGCCGATCCTTCGCTGCATGGCATCCTTGTCCAGCTGCCCTTGCCGAAACATCTGAATTCCGAGCCGATCATCCAGTCGATCCTGCCGGAGAAGGACGTCGATGGCCTGCATGTCGTCAATGCCGGCAAGCTGGCGACCGGCGATCTCGAAGGTGGCCTCGTTTCCTGCACGCCGGCCGGCTCGATGGTCTTCGTGCGCCGGGTGCATGGCGAGGACCTATCGGGTCTCAACGCCGTGGTCATTGGCCGCTCCAACTTGTTCGGCAAGCCGATGGGGCAGCTCCTGCTCGCCGCCAATGCAACGGTGACGATTGCTCATTCTCGCACGAAGGACCTCGCTTCCGTCTGCCGCAATGCCGATATTCTGGTTGCCGCCGTCGGACGCGCCGAAATGGTCAAGGCCGATTGGGTGAAGCCCGGCGCGACCGTGATCGATGTCGGCATCAACCGCATCGCCGCTCCTGAAAAGGGCGAGGGAAATCCCGCATGGTCGGCGATGTCGCCTTCGCCGAATGTGCGGAGGTGGCAGGCGTTATCACGCCGGTCCCCGGCGGTGTCGGGCCGATGACGATCGCCATGCTGATGGCCAACACGGTGATTGCCGCCTACCGCAAGGCCGGCCGCAAGGCGCCCAAGTTTTAACAGCGGTAGCGGTCAGTTTCGCGGGGCCGGGCCCGTCGAGGCACGCACGATCAGTTCGGTGCGCCAGAGTTCCTGATCGGGGTAGTCCGCCGTCTTCAGGATGCGTGAGATCAGCCGGGCCGCGATGCGCGCCCCGGCAGCGCGTAGCGATGAGCGTGTCGTGGTCAGCGGCACGGTGAAGTTCTCGGGCTTGAGCATCGGCAACACGTCGTCATGGGCGATGAGCGAGATATCCCGGCCGATCTGCAGGCCGGCGCGGTTGATGGCGCGCACGGCACCAAGGGCCAGAACGGTGGAGGAACAGAGAACCGCAGTCGGCGGATTTTCCTGTTCGAGAAAACGCTGCATGCTGCGAAAGCCATGTTCATCCGTCATGAAGGAATGGTGCACCAGCCGTTCGTCCAGCTCAAGTCCCCGCTCTGACAGGGCACGCAACATTCCCTTTTTCCGGCGCTGTGAAAAGGCCAGATAGTCCGGCCCGTTGAGCAGCGCCATGCGCGTATGGCCCAACTGCATCAGCAATCGCGTCGCATCATAGAAGGCGCCCGTGTTGTCGATGTCGAGAAACGGATAATCGGCGGGTCCGTCCATCGATCGACCGTGTACGAGAAAGGAATCGACAGGGATTTCAGGATCGAGATACGCGGATCGCTGGCGCGCATATAGGCGAGGAACAACGCATCGACATTGCCGCTGGCGGCGAGACGTCGGAAGGTCGTTTCCTCGTCTTCAGGCGCACTCGGATTGAGCACGAAATGAAAATCGTGCTTCACCGATTCCTCGGCCAGGCCGGCCAGAAATTCGCCGAAGTGGATGTCGGAATCGATGCCTGCTGCTATGGGCATGACAAGGCCGATGGAGCCGGCACGTCCGGTTGCCAGTCGTTGGGCTGCCCTGTTGGGCCGGTACCCCGTGGTTTGGACAGCCTTCAGCACACGCTGTCGGGTCTCGGCATTGACCTCCGGATAGCCGTTCAGGGCGCGGCTGACTGTCGTCTGTGACAGGCCAAGCATCTCCGAAAGCTGTTTCAAGTTCACGCCCATGAGCTGCGCATTCTCCCAAAGCGCTTTGATTTCTAATCGATTTTCGGTATTTCTCTACAATTCGCTTTTCGTTCTGTATCACCGGCTTGACGGCTCTCAAAGGAAAATTGGGCTGGTTGCGGCGCAAAATGCGCTGCAACGCACTAGAATACAGCAGCTTTTGTCGCAGACGGGAAAATCCCTTGACGAGGCTGCTCTGCAATGGTTTGTTAGCAACTTCAAAGCGCTTTGAATTTAGTGCGTGTTGAAATTCTGCCCGCCTCCGTCAGGGTCGGGCCTTCAGGGAGGAAAATGACGTGAAAAGATCATTGGTAATGGGAGTTGCGGCGCTGGCGTTGATGGCTGGTGCGGCGCATGGGGCAGAACTCAAGTTCAAGCCGGGCGAGGATGCCAAGTTCAACTGGGCAAGCTACGAGGAATTCAAAAAGGGTCATGACCTCAAGGGGCAGACGCTGACGATCTTCGGCCCCTGGCGCGGTGAAGACCAGACGCTGGTCGAATCCGTTCTCGATTATTTCCGCGATGCGACTGGCGCCGAGGTCAAGTATTCCTCGTCGGAAAACTACGAGCAGCAGATCGTCATCGACACGCAGGCCGGCAGCCCGCCGGATGTTGCGGTCCTGCCGCAGCCGGGCCTCATCGCCGACCTCGCTTCCAAGGGCTATCTGACGCCGCTCGGTGAAGAAACCCAGAAGTGGCTTCTCGAAAATTATGCCGCCGGACAATCCTGGGTCGATCTCTCGACCTACAAGGGCAAGGACGGAACGGCTGCACTCTACGCATTCCCTTACAAGATCGACGTGAAGTCGCTGGTCTGGTACGTGCCTGAAAACTTCGAGGACGCTGGCTATGAAGTGCCGAAGACCATGGAAGACCTCAAGGCCCTGACCGAAAAGATCGTTGCCGATGGCGGCACGCCTTGGTGCATCGGTCTCGGTTCCGGCGGCGCAACCGGTTGGCCGGCGACCGACTGGGTCGAAGACATGATGCTGCGCACGCAGCCGGCCGATGCCTATGACAAGTGGGTCACCAACGCGATGCCCTTCACCGATGCGGCCGTCACCGGCGCAATCGACGAATTCGGCTGGTTTTCCAAGAATGACAAGTTTGTTGCTGGTGGTGCTGCCGCCGTGTCGTCAACCGACTTCCGCGACAGCCCGAAGGGCCTCTTCTCGTCGCCGCCGAAGTGCTACCTGCACCATCAGGCATCCTTCGTTCCGTCCTTCTTCCCGGAAGGCACGGTCGTCGGCGAAGATGCAGACTTCTTCTACATGCCGCCTTATGCCAGCAAGCCGGATCTCGGCAATCCCGTTCTCGGTGCAGGCACGCTTGCCATGATCACCAAGGACACGCCAGCGTCCCGCGCCTTCATCGCGTTCCTTCAGACGCCGATCGCGCATGAAGTCTGGATGGCACAGTCGAGCTTCCTGACACCGCTGAAAACCGTCAACCAGGATGCCTATGCCAACGGTCCGATGAAGAAGCAGGGCGAAATCCTGCTTAACGCCACGACCTTCCGCTTCGACGGTTCCGACCTGATGCCTGGGAAGATTGGTGCCGGCGCCTTCTGGACCGGCATGATCGACTATGTCGGCGGCAAGTCTTCCGCTGATGTCGCAGCCGGCATCCAGAAGTCATGGGACGCTATCAAGTAAGCAGGGACATTGTCTCTGACCTAACAAGATCCCCCGAGCTCACGGGTTCGGGGGATGGACAATAAAAGGCCTGCCGCTGGCGCCGCTCGCGCGTTTTTCCGGTAAGGCGAGAAGAGCGTGCATCCAAGGGCGGTTCAACGCCCGACCGGCGCGCAAGGGGCGGTGCAAGTCCGCGCATTCCTGGGGAGGAAGGTGCCATGCAGCAGTTGTTTTTCGCCATTTTGACGATGATCGCCGGGGTTCTCGCCTGCGTCGTCTATTTCTTCGGAACCAATTTCATCCTCGACCGGCTCTTTCCGTCGAAGGGTTTGAGCGGACCAAACGCCTCGCGCAATCTGCGCATCACCAATGCGATCCGTCCCTGGTTGTTTCTTGGGCCTGCCCTCATCACGCTTGCGGTCTATCTCGTCTATCCCGTGATCGAGTCCATTCGCTTGGCATTCCACGACAAGAGCGGCATCGAATTCGTCGGCATCCGCAATTTCGTCTGGATGTTCAACGACGGCGAGTTCCGCCAGTCGATCTTCAACAATTTCCTCTGGCTGCTGGTCGTGCCGGCACTCGCCACCTTCTTCGGGCTGATCATCGCTGCACTCACCGATCGCATCTGGTGGGGCAATATCGCAAAGACGCTGATCTTCATGCCGATGGCGATCTCCTTCGTCGGCGCCTCGGTCATCTGGAAGTTCATCTACGACTATCGCCCTGAAGGCACCGAGCAGATCGGCCTCTTGAACGCGCTGGTGGTCTATTTCGGCGGATCGCCGGAGGCCTGGGTGACGCTGCCTTTCTGGAACAATTTCTTCCTGATGGTCATCCTCATCTGGATCCAGACCGGTTTTGCCATGGTCATCCTCTCGGCCGCCCTGCGCGGCATTCCGGAAGAGACGGTCGAGGCTGCGGTCATCGACGGCGCAAACGGCCTGCAGATTTTCTTCAAGATCATGATCCCGCAGATCTGGGGCACGATCGCCGTCGTTTGGACGACGATCACCATCACGGTGCTCAAGGTCTTCGATATTGTGCTCGCGATGACCAACGGGCAATGGCAGAGCCAGGTTCTCGCCAATCTGATGTTCGACTGGATGTTCCGCGGGGGCGGCGACTTCGGCCGTGGTGCGGCCATTGCGCTGGTCATCATGGTGCTCGTCGTCCCGATCATGGTCTGGAATATCCGCAACGCAACCAAGGAAATGGAGGGCCATTGAGATGATCGCTTCGTCCCGCTCACCCCTTGCCTGGGTCGTCCACCTTTCCGTCGCCCTTCTGGTCATCCTCTGGACGGTACCCACCGCCGGACTTCTCATCTCGTCGCTGCGCGACAAGGACCAGCTCGCCGTCTCCGGCTGGTGGACCTCGCTCGCCGACTCCACCCAGAACGCAGTCTTCCGCGCACCTGGCGCCGATAAGCAGGTCGAGAAGAACGGCAAGTTCGTCATATCAGGCAATGTGCTTGAGGGCGGTGCCGGCGAAGTCGCGGCCTTCGGTTCCTCCAGCCTGAAGCCTGGTGATTTCGAGCCGGGCCAGACGGCCGACCTCAACGGTGGCGAAAAGCTCACCGTGCAGGCCGATGGGTCCTTCGAGATCGTGTCGGATACGGCGATGGAAGGCACGCGCGGCCAGCGCATCTTCTATCAGGCCACCGTGCCGTCGCGCTTCACCTTTGACAACTACCGCGAGGTCTTTGCCGCTGCCGGCATCGGGGCGTCCTTCATCAATTCGCTGACCGTCGCCATTCCCTCCACCATCATCCCGATCCTCGTTGCGGCCTTTGCGGCCTACGCGCTCGCCTGGATGAAATTCCCCGGCCGCGCCATACTCGTTGCCGTCGTCGTCGGGCTTCTGGTCGTGCCGCTGCAGATGTCGCTGATCCCGCTGCTCAAGCTCTACAACGGCGTTGGCCTGTTCCTCGGCGTTCCCGCCAAGACCTATGTCGGCATCTGGCTGGCGCATATGGGCTTCGGTCTGCCGCTGGCGATCTACCTGCTGCGCAACTACATGGTCGGACTGCCGCGCGAAATCATGGAATCGGCCCGCGTTGATGGTGCGAGCGACTTCGACATCTTCGTCAAGATCATCCTGCCGCTGTCGTTTCCGGCACTCGCCTCCTTCGCCATCTTCCAGTTCCTCTGGACCTGGAACGACCTGCTCGTCGCCATGGTTTTCCTCGGCGCCGGTAACGAAGAGTTGGTTCTGACCGGTCGCCTTGTGAACCTGCTCGGTTCGCGCGGCGGCAATTGGGAAATCCTGACGGCCTCGGCCTTCGTCACGATCATCGTGCCGCTGATCGTCTTCTTCAGCCTCCAGCGCTTCCTTGTCCGCGGTCTTCTGGCCGGCTCGGTCAAGTAGGCGAGCATCCAGAGTGCCTTCGACATGAACATACGGGAAACTGCAATGACTGCGACTGGGGTGTCCATCCTGAAAGCCGACCGGGACTGGTGGCGGGGTGCGGTGATCTATCAGATCTATCCGCGCTCCTATCAGGATACCAATAGTGACGGCGTCGGCGATCTCAAGGGGATCACCACGCGCTTGCCGTACATTGCCTCGCTCGGCATCGATGCGATCTGGGTCTCGCCGTTCTTCACCTCGCCCATGAAGGATTTCGGCTACGACGTTTCCGATTATCAGGACGTCGATACACTCTTCGGCGATATCGCGGATTTCGACGCGATGATTGCGCAGGCCCATCGCTTGGGCATCCGGGTGATGATCGACCTGGTGTTGTCGCACACGTCCGACCAGCACCCGTGGTTCAAGGAAAGCCGTTCCAGCCGGTTCAATCCGAAGTCGGACTGGTATGTCTGGGCGGATTCGAAGCCGGACGGCACGCCGCCCAACAACTGGCTGTCGATCTTTGGTGGCTCGGCTTGGCAGTGGGATCCGACCCGGCTGCAATATTACATGCACAACTTCCTGACCTCGCAGCCCGACCTCAACCTGCACAATCCGGAGGTACAGCACGCGCTTCTAGCCGTCGAACGGTTCTGGCTGGAACGCGGCGTTGACGGTTTCCGCCTGGATACCATCAACTTCTACTTCCACGACAAGGATCTGCGCGACAATCCGGCGCTGGCGCCGGAACGGCGCAACGCCAATACCGCGCCGGCCGTGAATCCCTATAATTACCAGGAGCATCTCTACGACAAGAACCGTCCGGAGAACCTTGAATTCCTCAAGCGCTTCCGTGCGGTGATGGACGAGTATCCGGCGATTGCGGCGGTGGGCGAGGTCGGCGACAGCCAGATCGGCCTGGAGATTGCCGGGCAATACACGTCCGGCGGCGACAAGATGCACATGTGCTACGCCTTCGAGTTCCTGGCGCCCGATCCGCTGACGCCGGCACGCGTGGCTGAAGTCCAGCACGATTTCGAGCGCGCTGCACCGAAGGGCTGGGCCTGTTGGGCCTTTTCCAATCATGACGTCGTGCGCCATGTCAGTCGCTGGGGGCAGGGGATTGCGGACGAGCAAGCCTATGCGAAGTTTCTCGCCAGCCTCTTGATGACGCTGCGCGGTTCCGTTTGCATCTATCAGGGCGAGGAGCTTGGGTTAACCGAAGCCGATGTCGCCTTCGAGGATCTGCAGGACCCCTATGGCATTCAGTTCTGGCCCGATTTCAAGGGCCGCGATGGTTGCCGCACGCCGATGGTCTGGGACGACAAGGCCATCAATGGCGGTTTCGGGACCGGCAAGACATGGTTGCCGGTGGCGCCCGAGCATCTACCCAAGGCCGTGTCGGTCCAGGAGGCGGATATGGCCTCGGTCCTTCATCATTACCGGCGGTTTCTGGCGTTCCGCCGCCAGTATCCGGCCTTTGCCAAGGGCGAGATCGAATTCCGGGCCTATGAGGCGCCGCTGCTCGGTTTCGTGCGAACCTATGGAAACGAGCAGATCTTCTGCCTCTACAATATGAGCGATGTGGCGGTGACGACGAAGCGTCCGCTGGAACAGTTGGAAGCTCTGGATGGACACGGTTTCACCTCGACGATCAACGGCGACACGATCACGCTTCCGGCATGGGGCGGGTTTTTCGCGCGACTGACATAAGCGCCGGCACGGCCGCATGGCTGATGACGGACAAAGAACAACGGAATGAATGGGGAGGATGACATGGCAGGCCTGCAACTGAAGAATATCCGCAAGTCCTATGGCGCGGTGGATGTCATTCACGGCATCGATCTTGATATCAGGCAGGGCGAGTTCATTGTCTTCGTCGGCCCCTCCGGTTGCGGAAAATCGACGCTTCTGCGTATGATTGCCGGCCTCGAAGAGATTTCCGGCGGCGAGATGTATATCGCCGAGCGTCTCGTCAACGACGTACCCCCTCCCAGCGCGGCATCGCCATGGTCTTCCAGTCCTACGCGCTCTACCCGCACATGACGGTCTATGACAACATGGCCTTCGGCATGCGCATCGCCAAGGAGAGCAAGGAAGAGATCGATCGCCGCGTTCGTGCAGCCGCCGATATCCTGCAGCTGACGAAATATCTCGACCGGCTGCCCAAGGCGCTCTCCGGTGGCCAACGCCAGCGCGTCGCCATCGGCCGAGCCATTTGCCGCGATCCGAAGGTCTTCCTTTTCGATGAGCCGCTGTCCAACCTCGACGCAGCACTGCGTGTCGCAACGCGTATCGAGATCGCCAAGCTCAGCGAATCCATGCCGGATACGACGATGATCTATGTCACGCATGATCAGGTCGAGGCGATGACGCTTGCCGACCGGATCGTCGTCTTGTCCGGCGGTCATATCGAGCAGGTCGGTCCGCCGCTCGAACTCTATGAGCGCCCGGCAAACCTGTTTGTTGCGCAGTTCATCGGTTCGCCTGCCATGAACGTCATACCGGCCAAGATCACGACGGCAGGACAGCAAACCACTGTCATCCTGACGGGTGGCAAGTCCGTGACGCTCGATATCGCCACACCGGCATCCGAGGAGGGCAAGACAGCCAGCTTCGGCATCCGGCCGGAAGATCTGCAGATCGCCACCGACGACAATTTCCTGTTCGAGGGCACGGTCGCCATCGTCGAGGCGCTTGGTGAAGTTACGTTGCTGTACATCGAGGGTCTGGTCGATGGCCAGCCGATCATCGCCAAGCTGCCGGGTATTCTCGATATCAAGCGTGGACAGAAAATCCGCTTCACCGGCGATCGGGTGAAACTGCACCTCTTCAACGCCGAAGGCCGCAGCTACCGCAATTGATGGGCCCATTTGAATAGACCGGAAGGCGGCAACGTCTTCCGGTCTTTTGCTGTCTCCACGCCGGCTGCGGTGACGGGTTTTTAAATGTCTGCCGCTAAAGTAGCGGGGAAAAGCGGGCAAAGAGGTGGCAAGGCACATGGCGACCCAGACAACGGGCGATCGTCCGACATATCTCAGTCGGGAAGAATCCTTCATGTATGATCGGGAAGTCAATTTCCCGATGGAGGAAACCCGCAATGACGCCCGTATCGAATACACCGAAAACGGCATGACGAACCTCAGTTCGCGTCGCTGCGAAATCCTGCAGATTTCCCGAAGCAGTGTCGTTCTCGGCATCGCAACCCAGTTCCGCCTGCCGCCGAATTTCTACCTCGACGTTCCAAGCGCCCGCATCGGCATGATTGGCTGCGTCGTCAAGCGCGTCCATATCAACAATGTCGTCGAAGCCCGCTTCTTGCGCCTGATGGCGGAACGCGACCTGAAACGCATCTTCGTCTACAGCACCCATCCGAAGCATCGGAATTTGACGCTGGATATTTACGGCTGATTTGTTGTTGTGGGTGTCAAGCACGGAGTGCGGGGCTTTACCCCCTCTGTCACTTCGTGACATCTCCCCCACAAGGGTGGAGATCATTCTTTTCCCTCACACTCGCTGTAAGGGACGCAACAGTTCAGCGGTCGATCTCCCCCTTGAGGGGAGATGTCGGCGTCGCCGACAGAGGGGGGTAAGGCTCGGCACACTCTAGGACTGAGATTCCACTAAACTCAGCCATCGATCTCAGTGAAAAAACACGCTCGCACCGTGGTCTGCCGTTCCCACGGCAGCACGGAATGGGGCGAAAAGTTCGCGGCCCATGCCGAATTCATTGCCGGAGAGATCGGCCTTGACCGGTGTGCGGGCCGCAAACTCGGCAGCATCGACGATGACCTCGATCTTGCCGGTCGTCGCGTCGAGACGGATGATGTCGCCTTCCTGGATTTTGGCGATCGGCCCACCATCCATGGCTTCCGGCGTCATGTGGATCGCCGACGGCACCTTGCCGGAGGCGCCGGACATGCGGCCGTCGGTGATCAGTGCCACGGTCTGACCGCGATCCTGCAGGATGCCGAGCACCGTCGTCAGCTTGTGCAGTTCCGGCATGCCGTTGGCTTTCGGCCCCTGGAAACGCACGACGGCAACGAAGTCGCCCCCGAGCTTGCCGTCCTTGAAGGCCGCCTGCAGTTCCAACTGGTCGTGGAAGATCTTTGCCGGCGCTTCGATGATGTGCCGCTCCGGCTTCACGGCGGAGATCTTGATGACGGCTTTGCCGAGATTGCCGGTCAGCATCTTCAGTCCACCGGACTGCTGGAAGGGATGCTCGACCGTCGACAGCACCTTCGGATCATGGCTATGGGCCGGCGCCGGCTCGCGCGCGACCGTGCCGTTTTCGCCAAGCTTCACGTCGATCGCGTAAGATGCCAGCCCCTGGCCGAAGACCGTGCGCACGTCGTCGTGCAGCAGGCCGTGTTTCAGCAACTGGCTGATCAGATAGCCCATACCGCCGGCCGCATGGAAATGGTTCACGTCGGCCAGACCGTTCGGATAGACGCGGGCAAGCAGCGGGATGATGTCGGACAGTTCCGAAATATCCTGCCAGGTCAGTGCGATGCCGGCCGAACGGGCCATGGCGACGAGATGCATCGTGTGGTTGGTCGAGCCGCCGGTGGCGTGCAGGCCGACGACGCCGTTGACGATCGAACGCTCGTCTATCATTTCGCCGGCGGGCGTGAATTCGTTACCGAGGGCCGTGATGGCCAGCGCCCGTTTCGTTGCTTCCTTGGTCAGGGCATCGCGCAGAGGCGTGCCGGGATTGATGAAGGAGGCGCCGGGCAGGTGGAAGCCCATGATCTCCATCAGCATCTGGTTGGAATTGGCGGTGCCGTAGAAGGTGCAGGTGCCCGGGCCGTGATAGGACTTCGACTCCGCTTCGAGCAATTCGTCGCGGCCGACCTTGCCTTCGGCAAAAAGCTGCCGCACGCGGGATTTCTCGTCGTTCGGCAGGCCTGTGGTCATCGGCCCCGCGGGAATGAAGACGGCGGGCAGGTGGCCGAAGGTCATCGCCGCGATCATCAGGCCAGGCACGATCTTGTCGCAGACGCCGAGATAGACGGTGCTGTCGAACATGTTGTGCGAGAGGCCAACGCCGGCCGACATGGCGATCAGGTCGCGCGAAAATAGCGACAGTTCCATGCCCGGCTGCCCCTGTGTCACGCCGTCGCACATGGCCGGAACGCCGCCGGCGACCTGCGCCACGCCGCCTGCTTCATGGGCAGCCTGGCGGATCAGCGCCGGATAGGTTTCGAACGGCTGGTGGGCCGAGAGCATGTCATTATAGGAGGTGATGATGCCGAGGTTGGGTACGGTATCTCCCGACAACGCGACCTTCTCGGAGGGGGAACAGACGGCAAAGCCATGGGCGAGGTTGCCGCAGCCGAGTACGGAGCGGGTGACGCTCTTGGATGCGGCAGCCCGTACGCGTGCCAGGTAGGGTTCGCGGTACGGCTTGGAGCGTTCGATGATGCGGGCGGTGATCGCTGCGATACGGCTGTCAGCGGACATGGCAATCCTGTTCCGGAGTGTTCGGCACTCCTGTGGTCTGCATGGTTGCGGTTGCCCGGGTCTTGGGGTCCCGGATTTCGGGCTTAGGGAGCCCAGTAAATCTGCAGCGGCGAGGCTGCCCGGCGCAGCATGGCGCGGATCGGCATCTCCGCCTCGCCGCCGTCTTCCTGCGCCTTGGCAAGCACGTCTTTCTTGCCGGAACCTTCGATGTGGAGCACGAGAAGCCCGGCATCCTGAAGGCTTGAGAACGTAAACGTCAGGCGCGGTTCGCCGGCCCCGTCCGCTTCCATGGTCATCACGCCGCGCGGCGTCGCGCCATCCAGCGCTTCGGAAAGCCGCGAGCCGCCCGGAAAGAACGAGGCAGTGTGGCCATCGGTTCCCATGCCAAGGATCGCAACGTCAAAGGGCGAGCCGATGGCTGCGGTCTGTTTCGTTGCTGTGGCCGCGGCTTCCTCTGCCATTGCCGTCGGATAATACAGCGGCTCGAACTTTGCTCCCGATGCGCCGTCGATCAGCAGGTTGTCTCTAACCAGCTTTTCATTCGAGCGATCACTGTCCGGCTCTACAAAACGCTCATCGACAAGCGTCACGCAGACCTTGTCCCAGTCGATCTTTGCCTGGGAAAGAGCCTTGAAGAAGGCCTTCGGCGTCGAGCCGCCCGAAACTGCGATGCTGGCCGTCCCGCGTGCCTTGATCGCAGCACTCAATGCTGCGCTCACTGCACCGGCAAGCCCTAGTGCGAGGGCTGGACCATTGTCGAACACGTGCATTTCTGCCGCCATGGTTTCGTCCTCAGATCACTTCATGCCAGGTGCGACCGTCCCGCTCGATCAGCGCGATGGCCTGGCTCGGACCCCAGGTGCCGGCGGTGTAGTTCTGGACGTTCTGGCCGACGGCCTCCCATGACTTCAGGATTGGATCGACCCAGCGCCAAGCAGCCTCGACTTCGTCGCGGCGCATGAACAGGGTCTGGTTGTTCCTGATGACGTCGAGCAACAGCCGCTCATAGGCATCGGCACTGCGGGCATTGAAGGCTTCGGCAAAGGTCATGTCGAGCGAGACGTTGCGCAGGCGCATGCCGCCAGGCCCCGGATCCTTGATCATCAGCGACTGCTTCACACCTTCGTCCGGCTGCAGGCGAATGATCAGCTGGTTGGCCTCGATGCGACCGGCGGCCTCGTCGAAGATCGAATGTGGAATCGGCTTGAAATTGACGACGATTTCCGACATGCGGCCGGCCATGCGCTTGCCGGTGCGGATGTAGAAGGGAACGCCGGCCCAGCGCCAGTTGTTGACCTCTGCCTTGATAGCGACAAAGGTTTCGGTGTTGGAAACGCCGCCTTCCAGCTCCTCAAGGTAACCTTTCACGGCGCCGCCTGCCGAAGCACCGGCCTTGTACTGGCCGCGCACGGTCATCTTCTCGACATTGCCCGGATTAATCGGCTTCAGCGCCCGCAAGACCTTCAGCTTTTCGTCACGCACCGCTTCCGCGTTCATCGACGGTGGCACTTCCATAGCAACGAGGCAGAGAAGCTGCAGAATGTGGTTCTGCACCATATCACGCAGCGCACCGGCCTTGTCGTAGTATCCTGCACGGCTTTCGAGGCCGACAGACTCGGCAACCGTAATCTGGATATGGTCGATATAGGAAGAGTTCCAAAGTGGTTCGTACAGCTTATTGGCAAAGCGCAGCGCCATCAGGTTCTGCACGGTTTCCTTGCCGAGATAGTGGTCGATGCGGAAGATCTGTTCTTCCTTGAACACCTTGCCGATCGTGTCATTGAGTTCGAGCGCGGAGGCAAGGTCGCGTCCGATCGGCTTTTCGACGACGATGCGCGTCGTCTTGGTGATCAGCTTGTGATCGCGGATCTTCTCGGAAATATCGCCGAAGATGGCCGGGGCGACAGCGAGATAGAAGGCGCGCACGCGCTCCTTGCCCTCGTCAAGCAGTGCCTTCAGCTTGTCCCAACCCTGGTCGGATTTGGCATCGACGGAAATGTAGAACAGGCGATCGGTGAAGGTCTTCACCTGGGCGTCGTCATATTCGCCCTTCTTCAGGTGTTCCTTCAGGGCATCGGTCGCAAACTTGCGGTATTCCTCGTGGCTCAGCGCACTGCGCGAAGCCCCGATGATCCGCGTCGGGTCGCTCAACTGGCCATCCAGCTGGCGATGATAGAGCGCGGGGAGAAGTTTCCGCTCGGCAAGGTCGCCGGTGCCTCCGAAAACCACATAATCAAAGGGTTCGACGGGGATGATCTGGCTGCTCATGAGAAATCTCGATCTCGTTCTGTTCGGAGAGGTTTATAATCTAATCGATTTAAAAGCGCTAGGGCGGGATGAGGAAAAGTGCAAATCGGTTTCCGTCTGCGTCTCGCTCCGTCTTCGACTGTGAGCCGATTTTGGATTTTAGCCCGGATGCAGGCGAAAATCATCCGCCTTTTTGTGCGGCGCAACAAAATGATGCGGAACTCGATTGTCTAGAATTTGTCTCGCAAGGCATACCAGCTGAGGGCGAGAAATAGAAGCACTGGCCGGAACCGTGCGCCGCCCGGGAAGCCGGGTATATTCAACTCCCTGAATAGTTCGAGTTCGGTCGCCTTGCCCAGCACCATATCGGCATAGAGCTTGCCGCAATAGTTCGACAGCATGACACCATGGCCGGAATAGCCGCCGATCGAGGTTACGCCCGGCATGACCTCGCGCACAAAGGGCTGGCGCGGCATGGTGATGCCGACGGAACCGCCCCAGGAATGGGTCATCTCTATATCGGCGAGATGCGGGTAGATTTCCGTGATCTGCCGCCGGATATGGTTGGAGATGTCGTTGGGATTATCCGCCGTATAGGCCTCGCGACCTCCGAACAGCAACCGTCCATCCTTCGACTTGCGGAAATAGCGCACGACAAACCGCGAATCCGCCACCGATTCGCCTCCGGGCAGCACGTCCGGATGATCGATGAGAACCTTGCTCGCGCCGATGAAGGAGCGGATCGGCATGACGCGGCTCGCGGTGATCGGCTCAAGATTACCGATGTGGCCATTGCAGGCGATCAGGGCGCGGTCGGCGGTGATGATGCCCTTGTCTGTGTGAACGATGACCTTTCCGGAGGCATTTTCCACCTTCAATGCCTTGGTTTTCTCGTGCAATGCTGCTCCGGCAAGGGCCGCCTGTCTCGCCAGCCCGACCAGAAGCTTCATCGGCTGGATATGGCCGGTGCCGTTGTCGCGAACGCCGTATTTGTAGAAGGTCGAGCCAAGACGTTCGGCTGTCTCCTTGCCATCCATGAAGCTCAGGTGCGGATAGTTGTAGCGGGTGGCGGCAATTTCGGCATTCGCCCGATAATCCTTTTCCATGCCGCTCTTGTGGGAGACCGACATGTGCCCCTGCACATATTCGATGTCTATGCCATGGGCTTCTGAAAAGTCGAGCAGGTGCTTCTTGGCGTTTTCCGCCAGGTCGAACAGCGCCTTCGAGCGCTCGTAGCCGAGTGTCGCTTCAAATTCCTCGGGCCACCAGCGCTGGCCGGTGCCAAGCTGTCCGCCATTGCGCCCCGATGCGCCATCGCCGAAGCGACAGGCATCGATCAGCGTCACGTGCACGCCGTTGCGGGCAAGGTTATAGGCAGCCTGCAGCCCGGTAAAGCCGCCGCCGACAATGGCGACGTCCGTCTGCACCGAACCTGACAGCGGCGGATATTCCGGTCGCACCGCTACATTTGCCTCATACCAGGAAATTCCCGGCGAAATCGGGCTTTGCCACGGCATGGCCACGCCTTTCCGGTCAGACATTGAGAAGCAGGTATTCCCGTTCCCAGGGACTGATCACCTGCATGAAGGTTTCGAATTCCCCGCGCTTGACGCCGCCATAGATGGCGATGAACTCGGCGCTGAAGATATCGTGGAAGGCCGGTTCGGATTCCAGAAGCGAAATCGCCTCCAAAAGTCCCCGCGGCAGGTCGATCGTGCCGCCGTTCACCGTGTCTTCCGCCGGGGCGGATGGCTCGAGGCCCTGCACCATGCCGAGATAGCCGCAGCCAAGCGAAGCGGCAAGCGCCAGATAGGGATTGGCATCCGAGCTTGGCAGCCGGTTTTCGACACGCCGGGCAATCGGCTCGGAAACCGGCACGCGAAAGGCCGTTGTGCGGTTGTCGTAGCCCCAGGCATTGTTGACCGGCGCCGACATGTCAGGCGTCAGGCGACGATAGGAATTCACATAGGGCGCCATCATTGATAACGCCTTCGGCACGTATTTCTGCATGCCGCCGATGAAGGAAAAGAATTCCTTCGAGGCGGAGCCGTCGGCGTTGGAAAACAGGTTGCGACCGGTATTGATCTCGATCACCGACTGATGGATGTGCATGGCGGAACCTGCCTGCGCCTGCATCGGCTTGGCCATGAAGGTCGCGTAGATGCCATGTTTCAACGCTGCTTCGCGGATCGTTCGCTTGAACATGAAGACCTGATCGGCCAGCTCGATCGGATCGCCGTGACGAAGATTGATTTCAAGCTGCGCCGGACCCTCTTCATGGATCAGCGTGTCGATCTCCAGACCCTGCTTTTCCGAGAAGTGATAGATGTCGTCGATCAACTCGTCGAACTCGTTGACGCCGGCGATAGAATAGCCCTGGCCGCCCTGGATGGCGCGCCCCGACCGGCCCTTCGGCGGATGCAGCGGATAGTCCGGATCCTCGTTCTTGGCGACGAGGTAGAATTCGATCTCCGGTGCCACGACCGGCTTCCAGCCCTTTGCGGTATAGAGCTTGAGCACGTTCTTCAGCACGTTGCGCGGGGTATAGGCGACATCCTCGCCCTTGGAGCCGGCGATGTCGCAGATGACCTGCGCCGTCGGGTCGCTTTCCCAGGGAACGACGGAAAGGGTAGAGAGATCGGGAACCAGCTTGATGTCGCTGTCGCGGGCGTCATAGCGGAATTCGCCCGTCTCTTCGGGATACTCGCCGGAAATCGTATGGCGATAGATCGCCGAAGGCAGCGCCAGCGAGGTGTTCGACGTGAACTTCGAGGACGGCATCATCTTGCCGCGCGGAACGCCGGCAATATCCGGCGTGATGCACTCGATATCTTCGATACCACGGATCTTCAGCCAGTCGGCGGCTTCCTTCCAGGTCTTGACGCCTCTTGGCGATTGCAGGGCAGCGGGTATTTTTGAACTCTTGCTGGTTTTCGTTGTTTGTTGGGCAATGGTTCTTTTTGAAGGCATAAATCACCGGTTTTGGGTTCGGATGCGGCCATCATAGCCGGAGTTTGCCAATTGGCTAGGGTGAAAACCAGTGTTTTCAAGCCCGTACAGGCTGTATTTGCCATGGCGGGTATGCCGTTGGAATTGACTTTCGCCGCCGCTGGCGGAAGGAAGGGAGAAAAGGAAGCGGATCTTGGCAGACAGACAGGACGTTGTCATCATCGGTGCGGGGGCGGCCGGCATGATGTGTGCGATCGAAGCAGGCAAACGCGGACGACGCGTCGTGATCGTCGATCATGCCAAGGCGCCTGGCGAAAAAATTCGCATCTCGGGCGGCGGCCGTTGCAACTTCACCAACATCCATGCGTCGCCGAAGAATTTCCTGTCGGACAATCCGCATTTCTGCAAATCCGCTCTTGCCCGCTACACGCCCCGCGATTTCATCGACCTCGTCGAGCGTCACGGCATTGCCTGGCATGAAAAGACACTTGGGCAATTGTTCTGCGACGAGAGTGCGAAAGATATCATCCGCATGTTGTTGACGGAGATGAGGGCGGCTGGCGCATCCTTGCGTCTTGGCGTCTCCATCCAGTCCGTTGAAAGAACGCCAACCGGCTTTCGCACCCTGACCAGCGAAGGACCGATCGAGAGCGCTTCTGTGGTCATCGCCACGGGCGGAAAGTCGATCCCCAAGATGGGGGCCACCGGCTTTGCCTATAGGGTGGCGGAGGAATTCGGACTGCCGCTCGTTGAGACGCGCCCGGGCCTCGTGCCGCTAACGCTCGATCAGGCTCAACTCGAAAGCCTTAAGGATTTGCCTGGCGTCGCCGTCGAGGCCGAGGCCAAGAGTGGTAAGGTCGCTTTTCGGGAAGCGCTCTTGATCACCCATCGGGGCTTGAGCGGTCCGTCCATCCTGCAGTTGTCGTCTTTCTGGCGAGAGGGCGGCGAGATCCGCCTGCATCTTTTGCCGGACATCGACCTGCTGGCAGCGTTGAAGGCCGCGCGCAAGGCCAACGGACGACAGGCGCCGCAGACGGCGCTTGCCGAGCATCTGCCCAAGAGGCTGGCGCAATTCTTTGCCGACAAGGCCGGGCTGGCCAACAAGGCGCTTGCCGATCTCTCGGACAAGGCGCTCGATGCTTTGTGTCTCGGGATCCGCGATTGGACGATCCGGCCCGCGGGGTCGGAAGGTTACCGCACAGCAGAAGTGACGTTGGGTGGTGTCGATACCCATGCGCTTGATTCTCGCACCATGCAGGCCAAGGATGTTCCGGGTCTTTATTTCATCGGCGAATGCGTCGATGTCACCGGATGGCTCGGAGGCTATAATTTCCAATGGGCCTGGTCGTCGGGATTCTCGGCCGGGCAGGCTGCGTGACGCCATCGGCGCAGCGGCTACCTCTGTTCAGCGGTTGTTAACGGATATACGAGACGCTGCTTTAAGCCGGGGCAACCGTGCGCGGCCGTAGGGAAACGCGGATTCGACAAAAAGGCAGCTGTTTGCTGTTTATTTTTGGGCTTGAGCGCTTTCGACTATGGTCTGGGCTGGCGGTCTGGATCAACCGGGTCTATTGTTGTGCATTGTCTGAAGGACAGGAAGCCATGAACCAGAACACTCGTCGTGCTACCGCTCGTGCCATCGCAATCACCCGTGCCGACGAAAGTCGTGCGCAGAAGATCGTCGCCATCAAGCTGACGCTCATTGCCCTTTGCGCCGTTGCTGCCTTTGCAGTCCTGCCATCGATCTGGTCCTTCTAAGCCACGCGCCTCCAGTTCCGATTCTCCGGGCCTATTCAGTTTGGTATGTCCGTCGCTGCCTGTGCGACAATGATATTGAGGCGACTGATCGTTGCTGCGCGTTTCACCGGCCAATGGAATTTTGCAGCCGTGCGAAACGATTAAATCACATTTATTTAAATATTAAAGTTTCCAGCCGAAGATTGCTCTCCAAAGAAGTCTGCCGTGATTGGCGCCATGAATGTCGCACGATCATGCAATGATTGCCTGGCAGGCTCGCGGCGCCATTCCGCATGTATCGCCATAACATTAGCCGTGCCGTGTCCAGGGAGACCTTTTAAAAGGTTGGGGGACGCGCTCGGCTGCGAGCCAAGGTGCGTTCATGTTCATCGACAAGATTCTTGCCCGATTCAAAATTCAGACCAAGGTGCTTCTGTTCATCTTTCCGTTCGTCGTCAGCATCTGCGCCGTCGGCATAACGGGTCTTTATGCGTCGGGCCTCTTGCAGGGGCGGATGGAGATTTCCAACAATGTCCTCCAGTCGCTGAGCGGCTTCAAGGATGTCTATGCCGGCATGAACGCTTTTTGCAGAATACCAGCGAAAAGAGCCGCGACGAGGTCTATGCCCGCCTGACCGCGCAGAAAACGGTACTTGCCAATACGATGGGCGGCGTTGGCGAGGGCGTCGATACCAGCAAGCTAGCCGAGGCGACGGCACAGACATCCGACATCGAAACGAAGATGGACGGTCTCTGGAAGTTGTATGTCGGCGAGCAGGCCCTGCGCGAAGCCATGACCAAGAATCTCAACTTCATGGCGGGTGAGCAGATCAAGGTCCTCGAGGAGGCCACGAAGATCCAGCGCTCGGTCCGCAAGGACGAAAACTCGGCAAAAACCATGCTGCGCGAAGCGGACCGCCTGTCGAACGGCGCCAAGTTCTTTGGCGATCTGGTTTCTGCTTATTCCATGGGCCGGACGCCGGAAGCAAAGATCAAGGCCTACAAGGACAAGATGCCCTTCATCGCCAAGAACCAGCGCATCGTGACACCGCTCCTTCCCAAAAACCTCGTCAATCTTGGAAAAACCATTACGCAGACGGTGACCGATATCAACGCGCGTATGGCCGCTGGTGGACCCATTGACGTCATGGCGTCCGAGATGTCCGTGATGGTGTCCCGCTTCCGCAGTGTCACCACCCAGCTTCAAACCCTGTCGCGGACCAAGACCCTGCAGGCGAGCCAGACCTTCAGCGAGCTCGATGAACCGATCATCAGGAGCGAAGCGGTTCTGGGTGCGACCCGCACGTTGGTCAATTCCGTTTATGCGATCCAGATCAGCGCGGCCGGCTTTCTTGGCAAGACCACGGAGGAAAACCGCGCCAAGCTCCTTACCCAGCTCGGGATCGTGAAAAGCGACATGGAGGCCCTGAAAGGCAGTGCCAGCGGTCTGACATTCTTCGACTCGATTACCGAGACCTTGCTGCCAGCGATTGCCAGAATGGAAGCCGACAGTGCCTCGCTCGTCACCATCAGCCAGGATCGTGCGCGCGAATTCGCGGCGGCGGCGGCCTCGATCGATACGATCTGGGGGCACCTGAGCGACTTTGCCGAGGAGCAGAAGCAAAGCGCCGGTACGGAACGCCAGGAAGCCAACACTATTTCAGTGGCCGCGACCATCGGCGGCGTGCTGATCGCGCTTGTCGCCGGCGGTGCGCTGGTGCTGACGTTGAAAGGCCCGATCGGGCGGATCACTGCTGCCATGCGCTGCCTCGCCGATGGGGCACTCGACACGAACATTGAGGGTGACGCACGCCGCGACGAAATCGGCGACATGGCGCGCGCGCTGGGCATCTTCAAGGAAAATGCGCTGTCGAAGGTCCGAATCGAGTCGGAAAGCGAAGAACAGCGCGCCCGCGCCGAAGAAGAGCGCCTGCGCAACGATGCGGAAAAGCGCGAGATCGATCGGCAGATCGACTTCGCGGTCAACGAACTGGCCGCCGGCCTCGGTCGCCTGGCCCAGGGCGACCTCTCGCGCCAGATCGACACGCCGTTCAGTGGTCGTCTCGAACAGTTGCGCATGGACTTCAACGGCTCGCTGGTTCGCCTGCAGGATACGCTGGTCCAGATCCGCAACAATGCGCTGGCAATCCAGCGCAGCGGCAATGATCTGCATGGGTCGGCCGACCAGCTTTCCAAGCGTACGGAAGCTCAGGCCGCTTCGCTTGAGGAAACCGCGGCCGCCGTCGATGAAATTACGGTCACGGTCCGCTCTTCTGCCGATCGCGCCCATGAAGCCAACCTCGCGGTTTCGCAGACCAAGAAAAGCGCCGACAGCTCTGCCGTGGTCGTCAGCAATGCCATTTCGGCGATGGGCCGTATCGAGGATGCTTCAAGACAGATCGAGCAGATCATCGAGGTCATCGACGAGATCGCCTTCCAGACCAATCTTCTGGCGCTCAACGCCGGTATCGAAGCGGCCCGGGCCGGCGATGCGGGCAAGGGCTTTGCCGTCGTCGCTCAGGAGGTTCGTGAACTTGCACAGCGTTCGGCAGGTGCAGCCCGCGAAATTAAGGATCTCATCAACAAATCGACGCAGGAAGTGAATTCCGGCTCCCACCTTGTTCAGGAGACTGGAGCGGTGCTGGCCTCGATCAGCCAGCAGATCGTATCCGTGAGCAACCATGTGGACATGATCGCAACCGCCAGCCGCGACCAGGCCGCAGCGCTGCACGAGGTCAATGGTTCGGTCAACCAGATGGATCAGATGACCCAGCAAAACGCCATCATGGTAGACGAGGCAACGGCCGCCAGCCGTCAACTCGCCAATCAGGCCGATACGCTGATGATGCTGGTCGAGCAGTTCCGGTTGGAAGCCGATGTGCCGGCCAGCCGAAGCTATCGCGCAGCCTGAACTCAAGCACAAAATCACAAGCCAATACCCGGCCACAGCCGGGTATTGTTGTTTGAGCGGATGTTGAAAACGGCAGAATTCGGGACAACTTATAGGGGAAGAAAAGACCCTATTTGAATAAGGCTTTTTAAAGACTTCTATTTCAAAGTCATTTCAAATTTTAAGTTTTGGACAAAGGGTCAACGCATGTTCCGCCTCTTCAAGTCGTCGATCGTTTACCAGAATGTCGCCATTACGCTCCGATTGATATTTCTCAGCATCGCGACAATTGCCGGCGTCATGCATTATAATCTTCGCTCAACCGTGATGCAGGATGCGACGACCGATGCGCGGGACGCCAGCCGTGCCCTGGCCGTCCTTTACGGGATGAAGGTTGGTGATGCGTCGATCCAGGTGAAGGACGGAACCCTCGCCTCTGTTACCGAAGAAAAGATGGCAGCCCTGCCGGATCATGATCTCGTGGATCGCACGGCCGAAACCATCGGCGGCGTTGCGACCATATTCGAGAAACAGGGCAACGACTACGTGCGCATGTCCACCAATGTGAAAAAGGAAAACGGTGAACGCGCCGTCGGCACGAAACTCGCACCTGAACATCCAGCACACGCCCATCTTGCCCGCGGCGAGGCCTATTACGGCCCGGCCGTCCTGTTCGGCCGTGATTTCATCACGGGTTATTTCCCGGTCAAGAATGCGGCGGGCGCCAATGTCGGCATGCTCTTCATCGGTATTCCGACCGAAGTCTATTTCCAGAAGATCACGGATCTGCAGTATCTGATCCTGGCGATTGGCGTCGGAGTCATGCTGTTGTTCGGTGGCTTGGCCTATGTCGCCATCCGCGCGTCGATCAGCCCGCTGAGCAAGCTGACCGGCTCCGTGCAGAGCATTTCCGCCGGTAATCTCGACGTCGATGTTCCCTATCTCGAAAAGCAGAACGAGTTCGGCGGCATTGCTCGCGCGCTTGCCGTCTTCCGGGAAAACGCGCTGGCCAAGCGCCAGATGGAAAGTGAAAGCGAAAACCGCCGCCTGGAAACGGACGCCGAACGTGCGCACCGCGACGCGGAAAAGAAGGATCTCGACCGCCAGATCGATTTCGCCGTCAGCGAACTGGCTGCCGGTCTCGGGCGCCTGTCGCAGGGTGACCTTTCGCGCCAGATCGAAACGCCGTTTACCGGCCGTCTCGAGCAGTTGCGTATCGATTTCAACGGATCTATCGTGCGCCTTCAGGATACGCTTGGAAACATTCGCGACAATGCAATGGCGATCCAGCGCAACGGCACGCAGATGCGGTCTTCCGCCGATGCCCTGTCGAAGCGCACCGAAGCACAGGCCGCCTCTCTCGAAGAGACCGCCGCTGCGGTGGAGGAAATCACCGTCACCGTAAAATCGTCGGCCGGCCGAGCCCATGAGACCAACCGCGCCGTTGCCGAAACCAAGAAGAGTGCCGACAGTTCAGCCACCGTCGTATCCAACGCGATTGCCGCGATGGGGCGTATCGAAGATGCGTCCCATCAGATCGAACAGATCATCGAAGTCATCGATGAAATCGCTTTCCAGACGAACCTGCTCGCCCTGAACGCCGGCATCGAAGCCGCACGGGCCGGCGATGCGGGCAAGGGCTTTGCCGTCGTCGCTCAGGAAGTGCGCGAACTGGCGCAGCGTTCGGCGGGTGCCGCACGCGAAATCAAGGAACTGATCAACAAATCGACCAGCGAGGTCAGCACCGGTTCGCGGCTCGTGCAGGAAACCGGCGCGGTCTTGGCCTCGATCAGCACCCAGATCGTCGCGATCAGCCAGCATGTCGAAATGATTGCAACCGCCAGCAGCGATCAGTCGGCGGCACTTTCCGAGGTCAACGGCTCCGTGAACCAGATGGACCAGATGACTCAGCAGAATGCCGCGATGGTGGAAGAGACAACGCAGGCCAGCCGCCAGCTCGCCAATGAGGCCGATACGCTGATGATGCTGGTCGAGCAATTCCGCCTGAATGCGGCGACCTCAGCGCCGCAGCGGGGCCGGGCTGCCTGATCCGGACACAGGGATCGACTGGAATTGAAACGGCCCGGAGCAATCCGGGCCGTTCGCGCCTCGGCATACAGCTCAGGTGGGAAGGCGTGTCCGGATCCGGCGCAGACCCGCAACGAGCCTTTCCCTGAGCGTCACTCGACGCTGCAGATATTCGAACTCATGTTGCCGACGATTGTCCTTCTGCAACATCTCGATGTACAGGATCATTCCCAGCATATCGTGCATCACGTATCTCCATAGGCAACGGAAAGCCGCGCCGAGACATCGTCCAGCGTGCATTTCCGGATGTTTCGGGGGAGGCGACATCCTCTGGCCGCGCTCGTTCTACCCAGTGACCCTATCGATCAAAATTTGATTTATAAATGAAAAAAGTGAGTTATGTTTTTCAACCATGAAAAACATAACCTGGGATTCCTATCAGATATTCTTGCTCGTTGCCCGCCAGGGCGGGCTCACCGGTGCCGCCCTGGCAAGTGGCCTGAGCCCAGCCACGGTCGGGCGCCGGGTGCTCGATCTCGAGCAGGCCATGGGTCACCAGCTTTTCCTGCGTAGCCAGACGGGCTACCGGCTGACCCCGGACGGGCAGGGACTATTCGAGCAGGTCCAGGCGATGGAATCGGCTGCCCGCAAGGTCGATGGCTGGCGCGAGCAGGCGCAGGGTTCTTCTGTGGTGCGCCTGATGGCAGGCACCTGGGGGACCTGGCTGATCTGCGAGAATATCCAGGCGATCCGCAGCGACAGGGACAGTTTCCGGCTCGATATGTCAGTGTCGGAGCGCCGGGCAACGCTGACGCACCGCGAGCATGACATCGGCATCCGGGCGGTCGCGCCGGACGAGCCGAATCTTACGCGTCGCAGTGCCGGCGAGGTCGCCTACGCTGCCTATCGGCAGCGCAATGCACCGGATGGCTCATCGCTCTCCTGGCTTGCCGTATCGGAAGAGGATGCGATCTCGCCCTATCTGCGGTGGCCGCATGAGAATGCCGGTTCTTCCATTGCCGTGATCGTCAGCCGCCCGCGGTCTTTGCTCGATCTGGCGCGGGGCGGCGCCGGGCAAGCGATTTTACCCTGTTTCGTCGGCGATCTCGATCCGGGGTTGGAGCGGGGCGGCGACGAGGTCAAGTCCTTGCGCCACCCACAGTGGATCGTCACCAACAGCGAGGATCGGCACCGCCGCGACATTCGCACGGTTTCTGAGCGGCTGTTTCGTCTTCTGAAAAGTCACGCCGACCTCATTGCTGGGAAGCGGCCGAGCCGGACGGTGTGATCGCCCGCGGCCTGTTACGAGATGACGACGATACTGTCTGCGTCCAAGGCGACGATGTCCAGGGAGGCTGTACCGCAAAGGCCGACGCGATTTCATGCTTGGCGGTATAAACATGCAAAACCCGGCGGACGTCGATCCGCCGGGTTTTCAGACACGCGGCTGCTCTTCCCTCAGCCGCGGCCCTGTGTGACGATGACGGGGATCAGCAGATCGCCCCAGTTGCCTTCGCCGCCGTGATGCCGGGCGGAACGGACGAGTTCGACGGAGACGCCGGCATCGACTGCCTTCATGACGGCCTGATTGAGGCGGTGCAGGTCGTTGGCGACCATGCGGATCATCGCCTGCTGTTCCGGTGTCATGGCCGACGATTGTTCCTCGGCACGTTCCTTGACGTGGGTCTTGATTGGGGTCTGGACTGTCATGGCATTTCTCCTCTTCTATTCGGGGTTTTTGAAGTTGTTTTGAGACCCTCCCCAACCCTCCCCCTTGTGGGAAGGGTTGGGGAGGGAAGTTCGTCACTCCGCCGCTGGGCGGAACTGGTCGTGCTCGGTGGATTCTTTCATGGCCGTCGTCGACGACTTGCCGCCGGAGATGGCCATCGACACGGCGTCGAAATAGCCGGTGCCGACTTCGCGCTGGTGCTTGGTGGCGGTGTAGCCGTTGACCTCGGCTGCGAATTCCGCTTCCTGAAGCTCCGAATAGGCGGCCATCTGCCGATCCTTGTAGCCGCGGGCAAGCTCGAACATGCCGTAGTTCAGCTGATGGAAGCCGGCCAGCGTGATGAACTGGAACTTGTAGCCCATCTTGCCGAGTTCGCGCTGGTACATGGCGATCGTCGCGTCATCGAGGTTCTTCTTCCAGTTGAACGACGGCGAGCAGTTGTAGGCAAGCTTCTTGCCGGGATGCACCTTGTGCACGGCTTCGGCGAATTTCTTCGCCTGGCCGAGATCCGGCTTGGATGTTTCCATCCAGATCATGTCGCAATAGGGTGCATAGGCAATGGCGCGGGCGATGCACGGCTCGATGCCGTTCTTGACCTGATAGAAGCCTTCGACCGTGCGGCCGGCATCGTAATCGACGAAAGGCTGGTCGCGCTCGTCGATGTCTGATGTCAGAAGCTTTGCGGCTTCGGCATCGGTGCGGGCGATGATCAGCGTCGGCGTGCCCATGACGTCGGCTGCAAGGCGTGCTGCCGTCAGGTTGCGGATATGGGCGGCCGTCGGGATCAGAACCTTGCCGCCGAGATGGCCGCACTTCTTTTCCGATGCCAGCTGGTCTTCATAGTGAACGCCGGCGGCACCCGCCTCGATGAAGGCCTTCATAATCTCGAAAGCGTTCAGTGGTCCGCCGAAACCGGCTTCGGCATCGGCAACGATCGGTGCAAACCAGGTATCGACGGAAAGGCCGTTGCCTTCGGACGTTTCGATCTGGTCGGCGCGCTGCAGTGTCTTGTTGATGCGCTTGGCAAGCTCAGGGGCCGCATTGGCCGGATAGAGCGACTGGTCCGGATACATGGACGATGCCGTGTTGGCATCGGCCGCAACCTGCCAGCCGGAAAGGTAGATCGCCTTCAGGCCGGCGCGAACCATCTGCATGGCCTGGTTGCCGGACAGCGCGCCCAGCGCATTGACGAAATCTTCCTCGTGGATCAGCTGCCACAGACGGTTGGCGCCGCGTTCTGCCAGCGTGTGGCTGATCTGGACCGAACCGCGCAGGCGCTTGACGTCATCAGCCGTGTAGGGGCGCTCGATACCGTCGAAACGGCCCTGCGGTGCGCTTGATATGAGATTGTAAAATTCAGTCATGTTATTCTCCGTAAAATTAAATGCCGCGCTTAGACTTTCGTTTAAGGTGCGTTTGATGTGTTGTTTGATGTGACAAGATTTACACTGCAGAGCAAAATATCGCCAGATGAAACGAGAAAATACACTCTATAAAGAGGTTATGGTGTCTTGATTTTGACAGAGCGTGCTTGTAATTTTGTAAATACTGTAAATTAAATATCTGCGGTTGATGCTGTAAAGGATGTGACAGGATGGCTGAAACCAAGATTTTTGCGGGGCCGCGTGTGCGGCGTGTGCGCAATGGTTTGGCGCTGACGCAGACGGCGATGGCCGAGGCCCTCGGCATCTCACCGTCCTATCTCAACCTCATCGAGCGCAACCAGCGGCCGCTGACCGTCCAGCTGCTTTTGAAGCTGGCCTCCGTCTACAAGGTCGATCTGGACGAGTTGCAGGGCGAAACTTCAGGAAGTGCCGCGCAATTGCGCGAGGTGTTTGCCGATCCGCTGCTTGCCGGCGAACTGCCGGGCGACCAGGAATTGATCGAGGTGGCGGAAGCCGCCCCGAATGCGGCGAGCGGCATCCTCAAGCTCTACCGGGCTTATCGCGAACAGTCGCTGCGGCTGAAGGATCTGACGGGACTGCTGTCACAGGAAGGCCATGCCGCGGCCCTGTCCGAAACGCGCCTGCCGATCGACGAGGTTCGCGACGTGTTCGAGACCCGGCCCGCCTATTTCCACTGTATCGACGCGGCGGCCGAAGCGTTTCATGCCCGGCTTGCGCCGGCGGATGATCTGGTGGCCGCGCTGAAGGACTGGCTGCGCCGGGAGCAGGGGCTTGCCGTCCGCACCTTGCCGATCCACGCCATGCCGAACCTGCGCCGCCGCTACGACCGTCACTCGATGCGGTTGTTCCTGTCCGAGCGGCTGTCACCGGATGAGCAATTGCGTGAAATCGCCATGGAGGCCTCGGCGCTGGCGTTTCCGGATGTTTTCACGGAGACGCTGGACGGCATGTCCTTGTCGAGCGGCGAGGCGCGGCGCATCGCCCGTTTCGAGCTGGCGCGCTATGCCGCCCATGCGCTGATGATGCCCTATGTCGCCTTCCACACGACGGCCGTGCGGGCGCGCTATGATCTGGATCTGCTCAGGGCGCGTTTCCGGGTTTCATTTGAACAGGTGGCATGTCGGCTGACGACATTGCAGCGTCCGGATGCCATGGGCATTCCCTTCTTCCTGATGGAAATCGACAATGCCGGCCATCGGCTGCGCCGAGGCGGTGCGCAGGGGTTTCCGCGGGCGCGCTTCGGCGGCCACTGTCCGAAGCTCGCAATCCATTCAGCCTTCACGCAGCCGGGGCAGGTTCTGGTCGACAGGGTCGAAATTCTCGGCGGAGCGACCTTCCTGACGGTCGCGCGGACGCTGGAGGGGCCGCAGGCCGGTTTTCAGGAGCGCGTGCGTCGTACCGCCCTGCTACTCGGCTGCGATGTCGCCCATGCCGGCGAGACGGTCTATGGCGATGCGGCACTGCCACCGGTTCTCGCCGGTACCGCCTGCCGCCTCTGCGAGCGGCAGGGCTGTCTTTCAAGGGCGGAGCCGCCCGTCACACGGCCGCTGGGGCTCGACGAAATGGTAACGGGCCTCAGCGCTTTCGATTTCCAGTAGCGCTCAATAGCTGACGGGGTGGTGGCTCGGCAGAAGCGGCGCGCTGGGGGCGAAGCATTCCGAGGCAAGTCCGGTGGTGTAGCCGCGCGTGATATGCGCCCGCTCGGCGTAATTGCCGTTGCGCATGAGCACGGCATGCAGTTCCGGTAGATTGTAGTAGGGCACGCCCGGATAGAGATGGTGTTCGAGGTGGTAGTTGATGTTGTGGGGCGCGAAGAACAGCTTCTCCCAGGCATGCGGATAGACGGTGCGTGAACTGCCGAGTTCGTCGGAATAGTCCATGCTGCCGAAATGCTCGGCAACGCTGCGGACATAAAGGAAAAGGCAGAAGAAAGTGAAGAACGGCACAAGCCAGTAGGCGGCGAAGTCCGTCCACAGGCCGAAAACCGTGAAGATGATCGAAGCGAAGACGTAGAAGCCGATGCGCAGGAGTTTGTAGGTGCGGGTTGAGCGGTCGTTCTTGCCGATGCGCTTGGACATGTGGAGAATATCACGGATCGAATTGATCGCCACGAGATAGCCGAGCAGCTGGATGATGCCGTGCATCAGCTTCTGTGGGAACGTAAACTGCGCCATGCCGAGCTTTGCCGCCCAGTCCGGATCGTCGTCGGTATTGGTGTGCTGGTGGTGGGCGAGGTGGTTCTGCCGGTAGCCGTCGACCGTCGCCATGATCGGCCAGGCGAGCAGAAGGTCGCTCATCCAGTCGCTCGCCTTGCGGTTCTTGATGATCCGGTAATGAGCCGCCTCGTGCATCAGGCAGCCGAAGGCGTGCATCCGGCCGGCAATCACGAGCACGGCCGCGATGTAGGCGAGCGGATGTTGCAGATATTTGCTAGCCGCAATTGCGGCGGCGATGATCGCCCAGTCCGCGAAGATCGCCAGAAGCGTCCGGTGGGGCTGAAGGACGGAGAGCCGTTTCAACTCCCGCGGGTCAATCCGCTGCGACTTCACACTCATGATGCTCAACCCCGTAACGCCGAAACTAGAAGCTCCAAAATCGCAGCTCGGACAGGGTTAATCAATCATTAATCCGGTTGCGCCCGCACGAACTGCGCATATGGTTAAAATGCGCCCCATTTTGTCCGAGGCGTATTGTCTTGCTCAAAGGGTACTGAAAAGTTTGCCTATTTCCCATTTGCCTGAATTTTTTGCATGGCTCGAACTTGCCTTGCAAGCTTGCGTAAAAGCGCTTGTGGTTGTTTGAAAACATGCCTAACTTCCAATTTGAACAATCAAGAGAGACGGGTCATGGAGGAGGCCGGCGGTGCGCCGCGGTCTCATCCGGGCCGATAAAAGGGGAAGTTTATGTCGAAAAAGATTGTCACAACCCTGTCCGCCCTGCTGGTTGCCGGGTCGGCGACTTTTGCGGCGGCACAGGAGAAGGTCGTCAACGTCTACAACTGGTCGGACTATATCGACGCCAGCATTCTGGAAGATTTCACCAAGGAAACCGGCATCAAGGTCGTCTATGACGTCTTCGATTCCAACGAAATCCTCGAAACCAAGCTTCTCGCTGGCTCAAGCGGCTACGATGTCGTGGTGCCGACGGCCGACTTCCTCCAGCGACAGATCCAGGCCGGCGCCTTCCAGAAGCTCGACAAATCGAAGCTGCCGAATATTTCCAACATGTGGGACATGGTGATGACACGCACCGCCCAGTATGATCCGGGCAACGAATACGGCCTCGATTATATGTGGGGCACGACCGGTATCGGCTACAATGTCGAAAAGACCAAGGCGATCCTCGGCAGCGCTGACGCGCCGACCTGGGACGTGATATTCAAGCCGGAAATCGCTGCCAAGTTCAAGGATTGCGGCATCTATCTGCTCGATTCCCCGACCGATATCGTGCCGACCGCACTGCTCTATCTTGGGCTCGACCCCAACAGTCACAATCCCGACGACCTGAAGAAGGCCGAGGAACTGTTGCTGACGGTGCGTCCGAACATCCGCAAGTTCCATTCCTCGGAATATATCAACGCGCTGGCCAATGGCGATATTTGCCTCGCCGTCGGCTGGTCGGGTGACGTGCTTCAGGCCCGCGACCGTGCCGCCGAAGCCAAGGCCGGTGTCGAGGTCGGCTATGTCGTTCCCGCCCAGGGCGCGAAGATGTGGTTCGACATGATGGCCATTCCGGGTGATGCGCCGCATGTCGAGGAGGCCCACGCCTTCCTCAATTACCTGATGAAGCCGGAAGTCATCGCAAAGGCCAGCGACTACGTCTTCTATGCGAACGGCAACAAGGCTTCGCAGGCCTTCGTCAGTAAGGAGGTCCTCGATGATCCGGCGATCTATCCGAAAGACGATGTGCTCGCCAAGCTCTTCTCCTTCTTGCCGTACGATCCGAAAACGCAGCGCGTCGTGACGCGGTTGTGGACCAAGGTCGTTACTGGCCAATAACTCAAGAAGTGAATTGCCCGGACCTTGAAAATCCGGGCAATTTCTTTCTGTGGGTGCCGGGGGCACCCTGTCTTTGTCATTCGGGGATCAGTGATGAAATCACTCGGCAGTATCAGGCGTTCCTTTGCTCCATGGTCGGACCCCGCGTCCAAGCCGTTCATCTCATTCAGGAACGTCACCAAAAAATTCGGTGATTTCGTTGCCGTCGACAATTTGTCGCTCGATATCTTCCCGCGCGAATTCTTCGCGCTTCTGGGGGCGTCGGGCTGCGGAAAATCGACGCTTCTGCGCATGCTCGCCGGCTTCGAACAGCCGACATCGGGCGAAATCATTCTCGACGGACAAAGCCTTGCCGGCACTCCGCCCTACCGCCGGCCGGTCAACATGATGTTCCAGTCCTATGCGCTGTTTCCGCATATGACGGTCGAGAACAATATCGCCTTCGGTCTCAAACAGGATGGCATGCCGAAGACCGAGATCGCTGAACGCGTCGACCAGATGCTGAAGCTGGTGAAGCTCGACAAGTTCGCCAAGCGCAAGCCGCACCAACTCTCCGGCGGACAGCGTCAGCGCGTGGCGCTTGCCCGCTCGTTGGCCAAGCGCCCGAAGGTGCTATTGCTGGACGAACCGCTCGGCGCGCTTGACAAGAAATTGCGCGAGGAAACGCAATTCGAGTTGATGGATCTGCAGCAGGAACTGGGCCTGACTTTCGTCGTCGTCACGCACGACCAGGAAGAGGCGATGACCATGGCCGATCGTATCGCCGTGATGGCCCATGGCAAAGTCATCCAGGTGGCGACCCCGCCGGAGATCTACGAGGCGCCGAACTCGCGTTTTGTTGCGGACTTTATTGGCGACGTGAATATTTTTGACGGCACGGTATCCGCGGCGGGCGGCGGTTATGTTGAACTGACCACCGACGGCGGTCTTTCAATTCGCGTGGCGTCGCCGGAAACACCGTCGGTCGGTGCCAAGGCCGGCTTTGCTGTTCGCCCGGAGAAGATCAGGGTCGGCAACGCCCGGCCTGCCTGCGCACCGCTCAACGCCGCTGAGGGCGTGATCTGGGACATCGGCTATCTCGGCGATATGACGGTTTTCCATGTGAAGCTGAAGGACGGTCGCGTGGTCAAGGCCTCGTCGCTGAACGCCGTGCGCGCCGTCGAAGACCCGCTCGGTTACGATCAGGAAGTCTGGATCTGGTTCGATGAAAATGCCGGCGTCGTGCTGAGGGATTGACCATGACAAAATTCGGATCGGCAGTGTTCAACCGGCTCGTGATCATCATTCCCTATGCCTGGTTGATGTTCTTCTTCCTCATCCCGTTCTTCATCGTCTTTCGCATTTCGCTGTCCCAGACGGCGGTTGCCATGCCTCCCTATCTACCGGTCTTCGATCTCGCCGATGGACTTTCCGGCATTTTTTCCGGTATCCGCGAATTTTCGATCGACAACTATCTCTGGCTGACCCAGGACGCGCTCTACATCAATGCCTATGGCGCCAGCCTCTGGATCGCCGGCGTCTCCACGCTGTGCACGCTCCTGATCGCCTATCCGATCGCCTACGGCATGGCGCAGGCCCCCAGCAATCTCCGGGCGACGCTATTGATGTTGGTGATCCTGCCGTTCTGGACGAGCTTCCTTATTCGCGTTTACGCCTGGATCGCCATCCTCAAGCCGGAAGGCCTGCTCAATCAGTTTCTGCTCGGCATCGGGGTGATCGATCAACCATTGATCATCCTCAACACCAACTGGGCGATCTATATCGGCATCGTCTATTCCTACCTGCCATTCATGGTTCTGCCGATCTACTCCGCGCTGGAAAAGATGGATCACAGTCTGAACGAAGCCGCACAGGATCTCGGCTGCACGCCGATTTCCGCCTTCTGGCAGGTCACGTTCCGGCTGTCGTTGCCCGGCGTGATCGCCGGCTGCATGCTGGTCTTCATCCCCGCCGTCGGCGAATTCGTCATTCCCGACCTGCTCGGCGGATCCGAAACGCTGATGATCGGTAAGACGTTGTGGAACGAGTTCAACGCCAACCGGGACTGGCCGGTCTCGGCGGCCGTGGCGACGATCCTGCTGCTCATCCTGGTGGTGCCGATCATGTTTTTCCAGCAGGCGCAGGCCAAGGCCGACGGGGAGGGCAGATAACATGCAACGCTGGTCCCGCTTCAACATCGTCTCACTGATCTTCGGCTTTGCCTTTCTGTATTTGCCGATCGTGCTTCTCGTGATCTTTTCGTTCAACGAATCCAAGCTCGTCACCGTCTGGGCTGGTTTCTCAACGAAATGGTACGTGCAACTCTTCCAGAACCAGGCGCTTCTTGACGCCGCCTGGGTGACGATCCGGGTGGCGCTTGTGTCTGCCACCTGCGCGACCGTGCTTGGAACACTCGCCGCGCTTGCCTTGACGCGCTACACACGCTTTCGCGGACGCATGCTGTTTTCCGGCATGGTCTTTGCCCCGCTCGTCATGCCCGAGGTCATCACCGGCCTTTCCCTGCTCTTGCTCTTCGTTGCTCTCGGCTTTGATCGTGGCTTCTGGACGTTGACCTTGGCTCACATCACCTTCACCATGTGCTTTGTGGCTGTCGTCGTGCAGTCGCGGCTGCTCAGCTTCGACCGCTCGGTCGAGGAAGCGGCGATGGATCTGGGGGCAACGCCGGTCACCACCTTCATGAAGATCACACTGCCGATCATTGCGCCGGCCGTCTTTTCCGGCTGGGTCCTGGCTTTTACCCTGTCACTGGATGATCTCGTTATTTCCAGCTTCACCTCCGGGCCGGGAGCGACGACGCTGCCGATGAAAATCTATAGCCAAGTGCGCCTCGGCGTGACGCCCGAAATCAACGCGGTCTGCACCATCCTGATCGGCATCGTTGCCATTGGCGTCATCATCGCGTCGGTCGTCTCTCGTCAACGCGAGACGCAGCGCGTCAAGGACGAACAAGCGGCGTTCGGGCACTAGCGCAGGCGTCATGCGAAGGGCCGATCTGCTAAAGTTGTCTTGCGTTTTGCTATATGCGGGCGTGCGGGCTTTGATTGTGACATGATTTGAACAGTTTCCGGACGTCTAAAGAAGCCGGGAGCCGCGCAAAGGCCGGCTCCCCTTTGAGTCCAACGTCCTCACGGTGCTTCAGTGGCGGACAAGAGGGCTGGGGGTATTTTGATGGAGGCGGTGGAATGAGCAAATGGCGCAATGAACCCATGCTGCCGCATCATGTCGATCTCTGTCAGCGCGTCTTCGACAGAGCGCGCGCGGCAAGGAAAATATCTGCCCAAAGCGATGCCAACGACCCGGTCGCTGCCTTGGTCCTGACGCTGTACAGGCACGGTGTTCACGATGAGGAAGAGCTGCTGAAGCGTGTCCTCAAGGCACTGGACGAAGATTCGTGAGGTCTTTGGCCCGAGCCGCTTGTCCGCCAAATCTCTGAAGGCGGCGGTCAGTCGCGCTCGCGTTCCCGCGGCGGTATGAAAACGTAGGTGAGAAACCACAGCGGCAGCACGATCATCGATCCCAGAAGCATGTTTGGCACCGCCCAATTCGTGGCCCGCAGCACATACCCCCAGACCGCTTCCGGCGTCATGCCGATCTGCTCCAGGATTTGCGCAGACGAGATGTTGAACAGCGAAAGCCCGGCGCCTGCCAGCAGTGACGCAAGCGCAATCTTGAATACGGCGGCCAGAAAACGCAGCACGGCACATCTCCCGCGGGCTGATTCGATGGTTTATTTTAGAGGTTTATCAGGCGATGCGCATAAGGCTTTCGGTGGCGATCCACCGTCTTCAAGGCTGTATCAGCGCGGAAATCGGTGAAATCACCGCGTTTGGCCAGGAGCCGCCGACGAAAAAGCGCAGGGGCATCGTGCTCGACTGCGGATCCGCCGGTTTCGACGCGCCGGCAAGGGCGAGACTGCCGCTTCGATAGAGAATGCGGCCCGACAGCGAGAGCATCTTGTCCTGGCCGGCAATGTCTGCGCGCGTCAGCTCGGCAACCCCATCCTTGAGGGTCGCCTCTATGTCGGCACTCGAAAATGAATAGGCGCCCGCTGAAACGTCGGAGAGGTTGAAGAATGCGTCCTTAGCCACCAGTGTTTCGAAGCTTGCTTCGTTAAAATTCACTAGCGTCCCGTCATCGACCGCCAGCCTGATGCGACCGGACAGATCGCCAAGGGTCATGGCCCACATCGGCTTATCGGTCGAAAGCTCGAGGCTGAGATCGCTTTGGCCGATCGGCAAAGGACCTTGCAGGCCGAGTTGGCTGGCAATTGGTCCCAGATCGGCGCCCTTGAGCGACAGTGCCAACTGGCCGCCGCCATTGATCCATTGCTCGGATATGGCGATGCGACCGCTAAGTGAGCCTCCGGCATAGGCGCTGTCGCCGATATCGAAGGATGCCCGCCCATCCCGCACCATGACGCCGGCCGCAAGATCCGTCAGCACTACAGGTCCAAGGTTTGCCTGCTGGGCTGAAAGCCGCAGATCGAGACGCAGCCATTCCAGAAAGTTGGTATCGACTGCTCTCGCTATTCCGCCGGATGCGACCGGTTTCGGTGACAGGGCCAGAAACAAACTGTTGAGATCAAGCCGGTCGAAGGCCAGAGTTCCGCCGAAGCGGGGAAGCTGGTCCACGGGAAGGGCGATATCGAGCACGCCGGTCGCAGTTGCACTGTCGATCGTCAGGGCGAGATTGTCGAGCTTCACTGCCTGACTTCCAATCGTCACTGCAGCGTCGAGATTAACCGCCCCAAGCATGGAATTTTCGCTGAGATCGATACCGTACCAGCGAAGAAGGGCGGCAATCGAGGGAGCAGAAACGGAAGATTGCCCGGAAAAAAGGCGTTTGACGATAGGCTGCCAGTGCCATCAAAAGCCAAATTCAAAGGCGCGGAAAAAATGTCGTGTCAACCGCCGTGCTCCGCCCCGATAAGAACGACAGGGGGTCGTCACAGGCGAAGGTCCAGTTGACGACTTCCCCTTGACCATGGCAGAGAGGTCGATACGGACTTGCTCCGACGGCGTTGGCCAGGTCACCATGCCGCTTATATTCGCGATGCGCCGGACGCTACCGCTCATATTGTCGATGATGTCCAGGGCGCCGTTTTCGATCGCGATGTCGCCGATCGGTACTTCACGCGTAAGCACCGGTGCATGGTCTGGCTTGCTGCGCATAGCATCGGCCATCCACCCCGCTCGGCGCCAGTTCAGTGCGTCATCCTTCAGCCGCTCGATGCGGAAAACCGGTGCGAGCAGACGGAAATCGTAAAACACCGGAATGCCGCGCAAGGCGGCCAACACATCGAAGTCAGCGGTGATCGCATCGGCTCTTGCCATGAGCTGCGGATTGGCGCCGTCCGAAACGATCGTGACATCATGCAAGGTCAATTGCGGACGCGGCCAGAAACTGATCGTCGGGTCACCGCTGATGCTCGCGCGGCCGCCGGTCCAGGAGGAGAGCGCATTCTCCATGTTCGTCTTGACGCTCGCCGTCGAAACGAACTGAGGCAGGGCCACCTTGAAAAGCACCAGGAAAACAATGGCTGACAACAGAGCCAGCCGGAAGAGGGTGGAGCGCAGCAACCTGCGCAAGCCGGCTATCGTTATCCTGTTCTTGGCAAGGTTTCTCATTGATGTCCGACGGATTGTTGCGACCGCAGCCGACCCCGGCCTCTGGATAGTCTCATGACCGAAAGAAATCAAATGGCAGGAAGGGAAATGTCGCCGCAGTGACGTTGCTGACGGGGCCAAGCTATTTATCTTGCGGCGCAGCATGATATACACTCAGGCATTGGAGTGGAGGACAGCATGCAGTCAGATCGGCCTTTGTGGATACCGTCGGAAAGCTTCATCGCGCAGACACCGATGCGTGCTTTCATGACCTGGTGCGAGACGCGATTTTCGCGGGAGTTTGCCGATTATGACGCTTTCCATGCGTGGTCGGTTGCCGAGCGCGGCGATTTCTGGACGGCGGTCTGGGAGCATTGCGGCGTGGTCGGCAATCGCGGTGATCGCGCACTGGTCCACGGCGACATCATGCTCGACGCCCGGTTCTTTCCCGACGCGACCTTGAATTTTGCCGAAAATCTCCTGGTAAAGACCGGTAGCGACGATGCGATGGTCTTTCGCGGCGAGGACAAGGCCAGTTCGCGCATGTCATGGGACGATCTGCATGCCCTGGTTTCGCGGGCGCAGCAGGCACTTATGGCCATGGGCATCACAAAAGGCGACCGGGTGGCGGCGATGATGCCGAACATGCCGGAAACCATCGCGCTGATGCTGGCGGTGACGTCGATCGGGGCAATCTGGTCGTCCTGTTCTCCGGATTTCGGCGAGCAGGGCGTGCTTGACCGCTTCGGTCAGATCGAACCCAAGCTCTTCATCGCCTGCGACGGCTACTGGTATGGCGGCAAGCTGCAGGATGTCTCCGTCAAGGTGCAGGCTGTGACGCGAAAACTAGGAGTTCCGGCCCTGGTTATCCCCTATGCCGGCGATGCCTCTTCGCTTGCGCTCTCACTGGAGGACGGACGCACGCTTCCCGAGTTCGTCGCGCCCTTCGAGGCCAAAGCGATCGAGTATGTCCGCCTGCCGTTCTCGCATCCGCTCTATATCCTGTTTTCCTCCGGCACTACGGGCGTACCCAAGTGCATCGTGCATTCGGCCGGCGGCACCTTTTGCAGCACCTCAAGGAGCATCGGTTCCATTGCGGCCTGCGCGAAGGGGAAAAGCTCTTCTATTTTACCACCTGCGGCTGGATGATGTGGAACTGGCTGGTCTCGGGGCTGGCCGTCGGCGCGACGCTCTGCCTCTATGACGGTTCGCCGTTTCATCCCGATGGCAATGTCCTCTTTGACTATGCGCAGGCCGATCAGTTTGCGATCTTCGGAACGTCGGCGAAATACATCGATGCGGTGCGCAAGGGCGGCTTCACGCCGGTGAGCACCCACGATCTCGGCGCCTTGCGGCTGATGACATCGACCGGATCACCGCTTTCGCCGGAGGGCTTCTCCTTCGTCTACGAGGGCATCAAGCCGGACGTGCAACTGGCGTCGATTTCGGGCGGTACCGATATCGTATCGTGTTTCGTGCTCGGCAATCCGCTGAAGCCCGTCTGGCGCGGCGAGATCCAGGGGCCGGGTCTCGGTCTTGCCATGGATGTCTGGAACGACGAGGGCGAGCCTGTTCGTCGCGAAAAGGGTGAACTCGTCTGCACCAAGGCCTTTCCGTCCATGCCGGTGATGTTCTGGAACGATCCTGATGGCGCTAAGTATCGTGCGGCCTATTTCGAACGGTTCGACAATGTCTGGTGCCATGGCGATTTCGCTGAATGGACCGAGCATGATGGGATCGTCATTCATGGCCGCTCGGACGCAACACTCAATCCCGGTGGCGTGCGCATCGGCACGGCGGAGATCTATAACCAGGTCGAGCAGATGGAAGAGGTCGCCGAGGCGCTCTGCGTCGGACAGGACTGGGACGATGATGTTCGCGTCGTGCTGTTCGTGCGTTTGGCTTCTGGCTTCACCCTGACCGAAGCGCTGGAAAAAGCGATCAAGACCCGTATCCGCACGGGGGCTTCGCCGCGGCATGTGCCGGCAAAGATTGTTGCGGTAGCGGATATTCCGCGCACGAAGTCGGGTAAGATTGTCGAACTCGCCGTTCGCGATGTCGTCCATGGCCGGATCGTCAAGAACAAGGAGGCGCTCGCCAATCCGGAGGCGCTCGACCTTTATGCCGATCTGGCGCAATTGAAGACCTGAACCGGCGCGGTTAACCTTTTCAGGGCCGTGGAATTAACCAAGGCTTTCAGTTGAGAGCCGACAGGTAAAATTTGAGAGAATCGCGGCAAGGTTTTGTTAACGACTGGCGGCGCATGTTGATCCCAACTTGATGGCATCCAATGGAGTGGCTGCTTGCAGCAGAGATGCTGATACGGACATGATGTCTTTCCCCTGTCGAGCGTGTGTTAGCATTCAACTTATCGAGGCAGCCCAGAGCTGCCTCTTTTTTGCCGAATCTATGAATGCGTCAGCGCGGACGCTCCAGCGACCGCGACACAAGAATGACCGGGATCATGCCGGCAACTATGATGATGATTGCGGCGACCGAGGCATCCTCGACCTTCGCTCGCGAGGCATCTTCATAAACAAGTGTTGCCAGCGTATTGAAGTTGAACGGCCGCAGCATGATCGTTGCCGAAAGCTCCTTCATCGTTTCGATGAAAACCATCAGTGCCGCAGACAGAACGGCTGGGCGCATCATCGGCAAGAGAACGCTCTTCAACGTCTGGCCGCTTGTTCGGCCGAGCGTGCGCGCGGCCATGTCGAGATGGGGCGACAGCTTTTGGAAGCCGGCCTCGATCGATCCTTCCGCCATGGTGAGGAACCGAACCGAGCAGGTATAGATGATGGCAAAGCCTGTTCCCGACAGGAGAAGGCCTGTGGAGATGCCGATATGGGTACGCAGAAAGGCATCGATGCCGTTGTCGATACCGGCCAGTGGAAACAGGACGCCAATGGCAAGCACCGTGCCGGGAACGCCATAACCGAAGGCAGACAACCGCCCGGCAAGGCTGATGAAGCGGGACCGACTGGTCCGGGCGGCATAGGCAAGGATGAAAGCAAGGATGACGGTAATCACGGCGGCTGAACCGGAAACGAAAATGCTGTGCATCAGTGCCTTCAGGAGTCGCGGCTCGAGAAACTGGTCGAGACGCCTCAAGGCATAACCGCCAAGCACGATCAGCGGAACGGCAAAACCCAGCAGGACCGGCAGAAGGCATATGAGCGTCGCCGCCCATTTCTTCCAGCCGGCAAGACGCAGCCTAACGACATCATGAACACCAGCCGTCGTCTTCTGGCTTGCGAAACGCTGGCGCCGGCGTGCAGCGCGCTCGATCATCATCAGGATGACCACGAAGACCAGCATGATGCAGGCAATCTGGGCTGCGCCTGCAAGGCTGCCGCGGTTGAGCCAGGTGTCGAAGATCGAAAACGTCAGGGTCTGCACCCCGAGAAACTCGACGGCGCCTATATCGTTGAGGGTTTCCATGGCGACAAGCGTGATGCCGACCATGATCGCCGGGCGGGCCATCGGGATCTGGACCTTGAGAAACACCTTGAGCGGCCCTGCGCCAAGCGTGCGCGCCACATCGGCTGCGGCCCGGCCCTGCATCAGGAACATCGCCCGGCAGGCCAGATAAATATAGGGATAAAGCACCGATCCCAGCACCAGCACGGCCCCGCCCAGCGATCGCACATCCGGAAACCAATAGTCGCGGCTCGATTGAAAGCTGAAAACAGCCCGCACGGCGGATTGCAGAGGACCAGTATAAGTGAAGAGTTCGCCGAAGGCATAGGCAGAGAGATAGGCGGGAATGGCGAGCGGCAGCACGAGCGCTGCCGCAAGAAACCGCCTGAACGGAAAATCACAGCTTGCGACCAGCCAAGCGGTGACGATGCCGGTTATGCTGGTAACGATGCCGGTCAGTGCGATCAACAGCAGCGTTCGCCCCGTCGCGCGCGGTATCACATTGGCCATCAGATGCGGCCAGTCGCTGTCGCCGCCGGTTATGGCGAGCCAGGCGATGGCGAGAACCGGCAGCAGCACGACGATGCAGGTGAGCGCCGCCGCTGCGGCAAGCATCGGATGCGCACCACCGATACCGGCGAAAAGCCGCGATCGCTTCAGGGCAGGGGTATCAGCCGGCAAGGTCCATCTTTCCGCAGCGCGGGCATGACACCGCAAAAGGTCGAAAACGAGCGCGGGCAAACTGGTTTGCAACGCTCAACATTTCCTAGCCTACTCGCCGTTAATCCGCCAGCACGCGCTGCGACGGGAAGGAGATTTCCACCAGCGTTCCTTCATTGGGGGCCGAGTTGATCGAGAACTGCGCCCGATTGGCTTCCGCCATGGCCTTGGTCAGCGGCAGGCCGAGCCCGGTGCCGTCGCCGCGCTTGCGCACGCCGGTTGTCACCTGCCGGAACGGCTTCATCGCCTGTTCCAACTCGCTGCGCGTCATGCCAAGGCCGGTATCGCGAATGCGCAGGATGACGCTACCGTTTGCCTCGTAAGCGGTCGAGACGACGATCTGCCCGCCCGACGGCGTAAAGCGGATGGCGTTCGAGAGGATGTTCAGGGCCATCTGCTTGATAGACCGGCTGTCGGCAACAATATTTGGCACTGATCCGGAGAGCGATGTGCGGATGATCACCCGTTGGCTGTTCGCCTGCGGCTGCACGAGAGCGACGGCTTCGGCGACGGCATCGTTGATCTCGACGGCGGTAAACTCGAGATCCATCTCGCCGGCTTCGATCTTGGAAATATCGAGTAGATCGTTGACGATGTCGAGAACGTGTCGACCGGAGCGGCCTATGTCATTCGCATATTCGACATAACGCGGATTGCCGATAGCGCCGAAATGCTCGCTCGCCATCATGTCGGAAAAGCCGATGATGGCATTGAGCGGCGTGCGGATCTCGTGGCTGACGCGGGCGAGGAAGTCGGTCTTGTGGGCGTTGGCGGTTTCGGCCGCGCGCTTGGCATTGCGCAGTTCCTCCTCCGTCCGCTTCCACTGGGTAATGTCGCGGATGACGGCGCAGTAACCGTTCGAAGAGGCGAGCCTGCCCATGGTCATGAACAGAGGGATAAAGCCGCCGGATGCTTCGCGGCCGATCACCTCGCGGCCATCGTTGAGCACGCTGGCGACGCCGTGCCCTGAGAGGCCGGCCAGATAATCGAGCACGGCCTTCTGGCTCTCATGGGCAAACAGCATGGCAAAGGGCTTACCGCGGATTTCTGCGTCATCATAATTGAAGAGAGCGCTGGCCGAGCGGTTGAGCGAGCGGATTTCGCCATCGGCACCGATGATGGCGACGCCGTCGGTCGCGGTTTCCAGGATGGAGCGCAGTTCCTCCGCCTCCATCCGCAGCGTCGCGATGGTGTTCTGGTCTATGCTTTCCGCAACAGGTGCCGCTGCCATTTCCGTCTGGGCGTTCTCTGCCGGTTTTTCGTTTTGTGTTGCGGTCGATAGCGCCATTACCAGAGCGCTTTTTTCTTCCCAACGGATCGATTGCAGCCGTGCCTTGACGGGCACAAGGCGCCCGTCATTGCGGATCAGCATCATCGTGCCATCAGGCATGTCGAACAGGCCATCCTCTTCGGCAACGAAAAGCGCGTCGATGCCGCCTTCTTCGCGCAATTCGTCCAGCGAGGCAAAGCCGGTCAGGGCCAGGAATTCCGGATTGGCATGGAACAGTTCATCGCCGGCATGGACCAGCAGAGCGATAGGAAGGCTGTCCAGAAGATCCCGGTTCAGGCCGCCTGCGTCAATGCTGCTGCGGGTCGGCAAAGTGTCAACAATGGCTTTCGGCGCGTCCTCTTCGACATCCACGTCGCCGGCAATGTCCTCGTCAGCGATGGTGGCTTCGTTGCCTTCGGCCTCCGGCAAGACCTCACCGATCAACGCAACCGCGTTCTCGTCTGGTTGCTGTTCGATTGTTTCCGGCTGCAAGGCTGGTTCGAACGTTTCGTCCGGTTCGTCGGTTGCAGCAGGCGGTGGGCCGTCCTGCCGCTTCCCGAAGGTCTCACCGAGTTGCCGTGCAATCTCGCGGAAGGCCGCTTGTTCGCCGCGCGTCAGGCTTTCAATGCCTGGGCGATGATTGTCGAGCCGCACGACCTTGTCCGAGGTGCGCCGTCCCGGATTTTCGGCGATCTGCAGGGCCGGACGCTCGCCGCGGAATGGGTCCTCGAACGTGTCGTCGTTCTCGGACGCATCGTTGCTGTCGCCGGTCTGAATTTCATCGGCAGGCTCGGCAGGCAATTCATCGGTGTTGCGGTCCTTGTCTTCGGAGAGCGACGGGCTGTCCTCTGCGATGATTGCATCGTCCAACTGATTGTCCGTCACCTGCACATCGTCGAGGTCCGCTTGGTCCAACGACGGTTCGGTCGCAACGACGTGATCGTCTGCCTCGGCGGTAAGGGTTTCGATGACAGGCAGCGCAGCCATATCCGTCTGCGCGTCCGTGTTCTGTTCTTTCGGCTCTGCGATAGACTGGCCGAGGTTCAGACCGGTGCCGCGTGGGTCTACGATCGCGTCGGCGACCCGGACGATACCAAAGCCGCGGAAGCCGTCGAATTCGCGGGTGCGGGAATAGGTCGGCAGGGCGGCGAGATCGACCGGCACATGCAGGCCGGTACCCTCGACCGGCCAGAGAATGGTCTTGCCCGACCATGTGTCGCGGCGCTTCAAAAGCTCGCCGATCTTGCCGCCCGCATCGAAGTCAAAACGTTCTGCGACTTCACTGAAGGTCACGCCGGAAATATCCGCCGAGGCGGGGCCGACCGCCATTGCAAACTCATCGGAGATCTCCCGGAACCGCCCTTCTGAATCGATCTTCCAGACGAAACGCACGGCGCGGCTGTTAGGATTGAAGACGAAGCCAGCATGAACAGCTTCGGAAGTCTCGGCAGTTTCGGCTTCCGCCAGCGGCGCAAAGTCTTCGTCGTGACCCGCCACGACCTGTTCCCCCGCTGGCACCATTGCCTTTTGGTCAGCAAAAAGATTGTTTTCGTCCGCGTCCGCGTCCGCGTCCGCGTCGGTCGTCGTGGCCGGGCCTTGGCCACCCTCATCAATCGAGGCGATAGCGGTCATGCTCTCCGCAGCAACCGCCTTTGCATCTTCGTCGATGGTTCCATCGGATTCGATATCATCCGCGGCAATGTCTGTTTCCGCATCGAGACTCGCGTCGAAAGAGGGTGCAGCTTCGTCCGCTTCCGACGATTCCGCCCGGTCAAGCATCGCAACGACCGTTTCAAGGCTCGAACCGGTTTCATCCGCGTTTTGCTGATCCGGTTCGGCGGCCGTCACGATGGCGTCGCCAACAGCCTCAGAGCCCTCAGCGTCTTCAGCAGAAATATCAGCGTCCGTCCCGGATGTCGTCTCCGGCGTGGAAATCGCCTGTTCGTCCTGCACGGTCGCCGCGGTTTCTGTTTTCAGTTCTTCCGCCGGAGCTGCGATCTCGTTCGGTTCGATTTCCGTGCGTGTGTTCGATTCGCGTGAAGCTGCAGCGAATGCGTCGTCTTCGAAATTGACCGGCATTTCTACAAGCTCTGCCGCTGTTTCTGTCTCCTCGGATACGTCCGAGACGACACCAATGTCGTCAGCAATCGCAAGAGGTGTTGTGACATCGGATGCGACTGTCTCTTCGCTTGCCGCTTCCTCCTCGAAGTCCGTACCGGGGTCGAGATTGCCCAGAATGGTTTCGACCGCGAAGAGAAGATGCAGGGCAGGGGTATCCGAGAGTTTGCCGATGGCGGCCGGCAAATGCCCCTTGCCGGTGGGAACCGGACGTTTGACCAGCCAGTCGCTGTCTCTGGCAACGGCTGCGACCAGAGCCCGGCAGGTCTGCGGTGTCATGGCAAGGCTTTCGAAGCCGGGTGAGGCGGCAACGATGCCGCCATCGCCATCGAGAACGGCCATATGCGTGTCGGGGTCGTCGAAGCCCGAAATCATCGTGCGGGCAATCTCCGCCGGTGTCCGGGCCTTGAGTGTGCCGGGCGCAGTGAAGAGGATCGCGGTCTCGCCCGGATACACGCTGATCATCTCTACCAGCGCATTGACCGGCATGCGGCGAAAGCCGGCGCCGATGCGCATCACGAAGGTGCGGCTTTCGCCGACGCGTTGAAGCTGGCGGGCGGTCGCCTCCATCTGGCGAAAGGCCACGTCGCCGATATTGGCGCCGCTGTCTATGAAATCATAGATCGAGGGCGTGCCGAAAAGGGCAGCGCCTTCGCCGTTCGACCAAAGGACCTGGCGCATATCAGCCGAAAATAGGACCGCCGCATCGCCCCGCGCAAAGTGCCCACGCACCCGCTCATGCACGGCAATGTCGATAAAGGGGTACAATTTTGCGGACATGAACGGACCTGTTGGCAGAAACGTCACGAGGACGTGATTGTTAACGGTCTATTAATACCCGGCGCGTCCGCCAGGGTCCAGCACGCCGTAAGCTTGGCAACGGCCTTTCGTTTTGAAGGTTAATGTGCCGATTGCCCAAGATTTATATGCGGTGCACAAATATGTTGCAATGCACAATAATCTGGTGTATAAACCTATTCAACATCAACAGGGTGCCTCTGGAGAGGGCCCGAAACAGGAGCGCTGATCATGGCTACCAAGAAAACAGATGACGTATTTTCGATGACCTCTTTCGACCCGGCCAAGGTTACCGATAGCCTGCGCGAATTCGCCGAAAAGGGCGCCGTGCAGTCCAAGGAAGCCTATTCCAAGATGAAGACCGCCGCTGAAGACGCGACGAAGACCGTTGAAGCGACGCTGGAAAGCGCGCAGTCCGGCACGGTCGAACTCGGCCTCAAGGCGATCGACGCCCTGCGCACCAATGCTGAAAATTCGCTTTCGCACATGGAAGCGCTGCTCGGCGTCAAGTCGGTTTCCGAACTGTTCGAACTGCAGACCGCGTTCATTCGCAAGCAGGCCGAACTGGCCATGGAACAGGCCAAGGCCATGCAGGAAGCCACCAAGAAGGTTGCTGAAAGCGTCACCAAGCCAGGCAAGGACGCCGCCGAAAAGGCAATGTCCAGCTTCAAGAAGGTCTAATCAACCTTCTCAGCGCCTGATAATAGGCGCGAAGATCCTGATACGACGAACCGGGTGGGTGACCGCCCGGTTTTTTTACGGCTATATTTTTTAGAGCGTCTTCGCATATCCCGTTTTTTCACGGGAAGTCGCAAGATGGGACTTGCAAAAAAGACGGACTGCCCGTATTTGACGCGGAAAGCGGCCCTGTAGTTGAGGGCTCGTTATTGTGCGGTTGTAGCTCAGTTGGTTAGAGCGCAGGATTGTGGATCCTGAGGTCGGTGGTTCGAGACCACCCAACCGTACCAAATTTCCTCAATGATATGATTGACGCTTTCCAGAACATTTTCCGGCACAAGCCTGTAGCCATATCTTGGACTGCTCCGTAAACCTTGTGTTTACCTCGTTCTGTCTCCTTCCAGGACTCTTCTGCTTCATTAGGATTCTATTGACCGTTTCCGCCCTAGGGTCTGTCTGTTCGATGTAGAACCGGCGCGCATGATGCGTTGCTGAAATGACAATGAGGCTGGTGGCACATGCGGTGCGGTAAATTTCTGGCGATTCCCGCCGGTGCGGTCGGCTTGACTCTGATCCTCCTGCCAATGAGTTTGCAGGCGCAGCTCATGCTCAGCTTCGCCGTTCTTGGCGTCATGTTCATCGGCATGACGAAGCCGGACAACAGCACGTTCCGGCTGGTCACATTCGTCTTCGCCGCCATTATCGCGCTGCGTTACGGCTTCTGGCGCACGACCGAAACGCTGCCGAGCATTTCCGAGCCTCTCAATTTCATTCCGGGTTTCCTGCTTTATCTCGCCGAAATGTATTGCCTCTGCATGCTGGCGATCAGCTTTTTCATGGTTGTCGATCCGATCAAGCGCAAGACGCCTGATATCGGCGCGAATGCCGATCTGCCGACTGTCGATGTTTTTATCCCAAGCTATAACGAAGATGCCGAACTGCTGGCGGTGACGCTGGCTGCTGCCAAGTCGATGGCCTATCCGAAGGACAAGCTGAAGATCTACCTGCTCGACGACGGCGGCACGGATGCCAAGCGCAATCACAAGGACCCGCATGTTTCGCTTGCTGCAAATCGCCGCCACGATCAGCTGAAGGCCCTTTGCGAGGCCATGGGCGTCCAGTATCACGCCCGCCAGAAGAACGACCACGCCAAGGCCGGCAATCTCAACGAAGGCCTGAAAATCTCCAAGGGCGATCTGGTCGTCGTCTTCGACGCCGACCACGCCCCGGTCCGCGACTTCCTGCGCGAAACGGTCGGCTTCTTCCGCGAGGACGAGAAGCTGTTCCTCGTCCAGACGCCGCACTATTTCCTCAATCCCGACCCACTTGAGAAAAACCTCCAGACCTTTGCGCGCATGCCGTCGGAAAACGAGATGTTCTACTCGATCCTGCAGCGCGGCCTCGACAAGTGGAATGCGTCCTTCTTCTGCGGTTCGGCGGCCGTCCTGCGCCGCTCGGCGCTCGAAACCGTCGATGGCTTTTCCGGCCAGTCGATCACCGAGGATTGTGAAACCGCCCTGTCGCTGCACTGCCAGGGCTGGAACAGCGTCTATATCGACAAGCCGCTGATTGCAGGCTTGCAGCCGGAGACCTTCGTTTCCTTCATCGGCCAGCGCGCCCGCTGGTGCCAGGGCATGCTGCAGATCCTCATTCTCAACCGGCCGTTCCTTGCCAAGGGTCTCTCGCTGCCGCAGCGCCTCTGCTATGCCGGCATCAACACCTTCTGGCTGTTCCCGCTGTCGCGGCTGGCCTTCATGTTCTCGCCGCTGCTCTACATTTTCTTCTCGCTCGAGATCTACAAGGCCAATATTCTCGAATTCGCCTCCTATGCCGTCACCTATCTGGTGAGTTCTTTCGCCATGCAGAGCTATCTCTACGGCAAGGTGCGCTGGCCGTGGATCTCCGAGCTTTACGAATATGTACAGGCCGTGTTCCTGTTCGGCAGCATCATCAGCGTCGTGCGCAATCCGCGCAAGCCGACTTTCAACGTCACGGCCAAGGGCCAGACGCTCGACCAGAGCAAGCTTTCGCCCCTGGCAAAACCCTATTTCGCGATCTTCTTCCTGTTGCTCGCCGCCGCCCTTTACTCCGGTTACCGCGTGCTCACCGAGCCGGTCGCCAGCGAGCTGCTCTTGATCGTCGCCATGTGGAACCTGATCAATCTCGGTCTTGCCGGTGCCGCCCTCGGCGCGATTGCCGAACGCCGCGAACTGCGCCGCAACCAGCGCCTGCCGGTCAAGCGCCATGCTTTGCTGCGCATCGCCGACGCCGTCTGCACCGTCATCATCCAGGATGCCTCCAGCGGCGGGGTTTCGATCGAATTCGTCGATCCAGAGCCGAAGATGGATCTTGCCAATCCGACACGGGCCCAGGTCGAGGTGCGTCGCGGCGGCCAAACGATCGCTTTCAATGTTGTCTACCGCTCGCGCCGAACCATGGAGAAGACCTCGATATATGGCTTCGCCTTTGCCGAGCGCACGCCGGCAACCTTCATGGCGATCGCGGAGCTGATGTATTCCGACCAGTCGGTGCTGCAGGATCGTCTGGTCCGCCGCCAGGTGCGCCGCAACTTCTTCTGGGGCACCAGCCGCTTTGCGCTGTGGAGCCTGACGGAATCGCTGCGCGCCGTTCGCTACAGTGCCGGGCTTATCCGCGAAAGCGTCGCCCATTCCTTCGAGGACGCGCCGATTGTCCTTCAGGACAACAAGGTCGTGCCCGTCGGTCTGCCGGCAAAGACCGCCGACGCAGCAGTCCCGGTCAATACCGCGCCGATTCACACAAGCCCGTCTCAGGTAGGCCCGTCTCAGGCAAGCCCGGTTCATTCAGGCCCGGTACATACAGGAACGCAGCTCTATGGTTAAGTCCCTTAGCGTCAAGACTGTTGGCCTGTCGCTTGCCGCCCTGATGGCGCAGGCCCTGCCGCTTTCCGCCCAGAGCCTGCTCGAGGCGGCACCGGTCGTCACCCGTGCGCAGCCCGGCGCCAGCGAAGCCATCCTGTCGACGCGCGCAGCACCCGTCGAGCCGGAGGAAAACAAGCTCGCCGGTCTCGTGCCCTTCGAACAGTCCGCACCGTCCTACCGGCTTGCCGGCGAAGACGATCTTGGCCGCTTCACCTTCAATCTTTCCGCAGAGCAGGTGGCGCTCGGTGGCAGCTTGTCGCTGCCCTATCGCAATGCAGTGTCCGTCCTGCCGGATACATCGGTGATGGATGTTTCCGTCAATGGCCGGCCGGCCGGCACATTCCGCATCGCGTCCCCCAATGATTTCAAGCCGGAGCTGATCAAGGTCGCTGGTGCTTTGCTGAAGCCCGGCCGCAACGAGGTGACCCTGCGCGCCCGCCAGTTTCACCGCGTCGATTGCTCGCTGGAAGCAACCTATGAACTCTGGAGTGAACTCGATCCGAAGACGAGCGGCTTCATCGCCGCCAAATCGGACGGTTTCAACTTCTTCGATGATGTGTTGACCGTCGCGCGCACCGATGCCGGTTTGACCGATGTCCGGCTGATCCTGCCGCAGACGGCCACGGCCGAAATGCTGAACGATGCAGCACCCGTTCTGCAGACGCTGGCGCTTTTCATGAACCGCGACGATCTCTCCGTCAGCGTCGGCGACAAGCCCGGAACCGGCCCCGGAATCGATCTGTACGTGTCGACTGAAAAGACGCGTGCGCTGCTCGGTGGAGCATCGACGGCCGCCGCTATACCCTATGGTCTTTCCGTCGCAGATGCCGGCGAGCGGGGGCGCGCGATGGTCAGCCTGCGCGGCGCAACCCGTGCCGAAATCAGCAGCCAGTTGCTGGCTGCTATTCGCGGGCCGTTGAAGGAGAGCCTCGACAGCGGCATCTTCGCCACCGGAACCGGCACGATCCGCGCCGATGCGTCAAGCCAATACCAGCTGAGCGATACCGGCTATGAAACGCGGGTCTTCTCCGGTCGCCTGTCGCGCACCGATTTCAACATGGTCATGCCGGCGGATTTTTATCCGGCCGACTACGACACGATCGGCATCCGCCTGTTTGCCGCCACCTCGCCAGGCCTTAAGCGCACCGCGCAGCTTCTCGTGCGGGTCAACGACAAGGTCGTCACCAGCTATCCGTTTCGCAACATCGAGGGCGAACAGTTCGAGGGCAAGCTGATCGAACTGCCGCTGCGGGCTTTTCATCCCGGCGAAAACAAGGTCGAGCTGCTTGCGGAGGTGCCAATGGTGTCAGACGATGTCTGCGCCCCGGAAGCCCGCAACGATGCCCAGCCGCGCTTTATTCTCCTGAAAAACACCGAGATCACCGTGCCGGCGCTGGCGCGTATCAGCCGCCTGCCTGACATCGCGGCTCTGGCCGGCAACGCTTACCCCTACGCCGATGGCAAGCCGTTCGATATTTTTGTTGAGCGTCCGGACGGACAATCCGTCGGCGCGGCACTGACGATGCTCTCGCGGCTGGCGCTTTCGGCCCGCAACCCGCTGAATGCCAATATCCGCCTCAGCGCTGCGATCCCGACCGAGGGCCGCAATGCCCTGGTGATCAAAACGGACAAGGAATTTGCCGAACTCGGCAGTGCCGGCAAAAGCGAGTTTCCGCTGAACGACTTTTCGGACGAAACGGGCGCAGCCTTGGCCGACACCGATCCGTTCAAGACGGCGGCGATCTCAGATGAAGCCATGTTGCAGGCCGTGGCGGTCTCACCGGGAACCGATGATGCCGACGCCTTGCTGGATGCTTTCAAGAAATCGACGACGCAGCCCGATGCGCTGTCCTGGACTGCCCGTATCGGAAACTGGTTCTCCATTGGCGGGGCCCGGTTTGCCCAATGGCTGAACTATGACGACGGGGCAAACAAGACGCTGGCGTTGAAGCCGGATCAGTCGCTCCTCACCCTTTCGCAGATCCCGTCGCCGGAAGGCAGCGCAACGTGGACGGTGCTGCATGCCCGTTCGCCGCGCGATGTGGCGCTCGGTGTCAGGCGTCTCGTCGAGCCGGCCGTATGGAGCAGGCTTGATGGCGGCTCTGCAGAAATCGAAACCGCCAGCCTCTCGGTCAACACCATGCCGGCCGGCACCCATTTCATTGCCGGAATGACCGACAAGAGCCCGGCCAATATCCGCCGTCTCGCCGCCGCCTGGTTCTCCGACAACTTCCAGTTCTACGTCCTGCTTATCGTCGCTTCGATGGGTATTTTCGGGGTTTGGCTCGGCCGGGCCGTTCCGCGCAAGGGTGTGAGGTCCGATCAATGATCAGCAAACGTTTCATCGCTCTGCTTGCCGCGTCCTGCATGCTGCTGCCGGCTTCTGCCCTCGCGCAGGATTCAGCGGCGCTCCTCACCGAGGCAGAAGGCTCGTTTCGCCTGGTGGATGATGCTATGACGGGCGCGGTTTCGAACGAGATCGTAACCGTCGACCCAAAGACCGCAGCAATGGGTGGGCAGCCAACTGTTGTCGTCGCTCAGCCGGTGCCGGATGCGGTGGAACTGGCGGCGCTCTATTATTATGCCGAGCAGAAGCAGGACGAGCGTGTCGCCGCCGAAAGTGCGCGGCTGCGGCTCAAATATCCGGGCTTTGAAATGCCGCAGAATCTCTACCAGCCGCAGACGGCACGGAGCGCCGATGAAACGCTGCTCTGGAAACTCTACCAGAAGAATGATTTCACCGGCATTGACGCCGAGATTATCCGCCTGAAGAGCGAGGCGCCGGACTGGACGCCGACAGCCGATTTCAGCGCAAAGCTGGCGACCAAGAAGCAGCGCGTGTTGATGACGGAGGCTGCGGCGGACAAGAACTGGACGGGCGTGATCCAGGCGGCGAGCGCCATCGATCCGGCGACGGAGACGGAAATCGATCTGCTCTGGCTTTTAATCGATACCTATTCGCAGACCGGCATGCGCGAACCGCTGGCCAGCGTCTATCGCGGCATTCTCTTGAGGAAGGGGACAAGCGCCTGCCGGACGCTGTCCTCGTGACCACGCTCCAGAAGGCGATCCGCGATTTTCCGGCGTCCGAGGTTCAGGCCGTCATATCAAAGCTTTCCGTCACCCCGGCGATGCAGGCCGACCTGCAGCCGGTTGCCTTCGATCTCCTGCGCAAGACGGTCGCCGATTTCAATGCCGACGAAAAGCGCACCGAACCCTTGGCGGATGCCGATCTGGAGCCGCTGAAGCTGGCGACGCAAACCAAACCTGATGCCAGCGACATGGGGCTGCTTGGCTGGTACTACCTGAAGATCAAGCAGCCGTCGGTCAGCGCCCAGTGGTTCAAGAAAGCGCTGGAGCTGAAACCCGACGCCAGCAATGCAAAAGGGCTTTATCTCAGCCTCGCAGCACAGAATCTCGAGGAAGAGGCCTATCAGGTTGCCGCAACGCATCTGAAGGATCTCACCGGCGATCCGGAATTTTTGATGAATGCGCTGTCGCTGCGCTTTGCCAAGCCCGATACGGCGACGATCGACGAGAAGATCGTCGCTTCCTACTCGACAACGATCCTGCAGACGCTGAATGCTGATCACGCCGAAATTCTCGCTTGGTACGCCTATAATTCTAAGCAATATGAGGCTGCGGCAGCCTGGTTCGGCAAGTCGATCGACTGGAAGGTGGCACCGGCGCGCGTCAAGGGTCTGGCGCTGTCGATGATGCGCCTCTCGCAAAAGCAGGAATTTGCCGCGCTTCAGGAAAAGTACGGGGATCTCTACCCGGAGATCTGGACCGAGATCAAGGTCGCGCCCGCGCCCAAGGGCAAGAAGGCAGCGGCGGTGATCAAGCCGCGCGGGGCGATCCAGGCCAATTATTTCCGCAATTTCCAGGCCAAGCGGTACAGCGCCTGCATCAGTGACCTGAGCGACCTACGTGCCCGCGGCCAGATGACCTCCAATGCGTCGTTGATCGGTGGCTGGTGTTATCTGGGTCTTAGCCGGCTGTCCGAAGCCCGCGCCTCCTTCGCCGAGGCGATGACCGCCGGCGGGCAGGCGCAGGCTGATGCGGCCTATGGTACGGCGCTGACGCTTTTGCGCGGCAAGCTGACCGACGATGCCGAGGCGATCCTGCGTGCCTATCCGATGACGACGGAACGCGATCGTGAAGTGCGCGCCGAAATCTACGTGCAACGCGCCCGCTCCGCCTTTGACCAGGGGCAATACCAGAATACCCTCGACGCGCTGAACACCCGGGCGACGCTGGTTGCCGAACCGACCGATCTCAGCCAGCTGCGCGGCTGGTCCTATTATCACCTGGGCAACAGGGGCATGGCCAAGCAGGTCTTCCAGCGGCTGAACGATCATCTGAACGATACGGCATCGCGGCGCGGCCTGGTCGAGGCCTCGCGTGTCGAAGGAGCCCGTCAATGATCCGCAGGCTTTTCTGGTTGGTTCCGATTTTGCTATCCGGCTGCAATACCGTTGATGATCCGTTTCTCCAGACCTCCGCGCTAACACGCGACACGGCGAGGAGGCACCGACGTTGGCGAGTTCGGTGTCACCGGAGTTTGCGCTCGGTTCCATTCCCGTGATCGGCAGCCCTGCGACAGCGGTCCGTCAAACCGCGCGCAAGAATTATGCGCAACAGACGATCGTCTACGGCAACGCCACCGATCTTCCCGGCGAAAACACGCTGGTTGTCACGGTCGGTGCCCCCGGCAGCGAGAAGGGGTTTGCACGCGCCCCATCGGCAGGCGATATTCGCGCCGAAATCGCCACCGCATTCTCCGGCGTCGATATGAAGATCAGCAATGTCATCGGCGACAATGCCTATGGCACGTACGGCTATGCAGCCGGCACAACCGGCAAAAACGGCAGTTGCATCTATGCGTGGCAACTGGCGCGGAACATCAGCGCCCGCGACGGCGCCGGCTTTTCAGCGCTCGGGAGTTCGAAATACGCAGCGCAGGTTCGCCTGCGCTATTGCGCGCCGTCCACCTCGGTAGAGCAACTCGTCGGTCTGATGAACGGCCTGCGGCTCAAGCCCGTGACGGCAGGGACGTTCGACATGCTCCGCAGTGCGGGAGGGCAGGGGTTCGCCGCCACGACGTCCGTTCCGGTCCTGCAACCGGTCGTCCAACAGGCTGCCATCGCAACGGAGCCGGCGATACAGCGCAAGCGCGTTCGCCGGGCCGAAAGTCTGGCGGCTGTCGAAGCGGTGCAGGAGGAGCCTGTGACAGAGGATCAGGGCGGCATCAAGAACGCTGCCAAGATTCCGCTGCCGGGAGCCGCCGCGGACAAGGATGCCAAAGCGGCAATGGCCGTTGTGCAAGATATCCCTGCTGAAAAAGCCGCCGAAGCCGTATCGGCGCAAACGCAGATCGCCAAACCGTCGCTGATCCCGCTGCCGGGCGCCGTGGCCGCGACGGAATAATCGCGCGCCCGGATTACAGAAAAATCCGGTGCTCGGCTGTGACCAGTTCCTGCAGGAAATCCGCGACGGTGCGAACCCGCACCAGATCACGGGCGCTTTCATGATAGGTGGTCCAGTAGGCGCGCCTTATCACCGTATCCGGCAGTATGCGGACGAGTTCCGGATATTGCCGCGCTATATAGTTGTGCAGGATGCCGATACCGGCGCCGGAGCGTACGGCTTCCGTCTGGCCGGTCGCGCTGGAAATCTCGAAGGCCGCATCCCAGCTGCGCATCACTTCGGCTGTAAAATTCAGCGAAGCTGTGAAGATCAGGTCTTCGACATAACCGATCCGCCGGTGGCTTTTCAGCGCCTCGACCGCAGCCGGCGTACCGTAGTCTGCAAGATAAGTCTTCGAGGCATAGAGGCCGAGCGTGTAGTCCGTCAGCTTCGATGAAATCAGCCGTCCCTGTTCGGGCCGTTCCAGCGTGATCGCGATATCGGCTTCACGCTGCGAAAGCGAAAAAGAACGCGGAACCGGTACGAGCTGGATGCGCAGTTCCGGATAGCGTGCCGTCAGCCGTCCAAGCCGCGAGCTCAGGAACGAGACGCCGAAGCCATCAGGCGCGCCGATCCGCACGGTGCCGGCGATTGCCGTGTCGATGCGGCCGATCTGCGACTGCGCTGCCAGCATTTCGGTTTCCATGCGCTCGGCGGCATTGAGGAAGATTTCGCCCTCCGCCGTAAGGTCGCAACCATTTGTTCGCCGGATCAGCAACCGCGTCTTCAGCGATTCCTCCAGTGCTGTGACGCGCCGGCTGAGCGTGGCATGGTTGACGCCGATGCGCTTGGAAGCGGCGAGAATCTGGCCGCTGCGCGCGACGGCAAGGAACATGCGCACATCGTCCCAGTTCATGCGGCTCTCCTCATTTTGAGCGCATGGCGATGGGTTCAAGCTCGACAAGATCGAGAGACTTCACCATGTCGGCCGTCGCGGTTTTGTATTTGAGGAAATGCGCCGTCTTGAGATGGGCTTCGTAAGCCTCCCGACTGGCATAGACTTCGAGAATGCGAATGTTGGCAGGGTTGCCTTTGACCGCCACCGCATGCAGCATCAGGACGCCCGCTTCGTTTTCGACCGAGGCTTCAATTTCTTCCTTGAGTAGCGCCGTATAAGCAGCAATGTGCGCCGGTTCGATCTGCAGTTCGGCCATCCTCACGACTTTTTCTGTATCGACAACCATCAAAGTCTCCATTTTCAGATTCCGGGCTTCAATATACGCACAACGGTTGCTGATTATCGCGCGTTGATTTGTGCATATTGTAGTGCGACACTCCGCCCATAATCAAGATCAGGAGGATCACCCCATGTACGAGATCGGTCATTTCATTGGCGGCCAGCGCGTTTCCGGCACCAGCGGCCGCACGGCCAATATCTTCAATCCGGCAACCGGTGAAGTTCAGGCCACCGTGGCGCTTGCCAGCGACGCGGAAATGAATGCTGCCGTCGAGAACGCCAAGGCAGCCCAGCCGAAATGGGCCGCCACCAACCCGCAGCGCCGCGCCCGCGTTTTCATGAAGTTCGTTCAGCTTCTGAACGACAATATGGATGACCTTGCGGAAATGCTGTCGCGCGAGCATGGCAAGACCATCGACGATGCCAAGGGCGACGTTATCAGAGGTCTCGAAGTCTGCGAATTCGTCATCGGCATTCCGCATCTGTCGAAGAGCGAATTCACCGAAGGTGCCGGTCCGAACATCGACATGTATTCGATCCGCCAGGCTGTCGGCATCGGCGCCGGCATCACGCCGTTCAACTTCCCGGCCATGATCCCGATGTGGATGTTCGCGCCGGCGATCGCCTGCGGCAACGCCTTCATCCTGAAGCCTTCCGAGCGCGACCCGTCCGTGCCGATCCGCCTCGCAGAACTGATGATCGAAGCCGGTCTCCCGGCCGGCATCCTCAACGTCGTGAATGGCGACAAGTCGGCTGTCGACGCGATCCTGAAACATCCCGACATTTCCGCCGTATCCTTCGTCGGCTCGACGCCGATCGCCCGCTACGTCTATGGCACGGCTGCGATGAACGGCAAGCGCGCCCAGTGCTTCGGCGGCGCCAAGAACCACATGATCATCATGCCCGATGCCGATCTCGACCAGGCCGCCAACGCCCTGATGGGCGCCGGTTACGGTTCGGCCGGCGAGCGCTGCATGGCGATCTCGGTGGCCGTCCCGGTCGGCGAGGAAACCGCCAACCGGCTGATCGAAAAGCTGACGCCGATGGTCGAGAGCCTGCGGATCGGTCCCTATACCGATGAAAAGGCCGATCTCGGCCCTGTTGTCACCAAGGAAGCCCAGGCCCGCATTCTTGGCCTGATCAACAAGGGTGTCGAAGAAGGCGCGAACCTCGTCGTCGACGGCCGCGATTTCAAGCTTCAGGGCTATGAAAACGGCTATTTCGTCGGTGGCTGCCTGTTCGACAACGTCACGCCGGACATGGATATCTACAAGACCGAAATCTTCGGCCCGGTCCTCTCCGTCGTTCGCGCCAAGACCTATGAAGAAGCGCTCGACCTGCCTATGAAGCACGAATACGGCAACGGCGTCGCGATCTACACCCGCGACGGCGACGCTGCCCGCGACTTCGCCTCGCGCATCAATATCGGCATGGTCGGCATCAACGTGCCGATCCCTGTTCCGCTCGCTTATCACTCCTTCGGCGGCTGGAAGTCCTCGTCCTTCGGCGATCTCAACCAGCACGGCACGGATTCGATCAAGTTCTGGACCCGTACCAAGACGGTCACCAGCCGCTGGCCGTCGGGCATCAAGGATGGCGCGGAATTCGTCATGCCGACGATGAAGTAGTCTGAACGATCGTTTCACATCCTCCCAGAACTGGACCTCCGAAAGGAGGTCCTTTTTTTGTTTTGCAGTATTGTCAGGCGCGCCCATCTTGACCTTGGCTTTTGCCCGGTCCAGAGTTTTCGACTGACGGCCGAATATCGGGGGATTGTCGGCCGTTCTCTGATGTATCGACCGAAACCTGGGGGAAACCATGGCCGTAACCGAGAGTGCGCCGCTGCCTGCTGCGTCTGAAACCTGGCATCGCCTGTCCTTTACCGGAAGCGGCAAAGAGTATTTCGGCATCTGGATCGTCAATATCCTGCTGACGATCATTACCGTCGGGATTTACTCTGCCTGGGCCAAGGTTCGCCGTAACCGCTATTTCTACGGCAATACGGTGCTGCTCGGCCGTGCCTTCGAATATCATGCCAAGGGCATGCAGATTTTCATCGGCCGCATCATCGTGTTCGCCTATCTGATCATCTACAACGTGCTTCTGACCGTGGTGCCGCTGGTCGGCATAGGCATGGCCGTGCTCATCCTGTTCTTCATTCCCTGGCTGGTGATGCGTGGCCTGCGCTTCAGTGCCCGGGTCACCAGCTATCGCAATGTCCGGTTCAATTTCGTCGGCGGTGTCGGCGGCGCCTTCCTCGCCTTTCTGGTTGGCCCGATCCTGGCGGCGCTGACGCTCGGCATCCTTGCGCCGCTCGCCAGCCGCTGGATGTACCGCTATATCGGCAACAACATGCGCTATGGCACAAAGGCGTTTACCACCAATCCAGGCCTCGGTGCGATCTACAAGACCTGGTTCCTGTCGGCGCTGATCATCCTGCTTGGCCTCTTGATCATCGGCTTCGTGCTGTTCATCAACATGTCGGTCCTTTTTGCGGTGATCGACAATCCGCAGGCCATCCCGCCGGAGTTGCACGCCGCACTGATCACAATGGGTGTCATCGGTTATCTCGTGGTTCTCGTCTCCTTCGGCATCGCAGCGCTTGTCTATCGGGCCGGCGTTCGCAATATCGCCTGGTCGTCCTCAGTCTTTGACGGCGCGCATCCGCTGAAAAGCGATCTGTCGCGCGCGGGTTATGTCTGGATAACGATCAGCAACCTGATCGTGACGCTGCTGACACTCGGCCTGATGCGGCCATGGGCTGCCGTGCGCATGGCGCGCTATGTCAACACGCATACGGCTGTGCGGTTCTCCGGCGATGTCGGCGAGGTTTTCGCCGTCGCCGAAAAGGATGGATCTGCTGTCGGGGCCGAATTCATGTCCTATGAAGGCTTCGATTTTGGCTTTTGATAGCCGGATCATTGCCGAAGGCGAGTGGCATCCGGCTAATTCCAGCCTGTCGGTGGTTGCTCGTCTCATCGAGACATCGACAGGTCTCGTTGTGGAGCGCGTATCGACTGGCGAACCCCTCGCCAGCGGTTCACAGCGCGCCATCGAGATTTCGTCGCGGGTCGGCTCGATCCCGCGGCGTGTCCACTTTTCCGACGCTTCCCTGTTCGAAACGACGGACAATGAGGCGATCGATCGCCTGTTGTCCCGGTCAGGCCGCCGCGGGACAGGTTTCGTCCACGGCCTCGAGCGCTTCCATCCACGGCTGATCGCGCTGGTCGTCGCCACATTCCTGCTGGCTGGCCTTGTCTATCGCTACGCCCTGCCGGTGCTGGTCGAAGTGGCTGTGGCGGTGACGCCGCCGGTCGTCCCGAAGATCATGTCCGTCAGCACGCTGGAGACCATGGATCGGACCATGCTCAGTCCCTCCCGGCTCGATGCGGCAAAACAGCGGGAGATTTCGGAAGGCTTCGCCAGGATCGCTGCCCTGTCCACGCGTGGTTTGGCGGGCTACAGCCTGAACTTCCGCGAGGGCGGCGCCATTGGCCCGAACGCCTTCGCATTGCCGGACGGCACGCTGGTTCTGACCGATGAACTGGTGAAGCTGGCCGATGGCGACGACGAGATGATCATCGGCGTCCTTGCCCATGAGATCGGCCATGTCGAACTGGAACACAGCCTGCGGCAGATTTATCGGGCGGCGGGCACGGCCGGCCTGATCATGATGCTTGCCGGCGATGTTGGATCGAGCATGGAGGACCTTCTGGTCCAGGGGGCGGGCTTCTGGCGCTGTCCCATTCGCGCACGGCGGAAGCCGCCGCCGATCGCCATTCCGTGGAACTGATGTCGAAGGCGGGTTATGACGCGACGGCGATTGCCCGTTTCTTCGCGCTGCTTGAAAAGAAACTCGGGGATCGGTCGGGCACCAGCATGCTATCGACCCATCCAGGCACGCCGGAACGTAAGCGGGATATTCTCGACTATGCGGGTGCACTCAAGGCAAAGCAGCAGCCGCAGTAACCGTCATTACCGGTCATGAAAAAGGCAGCCGCTCGGAAGAGGGCTGCCTTTTCCATGTTTATGTTTCGGACGATTACATTTCAGCGCCGTCGTTGTAGCCGACCTTGTCGACCAGTTCCGAAGCCTTCTTGCGGTTTGCGGCAATGTCGGAAAGCGGCAGCGGGTCCGCCTTGATCGGGCCGAAGGACTTGACGATGGCGGACGGTTCTTCACCCGGCTTGACCGGATATTCGAACACCTGCTCGGCATAGATCTTCTGGGCTTCGCCTTCCGACAGGAATTCCATCAGCTTGATGGCATTGTCCTTGTTCGGTGCGTTCTTGGCGAGCGCCATGCCGGAAATGTTGACATGGGTGCCACGGTCGCCGGCATTCGGGAACATGACCTTGATGGCGCCGGCCCATTCCTTCTGTTCCGGCTCCTTTTCGTTGGTCATCATCAGGCCGACATAATAGCTGTTACCGAGCGCGATATCGCATTCGCCGGCGAAGATCGCCTTTGCCTGGTCGCGGTCGCCGCCATCAGGCTTGCGGGCGAGGTTGTTCTTCAGGCCCGTCAACCACTTTTCGGTTTCGGCTTCGCCGTGATGGGCGATCATCGAGGCAAAAAGGCCGACATTGTAGGAATGCTGTCCGTCACGGGTGCAGATCTTGCCCTTCCACTTCGGATCGGCGAGTTCCTCATAGGTGATTTCCGTCTGGGAAACGCGGTCCTTCGAGGCATAGACCACGCGGCCGCGCGTCGTCAGGCCGAACCAGTTACCTTCAGGATCGCGATACTGGGCCGGGATGTCCTTGTTGATGGCTTCGTCGCTGACGGCCTGCGTGACGCCGGCATCCTTGGCTTCCGTCAGGCGGCTGATATCGACGGTGAGAATGACGTCGGCCGGCGAATTGGCGCCCTCTGCCTGGATACGCTCAACCAGCCCCTTGTCGAGGAAGAGAACATTGGTGGCAATGCCGGTTTCCTTGGTAAAGGCGTCGAGCAGCGGCTGGATCAGTTCCGGCTGGCGATAGGAATAGATATTGACCTCACCGTCGGCCAGCGCCTGTGCGCTGAAGGCCGTCAGCGCCGTCGTCACGGTCAGCGCGGAAAGCATCATCGTCTTGAATGGCATGGTGTCCTCCTTGGTGTATTTAACTTAACTAATGCGCTCACCTTTTGCAGAAGCCGGACTGGACAGTCAAGCGCGAAGCTGATCAAGTTCACGTCAAAATGATTTTCTGCTTTTTGGAATTGTTCCAAACTACGTTCCGCCTTATATGAGGTGGAGTGCAGTTTCGAATCTCCCGGAGTAAGTGATGCGCCTGACGAAGCAAACGAACTACGCAGTCCGCATGCTCATGTATTGTGCGGCCAATGACGGGCATCTCAGCCGCATCCCGGAAATCGCGAAAGCCTATGGCGTATCCGAACTGTTTCTGTTCAAGATTCTCCAGCCCCTGAACAAGGCTGGACTGGTCGAGACGGTGCGTGGCCGCAATGGCGGGGTGCGCCTGCCCAAGCCTGCGTCCGAGATCAGCCTGTTCGATATCGTCAAGGTCACCGAGGACAGCTTTGCCATGGCGGAATGCTTCGAGGCTGGCGAAATCGATTGCCCGCTCGTTGATAGCTGCGGCCTGAACGCTGCGCTGCGCAAGGCGCTCAATGCGTTTTTCGAAGTGCTGCAGCAGTATTCGATCGATGACCTCGTCAAGGCCCGCCCACAGATCAACTTCCTGCTCGGGCTTGAAGAGACACGGCGTCCGCTAAAGGTTTCCTCACCGGCAGCACAGACGGCCGCTTAACGGACCGTCTTTGGGAGAGCGGCCGGATGCCGGATCTTCCATGGTGTCAAGTATCGTCAGTTCTTGCTTACATATTCGCGCAGAATAAACTCGATTGCCGTTGGATCGAGTTCTGATTTGTCGATGCGGAAATCGGCGCCGTATTCCTCGAATTTTTGGAAATACGGATCGGCAAGCGATGACGAGATCACGCCGATCGGTCCGATGAAGCCTTGCTGGCGCATGGCCGGCACCGTCTCTCTGAAATCTGCCTGCGGCTGCAGCCGGTTATCCATCAGCACCATGTTGACGGGATTACCCGCGCGAATGAAGTCGAGTGCACCGTCGATTGTTTCGCAATAGTGCAGTTCTATCGAGGCGCTCGTGACCTTCTTCATCAACGCACGCAGGATTACGTTCTCCGCCGGGTCATCATCAACAAGTAATATGTGAATTATCTGTGTCATGGTGGCTCTGACGTTTTCTTGAGGGTGCGTAGAAACGGATTGGTATGCTTTTTTGATGTCAGAACCTGGTTCTGGTCGTCCTTAGGAATTCTTCAGCATGCTGAAGGCAACGCGACCAGTGCCGAGTGACGGCCATTCAAGTACCAAACATCTTCATATTACTGTATAATTTGCTCTCGAATTGCCTTTGCCACCATCTGTGTCCGGTTGACGACGTCCAGTTTCTTCAAGATCGTTGCTGTGTGGGAATTGACGGTGTGCTCCGACACGGAAACGATCAGGGCGATTTCGCTTGCCGTTTTTCCGTGAGAAATCCACCGCAGGATTTCCGTTTCACGCGGCGTCAATCCCATCCCTGCTTTATTGGAAAGCACCAGCCTATAGAAGTAATCAAAGGCGGCAATGGCGTCATAACACAGTTCGAAATGTTCCCTGCGCTCGATATCCTCGCTGTCACCAAGAAAGAGAATAGCATAGCGCGCGCCGTTGATGCCGTTCACCGGCACACAAAGCAAAAGATCGAAACCCAGTTGTGCAAGAAGGTTGCTGCCATTGCCCAAATGTGGGTCATCTGCCTTCCAGACGGAAGGGATGGTGGAGGCATGCAGGCTCTTGTAGACGACAGAATCACCAAAACGATGCCGCTTGTCGTATTCTTCGGCAAGGCCGGACGGCAGATCATGCAACGTCAAGCGATTCGACAACATGCAGGCGTCGTTTTCATTTCCAAGTTGCAGGATACCGAAGTGATCGAACCCGAAGCGGAGGGCCATAGTGTGAAATATGCGGAAAAAATCAACGCGATTGAGAGCTTTCTCCAAATCGTTGAAGATGTCGTATCGCCGATGGTTCTTCAGAAGAGTTGCCACGGTGCGGCCGTCCCCCTAGTTCCGCAAAGACCAGTTTAGCGTGTGAATCGCCATAAGCAACTGTTTCGAGAACTTAAAGATTATACTTGGGGAGTTTTAGCGGTGTGCTGCCATCGTGCTGGGGTGCCGGCGAGAGGGAGAACTGCCTCACTGTGCTTTCAGGTTCCCCGCCTGGTCACCGAAAACAGAACAGTCCTCCCCGCCCCGCCGGATGCTTATCGCATCTGCGCTCGATCTTTGCTATCGGTGCACCTCAGGATTGACTTTTCGTAGGTATGGAAAAGTGATTCGTATTGGTGCATTTGGTGATTTACCGTAAACTCGTGGATAGCGGTATCCCGTAAAATCTGGAAGAATTTTCCAATTGGACAAATTTTCCAAGACGCTTATTGCATTGAAGGGTTAAATGTCGTTCCATCCGGTCTTGACGGGAGGCAACGGCGTCCTGCATCAAAAAATATGAGAACAAGAACAAAACTGGGAAGCAAGCTCATGAAAAAGCTCACCACTCTCCTTGCAGCTACCGCGATTGCCACGCTGATGGCCGGGTCTGCATGGTCAAAGACCTTCGTTTACTGCTCGGAAGCATCGCCGGAAGGCTTCGATCCCGGCCTTTATACGGGCGGTCAGACTTTCGACGCAGCCGCCCATACGGTCTACAACCGGCTGGTCGAATTCAAGCGCGGCACGACGGAAATCGAGCCGGCGCTGGCAGAAAGCTGGGAAATCTCCGCCGATGGCAAGGAATATACATTCAAGCTGCGCCCGGGCGTAAAGTTCCAGACGACCGAATACTTCACGCCGTCGCGTGAGATGAATGCCGACGACGTGATCTTCTCCTTCGAGCGCCAGTACAAGGAAGACAACGCCTGGAACAAGTACGTTCCCGGTGCGTCATGGGAATACTTCTCCGGCATGGGCCTGCCCGATGTCATCGAGAGCATTGAGAAGGTCGATGATCTCACGGTCAAGATCAAGCTGAAGCGCCCGGAAGCGCCGCTGCTTGCCAACCTCGGCATGCCCTTCATCTCCATCGTGTCCAAGGAATATGCCGACAAGCTTCAGGCTGACGGCAAGATGGAACTGATGAACCAGCAGCCGCTCGGCACCGGTCCGTTCTCCTTCGTCGCCTACCAGACGGACGCTGCGATCCGCTACAAGGCCAACCCTGATTACTGGGGCGGCAAGCAGCCGATCGATGATCTCGTCTTCGCGATCACCACCGATGCCGCCATCCGCGCGCAGAAGCTGAAGGCCGGCGAATGCCACCTGATGTCCTATCCGAACGCGGCCGACGTCGAGGAACTGAAGAAGGATCCGAATCTCACCATCTCCGAGCAGGCCGGCCTGAACGTCGCCTATCTCGCCTACAACACTCTCGTTCCGCCGTTCGATAAGGTCGAGGTCCGCAAGGCCATCAACATGGCCATCAACCGTCAGGCCATCGTCGACGCCGTCTTCCAGGGTGCAGCACAGGTTGCCAAGAACCCGATCCCGCCGACAATGTGGTCGTACAATGATGCCGTCGAGGACGACAAGTTCGATCCGGATGCAGCCAAGAAGATGCTCGAAGATGCCGGCGTTTCCGGTCTCAAGATGAAGATCTGGGCCATGCCCGTCGCGCGTCCGTACATGCTGAATGCGCGCCGTGCAGCTGAGCTGATGCAGGCAGACCTTGCCAAGATCGGCGTCGAAGTCGAAATCGTCTCCTACGAATGGGCCGAGTACCTGAAGCTCTCCTCCGCCAAGGACCGCGACGGCGCGGCCATCCTCGGCTGGACGGGTGACAATGGTGATCCGGACAACTTCCTTGACACCCTGCTCGGCTGCGATGCCGTGGGCGGCAACAACCGCGCACAATGGTGCAACAAGGAGTTTGACGACCTCGTAACGAAGGCCAAGGAAACGCCTGATGTTGCCGAGCGCACGAAGCTTTATGAGCAGGCGCAGATCGTCTTCAAGAGAGAAGCTCCTTGGAATACGCTGGATCACTCGCTGGCCGTCGTGCCGATGAGCAAGAAGGTTTCCGGCTTCGTTCAATCCCCGCTTGGCGACTTCGTCTTCGAAGGCGTTGACATCGCCGAGTAACGACACAATCGATCGTATGCCGCCTCGCGGCTGTGTCCGGCGGCTCGAAATCACTTTCGAGCCGCCGGTTTTCGAGCATGATACCGGAATATGCAGCGGCAAATTCCTGACACTATCATTCGCTCCCACCAACGGACTAAACGCTCATGTTGCGCTTTATTTTGGGACGGCTGGCCGTCCTTATTCCCACTTTCATCGGTGTTTCCATCATTGCGTTCTCCTTCATCCGCCTGCTGCCCGGCGATCCCGTGATGCTGCTTGCGGGCGAACGCGTGATGTCGCCGGAACGCCATGCACAGATCATGGCCGAGCTTGGTTTTGATCGGCCGATGTACATCCAGTATTTCGACTACCTCATCAATTTGCTGCAGGGCGACTTCGGTAGCTCCATCATCAGCAAGCGGCCGGTGCTCGACGATTTCCTGACGCTGTTTCCCGCGACCGTGGAGCTTTCGCTCTGTGCCATCCTGCTGGCGGTGGCTCTTGGCGTCCCGGCTGGCGTTCTCGCCGCGGTAAAGCGCGGAACCTGGCTCGACCAGACGGTGATGGGCACGGCGCTCGTCGGTTATTCCATGCCGATCTTCTGGTGGGGGCTGCTGCTGATCATCTTCTTTTCCGGCTACCTTGGCTGGACGCCTGTTTCGGGCCGTATCTCGTTCATGTACTTCTTCCCGCCGGTGACAGGGTTCATGCTGATCGACAGCCTGCTCTCCGGCCAGGCCGGCGCCTTCAAGTCGGCGGTCACCTATCTGATCCTGCCCACGATCGTGCTGGCGACGATCCCGCTCGCGGTCATCGCCCGCCAGACCCGTTCGGCCATGCTCGAAGTGCTGGGCGAGGATTATGTGCGCACGGCGCGCTCCAAGGGGCTTTCGCCATTCCGGGTCATCGGCGTGCATGCGCTCCGCAATGCGCTGATCCCCGTTGTTACGACGATCGGCCTGCAGATCGGCGTGCTGCTCGCCGGCGCGATTTTGACGGAAACCATCTTCTCCTGGCCGGGCATCGGCAAATGGATGGTCGATTCGGTTTTCAAGCGCGACTACGCCGTCGTCCAGGGCGGGCTGATGCTGATCGCTGGCGTGATCATGATCGTCAATCTCATTGTTGATGTGCTCTACGGCTTCATCAACCCCCGAATCCGGCATTAGGAGGCTGATATGGCTGTTGTCGATACAAACGCCGCCCCGCCGTCGGGTACTGCACCGCCGTCCGGGCTGGGCGAGTTCTGGTTCTATTTCTCGCGCAACAAGGGCGCGGTGATCGGCCTTGTTGTTTTCACGATTATCCTCCTTCTGGCCGTTTTCGCGCCGCTCGTTTCGCCGCACTCGCCGAGCATCCAGAACCGCGAAGCCTTGCTGCTACCGCCGTCATGGGCGGAAGGCGGGCAGTTCGCCTATCTGCTCGGAACAGACCCGGTCGGACGCGATATCCTGACGCGGCTGATCTATGGCGCGCGCTTTTCGCTGTTCATCGGCCTTGTGGTCGTCAGTCTCTCGGTCTTGTCCGGTGTGATGGTCGGCCTGGTTGCCGGTTATTTCCGGGGCCGCACCGATACGATCATCATGCGCGTCATGGATATCATCCTCGCCTTTCCATCACTGCTTCTGGCGCTCGTGCTCGTCGCGGTCCTGGGGCCGGGTCTCCTGAACGCGATGATTGCCATTTCGCTGGTCAACCTGCCACATTTCGTGCGGCTGACGCGCGCTGCGGTCATGACGGAACGCACCAAGGATTATGTGATCGCCTCGAAGGTGGCCGGTGCCGGTACCACGCGCATCATGTTCCTCACCATCTTGCCGAACTGCCTGGCGCCGCTGATCGTTCAGGCAACGCTCGCCTTCTCGGCGGCGATCCTTGACGCGGCAGCCCTCGGCTTCCTCGGCATGGGCGCCCAGCCGCCGACGCCGGAATGGGGCACGATGCTGGCCGAAGCCCGCGAATTCATCCAGCGCGCATGGTGGGTCGTGACCTTCCCCGGCCTCGCCATCCTCATCACCGTTCTGGCAATCAACCTGATGGGCGACGGGCTGCGCGATGCGCTCGACCCCAAACTGAAGAGGTCATGATGGCCCTGCTCGAAATCGAAAATCTCGCCGTCGAATTCCAGACATCGACCGGTCCTTTCCGGGCCGTCGATGGTGTTTCGCTCAAGGTCGATGCCGGCGAAGTGCTGGCGATCGTCGGCGAATCCGGGTCTGGCAAGTCCGTCTCGATGCTGGCTGCGATGGGGCTTTTGCCCTGGACGGCCAAGGTGACGGCCGACAAATTGCTGTTCAACGGCATCGATCTGCTCGGTCTTTCCGACTCGGACCGCCGCAAGATCGTCGGCAAGGACATCGCCATGATCTTCCAGGAGCCGGTGGCGAGCCTCAATCCGTGCTTCACGGTCGGCTTCCAGATCGAGGAGGTGCTGCGCATCCATCTCGGTCTCGACAAGGCCGCGCGCCGCGCCGGGCCATCGAACTGTTCGACCTTGTCGGCATTCCGAACGCGGCCGAACGGCTCGGCCATTTCCCGCACCAGATGTCGGGCGGCCAGTGCCAGCGCGTGATGATCGCCATCGCACTGTCCTGCAATCCGAAACTCTTGATCGCCGACGAGCCGACGACCGCACTTGATGTCACGATCCAGAAGCAGATCCTCGACCTCCTGATGCGCCTGCAGGCCGAACACGGCATGGGGCTCATCATCATCACCCACAATATGGGCGTGGTTGCAGAAACCGCAGACCGCGTCATCGTCCAGTATAAGGGTCGCAAGATCGAGGAGGCGGATGTGCTGTCGCTGTTCGAATCCCCGAAGAGCCCCTACACAAAGGCGCTGCTCTCGGCGCTTCCCGACAATGCGACGGGAGACCGCCTGCCGACGATTGCCGAATTCCTCAGTGACGACCAGATTTTTGCGGGAGCCGTGCGATGACCCCTGTTCTCGAAGCCAGAAACCTCGTCCGCGATTATTATATTCCGGGCAGCCTTTTGAAAAAGGGCAAGACCGTACACGCCGTCAAGGGCGTCAGCTTCTCGGTCGAGCAAGGCAAGACACTTGCCATCGTCGGTGAAAGCGGCTGCGGAAAATCGACGCTCGCGCGCATCGTGACGATGATCGACCCGGCGACCTCAGGCGATATGCTGATTGATGGGCAGAAGGTCGATATCGCCAAGGAAGAACTGACGCCTGAAATGCGCCAGAAGGTGCAGATCGTCTTCCAGAACCCCTATGGCACGCTCAACCCGCGCAAGAAGATCGGCGATATCCTGACAGAGCCGCTGATCATCAATACCAGCATGAAGGCGGACGACCGTCGCGACAAGGCGATGGCCATGCTGAAGAAAGTCGGGCTCGAGGAGAAACATTATGCGCGCTACCCGCACATGTTTTCGGGCGGCCAGCGCCAGCGCATCGCCATTGCCCGCGCGCTGATGCTCAATCCGCGGCTGCTGGTGCTGGACGAGCCGGTCTCGGCGCTCGATCTATCGGTGCAGGCGCAGGTGCTGAACCTGCTTGCCGACCTGCAGGACGAGTTCCAGCTGACCTATGTCTTCATCAGCCACGATCTGTCCGTGGTGCGCTACATCGCCGATGACGTCATGGTCATGTATTACGGCGAGGCTGTCGAATACGGTTCGCGCGAGGCCGTCTTCAGCAATCCGCAGCACAATTACACGCAGACGCTGTTTGCCGCCACGCCGCGCGCCGACATCGACAGCATCAAGGCGCGGCTTGCGCGCAAGGCTGCAGCCTGAAGCGTTCTGACGGCAAGGCCGTGCCCCTGCCGCCAACCGTCTTGTTCGGAAGGCGCCTGAAGCCTCTGATGCTGACGGCGTTCTGACGGCAAGCATGAAGCATGGTCCCCTCACGCCAGATCGGCGACAAACAACGAGGATCCCCATGCAAAAGACAGTCATTTTCGCAGCACTTGGCCTGCTTGCTTTTTCCCCAGCCGCCTTTGCCGACGACGACAATGCGTCCTGCACCACCGAGCCACAGGCCCAGTGGATGAGCACGGATGCGATTTCCGCCAAGGCGGTCGCGGCCGGATACAAGGACATCCGTCAGGTCAAGACCGAGGGCACCTGCTACGAGGTCTATGCTATGACTACCACAGGCGAGCGGGCGGAAGTCGTGATGAACCCGGTCAATGGTGACGTCGTCAAGGCGGAGATCGACAATTGACGGTTGATCGCTCCAGGGGAGGGCCGGGCGCAACAGTGCCCGCCGCATCGTCGCGAACCATTGCCGTCTGGGATCCGCTCGTCCGGCTTTTCCATTGGGGGTGGTCGCGGCCTGCGTGCTGAACCTGTTCGTCCTGTCCCCTGGCAAGGAATGGCATCGCTACACAGGATATGCGGTTCTTGGTCTGCTGGCCGTTCGTTTTGTTTGGGGCTTCGTCGGTACCCGCCATGCGCGGTTCTCCGATTTTGTTCGCTCTCCATCGGCAATCAGGCGCTATCTCGTTGATTTGCGTCACGGCCGTGAAGCGCGTCATCTCGGGCACAATCCGGCAGCGGCCGTCATGATGATGGCGCTCATGGCCTTGCTTCTGGCGACAGGCATTAGCGGCTGGATGATGACGCTTGACGCCTTCTGGGGGAACGGCTTCATTGAGGAGACGCACGAAGTGCTGGCTAACGGTATCATGGTGCTGGCCGGTCTGCATGCGCTGGCGGCGATTGTCGAGAGCGTCCGCCATCGAGAAAATCTCGTGCTGGCAATGGTCACCGGCCGGAAGAAGCCGTTACAGTCGTGAAACTTGGAAGAATTGATGCGTCTCCTTTTGGTTGAAGACAGTCCGCGCCTGGCCGAACTTCTGGGGAAACCGTGCGCGAAGCCGGATGGCGGATGGATGCCGTGACCACCATTGCCGATGCGGAGCTGGTGCTGGCGCTTCGCGAACATGATCTGGTGCTGCTCGACCTCGGCCTGCCCGATGGCAACGGCATCGACCTTTTGCGCCGGATCAGGCGCGATCACAAGGACCTGCCGGTTCTGATCATTTCCGCGCGCGGATCGATCGAGGAGCGGATCGAAGGCCTGGATGCCGGTGCGGACGATTATCTGGTCAAGCCGTTCCATCACAAGGAGTTCCTGGCCCGTTGCCGGGCCATGCTGCGCCGCGCGCCGACGGCGCTTCAGCCGGTTTTGGAAGCGGGCCATCTTCGCTATGATCCCTCCACCGCCGAGCTGAGCTGCAAGGATGCACCCTTTCGCTGGCGCCGCGAGAACGCGCCCTGATCGAGCTTCTGATGCGCGACGCAGGGCGCGTCGTTCTCAAGCGCAAGCTCGAACAGGCGCTGTCGGAGTTCGGCGAAGAGGTCAGCCACAACGCGCTCGAGCTGGCAGTGTCGCGGCTGCGCAAGAGGCTGCTGCCGTACGAGACCGGTATCGATCTGGTGACGGTGCGCGGTGTCGGCTATATGGTGCAGGTCTCTCCATGAAGCTCCGCCAGCCACCGTCCCTCACAGGCCTGGTCTCCCGACGCATCGTTGCTTTCACTGTACTGGCGATGGTTTTGCAGTTCGGCATCGTGCTGGCCGAATACTGGTCCGACGACAGCGAGCTCGGGCGTTTCATCATCGAGCATGAAACGGATGCTCTTTCAGAGGGAATTACGGTCCGGAATGGAAAGCTGACATTCGCTTTGTCCCATGAAATGCGCGAGCGCTACACCAATCGCGGGGATGATGGCGATGGTGCGCTGTATCTGCGGGTGCGAACAGCCAACGGCGCCATTCTGTTTTCCAGCTGCGAGGCGATATGCCAGGCGCATTTTCTGCCGGTCGAGATTAATCCTCCCGCTTTCTGGCAGCGCCAGATCGCGCCGGGAAAGCCGCTAAGCGTGGCGGGTGGGCGATCCTTTACGGTTGGGAGCCAGGAGGTTTTCGTCGAGCTTGCGGTCGTCAAGGATCCCCACAGTTTTATCTATAACGTCCTGTTCCACGAGCTTCGTGATCACCTGATCATTCCGATGCTTTTGATGTTCGGGCTTGTTGCGGGCGCCACGATCCTGTCCATCCGGGCCGCATTGAAGCCGGTGATCGAGGCTGCCGAGGCTGCCGACAATATCGACCCACGCAATGCGCTCGACCATCTTCCGACACGCGGAATGCCGCGCGAGATTGCGAATTTTGCCAATGCGGTCAACCGCGTGCTCGTGCGCGTCGCCGATCTTATCCAGGCGCAGAAGATATTCTCGACGGCGATTGCTCACGAAATCCGCACCCCCGTCGCTATCGTGCGAATGGAACTGGAGCGGATCGACGGCGAACGGGCGCGCAAGGCGGAAAGGGATCTCGATGCACTGACCCACATGCTGGAACAATTGACGTCTCTCGCCAAGCTTGATGTGGTCGATAGTGCATCGTTCCGGATGGTCTCGCTCAGTGACCTCGCCAATGACAGCGTCGCGGCTCTCGCCCCCTTCGTCTTTGCAAACGGGCACTCCCTGGAGTTCGACGACGCGGGTACATCTCCCGTTTATGCAGTGCCCTCGCTGATCGAAAACACTATTCGCAATCTCGTCGAAAATGCCGTCCGGCACACGCCGAAAGGAACGCATATCGTCGTCAGGACAGGCCCGGGGCGAAGACTGGATGTCATCGACGATGGTCCGGGGTTTGGTTCGGCTGCCGCCCGTGTTCTCGAAGGCGGCCGGATCAAGAGTTCGGATAAGCTGGGCGTCGGCCTGAAGATTGTCGAGCGCATTGCCGCGCTGCACGGTGCCGTGCTTACCCTCGACAGCGACGACGGGAAGGGCACACGCGTCCGTCTGGATTTCCCGGCACCTGCCGAGCCATCGGCTGCGTGATCTCGCAAAGCAAATCCGGTTTCCCTTTGATGGAAACTGCGATAAAGCGCGCGGGTACGCCCTTCGCGGCGATCCGCAATTCTGATGAGGATCATCACATGGATATCAAACGCTTTGAAACCGGCCCGCGCATGAGCCAGGCCGTCGTCCACAACGGCACCGTTTATCTCGCTGGCCAGGTCGGCAATGCCGGCGACGACGTCGCGACACAGACAAAGCAGGCCCTGGCTGAAGTCGATCGCCTTCTGGCGCTTGCCGGGACCGACAAGACGAAAATTCTTTCCGCAACCATCTGGCTGGCCGATATGGTCGATTTTCCGAAGATGAACGCCGTTTGGGATGCCTGGGCTTCGCAGGGCAACACGCCTGCGCGCGCGACGGGTGAAGCCAAACTTGCGAGCCCGGAATATCTCGTTGAAGTGATCGTTATCGCCGCACTGTGATGAGTTGAGCGATCCGGCGCTTAAGCTGCGCCGGATCTTCGCATTTCTTACCCAATCAATTTCCGATGCGTGCAATGCCCGTGTCACCGTTGTCGCGGATCCATTTCACTTTGTCTGGGCCGTTCTCCGATAATTCGAAGCACATCTGCTTGCCGTCGTACCAGACCTTGAATTGCTGGCAGAGTCTGTTCGCCTCGATCCACCAGCGGCCCGTGTCCGTGGGCTTTATGAACTTGCCAAGACCAAGCGCCTTCCCATTGCCATCGACGTCGCCGGATGGCCTGTAGTTCAGCGGAAACTCGCCGCCCATGGGTGCTGCAAGGTAAATCGTGCGTCCGATGATGGAGCTGCGAATATCGGCTTCTTGTAACTGCTTGGCATGCACACCGGAAAAGCCGGTTGCTAGAATACCCAGTAGTGCAAATATCAGCGTCTTCATGATCGTCTCCTGATGGCATGTAAAGATACGTGTCGATACACGGTTGGATCACCGAAAAAGTTTCCGAACTGGAACTTCCTCGCAACGAACAGCGGGAACCATTCCATTGTTCCTGCGTTTAGTTGCATCAAAAATACATCGCGAGGAACGTCCCATGTTGTACTGGTTTCCGAGAGTTTGCCTGGTACTGTTTGTTGCCGCGATCCTTGGCCTCGGTTTTCTGCCATCCACATCCGATGATGTCGCAAACACGGTCATGGTAGTCCTGTTGGGTCTCGGTTTGTTTTCGCTGACACTTCACGTCTTTCCGCCCGAGCGTTACTGATAGCGCCTCCGCTTGTCCCAAAACCTTCGTTGATGCGGCTCTTTTCCCGAGCGAGGGACCAGTGCGTAAAGATAATCAACTCCAAGGCATATTCAGGGTTGATTTTTCGCGACGAAAGGGATTGCTTGCTGCGATGAATCGGCGGTGAGCCGGCGCATTCGGGGGCGTTTGTTCCATCATGTTCGTGAGCTGGCCACAATGAACAGGGACACGATCATTTCCAGATCGGTGCCGCTAATTTTGCTCGCGGGAGCGCTCCTGCTTCTCGTCCTTGTTCTTTCGTCTCTTCATTTTGCAAATTTGACCAGCCGGAATGCGCAGGAGGCGCTGGACGCCGCGCGCCTGAATGGCCGGGTGATGCGGCTTTTCACATTGATTCAAGACGCGGAAACCAGTCAACGCGGCTATCTCTTGACGGGGCAAGAAGAGTTCCTGAAAACATTCCGGCGATCTGAAAATCTTATCCCCCTGCATTTTAGAAGTCTGCTTCCCGACTTTCAGTCGATCGCTGTCAGTTCTGTCACGGTCGAGCGACTTGACGCATTGATCAAAACGAAGCTCGACGAGTTAATTGAGACGGTGAAACTCAAGCGATCGGGACAAGCAGAAGCAGCGCTTGCCGTTGTCATCACCGAGCGTGGAAAGCAGGCCATGGAAGAAATCCGGCAGATCATGGTTCGCATAGATGCGATCACCAACAATGTCGGCTTTGTTCGTTTGTCTGCGCTTACTGATGCCACGCGCCTCCTGCTGATTTCGATAACCGGCGGCGCCATTCTGCTCGTCGTTCTTGTCGGAGGCGCGGTCGCACTCATACTGTGGCACTCTCGCCAACTCAAAAAGGCCAGTGCGGCGCTCGAGCTTCAAAATGAGACTCTTGAGCAGAAAGTCCGTGAGCGTACACGCTATCTGGAAAGGGCAAATCGCGAATTGCAGAGCTATGCCTATATCGTCGGCCATGATCTGCGCGCGCCGTTGGTCAACATCATGGGCTTCACCGCGGAGCTCGAGCGGGCGTCGGGACGATTTGCCAGCTATCTCTTGGCTAATCCCCTGCCGGACCATCCCGCCGCAAAGGCTGCGCGCGAGGCAGTCCAGGAGGATGTTCCGGAAGCTTTACGGTTTATCAGGTCGTCGATGAAGCGGATGGATGACCTGATCAATGAAATCCTCAAACTCGCCAGAGCCGGCAACCGGACTTTGCAGGCCGAGCCGCTGAACCTCGCGGCGCTGATTGACGATGTGGTGGCAACGCTCAAACACCGCTTGGATGGCAACAACACTGTCGTTACGATTTCGCCGGATCTTCCGGGCGTCGTCTCCGATCGTTTGGCGCTTCAGCAAATCTTTGCCAATCTGCTGGACAACGCAATCAAATATGCCGATCCTTCGCGCCGCGCCGTCATCGAGGTGTTCGGCAAAGTCGTCGGGGAGGATGTGACGGTGACCGTACGCGACAATGGCCGAGGTATTGCCAGCCAGGACAACGAGCGCATCTTCGAATTATTCAGACGCTCCGGCAGACAGGATAAACCAGGTGAAGGCATTGGACTCGCGCATGTGCGTGCCCTGGTTCGACGGCTGGGCGGGGAGGTCGGCGTGCGCTCGACATTGGGGCAGGGAACCTCTTTCGATGTTACGCTTGCCGCAGATCTCAACCGCGCAAAGAACTGGGGTGAGCAATGGTAACCAGTGCACGCGCCGTTAAAATCGTCATGATCGAGGATGATGAGGGGCACGCCCGGCTAATCGAAAAGAACATCCGTCGCGCGGGGGTTACCAATGACATCGTTGCCTTCGTCAATGGCACTGAGGCTCTGTCCTTTCTGCTTGGGTCTGATGGAACGGGTAGCGAGCACATCGGACAGACCATCCTGGTGCTTCTGGACCTCAACCTTCCGGATATGACGGGCATGGATATTCTCGCCCGGATGCGCGGCAGTGCTCATCTCAATGCAACCATGGTCATCATCCTCACCACGACGGATGATCCGCGCGAAGTCCACCGCTGTTATGATCTGGGTGCCAACGTCTACATTCCCAAACCCATGCAGTATGAGAGATTTGTCAACGCCATCCAGCAACTGGGACTGTTCCTGTCGGTCATGGCTGTCCCGGAGGCAAGATAATGTCATCCGCGCGCGAGATGCAAAGCACTGGCACCCGTATCCTATATATCGATGACGACGAGACTCTTGGCATTCTCCTCAAGAAAAACCTCGAGCGCCTTGGTTTCGAGGTCGTCACTGTTCTGGACGGGATGACCGGGCTCGCCTTGCTTGCTGGCGGCGATATCGATGCCATCGCCCTTGATCATTATCTTATGGGAGAAACTGGCCTCGATATTCTCCCGGAAATCCTCAAGCGCCCGGACCATCCGCCGGTCGTCTATGTAACAGGTGCGGGTGATACTCGAATTGCCGTGCAGGCCCTGAAATGTGGGGCTGACGACTATGTGGCAAAAAATGTTTCGACGGATTTTTCGAGCTGTTGGCCGCCGCGCTTCATCAGGCCCTGGAGCGTGCCGGATACCGGCGCGAAACAAAACTGGCGCAGGATCTGGTGCGGCAAGAGCGTGATCGCGCGGAGTTGCTGCTGCGCGAGGTTAATCACCGTGTTGGCAACAGTCTCGGTCTGGCTGCGGCTTTGGTGCGCATGCAGGCCTCGCTGGTCACCGATCCGATCGCCATTCAAGCCTTGCAGGAGACACAGGCCCGCATCAATGCGATCGGCAATGTGCATCGGCATCTCTATGTCAACAATCAAGTCGGCTCGGTCCAGGTCGATGTCTATCTGAGCAGTCTTCTGGATGAACTTCAACTATCGATGCGTGACGATATGCGCCCGCACACTGTCACTCTTGATGCGCAACGCGTGCATCTACCAACCGACAAAGTGGTGACGCTTGGATTGGTCGTCAGTGAACTGGTCACCAACGCTTTTAAATATGCTTATCCCGCGGGGCAGGCGGGCGAAATCCGGGTGCATCTGCTCCGACAGAGCGGCAAGGTCGGCTTGCGCGTTGAGGACGACGGACAAGGGTTCGATCCTAATGACCCGGCGATTGGGACAGGGCTCGGCAGCCGTATTATCTCGGCGATGGCAGCGGCAATGGGGTGTTCCCTGGTCTATGACGCCCAGCCGGGCGCGGGTACCAAAGTAGAATTGCTGTTTCCAGAATAAACCAAAAGTGGCGTAAATTCGCGATGATTCCCGTACCGGTTCAGTCAGTCGAATCGATGGTTTCTCCATTGAAGGGTTGCATTCCATCGACTGACCGGATTTCCGGGGGGATGCCCAAGTCCGCCACTGTTAAAACGTCTCGAGTGAGGGATTGGTCCGCACATTCGGCGAGGCGGCGGTGGAACTTTTTCGCAAAACCGGCGTTTATGGGGCGCGGATCAGAAGGCCATGCTCATAAACGTAGATCGCTTCCTTCTTTCGCCCGGTGTTGAGCGTCATCTCCGGGCCGCCTTCTCGGCAAATCCATGACGGGGGAACAAGGTCATCGACATGGACGCCGTACTGCAAGAAAAAGCGAATATTCGAAAGCGTAAGCATATTCGCGAGGCCGAGCAGGCCGCAATCGACGCCGCCTATCCGGAGGTCAATCCACGCGACTCGCTTGACCTGGTGGTCGCCTGGAGCATTGTAGGCATCTTCATCATCATTGCTTCCGCTGTCATCTATTTGATGGAAGCGATCCTCATGCCGATAACGCTTGCGATCGTCGTCGGTATGGTGCTGGGTCTCGCCGCGGACCGCCTGGCGAAATTTGGTCTTCCCCGTGCTTGGCGGTCTTCTCCTCGGTATTGTGTTCGTCGCCGGCCTTTTTCTGCTGATAAATGCCCTGGTGGAACCCATGTCTCAACTTGCCGTCGAAGCGCCGCGCATTCTCGAGCGCACCGTTGAACGGGTTCTGCCTTTTGTGGAGCGGTTTGATTGGCTCAAATCGGCCCTTGCAGGGGCAGATGAAAAGGCGGTGGCGGACATCGCAATGCAGAATGCGGGGGCCATGCTCGGCCTCGTTGCGTCGGGGCTCACGCCAGCCTTGATCCAGACATTGATCTTCCTCGCAGCGCTGGGCCTGTTTCTCGTTGGCCGAGCACAGCTGCGAAAGACAATTATAATGGCGTTCGCGACGCGAGAACGGAGATTGACGGCAATCCGCATCATGAACGCTACCGAAAATGCCATGGGCTTCTATTTTTCCACCGCAAGCCTGATCTACATCGTGCTCGGTGCGATTACGGCGATCATCGCCTTTGTCGGTGGCTTGGGCATGGCGGGGCTCTGGGGCCTGTTTGCCTTCATCTCCAGCTTCATTCCCTATGTCGGCGTCACCGTGATGACGATCGCGCTCATGGTTGCCGGTTTGATGACGCATGATGCCTTGCTGCTGGCTCTGGCGCCGGCGCTTGGTTTCTTTCTTCTTCATCTGGTCATGGAAAACCTCGTAACGCCTTCCATCCTCGGGCACAGGCTGGAGATCAACCCATTTCTGATCTTCCTTGCGATCATTTTCTGGACATGGATGTGGGGTGCCGTAGGCGCCATGCTAGCCTTGCCCATGTCGCTGATCGCTATGACAGTCTTCGACGAACTCCGCACACACCCGCCTGAACGCCACCTCCCATCCTAGCACCACGCTGCCGGCGGGCGCCTTTCATACAGGAATTATCCATGTCTTCATCGCTTGATCCGGATCTGACCGGACAGAACGATCTCCGTGGTGGCACGTCCCCATGGGGTGGCGCGGCGCTGCGGCCACGCGGGGCGCGGCTCACGGAAAGCATTAAGACGGAGGTGCTCGTCGTCGGTGGCGGGATTACCGGATCGCTTGCGGCGCAGCATCTTGCAGCACTTGGCATTGAAGTCTGCATCCTTGATCGCGAGCAGCCGGGGCTCGGCAGCACCAATGCCAGCACAGCCATGCTGCAATGGGAAATCGACTGCCCGCTTTCAGAATTGACCAAATTTTATGGCTTCGATCAGGCCGCCTCCATCTATCGCCGCAGCTTGGCAGCGGTTCAGGGACTGACGGGGCTTGTCCAGTCTCTGCAGATCCCTTGCCTTTATCGCCAGCGCTCGACGCTCTACATCGCAGGTGCTGAGGGCCGCAGTTCGGAACTTCACGCGGAACACGAACTGCGGCAGCGTGCAGGCCTGCCCGGCCAATTCATCGAGTACCGCGACCTTCTGTCGACTTTCGGTATCGACCGGGCTGCGGCCATTCTGTCGCCGGGCTCAGCGGATGCCGATCCGTTGCTCCTCTCCTGGGGTCTGCTCAAGACGGCCGTGGGGCAGGGCGCCAGACTGATCGATGCCATGGCGACGGAATACCATTCTTCGTCCAGTGCGGTGGTCGTTGAGACCGATAGCCCCTTCGTCATCGAAGCGCGCCATGTGATCCTCGCTACCGGCTATGTCATGCCCGATTTTGTTGGAAGCGCCTTGCACAGCACAGCCTCGAGTTGGGCGATCGCAACGGTACCCCAGAAGGCAGATAATCTATGGCCCGGTGGCGAACTCATCTGGGAGGCTACGGAAAGCTATCTCTATGCCCGAACAACCAAGGACGGCCGTATCATCATCGGCGGAGGTGATGATGATACGGTCGATCCAGCAGAGCGAGATGCCAAGGCTCAGGCGAAAGAAGAATTCCTGATCCAAAGCCTTGGGCGCCTCTGGCCGGCAGCAGACCCGACCATTGCCTATTCCTGGTCCGGTGCCTTCGGCGAAACCGAGGACGGCTTGCCACTGATCGGCCCGGTGCCCGGTTATCCTCGCCTGCTTGCAGCCTATGGTTATGGCGGCAACGGCATCACGTTCAGCTTCATGGCATCGCGCATCCTGGCCGCCCTTAGTTGCGGCCAGCGTGAAGCATGGTTCGATGCGTTTGCGCTGGACCGCCCCTCCCCAGTGGGCTGATCTCAGTGGGCTCTGCCGGATGAGCGTCCATGCTCGTCAAAGAACAGCGCTTGGCTGATCAGGGCCTTCACCATGTCAGGATTGAACGGCTTGGTGACGAGGAAAGCGGGCTCCGGCTTTTCTCCGGTCAGCAGTCGTTCGGGGAAGGCGGTGATGAAGATCACCGGGATCGACGTCTTGGCGAGTATCTCATTAACGGCATCGATACCGGAGCTGCCATCGGCAAGCTGAATATCCGCAAGGATCATCTTTGGCGGCGTCTGGCGGAAAAGCTCGATAGCTTCCTTGTGCGTGCGGGCAATGCCCGTGACCGTGTGACCGAGGCTTTTCACCATGTCCTCGATATCCATGGCAATCAGAGGCTCGTCCTCAATGATGAGGATATCGGTGGCGACCTGTCCGGAAATATCATCCGATGCTTGCCGCAACAGACCGGACAACGCTTCTTCCGAGACCTGGAGCACGTCCGCTGCGTCCTCCGGCGAAAAACCTTCGACTGCAACGAGCAGGAAAGCCTTTCGGGCTGCCGGTGAAACGACGGCCAGATTGTCGGCAGCGCGCTGTTCCCAGCCGAAGGGCGAGGTATTTTCGGGCAGGTCGATATTGATGCCGTCGAAGAGCGAGCAGAACAGCTGAAACAGGTTTACCCGGTCGTTTGAGCCTTTCGGAAACAAGGTAATATCGGCGATCAAAGCCTCCAGCACAGCAGCGACATAGGCGTCGCCGGAGGCCTGCGAACCGGTGACCGCACGCGAAAAGCGGCGCAGGTAGGGAAGATGGGCAGCAATTCGCATCGAAAGTGACATACGGAACTTCCTTTAGTATGATGTGTTTGAGAGTGAGGCTCGCAGAGGACGCTCCTCAGCCGAAACTGCCAGTGGTTTGACCATGTTTTACCCAATATTGGAAGTTTCCAAGCGAGGAAAGAGTCAGCAAAATAATGCAGCACTGTTTGGTTGCCGATGCGAGACTATTCGATGAGTGGCCCCCCTAAGAAGCCTGGAAAGTCAGCAGATTTGCGGTCAAATCCTCATGAGGTTTTGGAGAGCTCTTCGCAGATCGCCTTGAAATTGCGTGCATTGTACAACTCTGTCGAGATGCAGCCACTTCCGGATATATTCCTTGATCTCCTCGAAAAGCTCGATCAGGCTGAAAAGCTTGATGAACCCAAAGTCTAGTTGTGACCCTTGGTAAAAACGGCTGAAAGCATAAAAAAACGGGCCGAGGCCCGTTTTTTCATGCGTTGGTTTCGCAATTAGCAAGCGTCGATGTAACGACGGCCATAGCGATCACGATAGTAGCAGCGACCCGGCTCATTGGCATTGCCGATCAGCGCGCCGGCGACACCGCCCACCGCAGCACCCACAGCTGCGCCACGGACATTGCCTGTTGCAACGCCACCGATGATAGCACCAGATGCTGCTCCGATCCCGGCGCCGCGCTCAGTCTGCGTGCAGGCGGTCAGTGGCAGGATCAGCGCGACTGCGAGCATTATCTTTTTCATGGGGATTTCCTCTTCAGGTGTCGATTGTGATTGACGTGCAGGCGGTTTAGATGCGGCCCATCAGGACCAGAATAAGCAGGATGACGACAACGAGGCCAAGCCCGCCCGATGGTCCGTAACCCCAATTCCGACTGTGTCCCCAATTCGGAAGCGCTCCGACGAGAAGAAGTATCAAGACGATCAGCAGAATTGTACCGAGCATGGACGTGTCCTTTAAAGCTGTCTGCAGCCTTTGTGGCCGAATTGTTATCGGCAGCTAAACGCAGGTGAGATAAATTTGTTCCCTCTAAAAGGTTTTTCCATTTTTGGAACTTTGATGGCGAAACGCCGTTTGCTTGGCAACGCGGTCATTGTGCAAGGAGCACGAGGATGGAGCATGTTGCAGCAATCATGATGCTGATTGGGTGTGGCGCGGCAAATGCCGATTGCCGCGAAATTCCATCACCCGCCGTTGGATTTGAAACCGTTGAGGAATGCCAGGCACTGCTGAAGCCAGCACTCAGGAGTGTTGAGGGGCAGTTCGGTATTACTTATGGCAAATGTGCAACCATCGATCCGGCGCTCTTTTTGGAAGATGCAACGATCACTTGGGATGTTACCTCCTCAGGTGAACTCAATGTCCAAGTTGTGAATGACGCTGCCGATGCAGCCATTGTGGTTGCTCAAAAGGGTTCCCGTTCCGTGGTGCTTAGCAATTAGTCAGTGACACCTCACGAAAATGCTGTCTGTGCATGAGACGAGTTTTGCCTGCGAGGCAAACCAGTCGGGGGCGATACTGTCTCTACCCTTGGAACAAACACACGCATTCTTCCGTTCCTTGCACTCAGAGTCGGCGCGATGCCGGCCGTCTTCGCCTGGGCGTCGATACCGAAATTTCTTAAGGAGATTGAAATGAACCGCACACTTATGGCCACGACCGTTTTTGTCGCAATTTTCACGACGAACGTCCTTGCCCAGCAGGCCACATCGACGGACGGGGCAGTCCAGACGGATTCAGCCAAGTCCGGTTCGGTCGGTTATTTTGCAGCCTCGGCGGAGCAGATTCTTGCCTCATCGGTGATCGGCAAGACGGTTTACACGGGCGCTGACGAAGAGGGCGAGGCCGTTGGTGACGTTAACGACGTCGTCATTAATGCCGGTGGCGGTGCCGAAGCGCTGGTCGTTGGCGTCGGGGGCTTCCTCGGCATCGGCGAAAAGGATGTGGCGGTGAATTTCGACCGCGTCTCGCTTTCACAGAAGGACGGAGAGCGGATTATCGTAATTTCCGCGACCAAGGAGGAACTGCAGGCAGCCCCGCCATTTGATCGTGCCCCGGTCATGGACGGGGCAGTGGCAACGCTTCCCGAGAACGATGCTGCCAAGTCCGACAAGCAGTCGGCCGAGGCTGAGCCGTCTGCGTCTACCACGGCAGAACCGCAAACGGCAGAAACGATCATTCCGGAAACCGGAACGACGCCGTTGATGACGGACCCGGATGTTGATCCGGCGACACTGGACAAGAATGTCACCGCGGCAGTCCCGTCGGGTGAACTGCAGCCCGTGGACCCTGCGCTGCTCAGCGCCGAAAAGCTGATCGGAACCGAGGTCAAGGTTGCGGATGATACCCAGATCGGCACGATCGGCGACGTTATCCTGAGCGCAGACGGCAAGCTCGAGGCCTATATCATCGATGTCGGCGGTTTTCTCGGTGTCGGTGCAAAGCCGGTGGCGATGAATGCGAAGAGCGTGCAGGTGATGGCAGACGCGAGCGGTAAGATGATGATCTACTCCCCTTTACCAAGGAGCAGCTGGAAAAGCAGCCGGCCTATGACAAGGAGAGCTACGCAGCCAACAGTCGCGGGATGATGCTTTCCACGCCAGCGCAATAATCTTTACAAGGCAATGATTGCAATCGAAGCCGGCGTCAACATCGCCGGCTTTTCACTTTCAGGCGAGGTGCAGACACGAAAAAGGCCGCTCTCGGCGGCCCTGGTCCTTATGCTCATACGTGTTTCAAGCGTCGCGATTCTTGCTATCTGTCTCTGCGGCTTCAAGATCGCTGAGGAGTTTTGCAAATTCTCCTTCGGTCGCTGGCATCGAGGCGCTAAAGTAAAGGTCTCGCAAGGTGCCGCCGATATGCAGGTTCTTGTCCCGTTGTGCTGAGGGCGCGCGCAAGACCTCGGATGCGGATTTCCATATGTTCGACGGTGATACGGTCAATACGGTCATTTTACTATCTCGCATTTGCTACTTGCCCTCACAACGCGTCGTTTATGTGGATAGTTCCATCAAACCAGTGACCATACCGTTTCAAAACGGTTCATATTTTTGGCACATGGTTAATCAATCCTTTCAAGCCACTACGTGCGTTAGACAGGCTGAAGTTGAAGCAGGAACAAACGCGCGCCACGCGCGTTTACTGAACAGCTTTCAAAGCAAAGGAGAATGATCATGCTGTATTACGCTCTCGTCTTCCTGGTTGTTGCCATCATCGCTGGTGTGCTTGGTTTCGGCGGCATCGCCGGTGCATCGGCGGGTATCGCCCAGATCCTGTTCTTCCTGTTCCTCGCGTTCCTGGTAATCTCTCTGATTGCCGGTCTGTTCCGCAGGGCCTAGATAGGCTTTACTGGTCATGATTGACAGTTGAGGGGCGGCATCTTTGCCGCCCTTTCGCATGCGGTTTTCTGCGACTTGCCGGAACCGGGCCGTTTGGTTATTCATTGTTCGCACGCGCAACATCCGGAGCTGCCCCATGAAATCCCTGGAACTTCTTGTCGAACGGATCATCCTTTCGAGCCGTTGGTTGCTGGTGATTTTTTATCTCGGTCTGGTAGCCGCGCTTGCCCTTTACGGCGTTTCCTTCCTCTACAAGTTCTTGAAGGTCGCCGAGATGGTGTTCGTCTACGACGATGCACAGATGATCCTCGCTATGCTCGGCCTGATCGATGCCGCATTGGTCGCAAGCCTCATCGTCATGGTGATGATCTCGGGATATGAGAATTTTGTCAGCCGGTTTGACGAGGGAGATGGCGAGGTTTCCTTCCTCGGAAAGCTCGATTCGGGCAGCCTCAAGATCAAGGTCGCCTCGTCGATCGTGGCGATTTCCTCGATCCACCTGCTGCAAATCTTCCTCAACACAAAACAATATACCGGTGAACAGCTGATGTGGGCCACTATCATGCACATCGCCTTCGTCGTTTCGGCCCTGATGCTCGGCTATCTCGAGCGTATCATGAACGGGCTGAAGAAATGACACGGCTTGCAGCCGTGGACGCGGTATGCACTGGTAAATCCATGTCTTGGAAAACGGGGAAATCTGAAAAATGAAGACCGATGTTGTAGTTCTGGGTGCCGGTATCGTCGGCCTGTCGACGGCCATTCATCTAGCGCGGCGCGGCAAATCGGTCGTATTGCTCGATCGTCGCGGTGCCGGCGAGGAAACGTCCTTCGGCAATGCCGGTCTTATCCAGCGCGAGGGTGTTTTTCCCTATGGTTTCCCGCATGATTTCGGCGCCCTGTTTCGTTATGCGCTGAACAACACGATCGATGCACATTACCATATTCGTGCGCTGCCGGGTCTCGTTCCGTTCCTCATTCGCTATTGGTGGAATTCCGGTTTTACTCAGCACCAGAACATCGCCTCGATGTATGCGCCGCTCATCGAGAATTCGATTGCCGAACACGCAGACCTGATCAACGCCTCGGGTGCCGGCGATCTCATCCGCAAGGATGGCTGGATGAAGGTCTTCCGCACCGACAAGGAGCGGGACGCCGCCTACAAGGATGCCGAAAAACTTTCGTCCACCTTCGGTGTCAGCCACCAGAAGCTTTCGAGCGCCGAAATGAAGGTGATCGAGCCGTCGATCAAGGTCGATCTCGCCGGCGGCCTGCGCTGGACTGATCCTTGGTCGATCCGCGATCCGCACAGCCTGAACAAGGCCTATCTCATCTATTTCCAGTCGCTGGGCGGACGCCTTGTCTCGGGTGATGCCGCGACGCTCGAGCATGTTCTCGAAGGGGCAGGCTGGCGCGTCGCCACGCCCGAGGGTCCGCTGGAGGCAAAAGAAGTCGTCGTCGCTCTCGGTCCCTGGGCCGATACGGTTACGAAGAAACTCGGCTATCGTTTCCCGCTCGCCGTCAAGCGTGGCTATCACATGCACTATGGCATGGAAGAGGGGGCGACGCTCAACAACTGGGTGCTGGATGCGGAGAAGGGCTATTTCCTGGCGCCGATGCTGCGCGGTGTCCGTCTGACTACGGGTGCGGAATTTGCCAATCGCGATGCGCCCAAGACACCCGTGCAATTGACCCGCGCCGAGCGTGTCGCCCGTGAGTTTTTCCCACTGGCGGAGCGCCGGGACGACGAACCCTGGATGGGCGCTCGCCCCTGCACGCCGGACATGATGCCGATCATCGGCAAGGCGCCGCGCCACGAAGGCCTCTGGTTCGCCTTCGGCCACGCCCATCATGGTATGACGCTCGGACCGATCACCGGCCGTGCGCTTGCCGAGAAGATGACGGGCGAAAAACCGTCATCGACATCAAGCCGTTCCGGCCGGACCGGTTCGTGGCCTGACCTTCAGCGACCGATCAACGCCGTGCGCTCGATGCCGCGCCCGGTGGAGGCGGCAAGGACGGCGAGCAAAGCGCCGTCCGTCTGGCGGACATGGACCGTGAGCGCGCGGTAGTCCGCGTCGCGGCCGATCCTGTCGGCGATCCTCTGCCCGTAATAGACGGCAGAGCCCTCGTCGAAATGATCGACACCTTCGTCATCGACCATCTGCTCGTCGCCGAAGAACAAATCGAAGAAATAGTGTTGCACCTGCCGCCCCGTCGCCCTGCGCCGCCGGAAATGTTCCGGCTTCCAGTCGCAAGTGTAGAAAACACCACTCCACCGGAACGCAGGCTGAACCGCGCATTCAGGCTGCATGCACCGGCATGATACGGACGCTGGTGTCGCCGGATCGAGCGCAGGACTCGAAATTGCCCCCGTCTTGGCTGAGGTCCGCCGCACCGAAGTCGTTTTTTTCTGAAAAGGATGGAACCAAGTTTTGAATCGCGCGTTTCAGTGCGGGCTGAAAGGCGAGGGTTCGGTCGGCTGTGCCATGCGCGCAGCCAAATGACTGCCGATCGGGGCCAAGGCAGGGGAGTTTTATCATGAAGAAACAGGTTGTTGAGTTTGGTGGCGAAGCTGTGGGCGCCTTGGTGCCCGAAAATGGCAAGCTACGCTTTATCGCGGTGAAATATAGCGTCTGGAGCCTTGATGGCATGCTGTATCCGTCGCTCGCCGCTGCCGGTGACGCTGTCGATACTGTCCTCTCACAAAGCAAGGCGCGGGCCGCTGCGATGCCGCTTGCAAGCTTCTGGGTGCCACAGCAGGGTGATGCCGGCGAAAGCCAGTTTATCTGGAACGCATCGTCTGCAATAGGCGATGGCAAGGATCAGCCTTCTGCCGCATAACCCCGTTTAAAATCGGTCATGGATCGCTATAGCCGGTTGGCCGGATCTGCAACCGACCAGCGTCCCGCGGCGATTGAAACAGCATGGCTCCAGAGACGCTGGAATGGGCGGGCACGTAGTCGAATGTCACTTCGGATGTTTCGAGAACAGCTTCGCCATTCCGTATCTGGCCCTGAACAACAACGGCTGCTGCCGTTCGCGCGCCGGCATTTTCGATGAGAAACACCACCCGCTGTCCGTCACCGACTCTGTCCTGGTGAACGATGCGGGTCGACAATTCAGGTTGCCCCTCCTGGCCGATAACCGCTTCGTATCCGATCCAGCCGATCATGCCGGAAACCAGCACCGCACAGATCGCCCCGGTCAGCCATTGGACCCAGTGGGCGTCCTGATCGACGGTTTTGCTTTTCTTCGATGTCTTGGCGTCTTCGGCCATTGTCTCTCCTATAGGATCAGCCGTGCGGCCGCGGCACCCAGCGCGCCAGGAAAACCAAGCACAATCATCGCCATGATCGACGGTGTCAGCCCGACGCCGTCCAACCGCCCAAAGGTCCAGAGCGCGTAAAGGCTGATGGCGAGCGCGATGATATAGCCGGGCAGGGTGAAGCGGATCAGCGCGTGCCAGCCTGGCGTATCGCCCGAAATCTCATGCCCGCCTTTGAAGGACACGGCATAGACGAAGCCATGCATCAGAGTGATCGAAAGCAGAATTGTTGCAAGTGCATGCCAGGGTGTCATCTTGTATGAGATAAGGATCATCTCCTCGGTGGGTGCCATATTGAGATTGAGGTAAAGCGCACCGACGGCCATTAAGAACAATTCGCTGCCATAACCCTTGTCATCAGGTGCGGCGCCATCGCTATCCTCGTCGTCATCATCCGCTCCGCCATTGCCAAGCTGGCTGCGCCCGAGCATGGCGCCGATGCTTGCGGGCACTGCCTGGAGCGCAATCTTGCCGATGATTTCGCTCGCTGGCATGTCGGGCGTCAAAATACGGAAAAGCGACAGGAGGACGATGCTGGTGACGATACCGATGCCATAGGCGATAATGCTGTCGCGAATGTCATCTTTCCAGCCGATGGTTTTTTCAAACCCGATCCGATGCGCAATGCCGATGAGCAAGGGGATAGCCACGATCAACAGGAGGAAAAGCCGGCTGCGGTCGATATAGAAACCGAGCTGCCACATCTCCATGGTCATCTGCATGGGCAGCGCAAACAGCAGCGCACCGCCGATACCGCGGCCGAGCCCGACCACGAATTCGGTTTGCTGATCTCGAGGGTTTAAATCTTCAGACCCTTGTTCAGAAGGTGTCTGCGCCCCATCGGTAGACATTCAAGTTCCCCTTGCCTTGCCCCGCAGACGGCCGCATGTCCGGCCGTCCGTATCCAGTATTTGCGTATAACGCTACTCGTCCCAGTCGGCGGGAATATTCGCGTCGGCGGCAGTCAGGGTCAGATCATTTCGAATGCCCGTAACGCCCGGCTCGGCATAGATCAGCTTTTCGACTTGCCGGCGATGCCCTGCGGTTTCGACGAAGCCAGTCAGATGGACCACGCCGGCGCTGACCTTGATATCCATTCCCGCCGTTTCAATATCACTGTTTTCCAGCCTTTCGGAAATGGCTTCCTCTATGCTGTCATCGTTGATTTCATCGTCCGTGCGTTCCCCGAGAAGATCGGCACCACTGGCGCTCTGGATGGCTGCCTCGGAACTTGTCTCAAAACCCGGATTACCGCTTTCGTCGAAGTTTTGCGCAGTATCGCCATAGGATTGGTTTTGCACGGTCGTATCCGATCCGGCAACGGCATCGGCATAGGGCCAGCCGTCTTTCAGATCTCGTTCCTCGTAGTCGCGGTAGTCTTCCTCGCGGCTTGTCGGCTTTCCATTTTTCTCTGTCATGGCTTGTCCTCACGTTTGTTGCCTGAAGCAGAAACGGCCGGAAGCGTCTTTTGTTCAATTGAGCCTGCGGTAGAAGTCGCCTGAAAACGGCGAGGTGAACAACGAAGATGGCGAAGCAACTTGCGTTGCTTCGCCATCCCTAAGACATTCTGTGAGCTTGCGATTACGGCGTAGCGGGCGTGGTCGTTGTGCCGTTGTTCGGCGTAGCGCCATCCGTCTGCGGCTGCGTTTCGCCGGTTGCCGGTGTCTCAGTTGCCGGCGCCTGCTGCGTCGTGTCGGGAACCACCGGCGTCGCGTCCGGGGTCGGCGTTACGGCCGTATCCGGCGTCGTGGTCCCGTCGGCTGGCGGTGTTGTTGTCTGCTCGGTCGTTGCCGGCTGTGTTGCCGTGTCCGATGTATCGGTGCCGGATGGCATCCAGACAAGTAATGCGAGCACCAAACCTGCAAGCAGCACGATCAGGATCGGCCAGCTACCGAAGCTACGGCGATTGTCGACGGTGGTCGTGTAGTCGTTCCGCGGCTGCTGTGCGGCCAGCGGATCCACACGCTGCGTGGTTGCCGGTTCAGCGGGAAAGTTAACGGGATCTCCGGGGCGGCTTCCTTTGGGGTCAATATGTTGGTTCATGGCTTTCACATCCTTTGAAGAGCGTTTGATGTGCCCGCACGTTTTGAAGGCAACTGCCCAACAAACGCTCATGCCCAACAAAGGTTCCAGAGAACGCCCAGAGAATGCGCAAAGTGCGCCTCCATCCGGCCAAGGCTGTGGTTCTTACGGCAGAAAATCGTCGGGAACCGAGAGGCCGATCAGTCGGACGGCAGGTCGGCCGTTTCCCCGAATTTTATCAGGAGGCGCGGGCTGCTCATGTCGCCGGTTTCTTCATCGACCTGCACCGCATAGGCGGCAACGCCGGGAAAACGACCTGACATCGCCGTTGCGATCTTTTCCGCACTGGCAGCGCTGCTTGCCTGACGCATCTCGCCCGGTGCCACGCCGCCGCGGACTTTTCGATAGGGCAGGACGATAAACTTTTCCGCGGCCATGATCGTCTCTTTTCGTTGATTGGGGACAGCCGACCGGAGGCTGTCGCCGGATCAGTGCACTGATTCGTTTGACTAGGAACGAGTGGGCGCAGTAGAATTACCCAAGGCTTATATGCGCTGCATGCCACTGCCGCCAGTCTTGCTTTTTACATGTGCCCGGAAAAGCCAAGGGAAATCATAGTTTTCCCGTTTCGCTGGAAAAGAATAGGACGGGGAAAAAATTAAGGATCGTCGGAAAAGGAACCAAGGCGTAAGATTGTCGTTGTGGTGAAATGTGATGTGCCAGGGAGAAGCAGATGACAGACACTGACGAAGACCTCATCAGAAAGCGCGCCTATGAAATCTGGGAGTCGCAGGGCTTTCCGGAAGGGCGTGAGTATTCGCATTGGGAGCAGGCAGTACGGGAGTTGAGCGGGAAGAGTGCTGCTGCCGATGACACAGTCAAGCCGGCGCCCTTCAGCATCGTCAAGAACGATGCTCCGATGGAGATGGTAGCAAAAAAGCGTGGCAAGGCCGCGTCCTGAATTCGTCTTCAGGTTGAAACGGAAGGCGCCGGGCTTGTCGGCGCTTATACGTCGTCTTCAAATTTGACCGGAAAAATTTTATCGCGCCGCAGGTCTCTTTTCTGCGGACAAGGTCGCCCGTTTATCACATCATAGATTCGGCAGCGCAGCATAAACGCTTGTGCGTTGCGGCGGGATTCAGGCGGGAGAAGGAAACAGGGCTTCGTGAAAATACTCTCGGTAACGTCCGAAATATTTCCCTTGATAAAAACCGGCGGCCTTGCCGATGTGACGGGCTCATTGCCCAAGGCGTTGAAGAATTATGGCGCTCTCATTCGGACACTGGTTCCAGGATATCCGCTGCTTCTTTCCGCGGTTCACGACAAACAGCAGATCTATTATTTTCCGGATCTTTTCGGTGCGCCCGCGCAATTGCTTGAAGGCCGGCATGAGGGCCTTGATCTTCTGATCCTTGATGCGCCCGCCCTCTACAATCGTGCGGGTGGCCCCTATGTCGATCAGGACGGCAAGGATTTTGCCGATAACTGGAAACGGTTTGCGGTTCTTTCCTATGTGGCATCGGCCATCGCGGGCGGCCTGCTTCCGGACTGGCGCCCAGATCTGGTGCATACGCATGACTGGCAGACGGCGTTGACCTCGGTCTATATGCGCCACTCTACCAATGCGAACCACGTGCCAAGCGTGCTGACCATTCACAATCTGGCCTTCCAGGGACAGTTTCCCACCTCCGTCGTCTCGCAGATCGGCCTGCCGCTTGAGACGCTGTCGACCGACTGTCTCGAATATTACGGCTATGTCAGCTATCTCAAGGGCGGCATCCAGACCGCGACGGCCATCACCACGGTCAGCCCCACCTATGCCCGCGAAATCGTTTCGACGGATCTCGGCATGGGGCTTGATGGTGCGCTCAGTGCCCGGCCGGGCGCGCTGACGGGCATCGTCAACGGCATCGACATGGATGTCTGGAATCCGGCCACAGACCCCTATCTGCCTGAGAAGTATGATTATCGGCGCATGCGGCTGCGGGCCACCAATCGGAAGCATTTGCTTGATGCCTTCCGCCTTGACCATGCTGTCGGCCCGATCTTTGCGACGGTCAGCCGGTTGACCTGGCAGAAGGGCGGCGACATGTTGGCCGAGGTTGCCGAGGAAATTGCAATGGTTGGCGGCAAGCTGATTGTGCTTGGCAAGGGCGACGAGGATATCGAAGTGTCGCTGCTGGCGACCGCCGGCCGTTATCCGGGACGCATCGGCGTGCGGATCGGTTATGACGAGGCGACGGCCCACCTCATTCACGGCGGCGCCGACGTGATCATCCAGCCTTCTCGGTTCGAGCCCTGCGGCCTCACCCAGCTTTACGCGTTGCGCTACGGCTGTGTCCCGGTCGTCTCGCGCACCGGCGGCCTGTCCGAGACAATCATTGATGCCAATGACGCGGCGATTTCTGCGCGTGTTGCAACGGGGTTCCAGTTTCATCCGGCCACCGCCGAAAACCTTCGCCTTGCGGTTCGCCGGGCGCTGCAGGCCTATTCCGACCCCAAGAAGTGGGCACGGCTGCAGAACCAGGGTATGAAAGCCAACTTTTCTTGGGAGCGGAGCGCCGAGCAATATGCAGCGCTCTATGCCAAGCTGCTGCCGGGTTTCGCCTATGCACCGGTCGAGCGGGCCAACGCCGCCGAGTGAGCGCAACCACCCACGCGGCGCCGCCCCTCTGTCGATCATATGCGGTGGAACAGAGCCATGCTGCGCGCCTCGAGTTCGAAGGCTTCGCCGCCCAAAAGAGTGGCCGCATCCGCGCTGGGATCGGCTGTCGTAAAGGCCAGCGCCCAAGCGCCCTCCTGCGGAGCCGGCACGATGAAGGGAACGTCCGCATCGGTCGGGTTAAACAGGGTGAGAACGTCCGACCAGACGCCTTCGACCTGTTGAAGGTCTTCCCGTATCAGGTGAACACCGAGCACGGCATCCGTGCCAACGCCCCAGTCGTCTCCGAGATGAGGCGTGCCGTCGGCGCTAACCCAGTTGATCACCGTGCCATCGCGCCAGCTTTCCCGCCGCAGCAAGGGCTGTTCCTGGCGCAGCGCAATGAGGCGGCGGGTGAATTCCTTCAGTTGCTCGCCGCTTTCGGGCGTGCCTTCCCAATGGACCCAGCTGATCTCGCTGTCCTGGCAATAGCCGTTATTGTTGCCCATCTGGCTGCGCCCGAACTCGTCGCCGGCAAGCAGCATCGGCGTTCCGTGGGAGAGAAGCAGCGTCGCCAGCATGTTACGCTTCTGCCGGTCGCGGATCGCGTTAATCGCTGCGTCGTCGGTCGGGCCTTCCACGCCGTAGTTGTAGCTGCGGTTGTCGCTGTGGCCGTCCCTGTTATCCTCGCCATTATCGTCATTGTGCTTGTCGTTGTAGGAGACGAGGTCGTTCAAGGTGAAGCCGTCATGGGCGGAGATGAAATTGACCGTCGACCACGGGCGGCGGCCGCGGTGATCGTAGATGTCTCCGGAGCCGAGAAGGCGCGCCGCAAGATCGGGCTCGACGCCTGGCGTTAGCTTCCAGTAATCGCGGATCTTGTCGCGATACTTGTCGTTCCATTCGGCCCAGCCCGGAGGAAAGCCACCCACCTGATAGCCGCCGGGGCCAATATCCCAGGGTTCTCCGATCAGTTTCACTTTTGAAAGCAGCGGGTCTTGACCAATCGCATCGAAAAAGCCGCTACGCTGATCAAAGCCCTCGGGTTCACGTCCAAGGATAGTGCCGAGATCGAAGCGGAAGCCGTCGATGTGCATGTGCTCGACCCAGTAGCGCAGTGAGTCCGTGACCATCTGCAACACGCGCGGATGCGAGGTGTTGACGGTGTTACCGGTGCCGGTGTCGTTGATGTAGTAGCGGTGATTGTCCGGCAGGGTGCGATAGTAGGAGAGGTTGTCGATGCCCTTGAAAGACAGTGTCGGCCCCATTTCGTTGCCTTCTGCCGTGTGGTTGTAGACCACATCGAGGATGACCTCGATCCCGGCATCGTGAAACGCGCGGACCATGTCGCGGAAGCCGGCGATACCGCGCGGGCCATAATAACGCTGGGCGGGCGCGAAAAAGCCGAGCGTGTTGTAGCCCCAGAAATTGCGCAGGCCCTTTTTCAAAAGGAAGTCGTCGTCGGGAAACTCGTGGATCGGCATCAGTTCGACGGAGGTGATACCGAGGCTCTTGATATAGCCGACGATCGCCTCATGGCCCATGCCCTCGAAGGTGCCGCGCAGGTTTTCCGGGATGGCGGGATGCAGCTTGGTGAAACCCTTGACATGGGTCTCGTAGAAAATCGTGTTCGACCAGGGAATATTTGGCCCGCGATCGTTTCGCCAGTCATGGGCCGTTGGATCGACGACCCGGCATTTCGGCATGAAGGGCGCGCTATCCTCGCCGTTGAAGGAGAGATCCTTGTCGTCGCTATCGGCGATGTAGCCGAAATGCGCGGAGGACCACTGAACGTCGCCGACAAGTTCGCGGGCATAGGGATCGACGAGCAGCTTGTTTGCGTTGAAGCGGTGACCATTGGCAGGATCAAATGGACCCCGGACACGATAGCCGTACAGCGCACCTGGCTTCAGGCCCGGAACATAGCCATGCCAGATTTCGTTGGTGAACTCAGGGAGTTCTATGCGCGCTGTTTCGATAGTGCCACTATCGTCGAAAAGACAAAGCTCCACGCGCTCGGCATGGGCTGAAAAAAGCGCAAAATTCGTGCCATCGGCGTCCGGCGTCGCGCCGAGGCTCTGCCAGTTGCCGGCTTCGACGCGGTATTGATTGACCTTGCCGTCCATTCTCGAAAACCCCTATTGCCCCAGAGCCTGCTAAATTGTGCAGTGCGCCATTTTGTTCCGCAGGCAATCAAATTTTTTGTCGGGTCGTCCTGGACGCTCAAGCGTTCGCACAAGCGCACGATGCTTGCTTCAATCGCTAATGATAGTAGTAGCAGCTGCAATCGGCCTTTTCGGCGTCTTCCGCGTTCCAGACACGAACCGCGAGGTTCCGCGAACTGCCGGTTTCGTCGAGCCGCATGCCGAGAAGCGTTACGGCCGCGAATTTGGGGTTGAGAGCATCGATCTCGATAGCGGAGCCCACTTGATGAACGCCAAGCTTCGGGCTCCAGGTGAAAATCTGAACGCTGTAGTGCATCGCAGTTTCTCCTCGGTTTTTTCCGTAGACGCGGAAAGATACCATACTTTGCTACAGAAGAAACGGTGCAGATCGTTCGTGAGCTGTCTTGTCCAGACCTTGCAAATGTTCGAAACGGGTCCTTGCCGATCTGCGGATGTGTTCTATCTCTCTTCGCTGGATATGGAGTGATCGACCGGATTTTGCGGTACCTCGTTGACCAATAGACAATCGTGACAACATTCAGACCATCGCTCTCAAAAAGCGCTTGGCTTACTCATCTGCATCAGGGCTCAATGCACATCTCGTCTTCGCCTTTTTCCTTCCTGTCGTCGGATGGGCCGATGACGTCTCTTATCCGCCAGTTCGACTGGGAAAAGACGCCGGTCGGCGGTCCAGTCGGCTGGCCCGCCCCGCTGAAGACCCTCATCGCGACAGTATTGCGGGCCAATGTGCCGATCATCCTGCTCTGGGGACCGGATGGCGTGATGATCTACAATGACGCCTATGCGGCTTTTGCAGGCGGACGGCATCCCAGTCTGCTGGGTTGCAATGTTCGCGAAGGCTGGCCGGAAGTCGCTGATTTCAACGACAACGTCCTGAAAGTCGTTTTGGCTGGCGGAACGCTTGCCTATCGCGACCAGCATCTGGTGCTGGAGCGCAAGGGTGTTCCGGAGGATGTCTGGCTCAATCTTGATTACAGCCCGATCCTCGACGAAAACGGTGCGCCGGGCGGCGTGCTGTCGATCGTCAAGGAAACCACGGAACGGGTTCGTGTTGAACAACGCCTGCGCATTGCCCAGGAGGCCGGCGGCATCGGCACGTTTGAATGGTATCCGGAAACCGGACGTCTCGACGTGTCGGACGAATACCGGCGCATCTGGGGGCTTGGTCCGGATGTCCCGGTGACTGACAAGCTGCTCGTCGGTCTTCTGCATCCCGATGACCGCGCCGTTGCGGGACCGGCAAAACTGGCCGAGGCCAACCCGCTCGAATATGCCGAATACCGGCGTATCGACCCGCAGACGGGTGCCGTCCGCTGGATCGCCCGACGCGGCGAGGTGGTGTCGAGCGCCGGAAGCGGCCAGCGGCGCTTCATCGGCATCGCTTTCGACATCACGGCGCGCAAATTGGCGGAAGCCGCCATCCAGGAAAGCGAAGCCCGCTGGCGGGGCCTGTTCGAGCAGATGCAGGAGGGGTTCTTCATCGGCGAAGTCGTCCGCAATGCGGATGGCATCATCGATGATTTCATTTTCGTGGAGCTCAATCCCGCCTTCGAGGATCAGACAGGCGTGGCCGCGGCAACCGCAGCCGGACGTCGCGTGCGTGAGATTATCCCCGGCGTTCCCGACGATTTGATCGCCCGCTATGCCAGCGTCGTCGAGACCGGCGAGGCGCTGCAGTTCGAAGTTCATGTGCCGTCTCTCGCCGATCGCTGGTTCGAGGCGCGGGCCCGCAAGGCGGGACCCGACCGCTTCGCGGTTCTGTTCGTTGATATTTCGGCCCGCAAACTGACGGAACAGGCGATCCTCGAGAGCGAGGCGCGGTTCCGTTCGCTGGCGCAGTCCATGCCCAATCACGTCTGGACGGCTGGCCCCGATGGCCGGCTCGATTGGTTCAATGACCGCGTCTACGCCTATAGCGGGTCTGCGCCCGGCATGCTGGACGGAACCGGCTGGGTCGCCATGCTGCATGCCGATGACGTCGAGACGACGGCCGGCAGCTGGGCCGAGGCCTGCAGGACAGGCACGCCCTACGAGGTGGAATTCCGCCTGCGCCGGCATGACGGCATCTATCGTTGGCATATTGCGCGCGCGGTTCCCATCCGCTGCCCGAATGGCGTGCTGGAGCGCTGGATCGGCACCAATACCGATATCGAGGACCAGAAGACGGCGGAGGCAGCTCTTGCCGATCTGGCTGCCACGCTGGAGGAGCGCGTCGAGGCGCGCACCGCCGAACTGCTGCGGACTCAGGATGCGCTGCGCCAAAGCCAGAAGATGGAATCCATCGGCAACCTGACGGGCGGCGTCGCCCATGATTTCAACAATCTGCTGCAGGTGATCAGCGGCAATATGCAGCTGCTGTCCAACGACCTTGCCGGTAATGCCAGGGCCGAACAGCGGCTGCAGAATGCCATGGCCGGCGTCGCCCGCGGCTCCAAGCTTGCCTCGCAATTGCTCGCCTTCGGCCGTCGCCAGCCATTGGCGCCCAAGGTCGTCAATATCGGCCGGCTGGTGCGCAACATGGACGATATCCTGCGCCGCGCACTCGGCGAGGCGATCGAGGTCGAAACCATCGTGGCCGGCGGCCTCTGGAACACATTCATCGATCCGAGCAATGTTGAAAACGCCATCCTTAACCTCGCGATCAACGCCCGCGACGCCATGGACGGCAGCGGCCGCCTGACGATCGAGGCGGGAAACGCCTTCCTCGATGACAAATATGCCGCGAACTACGACGACGTGACGCCCGGCCAATATGTCATCCTGGCGGTAACGGACACCGGGGTCGGCATGACGCGCGAGGTTCTCGACCAGGTGTTCGAACCCTTCTTCACGACAAAGCCGGAAGGCAAGGGAACGGGCCTTGGACTTTCCATGGTCTATGGTTTCGTCAAGCAGTCCGGCGGCCATATCAATATCTACAGCGAGCCGGGGCAGGGCACGACCATCAAGCTCTATCTGCCGCGCTCGACGCAATCGGAAGACCGGCTGGTCGATATCGAATCCGGACCGATCACCGGCGGCAGCGAAACCATCCTGATTGCCGAAGACGATGAAGCGGTGCGCGAAACCGTGGTGGCTTTGTTGAGCGATCTCGGCTATCGCGTGCTGAAGGCCAAGGATGCGCAGAGCGCCCTGACGGTGATCGAAAGCGGTATGGCCATCGACCTTTTGTTTACCGATGTCGTCATGCCCGGCCCGATGAAAAGCCCCGAACTGGCGCGCCAGGCCCGCGAGCGCCTGCCGGGTATCAGCGTGCTCTTCACCTCAGGGTATACGGAAAATTCAATCGTGCATTCCGGCCGCCTCGACGAAGGTGTCGAGCTTTTGAGCAAGCCCTATACCCGCGAGGCGCTGGCCCGAAAAATACGCTATCTCCTCTCCAAGGCCGATGCGGCTGGAAACGACGACGGCGCTGTCGTTGATCAGGCTGAGGCGCCAGTGCAGGCTGAGGAGCCCACGGCACAGAGTGCTGCAGCCGATGCACCTGCAGACGCTGGCCCGAAGACCATCCTGGTCTGTGAAGACGACTGGCTGATCCGCGCCAGCACCGTCGAGCTCCTCGAGGATCTCGGGCATACGGTGATCGAGGCCGCGGATGCGAAGTCTGCGCTGGCGGTGCTGTCGGAGCGTAACATCGACATTCTCGTCACCGATGTCGGCCTGCCGGACATGTCGGGCATCATGCTGGCCGAACGCGCGTGGGCGATCGTACCGTCGCTTCCGGTCATTTACGCCACCGGCCACAGCAATCACGAAGGCATCCAGCCGGGGGCCGGCGTGCAGCTGGTGGTCAAACCCTATTCCGGCGATACGCTGGCCGCCGCCATCGCTGCCGTGTCAAAGGATTCGTAGTCGATACGGTAGGCATCAGGAAGGAACGACCATGGACATCAAGAGAAGCGGTTCGCAGCCATCGACCAAGGGGCCGGTCGACTGGTTCACTGGAACGGTGCGGATCGATCCGCAGTTTCCGGTGCGCGAGCCCGCCCGCGCTGCGGGCAATGCCGTCACCTTCGAGCCCGGTGCGCGCACGGCCTGGCATACGCATCCGCTCGGGCAGATCCTGATCGTGACGGCCGGCTGCGGCCGGGTTCAGCGTGAAGGCGGGCCGATCGAGGACATCCGCCCCGGCGATGTCGTCTGGTTCGAACCCGGCGAAAAACACTGGCATGGCGCAGCACCAACGACGGCAATGACCCATATCGCCATCCAGGAAGCGCTTGATGGCAAGACCGTGGACTGGATGGAAAAGGTGACGGACGCGGAATACGGCGCCTGAGCGCCATCAGGCGAAATCGACATTCTCCACCCAGACCAGTGCGTAGAATGACGGCGCGTTTAGCTTTTGTGAAGAACTTGGAAGCGATTGTGGAACCACCCCATGTGATTCGACTGGTGGGTTGGAGAACCGATGACACTCGTACAATTTCCGGCAGATCGGCGCGTTGCCGACGTAAAGCGTTGCGCGGATGCGCTGCAGATGATCCACGGCGAAGAGGCCAATCGTTTCTGGCGTTCGGAAATGGTGGCTTTCCGGGCAGCCTTGGTTGCGAATGGTGTCGAGGAGGCCGAAATTGCCTTCCAGGCCCGCCTGTTCATGCAGGCTGTCCAGATCCAGTTACAGGAAGCCTATGCCGAGCAGGCACAGGGCGCGCTCGCCTAGACCGTCGGCGCTGAAGTCCGCACGGGGGAAGCGTTTGCCGCGCTGCCGGGACATTTTCCGCGACGCTTCCGGAACGCCGGTTGCCTCAGCGCATTCTATCCGGAATACTCCCTGCACGAAGCGGCAGGGAGAGCCGGCCTTTTGAAGGCGAGGAGCAGATGATGGCGAAGAACACGATTTGCCTGTGGTACCACAAGGACGCCGAAGCGGCGGCTCATTTCTATGCCGCAACATTCCCGGATAGCGCGGTCGGCACCATCTGCCGCGCGCCGGGCGATTACCCCTCGGGAAAAGAAGGTGACGTGCTGACCGTCGAATTCACAGTTGCCGGTGTGGCCTGTCTGGGGCTGAACGGCGGCCCGACTTTCAAACACAACGAAGCCTTTTCCTTCCAGATCTCAACCGAAGACCAGGAAGAAACCGACCGTTACTGGAACGCCATCGTTGACAATGGCGGGGAGGAAAGCGCCTGCGGCTGGTGCAGAGACAAATGGGGCATTTCCTGGCAGATCACGCCGCGCGTGCTGAGCGAGGCGTTGGTCGTGGGTGGCGCGGAGGCCAAGCGCGCCTTTGCAGCTATGATGGACATGAGGAAAATCGACGTCGCCGCGATCGAGGCAGCCCGGCGCGGCTGACAAAGCGTGCTCTGCGGGAAATGCAAGGCTGGCAATCCCAAGGGGTCACTTGTCGTTGATCCTGCAAACCACTAGATATTGATGTATCTCAAACGCAGGGACTTCATATTGAACGAGATTCTGGGCAGTGGAATTGGATCGGTCTTGCTGGGCGCCGGCCTCACTTTGATGGGCGTCATCACCGGATGGCTGGTCAGCGCCGTGTCTTCGCGACCGGCCTCCCGCGACAATCGCAGCGCGCGATCGGGCCTTGAGGCGCGCCAGCTTGCCGTTCGCACCGTGATCGCGCTCGATGAGTTTGTCGGCGCCTGCCATGCGGCCGTCAGCGATACGCCGGAATTCAACCCGGCCGATCCGTCCGAATTCGTCTTCCACATCGATGATCCGCGTCTCAACCTGCCGCGCGATGTCGAATGGAGCGTGCTGCAGCCCGATCTCGCCGAGCAGATTTTGTGGATGCCGAACCGGCTCCGCAATGTCCTCGATGGCCTCGATCTCGCTTGAAGTCGTGCCCCCGCCTTCGACGACCTGTTCGAGCGCCGCGAGGAAGATTTTTCACGGCTCGGCGTGCGGGCGCTTGATCTGATCGAAACCCTCTCGTCGGAATACAAGCTCCAGAAACCTGAACGCCCGGACTACTACGATCCGCGCGCCGACTTCCTGCGCCGGATCACCCGCATCACCCAGGCCCGCCACCGCCGCCAAGAGGGCGAAGCCGCCCAAAAGGCGAAACCTCCAATATCACCCCGCTGTTTCCAAAGGCTCGGCGTGATGCTGGGGTGTCGATCTTGGATGCTGATCCGAAGGGGTGAGGGGCGTTCTCCGGATGAGCGCGATGGCAGTGGAAGCATATCCGCTCGCTCATCAGCGCCTTAGAAGCCCGCGGGGAAACCCGGCGGGCTTTTGCATTTCATGTAATGATGACATCATACCGACAGGCAATCGAGGGATGAGCAGTGGGAATCCGAAAGCATTTACGCGAGTCAATCGCGGCATGGTTGTCGCTATTAGAAGAGTTCGCCGACACAGCATCGAAGAGAACGATTTCGCAGCAGTTTGAGAGAACGAAGAAGGTATCTGATTTTATTGGCTTTCTAACCAGGCTTGCATTTCTCGCAGCCATTCAATCCTTTATCAGCAGTGAGATTGCTGATTCTAACGGCGTCTGGAAATGGACCCTGGCGATATTTGGTGCCTTGATCTTCTTTACGCAGCTATATTTTAGCTACTCAATATCATATATATCCACAAAATTCTTCTTAATAGCTGTTCCGATATTGATAGACTCTGAAAGGGATTTTCGTCCCGGCTTAAATCTGAAGGGAGTTATTATGATTTCTGTCCTTATTATTCTTCAGTTGTTCTATTTTGTCATATGCTCCCTAATTGCTGGCATGATGTCAGATCGGGTTGGTTAGCGGCGCGCCTCTGACTACCCGCTGCGGTAGTCAGAGGTTCTGAAGCTGCGGAACTTCCGGCAGCGGATGCCATTGCAAGCTTGGCATGGTGCCCTGGTAGGGGTTCTGCCATAGCCCCCGAAGCTCGCCGTTGATGATGTTAGTTCCGACCGTCTTCAGCCCGGTGTAGCCGCCGAAGCCGTTCTTAGCGTTGTAGCGAACGCATATAAAGCCGCTGCCGGGCTGCTCCGGTGCTGGCACATAGGATGAAATTGAAACGTCGCGGACGGAATAAGGATCTCGGAGCGACACGCGCGCTGCATGAGCGACCTTCTACCTTAGCGCCGCCGATGGTGGTTGCTGTCCCGCCATCTGCCTGTCGGGTGTTTCGAGGTGGTGGTGCATCCGGAGCGCGCGAGCGCCGCCGCGACGACAATCGACTTTCTCAAGATTGACCCCAAGCATATTTACCCCGGCGCGAAGGTCTACGCGGCGGTGCTGCCTGTCAAGTGTGGGCTGAAGGTAAGGATGGTGGGGCATAGGCCAAAGCCCATGTGGATCATCCAAACGGCTGTAAAACTTAGGCTTTTCTAGTGTAATCTAAGTATCTAATTTCATTGAAGAAAAATACAGTGGCTGGGGAGCCTGGATTCTAACATGATTTCAATGGCTTAGATAAATTTCCTTGAAGTTCCCTCTGTTTTCCCATCGCGAGCGACCGTGGATGCCACCTTTGCGCCCTGGCTTTGGCCCTCAGCCAACAGGGTAGGCATAGCGGCAATTATTTCCGCTTGAGGCCATGACACGGCTTCGTATCGTCACGGTCCAATTCGATGACATCGCGCATCTTTAAGCTTGCCCGTCTGCGTCGCAATAGACCCAAGGCTGGTGATAGGACTGCTTCTACTCCTGTCGCCCGATGAAGATCGTCCGGTGCCGCCGCGCCAGCATTCGCAGCACTAGATCGACTAGGTTCACCGCCTGATCAGCAATTTCAGGCACCCCCGTCAACTCGCCAAATGCAGGGCGCGCGGGAGGACCAGCCACGAAGAGATTGGTGTTCGGGGAGCCTTCGGCTGAGAGGATGCGGCCTTCTTGATCGCACGACAGGCCTAAACCCAAAGGGTCAGACTGAACGATCCCGTCTCGATGGAGGGCGAGCAGGAATTTCTGGTGCGTACCGTAGTCGCGGAAATCGGGGCCTGTTGCGAGCAGGATGTGGTGGCAGCGATAGTCCCGCACGCGGTCCTCTCGCGTCGCAATCGTTGCAATGAGGTCTTGCCCATCCTGTCGAAGGCAAGCCAGGTCACCGACCATCGCTTCGACTTGACCGGTAGCCATTCCCTCCACAAGGGCGGCCGATACCTGTGGCGGCATCCGGTAGCGATGAACGTCGTACCACCGGCGCAGACGACGAAGCAGTTTGTGTCGCTCAGTCTTCGGAAGTTGTCGCCACAGAGTTTGGGCGTGCTGCCGCAATGCGTCGAACACGGGCTGCCAGGGAATGTCATGCTGTGCAGCATCAGCGATCGTTGCCCGAACTTTTTGCAAAACTTGCCGGGCGGTGATCAAAGTCTCGTCTTTGAAATCCCCATATGGCGAAAAACCACCGCCTGCGTGCGGTCTGGGCAGAAGGCCAGAGCGGGAGAGAAGCGAAATCGTCCCACGATGCCCATACGCCTTCAACCGCATGAGTGCATCGAGGGCGGTCAGTCCCGATCCGACAATCAGGACATTGCTGTCGGCATGGATATCCTTCAGTGCGTCTGGCGCCATGGCATCCGTGACCATCCGGGCCGTCCGTCTATCCACGTTCTCCAGAGCCTGCGGTCTTGCCGCTGTTGGGTGTCCGGTCGCGATAATCAGCATATCGGCGGCGACCGTCGTGCCGCCAGCACCCGTCACGTGCCAACGGCCGTTCACGCGGGAGGCTGTCGATACCTTTTCGGGAAGGTGCCGGATGACTCCCGCCTCGACCAGAGGGGCCAGTTGCTGCTGCATGAAGCGACCGAAATCGCGGCGCCTGGCAAAAATCCCTTCAGATGTGACGGCCGCTGGATCGGCGGTCAATGTGCCGCTTGTGTGCAGCCATTGTAGGAAGGCCGATGGCGAACCTGGGATGGCGCGCATACGATGGGCCGCCACATTGAGCCGAACATCGGGGTCGCCCGTGTCATAAGCGAGACCACTGCCGAGTTGCGCACGCGGTTCAAAGACGGTGACGTTTTCGACATGCCGGAGGCCACGTTCGACAAGAAGCTTGGCGACTGTGGCTCCCGTGTAGCCGCCGCCGATGATCACGATACTCGGGCCCGATACATAGTCGGTACGCTTTGCCTGCGGCGAGGATATCCTGATTTTCAACATTGCAGCCTTCCTTCCGATGAGCGATTGCAGCGTTGGGTATAATTTCTATAAACTCTATAGAGAATAGAAATGCTTGTCTACTGGAACGGTTCCCGGGCTGATAACTTTTGGCTTAGATGTGCCCCTAACGGAGTGGAATAATGAGCAATTTTACCGCCGCAGAGTTTGCCAAGCCACGTGTTCTTCCCATGTTTGACACGCCCGCCGATGCCGATAATCTGAAGCAAGCTCTGAGAAGACTGGGTGGCGGGGTCAGCATTGTGACGGCAGGCGAAGGTGATGTGCGGTCGGGAGCAACGGTCACGTCTGCGACAGCATTATCGGTAGACCCACCGCGCATGCTTGTGTCCCTCAATAGGACATCTTCCACATGGCCTGTCGTGGAGCGCTTTCGCCATTTTGCCGTCAATGTCGTAGGCTCAGAACACCAGGGTCTTGCAAACCGCTTTGCCGGTATCGGTGGCGTCAAGGGAGTGGAGCGCTATCTTGGTACGGAATGGACCAGACTTGCGAGCGGTGCACCGGTGCTGGAAGATGCCGTTGCGGCTCTGGACTGTGAAGTCGAGGAGGCGATCGAGAGGCACAGCCATGTAATCATCATTGGCAGAGTGCTTACTATCCGGCTCGGCCATGGAAATTCCTTGCTCTACCAAAACGGGAGATACCATTCTGTCGATTGATGAGAACCTATCTGCTGTCCGGAGAAACTGAACCCCACGACCCTACCGACCGAAGGACAGGTTCTCGCCGCGGTCGAATCGATTGTTCAAAGTCCGGTATCACATGGACAGGGTATGGCTGCCGCCGTAGTTCAGTCTGGCCTCCTCGCTATCTCGATTCCGGCGGCTTTGGGCGGTGCAGACATTTCCAACATCGTGGTCACTGAGGCAATCAGCCGGCTGGCGATCTGGGACAAGAGAACAGCCGAACTACTCGTCCAGCATCTCACGGCCCTGGAACTTCTGCGCAACAGCGGGACCGACGAACAGCGAAGAGCCGTCTAAAGTCGGATTCTTCTCGGCGAGGTGTTTCATTTCCCGGTCGACCCTGCTGTTTACCCAATGCCTCGCCTGGCACGGTCAGGCCTCTCTTTCGTAGTCGAGCCTGCGCCTTCAATGCCGCCGCTGCAAGGCGTTGACTGGCATATCCTGGTCGCTGCGGCAGCCGGCACGGGCGAGTTCGCGGCCCATTCTTCATATGAGGATCGACAGCTTCCGGGTGGCGACGGTCTGCCGATAGCACCGCCGGTTTCACCGGATAATGTTCTCGTGAGCATCGCTGGGAGTTCCGGCCGTCTGCCACCGGATGTGTTTATGCCAGATTTTTTATAAATTAATCATTCAAGCCCTGTTCGCCTGTTCTGATCGTGGATTTACGCCGTTTCGAATTGTGCAGCAGGCTTGTTCGCATTGAACGCTCTCGCCGGAAATCAATTCGCCAGCAGCAGAGATTTTTGCAATTCTATTTCTACATAAAAATTATAGACAATATAGGCTGTTCTCATTCGACCACCTGACTGAGAGAGGATCAGCCATGACACGCAAGATCAGACTTGGAGCATTCCTGCCCGGCGGCGGACAGCACATCGCCTCCTGGCGACATCCCGATCAGCCGGTCGACGGAGCCTTGAGCTTGGAGTTTCACAAGCAGTTGGCGCAAACAGCAGAGCGCGGTCTATTCGACGCATACTTCCTGGCTGACAATCTGGCCGTCGGGTACGGCGGTGCGCGGGAAGGCGGTAATGCACGCGTTGCTGGATTCGAGCCTGTAACGCTGTTCTCAGCCCTTGCACCTTTCACCACGCATCTCGGCTTCATCGCGACAGCGTCGACGACCTATGAAGAGCCCTACAATACCGCTCGCAAGTTTGCGTCGCTCGACCTGATATCCGATGGTCGCGCGGGCTGGAATGTGGTCACCACCACGGGCGATGCCACAGCTCAGAATTTCAATCGTGACACCCAGTTGCCACATGCCGATCGCTACAGGCGTGCGGCGGAGCATGTCGAGGTGGTGAAAAAACTGTGGGAGAGCTTTGAAGACGACGCGTTCATCCGGGACAGGGAGAGCGGCGTCTTCTTCGATCCGGCGAAACTGCACGACGCCGGCCACAAAGGCGAGCATTTCAAGGTCAAGGGCCCCTTGAACGTGTCACGCTCGCGTCAGGGGCATCCGGTGATCGTCCAGGCGGGCCAGTCCGACGACGGACGCGGGCTGGCGGCGGCGACGGCAGAAGTGATCTTCACCGCGCATCAGCACATCGAAACGGCGCAGGAATTCTATCGCGATATCAAGAACCGCGCGCGTGGTCTTGGTCGCAACCCCGATCATGTTCTCGTAATGCCTGGAGTTTCCCCTTTGTCGGTCGCACCGAAGCCGAAGCGCGCGAGAAGTATGATCGCCTGACCTCGCTGATTGTCGAAGAAGACGGCATCGGGCTCCTCAATGGCCTGACTGGCGGAACACTCGACCTGCGCGGCTATGATCTCGACGGTCCACTGCCGCCGGCTCCGCCAACCGAAGGTATGAAGAGCCGACAGGCGCTGATCCGCCAGATCGCGGACGAGAACAATTTCTCCATCCGCCAGCTCTACCAATGGGTCGCCTCGGCCCGCGGTCACTTCACGATAGTTGGTACCGCAGAGCACATCGTCGACACCCTTCAGGATTGGTTTGAGAACGAGGCGGCTGACGGCTTCAACATCCTCCCGCCATGGCTGCCTACCGGCCTGAACGACTTCGTAGACCTTGTCATTCCGGAGCTGCAGCGTCGCGGTCTGTTCCGTACCGTCTACGAAGGCCGCACACTACGCGAGAACCTCGGCCTGCCTTTCCCCGTCAACCGTTGGACGGCCGAAGCGTCGGTCGTCCAGGCCGCAGAGTGAGGATCCGCCATGTCCTATGAGGATATCCACCATGGCCGCGCCTACGGGATCGGCGTCTCCCACCCGGAAGGCCATGCATCACGATGGCTGGCACAGACCGCCGCGGTCGCCGCTCCGATCCTGTCGCGCTATGGTCTCGTGATCGGCTTCCTGGTCTTCTGGCAGGTGTCAACCAACGTGGGTTGGATCAATGCGTCGGTCTTTCCGCCACTTGACCAGATTATCGGTGCCCTGTGGAAGGGCATCTCGTCAGGCGCGCTGATCGACGACATTGCGATCAGCTTGCAAAGGTCAGGGATCGCTTTCCTTGCCGCTGTCGCCCTTGGCATCCCGCTTGGACTGTTCATGGGGCAGGTGCGCGCCATCGAGCAGGCGCTTGACCCTCTGCTGCAGTTCTTCCGCCAGACCTCGGCGCTCGCCCTCTACCCCGTCTTCATTCTCTTGCTGGGTCTCGGCGAGGCCTCGAAGGTTTTCGTGATCTTCTGGGCGACGCTCTTCCCTATTCTCCTGTCAACGATCGGCGGTGTGAAGGAAGTCGATGCCAAGCTCATCGAGATGGCGCGCACCTATGGCGCGGGCTCCCTCGCGATTTTTCGCCGTGTCGTTCTGCCAGCCTCCGTTCCAGCAATCTTCGTTGGCTTGAGGCTGTCGGCGACTACCGCGCTGCTGCTGCTGATTGCCGCCGAGATGATCGGCGCCAACAAGGGTATCGGCTTCCAGGTGATGAACGCTCAATACAACTTCCAGATACCCCTGATGTTTGCCGCCATCCTACTCCTGGCACTGATGGGGCTCGCCGCCAACGCCGCCCTCGTGCTCCTGCAGCGCAAGCTTTGCCGCTGGGCGTTGCCCCAGTAACGACCGCATCCCGACACAACATCAACCTGAAAAGGATAAATTCCATGACATTTCTTCCCCGCAAACTTCTCCTTTCGGCTGCCATTGCCATCGGCTTGCCCGGTTCCGCATTTGCCGCCGAGGACATTAATTTCCGCTACCTCGCCAGTCAGGGCGGGTTGTCCGCCTACGAACTCGCCGCTGAACTCGGCTATTTCGACGGCACCGGCATCACGGTCGAAAATGTCGGCTACGCGACAGGCGGTCCGGCATCTCTGATTGCGCTCGCATCTGGCGATGTCGAGATCGGCAGTGCCGCGACATCGGCGGTCTTGAACTCGATCGTGGGCGGAAACGACTTCGTCGCCGCCTATCCCTCGAATGGCATCAACGACGAGGTGCAATCCATATTCTATGTGCTGGAAGACAGCCCGATTAGGGAGATCAAGGATATCGCCGGCAAGAGCATCGCCGTAAACACACTCGGAGCCCATCTCGACTACACCATCCGTGAGGCGCTCCATTCCGTCGGCCTTCCGACCGACGCCGCCAACCAGATTGTCGTACCGGGGCCGCAGCTCGAGCAGGTCCTTCGCTCGGGTCAGGTTGACGTCTCGGCCTTCGGTTACTGGCAGACGACCTTCGAGGGCGTTGCAAAGCAGAATGGCGGTTTGCGGGCCATCTTCGATGACACTGATGTTTTAGGCGAGATCGCCGGCGGCTTCATCGTTCTGCGCCGAGACTTCATCGCCAAACATCCTGACGCTGCCAAGGTTTTTGTCGAGCAGTCACAGCGCGCACTCGACTATGCGCGCGAGCATCCGGAGGAGACCAAGGCGATTTTTGCCAAGGCGCTGGCTGAGCGCGGAGAAAATCCCGAGATCGCCAAGTTCTTCCGTGGTTATGGCGTGCGCCCTGGTGGCCAGGCTGTGGATCGTGATCTGCAGTTCTGGATCGATGTCCTGGTGCGCGAAGGCAAGCTGAAGGAAGGGCAACTGGCCGCCAAGGATATTCTCTACTCCGCCGATACGGCCAGCAACTGAGGTGTGGTGATGACCCTTTCAAACAGCATCCGTGGAGAGGTGACGGTTCGTCATCTCTCCAAGACCTTCACCCTGAACGGTCAACCACTGCCGATCCTCAAGGACTTTAATCTCACCATCCGATCTGGCGAGAGCCTCGCGATCGTAGGCGCGAGTGGTTCCGGAAAGACAACGCTTCTCCGTATCCTTGCTGGTTTGGAAGAGGCTGACGGCGGCGATGTGCTGATCGACGGAAGACGCGTCCGTGGTGTGGGCACAGAGCGTGCGGTCATCTTTCAGGAACCACGGCTCCTGCCGTGGCTGACGGTGATCGATAATATCGGTTTCGGTCTGGAGACCAGAGGACTTTCGCGTGACGACGCTCGGCTTGTCGCGCAACGATATGTCGATCTGGTCGGGCTCAACGGCTTCGAGATCGCCTATCCCCGGCAACTTTCGGGCGGCATGGCGCAACGCGTCGGCATTGCCCGCGCGCTCGCTGTCCAGCCGGAAATCCTCTTGCTTGATGAGCCCCTCGGGGCCCTCGACGCCATGACCAAGATAGGCATGCAGCAGGAGCTGGCGCGGATATGGAAAGACGAGGACGTGACGACGGTGCTGGTCACGCACGATCTCGAAGAAGCGATCTTTCTCGCTGACCGGATCCTGATCCTGCCACGGGAAAAGGGCGGCGAGCCAAGGCTGATCGACATCGACCTACCACGTCCACGCGACCGCAGCGCTCCCGGCTTCGTCCGGCAGCGAGAGGAACTGCTGGGATTGTTTGGTCTGCATTGAGAGACTGGATGTTACTTTTCGTGAGAGTTTGATCCATCTTTCCGTTTCGCCGTGATCCACCTGCGCTGAATAAAATTATTGTCGGACAATTCGCTACGCTGATCTGGTGGGCTAACGTGAAAAGGAAAGCGGCTGAAATCCTGCTGAAACTCAACACCTCACCAAAAAGTGGAATGACTTCCGCTTTGCGCTCCCGAGGTAGACGCTGCGGCTTCTAAACAAAGCGCTCCGGCGGCTACGTCAGGTCATGGAGGTCTTTGCCCAAGGCCCGCCCCAATTGCCACTCACTAAACCTTACATCCAAGCCTGCACGTTCGGGAGTGCAGCACATAGGGCCGACAAAATAATGGTCCGCTTTTGGGAATGGGCAGAGGCGGACCAGTGGCCAAGTCTGCCCATCGTCTGACGCTTGTATTCTTAAAACGCCGCACTGGACGGTTACTCTTATCCAAAAATCTGATGGATCGCCGTCATATCGCCCCGTGGCCCAATCAGAGGCTTCATCCGTCAGCACACTGCCGAGCAAGCCATATCCGTCCGAGAACTCGATCCCGGTCTTAACCCACCGTCTTTCGTCGAGTCTGACCATGAGGCCAGCCTGATCGTAAAGATGTTCGAAATGTGCCTGGACTCGAACCTGGGCGGTGAAATCACCTTCGGTCTGGAATGCGTAGAAGTGGCCGTTGTCGCGGACAAAGCCATAATGTGTCTCTCGCCAGAAATCGGTGTTGGGGTCGGTCGTTACGGAAAGGTCGATATCCGACGCTTTCGCTTTCGTGGGCTTATTGATCCACCGTCCATTTTTGAGACTCTGCAACAGCGGCTCCTATGACAACCGGCGGACTTGCTCAGCCGCATCTTTCGTAAAATGGTTATGCTTAAAGAGCCCAATTGCTGCCAACAGGCAAGGTTTGATAGCCACCTTCCGCTTAGCCCTTTCAATTCGGTCGTAAAGGGCGTCATCGCTCAGCCCCGAAAGCGGACATAGCTCCGTGGCCGCGTCACGTCGCCTGCCCGCCACAGGCGATGTTCTTGACGATGGCGGCCTCACAAGCTAGCCTGATACCGTCTAAAACAGGTTAGGCACGGGAAGGTTGGCCCGGCCCCCACGAGTGTGGGTCCTTCCGCTGTTATCTGGCGGCCCAAGACTACGATGGCCTGTGCATGGTGTGCAGGCCGATAGTAGGAGCATGGGCATGAAAGCTAGAATATCGGTCTTGACGCTTGGCGTTGCTGATCTTGAAAAATCCGTCACCTTCTATCGCGATGGCCTCGGCTTGCCGACCAAAGGGATTATAGGACGAGAGTTCGAACATGGCGCAGTCGCGTTCTTCGATTTGGCTGGCGGCCTAAAGCTGGCGGTTTGGTCGCAGCGCGATGTCTCTCACGACACTGGGTTGCCTCTACAGCCGACGAGTCCCACGGCGTTCACCATTGGCCACAATGTCTCGACCAGGGAAGAGGTCGACGCGGTGATGAATGCCGCAGAGCGCGCCGGAGCCGAGATCGTTAAAAGCCCGACTGCCACCTTCTACGGCGGCTACGCAGGCTATTTCCGTGATCCGGACGGGCATCTATGGGACATTGTCTGGAATCCCGAGATGCTTCCTTCAAATGACTGAGGTTGCTGGCGCCGCTCACTAAGCTGGCCAACCGAAACATCCTTGTGCGACCGTGACTTGGGGATGGTCTCGGTCGCATAAGGCTGCTTCGGGCCAAACCCGGACCACGTCGCCAGATGTTTGGATGTCGGATCTCGCCTTTTGGTACCCCAACATCGGACTGTCCTCTCGCGGCCCCAAAATGGACTTGGCCGCCCTTCCACCAGGAAATATGCGGAGCCGCCGAGCCGCCCGGAAATCGGTTAATTCACAACGTTAGTCCAAACAGGGCGAATGAATGAAGTTGTTTTGATGCGGCATGTCACTTGGACACTGTGGGACAATGGGGTGGAATGGTAGAAAATTGGCTGACTAGGTAGAATGGAGTCTCCACATGAGCCTGAACGTGAAAGATCCTGAAGCGCATCGCCTTGCTCAGGCGATTGCTCATGCGACCGGGCTGAGTATGAGCCGCGTCGTGACCGACGCTCTGCGGGAGCGATATGCGCAAATTGAAAACAGAGAGGCAGGGCGTCTGTCGAAGAACTTCTGGCAATCGCCGACCGGGCCGCAGCCCATCTGAAGCGACCTTATGCCGATCACGCCGAGCTTCTCTATGACGAGAACGGCCTGCCGAAATGATTATCGACACCTCCGCCATGCTGGCGATCCTCTATGGTGAGCCGGAGGCTGCTGCCTTCACGCAACTGATCCATGATTCCGCAACCAGCCGGATCAGCGTGGCAAGCTATTTGGAATTGTCCATGGTGATCGAAAAGCAGCGCGGGTTGGAAGGCATGAGGCAGGCCGATGCCTTCTTCCGCCGCGCGGCGATTGATATCGAGCCAGTGACCGTCGAGCAGGGCCATCTGGCCCGACAAGCATTCCTCGATTTCGGAAAGGGCAGACACAAAGCTGGACTGAATTTCGGTGACTGTTTTGCTTACGCTCTCGCCAGAGATTTTGACGAGCCGTTGCTATTCAAGGGCAACGACTTCACGGAGACAGACATTCGTTCGGTAGCATGACGCACGAACTGGTATGATCGGTTGGGGCTGACGCAGTGATTGGTGCTTTGGCGCCCCGGAAGCGGCTCCGCTTTTGGCTCATTCGAGTCATCGACAACAAGAATTGTCTTGCAGGAGTGGGTCCCCAGCCGTCTTTTTACAGAGCTCCAGGCATTGCCGTGATTTGGAGGACGTCGCCGCCCGTTCCGCTTGGCCATGGTGCTGATGTCATCGAGTCTCTCGAGTTCTCTGTCTCGCACGTGTTCGAACAGAAGTTGTAGCTGCTGCCTGGTCGTCATCATGTCCTTCGAATGCATCTTCAATTCAGCCAGCCGCGTGTTGAGCTTGCGGCCAATGATCTGAGCCTTTCCATGGTCTGAACAATGAAGGCTGAGTGAAAGGCGGCTGCCTGGCCGACAGTGGATGAAGGCGGCCGGGACGCGTGCCCGCTAATAGAAGATGTTTCCGCGGCGGATCAGATTCTCGACCTCGTGGCGCACGGCCATGACGAATGCCCTGTCTTTTGCCCAGGGTTTCTCCACCGCGCTCAAGCGTCGTGGGCATCACCTCTGGGCATCAGGTCGCCAATGATGCCAAAACGATATCCGGCACGACTGGAAAATCAAGGAATTAAGGGCTTTTGGGGAGAATTGGCTGGGGAACCTGGATTCGAACCAGGACTAACGGAGTCAGAGTCCGTGGGTCTACCGTTAACCTATTCCCCAACGCTGCGTGGGCAATCGTGGCGCCCAGCCGGTGTGCCGGGCTTATAAACAAAACAGCGGCGGATGCAAATAGATTCTGGGAAAAAGTTCGGTGCGGTCTGAAAAGCTTTTGAGGGTATGGTTTTATCGGGTTTTCGCGGTCTTCGCCTTGCGCAAAAAGAATTTGGCGAAATCGGGGAGCGCTGATAAAGTCGGCCCAACGAAAATCAAGAGAGCGCCTTGAGCGGCATACAGTTCCGCGCGGCGCAATGGACAGAAACGTGAAAGACCCCGACAGCGGCGAACAGCCGTCCGTTTCCGGGGCGTCGGCAGCAGGCCGAAGCGACGGGCAGACTATGCCCCGTTCCGGCAAGGGCAAACGCAGACGGCACAATCCGTCGCGCAAGCCTTCTGCGAATGTCAGCCCCGCCGGCTTAGCCGGTGAGGCAGGGCGTCCCGAAGTAAAAGATAACGGCGAACAGCTGCGCAAGCGCAAGCGTCGCCGCCGGTCCAAATCCGGGCATGGCACACCTCCCTTGGCCAACGCGCAGGCGTTCGGCGCAACTGCGTCCGGCAACGCCTTGGATTCCGGCGCGCAGCGGCAGGCAGGAAACCAGCGTCCGAATTCCGGTTCTGGCAATTCCGGTGCGGGCAGTGCTGCACACCAGGGCAAGAAGAAGCGCAACCGTCGCGGCCTGCAGGGCCGGCCGCTTGCGAACGGCGAGAAGCCGCAGACAACGCTTTCGTCCGAGCGGCCAAAGGCCGTGCCGACGGCGATCCTTGCGGACGAGCGCAAGCCGCAGCATGGCCACAGTGCCCATCACGGTTTCGAAGGCTGGCGCAACGTGGTGTCGCAGGCTGTGTCTCCTGCGTCGCCGCATGTTTCCCATCAGTCTGCCGATGTCTCCGCCCCCTTTATGCAGCGCTTGATCTTGGCACCAACAATTGCCGACTTCTGATCGCCCAGCCGACCCGGCCGGGGCAATTCCGCGTCGTCGATGCGTTCTCGCGGATCGTGCGGCTCGGCGAGGGGCTCGGTGCATCCGGGCGGCTGTCGCCGGAAGCGATGGATCGCTCGATCGAGGCGCTGAAGATCTGCGCCGCCAAGCTCAAGATGCGCGATATCCGCCGCAGCCGGCTGATCGCCACCGAAGCTGCGCGTGCCGCCGTCAATGGCGAGGACTTTCTGGAACGCGTGCTCAGCGAAACGGGTCTGGAACTGGAGATCATCAACCGCGAGACGGAGGCGCGCCTTGCGGTCTCCGGGTGCTCGTCGCTGGTCGGGCGTGATACGAAATCGGTCGTGCTCTTCGATATCGGCGGTGGATCCTCGGAGATCGCCGTGATCAAGATCGGCGAAAACCGCTCCAGCCGGCTTGCCAATCACATCACCCACTGGACCTCGCTGCCGGTCGGCGTCGTGACGCTGTCCGAGCGCCATGGCGGCCAGGATGTCACGCCTGACGGGTTCGAGGCGATGGTGCAGGAGGTCGAGGGCATGCTGGCCAATTTCGATTGCCCGGCCATCGATCTGCTCGACAATAGTCCAGAAGCTGGCTTTCACCTGATCGGCACATCGGGAACGGTGACGACGCTGGCCGGGGTGCATCTCGATCTGCCGCGCTACGACCGGCGCAAGGTCGATGGCCTCTGGCTTTCGGATGACGAAGTGACGGCGATGCAGGCGCGGCTCCTGTCCTGGGATTTTACGGCGCGGGCGGCAAACCCTGCATCGGCCCGGATCGGGCGGATCTGGTTCTGGCCGGCTGCGCCATTCTCGAAGCCATTCGCCGCCGCTGGCCATCGGAGCGCATGCGCGTTGCCGATCGCGGCCTGCGCGAAGGCCTGCTCACCGATATGATGGCCGATGACGGCGCCTGGCGGCGGGGGCGTCCGCGCCGGTTCCCGCGCAGCCAGCAGGCACCGCACGGTTCCCACGAAGGAAACAATTCATGACGAAACCTCCGATCGGTGGAAACCGCACCGGCCGCAAGCTCGGCCAGAAGGTCAAGAAGGGCAAGCTGAAGGCGTCGTCGCGGCGCTGGATCGAGCGCCATATCAACGACCCCTATGTCCAGCGGGCGCAGCTTGAAGGCTACCGCGCGCGCGCCGCCTTCAAGCTTCTGGAAATCGACGAGAAACACAAGATCCTGTCGGGCGCCAAGCGCATTATCGACCTTGGTGCGGCACCCGGCAGTTGGTCGCAGATCGCTGCCAAGGTGACCAATTCGACAGATGCCGACCCTAAGGTCGTGGCGATCGACTTTCTCGAGCTTGATCCGCTGGCCGGCGTGCATATCCTTTTGCTCGACTTCCTCGATCCGACGGCGCCGGAAAAGCTCATGACTGCCCTTGGCGGCACGCCGGACGTCGTCCTGTCCGATATGGCGGCACCGACGACGGGCCACCGGCAGACAGACCACATCCGCACCATGCACCTGTGCGAAGTAGCAGCATATTTTGCCATCGATGTTCTGGCCGAGGGCGGACATTTCCTGGCAAAAACCTTCCAGGGTGGCGCCGAGCGCGAATTGCTGACCCTGCTCAAGCAGAATTTCAAGCAGGTCATCCATGTGAAACCGGCCGCATCACGCGCGGAATCGGTGGAAATGTTCCTGCTCGCCAAGGGTTTCAAGGGCCGCGATCCAAGCCGCCCGACACGGCCCGACTTCGACGCCGAAGGCGATGGCGACATGTATGACGAACGCGAACAGACGCCGCGCGACGAGGATTGAGCGATGCTTCTCTACATCACGCTTGGCAGCAACGATCTGTCCAAGGCGAAAATATTCTACGATGCGGCCCTTGCTCCCCTCGGCATGGTGCGCCGGGTTACTGAAGACGTCGAGATCGGCTATGGGGCGCCGACGGATAGCCGGACCCGTCTCTGGGTCGTGACGCCCTACGACGAAAAGCCGGCGACAACAGGCAATGGCTCGATGGTGGCGCTGGAGGCGGAAAGCAGGGCAAAGGTCGATGCCTTCTATGAGGCGGCGCTCGCCAATGGCGGCACCGATGAAGGCAAGCCTGGTCTTCGACCCTATCATGCGGATTTCTACGCCGCCTATGTCCGCGATCCAGATGGCAACAAGATTTCAGCTGTATGCGAGACCGCGCCGGTATAATGCTGGCTGCGCCCGACGGGCGCTTCTCAATTAGGGCCTGATCTCTAGCCCGTTCATTCAGTGCCGCATGGCGGGCTCGAGACAGCCATTCCTCATTTCACGCCGGTGATCGTCTCGCTATCCGGCGTTGCCAGCCGATGGCCCGAGACGGAGGCGCCTGCGTTCTTGGCCATGGTGATGAAGGGGATGATCGCCGTCAGCGTAAAGACGGCGATGATCATGAACGCGATCTGGAAATCCCGCAGCTCCAGCGGCGATCCGGTCAGCGTCGTTTCGATCTCGAGAATGGCGCCGGCGACCGCCACGCCCATGGCAAGGCTGATCTGCTGCAGAACGGCGCTCATCGAGGTTGCCTTGCTGGCATCGGCATCGTCGATATCGGCGAAAGACAGCGCGTTGACGCTGGTGAAGAAGAAGGAACGGGCAAAGCCCGCCAGAAGCAGCAGGAAAGCCATGACCAGATAGGGCGTGGCCGGCGTGAAAAGTCCGTTGACGAAGGTGAGGGCCGCTCCCGCAAGCGCGGCGATGATCAGCGTGGTGCGAAAACCGGCAAAGACCAGCACGCGCTTGGCAAAGAATTTCGTCGTGAGCGCCCCGATCGCTCCGACGAAGGTGATCATCCCGGACTGGAACGGGCTGAGGCCGAAACCCACCTGCAGCATCAGCGGCATCAAAAACGGAATGGCGCCGATGGAGATGCGGAACAGGGATCCGCCGATGGAGGCGGCGCGAAAGGCGCTGTCCTTGAACAGGTTGAGATCAAGCAGCGGCGCCGGATGGCGGCGTGCGTGGCGGACATAGAGAAATCCGCAGGTGATGCCGATGACGACGGCAACGGCGCCGATGATGGGCGGCAGGGCGGGCAGGCTCATGACGGAGAGGCCGAACATCGTGCCTGATGCGGCAATGGCGCTGAGAAAGAAACCCTTGATATCGATCGGCGGCGGTGCAGCACTTTCGATCTCTGGCAGATAGGCGCCTGAGAGGAAATAGCCTGCAATGCCGATCGGCACGTTGATCAGGAAGATCCAGTGCCAGGAGAAATAGGTGGTGATGAAACCGCCGAGCGGCGGCCCTGCCAGTGGCCCGACCAGGGCCGGAATGGTCAGGAGCGCCATGGCGCCGACCAGTTCGCTGCGCTGCGTCGAGCGCACCAGGACGAGCCTTGCGACCGGGGTCATCATCGCCCCACCCATGCCCTGCAGGAAGCGCGAGAAGACGAAGGAGATCAGGTCGCCGGAAAAGGCACAGAGGATCGAGCCGGCGACAAAAACCAAGATCGCGGACCGGAAGATGCGTTTCGCCCCGAAGCGATCCGCCATCCAGCCGCTGAGCGGGATGAAAATCGCCAGCGAGACCATGTAGGAGGTGAGCGCTAGCTTGAGCGTGATCGGCCCGACGCCGAGATCATGGGCGATGGCGGGCAGGGAGGTTGCGATGACGGTTGAGTCCATCTGCTCCATGAACAGGGCGACAGCCAGGATCATCGGGACAATGCGGTTCATGTGGGAAGGCCTTGGCGATGCGACGAAAGAGGATATGCGACGACAGACGCGTAATTAGAGCTTTGTCGGGAAAAAGCGTCGCTTCGAACTCAAATTGCAATCACATCCCTGTGAGGGGCAGTGCCATTGCCTGTCAAGACGCTAGATGTGGCCTTGCGTCCCACGACGCCCATCTGTTTGAACCCGATATTCCGCTGGAGGCTTCCATGACCGATACCTTCCCCTTGGCCGCCGTGCCCTGTTCGGCGCGACTGCGGCCGGCGCGCTCGCCATGCCGTTCCTTATGAACCGGGCAGCCTTTGCCCAGACTGAAACCAAGACGGACGTAACGATGTCGCCTGCTGTAAAGACCAACAGCTTCAAGATGGGCTCCTACACCGTCACCGTCATCAGCGATGGACTGCGCGTTTCCGAAAAACCGCAGGAAACCTTCGGCACCAACCAGTCGCCCGAGGCGGTGGCTGAACTCTTGCAGGCAAATTTCCTGCCGACAGAAAAATTCGTCAACGGCTTCTCGCCGACACTGGTCGATATCGGCACCGACGTGATCCTGTTCGATACCGGCATGGGCGAGGGCGGCCGCACAGCGGGCGCAGGCCAACTCGTCGCCGGCATGCAGGCGGCCGGTTATACGCCGGACCAGGTGACCGTCGTCGTGATCACCCACATGCACGGCGACCATATCGGCGGCCTGATGGAAGGCGGCCAGCCAACCTTCAAGAATGCGCGCTACGTCGCCGGCCAGACGGAATTCGATTTCTGGAAGGATCCGGCCCGCGCTGGAACACCGGCGGAGAACGGTCACAAGGGCGTTCTGGAAAAGGTGGTTCCACTGGCCGAGAAGATGACCTTCGTGGCTGATGGCGGCGACGTCGTCTCCGGCATCACGGGCATGGCGGCGTTTGGCCATTCGCCGGGCCACATGATCTATCGCATCGAATCGGACGGCAAGGCGCTGATCCTGACGGCCGATACCGCCAATCACTTCGTCCTGTCGCTGCAGCGGCCGGATTGGGAGGTGCGCTTCGACATGGACAAGACGGCAGCCGCAGCGACCCGGAAAAAGGTTTTCGACATGATCGCGACCGACCGTCTGCCCTTCGTCGGCTATCACATGCCTTTCCCGGCGGTCGGTTTCGTCGAAAAGCTGGATCAGGGTTACCGTTTCGTGCCGGAAACCTACCAGTTCGAACTCTGAACCGCGGCCTTTGCCGCATTGCAAAAGATCTTGGCAGGCCCGGCGTTTTCGCCGGGCCTTTGCACTTTCCAACCCTTCATATCCATGTTACCAGCCCTCGCCAACTTCCAAGAAACTCTCGCCCGTCAAGCACGGCGAGTCTCCCACCGCACGGTTATCCGATTGTGCGGGGAGAATTCCATTTACTGAAGGGATTTGGCCATGGCGCGCATCATCGAAACGGCAACCGGTTTGGAGGCTCTGACCTTCGACGACGTTCTTCTGCAACCCGGGCATTCCGAAGTCATGCCGGGGCAGACCAACATCGCCACCCGCATCGCCCAGGACATCGACCTCAACCTGCCGATCCTCTCGTCCGCGATGGACACCGTCACTGAGGGGCGTCTCGCGATCGCCATGGCGCAGGCCGGCGGCATCGGCGTCATCCATCGCAACCTGACCCCGATCGAACAGGCCGAACAGGTCCGTCAGGTCAAGAAGTTTGAAAGCGGCATGGTCGTCAACCCGGTGACCATCGGCCCTGATGCCACGCTCGCCGACGCGCTGGCCCTGATGAAGATGTATTCGATATCAGGCATCCCCGTCGTCGAAAATGCCAGCGGTTCGGTGCCGGGTCGTCTGGTCGGCATATTGACCAACCGCGACGTTCGGTTTGCCTCGGATCCGAGCCAGAAGATCTACGAACTGATGACGCGGGAAAACCTGATCACGGTCACCGAGAATGTCGATCAGAAGGAAGCCAAGCGTCTTCTTCACACGCACCGCATCGAAAAGCTGCTGGTGATTGATGCGGATCGTCGCTGCGTTGGCCTGATCACGGTCAAGGATATCGAAAAGTCGCAGCTCAACCCGAATGCTTCGAAGGATGCGCAGGGCCGCCTGCGGGCCGCCGCCGCCATCAGCGTCGGCGATGACGGCATCGAGCGGGCCGAGCGCCTGATCGACGCCGGGGTCGACCTGATCGTCGTCGATACCGCGCATGGCCATTCGCAGCGCGTCCTCGATGCGGTTGCCGCGGTCAAGAAGATGTCGAACTCGGTGCGCATCATGGCAGGCAACGTCGCGACGGGCGATGGCACCAAGGCGCTGATCGATGCGGGTGCGGATTCCGTCAAGGTCGGTATTGGTCCGGGCTCGATCTGCACCACCCGCATCGTGGCCGGTGTCGGCGTGCCGCAGCTGGCGGCCATCATGTCGGCTGTCGAAGCCGCTCAGGCGGCCGGCATCCCTGTTATCGCCGATGGCGGTATCAAGTTCTCGGGCGATCTTGCCAAGGCGATTGCCGCCGGCGCATCCGCCTGCATGATCGGCTCGCTGCTCGCCGGTACGGATGAAAGCCCGGGTGAAGTGTTCCTGTATCAGGGCCGCTCGTTCAAGGCCTATCGCGGCATGGGTTCGGTCGGCGCTATGGCGCGTGGCTCCGCGGACCGCTATTTCCAGGCGGAAGTGCGCGACACGCTGAAGCTCGTTCCGGAAGGCATCGAAGGCCAGGTTCCCTACAAGGGGCCGGTATCCGGCGTGTTGCATCAACTGGCCGGCGGTCTCCGGGCGTCGATGGGTTATGTCGGCGGCAAGACCATCAAGGACTTCCAGGAGCGCGCGACCTTCGTGCGCATCTCCGGCGCGGGCCTGCGCGAAAGCCACGCCCATGACGTGACGATCACCCGCGAAAGCCCGAACTATCCGGGCGCGATGTAAATTCGTTCGGGAAGATTCGATTGGAAAGCGGCGGGTGATCTCGCCGCTTTTTTCGTTCAGGTCCCCAGCGCTTGCCGCAGGGCGTCGGTTCCGTAGCGATGGCCTTTCAGCTCATAACCGAGGACCGGGACAAGGGGCGCCAGCATCAGCACGACAAGGCAGATGGTCATGTCCAGTCCAACCGCGGCAAGCCCAACCGGAAGGATGACAAGCGCTGTCGTTCCGGCCATCAGCAGGATGTAGAACGCATCCAGTCGCTGCAGCAGGTAGCCATAGAGCAGGAAGATCGTCAGCACATAGACGAAAACCGGGACGGCAACGGTCAGCACCGTGGCGGCGGCACCGATATGCGCCTTGTGCTCGATATAGTAGGCCGCGACATGCAGGCCGGCGCCGGTTGCTGCAATTGCGCCGAACACGATCATCTGGCCATAGCCCCAGACGAAGGACCGCTCGCGGAAGCGATGCAGGATCGCGCCTGATGGCAGCAGGAAATAGAGCCACCACATGCCGAATGTGAGGCCGGTCCCGGCGACGCAGATCAGTACGGCATCGAGGTTCCACCCCTGGGCATCAACGATGGCGCTGATCGAGGCAACCGTGCCGACGACGCCTTCGCCGAGCGTGATGATGGCCAGCAGCCCGTAGCGTTCGGCAATATGGTGCGCATGCCAGGGCGTGCCTCCCGCCCATCGCTCGGCCAGCACCGGCCCGGTCATTTCCACGAGAACGAGCGCGAGGCCGCTGGCGGCGGTTGCCAGCAGCGGCATGTCGATGAAAATCAGGACGACCCAGCCGATCTGGGCAAGGAGGATGGTGGTGGCATAAGTCAGGCAGGCCTTGCGCCCATCCGGATATTGCCGCGCTGCACGCAGCCACTGGAACAGCATGGCGCCGCGCATCACCACATAGCCAAGGACCATGATGTCGTTGTCCACCTCTACGCCCTGGTCGATCGATGCGAACATCCGCGGCAGCCCGAGAGCGAGAATCAGCACCCCGACCATCTGCACCATGGTCGTCAGCCGGTAGATCCAGTCGTCGGTATCGAAGGCCGAGGCAAACCAGGAGAAATTGATCCAGGCCCAGCAGACGGCAAACATGGCAAAGCCGAAACCGGCGAGCCCGGCCATATAGTGGCCCTCTGCGAGCAGATGCGCGAGCTGCGAGGCGGCAAGGCCGAACGCGATGACAAAGGTCAGGTCGAACAGAAGCTCGAGCGGTGTCGCCGTGCGGTGATGCTCGTGCGGATCACGCCCGCGCATGGAGGAAAAATGGTGGGTGGGCAGCGCACTGGCGCCGGGAGGATGTTCGGACATGGGCACCGTGTTTGAATGCGTCTTCGGATGGCTTGTCCCGACATTCCCCATGCGCAAAAGCCATGTCAAGCGGAAGCACATTTGTTGTAGCAACACTGCGCAGTTGTTGTTCTGGATTTCGACGGCTACCGCTATAGATCAGTTCGATCAACCACACGGAGTTTCAATGCCCGCATCCACCGCGATCTTTTGGCCCGTCATGGTCCAAATCCTGCTGACGCTCTGTGTTTATATTCTGATGGCAAAACGCCGCTTCGGCGCGGTGCGTGCAGGGACGGCGAAAGCGCATGATTACAAGATCCCGACCATCGAGCCCGCGCCCAGCGCCACTGTTGCCCGCAACCTGATCAACCAGTTCGAATTGCCGGTTCTCTTCTACGTCATCTGCATCGCGCTCTTCGTCACCGGTGGCGCCGGCATGGTGTCAATCGTCTTTGCCTGGATCTTCGTCGTCAGCCGGCTCCTACACGCCTATGTGCATGTCACGTCGAACAGGCTGATGCTGCGCCAGCGCCTGTTCAGCATTGGCGTGCTTGCGACGATCGCCCTTTGGGTCCTCCTGGCCGTGCACATTGCATCGCAGTAATTTCGGCGTCATTGTCCTGTGACGATAGGCTGCTTCTTACTATTGGGTTTCGTCGCACCCCTCGACCGTGAGCGGAATTGTCACTTGATCAGCCGGTTTCGATTGAAATCGCTGGTCTTTTCGACATTGCTGAAAGTTAATTTGCACACCCCGCATAAGGGGCGTACCGTCCGCTTCTGTTCGCAGTTGCAGTATTCTAGGAAAGGCACTTGCCTTGACCAAATCCGAAGAAAAGACCGTTCTCGTATTCCAGGGCGGAGGCGCGCTCGGCGCCTATCAGGCCGGTGCCTATGAGGCCTTGCACGAAGCAGGGATCCGGCCGGACTGGCTGGCCGGCATCTCGATCGGCTCGATCAATTCGGCGATCATCGCCGGCAGCCAGGTGGACAAGCGCATCGACAACCTGCGCACCTTCTGGCACCGCGTCTCGTCAGGGCTCGCCGGTCAGACCGTCGGGCCAGGCGACATGATGCGCAAGTGGTTCAACGAAGCCTCCGCCTTTCTCGGCTCCCTGACGGGCGCACCCGGTTTCTTCAAGCCGCGCGCCTTTGCACCCTGGGCCATTCCGGGCGACCCGATGGCGCAGATCAGCCTCTATGACACCTTGCCACTGCAGGAGACGCTGGCCGAACTGGTCGATTTCGACCTGATCAATTCCGGCGCCATCCGGCTGAGCCTCGGCGCGGTCGATGTCATGAGCGGCAATTTCAACTATTTCGACAACCGGCATCAGGATTTTTCCGCCAAACACGTTGCCGCATCGGGTGCGCTGCCGCCGGGCTTTGCGCCGATCGAGATCGACGGCCGCTACTATTGGGACGGCGGCATCGTCTCGAATACGCCGTTGCAGCGCGTGCTTGGTGGCGAGGAGCTGGAAAGCGACCTCTGCATCTTCCAGGTCGATCTGTTCAGCGCCCGCGGCGCTCTGCCCAAGGATCTGTTCGACGTTGAGGCGCGCGAAAAGGAAATCCGCTTTTCCAGCCGCACGCGTCTGAACACCGACCAGTTCCGCAAGCTCCAGACCATTCGCATGGCGGCCAAGCGGCTGATGGAGAAGCTTCCGGATGAGTTGAAGGACGACCCGGATGCGCGTTTGCTCGAAAAGATCGGCAATGACAGCGCCGTCACCATGGTGCACCTGATCTATCGGCAGGCGACCTATGAGAGCCATTCCAAGGACTACGAGTTTTCACGGCTTTCGGTCGAGGAACACTGGAAGGCCGGGCATGACGATGTTGTCAGGACGCTCAATCACCCCGATTGGCAGAGCCGCACTCGGCCCACCAACGGAATTCGAATCTTCGACCTTTGCGAAAAACACGGAAGCGAGAAAAAGTCGTGAAAATAGACGATGTGATCCGCAATGCTTTCGCCATGCCGCTGACCAGCCCGTCCTATCCGCCGGGACCCTACCGTTTCGTCAATCGCGAATACATGATCATCACCTACCGCACCGATCCGGAAGCATTGCGCCGCGTCGTGCCGGAGCCGCTGCAATTCGATGAGCCGCTGGTGAAATACGAGTTCATCCGCATGCCGGATTCGACGGGTTTTGGCGACTACACCGAGTCGGGCCAGGTGATCCCAGTCACCTATGAGGGCGTGCATGGCGGTTACGTGCATTCGATGTACCTGAACGATGACGCGCCTATCGCCGGCGGCCGCGAGATATGGGGCTTCCCAAGAAGCTCGCCGACCCGTCCTTGCATGCTGTGAAGGATGCGCTGGTCGGCACGCTCGATTATGGCGGCCAGCGCGTCGCGACAGCGACGATGGGATTCAAGCATCGCGCGCTCGACAAGGACAAGGTGCTGGAAAGTCTGAAACAGCCGAATTTCATGCTCAAGATCATTCCGCATGTGGATTGCACACCGCGTATCTGCGAACTTGTGCGCTATTATCTGGAAGATCTGACCGTGAAGGGTGCCTGGGAGGGGCCGGGGGCTCTGCAGCTGTTTTCGCATGCGCTGGCGCCTGTGGCCAACCTGCCGGTGCTTGAAGTCAAATCCGCCGTCCAAATTCTGTCCGACCTGACGCTGGGCCTCGGCGAAGTGGTCCATGATTATCTTGCAAAATAGGGAGTTAAAACCATGAAACTCAAAGACAAGGTGTGCATCGTCACCGGCTCGGCCAGCGGCATCGGCCTGGCGATCGCGAAGAAATACGTGTCGGAAGGTGCCAAGGTCGTCATCGCCGACCTGAAGCTCGAAGCCGCCGAGACGACAGCCAAGGACCTGACCGCCATAGGCCCCGGCGAAGCGATCGGCCTTGCCATGGACGTGACAAGCGAAGAGGCTGTCAACACCGGCGTCGCCGCCGTCGTTGCAAAGTGGGGCAGGGTGGACGTGCTCGTCTCCAATGCCGGCATCCAGATCGTCAACAAGATCGAGGATTACGCCTTTTCCGACTGGAAGAAGATGCTGTCCATCCATCTCGACGGCGCCTTCCTGACCACCAAGGCCTGCATTCCGCACATGAAGGCGCAGAAGGGCGGGGCGATCATCTACATGGGCTCGGTGCATTCACACGAAGCCTCGCCGCTAAAATCGGCCTATGTCACCGCAAAACACGGCCTGCTCGGTCTTGCCCGTGTCGTTGCCAAGGAAGGCGGCCCGGACGGCGTGCGCGCAAACGTCATCTGCCCCGGCTTCGTCAAGACGCCGCTGGTGGAAAAACAGATTCCGGAGCAGGCCCTAAGGCTCGGCATCTCCGAAGAAGAGGTCGTCAAGAAGATGATGCTCGGCGGAACCGTCGATACCGAATTCACCACCGTCGAGGATGTCGCGGAAGTGGCATTGCTGTTTGCCGGCTTCGAGACAAACGCGCTCACCGGCCAGTCTCTGGTCGTCAGCCACGGCTGGTACATGCAGTAAGACCTGATAGCGGAAACGCCGCGCCCGCGGCGTTTCCGGCCTACCGCAGTTCTGGTGCACTTTGAAGGTGCAACCACGCGCGCATTTCTCGTTGGTTGATCCATATCAACGTTTCGTTGCCTGTTCCCATCCACTGTCGCCCTGTATCTGCAGCTTATGCAGATGCCTTTAGCGCCCTTGCGGCGAACAGGAGGATCCGTGCATGACGGCAATGATGAAAGCGGCAGTGGTCAGGGAATTTGGCAAGCCTCTGTCCATAGAAGAGCTTCCCATCCCCGAACCCGGCCCGGATCAGATTCTGGTTCGCTACCACGCAACCGGCGTCTGCCATACCGATCTGCATGCCGTGAAAGGGGACTGGCCAGTCAAGCCGAGCCCGCCCTTCATTCCTGGTCATGAGGGAACCGGCTTCGTCGCCAAGGTCGGTGCGAACGTCAAGCGCATCAAGGAAGGCGACCGGGTCGGCGTGCCGTGGCTGCATACGGCCTGCGGCTGCTGCAGTCCCTGCCGGACCGGCTGGGAGACCCTGTGCGGTCAACAGCAGAACACCGGTTATTCCGTCAACGGCACCTTTGCCGAATACGGTCTCGCCGATCCCGATTTTGTCGGGCGCCTGCCGGACAACCTTGCGTTTGGCCCTGCAGCGCCGGTGCTGTGCGCCGGCGTCACGGTCTACAAGGGCTTGAAGGAAACCGAAGTGCGGCCGGGCGAATGGGTCGCCATATCAGGCATCGGTGGTCTCGGGCATATGGCTGTGCAGTATGCCAAAGCCATGGGCATGCAAGTCGCGGCAGTCGATATCTTCGAGGATAAACTGGAACTCGCCAAGGAGATGGGCGCGGATCTGGTGATCGATGCACGCCAGGCGGATGCTGTCGAACGCCTCCAGCAGGCTACGGGCGGCGTGCATGGCGCCCTCGTGACGGCCGTATCGCCGAAGGCGATGGAGCAGGCTTTCGGTTTCCTGCGGTCCAAGGGCACCATGGCGCTGGTCGGCCTGCCGCCGGGCTATATCTCGCTGCCCGTGTTTGAAACGGTGCTGAAGCGCATCACGATCCGCGGTTCGATTGTCGGCACAAGGCAGGATCTCGAAGAGGCCCTGGAATTTGCGGGCCAAGGCAAGGTCGCGGCTCACTTCAGCTGGGACAAGCTCGAAAATATCAACGCCATCTTCGAGCGCATGGAAAAAGGCGCGATCGACGGCCGCATCGTCCTCGATCTGAGCTAGGAGACGCGCTGGTCGTCCGGTAACGCATGCTGAATCGATTGGCCGGGGCTGCCGCGGCCAATCACTTTCTCGTCAATCTCTCTTCATGCCCTTGAACCGACGGCGTGGTTGCTCCGTACTGGCTGCATGCCAACAGGAGGAATACGCATGGACAAGCCGGTTATCACACAGGACATGATCAATGCCTATGACGAATACACCCATCTGAGCCTCGACCGCCGGGCGTTCATGCGCAAGCTGACGGCGCTGACTGGTTCCGCCGCCGGTGCCGCAGTCATTGCGCCGCTGCTTGCCGCCAACAGCGCGCAGGCGGAGATCATCGCCGAGACCGATGCCCGCGTGAAGGCTCAGGATATCACCTATCCGGGCGAAGGCGGAGAGATGAAGGGCTATCTCGCCGTGCCGGCCGATGCAGCCGGCAAGCTTCCGGCCGTTATCGTCATTCATGAAAATCGCGGCCTCAACCCGCATATCAAGGACGTCGCCCGCCGAATGGCGCTCGAAGGTTTCGTCGCCCTTGCTCCGGATTTCCTGTCGCCCTCGGGAGGAACGCCTGCCGACGAGGACAAGGCCCGCGAAATGATCGGTGCTCTCGACGGCAAGCAGACAGTCGGTAATGCCGTCGCGACAGTTGCTTTCCTTGGAAGCCATGAAGCGACCACGGGCAAGGCAGGGGCCATCGGCTTCTGCTGGGGCGGCGGCATGGTCAACAAGCTCGCCGTCGCTTCCCCGACCTCAAGGCCGGTGTCGCCTATTATGGTTCGCAAGCGCCGGCGGAAGATGTGCCGCAGATCAAGGCAGCACTCCTCCTGCATTACGCCGGCCTCGACGATCGCATCAATGCCGGCATTGATGCCTACAAAAAGCCCTGACCGACGCCGGCAAGGATTTCACCATCGAGATCTATGATGGCGTCAACCACGCCTTCAACAACGACACCTCGTCCGCCCGCTACGACAAGACCGCCGCTGATTTGGCCTGGAGCCGGACGGTGGAATTTCTGAAGGCGAAGGTCGTCTGAGGCTTTAGGCGGTCTCGCCCAGCAACTGCGCGGCAGCGTCTGAAATCAGCGCTGCCAGCGCCTCCTGGTCGTTGTTGCGGCCGCTCCTCGGGCGCCAGACGAGGCCGATGCTACGGGAGGGCTGGGGCTCTGCAAAAGGCACGATGCGCATGCGGTTGCGCGAGCGCTCGTCCTTGACGGCGATTTCGGGGATGAGCGTGATGCCCATGCCGTGGCTGACCATCTGCAACAGCGTCGCCATCGAGGTCGCGCCGTAATTGGCGACGCGACGGCCGGCGTTCGAGCCGCAGACGGCGAGTGCCTGCTCGCGCAGGCAGTGGCCTTCCTCCAGGAGAAGCAATCTGTCCATGTCGACCTGCGCTTCCGTCATCGGCGAGAGCAGAACGGTCTCCTCGTCATCGGCGCTGGCGATCAGGAAACGATCCTCGAACAGGACGCTGGATCGCAGGCTGTCGTCATTGTGCGGCAGGGCGATGATGGCGCAGTCCAGCTTGCCGTGCTTGACGTCTTCGACACAGCCCGTCGTCAGCAGTTCGCGCAGCTCGACATCGAGCTTCGGATAGCGGCTGCGCAGCATCGGAATGAGCACCGGCACCAGATAGGGTGCCACTGTCGGGATGATGCCGAGCCGCAGCTTGCCTTCCAGCACGCCGGCGACTTGCCGCGCCCTGTCGTACAGACCATCGACAGAAAGAAGAATGGCCCGGATTTCCGGCAGCAGAGCCTCGCCCTGCTGCGTCAGGATCACGCCGGCGCGACCACGCTCGACAAGGCGGATGCCGAGATCGGCTTCCATCTCCATGATCTGCGCCGAGAGGGCCGGCTGGCTGACATTGGTCATTTTCGCCGCGCGGCCGAAATGGAGTGCCGTGGCGAGAGCATCGAAATAGCGCATTTGACGGAGAGTGAGCATGATAGTTTTATCTTATCGATAATAGCATTAAATACAATTGGAAATTATGGACCTTCTGGACGATTGTGCGGTCGAACCAACGAAATTGCGTTTCCTAAAGGAGCCAAACATGGACGCCAAAGTCGAAAAAACGGGCAAATGTCCCATCATGCACGGATCGCTGACCACGAGCTCCGGCAAGGGCACGTCGAACCGCGAATGGTGGCCCAATCAGCTGAACCTCAGGATTCTCCACCAGAACTCGGCGCTATCAGATCCGATGGGAACCGGCTTCAGCTATGCCGAAGAATTCAAGAAGCTTGATCTCGCCGAGATCAAGAAGGATCTCGTCGCCCTGATGACGGATTCTCAGGAATGGTGGCCGGCCGACTTCGGTCATTACGGCCCCTTCATGATCCGCATGGCCTGGCACAGCGCCGGCACCTACCGCACCGGCGACGGCCGCGGCGGCGCAACCTCGGGCACCCAGCGTTTCGCGCCGCTCAACAGCTGGCCTGACAACGTCAATCTCGACAAGGCCCGCCGCCTTCTCTGGCCGATCAAGCAGAAATACGGCAACAAGATTTCCTGGGCCGACCTGATGGTGCTCACCGGCAACGTCGCTTTGGAATCCATGGGCTTCAAGACTTTCGGCTTCGCCGGCGGCCGTGCCGACGTCTGGGAGCCGGAAGAGGACATCTACTGGGGTGCGGAAAGCACCTGGCTCGACGACAAGCGCTATAGCGGCGACCGCGATCTGGAAAACCCGCTGGCAGCCGTCCAGATGGGCCTGATCTACGTCAATCCGGAAGGCCCGAACGGCACGCCCGATCCGCTGGCCTCAGCCCGCGATATCCGCGAAACATTCGGCCGCATGGCTATGAACGACGAGGAAACCGTCGCCCTCATCGCCGGCGGCCACACTTTCGGCAAGACCCATGGTGCCGGTGATGCTGCCCATGTCGGTCGCGAGCCGGAAGCAGCGGGTATCGAAGCGCAGGGCTTCGGCTGGGCCAGCACCCATGGCAGCGGCAAGGGCGGTGATACGATTTCCAGCGGTCTGGAAGTCACCTGGTCGCAGACCCCGACGCAGTGGAGCAACTATTTCTTCGAAAACCTGCTTGGCTTCGAATGGGAACTGACGAAGAGCCCGGCCGGTGCCCACCAGTGGCAGCCGAAGGATGGTGCAGGGGCAGGCTCGGTTCCGGATGCACACGATCCGAACAAGCGTCACGCCCCAACCATGCTGACCAGCGACCTGGCTTTGCGTGCCGACCCTGCCTACGAGGCGATTTCCCGCCGCTTCCTCGAAAACCCGGATCAGTTTGCCGATGCCTTCGCCCGCGCCTGGTTCAAGCTGACCCATCGCGACATGGGTCCGCGCGTTCTTTATCTCGGCCCAGAAGTGCCGAGCGAAGAACTGATCTGGCAGGATCCGGTGCCGGCCGTCGATCATCCGCTTGTTGACGCTGACGACATCGCCGCCCTCAAGGAGAAGATCCTTGCCTCCGGCCTGTCGGTCTCCCAGCTGGTTTCGACCGCCTGGGCATCGGCCTCGACCTACCGCGGGTCCGACAAGCGCGGCGGTGCCAATGGTGCCCGTATTCGCCTTGCCCCGCAGAAGGATTGGGAAGCCAACCAGCCGGCCCAGCTCGCCAAGGTTCTGGAAACGCTGGAAGGCATCCAGAAGGCCTTCAACGATGCGCAGACCAGCATCAAGAAGGTGTCACTGGCCGATCTGATCGTGCTCGCTGGTGCCGCTGCCGTCGAAAAGGCGGCCAAGGCTGCCGGCCACGACGTTTCGGTGCCCTTCACGCCGGGCCGGACAGACGCAACGCAGGAACAGACAGATGTTGAATCCTTCGATGTGCTTGAGCCGCTTTCGGAAGGGTTCCGCAACTATCAGAAGACGAGCTTCACGGTTTCGGCCGAGGAACTTTTGATCGACAAGGCCCAGCTGCTGACGCTGACCGCTCCGGAAATGACCGTTCTCGTCGGCGGCCTGCGTGCGCTGAATGCCAATCATGGCCAGTCGCAGCACGGCGTCTTCACCAGGCGCTCGGAAACGCTGACCAACGACTTCTTCGTCAACCTGCTCGACATGGGCACGGTCTGGAAATCAGTTTCGCCGGATGAGGAAGTCTTTGAGGGCCGCGACCGGACGACCGGCGAGCTGAAGTGGACCGCGACCCGCGTCGATCTGGTCTTCGGCTCGAACTCGCAGCTACGGGCTCTGGCAGAAGTCTACGCCCAGAGCGACATGCAGGCAAAGTTCGTCGGCGACTTCGTTGCCGCCTGGAACAAGGTAATGAACGCAGACCGTTTCGATCTGGTCTGAGCCGTAATCTGAAACGGTGTCGACCTCAGAGCCGGCACCACCAAGAAACCATACAGACGGGCCCGGCAATGGGCCCGTTTTGGTTTAGCTTCGGTGCGGCATTCTGCGAACGGACCAAAAATGGCACAGCGGTGCCTCTTTGGCCCGAGCGCGTCTTGGATTAAAGATAACTGGCGCGGGTCGTTACGGTCCGGGCTTGCCCAAGACGACAATGACGAGTTTCTATCGCAAACACTGATTTTGGTCCTTGAGGACTGCACAGGCTTATTGATTGTAATAAATTGCCGCCGCGCTTCCGCAAGGAGCGCGGTTTTTCATTACCAACCCGGCAGCATGTGGCTCTGGCGAAGCCGCGGATAACGCGAAAAACTCTTCAGGTCGCCATCGAGATCGTCGTTCACCGCAGTCGGCGTAATGTTGTCGAGGCAGGCGGTGATATGGTTGGTGATGGCGTTGCAAAGCGAGGGAGAAAGACCCGGCCGCTTCATGATGCCGATCTGAACCGGCGCCAACGCCGGGAAACCGTCGGCCAGCGTCAGCACCTTCATGCCGGTGCGAAGCGCCGATTCCGGCAGAACCGCGACCGCCATACCGGCCAGCACTGCCGCCGCCACGACGGTCGAGGACCAGCTGGTGAACAGGATGTTGTATTCCTTCCCGGTAGCGTCCAGCGCCGAGCAGGCGGCCTGACGCCACTGGCAGTCGCGCTTTCCAACGGCCAGCGGCACCGGCGCATTTTCCGGCAGCGGATGGTTGATTGAGCTGACCCAGCAGAGCGGTTCGGTGCGCACCACATCGGAGGAGCGTGCGCGCGGATTGTGGGTCACCAGTGCGATATCGAGGTCGCCCTTGGCCATTTTCTCGGCCAGATCCACCGAAGGCTCGCAGATGATATAGAGCTCGACATTCGGATGTGTCTTGGCGAAGCGCACGATGATCTCAGGCATATAACGGTCGGCATAATCGTCCGGCGTGCCGATGCGCAGCGTGCCTTCCAGCCGGTTGTCGTCGAAGGAGGCGATCGCCTCGTTGTTCAGCCGCAGCATGCGGCGGGCAAAATTCAACAGCCGGTCGCCTTCGGTCGTCAGCCGGTTGCCGCGCCCGTCCTTGGCGAAGAGCTGCTTGCCGATGCGTTCCTCAAGCCGTCGCATCTGCATCGAGACCGCGGACTGCGTCTTGAAGACGCGATCGGCCGCCTTGGTAAAACTGCCGGTATCGGCAATGGCAACGAAGGTTTGCAGCTGGTCGATGTCGAGCGGTGCAGACATGGTCCCGATCCTCAAGGGTGTTTTCCGGAAGAAAAACAGGTCTCATAAATTAGTTTGATGAATATCATTAGAAACATTCGTTGGACTGATCAATGCCGATTTGCGACCCTGATGCTGCAAAAACGCATCAAAAACGCTCCGGAACGTCTTTGGCAGACCGGATCACCATCAGAGTTTCGACCCGCCTGCCGCACTGACCTCCCTGCGGCAGGAGGCGTTGTTTCGTGCCCAAAACCAGGAGCAGGCACCATGCGCACGACCGATCACACCCTCGACCTCACCCTGACCGGGAGGCAGTCCGCGACGTCCCGCCAGACGGGGATCGTGGCCGTGCTGAAATCGGTCTGGCGCCGAATGCTGAACCGCAATGCGATCGGCAGCCTGCACGATCTCGACGACCACCAGCTGCTCGATATGGGGCTCTGCCGTCACGAAGTCCGCGAGGCCCTGACCTCGTCCTTCTTCGATGATCCAGGCCGTCACCTCACGCAGTCCGCGCGCAACCGCACAAACGCGTTCTACAGGAACGCGCGCCGCGACTGACCGGCCCATCCGCTGCATCCGGCCGGTCTGGCATGCGGCGGCTCAAAAGTTTTGTTGCGTGCCCCAAACGTCGAAAGACGACCACGCAACAGGGACGCGCAGCCGCCTCTGCGCGTTACCGTTCCCCGCAGGGTTTAGAGCCAATTGCCCTGCTGCTTGCCCGGTGCATGGTCCAAGGACCGGCACCGGGCTTTTTTGTTTTGGGGGAATCATGGTAACTGTCGATTTGCACAAGGAAAAGTTGTGGTCTGCATTCGTGTGCAATGGGCGGCATGGCCATAAAGCTGCTGTGAGGAGACGTGCCAATCGAGGTCGAGGCACTGGGCATTTCCGTCGAGAGGGTCTTTTTCTTCCCCCGCAATTGCGCATTTAGAAAAAGGAAATGCTGTTATGGCAAGGTGGAGCAAGTAGAGGGCTGATTTTTAGATCAAATTTGTGCCGTGAGCGAGTGAACATGCGAATATTTTTTAACAGAGCCATGTCGTCAAGCAACTTGGGAAAGTGACGCCTTGTTTACGCAGCAGCAATTGAATTCCATTCTTTCCTCCCTTCCAGATCCCGCCTTCATCCTGACGCGCAGTGGCAGGTATGCAGCTATATTCGGAGGGAAAGACCTCAGACACTATCACGACGGCAGCGGTCTTGTCGGACGCAGCATGTTTGAAGTGTTGAAGGAGGAGAAGGCACAGTGGTTCGCTCACGAAATTGAAAAGGCGTTGGAAAGCGGTGTCCTTCACATCGTCGAATACGAACTCAGCGGCAGTGACGTCAAGGGAGCGGGCGATGGCCCCAGTTATTCCATATGGTTTGAAGGCCGCGTTCAGGCGCTGAGTTTTCAGGTGGAGGGCGAGGATGCTGTCGTCTGGGTGGCGAGCAATATCACCGAGAAGAATGAGGTTCAGCAAAGGCTGCGCCAACTGAGCGAAACGGACGCCCTGACCGGGCTATACAACCGGCGCAAGCTGATCGAGACCCTGGATCAGCGGTTGGCGATCTTTGAGCGCGAGAAAGCCCAGACATCGGTTCTCGTTTTCGATCTCGATAATTTCAAACGGCTCAACGACGATATGGGACATCAGGCGGGCGACGCCGCCCTCGTGGAAATTGCCCGCCTATGTCGGCAGCATCTGCGCCAGACCGATGTTATCGCCCGTTTTGGGGGCGACGAATTCGTGGTTGTGATGCCTGGTACCCATCGTCGCGATGCGCTGGAACTTGCAGAGCAACTGCGCGAACATGTTCCGATCAGCCTTAGGGAAACCTTGCGTTACGACGCGACGATCAGTGGTGGTGTTAGCGAATTCAGTCAGCCGGATCGCTATTCCAGCGATATTCTCAAACGCGCTGACGAGGGATTGTATCTATCGAAGCGGGCTGGTCGCAACCGGGTCTCGGCTTTGTAAACGCCGATCAGCACAGGCGTTCCGTTGCAGAGGGGCGGATGAGGCTGTGCAGCTGCCCATGTCGGCACCAAACCCGCCATGACCTCCGATTGGCTGCCATCGATAAGGAACCGCCTCTTGGCATGAAGTCACCATCATGGGTAGGCGCTGATCACCCCCGTATTCTTCCGATACGTCTCGAACAGCCCGTCGATGCTCTTCTGATATTCCTTCTGGGCTTCCAGTCCGCTGTCGAACATGCTGGAGAACATCTCGGCGAAGGGGGCGAGTGGCGTTTTTCGGTGGGCTTGGCGGCAGTGGGCGCGGCTGTGTCTGAGGTGGCCATCATGTCCTGGAAGGCCTTGACGAAGGGGTTGCCGGCAAACATGTCGGGTGCGCCTGCGGGTTTTTCGTCCGTCTTGCCGCCGTTGAAAAAGCCCTGCATCGCCTGGGTGAAGGGATTGTCGAAAGGGTTGGCTGCCGGCTCCGGCTTCTTGGCAAAACCCGAGGCTTCCATCCATGGCTTCATCACCGCTTCCATCGGCGTGTTGGCAAACGGATTCTGCATATTGCCCATTGGGCCACCGAACTGGCCGCCACCCATCTGGCCGGTCGCCTGCTTGAATAGCCCGCCCATGATGGCACTCGCCATGACGGGCAGCATCTGCTTGTAGATTTCCTGGCCGATGCCGGTCATCTGGGCGGCCTGCGCGGCAATCGCCCGCGACATCTCCTTGGATCCGAAAAGCTGGCCGAGAACGCCGTTGCCGTCGTTCATGCCCTGCGGCGTGAAGGCCTTGCTCATATCCTCGAAATATTGTGCGTGGTTGCCGCTGGTCATCGCCGTCATCAGCGCGCCGAAATCGTAAGGGTTGGTGGTGTTGCGCTTCAGCGCTGTCGAAAAGGCCGGCATCAGCGCGGCGGTGGCCTTGGCCATCTGTTCCTGGGCAAGGCCGAACTGCTTGGCCATGACCTCCATGGCATTGCCGTTCTGCGCCTGCATCATCATGTCAAAAAGCGGAATCATGGCCAATCCTCTCCCGGCAGGCAGCGTCCCCAAGGCCTTGCACTATAACGGGAATATGACGGAGGAAAACTGCTTTCTGTGAGCCGCATAAAGCCTTTTAGGGACCGAGCGCATTTTCTCACTCCACAAGGTCCAGATGATTGCCTATCGTCGATCAAGTCTGAATCAAAAGCGGATTTGAATGAAGCCTCCGATCATCGACGTCATCCTTGAAAACGCCAGCCCGGAAGACGGCACGGCGATCGTGTCTGTCCTCCAGAAGCACGCCGCCGGCCATATCGGCCCGACTATGGACAAGACGGATTTTGCCGTCCTGCTCCGCGATCCCGACACGCTTGAAGTCATGGGCGGGCTCTATGGAATGGACGGTTTCGGCTGGGCCTTCGTAAAGTATCTGGCAATCCCGGATCAGTATCGCGGTCAGGGGCTCGGAAGCCGCCTCATCCACGAAGCCGAGACGATTGCCCGTGCGCGCGGCTATATCGGCGTCTGGCTCGATACGTTCGAGTTTCAGGCCAAGCCCTTCTACGAAAAGCTCGGCTACGAGGTGTTTGGCGCGCTTGAGGGCGGGCCAAACGCCATTCCTCGCTATTTCCTGAAGAAACGGTTCTAGACGCTCCAGCCTTCAATATTGATAGTCAGCGAAGACCGGTTCGACCGAGCCGTTCCAGCGGCCGTTGTAGCGGGCCAGCAAGTCTTCGGCGAGCGTTGCCTTCTTGGCCAACACCTCGTCCAGCGGCGCAAGGAAGATGCTCTCATCCACTTCGTCGCCGTTCAGCCGGTTGCGGTTCTTCAGGCCGAGACGCGAAATGTTGATCACTTCGCGGGCGATGTCGAACAGCGAGATACCGCGGTGCGTGGCGCTAAGCCCTTGCACCGGTACGGCGTTGCGCATGGCGAGCGTTTCCTCGTAGGTCCAGTCGCGCGTCAGGGCCTCGGCAGCATCCAGCGCCGCGTCGTCATAGAGCAGGCCTACCCAGAAGGCGGGAAGCGCACAGATCCGGCGCCACGGGCCGCCATCGGCGCCGCGCATTTCGAGGAATCGCTTCAGGCGGACATCGGGAAACAGCGTCGAGAGATGGTTGGTCCAGTCGCCCATATTGGGTTCCCAGTCGGCAAGCTCGCCCTTCAGCGCGCCGTTCATAAACTGGCGGAAGGTGACATGGGTGCAGTCGTGGTACTTGCCGTCGCGCACGACGAAATACATCGGCACGTCGAGCGCCCATTTGACGTAGTCCTCGAAGCCGAAATCGGCGTTGAAGATGGCAGGCAACACGCCGGCGCGCTGGTTGTCGGTATCGCGCCAGATATCGCCGCGCCAGGAGAGCAGGCCGTTCGGCTTGCCATCGGTAAAGGGCGAGCTTGCAAACAGCGCCGTCGACAGCGGTTGCAGCTTCAGGGACACCTGCATCTTGCGGCGCATGTCCTCTTCCGAGGAGAAGTCGAGGTTCACCTGAATCGTGCAGGTGCGGTACATCATGTCGAGGCCCTGGGTGCCGACCTTCGGCATGTAGCGGCTCATGATGTCATAGCGGGATTTTGGCATGCGCGGTGTTTCGGCGAGCGTCCATTTCGGCGAGCCGCCGATGCCGAGAAAGCGGATGCCGAGCGGTTCGGCGATCTCGCGCAGATCGGCCAGATGCCGATTGGATTCCTTGCAGGTTTGATGCAGGTTTTCGAGCGGCGCGCCGGAAAGTTCAAACTGTCCGCCCGGCTCCAGCGAGATGGCGCCCTGTCCGGAATGTTCGGCAAGACCGATGATGTTGCCGGCGTCGATGATCGGCTCCCAGCCGCTTTTCTGCGCCATGCCGTTCAAAAGGGCCGAGATGCTGGCCTCGCCGAAATAGGGAACCGGGCTGTTGTCCGCCTTGAAGAAGGCGAACTTCTCGTGCTCCGTCCCGATGCGGAACCTGTCCTTCGGCTTGTTGCCCTCAGCCAGATATTCGGTCAGGTCAGCAAGCGAGGTGACCGGTGTCTGGTCGGTGGTATCTCTGGCCATGGGCGTCTTCTTTTGAATGGATCGGCCCGCAGGAAAACAGACCATGAGGAGGGTGCTTGAACCGGATTGAAGTGTGGTGCAAGTGAAATTGTTTCAAGCCCGGTTCAAATTTTCAACACATGGATTTCACAATAAGGCAGCGATCTATCGCCAGTCGCCGATTGCGGCCTGAATGACGGCCATGGCCGCGACAGCCGCCGTATCGGCCCGCAGGATGCGTGGTCCCAGCGGAATGGCAGTGACGAAATCGAGGCTGCGCAGCCGCGTGCGTTCTTCGTCCGAAAACCCGCCTTCAGGCCCGATCAGCAGGGCCAGTTTGCTTTCCTTGATCTCTGCAAGGATCGGCAGCGGATTCTGCCCGGAATCGCCTTCGTCGCAAAAGATGATCCGCCGCTCTCCAGGCCAGGTGTCGAGAACGTCGGCAAGTCGCTTGGGCGCTTCCACCTGCGGAATACCGAGCACGCCGCATTGTTCGGCCGCCTCGATGACATTGGCCTGCAGGCGCTCCATGCTGGTGATCTTGCCCTGCACATGCTGGGTCATCACCGGCTGCAGCAGGCCGGCGCCCATCTCGACCGCCTTCTGGACGAGATAGTCGAGCCGACCGACCTTCAGCGGAGCAAACAGATAGTGCAGATCGCATGGTTTCGGCTGCGGGCGGGTCTGCTCGACGGGGTTAGAAACAGCCGCTTCTTTGTCGGCAGGGACAGCGTCGCGCGCCATTCGCCGTCCCGTCCATTGAAGACGAGGACCTCGCTGCCGTCGCCGTAGCGCAGCACGTTGATGAGGTAGTTGAACTGTTCCTTGCCGACCTCATGGGCGATACCCGCTGACAGCGGCGCATCGACGAAAAGGCGCTGCATTCGGAAATTGGCGCGCATGGTTTTTCCTTCCGTGAAGGATGGTCAGATGAAAATCGCCGCGAATAAGGCGTAAACACCGGCCGAAAGCAAGGCCGATATCGGAACGGTGATCACCCATGCGGCGATGATCGTCATGAAATGCGAACGGCGTACGAGCTGGCGCAGGTGCCGCTCGTCCGGGCTTTGCTCGACCCGGCGCTGGAAATCCGTCTGGCCTGTCTTGTTGCGCACATATTCAAGCCGGCGCTTGGAGTTGCGGGTGAACCACTCGCGGAAGAAGCCGATACCGAAGACGGCGCCGACGGCGGTATGGGTCGTCGATACAGGCAGCCCGAGCGCGGTCGCGATCAGCACGGTGATGGCGGTGGCCAGCGCCACGCAGAAGGCGCGCATCGGATTGAGCTTGGTGATCTCCTCTCCCACGACCCTGATGAGTTTCGGGCCGAACAGCAACAACCCGCAGGAAATGCCGAGCGCCCCGATCAGCATCACCCACAGGGGAACTTCGCTGGTGTCGCTCACTGCCAGTCCGTTGACATGGGTGACGATGGCCGAGAGCGGCCCGACGACATTGGAAACGTCATTGGCGCCGTGGGCAAAGGAGAGCAGGGCGGCAGACAGGATCAGCGGGACCCGGAAAAGCTTGCGCAGCGACTGGTTGCGATCGTCCAGATCGCGCGCCTGGCGCATGATCCAGGGACGGCTGACCAGGATGGTGAGGAATGCCACGCCAAGGCCGATGGCAAGGCCGTTCGAGACATCCAGATCGATGATCTTTTCAAGGCCGACCAGAGCAAAATAGGCGGCGAAGGCGCCGGTCATGACCGAGATCAGGATCGGCATCCAGAAGACGGCGCCGGTAATCTTGTCTTCGCGATAGATGATGAAGATCTTGATGAAGGCAAGCAGTGCAGCGGCGATCCCGCCGCCAAGCAGGGGCGAAGCCACCCAGCTTGCGGTGATCCCCGCCAGTGCCCACCACTGAACCGCTGAAAAACCGGCAGCGGCGATGCCGGCGCCGAGGATGCCGCCGATGATCGAGTGCGTCGTCGAGATTGGCGCCCCGGACCAGGTGGCGATATTGATCCAGACGGCGGCCGAAAGCAGCGCTGCCATCATCACCCAGGCAAAGGCGGGGCCTGTCGGCATGAGAGCAGTATCGATAATGCCGGCTTCGATGGTCGAGACCACCCGCCCGCCGGCAAAGACGGCGCCGGCAACCTCGAAAACTGCTGCGATGACCAGCGCCGTGGTCATGGTGATGGCCCTTGAGCCCACCGCCGCACCGACATTGTTGGTTACATCATTGGCGCCGATGTTCATGGCCATGTAGCCGGCAAGCGCTGCCGCGGCGATGACCATGAGAAAGGCCGGCTGTTCGGAAACGTAAGCAGCGGCAAACAGCATGCTGAGGCAGACGAACAGCAGCCCAAGCCCGAGGCCGGCCCAGGGCTTCAGCACATAGTGGGAGGCTTCCTCGGTGAAGGTTACCTTGTCCAAATCCTTATCGAGGGTCGGTTTTTCCAGATAGGGAACTGGTTTTCCCACCGTTTCGTCTCCAATCGATGTGCCATACGCCTTCAGGCGCCGCACATTTCCTGATGTGTAAGGTCCCCTAGACGCGTTGTGATCTCTTGTCCGATTCTTGGCCCGAAACCATGTCCGATTTCAAGATATTCCGCGATGGCGACGACAAAGTTTAGCCGGCGAAGCTCGCGCCGCCCTGTCGTGATTGCGGGTTTCCTGTGTCAGGCTGTTTTTTGTGCGGCGGCCAGCGCGTCCGCGTTCATGGTCGAAAGCAGGCGTTTCTCGAACGCCAGGATCAGGTCTTTCAGCAAAGGCTCGGCGACCCGCGCCGAGCCTTCCTCGAAACTGACCCATTCGATCGTGCGGCTGCCTTTTTCCGGGAACCGCTTGGCCATGTCGAAGACGACGACCGGATAGACCTGCACCCGGCAGGGAATCTTCATCCCGTGGTCCATGCCTTTTTCGTAGGTATAGAAACCGATGGTGTCAGCGCCGGGCTCACCCTTGACGCCCGCCTCCTCGTAGGCTTCGCGCGCCGCGACCTGATTGAGCGTCTTTCCTTCCATCGGCCAGCCCTTCGGAATGACCCAGCGCCCGGTATCGCGGCTGGTGATGACGAGCATCTCCGGCTGCGCGCTCTTCTTCTTGAACCGATAGCACAAGGCGGCGCACTGCACCCGGACAGGCCGGCGGAACATCAGGCGCACGTCATCGGCAATACGATTCAAGATTTTCAACGTTCGGGCATCCTTTCAAAATTGTAGAGAATCACGCATCTGCAATATTGCTTCACTATGCCCGCTTTGGCAGGGCTGTAAACGCACAGATGTCGTGAAGTAGATATAGGGCGCTGCGGCCCCTGAAAAAGGGCAACGCAAAGGCTATCGAAGCAATTTAGGCGGAATGCGTGACCGCAGTGTGTCGAATGCGCCATTCGAAATCGTATTTGCGCCGCATGCGGCGCTGGCGAGCCGATCAGGACGTTTTTGTTTCATCGGGCAGAGGCTTTGCGGTCTGTGGAGCGCCCTGCTGGTCGCGTTGCTGAATGCGCAACTGCGAAATCCGCGTCCATTCTCCTGATCGTTCAGCTTCGCGCGTCGCGGTGATGATGAAGTCGATATGTGCCTGCGCGGCGGCGCGGGCGCGCTCAGGGTCGGCGGCCATGATCGCGTCGAAAATTGCCTCGTGCTGGGCAAGCAGTTTGTCGCTGGCGCCGGGGGCTGAAAAGACGATGGAGCGATGGAAGAAGATGCCGTTGCTCAGCAGCCGGTAACAGGCCCGCAGCGTGTGCAGCAGGATGATGTTGTGGGCACTCTCGCCAATCGCATTGTGCAGGTCGATATCCGCCGCCAGTTCGGTTTCGAAGGGGCCATTGCCGTGGGCGGCGCGCATCTGCGTCATGATCCGCGTCAGGATATCCCGATCAAATGCCGTCGCCCGCCGGGCGGCGAGTTCGGCGGTCAGCCCCTCGAGTTCGCGGCGATATTCGAGGTAATCCTGCGTCGCCTGCGGATGGCGGGCGATCAGTTCGATCACCGGCTTTGAAAAGATTTGCCCGATGACGTCTGCAACAAAGGTTCCGCCACCATGATGGCTGATGAGAAGTCCGCGGTTTTCCAGCTCCTTCAAGGCTTCCCGCAGGATCGGCCGCGAAACGTCGAAACGCTTCGACAGGTCGCGCTCGCCCGGCAGCCGGTCGCCATCGCGTAAGATTCCTCCAGCACCAGAAGCTCGATCTGATTGATCACCTCGTCGGCGGTCCGGCTGTGGCGAATGCGGGCGTAAAGATCGATCGGATCGTCCATCAAGGCTGTGTCTCCTTGATGGACAATTTAGAGTTCCGGGGAAAATTGGTCAATTATATTATCCAGTTGTTCGTATCTTGCGGCTTGAGATTATAGTGAGCTGCGTCAAAGCGTCGTTTCCTTTTGTGGTTTTCTCTTGATAAGAGGAACTGGATTGACGCGTGAGAGGGGACGATCGCTTCATGGCAAAAGGCAGTTTTGCATTTCCGGCCGCACCCGTAAGGGCGCAGGCGCTGGGTGAAATCCATGCGCGACCCTATGCGCTGGTCACGTCGCCGCGCGTCATCTTCCAGCTTGCCTTCATGACGGATGGCGGATCGATCGTCGATCATGCGGTTCTATCAGAACTTTCGCGGGCCCGCGGCATTTCCCCTCCGGTCCGGGAGGCCAATCATCACGCCATGCCTTGGGGGCAGGGCACGCTGCGCTGGGAGCGGCACACGGAATTTTCGACCTATTTCTGGGATGCGGCAGCGCCCGAGCAGTTTGGCGGCGAAGTCGCGATCCATCCTTTTGGCGACGGCTTTTCGCCACCCGGCTCGCTAATATCAGGCATCCGCCTCGAAATTCGCCCGGATACGCCGGAAACCCGCGCGGCGATTGCGCTGTTCGATCCGACCAGCCTCTGTCACAGCGAGATAAAGAACGGCCAGGCGACGATCCTCACCGACTTTCGCCAGAACGGTGACGGTCTGACCCAGATCCTTGTGCTTGATCGCGGCATGACGGAAGCCGGCACCGGTGCGCTGGTGCAGCGCCTGCTCGATATCGAGACCTACCGGACGCTGGCGATGATCGGCCTGCCGCTGGCTCAATCCCTGTCACCCGATATCCGCCGGATCGAGGACGGGCTGACTGCAGTGACGCAGCGCATGCGCGGCAATGTGCGCGATGAAGCCGACGATATGCTGGCGGAAATTACCCGTCTCGCCGCCGAGCTTGAGGCGGGTGCAGCGCTCAGTCTCTACCGGTTCGGCGCCAGCCGCGCCTATTACGGCATCGTGCAGGAGCGCATCCGCACGCTCGCCGAGACCGGCATGCCGGGTTATGAATCCATGGGCACCTTCCTTGAACGCCGACTGGCCCCGGCCATGCGCACCTGCCAATCGATCGAGGAACGACAGGCCAACCTCTCACGCAAGCTGGCAAGGGCGACGTCGCTTCTGCGCAGCTGGGTCGATGTCGAGCTGGAACGGCAAAACAGTGTGCTCCTCAATTCCATGGACCGCCGTGCCAAGCTGCAGCTTCGCCTGCAGCAGACGGTCGAAGGCCTGTCTGTGGCGGCAATCTCCTATTATGTCGTCGGCCTGTTCGGCTATCTGGCAAAAGCAGTGGAAAGCGAAGGCCTGCCGATCAAGTCGAGCGTCCTGACCGGCTTTTTCGTGCCGGTCGCCATTCTGGTGATCTGGCTTGTCGTGCGCTCCATCCGCCGCCATCACGAGGATGAAGACCGGCAAAGCCCTGTGGACAAAGTGAAGTGAGCATATGGCTAGGCTTCTTGTTTTCTGCTCGGATTTGCGCAGTTTAAGTCCATGGCAAAAGCAGCGAAAAAACCTAAACTTGATAAGGCGGGCCTGACAGTCCTCGGCCTCGAAAGGTTGATCGATATCGCGCTCGACGAGTCCGCGCTGAACGTCGCCTTCAAGAAGCGCGTGAGCGCTGCACTGGCCGGCATCAGCGGCGGCGATGCGGTGGCGAAACTGGTCGACAGTCGCCTCGATACGCTGGAAAAGGCGCGCACCCGCATCAAGGGCCAAAGGGAACGGCTATTCGGCAAGGAACTCGAAAGCCTGTTGGCGACCATCGTCAAGGAGTTCGGCCCGGTCGCCCCTAGCATGGCGCTGGAGCGGCTCGCCCGTTTCGTTTTCGGCTACGAGACCATCACTGACCGAGCCAATGATGCCAGCGGGCGGATCGCCAAGATCTACGGGCAGGCTTGCGAGGCCGCGGGCGACTTGGCCAAGGCACTGAAGCCAGAGGATGCCGCCCGCATCACGGCCCTTTTGACGCCGCGGCTGAAGGGCGCGGACTACTACGGCTTCGATACCTTGCTTGCCATGCGCATTGCCGCTGGCTTGTCCGACGATGTGCTGAAGGCCTGGGACGAGATGCTGGCCGGCAAGAAAGTCCCCGCCGGCAGCCCCTATCTCCCGGCCTTCGTCTTTGTCCGCCGCGCCATTGCCGATGCGAGGAACGATGTCGATAGCCATATCGCCATCGAGGAGAGCCTGCCGGAGGAATTGCGCGAGCCGAAACTGCTGGCCGCCCGCCTTTACGAAGCCGGCCGGTTTGCCGAAGCCCTCGTCTGGGTGCGCCGTCCGCGCAAGGCCCGTCTCGGTTTTGCCAGGCGCGCGGAACTCTATGCCGGCTCCATTCCGGTACCGCCGGATGCCAGGCGGCTGGAGGCGGCCATTCTCGATGGCGTCAAGGACCGCACGGCCTCGCAGGCGGTGCGCTGGGCGGTTTTCGAGGAACGGCTGGATGCCGGCATGCTGCGTGAGTACATCGCCAAGGCCGGCGATTTTGAGGAATTCGAAGCGCTGGACAAGGCGTTCGCCTTCATCGAGCGCCACCCGGATGTGAATGCAGCGCTTGCCTTCTACCTGGAATGGCCAAGGCTTGATCTTGCGGCCCGCTATGTCACCCGCCGCGCCGATATCTGGGACGGCCGCTTTTCCGACGCGCTGTCGCCGGCCGCAGAAGCACTGGAGGCCGATCATCCGGCGGCGGCCACCATTCTCTACCGGGCGATGCTGGACCATATCCTGAGAGCCGGCCTGTCGGAAGCCTATGCGGATGCTGCCGCCTACCTCGCGCGGTTGACCGATCTTGCCGGTCAATTCCAGACCGAGACAGGCCAGATGACCCATGGCGCCTATGTCGAGAGCCTGCGACAGAAACACGGTCGCCGGTTCGGTTTCTGGAATCAGGTTTCCTGAAAGCCTACCGTTCCCAATAGGGTTCCGGACCATAGAGGTCTGCGAGATAGTCGATGAACAGCCGGACCTTGGCGGGCAGGAACTGGCGGCTGGGATAGAGCGCTGAAACCGTGAGGTTGCGCGACCCCTCCCATTCCGGCAGCATCTGAACGAGCTTGCCCGCCCGCAGTTCCGGCCCGATATCCCAGGTGGAACGCAAGGCGATGCCGGCGCCTGACAGAACCGCCTCGCGGATGACCTCCGATGAATTGGTGATCAGCGGTCCCTCAGGGCGGTAGCTGACCGGACCATCCGGCCCTTCGAGTTTCCAGCTTTCGTGGTTGTGCGCCGGCAGGCAGATATGGCGTTCGAGATCGCCGAGTGTGCGCGGCATGCCATGACGCTCGACATAGTCTTTTGATGCGCAAAGCACGCGGCGCACCGGCGCCAGCTTGCGTGCCACAAGGCTCGAATCGCTTAAGCTCCCGATGCGGATCGCCAGATCGAAGCCTTCGGCGACGATATCGGTAAAGGCATCCGACAGCACGAGGTTGAGGGTGAGGCCGGGATGCGCCGTCATGAACCTCGTCAGGTGCGGCGCGATGTGCATGCGGCCGAAGGAGGTGGATGCAGAAATCCTGAGCGTTCCCTGCGCCTGGCCGGAACGTCCGGCAACAAAGGCTTCGGCATCCTCGATGCCGGCGAGCACACCGAGCACCCGGTCATAAAAGCCCTGGCCGGCTTCCGTCAGCGAAATCTGCCGGGTCGTGCGCTGCAAAAGCCGCGTGCCGAGACGGTCTTCCAGCCGCTTGATCCGCTTGGAGATGACGGCCGGCGAAAAACCGAGCGTCCGGCCTGCGGCCGACATGCTGCCGGTCGAGACCACACGTGCGAAAATCTCGAGATCGCCCAGATTCGTCATCAATGCCGGCCATTCTTGCTCAAAAGGAAAAACTGTTTAACATTTGCGGTGGATCGGTGGAAGTGGTAAAGAAAAATACCAGTTGAGCGGACGGGAAAGAAAACATGCCGGACAAGATCGCATTTCTGCCGCCGAAAAAATCCGTGCTCGATCGCCGCGATATCATCGTGTCCGATCTCGCGGATCTTTTGCCGAAGGGTTGCCTGGTCAGCGAGCCGCGTGGCCTCGTGCCGTTCGAGACCGATGCCTTCATCGCCTATCGCAATGTGCCGCTGGCCGTAGCACTTCCGGAAACCACGGCGCAGGTGGCAGCGGTCCTGAAATATTGCAGCCGCTACGGCATTCCCGTCGTGCCACGCGGCGCGGGCACATCCCTTTCCGGCGGCGCGATCCCGCAATCCGATGCCGTGGTCATCGGCCTGTCGAAGCTGTCGCGCATCCTCGATATCGATTATGCCAACCGCACCGCCACGGTGCAGGCCGGCGTCACCAATCTCAATATTTCCGAGGCCGTTTCTGCCGACGGCTATTTCTACGCGCCCGATCCGAGCTCGCAGCTGGCCTGCACAATCGGCGGCAATATCGGCATGAATTCCGGCGGGGCGCATTGTCTGAAATACGGTGTCACGACCAACAACCTGCTCGGCGTCAAGATGGTGATGTTCGATGGCACGATCATCGACCTGGGCGGCAAGGCGCTGGACAGCGCCGGCTACGATCTACTGGGCCTGATCTGTGGCTCGGAAGGCCAGCTCGGCATCGTCGCGGAGGCGACGGTACGGTTGATCGCCAAACCCGAGGGCGCACGGCCCGTGCTTTTCGGCTTCCAGTCCTCGGAGGAAGCGGGAACCTGCGTCGCCGAAATCATCGGCATGGGCATCATTCCGGTCGCGATCGAGTTCATGGACAGACCGGCGATCGAGATCTGCGAGGCCTTTGCCCATGCCGGCTATCCCATGGATGTCGAGGCTCTGCTGATCGTCGAGGTGGAGGGATCGGAGGCCGAGATGGATGCCATGCTTGCCAGCATCATCGCGATCGCTCGCCGCCACGGTGTGTCGACCATCAAGGAATCCCAATCCGCCACCGAGGCCGCCCTGATCTGGAAGGGGCGCAAGTCCGCCTTTGGCGCCACCGGCCGCATCGCCGATTATATCTGCATGGATGGCACGGTGCCGCTCAGCCAGTTGCCCTATGTGCTGAAGAAAACCGGCGAGATCGTCGCGCGGCTTGGCCTGCGGGTCGCCAATGTCTTTCATGCCGGCGACGGCAACATGCACCCGCTGATCCTCTACAATATCAACGATCCCGAAGACGCCGCCCGTGCAGAGGAGGCCGGCAACGAGATCCTAAAACTCTGCGTCGATGCCGGCGGCTGCCTGACCGGCGAACACGGTGTCGGCATCGAAAAGCGCGACCTGATGCTGCACCAGTTCGCTAAGGTGGATCTCGACCAGCAGATGGCTGTCCGCGCCGCCTTCGATCCGCAATGGATCATGAACCCGTCCAAGGTCTTTCCGCTGGAAGGACGCCCTGCCGCATGAGCGACCTGCACGAACCTGTCTCCGAAGACGCCGCCGCGCGCATCGTCCACACGGCCGCTACCGTCGGTGCGCCACTTATGATCTCGCGGCGGCGGCACGCGCAGCCTGGCGACAAATGAAGATGGGCACGATGTTCTCTCCTCTGCGCGGCTCTCCGGCATCGTGAGCTACAATCCGGCCGAGATGACGATGACCGCGAAGGCCGGCACGCCGCTCGCCGACATTCAAGACGCGCTCGCGCAGAAGCGCCAGATGCTGGCCTTCGAGCCGCTTGATCTGCGCCCGGTTCTCGGCACGACGGGAAACACGACGATCGGCGGCGTCTTTGCCACCAACGCCTCGGGCCCCCGTCGTTTCGTGGCCGGCGCCGCGCGTGACAGCCTGCTCGGCGTCCGCTTCGTCAACGGCAATGGCGAGATCATCAAGGCCGGCGGCCGAGTGATGAAAAACGTCACCGGCCTCGACCTCGCCAAGGTTCTCTCGGGCTCGCGCGGCAACCTCGCCTTCCTGACGGAGGTCACCTTCCGCCTGCTGCCGGTGCCGGAGACGTCCGCGACCATCGTGATTTCGGGCCTCGACGATGCGCAGGCAACAGCCGCCATGGCCACGGCCCTGTCGATGAGCGTCGAGGTCTCGGGTGCCGCCCATCTGCCGGAAACCGTGCGTGGCCGTTTTCTGGGCGGGGCCTTGCCTCCGGAGCCGGCGACGGTGCTTCGGCTGGAAGGCCTGTCCGCATCGGTTACTGTCCGCGCGGAAAAACTGCGGGCCGCCCTGGCCTCCTTCGGCGCAGTGTCCACGATTGATCCTGAGGCAACGGACACGCTCTGGCGCGAAATCCGCGACGTTTATCCCTATGCGGACCAGACCCTGCGCCCGCTCTGGCGTGTCTCCGTCGCGCCGACTGCAGGGCATCAGCTCATCGCCGCGCTGCGGCTCGAAACCGGCGTCGATGCCTTTTACGACTGGCAGGGCGGTCTCGTCTGGCTGCGGATGGAGGCCGACGCCGAAGCCGGCCTGATGCGCCATTTCATCAAGGCCTTTGGCGGCGGACATGCGACGCTGGTGCGCGCCACGCCGGCGCTCCTTGCGACAACACCGGTCCTTGAGCCGCAGCCGGAAGCGATTGCGGCGCTCAGCGCCCGGATCAAGTCGAAATTCGATCCGGCAGGCATATTCGTTTCTCATGCAACACCCAGGGGAATGGCGGGGAGACCTTGATGGGAAGAGTTGCGGGAGATTCCATAGCGACGATACGGCGACGGATGTGGAAGGAAAGGGTCGCGGAAACCCGGGATCGAAAAGCCTATTGGGGCATGCCGACACCCCAACCCTTGTGTAGCCCCGGCGCGGCGCGGCGGCAGATGGCCATGCTGTGGTGGATCGATAAGGACTGTAACGGTTCGCTTCACATCGGCCGCCGCGGCGCACCGCCCTTGACAGCCGACATGCGGGTTCTGTTGGCGAAGGGGTATCTGAAAATGCAGCGCGTCGCGAGCTACATGGCGTTATCGCCATCGCGGCGTGACAATAAACTGACGGTCACCCCATTGGCAAAATCCGTCCTTGCAAAAGTCGCGGTTCCGGATGCGGACAAGGCCTACATCATCGCAGCGAGCAAAAGCGCGAGTTTTCGCTGAACATTGCGGCAAAGCCAGGAGCCATCGATTGCAAACCACCTTCACCGCCGCCCAACTGGCCGATCCGCATGTTGCCGAATCCGAGGCGATCCTGCGCAAATGCGTGCATTGCGGCTTCTGCACCGCCACCTGTCCCACCTATTTGACGCTCGGCAATGAGCTCGACAGCCCGCGCGGCCGCATCTACCTGATCAAGGACATGCTGGAAAACGGGCGCGCCGCCGATGAGGAGGTCGTCACCCATATCGACCGGTGCCTCTCCTGCCTTGCCTGCACGACGACCTGTCCCTCCGGCGTCGATTACATGCACCTGATCGACCATGCCCGCATCCACATCGAAAACACCTATCGCCGGCCCCTGAAGGATCGTTTGGTGCGCTCCGTGCTGGCGGCGGTTCTGCCCTATCCATCGCGGTTCCGGCTGGCGCTTTCCGCCGCCCGTCTCGGCCGGCCGTTCGCCGGAATGATGAAGCGCATCCCGCTCTTGAAAACCTTCGGCATCATGCTCGATCTGGCACCAGAGAAAGCCGCACCGGCCTCGGATTCGACCCGTGCCGGAAAACGTCCTGCTGAAAATGAGAAGCGCGGTCGCGTTGCCCTTTTAACCGGTTGCGCCCAGCCGGTGCTGCGGCCCGGTATCAACGAGGCGACGATCCGGCTTCTGACGCGCCTTGGGATCGAGGTCGAGGTGCCAGCCGGCGAGGGCTGTTGCGGCGCGCTCGTCCATCACATGGGTCGGGAAGAGCAGGCGCTTGCGGCGGCGCGGCGCAATGTCGATATCTGGATGAAAGCGATCGATGGCGGCGGGCTCGATGCCATCATCATCACTGCGTCCGGCTGCGGCACGACGATCAAGGATTACGGCCACATGCTGCGACTTGATCCTGAATATGCGGCAAAGGCGGCCAGGGTGTCGGCACTCGCAAAGGACATCACCGAATATCTCTCGACGCTCGATCTGCCGCGGCTGGAGCCGAAGCGGGTGACGGTCGCCTATCACTCCGCCTGTTCGATGCAGCATGGGCAGAAGATTGTCATGGCCCCGAAGCTTTTGTTGAAGGCGGCCGGCTTTACCGTGCGCGATCCGGCGGAAGGCCATCTCTGCTGCGGCTCGGCCGGCACCTACAACATCCTGCAGCCGGAGATTTCGGCGACGCTGAAGGCCCGCAAGGTGAAGAACATTGAGGCGACCAAGGCGGACGTCATCGCCACAGGCAATATCGGCTGTATCACCCAGATCGCCACCGGCACGGCAATCCCGATCCTGCACACGGTGGAACTGCTTGATTGGGCCTATGGCGGGAAGGCGCCGGAGGGAATAAGTTCACATCCTTAAAACTCTTTCGCCCAGATGATCGTCCCAGGAGACCCGCATGCGCTTTGTGTCTTTGGCTGCCGCTTTCTCCTTGTTGTCCTGCGGCCCGGCTTTGGCCACCGGCGGCTTCTCCTGCCAGATCGATGACCCTGTTCTTGCCCTGGGGGTCGAGAGCGGCTTCAGCCATGGTCTTGGCGACGCGCTCCTGAACTTCCGCGGCACAATCAATATCCGCGACGCCTTCGCCTCTAAAAACCTGCAGAAGATTGCGCTCGATGCGACGCATTTGCCGCATCACTGGCTTTATGATGACGTGTTGAAGCTGCGGATCTATGCGGAAACCGGGGAGGGGCCTTTCGCATCCGTCGATCTCGTCATCGAAACGAAACGGGACGAAGATGACGAAACGGCCTATGGCGGCACCTACCGGCTCAGCCTCTATCACGCCGAGCCACCGGCCGGCTCGCCGGATCAGCAACTCGTCCGGACCGGCACGGTCACCTGTTCTGCAGGGTAAACTCGGACAACAAAAAACGCCCGCGCATCGTTTGATGCACGGGCGTCGTTAATAGTGGCCCCGATTGCCTTAGCCGCCGAAGAGCGTGCGCAGGAAATCGACGCCGCGATCGTCGAAGCTGACTTCGCCCTGCCTGTTGCCGGGCCCAACGACGATGACCTTGGTGCCGACGCCAGCCTGGTCGTAAAGATGCTCGACATCCTGGTTCATCATGCGGATGCAGCCGGACGACATGTTCTGGCCGATGGTCCACGGCTGGTTCGTGCCGTGGATGCGGAAGATCGTGTCGCGGCCGCCCTTGTAGAGATACATGGCGCGCGCGCCGAGCGGATTGTCCGGGCCGCCTTCCTGCACGACCGGCAGGATGCGACCCTTGCGGCGCTCGCGGGCGCGCATTTCGGCCGGCGGCGTCCAGCTCGGCCATTCGGCCTTGCGGCCAATCTTGACGACGCCTGACCAGCCGAAGCCTTCGCGGCCGACGCCGATGCCGTAGCGTACCGCCCGGTCCTTGCCCTGCACGTAGTAGAGATACTTGTTGTTGGTATCGACGATGATCGTGCCGGGTTCCTCGTTCGTCTGCAGCCGAACCTTGGTGCGCCAGAACTTCCGGTCGGGCTTTTTCTGCTGGGCGACCTGGACGACATCCGTATTGCCGGCGTGGGCGGCAGGCCGTTCCGCCGATGTAAACGCGAATGCGCCTGGTGCCGGCAGCATAGTGGCAGCCGCAAGCAATAGAGCTGCCGCGCTTTTCAGTGCAAAATTCATGGACGATTCCTCTTAACCCTCATGCGCGCAAGGCTATTCAATATTGCGGGCGGCGCAACCCGACGCCGCCCGCAATAGCCAAAATGTGATCGCTTGCCCTGTCACCCGGGAAACATCTGTTGCCCGAAAAACACTTTGCCACCCAATTTTCACCCGATTTTCAGATGACGATGACCTTCGTGCCAACTTTGACGCGCTCATAGAGGTCGACGACATCCTCGTTGCGCATGCGGATACAGCCGGAGGAAACGGCGTAGCCGATGGTCCACGGCGCATTGGTGCCGTGGATCCGGTAGAGCGTGCTACCGAGATACATGGCGCGCGCGCCAAGCGGATTTTCCGGGCCGCCGGTCATGCTGACGGGCAGGAAATGGCCCTTTGCGGCTTCGCGGGCGCGCATTTCGGATGGCGGCGTCCAGGTCGGCCATTCCGCCTTGCGGGTGATCTTGTGGGCACCGGCCCATTCGAAGCCCGGCTTGCCGACGCCGACGCCGTAGCGCCGCGCCTCGCCATTGCCGGTCACGAGATAGAGGAAACGGTTGTTGGTATCGATTACGATCGTGCCGGGCTTTTCCCGTGTTTCATAGGCGACGGTCTGCGGCAGGTATTGTGGATCGAATGGCTTCTTCGCCGGCCGCTCCGCGCGAACGACGGAGGCCGGCTGTACCAGCGTGACGCCCGAGCGCTGGCGCAGGATCCGCTGGCGCACCAGCTGTTTTCGGGTGGCGCGCGGAACCTGCTGGCGATAGACGACCGGATCGACCGAGCCGCCAAGCTGCATGACCCAGGGGGCCGTCAGATCCGGGCTGATGATAACAGGCGGGCGGTTCTGGTAACGATCCTGGGCTTCGGCAGCAGAGGTCAAGGCCATGAGGAGGGATGTGGCAAGGAGAATGGATTTCTTGAGCATCGGGCGGACTCGCAACCTTTCGACGGGACTTTGCCAAAGCTCCGCCCGCCCCGAAAAAGCGGGGAGACGAAAGCTCGACGGGAAATTTTAGCGCCTTGAAAACCGGCGCCTTGTCCTGGATCGTGGCACCGCGCCAACACCGAATGGTAAACGGCCATTCATTAAACAGCCTTGGACGGCATAAAGCTTTGGGTAGGGTTATCGCCGTCTTTCCGACTATGGTTGGCGAATGGTAAAGCCGGCAAAAGATTGATTAACGAGGGGAAGAGCGTGACGGCGAATGGCATCATCACCGGAGACGACGGGCGCGATCGCTGCGCCTGGCATGGCAATCTCGACGATTACCGCCGCTATCATGACGAGGAATGGGGCCTGCCGATGGCAGACGACATCAGGCTTTTCGAGAAGATCTGCCTCGAGGGCTTCCAGTCCGGACTGTCCTGGCTGACGATCCTGCGCAAGCGGGAGGCCTTTCGCGCCGCCTTTGCCGGGTTCGACTATGATGTCGTGGCGGACTTCGGCGAGGACGACATCGCCCGCTGCCTCGCCGACGCGGGCATCGTGCGGCATCGCGGCAAGATCGTCTCGACGATCAACAATGCAAGGCGAGCACAGGCGACGAGGGCCGAGTTCGGCTCACTTGCCCGCTATTTCTGGAGTTTCGAGCCGAAGCCCTCGGAACGGCCGGCCATAATTACCCGCGAGGTGATCTCGGCCAACCCGACGACAGCTGTTTCGATCCGCATTTCCAAGGACCTGAAGAAACGCGGCTGGACCTTTGTCGGGCCGACGACCGTTTATGCCTTCATGCAGGCCATGGGTCTGGTCAACGACCATATCGAGGGGTGTTTTTGTCGCGAAAGGGTAGAAAACCTGAGGGCAGCCTTCGTGCGGCCGTGATCTGTCGTCCCGGGCCGGTGCCTCGGGCGACGCATGAGCGCCAAACCTGCGCCGCTCAGTGAATGCGTGTCGTCGGCCTGTTGTTCTCGTAGAGAAGCCCGAGGCCGAAAGCCGCCAGGATTGCGCCGATCACCAGCCATTCCTTGTTGTCGGACATGGCCATGCCAGCAATGATGTTGGCACCCTGCAGCATCCACAGCGCGCCGAGCAGTATGACGACGATACCGGCGATATTCTTGAAAGTCTTCATGACGTCCTCCCACGTTCACGAGGACCAGTATGCGACCGACGCCGATTGTCGTCAACGTCCTGTGGCTTTTCGCGTCGACCATGCCGGCGCGTGCTGCCGGCATGGTCTTTTCAGGCGGTTTGATCAGCCGCCGTTCTTCGCCAGCCAGTCCTTCATCATGGTGATTTCCACCTCCTGGGCGGCGATGATGTCTTGCGCCAGTTTGCGCAGGGTTTCGTCCTTGCCGTATTCGAGTTCGATCCGCGCCATGTCTATGGCGCCCTGGTGATGGGCGATCATGCCGCGGACGAAGTCCACGTCTGTGTTGCCGGAAAATTCGATATCCATGCCGGCGTGCATTTTCGCATTGGCCTGGGCGAAGGCCATGCTCGATGGGCCGGTGTCGCCCTTGGGCTTGGCGGTTTCCATGGCCCCATGATCCATGGTGCTGTGATCCATGGTTTCCTGTGCCCTGGCTGTCAGTGGTCCGCTCAGCGAAACGGCAAGTGTGAGCGCAAGCGTGATGATTGTGCGTTTTGATGTCATTGGTTTTCTCTCAAATCTGATTGTGGTTGCCGGAGCGGATCGCCGCTCCCTTCAGTTTTGAAAGATCCTCTTGGGCGGCGGGTAGCGGGGTTTGTGGTCCGTGGCGATCATCGCAGCCTGCGGCAGCATATCGGGCGACGAAAGTGCTACCTGCGGCGGCGTGATGCCCAAGGCTTGCGTTTCGACGGCGAAACAGGCCGCGCAGAGTATGGGATGAACGCTCTTGCTGTGTCGGCAATCGCTATGGTTCCCAGTGCAAGCCGGGTCATCGGCGACAGTGTCATGGGCTGAAACTGCCCTATGGTGCTGATTATGTCCGGAATGGACGAGGCCCTGTGGGTCATGGGCCTGAATTTGGGCAAGCGCGGCTGTCCAGCCGCTAATCACGGCGCAAAAGATCAAAAGGGCAAGGCTCGTCATTCGCATGATGAAAATCTAGGATGCAAGCGCGGCAAAAGGAAGATGATGTGTCGTTTTCTCAGCCGTTCAGCGGCGGAAAGGCGTAGATGCCCTGCAGGCGGCCCCGGCCACCGATGATCTCCGACGAGCCGACGCAGAAGACGCGGCTTGCGGGGCCGTCACCGAGCACGATCGTCGTGCAGTAGCAGAAGGAGGAGGATCGGGCGGTGGCCTCTTCCAGGACATTCAGGACCGTCTGCCGGTCTTCCCTGGCATAGCTGCGCACGAGGTCGAGCAGACCTCGAGCATTCGGTCCCAGCCCATGGCGCGCCCGCGCCTTGTCACCGATTGCAAAGAGACCGGTCGAGAGGTCGCAGGTCCAGCTTTCCATGAGGTGCCGGCCCTGGACCAGCGCCTGCGTCCAGTGTTCATGGGCGCGTGTTTCCTCGGCCTGGATGGCGGCGTATCCGGGCATCATGAAGCCCAGGGCGCTGAAATCCGTGTTCCAATGTGCGTCCTGCGTGGAGATAACACGGCCCCCTTCTTCTTTGTAATGCAGCAATCCCGGCCACATTTCCTGCAAAACGTCGAAAAATTCTTCACCCGGACCTTCAAAAGGCCTGATCTACTGTCGGGTGGAGATTGCGTTTCGCGGGAAATACGATTGAATGCACGTGGATTCTAAAGCACAAATGTCAATGCGGGAACGCCACCCGCTGATCGTTTACTTTACTTTTGCGGGTGTTATGAAATACGAATCTCTATTTAGTTGTGATTTGTGTGCGCTATGACGCTGCTTGCCGTGCCGCAGAGCCAACTCATCCGACAGTTGCAGACCTACCGGCTGAAGGTCGGGCTCAGCCAGGCGGATATTGCCTGGAAGCTGGGCTTCTCCGTGCCGACCGTTTCGCGCTGGGAGCGAGGTGTCGCCACGCCGGATCTGCGGGCCATCGGCGCCATCGTCGATTTCCTGCGCCGCGCCGATGCCCATACGGAAAAAGCGCTGATCCGCGCCGTGATGAGCGCACGCGACAGCCGTAATCTCTGGGAGGAGAAGACATTCGCTATCTCGCAGGCTCGCATGGCGAATATATTGAGACGCCACAAATGCGCGCCGTGGTCGGCCACAGCATCCGCGGCTTCATGACTGGCATTTATAACGACTATATTGAAAATCCGGCAATGGTTTCGAGCATGAAGGCCGGAGAGATCGCCAGCGTCGATTTCTACAGCGGCGCTGCCCTGTCGATGACCAGCATTCCGGAGGGTTTCGTGCAGAAAAAGACGATGACCTTCCAGTCCGAAATCCGCGGCGCCATTCGCTGCGATACACGCTCGCTGCTCCTTCCTGTCGCGCAAGCGCCGATGATGGTGGGGGCCGTGGTCTATAACTGGGATGCGCTGTCGCGGCCGCATTAGGCCGGTTCGAGGGCTTGCGACACTTGCCGCACCAGCCCTGATCGGCTAGGGAAAGCGCCAATCGATGCTGGCCGATCAGCGCCTTAAAGTCCGGACATTTTCCATGAACGACAAAAAGAAAAAACCGCAAAAGCTGAAAGCCCGCCTGCCGCGCGGCTTCGTCGATCGCTCGGCTGCCGATATCCGCGCCGTCAACGAGATGACCGCGAAAATCCGCGAGGTCTACGAGCGCTACGGTTTCGATCCGGTTGAGACGCCACTGTTCGAATATACCGATGCGCTCGGCAAGTTCCTGCCCGACAGCGACCGCCCGAACGAGGGCGTGTTTTCGCTGCAGGACGATGACGAGCAGTGGATGAGCGCGCGCTATGACCTGACCGCTCCGCTCGCCCGCCATGTCGCCGAAAACTTCAATGACATCCAGCTGCCCTACCGCACCTACCGCGCCGGCTATGTTTTCCGCAACGAAAAACCCGGCCCCGGCCGCTTCCGCCAGTTCATGCAGTTCGACGCCGACACGGTCGGCGCCGCTGGCGTCCAGGCCGATGCCGAAATGTGCATGATGATGGCCGATACGATGGAAGCGCTCGGCATCGCGCGCGGGGATTATGTGATCCGGGTGAACAACCGGAAGGTTCTGGATGGGGTGCTGGAAGCGATCGGGCTTGGTGGTGAGGAGAATACTGGGCGTCGGCTCACGGTACTGCGGGCAATGGACAAGTTCGATAAGTTCGGCGTTGATGGAGTTCGGCAGTTGCTTGGCGAGGGCCGCAAGGATGAAAGCGGTGACGTAACAAAGGGTGCTGGACTAGATCATAAGAGCATAGAAACTGTGCTTAGCTTGCTCAGAATTGAAGAACAACTGAAGAGCACTTTGGTCGATATTCAAACCAAAAGCGCAAATTCGATTTCTTTGCGAGAGCAGGAGAGAATTCGAGCTGAGTTCGTATTTATTGCTTTGAAGAATGTCGTTTCCAATTTCTCGCTCGAATTCAAAGGCGTGGAGGAACTGGAGCAGATTTGGAGTTTGTGCAAAGCCGCCGGCTATGACGAGGGCAATATTCGCATAGATCCCTCCGTCGTCCGTGGCCTCGAATATTACACCGGTCCCGTTTACGAAGCCGAACTCCAGTTTGCCGTCACCAACGAAAAAGGCGAAAAGGTCGTCTTCGGCTCGGTCGGCGGAGGTGGGCGGTATGATGGTCTCGTATCGCGCTTCATGGGCCAACCGGTGCCGGCCACAGGCTTTTCCATCGGCGTCTCGCGCCTGATGACGGCCTTGAAGAACCTCGGCAAGCTAGGGCAGGACGAGGTGATCGCCCCTGTTGTCGTCTGCGTCATGGACCGCGACACGGAAAGCCTCGGGCGATACCAGAAGCTGACGCAGGACCTGCGGAATGCGGGCATCCGCGCCGAAATGTACCAGGGCCAGAAGAAGAATTTCGGCGACCAGCTGAAATACGCCGACCGCCGCGGCTCCCCCATCGCCATTATTCAGGGTGGCGACGAGCGCGCAGCCGGCGAGGTTCAGATCAAGGACCTGATCGAGGGCAAACGCCTGTCGGGCGAAATCACCGACAACACCGCCTGGCGCGAGGCCCGCTCGGCACAATATGCCGTCGCGGAAAAAGACATGGTAGAAAAGGTCCGCGAGATCCTGGCCGCGCAGGCGGAAGACCGGGCGCGGAACGGGCAGGGCTGAGCGTGCGGACACCAAGCCCCCTCTGTCACTGCGTGACATCTCCCCCACAAGGGGGAGATCATTCATTTTCCCAGCTTGCCAACTTTTCAGAGTAAGGGGCGCAAAAGGGCTGTGACCGATCTCCCCCTTGTGGGGGAGATGTCGGCGTCGCCGACAGAGGGGGTATGTTTCGGCGCACACCTCAGCAAACACCACTGCCAACGGCTTTCCCTCCCCAACCCTCCCCACAAGGGGGAGGGGGTCTCCTGAGCGATCCGCAAACTTCCAGTTCTAGTCTTGCGATGTTTGGCATTCGGCCCACCAAATGCGCCGCGCCCGCTCCCTCCCCCTTGTGGGGAGGGTTGGGGAGGGGTTCTTGTTCCGAAAGCACGACCCCATGCCCCTGATCAACCTCCCCACCTTCGCCACCGACATGCTCGCCGACTTCGAAAAGCTCGGAACGTTGCGCGTCGATACGCCTGTCATTCAGCCCGCCGAGCCGTTTCTTGATATGGCGGGCGAGGACTTGCGGCGGCGGATCTTCATGACGGAAAGCGAGACGGGCAAGAGCCTGTGCCTGCGCCCGGAATTCACCATTCCCGTCTGCCTGCGCCACATCGAGACCGCGACCGGCACGCCGCGGCGCTATGCCTATCTCGGCGAAGTGTTTCGCCAGCGCCGCGAGGGCGCCAACGAGTTCTATCAGGCGGGCATCGAGGATCTGGGCGAGACCGATGTCGCCGGCGCCGATGCGCGCGCGGTCAGTGATGCCATCGCCATCCTGCGCAACCGGCTGCCCGGCGTGAGCCTGTCGGTCACGCTCGGTGACCAGGCGGTGTTCGAGGCGGTCGTCGCCGCCTGCGGCCTGCCGATCGGCTGGCAGAAGCGGCTGATCCATGCCTTCGGCAATATCGCGCAGATCGACGCACTGCTGACACGTCTTGCCACACCGCAACCGGTCACCGGCCTCACCGCCGATATCGAGGTGCTGCTGGCGTCGGGCGACGACGACACGCTGATCGCCCATCTCGACGAGACCATGGAACTGACCGGCTATTCCACCAATGCAAGCCGCAGCCCGAAGGAAATCGCTGCCCGGCTGAAGGAAAAGCGGGCGCTGGCCCGCACCGCACTCGATGGCCGCACGCTTGACCTCTTGCGCGAATTCCTGTCGCTCAGCGTACCGCTGGCCGATGCGCCGAAGGTCCTCTTCAGGTTTGCCGAAACATCCGGCCTGAAGCTCGACGGCGCGCTGTCGCGCTTCGATGCGCGGGTCGCAGCGCTCGGCAATGCCGGCGTCGACCTGTCGCCACTTACCTATCGTGCCGCCTTCGGCCGCCCGCTCGATTATTACACCGGTCTCGTCTTCGAGGTGACGGTTGCGGGCGAAACGGCGGTGCTGGCCGGCGGCGGCCGGTTCGACCGGCTGATGACCCTGCTGGGCGCCACCACCCATATCCCGGCAGTCGGCTTCGCGCTCTGGCTCGACCGCATCGAAAAGCCGTTGCAGGGGAGGCCGCCCGATGACCATCACCATCGCGCTGCCCTCCAAGGGACGGATGAAGGAAGATGCCTCCGCGATTTTCGAACGCGCAGGCATGAAGATCGCCGCCGTCGGCAATGAGCGCTCCTATCGTGGCCGTGTCGAGGGCATGGACGATATCGAGATTGCCTTCCTCTCGGCCTCCGAAATCTCCCGCGAGATCGGCAATGGCGGCGTCGATTTCGGCGTGACCGGCGAGGACCTCGTGCGCGAAGGGTTGGCGGATGCCGATGCCCGTGTCGAATTCTGCGCGAGGCTCGGCTTCGGCCATGCCGATGTCGTCGTCGCCGTGCCGGAAATCTGGCTCGATGTCGATACCATGGCCGATCTCGGCGACGTTGCCTCCGATTTCCGCGCCCGTCATGGTCGAAGATTGGCGATCGCCACCAAATACTGGCGCCTGACCCAACAATTCTTCTCCGCCCAGCACGGCATCCAGCTCTATCGGATCGTAGAAAGCTTAGGCGCCACGGAAGGCGCGCCGGCCTCCGGCTCTGCCGATATCATCGTCGACATCACCTCGACCGGATCGACGCTCAAGGCCAACCACCTGAAGATCCTCTCCGACGGCATCATCTTGAAATCGCAGGCCTGCCTCGTGCGGGCTAGGAAGCCCGAACATGAGGGCGACCTGCGGGTTGCTGAAATCATCGCAAGGGTACGCGGAGCGCTCGCGTAAAAAAGGCGCCCGGACGATCCGGACACCCCAATGCACCAAAGTGCTGTTACTTCGCGGCCAGGAATTCGGCGACGTCGAGCAGCACGAACTCATTGTCATCCGTCTTGTTCAAAGCCCGTGCTGCCGAAAACGGCAGGTTGTTGTCGTTGCCGACGACGATGTGGGTGGCATCGACGCGGTCGACATTCTCGATGGTAACGAACGGCATGTCGTAGAAGCCGTCGCCGCCGCCCTGGCGCTTGCGGTTATCAGGATCGGCGATCTTCATCAGGTCGATATAGCCGATCTTGCGCACGTCCTTGCCGACGTTTTCGTCGGTCATCTCGATCTTGTAGATGCGCTTGTGCTTGGCCGCAACCGCAAAGCAATCCGGTGTCGGCGCCTTCGGGTCGGCGCAGATCGGGCCGGTGCCGGCGCCGTTGTCACGCTCGATTACCAGGGCCGTCGTCTCGTCCAGCATGTTGAAGTCGCCGATCGCCTCGCCGCCGGCAGAGAGCGGATAAAGCCAGCTGCGGCCGGTCCAGACCTTGGAGGCGATGTCGAACTCGATGACGCGGAGCGCCGTCAGGTCGCCGACCTTCTCGACAGAACCGTCATCCTTGAACAGCGGGCCTTCCAGCATGCCGTAAAGTTTCGTGCCGTCCTTCGACATGGCAAAGCCCTCATAGCCGCCCGAACGCTTCAGGTTGAAGACCGGCATTTTCGCCGCTGGGTTTGCCGGGACAACGAGCGTCGGATTGTCGGGCGATTTGACCTCGGTCTCGCCGACCTTGGTGGCGATCACGTCGGTGAGCTTGCCATCTCGGGTGAATTTCAGCAGGTACGGGCCGAATTCCTCGCCCACCCAGAAGCCGTCGCTGACAGGCTGGATCGATTCGACGTCGAAATCGGCGCCAGTGAGGTAGCGTTGCTCTGCACCTTCCATGACAATCGGGAAAGGGGCCTTCTTGTCGGGATCGGACAGGAACACGGTTTCAACAGGCTCGACCTTGCCGGCATCCCAGTTCAGGCGGATATGGTGCAGCATCAGCATCGCATCGCTCGAATTGGCCTTTGAGCCGAAACCATTGTCCGAGAGCGACCAGAATGTACCATCATCCATCGCCTTGATGCCGGAAAAACCCTGCATCGGCTGGCCGTCGAACGGCACGGAGAGATCGGTCTTGCGCACGCCGTCATTGCCGACGACAGTGCCCAGACCTTCCGCGCGCTTGCGGTCTGCCGTGGTGAACTTGCCCGAGGTCTTCAGATGCGCAGGCGCATCCGCCGGTGCAGCGATCATCGTGTTGGCCGGAAGGATGGCGTGCTGAACGAGTTTCGCCGGAAATTCCTTTTCCTCGGCATGGGCGGTAAGCGATGTCAGCGCGATAAGCGCGACGGAGGCCAAAAGAGTGCGTGTCATGGTATATCCTTTGTTGCATAGGCAGATGCAACGACCGGATAGGCGGCGATCATGACGGGCCGGTGATGCTATATTGAAGCTTCCATGAAGGTTTCGCAAAGCGCTGAAGGGCCTGAAAGCGCCTTGATCAGTGCAGCAGACGGTAGCGCCGCCCGGCGCCGAGCCGATAGGCCTCGCGTGACAGAAAGGCGAGAATCCGCAACAGCGTCCAGCCGCAGACAAAGCCGATCGCGGCCCAGACGAGCCCCGGAATGCTGATCGGCACGGCGGGGATGAAGTCGCGCCAGGCATTGGCAAGGATGGCACTGTCGGCGTCGCGGATCAGCACGAAGGGTTTCAGCACGGGCAGGGCGGTGGACAGGGCCTCGTTCTGCGCCTCCAGCGTCTCGAAGCGCGTGATGGTCTCTTGCATGGAAACACCCTGCGACCGCAGGAAAGGTTCCCCGGACGCGCCGTAGAGCGTCAGCGCCTTATCCCGGTCAATCTTGTTCTGTGCCGCCTGCTGATCGAAATTTTCGACGATGACGCGCAACTCATCCAGCGCACCGCCGATCCGCTGCCCATATTGCTGGGTCATTTCCGGTGCCTGCGACAGAACGATGCCGCCGAACAGGCCGGCGCCCAGTGCCAGAAAGCGTGCAATCGGGAACATGCGTCGGCGGTCTCCTGTATCTTGTTTCACCCAGTATCTTGCTTATGGGGTAACGGCCAGATGGCGCAAAGGTTCGCTGCAGGATCGGCTTTGTCGCCGAGCCCTGTGTTGACGAGGCGGCGGCGGGCAGGCTAGGTCTTGCGCCCAAGAACATTGCACGACATCGGGCGGGAACAGACGTGACGGGAAGACTTGTTGTTGCAGGCGGCGGCCAGGCGGCTTTCGCGCTGGTGGCCAAACTCCGGGCCCTGAAGGACGAACGTCCGGTGACGATCATTGCTTCCGAGGCAAGCCTTCCCTATCAGCGTCCGCCGCTGTCGAAGAAATACCTCCTGCGTGAAATGGACCTTGACCGGTTGCTCTATCGCCCCGAGCCCTGGTATGCCGACAACAAGGTCGAAATCCGCCTGTCCACCACCGTCACCGGGCTCGACCGTGCGGCAAAGACCGTGACGCTCAGCGACGGGTCGACGCTTGCCTATGACACGCTCGCCCTTGCCACCGGTTCGACACCGCGCCGCCTGCCGGCAGCCGTCGGCGGCGATCTCAATGGCGTCTTCGTGGTGCGCGATTTCACCGATGCCGACAGGCTGGCCGGCGAGTTGCAGCCCGGACGCCGGGCGCTGATCATCGGCGGCGGCTATATTGGCCTGGAGGCGGCAGCCGTTGCGCGCACCTGCGGGCTCGAGGTCACCGTCATCGAGATGGCCGACCGCATCCTGCAGCGCGTCGCCTCTGCCGCGACCTCGCATCTGGTGCGCGGCATCCATGTCGCGCGCGGCGTCGATATCCGCGAGGGTACCGGCCTCGTGCGCCTCGTCGGGACCGATGGTCGTGTCACGGCGGCGGAACTCAGCGACGGCTCGACGCTACCGGTTGATCTCGTCATTGTCGGTATCGGCGTTTCGGCCAATGACCAACTGGCGCATGATGCGGGGCTGGAGGTCGCCAACGGCATTGTCGTCGACAGTTTTGGCCGTACCTCCGATCCCGCCATCTTCGCCATGGGCGATTGTGCCATCCTGCCGTTCCAGGACCTGCGCATCCGGCTCGAATCCGTCCAGAACGCCGTCGATCAGGCGGAAGCCGTGGCGGCGGTTCTCTCGGGCGGATCGGCGCCCTATGAACCAAAACCTTGGTTCTGGTCGGATCAGTACGACGTCAAGCTGCAGATCGCCGGTTTCGGCCTTGGCCATGACGAGACGGTGGTGCGTGCCGGCCAGCGCGAGGGCAGCGTTTCGGTCTGGTATTTCCGGCAGGGCAAGCTGATCGCCGTCGATGCCATCAACGACGCCAAGGCTTATGTGACGGGCAAGAAACTGCTCGAAACCGGCGCCACACCGGACCGCAAGGCGCTTGAAGACCCGGCAACAGACCTGAAATCGCTTCTGGCTTAACGGCGCACTTCTGCAACCGGAAAATCGGCTCTCATCCTTGCTGCAATCGGCATGATATGGCGGTTGTTCAGCTGTTAACGACAATAAGATTGTGCCGTTCCGGAACAGGCGTTCCAAGGCAGTATTTCACCATTCCTTAAAGTGCTCGCGCCATTGCATGATGCTGAAATAACCGGGATTTGCGCACGGCGCGCCGGTGGCTCATATTGTATGGCGGTTCGATGTTGAAGGTTTTGACGTGTCTGGTGGTTGAGCATGATCTGCGGCTCGTGGTTCTGGCGGGGCTGATCTGCTTGCTGTCCAGCTATGGGGCAGTCACCTTGCTTCAACGGGCACGATTGGGGTTGGGGCGCGCGCGTGCCGCCTGGGTGGCCGCAGCGGGCGTCTCCAGCGGCTTCGGTATCTGGGCCACCCACTTCATCGCCATGATCGCCTACGACCCCGGCGTTGTCATCGGTTTCGAAGTGAAGCTGACGGTGCTGTCGCTGGCCATCGCCGTGCTGATGACGGCAGCCGGCCTGTTCTTCGCCACCAGCAAGGAAAGCCGCGCGGGGGACATGATCGGTGGCTGCCTGATCGGCATCGGCGTCGCGTCCATGCACTTTCTCGGTATGAACGCCATCGAGATGCCCGCCGATATCACCTGGGATCCAGTTCTGGTCGCGGCGTCGCTGGCCGGTGCGTTGATTTTCAGCATGGCAGCACTTTCAGCCTCCCGCCGCGGTGGCGGCAAGATTGGGCCTCGCCTGCTGGCAGCGACACTGATGACGCTGGGCGTCGTCTCCCTGCATTTCATCGCCATGGGCGCGGTCACCGTCACGCCGGGCCTGATGCCGCTGATGACCGGTTCGGTCATGCCGCCGCATGTGATGGTGTTCTTGATCGCGACCCTTGCCTTCTCGCTGCTGTTTGCTGCTCTCGCCATCTCGACCTTCGCCAACCATGTGCAGAAGACATCGGCCGAAAGCGAGCGGCAGCTTGCGCTTCTCGTGCGCGGCGTCACGGATTATGCAATCTACATGCTGGATGTCGACGGTCGCGTCGCCAACTGGAATGCGGGCGCCGCGCGCGCCAAGGGTTATGTCGAGGCGGAAATCGTCGGCAAACATTTCTCGTGCTTCTATTCCGTCACCGACCAGGCCAACAACGAGCCGGGAAAAGCGCTGGCGACAGCCCGCAGCGAAGGCAAGTTCGAAACGCGCGGCTGGCGCTACCGCAAGGATGGTACCTGCTTTTGGGCCCATGTTGTCATTGATGCGATCCATGACGAGATGGGAACACTGATCGGTTTCGCCAAGATCACCAAGGACGTCACCCAGGAAAAGGCAGCGGCGGATCGGCTCGCCGCGGTCACTGCGAATCTCGACGTTGCGCTGCAAAACATGTCGCAGGGCATCTGCCTGTTCAGCCATGACGAGCACCTGCTTCTCGCAAACCAGCGATTCTGGGAAATCTTCGGCCTGCCCGAGGAAATCCAGCAGGTCGGCATGACATTTCGCGAGATGCTGGAAGCGGCCTATCAGCGGCTCGTCAACGAACCTGTGGCCTTCAACGCGAGGGTCGGCGATGCCTATGAGCGACACGTTACAGATGTCGTCAGAAAGGGCGGCGGCGACCTGATTGAAAAGCTCTCCAACGGTCGGTCCGTTTTGATCAAATACCGGACGCTTGCGGAGGGTGGATGGGTCGCAACCTATGAGGACATTACGGCGAGACTGGATTCGGAGGAGCATATCTCATTCCTCGCCCGCCACGATAGTCTCACCGGCCTGCCGAACCGCCTGCAATTCAATCTCCATCTGGAGGAGGAAATCGACGCGGCGACATGGTTCAACCGCAAGGTTGCCGTTGTTGGCATCGACCTCGACAAGTTCAAGGAGATTAACGACCTGCATGGCCACGCCGCCGGCGACTACGTTCTCTCGACATTGGCCACCCGTATGAAGTCGGCCGGCTTGGAAGGCGAGTTCGTGGCCCGTGTCGGCGGAGACGAGTTTGCGGCTGTCAAGCGGTTCTCGGAACTGGCGGAACTCAATGATTTCCTGTCCCGTCTCGAAAAATGCCTTTTCGGCGAATTGAGCTATCAGGATTTCGAGATCAAGCCGGGCGCAAGCATGGGTGTTGCCGTCTTTCCGCAGGATGCAGCCAATGCCGAAGTTCTGGTCAACAATGCCGACCTGGCGATGTACCGTGCCAAAGCGGCGCTCAACCGGGCTGTCTGCTTCTATGAGGTTTCCATGGATGAGGCCGCTCGCGGTCGCCGCAGCCTCGCCAACGATCTCTGGAATGCCATTCCGAAGAGCCAGCTCAGCCTGCATTACCAGGTGCAGAAGTCTGTACTGAGCGGCGAAATCATCGGCTATGAGGTGCTGCTGCGCTGGAACCATCCAGAACGCGGCATGGTGCCTCCGAGCGAGTTCATTCCGATTGCCGAGGAGTGCGGCGCCATTCTGCCGATCGGCGAATGGGTTCTGCGCGAGGCCTGCCGCGAGGCCGCCGGCTGGGACGAAGGCTATAAGATCGCCGTCAATCTTTCACCAGTTCAATTGAGCAATAGTGATATCGTCGCGCTTGTTCACGAGGTTCTGCTGGAAACCGGGCTTTCTGCCAATCGGCTGGAACTCGAAATCACCGAATCAACCATCATCCAGGACAAGGACCGTGCCCTTCTGACACTGCGCCAGATCAAGGCACTCGGCGTGACCATCGCCATTGATGACTTCGGAACCGGCTATTCCTCGCTTGAAACATTGCGTGCCTTCCCTTCGACAAGATCAAGCTTGATCGCAGTTTCATGCTTGAGGTCGAGAACAGCCCGCAGGCGAAGGCGATCGTGCGGGCCATACTTGCGCTCGGCCAGAGCCTCGCGGTGCCTGTTCTGGCCGAGGGCGTGGAGACGCAGAGCCAATTGGATATTCTTCAGTCGGAGGGTTGCGACGAAGCACAAGGCTACTTCCTCGGACGACCACAGCCGATGGAAGTGCGCGGCACCAGTAGGCTGAAGCGTAGCGCCTGATCCTTGCGTAAGAACAGAGAGGAGAGCTCGGCAGCTGATCCAAAAGGGATCGGTGCCTGTTTCTTATTGGCGGTTGAGGATCTGGTTCCTCGGCTCCACCTGGAATCGGGGAAGAAGAATACGCCGAGCATCGATCCGGAATAGCGATGTTCCAGACCCGAAGATTCGCCGATGCAGAACAATGGCTGCTTCTGGCCGCCAGCCATGATGATCGTGGTGGAAAAGCAGAAGGAACAGGAGGTCGTTGCCGCCTGCTCGAACAGCGCTAGAACATGGTTTCGATCCCCTGAATCGTAACAGCGTACGAGGTTCAGCAGACCGCATTCGGCATGCTGCAGGCCGTGGGTCGCCTTCGCCTTTTCGCCGAGCTTGAAGAGGCCGTTGGAAAGATCGCCTGCCCAGCCTTCGGACACACAAAACTGGCCAAGCATCTCACGGTCCATTTCACCCAGAGCAAAGGGAGGTGTCGCAGATTGGGAAAGGCCAGTACGGGCAATTTTAAACACGATTGACCCCGGCATATTCATTCTGTCTGAACATCATCGACTTTTCCGTCAGGGTTCTGCAGCGAATGCAGTGGCTTGAGATGCAAGCATCGCCGAATAGGCTGCAAATAACGCGTACGATCCAATTTCGGCAAGAATGAAAATGAGATATTTTCTTCATGCTATGGCTAAGGATGTCCGGGCAAAATCACTTGTTTGCTTATGAAGGCGTATATGTTTTGCGTGTTCGAGATCAAAGGGAAGATTCATACACAGTTAATACAGATAATTTGAATAAGCACGAAATGTTGCTCTCGATTTTGCCAGTCGACTTGAGCTTTCGGCTACGGTGTTCTTGTTATCGTTGCTTTTTCCAGCAGACAATTGTTTTTGAAAAATATCTTATTGGGGCCTGTCATGCGTTGTTGCGGAGGCACCCACTCTTCGCAGGTTGATTTGGTTTTATTGCGACGCAGCAAGAGTATGCGCGGACGGTGACCCGACAATGGGCCGAATGACGTAGGTGTCGAACTATTCTTGGGTGGTTGTCATTGCAGACTTGGGAAAAGCAATACCGCGCAATAACCCGAGCAGTCGCAAAGAAAAAGGCGGACCTCGCGGCCCGCCTCTTCCAGATAGATCGAATGATCGTCATTCGTACTAAGGCGAAAGCCTTATTACATCATGCCGCCCATGCCGCCATTTCAGCGCGCTTGACGCGCTGAAACACTTTTACATGGGCGAAGCTGGATGGTCGTCCTTCAGTAATAAGGCGAAAGCCTTATTACATCATGCCGCCCATGCCGCCCATGCCGCCCATGTCAGGCATGCCGCCGCCGGCGGAGTCCTTCTTCGGGGCTTCGGCAATCATGGCTTCGGTCGTGATCAGCAGCGAAGCAACCGAAGCTGCGTTCTGCAGAGCCGTGCGAACGACCTTGACCGGATCGACGATACCCATGGCGATCATGTCGCCATATTCGCCGGTCTGGGCGTTGTAGCCGAAGTTGTCGGTGTCGCTTTCGAGGATCTTGCCGACGATGATCGAACCTTCGTCGCCTGCGTTTTCAGCGATCTGGCGAACCAGCGACTGAAGCGACTTGCGGATGATGTTGATACCGGCGTTCTGATCGTCGTTGGCGCCCTTGATGTCGAGGACGACGGAAGCGCGAAGCAGGGCAGTACCACCGCCTGGAACGATACCTTCCTGAACGGCAGCGCGCGTTGCGTTGAGCGCGTCGTCGATACGGTCTTTCTTTTCCTTGACTTCGATTTCAGTTGCACCGCCGACGCGGATGACGGCAACGCCGCCAGCGAGCTTGGCAAGACGTTCCTGCAGCTTCTCGCGATCGTAGTCGGATGTGGTTTCTTCGATCTGGCCCTTGATCTGGGCAACGCGGCCTTCGATCTCGTTCTTGGCGCCAGCACCGTCAACGATGGTGGTGTTTTCCTTGGAGATCGAAACCTTCTTCGCACGGCCGAGCATTTCGAGCGTGACGTTTTCCAGCTTGATGCCGATGTCTTCGGAAATGACCTGGCCGCCGGTCAGGACAGCGATGTCTTCCAGCATGGCCTTGCGGCGATCGCCGAAGCCCGGAGCCTTGACGGCAGCGATCTTCAGGCCGCCACGCAGCTTGTTGACGACGAGCGTAGCAAGCGCTTCGCCTTCGACGTCTTCCGAGATGATCAGGAGCGGCTTGCCGGTCTGAACGACGGCTTCCAGAACCGGAAGCATTGCCTGCAGGTTGGAAAGCTTCTTCTCATGGAGAAGGATGTAAGCGTCTTCCAGCTCGGCAACCATCTTTTCAGGGTTGGTTACGAAGTAAGGCGAGAGGTAGCCGCGGTCGAACTGCATGCCTTCGACGACTTCGAGTTCGGTTTCGGCGGTCTTGGCTTCTTCAACCGTGATGACGCCTTCATTGCCGACCTTCTGCATCGCTTCAGCGATGTAGGCGCCGATTTCCTTTTCGCCGTTGGCAGAGATCGTGCCGACCTGGGCCACTTCTTCCGAAGTGTTGATCTTCTTGGCCTTGGCAACGAGGTCCTTGACGACGGCTGCGACGGCGAGGTCGATGCCGCGCTTCAGGTCCATCGGGTTCATGCCGGCTGCAACGGCCTTGCCGCCTTCGCGAACGATCGCCTGGGCGAGAACGGTCGCGGTCGTGGTGCCGTCACCGGCGATGTCGTTGGTCTTCGAAGCAACTTCGCGGACCATCTGGGCGCCCATGTTTTCGAACTTGTCTTCGAGTTCGATTTCCTTGGCGACGGAAACGCCGTCCTTGGTGATGCGCGGTGCGCCGAAGGACTTGTCGATGATGACGTTACGACCCTTGGGGCCGAGCGTGACCTTGACTGCGTCTGCGAGGATGTCGACGCCGCGCAGCATCTTTTCGCGCGCGGTGCGGCCGAACTTAATTTCTTTGGCTGCCATGTTAAAAACTCCCGGGCTGATGCCCAATTGGTTTTCTGGAATTGAGGATGAAGGTCAGCGGCTCAAATCAGCCGATAACGCCCATGATGTCGGCTTCCTTCATGATCAGAAGGTCTTCGCCGTTGAGCTTGACTTCGGTGCCCGACCACTTGCCGAACAGGATGCGGTCGCCAGCCTTGACGTCGAGCGCGATGAGGGCGCCCTTGTCGTCACGTGTGCCGGTGCCGACGGCGACGATTTCGCCTTCCTGCGGCTTTTCCTTGGCGGTATCCGGAATGATGATGCCGCCCTTGGTCTTGGCTTCAGCCTCGATACGGCGGACGACGACGCGGTCGTGCAGGGGGCGGAAATTGGTGCTTGTCATTGTCTAATCCCTCGATCAAATGACTTCACGGATCGTCAGATGCGACCCGATGGATGGATTAGCACTCATTGATCACGAGTGCTAGCGGCTTGGAGATAAGGATGGCGGGAGCGTGAGTCAAGAACCGCACCGTCAAAAATATTTCGCGAAACACGGTTACTGGCGAGGCATGCACATCGCACGAGAACAAGACCTCAGTGAGGCGCCTTCACACCCATCCCTGCCCGAGGCCGCTCGTGTCTGGGCTAGGATCGGCTTCCTAAGTTTCGGTGGACCCGCGGGCCAGATTGCGCTGATGCACCGCGAACTGGTGGATGAGCGGCGCTGGATTTCGGAGAGCCGGTTCCTGCATGCCCTGAACTACTGCATGCTGTTGCCAGGCCCTGAGGCGCAGCAGCTGGCGACCTATATCGGCTGGCTGCTGCACGGAACGCGCGGCGGCGTCATCGCCGGTACCTTGTTCATTCTGCCCGGTTTTTTCGTGATCCTCGGCCTGTCGTCGGCCTATGCGCTGTTCCAGGACACGCATTGGCTGACAAGCCTGTTCTTCGGTCTGAAAGCCGCCGTGCTCGCCATCGTCGTCGAGGCGGTGATCCGCGTCGGGCGCCGGGCGCTGAAAACCCGGTTGGCGCTGGTCATTGCGGGGCTTGCCTTTGCGGCGCTGTTTTTCTTTGCCGTGCCGTTTCCGCTTGTCGTGCTTGCCGCGGGCCTTGCCGGTTATCTCATGGCGCGGTTTCAGCCGGCGAGCGAGGCGAAGGCCGCAGCCGCCGCGGCACGGGAATCCCTGGACGACAAGCCGTCGGTGATCGGGTCGGATTTTGCGCAGGGTTCAGCGTCCTTGGGGCGCACCATCCGGGTTCTCGGCATCTGGCTCAGTCTCTGGCTGGCGCCGTTCCTTTTGATTGGCGCCGCAATCGGCTTCGACAATACCTTCACGGCGATCGGCCTGTTCTTCTCCAAGATGGCTGTCGTCACCTTCGGCGGGGCCTATGCGGTTCTCGCCTATGTCGCCCAGCAGGCGGTCGAAACCTATTACTGGCTGAAGCCGGGGAGATGCTCGACGGGCTGGCGCTGGCTGAGACGACGCCAGGCCCCCTCGTTCTGGTCCTGACCTTCGTCGGTTTCATGGGGGCGTTTCGCGCGCCTGTCGGCATCGATCCGCTGCTTTCCGGCTTCATCGGCGCCACGCTCGCGACCTGGGTGACCTTCATTCCGTGTTTCCTGTGGATTTTCCTCGGTGCGCCTTATGTCGAGACGCTGCGCAGCAACCGGGCGCTGTCGGCTGCCCTGTCGGCGATCTCGGCGGCGGTGACCGGGGTCATCCTCAATCTGGCGCTCTGGTTCGGTCTGCATGTGCTGTTTGCGGAGGTCGGCCGCCTTGAGGCGTGGCCGCTATCCATGCCCCTTCCGGATCCATCGACGCTGCAGCCGGCGGCACTTGGCCTCTCGCTGCTGGCGGCCTTGTTGCTCTTTACCTTGAAGCGCGGCGTGGTCACGACGCTGGCCGTCTGCGCGGCGGCCGGTTTCCTGTTGCAGTCTATTTGACGGAAAAGGCCGCGGTGTCGGCCAGGAAAGCTTGGTATTCGCGCGTGATTTTCAGGATTGAGTCTTGTCTTTTCGGCACTTCCTTGCGATGTCAGCCGGACATTTCTTCTGCGGGAAGCCAGCATGGCCGTTCGGATCAACAGTTTTCGCGATATCGCCAGCCGCTACGATGTCGTGCTGTGCGATGTCTGGGGCGTGCTCCACAATGGCGTCGCGGCCTTCCGGGAGGCTTGCGAGGCGCTGACGGAAGCCCGCGCCAAGGGCGTGACTGTCGTTTTGATCACCAATTCGCCCCGCCCGCATCCAGGCGTCATCGTCCAGATCCGCAGTCTTGGCGTTCCAGACAGCGCCTATGACCGGATGGTCACGTCGGGCGACGTCACCCGCGCGCTGATCTCGGCCGGCCCGAAGAAAATCTATTTCATTGGCGCCGAGCGCGACCTGCCGCTGCTCGAAGGGCTGGGCGTCGATCTCGTCTCCTCCGAAGATGCGCAGATAGTCGTCTGCGCCGGCTTCTTCGATGACGAAAGCGAAACTGCTGAAGATTACCGCGCCACGCTTTCGGGCCTTGCAAAACGCAAGATCCCGTTTATCTGCGCCAATCCCGATCTTGTCGTCGAGCGGGGCCATCGGCTCATCCCGTGCGCCGGCGCCATCGCCAAGGTCTATGAGGAACTGGGCGGCGAGACGCGGATTTCCGGAAAACCCTATATTCCGATCTATCGCGCCTCGCTGTCCGAGGCCAAGGCTGTGCGCGGCGGCTTCGATCTGTCGCGCGTCATCGCGGTTGGTGATGGCATGCCGACCGACGTCAAGGGCGCGCAGGACTTCGGCCTCGACCTGCTTTATATCAGCGCCGGCATCCATGCCCGCGAATACATGGTCGAGACGAAAACGGACGAGGCAAAGCTGGCGGCCTTCCTCAAGAGCGAGGGCGCGACGCCAAAATGGTGGATGCCACGCCTTGCCTGATGGGCTGATCCTTGCATGACGGATGCGACTGACATGACGGTTTTTCATCGCAACGAAACGCGCGAGCCCCTGCCGGACAGTCTCCGGGGCGGCGTCGTCGCCATCGGCAATTTCGATGGCGTGCATCGCGGTCATCAATCTGTGCTGCGCCGGGCCCTGGAAGAAGCGCGCGCCCGTGGCGTGCCGGCGCTGGTGCTGACCTTCGAGCCGCATCCGCGCACGGTGTTTCGCCCGGATCGCCCTGTCTTCCGCCTGACGCCGGCGCCGCTGAAAGCGCGCATCCTCGAAAGCATGGGTTTTGCGGCCGTCATCGAATATCCGTTCGACCGCACCTTCTCCGAGCTTTCCGCTTCCGACTTCATCGGCCAGGTCTTGATGGATTGGCTGCATGCCAGCCATGTCGTCACCGGTTTCGATTTTCATTTCGGCAAGGGCAGGGAAGGCGGCCCGGCCTTCCTGATGGCGGCCGGCGGCGAAAACGACTTCGGCGTCACGCTCGTCGATGCTTTCCGCGACGAGAATGCTTCGGTGATTTCCTCCAGCCACATTCGCGGCCTGCTCGGCGAAGGCGATGTCTCCCAGGCGGCGGGCCTGCTCGGTTATCACTATACGGTCGAGGCCGAGGTGATCGGCGGCAAGCAACTCGGCCGCACGCTTGGCTATCCGACCGCCAATATGCAATTGCCGCCCGAGGTCGAACTGCGCAACGGCATCTATGCCGTCCGCTTCCGCCGCGCCGATGGCAGCATCTATGACGGGGTCGCAAGCTTCGGCAAGCGCCCGACGGTCGACAGCAACGGCATCGCGCTGCTCGAAACTTTCGTCTTCGATTTCAGCGCCGATCTCTACGGCGAAACCTGTGCCGTCTCGTTCTTCGGCCATCTGCGCGACGAACTGAAATTCGACGGTCTCGACCCGCTGGTCGTGCAGATGAAGCAGGACGACGCGGAAGCCCGCGCGCTGCTTTCCGGCGTGAACCCGCTCAGCGAGATCGACCGCAAGGTGGCATTCTGATCATTTCCGGCTGAGCGGAAAGTTTTTGACGTCGTCGTTCCACGGGTCGAACACAGCTGCGCCAGACAGGCGCATGTCCTTGATGTTACGCGTCACCAGAAAGAGCTTGTGCTCCAGCGCCGTCGCCGCCAGAAGCGTATCAATGACGGGTGGCGCTTGACCACTTTCGCGCTTCACGCGACCCGACAAGGCCCCCCAACGCCGCACAACTGCATCGCTGACCGGAAGGATTCGGCCGGAAAACCGCTGCTCCAGCGCATCCCGCGATTCCATATAGCGATACCGGTTGACGTCGTCGGACGGCAAATTTTCTATACCCTTGTCATATTCCGCAAGAGTGAGGATGTTGATGAAAAATGTATTCTCGTCATTTGCCTTGGCCCATGTCTTGACTGAAGGCGCACCGTTCGGATTGATCAGGGCGGAAATGACATTCGTATCGAGAAGCCAGCCGATCAAAGGTCTGGATCCCGGCCGCGGTCGTCCTCGCGCTCAAGTCTTATCTCGCTCAGCGCCAAGCCCTCCATGAAATCGAGGAAAGGTTCCTTTGGGGCCGGCCGGGTCAGCCGATCGAGTTCTTCCACGCTGATCACCACCACACTTTCACGGCCCCGTATGGTCACCCGCTGCGGCCCCTGGCTGTGGGCACGCCGCACGACCTCGCTGAACTGCGCCTTGGCGTCTTCCAGTTTCCAGCTATTGGGCGAGGCGATAGGTTTTCCGGACATTGGCTTCTCAACTGGTCAGATAGTCAGTTATATTACATGGGCAATGAAATGTCCATGTTGCCCTGTTCAACGCAGCAGGCGGCTGTCGAAGGGGTAGCGGATGGCTTTCGCGATCGTCAGCCTGCCCGCATCGGGATGGCGGGGATTGATCAGGAAATTGGTCGCTTCCGGCATGACGGCCGAGGGGACGCGGATCAGGCAGCCGCTATTTTCGCCAAGCAGGCGGCTGCCTTCGCGCCGGGTCCAGTCCAGATCCTCGACGTGTGCTTGATCGATAGGGATCGTCGTCACGGCGACGTCATCAGGGCAATCGATCTTCAAAAGCTGATAATCGTCCGGCAGGTCTTCGATATCGACATGGACGAGAATTTCGAGAAGGCATGTCGAGGGGTGATCGCAGCAATAGACCACCGGGATGCCTTGCTCGTGCCAGCGGCCCGCCGAAACAAGTCCGCCAGTGCCGGAAAGGTTGGCATAGTTGGAAATCCGCCAGAGGATCATGGCTCAGGCAAAAATCCCGTGGTCGATTCGGTGCAGCACGTCTTCCACAAGCCGGGCGCCGGTCTCGGATTCGAGCAGGTCCAGTGGCACGATCCCGTCAAGGCCGCGATTGGGCTTGCGCAGCCAGCGCCGCGCCTTTTCGGGATTCTCAAAAACGCGGTCGGCCATCTCGACGACGCGCATGAGCCTGATAGCGCTGTCGTTCTCCGCAACGGTGAGCCGCTCTCCCTTGGCAATGCGCCGCGCCAGCGTCCGGCGCGGGGCAATGAAACGGTAGAGTTCGTCCATGGTGAAGCCGAGCGCAGTCAGGCTCGAAACCGTCCAACCGTCGAAATGCTTCATCTGGCCTTTCGAGGCAATGTCCAGACGTTCGCGAATGTCGCTCGTCTCGATGGTTTCCTGAAGTTGTGCGTCCATCGGATTATCTCCCCATGCCACTTGCCCATTAATATACGCGCATCTGGCACAGAGTGCAACGATGCCTTTTCACACCTCCGGTCCTGCCGAGTTTCCTCTTCCTTTTCGCCGGAAAACCCCTTAAAGAACCGGCCCATGAGCCCGCGTCGTCAATTGATGATTGATCTGCGAATTACAGGCCCGGCCTTCCGCGCACTTTGACTGCTGCCGGGAGGTCCGGGTTTTTGGCGTTGGCCCTCAGCGCCCCTCTCGTCACTTCCCTATTTCCCGTTCGCATGCGCGACGAAACGCGCCCAGAGACGATTGCAAGAACCATGACCGTGACTTCCGAAAAGCTCGACTATTCCAAGACGCTCTACCTGCCCGAAACCGAATTTCCGATGCGCGCCGGCCTGCCGCAGAAGGAGCCGGAAATGGCGGCCAAATGGCGCCAGATGGACCTCTATAAAAAGCTGCGCGCCTCTGCCGCCGGCCGCGAAAAATTCGTGCTGCATGACGGCCCGCCCTATGCCAACGGCAATATCCATATCGGCCACGCGCTGAACAAGGTGCTGAAGGACGTCATCACCCGCTCGTTCCAGATGCGCGGCTATGATGCCAATTACGTGCCCGGCTGGGATTGCCACGGCCTGCCGATCGAGTGGAAGATCGAGGAAAAATACCGCGAAAAGGGCAAGGACAAGAACGAAGTCCCGGTCAACGAATTCCGCCGCGAATGCCGCGAATTCGCGCAAGGGTGGATCGACATCCAGTCGGAAGAATTCCGTCGGCTGGGCATCGAGGGCGATTTCGATCGACCCTACACCACAATGAATTTCCACTCCGAAGCCCGCATTGCCGGCGAACTGCTGAAGATCGCGCTGTCCGGCCAGCTTTATCGTGGATCGAAGCCGATCATGTGGTCGGTCGTCGAGCGCACGGCGCTGGCCGAAGCCGAGGTGGAATATCACGAGGTCGAGAGCGATACGATCTGGGTGAAGTTTCCGGTCAAGCTGGTGGCTGACACCACTTTTCCCGATGGCGCGGACGCTGCCGAGGCACATCTTTACTCGCTGGGCAATATCTTCAATCCCCCGCGTCAGTGGTAATCTGGACCACGACACCTTGGACGATACCCGGCAATCGGGCTATCTCGTTCTCGGCGCGTGTCGCATACGGGCTTTATGAGGTAACAGCATCTGAGAATGAATTTGGGCCTCGGTCCGGCGAACGGCTGATCTTTGCGGATAAGCTGGCGGAAGAGAGCTTTTCCAAAGCCAAGCTTCAGTACAAGCGCATCTGCGACGTGCCGGCTCGCACGCTTTCTTCCATCGTTTGCGCCCACCCGCTTAAGGATCTCGGCTACGACTTCCCCGTCCCACTCCTCGATGGCGACCACGTTACCGACGACGCCGGTACCGGCTTCGTGCACACCGCCCCGTCGCATGGTCGCGAAGACTTTGAAGCCTGGACGGCCAATGCCCGTGATCTTGAAGCCCGCGGCATCTCGTCGAAGATCCCGTTCCCGGTCGATGACGCCGGTTATTACACCGAGGACGCCCCCGGTTTCGGCCCGTCGGCTGAAGGTGGCGCCGCCCGTGTTCTCGATGACAACGGCAAGAAGGGCGACGCCAACAAGCGGGTCATGGATGCGCTGATTGCTGCCGGCAATCTCTTTGCCCGCGGCCGCATCAAGCATGAATACCCGCATTCCTGGCGCTCGAAGAAGCCGGTCATTTTCCGCAACACGCCGCAGTGGTTCGTCCATATGGACAAGGACTTCGGCGACGGCACGACCCTGCGTTCGCGGGCGCTCTCGGCCATCGACGACACACGCTTCGTGCCGGCTGCCGGCCAGAACCGGCTGCGCGCCATGATCGAAGGCCGCCCGGACTGGGTGCTGTCGCGCCAGCGCGCCTGGGGCGTGCCGATCTGCGTTTTCGCTGATGTCGAAGGCAATGTGCTGAAGGATGAAGAGGTGAACGCCCGTATCCTCGAAGCCTTCGAAAAGGAAGGCGCCGATGCCTGGTTTGCCGCAGGCGCCAAGGAACGTTTCCTCGGCAATAGCAATGATGCCGAAAAGTGGCAGATGGTCACCGACATCCTCGACGTCTGGTTTGACAGTGGCTCGACCCACACGTTCACGCTCGAAGACCGCCCCGACCTGAAATGGCCGGCCGATGTCTATCTCGAAGGCTCCGACCAGCATCGCGGCTGGTTCCATTCGTCGCTGCTCGAAAGCTGCGCGACGCGTGGCCGCGCGCCTTACGACGCCGTCGTCACCCATGGTTTCATCATGGATGAGAAGGGCGAGAAGATGTCGAAGTCCAAGGGCAATGTCACCGCCCCGCAGACGGTCATGAACGACGCCGGCGCCGATATCCTGCGCCTCTGGGTGATGTCGTCGGACTACGCCGAAGACCTGCGCGTCGGCAAGACGATCATCCAGACCAATATCGACGCCTACCGCAAGATCCGCAACACGATCCGCTGGATGCTCGGCACGCTCGCCCACGACAAGGGCAAAGAGATTTCCTATGCCGATCTGCCGGAACTTGAAAAGCTGATGCTGCACCGGCTGTTCGAACTCGACCAACTGGTGCGCAAGGCTTATGACGAATTCGACTTCAAGCGCATCACCCGCGCCTTGACCGATTTCGCCAATGTCGAGCTGTCGGCCTTCTATTTCGACATCCGCAAGGACACGCTCTATTGCGACGCGCCGTCGAGCCTGAAGCGCCGTTCGGCTCTGCATGTCATCCGCAAGCTGTTCGACAGTCTCGTGCTGTGGTTCGCGCCGATGATGCCGTTCACCACCGAGGAAGCCTGGCTGTCGCGTGACCCGAATGCCGTGTCGGTGCATCTCGAACAGTTCCCGGTCGTCCCGGCGGAATGGTCGAACGAGGCGCTGGCCGAAAAGTGGAAAAAGGTCCGCACCGTCCGTCGTGCCGTCAGCGGTGCGCTGGAAATCGAGCGCAAGAACAAGCGCATCGGCTCGTCTCTGGAAGCGGCCCCGGTCGTTCATGTCGCCGATCCGGAACTGCTCAAGGCGCTGGAAGGTCTGGATTTCGCCGAAATCTGCATCACCTCGGCGATCACCATCCTTGGCGCGTCGGGTCCGGCGGATGCCTTCCGTCTTGATGATGTCGCGACCGTCAGCGTCGAGCCGGTGCTGGCCGAGGGCACCAAGTGCGCCCGCTCCTGGCGTTACACGGCCGATGTCGGCTCCGACCCGGATTTCCCTGACGTGTCTGCCCGCGATGCGGCGGCACTGAAAGAGCTGGGGTTTGCTTCTTAACCGATAATTTACCGGGTGAATTGCGCTTTGCGATCTCATCCGGTAAAACCTGCCTGAAATTTGGCGGATTTATCCGTCACGAGGCGCAGAGTGCTGTGTGGACTGGTGTTCGTGCTGGCATTGCTGGAAGGGTTTTCATGAGCGTGACGCGAGAGTTTCGAGTGCTGGCCGGTATCTGTGGCGTTATAGCCGGCAGCTTTGTTCTGACGGGCTGCATCGGCGGTCCAACCTATGGAACCGATAAGACCGCCGGCGAGCATCTGATGGATGATCTCGGCAGCGCGGTTTCCTTCCAGTCGGCCCCAAAGAGCAACGTCAAGTATCAGCCGCGTCCATCGCTCGTCCTGCCGCCGTCGCAGGAGCAGGCTACTCTGGTCCAACCGCAGCAATCGGTTGCATCGAAGGACAATCCGCAATGGCTCGAATCGCCGGAAGAAACGCGCCTGCGGCTCGTCGCCGAAGCTGACGCGAACAGCGGCGAGATCGGTTACGTCTCGCCGCTCGCCAAGTCCAATGCCAATGGCCGCCGCTTGACCGCCAAGGAACAGCAGGCCGCCTATCGTGAGGCGCGCAAGATCCAGATGGGTGCCTATGCTGACAAGCGCCGCTTCCTCAGCGATCCGCCGCTCGCCTATCGTGCGCTTCCGGAAGAGGCCAAGGCCGATCTCGGCGAAGACGAAATGGTCAAGCAGCGCCGCCGCAAGAAGGAAGCGCAGATCAAGGGCAGCGGTTCCAAGTGGTGGGATATTTTCTAAGCCACGATGTTTAATATCCGCAAGGCGACGACAGACGACGCGGCAACCATCCTGCGCTTCATCACCGAACTGGCCGTTTACGAAAAAGCCGGCCACGAGGTGGATGCGACGGTTGAGACTGTCGGCTCCTCCCTCTTCGGACCGTCCTCCGTCTGCGAGGCAGCCATCTGCGAACGCGATGGGCAGCCGGTCGGGTTCGCCGTGTGGTTCTACAGCTACTCGACCTGGAAGGCCCGCAACGGGCTCTATCTCGAAGATCTCTACATCACCCCGGAACAGCGCGGCAGCGGTGCCGGGCGCCTGATGCTGCGCTATCTGGCGCGCGTCGCCGTCGAAAAGGGCTGTGCCCGTTTCGAATGGAGCGTGCTCGACTGGAACGAACCGGCAATCCGCGCCTATGATGCGATCGGTGCAGCGCCGCAGACGGAGTGGATCCGTTACCGTCTCGACGGCAAGGCGCTTTCCGATTTTGCCGCCGGCTGAAAAGCCTCAGCGCTTGCGCGAAAAGAAATCCTTGAGAATGGCGGCCGAAGCCGTGGCCGAAAGGCCCGAATAGACCTCCGGGGCATGATGGCAGGTCGGTTGTGCGAAAAACCGCACGCCGCTTTCGACGCCGCCGCCCTTCGGGTCATCAGTGCCATAATAGAGACGACGGATGCGCGCGAAGGAAATCGCGGTTGCGCACATGGTGCAGGGTTCGAGCGTCACGTAGAGATCGGCCCCCGACAGTCGCTCCGCACCGATGGACGCGGCAGCCTCCCGGATCACCTCGATTTCGGCATGGGCGGTGACGTCGTTGCGCTCGCGGGTGCGGTTTCCGGCGCTTGCGATAATCTCGCGATTGAGCACGAGGACAGCCCCGACCGGTACCTCGCCGCGCCCCGCCGCAAGCCGGGCCTCCTCAAGGGCGAGGTCCATGAAACGGTTTGTCTCGGCCATTTGACGACCCCGTGATAATTTCTCTTAACGCATCCGCCCCGACCTGATAGGACAGCCGCAAAAGGCAGGCAACACAAATGACATTTAAAGACAAGCCCCAGCGGCCCGGCGGCAAGCCGCGCGCTGCTGACAAGAAACCCTATTCCGAAGCACGCAAGCCCGATGCGTCCGATTCCGGCGTGGAGAAGCCCCGCAAGCCGCGGGTCTCGGCCTCTGCTACGTCAGGTGACGAGCCGCAGCGCATCTCCAAGATCATGGCCCGCGCCGGCGTGGCCTCGCGCCGCGATATCGAGCGGATGATCATGGAAGGCCGCGTCAGGCTGAACGGCAAGCTGCTCGACAGCCCGGTCGTCAACGCGACGCTGTCCGACCATATTGAAGTGGACGGCGAACCGATCCGCGGCATCGAGCGCACCCGCCTCTGGCTCTATCACAAGCCGACCGGCCTGGTGACCACCAATTCCGATCCGGAAGGCCGCCCGACGGTCTTCGACAATCTGCCAGAAGACCTGCCGCGCGTTCTGTCCATCGGTCGTCTCGACATCAACACCGAAGGCCTGTTGCTGCTCACCAATGACGGCGGTCTGGCCCGGGTTCTCGAACTGCCCTCGACCGGCTGGCTGCGCCGCTATCGCGTCCGCGCCCATGGCACGATCGAGCAGGCCGAACTCGACAAGCTGAAGGACGGCATCGCCGTCGATGGCGTGCTCTACGGCTCTATCGAAGCGACGCTGGACAAAGTGCAGGGCGCCAATGTCTGGATCACCATGGGCCTGCGCGAAGGCAAGAACCGCGAGATCAAGAACGTCATGGGCGCCCTTGGCCTTGACGTGAACCGCCTGATCCGCATTTCCTATGGTCCCTTCCAGCTTGGCGAACTTGCCGAAGGCAAGGCGCAGGAAATCCGTGGCCGCACGCTGCGCGACCAGCTCGGTCCGCGCCTGATCGAGGATGCCAAGGCGAATTTCGACGCGCCGCTGTTCGACAATGCGCCGGCAGAAGAAGAAAAGCCGGTAAAGAGCGAATGGTCGTCCAAGGCCGACAGGCCGGACCGCGCCTTCCGCGAGAAACCCGAGGACAAGCGCGAGCGCGCTTTGTCGCGTCTCGACACCAAGCGCGATGACAGTCGCGGTGGTCGTCCGGAGCGTCCGGATCGGCCAGACCGTAAAGAACGCGGTGGACGCGATGCACCGCCCGCAAGATTTGACGATCAGCCCAAGCGCGAGCCCGGTTTCCGCGCCCGCAAGGCCAATGTCTGGATGGCGCCTGGCGCCCGTCCGGTGGCCGAGAGAAAACCGAAGGAAGAGGGTGCTGCGGCCACCAGCGAGAAGCCGGTTCGCCGCGAGCGTCCGGAAGGCGCACCCAACGTCAAGCGTTACGGCAAGACCAGGGACGGCGCGCCGATCAAGTCGGCACGCAAGTTCGATCCGGACCGCAAGAAGGCCAGCGTCTATGATCGCCCGGATCGCGGCCCACGGGTCGTGGTCACCCGTGACGACGACGACAAGGACTGGATACGCGCAACGGAAGAACCGAGCCGCGATGACGCCCGTGGTGGCGACCGCAAGCGCGGTGGCGGCGATGACCGTGGCGCCCGCAGCTTTGGCGACCGCGCGCCCCGTAGCGACCGCGCGCCCCGTAGCGACCGCCCGCAGGGCGATCGTCCCCGTGGTGACCGCCCGCAGGGCGATCGTCCACAAGGTGCAAGGCCACCGCGCCGCGAAGGTGGCGACAAACCGTTCGGCGACCGCAAGCCGCGTGCCGAAGGTGCCCGTCCCTTTTCCGACAGGCCGAGAAGCGATCGCCCAGCCGGCGACAAACCGTTTGGTGATCGCAAGCCGCGTGATTTCGGTGATCGCGCTCCACGCAGCGACCGCCCGCAGGGCGATCGTCCACAGGGTGATCGACCACCGCGTCGTGACGGTGATCGTCCGTTCGGTGGCAAGCCCTCCGGCGACAGGCCTGCTGGCGGAAAATCCTTCGGCGGGAAACCGGGCGGAGCAAAGCCCTTTGGCGCAAAGACCGGTGGTTCGGGCGGTCGTCCTGGTGGCCGGCCAAGCGGCGGCAAGCCTGCCGGTGGACGCCCGGTCGGTGGCGGCAAACCGCGCGGTCGGGGAAACTGACCGGCGGTGCGTATCGTCGGTGGTGAATTTCGCGGGCGCTCGCTCGCGTCTCCCAATTCCAGTGATATCCGGCCGACGACGGACCGGACACGCGAAAGCCTGTTCAACATTCTGAGCCATGCTTATCCGGAGGCTCTAGACGACACGCGCGTGCTTGATCTCTTTGCCGGCACCGGCGCCGTGGGGCTTGAAGCCCTGTCACGCGGCTGCCGGCAGGCGCTGTTCGTCGAGACGAGCGCGGAAGGCCGTGGCCTGCTGCGCACCAATATCGAGGCCTTCGGTCTGCAGGGCAGGGCGAAGGTGTTTCGCCGTGACGCAACCGATCTCGGGCCGGTTTCGACCGTCGATCCGTTTCACTTCGTCTTCGCCGATCCGCCCTATGGCAAGGGGTTCGGCGAAAAGGCCCTGGCATCGGCCGCAAACGGCGGCTGGCTTCTGCCGGATGCACTCGTCATCCTGGAAGAGCGCGGCGATGTCCGCCCTGTTTTGCAGGATGGCTTCGAATTCGTCGAGGACAGGGTTTTCGGGGACACCCGGATGCACTTCTTCCGGTTTCGCGCGGTCTGATCGAAAGACTCTGATCCAAAGACAAAGGAGCGCATGATGAACGATACGCCAGCGCCCATTCCTGTTGCGAAAAAATCTGGTCCGACGGTTGCCATCGCCTTTGGCGGCGGCGGCGCGCGTGGGCTTGCCCATATCCATGTGATCGAAGCGCTGGACGAACTCGGTATTCGCCCGGTGGTGATTGCCGGTTCCTCGATCGGCTCCATCATGGGTGCTGGCATGGCGGCCGGCATGCGCGGCACCGAGATCCGCGAGCATGTGCTTTCTACCATCGGCCGGCGCCGCGAGGTGATGAACAGGATCTGGAGCCTGCGGCCGACAAACCTCGCCTCGGCGGTGGCCGGCGGTTTTCGCGTCGGCCAGTTCAATCTCGAACGGCTGCTGAAGGCCTTCCTGCCCGAGGGTATACCAGCTGATTTCGCGGATCTCAGCATTCCCCTGAAAGTGGTCGTGACCGATTATTACGGCCAGAGCGAACGGGTCTGCGAAAGCGGCGATCTCTATCAGGCCCTGGCCGCATCCTCCGCCTTGCCTGCCATGTTCATGCCGGTGCGCATCGATGGCCGGGTGATGATCGATGGCGGCATCTACAATCCGGTCCCCTTCGATCACCTTGTCGGCCTTGCCGATATCGTCATCGGCGTCGATGTCGTGGGCGGTCCCGAAGGCGACGGCGAGGCCATGCCGACCCGGATCGACAGCCTGTTCGGCGCCAGCCAGCTGATGATGCAATCGATCATCGCCATGAAGGTGAAGGCCCATCCGCCGGATATCCTGCTGCGCCCCGAGGTCAGCCGCTTCCGGGTGATGGATTTCCTGAAAGCCCAAGACGTGCTGGCGGCAACCGCCGGCATCAAAGATCAGGTCAAGATCGCACTCGACGCAGCCTTCGCGGCCAAAACGGGCAACTGATCTTTACTCTGCGCCGACGATCTTTGCGCCAGCCTCGCCGTCACTTGGCGTGTTGGACAGGATCGTGTCGTCATTGTCCGCGGTGTGATGAACCTCGCGTTTCGGCTTGACCAGCGGCGTCGGCTCCGGCCGCACTGGCTGGAAGTGCAGCATGTCGCGGCCGGCGCTGATGCCTTCGGCTTCCTGCAGGGCAAGCCGTGCCTCGTCGCGGCGGCGGATGTCGTCGGTGATCGCCAGCGCCTCGTCGTCCCCCACGCCAAGCGATTCCAGCGTCCGGCGTCCGAACAGCAGACCGGACTCGAAGGTCTCGCGCAATTCGTAATCGACGCCTCGGGCGCGCAGCGTCAGCGTGTGCAGCCGGTCATAGGCGCGGGCAAAGATGCGCGCATTCGGATATTCCGCCTGGACCATATCGACGATCCGGTCGGTTATTTCCTTCTGGTGCGTGCAGATGGCGACGATCTTGGCACGCTCGATGCCTGCGGCCCGCAGCACGTCGAGACGCGTGCCATCGCCGAAATAGATCCGGAATCCGAAGGTCGCGGCCTGCCGGACACGGGCGGCGGAATGGTCGATGATCGTCACCTCGCGGCCGCCGGCCAGCAGGATCTGGGAAGCGATCTGTCCGAAACGCGAAAAGCCGATCATCAGAACGTCGGCGCCGGCCCCTTCGAAATCCTCCTCCATCTCCTCCGCCACTTCGTCCTGTTCCTGCATCAGCAGCGATGCAAGCGCCGAGGCAGCCGGCGTGAGCGCCATGGAAAGCGTGACGATGACGATCAAAAGCGACGCGGTGCCTGACGAAAAGACCCCGCCGCGGCAGCGGCACTGAACAGCACGAAGCCGAACTCGCCGCCCTGCGGCAAAAGCAGCCCGATGCGCACGGCGTCATTGTGTGGCGAGCCGGTGACGCGGCAGAGGCCATAGATGACCAGCGCCTTGATCGCCATCAGGACCGGCACGGCGATCAGGATCAGAAGGTAGTTCTCAAGAATGACGTCGATCTGCAGGGACAGGCCGACCGCCATGAAGAACAAAGCGAGCAGAAGACCGCGGAACGGCTCGATATCCGCCTCCAGCTCATGCCGGTAGGAGGATTCAGCCAGCATGACGCCGGCCAGGAAGGCACCCATGGCCATGGAGAGGCCGGCCAGTTGCATGACCGTCGCAGCGCCCATGACGATCAAGAGTGCCGCTGCGATCATTACCTCCCGGGCTCCTGTGCGGGCAATGACCTGGAATAGGGGATTCAGCAAATAGCGGCCGGCGACGATGAAGGCGAGGACCGCTGCAACGGCGACGCCGAAATCATAGAGCGGCGATGTCGTATCCTCCGGCGCCTGCAGGGCGATCAGCGGGATCAGCGCCAATAGCGGCACGATGGCAAGATCCTGCAACAGCAGCAGCGAAAAGGTGCGTTGGCCGTAGCGCGTATTGGTGTCGTTCTTTTCATCGAGGATCTGCAGGGCGAAAGCCGTCGAGGACAGGGCGAGGCCGAAGCCGGTGACCACGCTGCCGGCCCAGTCGAGAATGCCGACCTCGTAGACGATCCCCGAGACGATGCCGCCGGTGAGAAGCACCTGCGCCGAGCCGAGGCCGAAAATATCGCGCCGCATCTGCCACAGCCGCGATGGTTTCAGTTCCAGCCCGATGACGAAGAGCAGGAAGACGATGCCGAGTTCGGCAAAGCCGAGGATCTGCTCGCCCTCGGTGATCTGCTGGAGCAGCGGACCTATGACGACGCCGGCGGCAAGATAGCCGAGAACCGTGCCCAGACCCAGCTTCTTGAAGATCGGTGCCGCGATCACAGCGCCGCCGAGCAGCAGCAGGGCCTGTGAATAAATGGCTGGCGTCGTCGACATGCGGCAGGTCTTTCTTCTGGATTCCAAGGTTCCCGGTGTTTTTCGCACCGTCACGTGACATCTATGGCAGGGATAGCGCACAAGAATCATCGGATGCCCTTGATGCTTCCTGTACTGCACAATAAATGGGACAGGAATGAAAGGCCAAATCATGTCAAACACAATCGATTCCGCAGCGCTCCAGACGCGGGCGGCCGAGCTGATCGATCTTGCGCTCAAGGCCGGCGCGACTGAGGCTGATGCCGTGGTTGTCCGCGGCCGTTCGCGCTCCGTGTCCGTTCGGCTGGGCAAGGTCGAGGCGACCGAAGCGTCCGAGAGCGACGATTTCTCGTTGCGCGTCTTCGTCGGCCGTCGTGTCGCCAGTGTTTCGGCCAATCCGGGCTTTGACCTCAAGGTCTTGGCCGAGCGCGCGGTGGCCATGGCCAAGGCCTCGCCGGAAGACCCATATGCGAGCCTTGCCGACAGCGATCGGCTCGCCCGCTCCTATCCGGACCTTGATCTTTTCGACCCGACAGAGGTCTCGACCGAGGCGCTGACGCAAGCAGCACTTGCAGCCGAAGAGGCGGCGCTCGCCGTTCCGGGCGTGACCAATTCGAGCGGCGCCGGAACCTCTGCCGGCATGGGTGGTCTGGTGCTCGTCACGTCGGCCGGTTTTTCCGGCTCCTATATGGGCACGCGTTTCGGTCGTTCCGTCAGTGCGATTGCCGGCGACGGCACGAAGATGGAGCGCGACTATGATTTCGACAGCCGCCTGTTTTTCGCCGATCTGAAAGATCCGGTCGACATCGGCCGCACCGCTGGCGAAAAGGCGGTTTCCCGCATCGGCGCCCGGCAGATGCCGACCCAGAAGAACCTGACCGTCGTCTTCGACCCGCGCATGGCGCGCGGCTTCGCCGGCCATATTGCCGGTGCCATCAACGGCGCCTCCGTTGCCCGCAAGACCAGCTTTTTGCGTGACATGATGGACAAGCCGGTGTTGAAAGCCGGTATCCATGTCACGGACGATCCTCTCGTGGTTCGCGGGTCGTCCTCGCGCCCCTTCGACGGGGAGGGCATCAGCGGCGAAAAGCTGTCGATGATCGAGGACGGCGTGCTGCATCACTGGTTCCTGTCGACATCGACCGCCCGCGAACTCGGCCTTCAGACCAATGGGCGCGGCGTGCGCGGTGGTCCGGCTGTCAATCCGGGATCGACCAATTTTGCCATCGAGCCGGGCGATGTCTCGCGCGAAGACCTGATCCGCAGCGTCGGTACCGGTTTCTACGTCACGGAACTAATCGGCCAGGGCGTCAATATGATCACCGGCGAATACAGCCGCGGCGCGTCCGGTTTCTGGATCGAAAACGGCGAACTGGCCTTCCCAGTGTCAGAAGTGACCATTGCCTCCAACCTCAAACAGATGTTCATGGCCTTGACGCTGGCAGATGATATCGACCGCAAGTACGGCGTTGCTGCACCAACGCTGGCGATCGAGGGTATGACGCTGGCCGGCACCTGACAGGATGGTGCACACATGAATTTGACGTCAAACGCGGCATGACCTGCCGCGGGAATGGGACCGCAACATGAATGCCGTTCACCCCTCGCCGGATCAATGGGCCAGGGATCTGGAATTGATCACGACTGCTGCAATCGCCGCCGGTGAAAAGGCCATGACCTATTTCCGCAGGGATCCGGACGTCCAGTGGAAGAATGGCGGGCGATCACCGGTGAGCGAGGCGGATTATGCCGCCAATGATATTCTCAAGGAACGGCTGCTTACAGCGCGTCCGAATTATGGCTGGTTGTCGGAGGAAACCGACGATGACGAGGCGCGTCTGGGATGCGAAACGGTCTTCGTCGTCGATCCGATCGACGGCACGCGTGCCTTCATCGCCGGAAAGGATGTTTGGTGCGTCAGCGTCGCGGTGGTCCATCGCGGCCGCCCGGTGGCCGGCGTGCTTTTTGCGCCGGCGCTCGATGAGTTGTTCCAGGCACGTGAAGGCGGTCCGGCCGTCAAGAATGCTGTCGAAATCGTCGTTCGCGCACCACCGGCAGGCGAAACCCTGAAGATCGCGCTCGCCGAAGATACCATCGTCCGGCTTGAGGGCGGCTACCGCACAGGCGTTTCCCGCATCTCGCACGTGCCGTCTCTTGCCTATCGGATCGCGATGATCGCCGATGGCCGGATCGATGGAACGGTGGTCAAGACCAATTCCCATGACTGGGACCTCGCGGCTGCTGATCTGATCCTTTCAAGGGCAGGCGGCACGCTTGCAAGCCTTGATGGCGAGCCGCTTTCCTACAATCGCCCCAATGTTCGCCATACCGTCCTGTGTGCCGCCGCCAACCCTCTGCTCCCGGCGCTGGTCGCGGCGGCGCAGGGGCTTGAGGGCCATTGACCTTTCCGGTCGAATGCCGCAAACCACAGCAAACACGTCAAGAAAACGGAAAGTCAGATGGCTGAGACCCAAGAGAAAAAACAGCGGCTGCATCTTGTGTTCGGCGGCGAACTGACGACGCTGACAAGCGTCGAGTTCCGCGACCTGAGCAAGCTCGATATTGTCGGCATCTTCCCCGACTACGAAACAGCGCTGACCGCCTGGAAGTCCAAGGCGCAGATGACGGTGGACAACGCCCATATGCGCTATTTCATCGTCCACATGCACCGGATGCTCGATCCGGAAAACGATTGATGATCATGCCGGTTGGCTCTCCGGCATCGGGGCCGCTTTCCGGAGCGGTGACTTGCGCTCCTCCTGTTCGCATCCGAAAGGTCTTTCCATGACCAATCTGTTTGCGCGCCTGGCGCTGGGCGGGTATCGCTGGATCGGCACGGCGATCTATCCGCTGATCGGGCCTTATCTGGCCGTTCGCGTTGCCAAGGGCAAGGAGGATTCCGCCCGCCGCCGCGAGCGTTACGGTTTTGCAAGTGCTGCGCGCCCACACGGACCACTGGTCTGGTTTCATGCGGCAAGCGTCGGCGAGACCATGGCCGTGATACCCTTGATCAAGGAAGTCCGCCGCCGCGGTATTTCCGTCGTCCTGACCACCGGCACCCGGACCTCGGCGAAAGTGGTTGCCGAGCGGCTCGATTCCTCGGTTATCCACCAATACGTACCCCTCGATTTCAAGCCCTCGGTTAGCCGTTTCCTCGATTACTGGGAGCCGGATCTGGCAATCATCGCGGAATCTGAAATCTGGCCGATGACCATCCTTGAGCTTGGTAGGCGCCATATTCCTCAAGTTCTGGTCAATGGCCGGCTCTCGGACCGAACCTTTGCCCGCTGGAAAAAACGGCCATCGCTGGCCGACGCGCTGTTTGAAAATCTCGCGCTGGTCATTGCCCAGTCCGAAGTTGATGCCGAACGGTTCCGGACACTGGGCGCTCTGCCGGTCATGGTTTCGGGCAATCTGAAGGTCGATACCGACGCGCCGCCGCATGATGCGCAAGCGCTGAAGCACTACCAGCAGCAGATCGGCACCCGAAAGACCTGGGCAGCGATCTCGACCTTCGAAGGCGAGGAGGCCGCCGCCGGCGTCGTTCACCGCGCCCTTAAAGAACGTACCGGCCTGCTGACGATCATCGTGCCCCGGCATCCCGAGCGGGCCGATGCCATCGAGGCCATGCTGAATGCCAAGGGGCTGACGGTGGCACGGCGCACCCGCAACGATCCGCTGACACCGGAAACCGATGTTTTCCTCGGCGACACGATCGGCGAGATGGGGCTCTATCTACGATTGACCGAGGTGGCCTTTGTCGGTCGCTCGCTGTTTGCCGAAGGTGGCCAGAACCCGTTGGAGCCGGCCATGCTCGGCTGCGCCATCCTGTCCGGCGGCAATGTCCAGAATTTCCGCGAGACCTACCAGATGCTCGCCAAGAATGGCAGCGCCAAGATCATCCGCGATGTCGAGATGCTGGCCAAGGGGGTCAACTATCTACTCGTCAACGACGACATGCGTCGCTCGATGATCGATGCCGGGGTCGAAACCGTGCATGAAATGCGCGGAGCCCTGACGGCGACGATCAAGGGGCTTGAACCCTATATCAACCCGCTGACCGTGAAAGCCAGGCTGCAGCCGCGCAGCGATGCCTGATCGGTCGAACACCTGCCGAGACGCCAATGACCCCTGAAACGACCATTGCAGGCATCCTGTTCGACAAGGACGGAACCCTGCTCGACTACGCCAAGAGCTGGGTGCCGGTGAACTACGAACTGGCCCGCATCGCCGCAAATGGCGACGAGGCATTGGCGCGCAGGCTGCTGGTCGCCGGCGGCATGGATCCGGACAGCGGCTACGTCACGCCCGACAGCCTGCTGGCCGCAGGCAATACGGTCGAGATCGCCACGGGCATGGTCGAGGCCGGGGCCCCTATACGGTCGAAGCGTTGCGCGAAAAGCTCGATTACCTGTTTGCCAATTCGGCCGCCCTGGCGGTGCCGGTCACCGATCTCGCCACCTTCTTCGCCGGCCTGCATGTCAAGGGGTATCGTCTGGGTGTTGCTTCCAGCGACAACGAACGCTCGATCCGCGAGACGGCCAAACGTTTCGGGTTCGATGGCTATCTGGACTACGTCGCGGGCTACGACAGCGGCTTCGGCACCAAGCCGGAACCGGGCATGGTACTTGGCTTTTGCGCAGCAACTGGCCTCGAACCGCATCAGATTGCCGTTGTCGGCGACAACAACCATGACCTGCATATGGGCCGCAATGCCGGCGCGGGCCTCACCGTTGCCGTTCTGACCGGAACCGGCTCACCGGAGTCGCTCTCTGCAGCATCCGATCACTGCATCGCCGATATCACCGGGCTGGAAGCGATTCTGGGTGAACGGACGTCGAGATAACCGCTGCTGCAACTGTCCTTTCCGTGAAAGTGGGCCTGCGGGCGGAACCTTGCTGATCGCTGCCAGTTAATAGGCATTGATCTGAAGGAGACGACCCATGGCAGAATCCGAACTTCGAGCCGGCTTCACCGGCGCCCCCGAGATCCGGACACGATATCCGCCCGTGCGACAGAGGCGGCCCATTCTGTGAAAGAGCAGGCCTTGTCGGTGAAGGATGCGGCGGTCGAACACCCGCACAGCCTGACGATGGTCTTGGCGCTGGCGGGCGTGGCAGGCTATATGATCGGGCATTTTACCGGCTTCCGCGCTGCAGAGCGTCAGTTGACACCGCCGCAGCCGCCGCGGCGCCGATATTGGTGATGCCCATGCAGGACAGACCGACACATGACAGACCGACAAGGGCACGTCAGCAAAGGGGCGCGCCATGCACCCTGGCGGAATTCAAGCAGCGGTACAATCTTGGCGACGAAGAGGCGCTGGACCTTTTCACGCGTTTTGGCCCTTCCGAGATAGAGCTTGATCTCCTGATGACGGCAAAGGGAAAACGAAAGGCCGCCAAGGAACCAATGGGCTGATCGCGCGTTCCTTCCTCGAACATGAAAGGAACCCATCATGAGCCGCATTATCTATATCGTAGGACTGGTCGTCGTCGTTCTCGCCGTTCTTTCGTTCTTCGGACTTCGTTGATCGAGAACTGACCAGACATACCTCCAGTCACAATAAACCCGAAAGCTGACCGCTTTCGGGTTTATTGTGTTTGCAGCCTGTGGAAGCATCAGTTCTGGAACAGTTGCACCAGAAGTGAAGGCGCATTGTTGGCGATGTTGAGCGCCTGCACAGCCAGTTGCACTTGCGCTTGGATGGCCTTCAGCTTGGTCGAGGCATCGTTCATATCGGCATCGACCAGCCGGCCCACGCCTTTTTGAATCGTCGCCGACAGCGTCCTGTTGTAGTCGGTCTGCATGTCGATGCGCATGCTCAGCGAACCAAGCGTGGCGGCGCGGTCGGTGAGGGTTTTCTCTATATTGTCGTAGCGCGTCAGAAGCATGTCGGTCGCGTAGGTCACAAGATCATCCGGCACCTCTCCCATATGCGAGGCACTGAACATGTCGTCGGTCTGCGCGCCGTTGGCAAAGGCGATCTGGGTGCGACCGTTGAAGGCCGGAAGCCAGGCAGTGGTCTTCAGCGGGTCTTCGTGCGGCACGCCGTCGGTCTCGCCATCCGCCTGCGGATTGCCGATAAGTCCGTTCTGGTTTGAAATCGTCCCGTCGGCGTTTTTATAGCTGGCGGGGCCGAACAGGTTGAGGTTGCTGTCGCCATAGATGTTGATCAGACCGATCCTGCCCTTGGTGTAGCTGGAAACAATACCGCCAAACACCGTATTTGCATCGGGCGGTGTCATCTCCATGTACTTCAGGGTGCGGCCATTGCCATCGACATAGGACTGTTCGGTATAGTTGAGTTTGCCGGGCGCCAACAGATTGCGGCCATTGAAGGAGGCGGATTCTGTTACCGAGATGAATTGCTTTTCCAGTTCGTAAATTTCCGAACTGACTTTGTAGCGATCAACCCCCATCCCCTTCATCATCATAACCTTGGCCTTGATCTCGGAGGTGATGTCGATGAGGTTTTCCATCGCTTCATAGGCGATATCGACCACTGCAGCACCCAATTCCAGCGCGTCGATAACGGCGCCGGTTGCTTTGTGGGTGTTGCGCATGTCGGTCGCAATCGACCAGTAGGCCGCATTGTCGGCGGCTTCACCGACCGCCATCCCGGTGGTCACGATATTCTGCAGCTTTTCATGCCGCGCATCATTATGGCGCAAAATCGCCAAGGCAGCGGTGGCTGCCGAGTTGAAGCTCATGGTGGTCATTTTAAGGGTCCGCTACGCAATACAAGAAGACGGAAGGCACGAAACTTGGTTAACCGACAGTCGCCGAGATTGGTTAAAACTCGGTATATCGCCGCGAGCGGAGTGTCGTCTTTCGATGGTCTGTCTGGCCCGGTGTGCAATGTTTCAGTCGTCCAATCAACGCGCCAGCAACGCTGGAATGCTTGCAATTCCCGGCGATCTGACGTTTTGTGACGTCGGTCCGTCAGGGCAGCATGGCGGGTAATCGCCGTTGAAAAGAAAAATATTTTTTGACGTCTTGCATGGCCAGCTTTGCGGTGCCGGCAAGGCCGGGGAGGCTTTAGGAAGACGCATGGTTTCGGATGCACCGCCGTTCTGGTGGACCAAGGCGGACTGGCGCGCCTACGCGCTCTCTCCCGTCTCATGGATTTACGGGCGAATCTCCGGCAGCCGCATGGACCGGGGCAAACGCACGTCCATCGCGGTGCCTGTTCTTTGTGTCGGCAATTTTACCGTTGGCGGTGCCGGCAAGACACCGACCGCAATCGCGCTGGCACGCGCCGCCAAAGCCAGGGGCTGAAACCGGGTTTTCTCAGCCGAGGTTATGGCGGTTCGCTGGATGTGACGACCGTGGTCGATCCGGCCCATCACCGGGCCCGCGATGTCGGCGACGAGCCGCTGCTTCTGGCGCGCGAGGCGCTGACCGTCATCTGCCGCAAGCGCGTCGAGGGCGCACGCCGGCTGGTGGCCGAGGGCGCAGACCTGATCATCATGGATGACGGTTTCCAGAGTGCGCGGCTGACCTTCGATTTTTCGCTGCTGGTGATCGACAGCCGGCGCGGCATCGGCAACGGTTATCTGATCCCATCGGGGCCGGTGCGGGCGCCGATTCCCCAGCAGATCCGCCATGCGTCCGCCTTGCTGAAGATCGGTCACGGCGACCGCGCCGATGCGCTGGTGCGCCGTGCCGCCCGTGCCGGAAAGCAGATCTATTCCGCCAATGTCGAGGCGCTCGATGACGGCAGCCTGAAGGATGTACCCGTGCTGGCCTGGTGCGGCATCGCCGACCCGGAAAAATTCTTCCGTACCGTTCGCGAAACGGGCGCCACCCTTGTGGAAACGCGCACATTTCCCGATCACCATCATTTTTCCGAGGATGAGATTGCCGATCTGCTGGATCGTGCGGCGGCGAACGGATGCCTGCTGGTCACGACGGCGAAGGACAGGGTGCGCCTGGAGCCTGGTCACGGGCGGGGCGGGGAACTCGCGGAAAAAAGCCGCGTGATCGAGGTCGAAATCCGTTTCGATGACCCGACATCACCGAGCAAGATCATTGACGCCGCGCTGAAGGCGGCAAAGGCGCGGCTGTTGCGATCACGCTGAAGCCTCAAGCCTTCTTCTGGTTCGGAAGGATGCCGGCGCGCTTGTTGGCCTCGAAGGAGGCTTCGGCGTCGGCATAGGGTTCCTGGCGGGCCACGCTCCAATAGCGCAGTTCATCGACTGGAATTTGCTTGCCGGTCACGGCGCAGGTGACGTGCGAGCCGGGAAGAACGATCTGGAAATCGCCATCGAGATAGCGGATCTTCGCCTCGCGATTGCCGCTGCCTTCAAACCGGTTCATCATTCTTCGTCCCCGCATCCTGTCCACCTGCTCCCGAAGAACCGCATAGCGTGTCGGCAGTGAAAATTCCAGCGCAATCGAAGGGGCCGTGATCCCTCGGTCAACTGCGCCCGAACAGCCGCTCGATATCGGAAAGCTTGATCTCGATATAGGTCGGCCGGCCGTGATTGCATTGGCCGGACCCCGGCGTTGCCTCCATCTGCCGCAGCAAGGCGTTCATCTCCTCCGGCCGCAGCCGTCGTCCGGAGCGCACCGAGCCGTGGCAGGCCATGGTCGCGGCCAAATAGTCGAGCCGGCCGGCGAGCCCGTTTGCCGTATCCCATTCGGCCAGTTCGTCGGCCAGTTGCCGAACGAGACCCGCCGCATCGATCTCGCCGAGCATGGCCGGGGTCTCGCGGACGGCGATGGCACCCGGCCCGAAGCGCTCGATGCCGAGCCCTAGCCTTGAAAAATCCGCGGCATGGCCGATCAGCCGGTCGCAATCGTCCTCGGGCAGATCGACGATATCAGGGATCAGCAGCACTTGCGCCGCAACGGGCCGTTCGTTCAGCCCCTTGCGCAGCGCCTCAAACACAAGCCGCTCATGCGCGGCATGCTGGTCGACGATGACCAGACCGTCGGCCGTCTGCGCAACGATATAGTTTTCGTGCAGCTGCGCGCGTGCAGCACCCAGCGGATGCTGCACCTGTTCCGCGGTCTGTGTCGCGGAAAATTCGGCGGCAGCCGCCCGCGCGGACGGGGTCGTCATCTCCGCAAAGGCTGCCTGCGGTGCCTCTCGAAATCCGGATTGCGAGGCGGTGGAATCCATCGGGCGATAAGGCGAGGTATCGGCGCTCCAGGGGCGTGCGGCGTTTTGTGTTGCCTGCTCCGGACGAAAGGCCCGCATCAGGCCGCTGGCACCGGTGGTCGAGGCGCGGTCACCCTCCAGTGCCATCGCCTGGCGGATTGCGCCGACAATCAGGCCGCGCACCAGTCCGGGATCGCGGAAGCGCACATCGGACTTGGCGGGATGCACGTTGACGTCGACCAGTTCCGGGTCGATGTCGATGGCCAGCACTGCAACCGGGTAGCGCCCCTGCGGGATGGTTTCGGCATAGGCCGCGCGAAGCGCTGACCAGATCAGCTTGTCCTGTACCGGACGCCCATTGACGAAGGCATATTGCTGCAGGGAATTGCCGCGATTGAAGGTCGGCACTCCGGCAAAGCCGGACAGCCGCACGCCTTCGCGCTCCGCATCGATCTCGATCGCATTGTCGCGGAAATCCTTGCCAAGCACCTGCGCAATCCGCGCCAGCCGGTCGTCGCCGGTGGCGGCGAATTCGAGCGTCGTTCGATCCGAGCCTGACAGCACGAAGCGCACCTGCGGGAAGGCGATGGCCATGCGCCGCACAACTTCGGAGATGGCCGAGGCCTCGGCCCGCTCGGTCTTCATGAAATTCAGCCGGGCGGGTGTCGCAAAAACAGGTCGCGGACCTCGACGGTGGTTCCCTGGTTGGCCGCCACCGGCCGCACCGGCTGAACCTTGCCGCCATCGACGCTGATTTCCGCGCCGTGACCGGCGCCGGCCGGGCGACTGGAAATCGTCAGCCGCGCGACGGAGCCGATCGAGGGCAGGGCCTCGCCGCGAAAACCGAGTGTGCGGATGTCGAGCAGGTTGCCGTCGAGCTTGGAGGTGCAATGGCGGCGCACAGCGAGTTCAAGATCGGTGGCGTCCATGCCCGAGCCATTATCGGTAACGCGCAAGAGCGTCTTGCCGCCGCCGGCCGTGGCGATCTCGATGCGCGTCGCCCCAGCGTCCAGCGCATTCTCGATCAGTTCCTTGGCGGCACTGGCCGCCCGCTCGATGACCTCGCCGGCGGCAATCTGGTTGATCAGGGTTTCGGAGAGTTGCTTGATGGGCATGGGTCGCATTCTCGGGGATTCGCAGCTCCATGAAAAGCAGGCGAGCGCCTCTATCCCCGCTTCTCTCCCTACACTTTCCGGGTGCATGCTGCAATTCAGTCCGTGCTAACAAAGTCGCCGGAATTTAATCAGCCTTTAACACAAAACTGCGACGTTCCGTAAGAACCTGAATGAACACGGGTTTTGTCCATCGGGAAGGACGACGCTGCTGGCCGTCGTCAGGTTTGAGCCCCGAAGGTGCCGTTTCGGCAATATGACCAGCATGTTTCCTATGAGCGGCTCCGCGGGGGCGATATGAGGGTCATGGTATGAGCGATGTAGCGTCGACCGGCGCGCACATCCAGAAAACGGTACTCGACGTGGCTTCGGACGCGTTGGGCCTTGCCATTCTTGTCTGTGACAAGAATGACGAGATCGTCTTTGCCAGCCGTCACCTGCTGCAATTCTATCCTGTTTCCCCAGCACTTCTTCAGCCCGGCACACGGCTCAGGGATTTCCTTGGCGCTGTGTTTGATTCAGGCGTGCGCAACGGCACGGTCCCCGAAAGCAGCCGCCGGCGATCCAATCGCGATGAGTGGATTTCCGAGCACATTTCCTTCCATTGGCGCGAGCGTTACGAGACCGTTGAGCGGATCGGTCGCCAGCGCTGGATCAGCGTGCGCAAGCGGCGTGTTTCGAGCGGTCTGGGCATCGTTGCCATCACTGATATTTCCGAGCAGAAGAAGCGCGAAGAACAGGTGCAGACTGATCTCGAGCGTGTCGAACTCACGGAAGGCATCCTCGACTGCATGCCCAATCCGATGTGCGTCAAGGATCGGAACCTCAATTATATCGCCGTCAACAAGGCGTTTTGTTCTCTCCATGGGATGAGTGCCGAAACCATTCTGGGGCGCTCCGTCTGGGATTTGTTGGAGCCGGCGCTTGCCGAAAAATTTGAACAAAGCGATCGCGCCGTGATCGAGACCGGCGTGAGCTTTTCGCTTCCGGAACAACTCGTGCGCGCTGACGGCGAAGACATCTGGGTTGTCACCCGCAAGTACCGCGTTGGTGAAGCGGGAAAACATCTGCTTGTCACCTGCATGAGCGACGTCACCGATATCGTGGTCTGGCACGACGATGTCCAAAGCGCGCCGCCGCGCAAGATTGGCTTGAAGGTCAAGGACTACGACGTCTTCGAGCCGGGGCAGAATTGCTATGACCCGTTTCGGGCGCTGGATATGCAGCATCTGGTCGAGGCGGGACCGATGCTCGAGGAGCGCCCTCAGGCCCTGCGCCACGTGTTGGTCGCCACTTCCGATCCCTCTTTGGAAAAACGATTGCTGTCGAAGCTGCGGGAATGGCAGTTCGATGCCGGAGCGATTTCGAACCTCGGCGAACTCGTCGCGCTGAAGGAAGCCGTCGCCGCAACGGATCTGACGGTCGATCTTCTGCTGATCGACGCCGGCATGGCCGGTGCGAAGGAGATTGAAACCGGTTGGGATACACTGCCGTCCTTGTTGTTGCCAACGGACTGGACGGAAGCGCAGCTTCATGCGGATATCCTGTGCATCAGCGACATGGCCTCCGATGCAGCCGATGCCGCGCCGCTCGCGGCAGAAGACTGGGATATCGTGGTGAGTCCTGAAACATCGCCTGAAAAACAACATTCCGATGTCGAGGTCGTCGTGGCCGAGGACAACGAGATCAACCAGTTCGTCTTCGCCCAGATTCTGGAAGGTCTCGGCATATCGTACCGCATCGCGGCCAATGGCGAGGAAGCTGTTGCCCTATGGCAGAAGCACAAGCCGAGCCTCATTTTGATGGATGTCGCGATGCCTGTCATGAATGGCTTCGATGCCGCCCGCACGATCCGCGAGGCCGAAAAGGCTTCCGGCACCCGGACGCCCATTGTTGCTGTTACAGCACAGGCGCTGGAGATTGATATCGAGGGCAGCCGGGCCGCCGGTATGGACGACTACATCACCAAGCCGATTAGCCCTGACATGATCGAAACAGTCTACCGCACCTTTGTACCTGTATTGCAGCAACGGGTGGCCGTTTCGGCGTGAAGGGAATTCTTGGAAGAACCGTTCATGGCATGGAGTGTCAACCCCGAGAATTGGGGAGGCTGCTACCGGAAGTGGGGGCGTAATGCTGAGGAAATGTTAACCTCCGAAAGTGCATCGTCGGAACCGAAAAGACCACATGTGTCCAATGCGGGAATGCGCGATGAATACTGCTGATACGCTGTCTCAGCACCTCAGCCGAAGCGATCTCCAGGTCATGGCCTATACGGATCCGCTAACCGGCCTCGGCAATTCATATAGCTTGCGCGACAAGGTGCGCGAGATTGCGACCGAGCGCGCCAGCGACCCGGCACCCTTCACCATTGGACTTGCCAATCTTGACGGCTTCAAGCCTATCAACGATCTTTTCGGTCCGGAAGCCGGCGATGCCATTCTCTGTCAGGTCGCCAACCGGCTTTTGGCCTGCGTCCCCGATGGAGCAACGGTCATCCGCCACGGCGGCGATGAATTTGCCTTCGTATTTCCCTTGGTTTTCGAGCGAAAGGCCGCCGAAAAAATCGGAAGCATGCTGAAGGAAGTGCTGTCTGCACCGTTCGATCTCGGCGAGCGCAACGTGCGTCTCTCCGCGTCTTTCGGTTTCGCCGTCTATCCCTTTGCCGGCGAAGATTTTGTGGACCTGCTGAAAAGCGCCGATACGGCCCTCTATCGGTCCAAGCGGCGCGGTCGTGGCCAGATTACGGTCTATTCTCGCGAAATTGCCCAGGAAATGAAACGGGCAACGCAACTTGAGCAGGCTCTGCGTAACGCGATCATAGCCGATGAGGTCGATGTGCATTTCCAGCCGATCGTCAATCTCAAGGATGACAGCGTCGTCGGTTTCGAAGCACTGGCACGCTGGTGTGATGCCGATCTCGGTTATGTCTCCCCTGCCGTTTTCGTGCCCCTCGCCGAGGAGCGCGGCTTTATCGACATGCTGTCGGAAGCGCTTCTACGCAAGGCGGCGGAAGCTGCGCTGGCCTGGCCGAAAGAACTTTTCCTGTCCTTCAATCTTTCTTCGGCACAGCTGATGGATCCATCCACCAGTGCCAATGTCCTCTCGATTATCGGCCGAGCCGGGCTCGATCCACGGCGTCTCGAGCTGGAAATCACCGAGACGGCCGTCATGACCGATGAAAACGTCGCGCAGAAGATCGTTACGGAACTTAGGGCTGCTGGTGTGCGCATTTCGCTGGATGATTTCGGCACCGGCCAGTCCAGCCTTGGGCGCCTGCGCGATTTCTCCTTCGACAAGGTGAAGGTGGATCGTGCCTTCGTGTCCCGCATTTCGCAGGATCGTGCTTCCGAGCATATCGTCAAGGCAATCGTTGCCATGTGCGAGGGTCTCAATCTCGAAGTCGTCGCCGAAGGCATCGAGGAATTTTCTGAAGCACTGAAGTTGAAGGCCCTCGGCTGCGGCATGGGGCAAGGCTATTTTTACGGAAAACCGGTTGATGCCGTGGCTACTCTGCGTTACCTCGCGACCAAATATGACAGCATCGACGCCGTTGCCGCCGCAGGCTGAGGCTATCGCTTTTCTCGCGTTTTCCGTCCTTCTTCCAAAAGCCAGTCCCGCACGCGCTGGGCCTGAATGTTGAGTTCGCGTGAGCGTGGCCAGACAACATAGAAAGCCAATCCGGTCTCCAGGACATGGTCGGCGACCGAAACCAGGGCGCCCGATTGCACCTGCCGCTCGATCAGATGTTGCCACCCAAGCGCGATTCCGTCTCCCGCCAGCACGGCCTGGACCACTAGGACGTAGTCATTGATCGCCAGCCGTCGCGATTGCGGGGGATAATTGAGACCGGCGCTGGCAAACCATTCGGGCCAGTCGCAGGCTTGCCGCACCGGTTCTTCCAGATGGATAAGACGATGGCGCAGAAGGTCTTCAGGACTGTGCGGCATGCCGTTGGCGTCAAGGAACGCCGGACTTGCAACCGCGCTGATCACCTCGGGCGCAAGCAGAGCGGCGTGATATTGCGGCCAGTTGGCCGGATCGCCGCCGCGCACGCCAAGCGGGATCGGCTCATCGTCGAGATCAAGATCGCGCACGCTGGTCTGGATGCGAAGGTCGATCTCCGGTAAGTCCTCGCGCAACCGGGTCAGTCGCGGCAGCATCCACATTGAGGCGAAAGCGGTGGAGGCAGCCAGCGTCACATTGGTCTCACGGCCCTTGGCGCGGATGTCCTCTGCCGATTTCTGGATGCGCGACAGGCCGATTGATACGTCCGCGTGAAATTTCTCACCGGCTTCGGTGAGTTCGACGGCGCGGTGCACCCGGTGAAACAACGGCACACCAAGTTGGTCCTCCAGGCCGCGCACCGCGTAGGACACCGCAGCCTGCGTCATGCCAAGCTCGTTGGCGGCGCGGGTGAAGTTCTGGTGCCGACCGGCCGCCTCGAAGACGATGAGGCTGGAGGCGGACGGCAGGAGGCGGCGCAGGGTTTGCATAAGCCTTGTTTATAGCATGCCTCGATTTTTTCCAGCGTTACAAAGCGGTCTTTCCAAAATACCGTCCGTTTCAATCATGGGAGAGAAGTGATGGAAGCAGTTGCCGCGACGGACATCGAAACAGGACGACGGACGCGCGGATCAAGGCCGGCACGCCGGGACGGATCGGCGAAGATCATCGGCGTTCCCTATATCGCCCGCAACATTCCGCCCTACGATATCCTGAACGAGGAGAACCTGCAGAAGATCGAGCGCGTCGCTGATCGCATCCTGTCAGAGGTCGGCATCGAGTTCCGTGACGATCCGATCTGTTTGGACTATTGGAAAAAGGCGGGTGCCAAGGTGGATGGCGTGCTGGTGCGCTTCGAGCCGGGCATGCTGAATGAAATTGTCTCCACAGCGCCTCAGCAATTTACCCAGCATGCTCGAAACCCCGCGCACAATGTCGAGATCGGCGGCAAGAATGTGGTGTTCTCCCCAGCCTACGGCTCGCCCTTCGTCATGGATCTCGACAAGGGCCGGCGCTACGGCACGCTGGAAGATTTCCGCAATTTCGTCAAGCTCGCCCAGTCGAGCCCGTACCTGCATCATTCCGGCGGAACGATCTGCGAGCCGGTCGATGTTCCCGTCAACAAGCGCCATCTCGATATGGTGTACAGTCACATCAAATATTCCGATCGCGCCTTCATGGGTTCGATCACAGCGGAGGACCGCGCCGAGGATTCGATCGACATGGCCCGCATCGTCTTCGGTCGCGATTTCGTCGACCAGAACTGCGTCATTCTCGGTAACGTCAACGTCAATTCGCCGCTGGTTTGGGATGGCACGATGACGAAGTCGTTGCGCGCCTATGCACGGGCCAATCAGGCGGCGGTCATCGTGCCGTTCATTCTCGGCGGAGCCATGGGGCCGGTCACCAATGCAGGCGCGATCGCACAGTCCTATGCCGAAACACTGGCCGGCTGTGCGCTGACCCAATTGGAGCGCCGCGGCGCTCCCGTGATCTTCGGCAATTTCCTGTCGTCCATGTCGCTGCGATCGGGCTCGCCGACCTTCGGCACGCCGGAACCGGCGATCGGCTCTATGGTGATCGGGCAACTGGCGCGGCGTCTGAAGCTGCCGCTACGCTGCGCCGGAAACTTCTCCAATTCCAAGCTGCCCGATGGGCAGGCCATGGTCGAGGGCACGATGTCGATGCTGTCGGCCGTCCATTGCGGCGCCAATTTCATCCTGCATTCGGCTGGCTTTCTCGACGGCCTGCTCGCCATGTCCTACGAGAAATTCATGATGGACGTCGATCTTTGCGGCGCTCTGCATTCCTATCTCGCTGGCGTCGTCGTCGATGACAATTCGCTGGCGATGGACGCCTTCCTGCAGGTTGGGCCGGGCAGCCATTTCCTCGGCTGCGACCATACGATGAAAAACTACCAGACGGCCTTCTGGGACTCGAACCTGTCGGACAACGAGCCGTTCGAAAAATGGAGCGAGGAGGGCGGTTCGACCGACATCGCGACCCGTGCCAATAAACGCTGGAAAAAGACGCTGGCCGAATACGAAGCACCGCCTCTGGATGTGGCAATCGATGACGCTTTGGCCGACTATATGGAACGACGCAAGAGCAGCGCGGCGGATGCCTGGTACTGAGGGAGACGGGTGGTACCTCTCCCGCACGACGCTGTGGTGTTCTGTCTAGGCTTTGCACAACAAAAAGGGCGGCCCCGAAGCACCGCCCTTTCATATAACTGCCGTTGGCAGATTATTCAGCCGGTGCCGGCTGTACGCCGGTAGCTGGTGCAGCACCCGTTGTCGAGGTCGACGATGTGGTCGACGTATCGACCGGGGTGTTGGCGTTGGTTTCAGCCATCTGCTGAGCCTTGGTCTTGAATTCCGGCGCTGCCTTCAGCGTATCGGCGGTTTCAGCCGTCGTCAGCTTCAGGTCATCGGAGTTCGGGACTTCAGCAACCGCGATCGTGTCGAGCGGAACGGCAACGTTCTTTTCACCGATGCCGAGGAAGCCGCCGACGCCAATGACAGCTGCTTCAACCGAGCCATCCTTGGTGAAGATCACGTCGTTGATCTCGCCGATGCTTTCATCAGCCGAGTTATAGACGGACTGGCCGATATAGGTGCTGGCGGCGATCTGGTCGTCGGCCTGCTCGGTCAGGTAATTGGAGCCGGTGGCAGGTGCCGCCTGTGCGGCTTCACCGATTGCTTCCGGAACGACAGCAGGCGTTTCGCCCGTGGTCGTCGAAGGCTGGGTTTCCATTGTCTGCGGCTGGGTGGTTTCCTGCGCAAAGCTCATCGGTGCGAAGGCAGTCATGCCTGCGAAAAGAGCACCAGCGGCAACGGAAGCTACGAGTTTCTTGGTCATGTCAAACTACCTTTCAAATTGTTTATCGATCAGGCGCAGCGTGATTTTGTGGTCCAGTGCTGCACCGGTGATGCCCAAACAACGTGAGAGGACCGGATCGGTTCCGAAAAACTAAATCAAAAATTTTGGAACTTTTTAGCGTTTTAGTGCGGGCAAAATCGGAGAAATGCTGTTTTTGACAGAGGAAGCGGACACTGGCGTGTTCCCGCCAGCATCCGTTTCAAGGGCATTTACAGCCTGTATGCCGGCTCGAACCGGCCGTTGACTGCAATGCCGAGATCGAAGGTTTGGCCGGCAAGCGGATCGGCGGCGCGGGCGGCACCGTCCATGTCCTGCCAGGCAGAGGTCACCATCAACCGGTCGGCCCTGGCGCCTATGAAGGCCGGGCAACTGGATTGCGTGGCCGGCACCACATAGCGGCGCAGTCGGGTTCCGTCCGGGGCATAGACATCGACGGCACCTTGGCCCCAGCGCGCATTCCAGATCAGCCCTTCCGCATCGCAGACCGAGCCATCGACATCGCCCGGCTCGCCGCTCTGGTCGCTGAACAGCGTTGCCTCGCCCGTCGGCAGGCCGGTTTCCGGGTCGAGCGGCACCTGCATGATATGGTTGACGGCGGAATCGACGAAGTAGCCGGTTGTTCCGTCCGGCGAAAAGCAGATGCCGTTTGGGATCGAGATGTTGCCGAAGAGTTTGGTCACAGTACCTTTGGCGACATGATAGATCGCCCCCGCCTGTTTTTCCGCCTTGCGGCCCATGGTGCTCACCCAGAGACTTCCGGATGCGTGCATGCGCCCGTCATTGGAGCGGTTGCCGGGTTTGTCTTCGAGCGTCGCATGGGGGCTCAGTTTGCCGGTCGTGATTTCACGGATGAACAGGCCCTGATCCGAGGCGATCAGCTGCCGGGTGGCATCGATCGCTGCAAGCACGCTGCCGAGAAAGGGCAGGGGTGAACCTGCTTGCGGCCGCTCTCAAGGTGCAGCTCGTGCAATGCCTTGCCCTTGATGTTGAACCACCAGGCCGTGCCGGTCGCCGGATCGAAGCTCGGACCTTCGCCGAGTTCGGAGGGGAATTGCACAGGGTCGTGCCTGCAAACGGGATGATCTCTGCCATGTCAGGCTCCATAAACTGCATCATAGGCCGCGATCGTCACGCGGGCGCGCTTTGCAACCTCGGATGCGTCCATGCCCGCCTTGTAGAGGCTGGAGCCGAGGCCGAAGCTCTTGACGCCGATCTTGGCATAGTCGGCAAAATTGCTCTCCGAGACACCGCCAACAGCGGCGATTTCCAGTTCCGGTGGCAGCACGGCGCGGATGGCGGAGATACCCGAGGGCCCGAGCACGCTGGCCGGGAAGAATTTCAGGCCCGTTGCGCCGGCCTTGGCGGCGGCAAGCGCCTCCGTTGGCGTGAACACGCCGGGCATGGTGATCATGCCCTTGGCGGCAGCAAGCGAAATGACGGACGGCTCGACATTCGGGCTGACCATCAATTTGCCGCCGACGCCATCGAGCTGTTCGACCTGCTCGGTGGTCAGAACCGTACCGGCGCCGATCAGGCAGCCGGCGGGCGCCATCTTAACGGCCGTTTCGATCGAGCGAAACGGGTCCGGCGAATTCAACGGGATTTCGATCGCGGTAAAGCCGGCCTCGATCAGCGCGCCGACCACGCCCTCCGTCTCTGCGGGTTTCAAACCACGCAGAATGGCGATCAGCGGATATTTCATCGTGGGAAAGGCAATGCGGGCCATGATGTTTCGTCTTTCTTCAAAGCGGCCAGAGGGCACGCGCGGCCGATGCCAGACCCTGCCGTACGGCATCGTCGGCATCGATCAGGATGGGATCGAGGTCGAAGGCGGTAAAGGCCGCCTGGTAGAGCGCCCCGAGCGAACCCGAGACGACAAGGCAGATACCCCCGGCGGCAACGGTGCTGAGCGCGCCTGCAATCTCGACGCCGATCAGCGTTCCCGACAGCCGGGCCTTGCCATCGGTCGCGGGTAGGGCATGCAACAATTGCCCGGCGCGCACCGAAAACAGCCGGTTGGTGGCAAGCGCCGGATTGTCCCGGATCTGTTTCACGGCCTCGATGAAGGCCGGATGCGTGCCGTCGAAGGCGCCGCCGTCGCCGACCGTATGGCTGAGGATCGTGTGCTTGGATATCGCATCGAACAGTTCACCGGTCATGAAGGTGGAAAAACCAGTCACCGTACTTTGGCTGACGCGGACCCACTTGCTGTGGGTTCCGGGCATGCAGACGAGATGCTCGCCAGATGAGAGAATTGCGCCGGCGCCGACCAACTGTGTTTCCTCGCCGCGCATGACGTCGGCCGCAGTCGCGTCGCGCTGGGCAAGGCCGGGGAGGATGCGCACGTCACGGTCAATTCCGGGAACCGGAACCGCGGCCGTGACGATATCGGCAAGGGCAGCCGGCGTATTGAGATATCCGGCCTCGACCCAGCCCTGTCGGGCTCCAGCCATGCCGCAGACGATCACCGGCAGGTTCGCCGGTGCGGAGATGGCGTCGAGATGCGATTGCAGCACGGCTTCGAAGCCGGTCTTTGCGGCTGTCGTCATGCCTTCGGCGCTGCGGCGCTCGGCCAGCACCCGGCCATCCCGGCCGATCAGCCAGAGCCGGAAGCTCGACGTTCCCCAGTCTACGGCGACATAGTCTGCCGTATCCTTTGTCGTCACCATCAGAAAACGCCTCCATCCACGATCATTGTCTGGGCCGTTACGCCCGCGGAACAGTCGGATGCCAAATAAAGGCAGGGACCGACCATGTCGTCCGCCAGAAGCGTGCGCTTCAGGCATTGTTTCTCGATCATTGCCTTAATCGACTCCTCGGTGAGCCATAGTTGCTTCTGGCGCTCCGTCACCACCATGCCCGGTAGAACGGCGTTGACCCGGATATTGGCTGGGCCAAGATGTCCGGCCAGCGATTTCGTCAGGCCGATGATCCCGGCCTTTGCCGTTGCATAGACCGGCAGGTCGCCCATATTGAGCATGAAGGCTATCGACGAGAAATTGATGATGGATCCCTTGCCCAGTGTACGCATATAGGGTGCTACCGCCTGGGCCATGAAGAAATGCGGGCGCAGATTGACCGCCTGGCTCTCGTCCCACGTTTCCTGCGTCACCTCTTCGAGGAGGTTGCGATCATCGCGCGCCGCATTGTTGATGAGAACGCCGATGGGGCCGATGGCTGCCGCGGCTTGCTCGACGGCGCGGTGCAAGGCCTCGACGTCCCGCAGGTCGGCTGGGATAAAGACCGGAGCGGTCTCAGTTTCCTGGCTAAGCCGTCCAACGAGGGCATTGCCGGCTTTCCGATCGATATCCAGAAATGCGACGCGCGCACCCTGCTTGAGAAAGCCTTCGACAAGAGCTGCGCCGATACCGGAGCTACCACCGGTGATTAGGACGGCGCTGTCTTTCAAGTCCGGGAAATGGGCGGAGGGCATTACCACGTTCGTTCCTCTCCCTGCCGCGGCAGATAGTCATTTATAGATTCCGATATATGGAACTCGATTTGATTATTTGGAATTATCGCGGTAGGCTGATGGTCTTGTCAAGCTTAGCTATGCGTGCCGCTGGAGATCGAGGGTTCAATGGTAGAAAACCGGATCGCTACGGAGACTGATCTTAAGGCCTCGCAGTCGGCTGGGACCGGGACGCTGGGCAAGTCGATTGCGGTTCTCGAACTTGTTGCGACTTCTGAGACACCACTGCGCTTCACGGAAATTCTGGCTCTCAGCGACCAGCCGCGTGGCACGCTGCATCGCCAGCTCTCGCATCTGGTCGAGGAGGGGCTGCTCAGTATGGGAGGGGATCTGCGCTACGCACTAGGAATGCGTCTGTTAAAGCTCGCCTCAAACACCTGGGCCAAAAACCAATTTCGCACGGTGGCGGAACCGCACCTGAAGAATCTGCACGAGCAAACCGGTGAAACGGTGCATCTCGGCATTCTGCACGGACAGGAGATCATTTATCTCGACAAGGTCGAGAGCCGTCAGGCGGTTCGCATGAACTCGCAAATCGGGAACGCATCTCCTGTTTATTGCACCGGTGTCGGCAAGGCCGCATTGTCGGTTCTGCCGGAGGCTCGCTTGATCGATCTGGTGGATCGTTTTTCTTTTCAAGCCTATACGCCGAACACGCATCTCTCCGCCGGATCCCTCCTGACCGAACTGGCCGTCGTGCGCCGGGTCGGTCACGCATTCGACAGGGAAGAGCATGAGAGCGGCATCCGTTGTGTCGCAGCCCCGGTCCAGGCTCCCCGGCACGGCATTGTCGCCGGGGTTTCCGTGACCGGGCCTGCATATCGTGTCTCCATGGAACAGCTGGAAGGCTGGGCAGTTGCTGTCAGGAAGGCTGCACATGAAATCGAGCAGGATGTTGAGGTCCGGCTTGGGCCGGGACCTTAGATGTACATGGGATAACAGAATGGCTTTACGGTAAATTAGGTATCTCGACTGGACGTGGCGGAATGATGCCTGTAGCTTTGATATATCATACAATTCAAATGGGCATGGGCAGAGATATACCGCGCCGGATGCTCTCTAAGATGGCAATAGCGAAGGATTGGAAACGAGATGTGGCGCTTGTGTGTTTCTGAAACACCGGATCGGCCCGTCAATAGCCGAAGGGGCGGCCGCTTTTTTGACTTCAACCAGACGGCACTCGCAATTACGCCGCCGGATGGTCACCGCATAGCTGAGGAAATGACCGAAGAAGCGGATATTCGGCGAGGCCTAGAGGGCTTGGCGCAGGCTTATGGCTTTAAAGGTTTCATGGTCATGTGCGTTCCTGGTCGCGACACCCATCGCCTTGCCGAATCGACGCTTTTGACCAATTGGCCGCGCGAATTCCTGACAGGCTATGACGATGCATGCCTCATGGCCGGAAGCCCGATCATCGACCGGCTGCGCCGCAGCACCATACCTTTTACTTACGATACCCAGGTCGATTCGCGTCGCCGATTGGATGGCAAGGGGGCTGTTGTCATCAGCCTTTTCGAACAGGTCAATATGAAGCGCGGTATCTACGTCCCGGTTCACGATACCTCCGGAAATTGTGGCGCCGTTGCGTTCGGTGGCGACCGCGAAATGGTGTCTGCCGAAGAGATGAGGGAACTGAATTTTGTCGCAGGCGGACTTTTCAATCGCTTGAGTGAACTGCGTGCCCAAAAGAACGTGAAGGGCGCAAAACTTTCGAAGCGGGAGCTCGAATGCCTGTATTGGGCGGCTGCCGGGAAGACGACCAGCGAAATGGCTAAAATTCTCTTCCTCTCCGACTATACGGTCAATCATTATCTGAACCGGGCGACCCGCAAACTGGATTCCGTAAACCGGGTGCAGACGGTCGTAAAAGCGATCCGTGCAGGATTGATCAATTAAATAGGTATGAGTTGAATGATGCGGAACTGTAGATTGAATACGAGGACGGGTGACGGTGTATCGGGATCGATGTCGTCCGGCCTTATGGAAATGGCATGCGACTGGCTAGGCATCGCGCCTGGAAGCGTATCAGGCGTTGACACCGAAGACGGGATTTTTGAATGCGGGAAGCAATGACGATCGGGCCGATGGATACTGTGCAAACCCGCGGCGGCGATTTCGCTTCTGAGATAGCAACACTGGAAACGCAATTCGACGTCGTCCGCTATATGAAAAGAGTGACGCAGTCTTTCGGCTTCAAGACATTCATGATCTGCACCGTGCCCGGTTTTGATGCTGACAAGCTGGCCAGCATGTCGATCATCTCGAACATGCCGGGCGAACTGATCAACAAATATGATAGCATGTCGCTTCTGAAACACTCAACTGGTATTCGCCGCTTACGCGAAACGACGACGCCTTTTCAACTCTCGATTGAGGATTGGGAGAAGCAAACTACACGGCCCGCACAATCGAATGAATACATAGCGATGCTACGCGAGAACGGCTTTTTGCAGGCCAACTATTTTCCGGTCCATGACGCCGACGGCAGTCGTGCCGCCGTCATCCTCATGGGCGATGAAGTCGAAGTGCCGATGAGTGCGACGATGGAGCTGCAAATGATCGCCATCCATGTCTACAACCGCCTGACGGAGATCGGCGCGTTCTGGAAGGATACGACAACAATCCTGTCCGAACGCGAGATCCAATGCCTCAGCTGGACAGCCGCCGGCAAAACCAGTTCCGAAATTGCCGGAATCCTTGGCCTGTCGGAGCACACAGTCAATCACTATCTGAACCATGTGACGAAGAAGCTCGATGCGGTAAATCGCACGCAAGCCGTCGTGAAGGCGATGAAAAAAGGCTACATCACCTGACGACCGTGGAAAACCTTGCAATAGAGCCTTTTCGTCCCGCGAATTGGCTGGTCGGCAGCAGTTTTTAGACGAACATTAAGGATTTAAGTCCAGCTTAGCTCGCGGTGAAATGAGTTCATTGGAAGGTCAGCGAGCGTGCTCTTGAGATGCGCCCGGGCCCTTCGCTTCCCTGTATGAAGTCATCCGAGCCGCGACCTCAAGGCTGCCTTCGGTCGCCGGCGCGCCTTTCGAGGAATAGAGCATGCTGTTCAAGACCGCGACCTCCCGCAATATATTCGCCGTTGTCGCAACGGGGCTTTTTGCCACCGTAGTTACCGCCGGGACGCTTTTCTGGATCTCCTATTCCGAGGTGAAGCGTCGCAGTGTCGGCGAAATGACCGCCGCGGCCGAGATTACGGCTGCCGATATTAAGACGCAGATGTCCAAGGGTCTTCAGCTTGTGCAGGGGCTGCAGAGCACGTTTGCGGCGATGCAGATTTCCGGCGCGGCCGATCGTACAGTTGCTGATGTGCTGCTCAAGAAAAATCTCGAGGATAATCCCAACGCGCTCGGCGTCTGGAGTGGTTGGCAGCCGAATGCCTTTGATGGCAAGGACGCAGACTTCCTCAACAAGCCGGGACATGACGCGACCGGTCGCTACGTGCCCTATTGGGTGCGTTCCGGTCCAAATATTATCGTTGCGCCGCTGGTCGATTACGACACGCCGGGGCCGGGCGATTATTACCAGCTACCATTCACGCAGCAGAAGACAGTGGTAATCGAGCCTTACAAATATAATGTCGATGGCAAGGACGTGCTGATGACGACGCTGGTCGGCCCGGTGACGGTGAACGGCAAGCAGCTGGGCGTCACCGGCATCGACATCGCGCTCGACAGCCTGACGGCCGGTCTGGCGTCCGTGAAACCGCTTGGCGACGGCAATGTCGCTTTGATTTCGCAGGGCGGAAATTTCATCAGCCATGTCAATACCGAGAATCTCGGCAAGGCGCTCAAGGACAGCGATGTCGACGCCGAAGCCTGGCAGACGCTGATCAACAATCCCGGCCAGCCGGTTGAAACCGTCGCTACGGACGGGACAAGCTTCCTTTCCATCGCCGTCCCAGTGCCGCTTCTGGCTGGCACGTCCTGGTATGCTGTCGTCTCGGTTCCGCAAGCCACCGTCTTCGCCTATCTGACACAGATGGCATGGATCTCCGTCGTCATTATCGCCATTGCCTCCCTGCTTCTCGTCCTGCTCGGCGTTCTGATTTCCAGACGCTTCCGCATGCGTATCGAGGCTGTCGTCAAGGCAACCGGCGAAATTGCCCGCGGCAATACCGAAATTGTCCTTGCCGATGCCGATCGTAAGGATGAGATCGGCGACATGGCCCGCTCGCTCGCCGTTCTTCGCGACGCGACGATCAGCAAGCAGCGCCTCGAAGTCGAAGCCGCGCAGAACCGGACGCTAAGCGAGGAAGAACGCCAGCGTCGTGCCGCGGAAAGTGCTGAAAACGAGCGCCAGATGCGGCTTGCTGTCAGCGAACTCGGCTCCGGCCTGCAGCGTCTTGCGGAGGGCGACGTGACCTTCCGGCTGACGACTCCGTTCATTGGTACGCTCGATGCGCTGCGCGAAGATTTCAACACCTCGGTCAGCAAGCTGCAGCAGGCGCTGCAGTCGGTCGGCAGCAATGCGATGGGTATCCAGGCGGGCTCCGCGGAAATCCGCTCCGCAGCCGACGATCTCGCCAAGCGCACGGAACAGCAGGCTGCTTCTGTAGAGCAGACGGCTGCCGCGCTTGAGGAAATCACGGCATCGGTCAAGGATTCTGACCCTGCGCGCCGAAGAGGCCAGCCAACTCGTCGCCAAGGCGCGGGCCGGCGCACAGACGTCGAGCGGTGTCGTTCGCAATGCAATCGAGGCCGTCGGCCAGATTGCAAGCTCCTCCCAGGAAATTTCCAGCATTATCGGGGTGATCGACGAGATCGCCTTCCAGACCAATCTGCTGGCGCTGAATGCTGGTGTCGAGGCCGCTCGGGCCGGCGATGCCGGAAAGGGTTTTGCCGTCGTTGCCCAGGAGGTGCGCGAGCTTGCCCAGCGTTCCGCCACCGCAGCCAAGGAAATCAAGGCGCTGATCTCGAAATCCGGTGATCAGGTGAAGACCGGCGTGTCGCTTGTCGGTGAGGCCGGAAAGGCGCTTGAGGTCATCGTGCACGAGGTCGACGAGATCAATATGCGCGTCATTTCGATCGTCGAGGCGGCGCGCGAGCAGTCGATCGGGTTGAACGACATCAATCGCGCCGTCAACATCATGGACCAGGGCACGCAGCAGAATGCCGCCATGGTCGAGGAGCAGACGGCGGCCAGCCACAGTCTTGCGTCTGAAGCTTCGGCGCTCAATGAGCTGCTTGCCAATTTCCGGCTCGGCAATCCGTCGGAACAGGCTCATCAACCCAATACGCACCGGTCGCCGGCCGCCAACGTATCGCGACCTGTCACGCCATCCTATTCGGCACAGCCGATCCGGACGCAGCCGACCTTGAAGCCTGCATCAGTGACGACACCAGCGGTTAGTTCGCCGGCGCGTGCGCTCAGCCAGAAACTGGCCGGCGCTTTTAAGGGCGGCGGATCGTCAAGGCCGATTGCGTCCAATGACGGCTGGGACGAATTCTGATCGCGCTGCCTGTGAACTTTCATTGTTATGCCTAAAAATTGAGCGTCGGTTTCCGGACCGGCGCTCAAGGCGTTTCTGATTATCCTTTTGTTTTAAATATGGAATATCTTTATTTCTCAATCTGGCACGCTTCCTGCTTCGTTATAGGCAAGGTCCAGAGGGGACCAAATAACACTGCGCCCCAAGAAGGTCGCGATCCAAAAGGCTGTTTCCCACCGCAGGTGATCCCGGATGAACGGACACCAGCGAACGGGAAGCAGCCTTTCTCTTTTCCGTGCCGCTTTTTTCACGAATGTCGCATTGGCGAAGCCCTTCGCCTCGATTATCTAAGCATCAACTGAGAATGCGCGTATGTATCGAGCGGACGATGGGTCCGGACATGCGCCGGCGGACAGGGATGTGAAGTGATGACGGAAGTAAGCAGCGCGCAGGTTCTCGACAAGCTCAAGGGCGTGCGCGGGCCGGACATGGAAGGCAACATCGTCGATATGGGCCTTGTGTCCGATGTCTTCATTTCCGACGGCAAGGTCTATTTCTCCATCACGGTACCCGCCGAGCGGGCCCGCGAACTCGATCCGTTGCGCGCCGCCGCAGAGCGGGTGGTCAAGGAGATCCCCGGCGTCAAAGGGGCAATGGTCGCGCTGACGGCGGACAAGAAGGGCTCGGCGAATGCCGCTCCGGTCAAGCATCCGGCGCAGCCGGCGACCCATTCCCATACCGGCCATGATCACGCCCCCATTCCCAAGCAGCCCACGACCATGCGGGTCATTCCCATGCAGCGCCTGCGCGCCCGACCCCGACGGCCCGGCAGAAAGCCGGCATTCCCGGCGTCGGCGCCATCATCGCCGTCGCCTCGGGCAAGGGCGGCGTCGGCAAATCCACCACATCCGTCAACCTTGCTCTGGCGCTGCAGGCCAATGGCCTCAAGGTCGGCATTCTCGATGCGGATATATACGGCCCCTCCATGCCGCGGCTCCTGAAGATTTCCGGACGTCCGCAGCAGATCGAAGGCCGGATGATCCGGCCGATGGAAAATTACGGTCTGAAGGTCATGTCCATGGGCTTCCTCGTCGATGAGGAAGTGGCGATGATCTGGCGCGGGCCGATGATCCAGTCGGCGCTCTTGCAGATGCTGCGCGAGGTTGCCTGGGGCGATCTTGACGTGCTGGTGGTCGATATGCCGCCGGGCACCGGCGATGCGCAATTGACCATGGCGCAGCAGGTGCCGCTTGCCGGCGCCGTCATCGTCTCGACGCCGCAGGATCTGGCGTTGATCGATGCCCGCAAGGGGCTCGCCATGTTCCGCAAGGTCGAGGTGCCGGTTCTCGGCATCGTTGAGAATATGAGCTATTTCATCGCGCCCGATACCGGCAACCGCTACGACATCTTCGGCCATGGCGGCGCGCGCAAGGAGGCCGAGCGCATCGGCGTTCCCTTCCTCGGCGAAGTGCCGCTGACCATCAATATCCGCGAGACATCCGATGCCGGAACCCCCGTCGTTGCGTCCGATCCTGATGGTGCGGTGGCAAAGGTCTATCGGGAAATCGCAGCCAAGGTCTGGGAGCAGGTGGCGGCGGCGCAGGGCAACGCCTCGCGCAGCATGCCCAACATCGTTTTCGAATAGGCTTTTCGCCATTGCCGATTGACGACGACAACCGGTCCGGCGTTAACTCATCGGGCGAGATTGTGGCGCGACACCACTTTCGCCATTGATTTTGGCGCTGCGTTGCGCCATATGCCGTCCCGCATCTGCGAAGGCGGAAGGGTGACGTGGCGTTTTCGCTTCGCCAGCGCCCGCGTAATGACCGAGTTTAGGAAGTGTCTTGACTGACGGACGTCTCCATAGGGACCTGAAGCCTGCGGTTTTTTCGACGTCCGGCCGGTTTTCATTGGATTGGCCTGTCCTCTCATTTTCGCCCGCATGTCATGGGACCGGGCGCGGCAGAATCGGGATGGCGGCGCGTCGCCAGTCGACCAAGGGTGCGGAATGATCACTGCCTATCGCGCAAGCGGCGAATCCGTCGTCATCACCACGCATGAGCCGCCCTCATCTCTGCCTGAGGAAGTCGTCTGGATTGATCTTGAGAGCCCGGACAAGGCCGAGGACCTGCTCGTCGAGCGCCTGCTCGGCATTTCCATTCCGACACGTGAGGACATGAAGGACATCGAGCCTTCGAGCCGCCTCTACACGGAAAACGATTCCGTCTTCGTCACCGCATCCTTGCTGAATCGCGCCGATAGTGCTCGGCCGGAACTGACCGATGTAGCCTTTGTTCTCACAGGACAGCGCCTCGTCACCATCCGCTATGGTGCTCCGAAATCCTTCCTGCTGTTCAAGGCGGCCATGCACCGCATCGAGGGCGGTTGCTCGACGGGCACCGTGCTTCTCGTCCGCCTGATGGAGACGATCATCGATCGCACGGCGGAAGTGCTGGAACACGCCGTCGCCAAGCTTGACGCGCTGTCGCTGGAAGTCTTCGAGGGACGGGTGCCGGGTAAGAGGCGGCCACCGCAATATCTCGAGGACCGGTTGTTGGATATCGCGGCATCCCACCGCCTCGTGGCGAAGGTCCGCGACAGCCTCGCTTCGATGTCGCGCGCCATGACCTTCCTCTACACGATTCATCGTGTGCAGGAGGATCGCGAGGTGCGCGAACTCTGCCGGACCATTTCGCTCGATATCCAGTCCCTGTCGGAACACGCCTCGTTCATTTCGGGAAATATCACCTTCCTGCTCGATGCGTCGCTTGGCCTGATCGGTGTCGAACAGAACGCCATCATCAAGATATTCTCAATCGCGGCCGTCGTCTTTCTGCCGCCGACGCTGGTCGCGTCGATGTACGGTATGAATTTTCGAATCATGCCTGAGCTGGAATGGACCTATGGCTACCCGATGGCGATCCTCGCCATGATCGTTGCCGGTATCGTTCCCTTCTTCTTTTCCGCTGGAAAGGCTGGCTGTAAGCAGATGTCCCATTCGGTCGAAAAGACGGACGGTTCCCGCAAGAAGGAACTGACCAAATTTCTCGGGCTCGCGCTCGGCTCCGTCGGCGTGGTCTATGGCGATATCGGAACCAGCCCGCTTTACGCCTTCCGGGAAGCCTTGCGTCCTGTTGCGGCCGACGGTGTCTCGCGCTTCGAAATCATCGGGCTGATTTCCCTGATGATCTGGACGCTGACGATCATCGTCACGCTGAAATACGTGCTGTTCCTGTTGCGCGCCGACAACAATGGCGAGGGTGGCACGCTGTCCCTTTTGGCGCTGTTGATGAAATTCGCTAATGGCCACGCCAACCGCCTGTTCTTCATGGGCATTGCCGGTGCCGCCCTGTTCATCGGCGATGCGATGATCGCGCCGGCCCTGTCGGTGCTTTCTGCGGTCGAGGGCTTGAAACTGGTGACGCCGGCGCTGAGCGACTATGTTGTGCCGATTTCCGTGGTGATCCTGCTTGCGCTGTTTGCCGTGCAGTCGCGCGGCACGGCGGCTGTCTCCAAATTCTTCGGCCCCATAACCGCCATCTGGTTTCTCGTGCTCGGCATTGCCGGCATCAGCCACATTTCCGATGATCTAGGCATTCTGGCAGCCTTCAATCCCTGGTATGCGGTCTATTTCCTCTTCCATGCCGGCTTTGTCGGCATCGTGGTGCTGGGCGCAGTCTTCCTGACGGTGACGGGGGCAGAGGCGCTCTACGCCGATCTCGGGCATTTTGGCCGCAAGCCGATCCAGTGGGCATGGATCTGCCTCGTCTTCCCGTCGCTCGCGCTCAACTATCTCGGGCAGGGAGCCATGGTTCTGAAACATCCGGAGGCCATGTCAGATCCCTTCTACCTGATGTTCCCGGAATGGGCGCTTTTGCCCGTCGTTATCCTCGCGACGGCCGCGACCATCATCGCGAGCCAGGCGGTCATCACCGGGGCATTCTCGCTCACCCGCCAGGCGATCCATCTCGGCTTCCTGCCGCGTATGGCGATCTTCCACACGTCGGAGACCCAGACCGGCCAGATTTACCTGCCCAATGTCAACATCCTTTTGATGTTTGGCGTCATGGTCCTGGTCTTCGTCTTCGGCTCGTCTGAATCGCTGGCCACCGCTTATGGCATTTCCGTCACCGGTGCGATGGTGGTTGATACGCTGCTCGCCTTCGAATTCGTCCGTGGACGCTGGAAATGGCCGCTTTATGCGGCAGTCGGTCTTCTTCTCCCGCTGCTTTTGCTGGAAATGGTGTTCCTTGGCGCCAACCTCCTCAAGATCCATGACGGCGGTTATGTGCCGGTGCTGATTGCGGTGACCATCGTCGTCATCATGTGGACGTGGCGGCGCGGAACGAAAATCCTGCACGATAAGACCAGGCATACCGACATTCCGCTGCCGTCTTTCGTGAAATCGATCGAGCGCAAGAGCGCGCATGCGCCCGTGGAGGTGCCGGGAACGGCGATCTTCCTGACCAGCGATCCGGAATCGACGCCGGCAGCCCTCCTGCACAACATCAAGCACAATCATGTCCTGCATGCGCAGAACTTCATCCTGACGATCCGCACCGCCAACACGCCTGTCGTGCCGAAGGAAGAGCGTGTCAGCGCCCGCGTGATCTCCGAGCGGTTCAGTCTGCTCGAGATGAATTTCGGCTATATGGAGACGCAGAATGTCTCGCAGGCGCTGGGATTGTTCCGCAAAACCGGCCTGAAGTTCGACATCATGTCGACCTCCTTCTATCTCGGACGGCGCAAGCTGGTGCCGGATGCGCAGTCCGGCATGCCCTACTGGCAGGACCGGCTGTTCATCGCGCTCGCAAACGCTGCGATCGATCCCTCGGATTACTTCCGCCTGCCAACCAACCGTGTCGTCGAATTGGGATCGCACGTTATCATTTGACGGCCGGCTAAAAGGGACGGAGCCGCTGGTTGCAGTTCCCCATTTCCCCGAGGACCGTTAACCAAGCATCAAGGTTAATGCTTCATTGTCGGGCTTCGATTGAAGCGCCGTCGGCCAAGCAGCGCGACCAGGCTTCTGTTGTTTACATCTGCGTGGAACGTGCGTGCCGGCCCTGGCTGCCGGGCGGACAACTGCGTCTTGTGAGTGCGTGGGGTATTGTGGTGCGTCAGAGTAAACAGTTCGGCCGGAAAGTCCGGTTTTCGCCCAGGCGGCCGTTTTCGCTGGGCAAATGGGCAGCGCCTTTGCTCCTTGGTATCGGTCTCTTCACCGGCTTCCCCACCGTTTCGGCCCATGCCGATCTGGCAACCTTCATCTCGGGCGTCAATCGCGGCGGCGAACGCTGGCGGATGTACATGACCCGGTCGCCGGCCGGATCGCTGCACGATGTCGAGATGGTCTTCAACGATCCGATCACCACCGGCGCGATCGGCGACGGCGCGGGGCTCGATCTGCCCGGCGGAGGCAAGGTCTCGCTCAGTGCTGCCAACAAACAGTCCGATCCGCTGCCGGACGAGGACCGCGTCACCCGCAAGCTGAAGAAGGGCCGCATCGTCGCGGTCGCTCCGGTCACCCCGCCCAAGGATTTTTCCGCAGGCTCCATCTTGCAGCGCACGAGTTCGCTGACGCGCCCGCTCTTCGACAATGAGGAGCGCATGGTCTTCGGCAAGCCGAAGATCAAGGGCAAGGAAATCTCGATCGCGACCGCATTCTACAAGAAGAAGCCGGTCATTGAAGATTCAGGCGTTTCGCCGATGCTGGCTAGCTTGGTCACAAACCGGTCAGCCGATATTCTCGCGACTGCCTATGCACCCGCCCAGCCCGACTATTCCCGCGAATCGCCTTTCGATTCGATCCTCAACAAGGATACGGCGAGCGGCCGATTCATCCCGCAGATCGCGCCCGAGGATCATGCCTGGGCAGCGACGCCGCTGCCGATTGATGTATTCAGCGCTGCCGAGCAGAAATGCCTGGCTGACGGCATCTATTTCGAATCGCGTGGCGAATCGGTGAAGGGGCAGGCGGCGGTCGCGCAGGTCATCCTCAACCGCGTTCGCAATCCGACCTATCCGAACACAATCTGTGGCGTCGTCTATCAGAACAAGGGCTGGTACAATCGCTGTCAGTTTTCCTTCGCCTGCGACCGCATCCCCGACATCATATGGTCGCGCGCAAGCTGGCAGACGGCCAAGGAAGTCGCGCAAGCGGTGACGGCCGGCAAGATCTGGTTTCCGGAGGTCGGCTCTGCCACACACTACCACGCCACCTATGTGCGCCCGGACTGGGGCCCGACGATGAAACGGCTGACGAAGATCGGCAAGCACATCTTCTATCGCACCTATGGCGGCGGCTGGAGCTAGCCTCAGGAATGCATGACAACAAAGTCCCCGCCCAAACAGCGGGGCTTTGCGTATGTCGCGGCGACAGAGGGGCATTGATTCCCGCCGATTCCGAAAATCTGCACCGGAAAATTTGTAAATCATTGATTTTTATCGAGAATATAGTGCCGTAACAAGCGCGTTCCCGCGCTTGACTATGCAGGCCTTGAAAACTATGTTGCGGCCGACTTCAAACGGGCCGAAAGTGGCTGGCGATCTGGCCGTTTGTGTGACCGGCTGTCGGCTTTGCGCCGCTTCGGACAGGCAAAAGGGAGGCGCCACATGACGGATAACGGCCGAGAAAGTCTGGAAGAACGACGAAAGCGCCTCGATACGGAGCTTGCGGCGCGGCGCGCAACGGATACGCGCGAAGCAGCCGACGAGAACCGGGCGATCGAAAACCGCAAGGGCTATGCGGTGGCCGTGAAGCTCTCGAGCGAATTCATCGCGGCGGTCATCGTCGGCGCACTTCTGGGCTATCTTTTGGACCATTTTGCGGGTACAGGGCCGTGGGGAATGATCATTCTCCTTCTTCTTGGTTTTTGTGCCGGCGTGCTGAACGTGATGCGGGCAGCGGGCATGGTGGCGGCGCCCCATCCCGCCGATCGTGTCGGCAAGAGCAAAAATGATCGCGACGACGCCTGAGGGCTGTGTCGTAAAAAGTGAAGATGGCCGCCGTCAGGTGGTCCAGAACGAGAGAGAGCGGCTGTGGCAGGCGATAAGGTAGATCCGGTACACCAGTTTGTGGTCAACACGATCGTTCCGATCCATATCGGCGGGATTGATTTCTCGTTCACCAACGCATCGCTGTTCATGGTGGCAACGCTCGCCGTTGCAGCCGGTTTCCTCTATTTCACGACGTCGAAGCGCAGCCTGGTTCCAGGCCGCATGCAGTCCGTCTCCGAAATTTCCTATGAATTCATTGCCTCGATGCTGCGCGAAGGCGCCGGCTCGCATGGCATGAAATTCTTCCCGATGGTGTTCTCGCTGTTCATGTTCATCCTGACGGCCAACATGCTCGGCATGGTTCCCTACTTTTTCACAATCACCAGCCAGATCATCGTCACATTTGCGCTTGCGCTGTTCGTGATCGGCACGGTGTTGTTCTACGGTTTTTACAAGCACGGCCTTGGCTTCCTCAATGTGTTCGTGCCTTCTGGCGTACCCGGCATTCTCTTGCCACTGGTGGTTTCCATTGAAATCATCTCCTTCCTTTCCCGTCCAATCAGCCTGTCGGTTCGCCTGTTCGCGAACATGCTGGCTGGCCACATCACGCTGAAAGTGTTCGCAGGCTTCGTTGCCTCGCTCGGAACCCTCGGCGCGCTGGGCATTGGCGGGGCGGTCCTGCCGCTCATCATGACCGTTGCCCTCACGGGCCTCGAATTCCTCGTCGCCTTCCTTCAGGCCTATGTCTTTGCGGTGCTGACTTGCATGTACCTCAACGACGCAGTGCATCCGGGTGGCCACTAAGGAATAAAGTCGTGGCGCTTCCTCAGGTCCTGATGGGTCGCTGGAAGCGCTAAAGTTAGCCGCAACAACCATTTCAAGGAGATTATCATGGAAGCGGAAGCAGCAAAGTACATCGGCGCAGGCCTCGCCTGCCTCGGCATGGCCGGCACGGCTCTCGGCCTCGGCAACATCTTCGGCAGCTACCTCTCGGGCGCGCTGCGCAACCCTTCGGCAGCCGACAGCCAGTTCGGCCGCCTCGTATTCGGCTTCGCCGTTACGGAAGCTCTGGGCATCTTCTCGCTGCTCGTCGCTCTTCTTCTCCTTTTCGCCGTCTAATACCGGCTTGAAGGTTGGGTCGCGGCATCAGCCGCGGCCCTCTTCTTTCTGCCAGTCTACTTCTGAATGCACCTGGAGGGTGAGCATGTTTGTGACCGCGGCCTACGCCCAGTCGACCACCACTGAGGGCGCAGAGACCCACGACGCCGCTGCCGGCGAGGTTCACACCGAGACCGGTGTAGCCCACGAAGGCGGACATGGCTCTGGCGTGTTCCCGCCCTTCGATTCGTCTACATTCGCATCGCAGCTTCTCTGGCTGGCGATTACCTTTGGTCTGTTCTACATTCTGATGGCCAAGGTTATCATGCCGCGGATCAGCGGCATTCTCGAGACCCGCCACGACAAGATTGCCCAGGATCTGGACGAAGCGTCGCGCTCCAAGGCGGAGGCCGATGCTGCCGTCGCTGCTTACGAGCAGGAACTGGCCGCTGCCAAGGTCAAGGGCAACGCAATTGCCTCCAGTGCCCGCGAAGCTGCCAAGGTGAAGGCCGCCGCCGAGCGCGCCGCGATCGAGGCAAGCCTCAACGACAAGATTTCCGCGGCTGAAGTCCGCATTGCCGACATCAAGACCAAGGCATTGGCCGATGTCGGTTCGATCGCTGAAGAAACAGCCGGCGCCGTCGTCGAACTGTTGATCGGTGGCAAGGTTTCCAAGGCCGAGATCGCTACTGCGGTCAAGGCATCGGCCAAGTAAGGGAGCGCATCATGGATTTGACATCACTGGCCACATTCTGGGCCACAGTCGGCCTGGTCCTGTTCCTGGCGCTTGCGGCCTACCTCAAGGTTCCGGCTATGCTGGCCAAGGCGCTCGACGAACGCGCCAACAAGATCACCAATGAACTGGACGAGGCCAAGCGCCTGCGCGAAGAAGCCCAGGCTCTGCTGGTCGAGTACCAGCGCAAACGCAAGGATGCCGAAACGGAAGCCGCCCAGATCGTTGCGGCTGCGGAGCGCGAAGCGGAAATGCTGACCGCGGAAGCCAAGCTGAAGACCGAGGAATTCGTCGCCCGCCGCACGGCGTTGTCCGAGCAGAAGATCGCCCAGGCCGAATCCGACGCAATCACCGCCGTTCGTTCAGCCGCCGTTGATCTGGCCGTTGCTGCCGCCGAAAGCGTCATTGCCGCCAAGTCGGATGCCGCCGTGCAGGGAAAGCTGTTCAGCCAGGCAATCAGCGACGTCAAGGCGCGCCTGAACTAAGCTGTTCGGCACATAGATTTGAAAGAGGCCGGCTTTTGCCGGCTTTTTTATGGATTGGCGCGCGCTTGGTTGGGCGGGCGATCACTCCTTCCGCAGCGGCCGGAAGCTCATGCGGTGCAGCGGGCAGGGGCCATGGACGTCGATGGCTGCGCGGTGTTTTGCCGTTGCATAGCCTGCGTGAAACCCAAACCCATAGGCAGGGAAGGGTAGATGGGCGCGCGCCATCATCCGGTCGCGGGTGACCTTGGCGATGATCGAGGCGGCGGCGATCGAGACCGAGCGTGCATCGCCCTTGATGACGGCCTTGCCGGCGCAGATCAGTCCCGGCGGAATATCGCGGCCGTCAGCCAGAACCATTTGCGGCCGTATCGTCAATCCATACACGGCCCGCCGCATGGCATCGAGGCTCGCCTTGCGGATATCCGTCGCATCGATCGTGGCCGCACCCGTGGAGGCGATGGAAACGGTTGCGGTCACCATGATCTGTTCGAACAGGCTTTCTCTCTGGGCAGCGGTTAGTTGCTTACTGTCGTTCAGGCCATCCGGAATACAGTCGGGATCGAGAATGACAGCCGCCGCCACTACCGGCCCCGCCAAGGGTCCGCGGCCGGCTTCATCGGTTCCAGCAACCGGCCAGAAGCCTTCGCGGCGGGCCGCCATCTCCAGGCTGAAATCCGGAGCGACGAGCGTTTCGAAAAGAAAAGGGAATCGGGCGGTATGCGTCGTGACATGCGGCGAAACTCGCACACAAGCCCGATTCCTGCAAGTCCTCCGGCATGAGGCGACAGCCGGAGGAAGCCGCCAAGGCTCGGGGCGGAACCGAGGCGGAATTCAAGACCGGCGCTGACCGCCGGTAAAGTGCTCGTCAGAGCAGCGACAACTGCACTCCGGTTCCAAGCGGCGGAACGAAGAGATCGGAATTCAGCTGCCGGCGGGCAAGGTTGAGCCCGAGCCGCTTGGCCGCGAGCTCGAAGCGTCGGCCGATCTGCCAGGCATAGGGTCCGGCTCCCTTCATCCGCTTGCCGAACTCGGCGTCGTAATCCTTACCGCCGCGCATCGAGCGGACCAACGACATGACGTGCTGGTAGCGGCCCGGATAGCTGCGCAATAGCCAATCGCGAAACAGCGGGCTGACCTCCAGCGGCAGGCGCAGGAGCACATAGCTCGCCTCGGACGCACCGGCTGCCTTGGCCGAATCGAGCACGCGTTCGATCTCGTGGTCGTTGAGCGCCGGAATGATCGGCGCCATCAGCACCGAGGTCGGGATCCCGGCATCCGACAGGGCACGCACTGCCTCCAGACGTTTGCTCGGCGTCGAGGCCCGGGGCTCCATCGAACGCGCCAGCTTGCGATCAAGCGTCGTCACCGAAATACCGACCTTCGCCAGCCCTTTTGCTGCCATCGGCGCCAGGATATCGATGTCGCGCATCACCATGGCAGACTTTGTCACGATCATCACCGGATGGTCGGCCTTGGCGAGCACCTCGAGGATCTGACGCATGATCCGCCATTCCTTTTCGACCGGCTGGTAAGGGTCGGTATTGGTACCGATCGCAATCGGCCGCACCTTGTAGCCGGGCTTCGCCAGCTCGCGCTCCAGCAGCTTGGCTGCATCCGGCTTGGCAAACAGCTTCGCTTCGAAATCCAGCCCCGGAGAGAGGCCCATATAGGCATGCGTCGGCCGTGCGAAGCAGTAGATGCAGCCATGCTCGCAGCCGCGATAAGGGTTGATCGAACGATCGAACGGGATGTCAGGCGAATCATTTCGGCTGATGACGCTGCGTGGCTTCTCGATTTGGACCTCGGTGCGAAACGGGGGCAGATCTTCAAGCGTCTCCCAGCCATCATCGACCAGTTCACGGGAAATGGGTTCGAAACGCCCTGATGTGTTGAGCGCCGCCCCGCGTCCGCGCCGGCGGTCGATCTCGATGCGCAGACCTGATCCGGTCATGATCGCGTCTGCCACGTCTGCCGTATGGACGGGCGCAAAAGCGTCCCGCCGGATATGAGCCAGCTCGTTCATTGGATGTCTCCGCGGGGCCCGGTCTGTCCGGATCCGTTGTTTTCTGATTATTTTCCTATCGTGAAAAAGAGAACAATGCAAGAACAAAAGACGGCGTGGCGCGATTTTTCGGGAATTTTGGGCGCATGGCAATTGTCACGATGGGGTTCGTCAGGTGCGGATTCATCATGAGTGAAGAGCGAATGTCCCCAAACGAACAGATTGTGGCAATTGCGTGGGCAATGCGGTAAGGACGGGCATGTTGACGATCATCCTGGAAACCCACGACCATGAGGCAGAACTGGCGCAGACGCTGTCAGCGCTGGTGTCCGGCGCTGTCGAAGGGCTCGTCAGCGATGTCATCATTCTCGATCACGGCTCGCGCGATGGCTGCTCGCGGGTCGCGGATGCGGCCGGCTGCAGGTTTCTCGTCAGTTGGGACATCAAGGACGTCGTTCGATCAGCGCGGGGCGAATGGCTGATGCTGCTTGAGGCGGGCGCCCGCCCGTCCGGTCGCTGGATCGACGATGTCGCGGAATATATCGGGCTGAACAAGGCGCCAACGCGGTTTTCGCCGTCGCGGCTGCATCGCAAGCCCTTCTTCAAGCGCATCGGTCGTCGGCCGGCGGCGCTCGAAAACGGTTTTCTCCTGTCGAAGCGGCAGGCGATTGCGTCAGCCAAGACCGGAATGCTGCTCGCCGATTTCGCCAAGGGACATTCCGTGCGCAAGCTTTCGACGGAGATCATCCCTGCCTGGGTCGCCGTCGGCAACCGTCCGCGCCCGGAAGACATCTGAACCGTCAGCCGCGTTTCAGGTGCTCGGCGAGACGGGGCATGATCTCCACGAAATTGCAGGGCTTGTGGCGGTAATCGAGCTGCTGTTTCAAAATGCTGTCCCATGCGTCCCGGCAGGCGCCCGGAGAACCCGGAAGCACGAAGATGAAGGTAGCGTTGGCAACGCCGCCGGTCGCGCGCGACTGGATGGTCGAGGTGCCGATCTTGTCGTAGGAAATCCGGTGGAAGACCTCGGAAAAACCGTCCATGCGCTTTTCGAACAATGGCTCCAGGGCCTCCGGTGTCACGTCGCGGCCGGTGAAGCCGGTGCCCCCGGTGGTGATCACCACGTCGATTGTCGGGTCGAGGGTCCAGGTCCTGACCTGCGCGAAAATGGCTGCCTTGTCATCAGGGACAATCGCCCGTGCTTCCAGGCGGTGCCCGGCGTCGCTGATGCGTGCTACGAGCGTGTCACCGGATTTGTCGTCGGCGCTCGTCCTCGTATCCGAAACGGTGAGAACAGCAATGCCGACGGGTATGAAGGTTCTCTCGTGGGTCGTTTCCATCATCTCATCCTTGCCCCTTGATCGGGGCGCTCGCTACGCTGTGGCAAGGCAGAAGGTACCAGTTCGGATGGCGCTGTGAAAGGAAAGCGGCTGCCGCATCCCGCTCCCCGTCTTCCGCATAGATGCCAAAGCAGGTGGCCCCGGAACCCGACATGCGCACGAGACCAGCCCCTGTTCCGGACAGCGCATCGGAAACGGCTGCAATGCTCGGCTCGATGCTGCGCGCCGGCGGCTCCAGATCGTTGCGCATGGTCAGCATTGCCGCAATCCAGTCCGCCGCCGTATCTGTGTGGCTCATCGAGGGCAGGTGCGGGTTGATTTTGTTGGCAAGCGTTCGGAAGATGACCGGCGTCGATACCGCCATACGCGGATTGACCAGCAGTAGGGGCATGGCGGGAAACCCATCGATCATCTCCAGGTTTTCGCCGATGCCGCGCGCGATCAGCGGCTTGCCGGCAAGACACATGGGAACGTCGGCGCCGAGTTTCAGCGCGATCGACAGTCGCTCGCCCGGCTCAGGTGATGCGTCCCAGATGTCTACGAGGCCAAGAAGTGTGGCCGCGGCATCCGCCGATCCGCCGCCGATGCCGGAGGCGACCGGCAGGTTTTTTCCAGATGAATATGCACGGGCGGTGCGTCGAGGCCTGAAGCCAGTTGATGCGCGCGCAAAGATCGCGTGCCTGCAGCACCAGATTGTCTCCGGAAAGCGGCATGTCCTCGGCAGACGGTCCGGAGACGGTGAAACGATCTTCGCTCGCCGGTGAAATGCCGATGCGATCTCCCGCATCGGCAAAGGTCACGAGACTTTCCAGCAAATGATGCCCGTCAGGCCTCTGCCCGACGACATGCAGCGCCAGATTAATCTTTGCGGGCGCCATGCGCGTCAGCGCAAAGCCGTCCAGTCCAGGATCTGCTGTCATGGCGGATGGCGATCAGGATTTCTTGCCTGGAACGGCCGTTTCCGGCCCGACTTTTTCGGCTTCGTCTCCTTGGTGGCATCCGCCGCAGCCGGAACTTTTTCCTCGACGGGCGGCAGGCCGCTCTCGATCTTCGCCTTGATCTTCGGGATATCCGCCTCTTCCGGCTTCAGTTCCAGCGCCTGGTTCCACTGGAAGACGGCTTCCAGCTTGCGCCCGACGCGCCAATAGGCGTCGCCCAGATGATCGTTGATCGTCGCGTCACCCGCCATCAGTTCGGCGGCACGCTCCAGTTCGGTCACGGCGTCATCGAAACGGTTCAAGCGGAAATAGGCCCAGCCGAGCGAATCGACGATATACCCGTCGTCAGGCTTCAGATCCACTGCCTTGCGGATCATGCCGAGGCCTTCCTCCAGATTGATGCTCATGTCGACCCAGGAATAGCCGAGATAATTCAGCACTTGCGGCTGGTCGGGGTTGAGCTCCAGCGCCTTGCGGAAGCTGGGTTCCGCCTTGTCCCAGATCTTCAGGCGTTCATAGGCGATGCCGCGCTGGAAGAAGATCGTCCAGTCACCCCGTTTCGGTACCGCACCGATCGCATCAACGGCTTGATCGTAGACCACGGCCATTTCTTTGTAGTCCTTGGCATCCGAAAGCACGCTGCCATAGGCGAGGTAGCTGCGGATATCCTTGGGGTCGAGAGCGATCAGTCCCTTGAGGTGCTTCTTGGCTTCATCGACCCTGCCAACGGAAGCAAGGCTCAGGCCCAGTTGCAGCTCCGACAGACGGCGCATGGGCGAGTTTTCTGGGACGCTCTTGTAGAGCTCGATCGCCCGATCGGTCTTTTTCAGGTTTTCGGCAATGCCGCCGAGCATGACGAGGATGTCAGCGCTGTCGGGATCGAGCGCCCGCGCCGATTGCAGATAGAGCGAAACGATATCCTCGGCCCCATCACGATTGAGCGCGGCGCCGATCGAAAACAGAACGGCTGCGGCACCCTGCGTTGCATTGCGGACCTGCTGCTCCTGCGGCTTGCCGTCTTCGATGCTTTTGCGCAGGGCTTCCAGCGGGGTGTAGCTGCTGATGAGCGTTTCGCCGGCAGCAATCGTATCGAGCGCCTTCTGCTTGTTGCCGTCGCGAGCCTCAAGACGCGCAAGCGCCATGACGGAGCGCATGAACGTATCGGGTGCCGCCGAACCACCGTTGCGGTCGAGCACAGCATCATTGAGGTGCTTGCGGGCCGTTGCCTTGTCGCCGGCTGCAATCGCGATTGCCCCGGCGTGATAGTTCTTGAAGATACCGAACCATTCCGGCCCTTCCATCGCATCAATGGAGGCAATGGCATCCTTCGGGTTGCCTTCGCCGGCCTTCGCCCAACTGAGCAGGAGGCTGTTCATCAGGCGGTCGAGATCGTTGGGACCGTCGTAGTTCAGGATTTTCTGCGCTGAACGATACTGCCCCTTGCGGATCGCTTCGACGGCGCGGGCAATCGTCGTGATCCGTTCGACGGATGAATCGGATTTGAGCTCTTCGGCCAGCTTCACGCCGCCGTCGAGGTCGCCGTTCATCAGCATGGTAATCATCAGCCGCTGCTTGACGTCGACATTGTCCGGTTCGAAATCGAGCGCAATCCTGTAGAGCTTCGTCGCGTTGTCGAGGTCCTTGTCCACATCAGCCGTACGGGCGGCAAGAAAGGCGCCGGAGAAGCTGCTGACCGAATTGGGATCGAAGGGCTTGGCTTCCTCGACTGCCGGCTTGTCTTCGGCAAAGCTCTGCGGCACGGCCGAAAGAGAGGCCGCAACGAGAAGAGCCACGCCGCAGAGGAGGCGAAGAATGTGTTTTTGCCGCATAACAAGCCTTTCGTTGCAGACGGACGCCGCCGCGCCGCTGCCGGTTCCAACCGGAATCAGTCCAAATCACAGGACGTGAGTGTTGGCGAACAGAATGGCTTTTTGGCGCAATGCGGCAAGAAAATCCTCGTGCGAACCCGTCTGCTCGCGACAGCGTGATCAGCTAACCCGATCGATGCAGAAATCGATGACCTCAAGCAGCGCCGATTTCCACGGCGATTCCGGGAGCGGGGCCAGCGCATCGCGGGCAATCGTTCCGTAGTGCTGCGCGCGCGCGATAGTGTCTGTCAGGCCGCCATAGCGCGTGATCAAGCCAAGTGCCTTTTCCAGATTCTGGTCGGTGGAATTACCGGCTTCTATGGCGTCGCGCCAGAAGGTGCGCTCTTCCTGCGTGCCGCGGCGATAGGAGAGGATCACCGGAAGCGTGATCTTGCCCTCGCGGAAATCGTCGCCGGTGTTCTTGCCGAGATCGGCTGCCTTGCCGCCATAGTCGAGCACATCATCCACCAGCTGGAAGGCAAGACCGAGGTTCATGCCGTAGGATTTCAGCGCATTGCGGCTCGCCTTGTCGGTCTTGGCGACGATCGGGCCGACTTCGGCTGCCGCGGCAAACAGCGCTGCCGTCTTGGCCCGAATCACCGAGAGATAGTCGTCTTCCGTCGTTTCCATGTTCTTGGCGACGGAAAGCTGCAGCACTTCGCCCTCAGCAATCACCGAGGCAGCGGTCGACAGCACGTCCAGCGCATCGAGCGAGCCGACATCGACCATCATGCGGAAGGCCTGGCCCAGCAGGAAATCGCCGACCAGAACGCTCGCCTGGTTGCCCCAGATCATCCGCGCGGTCGATTTGCCGCGGCGCAGGTCGCTCTCGTCAACGACATCGTCGTGCAGCAGCGTTGCCGTGTGCATGAATTCGACGCTGGTCGCCAGCTTGATATGCGCGTCGCCGGTGAAGCCGAACATGGAGGCCGAAGCCAGCGTCAGCATCGGCCGCAGACGCTTTCCGCCCGACGAGATCAGGTGGTTGGCCACTTCCGGAATCATCTGTACGTCGGAACCGGCTTTCGACAGGATGAGTTGGTTGACCCGCTCCATGTCGGCTCTGGTCAGATCGACGAGCGGCTTGACCGAAGCCTGTTTGTTTTTGCCGTCTTCCAGCGGTATCACTACGCCCAACACAAGGCACTCCTGTTCCATTTCGGGTTCGACAATAGAAAGGGGGCTGGTGGCGGCAAGAGGCGAATTGTCCCGATTGCTTAAATTAAGCGAGGAAAACCATACGATATGAAGGAATTGATCCGCACGAATGACGCCGTTGTCCTCTCCTTCGCGGAAAGCCTGATGAAGGATGCGGAAATCCCGTGTTTCATTGCGGATCAGGGCATGAGCATTCTCGAAGGCTCGCTGGGCCTTCTGCCGCGCCGTTTCCTCGTTGCCGAAGATGATGCCATCGAGGCACGCCGCATCCTTGTCGATGCCGGGCTCGAATCGGAATTGCGGGAGTAGCGTCGCCGGATGAGCAGTTCAGTGATGACCGAAACCATCGACAGCTTCCATCGTGGACGGTTCCGTCTTGTCCAGCCTCTGGGGCAGGGGCATCGATCCGGCATGGATGCGATGCTGCTTGCCTCTCTGGTCGCTGCTGAGCGGCCGTGTCGGGTTGCGGATCTTGGCGCCGGTGCGGGTGCTGCGGGCATGGCGGTCGCCTCGCGTCTGGAGGATGCGGAGGTGATGCTAGTCGAACGTTCGTCCCTGATGGCGGAGTTTGCGCGCCGGAGTATCGCCCTTGCGGAAAACCAACCGCTTGCTGCCCGTGTCTCGGTGCTGGAGGCTGATGTTGCCTTGACCGGACGGGCGCGCGTCGCTGCCGGGCTTGCGGACAACAGCTTCGATCATGTGATCATGAACCCGCCCTTCAACGATGGCTCCGACCGCAAGACCCCGGATGCGCTGAAGGCGGAAGCCCATGCCATGGTCGAGGGCCTGTTCGAGACCTGGATCCGCACGGCCGGCGCAATCCTGCGGCCCGGCGGGCAGATGTCGCTGATCGCCCGGCCTCAGTCGATCGCCGACATAATCGCCGCCTGCGGCCGCCGCTTCGGCGGCATCGAGATCACGCCGCTGCATCCAAGGCCGGGCGAAAACGCCGTGCGCATTCTTGTCACCGCGATCAAGCAAAGCCGCGCGCGGCTTATCCTGCGGGCACCGCTCATTATGCACGAGACGGAAAGCCACAGATTCGCGCCTGATGTCGACGACCTGAGTAATGGTCGGATAGCCTATCGACGCAAATGAATTTCCAGGGCGGCCATTGCGTTTGGCGGTCCAGTGCATACATCCGGTGCATGATGATGAAAGACCAGCGGGAGATCAGATGACCGGATTCTTGAAGAAGTGGATGCCGAAACGTTTTCGCAAAGACGGCGTCACCATTCCGGTCGTCCGGTTGCACGGTGCCATCATGGCGGGCGGAAGCCAGTTCCGGCCAGCGCTCAATCTGGCCAGCGCATCGACGGTTCTTGAAAAAGCCTTTTCGATGAAGGATGCACCGGCCGTCGCGATTTCGATCAATTCGCCCGGCGGCTCGCCGGTACAGTCGCGCCTGATCTATCAGCGCATCCGCGATCTTGCGGCAGAGAAGAACAAGCGTGTCATCGTCTTCGTCGAGGATGTGGCAGCCTCCGGCGGCTACATGATCGCGCTTGCCGGTGACGAGATCATCGCCGATCCGACCTCGATCGTCGGTTCGATCGGCGTCGTCTCGGGCGGTTTCGGTTTTCCCGAGCTGTTGAAGAAGATCGGTGTCGAGCGCCGCGTCTATACGGCTGGCCAGAACAAGGTCATGCTTGATCCTTTCCAGCCGGAGAAGGAAAAGGACATCGAGTTCCTGAAAGGCCTGCAGCTCGAAATCCACGAAATCTTCATCGGCATGGTCAAGGCGCGCCGCGGCCATTTGCTCGCAGACAATCTCGAAATTTTCTCAGGCCTGTTCTGGACGGGAAATCGGGCAAAGGATCTGGGCCTTATCGACGGGCTTGGTGACATGCGCGGCGAATTGAAGAAACGTTTTGGCGACAAGACGACGCTGCAGCTGATTTCCGGCGCGCGGGGTCTGTTCGGCCGTCGCCAGCCGGGCGCGACGATTTCGGGCGACATGGCGGAGCGGATCACCGCTTCCGCAATCTCAGGCCTTGCGGATGTGGCGGAAGAAAAGGCATTGTGGGGCCGGTTCGGGCTGTAGACTTACAAAGGGATCGGGGGCGTTATGCAAATCATTTTCCTGCTGCTGTTTGCCGGCGCGCTCTGGTTCGGTTACCGCAAGTTCGTGACAGATGCCGAAAAACTCACCCGCCGCCGCCAGGAAGCCCGCCGCCAGCAGGAAACCGGCTCGCAGGGCACGCTGGTAAAGGATCCCGAGACCGGCGAGTATCGGCTGAAGAAGCCGGAGGAGTGAGCTTACAATCGGCTTCCGATCCGCGACATCCAATCAGCGCCTGCATAGGTAACCGACAGGATGAAAACGACGCGTTCGTCCTCTTTGATCGAAAAGCAAATGACACCCTTTTACCTGCCGGGATAGCACGGATGTTCTGTCCGAAGTCCTCCCGCAGTGATCCGGTGTGTGGGAAATCGGTCAATGCTTTCATGAAGCGCTCAAGCTCGTTCAGTTTACGGTGAGCAACCTCTGATCCAGAATAGCCCTCGATCAGCGTGAAAATATCGAACAGGTCATCGCCGATCTCAGGATGGTATTGGAGTTCGTAGGCCGACGTCATTCTTTCGATCTTGCCCTGATGCGCGCGCGAACATTTTCAAATACGTCATCGTCTTTCATAGAAATCCACTGATCTCGCGGCAATTCCATGCGTCGTCTGATCTCATCGGCCATGCCGGCCAAAGGATCATCCGAAGACTGGCTATTCAACATCATCTGTTCGATGCTGGCCTCGATCACATCGGATACCGACGGAAAGGCTCCCTCTTCGACCATCTTTTCCGCATAGCGCAGATTGCGCTCGGAAAGCGTGACTGTGGTCTTGATGTTCATGCTTCGTCTCCGATCGCAAAACGGTCCCCCAATACTACGATATGTATTGACCCTTGTCCTCTCCCATGGCACCTGTCGCCGCAAAATTAGGTAACAGGTATCGCTCATGACAACCGCTCCCCTGCCGGATCACATGAACCCGAAGCGCTCCTTCCAGGCGCTGATCCTGACGCTGCATGCCTATTGGGCCGACAAGGGCTGCGCCGTGCTGCAGCCCTATGACATGGAGGTCGGCGCCGGCACGTTCCATCCGGCAACAACGCTGAGGGCGCTCGGTCCGAAGCCATGGCGTGCGGCCTATGTGCAGCCTTCGCGCCGCCCGACCGACGGGCGTTACGGCGAAAACCCGAACCGGCTGCAGCATTATTATCAGTATCAGGTCATCCTGAAGCCGAACCCGTCCAATTTGCAGGAGCTCTATCTCGGTTCGCTGGAGGCGATCGGGCTCGATCCGTTGCTGCACGATATCCGCTTTGTCGAGGACGACTGGGAAAGCCCGACGCTGGGCGCCTGGGGTCTCGGCTGGGAGTGCTGGTGCGATGGCATGGAAGTCTCGCAGTTCACTTATTTCCAGCAGGTCTGCGGCCTCGAATGTTCGCCGGTCTCGGGCGAACTGACCTATGGTCTCGAGCGTCTCGCCATGTATGTCCAGGGCGTCGACAATGTCTACGACCTGAACTTCAACGGTCGCGAAGGCGCGGAAAAGATCAGCTATGGCGACGTCTTCCTGCAGGCCGAGCAGGAATATTCGCGGCACAATTTCGAATATGCCAACACCGCGATGCTGCACCAGCATTTCATCGATGCGGAAACCGAGTGCCTGGCGCTGCTTTCTGCCGGCGCGCCGCAGCCGGGGGCAAACGCAACGCTGCACAAATGCGTTTTCCCGGCCTACGACCAGTGCATCAAGGCTAGTCACGTGTTCAACCTTCTCGATGCGCGGGGCGTAATTTCGGTGACGGAACGGCAGAGCTATATCCTGCGTGTCCGCACGCTCGCCAAGGCCTGTGGCGAGGCGTTTCTGCTGACGGACGCCGGCGGTGCCAACCTTTCCGAGCGCGCAGCGTAACAGGGCTCGGGTAAGACGGCTCCCTGTCGGTCGCATCCCGGATTGTCACCTGCTCCGCTTGCTTCCCTTGCGATTTGCCCGATGGCTTGTCGCAAGCGGAAGAAGCTATTCCATTCCGTAAAAGCCCTTTCGCTTCAGCAACAGGCTCGGCCGGGCCTGCGCGAAATGCCGAACGATCCGGGACGTGCCAAGCCGCCATGGGCGGATGGCCGCTGTCCCGTCAACGGCTGCCGGGACGGTTCACGCGCACCGGAACCATGGTTTTCCGGCGCGGTTCCTGCCTTTGCGCGCGGATCGCCGCCACGTGGCTCGCGCAGACGAGGATCATGGCCGAAAGGGTGATCATGGAGATGATGGTCATGGGTCAATGTTCGCACTTCACTGATGGTTGGGCGAGGCAACAGTCTGCGTCTCGCCTTCGGTTTCGAAGTGGCCTTCATGGCAGGGTCTGCGGTCTTCCATGGCCGCACGGTGCTCAGAACATGGGAAAAGGATACGCCTTGCCTGTTCCACCGCAATCGCCAGTTCTAGCTACCCGGCGGTTGCTGCCAGTCCGTCAAATCATGTCGCTGGCATCGACGCCGATCTGCCACACAGGTCTTGCCATGCTGCCGCCGGTTGGGAACTGACCGGCATAGGTCTGAAGCGCCCGGCGTAGTCCAACGGGACGTTGCGCCGGCATCGCGGTGATGTGAAAAATGAAAAGCGCAGCGAAGACAAGCGTGTTGATCAGAGTAACGGTCATGGGAGCGTCTCGCACTCGGGTTTATGCTGGTTTGCGAGCAGCTTTCATGGCCACCAAACTCCGGTCCAACACTGACCGCGGCAAACGAAAAACGTGAGGAGAGAATAGCTTCAGCGGACTTTATGCGGAATCGCGACCCCTGCTTAGGTAAGATTAGCGATGGACCGCGCTGACGGCCTTATTCGTTTACCAGCGGTTAAGAGGTTTGTGGGCGAGGCTCAGATCAGGTCGCTGGCCTCGACGCCAATCTGCCAGACGGGCTTCAGGGTCGGGAAGGCGCCGGTCGAAAGCTGGCCGGCATAGGTCTGAAGCGCGCGGCGCACACCGGTCGGTTTTTCGATGGAACCACCGGCAGAATAGGCAACGAAAAGGGCCGTGAAGGCGATGACGTTGACGAGGGTTGCAAGGGTTTTCATCGGACTGGTCTTTGTCGGTTCGTGTTGCTCTGATGAACCGACTATCGCCGATCGGCCGTCGCCCTGCGGTTCCGCAAGGAACACGTGATTTTCGGACAGGGCGGGCAGGGGAAGGAGATCGATTGCGCGGTGGGTGCACGCGCAGATCCGATATGCTAAAGCCTGTGCCGGAGGCGCATTCACTGCGTGAAAATATGGGCTTGAGGGGATTTTTGATGATTGGTCTGGCTATCGGCGCCGCGTTGATCGTGTACCTGATTTTCGTCTATAACAGCCTGGTCAAGGCACGGCAGGTGAAGGAAGAGGCGTGGTCCGGCATTGACGTCCAGTTGAAGCGTCGCGCCGACCTGATCCCCAATCTGATCGAGACGGTCAAGGGTTACGCCGCTCATGAAAAGGGCACGCTCGAAGAGGTCGTCGGCCTACGCAGCCGCGCCCAGGCGGTGCCGGGTGGCGACGTTGCCGGCCGCGCTGCCGCCGAAGGCCTGCTCAGCCAGGCGCTCGGCAAAGTCTTTGCGCTGGCGGAAGCCTATCCGGACCTAAAGGCCAATCAGAACTTTTCCGAGCTTCAGCAGTCGCTGGAAGGGATCGAAAGCGAAGTGCAGATGGCCCGGCGCTACTACAATGGCGCCGCCCGCGACCTCAACGTCAAGGTCGAGAGCTTTCCTCCAACTTCATCGCCGGCCCCTTCGGCTTTTCCAAGGCCGCCTATTTCGAAATCGCCAATGAAGCCGATCGTGCTGTGCCGGTGGTGAAGTTTTGATCTAGCTCGAAACGACGTTCCGTCGTAGACGGCTTTCCATGACAGATTGAGGACGCGCAGCCGTGAACAGGCGGCGGTGAAGGCATCAAGAGACATGAGCATGAGCAACGCAGACCAGAAGCTGACCATCCTGCCGCCCGGCCACCCGCTTCAAGGCCGCGTCAGCCCCCGGCTCGAAGTCGATCACCAACCGCGCGCTGCTGCTGGCCGGCCTCGCCAAGGGGACCAGCCACCTGACGGGTGCGCTGAAAAGCGACGACACCCGGTATATGGCGGATGCGCTGCGGGCCATGGGCGTCGAGATTTCCGAGCCCGACGATACGACCTTCATCGTTACCGGCAGCGGCAAGCTTCTGTCCCCCGAAAAGCCGCTGTTCCTCGGCAATGCCGGCACAGCCACGCGCTTCCTGACGGCGGCTGCCGCTCTGGTCGAAGGCACCGTTGTCGTCGATGGCGACCAGCATATGCGCAAGCGGCCGATCGCGCCGCTGGTAACCGCGCTACGCTCGCTCGGCGTCAGCATCGAGGCAGAGACCGGATGTCCGCCGGTGACGATTTCCGGTACAGGCGATTTCGCGCGCGATCATGTGACGATCGATGCCGGCCTTTCCAGCCAGTATGTTTCGGCGCTTCTGATGGCGGCTGCCGGTGGTTCGCGGGCCGTCAGCATCGAACTGGCCGGGGACGAAATCGGCGCACGCGGTTATATCGACCTGACGGTCGCCGCCATGCAGGCTTTCGGTGCCAGGGTCACGCAGGCCAGCCCCTCCGTCTGGCAGATCGCGCCGACATGCTATACGGCAACCGACTACGTCATCGAGCCGGACGCCTCGGCTGCGACCTATCTCTGGGCGGCGGAAGTGCTAACCGGCGGCAGGATCGATCTCGGCGTCGCGGCTGAGGCCTTCTCCCAGCCGGACGCCAAGGCCTATGAGGTCATCGCAAGCTTCCCGAACATGCCAGATGTCATCGACGGATCGCAGATGCAGGATGCCGTGCCGACGCTTGCGGTACTCGCCGCCTTCAACGAGACGCCCGTGCGCTTCGTTGGCATCGAGAACCTGCGCGTCAAGGAATGCGACCGCATCCGGGCGCTGTCCACAGGGTTGACGAACATCCGTGCCGGCCTTGCGGTCGAGGAAGGCGACGATCTCGTCATCGCATCCGACCCGTCGCTCGCCGGCCAGACGCTGCCGGCGGATATCGATACGTTCGCGGATCATCGCATCGCCATGAGCTTTGCGCTGGCGGGCCTCAAGATCAACGGCATCACCATTCTTGATCCGGCCTGCGTGGCCAAGACCTATCCGCGCTACTGGGACGAACTGGCCTCGCTCGGTGTGAATTTCACCGGCGACAAGCCCTGACGAAACGTGGATTTCACCGACTGGACAAGCCGAAGGAATGATCGCATGAACCGCCTCCTTGGCCTCGTCGGCATGATCGCCCTGCTTTTCATCGCTGCCGGTGCAGCAAGGGCGGAGGAGGTCTTAAGCTCCTATCATTCCGATATCACGCTTGCGAAATCGGGCGTTCTGACCGTTACCGAGACGATTGTCGCGACGGTCGAGGGCGTCAGGATCAAGCGCGGCATCTACCGCGATTTTCCGCTGACCTTCACCGATGGCAGCGGCCGCACGGTCAAGGTCGATTTCAAGCTGATCTCCGTCACCCGCGACGGCCGCGCCGAGCCGGATCGCACAGAGTCGATCAGTGGCGGCGTCCGCATCTATACCGGCGAGGCCGATGTCTTGCTGACCCCCGGCGAACACACCTTCGCGCTGACCTATGAAACCGCTCGCCAGATCCGATTCTTTGCCGATCATGACGAACTGTACTGGAATGTCACCGGTACCGAATGGGCTTTTGCGATCGAGGAGGCGTCGGCGACCGTCACGCTTCCCGATGCCGTCAGGGCCGAGGCGCTGGATGTCTTTACCGGGAGTTTCGGCGCGACCGACAAGAATGCCCGTGCCCTCGAGGACGGCGACCGGCTGGATTTCCGAACCACTCGGCGGCTCGAGCCCGGCGAGGGGCTGACGATCGCCGTGAAGATGCCGAAGGGCAGCATCGACCCGCCATCGGCCGCGCAGGAAAAGCTCTGGTGGTTCCGCGACAATCTTGCGCCGATGCTGGCGATCGCCTGCCTCGTCATCGTCGGGCTCTATTATTCGCGCATGTGGTGGAAGGTCGGCCGCGATCCCGCCCGCGGCGTCATGGTGCCGCGCTGGGATGCGCCGGACGGCATATCGCCGGCGCTGGTCAACTATATCGACAATAAGGGCTTTTCCGGCCAGGGCTGGAGCTCTTTGTCCGCTGCGGCGCTCAATCTGGCCGTAGGTGGCTATGTCGTGCTGGAGGACCTGAAGACCGCGCTCATCCTGCGATCGACGGAAAAAGCCTGCCGGGGACGCTGCCCACCGGCGAGATGACGTTGATCAAAGCCGTCCACGCCGCCGGTGGCGTGCTCAAGATCGACAAGGCAAATGGCGAGGCGGTCAAGAAGGTCGGCTCCGATTTCCGCTCGGCGATGGAAAAGGAACACCGAAACAAATACTACCAGGCCAACACCGCCTATGTCGTCGGCGGCATCGTCCTGTCCGTGCTGTTCCTGCTGGCCATCCTTGTGTTTGGCTCGCTCGACGAGGTCACCATTCTGGTCGTGATCCTGCCGGTGATCGCCTCGGTATTCGTCACCCTGTTTGCCGTCGGCATCGGCCGCATGTTCAGGAGGGGCGGCAGCCTGTTTTCTCGCATCGTCGCCGTCCTGTTTGCTGCCGTCTTCGGCTTCATCCTGTTTTCCACCGCGCTGACGGTCCTGGCCGTGGTGGTGACCACGGCGCTCGAAGCTCATCAGATTCCGCTGCTGATTTCGGTCGGCGGCATCGTGCTGGTCAATCTCCTGTTCTTCTACCTGATGGGTGCGCCGACGCCGCTCGGCTCGAAGATGATGGATGGCATTGACGGCCTGCGGCAATATCTGACGCTCGCCGAAAAAGACCGTATGAACATGGCGGGCGCACCCGAGATGTCGCCCCAGCATTTCGAACGGCTGCTGCCCTATGCGGTGGCGCTCGGCGTTGAAAAGCCCTGGTCGCAGACCTTCGATCGCTGGCTGCTCGCCGCATCCGCCGGTGCCGTAGCCTATCATCCTGGCTGGTACCATGGCGACAGTTTCACGGCCGGCGCGTTCGGCGATCGCATGGGTGGCTTTGCCGGCTCCATGGCCAGCACCATGTCCTCGTCCCTGCCAGCGCCGCCCAGCAGTTCATCCTCCGGTTTTTCCTCCGGCGGCGGCTCCTCGGGTGGCGGGGGTGGCGGTGGTGGCGGCGGGGGCTGGTAGGGCCAAAAGACAGTCAATGCTTTTGTATCGTGTCAGTGATACTTGACCCATTTGTCTTTGTGTATCATTCTTTGATACAATTCGGAGGCGCGGATGATCCGTTCGTTCAAGGACAAACTGTCTCTATCCGTGGCGAACGGGAGCGTGAAGAAAGGTTTTCCTGCGGATCTCGTGCGGCGTGCACAGCAGTTGCTGGCTCTGTTGCATACGACGACGGATCTGAAGGACATGATGTCACCACCCGGTAATCGCCTCGAGAAACTGTCGGGCGACCGTGAGGGGCAATATTCGGTCCGCATCAACCAGCAATGGCGCATCTGTTTTTCGTGGTCGGAAGGCGGTGCTGATGATGTCGAGATCGTCGACTATCACTGACCAATCGCGGTCGAATTGGAGTTTCCATGATTGACGTACTTCCCCCAATCCATCCGGGCGAAATTCTCAAGGAGCTTTATCTCGATCCGTTGAAGATGAGCGCCGGAATGCTTGCCAAGAAACTGAATGTCCCGAGGACTCGAATCGAACGTATCGTTTCGGGCAAGACCGCGATGACCTCGGATACGGCGTTGCGCCTCGCTCGTTTTTTAACACCACACCGGAACTCTGGATGAATCTGCAGGTGCGCTACGACTTGAAAATCGAAGCCGAGCGAAATCGTGCGGAGATTGAGCGAATCCCCGTCCGCAACGCTGCGTGAATGAGGACTTTCCGCCATTCACCGGATGACTTTTGCTGCCGGGCTTGCTAAGTCCGCCGCAGTCCATTGGTCCCATAGAAAAGCATCCGTCCATGCCCGATCTTCTGCTTGAACTCCGCTCCGAGGAAATCCCGGCCCGTTTGCAGCGCAAGGCTGCCGGCGATCTGAAGAAGCTTCTGACCGATGCACTGGTCGAGGCGGGGCTGACCTATGAGGGTGCCCGCGAATATTGGACGCCGCGCCGCCTGACGCTGGACATCCGCGGTCTCAACACGCGCTCGGCCGATGTGCGCGAGGACCGCAAGGGCCCGAGCACGAGCGCCAATGAAAAGGCGATCGAAGGCTTTTGCGCAGCGCCGGCCTCACCGATATCGCCCAGGCGCATGTGCACAGCGATCCGAAGAAGGGCGATTTCTACGTCGCCCATATCGTCAAGCCGGGCCGCCCGACGGAAGAGATCGTCGCCGACGTGATGCCCGGCATTATCCGTAATTTCCCTGGCCGAAGCCGATGCGCTCCGGTGTTGCCTCGGCAAAACCCGGCTCGCTGCGCTGGGTGCGCCCGTTGCAGTCGATCGTCTGCACGTTCGGCCCGGAAAACGAGGAAACGCAGGTCATTCCGTTCGAGGTTGATGGCATCGTCGCCTCCAACGTCACCTATGGCCACCGTTTTCACGCGCCTGATGCGATCACCGTGCGCCGCTTTGCCGATTACGTCGAAAAGCTGGAGAGAGCCAAGGTCATCCTCGACGGCGAACGCCGCAAGCAGATCATCGCCGCCGATGCCGCCAATGTTGCCTTTGCCAACGGGCTGGAACTGGTCGAGGACGAGGCGCTGCTGGAGGAAGTCTCCGGCCTCGTCGAATGGCCGCAGGTGCTGATGGGCACCTTCGAGGAGGACTATCTGGCGATTCCGGCCGAAATCATCCGCCTGACGATCAAGACCAACCAGAAGTGTTTCGTGACGCGCCCGGTTGGCGGTGAAGGCCTGTCCAACAAGTTCATCCTCGTCGCCAATATCGAGGCCAGCGACGGCGGCGCGGAAATCGTCCACGGCAACGGCAAGGTCGTGCGCGCGCGTCTATCCGACGCCAAGCATTTCTGGACCCGCGACCAGGGCAACCTGCCGGATCTCGCAACACTCGAAGCCTCGGCTGCCAAGTTTAACCTCGATCTTGCCAAACCGCTCGACCAGCGCATGGCCAAGCTTGATGCGCTGAACGTGACCTTCCATGCCAAGCTGGGCACGCAGGGCGAGCGCGTTGCGCGTATTCGGGCGCTGGCTGCGGAACTGGCCAAGTCCACCGGCGCCGATCCGGGTTTGGTCGATCGCGCCGTCGTGCTGGCCAAGGCCGATCTGCGCACCGAAGCCGTCGGTGAATTCCCCGAGCTCCAGGGCCTGATGGGCCGCAAATATGCGTTGCTGCAGGGGAGGATGCCTCCGTCGCCGCGGCCGTCGAAGATCACTGGAAGCCGCAAGGCCCGTCCGATCAACTGCCCGCCGATGCCGTCGGCCTTACGGTGGCGCTCGCCGACAAGCTAGATACGCTATTTGATTTCTGGATGATCAATGACAAGCCAACGGGATCTAAAGACCCTTATGCGCTGCGCCGCGCGGCGCTGGGCGTGCTTCGTCTATTGTTCCAAATAAAAAAGTGGATCGACATAAAGGGACTCCTGAATATTGGCGGCGGGCTACTTTTAAATTCGCTGCCCAAATACCAGTATGAAGCCATTGATTTTCGAACGAAATTTGCACTTGAAGCTGGCGTTCCGGTGGACGAAGTAATTGCCGTTGGTTATGGCGGATTTATGCCAATGTATTGTATTTGTACTGCAAATTCAATTTGGTCAAACCTCCTCTCCTTCTTCCACGACCGCCTCAAAGTCTACCTCCGCGATCTCGGCGCCCGCCACGACCTGATCGACGCCGTTCTCACGCCCGACGCTGACGACCTCCTTATGGTTGCCCGTCGCGTCGAAGCGCTGACGGCCTTCATCACCTCGCAGGAGGGCCTCAACCTGCTCGCCGGCACCAAGCGGGCGACGCAGCTTCTGGCGGCGGAGGAAAAGAAGGGGACGCAGGTCTCGGCTACCGTCGATCCTGATCTGTTCGTGCTCGATGCCGAAAAGGCGCTCCATGCGGCCGTCACCAAGGCCTCTTCCGATGCGGCAGCTGCAGTTCAGGCGGAAGATTTCCGGTCCGCCATGGAGGCGCTGTCCTCGCTGCGCGGCCCGGTCGATCAGTTCTTTGTCGATGTGCTCGTCAATGACGAAAACCCTGATATCCGCGCCAACCGCCTGGCCCTGCTCGGCCAGATTCGTGCTGCGACGGGAACGGTTGCTGATTTCTCGAAGATTTCGGGATAACAGCAGTCTGTAAAAGAACCCGCTAAAACAAAATGCGCCCCTGCTTCTCTCAGGGGCGCATTTCGTCGCCATCAGGCGAATGCCCAGGTCAGCCCTGTTGAACGTGGCTGGTGGGGCAGGGGTCTGCTTATGCCGATTAGTTTAACCGAAGTTCGAAACCTGCCGGATCAAATTCTCGTGAAGGCGTTATATCAGCAGCTATCGACTCGGTTGTTTCCGCCGAAATCGTGCCGAGTGCGCTGGTCTTGGCGGTGGTATCGACGGCAATCACGGCCGCCGCCTGCGCATCCGCCGGGTTGGTACCAACAGTGCCGGCCACGGCTGGCTGCGGTAGGCTTTTCGCCTGGGCGGCCTTGATGACATCGTCCGAAGCCGTCGAGATGAAAACGATCGGCGATCCCCAAGCCAGGCCTCGGTGCGCACCAGCTTCATCTTGCCGTTCAGTTCCTTCAACTCCACCCGCTCCGTCCCCTTGGCGACTTCAGGAACGATATAGCTGAGTTTCTTCTTGACGATGAGCGGCGGGCAGCTTGCGCAGGAAACAGTCGCAATGCTGTTGTTGTCACCGGTGCCGGTCGTCACGCTCTCGATCGACGACGCGAAGGCGGAGCCTGCGGCAAACACGCAAGAGACAGTGAGCACAAGGTGGCGCATCGGCATTCTCCTCTGAATATCACAGACGAAAATATCCGATCTCCGTTACGTTCCCGTCAGGAGAGTTGGTAAAAATTGAATGACTTTTCCGGTTCCAGAAGAGGCGGTGTTTACGCTTTTTCGCGTGCGACGGCCTGCCAGCCGATGTCGCTGCGGCTGAAGCCGTTCTCCCATTTTACCTTTGCAAGTGCCGCATAGGCTGTCGCCTTGGCCGCGCCGACGGTGTCGCCCATGGCGGTAACGTTCAGCACCCGGCCGCCGGTGGCAACCAATTGGCCGTCTTTCAGGGCCGTGCCGGCATGGAAAACCTTGGTGTTGGCATCTGCTTCAGGAAGGGCGGTGATCGGCGTGTTCTTCTCGTAAGTGCCGGGATATCCGCGCGAAGCCATGACCACGGTCAGCGCCGCCTCGTCGCGCCATTCCGCATCCATCTGATCGAGCGTGCCGGTCGCGGCCGCATGCAGGAGCGTCAGAAGATCGCTCTTCAGCCGCATCATCAGCACCTGCGTTTCCGGATCGCCGAAACGCACATTGTATTCGATCAGTTCCGGGCCTTTCTTGGTGATCATCAGGCCGGCAAAAAGCACGCCCGAGAAGGGATGACCGCTGTCAGTCATGCCGCGAATGGTCGGCTCGATAATCTCCTTCATCGTCCGCTCGACCATGTCTGGCGTCATCACCGGGGCCGGCGAATAGGCGCCCATGCCGCCGGTGTTCGGGCCGGTATCGCCGTCGCCGACGCGCTTGTGATCCTGTGCCGAGGCGAGCGCCAGCGCATGCGTGCCGTCGCAAAGGCAGAAGAAGCTGGCTTCCTCGCCATCCAGATAGGCCTCGACTACCACTTCCGCACCGGCCGCGCCAAAGGCGCCGTCAAAGCAGCTGTCTACGGCGTCAAGCGCCTCGTCGACCATCATCGCCACGGTCACGCCCTTGCCGGCGGCAAGGCCATCGGCCTTGATGACGATCGGCGCACCCTGTTCGCGGATATAGGCTTTCGCCGGCTCGGCCGCCGTGAAGCGCTGATAGGCGCCGGTCGAGATCGAGTATTTGGCGCAGATGTCCTTGGTAAAGCCCTTGGAGCCCTCGAGCTGGGCTGCCGCTGCCGATGGGCCGAAAACGGTAAATCCTGCCTCGCGCAGCGTATCGGCAAGCCCGGCAACCAGCGGCGCTTCTGGGCCGACCACGATGAAATCAATGGCGTTTGCCTGGCAGAAGGCAAGCACGGCCTGCTGATCTTCGGTATTGATGGCGACGAGTTCGGCTTCCTCGCCAATGCCCGGATTTCCCGGCGCGGCGTAGAGCTTGGTCAGGCGCGGGGACTGCGCCAGTTTCCAGGCCAGCGCATGCTCGCGGCCACCCGAACCGATCAAAAGAACTTTCATCGCCTACTCCTGCAGTGTTGCGCTGCCCTAGAGCGGATGCCGGTTCAAGGTCAAGGAAAAAGCTCGGTTTTCGATGCGGGAAGGGGCTCAGAGCAATTTTGCCGTGCCGGTACGACGCAAGGGTTGATGGTCGATCTCGACATGGGCCGTGACAGGCAGCGCCAGGTTCTTCAGCGCCCAGATCGAAAGATCGGGCAATCCAAGCGGTTTGCTGATCAGGTAACCCTGGAAATGATCGCAGCCGGCTTCGGTGAGCATGGCCATCTTCCGCGGCGTATCCACGCCTTCGCCGACGACCGCCATGTTCTGCGCGTGGCACAGCGCGATCACGGCCTTCAGCGCCGGCAGCGACTGGTCGCCCGTCAGGTTCTGGACCAGCGCCCGGTCGAGCTTGATGGTATCGGCCGTGTATTCGATGATCTGCTGTACGGAGGTATATCCAGCCCCGAAATCGTCGATCGATATACGGAAGCCCCTGTCGCGCATGGACTGGATGTTCCGGTGCAGCTGGTCGCCGAGCTTGACGGCGAAGGTCTCGGTCAGCTCGATCTCGATGTATTTCGCATCCAGTCCATGCCGGTCGAGACAATCGCAGAAATAATCGCTGATCGATTTGGAGTGCAGTTCCGCCGACGAAATGTTGATGGCGAGCACCGTCTCGGGGCCGAAGAGTTCCTTCAGACGGAGATGATCGCTCATCGCCCGGTTGATTACCCACCAGTCAATCTTGGTGAACAGGCCTGAGCTTTCGGCGATCGGCACGAATTCATCCGGCGTGACATTGCCGAGCGTCGGGGAAAGCCAGCGCAGCAGCGCTTCGCAACCCGTGACGCGGCCGCGGGCATCAACGATCGGCATGTAGACCAGATGGAATTGCTCGTCGGCATTGATGCCGCGCAGTTCTTCCTGGATCTGGCGAACCCGGTCGCGCTTGTCCTGTAGCGCACGCGAAAAGCGCGAGGAACGGTTCTTGCCGTTGGTCTTAGCCTGATACATTGCGGCATCGGCATTCGAGATCAATTCCGCCAGGTTGTTGGCATCCTCGGGGCAGATGGCAACGCCGATGCTGGCTGTCACTGGATAATGTTTGCCGCGCACTTCGAAGCCGCTGGAGAACAGGCCAATGATCGCCGCGCAGATTTCGCGCGTCGTGCCGTCACCAGGCTTGGACTGGACCAGCACTGCAAATTCATCACCGGAAAGCCGGGCAAGAATTGCATCAGGGATTTCGCGGCGCCAGGTAATCTCGCGCACGGCGGCACCGATTCGTGCGGCCAGCGTCTTCAAGAGCTCGTCGCCGACTTCATGGCCATATTTGTCGTTAACGAACTTGAAGTTGTCGATGTCGATGAACAGCAGGGCGCAATGTGTGTTCGTGGCCTGCGTGCTCTGGACGATGCCGGCCGCGACGAGGTTGAAATGCGCGCGGTTGCTGATACCGGTCAGCGTGTCGGTCCAGGATGCGTGCTGGACCTGATGCAGCGCGGTGCGGGACTGGTCGTGCAATTGCCTGATGTTGCCGGTCAGACGGCCGATTTCACCGGCGACGGCGGTGTCTTGAATGTTCTCGTTCTCCCCGCTCATGACCGCGGTCACCTGCAGGTCGAGTGCGGAAATCGGATTGGTGATGTACCGACGGATCAGGAGGATCATTAGCCCGACGGAAAACAGGCTCATTGCTACTGCGCCAAAGCCCAGCAGCACCTTCAATCGCGCCATGTTGCCGACATCTTGTGCAGTCTCAACGCTCAGCGTCGCAAACAGCGATGGCGCGAGGCGCACGGAAGCGGCAAGTTCGCCCTCTGCCTGAATTGCAGGGGTGGTGTTGAAGGTGAGCGTGGTACCGTATTCCTGCTGCAGCGTTGTCTGCATGTCCAGAAACTGTGTGGGCTCGATCGCGACCTGCACGAGAAGGGCCGTGCTCTTGGCGCTCGGCAGCGGTCTGGCGAATGTCACCGGGTCGATGAATTCGGAATAGATGATCAGAGGCCGTGCCTGCTCGTCATGCAGGAAGGTCCAGTCCCGCAGCTGGCTTCCGCCGATCAGCCGCTGCGCCAATTGCAATTGCGGGGCGCTCAACTCGGCGAAGGGATCGTCGCTGTTTTCGAAATAGTAGCCGGGGCTCAGGTCGGGATTGATGATGGCAAAGGCGATGAACTTCTTTGGGTCGTCGGAGAGCGAGCGAATGCTCTGCTGGAGCCGCAGGCCAAGTGCATTGCTGCGGTAGTTTGCATCGGTTTCCGACACGAAAAGCCGCACGGCATTGCCTTCGAGGAGCGAGTAGAGAAAGCTCCTACTCTGGCTGACCTCATTGCGGAAAAGGGCTGCCGCGTGATCCAGCCGCTGGCTCAGCCGCGCACGCTCCAGTGCCAGCATCGAGCTGCCCTGCGCGATATAAACCGAGAGCGCAGCCAGCAGATAGCCTGCAAGTACGACTGGAAAAATCAGGAAAAATGCGCGTCTGCCAAGTGTCACTGGAAGTTTGCCATGGAGCTGATGATCCGCCTGCGGGTCTGGATCGATTGAACGGAGAGTTCTTTCTGATACTGGCTCTTTTCCAGGATGTCCGCCGGCGTATAGATTTCTGGATTGTTGCGCATGTCCTCGGGAATGAGCGGCAGTGCGGCTTCATTGGCAGTTGGCATCGTCAGGGCCTGCGCGTTGGCTGCAGCACTTTCCGGCGAGCCGATATAATCGAGCAGTTGCAAGGCCAGCGCCTTGCGCGGCGAAGCGGCCGTCACGGCCATGCAGTCGAGCCAGGACAGCGTGCCTTCATTTGGCACGGCGTAGCGCCAGACGCCGGGCGTGCCGGCCTTCTCGTTGAGAACATGCTGGTCGCCGCTATAGGCGATCGCCATGTAGATTTCCTTGCCGATATCGGGGTTCTGGATGGCGGTGATCACGTAGTCGTAGGTCAGGACAAAGGGCGCCTGCTTCTTCATCAGCTCGAAGGCCGCCTTCAGCGTTTCATTGTCATTGGCGTTGATGGACTTTCCGAGCAGCACGAGCGGCGCGATGAATGCCTCGTTGTGATCGTCATACATGGCGATATGCTTCTTCAGCGCGGGCGCCGGGGCCATCAGGTCGTTCCACGAGGTGGGGGTCGTCTTGACCATGTCCGACCGGTAGACGATGCCCATCGTGCCCCAGAGATAGGGGAGGGCAAAACCGGCGCAGCGGGCGTTCCAGTCAGGCTTGTAGCCCTTGAGCGATGGCGTGTTCGCCTCCGTTAGAGGCTCGAGGATACCACGCTTGCCAAACAGTTCGGCACCGTTTTCGCCGATGACCGCGATATCGATATTGCTGTTGGGGTCGGAAAGGACTTCGTCGCGGGCATCGCCGCTGTCGTAGTAAATCTGGTTGACGGCGACACCGGTCTTTTCCGTGAACCGATCAAGGATCTTCTGGTCGATATAGGATTCCCAGATCAACAAGTTGAGCGTTTCGGCATGAACAGGCGTTGATGCGAGAAATCCCGCCAGAGCCGCTGAAACCGCCAAAGTCCTGATGCGCATCTACAATACCCCGGAGAACCCACCGGGGAACCTTACCGCGCAATGCTTGATGAATACTTACAATACCATGCAACAAAAGCCCTATGCCCGGTGGGGCAGTCTCCATTTCCGGGGTGAAAGTTGGCGCACGTGGCAGCTATCGGTGGCTGGGAAGCTTCGGCAGAAAGATGGTCAGCAGGCCAAGCAGCGGCATGTAGGAGCAGACGGTAAAGACGAATTCGATGCCGTTGCGGTCTGCGAAGACACCGAGCACCGCAGCACCGATGCCGCCGAAGCCGAAAGCAAAGCCGAAGAACATTCCCGCAATCAGCCCGACCCTACCCGGCACAAGTTCCTGTGCAAAGACCACGATCGCGGAAAAGGCCGAGGAGAAGATGAAGCCGATGATGATGACCAGTGCCGCCGTCCAGAACAGATTGGCATAGGGCAGGAGCAGCGCGAACGGGATGACGCCGAGAATCGAGAACCAGATAACGAAGCGCGCGCCGAACCGGTCGCCGATCGGCCCGCCGAAGATGACCCCGGCAGCGGAGGCGCCGAGAAACAGGAACAGCAAAAGCTGTGCGTCCTGCACGCCGACGCCGAACTTCTCGATGGTGAAGAAGGTGAAATAGCTTGAGAGGCTGGAAAGATAGGCATTTTTCGTTGCCGTCAGGATGACGAGCACGATCAGCGTCCAGATCACATGGTTGCGCGGCAAGGGCAGGGTGCGGCTCACCGGCTTGCGACCGGCCGAACTGCGGCGATGGCGGGTGTACCAGACGCTGACCCAGGACAGCACCATGAAGCCGGTAAGGGCAAGGATGGAAAACCAGCTGAGGCTTTCCTGACCGCGCGGGATGACGATGAAGGCGGCGAGCAGCGGCCCGATCGCGGTTCCGGTATTGCCGCCCACCTGGAACAGCGACTGGGCAAGGCCATGGCGTCCGCCAGAGGCGAGTCGTGCGACACGCGATGCTTCCGGATGAAAGATCGCCGAACCGATGCCGATGAGGCTGGCACCGATGACCAGAACGTAGAAATGATGCGCATTGGCAAGCGTGATCAGCCCGGCGCAGGTCGACAGCATGGCTGCCGGCAGCGAAAACGGCATCGGCCATTTATCGGTGACCACGCCTACGGCCGGCTGCAATAGGGAGGCCGTCACCTGGAAGGCAAAGGTCAAGAGGCCGATCTGCACGAAATCAAGCGCGTAGTTTTCCTTCAGCAAAGGATAGAGCGACGTCAGCAGCGACTGCATGATGTCGTTCAGCATGTGGCAGAAGCTGACGGCGACGATGACGGACACGGCCGTCTTTTCGGCGTCTGCCGGTGTGATCGAGGAGACGGTTGCCATGCTGGTGTCCTTGCCGGGCGGATGCTGGTCTTTTCAGTTGTGTCGTGTCTTACCGCGCTTGAAATTGGCCTGCTTTTGTGCTGTGGTCGCATTCTTTCGAGAGTGGGCCAAATGCGGAAAGTCGAGCTGAAAAAAGACGATCCCGGCAATGATACCTTTCATTTCGAGAGCCTGTCCTGGATCGACAGCACCGATGAACCAATTGCCATGCTCGGTCGGCTCTATCCCGCAGGCTCGCGCGGGCTGCTGCACAGCCATGCCAAGACGCAGCTATGGTGCGCAAGGCGCGGTGTCGTGCTGGTCAATACCGCCGGTGGGCGCTGGATGATTCCCCGGTCATGGGCTGCTGATCCCGGCCGGCCTGGAGCATTACAGCGAGATGATCAGCGATGTCGAAATGCACTCGATCTATGCCGAGCGTTCGGTGATCGACACCGATCGGCCCAAGGTTCTCGAGGTGACGCCGCTTGCCGGCAGCCTGATGGAAGAATTGCTTCTTGCCGAGGAGGCGCCACCCGGCCCGCGGCGGAAGCGCCTCATCATGGAGCTGCTGCTCGATGAAATCGGCCACCTGCCCGAACGTCCGCTCGGTTTGCCCTTTCCAGCGCATGCCCGGCTTGCCTCGCTTTGCCGCAGATTTCTGAAGGTACCGGCCGCGAATGCAGGTATCGACGACTGGGCGCGGGAACTTGGTATGAGCCGCCGCTCCTTCACGCGGCTGTTTCGGGCAGAAACCGGGGTCAGCTTCGTCACCTGGCGCCAGCAGGCCTGCATCTTCGCCTCCCTGCCGCGTCTGGCAGAGGGCGAGCCGGTAACGAATGTCGCGCTGGATGCAGGCTACGAGAGCATCGCAGCCTTTACGACCATGTTCCGTCGCATGCTGGGACACGCACCCAGTCTCTATCTGAAATCGCGTGCGGCCTGATTCGGAGAAGGCTACCGCTGCTTTACGGCGCCCAGCCCTTCAGATCATCCTCAGCGAAGCCACCGTGGGTGTACTCCGTCAGATACCAGTGATGGCCGTATTCATTGGCCTGAACTGGCCAGTAATAGCCTTCGGTACAGATGTCGCTGCTACCCGTTGCAGTTTCCCGCACCAGATGGAGCGTGATCTTGGTCCCGTCGCGGGGCGCGCTCTCCATCGGCAGAAAAGCAGTCGGCACGGGCGGGCGGGTGGCTTTTCGCCTGGAGCCGAGAATGGCGTAGTTCATGAGAAACCTCCGCAAAGGCACGCATCACACAGGCCGTATTGATATGCCGTGGTCTGCCATGGTTTGACTTCGATCTGACAACGGACACATTCGATTGTCGTGTCCGAACGAGTCTTTTCAACGTCGCGCAGTTGCATCCTGTGCTTCTTGAAAAGCGTTCGTTCATCAGGTCTGTACGTCAACAGTGTACTCCGAATGCGGTATTTTAAAACTCTATAATATAATGGGTTTTGTCACTCTCTGCGTCGATTGCAATCAAAGGTACCCAGTGGCGTTCAATTCCCGTTATAGGGCGATTGTGCTGCGAGAAAAGTACAATCTAAAAATAGAATCCATTGCGGTAAACGCACCGTGGATGCCGATGGTTAACGGTATCGTAGGAGGCTATTGCCTATAACTCACCAAACGGACCTGCTACTGATCGCGCTATCGTGTTCGCGAAAACGAGCGACAGTCCGGTATTGCCAAATTTGGAGTAATGTCTTGCGCCACCATTTTTTGCTCGTTCTTTCAACCAGCTTGCTCGCCTTTGCGACACATGCCGTCCAGGCACAGGAAGCGCGGCACTTCTGGTCGGGAGACTGGTATCTGAAAGTCGGCGCAACCGGATTTCTCGGGGCCAAATATGACGGGTCGTCGAAGCGGCTGTTCCAGGCGGCACCGTTGATTTCGCTCGGTCGCGCCGGCAGCACGGTTCGCTTCTCGTCGCGAAACGACAATCCGGCCTTTGCTTTCGTCGATACGGGCGCCTTCCGCGCCGGTCTTTCCGGCAAGCTGATCTTCACCCGCGACCAGGATACCTCCGATGACCTGAAGGGGCTTGACCCGGTGCGCTTCGGCGGCGAACTGGGCGCCTTTGCCGAGGTCTATCCGACCGACTGGCTGCGCCTGCGTGGCGAGTTGCGTCATGGCATCCGCAGCCATGACGGCATTGTCGGCGACCTCGCGGCGGACGCCTTCGTTGATGTCACCGACACGATCCGGGTTTCCGGTGGGCCGCGTGTGACGGCAGCGACCAGTGACTATTTCGATGCCTATTACGGCGTCGATGCCACAGAAGCCGCGGCCTCGGGCCTAAGCCAGTACAAACCGTCGGGCGGTCTGGCATCGGTCGGGCTCGGCACCGCGATCACCTGGCAGGCGACGGAAAAGATCGAGGCCAGTGCCTTTGCCGAATACAAGCGGCTGATGGGGTCGGCCGCCGATTCCAGCCTCGTCAAGGAACGCGGCACGCGCAATCAGGTCCTCGTCGGTCTTTCCGCGACCTACCGCTTCGATTTCACGCTGGATTGACAGCCTTGAAATAGCCAGCTCCACGCGTTGACGGCCATAGACCGCTGGCCGCTTGACCGCTGCCTTTTCCGGCTGCAAACAGGCGGTATGAGCAAGATTTATCCCGTCGATTCCGGGCGCGTTGCCGATGCGCCATCCAGAAACTGGGTCTACCGCGCCCTGCCAAGGGCGCTTTGGCCCTATGCCCAGCTTGCCCGCTGGGACAGGCCGATCGGCTGGCAGCTCCTAATGTGGCCGTGTTTCTGGTCGGCCGGGCTGGCGGCCAACGCGGCAGCCCTTTCCGGAAATTTTTCTCCTTTCCGCTTCGTTCTCCATCTGCTGCTGTTTTTCATCGGCTCCGTCGCCATGCGCGGCGCGGGCTGCACCTATAATGACGTCGTGGACCACAAGATCGACATGGAAGTGGCCCGCACCCGATCACGGCCGCTGCCATCTGGTCGTGTCTCCCGGTTCCAGGCCAAGATATTCACCGTGGTGCAGGCCTTGGTCGGACTGGCGGTGCTTCTGCAGTTCAACGGTTTTTCGATCGTGCTCGGCGTACTCTCTCTGGCGCTGGTCGCCATCTATCCCTTTGCCAAGCGCTTTACCGACTGGCCGCAGTTTTTCCTTGGCCTTGCCTTTTCCTGGGGTGCCCTGATGGGCTGGTCTGCCGAATTCGGCGGCTTGAGTGTCTCGGCGCTGGTGCTTTATCTCGCGGCCGTCGCCTGGACGGTCGGCTATGACACGATCTACGCCTACCAGGACAAGGAGGATGACGAACTGATCGGCGTGCGCTCCACCGCGCGGCGTTTCGGCGACAATCCGCGCCCCTGGCTGATCGGCCTTTACGGCCTGACGGTGCTGTTGCTGCTCATATCTTTTATGGCCGCCGGCGTCGGCTTTCTTGCCTATCTCGGCCTGCTCGTCGCCGCGATCCTGCTCGCCTACCAGATCCTTGTGCTCGATATCCGCGATGCAGCACAATGCCTGGCGCTGTTTAAGTTCAATGGAACGGTCGGCCTGATCATCTTTACGGGCCTGCTTTTGGCGCTGGTCGTGCGGCTTCTATGAAAAAACCCTCCTGCCGGGCCGGAGGGCAGGGGAACGAAGTTCTGGGAACTGTGAAATCAGGCCCAGCTCAAATCGTCGTCGCGATCGGTCGTAATCTTCCCGGCTCTGGCGAAAAATACGGTGAGGGCGGCAAGGATGGTTTTGCGCATCGGATTGTCTCCTTCTCTGGGATGCAGGATGTGCGCTGCATATGGCACCAAGAAGGCACGGCCAATGTTTCCGGGGAACAGGAGTAAACGCCGGAAAACAAAAACAAAAAACCGACCGCAGGGAACGGTCGGCTTTCTGCACTGGAGAACAGGTTGCAGATTGTGTCGAAAATCAGTTGCGGGCGATGATTTCCCGGCCGTTGATCTTCATATGGACGCCGAGGCTTCCGGTCGCGCGGCGCACGAGGAAACGCGGACGGCGGTCGGCAAAAAGCGAGTGGCGGCGCCGCGGCTTGACATCGCGTGTTTGGACGTCGCCGAGATGCTGTTCCAGCGGGCGGGCAACGCCATCGGCCTCGACCATCAGCATCGGGATACGGTAGGCTTCCGACCATGAGCGCCAATCGGCGGCGATGTCGGACAGGTCATGGGCGACCAGCAGCGGGATGCAGAGATCCGGGTCTTCGTGGTGCAGTTCAAGCGTCACCGTTACCTCTCCGTCTCCGTGATCGATGGCCCGGGCAGCAACCCCTTTGAAGGCCCGCGACGGCAGGGCGATCGACAATGGCAGGCCGCTCGATGGCAGCACCTTGCGCATCACCGCGCCGCGTTCGTCCAGGCTGATGGTGACATTGCTTGCTCCGCCGTGCAAGGCATAGCTTGCCTGCTGGGGGAAGCGTTTCGGATCCAACCTGAGCGGGGTTTCGACCCATGCCGGTTGAGAAAGTGACTTCGCCATTTCATTTCGCCCTTGTTTTCCTTGAGAGCCGGTTCCCGGTCTTCTCCTTGGGACTTTTCGTCCTCTGTGACCTCAAGATAGGCGCCGCCCCTTCCAGACCGCTTAAAAATCGCAGTTAAAAAAACTTTGCAGTTCCTGATGGTTAGCGAAAACCGACGGGCTACGGTTTCCCATTGGTGAAGAAAAATGCCCGCATTTTGCAGACCTTGCCGACGGGTGCGAAAAGTCAAAAGCCACGCGCAAGCAAACACGCCGATGCTCGCACCAGCGCCTTCGCTGCCCGGATTCGATCTGTGGTCGGCTGAAAGGCATGCAAAACAAGGTCTGGAAGCGCCCGACGGGGCCTTCTCGGAAAGTCTGGCAGGGCGACATGGTATCGACGTTTATCGACTACAATCTCATCACGCGCGACATGCGGCTCAGCCTGCAGCGCACGTCCGAACAGACCCTGGTCAAGCGCGAAGCGGATTATTACAAGGCCAATATCGGCAATGTCACCACCATCGACGAGTTCATGGATGACTACCGGCTGTTCAACTATGCGATGAAGGCGCATGGGCTGGAGGACATGGCCTATGCCAAGGCCTTCATGCGCAAGGTGCTGGAAAGCGACCTGAGCGACGAGGAGAGCTATGCCAACATGCTCACCGACGAACGCTATCGCAAATTCGCCGAAGCGTTCAACTTCTCGAGCGACACCTCGGTGGTTCAAAGTGATGCACAGGAAGACGCCGTCATCGGCCTCTACAATCAGAGTTACGTCAACCAGGACGCGGCCGTCAAAACGGACTCGGCCTATTTTAACGCAGCTATAGACCTTGTGACCAATACCGATCAGATCTGGCAGAACGATCGTCTTAAGACCTACGTGATGACGGCTTTTGGACTGGACCCGAAATACACCTCCTACGCCCAGTTCAAAGGCGTTATCACCAGCGATGTCGATGACCCCACAAGTTTCGTGAATGTGCAGGACGCTGCTTATAAACAGGGCCTGCAGGACAAGATCGCGAACGTCCAGGCAAACGCCACGCCCGAGGATCTCGCCAATCCCAACAGCGCAGCTTCAAGCTGATCACCAACTATCAGACGATGATCAGCAATGCGCCGGACTACACGCCGCTGGCCGCAGCCTTCAATTTCCAGTTGGACGGAACACTGTCCGCCGGCGACAAGCCGATGACCGACGCGCAGAAGGCGCTGACAAACGAAGCCTACGTATTCCAGCAGCCGCGTCTTTCGACCACCGCTGCCCTGATGGACAAGATGTATTATGAGGCGACGATCAACACGGTCACCACCGTTGATAACCTCCTCGCCAACAGCCGCCTGCTGAATTATGTCGTTGTCGCTTTTGGTCTGCCGTCCACGACCCTGATGGCTACACTGGAAAATGTACTCACCAGCGACCCGGACGATCCGGCAAGCTACGTCAACACATCGACGGACGCGAACAAGGAAATCTTCAAGGAGATGGCCCGCGCCTTCAATTTCCAGTCGGACGGCACGTTGGCATCCGGTGATACGCCGCAGACGGCGACGCAGATGGCCCTGACCTCCGGCGGTTATATTGATCGCTACAACGACAATTACGAAGCAGCGGACGCTGCGGTCATTTCTTCCTATAAGACGCTGATGGGCCTCGTCGTCGACGTTGACGATATGCTGGACGATAGAAAGATCATGGCGCTCGTCCTCCAGGCTTTCGGGCTGGAAAATGAGGGAGACAGCACCCGCAAACTGAAAAAAGTGCTGACCAGCGATCTGAACGATCCCAAAAGCTATGCCAACAGCCTGAAGGATAGCCGCTATGTCGAACTGGCCAAGGCGTTCAATTTCAATGCCGATGGTACGCTTGGCACGCCGCTTCTGGCCCAGTCGGAATCCGAAATCCTTAAAACGGCGTCCGGCTATGTGGTGCAGAAAAGCCGGTTTGGAACCGAAGAGGACAAGACGGCAGCAACCGCGGAATCGAAATATTACAGCGCCGAGGTCGAAAAGCTTGCCTCGCTCGACGATCTCCTCGGCAATCGCCGGCTCGTCGATTTCATCCTTGTGGCCGCTGGCATTGATCCGAAAGAAGTCGAGACGGACTACGTCCGCCAGATGTTTGAATCGGATCTCAACGATCCGGACAGCTTGGTCAATACGCAGGCAGATACGCGCTACCGCGAGATCGTCGCCTCCTTCAATTTCAATCTCGAAGGAGAGATCGTAAGGCCTGAGTCTGGCCAGATCCAGTCTCGACGCGGTCTGCTCGACACGAACGACCTCTATCTCAACCAGACTCTGGAAGAGACTGAAGGCGAGGACAATGCCGGCGTGCGCCTGGCGCTTTATTTCAAGCGCATGGCCTCCGGTATCAGCAATGCCTATGACCTTCTCGCCGACAGCGCCCTGCTGCAGGTCATCCAGACGACGTTCAATATTCCGAAAGAGATGTCGAGTGCAGATGTCGATCTGCAATATGACTACATCAACCGCGTCCTCGATATCGAGGACCTGCACGATCCGGAGGCTCTGGAAAAACTGATGGCCCGCTTCACCGCGCTGTACGACATCGAGAACAATGTCGATGTCTCCGCTGGCGAACTCATCCTGTCGGGCGGAGGCGGCGGAGGCATCAGCGCCGACACGCTGCTCAGCCTGACGCAACTCAGGGCCGGCGGCGCATGATAGGCATCAGCTTTCGCTTTCGTACCGAACCCGCCTGAACGGCGCTACCGCCACCGCGCCGTTCAGGCGGGTTTGGTAGCGCCGGCCTCAGTCTCCCGCCGCATAGAGCAGGGCGATATCGCGGTGATACAGTTCGCAGACAGTCGCTTCCGATGTCACGATGGCTCGCTTTGCCTCGATCACGATGATGCAGCCATTTCTGAAACTGTACTGCCGACTGCCGTCTGGCAGTCGCATCTGCACTGGCACCTCATCCATCGGTCGTTGTTCGCCGGATGGCGTGGAGGGTTGGGCGACGCAGGCCGTTACCATAAGCAGGAGCGGCAGACCGATCAGGATGTGCAGACAGGGTTTCATGTTAAAATCTTCCAGGTCATCAATCAGGTCTCAAAACAACGGCAAGCTCGCATAACTCCGACCGCTTAACCCTCGGACCTAGCCTTGAAAGCCGACTTCTTTTTGTTCCCGGTCGCCCGTAGATGTGTTCGTCGCATTTAAGACCTTGTCCGGATTCATGATCCCCGCCGGGTCGAAGGCGTGTTTGATGCGCTGCATCAGGTCGATTTCGATCGGCGACCGGACTTCGGCCAGTTCATCCCGCTTCAACTGGCCGATGCCATGTTCGGCCGAGATCGAACCGTTGTATTTCAGAACGATGCCATGAACGATCGCATTCATCTCGCGCCAGCGGTCGATGAAGGCCTGTTTATCGGCGCCGACTGGCTGGGAAATGTTATAGTGGATATTGCCGTCGCCCATGTGCCCGAAGGCGCAGATGCGTGCGCCTGACATCGCCGCCATCACCGCCGCATCGGCTTCCTTCATGAAGGCCGGAATGCTGGAAACGGGAACCGACACGTCGTGCTTGATCGAGCCACCCTCCGGCTTTTGCGCCGGTGACATGCTTTCGCGCATATGCCAGAGGCTTTTGCGCTGCGCCTCGCTGCTGGCGATGATGGCGTTTTCGACCAGGCCGTCGGCGATGCCACGTTCCAACAAGCTCTGCATCATCTGCTCGGCGCGTTCCGCCGTGTCCGTGGTCGAAATGTCGATCAGCACGTACCAGGAATGCAGCGTGTCCATAGGATCGCGGACACCGGGAATATGCCGGGTGGTGAATTCGACGCCCAGCCGCGGCATCAGCTCGAAGCCCGTCAGCGCCGGGCCACAGAGGCTTGACGCCAGATCGAAAAAGGCAAGCGCATCGCCAACGGACTTCAGGCCTGCAAAGGCCACCTGATGGCCGACCGGTTGCGGATAGAGTTTGAGCACGGCCCCTGTGATGACGCCGAGCGTTCCCTCGGCACCGATGAACAGGTCGCGCAGGTCGTAGCCGGTATTGTCCTTTTTCAGGCTGCGCAATCCATCCCAGATCTCGCCGGTCGGCAGCACGACTTCGAGACCGAGGCAGAGCTGGCGCATATTGCCATAGGCCAGCACCGCCGTGCCGCCGGCATTGGTCGAGAGATTACCGCCGATCCGGCAGGAGCCTTCGGAGCCGAGCGACAGAGGAAACAGCCGATTATGCTCTTCCGCGACCCGCTGGATGTCGGCCAGGATGCAGCCGGCATCCGCGACGATGACATTGCCGACGGGATCGACGGCGCGGACCTTGTTCAGCCGCTCCAGTGAGAGCACGATATCCCCGGCATCCGGCCGCGGGATCTGCCCCGCCACATGCCCGGTATTGCCACCCTGCGGCACGATGGCCGTGCCGGTCTCGGTCGCCAGCTTCAGGATCGCCGAGATTTCCTCGACGCTGCCCGGCTTCAGAACCACCGGTGTCGTGCCCCTATAGAGACCGCGGGATTCGATCAGATAGGGTGCCTGCTCGGCGATGTCGGTAACGGCATGCTGCGGACCGACGATGGCGGTGAAGCGGGCAAGCAGATCGGGCGAGGGGATCATGGCGATTGCTCCCAGGGTAATGAGCGTGTGGTGACCCCCTCTGTCACTCCGTGACATCTCCCCCACAAGGGGAGATCGGCCGTAGACTCCTTGCCTTGAAAATTTGGTTTATTGAGAGGCTTGCGGTCAATCTCCCCCTTGTGGGGGAGATGTCGGCGTAGCCGACAGAGGGGGAGCCAGCGCATACCCAGTGCTTTCAAGCCTGCTCACGAGCTCGCTCCGCCGCGTGGCGCCGCCGCCCGCTCGATCCGGTCATTGATCGCCTCTCCGAGCCCTTCCATCGGAATCGACCCGAATGCGATCGTCGCCGCACCAGAGGCGTCGGCCTGCTTCATGAAAGCAAAGAGATTGGCGGCGGCCTCGCTCAGATCGCCTGTCGCGCTGAGGTCCAGCACCAGCGCCGCCGCGTCCTCTCCCGGAAGCGCCGCTCCGCCGAAGCGGATCAGCGCCTCGTCTGGACTGGCCTCTGTTGCGTTCAGGCGAACACCGGCGACCGGCGCATAATGGGAGGCGAGCATGCCGGGTGCCTCGATGATGGCGCCGGCGGTTTCCGGCCGTAGTACCTTCTTGCCGGTCAGCCCCTCGATTGCAGCGACATCGAGACCGCCCGGCCGCAGCAGATGGATTTCGCCGCCCTCGACCTTGATGATCGTCGATTCAAGCCCGATCCCTGACGGTCCGGCGTCGAGGATCAGGGTGAGTCTGTCGCCTAGATCGGCCTCCACATGGGCGGCCGTGGTCGGGCTGATCTTTCCGGAGGTATTGGCACTTGGCGCGGCCAGCGGTCTGCCGAAGCGGGCAATGACGCCGCGCGAAAACCCGTCGGGCATGCGTACACCCAACGTGTCGAGCCCGGCAGAGGCCAAAGCATGCACGGTGCTGTCGGCCTTGAGTGGCAGGATCAGCGTCAGCGGCCCCGGCCAAAATGCCTCTGCCAGCCAGCGCGACAAAGGGTCAAAGTCCACATGCTGGTCGGCCATCTCGAAATCGCTGACATGGCAGATCAGCGGGTTGAACCTGGGACGACCCTTCATTTCATAGATGCGGGCAATGGCTTGCGGATTGGTCGCATCGGCGGCAAGCCCATAGACCGTTTCCGTCGGGATCGCGACCGGCAAACCATCGGCCAGTACCGCACAGGCGCGCGCAAGGGCTGCCTCCGGCTCTTTTCCCGTGTCGATGATTTCGGCCATGCCATGAGCTTTCGCTTTTATATCAGCGTCTCTTTAGACCAGGCGGGTGGAAAACAGAATGTTTTTCTGCCCGCGACGATCCGCGGCGATCAGAGACTGCGGATGATCTTGCGCAGTTGTTCGTTGCGGGCGCCGAGTTGCAGCACGTTTTTCAGCGCCACCTTGGGGTCATGGGTGCGAAACAAAAGCCCGTCGCTGCGCAGGGTGCGGTTGATCACCATGCGGCCGATCTCCTCGCCCTCGTCGATCGCGACCGCGAAATACATGCGCGAATAGCCGAGATTGATCCGCTCGAAAAACTGCTCGCCGTCGCCGATGTCGGCATAGAAGTTGGCGATGTAGAAGGACCACTTGATGTCCTTCAGTGGCGCGAACTGGGTCTTTGCCGCGGTGACATGGCAATAGCCGAGATGCGGGCTGCCCTTCAGCGTACGCTGGAACAACAGCTTTGGAAAGCGGATCGACGGATGGAAGGCGTTAATGCGCGAATGGGTGGTGTCGCCGGCTGTCTCGAGTTTCTTCGCCGTGCGCGTGGCTACCTCGTCATAGGTCAGGTAGCGTTTCTCGACCGGGTTCCAGTCGGCAGCCCTGCGGTTGATCCGCCCGGTGCGCAGGAATTCGGTATAGATCGCTGCCTTTGGCGGTGCTTCCGGTTTTTTGACCGAGGCGGCATCGTAATATCTGAGTTTAGCCATGGCCTGTCCTACACTATGGTCGCGTTGCAAGACGTATCGATGCAGACGTGCGCAAGAGGCCGAAACCCTCTTCGTCAGAGGCTACACCGGGACGGTTAACGCAATCTTTAGAAGCTATAGCTGCCGGTGATGACGCGAGGCTTGCGCAGCTGATCCTGGCCGCTTTCAGGTCATGTCGCAAAAAGGCAGTTCACGGCTGCGTTTTCAGGCAAGCTGCCCGAATTTGTGCACGTTGCCGAAAAATCAGCCCATCACCTTGTTTATGCTTGCCAAATAAGCCTGTGTGCTTGTTTGTGGATGATCTGTTGTCGTGTCGCCATTCTGGAATCGCGTGTCGTTTTCCGGCGTCTCTTTTTCCGGGCCGAAAGGTTAGATGGGACCACTCAAGGTGTCGCTCTGAACGGGAGGGCGGAGAATTGGGAAGCCGGTCAGATCCCGGCGCTGCCCCCGCAACGGTGGTGGAGTGAGCACTTCGGCAAAAAGCCACTGGGGCGAGGACCCCGGGAAGGCGCCGCGGTCGTCTGCAAGGACAGCTCCTGAGCCCGGAAACCAGCCTTGTCACGAAATGATGTCTTGGTCGCGGCGGGCGACCGGAAGGCGAACCTTCGTATCCGAAGCGGCTCGTGCCGCGACGGTGGTTCCTTTCCTGCCCGGCGCAATCGCAAAAGTGGCGAGCCCCAAAGTCAGCGGGTAGAAGGAAATGAACATGGATCTCCGCAGCGAAGTTCTCCGCAAGCTCAAGAACCGGCGCCCTGGCCACAGCCTTGAGCAGGCCTTCTATACCGATCCCGATCTGTTCAAGATCGATATGGAGCAAATCTGGTACAAGGACTGGCTGTTCATCGGCCATGACTGCGAAATCCCGAAGTCCGGCAATTATTTCACCGTCCAGGTCGGTGAATACCCTGTCGTCATCGTGCGCGACCGCACGGGCACCGTTCGCGCCCTGCACAATTCCTGCCGTCACCGCGGTTCGCGCGTTTGCGCCGGCGCCAAGGGCTCGTCCGCGAAGCTCGTCTGTCCTTATCACCAGTGGACCTATGAACTCGACGGCAAGCTGCTCTTTGCCCGCCAGATGGGCGAGGATTTCGACAAGAACGAGCACGGCCTGAAGCCTATCCACTGCGAAACCATCGGCGGCTACATCTTCATCTGCCTCGCCGACGAAGCCATGGACTTCCAGCCCGTGCGCGACATGGTCTCATCCTATGTCATGCCGCACAATCTGAAGGACACCAAGGTCGCCTTCGAAAGCACGATCATCGAGAAGGGCAACTGGAAGCTCGTCTGGGAAAACAACCGCGAGTGCTATCATTGCGCCGCCAACCATCCGGAACTCTGCCGCACCTATCCGGAAGCCCCGACGGCAACCGGCGTGCAGGGTGCCAAGGACGATCCCGTCATTGCCGCCCATTGGGAACATTGCGAATCCTCCGGCCTGCCGAGCGAGTTCAAGCTCAATCATACCGGCCAGTTCCGCGTTGCCCGCATGCCGCTGATCCAGGATGCCGAGAGCTACACCCTGTCCGGCGCGCGCGCCGTCAAGCGCCCGCTGTCCGACGACGTCAGCCAGAGCCATATCGGCACGCTGCTGCTCTTCCATTACCCTTCCACATGGAACCATGTGCTCGCCGACCACGCCATCACCTTCCGCGTGCTTCCGCTCGGCCCCGAACTGACGCAGGTCACGACCAAGTGGCTGGTGCACAAAGATGCGGTCGAGGGCGTCGATTACACGATCGACGAACTCACCCATGTCTGGACCGAGACCAATGACCAGGACCGCCAGATCGTCGAGGAAAATGCTTTCGGCATCCGTTCACCGGCCTATCAGCCCGGCCCCTATTCGCCGGAACATGAAGGCGGCGTCATGCAGTTCGTCGAATGGTACACGAATTTCATGCAGGACCGCCTGAAGGGCGCAACCGCGTCTCCGTCTCTGGTCCGGGTGGCCTGACATGACGATTGCAGCATCCTTCCAGCATCTCGACGAACTGAAGCCATGGAACGACCGCCAGCACCTCCTGGAGTGCATCTCGGTCACCGCCGAGGCGCCGGATGTGATGACCTTTGCGTTCCGCTCCAACAAGCCCGGCTGGTTCCGCTACCTGCCGGGCCAGTTCGTGACGCTCGAACTGCCGGTGACGCCGGAAGAGCCCGTCATGCGCACCTACACGCTGTCCTCCAGCCCGTCGCGGCCCTTCTCCGTCGCCGTCACGGTCAAGGCGCAGAAGGACTCGATCGGCACGCGCTGGATGTTCGATCACCTGAAGCCCGGCATGACGCTTCGGGCTTTCGGCGCACTCGGTGATTTCACGTTTGTGCGTTACCCCGCGGAAAAATACCTGTTCATTTCGGCGGGGTCCGGCGTGACGCCGATGATGTCGATGACGCGCTGGATGGCCGATTGCACGCCGCAGGGCGATGTCGCCTTCATCTCCTGCGCCCGTCGCCCGGACGATCTTCTGTTCCGCGGCGAGCTTGAGGTGCTTTCGGCGCACATGCCGAACATGTCGCTCGGCTTTATTGTCGAGGGACATTCCCCGAAAGACAGCTGGCATGGCCTGCGCGGCCGCGTCGATGGCACCAAGCTGTCGCTGCTCGCGCCGGATTTCCTGGAGCGTACGGTGTTCTGCTGCGGGCCGGAACCCTTCATGCGCGGCGTGCGCGAGACGCTGAAGTCCGCCGGTTTCGACATGGCGCAGTATCACGAGGAAAGCTTTCAGCCAGCCAATGCGCCTGATCCGGCAGAACTCGCAATCCGCGCCGGATCCGCGGCCACCGTCGACCCGGCCTCCGTGTCCAACGTCACCTTCGCCATGGCCGGCAAGCAGGCCAAGTGTCAGCCCGGCCAGACGATCCTGCAGACGGCACGGTCAGCCGGCGTGCGCATCGGTGCTGCCTGCGAAGGCGGTCTTTGCGGCACATGCCGGGTGATGAAGATTTCGGGCGAGGTCGAGATGACCCACAATGGCGGCATCCTCGACGACGAAATCGACGAAGGCTACATCCTCGCCTGCTGCTCCCGCCCCATCGGCGACGTGCAGATCGAGGCTTGACCGATCGGACTGATTGTCTCTTGGAAAATTGGGTTCCGCCTCAAAGGGGCGGGACCGTGGTTTTATGTGCGGAGTGTCGTTCCAGATGCGCCACCCGAAGTCCATTCAATCAAGGCCGACGATATTCTGCCCGCCATGGTAGCCGCGCTGTAGCCGACGGCGCATAGCGGACGGGAACGGCGTGGCGCGCAGCGGTGCCCTTGCTGGTTATCGGGCGGCGGATCGACGCCGTCATGGTCAGGTCGAGGCTGATGCCGGCTCCCGAGGAGACCAGCGCGCGACCGCTGGCCATCATCATCGGCTCCTCCAGCGGCTTTTCGGACAGAAGTTCGCCTTTGGCCCAGACACCTGCCAGGGTCTTTGCATCGAAAGGGGCGACGTTGACGTCTATGTCGCTCAAGGTGCCGGGCACGCGGTAGGGGCAGCGGCGCTTGCCGCAATTGGAGCCGGAGGAGAATTGCCAGAGCGCATAACCGTCCCAGTTGCCCATGGGAAAGACATTACGGATGCCGGGCTTGTAGCGCGCGTACCAGAGCGGTAGCCGCGAAAGCAGCCTGTGGTCTGCCCGGTGCGCTGCGATATGTTTTGCCGTCGCATGGTTGGTGTAGAGCATCGGGTAGCGTCCGGTGCGGGCCTTGATGTGCCCGGCGAAGATCGCGGCGTCCTCCAGCGACATGTACTTCTCCGCGTCGATGCCCTCAATGTCGAGAACCATCAGTTCATCGGCGCGCGGTTCGGCGTATTCGAGGAAATGATTGGCCTGATCGATCGGGTTGCCGGGACGGGCGAGATGGTACGCGCCCCACAAAAGCCCCTGAGAACGGGCGATCAGCCGGCGTGTCTGGTAGAGTTCCCGGCTCACCGCATATTTGCGCCACATGGTTTTGCAATGGCCGACAGTATCGCCGCGATGCTCTCCCGTGCAGTCAAAACTTTCGGGCAGGCCGTCGGATGCTTTGGCAATAAAGCCGGCGATCTTCTTGTCGCTGTTCATTTTTCCCAGTCGATGATGTTCATCTCATAGGCGTCGATGACGATTGCGTGATCGGGCAGGGTCCAGGGGCGGTATCGCGGGCCTGAGCCTGCGCGGTCAGCAGCACTATGCTACAGGCTGAAACCACCTGGAGAACCCTGCCAAGACTGAAAATCCCGCGTTTTTCCATGGATGAAGGGTGCAGGAAAGATGGTTAACCAACGGTTAATGCGACGCTCGCGAGTTTTACGGACCCAAAAGGGAGGCCAGCGGAACAAATGGGCCACTCAACCGTTTCATTGCCGATAACAGCTTTCCCGAGGAGAAGCCCCGTGTTTACATTTAAGAAGAGTTTTATTCCCATGGCGATTTCGGCCATCGTCGTGATGACGTCGGTTGCGCCGGTGCAGGCCGCTCCTATCGTGCCTGTGCCGATCGAGCGCACCTCCGATATCGTCAAGATTCAGGAGTCGTGGCGCGACCGCGGCGGGATGATGAACCGCGACGATCGCCGCTGGCTGCGCAAGCGTGGCTACTATCGCCAAGGCGGCTATTCCTATTACAACGGTCACCGCGGCTATCGCGAACGGCGTCCGGGTTATCGCCGACACAATGGTGTTTGGTTCCCGCTTGGGGCTTTTGCCGCCGGCGCGATCATCGGTGGTGCGATTGCCGACCGTCCGGTGCGTTACGGCGGCAGCCATGTCGAATGGTGCCAGGACCGCTATCGTTCGTATCGCGCATATGACAACTCGTACCAGCCGAACAACGGCCCGCGCCGTGCGTGCAATTCGCCGTACTGAACGGCCAGACACTTGACGGAAATTCGAGGCCGGGAGCGATCCCGGCCTTTTTCGCGTCCGGCTTTTGCGCAACGGTCAGATGATGCCGATGCGTTTGAGGATCGACCAGGCGGCACCCATGGAGATCATGATGAACAGGAAGGCGACCAGCGTTCCATGGCTTCCATCCGCAAAGGGCAGGTTGCTGGTGTTCATGCCGAAAAAGCCGGTGACCAGCGTCGGCGGCAAAAGGAAAGCCGTCATCAGCGACAGGATATAAAGATGCCGGTTTGTCTCGGATGACAGCTTGCTGTCGATTTCCTCATGCAGCAGTCTTGCCCGCTCCTGCAGCGCGAAGACATCGCGATCCACTGCTTCCAGCCGGTCGGACAGGCGCTCCGCCACGTCGAGAAAGCCGACAGGCACTTCGTCTTCCTCTGAAGTCCCCGCCCGCCGCAGAAGCGCCAAGAGCGTGCGCAGGTGCCGGTGCAGGCGCACCGCAGTGCGTCGCAGCGGCGCCAGCCCCGGCTGGTGATTGTGCCCCTGCTCGCCATAGACATCGTCTTCGATGACGTTCAGTTCCTCGGTCAGTTCCAGCACCAGCGTGATCAGCGTGCGCTGGAACTCCATGACCAGCATTTCGAACAGGTCGATCGGCCGCGTGCAGCGCGCATTCTTCTCGATTGCGGTCTTTACCCTGTCGATGCTGCGCAGCGGGTGCAAGCGCGTCGTGATGATGATCTTTTCGGTGACGGCGAAATGCAGCCAGCCGATGGTCTTGGTCACGGCGTCGAAGGTGCGCTCGAAATCCACCAGCGTGCCGTAGACCATGTCGTCCGCCACGGTGACGGCAGCCTGCGTGTCATGGCTGGAGAGCGTTGAAAGCGCCACTTGCGGCAGGTCGGTTATGCGTTCGATCAAGCCCGGCGTCCGGGCGTCGCTCAAGGCCAAGTGCAGCCACAGCCAGCCTTCACCCTCCGTCAGGGAATCGATGGACGAATCGGCGGCAATCCGCACACACTGGCTTTCGCCGGGCAGGAAGCGATAGGCCCAGACAAGGCCGGGTATTTCAGGGGAGACGAGGTTCATCGGCAGGGTCCCGGGAGAAGGCCAGCCTTCGCTCTATGGGGTTTTCATGACGGTTTTGTTACAGGTGCCTGCTTGGCGCTTGCATGGTTTCCAAGTCGATCGTGGCGATCACCAATTGACGTTTACGTAAAAATCAATATTTTTGGACGAACACGCAGGCGCTTGCTGGACGGTGGACCGGCGATGCTGTCATGTAAAGACGGGAGGAATAGACAATGTACAAGGCACCGGTGGAAGACATCCTGTTCACGCTGAAACACGTGGCGGGCATGGGACCCTCGCTTGAGGAGGGCCGCTTTGGCGATCTCAGCGCCGATCTGGTCGATGCGATCGTCGGCGAGGCAGGGCGGTTCGCATCCGAAGCGGTCGCGCCGCTGGCGACCGTCGGCGACAAGCAGGGCTCGCGGCTCGTTGATGGTGTCGTGCAGACCCCCGATGGCTGGCGCGACCTCTACCACGACTGGATCGGTGGCGGCTGGAACAGCCTGACCGCGCCGGAGGAGTTCGGCGGCCAGGCCCTGCCGCATATGCTGCATGTCGCGGCGATGGAAATGTGGAATGCCGGCTCGATGGCCTTCGCGCTCGGCCCGATGTTGACGATGGGCGCGGTCGAGGCGCTGGAAAAACACGGCTCCGACGCGCTGAAGGCTGTCTTTCTCGAAAAAATGATCGCCGGAACCTGGACCGGCACGATGAACCTTACCGAGCCGCATGCCGGCTCCGATCTCGGAGTGTTGAAGGCGCGGGCCGAGCGCCGTGACGACGGCAGCTACCGTATCTTCGGCCAGAAGATCTACATCACCTGGGGCGAGCACGATTTCACCGACAACATCATCCATCTGGTTCTGGCCCGCCTGCCGGATGCGCCCGCCGGAACGCGCGGCATCTCGCTCTTCCTCGTGCCGAAATTCCTGGTCAATGCGGATGGTTCGCTCGGCGAGCGGAACGATCTCTTCTGCCATGCGCTCGAACATAAGCTCGGCATCCATGCTTCGCCAACCTGCACGATGATCTATGGCGACGGCCGGTACGGTTCGGAAAAGGGCGCTGTCGGTTATCTGATCGGCGAGGAAAACCGCGGCCTCGCCTGCATGTTCACGATGATGAACAATGCCCGGCTGACGGTTGGCGTACAGGGCGTCGCCATGGCCGATGCCGCGACCCAGAAGGCGATTGCGTTTGCCAGGGAACGCACCCAGGGCAAGGCGCCGGGCTGGACAGGCGCCGGCATGAGCCCGATCATCGAGCATCCCGATATTTCCCGCACGCTTCTGACCATGAAGGCGCTGACGCAAGGGTCGCGCGCCATAGCCTATGCCTGCGCCCACGCGGTCGATCTTGGCCATGTCTCCGAGGGCGATGCCGCCCGCCACTGGCAGGAGCGCTCCAGCCTGCTCACTCCGATCGCCAAGGCCTTCGGCACCGATGTCGGCGTCGATGTTGCCTCGATGGGCGTGCAGGTGCATGGCGGCATGGGCTTCATCGAGGAAACCGGCGCTGCCCGCCTTCTGCGCGACGCCCGCATCGCACCGATCTATGAAGGCACCAACGGCATCCAGGCAATCGACCTTGTCAGCCGCAAGCTGCCGCTCTCGGGCGGTGCGCAGGTGCGCGGCCTGATCGCGGAGATGAAGCAGGTTGCGCAGGCGGTTGGCGCCTCCAATCTCGACGGCTTCGGCGAGACGGGCGAGCGGCTGGACGCTGCTCGTGCCGATCTCGAAACAACCACGCAATGGCTGCTTCAGGCGCTGGACGAGGGCAGGGTGGACAAGGCGCTGGCCGGTGCCACCGCTTATCTCAGGCTTTTCGGGCTGGCATTGACCGGCGTCTATCTGGCGAAGGGCGGTCTGGCTGATGGCGGCGATGACCGGCAGCCGGTGCGGATCGCGCTCTGCCGCTTTGCCGCGGAAAACCTGATCTCAGAGACAGCGACGCTCAAGGACCGAGTGATCCACGGTGCGGCCAGCCTGTCTGCCGCCCGTATCGCCCTGAACTGATCGCGCTGAATTGAAGGACGACCCGATGACCGACCATGTGACGATCGAGCGGCCCGAAAACTATCCGGGCGTACAGGTGATCCGGTTCAACCGGCCCGAAAAGAAGAACGCTATCACCAAGGCGATGTACGCCAAAATGACCAATGCGCTGACCGTTGCCGCCGATGATCCGGCAGTCCGCGTGACCGCCTTCCTCGGCACCGATGGCTGCTTTTCCGCCGGCAACGACATGGCGGATTTCATGGCATTTGCCATGGGCGGAACCATGGGGCACGAGGTCATCGAATTCCTCGAGGCGCTGGCGACCGCGCCTAAGCCGATCGTGTCGGGTGTCGACGGGCTGGCCATCGGCATCGGCACGACCATTCACCTGCATTGCGACCTGACGCTGGCCTCTGCCCGTTCCGTCTTCAAGACACCCTTCGTCGATCTCGCACTCGTGCCGGAGGCGGCGTCCAGCCTGCTGGTACCACGCCTGATGGGCCACCAGCGCGCCTTTGCGCTGCTGGCAGCCGGCGAGCCGTTTTCAGCGACGGAAGCGCAGGATGCCGGCCTCATCTGGAAGATCGTCGGCCAGGATGCGGTCAACGATGAAACCCTGTCGCTTGCCGCCAGCCTTGCGAAGAAGCCGCCGGAAGCGCTGCGCATCGCCCGAAACCTCATCCGCGGCGACCGGTCGGACGTATTGGCCCGGATCGACGAGGAAGCAAAACACTTCGCCAGCCAGCTGAAAAGCGCGGAGGCCCGCGCCGCCTTCGAGGCCTTCATGCGGCGATAAGGGCTTGCCCTAAAGCAGCGGCCTGCCGGACAGCGCAAGGCCCAGCGTCTCCAGGGACAAGAGGGCGATGAGAACGGCCACCACATGCACCACTGTCGTCGCCTTTTTCTCGGTGGCGCGGTGTCCGGCGATCCAGCCGGCAAGAGGAAGAAGTTGCAGCGCATGCAGCGCGAAGAAGTGGCTGATCCGCAAATCACCGACCTCCCGCGACCAGCCGAAAAGCGGCACCACATTGGCCGGGTCGCCAGCTATACCGACCAGGTGGCCGTCATTTGCGCCCAATGCAGCCCCGGTGACCATGCCCAGGCTGCCGGACAGAACAAGGCCAAGCCCGATCGCGCGCCGCATCACCGGATTGCCGTCGGCAGGCGCACGCAGCACGGAAACACCTGAAATGAAGGTCGTCGCAACCAGGATGACCGCGCTGATGCCCATGAGTTGGAACATCAACTGGGTATAGGGCGTCGAGACATTGTAGTGCGAGCCTTGTCCCAGCGCCGCCTGGCTCGCCATGTAGAAGAGCTCGAAGAAACTCATGGCCAGCAGCAGACGGATCAGCAGACCGCCGGTCCAGCGGTCGCGCAGAGCGGGCGACAGCCAACGCCAGAAGACCGCGATGCTGGCCAGATGAAGGCCAAGCGAGAGCGAAAATTTCCACGGCTTCATCCAGACGGGGACACCATAGACAAGACGCGTGTCGCTATAGATCAGCAGCGCCAGCGGCAGGCTCAACAGAAAGAGAAAGATCGCACCGCCCATCAGGTTGCGCTCGGCCGTCAACGACAGGAGCCGGACCGTCGTGCCTTGCCGGAACGCTGGCAGGGGCTGCAGGACTGCATCAGACATGGCTGATCTCCGATGTTCCGGTGGTTGTGTAGGTTCTGATCCCGGAGGACCGGAGGAGAGGCAGCAGCGCGAAGTAGCCGAGGAATCCGGCCGGTCCGAACAGGAAGGTGGCGCCGAGAACCGGCAGCATGACGAGCCGTGGCATGCCCTCGCGTGCCCCGCGCTCGGCCAGATAGCTGCCGACGAAGAGATCGAAGGCAAGATAGTGGATCCAGCCCGCCAGCAGCATTTCCCGGCTCTCGAACAGCGCGGCGACCTCCGAAAGGCTGTTGTAGCCTCCTTGGCGCCCATGAAGAAGCCGGCAATGAGCGCCGTGTAAAGTCCTGCGAAGACAAAGGGAATCAAAAGGCGGGCGATGATGTCACGCAGGAAATCGAGCCGGCCCGTCAGGACGGAAACGGACAAGCAGACCCAGCCTGCAAGCGCCAGCGTCGAACTCAGGGAAAACAGCATGTCGGTGTTCATCGGCCTGCTTCCTCCGGTTTGGCTGATTGCCAAACATAGATCGATATTCTGTGTTTGGAACTTGACAGTTTCTGCATGGACTGCATGCGTATACGCATGGAAAAGAACCGCCGCCTGTCTGATGCTTTTGATCTCGCCGCCATCGACTGGGCCTTGATCCGCTCGTTTGCCGCTGTGGTGCGAACCGGCAATCTGACGCGGGCCGCAAAATTGCTGAAGATCACCCAGCCAACGGTTGGGCGACACATCCGCAAGCTCGAGGAATTAACCGGCGAGGTTTTGTTCGACCGGATACCGGGAGGGTTTCGTCCGACCGAGCGTGCCACGGAGCTATTCGAGAAGGCCGAAACGCTGGATGATGCCGTCGTCGCTTTCAGTCGTTCGCTGCGCGGCGAAAACCCGGGCCTTGCCGGGCCGGTGCGGATAACGACAAGTCACATGTTCGGTGTCGAGGTCATGCCGACCATATTGTGCGACCTGCTGCATCACCATCCACGTCTGGAGATCGAACTCTCGGTACGCGACGATGTCGCCAACCTGCTTCGGCGCGAGGCCGATATTGCCGTGCGGTTTTTCCGCCCGACGCAGGACGACCTGATTGCCGTGCAGATCGGCTCGACCGCCATGGGTCTGTTCGCCAGCCGTACCTATTTCGAGCGCACCGGCCTTGCAGTTCCCCAGACGCCGCAGCAGGTGAAGGGCCATCTGATCATCGGCGAGGAGCATGCCCTGCGGGCGATTTCCTTCGGTGTCGAGCATTCCGTCGCGATCGGTAGGGGCGACGTCCGCTTCCGGTCGGCCTCGATGCCTTGTCAGCTTGCTGCCGTGCGGGCTGGCCTCGGCATAGGGCCGGCACCCATCAGGGTCGGCGAGCGGGATCAGTCCCTCGTTCGTGTATTTCCGGACATCGCCGTTGCCGCGTTTCCGGTCTGGATCGTCGCCCATGACGATCTCAACCGCAGTCCGCGCATGCGTACAGTCTTCGATCACCTGGTTTCGGCGTTGCGCGATTTTGTCGATTGATTGATCGCAGGTGCGGAACGGTGTGGGGCTTGCGGCGTTTCCGACTTGCCGCAAAGCCGATCGCGCCCCATATGCTTCGTCAGTGTGGAGGGTTCGGCGTTTTCGGAGGAAGCGCCAGCATTGAAGACAATATGAGGCCCCATGCGATCCAAGTACAAATTGCCCTTTTCCAGCCTGCTCAAACAGCACCGCCGCTGGGAAAAGACCATTCTCAGTGCCGCCCGCATGTCGCGTGCCGTTCTCGGCACTGTCGCCACGCCAAAAACCCGCATGCGTGCCAAATCTGCGCCGGCTTCGCGGCTTGAAGAGGTCGTGTCCTTCGGCACAAATCCCGGCCGCCTGCGCATGCTGCGCTACGTGCCGCCAGCCCTGCCGAAAAAGGCACCGCTCGTCGTGGTCCTGCATGGCTGCCGGCAGACGGCGGAGGACTATGATATCGGCAGCGGCTGGTCGACGCTCGCCCGCGAACGCGGCTTTGCCGTCGTCTATGCCGAACAGACCACCAGCAACAACGGCAATCGTTGCTTCAATTGGTTTCGCCCCAGCAGCGTCACGCGCGACCGGGGCGAGGTCGTGTCGATCCGGCAGATGATCGCCAAGATGGCCACACAACACGGCATCGACAAGAAGCGGGTCTATGTGACGGGTCTTTCTGCCGGTGGTGCGATGACGGCGGCGATGCTCGCCACCTATCCTGACGTGTTTGCCGGTGGCGGCATCATCGCCGGGCTGCCTTTCGGCGCCGCGCGCGACGTTCGCCGGGCCCTGGATGCCATGCGCAGCGCGCCGGATCGTTCGGCTGCCGAATGGGGTGATCTGGTCAAGGCCGCCGCACCCTCACGAAATCCTGGCCGCGTGTCTCGATCTGGCACGGCACGAAGGACACGACGGTGTCGATCACCAATGCCCATGCGCTGCTGTCCCAGTGGCTGCATCTGCACGGGCTCGACGAAGCCGCGTTCGCGGAAAGCGTCGTCGATGGTCATGTGCGGCGTGTCTGGCGCAATGCGGCGGGCGAGATCAGGGTCGAATTCTACGCGATCGAGGGCATGGGGCACGGAACGCCGGTCAAACCCCGCCCGGCCTCGCGACCGAAAGCAGATACGCCCGGACCGTTCATGCTCGATGCCGGAATTTCGTCCTCCATGCATCTGGCAACGGCTTGGGGGCTGAAAAAGCCGGATCTTCTGTCCGTGCTGAAGTCGAAGGCGTAAGGTTTTCGCCTCTCGGGGGCCACGAATTTCGGGGCGCCTGATTTTAACACCGTCTTAAACACGTCGATCTACTGTTCGTGGCATCGCAAGACCCGGCAATGCAGGGGTTCTTGACCGGTCGCATGATGCTGGCCGCTCTTCGCCCTCGTGGCATGTTCCGCTCTTCCCGCAAACTGTCACCGCAGGCCGCCGCCAGCGACCCTGTTCGCGTGGAAGCCACAGATCGAGCCCCGCCCGGCAGACAATGCCGGACTGCTGTAAGGAATATCTCCCTTGTCCACCAAACGATCGAACCTCATGACGCGCATCCTCGTTGCCGCGTCGCTCGTCGTCGTTGCCGCACTTGGCGGCTTCTCCGTCTATATCGACACGCTGCAGCACGACACGACGACCCGCGCCGTCGAGGAGAACATCGCCTCCTCCGGCAAGCAGGCCGCCCAGAGCATCGCCAACTGGCTGAACGGCCGCGTCACGCTGACCGCCATGGCCGCCAATGCCGCCGGCAATGCCACCGACCAGACAGGCCTTGTCGGCGCGCTGAAGAACGGCGTGCTCGAAAAAGAATTCCTCAGCACCTATGTTGGCGACGAAGCCGGCACGTTCACCAGCTGGCCCGACCTGCCGCTGCCCGAGGGCTACGATCCACGCCAGCGTCCGTGGTATCAGCAGGCGGCGAAAGTCGATGCGCCGGTCCTCACCGATCCATATATTGATGCTTCGAGTGGCGACCTGATCATCAGCGCCGCCGTTCCGGTCAAGCGCGATGGCAAGTTGTTCGGCATTGCTGGCAGCGACTTTTCGCTGAAAACCCTGGTCGAGATGATCAAGTCGGTCGATCTCGGCGGCCAGGGGTTTGCCTTCCTCGTCAACAAGAGCGGTCAGATCCTCGTCCATCCGGATGCAGTCCTCGTCACCAAGACGCTCGCCGATGCCTTTCCGGCTGCGACGCCGGCCATCGGCTCGGATGTCATGCAGACCGAACTCGACGGCAAGCCGATGCTGGTCTCCTTCGTGCCGGTCGCAGGGCTTCCCTCGGTCGAATGGTATGTCGGCTTTGCCGTGGATGCCGACATGGCCTATTCCGCGATCGGAAAATTCCGGATCGCCGCCGCGATCGCGACCATACTCGCTGTCGGCGTGATGATCGCCTTCCTCGCCACGCTGCTCAGCCGTCTCGTTATCCGTCCGGTCACCGAAATGACCGCGGCGATGGAAAATCTCGCCGCCGGCAATCTGGAGGCTGACATTCCCGGCCAGGACCGCCGCGACCAGATCGGGTCCATGGCGGCGGCCGTCGCCGTGTTCCGCACAAATGCCGTAGAACGCGCCCGCCTCGAGCGTGATGCGCAATCCGGCCGGTCGCTGTCGGAGCGCGAGCGGATGGAACGCGAAGCCCTGAAGGCGAAGGAAACCGCCGATATCCAGCATGCGGTCGATGCGCTGGCAACCGGTCTCGGCCGTCTTGCCGAAGGCGATCTCGGTTACCGGATCGACACGCCGTTCGTGCTGCATCTCGATCGCCTACGCGCCGATTTCAACAATTCCGTCGCCAAGCTGCATCATGCACTGCAGGCCGTCGGCACCAATGCCCGCGCCATCGATGCCGGCGCCAGCGAAATCCGCCATGCGGCCGACGATCTTGCCCGCCGCACCGAACAGCAGGCGGCCTCCGTCGAGGAAACGGCGGCGGCCCTGGAGGAAATCACGACCACAGTCAAGGATTCGGCGCATCGTGCCGAAGAAGTCGGCGCGCTCGTCGCCCGCACCCGCGCCGGTGCCGAAAAGTCCGGCGAGGTCGTCCGCAGTGCCGTCAGCGCCATGCAGGGCATCGAAAAATCGTCAGGCGAAATCTCCAACATCATCAGCGTGATTGATGAGATTGCCTTCCAGACCAACCTGCTTGCCCTGAATGCCGGCGTCGAAGCAGCCCGTGCCGGCGATGCCGGCAAGGGTTTTGCCGTCGTCGCCCAGGAAGTCCGCGAACTCGCCCAGCGCTCGGCCAAGGCCGCCAAGGAGATCAAGGCTCTGATCAACACATCAGGCGAACAGGTCCGCTCCGGCGTGACGCTGGTCGGCGAAACCGGCAAGGCGCTGGAAGCCATCGTCTCTGAAGTCCAGGAGATCAACGCGCATATCGGCGCAATCGTCACTGCGACGCGCGAACAGTCGATCGGGTTGCAGGAGATCAACACCGCCGTCAATACCATGGATCAGGGCACACAGCAGAACGCCGCCATGGTCGAGGAACAGACCGCCGCCAGCCACGGCCTGGCCGCGGAAGCAGCAGCGCTGAACACACTGCTGGCGCAGTTCAAGCTGGGCGGCGCACAGTCCTCTACCGCCCATGCGTCAAACTACGGCCGCCGCGCGGCTTGATTAGCCGGCGGTCGGCAAAGTCGGAAGGGACCGGGCTATTTGCCCGGTCCCTGACAGAAACATGGAGCATCTTGCTCCAGCAGAAATCGGCCAATTTTCGCGGTCTGCATGGCGCCGGGCGTTAAATCTGGATTTTGCGACAGCTTGCCGCCTCTCCTGCCGATAAGCAGCTTTATACAGTCTAACCGTCTGTGCCGCGCTGCTGGGCTATGGCCATGGCGAACACACCGTTTCCAACGCTCCAGTCCGAATAGTCGTTCTCGTGCATGAAAATGAAAACGTCTTTAGGAGAAACTGCCGCGTCCGTTTCCAAATTCCTGGTGATGGCTGCATAGAGCGCACGTTTCATCGCGTCGCTTCTTCCCCGACGCATCGTGATCTCAACGACAATCAGGTTGTCGGACCGCGCAATCCCGTTGAAGCGCCTATCGAAGTAGAACTCGCCGTCGCGATATTCGCTCACCAGATTAAACAATTCGTCTTGTGGCATGCCGATGCCTTCCACCAGAGCATTGTGGATACTTTGGACGACGGCGTGTTTGCGCGTGGTTTCAGTTCCTGACGGTAAGGCCGTTCTCACAAATGGCATGGTTCCACCTCATTGTTGTTGCGATGGTGCCAATTATCACAAAGGAATCGCGGGCTATATTGACGTGTTGGCCGATTCAATGTGACTTTAGATCACATGAGAAATCGAAAGAACTTGCCCGTCGCAGCGCTACGCGCGTTTGAAGCAGCAGCGCGCCATGGCCAGCTCACGGCCGCGGCCGAGGAACTCTCTGTAACGCACGGTGCAATCAGTCGCCATGTCAGTCATCTTGAGGCATTCATCGGTGCACCGCTTTTCGAGGGTGCTCGAAATCGCCCGAAGCTCACGGCGGAGGGCCGGGTGTTCGGCTTCGCGCTCACGGCAGCGTTCGACCAGATCGAGGATGCGTTTCGACTCGTTGCGAAAGGCGATGAGAGTATTTTGGATGTGGCTTGCCTCAGCACCTTCGCGATGCGCTGGCTTATTCCACGTCTTCACGATTTCGCCGCGAAAAATCCGAACTATGACGTGCGTCTTGCAACGGACGACCGGCCACCCCGTACCCACATCGATGTCCAGATTTTGGTCCTATCGCCGGACGTTCCCATCCCGGAAAACTGTTCGCTCCTGTTCCCGGAGCAACTAGGCCTGATTGTTGCGCCGTCTTTGGTGAAAGGAGAAGCGAACCGCATAGGGAGCGATGAGGCCAGAATGCCACGGCTCGAAACGCGGACACGGCCTCGCGTATGGCGAGAGTGGTCGCGCCTCGCGAACCACGATGGCCAGGTTACCGCCACGGCAACCAGGATTTTCGATCACTATCACCTGACGATCGAGGCGGCGTTGAACGGACTCGGTGCGGCAATAGCACCATGGCATCTGGTTTCAGAAGAGGTGGCGTGCGGCCGGCTCGTCGCGCCCTATGGTTTTCTCGAGAGCGACTATCGATATGTCGTGAAGGTTCAACGGCCGGTGCGGCGGAAAACGACACACTTTGTCGAATGGCTAGAAGAAGCAATTGCCGCGTTTCCAGCGCCAACGCCTTGATTGGCAAGTGCTTTATGTCCGCGAGATACCCGATTTTTGCAAAACGTGTAATCGCAGGTTTCGCAAAGCGAATTTCAACCCGCACACTCGGAGCTCACTTCTCCAGCGTCGCCACCACCTCGACGTGGCTTGACCATAGGAACTGGTCGATTGGCGTAACCGATGTAATCCTGTAGCCGACGTCGACGAGGATGCGCAGGTCGCGCACCAGCGTCACCGGATTGCAGGAGACGGCAACGATCTTCTTCACGCCGGATCGGGCGAGTTCCTTGACCTGCGCTTCGGCACCGGCCCGCGGCGGGTCGAAGACGACGGCGTCGTAGATCTTCAGTTCCGAGGCCATCAGCGGGCGGCGAAACAGGTCGCGTTTCTCGATCGTGACCGGTTTCAGCCCCTGCGTATTGCGGGCCGCGTGGTCCAACGCCTTCAGCGCCTTGTCCTCGCCCTCGACGGCGTGCACACGCGCCGTCCGGGCAATCCTGAGCGCAAAGGTGCCGGAGCCGGAAAACAGGTCGGCGACGCGCTTGGCCTTGCCCAGATGACCGATGACCAGGGCGGCCATGGCCTCTTCGGCCGATTTGGTGGCCTGGGTGAAGCCACCGGCTGGCGGCGAGACCGAGACGCCGCCAAAATCGATGACCGGCTTGCGCGGCTCGATCAGGATTTCGGCGTTGAGCGAAACGCGGGCGATGCCCTGCTGCGTCAGGATGGTCTCGATGGCCATGCGCCGCTGCCGGTCGGGCAGGGCCTTGATGCCCTCGACCGAGATATCGAGGCCCGACAGGGTTTCAAGAACCGTCATGCGGAATGGCTCGGCGCCGACCGCCAGCGCAGCGGCGATCGTCCGCAGGGTGGCAAGCTGCGAAACGATGCCGGGACTTGCGATGGGACATTCGACGATGGAAACGATGTTGTGGCTTTCCGGCTGGTTGTAGCCGAGAAGCAGCGATTTCTCCGTGCGGCGTGCCGTAAATACCGTGCGCCGGCGCTCGCCCGGCTGCGCCGTCACCAAGGGAGCGACGTCGGCGGTCAGTGCCTTTGATTTCAGCGCGTCGATGACGATCTGCCGTTTGAAGCCATGATAGAACCCGTCGCTTGCGTGTTGCAGGCTGCAGCCGCCGCAGGTGCCGTTCTCGCCTTCCGGGCCGAAATGCCGACATTTCGGCGCAACGCGTTCCGCTGAGAGATCGGTGAGCGACATCACCGTGCCCTTGTCCTTGTTGACGGCAAGGGCCGCCGTTTCGCCGGGCAGCGTGAAGGGCACATAGACCGGGCCGAAGGGGCCGCGCGCTATGCCGTCGCCCGAAAGGCCGATCTTCTCGATGGTCAGCGTTTCCAGGCTCATTTGTCGTCCGCCGCGTCTTCGTCCATTTGGTCGTCGTCCAGCGGCTTGCGGCCAGCCAGCAGATATTCCTCGTTGCCATCGCCGCCGGCAATCGGCGAGGGGATGAGGCCAAGGCTTTCCCAGCCCATGTCCTCAGTGAGCCAGCGCTCCAGTTCGGCGGCAACCGCTGGCGCCGTCGTCAGGTCCTTGAGCAGTCCCGCCTTGCTGATCGCTTCGCGTCCCGCCTCGAATTGCGGCTTGACGAGCAATAGGCAGTGGGCGCCCGGTTCGGCAAGCTCCAGCGCCGGGGGAAGGGCGAGTTTCAGCGAAATGAAGGAGACATCAGAGACGATGAAGGTGATCGCCCGGCCATCGAGATGGTCCTCGTCAAGGGCTCTAGCATTCAGCCCCTCGATATTGGTGACGCGCTCGTCGGCATCGAGCCGCGGGTGGAACTGGCCGTGGCCGACGTCGATCGAGATGACGTGGGCGGCACCCGCATGCAGCAGGATTTCGGTAAAACCGCCGGTCGAGGCGCCGATATCGAGGCAGTCTTGTCCTTCGGGAGAAAGGCCGAAATGCTCGAGCCCGGCCTTCAGCTTGAGCGCCGCGCGCGAGACATAGGCCTGCACCGGATCGTCGATGGTGATCGTCACATCCTCGGGAAAAGTCGAGGACGGCTTGACGACCACGCGGTCGTTGACCTTGACGGTGCCGCGCTGGATGGCGTCGCGGGCGCGCGAGCGGCTGGCGACGAGACCGAGGTTCAGGAGAAGCTGGTCGAGGCGGATGCTGGTTTTAGGTTCGTTTGACATGGGTTCTCATGGCTGTTCAGGGCGTCCATGGCAAGATGTTTGCCGTCTCAAAGCCGAATAATGCCGCCTTTCGGCAGGCACCATGCCCAATTTTGAAAGAACGTGACAAATTCGTCGAACGCCAGCGCCCCTCCCACGAGATGGCGGGGGGCGGGAGGTGCAGAATTCCCTCTTGCTCCCGGCAAATCCCAAATTGTGATCTACAAGCCGAAAGGCGAGCAATGGTTGCCAGTCGGTGGATATATTTCAGCGAATTTTAACGATGGGTGAATATATTCTACAAGTTCTTGTTAGGAATGTCGCCGGCATGAGGTCCGGTGACCACTGTCCGGTCTGCCATGATGACTTTTCCGGTCCAAAGGAATCGGGAGCGCAACGCTCCCATTGTTGCGCCGGAGTGATTGATGCGTCGTCCCAAGATCAAGACAGCCCTGATCGGCATATTTTCGATCATCGCCATCGTTGTCGCCGCCCTTTCCTGGTTCTCGATCAGCGGCATGCAGACGCTCAACGCCAACACCGACGAACTGGCAGACAAATGGCTGCCCAGCGTCTCCTCCGCGCGCAAGATGGATTCAGCGCTGTTGTGGGAGCGTCTCGCCTATGCAAAACACCTGCTTGCCGTCAACAAGGAACAGATGGCCGAGGCGAGCAAGGTCGTCGCCGATCAGACCGCAGCCACGGATCTGGTGCTTGGCGAGTATGAAAAGCTCGTTTCCGACGACAAGCAGCGCGGGCTGATGACCTCCCTTCGCGAGGGTTTTTCAGCCTATCGCAAGCTTGGCATCGAAATGCTCGAATTGTCCGGCGACAATGACAAGGAATTCGCAAAGGTCCTGTTCGATGGCGAGATGCGCGCTGCGGCCACCAAGATTGATGATGCGATCGAAGAACTGGTCGCTCTCAACGTCTCCGGATCGGAAGCGGCGCAGTCCGCCAGTACGGACGCCTACAACTTCGTCCTGCTGGAAGTGGTCGTGACGATCGGTGTGACCGCCCTCGTGCTTGTCGTCGCAGTCTCCTTCGCCGTCGGCGGTATCGCCCGTCCGATCCAGGTGATCACCGGTTCGATGACGCATCTGGCCGCCGGCGACGTCGATACTGCCGTGCCCTATGCCGGTCGCCGGGACGAAATCGGCGAAATGGCCGGCGCTGTCGAGGTCTTCCGCGAGGCCGCGCTTGAAAATCGCCGTCTTGCAGCCGATGGAAAAGAACAGCGCGCCCGCGCCCGCACCGAAAACATTCGGGTCGCAGAGGAAGCGGAAGCCGCCGCCCAAGCGCGTCTAGTGCAGGCAACCTCGGGTCTGGCGTCCGGGCTGAAGCGGCTCGCCGCCGGCGACCTGTCGTTCCAGTTGAGCGAACCTTTTGCGCCGGATTTTGAAGCCCTGCGTCACGACCTGAACACGGCCGTCTCCCAACTGGGCGAGACCCTGTCGGCCGTCACCCATTCGGCGGGCTCGATCGACAACGGTACCCGCGAAATCAGCACCAGCGCCGACGATCTGTCGAAGCGCACCGAGCAGCAGGCAGCCTCGCTCGAGGAAACCGCTGCCGCTCTCGACCAAATCACGGTCAACGTCTCGAATTCGTCCAAGCGCGCCGAAGAGGCCCGCACCGTGGCCATCCAGGCCAATACCAGCGCTGCCCAATCCGGCAAGGTCGTCGCCAATGCGGTCGATGCCATGGAGAAGATCGAGCAGTCGTCCAGCCAGATTTCCAGCATTATCGGCGTCATTGACGAAATTGCCTTCCAGACGAACCTTCTGGCGCTGAACGCCGGCGTCGAGGCGGCCCGCGCCGGTGATGCCGGCAAGGGCTTTGCCGTCGTGGCGCAGGAAGTGCGCGAACTGGCGCAGCGCTCGGCCAAGGCCGCCAAGGAGATCAAGGACCTGATCCGCAATTCCAGCGCCGAGGTCGAAGGCGGCGTAAAACTCGTGCGGGAAACCGGCGAGGCCTTGAAAACGATCGAGCAATACGTCGTCATCATCAACCAACATATGGATGCAATCGCCACGTCCTCGCGTGAACAGTCGGTCGGTCTGGGCGAGGTCAACACGGCCGTCAACCAGATGGATCAGGTCACCCAGCAGAATGCCGCCATGGTCGAGGAGACGAATGCGGCGAGTGCCACGCTCGCCATGGAATCCAACCGGCTGCGCGAGTTGATCTCGCAGTTTCAGTTGGGGTCCTCTGCAAACGCCTATTCCAGCGCCCCCGCCGTGCGGCATAAGCCAGCCGACCGGGCGCTGTTTGCCATCGTTGCTCCCGGTGTTCGGGGGCTTCGTCGTTTTTGACCGGGCGCCGCAAGGGGCAAGACGGCGATCTGGATTGCGTTAACCGGAAAAACAAACGCTGCTCGATACATGCCCGCAAAACTGGCATGAACGGTCAGAGCGAGAGTTGCGGTGCGGCATGGTCAAAGAGCGGGAAAATAGAATAGATCTGATCCGGGGCCTGTCGCTGCTCCTGATCTTCGTCGGCCATGCGAATTTCAGCTTCTCAGAGGGATTGCAGCATTCCCGCGGCTTTTCCGACGCATCCGAACTGTTTGTGCTGATGGCCGGCATTTCCGCAGCGCTCGCCTATTATCCGCGCACGGGCATTGTCGATCTTCGGTCATTGCTCGCCAAGCCGCTGCGGCGTGCGCGTAAGATCTACGCCGTTCACGTGGCCCTGATTCTGGTGCTTGTCGGCCTCTTCTCAATCGGGCTTGCCTCCGGCCTTCCGCTTTTCGTGCAGGCGAGCGCAACGCTGGAACTGACCAGTTTCTGGAGTGACCCTTCGGGCAATCTCGCGTCGATTTTCCTGCTGCGTTACATGCCCGGCAATTTCGACATCCTGCCGATGTATGTGATCCTCATCGCCTGCGTTCCCTTCTTCCTCTATTTTCACGATCGCCGACCGTTGTTGCTCTTTGGCGCTTCGGGAGTGGTCTGGCTTGGCGCCGGCTTCGGTCATGTCAACTTCGTCAACACGGCCCTTCCCGAGGGGCATTGGTATTTCGACCCGCTCTCCTGGCAGATGATCTTCCTGATCGGTCTCACCGTCGGCGTCCGCATCAAGACCGGCAGGCCACCGCTGCCCTATAACCGTTTGCTTTTCATTGCGGCGGCAGCATTCTGTCTCCTGGCCATCCCGATCAATATCCTGTTCCATTTTCATTTCGTCGAGCCACCATCGCAGTGGCTCTATCGCGCGATGACCAGCAAGACGAATGACGGCATCCTGCGGCTCGTCAATGCGGTGGCAATCCTCTACGTGCTTTGGAACATCGATGCCATCAGGCGCATGGCGAACGCTTCCCTGCTGCAGCCGATCTGCGTGATCGGCCGGCATAGCATGGCTGTCTTCGTCACCGGCCTGTTGCTATCGGATCTGATGACGGTGAGCATGGCGCTCGAGCATTCGCTCACTATCCCGGAGCAAATCCTGTTGATGACGACCGGCCTTCTGCTGCAACTGGTCGTCGGCCAGTATCTGGAGGCCCGCAAGTCCGTCATGCCCCATTCACGCCTGCAAACGGGTGAGTCCAGCGCGCGGCGCACAGGCCCGTTGGCACCATCCTCACACATCGCCGGCTGACGCCAGGTCTGCGCTATACGGCGGCGCCGACGTCGACCTGTTTCTGTCCGAGCGCCCTGAACACGGTGGAGACAATGCCGGCACGGTCGAGGCCGGCCTTGGCATACATGACCTCAGGCTTGGCCTGTTCCATCCAGACGTCAGGTAGGACCAGCGGGCGAACCTTCAGCCCGCTGTCAAGCAGGCCTTCATGGGCAAGGAACTGCATGACATGGCTGCCGAAGCCGCCGATGGCGCCTTCCTCGATTGTGATCAGCACCTCATGGTCGCGGGCAAGCTTTCATATCAGGTCGTGGTCGAGCGGCTTGGCAAAACGCGCATCGGCCACCGTGGTGGAAAGCCCGGCAGCATCGAGGTCTTCCGCCGCCAGCAGGCAATCGGCGAGCCGTGTGCCGAAGGATAGCAACGCCACCTTAGAGCCCTGCTTCATCATCCGGCCCTTGCCGATTTCCAGAATTTCGCCCCGTTCGGGCATGTCCACGCCAACACCTTCGCCGCGCGGGTAGCGGAACGAGATCGGACCATCGTCGTAAGCCGCGGCGGTGCGCACCATATGCTTCAGTTCCGCCTCGTCGGCGGCGGCCATGACCACGAAGCCGGGCAGGGTGGCGAGATAGGTCGTGTCGAAGGAGCCCGCATGCGTCGGTCCGTCCGCACCCACGAACCCGGCGCGGTCGATCGGGAAGCGCACCGGCAATCCCTGGATCGCCACGTCATGCACCACCTGGTCATACCCGCGCTGCAGGAAGGTCGAATAGAGCGCGCAGAACGGCTTGTAGCCTTCCGAGGCAAGGCCGGCGGCAAAGGTCACCGCATGCTGCTCGGCAATGCCGACATCGAAGCAGCGCGAGGGATGTGCGAGCGCAAACTTGTCGAGCCCAGTGCCGGACGGCATTGCGGCGGTAACGGCGACGATCTTGTCGTCGAAGCCGCCTTCCTGTGTCAGCGCCTCGGCGAAGACAGAGGTATAGGCGGGCGCGTTTGGTTTGGCCTTCGCCTGTGCGCCCGTGATGACATCGAACGTGTTGACGCCGTGATACTTGTCGGCGGCAGCTTCTGCAGGCGGATAGCCCTTGCCCTTCTGCGTCACCACATGGATCAGCACGGGCCCCTTGGAATTGTCGCGCACATTGCGCAGTACGGGCAGAAGATGCTCGAAGGAGTGTCCGTCGATCGGGCCGATATGATAAAAGCCCATTTCCTCGAACAGCGTGCCGCCGGTGACATAGCCGCGCGCGTGCTCGACAGCCCGGGTAATCGCCCGATCGACCGTCTTGCCGAGATAGGCCGTCAGTTTCTTGCCGAGGTCGCGGAAGCCCATATAGGTGCGCCCGGAGGCAAGCCGCGCCAGATAGGCGCTCATGGCGCCCGTCGGCGGGGCGATCGACATGTCGTTGTCGTTGAGAATGACGATCAGCCGCGCATCGAGCGCGCCGGCATTGTTCAATGCCTCATAGGCCATGCCCGCAGACATCGCCCCGTCGCCGATCACGGCAATCACATTGCGGTGCTCGCCCGAAAGATCGGCCGCCACCGCCATGCCGAGGCCGGCGGAAATCGAAGTCGAGGAATGGGCGGCGCCAAAGGGATCGTATTTGCTCTCGGCACGGCGGGTGAAGCCGGACAGGCCGTTTTCCTGGCGCAGCGTGCGGATGCGGTCACGGCGGCCGGTGAGGATCTTGTGCGGATAACACTGGTGGCCGACGTCGAAAATCAGCCGGTCGTGCGGCGTGTTGAACACCTTGTGGATGGCAATCGTCAATTCGACGACACCAAGCCCGGCGCCCAGATGCCCGCCGGTGCGCGAGACCGCATCGACCATTTCGGCGCGCAATTCCGTTGCCAGTTGCGGCAGATCCTTGTCGTCGATCTTCTTCAGATCGTCAGGAAAAACCACCTGATCAAGGAGAGGGGTCGCCGGCATCGGATGGACTGGCAGTTGTGTCACGCTAAGAGGCCTCACGATCGCGCCGTCAGCCAATCGGGCGCGATTTCAGAAAGTTATGTCCGCAGGTCGGCTTCTAGACGCATTCCGTGTGGAGTGCAAAGCCGGTTTTTCGCGGCGCGAACAAAGAGTTTAACGAATATCACCGTTCCGGCAAAGGGATAAACTCATCTTCGTCGCCGGGCACGATGTCGAATCGACCGGTGCGCCACTCTTCCTTGGCCTGCTCGATCCGCTCCTTGGAGGAGGAAACGAAATTCCACCAGACATGCCGCGCCGAGCCCATCGCCGCCCCGCCGAACAGCATGATGTGACAGCCCCGCGGACCGGCCGTAACGGTGATCTCGTCGCCCGGCCGGAAAACCAGCAACTGGTTGCTGGCGAAATGGTCGCCGGCAATGATCGCCTCGCCTTCGAGGATGTAGAGTGCGCGCTCCTCCCATTCGGCCGCAAAGGGCGCGCTTTTGCCCGCCTCGATTGTCAGATCGACGTAAATCGTATCGGAAAACACTTTTACCGGCGAGACCATGCCCTCGAACGCGCCGATCACCACGCGACCCTGAAGACCTTTGTCGGAAAAGGCTGGAAGATCGCGTTTTTCGGTGTGGGCAAAGATGGGGTCGATCTCTTCCTGCGCGTCGGGCAAAGCAAGCCAGGTCTGCAGGCCGGAAATCGATTGCGGCTTTCCACGCAGGTTCTCCGGAGAACGCTCCGAATGCACGATGCCGCGCCCCGCCGTCATCAGGTTGAGATCCCCCGGCGCGATCACCATTTCCGTGCCAAGGCTGTCGCGATGCTTGATCTCGCCATCGAACAGATAGGTGACGGTCGAAAGCCCGATATGCGGATGCGGCCTTACGTCCAGCGCTTCGCCTGCCTTGAGCAGTGCGGGACCCATACGATCGAAAAAGATGAATGGCCCGACCAACCGCCGCTTCGCCGTCGGCAGCGCCCGGCGCACCAGCAGATTGCCGATGTCGCTGGTGCGCGGAATGATCAGATGCTCAATCGCATCGCAGGCCGGCGCATCACCGGCAACAGGGTCATTTCCGGGGAAGAAGGACATGGAGGAAACCTATTTCTCGTCGGGCAGCTGTGGGATAACGTTCTGGATATCGGCCAACAGTGGCAGTAGGTGTTTAGACACAATCGCCCATATCGTCTCATCTTGAATGTTATCATATTCGTGTCGCAAGATATTGCCGATGCTGCGAATACGTCTCCAGTCATGATCTGGAAGCAGATCCTGAGCCGTCGATCCTAACTTGACCGCTGCTTCCGATATCCGCGACAAGCAACGTGCCACGCCATCGCGAACAAGTTGGCTGTTGTCGTAAACGCTGAATTTGAACTCATCTGTATATGTGCCGATCAGGTTGATATTATCGGCGATATCCTGGAAGCGTGTTTTGGGTCTTTTAGAAGGCAACGACTCGGTCTCGCTCTACATTTTGACGAAAGCGTTCCTTGCGAAGAGGCTCGGAAACGATATCGACGCTTTTGCCGGTGATGTCCTCCAGTCGCTCCTTCAGATCCATCAAGGCACCGACATATCCAAGCCCCGACTGCATGATGGCGTCCTCCAGCTTCACCACCACATCGATATCGGAGTCCGCCGTAGCCTCGTCGCGCGCGACGGAGCCGAACAGGGACAGGTGCTCTACACCATATGCCTCCAACTCGGCCCTGTGTTGCAGCAGTCGGGTGATGATCTCTTCCTTGGTCATGCGATGATTTTACACCGCTTTCATGACGCCGTCGAGATTGCGCTCCCGCCTCAATCCGCCGCCTTTTCCGTCCGCCGCATGATGCCAAGCGTCGCCAGCCAAAGGACGACGCCAAGGCCGATCAGGCAGGCGGCGATGAAATATTGCACGGGCTCGCGGCCTGTCCACGGGCCGGCGAGAAAGGCGCAGGTGATCGCGCCGAGAATTGGCACGATCGTCGGCGTGCGGAAATGCTTGTGTTCGACCGTGTCCTTGCGCAGCACGAGTACGGCAATATTGACAACGGCGAAGACGCAGAGCAGCAACAGCGCTGTCGTGCCCCCAAGTTCCGGCACACCGCCGGCAAGGGTGATGAGCGCAATCGCCAGCACAGTGGTGAATATGATCGCGATATAGGGCGTCTGCCTGCTGCTGTGCACCTTACCCAAGATCGCGGGGATCACGCCCTCGCGGCCCATGCCGTAGAGCAGGCGGCTGGCCATCATCATGTTGATGAGCGCAGAATTGGCAACGGCGAGCATGGTGATCAGGCCGAAAATGCTGATAGGAAAACCGGGTGCGCCGGCCTGTACCACCTTCAGCAACGGCGTTTCGCCTTCGCCGAGGTCTTCTGCCGAAACGAGCGTGATCGCCGAGATCGATACGAGCATGTAGATCGCGCCTGTAATCAACAGCCCGCCCAGAAGCACCTTGGGAAATATATCGCTCGGCTTCTTGCACTCCTCCGCCATGTTGACGGAATCCTCGAACCCCACCATGGCGAAGAAGGCGAGCGTGGTTGCCGCAATCACCGGCCAGAACACACCGCTGCTGCCCTCCGGCGGCACGAAGGTCCAGATGCGCGAGACATCGCCCTGTCCGTTGCCGATGGCCCAGATGCCGATGGCGATGATCAGCAGGAGTCCGCTGAGTTCGATGACGGTCAGCACGACGTTGAGCTTGACGCTCTCGCCGACACCGCGAAAATTGATCGCCGCAACCAGCGCGATGAACAGCACCGCCACCCCGATGACACCGGCTTCGCCCATGTCGATCCCGAGGCCGCCGGAAAAATTGGCGGCAAAAGCGCGCGATGCGGTCGCCGCCGAGGTAATGCCTGAAGACATCACGGCGAAGGCGACGATGAAGGTTAGGAAATGAATGCCGAAGGCCTTGTGCGTATAGAGTGCCGCACCCGCGGCCTGCGGGTATTTCGTCACGAGTTCGAGATAGCTGAAGGCTGTCAGAAGGGCGACACAGAAAGCGATAAGAAACGGCAGCCAGACCACGCCGCCAACCTCTGCCGCGACCTGGCCGGTCAGCGCATAGATGCCGGTGCCCAGAATGTCGCCGATGATGAACAGAAGCAGCAGCCCCGGTCCCATCACCCGTTTCAGCTCAGGTTGTTTCCCTGATGTACCTGTTTCCGTCGTTGCCATCTGCATCTCCCTTCGCATGCCGATCTTGACCGGCACGGCTGCTCACCTGAAGCGAACTAGCCTTTTGAAATGCAAAGTGAAGGTTGCTTTCAAACGGAGATGCAGGAATTTCCGTGGGAGACCCTCACGCCCCGTCGAGCGGTTCAACACCGGCCGGCTTTCCGGCGCGGTCGAGCCGGATCTTCTCGATGCGATTTTCGGCGGCGTTGAGCAACGCCTCGCAATGTTTCTTCAGCGCCTCGCCGCGCTCGTAGATCTCGATCGACTTGTCGAGCGCGACATCGCCACGCTCCAGCGCGGAGACGATGGCTTCGAGTTCTTCGACTGCCTTTTCGAAGGACAGGGTGGAAACATCGATTGGCGGTGCTGTGGTCATGGTTAGCCTCTCATCAGACGCAGGATGTGCATGGCGGCCGACTCGGCCAGTCCCTGAAGGTCATAGCCGCCTTCGAGCAGGCTGACGACCCGGTTGCCGGCGGTCCGGTCTGCCAGTTCCATCAGGCGGGCGGTCGCCCAGTCGAAGTCCTCGGCGACAAGGTTGATCTGCGCCAGCGGATCGCGGTGATGCGCGTCGAAGCCGGCCGAGATCAGGATGAAGTCCGGTTTGAAATCGGAGACCGCGAACAAGACGCGCGACGTGAAGGCCTCGCGGAAATGGTCGCTGCCGGTATCGGGCGAGAGCGGTGCGTTGACGATGTTGCCGGCGCCTGTCTCATGTTTTGCGCCGGTGCCGGGATAGAGCGGCATCTGGTGCGTCGAGCAGAACAGCACCGACGGATCGTCCCAGAAGATGTCCTGCGTGCCGTTGCCATGGTGCACGTCCCAGTCGACGATCGCGACGCGCTCGGCGCCGTGTTTCTGCTGCGCATGGCGCGCGGCAATCGCCACATTGTTGAAAAAGCAGAAGCCCATGGCCTTGTTCTTCTCGGCATGGTGGCCAGGCGGGCGGGAAGCGACGAAGGCATTGTCAGCCTTGCGGGAAAACACCGCATCGACGGCTGCGACCGCGCCGCCGATCCCGGTCAGCGCAGCTTGCAGGCTGGCGGGGCTCGCATGGGTGTCGGCCTCGAAGGAGTTGATTCCGTCCTCTGGAATAACCGACATCACGGCGCGCAGATGCTCCTCCGGATGGGCAAGCAGTACATAATCCTCGTTGGCCTGCGGTGCCTCCAGCCGCGTCAGCCGCTGAAAATTCTCGTGTTCCAGCGCAAGATTGAGCGCCTTGAGCCTATCCGGCCGCTCCGGATGGCCCTCCGGAACCTTGTGTTCCAGAAAGATCGGGTTTTCGTAGAGGATGGTTGTCATGGTCTGACCCTAGGAGTTCAGCGTTTCGAGGTCCATGGCATAAGGTAGGCGGGCTGGCTGTTTTCAACAGGGCAGACATGCAAAACCCTCCCGTGTCGCCACGGGAGGGTTCGTCAGTCCGACATCGGCAATCAGGCGCGCTGCGGCAAAAGCGGGTAGCCGGAGAGAACTGCGCGTGCTGCAAGGGTTGCGATCACGGCTTTCAGCAGGTCGCCCGGAATGAACGCCATGGACCCTGTGATGACGGCCATCAGCGGCGTGCCCGTGACGACGGAGACCCAGGGCATGCCGATGGCATAAAGCACGACGATGCCGCCGACCACGGAGGCGATGAAAAAGCCCGCGAACTGGCGCGCTTCGCTCTGGCCGTCGCGGATGGTCCGCTCGGCAATCAGCCCGGTGACATAGGTGGCAATCGCCCAGCCGAAGATGAAGCCGCCGGTCGGGCCGACCAGTACCGCGAGACCGCCGTTGCCGCCAGCCAGCACCGGCAGGCCGATGGCGACCATCAGGATCACCAGCACATAGGCAAGTGCCCCGCGCTTTGCGCCGATGATGCAGCCGGCGAGCATGACTCCCATCGATTGCGCCGTGATCGGCACGGGAATGAAGCCGAGCGTGACCGGCGGGATGATGCCGAGCACAACGATGATGGCGGCAAAAAGGGCGATAAGCACGAGATCTCTGGTGGTCATGTGTCTTCCCATATGGATCGGAACGTTTATTAGAATGCACGCATTCATTGGCGGCGAAATCCCCGGGCGTCAATGGCCAAGGCGATCATATCCGCATCTTTTAATGTCAGGATGATCAGTGGACCGATGATCGTCAACGGACGAAGCGGCAGCCCGCGTGCCCGGTGCCCTTCGCGGATTGCCTGATAGCGGGCAAAGATTTCCGGTACGAAACGCAGCACAAGGCCAAGCGCCAGGCTGACATCCGCGGCCCGCAGCAGGCCGATGCGCTCCAGCGGGCCGAGCAGAATGGTGATTTCGTCCATGAATGCGTCGATGGTCGTCGTGGCTGTCACCGTGGCTGCAAACAGCACCAGCGTCATCAGCCGGACAACGACAATGAGAACTTCCTGCGGCGGTATCAGGAAGAGATTGACGACACCCAGAAACAGGATGGTGAAAAAGACCAGGCCGATGCGGGAAAACCCTCGCGAAAGCTCAGCCCCGTCGTCGCATAGAGTCCGGTCGTTATGAGGAGAGCTGGAACCAGCACCCAGAGCGACGAGACTGCAAACAGACCGAGGCTGAGCGCCAACAGCGCAGCAAGCTTCACCCGTACCGGCAGCCTGTGGAACGGCGTGTGTCCTTCGATGTAGAGACTAGTCAGCATGCGCCACCTGATGGTAGCGGCGGATCGTCTCTTCCGGCATGCCATCGGCGACAAGACGCCCCTCGTGGAACAAAAGCACACGCTCGAAATCACCGAGCAGCGGCAGGTCGTGGCTGATGACCAGTGTCTGCTGTTCCAGCGAGGCGATGGTGTCGCACACCATCCTGCGGTTCTTCAGGTCGAGCTGATTGGTCGGTTCGTCAAGAATGAGAATGTCGGGTCCCGTCACCACGACGCTTGCCATCGCCACCAGCTGCGTCTCGCCGCCCGAGAGTTCGTGCACGCGGCGGCGGGCGAGGTGGGGAATGCCGAAACGGTGAAGCACGCCTTGCGTCCGCGCCTCGATCTCGGCTTTCGAAAGCCCGCGGTTCTTCAGCCCGAAGGCGATATCGTCACCCACGATCGGCATGATCAATTGGTTCTGCGGGTTCTGGAAGATGAAGCCGGCTTGCCCTAGCACGGCCTTTTCATCGCGGACGGTATCCAGCCCGTTGACGCTCACCGAGCCCGAGGTTGGCTTGACGAGACCGTTGATCAGCCGGGCGAAGGTCGTCTTGCCGGAACCATTCAGACCGATGATGCCGATGCGCCGCTCGCGAAGCGTCAGCGTCAGCGGATGTAGCGCAATTCGGTCGCCGAATCTAACCGTGCAATCGGCAAAGCATATGTCCAACCCGTGATCTCCTGCGCCCTATCGGCGCTCTATAGGATGGATTCTAAGGAAAGGAAATGGACGAAAACGTCGGGGCTTGAACAAAGAGTGAACATCTGAATAGATAGACCCATGTCGATTCTCGTTTCCAATCGCGATGCGCGTCTGATTTTCCTCAACCGCCAGGGGCTTGCGGCGGCGCCCAACCGTGCGCTTGGCAAGGAAGGCTTGCTCGCGCTGATCCACGATCTCGGCTTCGTGCAGGTCGATAGCATTCAGACCGTCGAGCGGGCCCATCAGCAGATCCTGTTTTCCCGCAACCAGACCTACCGGCGCGAACATCTGAGCACGCTTCTGGAAAAGGATGGCGCGCTGTTCGAGCACTGGACGCACGATGCCTCGATCATCCCGAGCGCGTTTTTCCCCTATTGGAAACACCGTTTCGCACGGAGGGAACTGGTCCTGCGCGAACGCTGGCGCAAGTGGCACGGGGAGGGTTTTGATGCCGCCTTCGAGGAAACCTTGCAGCGCATCACGGAAAACGGCCCCACAATGTCGCGCGACATCAAGGTCGCTGACCATAAATCCGGTGGCTGGTGGAACTGGCATCCCAACAAGACCGCGCTCGAATATTACTGGCACACCGGCAAGCTTGCCATCGCCGGCCGCCGCAATTTTCAGAAGGTCTATGATCTGACCGAGCGCGTCATACCCGCGCAGCACTATGCGCCGGAAGTGAGCGAAGAGGCGTTTGTCGACTGGTGCTGTCGGCAGGCCTTGACGCGTCTCGGCTTTGCGACCCACGGCGAACTGGCCGCCTTTTTTGCGCTGATCTCGCCTGAGGAAGCCAAGGACTGGGTGATGGCCCATCGCGACGAGCTCTGCGAAGTGCTGATTGCGTCGGCCGATGGCGGCAAGCCGCGCCCGTCTTTTGCCTTTGCCGGCTTTCCGGAAAATCTCGGCGTGCTGTCCGACCCGCCGGCGCGGATACGCGTTCTCTCCCCTTCGATCCGCTGATCCGCGACCGAAATCGCACCGAACGCCTGTTCGGCTTCTTCTATCGTATCGAGGTTTTCGTGCCCGAGCCGAAGCGCGAATACGGCTATTATGTCTTTCCGCTCCTCGAAGGCGACCGCCTCGTTGGCCGCATCGACATGAAGGCCGACCGCAAGGCCGGCACGCTCGATGTCAAGCGCCTCTGGTGGGAACCCGGCGTCAACGGCTCATCGGGCCGCATCGAACGTCTGGAGGCCGAACTTGGCCGACTGGCGAGGTTCACCGGCGTGGAACGACAGCGCTGGCTGGATGGCTGGCAGGGGTAAGACAAGCATATCCGGGTTACATTCGCGAGACACTGTCGGCGAAGTCAGCCCATGCGAACTGGCAGGCAATCAGCCGTGCCTTTGGATGATCGCCAGGGCTATAGGACGGGTTGCTAGCTCTTCGGCGTCCGCCACTCCATTTTGGAACATATCCAGAAGCTGGCTTGCGATCATTTGCGCTTCTATGCTGTCAGGAGCAATTTTGAGTTCTTTGCACCGAGCCTCAATGGCGCCACCCAATTTTTCCATATCCGCCGAATCAAGAAAGTCGAACATGTCCCCACCCCCTTGTGAAACCACAGCGCGTAAAATATTTGCATTTTTCGGCATTGCAATATGTGAATTTTGAGGAGCTGTCTGGCCGGAAATATTGCCCTTGGCTCTCTTCACGCCGGCATAGCCGCCACGGCTGATCCCATGCCGTTGCAGCTTCCGCCGGCGCGGCCCTATATAGAAGGTAAGAGCGTCCGGCTTTTTTACCGGCGCAAAAGGCCTGAACGGAGTTTGCAGTGAGTGTCGCTTTCACCAAGGAAGAAAGTTCCGAAACGGCCGCGGAAACGCTGTTGCCGGACCGCCCTGTTTCGCCGCATCTGAACCTCGTAACGGAGGCGGGGCTGCAGGCGCTGGAACGGCAGCTTCAGGAGGCACGCGAAGCATATGAGGCGACGACGACGCTCGATGACGTCAATGAGCGACGTCGACAGGCCGCAGGCCCCTTGCGGGATGTGCGGTATTTCGCGGCACGGGTTGCAAGCGCCCAGCTTGTCCCGGACCCGACCTCGACCGATATCGTCGGCTTTGGTGGCACCGTTACCTTCAGCCGCGACGACGGACGGGTGCAGACATACCGCATTGTCGGAGAGGACGAGGCAGATCCCAGGATTGGCACTATTTCTCATATGTCCCCGGTGGCGCGTGTCATGATGGGCAAGTCCTCTGGAGATATCGTGGAGGCCGGTGGCCAAGAGCTCGAAATCGTCAAGATTTCCTAGGGTACGACACGCGAAAGTGAAGCAGGCGCGGTTGATCAAGGGGAATATGCTTCTGCCGGGTTGAGATGCCGCCCTGCAAAGGCTATCTGGACCAACCGCAAGCAAGCCGTTCGCGAACAACGAGGTTTATACCGGAATGAATCCTGATTTTCTTGTCACCCATTCCGGTGGCTTCCATGCCGACGAGTTGCTGTCCAGCGTCATCCTGACGAGGCTTTTTCCGCAAGCGCGCATCATGCGCAGTCGGGCACCGGAATGGATCACGCCTGGTGCCGACCGCATTATTTACGATGTCGGCGGCGCCTATGACGCCGCAGCACAGATTTTCGATCATCATCAGCGCGGCGCGCCTTTGCGCGACGACGGTCAGCCTTACAGTTCGTTCGGATTGATCTGGAAACACTACGGCCTGGACTACCTTGCAAATCTTGGTCTTCCGGCCGCCCATGTCGATGCGCTGCATGCCTCCTTCGATGCGAGTTTCGTGTTGCCGGTCGATCTGATGGACAATGGGGCGCTCAACCCCGCCACCGCAGGTCAGCTGGCCGGGTTGACCTTGCCGGTTCTCCTGGAAACGCTAAAACCTGTTTTCGACGAGACTGATCCCGAGGCCGAGAACCGTGCCTTCCATAATGCGCTTGCCATCGCGCGCAGTTTCGTCGAGGCAAGGATCTCCCAGAGTGCTGCGAAATTGCGGGCCGAAGGCCTGGTTCATCAGGCGATCGTAGACGCCGGCGAAGCGCGTATTCTGGAATTGCCGATGGGCATGCCCTTCCGGCCCGCTATCATGAAAGCGGGCGCCGATCATCTCCTGTTCGTCGTTCATCCACGCGACAAGGACTGGTGCCTGACAACTATCCGCCGTGCCGACGAAGGGTTCGAGGTGCGGGCCGATCTGCCTGCGGCTTGGGCCGGCCTGACGGGCGCTGATCTGGAAGCGGTCTGCGGCGTCGAAGGGGCGAGCTTCTGCCACAATGGCCGCTTCGTTGCCGCCGCCCGGACCCGTGAGGCGATCCTTGCCATGGCGGAACTTGCGGTGACCGCAGCAGCTTCATAACTACGAGGACGCAGTCACACCGCCGCCAGCAAAAGCCTTGTCCTTGATCTCGCGGAACTTGTTGGAGGCAGACGACAGTTTCGTGTCCCATTCAGGATTGGGAACCTGTCCCTCGATGACCTTGAAATAGACGCTCATCAGCGCGGCAATCGCGAAAGGCTCGAGCACGGCCGCCTTGAACGACCAGGCAAAGACGATGGCGAGCACAAAGGCGTAGCCGGCCCATTCGCCGGGAAAGACGTAGAGAATGGCGGCGGCCGGCGCGAGCGCCAGCACGAACACGATTATCGCCAGTATGTAGAGGAAGATCGACAGCCAGACGGCATTGCGGATCATTGTCTTGCCGTTCTGCGCGTAGAGGACCAGCCCCTGCCGCGACGTTTCCCAGGGGTTTTTGCTGTCGATGCGGATGTTGTAGCCGAGGATTATTTCATCGACATAGGTCAGCGAGATGCGGATCACCGTGTTGACGAAGCTTGCGAGGGTGTTCAGCCCCGGGATCGGCAGGAAAGCGGCGATGCCGCCGATCAGACCGGTGATGACGGAGATCACGCCCTTGATCAATTGGTCCAGCACAAACAGCACGTTGGCCTCCCCGAAGCGTGCCGTCACTGTCTCCTGTGCATAGCCGATCTGGCTCTTGCCATCAGGCATCGGCTGGCCATCGATCAGCCGCACCATGACGGCGATGTGCGCAGCCTTGACCATGTAGAGCAACCATTCGCGCACCCAGTAGATCGCGCCGGCAACGAGGCCGAAGCCGAAAATGCCGCCCCAGACAGTGAAGGATTCCGGATCACCGCTCCAGGCACCCAGTCCGTAGCCGATTCCGGCACCCATTCCGGTCGTCAGGATGAAGGCCATGGTGATCCCGAAATAGATCGCCATGCGCATCAGGATGAACGGCATGGTCCGTAGCAGAATGCCGATGGTCCTGCCGATTTCGAAATCCCACATGCCGACCGTCCCCCTTTGCCCCAGGCTGCCATGATAATCATGGTCCGCCGCCTGTCCATTGGTGACGGGCGGAGGGGCAGGGCTATTCGCGGGTCCGGGACAGAACTTTTTGCTACAGGATATCCGTCGCCGAAATCTCGATCCCAAAACCTTCCAGGCCGACATAGTGGCGCTCGCGCGAGGCGATGAGCTTGATCGAGCTGATGCCGAGGTCCTTGAGGATCTGGGCGCCGAGACCGATTTCCAGCCACTCGCTTTCGCGGGCCTGTGCCTCATCATGGCCTTCGCGCTCATGTTTTGCCGTGCGTGCTGTCGTGGAGACGCCGACGCCGACAGAACCTTCGCGCAGGTAAACGATGACGCCGCGGCCCTGCTCGGCAATGCGCTTCATGATCTGGTCGAGCTGGCAGTCCTTGCCGAAGACATCAGCACCGACATTTTCCAGATGCAGGCGCACTGGAATATCGACGCCGTCGCGGATGTCGCCGAAGACGACGGCCAGATGCTGCATCGGGTCCCAGGGCAGGGAATAGGCATGGCCTTTGGCCTTGCCATAGGGCGTTTCGATGTCGAAGCTGTTTTCCAGCTCGATCAGTTTGTCCTTGCGCTGGCGATAGGCGATGAGGTCGGCGACCGAGACCTGCTTCAGCCCGTGTGTTTCGGCAAAGCTTGCCACCTGCGGCCCGCGCATGACAGTGCCGTTATCGTTGACCAGCTCGCAGATCACGCCGATCGGCGGCAGGCTGGCGAGCCGGCAGAGATCGACGGCCGCTTCCGTGTGGCCGGACCGCATGAGCACGCCGCCTTCGCGGGCGACCAGCGGAAAGATATGGCCAGGACGGGTGAAGTCGGCAGCACCGACATTCGGATTGGCGAGATTGCGCACCGTCAGCGTCCGGTCTTCGGCAGAAATGCCTGTGGTCGTGCCGTGCTTGAAATCGACGGTGACGGTAAAGGCGGTCGTGTGGGCCGAATCGTTTTCGGCCACCATGGCGTTGAGGTTGAGGCGCTTGGCCTCTTCCCTCGGCATGGGCGTGCAGACGATGCCGGAGGTATGGCGCACGATGAAGGCCATTTTTTCCGCGGTGCAATGCACCGCCGCGACGATCAGGTCGCCTTCGTTTTCGCGGCCGTCATCATCGGTGACAACGACGATTTCGCCGGCTTCGAAAGCCCGGATGGCATCGGCGACGCGCTTCTGGTCATAGGACATTGGGGTGTTTCCTCAATTATTTCAGGCGCCATTCACTTCAGGCGGCCGGTTTGGCCACGGTCGCGGAGGTAATGGTCGGCAATGGCGCAGGCAAGCATGGCCTCGCCGATCGGCACGGCGCGGATGCCGACGCAAGGGTCGTGACGGCCCTTGGTGCGCACATCCACCTCGTTACCATCACTGTCGATCGAGCGGCGTTCCGTGAGGATCGAGGAGGTCGGCTTGATCGCAAAGCGGGCAACAACCGGCTGGCCGGTGGCGATGCCGCCAAGAATGCCGCCGGCATTGTTGGACAGGAAGATCGGATCGCCGGACGCGCTGACGCGCATTTCGTCGGCATTCTCTTCGCCGGTGATTTCGGCCGCGGCAAAGCCGTTGCCGATCTCCACACCCTTGACGGCATTGATCGACATCAGGTTGGAGGCGATGTCCTGGTCGAGCTTGGCATAAACAGGTGCGCCGATTCCGGCCGGAACCCCTTCGGCCACCACTTCGACGACCGCGCCGACGGAGGAGCCGGCCTTGCGGATGCCGTCGAGATAGTCTTCCCAGACGGGCACCATTTTAGGATCAGGACAGAAGAACGGGTTGTTGCCGACTTCGTTCCAGTCCCAGTTGTCGCGGTTGATTTTATGCTTGCCAATCTGCACCAGAGCGCCGCGCACCAGAAGGCCGGGCACGACCTTACGGGCAAGGCCCCCGGCCGCAACGCGGGCTGCCGTTTCGCGGGCCGACGACCGGCCGCCGCCACGATAGTCGCGGATTCCGTATTTGACGTCGTAGGTATAGTCGGCATGGCCCGGACGATATCGTTTGGCGATTTCGCCATAATCCTTGGAGCGCTGGTCGGTATTCTCGATCATCATCGAGATCGGCGTCCCAGTCGAGATCATCGTCTCTCCGTCCTCGTCCAGCATAACGCCGGAGAGAATTTTGACCAGATCGTCCTCGCGGCGCTGCGTCACGAAACGCGATTGGCCGGGCTTGCGCTTGTCGAGCCAGGCCTGCAATTCGGCAAGCGTGAAACGAATGCCGGGAGGGCAGCCATCGACGACGCAGCCGAGCGCAACCCCGTGGCTTTCGCCCCAGGTGGTAACGCGGAAAAGATGACCGAAGGTATTGTGCGACATGGCGAGCAGGACCGGCTGTTGAAACACTGCGGCGAATGGCGGCAAGCCACTTTCACCTTTGGCCGTGACTATTAGAGCGCGCGCGGCAAGGGAAAGCCGGTTTTGCCGCAACAGTGTGTTTATCCGTTGCGACAACCGGCGCGTTTCAGGAGGCGAGCTGCAGCAGCTGGTTGCGGGCGAAGCGAGAGAAATCGTCAGCGCTGAGCGGCTTGGCAAAGGCATAGCCCTGCAAAAGGTCGCAACCGAGCAGACCGAGCATCTCGGCGTGCTCCATGGTTTCCACGCCTTCGGCAACCGTTTCGATGCCGAGCGAACGGCCGATCTCGATGATCGAGCGGATCAGCGCCTGTTCGCTGCGCTCGCGCAAAATCGGTGCGACGAGCTGCCGGTCGATCTTCAGGCGCTTCGGCTTGATCTTCAGGAGACTGACGATCGAGGTGTGGCCGGTGCCGAAATCATCGATTTCAATGTCGATGCCGAGCTTTTTGATGCCCTCGATATTGGCCAGCACGACATCGTCGCTTTCATCCAGGAAGATCGATTCCACCAGTTCGAAGGAAATCTGTCCGGGCCGCAGGCTGAGACCCTTCAGCGAATTGACCAGCGTTTCGTCCCGCAGGCGCTTGGCCGAGACGTTGACGGAAATCTTCGGCACATCGATGCCTTCGGCGGCCCAGCGCATGCCGTCGATCAGCGCGCGGTCGAGCACGATGCGGTCGAGCGTCGCCATGGCGTTCATTTCCTCGGCGATCTTCAGGAACTTGTCTGGCGTCAGAAGGCCCTCGCGCGGATGATTCCAGCGGATCAGCGCTTCGACACCCGCCAGCTTGAGCGAGCTGGCCTCCAGCTGTGGCTGGTACCAGGCGACGAATTCGTTTCTTTCGATTCCTTCAAGAATTTCGTCGGCAATCCGCTTGGTGGTAATGATCTCGGCCTGAAGAACCTCGGTGAAAAATTCGTGCCTGTTTCGGCCGTTTTCCTTGGCGCGGTAGAGCGCGATGTCGGCGTTGACCAGGAGCTTGCGCTCGTCGACCGCAGTCTCGCGGGCAACGGCGATACCGATGCTGACGCCGAAGCGGCAGGGAAAGCCGTTATAGTCGACGGGCTGGCGCATCTGGCTGATGATGCGCTCGCACAATTGCGAGAGGTAGATATCGCTCGGCGGGTCGCTAACGACGATGACAAACTCGTCGCCGCCGATGCGTGCGACGATGTCGTTCTTGCGGATGTTGGAGCGCAGGATTTCCGAGGCATGAACCAGCATCGCGTCGCCGGCCGCATGGCCGAGCGTGTCGTTGATCTGCTTGAAGCGGTCAAGATCGATATGCAGGATGGCCACATCGACGAGACCGTTTCTTCCGGATAGCATCTGAAGTTCCTTGTCGAGCATGCGGCGGTTGCCAAGTCCGGTCAGCGGATCATGAAGCGCATTGTGCTCGATACGGTCTTTTGCCTGGGCCAGCTCCTCATTCTTGAGGTCGGCCATCGCTTTCGCGGCCCGCAGTTGCTCGGTCATTAGAACGTCGTCGGTCACATCCCAGCTGATGCCTGTGATCTTTGCCTTGCCGTCTGGGCCTTCATGGGTGGAGCCGACATTGCGGATATGCCGGACGCTGCTGTCGGGTAGGATGACGCGGTACTGCGAGCGATACTCCAGACCTTCGTCCAGTGTTCTGAAAAGCGAAAGAGAGGCAGCCTTGATGTCATCGACATGCACTGTCCGGCGCCACGCCTCATAGGTCGGCTCAACGGTCTCCGCCGGCATGCCATGCAGATGGTACATGCGTTCGTCCCAGGTCCTGCCCTGTGTTTCGAGATCGATCTCCCAGATGCCGATCTTGGACGATTCCAGCGCAAGATTAAGCCGGTGTGAGACAGTAAGCAGTTCGCTTTCGCGGGCACGAATCTTGGCCCGGTTGCGCTGGCGCTCGCTGACAAGGCCTCCGGTGAGGAAGATCGGGATAATGACTACGGCTGCGGCAACCAGGATGGTAATGCGCAGACTGCTGGTATTGCCCGGTTCCTGCTCCCAGCCTTCGGCCGGGATTGCCGCCAGTTCCCAGACACCGCCGGGAAGTTGCAATTTGCGGATAACGGGCGTCTTCCTGAAAATTTCGGAATCACCAAAAAGGGATCCTGGATATTATCGTGGACCGAAATATCACGGATGGCGAGCTGGAGGTCGATCTGGCGGTGGCCATCGGTGCTCTCGCCTGCACCATCGGGCCTGTCTATCAGGCTGGCATTGACGTACAGTTCCTTCTCGTCAACGATCGCCTCGAGAAAGCCCCAGAAACCCGGATGGCCATCAATCCTGGAAAATACCGGGAAAAACAGGTTGAAACCGGTCTTGCCGCTGGGAAGCCGAACCGGACCGGCTATGATCGGCTTGGCCTTCGACTTGGCCCGGTCCGTTGCCAGTCGCGAGGATCCGAACCGCTTGAAATCGGTACCGATCATGCGCTCATTGCCCTGAAGCGGATAGGTCATCTTGACCACGGCGTCGGGGGCCACACTGACCCGCACCATCGGCGGGTTCTGCAGCATCGTCTTGGCGGCCAAGCGGTCGAAATATTCGACGCTCATGTCAGGGGTGACGGATACACTGTTGGCAAGTCCGCGTAGCGCGGCGATGTTCGTGTTGATTTCGCCCTGCAGCCGCGTTGAGATCAGATTGAGTTCGTTTTGAACATTGATCTTCAGTTCGTTGCCGAAATTCTCGCGATTCTGCTGCTCAAAGAGATAGCCTCCCGCGAACACAACCGTGGCCGCAATGAAGGCCGGCACGAGGGACGGTTTCGCCAGCCGTGCAACGGTGCCGGCATGGCGGCGGATTTTGACGATCATACTCACTGCTCATGCACCCCAAAGTCCCCTGATCCAACTTAGGTGCGGAGTCTTAATATTGGCTTTAGGGCCTGTTCCTGTTATGAAAATCAGAGTTTTGAAGCGTTTACTTGCATTTCAGAATTAGAAACAACCAAGGGCTGTTTCGTTCGCGATTTTTTGAAATGACGCAACTATGGGCAATTTTTGCCACAATCGGGTATCAGATGATGGGAACAACAAAATTTATAGAGTCGTTGAAGAGGGCAAGACAGATGCGTTTCGTCGTTGTGGCACTTTTGGCCGCTGCTGGGTTGTTTTCGCCGTTGAATGCCTTTGCTGAGAGCGCGGATGTCGAGGCCGTGATCACGAGTGTCGACACTGCGGGGTTGAGTCTTTCCCTTGATGATGGAAAGAGCTATCAGGCACCCGAGGAATTCAACTTCGATGGCCTCAAGGAAGGCGTCAAGGTTCTGGTTTTCTACACGGAAATCGATGGCAAGCGCGTCATCAATGATCTCGAGATCGTTCAGTAATTCAGGGTTGCCACACGCATACTGATGGCCGTCTACGGTTGCTCGCAGCCGATCAAATCCAGCCTATTGCGCCATTCTCGATCTTCAGAATGCGGTCCTGCGGGATCGCGCCGATTGCAGCCGCTTCCTGCGCCATCGCACCACAAATCTTGAAAAGGACACGGATGACACCGCCATGTGCGACGCAGACCGTGGGTGCCGTGACATCCTTAAGCCATGCCCCGACCCGCCAGGAGAGGATTTCGTAGCTTTCCGCTTCGTCACCAGGTGGAATGAAATCCCATTTCGAAATCTCTCGTTCCGCCACCCGTTCCGGGACCTCTCGCTCAAGCTCGGCCATGGTGTAACCTTCCCAATCGCCGAAGGAGACTTCGCGCAGCCGCTCGTCCGTCCGGTAATCCGTCGGGTCGAGTGCCATGACGAGACGCATGCGCTCCATGGTTTCGCGCGTGCGATGGAGCGGGCTGGAGACGAAATGGAAACCCCCGGCCTGTTTGCCCAGGAGTGCGGCCAGTGACCGGCCGTTCTCGGTCGCCTGCTGGCGACCGGTTTCGTTGAGCGGAATGTCCTTTTGCCCCTGCAGGCGGATTTCGGCATTCCAATCGGTCTGGCCGTGGCGGATCATATAGATGAGCACGGGAAAACCCTTAAAAGCCGTATCAGTCCTTGACGACGGAGATATCAGGCGCGTCTACGGCCTTCATGCCGATGACGTGATAGCCGCTGTCGGCATGGTGGATCTCGCCGGTCACGGAACGGGAAAGGTCCGAGAGCATATAGAGGCCGACATCGCCGACTTCCTCAATGGTGACAGTGCGGCGCAGCGGCGCGTTGTATTCATTCCACTTGAGGATATAGCGGAAGTCGCCAATGCCGGAGGCTGCCAGTGTCTTGATCGGGCCGGCTGAGATGGCGTTGACGCGAATGTTCTTCGGGCCGAGATCGACCGCCAGATACTTCACGCTCGCTTCCAGGGCTGCCTTTGCAACGCCCATGACGTTGTAATTCGGCATCACCTTTTCAGCGCCGTAATAGGTCAGCGTCAACATCGAGCCGCCGTCCGTCATCAGCTTTTCTGCGCGCCGTGCGACCGAGGTGAAGGAGTAGACCGAAATCTGCATGGTCTTGGCGAAATTGTTCGCCGATGTGTCGACATAACGGCCGGTCAGTTCGTCCTTGTCGGAGAAGCCGATGGCATGCACGATGAAGTCGATCTTGCCCCAGGTCTTCTCCAGTTCCTCAAAGACCGCGTCGATGGTGGATTCATCGCTGACGTCGCAGTGTCCGGCAAGGAAGCCCCCGACTTCCGCGACGAGAGGCTCGACCCGCTTCTTCAATGCTTCGCCCTGATAGGTGAAGGCGATCTCGCCGCCCTGTGCATGGATCGCCTTGGCGATGCCCCAAGCAATCGAACGGTTGTTTGCGACGCCCATGATGAGGCCGCGCTTACCCTTCATCAATCCGGATGTTTGCGACATGGTTATGCCCCTGCTTATGCCTGTTCTTTCCTCAGCCACTGCCGATCGGAAAGTCCGCATGTGTTGAACTTGCTGCGTGCTGCCCGTCAAATCCCGGCGGCCCGTCTTTTTGAGCATTGCCTATGACATAGCCACTCCGGTGGTTCAAGCACGGTGCGGATCAGGAACTGTTAGTCCCCGTAATAATGGGTCAGAACTTCATGAAACCGTCACCGGAACCGATAATCCCGGCATCAGAGGAACAGGCCCTGCTGGCGACTGCGCATAAGGTCGGTGATCCTCTCATCCGGGGTCTCCCAGAGCATCAGCCGAAGCTCAACGAGCAGATCAGCGCGTCTACCGTCTGCATCGGCAAGGCCATGACCGGCCAGCCGGATGATTTTGTCTGAACCGGACCATGCCGGCACGGCAACATCGACAGGGCCAGTCAGGGTCATCACCTTGGTCTCGCAGCCAAGGACGGCATTCTGGATATCGATAGATAGCGTCGTGCGCAGATCTAGCCCATCGGTGCGCAGTGTGCTGTCCTGACGAACACGCACGGTAACGACGATATCGCCGCGCAGCATGCCGTTCAGCCGATAGCCCAGTTCCTTCATGCGAATAATGCTGCCATCGGTCGTGCCTGCGGGCAGGGCGACCTTCAGTGTCTGGCCGTCAGGCAATGTCGCCGTCGCCTTGGCGCGGTTGAACAGGTCCTCCACCGAAACCGTCACTTCGCAGGCAATGTCCGGAACCTTTTCGATCGCCTTGCTCGCGGTGCCGCGAATGCGGCGCACGATGGCCGAGACGAGTTCAGCAGCCGGGGCCGCCGAACGCGGAAAGATTGCGAAGGGTATCGGTCTCTCCGTCGTGTCGGTTTTTGCTTCCGGCGCCGGTTCAGGTCGGGCGTCGGCTGCCGTTTCGGGCTTTGCTTCGGCCTTCGGCTCCGACTTGACCTCCGGCTTCACCGTGGGTTTCGGGCGCGGTGGCGTGGTGCTGGTTGCCGCCGGTTCGGCCTTTCGGGGCTTCGTTTCGCTTCCGAAGATGCGCGAGACCATTTCCTCTGCCGTCTCCGGATCGACGTCGCCGATCGGTTGTTCCGGTTCGCGGGTCTTACGGTGCATTTCTTCCATGCGGCGCAACTCGGCCTCGCGGCGCGCATCGTCGTAGCGGCTCCGGAGTTTGGGATTTTTCAGCACCTCATAGGCGCGGCCCGCTTCGGCAAATCTGGCAGTGGCCAGCGGGTCGTCGCGATTCTGATCGGGGTGCACGGCCTTGGCCACGGCGCGCCAGGCGGCCTTGATCTCGTCTGGAGCGGCATTTCGCCGGACGCCGAGGATCGAATAGGGGTCGCGCATCGTTGTCATTGTTTTAGAGCTCCCGACAGCCGCATCCAGCGACCGTTTCAGCCTGTTGAAAGAAGCGGAATAGCTTTCCAGCGTTCCGTTTCTCGAAAGGCGATGATGCAAAGGAGTTGCTAAATATCAGTTAGCCACAGGTGCTTGGGCGTGCCGGATGTGATCGGGAACGGCAATCCGGTTGATGTTTGCGAAACTGTGGTTAATGCCCGGTTTCAGCTGCGCGGTCCAAAGCTCGTCAGATACCATTCACCGTTGCCGAGCAGGCAGGTATTACCGTCGAACTTGGCGATGCCCTGGTAGGAGTGGCGCGTCGTGGTGAAACGCCGGCAAATCTGCCCGTTCGAGCGGTCCTCCTCGATGCTGCTGATCACGCCGGCGCTGCCGGAGCTCGAATTGGCCCAGGGAATTGGATTGCCGCTCGTCTTTGCAACATCGGCCGACGAAACGGCATTGCGGACCGTCACTTCGTCGGAAAGGCTATCCCCGTTGATCGCCCCGGGACGGAGCCCGTGGAAAGCGACTTGTCGACATTGGCCGTATCGGCGAGATCGAGCCCCGCGCTCATGCAGCCCGAGAGCGAAAGCGTGATGAGACACAGCGCGCCTAGCCCCGCCCTGCGACGGGATAACCTCTTTGTGTCATCAATGCACTTTGCTATGTCTTGCACGGCATACCTGTCAGACTCGGAGACGAAGGTCGCAAACATCCGGTCGGGATGTGATCTGCGGGTCTTTACTGTTCACGTGCTGCCGGACAACCCGTCCTTATGGATTGCAAACTGCGCAACACATCACTGCATTGGAAGACAATATGAGCGAGACTGGGTTAACAACTGGTGACTTCACCCAGGAAAGCGAACCGTTTTCGCTTTTCGGCGCTTGGCTTGAAGAGGCCAAGGCCAGTGAAATCAACGATCCCAACGGGGTAGCGCTGGCAACGGTAGATGCGGATGGCTTGCCGAATGTCCGAATGGTGCTGCTCAAGGACTTCGACGAGCGCGGTTTCGTGTTCTACACGAATTTCGAAAGCCAGAAGGGCCAAGAAATCCTGGGCAGCATGAAGGCCGCGCTGTGCTTCCACTGGAAATCATTGCGGCGGCAGGTGCGCCTGCGCGGTCCCGTCGAGATCGTCACGGACGCGGAAGCCGATGAATACTACAAGACCCGGCCGCGCGGCAGCCGTATCGGCGCCTGGGCCTCGAAACAGTCCCGCCCGCTGGAAAGCCGTTTCGCGCTGGAAAAGGCCGTGGCTGAATACGGCCTGCGGTATGCCATCGGCGACATTCCGCGCCCCGACCATTGGTCCGGTTTCCGTATCAGGCCGACCTCGATCGAGTTCTGGAAGGACGGCGCCTTCCGACTGCACGACCGCATAGAGTTCCGGCGCAAGGACGGTGACGCCGATTGGGAAAAGGTGCGGATGTATCCGTAATGCTGTTTGAAATCAGCCCCGGCCCATCAGCCGGAAAGGGATGCCCGATGCGAGCGCGCTGACATATTCCGGCTTCTGGTAGTAGCCGTTCAGCGAGATGCGGGGCAGGGCGGTGAGCGGCGCCTTGGATGTCAGCGTGCCCGGCCGCGTCGTAACCGCGATGGTAAGCCCGAGGTCTGCGGCCAGGCTATAGTCCCGCGGCGAAACCGCGGCCGGATCGCCGTAAGGGTAGGCAAGCGTTGTTGGCCGGGTGCCGGTGATCGTCCGGATCCGTTCGGCGGAAGCGGCAAGTTCCAGATGGGCCTCCTCCTGCGTCAGCCGGGCCAGCGCGCGATGGCTGATCGTATGCACGCCAAGGCTCGCCAGCGGGTTTTGCACCAGCGTCTTTAGCCCCGCTTCACCGAGAGTCAGCCGTTCGGTTATGCGCAGTGGATTGATACCCTCGCCTGACGCAACCGTATTCAACACTTCCACAGCGGATGCTTCGTTGCCGTTACGGATGAATGCAGCGATGCGGTCGAAAGCCACGTCTTTTTCCGAAAAACCCGAAAGCGGGAGAGTCTCGACGCCGCAGCCGAAATCGAAGGCAAGGCTCTGCCGGGCCTCCAGCAGGTCTGTGAGCGTTTCCCACCAAAGCGTATGGGTGCGGTCTATAAAGCCGCTGGTAACGAAGACGGTGAAGGGAACGTCGTGCCGGGTAAAGACCGGGGCGGCATAGTCCAAATTGTTGCGATAGCCATCGTCGAGTGTAAAAACAGCGACAGGCCGAGGGTCGTCCGAGACAAGATGTTCAGGGACGGCATCGAGGGCAAGGAAGCGGTAACCATCGTGCTTCATGCGACGGATGGCGGCATCGAGAAAAGTCGGCGCGATCTCGAGATGCGCATTACGGTCAAAGATGCGGGTCTGCTTCGGGCGTACATGATGGAGGGTGAAGATGGCCCCGCGACCGCGGGCCGAACGCATCAGTCCGGCGGCGCTCAGCAGGCCCGCAGCCCCAAGGCCCCCGGTGATGACTGCGCGCTTGACGATCCTGGCAACCATGTTCCCGACCTGTGAATTTCTCGCCTCGCGGTGGCGAGGCTGCTCAATGGGACTTTAGGGGGCGGGGTGTTAAGCCTTCTTGAACGGAAACGGCGGCTCACATTCGCGAACCGCCGTTTGCCTGCTTCTATCGACCAGACTAACCCTTGATGAAGGCTTCGTCGATTGCGTCGCGTTCACGACCGCCAAGGGCAGCACTTACGCCGGCGATGAAGGCACCGATCAGAAGGAAAGCGCGGTCAGCAGGGCTAGTGTCGCGCCGGCCTTGCGAGCGGTGTCGGCTGCTTCCTGCGCCGCAACCTTGGCATCCTCGATGCTTTTCAGCACGGTATCGACCCGGGCATTGGCCTCGGCTTCCGACAGGCCGGTGCGCACGGCGACGAGGCGCCCGAGATAGGCCCGGTCGTCTGCCGGAATTTCGCCAGCCGTAGCGCCGTTGATCAGGATACGCGACACCTGCGCCGCATCCTGTGCATTCGTTTCGGCTGTGCTCGCACCCGGATCGGCCGGACGCAGAAGCGAATCGACGAAATAGGCCATCGGCCCGCCCTCAGCGTTGGTCGTGGCTGATGCGGTCGCCAACGCTGCGCCGGATGTCACGGTTGAAGCCGCCTGCACGCCGCTGTTGATGGTCGAGGTGATGGCAGACGTCAGCGTTCCCGCAACAATCAACGTGGCAAGCGCCCAGGCAAGAATGCCGTGCGCTGTATCACGGAAGAAGACTTCATCCGTTTGCGTCCCCGTCCAGCGCGTCCGGAGCCTACCGGTGATATAGCCACCCATGCCGGAAGCAAGCCACTGAACGATGACGATCCAGATTGCCGTCGAGACCGCGAAGGTCGTGGCGGAAACGCCTTCCGATGACCAGGGCGATACCATTGTAAGACCGAGGCCGGAACCGAGAAGGGTCAAAAGTAAAGTAAGGGCCGCGGCGGCAACCGCCCCGGCGATGATCGCGCCCCAGCTGACAGCTGAGCGCGAAGATTCAACGGCTGGCGCGTATGAGGAGACGTGCCCTGTGGAAACCGGCATTGTCATGCGTTCCCCCTATCGGAAAAAGAGGGCGAGAAGGATGATGATGGGGATCGGAACACCGATCAGCCAGAGTAGAATTCCACGTCCCATGATGTCTCTCCTTTGGAATAACCGGCTGCGATTTCACTGATTTGCAGCTCGGGAGGAGAACTCTGGTCGAGACGTTTGGTTCCAGAGGAGAGTTTTGCGTAAGGCAGGACATGCGCACAGGGCGCGGGAACGATAATCAATATTTCAGAAGTGACTGGCCAGAGAGTGCAGGGCCGCCGAAGTGTTGCACTACGCGTTGGCTCAAGCCCGGGTGCCGCCGACTGTCATGTCGTTCATGCGCAGATGCGGCTGGCCGACGCCGACGGGAACCCATTGGCCGCCCTTGCCGCAGTTGCCCATGCCGGTGTCGAGCTTCATGTCGTTGCCGATCATCGAGATGCGCTGCATCGCCTCCGGGCCGTTGCCGATCAGCATCGCGCCCTTGACGGGCGCGCCGATCTTGCCGTCCTCGATCAGATAGGCCTCGGTGCAGCCGAAGACGAACTTGCCGGAGGTGATGTCCACCTGTCCGCCGCCGAACGAGACGGCATAGATGCCCTTCTTCACCGAGGCAATGATCTCGTCCGGCGTCTTGCCCCCGGAGAGCATGTAGGTGTTGGTCATACGCGGCATCGGCACATGCGCGTAGGATTCGCGCCTGCCGTTGCCGGTTGGCTTCATGCCCATCAGGCGGGCGTTCTGACGGTCCTGCATGTAGCCGACGAGTTTGCCGTCGTCGATCAAAACATTGTAGGCGGAGGGCGTGCCTTCGTCGTCGATAGTCAGCGATCCCCGGCGCGATTCAATCGTGCCGTCATCAACGACGGTGACACCCTTGGCAGCGACCTGGCTGCCGAGCAGGCCGGCAAAGGCCGACGTCTTCTTTCGGTTGAAGTCGCCTTCCAGGCCATGCCCGACCGCTTCGTGCAGCATCACGCCCGGCCAGCCGGAGGAGAGTACGACGTCCATTGTACCGGCCGGCGCGTCGATCGCCTCGAGATTGACCAGCGCCTGTCGCAACGCCTCGTCGGCGCCATGGCGCCAATTGTCGGCGGCAATGAAATCACCAAACCCGCGCCGCCCACCGACACCGTAGGAGCCGGATTCCTGCCTGTCGCCATCACCGACAACGACGGAAATATTGAGCCGCGTCATCGGCCGCACGTCGTGCATTCGGTGACCGTCGGCGCGCAGGATATCGACAACTTGCCAGCTTGCGGCAATCGAGGCCGAGACCTGGCGGACCTTTGCATCCTTGCCGCGCAGATAGGCGTCGATCTCCGACAGCAGCGCAACCTTTGCCTCAAAGCTCGGTTCGCCGATTGGGTTTTCGTCGCCGTACAGCTTCTTGTTGGTACCCTGGGGCGCGGCGGCATAGGAGCCGGAATAACCGCGCGTGACAGCGCCGACGGCATCCGACGCGCGCTTCAGCGCCGAAAGCGAAAGCTCGCCCGCATGCGCGTAACCCACCGCTTCGCCGGCAACGGCGCGCAGGCCAAAACCCTGGTCGGTGTTGAAACTACCGCCTTTCAGCCGGCCGTTATCGAAGGAAAGCGATTCCGACTGGCCATGCTCAATGAATAATTCACCGTCGTCGGCACCTTGGAGCGTATCTGCCAGAACCCGCCGCACCGCATCTTCGTCGCTGTCGAAGAGTTTGATCAGATCAGTGTTCATGGACGTGGCTCCAGATGCTGCAGAGATGATGCATGATGTAGGGACAGGTTCAGCCTTGGGCAAGCACGGCTCTCAACACCAGTGCGTTACACTGCGCGGGCTCTAACCTTGATTATCCGGCCAGTTTGCGCGCCCAAATCAGGGTAGCGTGTCGTAACCTTCGCCAAAACCCTTGAGATCGACCGGTATACCGATGCCTTCTTCCGGCGACTGGAAGACGATGAAGGTGGCCGTCGTGCCGCTGCGGAAGGTTTTCAGTAGCTCTTCCTCGAGAACCACCTCGGCATAACAACCGTCGGAGAAACAACGGACGAAATAGGCGCGGCCGATATCCTTGCCGTCAACATTCAGCCCCAGCCCGTTGGGCAGAAGCACGCCGAGCGGTGCGAGAACACGCAGAATCTTCGCCTTGCGGTCGGCGGTCTTCAACACAACCACGGAAAGCCCGACCTCTGGCCGATCCTCGGCAATCACGTTCTGCATCAGGGCGCATTGTTCCGCCGTGGCCCCTGCTGGCTGGTCGCAGACGATCGACCAGGCGCCGTGATTGGATTTTACTGTTCCCGGCGTGCCCGGTTGCTGCTGGGCCAGAGCTTGCTGCGGAAATGCGGCAGCCGACAGTCCGAGCGCGGCAATCGACAAAAGCGCCAAAGCCGTCAGACGGGAAACGAGGGGCAGGCCCATGAAAACCTCAATACGTAAGAATCAGTGCGGCTATTCTTGAAGCGCATGCGCCGAAATGAAAAGCCCCGAGTGTCCTTTCAGTCGGGTATGGCCGAAATTGGGCCGTACAACAGTTCCGGAATAGCATTGAACGATGTGCTCTCCTATTGGAAAGCGAGTTGCAATCGAAACGGCGTCCTTATAATCTTCAGGCGTGTCCTCGTGCGGGCCGAGAGGCCGAAATACAACGGGAGACGTCTGCGTGCACGAAGCCGATCGTGTGACAATAGAAGCAGCCAAATTCCCACATTCACTTCCGGATATTCGTCGAACCTATCACCTTTACGGCAAACGACTTTCTGGCGGAAAATGGGCGAATGCCGTTGACGCAAACCGCGCTTTTCATGCTACAAAAAAGCGGCCGGCCATGATGGCCGGTGGAGAATGCGCATTTTGCGCAAAAATGCCGCACGGGCTTCCATGGACAGATGTTGCGGCGGCCATCAAACTGTGGTTTGAAGCGCTTCAGTATCGCAGGGATTCTGCGTTTTGGTTTGATCCTGATCAAGCGCATGTGGGAGACACTATCGTGAAAAACAAGGCTTATGCAGTTCTGGCGGCGATTGCCTGTCTGCTTTTTGCTTCGAGCGCGCTGGCTGACAAGCCGGTGGACTGGCAGACAAATTTCCAGCCTGCCGCGACGGCGATCATGGAAGAAATCACCTGGTTCGAGCATTATACTCTCTGGTTCATCGTGCCGATCACGCTGTTCGTGTTGCTTCTTCTGGTTATCGTCGTTGTGAAATTTCGCGAAAGCGCAAACCCGGTGCCGTCGAAGACAAGCCACCACACCGGCATCGAGATCGCCTGGACGCTGGGTCCGGTCATTATCCTGCTTTTCCTGGCCATTCCGTCCTTCCAGCTCCTGACCGCGCAGCTGACGCCGCCGCAGAATCCGGACCTGACGGTCAAGGCAACGGGCAACCAGTGGTACTGGTCCTATGAATATGAAGTCGGCGAAAGCCCGCTGTCCTTCGACAGTCTGCTGCTGAAGGACGAGGACCGTGCGTCGCTGGGCAAGGCTGACGTGGGTGCCTATCCGCGCCTGCTGGCCGTCGATAACGAAGTCGTCGTCCCGGTCGGCAAGACGGTTCGCCTGCTCGTCACTGCCGCAGACGTCATTCACGCCTTCGCCATGCCGGCCTTCGGCGTCAAGATCGATGCCGTGCCCGGTCGCCTGAACGAAACATGGTTCAAGGCGGACCGCGAAGGTCTCTACTACGGCCAGTGTTCCGAGCTTTGCGGCAAGGATCATGCCTATATGCCGATCGCCATCCGGGTCGTCAGCGAAGATAAGTACGCCACCTGGCTTGCTGCTGCCGCGACCAATATCGGTGACGCGAACAAGGCGCTCATGGCTGCAACCGACGGCGCGGCAAAGACCGTCGACGTCGCTGCAAACGCCGCACAGTAATTCGCCCTAAAGAATTCGAAGGGGAGCTATAACAATGGCCGGAACACCCGCTCATACCGATCACCTTCATGATCATGCGCATGACCACGCGCACGACCATGATCACGACCACGCCCACAAGCCGCTGTCCTTTTTCCAGCGCTGGTTCCTGTCGACCAACCACAAGGACATCGGCACGCTCTACCTGATCTTTGCGATCTTCGCCGGCATCATCGGCGGTACGCTGTCGGTGGTCATGCGCATGGAGCTGCAGGAGCCGGGCATCCAGATCTTCCACGGACTGGCGTCCATGGTCTACGGCTTCGAGGGCGACGCTGCCATCGACGGCGGCAAGCACATGTACAACGTGTTCACGACCGCGCACGCGCTCATCATGATCTTCTTCATGGTCATGCCGGCGCTGATCGGCGGCTTCGCCAACTGGATGGTGCCGATCATGATCGGCGCGCCTGACATGGCGTTTCCGCGCATGAACAACATCTCCTTCTGGCTGATCATTCCGGCCTTCCTGCTGGTGCTTCTCTCGATGTTCGTCGAAGGCCCGGCTGGCGGTTACGGGGCAGGGGGCGGCTGGACGATCTATCCACCGTTCTCGACGTCGGGACAGCCTGGACCAGCCATGGATCTCGTGATCCTCGGCCTGCACATTGCCGGCGCGTCCTCGATCCTCGGCGCGATCAACTTCATCACCACCATCCTCAACATGCGTGCTCCCGGCATGACGCTGCACAAGATGCCGCTGTTTGCCTGGTCGGTGCTGATCACCGCCTTCCTTCTGCTTCTGTCCCTGCCGGTTCTGGCCGGCGGCATCACGATGCTGCTCACCGACCGCAATTTCGGTACGGCCTTCTTCGCGCCTGAAGGCGGCGGCGATCCGATCCTGTTCCAGCATCTGTTCTGGTTCTTCGGTCACCCGGAAGTCTACATCCTGATCCTGCCCGGCTTCGGCATCGTCAGCCATATCGTCTCGACCTTCTCGCGCAAGCCGATCTTCGGCTACCTCGGCATGGCCTATGCCATGGTCGCAATCGGCGCCGTCGGCTTCATCGTCTGGGCGCACCACATGTATACCGTCGGCATGTCGCTCGACACGCAGCGCTACTTCGTCTTCGCGACGATGGTCATTGCGGTTCCGACCGGCGTGAAGATTTTCTCCTGGATCGCGACGATGTGGGGCGGTTCGATCCGCTTCACCACGCCGATGGTCTGGGCGATCGGCTTCATCTTCCTGTTCACGGTCGGCGGCGTCACCGGCGTCCAGCTCGCCAATGCCGGCCTCGACCGCTCGATGCACGACACCTACTACGTGGTTGCCCACTTCCACTACGTCCTGTCGCTTGGTGCCGTCTTTGCGATCTTCGCCGCATGGTACTACTGGTTCCCGAAGATGACCGGCTACATGTATTCGGAATTCATCGGCAAGCTGCACTTCTGGGTCATGTTCGTTGGCGTCAACCTGGTGTTCTTCCCGCAGCATTTCCTCGGCCTCGCCGGCATGCCGCGCCGCTATATCGACTATCCGGATGCCTATGCCGGCTGGAACGCGGTTTCGTCCTACGGCTCTTACCTCTCGGCCGTTGCCGTTCTGATCTTCCTCTTCGGCGTCTTCGAAGCCTTCTCCAAGAAGCGCGTTGCTGGCGACAATCCGTGGGGTGAAGGCGCCAACACGCTGGAATGGACGCTGCCGTCGCCGCCTCCGTTCCACCAGTGGGAACAGCTGCCGCGCATCAAGTAAGTAAGCTTTGGACCTGCGTCATCCTCGGGACAGGCCCGAGGATGACGGAGCAACAGAGGCGCGCGGGCGACCGTCGCGTCTGAAACGGTACGGAAACGGATGACGATCATCGACCATCACGAAGCAAATGGCCCGGAGGCTGCAGTGCGGCTCTCGGAAGCCTCTGCGCGGGATTTCTTTGAGCTGCTGAAACCGCGCGTCATGTCGCTCGTCGTCTTCACGGCGCTGGCCGGCATGGTGCTGGCCCCCGGTCATATCCATCCCTTCATCGGCTTCATCGCCATCCTCTGTATTGCCGTCGGCGCGGGAGCGTCCGGCGCGCTGAACATGTGGTATGACGCGGATATCGATGCGGTCATGACCCGCACCGCCTCGCGGCCGATCCCTGCGGGCAAGATCCGTCCGGAAGAGGCGCTGGCCTTCGGTCTGACGCTGTCGGCCTTTTCGGTCTGCATTCTCGGTGTTGTCGTCAACTGGCTGTCGGCCGGGCTACTGGCGTTTACGATCTTCTTTTATGCCGTCGTCTATACGATGTGGCTGAAGCGCTCGACGCCGCAGAATATCGTCATTGGCGGCGCTGCCGGCGCTTTTCCGCCGATGATCGGCTGGGCCTGCGTTACCAGTGGCGTGGCCATCGAAAGCATCGTCCTCTTCCTCATCACCTTCCTTTGGACCCCTTCGCATTTCTGGGCGCTCGCTCTCTTCAAGATGCGTGACTATGGTGCCGTCGGCGTGCCGATGCTGCCCAATGTCAGCGGCGAGGCGACCACGAAGAACCAGATCGTCATCTATGCGGTGCTGACCGCAATCATCGGCGTCGTGCCGACCACGCTTGGCTTTTCGAGTGCGGTCTACGGCGCTTTTGCCGCAGCACTGGGGGTCGGGTTCATCTGGTATTCGGTTGGCGTCTGGCGCATGCCTGAGGGTGACGAAAAGATGCTGCCGGCCAAAAAGCTCTTTGCTTTTTCCATCCTCTACCTGTTTGCGATCTTCTCGGCCTTGATGATCGATCACCTTGTCGCCACGCTGTGGCTTACCACCGGAGGCGCTGCCTGATGGACATGATCACACTCAGCGAAGCCCAGAAGAAATCCCGCCGCGGCCGCAACATCGCGCTCGGGCTGGTGCTGTTCGGCCTCGTCGCCGCCTTTTACGTCGTGACGCTGGTGAAGTTCAGCAACGGCATGGCCAACTGAGAGCGGAGGGGCGGACGTGACACAGCCGACGCTGCACAACAAGGACAGGTCGAATGGCGCGGTCGTCGCAGCCTGCCTGACCTTTGTCGTGGCGATGACCGGCATGGCCTATGCCGCCGTTCCGCTTTACGACATGTTCTGCAGGGTCACCGGCTATAACGGCACGACGAAACGCGTGGAGCAGGCCTCCGACGTCATTCTCGACAAGACCATCAAGGTGACGTTCGACGCCAACACTGCGTCCGATCTTCCCTGGGATTTCAAACCGGTGCAGCGGCAGATCGAGATCAGGATCGGCGAAACCGTGCAGGTGGATTTCACAGCAAAGAACCTCGCGAGCAAGCCGACCACAGGGCAGGCGGTGTTTAACGTCACGCCGATGGCGGCGGCCGCCTATTTTAACAAGGTCGAGTGCTTCTGCTTCACCGAAACAACGCTGAAGCCGGGCGAGGAACTGAAGATGCCGGTCATCTTCTTCGTCGATCCGGAGATCGTCAAATCGGTCGAGACCAAGGACATTCGCACACTGACCCTGTCCTACACCTTCTACGCCCGCGAACCGTCCAAGCCTTTGGTCTCGTTGAAGACCACGGCAGACGAGACCGACAAGAGACTTTGATTCATCACTGTTTTCGGCTATGCCGGAAATGACGACAAGAGCAGACATATCCGGGGATTGACCAACATGGCCGATGCGCACCAGAAAAACCACGACTACCACATCATCGACCCGAGCCCCTGGCCTTTGCTCGCCTCGATCGGCGCCTTCGTCATGGCATTCGGCGGTGTTGCCTACATGCGCTACGTTGCCGGCGGCTCGTTCAAGATGTTCGGCCTCGAACTTGCCACCCCATGGATGTTCTATATCGGCCTCGCTCTGGTTCTTTACACCATGTACGGCTGGTGGGCGGATACGATCAAGGAAGCGCATGAGGGCCATCATACCCGCGTCGTCTCCTTGCACCTGCGCTACGGCATGATCATGTTCATCGCCTCCGAGGTGATGTTCTTCGTCGCCTGGTTCTGGGCCTTCTTCGATGCCAGCCTGTTTGCCGCCGAGCCGATCCAGGCCGCGCGTGCCGCCTATACCGGCGGGATCTGGCCGCCGAAGGGCATCGAAGTTCTCGATCCCTGGCACCTGCCGCTTTATAACACGGTCATCCTGCTTCTGTCTGGCACGACCGTGACCTGGGCGCACCACGCGCTTCTGCACAACGACAGAAAGGGCCTGATCAACGGCCTGACGCTGACGGTGGCTCTGGGCGTGCTGTTCTCCTTCGTGCAGGCCTATGAATATGCCCACGCACCGTTTGCCTTCAAGGATTCTATCTACGGCGCGACCTTCTTCATGGCGACCGGTTTCCACGGCTTCCATGTTCTCGTCGGCACGATCTTCCTGGCAATCTGCCTGATCCGCGCGCTGAAGGGCGACTTTACCCCGAAGCAGCATTTCGGCTTCGAGGCGGCTGCCTGGTACTGGCACTTCGTCGACGTCGTCTGGCTCTTCCTGTTCTTCTCGATCTACATCTGGGGAAGCTGGGGCGCCCCGATCGCCCACTGAGACGGTTGGTCATCTGACATTGAGAAAGGCGGGTGTAGTGCACCCGCTTTTTTGTTTGAGTAGACGTCTGTGCTTTACAAGGAGTATCCAGAAGGATACAAATGGCGAACCGTTTCGAAATGACAGAAACATTCGATGCTTGGCTTCGAGCATTGAAGGACAACACGGGCAAGGCGCGGATCCTTGCACATATACGATCGGCCGAATTCGGCAATTTCGGAGATTGCGCACCGGTCGGTGCGGGCGTTTCAGAGATGAGAATCCATGTGGGGCCGGGATATAGGCTCTACTTCAAGCGATCTGGTGAGGTCGTGTCTTTGCTGCTGGTTTGAGGAGACAAGTCAACACAGCGGCGCGATATCGCGCAGGCGATTGAAATGTCGAAAAACCTTTGAGGTGAAGCGATGAAAACGACTAAATTTGATGCTTCGCTCTTCCTTGATAGCGAGGAGTTGATGATCGAATATCTTGCCGCCGCCATCGAAGACGAGAACCCGGACGTCTTTCTCGCCGCGCTGGGCGATGTGGCAAAGGCGCGCGGTGTTGCCGATATCGCGCGCGCAACTGGACTGGGCCGTGAAAGCCTCTACAAGTCGTTGCGACCGGGATCGAAACTTCGCTTCGAAACAATGCAGAAGATCGTCGGTACTCTCGGCTTGAAACTGACCATACAACGCGCAAGCGAAACCGCACCGTTGTGACCCCAAGACAGTCGTCGGTGCCAGATAACAAGTGAAGACCATGACCGAAGACCGCGCCCATTATCCCCCTGTCGATCCGGTAGCGAGCGGCCTCAAGGGGCATTGCCCGCGCTGCGGCCAGGGAAAGCTGTTCGACGGCTTCATCAAGCTGAAGCCGGCCTGCAGCAATTGCGAGCTCGACTACGGCTTTGCCGACAGCGGCGACGGGCCGGTGGTCTTCGTCATCCTGATCGTCGGCTTCATCGTCGTTGGTTCGGCACTGTGGATGGAGGTCAATGTCAATCCGCCGCTCTGGCTCCATTTCCTGTTGTGGATTCCGCTGGCGACTGTGCTGACGCTGGTCACCATGCGCATGTTGAAAGGCGTCCTGATCAACCTGCAGTTCCGCAACAATGCGCGCTCAGGCGAGATCGATCGTGGCTGAACGTGTGCGTTTGTCGACTGGCGCAAGCCTTGCCCGTCTGGCCGGTATCGCCGTGGTCCTCGCGACCTTTGCGGCGCTGGTTTCGCTCGGCACCTGGCAGATGCAGAGACTTGCCTGGAAGGAAAGCCTGCTGTCCGCCATCGCCGAGCGCCGCAACGCGCCGCCGGTGGATCTCGCAGCCATCGAAGCGCTCGTTTCGTCCGGCGGCGATATCGAATACCGGACCGTCACCGTCTCCGGCCGTTTCCTCAACAACAGGGAACGGCACTTCTTTGCTACCCATCAGGGGCGAACCGGATATTACATCTATACGCCGCTTCAGCTTGCCGACGGGCGTTACCTCTTCGTCAACAGAGGTTTTGCGCCTTTCGATGCGAAGGAGCCGGAGATGCGCAAGCTTGGGCAGTTGACGGGGCAACAGACCGTCAACGGCCTTGCCCGCGCGCGCCTCGCCGAAAAGCCCTCCTGGGTGGTGCCGGACAACGACCTCGCCAAGAACATCTTCTACTGGAAAGACCTAGACGCGATGGCCGAGACGGATGGCCTGCCGAAAGACAAGGTCTTGCCCTTCTTTGTCGATGCCGACGCCACGCCCAATCCCGGCACGCTGCCTCTGGGCGGTGTCACCCAGTTCGAACTGCCCAACAACCACCTGCAATATGCCGTCACCTGGTATGGGCTGGCCGCGGCACTCGTGGTGATCAGCGGTGTTTTCGTGTTCCGGAAGAAAAGCCAGAAATGAAATCTGCGATCGCGACCTGTTGACCGGAACGCCTTTGCTCGCCCATATCGGGAAAAGTTCATAGGAGCTCCAGCCATGACCATCATAGCCAACACCCTCATCGCCCTGACGGCGCTTGCCCATATCGGGTTCCTTGTGCTGGAGATGTTTCTCTGGACAAAGCCGCAGGGGCGCAAGGTGTTTCGCATGACGCCGGAACAGGCGGAAACGACGAAGGTGCTGGCGGCCAATCAGGGGCTCTACAACGGTTTTCTCGCTGCCGGCCTCGTCTGGTCGCTCATCCACCCGCAGCCCGATTTTGCCTTCCAGCTGAAGCTGTTCTTTCTTGTATGCGTCATCGTAGCGGCTATATATGGCGCATGGTCGGTCAAGCCGCGCATCCTGCTCATCCAGGGCGGCCCGGCCATCGCCGCCCTTTTGTTCCTGCTTCTGGCTTCCTGATCAATGGCTTCCTTGCTTCCGGTAAAAACGCCTATCACCATCCGGCTTTGCGGGCCGCGCGGCTTCTGCGCCGGCGTCGATCGCGCCATCCAGATCGTCGTTCTGGCGCTGAAGGAATTCGGCGCCCCCGTCTATGTTCGCCACGAGATCGTCCACAACCGCTTCGTCGTGGAAGGGCTGGAGGCCAAGGGCGCGATCTTCGTCGAGGAACTGGACGAAATCCCGCCGGAGCATCGCAAGCAGCCGGTGGTCTTCTCTGCCCATGGCGTGCCTAAGTCGGTTCCGGCGGATGCGCAAAGCCGCAACCTGTTCTATCTCGATGCAACGTGTCCGCTGGTCTCCAAGGTTCACAAACAGGCCATGCGCCACCAGAAGCTCGACCGCCACGTGGTCCTGATCGGTCATGCCGGACATCCTGAGGTCATCGGCACCATGGGGCAATTGCCTGATGGCGCCGTCTCGCTGATCGAGACGATCGAGGATGCCGACGTCTATATGCCGCCTGACCCGGACAATCTCGGTTTCGTCACCCAGACGACGCTCTCGGTCGATGACACGGCCGGCGTCATCAAGCGGCTGCACGAGCGCTTCCCGAACCTCACGGCGCCCGCCGCCGATTCGATCTGCTATGCCACGACCAACCGGCAGGAAGCCGTCAAGCAGGCAGCCCCCGGCTGCGATCTGTTCCTGATTGTCGGTGCGCCGAATTCCTCCAATTCCAAGCGCCTCGTCGAGGTCGCTTTGCGGGCCGGTGCGAAAAAATCCGTGCTTGTCCAGCGCGCGTCGGAAATCGACTGGGAAAATGTCGGCGATCTCTCTATCGTCGGCCTGTCGGCCGGCGCGTCGGCGCCCGAAGTGATCGTCGATGAGATCATCGAGGCGTTCCGCGAGCGCTATGATGCGCGCGTCGAGCTTGCCGATACCGTTGAGGAAACCGAGAATTTCCTTGTCAACCGCGAACTGCGCCACGTGCCTTTGACAGCGGCGGATATGGCGTTTGTGAACGGGGAATAATCAAGGGCTTGGGTGGCATGGATCCTCGGGTCAAGCCCTAGGATGACCTTGGGGAGGGCGCTCTCAGCCAAGATGCTCTGTTTCTCAATGCTACAAAATCCAGGATAGATATCCTCGGGTCTGACCAGAGGATCCATACTCAAGCAGAATCTGTTCGCCACTGTTAACCGAGAGAACAAACCTTGGCCGTTTACACCGACATCACCGAAGACGATCTCAGCGGCTTCCTCACGCAATATGACGTCGGCACGCTCACCGCCTACAAGGGCATTGCCGAGGGCGTCGAAAACACAAACTTCCTGCTGCAGACCACCAAGGGCGCCTACATCCTGACGCTCTATGAAAAGCGGGTGGACCAGAACGACCTGCCGTTTTTCCTCGGGCTGATGCACCATCTGGCCGGAAACGGCCTTTCCTGCCCGCTGCCGATCCCGCGTTTCGACGGCGCGCTGCTCGGCGAACTCTCCGGCCGGCCGGCTGCGGTCATTTCCTTCCTCAACGGCGTCTGGCTGCGCAAGCCCGATGCCAATCATTGCCGGGAGGTCGGCAAGGCGCTGGCCGCCATGCATGTGGCCGGCGAAGGGTTTGAACTGACGCGCCGCAACGCGCTGTCTGTTTCCGGCTGGCGGCCGCTCTGGAACAATTCGGTGGCGCGCGCCGACGAGGTCCAGCCGGGTCTGGCTGACGAGATCGCCGCGGAACTCGATCATCTCGAGGCAGGTTGGCCAAAGGCGCTGCCGTCCGGCGTCATCCATGCCGATCTGTTTCCCGACAATGTCTTCTTCCTCGGCGACGACCTCTCCGGGCTGATCGACTTCTATTTCGCCTGCAATGATTTCTTCGCCTATGACGTCTCGATCTGCCTGAATGCCTGGTGCTTCGAGAAGGACGGCGCCTTCAACATCACCAAGGGCATGGCGCTGCTTTCAGGCTATCAAAGCGTGCGGAAGCTCAGCGATGCGGAGGTCGAGACGCTGCCGCTCCTGTCGCGCGGCTCGGCCATGCGCTTCTTCCTGACCCGGCTCTACGACTGGCTGATGACGCCGGCCGGCGCCCTTGTCATGAAGAAGGACCCGCTCGAATACCTGAAAAAACTGCAATTCCACCGCTCGGTGGCAACGGCCGCCGAATACGGTCTCGTGCGTGAAAGCTTGGTTCCATGAAACATGTCGATATCTTCACCGATGGCGCCTGCTCGGGCAATCCGGGGCCGGGCGGCTGGGGCGCGGTATTGCGCTACGGCGAGGTCGAAAAGGACCTCTGCGGCGGCGAGGCCGATACCACCAACAACCGCATGGAACTCTTGGCCGCCATCACCGCGCTCAACAGCCTGAAGACCCCGTGCGAGGTCGATCTCCACACCGATTCCAAATATGTCATGGACGGCATCGGCAAATGGATCTTCGGCTGGAAGAAAAACGGCTGGAAGACCGCCGACAAGAAGCCGGTGAAGAATGGCGAACTCTGGCAGGCGCTGGACGCCGCCAACCAGCGCCACAAGGTCACCTGGCACTGGGTCAAAGGCCACGCCGGCCACCCGGAAAATGAACGCGCCGATGAACTGGCGCGCAAGGGCATGGAGCCGTTCAAGAAGGGGCGGTGAGTTATATCTGGACGCTTCCTATTAAGGGGCCCAAGGTTAGATTATCGGCGCAAGGTTTGTCTCGCTTGCGGGCATCGCCCAAGACAGCAGCGGCTATCAGGTCTAATATTTAGGTGGAGCAATTGGCACCGTCGATGTGCTTGCGCGCGGACGACGAATCCGGCTTGCATTATTGCAGATTGCGGGTGAACATCTTCAGCCATGCGTTCTTCAGAACTGGCGTCGGCGAACCTTGGGGATCTGAATGAGTTGGTTTTGGGAGAATCCGTCCGGTTGGTCAGCGGTACTAGTGGCCCTAATGGGCAACCTGCTGCTTGTTTGGACTATACTCATAGGCGTCAAGGCAACTAAGGCTGCGACACGCGCTGCGGTTGCATCCGAGAAGGGACTAGAATTAGGGCAGAGGGCATTCCTAGCGCTTGACTTGGATTACTCCCGTCAATGGGACCCGGATGCTCAGTCAGTCTTGAAGAGCATCTCTATTGAGGCATCAATTAAAAATCAGGGTGCCACACCCGCAGCAAAGTGTACGTTTGAGTGGATGACTGCGGCACGAAATAGCGACGGACTTTTTTACAGCTCTGATGGGCACCGTCTAAATATGTTCAGCGTTGGTGCTTCAGAAAAAATTGGGCGATTTTCCGGGTCCTTGGAACAAGATGCTCTGGAAAGTATAACGAGCGGAGCCACCGAATATTACCTCTTGCTTAAGATTGAATACGAGGACCTTTTTACCCCTGGTCACAAACATAAGTTGTCGAAGGCGTTTAAACTTGAAGTGAACGACAAGCCAGAGAATTGGTCCCGCAAGGAGAAACGCCCTGCGCTTATAGTCAAACGTGTTAGCGACCGAGCGGTGAGCGACAGTCTTTTATCAATCTGGCGCAGCTACATGCCGAATTTGAATTGGGTTGAAGACGCAACGGACTTCTAGGGGCGAATACGGTCGTTTGCGACATGCTGTGCGGGCATTGTCGCTCTTTCCTATGTTAATGAGCAGGCCGGGCTTTCACCCTGCCGATCAACGGTTAAAGGGGGAACCAAAAAGAGCATTCCACGACCAAAAAACCGGCCGCAGGGACGACCGGGTTTCGGGGGAGGTCAGCTGGTCGTGGGCGGCGGCTCAGTAGCCGTAGCTGTTATGGCTGTTGTAGCTCTTCTTGACGAAGTAGTGCTTTTTGTGGCCGTAGCCATGGCTCTTGTAGCCGTACTGCTTGTGACCGTAGCTCTTCTTGTAGCCGTAGGACTTGTGGCCGTAGCTCTTGGAATAGCCGTAGGACTTGTAGCCATAACCGCCGGCCTGCGAAGGGGCGGCGAACGAGACGGCGGCGACAGCGGCGACGATGGCGGAGATGATGAACTTGCGCATGGGTCTATCCTTTGATCCGGGTTGCGGATGAGTTCGTCTCATCCAGTGACCCGACAATGCCATGTGCTTCACAACCGCGCTGTTTCCGATGGAACAGGCCTCAGGCAGGACGGTGTTTTTTCACGAAGGCGATGCGATCGAGGACGGCTGCATTCGTTTCATGCTTGAAAAGAGCGACCAGCGCGTCGAGGTCATCGATGTCGTCGCGATGGCGCACCAGGCCCTGGGCGGCCGCCTTGCGCACGGCAACGGTCCGGTCGCGGGCGGCGCGCGTTATCAGTGCTTGCGCCGCCGGAACATGGGCAATGGGTCTTGATGCGGTGCCTGCCACCGGGCGCTTGATCCCGAGCTTCCGGCTGATCCAGAACTCGCGGATCACCGGGATATCCTCAACCGCGCCATCCAGCAGGATGCGCAGCGCCCTGGCGCGGATGGTCGTGTCACGGGCTGAAATGGCGAGCGCCGGCAGATGCGCATCAAATAGATCCGTCGACATCAGGTCACGGAAAATCCGGACGATCGCCCCGCCTTCGCCGTGCATCAGCCGCTCGGCAATGAGGGCGTGGATATCCGGGCGGCTGACGAGCGCGATCAAGGCCGCGCCGCCATCGTCCATGCGGCTGGCAAGCGGCAGGGCCTGCAGGCAGTAGGGCAGGGCATCGACGAACACCGCCGGGGTGATCCCGGCTTCGACGCGGCGTAGGCAGTCTTGTGCCGCGGCGCGCACCTGCGGCACCCAGTCGTTCAGCCGGATCATCAGCAAAGCGAGCCGCATGGCGCTTGGCGGCGGCATGGTTATGCCACGCAGTGCCCGCTCCCGCGCAAAACCGTCGGTATCGCAAAGGCAGAACCAGACAAAATCCTCCGGCGTCGGCAGCGTCGGTTCGGGCGTTTGCCAGATCGTTTTCACTCTCTCGATAAGGCCTGTGGGCGTCGGCGCCGTTGTCCAGCGCGCCGTGTTGAGCGCCCGGCCGATCACACGGGCAATCGCCGGCGCATTGCCGACCGGTTCGGCATCCACGCGGGCAAGCAAGAGGCGCAACCGTTGCGCGTCCAGTTGCTTGCGATGGGCGGCGAGCGCGAGGGCACGGATGTCATCGACCAGTGCCGGCGCAATCTTGCCCGTGCCCCGACTTTTCCAGACATGATTACGATCGTCCATCACAGCCCCCCATAGATGAAAATGGCCTGAAACCCATCTGTCGGCAAGATAGTCAGTTCTACCGGCAGGACGAATTGGAATTCATTTAGTTAGCCATTGCACTAAGTATTCAATGTTGATACTTAGCCTTATGGAACACTATTCGGATCAGTTAAACGGTATCTTTCAGGCCCTTGCGGACCCGACGCGTCGGGCGGTGCTGCGGCAATTGGGGCGGGGGTCGGCCAGCATCGGTGAACTCGCGCAGCCGTTCGCGATGGCCTTGCCGTCGTTCATGAAGCACATCCACCTTCTTGAGCACAATGGTCTGATCCGCACCCGCAAGCATGGCCGGGTGCGCACCTGCACGCTCGAAAAAGCGCGGCTTGCGGCCGTCGATGACTGGCTGTCGGAGCAGCGGGCGCTGTGGGAAGCGCGGACCGATCGGCTGGAGCAGTTCGTCATCGCCGACCTCGAGAAGGACAAGGACAAGGATAGAAACATGGAGATCTCGAAATGACCGAAGCTTTCAACCCTGACCTCGACCTCAAGATCGCGCGCATCATCAAGGCACCGCGCGCCGCCGTCTGGAGCGCGTGGACGACGCCGTCGCGCTTTGAACAATGGTGGATCCCCGCGCCGGCACGCTGCCAGGTCGAGCAGATGGACCTTAGTCCAGGCGGCGCCTTCATCACCCGGATGAGCGAGAATGGCGGTGAATTTGGTCCGCATGTCAGCGGCTGTTTCCTCGCTGTCGATCCGATGGAGCGCATCGTCTTCACCAATGCGCTCCTGGGCGGCTGGCGGCCCGCCGAAAAGCCCTTCATCACCGCGATCATCACGCTGCGTGATCATGCCGATGGCACCGACTATGCGGCCCATGTCATGCACCGGACCAGCACTGAGCGGGCCAAGCATGATGAAATGGGCTTCTACGACGGCTGGGGCACCGCCATCGGGCAGCTTGCCGGCCTCGTCGAGCGGTCATCCTGAATAAAAGGGCTGCGATCGCACTCTTATTGTTTGCACCGGGCCGGTTACCGACCCGATGCAAATTCTGATCAAACAATCAGAGCTGGTCCAGCATGGCTGCTGCGGCAGATACCGTGGCCTGACCGGGGCTGTCCTCGATGTTCAGTGTCTTTACCACGCCGTCCTCGACCAGCATCGAATAGCGCTTCGAGCGCACGCCAAGGGTGCCTGCGGACAGGTCGATGTCGAGGCCGAGTGCCTTGGTGAAGGCGGCATCCCAGTCGGAGAGGAAGTGGATCTTGCCCATTCCGCCTGATGCAGTTGCCCAGGCGCCCATGACATGCAGATCGTTGACCGCGACAACGGCGATGTCATCCACCCCGCGCGACAGAATCGCGTCGCGATTTTCGAGATAGCCCGGCAGGTGGTTCAGCGAGCAGGTTGGCGTAAACGCGCCTGGAACGGCAAAGAGAACGACCTTCTTGCCGGCAAACAGCTCTTCGGTGGTCACTTCCACCGGGCCGGCAGCAGATTTTTCCTTGAAGGTGGCGGACGGCAGCTTGTCTCCGACGGCAATTGTCATGGTGGCTCCTCGATATGGGTGGCGGGCGCGGGATGCACAGATGAGATCGAAAGGTCTTTCGACGTCGGGTGGAAATATAGATTTCGCTCACTCAAAGGCAAGCGACGTTTCGATGCTTCGCGGACCAGCCCGCAGGACAAGAACGGCCGTCCTGCCCGTCAGGTTTCCGCCCTTTTTAGATGAACGATACGGGATATCGGCAGTGAAGCCGCCACCGGACGCGACCTTGACGAGTGGCTTGCCGAAGGAAAATCCGGCGGGGCCGGCGAGGAAAATCTCCGGTACGTCCTGCGTCCCGTCTGGCACCATAAAACGGATCTGCAGAGTCTTTGCCGCAGTATCAACAATGGTCTCCGTCACCTTAAAATCGGCAGCCGGCGCGCCGGGCAGGGCGGCTTTCGCATCGTCGATGCGCGCCTGCTCCAGCGGGTTGCCAGCGGCTCCGGCTGGAAGCGAAACTGCAAGCTCAGCCTGCACCGGAATACAGATATCCTTGCAGATCCCCAAAAATACCGAGGCCTTGAGATCAACGGCGCTGCCCGGCTTGAGCTGTTGCAACTGCATCGGCAGTGCCACGGAGCGGTCATAGCCAGTGTAATGCACCACGCCATCGTCGAAGGTCTTCGGTGCTGGGAAAAGCAGGCCGGTGAAGATGATGCCCGACAGCGGATTGACGGTGACTTGCGGTGGAATGCCGCTTGCACCCGGCTCGCGCCAGTAGGTTTTCCAGCCGGGCTTCAGCCTTATATCGAGGATCGCCGGAATGGTGCCATCCGAAAGCGGCCGCGCCGCGACGATCCGCACTTCGCCGCCCTCCACCTGCACCCATTCGCTTGCGCCGGCCTGTGCCTCCCGCGGCATGGCGGCCAGAAGAGCCAGACACAGGACAGTGACCAGCAGGCCGGCGGCGCGACGAAAAGCGGGGAGGAGGCAAGGGTGTTCCATGATACGAGAAATAACCTGTCTGGCTCTGTTCTGCCAGAGCCACGCGATCCGCACGCCATCATATCCGCTTGATGGATCGTGATCGGCGCTGATCACGCAATTGCGAAAAAATCGGAAAAGATCAGGAGAGACGCTTTTCATTTGGCCGCGAATTGATAGGCTGTTGGCATGGTGACGATGGCGACGTTCCAGAAGAAACGTGAGCGCGGATTGCTTGACGGTCAGTTCCTGATCGCCATGCCGGGCATGTTCGACAGCAATTTTTCCCGCACCGTTATCTATGTCTGCGCCCATTCCGGCGATGGCGCGATGGGCTTTGTGCTCAACCGCCCGCAGCAGTTGACCTTTCCCGACGTGCTCCTGCATCTCAACATCATCGACAAGAACCAGGTCATCCGCCTGCCTTCGACGGCCCGCGATTTTCAGATCCAGACCGGTGGTCCCGTCGAGACCGGCCGTGGCTTCGTGCTGCATTCGGATGATTATCTGAGCGAATCGAGCATCCCCGTCAGCGACGATATCTGCCTTACGGCGACGCTCGACATCGTACGCGCAATCTCGCGCGGCGACGGGCCGAACAAGGCGATGATGATGCTGGGTTATGCAGGCTGGGGCGCAGGCCAGCTCGAAAACGAGATTGCCAACAATGGCTGGCTCAACTGCCCCGCCTCGGAGGATCTGATCTTCGATCGCAGTCTCGGCGACAAATATGACCGGGCCTTGGCCCTGATGGGCGTCACGCCTGCCATGCTGTCCATGGATGCCGGTCACGCCTGAGCGCGCCTGACCTGTTGCCCCGCCGAAAGCGAAATCTCCAAATTCATTCCAGCTGCTGGAACCTTTTCGGTCTATCGCCGTTTTCAAGTCGCAAGGCCACGACGAAAAAAGATCGTGTCCCAAACATCTCAAGGAGACTGAACATGGGTAGCACATCTGACAAGATTTCTGGCGCCGCAAATCAGGTTGCCGGCAAGGCAAAGCAGGCCGCAGGCAAGGCGACTGACAACGACAAGCTGCGCGCTGAAGGCAAGGGTCAGGAAGTCAAGGGCAAGGTGCAGTCCGCCACTGGCAAGGCCAAGGATGCCGTCAAGGGTGCTGTTGACCGCATGTAATTTAGCGATTGTCCGGGCACGCTGAGGCATGTCCGGGCCACGCAGTGCGCAGCGCTTCGGCTCCGACGGGTTCAACGGGGTAGAAGTTCGCGCCGATGCCCGCTGTGTGCTTCGCACCGGCGGGCATTTCTCTGTTATGAGACAATTCCTTTTTAATCGACTATCACCATGGGCTACCCTTCATGAAACTCTACCAATGCGATAATTGCGGCCAGCCCGTGCATTTCGACAATCGCGTCTGCATCAGTTGCGGTTCGCAGCTTGGCTTTCTCCCGGAAACGGCAGCGGTTCACGCGCTCACACCGGCTGGGGATCTGCAATGGCAGACTTCGTCCTGGTCGCTTGGAACCTTGCGCTTCTGCGCCAATGCTGCCGAGGACATCTGCAACTGGCTGATCACCGAGGCAGACAGCAACATCTATTGCCAGGCCTGCCGCTACAATCGCATCGTGCCGGTGACCAACAATCCGGAGGGCCTCTCACGCTGGCAGAACATCGGCCGGGCCCAGCGTTACCTGTTTTACTCGCTGATCCGCTGGAACCTGCCTCGCCCGGGGCGTGACGTCGATCCCGAAGGCGGACTGGTTTTCGATTTCCTGGCAGACGAAGTCAAGGCCGATGGTTCGGTCGTGCCGGCGATGACCGGGCACGAGGACGGGCTGATTAGCCTGCGCGCGGCCGAGGCAAACGACGCCACCCGCGAGAGTGTGCGCGTATCGATGGGCGAACCCTACCGGACGCTGCTCGGCCACTTCCGCCACGAGATCGGACATTTCTATTTTGCCCAGCTATGTCGCGACGAGGCGACGCTTGCCGAAGCGCGCTCCTATTTTGGCGACGAGCGCGAGGACTATGAGGAAGCCCTCAAGCGCAATTACGAGCAGGGGCCACCCGCCGACTGGCAGAGCCGCTTTATATCCACCTATGCCAGCAGTCATCCTGCGGAAGATTTCGCTGAATGCTGGGCGCATTATTTTCACATCGTCGACGTGCTCGAAACAGCGCGCGCCTTCGGCCTGTCGACTGACCCATGGCGCCACAGCGCCATGGCGGCAGCGGTCGATTTCGATCCCTACCGCGTCTGGGATGCACAGGTGCTCGCCGACGCATGGATCCCGCTCAGCGTTGCCATGAACAGCATCCAGCGCAGCATGGGCCAGCCCGACAGCTACCCCTTCGTGCTCTCGCCGCCGGTGGTCGAAAAGCTTGTTTTTATCAACCGTCTGATCCGCCGCGCCGGTGGGAATTGACTGGGTAAAGGGTGCACGAAAGTACGCGGGGTCGGGAAATGCAATCGGCGTTCAAATTCGATCAGAGAGCCGTAGCTCATAGCCAAAATTCTGAGGAGACTGGGAAATCGGGCTTGCCTTGTCTGGTCTAGATAAGCAGAAAATGAATGAAGTCATTTTGGACGTGGCTTAAAGCTTTTCCGATATTCGAGAAGCGATCGTCGCCGGGCTTTGCCTACATCAGCACGGCGATCGGACTTCTTTAAGACGACTGCCTTTTCGGGCTTAGCTTCATCTTTGGGCTTTGCTGTTCGCTTCCGTTGAGCATCGCTACGAATTTGGTCCTGCCGGGCTAACTGTTCAGTCGCAACTGTCTGCCGCTCGAGGTACTTTTTAACGTCACTATTGAATTCGGCAGTCGTTTTTGAATCCTGGTATTGCATGTACATTTGCACGACCATTAACAAAATGGTCAGAGCAGTGAGAAGGTTACCGAACGAGTAAAGTGTCTTACCAAGCTCGGGGTTTACTTCCTTGATCTCTCGTATCGCTTGCTGGACACTAATTTCTTTCGCAGCGGCCCGTTCGGCAATCGTCTGCAGGCGTTCTAGGATTGCTTTTGTTAACGGTGGGCCTGCCTCCAGTTCAAGTCCCCGACCTCTCTCTCTGAACCGACCCTCTGCAAACTGCGCCATTCGTCCGCACCGCGGACACGGCATCCCACCACCGACAACGGTAATACCTGTAGAGTTGCTGATATTGATCCCGCCACGTCCAGACGACACAGCGCCGCAATGGGGGCAGTAGAGCGGAACGTTTGCCAAATAGGTCTCCTCGCCGACGCCATTACAGCTAGAGAGTGAGTCTGATATGACGTCAAGTGAAACGCCAAACACTAGCCACAAGCGCACTGCAAAACTTTCCCGCTAGGAAGCTTGACGCGTGTCGGATAGTTTGCTGCGAAAATGATAGATAGGTAAGCGGAATGACGGCGCCGAAAAATTTGATCTGGGCTCTCGCCCTTTTCGCGTCGTCGGCCATTCCCTCGCAGGCGGACTGGAAGCGCAGTGAAGCTGTAAAGACCTATGCCGTGCGCGGAAATTCCGGCGCCGAACTCTATCAATCGATCGGTGAGAACGGCCCGAAGATTGGTGGCCTTGCGCGCGTCATTGCCTACACAAACTTCAAGCTGACCTGGACGCGGAAATACGAGCGCCAGGGGATGCCTGCGTGCTCGTCTCGGCGCGGCCGAAGCTGATCGTCACCTACCACCTGCCGAAAGTGACGGGCACGCTTCCGAAAGCCGTCAAGGCAGGCTGGGAAACCTTCATCACCGGTGTGGAGGCTCATGAGCGCGTGCACGGCGATATCATCGAGGACATGGTGCGCAAGATCGAGGCGGCGACCGTGGGGCTGACGATCCCCGGCGATCCGAAATGCCAGGCGATCAAGACCGAGATGACCAAGCGTCTCGGTGCTCTCTCCATGGCGCAACGTCAGAAAAGCCGGGACTTCGACCAGGTCGAGCTTAACGACGGCGGCAACGTCCATCAGCTGGTGCTGGAGCTGGTGAATGGGCCGTAGAAAGGGAGCGAATAGCGAATAGCGAATAGCGAATCGGAAAACGAAGAATACGAAGGCTTTCGAGTTCGAATTCACACTTTCTAATTGACCATGGGTCGAGGACTTCGAACTATTCGCTATTCGCTATTCGCTATTCGCTATTCGCTATTCGCTAACTCACGCCCTCTTCATCAACGGAAACCGTTCCTTCAGCAAGCGCTGGATCGATTCCGCGCCGATCGGTGGGCCGAAGAGGAAGCTCTGGCCGAAGTCGCAGCCCATCTGGGCGAGCTGGATGGCGTCCTCTTCCGATTCGATGCCTTCGGCAACCACCTGCATGTCGAGGTCGCGGGCCATGGTGATGACTGAGCGCAACAGGATCGTGCGCTTGTCGCTTGGATCCTTTACCAGCGCCTTGTCGATCTTGATCGTATCGAAGGGGAAGCGGGTCAGGTAGGCGAGCGACGAGTAGCCTGTCCCGAAATCGTCCAGCGCCAGCTTTAGCCCGGCCTCCTTGAGTTTTTCCAGCACCAGCCGCGCCTGTTCGGGATTTTCCATGACGACGGATTCGGTGATTTCGATCTTGATCTTCTGCGGGTCGCAGCGGTTCTTGTTCAGAACGGCGCGAATGTCGTCGTAGAGATCGTTGTTGAGCAGTTGCGCGCTCGACAGGTTGACCGAAACGAAGATCGGCAGGTCTCCGGTCTGGATCTGCCATTCGGTCAGGTCGCTCGCCGCCTTTTCAAACGCAAACATGCCGAGCTGATTGATCAGATCGGAATTTTCGGCGATCGGGATGAATTCCGTCGGCGAGATATTGCCGCGCTTGGGATGATCCCAGCGCATCAGTGCCTCGAAGCCGGCGATTTCGGCATCATGAAGCCGCACGATCGGCTGGTAGACGAGCGAGAGTTCCTTGCGCTCGATGGCGCGGCGCAGGTCACTTTCCAGTTGCAGGCGGTCCGTGCCCGAGGCACGGAAGGCCGGACGGAACGGCTCGACCCGGTTGCCGCCGGCCTTCTTGGCGCGGAACATCGCCAGTTCCGCATCGCCGAGCAGGCCGATGGCATTTTCCTGCTGGTCGACCCAGGAGACGAGACCGATCGAGGCCGTCAGGTTGATTTCGTTTTTGCCGAAATTGAGCGGCACCATGATGGCCTTGGAGACTGCATCGGCGAAGTCGGCGACTTTGGCCGGATCGCGCTCGGACATCAGCACCAACCCGAAATGGTCGCCGCCCAGGCGTGCAAGTGTGTCTTGCGGCTTCATCAGGCGGCGCAGGCGGCGGGTCAGCGCGATCAGGATATTGTCACCGGCAGCGATGCCGAACTTCTCGTTTACGCTCCGGTAGCGGTCGATATCGATGGCGATCACGGTCGGACGCACGGAGTTCGAACCGGGCGCCAGCGACAGGATGGATTGCAGCCGGTCGAGGAAGATCTGCCGGTTCGGCAGTCCGGTCAGGTTGTCGTGCAGCGCGTCGTGGAGCAGCCGGTCGATGGAATTCTTCTGCTCGGTGATATCGACGATCGTGCCGACGCAACGGATGATCTCGCCGTTCGACCCAAGGACCGGACGGGCGCGAATGGCGAGCCAGTGATAGTGGCCGTCTTCGGCGCGAACCCGGAATTCATGGTTGAGCCGCCCGCGGCGATGTTCGAGCAGCACGTCGAGCGTCGCGCGGAACCGGTCGCGATCATCCGGATGCAGGCGCGGCAGCCAGTTGCGGGCAGCACCGTGCATGGTGCCGGGCGAAAGGCCGAGCTGCGCCGAGATATCAGGGATGGTCACCACCCGGTCGCGGGCCACGTCCCAGTCCCAGACGGTATCGCCGGAACCGGTCAGCGCCAGCGACTGGCGCTCGAGGTCGGAAAACAGGCCCTGGCTGTAGGCGCCGCCGGAAAAGGCGTGCTGCATAACCGTGAAGCCGATGAGAAGCACGATGAGTACGAGGCCTCCGCCGAGCGCCGGCTGGACGATGTCGTTGGCGAGCTGTCCGGTCACGGTCAGCCAGGCGCCGAACAGCCAGACGAGGATCAGCAGCCAGGCGGGCACCAGAAGGATGGCGCGGTCGTAGCGGTTGAAGCCGAGATAGGCGATCAGCACGATGCCGGCAGTGCCGGTGAGTGCAAAGGACAGGCGGGCAATGCCCGCCGCAATCGCCGGATCGTAGATGGCGACGCCGAACAAAAGGCCAAGGCCGAGAATCCAAGCCAGCGTCGCATAAGACAGGTGCTGGTGCCAGCGGTTGAGGTTGAGATAGGTGAACAGGAAGATGACGAGACCGGCCGCGAGGAACACCTCGGTTCCCGCGCGCCATATTCGCTCGTCGCCGGCGGTGATCGCGATCAGTTTCGACAGGAAGCCGAAATCGACGCAGATATAGGCCAGCACCGCCCAGGCGAGTGCGGCTGTCGCTGGCAGCATCGAGGTGCCCTTGACCACGAAAAGGATGGTCAGGAACACCGCAAGCAGGCCGGCAATGCCGAGCACGATGCCGCGATAGAGCGTGAAGGCGTTGACCGTGTCCTTGTAAGCGTCCGGTTCCCAGAGATAGATCTGCGGCAGGTCGGGCGTGGCAAGCTCTGCGACGAAAGTGATGACGGAGCCGGGGTTGAGCGTGATGCGGAAGACGTCGGCTTCCTCGCTCGGCTGGCGGTCGAGCGCGAAACCTTCGGACGGCGTGATCGACAAGATGCGCTGCGAGCCGAGGTCCGGCCAGAACAGCTTGGAATTCACCAGGCGAAAGTGTGGGGCGACGATGACGCGCTCCAGTTGTTCTTCCGAGACGTTGGCGAGCGCGAAGACGGCCCAGTCGCCCTGGTGGTTTTCGGCGCTGGAGCGCACCTCGATGCGCCGCACGATGCCGTCCGTTCCAGGTGCCGTCGAAACCTGGAAGGCTTCGCCGCGTCCCGTGTAGATTTCGGTGGTGGCCGTCAGGTCGAGTGCCGTATCCTCGCGCGAGATTTTCACTGGCTCGGTCGCCTGCGCAGGCGTCGCGACAAGGGATAAAAGGGCGGCCGTCAAGGCGAACAACACGGCAAGCATGCCTGCTGCTGACGAGTGAAACGACCCTCGGGTGAAAGACATCAGATACTCAAATTCCTGTTTGGCGTGATGTCCTTCGAAAGCAGAGAGAACATCAGGTGATCGCGCCATTGCCCGTTGATTTTCAGGTACTCCCGCAGGTAGCCTTCACGCTGAAAGCCGGCCTTTTCAAGGAGTCTTATGCTTCTTTGGTTCTCGGGAATACAGGCTGCTTCGATACGGTGCAACTGAAGGCTGGAAAAGATATAGGGGATGACCAGCTTGACACCCTGCGCCATATGGCCTTGGCCGGAAAAACGCTCGCCCATCCAGTAGCCGATCATGCAGCATTGCGCGGAGCCGCGGCGGATATATCCAATGGTGATCCCGCCCAGAAGCGTGGCGTCTGTCCGAGAAAAGAGGAGCAGCGGCACGGCCTGTCCAGAAGAAAATTCCTGCTCGTTGCGGATCACCCGCGCGCGAAAGGCGCTTTCACTCATCTCGCCGCTTTGCCATGTCGGCTCCCAGGGTTCCAGAAACGTCCGGCTTTCGCTTCGCAAGGTGAACCACTGGCGATAATCGGATGTGCGGGGAAGGCGCAGGAAATGGTTGGCGCTGGCAATCTCCATCGGATCCGGCTGCCGCGACAGGAACCGAAACACCGATCTTGCCATGCGAGCCTCCGGATCTCGGATTAACGGACCACTACGTAATACGCCGGGCGAGCCCGAGCGTTAAGGTTTTTCGCAGCAGGGCCAGTCGACAAGTCCTGCTGCAGTTATGATGCCTTGCTTCAGCCGTTGGCGGCGCGCGGCCGGGTTGCCTTGTTGGACAGCGACGAGAGAATGTCCTGCATTGGCGCCAGCTTCTCGACGGGACCGATGGCCGACAGCGTCGGCACCGTGTCGAAGAACAGGCGGCCGGCGAGATCGGTCAGGCGCTCGACGGTAATGCCGGACAGCCGCTCCATCAGTTCTTCGTTGGGGATCGGGCGGCCATAGAGCATCATCTGCCGGGCAATCTGTCCGGCGCGAGCGGCGGGGCTCTCCTGACCCATCAGAAGCTGGGCGCGGATTTGGGCGCGGGCGCGGTCGATTTCCTGCTGTTCGATCTTCATCGAGGACTTGCGCAGTTCATCGAGAATAACAGGCATCAGTTCCGGCAGATTCTCGCCGCCGGTCGCGGCATGCACGCCGAAAATGCCGGTATCGGAAAAGCCCCAGTGGAATGCGTAGACCGAATAACAAAGCCCGCGATGTTCCCGCACTTCCTGAAACAACCGGGACGACATGCCGCCGCCGAGAATATTGGCCAGAATCTGCGAACAGTAGAAATCACGGGCGTGATAGGCCTTGCCTTCGAAACCGAGCAGCACCTGCGCGTCCATCAGGTCGCGGTCTTCGCGGACATCGCCGCCGGTATATTGGGCCACCTCTGAAACAGGCGGCGAGGCCGGCGTCTGCGGCAGGCTGGAGAACCTGTCTTCAACCTGTCGCACGAAGCTGTCATGATCAAGCGCACCGGCACCGACGACAAACATGCGATCGGTGGTGTAGTTGCGGTCGAGATATGCGCGGATCTGGTCCGGCGTAAACGACAGGACGGTATCCGGCGTGCCGAGGATCGGACGTCCGATCGTCTGGTCGGCAAAGGCGGTTTCGGCGAACTTGTCGAACACGACGTCATCAGGCGTGTCGTTGGCCGCGCCGATTTCCTGCAGGATGACGTGTTTTTCGCGCTGCAGTTCTTCCTCGTCGAAGGAGGATTCCGTCAGGATATCGGCGAGGATATCAACCGCAAGCGGGACATCGTCCTGAAGAATGCGCGCATAATAGGACGTTGTTTCGGTCGATGTCGCGGCATTGACTTCGCCGCCGACATTTTCGATCTGCTCGGCAATCTGCCGGGCGCTGCGCCTGGCGGTGCCCTTGAAGGCCATGTGCTCCAGAAGGTGGGCGATCCCGTGCTCGTCGGCTGTTTCGTTCCTCGAGCCGGACTTGATCCAGACGCCAAGAGCAACGCTCTCCAGATGCGGCATGGTCTCGGTCACCACCGTCAACCCCGACGCGAGCCGGGTGCATTCAACTTTCATGATCCGTCTTTCTGCATTCCTATTTCCGGATGCGAGCATGCGCGTTGATATAGTCTTCAACGGCTTCAAGCTCTGGCTCCAGAATGTCGAAACGCTCCTCCCTATCCATCAGATCAGCAAGCCACGTTGGAAGCGCCGGGTCAATACCACTGGCCGATTTTACCGCAGCCGGGAATTTTGCCGGATGGGCGGTGGCAAGCGTCACCATGGGCGAGGTGGGTTTTTCGTGTTTCGCCGCGACGAACACGCCGATGGCCGTATGGGGATCCAGTAGATAGCCGGTTGCGGCAAGTGTTTCCCTGATGGTTCTGGCAACTTCCTTTTCCGAAGCGCGACCGGCGCGGAATTCCTTGCGGATTGCCTTCAGCGCCGTTTCACCCAGTTCGAAACCGCCCGACTGCGTCAGGCTTTCCATGGCGGCGCGCACCTTGGAGGCGTCGCGGTCGTTGGCCTCGAACAGCAGACGTTCGAAATTCGAGGAGATCTGGATGTCCATGGAGGGCGAGGTCGTGGCCTTGACGCCGCGCATCTCGTAGCGCCCGGTCTTCAGAGCCCGCGCCAGGATGTCGTTTTCGTTGGTGGCAACGACGAGGCGATCGATCGGCAGGCCCATTTTCTTGGCGACGTAGCCGGCAAAGATGTCGCCGAAATTGCCTGTCGGCACGGTGAAAGAAACCTTGCGATCCGGGGCGCCGAGCGCAATTGCCGTGGTGAAGTAATAGACGATCTGCGCCATGATGCGCGCCCAGTTGATCGAATTGACCCCGGAAAGTGCGACGCCGTCGCGAAACGACGTGTCATTGAACATCGCCTTGACGAGGTTCTGGCAGTCGTCGAAATTGCCGTTGAGCGCCACCGCATGCACGTTGGACGCCTTCGATGTGGTCATCTGGTGCTGCTGCACCGGCGAAACCTTGCCATGCGGGAACAGGATGAAGATGTCGGTGCGCTCGCGCCCGGCAAAGGCGTCTATCGCAGCGCCCCCTGTATCGCCGGATGTCGCGCCGACGATGGTTGCGCGTTCGCCGCGCTCCGTCAGCACGTGATCCATCAGCCGTGCCAGAAGCTGCATGGCGACATCCTTGAAGGCAAGCGTCGAGCCGTGGAACAGTTCCATGATGAAGGCATTCGGCCCGGTCTGCACGAGCGGGACAATGGCCGGATGCCGGAAAGTGGCGTACGCCTCGTCGATCATCGCGCGAAAAACGTCGGCCGGGATCTCATCGCCGACGAAGGGTGTCAGAACCGTGAAGGCGATGTCCTGGTAGGATTTGCCGCGCAAAGCGCGGATTTCCTTCTTGGAGAAGGACGGCCATGTCTCCGGGACATAGAGCCCGCCATCGCGGCCAAGACCGGCCATGAGGGCATCGCAGAAGCCGAGAGAAGGGCCTGGCCCCGCGTCGAGACATACTTCACCTTTGTCCATCCTTCGTCATACGTTCGTCGGCGCCTTGGCGCCTTTTTCAGCTCGGCCGTATCCTAGCCGAGCCGTGCTGCAAACGTGGTTCTCTTTGCGTCAATCACTGGCAAAGCTGAGGAGAATCCCCGCGCTGCGCTCCCTAAATTTGCTTCGGAAGAGCCGGATTTTCGCGCATCAGAGGCTGCTGAAATTTTGATTGCCGCCGCACAGACTCCAATCGATTTTTCCATGCGCCGCTGCTATAGACCATCGCCAAGGGTCTTGAAAGACAAAAGGCCCGGCGCATCGGGCAGAAAAAGTCGCAGTTTGCGGCTGATTGTTCAAACGATGCGTTCAAGGCGAAAGCAGGGGTCACGTCACGTGTTTGGTAAAGTTTCCAGCCGTCTTCTCGGTATTTCACTTCTTGCGCTCGTCGCGGGTTGTAACAAAACGGATACGGGCGGCGCCATCGATGCCGGCGGCAATGCCACCGCTCCGACGCCGGCGGTGATCCAGGGGACATGTCCGCAAATATACCTGCGTGACGGAACGTCGACCTACCGTACCTATGCCAAGGGCGCCAAGGACGATCCGACGCAGATCATCTACCAGGCCTCGCTTGCCGACACGACCCGCCAATGCGTGCAGAGCGAAAGCAGCCTGACGGTCAATATCGTCGTTCAGGGACGGGTCATTTCCGGGCCTGTCGGCGGTTCGGGCACCGTCAACCTGCCAATCACCGTTTCCGCCACCGATGGCCAAAATACGCTCTATTCCGAACTGACCCAGTTTCCGGTCGAAATCCCGGCCGAGGGCACGGCGCAGTTCGTCTTTACCAAGAGCGCTGTCCTGCCCGGCGGTTCCGGCGATTTCGCCAAGGTCTATGTCGGCTTCGACGAAGGTCCGCCCTCGAAGAAGAAGTGATTGAAGGCGGACCAGACCCGAAGGTCCGGCGCGAAGCGGAACGGCATCAATGGGTGCTTTTGAACAGGCCGTTGGTCGGAAGATCGCGCCGAGGCTGAAGGCCGAAGGGTTCGTCCGGCGTGGCCAGAGCTGGAATCGGCGCCGGGACGGTGAAGTCCAGGTGATCTCTTTCCAGCGATCAAGCAACAATACCGTTCTTGACGCCCGATTCACGGTCAATGTCGGCGTGACACCCGATCTTTTGGCGCCCGACGCCTGGGTTGCCGAGCATGACTGCCGTTGGCGCATGCGCATCGGCATGCTTCGACCAGAACGGCAGGATCACTGGTACCGCTATCTTCCCGACGATCCGGGGCAGGTTGAAGCTGCGATTGCCGAAGCCCTTGCCGACATCGAGGCTTTCGTATTGCCCTGCCTTGCCCAGCCGCGCTTCCTCTCCCCTGTGGCGAGAACAGCCGTCGGCGCCTGGCAGATTGTCAGGCGCGTGCTTCGACGTTTCGGGCCAATCTAGGCGACGCTCTTCTGAGCGGTCTTTCGCGCTTTCAATGCGCAACAGGCTTCAGGCGATCAGTTCTTCCGACCATTCCGACAGTGCGGCGATGACGCCGGGAAGCGCGCCCATACGCGAAATTACCGTCTCGGCGCCAGCCTCCGTCAGTTTGTCGGCATGCGACGGATAGGTGTGGCTGCCCCCGGTGAAGCCGACGACGCGCATGCCTGCAGCACGGGCGGCGTGAACGCCATGCACGGAATCCTCGATCACCAGAACCCGCGAAGGATCGGTACCAAACATCTTGGCGCCGTGCAGGTAGATGTCCGGCTTCGGCTTGACCCGGTCTTCGCCGAGATCGCGGGCCGAATAGATATGCACGCCGAAATGATCCTTGATTCCGGCTTTTCCGAGCATCATCGCCAGCCGTGCCGATGTCGAATTGGAGCAGATGCCGTGCGGCAGCTTGATCTGCGTCAGCATCGGCTTGACGCCGTCGATAATGGTCAGGTCGCTTGCCAGCCGCTTGTCGAGGATGGCCTCGTTCTTGGATATGAGGTTGGCCGAAAGCGGAATGTCGGCTTCCTTCTCGATGGCGAGAAGGATGTTGTGCCATGTCATGCCGGCAAAGCGCTCGGCTATTTCCTCGGCACTGATTGGAAAACCGGCCTCGGTCAAAAGCCCGGCATCGACTTGCGAGGCGATGATTTCGGAATCGACAAGAACACCGTCGCAGTCGAAAAGAATGAGGTCGATGCTGGTCATGCCGGTAAATTCCTTTGAGGCGATCGCTTGGGGAGGATGGCCGCGACTTACACGATGGCGGCTCAAACCTCAACCGCCAACAACGGGTGGCTGCCATGCAATGCGTTGCCGCACCCTCGACATCTGCCCGGCAGCGCGGCAATAAAGGCGGAGATTGCCGCCTGCCGTATGTTCAAGGGGCCGCAAAAACGAGGTCGTTCCAACGTGACAGTCCGCCTGCGCGCCCATCATCTGCTCTGCATGCTGACCTTCATCGGCAAGGGCTATACGCCGGCATTCACCGAAAATTACCGGCGGATCGCCGCCCGGCTCTCGGGCGGAGAGACGATCGAGATTGTCTGCGGGCCGGACGATATCTGCGCGCCGCTTGCAGGCCTTCCCGAAGAGCACTGTCTTCAGGAAAGCGTCATCGACCGCGATGAAAAGGCCGCGATTGCCGTATCGCAGCTGCTGGCAAGGCCGGTTGTCGAGGGCAGCCTAATCACGCCCGATGCCGATCTCCTCGCGCGGCTACGCCACGCCTTTCGTGCCGGCGATATCCGCTCCGGCTGCACTGGCTGCGAATGGTCGCCGCTGTGTACCGACGTCGCGGACAAAGGCTTTCCAGATGTTCTGGTCGCTTCAGCCAGACTCGCTGAACAGGGCTGAAAAGGCCTTTTCGCCGGCAGCCGTGAAGTGTATCGCGCGACTGTCGGCTTCGCGTCTTGCCCATCCCTTTTCGAGAAACATCGAAAGCAGCGCCTCGCCGAGCGAGCCGGCCAGATGCGACCGCCGCTCGCTCCAGTCGAGGCAGGTGCGGCAAACGGGTCGCCGCTGTTTCGTCAGGGCTGAGAGATCGATGCCAAGCGCGACCATCTTTTCACCACCGGCTTCCGTCAACGCCAGGTCGTCGCCGACACCGGCAATCACTTCCTCGGCGACAAGACTGTCGAGCATGCGCACCCCGTAGTCGCCGGCCAGATGATTGTAGCAGACCCGCGCCTTGCGCAGCGCCGGGTCCTTCGGGCCGGTGCGGTGGCGGGTAAAGCCGCGGCTGGCAGCAAAGCCCATCAGGCTTTCGAGCAAAAGGCCAACCTCGTCGTCCGACAGCGTGAAATAGCGGTGCCGGCCCTGCTTACGCTGGCCGATCAATCCACCGGCTTCCAGTTTCGACAGATGCGAGCTTGCGGTTTGCAGCGTGATACCCGCCGTTCCGGCAAGCTCTGTCGCCGTCAGCGCCTTGCCGCTCATCAGGGCGGTCAGCATGTTGGCGCGGGCGGGGTCGCCGATAAGCGCGCCGATCTGGGCTATGTCCGGTCCTTCTTTCATACTTCGATGCTAACCGAAGCATGAAGCGCATTCAAGATGGCACAAGGCATCATCGAAACAAAGGAGACCTCGATGATTACCTGCTTCATCCGCTATGAGATCGATCCGTTCGCACAGGACGATTTCACCACCTATGCCCGCAACTGGGGACAGGCGATCCCGCGCAACGGGGCCGATCTCATCGGTTATTTCGCCCCGCACGAGGGCTCGTCGACCACGGCTTACGGCGTCTACAACATTGAAAGCCTCGCAGCTTACGAGACCTATCGCGCCAGCCTGAAAGCCGATCCGCTTGGTGCTGAAAACTACCGGTTCGCCCGCGAAAAGCGCTTCATCTTGAAAGAAGACCGTATTTTCCTGAAAAACGTTTCTGCCCCGCATGCGCAAACGGTGTCGCTGTGATTGCCGTCATCTTCGAAGTCACGCCCGTCTATGGCCGACGCAACACCTATCTCGATCTGGCCGCGCAATTGCACATGCGGCTCGACAGGATCGACGGCTTCCTGTCGATCGAGCGGTTCGAAAGCCTGAAATTTCCCGGCAAGATCCTCTCCCTGTCCTTCTGGCGCGACGAAGCGGCGATCGCAACATGGCGCAACGGGCCGGAACACCGCGCCGCCCAGGCGGCCGGCCGCGACGGTACCTTCGCCGACTACCGCCTGCGCATCGCCGGCGTCATCCGCGACTATGGCATGACGGAGCGGGAAGAGGCGCCTGCGGACAGCCGCGCGTTTCACCAGGGACGGGAAGGGGACTTGAGTTGATTTTGATGCGCCGGGCGAACGGCCCGGCAGCCGTGCTACTGCACCGTCACTTCCGTCCGCTCGGCAGCCTTCACCGTCGCGGGCGCTTCCTTGGGTGCTACGTCGCCGGTATAGCTGGCGCGCACGATATAGTCGCCGGGCGGCAGGGTCTCGGTGTATTCCACGCCATAGGTGGTGACGAGAACATCCTGCTTTCCCTGGATGTCCTTCTTCGCTGCGATAATCTCGATCTTGTCCGCACCCGGCGCAGTGATCGCGAGGACCCCGGCGTTGAGATTGACGGTCACGTCCTTGCGTTCGCCTGCCTTGATCGAGAACGGTGTCTCCGCCTGCACCTCGCCGAGCCGGGCGACGAGGATGAAATCGCCGATCGGCGTATCCAGTTTCGTTCCCGTGCCATAGGTGCTGCCGTAGCGCTTGCGTTCGCCGTTGATGTCCTTGGTTGCCGAAACGATCTCGAAGAAGATTGCGGAGGATTCCACCGGCAGGCCGCCGTCGGAATAAACAGCCTTGTTGTCGATGACACCCGAGCCGATGACGAGGTCATGCTCGACCGTCTCGCCGGCCTTGACGGTGACCGTGTCCTCGACGATCGCCGGACCGATCGTGCCCTTCAGGCGCACGCTGCCGGCTGCGGCATAGAATTTCGCGGTGCCGTAATAGGTCGTCGAATAGTCGTCGAAGCCGATCTCCACGGCTGCACTCGCGTCGGCTTCCGTATCCTGCGGCGTGCGTTTCGGCGTAATGATCACGGAACCTGCATCAAAATTGACGAGCGGTTTTACCACCTCGCCATCCTTGATCTCAAACGGCACCTTGCGTTCGATCGTGTTGTTGAGGATCACTTCCGCGATGTATTTTCCGGCAGGATAGGTCGCGGTATAGGCCCCCTTGTATTCGAGCGCGATGTAGTCGCCTTCCGGCTGGCCGTCCGCGCCGGCCTTGAAGATCTTCCACTGCACATCGTTGATATCGCCGAGCGAGGGGCCGCCTTCCGAAAGCGTGCTGTCGAGCATGGCGTTATACTCAAGCTTGACCGGCTCGACAGCCTCGACCGGCTCAACCGGTTCGGTCCTCTGCTTGACGACCGGCGGGGCCGCAACGGTTGCGGCAAGTGCCGCGACCAGCTGTTCGGCATCCGAGGCCTGGAAATACTGGCCGCCCGTGCCTTCGGCAAGGCAGGCGACCTGCTTGCCTTCCTCCTGCGTCAGCCCGAAGCCGACGACATGGGCGGTGAAATCCACGCCCTTGCTCTCGAGTTCGGCGGCGAGCGCGCAAGGGTCGGCCTCGCAGGTCTCGAGCCCGTCTGTCAGAAGCACGACGGTTGCCTTTTCCTCTGTGTATTTCAGCGCGTCCGCCGCCTCGCGCACAGACTGCGTCAGCGGCGTCTTGCCCTTCGGCGTGATCGTATTGACGAAATCGGCGATCTCCTGTCCGGTGCCGGCTGCGGGTGGCACGACAAGCTGGATGTCCGAGCAGGAACCCTTGTCCCGATGCCCGTAGACCATCAGCCCGAGCTCCGTGTCCTTGGGAACGGATTGCAGCACCGTGCCCAGCGTCTCGCGGGCGATCTCGATCTTGGAACGGCCGTCGATCTGTCCCCACATCGAGCCCGAGGCATCCAGCACCACGATGGTGCGCTCGGCTGCCTGGGCAAACGTGGAAGACAGGATGAATAGGCCGAAGGCAAAGATGCTTGAAAACCGCACGTCACTCTCCCCGTCAAGGCTCTGCGCCCGCCAATGTCGCATGGCCCGCAAGACACGGCAATTGCCCTCGCAAACACAGTTCGGTTAACGGCGCGGGTGCCCGTTCTATTCGCATCAATCCGTGCCGCGGCGAGAATATTTCGATTATTCGGCAATGCTTTCAGTCTTTGGTAACCAAGTTCGGTAACCATAAGCGCTGAAATCAGTTCCGAGTAAGCGTGATTGCGAGTTGCCCATGTCATCAGTTGTTTCAAAGGCCGAAATCTCCCGCGCCGTCCGTCCGTCCGGCTGGCTCAACACCATCCTCAAGGGCGATTGCGTTGCAGCCCTCGAAGCCCTTCCCGATAACTCCGTCGATGTCGTCTTCGCCGATCCGCCCTACAACCTGCAGCTCGGCGGCGCGCTGACCCGTCCCGACCAGTCGCTGGTCGATGCGGTCGATGATGAGTGGGACCAGTTCGTATCCTTCGACGCCTATGACGCCTTCACCCGCGCCTGGCTGCTGGCGGTTCGCCGCGTCCTCAAGCCGACCGGAACGCTGTGGGTCATCGGCTCCTACCACAACATCTTCCGCGTCGGCGCAACGCTGCAGGATCTGAATTTCTGGATTCTCAACGACATCATCTGGCGCAAGACCAACCCGATGCCGAACTTCAAGGGCCGCAGGTTCCAGAATGCCCATGAAACGCTGATCTGGGCTTCGCCGAACGCCAAGGGCAAGGGCTACACGTTCAACTACGATGCGCTGAAGGCATCCAATGACGACGTGCAGATGCGCTCCGACTGGCTGTTTCCGATCTGCTCGGGCGGCGAGCGCCTGAAGGGCGAAGACGGCAAGAAGGTGCATCCGACGCAGAAGCCGGAAGCGCTGCTCGCCCGCATCATGATGGCATCCAGCAAGCCCGGCGACGTGATCCTCGATCCGTTCTTCGGCTCGGGCACGACCGGTGCCGTTGCCAAGCGTCTCGGCCGCAATTTCGTCGGCGTGGAGCGGGAGCAGGTGTATATCGATGCCGCCAACGCGCGCATCGCTGCTGTTGAGCCGCTCGGCAAGGCAACGCTCTCTGTGCTCAGCGGCAAGAAGGCCGAGCCTCGGGTGGCCTTCAACACGCTGGTCGAAAGCGGCATGATCAAGCCCGGCGCGGTTCTGACCGATGCGAAACGCCGATACAGCGCCATCGTCAGGGCCGACGGCACCGTTGCCAGCGGCGGCGAGGCCGGCTCTATCCACCGCCTGGGCGCCAAGGTCCAGGGGCTCGACGCTTGCAATGGCTGGACCTTCTGGCACTATGAGGAACGGGGCGTCCTGCGTCCGATCGACGACCTGCGTGCGGTGATCCGCAGCGATATGGCAAAGCTGAACTGAAGTTACTTCATTGCTAGTATGAGTTTGCGACCTGCGCGATTGCCTCGCGCGGGTCGTTGTTTATGGTTCTTGGCCAAAAACAACAACTATTCGTAGTTGATAAATTAGTCTTCAAAAAAGCGACCAATGCGCCATGTTGAATCACGCTCTTGCGATTCGCTTGATGTTCCCGAGTAGGCCGGATTTCGTTCGGAGCCGAAGCAAAACCGCTAAATGATTTAGCCTGGGGGAAGCGCCATGAACGAGCGCGATGACGTCAATAACTGGGCCATCTATCGGGCGCAGCAGATCCTGCAGCGCGAAGGCATGGACCTCGCCAAATCCGCCCGCAGTTTCGATCACAATGCCATCCGCGAAAACGGCTTGCTGCTGGCGAGAGCCATTGCCGCATCCCTCATCGAAGCATCGGCAGCAATGTCGAACAATCGCCGCATCTCCTGAACGAAGGTTGGTGAAGGGGCTCCATGGCGAACTCGCTTCGGCGAAGGGTTGTGCCGGTCCTCCCACTTCGCCTTTCCGGGCCTGCCGGAAGGGCACACGGATTGCTATACTGCGGTCCGGAACCAGGGGCGAGTCAGCCGCAATGTTCCGATTTGGGTTCGCGCCGCTTTGCTGCGCGCAGCAAAAACTCTGGCCATCGAAATTGTCGGCGACGTGAAGGTCTTTTAGACCCTCTTAACCATCTTTCCCCTACTATCGCTATGGGTCGGGCAGTCGTGATCAACCACGCAAGTGCTGCTTCGGTCCTCTGTCGGCAAGTCATAAATTCTTGTGCGGTTTTTGTACCTTCAGTCCCGGGCAAGAACATAAGCGCCCGGGGTTCGCGAGAGCCCCGGGCGTCTACTTCGCGGTGATTGACCAAGTGAGATCGCTGGCCCGACAGCAGTGTTTGATGAACGGTTTCAGACCGTCGCGTAGTCCGTGACCTCGACCTTAAGGATGCGTCCGTCGGCGTCGAAGGTAATGGTTTCCTCGCCGTCGCGCACCAGGCGCTCGCCCGTGATGGTACTCGTCGCTTCCAGATGCCAGACGGCGCGGGCCGCATTGCGCGAAACCGTCTCCACGAGGCTGTCGCGCGCCACCTGATCGGGATATTCGTCGAAATAGCGGCGGAAGCCGGAAAGGATTACCGCCTTGCCCTCGACCGCGCCGATCTTACCGGAGGAGTATGTCGCGTTGTCGACAAAGAAAGCCTCGATCGCCGCAAAATCCAGCGCGTTGATCGCGTCGTGGTAGCGGATCAGAAGCTCGGCTGGGTCATAGGTCATGATCTCTTCCTTTTGCACCGTTCAGATCGGGATGCCGTGGCGGCCAAGGTCCTTCTGCAACGTCTGCGCGTCGGTGAAATGCACCGCATGCCAGCCGGCGGCGCGCGCGCCTTCGACATTCGGCAGGCTGTCGTCGATGAAGATCGTCGCGGCTGGATCGAGATCGAAGGTCTGCGCATGTAGTTGGTAGATCTGCGGATCGGGCTTGATCAGGCCAACCTCGCCCGAAACGGTGACGCCGCGTGGTAGGGTGAGGAAAGGAAACAGCGTCTGCGCATGCCGAAACGTGTCGGCGGCAAAATTCGTCAGCATGGTGACGTCGTGGCCCTTGGCGATCAGGCTTTCCATGATCGAGACGCTCTCGACATAGGCATGCGGCACCATCTCATGCCAGCATTTGCGGAAGCCGCGGATCTGTTCCTCGCGCTCGGGGTGATCAGCGATCAGCAGCGCCTCGGCCTCCTGCCAGCTGCGGCCGCGATCCTGTTCGAGGTTCCAGTCATGGGTGCAGACATTGGCAAAGAACCAGTTGCGCTCGGCATCGTCAGGAATGATCCGCGAAAACGGCAGATGCGGGTCGTAGTGAATCAGCACCTTGCCGATGTCGAAGACGATGTGCTGGATATCGATGCTGCTCATGTCGCGGTTTTCCTCACCTGTCTTTTCGGCTCCGCACCGTCTTTGAAAGCATGCGGTATAGCCTGGGCAATTGCCTTTTTCATGACCGTCGGCAGTGCCTGGGCACCGAGCGTTTCGGCGGGCTCCCACCAGCCGTTTTCGCCGCTACCAATCATCTGCGCCGAGCGTGCGACCGTGGCGCTATGGACGGACAGGCGCAATTCGAAATGCGTGAACACATGACTGATGGCGCCGCAGGCATGCCATTGCGCCGGAAAGGGTTTTGCCTCGATCGAATTGTCGCCGTCGACCCGCGATGTCCAGGCGGTGCCGGGCACCTCCGTCATGCCGCCAAGCAGGCCTGTCTCGGCGCGCTTGCGCAGATAGACGGCGCCGGATTGATCCACCGCGACGAAGGCGGCACCGACACGCAGCGGCTTGTCCTTCTTTGCGGCCTTGCGCGGAAAAGTTTCCGGATCCGCAGTCTTCAGGGCCAGGCAGTGATCGTTCAGCGGACAGAGCGCACAGGCCGGGCGCTTCGGCGTGCAGATCGTTGCGCCGAGATCCATCATGCCCTGCGCAAAGTCCCCCGGCCGGTCCTGCGGCGTCATCTCGGCTACCAGCATCCGCATCTGCGGCTTGGCGGCGGGCAGGGGTGTTTCGATCGCATGAAGCCGCGAGATCACCCGCTCAACATTGCCGTCGAGCACGGCGCTCTGCCGGTTGAAGGCGATGGCGGCGACGGCTGCGGCGGTGTAGTCGCCGATCCCCGGAAGCGCTTTCAAGCCTTCCTCCGTTTCCGGAAACCGGCCGCCATGATCGCGCGCGACGGCCTCCGCGCATTTCTTCAGGTTACGCGCCCGGGCATAATAACCGAGCCCCGCCCAGGCTTTCATGACCTCTTCGGTGTCGGCAACCGCCAGATCGGCGACGGTCGGCCAGAGCCTGCGGAATTTCTCGAAATAGGCTTTGACCGCCTGCACCGTCGTCTGCTGCAACATCACTTCGGAAAGCCAGATGTGATAGGGATCAGGGTGCATGCCACGCGCTGCCATCACGGGTGAAATCCGCCACGGCAGATCGCGGTGATGCCTGTCATACCAGGAAAGAAGCAGGGCGGCGGCGCCTGCCGCTTTCGAAATCGTTGTCATCATTTGCCGGAAGGTTGGTTTGTATCCTATACTTGGCGAAGTGTTCGCCTTCCTTCAAGGCTTTAAAACAAAACCGGAAGTCCTTCTCTTGAAGCAACCCTATACGTGCAGGGGCGTCGTCCAGATCAGCGAAGTCGCCAACGGCCTGATCGATCCGCTGCTCGCCAAGCGCGCCGGCATCAACACGCTTTTGCTTGGTTCCTGGGATGAGATCGCCGGCGAGGACTTTGCCGATTGCACCCGGCCGGAAAAGATCGCCTGGCAGCGCAGGGCGTCCGAAAGCGGGCAGGACGGCGGCTATCTGCCGGGCGTGCTGACGATTGCCTGCGAAGGCGCGCGCGCGCTGTTCCTGACCCATGCGCAGGGCGAGCTTATCCAGCGGATCAACGGCTTCTTCGGTTTCCCGGCGATCAACCAGATCCGCATCGTACAGAAGCCGGTGTCAGCACCCCGCAAGCCCAACTTCAAGCCAAGGCCGCTGACCGGCGAACCCGCTCGCAAGCTCGACGCCATGATCGGCGGCATCGAAAGCGACGCGCTGAAGGCGGCGCTCACCCGGCTCGGCACGGCGGTGATGTCGCAGGGTAAAAAATGACCGCGATCATCAAGTGGTCACAATTGTTTGACCTCTTCCCAGCGAGTAACGCTTGTGACCGCCGATAAGGCAAGTTATCGGATTTGCAATACCTCCATTTCAGCCCTTGACCCAGGTGATTCCATGTCCCTTTCCGAAATGAGCCCTTTTAAGACTTCTCTGGGCAAGCGCCTTCTGGGCGGTGTTGCACTGGCAGCGCTCGCCGTGACGCTGTCTGCCTGCAGCGATGAAAATAAGGAAGCCGCTTCCACATCCACCACGCCGGCGATGGAAACCACCGACACTGCGACGAAGACCGTCGTCAACACCGGCGGCTCGATGATGGCGGCCACGCAGGCCGACACCAAGCCGGTCGATGCGGTAACCACAGCCTCGACTGCAAGCACGACGACACCGGCAACGGCAGAAGCCGGCCAGACCCAGATGGCCCAGGCCGCCGCACCGGCCGGCAAGGTTGAGCTTCCCGTATCCGAAGGCGAGGTTGATGTCGCGGCGCTGATGGCACCCGGCCCGCTGCCGGAAATGGCAATCGGCGAGGCCAATGCGCCAGTTACGATCGTCGAATATATGTCGATGACCTGCCCGCATTGCGCGGCCTTCCACAACAACACCTTCGATGCCATCAAGACGAAATATGTCGATAGCGGCAAGGTGCGTTTCGTCGTGCGCGAATTCCCGTTCGATCCACGGGCTGCTGCCGCCTTCATGCTGGCGCGCTGCGCTCCGGAAGGCCAGTATTTCCCGATGGTTTCGATGCTGATGAAACAGCAGGAACAGTGGGCTGCCGCCCCCAATGGTCGCGAAGCTTTGCTGCAGATGTCGAAACTCGCCGGTTTTACACAGGAGAGCTTCGAGAGCTGCTTGACGAACCAGAAGCTTCTGGATGATGTGAATGCCACGATGCAGAAGGGCGCCAAGGATTACGGTGTCGCCTCGACCCCGACCTTCTTCGTCAATGGCAAGAAATATTCTGGAGACATGTCGGTTGACACCATGTCGGCCCTTATCGACACGATGCTCTGATCCTTCGCGTCCCCTCCGGACAATCGACGGGCGCCTTAGTGCGCCCGTTTTTTATTACCTCCCCTTGAGGGGAGGGTGGCCGCATGAAATTCAACCGTCTCCGTCTTCTCGGCTTCAAATCCTTCGTCGAGCCCACCGAATTTGTGATCGAGCGCGGCCTGACCGGCGTTGTCGGGCCGAATGGGTGCGGCAAGTCGAACCTTGTCGAGGCGCTGCGCTGGGTGATGGGGGAGAATTCCTACAAGAACATGCGGGCGTCCGGCATGGACGACGTGATCTTTTCCGGATCCGGCAATCGCCCGGCGCGAAACACCGCCGAAGTTGGCCTTTATCTCGACAATTCCGATCGCACCGCGCCTGCCGCCTTCAACGACAGCGATGAAATCCAGGTGACGCGGCGGATCGAGCGGGAAAACGGCTCGGTCTATCGCATCAACGGCAAGGAAGCCCGGGCCAAGGATGTGCAGCTTCTGTTTGCCGATGCCTCGACCGGGGCGCGCTCGCCGTCCATGGTCGGCCAGGGCCGGATCGGCGAGCTGATTGCGGCAAAACCGCAGGCCCGCCGGCAGTTGCTCGAAGAAGCGGCCGGCATTTCCGGCCTGCATTCGCGTCGTCATGAAGCCGAATTGCGGCTGAAGGGCGCCGAGACCAATCTCGAGCGGCTGGATGATGTTACCTCGCAGCTTGAAAGCCAGATCGAGAGCCTGAAGCGCCAGGCGCGCCAGGCCAATCGCTTCAAGATGCTATCGGCCGATATCCGCCGGCACGAGGCGATGCTGCTGCATATCCGCTGGGTCCAGGCCAAGCAGGCGGAAGGCGAGGCCGACAGCCAGCTAAATCAGATCACTTCGCTGGTTGCCGAGAAAGCCCAGGAGCAGATGGAGGCGGCCAAGGCGCAGGCCATTGCCAGCCTCAAGCTGCCGGAACTGCGCGAGGACGAGGCCCGCGTTGCGGCTGGCCTGCAGCGCCTGCAGATCGCCAAGGCGCAGCTTGAGGAAGATGCCGGCCGGACGCTGCGCCGTCGCGACGAGTTGCAGCGCCGGCTTTCGCAATTGGCTGAGGACATCCTGCGCGAGGAGCGCATGATTGCCGACAATGCCGGCATTCTCGCCCGTCTCGATGAGGAAGAGGCCGCGCTTTTGGAGACGCTGGCCGAAGCCGACGACCGGGCCGTGGAAGCGCAGGAGCGGCTGGGCGATGTCAGCGAGAAACTGGCCGAAAGCGAGCGCCAGTCGAACCTTTTGACGGCGGAGCGCGCAGAGGTGCAGGCGACGCGCAACCAGCTGGAAAAACCATCCGCGATCTCACCGAGCGGCAGGGCCGGCTTGTCAGGCAATTGGGCGACCAGAGCCGCGACCTGGAAGAGCTCGACCGGCAGATTGCCGTGCTGCCGGATCCGGAGGCAAAACGCGAAGAGGTCGAGTCTGCCGAGGCCGCGCTCGAGGACGCCGACGCCGCGATCATGTCCGTCGAGGAAGCGCTTGCCGCTGCTCGCCGGACGGAATCCGCCGCCCGCCCGCCGGTCGATGCCGCCCGCGCGCAGCTGAACGGTATCGAGACCGAGGCCCGAACCATCCGCCGCATGCTCGATGCCTCAACGGTGCAGGGCGCCTCGCCGCCGGTGGTCGATGACATCAAGGTCGATCGTGGTTTCGAGACGGCCTTGGGCGCCGCCCTTGGCGACGATCTCGATTCACCGCTTGATCCTTCGGCGCCCGCCCATTGGCGCATGCCGGGAGAGGCGGACGATGCCGTCCTGCCGGCAGGAGCGACCCCGCTTGCCGATTATGTCCGTGCGCCGCCGGAGCTTTCCCGCGCGCTGCGCCAGATCGGCATCGTTGCCGATGATGCTGCAGCCGAAACCCTGATGCCGCAGTTGCGGACCGGCCAGAGGCTGGTGACGCGCGATGGCGCGGTCTGGCGCTGGGACGGCCATGTCACCGGTGCCGATGCACCGAGCGCCGCAGCCCTGCGGCTGGCCCAGAGGAACCGCCTCGCGGAACTTGATGTCCAGGTCGAGGATGCGCAGGCGGAACTCGACCGGCGCGAGGCTGAGCTTGCCAAGGCAACGGCCGCCATTCGTAGCCAGGATGAGCGCCTGCGCCACGCCCGCGATGCGCAGCGGCTGATGGCCCGCAAGGTGGCGGAAGCCCGCGATGCGCTGGCGGCTGCCGAGCGCGCCTCCGGCGATCTGGTGCGTCGTCGCGCCGTTCTGGCGGAGACCCGCAGCCAGATGGAGCTGCAGCTTGAGGAACTGGGCGAGCAAATGGAAGGCGCGCGCGAGGCGCTGGAGGATGCGCCGGATCTGGCCGATCTCGAAATGCGCCTCAGACATGCGGCTCTCGAGGTGGCGCAGGATCGCGCCACTGTCGCCGAGGCGCGTGCCGCCCATGATGGTCTTGCCCGCGAAAACGAGGCGCGGCAGCGCCGGCTGACCGCGATTGCCGCTGAGCGCCAGACCTGGAACGCCCGCGCGGCGAGCGCCGGAGAACACATCGCCACGCTGCGCGACCGCGAGGCGGAAGCCCGCGACGAGGTGGAGGCGCTGATGGACGCGCCGGATGAATTTGACGAAAAGCGCCGCGCCTTGATGAGTGAACTGACCAATATGGAGACCGCACGCCGCGCTGCCGCCGACCGGTTGGCGGAGGCGGAAAGCCGTCAGCGCGACGCCGACCGCAATGCCGCAACGGCCCTGTCGCAGCTGGCCGAGGTCCGGGAAAACGTGGCCGCGCCGAGGAGCGGCTGGTGTCCGCCCGCGAAAAACGCGTCGAGACCGAGGGCGCGATCCGCCAGACGCTGAACTGCGCACCGCCCGAGGTCCTGCGCCTGACCGGCCTTGCCGTCGATCAGGACCTGCCGGAGATGCGCGCCATCGAACGCGAACTGGAACGGCTGAAGATCGAGCGGGAGCGGCTCGGTGCCGTCAATTTGCGCGCGGAAGAAGAGCAGAAGGAACTGTCTGACAAGCTCGCTGCCCTGATCAAGGAGCGCGAGGATGTCATCGACGCAATCCGCAAGCTGCGTGCGGCCATCCAGAGCCTCAACCGCGAGGGTCGCGAGCGGCTGCTGGCCGCCTTCGACATCGTCAACGTCCAGTTCCAGCGGCTGTTTACCCATCTCTTCGGCGGCGGCACGGCCGAATTGCAGCTGATCGAAAGCGACGATCCGCTCGATGCCGGCCTTGAAATCCTCGCCCGCCCGCCCGGCAAGAAGCCCCAGACAATGACGCTCTTGTCCGGCGGCGAGCAGGCGTTGACGGCCATGGCGCTGATCTTTGCCGTCTTCCTCACCAATCCGGCGCCGATCTGCGTGCTCGACGAGGTCGATGCGCCACTTGACGACCACAATGTCGAGCGCTACTGCAACCTGATGGACGAAATGGCGGCCTCGACCGAAACCCGCTTCGTCATCATCACCCACAACCCCATCACCATGGCCCGCATGAACCGCCTCTTCGGCGTGACCATGGCAGAGCAGGGGGTCAGCCAATTGGTCTCTGTGGATCTGCAGACGGCTGAGCAACTGCGTGAGGCAGTCTGAGGATCGATTGTCGGTATCAAGCATATATGATATACAATCGTCGAAAGTAGATCACGGAGGTTTGTATGCAAGTCTCGAAATGGGGCAACAGCCTGGCCGTACGACTGCCCAAGAAGCTTGTCGAGCAGATGGGTCTGGTCGAGGGCGACGAGATCGATCTTGTGAACGGTGCCGGGAAGACGCTGATCATTAAAAAGGATGATCGTCGCGAGGCAGCCTTGGCCGCGCTTGCGTCTCTCAATCTGCCGCTTCCTCCCGACTATAAATTCGACAGGGAAGAGGCCAATGAACGGTGAAGGCGTTCTTTGACACGAATGTTCTCGTCTACCTCGTATCGGATGATCCGAAAAAGATACCTGCCGCCGCCTGTCTGCGACAGGGCGGCATTGTCAGCGTTCAGGTATTAAACGAGTTCGTGCACGTCGTGCGCCGGAAACTGCGGCATGATTGGAACACGATCGAGTTGGCACTCAAGCACTTTCATATTGCGCTTGACGATATCGTCCCACTCACCGCCCAATTTCACGCCGCCGCCCTGCCGCTCGCCCGCGATCATGGCCTCACCATCTACGATGCCCTCATCGTCGCAGCCGCCATCGAAGCTGGCTGCGACACGCTGTTCAGCGAAGACATGCAGCACGGCCGCGCCTTCGGTCGGGTGACCATCAGGAACCCGTTTCTGGAGACGGTGTAGAGACAAGACGAAGCGGGGCGTAGCAGGGGCGCAATCAGCCTCACAACCGCGAGAACGGCCAAGCGGCGCTTGTGCCACCAAATTCTACTGACGTATTTTCGCTGCAAGGTCTCGCTCTTGCCACCTTATTCGATCTCCACGACGAACGAGGCTGTCCTGTCACTGGGACCCATGTCGTCCCAGCCCTGCACGTCGAGGGTTCTGGCATCCCGCTTGCCGCTGAATTCGGCGAAGAACATCCCGAAATTATCGCCGGTTTTGCCTTCGTTCGGCTTGCCCGAATCCCAGTTCGTATAGGTTAGCGGTTCCCCGTTCTCCCATGCCCATCCACCTTTCGGTTCCTTCGATGCAGGAAGCTGCACCAGTCCGATCCAAGCCCCCATCTTTGCCGTAACGCCGTATTTTTTGTCGTAGTAGAGCGAAAACAGGTTCTGATCGCCGTTCATCAGCGATGCGATGAACTTGTTCTCGGCAGCCGAGCCAATAGCCGCGAGATAGCCGCCGCATTTCTTGGCCATCAGGGATGCAGAGTTCCGCGTGATAATGCTGCCCTTGAGCAGAACATAGACGTGGTTCTGGAAACGGCCGTAGATTTTGGCGAAGAATGGCGCACAGGCGGCTGCTTTGAGAATGTGGGGATCCGTTTCGAGTCCCTCGAAATCCTCCGGCTTGTATATCCGGGCAATGGAAGAGGAATAGAGCCCGTCTTCTCCTTGTGCTTGCGGAAGCTTCAGGCCGAGCTTTTCCGCGGTAATGTCGGTGACATATCCCGTCGGCGCGATACCGATGGATAGCTGATAGCTGGACAGCGCGTTGCGCGTCTTCTGCCCGAACGCGCCATCGGCGGTGCCGGGGTCGAAACCTTTGCTCGCCAGGGCAAGCTGAATTTCGCGGCGCTTGCCATTGTTCTGCGTGAGAAGATTTTCCCGCTGCTCCGGTGTCAGCGATTTTGTCGTCGTCGTTGTCTGCTGCATCTGAGACAGAAACTGGCGTGCCATCGACGCCTGTTCGCCGGTCTTGTGTTTGGCCAGGAAAAAGGTCCAGATGCGCGCCGTATTGATGCGAAGCGCCTTGCGGAAGTCCACTTCTACTGCGGCCGCATCAGTGCTGGTGGTGGGTTGCACCGGCGTCTCGATCGTCTCGCTCGGAATGGATTTTGCCTCTGCGGGCAGGCTGGCGTTGAAATAGAATTCCAGAGCCAGCGACGACAGGATCTGCGGCGATTGTTTGCCGGCAGTCGTGCTGCGCACATCGCGGATGACGCGTTTGAACGCGGTGCCAATTTCCAGCCCGGGACCGGCGAGATTGTCGATGAGTGCTGTCGTAAAGGGTGAGTTATCGCCGCTGCCATCCGCCGCGACCTGGCCGGGCGCGGCGGCAAATGCCACCATCGTGCCTGCAGCTTCGGTGTTCACCGGCGCTAAACCCCTCGTTGCCAGGCTGCGGGTGACACCCTCGACCTGTTCGTTCAGGCGGTTGGCAAGCGGGTTGTTGCGGCAGGCGTCGAGAAAGAACAGTGCAATCTTCGCCTTCTTTTCCACGGAACCGATAACATCGCTCAGCGCGAGTGCCTCGGCCGAAACATCCAGTTCGCTGTCAAGATGCGCATCGATACCAACGAGATAGTTTTCCCCATGAAGCTGCATGCCATGTCCGGCGAAATAGAGCAGCGCCACATCCTGCGGCCCGATCGTCTTGGAGAATCGCGAGACGGCACTCGCCATCTCGCGCCGGCTGGCGTTGGTTACGACATCGACCTCGAACCCCTGCGACGACAGGAAACGGCCAAATGCGGTCGCATCGCGCGCGGCGTTCGGCAATCCACCCGCAACTTCATATGTCGAATTGCCGATCACCAGCGCGAGCCGTTTTGTCTCACCGGCCGCGTCTGCATGTGGAGCGATAGCCGTGGCGAAGATCAACCAGAGCAGCAGACGGAAAAATTTCGGCATTTCCTCACCTCTGGCCATTGTGATCGCTCCTGTGAAACGCTCGGTAGCCGCAAAAAATTCTGGCCCGCGTCTTCATAAGCTATGCTTCATGTTACCTGTCCGATCCGCCGCCGCAAAGCCCCTTTGCCGCCACTCCAGTTCCTTGTGGTGCTTCTGTTTGCTCCTTCGCCCCGGTAACACAATCTTTTCGTTCTTGGGGCACGATGCGCAATCGTTCTGCGGGTTTGCGGGGCGGGGAAGGTGCGAATTGACGGACTTCACAAGCGCAGATGCACTGGTGTTTCTCGGAGCCGTGCCGTCCGCCTGCCTGTGTGTCAACGGCGGCGGCATCATCCTGTTCGCCAACGAGGCCGTCTGCGCCATTGCCGGCGCCGGGCCGGCGCTGGCCCGCACGCCGGTGTCGCGTCTCCTTCCGCAATGGCACGCGCTGTCGGCAACGCAGGCCAAATCGTTCCGGCGCGAGACGATCCTGCTGCGCCATGATGGCAGCGCCATTCCTGTCGAGCTTTCGTTGGTGCGTTGGGAACGCGAGGGTGCTGTGCTCACCGGGGTCGTGATCCGTGACCTGATCGATGAGCGGGCCCTGGATTCGATGCGTGTGGAGCTTGAGCGGCAGAATGAGCAGATCCTGGCCGAGGCGGAAGCCGCGCATCGTCGGCTCGGCTTCATTATCGACATGCTGCCCCAAGCCGCCTGTGTCTTCGATGCAGAAGATAGATATGTGCTCTGGAACGAGAAATACGCCGCGCTCTATCCAGAAATTGCCCCGCATCTGCAGGCGGGGGTTTCGTTTCGCGACATTCTGCGCATCAGCCTGGACAGCGGCGACATGCCGGAACAGATCGAAGATCCGGAAAGCTGGATCGAAGAGCGGATGAAGAAACATGCGCAGCTTTCTTCGCAGGACGAACAAATGCTGCGCGACGGCCGCTGGGTGCGCCATGACGATCGTCGCACGCCCGATGGCGGCGCCATCGGCATGCGCATCGATATCACCGACCTGAAACGCCGCGAAGAATCCATGCGGCAATTGTTTGATGCCAATCCCATGCCGATGATGCTCTGTGAGGTCGGCACGCTTGCCATCCTCGCCGTCAACGAAGCAGCAATCGCGCTTTATGGCTTCAGCCGCACCGATCTTTTGTCGAAGGTGGTGACCGATTTGCATGTCGGTGAAGAGGGCGCGCGTTTCGGCAAGACGCTTCTGGGCCTTGATGTTGAGTGCGAAGCGCGCACCGTCTGGCGGCATCGTACGGCGGGTGGCGAGGAGCGGCATGTCCTCATCTATGTCCGCTTCCTCAACGAAGGTTCGAATCGCCGCCTGCTTCTGACGATTGCCGATGTCAGCGACCGGATCCACGCCGAGGCGCATGCGACGCATCTTGCCAATCACGATCCGCTGACCGGCCTGCCGAACCGCATGCGGTTCCGCCAGGCGCTGGAAACGGCGCTGGGCCAGGCGACGCTGAGCGGGCAGGAGACCGCGGTGCTTTACCTCGACCTGGATGGATTCAAGCCGGTCAACGACACGTTCGGCCATGCGACCGGCGATGACTTGCTCAAGCAGGTGGCGCAGCGATTGAGCGCCGTCCTGCGTACGGGGGATCTGGTGGCGCGGCTCGGCGGTGATGAATTCGCCATTCTCCAGCATGCCTCGGTCCAGGCTGCCGAGCATGTGGCGCAGCGCTGTATACAGGCGCTGTGCCAGCCATTCAGTATCGGTGACCGCCAGATCGACATCAGCGCCAGCATCGGCATTGCTGTTGCGCCGGGCAATGGCATTGACCCCGACGGACTGATGAGCGCTGCCGATACCGCGCTCTATGAGGCGAAGGCTGCCGGCAAGAACACTTGGCGCCGGTCCGCGGCCTGAGCGCAGCCTAAATTAGACACATGCTTCGCGTACCGGCGTTTTCCGCACATTATGTGCATTGCGGCAATGTGGTCGAAATTTTGGTGCAATGCAGCAATAATCTTCGCCCGATGGATTTCCAACGCGTTGCATATACTGTAGCGTCTGGACGAACTGTTTTGGGTGGAGAACAGGAATGACCAAGTGGGTTTATACCTTCGGCGGTGGGAAGGCCGAGGGGGCTTCGGCCGATCGCGATCTTCTGGGAGGCAAGGGCGCAAATTTGGCGGAGATGTGCAATCTCGGCCTGCCGGTGCCACCGGGCCTCACGATCATCACGGAGGCCTGCGCCGGTTATTACAAGAACGGCCGCACGATCCCGGATGATCTGAAAGCGCAGGTTCGCACTGGCATAAACGGGATCGAGAAGATTACGGGTCGTGTCTTCGGCGACAACCAGCACCCGCTGCTTCTGTCCGTGCGCTCCGGCGCCCGCGCTTCGATGCCGGGAATGATGGATACCGTTCTCAATCTTGGCCTCAACGATCGTTCCGTGCAGGCGCTCGGCCATGATTCCGGCGATGCGCGTTTTGCCTGGGACAGCTATCGCCGCTTCATCCAGATGTATGGCGATGTCGTCATGGGCCTGGACCACGAGGTTTTCGAGGAAATCCTGGAAGACGAGAAGGGCAGGCTGGGCCACGGCCAGGATACTGAACTCTCCGCCGTCGAATGGCAGCATGTGATTTCGCTCTACAAGCGGGCTATCGAGGAGGAAATTGGCGAGAGTTTCCCGCAGGATCCGGAAGTCCAGCTCTGGGGTGCGATCGGTGCTGTCTTCGCCAGCTGGATGAATGCCCGCGCCGTCACCTACCGTCATCTTCATAACATTCCCGCCGAATGGGGAACGGCCGTCAACGTCCAGGCCATGGTCTTCGGCAATCTCGGCAATTCGTCGGCCACCGGCGTCGCCTTCACTCGCAATCCGTCGACCGGTGAAAACGAGCTTTACGGCGAGTTCCTGGTCAATGCCCAGGGCGAGGACGTCGTGGCCGGCATCCGCACGCCGCAGAACATCACCGAAGCCTCCCGACTCGCCTCCGGCTCCGACAAGCCATCGCTGGAAAAGCTGATGCCGGAAGCCTTCGAGGAGTTTCGCACCATCTGCGATACGCTCGAGGCCCATTACAAGGACATGCAGGACCTGGAGTTCACCATCGAGCGCGGCACGCTCTGGATGCTGCAGACCCGCTCCGGCAAGCGCACCGCCAAGGCGGCGCTGAAGATCGCCGTCGACATGGCTGATGCCAAGCTGATCACGCGGCACCAGGCCGTTACCCGCATCGACCCGGCCTCGCTCGACCAGTTGCTGCATCCGACGATCGACCCGCGCGCCAGGCGCGATATCATCGGCTCCGGACTGCCGGCCTCTCCGGGGCTGCCACCGGCGAGATCGTCTTCACGTCCGAAGAGGCAGTGCTCGCCGAAAAGGAAGGCCGCAAGGTCATCCTCGTGCGCGTCGAGACGAGTCCGGAGGATATTCATGGCATGCACGCGGCCGAAGGTATCCTGACCTCGCGCGGCGGCATGACCAGCCATGCGGCCGTCGTTGCCCGCGGCATGGGCATCCCTTGCGTCTCCGGCGCCGGCAATATCCGCGTCGACCTGCGCAACGAACTTTTGATTGCCGCCGGAACGACGCTGAAGAAGGGCGATATCATCACCATCGACGGCTCCTCGGGCCAGGTGCTGCGCGGTGAAATCCCGATGCTGCAGCCGGAACTGTCGGGCGATTTCGGCAAGATCATGGAATGGGCCGACAAGAGCCGGCGCATGACGGTGCGCACCAATGCCGAAACACCGGCCGATGCCCGCGCGGCCCGCTCCTTCGGCGCCGAGGGCATCGGGCTCTGCCGCACCGAGCACATGTTCTTCGAAGGCGAACGCATCAACGTCATGCGCGAAATGATCCTGGCGAGCGATGAGGCCGGCCGCCGCGTGGCGCTGGCCAAGCTTTTGCCGATGCAGCGCTCCGACTTTGCCGAGCTGTTCTCGATCATGCACGGCCTTCCCGTCACCATTCGCCTGCTCGATCCGCCGCTGCACGAGTTCCTGCCGAAGACCGACGAGGAGATTGCCGATGTCGCCGCCGTTCTGGGCATGAACCCGGCCGACCTGCGCCAGCGGGTCGATGCGCTGCACGAGTTCAACCCGATGCTCGGCCATCGCGGTTGCCGGCTCGCTATTTCCTATCCGGAAATCTGCGAAATGCAGGCCCGCGCCATCTTCGAGGCGGCCGTCGAGGCCGCCCGCGAAACTGGCGCGCCTGTTGTACCTGAGATCATGGTGCCGCTGGTCGGGCTGAAAGCCGAGCTCGATTACGTCAAGGCCTGCATCGACGCGGTGGCGAAAGAAGTGATCGGCGAGGCGGGCATCGAGATCGAATATCTCGTCGGCACGATGATCGAGCTGCCGCGCGCAGCACTCCGTGCCCATGTCATCGCCGAAAGCGCCGATTTCTTCTCCTTCGGCACCAACGACCTGACGCAGACGACTTTCGGGATCTCGCGCGACGATGCCGCCCAGTTCCTCAATACCTATATCCAGAAGGGTATCGTCGAGCAGGATCCCTTTGTCTCGCTCGATTTCGACGGTGTCGGCGAACTGATCCAGATCGCCGCCGAGCGCGGCCGCCGCACCAAGAACGGGCTGAAGCTCGGCATCTGCGGCGAACATGGCGGCGATCCAGCCTCGATCCGCTTCTGCGAACAGACCGGCCTCGACTATGTCTCCTGCTCACCCTTCCGCGTGCCGATCGCACGCCTCGCGGCAGCACAGGCGGCGATCAACGGCAAGGGGTGACGGACCAAAAGACGGACAAATTGACTTGGACGACCCACTATCCTACCTGTCGTGAACACGCATGGGAGCTTCTATGAAACACGCGTCCATCATTGTGAGAGCTGCCTGGGATGAAGAAGCCCGTGTCTGGGTTGCATCCAGTTCAGATATCGACGGTCTTGCCGTGGAAGCCGACACGATGGAGACCCTGGAGCCGAAGATACTGGCAGCCATTTCCGATCTGCTGGAATTGAACGAGATTTCTTCCGATTTGAGGGAAATCCCTGTCCACGTCCTGTCGGAACACCTTTCCCGCGTCCCTAATCCGCACTTCTGAGCGCCCATGTCGAGCTATTTGAGAGATCTCAAAGAGTTGTTGACGAAAGCGGGATGCTAATAGCGAGGTCAGGAAAAGGCGACCATGAAATATGGTTCAGCCCGCTTTCGAAGCGACATGTCACTGTCGATCATGGAATGAAGTCACGCCATACCGCCAATGAAACCCTCAAGCAGGCGGGCCTGCCAAAGGCATTTTAGTAGGCCGCGAGATTTAGCCAATTTGGATCGTCAGATCCGCTCCAGCACATCCACGAAAGCGTCGGCGAAGTTTTTCAGGCCCGCGGTGGTCTCGTCCGGTCGTTCGATGCGGATCGTCGTGCCATCGCTTTCCAGGCAGGCGAAGATCGTTGCCATGGTGCTGCCTGTGCCTTCGGGGATGCGCAGCACGGCAATGCGTTCACAATCGGCAATCAGGCCGGATGCCGGAAGTTCGAACAGGAAGGCGCCCTTGACGCCTTCGGCGGCGCTGCGCACGTGCTTGGAAAAGCCGGCGGCACCTGCGGAAAAACCATCCAGCGAGAGTTCGAGTTCGATGAGTTCCATCGGCAGCCCGGGTTCGGCCGTTGTGAGGCTCGGCTGAGCGATGGTCGCCTCAACAATGGTAGGCTTGGTTGCGCCCGGTGTCGTGGCGGGTTCGAATGACAGCATGATCGCACTCCTTTGACGGTGCGCGCCGTCGCCGGCATTCGCTCCGATATCCTGACAATACATGCGCCGTTTATGCCGGCAGCACGCGTGATAACCCCCGTCCGTCACAATTGCTTAACGAGAATGGCGAATTTGCGGCGTGGCAGCGGTGGCAACGCTTGCGTTTGCCTGTTCCCTCGCTCGGCGTTCCGCTTTAAACAAAACAGGTGCCAGCGGTGAGAGGGGACTGATTCCGTTTCATGATGATCAAGTATGAGCGTCCCATCTCGCATGCGGCCTTCTGGGCGCGACGCCTTGCCCGTTTTTCTCTCGGCTTTTTCGCTGTTGCGTTGCTGGCCCACCGCTTCGGCCCGCTGACAACGCCGCATTTCCTGGCGTTTTCCGGCGCCTCCGTCGTCCTGGCGCTGGTTGCGGTTACGCTCGCGGCGATCGGTTTTACGCGGCTGTGGCAGGTGGCGGCGGTGGGCGGCATCGCGGCCTTTACCGCCCTTGTCTATGCCGCCGGGCCGCTCGGCTTTGCCGGTGTCGAGCTTGCCGCCTATTTCTCCCGCCCTGCGATCTACGACGTGACCACCGACACGCAGGCACCGCCTTCCTGGATCGTTCCGCCGGATGCCGCCCAAGGCTGGCTGCGTCGCGCGGCGCAAGTGACGGCGGAAGACCGCGCTGCCCAGCAGGTCGCCTATCCCGGCCTGACGGGGCGTCGTTATGACGGCGCGCTCGACCGGGTCTATCAGGGCGTGGGCAACGTGACCGAAAAGACCGGCGTCGCGATCACCGCGGAGGAGGGTGTCGAAAACACCAAAGCGGACCTTGAGGATCTGGTCGTCAAGCCGGAAACCGAACCGCGTGACAGCGAGCTGGACTCCGTGCCGATCCCGCTGTCACGCCCCGATCAGATCGTGCCCGGCGAGATGTCGTCCGGCCGGCGCTCGAGCGACGTGCTGCTGCAGGGCGAATGGCGCACGCTGGTGATCGGCTTGCGCTTCGATGTGCTGATTCGCCTGCGGGAAGAGGCGGAAACCACGCTTGTCGATCTGCGTGTTGCCGCCCGCTATGGTCCCCACGACCTCGGCATCGGCGCCGCCTTCGCCGAGAGTTTTCTCAAGGCACTCGACGCCGAGCTTCTGGGTATTGCCGGCGGTTGATCAGAGGACGGAGCTTCGGCGTGTTCAATCCTGCGCCGGACGCAGCCAGCCGGTGTATCGGACGATCAGTCCGGTGAGTGGGCTGGCGATCTCCACATGAAATCGAAACAGGCCGTCGCGCGCTTCCTCGTAGGTGTCTCCGCCCGGCGCGAGAAACAGCGGCAGCGGGATGCCGAGAAATCGCCATCCGCGGATGACGAGAAGCAATCGTCCCTGCCGCGGGACCAGGGCGATCCGGATGCGAAACGGACCGAATGTCTCGACCAGCAGGTTTTCATCGGCTCCCGCGCCGGCCGATTGCTGACTTTTGAACGATTTTCCGGCAAAGGTCCGCGTCCACAGTTCCCGGCCCCGTCCGCGGTCGAAGCGCACGCTGACCGGCACGTCATCGCCTTGCGCCGGAAAACTGATGATGGCTCCGGTCATCCGCGCAAGCCAGTTGCGACCGCGCTCCACCTTGGCCCGGCCGCTGAACAGTTGCGATACGGTGCTGTCGTGCAGATCGGCAACGGCCTTCGGCAGGTCACTCCAGGCGTTACCCAGCATGCGCCGGTAAAGCGGCGTGTCGGTCCCATCGCCGCGCGTCTCGCGGATGCCGCTTGCAATGGCGAAACGTGCGAACAGCGGCTCGAAATCCGAAAGCGTCAATACGCCTGCGGCACTGTTGGCGCCCGGAGGCAGCCGGATACCGGAAAGCCGCCTTCGGATCAGCGCCTCGCTCGCCATCGCCGGAATGAAAGGTCCGTCCTCGCCTTCGGCGATCAGGTGCCAGCTGCGCTGCATATCCGTTCCATCCGGCGCCTTGCCGGTGGCCTGAACGAACATACCGCCGCGATGCGCGCCAACGCCGAATAGGCTTCCTGCCCGGTGAAACAGCGGCGCAAGCGGCAGCAGCGACGCCAGCAGGTTCATCCGCACGAGCCTTGCCAGGAGGCTGAGCAAGCGCTGCAATACCTGCGGCTCTGTGCCGGCACCGGTGAAGACCGATTGCAGGCCGGGCAGGGCCAGCGGCAGGAGCGCCAGATCCGGCGCGTCGGCGAGCAGGAAGCGCCGGCGCTTCATCGGCACCTTGCCCGGTGGCGCGATCGTCATGTCGATGCCGTCGATCAGGCCGTGCCCCGACACCTGCTGGCCTTGGCGCAAGACGCTGATCGGCTTTCCGGCATAGCTGGAGACGGCCCGGATGACGTTCAGGCCCATCCTGACACGCGGCGAGGGCGCAATGCCGGCCTCGACCGAGGCGATCGCTGCAAAGCCCGGCCGCAGAGCGTCAAGGGCGGCGAAGGAAAGTGCTGGAAAGCTGCTGCAACCCGACAGGACCGCGACATCCGCCGCTTTTGCCTCGGCATCCAGTACGCTGATGCCGGTGACGAAGGCGGCACTGTCGGCAAGATCGAGATAGTCGATGCCCTGCCGGATGCAGGCCTGCGCGACGCGGTAGGGCCGTTCTCCCATGATCTGGAATGGACCGGAGGCATCGACCAGAATATCGGGCTTCAGCGCGGCAAGGGCGGTATCGATATCACCGTTGCGATCGAGTTTCACCGGTTCCAGCGTCGCGCCCCTCGTCGGTCCGGCGCAGAAGGCTTGCGCCTTTGCCAGGGTCCGTCCGGCGATCATCAGCGTCAGTCGCGGCTCGTCGCCCAGCAACTGCGCCAGCCGACCGCCGAAGGTGCCGTAGCCGCCGACAATCAGGATGCGCAGCCGGCTCTCGCTCATCCCAGAAACCGGCGTTTATGCTCGGCAGTCGGCACGAAGCAGTGGTCGCGGCGGCCGGCGATCCGGTAGCGGTTGCGCGCAACCCATTCGTACAGCGCATCGCGAAGCGGGCGCGGCAGGATGCGCAGGATGGTCGCCAGCTTCCAGGGATAGCCCAGCCCGGCGGCCATGCGGATCGAGCCCTCCGACTTGAAGAAGGCGCGGCCATTCTCGATCAGCATGTTCGTCTCATAATCGCGCGTATCCAGCTCGTAATGCCGATAGAGTGCCGTGCCGAGCGGCGATTGCGCGGTGAGGAACCGGAAGCGCCTTGTGCGGTCGTGGCGCAGCACGAACTTCACCCAGCCCGAACAGAAGATGCAGGCGCCGTCGAAGACGATGATCGGGTGACTGTCGTCGAAGGCGGGGACGGCGCTGTCCTTACGGTAGCCGTAGGCTGCTTGCTCGGTCATCAGGCCGCTCCGCCGACCGCCAGCCGGTATTGCCCCGTCAGCGCCGGCGGCCCGACGGTCTCCACCTGGCCGCGTTCCACCAGGTCTTCGAGATGGGCAAGCACAGACAGCGCGGCTGCGCCATGCAGACGCACGTCGGTCGAGGCATAGATCACCTTGACCATATCCTGAATGGACGTGTCGCCGGCACGCACCCGTTCCAGCACGGCGCGTTCGCGCATGCGCCGGTGGGTGCGCAGGCCGCGCAGGAAGGCGGCCGGCTCCGTTACCGGCCCGCCATGGCCCGGCAGATAAAGCCGGTCGTCGCGCTGGAGCAATGCTTCCAGCGAGGCCATGTAGTCGGCCATCGCGCCATCCGGCGGCGCAACGATGCTCGTCGCCCAGGCCATGACATGGTCTGCGGAAAACACAATCCCGGTGCCTTCGAGCGCAAAGGCCGCATGATTGGCGGTATGCCCCGGCGTCATCAGTGCGGTCAGCGCCCAGCCTTCTCCCTCGATCGTCTCGCCATCGGCCAGCGCCCGGTCCGGCATGAAATCCATGTCAGAACTTTCAGCAAACGGATTGACCTCGCCTTCATGCAGCGGGCGAGCCGCCCGGTGCGGCCCCTCGGCAACCACCAGCGCACCGGTCGCCTCCTTCAATCGCCGTGTGAGCGGCGAGTGGTCGCGATGGGTGTGGCTGACGGCGATATGCGTCACTTCGCGGCCAGCAAGTGCTGCCATCAGGGCTTTGAAATGCGCCTCATCCTCCGGCCCTGGATCGATCACCGCGACAGACCGGTCGCCGACGATATAGCTGTTGGTGCCGTGGAAGGTGAAGGGGCCGGGATTGTTTACGGTGATTCGCTGCACGCTCGGCGCGACGGTCACCGCCTGCCCATGCGCCGGCTTGAAATCGAGGTCGAAGTCCGGGCCGTCCATGCGTCGCTTCACTTATACTCGATCTCGATGAAGGACATCGGCGCCGTGCCGGCATTGACGACATTGTGCTCGACGCCGGCCTCGCGGCGATAGGCGGCGCCCGCCGCGATATCCACCCGCCGTTCGCCGGTCGGTTCCTCCAGCAAAAACTGGCAGTCCGTCATCGGCACGACGACATAACCCATGCCATGCACGTGATGACCGGTATCTGCCCCCGGCTCGAAATCCCAGCGCGTGATACGCACGACCGCATCATCCAGAAGAACGGTCGGCTTGGCAGGCGGGCGGGCGCGATACTGGCTCATGAATGTCTCCGGTTTACACAGAGACCGTAACGCAGAAACCAGGCGACGGGAATGGGATTTCCCGATCGGCGCCGCGTCTTTTCAACGCCTTAACCTGGCCGCGTGCCGTGTTGACCGCAGGGCATCGCTCACATCAGTTTGTGTTTGCGTTGGCGATCCTGCGCGAGGCATTGTCGAGGGCATTGCTGCTCTGGACGCCATCCTGCTTCAACCCTCTCGCCGTATTGCCGCAGCCGGACAGGGCAAAGAGCGACAAGCAGGCGGCAGCGACTATGAACATCTTCATGGCAGAATCTCCTTGGTAACGATCCTTCGAACATGTGCCCGAGCGCGACTTTATCAATATCCGCAATCGAAAAAACTGAAGTCAATCGTTGCGCAGCCGGTTCTCAGTGCTCCGCAAAAACAATCACCTGTGCAAACCCGCCGCCAGGGCAATGCCTCGATGCCGCTGCCGCATCCCTGCTTGCCCAGTCTGCAAAAACATCCGAAGAAATTCGCGCAAGGCCCAACTTAGCCGTTGTCGCTGCGCATCTCCTTTGCTAAACCGCTCTTGATTTGGCCGGGCACTTCCCCGCTGCCAAGCGTTGGGGCGTAGCCAAGCGGTAAGGCACTGGTTTTTGGTACCGGCACCCCTGGTTCGAATCCAGGCGCCCCAGCCACACACTTCTTTTCAAGTCGAGAATCCATGTTTTCCAGCACTTTCGTTTGTCTGGGAATGGAAATTCTTACCGTTGACGTGGAAATCTTTCGCCACGATAGGGTCATGCCAAAAAATGTGGTATGCGCCCGCCAAACAACGTCAGGAGTGTAATCGTGAGTGAACCGACCGTAGCCGATGCAACAGCCCGTATCTATGAATCACTCCAGGCAAACAATGCCGATATCGACGTGCATATCGCCGCGCTCAAGGCAGCGTTGACGCGGGCGGGTTTGAAAGAGGCCGTCTTCGACCCGGCACGGCTTGTGCAGAACAACCGGTCGGGCCGGAAACTCATGCAGGCCTATTTCCGGCAGCGCGGCGTGACGGTGACATATTCAGCGTCGTGACGCCTGTCCGAACTGAACACCCCTCTGCCGCCAGGCACCAGGCTCTAGCCTTCGGACGCCTATGAACTGTCGCGTCCGTTTTGGCAAAGAGCAACCCGACGGCGCTGAGCGCTACGGCCTAGTCAGAAGGCATCGCGCGATTGCTATCTGCGCCCTCGGGCAGAACCTTGCCGCGACACCTTTGCCGAGTCGGCAAAGCCTGGATGTTTGCCTTTTACCCATGTGACGAATGTCTGCATCGCAGGGTCCTCAAGGATGGCCTCGATCGTGGAGAAGGTCTTGGCCAGTTGAGCATTCGTGAACGTCACATGGATCTGATCATGACAGATCCGGTGCAGGCAGACGGTTTTCTTGCCACCCTTGCTCTTCGGCACGAGATGATGGAGGTCTTTCTGGTCCTCCGGGATCACGCGCTCGCATAGCGGGCAAATCACCGGCTCCGGCTCGGTATCCCCTGAGGAGACTTCTTCTCTCATCTTGCGGGCCATGGGTCCTCGGTCAATCTTTCCCGGGGTGCCTGATCCCCGTCCACGAGGCGTTATCTATCCGCGCCTTGCTTCTGATATCGCTTCTGCTGGACAGGAGCAATGCAGGTCTTTCGACGGGGTGGCCAACAGCCCGAACTTTATCGGTGAGAGAAGCACATGTCCGCCGTCTCTTGATCCTCGGCAAACAGTGTGAGGTTTAATTCTCTTGCAACCGCCGGGTGGCGGCTGTTTCCGCCTCGAGCGGAAAAATTGACTTTTTACAGTTCGACCGGTAGCAAGGTCTCAATCTGTTTTGCCGCGGCTGCTGAAACCATGGCAACGGAGAAACAACATGTCCCACACTCAAGACCCCGTCCGGAGCAGCTTCGCGTCCGGTCATTCCGTCAGGTCCGTCGTTGCACGCGATGAGCCTGAGCAACATCACCTGCGCGCCCTGCAGGATTTGTCCGCGGCGCTGCCGACGCCCGAAGCCTTCAGCGACGCGGGCGCAACATTGCGCGCGGTTGTCACAACACCCGACTTTCATCCCGGTAAACCTGTGCCTGTGGGCGTCGTCGTCGATGTCGAAGGCGCTGTTCTTCCGCATCTGATCGGCAACGACATCGGATGCGGCATGCGGATGCTTGCTCTCGATGGCATGACGCAGGACGACCTTCGGCCGGAACTCGAGCATCACCTCCGACATATCTTCTTCCAGGGCGGCAGGGACATCGCGCTCACGGGCCATGACAGGCATGCCCTTCTGCGCGAGGAATTCCCGGCCTGCTGGAGAGCTTGTCTCGTGGACGCGAAGGGCTTCTCGCCAAGATGGATCTCGATCAGGCGTGGAAGGATGTCGATCGCACCTGCGACGATGGGCAGTTTTCATGCTCGGGCGTCGTCGGTGGGTTTGCCGACTATGCCGCCATCGATGATATCCATCGCCGCGACGCGCTCATGGGAACGATCGGCGGCGGAAACCACTTCGTTGAAGTCGGTGTCGTGGACGATATCGCCGACGGCCGCTTCGCATCGGCGGCGGGACTTCGCCGCGGAACGGTGGTTGCTGTCGTCCACTCCGGATCTTTGGACTTCGGCCAGCATGTTGGTTCGTCCGTTCGCGAGAAGTTGATGGCGAGCCGTGTGGGAAAAAGGGATTATCGCATCCTCCCGCGCGGAGATGATCTCCATGCGGCCTATCTGGACGGCCATGCCAATGCCGCCAATGCCGCTTTCGTGAACAGGTTCCTCATCGGCCTCGCAGCCGTGGAGGCCTTGTCCCGTGCGGCAGGGCGGGAACTATCCGGACGGCTGGTCTACGATGCACCCCACAACACTGTGTGGGAAAAGGATGGCGTCGTCAGGCACCGCAAGGGGCCTGCACGGCGCGAGGGGTTGGCGACGTCAAGGAAGTCCCTACGAGTGGCTCGGCGAACCGGTCATCCTTCCGGGTTCGATGGGCGACGGAAGCTGGCTCCTGAGAGGCTGTGGCAATGCTGAAGGCTTGTCGTCATCGGCGCACGGTGCCGGGCGCAAGCTCTCCCGTCAAGAAGCGCGTTCCGTCGGCCGGATCGGTAGCGACCTCCGTGTCGTCGGGCCTGTCGACACGAAGGATCCACGCATTCGCTCCCGGGCAGACATTCTGGGCGAGGTGGAAGCCCGCCTCAACGAGGAGGCTCCATCGGCCTACAGGCCAATCGACCAGGTTGTCGATCCGATGGTCGGTGCGGGGCTTGTGGAGAGGGTGGCGAGGATTCGGCCGCTGCTGACGGTCAAGGGCTGACAACATGGCACGGGGGAGGTGCGGCACTGTTCCTCCCCGTGCTGATCAGGCGTCAGGCCGTCGCGCGTCTCATTCCCCACCATGCGGTTGGCATGCGCCATCTCCGCGCTATATCTGCGGATGGTCCGGGAACGCGGGTTGAAGTGGTGCGGTTCCCGACCTGAGGCGTCACATCGTCGCAAACACTTGTACCTGCATGGTGCCTCATGGCATGAGAACACCTTCAGGAGACTGTCGCATGACCAACACATTATCGGCCGGACGGCCACGGCGAGTAGCAGCGTTGTTTGTCGCGCTCTTCATGGCGATCCCCGCCCATGCCACCCCTGTGCTTGTTGTCGATACTGCAAGCCGTCAGGTTCTCTACCAGGAGGATGCCGGCGTGCCCTGGTATCCGGCCTCGACGACCAAGCTCATGACGGCGCTCGTGGTTTTCGAAGCGCTTCGCGCCGGTGAAGTCACCCTGAGCACGCCGGTCATGATGACGCGCAACGCGACGAAACAGGCTTTTCTGGAGTCGGGCCTCACCTTCGGGCGGACGATGACGCTTGAGGATGCGCTGTTTGCCACGATCACCGCATCGGCCAATGACGTCGCGGTCGCCCTGGCGGAAGCGGTGGCTTCAAGGAATCCGCGTTCGTGCAGCGTATGAATGCGGCAGCATCCCGCCTCGGCCTGACAGGCACCCATTTTGCCAGCCCGAACGGCCTGTTCGATCGCAGCACAGTGACGACCGCGCGCGATCTTGCGATCCTTGGGATGGAAGTCGATCGGCTCTTCCCGGAATACAGCCGCTTCTTTCAGGCCTCGGCCGTGACGATCGACGGCAAGGAGATCAAGTCCAACAATGCGCTTCTGACCCGTTTCGCGGGCACGATCGGCATGAAGACCGGCTTCCTTTGTGCCTCCGGCCGCAACTACGTCGGCCTCGCCACCCGGCAAGGAAAGCGCGTCATGGTGGTGCTCCTGGGCGCGACCACCGAGCGGGAGCGCAATGAGCGGTCTGCGCAATATCTGACGCAGGCCTTCGCTGGACGTCTGTCCGCCTCAGGTCGCGTGGACGATGTCAAAAACCGCCCTGACGTCGCGCCACAGGATATGCGCACCCGCCTCTGCACGGACCAGAGCGTCGCCTATGAAGCCAGCCGCGATGCGCTTTACCCGATGGGCCTGCCGGGCCAGGAAACCTATCTGCGGGACCAGATACCGGGGCAGGTCCATGCGGTCCGGACGTGGCAAAATGAAAACGCCGTCGATGTCCCGACACCCACGCCACGTCCGTCTTGATCACAAGCGCTGCCCGATTGACCGGATTTGGCGCTTGAGCGCTGGTGCAGTGACGGAACAGGCGCTCGTGGTGGGTTCTCGCCAGTAGCAATTCGATCCCGGTCATGTCATGCGGTGATCACCGCGGGCCAACTTTGTATGCTTGCAGAATGATTCTCTGGTTTGATACGCACGCTCATGGAAACGTCCCTTTATCTTCCGGTCAAATCCTTCCTCGAAAAGGCAGGCTATGTCGTCAAAGGCGAGGTCGGCGGGTGTGATCTTGTCGGCCTCAGTGAAGACGATCCGTCCATCGTCGTGATCTGCGAACTCAAGTTGAGCTTCAATCTGGAGCTTATCCTGCAGGCTGTCGACCGGGCCGCCATCTCTGATGAGGTCTGGATCGCCGCGAAGGTTTCCGCCAGGGGCAAGGGGCGGGAGGCCGACAAGCGCTATCGCGACCTTTGCCGGCGGCTGGGCATCGGCATGCTCGGCATATCCGATGGCGGCGATGTCAGCGTCATCGTCGGGTCCGTATCCCCCATGCCGCGGACCAATCCGAAACGACGGTCACGACTGATGCGCGAACACCAGAAGAGACGTGGTGATCCGGCCATCGGCGGCAGCACGCGTGTGCCGCTGATGACGGCCTATCGGCAGCAGGCGCTTGGCTGTGCCGCCGCTCTCGCCACTGGGCCCGCGCGTGTTCGCGATGTAAGGACAGCAGTACCGGACGCAGGCAAGCTCTTGCTGTCGAATGTCTATGGCTGGTTCGAACGCCTCGACAGAGGCGTCTACGGCTTGACCAATGCCGGCCGCGAAGCCTTGCAGCGGTGGCCTCAGCCTTAGTGACGGCGACCTTGCCGGTAGCCGGTGGCGCTTTCGAGACGATCACGCGGGGATTGCCTCCGAGTGGGACCAGATCCGAATGTGCCTTGACGAACCCCTTCACGGTGTCTTCGACGACTTCGTCCGGATTGTTGATTGATCTTCAGATATAAGCTCCCTGTGAAAGGTCTGTCTTTGTCGGACGCCTGTCACGTGTCAGAGAATGGTGTAGCCGCCGTCGATGAGCAGATCGGCGCCGTTGATCATGTCGGCGCCTGCGGAAGCGAAGAAGACGGCGGCAGCGGCGATTTCTTCCGGGTAGGCAAAACGGCCATTTGGGATGCGCCTTTTGGCAGCCTCGCCCTTTTCTCCGGCCCATGCCTTGCGGCCAAGATCGGTGAGCACGATGGTTGGCGACAAGGTGTTGACGCATATGCCGTGTTTTCCCCATTCGGCGGCAAACGTCTTCGACATGCCGATGACGCCGAATTTGGAGGCGCAATAGGCGACATGCTCCTCGATCGCGACAGTGCCGGCCTGCGAGGCGAGGTTGATGATTTTGCCGCCACGGCCTGCCGCAATCATCGCCCGGCCCACAGCCTGGGTAACGAGGAAGGTTCCGGTCAGGTTGATGCCGATGGTCTTCTGCCAATGATCGAGCGTAAGCTCTTCCGCCGGGGCGAGAAGCGCGATGCCCGCGCTGTTGACGGCGATGTCGATGCCCCCGAAGGCCGTTACCACCTCAGCGACAGCCGCTTCGACGGATGCAGCGTCGGCCACGTTGCAGACGAAGCATTTGGCATTATCACCCAGCCTGTCGGCCTGCGCCTTAGCCGCATCGGCATTGATATCGAGGACTGCGATGCGGGCTCCTTGGCAGACAGCGCAGCCGTGATGGCGGCGCCGATACCGGAGGCGCCCCCTGTGACCAGTGCCACCTTGCCGGTGAGCGGGAAGTTGAGATCGATCTGTGGAGCTGTTTCGGTCATGGGGCAATCCTTCTATTCCTGGACAGGCGAAGCGGTGTTGCCGCCTCGCCGTAATCGCTATTACTTGCGCGCTTCAAGCAGCTTGTCGACGTTTTCCAATGTCACCGGCGTCCAAGAGTTGCGTAAGACGCCGAAAGGGAGGGGCAAGCCATGACTGAACCGCGCTACAGCAAATCCAATCTGCCCGAGAAAATCTGTGAAGCCTGCGGCAGGCCGTTTGCCTGGCGCAAGAAGTGGAGGCGGGATTGGGACAGCGTCAAAACCTGTTCGGACCGCTGCAAGGTCGATCTCCGACGGAAGGGCAAAAGCGACGCCCATCAGACGTAAGCGGTTTCTGAAACGCACCGCGCCGGGCCGGCGACTGCAGATATCTCTCCTGCAGTACCGGTCCCGCTTGCTCCCAGCGCATAGTCTCAGTGATTGTGCCGTGGTAGCTTTTCAGCCAGCTTGCGAAACTCCGGGGCACCTTCGATGACGGCGCCGTCCGACAATTGCGTCACGGTGCGACGGTAAAGCATCTGCCAGGGCGTGGCGTCGGCTGGAACGGCCGGAATGCCGTCCGCCTTGCGCCGCTCGATTTCCTCAGGCGTAACCAGCATATCGCAACGGCCTTGGTTGAAATCGATGCGGATGACGTCGCCGCTGCGCACATAGGCGCGGCCGCCGCCGGCCGCACTTTCCGGGGAGGCGTTGAGGATCGACGGGCTGTCGGCCGTGCCGGACTGGCGACCGTCACCGATGGTCGGAAGGCTGAGGATGCCTTTTTGATCAGGTAGTCCGGCGGCTGCATATTGACCACTTCGGCCGAGCCCGGCCAACCGAGCGGGCCGGCGCCGCGGATGACGAGGATCGTACGCTCGTCGATATCAAGATCCGGATCGTTGATGCGCTTGTGGTAATCCTCGGAGCCGTCGAAAACCACGGCCTTGCCTTCAAATACACCTTCCTTGCCCGGTTCGCTCAGATAGCGTTCGCGGAAGCCGGCCGAAATGACGCTCATCTTCATGATGGCGAAATCGAAGAGATTGCCTTTCAGCACGAGGAAGCCGGCGCGTTCCTTGAGCGGTGCATCATACGGCAGGATAACCTCGCGGTCGGTTGATTCCCGGCCTTCCAGATTTTCCGCCAAGGTCTTGCCGGTCACGGTCGGACAGCCGGCGTCCAGTTTACCGGCTTGCAGCAATTCCCACATGATGGCGGGAACGCCGCCGGCCCGGTGGAAGCGCTCGCCAAGATAGGCGCCGGCTGGCTGCACATTGGCCAAGAGCGGAATGTCGAAACCATGAGTCTGCCAGTCGTCGGGATAGAGGTCGACGCCGGCATGTTTGGCCATGGCCGCCAGATGCGGCTGGGCATTGGTCGATCCGCCGATCGCGGAATTGACGCGGATCGCGTTCAAGAACGCCTCGCGCGTCAAAATATCCGACGGCTTGATATCCTGCTGTACAAGTTCCACTGCGCGGCGCCCGGTGCGATAGGCCATCTGGCCGCGCTCGCGATAGGCGGCCGGAATGGCGGCGCAACCGGTGAGCGACATGCCGAGCGCTTCGGCCATGGCATTCATGGTCGAGGCCGTGCCCATGGTGTTGCAATGGCCGATCGACGGGGCCGAATCGAGTGCTGACTGCAGGAACTCCTCGCGGGTGATTTCGCCTGCCGCATACTTGCGCCGCGCGCGCCAGATTACTGTGCCAGACCCCACCAGATCGCCATCATGCCAGCCGTCGAGCATCGGGCCGCCGGAAAAGACGATGGCCGGGATATCGACGGTCGAGGCCGCCATCAGCGCGGAAGGCGTGGTCTTGTCGCAGCCCGTGGTCAGCACCACGCCGTCGAGCGGATAGCCATAGAGAATCTCGACCAGGCCGAGATAGGCGAGATTGCGGTCGAGCGCCGCCGTCGGCCGCTTGCAGTTCTCAAACAGCGGATGGGTCGGAAACTCGATGGGTATGCCGCCGGCATCGCGGATGCCGTCACGAACGCGCTTGGCAAGCTCGATATGGTGCCGGTTGCAGGGGTTGATATCGCTGCCCGACTGGGCAATGCCGATGATCGGCTTGCCGGAGCGCAGCTCTTCCGGCGTCGTGCCGTAGTTCATGAAGCGCTCGAGATAGAGCGCCGTCATGTCGAGATGATCGGGATTGTCAAACCAGTCCTGCGAGCGCAGACGACGCGCGCCCTTGTTATCCTCGGTCATTATTTCTCCTCCCCGCTCGGGGCTGTGTTCATCGCTTCCAGATGCAGCAGCAGGGCGCTGTGGTCCATGTCGCCGCCACCGCCCGCTACGAAGTCGGAAAAGGCCTGGCGCACTTGCTCGGTCAAAGGCAAATCCAGCGAAAACAGACCGGTCATCTCGTTGACGGCGTTGAGGTCCTTGAGCTGCAGCTTCGATGGACCACCGGGCGTGAAATCGCGCATTACCATGCGCGCGCCATGCAGCTCCAGAATACGGCTCTCGGCAAAACCGCCGCGGATCGCGTCCCTGAATTTCTCGCGCGACGCTCCGCCGGCTTCCACTAGCATCATCGCTTCCGCAACGGCGCCGATGGTGATGGCGACGATCTGCTGGTTGGCGAGCTTGCAGATCTGCCCGGCACCCGACGGCCCGACATGGGTCACCCGGCCAAGGGCTGCAAACACATCGGAGAGTTCATCAATAACATCCGCGTCTCCACCGGCCATGATGGCCAGTGTTCCCGCCTCGGCACCGACCACGCCGCCCGATACCGGCGCATCGACATGCCTGAGGCCGAGCGCCTCCAGGCGGGCCGAATGGTCCCTGGCGATCAGCGGCGAGATGGAGCTGGCGTCGATCACGACAGCGCCCTTGGTCAAAACTTCGGCGACCCCGCCATCGAACAGCACAGCCTCAACGGCTTTTCCGTCGGTCAGCATGGTGAAGACGATATCGCAGGCCGCAACTGCCGCTGCTGCCGTTTCGGCTACCTCAGCACCATCCGAAGCCAGAGCCTGCGCCTTGGCAAGATCGCGGTTCCAGACCGCGACGCGATGACCGGCGGCAAGCAGCCGTCGCACCATTGGGGCGCCCATCAGTCCGGTTCCAAGAAAAGCGATCCGATGCGGCCGGTTTTGTTTTTCGCTCAAAGTTCCCTCCCAGCTCATCCTCGATATGCACGCGGATGATCTCATCAAAGGAGGTTTCGGCGGTAAAGCCAAGCGCTTTTGCGCGTGTCGCTTCAAAACCCGCAGCCCAGCCGGCGACCATCTTGATGATCATCTCGTCCGGCTCGCGGCGGATTAGCGCAACCGCCTTTTCGCCGCCGACGCGGCGCAGCGCTTCGATCTGTTCGCCCACGGTCGCACTGAGGCCCGGCATGGAGAGCGCCCGGCGCGGTCCCACCGTCTCCAGATCGATGGTTGCGCCATGGATGAGAAAGCCGACAGCGGAGCGCGGCGAGGTGTGCCAGTGGCGGACATCGTCGGAGACCGGGAGGACCGCCTCCTTGCCGACCAGTGGTTCGCGCAGGATGTTGGAGAAGAAGCCGGACGCCGCCTTGTTCGGCGTGCCGGGGCGGATGCAGATCGTCGGCAGGCGGATGGCGATGCCGTCGAGGAAACCACGCCGGCTGTAGTCGGACAGAAGCAGTTCGCAGATCGCCTTCTGCGTGCCGTAGCTGGTCAGCGGCGTCGTATGATAGTCGTCCGGGATCGGATAGGGCAGGGGGCGCCCACCACGGCGATCGATGAGGTGAAGACGACGCGCGGCCTGTAGCCGTCCGCGCCATTGGCCAGCCGAATGGCATCGAACAGAGTGCGCGTGCCATCGAGATTGATCCGGTAGCCTTTTTCGAAATCAAGCTCGGCCTCGCCCGAGACGATCGCCGCCAGATGGAAGATCACATCGGGACGCGCTGCGACAAGCGCTTCGGCTTCGCCGGGTGCCGACAGATCAGCCTCCCTGGCGTTGACCTTGCCGGCAAAGCCGGAAGGCGCCTGCGGCGTCACGACATCCACCAGCGTCATTTCAGAGATCGGTTGGCCGCCGAGCTGGCCGTCGGCAGACAGTCTCGCGGCAAGCTTGCGGCCCACCATGCCGGCGGCACCGATGATCAGGATGTGCATAAGGTTCTCCTCCTCAACCCGCCCTCAAACCGCCTGGGGTTGAACCGTGACGGACGACGAGAAATTGCTATTGTAAGGTTGTCTGATAACCTTATATTGCCGGTTTGAAAATATGGGATTTCAGAAGCCTGCGAAAATTCTTCGCCGTTCAGCGGCGGTAGGCAGCAATTTTCAATGCGGCGGTTGGGTGGAAAGGTCGGAGCATGAGGGTGGATGTCACAGGCGCGGTTGCGGGTTTGCAGGAAGCCCTGTGGACCGCGTTGTCCAGCGACATGGTGTTGACAGACCCGAAGGACATGCAGCGCTTTTGCCGGGATTGGCACGGGGACGTGACCAGCAGCGCCATAGCGGTGCTGCGGCCGCGCTCGACCGAAGGCGTTGCCGCCGCGGTTCGCACTTGCCTCGACCTTGGACTTTCGATCGTGCCTCAGGGTGGAAATACCGGACTGGTGCTGGGCGGTATTCCCGATCAGCCGGCCAACCAGGTGGTTTTGAGCCTCGAGCGCATGACCACCATTCGCAATATCGATGCGGATGACTTTTCGGCCGTGGTCGAAGCCGGTTGCATCCTGTCAGATGTGAAGGATGCCGTTGCCGAAAAGGATATGTATTTCCCCTGGCGCTTGGTGCCCAGGGCTCCTGCCGCATCGGCGGCAATGTCTCCACCAATGCGGGCGGCATCAACGTATTGCGCTACGGCATGACGCGCGAACTGGTCCTCGGCCTGGAGGTGGTGCTGCCCGATGGTTCGATTTTCAATGGCCTATCGACCCTGCGCAAGGACAATCGCGGCATCGACCTGAAGCAGCTTTTCATCGGTGCCGAGGGCACGCTCGGCATCATCACCGCCGTGTCAATCAAGCTGACGCCGTTCCCCGATCAGGTGGCGACCGCCTTGCTGGGGCTTGCCTCGCTCGATGATGCGATCAAGCTCTACCGCCGCGCCCGGCGCGATTGCTGCGACCTGATGTCGGCCTTCGAATTCATGCCGCCGCTCACCTTCGTCCTTGCGCGGGAAGCAATCCCCGACTTGCCCATGCCGATTGCCGGAGACTATCCGGCCTATGTGCTTATGGAGATTTCCGGCTCCGGTCTTGTCGATATCGCCGATCTGATGGAGCGTTTCCTCACGGGCGTCATGGAGGACGGTCTTGTCGTTGATGGTGTCATCGCCGCCTCGCAGGCGCAGGCCCGCAATCTCTGGCTTTTCCGCGAAGGCATGAACGAGGGACAGGCCAAGCGCGGCCCCCATATGCGAACGGACATTTCCGTGCCGCTCTCCCGTCTTGCCGATTTCGTGCGCGACGCCGAACAGGCTGTCACGGATGCGCTTCCCGACTGCATCAGCGTGTCCTACGGCCATGTGGGCGACGGCAATGTGCATCTCAATGTCCTGCCACCGGCAGGCTGTTCACCGGAGGACGCAGCCAGCCGGATCTACAAGGCAAAGACGGTCGTGAACCAGGTTCTGGACAGGTACGATGGCAGCATCAGCGCCGAGCACGGCATCGGTCGCCTCAAGCGCGCCGATTTCGAACAGCGGCTTGATCCTACCCGGCGCACCTTGCTCACGGCCCTGAAGCAGGCCATCGATCCATCCATGGTCATGAACCCCGGCTGCCAATTGAATTTCCCCGCCATATCGTAGAATAGTCTGGCATCATCAGGAACGGACAATGGCATGACGGCGGACTTCAGCCAGATCAGACGGAACGAGCATCTCCCGGCGCGCATTGCCGGCCATATCGGCAAGGAAATCACGGAAGGCCGCATCGCGCCTGGCGAAAGGCTGCCGACCGAGCATCTTCTTGCCAAGACCTTCGGCGTCAGCAGGTCCGTGGTGCGCGAAGCCATCGCCCAGTTGCGCAACGAGGGACTGGTGGAGACACGCCAGGGTGTCGGCGCCTTCGTTCTGGAGGCTCAGGGCCGAGGCGCTATTCGTATCGAGCAGACCGCACTGAGTGATCGCGAGACCTTCCGCAGCCTCTTCCAGTTGCGCATGCCGCTGGAAATCGAAGCCGCTGGCCTTGCTGCCGTTCATCACAACGATGACGATCTGAAAAAACTGGACGACGCGCTTGCGCGGATGACCGGCGCCGAGAAATGGACGGACCAGGGAATCGTTGCCGATCTCGCTTTTCACCGGGCTTTGGCGATAGCCACCCGCAACGAGTATTTTCCGCTGTTCGTCGGCTTTATCGCCGAGCGCATCAGTCTTGCCATTAACGCGGCACGCGCTGCTGCCGTGCTTGAGGAAATCGTCGAAACCACGATCGCAGAACACGTCGCCATCCGCGACGCCGTGGTAACGCGGGACCCGATGAAGGCCCGCGCCGCCATGCGCAGCCACCTCATTGGAGCGGCCGCGCGACTGGACCTGACGCTCGAAATATCCTGAGGGGCTGGCGCAGAGGAATTCGCCTGCAGGTTTTAGCGGGCTGCGGATCTTCTGCTCTGGACAGGTGGGAAAAGTCATACTAGAAAGACACGCGGAGCGTTGTCAGACATCCTGACAATAGGGCAAGCTGTGCTGGAGGGCAGGTTTGTCGGACTGGGAGGACGAGATTTGATTCCTGAACGTATGCTGCATGCCGAATCCATCTTGCCGGATGATGCCGCCGATGCTCTTCTGGTCGGACGAGTCTGGTCAAAGGCAAATGCCGGCCCGTGCCCCGTGATGATCACAGGCGGTCGCGTTCTGGACCTGACAGGCATTCGCGCCACCATGTCAGGCCTCCTCGAAACGGAAAATCTTGTCGCTGTGCTGCGCAACGCCTCCGGCCTGCCGGATATTGGCTCCCTCGACAGCTTCCTCTCCGGTGAAAACGGTACGGTCCTTGCCCCGATCGATCTGCAGGCAGTCAAGGCGGCCGGCGTGACCTTTGCCGACAGCATGCTGGAACGTGTCATCGAAGAACAGGCCAAGGGCGATCCGCTCCGGGCCCAGGCCATTCGTGGCAAACTCGCTCCGGTCCTTGGTGACAGTCTTCGCGGCCTCGTCGCCGGTTCGGAACAGGCCGCCAAGGTCAAGGCGCTGCTGCAGGATATGGGCCTCTGGTCGCAATATCTGGAAGTCGGTATCGGCCCCGACGCTGAAATTTTCACCAAGTCCCAGCCCATGTCCTCGGTCGGCTGCGGTGCGCTGGTCGGCATCCATCCGATTTCCCAGTGGAACAACCCGGAGCCGGAAGTTGTGCTTGTGCTGCGCTCCGATGGGACGATCGTCGGCGCCAGTCTTGGCAATGACGTCAATCTGCGTGACGTCGAGGGACGCTCGGCGCTGCTGCTCGGCAAGGCCAAGGACAACAACGCCTCCTGCTCGATCGGCCCGTTCATCCGGCTTTTCGACGCCACATTCACTATGGAAGATTTGAGCCGCGTCCGTGTTGCGCTGACGGTTCATGGCGAAGACGGTTTTGAAATGTCGGGCGAAAGCCCGATGGAGGCCATCAGCCGTTCACCGGAAAACCTGGCCTCGCAGCTTCGCAACCGCAATCATCAATATCCCGATGGCGCCGTTCTTTTCCTCGGCACGATGTTTGCTCCGGTCAAGGATCGGCGTGGGGCGGGTCAGGGCTTTACGCACGAAATCGGCGACCGCGTTGAAATCTCGACAAGCAGGCTCGGCCGCCTAGTTAACTGGGTAGAGCGCAGCGATGTTTGCCCGGAATGGACCTTCGGCACAGGCGCTCTTATCCGCAATCTGGCCGGCCGCGGCCTTTTGGAGAAGGCGTAAGTCATGCAGAAGGTGACAGATCTCTTTTTCCGTTTTCTTGAATTCCTGCTCATTGTGCTGTTGTCCGGCATGGCAATCATGGTGTTCGTCAATGTCGTCATGCGTTACGCCTTCAATTCCGGCCTCAATATTTCGGACGAGCTGTCGCGCTACTTTTTTGTCTGGGTGACGTTCATCGGCGCTGTCGTTGCATTTCGCGAGCATGCGCATGTCGGGGTGGAAACGCTTGTTGCCCTCTTCGGGCGCAAAGGGCGAATCCTCTGCATGATCCTGTCGAACATCATCATCATCGGCGTTTCCGCAATCTTCTTCTGGGGAACCTGGAAGCAGTACCCGATCAACGCCAGCATGGACGCGCCGGTCACCAAGATCTCGATGATCTGGGTCTATGGCGTCGGCTTCTTCACCGGTGCGGGCATTGTCGTTATTGCCCTTGAACGCTTGTTCCGATTGCTGACGGGCAGGGTGACCGAAGATGAAATCGCAGCCTTTGCCGGCGAAAACCTGACTGCCGAGCAGATGGCGGAGCGCAGCCAATGACCTTGCTTGTTTTCATCGGCTCCCTTGTCGGCGCCATGGCCATTGGCGTTCCGGTCGCCTTCTCGCTGATGTTCTGCGGCGTCGTGCTCATGTGGTTCATGGGCATGTTCAACACGCAGATCATCGCGCAGAACATGATCGGGGGCGCCGATACCTTCACGCTTCTGGCGATTCCTTCTTCATTCTCGCTGGCGAACTGATGAATGCCGGTGGCCTGTCGCGCCGCATCATCGAATTCGCCATTGCCTGCGTCGGCCATATTCGCGGCGGTCTTGGCATTGTTGCCATCATGGCCGCCATCATCATGGCGAGCATTTCCGGATCGGCCGCTGCCGATACGGCCGCACTCGCCGCCATCTTGATCCCGATGATGGCCACGGCCGGCTACAACGTGCCGCGATCGGCCGGTCTGATTGCAGCCGGCGGCATTATCGCGCCCGTCATTCCGCCGTCGATGGCGTTCATCGTCTTCGGCGTGGCCGCCAATGTGTCGATCACGCAGCTTTTCATGGCTGGCATCGTGCCCGGCCTTCTGATGGGCGTGGCCTTGATCGTGACGTGGCTGATCGTCGTTCGAAAGGACAATGTTCAGGCGCTGCCGAAGACGCCGATGAAGGAACGCATGCGGGTTACGGCTCGGGCCCTTTGGGCGCTCGGCATGCCTGTCATCATTCTGGGCGGCATCAAGGCCGGCGTCGTCACGCCGACGGAAGCCGCCGTGGTCGCCGCCGCCTATGCGCTGTTCGTCGGCGTGTTCATCTACCGGGAATTGAACCTGCGGGATCTGCCGCGCGTCATCCTTCAGGCGGCAAAGACCACCTCCGTGGTGATGTTCCTGGTCTGCGCCGCACTCGTGTCCGCTTGGTTGATTACCGCCGCGAATATTCCGGCTGAAATCACCGGCTATATCGAGCCGCTGATCGACCGTCCGATCCTGCTGATGTTCGCCATCATGATCCTCGTCCTCATCGTGGGCACCGCGCTTGACCTGACGCCGACCATCCTGATCCTGACGCCGGTCCTGATGCCGATTATCAAGCAGGCCGGCATTGACCCTGTCTATTTCGGTGTGATGTTCATTATGAACTGCTGCATCGGCCTTCTGACACCACCCGTCGGCGTTGTTCTCAACGTCGTCAGCGGCGTGGGCCGCGTCCCGCTTGGCAAGGTCACGATCGGCGTGTTGCCGTTCCTCGCCGCACAGGTTTTTGTCCTTTTCATGCTGGTGTTGTTTCCGGACATCGTCATCGTGCCTGCTCAATGGCTGCGTTAACTGCCGGCGAGCCAAACAGTCTCACTCAACCATCCAGGGAGGATATTATGAGAAAACTGCTTCTAGCCACCACCGCGATTGCCTTCGCCCTCTCGTCGGCGATCCCGGCTTTTGCCGAATTCAATGATCGCAACATCCGTATTTCAAACGGCATCAATGCCGACCATCCGGTCGGCAATGGCATCAAGGCCATGCAGACCTGCCTCGATGAAAAGTCCGGCGGCAAGCTGAAGATCACCGCCTTCTGGGGCGGCGCACTCGGCGGCGACCTTCAGGCAACCCAGGCCCTGCGCTCGGGCGTCCAGGAAGGCGTCGTAACCTCGTCATCGCCGCTGGTCGGCATCATCCCGGCACTCGGCGTCTTCGACCTGCCGTTCCTGTTCGCCACGCCACAGGAAGCCTATCAGGTGCTGGACGGCAAGTTCGGCGACATGATGAACGAGAAGCTGGAAGCGGCCGGCCTCGTCAATCTCGCCTATTGGGAGAACGGTTTCCGCAACCTGTCGAACTCGGTTCGGCCGGTCACCAAGTGGGAAGACTTCGAGGGCATGAAGGTTCGCGTCATGCAGAACAACATCTTCCTCGACACCTTCCAGAACCTTGGCGCAAATGCAACGCCAATGGCCTTCGGTGAAGTCTTCTCGGCTCTGGAAACCAATGCGATCGACGCGCAGGAAAATCCCTATGTGACGATCGACACGTCGAAGTTCTTCGAGGTGCAGAAGTACATCACCGAGACGAACCACGCCTATACGCCGTTCCTTTTGCTCTTCTCGAAGGCGATCTTCGATACCTATACGCCGGAAGAACAGGCAGCTCTGCGCGAATGCGCGGTTGTTGGCCGTGACGAGGAACGCAAGGTCATCCAGGAACTCAACAAGACGTCGCTTGAAAAGATCAAGGCAGCCGGCCTGGAAGTGAATGTTCTGTCCGCCGAAGAGCAGGCCCGCATTCGCGAAAAGTCGATGGTCGTCTATGAAAAGCACAAGGCCGAAATCGGCGCCGAGGTGGTTGATGCCATCATTGCCGAGCTTGCAGCGATCCGTAAGTAAACTTCGGCTTGCCTAGACATAACAGGGGGCCGGGTAGAAATATCCGGCCCCTTTTTTCACGCCTGGCCTATCGCCTTCCGGAGTGAATATTACTCCGGAACCGCAGGCAGGACCGTTTCGCGCTTCTTCAGTTGCCGCTCACGAAAGAAGATGAACAAACCGGAGGCAACGATCAGGGCCGCTCCGGCCATCATGCCAAGCCGTGGCACATCGCCGAAGAACATCCACCCGAACACCACAGCCCAAAGCAGAAGCGTGTATTGCAGGGGTGCGACCGTCGCCGCGTCTGAAATCTTCAACGCGCGATTGACCAGCATATGGGCAGCCATGGCGACAATGCCGAGCAGCCCGAGCAATGCCAAATCCAGACCGGATGAAATCGGCGACCAGTCGAAGGGCGCAAAGGCAAGACCCGCAAGGCCTGCGCCTGCGACCTGGAAGAACACCAGCGTCTTGTCCGGCGTGTTGCGCAGGCCTCGGCCCGAGAGGAGCATGAAGGCAAAGGCGCCGCTGCCGACGATCGAGATAAGGGCCGGCATGGTGAACATTGCCGTCGACGGCTCCAGCGTGATGATGACGCCCACGAAACCGGCAGCGATGGCGCACCAGCGCCGCCAGCCGACTTTTTCCCCGAGCAGAAAAGGAGAGGCGGCCGCAACATAGATCGGTGCCGCCAACCAGTAGGTCATGACATCGGCCAGCGGCAGATACATGACCGCATAGTAGAAGCAGAAGACCTCCAGGGTGGAAAACACGACGCGGGCAAACTGCATCCAGGGCTGCTCGGCCGAGGTGATCGACTTCAGGCCCGCCTGCCAGAGGAGCGGCGCCAGAATGACGAGGGCTGCCAGGCTGCGGATCAGGATCACCTGTCCAAGGCCGTAGCTCGCCACCAGCCATTTGCCCATGGCGTCGTTCAGCGCAAACATCAGCATGCCGAGCAGCATGATCATGGGGCCCGCCATCACTGATGCTCCCCAACCGGCGCTGCGGGTATCAATATTCGTCACGGTAAGCCTCCCAATATGTCTTTCTGTTTGTGCTACAGGCTGGCCGCATCCGAAAGGCGGCGGCTGACTGTAAAGGCCCGGTCCAGGTCCGGGTTGAGCTCCATGCCAAGGCCCGGACCCGGCGGAACGGTGATCATCCCGTTTTTCACCTCCGGCAGGGCTGTCACCAGATCCCGGTACCAGGTGCGATAAAAGGCCCGCACGCTTTCCTGGACGAGCGCATTCGGCGCATTGAGCGACAGGTGGGTGGAAGCGCAGAGCACCACCGGCCCGGTGCAATCGTGCGGCGCCACCGGCAGATGCCAGGCCTCGGCCATGGAAGCGATCTTGCGCGCTTCCGAAAGGCCGCCGCACCAGGATATGTCGAGCATCATGACGCCTGCCGCACCGGTTTCCAGGAGATCGCGGAATGCCCAGCGTGATCCCAGCGTTTCCGATGCCGAAATCGGTGCCGGCGAAACGGCTGCGTAACGGGCGAGACTCGACAGGCTGTCCATCTTGATCGGGTCTTCATGCCAGAACGTCTTGTAGGGCGTCAGCGCCTTGGCGATCTGCATGGCCGGCAAAAGCTGCCACATGGAATGGAACTCGACCATGATATCCATCCTGTTGCCCACAGCCGCGCGGATCTTCTCGAACGGCTGCAAGGCCTGGTCGAGATCGGGCATCGAGATATACTGACCGCGGGTTTTCTCCGCCGCAGCATCGAACGGCCAGATCTTCATCGCCGTGATGCCTTCCTCGAGCAGCGAATGGGCAAGCTCGTCGGCATTGTTCAGGAAACCGTTGAGGTCGTCATAGTCCTTACCTTCCGACAGTCCGTAATTGGCCGTCGTCTGACCGGTCGCCTTCTTGATGTATTCCGTGCCGGCGCAGGTGTTGTAGGTGCGGATTTCGCGGCGGGTGAAGCCGCCGAGCAATTGCGCGATCGGCATGCCGGTCGCTTTCCCGAAGATATCCCAGAGCGCGATGTCGAAGGCCGAATTGCCCCGCACTTCGGCGCCCGACGAGCGAAACCCGAGATAGCCGACGAGGTCCGCGGCCAGAAGATCGATCTGCAGCGGATCGCGACCGATCACCCGTGGCGCGATGTATTCGTGCACATAGGCTTCGACCGTCTGGGCTCCAAAAAGGTTTCCCCGAGCCCGGTAATGCCTTCGTCGGTATGGACGAGCAGCCAGAGAAGATTGGCGCGCTCCGCGACGCGCACGGTTTCAAGGCCGGTGATTTTCATGGGAGGCTCTCCTGGCGTATCAGATGAGGCCTGCGGTCAGCAGCGCCTTGATGCTTTGATCGAAATGCCGGTTCATCAGCGTCGATGCGGCCTGGGGATTGCCGTCGACGATTGCCAGCGCGAGTTCCTCATGCAGCGCATTCATCGCGTGGCGTTCGCCATCATCGGCGCGGCTTTTCCAGCCGATCGGCCATGTCTGGCGCGTCACGCCCTGAAACGCACCGATGATCAGGGCGAAAACCGGGTTTCGGGAGGCGCGGGCAATCGCGATATGGAAGGCAATGTCATGTTCCATGATCGCCTCCGGATCGCTGGAAGCGTCCCTCATCGCCCGGGCATGGCCGAGGATCCGCTGCGCTTCTGCCTCCGAGCGCCTGAGAGCGGCAAGCGTGGCCGTGCGCCCCTCAATCGTGCGGCGGACATCATAGATCTGCAGGATGTCGATCTGGTCGGTAACAACGCCATGCTCGATCGTCATCGCCATGGAGGCATCGTCGAGATGCGCAATGGTCGGTCTCTTGCCGGTGCCGAGATCGACAAGATGAAGCGCGGCCAGCGAACGCAACGCCTCGCGGATAACCGTCCGCGAAACCTGAAATTGCTCCGAAAGAACCGCTTCGGCCGGCAGATAGTCGCCGGGCTTCAATTCCTTTTCACGGATCAACCGCGTGATCGATGCAATCGCACCGGTCACGAAATCGCCCAAGACAGGCGGTTTGCCAAGTTGTATCACGCAAAAATCCCTCCAGCTTTGCAAAAGCTATAATACAGCTTTCCGTCGAACTGAAGTGATTTTCGCTGAAACGATGACCCACATCGCGCCCGCAGGTTTGCCGGTCAAACGAATCTGGTTTTGGTGTGCTGGGTCAGTGCTCCCCGATTTCAGGGAACCCGGCAACAAAAAGGGCCCGCCGAATGCCGGCAGGCCCTGGTTTCACATACTGCGTATCGGCTCTTACTTCGCCTTGTCGGCAGTCAGGAATTCGGTGCACCAGTCTGTGCTGCCGCCAGCAACGCGGATGGAGCGGATGACGTAGTCGGAGGTCACCGTGAGTTGCACCGAGCAGCTCAGATATTCCGTTTTCGCGTTGGCGATCTTTTTGCCGCGCTTGCCGTCCGTGGTCTTGGCATATTCGGCCGGCGTGCGGCGGGTCTTGTAACCGCCCTTCCAGGAATAGACCGTCGAACTGCCGCTTTCGACATCCGAAGTCGGCGGGCCGAACTTGGCAAAGAAGATGCCGGCCGGCTGGCCGTTCCAGCGGGCTTCGACGGCATTCTTCGCCGGCCCCACGGTGGTGCATCCGGCAAGCGCCAGCGCAAGGCCGGCCACGGTCATCAGGCGGAAATTCATGTTATCGTCCCCATGGGTTTTCGTTCTAAAATTACGCTTGTGTAGAAACGCGCAACACCCGCGTTCCCAAGGCTTCAGTCCTGCCTCTAGCGCTAAATGCTGCGAAAGAAAATCGGCTGCACCACGAAAATTACGATAATTTAATAAGCGTTGCCGAAAGGCCCATGCAGGTCCCAATGAGCACTGCACGCGGCACGGCAGCGATTGCCCTTTTCCACCTTGAAATGCGACCGTTCGGCCCTTGGCGACACCTGCACAATCGACATTGAAAAGGCAGGTTTACTTCCACGGTTCCGGGAGTTCGCCAGTGAAATCAGTTATTTCGTCTGCGGTGATGTTTTTGCCGTCAAGTTTTTGCAATGACTGTCTTGTTTTTGTGGTTTGCGCCTTGTGAAAACGAAAATGCTGATCTATAGAAGCGCCGCTGGTCACGGAGTGTAGCGCAGCCTGGTAGCGCACGTCGTTCGGGACGACGGGGTCGGAGGTTCGAATCCTCTCACTCCGACCAGCTCTAGGCGCTTTCCCGAGGCGGTTTACCCTTGAAAATTCCATGACTTTCGCCAGTCCGTGCTGTTGATGACGCTGTGGCGAAGTGCTTTTAAATCCTTGCATGTACGCCGAAAACGGCAGGCAAGCCTCGCTTGCCGCTGGCCTTGTCGGGTCGTTTCCGGTTAAGACTGCGGCAGTGTCCGCTCGCGTCCTGCGGTGGTGTGATGTCAAACGGGATTGAGGCCGACCATGGATAAACCCTGGAGCAAGAGCGTCACGCTCGCCCTGGAGGGGCCGGGCAAGTACACGACGATCACCAACACCGTGGAAGCCTCCTGGGCCATGATCGAGGATTGGCCGCTGGACGATGCGCCACTCCTGACCCGGGCGCTGGATATCTGCGCGGCGGTGGCTGAAGGGAAAAAGCAGCCCGAAGACGCCCGCAAGGCTTTCCTTGCCGCAGTCGCCGAGGCCGAAATCCATGTTCAGGAATAGGCCCTTGCGCCACGGGGAAACCACATGAAAAAATCGATGACCTGATTTCCTCGGTGCAAAGCATCCACGGCCGCTATTCCGCCGGCCGGATGGAGCGTGAGACGGTGCGCGAATGGGTGCTGGGGCTCGGCGGTTATCCACCGCCCTTTGCCGAGGCTCTGTCCGCTGCCATGGACTGGTTTCGCGGCAAGCACGACCTTGACGCCGAGGAACTCAAGGCGCGCGACCTTGCGTCGTTGAAGGCCATCGCCGAGGCGGGCGAAGCACAGGCCGCAAAACGTCGTCCATGAAAAGGGGTGAAGCAGGCCAGTTTCGATAGTCCAGACCGGAAGCAGATCTTTGCCTAATGTGCCTCTATCTCGGGCCATCGCCAGCATAAAGCTTTGCCAAAGTGTCGACGATTTCGGCCATTTTGGCCCGAAGTTCGGGCGGCCCGATCACCTCGACCTCTGCACCGAAGCGCAGAAGCTCCGTCGCGGCGGGAGCGATGGAACCGACCGATACGGTGACCTGCCGCCAGCCCCGTGCGTCCGCTTGCTCGGAAATCACCGCCCCGGTGCGGACATAGGCAGGTAGAAGCTCTTCCATCATCTCCATGCCCCAAGGCGAGAGACGAATTTCAGCTCGGTTCGGATGAAGGTCGATCTCGTAGAGCCTGATGCTCTCGGTCCAATAGGCTTCGAGGTCGAAAGCTTTTGGATAGTCGAACTGTTCATCCAGAACCGCCATTTCGCCAATTCTGGAGATGCGGAAGGTGCGGGCTTCGTTGTCAATTTGGGCGACCAGATACCAGGCGCCACCTTTCAGGACGATCCCAAGAGGCTCGACGCGCCGCTCCTTGTCGGCTTTCCGGCTTTGATAGCGCATGCGGATAGGGTGCTGGTTCCACACTGCATCGGCAATAGCAGGCAGGTTGTCCAGGGTTTCTGGCGCAGCGAACCAGGCTGGCGCGTCAAAGTGGAAACGCGCCCGCGCCGCGCCGGATCGCATGGCTTCCGGCAAGGCGGCCAGGAGCTTCGTGCGGGCGCTCGCCGCACTTGCGCCCATTCCCAGATCAGCCGCCTGGCGCGTGAGCCCGGCCAGGAACAGCGCCTCGGCCTCGCTCGAGGACAGGCCGTTCAGGCGGACCCGGTAGCCGTCTAGCAGTCGATAGCCGCCGCTGCTGCCCTGGAGGCTGTAGATCGGGATGCCCGCGGCGCTCAGCGCATCCACATCCCGATAGATTGTCCGAAGCGAAACCTCGCACTCGGACGCAAGCGCCTGGGCGGTGACATGCCCCTTCGCTTGCAGGGTCGTCAGGATGGAGAGAAGCCGGCTTGCACGCATCTAAAAAGCCTAATCCAACCTGACATGAATTGACAGGTATGGGCGCTTAAAATGTCTCCGTCGGCCAGGAGCAGACACCACGTCAAGGCTCTATCCGACCCATCTCAGACTTTAGGAAAAAATTTATGGCACAGGCAATCAAGCAGCTGCTCATTGGAGGATTGATCATCATGGGACTGTCTACCGAGGCGACCGCGAAGGATTTGACCATCCTCAACCCACCGAACCTCGGCGATCCGACGCCGAATGGCTATAGCACGGCGGTCATCGTGCCCGCCGGAGCCAAACTTGCCTATATTTCCGGACAGGGCGGTCAGGACAGCACGGGAGCCCTCGCGCCCGACTTCGCTGTCCAGGTGAAGCACGCCTACGCGAATCTGCGGATTGCTCTTGATGCGCTCGGTGCCAAGCCGGATCAGGTTGCCAAGCTCACGGTTTTCGTGGTCGATCACGATATGTCCAAGCTTGGGGTGCTGACCCAGGCAGTCAAGGACATGTTCGGCGCCACGCTGCCGGCACAGACTCTGGTTCCCGTTCCCAAGCTCGCCATCGACCCCATGCTCTTCGAGGTGGAAGCAGTCGTTGTTCTTCAATAACCGGTTCGAGGCGAGGCCCCTGAAAACGGCCGGACCGCGAGTGAAATAATGTCACAAAAAAACGCCCGCGAGATCTGGAATCCCGCGGGCGGATCTTGTGAGCTGGTAAAGTGTCGCGCGCAGCGACCCTCCCGTCATGCTTTGTCAGGTCAATCAGCCGTCAATGCCGTCGAAGATTTCGGCGGCGCGGCCGGCGTTGACGCGGCGCAGTTCGATTTCCTCGCGGCGGCTGGCGAAGAGTTCGCTGGCCAGAATCTGGTCGGCGAGATCGGCGGGCAGCGAGAGGATGACGCGGCTGTCTTCGGTATGGATGCCCGACAGCGACGAGCGCCGTCCGGTGATCATGCCCCCGGCCACCGTGTTGTTGGTGTCGGGGTCGATCAGGATGAAGGCGCCGGTCGTGCGGTTCTGTTCATAACTATCGAAGATCGCCTGTTCGTCGAAGGATAGATGCACCTTGCCGATGGCATTCATCGGCAGAGACTGCGCCGGGTTCCACTTACCGCTCTTCAGGTCCAGCTGGCTTGCCGGCTCGATGGTGACGCGCTGGCGGCGCGAGCCGCTCTTCAGCCAATAGCGCTTGCCCGGCTGGATACCATCGGACTGGAGCGCAACGAGCTGCGCATCGAAGGCAAGACCCGTCTGCGGCTGGCTGTCGATCGAGACGATCATGTCGCCGCGCGAGACGTCGACCTGGCGGTCAAGCACCAGCGTGATCGCGTCGCCGGCAACGGCAGCGTTGCGCACGAGGTCGAAAGTGACGATCTTGGTGACATTGGCCACCATGCCGGATGGCAGGATGATGACCGAATCGCCTGGCTTCACCGAGCCGCCGGCAACCGTGCCCTGATAACCGCGAAAGCTTTCGCCGGGACGCGAGACGCGCTGCACCGGCAGGCGGAAGCCGACGGTCTGGGCGGAGCGGACGGTTGCCAGTTCCAGCACTTCGACCAGCGTCGGACCCTCATACCAGGGCATGGAGGCGCGGCCGTCATAAACGACGTTTTCGCCCTTCAGCGCCGACACCGGGATGGCGGTGATCTGGCGCACGCCGAGCGACAGGGCCAGTTCGCGGAATTCATGGCTGATCTGGTCGAAGCGGGCGCGGTCATAGCCGGTCAGGTCGATCTTGTTGACGGCGAGCACAAACTGCTTGATGCCCATCAGCGAGGCGATGGTGGCGTGGCGGCGGGTCTGTTCCAGCATGCCGACGCGGGCATCGACGAGCAGGATGGCGAGATCGGCAGTGGAGGCGCCGGTGGCCATGTTGCGCGTATATTGCTCGTGGCCGGGGGTATCGGCGACGATGAAGGAGCGCTTGTCGGTGGCGAAGTAGCGATAGGCCACGTCGATGGTAATGCCCTGTTCGCGCTCGGCCTGCAGACCGTCGAGCAATAGCGCGAAATCGGGCAGGCCGAGATCGTTCTGCTTGCCACTGTCACGGTGGAGCGTAGCGGCCTGGTCTTCCTTGACGGCCTTGGTGTCCCAGAGAAGTCGGCCGATCAGGGTCGACTTGCCGTCATCGACGCTACCGCAGGTGATCAGGCGGAGCGGACGCGTGTCGCGCACGGCATGAGCAGGCTCGTGATGCGGCAGGGCGGAAATGGTGGCGGGCGCGGCGGCGACTGCGGAAACGGTCATCAGAAATATCCTTCGCGTTTTTCTTTTCCATCGATCCGGACTGGTCGCGGTCGATGGCGCGGCCCTGACGTTCGGAGACGGTGGCGATTTCAAGCTCGGCGATCACCTCGTCGAGCGTCGTGGCATGGGAGCGGATGCCACCGGTCAGCGGCCAGCAACCGAGGGTGCGGAACCGCAACATGCCTTCCTGGACCTGTTCGCCGGGCAGGGGCTCGAAGCGCGGGTCTTCGGCCCAGACGAGCATGCCGTCGCGATCCACGAACTTGCGCGGCTTGGCGTAATAGAGCGGCACGAGCGGGATGTCTTCCGCCTGGATGTAGCGCCAGATATCGACTTCGGTCCAGTTCGACAGCGGGAAGGCGCGTACGCTTTCGCCCTTGCGGATCATGCCGTTATAGACGTTCCAGAGTTCCGGGCGCTGGTTGCGCGGGTCCCATTTGTGGTCAGGCGTGCGGAAGGAATAGATGCGTTCCTTGGCACGGCTTGCTTCCTCGTCGCGGCGAGCGCCGCCAAAGGCCGCGTCGTAGCCACCGGCATCGAGCGCCTGACGCAGGGCTTCCGTCTTCATGATGTCGGTGTAGAGCGCCGAACCATGCGAAAACGGCGTGATGGTTTCGGCCGCGCCGCGCAGGTTGATGTGCTCGATCAGGTCGAGATCGTATTCCTTCATCAGCGCATCGCGAAAGCCGATCATCTCCGGGAACTTCCAGCCCGTGTTGACGTGCAGAAGCGGGAAGGGCACGCGGCCGGGATAGAAGGCTTTGCGCGCGAGGTGCAGGAGGACGGACGAATCCTTGCCGATCGAATAGAGCATGACCGGATTGTCGAATTCGGCGGCCACTTCGCGGAAAATGTGGATCGCTTCGTTTTCCAGCGCCTTCAGATGCGGGTCGAGCGGGATCTTCGCGCTCTGCGGGTTGTGCAATTCCGTTTCCGGATGGATGGGGGACATTTCAAATCTCCGGGAAGAAGTCTGGTGCGGTGGCCGGCAGATGCGCGTTTATCGCGCGATGCTGCTTGCCAGGACACTCGATGAGGGGGCTGCCGATGAAAGGGCAGGTGATTGCGGGAGGGTGGAGGATGCAGCCTCTGGGACATGCAGGCCGCATTCGCGCTTTTCGTCGTTCTCCCACCACCAGCGGCCGGCGCGTTCCGGCTCGCCGGGCTTGATGGCGCGGGTGCAAGGCTCGCAGCCGATCGAGGGATAGCCGCGCAGGTGCAGCGGATTGACCGGGATCGCTTCCGCCGCGACATGCGCGTGAATCTTCTCGATGCTCCAGTCCGCCAGCGGATTGATCTTCACGAGGTTACGCTCGGCATCGAACTCGGCAAACGGCGTCTCTGCACGAGCGCCCGACTGGCCGCGGCGCAGGCCGGTGATCCAATAGGTGGCGCCTTCGAGTGCTTTCGCAAGCGGCTTCAGCTTGCGAAAGCCGCAACAGGCATGCCGCGCCTCGACACTGTCGTAAAAGCCGTTCAAGCCGTATTTTTCCGCATAGGCGTCGATGTCGCTCTGTTCGGGATAGAAACGCTTGATGAGGATGTTGTAGGTTTCCTCGGTCTTGTCGATCAACGCCACGGTTTCGTTGAACAGACGACCGGTCTCGAGCGTCGAGACATCGATGCCGAACTGTCCGGTACCGATCGCTGCCGTGATCACCTGGTCCTCGATACCGAGGCTGGTGGTGAACACTGCCTTGCCGTCAAGACCGGCGACAAGCGCTAGCCGGCCGGCAAGGTCAAGGCCTGCAAGCTGCTGATCAAGAGCCTTGGCGGCGCTCTCAAGGGAAATGGACGTCATTGCGGTATCCTGTCTTGTTGTCACGGAATATCGCAGTCTTGTGTGACAAAAGACAGAAAAACGGATTTCAAATGCTGCTGGATGGGAGCAAATGTCTCTAACTTCATCAAAAATATCGGAAAAACTAGTAATTTAGTAGATTACTCTGTGTGACAAGTGGGCGTTTCTTCATACCAGCGGGAGGATGACTATCATTGAGCCAGCGCTTGTTTTGATGGCCGAAGCGGCACGATACAGTCACAAAGCGGGAAAAGGCGGCGGGTTTTACCCGCTTACAGGACTGCATTACTTCACGATCAAGCCATCCCAGACTTTCAACAGGCGATCATAGTGGAAACCACTCATGGGGTGCTGGGCGATCATCATCACGGCCTTGCTGCCGTCGATCCGGAACCAGGCGATGCCGGCCAATGCCTTTTGAGTCTCCTTGTCCTTGCGCGTGTAGGTGACTTCGAGAACCCGGCCCTGTTTCATGTCGCGCATGATCGTGCCGAGGAATGCGGCGTCCGGATATTCCTGGGTGATGCGGGCACGAACCGTGGGGCCGTCGCCTTCGGCGGAGAGGACGCTTTGCCCCTGCGCATCGGCGACGAAGACCATGGCGAAGGGCTGGTCCGGTGTACTCGCCATGTCGTTGGAGGGGCCATCCGTGACGATCGCAACGCTGCCGACGATGACATCGGCGATGCGCATGCCGGCAAGATCGTCGAAGCGGTAAGGCAGGGCCGCTGCCCTCTGATCCATGGTCTGCGTGACCTCGATTGCCGTCAGCAGCGAGGCTTCCATCGCCGCTTTGTCGACCGCTGCCGCGGCATTGGCCGGAATGGCCGCTATCACCATGGCATTGCTGCCTTGCCCTTCGATGATCGCTGCCATCATATCGGAGTTGCGCGCCAGCATGTGGCCCTTGAAAAACAGGGCATGCCGACCGCCGATGGTGACCTCGCGCATTTCGTCCATCCGGGTAATGTTGTTTCCTTCGCCCTGGACGCTGCCGACTTCGCCGAGATCCGAAAGTTTCAAGGCGGCCTGCGGCGTCTGCATCACCATCACCACAGCCTTGGAGGGGTGGATGAACATGGTCAGAGGGTCGCGGGTCAGGGTGAACCCCGGCGGCGGCTCGATGCTCCAGCTGGTACCCGGCACGGGGACCGCCTCGCCAGCTTGGACAGTGACGGTGAGGAGCATCATTAAGGCACTTGTCAGGACTGCAATCAGGCGCATGTCGACATCCTCCCGATACGGACGACAGGGTAGAGTGGGCCTGCCGCTGCATCAACGGTAATTCCACGTCACTCGGGAAACGATGTGGGCGCGAAACTTATTCGTAAACCAGCGATCGGGGCCCTCGTTCGACCTAGTCCTCAAAGCGTCCCTCGGCATCCCTATCGCGGTCATATCGTTTCGCCAGCGGAAACGGCGGCAGCCAGGCCTCGCGACGGGTCGTCCAGAGTTCGTAGGTCGGCGTCAGTTGGTCAGGCGCATCCAGCGATCCGAGGTTGACCTCGATTTCGTCCGCGCTGCGCGAAAAACGGAGGAACCGCATCGCGAACAGAAGAACCGCCCGGCATAGTCTTGCGGTTCGCCGGTGACAGTGACCGCCTCTAGAGGGAAGATCGCGGAGGCATGGAAAAGCGCGCCGTGATGCTTGCGGCAGTCGAGGCAGTGGCAAATGCCGACCCGGTAAGGGGTGCCGGATGCCACAAGTCGGACATCGCCGCAGAGACAACCGCCTGAAAATCTCATGCCGCGTCTCCTTCGTCCGCATGCGTTCAAGAATCCGTGACCACCCTGTCAGTCGCAAGGCAGGGGCCCATGTCCTATCATACCGCAAACAAAGGGAGCCCGACATGACCATCACGCGTTCAAGTCTCTTTGCCGCTTTTGCTTTTTCGATATTGGCGGTTACAACCGCCTCGGCGCATCATGGCTGGTCGTGGGCTGAGGGCGAGCAGACCGAATTGACCGGAACGATCAAGGCTATCTCCTTTGCCCCGCCGCATCCGTCTCTTGAAGTAACGGCAGCGGATGGAACCGATTGGCAGATCGATCTGAGCAATCCCCGCCAGACCGAGCGCTCCGGTTTTGCACCGGGCTCTGCCAATGTCGGCGATGCCATTACCGTTCTTGGCAACCGATCACTGGACGAAAATGAAAAGCTGATGAAGGCCGTGCGCATTACCGTCAACGGCAAGGCCTTCGATATGTATCCGGATCGGATCAAGACGAACTGACCGCCGTCATGGATGGCCCCGTCATGAACGGCCTCCTCTGGCTGGAGCATTCGGGCATCGCTGCGGCAATGACATCCTGGCCTATGCTGTATATCGTCATCAGCGCCGCCCATATCCTGGCGATCGGCCTGATCGTCGGCGCCATACTGCCGCTCGATCTGCGTCTGCTCGGCTTCTTCCGGCAAACGCCGCTCGATGCCATCGCTCCGCTTCTGTCGCGCGTTGCGCAGGTCGGCGTGGTTTGCGCCGTCGTCACTGGCGCGCTGCTGTTTACCGTGCACGCCACCGAATATGCGGCGAATCCGGCGTTTCTGATCAAGCTCGGGCTTGTGCTGTCAGCCATCCTCAACGCGCTGATGCTCCACCTCGGTCGGGGCTGGCAACAGGCACTTGCACAGGGTGAGCGCCCGCCCGCCAGCGTCCGGATTGCCGCTGCTCTTTCGCTTATCCTCTGGCCGGGCGCCGTTCTCGCCGGACGCTGGATCGGCTTTCTCTGAAACCATCAGACGGCCGATGATCGCCGATCGATGCTACCGGTCGCTGGTCTCCCAGCGCGGATTGATCCACGGTTCCTGGTTGGAGCGTGGCAGCATCTGCTTGCCGAGGATATGGTCGGCGGCCTTTTCGCCGGTCATGATCGACGGGCCGTTGAGGTTGCCGTAGGTCACATGCGGGAAGATTGAGCTATCCGCGACCCGCAGGCCATCGACGCCGATGACGCGGGTTTCCGGATCGACCACCGCCATCGGGTCGTTCGCGTCGCCCATCCTGCAGGTGCCGCAGGGGTGATAGGCGCTTTCCAGATGCTCGCGCAGGAAGTCATCGATCTGGTCGTCGGTGGTCACAGCTTCGCCCGGCTGGATTTCCGGACCGCGATATGGATCGAAGGCCTTCTGGCCGAAGATTTCGCGGGTGAGGCGGACGCAGTGGCGGAACTTCTCCCAGTCCTCCGGATGGCTCATATAGTTGAACTTGATGACAGGATCGGCCTTCACGTCGGGCGAGCGCAGCGTCACGTTGCCACGCGATTTCGAGTGGTTGTAGCCGACATGCACCTGGAAGCCGTGGCTCCGCGCCGCCGCCTTGCCGTCATAGGAAATCGCCACCGGCAGGAAGTGATACTGGATATCCGGCTGCTTTATGCCGGGAGCCGAGCGCAGGAAGGCGCAGGCCTCGAACTGGTTGGAGATACCGAGGCCCTGCTTGAGGAACAGCCACTGTGCGCCGGCAACCCCTGCCAGAACCAGGGCAGCCAGGAATAGAGCGAGACAGGCTTGGTCGAAACCTGCTGGAAGTAGAATTCCATATGGTCCTGCAGGTTGGCGCCGACGCCCGGCCGGTCGGCCTTGACCTCGATGCCCATCTCCTGCAGATGCGCGCCCGGCCCGATGCCCGACAGCATCAGGAGCTTCGGCGAATTGAAGGAAGAGGCAGAGACGACGACTTCGCGGTTGGCCTTCACCACCTCGATTTTTCCACCACGCTCGATTTCGACGCCGACGGCGCGGCCGTTCTCGATGACGATCTTGCGGGCATAACAACGCAGCAGTTTGACGTTCGGCCGCTTGAGCGCCGGGCGCAGATAGGCGGATGCGGTCGACCAGCGCCGGCCATTGTGCACCGTCTGCTCCATCAGGCCGAAGCCTTCCTGCTTGGAGCCGTTGTAGTCGTCGGTCAACTCGAAACCGGCCTGCTGGCCGGCATCGACGAAGGCCTTGAACAGCGGGTTCTTGAAGGAGCCGCGCCGCACATGCAGGGGGCCGTCCGTGCCGCGCCACCCTCTTCGCCGCCCAGCGAGTTTTCCATGCGCTTGAAGTAAGGCAGCACATCGGCGTAACCCCAGCCGCGCGCGCCGAGCTCTTCCCACTCGTTATAGTCCTCCATCGAGCCGCGCACATAGACCATGCCGTTGATCGATGACGACCCGCCAATGACCTTGCCGCGCGGCGCGGTGATGCGCCGGTTGTTGAGGTTCGGCTCGGGCTCGGAGAGATAACCCCAGTTATAGCGGCTCATGCTCATCGGCCAGGCGAGCGCTGCCGGCATCTGGATGAACGGCCCGAAATCGCTGCCGCCATATTCCAGCACCAGCACGGTATTCTTTCCATCCTCGGAAAGACGATAGGCAAGCGCCGAGCCCGCGGAGCCGGAACCGATGATGATGTAGTCTGCCTGGTGCATGGCGGTGATCTTTCTTATCCCAGCATCCGCCGTTGGTGGCTTCTGGTGTCGAGTTATAGGGTCTGGCTGCCTCTTCTCCCCACCGGGGAGAAGGTGGCCCGCAGGGCCGGATGAGGGGAGCCCCAAAGTTGAAGTTTTGCCGTATCGCCCCCTCATCGCCTCGCATGCGCTCGGCACTTCTCCCCGTCGGGGAGAAGAGGCAGTAAAATCTCAATACGGCGAGATCGACCTTGCCCATCGCCACATAGACGCTCTTCAGCTCACTGTAGTGGTTCAGCGCTGCGATGGAGTTCTCACGACCGAAGCCGGATTGCTTGGAACCGCCAAACGGCACCTCGACCGGCGCCAGATTGTAGGCGTTGATCCACAGCGTGCCGGCCTCCAGCGCATCCACCACGCGATGTGCGCGGGTGATGTCCTGCGTGAACACGCCGGCCGAAAGACCGAATTCGGTGGCGTTGGCGCGGGCGACCACTTCATCTTCGCTGTCGAAATCGAGCACGCACATGACAGGCCCGAAGATCTCTTCGCGCGCGATCGTCGTGGCGTCCGTGACGTCGGCAAAGACGGTCGGCTGGATGTAGTTGCCGGCCGACGAGACGGAATTGGGAATGCCGCCGCCGGTCAGCAGCGTCGCGCCCTCGGCCTTGCCCTTCTCGATGTAGGAAAACACCTTGTCGAGCTGCGCCTTCGAGACCATCGGGCCGAACTGCGTCGCCTCGTCCATCGGGTCGCCGATGACGATTTTTTCGGTGCGCTCCTTGAGGCGCTTGAGGAACTTGTCCTTGATGCCCTTCTGGACGAAGACGCGTGTGCCGTTGGAGCAGACCTGTCCGGTCGAGTAGAAATTGCCGAGCATGGCACCGCCAATGGCGCTTTCGAGATCGGCGTCATCGAACACGATCAGCGGCGACTTGCCGCCGAGCTCCATCGTCACATGCTTGAGGTTCGAGGCCGCCGCACCGGCCACCTTCTTGCCGGTCTCGACAGAGCCGGTCAGCGAAACCTTGGCCACATCCTTGTGGTTGACGAGCAGCGGGCCTGTCGTCCGATCCCCCTGGATAACGTTGTAGAGCCCCTTCGGCAGGCCGGCCTCGATCAGGATCTCGGCGATGACAAGCGCGCCGAGCGGGGTGTTTTCCGATGGCTTGAAGACCATGGCATTGCCGCAGATCAGTGCCGGTGCGCCCTTCCAGCAGGCGATCTGCTGCGGATAGTTCCACGCGCCGATGCCGACGCAGACGCCGAGCGGCACGCGCTTGGTGAAGGCAAAATCGCCGCCCAGCGGGATATAGTCGCCGTTCAGCGCCGATGCGGCGATGCCGCCGAAGAATTCGAAGGCGTCAGCGCCTGATGTCGGATCGGCAACGATAGTTTCCTGGATCGGCTTGCCGGTGTCGAGCGTCTCGAGTTCGGATAGCTCGCGGTTACGCTCCCGCATGATATCGGCGGCGCGCTTCAGGATACGGCCGCGCGCCGTCGGGCTTAATGCTGCCCATTCGGGCTGGGCGCGCTTGGCGGCGGCAATCGCCTTTTCAACGATGGCGGGCGTCGCCGCATGCAGCCGGGCGATCACTTCGCCGGTGGCCGGATAAAGGCTATCGAAGGGTGCGCCTGCGGTATCCTCGACATATTCGCCGTCGATGAAGTGCGAGGCTTTGGGTTGGGCTTTCATGGTCATTCACCCCTCGGGTAACGTTTGGAATCCTCGAGATTATCGAGGTTCATGTGGTTGCGCATGTAGCGTTCGGATGCCTTTTGCAGCGGCTGGTGATCCCAGGGATAATAGGCGCCGTTGCGCAGCGCCTCGTAGACCACCCAGCGCCGCGCCTGGCTTTCGCGCACCGCCGCGTCGAATTGCGCCATATCCCAGCGCACTTCCCGCATATCGGTAAAAGCCTTCAACGTGGCGATGAGGACGGGATCCGTCGGGCCCTTGGCCAGATTGGTCAGCTCCAGCGGATCGGCTTCGAGGTTGAACAGCTGGTCCGGATCGAGCGCGCAGTGGATGTATTTCCACTTGCCCTCGCGAATGCAGACCATCGGCGCATAGGAGCCTTCCGCGGCATATTCCATCAGCACCGGCGAAATACGCTCCTCACCGTTGATGACAGGCACGAGGCTTTCGCCATCCGTCCAGGGCATGATCTCGTCCATGGAAATGCCGGCGAGATCGCAGAGCGTCGGCGTCACGTCGAGATTGGAGACGGGCGCCAGGTGCAGGCCGGGCGTGACGCCCGGGCCGGCCACCATCAGCGGCACGCGCGCTGAGCCCTCGAAGAAGTTCATCTTGAACCACAACCCACGCTCGCCGAGCATGTCGCCATGGTCGGAGCAGAACAGGATGATCGTGTTGTCGAGCATTCTGGTCCGGGTCAGCGTGTCGATGAGTTCGCCGACCTTTTCGTCGAGATAGGAGATATTGGCGAAATAGGCCTGGCGCGAGCGCCGCACGTTTTCCCGCGTCACGTCGAAAGCGACGTAATCGCAGGAATGGATGATGCGCAGCGAATGCGGGCACTGCTCTTCGATCGGCAGCGTGCCGACCTCCGGCTCGAGTTGGTCGCAGCCCTCATAGAGATCCCAGAACTTGCGGCGCGCCACATAAGGGTCGTGCGGATGGGTGAAGGACGCCGTCACGCACCACGGACGACGCCCCTGATCGTCGTTGTCGCGCGACAGCTGATAGAGCTTCTGGTTGGCGAGAAACGCCACCTCGTCGTCATATTCCATCTGGTTGGTGATTTCGGCGACGCCGGCACAGGTGACGGAGCCGAGATTGTGGTACCACCAGTCGATGCGCTCGCCGGGCTTGCGATAGTCAGGCGTCCAGCCGAAATCGGCGGGATAGATATCGGTCGTCAGCCGTTCCTCGAAGCCGTGCAACTGGTCTGGCCCGACGAAGTGCATCTTGCCCGACAGTGCCGTGTAATAGCCGGCGCGGCGCAGGTGATGCGCGAAAGTCGGGATCGAGGAAATGTATTCGGCGGCGTTGTCGTAGACCTGCGTCCGGCTCGGCAATTGCCCGGCCATGAACGAGGCGCGGGCAGGGGCGCAGAGCGGCGAGGATGTGTAGTTGTTGCGGAACCGGGCCGAGCGGGCGGCCAGCGCCATCATATGCGGCGCATGCAGAAAATCCGCCGGGCCGTCGGGAAAGAATTTTCCGTTGAGCTGATCGACCATGATGATGAGGATATTGGGCTTCTGCGCAGTCACAGGCTCGGTCCTTCGGTTTTCGAAACATGGCGCAGATGCGCGGTCACATAATCCTCGACCAGCGCGATCGAGGCATCGATGGTGACAGGCGCAGATTTCAGACCCTGCCGCAGATAGAGCCCGTCGATCATTGCCGATGCGCCCTCGGCAATCCGGGCGGCGTCCTCATGCGGGCAAAGAACCTTGAGGCTGGAAAGAAAATTCGACCGCAGCCGGCGAGCATAGACGACCAGCAGCCGGCGGGTTTCCTCGGAGCGCTGGGCTTCGGAATAGAAGGCAAGCCAGGCCGCAACCGTCTCCGGCGCAAACTGGTGCGCCTGGAAATTCACCCGGATGACGGCCGATAGTCTTTCCCGTGGCGTCGTCGCCTGGCTCAGCGCTGCAACGGTATCAATCCGCAACTGCCGCAAAAGGCTTCGGATCGTCTCGATGACCAGCTGTTCCTTGGAGCCGAAATAGTGATGGGCAAGCGCTGCCGAAACACCGGCATGGCGGGCGATTTCCGACATGGTCACGGTCAGCGAACCGTGGTCGCCTACGGCCCGCAACGTCGCATCCACCAGCGCCTTGCGACGCACCGGTTCCATCCCGATTTTCGGCATTGAAAATTCCCTTATTCAGGTCAGTTTATTTTTGATTGATCCATCAATCAATAAAAATTTTGGTATAGTTGGGGAATTTTCGGCGAGGCGTTTTCGACGGCTGACGGCCGGTTTGTCGGGCAACTATCGGAGCTTGGAAAACATCTGGAGTTGCAGATCTTCCAGTTAAGGATGCCTTGTGGACATTAATCTGTCCGTGTTTTTAATTGGACGAGGCTCCACAATTTGTCCGCATCTACCGGTGAAAAAGCTCTCCACGGAGCGAAGCGCCGGTTGCCAGCCTTCATCTTCATGATCAAATGCTTTTGGGTTTTGCTGGCCCGCTTTACCATTGACCACGGTATTTGAAGCGACGCACCTGCCGCGTCAGTCGTCGTAAGACCGGTCTCATCCGCCAAGTAGGAAACGATTTTGTTTTGCGATGGAAGCCTGATCCATTGCACAGCGCTCATTAGTAACATAAACGCCAGGAATCCGGAAAAAATTTGCAGACTCTGCTGCCAATCGTCAACGACTATCAGAAAAATCGCTTGCATCGGATCGGTCCAAATCGACGCAATTCCACTCGCGGAATAATAATAAAGCTTCAGTCCGACCAACAGTAAAAACAAAAGGACGAGAGTTATTACCATCGGGCGCATCGTGAAGCTCACGTTGTCGCCTTGGGTGAGGGTCGTGGTTCCGATGATTACGATTTTCGCTTCGGGTGTGTTCATTGATGACTCAGCTCCGCATATCCATCATGGTACATTCCACGGTGTCGCGATCTATATAAGTCGATTAATTTTTCTTGTTCAAGCCGAGGTGGGGATCCAGATTTCGCTCTGGCTTTGATCAAAAGTCATTGATCCAATCAAAAGATTGCGCCGTTGAGGCTGAGAGGAAAGTCCTGCATGAGAAATGGTGCTACCTGTCGCTTCCCCATTAAAAGCCCGCCGCATGGTATGGTATCTAATAGACTGGTCGATACATTGAGACGCCTTTTTGAATTCACTCCTTCTCTCGTGGCTGCCTGGGCGCTGCTGTCGGCAGCCTTTGTAGCAAAACATATCCTAACACCCTGCAGTCATTGAAGTTTCATCAAACTGTCATGCTGCGGCAACGGAATATTCAGGTCTTGGGGACGATTCTGCGCGCAATCTTATGCTCGCCTTCCGGAGTTCCTGCATGTCCGCCGCCCCTGTTGTCGCTTCCGCCGAAATGCTCTCGCTTCGCCGTTTCGGCAGCGATCAGATCGTCACCCTCGCCAAGCTCGCCATCGAAAATGCCTTCCAGCCGATTGCGGAAGTCGCGACCGGGGCTGTCTTCGGCTATGAGACGCTGATGCGCGGCTTTGAGCGGTTGGGCTTTGCCTCGCCGCTAGAATTGCTCGACAAAGCGGAGGAGACCGGCCAGTTGCTGGCGCTGGAGCATATGATCAACAGCCGCGCCTTTGCCGGTTTTGCCAGCCTGCCGGAATTCGCGACGCGCACGCTCTTCGTCAATTTCGACAGCCGGCTGATCGGCACCGAGGGCGACATGGTCGAGCGCATGGGCAGCCATTTGAAGCGCGCCAATATTCCGCCGTCCTCGATCTGCTTCGAGCTGTCCGAGCGTTTTGACAGCGGCCGCATGCCGGATTTTGCCGGTCTGGTAAAGCGCCTGCGGCTCGCCGGCTTCAAGCTGGCGATCGACGATTTCGGCGTCGGCTTCAACGGGCTGAAACTCCTGTGCGACCAGCCGGTCGATTACGTCAAGATCGACCGGCATTTCATCTCCGGCATCGACACCAACCCGCGCAAGCGTCATCTCGTCAAGCACACGGTCAACACAGCCCATGTGCTCGGCACCAGGGTAATCGCGGAGGGCGTCGAGACCGAGGCGGAATTCCTCACCTGCCGCGATCTCGGCTGCGATCTGGTGCAGGGCTATTTCGTCGCCCGTCCGACAGTGCACCTGGCCGATCTGCAGCCGGCCTATCCGCATCTGGAACAGAGCAGCCATGCCCGTCGCCAGCCGGCCTCGCTCGACAGCATCCTCATTCGCAAGCAGATCGAGCAACTGCCGGCGCTGCGCGAGAATGACGGCCTTGATTCCGTGTTCGAGCTGTTTCGCAAGTCGCCGCAGCGCAGTTTCTTCCCGGTTCTCAACGCCAATGGCGAGCCGCGCGGCGTGCTCCACGAATATCATGTGAAGGAGATGATCTATCATCCCTTCGGACGCGATCTTTTGAAGAACCATCTTTTCCAGCGCCACATCTCGCATTTTGTCAGCCCGGCGCCGATTGCCGATCTGGAGACGCCGGCCGAAGAGATGCTGAAGATCTTTGCCGGCATGGACGGCAGCGATTGCGTCATTCTTACCGAAAACATGCGTTATGCCGGCGTGCTCTCTGCCTCCTCGCTTTTGAAGATCATCAACGAAAAACAGCTGAAGACCGCGCAGGAGCAGAACCCGCTGACCGGGCTTCCCGGCAACCGCGCGATCCGCGATCACGTGCAGGATGCCGTGCTCGATGGCGATCGGGCGCGCTATTTCTGCTATTGCGATTTCGACAGCTTCAAGCCTTTCAACGATCACTACGGCTTCCAGAAGGGCGATCTGGCGATCTCGCTGTTTGCGGCCCTGATGCGCCGGCATTTCGTCGGCGAGGACAAGTTTCTCGGCCATGTCGGCGGCGACGATTTTTTCATCGGCGTCTCGGGCAGCACGCAGGAAGAATTGCATGCCGTGCTGACGACGTTGCTGGCCGATTTCAAAGCCGAGGTGCGCCAGCTCTATTCGGCAGACCATCAGGCCGCCGGCTACATGATGGGCCATGGCCGCAGCGGCGGCCAAACGGTGTTTCCGCTGATGCGCTGTTCGGTCGGCGTCGTCGGCCTGCCGGAGGGCCTGATGTTTTCCGACACACAGGCCGTCAGCGCCCGCATCGCCGAAATCAAGAGTCGCGCCAAGGACAGCGATAGCGGCCTGGTCTTCGAAACCTTCGGCAGGCGGGATTAAACGACTGATACGACGGGCCGATCCTGTTCGCAGGGCCGGCCCGTTGCATCATCAACCGTCAACCGCCCCCTTGATCGAGGCAAAAAACGCTTCCGGCCCTTCCAGCTCAACCAGCTTTTTCCTGTCGATCAGCCAGAAGCGGTTGCCGACATTGCGGACAAAGGAGCGGTCGTGCGAAACGATCAGGCAACTGGCCTGCTTGTCCAGAAGCTCGCCTTCCAGTGCTTCCTGACCATCGATGTCGAGATGGTTGGTCGGCTCGTCCAGCAGGTAGAAATTCGGCTCCTTGAGCCGCAGGAACAGCATGCCGAGGCGTGCCTTCTGGCCGCCGGACAATTGTCCGATCGGCCGCGCCTGCATCTCCATCGATAGCCCGGCGCCCGCCAGCAGCGACCGTGCCCGCTGGTCGCCGACATCGAAGCGGTGCACGAGGCTGTGCATTGGCGTTTCCTGTCGGCAAGATCAGCCAGCGCCTGGTCGCCATAGCCAAGCACCAGCGATGGCGTGGCCTTGATGCCGCTATGGCTCGCCTCCGGATTGGCGATCGCCTTGCGCAGCATAGCGACGAGCCGGGTCTTGCCGGCGCCGTTTGCGCCGAGAAGCACGATGCGGTCGCCCTGGCAGATGAACTGCTTGCCGGTGCGAAACAAAGACGTGCCGTCCGGCGTCGTGACGGCCGCATCCTCCAGTGTCACCAGAACCTTGGCATGGGTGCCGCGATTGGCGAGCCGGATCGCGCCGGCGGAACGCTCCAGATGCGCGGGTTTGGCGGCATTTTCCAGCCTGTCGGCGCGTTGCTTCAGCTGCTTGGTCTTGACGACAAGAAGGTCACTGCCGGAATTGATGCCGATATTGTTGAGCTTGGCCGCCTGCTGACGCAGTTGCTGCGCCGCCTTGATGTCGCGCTGATAGAGCCGTTCCTCGGAAGCGTCCGCCTCGTTGAGCGCGATCCGGGCGCGGCTATAGGGCAGGGGAAAACAGGACGATCGTTCCGGCCGCAGAAACAGCGTGCGGTTGGTCGTCGCATCGAGAAAGGCCCGGTCGTGGCTGGAGATGATGACAGGCAGGTCGCGCGGCAGCGCATTCAGCCAGTTTTCAAGCTGGCCGATCCGGGAAAGATCGAGATGGTTGGTCGGCTCGTCCAGCAGGAGCATGTCGGGCTCGGTGACGGAGACGCGGGCAAGCATGGCCAGCCGCTGCCAGCCGCCGCTTAAGTGCTTGAGTGCGCACTGACGCATGGCCTCCGGCACCTCCAGTGATTCCAGGACGATATCCACCCGCCAGCTTTCGCTCAATTGCTGCTCGGCGGGCAGGGCGGCGAGCACGGCCGCATAGAACGTGCTGTCAAACAATGCGGGCGGTACGTTCTGCTCGACGGTTCCGATCGTCAGGCCGCGGGCCTTGGTGATCTCGCCGTCGGTCGGCTCGCTCTCACCGGAGATGCAGCGCAGAAGGGTGGATTTGCCGCGGCCATTGGCGGCAACAAGGCCGATGCGGTCGCCGACATTGACGGTGAGGGTCAGGCCGGAAAAAGACGGGTGCTCAGCGTGACGCCGAGATTGCGAAGGGTGACAAGGCTCATGATCGTTCTCTGGTCTTGCCGGCGATCAGATGGCCCGGGGCATGCAGCCATCGGCGGACGATCGGATCAGGTCACGGCAGTTTTTAGATAGCGCCAGCCAAAACAGCAGCCGGCAGTGCCACGAAGGGCAGACCAGGAAGAAGGATGTTGAGAAACAGCCTCTGGTCAGCCCTGCAAACGCATTTGCAGGGCATTGACGGGGCCACGCTGGCGATGGTGCCGGAAGTAAACAGTCATGCGCAGCCCTCCTTTCACGAGTGATTGCAAGCGTGGAAATACCATCGGGGACGCATGGGATCAAGAGGGACCTGATCGGGTATCGACGGCGAGGTGCCTGCCTGCCCCGACCATCCTCCGAAAAGACAACGGGCCGGAATCCATCATGGATGCCGGCCCGTTTCCGCATGATCCCGAAGCGTCTAACCGCGGTCGGGTACGCTCATGCCCGACGAAATGCGGCTATTGCACCAGCGTGACCGCTGTTGCTTCATGTTTCTTGTTCACGGTGTCATAGGCGATCTTGACCTTTTCACCGGCCTTCAGCCCCGGATCCTTGAAGTTGGGCGGAAGCTGGTAGGCGGTGCCGTTGCGCAGGGTCAGCATCATCGCCTTGGCGTTGTAGGACTTGATCGTGCCTACGGTGCTTTGGGCGGCGAATGCTGCCGAGGAAAGGAGATCGCGGCAATGACAGTCAGTGATGTCAGAAGAGCACGCATGGGCGTCGTCCTGGTTTGGCCCGAACAGGGGCTGAACGATGAAACCGTCCGGAACTCGTCGCGTCGCGGCCGCTCCGGCCGCCGGCGTTTCCCGGTTTCGAGGAGGAAGCTAGGCGCAGTCCCGACCCGTTTCAAATTAAAGAAACTTAATTTTCCAACACTTCGACCTGGCGAAATTCCGCCATCTTGCAGCGCAGCGTCAGCCGGATTCGCTCTCTTTTCGCCGCAGCCCTTAACGGGCATCATTGCCTGGGAATACGATGATCAAGGTAATCCTGCATCTGCGCCAGGGCCGTTTCGCGGGTAAGGCCTTCCGATTGCAGTCCGGCGCGCAGCCAAAGCCCGTCGATCAGCGATGTAATGGTCAGGGCCACCGCCTCGCATTCGCTGCGTGGCAGGAGATGCACAAGCGCTGACATCAGGTTGGAGCGCATGCGGGCATGGATCACCGTCTGGATGCGCGCCAGTTTCGGCTCGCGGGGGACCTCGGCGCAGAGCGAAAGCCAGGCATGGCAGATCGATGGCTGGAAGAAGCGCTCCTCGAAATTGCCTTCGATGATCGCCTCCAGCCGTTCATAGGCTGTCGTTGCCCGTTTCAGCCGGGCGACGACGGCTTGGCTGAGCGCGACATTGGCCTCGCGCATGGCATGCTCGAAAAGCTCCTGCTTGTTGCGGAAGTAGTGGAGTACGATGCCTTTCGAGGCGCCTGCGTGACTGGCGACCTTCTCCAGCGTCGCGCCCGCCATGCCCTCCCGCTGCAGAACCTCGAAGGCCGCCTGCCGCAGTTCCTTGCGGCGGATTGCGCTGATTTTCGTGAGTTTCATGCCCATGTCCGTTTCTTTTGCCCCACCATTGACAATTCTTCCGCAAAGATCAATTGTTGACCCAATGGTCAATTAAATGACTTTATGGTCAAAAAGCAGGAGAAGTGCGATGATGCAGCATCTAAAGACGGGCATGCTTTCCATACTTCTCGGCACGGTCGCCCTGCCGGCGCTTGCCGCCGACCCCGAAGCCTGCAAGGTCGTGCGGATGGCAGAGCCGGGCTGGAACGACCTGGCCTTCACCACCGGCATTGCGCTCACACTCCTGAAGGCGCTGGGCTACGAGCCGCAAAGTTCTCTTCTTGGCATCGACGTGATCTATCTCAGCCTCAAGAACAAGGATCTCGACGTCTTCCTCGGCTATTGGGATCCGGCGATGGTGACCTACTACAAGCCCTATAAGGAAGACGGATCGGTCGAGGATGTCGTGACCAATCTCAAGGGCGCGAAATACACCTTTGCCGTACCGACTTACGTCTGGGAGGCGGGCGTCAAGGATTTCGCCGATCTGCAGAAATTCCCCGACCAGTTTGAAAAGAAACTCTACGGCATCGAGCCCGGCTCGAACCAGTTGATGATCGACGCGACCAAAGATCCGGCCTTCGGCCTTGATGGCTGGGAAGTGGTGGAATCGAGCGAACAGGGCATGCTGGCCGAAGTCCAACGCCACGCCAACGACAAGGAATTTATCGTTTTCCAGGGCTGGGCGCCGCATCCGATGAACACGGCGCTCGACATCCGCTATCTGACTGGTGGCGACAAGTTCTACGGCCCTGATTTCGGCGCCGCCACGGTCTCCACCCAAGTGCGCAAGGGTTACCTCCAGGAATGCCCGAACGTCGCCAAACTCCTGACCAATCTCACCTTCGACATCGACTTCGAAAACAAGGGCATGGCCTACCTGATGACGGACGGTCTTTCACCGGAGGAGGCGGCGATGAAGGCACTGGTGGACGAGCCGCAGCGGCTCGACGCATGGCTTGATGGCGTCACCAGTTTCGACGGCAAGAGCGGCCGTGACATGGTGAAGGCGAAGCTTTTCCTGTGACGCCGACCAACCAGCAAGGCTGGGCGGGGCGCAAACGTTCTCTGCGTTTGCCAGACGGCCGGCCGATGGCTTTTATCGATAGCGGCGGGCAGGGGCCGGTGCTTCTGCTGCTGCACGGCTATTCGGACTCCAGCCGCAGCTTCTCACTGCTGGAACCGTGCCTTGGGGGCACCGCCTTATTATTCCCGACCTGCCGGGCCATGGCGCATCCGTCGCTGGTGATGGTCTGACGGTCGGCGATTGCGCCGATGACATTGCCGCCTTGCTGGTCACCCTCGGCATCGACCATTGCGTCGTCATCGGGCATTCCATGGGGGCAATGGTCGGCATGGTGCTTGCCGAGCGGCTGCCGGGCGTGGTCGAGGCCCTGGTTCTGATCTCGGCGACCCTGCGGCCAGCCTTCCCGGAGGGCGATCCGATCACGCAAGCCATCCTGGGGCTGAGCGATCCGATCGATCCCGCCGATCCCTTCTTCGACGTCTGGCATGCCGGTCCGCATCCCGTCGATCGATCGTTTCTCGATCCCCTGAGCCGCGAGGCTGCGGCAATTCCATCCAGCATCTGGAAAGGCATACTCGGGGGATTTTCCCGGCTTGACCTGACGGAAATTGCAGGCCGGATTTCGCAACCGGTCTTCTGCATTGCCGGCAGCGAGGACATGCTTTTCGATGCGGCCCATCGCGTCGCACTAACAAGCGCTTTGCCCGATGCAAGGACGGTTCTCCTGAAGGGGTTCGGACACAATCCCCATTGGGAAGACCCGGTACAGGTTGCGCTTCTTGTCGAAGATTTCCTTGAAGCAACGATCATCGTTGCGTGAAATCGGAGAGCGGCCTTGGTCCTTTGGCGCTGCCACGCTAGATAGGCAGCAACAATCATGACGAGGACGCGCCTGTGACCCTGCCCACCGAAATGACCTATGTCGATCTGCCCAAACCCGGACCTGCGGAAAACATGGTCTTCGCCAGGGGCCGCTGCCGGTGGTCAATCCCGGCGATATCCTGATCCGTGTCGAGGCGGCCGGCATCAACCGGCCGGACGTGCTGCAGCGGCTCGGCAACTATCCGCCGCCGCCGGGCGCCAGCCCCGTTCTCGGGCTCGAAGTCGCGGGCGAAGTGGTGGCGCTCGGCGAGGGGGCAGAGGGCTTCATCGTCGGCGACAAGGTCTGCGCGCTTGCCAATGGCGGCGCCTATGCCGAATTTTGCAGCCTGCCGGCAACGCAGGCCATGCCCTGGCCGAAGGGCTATGATGCGGCCCGTGCCGCGGCCCTGCCGGAAACCTTCTTCACGGTCTGGGCCAATGTCTTCCAGATGGCCGATCTGGTCGAAGGCGAGACGATCCTGATTCACGGCGGCTCAAGCGGCATCGGAACCACGGCGATCCAGCTTGCCAAGGCTTTCGGGGCGGAAGTCTTCGTCACCGTCGGCAGTAAGGACAAGGCCGATGCCTGCGCAGCACTCGGGGCCAAGCGGGCGATCAACTACAAGACCGAGGATTTCAAGGCGGTCATTCTGGAAGAAACCAGCGGTCGCGGTGCCGACGTCATTCTCGATATGGTCGGCGCGCCCTATTTCGAGCGCAACATCGCCTCGCTCGCCAAGGACGGACGCCTGTCGATCATCGCCTTCCTCGGCGGCGCAAAGGTCGAGGCCGCAAACATCGCACCGATACTCGGCAAACGCCTGCATGTCATGGGCTCCGCCATGCGGCCGCGCACAGCCTCGGAGAAGGAAGCGATCCGCGACGATCTCGAAGACAATGTCTGGCCGCTGCTCGAAAACGGAGAGATTGCGCCTGTCATGCACGCCGTCGTGCCGTTTGCGCAGGTGGTCGAAGCGCACCGGCTGATGGAAAAGGGCGATCATATCGGCAAGATCGTCATGACCTTCTGACGTCAAGCCGGAACCAAGGCTCTTGCAATCGTCGCAAATCGGACTACCTTCAGGATACGATTAACGCAACGAAAGGAAGGTGATCCAATGTCTAATGAGATTTCGAGCCTCGTGACTGGCATGGGAATTGTGGTGGAACTCTCGAGGCAGCCCTCGATCTGATCCCCGCCTTCCTGCGGGTCGCTTGCCATAGTTGGGCATGCGGTCCGGGCCTCTCATCTGGCCAAAACTCATGGAAGGGCCGCCTCGCGCGGCCCTTTTTTGTTATTTTCAATGTGTTGAAAAAGCAGTCTCAGTCGGCAACGTCGATGCAGTCGCGGCCGCGGTTCTTTGCGCTGTAAAGCGCCCGATCCGCCTTCTGGAAAAGGGTTTCCGGCGTCTCTCCCTGATAGTCGGCGATCCCGGCCGACATTGTATAGGCAAGGTCGAGCCCCGCGATCTGCGGTGAAATCGCCAGTTGCTGTCGCAGGCGTTCCGTTGCCCGCAGGGCCTCCTGCCGCGCCGCATGCGGCATCAGCAGCATGAATTCCTCGCCCCCGATCCGCGCCAGAAGATCGCTCCTGCGCAGCATTTTTCGCCCGGTTTCGGCGAAGTGGCAGAGAACATCGTCGCCGGCCTTGTGGCCGAAACGGTCGTTGATGGTCTTGAAATGATCAAGGTCGATCAGCACCAGCGAGAGTGGCGAGGCCGTCGCCTCGGCGCGTTGAATGGCATCCGCAAAAACCGCCATAGCGTGGCGTCGGTTGGGCAGGCCTGTCAGGCTATCGGTGCCGGCCGCGATTTCGGCGGCATCGCGGGCCATTTGCAGCATGCGTTCGTTGGATTTGAGCACGGTGATTTCGGTGACAACCAGCAGCATCCACCCACCGGCATAACTCGTCTCGCTCGCCCAGAACCACCGCCCGTCCGCCATGTCGATTTCAAAGGCACGATGCGGTGCCGTGCGTCGTTTCGTGGAGGCCCGCAAAAGCCAGGTTTCGATATCAGTGGAAAATTTCGGGCCTTTCCCTGCGTGGAAACAGTGACGCATGACATCGGCAAAGGTCCGCGCATCCGGTTGCACGTCGTAGAGTTCGGCAAAGGCATTGGATGCGAAGGCGATTGTATCGTCGGGCGCGAACAGGACAACGGCTGTGGCGCTCGCCTCAAAGCCGGTGGCGATCAACTCGACGAGCTTGCTGTCCGAACCGGCAACGTCCGTTCGGATCGCCCGTCCAGCAATGTCCCGGCGAAATCCACCCGGATGTCGTTTCTGCCTTGTGTTCAAGATGGCGCCGTCTTTCGCGTGATCCGGACTGCTCGGCCATGGCCGTTAAAGCGTCGATTGGCAAGAGCGTAACGCTTCGGCGTTAAAAAAGGCTGATAGCGAAATATCCCGAAGGCCTGGATCAATCAGGATCGCTATCAGAGGCCGAAACGACCGAGTGCAGGGATCTTCAGGCCGGGTCGCTGGATGTCGAAGCCGGCGACAAGGCCCATCACATGCACTTCGAGCCCGCTTCGCAGGCCGGCGGAAAAGCCGATGAGGCCGTAGAGCGTCGCGTGCATATCACGCCCGTCTGTATCGATCTGGAACAGCTTCCCCTCGGGCAGGTAATCGCGGCCGACGGCATCCGGCGGAAGCACGGCGCCAAGTTCCGGCACGGAGCGCAGCACATAGGCAACAAAGGTGTTGGAGTTCGGCCCCGGCCAGATACGATAGCCGCCGGGCTTGGCGTAGGGATAGTCCTGGATTGCCTGCTCGACCTTGGGTATCAACCGCTCGGCTTCCGCCCCAGTTACCGTTGTCACCAGATGCGGCGGGTTGGAATACCACCGTGCATCCGCCGGATAGCCATTGCGCCGGATCGGCGATCCCCAGCCGACTTTGTCATAACGATTGTACGTATCGTCGCCGGCCCGTTTGGTGACGATCCAGGAATGGCTGGCAAAGGCGCCCTTCATTCCACCGGTTTGGGCGGAAAACACGTAGAGCGCAGCCTGCGGACTATCACCGGCGGCGGGCAGGAGCTTGGCCGAGGTCCAATCCGCCTCGCGCCAGCTTTGCGGCCGCTCCTTGACGTACCAAAGGCCGGCGGAGGCAAGCGCCGGCAGGAGATAGACGATGAGCAGGGCAAGCAGCATTCTGCGGATAAATCTCATGAAGAGGACCGGTTTTGCGTGAGTTTCGTCAAGACTTCCGCTAAGAGCGCATTCGAACTTGGAAATTTGAGGGCAGGATCATGTCGAACCCGGTACTGGTGGAAGTCACGCGCGGCAATCTCGTCGAAAGCCGCCATCGCGGCATGGTGATCGCCGTCGATGGCGATGGCAAGACCGTGTTCTCGCTCGGCGATATCGAGGCTGGCGTCTTCCCGCGCTCGGCCTGCAAGGCCATGCAGGCGCTGCCGCTGATCGAGAGCGGCGCGGCCGATGCCTACTCGCTGTCCAACAAGGCCTTAGCTCTGGCTTGCGCCTCCCACAGCGGCGAGCCGGAGCATGTCGCAATGGCCGCCAGTATGCTGGCCGCTGCCGGTCGCGATGCCTCGGTGCTGGAATGCGGCGCGCACTGGTCCTTCGTCGAGAAGCCGCTGATCGAGCAGGCTCGCTCGCTCACGCAGCCAACGGCGCTGCACAACAATTGCTCGGGAAAACATGCAGGCTTCATCTGCGCCGCCTGCCACACCGGAACCGACACGAAGGGCTACGTCGCCTATGATCATCCCGTCCAGCAGGAGATCCGCGGCGTCATGGAGGCGCTGACCGGGGCGGCGTTGGCGCAGGACAATTGCGGCGTCGACGGCTGCTCGATCCCGACCTATGCCGTGCCGCTGAACCGGCTGGCCCATGGCTTTGCCAAGATGGCGACCGGAACCGGCCTAGAGCCGATCCGCGCGGCCGCATCGAAGCGGCTGTTCGATGCCTGCATGGCCGAACCCTTCTACGTTGCCGGCACCGGCCGCGCCTGCACCCGGCTGATGAACACGGCGCCCGGCCGCATCTTTGCCAAGACCGGTGCGGAAGGCGTTTTCTGCGCCGCCATTCCCGACAAGGGCATCGCCATTGCACTGAAATGCGAGGACGGCACGACGCGTGCCGCCGAAGCCATGGTCGCCGCCACGCTCGCCCGCTTTTTCAAGGACGAGCCGGATATCCATGCAAGCCTGATGGCGCAGGCCAACCACACCATGAAGAACTGGAACGGTATCGCCGTCGGCGACGTGCGCGTGACGGACGCGTTTGCGAACTGATGGACGACACCGCAGCCACGCTTGTCCTGCGGCCGATGGGTGAGGCGGAATTTGCCACCTACCTCGCTTATTTCGTGCCTGACTATGCCGCGGAAATAGCTGGAAATTACGGCATCCCGGACGGAGAAGCATTTGCCCGCGCCAGCCGCGAGGTCGCCGAAGATCTTCCGGATGGGCCAAGGACCGTTGGCGAGGTCCTGCTCTGCCTCGTCAACGGGCAGGACATGCCGGTCGGCTATATCTGGTATCGGCCAGATATAGCTGCGCGATCCGCCTTCATCAGCGATTTCCACATCCTTGCCGCCCATCAGGGGCAGGGGTACGGCAAGCGGGCGCTCGATCTCCTGGAAGCCCGTCTCGCCTCGGAAGGGATCACGGAAATCCGCCTCCGCGTCGCCTCGGATAATGCCCGTGCCAAGCATGTTTACGAGACATCGGGTTTCCGCATCACCGGGATCAATATGAGCAAGCGCATCGCCCCTTCCTGATATTCGGGCAGATGTTACATTGGGGCGCGTCGCATCATGCCTCGAGGATCGACATTCCCATCTCCCGATACCGTGCCAGCGTCTCCTCGTTTGCGTCCGCCTGCACGATCAGTCCGGCCAATCGTTCCACAGGCAGGATCCGGTGGGGGAGGTGGTGCCGAATTTTTCGTTGGTGGCGGCAACATAAGTTTCCGCCGATTGCGCGGCAATCGCCCGCTTGATCGCAGCTTCCTCGAAATCGCCGGTGGAGAGCCCGTATACGGGATGCAGCGCTGTGACGCCGAGAAAGAAGATGTCGGGCCGCATGGCCCCGATCGCGGCCAGCGCTGCCGATCCCGTCGCCACCATGGAATGTTTGTAGAGCCTGCCGCCGATCAGAATCACTTCGGCCGCGTGGTGTACGAGGTCCGCGGCGATCGTTGGGCTGTGGGTGGCGATGGTCACGGCAAGATTGCGGGGAAGTGCCCGGGCGATCTGCGCATTTGTCGTGCCACCGTCGAGAAAGATCAACTGCCCCGCCTTGATCAGACCGGCAGCCTTTTTCCCGAGATCGCGTTTCGCATCATCGCCGATCTCCTGACGCGCTGCAAAATCCGGCAGCGACGGCTGAAGCGGCAGTGCACCGCCATGGACCCGTTGCAGCAGTCCGTCCGCCGCCATGTCGCGCAGGTCGCGGCGGATCGTGTCCTCGGACACGCCGAGTTCGTCCGCTAGCGCCTTGGCCACCAGTTGTCCGTCCCGCGCCAGCCGCGCCGTAATCAGTGCCCTTCGCTGTGATGTCAGCATCTGCCTCGCCCTCTTGACTCTGCGATATTTTGCATGTTTCTGATTATATATCCAGAAATATCTGGAATTTTCATGCAAAACTCGAAAAGGAAATCCGATGTTGATCCTGATCGCCGGCCCCTATCGCTCCGGCACCAATGATGATCCCGCCAGAATGGCGGCCAATCTCAAGGTCTTGGAGGCGCCATCACATGCGCTGTTTCAGGCGGGCCATGTCCCGATGATCGGCGAATGGGTTGCCTTGCCGATCTGGCAGGCGGCCGGCGGCCGCCATGTCGGAGATGCGCTCTACGAGGAGATCTTCCATCCGGTCGCCGGCCGCTTGCTGGCGCTTTGCGATGCGGTCCTGCGGCTGCCGGGAGCCTCGAAAGGGGCGGACAACGACGTGAAGATTGCCACGGAACGGGGCATTCCGGTCTATTATCGGCTGGAAGACGTGCCCGGTTGCGCGCCGGTCAAGCTTGCGTGACGGCACGATCATCGACTGGCCTTCGACAGGGGGCGGTGATACCTTTTGTCCAAAGTTGCCGCCGGTCGTCGCGATGTTGAGAGACGCTATGTTGGGAGATTTGCCATGCTGACCTTTTTCTATGCGCCTGGAACATGTTCGCTGGCGTCCCACATCGTGCTCGAAGAGGTCGGAGCCACCTATGAGGCGCGGCGGGTCGATTTTTCCGTGCAGCAGCAGACTTCCCCGGAGTTCCTGGCGTTGAACCCGAAGGGCAGGGTGCCGGCGCTTGCGACGGATCGCGGCGTTATCAGCGAAACACCGGCGATCCTTGCCTTCCTGGCCCAAAGTTTCCCGGCAGCTGGCCTCGCGCCGCTTGACGACCCGTTCGAATTCGCCCGCCTGCAGGCCTTCAACAGCTATCTCTGCTCCACCGTGCATGTGGCCCATGCCCATGGACGTCGCGGCAGCCGCTGGTCGGATGATGCTGCCGCCATCGAGACGATGAGGGCGAAGGTACCGCAGACCATGGCCGCCTGCTTCGAACTCATCGAAACGTCGATGTTTGCCGGCCCTTGGGTCATGGGCGACGCCTATACGATCTGCGACGCCTATCTCTACACGATCGCCACATGGCTTGAGGCCGATGGTGTCGATCCCTCCCGGTTTCCGAAGGTGCTGGATCACCGCAATCGCATGGCGGAGCGCCCGGCTGTCAAAGCCGTGCTGGCCGTGCTGAAGGCCTGACCGCCGCGTCCCACCTCAGCAGGCGGTGAGCAGCCGTTCGCCGGTCGGCGGCGTCTTTGCCTGCGGCTGCATTGGCAAAACCGTCGCACTGCTGGTCGTTGCAACCGGCCGCGGTCGGGCAAAGCCCGGCATCGGCAGGTCGCCGAGTGCGCGCTGGTCCATCCGCGCAAGGTCCGGATGGCGCAGAGGATCGCTGATCCAGCCGGCATCGTCGCTGGTTTGCGTCATTTTGGTTACAAGATTCCGGAGCATCGAGACTACAGTCGCCATGACAATCATCCTTCCGTGAAGCCCATCATCGCGGTTGCCTGTCGATTTCGCAATTGAGATTGCTGGCATGGTGCTATAGGAAAGCTATATGAAAGATCTGAATGTCGTCCATCTCAATGGTCTGCGCGCGGTCGAGGCGACCGGTCGTCTCGGCTCGCTGAAGGCGGCGGCCAACGAGCTGGGCGTGACGATCGGCGCCGTCAGCCAGCAGATCATCAAGACGGAACAGCAGCTCGGGCGGGTTCTGTTCGATCGCAGTCCGCGCGGCCTCGTTTTGACGCCCGCCGGCGAAAGCCTGATGCCACGGCTGAACGGTGGCTTCGAAATGCTCGATCAGGCGGTGGCCTCTGCACGGCGTCGAGACGAATCGGTCCTGACGATCTCGGTGGCGCCGGTGTTTGCGGCCCGTTGGCTGGTGTCGCGGCTGGATCGTTTCGCGCTCGCCCATCCCGATATCAGCTTGCGCATCGACGCGACGACAAGACTTGCCAATCTCGAAACCTCCGATGTCGATCTCGGCATCCGCGTCGGCCTCGGCCAGTGGCCGGGCGTGCGCGCCGAGCCATTGCTGGCGCAGGAGGTTTTCCCGTCTGCGCCCCGGCGATCGCCGAAACCCTGCGCGAGCCTGCAGATATTCTGCAGTGCCCGGCGGTCATCGATGGTCGATCGATGTTTTCCTGGGAGACCTGGTTGCGCGAGGTCGGCCTGTCCGGCGCGCAGATGAAGGTGCGCCACGTCTTCAACGAGGCGTCGCTCTGCATCGACGCGGCGATTGCGGGCCAAGGGGTCATGCTGGCCTGGCAGACGCTGGCCGGGGATTCGCTGATCGATGGTCGGCTGAAGGCGCCGTTTCGCCACTGGGCGAAAACCGGCTTCGGCCATTATTTCGTGACGTCGCCGGCGCGGCGCGAGACCAAGGTCGTCGCGGCCTTCAAGGCCTGGGTACGGGACGAGATCGCCCAGACCATGCGGCAGCTCCAGTGACGGCTATGCAGGCTCCGAAAGGCGCGCATCCATCATCGCCTTGAAGGCCGGGCGCGACTGGCACAGAGCAAGCCAGGCCTTGACGCGCGGCGCCTTGTCGAAAAGTGCAGCTTGCGTCATCGCGTAGCGGAACACCTCCGCGAGATTGAGATCGGCAACCGTGAAGCGGTCGGCGGCGACGTAGCCGAACTGCGAGAGCTGCGCTTCGAGCACCGCGAAGGCCTTTTCCAAGGCCGCGGAGGATTGTGCGATGATCGTTTTGCCCTCAGCCGTGTTTTCGATGCCGTGGTCGTAGGCGAGCACGATCTTGACGGCATGGGGCTCGACCTCGGTCGCCGCCCACATCGTCCAGCAGGTGATGAGCCCTTCCTCCTCGATCGTCTGCGCGGACAGCGGACCGCCATGCTTGCGGGCGAGATAGAGATTCATGGCCAGCGATTCGTGCAGGATCAGGCCATCATCCTCGATCGACGGGATGAGCCCCATCGGGTTGATGGCGAGAAAAGCCGGTGATTTCGTGTTGAGCGCAGCGTCGGGCGAAAGCGGATCGGCGAGACGCCGTGCCTGGATGACCGGGACAGAGGTGAAGGGAATATCGAGCTCCCGCGCCATCCAGTAATTGCGCGAGGCGCGCGAGCGGTAAACACCGTAGATCGTCAGCATGTGGTTTCCTCCGGTTTGGCTGGCTTACCTTAGGAAACGATGTTGGCCGGAGGAAGCGTTCGCTGGTGATGAATTACATGAATTGTTTTGATGGCGTTCTCCGCCTGACAGAAGTCTCAGGCGCTGCGATTGCCGTTCAGCGTCAGGTGCGGGAAGGTTTCGGCACCTGCCGTCATCAGGTCGCCAGTGGCTTTTTCGTTCCAGCGGAACCCGACAATGCCGCCGCCGGGCACGTCCTGAAACAGGTTATCGGAAATCAGCGCCGTTCCCGCTCCCTCCGCGACGGTGACGGCGCAACCGATGGCGGCCCCGCGCACCAGATTGCCGGTGGCGACGATGTTGCGCAGATAGGGCCCCCAGCCGAGCATCAGGCCGTATTTCGGCGCGTTCTCAACAACGTTTCCGGAGACCACCGTGTCCGCTTCCACCGCGATCCCGAAGCCGAATCCAGCGCCGTCGTGGATATAGGGACCGTCGATTTTGAGGTTGCGCACCAGATTACCGCTGACCACGGCCAGCCGTCCGCCATCGTTGAAGTTGACGATCAGGATGCCGTTTGCCGCGCCATCGATTAGATTGTCGGAGACGATCGCGCCCTCGAAGCCGAATTCCGAATAGATCGCGGTCTCGCCCGACCGCAGGCACTGATTATCCGTGATCTGGACATTGGTGGCGGCATTGGCGCGGATGGCGGAAAAGGCGCAGTCAGAGACGTGGTTGCCTGACACCATCACGTTTGCCGCGCGAAAAACATTGATGCCATTGCCGTTTTCTCCGGTGCCGCCTGCCGTCGCCCCAATCCGGCTGATGCGATTGCCGGAAATCATCGTTCCGTCTGCTCCCGCCTCCCAGCGATGAACGAGAATGCCACCATTGCCGCAATCGGAAACAGTATTTCCGGTGATCGACAATGCGCGGCTGTCGATAGCGTAGAGCCCGGCTTTTGCTGCCGCCGTGATTCGGTTCCTGGCAATACGTCCGCCGCAGCCCTCGACCTGAATTCCATGTACCGGCGAACCGACAAACGCGCAGTCGTCGATCGTCAGATCGGTAATATCCTGGAGATGCAGCAGCCCGCCGATGTCACTGCCGAGCGGCTGCGCGGCACCATCGATAACAAGGCCCGACAGCCGTAGCCTTTTCAGCCCGCGTGCCGACATCAGCATGTTCCCGCCGCCATGAAGCAGCCGTGTTGCACCGGCGGAGCCCTGCAGATCGATCCCATCAGGCAAATCGATATCGGAAACGACATAATCGCCGGCCGGTAGGACCACCGGCATTCCGGCTGAAGCAGCATCGCGCAGCACCCGATTGAGGGCGTCACCCTGGTTGACGGCCACTCCGGGTATGAGGTCATAGGGCGCCAGGTCGATTGATCCGCGCAAACCTTCAGGCTGGTCCGCCGCCAATGGCATCCGCGGCAGTGCCACCGTTCCGAAAAGAGCGGTGGTCAACGACGCGGCAAACAGTCGGCGGGTCAGCATGGCGTGTTCCTTTGGCGAGGCGCATGCACAACACATGCCACGGAAAACGTTTCGAAACGGTACATTTGCGGTTGTAGAGTTTGCCGGACACGGCCGATGGGCGGAAAGGAAGCGCCGCTGCCCCCTTAATTCATAGGGCTCGCCTTAGGGAAGGAATAACCTATGGCTGTTATGGATAGGGAGCGGGAAACGAAAATCGGCGCTGATTTCGTCTGTGGAGGCTGTGCTTGACAAAGAACGTGACGCGTAGCCGCGGTGATATCGGAGCCAAGGCAGCCAGCAACGAGGATACGCGCCGGCTGATCGATGCCAGCAACCGTCTCGCCGCCGAAGTGTCGCGCATGCTTGCGCCCGAACCCAACATCGCCGATCGCCACTACTGGCTAGAGACGATGATGAACCACATCCCCGATTACATCTATGCCAAGGATCTCGAGGGGCGGTTTCTCGTCGCCAATCAGGCGACCGTCACGGACAACGGCTTCGAGACCATGCAGGAAATTCTCGGCAAGACCGACTTTGATCTTCACCCGGTCGAGGCTGCCGCAAAATTCGCAGCAGCCGAGCGCCGGGTCATCGAGACGGGCGAACCCATTTTCGGCATAGAGGAACGGGCGGTCGTCACGAAAGGGATCGAACGCTGGCTGATGACGTCGAAACTGCCGCTGCGCAACAAGCAGGGCACGACCATTGGTATTGTCGGCGTTTCACGCGATATCAGCGATCGCAAGCGTGCGGAGCAGCTCCTGGTCGGGCAGGCCAGCTTGTTGGAGATGATTGCGGCCGGCGCGCCGATCGAACAGTTCTTTATCGAACTGATCCTGTTGATCGAGGCGCAACTCCCGGGGATCAAGGGGTCGATCCTGCTTCTGTCTCCCGACAAACTCCACCTTTTGACAGGCGCTGCACCCAATCTCGACCCGGTCTATTGCGCGGCCATCCATGGCGTTGCCATCGGCCCGAAGGTTGGCTCCTGCGGCACTGCCGCCTTTACCGGAAAGCCCGTCTTCGTTGCCGACGTGCTGACCGATCCGCTCTGGGTCGACTATGCCCCCTTATCGCGCAATATGGCTACCGATCCTGCTGGTCAACGCCGATCTGCTCCTATCAGGGGCAAGTGCTTGGAACCTTCGCGCTCTACTCCTATCAGAAAGGACTGCCGAGCGAGGAACACAACGAACTGATCTCGATGGCCGCACATCTGGCCGGTATCGCCATCGAGCGACGGCAGTCGGAAGAGCGCATCCAGTTCATGGCGCATCACGATGCGCTGACCGGCCTGCCCAATCGCCTGCTGTTCGATGCAAGGGTTGCATCGGCCCTCCAGGAGGCCCGGCAAAATGACCAGTGGGTGGCGCTGGCTTTCCTCGACCTCGATAATTTCAAGCTGATCAACGACAGCCTCGGCCATCACTCCGGCGACCAGTTGCTGCGCATTGTAGCTGACCGCATGCGGACCTGCGTCCGAAGGTCGGACATGATCGTCCGGGTCGGCGGAGATGAATTCATCATCATGCTCACCGGCCTGCCGGCAGAGCGCGAGGTCGTGTTGACTCGTTTTGAGAAAATTCGAAGCGCCATTGCCGCTCCCATGATGCTGTCCGGGCATAGCCTGCAAATCACCTGCAGCATGGGCGTCGTCTGCTATCCCGAGCATGGCGCGACTGCGGTCGAACTGCTGGCCAACGCGGATTCGGCCATGTATAGGGCCAAGGAGATCGGTCGCAACAATCTCCAACTGTTCAGCGCCGAAATGGCCGCAAAGGCCCACGAGAAGCTTTTGCGTCATGAGGAGCTGCGTGATGCGGTTGCCCGCCAGGAATTCGTGCTGCACTACCAACCGCAGCTGAATCTCGAGACCGGCCGGATGTTCGCCGCCGAATCGCTGGTGCGCTGGCAGCATCCAGAACGCGGAATGGTATCTCCCGGCGAATTCATCCCGCTGGCCGAAGAGACGGGCTTGATCGTCGCGATCGGCGATTGGGTTTTGAACGAGGCCTGCCGACAGAACAAGGCCTGGCAGGATGCCGGCCTGCCGCCGATCGTCATCAGCGTCAACGTTTCGGCCCGCCAGTTTCGCGAACAGGATTGGGTCTGCCGGGTCTCGGCCGCCCTGCGCGAGAGCGGTCTCGAAGCCCGCTACCTTGAACTGGAGCTGACGGAGAGCCTGATCATGCAGGATGTGCCGGCAGCAATTGCGACGATGCACGAGCTGGAAGCGCTCGGCGTGCAACTGGCGATCGACGATTTCGGCACAGGTTATTCCAGCCTCAGCGCACTGAAGAGCTTTCCCGTCAGCCGCCTGAAGATCGACCGGTCCTTCGTGCAGGATATTCCTGCAGACGAAGACGATATGGCGATCACCGGCGCCATCATCTCGCTGGCGCAAAAGCTGCATATGCGGGTCATTGCCGAGGGTGTCGAAACACAGGCCCAGCTGGATTTCCTGCGCATCTCCGGCTGCGACGAGATACAGGGTTATTTCTTCAGCAAGCCGCTCCGGGCGGAAGCGTTTGAAGGCATGTTCGCGGCCGAGCCGGGGTCGGTCGCGACTGCCGGTTCCGAAGCAGCCTGACGGAAGATCGGCCGCATCGCAAGGATGGAGATCGCTGCATGGGGCAATGCCAACAAGTTCGCCAAGCCGGAAACAATGACGCGAAACTTCGGTAGCATGATCACCAGACGCACGTTTGTCGCCTCGCTTTGCAGCCTGCCTTTGGTCGGCTGCCAGGATGGAGGTGCAACTGTCCGTTTCCGGGTGATCGCCAAAGTGCTTTACAAAGGGTCGAAGCATGAGGCTTCGACCGTGATGGAATGCCGCTACGCGCGCCTGAAAAATAGCTTAGTCGGCATGGGCGGGTCTACGACGCTTTACGGCGAGGCGCTGATCTTTGATCTGCCCGGCGGCGGCACCTTTTACGTGTTGCCCACTTCGCTGAATAACAACGGTCGCTTCTGGCAGATTTATGAACCGGGCCTCTTGACCACACTGGGCATCAAAAACAGCGTTGGAGGACTAAAGGACGCCGATCTGCAACGTCTGGCGGAGGCGTCCGGTCGAATGCCATTCAACTGGCATGGCCGTCGACCGGCCATGGTTTCCTTCCGCGATGAGCAGGTCCCCAAGACGATCTTCGAAGTCACCACCTCGAATATGTCGCAGAATTTTGCCGGGGTGACGTTCGCCGGTCTGGATATCGAATTTGCCAAAGCCCCCGTTACGGAACTTCTACGCGAACGTCTGCCCTGGCTAAAGCTACCGAGCAGAACTGCGCTTTTCGAGCGGGACCCGCCTGGGGCTGTGCGACCTTCGTGGGACAAGCCACTTGAGTACAAAATCACACAATCATCCTTCTTTGGGAATGGGAGCCGATAATGGCTGGCTTGATTGCCGCTCGCAGCGATTGTCCGACTTCGGCAAGGGCATGCCCGGCATGATCGGCCTGCGGAAGCGCCTGCTTTATTCCTGCTTTTGATCGCCGCATTTGGCCTTGAGGGGTGTAGCGATAGCTGGAGCTGGCATCAAAAGCTGACGGTGACTGTGCAAACGCCGGATGGTGTTGTCTCCGGCTCCAGCGTCATGCGCGGAGGGATGACGGAGACGCGGGGGCTTTTGTTCCTGCCGAAGCAATCGGCGTGAGCTTTTCATTGCGGGGTGAGGCCGTCGTGGTGGCGCTTCCCAACGGTCGTTATCTCTTTGCTCTTTTGAAGGATACACCCTCCGCCGGTTGGCTGTTCTATCCAAAAATGCCTGCGAAAGAGGCTGGCGAGCTTTTGGAACGAGCCGATGCAAGCAATTCCCGTCAACTGGAACTGCCCCGCAAACACTACCCGCTGCTCGTGACCTTCGGCGATATTAAGGATCCGGCTAGCGTGAAGAAAGTTGATCCTGCCGATCTGGGAGCCTCTTTCGGTCCCGGGTATCGGCTTAACTCCATAACCGTGAGCGTCACTGACGAGCCGGTGACGGAGGGAAAGGTGGAGGCGGTTCTGGGGTGGTTGAGTGATGATCCCGAGCCCAAGCTAAGCCCGGCAAGCGGTCGTACCACAAATATACCATTTTCCCGCCGAGTTTCCCACGGCGATTTTATAAGGAGATAAGCAATGACAATCTCAAAAGAGCTTTTCTTGGCCATCTTGTCGATAAATGCCCAATGAACGCGAGCAACTGGCGCCCAATATGTCGTCGTTCATTCTGACGGCTGATCGACCACGTTCTTCCGCCACCCATCGCCTTGCGCAAGCTCCGGTCCAGCCGCCTTTGCCATAAATGCGACAATAATCCCGGCCATCGCCGGAACAATTCTTTATGTCGCGTGTTTCTGCGGCGTCGTCGCGCATGGCGCAAACCGGAACTGATGTAATCCATGGCTTTTTCTTCGTCTCCGTCCCGCCGTCAATTTCTCGGCATGTCCGGTCTTGCCGTCGCTTCCGCTGCCCTTGCAGGGTGCACTTCGTCGATGAACACGGACCGTTTCCGCCAGGAAACGGCTCCCTATTTCCGCAATCCCGATATGGACGGCCAGTATCGCGATCCGCGCCTGATGTCGACGCTGGAGGGCCCCGTTAGTGGTGACCCCATGGAGAGCGGCCTGCCGATGCAATCGGCGTATTACGCCGATATCTATGGTCCGGTTGAGGATGGTGGCTTTTCCGTGCCAGCCATTCCCTATCAGCAGATCGATCCGAAATATTATCGCCAGGAAGTCGCCGATCCCTTCGGCGAGCGTCCGGGCACGATCATCGTCGATACGGCCGATCGCTTCCTTTATCTCATCCAGGGCAACGGTTCGGCCATGCGCTATGGTGTCGGCATCGGCCGTGAAGGCTTTGCCTGGTCGGGCCGCGGCGTCATCCAGTGGAAGCAGGAATGGCCACGCTGGAAACCGCCGAACGAGATGGTGGCGCGCCAGCCGCAGTTGGCCGAATATTCCATCGAAAACGGAGGCATGGCGCCGGGACTGAAGAACCCGCTCGGTGCCCGCGCGCTCTATATATTCAAGGACGGGCAGGACACGCTCTACCGCCTTCACGGAACTCCCGAATGGCAATCGATCGGCAAGGCAACGTCCTCCGGCTGCGTGCGCCTGATCAACCAGGATGTGATTGATCTCTATGGTCGCGTCCGCGCCAAGGCGCCTATCCTGGTCGTTTGACCGGATCCGAAGAAAGGTCAAGCAGTTCCGACATAAGCCGAAGATTGGCAAGCGTCAGAGGCTTTTCGAAGTAACTCTTGACAAAATGATAGCTTAAAGCTTTTCCGCGATCGGAACCGAGGTGCGAACTCGTCAACATGGCGACAACCGGCGCATGCACTGAAAATTCCCGGGCGTACTGCTCCAGAAATTCGAACCCATTCATGACAGGCATGTTAATGTCGAGGATGATCGCATCCGGGGTCGTCGTTCTCAGAACGACCAGTGCTTCACGGCCGTTCATGGCCTTCAGTGTCTTCACCTCCGGATCGAACTTGCGGATCGTATAGGCGCAGATGAACAGGTCGTTTTCATCGTCATCGACCGTGAGAATGGATCTAATGCGCATGATGGTTCTTCTCCGGTAGCGTGACAGTGAAGAGGCTGCCTGCCTGCAAACGGTTATAAGCGACGGTGCCCCCGAGTTGTTCCACGCTCTTCTTGAGGATGTAGAGGCCAAGACCACTGCCGAACGAATGTTGCGGATGCAGACGCTTGAACATCTGAAACAGGTGGTGCTCCGTACCGGGTTCGATCCCGAGGCCATTGTCGGCGACGGTCAGAACGAGATTGCCGCTGTTCACCGTCGCCCCGATGCGGATTTCCGGGCGCGTCTGCACCGGGTCCTGATACTTGATCGCGTTTGACAGGAGATTATCGATGATGATCTGGAAACGGCTGGCCCTGCGCATGGTCGTCAGTTCGTCGTCGATGGCAATATCGACGCGCAGGCGTTCGGCGTTTTCCATATAGTGCAGACGTTCAAGGGTCTCGCGCACGGTCTGGGCGATCGGTATCCGGCTTTCGGCCTCTTCCATGGCCTTCGTTCGGGTCAGCGAAATGATGTTCTGGATCAGGTGGTCGAGCTTGCGGAAGCTGGTTTCGATCCGGCCGAGCACCTGTTTCAGATCCTGTGTATCGCCGGTGTCGATCATGTCTCGGGCGATGCCGACCAGCCCCAGCGACGAGGCAATGGGCGAGCGCAGGTCATGTGATGTCCGGTAGGAGAACTCCTCAAGTTCGGCATTGGCTTCAAGAATGTCCTTCTCATATTTCTTGCGTTCGGAAATATCGCGCACGATGCCGCTGTAGATCACCTGATGGTCGAGCTCGACCTTGGCGACGGAGAGATCGAGCGGAAAGGTCGAGCCGTCCTTGCGCCGTCCCTCGACCTCGCGGCCGATGCCGATGATTTTGGCGCGGCCCGTGATCCTGTAGTTCTCCAGATACTGATTGTGAGCCTCATGGTAGGGCGTCGGCATCAGCATGCTGACGTTCTGCTGCAGGATTTCGTCGGCACGATAGCCAAAGATCTTCTCGCAGGCCGGATTGACCGCAAGAACTTTGCCACGGGCATCTATGGTGATAAAGCCGTCCACCGCGGTTTCGATAATGGCCGCCAGCCGCTTTTCGCTTTCCTGCAACCGCCCCGCGACATCTCTGTACAGCTGCGAGCTGCGAAAACTGAAGGCGAACATCCCGGCATAGAGCGCGCCGGAGAGAAGCACGATGCCAAGCAGTGTCGAGCGAGGATTGCTTCCGTCGTCCTGCAGGTTTTCCGCAAGTGCATTTTGATGAGGCATCTCCATATAGGCAAACAACAGGAGCAGCAGATAGGTGACGACAGCGAGCATGGCAGCGATGGTCGAGCGGGGATATTCCCTTTCCCTGGCGCCGATGAAGACCAGGCCGCCGGCCAGCAGGGAAAAGCAGAAGGCCGTTTGCGGCGACATCTGCGCCAGCGGTCGCCAGTTGTGGGAGGATTCGACGCCGATGACGTAGCCGAGCAGAGCGCTGCTGGCGATGACGAAGACGATAAGGCCGCAGAGGACGCGCGCAAGGGAATTTCGGCCGCGCACTGCCGTCATGATGATCGCGGCACTGACCAAAATAAAGCAGATCGCGGCATTCGGCACCATGCGCCCTGCGTGGTCGACGCCAACAGTGACGAAGGGGTCGTACAACAGGCGATCAATGCCGAGATCCACGACGAAGATCTGCTGGATAAGGCTGGCCAGAGGAATACATGCCGCTGCTGCCGACAGGACGATCGCCAGGGTCGGTCGGCGGGTATTGGCAACAGCAAGGTGGAAGGCGAGACCCGTTGCTATGAAACAGAGGGAGGTGTTGAATTGCATGGCAAACAGGGTGGGAACGATCTGAACGAGCGCTATCGAGCGCGTCAGCCATGCAGCCAGGACTGCAGAGGCGATTGCTACGCAGATCCAGCTGATCGCCTGTGCCGCAACTTTCCCGAATCGCTCATAATGCAACGAACCGGCCTCCCGTCCTCGCGAAGCAGTCAGCCATAGTAACGTCTTGGTTGTGTATTGATAGCTATATATCGGCTACCCCGCCAGATGCGCATTCAGGCAGACTGATTGTCGCGAAACGGCGTGTCGAGATGCTGCGTCAGATCATGCAGGGCGTCGCGCAGGGCGCCGGCCTCCTGCTGGCTGCACCCCGTTGCCTTGCCGATCTCCATCAGGATGTTAAAGGCCTCGCTTTTCAGCGCTCGCCCCTTGTCCGTCAGGCTCACCACCACCTTACGTTCGTCGCTTTTGTCGCGCGTCCTGTCGACAAACCCTGCCGCTTCCAGCCGCTTCAGCAGCGGCGACAGCGTGCCTGAATCAAGGCCGAGTTCCGTGCCCAGCGTTTTGACGGTGATGCCGTCATTCTGCCAGAGGGCAAGCAGCACGATATATTGCGGATAGGTGAGGCCGAAGCGGTCGAGCAGCGGCTTGTAGGTCCGGTTGAACGCATGGGCGACGGAATAGACCGCAAAACAAAGCTGCTGGCCAAGCGCCAACGCATCATCGGGCAGGGGCTGCTGCTCTGGGCCAGGCTGTATTTTCGTTGCGTCTTTCATGACGGCATCATCGCAAATCAGCACCAAAATTGCAATTTGCAAAATTAACTTGCGCACAATTTAATTTTGCGCTATCTAAGGTTCATCAACAATTCAACACCAGAAGGAGACGCACATGCCTATTCTCTACACCACGAAGTCCACCGCGACCGGTGGCGGTCGTTCGGGCCGCGCAAGCACGGCCGATGGCGTTCTCGACGTCACGCTGACGGTTCCGAAGGAACTCGGCGGCGACGGTGCCACGGGCACCAACCCCGAGCAGCTTTTTGCTACCGGCTATTCCGCCTGCTTCCTCGGCGCGCTGCACTATGTTGCCGGCAAGGAGAAGGTAAAGCTCTCCGGTGACACGACGATTACGGCGACCGTCGGCATCGGCCCGCGCGACGACGGCACCGGCTTCGGTATCGAAGTGTCGCTGGTTGCCTCGCTGCCCGGTATCGAGCGCGACGTCGCCGAAAAGCTGGTAGCCGCCGCCCACATCGTCTGCCCCTACAGCCACGCCATGCGCACCTCGACCGAAGTCGAAGTCACGCTCGCCTGAGACAGTCGTTCGATGTCACAGAAAAACCCGGTGGAGCGATCCGCCGGGTTTTGTCCTTCCAGGCCCTTTTCAGACAACGGTCGGGATGATCACCCGCGTACGGCGCACTTCCGACGCGATATGGCCGAAGAGGGCGGTCAGCACGATGAGGCCACCGATCAGCGTGGCGCGGCCCGGCGTCTCGCCGAAAACCACCCAGACCCAGAAGGGCGCAAGCGGCACCTCAAGCGCCGCCAGCAGGGTCGCCTCGGCGGCTGGGATACGGCGCGAGCCGAAGGTGTAGAGGATGAGGCCGAGCGCATTCTGGAAGATGCCGAACAGCGCGGTGAGCCCCAAATCCACGGGCGTGATGCTGAGCGGCCGGGCGAACCAGAAGGTCACCGCCGAACAGAGCCAGGCGGACGCGCCCATGGCCGGCAGAAGCGGCACGCCGCGATGGCGGCGCATTGTCGTAGCAAGGCACGCCATGCTCAGCGTCATGCCGATTGCGAGCAGCTTGCCGGTCAGCGTGCCGCTGCCGCCACGCGTATCGGCCAGCATGACGATGACGCCGAGAAGGGCTGCGCCGCTTGCAATCAGGGTCGAGCGGCTGGGTTTCTCGCCGATCACCAGAAAGGCGATACCGGCGGTCACGAACGGCACCGTCGCATAGATCACCATCGCATCGGCAACCGTGGTGTAGCGCATCGCCCCGAGGCCGGTGATCATGCCCGATGCGGAAAAGATCATGACGAGAAGCGACGGTAGCCGCATGGTTTTCAGGATAGACCAGGCGCGGCCGCGTTCGAGGACGAAAAACAGCGCCATCACCGCCGTGCCGGTGAAGAGCCCGCGCCAGAACAACATGGTCATCAGGTCGGCGCCGATCAGCCGGATGAAAAAACCCGACGACGACCAGGCCAGAGCGCAAAACGCCACCAGCGCCAGCCCCAGCCGATACTGCGCTTGCTCCCCTTGCGTCATCGCCCGATTCCCGTTTTTCCCGTTCCCAGCAATAGGCCAGGGACCATTCTTTGACCATGCGGGAACGCGAAGCGGCGGGTCGTGTTTGGGAGGGGCTATGCTTGCATCATCAGTCCCGCCAGCCTACCGCCTCAAACTCCCCAGTATCCCCCGGACCAGCGCCCTTCCGAGCGAGGAGGCGACCGTGCGGGCGACGGTTTTCATGGCGGCTTCGGCGATGGTTTCGCGCTGGTAGCCGGAGCGGGGTTTTGGCTTGGCGCCGGTGGGGGCTGCGGGTTCGTCATTGCCGAAACCGGGCAGCGTCCAGCGGCTGCCGCCGGTCGAGGCCTCCTGCTCGGCAGGCTCCTCTTCCGCTTTGCGGGCGGCCTCGGCCTGCTCGGTCGATTTTGCGGCGCGGGCGGCAAGGATTTCGTAGGCCGATTCGCGGTCGAAATCCTCGTCGTAGAGGCCGGCGACCGGGCTGATCTTCATCAGCTCGGCGCGCTCGGCCTCGGTGATCGGACCGAGCCGCGAGGACGGCGGGCGGATCAGCGTGCGCTCGACCATGGACGGCGCGCCCTTGGCTTCCAGCGTCGAGACCAGCGCCTCACCGGTTCCGAGATTGGTGATGACCGTGGCGCAGTCGAAATCGGGGTTCGGGCGGAAGGTGTCGGCGGCGGTCTTCACCGCCTTCTGCTCGCGTGGCGTATAGGCGCGCAGCGCATGCTGGACGCGGTTGCCGAGCTGGGCGAGCACCGTTTCCGGAACGTCGAGCGGGTTCTGCGTCACGAAATAGACGCCGACGCCCTTGGAGCGGATCAGCCGAACGACCTGCTCCACGCGCTCGACCAGCACCTTCGGCGCGTCGTTGAAGAGAAGATGCGCCTCGTCGAAGAAGAAGACGAGCTTGGGCTTTTCCGGATCGCCGATTTCCGGCAGCTGCTCGAACAGTTCCGACATCAACCAGAGCAGGAAGGTGCCGTAGAGCCGCGGGTTCATCATCAGCTTGTCGGCGGCCAGCACCGAAATCGCGCCGCGGCCGTCGCGCGTCGTGCGCATGATGTCGGTGATTTTCAGCGCCGGTTCGCCGAAGAAATGCTCGGCGCCCTGTTGCTCGAGGATCAGCAGTTCGCGCTGGATCGAGCCGACCGAGGACTTCGAGATGAAGCCGTATTTGTTGGAGAGTGCGGTTGCGTTTTCGCCCATATAGTTGAGCAGCGCCTGCAGGTCCTTCAGGTCGAGCAGGGCCAGGCCGCCCTCGTCGGCAATCTTGAAGGCGATGTTCAGCACACCTTCCTGGGCGTCGGTGGCGTTCATCAGGCGCGAGAGCAGAAGCGGTCCCATCTCCGTCATGGTGGTCCGCACCCGGTGGCCCTTTTCACCGTAGAGATCCCAGAAAATCACGGGGAATTCCTGGAAGTCGTAAGGGTCGAGGCCGATTTCCGTGGCGCGCTTCTGCAGGAAATCCTTCGGCTCGCCGACGGCGCCGATGCCCGATAGATCGCCCTTGACGTCGGCACAGAACACCGGCACGCCGGCATTGGAAAAGCCCTCGGCGAGGATCTGCAGCGTCACCGTCTTGCCGGTGCCGGTGGCGCCGGTCACAAGCCCATGGCGATTGCCGTATTTCAGGTCCAGATATTCGCCTTTGTTGATGGTGTCGTCCGGCTTGCGGCTCGTCCCGATATAGAGCTTCCCGTCCTGCAGCATGCGCCCTGTCTCCATTGTGCCGATGAGGCCGCTGTACCTGTTTAAGGTTCTGGCGGCATCATCGCGATGCTTTTTCCGTTATAGGGTGAGACATCTGGGGCGGCAATGGCGCGATTAGCCCGATGCAACCACGCGGGTCTTTCCGCCGCATTGTATTCGCTTCGCAGGCATGAAACGATGTTGAAGCATGCCACGCTGCGCCGCGGAAAGCCGGTCGCTCTCGCTTGAGTTTGCCGAAAAGATCATTTACCTTGACGTCAACGTCAAAAATTGAGGAGATTCCCATGAACGAACTCGTGACCCGCGTTGCCGAAAATGTCGGCATCGATCCGGCAACCGCCGAAAAGGCGATCGGCATGATGCTCGGCTTCCTGCAGCGCGAAGCGGCTGGTGGCCCGGTTGCCAAGATGATCGAAGCCATTCCCGGCGCTTCCGAAATGGTCGCGAAGTTCAATGGCGAAGGCACAGGCGGTGGCGGCCTGCTCGGTGGACTGCTCAGCGCAGTCGGTGCTGGCGGCGGCGTCATGGCGCTCGGCCAGCAGCTGATGAGCCAGGGCCTCGGCATGGGCGAAATCACGGCACTTGCCAAGGAAACCATTGGCTATGCCAAGGAAAAAGCCGGCGAAGAAACGGTGGACGAAGTCGTCGCTTCCGTTCCAGGGTTGAGCCAGTTCGTTTGATGAATCGAGGGCTTGGAGCTGACTGAAGCGGCGCGGATCATGTCGATCGTGCCCCGCCAGCCCCCTCTGTCAGCTTCGCTGACATCTCCCCCACAGGTGGGGAGATTGTTTCTTTTCCCGTATGCACTCTGAAGCCGATCGTGATCTCCCCCTTGCGGGGAGATGTCGGCGTCGCCGACGGAGGGGTGTATACCTCCACGAACGCCGCCGTTTTGTGGTTTTCCATCCCTCTCCACCAAGACAAAGGCCGGGTGAATGAGGGGCGATTCGGCGAAATGAAGTCTTACGCCGCCCGGTCCCAGTCCGGTGCCAATCCGCCGGGGCTGACGATGCGGCCGTTTGGTCGGGCGAGTTTGTGGATCGCGGACATCTCTTCGTCCGAAAGATCGAAGTCGAAAATGTCGAAGTTTTCCGAAAGCCGGCTTTCGGTCGCAGTCTTCGACAACGCAATCACGCCGTCCTGGCTGACCAGCCAGCGCAGCACGACCTGGGCTGCCGTCTTGCCGTGTTTCGCGCCGATGTCTTTCAGGAGGGGCTCGTTTGGTACCTTGCCGTCGGCCATGGCGTAATAGGCGGTGATCGACATGCCGCTGGCGCGCGCAGCCTCCAGCACGATGCTCTGGTCGAGATAGGGATGATACTCGATCTGGTTCGTCGCGATCGGGCCCTCGCTCAGCGCAACGCTTTCGGCCATCAGCTTGGTGTTGAAGTTGGACACGCCGATATTACGGACCTTGCCGGCTTTCTTCACCGCATTCAAAGCACCGATCTGCTCGGCCAGCGGGACGCCGCTTGATGGCCAATGCAGGAGAAGAAGGTCGACATAATCGGTCTTCAGCTTCTTGAGGCTCTCATCGACGGAGGCGAGAAAGTCGGCGTGTTTGTAGTGATCGACCCAGACCTTGGTGGTCAGGAAAATCTCGCCGCGATCAATGCCGGACGCCGTGATTGCCTCGCCGACCGCGGCTTCGTTGCGATAAATCTGGGCGGTGTCGATATGGCGGAAGCCGAGTTCTATGGCTTTCGGCACGATGCGCAGCACATCCGGGCCGGGCATGCGGAAGGTTCCAAAGCCGATGGCAGGGATGTTGGCGCCGTTGGCGGTGACAGTGTGCATGGGAAGGTTCCTTTTGGCAGAAAGACCCGGCGAGACGCGCCGGGCCGGAATGATGTCGTTCATAGATGTGGCGGTTTGCCATGGGTTCAAGCCTGCAGAGGCTGCCCGTTAGCCTGCAAGCGGTGGATCAAGCCGGGCGAAACCTTCCTGCCGGCGATAGGGAAAGTGCGGATAGGGCGTGGTGACCGTGCTTGCCGCATCGAGTGTGGCGATCTGCTCCGCCGTCAGCGACCAGCCGATTGCCCCTAGATTCTGGCGCAATTGCTGCTCGTTGCGGGCGCCGATGATGACCGATGACACCGTCGGGCGCTGGGTCAGCCAGTTGAGCGCGACCTGCGGCACGGTCTTTTCCGTCTCCTGCGCAATGTGCTGCAGGGCGTCGACGACGCGGTAGAGGTGTTCCTGCTCGACCGGCGGCCCGAAATCGGCCGTTTCATGCAGGCGGCTGCCCTCAGGCAGCGGTTTGCCCCGGCTGATCTTGCCGGTTAAACGGCCCCAGCCGAGCGGACTCCAGACCAGCGCGCCGAGACCCTGATCCTTGCCGAGCGGCATCAGGTCCCATTCGTAGTCGCGACCGATCAGTGAATAATAGACCTGGTTGGCGACGTAGCGCGACCAGCCGTGTTTTTCCGAGACGGCCAGCGATTTCATGATCTGCCAGCCGGAGAAATTCGAAACGCCGATGTAGCGCAGCTTTCCGGCGCGCACGAGATCGTCGAGTGTGGAGAGCACCTCCTCGACCGGCGTGCTCGCATCGAAGGCGTGCAGTTGAAAAATGTCGATATGGTCCGTGTCGAGACGCTTCAGCGCAGCCTCGACCGAGCGGATCAGCCGATGGCGCGAGGAGCCCCAGTCGTTCGGCCCGTCGCCGGTCGGAAGGCTGACCTTGGTGGAGATCAAGACCGTGTCGCGACGGCCTTTGATCGCCGCACCCAGCACCTCCTCGGATGCGCCGTTCGAATAGACGTCCGCCGTGTCGAACAGGGTGACGCCGGCGTCGAGGCAGATATCCACCAGGCGCTTGGCCTCCTCGATATCGGTATTGCCCCAGGCCCCGAACAGCGGCCCGGAGCCGCCGAACGTGCCGGCTCCGAAGCTCAGGACAGGGACCTTCAGCCCGGATTTTCCAAGATTGCGATAGTCCATGATCATCGTCCTTTTGGTGGGTGATACCGGGGTCAGGCGGTGGCTTGCGAACGTGCCGGGCTGCGATCGAGGGAAACGCTGACCAGCGTCAGCACCAGTGCGCCGGCGACGAGAATTGCGCCGACCCAAGGGGTTGCGGTAAGCCCCAGTGGCGAGGCGACGACCAGTCCGCCGATCCAGGCGCCGGCCGCAATACCGAGATTGAAGGCGGCGATGTTGAGCGCCGAGGCGACATCGACGGCGCCGGGGCGATGCTGCTTGGCAAGCTGCACGACATAGAGTTGCAGCCCAGGCACGGTGGCGAAGGAGAGGAAACCGAGTGCCACCAACGTGATCAGTGCCGGGATCGGGGAAGAGGCGGTGAAGCTGAACATCAACAGAACCAGCGCCTGCAGGGCAAACAGGCCGGTGAGCGCCTTTGCCGGATTGCCGTCGGCAATGCGTCCGCCGGCGATGTTGCCGACCGCGATTGCCAGGCCATAGAGCACCAGCACGAAGCTGACGCTGGAAGCCGCAAAGCCGGTAATATCCTGCAGCATCGGGGCAAGGAATGTGAAGGTGACGAAGGTGCCGCCATAACCGAGTGCGGTCATGCCGAAGACCAGCAGCAGGCGGCCGGAACCCAGCACGCGCACCTGATCCATCAGGCTTGCCGGCGGCGCTTTTTCAATGGTGTTCGGGAGCAGGGCAGCGATACCGGCAAGGGCGACGACGCCGAGGCCGGAAACGGCCCAGAAGGTGGCGCGCCAGCCGAAGGTCTGGCCGATGAAGGTGCCGAGCGGCACGCCGGTAACGATGGCGACGGTAAGCCCCATGAACATCAGGGCGATCGCCGAGGCGCGACGATTTTCCGGAACCAGGCTGGCGGCAATCGTTGCGCCAACCGAGAAGAAAACGCCATGGGCAAAGGCCGAGAGCACGCGGGCAATGAGCAGTATTTCATGGGTCGGGCTGAGTGCCGCCAGGACATTGCCGCCGATGAACAGCGCCATCAGGCCGATCAGCAGCGGCTTGCGCTCAATGCGGCCGGTGAGCGCGGTGATGACAGGCGCACCAAAGGTGACGCCGAGCGCGTAGATGGAGACAATGAGGCCGGCGAGCGGCAAGGTGATGCCGAGATCGGTGGCGACGGTCGGCAGAAGGCCGACGATGACGAATTCGGTCGTTCCGATCGCATAGGCCGCGATCGTCAGCGCAAGGAGAGCAAGGGGCATGAAAACACCTTTTGGCCCGGGGAGGACGGGCGGTTGGGCGGCGGCATTAGCCGTCGTGGTTTCGATGCCGGGAATATGGCGAAGGAAGACTTGCCTCGCTATCCGATGTAATGGATAAATAGCTGTGAACTGAATTCATAAGAGGCGGCAATGGATAACCGGGCGGGCGAGATGGACGTCTTCGTGACGGCGGCGGAGCTGCAGAGTTTTTCGGCGGCCGGCCGCAAGTTGAAACTATCACCTTCTGCTGTCAGCAAGCTGGTGACGCGGCTTGAGGATCGCTTGGGCACGCGGCTTCTGGTGCGAACCACGCGGGCGCTGCAACTGACGCAGGAGGGTGAGGTCTATCTGGAGCGGGCACGCATCATCCTGTCGGACATCGCCGAGACGGAGCGGCTGGTGTCAGGCGGGGCGCGCACGGTGCCGCGGGGTCTTCTGCGCGTCAGCGCGCTGATGGCGTTTTCCGAGCGCTACATACTGCCGCTGGTCGGCGAGTTTCGTGCGCTTTATCCGCATGTGCTGCTCGACATCTCCCTGACCGATGGCGTCAGCGATCTGGTCGAGGACCGCACCGACATCGCCATCCGCTCATCAGGCGCGCTGCGCGATTCGTCGCTGAAGGCGCGCAAATTGCTCGACAGCCACCGCCTGCTGGTGGCCTCGCCAGCCTATCTCGCAAAACATGGCACGCCGGAAACGCCTGACGATCTGACCCGGCATCACTGCATGGGCTTCAACATTCCGGGCATGCGCACCGAATGGCCGTTTCTCGACCCGGAGAGCGGCGCCACCATCCAGCGCCCGTTCGAACCGGCGCTGCTCGTCAATTCCGGTTTCGTCATGCGGCGCTTTTGTCTCGATGGCCTCGGCATCGGCCGCATCGGCGCCTTCCACGTCCAGCCCGATGTCGATGCCGGCCGCCTCGTTCCGATCCTGCAGGCCCATCGCCCGGCGGACCGCGAAACGATCCACGCCGTCTTTGCCGGCCACGATCATCTCGCCACCCGCATCCGCGCTTTCATCGACTTTCTGGTGGCCCGCATCGATCGGTCTTGAGGCAGCAGCGTCTGCTGCGTTGCACAATTCACCTTGACAGCGTTGCTCGCTCTGGCACTCTCTCTGGATGGAATGCGCTTCCCGCGCAATCCGGATAGTTGCATAGACGAAGTCTGAGAAGGTTCATGTCGAGAAGCAGGCAGATGGCTCTGGCACCCGATCTGGTGGCGCTGTGCCACCGGGACGAGGCGGATCCGGGGCCGGACGGGTGCTGGACGGCGATGACGGATGCGGATTATCGCACTGTCGCCGAGCGGCTGGCGGCTGAGAGCGGCGACGATCCGCTCTGGGTCTTTGCCTATGGTTCGCTGATCTGGAAACCGGAATTCGAGCATGTCGAGTCCGCCCGCGCCACGGCCTTCGGCTGGCACCGCTCGTTCACGCTGGAAATCAACCGCTGGCGCGGCTCCCGCTCGCAGCCAGGCCTGATGATGGCGCTTGCCCGCGGCGGCCGCTGCGACGGCGTCATTTACCGGCTGCCGGATGCCGATCGCATCGGCCAGATCGAGCGGATGCTGCGCCGGGAAATCAGCGATCGCGAAAGCCTGCGCTCCGTCCGCTGGCTCCCGGTCAAAGGCGATTTCGAAAGCCGCACCGCCCTCGGCTTCTGGGTCGGCAGCACGCCGCGAACCACCAATGGCCGCCCGCTCGACGAGGTTGCCAAGGTCTTGGCACGCGCCTGTGGCCATATGGGCTCCTGCGCTGAATATCTCTACAACACCGTCTCGCACCTCGAAGACCTCGGGATCCGCGACCGCAACCTCTGGAGGCTTCAGGAACTGGTGGCCGGCGAGATCAGGGCGCTGCAGGAGGCTGAGAGGGCTTGCGGGTGAGGTGGGGCTGAGGGTTGTCAGTCTCTCTTCTCCCCATCGGGGAGAAGTGCCGAGCGCAGGCGAGGCGATGAGGGGCGTCGATTTCAGGGCCAGCCGTCCCCTCATCCGGCGCTTCGCGCCACCTTCTCCCCGGTGGGGAGAAGAGAAAGCGTCTCACCAACGCCTCGATCACGACGTCTTCAGCTTGATCTCGCCATCGTCCTCGCCGTCCCAGTAGTGCACGCGCGTCGCCTTGACGGTGATCATCACGACGCCCTTGGTGTCGATGCCGTCTTCGAACCATTGGTCGAGGTCGGGCGTCCAGTGCTGCTTGAAGTCCTTCTTGTCGGTCGAGAGTTTTGCCTTGCCTTCGACGGCGATCGAAAAGGCTTTTTTGCCCTGGAATGTCAGCGATACCTTGGGATCCTCGCGGATGTCATCGACCATGCGCGATTTTTCCCAGGTGAAATAATGGGAGGAGCCGTCGTAGTCGACCTCGCGGTTGTTGCTCATCGGCCGGGCGGCAATGGCGCCGCCATCGGTGTGGGTCGAAAGCATGGCGATATCGATATCGCGCATTTTCTCGGACAGGTCTGAAAGGGTCATGTCGCTCATCTGAGGCTCCTTCGTGAATGTTCGGAGCCAGAACGCGCAAATGCGCGTTTTGTTCGTGATGCGTGGAGCTTGTCAGCCGGCTTTTATCGCAACGACGAAGAGCCGCTTGAATGGAAGGAGAACCCGACCATCCGCGATAGTCGGAAAGGCTTGGCGGATCGCTTCGAGATAATCGGCGCGGTAGGCGTCGCGGTTACTATCCGGCAGGTGCGCGAGATAAGGGCGAAGGCCGGTACCCTCCACCCAGTCGACGATGGCCGCGGCGTTTTCCAACTGGTGATAGTAGGTCGTATGCCAGACATCGACCCGGGCAGCCGTCCGGCCCAGCGTTTCGATATAGGCGGACGGGGCGGGAAGGGGCGCGCGGGGAACGGCGAAACCTCCAAAGGCCCGCTGCCAGCGTGGTGAGCGGGCAACCGTTTCCATCAGCACATGGCTGTCGGCATCGAGATTATCAGGCATCTGCACCGCGAGTGTGCCGCCGGGAGAGAGCCAATCCATAAGCCTATCGAGGACGTGGAGATGGTCCGGCACCCACTGGAAGACGGCATTGGCAAAGAGCAGCCCGGCAGGCGCCTCGGGTTCCCACTGTTCGAGATTGGCCTTGTGAAAGCTTAATCCCGGCAGGCGCTTTTCGCCGTCCGCAACATGTCGTCATCGCTGTCGATGCCGGCGACGGTGCGGTCGGGAAAACGCTCCGCGATCAGTTGCGTCGAATTGCCCGGCCCGCAGCCGAGATCGCAGAGCATGCCGTCTGCCGGTTCCGCCACCTGCGCCAGCAGATCGCGGGCAGGGCGGGTGCGTTCATCCTCGAATTTCAGATATTGCGCTGCGGACCAGGCCAAGGCGATGCTCCCCTTACTTGTTTCGCGCAATGATGACGCTTATGATCAAAGTCATGACTACGAATAAAACTCCATATTTATAGTCCGTTGCGTGGGCGAGATAAAATAAAAAAGCCAAATTACTAAGTATATAACACGGACAATTTTTGATAGTATTGTCATTTTATGCGAATATATCCATTTTTATACCGTCGTCTAGGCGCGTCATAGTAAGTCGACCGTAAAATGCTCCGCGAGACTGGTAATACCTATCATTGAGGGCTCTTTTAGGCTCGCGCCTCAAAGGCTATCCAACGTCGGCAGGATTAGCGACGGCCCGAAATCCATGTATTCGTCAGGCTTGTTGGCGCGGTTGATCCAGACGGTGCGGAAGCCGAATTTGGTGGCGCCGGCAATGTCCCAGCGGTTTGATGACTGGAAGGACACGGCCTGCGGATAAAGCCGGTACTGCGTCGTTACCAGATCGTAGACTTCAGGCGCCGTTTTGAACGCCTTGACCGTATCGACCGAAAAGACGTCGTCGATAATGATGTCGAGGGCGGCATTCTTGACCGCCGAGGCAAGCATGGCCGGCGAACCATTGGAGAGAATGGCGATGCGCGCGCCGGCATCCTTCAGGCCCTTCAGCACCGCGGGAACTTCGGGATAACAGTCGAGGGTCCAGTAGGCGTCGAGAAGCGCCGGCTTCAAGGCCCGGTCGATCTCTGGATATGTCGCCAAGCAATAATCCAGCGCCTGCTCGGTCAGCACCCAGAAATCCGCATAGGCGCCCATCAGCGAGCGCACCCAGGAATATTCCAGCTGCTTGGCCCGCCACAGATCGGAAAAGGCCTGCGCCTGCGGTCCGAGCGCCACGCTGTGCTTCCGCACAGCCGCGTGCACGTCGAACAACGTGCCATAGGCATCGAAAACATAGGCTGCATGCGACATAAAAAGCCTCCCACCGTTCCACCGCTTGCCCGCGGTTGTTGAGGCACATCATGTCAAATTTTTGTGCGCTGCACAATCGTGTGTCTCTCCCTGGCTTGCAGTCACATCCCTAGCCTTCTCCAGGGCGGCGAACGGGACTTCAAGGGTAGTGCAAAAATCAAGAAATGTGTGGATCATTCAATTGGAAGAACCTTCCAGGGAGGGTCGATGCGATTGGATCCGGCATGATACAGGATGACGCGATTGCCGCCCGGGTCGAAAAGCTCGGCCTCGCGCCAGAGCCAGCTCTTGTCTTCGGGGCCGCAGGCGAAGACAATTCCCGCATTGACCAGCACGCCTACTGTCGCATCCAGATCGTCACATTCGAAATACATAGTGGTTCCGCCAGCGCCGCCCTGACCTTGATGCAAAGAAAAGCTGCTATTGCCATCCGGGCAGACAAAACGCGCATATCGCGGCCTTGCATCGACCACCGGTTTGAGACCAAGGGTGCGGTAAAACTTCCATCCTGCCTCCAGGTCCGGCATTGTCACGGTCACTTGGTTGAGACGCAGTTTTAAACTCCTTCGTTCTTGCGAGAAGGTTTCAGCCCTTTCCGGGCTTCCAGACCTTGGCGGGAAAGCGCAGCGCCTGTTTCGCCAGCCGGCCCTTCAGCCCAAGTGCGGTGTCGCAAAGGCCGACCACGTGGCGGTTGGGCTTGGCTTCCGGGCGCAGGGCATGCAACGTCGCTGCGGCCTCTTCCGGGTCCATGTAGCGGGCGAGAATGCCGAGCGTCAGCGCCGTCGAGCGGCCGATGCCGCGCAGGCAGTGGATCAGCAGATTGGCGTCCGCCGGCAGGCTGTCGATGAAGGCGAAGGTCTTCTCGATCGCCTCCGGCCGCGCCGCCTCCCGCTCGTCAGGGTCGGTGACATCGCCGAACAACAGTTCCAGGTGGTTTTCCGCGGCAATGTCGATCATCGACAGGAGCTTGGTGCCCGGCGCGCGGATGGAGATCAGATGGCTCGGCGCCCATGCCTGCCGGTTGTGCCGGGCCTCCGTCTGCGAAGTGACGATGATCCGGATCGGCCAGCCATTGGGGTGGATGGGATTGCCATCCAGCACGGCTGCATAGAGTTCTGTCGCCTGAGCCAGTGCCGCCGCCGATGCCATGGGTCCGTCCCGTTGATTCCTCGTGCCGTAAATTAGCGGCAGCGCAGGATGCTTGGAAGCGGAAAATGTCTGGGCGAGCGCGTGGTACCTCCGTTCCTAAGCGAACTTCGCCGCCTTGATGCGGGCGGCCACGGTATCGAGCGCCAACCGGTTGGCCTTGATGAAGCCGTTGGCGATGTCCTCCAGCTTGCCGAGGTTTTTCGCGCTGGCATCGTCGAGATTGTCATTGCCGTCATCGAGCGGCCCGTCGATGCGGAAATAGTTGAGGCCGGCGGCATTGTCCGTGGTGACGGCCGTCGACAGGGTTTTCATCGACGGAGGCTTTTCGTTGAGGAGCTTGTTGGCCTGGTAGGCGGCGGTGCTGGCCTGTCCCTGCATCAGGATCGAGATGATCGGCGATCCGCGGGCCGGATTGATCCAGCCGACGGCACCCCAATCCTTGACCTCCTGGTAGGAATAGGGCCGGTTCTGCGATCCTGTCCCAAGCGACAGGATGACAACTGTGTCGCCGTTCTTCTCCCAGCCTTTCTTGCGCGCCTCGACATAGGCGGCGAGCACAGGATCGTTGGCAAAGACGCCGCCGTCGATCAAAGAGAGTATTTTCGGCAGCTTGTTTTTGGCATGATTGGGATTGGTGAGCCGCGCCGGCTCGAAATAGGTGGGCGCCGCCGAGGTCGCCCGCGCCGCTTCCCAGTAGAGATAGTTCGAGTTTTCCGGGTCTGCATTGGTGAGGAAGACCGCGCAGCGCGCCTCGATCTCATAGGCCGTCATCAGCACGGTCGTCCCCTCAAGGCAATCGGAGAGGCGCGCCTTCTTGCCGAGAATCCGCACGAGTTTTTCTTCCAGAGGGTCGGCATCGTAGCGCTGGTCGTTCCAGCCGCCGATATTGATGACGCTTGACCAGATCGTTCGCGAAAAGATCTCCGAACCTTCGTTTTTGTAGAGAGACACCAGATCGGCGGGCGTACAGGCCGCCTGCATCTTGTCGTCCTTGTGCGGGCAGGTCAGCCCGGCGGCAATGATGCCGCCGGTCGAGGTGCCGGCGATCATGTCGAAACAGGTGTGCAGCGGGCGGCCGTCGAGCCGCTTTTCAAGGGCGGCCAGCACGACGGCAGGAATGAGCCCGCGAATGCCGCCGCCATCGATCGACAGAATGAATCGGGTCTTTGCCACGGATCGCTCCCCTCAAAACGATTGTGTATTATTTCATAATTACACGTTTTGAGGGAATTTCAATCCTGTGGTCGCGCTAGAACCGCGTGATCACGCTGATGCCGAGATCGGTGGCTCCGTCCATCGCCATCAGCGCCGGTACCGCCTCCTCAAGGCTGATATGGCGTCCGATCAGCTTTTGCGGCGCTAGCTTGCCGGTTTCCAGCATGGCGAGCATGGCCTCGTAGCGCCAGGCCTGCATGCCATGGCTGCCATAGATTTCCAGTTCGCGGCTGATCACCTGCGCCATCGGGATCTGCGGCGTCGCCTGCTCGCCGAGCATCAAACCGACCTGCACATGGCGGCCGCGGCGACGCAGGTTCTTGATCGAGTTGAAGCAGGTGACGGGCGAACCCAGCGCGTCGATCGACACATGCGCGCCGCCCTTGGTGATCTCCTCGACGGCACCCGCGACGTCAGGCACATCACGGCCATTGATCACGGCGACGGCGCCGATCTCGCGGGCAAAGGCAAGCTTTTCGGCGGAGATGTCGATGGCAATGACGTTGGCGCCAAGCGCCGTGGCGATCATGATCGCCGACAGGCCGACGCCGCCGCAGCCATGCACCGCGACCCATTCGCCGCCGCGAACCCGGCCCTGGTCGACCACGGCGCGAAAGGACGTTGCAAAGCGGCAGCCGAGGCTGGCAGCCGTCGCATAGTCGAGGCTTTCCGGCAAAGCGACGAGGTTCTGGTCGGCATAGTCGATCGCCACATATTCGGCAAAAGAGCCCCAATGGGTGAAGCCCGGCTGGAACTGATCGATGCAGACCTGGGCATTGCCGGAATGGCATTCGCCGCAGCGGCCGCAGCCGGAAACGAAGGGCACGGTGACCCGGTCGCCGACCTTGTAGCGCATCACGCCCTTTCCGGTGGCGGCGATGGTTCCGGCCAGTTCGTGGCCCGGCACATGCGGCAGCTTGATATCGGTGTCATGCCCCATCCAGCCATGCCAGTCGCTGCGGCAAAGCCCTGTCGCCTCGACCTTGATCACCACGCCTGCATCCGTCGGCGTCGGATCGGGCAGAGTACGGATTTCCGGCGGCTTTTCGAAGGCGTCGTAATACATTGCTTTCATGGTGTGTGGTCCTTGTCGCTTGAAAGGGATGGGGGCAGGGATCATCGATCCGCCGGGCCATCAGGATTTCGTCGATGTAGCATCCGTCCTGGCATAAACCTGCCGGCACGCGGCCGATCTGGGAAAAGCCTTCGCGGTGATAAAAACGGCATGCAGGTTGATTGTCCGCCCGAACAGCCAGTTCCAGTTGCCGTATACCGACGGCACGAGCGTGTTCAGTCAAAAAATCCAACAATGTGTGTGCCGTTCCCAAGCCGCGCTCGTCCGGTCGGACATAGACCATGATGACGGTCGCTCGATGCTGCATCTTGCTGGCGCGCTGACGGGAAAAACCCATAATTCCCACGGGCGACGTGTCGCGAAATGCCACGAAGATGCGATTTTCCAGGATATGCCTGAGCCACTCGGCATCCGTCATCCTCAGCCAGTCTGCTTCGGAACTTGCAAACGCATCCGGATTCACGCGCAGTGCCTCAAGGCGAATGTGCCGCAAATGCTCAAGATCGTTTTCTGTCAGCAGACGCGTGTTCACTTGCTGCGCATTTTCACTGTTGCCTCTCGCGACGCTGTCCACTGTCTTTCCATACTGCTGCATGGTCTGCAGACTATCTGACGCCGAAAGGGCAATCCAGATTGCAGCCCCATGACATTTTTTGATGGACCTATTGACCCCTGTTCTGGTTTTTCGGGTTATGAGAGCGGATCGAAGACAAAGGAGACCGTCATGGCCGTTGATACATCCCCCGCACCAATACCTGGACCTATGTCGATGGCGAGTGGCTGTTGGGCAATCCCCGGCTGATCGGCCCGACCTCGCATGCTATGTGGCTGGGCTCGACGGTGTTCGATGGCGCGCGCTGGTTTGACGGTATCGCGCCGGATCTTGACCTGCATTGCCAGCGCGTCAACCGCTCCGCTTTGGCGCTCGGCCTGAAGCCTGTTGTCTCGGGCGAAGACATCGAGGCGCTTGCCTGGGAAGGGGTAAAGAAATTCGATGGCCAGACGGCGATCTATATCAAGCCGATGTACTGGGCCGAACATGGCATGCCCGGCAGCGTCGTCGCCGCCGATCCGGATTCAACCCGGTTCGCGCTCTGCCTGTTCGAGGCGCCGATGGGAGAAGGACCAAGCGGGCAAAGCCTGACGGTTTCGCCGTTCCGTCGCCCGACCATCGAGTGCATGCCCACCGACGCCAAGGCCGGTTGCCTCTACCCAAACAATGGCCGCATCTTGATCGAGGCGCGCGCCCGCGGCTTTTCCAATGCGCTGGTCCGCGACATGCTGGGCAATATCGCCGAAACGGGCTCGTCCAACGTCTTCATGGTCAAGGACGGCGTTGTCTTCACGCCGGCCGCCAACCGCACCTTCCTCGCCGGCATCACCCGCTCGCGCGTCATCACGCTGCTGGCGAGCGCCGGCTTCGAAATTGTCGAAACCAGCCTGACGCTTGCCGATTTTGAAAGCGCCGACGAGATCTTCACCTCGGGCAATTATTCCAAGGTGGTTCCGGTGACGCGCCTTGAAAACCGTGATCTCCAGCCCGGCCCGATCGCAGCCAAGGCAAAAGACCTCTACATGGACTGGGCCCGTTCGATGCCGTCGGATTTCTGATCCGTCACAAGGGACAGGGGCGGGGGACAGCGGTGGGCGCTCAGGCGCCTGCCAAAAGCCCCGGCCGCTTGCGCAGCATCCAGCCCTGCAGACAGATCCCGGCTACGAAGACGACGACCCAGATGAGCAGCGTGGTTTGGACAACAGGCGAATCCGGGCCGCTGGCAATCGGGCTCGTCGGCGGCAGCCGCGAAAGTGTTTCGTTGATGCCCGGCACCATCAAAAGGAAGAAGGTGAAGGACATGCTGAAGGCCTGTAGATAGGGCGTCAGCCGGCCGAACAGGCCGACTTTTCCGACGATCAGGCTGAAGGCCAGCGCCAGAAGCGCGATGATGCCGATGGCGTGTCCTGCATTGAAGCCGCCGGTGGACGACAGGCCGAAGGACGTCAGCACCGACAGGACGAGCGTGATCATATAGATGCGCCCGGCATCGCTCGACGGCCGGATGGCGCCGTATTTCACGAAACTGTAAAAGCCCGCGACAACAGGCGCGACGCTGATGATGGTGTGAATTATGCCAAGGGTGGACATCGGGTTGGCCATGAAAAGCTTCCTTGTAAAAACAGTGGATTCAAAAATGCGGGCAGTCTGCCGTTATCGCGCGGCGCAAGAATAAGGGAGTGGCGGACGGATGATGACACGGAATTTCGGTTTTCGGTACAGGCACGGTTTGGGATAAAGCCAATTTTTAACGCATCCGGGGGCTCTGCCGTTTGTTTGGCGACAATTATTCACCCGAGTGGTTGACTATTCAGCGGGCCCGATATATTCAACTGATAGGGTGAATAAATGGACGATGAATTTCTGTCACGCATATTGAAGGCCGCCGGGGATACGACCCGGCGACGGATCTTGACGCTGCTCGTTCAGGAGGGCGCGTTGAGAGTGACGGCGCTCGCCGCCCATTTCGACATGTCGCTGAATTCCGTTTCCAAGCACATCAAGGTGCTGGAGGAGGCGGGACTGGTCACCCGCCGGACTTTGGGCCGCGAGCATTTCATCGCGGCCGAGCTCGAACCCTTGAAGCTGACTGAGGGCTGGTTCGCGCAGTTGAAGTCCATCTGGGAACTGCGCCTTGCGGCGCTCGAAACTGCACTCATTTTTGAGGATGAAGAGATGACCGAGCTTGAACTGACTGTAAACCGCACCATCGCCGCCGCCCGCGAAAAGGTGTTCAAGGCCTGGCTTTCTCCGGATATGCTGGCAAAATTCATGGCACCGCCCTCGGGCGGGGCAGCACCATCCAGGGTCAGCAACGACCCGGTCAAGGGCGGCCGTTTTTCGATCGTGATGATCACGCCCGAAAAGGAAGTGCCGCATGCGGGCACCTATCTGGAAATCGACCCCTATTCGCGCCTGTCCTTCACCTGGGAATCGCCGCATTCGCTGAGCGACAGCGTGGTGACCATCGACTTTGCCGAGCCTGAGCCCGGTACGACCGCGATCACCCTGCACCATGTGAAATTCAGCAGCGAGGGTTCGCGCAACGGCCACGAAAAGGGCTGGACCGCAATCATCGACAATCTCGCGGCAAACTTGGGGTGATTCTGAGCGCTTGTCGGACGGACCTCAAAAGTTCGTCCGGCGGCCGATCATTTCGTCTCCGCGGACGCCACGGGCGCGGCCTCTGTGGTCAGCGCAAACTCCGCCATTTCCTTTTGCGTCAGGTAGTAGAGCCGGTCGGGCGGGGTCTCCAGCGCGTGCAGCCAGAGGCCGGATTTGATGCCCATCTGTTCGAGATGCCGGCTGACATCGGCGGTGGTGCTCTGCGCCTGCGACATCGCTACCTCAGGGGAAAGCTTGTCCCGCGAGCCGTTGAAGACCTGATGTACGCCGACGACGGCATCGGCCTCTACCGTGCGTGTCGCACCGCCGGAAAGCACGATCGGGCAGGAGGAGGCGCAGAGCCCGCCCTTTGCGACCAGCGTGCCGATCTGCTTTTCGCGGATCAGTTTCGACATGGCGAGCGCATCCGTGACCGATCCGCCGGGCGAGTTGAGCTGGACGGTCTTCACATATTCGCCGCGCGCCTCAATCTCAGTGGCAAAGCGCGCCGCTGCTCCGGCATCGATGGCGCCATCGGCAGAAAGCACGCCGCCGGGGCGAAGTTCGAAGCGGATCGCCTGCTTCAGGGTCTCCGGTGACGAGGTGATCTCGGCGGGACTGGCATCCGGCTCGCCCTCGGTCAGCGCCGGCGGCAGGATCGGATCGGTCGCCGGTTGTGTCGGATCGTAGGCAGGCGTTGTGCTCGCCTCCAGTCCCAGTTCCCGCCAGTCGATGACGACAAAGACGACGGACGCTGCCAGCAGGATGTGGAAGGCGTGGCGCATCAGCGCGCCATCATCGGCCGTCAGGAAATAGGTCTTGATCCGGTGTCCGGCGGTCTGCAGCCTCATGCGGGCGGCCCCTTGCGCGGGGTTTTGCCCGAAAGATCGAAACTGGCGATGTTGGACTGTTCGCGCTGTTCGGCCTCGGCAAGCGCCGTTTCGATATCGACGCCATTGGCCATAAGCGCCTTTTGCACCTGCAGCGCCTCGAGAAGCTCGGCCGCCGTAATGCGCTCGGCAAAGGGCAGGCTCTGTTCCTGCCGGCGCAGCGAGGCATGCACGATCGACAGCATGAAGACGAGCACGGCCGGCAGAAGGTCGATCGAAATCGCGCCGGCCCAGCTCGGGATGAAATCACCGGCATAACGCAAAACGGCTTCTGCCGAGGATAGAGGCACGAAGCGCCGGTCGGCCACCGGCGGGCGGGCAAGAATCTCGTCGGCCGCCTGCGACAACACCTTGCTCTGCGCCGCGACGGAGGAGCGGATCGTCTCCATCACCTGGTCCTGCCGTGTTGCCAGATCCGCCGCCTGGCCGTCGGCCACCGGCGCGATAAAGCCGAGCGATAGATCGTCGGCGGCGCGCTTGACGGAGGGCGCAATCGAGGTCTGCTCCAGCGAGGTGATCACGCCGGACAGCGCCACAACCTCCGCCGAAAACTGGTCGGCGCGCGGATCGATGGCGCCCGGTGCCGAGACCAGCGTGCGCATCGTCTCCAGATGCTTGCGGCCCTCGTCGAACAGCGTGGTGACGCGCTCGCGCGATGTGGTGATGTTGGTCTGCAGCTCATTCAGCTGGGCTGCCATCTGCGACAGGAGCTGGACGACGCTTCCGGCCCCGGTCGTCCCGGTCAACGCGCCGGTTTCACGCTCCTGATCGGACAGCCGCTGGAACCGCTCCTGCGTGCGCTGGATGTCGGGCAACAGGCTCTGGGCGGCGAGCGCGTTCTGATGCGCCTGGTCGAGATCGGCGGTATAGTCCTCCAGCGTTTCGGCAAGATGCTGTTCGAGCGCCGCGGAGCCTGCAAGCGCCGCCGCATTCAGCCAGCTCGACATGGCGATGATCATCATGCAGCCCAGCGCCATGACGCCGATCATCGCACCGCGACCGGCAGCCCCCGTCACATGCGGATAAAACCGCGCCATGTAGCTCCAGAAGGCATAGATCGCGACGGAGACGGCGCTGGCATAGATGATCGCGGCAAAGAAGACCGAGGTCGCCGATCCGTCGAGGATCGAGCGCACCCCGAGATAGGTGTAGACGCCCGACGCCAGCGCCAGAACAGCCAGCGCAAACCGCGTCATCGTCTCGACGGCGACGATGCCGTCCTGCAATCGGTGGGATGCGCCAAGCGCCATGGTCTGTTCTCCGGAGGGTTGCCGGTTAACAAACCATTACAATGTGGACGAAATGAAGGCTGGCAGAGGGGTGTCAGCCGTCAACCATAGCCTACTGCGCAGCTTTCATCACATCCTCGGTGAGTTCGCTACCGATTTCGACGGCCTTGGTCTGCTTGTCGTAGACGCAGATATAGGTGACAGTGCCGTCCGCGCCCTTCGGCTTGCCGGAGATGAGCGCCAATCCGAAACGCTCGGAGCCGAAGGGATCGACGACCGCCTTCGGGTTTTCGATGCTGTCGGCGACGGCCGCCAGGCATTTCGTTGACACATCGGCCCGCATCTCCTCCCAGGCGCCATCGGAAGAGGCGAAGGCGACTGCTGGAACGAGGCTTGCAACAGCGAGCGTGGCGGCGATGCGGGTCAAACGCAACATGGTGTCTCCTTGTAATTCCTGTCTTTTCAGTGCCGTGGACACTGGGCGAGGATCATGACATTTCTGTGCCGGGGGTCGATCTTAGCCGGCGAGGGTGCGTGAAAGTATTTTCCTGCGACAGGCCGAATTTTGGGATGGTGGCGGTTGCCTGTTGGCAAGCCGGTGCCTATGTTCCGCCTCATGGAATTCCGTCGTGACGACCTACCGAAGTCACGAATTCACCACAAAGGAGAGACCACCATGGCTTTCGAATTGCCGAACCTGCCTTACGATTACGATGCGCTTGCGCCCTTCATGTCGCGCGAAACGCTCGAATATCACCACGACAAGCATCACCTTGCTTACGTGACCAACGGCAACAAGCTGGCGGAAGAAGCCGGTCTCGCCGGTCTCTCGCTCGAAGAGGTCGTCAAGAAGTCCTACGGCACCAACCAGCCGCTGTTCAACAATGCCGGCCAGCATTACAACCACCTTCACTTCTGGAAGTGGATGAAGAAGGGCGGCGGTGGCACGGCTCTCCCGGCCAAGCTCGATGCGGCGATCAAGTCCGATCTCGGCGGCTACGACAAGTTCCGCGCCGATTTCATCGCGGCCGGCGTCGGCCAGTTCGGTTCGGGCTGGGCCTGGCTCTCGGTCAAGGGCGGCAAGCTCGAAATCTCCAAGACCCCGAACGGCGAGAACCCGCTGGTCCACGGCGCAACCCCGATCCTCGGCGTCGACGTCTGGGAACACTCCTATTACATCGACTACCGCAATGCCCGTCCGAAGTATCTCGAAGCCTTCGTCGACAGCCTGGTCAACTGGGATTACGTGCTGGAGCTTTACGAAGCCGCCGCGTAATTCCTTCTTTGCAAACTACGATCCCCGGCAGCGATGTCGGGGATTTTTGTTTCAGGAAGCAGACGTTTCAGCTCTTTAAAGGCAAAGCAGAGCGCGACGATTGGAGAGGCTCATGCAAGCTGTCGCGCATATAGTGTGATCTCCACTGACGGGATCACGCCCATGAACTATGACTGGACAGGCAAAAAAGCCGAACGGCAGGCGCAAAACCGCACGCTGTTTCTGGCTGTCGCGGTAACGATCGTCGCGGTTTCGATCTATATTTTCTAGAACCGTGACGCGCAGATCTCAAGAAACCAGCGGGCAGCGATCAGTTGCGTGAACCAAGCGCAAGGCCCCAGGCTCCACGGGAGCGGCGTCGCCCTTAGCAGATATTCGATTTCTTGGTCGCGTTTATCAGCGCTCATCGATCTGAGGGCGAACTGTAATAGGCGCCCTGCCGTCAGGCAGGTGGCGCTGTGACATTCCACCCCTGATCCACAAATCCCGCAGACCATCGCCTTCGCCACGGAAATGCGCGTCCAGCGGTGCGCAGCTTTCCACGCGGTCGGCCCGGAAGTTGCGGATGGCAGCGCGCAGTTCGCACCAGCCGACGATCACGGCGGTCGCTGAATAATAGATGAGCGCCAGCGGTTTGACGTTTCGTTCGGTCGCCCGGCCATATTCGTCGCGATAATCGATCAAGAGCTTCTGTTCGTCGCGGATCGCCTGGCGCACCAGCGCAAGATCGACGCCCGTCGGCGGCGGTGCGACCGTGCCCCAGGCATGCAGCGCGTTGCCCTGCAACGCCTGGCGAAGTGGTGCGGGCATGGCGCCGGCGATCTTGCCGTTGACGCGCCGGGCGGCGGCTATCAGTTCCGCGTCGCCGATGCGCTCCAGCAACGCCAAGGCCAAAACGATCGCCTCTGTCTCCTCGATCGAAAACATCAGCGGCGGCAGGTCGAAGCCGGGGCGCAGGATATAGCCAATGCCGCGCCCGCCCTCGATCGGCACGCGCATCGCCTGAAGGGCTGCGATATCGCGGTAGATCGAGCGCACCGTGACCTCCAGCGCCTCCGCGATCCGGGCTGCCGTCACAGGCCGTGTTGCCAGCCGCAGGATCTGGATGATCTCGAACAGGCGCGATGCCTTGCGCATGAATTTCCTTCTCATTCCAAGTCTGCACCGAAACGCTCCTGACAGAACGCTGTCAGGAGCGCCACTGTATAGAACCGCGCAACGGCTTGAAAAACAAGCTGATCCTTAAGACGATCAATTTTGAAATGGCGGACAACTGACATGACCTATGCCGAAAACCTCTGGCTTTATTTCACCCTTCTGTTCGGGATCATCATTGTGCCGGGCATGGACATGGTCTTCGTGCTAGCCAATTCGCTGACCGGGGACGCGCCTCCGGCCTCTCGGCGACAGCGGGCATCATGGCGGGCGGCGTGGTTCATTCGATCTATGGCGCGCTCGGTGTCGGCGTCATCCTGCATCTGGTGCCACAGCTCTTCAATGTTTTGCTGGTCGCCGGCGCCCTTTATATCGCCTGGATCGGCTTCTCGCTTCTGCGCAGCAATATCGCGATCGGCGCCGTCGAGCCTTCGGTCCGGCTGACGCGCTGGACGAGTTTCCGGCGCGGCGCGCTGACCTGCCTGATGAACCCGAAAGCCTACCTCTTCACCTTCGCGATCTATCCGCAATTCCTCAAACCGGAATTCGGCCCGATCTGGGCACAGGCGGTGATCATGGGCATCATGACGGCGCTGACGCAGCTTGGCGTCTATGGCGGATTGGCGCTGGCTGCGGGGCAGGGACGTGATGTCATGGTATCGAGCCCGTCGCTGACCGCCAATGTCGGCCGCGCCGTCGGCTTGCTGCTCGTCCTCGTGGCCGCCCTGACGGCATGGCATGGCTGGATGGGGAGATGAAACCTGAGTGTTTTCATCGTGAAATACGTTTTCCGGTGCGTCGCTTTCTCAAAAAAGTTACTTCCTTCAGCCCTCTAAAATGCAATCATGCCGGTGCAATTCAAAGAAGGGCCGCTGCACGAGACTGCTGCGGGCCTGCCAACGGACCGGGAGTGTTTTATGAAATTGAAAACTGCATTGTTCGCCATCGCCTTTACCGGGCTTGCCATGGGCGCCGTCACCGCTGCCGATGAGCCGCAGATGGTGCGCCAGGAGATGATGAAGAAGGTCGGCGGCGCCATGGGCGCGCTGGCGGGCATCGCCAAGGGTGAGAAGCCCTATGATGCCGCCGTCGTCACCGCATCGCTGACCACGATGTCCGAGACGGCAAAGGCCTTCCCCGACCAGTTCCCGGCAGGCTCCGAAACCGGCATGGACACGGAAGCAAGCCCGAAGATCTGGGAAAACATGGAGGACTTCAAGGCAAAGGCGCTGAAGCTTGGTGCAGATGCGGATGCGGTCCTGGCTGCAATGCCCGCCGATCAAGCAGCCGTCGGCGCTGCCCTCGGCACCATCGGTCCGAATTGCGGCGGCTGTCATGAGGTCTACCGTCTCAAGAAGTGAGGCCGTAGACCGATTTCCCCTTTGCGCGATCCCTCCGGCGTATCGGCCTATGGCCGGTACGCTGTTTCTGTGTTGAGATAAGTGCGTGTTGCGCGAGACTACGCCGCAACGCGTCACGCTTTGTATGTGCTAGTCGGGAGAGAGACGGATGGGGCAGAGATTGCGCAAGCTGGTGTCTTCACTGGTGGTTTTCGGCGTCGTTGCCGCGGCCGCTGGGTGGTTCCTGACCAAACCCGAACCCTGGCCTGCCAGCCACTGGGAAGGGCTAGGCGAGGCTGATATTGCCAATGGTGCGCTGGTCTTTTCCGCCGGCGGCTGTGTCAGTTGTCATGCTGTCCCCGGTGCCGAGGGCGATGCCAAGCTGGTGCTGGCCGGCGGCCTGCCGCTGAAAAGCCCGTTCGGCACCTTCCACGTCCCCAATATCTCACCGGATGAAACGGCCGGCATCGGCGGCTGGACGCTTGCCGAATTCGGCGATGCGATGACCCGCGGCGTCGGAAAGCAGGGAGAGCATCTGTATCCGTCCTTTCCCTATGGTTCCTATGCCCGGCTGACGGCAAAGGATGTCAACGATCTGTTCGGCTATATCAAGACCCTGCCGAAAAGCGCCAATGTCGCGCCGTCGCACGATCTGCCGTTTCCCTTCAACATCCGCCTGTCGCTGGGCGGCTGGAAGCTGTTGTTCTTCACCGACAAGCCGCGCGTGACGGTCGATACCAGCGATCCGAAGATCGCCCGCGGCCAATATCTGGTCGAAGGCCCCGGCCATTGCGGCGAATGCCACACGCCGCGCAATGCGCTGGGTGGCTTCGAGAGCGGCATGTGGCTGGCCGGCGCGCCCAATCCCGAAGGCGAGGGCCGCATCCCGAATATCACACCGGGTTCGAAGAGCATCGGTGCCTGGAGCGCCGGCGAGATCGCCAGCTATCTCGAAACCGGCTTCACCCCCGAATTCGATTCGGTCGGTGGCTCGATGGTCGAGGTCCAGAAAAACATGGCCAAGCTGCCAGCGGCAGACCGTGAAGCGATCGCTGCGTATTTGAAGGCGATCCCGGCATTGTAAAAACTCGATCCATATTTTAATTTAACGTTATATATAACGTTTAACGTTGAGTTTTTCGGGGTGGAGTTTTATGTTCTCTTTTTACGATGGAGAGAAAGCCTATGCACATGCTGCATCTGCAGGTTCGTCCCGGCTCGGAAAAGGCGCGTATCTGGCAAATCTGCGATGAGCTTTTCGCAAGGACTGGCATTGTTCCAAGCGGCCGGGAAGTTGTCGATCGCTATATTGCGGAAGATGGCAATGAGGGCACGGGATTTACGCAGTATTCCCATTGGAAAAAGGAACTTCAGTCTCGCATGGCGGGCCAACCTGCAAGCGCACCTGTGCCGCGGGCAACAGTGCCTGGAACGGTCGGTTTTCAGCCGATCGATATTTCTGCGGAAGGAAATCTTATCCTGCCTGCCGAAATCCGGCACGCCATGATGCTGGATGGTGACGGTCGAGCGACCGTCTCGGTGATCGATGGCGAGTTGCGGGTCATCACGCCGCTTGTCGCCCTGCACCAGTTGAAGCGGCGGGCAAGGGAGCTTGTGGCACCGGGCACCGTCGTCTCGGAGGAATTGATTGCCGAGCGCCGTGCAGAGGCAAACCGAGAATGAGCGGTGCTGTCTTTGACGCGTCCGCCCTTTTGGCCATGGCATTTTCCGAACCGGGTGCCGACAGGGCTGCGGCCTATCTGCCCGGAGGCCGCGTCTCCGCCGTCAATTATTCGGAAGCCGGGGCCAAGCTGATCGACAAGGGCATGGACGCCGGGGAAGCCTTTGGCCTGCTCGGTGCCCTGCGGCTGGAGGTGGTGGCTTTTGACGCCGCTGCCGCCGAAGCAGCGGCAAAACTCCGGCCACAAAGCCGCAGGCTCGGGCTTTCCTTTGCCGATCGCGCCTGTCTGGCGCTGGCCAGCCTGGATGCAGCCACGGCAGTGACTGCAGACCAGATATGGGCGAGCCTAGATGATCTTCCCTGTACGATCTCGCTCATTCGTTGACTCGCGCCGTGCAAGCGCTCACGCCAGCGCCTGCAAATACCGCATGCCGGTTACCGGGCCGGGGATGAACTGTTCGGACTGGTAGAAGCGATGCGCCTGGAAATTGCCGGTTGCGGCGCTGACGGAGAGGTAGGCGCAGCCGGCCATCTTCGCCTGCTCGCGGGCCTTGGCGACGAGGTGGCGGCCGATGCCAGTGCCGCGGCTTTCCGGTTCCACATAGAGATGATGCAATTCCATGCCGCGCCGGCCTTCGCTTGCCCGGTAAAGCGGCACAAGAATGGCGTATCCGATCAGCCGGCCGCCGGCTTCGGCCACGAGTGCGGTGATCCAGGGCATGACGCCGAACAGGTCGCGCTCCAGGTCCTCGGGCGTAATTGCGGCGGCATCGCCGTGATGGGCAGCAAGGGCTGCGATCATCGCGCGCAGTTCGGGCAGGTCGCGCGGTTTTGCAACGCGTAGCGTCACCATCGGCGGTCGCGCCTCGGTCTGGGAAAGGGTGGGCGTCTTCGAAAGGGTAGGGGCAGTATTCAGCATGGTCGGCTCCAGAATGGGTTTCCGCCATCAGGTGCCATCCAAAACAAAAGCCGCCTGATGGCGGCTTGTTGAACGAAATCAGACAGCCGCACCTATGGGAGCAGCGTAAAATACCAGCGGGCGATGGTTGCGGTTCTGATCATGGTGGCAGTCATTGCGCGTTTCGGGAGCGGTGTCAACGGGCTTACGCGGCGCGCGGCGTGAAGTCCACATGGATGGCATCCTAAGGAAAAACGATTCTTCCATCCTCAGTCCTGTCAAGAATGTCGGCATCAAGGAGCGCATGCACATCGCTATGCACGGCCCCCGGCCGATGCGTCGCGCAATTTCCCGAAGCGCCATTGGCTCCCCGCCGGTCATGGCTCGCAGCAAGTCCCAGCGTTTCGGGGACAGGATTTTCCAGAATGAAACGAACCGGGTTGTCCGCCCCGATGTAGTTGTCAACCGCCGCCGGCAGAAGCAGCACTTGCGAGCGATCTGTTCCGGAAAGATTTGCCATGCCATAAGATACCAGAACCCTTGAAGGCAAAAATCCAAGGGGTCTGTCCGCGATCAAAAGAAGATGAACTCCATGCTCAAGCGCCCCGTCACATGCGAAGTTCGATACCGCGTGGATCAATATCGAATTTCCGAGTTCGAGGCATACGCTCAAATTTGGATCGAGCTCATTGAACGCCATGGTGGTAAGCACCATGGCTATTTTGTACCCCGCGACAAGCCCAAAGAGGCTGAGGTAAGTTTTCCAGGCGTGGGCAAGCAAGGAGCAACTGACGTAGCGATCGCACTATTCACCTTTCCAGATGAGAAAACGTACCTGCAGTACCGTGAGCAGGTTGCGAAAGATCCAGATGGAGTGGCTGCGAACATACGTTTCGGCGAAAACCCACCCTTCATCAGCTACGAGCGCGTTTTCTTGACGCCACTTCCGCGAGCCGGATGATACGGCATGGACAAAGGCATTTAGGAGTTTTTGAACGGTCTGCCCAATTACATCAACGGTGCGAATTTTACGATGTCGCGATCGCGTCAAACCTCATCCATGCTCCCCTCACACAACCCGTGGTCGGACAAGGCGCGGATGACATAGCAGTCGCCGACGGTGTGGCCGGCGCAGTGGGAGACGATGCGTTCCAGTTCGTGCTCCAGCTTTTTCAATTGTGCGATCTTCGCCCGCACCGAGGCAAGATGGGTGGTGGCGATTGCATCGGCGCCGGTGCAGGGCTTTTCCGGATGCTGGCTGAGTTCCACCAGATCGCGGATCGCCTCGATCGACAGGCCGAGATCGCGGGCGTGGCGGATGAAGCTCAGCCGTTCAAGCTCCCGGCGCTCATAGCGGCGCTGGTTGCCCTCGGTCCGGTCGGGGGCTGCGATCAGCCCCATTTGTTCGTAATAGCGGATGGTCGGGATTTTGACGCCCGTCTTTTTAGAAAGATCGCCGATCGAGTACATTTCTGAAAAAACCTCTTGAACCTATAGCTGCTAGAGAGATTAGATATCATGTCACATGATTTCAAGCCTAGCGAAAGAGGTGACTTATGAGTGCATCCTGCGGACATCATCACGGCACGTTCGAAGGCGTGTCCGACGACTACAAACGCCGGCTCTGGATCGTCATTGCCATCAATGCGGCGATGTTCATCGTAGAGATGACCGCCGGCCAGCTTTCGCGCTCGCAGGCGCTGCAGGCTGATGCACTGGATTTCTTCGCCGATGCCGTCACCTACGGCCTGTCTCTGGCGGTGATCGGAGCATCCATCCGGGTGCGCACGTCGGCTGCCATGGCCAAGGGTGTCAGCCTGTTCCTGATGGGCCTCTGGGTGGCGGGTTCGACGCTTTACCGCGTCTTCGTCGTCGGCGTGCCGGAAGCGCCGGTCATGGGCATCGTCGGCTTCATGGCGCTTGTCGCCAATCTGGCCAGCGTCTGGCTGCTGATGGCCTACAAGGATGGCGATGCCAATGTGCGCTCCGTCTGGCTCTGCTCGCGCAATGATGCCATCGGCAATGTCGCGGTGATGTTCGCAGCGCTTGGCGTATGGGGCACGGCAACGCAGTGGCCGGACCTGATCGTCGCCGGCATCATGGCGGGCCTGTTTCTCTCCTCTGCGGTGCAGATTCTCCTGCAATCCCTCAAGGAGTGGAATGCACCGGCGCTGGCCGTGGCCGAAGAGCATCGCGGGCACGCCGAGACCGCCGCGAAGACCGCTACGAAGACTGGCTCCTGCAGCCACGATCACGGTGCCCATGGGCATTCCCACTGACGCGATCACTGCAAAAAGAGGGGGCGGCGAGGCATAGGAGTGCCACATTCGCCTCCTACTGATCGAAATCGGCGAGCGCTCACCCGAATCAAACGGATGACGCTTCGCCATTCTGATCGGCTCTGTTGCGAGGAAATTCGATGTCCCTGTCCCTTACCCGCCGCGGCCTTATCGGCGGTGCGGCCCTTCTCCTGCCGGTGTTGCAGGTCCCGCGCATCGCCTTTGCCGCAGCCGACGATATCGACGTGCGGCTGGCAGCCCTTGAGAAGAAGACCGGCGGGCGGCTGGGCGTCTCCGTGCTGGATACCGGAACCAATATCGGTTTCGACTATCGCGAGACCGAAAAATTTCCCATGCTCTCCACCTTCAAGACGCTGGTTGCGGCCTGCGTGCTGGCGCGGGTTGACCAGAACGAGGACGCGCTGGCCCGGCGCATCCATTTCTCCAAGGCGGACCTCGTCACCTATTCTCCGGCCACGGAAAAATTCGCTGGTGGCGAAGGCATGCCGCTCTCGGCCATCTGCGAGGCAGCGGTTACGCTCAGCGACAATACTGCCGGAAACCTGCTGCTTGCCCAGGTCGGCGGTCCCAAGGGGCTGACGGCCTGGCTGCGGTCCATCGGCGACACGCAGACGCGGCTCGACCGCATCGAGCCCGATCTCAATGAATCATTGAAAGATGACCCGCGCGACACGACGACACCGGCTTCCATGCGCGAGACGATCACGACGCTGATCGCGGGGGACGCACTTTCCGAGCAATCGCGCGAGCATCTGCTCGGCTGGCTGGTGGGCAACAAGACCGGCGATGCGCGGCTTAGGGCGGGCTTGCCGAAAAACGGCGTGATCGGCGAAAAGACCGGCACGACCGACAAGGGCGGCGCCTGCGATGTCGGCCTCTTTAAACCGGAGCGCCGCTCGCCGATCTTCATCAGCGTCTATATTGCCGAGGCAAAAGTGTCTGTGAAGGAACTGAACCCGGTCTTCGCCGAAATCGGCCGGATGGTCGGCGAAATGGTGTAGCCACCCTTGTGGATCGGCGGGCGGCGGATCAGGCGGCCGCCTTCTCCAGCTTCTGCATGGCGCGGGCCAGGGCATGGAAACAGTCCGGGTCGAGCGCAGTACCAAGGTCTTTTTCCATGATGCCGAGCGCCTGCGACACCGGCATTGCGCCGCGATAGGGGCGGTCGGCAGTTAGCGCGTCGAAGATGTCGGCGGTGGTGACGATGCGGGTGCCGGCGCAGATCGCGTCGCCCTTGATGCCGTTCGGATAGCCGCGTCCGTCAAGCCTTTCATGATGGGCACCGGCGACGCGGGCGAGATCGGCAAAGGCCGTGATCTTCGACAGGATGATTTCGCTCAAGGCCGGATGGCTGCGGATCGTCTGCCATTCGTCTTCGTCGGGTTTGCCGGGTTTGTCGAGGATCTGGTTCGACACCCCGAGCTTGCCGATATCGTGCAGAAGGGCGACTCGCTTGAGATAGCGCCGCCGCGCCTCGTCCAGCCCCATTTCCTCGGCGATCATGTCGGTAAACAGCGCCACGCGTTTGCTGTGGCCGCTGGTGAAAGGGCTTTTCGAATCGACGACTTCGGCAAAGGCGACGGCGACATCGTCGAGATAGTCCTCATCGACGCCATCGCCGGAATCCTCGCCCGCCATGTCAATGACGGTCTGCTTGAGGTCCGGCGCGGCCAGCGTTGCCCAGAAGGCTGGGTCGGCGGCAATCTGGGCGAAAGCCACTGCCAGCTCTGGATCGAACCAACTGCCGGCCCGCCGCTCGATCTCGCGGCGGGCGGCAAGCGACCCGGCGCTCGTATGGAAGACGTCGGCGACCTGGGCGATCAGCGCGATGCGCGCATGGATCGAGATGTCGGTGCCGGAGAGGCCGTTCGGCTTGCCCTTGCCGTTCCAGTATTCGTCGAGATCGAGAATGCCGGTGGCGACCGTTTCGGGAAAACGCATCATGCGGACGATCTCGGCGCCGCGCTGGCAGCGCGTTTCGATCAGTTCGCGGGCAATCGTGCCGCCGGTGGTGAAGATGGTGACGAGCGAGCGGAACCGCTCGGACAGCCCGGCTTTCAAGCCAGTATGCGAAAGCACGAAGCGCAGCACCTGCGGCAGGCTCTCATCCAGTAGCTTGGCGTCGCGCTTGAACTCGTGGTCGTCGATCAGATAAAGCTGGCAGATGCGCGCCGCATTGCTGGAGCAGCCGATATCCTTGAGCAACAGCGTATAGTAGAGGTCATCGAGATCCGCGCCGGACAGACCGATGGCACGGCCGATGTTCATGCCGATCCAGCAGCACCGCACCCCATGCCCTTCCGGCTGGCCTTCGGTCAGGTCGAGCGCATAGCTGAGCGCGCTCAGTAACTCAGCCTTTCCAATATGTAAGTCGGAACTCATGTGCAGCCCTTCGGGAACGCAAGACGGTCTTTGCCTGATGCGATCATAACTTCGGTCCCTAAAGGAAGTGTCTAGGAATGGGCGCGAAATAACTGGTGGAATCCGGAGAGCAGATAATCCGCGATTGGATAAAATTGCTCGCGACAGGTGCATAATTGTTTGACTGCTTTTGCCGTATATCCCCATGCAAACACGGGGGAAGGATGCGCGCTCTATTGATCCTTGCCGCAATGGCGGTCATCGCTGGTGGTCTGTTCACCACGCTCAAAGTTCCGAATACGAGAGGCGTGGAGCGGATATTGGCGAGTTATCGTGCCGATCCGCAGGCAACCCTGAAGCGGCTTGAGACAGCGGTCTTTCAGTGCGTGCCGGAAAGTGCAGACAGTCCTGTCGGCATGAAACTCACGGGTACAGTCATCGTGCCCTTCTACGTGAAAGCTCTCGATCTAAGGATGAAAGGAGCAACTAGAGATGCCTTCGGCGCGGAGCTTCAAAAATGGATAGTGGCCCATCACCCGAAACTTTTGACGGATCTTCCGGACAAGGATTTTCTTGAATTGTTCGGCTATCTCAAAAGGATCGGCGAGGACGATGTTGAGAACTGCATTCTTTCGCCCGCGAGACGCGACGACGGAGGTACTGAGCTACGCACGAACACGTGGGATCTGCGGCTCTAAGTTTAGGCTCGGTTGCCGCGTCTAACCCCGTCATCCCGGACTTCGTGCAGAATCCAGCCCCGCGACGCCTGTTGCGTGAAAGAACAATGTTCCAAGGAAGCAGAGTCTTCTCACAGCGTGGATGCGCGATGGCTGGATTCCTGTGACAACCACAGGAATGACGGAGCAAATTGAGTGCTGCTCGGCCGAGCGGGAAAGTGCATGAATCAAGGGCGAAGGCCGGCGGATTGCTCCGCCGGCCCCATTGCCTACTTCGGCAGCGTATAGGCGATGATATAATCGCCCGGCTTGGTGCCGACGGAGCCGTGGCCGCCGGCGACGATCAGGACGAACTGCTTGCCCGCGGCATTGGTATAGGTCATCGGCGTTGACTGGCCGCCGGCCGGCAGGCGGGCTTGCCAGAGCTGCTCGCCAGTGGTGAGGTCATAGGCCCGCAGATAGTTATCGACGGCAGCACCGAGGAAGGCGAGGCCGCTTTTGGTGATCATCGGACCACCAATGCCGGGCACGCCGACCTTGAAGGGCAGGGGCAGCGGCGTCATGTCGTAGACCGTGCCGTTGCGGTGCTTGTAGGCGATCTCGCCGGTGCGCAGGTCAGCGCCTGCGACATAGCCCCATGGCGGCGCCTGGCAGGGCACGCCGAGCGGCGACAGGAACGGACCCATCTTGACGGCATAGGGAGCGCCGTCATTGCGGTTCAGGCCCTGTTCCGAGCCCTTCTCGTCCTGCGCCTTTGGCGGCACCTGGTCGCGCGGCACAAGCTGCGAGGTGAAGGCAAGATAGGTCGGCATGCCGAACATCACCTGGCGTTCCGGATCGACCGCGACCGAACCCCAGTTGAACGTGCCGAAATTGCCAGGATAGATCAGGCTGCCTTCGATCGAAGGCGGCGTATAGCGGCCCTCATATTTCAGCCGCGCAAAGTTGATCCGGCAGGCAAGCTGGTCAAACATCGTGATGCCCCACATATCCTTGCCCGTCAGTGGCGGCGGCGAGAAGGTGAGATCGGAAATCGGCTGGGTCGGCGCGGTGAAGTCTTCCGGGATCGCGCCGGTCGGGGCCGGAATTTCCTTGATCGGAATGATCGGCTCGCCGGTACGCCGATCAAGCACGTAAATATCCCCCTGCTTGGTCGGGCCGACAAGCGCTGGAGTGCCGTTGATGTCGAGCAGCACAGGCTGCGCCGGGACGTCCATGTCCCAGAGATCGTGATGAACGGTCTGGCGAACCCAGCGCACGGCGCCGCTGGTGATGTCGAGCGCCACGATCGACGAGGAATATTTCTCGACATGCTCGCTTCTGTTCATGCCGAGCTGGTCGGGCACCTGGTTGCCGAGCGGGATATAGACAAGGTTGAGCTTGTCGTCATAGCTGAACACCGACCAGCTGTTCGGTGAGTTGGTCGTATAGGTCTGGCCCGCCGACAGCGGCGTGGTCACGTCCGGATTGCCACTGTCCCAGTTCCAGACCAGCGCGCCGGAATTGACGTCGAAGGCGCGGATGACGCCGGACTGTTCCTGCGTCGAATAATTGTCATTGACGGCGCCGCCGATAATGATCTTGCCGGCGACGATGACGGGCGGGGACGTCGAATAATAATAGCCGGCCGGGGTGTATTTCATGCCGGTTTCGAGGTGCAGCGTGCCCTTGTCGGCAAAGCCCGTGCAGACCTGGCCGTTCGCCGCATCAAGAGCGATCAGCCGTGCATCGGCGGTCGGAAGATAGACGCGTTCGGCACAGGGCTGACCGGCGGGAACTGCCGGATCGGCATAATAGCTGACGCCGCGGCAGGTCTGGTGCTGGCGGTCGGGGTTCATGCCGGAATTGGCATCGAACTTCCATTTTTCCTTTCCGGTCTCGGCATCGAGCGCGATCGCCAGATTGTGTGGCGTGCAGACATAGAGCGTGTCGCGGATTTTCAGCGGGGTGACCTGATAGGTCGTCTCGCCGACATCATCTGGCCGTTTGACGTCGCCGGTCTGGTATTGCCACGCGACCGTGAGCTTCGAGACGTTTTCAGGGGTGATTTCCGCAAGCGGCGAATAACGCTGGCCATAGGGCGTGCGGCCATACTGGTGCCAGTCGCCATCAGGCACGGTGCCACCGAGATCGGGCGCGGCTGCGACCTTTTCCGTCGGCAGTGAGCCGATCGTGTCCAGCGGGTCCTGCGTCATCGCATAGCCGGCAACGATGATGGAGGCGATCACTGCGAGACCGAGCGGCAGGGCGCTTGGTCGGTAGAGCTGGCCGGTCGGGCTGGTGAAACCGAGCGGGTTGCGCACCGCAGGAAGAAGCAGCCAGAGACCGAGCAGGATGATGATGCCGCCACGCGGCCCAAGCTGCCACCAATCGAAACCGACCTCCCAGATCGCCCAGGCGAGCGTCGCAACGATCAGGACCGCGTAGACGATCAGCGCTGAACCGCGCTTTTGAAAGAGCAGGCCCGCCGTGAGGATAAAACCCAGACCGGCAAGGACGTAATACAAGCTGCCACCCAGCACAGCGAGCCAGGCACCGGCAAGGCTCAGTGCAAGCCCCACAAGTCCGAAAACAATGGCTGTGAATATCAACATTCAATTTATCTCCCGTTGTGGAGAGCCGCAGTCGCGGCCTCTTTCCGTCGGGTCGGGGCGCCGAGGTGCAGGCCCGCGGAAAGCATTCGGATAGGTCCGGTCTTCGAAATGATGCGCCGGCCGGGCCGTGAAAAAGCGGTCACGCCGGAAAGGACAAACCTCTGCGGCAGCGCGACACGCAACCGAAGATAACGCGCGCACACTGCCTTTCAATGACCACAATTCGATAAGTTCTGAAAAATCCCTTGGCAGCTTTGGTATCTACGGGATGGCCGGCGGCGGCTTTTGTGCCCTGGCAACGATAAAGACGCCCGCCAGGGAGACGGCCAGACCGGCGGCCATGCCCCAGGACAGTGGTTCATCAAACATGATCCAGGCCCAGAGCATCGTCACGGGTGGGCTGAGATAGAGAATAGCGGTGACGCGCGCCGGAGATGATTTCGCAAGCGCGGTATAGTACAGACTCCAGCCGCCGAATGTTGCCAGTAAAACCAACCAGAGAATACCTGCGATGAAGCCGGTGTCCATGACCGGGGCGACCCCGCCCTCCTTCCACGCGAAGACGACGAAGATGGCGGACGAGGTCAGGCATTGGATGCACAGTCGCTGATGGATCGGCATCGACGTGCTCCGACGGCGCTTTTGCAGCAGCGTTGCCATTGCCAGCGAAACGGTACCGAGCACGGGGAGGCCGTAGGCCCAAAGCGGAACGTTTCCGCTATCGCCGGTCCAGCCCGAGGCAATGAGCACCCCCGTCAGTCCGATGAAGGTACCAAGCCATTGCCGGGGCGTCAGCGCCTGGCCGAGAACCGGCCAGGACAAAAGCGCGACTGCGAGCGGCAGCATGTCGGCGATCAGGGCGACAAGGCCGGTGGGCACGCCCTGTGCAATGGCGAGCGCGAAACCGGACAGATAACCTGCCATGGCGAAGATACCGAAAAGCATTTCGCAGAGAGCATCCCTGAGTTGTATGCGCGGACCGATGAACAGTGCAAAGGGCAGCAGCAGCATGCCGGAAACGAGGCTGCGCCACAGAAGGATCAGGAAGATCGGCGCGTGATCGACAGCAAAACGCACGCCGACGAATCCCGAACTCCATGATACCAGCAGGGCTACTTCCAGCAGGACCACGGGGATGATCAGACTGGTTCGATTTCGGACGCGTTTACAGGACGTGACAGTATCGGTCATGCCTTTGGCGCTTCCATCCGTGTGGTCCTGCGGGGCAGATGCGCAAGAATGGAAACAGCAATCGTGCGCGCCAGTTTCAAACGCTCGTCGGACCCGTCCAGGCCGGCGCGCGCCATGCCGCCTTCCAGCACGAAGGAGAGATGCTGCGCCGTCTCGCGCACGGTCGCAAGATCTTGCCCCATCATGTCTGCGAGGTTCTCGGCGAAGAAATGGACCACCTCATCTTTCTGCGAGGCAACCAGCGCACGGCCCGGATCGCTTACGGGAAGTTCGGCTGCGGCATTGAGAAGTCCGCATCCGCGAAATGTCACGGCATTGTCCGGTCGCGCATAATCCAGATAGGAATCGAAAACAGCCAGGATCCGGTCTTGCGGCGTCGTTGCCTGCCTCAGCTTTTCAGCCAGACGGGATTGCCATTCCACAACGCGGCTTTCGAGATAAGTCTCAACGAGATCCGCCTTGGATGAAAAATTATTGTACAGGCTCATTTTGGCGACCCCCGCACGGGCGGTGATCTTGTCGATACCGGTTGCCGCCACGCCTTGGCTGTAGAACAGCTCGGCTGCAGCGTTCAGTAGTCTGTCCCGCACAGGCTTTTTCCCGGTCATCGCAATCTCCCGCTTCATATGTAGACCGATCTACCTAAAATATTTCGATGTCAAGGGAATATGGGCGTGTTCCGTAAAGATTGGATTCAGTCTTTTTCGGTAAAACTTCGTTAGGGATCTCTACCGCCGCGCTGTCGGCAGCCGGAAATTCAGTGACAAAAGGTGTTTTGCGTGCGGGTTCCAATGCGTTTTTCAGCTCTTTCGAGCATCGTTCCGGCAGTTCTGATTGCCAGCTTCGTCCTGTCCGGCTGCACGTCGGGAGCAACGCCGGAGGCGCTGGTGCCCCAAGGGGCAAGCCGGGAGACAACCAGTTCCGTGCGGCGTATTGCTGCACCTGTGCCATCGGGCGAGATCGGGCAGATCATTGCCTCCGCGGAAAACAACACCGCGCAATTGCAACAGCATGAGCTCGCCTGGGCAGCTCCGGACGCACAGTCGCAGGCTTTTGTTACTGTGCCGCAGGCCGGAGACTTGACGCGGCCTGCTGAAAAGCCGGTGGCGATGCTCGTCCCGGCCGTACCTGCGATCGATGCCCAGCAGGCAGCACGCGGCGCGATCTACCGTCAGCGCTTCAGCGACGCCAAACCGATCAATTTCGGCAAGGCCTCGCCGCGCAATCATGCGGTGCATGGTATCGACGTGTCGCGATGGCAGGGCGAGATGGATTGGGCGAAGCTGCGCTCGCAGGGCGCCAACTTCGCCTTCATCAAGGCCACCGATGGCGGCGATCATCTCGATCCGATGTTCAAGACGAACTGGCGGCGCGCAAAAGAAGCAGGCATCCGCCGCGGCGCGTATCACTTCTTCTACTGGTGCCGCACCGCCGGCGAACAGGCCGACTGGTTCATTCGCAACGTGCCGAAGGAACCCGGCGCGCTGCCGCCTGTCATCGATGTCGAATACAACGGCGAATCCAGCTGCAAGTTCAAGCTTTCGCGGGCAAAGACGCTCGAGAAGATGCAGGTCTTCATGGACAAGCTGGAACGCCATTATGGCCAGCGGCCGATCATCTATACCGCTCCGGATTTCTATGCCGACAAACTGCAGGGCGAGTTCCTGAACTACCCCTTCTGGCTGCGCTCTGTCGCCGCCCATCCGTCCAAGCGTTATCCCGATCGCAAATGGCTGTTCTGGCAATATTCAGGATCGGGCCTTTCCCAGGGCGTCAACGGAAAGATCGACCTCAACGTCTTCCGCGGCAGCGAGCGCGACTGGCACAAATGGGTCGCAAAAGCGACCTGAGGGGCGGGCTGGGGCTCACGTCCCGCAAAACGTCTTCGGGACCCGCTCTTCCCGCGCCGGCGGTGTGGCAAGCGCTGCAAATTTAGGCTGGTCTTCGTACGGTTTTGCCAGACATTCGACCAGCGCCTCGAACAGCGAGAAATCGCCGTCATGGGTCGCAGCAAGGATCGCCTGTTCGATGCGGTGGTTGCGGGGGATGAAGGCAGGGTTGAGCCGACGCATCGCATCGGCCCGTTCTGCCGGTGCCTGCGGATCGCGCGAAAGCCGGGCGCGCCAGTCGGCAAGCCATGCCTGGGCGGTGGCAGGGTCGGCAAACAGGCTGGCGAATCCTTCGTCCGCATTGGCGCTCTCCGCGGCATCTGAGAGGCGGCGGAAGCTCAGGGTAAAATCCGCTTCGCCCGCGTGCATCGCCGTCAGCAGCGACTGGACCAGCGCCAGGTCATCATCTTCAACGCGCGATAGTCCAATCTTGGCGGCCATGCCGGCCAGGCAGTGGTTCTGGAACTGCGCCCCATAGGCGTGGATTGCGGTCGTTGCGAGCGCGACGGCCTTCTCGTCATCAGCGTCGATCAGCGGCAGAAGGGTTTCGGCAAGCCGCGTCAGGTTCCACTGGCCGATCGAGGGCTGGTTGGCATAGGCATAACGGCCGCCGCGATCGATGGAGGAGAAGACTTTCGAAGGATTGTATTCGTCGAGGAAGGCGCAGGGACCGAAATCGATCGTCTCGCCGGAGACGGCGCAATTGTCCGTGTTCATCACGCCGTGGATGAAGCCGACCTGCAGCCAGCGGGCAATCAGCGCCGCTTGCGCCGAGACGATGGCCTCAAGCAAAGCGAGATAGGGACGTTCCGCGCCTGAAACCTGGGGGTAGTGCCGTTCGATGACGTGATCGGCGAGTGCCCGCAGGCCGTCATTGTCGCCGCGCGAGGCAAAGAACTGGAAGGTGCCGACGCGGATATGGCTAGCGGCCACGCGGGTGACGACGCCGCCGGGAAGCATCTGTTCGCGCTGTACCGCCTCGCCGGTGACGACCGCCGCCAGCGCCCGGGTCGTCGGGATGCCGAGCGCGTACATCGCCTCGCTGACGATGTATTCGCGCAGTACCGGCCCAAGCGCTGCACGACCATCGCCTCGTCGCGAATAGGGGTGGGGCCGGAGCCCTTGAGCTGGATGTCGCGGCGGTTTCCATTGAGGTCGATGACCTCGCCGAGCAGGATCGCCCGCCCGTCTCCGAGTTGCGGATTGAAGCTGCCGAATTGGTGGCCGGAATAGGCCATGGCAATCGGTTCGGCGCCGTCCGGAATCCGGTTTCCGGAAAAGATTGCCGCCCCGTCGCGCTCCAAGGCATCAGCATCGAGACCGAGTTCTTCTGCCAGTGGCCGGTTGAACTTGATCAACCAGGGTTCCGCCACCGGCGTCGGATGCACGGCGGCAAAGAAAGCTTGCGGCAGGCGGGCATAGCTGTTGTCGAAGGGGATGGGCCGATCTTGCGGAGGCTTGCCGCCGGCTGCTTCTGTCCTGTGATCCATGATACTCGCCTTTTGCCTGCCGTCGCTCGATCCTGTTTTGATATAGGGCGGCGCGTCCCGTGGCGAAAGGGTGGTCACCCTTGTTCGAGCGTGCGGCCGAGTTCGGCAAGCTTGACGACCGTGTTCATGTTGCGCGCGGTGGCATGGCGGATGGCTGGAAGCACGAGGCGCGAACGGCCGGAGCCGTTCGGATAATGCACGTAGATTTCGCAGCCCGACACATGGGCGCGTTCTCCATCGGGAGCAACCAGCCGGCCAATTGCATCGGCGGGGGCGGTGCGTTGAGAAAGCTGATCATCAGATAATTCGGCTTGGCCTCGGGAAACGGGTTTGCGTCGACGATGGCCTGCATCTCGCCGGGGTCTCGGATGGTGACACCCGGCTGCTTGCCAAGGATGCGGGCAAGGGCGGTGTCCAGTGTCTGCGCCGCCTGCGCCTTCGAAAGGTCGCTGCGAAACAGTACGTTTCCGCTCTGGATATAGGTCGTCACGCCGGTGAAGCCGAGATCCTCGCACAGCGCCTTCAGCTCCGCCATCTTCAGCGCGCCGGTGCCACCGACATTGACGGCGCGCAGCAGGGCGATGTGAACGGGCATTGGGCTCTCCGGGATTGCGTCGGCAAATCATTTACGCCTGCAGACTATCGCCGAAAACCGGTCTCAGCCAAGCCTGAATTGCCTACCTAGTGGGGATCGACAGAAGCATTGCGACCTGCGCCATTCTCCCTTACCTTCAAGCCAAGATGGAGATCGCGCCATGAACCAGAAACTCAGCATTACCCTGCCTGCCGAATTGGTCGAGATCATCAACAGCCGGGTCGAGACTGGAGCCTACGCGTCGACCAGCGACGTGCTGGAAGCTGCCATGCAGCTTTTCCTGGCCGATGAGCAGGCGCATGAGGAGGCAATGGCCTCGATCCGCGCCCGGGTGAAGGCGTCGCTGGACGATCCGCGGCCGAGCCTTTCTAGCGACGAGATGGATGCGTGGATTGACAGCTTGGCTGTGGGGAATCGGTGACGCTTGAAGCCGTTCCCGTTCGATATAGGCGTTCCGCCCAAAGTGATATTCGGTCGATCTTCGACTATGTGGCGGAAGCGAGCGGAAGCCTGCAGACGGCTCAAGCCTACATTAAACGTCTTAGGGACCGTTGCAAAAGATCGCCGACGCTCCCTTTGGCGGCGTCGCACGAGAGGACATTGCGGCAGGCATACGCATGGCCATCTTTGAACGAAGTGTTGTCATTCTTTATCACGTTGACGCGGAAACGATCCGGATTACCACGGTCGTTTCCGGCGCCAAGGACTACGCTGCTCTTTCAAAAACGAGAAATTAGCCCAGTTCGAAGCAAGTCATCTCTGCCGGTTGGCGCGATCTCTCACATCTTCCCCGTCACCTTGATCGCAAACGCATATTCGAACGCGATTTCTTCCAGCCGCTGGAACCGTCCAGAGGCGCCGCCGTGGCCGGCGTCCATGTTGGTTTTGAGCAGAATCGGCGCGGAGCCCGTGGTCTTCTCGCGCAGGCGGGCCACCCATTTGGTCGGCTCCCAATAGGTCACGCGGGGATCGGTGAGACCCGACAAGGCCAGGATCGCCGGATAGGGCTTTTCGCCGATATTTTCATAGGGGCTGTAGGCGGCCATGCGCTCGTAGGCTGTCTTGTCGTCGATCGGGTTGCCCCATTCCGGCCATTCGGGAGGGGTCAGTGGCAGCGTGTCGTCGAGCATGGTGTTGAGCACATCGACAAAGGGAACGGCAGCGATGATGCCCTTGAATTTTTCCGGCGCGAGATTGGCGATTGCCCCCATCAGCATGCCGCCGGCCGAACCGCCCTCGGCGACGATGTTCGCGTAGGACGTGAACTGCTCCTGATTCAGATAATCAGCGGCGGCAATGAAGTCCGTGAAGGTGTTGGTCTTTTTCTCCATCTTGCCATCTTCGTACCACTGGAAGCCCTTGTCCTTGCCGCCGCGCACATGGGCGACGGCATAGACGAAGCCGCGATCGGCCAGCGACAGGCAATTGGTGTTGAACGAGGCCGGGATCGAGATGCCGTAGGCGCCATAGCCGTAGAGCAGGCAGGGTGCCGAGCCGTCGAGCGCGGTGTCCTTCCGGTAGAGCAGGGTGACCGGAACCTGCGCGCCGTCCGTCGCGGTGGCAAAGACGCGGCGGGTGACGTAATCGTCCGGGTTATGACCCGACGGCACTTCCTGCGTCTTCAAGAGTGTGCGCTCGCGGGTGACCATATTGTAGTCGTAGAGTTGGCTCGGCGTCGTCATTGAGGAATAGGAAAAGCGGATGACGTCGGTGTCGTATTCGGCAGCGCCCTGGAGGCCGAGCGAAAACGCCTCCTCGTCGAAGGCGATGGCGTGCTCCTCGCCGCTCTGGCGGTCGCGGATCTTGATCTGCGGCAGGCCGTTTTCGCGCTCGAGCCAGACAAGATGGCGGGCATAGGCCATGTGGCTGATGATCAGCCGGCCCGGTGTGTGCGGCACGACGTCCGTCCAGTTTTCGCGACCGGGCGCCGAAACGGGCGCCTGGCAGATCTTGAAATCCTTGGCGCCGTCGGCATTGGTCAGGATGTAGAAGACATCGCCGCCCTCGGTCATGGAATATTCAAGGCCGATCTCGCGCTCGCTAACCAGCTTCGGCTCGGCCATCAGGTCGCTGGTGGACAGCAGGCGGTATTCGCTGGTCTCGTGATCGTGGATGTCGATATAGATGAAATCGTCGAGCGCCGAGCCGCCGACACCCATGAAGAAACCCGGATCCTCTTCCTCATAGACCAGCCGGTCATTGGCCTGCGGCTCGCCGATGATGTGGTGGAAGATCTTCGACGGGCGGTGGTTTTCGTCGAGCACTGTGTAGAAGAAGCTCTTGCCATCCGGCGCCCAGGCGCCGCCGCCACCGGTGTTTTCGATGACGTCCGCAAGATCATCTCCGGTGGCCAGATCGCGCACACGCAACGTGTAATATTCCGATCCCTTGTCGTCATAGCCCCAGATGCCGCGGGCATGGTCAGTCGAATGATCGATGCCGGCAAGCCGGAAATAAGCCTTGCCCTCGGCTTCCTTGTCGCCGTCAAGCAGGACTGCGCGCTCGCCACCCTCGCGCGGCTCACGGAAATAGCGCGGCTGCTCGCCGCCGGTGACGAAGAACGAACCATAGGCAAACGGGCCGTCCTTCATCGGGATCGACGAGTCGTCCTCCTTGATGCGGCCGCGCATCTCGGCAAACAGGGTCTTCTGCAGGGCTTCGGTGTCGGCCATTGCCGCCTTCATATAGGCATTCTCGGCCTCCAGATGGGCGCGGATATCAGGATCGAGCAGGGAAGGGTCCTTGAACATCGCCTGCCAGTTGTCGGCGCGCAGCCAGGCGTAATCGTCCGTCCGGGTGATGCCGTGGCGGGTGTCGGTCACGGGCTTCTTCGGAGCGACGGGGGCGGCGGGCAGGTTCTGGAAGATGGGCAAGGGGATCTCCGGCAAGCGAGGACAAGTCTACCGGAGATAGAGTCGTGGAACACAAGGTTCAAGGAAAAAGCGGACACGCCGGGCGAAGGGTCGAACAAATGACCGATTATGCCCGGCAAGGGGCGTGTGCACCTGCGAACTGGCCCGCATTTTTTAACGCCATGTTAGCCGAATTCCGGCAAATTGTCCTGACGGCGCAATGTTCTCCCCGCGCATGATTGAGGGCATCAAGCCTTTTCCCAAGTTTCCCGTTGCAGCGCGCGGCCCGGCCGCCGGAGTTCGTCCATGTCCTTTCGCAATCTTTCCATCCTCCAGAAGATCGGCCTCGTGGTCTTTGTCATGGGCCTGTCGTCGCTGGTCATCGCGCTTGTCGGGGCACGCGGGATCGCCTCGCTTGAAAGCGCCCTGGTTTCCGTTGGCGCCAAGGAAGAGGTTGCTCGCGAGGCAATGGACCTGCGCGTCGACGTCATCGCCATCAGCCGCATGACCTACCAGCTGGCCGCCAAGCCGGAAAAAGCAGCGGATTTTCGCACTGAAACCGAAAAGCGCGCCGGCGAGATGCTCGGTCGCCTGCCGAAGATCCAGTCGGCCGCCGACGAGACAGAGTTGAAGCAGTTGGATGCGATCCGCGCCACGCTCGAAACCTATTTTACCGCCATCCGCGGCATGGTCGATGTCGCCGAAAAGGCGCCTGCTGACGCGGTCGCCATCGCTGGTGCCCTCGACAAGGCGCTCGCCGAACAGAAGATCGTCACCACCACCATCAAGGAATACAGCACGTATTCCGGCGCCTCGCTGGCGCAAGCCCGCGCCGATGCGCTTGAAGGCTCCACCCTTGCCATGATGATCGCGGCCGGCGCCGCCGTGCTCTGCATCGTGCTCGGCACCGTCGTCAGCCTGCTTGTCGCGCGTCGCGGCATCGCAGCCCCGGTGCGCAGCCTGACGGCTGCGATGAGCAGTCTTGCCGATGGCAATCTCGAGAGCACCGGCACCGATGTCGACCGCAAGGACGAAATCGGTGAAATGGCCCGTGCGGTCGAGATCTTCCGCCGCAATGCGCTGGCGATCCGCGATATGAAGGCGCAGGAAGCAGCCCTGCAGGCGCTGAGCAGCGATCTCCAGTCGAGCATCAGCGCGGTCGTTGCCGCTGCCGTTGCCGGCGATTTCACGGGTCGTATCGGCAAGGACTACCAGAACGAGGACCTCAACCGCTTCGCCGGCAGCGTCAACGAACTGGTCGGCAGCATCGACCTCGCTGTCGCCGAAGTGCGCCGCGTCATCGCGGCACTTGCGGATGCAGACCTTTCGCAGAGCATGAACGGCCGGTTCCAGGGTGCATTCGCCGAACTGCAGACCAACGTCAATGCAACGATGGTGACCCTGCGCTCGACCATGCAGAACGTCCGCGGCGCTGCCGGCACGATCAAGGACAGCTCTTCGGAGCTGAGCTCGGCCGCCAACGATCTTTCCAAGCGCACGGAGCAGCAGGCGGCGGCACTGGAAGAAACGGCGGCAGCGCTTGACGAGATCACTGCGACCGTCCGCACCTCGGCATCGCGTGCCAACGAAGCCCGCGACATGGTGCGCGAGACCAAGAACAGCGCCGGCAAGTCCGGCGAGATCGTCCGCAATGCGGTCAGCGCCATGGGCCGTATCGAGGATTCTTCAGCCAAGATCGGCCAGATCATCGGCGTTATCGACGAGATCGCCTTCCAGACCAACCTGCTTGCGCTGAACGCCGGCGTCGAGGCGGCCCGTGCAGGGGATGCCGGCCGCGGTTTTGCGGTCGTTGCCCAGGAAGTACGCGAGCTGGCCCAGCGTTCGGCCAATGCCGCCAAGGAGATCAAGACGCTGATCAGCGCCTCGGCATCCGAAGTCGGCGGCGGCGTCGCGCTGGTTCGGGCAACCGGCGATGCGCTGGTGGAAATCGAACAGCTGGTGCTCCAGGTCAATGACCATGTCGAGAGCATCGCCACCGCCGCCCGCGAACAGGCGACAGCGCTGGCCGAGATCAACACCTCTGTCAACCACATGGACCAGATGACGCAGAAGAACGCGGCCATGGTCGAGGAAACCACCGCCTCCAGCGAAACGCTCGCTGAAGAAAGCCGCCAGCTGCAAACGCTGCTTGCCCGCTTCAAGCTGGAGCAAACAGGATCCTCGCAGCAAACCTACGGCCGCCGCGCCGCCTGATTGCGAAAACTTGCGTTTGACAAGATCAAGCCCCGCAAGCCTAAATGGTTTGCGGGGCTTTTTGCTGAGCGGCTGTCGAAACAGTCCCCACGTGGAGCCGATATTGATGAGCCGGATGCTTCTGATCGTTGCAGCGATGGCGATGCTGGCAGCATGTGCCGCCAGGAACGAGGCCAGGTGCGTGGTGACGCCGAACAATCTGGTCGAGTGCGCTGCCCCATGAGAGCTGGCTCTTGTTCCCTCCGGAACCGGCGATGCGTTGCCGTTGAGCTACAACAGGATCAGGGACCGAAACGACCGTCGGCAAAGCCCGGCTCAAAGAGGACATGACCATGAAGACCCTGTTGAACATTGCGCTGGCTGTTGCAGCCCTTGCCATCACCACACCGGCCGCGATGGCCAATACCTTCGTCGCCTGGCAGGTGTCGGACGTCGCCTGGGACGACGTGCTGAATGCGCGGGCCTGGCCGTCGGCGCAATCGGCCGTCCGTGCCGGTTATCCTGATGGCACCACCCTGCAGATGACCGGCCGCTGCATGAACGGCATTGATCTCAACGAAATTTCCGGCTGGTCGACCGGCGCCCAGCGCAAGGCCGTGCGCTCCACCTGGTGCCAGATCTGGCATGATCCGGGCCAGAACGGCGACTGGCAGACGGGCTGGGTCTTCGGCCGCTACATCAAGCCGATGGGTTGGTGAACGCAACACCCTGGTGGCATCGTTACGTGCCGTTCTGAATTTCGGCTGGACAAGCCAGATGTAACTTTATAACAATCAATACGTAATGTTATTACGTTTATTGTTGTAAGGAGAAGTTATGTCCATCCATCTTGGCAAGCCGATAAGGGTCGCCGCCATAGCCGCGGCAACAGTCCTCTCGCCGCTCACCACCTATGCAGAGGAGGGCAAGGAGACATGGCGGCTCTTCGTTGCGGATCACACCAAACCTGTCGTGCGGGCGCTGGATGCGAAAACCGGAAGCGAACTCGGCAGGTTTGACGTGACGGGCTACGCCGCGCTGACCGCGAGCGACACCGGACGGACCGTCTTTGCCGTACAGGGGGACAAGGACACCGTGCACGTCCTTTCGACGGGCATTGCACTGGCCGACCATGGTGAGCACCGGGATATTGACGTCTCGGAGCCGAAGCTCCTGCCGGGGGCGATCACCGGTCAGAAGCCCGGACATGTCGTCACGCATGATGACGACATCGTCGTTTTCTACGATCGCGGCGGCAAGGCCGACCTTTTCTCGGAATCGGTGCTGATCGATGGCCGTCGCGATGCGGGTAGCATCGATACGACCGCCCCGCATCATGGTGTGGCCGTGCCGATGGGGAAAAATCTGCTCGTTTCCGTTCCCAACATGGAGGCGACGGCAAAGCCGGACGAACTTCCGCCGCGCCTTGGTCTGCGGGCCGTCGATCGGCAGGGCAAGCAGCTTGGCGGTATCGCCCCCTGCACCGGGCTTCACGGCGAAGCGGCATCTGCCCGGCTTGTCGCCTTCGGTTGTGAAGAGGGTGTTCTGATCGTGCGCCCCGGCGGCATCGATGGCCCGAAATTCGAAATGCTCCCCTACGGAAAGGATCTGCCGTCGGGCAAGGTCTCGACGCTCCTCGGTGGAAAGGCGATGCAGTTCTTTCTTGGCAATTACGGCGAGGACAAGCTGGTGCTGATCGACCCCGACGGTCCGTCACCGTATCGCCTGGTCGAGCTTGAAACCCGCCGGGTGGATTTTGCGCTTGATCCCATCAATCCGCGCAACGCCTATGTGATCACCGAGGATGGCAAGCTTCATGTGCTGGATGTCGTCAGCGGCGAGATCACACGATCCGCGATCGTGACCGAGCCCTACAGCAAGGACGGACATTGGCGCGATCCCCGCCCGCGCCTTGCCGTGGCCGGCGACCGCATCGCCATCACCGATCCCCGCCACGGGCTGGTGCGGATGGTTGACCCCCAGTCCCTGAAGGAGACATCAACCATTCCGGTCGAAGGCCAGCCCTTCTCGATCGTCGCGGTCGGCGGCTCCGGGGCAACACACTAACTCTTGAAAAGAAGGTGTGGGGCATCAAACCGGAGGGGCGATGCTCTAAACCGCCAGCTTCAGCCCAATGCCCTAGGGATCGATCAGCGACACGACGTCGAAAGGTGAATTATGCGGATACCAAGCGGCGCGATGGTGGAGGAACGGCGCGACCCAAATCTTGCGCGGCTTCGATCCATGCACCGATCGCGTCCAACACATTGGACACGGCTTCTTCGGGTGTCTCGCCATCGCTCATGCAGCCGGGCAGGTCGGGTACAACAGCAGCAAAGCCGCCGCCATCCTCGGGGGATAGCGGAGATATGACCACTTCGTATTCAAGCTGTGTCATTTCCCGTCCTCTACGGCGTCGATGAAGGCGACGAGCTTGCGAATATATACAGGTTTAATCGGCCGTTTGAAAGGCATGGTCAGGATCTCGCGCATGCGCTCATGAGTAATCTTGTAGTGAGAACTACCGGATCGCGAAGCTTCGCAACGAATACCGTACTCGCGGCATACCGCCTCGACGTCGGTTATGCGCCAGTCGGCGCGTGGGTTGCTGCGCATGTTTTCAAGGCTATCGGCCATAAAGGTTGTTCCGGATGTCTGGAAATAGTGCCGAAAAGATCTGTCTCCTTCAACCGTCGGTGTGCCCTAGACGTTTCCGCTCTATTCGCAAAACCCTCACACCGCCAGCTTCAACCCAATACCCCAGGGGTCGATCAGCGACACGACGTCGCCGTTTCTCGTCGTTGGGATTTCGAGTTCGTCGAGCTTGGCGACGGCCTTCTCCAGCTTGGCGGCATCGTTGAAATGCACGGTGTAGTCGGCAAGGCCGGTCATGTTGCCTTCGCGCCTGGGTGCGCCGCGCGAGTTCCAGATATTGGCGGCGACATGGTGGTGGTATTTGCCTGACGCAAAGAAGCTCGCGCCGGGATAGGTCGCCATCAGGTCAAGCCCGAGCACGTCGCGGAAGAAGGCGTTCGCCTGCGGAATGTCGGACACCTGCAAGTGGATGTGGCCAATGGCCGAGCCGTCGGGCATGCCGCTCCAGGCAGATTTGTCCGCCTCGTCGTAGAGCTTCTGCAGGTCGAGCGGCAAGGTTGCCATCTTGACCATGCCGTCCTGCAGATAAGTCCATTCCTCGCGCGGCCGGTCGCGATAGACCTCGATGCCGTTGCCTTCGGGGTCGCCGAGATAGATCGCCTCGGAGACGAGATGATCCGAGGCGCCCTGCAGCGGCACGTTGTTGTGGGCGATATGCGCCAGCCAGCGGCCAAGCTCGGCGCGATCCGGCATCAGGAAGGCGGTGTGGAACAGGCCGGGCGCATTATGCGGCGCCTGGGCCGCATTGCCTGATGTCGTCAGCGTCAGGAGCGGCCGGCCGCCGACGCCGAGCACTTCGCCGCTAGCGGTCTTTTCGATTGGCTTCAGGCCCAGCATCGCCTGATACCAGGCGGAGACCATGGGCAGATCACGCACGACCAGATGCGAATGATCGACATAGGCCGGCATGGCGACGGCATGGGTGGCAGGGAAATCGGTCATCGTCGTGCTTTCTGCATGCGCTTTCATGGCAACGCCGGTGGCAAGCGCGACTGTCGCCGAAGCCTTGAGAAAATCGCGTCTGTCGATGCCGGTCATGGAAGGTCCTCAAAGCCTGTTTGGAAACAATATGGGCCAAGGTTTCCGTTCAAGAAAGCCACGTTGTCGGCGATGTACTGTTCTCAGAACGTTGACAATCGCGAGGTTTGGACACTGCCGGGCCTGATGACGTTTGGGCCGCGTATACCCATATAGAGGGGACTGCCGCACGCAACGCGGTTGCCTGCGGGCAGCAAGGCGAAGGAGCCCTGTGATGTACAGGAAAATCATCGTGCCGATCGCCATGGACCAGCTGGAACATGGCGAGAAAACCTTGCAGATTGCCAAGACGCTGCTTGATTCCGGCGGCGAGATCGTGCTGCTCAACGCCATAGAGGACCTGAGCGCCTATGCGCAGGGTTACATGATCGTCGACTTCCCGCTCGAGATCATCGAAGCCTCGCGCAAACATGCGGCGACGACGCTTTTGGCCCTGAAGGAAAAACATGCCATCAACGGTCGCGTCGAGACCCGCGTCGGCGGTGCTGCCGGCGTCATAAACAATGTCGCGGAAGACGAAAACGCCGATCTGGTGATCATCGCCTCGCACCGGCCCGGCCTGATCGACTATTTCATCGGCTCGACCGCCAGCCGGGTGGCGAGCCACTGCCAGTGCACGGTGCTGATTGACCGCTAGCGCCGCCGCTCTAGGTTTGTTGTCACGTGTTGCGGAAATTGATCTTGGCCGCGAGGCTGGGTTCTGGATCGATTAACCGTCCTGTGCCAGATTAGCGCGACGATGTTTTGTTGCGGCGCGACAAACGTCACAATTGTGTTGTAGAATCGAACGGCAGGCCGGTGCCGGACAAAGAGGAAGCCGTGGAATTCAAGGGTATCAAGTGGAATTATGACCGCAGTGAACTCATCGCCGATGGCGTGGTGCATGGCGTCGGGCTGGTCTTTGCCCTGATCGGTGTCACCGCCCTGATTTTCTACGCGACGCTGTGGAGTTCGTCCGGTCAGCTTGTGGCCGCCTTGATCTACAGCGCAGGTCTCGTTGCCACCATCTCGATTTCCTTCATCTATAATCTCTGGCCGGTATCGCGGACCAAGTGGTTCCTGCGCAGGTTCGACCATTCCTCGATCTTCATCCTGATCGCTGCCACCTACACGCCGTTCCTGCAACGCGGCTGGGAGGATCCTTATCTCTTCGGCATGCTGATCGGAATCTGGAGCATTGCAGCCGTCGGCGTGTTCATCAAATGCGTCTTTCCCGGCCGGTTCGACCGATTGGCGATCCTTCTCTATCTTGCCATGGGCTGGAGCGGCGTATTTGCCGCCGGGCCGCTTCTGTCGCAATTGACAGTGACCACGATGACGCTGATCGTTGCCGGCGGCATCATCTATTCCGCCGGCGTCATCTTTCATGTCTGGGACCGCCTGCGCTTCCAGAACGCCATCTGGCACGGCTTTGTCGTCACGGCCGCCGCGGTGCATTATTCCGCCGTTCTGTCCTGCATCAGCAATGCGTCTTCGGGGTCCTGAAACGGCATAGCACTCAACGTGGCAAAGCTTGCCGGCTCTATGCCTCCGCAGGCTCGAAGGTCAGCGCCACACCGTTCATGCAGTACCGCAGGCCGGTCGGGGCAGGGCCATCCGGGAAGACATGGCCAAGATGCGCGTCGCAATCGGCGCAGCGGATCTCGACACGCGTCATGCCGTAGGACGTGTCGCGGTGTTCATCGACGGCCTCAGGCGAAATCGGCTGGGTGAAGCTTGGCCAGCCGGTGCCGGAATTGAACTTGGTATCGGAGCTGTAAAGCGCTTTGCCGCAGCAGACGCAATGATAGGTGCCTTTCTTGCCGAGTTCGAAATCCGGACTGGAAAAGGCCCGCTCGGTGCCGTGCTGGCGGGTGATGCGGTATTGTTCCGGCGTCAACTGGGAACGCCACTCGGCTTCGGTTTTTTCGACTTTCAGGGTTTTGGTATCGGACATCGTCACACTCTCCTTGTCGATAGCCCCACATATAGGAAACGGCATGCGATCCGGCAATCGCCCCGTCTTCAGCGCAGTGAAGCACATCGTCGAAATCGACGATGAAAGGGCCCCCAATCGCCAAAAACCGGGATAACAGGCCGGAAAACCTTGAGTTCCCGGTCTGCGTGTCCTATTGCAGGGGCATCGCTGTCGTGCGGTCGCCCGTTCGGTCGATCGCAGCGGTGTGCAATTCTTGAAGGGAGGAGAGACGCAAGTTGGATGTCATGGCCCTGACATTTCTGGCGCTCCTTCTGCCGTTTCTGGGCGCGCTCGCAGCCCCTGGCCTGACCCGCATGCTGGGGCACAATGCCGCCTGGCTGCTGGCGTTGTTTCCGGCTGCCATCTTCCTGCATTTCACCGGATTTTCGGCCGAGATATCCTCCGGCGACATTGTCACTGGCGGATATCAATGGGTGCCGTCTCTCGACGTCCGTTTTTCCTGGCTGATCGACGGGCTGTCGTTGACCTTCGCGCTGCTCATTTCCGGCATCGGCACGCTGGTCGTGCTCTATGCCGGTGGTTATCTGAAAGGGCATCCGGATCAGGGCCGCTTCCTTGCCTTCCTGATGCTGTTCATGGGGGCGATGCTCGGCCTTGTCGTCTCCGACAGTTTCCTGATGCTCTTCGTCTACTGGGAACTGACCTCGATCACCTCCTTCCTGCTGATCGGCTTCGATCACACACGCCAGGCGGCGCGGCGCGCGGCGCTTCAGGCGCTGGTCGTTACGGGCGGTGGCGGCCTGTTCCTGCTTGCCGGCCTCCTTCTGATCTGGGGCATCACGGGGGTCTCTCAATTCTCCGAACTCTCCGCCTTTGCGGCGCAGATCAAGTCCAATCCGCTCTATCTGGCTGCCTTGCTGCTGGTGCTCGGCGGCGCGCTGACGAAATCGGCGCAGTTCCCGTTCCATATGTGGCTGCCGAATGCCATGGAAGCGCCGACGCCGGTTTCGGCCTATCTGCACTCGGCGACCATGGTGAAGGCCGGGGTCTATCTCCTGATGCGCCTCAACCCGACGCTCGGCGGCACGCCGGAATGGCAGACGCTCCTGCCGCTCTTTGGCGGTGCGACGCTGATCATCGGGGCGCTGCTTGCGGTGCGCCAGACCGACCTCAAGATGATGCTTGCCTATACGACCATGTCGTCGCTCGGGCTTCTGGTGCTGCTTACCGGCTTTGGCTCGCCGCATGCGCTCGAGGCGGCGGTGCTCTATCTCGTCGCCCATGCGCTGTTCAAGGGCGCCCTGTTCATGGTCGCCGGGATTATCGACCACGAAGCGGGTACGCGCGATATCCGCAAGCTCGGCGGCCTGCGGCGCGCCATGCCGATCACCTTTGCCGCTGCCCTCATCGCCGCCCTGTCGATGGCCGGCCTGCCGCCCTTCTTCGGCTTTCTGGCCAAGGAGGAAATCTATTATGCGGTCGGACGCTTCGATGGCTGGTCGATCGCCTTTGCAACGATTGCCATCATCGGCAATGCGTTGATGTTTGCCGTCGCCTTTGCCGTTGCGTTCAAGCCCTTCCTCGGTCCTGTCGTCAAGACGCCAAAGTCGGCGCATGAGGGGCCGGCTTTGCTTTGGATCGGCCCGTCGGTCCTCGCCTTGAAGGGGCTCGCCATCGCTGTTCTGGCCGGGCTGACGCATCAGTTGATCTCGACGCCGATGGCCTCGGCGATCGCAGGGGAAATGCGCCGGGTCGATATCGCGCTTGTGCCGCATCTCGGCGTGCCGCTCGCCTTGTCCGCGCTGACGGTGGCGCTCGGTGTTCTCGCCTATCGTTTTCTCGATCGCCTGCGCGATCTGATCGCGGGTATCCTTGCCGATATCGGCTGGGGTCCGGATCGCGGTTTCGATCAGGCGATGCGCGGGCTGATCGGTTTTTCCCACGGGCTGACGCGGCGGCTGCAGACCGGCCGGCTCGATACCTACATGACCGTGACTTTCGTCGCGGTGGCTGTGGTACTCCTCGCCACGCCCCTGTGGTTCGGCGAATTGCCGCGTCCGCCGGTGTTTCCAAATGACGTGCCATGGCACGAACTTGCCATCATGGGGATCGCCGTCATCGGCCTGATCACCGTCGTGCTGGCAAAGGACCGGCTGACGGCGATCGTCTCGCTCGGCATCCAGGGATTTGCCGTTGCTGTTATCTTCCTGCTCTATGGTGCGCCGGACCTTGCCTTCACGCAGTTCATGGTCGAGACTCTGGTCGTGGTCATTCTCGCGCTTGTCATGACGCGGCTCAGGCTCTCGCCCTCCGACCGCCGGCCGTTCCGCCAGACGCTGCCGGATGCGGCTATTGCGCTCGTCTGCGGCCTCGGGCTCTGCCTGCTTCTGATGGCGGTGACGCAGGCGCCCTTCGATACGACGCTCAGCGACTTCTTCAACCTCCATTCCAAGGTGATCGCCCATGGCGCCAATGTCGTGAACGTGATCATCGTCGACTTCCGCGGCACGGATACGCTCGGCGAAATCGCCGTGGTGATGATTGCGGCGCTGGCCATCCTGTCGCTCGTGCGCCTGCGCGCGGGATCGCTGGTGCGGATGGCCGACAATGATCCGGATGTGGACCCGGATGCCGCCCAGGATGTAAGGGAGGCGGGCCGATGAAATCGCTGATCCTGCGCACGGCCGCCCCCTTTGATCGCGCTGATGCTGATGTTTTCGATCTTCGTGCTCCTGCGCGGCCATAACGAGCCGGGCGGCGGTTTTATCGGCGGCCTGATCGCGGTTGCAGCACTTGCCATCCACGGCATCACCAATGGCGTCGAGACCGTGCGGCGCGCGATCGTCTTTCATCCGCTGGCGATCGCGGGTGCCGGCCTTCTGCTGTCGACCGTGGCGGGGCTGATCTCGATCGTCCTGCGTGTTCCCTTCATGACCGGCATCTGGGTGGAGCCCAGCATCCTTGGCGAACCGGTGCCGCTGTCGAGCGTCATGCTGTTCGATATAGGCGTCTATCTCGTCGTCGTCGGGGCCTTGACCGGTGTCGTGCTGGCGCTTGAGGAAAGGGGCGAGGACTGATGGAACCGATCTTTGCCATCCTCGTCGGGATATTCTTTGCCGTCGCGGTCTATCTGCTGCTCTCCAAATACATCATCCGGGTGCTGCTCGGCGTGGCGATCCTGGGCAATGCCGTGAACCTGGTGATCTTTGCCAGCGGCCGCATCCTGCGCGATGTGCCGCCCGTCATCGGCGCCGGCCTCGACATCTCGACCGTCCAAACCGCCAATCCGCTGCCGCAGGCACTGATCCTCACGGCCATCGTCATTTCTTTCTCCTTCTTCTCGTTCCTGCTGGTCCTGTCCTGGCGCGCCTATCGCGTGCTCGAAACGGACAACACCGACGAGATGCGCGTGGCCGAGCCCGACGGCGAAGCCCCGCCGCCGCTCAGGTACTGACGCATGGCCGTATCCTCTTCTTCTACAGATTTTTCCGCAGCCCTGGTGATGACGCCAACGGCGCTTGCCGACTGGCTGGTGATCCTGCCGGTCGCCTGGTGCATCCTCATCGGCGCCGTGCTGATGATGGTCCGCCGCCGGGTCGGCGCCCACGCCATCCTCGCCATCCCGGCGCTTGGGCTGCTTGTCGCGCTGAATGCCGCGCTGCTTTTCCATGTCGCCGCCAATGGGCCCGTGACGATGGTGATGGGTCGCTGGCTTCCGCCGTTCGGCATTGCCTTCACTGTCGATCTGACCGGCGCGCTGTTTGCGCTGGCGGCCGGCATCGTCGCGCTTGCCGGCGCGATTGCGGCGCTCGACGACGTCAATGACAGCGGACGGCGCTACGGCTTCTATCCGTTCCTGATGCTGCTCATGGCGGGCGTCAACGGCGCGTTCCTGACCGGCGATATCTTCAATCTCTATGTCTGGTTCGAGGTGCTGCTGATCTCGTCCTTCGGCCTGCTGGTGCTGGGTTCCGAGCGCGGACAGATCGACGGCGCGGTCAAGTACGGTTTCCTCAACCTGATGGCGACGACCCTGTTCCTAGTTGCCACCGGCCTGCTCTACGGCGTCTTCGGAACGCTGAACATGGCGGATATCGCGCTCAAGGCGCAGGCAACGCCCGACCGGGTACCGCTGATGACGCTGACGGGGCTGTTCGTTCTCGCCTTCGGCATGAAGGCTGCCGCCTTTCCCGTGAACTTCTGGCTACCCGCCTCCTATCACACGCCACGCCTGGTTGTTTCGGCGCTGTTTGCCGGGCTTTTGACCAAGGTCGGCATCTATGCGCTGATCCGCGTCGGCGTGATGCTGTTTCCGGTGTCGCTCGACCGTTTGACCCTCGTTCTGTCGCTCATTGCCGTGCTGACCATGCTGACCGGGGTTTTCGGCGCGCTGGCGCAGACCGACATCCGCCGGCTGCTCGGCTTTCTCGTGATATCGGGCATCGGCGCCATGCTGGCCGGTGTCGCGCTGGGCGGGCCGGAAGGCATTGGCGGCGCGGTCTTCTACGCGCTGCATTCGATCATCGTCATGACGGCGCTGTATTTCGCGGCGGGGCTTGCCGCCCGGGCGGGCGGCAGTTCTTCGCTAGCGGCTCTGGGCGGGATCTATCGCAGCCATCCGCTTTTGGCGGCGCTGTCGCTGATGCTGTTCTTCTCGGTGTCCGGCCTGCCGCCGTTTTCCGGCTTCTGGCCGAAGGTCATGCTGGTCAAGGCAGCACTTGATGGCGGCGCCGGCTGGCTGGCGGCAAGCCTGCTGCTGGCAGGCTTCGTGACGACGATCGCCACCGCGCGAGATCTTTCTGCTCGCCTATTGGCGTCCGGCGCCCGAGATGCCCGCAGGCGCGACACCCGTTTCGACCGTCCTTCCCGCCCTCATACTCTGGCCGCTGGCCGGACTGACGGCATTGTCCCTTTGTGTCGGTCTCTATCCCGAGCCGTTGCTCGCGCTCGTGCGCGGCGCCGCAGTGACGCTTGCCGATCCGGCAGACTATATCCGTTCCGTTTTTCCGGCCGGAGGTATCGCACCATGAAGCGAACAGTCACCCTCCTGCTGATGGCGTGTCTCTGGCTTGCGGTGACGGGGAGCGTCTCCCTGCTCAATCTCCTGCTTGGCCTTTGCATCAGCGCGGTCTCGCTCTGGCTGGTCCGCGAGCAGGTCGATCCCGTCTGGTCGACCGTTCGGCCCCTGAAGCTCCTCCTGCTCTGCGGGCTGTTTTTAGGGAACTGGCGCTGTCGGCGATCAAGGTCGCCATCCTCGTCGTGCAGCCGAAGATGAAGCTGAAACCCGGCATCTTCGCCTTTCCGCTGAGCGTAAACAGGGATTTCGAAATCACGCTTCTCGCCAACCTGATCACGCTGACACCGGGCACCCTGTCGGTCGACGTCTCCGCCGACCGCAGCATGCTTTATGTGCACGCGCTCGACTGCTCCGATCCGAGCGCTGCAAAACGCGACATCGCCCAAGGGTTCGAGCGGCGCATCAGGGAGGCTTTCCCGCTATGAACCCGGCCGATATTCTGCAAGCGGCAACCACCTTCACGCTCGTCGTCCTGTCGCTGGCGCTGGCGATGACCGTGGTGCGCATCATTCGCGGCCCCTCGCTCGCCGACAGGGTTCTGGGGCTCGACATGCTGGTGGCCATCGCCATTGGTTTCATTGCGACGATAGCGGTCAGAACAGGGTTCAATCTCTATATCGATATCGCCATTGCGCTTGGGCTTGTCGGCTTCCTCGCGACCGTCGCTTTTGCCCGCTTCATTCTGGCCCGTGGACTCTCGTCGGAAAAGTCGGAGGTGACGCCTCACTTGCGCCTGCCGAAGGGCGGCAAGGCACGGCAGGCGGCGCGCCGCAAACGCAGGGGAGAGCGCTGATGGATACCCCGATCATCGGACAGGAGCCGCTGGGTATGGCAATGACCCTGGTGGTTGTCGTACTCATGCTTGCCGGCGCGCTGTTCAGCCTCTTGGCAGCGCTTGGCCTGTTGCGCTTTCCCGACCTCTACACGCGCATGCACGCTGCTTCCAAGGCCGGCACAGTCGGTTCGGGACTTTTACTGATCGCGGCTGGCCTCCATGCGTTAGACGCGGCGATCCTGCTCCGCGCGTTGGCCGGCTTCCTGTTCTTCCTGCTGACGGCACCGATCTCGGCCCATCTTCTCGCCAAGGCCGCGCATCAGGCCGGCCAGCGGCTGCATCCGCTCTCCGTGGTCGATCAGATGCCGCGCGACAAGGCTGGCCCGAACGGCACGGTGTGAAAAGCCGGCGGCAGACATTGCAGGTGCAGGCCTCGAATGGCCTGCCAAAGCTTCATCTGCCATTCTTCTTGGCAACGCATTCCTGATGGAACGTAGTGTTTCCAACAGCTGACGATTTCATCGCACATTTCAAGATGACATCCGCCAATAGCGCACAAAATGTTATTGGACTTTTGTGGCATCAGTGTTAATCGAGTAACGGCAAAGTGTCGCTTGCAATATTACTTCCGCCGAAAATTCCAGCATGGGTTGCGAATATTGGCTGTTGCTTTGGCGTTCCGGGCCCACTTGTGTTTTGGCAAGGGCTTTCGCCTTGGGGATCGAAGTTTTAGGATGGCTTGCTGGTGCGTTTCATAGGTTGTGATGGCGCCATCAGGATTTTGTCGTCCGTGGCCTGCAAAACGCTGGTTTCGCGACTCTTTCGAACAGGTTCCAGTTGTGCTTGAATTCTTTCGTTTCAGGCGCGTTTGTAAAAATCCGATAGGAGAAAAAAGAATGACGGACTCAACGCTTGGCGCGGGCCATGATCTACTGGTCGAACTTACCGCCGAGATCGTCGCTGCTTATGTCAGCAATCATGTTGTCCCGGTTGCCGAGCTTTCGACCCTGATTGCCGACGTGCATTCCGCCCTGAACGGCACCAACAGCCCAGCGCCGGTCGTCGTGGCGGTGGAAAAGCCGAAGCCTGCCGTATCTGTCCGCAAGTCGGTCCAGGACGACCAGATCACCTGCCTGGAATGTGGCGGCACCTTCAAGTCGTTGAAGCGCCACCTGATGACGCACCACAGTCTGTCTCCGGAAGACTACCGCGAAAAATGGGACCTGCCGTCTGATTACCCGATGGTTGCCCCGGCCTATGCAGAGGCGCGGTCGCGCCTTGCCAAGGAAATGGGTCTCGGCCAGCGCCGCAAGCGCCGCGCCAAATAAGGCGGGCACGCTGCACGGCGTCCGATGCCGTAGATTTGGACCGGAGTGGATCAACCGCTCCGGTCTTTTGATTCTTCGAGTGAGGAAAAAATACCTATTTTTCTTTTCCGTATTGCTGAAAACATTGGAAAATCAACGCTTGGTTGTGAAGAGTCGGTTCCTTCCATCCCCGTAATCACACTAAGGTGTATGAATTAATTCCTATTAAAGGAGTGCGTTCATGCCCGTGACCAAGATCAGTCGTTCCAGAATGCCGTCCCGTCGTTTTCCCTTTTCGGGAGAAACGACACCGTCCGCGATTGTTCCGGCCGGCGGCGGCCCTGCCAACAGTCTTCGTGGCCCGTCGCGAGGACCCTATCGCGACTTGTCGGCCCGTATTCTCTGCGGCATCGTCCGACAGGTGACGGCCGAGATGTTGATGCTGGTGGGAGACCGGGTGCAACTGCGCCGCGACCGCAGGCGCTCCAGCTGCCATGCCCGCCAGATCGCCATGTATGTCAGCCATGTCGTGCTGCAGATTTCACTGACCGATATCGGCCAGGTCTTCGGTCGAGACCGCACGACCGTCGGCCACGCCTGCGCTGTCGTCGAGGATCGCCGCGACGATGCGGCCTTCGACGATTTTGTCGCGGCGGTGGAGCGGGTCATCCTCTCGGTGTTCGGCACGGCAGGAGGTTGCGACGATGCGTGAGGGCGGGCCTTTCAAGCAGGGGGAACTTGTCAAGCTCGTGCGCCATGTGGCGGGGCGGGAGGCCCTGATCTGCGACAATGGCGGCGATGCCGGGGTGGTTGTCAGCCGGGCGGGCGAGGCGGGACGATCTTTTCTCAAAGGGCGCTGGCTGAAGCCTGCGCGCTCGGTCTGCTCGTTCGGCGCGGCGATACGCTCCAGGCGACACCGCAGGCGGCAACTTTTCTGCGCCGGGCGGCGCTTGTGCCGGAGGAACGCTTCCAGGACCAGCACCGCGAGATTGAGGAGCAGAGCATGCTTGTCGATGACCGGCGCCAGCGCGTCCGCGTCAATCTGGCCGAATCGCCGCTCGGTGGCGTGGCGCGGCTCAAGGAAAAGTCCGGAGAGGCGTTTCTGACGGCGGCCGCGCTCGACGCCGGCTTGCGGCTGCATGCCGATTTCACCCGCGCGCAACTGCAGCCGCAACTCACAATGCGCTACGAGCCGCGTCTTTCAACCAAAACCAAAGGCATGGCCGGCGGCACCGGTGATCTCTGCGACAGCGCAATCTCGGCGCGGGGCAGGGTGCGCGCCGCCGTCGAGGCGATCGGCCCGGAACTGTCGGGCGTGGCGCTTGATGTCTGCTGCTTCGAAAAAGGGCTGGAGACGGTAGAACGCGAGCGGCAATGGCCGGTGCGCTCGGCCAAGCTGATGCTGCGCGCGGCGCTGATGGCGCTGGCAAGGCATTATGCGCCGCCGCCGAGCCGCAGCCGGATGAGCGCCTGCGGCGCCGAAGGCTATAGACCCGACATCGCCGATGCGATCGTCGATCCTCGGCAAAACAGGCCTCGCGGAGGGATGTAGTCGCCCTCAGGCGACCAGTTCGCGCGCCGCTTCCTCGCGGATGCGCTTGACCATGGAGCGCAGCCCATTGGCGCGCTGCGCCGACAGATGCTCGACAAGGCCGATCCTGCCGAAGACGTCGAGCGCATCGAGCCTGACGATTTCCGACGCATGTTTGCCGGAATAGATGGCGAGCACGATGGCGACGAGACCGCGCACGATATGCGCGTCGGATTCGCCGGCAAAGGTCAGTATCGGGTCGGCGCTTTCCTCGGCCTTGCTGGTGACGAGCCAGACCTGACTGGCGCAGCCCTGCACCTTGTGTTCGGCTGTGCGCTGGTCCTCCGGCATGACAGGCAGCGCCTTACCGATCTCGATCACGTAGCGATAGCGATCCTCCCATTCCTCAAGGAAGGCGAAGTCGTCGATGATCTTGTCAATCGGGGTCATGCTTGTATCCGGCATCTGGTCCATGCCCGATGATATAGGGGATCGTCGGACGGATGAGAACCGCAAAAGCATGCGGCATTCTGAGGCTCTTTCCTGGCGACAAAGAAAAGCCGTGCGGGATGGGCGTTCCGCACGGCTGCCGGCAAGCGGCGAGGTCAGTCAGGCAAAGTCGAAAAGAGGTGGCACACCAGCCGGACGACGATGATTAGTTGGTCCGTGCCGTTTTCGGTTCGATGCGCGGTTCCGGGACAGGTGTGTGCTTGAACAGTGGTACGGTGTCGCCCTCGGCGTCCACGGCAAGGGTATCGTTGGGGTCGCCGGCGGCTTGCACAGTGACCGTCCCTGTCATGACCGCATCATCCGGCGAGGCGAATTGCTGGTCGAGAAACTGATAGGCGATGCGTGCGCCTTCCCGGGCCCGGTGACCGAGCGCCACGAAGGTTTCGCCGCCCTTTTCACAGACATCCGGCTTCTCCATGCAGATCGCGCTGATATAGCCGAAGGCTTCGGTCGCGGCGGAGAACGTATCGCCGACATCGACCTTAGGGCCGCGTTCCAGCGTGTCCGTGCTTGCCGGATCGAGAAACGGCAGAAGCACCAGCACCAGCGAAAACCAGAATGTTCCCTTGATCAGAAACCACATTGTTTGCCCATCCATCTCTACGGCGGCGCAGCCTGCCGGTCTTTGCCGGATCCATCGCTTTTCGCCGCCTTGTCCGATCACAATAGGAAGGAAATCGGAAAATGCCTTTGCCAAAACCGTTCGCATTTGTGCCGAGTTTTCATAAAATTGGATTCTTCGGCATTTGAATGGCATTTGCATCGCCTTTTAGCGGCTGCCATTAATCATCGTGGCGGACGGGGCGCGGCCAAGCCCGCAAACGCTGGATTGTCATGCCTGACACCTTGCCACAGGTGTTAATGCGCGGGCAAAAACCGCCTAAAATCCATCGCTTACGCCCCATTAACCACAAAAGACAAAGCCTCGGGATTCTGTCCCGGAATGGGACTTTCCGGGGATTCCGGCAGGTTTCGGTAGCCTTCATTTATTCTTTCATTAAGCCGCCGGTGCGAAATTCTAGACAGGCGGAGCAACCGCTAGAATGCGGTACCGAGGAGCGGTGAAAGCCCTTCGGAGCCAGCCGCGGGAACCGCCCTTGAGAAAGGGTGGCGACTGTGGACAAGAACAAGATGCAGGGTAAAGCGTGAGCGTATTGCGTAACATTGCTGGAAGAATGGCGTCCTGTGTGGATGACGTGGCCGGCCTGTGGTTACCGCGGCAGGTGGCCGGCGTGCCCAGCCGACGCCGTGAAGTCGCCGTTCTGCGCACAGTTGCCGCATCGACGCTGATTGCCCTTCCGATCGTGCCGGCTTTGCTGTCGCTCGCTCTGCCGATTTCACTGGCGCTGCCCGTCGGTGCAGCTCTCGTCGTCGCCTGTGCGCTGATGCTTGCGGTCTGCGGCATTGCTTACAGCCGTTACCGCGAGGAGCGTGAGGCACCGGTCGCGGTTGTAACCCCACCTGTCGTCATCGATATGGCGCCGATCTATGACCGGTTCGCCGGCCTCGTGACCGTGCATGATATCCGCGGCTCCGTCACCGGTCTCTATGGCCGCGACGCCGCCGACTATCTCTCATGGATGCGTGATCCCTCGGGCCGTGGTTTCCTAGAGCAGATCCATGTGTCCGACCGCATCGTCTTCCTGCAGACGATCGATCTCCTGCGACAGGGTACCGAGCGGGCAACCATCGATATCCGGATGGAACGGCCGAGCGTTTTTGTCGAGGGCGAACAGTTCGTGTACATGCGCTGCGAGATGACGGCGATTGCCGGCCGCGATGCAGCCCTCGACTCGATCCTGGTGCAGTCTCGGGATGTGTCCGAAGAAGCGCACCTGCGTGCCGAGGCCGCGCAGAAAGCGAAGATCGCCGAGCAGGCCAACGACGCCAAAACGCGTTTCCTGGCGGCCGTCAGCCATGAGCTGCGCACCCCGCTCAACGCCATTCTCGGATTTTCCGATATCCTCTCGGGCGAATATTTCGGCAAGCTAGAAAACGATCGTCAGCGCGAATATGTCAGCCTGATCAACCAGTCGGGCCTGCATCTCCTGTCGGTGGTCAACACCATGCTGGACATGAGCAAGATCGAGGCGGGCCGTTACGAACTGATCCCGGAACCCTTCATGGTCTCCGACGTCGTCAAGGCCTGCGAAGCCATGCTGGGGCTGCAGGCGCGTGCCAAGGGCGTGCAACTGACAAGCCGGATTGCCCGCACTGTCAGTGAGGTCAATGCCGACCAGCGTTCGATCCAGCAGATCCTTATCAATCTGGTCGGCAATGCCATCAAGTTTACTGATCGCGGCGGCCTGGTGACCATCGATGCGGAAACCTCAGGCGGGGATATGAAGCTGATCGTCAGTGATACCGGCATCGGCATTGCCGAGGACAAACTCGGCCTGCTTGGCCAGCCCTTCGTGCAGATCGAAAACGACTATACGCGGAAATACGAGGGAACGGGTCTCGGCCTGTCGCTGGTCAAGGGACTGGTGGGACTGCATGGGGGCCGCTTCGACATTCGCAGCCGGCCGGGTGAAGGAACCGTGATCACGATCACAATTTCGCTCGATGGTTCCGGTATCCGCACGGCTCAACACGACAGCGCCGTGGAAAACACCATGGTCGAGTTTCCGCCGCGCTTGAAGGAACGGACCGACAGTCATACGACAAACGGAAATGCTGTCGGACCGGCGCTTCGGGGACGAGGCAATGGCAGTGCAGGAGACATGGACGGGGGCGCAGGTCATGACGACTCGCAAGCGAAAACAGCCTGAGAAAAACAGGCAGCCCGGCGCGGACCGGGCCTTGCCGTGCGGGCCATTGCGTTCAGTGGTCGCCTGGCATCGCGGCATCCGGCTGCCTTTGGCGGCACGGCGGCGTTTGTCGTCGTGTTCAGCTTCGTCGCCGCCAATGCGCTGTGGTACCAGCCCGGCGCACATCCGTCGCCGTTCCTGCGCACCCGCATTCCCTTTACCCAACCCGAGATCGCCGGCAATCCGGCGACGCTGGATGAGGATGGGGCAGGCGGCCTTGCGCCCCGCAAGGTGACGACCTTCGTGATCGAGCGCGAAGGCGACACGCAGGAGCCGGAAACGCAGACAGCGAGCATCGAGCATACACCCGCACAGGACACAACGCAGATACGCAGACCGGCTGACGAGGAGCCGGCCGTGCTGTCTGATGCGGCACTCGTGACCAGCATCCAGACCGAACTCGCCCGCCAGGGGCTCTATGACGGGCCGGCCGACGGCAAGATCGGGCCGAAGACGGCGGCCGCCATTTTCAGGTTCGAAAAACTGTCCGGACGGCCTGAAACCGGCAACCCGGACCCCGCACTGCTTATCGCCCTGCGCAAGGCGCCACAGCGCGTAGCGGCCGTAAAGCCGGCGGATCGGCCTTTCGAAAACGTCAAGGCGACGAAGGGCGATATCGACCCGGTGGCTGCAGCAATCCGCAACGCCGAGATCGATCCGCAATTCATTCCGAAGGCCGATATTCCGGCCTCCAACGAAATGGTCATGCACATCCAGAAGGGCCTGAGCAATCTGGCTTATGCGGATGTCTCGATCGACGGCGTGGCGGGCGAGCAGACCCGGGCTGCTATCCGTCATTTCGAAAAACACTACCGCCTGCCGCAGACCGGCGAGCCGAACGACAAGGTCCTGAAAAAGCTCAAGGAAATAGGTGCCCTGTGACAACAGGGATCGATTCAGGAAAGTCCGGCCCTCGACACGCCGTATGAGACTTAAGTCGTAAGATGCATCTCGTTTTGCGAGGATTTGCGCTTCATTAACCATGTTCGCCCTAGACTTTTCCGGATCAGGAGGCGGAGTGGACGATGAGCACGGTTTTGCGCATGCCGGAAGATGTTTCCGGATACGATAATGCCGCGGAAAACACCGGCGGCCTGAATCTGAAGACTGTGGTCGGCGCATTGGCGCGCGAGGCGGCCGGGCTTGGTGTCGACCTCGTCGATATTGCCGGCGCAATCCAGGACGCCGCCGCCCTTTCCATCCGCCACGCTGCCGTCTTTTCCACCGTGACCGACACGGCCCGCAGCATTGCCGCCGCCAATGGCGAGGTCGCCCGCTCGCTGCGCGAAACCGATACCTCCGCCACCACGGCCCGCGCCGTGCTCGGTGAACAGGGAAACCGGCTGCAGGGATCGCTGGCGGAAATCGAACACATGGTTTCCGCAACCCGCGAGATCGGCACAGAAATTTCGTCCTTTTCCGGCGCACTCGCCGATGTCGACCGGTTTGCCTCCGAGATCGGGGCCATTGCCCGGCAGACAAACCTTCTGGCGCTGAATGCAGCGATCGAGGCTGCGCGGGCCGGGGATGCCGGCAAGGGGTTTGCCGTTGTTGCTGCCGAAGTCCGGGCGCTGTCACTGCAGACCTCGCAAACGACGGCATCGATCCAGAAGACGCTGAGCGACCTGCGCCAGCGCATCGAACGTCTCGGCAGCGCCGGCCAGGAAGCCGCGGTCTCGGCGGAAAGCGTCAAGGGCAAGGCGGCCGATATCCAGGGTTCGTTTGCCAGCATGGAACAGGTGATGTCGACCATTCTCGACAATGCCTCTTCCGTTGCCGGCACGACCGGCACCATCGATCGGCAGTATGCCGCCTTTGCCGAGCAGTTGAGCGGGATGTCCGGTGAAATCCGTGTGTCCAGCGAGATGCTTCAGAAAGCCTCTTCGAGGGTCGATTCGGTCGTCGCGGTTTCCGAAAAGATCATCCAGGTGACGGCGAGCGCCGGCCTTGAGACGCCTGACAGCCCCTATATCCGCTCTGTCCGCGATGCAGCGACAAGCGTTTCGGCACTGTTCGAAAAGGCGGTCGCTTCCGGTGCCATCGGCATGGATGCCCTGTTCGACCGGCAATATCGCCAGATCCCCGGCAGCAATCCGGTTCAGATGATGACGCGGTTTACCGAATTCACCGATCGTGTACTGCCGGCCATTCTCGAGCCGGTGGTCGAGGCGGACGAGCGCATCGCCTTTTGTGCGGCCGTTGACGAGAACGGTTATCTGCCGACGCACAATCGCAAATTCTCGCATCCGCAGCGGCCGAACGATCCGGACTGGAACACCGCCAATTGCCGCAACCGCCGCATCTTCAACGACCGCGTCGGCCTTGCCGCCGGAAAGGGTACGCAACCCTTCCTCGTCCAGACCTATCGCCGCGACATGGGCGCCGGCAATTTCGTACTGATGAAGGATATCTCCGCGCCAATCTTCGTCAACGGTCGGCATTGGGGCGGCCTGCGGCTCGCCATCCGCGTCTAAGGCTGACTTCTTCGCACGATCCCGCGCAGATTTGCACTGCCTCTTGAGCCGGTGTAATCACCCACCATGCGCCTGAAATCCGAAATCTTTGTGTCGGCTCTAATCCGCCGCGTCTTCAATGCCGGCGACTATGCTGCCGTGCTGCGCAAGGGGGCGGCGGAAGCCGGCGCGATCTTCATCCGGCAGCGATCACGACAGGGCACGGAGATTCTCTACGGGCCGGCACCGCAGAGTGTCTTTGATGAGGACTACACGCCCGGACGGCTTTTCGAGGTTCGTCTGGACAAGGCCGATACGGAAACCGTCGAGGCCATGCTTGCCCGCGAAATGCGCTTCGATCCGGATTGCTGGGTCGTCGAGATCGAGGTGGAAGACCGCGGCGATCTTTTCGAGGTTATCGAATAGACCGGTTAGCGGCCGAAGCTGCGGCGCTTGTGGGGGATGGCCGTGTGCTCGACGCCAGAGGGGCGGGCATTAGTCGGGCGGGCGTTCGCCTGGCGCGGATCGGCGGCACGGTCGGCCGCCAGATGCGGCTCATGGGTGACGCTGTCGCCGGTGTAGCGATCGGCCCGCAACCAGGCTTCGACGCGCTCACGGCTGGTGACAGGATTGCTTGTTTCGATCAGCACTTCGGCGCGGGTCGTGCCGCCGATACGCTCGCCAAGATGCGGATAGAGCGCCTGTAGGATGAACATCTGGTCGATACGATTCAAAGACAACGCGTTCAGAGTTGCCGCAAGCTGCTGGCCGGAAATGTCGAGCACGATGCGTTCTCCCAGAAGCGGACTGGCATCGAGCGCGGCGGAAAGGGTGGCAGCAAACAGATTGGTTTCGCCGCTGCGGGCGAAACGCACCAGCAGGGCTTCCTGCAGGGCAGCAACAGGCTGGAGAAGCGGCGGCGTTTGCACCTGACGATTGGTGAGCGCCAGTGACTTCAGTTCACGCCGCAGATTTTCCTCACGCAACTGCCGTTGCTGCATGTCGTCTGGTGACGGCGTGGAGGGGACTGTTTCTGCCTGAAGGGACAACTGCTCGGATTGCGAGGATCGTAGTATTCGGGCCTGCTGCGCCAGGCTGCCCAGCGTATGTCGGCGTTCGACCAGTGTATCGACGACCTGAGGAGAAAGATTTTCGCGACGGGCAATGGCTGTCGAGTGGGCCGGGCTTTGGCTGCGGATGATCGCGATGAGTGTCCTGTCGTCGATCGATGTCGAGCGGGTCAGGAAAATTGCCGCGATCGAAATCGGGGCGCTGCCGATCTGCAGCGCGACCGTTTGCGGTAGATGGGGGCATTGCGAAAGGGCGGCTGCCGCCTGACGCCGGGCTTCGTCGCTCGAGGAAAGGAACAGGGGTTCGAACAGTTCGGAAAACTGCTTCATATCCGATTTGCGGGGATGCCGGAGGCCTTCGAAACCGGTGACGGTTGCCATCAGAACGACGTCCTTGGAGCGCCCTGATTGCGGTCTTTCCAACTCACGAAACCGGTCCGACACGGATACACCCACTCGCACGCAAAACATCAGAAACATCCGCCACGACAGCCGGTTCGATCCCGTCTGTCCCGATACGGGACCCAGCGTCAAACCTAGCGCAAAAGCGTTGACGGCTCGTTAACTATGGGTCTTTGGGTTTCCTTTATATCTGCGGCAATCGAAGGGCGTTTGGTGTCGTCAAAGTCTTAATGCAGGAAGCCCCCGAAGGGGATACCATTCGTGTTAGGGCCGCTCACGCCGGAAGCGCTTTCCGTGAGATCCGCGAGTTCCGCATCCGCCGCATCGCTGATTGCGATCAGGGCTTCTTCGCGTGTAAATCCCATTCGGCATGCCGTCTCGACCAAGCGACCCACGCCAGCGCGCATCTCGCTTTCGCAAATTGCGTGTCTTGATAGGATTTGTGTCCGGGATGCTTGCTGGTTGGTCATGGGAAATTCCTTTTGCTGAACACAAAAACAACCCTTAAGAGATGTTATTGTTCCATACGCGCAAAAGTTATATCTCAATGCCCGAAAGTTATGGCTCACTGCCGAAGTATGCGTGCAAATCAAAAATGCGTCCGGGCAGGGCATGATGCCCTGCCCGAATGGTTTTCAGGTCACTTTGCTTTTTCGATGGCGCAGGCGACATCGCCCACCGCACAGGTTCCCGGTCGTGCATCCCTGCGACGATCGTTATTTCGGGGCTGCTCCTCGCGGAAATTCTCCTGAGGACGTACTTCCTCTTGGCGGCTGTCGTTGCGACGGCGGCGGTTGTCGTTGTCGCCTTCAAACTGATCGACGCTGTTATTTTCCTCGATCACGCGGCGGCGTTCACGGTGGCGGTCGCGACGTTCTCGCCGGTCACGATCTTGTCCGTAGCCACTATCGTCGTTGTCTCCGTAGTCGCGAGGTGGTCGGTTGTCGTCGCTCTGACCGTAGTCGTTGTCATACTGGTCGCTGTTGCGACGGCGCTCGCGGCGGTTGCCGTCATTGTCGGACCGGCCCCATCGTGCGCGGTCGCGGTAGAAATCGCGATTGCGATAGTTGCGCTCCCAGTAGTTGCCGAGATCGAAGGTGATCGTTGGGATACCCAGCGGTCGATAATATCGCGGCTGCAAATCAACACGGTTTCGCCTGTAATCGGTTGCAATATATTGCGCCGCTACCCACCCGCGACCCTGGTAGAAGGACACGTCGCACCAGGGCACATCCGCCAGGCAGCCGTGAATTTCGAGTTCGGTATCAAGCGGAATGACGGTAACGGCCGGATAGCGCGTGCTTGGCCCGGAGCGCATGTTGACGTTCGCTGTTGAAAAGCCCTCGGCTGCAACAGCCAGACCTGGCATAAGCAGCATGGCGGCAACCGCCATGCCTGTAAGAATTGTTCTCACTGATTTTTCTCCCGTAAACGCGTTCTTGTCGTTCTGCGGCTTGCATCATCGCAAGACGGATTTGTTTTTGCTCGACCTATGTCATTAGAAGTCTGTTTTTGTGTTTTTATTTGGATGAACAGTGGTTTTCGCTCATGATTGGCCGGAATAGTTCTGAACTATGTACCTAGAGCGCCGATGCGCATCGCCAAGGGAAAGACAGTGTGGCGATTGCAGGTCGGGGAAATGCGAGATTGCGGCAGGAACCAAAGAGGCGGCCGCGCGTTTATGGGGAGACTCAAACAAGGAGCTGAACCATGGCCGAGAATAAGTTTGCAACCGTCCCGAACGAAGCGGAAATCGAAGCAACGGGCGCGCGCGCCGAACTTGAAAACCAGATTGCCGAACTGCGGGCAGAAATTTCGCGTCTCACGGATTCGGTTTCGGCGATCGGCAGCGGTGCAAAGGCCGTCGTCACCTCGGAAGCAGAAGTCCTGACGGAACGCCTGCGCGAGCGCGTGCGGGATGAACCAGTCTCGACGCTTTTGACTGTCGCCGGAATTTCCTTCTTTATCGGCTTGCTCGCACGCCGTTAATTGCTCTGTTTCTTTTGGAACCGCGTGTTTTTCTGCGTTTGCCTAATGTGGTTTTTGCAAGCGGGACGGTTTAGCCACTGTTATAGTGCAGCGGCCAATGATTTGCGGGGGAGACGGTTTTGCCAATAGGGCAGCTGTTTCTCCCCAGGTCTGTTATCCTTCCTTAACGAGCCGTTAACTATCGTATGGCTCAATCAAGCTGCGGCGGTCATAGTCGATACTGTAACGCCGTAGACCGCTTCGAAGACTGGCATGAAGATCCGGATATCCGGAAGAAGGAGCAAACGAGAAAGGCGCGAATGCCGGGGTTCAGATCCCGGGAATGCGTCAGCCCGGAGACGGGCAGGGTGAAATCCACGATAGTTCATCCGTCTCATTCATTGTTTTAATGGAGACGAGAATGGCAGAGGTAATAAGATTGGGGGACCGCACGCCGCGCACGCCCCGAAAATTAGCGGTTGATCAGGCCCAACCGAACAAGGCTGTGATCCTTTTGTTCACCGGCATCCGGTATGAACGGCTTGACGGTCCGTCGAATGGCCCAGCGAAGTCACCTCTTCAGGGCGGCCGCAAGAAACATTGAACACTGGATGATCGCGCATCCGCCTCTGCAGCGATCAAGGACGGCTTTCAAGCCGCAAAAGATTCGACAGGATTCTGTCAGAATCTGCTCCGCTGGAGTGTATTGGCTCCGGAGCGTGGCGAACATTGGCTTCTGATTTTTACAAATTGAAATCTTCCATTCGTCTTAACGGCGAAGCGGCTCGCACCCGGATTCGGCAAGGAAGCTACGGGCGGCTTCCTCATAGCTGCTCGCAGGCGAAAGAACGCGCAGAACGGCATATCCCTCCTGCTGTTCGGGCATCTCGACCATGATGGACTGTGCCAGTTTTTCCGTCGGCGTCTTGCGCAGTTCGACGAGCTGGATCGGCGTGGCGACGACGAGGTCCAGATTGCCATTGACCGAGGTCTGGTCGTTCATACTGAATACCTCGTTGGAATTCGCGTCGAAAACCGATAGCGACCAGAATGGGACGTTACCGCTCGCCTGAAAGCGGACGGGCGCAACATCAATCGAAAATCCACAGACGGCGACCCGCAGGAATGGATCATCATTGGCAAGGCCGGTGGGTCCTGGTTCGTTGGCAAGCGCAAAGAAGCTATCCATTTCGTACAGACCCAGCACCCGGGTATTGGCATCCTTGCCGGTGAACTGCGGCAGGGCAAGGATGATGACGATATGCAGCAGCGCTGCGCCGACAAGACCGATAAGGATCGCAAACAACACGCTACGCATCGCCGCACCCGGTCTTGACGATCTTCGGCATGGTGAGATCGACGACGCCCGACGAGCCGGCGGTCGGCGTATCGAGCAAGGTCAGGACGAGCTTGAAGGCGCCGGCTTGGCGGATGGCTAGCCAGTTGTCCGGTTGCGCCTCGGCCGACACGTGGATGACAAAGGAACTGTCAGCCTGACGCAGCACCATCAGGGCGTTGAAGGCCGAGGGGAGTTCTGGCCCGGGACGCAGCGCCACATCATTTTCATTGGCAGCATAGAGTGTCCAGAACCGCGCGGGCGGGGTCAGGCCGGTTATGTCGTAGCTGCAGGCTGCGGAGAGTTTCGCGCCTGCATCATCGACGGCGGCGGTAAACTGCAATCCTTCGGCGCCGCCATAGAGCAGCTTGCCGGCCCGGGCCCGGTGTGCGCGGGCATAAGGGTCGGCATTGGCGGTTTGCGCATCCGGAAAGGCGACCCATGGCCCAAGCGCGATCGCGCCGAAGCCGACCGTTGCTTTCAGGGCGGACACAGCCGAGGCGATGCCGACACCAAACGCGACGGACAGAGCAAGGGCGACGAGGAGGGGGATGCGGAACAAGCGATGCTACCGGGAATTTGCGGGGAGGGCGTGGGGGAGGTGTGGGTGTGTGTTGGAGATTTGCTGCCGAGATAAGGGGATGCTTGGCCCGCACACCCCCTCTGTCACTCCGTGCCAGAGGGGGTGTCTAGGCTCGAGTTCCGCCGTTGTCGCAGCCAAACGATCACTTGCCCGCATTCCGACCTCCCTTGACGACCGCGCCGGTCGATTGCGGGTCGATCACGGCGACCTTGCCCGGCGTTTTTTCCGGGGCTTTCAGTGGTGCTGCCGTATTGAATTTTTCGCCGAGTTCGCGGATCAGGCGGGTGGCGTCGGTCGACAGCGAGCGGGGACGCACCAGCGGCGGCAGCGCGGTTTCGTCGCCGGGCTTGGCGACAGTTGCGACCTCGTCCGTTTCCGGACCGGGCAGCGGATTGTCGATACCGGGGATGGGGCGGTGTTCGATGCCCTGTTCGGCATAATCCATCAGCCGCTTGAAGGTCATGGCCGGCAACGAGCCGCCGGTCATGTTGTTGGTTGAGGTATAGTCGTCATTGCCGAACCAGACGGCGGTCGTGTAGTCGCCCGAGAAGCCCGCGAACCAGGCGTCGCGATAGGCCTGGGTGGTACCGGTCTTGCCGCCAGCCAGAACGCCGTTGTCGAGCGCTGCCTTGCGGGCCGTGCCGATGACCGGGATCTGGGTCAGCATGAAATTCATCGAGGCATTGGCCGTTTCGCTGATGACCCGCCTGGCTGGCGGTTCGTCGCGGTTGAAGTCGTAGAGCACATCGCCGTCATAATTGAGGATCTGGCTGATACCGTGGCGACGCGACTGCAACCCGCCGGCAGGGAAGACCGCATAGGCGGTCGCCTGGTCGAGCACGGTCACTTCCGAGGTGCCGAGCGGCATGGTCTTGTCGGTGCGGATCGGCGTCTCGACGCCCATGTCCTTGGCCATCCGGGCGATGCGCTCGGTGCCGAGTTCATCCTTGGCGAGCCTTACAGGGATGGTGTTGATCGATTTTGCGATCGCCGTCAGCATGGTGACGCGGCCGGCATAGGAGCGGCCGTAATTCTGCGGCGACCAGCCGCGCCAGGTGATCGGCGCATCGCTGATGACCGATTCCGGCGTAAAGCCCTTCTCCATCGCCGCAGCATAGGTATAGACCTTGAAGGAGGAGCCCGGCTGGCGGAGCGCCTTGGTGGCGCGGTTGAACTGGCTTTCGCCATAATCGCGGCCGCCGACCATGGCGCGCACGCCGCCGCCGTTTTCGATCATGACAAGCGCGCCCTGCTTGACGCGGTAGCTTTCGCCGTATTGCCGCAGGTTGGATTCGATCGCTTCCTCTGCCGCGTGCTGCAGGCCCATGTCGATCGTTGTGCGCACGACCAGCGAATGCTGGGCAAAGGGTTTTGCGATGCGCTGGACCTCGTCGAAGGCCCAGTCAAGGAAGAAGTCGGGCGCCTTCGTCTGGGCGCGGTCGATGATGGTGGCAGGGTTGAGACGGGCGGCAATCACCTGTCCCTGGGTCATCAGTCCGCCCTGGACCAAGTTGGTCAGCACCTCGTTGGCGCGGGCGCGGGCGGCCGGCAGGTTGACATGCGGGGCATAGCGGGCCGGTGCCTTGAACAGGCCGGCAAGCATGGCGGATTCCGCGAGATTGACGTCGGTGATCGCCTTGCCGAAATAGAACTGCGAAGCCGCCGCCGCCCCGAAGGTGCCGCCGCCCATATAGGCGCGGTCGAGATAGAGGCGCAGGATTTCCTTTTTCGAAAGATTGCATTCCAGCCAGACGGCGAGGAAGGCTTCCTTGATCTTGCGCTCGATGGTGCGTTCATTGGTCAGGAACAGGTTTTTCGCCAATTGCTGGGTCAGCGTCGAGCCGCCCTGAACGACGCCGCCGGCCCGGGCATTTTCGGTTATGGCGCGGGAAAGGCCGAGGAAATCGATGCCGTAATGATCGAAGAAGCGGCGGTCTTCTGTGGCAAGCACCGCCTTGATCAGTGTGTCGGGCAATTCGTCGATCGGCACGGAATCCTCGTGGATAATGCCGCGATGGCCGATCTCGTTGCCGTAACGATCAAGGAAGGTGACGGCGAAATCGCTCTGGGCGCGCCAGTTACCCTTGGTTTCCTCGAAGGCAGGAAGGGCGAGCGCCAGCATCAGAACGGCGCCGACAGTGCCCCAGTTCATGCCTTCGCCGAGAATGTCGAACAGCACCTTTTTCCAGCCGCGGGTCTGGAAGCGGCGGAAGAAAATAGTGACGTCTTCCCACCATTCAGCAGCGCGGAAGCCGGCATTCCAGACGGTCAGATCGATCCAGAATCGATGCGCAGGAAGATATGGCGCTTGCGCGGCCGGTCGCCGAGGCGCGCTGTTTCGGTCGCGGTCGGTTCGACTGATTTTGTCTCTTCTGGCGTCATGTCCTGCACGGCTGGTGTTCCGCATCGTTCGAGAGCGCTGGGATATTTGCATGGCCCTCGTTTCTATTCTACTTGCATATCGTCAGCATGGCCTTAAAAAACCGGCAATCTTCCGGCAAAAACCGATGCTGCGGTAAAATTTGAACTTAACGTAAACATGCGCGTGGCGTTTCTTTTGAGGCGCGTGCAGGACTGACGAAAGTGACCGACATGGGCGACATGCAGGGGACCGGCGACAGTGTCCGGGCGGACGATGCGCCTTTCTGGAAGACCAAGACGCTGGCGCAAATGAGCAATGCCGAGTGGGAAAGCCTGTGCGACGGCTGCGGGCTCTGCTGTCTGAACAAGCTGGAGGACTGGGATACCGGCGAGATTGCCTGGACCTCAATCGGCTGCACGTTGCTCGACGGGCAGAGCTGTCGGTGCAAGGATTATTCCAACCGGCAGGCAACCGTGCCGGACTGCATCCAACTGACGGTGAACGAGGTCGAGACGCTGAGCTGGCTGCCGCCAACCTGCGGCTACCGCTTGGTGCGCGACGGGATCGATCTCTACTGGTGGCATCCGCTGGTATCGGGCGACCCGCAGACCGTGCACCAGGCGGGGATTTCGGTGCGCGGCCGCACCGTGCCGGAGGACGGCATCGATATCGACGATTATGAGGATTATCTGGTGACCTGGCCGCTGACGGTGGGCGAGGAAGAAGGACGCGCGCGCTGACTGCATTGGCTGGGCGTGAGACGGGGCCTATGCGCGCTTTATAAACTGCCGCTATAGTCGGCCGATGAGCGATCTTCCTGCCTTCCTGTCGACCAGTCTCCTGCCTTTTGCCCTGACATCGGCGCTGATCGAGATCACACCGGGGCCGAACATGACCTGGCTTGCGGTGATCTCCGCCGTCGAAGGGCGGCGCAGCGGTCTTGCCGCCGTGGCCGGGGTTGCGCTGGGGCTGTCGGTGATCGGTATCGCCGGCGCGCTGGGGGCCGCGGCCCTGATCGACGGTTCGCCCATGCTCTACGAAATCCTGCGCTGGGCGGGCGTGCTGTTTCTGCTTTACCTCGCGATCGAGGGATGGATGGCGGCCAGCAAGCGTGAGGAGGGTGGTGCCGGCACGATGCAAGGCTTTTTCCTGCGCGGACTTCTGACCAACCTGCTCAACCCGAAGGCGCTTTTATTCTACGTGGCGGTGCTGCCGGCCTTCGTTGCGCCAGGGCCGAACGTACTTGTGCAGACGCTGACGCTCACGGCCATCTACGTGCTGATCGCCACCGTCATCCACGGGCTGATCGTGCTTCTGGCGGGGAGCCTGGAGCCGGTGCTCAACGATCCCCGTCGCGAGATGCGGGTGAGGCGGGTGCTTTCGGTATTGCTGGCGGGCGTGGCGGTCTGGTTCGCGCTGACGACGGCGCGGTGAGCTAAGACTGCGCCGAATCCTTGTGCTTGGCGATGCTTTTCGGCGCGACGTTGCGCCAGGCGGTTTCCATTGATGTGTGGATCAGGTCTTCGCCAGCCTCGGTAAACCAGACCGAGGTCCAGCCCTTGTCGCCCCAGCCGCCTGATACCGCGGCGCAGACGCCGGGTTCGGTTTCGAGCAGCATGCGCTGCTGGTCGGGCGTGAACTTGAAGACCGCGCGGCCGGCTTCCGGCAGCGACATGAAGATGCGTTTTCCCACCCGGAAATCGCGCTTGCCGAAATGCGAGCTTTCGAGCGTGCCGGGCAGGCTGAGCGCCAGTTTTTCGATCTCTTCGGTCAACATCGGAAAAGAGTAACACGGGTGGATGTTTTCGCAAGGTAAAGAAAATAATCCTAATAGGAAAATAATCCTTGACGGCGTGACGGTGGTTTGGTAGGGTTTAGGTACAGTCAGAGAAGTGCGGGTGAGGCGGGATGCTTCCCCCGTAGTTTCAAGGCCAAGGCCGGTTTATGCGGCGGGGTCACCCCACCCCGGAGCTGCGCTCCGACCCTCCCCTCAAGGGGAGGGTGAGTTTCAAGGACATTGTCGATGGACGTTCAACTGGATGTGGATCCGGCGCTGTTCGGTGTCTGGCCGAAGGCGCTGGTCTATGACGGATTAGCGCTGAGCGGTCATGACGAGGCGCTGGGGGCGCAGGCTTGGGCTGCGGTGCTGGACACCAAGTCGGATAAGATTTCGCCGCTGGATGACCTGCAGGACATGCTGAACGGCATGACCAAGGAACTGCGCATGCAGTTGCAGCAGTTCCAGGTGCTGCGCGAACAGGCGGCCGAGCGGGCGCTTGTCGATACTGATGAGATCGACCGCAAGCAGACGCAGGCCGATGCCAAGGCAAGCATCGAGGCGATGTCGCTGATCGTGCGCACGCTGGAAAAGATCGACAGCCTGCAAAGGACGATTGCGCATGACCGGCAGGTACAGGCCGAAAGCGAGATCGACGAGGACGATTATGAAGCGTTGTGCAGGCAGTTCGAAGAGCGGATCGAAACCCGCGCGCAAGAGCTTTCGGCCACGTGGCAAAGGAGGCCGCCGCAGCGCAAGAGCATGCAGATGCCGCCGGTGCCGCAACGAACACCGCAGACTCAACCGGACCACCAGCTTGAACACCAGGTAGCCAAAGGCGCGATCATGGGGGCGGGCAGGATCTTCGTGAATTATGACAGGGCCATGGAGAGACTGCAGGCGAGCAAAGAAAAGGCGCTTGCTACGGGACGAAGAGTGACCGAGCCGCTCCTGGCGCCACGCGACGATCGGGCAGCGCGGGCGGGTCGCGTTGCCGATGACGGGGCCTCCGGCGCAAAAGGCGACAATGATGTGCGTCTTGGCGTGGTCGGTGACGATGGCCATATGCCGAGGATGCCGGCAGCACGGATGGCGGACGGTTCCGATGCCCTGACAGGGACGGAGCCTTCGGCGGTCATGTCTAAGTTTACGGGTGACGGTGCCGAGGGGAGCGAGCCGGGCAGACCGGACGTTTCGAACAATGATGGAACCGACGGGCAGCCGCAGACCCCGTCGGTCGCCGGTGCTGCGGCGGGCGGGCTGACCTCATCGAAGAGCGTGAAGCTGTACAAGCGTTTCCTGCGCGACGGGTCTCGTGAACTCCGCCCCGAGCAGTTGCCACCTGATGGCGACTGGCGGAGCTGGGTGCTGATGGGAGGGCGTGGATCGGGCAAGACGCGGGCGGGTGCGGAATGGGTGCATGGTCTCGCGACGCAGCGGATCAGCGGTCCGCCGCGGCGGATTGCGCTGGTGGCGGAAACACTTGGCGATGCGCGAGAGGTGATGATCGACGGGATTTCCGGCATTTGCCGCATTGCCCGGCGCAACCGGCCGGACTTCGAGGCGTCGCGCCGCAGGCTGGTCTGGCCGAACGGCACGATTGCGCAGATCTTTTCCTCGGAAGACCCGGAATCGCTGCGCGGTCCGCAATTCGACTTTGCCTGGTGCGACGAACTGGGAAAATGGAAACATGCGCAGGAAACCTTCGACATGCTGCAGTTTGCGCTGCGGCTCGGGGACCATCCGCAGGTGATGGTGACGACGACGCCGCGACCGCTGCCGCTGTTGAAGGCGCTGATTGCCGACCCGGCAACCCGGACAAGGCAGATCCGCACCACCGACAATGCCCAGAACCTCGCGCCGGGATTTCTCGATGCCATGGCGAAACGCTATGGCGGCACGCGGCTGGGCCGGCAGGAACTGGACGGCGAGATGATCGTCGATCGCGAGGATGCGCTGTGGTCGCGGTCGCTGATCGAGGCGCTGAAGCTGCGCGATGCCGGGCCGCTGTCGCGGATCGTCGTTGCGGTCGATCCGCCGGCGGCTGCCGGTGCGCAGTCCTGTTGCGGCATCGTCGTGGCAGGCCTCGACCGGCAGGGCAGGGGCGTGGTGCTTGCCGACTGTTCCATTGAGGGCGCAAGCCCGGCGGGGTGGGCGCAAGCGGTGGTGCGTGCCTACAGGCGCTTCGATGCCGACCAGATCGTCGCCGAAGTCAACCAGGGCGGCGATATGGTGGCGGCGGTGCTGAAGGGCATCGATGCGCAGCTGCCGGTAACGTCGGTCCGGGCGTCCCGCGGAAAATGGCTGCGGGCAGAGCCGGTGGCGGCGCTCTACGAGCAATCACGCGTCGTGCATGCCGGGTCGTTTCCGGCATTGGAGGATCAGATGTGTGATTTCGGACCGGACGGCCTGTCTTTAGGGCGATCGCCCGACCGGTTGGATGCGCTGGTCTGGGCGCTGACGGCCCTGATGCTGGAAGGGCACGGCGAGCCGCGGGTGCGGGGCATCTAGGAATAAGGCCGGCACGGTGCCGGCCAAACGGGAAGTGTTAGCGGGGGCTGCCTGCGACCTTGACCGGGGCGGTGCTGCCTTCGCGGATCTGGCGCCACTCGTTTTCGAAACGGTCGAACAGGGATTGCGGCACGGGCTGGGATGTTTGTGTGGTCGTCATGACACGTCCTTTCGCGGAATGGAGATGGCGAGAAATGCAAATGGCCGCAAATTGTTCCGGCTCAGATCGCATAAAGGATGCGCGTTCCGCTGGCCGAATCAGGATTTTTCGCTGGTCGTCGAAAAAGCATATGCGGGACGTGGCGCTGCCGGTGCGTTGGCGCGCATCTGGTTCCACTCGTTCTCGATCCGATCAAGCAGGTGCTGCGGGATCGTGGAGCGTTCGGCTTCGGACGGGGTCTTGGTGTTGGCGTTCATTTTCGATCCTCCTTCAAAGCAACGTCATGCTGCGCGGATCAGTTTTCACACCTTAAAGACAAAGTAAATCAGCGCCTTAAACAGTTTAAACGATTTAAATTCGTTTAATCGATTTAAGTGCGACAGATTTTTGACGATTTTTGCAAATGGAGATGCCGCTCATGACATTTGATCGCCCCGTGTTCTTCAAGGCGGTCCGTGGCTCGCTTTTTGGCGGCCGGCTGCAGGCCAAACAGGTGGCTGGCCTCACCGCCATTCTCGATCGCTGGGAGCGCGGAAATCCCAGGGCGGACCATCGGTACCTCGCCTATATGCTGGCGACCGCGCATCACGAGACAGGCCGCACGATGCAGCCGGTGCGCGAGACCTTTGCGGCTGATGATGAAGAGGCGATCCGGCGGCTGGACAGGGCGCTCAGCGCCGGCAAGCTGCCCTCCGTTTCCGTGCCCTACTGGCGACGCGACGGCGAGGGCAAGAGCTGGCTCGGGCGGGGGCTCGTGCAACTGACGCATCGGGCGAATTATGCGCGGATGGCGCAGATGACCGGGATCGATCTCCTGTCCGAGCCGCAGCGCGCAATAGAGATGGAGGTTGCGGTGGAGATCCTGTTTTGCGGCATGGAGACCGGTGCCTTCACCGGCAAGAGGCTGGCGGATTATTTCACGGCGGCCAAAAGCGACTGGACGGGCGCGCGCCGGATCATCAACGGCCGCGACCGGGCTGCGCTGGTTGCCGATTATGGACGACTCTACCTCGGCGCCATCAACCGGGCTGCAGGGGGCGGCTGATGGCGTCTGGTCGCCGAGCAACCGGCCAGCCGCTCTTTGAACGTCAAGGAACCCGACATCATGAAAAACCCATTTCGACTGCCGTGGCGGCGCCCGGCCGATCGAACACCCGAGGCCAAGGCTGCAACGGGCTTCATCGCGCTTTCGAAAGACGCGCGGGCGCACTGGACGGGCCGCACCTATGCCGGACTTTCCCGCGAGGGGTTCATGAAGAACCCGGCCGCGCATCGGGCCGTGCGGCTGATTTCGGAAGCGGCGGCATCGGTGCCGCTTTTGCTCTACGAAGGCACGCGGGAGGCAAGCGAACATCCGGTGCTGGCACTGCTTGCCCGACCGAACGGCCGGATGGGCGGCGTTGATTTCCTGGAGACGCTCTACGGCCATCTGCTCCTGTCCGGTAACGCCTATGTCGAGGCGCTCAAGGTCGGCGAGGAGGTTCGGGAACTGCATCTGCTGCGGCCGGACCGGGTTCGCATTCTCGAGGGACGTGACGGCTGGCCGGAGGCCTATGAATACCGGGTCGGCACACTTGTCCGCCGGCATGCCGCCGGAGAGGGCGGATTGCTGCACCTGCGGCTGTTTCATCCGCTCGACGACCATCTGGGATTTCCACCGCTGGAGGCAGCGCAGATGGCGCTCGATCTCTCCAATGCGGCCGCCACCTGGAACAAGGCGCTGCTCGACAATTCGGCGCGGCCATCCGGCGCGCTGGTCTACCAGCCGAAGGAGGGCGGCAATCTTTCGGCCGACCAGTATGAGCGATTGAGACAAGAACTCGACGAGGGCTATTCCGGGCCGATGCGCGCCGGGCGGCCGCTGTTGCTCGAAGGCGGTCTCGACTGGAAGGCGATGGGGCTTTCGCCGAAGGACATGGATTTTGTCGAGGCAAAGAACGGCGCTGCCCGTGACATCGCGCTCGCCTTCGGCGTGCCGCCGATGCTGCTCGGTATTCCCGGTGACGACACCTATGCCAACTACCAGGAGGCCAACCGGGCCTTCTATCGCCTGACCGTGCTGCCGATGCTGTTTCGCACGCTTTCGGCGCTGTCCGGCTGGTTCTCGGAAAACCTGGGCGAGACGCTGCGGCTGGTGCCTGACCTCGACGAAGTGGCGGGACTTGCGGCCGAGCGAGCGGAGGTCTGGGCCCGGCTGAAGGATGCGGATTTTCTCACCGATGAAGAAAAGCGACAGGCTGTGGGGTATTGAGGAGAAGAGGTTCGCTTGCTTGTCGATCGGCTTGTAGAAAATGACAATGCCTTGTTTTTTCATCAGGTTATCCAAGAAATTGGATTCTGATTCCGATGCGCGTTGAATCAATCCGTGAAGGTGTTGATTCAAGCTTTGAAGACAACCATCCAAGCGATTCAAAAGATTCAGAGAAATGGAACGGCTGACGCCGCGTCATGCCGCGGCTGACCTTGCGTCAGGCGGATCGAACGACTGTTTTGGTCGTGTTTAGACAATACCATCAAGGACTTAACAAATGGCTGATTTTGGCAATGACCCGGGGCTCTGGGCGGCCAGGGGTATTGGCTCTGCTGCCGGTGCCGCGGTGTCGCTGGTCTATATGCTGCCGAAGGGCAGGCAGGAGGCGGCATCGCGGTTTTTCACAGGGCTGATCTGCGGGCTGATTTTCGGCGGACCGGCCGGGCTTTGGCTCGTCTCGAAGCTCGGCATTGCCGGTGCTCTGTCGGGCACCGAGGTGATGCTCGCGGGGTCTGCGGCGACGAGCCTTTGCGCCTGGTGGGTGCTGGGCGCGGTGGCGCGCGTGGCGGAACGGTATGGGGGAAATGAGTGGGTAGTGGGTAGTGGGTAGCGAATAGTTGCCCCTCTATTGCTCTTGGGAAATCCCACTACCCACTATTCACTATTCGCTTTTTCCAACATCGGAGACATCCCATGACGACCGACAGCCTGCCTGTCTGGCGAACGAAGAAGTTTGCCAATCTGACGCTTTCCGGGGTGACCGGGGAGGGGCGCTTTTCCGGTTATGCGAGCATTTTCGGCGAGGTCGATCTCGGCAAGGATGCGATCGAGCCGGGGGCGTTTTCGCGCTCGCTGTCGCGGCGCGGCGCGGCCGGGGTGCGCATGCTTTTCCAGCACGATCCCGGCGAACCGCTCGGTGCCTGGAAGACGATCCGCGAGGATGCGCGGGCTCTATGTCGAGGGGCTGCTTTCGCCCGGCGTAGCACGCGCCCGGGAGGTACACCAGCTGATGAAGGCGGGGGCGCTTGACGGGCTCTCCATCGGTTTCCAGACCGTCAAGGCGAAGACCGACGGCAAGAGCGGCGTGCGCCGGATCCTTGAGGCCGACCTCTGGGAAATCTCGATCGTGACCTTCCCGATGCTGCCTTCGGCGCGCGTCTCGAACGTCAAGAATGCGCGGTGGTTCCGCGACCCCGAAACGGAGCTCGTGCGCAGAATGCGGCGGGCGACCCGGATGATGAAACTCCAAGCAGACAAGGACAGGATGAAATGACGGAAACAGCACCGAAGACACCGGCCGTGGCCCCCGAAATCAAGACCATGCCGGAGACGATGACGGCGGCCTTCGACGATTTCATGGGCGCCTTCGAGGCCTTCAAGGAAACCAACGACCGGCGGCTTTCCGAGCTTGAAACCAAGCTGACCGCCGATGTCGTGACCCGCGACAAGATGGACCGGGTGAACCGGGCGATGGACGAGCAGAAGCGGGTGCTCGACCAGCTTGTGCTGAAGAAGGCGCGGCCGGCGCTGGGCCGCAGCGACGTTTCGAGCATGGAGGCGGTCGAGCACAAGGCGGCGTTCGAAAGCTATATCCGCCGCGGCGACGAGCAGGGGCTGCGCGATCTCGAAGGCAAGGCTTTCTCGATCGGCTCTGCCACCGATGGCGGTTATCTCGTGCCGAATGAGACCGACACAGAGATCGGCCGCAGGCTTTCGGTCGTTTCGCCGATCCGGGCACTGGCGACCGTGCGCCAGGTCTCGGGCTCCGTGCTGAAGAAGCCGTTTGCGCTGGCCGGCATGGCGACGGGCTGGGTTTCGGAAACGGCGGCACGGCCGCAGACGACGACGCCGCAATTGGCCGAGCTTTCGTTTCCGACCATGGAGCTTTACGCCATGCCGGCGGCAACGGCGGCGCTACTTGACGATGCGGCGGTCGACATCGAAAGCTGGATTGCCTCGGAGGTGGACATTGCCTTCGGCGAACAGGAGGGAACGGCCTTTGTTTCGGGCGACGGCACCAACAAGCCGAAGGGGTTCCTGAGCTATACCAATGTCGCTGATGGCAGCTGGAGCTGGGGTAATATCGGCTATATCGCCACGGGAGCTGCCGGCGCCTTCAAGGCGAGCGGTCCCTCCGACACGCTGATCGACACGATCTATGCGCTGAAGGCTGGCCACCGCCAGAACGCCAGCTTCGTCATGAACCGCAAGGTGCAGGCGGAAATCCGCAAGTTCAAGGATGCCGATGGCAACTATCTCTGGCAGCCGCCGGCCGCGGCCGGCCAGGCGGCTTCGCTGATGGGCTTCCCGATCGCCGAGGCCGAGGACATGCCCGATATTGCCGCCAGCGCCCACGCGATCGCCTTCGGCAACTTCGCCGCCGGCTACCTGATTGTTGACCGCACGGGCGTGCGCGTGCTGCGCGATCCCTATTCGGCCAAGCCCTATGTGCTGTTCTACACGACCAAGCGCGTCGGCGGCGGCGTGCAGAATTTCGAGGCGATCAAGCTGGTGAAGTTTGCGGCCTCCTGAAATAGTCCCTCTTGAAAAACCGGGTGAGAGCCCTTTTTCAAGAAGTGTCGGCAGTTTGTGCCCGGCGGCCTTCCCTGCCGCCGGCGCACGAAGGCGGACGCGGCTTCCTCCCGCCGCGTCCGTCCCCTTATCGTTCAGCTGACGGAGACATCCATGACCATAACCGAACTGACGCCGCCCTCCGGCGAGCCGCTGACGCTTGCCGAGACGAAGGCGCATTTGCGCATTGATGGCGCGACCGAGGACAGCCTGATCGAGGATCTGATCCGGGCCGCGCGGCAGTCTCTGGAGCAGGCGACCGGGCTGGTCCTGATCAGCCGGACGTTTCGGCTCTACCGCGACGACTGGCCGGACGGGCCGGTGATTCAGATCGCGAAAAGCCCGGTGCAAAGCGTTGATGCGGTTACGGTTTACGATGCTGCCGGCCTGCCGCAGGAGCTGACCTTGACCGATGCCATTCTCGACGGGCGGTCGCGACCAGCGCGGCTGGTGCTGGCGCAGCGGCCCGTTGTCGAACGTGAGATCAACGGCATCGAGATCGATTTCACCGCCGGGTTCGGCGAGACGGGGACTGATATTCCCGACACGTTGAAGCGCGCCATGCTGCTGCACGTGGCGCTGCTTTATGAATGCCGCGGTGCGGTTTCAGTGGACAGCCAGCCGGCGGCGGTGCCGGCCGGATATGACAGGTTGATCGCGCCCTTCTGCCGGCGGGGGCTGTGACATGGATGCGGCGATCATTGATCCCGGCAGGCTGTCGGCCCGGCTGGAGCTGGAAATGCCGATGCCAGTCAGCGACGGCCAGGGCGGATCGGTGCCGGGCTATGCCATTGTCGGCTCGCTCTGGGCGATGATCGAACCCGTGTCGATGCCGGACAGCGAGCGGGCGGACGAGGCGGTGTTTTCCGTCACGCACCGAATCTGGGTCCGCTACCGTACCGACATCACGGCCGGCATGCGGTTTCGTAAAGGTTCACGGCTGTTCTTGATCCGGGCGCATTTCGACGCGGACGAGACACGCCGCTACCTCGTCTGCCGGTGTGAGGAGGCGGGGCTATGAGTGCGACACAGGCCCTGCAGGCGGCGATCTATGCGCGGCTGACCGGAGACGCAGCGCTGACGACATTGATCGGCGCGGTCGGCGTGCATGATCGGCTGCTGATCGCGCCAGCGCGGCCCTATGTGCGCATCGCAAACATCGAAACCCGCGACTGGTCGACGGCGAGCGAGCCCGGCGAGGAGCATCTGCTGACGCTGGAGGCCCGCAGCGGCGAGGGTGGAAACCGTGTCGTGCAGGAGATTGCAGCGCGCATCCGCGTGCTGCTCGACGATGCGGCGCTCGCCTTGACCGGTGCGGTCCTCGTCAACCTGCGCCACCAGAAAACCCGCACCGGGCGCGATGCCAAGGGCAAGGGGCATGTGGCGGAGATGGTGTTCCGGGCGTTGACGGAGTGATCCGGTCTTCGGTGTAGATTTAAGGTTCAGGCGTCCCCAGGGGCGCTTTTTTCGTTTCAGGAAAGGACATTCCATGGTGGCGCAGAAGGGCAAGGATCTTCTCTTGAAGATCGACAATGGCGGAAGTTACGCGACGGTGGCGGGGTTGCGGTCGAAGCGGCTCGCCTTCAATGCCGAGACTGTCGATGTGACCGATGCGGAATCGGCAGGGCGCTGGCGCGAGCTTCTGGGCGGCGCCGGCGTGCAGCGGGCCTCGCTTTCCGGCGCCGGCATCTTCAAGGACCAGAGTTCGGATGCCTTGGTGCGCGCGTCGTTCTTCAACGGCTCGATCCTCAACTGGCAGGTCGTCATTCCGGATTTCGGCACGCTGACGGGTCTCTTCCAGGTGACGGCGCTTGAATATTCCGGGCAGTATAATGGCGAGGTGCAGTTCGAAATGGCGCTGGAATCGGCCGGCGCCCTGACATTTGCGGTGCTGTGATGGGGCGAAACGGGGCGACCGGGCGGGCCAACCGGCATCGCGGCGAGATCGAGGCTGTCATCGACGGGGAGCGGCGCATTCTCTGCCTGACGCTCGCCGGCCTCGCCGAGCTGGAAACGGCCTTTGCGGCGGACAACCTGATGGATCTTGCGACGCGGTTTTCCGCCGGCAGCCTCAAGGCGAACGATATCATCCGCATCCTGAGCGCCGGCCTGCGTGGCGGCGGCAATATCGTCTCCGACGAGGATGTGGCGATGATGACTATCGAGGGCGGTCTGGCCGGCATGGCCCGCCTTACCGGCGAACTACTGGCGGCGACATTCGGCGAGACGCAGGAGGCCGCAGCAAACCCTTAGATGCCGCAGCGGGCGCGCGGATGACGGGCAGCCGGGCCTTCCCCTGGGCCGATGTCCTGCATCTCGGATTGTGCCTGCTGCGGCTGTCTCCGACCAATTTCTGGGCGATGACGCCGAGAGAGTTTTTGTGGCCAGCGGCGGGCTGAAGCTGCGTTTGCCGGTTCCGGACCGCTCCGCGCTGGAGGCGTTGATGGGGGCGTTTCCGGATGGGGAAGTGAATAGCGAATAGTGAGTAACCAGTGGTTGGGGCTTTGGTGCGGGGCCTGACATCCGGATCAAGGAGAGTGACATGGTCGAGACGACGGATTTTGCGGCGGCGACGGACGAGGCGGAGGCTTTGAAGGCTGTGTTGTCCGATCTTGAGGGGCGGTCGCGCTCGTTCGGGTCGGCGCTGACCGGGGCGCTGGTGTCGGCGACCCGCGGCGGCAAGGGGCTGGAGGATGTGCTGAAAAGTGCCGGCCTGCGGCTGAGCGAAATTGCGTTGTCGGCCGGGCTGAAACCGTTTGAAGGGCTGCTTGGATCGGCGCTCACCGGCCTCGCCGGCAATCTTGCCAGTGGTTTGGGCCACGCGACGGCCTTTGCCGGAGGCGGCGTGCCCGGGCGGGTGACGCCGTTTGCGGAGGGCGGGATCGTTTCTGCGCCAACCTATTTTCCGATGGGCGGTGATTTTGGCCTGATGGGCGAGGCGGGATCAGAGGCGATCCTGCCGCTGAAACGCGGATCGGACGGCTCGCTAGGCGTTGCCGGCGGCGGAGGCGCGATGAACGTTGTCTTCAATGTGACCGCAACGGATGCGCAGAGCTTTCGGAAGTCCGAAGGACAGATTGCGGCCATGCTGACGCGGACGGTTTCGCGCGGGCGGCGGGGGATGTGAGGGGTATGTACCCATCACCCTCAGATAGTTTGATGGGAGCTGAATCACGTTAATTGTGGGTGTGGGTATCCGACGTGATTACCGTGAAAGGTGGATTTTAGATGAGGCGCCGACACTCGCCTTCAAAACTTTGGCCATTTCCGCTTTGGCGCTTGAGCTGCGACTGCGATTGAGTTTTTGTCCCGCACATCAATGTTGATCACGTGACAGGCCGCGAATGGCAGTTCGATACCGCGCCAGAACTCCTCGTTTTCGTCTATTGCGTCTGGGTCGTTGTCCAAAATGCCGAGATAGCCGCCGTCCACACGTTCGCGCACAAGCACCCACATCCGCTCCACTGCAACCGGAGTGTGCGGATCATCTATGCTTATACGGAAAATCAGCTTTGCGAAGTCGCCTGGCTGCAGCCCTTCGCGAGTCTCGCGATCAGGAATCCAAAAGGTCTCGGGCGCTGCGCGATGATATTCCTCCCCATCTTCTAAGCACCAACCGTCTATATCGAAATCAGGTTTTCGCATGAAAAAGAGCTACCGTATCGGACAGAGTTCTACAATCCAGCTTTCGGCCAACAGCGCGCAAAAGGATGTCGGCATGAAACGAACCACAAACCCACCACCCCCACAGAGGGCGTGGTTCTTAGATATGGGCGACAGAGGACGCCACCTGCGTATTACGGCGTCGACACTCTCCGACAGTTGAATTTTAAGCGCTCTCGCTTGCGCATCAACACTCCCCCACACACGGAAAAAACACCATGCCAACAGGATTTCATGAAGTCCGGTTTCCGCTTCGTCTTGCCTTGGGGACGAGTGGGGGCCGGTGCGGCGGACGGATATTGTCAGTCTTTCGAACGGGCGGGAAAACCGCAATCGGCGGTGGCGGGATGCAAGGCGGCAGTATGATGCGGGGTCGGGGATCAAGTCGGTCGAGGACCTCTATGCCGTCCTGTCGTTCTTCGAGGCGCGGGCGGGGCAGCTTTACGGGTTCCGTTTCCGCGATCCCGTCGACTGGAAATCCTGCGGGCCGCTGGAGACCATCACCGCCGGAGACCAGATCATCGGGACGGGGGATGGCGTCATTGCCGGCTTTCCGCTGACCAAGACCTATGCCGATGCGGGCGGGGCCTCGGTGCGGGCGATCGAAAAGCCGGTGGCTGACAGCGTCGTCGTTTCGGTGGGTGGCGTCGTGGCGTTGCCCGGCGACTTTGCGGTGGACGAGGCGACGGGGCTGGTGACCTTCGGGCCGGGGAAAATTCCGGCGGCCGGCGCAGTGGTGCGGGCGGGCTACGCGTTCGATGTGCCGGTGCGGTTCGATACGGACCGGATCGATATCGATCTGGCGCAGTTTCAGGCGGGACGCATCCCGTCGATCCCCTTGGTGGAGATCCGGCCATGAGACAGGTTCCTTCAGCCCTTGCCGAGCATCTTTCTGGTGATGCGACGACAGTTTGCCATGCCTGGCGCGTTACGCGTCGCGACGGGGTGGTGCTCGGCTTTACCGAGCATGACCGCGATCTTGTGTTTGCCGGCACGGCGTTTCTGGCGGCGAGCGGATTTCAGGCCAGCGACGCGGAGGCGACTGCCGGGCTCTCGGTCGAGGCGAGCGAGATTGCCGGCGGCTTTTCGAGCGTAGCGATCAGCGAAGCGGACGTGCTGGCCGGGCGCTACGACGGCGCGCGGGTCGAGGTGTTTCTGGTCAACTGGCAGGTGCCTGATGATCATATGTTGTTGCGTGTGCAGGAGATCGGCGAGGTGACGCGAGCGGGCGGGGCGTTTCGGGCCGAATTGCGGCGGCTGACGCACAGGCTAGATCAGGTGCAGGGCCGGATCTACAGCCGGCGCTGCGACGCCGTGCTCGGCGACGCGCGCTGCAAGGTCAACATCGATGTTTCTCCCTGGAGGGCCGAAGGCGTGGTGACGGGCTGGCTCGGTGCGACGCGGTTGATTGTGGACGGCATTGGCGCGGCCGAGGCAGGGTTTTATCGCTATGGCACGATGAGGTTTCTGGGCGGGGCCGCCGCCGGGCAAAGCGTTGATATCGAAAATCACGGCAAGGATGGGGACGACGTGATGCTGTCGTTGTGGCTGCCACCTTCGGTGCCGGTTGCCGTTGGCGATACGTTCGAGATCCGGGCCGGCTGCGACAAGAGCTTTGCCACCTGCGAGGACAAATTTTCCAATCCGCTGAACTTTCAAGGGTTTCCGCATATGCCGGGCGCGGACTTTGCCCTTGGTTATGCCGATGGCGACAGCGTGCATGACGGGCGGCCGCTGTATGGGTGAGGGACGGCGGTTGAGCGAGTTCGTGAGTTTGGGAGGAAGGACCCCTCCCCAACCCTCCCCACAAGGGGGAGGGAGCGATGCGGTGATTGGCGTTGAGCCCGTCTTTCTCTCGGAGACCATTCCTTGCAACATCGCGTTTGCGGACCGGGTCGTTGCATCGGCGCGGAGCTGGATCGGCACGCCCTATCGGCATCAGGCGAGCTTGCAGGGTGTCGGTTGCGATTGTCTGGGGTTGGTGCGCGGTGTCTGGCGCGAACTCTATGGCGCGGAGCCGGAATTGCCGCCGGCCTATCAGCCCGACTGGGCGGAGCGCGGCACAGACGATGCGCTGATGGCGGCGGCGATCCGGCATTTCGGTCCGGCCTTGCCGCGCGAGGCCATGGAAAGCGGCGACCTCCTGCTGTTTCGCTGGCGTCCCGGCATGCCGGCCAAACATGCCGGGATTCTGAGCGCTGCCGATCGCTTCATTCACGCCTATGAGCAGGCGGCGGTGATCGAATCCGCTCTGGTGCCTTCGTGGCGGCGGCGGATCGCCGGTGTTTTCCGGTTTCCGGACACGATCTAAATTCTCCCTGGAGTAGACCATGGCAACCATTCTCCTGCAGGCGGCGGGTGCGGCGCTCGGCAGCGTTTTTGGCCCTGTCGGCGCCGTGCTCGGCCGGGCGGTTGGTGCGCTGGCGGGATCGGCGCTCGACCGCTCGATCATCAACGGCATGACGACGGTGCGCGGCACGAGGCTGGGTGACGCGCGCATTCCGGGCGCCGACGAAGGCACGGCAATCACGCGCGCTTACGGAACCGTGCGGATCGGCGGCACGCTGATCTGGGCGACCCGCTTCGAGGAAGAAGTTCGCTCCGAGCGGCAGGGCGGCAAGGCGAGCGGACCACGGGTCGAGACCTTCCGCTACTACGCCAATTTTGCACTCGGGATCTGCGAGGGCGAGATTGCCCATGTGCGCAGGGTCTGGGCGGATGGACGCGAACTCGACCTGACCGGCATCGAGATGCGTATCCACAAAGGCACGTCGGCGCAAATGCCGGACCCGCTGATCGAGGCCAAGCAGGGGACGGGCAAGGCGCCGGCCTATCGCGGGCTTGCTTATGCGGTGTTCGAGCGCTTTCCGCTCGATGCCTATGGCAACCGCATCCCGGTTATTCAGTTCGAGGTGCTGCGTCCCGTTGGAACGCTGGAGACGTCGATCCGGGCGGTGACGCTCATTCCGGGGTCCAGCGAGCATGGTTACGATCCAGAGGTTGTCACCGAACGCACGGGTGCCGGCGAGAGCCGCCGGATCAACCGCAACGTTTATCACGCCGCATCGGACTTTGAGGCGTCGATCGACGAATTGCAGGCGCTGTGTCCCCATCTGGAGCGGGTGGCGTTGGTCGTTTCCTGGTTCGGCACGGATCTGCGGGCGGGACATTGCCGGATCGTTCCGGGTGTGGAGACGCCGGTGCGGGACCATGAAAGCACGGCCTGGTCTGTATCAGGCATTTCGCGCGGTGATGCCCACGCGATCAGCAGCAATGGCGGCGGGCCGGCCTACGGGGGCACGCCGAGCGATGCCAGCGTGGTGGCGGCGATTGCCGATCTCAAGGCGCGGGGGCTGAAGGTATACCTCTACCCCTTCGTGATGATGGACATTGCCTCTGAGAACACGCTGCCAAACCCCTATGGCGGAACGGGGCAGCCGGCCTATCCCTGGCGCGGGCGCATCACCTGTTATCCGGCCAGCGGCGAGCCTGATAGCACGGATAAAACGGCGGCAGCACGCGCTGAGGTCGAGGCTTTTTGCGGGACCGCGGAAGCGGCTGATTTTTCGGTCTCCGGCAAGAGCGTGGTTTCGACTGCTGCGGACGAGGGGTATCGGCGGCTTATTCTGCACTATGCCCTGCTGGCGCAGGCAGCCGGCGGTGTCGATGGCTTTATCATCGGCTCGGAACTGCGCGGGCTGACAAGGCTTCGCGACGATGCCGGAACCTTCCCCTTTGTCGAGGCGCTGGTGGCACTGGCGAGTGATGTCAGGGATGTTGTCGGTGGGGGAACGAAGCTCACCTACGGCGCCGACTGGAGCGAGTATTTCGGCTATCACCCGGCCGATGGCACGAGTGAGGTGCACTACAATCTCGATCCGCTCTGGGCGAGCGCGGCGATCGATGCCGTCGGCATCGACAACTACATGCCGCTGTCGGACTGGCGTGACGGAGATATGGAGAGCGGCAATCCGGACGGGTTTCGGCTTGCCGAGGACCGCGACGCGATGGCCGCTATGGTGCTTTCGGGCGAAGGCTACGACTGGTTTTACGCCTCCGACGCCGACCGTAGAAACCGGGTGCGAACGCCGATCACGGACGGGCTTGGCGGAAAGCCCTGGATCTATCGGTACAAGGATCTGGAGAGCTGGTGGAGCGAGCCGCACCACGATCGCATCGGTGGCGTGGAACTGACAAGCCCGACGGTATGGGTGCCGGGGGCAAAGCCGATCTGGTTTACCGAGGCCGGCTGCCCGGCGATCGACAAGGGGGCGAACCAGCCGAACGTCTTCACCGATCCGAAATCCTCGGAGACGGCGGTGCCGTATTTTTCAAGTGGTGGGCGCTGTGACGCAATGCAGCGGGCGTTTCTCGACGCGCAACTCGGCTTCTGGTCGTCGCTCGAGGCACCCGACTGCGTCGATCCGGATCATATCTTCGTCTGGACCTGGGATGCGCGGCCGCTGCCGGCCTTTCCCGAGAATACCGAAGTCTGGTCTGACGGGGGCAATTGGCAGACGGGACACTGGCTGAACGGGCGGCTGGGGGCAGGCACCGCCGCCGAAGTGATCCGCGCCATTTTGACGGACCATGGGTTCGAGGCCGCCGACACGAGCTGCGTCGGCGGCGATCTTGGCGGCTATGTGCAGGCGGAGCAGGGCTCTGCCCGCGAGGTGCTGGAGCCGCTGATGGCGGCGCTGCAGATCGATGCGGTGGAAGATGGCACGATCTTGCGTTTCCGCTCGCGGATGCGGCTGGCGGCACCTGCGACAAATATTTCGGTGCTCGCTGATCTTGCCGATCAGGCATTGGTCGAGGAGGTGCGCGGGCATGACAGCGACTATGCCGGCGAGGCCATACTCGACCATTTCGATACCCGCAAGGATTATGAAAAGACCACGGCGCGATCCCGCAGCACATCGCCGGGCAATGATCGGGTGCTGCGCCTGTCGCTCTCCGGCGTGCTGCACGAGGGGCTGCCATGGCCGCTGTCGAGGACGGGCTGCGGGATCATCAGGCGACGCGGCGCAGCGCGCGGTTTTCGCTGTCGCCGGCGGCGGTTGCGCTGGAGCCGGGAGATGTGGTGACGCTGGACGAGGGGCCGGACGGTACTTTCCTGATCACCCGGATCGAGGATGGTGCGGTCCGCAGCGTCGAGGCGCGGGGATACGTCGCGTCGGGCGGGAATGGGGCGCCGGTCTCAATGGCTATCAGCCGTCCGCGCCGGCATGTTTCGGATGGCTTCGATCCTGTCGTTCACCTCATGGACCTGCCGCAATACGAGGCGGGCGATACGGCTGGCTTTGCGCGGGCCGCGGTGTTCTCGCGACCGTGGCATACGGTCATGCTTTCGTCCTCGGCGGGGCTGGATGGCTATCGGGCGCGGGCGCGGCTGGACCAGCCGGCGCAGACCGGCGTGCTCGCGCAGGCGCTGTTGCCGGGAGTCAGCGGGCGGTTCGATCCGGCGGGCGTTGTCGTGCTCGACCTGCATTTCGGCGGGCTTTCCTCGGCATCGACGATCGCCGTGCTCACCGGGCAGAACCGTATCGCCGTTCGCGCGCAGAACGGGATCTGGGAAGTGATCGGCTTTTGCATGGCGGAAGAAGTTTCGGCCGGGCGCTGGCAGCTTTCCGGGCTGCTGCGCGGACTGCATGGCACCGAAGACGCGATGATGGCAGGAGCGGTGCCGGGCGCTGCAACGGTGGTGCTCAATTCCACGGTCAAGGCGCTGGGGCTTGCCACCAGCGAGGTGGGCCAGGAAATGAACTGGATCACTGAGACGACCGGACAGGTGGCAGGGCCTGTGGGGCCGTTTTCGTTTGTCGGCGGGCTGAGGGCCGAGACACCAATCGCGCCGGTGCACCTCAAAGCATGGCGGCAGGAAACGGGCGATGTCCGCTTTTCCTGGACGAGGCGCGCCCGGCGGGACGCCGATCACTGGCTGGACGGTGATATCGCGCTGGACGAACCGCAGGAGCGCTACCGCATCGACATCCTCGACGGGGCAGCGATCATGCGCAGCATCGAGGTTTCTCAGCCGGACTATCTCTATTCCGTCAGTGACGAACTGGCCGATTTCGGAGCCGTCCAGATGGCGGTCTCGATCCGCGTGCAACAGGTCGGTGCGAAGGTTGCGCAGGGCGTTGCAGCATCCGCCTTACTTGCCGTCGGATGAGCCGTCGAAAGAACGAATAAGATTCACACCAGGAGACCGACATGAGCGAAATAAAAAACTGGTATTTTTCGAAGACGGTTTGGGGCGCTGCGATTGCAATTGTTGCATCCTGTGCCAATCTCTTCGGATGGGAGATCAGTGCTGGCGACCAGCATGATCTGACGGAAAAATTCACGGTCATTGCGGCTGCTGCAGGCGGTATTCTTGCGATATGGGGCCGTGTTTCGGCCAGCAAACGATTGCGGTAATCTGCCGCGACATGCCGCCCTGGCTGACATTCATTTGCCATTCAGACTGGATCGGCTATTGATTTCATCCAGATACTTCCCAGGTTGAAAGTTCTTTCATGTCCTCACCCTTGATCATAGCAACGCTTGCAGCGGGCCTCACCGGATTCGCGCCGCCAGCGTTTGATGTGTCATCGATGGTTGTCGCTGATGTGTCATCGATGGTTGTCGCTGTGGATGGCGATTGTGGCCAGGCGGCGGCGCAGGTGGTGGCCGAGACCGGCGGGGAACTCCTGTCGGCTCAGCCGACGAGCGATGGCAAATGCGTCGTCACCGTGCTGATACCGGGCAATGGCGGACGGCCGAAAAAGGTAACCGTGCGGGTTCCGATGTAGGGCAACGGCAAGGCCGGCAACGAGACCAAGGGAGATCGGACTTTCATGCGCATTCTGGTGGTCGAAGACGACGTCAATCTCAACCGGCAGCTGACCGATACACTGAAGGAAGCCGGCTACGTCGTGGATCAGGCGTTCGACGGCGAGGAAGGGCATTATCTCGGCGAAAGCGAACCCTATGACGCGGTGATTCTCGATATCGGCCTGCCGGAAATGGATGGCATTACAGTTCTGGAAAAATGGCGCGGGGTCGGCAAGGTCATGCCGGTGCTGATCCTGACGGCGCGCGATCGCTGGAGCGACAAGGTGTCCGGCATCGATGCCGGTGCCGACGACTATGTGACGAAGCCGTTCCACGTCGAGGAAGTGCTGGCCCGCATCCGGGCACTGATCCGCCGCGCGGCCGGTCATGCCAGCTCGGAAATCGTCTGCGGGCCGGTGCGCCTCGATACCAAGGGATCGAAGGCGCTTGTCGACGGGGTCGCGCTGAAGTTGACCTCGCACGAGTTCCGGCTGCTTTCCTACCTGATGCACCACATGGGGCAGGTGGTGTCGCGGACCGAGCTGGTCGAGCATATGTACGATCAGGATTTCGACCGGGATTCCAATACGATCGAGGTCTTCGTCGGCCGGCTGCGCAAGAAGATCGGCAATGACCTGATCGAGACTGTCCGCGGTCTCGGTTATCGGATGCAGGCGCCGGGTGCTGCCGGCGCGACAGCGAAATCCTAGCCCGCATGCAGGGATCGGCGGGTACGACTTTTACGGGCTGGATCGCAGATGGTAGCTTCTACCGCCTGATCGCCTGTCCGAAGCCTGCCATCGGCGGTTGCCGCCGATGAGCGTGCGACCGCAATCCCTGACCGCACGCGTTCTTCTCGTCTCGACCATATGGGCGGTTCTGGCGCTAGTCGTTATCGGCGTGGTGATCTCGACGCTTTACCGACAGGGATCAGAGCGCGGTTTCCAGGACCTACTGCGTGCGCAGCTCTACAATGTCATCAATTCGATTTCGGTGAACGACACAACGGTGCTTGCGGGTAGCCCGCAGCTGGGGGATCTCCGGTTTTCGCAGCCGCAGACCGGCTGGTACTGGATCGTAGAACCGATCGGCGAGTTCAATACGCCGCCGCTGATGTCGACGTCGCTCGGGTCCGGAAAATTGCCGATCGCCAGCGTCGACGAGGTCCCTTTCGACATCCGCTACGAGCGGTTCTATACGACGGCCGATTCTTTCGGCAATCTGGTCGAAGTCGCCGAGACGGAAGTGGTTCTCGACATTCAGGGCCATACGGCGCGATTTCGCGTGGCCGGCAACCGGGATGTGCTCGAGGCTGATATCAATGACTTCAACCGCAATCTCTATATCGCTCTTGCCATTTTCGGCCTTGGTGGCCTCGGCATGAACGCGCTGGCAATTCTGTTTGGTCTGCGGCCGCTTGACCAGGCACGCCGGTCTCTGGAAAAGGTCCGCGGCGGCGAAAGCGAGCGGCTGGATGGCGAGTTTCCGCGCGAGATCCAGCCCTTAGCAAGCGAAGTCAACGCCTTGATCGACAGCAACCGGCGCATCATCGAGCGGGCGCGCATGCAGGTCGGAAATCTGGCGCATTCTCTGAAAACGCCGATCGCCGTACTTTTGAACGAATCCCGCGTGCTGGAGGCGCCGCATGGCGATCTCGTGAAGGCGCAGGCCGATGCGATGCAGATGCAGGTGCAGTCCTATCTGAACCGTGCCCGGATCGCGGCGCAGCGCGAATCGGTGCTGGCACGCACAGAGGTCGAGCCGGTGCTGGAGCGACTGGTGCGGGTGATGCGCCGCCTGCATAGCGACAAGACCTTCGTGCTTTCCGTCTCGCCACCCGGACTGGTGCTGGCGATGGAGCAGCAGGACGTGGAAGAGACCATCGGCAATCTCCTGGACAATGCGGCGCGTTATGCAGCCTCCCATGTGTTTTTGACCGCGCATGCCGCGGCGGAGGGAACGCAGGGGCGCGATCCCGGCCGCCGGCAGTGGATCACGCTGGAGGTGGAGGATGACGGGCCGGGGCTGGAGCCGGAGCAGATCGCGGTCGCGATCAAACGCGGCAAGCGGCTGGACGAAAGCAAGCCCGGAACAGGCCTCGGGCTTTCGATTGTCAGCGAAATTGCAGGGGAATACCAGGGCACGCTGGGTCTGTCGCGCGGCGAAAGAGGTGGTTTGAAGGCCATGCTCGTGCTGCCTGCGGTTTCTTGATGCGGCGGGCGTGTCTTTTTTGACAGGGTGCGCCGCAAAATCACAGTTGCCGCCCGGTTTGTAACGGCTTCTGTTGCCTGTGACGGCGTGGAATGCAAAAAGATAGTCGGCCATGGAATCGACGCGGCAGGTCCGCTACCGGATGTACGGCCGAAACGAAGCTGCGAAAGCTGGATCGCTTGACGATGATGAAGACGACGCCTGCCAAGATTGGCTCCCCCATCCGGATCGCGGTTTTGATCGTTTCCGGCGCAGCTCTGCTGTCCGGATGTGGTTCGGCATCGGGTCAGAGGACGCTGGGCGGCAGCATGATCGGCTCCGCACAGAAGCCAAATGGCTCTGCGCCCCTGATTGCTGCGCTGGGTGGCGGCGTGATCGGACGGGATGCCGGGCTTGCGATCAGCAAGGCCGATCGGCAGCGGGCGCTGGAGGCGGAATACCGGGCTCTGGAAGCAGCGCCTGGCGGCCAGCCGGTTGCCTGGGAAGGGTCCGACGTCAGCGGGTCCGTCGTTGCGGCCGCGCCTTACCAGGTCGGATCACAGAATTGCCGGCAATACAGCCATACGGTGACGATCAAGGGACAGCAGACGGTGGCGCGCGGCGCCGCCTGCCGCAATGCGGATGGCAGCTGGACGCCGCTCAACTGAATAACGACACGCGCTGATCCGTTCCAAGGCTGTTGCGGCGAAACGCCTCAAATCTTCGGCATTACCGGTTTTCGAGTTGGAATGCGGCGTGCCGCATAGTAATTGAGCAAACATGCTGTTCTGGATCCTTGTTGCTATCCTGACGGCGGCCGTCGCCGTCGTTCTGCTGTTGCCGCTGCTGCGTGCCAATGCACGCGCCGAGGCTCCCCGAAGCCATGACGTCGAAGTCTATCGCGACCAGCTGGACGAGCTGACGCGTGACGAGAAAGCCGGGTTGATTTCCGGCGACGACGCCGAGTTCGCGCGCGCCGAGGTTGCCCGTCGCCTGCTGGCGGCGAGCGATGCGGTGAAAACGTCTAAGAGCCAGTCGGGATCGGTGCGTGCCAACCGGTTGGCACAGCTCTGCGTCATCATCGTGCTGCCGGCGCTTGGGCTCTGTCTTTACTTGACGACCGGCAGCCCGGATGTGCCGGATGCGCCGCTATCGGCTCGTCTTGCCAACCCCGGCGACGATGCCAATATCCTGATTGCACAGGCCGAGCAGAAACTTGCGAAAAATCCGGAGGATGGAGCCGGATGGGAACTTCTGGCACCGATCTATTATCGCACCGGCCGGATCGAGGATGCAGCGGTTGCGTTCGACCGGGCCATCCGGCTGCTGGGCCCGAGCCCCGCCCGGCTCGGCGGATATGCCGAAAGCCTGATTGCTCTCTCCGGCGGGTTGATCACAACCGAAGCGCAGACGGCCTTGCAGAAGTCGCTGGTGCTTGAGCCGAACGATCCGCGTGCCGAATTCTACCTGGCGCTGGCGCTGAAGCAGGAAGGCAAGAAGGCTGAGGCACTGGCCGCTTTCAATAAGCTTGTTGCGCAATCTCCGAAGGATGCGCCCTGGCTGCCGCTCGTTAATGACCATATCGCCAGTTTGAAAAATGATCCGACGACGGCAGATGCCGGCACGAAGGCCAATGAGGCTGCGCCCGGAAATCCGACATCCGACGATATTGCCGCTGCCGAGACCATGTCCACCGGCGATCGGCGGGCGATGATCCAGGGCATGGTCGATAGCCTGTCCGGCAAACTCAAGGAAAATCCGGCCAATTTCGAAGGCTGGATGCGGTTGGTGCGCTCCTACGCGGTGCTGGACCAGAAGGACAAGGCCGCCGACGCACTGAAACAGGGACTTGCAGCCTTTCCGGCTAGTGGGCCTGAGGGCAAGCAATTGCTGGCCCTGGCCGGCGAACTGGGCCTGAAGCCTTTGGAGGAAAGCCGATGACCCGCAAGCAAAAGCGTTTGGCGATCATCGGCGGGGGTGAGCTTTCTGCTTGCCGCCGTGCTTCTGGTGATGTTCGCGTTCAGCCAGGCGGTGGCCTATTTCTACATGCCTGCCGATCTGCAGAAAACCCAGATACCACCGGAAACGCGCATCCGCCTTGGCGGGCTTGTCGGCGAGGGATCGGTCAAGCGCGGCCAGGGGTCCACGGTCAATTTCACGGTGACGGATAAGATCGGGACGGTCAACGTGACCTATACGGGCATCCTGCCCGACCTGTTTCGCGAGGGGCAGGGGGTCGTGACCGAAGGCAAGTTCGTGGCCGGGAACCCGGATTTTGTTGCCGACACGGTGCTGGCGAAGCATGATGAGAACTACATGCCGAAGGATGTTGCCGACCGGCTGAAGGAACAGGGCGTCTGGCAGGGCGAGGAAGCGGCCAAATGATCATCGAGCTTGGACATTATGCCCTGGTGCTTGCCTTGGCGACGTCGATCCTGCAATCGCTCCTGCCCGTTTTCGGTGCCTTTCGCGGCGACCGCTCGTTGATGCAGGTCGGCACGACGGCGGCGCTGGCGACGTTCGGCCTGGTTGCTGTGTCTTTCTCCGTCTTGACTTACGCCCATGTCACCTCCGACTTCTCGGTGCAGAATGTCTGGGAAAACTCGCATTCGCTGATCCCGCTGATCTACAAATATTCCGGCGTCTGGGGCAATCACGAAGGGTCGATGCTGCTCTGGCTTTTGATCCTGGCGTTCTTCTCGGCACTGGTGGCAAGCTTCGGCAGCAACCTGCCGGAAACGCTGAAGGCGAACGTGCTGGCGGTTCAGGCCTGGATCGCGACGGCTTTCACGCTGTTTGTTCTTCTGACTTCCAATCCCTTCGCACGGCTCGTGCCGGCGCCGGGTGAGGGCAAGGACCTCAACCCGGTCCTGCAGGATATCGGGCTCGCAATCCATCCGCCGCTGCTCTATCTCGGCTATGTCGGCTTTTCCGTCTGTTTTTCCTTTGCCGTTGCAGCCCTGATCGAAGGGCGCATCGATGCCGCCTGGGCGCGCTGGGTCCGGCCCTGGGCGCTGGCGGCGTGGACCTGCCTGACGGCCGGCATTTCCATGGGATCCTACTGGGCCTATTATGAGCTTGGCTGGGGCGGCTGGTGGTTCTGGGATCCGGTCGAAAACGCATCCTTCATGCCCTGGCTCGCCGGTACGGCGCTTCTTCATTCGGCCCTTGTCATGGAGAAACGCGAGGCGCTGAAGATCTGGACCGTGCTTCTGGCGATCATGACCTTCTCGCTGTCGTTGCTGGGCACCTTCCTCGTCCGCTCCGGCGTCCTGACTTCGGTGCATGCCTTTGCGACCGATCCGACACGCGGGGTCTTCATCCTTGTCATCCTGATCTTCTTCATCGGCGGTGCGCTGTCGCTCTTTGCCTTGAGGGCGACCCGCCTGAAGGCTGGCGGCTTGTTTGCGCCGATTTCGCGCGAAGGTGCATTGGTCTTCAACAACCTGATTCTGACGACGGCTGCGGCCACGGTCCTGACGGGCACGCTCTATCCGCTGGTGCTCGAGGCCTTGACGGGATCGAAGATTTCCGTCGGTGCGCCCTTTTTCAATATGACCTTCGGACTGCTGATGCTGCCTTTGCTGCTGGCGGTGCCGTTCGGGCCGTTGCTTGCCTGGAAGCGCGGTGATCTGCTGGGGGCTGGGCAGCGCCTGTTCGCGGCGGTGGGCGTGGGTCTCGCGACCGGCGGCATCGTCTACTACATCGAGCATGGCGGACCGATCCTGGCGCTGTTCGGTCTCGCGCTCGGCGTCTACGTGTTCGCCGGCTCGCTGACGGACCTTGCCCTGCGCGCGGGTGTCGGAAAGGTTGCGGCCTCCGTTGCGCTGCGGCGTTTCAAAGGACTGCCGCGCTCGGCTTTCGGGACAGCGCTCGCCCATATGGGGCTCGGCGTGACGATGATCGGTATCGTCGCCGTCACTGCCTTTGAAACCGAGCATGTGGTGGAGATGAAGCCGGGCATGACCACAGAGGCCGGCGGCTATACGCTCCGCTTCGACGGTATGCGCCAGGGCAATGGGCCCAACTATACCGAGGAATCCGGACACTTTACAGTCACCAGCGGCGGCGTCAATGTGACGGAGATGTGGTCTTCCAAACGCATGTATACCGCCCGGCGCATGCCGACGACGGAGGCCGGTATCCGCAGCTTCGGGGCAAGCCAGCTCTATGTTTCGCTGGGCGACGCGATGGCGGATGGCGGTGTGGTCGTGCGCATCTGGTGGAAGCCCTACATTCTCTGCATCTGGGGCGGCACGCTGTTCATGATCCTGGGAGGCATGGTGTCCCTCAGCGACCGGCGTCTGCGGGTAGGCGCCCCGTCGCGGGCAAAAAGCAGAAGAAGTTCGCGCTGGAGCCGGCAGAATGATCCGCCCCGTGCTCCTGGTGCTGCTGCTCTTGTTTTCGGCGGCGCCGGCGTTTGCCGTCAATCCGGACGAGGTCATGGCCGACCCCGCGCTTGAGGCGCGGGCACGGGCGCTTTCGGCACAATTGCGCTGCATGGTCTGCCAGAACCAGTCGATCGACGATTCCAATGCCGAGCTTGCCAAGGATCTGCGCGTGCTGGTGCGTGAACGGATCAAGGACGGCGACAGCGACGAGGCCGTGATCGACTACGTCGTCTCGCGCTATGGCGAGTTCGTGCTGCTGAATCCCCGTTTCGAAATGAAGACCCTGTTGTTGTGGGGCGCGCCGTTCGTATTGCTTTTGGCCGGCGTTACGGCAATGGCCGTTGCAGCAAGGCGCCGGAACGGGAGGGTGACGGGAACGGCGCTGTCTGCAGACGAGCGTGCGCGGCTGGCGCAGGTGTTGCGCGATAGTGAGTAGCGGGTAGGGCTTGCCACTACCCGCTTCCCAACATTACCAATTGTTCATGTCGCGGACACAAGTCCGTAAGGTGCGTTCGACTATTGCTTTCCCATCGGCTGTTCCTCCAGCGCAGCCAGACATGAGAGAAAAGGCAAATCGGATGTTCAAGAATCAATCACTGCGTCCTTCCCTGAAGACCGTTCTGAAAACCACGACCGTCGCGGGCCTCGCGGCTGTCATGCTGTCCACCGGCATTCCGGCTGCCGTGACGAATTCCTTTGCCGCCGCCGTGAAGATCGAGGCGCCGCAGGTTCCCAGTTTCGCCAATGTCGTTGATGCCGTTTCCCCCGCGGTTGTTTCCGTGCGTGTCCAGTCGCGCGCCAATCCGGTTTCCGACGATGCCAGCAATGGCTTCAGCTTCGATTTCGGTGGCCGTGGCTTCGACGAACTGCCGGATGATCACCCGCTGAAGCGCTTCTTCAAGGAATTTGGCGGGCCGAATGGTCCTGATGGCGACAAGCGTGCCGAGCGGGGCCACGGGCCGCACGGAGGCAAGCGCGGCGAAGGCCGCCTGCACCCGACATCGCAGGGTTCCGGCTTCTTTATCTCGGAAGACGGTTACCTCGTCACAAACAATCACGTTGTCTCCGACGGCTCGGCATTCACGGTGATCCTAAACGACGGTACCGAACTGGACGCCAAGCTGATCGGCAAGGACAGCCGCACCGATCTGGCCGTGCTGAAGGTCGAGGACAAGCGCAAGTTCACCTATGTCAGCTTTGCCGATGACAGCAAGGTTCGCGTCGGCGACTGGGTGGTTGCGGTCGGCAACCCGTTCGGCCTCGGTGGCACGGTGACCTCTGGCATCGTCTCGGCCCGTGGCCGCGACATTGGCTCAGGTCCGTATGACGACTACCTGCAGGTTGACGCGGCGGTGAACCGCGGCAATTCCGGCGGCCCGACCTTCAACCTCAACGGCGAAGTGGTCGGCATCAACACCGCGATCTTCTCGCCCTCCGGCGGCAATGTCGGCATCGCCTTTGCCATTCCGGCTTCAGTCGCCAAGGGCGTCGTCGAAGACCTGATGAAGGACGGTGAGGTTTCGCGCGGCTGGCTCGGCGTGCAGATCCAGCCGGTCGACAAGGATGTGGCCGAATCGCTTGGCCTTGCCGAAGCAGGTGGTGCGCTGGTCGTCCAGCCGCAGGCCGGTTCACCGGGCGAAAAGGCGGGCATCAAGAAGGGTGACGTGGTGACGGCGGTCAATGGTGACCTCATCAAGGGACCGCGCGAACTGGCCCGCATGATCGCCGATATGCGCCCTGGCAGCACGGCCGAGGTCACACTGTGGCGCGACGGCAAGGCCGAAACGGTCAAGCTCGAGATAGGCACCCTGCCGGAAGATACCAAGGAAGCTTCGGCCGGTACGGACCAGTCGCAGCCCGAGGAAACGCAGCCATCCAGCGAAAAGGCACTGGCTGACCTCGGCGTCACCGTTTCGCCTGCCGAAGACGGCACCGGCGTGACGATTTCCTCGGTTGATCCGGACTCTGACGCCAGCGACCGCGGCGTCAAGGAAGGCGAGAAGATCGTTTCGGTCAACAATCAGGAGGTAAAGTCCGCGGACGACATCCTGAAGGTGCTCGACAGCGCCCGCAAGGACGGCCGGACCAAGGCGCTGTTCCAGATCGAAGCCGAACAGGGCAGCCGCTTCGTGGCGCTGCCGATCAACCAGGGCTGATCGCGGTCCTGACTGATGACTGACAGGAACGCCGCGAAATCCTCTGGTTTCGCGGCGTTCCGCATTCGGCAGCTCGATGCACCCGACCGATAAGGGGTGTTTCGCCGAGTGTTCCCAAGGCAAACCGGTTGTGGAAGGCAGGGGTACCGGATTATGGTCACGCGCATGAAGATTCTGATTATCGAAGACGATCTGGAGGCCGCCGCCTATCTGGCAAAAGCGTTTCGCGAGGCCGGTATCGTGTCCGACCACGCCAGTGACGGCGAAAGCGGCCTGTTCATGGCCAGCGAGAATAGCTACGACGTGCTGGTGATCGATCGCATGCTGCCGCGTCGCGACGGGCTTTCTGTCATCACCGAACTGCGGCGCAAGGCCATCCACACGCCGGTGCTCATTCTCTCCGCGCTGGGACAGGTGGACGACCGCGTGACCGGCCTTCGGGCCGGTGGCGACGACTACCTGCCGAAGCCCTATGCCTTCAACGAGCTTCTTGCGCGTGTCGAGGTTCTCGGGCGCCGCAAGGGCGCGCCGGAGCAGGACATGGCCTACCGGGTCGGCGATCTCGAGCTTGACCGGCTCTCCCATTCGGTTCGCCGCCAGGGCAAGGAAATCCCGCTGCAGCCGCGTGAGTTCCGGCTGCTGGAATATCTCATGAAGAATGCCGGCCAGGTCGTGACCCGGACCATGCTGCTTGAAAATGTCTGGGACTACCACTTCGACCCGCAGACCAACGTCATCGACGTGCATGTCTCGCGGCTGCGCTCGAAGATCGAAAAGGACTACGACCAGCCGCTTCTGCGGACGGTGCGCGGTGCCGGCTACATGATCAAGGACGAGGCGGCCAAGGGGGACGGGCGTCCCGATCCATGAGCAGGTTGCGCGTGCTTTTCCGAACGACCGCGGTGCGTCTTTCGGCGCTTTACCTCATCCTGTTTTCCATCTGCGCAGCCTTCCTCGTCTTCTATGTCACGGGCATGTCGCAGCGGCTGCTGGAGCAGCAGACCAAGGAGGCTGTCGTCGCCGAGGTGACGCAGATCGAGGCGATCTACAACCGCGCCGGCGTCAACGGCCTGCTGCGCACGCTCGAGCGCCGCGCGCGCCAGCCCGGCGCCAATCTCTATGTGATCGCCGGGCCGACCGGAGAAATCCTCGCCGGCAATGTCGCCTCGCTGCAGCCGGGGCTTCTCGACAAGGAGGGGTGGACCGAGCAGGCCTTCCGCTATCAGCGATACACGGACGAAAGCCGCAGGGAGGGGCATGTCGCGCTCGCCCATGTCTTCATTCTGTCCAACGGTTTGCGCGTGCTCGTCGGCCGCGACCTGCAGGAGCCCGAAAAATTCCGGGTGCTGGTGCGTCAGGCGCTGGTTGTAGCGCTCGGCATCATGGGGTTGGGTGCGTTGGTCATATGGTTCGCGATCGGCCGCAACGCGCTCAAGCGCATGGATCGGATGTCGGAGGCAAGCACGAAGATCATGGCTGGCGATCTTTCGCAGCGCCTGCCGATGAGCGGCTCCGGCGACGAGTTTGACCGCCTGTCGGAATCGCTGAACGCCATGCTGGGCCGGATCGAGAAGCTGAACGAGGGGTTGCGGCAGGTCTCCGACAACATCGCCCATGACCTGAAGACGCCGCTGACACGTCTGCGCAACAAGGCGGAGGCGGCCCTTGCCCACAAGGCGACAAATGCCGGCTATCGCTCCTCGCTAGAGGAAATCATTGGCGAATCGGACCAACTGATCCGCACCTTCAATGCGCTCCTGATGATTTCCCGCGTCGAGGCGGGCGCTGCCGCGGCCGAGATGAGCGATGTCGATCTTTCGCGCAGCGTTGAGGATTGCGTCGAGCTTTATGAGCCGGTTGCGGAGGACGAGGCCTTGAGGATCGAGGCCGAGGTGCCGGCGGGCATCCATATCAGCGGCAACCGTGAACTGATCGGTCAGGCACTTGGCAACCTCATCGACAATGCCATCAAATATGCGCAGGGAGCGGACAATCCGCTGATCCGTGTCAGGGTCGAGCGACGCGACCAGTCCGTGGTTGTCTCGGTAGCGGATCACGGGCCGGGCGTACCCTCGGCGCGGCGGGAGGATGTAGTTCAGCGTTTCGTGCGGCTCGACGAAAGCCGCAGCAAACCCGGAACCGGACTTGGCCTTTCGCTGGTCGAGGCCGTGATGGAGATGCACCACGGCACGCTGGAACTCACCGACACGGATGCAGTCGCCGAAAACAATCGTGGTTTGACCGCCAGCATGGTTTTCCCCGTCGTCATCGGCTGATAGACCTGTCTTGCCGGAGAGGACGGCGAGGAGGGTTTGCGTGGAGACGGATAAGCGGCGCCTGTCGGACATCGGGACGAACCCGCTTCGGCCATCCAGCCAGGCCGAGATGAAATCGGTTCTGTCCGATCTCAAGGACATGGCGAAAAGTCATGGGGCGATCGTCGAACTGCTCGCCACTGAAGGTGCGTGGCGGGATTTCATCATCGCCGCCTTTTCCCTGTCGCCGTTTTTGCGCGATTGTGCTGTCAGCAGGCCGGAGCTTCTGGTGCGGGCGCTGAGCGAGCCTGTCATTCCCCTGATTGCTACCTGCATCGAAACTGCGCGTGGCGCCTGGAAAGGTGATGAGCCGGGCAAGCCGGTCACCGATGCGCAGATCATGAGCCGATTGCGTATCGCCAAGCGCGAAGTGGCCTTCGTGACGGCGCTTGCCGACCTGCAGCGGCTGTTTACGGCCCGCGAAACGACCCGTTGGCTAAGCGATTTTGCCGGTGCTGCCGTTTCCGCCACCATCGATCATCTGCTTTCAAGCGCCCATGACGTCGGCAAGCTGATCGTCGCGGACCTCGACCATCCGAGCGAAGCGTCCGGCGTCGTCGTTCTCGGCATGGGAAAGCTCGGCGCTTTCGAGCTCAATTATTCCTCCGATATCGATCTCGTCATCTTCTACGACCCGCAGGCGGCGCTCATCCCCGATCCGGACGAGGCGCCCGAAACCTTTGCGCGACTGTTGCGCCGGCTGATCCGCATCCTGCAGGAGCGCAGCGGCGACGGTTACGTGTTCCGCACGGACCTACGGCTGCGGCCTGATCCGGGTGCCACGCCGCTGGCCATTCCGATCGAGGCGGCGATGCTTTATTATGAGAGTCGCGGGCAGAACTGGGAACGCGCTGCCTTCATCAAGGCGCGGCCCGTGGCGGGTGATCTCGCCGCCGGGGACGCGTTCCTGCGCGAATTAACGCCCTTCGTTTTCCGCAAATATCTCGACTATGCGGCGATTGCCGACATCCATTCGATCAAGCGGCAGATTCACGCGCACAAGGGCCACGGCGAAATCGCCGTGAAGGGGCACAACATCAAGCTTGGCCGCGGCGGCATCCGCGAGATCGAGTTTTTCGTCCAGACGCAGCAATTGATCGCCGGGGGCGGACACCGGAGCTAAGGTTGAAGGCGACCGAGCCGATGCTTCGGGCGCTGGTCGCAGCAAAATGGATCGACGAAAAGACCTGCGAGGAACTGATCGCCGCCTACTGGTTCCTGCGTGATGTCGAGCACCGCATCCAGATGGTTCGGGACGAGCAGGCCCATGTACTGCCGACGACCGAGGCGGAACTGAAACGCATCGCCTACATGATGGGTTTTGCAGACACGGCCGCGTTTTCGAGCGAGCTGTCGCGAGTGCTGAAGACGGTTGAGAAACGTTACGCCCGACTATTCGAGCAGGAGGCGGGGCTGTCGACGGAGAGCGGCAATCTGGTCTTCACCGGCCAGAACGACGATCCCGATACGCTGGAGACGCTGAAAAAGCTTGGCTTCCAGCGGCCGCAGGATATCTCGCGCACGATCCGCACCTGGCACTATGGACGTTATCGAGCGACGCAATCGGTAGAGGCACGCGAGCGGCTGACGGAACTGACGCCCGGACTTCTGCGCGTTTTCGGGCAGGGCAAGCGGGCGGACGAGGCGCTGCTGCGCTTCGACAGTTTCTCTCCGGCCTGCCGGCCGGCATCCAGCTGTTCTCGTTGCTCGGCAACAATCCCGGCCTGCTCTCGCTGATCGTCAGCATCATGTCGTCGGCCCCAAGGCTGGCCGACATCATCGCCAGCCGGCCGCATGTCTTCGACGGTATGCTGGATCCGCGCCTGCTGGCGGAACTGCCGACCCGCGAATATCTGGCAAGCCGGATCGCCGGCTTCGTCTCTGGCTCACGTCACTATGAAGACACGCTTGACCGGTTGCGCATCATCGCCGCCGAGCAACGCTTCCTGATCGGCATCCGGCTCCTCACCGGCGTCATCAGCGGCGCCCATGCGGGTCGCGCCTTCACCGATCTCGCCGACCTCATCATTGCCGCGGCGCTCGATGCCGTGCTGGCGGAGGTTGAGGCGACGCATGGACGGTTTCCGGGCGGGCGGGTTGCGGTCGTCGGCATGGGCAAGCTCGGCAGTCACGAACTGACGGCGGGCTCCGACGTCGATCTCATCCTGCTCTATGACCATGATGAGGCTGCCGACGAATCCGATGGCGCAAAGCCGCTCGATTCCGTGCGGTATTTTACCCGCATCACGCAGAGGCTGATCGCGGCGCTCTCGGCGCCGACCGCCGAAGGCGTGCTCTACGAGGTCGATATGCGGTTGCGCCCTTCCGGCAACAAGGGGCCTGTCGCCACCCGGATCAATGCCTTTGCCCGCTATCAGCGGGAAGAAGCCTGGACCTGGGAGCACATGGCGCTGACGCGGGCGCGGACGATCTGCGGCGATGCCAGCCTGGTTGCCGAGGCAAGCGCCATTTTCGACGAGGTTCTCGGTCAGCAGCGCGATCGGGCGAAGGTTGCAGCCGATGTCGCGGAAATGCGGGCCATGATCGACAAGGAGAAGCCGCCGAGCGATCTCTGGGATTTCAAGCTTATTCCGGGCGGCTTGGTCGATATCGAGTTCATTGCCCAATATCTGGAGCTCATCGCACCGGCGTTGGATCTGCAAATGCCGCCGAACGGGGCGTCCACGGTGGACGTGCTGAAGACGCTTGGCCCGCATGTATTGCAGGCGAGCGAGGTTGATACGGTGCAGGAAGGTCTGCACCTGTTCACTGAGCTTTCGCAGGTGGTTCGGTTGTGCATCGAAGGTGATTTCGAGCTGAAGGGTGCGCCCTCTGGGTTGATCGATCTCGTCTGCCGGGCCGGGGACTATCCTGATGTCAAGCTGCTGGAGGCCGATATCCGCCGCCTGTCGAAATCCGTGCGGCGGATTTTCCAGGCGACGGTCAAGGCCTGAAGATCTCAGGCGCTGTCGGGGATACGCACGGAGATGATGGTGCCGATATTTTCGGCGGAATAGATCTTCATGGTGCCGCCATGCAGGTTCGTCAGCGACCGCGAAATGGCGAGGCCAAGGCCCGATCCCCCTTGCTCTTGGCGTATTGGCTCTGGACCTGCTCGAAGGGCTGGCCGATCTTTTCCAGCGCCGCGCGGGGATGCCGATGCCGGTATCGGCAATCGTCAGCGTCACCGCGCCTGCCACTTTTCTGGCGCGCAGGGATATCTTGCCGCCTTCATTAGTGAACTTCACCGCGTTCGACAACAGATTGAGCAAAACCTGTTTCATGGCGCGGCGATCGGCATTCATCGTCAGGCCGGAGGAAATCTGCTGATCGACGCAGATGTTCTTCTGAACGGCCGGAATCGTGGTGAAGCGCAGCGTCTCCTCGATCAGCGGCGCCAGATCGATCGTCTCGCGATTGATCTTCATGTGGCCCGCCTCGATCTTCGACATGTCGAGAATGTCGTTGATGACGTTGAGCAGGTGCTTGCCGCTTTCATGGATATCGCGGGAATATTCGTCGTATTTCTCCGAGCCGAGCGGCCCGAACATCTGGTTCTGCAGGATTTCGGAAAAGCCGAGAATGGCGTTGAGCGGCGTGCGCAGTTCATGCGACATGTTGGCGAGGAATTCAGACTTCGCCCGGTTGGCGCCTTCCGCCCGTTCCTTCTCAGCCTGATAGTTCGAATTGGCGACCGAAAGCTCCGACTTTTGGCGTTCCAGCGTCATACGTGACGTCGAAAGATCGCCGATCGTCGCCATCAGGCGGCGCTCGGATTCACGCAGGCGAACCTGATGGCGCTTGAGCAGGGTGATGTCGGTGCCGACCGAAACGAGACCGCCGTCCCGGGTGCGGCGTTCGTTGATCTGCAGCCAACGCTGGTCGGCAAGCTGCACTTCCGTGGTCTGCGACTGGTTGGAACGGTCAGGATCAGCGATGCGCCGTTCGATGATCGGCCGTGCTGCAGCCGCAGTGACGACCGAACGCTCCGTGCCGGGCACCAGCGCGTCGTCGGGCAGGGCGTAGGCCTCCTGATAATGCGTGTTGCACATCACCAGCCGGTCGTTCTTGTCCCAGAGCACGAAGGCTTCCGAGGTACACTCGATGGCGTCGGCGAGACGCTGGTCTGCCTCCGCATAACGCTGGGCGAGCCGATGCTGTTCGGTGACATCCATGGCGATGCCGATCAGGTGCATGCGGCCGGATGAGGTGCGGATCAGCTGGCGCGCGCGCGCATCCAAACGTAATGACCATCGGCGTGGCGCATGCGGAAGACCTGGTCGATCTGCTTGGCGTCGCCCTTGGCGATGGTACGGGCGACCTTGTAGATGCCGGTGTCGTCCGGGTGCATGAGGCGTGCGGCATCGCCGAACGACAGCACGGTCGTCTGCGGTCCCATCCCGAGCATTTCATACATGGAGCGTGACCAGAACAGCCGGCGGTTCTTCATGTCGAAATCCCAGAGGCCGCAGCGTCCGCGAGACAGAGCGGTCTCGACGCGCAGATTGGATTCCGCGAAGATTGCATCGGCATCGCGCGCGCGCTTCGCCTGAATATAATAGGCGTAGAGGATGACGAGCAGGATAGCGGAGATGCCTGCAAACAGCGTGACATTGAGGGAGACCTCGTCGCGCCAGAGCTTTTCCATCAGCGTCAACGGCGTGGCGACGAGGATCGTTCCAACGGCATTCGGCATCTGGGTCAGGACGATGACATGTTCCGTCCCGTCGATGAAGGTCCGCATCAGGGTGGATCGTTCACCGAAATACTGGAAGGCGGCGACCTCCGGAGCGATGGTCGCAAGCGAACGGCCGATATAGCCGGCTCCCTTTGCCGAACTGGCAAAGATCTGCCCGCTCTTCTGTACTGCGAGGACGAAGGATCCCTGGTCGAGCAGGTCCGGGGTCAGATAGGTGGAAAGCCGCTGCTCGACATCCCAACGCTTGCCGTTTGAAAAAGAACAGCGCTGTCAGGCTGCAGGGCCGCACTGGCTGTGGCTGCTGCCAGCATGGCCGCCTGATTATGACTGGATTCCATGCGCGCATATTCGACCATGATGCCGCTGATCCGCGAAATCGCGACCACCATCAGGAACGCGATGATCAAGATCGGGATCGATCGCTTCAAGATCGGCTCCGCCTTGGAGAGACGAAGCGCTGCCGGTTCGGTAAAAAGCCTTGCGTGCTGGATGACTTCCTTTTCCAAGACCGCAAAGCCCGGAAAATTGAGTCGCAGTGGCCCGCCGGCTGCGCGTCCCCGCCGCGCGTCCGCCATCTTTGTCAATCTGTCACCCTCTGGTGATTCGTCGCGCCGCTCGCTCGAATCTAACCTAATGAATCAATTGTGATTCGCCTTGTCCAGAGGAAAACGTAAAACTTTGTTAACCATTTCTAATCATTGGAAAATGATAGACGGCCCTGCTGACGGGTCGCCTTTTCGGCCGACAAAGCTGCCGGCTCGGGTTTTTCAACAGGAAAAGCCTTTTCCGCTCTATCCCTTGAGCATGCGCTCGACAATGTCTCCGACATCAGGGAGAGCTTCGCGGCGCCCGCGATTTCGCGTAGGGCGTTGCGGGCGTGTTCGGCCCGAGTTTCCTCCAGCGAGCGCCAGGACCGCATCGATGTCAGGATACGGGCCGCGAGTTGCGGGTTTCGCGGGTCTATATTGAGAATCTGCTGCGCAAGGAATCGATAGCCTTCGCCATCGGCGCGATTGAAGCCGGTGGGGTTGGAAAAGGCGAAGGTGCCGACGAGCGCGCGCACGCGGTTCGGATTGTTGCCGTTGAACAGCGGATCGTCCATCAGGGTCTTGACCCGTTGTAGTGCTTCCCGGCCGGGAATTGTGGCCTGGATCGTGAACCACTTGTCGATGACCAGTGCGTTTTCGGCAAACCGCTGCTTGAAGGCGGCCAGTGCCTTTGCCGTCTCGGGGGCACCGGGGAAACGATGGGCAAGGATGGTCAGCGCCTGGCTGAGGTCCGTCATGTTGTTGGCGGCATCGAAGGCCTGCACGGCGCGACCGGGCAGGTTTTCGGCATAGACGAGATAGGAGAGCGCGGCATTGCGCAGCGCCCGCTTGCCGGCGCTTGCGGAATCCGGGCTGAATGCCGTCGTGTCGGCCTCGCGCTCGACGAGTGTCGTGAAGATCTGGCGCCCGGCTTCGGCAATGGTCGTCATGATCTGCTGGCGGCCGGAATGGATGGCATCCGGATCATTGTTGCTGCCGATTTCGCGCGCAATGTCCGCTTCGCTCGGCAAAGCGAGAGCCTGTGCCCGGAAGGCCGGCTCCAGGGTTTCGTCCGCGGCTGCCGCGAGGAGGGCGTCGATCAGGGCAGCGTCGCATTCGACCGGCTGACCGGCCTTGGCGCTGGCCGCGGCTGCAACGAGATTGGGCAGAGCGAGATCGTTCAGGGCCTGCCAGCGGGCAAAGAGATCGCTCTCGAAGCGGGCGATATGGGCGCGATCTGCCGGGGTCTGCTCGAAATGCAGATTGATCGGTGCGGAAAATCCGCGATTGAGAGACAAGACCGGCCGGGACGGGATGTTGGAGAACACGACGGTTTGCGTGCGTTCGACAAGATGCAGGACGTCGCCGGAAACTTCTGCACCGGTAGCGCCGGTGACCTTCACCTCGGAGCCGTCTTCCAAGAGGAGGCCGATGCGCAGCGGAATGTGCATCGGTTCCTTGCTGCTCTGGCCGGGCGTTGGTGGCACCATCTGCTCGAGCGACAATGTCAGGGTCTGCTTCGTGGCATCATAGGCGCTGGAGGCGCTGACCAGCGGTGTGCCGGCCTGATGATACCAGAGCGAGAACTGCGTCAGGTCGCGTTTGCTAACCTCGGCAAAGCAGGCGACGAAATCCTCGATCGTCACGGCCTGACCGTCATGGCGTTCAAAATAGAGGTCCATGCCTTGGCTGAACAGATCGGCACCAAGCACGGTGGCGATCATGCGGGTGACTTCCGAGCCTTTTTCATAGACCGTCGTCGTGTAGAAATTGTTGATCTCGCGGTATTTGACCGGACGCACGGGATGGGCAAGCGGGCCTGCATCCTCCGGAAACTGTTCGGCTCTCAGGTGCCGGACTTCGGCAATGCGCTTGACGGTGCGCGAACGCTGGTCGGCTGAGAACTCGTGATCGCGATAGACCGTCAGGCCTTCCTTCAGGCAAAGCTGGAACCAGTCGCGGCAGGTGATGCGATTGCCGGTCCAGTTGTGGAAATATTCATGCGCGATGATCGCCTCAATATTGGCGTAGTCGGCATCGGTCGCAGTTTCCGGATCGGCGAGAACATATTTGTCGTTGAAGACGTTGAGCCCCTTGTTCTCCATGGCGCCCATGTTGAAGTCGGAGACGGCGACGATCATGAAGATGTCGAGATCGTATTCGCGGCCAAAAACCTCCTCGTCCCATTTCATCGAGCGCTTCAGCGCATCCATGGCATAGGCCGCGCGCGGCTCCTTGCCGTGTTCGACGTAGATTTTCAGCGCAACTTCGCGGCCGGACATGGTCGTGAAGGTGTCCTCGACGATGCCGAGATCGCCGGCGACGAGCGCAAACAGGTAGCTTGGCTTCGGATGCGGATCGAACCAGGCGGCAAAGTGGCGGCCATCGCCCATGCCGGCGCCACCGAGATAGTTGCCATTGGAGAGCAGAAGCGGGGCGGTCGCTTTGTCGGCGATGATGTTGACCGTGTAGGGTGCGAGCACGTCCGGGCGGTCCGGGAAATAGGTGATGCGACGGAAACCCTCGGCTTCGCACTGGGTGCAATAGACGTCGCTGGTGCGGTAAAGTCCCATCAGCTTGGTGTTGCTCTGCGGCGAAAGTTCGGTGGTGATGGTGATCTCGAAGGGCGCCGTTTCCGGCAGGCCGCGGATGGTCAGCGTTTTTTCGGCTGCGTCGTAATTGGCGGCAGGGATTTCCTCCTGGTCGAGAAGGAGGCTCGTCATCTTCAATTCGTCGCCATCAAGAACGAGCGGGGCGCTGGCATCCACGCCTTCGCGGCGGTGGAAGATCAGTCGCGCTTCCACCTTGGTTTCCAGCGGATCAAGCTCGAAGGTGAGATCCACTCTTTCCAAAACGAAATCTGTCGGCCGGTAGTGTTCCAGATGAATGATTTCGCCGGTGTCTGTGCGCATTGGATGTCCTGCTTGCATCACCCGTCACGTCAGACGTTTTAGGTGATGCCGGTGATGGTGAAAAGGTCGCCGCGGTGAAATAATACGGCGATCTCCTGGATTGTCTGTCAGATCGGCCCGCCAGCACAGCACGACTGACTGTCCCGAATTGAACCATTCCGCGGTAGTGGACCGCAGATGTACGAAAATCGCCCTAACAATATTTAAATTTGCCTGATATTTTTAGCCTTGCTGAAATATTTTTTAGACAGCGCGCAGGGAAGACTGTGAAGCGGGATGCCAGAAAATCGCGCGGGCCATCAAATATTTCAGGCACACATCACGAAAATTGATCCAATTTTGCGGATCATCGCGCTACTATGACGGCGCTACCTCATGCGGCGGATTCCCGGCCGTCATTTCCCGATCGCAGCCTGTCGCTTCCGATGTCCGGCCCGCTGCCGCAAGTCCGACGAGCCCGCCGCATGGATTCCGAACAGATCAACCCGATGAAGGGCATTGCCCTCAAGGTCCTCTCCGTTCTGGTGTTCGTCTGCATGGCGACTTTCATCAAGGCGGCCGGAACGGACATCGCCACCGGGCAGATTACCTTCTATCGCTCCGCCTTCGCCATGGTGCCGATCCTCGCCTATCTCGCCTTCAAGGGGCATCTGCGTACTGCGTTTCAGACAAATGATATTGTGGGTCATATGACACGCGGCTTCATCGGCATTCTTGCAATGAGCTTCGGCTTTTATGGTCTGGTGCACCTGCCGCTGCCCGAGGCGATCGCCATCGGCTACGCCATGCCGCTGCTGGCCGTCGTCTTTGCTGCCATCTTCCTGAAAGAGACCGTTCGCCTCTATCGCTGGTCGGCCGTTCTGGTCGGGCTGGTCGGCGTGATGATCATCACCTGGCCGCGGCTGACCCTTCTGGGGGAAGGCGGTGCAGCCAGTTCGGCTGCGGCGCTTGGCGCCTTGTCCGTTCTGCTGTCTGCGGCGCTTGGCGCCATTGCCATGGTGCTGGTGCGAAAGCTCGTGCAGAAAGAACGCACCCACACGATCGTGCTCTATTTCTCGCTCTCGGCCTCATGCTTTTCGCTGCTGACCTTGCCTTTCGGCTGGCAGCCGCTGCCCTGGAGCAGCTTGTTGCTGCTGATGGCGGCCGGCTTTTGCGGCGGGGTTGCACAGATCCTCCTGACGCAGAGCTACCGCTATGCTGATATGTCGACCATCGCGCCGTTTGAATATACCTCGATCCTTCTCGGCATGGGGATCGGCTATGTCCTGTTCGACGAGGTGCCGACCGGCGTCATGCTGATTGGGACCACGATCGTCGTCGGCGCCGGCATCTTCATCATTTTCCGGGAACACAGGTTGGGGCTCGAACGCAAGGGCGCGCGCAAGCATGTGACGCCGCAAGGGTAGCCATCAGGCTCGCGAGATTCAGGCCAAAGAGATTCAGGCCAGAGGGGCAGTGTCGTCTTCGATGCGACCTGCGGCGCGCGGCGCCTGGTTCATGGCGTTCACGGCCTCGGTGCCGGGCTGCGGCACGGTGTTGGCCTGGAAATCCGTTTTCCCGACAAGCCCATCATGCTGCTTGCGCTGCGCGATGCGCCAGGCGGCATAGGCGGCATAAAGCGCGAAATAGACGGCGAGGACGAGAAACAGCGCGCCCGGGCCGAAATGGTCCATCACCGGCCCGACCATCAAGGGTCCGGAGATCGTGCCGATGCCATAGGTGATCATCATGCCGGAGGAAACCTCGACATATTCGTTGGGTCGGGCGAGATCATTGGCATGCGCCACATTCAGCGCATAAATCGGAAACAGCACCGAGCCGACGAAGGCCGCGGTGATGTAGAGAACCACGGCGCTCGAGCCGATGAGCGCCACCATGGCAAGGCAGGAGGCGACGCCGACGATGCCGCAGCCGACCATGACGATGCGCCGGTCGATCTTGTCGGAGGCGCGGCCAATCGGGATCTGCGAGATGGCGCTGCCGAACAGCAGCGAGGCAAGCAGCGTCGCGCCCTCCGCCGTCGAAAGCCCCACCTTCTGCGTGAAAACGCCACCCAGATTGAGCCATGCGCCGGACATGGCACCGGCAAGGAACGCGCCGACCACGGCAACCGGCGAGCGCCGATAGAGGCCGGGCAGATCGAACTTCGCCTGGGCCGGCGGGGCCGGCAGCGGCGAGGAGGAGAGGGCGGTGGGCAGGAGCGCCAGTGAGAAGATCACGCCGCAGAGAATGAACAGCGAGGAATTGGTCGGGTCGCCGAGCGGCACCAGATATTGCCCGCCGATGGTGCCGAGCATGGTGGTGATCAGGTAGAGCGAGAACAGCGCGCCGCGGTTCTCATTTGTTACCTTTTCGTTGAGCCAGCTTTCGATGACGAGATAGCTGCCCGAAATCGCAAAGCCGGAAATCGCCCGGAACAGCACCCAGGCTCGCCAGTCAACGACCAGCCCGCACAGCAGGATGGCGACGCTGAGAAGTGTGATGAGCGCGGTGAAGACCCGGACATGGCCGACCCGCAGCACGAATTTGGGCGTGACGATGCAGGACAGGGTAAAACCGAGCGTATAGCCGGTGGCGATCACCGAGATCGTCAGGGTGGACCAGCCCTCGGCAACGGAACGCACCGGCAGCACATAGCTGGCAAGGCCAAATCCGACCATCATCAAAAGGGTCGATAGCATCAGGCTGAGCACGGAGGCGAGGCTGGAAAACATGACGGCTCCTGTGCGCAGTGACGCGGCGTCCCGGCAATATCGTCCGGCGACGCTGAAAAAACAGGAACGGTATGTCGCGGGATTTTAGCAAGCCACGCGTCACATCGCTTCCGGAATCAGAAAACGAGTGTGGCTCTATCGCTATTCACACGGCCTGTCGATTGCGACAGGCGATGGCGCATTGGATATCTCGGAAGGTATCGACTTAATGCGGCAGGAGGTTGCTGATCGCCTGGCGATCGGTCTTTGCGGACGGGGCCTCCTGGCTCAGCCTTGTATATTCGCGCGAGGCGCGCACGGCGGTGCCAATATCGTCGAAGAGGACCCGGAGCGAGCGGATGGATGCTGACATGATCGGATTCCTTGAAATCATCATTACATTGGAGGGCGCGCGTCAATGCGCTGCACCCCGATTTTTAGCGCTGCCCAGTCTTAGCGCTGGATAAATTCCGCGAAGATCTGTGCGGGGCGCGTTGTGCGGGCATAGCCTGCAGCGGTCATCTGCTCATTGGCTGCCGAGCCGAAGCGATTGAACGGCGAGCGCAGGGCAGAGCCTGTGTGGCGCAACGTCTCGAACGTGCTGTGCATGGGGCGAAAACGGGCAGTCATGGTTCAATTCCTTATTCCAGTCCTCCCGTGACCTTATATTGCAATGCAACATAGATTCTGCAATGGCCCATGGCGCGATTCTGCTATGCGCATTTCGCATGGCTTTCTTCATGCAATGTTCATAAATGAGGCAAGTGCCCGGTTGACGGTCTGTTAACCGCGAATCCGGGCCTGGAAGGCGAGCAGATCCTGCCAGGCGAGCCGCTTGCTGGCCGGTGCCGAGATCAGATCCTGCGGATGCAGGGTCGCCAATGCGGGGATCGTGCGTCCGGCGATCAACACCTCACGCCAGTCGCCGCGGCTGTTGTGGATTGTCTCATTGCCGCCGAAGAAGAAGCGCGCGGCAAAATTTCCGAGAATCAACAAATATTGCGGCTCGGCCAGCACGATCTGGCGCTCGATGAACGGCCGGCAGATATCGGTTTCGCGAGGCGAGGGCACGCGGTTGCCGGGCGGACGCCAGGGGATGACATTGGTCAGCATCAGGGTGTCGCGTCTCAGGTCGATGGCGCCGAGCATGCGCTCCAGCATCTGGCCTGGCTTACCGGAAAACGGCATACCGTCGCGGTCGTCGTCCCCGCTGGGCGCAGGCCCGATCACCATTACGCGCGCGCCGGCCTGTCCATCGGCAAACACGGTGTTGCGGGCGCTGTTCTTGAGATTGCAGCCTGAAAAGGCGTCCATCGCGGCCTTGAGCTCAGTGAGCGACCGGGCGGATTCCGCCGCAAACCGCGCCTCGCTGATGGCCTGCTCGTCGGGGATCGCAACCGCTGCAGCCAGGCTTGCCGGCAGCGATGCCATGCGGCGGTCGACGCTTTCCGATGGCGCCTGCCGAACCGGTTGCCCGGATTGGCCAAGGGATGACCGTCCAGCGGTTGGCTTGACGGGTGAGCCCTGCGTTTTTGCAGGGCTGCGCCGCCGCCTGCGCGCCGCGCCGCCTTGGCTGCCTCGAATTCGGCAAAGCGATCGACCGGCATTTCCTCCAGCAGCCATTCGACGCCCGCATCCGCATGGAAATGCAGAAGGGCGGCGAGTTCGGCGGCGCTGAGGCTGTCGGTTGCGATCATCATGCCCTTGTACAGAAGCTGCGGCAGGCAGGAAGGGACTTGCCGTCACGCCGCCATCGCCGTCCAGCTTTCGATGTCGTCGCGCTCGCCGATCAGGGCAAGGCCATGGGCGATCGACAGCAACTCGCCGCCGCTTTCGATGCGGTCGAGCGGAAAACGGTTTTCGAACAGGCGGCGCACGGCCGGCACGAAGGAGGTGCCGCCGGTGAGGAACACCTTGTCGATGCTGGCGGGCGCCGTATTGGTCGAGACCAGAACCTCATCTAGCGCCTCCTCGATGCGGGCAAGATCCGGCGCGATCCAGCTTTCGAAATCGGCGCGGCGCACCGTCCTGCGGCTGCTTTCGCCAAGCGGCGCGAAATAGAACTCGGTTTCCTCCGCGCTTGAAAGCCGCATCTTGGTGGCTGAAATCGCCTGGTAGAGCGGATAGCCCTCGTCGTGATCGACGAGATCGATGAAGGCTTCGAGCTTCTCCGGCTCCACCGCCGAGCGGACGAGTTGCTTCAGGTCGGTGAAATCCTTCAGCGTCTTGAAGATCGACAACTGGTTCCAGCGGCCGAAATTGGCGTAATAGCTGGAGGGCACGTCGAGCAGCTTGTCAAAACTTTTGAACTGGCTGCCCTTGCCGATCAGCGGCGAGACGACCGTGTCGATGATGCGGAAATCGAAATGATCGCCGGCAACGCCGACGCCGGAATGACCGACCGGGGTCGCGGTCAGGTGTCCGGCATGGCTCTCAAAACGGATGATCGAATAGTCCGTGGTGCCGCCGCCGAAATCCGCAACCAGCACGGTCGCATCCTGCTGCAGGTGCTGGGCGAAATAGAAGGCGGCCGCCACTGGCTCGTAGACATAATGCACCTCCGGAAAGCCGAAGGAGGACAAGGCCTCGTTGTAGCGCGACAGCGCCAGCGCCTCGTCCGGACTCGCGCCGGCAAAACGCACCGGCCGTCCGACGACGATGCGGCGATAATCTTCCCGCCAGCCATCGCCGGCATAATCGGCCAGCCGGCTCAAAAACAGCCGCATCAGATCCTCGAAACCATGTCGCTTTGCAAAGACCAGCGTGCCTTGGAAAACCGGGCTTGCGGCAAAGGTCTTGATCGACTGCAGGAAGCGGCAATCGCCGGGATTGTCGATGAACTGCTGGATCGCCGCCTGTCCGGCCTCGATCTTGACGGCGGCCGCCCCGAGCTTGGCATGCTTCATGAAGGACAGCGCGGTGCGCATCGAATCGCTGCTGCCGGCCGTGCTGGTAAAGCTCAGCGATTGCGTCGTATCGCCCTGCGCGGTCGCCAGAACCGAATTGGTGGTGCCGAAATCAAAGCCGAGAGCGGTTGCCATGATGTGAAGTCTCCTGTCGTCAAAGCCGTGCGCGCGCAACCGCGAAATGCCCTATCGGGCATGGGACTGCGCTGTGTGACGGAGGGCTTTGTATATTCGGAGGGCGCCTTCTGGCATGGGCGGGCGGCCAAAGCAAGGCGGGATGGGTGTGGCCATCATCGCAGTTGTTCGCGCATGAACACCGTGCTCCCTATGACCGAGGGTTCCCGACGAATAGCTGTTTGCGGAAATATTTTATAGGTAGGTTTTGGATGCTACGACGCGAACACTGGGTCAACACCCGGTAAGCCTTCTGATAAGATTTCCAATATCACTTCGGCTTTCCAAACTCTGCCAAGTTGTGCCCCCATTTCATCGACGCCAATCCGCCCTGAATAGACGCCTAAAAGACTTTCGAATGTTCCAAAAGCACTCTCGTGAGTGATGATTCCGCTTGGGATGTGAAGGCCTTCATGCCGTAACACCACTGGCGACCCAGACATTCCCTCCCTGGTTGCTGTATCAACAAGCAGCATTTTTTTGCGTTTGTGATTTAGAGAAGGTTCGGTGGCAATTGATGCTCGCTTCCATATTGGTGTGTCATGAAGGCCGCGAAGTCCTTTAGGATAGCCAATAATGAAGCAGTCCATTCCGACAACGGGGGAAATTTCGTCGAGTTGGATTTCGTTGATGGCAAGGGTCACTAGTCGATCAATTGATTGAATTTCAATTGGAATCACCACTACGTCAATTTGTCTTCGAGAGGGATGTTCGATCCACAAAGGCTCATCATCTTTGTACAGAGGCGAAGTTATATTGACACGTTTTGCTTGCTTCCCCTCATCTGACAAGGATTGCAGTACAGAGAATTTCACATTTGTCGGGTGGAATTTGCGATCTTCGATCTTACCTGTGTCCGCATTCAATCCGGTAACGTTGTGCCAGTTGGTGACGATAAGCCACTGGGCTATTATGCCTCCAAAAGAAGCCTGTCCCGAGGGCACTCATTACCAACTCACCATCCGAACCAACGCGTTGCATTTCGAGCGTGGTGACTGCGCGAGATAAAGTGTGCATTGATGAACCGCCGATTGGCTAGTTTGGAATGTATCACCTTGGATAGTAGCACACGTCAGCATAGCAATCTGGCTGACCGCCTCACAAGGGTGGGGCAGCTTAACAAAGATGCAATGAGAAAAACAAAAATTCGCATCAATTTTTGACGTTTACGTACACGTCATATTTTCGTATCCTTGCCGCATCAACTCATGCGCAAATGCGCTTGGCTACCGTCGCAGACTGGCTCGACAAGTTCGGCTGTATTTGCCATGACGGAAGGCAGGATTGGGAACGAAACCGGGCAAAAATATCCGGATGTGACGGGAGACGACGAGATGACCGAGCCACTGGAACTGCCCGAGCGCGAAAGCATGGAATTCGACGTTGTCATCGTCGGTGCCGGGCCTGCCGGTCTCTCGGCCGCGATCCGACTGAAGCAGGTCAATCCGGAGTTTTCGGTCGTCGTCCTGGAAAAGGGTGCTGAAGTCGGGGCGCATATCCTCTCGGGCGCCGTCGTCGATCCTGTTGGTATCGACCGCTTGCTGCCGGGCTGGCGCCAGGAGGAGGGGCATCCCTTCAAGACGAAGGTGACTGACGACCATTTCATGCTGCTCGGCCCCGCCGGCTCGATCCGCCTGCCGAACTTCGCCATGCCGCCTTTGATGAACAATCACGGCAACTACATCGTCTCGCTCGGCAATGTCTGTCGCTGGCTGGCCGAAAAGGCCGAGGCGCTCGGCGTCGAGATCTATCCGGGCTTTGCGGCCGTCGATGTGCTTTACAATGACCAGGGCGCCGTCATCGGCGTTGCCACCGGCGATATGGGCATCGAGAAGAACGGCGAGCCCGGTCCGAGCTTTGCCCGCGGCATGGAGCTGCTCGGCAAGTACACGCTGATCGGGGAGGGCGTCCGCGGCTCGATCGCCAAGCAACTGATCGCCAAGTATGATCTCTCAAAGGATCGCGAGCCGCAGAAATTCGGCATCGGCATCAAGGAACTCTGGCAGGTCAAGCCCGAGAACCACAAACTGGGTCTCGTCCAGCATTCCTTCGGCTGGCCGCTCGGCATGAAGACCGGTGGCGGCTCGTTTCTCTATCATCTCGAAGACAACATGGTCGCCGTCGGCTTCGTCGTGCACCTGAATTACAAGAACCCTTATCTCTACCCCTTCGAGGAATTCCAGCGCTTCAAGACGCATCCGTCGATCCGCGGCACTTTCGAGGGCGGCAAGCGCCTGTCCTATGGCGCCCGCGCCATCACCGAGGGCGGCTACCAGTCGGTCCCGAAACTGTCCTTCCCCGGTGGTGCGCTGATCGGCTGTTCCGCCGGCCTCGTCAACGTGCCGCGCATCAAGGGCAGCCACAATGCGGTGCTGTCGGGCATGCTGGCCGCCGACAAGATTGCCGAGGCCATCGCAGCCGGCCGCGCCAATGACGAGCCGATCGCGATCGAAAACGAATGGCGCGCCACCGATATCGGCACGGATCTGAAGCGTGTGCGCAACGTCAAGCCGCTCTGGTCGAAGTTCGGCACGGCGATCGGCGTAGGCCTCGGCGGTCTCGACATGTGGACCAACCAGCTCTTCGGATTCTCGTTCTTCGGTACGCTGAAGCACGGCAAGACGGATGCGCAATCGCTGGAGCCGGCGGCCAAGCACAAGAAGATTGATTATCCGAAGCCCGACGGCGTGCTGACCTTCGACCGTCTCTCCTCGGTGTTCCTGTCGAACACCAATCACGAGGAAGACCAGCCGGTGCATCTCAAGGTCAGGGATATGGACCTGCAGAAGCGCTCGGAGCTTGACGTCTATGCCGGCCCGTCTACGCGCTACTGTCCGGCCGGCGTCTATGAATGGGTGGAGAAGGACGGCAAGGACGTGTTCGTCATCAACGCCCAGAACTGCGTCCACTGCAAGACCTGTGACATCAAGGACCCCAACCAGAACATCAACTGGGTTCCTCCGCAGGGCGGCGAAGGGCCGGTCTATCCGAATATGTAATTCGGGTTGACGGCCCGCACAGACCGCCGCCATCAGGAATGCCGGAGAGGGACCGGTTTACCCGAATATGTAGGTGTGCATCGCCTGGTGAGGAGCCATTCGGCTCAGGCCATTGTGGTGACCGCGCGGATGTTGGCGATGCTGTGGCCCAGGAATGACTGGATTTGCAGGCAGACGTGGTTGGGCGCAAGATCCGCGACAAAGCTTTCGAGCCCCGCGAGATCGCGGGCATAGCTGTCTCCCAACCAGAGAGAATGGCAAAGCGGATGAGGCATTGCATAATGTCCCGCGCCGTGAAGCACGTCATCGACAAAGCGACCGTAGATAATACATTCCGAGAAAGCGCGGGTACGGATCATGGTTCGCACCCAATGCTGGCCATGGCGCGCCTCGATGTGATCCAGCATCTGAAGACACGTATCGGTGCGCCACGGGAGCAGCGAACTGATATAGTCCGTGGCCGGCAGTTGCGCTGGAGCGCAGCCGAGCACGCGCTCGCTGTGCGACAACCATTTGAGATGGTCGGACCGCGCCGATGCGTCGATGGCGTTTTCCTGCCTGTAGAGCGCCAGCCTGCCGTCCTGCCAAAGATCGGCAGGGTCGAAATCCCGGATCAGCACCACATCCGAATCAAGGGTCAGCATTGTCGGTTCGCTGATATGGCGTGCTAGCGCCATGCGCCGGAGTTGCTGCACGTGCCACCCACGCAATGGTATCGAGAAGGGACTAAGCCAAAGCTTTCGACGCATGAAGGAAAATGGATCAGGGCAGACGAAGAGCCAACTCGGTAAAAGGTCGCGCTCCGATATGACTTGCCGGGAAGATGTTGCAAGAGAGCGGAAAAGCGGGACGTCGGAATCTGCGACCAACAGAAAATGTGTCCAGTCACCTTTCATATGCCGATCTATACTTTCGCATAGTAACTTGCATCGCTCGTAATCGTCCACATATGAAGCGGTAATAATGGCAGTGGCTGACATTTGTGGTTTCTTTATTAAAATTTGAAATTTCTTTTCATTGGCTTATCTTATTGTAGATGTATATATATAGCCACTGGCATGAACGGTAAGTTTAATAAATAGTTAACAGCGCAATCCTGTCCGGAAAGCTGGAAGCCGTTATTGCGGCTGTGAAGCAATCCGCCGTGGTGGCTCCTGATACCTACGGGCAATTAACCCGGTATTAACCATAAATTCCTAGCGTGTGATTCACAATTTCATCACACCAAGGACGCATTTATGTCGATTTCACGCCGCGGCCTGCTTCTCGGATTTTCTGCCTTGCTTGCCGGCTGCTCGGCCTCCGGCGTCGATCATCGCGCGAACTATGCAGCCCTTCCCAATGAGCCTTATCCGCTGAAGGCGGTGCCGCTCGAGAAGATCAAGCCGGAACTGCGCCGTCAGGAAGTGGCCTATACCACGACCGAAAAGGCAGGCACCATCGTCGTGGATACGCCGGCGCGGCGGCTTTATTACGTTCTCGGCAATGGTCGCGCCATGCGCTACGGCGTCGGCGTCGGCCGCAACGGTTATGCGCTGGCAGGTGTTGCCTACATCGGCCGCAAGGCGGAATGGCCGACCTGGACCCCGACGCAGAACATGATCCGCCGCGATCCCGGCAAGAACATGAAATATGCCGGCGGCCTGCCGGGTGGCCCGAACAATCCGCTCGGCGCCCGCGCCATCTATCTCTATCGCGGCGGCAACGACACGCATTTCCGCATTCACGGCACCAACCAGCCGCAATCGATCGGCCTTGCCATGTCGAGCGGCTGTGTGCGCATGATGAACCACGACGTCATCGATCTCTACAGCCGCGTCGAGTCCGGCGGCCGGGTGGTGGTGCTTCAGGCCTGAGAACAGCAAAAACGCAGATAGCGCCCGGCGGACCTGCCGGACGCTGTTTTCGTTCAATGCTGCTATGCTCGGGAGCGGTTTTTCCAGGCAACGACCATCAGCGCGCCGATGACGGTGATGTGTTCCATCACGACGTAGAATTCCAGCGTCTTCATCGGTTCCTGCATCGTCCAGAAAGTATGGGCGATCGGGATGGTGAGTGCGGTGAAGATGGCAAGCGCGCCGGCACCCAGCCACGTCCAGCGATTGGCGATGATGAGCGCCGAGCCGCCGATCTGGGTGACGATGACAGCCACGTTGAAAAGGGCGGCGGGCTGCAGACCGAAATGGGCCATCTCGGCAACGCCGCCGTTGAAGTCGATGAGCTTGGCAAGGCCGCTCAACCAGAACATGGAGGTCAGCACGGTGCGCGCCACGAAGCCGAACGAGCGGGATGCGACGAGCGTTTCAATCAGGGAAGGCATTAAAATCTCCGGTTCAAAGGGATAAAACAGCCCCGGAGCCAGGCCGGTACCGGATCAGGGCCGACCGGCTCACAGGGGCAACGCAGCGCCGTCGGCATGGAAGGCGTTCGACGGGCAGCGCTTGATGCCTTTGTACGGAGAGACAGGGGCAAGGGGAGTTCCCTCGGGAACAGGCTGCGCGGTGCCGTGCCGCGATGTTCACCGCAGCGCCGGCGCCGCGATCCGGCCCTCGACCGTAACGATGCCTTCCGCGCTGACGGAGATCACCGTTATTTCCCCGGAGCGCGGCACGATGCCTGTTAGCGCCGTGATGTTGACCTGATGGGTAACGAGCATCAGCTTTTCCGTTGGCGGCGCTGATTGGAGCCGCGCGACAATGGCTTCGGTCTGGCTGGCGCGTGTCGACCTGTCGGCGAAAAAGGAATTGAGCTGCGGCGCCTCCTCAACGGGACCGAAGCCCAGAAGCCGGGCTGTCTCCATGGCCCGGCACCATTGGCTGGCGAGGACAAGGGTCAAATGCACATTGTTGGCCCGGATTGTTGCCCCCGCCGCACGCGCCTGTGTTCGGCCGATCTCGTCTAGATTGCGCTGCGTCGTGCAATCCCCGAGGCGGAAATCGTCGGGGTCTCCGGTTCCGGGCGCTTGTGCATGGCGCATCAACGCATGGGTGCCGGGTGCGCGCAGAGCCAACCATCCGTCAGCAGCATGCGCAACTGTCGGTCCGGCCCACAGCAAGAACAGCCCGCAGACCATCGATTGAAACCGCCGCATGCCTCGCCATCCCTTCCAGCATTCCGATAACGAAGATGATGTGCGCCAAGCCTTCGTCAAGCCCCTGTTCCGCCGAAAAATAAGACCTATCTAAATCGCCAGACAGTGCCTTCGCCGAACGGCGGCCGAAGGCGGTCAATCAGGATAGCTCATGAAGATCAAAGCCATTTTCAATCGCGACGGTGGAACCTTCCGCACGACCGATATGGATGCCTATGCCGCAAAGGTGGAAGAGGTTTTTCACGCGGCGGGACATCAGATAGAGATCGAGAATGTCTCCGGCGACGAAATGGCCGGTGCGCTTGAGAAAACCGCGCGCCGGGACGATATCGACGCGATGATCGCAGGCGGCGGCGACGGCACGATCTCGGCTGCAGCAGGTGTTGCCTGGAAGAATGGCATGCCCCTCGGCATCGTGCCGGCCGGCACCATGAACCTGTTTGCGCGCTCGCTGAAACTACCGCTCGACATCTATCAGGTGCTGCCGGTTCTGGCCGATGGCAAGGTTATCAATGCGGATATCGGCAGCGTCGATGGCCGTGCTTTCGTGCACCAGTTTTCGATGGGACTGCATGCCCGCATGGTGCGCTATCGCAACAGCTATGATTTCGCCTCCCGCTGGGGCAAAATCCGGGCAAGCACCCGTGCAGCCGTCAACGTCATCCTCAACCCGCCACAGTTCGATGTCGATTTCCAGGTGGACGGCGTGCACGAGCATCGCGAGATTTCGGCACTTTCGGTGTCCAACAATCATTTCGGTGCCAATGCGCTGATGTATGCCGACGATGTCACCGGCGGCCATCTCGGCTTCTACACGGCACCGCCGCTGAAGCCCTCGGGCGTGGCCAAGCTCGCCACTGACATCATTCGCGGCAAATTCCGCGAAAGTGCGCTGATCACCGAAACCAGCGCCTCCGAGATCGAGCTGCATTTTCCGAAAAAGCGGAAAGGCATCAATTGTGTTGTCGATGGCGAACTCGTGCCGCTGAAAGGCGACGTCAGCCTCCGCATTCATCCGGGCGAGTTGAAGCTTCTGGTCGGCAAGGACACAGCGCCGGCACCTTGATTGCCGATTCTACTGGAATGCCGTCTCGAAAAAGCTCCTGAGCTTGCGCGAATGCAGCTTTTCCGGCGGCATGGCGGCGAGCTTCTGCAAGGCCCGGATGCCGATCTGCAGGTGCTGGCTGACCTGCGTCTTGTAGAACGCCGTTGCCATGCCCGGCAGTTTGAGTTCCCCATGCAGCGGCTTGTCGGAAACGCAGAGCAGGGTGCCATAGGGCACGCGGAAGCGGAACCCGTTGGCAGCGATCGTGGCCGATTCCATGTCCAGCGCGATGGCGCGCGATTGCGACAGCCGTTTCACCGGCCCGCGCTGGTCGCGCAGTTCCCAGTTGCGGTTGTCGATGGTCGCGACCGTTCCCGTGCGCATGATCCGTTTCAGGTCGTAACCCTCATAGCCGGTGATTTCGGCAACGGCGTTTTCCATTGCCACCTGCACCTCCGCCAGCGCCGGGATCGGCACCCAGACGGGCAGGTCGTCGTCGAGCACGTGATCCTCGCGCACATAGGCGTGGGCCAGCACGTAGTCGCCGAGCGTCTGGCTGTTGCGCAGGCCGGCACAGTGCCCCAGCATCAGCCAGGCATGCGGGCGCAGCACGGCGATATGGTCGGTGATCGTCTTGGCGTTGGACGGCCCGACGCCGATATTGACGACGGTGATGCCGCCATGGCCTTTCTTCTTCAGGTGGTAGGCCGGCATCTGCGGCATGCGGGCCAGTGTCAGGTCGCTTTCCGGCGTGTCGGATCCAGCCTGTGTCGTGATGTTGCCGGGCTCGACGAAAGCGGTATAGCCATTGCCGCCGGCGGCCATCTGTTCGCGCGCCCAGATGCAGAATTCGTCGATGTAGAACTGGTAGTTGGTGAACAGAACGAAGTTCTGGAAGTGTGTTGCGCTGGTCGCCGTGTAGTGGCTGAGCCGGGCCAGCGAATAGTCGATGCGCTGCGCGGTGAACGGCGCAAGCGGCGAGGGCTCGCCGGGGCCGGGCTCATAGGCGCCGTTGGCGATCTCGTCATCGGTGGTCGTCAGGTCTGGCGTGTCGAACAGGTCGCGCAAGGGCATGTCGATGTTTTCGGCAAGCGACGCCTCGACATAGGCGCCTTCGCCGAAGGCGAAATGCAGCGGGATCGGTGTCGCCGATTCCGATACGGTCACCGAGACGCCGTGATTGCGGATCAGATGGCCGAGCTGCTCCTTCAGATAATGCCGGAAAAGTTTTGGCCGGGTGATTGTCGTCGTATAGACGCCCGGCGCGCTGACATAGCCATAGGACAGGCGCGAATCGATATGGCCGTAGCTGCTGGTCTCGATGCTGACCTGCGGATAGCAGGCGCGGTAACGCGAAGTCGGCATGCCGGTCTTGCCCAGTTCGACGAAGGCATCGACGAGGAAGGTCGTGTTGCGCTCATAAAGCGCTGCCAGCGCATCGACGGCCTTGACCGCATCGTCGAAGGACTGGGGCTCGAAAGCCTCCGGCGTGGTGATGGAAAGGGCGGAGAAGGAAGAGATCTCGTTTGCTCATATGGCATTATAGGATGCTGTTATTGACAAGCAAACGACAAGATTGAGGGCCGGAATTGCTCCACCGCAAAACGGCCTCTAGAACCTTCTTCAGCGCGGTCCCACGAGGATGACGGCGCTACCGACCAGCGCAAGGACAACACCCGTCATATCCCAGCGGTCGGGACGAAGGCCTTCCACCAGCCAGAGCCATACCAGCGACGCGGCAATGTAGACGCCGCCATAGGCCGCATACGCACGTCCGGCCGCAGCGGTGTCTACCAGCGTCAGGAGCCAGGCGAAGAGGGCAAGGCAGCCCATGCCCGGAATCAGCCACAAAGCGGACTTGCCGAGCTTGAGTCAGGCCCAGAACGCAAAGCAGCCGCCGATCTCGAAGACGGCGGCGGCGATATAAATGAGGATTGCGGCGCCTGTCATCTGTATCCCTTCGCAGGCGATAGGAACGCAAGCGGGACAGGGCCGCAAGATGTATTTCTCAGGATGACGTCAGATCATCGACTGGCGCTGAAGGGTCACAAACAGAACGAGTCCGGCGCCTTGCTTGCTGATGCCCAGATCCGATGCCTTGCTGTAGGCGAGTGCCGCCACCGGCGACATCAGGATGGCGGTGATTGCCATGATGCGCAGCGAGACGGTGGCAGAGTGGATCAGGGTTGCAAACATGGCTCTTTCTTCCGGTTTGAGACGAGCTTTCCGTTCAGAGCCGGGCCTGACAGAACTGCGCCGTATGGGCGGTGCAGTCGGTCATCGAGCCGGCAAAATTGTCGCGGTGGCGCCGCTGCGTGTCGGCGCTGACGGCCGCTGCCAAAAGCATTGCAAAGACAACCATCAGGAGGCTGATGATGGTGAGGCGGCGTGCGAGAATGTCCATGGTTCTGTCCGTCGGTGTCGGGGTTCAATTCGATGGTGCCGTTTTGCCATATGCAAACTGAACTGTTGCTGAGACAGAGGTTCATCTCCCGTTCATCTTTGTGAACTGATGCGGCTTGTACAGCGGCGTTTGAAACCTACGGGCCAAGACCGTCGCGAAAGGCGAGGGACAGAAGCACGGCAATATTTCAACATTTGGGGATGATTGCGGGCCGCGTTGGCCGCCTAGCCTGTTCGGCGCATAGGGTACGCCCAATGAGGCGGGCATCGACCCGGATTTCGCCGGGTCGATGCGGCTTTTCTTTTACAGGCGCGACCAGGTCTGGGATTTGCACAGCACCTTGAGGACACAGCCTTTCATTTTCAGCGAACTACCGCTGATCGAAGCCGAACCGCTATAGGTCTTGTCATTGGCCGGATCGGTGATCTCGCCGCTATAGGCGTTGCCGCCGCCGTTCATGGAGCCGATCTTGCGGCCCGCGTGTTTTCCGGTCTTCAGGGTGATGCAGTAGCCGCCGCCGCATTGCGTGATCGCCGCGGTCTCGCCGCTTGCGGTCTTCCAGTTGCCGACGATGGGTTCTGCTGCCAGGCTGGCACTTGCCGATGCAAGGGCGATGGCAGCGGTTAGAATCAGTGTCCGGATCATATGTCCTCCTCCAGGGTTCACATCTGATGATGCGCATTATGATGGCGGGCAGTCTCCTCACCACCCGATATAAAGGAAAATAACTTACGCGGACGTAAAGGTAAATATGCCTTAACGCTGCTTTTGCCGGAAATCCGCGGCTTCTACGGCCCTCTGAGCCGGGCATTTTCTCCGGTCTGAAAAAGCCGACCGTTTTTCGTGGTTAGTGATTGGTTGAAATCGGCAGTTGAATTTTTCGTAAAGATTGAGCCAAAAGCTAGCATTTCCAAGCGCTGCCATGTTTAACAAAAACCCAAGTTTACCAATCATTTGAACTTTGTTCGTTTCAAATTAAGCATGCGTTTTAAGCGTGTATTGAAACCCCCGGCGCATACTCAAATCCATAAGACGAGCAGGGAAAAACACCCGCCGAACCCCTTGAGGGACCGAAGCCGCAGAAGACGGCCGGTCCCCAAGGAGCCTCAAAGAAGGCAAGCAAAAACAGGGACTACACGCAGATCAACCAGGTAAAACAGGGACACGGATAATGGCACGCTTTGACATTCAGAATGCTTCGGATGCCACGATGGGTGGCGAAAACCGCGCAGACGTATTTTGTGAAATGGGTTTGATGTATGCAACCGGACGTGGTTGCGATGTCGATCTCATCGCAGCCCATAAATGGCTCAACATCGCCGCGATCAAGGGCTCCGACCGGGCCGCAGCGCTCCGCGCCGATCTCGCTGCCGTCATGAGCAAGATGGAACTTGCAGCAGCGCTGCGCGCCGCCCGCGAATGGATGACCATGCACTGAGTAAGCCAATAGGAATGAGATAATTTTTCCTACTACCGACCAGCTACCCCACTGCCGCAACGACTTGCGGCAAGGCTTCCTCCAGAAGCAGCATGTCCGCCTCCGGGCCGGTGCTGATGCGGATGCAGCGGTTGAGCGGGGCAACACCCGGCATGCGGATGAAAATCCCGTGCGCGTCAATGAGGCGGTCGACGATCGCTCTTGAGTATGCAGCATCCCGACCACAGTCGATCGCCACGAAATTCGTGGCGGATGGAAGGGGAAAAGACCTGCACTGCGGGCAATGGCTGAAATCCGCTCGCGGCTGGCGGAAATCCTGAGCAAGACCTCGCCCAGATATTCCTGGTCGCCCAGTGCTGCCAGGGCTGCAGCCGTGCCGATCCTGTTCATGCCGAAATGATTGCGGATCTTGTCGAAGGCCTGCACCGTTCCCGGCGTTCCCACGACATAGCCGACGCGCGCGCCGGCGAGACCATAGGCCTTGGAGAAGGTGCGCGTGCGCACGACATTCGGCGTATCGATTAGTGCGGCGATCGGGGGCAGGGAGTTTTTCGGCCCCGTCTCGCAATAGGCCTCGTCGAGAATGAGCATCGTCGTCGGCGGCAATGCGCGGGCAAAATCGATCACCTGCGCGGCATCCCACCAGCTTCCCATCGGATTGTCCGGATTGGCGAAATAGACCAGCGGCGCGTCCTCGCGGCGCACCGCATCGAGCAATCCGTCGAGATCTTCCTGATCCCCCGCATATGGCACCGTGATCAGCCGTCCACCATGACCCACCACATGAAAATTGAACGTGGGGTAGCCGCCCAGCGACGTCACCACCGGCATTCCCGGCTCGATGACGAGGCGCACAATCTGGCCAAGCAACCCGTCAATGCCTTCGCCGACGGCGATATTGGCGAGCGAGACTCCAAGATGCGTCGCAAGCGTCTGTTTCAGATCGTGATTTTCCGGATCGTTGTATTTCCAGGTCTGGCCGGCGGCCTGGGCAATCGCCTCAAGCACGGACGGCGCCGGGCCGAAGCCGCTTTCATTGGCGCCGATCCGCGCCGCGATCGTTCGCCCGCGCTGCCGCTCGATAGCCTCTGGGCCGACGAAGGGAATGGTGGAGGGCAGGGCCTGGACGAGGGGCGTGAAGCGGGAAAATGCCGACATTGAAGTGTTGTGAACCTGGACAGGAGGAAACAGCGCTCAATCTAGCGTGGTTTGCCGGGAATGGAAGCAAATCCATTCGCCCTGTCCGGGCCGGAGAGCAATGTTTATTCCATTTCGTCAGGCACGCCGTTCCTCGCGCTTGTTCGGCGTCTGGCCGGTGAAGAATTCGTAGCGCACGATTTCATGCAGGAATTCCTCGTTGATCGGCTTGATGAAGTGAACGCCGATCCGGTTGTCCTTGCGGTAGACTTCGGCGCAGCCGATGCGCTTGTTCGTGCCGATGATGTTGAGATAATAATGCTGCGGCAGGCCGATCGTCGTGTTGACGGAGAATGTTGCGCCACCCAGTGAAATATCGATCATCTTGCAGGTCCGTGTCGTTACTCCGCCCAGTGCCGGGCGCACGGCCATCAAGGTGCCGACCTGTCCGATGTTGAAATGTTCATAACGGCGCGTGTACATTTCGGATTTGACGACGGATAAAATCGACTGCGACATGGTAGACCCTTCAGTGGCTATCTGCTCTCCGCCGGGGACCTTGGCTCCTGACCGCGGTCTCCTCCGGGACGGTACAGGTCATCCTCCAACCTGGGTTCCGTCTTCCTCGCATGTTTGCGCAGGAACCTTGCAATCCATTGAAAGCATTTGTTAAAATTTTAAGTTTTGCCATCTCGGCCTGCGCTGAGGGTGCAGCGTCGGCGTTCAGGATGCGGAGCCCGCCAGGCTTTTGGCGACGAGAAAGCCGCAGCTTGCCGAAAATGCGGTGACGAAGGTGCCCCAAGCCATATCGACGAGGCTCATGGTCAGCGGCCAGCCCTTGAGCGTTGCGAGATTGGTGATGTCGTAAGTGCCATAGGCGGCAAGCCCGAGAACCGCGCCGTAGACAAGCGCAATGCCCAGAGATCCGGCCTTGAGGCCCGGAAGGACCGCGAGCAGGACAACGGCGCCGGCGAAGAAGACGTAGAACAGCGCGGCAATCGCCAAATTGGGCGAGGGAAGCATCATGTCGCCGAGCTGGTCGCGGTAGAATGTCTTGGCGACGACGCCGAGCCAGATGGCGTCGGCGATCAGAAGAGATGTGAACGTTCCGGCATAGGCGATCAAAAAGGTTTTCATCCGTCGCTCCCTGTTTGGTCTTGCTACGAGGCGCAGGAGGACATGGATCGTGCGGGATCCAAAAAATGGCCATGGACCGCCGTGACGGCTAAAGCGCCGCGCTCGAGAAGGCTTGGCGGATCAGCCGGCTGACGAATTCCGGAGCAAGCGGGACGTTGAAGCGCACGCCGAGCTCCGTGCCCCGGCGGTGGACCTGCGTGCACCCCGTTTCCTCCGGAAAGCCGACGACCTCCAGGAAGAAATTCTTCGGCAGCTCGATCACCGGATTGAAATCCAGCATCGCGCCGCCGATGGATATATGGCGTAGCAGGCAATTGTACTTTGTCTTCGCCTTCAGGTGCTGACCGATGATCAGGATACGGCAGGGCCGCTCGATATAATAATGCTTGTAGGTCGTGGTCAGTTGACCCGGCTTTGCGTCAGCAACGTGCATCAGCATTGACATGGGAAGCTCCGGAAAAGGATGGCTCTTGGAACGCGGTTCTGCAGCGCAATCGCCTGTTCGGGCAGGGATTTCCCCGACCGTATTCGACGCAGCGTGCGAAATCATTGCCCCGCCAGCCTTGCACTGGCCTTGTGTCTTCATTTCTCAAGCGGACGCTTGATTAAAAAAGAGGAAAGGCGGACATTGAAAGCATAGGCACCATACGTAATAGTTTCAGGCTAAGAGTGGTAGAGCGCGCCTGTCGTCGGCGCGGCCCTTCCATTCGCTCAAAAAACATGTGCCGACCGGGCGCCTGCGCATGGGGTCGCGGGATGTCGGTTCGGATTGCGGAGGGAGAAACATGATAAATGGTCGTTCACAGCGGTGGCTACCGTTGTTTCTATTGGTTGTTTCGATGGCCCTGGTTCAGGCGGGCCATGCCGAGGCTGCAAAGCGGGTCGCGCTGCTGATCGGCAATTCCGCCTATCAGGCGACATCGCAGCTCAACAACCCCGCCAACGACGTCGATCTGATGAAGGCGTCGTTCGAAGATGCGGGTTTTGATTCCGTCACCACGATCCATGATGTTGATCGTGCCACCATGGTGAGGGCTTTGCGCGACTTTGAAGACAATGCCACAGGCGCCGATGTGGCGATCATCTATTATTCCGGCCATGGCATGGAAATGAACGGGCAGAACTACCTGCTGCCCGTCGATGTCAACCTGAAGACCGACAAGGATGTCGAGGACGAGGCCATTCCGCTCGACCGCATCCAGCGCTCGCTCGAAGGCGCGACGAAGCTGAAGCTCGTCATCCTCGATGCCTGCCGCAACAATCCGTTCGAACAATCAATGACACGTTCGATTTCGACGCGCGCCGTCACTCGCGGCCTTGCCCGTGTCGAGCCCGAATCGGCTGACCTTTTGGTGGCTTTCGCCTCCAAGGCCGGCACGGTGGCGCTGGATGGCGAGGGCAAGAACAGCCCGTTTGCCACGGCGCTTTCGAAATATCTGACAGAACCGGGCGTCGACGTGCGCATTGCGCTCGGCAAGGTGCGCGACGAGGTGGTCAACGAGACCAATCGCGGACAGGAGCCCTTCGTCTACGGCTCGCTCGGCGGCGCGCAGATCTTCCTCAACATCAAGGAAGTCAACATCAACGTCACGACGACGGGTGACACCAAGCAGGAAGTGTCCCCCAACGGCCAGTCGGAAGCCGCTGCCGACTGGCAGAACATCCGCGATCTCGCCGACAAGGACCTGATCGACGTCTTCCTCGCCAAGCACGGCCAGGATCCCGTCTACAAGATGCTGGCTGAAAAGAAGCTGAAGCTTTTGACCGAAGCGGCGGAGACCTCCAATGTCGAGCCGGACGAAATCGCCTGGGATGCGCTGAAGCAATCCACCGATGCCGCGGCGCTCACCCGCTTCCTCGAACGTTATCCTGATAGCAAGCACAAGGCCGAAGCGGAGACGCAGATTGCAGCACTCGCCCCGCAGCGCGGGTTGAACATCTCGGAGACGGGCAAGGATACGCAGGCCTCGCGCGATTGTTATCTGCTGGCTGGCGAACCGCAGTCGATGCCGGGCTTTCTCGGCGTCAATTTCCTGAAACTCGATTCCAACCGGGCGCTGACGGCCTGCGCCCAGGCGGTCAATGAAAACCCTGATGACATGATGCTGGTCAACATGCTCGGCCGGGCTCAGGATGCGGGTCGCAACTATCCGGAAGCGCGCAGCAACTACCAAAAGGCTGCCGATGGCGGCAATATGTATGCGCTGACCAACCTCGCATGGTTCTCGATCTACGGCACCGATGGGGCGCTGGATGTCGAGAAGGGCCGGCAGATGTTCCTGCAGGCCGCCAATGCCGGCAATTCCTATGCGCAGGCCTCGCTCGGCTGGCTTTACCGCGAAGGTTATGGCGGCGTGCCGAAGGACTATAACGAGGCCGTGCGCTGGTACCAGATGTCGGCCGATCAGGGCTATGCCAATGCCCAGGCGACGATCGGCTGGTTCTATCGCGAAGGCCTCGGCCTGCCGAAGGACCTGTTCCTGTCGCTCTCCTGGTACCAGAAGGCGGCGGAGGCGGGCGACGCCAACGCCATGTCGTCGCTGGGCTGGGCCTACCAGAACGGCCTCGGCACCGCGCAGGATTATGCCGAGGCGAAGAAGTGGTATGAAAAGGCCGCCAATGTCGGCGATTCCTATTCCATGGCGCTTCTCGGCTGGTTCTACGATGTCGGCAACGGCGTGCCGCAGGACTATGCACAAGCGCGTGCTTGGTATGAGATGGCGGCGAACGCCGGCAGCGCCTATGCCATGGGCAATCTGAGCCGTCTCTATGACTACGGCCTCGGCACCAAATCGGACGCGCGCGAGGCGGCCCGCTGGGCGGCGGCCAGCGTCGAGGGCGGTGATCCCGCGAAGTTCCAGGAGATGAAGTCGTCCCCGAACAACTTCACCCCGGAGTTCCGCAAGCAGCTGCAGGCGCTGCTCAAGGATCGTGGCTATTACTCCGGTCCGATCGACGGCGATTTCGGCGCATCGACGCTCAACGCCATCGACCGTCTGGCGAAGAAGACCTGACGATCGAGACGACGAATGCCGGGCAAACGGCCCGGCATTCACCACACGCTGATCTGACTTCGGATGATAAATCGCGCCTCGCTCCGCCAAAGACCGGCAGCGCCCGCGCCTTGACGGCGGCACACACGGCAAAACCCCGCTTTTTTCACCGCCCGCCCAAAAAGCCTTGCAATGCGGGTTATTGGACCTTAGTCAGGCGCTAACGGAGAGGTGGCCGAGTGGTCGAAGGCGCTCCCCTGCTAAGGGAGTATACCCGGAAGGGTATCGTGGGTTCGAATCCCATCTTCTCCGCCATTTTCCCAGTCTCCTTATAGCCCAAGCTTTTTCTGAACCGTTCACGGTAGCCATTGTTGCACGCTGTGGCAGCGCATTGCTTCCGTGCGCCGACAGATAGAATCCTTATAGACCTTCCGGAACCTTTCCCCTTCCGCCGCGTTATCCGCTCGCCACGAAACCGGGAGGATTACCATGCACGCTGCGGAGCATCTGCGCATTCAATATGATTTTCTGAGCAAGACTGTTTTGCTGGAGTTCAATGGCAACAGTCATGTCCTCGACCAGCGTTATGAGGACAAGGACAGTGCCGAGCGCGCCGCCACCGATTATGCGCGCGAGCATTGGGAATACGTCCCGCCGGCCCCGACCCGGCAATAGGCGCGATCCGGCGGCAGGCGATTGCCGGAACCTTGTCGATCCCCGTCCGTTTCATGCAGAAGGAGAAGGACATGGCCAGGATCAGAGATCTCATGACATCGCTTTCGGCGGAGATTTTCGGAAACAGGCAGGCGAATCCGGTTGCGGGAGAAAAGCAGCCGGAGGCGTTTGTTCAGCCGCGCCGTGAAGGCTCCGCTGGAGGTGCTGGGGGTGGTGCCGGGATAACGGCACGCGATACCGACGGGTGCGAAAATCCAAAGCCCACCCAGCCCGATCCGCAACAGGTCCAGTACCCCGGATATTTCAAGGATGGCGGGAGCCTCTAGCGCTTGGCTGCCCGTGGTCTTTTCTTCAATTTGATCGGCGGTCGTTCACCCAGTGCATGGCAACGGAACTTACACGGTGTCGGGCCGTTGATGTGCATAGGCAATCGAAGGAGAACATTATGGCGACCCATATCGACGAGCGCGGCGACACCGTGCGTTCGCAAGACACCAATCGCAAGGTCGAGGCGAGCGCCGTCGAGGCGCGGCAGGGCCTGCTCGGGCGCCCCGTTCTTTATGTCCTCATCGGTGGCCTGTTCCTGGCAATGATCGCCTGGGGTGCGGCCGAAATCTTCGGGGAATCGGTCGATAACGATCCTGCCACCGAAGTGACGCAGCCGAGCACGGATAACAGCAGATCGGCCGCGCCCGAAGACCAGTCCGTGATCGACAACAGCCCGACCGCCGGTGAAACCCAGCAGACGGCGCCTGCGGATCGCGATCCCACCCCGGAAACGGGCACGGGCGGCGCGTCGCAAACCACGACGCCATAAGAGCGACTGGGACAGCACGGAGGCACAACACGCAAGCGCGTTCGTTTCAGCTTGCACCCTCTGAATTCGCGAGAATCCCGATGCTCGCCAATAGTCGAAGAGTCGCGATCCGCAATGCCGGGCACTATCGCTTCTACTGGAGGGGAACGTCCCTGGATGCCCAAGGCGACATTCCATGGGGCGGAGAAAGTCGATGCAACCGGTCCGGCTCTGGTTTCCGACCGATTGTCAGCGTCGAACGGCCATCGGGCAGATGATCGTTAGGAAAAGCCCGAGGTCAACACATCGGCCCGCATCGGAGCATCGGTTGATGGCGTCGTCCCTTCCGAACGACGGAAACACGGCAACCCTTCCAGTCTACCAGCAGATCGACACTCATGACTCTGCCGAATTGCACAAGGACAGGGTCGAGGTTGGGGCGACGGGTTGTGCTTGGGACCCTGAAGACAGAAAATACGGTGACGATGTCGGTATTTTTGCTTCTGAGCATGAGGCAACCGGCCTGTCGAACGACAACCACGCTCGCGCCGGCGAAGCGCGCGCGTGAATGAGGCTCCGCAAGTGACCGGAGCGATGCGTTTCAGATGTGACAGCAGGCGACATGATTCTTCGTTGCTGATTCTGAAGCAGGCGAAGAATCATCGCAGCGATTCTGCCGCCCTCGACGGAATTGCTCGGCTCCCCAAATGCTGCGGTGCATTTTGGGAGCCGCGAATCTCAGTCGCAAAGCCCGGATTGCCGCGTTTCTGCCTTGTTATGGCGGGGGTGTGGCACTGTGGTTTCACGCTAAGATGCCGGGAATAAAGGGTTTTCTTAAGGTATTGTTAAGAACTGGAAGGTCTGCAAGGCGATTTTGTGTCGTTTCAGCAACAGGGGTAAGGGAAGGGCTGCCGAAACCGGACCAACTCGCAAGTTGGTGATTGCGCCACGGGGCTGGTCTTGTATTTTCAAATCCAGAAGCAAGGGCGGTTGATCGTCCGACTTCTTAAGTGTTGGGGATGGGGCAGGGAATGCTGTCCTTCAGCAAAATACCCAGACCCGTTTGAAACTTTTGACTGGAGGTCAGAAATGAACATTAAGAGCCTTCTTCTCGGCTCCGCTGCAGCTCTCGCAGCAGTATCCGGCGCACACGCAGCTGACGCAATCGTAGCTGCTGAGCCGGAACCAATGGAATACGTTCGCGTTTGCGACGCTTTCGGCACTGGCTACTTCTACATCCCGGGCACGGAAACCTGCCTCAAGATCGGTGGTTATGTCCGTACCCAGATCAACTACGACGAAGTTCCAGGTCCGGCTGCTGACTGGGATGCACGTACACGTGGTTACCTGACGTTTGCTGCCAAGAACGACACCGAGTACGGCACGCTGTCCGGCTACATCAACCTTCAGGCTGATGACAATGCTGACACGTTCCTCGACGGCGCTTGGATCAACATCGCTGGCTTCGATGTCGGTTACTTCTACAACTGGTGGGACGACATGGGTCTCTCTGGCGAAACAGACGTTTCGGCCGGTAACCTGTCCAACGCAATCCGTTACACCTATGACGGCGGCTCTTTCAAGGCAGGTATCGCTGCTGAAGAAGTAACGGGTAACAACACCAATGACGACGTCGGCGTCTCCGGCTACGTTGCTGGCAGCATCGGTGGCGTAACTGCTGACCTCGTTGCTTCCTACGACTTCGACGCAGAAGCCTTCGCTGTTAAGGGTCGTCTCGTTGCTGCAATCGGTCCGGGCGCACTTGGTGTACTCGCCGTATACGCTGATGATCCGAACTTCTTCTGGAGCGTTTCGGAATGGTCGGTTGCTGCTGAATACAAGATTCAGGCAACAGACAAGTTCTTCATCACCCCAGCTGCTCAGTACTTCGGCGACTTCGCATTCGTTGACGGCAACGATGCTTGGAAGGTTGGCGTAACTGCCGGCTACCAGATCACTGAAGGCCTGCGTACGCTCGCTACCGTTAACTACCTCGACGTTGATAACGTTGCGGATGGCGAATGGACTGGCTTCCTCCGCCTGCAGCGCGACTTCTAATCTGATCTGACATCTGTCAGTGATGGAAAGCCCGGCTCTATGAGCCGGGCTTTTTCTGTTTCACGGCCCTATTGCAAAAGGCCTTCATCTGATGGGCGAGGGGAGCCGGGTGCGTGCTGTGCGGTGCTTGACTGAAGCCCGATTGGCGCGTCAGGAGATCGTCTCGATAAAGTCGGAAATCTCGCCGCGAAGCGGCTCGCTATGCAGGATCGGCGCGTGGCCCTGTCCGGACGCCGTGACAGCGTGAAGCCCGGGGTGACGATGTTGCATTTCGTGAAATGTCCTGCTGGACAGGATATTGGAATGCTCGCCGCGGATCGCCATCAGCGGCATATCTTTCAATCCGTCGAACAGGGTCCAGAGGTCCGCCAGCGTCTTGTTTGCATCGAGCGCCTGCAACGGCTCGACCAGCGCGGGATCGAAATCGGGCAGGATCTGACCGTTTTTTCCCGATAGATGGCCCTGGCCATGTCCATCCAGTCTTGATCTGCAAGTGCAGGAAATACCATGCCGTGCACTGCCTTTAGTTGTCCGGCCGCTGCCTGCCAGGAGGCCTGCGGCGGGGCGGGGGACAGATAGTCCCGGATATGCATCAGCCCCGATATTTCGATGACAGGTCCGATGTCGTTGAGAATGACGGCGGCCAAAAGCTCCGGTTTCATCGCCGCCAGAAGATGTAGAATGAGCCCGCCGCGCGACGTGCCGATGAAGATGGCGCGCGGGACATCAAGTGCGGCGCAGACGGCAAGCACGTCGGCTGCCTCGACCGGCAGTTGATAACGGCTCTTGTCATTGTCCCAGTCGGACCGGCCGCGGCCGCGATAATCGAGGCAAATCACCCGGCGTGGGCGATGCTGGTGCGCCTGCCCCAAGGAGAGCCTCAGCGCCAACTGGTGGAAGTCGCGGCTGTTGCGGCTCAGTCCTGGCAGGCAGATAACCGGCAGGCGGTCGGCTATGTCCGGACGGTCTTGGCCGTAGTCGCGCAAATAGAGTTTCAGGCCATCGGCGTTCTCGATAAAACGCTCCGCAAATCCGGTTTCTTCTTCTCGCATGCCGCGCTCCTTGTTTCATCTGCCGATCATAGCGAATGCACACCGAAGCGCGATCATTTTGAGAGCCGGTAGCGATTGGGTAAACCTTGTTGCTATCGTCCGAGACGCAAATCGTGGACGATATCGGTCTTCTGGCCGAGGCGGGATTTGTAGACCTGGTAGTTTTCCATAACCCGCTGGACATAGTTGCGGGTCTCGACGAAGGGAATCCGCTCGATCCAGTCGACAACCTCGTCGATCGATTTGCCGCGCGGATCGCCATAGCGGCCGATCCAATCGGGAACACGACGAGGACCAGCGTTGTAGGCGATGAAGGTCAGGATGTAGGAGCCGCCGAACGTGTCGATCTGCTCACCCAGATAATGGGCGCCGAGCGTCGCGTTATAGGCGGTATCGGTTGTCAGTCGGTCCTGCGAATAGGCAAGGCCATGCCGCCCGGCGACGCCCTTTGCCGTTCCCGGCAGGATTTGAAGCAGCCCGCGCGCGTTGGCCGGCGAGATTGCCGCCGGATTGAAGGCGCTCTCCTGCCGCGCAATGGCGTAGGCGAGGGCCTTTCCGGCGCCTGCAATATTGGCACTGGCGGGAATGACGCCGACGGGAAAGGCAAGCGCTGCCACGTCGATACCGCGGCCGAAGGCAAGTTTGCCGATCTGAAGCGAGAGTTGGTGTCCGCGCGTCTTTTCAGCGCGTGCCGCCAGGATGGCAAGTTCTCCGGGGCTAGTCAGCTCATCGGCCAGAGCGCGATAGAGATTGTCGGCCCGCCAGCCATGGCCTGCCGCTTCCAGCCGGGCGATTGCGCGAACGGCTTCCCGATTGTCGAAATTTGCGCGATCCGCGGCGTTCGGCGAGGGATAGGTGACATCAAGTGTCGTCCGCCCCAACCGCGCAGCTGCCAGCTGTCCATAGAATGTGCCGGAAAATGCTGCCGCCTTTGCGAAATAGTCGGAAGACTTTCCAGGCCCGCCGGCCTCGGCGGAACGCCCAAGCCAATACCAGGCCCTGGATACGGAGATCGGCCTGTTCGACGCCTTGAGAATGCGCTGGAAATGGCTGGCGGCAGTTGCCGGTTCCTCCAGCCCGCGAAGCGCATACCAGCCCGCGTGAAATTCCGCATCGACAATATCCGCCGGGTCTGTCGCGGCGTGGTTTGAAACGATGTTATAGGCCGTTCGGTAGTCGCCCCGATCCACAAGGCTGCGGCTGATGATACGTTGCTCGACCCACCATTCCCCCGTGTCGACGAGCCGGTTTTTGTCCTCGGGCAGGTGAGCCAGAAGTTTGGCAGCCTCTTCATATTTGTTGTTCTTGCGCAGGTTCTCAATGCTGATGAACAGATAGGCGGAGTCATTGCGCCAGGAAGGATCCACGGCAGTAATCAATGCGCCTGCGTTTTTAGCCCCCTTGGCGACGGCGATCCAAGCACGATAAAGCGATTGCGCTTTACCGAGGTCACTGAAACGCGCCGCCTGCTCGGTGCGTCCACGATAGAGAAGCATCTCCATGCGCCGCTTGTGATCGGCTACCGACAAGAGCGTTGAAAATTGCGACAGGATCTTGTCTTCCGCCTCTTTGTCCAGCCGCTCTTTTATCCACAGACCGCCGAGAAGTTTTTCCGCATCGATCTTTTTTCCCGTGGCCAGCAGCGCGCGGGCGAGCACGATTGTGCCTTCCGCTGTTTCCGGGCTTGTCGTTCCAAAAGCGGATAAAACCGCCGAGGCCGGCGGATTTTCTCGCGCCAGTGCCCTTTCGGAATGGCCGCGCAGGGCGTCAAGGCCCGGCCAGCCTTTGAGTTCTCTCTGCGCTTTGGCGATTTCCTGCGACGGAATGCCCTTTTGCCCGGAAGCGGCAATCGCCCAGGTGAGGATATGCCGGTCAAGCGTGCCCGCTGCCATGCCGTCGCGGATTTTCAAGGCAAGCGGCGCCTGCTTGTTGGACAGGGCATCCAGTCCGGATTTCAGATTGGCCGTTGTCTGCTCGGCAAGAGACGCCGCCGCCGACGGGATAGAGCCAGTCACTTCGGCAGATGCAATGCGGCTCGATTTTGCAATATTTTGCGGGCTTGCCACATGCGGATTGGATTTCGGCAGGGGAATGGCCGGTTCCCATGCCCAGGCCGTGAGCCCCGACAGGGTCAGGGCTGCCAGCCCAAGCATCGCACCGACACGGAGAGACGTTTTTCGCCGCATGAAAACCCTATGTGAGCCCCTGATCCATTTTCATTTGCTGCCGGATTTCCTAACGAAAGGTTACCGGATTTGATAAACTTATATCAAACGCCTTGTGCTTGCGCCCGATGCTCCGGCTTCCGCCATGATTGCTCTCCATATAGGCAGGAAACGCGCTTTTGTGAGGAGGGCGTCATCACATGCCACGATAGAGTGCTTGCCGCCAGCACATCACGCGATTATGGTGCGCCAGTTTTCTAACCATACAATGCGGCCAAAGCGTGGGTTGGTTCAAGCTTCCCGCGGGCTATCAGGAGTCGTGCATGTTCAAGGGGTCCATTCCCGCCCTCGTTACCCCGTTCACCGCGACTGGCGCCGTGGACGAGGCTGCTTTCGTTTCGCATGTCGAGTGGCAGATCGCCGAAGGAAGCCACGGCCTCGTGCCGGTCGGCACCACGGGTGAATCGCCGACGCTGTCGCATGTCGAACACAAACGGGTCGTGGAACTCTGCATCGAGACGGCTGCCGGGCGCGTTCCTGTCATAGCAGGTGCCGGCTCCAACAATACGCGCGAGGCAATCGAACTGGCGCAGCATGCTGAAACGGCTGGCGCCGACGCGATCCTCGTGGTCACCCCATACTACAATAAGCCGACGCAGAAGGGCCTGTTCGCGCATTATGCGGCGATCGCCGAAAGCGTGAAGCTGCCGATCGTGATCTATAATATTCCCGGCCGGTCCGTGGTCGATATGAGCGTCGAAACCATGGCCGCGCTGCATAAGGCGTTTCCGTCGATCCTCGGCGTCAAGGATGCAACCGGCAAGATCGAGCGCGTCTCCGAGCAGCGCATCGCCTGCGGTCCGCAGTTCGTCCAGCTGTCCGGTGAAGATGCGACGGCGCTGGGGTTCAACGCCCATGGCGGCGTCGGCTGTATCTCGGTGACGGCCAATGTCGCCCCGCGCCTCTGCGCTGAATTCCAGGAAGCGACGCTTGCCGGCGACTATGCCAAGGCCTTGGATTATCAGGATAAGCTGATGCCGCTGCACAAGGCTATCTTTATGGAGCCGGGGCTTTGCGGTGCGAAATATGCGCTGAACAGGCTGCGGCAGATGAGCCGCACCGTGCGCTCGCCGCTGCTGCCGACCCTTGAGCCGGCAACCGAGGCTGCGATCGATGCGGCTTTGCGCCATGCGGGGCTGATGAACTGATGGCACCCAAAGGCAGCCAGCGCGTGGTCAAGAAGATTGTTGCGGAAAACCGGAAGGCCCGCTTCAACTACGAGATCCTCGACACCTACGAGGCCGGTCTTGTCCTGACTGGCACCGAGGTGAAATCGTTGCGCGAAGGCAAGGCCAATATCGCGGAATCCTATGCGACCGACGAAGGTGGCGAAATCTGGCTGATCAATTCCTATCTGCCGGAATATCTCCAGGCCAACCGCTTCAACCACGAACCGCGCCGCCGCCGCAAGCTTCTGCTTTCAAAGCGGGAGGTGAACCGTCTGCAGGGTGCCGTCAACCGCGAAGGCATGTCGCTCATTCCGCTGAAGATCTATTTCAACGATCAGGGCAGGGCGAAGATGGAGCTGGCACTCGGCAAGGGCAAGAAGCTGCATGACAAGCGCGAATCCGAGAAGGAACGCGACTGGAATCGCCAGAAAAGCCGGATCATGAAGGATCATCATTGAGGTTTCATGAACGACGGTAAAAGCAAAAGGCGTCCGGCAACGTAGCCTGCGCCTTTTTTGTCGGGTTGCGTGTTGAGAGGCTCTCAGCCGTCGTCAAACGTCGCCGTCACCGGTGACCGGTTCTGTTACACGCGGCGCACGCTCGGACGGATCGCGCCCGACTTCGGCCTTCAAGCTGACCAGATCGATAAAGTGATCCGCCTGGCGGCGCAGGTCGTCGGCGATCATCGGTGGCTGCGTCGCCATAGTCGACACGACCGACACTTTGCGGCCCTTGCGTTGCAACGCCTCGACCAGCGTCGTAAAATCGCCGTCCCCGGAGAATATCACTAGGTGATCGACGGTCTCCGACTGCTCCATTGCGTCGATAGCCAGTTCGATATCCATATTGCCCTTGATCTTCCGACGCCCCAGCGAATCGGTAAATTCCTTGGCCGGCTTCGTCACGACTTTGTAGCCATTGTAGTCCAGCCAGTCGATCAGCGGGCGGATGGAAGAGTATTCCTGGTCCTCGATCAGTGCCGTATAATAGTAGGCGCGCAGCAGGTAGCCGCGTTTCTGGAACGCCTTCAGCAGTTTGCGATAATCGATGTCGAAACCAAGGCTCTTGGACGCGGCATAGAGATTGGCCCCGTCAATGAAGAGCGCGATTTTTTCGCGAGGGTCAAACATTGCCGTATCCTTTTTTTATCTCAATGTTCTCTAATTCAATCGGGCCGTGCCTTTTGAGGTTAAGGCACAGGAGCAATTCAATTACATTAATAATCCGTCATATAACCTTTTGCGCAAGCCACTGTCTGCTCTAGTGCAAGAGAATATCTGTTGATAGAGCTATTTCTAGCAGTCTTTGGTCAAAAAGCTTCGGAAACGCGTTGCGTCTCGTTGTTCAGCGTTTTCGCGTGTTTTATTTTGGCACCCTATACCGGATCCCGATCCATCGCCGTATGTTGCATTGCAATGAAACCGTGTCGTCGAGCCTGAGCTTCCCGCTCGCCGCCGTTGCGGGTAAAACAGCGGATTGCGGATATCTTTCGATGCAACGCAGGAAAAACTTGAATTTCCTCCCTTTTGATTGTATCGGGCAGGTTAATTCCGGAAATGGGAGCCGCGCATGCCGTCTGCAGACGGCTGGAGCCGACTTCGATTTTTAATCAGCGCAGCGATGGGGCGTTTTACGACAAACCCATGCTGCTGCGCTCTTGAGCCGTAAAGGACAGGCAATGGCCCGCGTCACCGTTGAAGATTGCATCGACAAGGTCGATAACCGTTTCGAGCTCGTACTGCTTGCGAGCCACCGCGCTCGCCTGATTTCCCAGGGTGCCGCGATCACCATCGACCGCGATAACGACAAGAACCCTGTCGTCGCCCTCCGCGAGATTGCCGACGAAACTCTGTCGCCGGGCGATCTCAAGGAAGACCTCATTCATTCGCTGCAGAAGCATGTCGAAGTCGACGAGCCCGAACATGATCCGGCATCGCTGGCCGCCGGCGGCACCGCTTCGGTATTTGCCGATACCGGCAATGACGATGACGATCAGCCGGAACCCGTCACCTTCGACCGCATGTCGGAAGAAGAACTGCTGGCCGGTATCGAAGGCCTGGTTCCGCCGGAAAAAAGCGACGATTATTAAGCCTGTCTGCCTATCCGGCCCGGTCAGTATCCGATAATGTTTGCAATGAGGTGCGCCACTCCTATGATTGGCGCACCTTTTCATTTCCCCGGATGATCTGCCCAGGAGCCGCTCACGGATGATGCGCCAATACGAACTCGTTGAGCGGGTTCAAAAATACAAACCCGATGTGAACGAGGCCCTCCTGAACAAGGCCTATGTTTACGCCATGCAGAAACATGGCCAGCAGAAGCGGGCAAGCGGCGATCCCTACATATCCCACCCCTCGAGGTGGCTGCGATTCTTACCGAAATGCATCTCGACGAATCCACGATTGCCGTCGCGCTGCTGCACGACACGATCGAAGACACGACGGCGACGCGCGCCGAGATCGACGATCTGTTCGGCGAGGATATTGGCGCGCTGGTCGAAGGGCTGACCAAGATCAAGAAGCTCGATCTTGTTTCCAAGAAGGCCAAGCAGGCTGAGAACCTGCGCAAGCTTCTCCTGGCGATTTCCGACGATGTGCGGGTGCTTCTGGTGAAGCTTGCCGACCGCCTGCACAACATGCGCACGCTGGATCACATGTCCGCGGAAAAGCGCGCCCGCATTTCCGAAGAGACCATGGATATCTATGCGCCGCTCGCCGGACGCATGGGCATGCAGGACATGCGTGAGGAACTGGAAAACCTCTCCTTCCGCCACACGAATCCGGAAGCATTCGAGACGGTTACGCGTCGCCTTGACGAGCTTTCGACCCGTAACGAAGGCCTGATCAAGAAGATCGAGGACGAACTGGTCGAACTGCTGAAGGCCAACGGTCTCGCCGATCCGGTGGTCAAGGGGCGGCAGAAGAAACCCTATTCCGTCTTCAAGAAGATGCAGTCCAAGTCGCTGTCCTTCGAGCAATTGTCGGATGTCTGGGGATTCCGCATCCTCGTCGATGATATTCCGTCCTGCTACAGGGCGCTCGGCATCGTCCATACACGCTGGCGGGTGGTTCCCGGCCGCTTCAAGGACTATATCTCGACACCGAAACAGAACGATTACCAGTCGATCCATACGACGATCGTCGGCCCTTCTCGTCAACGCATCGAACTGCAGATCCGCACGCGCCGGATGCACGACATCGCCGAATACGGCATTGCGGCCCACACGCTCTACAAGGACGGCGAAGAGGTTTCGGGCGAGGTCAAGCTGTCGCCGAAGTCGAACGCCTATTCCTGGTTGCGTCGCACGATCGAATCGCTTGCCGAAGGTGACAATCCGGAGGAATTCCTCGAGCATACGAAGCTTGAGCTTTTCCAGGACCAGGTTTTCTGCTTTACGCCCAAGGGGCAGCTTATTGCCCTGCCACGCGGCGCGACGCCGATCGATTTCGCCTATGCGGTCCACACCAATATCGGCGATACCTGCGTCGGCGCCAAGATCAACGGTCGTATCATGCCGCTCGTCACCCGCCTCAACAATGGCGACGAGGTCGAGATCGTCCGTTCCGGCATTCAGGTGCCGCCGCCGGCCTGGGAAGAAATCGTCGTTACCGGAAAGGCCCGCTCTGCCATCCGTCGCGCCACGCGGGCGGCGATCCGCAAACAGTATTCCGGGCTCGGCTACCGTATTCTCGAGCGCACCTTCGAGCGCGCCGGCAAGCAGTTTTCGCGTGATGCGATGAAGCCGGTCCTGCATCGGCTGGGGCAGAAGGATATCGAGGACGCGATCGCCGCCGTAGGGCGTGGCGAATTGTCGTCGCTGGACGTGTTGCGCGCCGTCTATCCCGATCATCAGGACGAGCGCGTCACGGTCAAGCCAAGCTATGACGAGGGCTGGTTCAACATGACGAGCGCTGCCGGCGTAGTCTTCAAGCTGCCCGGCAAGCCCGGTCCCATCAAGGACCTCCTGGAAGGCGAGGGGCCGGAAGCGCTTCCGATCCGTGGTCTGTCCGGCAATGCAGAGGTCCATTTCAGCCCGTCGGGCGCCGTGCCCGGCGATCGCATCGTCGGCATCATGGAAAAAGACAAGGGCATCACCATCTATCCGATACAATCGCCGACCTTGCAGAAGTTTGACGATGAGCCGGAACGCTGGATCGATATCCGCTGGGATCTGGACGAGGCCAACAACACGCGGTTCATGGCCCGCGTGCTGATCAACGCCCTGAACGAGCCCGGAACGCTGGCTGAAATCGCCCAGGCGATCGCCACCAGCGATATCAATATCCGGTCGCTGACCATGGGGCTGGTCGCCGCCGATTTCAGCGAGTTCCAGCTGGATCTCGAAGTGTGGGACCTGCGCCAGCTCAACCACCTGATCACGCAGATCCGCGAATTGCCGAGCGTTTCCACGGTCAAGCGCGTCTACGCGTGACGAGGCCTATCCGGTGTTTACCTCTGCGGCGCCAAAACGGCGCCGGCCGGTTTCGGCCACAATGGGACCGGTCATTGCGTGTCGCCACGGCATCTGCATCGAAAACGGGCAGCCATGATGGCGGAAATGTGCAGGCCATGCAGTCTGTGCATGGCTGCTCGCCCTTTGTAGCTCTGGTGAAACAGCCGCCTCTAAACTATCTTCTGTCTCGGGAGGTAAACGAAAGAGGTTTACCATGTTTACGCAGTTGAAGAAAATCACCCGTGCTCTCCGCATTCCTTCGGTTGAAGAGCGCGAAATGAGCTATCTGAATGGTTCGTCGGATCGCATCGATCTCGAATACCGTCAGCGCCAGGTTGATCGCGGCCTGTTCCGCAAGGGTTTCTAAGTCGAAAATCCGTCCGGCCGCCTGTTGAAGCAGGCAGCCGGGACCTATGCAGAAAATATATATGATGTCGCGCCTGCACATGATGTGCGGGTCATCGGCTTCGGTCTGCAGTGCGCAGCGTCTGCGTTGAGGCTGAAAAGCCGGATTTTGTGCAGTTTTGCCATTGAATGGCCCCGCTTGGATCGTCTATCAGGACACCATGTTGTTCCGACGCCAAAAACCAGCGACGCTTGCACAAAGGGCCCGCGAATTCCTGTGGCCGCGGAAAGGATTTTCCCGCGGACTGCGGTATCTGACGATGCGCGTGCTGCGCCTGTCGTCCTCGCCGCATTCGATCGCGATCGGCGTTGCAGCGGGTGCGGCTTCCTCAGCGACCCCGTTCATCGGCTTCCACATTCTCCTCGCGCTGGCCGTGGCCTATCTGCTGTCAGGAATCTGATCGCGGCCGGTATTGCGACGGCACTCGCCAATCCGCTGACCATTCCCTTCATTCTTGCCATGACATACGAGATCGGCATCGCGATCACCGGACAGCCGACGGGCGGCATGGGCGGCCACGATATCCTCCACATGCTGAAAAATCTGGAATTTTCGCATCTCTGGGGGCCTGTGCTCAAGCCGGTGCTGATCGGATCCGTGCCGGCAGCCGCTATCGCGGCATTGGTGTTTTATATCGCGTCATTCTATGCCGCGCGGCTTTTCCAGAGCCGGCGCAAGACCAGACTGAGCGCCAGAACGGTGCCTTCGCCGGTCGCGGCGGACGGCAAGCCTTCCTGATTATGACTTCCTGACGGATTTGTAACTTGGCAAGGCGACCGCCCTCTGCTCTTGTTTTTTGCCGCATCGAGTGGGATGCAAACGGTTCGACGAACGATGTGAGACGCGAGGCCCCATGATAATCGGCATTGGTAGCGATCTTATCGACATTAGGCGGATTGGCAGTTCGCTAGAGCGTTTTGGCGAACGCTTCACCCATCGCTGCTTTACCGAGATCGAGATCCGCAAGTCCGAAGGCCGGAAGAATCGCGCGGAATCCTACGCGAAGCGCTTCGCCGCCAAGGAAGCCTGCTCCAAGGCGCTCGGCACCGGCCTTGCGCAGGGCGTCTTCTGGAAGGACATGGGCGTCGTCAATCTGCCCGGTGGCAAGCCGACCATGCAGCTGACCGGCGGCGCCCTCGATCGCCTCGAAGCCATAACGCCGGCCGGTCATCGCGCCGTCATTCACCTGACGATAACAGATGATTTTCCGCTGGCCCAGGCCTTCGTCATTATCGAAGCTCTGCCCGTTGCCCCGGATGGTGGAAGCGTTTAGAGCATGTTTCCATGAAACGGCCCTGTTTCTTTTGAATGCAGGGCCTAACGAGTTGTTCTTTGCCGTTTCCGGCTCTATTGCAGGAAACATTGCCGGCCGGAACAGAAACGAATGAAAAAGTTCCGGTATGCGCCTTTGATGGCGCCGACGGTGTCGACAAAAGGAAGTATGCAGCGTGGCTGAAAAGAGCGAAACGACCCAGAGCGGCCTTTGGGAAAATGTAAAAGTCATCATTCAGGCGCTTTTGCTTGCGGTCGTCATCCGCACCGTCTTTTTCCAGCCTTTCACCATCCCTTCCGGTTCTATGATGCCGACGCTGCTCGTCGGCGATTACATCTTCGTCAACAAGTTTTCCTACGGCTATTCGAAGTATTCGCTGCCATTCTCGCCTGACATATTCGACGGCCGTATCTTTGCCAGCGAGCCGACGCGCGGCGATATCGTTGTGTTCCGTTTCCCGCCGAACCCGGACATCGATTACATCAAGCGTCTCGTCGGTCTGCCGGGAGATAAGATCCAGGTGCGCAACAGCATTCTTTACGTCAACGACAAGGAAGTTCAGCGCGTGGCCGATGGTGTTTTCCGCGCCGACGACCAGTATGACACGGGCGCCGACGTTCCGGTCTATCGCGAGACGCTGGACAACGGCGTCGCTTTCGACACACTGGATCAGTTCCCGGATTCACGCGGCGACAACACCCGCGAATTCATCGTTCCGGCCGGCCATTATTTCATGATGGGCGACAACCGCGACAACTCGGCCGACAGCCGTTTCGACGTCGGTTTCGTGCCGGCGGAAAATCTGGTCGGTCGCGCCTCGATGATCTTCTTCTCGCTCGGTAACGACACCTCCTTCCGTGAAATCTGGAAGTGGCCGGCAAACCTGCGCTACGACCGCCTGTTCAAGGTCGTCGAATGAGCAAGGGACGGTCGCTGAGTGACGAGGACCGCGCGCGGCTCGAAGCTTCGATCGGCTATACCTTTGTCCAGAAGGACCGGCTCGACCGGGCGCTGACCCATTCCAGCGCCCGCAATGCCAAGGGCTCGAATTATGAGCGGCTGGAATTCCTGGGCGATCGGGTTCTGGGGCTCTGCATTGCCGAACTTTTGTTCCGGACCTTCAAGGATGCCGACGAAGGGGAACTCTCGGTACGGCTGAACCAGCTGGTCAGTGCGGAAAGCTGCGCCTTGGTCGCTGACGACATGGCGTTGCACCTGTTCATCCGCACCGGCGCCGACGTGAAGAAACTCACCGGAAAACACATGATGAATGTGCGGGCCGATGTGGTAGAGTCGCTTATCGCTGCCGTCTATCTTGATGGTGGTCTTGAGGCAGCGCGGGGCTTCATTCTGCGCCACTGGTCGGCGCGTGCGACGCGGATTGATGGCGCAAGACGCGACGCCAAGACCGAACTGCAGGAATGGGCGCATTCGAAATACGGCGTCACGCCGAACTATCGTATCGACGATCGTTCGGGGCCGGATCACGATCCGCGCTTCACTGTGACGGTCGAAATCAAGGGCGTTGCGCCCGAAACTGGAATAGACCGCTCCAAGCGCGCCGCCGAGCAGGTGGCCGCGACCAAGATACTGGAGCGCGAAGGTGTGTGGCAGAAAGTCTCTGCCGGAAATTGACGGAACATATGACCGAAAACGAAATAGATGCGGCAGCACCAGAAGGTGCTGCGACCCACTCCGGCTTCGTGGCGATGATCGGTGCGACCAATGCCGGCAAATCGACGCTGGTGAACAAGCTGGTCGGTGCCAAGGTATCGATCGTCAGCCACAAGGTGCAGACGACCCGCGCCATCGTGCGCGGCATCGCGATCCACGGCAATGCCCAGATCGTCTTCATGGATACGCCCGGCATCTTCAAGCCGCGCCGCAGGCTCGACCGCGCCATGGTGACGACCGCCTGGGGCGGTGCCAAGGATGCCGATATCATCATGCTCCTGATCGACAGCGAGCGCGGCCTGAAGGGGATGCCGAAACCATCCTCCAGGGCCTCAAGGAAGTGCATCAGCCGAAGATCCTGGTGCTCAACAAGATCGACCAGGTCTCGCGCGAAGACCTTTGAAGCTCGCCGCCGCCGCCAATGAATATGTAGATTTCGAACGCACCTTCATGATCTCGGCTTTGAACGGCTCCGGTTGCGACGACGTGCTCGACTATCTCTCGACCGAGCTTCCCGAGGGGCCGTGGTTCTATCCGGCCGACCAGATTTCCGATCTGCCGATGCGCCAGCTTGCAGCCGAAATTACCCGCGAAAAGCTCTTCCTGCGCCTGCATCAGGAGCTTCCCTATTCGTCGCATGTCGAAACGGAAAAATGGGAAGAGCGCAAGGACGGCTCGGTGCGCATCGAGCAGGTCATCTATGTCGAACGCGACAGCCAGAAGAAGATCGCACTCGGCAAGAATGGCGACGCCATCAAGGCGATTTCCATGGCCTCGCGCAAGGAACTGTCCGAAATCCTTGAACAGCCGGTGCACCTCTTCCTGTTCATCAAGGTGCGCGAGAACTGGGGCGATGACCCCGAGCGTTTCCGCGAAATGGGGCTTGAATACCCGAAATAAGCGCGCGTCTTTGCCGACAGCGTGTTCATTCATCGAACAGTCTGTCGGCAAGGCTTCGCCTTGTCCTCGCCTGCGCATCATGAGACGTCTCTGCTCGTTATGTTAAGACGCGCAAGGGGAATGGTCATGCCGCAGCTGGTCGATGGGAAATGGGAAAAAGGCGATGTTGCCGCCAGCGAGATGAAGCAGGGCGCCTTTCATCGCGAGCCGACGAGTTTCCGCAACTGGGTCACCGTCGATGGCCGACCGGGGCCGGAAGGGCAGGCGGCTTTTCCCGCAGAGGCCGGCCGCTATCAGCTTTTCGTCGCCTATATCTGTCCCTGGGCTTCGCGCACGCTGATGATGCGCAGCCTCAAGGGCCTGCACAACATGATCCCGCTTTCCGTGTCCACGCCGGAACTGGGCGAGGATGGCTGGATCTATGCCGAGGCGCAGGATGCCGGTTCGAAGGTTTCCCCGATAAAATATCAGCACCAGCTCTATACAGCGTCCGACCCACACTATACCGGCAAGGTTTCCGTGCCGGTGCTCTGGGACCGGAAAGAGGGCAGGATCGTCAACAACGAGTCCTCGGACATCATCCGCATCTTCAACACCGCCTTCAACCACCTGACTGGCAACCGTCTGGATTTCTACCCGGAAAGCCTTCGCGCCGAAATCGACCGCTGGAACGCGCCGATCTACGACAAGGTCAACAACGGTGTCTACCGGGCCGGTTTTGCCAAAACGCAGGGCGCCTATGATGAAGCTGTCGCGGACCTGTTTTCGACACTCGATACGCTGGAAGCCCATCTTCAGGACATTCGTTATATTGCCGGGAGCCATTTCACCGAGGCCGATGTTCGCCTGTTCGTGACGCTGATCCGCTTCGATGCCGCCTATCACGGGGCCTTCAAGTGCAATCTTCGCCGGATCGAGGATTATCCGGCGCTTTCAAGCTATATGCGCGAGATCTACCAGTGGCCCGGCATTCGCGACACGGTGCGGATCGACCATATCAAGCGCGGCTACTACTCGATCGCCCATATCAACCCGACCGGCATCGTGCCATCAGGTCCATTGCTGGATTTCGACCAGCCGCATGGCCGCGCACGCCTTCCCGGCAAAGGCGTCATGATCGCGTAAGGCCGCATGGCGGCATCTCCTGTGGATGCCGCGCCGGTCTGATCGCGCCTTTACTTGGCCTTCATGCCGTGTGCACCTATGGTCTGCGCCAGACCAGAATCAGCATACGGAAATACAATGTCCCAGCCGTCCAAGCACCTCCCGTCGAAATCCATCGCGCTTCTCATCGCGCGGGAAATCAACGCCACACCGGCCCAGGCGACGTCGGCGATCGAGCTTCTGGACGAGGGCGCGACCGTGCCCTTCATCGCGCGCTACCGCAAGGAAGTGACCGGCGGGCTTGATGATACGCAGTTGCGCACGCTGGCCGAGCGCCTCGTATATCTGCGCGAACTGGAAGCCCGGCGTCTTGCGATCCTCGATTCGATCCGAAGCCAGGACAAGCTGACGGCAGACCTCGAAACCAAGATCGCCGCCGTCACCACCAAGGCGGAGCTTGAGGACATCTATCTGCCCTACAAGCCGAAGCGCCGCACCAAGGCTGAAATAGCTCGCGAGCGCGGGCTCGGACCCTTGGCCGAGGCCATTCTTGCCGACCGTTCGGTCGCGCCCGCCGACCGCGCCGCAGTCTATGTCGTGGGTGAGGTCACGGACGTGAAGATGGCGCTCGAAGGCGCCCGCGACATCATCGCCGAAGGCATCACGGAAAATGCCGATCTGCTTGGCCGGTTGCGCAGCCACATGCGCAGCGTCGCCATGCTGCGCTCGCGCGTGGTCGATGGCAAGCAGGAAGCCGGCGCCAAGTTTTCCGACTATTTCGATCATACCGAACGCTGGTCGACGGTGCCGGGGCACAGGGCGCTTGCCATGCTGCGCGGCTGGAACGAAGAGTTTCTGTCCGTCGATATCACCGTCGACCTGGACGATACCTCGCCGATCAAGCCCGTCGAGCGCAGCATCGCCGCCGCCTATCAGGTCGGCGGGACGCTGCAGGGCGACAAGTGGCTGATGGAAATGATCGGCTGGACATGGCGGGTCAAGCTCTCGCTTTCACTATCGCTCGACCTGATGCGCGAACTGCGCGAACGGGCCGAGGAGGAAGCGATCCACGTCTTCGCGCGCAACCTCAAGGACCTGTTGCTTGCAGCCCCCGCCGGCTCGCGGGCGACGATGGGTCTCGATCCGGGCATCCGCACGGGCGTCAAGGTCGCAATCGTCGACGGCACCGGCAAGCTGCTCGAAACCACCACGGTCTATCCTTTCCCGCCGAAGAACGACATACGCGGCACGCAGGCCGAGCTTGCAAGCCTGGTGCGCAAGCACAAGATCGAGCTGATCGCGATCGGTAACGGCACCGGCAGCCGCGAGACCGAGCGCCTCGTCGCCGACATGCTCACACAACTGCCGGCCGGCCCGAAGCCGACCAAGGTCATTGTGTCGGAAGCCGGCGCCTCGGTCTATTCCGCTTCGCAGGCCGCGGCCGACGAATTCCCCGGTCTCGATGTTTCGCTGCGCGGCGCCGTCTCCATCGCCCGCCGCCTGCAGGATCCGCTGGCCGAACTGGTGAAGATCGAACCGAAATCGATCGGCGTCGGCCAGTACCAGCACGATGTCGATCAGGCCCGGCTCGGCCGATCGCTTGAAGCCGTCGTCGAGGATGCGGTGAACGCCGTCGGCGTCGATCTCAACACGGCATCCGCGCCGCTGCTTGCCCGCGTGTCCGGTCTTGGTAAGTCATCGGCGGAAGCGATCGTCGCGCATCGTGATGCGACGGGCCGTTTCGAGAGCCGCAAGGACCTGATGAAGGTGCCGCGGCTTGGCGCCCGGACCTTCGAACAATGCGCGGGCTTCCTCCGCATTACCGGCGGCAAGGAGCCGCTCGATGCGTCCTCCGTGCATCCGGAAGCTTACGGTGTTGCCAAGAAGATCGTTGCTGCATGCGGTCGCGACCTGCGCGCTATCATGGGCGACAGCGCGGCTTTGAAGCAGCTCGATCCGCGCTCCTTTGTCGATGAGCGCTTCGGCCTGCCGACCGTCAAGGACATCCTCGCCGAACTCGAAAAGCCCGGCCGCGATCCGCGCCCGAGCTTCAAGACAGCGACCTTCGCCGACGGTGTCGACGACATCAAGGACCTGAAGCCCGGGATGCTGCTGGAAGGCACGGTCACCAATGTCGCGGCCTTCGGCGCCTTCGTCGATATCGGCGTGCATCAGGATGGCCTCGTCCACGTCTCGCAACTGGCCGATCGTTTCGTCAAGGACCCGCATGAGGTAGTCAAGGCCGGCGATGTCGTCAAGGTCCGGGTGACCGAGGTGGACGTGCCGCGAAAACGTATCGCGCTTACCATGCGCAAGGACGGTGGCGGTGAGCAGCCTTCCCGGGAGTCAAGGAACGAACCCCGCGGAAGCAACCAGCCGCGTCCGGGGCAGGGGCGAGCACCGCAACCCAAGCCCGAAGCCCCTTCGCAGGGCGCTTTCGGCGCAGCGCTGGCTGAAGCGATGAAACGCAAGTAAGCGGGCGCGCCTTTCCAAAGCAATGCTTTGCCCCTGGACAGGAACATTGCTCCCCTTGGCGACCCGGAGTAGAACCTGAACATGCAGTGGAGCGATCAGGCCATCATTCTCGGCGTCCGGCGCCATGGCGAGACATCTGTCGTCGCCGAGGTGATGACGCGCACGCGCGGCCGCCACTTGGGCCTTGTGCGGTCTGGACGCTCGCGTTCGATGCAGCCGGTGCTGCAGCCGGGCAACGAGGTCGAGGTCACCTGGCGCGCGCGGCTCGACGAACATCTCGGGGAATTCAAGATGGAGCCGGTGCGCCTGCGCGCCGCACGGCTGATGGAGGCGGCGACCTCCGTCTATGGCGTCCAGGCCATGGGTGCGCTGCTGCGGCTTCTGCCGGAGCGCGACCCGCATCCGCATCTCTATGAAGCCCTCGACGTCATTCTTGAAAACCTGCACGATCCCCGCGATGCCGGCGAACTGTTCGTGCGCTTCGAGATTGCCGTGCTCAACGATCTGGGGTTTGGTCTCGATCTGGCCGAATGCGCGGCGACCGGCACGCGGGACGACCTGATCTATGTCTCGCCGAAATCCGGACGGGCGGTCAGCCGCGATGCCGGTGCGCCCTATGCCGACAAGATGTTGGCGCTGCCGGCCTTTCTGGCTGCCGGCGGCAGTCACGCGGCCGATCATGACAGCCTGGTTGCGGCCTTCCGCATGACAGCCTTCTTTCTGCACCGGCACGTCTACGAACCGCGAGGCCTCGGTGTTTCATCCGCCCGCGATGGCTTCGTGCAGGCGGCGCTCAAAGCCCTCAAATCATCTGCTTCCACTGCAGCGCCGTCCGCCTGATGAAGGATCATCCATGAGCATAGAACTGTATCCGGGCATGGTCGTCTCCGGCATCGGCACCGTGCCGCTCGACGTCGTGGCGCGCGACGGCGGGCTGAAGACCATGCAGGACCTTTTGAGCGGCGTGCATCCGGCGCCGCCCATGTCTGAGACGCTGAAGTTCAGTCTGTCCGAGGTCGAAGAGGGCAGGGTGGTGTTCAAGGGCCTGCCGTCCGTCGCGCATCTCAACCCGCTCGGAACCATCCATGGCGGCTGGACGGCAACGATCATGGATTCGGCGCTCGCCTGCGCCGTGATGACGATGCTGAAGCCTGGCGAAGGCTATACGACCATCGAATTCAAGGTCAATCTCGTGCGCCCTTTGCTTGCCGACATGGGCGAAGTGTCCTGCGAGGGTAAGATCATCCATCGCGGCCGCACCATCGCTACGTCCGAAGCCTGGCTGCGCGACAAAAACGGCAAGCTGCTGGCCCACGGCACCGAAACCTGCGCGATCTTTCCAATCGAAAATTTGATGCGGTAGGTCTACCTTTTTGCCGCCTTGCCATAGATATCGCTGTGATCCCGTCGGCCAACGGCGATGACGACAACGACGATGTCCTGATCGCGGACTTCATAGACGAGGCGATAACCGGCGCTGCGTAGCTTGATCTTGTAGCGGTCCTTGGAACCATGCAACTGCGCCGAAGGAGCCCGCGGTGTTTCCAATCGCTCCGTGAGCCTCTTCTTGAACAGCGCTCGCGTATTGCTATCCAGTTTCTCCCATTCCTTCAGCGCCGCTGCGAGGAAGGCAAGTTTATAGCGCATCGATCTCAACCGGAATGACCGGTTCACCGATTCGGGAATCGGCAATCCTGTTGAGTTCCAGATCTTCGAGACGGTTCATCAATGCCTCGAAGGCGGGAGCGGGAACGCAGTAAAAGGCCGGCTCGTTGTGGTTGAGAATAGCCACTGGAAAACCATCGCCGGCCGCGACCGTGCCCATCGGATTTCGTTTCAGTTCGGAGATGCTGGCGCTGGTCTCCGCAAGGATCGTACTGGCCATATCGTTCTTCCTTGCCGTGTTCAGAACAAGAAAAATATAGCGCTAATTTTGGCTCTTTGAAAGATGCTAAATAAAAGAGGCGTTGCAGCATGCTGCAACGCCTCACTTTGAAGGAGAAAAGCGATCAGCCGATGCGGCCGCCGCCCTGTTTGGTGACGACGACGACGGCCGGGCGAACCGGCATGTCGGCCTTGAAGTCCGGCCAGCGGGTAGCCGGGTTGTCAAACGTGGCAAGACCTGCGTCACCCGGGTGCTGGACAGCGAGGAAGAAGGTGTCGCCCGTCGGGTTGAAGCTCGGCCCGCACATTTCGGCGCCGACCGGGACCCGGAAGAACAGCTTCGACGTGCCGCGCGCATCGCCTTCCGTATCGACGGCCCAGATGCCATCGGTGCGGCCGGTATCCTTTTCATTGTTGCCGTCGGTCGAGACCCACAGGCGTCCTTCCGCATCAATGGCGCAGTTGTCCGGCATGCCGAACCAGCCATTCTTCGTCGTGGCGGTGGAGAAGGAGGCGCCGACATCCGCAAGAGACGGATCGCCGCACTTCAGGAGGATGTCCCATGTCGACTTCGTCGAGGTGAAATCGCCGTCCGTCTCGCTGATCTCGACGATATGGCCAAAGGCGTTTTCAGCGCGCGGATTGGCGCTGTCGATCTGGTCGGCCTTGCGCTTGGTGTTATTGGTGAGCATGACATAGACCCTGCCGGTCTTGACGTTCGGCTGCACGTCTTCCGGGCGGTCCATCTTGGTCGCGCCCAGTGCATCGGCGGCAAGCCGGGTGTTGATCAGAAGATCTGCCTGGCTGGCAAAGCCGTTTTCAACCGTGAGCGGGCCCTGTCCGTGGACGAGCGGCAACCATTCGATTGTACCGTCAGCATCGAATTTCGCCACGTAGAGCGTGCCTTCATCGAGCAGGTCCATATTGGCAGCGCGATCATCGGGGTTGAATTTCCCGGCGGTGACGAACTTGTAGACATAGTCGAAGCGTTCATCGTCGCCGCAATAGAAGACCACATGGCCATCCTTGTTGACCACCGATTCGGCACCTTCGTGCTTGAAGCGGCCCAGCGCCGTGCGCTTCTTCGGGATCGAGTTCGGGTCCATGACGTCGACCTCGACGACCCAACCGAACCGATTGGCTTCATTCGGCTCCTTGGAAACGTCGAAGCGATCGTGGAATTTCGACCATTCATACTGGCCGCCGGGAATGCCGAGACGCTTCATCTGCGCGAATTCCGGATGATCTTCCGCCATTTCGCCGCCGAAATAGCCGTTGATGTTTTCTTCGGCCAAAGGTACGTGCCCCAGGCGGTCACGCCGCCGGCGCAATTGTTGATGGTGCCGAAAACCTTGGTGCCGGTCGGATCGGACGGGGTTTTCATGCGCTCATGGCCGGCGGCCGGGCCGGAAATCTGCATTTCGGTGTTGGTGTTGATGCGACGGTTGTACTTGCCGTCAAGCACCGGCTGCCATTTTCCATCAACCTTGCGGATTTCGATGACCGTGCCGCCATGGGCCGCCATCTCGATGTCCACGAGGTCCTTGGTGTAGTCACCAAGCTTGACCTTTTCTTCTTCCTTGCCGTCCTTGGTTTCCTTCACGACGCTGGCGAAGTTCGGGAACATGATTTCGGCATTGGTATATTCGTGGTTGACGACGAGCAGGCCGTGATCTGGATTTCCTCCAGCGGAATGAAGCCGACATAGTCGTTATTGTAGCCGAACTGCTTTGCCTGGCTCGCAGGCGTCTGGTTCATCGGATCGAAATCGGGGCTGTCGGCGAAAACCTTGTCGCCCCAGCGCAGCAGGATATCTGCGTCATAACCTTCGGCGACATGGTGCGTTTCGTCGATGCCGACCTCGATTTCCTTGAAATCGAAAGCGGACATGGTCTCGGCGCGTGCCTCGTCGGCCGTCAGCAGGGCCAGCGGGCTGACCGTCGTTGCGATCGCGGCCACAGCCAGCGATCCGCCGAGAAAGGCGCGGCGCGAAAAGCGGCGGTTGATGATGTCGCCCATGGTCGGGTTGGTGGAACAGTTCTGGCCGATATCTTCCAGTTCCTCGCGGCGCTCGGTCAGCGTCTTGAATTCAGCCTCATCGGCGTGCTCGAAATGTGTATCCATGGTCGGTCTCCTTTGATCCGAAAGCGCGCACCCACCGGCACGATGTCGCCTAAATACAGGAACGACCATGACAGGTTTGCGACGGTCCGATGAATAGATTGCTTCTTTGAGGCGTCCCTGCGTTTGGTGTCCGGCAGAAAAGCTGTATGGTCGGCCGGGGTTTGCAAATGGCATAGCTTGGGGAAAACATGATTGAAGTGATTGCTTTCGTTGCCTTTGCGCTGGCGCTGGTCGCGTTCCTCAATGGCCGCAAGACGGCCGAGCGTATCGATCTGGAAATCGAGACGCTGAAGGAAGAGTTGAAGCGCCTCGAAGCGCGCGGGGACACCCCGAAGGCTGCTTTGGATGGTGCGCCAGTCATTCCATCGACAGAGGCATCCGCAGGCGGATCCGCGGCCCCGGCGTCCGAGGAGACCTCGGATCTCGGCCGGGCAGATGCCTGTGCGTGCACGCGATTCCGCTGCGCGGCGCGGCGCGGCAATTTTGGTGGCGACACGCCGCCGCTCAGCCAGGAGGCGGTCGAAAAGGCGTCGCGCGGTGAGCCGGTTCCGGCGCGTGCGGCCGCCACGGGATCGATCGATTCGGTTGCCGTTCATCCCAAGGAAAGTCTCGAAAGCCGGCTTGGCGCCCGATGGGCCGTCTGGGTAGGCGGTATTGCGCTGGCGCTTGGCGGCATCTTCATGGTCAAGTATTCCATCGACGCTGGCCTGCTCAGCCCCGCCGTCCGCCTGGTCATGGCGGCTCTGTTCGGCCTGGTGCTGATGGCGGGCGGCGAATTCGTGCGCCGCCGTGCGGTGCCGCTGATTGCCGATCAGTTCCAGAACGCGATGATACCGGGCATCCTGACTGCTGCCGGCGCGCTGACCTTGTTTGGCGTCTGCTACGCGGCCCACGGCATTTACGGTTTCATCGGGCCTGCCGCCGCTTTTGTGCTGCTTGGAGTGGTGGCGCTGGCGACGGTTGCGCTTTCGCTTCTGCACGGGCAGGCGCTGGCCGGTCTTGGCTTGCTCGGCTCGCTGGCGACGCCCGCGCTGGTTTCGTCGGAAAGCCCCAGCCCCTGGGCGCTTTTCGGCTTCCTGATCATCGCCTGGCTGGCAACGCTGCTGGCAGCGCGCATCCGCCGCTGGACGGTGGTGCCGTCGATCGCCAATATCGGCCTCGGTCTCTGGGCCGTCCTCTACATCGCCTCTGCGTCTCCCTTCGAAACACTGCCGGTGACGCTGACGATGCTCGTCATGATCGCCGGTATCGGCCTTGTCTGGCCCGGCGGCATTCAGGAACTGGCCGTTGCGGACGACAAAACGGATGTCGTCGATGCCACCCAGACACTACAGCCCGGCCCCTGGGAGAGGCTGTTCGTGCCACCCTGTGCCGCGATCACTGTTACCGCAGCCGCCTCCGCGGTCGTCACGGCATTGTCGATGATCAGCCCCGCATTCCTGCCATCGGGCTATCCCGTCACGCAGTTCGCCGTGATCGTCGCGGCGCTTGCCATATTCGGCGCGTGGCGCAGTATCGCCGTCTATCCGGCCGTGCTTTCCGCGACCGCTGGTATCACCGGTCTTTGGAGCATGACGGCGCTGAGCGGCCTTCTGACATTCCTGGATCCGAGCATCCCCGGTGCGGTGCCGATCGTCGCGGTCTCCGGCCGTACGGCGATGCTGACGGGCATGGCCCTGTCCGGCTTCTTCATCCTGCTGGCCGCGCTGGCGCTCTACCGGCATTTGAAGTCGCAGCCGCAGTTTTCGACCGTCTGGACGGTGATTGCCTCAGTGGTTCCGCTGGCGCTCACATCCATGTCTTTTCTGATGACCGGAAACCTCTCCTTCGACGCCCCCCATGGCCTGTTTGCGCTCGGAACGGGTGTTGCCTTGCTTGTCCTTGCCGAATGGATTTGGCGTGTGGGCAAAACCTCCGGAGAATCGATGGAAGAAACCGGCCACCTCCCGCAGAGCATTCTGATCGCGGGATCGTTGGCCCTGTTCGTCTTGGCGCTGCATGCCCTGACGGATGGGCTTGCCACGACGCTAGGCATTATTTTTGTTGGCGCAGCCTATGTTGCGGCCACACGACTTCGGGCCTGGCCTGCGCTGCCGTGGATGATGGTGGGTGCCGCCATCGCCGTCCTTGCCCGCATCGGCTGGGAACCGACCATCGTCGGCGCGGAAAACCTTTCGACCACGCCGGTTTTCAATGCGCTTCTCGCCGGCTACGGCATTCCCGCGATGCTTCTGGTCGCTTGCGCCTTCGAACTGCGCAACTGGCCGGGCGTGCGCGTGCGCAACCTGCTGCAGGCACTGGCCAGCCTGTTCGTGCTTTTGACGATCGCCATCCTCGTGCGCCATGCGATGAACGGCGGCGTGCTCGACAGCAGCGTGCCGACGCTCGGCGAACAGTCGATCTACACGCTGCTTGCCATCGGCGCCTCGGGCATCCTGATGACGCTGGACACTAAGTCGCCAAGCCCGGTCTTCCGCTATGGCGGCATGGGCATCGGCCTGTTGTCGATGCTGTCCATCCTGTTCGCCCACCTGATCGGCCTTAACCCCTATTTCAGCGGCGAATTGCTCGGGTCCGTGCCGGTCTTCGACCTGCTTCTGATCGGCTACCTCGTACCGGGATTGGGCTATGCGGGGCTTGCCTGGTATGCGCGCGGAAAGCGCCCCATGCCCTATGTGACGGCGCTCGCCGTTGCCGGCGCGGTGCTGGCCTTTGCCTGGGCGACGCTGTCCGTGCGCCGGTTCTGGCAGGGCCAGAACATTGCCGACTGGAAGGGCTTCCTCGAAGGCGAGACCTATACCTATTCCGTGGTCTGGCTGCTGCTGGGCGTGCTGCTGCTGGTACTGGGCTCGCGCTTCAACGCCAAGAGCATTCGAATCGCCTCCGCCGTTCTGGTGTTCATCGCCGTTTTGAAGGTTTTCCTGATCGACATGGCCAATCTGGAAGGCTTCCTGCGGGCGCTGTCCTTCATCGGTCTCGGCGGCGTGCTGATCGGCATCGGGCTGTTCTACCAGAAGATTCTGTCAGGCAGGGGCGTTGCATCCGAAACATCGCCGCCCGTCGATCCGACCGCGGATTTGTCGGCTCTGGACTCGAATGCCAAACCGGGCGAAACAGCCTGAGCGCGGTTTCGCCTGTAGACTCATGCCATGGATGACCGATGACCCGACTTGCCTCGCTGAGTGCCGCCTTTGCGCCGTTCGAAACGCTGGCTGCGCAATTGCTGCCTCATGCCTTCGCCGACGATGACGGTTCACATGATGCCGCGCATCTGATCCGTGTTTGGAAAAATACCCTGAAGATCCAGGCGCAGGAAGGTGGCGATCTGCGCATCCTCGCGGCTGCCGTTCTGCTGCATGACTGTGTTGCTGTCGAAAAGAACTCGCCCCTGCGGGCGCAAGCCTCGCGCCTGGCCGCTGAAAAGGCCTTCGAATTGCTTGACGAACTCGGCTGGCGCACGCCCGACATGGCGGCCGTGGCGCATGCCATTCTCACCCACAGCTTTTCCGCCGATCTGCCGCCGCAGAGCCTCGAGGCAAGAATCCTGCAGGACGCCGACCGGCTGGATGCGATCGGCATGATCGGTGCTGCCCGTTGTTTCTATATCGCCGGGCGCATGGGCAGCGGGCTCTACGATCCGCTCGACCCGCTGGCCGAAAACCGTGAGCTCGACGACAAGGCCTATGCCCTCGATCATTTCGAGGTGAAGCTATTCAGGCTGACGGAGGGTTTCAAGACCGCCGCCGGCCATACGCTGGCGCTGGAACGGCAGGAGAAGCTGCGCCGCGTGCTGGCCATGATGCTGGACGAAATCTAGGAAAATCAGCATGTTCGGACGATTGCCGGAATCCTTTTGCGATCGGCTTGAATCAATTCGCGAACGAACGCGCCAAGACAAGGGAAGCACGATATGAAGGTGAGCGGCCTCAACATCCATCCGTTGAAAAGCGGTCGCGCCATCCGGCGAGACAGCGTCTCTGTGCGGCGCGACGGACTGGTCGACGACCGCCGTTTCATGATCGTCGATCCCAACGGGAAATTCATCACCCAGCGCGAGTTGCAGGTTTTGGCGCAGGTCGAGGCGATGCCGGTCGAAGGCGGCGTGCATCTTGTCATGCAGGGCAACAGCCTGACGGCCGTTTTCGATGCGGCAAACCGCATGCACGTTACGGTCTGGGACGAGACAGTCGATGCGGCAATCGCGGATGATACGGCGAATGGCACGCTGTCTGGCTGGCTCGGCCGTCCGGTCAAGCTCGCCTTCATGGATGACCGGGCCGATCGCAAGGTGGGTGCCGAATGGGCCGGCGAGGCGGCGCCCGTCGGTTTTGCGGATGGTTTTCCGGTGCTGGTCACCACCACGGCCTCGCTTGCCGATTTAAACGTGACGCTGCTTGCCAAGGGGCAGGAACCGGTCGGCATGGACCGCTTCCGCACCAATATCCTGATCGAAAACGATGATCCCTGGGAAGAGGATTTCTGGGAAAGCATCGAAATCGGCGGCATCGTCTTCGACCTCGTCAAACCCTGTGCCCGCTGCATCATGACGACGCAGGACCAGGTGACAGGCGAGCGCATCGGCGGCAACCCGATCCAGGGTCTGGCCGAAAAGCGCATGTCCGCCGACCGCCGCGTCCCCGGCGTGCTGTTCGGCTGGAACGCGGTTCCGCGCAGCGAGGGCACGATCAATCTCGGTGACGAGATGCGGGTGGTGAAGGCGCGGCAGGAGCGCTGGCCGATGAAGATCCGGGGCTGATCGGCCTGTTCGTTCCGTGTAGGCACCGCCGCTCGACAAAACTCGCTTGATCAATTCCGGTGATGCAGCCGTCAATTTAATTGGCTTCCGTCGTCTTTAGCCTGCGGGTATCATCGCGCTTCAATCTCCGGAGCAGAGCCATGTCCGCCGTTTCCCCGTCCACCGCACGTGCATCGGCCGTCAGCCCTGGTTTGCCCTGGTTGATCATCATAGCCGGCTCGCTGATTGCCGTGCTCACCTTCGGCCCGCGTTCGGCCATGGGCTTCTTCCAACTGCCGATGCTGGCCGATACCGGTTGGGACCGCACCACCTTCGGGCTTGCCATGGCCTTCCAGAATCTGGCCTGGGGCGTCAGCCAACCATTCTTCGGGGCGATAGCCGACAAATATGGCTCCTGGCGGGTGCTCGCCTTTTCCGGGCTCGTCTATGCCGGTGGCTTGATCCTTATGGCCCATGCCGATGCGCCGATCTGGCTGCATATCGGCGGCGGCGTGATGGTGGGGCTGGGCGTCGGTGCCGGTTCCTTCGGCATCCTTCTGTCGGCTTTTGCCCGCAATGTTACGCCGCAGCAGCGTTCCATGGCGTTTGGCATCTGCACGGCGGCGGGCTCGGCCGGCATGTTCCTGTTCGCGCCGTTGAGCCAGGGGCTGATCTCGACCTATGGCTGGTCCGACAGCCTTGTCTATATGGGCATTCTGATGCTGCTGGTGCCGCTGTTTGCGATCCCTCTTCGTGGCAATTTCTCGTCCGGCAGCCAGAAGGAAATCCTCTACAAGCAGTCGATCGGTGAAGCGCTGAAGGAGGCCTTGAGCCACAAGAGCTACCTGCTGCTGGTCACCGGCTTCTTCGTCTGCGGCTATCAGGTCGCCTTCATCACCGCGCATTTCCCGGCCTATATCGGCGACATCGGCATTGATGCGCGCTATGCGGTGATTGCGCTGGCGCTGATCGGCTTCTTCAACATCATCGGTTCTCTGGCGGCCGGCTGGATTGGCCAGCGATATTCGAAGCCCTATTTCCTCGCTTATATCTATATCGGCCGCTCGATCGTCGTTTCGGCTTTCCTGCTGCTGCCGCAATCACCGACCTCGGTCATCATCTTCGCCGCCGTCATGGGGCTGCTCTGGCTATCGACGGTGCCGCCGACCAATGCGCTGGTCGCCATCATGTTCGGCACGCGCCATCTCGGCCTGCTCGGCGGCGTCGTGTTTCTTTCACACCAGATCGGCTCGTTCCTCGGCGTCTGGATGGGCGGCTATCTCTATGACCGCTTCGGATCCTACGATCCTGTCTGGTGGCTCGGCGTCGCGCTTGGATTGTTTGCGGCGGTCGTGCATTGGCCGATTGCGGAAAAGCCGGTCGAGCGTCCAGCCATGGCATAAGCATCGAAAATCCTGCTTCCCGCAGAAAGTGCGGGAAGCATTCTTGAAAAGCGTCACAAAACTTTCTAAATCTCATCCACCGGCACTGCCGGTTTTCTTTTGATCCTATTATGCTCAGAATGAGCAAAATAGGCTTTGCCACCGGGAGAGTGGCGGAAGGGAGAGGCCGATGACCACTTCGCAGCGGCTCGAAAGCACAATCACTCCGGCACTTGGCCCGATCTCGGCGGCCGAGCGTTTCGGCATTATCGAGCGCCCGGACCTCGCCTTCACGCCGGCAATCGCCCGCGAGACGGAGCATCTGTACGAGCGGGTGAAACAGTTCATCCCCGCCTTCGAGTGGCCGGTCTATGCCCCTTATGTGCACGCCATCAACCGGATCAAGAAGGAACGCGGCGCTGTCATCCTGGCGCACAACTACCAGACGCCGGACATCTTCCACTGCGTCGCCGATATCGTCGGTGATTCGCTGCAGCTTGCCCGCGACGCCACCAAGGTCGATTCCGAAATCATCATCCAGTGCGGCGTGCACTTCATGGCCGAGACCTCCAAGCTGTTGAATCCGGAAAAGACCGTGCTCATTCCGGATGGCAAGGCCGGCTGCTCGCTGTCGGAATCGATCACCGGCGCCGATGTGCGGTTGTTGAAGGAGCGTTATCCGGGCGTGCCTGTTGTCACCTATGTCAACACCTCGGCCGATGTGAAGGCGGAGACGGACATCTGCTGCACGTCGTCCAATGTTCTCGCAGTCATCGAAAGCCTCGAGAGCGACACGGTGCTCTGCATTCCCGACGAATATCTGGCGATGAACGTCGCCAAGCAGACGAAGAAGAAGATCCTTACCTGGAAGGGCCACTGCGAGGTACACGAGCGCTTCACGGCCGCCGAGCTGCTGGCCTACAAGGAAGCCGATCCGAGCATCGAGATCATCGGCCATCCCGAATGCCATCCTGATGTCATTGCCGTCTGCGATTTCGCCGGCTCGACCTCGGGCATGATCAATTACGTCAAAGACAAGCGTCCTGCCCGCGTGCTGCTGGTCACCGAATGTTCGATGGCGTCCAATATCCAGGCAGAAATCACGGGTGTCGATTTCATCAAGCCCTGCAATCTCTGTCCGCACATGAAGCGCATCACGCTGCCGAAGATCCTCGACAGCCTGCTGTTCATGACGGAGGAAGTGCTTGTCGATCCGGCGATTGCCGGCCGTGCAAGGCTTGCCGTCGAGCGGATGGTGAATTTGAAGCAGTAGGGCTTGGCGAGGGCTGTCTTCTCCCAGCGGGGAGAAGGTGGCCCGCAGGGCCGGATGAGGGGGCCACGCAAACAGAGTTTGCGGTACCCCCTCATCGCCTCGCAATGCTCGGCACTTCTCCCCGCAGGGAGAAGAGGGATGGAGAACTGAAATGCTGACCGACCATTTCCGCCCACAAACCTTCAACGGCATTGATGACATCGTCATCGTCGGCGGCGGGCTTGCCGGACTGTTCTGCGCGCTGAAACTCGCCCCGCGCCCGGTGACCGTTCTTGCTGCCGCTCCCATCGGCCATGGCGCCTCGTCCGCCTGGGCGCAGGGTGGCATCGCGGCTGCCATGGGGCTGGGCGATACCGTCGATAAGCATGTCGCCGATACGCTCACTGCCGGTGCCGGGATCGTCGACGAGAAGATGACGCGCATGATGGTGCAGGAGGGACCGGCCCGCATTCATGATTTGCTGGACTATGGCGTTCCCTTCGACCGCGATCTCGAGGGCAAGCTGTTGCTGTCGCGCGAGGCCGCCCATTCGGAGCGTCGCATCGTCCGCGTCAAGGGCGACATGGCCGGCAAGGCGATCATGGAGGCGCTGATCGCAGCCGTACGCAAGACGCCGTCGATCCGGGTACTCGAAGGCTATGTCGTCGAGGAACTGGTGCGCGAGGGGCGCTTTATATCCGGCGTCATTGCCAGGCCCGATGCCGGCCAATCGAAGAAGCGCGTGTCGTTTCCGGCACGCGCCGTCGTGCTTTGCTCCGGCGGCGTCGGCCATCTGTTTGCCGTCACCACAAATCCGACCGAGGCGAGCGGGCAGGGCGTCGGCATGGCCGCACGCGCCGGCGCGATCATAGCCGATCCGGAATTCGTGCAGTTTCATCCGACAGCCATCAATATCGGCCGTGATCCGGCGCCGCTCGCCACCGAGGCTTTGCGTGGGGATGGCGCACATCTGATCAATTCAGCCGGCCATCGTTTCATGCTCGACATTCATCCGGATGGCGAGCTTGCGCCGCGCGACATCGTCTCCCGCGGCGTCTTTGCCGAAGTGCAGGGCGGGCGAGGCGCATTTCTCGATTGCACCAAGGCTGTCGGCGCGCAATTCGCCGAAGCGTTCCCGACCGTCTACGCGTCTTGCATGGCCGCCGGCATCGACCCGGCCACGCAGCCGATCCCGGTCGTGCCGGCCGTGCATTACCACATGGGCGGCGTGCTGACCGATGGCGAAGGACGCACCTCGATCGACGGCCTGTGGGCAGCGGGCGAGGTCACCTCCACCGGCGTGCACGGCGCCAACCGGCTGGCGTCCAACTCGCTGCTCGAAGCCGTGGTATTCGCCGCCCGCATCGCCGATAACATCAAGGGCATGCTGCCGGAAGCGAAGATCAGCGACTGGGGCAAGAATGCTGGCGAAAACGACGATCCCGTCACGCTTGAGGACAGCCCATCTCTGACGCGACTGCGCCAAACCATGAGCGACAATGTCGGCGTCATCCGCTCCCGTGACAGCCTGGTCCGTACCATCCGCGAGATCGCCGCTCTAGAGCGGGGCAATACGCGGCTGCGCCTGACCAATATCCTGACGACGGCGAAGCTGATCACGACGGCAGCCTTTCTGCGTACGGAAAGCCGGGGCGGGCACTATCGCTCGGATTGCCCGGACACGGTTGACGGCTGGAAACATCGGACGTTCATCACGCTTCCCGAGGCTGACCGCGTGGTGGCCGAGGTTGCGGAAATGGCAGTTGTTTAAGAGTTCGCTTCTCCCCAGCGGGGAGAAGGTGGCCTGAAAGGCTGGATGAGGGGGCGGCATATTCCGGGATTGCGGAGAGCCCCCTCATCGCCTCGCATGTGCTCGGCACTTCTCCCCGTTGGGGAGAAGAGGCACCCTCCTGTTTGATACGGAAAGAATCCGCCAATGACCTTGACCGCCCTTCGCCCCGAACTGCCGGCCCTGATGATCGAGGATCAGGTGCGCGCTGCGCTGATAGAGGATCTTGGCCGCGCCGGCGATATCACCACCTATGCAACGATCGCGCCGGAAAGGACGGCGACGGCGGCGATGAATGCGCGTGAGCAGGGCGTGGTCGCCGGCATGGAGCTTGCGCGCAGCGCCTTTCGTCTGATCGATCCGACGCTGCGTTTCGAGGCGCTGGTGCGGGATGGTGACGCGGCATCTCCCGGCACGGCGCTGGCGCGGATTTCCGGCCCGGCCCGCGGCTTGCTGTCGGCCGAGCGCGTGGCGCTGAATTTCCTCATGCACCTCAGCGGCATCGCGACCTACACCGCGAAGTTTGCAGCAGAGATCGCCCATACGCGGGCAAAGGTCTGCTGCACCCGCAAGACCATCCCCGGCCTGCGGGCGCTGGAGAAATATGCGGTGCGGCTGGGCGGCGGCTCCAACCATCGCTTCGGCCTGGATGATGCCATCCTGATCAAGGACAATCATATCGCCGTTTCAGGCGGCGTGGCCGAGGCCGTGCATGCCGCCCGCGCCTATGTCGGCCATCTGGTCAGGATAGAAATCGAGGTGGACGGCCTTGATCAGATGCGCGCGGCGCTGACCGCCAATCCCGATGTCATCCTGCTCGACAATATGGGGCCGGACCTGCTGCGGCAGGCTGTTGCCATCAATGCCGCGCATTTCCACCTGTCAGTTGAAGATTATCCCTCGGACACACGCCGGACCAAGCTCGAAGCCTCCGGCAACGTCAATTTCCAGACGATCCGTGCCATCGCCGAAACCGGCGTCGATTACATCTCGACGTCCAAGATCACTATGGCTGCGCCAACGCTGGATATCGGGCTCGATGTGCTGATCGACTATTGATCGAGCCGCAACTAACCGATCGTCATCTCTGCTGGCCGGAACAGGCGAAGGTGTCAGGCGTTGTCCTCCTTTAACGGAAAAAGGAGATCTTCATGAAAACGCTGCTTTCAACAGCCGCCGCTCTAGTGCTGTTCGCGACGCCGCTGGCTGCCCAGCAGAGTTCACAGACCGCCATCGCCAATTTCGTCGGCAAGGATGGCAAGGAAAACGGCCGTGCCGCCCTGACGGATGCCGACAAGGGCGTCCTGATCGAGCTTGAAGTCTCTGACCTTCCGCCCGGCACTTGGGTCGCCTTTCACGTTCATGAAACCGGGCGGTGCGATCACGCCGATGGTCACAAATCGGCCGGTTCGCATTTTAATCCGGCCGAGGCCGAGCATGGTTTCCTTGCCGCGAAGGGGCCGCATGCCGGCGATATGCCGAACCAGTATGTCGGCCAGGACGGCGCGATGCGCGCCCAGGTCTTCAACGGCTTTGTCAGCCTCGACGAGGCGAACAATGGCATCCGCGGACGGGCGTTGATGATCCACGCCAAGGCAGACGACAATCGCAGCCAGCCGGCTGGCGATGCTGGTGACCGACTGGCCTGCGCGGTGATCGAATAAAGCAGGCGTCGCTTCGCCGCGGCGTCTTCAGCGACCGCCGACCTTTAGGCCGGGGGCCGGCCGCTCATCGAGGATCTGGCGGCGGAAGCGGAACAGTGCGGCCGGGCGCCCGCCGGTGGCTGATGTCAGCATGCCGGTTGGCTCGACCAGTTCGGCGCCTTCGACAAGGCGACGGAAATTCTGCTTGTGCAGGTGTCGGCCGGAGATTGCCTCGACGGTGGCCTGCAGGTCGGTGAGTGTGAATTCCGGTGGCATGAGCTCGAAGATCACAGGCCGGTATTTGATCTTGCCACGCAGCCGCGCGATGGCGGTTGCAACGATGCGGCGGTGATCGTGGCGCATCGTCTGGCCGGTTGCAAACAGCGCACGGAGCGGTGTGCGCCCGTCGATGACCGCCTCCTCGACAAGACCGGCTTCATAAAGCAGCTCGTAGCGCTCCAGCACGCGTTCCTCGTCCCAGGGAAAGTCGTCCAGCCCGAAAGCCAGGCGAATACGGGTGCGGCGGAGCGGCAGGCCGGAGCTTTCCTCCGGGCCTGTCTGTTTTTCCCATTCGATCAAGGCGGGCAGGATATGCTGGTCGATCATGACAGGTCTGCCCTGCCGCCAGTCCTCCCAGGGCAGATACCGGTACCAGTCGCGCCATTGCGCGCCGGCGTCCGCGAGCCGCGCGTTGCGCTCGTCGTCGGTTCGGGTCAAGGCGAGATAACCGACGGAAACGACGTGCAAGGCGGTTTCGCGGGGTGAACGGTGGCGGCCGCGATCGCCGAACGTATAGAGCTGCTCGATGTAACCAAGGTCGAGCGCTGTCTGCTGTTCGACGCTTGCCCTGAGACTCGTCTCGAAGGTGCGGTGCTGGGCGGGATCGAAGGGACCAAAGGGCAGGCCGTCGCGTCCGTCTCCATCATCGCTGACGGCAAGGATGCGCGGGCTGCGATGGGCAACGGAAACGACCGCGGCATTCAGGCCGATCTCCACCGTCATCGACGGCGCTTCAGCCGGCATCGGTCAAAACCTCCGGCTGGATGGCGAAAACGAAAGGCGCGTTGCCGTCGGCATCCGCGCCGCGGCCGATCGATTTGATCGCCGCAACCAGACGGCCCTTGCGATCCAGCAGGTGGTCGCCGATCTCGATCAGGCGGCTGTTGGGCGTGGCATAGGGGAGGAGGCCCGAAGCCGCAGCGCCAGCGCCTGATCGTCCTGATCGGGCGCGATGGCAAGGGCGGCAATTACGGCCGCCGCCGGTGACCGCGAGACGCCCATCCAGCAATGCACCAGAAGCGGCGTTGAGCGATCCCAGGCGCGGGCGAAATTGATGACCTCCACCACGTGTTCTTCCTGGGGGCAATCAGGTCGCCGGCCTTCTTGCCGGTGCCGCCGAAGGTGATGTCGTTGAGGCCAAGCACCAGATGACGGCTGGCGGATATCACCGCAGGGCGATGGAAGGTCTGCCCCTTGGCGAGAAGGCTGACCATCTCGCGACAACCGTGGCGGACGGCCATTTCCGCGATGCGCGAGAGGGGGCAACGATGATGTGCGGCATCTCAGGACACCGTCGACGCATGGGCGCGCTCGGCCTCGATGGCTGCGAAACGGGCCGCGAACAGGCGTTGCGCCTCGATCGCCGGCAGCGGATCTATCGGGATCATCTCGCGGGTGATGCCGCGCGGCTGGCCGAAGAATTTGCGGGCTTCCTCCAGCGAAAATCCGGCCAGCACCGTCGCCTCGAAATAGGCCGCGACCTGGTCGGCCTTCTTGATTTTGTCCTTCACATCCGCCGGCGTCAGTGCCGGCAGGCCGAAGCGCAGGTGAATGGCGCCCTCCAGCCGCTTTTCGACGGCCTTGTAGCCACCGCCGACCACCGCCTTGAACGGCGAGATCATGTCGCCGATGACATATTCCGGGGCGTCATGCAGCAGCGCTGCCAGGCACTCGTCTGCGGTGCAGCGGTTCATACGCCGGAAAATTTCCTCGACGACTAGGCTGTGCTGGGCAACGGAAAAGGCATGGTCGCCTTCCGTTTGGCCGTTCCAGCGGGCGACACGGGCGAGACCATGGGCGATATCGGCCAGTTCGACGTCGAGCGGTGACGGATCGAGCAGATCGAGGCGCCGCCCGGAAAGCATGCGCTGCCACGCCCGGGTAGAAATAGGCGCAGGCATCAGCCGCTCGCTTCTTCGGAAACGGTCGGGAAGGACAGGCCGGACCATGCGGGCAGGCTGAGCGTGACCGCTATATCGCCGGCAAGAATCGGTTCACCCTTGGCCATGGCTTCGCCGGCCTTGTCTATGCGCACGATCGCCAGACCGCTGTTGCCGAGCACGCTGCCGAGCGTGCCGATCGGGCGACCGTTGATCGTGATGGGGGTGCCGGTCTCCGGCAAACCGGCCTCTGCCCGCACGATCACAACACGCCGGCGTGCCGTGCCCCGGTGGTGCATGCGCGAGACCACTTCCTGCCCGACATAACAACCCTTCTTGAAGGAAAGCCCGCCGTTGAAATCCATCAGCACGTCATGCGGAAAGGCATCTTGCAGGGCATAATCCGCGCCGGAGACGGCAATGCCGTTTTCGATGCGAAGCCGCTCGAAGTCTTCCACGCTGGCTTCCGCATCCGGCACTTCCGCATAGTGGCGGAACACCGTTTCCCCCGTTTTGGCAAATCGCATGTCGCGGAAACCGGTGCCGGTATCTTCCTCCCTAAGTGTCAGCGAAACGGCGGCGGGCGCGTCGATGGTCAGCGTGATGGGCGCGCGCAGCCTGTACATGGTCAGCCGCTTCAACAAGCCATCCGCCTGCTCGGTGCCGGTTTCCAGACGTATTCCGGCATCACTATCGCGCGAAACGAGGAAATCAAAAGAATCTTGCCTTGCGGCGTCAACAGTGCGCCGGGCAGAATTTCGCCCGTTTCGAGCTTGCCCAGGTCGGTCGTGATCAGGTTTTGGAGGAAGGATTCGGCGTCCTGTCCCGATACGTGGATAAGGGCACGGTCGGAAAGGGCAGCGACGGGGGCGGCAATGGAGGGCATGGCGTTCATCCTGATCTGTGCCGTTCGGCTGACCAAACAGGTAGGATTTCGCAAGCGCCCGGGCAAGCTGCTTTACGGCAGCATCAGTCACCAGCGACGAAAAATTTCCATTCGCCATCGGCTGTGATGCCGACGCGGTAGAAGTTATAGGTTCCGAATTCCTGCATCCCTGCAAAGTCGCCGGCCGTCACCAGCCGAAACAGATCGACCTTTTCCGGTGGCGTCAGGGAGGTAAGCGGTTTTGCCGCAAAGTATGGCCAGACATACATGGCTTCGGGCGTGCCCTTCTCCATCTCGACAAAACCGGTCGACAGCACGTCCAGCAGGATCGCCAGGATTTCGACGCCCTCGCCATCACCGGACAGGCCCTTGAGCGTTGCAATGGGGTCTTCATCGCCCTCGCCAACGCTCACCTGCGTCTGCGTGTCGCCTTTGCCAAGCAGGGGCGAAGGCGCTCCATATCGCCGGAGGCTGCCGCTTCGACGATCAGTTCGCGCATGCGGGCGACGGCCTGGGGAATTTTCGAAACGTCGGAAAGTACTTCGACCGGGACCGCAGGCTCCACCGGCTCTTTATCCCCGTCGTTCAGCGCCTTGTTGACCAGCGGATCGGGCAGCGGAATTTCAAGCGGCACATCATCGGAGGGTTCGTCGCTGTCGGCGGGCTTTTCAGCGGCGCCGTCCTCGGCGGCCTGGCCGGGGATCGTCTTCAACTCGCTGAGGGCAAGCGCAGGCTGGGCAAATCCGATAGAGGAGAACGAAACGGCTGCGAACAGGAGCATACCGAGGCGAACCGCGATGATCCGGTTGGCGTGGGTCTGGCGTGTCATGACAGCCTCGAAGTTTATTGCAGCGTCCGTTCCGGCGAGAATTCCCCGGCAAGCATGCGCTCGCGAAGCGATTCCAGCATCGCCTCGGCACCGCCTTCACCATGCAGGCGTATCGTCTCGCGCATGGCCAGCGCAATGGCAGCGTCTGCAATGATTTCCGGCTCGATGCCATCAGCCATTCCATCCGCCCACGCTTCGTTCTGATGTTCAAGCGCAGCCTGCATTTTTTCATGAACGATCATGTCGTCGATGTCATTCAGGCTGGGTTCCATCATACGTTCCATGCAGATTTCACGCTCTTTACTCGCCCCGGTAAATCACCCGGCGCCACTTCTTACCACTCTCTTAATATCATTAGCAGCCTTTTCCCAAAACGACACGGGGTCCTGAAGAAAGAGGTTAATTTCCCCTTAATTTCCGAATCGCGCGACTATTTCCGAAGCAAGTGTTGCCCCTTCGGCACGGTATCGCTGCTCTGCGACAACCGCAGGTTCAGTACAGGTCGTATAAACCGAGGCAAACGTGCGGTAGCCGCGGTTGAAGGCGGCGGTAAAACGTTCGCGCCGGCGCACCTCGTTGGCCGCCTCCTGGTCGATCAGTTGCTGCATCGCCTGCCGCCAGCCATCGTCACCTTCGCCTTTGCACAGCGTGCGTAGATACTGCACCGAACCGAGAATTTCCGAGAGCCTGACCAGTTGCGGATCATAGGGCGCTGGCTTTTCCTCGGCGATAACAGGTGTTTCCACGGGCGTTTCTGCTGCGGGCTTTGCGTCCTGCGCGTTGGCACTGGAGGGCAAAAGCAGGAGCGCGCAGGCCAAAACTGCGCGGGCTTGGGTATGGAACGTCCTTCGATCGGTGGTCATGCGCACTCGCCCTGCAGTTTCGCCACGCAATGACGCACACTGTCCGGCACCGGCAGTGTGAGGATTTCGTCCGGCGTGTACCAGCCGATTGCGGCTGCATCGTCGCCGGCTATGGCCTCGCTGTCCGGATCGGCATCGACGGTGAAGACCGAGAGGAAAAATGCCGGGCCGTGACGCCATCGGCAGTCTGCGGCGGCAGGTCGTAGGTTTCGAACAGAATGGGGTTGCGCGCAGCGATCCCGGTTTCTTCATGGAATTCGCGCAAGGCCGTCTCCGCCGGCGTTTCTCCGGGCTCGGCCCGGCCGCCGGGGAAAGCGAACATATCCGCCGATGGCGGGTTGGCGCGCCGCACGAGAAGATAGCGACCGCCACGCTCAAGAACGGCGGAGGAGGCGAGTTGGGGCGAAGGGGGCATTTTCTGATCCGGTACTTTCAAATCGTTGACCCACCTTAGGCGAAATGCCATTTGAATGTCATGTGCGGACGATTTGCGCTGACAGCAAGCCCGAGGGACTTGCAGGATATATTCGGTCTTCTGGAAGTCGAGGGATTTCCGGCGCGCTATAATATCGCGCCGACGCAGCCGATTCTCATCGTCATGGCAGGCGAGCGCGCCAGTCCCGGCAGCAATCTTCCGGAGCGCAAGGCCATTCTTGTTCGCTGGGGGCTGACACCGTCCTGGGTCAAGGACCCGCGCGATTTTCCGCTTTTGATCAATGCCCGCGCCGAGACTGCTGCTGAAAAGGCATCCTTCAAGGCGGCCATGCGCCATCGCCGCATTCTCGTTCCGGTCTCCGGCTTCTACGAATGGCACCGGCCGCCCAAAGAAAGCGGCGAGCCCTCGCAAGCCTACTGGATCAGGCCGCGCAATGGCGGTGTCGTCGCCTTTGCCGGTCTGATGGAAACCTGGGCGTCGGCGGATGGCTCGGAGGTGGATACGGCCGCGATTCTCACCGTAGCCGCCAATACCACGATCGGCGAGATCCACGACCGCATGCCTGTTGTGATCAAGCCGGAAGATTTTCCCGCTGGCTCGATTGCCGCACGCAGGAGCCGCGTGACGTCGCCAACCTGATGGTTCAGGCGGAAGACGATTATTTCGAGGCGATCGCCGTCTCCGACAAGGTCAACAAGGTCGCCAATGTCGGCGCGGACCTGCAGACGCCGGTGACGCCGCGCCCGCGTCGCAATACAGAGCCTCAAGCTGCGCCGAAATCGACACAGCTCTCCCTGTTTTAACGTCATCAGGCAATGAACAGCGGGGGTGCCGTCAGGCCGGCAGCTTGGTCTTCGACGTCGCCTTCACCGGCTTTTTCTTCACCTGCAGGGCGGCAGCGAGAACGGCCTTCAGGCCAAGCGGGCGATATTGTTCGACAAGATTTTCCGCCGGTCGCGGGCTGTTCTTGTCGGTCTTGGTGGCGGACATTTCAAACTCTCCTATGGTGTTTCCCTAGATCGGGTCGCTTCGTTCCCGGATCATTTCTCCGAAAACGGCTTCCCTTATTGTTCCTGAGGAAACAGGCCAGATTATGCGGCGTTGTTTTCTCCGGATTCCGGTTGCTCCAGATAAGCGCAATCATGACAAAACAATGACCGTTTTGCCAGTATCGCAACATATCGAACTTGCGCCTCGCTGACCCCTTGACCACAAGTCTTGCAGGCGCGATAACGCTGCCCATGAAAACGATCATCTGCATCTGCCGGATCATTATTCGCTAGCGCTTCGCTGGCCTGGCCGTTTTCGTCTCCCAAAAACCAAGATGACAAACGCGACGGGCCAGCCGGACGGCTGACGTTTGATCGACGACGCATTTGGGAATGGAGACTGGGATGGAAGACCTGCCGGCATTGAAACTCTACAACACGCTGACGCGCGAGAAGGTCGATTTCCAGCCGATCGATCCCACCAATGTCCGCATGTATGTCTGCGGCCCGACGGTCTATGATTTCGCCCATATCGGCAATGCCCGCCCGGTCATTGTCTTCGATGTGCTCTACCGGCTGCTGCGCCATGTCTATGGCGAGGCGCACGTCACCTATGCGCGAAACATCACCGACGTCGATGACAAGATCAATGCACGGGCGCTACGCGATTTTCCGGACCTTCCGCTCAACGACGCCATTCGCGCCGTCACCGAAAAGACCGAGACGCAGTTTCTCGATGATGCAAAGGCGCTCGGCTGCCTCGATCCGACGCACCAGCCGCGCGCGACCGACAACATCGCGCAAATGGTCGAGATCATCGAAAAGCTGATCGCCAAGGGCCATGCCTATGTGGCCGCCGGCGAGGTGCTGTTCGACACGAAATCCATGGCGGATTACGGCCAGCTCTCCAAGCGTCCGCTGGACGAGCAGCAGGCCGGCGCCCGCATCGCGGTCGAGGCGCACAAGAAGAACCCGCAGGATTTCGTTCTCTGGAAGCTGTCTTCCGACAACGAACCCGGCTGGGAAAGCCCCTGGGGTCGCGGCCGGCCCGGCTGGCATATCGAATGCTCGGCGATGAGCGAGCGTTATCTGGGCCAGACCTTCGACATCCACGGCGGCGGCCTAGACCTGATCTTCCCGCACCACGAAAACGAAATCGCCCAGTCGCGTTGCGCCCATGGCACGGCTGTCATGGCCAATGTCTGGATGCACAACGGCTTCCTGCAGGTCGAAGGCCGCAAGATGTCGAAATCCGAAGGCAATTTCGTCACCATCCAGGAGTTGCTGCACACGGAGAAATTCGGGGGTCGCAAATGGCCGGGCGAAGTGCTGCGACTGGCCATGCTGATGACGCATTATCGCGAGCCGATCGATTTCTCGATCAAGCGGCTGGAGGAGGCGGAGAACCGGCTTCAAAAATGGAAAAGAGCCATTGGCTCCCTAATGGCTTACCAATTGATGCCGTCGCCTGATAAGGAAATGCTATCTGCGTTGTTCGATGACTTGAACGCTCACAGAGCCTTCACAAGGATGGACGCCCTATCCATCGCTGCACGCTCAGACGAAGAGGCTCGGTTGAGGCTGGGACAGTCATTGACATTTTTAGGGCTCGTAAAAGATGCGAAGCACTATCAAGATCAGCTAAGTGGAGCGCTTGAGCGGGCTGAGTATTCCAAGTATGCGGCTCAGTTTCAGACACCAGAGGATATTGCCGCTGCAGCCAAAATTTTTCCTATTCAAATCCTCAATCGGCTGATTGAGGGACGTCTCGCTTTCCTAGCAGCCAAAAACTTCGCTGAAGCTGACAAGATCCGCGACGAGCTGCTCGCCAAGGGCATCCAGCTCAAGGACAGCAAGGATGCAGCGACTGGCGAGCGCGTGACGACGTGGGAGGTCAAGCGGTAATGTTCTTTGCTGCGGCTACCCCCTCTGTCACTTCGTGACATCTCCCCCACAAGGGGAGAGATCGGGAGCCCGCGGCAACTTTCCCGCTGAGCGCTTCGACCTGCGGTTGACTGAGCCTGAGATGCTTGATTCCGCTGGGTTGTTTGCGCAATCTACGGACGAACATTCGGGGCGGGATGCTGGCCGCGATCGATCTCCCCCTTGTGGGGGAGATGTCACGAAGTGACAGAGGGGGTATCTTGCCGCATACGCCAGTCCCCTGAAAGCACGCGCAAATGCGCGTCATATGCGAAAAAACCTGACTGATGCTGAGCTGAAATTCTGGAACGCCGTGCGCGCCCATCGCCTCATAGGGCTCGGCTTCCGGCGTCAACTACCGATCGCAGGCTATATCGTCGATTTTGTCTGCGCGGAGCAACGCTTGGTCGTTGAGCTCGATGGATCGCAGCACGCTGTCGATCAGAATACGGCCTATGACGCCCAGCGGACAAAACGCCTTGAAACCGATGGATGGACTGTTCTGCGCTTCTGGAATGAGGATGTTCTGAAAGACATCGATGGTGTCTGCCTTCACATCCTGAAAGTGCTCGGAAAGGACCGATCATGACCAAACCCATCCAAACCGGCGGCTGCCAGTGCGGCGCGGTGCGTTTCCGGGTGAACGGCCAACTCGGCGATGCCTCGGTCTGCCATTGCCGCATGTGCCAGAAGGCGTTCGGCAATTTCTATGCGCCGCTCGTCTCCTTGCACAATGCAAAACTCGCCTTTACACGCGGCGAACCCAAATATTTCCATTCGTCGAATGCCGTCAAGCGTGGCTTCTGTGGCGATTGCGGCACGCCGCTATGCTACGAAGCACCGGATGGCATCGGTCTGGCAATCGCCGTCTTCGATGATCCAGAAACCATCGTGCCGAAGATCCAGTGGGGCATCGAGGGCAAGCTCTCCTACGTCGATCACATCCCGGACCTGCCGGGCGAGGATACGATGGCCGATCAGGATGCGGTCTCCTTTCTTGCCACCCTTGTTTCCTACCAGCACCCCGATCACGACACCGAAACCTGGCCACCGGAGAAATTCAAATGACAGAGACCGTTCGAACCGGAGGCTGCCAGTGTGGCGCCGTGCGTTTTCGCATTCATGGGGCGTTGGGCCGCCCGTCGATCTGCCATTGCCGCATGTGCCAAAAGGCATTCGGTGGCTTTTTCGGCCCACTGGTCACGGTCAAGGGCGAGACGGAATGGACACGCGGCGAGCCGAGTTATTTCCAGTCCTCGATCAATATCGCCCGCGGTTTCTGCGCCGCCTGCGGCACGCCTTTGACCTACAAACACCCCGGCGGCCTCGAAATCGCCATCGGCGCCTTCGACGATCGCTCCGATCTGATGCCGCAGATCCAGGTGAATTTCGCCGCCCGCAATGCCTGGGTGACCGAGATTTTCGACCAGCCGGTGCATGACGATCCCGATTTCTACATGCGCCAGGAAGCGACCATCTCTTTCCAGCATCCGGATCACGACACTGAAGTCTGGCCGCAGTTTCCCGACGCCTGAAGCGTAACCATTCGACCGATTGATTTGAAAGCAGACAGCATGACCGAAATCCTCCGCACACTCTATCCGGAAATCGAACCCTATGCCTCCGGCCACCTCGATGTCGGCGACGGTCATGTGATCTATTGGGAGCGCTCCGGCACCCCCGGCGCCAAGCCGGCGGTTTTCCTGCATGGCGGCCCCGGCGGCACGATCTCGCCAAAACATCGCCGCCTGTTCGACCCCAAGCTCTATGATGTGACGCTGTTCGACCAGCGCGGCTGCGGCAAGTCCACGCCGCATGCCGAACTGGTGGCCAACACGACCTGGCATCTGGTTGAGGATATCGAGCGCCTGCGTGAAATGGCCGGTGCCGGAAAATGGCTGGTCTTCGGCGGCTCCTGGGGCTCGACACTGGCGCTCGCCTATGCCCAGAAGCATGCCGAGCGGGTGTCCGAACTGGTCGTGCGCGGTATCTATACGCTGACGAAAGCCGAGCTCGACTGGTATTATCAGTTCGGCGTCTCGGAAATGTTTCCCGACAAATGGGAGCGCTTCATCGCGCCGATCCCGGAGAATGAGCGCCACGAAATGATGCATGCCTATCACCGGCGCCTGACCAGCGACGACCGGGCAACGCGTCTGGCCGCCGCCAAGGCCTGGAGCATCTGGGAAGGTGAGACCATCACGCTGCTGCCCGAGCCCGCAACCTCGACGCCCTTCGAGGACGAGGACTACGCGCATGCCTTCGCCCGTATCGAAAACCATTTCTTCGTGAACGCCGGCTGGCTGGAGGAGGGGCAGTTGCTGCGTGACGCCCCCAAGCTCCACGGCATCCCCGGCGTCATTGTCCATGGGCGCTACGACATGCCGTGCCCGGCCAAATATGCCTGGGCGCTGCACAAGGGCTGGCCGGAAGCGGAGTTTCACCTGATTGAGGGGGCAGGGCACGCCTATTCGGAACCCGGCATCCTCGACCGGCTGATCCGGGCGACGGACAAGTTTGCGGGGAAGAATTGATATGACTGCGTATCCCGTTTGCACCCCCTCTGTCACTCCGTGACATCTCCCCCACAAGGGGAGATCATTCGCGAGCTTTTCGACGTCCCAAAATTGGCGGGCACAGAGCCAGCGGCCGATCTCCCCTTGTGGGGGAGATGTCGGCGTCGCCGACAGAGGGGGTATGCGTCCGCATAAACCGGCCCTCGATCTGGAATCACACCCATGACCCGCGAACGCATCTACCTCTTCGACACCACCCTGCGCGACGGCCAGCAGACGCCTGGCATCGACTTCTCCGTCGAGGACAAGATTGCCATTGCCAAGATGCTGGACGAATTCGGTATGGACTATGTCGAGGGCGGCTATCCCGGTGCAAACCCGACCGATACGGACTTCTTCCAGGCGAAGCGGACACAAAAGGCATGCTTCGTTGCTTTCGGCATGACCAAGCGCGCCGGCGTCTCCGCCTCCAACGATCCGGGGCTGGCGGCAATCCTGCAGGCGAAAAGCGACGCGATCTGTCTTGTCGCCAAGAGCTGGGACTATCATGTCCGCGTCGCTCTTGGTTGCACCAACGCGGAAAACCTCGAAAGCATCAGTGCCTCGGTCTCGGCCGTCGTTGAAAGCGGCAAGGAAGCGATGATCGACTGCGAGCATTTCTTCGATGGCTACAAGGCCAATCCCTCTTATGCGCTGGCCTGCGCCAAGGCGGCCTATGACGCCGGCGCGCGCTGGGTCGTGCTCTGCGACACCAATGGTGGCACGCAGCCGCCGGAAATCCGCGATATTGTTTCAGCCGTCATCGCCCATGGCGTGCCCGGCGCCAGTCTCGGTATTCACGCCCACAATGATACCGGACAGGCGGTGGCCAATTCGCTCGCCGCCGTCGAGGCCGGCGTGCGCCAGATCCAGGGCACGCTGAACGGCATCGGCGAGCGCTGTGGCAATGCCAATCTGGTGACGCTGATCCCGACGCTGGCCTTGAAGGAGACCTATTCCAGCCGGTTCGAGACATCGATCGATCCCGACCGGCTGCTGGAACTGACAAAGCTGTCGCATTCCTTCGACGAACTTCTCAACCGCTCGCCCGATCACCAGATGCCCTATGTCGGCGCCTCGGCCTTTGCGACCAAGGCCGGCATCCACGCTTCCGCTCTGCTGAAAGACCCGCGCACCTATGAGCATGTTACCCCGGAATCGGTCGGCAACCTGCGCAAGGTCATGGTTTCGGACCAGGGCGGCAAGGCCAACTTCATCAACGCGCTGAAGCGGCGCGGCATTCTGGTTGCGAAAGACGATCCGAAACTCGACCAGCTGATCTCGATCGTCAAGGAACGCGAGGCGACCGGCTATGCCTATGAAGGCGCGGATGCCAGCTTTGCCATCCTTGCCCAGCGCATTCTGGGATCGGTACCGGCCTTCTTCCATGTCGACAGTTTCCGCGTCATGGTCGAGCGCCGGTTCGATGCCAACGGCAATCTGAAGACCGTGTCGGAAGCCGTGGTGCGTGTCGTGGTCGATGGCGAAACGACCATGTCGGTCGCCGAAGGCCACGGCCCGGTCAACGCGCTGGATCTCGCGCTACGCAAGGATCTCGGCAAGTACCAGTCGGAGATCGAGGATCTGGAACTGGTGGACTACAAGGTCCGCATCCTCAACGGCGGCACCGAGGCGATCACCCGCGTGCTGATCGAATCCGTCGACGGCACCGGCGCCCGCTGGTGGACCGTTGGTGTCTCCGACAACATCATCGATGCCTCTTTCCAGGCGCTGATGGATTCGATCGTGTTCAAGCTTTTGAAGAATCGCGATCACGCGGGGTTGGCGGCGGCGGAGTAGGCGGATGGTTTCGTCGGCCTGATCATCCCTTCACCGAAATGAATTGGTGCATTCATGCACCTTGGCGTACCACGGTCCGAAACAGACAAGAAATTCGGGATGAAACGCCATGGCTGAAGCGAGCAAGACCACCCAGGTCCCAACGGGCGATTCGCCGCGCGGTTTTGCGTTTGCGCTGACGGCCTATCTTCTCTGGGGTTTCCTGCCCTTTTTCATGAAGGCCGTTTCGCATATTCCGGCGTCTGAAGTGGTGGCGCACCGCATTGTCTGGTCTGTGCCGCTGGCGGGTCTCGTGCTGCTCATTCTTGGCCGCACCGGCGACATCAAGCTTGCGTTGCGCTCGCGGCGTACTTTGATGATGGCCATGCTGACGGCGGTCCTGATCACCATCAACTGGGGCATCTATGTCTGGGCGATCGGCGCTGGTCGTGCGCTGGAAACCGCACTCGGATATTATATCAATCCGCTGTTTTCGATCTTCCTCGGTGCCGTGCTTCTCAAGGAAAAGCTCAATCCGGCCCAGATGGTCGCGATCGGGCTGGCGGCCATCGCCGTCGTCGTTCTCGCCTTCGATGCCGGAGGCTTGCCCTGGGTGTCGCTGGCGCTGGCCGTGTCCTGGGGGTTCTATGCTTTCTTCCGCAAGACGCTGCCGGTCGGCCCCAACCAGGGCTTCTTTCTCGAGGTCCTGCTGCTGAGTGTGCCCGCGATCGGTTATATCATCTATCTGGAAGCGAGCGGCGAGGGGCATTTCGGCGACACCGGCATGGCCGATGTGCTCTGGCTCCTGGCCTGCGGCGTGGTGACGGCCATCCCGCTGATGATCTATGCCAATGGCGCCAAGCTGCTTCGTCTCTCGACCATCGGCATCATGCAGTATATCGCGCCGACGATGATATTCATCATCGCCGTTTTCGTCTTCCATGAGCCCTTTGGCACATCGAAGCTCATCGCCTTCGTCCTGATCTGGGCAGCGCTTGCGGTCTATTCGACCTCGATGATCATGGAAAGCCGCGCGCGGCGCGCGGCCTTGCTTCACCCGGCCCAACCGGCGGAGTGATTACAGCCGCTTGATGATGCCGGCCTCGCCGTCGCGATCGACTTCGCCAGCCCAATGGGCCATGATGGCAGGCACGATCTCGTCTGGATCGTCGATGACGATCGGTTGGACGAGGTGGGCCGTGTGGATGAAGCCCGCATCTGCCATATGGCGGATCAGTTCCATCAGCGGATCCCAGAAGCCGTCAATATTGGCAAAGATCATCGGCTTGCGGTGACGACCGAGCTGCGCCCAGGTCATGATCTCGACGATTTCTTCCAGCGTGCCGATGCCGCCGGGCAGTGTGACGAAGGCATCGGCACGCTCGAACATCTTGTGCTTGCGATCGTGCATGTCGGGCGTGACGATCAGTTCGCTGAGCTGGCCAAGAGAATGTCGGGTGGCCTCCATATCCATCAGAAATTCTGGTATGATGCCGGTCACGCGGCCGCCATGGGAAAGAACCCCGCTTGCGACAGCGCCCATGATGCCCTTGGTGCCGCCGCCATAGACGAGGCGCAGGTGGTTTTCGGCGATGGATTTGCCCAGCCTGCGGCCGGCATCCATGTAGGACGGATCGCGTCCGGGCTGGGAGCCGCAATAGACGCAGACGGATCGAATCGGGACAGATTTTTCGCTCATGGCCCGAAAAGACATTGGTGTGCCGCAGGCGTCAAGAAAAATGCGGCAAAAAGAGCCCGGCAGAAGCCCAGCCACATGCGAGAATGCTTGTGGAAAGCATTGGAAATCGTTAGCAATTTCAGGGACGAACTGAAGAAGTGGCGTGGATTGCTTGCCGCGGGGTCAAGAACCCGGCTAAAGCGCGACGCCCATGCTGGGGATGCCCTTGTCTGCGGTCTCAAGAGGTCGTGAAGGTTTAGGGTCCGTTTGGAGATGTGCATGCTGAAGAACAAGGCCGGCTGGGTGGCCCTTATCGTCCTGGCGATCGCAACGGTGTTGATGATCTTCTTTGTCATGCCCAATCTGAAAGGCATCAAGGATCAGCCGACGGCCGAGACGCCGGCTACGGGCGATGCAAAGCCTGGCGATACGACAGCTGCCGATGCCAAGGGTGCGCGACCCACGGCGACGACGGAGACGGCCGAAAAGCCCGCGGATGCAACGACGCAGCCTAAAACGGATGCGAAGCCGGCTGAAACCGCGGCAGTCGATCCGACGGCAGGCTGGACCATTCCGGGCTTCGACGTATTGCGCGTTGAGCCTGATGGTTCGACCGTCATTGCCGGCAAGGCTCAGCCGGGCACCAAGCTTGAGATCATGAACGGCGATACGGTCATCGCGACCGCCGACGTCGGCTCAAGCGGCGATTTCGCCGCCGTATTCGACAAGCCGCTTGCGGCAGGCGACTATCAGTTGACGCTGCGCAGCGTCGGTGACGCTGGTGCGTCCAAGACATCGCAGGAAGTGGCGACCGTTTCGATCCCCAAGGATGGCACGGGCGAGCTCCTCGCCATGGTGTCCAGGCCCGGCGAAGCAAGCCGGATCCTCACGACGCCGGATGCCAAGCCGGCGGAGGATGCCCAGGCATCGACCGATACAAAGCCGGCGGAAGCCGCATCCACGGAAACCGCCGCCGCAACCGATCAGCCTGCGGCGGACCCCGCCGGCGCAAAAACGCTGACGACGCCCGCGACGGACACGGCCGATGCCGCCACCAAGGCCGCACCGACCGGCACGGGCACGGCAAGTGGCGATACCGCCAAGGCAACCGCTGGCGAAACTCCGGCTGACACTGCCCAGGCTGACACTCCGGCTACGGATACGTCCAACACCGCGGCAGCAACGACGCCCGCGTCAGGCGCGACGTCGGGCAAGTCTGAGGTTGCAGTCTCCGCCGTCGAGATCGAAGGTCGGAAAGTCTTCGTGGCCGGCAGCGCCAAGCCGGGCTCGATCGTTCGCATTTATGCGAATGACGTACTCGTCGGCGAGATCAAGGCGGACGAGCAGGGCCGCTTCGTCGTCGATGGCACGCTTGATCTCGCGGTTGGCAATCATACAATCCGCGCCGACATGCTGTCTGCTGATGGCAGCAAGGTTGAGTTCCGCGCTTCCGTTCCGTTCGATCGTCCGGAAGGCGAGCAGGTTGCAGCTGTTGCCCAGCCGGATGCGTCCGGCAGGATGGCATCCTTCGACGGAGGTAGCTTCGATGGTCTGCGAGCCGAGGCAGGCAAAGCTCTCGCCATCCTGAAAGGATTGTTCGACGGCGGCAAGGTGCCGAATGCCGAACAGCTCGCCGCTGCCCGTTCGGCAACCGAGATCGCGTTGAACTCGCTGGCCAATTTCAAGGTTACCGGCACGCTGGATGCCAGCATTGGCGAAGTGGCGGCCAGGACATCGACAGCCGCATCCGAAGCGCTCGCTCTGCTGAAGGCCGTGCCGCAGGATGCCGCCAGCGTTTCGGCGGCGCTGGACAAGATCGAGGCCGCTGTCGGATCCGCGCTGATGCCACGCACGGATGGAACCGGCGCCTCCGCGACCGATACCACTCCTGAGGTTGCTGTTACACCGGCGCAGGATACGGCCACGGCAAATCCGGCTGAGACGCCGGCAGATGCCACAACCCAGCCGGCAACGACATCCACCGAGCAGGCGGAAACGCCTGCTACACAGCCCGAAACGGCAGCCGACGGCCAGTCTACGGATGGCAGTGCCTCGTCGGCTACGGCAAGCAGCGAACAATCCACCACAGGACCGGAAACGGTCGAGCAGGCGCCGCTGAAGCAGAGCAAGACCTCAGTCATCATCCGTCGCGGCGATACGCTCTGGCAGATTTCACGTCGCGTCTATGGTGCGGGTGTGCGCTACACGACGATCTATCTGGCCAACGAAGACCAGATCACCGATCCGAACCGCATCCTGCCGGGTCAGGTCTTTGGCGTTCCGGACGAGGCCATGTCGGAGCAGGAGTCGGAAGCCATTCACCGCAAGCGTCTGACGCAAAAGCCGTAAGCGGTTTTTCCAACGCGCTCCATTGCAGCGTGCTATCCGCGAGCCTATTTGATACAGAAAGCGGCGTCTTCCCCAGACGCCGCTTTTCATTGAGACCTGCAAAGGCAAAGCACAGTGTCCCCAAACAAAAAAACAGTTTCCGCCGATGCCGGCAATCCGATGCGCACCATCGTCAACCTCTGGCCCTATATGTGGCCGAGCGATCGCGCCGATCTGAAAATGCGCGTCGTCTGGGCGACAATCATTCTTCTTGTCGCCAAGATCGTACTGCTGCTCGTGCCCTATTTCTTCAAATGGGCAACGGATGCGCTGAACGGCAGGACGGATCTTGTCGGCGTGCTGCCGGTGGTCTTTACCGGTGCGGTCATGCTGGTGCTCGCCTATAATCTGGCTCGATTGCTGCAGGCGGGGCTGAACCAGTTGCGCGATGCGCTGTTTGCCAGCGTCGGCCAGCATGCGGTGCGCCAGCTGGCCTACCGCACCTTCGTCCACATGCACCAGCTGTCCTTGCGCTTTCACCTTGAGCGCCGCACCGGCGGCCTGTCGCGGATTATCGAGCGCGGTACCAAGGGCATCGAAACGATCGTCCGCTTCACCATCCTCAACACCGTGCCGACGCTGATCGAGTTTCTGTTGACGGCGATCATCTTCTGGTGGGGCTATGGTTTCAGCTACCTCATGATTACCGCGGTGACCGTGGTCATCTATATCTGGTTCACGGTGAAGGCCAGTGATTGGCGCATCGGCATCCGTCGCTCGATGAACGACAGCGACACGGACGCCAACACCAAGGCCATCGACTCGCTGCTCAACTTCGAGACCGTCAAATATTTCGGCAACGAGGAGATGGAGGCCAAGCGTTTCGACCAGTCGATGGCGCGCTACGAGCGCTCCGCCACACAGGTCTGGACCTCGCTGGGCTGGCTCAACTTTGGGCAAGCGGTGATCTTCGGCATCGGCACGGCGGTCATGATGGTCATGTCGGCACTTGCCGTGCAGCGCGGCGAGCAGACGCTGGGCGATTTCGTCTTCGTCAACGCCATGCTGATCCAGCTGGCCATTCCGCTCAACTTCATCGGCTTCGTCTATCGCGAAATCCGTCAGGGCCTGACGGATATCGAGCAGATGTTCGACCTGCTCGAGGTCGAGGCAGAGGTCAACGACAGCCCCGATGCCAGCGACCTTGTGATCGACAAGGGCGCCATTGCCTTCAAGAACGTGCACTTCGCCTACGACCCGGCCCGGCCGATCCTGAAAGGCATTTCCTTCGAGGTGCCCGCCGGCAAGACCGTTGCCGTCGTCGGGCCGTCGGGTGCAGGCAAATCGACGCTGTCGCGGTTGCTCTATCGCTTCTACGACGTGCAGGGCGGATCGATCACCATCGATGGCCAGGACGTGCGCGACATCAAGCAGAAAAGCCTGCGTGCGGTGATCGGCATGGTGCCGCAGGACACGGTGCTGTTCAACGACACGATCGCCTACAACATCCGTTACGGGCGTCCTTCGGCCAACGAAGCGGAAGTGATTGCCGCCGCCGACATTGCGCAGATCGGCACCTTCATCAACAGCCTGCCGGAGGGCTATGGCGCCATGGTCGGCGAGCGCGGCCTGAAGCTTTCAGGCGGCGAGAAACAGCGCGTGGCGATCGCCCGCACGGTGCTGAAAAGCCCGCCAATCCTGATCCTCGATGAAGCGACGTCCGCGCTCGACACGCGTACCGAGCAGGAAATCCAGGCGGCCCTCGATATCGTCTCGCAAAACCGCACGACACTGGTCATTGCCCACCGGCTGTCGACGGTTATCCATGCCGATGAGATCATCGTTCTCAAGGACGGCGGCATAGCCGAGCGCGGCACGCACGGGGAACTTATCGAGAGCAACGGCCTTTACGCTTCCATGTGGAACCGCCAGCGCGAAGCGACGCAGGCCGAGGAACAACTGAAGAAGGTTCGCGAGAGCGATGATCTTGGCGTTGTCGTGCGGGGCGCTGCCGCGGTGTGAAAAATGAGCGAATAGCGAATAGGGAGTAGCGAATGGCAACGCTTGTTGAATTCTTCAATTCGCTATTCGCCTTCTGCCCAAGTGACCATGCGCTACTGCCTATTGGCTAATTCCTCGCTTCACTGTAGGCCTTCTGCAACATAAAATTCTGGAGACTCCCATTCATGAGCCTGATCACAACGGTCCGTAACACGCTGGTTCCGATCCACAAGGAAGGCTATCCCTTTATCGCCGGGTTCTTCGTCGTGTCGCTTGTGCTAGGCCTGCTCTGGGAGCCGCTGATGTGGCTCGGCTTCGTGCTGACGGCATGGTGCGCCTATTTCTTTCGTGATCCGGTCCGTCTGACCCCGCTGGACGACGATCTCGTGATCAGCCCGGCCGACGGCCGCGTGTCTTCGATTGCGCTGGTTTCTCCGCCGGAGGAGCTTGGCCTTGGGAGCGCGCCGATGTTGCGCATCACGGTGTTCATGAACGTCTTCAACTGCCATGTAAACCGCGCCCCGATGCGCGGCACCATCCACCGCATCGCCTATCGCAAAGGCAAGTTCGTCAATGCCGAGCTGGATAAGGCGAGCCACGAGAACGAGCGCAACGGCTTGGTGATCGAGACCGAGCGCGGCGCGATCGGCGTCGTCCAGATCGCCGGTCTCGTTGCGCGGCGCATCGTCTGCTGGTCGTCCGAGAACGATACGCTGCAGGCGGGCGAGCGCTTCGGCCTCATTCGCTTTGGCTCGCGACTGGACGTCTTCCTGCCGGATGGCGCCCAGCCGCGCGTCAGCCTTGGCCAGACCGCGATTGCCGGCGAAACCGTGCTGGCGGAATTCGGCTCGTCCAAGGGCCCGGTCATCAGCCGTCGCGGTTGATGATTGGCCGTGAGCAAGGAACAGGAGCGACCCATGGAAACCCCTTTCCCTCCTATGAACCGAACGGTCCGAACGACGAGGCCCGTGGTCCGCGTCTTCGGGAAATTCCGCTTCGGCTCATCGTTCCGAACCTGATCACCGTTCTGGCGATCTGTGCCGGTCTTTCCGGCGTTCGGCTTGCATTCGAAGGCCGTTTCGAACTGGCAGTTGCCATGGTTCTGGTCGCAGCCTTTCTGGACGGGATCGACGGGCGGGTCGCGCGCCTCATGAAGGCGACATCGAAGTTCGGCGCGCAGATGGACAGCCTCGCCGACATCGTCAATTTCGGTGTCGCCCCGGCCCTGGTCCTCTATGCCTTCGTGCTGGACCAGGCCCGGTCGCTTGGATGGATTGCAGCCCTGATCTACGTCATCGCAGCCGGCCTGCGGCTTGCCCGTTTCAATGTCATGTCCGAGCGGGACGTGAAGGCTGCCTGGCAGTCGGAATATTTTGTCGGTGTTCCTGCACCCGCCGGCGCCATGCTGGTGCTGCTGCCGATGTATCTCGGCCTGCTCGGTCTTGTGCCGGACCGTACGATGGGCCTGCTGTCGGCTGCCTATACTGTGTTGATCGCCTTCCTTCTGGTGAGCCGCCTGCCAGTCTGGTCGGGAAAGTCCGAAAACCGGGTGCGCCGCGACCTCGTCCTGCCGATCATCCTGTTCGTCGTGCTTTATGTCGCGACGCTGATGAGCTTCACTTGGGAAACCATGGTGCTGACGGCGGTCGGATATCTCATCATCCTGCCGTTCGGCGCCCGAAAGTGGCAGAAAAAATATGGCAACTGGCCGCTGCACCCGGATAGCTCGACCACCGGCGAGGATGGATTGCCGGGTGACAGGCTGTAGGGAGCGGCCTGGATTGTCCGTTCGGACCTTCCCGCGTCTATTTGCGTCGATATCAGTGAAGTGTTGGAAGTTCGGGCGTTACGCCCTGAATCGCGAAACGATGACTGGGAAGCACATAAGGCTTCAAATCCGGAATTCGGGCGCCCATGTATCGAACCAGGGCTTCGGACAGCGCTCCCGGTTCAACGATACCGCGTTGAAACAGCCTGATGATCAGCTTCGTCGCAACGTCGCATTCTCGTGGCTTCGGGCTGAGATCACACCAGTAGCCTGTCTTTATAAGTACGCTCTGAAGCAGGTTCAGGTCGGTGCTTGTCAGATAGAGATCTGGAGATGTGGAAGACATGATGTCCTCCTTTCCGTTGGGGCGAAGGTATGGAGGCCCTCAATCAGCAGCGCCCGTGTTCAAGGCTGCCGAAGACCGGACAATGCGCTCGACCTCCCTCATACGCAAGGCAATTTTCAACATACACAACCAGGGCGCTTCGGAGTATCGGCTTGCTATTTTCCATTGAAGGTTACATAGTTTATTCTTCGGCAGCATTTTGTGCGGGCACTGCCGCTTAAGGGGTCGTTTCCCCTAGCCTCAATTGAAGGAGGACGTCATGTCTTCCATTTTCGTCGCCAATCGAATTACACTTTTCCTCATCTGTTCGTCCGTGGTTCTGGCAATGCTTTTCATCGCCGCCGTCACGTTCGTCTAACCTGTGCTGGAACCTGTGGAGCGCACATGACGGTCTCATTTCCAAATCCGGCCAGAAGCTATGACGAGGCCAAGCAACGCATCCGATTCCTCGGTCACGATGGCATGTTTGAAGTTAAATTTTTCATGAATATCGAGGCGCTGGCGCTCGGCCGCCCATTCAGGGACCTATCCGAAGCCGATTATTTGAAAGCCTTTGACGCCATGAGGGCAAAAATCCTCAAGGTGGCGGAACGGCTTTACAAATCCCGTGGCGGAAACGCGGTCAATCTGGAACTCAGCGATTTTTGAGCGCCTGCCTCCTATTCCGGCAGCCTGTAATCCACGATCCTGTTTTCCCGGACGATGAACAGCTTGCCGGTCTCCGTTTGGTCGGGGCCGAGCAATGGCAGCAGCTTGGCGGCGATTTCCGAGGGGTGTGGCACCGTTGACGGATCTTCGCCGGGGATGGCCTGTGCACGCATCGCGGTGCGCGTGGCGCCAGGATCGACGCTGAGGACGCGCAGCGGCAGACGCTGTGTCTCGCTGGCCCATGTGCGGGCAAGGGCCTCGACGGCGGCCTTGGAGGCCGAGTAGGGGGCCCAGAAGGGCTTGCATTTGTGCGCGGCGCTCGATGACAGGATCAGTGCCCGGCCGGCGTCGGACAGTTGCAGCAAAGGATCGACCGAGCGGATGAGGCGCCAGGTGGCGGTGACGTTGATCGTCATGACCTTTTCGAAAACCTTGGCCTCGACATGGCCGATCGGCGATATGACGCCGAGCACGCCGGCATTGGCGATCAGGATATCGAGCTTGCCCCAGCGCTCGTGAATGGCGCCGCCAAGCTTGTCGATCGCCGCCATGTCGGAAAGGTCGAAGGGGACGAGCGTCGCAGGAAGGCCACCGGCCGCCTTGATGGCATCATCCAGATCTTCCAGTCCACCCACGGTGCGGGCGCAGGCAATCACCTGCGCGCCGGCCTTGGCAAGCTCGAGCGCCGTGAAATAGCCTATGCCGCGCGATGCGCCGGTGACCAGTGCTATGCGGCCCTTGAGATCGATCATGTGAGGATGGCTCCGGAATTGTTGTGGCAGGGCTTGCTGCCACAGGTTCGGGCAAATGCGCAAGGCAGGCAGCAAGCTTTAAATCGGCGAGGCGGCACTTCCGTGCCGTCTTCCGGCCCGGGAAAATTTATCAGCTCTTGCTGGCAAGCATCGACAGCTTGGGGCTTGGATTGTCGCCATTCTTGTCGAGCAGGCGCGTCGGATAGTCGCCAGTGAAATAGTGATCCGTAAACTGGGGCCGTGCATCGTTGCGGCTTTCGCCCCCAACGGCGCGATAGAGGCCGTCAATGCTGAGGAACTCCAGCGAGATCGGCGCCGATAAACTTGCACATCGAGGCAAGGTCCACGTGCTGGTTGGCAAGCAGCTTGTCGCGGTCCGGCGTGTCGATGCCATAAAAGTCCGGGTAGAAGATCATCGGGCTGGCGACGCGGATATGCACCTCGATCGCACCGGCCTCCCGGATCATCTGCACGATCTTCAGCGAGGTGGTGCCGCGCACGATCGAATCATCGACTAAAACGACGCGTTTGCCCTCGATCATGGCGCGGTTGGCGGAATGCTTGAGCTTAACGCCGAAAGCGCGGATCTGCTGGGTCGGTTCGATGAAGGTGCGGCCGACATAATGGTTGCGGATGATGCCGAGTTCGAAGGGAATGCCGCTGGCCTGGGCAAAGCCGATCGCAGCCGGCGTACCACCGTCCGGCACGGGAACGACGACATCGGCCTCGACCGGCGCTTCGTTGGCCAGGTTGATGCCCATGTTCTTGCGCGCCACATAGACGTTGCGGCCGCCAACGACCGAATCGGGCCGGGCGAAATAGACATATTCGAACAGACAAAGCCGTTCCGGCTGCGGCTTGTTGGGCTTGCGGGCATCGATGGATATCGATCCGTCTGCCTCGATCTCGCAGATGATGACTTCGCCGTTTTCGACGTCGCGAATGTATTTCGCGCCGATGATGTCGAGTGCGCAGGTTTCCGAGCAGAAGATCGGCTTGCCGTCGAGCTCACCCATCACCAGCGGCCGGATACCGGTCGGGTCGCGGGCGGCGATCAGCTTGGTGCGGGTCATGGCGACCATCGAATAGCCGCCTTCCATCTGGCGGATGGCATCGATGAAGCGGTCTGCCGTCGAGGAATGGCGCGAGCGGGCAATGAGGTGCAGCACGACTTCGGTGTCCGACGTCGATTGACAGATGGCACCGGTGGCGATGATCTGACGGCGCAGCGTCAAACCGTTGGTGAAATTGCCGTTGTGGGCGATGGCGATACCGCCGACTTCGAGTTCGGCAAACAGCGGCTGGACGTTGCGCAGCGCCACTTCGCCTGTCGTGGAATAGCGCGTGTGCCCGATCGAGATCGTGCCCGGCAGCTTGGCCAGCGTCGCAGGATCAGTATAGTGATCGCCGACAAGACCCATGCGTTTTTCGGTGTGGAACTGCTTGCCGTCGAAGGTAACAATGCCGGCCGCTTCCTGTCCGCGATGCTGCAGCGCGTGCAGGCCGAGCGCCGTCAGCGTCGCCGCATCCGGGTGCCCGAGAATGCCGAACACGCCGCATTCTTCGTGCAGCGTATCGCCGTCCATCTCGTCTTCGATCTCTGCGGCTCGCAAATGGGTCATCGCTGTTGGCCTTTGTGTTGACGGCTGAAACGCGTTCGGCATGTCGTATCGGGTGTTCCGTCCTTCAAGCCGGTAAGGCCTGAGGGTTTCACATATCTTCGTTGCAAAATGGACAGAGCCCGCAAAGCGGGCCCTCATTCTATCGCATTCGGCCTCAGCCGTTGGTCGCGGCGCCATTCGTGGCGGGCGTTTCTTCGGCCGGCGGCTGGGTGGTCGTGCCGCCTGTGCCTTCGCTCTCGCCTTCGCCGGTCGTATCCTTGCCGCGCAGGCGATCAAGGATCGTCGCATCTGCATTTTCAGGCAGCAGCGCAATCAGCTTGCCGCCGAGATTGTCGAGCAGCGGCTTGGATTTTGCGGTCGTGACCCAGACCGGCTGTTGCTGCGGAGCCACCAGCCAGTTGAAGAACAGCATGGCGACGACGACGAGCAGGACGCCGCGGGCCGCTCCGAACAGGAAGCCGAGCGTGCGGTCGAGGGCGCCGATGCGGCTGTCGATGATGAAATCGGCGATCCGCATGGTAATGAAAGAGATGATGATCAGGGCGACGAGGAAGACGACGCCGGCAGAGCCGATCATCGCAACCGTGTCGCTAGTCGTGTAGCTCTTCGCATAGGGCAGAAGGAAGGGGTAGAGGAAGAAGGCCGCCGCGGCGGCGCCGACCCAGCTTGCAACCGACAGGACCTCACGCGAGAAGCCGCGGACCATGGCCAGAATGGCCGAGAAAAGCGCGACGCCGAGAACGATACCGTCGAGAATTGTAATGGGCATGTTGTCCTACTCCGAACCCGCGTTTTACGCGACCCCAAGCTAATTTGCTGCACCATATATCATCGCGCCGGGGGCGTCTTTCGATGGCACATGATTGAACACTGTTTTCACCGGAATTTGCGAAGTTGCAACACCGCAGTTCCGTCAGTCGTCGTTGTCTGCCTGTTTTAGCGCGCCCTTCGAGCCGGCAATGCGCGCCACCAGATCCGGCAGGCTTTCCATCTCGCTCCATCGCATGCCCGAGCCTTTCGGCAAATCGGCGGAGGCGGCGGGCAGGACGGCCTGCGAAAAGCCGAGTTTTTCGGCTTCCTTCAGGCGCTGGGCTGTGTGCGCAACCGGCCGGACGGCGCCGGACAGACTGACTTCGCCGAAATAGACGCAATCGGTCGGAAGGGCAAGACCGGCAAGCGATGAAACAAGCGCGGATGCAACGGCAAGGTCGGCTGCGGGCTCGGTAATCCTGTATCCGCCGGCAATATTCAGGTAAACATCGTGGCTCCCGAGCCTGACGCCGCAATGGGCTTCCAGCACGGCAAGGATCATCGAGAGGCGTGCACTGTCCCAGCCGACGACGGCACGGCGCGGCGTTCCAAGCGAAGTCGGCGCGACCAGCGCCTGGACCTCGACCAGCACCGGGCGCGTTCCTTCCATGCCGGCGAAAACCGCAGCACCCGGCGATTTCGCATTGCGCTCGCCAAGGAACAGTTCTGACGGATTGGTCACTTCGCGCAGGCCCTTGTCCGACATTTCGAAGACGCCGATCTCGTCGGTCGGGCCGAAGCGGTTTTTGACGGTGCGCAGGATGCGGTAGTGATGGCCGCGATCACCCTCGAAATAAAGGACAGCATCGACCATGTGCTCGACGACGCGGGGACCGGCGATCTGACCGTCCTTAGTGACATGGCCGACGAGAACGATGGCGGCCCCGGTCGTCTTGGCAAAGCGGATCATCGCCTGCACGCCGGTGCGCACCTGTGTCACCGTGCCGGGCGCAGAATCAGCCGTGTCGCTCCATAGCGTCTGGATCGAATCGATAATGGCGAGATCGGGCCGCTTGCCTTCGCCGAGCGTTGCCAGGATATCCTCGACATTGGTCTCGGCGGCGAGCAGAACGTCGGTATCGGCGGCGCCCAGCCGCTGCGCCCGGAGCCTGACCTGTGCCACCGCCTCTTCGCCGGAGACGTAGATGACGCGGTGACCCTTTCGGGAAAGGGCGGCTGCGGCCTGCATCAGCACGGTCGATTTTCCGATGCCGGGATCACCGCCGATCAAAACCGCCGAGCCACGGACGAATCCGCCGCCGGTCGCCCGGTCCAGTTCGGAAATGCCGGTGTTGATCCGTGGCGCTTCCTCGATCTCGCCCGACAGCGTGGTCAGCGCCACGGGGCGCCCCTTCTTTGGTGTCCTGCCGGGACCGCCGCCGATGCCGCCCATAGGGTCTTCCTCGACGATCGTGTTCCACTGGTTGCAGCCTTCGCATTTTCCCACCCATCGGGCGTGCACGGTACCGCAGTTCTGGCAGATGAAATTCGTACGGGCTTTCGCCATCAGGTCATGTCGCTTTCGGGGAAATCGTCGGGGAAATGTCCTGGCGTCCGTGGAGGATGCGCAGGACGAGGAGATGTGATGGTGTGACGCGGAAATAGACCAAATAGCTGCGAAAGATGATCATGCGCAGTCCAAATGCAGGCACATCCGCCGAAGTGCCCGTAAGGCCTAAGACTGCGATCGATCTGATTTTCGCCTGGATTCCATCGACAACCCGCCGGGCGCCTGCAGGGTTTTCCGCGGCTATGTACTCGTAAATCGACGTCAAATCATCCGCAGCCCTTTCGGACAGGCGAAATCGACGTCGCTTCATAAGGCCTTCCGCGCCTTGGAACGGGCAATGATGAAATCGGTGAGATTGTCGTCCTCGCCGAACTCATAGAAGCGGCCGGCGGCAATGTCGTCGTCACCTTCCTGAATGAGTTGCTTTAACGTCGCTTCATCGCGCTGAAGCGCCTGAAGCCCGGCATGAACGACATCATTGACATCCTTATAGGGACCGGTTCGAACGCGCTCTTCGATGAACGCGCGATCTTCGTCACTCAATTGGATATTCGTCACAATGATCTCCTTTTGTTCCAGTATACATTATTGCTTCCGGGATTCCAGCGTCACCGTCCTTAAAAGCTATTCAGCCTCGATATAGTCGCGCTCGTAGCGATGCCCAAGGCTTGTCAGCATTTCGTAGCCGATCGTGCCGCCGGCGCGGGCCACGTCGTCGACGGCGACATTGTTGCCAAACAGTTCGATATAATCGCCGGCGCGCACTGCATTTTCCGGCAGGTCCGTGACGTCGAAAAGGCTGATATCCATGGTGACGCGACCGAGATGCGGAACCTTGCGGCCATGCAGGAAGCCGAAGGCGCCGGAGGGTGTTGCCTGCCTGAGCGCCACGCCGCCGCCGGAAACGGAGCGATGATAGCCATCCGCATAGCCGACGGCGACGATGGCGACGCGGCTGTCGCGGGAAAACTGTGCAGAGGCGCCATAGCTGGCGGTTTCGCCGGAACGGACGCTGCGCACCTGGATGATCCGTGCCTCGGCGGTGACCACCGGCTTCATCGGATTGGCCATGCCATTGACCGCTTCGCCGCCATAAACGGCAATGCCGGGGCGGGTGAGATCGAAATGAAACTCCGGCCCGAGATGAACGCCGGCGGAATTGGCAAGGCTTGCGTTCACGCCGTCATACGCCTGTGTCACCGTGCGAAACGCCTCAAGCTGCCGACGATTGAGTGGGTGGGACTGGTCGTCGGCGCAGGCGAGATGGCTCATGATCAGCACCGGCGAAAAGCTCGCCGGGCGCACCGGATCATTGGCGAGCGCAAGCGCCTCCGCGACCGTCAGGCCGAGTCGGTTCATGCCGGTATCGACATGAAGGGCGCAGGGGTGGTCGCCATGCTGCGAGATCGCCGACATGAACAGCGAGAGCTGTTCCTCGGAGTTGATGATCGGCACGAGGTCGTTGTCGAAAAACAGCTGTTCATTGCCGGGCCACATGCCGGCCAGGATATAGATGCGCCCGTCAGGAACGAAGGGCCGCAGGTCGGCCCCTTCCTCCGCATTGGCGACGAAGAAATCACGCGCACCGGCGGCATAAAGTGTCTCCGCCGCAGGCTCGATGCCGATCCCGTAGGCGTCGGCCTTGAGCACGGCTGCGGCAGGCGCCTTGCCGGATAGCCGGCCCATCTTGCGCCAGTTGTCGGCCAATGCGCCAAGGTCGATGGTCAGCCTGTTCGATGCGGCGGCAAAGGCAGGATGGGTGAGGGGGATCTTTCTGATGAAACCATGCTCGAAGAGATACAACCAAGCGTCGTCAGGTGCAATTGGGAGAACGGTCGGCTGACGTGTCCGGTCGAGACAAGGGCAGGTCGAAAGAGGCGGAGGGCATTTGCCCGTCCGCCTCGGATCAATCAGAGGAAGGAGGAAACCAGCAAGGGTTCGACTTCCATAAAGCCTTCATAGATCATCTTCAGCGCAACGAAGAGGATGATGGCGAGGCCGAGATAGGAGATCCACGGGTAGCGGTGCAGAAGCTTCGCGATGAACGAGGCTGCGAGACCCATCAAAGCAATGGAGACAGCAAGGCCGAGAATAAGGATGTTCGGATGATCCTTGGCAGCGCCCGCCACGGCCAGAACGTTGTCGAGCGACATAGAGACGTCGGCGACGACAATCTGCAGGGCGGCCTGGCCGAGAGTCTTGCGGGGTGCGCCACCGATGGTGCCGTCCTTGTTGGTGTCTTCACCGGTCAAGGTCTCCAGACCTTCGGCCTCTTCCTTCGCGCTTGTCCGCAGTTCATGCCACATCTTCCAGCAGACCCAGAGCAGCAGGATGCCGCCGACGAGCAGAAGGCCGAGAATCTGCAGCAGTTCGGTGGCGAGCAGTGCGAAGATGATGCGCAGCACCGTTGCTGCCGCGATCCCGATCAGGATCGCCTTGCCGCGTTGTTCCTTGGGCAGGCCTGCGGCTGCAAGGCCGATGACGATGGCGTTGTCGCCGGCCAGCACCAGGTCGATGGCAAGAACCTGCAGCAGCGCAATAAAAGCTTCCATGAATCTAATCCCCCAGCATGTCAGGCAAATCACCGAAGCCCTGACGCTGCGGCAGCATGACACTTTCTTTCCGCTTAGCCGGAAGCTCGGACATTTGCAACGGATCGCTAATCCAACAGTTCGCTGCCGCCGGTTTTTCGATCAATGTTCCTCGTATTGCGTGAAGGATGGGTCGGCCAGATCGGTGAAGCGGGTGAATTCCGCCTGGAAGGCGAGCTTCACGGTGCCGGTCGGCCCGTGGCGCTGCTTGGCGATGATCACGTCGGCCGTGCCCTTGACCTTTTCGAAGGTCTGCTTCCATTCCTCGTATTTCGGGTCGAATTCGTCCCGGGGTTCGAGGTTCTTCACGTAATATTCCTCGCGGAACACGAAAAGCACGACGTCGGCGTCCTGCTCGATCGAGCCGGATTCACGAAGGTCGGACAGCTGCGGACGCTTGTCCTCACGGCTTTCCACCTGACGCGACAGCTGCGACAGTGCAATGATCGGCACGTTCAGTTCCTTGCCAAGCGCCTTGAGGCCTGTGGTGATCTGGGTGATTTCCTGCACGCGGTTATCGCTGGATTTGCCAGAGCCGGTCATCAGCTGGATATAGTCCACCACGAGGCAATCGAGACCGCGCTGGCGCTTCAATCGACGGGCACGCGCCGAAAGCTGGGCGATCGAGATACCACCGGTCTGGTCGATGAACAGCGGCACCTTCTGCATCATCTGGCTGCAGGCGACCAACTTTTCGAAATCGGCCTCGGAGATATCGCCGCGGCGGATCTTCGAGGAGGAGACTTCCGTCTGCTCGGAAATAATACGCGTTGCCAGCTGTTCCGACGACATTTCGAGCGAATAGAAGCCGACGACGCCGCCGTTCTTGGCCTTCATCGATCCATCCGCCTGGATTTCAGGCTCATAGGCGGCCGCGATGTTATAGGCGATATTGGTGGCAAGCGACGTCTTGCCCATGCCGGGGCGTCCGGCCAGCACGATCAAGTCGGAGCGCTGCAGGCCACCCATGCGGCCGTCCAGCGAGTGGATGCCGGTCGAGATGCCGGACAGCGAGCCGTCGCGCTCGAAGGCCTGGCCGGCCATGTCGATCGCCAGCGCCACGGCATCATTGAACGCCTGAAAGCCGCCATCGTAGCGGCCGGTTTCGGCCAGTTCGAACAGGCGGCGCTCGGCATCCTCGATTTGGCTCTGCGGCGGCATGTCGAGCGGCGCGTCATAGGCGATGTTGACCATGTCCTCGCCGATGGTGATCAGCGAGCGGCGCAGCGCCAGATCGTAGATCGCCCGGCCATAGTCTTCCGCGTTGATGATCGAGACGGCTTCAGACGCAAGGCGGGCGAGATATTGCGCCACCGTCATGTCGCCGACCTTCTCGTCGGCCTTCAGGAAGGTCTTGATCGTCACCGGATTTGCGGTCTTGCCCATGCGGATGATATCGCCGGCGACCTCGAAGATCTTGCGGTGCAGGGGCTCGTTGAGGTGGACGGGCTTCAGGAAGTCGGAAACGCGGTAGAAGGCATCATTGTTGACCAGGATCGCGCCCAGTAGCGCCTGTTCGGCCTCGAGGTTATTCGGCGCCTCGCGATAGGCGAGGTCCCCTTGCGGCTTGTCCATGGGTACAATTCTCCGCGCTGCTTCGTTCATGGTATTTCTCTATCCGGAATCATCGACCGATCGGCATCGGTTTGGCGCCGATAGCAGCATGGGTCAAGAGAAAGGGTGTCCCGGCGCCCGTCGCATTTCCAGGCGGCCGATTCTGTGCCCGTTGTTCGACTGATCCACAGGCACTGTGGTGCGACAACCGTGATTCGCGCGCTGAACGATGTTTCTGCTTGACCTGCCCCATGTGAGTCGCGCTCACGACATCCGACAATGCAAAATGGCTCCGGAACGCGTGTTCCGGAGCCATTCTGTTTACGCTTTGAAAGCGTCGGTCTTATTCGTCGTCGCCGTCGAATTCGGCTTCCGGATTGAAGAAATCTTCCGCCTTCAGAGCGTTTTCGTCAACGCCGTAGATGGCGTCGGCCGAAGTCAGGCTTTCGCCCTTGAGCTGACGTTCTGCTTCTTCGGCCGAACGGGCAACGTTCATCTGAACCTTGATTTCGACTTCGGCATGGAGGTGCAGGACGACGTCGTGCAGGCCGATGGTCTTGATCGGGTTGTTGAGGTCGACCTGGTTGCGACCGACGTTGAAGCCTTCGGCTGTCAGAACGTCAACGATGTCGCGGGCAGCAACCGAACCGTAAAGCTGACCGGTTTCGCCGGCCGAGCGGACGACGATGAAGGACTTGCCGTCCAGCTGTTCGGCAACGGCTTGGGCTTCGGACTTGCGCTCCAGGTTGCGGGCTTCAAGCGTCGAACGCTCGGATTCGAAGCGCTTCTTGTTGGCTTCGTTGGCGCGCAGGGCCTTGCCGAGCGGGAGCAGGTAGTTGCGGGCAAAGCCGTCGCGAACCTTGACGGTTTCGCCCATCTGGCCGAGCTTGGCAACGCGTTCGAGAAGAATGACTTGCATGGTATGTTCCTTTCAGTTGGTTCTTTGTCTTAGATTTCGGTATTTTCAGATTTCCCGGTCGGGGAGAGCGCGATGGTGCGCCTCGTGTCCATCAGGCCCGACAGGAGAATGAAGAAGGCCGGCAGTGTGAACATCAAAACGGCCAGGTAAACGAGCCACAGCACCGGCAACCGCCAGGACTTGCCGCGCGTGCGGAAATGCAGAACGGCAAAACCCGACAGCAGGAAGCCGGCGCCGAAGGTGCCGCAGACAAGCGCGCCAACGACGGCAGGCGTGCCGCCGACAAAGGTCAGGACGAGACCGCCGAGGAAGGCGAAGATCGCATAGCGGTGCATGCGCAGGGTCGACGGCATATCCTCGCGCGGGCGCAAGCTCTTTCCGGAAGCCTGCACGATGCGGGTGGCGATGTAATAGGCGGCAAACAGCATCAGCACCCAGAGCGCACCCTGGATCAGCGGCAAAGCCAGCCCGAAGATCGACTTGATCTGGGCGATCGTGTCCGGCTCCGGATTGTAAAGCGGCTCCTGAGCCTTCAGCGATTCCAGCACCATGTCGATCATGCGGTCGGACAGGCCGCTGTCATAACCGATCATGAAGCCGACGATGATCATGCTGAAGGTTACGAGCATGGCAAGGTTGGTCATGATATCGGACAGCGGATACCATGCGAGCGCATCGGCCGGACCGCCGAGTTCTGATGCCGGGCGCGCCAGATTGGCCAGATGGCTGAGCCATGCGGCCGGGATCAGCGTAATGACCACGATCATCAGTGCGAAATAGGGAGAGACGAGCACGCCGCCGGTAAGTCCCGCTGTGACGACGGCTGTGATTGCGGCGGCATTGCCCCAGCCGAGGCCGGCAATCAGGACGGGCAGGGCGGATGCGGCATAGAGCAGGATCGCAAAAGACGACTGCGTGTTCGCGCCGAGCGAAAGCAAGGCAGCGGTCACGCCGGCGAGAATGCCGGTCAGCAGCGATGTTCTGTCTAAATTCTTCACGGTCGCTGTCCTGCTTATCAAGCAGTTAGAGGCGTTTGCTGACAAACTGATTCAGCTGCGCCCCAACATGGGGTTTGACGCAATCGCTTACGCCGGTGCGTCCGATCCGCGCCCAACGCGGAAGGGAAGAGCAAGGCGACGCTGTTGCACAGCGCCGCCTCACCCAGAGTCAGTTTCCGCGGGATCTTAAGACCTCCGCGGAGTCATGTCTTAGGACATGACGTAAGGCAGGAGGCCGAGGAAGCGGGCGCGCTTGATGGCCTGGGCCAGTTCGCGCTGCTTCTTCTGGGATACTGCCGTGATGCGGGACGGAACGATCTTGCCGCGCTCGGAAATGTAGCGCTGCAGCAGACGGATGTCCTTGTAGTCGATCTTCGGAGCGTTGGCGCCGGAGAAGGGGCAGGTCTTGCGCCGGCGATGGAACGGGCGGCGAGCCGGAGCGGATGAAATGTCAGCCATTGTCTTTTCTCCTAAACCTTACGCACGGTCTTCGCGCGGACGGCGCGGACGGTCTTCACGGTCGCCACGATCCGGGCGCGGACCACGATCACGATCGCCGAAGCTGCGCTCCGGGCGGTCGCCATCACGGCGCGGACGGTCGTCGCGGTCGCGCTTCTGCATCATGGCGGACGGGCCGTCTTCATGCTTCTCGACTGCGATGGTCATGTAACGAAGAACGTCTTCGTTGATGCGCATCTGGCGTTCCATTTCGTGGACAGCGGCTGCCGGAGCATCGATGTCGACCAAAACGTAATGAGCCTTGCGGTTCTTGTTGATGCGGTAGGTCAGGGACTTGAGGCCCCAGTTTTCTACACGCCCGACCTTGCCGCCGTTTGCTTCGAGGACACCCTTGTACTGTTCGACGAGGGCATCGACCTGCTGTGCGGAAACGTCCTGGCGGGCAAGGAATACATGTTCATAAAGAGCCATGGTGGCTTTGCCTTTCTTGCGTTAATCGTCACCCGATATTCGGCGGCTAAGCCTCAACGACTGTTCCATTGGCTGCGGACAGCCGGCAAGAAAGTGTTGTTTCGAGACGGTCGAGAGCGGAGACACGGGAGGCTGGATCCCTTTGGATCCTGACAGGCTTCATCACGGAAACCGGCCCTCCGTTCAGCCACCAGCCAGAAGACCGGGTGTTGCGAACAGCGCGCTTATACGGATTTTTGGCCCGGAAGCAAGGGGCGGAGCGGATTTAGTGGGGATTGTCGCAGGGACTGCTCTTCTGAGTTGGATCGGATGAGTTTCCGGAGGAAGGGTGAGTTCCGGAGGAATGGACGTCCATTCTATGCCGCGCCCTGCACATCACCAAAAATGGCGAGGCTGCTGAACAACACTACCGGTTTGGTTCATTTCGCATTCACCGTTCCGGGAATACCGATGGATAGGCAGTCCGCTAGGGTCTGTAACGATGGGAGTGAATGCTGTGTTTAAATTTGGACTTATGTCGATCGTCGCCGGTGTCATCGCTGTCAGTGCCGGTGCCGCCAGCGCGCAAACGCAGGGTGATTGGGTTCTCGGAAATTACCAGGGCGCTGGCTACTGGTTTCCCGGCATCGCTGAAAAGGTAAAAGGCGGTAAGGTCACGATCCGCTACGACGATGGCGACCGCGAAACCGTTGGCCTCAACGAGGTCCGTCCCTATGACTGGATGATCGGCATGAAGGTGGAATGCAACTACAAGGGCTCCGGTGACTGGTATCCGGGCACCATCGCATCGCTCGCCGGCGAGAAGATCGGTATCGCCTACGACGACGGCGACAAGGAAACCACCAAGACCGGCCGCTGCCGGACCCAGTAAAAGGGGCCCCGGGGCAGGGACAAGGCCTGCCCCGCACCAAACTGACGTCCATGCTCAAGCTTCTGCCCCAAGAAAAACGTCCGCAATCATGGGAAATTTCATCGCCGCGATGCGCGGCTTCCATTGATTGTGACAATCGGATGACGGATTTATCACACAATTGGGTTCGATAAGCATGGGGCGTGAGACATGGGTGACAAGAAAAAGCGGGTCTATGCGGCCCTTTTCGACGGCGCTTACGAGGGACTGAGCGACAAGGCCTTGTTCGATTTCGTCAAACGCCGCGTGCCTAAGGTCACCAGCCGCAACATCGTGCGAGCATCCCTGCTAGCGCTCGGCGATTCCGAAGCCAAGGACGTCAATGTTCTGCAGACGATCTATGCTTTGGCCATCAAGCACCGGCTGGAACCCGGTGTTCATGATGAAACGGCGGTCGATGCCGTTGAAGGGGTTGAGGAGGAAATGGTCGCCCCTCCTGTCGCGGTTGTCGTGAAACCCAAACGCACGAGAAAGCCGCGGGTTGTGCCAAGCGAGGCCAGCAGCGACGTTTCCGAGTAGGTGTGTCATTGATTGCGGGCGCGGAGGCATAGTCCACGGCCCGCACTGGTTTCCCATGCGCCGCTATGGCTCTCAGATCGGCGCCGGATATTTTTTGTGCAACTTGCCTATGCCGTCCATCACCTCTGCCGAGAGACTGACATCCTTGGCCCCGATATTCGTCTTCAGCTGATCCATGCTGGTCGCACCGATGATCACCGAGGTCATGAAAGGGCGGGTCAGGCTGAAGGCGAGTTGCATCTGGGCGAGGTCGAGTTCGTGCTCGCGGGCTAGAGCTGCGTAGCCCGCGACCGCAGCTTCCTGATATTCGGTGTAGCGACCGCCAAGGTCGCCATTGATGGTGAGGCGCGAACCTTCAGGGCGAGCACCGCCAAGATATTTTCCCGACAAGAGACCGGCAGCGAGCGGTGAATAGGCCAGAAGCCCGACATGCTCGTGGTGGGCAATTTCGGACAGGTCGAGATCGAACGGGCGGTAGAGGAAATTGTATTCATTCTGGATCGAGGCAAGGCGCGGGAGGCCGTGTTTTTCGGCCAGTGACAGCATGGTCATGACGCCCCAGGCGGTATCGTTGGACAGGCCGACGGCGCGAACCTTGCCTTCTCTGACGAATTCGCTCAGCGTTTCGAGGATCGCCAGGAGTTCCTCCGGCACGGACTGTCTGTCCTGCCCTGATGGATCGTAGGTCCAGGCGTTGCGAAAGCCGTAATGACCGCGGCTTGGCCAGTGCATCTGGTAGAGATCTATGTAATCGGTCTGCAGTCGCTTAAGGCTGGCTTCCAGTGCCTCGCGCATGGTTTTCGGGCTCGCCGGGCTGCCGCTACGGATATAAGGGCGGCCGGGACCGGCGACTTTGGTGGCAAGCACGACCTTGTCGCGGTTGCTCCGCGCCTGCAGCCAGGTGCCGATGTAGGCTTCCGTCAGGCCAAAGGTTTCCGGCCCCGCCGGCGTGACGGGATAGAGTTCGGCAGTGTCTATGAAGTTGACGCCCTGATCGAGCGCGTAGTCCATTTGCTCATGGGCTTCGGCTTCGCTGTTCTGCGTGCCCCAGGTCATTGTGCCAAGGCAGATTTCCGAAACCTTGATGCCGGTGCGGCCGAGTGTCTTGTATTGCATGGGATGTTGTGCCTCGATAGGATTTTGGCGGAAATGTAGAGCCTGTTTGCTGCGGCGCAAGAGATAATCCACCGCCCTGCACAAATCCGACGACGGCGTCTGCGCCGCGACCAAAGCTTGACTCTGCGGCCAGGAATGTGAATGGAGAGGAGAATGCAGCGGCGTCTGTTCCGATCCTTCGGGCCGCCGTGCAAGGCAAAACGGCGCGGCGACCATCGCGCGTGACGGGAGACACTTCATGGCCATCGCTTTCACTTTTCCAGGTCAGGGCAGCCAGGCCGTCGGCATGGGCAAGGCGCTTGCGGACAGCTTCCCGGAAGCGGCTGCCGTGTTTGCAGAGGTCGACGAGGCGCTGGGCGAAAAACTCTCCGACATCATCTGGAACGGGCCCGAAGAGACGCTGACGCTGACCGCAAACGCCCAGCCGGCCTTGATGGCGGTGTCGATCGCCGTCATGCGCGTGCTGGAAGCGCGCGGACTGGACCTGAAGAAACAGGTCTCCTTCGTTGCTGGCCATTCGCTCGGCGAATATTCGGCGCTCTGTGCCGCCGGAACGTTTTCGCTGGCCGATACGGCACGGCTGCTGCGCATTCGCGGCAATGCCATGCAGGCGGCGGTTCCGGCAGGCCTTGGCGCCATGGCTGCAATTATCGGGCTGGAGCATGCCGATGTCGAGGCCGTTTGCGCTGAGGCAAAAACGCTCGGCGCCTGCCAGATCGCCAATGACAATGGCGGCGGCCAGATTGTCATTTCCGGCGAGAAGGATGCTGTGGAGAAAGCTGCGGCACTGGCAACGGAAAAGGGCGCCAAGCGCGCCATTCTCCTGCCAGTCTCCGCGCCCTTCCATTCGACGCTGATGGCGCCGGCGGCGGACGCGATGCGCGCGGCGCTTGCCGCCGTTTCGATGAATGCTCCGGTGGTGCCTGTCATCGCCAATGTACGCGCCGCTCCGGTCAGCGATGCCGGCGAGATCGCCGGCCTGCTGGTCGAGCAGGTTACCGGCCAGGTGCGCTGGCGCGAGACGGTCGAATGGTTTGCCGCCAACAATGTTACGACACTGTATGAGATCGGCGCCGGAAAGGTGCTGACCGGCCTTGCCCGGCGGATCGACAAGACCGTCACCGGTATCGCCGTCAATACACCTGCCGATATCGACAGTGCGCTTGCCGCGCTTATCGGCTGACGAAAACGGGCGAATAAGGAGTAGGCAATAGCGAATAGAACAGGTTGGCGCCGTAAGGCCTGCCGCGGATCGCTATAAAACTTCCTATTCGCTACTCCCTATTCGCTATTCGCTTCAAAAAGAGGACACAACCATGTTCGATCTGTCCGGCCGCAAGGCCCTCGTCACCGGCGCATCCGGCGGCATCGGTGAAGAAATCGCCCGCATCTTGCACGCGCAGGGCGCCATCGTCGGCCTGCACGGCACCCGTGTCGAAAAGCTGGAGGAACTGGCCAATTCGCTTGGTGAGCGTGTGCACCTGTTCCCGGCCGATCTATCCGACCGCGCTGCCGTCAAGGGGCTCGGCGAAAAGGCCGAGGCCGATCTGGGTGGCGTCGATATCCTCGTCAACAATGCCGGCATCACCAAGGACGGTCTGTTCGTGCGCATGAGCGACGAGGACTGGGACAAGGTGATCGAGGTCAACCTGACCTCCGTCTTCCGGCTCACACGCGAACTCACCCATCCCATGATGCGTCGCCGTTACGGCCGCATCATCAATATCACCTCGATCGTTGGCGTGACCGGCAATCCGGGGCAGGCAAATTACTGCGCCTCGAAGGCCGGCATGATCGGCTTTTCCAAGTCGCTCGCCCAGGAAATCGCGACCCGCAACGTCACCGTCAACTGCGTCGCTCCGGGCTTCATCGAAAGCGCGATGACCGGCAAGCTGAACGATAAGCAGAAGGAAGGCATCATGGGTGCCATCCCGATGAAGCGGATGGGGACCGGTGCGGAAGTGGCATCGGCCGTCGCCTATCTCTCGTCCAGCGAGGCGGCGTACGTGACTGGCCAGACGATCCACGTCAATGGCGGCATGGCGATGATCTGAGCGGCCGAAACGCCCGGAATCTTCCCTTGACGGGAAGATCCGAAGCGCTACGGTCAAATACCGGGAATTGCATGTTGACCAAGCCAATGTCAGCGATTTTCGGACTTTGCGGCAGACATAAACCGTGTTAATCGGGCCATGACTGTGCGCAGTCGATCGGAAGATGTGAGGTATACGACGGCTTTCGCCGCCCGTGTTTGGCCGCACTTCCGGTTGAATGGATTGCCCGGTGGACCCACTTGGTCTATCAGGCGTTAGTTGAGTGACCGGTGTCAGAACGGCATCGTCGAAAAAACAAAGGTCGAGGAATCCGACATGAGCGACGTAGCAGAACGCGTAAAGAAAATTGTTATTGATCATCTTGGCGTCGACGCCGAAAAGGTAACCGAAGGCGCGAGCTTCATCGACGACCTCGGCGCGGATCTCGCTCGACACCGTCGAACTGGTCATGGCGTTCGAAGAAGAATTCGGCGTTGAAATCCCCGATGACGCTGCAGATCTCGATCCTGACCGTCGGTGACGCTGTCAAGTTCATCGAAAAGGCACAGGCCTGATTTAAGGCTTTAGGCGGGGCGCTTTGCGGCCCGCCATTCGCCCGTTATGGGCAGGGCTTCCGTTCGAAGCCCGTGCATGCGCCGGGAAGGCGAAACAAGCGCTTCCGGAACCGGTCATGCAATCGAATATTCAGAGATGGATACACGGATCCGGTCTTATGTGCATGGTCCGGCTCTGGGGTAAAACAGGCAGGGTGGATCACGGTTTATGAGACGTGTCGTTATCACCGGTACCGGCATGGTATCGCCGTTGGGGTGTGGAACCGAGATCAGCTGGTCCCGCCTTCTTGCCGGGCACAATGCCGCCCGCCAGGTCACCGAATTCCAGGTTGACGATCTTGCCGCAAAATTGCCTGCCGTCTGCCTTTCGGCGACGGCACAGACGGCACGTTTAATCCCGACGACTGGATGGAGCCGAAAGAGCAGCGCAAGGTCGATGATTTCATCATCTATGCGATGGCCGCTTCCGAAATGGCGCTGAAGGATGCTGACTGGCATCCGAAGACCGACGACGACCAGATCGCGACCGGCGTGATGATCGGCTCCGGCATCGGCGGCTTAGAGGGCATCGTCGAGGGCGGCATTACCCTGCGTGATCGCGGCCCCCGCCGTTTGTCGCCGTTTTTCATTCCCGGTCGCCTGATCAATCTTGCCTCGGGGCAGGTGTCGATCCGCCACAAGCTGCGCGGTCCGAACCATTCCGTCGTCACGGCCTGTTCGACCGGCGCACACGCGATCGGCGACGCGGCCCGGCTTATTGGCCTCGGCGATGCCGATGTCATGGTTGCCGGCGGCACGGAATCGCCAATCTCGCGCATCGCGCTTGCCGGCTTTGCTGCCTGCAAGGCTTTGTCGACCCAGCACAATGACGATCCGCACAAGGCTTCGCGCCCCTATGACAAGGACCGGGACGGCTTCGTCATGGGCGAGGGCGCCGGCATCGTCGTTCTGGAAGAACTGGATCATGCGCTGGCGCGCGGCGCCAAGATTTACGCTGAAGTCGTCGGCTACGGCATGTCGGGCGACGCCTATCACATCACTGCTCCGTCCGAAGATGGCGACGGCGCCTATCGCTGCATGAAGATGGCGCTGAAGCGTGCCGGTCTCGAGCCGTCCGCCATCGACTACATCAACGCCCACGGCACATCCACTATGGCGGATACGATCGAACTGGGCGCTGTCGAGCGTGTGCTGGGCGATCATGCCGAAAACGTCTCGATGTCATCGACCAAGTCGGCGATCGGCCATCTGCTCGGTGCAGCCGGTGCCGTCGAGGCGATCTTTTGCCTGCTGGCGATCCGCGACAATGTCGCGCCGCCGACGCTCAATCTCGATAATCCCTCGGTCGAAACCAAGATCGATCTGGTGCCGCATACGGCGCGCAAGCGCAAGATCGATGTGGCCCTGTCGAATTCCTTCGGTTTCGGCGGCACGAACGCATCCCTCGTTCTGCGCCGCTACGTGGACTGATTGTACCGCAACCATCCGATCGCGCAGTCTCCAGCCTTTCCTCAATCGCGGCGGGGATGATATAGATCGACTATATAGATCGACTGGCATCCCGTTTTTCGCCGCATTGCTCTGGTGAAGAACGGCCTTCGGGCGGATTGACTTTGGCAGCGGCCGAACCATGTTGGCGCAAGCGCGACCTGATAGGTCCTGCGCTTCATTCTGAATTGTTTTCTTCCCTGATTCTCTTCCGGAGTCCGCGTCAGGGTTCGAGATGTGCATGATGCGAACTCCGGAAGCAGGACACCCGTGAGCGACGGAAACGAAAACAGCCCGATGCAGTTCGGCCGCAACGAGGCCGGGAGCAAGGGTCCGATCATCCCGAAGTCGGCCAGCGAAGCATTGCGCCCTGAAAAGGTGCCATTGCCGCCGAAGCGCTCCCGCAAGGCGCGCAGCCAGATGGTCATCTTTCTCAACTTCATCATGACACTGATCGTTCTGGTGACGATCGCCGCTGCCGGAACGGTCTACTATGCGATGACCGCCTATGAGGCCAAAGGGCCACTTCCGGCCAACACCAATTTCATTGTGCGCAACGGCGCCAGCATCGTCGAGATCGCCGGCAGTCTCGAGCGCAACAACATCGTCTCCGATGGCCGCGTCTTCCGTTTCATGTCGGAAGCCTATCTCGACGACGACACGCTGAAGGCCGGCGAATACGAGATCAAGGCTGGCGCCACCATGCAGGAGATCATGCTGCTGCTGAAGTCCGGCAAGTCGATCCTCTATTCCGTCTCGCTTCCTGAAGGCCTGACCGTCAAGCAGATGTTCAGCCGGCTTTCGGCCGATCCTGTGCTGGAAGGTGACCTGCCCGCAGAGGTGCCGGCGGAGGGAACGCTGCGACCCGACACTTATAAGTTCTCGCGCGGAACCAAGCGCAGCGAGATCGTCGCGCAGATGGCGGCGGCGCAGAAGGCGCTGGTCGACCAGATCTGGGAAAGGCGCAATCCGGACCTGCCGATCACCAGCCGCGATGAATTCGTGACGCTGGCCTCCATCGTCGAGAAGGAAACCGGTATCGCCGACGAGCGTTCGCGCGTTGCATCGGTGTTCATCAACCGGCTGGAAAAGAACATGCGTCTGCAGTCCGATCCGACGATCATCTACGGGATTTTCGGCGGTGACGGAAAGCCGGCGGATCGCCCCATCCTGAAGTCGGATCTGGAAAAGGAAACCCCTTACAACACCTACATCATCAAGGGACTGCCGCCGACGCCGATCGCCAATCCAGGACGCGCGGCGCTTGAGGCCGTGGCCAATCCATCGCGCACCGAGGATCTTTACTTCGTCGCGGATGGTACCGGCGGTCACGTCTTTGCGGCGACGCTTGACGAGCACAACGCCAATGTCCGTCGCTGGCGCAAGATCGAAGCCGAGAAGGCTGCAGCAGCCAAAGCGGCAGAGGCCGGGCAAGAGACGCCCGCCCAACCCTGATCGACAGGGTAGCTTGTGGATGACACGGCCCTGTCGCGGTTACATCTTGCAGGGAACCGTTGCGGGGCCGTAAACATGAGCCCTTGCTTGCTTAAAGGGAGCTGACGATGCCGCTGCAATCCATGACCGGATTTGCCCGCCGGGAAGGAACCGCAGGGCGCTATCGCTGGGCCTGGGAAATGCGCTCCGTCAACGGCAAGGGGCTGGATGTCCGGCTGCGCTTGCCGCAGGGCTGTGAACATCTTGAAATGGAACTCCGCAAACTCTCCGGTGAATGCCTGTCGCGCGGCAATCTGCAGGTCGGGCTAACATTGTCGGCTGCGGAGACGGGCGTGGAAGCTGTCGTGAACCAGGGCGCGCTTGCTGCCGTGCTGGCGCTTCGGACCCAGCTGGGGGATCTCATCGATCCCGCGCCGCTCAGGCTCGACACGTTGCTGCAGATGCGCGGTGTCGTGGATTTCCGCGAAGCCGAAGACGATGACGCAGCGCGCACGGCGCGGGATGCCGATATTCTTCAAGGCTTCCGACTGGCGCTGACGGATATGGTCGCGATGCGTGAAACGGAAGGCGATGCACTCAAGCATATCCTTCTCGCCCAGATCGACCGGATCGAAACGCTGGCCCGCCTCATCGAGACCGATCCGAGCCGCAGCCCACAGGCGATCACCGCCAAGCTCGCCCAGCAGGTGGCGATGCTGATGGACACGGGCATGACGCTCGACCGCGACCGGCTGCATGCCGAAGTAGCGCTGATTGCCACCAAAGCCGATCTGCGCGAAGAGATCGACCGGCTGCAGGCGCATGTGACGGCTGCACGCGACCTCCTGAAAAAGGTGGGCCGATCGGCCGAAAACTCGATTTCCTTGCCCAGGAATTTAACCGCGAATCAAATACCATCTGTGCGAAGTCCAACGCCGCTGCCGTCACCGCCGCCGGCATCGAGCTGAAAGTCGTGATCGACCAGTTCCGCGAACAGGTTCAGAATCTGGAGTAAACCATGAGTTCCGCCCTTCCGAAGAAGCCGATTTCGATTGCTCGCCGCGGCCTGATGCTCGTCATTTCCTCGCCCTCTGGGGCCGGCAAGTCGACGATTGCCCGGCATCTGCTGGAGGCTGATTCGAACCTCAGCCTGTCGGTCAGCGTGACGACGCGCGCAAGACGGCCGAGCGAGATCGCCGACCGGCACTACCATTTCATCAGCGTCCGCGAGTTCGAGCGCATGCGCGATTCCGACGCGCTTCTGGAATGGGCCGAAGTTCACGGCAATTTTTACGGCACTCCACGCGAACCGGTCGAAATCGCCATGTCCGAGGGGCGTGACATGCTGTTCGATATCGACTGGCAGGGCGCGCGACAGCTTCAGGAAAAGATGTCGGCCGATGTCGTATCGATCTTCGTTTTGCCGCCGACCATGGGCGAACTGCAATCGCGCCTGCATCGCCGCGCCGAGGATAGCGAGGCGGTGATCGAAACGCGGCTTGCCAATTCACGCTCGGAAATCGAACACTGGCGCGAATATGACTACGTCTTCATCAACGACGATCTCGACGCCGCCTTCGATTCCGTCCAGTGCATCGTCAAGGCCGAACGCGTCCGCCGCGACCGGCGCTACGGCCTGTTCGATTTCGTCACGGGCTTGCTCACGGAAAAGCCGGTGCTTTGAGGATCGGAATTTTCCAATTTTCCTGCCTATAGGCAGTTTGCCAGCCGGCAGAATTCCTCGACGGACAAGGTCTCGGCCCGGCGTTGCGGATCGATGTCCGCGCGGGAGAGCAGAGCCTCGCCACCGATCGACTTGACGCTCTGGCGCAGCATCTTGCGGCGCTGGCCGAAGGCGGCCATCGTCACCTTTTCCAAGTTTGCCGCAGAGCAGGGGATCGGGTTTTCGATGGGCACCAGATGCACCACGGACGAGGTGACCTTGGGCGGCGGAGTGAATGCCTGCGGCGAGACGTCGAAGGCCATCTGCGCCTGCGTGCGCCAGCCACAGAGCACGCCAAGCCGTCCGTAGTGGTTGTCGTCGGCACGCGCAACGATCCGGAGACCGACCTCGCGCTGGAACATCAGCGTCAGCGACTGGTAGAAGGGGGCCATGTTTCCGGGAGCAGCCAGTTCACCAGAAGCTGCGTGCCGACATTATAGGGCAGGTTGGCGATGATGCGCACCGGCGAGCCATCGGTGACCAGCGTCTCGAACGGGGTTTTCAACGCATCGCCCTCGATCACCTCCAGGCGACCCGGATAGTGGGCGGCGATTTCGGCAAGGGCCGGGAGACAGCGCGCGTCACGCTCTATTGCAATGACTTTCTTGGCACCGAGCGCAAGGATCGCCCGTGTCAGCCCGCCGGGGCCGGGACCGACTTCGATGACCGTAATGCCTTCCAGACTGCCGGCCGTGCGGGCAATTTTCTGCGTCAGGTTGAGATCGAGCAGGAAGTTCTGGCCGAGCGCCTTGCGGGCATCGAGCCCGTGGCGCTGGATAACGTCGCGCAGCGGCGGCAGACCGTCTATGGCGGCCATCAGCGGGCTCCCTGCACGGCGGTGTTTGCGACAAGCGCGCTTGCCATGTGCAACGCGGCGAGCAGGCTGTCGGCGCGGGCAACGCCCTTGCCGGCCAGGCTGAAGGCCGTGCCGTGATCTGGCGAGGTACGGATGAAGGGCAGGCCAAGCGTGACATTGACGCTGTCGTCGAAGCCCAGCGCCTTGGCCGGGATCAAGGCCTGGTCGTGATACATGCAGATCGCGACGTCGTAAGTGGCACGGGCCTGGTCGTGGAACATCGTGTCTGCCGGCAGAGGGCCGACTGCGTCAATTCCCTCTGCGCACAGCCGCTCGATGACGGGGCGGATCACCGCGTCATCCTCCAGCCCAAGCGCACCGCCTTCACCCGCATGCGGATTGAGGCCGGCGACGGCAAGGCGCGGCTTTTCGATGCCAAACCGGAGGCGCAGGTCCCGCGCGGTGATCATGCAGGTCTCATAGATCAGTTCGGCGCTCATCTGCATGGGCACGTCCTTGAGCGGGATATGGATAGTCACCGGCACGGCGCGCAGTTTCGGCCCGGCAAGCATCATGACCGGCAGCAGCGGCTTGCCGCCGTCACGTCCGGCAATGTCGGCCAGAAATTCGGTGTGGCCGGGAAACCGGAAGCCGGCGTCATAGAGAACCGATTTGGCGATGGGATTGGTGACCACGGCGGACGTGCTGCCGGATTGGGTCAAGGCAACGGCCATCTCGATTGCGCCGGTGATCGCTGCCGCATTGCGCGAATCCGGAACGCCAGGCACGACGGTTTGCAGGCACGGGACGGGCAGCACGGGGAAAGTGTTTTCAAAAATCCCGGCAGCGGAAGCCGCATCCGTTTCGCGGATAATGATTTCTTGGCCAAGCAGGGCCGCGCGGTCGTGGACAACCTGCGGGTCACCGATAAACAGGAAGGCGGGCGTTTGCCATGCCTTGCGGTTCAGCCAGGCGGCAATACTGATGTCCGGGCCAATGCCTGCCGGGTCGCCCATCGAGAGGGCGAGGGGCGGGCTCAAGTCTGATGTCATCCGGACGGCTTACTTGTTCAGGATCTGCGCCTTCTTGCGCAGGTCCTCGATATATTTCTGGCTGTTCGGATCTTCAGCGCCGGAATCCTTCTTGCCGAGGTCTTCGGCGCGGAAGACGATTTCGGCGGCCAGATCATCGGAAACCTGACGCTTCTTGCAGATCGCCAGATATTCCACACCCTTCTCTGTAACGCGGGTTCCGGTCGTCAGGCCATCGCCCGCCTTTTCGATCAGCGGCTTCCAGTCAGCCGGCAGTTCCTGTGCCATGAGACGACCGAGTGTGCGGATGGAGACATCACGCATGGTTGCGGCATAGGCTTTGGCGCCATCACAGCCGGGGAAATTGGCGCGTGACGCATTGGCTTCCGCCTGGCGTTTGCCGAGGATCGACTTGCGCTTCGATTCCGGGATGACGAAGATCACCTGCTGCAGGAAATATTCGGTGGTGACCGGCTTGTTGCCGCCGTTTTCCATCATGCGCTTGACCAGATCGGCAGGTGACATGCGGCCGTTGCTGCCGCCGTAGCGGGCACCGACTGCCCGAGGCCAGCTCATCTGCACGGCGACGTATTGCTTGAAATGCGCCATGCCGACACCGGCCTGGTCGAGAACCTGGCCGAGTTGCTTGGCATTCATCTTGTTGCCGCTGGCAAAGCGATTGACGGCTGCATCGACCTCCGACGCACTGACGGATGCCTTGATACGAGCGATTTCCGCACGCTTGAGGACTTCGTCGATCATCTGCTGGCGAGCGGTGTCCTTGGAGGCCTTCTGGCGCTGCAGGCGCAGGAAGGCGGCGCGCTTGGCGATATCACCGGTGGTGATCGGCACGTCGTTGACCACCACGGCAACCTGGCTCGCCGCCTGGGCCGAAGGAAGCGCCGCCATCATCAAGCCGCCGGCTACGATCGCAGCCGCAAACCCACGCACAACCGAATGTATCCCACCCATTGCCTGTCCTTTTCGTTTCCTTCGATCTTTTCCGATGAAGGTCGCGCTTCTTTGCCCGTGCCAACGTCACGCGCTGATCCTTATGGAAGACTGCATAATACATGCGGCCAAACGATGACAAGGCCGCAAGCCGCCGCAAACGCGGTTCGGCGGCCATTCGCAGACAGGAAAAGTGAAAAGGCGGTTAGATACCGGCATTTTGCCGGTATCTGGTTCAATTCAGGCCGTCGAAATCCGTATCGCCGACATTGATGTCGCCGAGCGTGCGGAAGCTGATGCGCGCGCCGATCGACCAGTCGTTGGCGACCGATTGATCCGGATCGCGTTCGCGTTGGTAGACCAGAGAGAAGATCGTGTCGCGGTCGTCATAGGTAAAGCCGACGCCGTTGCGGGAGACCACGTCGCTGTTGATGTCATAGGTGACCGATCCGAACACCGACCAGTAATCCCGGAACTTGAACGCGGCGGCAGTCTGCACCTCATCCTGGTCAGTGACCGAGCCGTAGAGCGGCTGCGCCTGGATGCGGGTGTAGGTCAGGGCCGTCTGCCACTTGATGCCCTGGTAACCGATGCTGGCATCGGCCCGGCGCAGGTCGAAGTTGCTTTCATCGAGACGTCCGCTCAAGCTGGCCGTCAGGCCGGACGGTGCATCAATGCCGACCATGCCGACATAGTTGGAGCGGTCGGTTTCAAGGCCGGAATCGGACCCGGCCTTGACGAGGTCGTCGGTGGCGAACGAGTTCAGGCCGCCGAGATGGAAGGATTGGCCGGCAATCGCACGCAATGCGTAGCCATTGTCGAAGCTGCCGGTATATCGGAAGCCGATATTGGCACGCGTTCCGCCCTCAATGCGATCATAGCCGGAGAACTTGTCGCGATCGAAGAGCGATGTAGCGTCGAAGACGAAGCTTTGTGCATCTTCGTTCGGAAGACCGCCGGCAAGCTCCTCGTCCGGACGGGTAAAGATCTGCGCTATCGGCTCGAGAATGTGGCTGCTGTTTTCACCGGTCAGCAGGATCGGATAGCGGGCTTCGAGGCCGGCCGTCAGCATGCTGCGTGTCGCCGCGTCGTCGTTGGAATAGGTGCCGGTATAGGTGGCGCCCGGATTGTTCATGTTGAGGCCGAGCGCATCGCCACGCGCCGCAAACAGGGGCGTCAATGCAAGACCACCGGGAGCGATGAAGGTTCGCTTCCATTCGACTTCCGCCGACAGGCGATGCGCCGTACCTTCCAGTCCGCGATAGCGGAACACATCGGGGCCAGGCACGCTGACCTGAAGCTCGTCTTCCCGGTTGCGGTTGATGTTCGTCAGGTTGACCTTGGCGCTCAACTGGCCACCCAGCACCGGATCAGGTGCCGTGTAGTCATAGTCGAGGACCTGCGCCACAGCCTGCTTGTTTTCAGCGAGACTATCGGGATCGGCATCCTGGATGTCGAAATAGAAGGCGCGCATGTCAAAATAGTTGCGCTTGCCAAGACCGGTCAGATAGGCCTGATTGGTATAGGTCGTGCCGTCGAAGGTCGAAAGTTCATAGGTTCTTGCGAAGTTGTTGTCGCTCTGGACGAGGACGTTCCAGCCAAAAGTCCAGCGTGGATTGATTTCGAATTTCGCCCGCGACGCGACCATACCGCGGTTCGTTTCGAGCGAATCGACCGTGCCGTCGGTAAAAGCCGAGCGATCCATCTGGCTGATGCCGGCAAAGCTCAGCGTGTGCTCGCCATTGTGGAAGCGCTGGCGGAACTCGCCCTCCATCAGGAAGCCCTGCCGGGTCAAGCCGGTCGCCGTCACCGTCGCGTCCATATAGGGCGAGATAGCCCAATAATAGGGTACGCTGACACCAGCGCCGAGCTTCTGGGTATATTTCAAGCGCGGAAACAGGAAGCCGCTCTTGCGCTTTACCGTGTGGTCCGGAACTTCAAGGACGGGCAGGTAAACGATCGGCTTGCCGAACAGTTCGAAACGGGCCTTTTCCAGCCGAACGGTACGGGTCCTGCCGTTCTGGACGATGCGCTGCGCCTTGATCTGCCAGAGAGACTTGTGATTGGGATTCGTCGCGCAGGGCGTGCAGGCGGTATAGACCGCCTGGTTGAGAATGATTTCCTCGCCATTGCGCCGTTCGCCGTTGACCGCAGCCAGCTTGGTGAGATCAGTTGTTTCGATGCGCATGGTCTCGATGAAGCCATCAGCGAAATTGTCGGTCACGTCCATCTGGTCGGCATAGATCTTGTTGCCGCCGGGCTCGATGAGTTCGATTTCGCCGGTCGCGATGATCTGCCCGGTCTTCTGGCTATATTCCACCTGCTGGGCGACCATCTGGTAGCCGCCATAATTGATCTGCACAGCGCCACGAACGATGACGCGTTCGGCTTCCTGATTGTACACGAGCTCATTGGCCGACAGAAGCATCTTGGCATCGTCGGGGAGGTTCGGTTGGAGCAGAATCAAGATCGGGTTCCTGCGCCCATGCGGACGCCATCATACCAGGAACAAAAGTCTGGAACGTTACGCTTGCAAGCAGGGCGGCAATCACCAGCCTAATATGTTTGCGGTTGCCTGCCGCCACTAGCCATCCTCCTCATGCAATAGAATCGTCGAGCCCAGCGCCATCGCTACAACAACTGGCAACCAGGCTGCAACGAACGGAGGCACTACACCGCTGCTCCCGAATGCTTTTACAAGCACGGTCACGACATAAAGCACGAACCCCGACAGGATTCCACCGAGAATTACCGAGCGCGATTGGTTGAACCGGCTAAATTTCAGCGACACGCTGGCGGCAATCAATGTCATGGCAACAAGCAGAAGCGGAAGCGACAGCATCGAATGGAACTGGGTTTCCATGCCGCTGGTGGAGAAACCGAAGGATTTCGCGATTTCTATCTTCCGCAGAATGTCAAAAAACTGAATGGAATCAGCTTTCGTCAGCGCTTCCTGGATGAATTCCGGTTTCAGATTGGTACGCAACTGTGCCGTATCGACGCGACGGGGCAACTGACCATTGCGCGTTTCCGTCACATCCTTAAGCAACCAGTAACCATCTTCCAGTTTTGCCGATTTGGCATCCTGTCGCGATACAATCAGGCCTTGCGGATTGAAGTGAATCACTGCCACGTTGAGGAGCGTTGCGCCGTTGTCCTGCACCGAGCGCGCGCCGATGATCGCATCGTCGTCGCCGTAGATCTGGCGCAGCCACGGGATGGAAATGGCCGTCCGTGAAGAGGACGAGCCGCCAAGCTCGGCCTCGAGCGCTTCCGCGGCCTTGGTTCCCCAAGCGGCGATCGGATTGAGGATGATGACGGTCAGAACCCCGAACAGGAACGCGCCGATAACGAAAGGCTGCAGGAATTGCCAGACCGAGATACCGGCGGCTCTCGTCACAACCAATTCATAGCGCCGATTGAGTGAAATCAGCGCCGCCATGGCCGAAAACAGCGCCACGAAGGGCACGGTTTCCTGCAGGATCGTCGGAATACGGAACGTGGTCATCAGGAAAGCTGCGGCCAGGGAATAGCCGGGCAGCGCCGACATCCTGTTCGACACTTCAGAGAAGTCGATGATGAACACCAGGGAAAAATCCCGGCAAGGAACCAGAAAGTCGTGACGGCGTATCGCCTGAAGAAATAGCGGCCAAGTGTACTGAAAATCACTGCGCGCTGCCTCCGCTGGAGGACTTTGGCTGCCATAGACGACGCAGGCTGTCGAACCGCTCGGTCAGTTGATCGCTCCAACTGACGGCCATGCTCAGCCGTCGATTGCCGGCCAGCTGGCGGATTGTGACCGCGGCCGTGGCGAGCGGGATGGCATACATCAGCGGGATGAAGAGGCGCGAATCCTCGGCATTGTTGGCGACGTAGAAGGTCGCCCAGCGCAGCACCAGCGTGATCAACAGCGCACGCACCATCGGATGAAGTCTGGCTTCGCGATGGGAACGGGCGTCGCTGCTGACCACCAGCGCAATCAGCCCGAACAGGATCGGAAATGTCCATTCAGTAAAGCGGCGATGCAGTTCCGCATCGTAGGCGCCTGGATTTTTCTTGTAGTTTTCTTCTTCCGTGTCCGGCGCGAGGAGATAGCCCAGGCTTCGATCCTGCGCGCGGATCGTTGCGGCGCCGGCCATCTTGGTCAGGTCGGTGAGATCGAACGCGTAGGAATCGAACTTGATGATCGAGACGCCGCCATCTGGAAGCTTGCGGTGGACTTCTCCGTCCCGCATGACCAGCGCCGAACTCTTTTCGTCCACGGCCCCTTCGCGGGCATAATAGATGAGTTCGTAGCCGGGGTTGCGCGAATCAGCGACGAAGATGCCGCCCAGCACACCATTGTTGCGCCGTGAGGCTACCTGCACGTAGAGCCCGTCGGCGACCTTGCGGAAGGTGTTTTCCTGGACCACGGAAGACAAAAGGTCGGCATGGGCCGTTGCGATCATCTGGCGTGCAGCCTGACGGACGACCGGCTCGACGAAATTGTCGACGGCAAAGGAAAACAGGGCGAGCGCCACAGATAGCATCATGATCGGTCGGACGATGATCGAGCGCGAGCCGCCGGCTGCCTCGATGACTGTCAGTTCCGAATCATTGTTCATTGTCGTCAGCGTTTGGGTAATGCCGATGACGAGGGCGAAGGGCAGGACGAGCGGAATGATTGTCGGCAGGATCAGCGTCGCCAGTTGAAGGAACGCGCCGATCGACTGGCCGGTATCGGTCACGAGATTGATCCGCTGCAGCGCCTGTGTCGTCCAGATGATGCCGAGTACGGGCAAAAGCGCCGTCAGGAACATCTGGAACACACGTCGCAGGATATAGGTTTCGAAGATGATCATCGCGGCCTTGTCTCGGGAAGATCCGCCTGCGCTGCACGGTTGAACCTGAAGACGGCCTGCGTCCGTAGTTCGACGGATGTACTGCGCTCCCTGGTTCTCGCGAAGCCATGGAAGGGTCTTGCATTTCCTGCTCTAGCCGACCCCATTCGCCACCGCAATGTGGAAGTCACCTGTCATCTTTCTATTTCCGGCTTCGCGGCTTTTTGGTGACAGGGCGACAACACGCAGAGATCAAGCGAACCGGGCTGTGGTTGGTTGCCTTGGTCTGTTGAAAGCCGGTTTTGCTTTGCTTTTCAGGGCAGGGCGTTTAACAGTTGCGGTATGACGGGCCATGGCTGGCCGGCGCCGCAGGCTGTGCCGACAATCGCCCCAGACCTTGCCGACAATCGCAATTCGCTTGTTTTTCCGGAGAAAAAATGACTGTCAAATTCGAGATCACCTTCGCGAAATCAGCCCGCATTGCCGGCGGTGTTGCCGTCCTTCTGAAAACGCTTGATGCCAAGCATGCGGCGGGCGCGGATATTGCCGATCCGGAAGGCGTTGTTGCGAAGGCGGCGCGTGTCGCCAAATTCACCGGAAAATCCTTGCGCAGCCTCGATGTGATCGCCCCCATGGCTCGCTGGCGGATCGCATTGTCGTTCTTGGTCTTGGCGACGGGGCTGCGCTCTCTGACCATGACTGGCTGAAGGCCGGCGGCGCGGCCGCAGCGAAACTCAAATCGGCCGACAAGGTGACGATCTTCATCGACACGCCGGACGTAATTGTCTCGGGCAAGGCGGCCGCCGATTTCGCACTCGGCATGGAACTGAACGCCTACAGCTTCGATACCTACAAGACGACGAAGGCTGACGACGACCACAAGGCAACGGCAAAACCCATCAAGGTGACGATCGTCACGGCGGCGGTGATTGCGGCAAAGAAAGCGGCCATCGCCTCGCAGGCCATTGCGGAAGGCGTCGTGCTTGCTCGCGACCTCGTTAATGAACCTGCCAATATTCTGGGCCCGCTTGAGTTTGCAGCCAGGGCCAAGGAACTGGAAAAGCTTGGTGTCGAGGTGGAAATTCTCACCGAGCGCGAGATGAAAAAGCTGGGCATGGGCGCGTTGCTCGGCGTGGCGCAGGGCTCGGTCAGGCCGCCGCGGCTCGCCATCATGCAATGGAAAGGCGGCAAGCCGAAGGATCGGCCGGTCGCCTTTATCGGCAAGGGCGTCGTGTTCGATTCGGGCGGTATCTCGATCAAGCCCGCCGCCGGCATGGAAGAGATGAAGGGCGACATGGGCGGCGCTGCTGCCGTGACCGGGCTGATGCACGTGCTGGCCAGCCGCAAGGCGAAGGCGAACGTCATCGGCATGATCGGCCTGGTCGAGAACATGCCGGACGGCAACGCCCAGCGTCCCGGCGATATCGTCACTTCGATGTCCGGGCAGACGATCGAGGTCATCAACACCGACGCCGAGGGCCGTCTCGTTCTCTGCGATGCGCTCTGGTATTGCAACGACCGCTTCAAGCCGCAGTTCCTGATCAATCTTGCGACGCTCACCGGCGCCATCATGGTGGCGCTCGGCAGCCATCATGCCGGCCTGTTCTGCAATGACGACCGATTGGCCGGCCAATTGACCGCGGCTGGCCTCACGACGCAGGAGCGGCTGTGGCGTATGCCGCTCGGCAAGGAATACGACAAGATGATCGACAGCAAGTTTGCCGACATGAAGAACACCGGCGGCCGCTACGCAGGCTCGATCACCGCGGCGCAATTCCTCAAGCGCTTCGTGAAGGACACCCCTTGGGCGCATCTGGATATTGCCGGCACGGCCATGGGCTCACCGACCGACGAGATCAACCAGTCCTGGGCCTCGGGTTTTGGCGTGCGCCTGCTCGATGAACTGGTCCGCGCCAACTACGAGGCTTGACCGGCGCGTGACCGAAATCCTGTTCTACCACCTGACCGAATCGAAACTCGAGGAAGCACTTCCCGGGCTGCTCGACCGCTGCATCGAGCGCGGTTGGCGCGTGGTCGTTCAGACGGCGACGGAGGAACGGCGGGATCTGATCGACAGCCACCTGTGGACCTATCGCGACGACAGCTTTCTGGCACACGGCACGGATGCCGCGGATTTCGCCGACGACCAGCCGATTTTGCTGACGGCAGGAGACGGGAACGACAACGGCGCAACCGTCCGCTTCCTCGTCGATGGCGCACAGCCGCCGCCGGTCGGAGGCTATGAACGCGTCGTGTTCATGTTCGATGGCTACGACCAAGCCCAACTCGAGGATGCGCGGGCGCAGTGGAAGGCGCTGAAAGGCGACGGGCATGCGCTGACATACTGGCAGCAAAACCAAGACGGGCGCTGGGTGAAGAAGGCTTGATCAAGCAAAAGGCCGCACAGCGGTGAGCTGCACGGCCTTTCCTTTTTTAACCGCATCGGCTCAATCAATGAACGCATCCACGAACTTGCGCCGGCCAAGCATGAACGCATCGGCGACGTGGCGCAGCGGCGCCAAATCGACATCGGACTGTCCGGCGTTGATGATCTCGGCGAAGCGGGCATAGAGGGCCGGGTACTCCTGTTCCGGCTCGTCGTGTACGAGTTTGCCGTCGATCGACAGCTTGGCGCCGCCTTCGGCAAGAACCATCATGCCGGCATCGGTTTCGGCAATGATGTCCCAGCTCTGGTGGCCGGTTTGGCGCCAGTCAAAGTCCGCGGTCACCGGCAGCTTGTTCGCATCGGTGAAAGTGATTGCGGCTGAAATCGGTGCGTCGCGATTTTCGGGGAATTCCAGCGTTGCCGCGGTGATAAACAGCGGATTGGGCAGGATATGGGTGACGATCGACAGCGCGTTGATGCCTGGATCGAAGACGCCGAGACCGCCGGCCGCCCAGATCCAGTCCTGGTTCGGATGCCAGTGGCGGACATCCTCTTTCCAGATCACCTGGACATTGTTGATCTTCGTTCCGTCGAGAAAGGCCTTGGCGGCTTCGACACCCGGCGCATAACGCGAATGCCAGCTGGCAAACAGCGACAGGCCCTTGGATGCGGCCAGCGCTTCGAGGTCAGCCACTTCGCTGAGCGTCGCGCCCGGCGGCTTTTCGAGAAAGACGTGTTTTCCGGCTTCCAGCGCCGTGCGGGCTGCCTCGTAGCGGAACTGCGGCGGCATGCAGAGCGAGACGGCTTCGATGTCAGGCACCGCTTCCAGCATCGCCTCGATCGACTTGAAATTGTCGATTCCTTCGACTGTGCCGTTGCGGCTTGCCGCGGCGATCAGCTGGTAGTCCGCATTCTTGGCGATGGAGGGCAGGTGCTGGTCGCGGACGATCTTGCCGACGCCGACGATTGCGATCTTGATGCTCATGGTGTTTCGCTCGATTTGTATGATTTTATGGCGGCTTTTGTAGCAGACGATTTGACCGATACAAGCCGGAAATCACCGCGCTTTACGCCAGGTCCGTTTTAGCGAAGTCATCGCCTACAAACAGCAGCGGTACACCTGCCGCCTTGCAGGCAGCGTAGGAGAAACAGTCGCCGAAATTCAGCTTTGCCGGATGCCGCCCCTTTCCATAACGCGCAAAGGCATCAATGGCGGCAAGTCCGATTTCGGGCGTGATGGGAATGATATCAGCATCCAACTCGCTAAAGAAATTCTGCACAAGGGCAAGCGCTTCCGGAACTGTGCAGTTCATGCGTGCGGATAGAACGCTGACCGCCTCGAAGATGACCGTGGGTGTCGTGAAAAAGCGGGTGTCGGCGTTGTTCAAGCGGTCAGCCACCGCTTCAGACTGCGGCAAACGAAGGAGATATTCAACAACTGCCGAACTGTCGACGAACATCAGTCATTTCCCCACATTTCGTCCAGATAGGCTTTTTGATCGAAATTTGGATCTCTCGGTCCGAACGCGGCGAACCTGTCTTGTAGCTTCTTGAGGCGCTCCATCAGAGGAGGGCGATTTTCTTCCGCCGCGATAACCCGCTCCAGTGCAATCCGGATTGCTTCGGTCTTCGTGCGCGTTTTCAGCACCCGTTGCGCCTCAGCTGCCAAATCGTTCACGCTATCGTCGCGCACATAGAGGGGCATTGGAATATCCCGTTTGAACAATTGAATATCCACTATAGATAAGGTCGGACGATTGTAAAGTTTGCGGAAGGCTCGCCATGTCCCCCATCATCCGAAATGCCACACGCGCCGATGTTGACATGATTTTGGACTGGGCTGCCGCTGAAGGCTGGAACCCCGGCCTCGATGACGGGCCGGCTTTCTGGGCGGCGGATCCGGAAGGATTCTGGATCGCCGAGGAGGACGGTGCTATCGCGGCTGCGCTGTCGCTCGTCCGCTATGGGGCGGACTACGCCTTTCTCGGCTTCTACATGGCGCATCCGGATTATCGCGGGCAGGGCATCGGCCATGCGCTGTGGAACGAAGCGATCGAAAGGGCGGGGGCCGGCCGCATCATCGGCCTCGACGGCGTCGTCGCCCAGCAGGATAACTACCGGAAATCGGGCTTTGCCTATGCCCATGCCAATTTTCGTTATGGCGGCGTCGTCGAATGTGCCGATCCGCCCGGCACCGAGCTGGTCTCCGTTTCGCCGGTGCATGTGCCGATGATCGTCGATTACGACAACAAGTTCGTTCCTGCACTCCGGGAAGCCTTTCTCAAGGAGTGGCTGAAGCCGCTTGCAAGCCGCGAAAGCGTGGTGATGCTCCGCAATGCCACGGTTGCGGGCTATGGCACGATCAGGGCCTGCCGCGAGGGCTTCAAGATCGGCCCGCTTTTTGCCGAGCAGGAAACGGTGGCTGACCTGATCTTCCGCAAGCTGGTGGCAAGCGTCGGTGGCGGCCAGATCTATCTCGATGTCCCCGAGCCCAACGCCGCGGCCCGCGCGCTTTGTGATCGCTATAATTTGAAGCCGGTCTTCGAGACGGCGCGTATGTACCGTGGAACAGCGCCGGAACTGCCGATCGGGCAGGTTTACGGGATCACGACGTTCGAGCTGGGATAGGCGGCAGTCAAGCCATCGGATTTTGCAGGCCGTAGAGGATGACGGCGGCGAAAGCGGCAATGGTCAAGAGCACGACAAGAACCCAGAACAGCCGCCCGGCGGGAGGATCGTCAGCGACGGACACCGGCACCTTGTCGCGAAGCGCGTTGAACCTGTGGCGCGGATTGCCCCACTTCACCTGTCGGAACCGGTAGAGGTTCGATTCTGGAGAACGCTCTTGCTTCATGGTTATGAACGATAAAAGCCGGCTTTGAACGCCGGCTTAAATCAAACCTTAAAAATTTATCAATGTCTGAAACTAGCTCGCCATCGCCTGTTCGTATTCGTCGGACAAGGTCATCCAGTGCTCTTCGGCCTTGGTCAGCTTGGCGACAACCTCGGCGCGTTCCTTGACCTTGGCGGCGGCCTTTTCCGGAAACTTGTCGTAGAGATCCTGGTCTTCAAGTTCCTTGTCGAGGGCTTGAATCTGTTTCTGCAGTTTCGCCGTCAAGGATTCGACATCGTTGATCTTTTCTTGAGCGGCGCAAAGGTTGCGCGCTTGTCGGCATTGGCCTTGCGCTGCTCGGCCTTGCTCAGCTGCTCCTCGCCGCCATTGCCCTTGCCCTTGCCGCCCTTGCTCTTTGAGCTCTGGACGATGGTCGAGCGGTAGTCCTCGAGGTCGCCGTCATAGTTGGAGACGGTGCCGTCCTTGACGAGCCACAGCCGGTCGGCCGTCGCCTCGATCAGGTGGCGATCATGCGAGATCAGGATGACGGCGCCGGTATATTCGTTCAGCGCCTGGATCAGCGCGTTGCGGCTGTCGATGTCCAGATGGTTGGTCGGTTCGTCGAGGATCAGGAGGTTCGGCGCGTCGAAGGCGGCAAGCCCCATCAGCAGGCGAGCCTTTTCGCCACCGGAGAGATCCTTGGCCGGCGTGCTCATCTTGGCGGTGGCCAGTCCCATCTGGGCGACGCGGGCGCGCACCTTGCCTTCGGTGGCACCGGGCATGCGCTGGCGCACATGTTCGACGGCATCATGTTCCGGGATCAGATCATCCAGCTGGTGCTGTGCGAAGAAGCCGATCTTCAGCCCGGGCGCCGTCTGCACGGAACCGCCGGTGGCCGGCAGGCGGCCGGAGATCAGCTTGGCGAAGGTGGACTTGCCGTTGCCGTTCGAGCCGAGCAGGGCGATGCGGTCGTCGGTATCGATGCGCAGCGACATATGCTGCAGGATCGGCTTGCCGGGCGTATAGCCGACTGATGCGCCTTCCAGCGCGATAATCGGCGAGGCGGCTTCTTTTCCGGATCGGGGAACTTGAAGCCCTGGACGTGGTCCTCGATGACGGAGGAGACCGTGCCCATGCGCTCCAGCGCTTTCACGCGGCTCTGCGCCTGCCTAGCCTTGGAGGCCTTGGCCTTGAAACGGTCGATGAACGCCTGCAGGTGTTTTCGCGCGGCGTCGTTCTTGGCCTTGGCCTTGGTCTGCAGCTCGTTGGCCTCGGCCCGCTGGCGCTCGAACTGGTCGTAGGAGCCGCGATAGAAGGTCAGCTTCTGCTGGTCGAGATGCACGATGGCATTGACGGCGGTGTTCAACAGGTCGCGGTCATGGCTGATGATGATGACCGTATGCGGATATTTGCTGATGTAGTCTTCCAGCCACAAGGTGCCTTCAAGGTCGAGATAGTTGGTCGGCTCGTCGAGCAGCAATAGATCCGGCTCGGAAAACAAGACGGCTGCGAGCGCGACGCGCATGCGCCAGCCGCCCGAGAAGCTGGAGGCCGGGCGCAGCTGCGCATCGGCATCGAAGCCGAGGCCGGCCAGAATGCTGGCGGCGCGCGATTCCGCCGAATGGGCATGGATATCGGAAAGCCGCATGTGGATTTCGGCGATCCGGTGCGGATCGGTTGCGGTTTCGGCCTCCGCCAGAAGCGCCTCGCGCTCCTTGTCGGCTTTCAGCACGATCTCGATCAGCGGCTCTTCGGTGCCGGGCGCTTCCTGCGCCACCTGGCCGATGCGGGCATTCTTCGGAATGGAGACCGAGCCGGTCTCGGCTTCCATATCGCCGGTGATGATTTTGAACAGGGTCGATTTGCCGGCGCCGTTCTTGCCGACAAGGCCGGCCTTGATGCCGGCCGGGAGCGCGACGCTGGCCTGGTCGATGAGAAGGCGTCCGACAATTCGGGCCGAAAGGTTATTGAGCGTGATCATGCCGGGGTTTTGGCCGAACTCGCCTGATAAGGCAAGACCCGGAAAGCCCCGGGGCTTCATCGCGTGTCGCGGCGTGTCGTTATGCCACAAAGCTCCAGCGGTTTTTGCCGGCCTGGCTGCCGATCGCCGAGGAAAACACCAGGACGCCGGAGCCGCCATCAGCGCGCACGGCCTTCAGGGCGAGATCGGCCTGCTGGAAGAGATCGGTCGCTCCCGTGGCGCTCTGGCTCATGGCGATACCGGCCGAAAGCGACACGGCAGATTTCGTGAAGGCACGGTCCGGAAGGGCAATCTCGATCGCCTCGACGGATGCGCGAATGCGTGCTGCGATCGTAGCGGCGTTATCGGCGCTGAGGTCTTCGAAGATGAAGGCGAATTCGTCGCCGCCGATGCGGGCGACGAAGTCATTCTTCTTGATCGACTTCTTGAACAGAGCGGCGAGCTTCTTCAGGAGTTTTTCGACCGGAGCCTTGCCGTGGCTCTCGCCGAGCGCCTGCAGGCCGTCGATGGTGACGAGGACGAGCGCCGAGGCGCCAATCTCGGTGTCTTCGCCAAAAAGCGCGGCGAGGCGCATGGAAAAGGCCGTCCTGTTCGGCAGGCCGGTCACCGGATCACGGGTCAGGGCCTTGCGGTTGGCGGCAAGGTCCGCGCCGGTATCGCGCAATTGCCCGGAGATGTCGTCGAGCATTCCGGCAAAGGCCTGCTCCTCCTTGAGCAGCGCTGTCGCGGCATAGCCGAAACGCGCGGCGTCATCGGCGAAATCCGACATGGCGGTGACGGGGTCGGATTCGAGCCTTGAGATGAAGGCCAGCAGGGTTTCGGAAAAGCGCGCTTTCGTCGTGATGGACTTTTGCAGCTTCTTCTGAAGCTCGGCGATGGCGTCTGCCGTGCCGGCGCGGGCCTTTTCCGCGGCGAGGGCGGCGTGGCCGACGAGATTGTGCCTTGCGCCGATCGCATCGAGTTGAGACTGCGAGGCGCCGGCGCCAAGTGCCCCGAGATCCCGCGATAGCGCGGGCGACTGGCCGGACAGGGCCTCGTAGAAAAGTTCGTAATTGCGGGGCAGGGGCGGAATGCCGAGCTTCGCCATGGTCTGCGCGATCTTGAGCAAAAGGGCAGCGTTCTGCGTCGAACCCCGCATGCCGTCCTGCTCTGCCTGTCCTGCCATCCCGAAGCCCTCGCACATGCGTATCGCGGCAGATGGCCTCGTTTACACCACCCGCAGATGATCCTCCTCATAGCGCATGGGAATTAAGATAGTCTCAAACAGGCCTGCGGAAGCGCCTAACGGGCTTCCCGAAAGGACCGCAAATCGTCATGATCGGCAGAACAGCGTGCCCCATGCGAGGACCCAGAGAATGACGACCATATTCGACGCACCGGAAGACTTTGCAACGACGGCCCTTGCGGGCTTCAGCGCGATCTACCACCGCCATGTGCGTCTGGTGCGCGGCGGCGTCGTGCGGGCAACAAAGGTGCCGACGGGCAAGGTCGCCGTGGTCATCGGCGGCGGCTCCGGCCACTATCCGGCCTTTGCCGGCTATGTCGGCCCCGGCCTTGCCGATGCAGCAGTTGCCGGCGACGTCTTTGCCTCGCCGTCCACGGCGTCCGGCGCCCGCGTTTGCCGGCAGGCGCAAAGGGCGGCGGCATCCTGCTCGGCTTCGGCAATTATGCCGGCGACGTCCTGAATTTCGGCGTCGCCGCCGAGCGCCTGCGCGCCGAAGGCATCGACGTGCGCATCGTGCCTGTTACCGACGATGTGGCGAGCGCGCCGGTGGAGAATGCTGCCCAGCGCCGGGGCATTGCCGGCGACGTCATCGTCTTCAAGATCGCCGGTGCTGCCGCCGAGGCCGGCCTGCCGCTCGACGAGGTGGAGCGCATCGCCCGCTACGCCAATGCCCGCACGGTCTCCTTCGGCGTCGCCTTTGGCGGTTGCACGCTGCCGGGCGCCGTCGGGCCGCTCTTCACCGTGCCGAAGGGCCAGATGGCGCTTGGCCTTGGCATCCATGGCGAGCCCGGCATTCGCGAGGAAAAATGGTCTCCGCCGGCGATCTCGCCACGCTGTTGACCGACCGGCTGCTGGCCGAGCGCCCGGTGGGAACAACCCGTGTCGGCGCGCTGCTGAACGGCCTCGGCGCCACCAAATATGAGGAGCTCTTCGTGCTCTGGACGCAGGTGTCCAAACGGCTGGAGGCGGCCGGGTTGACGATCGTCGATCCGGAATGCGGCGAATACGTCACCAGCCTCGACATGCAGGGCTGCTCGCTGACGCTGGTCTGGCTCGACGAAGAACTCGAAACCCACTGGACGGCCGCCTGCGACACGCCGGTGCTGCGCCGCGGCGCCGCGATCGCCACCGAACCCGCGACCGACATGATCGTCAACGAGGATGGCACGCCGTCCTTTGCCCCGGCTTCGGAAGACTCGAAAGCCGCCGGTGCCTGTATTGCCGGCCTTGTCAGTGCGATTGCGGAACTTCTGACCGAGAAGGAGGAGGAACTTGGCCGTCTCGACACCCATGCTGGCGATGGTGATCACGGGCAGGGCATGCGCCGCGGCGCGCTGGCGGCCAAGCAGGCTGCGGATGTCGCGGTGTCCATGGGGGCGGGCGCAGCAAGCGTGCTGGCTGCAGCCGGCGACGCCTGGGCCGACAGGGCCGGCGGCACGTCAGGGGCGATCTGGGGCCTGCTGCTGCGCTGCTGGAGCGCGGTGCTGAGCGACGATGTTGGCATCGACGATGCGGCCATCGTCAAGGGTGCGCGCCTGGCGCTCGATGGCGTCATCCGGCTTGGCCGGGCACGCCTTGGAGACAAGACGCTGGTCGATGCGCTGGTGCCCTTCGTCGAAACGCTGGAACGCGAATTTGCGGCCGGAAAGCCTCTGACGGAAGCCTGGGCCACGGCCGCCGACGCGGCAAAGGCAGCGGCGGAGGCAACTGCATCGCTCATGCCAAAACTCGGCCGCGCCCGCCCGCTCGCCGAAAAGAGCCTCGGCCATCCCGACCCCGGCGCCATATCGCTGGCCATGGTCGCCCATGTCTGCACGAAGTTTCTTGCTGAGCGGGGATAAGCGCCAGACGGCCCGGCTTGGCATGACAAAGCCGGCTGAAAAGCCGGTCCTTGGTATCGTGTGAAAATGCCTTGAGCGGCGAACCGCCTGAAGACTATCGCTTGGGCAGCATGCTGCGGCCGGCATTGCGGATCGTAAGCCCTGAATCCGCCATCTGAGCGACAAGGCCTGCCGCCATCGCGGATTCGAGCGCTTCGGTATATTCCTTGCCCTCAAGCCCCTGCTTGCGCGAAAACTCTCCACCGCCCCGCGCGTGGCCGTCGGCGAAACGCCGTAGCGGTTGTTGTGGAAAGCATTGACGATGATCTGGTGTTTTTCGGCTGGGGTCATGGCGGCTCTCCGGTACGGTTGCCGCTGTGCTATCAGCATGGACCGCAACTAGATAGCGGCGTTTTGCGATGCTGCCTTACTTCTCCGAATTAAAGGTTGATTTCGCGGTTTGCCAAACCCTGCAAGTTTTAGACGAAGCCCATCACCCCGCATAACCCCGCCCCTCCGCCGTCCGCAAAAAATACGCCATGTCCAGCCCAAGGCTCGGTCTGCCCAGCGCCGTGAGCGTCATGTGGCATTGCCCCCTGTGGTGGGTCTGGTGGTTGAAGACGTGGGTGAGGCAGGGGCCGAGTTTCTGGGTGATTTCGATGGGGTTGGTGATCGGCGTATAGGTGAAGGTCCCGGAGATCGCGTCCGGCGTCAGGGCGGCGGTGAAGGTGATGAGGCGGGCGTCCTCGCGCGTTCGGGCCGCGGCAAGAGCGGCGAGATCGTCGTAGAGGATCGTGTCGAGGGCGGTTGGTGGGTCGCCTTCGCCGGTGAAACGCTTCAGCCAGATGCGGTCGGCGCAGAGGATGTGGTTGAGCGTCGCGTGCAGCGAGCCGAAGAAAGCGCCCTTGTTTTCGTGAAATTCGGCGTCGCTCAGTTGGGCGGCTGCGCCATAGACGAGGCGGTTGGCCCAGGCGTTGTAATCGGCAAACATGCGGAAATGGTCGAGCATCGTGATAGTCTCCCTTTGCAACATCCTAGCGCGGCTTTGCATCGCAAGGGGTGATGTCATCCATGAAATTTCCTGATTTGATTTTTGGCGGCAGCTAGCCTCCCATGGGGCAACCGTTCCCATTGCCGGAGGCACCATGACCCGTACACTCTATGCTCTTGCAGGCGCCGATCGCGCCCGTCACTTCAGCCCGCATGTCTGGAAGGTGGCGCTTTCGCTGGCGCATAAGGGACTGGAATATGAGACGGCGCCCGTCGGCTTTACGGAAATTCCGGCGATCGAGGGCGGGGCGACCAAGACCGTGCCGCTTTTGCGCGACGGCGACCGGCTGATCGTCGACAGCTTTGCCATCGCGCTCTATCTCGAGGAGACCTATCCGGACCGGCCGTCGTTGTTTGGCGGCGAGGGCGGCAAGGCGCTGTGCCGGTTTGTCGAAAGCTGGTCGCAGGCGGTGCTGCACACGGCGCTGGTGCGTTTCGTGGTGCTCGATATCCATGATTGCCTCGGTCCGGAAGACCAGGCCTATTTCCGCACGTCCCGCGAGGCGCGCTTCGGCAAGAGCCTGGAAGCGGTGGTCGAGGCGGGGGCCGGCGAGATCGAGACGTTTGCGCCCAAGCTCGAGCCTTTGCGCGCGCTACTCGGCAAGCAGGCTTTTTCGGGGGCGAGACGCCGTGTTTTGCCGATTACATCGTCTTCGGGCCGCTGCAGTGGGCCCGCATCGTTTCGCCGAAGGTCGTGCTTGGCGATGGAGACCCGGTCAAGGACTGGTTCGAGCGCTGCCTTGATCTCCATGGTGGCGTCGGGCGTTCCGTGACATCGGCGTGAAACTTCGCCCTGTCTGGCCGAAATGCCCTGTCTACCTCTTGTTTTGCTTGGAATTGGCGGCTATTGAACCGCCAAATTCACGGAAAAACCAAAGGAATTGAGACAATGGCGATTGAACGCACCTTTTCGATGATCAAGCCGGACGCAACCAAGCGGAACCTGACGGGCGCCATCACCAAGATGCTCGAAGATGCCGGTCTGCGCGTCGTCGCATCGAAGCGCGTCTGGATGAGCACGCGCGAAGCCGAAGGCTTCTACGCCGTTCACAAGGAACGCCCTTTCTTCGGCGAACTGGTTGAATCTATGACATCGGGCCCGACCATCGTTCAGGTTCTGGAAGGCGAAGGCGCCATCCTGAAGAACCGCGAAATCATGGGCGCAACCAACCCGGCAAACGCCGACGAAGGCACGATCCGCAAGACGCATGCCCTGTCGATCGGCGAAAATTCGGTTCACGGTTCGGATGCTCCGGAAACAGCCGCCATCGAAATCGCCTACTGGTTCTCCGGCACCGAAATCGTCGGCTGAATCAAGACTTTAGGGTTTCGGCCCGAAGTGACTGAAATGAATCATGAAAGGGCCGGAGCGGAAACGCTTCGGCCTTTTTAGTTTTTCGTGTCGAACTTGAAGATCGGTTGGCCCGAGAGAAGCAGTAAGCATTCGCCGAAGGCCGCAGTTTCAGGCCTTCTTTCGCGTTCGGCGTTTCCATTTCGCAGCCAGAGCTTCGACGTTTTTGCCGAGACTTCTGGAATCGACCTCTCCGGGGTCGTAGTCTGAGCTTCCCCACCATTCGAGCAGTTCTTGATGTCGCTCATGGTTGACGTCGGCAAGAGCCTCGCGGAACTCTTCATAGCCCCAAGGGCCGCCAACATCCTCCGGAGGACACCGTCCGACAACCTCGAGAAGGAATGGATCGTCAAAGCCGGCCGTCGCTGGAAAGATCTTTTCGATTTTCACGGTGTGCGTCCAGCCGTCGCCGAAGTCATAGAGGTACTTGAATGATTTCGCGCCGATATCTTCGATGGCAGCAAGAAGCGTTTCCTTGCGTGCATCGATGGGACCATCAAAGTCACCATCAGGCACGCCAAACCCGATGTCACGGATCCTGAACTCATACAGATGACTGTTGGTCCAACCGAAAGCCTCCTGAAGAACTTCATGAAGCCGGTCAAGCCGAATGCGGAATGGGACGACAACGCGCCGCATCACCAAGGGATCAACGTCATCGAGCGTGATCTTCAAGCGAACGAGAGGACCTGCCATCAGGCTGCCTGCCTCAGTGGCGAGGTCTTGGTTTTCCGCCAATTCCAGGGAGAAGCTCATCAAGGCGGCTGGCTGGATGATCGGCGATGCGGGCGAGAACATCGGCAAGCCAAGCCTGTGGGTCAATGCGGTTCATTTTCGCGGTGACGATCAGGCTGTACATGGCCGCTGCCCTTTGTCCTCCGCGATCGGAACCGGCAAATAGCCAGGCTTTTCGTCCGAGCGCCACACCGCGCAGAGAGCGCTCCGCGCAATTGTTCGACAGGCAGATACGCCCGTCGTCGAGGAAGCGGGTGAAGGATTCCCAACGGTTCAGCATGTAGTCAAACGCCTTTGCCAAGTCATTGTCGCGCGGCAACCGGGCGCGGTGTTCGCGTATCCATATCTCCATGTCGCCGATCAGCGGTTTTGACAACTGCTGGCGGATTGCCTTTCGTTCATCTGCAGTGCGGCCATTGATATGGCGTTCGATTTCGAACAATGCGTCGATCCGCTGCACCATGTTCAAGGCGACCGGCGAGATGACGGCGGCACCTTTACCCTGCGCTTTTCGGCGCGCGTTGGCCTCCAGATCGGCTTGCGCAAAGAATGGTCGTCTGGCATGCGCCCAACACGCCGCCTCATGAATCGGGCCCGGACTTCGATCAGGAAGATAAAGCTGGCCATAGCCCGTATAGGCATCCGCCTGAAGGATACCGCTATAGTTGGCCAGATGCGCCTGTGGATGTTCGCCGGCCCGGTCCCGGGAATAATAGAACATCGCCGACGGAGGCGCCGTACCGCCAAACGGAGCATCGTCCTTGACATAGCTCCATATCCGACCGGTGACGGTCTTGCCGAGAGCGAGAACCGGCACGGTCGTGTCATCACCGTGGATCCGTTCAGACGCGAACGTATGGCTTTCAATCCGCCGCACCAGCGGGTCAAGGACCTGGCAGCACGCGCCAATCGCGTCTGCTGCAGTCGACAGACTGATCGGCACACCTTCCAGGGCAAAACGTTCGACCTGGCGATTGAGGGGAATGTGCTGGCCGAACTTGTCGCAGAGCATCATCGCCAAAAAGCTCGGACCAGCCCACCCTCTCGGTATGACATGGAAGGGTGCAGGTGCCTGGCTGATCTTCTCGCAGTCACGGCAGGTGAACTTTTCCCGCACCGTCTGAATGACCTTCCAGCTCCGCGGTACGCTCTCCATCGTTTCGGTGATGTCTTCGCCGAGCTTGCGAAGCCGTTCACCGCCACAGCAACTGCAGGTAACCGGGCCTGGCACCACGGCACGCTCACGCGGCAGATGTTCCGGAAATGGCTTCTTGACCGGCCGCTTGCGCGTAAAGCCGGTGACCGCAACCGCTGCAGCAACGGCCATTTCGGCGGCAAGCTCATCTTCGGTCGCCGTCGCTTCGGCGTCCTCAAGCATCAGCTCCATCTGCGCAATCAGCCGTGCCGTACGTTCCGACTTCTGACCGCGCAGTTCCCGTTGCAGCTTTTCGATATAGACTTTCTGGCGAAGAATGATGGCCTGATCGTCGGCCTCCTTGGCCTTGGCAACAGCCAATTCGGCCAAGGCTGTAGCCCGTTCCGCCCGCGCTGTCGCCAGCTCTGCCTCCAGGGCAGCGGCATGATCACGGTGATTTTCCGAGCCGGTTTCCATGCTCGAACTCAATCACAAAACCACTGATTTGCATAGGTTTTCTTGATGCCAATGGCGGCAAATCCCGCCCAAAAACACTATCCAGCGCTCGTCGGGCGCCATGTCTGCTGCGGGTTTCGCCAGTCAATTCCCTCAAGCAAATAGGACATCTGGCCAGCCGTCAGCGCAATCGCTCCACCCTCCGTCGTCGGCCAAATGAAACGGCCGCGCTCGAGCCGCTTTGCGTATAGCGAAAGCCCAATTCCGTCATGCCAAAGAGCCTTGATCAGCCGGCCGCTTTTCCCGCGGAAGACAAAAACGTCACCCTTGAACGGGTCTCGACCCAGACCTTCCTGCACGATCAGAGCCAGGCCCTGCATTCCCTTGCGCATATCGCAATGGCCGCTCGCAATCCAAACCCGCACGCTCGAACTGATCGGGATCATTTGAGCGCACGCATCACTGCTGCGGCAAGATCACAAGGCGCCCCGGACGCAATCCTCACCTTGATACCGTTCGCAAAGTCCACAACGATGGTCGCCGCACCACCATCGCCGTCGCCAGGAACGTCCAGGACAGTCGCTGGCACGAAAGCCGGCCCAACTTTCACAGACAGCGCTTGGCGCCGCCACGTGTAGAGCAGCCCCGTCGAAACATCAAAACGACGCGCTACTGCCGAGACATTTGCCCCCGGAGCAAATGCTGCTTCCAGAATTTCCAGCCGTTCATCCGGTGACCAACGACGACGCCGTTCTTGACCCGTCAGCAAAATGGCCTGTGCCATAGTTCCTCATTGCGCTCTTAAGTCCACTCTCAAGAGCGCAAAATCACAATCTCGGCAAATCCCCGCAAGGCGGTCCACACCGGAGGGATACGAGAAGCACGGCTTCGGCCGGGTGCGACAGATAGGAGGCGCAGTGCCGGTCGATCCGCGCGGCGAAATCGGTCGCGGTGAAGACGCTCGCTTCGCCGGCCGGTGCCGCATCCACGAAGGCGGCCAGTCCCTTGAGGTCACCCTTGGCGAACAGAAGTTCGGATAGCATGATGAGCAGCGCCGGATCGTTGGCAAGCCCCGCCGGGACCGTGCCGTTCCGGACGATCTGTGCCATGGCTAGCCATTCGGTATATTTGCCTTTCATCGCTTCCGAAAGCTCCGCTGGCGGCTCCGGCTGCGTCTGGCTTTCACCGCGAACATACGGTGTCAACGCCTCGACGACCAGCAGGTGGTCGATGACGTCGCGCGGGGTCATGTGGCCGCTGGATGCGTAGCGTCCGGTTTGTATCGTCACAGAGGCCAGCATGTCATCGACAACGCTCCGATCGCCAGTGGCCTGGACAAGGGTGCGATAGGCGATCAGCCAGGCGGCATCGAACGTGCCGTCGCGCCGGATTTTTCCTCTTCGACTGCGGTCTTGACAGCGGTTGCCGCTTTGGCTGGCGATTTGAAATCGCCCGTCTGGTTCAGATAGGTGTTGAGGAAGGAGAATTCGGGTTCGAGGGATGTCCCGATCACGGTCGCATGGATGCCGGCCCGGCTCTCGGCCGCGTCCGGCGTTTCCGCGCTCATTTTCAAGCGCGGATTTCCCACGAAAGCCGGTACCCAGTATGCAATGCGTGTCAGGTCTTCGATATTGCTGCCGGGAGGGCGTCGCGAGATGAACCCCGCCCAGGCTTCCGGGTTTTTTCCGTAGCGACGAGCTGGGCGGCGATGAGGTCGGAGATCAGCGGGATATTCCGCTTTTCAGCGGCAAGCGCGATCTTCTCCTTCAGCGCATCCGGCTGGTCGATGATGGCGGTCATGATCGCCTGCGCTATTCCACCCAGGCGTTCCTTCGGTGTTGCGGCAATGCGATCCATCAGGATATCGGCACCGCTCCTCGTCAGAAGGAGCGCGCGGATGGCGGAGATGGGTAGCGAGATGGTCAACGTATCGAGGCGATCCTTGGCAAGCCGGGGCAGGGCCTGATGGTCGCCGATCCAATGGATCGACCATGCCAGCGCCAGTTCGTCGGCGCCACGCACCTTGGCATCCAGCAGTCCGTTCAACAGCGCCGCGCCTTCTTTTTCCGTCAGTTCGCCGTAGCGGATTTTGAGGAAGGCCGGGCGGGCGCCGTAGTGTCGGGCAGCAAGCCTGTGTACCGATGGCTGGTCGGACAGCGCCGTATCGACAAGCGAAAGCAATGCGTCTTTCGAACAGCGCGGATCGTCAGCGGCACCGGAGGGTGTCCGGGAGGCAAGAGCAATCAATGCGGCAAGCACTGCAACCGACAGGCGCGGCATGGCAATCTCCCGACGTCACGGGCATCCGATGGAGCGAATATGCCCGGCAGGCCAATCCTATGCCTGACGGGACGGGCGGGCAACGGGCTTTATTCAGCCGCACTTTGCCGTCTCGAAGCGCGCCGGCGCCTTGCCGTCCTTGAAGACCTCCGGGTTCTTGTCATAGCCTGGACCAACGACCAGTGCCTTTGCGGGAAGAATACTCTGGTCGAGCTTGGAGGTCACGGTGGTTTCGAGCGTCTGGAGGATCGTGCCATCAGGCCCCTTCACCTCGATCGTCACCCCGTAGGGCTGCTCCTTCTTCACGCAGGTGATGTCGGCGCTTTCGAGCACGACCTTGTCGAGCTTTGCAAAGAGCTTCCGCTCCATCGTTAGCGGCGGGCCACCGGCCGGGTTTTCAAAGGTGGCCACCACGGTGCTGCCTTCGGGCACCGGTTCTGTTTTCGAAAGAACGATCATGTAGGTGGCATAGGCCAGCCGGTAGTTGAAAACGAACATCTTGCCGGTCAGTTTCAGGATGTCCGGATTCGTCTCGCGCTGGCATCCGGCAAGCGCCGCGACGGCCAGCATCATGGCAATGACTGTTCGTAAACGCATGGCTAAGCCTCCTCTCTGCCTGTCATAATGGCGTTTCGCCTTGGCGCGATTGCCGCAGACGGCCATGTCGCACCACATGCGGCTGCGATTTCGGCTGCGGTCGAGAAACAGCCACTGGCAATTGGCGCAGATCTTCACGCGCTGCGGCTCCGGATGGGTCGCCAGCATCAGCGCGGACCGTGCCGTCGCCGTATCCAGCGGCATGCCGTCCTTTCCCGGCCCCGAGCGGCGGATCACGGCGGAAACGGCGTCGAGCAGGTCAGCGAGGTGCGCCGGTGTGGATTGACCAAGCACCTCGGCCCGGAAATGGGCGTCCGTCCTCTCGCGCAGATCGATAAAGCGTTTGCGATTGTCCGGTTTCACCGGTGTCAGCCGGCCGAAAAAGCCGGCGTCTGCGCAGTGGGTATTGGCCGCATCGGCAAAGGCATCCATTGCCGTGTGATCCGCGTAGCGGTCGGTTCGCCGCTCCGGATCAAACCGCAGGATCACGGAATTGGCGACGTCGAGCGCCAGCGTGCCACCGGAAAATCGATGCGGTGTCCAGGAAAACGTCATAGCAAATCCTAACTGGTAAAACGCATTTTACCAGTTATAATGAAAATGTCATCATCGGAACGCCGCATGGCCTATTTTCTCCAGCAGCTCGCCAATGCCGTGCCTGTCGCAGCGCTCTATGCGCTGCTCGCCTTCGGCTATGCCATCGCCTTTGCCGTGACGCGGCGGGCCGATCTCACCTATGGCGCGCTGTTCGGCTTTGCGGGCCAGATATTCCTTCTGTTTGCCGATTTCGGCTGGAACAAGCTTTGGCTCGTCCTGCCGGCAGCTCTCGCCTTTGCAGCGGTTCTCGCGTTGGTCTATGCCGGCGGCGCCGGACTGCTGATCGGCCGATCGGTGATGCGCAAGCTTGTCGATACATCGGCCAATACGGTGGTGGTCGCATCACTCGGTGTGGCGCTGGTACTGATGGAGCTGTCGCGCATCGCCGCCGATACCCGTAGCCTCTGGCTGCCGCCCTTTCTCAACGTTCCCCTTGTTCTGTGGGGCGATGCAAGCTTCCCTGTGACGCTGACGCTCATCCAGATGCTCAACACGGCAGTCATGCTGGGGCTTGTTGCCGGCTGCGCGCTGTTCCTCGCCCGCTCATCCTGGGGCAGGGCATGGCGGGCGGTGTCCGACGATCCCGGCGCTGCCGCCTTGTGTGGCGTCGATGGTCGTCGGGTGTTCGTATCGGCCTATGCGTTTTCGGCGCTGCTCGCCGCGGTTGCCGGCATTCTGGCGACATCCTATTACGGCAACATGGATTTCGGCGCGGGCCTTACCTTCGGCGTCAAGGTGCTGTTCATCGCGGCGATCGGTGGCCAGACCAGCCCGCTGCAGGCGGCGGCCGGTGCTGCCGTGATGGGCCTCGCTGAAACGCTCTGGAGCGCCTACGGCTCCATGCTCTGGCGGGATTTTGCGATCTTCTCGCTGCTGATTCTGCTTCTGGTGCTTTTCCGGCGGGAAAAATTCCAGCCGTGATCAGGCTTTCGTCCAGCGCTCTCTCGCGCTGTCGTCGGCATCCTTTGCGCTGACCCAGCCGCCGGCGCTGCCGTCTGCGCCGTGTTCCTTCTTCCAGAAGGGCGCGGCGGTTTTCAGGAAATCCATGATGAAATTTGCGCCATCAAAGGCCGCCTGCCGGTGCGGGGCGGCGGTGATGACCAGAACGATGTTTTCGCCAGGCGCAATCTTGCCGTAGCGATGGATCGCCGTTGCAGCCTGCAGATGGAAGCGTTCTACGGCCTCGTTGCAAATCCGGGTGATCTCGACCTCTGCCATGCCCGGATAATGCTCGAGTTCGAGCGCCCCCAGCGCTCCGCCCTCGTCGCGGCAAAGGCCGGAAAACGTGACGACGGCGCCGATGTCATGGCGCCCTTCAGAAAGCGCACGGACTTCCCCTGCAAGGTCGAAGTCCTCGCGCTGGACAAGGACGCGGATCGGAGCCCCGGACATGGGGTTAACCCCCAGTCATCGGTGGAAACAGCGCAATTTCGCGCACGCCGGCGATCGGTTCGCGGTGATCGACATGCTCTTGGTTGAACGCCACCCGGATGACGTTCTCATGCTCCAGCGCCGTCTCGTATTCCTCGCCCAACGTCTTCAGATGCTTCAAAGGTCGCCGGCCGTTACGACACTGGCCGGTAGGTCCAGCGTCTCCTCGGCTTTGCCGATGCGCTCGCGCACCCAGGCGAAATAGACGAGATCGACGCTGGCCATCAGTCGACCATGTGCTTCAGGCCGGCGCGAAAATAATCGTAGCCGGTATAGATGGTCAGCACCGCCGCGACCCAAAGCAGGCCGATGCCGATTTCCGTCGTGTAGGGCAGAATCTTGTCACCGGCAGGTCCTGCGAGCAGGAAGGCGATGGCAAACATCTGCGCTGCCGTCTTCCATTTGGCGATCTGTGTCACCGGAACGCTGACCTTCAGCGCAGCCAGATATTCGCGCAGGCCCGAAACGAGGATTTCGCGGCAGAGAATGATGATGGCAGCCCAGAGCGACCAGCCGGCGATCGTACCGTCTGCGGCGACCAGCAACAGCACGGAGGCGATCAGCAGCTTGTCGGCGATCGGATCGAGCATGCGGCCGATATTGGAGGTCTGGTTCCAGATGCGGGCGAGATAGCCGTCGAGATAGTCGGTGATGGATGCGACCACAAAAAGCCCGAGCGCCGTCCAGCGAGCGAAGTCGGAGCTTTGCAACCGGCCCTCGATGAAGAAGCACAGGACAATGACCGGAATGGCCAGGATGCGACCATATGTCAGCAAATTCGGAATGTTGTAGGCGGCAGGCGTGGCCATGGATTCGGGTTCTCGATGTTCTTGGGCACAGATGAAAGACTTTGTGACGGCAAGGTCAACCGGTCTTTGAGGGATCACCTGAAATTGTGGCGGAATTCATCTGAACCCACGGTGAACCGTGTCACAAACGATTTCATTTTGTACCGTCATCGTGGAAATGATCGTAGACGAGACGCGCAACGGCCTCGGAAATGCCGCCAACGGCCAGGAGATCGCTGAAAGCCGCACGGGAAACGGCCTTGGCGGTGCCGAAGTGGTGGAGCAGTGCGCGCTTGCGCGTCGGGCCGATGCCGGCGATCTCGTCCAGCGGGTTCTTGACCATTTCCCTTTTGCGCCGGGCCCGATGCGAGCCGATGGCGAAACGATGCGCCTCGTCGCGCAGGCGCTGGATGAAATACAGCACCGGATCGCGTGGTGGCAGCGTAAAGCCGGGACTGCCGGGCGGAAAGAAGCGTTCGCGGCCGGCATCGCGATCGACACCCTTTGCAACGCCGATCGCCGTCACACAGTCCTCGATGCCGAGCTTCTTCAGAATGGCGCGCACGGCCGTCATCTGGCCCTGTCCGCCGTCGATCAGGATGACATCGGGCCATGCGGGGAAGGGTGAATCCTCGATTGCCTCCACCGTGCGGTCGGGTTTGCCCTCTTCCTTCAAAAGGCGCGAGAAGCGCCGGGTCATGACTTCCTTCATCATGCCGAAGTCGTCGCCGGGCGTGATGTCGGTCGATTTGATGTTGAACTTGCGATACTGGCCCTTTACGAAGCCTTCCGGCCCGGCAACCACCATGCCGCCGACGGCATTGGTGCCCATGATATGCGAGTTGTCGTAGACCTCGATGCGGCGCGGCACGGTGGAGAGTTTGAAGGTTTCGGCAAAGCCTTCCAGCAGCTTCGATTGCGAGGCTGTCTCGGCAAGCTTCCGTCCATGCGCCTCGCGGGCATTGGCGACCGCGTGATCGACCAAATCCTTCTTCTCGCCCCGCTGCGGCACGAGAATTGAAACCTTGTATCCGGATTTTTCCGTCAGGGCGGCGCCGAGAAGCTCCTGCTCCTCGACCGTTTCGCAGAGCAGGATTTGCCGCGGGCAGGGCTTGTCGTCGTAGAATTGCGCCAGGAACGCGGCGAGCACTTCCGCCGGCGGTAGCGACGGGTCGGCCTTGGGGAAATAGGCGCGATTACCCCAGTTCTGCCCGGTCCGGAAAAAGAACACCTGGATGCAGGACACGCCGCCCTCGTGATGAATGGCGAAGACGTCCGCTTCGTCGACGCCGGACGGGTTGATACCTTGGTGGCTCTGCACATGCGACAGCGCCGCCAGCCGGTCGCGGTAGAGGGCGGCCCGCTCGAAATCGAGATTTTCGGAGGCCTCGCTCATCGCCGATGCGATCGTGGCTTTGACCGCCTGGCTTTTGCCTGAGAGGAAGTCGTTGGCTTCGCTGACCAGCTCGGCATAGTCGGCATCGCTGACCTCATGGGTGCAGGGTGCGGCGCAGCGCTTGATCTGGTGCAGCAGGCAAGGCCTTGTGCGGCTTTCAAAGACGCTGTCGGTGCAGGTGCGCAGCAGAAAGGCGCGCTGCAGCGAATTGATCGTGCGGCCGACCGCGCCGGCGGAGGCGAAGGGGCCGAAATAGCTGCCCTTGCGGCTGCGCGCGCCGCGATGCTTGTAGAGTGCCGGCGCGCGGCTGTCGCCGGTCACGAGGATATAGGGAAAAGACTTGTCGTCGCGAAGAAGCACGTTGAAGCGTGGCCTTAAGCGCTTGATCAGGTTGGCTTCGAGCAGCAGCGCCTCGATTTCGGTGCGCGTCGTCACGAATTCCATGTGGGCGGTTTCCCGCACCATTTTCGTCAGCCGGTTGGAATGGACCCGACCCTGCGCATAATTGCTGACGCGCTTCTTCAGGCTGCGCGCCTTGCCGACGTAAAGCACGTCGCCGGCTTCGTTGAACATGCGGTAGACGCCGGGACTGTTGGGCAGGCGCTTGACGAATTCCTGGATCAGTTCGGCACCGCGCAGGCCGTCGGGAATGGCGCTGGTTTCGGCCCAGTCGAGCACGGGGCCATGTGCTGCCGCCTCAGGCGCGGCCGACAGGTCCTCGTCTTCGTCGGCCTCGACATCGGTCTCTTCGTAGAGAATTCCGCCGTCCTGGGGCGCACGCCCTGTCATTCCACAATCTCCAAAATATCCGGCGTTTCCCACGCCAGATGCTGGCCGCCGTCAAGGGCGATCATTTGCCCGGTTATCGACGGTGTGTCGAACAGAAACCGGATGGTGCGGCCGAATTCCCCAAATTCCGGACCAGCCCTCAGGATCAGCGCATCCACCTGTTTGCGAAAATCCTCGATGTTCTGGCGCTCGTTGGGCACGGTCGGCCCAGGGCCGATGCCGTTGACGCGGATATCGGGAGCCAGTGCCTGCGCCATCGTCTGCGTCGCCGTCCAAAGCGCGGACTTGGACAACATATAGGAATAAAATCGCGGATTTGGAGCCCAGACCCGTTGGTCGATGACATTGACGATCAGGCCCGCATGGGCCGCCGGCAATTGCCTGGCGAAATCGCGCGCCAGCATAGACGGCGCCTTCACATGCAGCGCGAAATGCCGATCCCAGACACCTTCGTCCAGTTGATCAAGGCTGTCCTTCTTGAACAGCGACGCATTGTTGACCAGAATCCCGACCGGGCCGATGGCTGCGTTGACCTCGTCCATCAGGCCGCCCACAGCTCCGGTTTCCGTCAGGTCCGCCTGCACCACGGACGCCCGACCGCCTTGTGCACGAATGGCGCTGGCCAGCGCCTCGGCCTCATCAACAGAGGTGTTGGCGTGGATCGCCACGGCAAAGCCGTGTGCTGCCAGATCCTCGACGATTGCCCGGCCGATGCGGATGGCCCCGCCGGTGACCAGCGCTGTTTTCAACTGCGTCTTCAAAGGATTTTTTCCATACTTTCCGAGTCGCCACCTTCTACGGCAAGGATACAGGGCCGGATGTGCAATGCGAAACCGCTCTCGTCGATTCCTTTCGGAAAATTTAACGGGAAGTGTCGGAATTGAATTGTTTCCACTGGAATTAGTATAGTTTTCACTAACCTTATTTTATAGTTAACGAAATGCCTGTGGCGCTCAAGCAACATCCTATTTCAGCCATGCCCGTGCCACTAAAATTTCACATTTCGGCTCTTGTGAATCCTCAATTGAAGGCCAATTTCACCTCAACCGGGCGGGGTTAACTAGAATTTGTCCGATGCACCAGATCAGGCCACGAGGGCCAGGGGCATCGGTTTGATAAGGAGAATAGTATGCGTACCATTATCACCACTCTCATGGCTTCTGCCGTATCGTTCATCGCTTTCTCGGCAGCTCAGGCTGCTGACGCCATCGACGAAGTCCCGGCTGCTCCGGCTGCTGAATACAGCGAGCCGGCTGTCAAGGATTGGTCCGGCGCCTATGTCGGTGGCACGGCGAACTGGGCCCATGGCAAGTTCAATGCGACGGGCGACCGTAGTGCGGCCGGCTCCGGCGGTGGTCTCTATGGTGGTTACAACATGCAGAGCGGCTCGATCGTCTACGGTGCCGAAGCTGACGTGAACTATGGCGACAATGACGTAAACAACGGCACGGTGAACATGGAACAGGGCGTTAACGGCTCGATCCGCGGTCGCGTCGGCTACGACCTGAACCCTGTCCTCGTTTACGGTACGGCCGGTGTTGCTGCATCGAACGTCAAGGCCACGCAGGGCGGTTCGTCCGACAAGAACACCCTTCTCGGCTGGACGGCCGGTGCCGGTGCCGAAGCGCTCGTCACGGACAATGTCACGGCTCGCGTCGAATATCGCTACAGCGACTACAACTCGAAGAACTTCAACGTCGGCGGCGGCACGGTTTCGTCGGGTTACGACGAACACAGCGTCCGCGTCGGTATGGGCGTCAAGTTCTGATCATCGACCGATTGATGAATGTGAAAAGGCCGGAGCGATCCGGCCTTTTTGCTGCCTTTGGAACACTACAAATAGTTTACGTCCGGAATTTCACATGGTCCGGAAACGCCTTCTGGAATTTCTGCGGCCAGTTCTTCAGCTTTAGCCGACCTTTCTGCCATTCACCGGTGAAGCGCAGTTCCAGATAGGTCAGCATGGCGGCCAGCGCGAAGTGACCGGCATGCAGCTTGGCCGCGGTCTTCGGCAGGTTGGCGTTGAGATAATCCAGGCCGCGCACCACCTTTTCCCATTGCCGGTCGATCCAGGGCTGGTGCACCTTTTCCGGCGGATGAAACCGCTTTTCGTAGACGATGGCGAGAAGGCTGTCGCAGATGCCGTCGCAGAGCGCTTCCAGAATTTCCACCTCGGTGCGCTTGGCCGGATTGCGCGGGTAGAGCTTGCCCTTGGTCTCGCGATCGACGAAATGCAGGATCGCCCGGCTGTCATAGATCGACTTCCCGTCATCGGTCACCAGCGTCGGGATCTTGCCGAGCGGATTGCTGGCGATCAGCGACGGCGGATTGGCATTGGTGTCGGTGAGCACGCTTTCGGCGGAAAGCCCCGCGTAGTGCGCGGCCATGCGCACCTTGTTGGAATAGGGCGAGGCGGGCGAATAGAGGATTTTCATCGCGAGTCTTTCTGGCTTCTAAGGTTTTGGCGTGGAATGGTCCTGTTCAGGGTATCGGTGGCAGGGTGACGCTTTTGCTTCGGCAACTGCGTGCATCGACAGCAGGGCACGAACGGAAGCTGAGATCCTTGTTGTAGCAGATGCGAACCTCCTCAAGAAAGCGCGCCTCGCAGGTGATGGCAATGGCATTTTTCGCAAGTCCCGGATTGGCGGCAAGGAAGGCGGTCTCGATGTCGTCTGTTGCCGCCTCCTTCGGCCTGACGATCGATTTCAGCGCCGGTGGAATTTCCAGCCTGTCCCACGCGGCGCGTACCACCGCGAAATAGTCCTTCTGGGTGAGCCCTGAACAACTGCCATGCTTGCGCCACTCATGGCCGATCAGGCCCATCGACGGCATAATGTCGAAAAGGGTCCGCCCGAGCCGTTCGGGGATACGGTCCGATTCGCTGGTGCGGCAATATTCGGGAAATCCGGTTTCGTTCTGCGGCCAGAGGCCATGCACGATAAAGCCGTGGCTGGCATCCGCCGCGCACTGCTCCGTTCGCCCCGAAACGTCGTTGCCCGCACACCAGGTCGGCGACCAGGAAAGGGAAAGAACGTAGTAGTCAAAGCCCGTGCCGATCGGCACGGCGACCCGGGCACGCTGTGCCTTGTGTTGCGGCTCCACGGCCTTCTTTTCAGCTGGTTGCTGCCGCTGCACCTGCTCTGAAGCTTGCTTGGCCGTCGGGCCATTGTCGCAGGCGCAAAGCAGCAGTGCGGGGAAAATAAGCAACACGCGTTGGAAAGATCGAAACATGGTCATCTCCGGAGCCTGCAAAGTGTTGGTGGCAGGCTTGATATCACTCCCATTCGGAGCGATCGATGCTTTCCTCGCCGCGCAGCCAGAAGGCCCGGGAGGAGGCATGGCGATCAAGTTTCAGGCGGTCTTTCAGGAAGGGCAGGATGGTGTCGAGTTCGCTCTTCAGCGTGAAGGGTGGGTTGACGATGATCAGGCCGGAGCCGGAAAGTCCGGTCGTGTCGCGCTCGCTGCGCACCGAAAGCTCGGCGCAGAGCATCTTTGGTATTTCCAGCGCCTTTAGCGCCTCATGAAAGGCGGCAATCGGCGCACCCTGCTTCAGCGGATACCAGAGACAGAAGGTGCCGCCGGAAAAGCGACGATAGGCTTTGCCCAGCCCCTCCACCATCCGCTCGTACTCGCCATCGATCTCGAAGGGCGGATCGACAAGCACGAGGCCGCGCTTTTCCTTGGGCGGCAGATGCGCTCCGAGCGCCAGCCATCCATCCAGCTCGGTGATGCGGCTCTGGAAATCGCCGTCGAACAGGCGGTGCAGCGTCTCGTAATCGTCCGGGTGCAGTTCCATCGCCGAGAGGCGGTCCTGCGGTCGCATCAGCATGCGCGTCAGTTTCGGCGAGCCGGGATAGAGCGTGACAGTGCCGTCCGCTTCCGAATTGAGATCGCGCACAGCTTGGAGATAGGGCTCAAGCACGGCGGCGACCTTGGCGGGCAGGGGCTCTGCCAAAAGCTTGCCGATCCCGTCGCGCCACTCACCGGTCTTCTGGGCTTCCTCGCTGGTGAGATCGTAGAGGCCGATCCCGGCATGGGTGTCGAGCACCCGGAACGCCTTGTCTTTCTGCTTCAGATAGGTGATCAGCCGCGCAAGCACGGCATGTTTCAGGACATCGGCAAAATTGCCGGCATGATAGGCGTGACGATAATTCATGACAGCTGCTGATCGTCCCGATGAATTGTTGAGATGGGTGGAGAATGGCTCTTTGAGAGGCTTTCGCGATGCAATATAGAAAAGCCATGAACGTTGCGAGCCCCATCCTAGCAGAAAAATCCATTGGCCATACGGTCTGTCCGCATGACTGTCCCTCCGCCTGCGCGCTGGAGGTGGATATCCAGCCGGACGGACGGATCGGGCGGGTGCGCGGTGCGAGCGCCAACACCTATACTGCCGGCGTCATCTGCGCCAAGGTGGCGCGCTATTCCGAGCGGATCTATCACCCCGGGCGGCTGATGGTGCCGCGACGGCGCGTCGGTCGCAAGGGCGAGGGCGGCTGGCAGGAGGTTTCTTGGGAAGCAGCGCTCGACGAGATCGCGGATGCTTTCATCAAGGCCGAGCAGCAACATGGCTCTGAAGCGGTCTGGCCCTATTTCTATGCCGGCACGATGGGGCAGGTGCAGCGCGATTCGATCGAGCGGCTCAGGCATGCCAAGCGCTATTCCGGCTTCTTCGGTTCGATCTGCACCAACATGGCCTGGACCGGCATGTCGATGGCGACTGGCGCCCTGCGCGGCCCCGATCCGCGCGAGATGGCGAAGTCCGATTGCGTGGTGATCTGGGGCACGAACGCGGTTTCGACGCAGGTCAACGTCATGACCCATGCGGTCAAGGCACGCAAGGAGCGCGGGGCGAAGATCGTCGTCATCGACATCTACGACAACCCGACGATCAAGCAGGCCGACATGGGCCTGATCCTGAAGCCGGGAACGGATGCGGCACTTGCCTGCGCCGTCATGCACATCGCCTTTCGCGACGGTTACGCCGACCGGACCTATATGGAGAAGTTTGCCGATGATCCGGCGGGACTTGAAGCGCATCTGAAGACGCGCAGGCCGGACTGGGCGTCGGATATCACAGGCCTGCCGGTCGAAGAGATCGAAGCCTTTGCAAAGCTCGTCGGCACGACGCCGAAAACATACTTCCGGCTTGGCTATGGCTTTACCCGCCAGCGCAACGGCGCTGTCGCCATCCATGCGGCGGCCTCGATCCCGACCGTGCTCGGCAGTTGGAAACACGAGGGTGGCGGCGCCTTCCATTCGAATAATGACATCTTCAAGTTCGACAAGCGCGAACTTGTCGGCACGGCGATGCTCGACCCTGAAATCCGAATGCTCGACCAGTCGCAGATCGGCCGTGTGCTGACGGGAGATGCGGATGCGCTGCGGCACCGCGGTCCCGTAACGGCGATGATTATCCAGAACACCAATCCGGTCAATGTGACGCCCGAACAACGGCTGGTGAAGCAGGGCTTCCTGCGCGACGACCTCTTCGTCGCCGTGCACGAGCATTTCATGACCGATACGGCCAAGCTCGCCGATATCGTGCTGCCGGCCACCATGTTCCTCGAACATGACGATCTCTACCGTGGCGGCGGCCACCAGCACATCCTGCTCGGCCCCAAAGTCGTCGAGCCGCCATCGACGGTGCGCAGCAATCTCTTCGTCATCGAGGAACTGGCCAAGCGGCTCGGTGTCTCCGACAGGCCCGGCTTCGGGCTCCGCGAGCGAGAGCATATCGACCATATTCTCGTTCATTACGGCATCGGCTACGACCAGCTGAAACAGGACAAGTGGCTGGACGTGCAGCCGGATTTCGAGACGGCGCATTTCGTCCACGGCTTCGGTCACCCGGACGGAAAATTCCGCTTCAAGGCCGACTGGACCGGCACGCCGGCGCCCAACCGGCCGCCGAAATCGATGGGGGCGCAGGGCCTTACGGCGATCTGCCGGAATTTCCCGATCATGTCGATCTGATCGAGGTCGCGGATGCGGTCCATCCGTTCCGGCTGGCAACTTCGCCGGCGCGCTCCTTCCTGAACTCGACCTTCGCTGAAACCCCGTCCTCCGTGATCAAGGAAGGCCGACCGGAACTGATGCTGAATGCCGAGGACGCGGCAGTGCTGGGGATCACGGACGGTGACGTCGTGCGGATCGGCAACCTGCGCGGCGAAATCCGACTGCATGCCACGATCGGCGGCGGCACGCGGCGCGGCGTGGTGATCGCCGAGGGGCTTTGGCCGAACGATGCCCATCTGGACGGCGAGGGCATCAACGTGCTCACCGGCGCCGATGCCGCCGCCCCCTATGGCGGGGCGGCCTTTCACGACAACCGCGTCTGGCTGCGCAAGGATTGAGAATGACGAAATTCCAAGATGCCAAGGTCGAGATCCTCAAGGATGAGACCCTTTCGAAGAACTGGTACCACCTGCGCAACGTCACCTTCAACTATACCGACTCGAACGGCGTGACGAAGAAGCTGAAGCGCGAAGTCTATGACCGCGGCAATGGCGCGACCATCCTGCTCTACGATCCGAAGCGCGAAAGCGTCATCCTGGTGCGCCAGTTCCGCATGCCGACGCATCTGAACGGTCATTCCGGCTGGCTTCTGGAAACCCCCGCCGGCCTTCTCGATGGCGACCATCCGGCCGAAGCCATCCGCCGCGAGGTCATGGAGGAGACGGGCTATTTGGTGACGGACGTCCGGCCGCTCTTCCAGGCTTTCATGAGCCCAGGCGCCGTCACCGAAACCATCCACTTCTTCGCCGCGATCATCGATGCGACGCAGCGCGTTGAGGAGGGTGGTGGCGCCGCCCACGAGGATGAGGATATCGAGGTGATGGAAGTCTCGCTGGTCGATGCCATGGACATGATCGGCAGCGGCGAAATCTGCGATGCAAAGACGATCATGCTTCTGCAATGGGCGATGCTCCACCGGCATGTTCTTGCGATTTGCTGAATCGGCTGTGAGTATCAGTTACAAGCAGGGATTGAATTTATGGGAATGACAATCACAGAGTTGCTTGAGCTTGACCGCGAAGGCGAACTATCCACGCTAACACCGGTCGCTGATGACGTCTTAAAAAGCATTGCTGCGCAATACCCTGGGATTTCAAAACAGTATCTCGCGTTCATTCGTGCTGTCGGCACAGGATCGACAAAGACTGGCTCTTACATCTACGAGCCTGAGCCGGCAGCGTCAGTCGAACAGAATCAGTCGTTCCAGATTTACAACGGTGTGCCTTACCAAAAGTTGTCCAAATGGTTTTCAGGCAAGGAGCCGAAACGGGATCGAATTCCCGCCGATGCGATATGGTTGCAGACTCTGCTGCCTCTTGGCGATATTGCCTTTGCCCCTCCCTCGGCGACGGCGTTTTCTGTCTCGATATGGCTGGTCCGACATTCGAAATTGATTCCGAGGACTTCTTCACGTTTGTCGCAAGAGGCTTAGTATACGCCAGCGAAATCGAAGACGATGGATAACGACCGCAAGAGCTATCCCTACGACCGCCGGTTCTTCGGCAGTCGCCCGGTCCGATCTATGACCTTTATGCTCAGACTTGACCAACTCGAGGTCGGTTGTGGTCAAAAGGCTATCTAAAACTTCCCCTTCAAGCCAAGGCTGACCGAGGCGGTGGAGAATTTTGCGCCCGCGGTATCCTGGAACTCGGCTGACGCGCCGGTCGTGGTGTTGCGGATGTGCGTGTCGCCGGTGCCGAAGTCGGTCATCTCGAAAGCGCCGTTGGCGTAGAGCGAGATATTTGGCGTCAGGTTGTAGGCAATAGCGGCATTGGCACCGTAGACGGCGGCGAGATCAAAACTGTCGGTAAAGCGCAGGTCGCGCAACCAGTGATCGTCCGGTGCCTTCGCACGGATCAGGGCGCCAGCTTCCAGACCACCTGAGAGCGTCCAGTCTCCAAGGTCTGCGACCCCCGGACATTGGCATAGGCGACCGGCATTTTCTGGCGGTAGGTTATGACTTTTTCGCCATCGTTGAAGTCGCCGATCGTGTCGCGCAAGTCATTCGTGCTGTAGATGTAGGATCCGCCATAGCCGGACCATTGCACTTCGCTGTAGCGTCCGCCAAGACCAAGGCTGGCGAAGCGACCATTGTCATTGACGAATGTGCGGTTTAGTTCCAGGCTGCCGCTATAGTAGTGGTCCAGGCGGGTGTCGTCGTGGAGGGAGCGGTGGCTCCAGTCGTTGTCCGATTGTCCGGTCGCATGGGGAGCGATCCAGTCGTAGTCCGTCATGTATCCATCACCGTCCATGCCGGTCTTGCCTTCCGCGCGGACGGTCCAGTCGGGAGCCACCTCGATGCTGAGCGAACCGCGCAGAAGCGTGACGCCCTTGGATTCCCAATCGAGCCGGCTGATCGTGCTGCCGCCGTTAAAGACACTCTCTTCGGCATAGATATTGGCAAGTCCGACATCGAAGGTCATCGATACCGGTCCCTCGGTCACGGGGCTATAGAAGTCACCGGCCTGTGCCGTGTTGGTGCAGAGGATCGCAGCGCCCGCGAGAAGGCTGGAGAGAAGCTTCATGACCAATTCCCGAAGATGGGCACGCAGCAGTGCCGGAGATGAAATGTTTCATCCAATTTCGTCGGGTATGGTAAATTTTCAGTATATTTTCGGTATTTACCCTGTTTTTTCTGCCACTTTAGGGTGTTCTTGTATTCAGTGCCCTGGCAGCAGAGCGAACCGTAGCTACATCCTGCATCCTGACCTTACCCTGCGCAACCTGCCGAAGGGCCTGCGGATAGAGAAGGTGCTCCACGCGCAGCACCCGGGCGGCCAGCGTTTCCGCCGTATCGTCGCTCAGCACAGGCACAGTGCCCTGCAAAACGACAGGCCCTTCATCCATGCCTTCGGTAACGAAATGCACGGTGCATCCGGCTTCGGTCATGCCGGCATCAATTGCGCGTTGATGTGTGTGCAGACCGGGAAACAGCGGCAGCAGGGACGGGTGTATGTTGAGGATGCGGCCTTCGTAGCGATTGATGAAGGTGCTGCTCAGAAGCCGCATATAGCCGGCGAGGCAGAGAATATCCGGCGAGAGGCGGTCGAGTTCGGCAAGAATGGCAGCTTCATGCGCGTCCTTGCTGGCATAATCCTTGCGCTGAAAGGCGAATGTGGGGATGCCCAGAGCTTCCGCCTTGGCAAGCCCGCCGGCATCAGCCTTGTCGGAAAATACCGCAACGATATCCGCCGGATAGTCGGCAGCCTGCGTTGCGCGTGCCAGCGCCAGCATGTTCGAGCCGCCGCCGGAGATAAAGGCGACGACGCGCTTTTTGCCGAAGCAGACGTCATAGGGCGAGCGTACCCTTGTAGATGGTGCCGGCTTCACCCTCTTCTCGAGCGACCATGCGGCCGAGTGCAAAGACGGTCTCGCCTTCGGCTTCGAGAGCGGCTGTGACCTTTTCGGCATCCGCAGCCGACACAACGGCGATCATGCCGACGCCGCAGTTGAAGGTGCGCAGCATCTCGGTTGCAGCCACGCCGCCGGTCTTCGCGAGCCAGGAGAACACGGCGGGCGCCTTGATGCTGTCGAGATCGATTTCGGCGGCGAGATGTTTTGGCAGGACCCGCGGAATGTTTTCCGGGAAGCCGCCGCCGGTGATGTGTGCCAAAGCCTTGATTGCGCCCGTTTCGCGGATCGCCTTCAAGAGCGGCTTCACATAGATACGTGTCGGGGTCATCAAAACGTCAGCCAGGGTACCCTCGCCGAACGGAGCGGTCGCGTCCCAGGCAAGGCCCGAGAGCGAAACGATCTTGCGGACCAGCGAATAGCCGTTGGAATGCACGCCGGAGGAAGCGAGTCCCAGAATGACATCGCCCTCTGCGATATCGCCTGATGGCAGCAACTGTCCGCGCTCTGCGGCACCAACGGCAAAGCCGGCAAGATCGTAGTCGCCGCCCGCATACATGCCCGGCATTTCGGCAGTCTCGCCACCGATCAGCGCACAGCCGGCCTCGCGGCAACCGGCCGCAATGCCGCCGACGATGGCCGCACCCTGATCCGGATCGAGCTTGCCCGTGGCGAAATAGTCGAGGAAGAACAAAGGCTCCGCGCCCTGCACGACGAGGTCGTTGACGCACATGGCGACGAGGTCGATGCCGACCGTGTCGTGCTTGTTGGCGTCGATGGCGATCTTGAGCTTGGTGCCGACGCCGTCATTGGCGGCGACCAGAACTGGATCGATAAAACCGGCGGCCTTCAGGTCGAACAGGCCGCCAAAACCGCCGATCTCGCCATCCGCACCGGGGCGGCGGGTCGAGCGCACATGCGGCTTGATCTTCTCGACCAGCAGATTGCCGGCGTCGATGTCCACTCCCGCATCACTGTAGGTCAGACCGTTCTTTCCCGACTGGCTCATCGCACGCTCTCCGCTGGCTCGTCACGTTGCGGATGCGATTGGCATGATGAGGGGGAAGTGCAAGCATCTTGCCGACGGGATTGCCGCTTTTTCACCGCTTTGCTGCTGTTCTTGGGGCGCGCAGGCATGAGGTCGCATGATTTGGCGGCATCTGCAGGCCGCAGGCTTGACCAGTCTTGCAGGTGCATCCTATCTGCGTTGAGACAAGACCATCAGGCCGGGTCGCGTGCATGGCGCCCATCGGGAAGGCAAGGAGTTGACGATGCCAATCCAAATCAATCCGGCGAGCCTCTGGCGACAGGTGATGTTCTGGCTCCTGTCCCTGGCCGTCTTCGTGATTTTCCTGCTCGTTTTCAGCTCGATCCTATTGCCGTTCATTGCCGGCATGGCGCTCGCCTATTTCCTCGATCCGGTCGCCGACTGGCTGGAGCGCCGGGGGCTGAGCCGGATGTGGGCGACGGTCTTCATCCTGATCGGCTTCATTGTCGTCTTTGCCCTATCGCTGATGATCGTCATCCCGCTGATTGCCAGCCAGGCGGCAGACTTCATCGAGAAAATGCCGGGCTATATCACCAAGCTGCAGGAATTGCTGACCGATGCGCAATCCTCCCTCGTGCCGGGCTGGATCAGTAGCCAGATGGGGCAGATCAAGGAGAATTCCGCCAAGCTTCTGGAGCAGGGCGCCGGTTTCCTCGGCACGCTGTTCCAGCAGTTGTGGAACTCGGGCGTCGCGCTCCTCGACATCATCTCGCTGTTCATCATCACCCCGGTCGTCGCCTTCTACCTGCTTCTGGACTGGGACCGCATGATTGCCAAGGTCGATAGCTGGGTTCCCCGTCCGCAACTGGCGACCGTTCGCCAGATCGCCCGCGACATGGATACGACGATCGCCGGTTTCGTGCGCGGGCAGGGATCACTCTGCATTATTCTCGGCCTTTACTACGGGATCGGCCTGTCCCTCGTTGGGCTGAATTTCGGCCTTTTAATCGGTCTGTTCAGCGGCGTGATCAGCTTCATTCCCTATGTCGGATCGATGATCGGCCTCGTGCTGGCGCTGGGCATCGCGCTTGTACAGTTCTGGCCGGACTACACAACCATCATCGTGGTGCTGGTGATCTTCTTCAGCGGCCAGTTTCTGGAGGGCAATATTCTTCAGCCGCGTCTGGTCGGCAAAAGCGTCGGTCTGCATCCGGTCTGGCTGATGTTCGCCCTGCTTGCCTTTGGCGCGCTGTTCGGCTTCGTCGGTCTTCTGGTCGCCGTTCCGGCGGCAGCCGCCCTTGGCGTCCTGGTGCGCTTCGCACTCGGACGTTATCTTGAGAGCGATCTCTATCATGGCCACACCACCTTGATTACGCCGGCTGTGCCGAAAACGCTGATCGTCTCGAACGAAGAGGCTATCAAAAAGCCGGACGGCACGGCATAAGCGCCATGAAACCAGTATCGGAACAATTGCCGCTTGCCTTCGAACACGACCCTGCCATCGGCCGCGATGATCTTCTGATCTCCGATCCGCTGAGCGCTGCCGTGTCGATCGTCGATACCTGGCCGCAATGGTCGTCGCCTGTCGTCATCCTTGCCGGGCCCGTCGGATCGGGGAAATCGCATCTGGCCAGCATCTGGCGCGAAAAGAGCGGCGCCGTGCCCATCCATCCGCAGACAGGCAGTGATGCCGCGGACATAGCTGCCCGACAGCCCGTGCTGTTCGAGGATGCGGATCGGCGTGGCTTTGATGATCAGGCGCTGTTTCATGTCATCAACAGCGTGCGCGAAAACGGCACCGGCCTTCTGATCACCACGCGGCTCTGGCCGATGTCCTGGCCAGTGGAACTGGCGGATCTGCGCTCGCGGTTGAAGGCGGCAACGGTCGTTGAGATCGGCGAGCCGGACGACGAGCTTCTGGCGCTGGTTCTGGTCAAGCTGTTTTCGGACCGGCAGTTGACGGTCGATGAGAAGCTGATCGGCTACATCGTCACCCGCATGGAGCGCTCGCTGGATGCGGCGCAGACCATCGTGGAAAAGCTCGACCGGCTGGCGCTGTCGCGCCGCACACGGATCAGCCGTGCGCTGGCGCTGGAAGTGCTGACCGAATTGGGAAATGCGCGCGAAGGCGATTGACTGTCACTTTCGTGTCGTCAAACTGCGCTAGCGGCAAGCTGAAATGGAAATGGGCGGAACAGACATGGACAATGCGACATCTGATATTTCCGCAACGGAGGCCCTGGCCGCGGCGACAAATGAACTGCGCTCCAGCCCGGATCGTTTCATCAATCGCGAATTCTCCTGGCTGCAGTTCAATCGACGCGTGCTCGAGGAGACGCTGAATACGGCTCATCCCCTGCTTGAGCGTGTGCGTTTCCTGTCGATTTCCGCTGCCAACCTCGACGAATTCTTCATGGTGCGCGTCGCCGGCCTCGAAGGCCAGGTGCGCCAGGGGCTTTTGATGCGCAGCCCGGACGGCAAGACGCCGGCGGAGCAGCTGGAAGAAATCCTCAAGGAGATCGACAACCTGCAGATGGAGCAGCAGGCCTCGCTGGCCGTACTGCAGCAATATCTGGCCAAGGAAGACATCCTGATCATCCGTCCGGCATCGCTGTCTGCACAGGACAAGGTCTGGCTTGCCAGCGAATTCGACCAGTCGATCTTCCCGGTGCTGACGCCGCTCGCCATCGATCCGGCGCATCCATTTCCGTTCATCCCCAATCTCGGCTTCTCCATGGGGCTGCAGCTGATCAGCAAGAGCGGACGCGAGCCTATGACGGCGCTTTTGCGCCTTCCGGTGGCTCTCGACCGCTTCATCCGGCTTCCCGATGCGAAATCTGTCATCCGCTACATCACGCTGGAAGACGTCGTGTCGCTGTTTATCGGCCGGCTGTTCCCGGGCTACGAGGTTCAGGGTTCAGGCACGTTCCGGATCATTCGCGACAGCGATATCGAGGTCGAGGAAGAAGCCGAAGACCTGGTGCGCTTCTTCGAGACAGCGCTGAAGCGCCGTCGCCGTGGTTCCGTCATCCGCATCGAGATCGATTCGGAAATGCCGGCGGAACTGCACAAATTCGTCGTCCAGGAACTCAACGTTCCGGAAAACCGCGTGGCTGTTCTGCCGGGCCTTCTGGCGCTCGACACCATGTCGCAGATCGTCAAGGCGCCGCGCGACGACCTGCGTTTCGATCCCTACAATGCGCGATTTCCCGAACGGGTCCGCGAGCATGCCGGCGACTGCCTCGCCGCCATCCGCGAAAAGGACATGGTCGTCCATCATCCGTACGAATCTTTCGACGTTGTGGTCCAGTTCCTGCTCCAGGCTGCACGCGATCCGGAAGTGGTGGCGATAAAGCAGACGCTTTACCGCACATCGAACGACAGCCCGATCGTGCGCGCCCTGATCGATGCCGCCGAGGCTGGCAAATCGGTGACGGCGCTGGTCGAACTCAAGGCCAGATTCGACGAGGAAGCCAATATCCGCTGGGCCCGCGACCTCGAGCGTGCCGGCGTTCAGGTGGTGTTCGGCTTCATCGAATTGAAGACCCATGCGAAGATGTCGATGGTGGTGCGGCGCGAAGAAGGCAAGCTCAGGACCTATTGCCACCTCGGCACAGGAAATTACCACCCGGTGACCGCCAAGATCTACACCGACCTGTCCTTCTTCACCTGCAATCCGACCATCGCCCATGACATGGCGAACATCTTCAATTTCATCACCGGTTACGGCGAGCCGGAAGAAGGCGCCAAGATCGCGATCTCACCCAACACGCTGCGTCCGCGTATTCTCCGGCATATAGGACAGGAGATCGAGCATGCGAAGAACGGCGCGCCTGCCGCGATCTGGATGAAGATGAACTCGCTGGTCGATCCCGAAATCATCGACGCGCTCTATGCGGCGAGTGCCGCGGGTGTCGAGATCGATCTCGTGGTGCGCGGCATCTGCTGCCTGCGGCCACAGGTTCCGGGGCTATCAGACAATATCCGCGTCAAATCGATCGTCGGACGGTTCCTCGAACATTCGCGTATTTTCTGCTTCGGAAACGGCCACGGCCTTCCCTCGGAGAACGCGCTTGTTTATATCGGCTCCGCGGATATGATGCCGCGCAATCTGGACCGGCGCGTTGAGACCCTCGTTCCTCTCATCAACCGGACTGTGCACGAACAGGTACTGTCGCAGATCATGCTGGGCAATCTTATCGACAACCAGCAAAGCTACGAAATCCTGCCCGACGGCACGTCGCGGCGCATGGAGGTCGCAGCCGGCGCCGAACCGTTCAATGCGCAGCATTACTTCATGACCAATCCGAGCCTTTCCGGGCGAGGAGAGGCCTTGAAATCCAGCACACCGAAGCTTATTGCCGGCTGGAACCACGGCCGCAAACGATAAACTGGACTTGCATGGTAGAATCAGAAGCGCAGGGGCGGCTGCCTGGCATCGCCCCGGTCTCCGTCATCGATATCGGGTCGAACTCCATTCGTCTCGTGATCTATGAGGGGCTGAGCCGCGCGCCTGCGGTGCTTTTCAATGAAAAGGTCATGTGCGGGCTCGGCAAGGGCATCGACGCGACCGGTCGCATGGATGCCGAAAGTGTCGAGCGGGCGCTGAAGGCGCTTTATCGCTTCAAGGCGCTATCGACGCAGGCCCGCGCCTCGACCGTTTTTGTGCTGGCGACGGCTGCCGCGCGCGACGCCTCGAACGGCCCCGATTTCATTCGCCGCGCCGAAATCATCCTGTCGCAGAAGGTTCGCGTCCTGACGGGCGAGGAAGAGGCCTATTTCTCGGCGCTCGGCATCGTCAGCGGCTACCATGATCCCGACGGCGTCGTTGGTGATCTCGGCGGCGGCTCACTCGAACTGATCGACGTCGCCGGACGCGTGATCGGCAAAGGCATCACCCTGCCGCTCGGCGGCATCCGCCTTTCGGAGCATGCCCAGGGCTCGATCGTCAAGGCTCGCTCGCATGTGCGCCGCTATATGCGCGACGCTGCGGTGCTGAAGAACGCCACCGGCCGCACATTTTACGCCGTCGGCGGAACTTGGCGCTCGATCGCCAAGCTGCACATGGAACTGCGCAACTATCCGCTGCACATGATGCAGGGCTACGAAATCTCGTTCGAGGAGGCGATGGCTTTCCTGGCGGAAGTGATCGAGCCCAAGGATATCAAGGCGCCCGCCTATGCGGCGATCTCCAAGAGCCGCCGCAATCTTTTGCCGTTCGGCGCCATCGCGATGCAGGAAGCAATCGCACTGATGAAGCCGGCCCGTGTCTCGTTCTCGGCGCTCGGCGTGCGGGAGGGCTATCTGTTTTCACTCCTGTCCGATCAGGAAAGAAACCGCGATCCGTTGCTGACTGCTGCCGGCGAACTCGCGATCCTGCGTGCCCGATCCCCCGAACATGCCCGTGAGCTTGCCGACTGGACCGGGCGCATGGTCTCTTTCTTCGGCGTCAACGAGACCGACGAAGAAAGCCGCTACCGGCAGGCTGCCTGCCTGCTGGCAGACATCAGCTGGCGCGCGCATCCGGATTATCGCGGCCTGCAGGCGCTCAACATCATCGCCCACAGCACGTTTTCCGGCATCACCCATGCTGGGCGCGCCTATATTGCGCTTGCCAATTACTACCGGTTCGAAGGTCTGCACGACGATGGGGCCACGGGGCCGCTGACGGGAATCACGACACCGCGCCTCCTTGAGCTTGCCAAGCTGATCGGCGGATTGCTGCGTGTTGTCTATCTGTTCTCCGCATCCATGCCCGGCGTCGTCCGCAACCTGCGCATCCGTCCGGCGGAAAACTCCGAACTGGACCTGGAATTCGTGGTTCCGTCCGCCTACAGCGATTTTGCCGGCGAGCGGTTGGATGGCCGTTTGCAGCAATTGTCGAAGCTCACCGGCAAGAAGATTGCTTTCGTTTTTGAAGAGTAAGTCCGGCTGCCGATGCTTTGGGATAAAACTATTCGGCTGCGACCGGCTGCATACGCATGGCGTTGCGTAGGACGTTGATGCGCTTCTTCAAGGACAGGATGCCAACGGTCTGGCCGCGGCCCTTGACGGCGTGTTCGCCGAGATCTTCCGCTTGGATTGAACCGGGCAGGGCGATACGGTGCGATAGGTCCGCCGAGATCAGCACGGTGCGGTCGAGTGCCTTGCACAGGCTTTCCAACCGTGCCGTCGTGTTCACCGTGTCGCCGAAATAGGTGATCTTGTGATGATCGACGCCAATTTCCGCGGTGATGATGACGCCCCCGTGCAGGGCAGCGCGCAGACGCGGCACCTGCCCGAAATTCTTCCGCCAGACGTCGGCATTGGCTTCGATCTCATCCAAAATGTCGAAGATGCAGCGAACGCAGCGCGCATGGCGAATGCCTCGGCGAAGCGGCCAGGTGACGATCGCGGCGTCGCCGACGTAATCATCGATCGAGCCAAGGTGGCGTCGTACGGGCTCAGCGAAAGCCGCAAATAGCGCGTGGAGAAACTGTTGTGCCCGCAGGTCGCCATGCGTCTCGGCAAAGGCTGTCGAATCGGCAAGGTCGATGAACAGGAAGACACGTTCTTCCTCGACAGGATTGCGGTAGCGGCTGATCAGCATGCTGGTAAAGACGTCGCGGCCGAGAAGGTCGCGCACCCGCAGGATGAAGATGATCAGGGCGCAGACGCCGAGCGCATAGAGAAAGACATCGAAGGGAATAACCAGAACTTCCAGCCATGTGGCGTGACGGAGAAGGCCGAGCGACGAAAGCAGAAGCCCGGCCAGCGCATAACCGGCACTCATGATAACTTCGTAGACGATGATCGATGCCAAGACGAAGGAAAGCGTCGGCAGCTTTTCGATCCGCCGATGCAGTGGTCTCAGCAGCACGCGGCGCTCGAAGGCAAGGATCGGCATGCCGGTGAAAAGCGCAAAGACTGCGCCGATCAGGATCGAGCCCTCAGGATACATCAATAGGCTGTAGATCATGCCGCTGACGGCCAATCCAAAGGCGATCAGCAGCCAGTTCTGTGTGGGAGAGATTTCCGGCATGATTTCCGCTTCGCCGTTGCGACTGGCGGACAATCCTCCATGTGAGTAAACCGGGTCAAGCAGTTTTGTAGGTGGCGGCCTGTCACTTCTTCGGCACCGGCCTTGCTGCCGGATGGACAGTTAAAGCTCGACAGCCTCGATCTTCTTATCCACGAAACGCAGGGCAACCTCGCCGTTGATCAGCTTCAGTGCGGTATCGCCGAACAATTCGCGCCGCCAGCCCTTCAGCGCGCCGACATCGGCTTTCTCGCCTTCGGCTGCAATGCGCTCGAGATCGTCGGTATTAGCGACGATCTTTGCCGCGACGCCTTGTTTTTCCGCGATCAGCTTCAAAAGCACCTTAAGCATTTCGATGGCGGCGGCGGCTCCTTCCGGAGACTGGTTCTGGCGCGGCAGGCGCGGCATTTCGTTCTTCGGGATTTCCAGGGCTGCGTTGACGGCTTCGGTGATCGCGGCGCCGGCGGTTGAGCGCTCCCAGCCCTTGGGTATCGTGCGCAGGCGGGCCAGCGCGTCGGCGTCCTTCGGCTGCTGCTGGGCGATCTCGTAGAGCGCGTCGTCCTTGAGAATGCGGCCGCGCGGAACGTTGCGGCCGCGGGCCTCGCGTTCGCGCCAGGCGGCGACCTTCTGCAGCACGGCAAGTTCCACCGGCTTCTTCAGCCGCATCTTCAGCCGCTGCCAGGCATCATCAGGGTGAATATCGTAGGTTTCCTTGGCCTCCAGGATCGCCATTTCCTCGGTCAGCCAGAGCGAGCGGCCTTCGCGCTCAAGCTCGGTCTTCAGGTGGAGGTAGACGTCGCGCAGGTGGGTGACGTCGGCAAGCGCGTAGTCCAACTGCTTTTCCGTCAACGGCCGCCGGCTCCAATCGGTGAAGCGCGACGACTTGTCGATATGCTCGCCCTTGATGCGGCTGACCAGTTGGTCATAGGAGACGCTATCGCCGAAGCCGCAGACCATCGCGGCGACCTGCGTATCGAAGATCGGATGCGGGATCAGGTTGCCGAGATTGTAGATGATCTCGATATCCTGTCGTGCGGCGTGGAAGACCTTCACGACATCGGTATTTGCCATCAGTTCGAAGAATGGCCCGAGATCAAGGCCCTTGGCCAGCGGATCGACAATCACGGCGATATCCGGGCCGGCCATCTGGACCAGGCAAAGCTGGGGCCAAAAGGTGGTTTCACGCAGGAATTCCGTGTCGATCGTTAAGTAGGGCGCCGTCGCGAGCGTTTTGCAGGCGGCGGCGAGTTCGGCGGTTGTCTCAATCATCAAACTTCAATCACTATGGCGAAAATGCGGCGTTGAACGAGGCTTCCGATGTAACGCTTCAAAGCCGCCGTCACAATCGAAAAACTCAGGCCACGTGGAAATATCCGGTCATGCCGGTCTTCTGGTGTTCGATGATGTGGCAATGAAGGATCCAGTCGCCGATGTTGTCGGCCACAAGCCCGAGTTCCGCCCGTTCGTCCGGCAACAGCAGGATCGTGTCGGTCGGCGGCGGCAGGAACGTGCGCTTGTTGGAACTGAGGATGCGAAAGCTCATGCCGTGCAGATGGATGGGGTGGGCATGCGGGGTACGGTTCGCCACCTGCAGCACATAGCTTTTCCCGAGCTTCAGTTCGGCGAGCGGGGACACTGGGTCCGGGGTGTCGCCCGGCCATGCCACCTTGTTGATCGCCCAGAAAGTATAGCCAAGCGTGCCGCAGAGGCTGGGCGAGGGCGCATGTTCGGCGGTTGCGGTGAAATCGAGCGGGATGCGCGTCGCCATCGACAGGTCTGCCTCGGCAATGGGGTTGGCGGTAAGCGGCACGACATCGCGAAGATCACGCTTGAGGGACGCACCGGTCGAACGGAAGGTTGCGATCGTCCAGGGCTTATTGCCACGGACATTGCGCAGCGTCACTGTTTCGCCCTCACCGTCCGGCATGCGGACGACCAGATCGGCGCGCTGGCCGGGAGCAAGGTCCAGAAGGTCGAGCGGGAAGGGCGTCTCGACCGGATTGGCATCAAGCGCGACCACGCTTGTGGGCGCGCCCTCCAGCGCAATTGAATAGATCCGGGTCACGTCGGTCGCCGCGATGCGCAGGCGCACGAGCCCACCGGCCGGCGCGTCATACTCTGGTTCCTGCTGCCAGTTTGCGGTCCGCACGGTGCCGTAGGTCCCGCCGCGGGCGGCATCCCGGGGCTTGAACGGGGCGATGAAGGCGCCGCCGGCACCCAGCCGCCAGTCGCGCAGGTTAAGCACAATCTCGGCGTCGAACACGGGATCGTCAGGGTTTTCGACGACGATCATGCCGGTGAGGCCATGGCCCATCTGTGTCAGCGTGTTGCAATGCGGGTGGTACCAGAAGGTGCCGGCATCCGGTGGCGTGAAGGCATAGTCGAATCCGTCGCCCGGATAGACGTAAGGCTGCGTCAGTTCCGGCACCCCATCCATCGCGTTGGGAATGCGCAGCCCATGCCAATGCACCGTCGTCGGCTCGTCGAGCGCGTTGATCAGGCGTGTGAAAAACGGCTGCCCCTCGTCATGCGCAGCACTGGTGGCATGCCGGTGACGGCGGTATCGCCCGCCGCATAGCTCATGACCTTCGGCGTAATGCCATCGGCGGCGATTTTCACATCGGTAAATTGCGCCTTGAGCAGCGGCATTTCCGCAGACGCAATCTGCGCCCGTGCAGCAAAACCGGCGCCGACGGCAAAGGAAGCGGCGGCTGCGGCGGAGCCCTTGAGCAGGGAGCGGCGGGTCAGGGTCGACATGGACGATTTCCGGCTTTCACGATGAAGGTCGCGCCGAGCTTTAAACTTGATTTTCAAGTTCAGCAATTGTCGGCCATGCGCATCTTGCCGCAGCCGTCCGTACGCCGGTTTCAGACGTCCTTCCTGTCTTCCGGGGCGGCAGCCAGCTTGTTGAAGAAGGAGGAGGTCCGCAGCAGATTGCGGAAACGCATGCGCCGCTCACCCGCCGGGACGCCGTCGCGCGCCATCATGCGCTGCACGGTATAGAGCATGAAGGCGGCAAGCACCGCCGCGGTATAGATGAACAGCGCCTGCGGCCCGAAGATGTCGAGCATGAAGGAAGCAAAGAGCGGGCCGATGATCGCGCCGAGCGACCAGAAGAACAACATGCCGGCCGAAACCAGCGCGTGCTGGCCCTCCGCCGCATGGTCGTTGGCATGCGCCGAGCACAGCGAGTAGAGCGGCATGGCGAAGGCGCCGAAGATGAAGATGCCGATGAAATTCGCCCATTCGTCGCTGCCGGCAAAGAGCGCCAGATAAAGCCCTGCCAGCAGGGAGCCGAGCGTGGCGAGCAGGATGATGACGCGCCGGTCGAAACGATCGGAATAGAGGCCCAGCGGATATTGCAGCACCACGCCGCCGATGATGCCGACGCTCATGAAGGTGGCGATCGCGGTGATCGACAGGCCGATGCCATCGGCATAGATCGGCCCGAGCGAACGGAAGGTGGAATTGGTCAAGCCGACGACGATGCAGCCGATCGTTGCCAGCGGCGAGATGTTCCAGAGCGCCTTGATGTCGAACTTGATGGCCTCCGGCGCATCGGGGCTCGACCGGTCGGCAAGTGAGATCGGCACCAGCGACAGCGACAAGGCCATCGCAGCGATGGCAAACAGCTGGAAACCGTCGATCCCGACCGTCGGGATCAGATATTGCGCGGCCGTGACCGACCCGAGATCCACGACCCTGTAGATGGATAGCGTTCGCGCCCGGTTGGCGTTGGTGACGCGGGCGTTCAGCCAGCTTTCCACCGTCGCAAACAGGCTTGCAAAGCAGATGCCGGCTACCAGTCGCATCAGGAACCAGAACCACGGATCGATGAACAGGACCATGGCGATGGCCGCAGCCGACGCGATGGCCGCCATGGCGGAAAAGGTCCGGATATGCCCAATCGAGCGCAGGATGCGGGTCACGTAGATGCAGCCTATGGCAAAGCCGATATTGTAGCCGGTGCCGACCAGCCCGATCAGCGAGGTCGAAAATCCTTCCTGCAAGGCGCGCAGAGAAATATAGGTCCCCTGAAGCCCGTTGCCCCCGATCAGAATGCCCGCCGTGATCAGCAGCGGAATAAGGGGACGAATCTGGGACATGGAATAACGGCCTGTTGCAAATGTTTGACAAACACAGAGCGAAACAGGGCTGCATTGTAAACACGGTTTTCGGAAAAACCGGTCCGAAAAACCGCCCAGAATCAAACAGACGTCACAATCGCGGCGAAAAATCGTTCTTGTACATGGAATTGTGTATTCCCGACCCGCTCTGAACGAAAATCGCGGATGATGCCGGAAGAATCGCGTTCATTTGGGTCTGAGGCTTGAGCCCGAGGCTTGGCTTGGCTTCGCGGCGCGTGGGGTGGTTCAGCGGCCAGCCAAAACGGCTGCCCCCACCGCCGATTTGGTGTAGGATAGGCCTATGAGTGAATCCCATTCCTTATTCGCGGCCCTGCGCCAGTCGGCAAAGCCGGATATCGTTGGCGCCCTTGAGCGGCTCGTCCAGGATGCACCCGATCGCAAGCTCGGTCGTGTGAACGCGCTTGCTTTTGCCGATAGCGAAGGCTTCGATGAAGAACAGGTGATCAGTGCCTTTCTGCACGCGTCCCGCCTCGGCTTGTTCGACATGTCGTGGAACATCCTTTGCCCGGGATGCGGCGGCGTACTGGACGCGAATACCTCGCTCAAGACCGTGCAGGCCGAACAATATACATGCGCGCTCTGTGCCGCCGGCTACGAACCCAATCTCGATGAGATGGTCGAAGTGACGTTTACCGTGAGCCCGCGCGTGCGCCGCATCGCAGCCCACAATCCACATCAGTTGCCGCCCGTGGAATATTTCCGGCAGATCTATTGGGGATCGGGGATCGACCTGCCGGAGGAGGGGTTTGAGGCGATGGTCGATGAATTCGTCATCGAGTCGCTCGAACTGCCGGCCGGGGAGAAAGCCGTCATTTCACTGCAGCTGCCGGAAGCGTTCGTCATCATTTTCGAGCCGGTCACGCACGCGGCACAGTTCATCGATGTGAAGGGCGAGCCGACAAAGGAGCGACAGTCTCTCTCGCTGGTTTTCGATCGTAGCCACCAGCACCGAGAAACCCTGGAAATGCGGCCCGGCCCCTTGCGTATCCTGGTGGAAAACCACACGCAGGTCCGCGCCTTGCCGTCCGTCTGCATAGCCAATGATGCCCTTCACGATCTGCTTGGCCGGCGCCGCCCGTTCCTGACCGCAAAGCGCCTGCTGACCAACCAGACATTTCGCGATATCTACCGCACCGACACGATCGACGTGGATCAGCGGCTGAAGATCACCAGCCTCACGTTCCTCTTCACCGACCTGCGCGGCTCGACCGAGCTTTATGAACGGGTCGGCGATCTCGCGGCCTTCGATCTGGTGAAGACGCATTTCAGCATTCTGAACGGCATCGTCAGCGCGGAAGCCGGCGCCGTCGTCAAGACGATCGGCGACGCCGTCATGGCGACATTCCCGACGCCGGACCGGGCAGTGGCCGCGGCGATGCGGATGCGCGATGCGATGCGCACGCTCAACGACGAGCGCGGCGGCGAGGATCTGCTTCTGAAGATCGGCATTCATGAAGGGCCGTGCATTGCCGTCAGCCTCAACGAGCGGCAGGATTATTTCGGCCAGACCGTGAACATCGCCTCGCGTGTGCAGAACCTTGCAACGTCGCGGGAAATATTCACCACGGGATCCGTGCTTGACGACCCTCGCGCGACAGATCTCTTGGTGCGCCGTGGCGTAACGCCGATCTCCCATACCGTCGCATTGCGCGGCATTACCGACCAGATCAGAATTTTTACGATTCCCTGAGAGGCGGCGACCGCCGAAGGCTCGCCCTTGACAAATCGGGCCCGCCATGCGCTTTTCCGCCCGATTTTGACACTGCCGTTGCGCGCGTTTCGCTGCGAGCCGGCCCGTACTTCCAGGATAAGACCATGCACCGTTACCGCAGCCACACCTGTGCCGCTCTTCGCAAGTCCGATGTTGGCCAGACCGTCCGCATTTCCGGCTGGGTTCACCGCGTCCGCGACCATGGCGGCCTGCTGTTCATCGATCTTCGCGACCACTACGGCATGACGCAGATCGTCGTCGATCCCGACTCACCCGCGTTCAAGACGGCGGAAACCGTGCGCGGCGAGTGGGTCATCCGTATCGACGGCGCCGTCAAGGCGCGCTCCGACGAGACCGTCAACAAGCAGATGGCGACCGGCGAGATCGAGCTTTACGCCCAGGAGATCGAAGTTCTCTCCGCCTCAAGGAACTGCCTCTGCCGGTGTTCGGCGAGCCTGATTATCCCGAAGACATCCGCCTCAAGTACCGCTTCCTCGATCTGCGCCGCGAAACGCTGCACAAGAACATCGTCAAGCGCAGCCAGATCATTTCCGACATGCGCCTGCGCATGAACTCGGCCGGCTTTGCCGAATATTCGACGCCGATCTTGACGGCCTCTTCGCCGGAAGGCGCGCGCGACTTCCTCGTGCCGAGCCGTATTCATCCGGGCACGTTCTTCGCGCTGCCGCAGGCACCGCAGCAGTACAAGCAGCTTCTGATGGTGGCCGGTTTCGATCGCTACTTCCAGATTGCCCCGTGCTTCCGCGACGAAGACCCGCGTGCCGACCGCCTGCCGGGCGAATTCTACCAGCTCGACGTCGAGATGAGCTTCGTCACCCAGGAAGATGTCTGGGACACGATGGGCCCGATGATGACCGGCGTGTTCCAGCAGTTCGCCGAGGGCAAGCCAGTCACCAAGGAATGGCCGCGCATTCCCTATGACCAGGCCATCCGCAAATACGGTTCCGACAAGCCGGACCTGCGTAACCCGATCGAGATGCAGGCTGTGACCGAACATTTCGCCGGCTCCGGCTTCAAGGTCTTCGCCGGCATGATCGAGCGTGATCCGAAGGTCGAGGTCTGGGCGATCCCGGCCAAGACCGGCGGTTCCCGCGCGTTCTGTGACCGGATGAACGCCTGGGCGCAGTCGACCGGCCAGCCGGGGCTCGGCTACATCTTCTGGCGCAAGGAAGAAGACGGCACGACCGCTGGCTCCGGCCCGCTTGCCAAGAACATCGGCGAGGAACGCACGGAAGCGCTTCGCACGCAGCTTGGTCTTGAAGCTGGCGACGCCTGCTTCTTCGTCGCTGGCGATCCGTCCAAATTCTACAAGTTTGCTGGTGAAGCCCGCACCAAGGCCGGTGAGGACCTGAACCTCGTCGATCGCGACCGGTTCGAGCTGTGCTGGATCATCGACTTCCCGTTCTACGAATGGAGCGATGAAGACAAGAAGGTCGATTTCGCCCACAACCCGTTCTCGATGCCGCAGGGCGGGCTTGAGGCCCTGCAGACGCAGGATCCGCTTGGCATCAAGGCCTATCAGTATGACGCGGTTTGCAACGGCTTCGAAATCGCTTCGGGCTCGATCCGCAACCAGTCGCCGGAATTGATGGTCAAGGCGTTCGAGCTGGTCGGTCTCAGCCAGACCGACGTTGAAGAACGTTTCGGCGGCATGTACCGCGCCTTCCAGTATGGTGCCCCTCCGCATGGCGGCTGCGCCTTCGGCATCGACCGCGTCGTCATGCTTTTGCTCGGCGCCAAGAACCTGCGCGAGATCACGCTGTTCCCGATGAACCAGCAGGCGCAGGACCTCCTGATGAACGCCCCGGCACCGGCCATGCCCAAGCAGCTCGCCGAACTGTCGTTGCGGGTGATCCCGCCGATGAAGAAGGACTGAAGCGTCTTTCGCAGTTGAAACTCGGAAACCGGCGATGCGAAATCGCCGGTTTTTTGCTTTGGGCTCGATCGCCAGATGCCCGCCCTGTTGCCTGTTGCCATGAAAAGGCTCAGCGTCTATAGCGTCTGGCAATCACAACGGACCCGGTGAAAGTCCGGGTGGCTCTTCTGGCCGCCGATCCGCCAGATAACGCAATACATCCCCCGTTTTTTGACCGCGCCTTGCTGGCGCTGATGTATTTTTGCGGAATTTTCCATGATCACATTGTCAAACTACCGTCGCGAATGGTTTTCGAACATTCGTGGCGATATCCTCTCCGGTATCGTCGTCGCCCTTGCGCTCATTCCCGAAGCCATCGGCTTCTCGGTGATTGCAGGCGTTGATCCCAAGGTGGGGCTGTTCGGCTCCTTTGCTATCGCCTGCGTTTCCGCCTTTACCGGCGGCCGGCCGGGCATGATCTCGGCCGCGACGGCAGCAACGGCCGTCCTGATGGTCACACTCGTCAAGGAACACGGGCTGCAGTATCTGTTTGCGGCAACGATCCTGATGGGCGTTCTGCAGATCGTTGCGGGCATGCTCAAGCTGGGACGTGTCATGCGCTTCGTCTCGCGCTCGGTCATCACCGGCTTCGTCAATGCGCTGGCAATCCTCATTTTCATGGCGCAATTGCCCGAACTTATAGGCGTCCCGGTGGAAACCTATGTGATGATCGCCGCTGGGCTCGGCATCATCTATCTCTTCCCCTCGTGACCAGGCTCATACCATCGCCCTTGGTCGCGATCGCCGTTCTGACGGTTGTCGCGCTTGGTTTCGGCCTCGACATCAGGACGGTCGGCGATCTGGGCGAGTTGCCGTCAAGTCTGCCGATTCTCCTGCTGCCCGATGTGCCGCTGACGTTCGACACCTTGCAGATCATCTTTCCCTATTCGATCGCGCTTGCGGCTGTCGGCCTGCTTGTATCGCTTCTGACAGCCCAGATCGTCGATGACATGACCGACACGCCGAGTGGCAAGAGCCAGGAATGTATCGGGCAGGGCGCCAGCAACATCGCCTCGGCTATGATCGGTGGAATGGGGGCTGCGCGATGATCGGCCAATCGGTCATCAACGTCACGTCCGGCGGCCGCGGCCGGCTGTCCACGTTCGTCGCCGGCGCGTTTCTGCTGTTCCTGATCCTCGTGCTGGACGATATCGTCCGGATCATCCCGATGGCCGCCTTGGTCGCCGTCATGATCATGGTTTCGATCGGTACATTTTCCTGGCGCTCGATCCTCGATCTGCGCCGCAATCCCTGGCAATCCTCCGTCGTGATGCTGGCGACGGTGGTCACGGTCGTCGGCACGCATGATCTCGCCAAAGGTGTGATCGTCGGCGTGCTTTTGTCCGGCGTGTTCTTTGCCGGCAAAGTGGCGAGGATGTTCCGCGTCACCTCGTGGCTTGTGGACGGCACGCGAACCTATTCGGTCGAGGGCCAGATCTTCTTTGCCTCGTCCGAAAGCTTCGTCGCTGCCTTCGATTTTATGGATGAGATCGACAGGGTCGTCATCGATGTCAGCCAGGCACATCTCTGGGATATCAGCGCGGTCGGTGCGCTCGACAAAGTGGTGATGAAATACCGCCGCAACGGGATCGCGGTCGAGGTCATCGGCGTCAACGCCGCAAGTGCACACATGCTCGATCGGTTCGCCCTGCACGACAAGCCGGAAGGGAACACCGGAATGGCGGCGGGGCATTGAAGGAACGGGAAGTTATTTCCCGTCCGTCGGAATTTCGTTGTCGAGAAAGTACCATTGCTCGAGATTGGCGTGGACGATGGGTTCGATGACCGAATTGATCAGTTTGATGTCTTCCAGAAGCCGGTCGCCCGTGCCGTCGTCCGGGGGCAAGGTAAAGGGCGTCTCACAGTGGAAGGTGAAGTTGGCCTTGTGCGTGCGCAACGTATAGATTGGGCAGATCCTAGCACCGGTCATGCGCGCGAGCCGGGCGATGACGGCGAGGTTGCCTTCCAGATGCGGCTTGCGGCCAAAGAGGGGCCCGCGTAGCTTTCCCCGAAATCCTTCATCGCAAAATTGCAGCAGCACGCCGCCGGCCTTCAACTCCTTGACGGCCGGGCGCATGCTGGAATGTCCCGGCGGCAGCAATTGCACACCACCCTGCTGGCGTACCCTGTCGACGATCCAGGCGCGGCCGCGGCGGGGCGGTGGCGCGTAATTGACGCGCGGAACAACGCCCATGGATACCAGTTCCGGCCCCATGACCTCCCAATTGCCGAGATGCAGGCAGGCGAGAATGACCGGGCCTTGTGACACCGCATTCAGGATCTGGTCCGTGTTATGGCGGACAATCCGCCCCGGCGTTGCAGCGATCCGGCTCACAATCGAATATTCCGTCAAAAGCCGGCCCTGCGCATCGCAATTGGCCATGAACAGTGCATCGCGCGCATCGTCGTCGAGGTCCGGGCGCAGCCGCCTGAGATTTTCTCGGACACGACGTTCCTGCGTCTTGAACCATCTAGGAATAGCGAACCGGCCGACCCAGGATCCAAAGTCGGAACAGACATCCAAGGGCAGCAGTTTCAGGGCGAAATAAAAGGAGATATCCAGCGCGTTGCCGGGGCCTTCCTTGAACCAGTAGTGTTTAAAAGCCGCGCGACCGGCCGGACCGCCGAACAGAGCCCGCAGTCCCGGCCGCGGCGGATGTTTCGGGACCACCCATGCCTTGCGTTTCGCGATATTTTCGCCTGTCATTCCCGAAGGGCTCCCTCAGCGTCTGTGCAATGTCACCGGCATTCCGCCCTTGGGCCGCAATGTCAACTGGAAAACCGCCTCGACCTTGTGGTTCTCCTGCACCCGAACCCGATATTTCTGTGCGATGACGGCAAGGCACAGGATCGCTTCGGTCAGCCCGAATTGCAGGCCGGGGCAAATGCGCGGACCGATGGCGAAGGGGATATAGCTGTAGGGTGTCGGGCGTTTTCCATTCATGAAGCGCTCCGGTTTGAAGCTGTGGGCATCCGGAAAAAGCTCCTCCGTCCGGTGCAGCAGCCACGGCACGATGAGGATCAGCGACGCGGCCTTGACGTCGTGTTTTCCGATGCGATCGGCGTCCTTTGCCTGCCGGGCGAGAATCGGTACCGGTGGATAGAGCCGGAGCGCCTCCTCGACCACGGCCCGGCACCATTCCAGCTCCGGAACATCCGCAACGCCCGGCACCCGATCGCCACATACGCGGGCAATCTCGTCATGAACAGCCTTTTCGACCCATGGCGCACGCGACAGCAGATACCAGATCCAGGTCAGTGTCGCGGCTGTCGTCTCATGTCCCGCCATGAAGATCGTGGCCGCCTCGTTGCGCAGGGCGACGACATCGAGCTTGAGTTCGGGATTGCGTTTCTGGCGGCGAATGAGCAGGTCGAGCATGGAGCTTTTGTCGCCGCCATCGCCGGCCAGATGATCCTCGACGACCTTGTCGATGATCCGGTGGATGCGCTTGATGGCGCGCTTCATCGAGGGTGTGCGAAAGAGCGGCATGCCTTCGTCCATGCCGACGAAGTAGCAGAAGTTCACGGAATCAACCAGCGACTGATAGTCGGTAAACCCTTCAGTCACCTCGTTGGCGCCATCGGGTCCGAGATCGTTTCCAAATACGCTGCGGGCGATGATTTCCGCCGTCAGGCCGGCCATTTCATGCAGCATGTTGACGCTTGCACCGTCGCCGAGGTTGTTCCACCGCTCGACCAGTTCTTCGGTCGTTCCCGCCATGATGCCGCCGAAAGCGGGCACGCGGCTCTTGTGGACGATGTCGGCGACCAGCGGCCGGCGTTGTTTCCAGGTGTCGCCGTCGGAGATGAACAGCCCGTCGCCGAGCAGGTGCTCCAGCGCGCGGCGCATCTGCGGGCTCTTGCGCTCGAAATTCTCATGCCTGGTGGCAACGACATACTTGATGGCCTCGGGTGCATTGACCACCAGAACCTGACGGCGGAAAATCTTCATTTCACCGATGCCGGGTTCAAAGTGCTTCTCGCGCCATATCGCCAAGAGGTTGGCGCGCGCTTGAAGGAGAAGCCGCAAGGGTTTGCCGGCGGGTGCCTCATAATAGGCCGGATGGGTCGGCTCGAAAGCTTCCCTATCCAGATCGAGACGTTCGATCGAAGCATTTTCGGGCTTCAGCCAGGCCATTATGTCGCGCAAGGTGGTCTCCGGGTCAGAAACGTCATCTAAAATAAACGGAATGAGCATCCGATGTGGGGAGAGCCAGGGCGAGATCTCGTCTGCCCGTTGCATCCCGCCGTGTCAGGAAACTTGCATGCCCCTATGGGTGAGTCGAGAGGGCGAGACGCTGCTTACAATACCAATTTCCAGCCTGTTCGCCTCTTGACGCAAAACGGCCCGGCCAAAGAGGCCGGGCCGTTCGCGGATGGATAGAGGTGGAAGCCTCGATCAATCGTTCGCAGTGACCTTGACGCCAAGCACTGACGGGATCGTGTTCGGTGCGCCCATGGCGGCACCCATGATCATCGGGAAGGGCACCGGATTGGCAGGTTCGGCACTGATCGTCAGGCTTTTCGGTCCATCAAGGTAGGAGTTGACGGCGGTCGTTACCTGATTCTGCAGTTCCGGCACGTTGAGCTGGGCGAGCATGATCGGCACCAGGCCCTTGAGCGACTGGGCGAGCTGGTCGCCGGAAACGCCCTGCTGCGCGCCGGCATAATCGAGCGCCTTCTTGGTGATGCTGGCGTCGTCGAAGCGGATTTCGGCGCCATTGAACGTCAGCTGCTGCATCAGGCCCATCATGGCGAGCCCCATGGCCTGATTGGCTTCTTCCTTGTTGGGATTGGCTTCCGCCGTCTTCATGGCTTCCTGCATGGCCTTGAAGAATTCGAGCGTGTAGCCGGAAATGTCGAAGCTCAGGTTGAGCCGGCCGATATTGGCAAAATCGAAGGCATATTCGTCAAGCTTGATGTTGCCGCTTGCCAGTTCCCAGCTGCCCTTGACCGTGACTTCGCCGGACAGGCTGGTAAGGCCCAGCTTTTCAATGGCGTCCTTCGACTTTGCGTCCTCGACCATCGACAGATCGCCCTTGAGACCTGTCAGCGTGCCGTCGAAATCAAAACCTGCGTCGCTCTCCTGCCGGGTAAGGTTGCCTTCCGATTCCTCCATCGAGAAGACCTGCTTGCCCTTGGCGGTAACGACCACCGGGCCCGTGCCTGCCGATTCGTAGAGCAGCATGTCATTGATGGTGCCGCCGGCAGGGTTGCCCGGAATGGACATGCCGCCAATGGCGATATTCTTGGCGGAAACACTGCCTTCGGCTTCCGTGATGTTGACGTCGGGCAGGCTGACGGTCTCGACATAATAGCCGCCGTCATCATTCTCCACGACGCCTTCCATGGTCACGTCGCCGATCTTTACCGTCTGGTCGGGCTTAGCCGTTACCTTGAGGGTCGCGCCCTTGACGGTCACCGTATCGCCATCGACCTCGACGCCATCATAGGTGATGGTTGCACCGCTTACGGCATAGGCCGCATTCAGCTTGGTCATCAGCGCCGCACCGTCGAGGGCGAAAGCCGGGCCGGTCAGGCTGATGAATGCGGCGCTGGCCAGCATCAGACGGAAGTTGCGCATGTGCATCATGTCGGGGGTTCCTTGTGTAAAGGTTTAATTTCGAAGGCGTTTCTATTACGATTTGGTGCGCGAATATATTCGAATTAAGGCGCCGCGTCATGTTTCGTCGCAAAGCTTTTTCGAACAGCGCGCTTTCCTGTGTCGAAGGCACCGTCTTCCCGCAGGATCGCCGAACCTTTGGCTTCGCCATGCCCGCAAAGCGTCCGCCAGACCACGCCTTCGGAACGGTTCTCCACAGCCCAATCCCTTGCAATCCTTGCTGTTGCGCGGTTCTTGGGTTAGCAAGAAATCATGGGACAAAGCCTTTTGCCGCCGTCTGGCGGAGACGATCACATACTACCGGTAGACCTCAAGGCGGCGCTGGAAGAGCGTTATCTCGCCTATGCGCTGTCGACGATCATGCATCGGGCGCTGCCGGACGTCCGCGATGGCCTTAAACCCGTGCATCGCCGCATCATCCATGCGATGAGCGAACTGGGGCTACGCTCCAATTCGTCATTCAAGAAATGCGCCCGCATCGTTGGCGACGTCATCGGTAAATTCCACCCGCATGGCGACCAGTCGGTTTATGATGCGCTCGTGCGCCTGGCGCAGGATTTCTCGCAGCGTTATCCGATCGTCGATGGCCAGGGCAATTTCGGCAATATCGATGGCGACAACGCGGCCGCGTACCGGTACACCGAAGCGCGCATGACCGATGTCGCCAGCCTTTTGCTGGAAGGCATCGAGCAGGATGCCGTCGATTTCCGCCCGACCTACAACGAGGAAGACCAGGAACCGGTGGTTCTGCCGGGCGCCTTCCCGAACCTGCTCGCCAATGGCGCATCGGGCATCGCGGTCGGCATGGCGACCTCCATTCCGCCGCACAACGCCCACGAACTCTGCGATGCCGCGCTCTACCTGATCAAGCATCCCGACGCGACGGTCGAGGATCTGATCTACGATCCGGCCCATCCACAGAAGGGCGGCATCGAAGGCCCCGACCTGCCGACCGGCGGCATCATCATCGAGAGCCGCGAAAGCATCATCGAATCCTACAAGACAGGTCGCGGCGGGTTTCGCGTGCGCGCCAAGTGGGAACGTGAGGAGACCGGTCGCGGCGGCTACCAGATCGTCATCACCGAAATTCCCTTCCAGGTGCAGAAGTCGCGGCTGATCGAAAAGATCGCCGAACTGCTGATCGCCCGCAAGCTGCCCCTTCTCGAGGATATCCGCGACGAATCGGCCGAAGACATCCGCCTCGTGCTGGAGCCGAAGAGCCGCACGGTCGACCCGACCATCCTGATGGAATCGCTGTTCAGGCTGAGCGAACTCGAAAGCCGCATTCCGCTCAACATGAACGTGCTGTCCATGGGGCGCGTACCCCGCGTCATGGCGCTGAACGAGGTGCTGACCGAATGGCTGGCGCATCGCAAGGAAGTGCTGCAGCGGCGCTCGCGTTTCCGGCTGGCGGCCATCGACCGGCGGCTGGAAATCCTCGGCGGCTATCTCGTCGCCTATCTCAACCTTGACGAGGTGATCCGCATCATCCGCGAGGAGGACGAGCCGAAGCCTGCGCTGATGACCCGCTTCACGCTGACCGACCTGCAGGCCGAGTCGATCCTCAACATGCGGCTGCGCTCGCTGCGCAAGCTGGAGGAATTCGAGATCCGCACGGAATTCGAAGGCCTGTCGAAGGAGAAGGCGGAGATCGAAGCATTGCTGGCCTCCGATGACAAGCAATGGCAGACCGTCGCCTGGGAAATCGGCGAGGTGAAGAAGAAATTCGCCAAGGCGACCGAGATCGGCAAGCGCCGCACGCTCTTCTCCGTGGCGCCGACCGCGGATGTAGAGGCGATCCAGCATGCGATGATCGAGAAGGAACCGATCACCGTCGTGATTTCGGAAAAGGGCTGGATTCGTGCGCTGAAGGGCCATATCTCCGACACCTCGACGCTGCAGTTCAAGGAAGGCGACGCTCTGAAGATCGCGTTCCCGGCCTCGACCACAGATCGCATTCTTGTCGTCACGACCGGCGGCAAGGCCTATACGCTGGGCGGAGACAAGTTGCCGGGTGGACGCGGCCATGGCGAGCCGCTGCGCATCATGGTCGATATGGAAAATGACCAGGACGTGCTGACCGCCTTCGTCCATGACCCCTCGCGCAAGCTGATTCTGTCATCGGCGGCCGGCAATGGCTTCAGGATCGCCGAGACCGAAATGGTGGCCAATACCCGCAAGGGCAAGCAGATCATGAACGTGGCGATGCCGGATGAGGCGAAACTGGTCATCCCGGTCCGCGGCGATCACGTCGCCATCGTCGGCGAAAACCGCAAGCTTCTCGTCTTCCCGCTCGACCAACTGCCAGAGATGACCCGCGGCAAGGGCGTGCGCCTGCAGCGCTACAAGGACGGCGGCATTTCCGACATCCGCTGCTTTGCCATCGCCGATGGCCTGACCTGGAGCGACAGCGCCGGCCGCAGCTTCACGAAGAACAAGGACGAACTGATCGAGTGGCTCGGCGACCGCGCCAGCGCCGGCCGCGGCGTGCCGAAGGGCTTCCCGAGGAGCGGCAAGTTTTCGGGGTGATGGTGAGTGAATTTAGCCGCGTCAGCTCGGCCCGAGCGGAACCACAAAGTCACCCAGAAAGCGTGCGGCGCCAGCTTCATCTATTTCGCCTGCTGCCACTGAGAGAACGAAACTGAACAACCGGCTGTCGGTCGTTTCAATTTCGTAGCCATTTTCCATCAGGAAAACGCCTGCGGCCACAATCGCTATACGTTTGTTGCCATCGATGAACGCATGGTTCATGGCGAGTCCCAACAGATAAGCCGCGGCCAGTTCGACGACATTGTCGCATCCATACTGGGCCTTGTTGATCGGGCGGGCGAGTGCTGATTCCAACGCGCCTTCATCTCGCAGGCCATGCGCTCCGCCAAACCGCTCGATCTGTACCATTTGAAGAGCTTCGATGAGCGGTCGTTCGAGGAAAATGAAGTCTGTCATTCGGCGAGTTTCTTCAATGCGACCTTGTACTTGTCCATGAAGCGATTGGCGTGCTCAAGTTGTCGCGCAAATGCCTCATCGAGCGGCTTCATTTGCAGCTGACCATTCTCAGTGGTGATTTCCATCTGGTCCCCGGTCTTCAAGCCGAGACGGTCGAGGACTTCTTTGGGAATGATGATGCCTTCGGAATTGCCGATTTTGCGAATGGTAACGTTCATGGGAAATGCTCCGATGTTATAACGTGATTATAACATCGATCTCCCGCTTCGACAACGGCGCTTCAATGCAGCGGCGGAACGATGACCTGTGCTGCCCTCTGCCGCATCTGCCAGAGCGAATGCCCGACCAGCGCCAAAATCAGCACCGCGCCACCCAACAGCGTCTGCATGGTCGGGGTTTCGTTGAAGGCGATCCAGACCCAGATCGGGGCGAGGATGGTTTCGAGCAGGTAGAACATGCCGACTTCAGGCGCCGAGAGATAGCGCGGGCCGGTGGCAAGGCAGAAGAAGGCCAGCGGGATCATGATCGTGCCGTCGAAGATGATCCAGAGAGGCTCGGCAATGGTGATACCCTCGGCCGGCGAAAGCAGATAGCCGATGACGCAGGGGAAAATCGCGGTTGCCAGCGGCACCAGCCCCATGTCCTTGCCGCTGGCGCGGCTGACGGTGATGGCGCAGGCAAGCAGCAGCGCCGATGCGACGGCCATGGCGTCGCCGAAGAAATTGCCGCTTTTAGTCCGTCCTGAACGATCAGCCCGACGCCGAAGACCATGACGGCCATGGTCACCAGCGTCGCATTTGACGGACGCTCCTTGAGAAAAACCCAGGATAGCACGGCTGCGAACATCGAGGTGAAGGCGACGATGAAGACGACGTTGGCCGTGGCCGTGTTGAAGACCGACAGGAGGAAGGTGAAGCTGCCGAGGCCGTAGAAGATGCCGGCCAACAATCCGGCCTTGCCGGGGATTAGCGCGATCTGTCGTTTCATCAGGCGGTTAAGTACGAACCAGGCAACCAGCGCGACCAGAAATGTGCAGAAACTGCGGACGGCCAGAAGCGACCAGACTTCGCCATCGGATGCACGGATCAAGGGAATATCGAACGACAGGGCAAGCCCGCCTATGCCGGTTATGGTAAGACCGCGGCGGTGGTGGGCGGCATCAACGGGAAGGGACAAGATTATTCCGATTCTGGGGATGTTTCCTCAAGCCCAGCATAACGTTCCCAGCCGCGCGCCATAAGGTGCTCCTGCGGCAAAAACTTTGTTTTATAGTCCATTTTGCGCGATCCCTTGACCCAGTAGCCGAGATAGACGTGTGGTAGGCCACGCGCTTGCGCTTTGCGAATATGATCGAGGATCATGTAGCTGCCGAGCGAGCGATCCGCATGGGCAGGGTCGAAGTAGGAGTAGACCATCGACAGGCCGTCGCCCATCTTGTCGGTCAAGGCCGCAGCGATCAGTGGTCCCTTGCCTTTCTCCGCAAGGCCGTCGCCCTCGGCGCGTAGCCGATATTCGATGATGCGCGTGTTAACGTGGGTGTCCTCGACCATCATCGCGTAATCGAGGACGGACATGTCCGACATGCCGCCGCGCTGGTGGCGGCTGTCGAGATAGCGCCGAAAAAGACTGTATTGTTCGCTGGATGGTTCTGCCGGATATTCCGTCGCAACCACATCGCCGTTCTGCGCCATGATGCGTCGCATCGAACGGGTCGGCTTGAACTCCCCACGATGATGCGCACCGAGATGCAGGAACGGCAGGTCTCGCAGGCCGGACGATAGGCAATGTTCTGGGAGCGCCGGAAACCGCCCTGGGTCAGGAGATCGTTGAGTTCAGGTGCCCGCTCACCCACCATATGGGTGAAGACTTTCCGCTCCATCTCGTCCGGCAGATACGGGCATGCCGAGGGCGCGGTCAGGTAGAATTGGGGAGACGGTGCAGTTTGCGTGTTCATAGGTCGCGGGGGTCGCTCTTCATTCCGCTGCGGATCGAACTAGCATGGCGAAAGAATGAAAAGGTCAACCGGCTCCCGCAGGTGCGAAAGCCGGTAAAGCGCGAAAACCGGAACTCAGGCCTCACGAATTCTGGGGATGATGGCCTTTGCTACCCGTGCGACCTCAATAACGGTCGCGTCGGACGGTGACGGTACCGATCAGCAGGTCGTGCAGCAGGCGGCCGCGGTCCGTGAAGAGACCGATCAGCAGAATCAGCGGGGTCAGAAGGGCATTGGCGATCCAGAAGATCACGAGATGCACGATCGCCGTCAGGAAATCCATCGGCCGTCCGTCGGTGCGGGCGATCGCTAGGCCCATCATGTTCATGCCAGGTGAAGCCTGATTGCGACCGCCAACGGTCACGCCGAAATACAGCATGGCGACAGCGGCGAAAAGCACGGGATAGAGCAGGAAGCCGAGACCAAAGGTCAGGATGCCAAGGAAGAAGACGACGACGGCGGCAGGCACCCAGAGCAGCGCCACGATCAGGTAGTCGAGAACAAAGGCAAACACCCGGCGCGACAAGACCCCTTGATAGGCCCGCCAGTCGGAGGAAGGGGTTCTCAGGTTTTCGTCTTGCACGCTCATCGCCTTGTCTCCAATTGTCTGAAAACGGATATGGGATTGATCAGCGGAAAAAACAATGGCGGGCGCTCGACGGCGCCATCTCAAGCGACAGCATGGACCCGGAGCCAGAGGGTCGGCTCCCCGTCATACCCGCCACCGTCGCGTGTCTCGATCCGGATTGTCGTCCAGCCGGCAGCCTCATAGCAGTCGCGCAGCCAGCATTCTGATGGATAATTGTAGTATCGATCGAACCGGTCGCGGCCTTCTAGGTCACCTGCCTTTAAGCTGGCCCGGAACAACCCTCCGGCCTTTAGAGCTGGTCGGATACGAGTGAGGATGCCGGAAAGCGCCGGTCGCGGCACATGCAGCAGGCAGGCATTCGCCCAAATCCCGTCATAGAGATTGACGGCGGTCAATTGATCGAAGGGCAGGATGGCGACCGGCCGGCCGAGCCTTTGCTCGGCGAGCGCCGCCATCTCCGGTGAACCATCCGTGGGCGCCACGTCAAAGCCACGCGACAGCATATGCGCGCTATCGCGACCGCTGCCGCAACCGAGTTCCAGAATAAGGGCGCCGGCTTGGAGCGCATCGAGAAAACCATCCAGACCGTCTGCCGGCGTATCCGCTGTCTTGGCCGCATAAGCTTCCGCCCTTAGCGCGTAGAAATTCAGCGTCGCGTCGTCGGAGGAAGATACCACCGGCCGCCCTATCGCTTCGAGAGAAGGCGCGCCACATCGATGGCGAAGTAGCTCAATATGCCGTCGCAGCCGGCGCGCTTGAAGGCGAGCAGGGTTTCCAGCATCACACGCTCGCCATCGATCCAGCCATTCATGGCGGCGGCCTTGATCTGGGTGTATTCGCCCGAGACCTGATAGGCAAAGACCGGCAGGCCGAATTCCTGCTTCATGCGCCAGCAGATATCGAGATAGGGCAAGCCGGGCTTGACCATCAGCATGTCGGCGCCCTCCTCGACATCAAGGGCTGCATCGCGAAGCGCCTCGGTGCCGTTTGCCGGATCGATGTAATAGGTCTTCTTGTCGCCCTTCAAAAGTCCGCCGGTATTGATCGCCTCACGATAGGGGCCGTAGAAGGCAGACGCGAATTTCGTCGCATAGGACATGATGCCGACGGACTGGTGGCCGCTTGCATCGAGTGCCTGACGGATGGCACCGATGCGACCGTCCATCATATCGGAAGGCGCGATGATGTCGGCACCCGCCTCGGCCTGCAGGACGGCTGCCTTGGCGATCTGCGCGACCGTCTCGTCGTTGACGATTTCGCCGTCTCTAAGAATGCCGTCATGGCCGTGGCTGGTGAAAGGATCAAGAGCCACATCTGTGATAATGCCGATACCAGGCACTGCTTTCTTGATGGCGCGTGTGGTTTCATTGATCAGGTTGTCGGCAGCAAGACTGTGAGATCCCGTCTCATCACGCAAGATCATATCGATGTTGGGGAAGGTCGCCAGCGCCGGGATGCCGAGATCGGCCGCTTCGCGGGCCGCCTCCACCGCCTTGTCAATACTCATGCGGTTGACGCCGGGCATGGCCGTAATCGGTTCGATGATGCCAGACCCCGGAACGATGAAGATTGGCCAGATCAGGTCGTCCACCGTCAGGCGATTTTCCTGCACCAAGCGCCGTGTCCAGTCCGCCTTGCGGTTGCGTCGCATGCGGCGATGGCCGGTGATGAGGTCAACGACGTTGGTCTTGTCGGTCATTATGCTCGTCTTTCGTGGAAACCATTGTGGTGAGCGGTGTATCACGCGTGTTGCCACAGGAAAACAGACGCCGATGCGTCACGTTTGCACGTCATCGATCCAACAAGGATTTCGGCGAAAAAAGAGATTTGGATAAAATGGCTATCCAGCCGTGTTTCATTGTGAAAAACACGGCCGCCAACGGTAATGTCAATTATTGCTTCTGGTCATCCGGGTCGATGCGGCCCGTCGGGACTGAAGGGCTGGTCACAGAAACCGGGTCGCTTGCCGGAAAGCTATCTTTCAAGCCTTTCTCCAGTTCCTCATCAGGGAGAGCGTCTTGGTTGCGGCCTTCTCCTGTTTCAGGGATTGCACCGCCGGCGACTGATCCTGCCGCTTATGATCGGCCTGGGTTTCGCGATTATCGTTCATGATTGTCTCCATTCGACCTTTATTATCGAAGGAAAACGCATCACGCTGGGTCTGGTTCCGCGATGGCCGCGCTTGTCAAAGCCGCTCCACATTTTTGCTTTTGCATCAGTCATCTGAAAAATCCTCGACATCAACCGCCGCAATCGCGTTCGCTCGTTGCAGGTCTTCATCTATCGTGCCGCTGCGCGGAAATCGGTGACGACCCTTGCATTGGCGTCGAGGATGAGTATTTCACCGTGTTCCGTCGCAATCGCGCGGAATGGTCGCTGATATTCCATGGCTGTTTCCCTTTTCGGGCACGGCTTAATCGCGCCAGGGCATCGGAAAAGATGCCGACAGCAATTGCCCGCTTGAAGTGTCGCAGTTGTGAGACACTTCCGGTCATAAACTGATTTTCCGCCGTTTGGTTGCATCGCAAAACACCTGTGTGGAACAAGCGTCTGGCTAAGCGCCATAGCGATACGTATCTTCTGCGACATGGCTGCTGATTCTGTTCATGTACCAAAACCATCGCTGGCGGAAACAATCTTCGGATTGTTCCTGCGCCTTGTGTCCGTTTCCTGCTTCTGGTTTGGCCTCAGCTACTGGGCAATGCTCATCGGTTTTTCGATGGAGGGCGAGGGGCGTTTCGACCTGCTGCCGCTGTCGTGGCGCGTGGCGGCGACGACGCTTGCCGTGGTCTATCTCGTGGCGGCGCTCGGATTGTGGCTCTTGGTTTCCTGGGGGCCGGTGCTGTGGGTCGTTGCCGCGGTTGCCGAGATCACCATGTTCGAGGTCTATCCACAGATCTTTGGCGTGCGGCCGGGACTGCTTCTGCTCCATCTCACAGTGGCTGTCACCTTCGTGATTTTCCGCAGTGCCATTGCCTATCAGCGGGCCAAACAGGCCAAGGCTGCAAGAATTGATTTACCCTGACACAAGGGCTGTGGATAGTAAGGCGCTGTTAAGGCTGTAGTTTAAGTCGAATTTTATACATATTCGATAGTGTCTACCTCAAGGCGGGAAGAGCTACATACACCGCCAAACAAAACAGTGAGGCAGTCATCATGAACACGAAAATGAAGCCACAGGTCGTCGCCCCTAAAGATCCCCACGAAGATGCGATCCGTTCGCTCTACATGGAATCGCTCCACCTCGTCGAGCGTCTTCACCGCCGTCTCCTCGATGTCATCAAGGACGAATTCGACCGGTCCGGTCGCTCCGACGTCAACGCCGTCCAGGCACTTCTCCTCTTCAATATCGGCAATTCCGAACTGACCGCTGGTGAACTGCGCTCGCGCGGCTACTATCTCGGCTCCAACGTATCCTACAATGTTAAAAAGCTGGTTGATCTCGGCTTCATCAACCATCAGCGCTCGCGCATCGACCGTCGTTCGGTCCGCATCAGCCTGACGGACGATGGCCAGCAGATCGCCGAAACCGTTGCCAAGCTCTACGAGCGTCACATCGGCTCCATCCAGAAGGTCGGCGGCATCGGCACCGACGAATTCGGCCAGATGAACAAGCTTCTGCAGCGCCTCGACCGCTTCTGGAACGACAGCATTATGTACCGCCTGTAAGCGCTTAAAGCGTCCTCATCTCCAGTCAAAAGCCGGACGTGTTCCCACGTCCGGCTTTGTCGTGTCATGTGGCTGAAAAACCGCAAGAAAGCGGGCGACGGCGGTCACGCGTGGGTCCCGTCTGCTGGCGACACGAATCGGCCATATTGCTGTGAGAGCGACAGAGGTGAAAAAGTAGACGCTTTGTCGATGCGGGGCCGATGTTTTGCGCCTCCGAGCGACCGCTCAAGCGATCGTGAATGTGGCAGGCAGCTTTGGTTTGCGTTTCTTAACCATATTTATGGTAACGGCTTAGGCCGGGATACGCCGCAATATTGGATGGTAGGACTATGTCGAAGAAAAACGGAATTGATGCTTTCTCGCGCCGGGCTTTCCTGCGCTCCGCCGCAACGATTGGTGCTGCTGCGGTTGCCGGCAACGCCATGGCCCAGACCGCGCTCGACGAAATCATCAATGCCCCGCGCCGTGGGGTCTGGGATGACCAGTTCGACGCCAAGGCTTCACGCTCCGCGACAGCCGTCGTTTCCAATAACCCGATCTTTGGCCCGGACACGCTGGCCAATACGCAGAATGCGATTGGTCAGTATCAGCAGATCGCCTCCGCCGGTGGCTGGCCGCAGGTCAATCCGTCCGTCCGTCTCGAGATGGGCGTTTCCGATCCTGCTGTTCAGGCCTTGCGCCAGCGCCTGATGATCGTCGGCGATCTGCCGCGTTCGGCCGGTATCTCGAATGCGTTCGACAGCTATGTCGATGGCGCGGTCAAGCGCTTCCAGGCCCGCCACGGCCTGCCGTCCGACGGCGTTCTCGGTGAATATTCGATGAAGGCGCTGAACATTCCCGCCGATGTGCGCCTGCAGCAGTTGAACACCAATATCGTCCGCCTTCAGTCGATGTCCGGCGATCTCGGCAGCCGCTACGTCATGGTCAATATTCCGGCGGCCTATATCGAAGCGGTCGAAAACGGCCGTGTCGCGACCCGTCACACTGCAGTCGTTGGCCGCATCAGCCGTCCGACCCACATCATCAATTCGAAGATCTACGAGGTCATTCTCAACCCCTACTGGACCTCTCCGCGTTCGATCGTCGAAAAGGACATCGTGCCTTTGATGCGCAAGGATCCGGAATATCTGAAGAAGAATTCGATCCGCCTGATCGACGGGCAGGGCAACGAGGTTGCGCCTGAGACGATCGACTGGAATGCCGAGAAGGCACCGAACCTCACCTTCCGTCAGGATCCGGGCAAGACTAATGCCATGGCCTCGACCAAGATCAACTTCCACAACGAACACAACGAATATATGCACGACACGCCGCAGCAGGGCCTGTTCAACAAGCTTGCCCGCTTCGAGAGTTCGGGCTGTGTCCGTGTTCAGAACGTGCGTGACCTGACGACGTGGTTGCTGCGCGATACGCCCGGCTGGTCGCGTCAACAGATCGAGGCGACGATCCGCGCGGGCCAGAACTCGCCGATCAAGCTTGCCGTTGAAGTGCCGGTCTATTTCAAATACATCACCGCCTGGGCAGCCAAGGATGGCGTCGTGCAGTTCCGCGACGACATTTACCAGATGGACGGCGAACAGCAGCTGGCGCTGCAGACGACCACTGGCGTCGAGCAGGCGGCCAGTTCGGTCGAGCAGGACTTCCTGCCGCAATAAGACAAATCTGAATTTTGTGGAAAGGCCGTCCATCCTGCCAGGTGGGCGGCCTTTTCCTATGCCTGCGGCATTTTTGACAGGCGCGGCAGGTGTGGGAAATGGCGCAAATCGCACAGCGTGTATTGCCCTTGCCATGCGAGGACGATAAACACCGTGCCACAGTCCTTGAGGAGCTTCAAATATGAGCCTTTCCGCCGCCGCCAATGACGTTTTCTTCAGCCGCTCGCTTGCCGACAGCGATCCGGATATCTTTGGTGCGATCGAGAAGGAGCTTGGCCGCCAACGCCACGAGATTGAGTTGATCGCTTCTGAAAACATCGTGTCGCGCGCCGTGCTCGAAGCGCAGGGCTCGATCATGACCAACAAATATGCCGAGGGCTATCCGGGCAAGCGTTATTATGGTGGCTGCCAGTTCGTCGACATCGCCGAAGAACTCGCCATCGAACGCGCCAAGAAGCTGTTCGGCGTCAACTTCGCCAACGTTCAGCCGAATTCCGGTTCGCAGATGAACCAGGCCGTGTTCCTCGCGCTGTTGCAGCCGGGCGACACCTTCATGGGCCTCGATCTCAATTCCGGCGGTCACCTGACCCACGGTTCGCCGGTCAACATGTCCGGCAAGTGGTTCAACGTCGTGTCCTATGGCGTACGCGAAGGCGACAACCTGCTCGACATGGATGCGGTTGCCGAGAGCGCCCGCAAGCACAAGCCCAAGCTGATCATCGCCGGTGGCACCGCCTATTCCCGCATCTGGGACTGGAAGCGCTTCCGCGAGATCGCCGATGAAGTCGGCGCGTGGCTGATGGTCGACATGGCCCACATTGCAGGCCTCGTTGCCGGCAATCAGCATCCGTCGCCGTTCCCGCATTGCCACGTCGCGACCACAACGACGCATAAATCGCTGCGCGGCCCGCGCGGCGGCATGATCCTCACCAACGACGAGGATCTGGCGAAGAAGTTCAACTCGGCCGTATTCCCCGGCCTCCAGGGCGGCCCGCTGATGCACGTCATCGCCGCTAAGGCTGTGGCCTTCGGTGAAGCGCTGAAGCCGGAATTCCAGGATTACGCAGCCCAGATCGTCAAGAACGCCAAGGCCCTGTCGGAAACGCTTGTGGCCGGCGGACTCGATATCGTCTCCGGCGGCACCGACAACCACCTGATGCTGGTCGACCTGCGCAAGAAGAACGCCACCGGCAAGCGCGCCGAAGCCGCCCTTGGTCGCGCCTACATCACCTGCAACAAGAACGGCATCCCATTCGACCCGGAAAAGCCCTTTGTCACCTCGGGCGTCCGTCTCGGCACGCCGGCCGGCACGACGCGCGGCTTCAAGGAAGCGGAATTCCGCGAGATCGGCAATCTGATCGTCGAAGTTCTCGACGGCCTGAAGGTTGCCAACTCCGACGAAGGCAATGCCGTGGTCGAGGCTGGCGTTCGTGAAAAGGTCGTCAAGCTGACAGATCGCTTCCCGATGTATCCATACCTCTAGTCTCAGGCCCATAGTCAGGATCGCGCATGCGCTGCCCCTATTGCAGTTCCGAAGACAGCCAGGTGAAGGATAGCCGTCCGGCAGAGGACGGCTCCTCCATCCGTCGCCGGCGCATCTGCCCGGATTGCGGTGGCCGCTTCACGACCTTCGAGCGGGTGCAGTTGCGCGAACTGATGATTATGAAGAAGACTGGCCGCAAGGTTCCGTTCGATCGCGACAAGCTGTCGCGATCGTTCGAGATCGCGCTGCGCAAGCGGCCCGTCGAACGCGACCGTATCGAGCGCGCCGTCTCCGGCATCGTCCGGCGTCTGGAAAGCTCGGGCGAAACGGAAATCCCATCGGAAGAAATCGGCCTTCAGGTGCTGGAAGCCTTGAAGGGGCTCGATGACGTCGCCTTCGTGCGCTATGCTTCCGTCTACCGCGAGTTCTCCCATGCCGAGGATTTCGAGAAGGTGATCGCGGAGATCAGCGCCAAGATCGCGCGCGACCCGGGCGTCTGACATGACGGCCCATGACCAGAGGGACCATGACCGGCGTGACGAGGATGTGCGCTTCATGGAAGAGGCGATCCGCCTGTCCTATCTGCATGTCGGCCAGACCTCCACCAATCCCTCCGTCGGCTGCGTGATCGTGCGCGACGATGGCGACGGTCCTGTCATTGTCGGCAGTGCCGTGACGGCGATCAGCGGGCGGCCGCATGCCGAGACGCAGGCTCTCAAGAACGCAGGCGACAAGGCAAAGGGCGCCACCGCCTATGTGACGCTTGAGCCATGCTCCCACCACGGCAAGACGCCACCCTGCACCGATGCGCTGATTGCCTCCGGCATCGGCCGTGTCGTGATTTCCGTCATGGATCCGGACGAGCGGGTATCGGGCAGCGGCGTGGCGCTCCTGCGCGAAGCGGGGATTGCCGTGACGCTCGGTGTTTTGTCGGGCGAGGGGAGCGGGCACAGGAAGCCTATCTGATGCGCAAGCGCAGCAAGCGGCCGCATGTGACTCTAAAGCTGGCGGTTTCTGCCGATGGAATGATCGGCCTTCACGGTATAGGGCAGGTACGGATCACTGGGCCCGAAGCACGCGAAGAGGTTCACCGCCTGCGCGCCCGCACCGACGCTATCCTCGTCGGCATCGGAACGGCGATTGCCGACGACCCGGAACTCACCTGCCGGCTGGAGGATCTGGAAAACCAATCCCCGATTCGCATCGTGCTCGATCGCAGGCTGGAACTGCCGCTGAATTCGAAGCTGGTCATGACCGCGCGTGAAGTGCCTGTCATCGTTATTGCGGATCTAGCGGCAACGACCGAAGACGGTCTCGACGCCCGCGGTGAAGCCCTCGAAGCAGCCGGCGTCGAAATCCTGACTTGCGATTCCACCCGGCTGGACGATCTTCTGACGGCGCTCGCCTCGCGTGGGATATCCTCGCTGGTGGTCGAGGGTGGCGCAAAAACGGCACGTTCCTTCCTAAACGCGGGGCTTGTCGATCAGATCTTGCTGTTTCGCGGGCCGGGCACCCTTGGCGAAGGCGGCATCGCATCCCCATTTGATCCGCAGTCCATCCCCGCCGGCTTCAGACCGGTGGAAACGCACCAATTTGGCGCGGATATTTGCGAGAATTACGAAAGAGACATCTGATGTTCACCGGCATTATCACCGATATCGGCACTGTCGAAGCACTGACCCCGCTTGATGAAGGCGTCAAGCTGCGGATCGCCACGGCCTATGACCCCAAGGGCATCGACATCGGCGCCTCGATCGCCTGCTCCGGCGTCTGCCTGACGGTAACGACCCTGCCGGAAGACGGCTCGAACCAGCGCTGGTTCGAAGTGGAAGCCTGGGAGGAGGCGCTCCGGCTGACGACGATTTCCGGATGGAAGGGGGCCAGAAGATCAATCTGGAGCGCTCGCTCAAGATCGGCGATGAACTCGGCGGCCATCTCGTATCGGGCCATGTCGACGGCAAGGCGGAAATCCTCTCGGTCGAGGCCGAGGGTGAGGCCACCCGTTTCCGCCTGCGCGCCCCCGAGCACCTGGCGAAATTCGTGGCGCCGAAAGGTTCGGTCGCGCTGGACGGGACGTCGTTGACCGTCAATGCCGTCAACGATACGGATTTCGACGTGCTCTTGATCCGTCATTCGCTCGAAGTCACAACCTGGGGACAGCGCAAGGCCGGCGACTTCGTCAATTTCGAGGTCGACACCATGGCGCGCTATGCCGCGCGGCTGGCGGAGTTTCCGGCATCAAAACTGTAGGGCAAGGACTGTCGGCCGTTGCTGGAGCGATGAGAACCTGTATATGTGTTGCAGTTAAAAGAATGGAGAATAGGCGATGACCGATGCACCGGCTGAAAAGGGACCGTCAACCTGGCGCATCGTGCTGGCGGCGATCCTCGATTTCCTGACCGCTTTTTTCGTTCTTGGCTACATCGTTGCTATGGTTTTCGGTGGCAAGACCGAGGATGGTTTTAATCTGGAAGGCGGCCCAGCACTGTTGTTCTTTGCCCTGATCGTTGCCTATTTCGTTGTCTTCAACAAGTTTCTGGGCGGGACGATCTGGAAGCGGATTCTGCGCGCCCGGCGTTGAACGGCCGACGGCGGGAGCTCAAGGCGCCTGTAGGGGTTTGTTGGCGGGACGAGGTGCTTGCTCGTTGCTGGTATCAGGCGATTTTTTCGTGCCGCCGCGTCTGGTCCACGTCTCGACGGAAACAGTCTGGCCGCCGACATAAACCCAGGGACCATTCCACGAACCATCCGGTTGCAGCGTCAGGTCAAGAATACCAAAACTTTGCGTAGACCCGAATGCGATGGCAAACCGGTTCGGAGCATCCGGTCCATCGCCGCTGGCGATCCCGATTCCCCTCGCGACGTCCTGCCCAAGCGTCCATTTTACAGCGAATGTTTCACCGGTTTTGGTCACCTCGACGGAACCGCTATAGCTTCCGCTCGCGCCACGCACGACGCCGGTAACGTCATAGATCCCGGTCGGATCGACCGCCAGTGCATCCGTTGCCAGAAAGATCCCTGCAATAGCCAATAAAGTTTTACCTGAAATCATCATCCTGCTTCTTAATATTATTCCCCGAATATTCGACTGTAGTGTTCTGTCTTCTCCTTAATGACCGGAAATATTGGCAAGCTCTATAAGTTTTTGAAGCAGGGAAGGTAAGATTTTTCATTATCTTTCGAACAGAACCACCTGCGCCCCATGATAGACTGTCCGCTTGGCCTCCCGGAAATGCAGTTTTGCCGCAACGCGTAGCGAGGCAAGATTGGAAATGTCGATGATGCAGGTTTTTTCAGTGATGGAAAATGCTGCTCGCCCCAGGTCAGGGCGGCACCGACGGCTTCCGTTGCAAGGCCGCGGCCGTGGGATTGGGGAGAGAGCGCCCAGCCTGTCTCCATTGTGCCTTCGAGGGAAGGGCTTATCACGCGGTGTAGGTCGTGAAAGCCGGCTTCGCCGATAAAGTTGCCGGTTTCCTTTTCCTGGAGCGCAAAGAACCCAAACCCGAAATAGTGCCACATGCCGACCTGCCGCAGAAACCGCGTCCAGGCCTGTTCGCGTGAAAAGGGCACCCCACCGATGAAACGCGTGACCTCCGGATTGGCGAAAAGAGCGCTGTAGGGTGTAAAATCATCCCGGCGGTAGGGGCGAAGGATCAGGCGGTCAGTTTCAATCGTGGGGACAGTGTGCATGCAGGCTGTTCATTCCGCTGTTTGGAAGGTGGATAGGGAAGGGTTTTCAGATGCCGGGCTCGCCATCCCAATAGTCGACGGCAGTATCCGGCCGCCCGATGAAACGAAACTGGGGTTTTCCGGATGCATCGCGCGTCTTGGCGAGAAACTTGCCGGAATCTGGATATTCGCAGATCTCGGTCCTGGCGTTGGCTGAGACCGACAGGTATTTGAGCGGCGTCGCGCCGGTATTGATCAGGCAATGCGCGGTCTCCGGGCCACCTGCCGGTGCGCCGAGCACATCACCGGCCTTGACGGCATAGCGATTTGGCCCGAACCGGTACTGTCCTTCACCAGCGAGGATCACAAACAACTCTTCCTCGACGTGGTGGTTGTGAAACGGGCAGCCGGATTTTCCGGGCGGCACCTCGCCATAGCCGATGCCCAGATTGGTCAGGCCGAGCAGAGAGCCGAACGAGACATCGCTGGACTCAAAGAAGCCGCCCTCGCTCCAGTGGTCGAGCGGGAGGTCTTCCGGATTGACGATCGGTCGTTGTTTTTCGGTCATGCACATCTCCGATTTGCGGGAAATGGTATAGATGTGCTGCCGAGTTGAAAAGCACACCCGGAAAGTCCACGATTTGCCGTAAAGACGCCACCGCTTTTCACCCAAAACCCTTGGCAGGCTGCCGCTTTCACGAAAAAGCTTGCCATTACGCCGCCGTCGTGGTTTGACCGCCGCCTGTGCCGGAGATGTCCGGCCCCAAATTTCAAACAGGTGACACATGGCCAACAACCCGACACCACATATTCTCATTGTGGAAGCGCGCTTCTATGACGACATGGCCGATGCTCTGCTGGATGGTGCGAAGTCGGCCCTCGACGCGGCCGGCGCGACCTATGACATCGTGACGGTGCCCGGCGCGCTGGAAATCCCGGCCGCGATCGCCATGGCGCTCGACGGTGCTGACAATGGTGCTACCGAATATGACGGCTTCGTCGCGCTCGGAATGGTTATCCGCGGCGAGACCTATCATTTCGATATCGTTGCCAATGAATCCAGCCGTGCCATAATGGACCTCACTGTCAGCGAGAGCCTTGCCATCGGCAACGGCATCCTGACGGTTGAGAATGATGCACAGGCCTGGGCGCGTGCGAAGAAGAGCGAAGGCGACAAGGGCGGTTTTGCAGCCCGCGCCTGCCTGACCATGATCGATCTCAAGATGAAACTGGGCGGCGAACAGTGAGCGACACGTCTTCGACACCTCCGGCAACTCCACCGGTCAAGCAGGCAAACCAACGTGGCGCCGCAAGGCTTGCCGCCGTGCAGGCGCTCTACCAGATGGATATCGGCGGCACCGGTGTGCTGGAAATCGTCGCTGAATATGAGGCCCATCGGCTTGGCCAGGAACTTGACGGCGAAACCTACCTGAAGGCGGATGCGTCCTGGTTCCGGTCGATCGTCGCCGGTGTGGTTCGCGACCAGCGTTCGCTGGATCCGCTGATCGGTACGGCACTGCAGGACGATTGGGCCCTGTCGCGGCTCGATTCGACCGTGCGCGCCATCCTGCGCGCCGGCACGTTCGAGCTGGTCGAACGCAAGGACGTGCCCGTCGCCGTCATCGTCACCGAATATGTCGAGATCGCCAAGGCGTTCTTCGAGGACGAGGAACCCAAGCTCGTCAACGCGATCCTCGATCGGATCGCCCGTCAGATCCGCACGGACGTCAAGAAGTAAGGCAATCACGAGATGGACGCGCAGCAGGGCAACGGGCAGGGAACGACACCGGACCTGCGCGCCGCCCGCCGCAACGTCTACCTGTTGACAGCCGCCCAAGGGGTTCTGGGCACGCTCGGCCCGATCTCCTTTGCTGTTGGTGGCGTCGCCGGTTACCAGTTGCTCGGCGACGACAAGTCGCTGGCAACGGCGCCACTCACCGGTTTCAATATTGGTGTGGCGCTGGGCGCGGTGCTGGTCGCACTTTTCTCGCGCCTGCTTGGACGGCAGGCCGCCTTCATCGTCGGTGCGCTGTTGGGCGCCTGCGGCGGCGCGGTCGCAGCCATTGCGCTGTTTCGCCAGGATTTCTGGATCTTTGCGCTCGGGCTTTGCATCGCCGGCATGTCCGGCGGTTTTGCCCAGAAGATCCGTTTTGCGGCGGCTGATGCCTCGCCGACCCACTACAAGCCGCGTGCCATCTCCTGGATTCTTGCCGGCGGCATGATCTCCGCGGTGCTCGGTCCGCAGCTGGTCATCCTGACCAAGGATGCTTTCGCGCCCGTGCTCTTTGCCGGCGCGTTCATTGCGCTGGTGCCGGTCTGTCTCGCGGCCATCACTCTCCTCTTGTTTCTACGTCTGCCGGACCTTCGGGCGCCGCAGACGACGCAGGCCGTCGCCGCCGCCCGGCCGCTCCGCGAAATCGTGCTGACACAGCGTTTCCTGACCGGCATGATTTGCGGCATCTCCACCTATGCGCTGATGACCTTTCTGATGACCGGTGCGCCGATCGCCATGGTCGTCGGCTGCGGCTTCTCCACCGATATGGCGACACTCGGCATCCAGTGGCATGTGCTTGCCATGTTTGCCCCAAGTTTTTTCACCGGCATGCTCGTGACCCGGTTTGGAGCGGAGAAAGTGGTGGCCGTCGGGCTGCTGATCCTCATGCTGTGCGCGGTCGTCGCGCATCAGGGTATTGCGCTTTGGAATTTCTGGGGTGCGCTCATCCTCCTCGGACTTGGCTGGAATCTGGGCTTCATCGGCTCGACCGCCATTGTCGCGGCAAGCTACCGGCCGCATGAGGCCGACAAGGTTCAGGGCTTCCACGACATCATCCTGTTCACCGCGGTGGCGCTTGCGTCTTTTGGTTCCGGCAAGGTTTTGACCGCCTATGGCTGGGATATGCTGAACGCCGCGGTGTGGCCGGTGACCCTGACCTGCTTCGTACTTCTGGCATTTTTGATCCATTCCGGGACAAAGCGGACGGTTTGACCGTAACCCGCCGCTTAAGCCTCCGGTTCGTTCCCGGAAAAACCGCTAAGTCTCACAAAACAGACAGTTTTGACCGCTCTGCAGGGCTTGACGATACCGATTCGTCACAGCACTCTTGCCCCCGCATGGGCCGCCGCGCTTGAAGAGGGAGCGTGGCCTCAATGTGATTTTTAAGCCTGTGGGACGGAGTAAGCTGCGGGCTAACGGAGGAAAGAGCGAAATGACCATTCTACTGGGCGTTATCGCATGCGGGTTGCTTTCGGTGGTGTATGCCATCTGGACGACCCGGTCGGTGCTTGCCGCCGATCAGGGCAATGCCCGCATGCAAGAGATTGCAGGCTTCATACGCGAGGGGGCGCAGGCCTATCTCACACGTCAATATAAAACTATTGCCCTTGTCGGCGCCGTCGTCTTTGTCGGTGTCTGGGTCCTTCTTTCTGCAACGTCCGCCATCGGCTTCCTGATCGGGGCAGTTCTGTCGGGTGCGGCCGGTTTCATCGGCATGCACATCTCTGTTCGCGCCAATGTACGCACGGCGCAGGCTTCATCGGTCAGTCTTGCAGCGGGCCTTGATATTGCCTTCAAGTCGGGCGCGATCACCGGCATGCTGGTCGCCGGTCTCGCTCTTCTCGGTGTCGCGATCTATTATCTTGTTCTCACCGCAGGTCTGGGCCAGGCGCCGGGCTCGCGTGAAGTCATCGATGCGCTCGTGTCGCTTGGCTTTGGCGCTTCGCTGATTTCAATCTTCGCCCGTCTCGGCGGCGGTATCTTCACCAAGGGAGCCGATGTCGGCGGCGATCTCGTCGGCAAGGTCGAGGCCGGCATTCCTGAGGATGACCCACGCAACCCGGCAACCATCGCCGACAACGTTGGCGACAATGTCGGCGACTGCGCCGGCATGGCGGCCGACCTGTTCGAGACTTATGCAGTTTCGATCGTCGCGACCATGGTGCTGGCCGCAATCTTCTTTGCCGCAAGCCCGACGCTCGACGTCGTCATGGCCTATCCGCTGGCCATCTGCGGCGCCTGTATCATCACCTCGATCATTGGCGCTTTCTTCGTCAAGCTCGGCTCGAACGGCTCGATCATGGGCGCGCTCTACAAGGGCCTGATCGTCACCGGTCTTTTGTCGATCATCGGTCTTGGGGCGGCAACGTCGCTGACCATCGGCTGGGGCTCGATCGGCGCCGTCGAAGGCAAGGATATCACCGGCACCAACCTGTTCATCTGCGGCATCCTTGGTCTCGTCGTAACGGCCTTGATCGTGGTGATCACCGAATACTATACCGGCACCAACAAACGTCCGGTCAATTCGATCGCCCAGGCCTCGGTCAGTGGCCATGGCACCAACGTTATCCAGGGGCTTGCCGTTTCGCTGGAATCGACCGCACTCCCGGCCATCGTCATTGTCGGCGGCATCCTGTCCACCTACCAGCTGGCTGGCCTGTTCGGGACCGGCATCGCCGTGACCGCCATGCTCGGCATTGCCGGCATGATCGTTGCGCTCGACGCCTTCGGTCCGGTAACCGACAATGCGGGCGGCATCGCCGAAATGGCGCATCTGCCACCGGATGTGCGCAAGGCAACCGACGCGCTCGATGCGGTCGGCAATACAACGAAGGCCGTCACCAAGGGTTATGCCATCGGTTCGGCTGGCCTTGGCGCGCTGGTCCTGTTTGCCGCCTATTCCAACGACCTCAAATACTTCGCTGCCAATGGCGACAAGTATCTGTATTATGCGGATGTGGGCACGATCTCGTTCGACCTGTCCAACCCTTATGTCGTCGCCGGCCTGATCTTCGGCGGTCTCATCCCCTATCTCTTCGGCGGTATCGCGATGACGGCCGTTGGCCGTGCGGCTGGCGCCGTCGTTGAGGAAGTGCGCCGCCAGTTCCGCGAAAAACCGGGCATCATGGCGGGCACCGATCGCCCGGATTATGGTCGCGCGGTCGATATGCTGACCAAGGCTGCGATCCGCGAAATGATCGTGCCGTCGCTGCTTCCGGTCCTGGCGCCGATCGTCGTCTATTTCGGCGTGCTTCTGATTTCGGGTTCCAAGGCATCTGCCTTCGCGGCTCTTGGCGCCTCGCTGCTCGGCGTGATCGTCAACGGCATTTTCGTGGCGATCTCGATGACGTCGGGTGGCGGCGCCTGGGACAATGCCAAGAAGAGCTTCGAAGACGGTTTCATAGACAAGGACGGTGTAAAGCACATGAAGGGCTCTGATGCGCACAAGGCGTCGGTGACCGGCGACACGGTCGGCGATCCCTACAAGGATACGGCTGGACCGGCCGTCAACCCGGCGATCAAGATCACCAACATCGTCGCCTTGCTGCTTCTCGCGGTTCTGGCTTAATCAAACACATGGCGGGGCGCTGAACGCGCCCCGCCCATTTTTACAACGATCGCATGAAAAAACCGCGGAAACTAATTCCGCGGTTTTTTGCATTGAGGGTATGGAACGCTGCTTGTCAACGGCCCCTGCTGCCGCCATCGCTTCCGTCGGCGAAGATTGATCTTGCCATGCTCTTGCCGATGCCGTTGCCCGAAAGCAGCTGGCTGAGGAAGGTCATTTCGCGGCCGCCGGTCGGCGTCGTGCGCGAGATCATGTCGAAGACCTTGCCATCTTGCAGCGTGTAGTGCGCCAGCTTCTCGACGACGCCTTCCTGGTCGAAATAGACCGTCAGGATGCTCTGGTCGACAAGCTTGGGCTTCATGAAAGCCACGGCCCGCGTCCGCTTCTGGGAGATGTAGTAGAACACCTCGTTGTCGAAGGTCGCTGTGGTCGATGGCGTTCCGAGCGACAGGAGAACCTGCTCGCGGCTCGATCCAACCGGCGCCAGCGCCAGCGTTTCCTGATCGACGACATAGCCCTGGTTGAGGACTTCACCAGCACCAGCACCCATCATATCTGTTGTCTTGCACCCCGTCAGCGCAGTGCCACAGATTGCCAATGTTAGAACAACGCTACGCAGTTTCATGTCAGACTTGAAATACCGTTTCGTCAACGACATCTCCCTTGGGGTAAAGATGGCAGATGCGCCATTGCAATTCGTGCCTGCTTCGGTAAACCAGCTTCAGCAATCATGCAACAACAGGATGCGTGGGTGCAGGCACTTTGAAGCAGCCAAACTTGGGCTTTATGATGATTTTCGGACTGTTCGGCAAAAAAATAACAATGTCGCCATCGTCGAGCGCCAATACGGCTTTTTGACCGCAGCGGCGCGTCGTCCGGTGCTCTACGAGGATCTGGGTGTTCCCGATACGGTGATGGGCCGGTTCGAGATGCTGTCGGCCGTTCTCATCCTGTATTTCCGCCGCACTCGGACCTCCGCGCGAACCGGCCAGGAGATCGCCCAGGAAATTGTCGATGCGTTCTTCGAGGACGTGGATCACTCGATCCGGGAACTCGGCGTGGGTGATGTCGCCGTTCCCAAGCGCATGAAAAAGCTGGCCGGCATGTTCTACGGCCGCCTCGAAACTTATTCCGCAGCACTTGAAAGCAAGGATGCCGCGGCGCTGACGGAGGCGCTGAAGCGCAACTTCCATCCGGAGGCCTCACCCGCCGAGGTGTCGATGCAGGGACTGGCCGCCTATCTGTTCGAGGCGGAAGCCGCACTCGCCGGCCTTGGCGAGGAGCTGGTGGAAAGCGGCATGCTGGACGTGCCGGAGCCGCGCGCCTAACAAGCACGGTCGCGGAGCGGCTCACCATTGCCATCCTTAAGGATTCTACAATGACACATGACGAAAAACCGGCATTTTCCTATCCGGTGAAGGTTGGCAACATCTCCGCCAATGCGGTGACGGTGCGTCTTTCCGCCGATGACAGGGAGCGCCTGGATCTTGCAGCACTTTGGGATGTCGTTGAGGTGCAGTCCCTGTCTGCCGAACTGCAGATCAATCGCTGGAAAAAGGACGGCGTAAGGATTCGCGGGCGCGTCGCGGCAAATATCGTTCAGGCCTGCGTCGTGACGCTCGAACCCGTGGAATCGGAGATCGATGAAGCCATCGACGTGATCTTAGTTCCGGAAGGGTCGCGGCTTGCCCGCATCGCTGCAAACGACACGGGTGAAATGTTCGTCGATCCGGAGGGGCCGGATGTGCCCGAGGTGTTTACAGGCGATACGATCGACGCCGGGATCGTGGTCGCCGAACATGCAGCGCTTGCCATAGACCCCTATCCGCGCAAGGACGGCGCCGCTTTCGGGGAACGGATCGAGAGCACCAAGGACGATGATGTCCGTCCCAATCCGTTTGCTGCGCTGAAGGACTGGAAAAAGGACTGACACTCGTGTACGCGGCACAAATCGGTTGTCACAGAACCGAAAAAAGGTATTTTGGCCGCAATCCAGCCCCGTTGGGCCAACTGTTCCGGAAGACGGGCATCGGTGGTCCAAACGTCATGAAAACACGTGTGTCTCCATCGCTCAAATGGTTGCGCTGAGACGAAACATGCGGTGTGGCAGGAAAAAGGATAAGACACGCGTGGTCAGAATTTCTCTTGATGTTATGGGCGGCGACTTCGGTGCGCAGGTCGTCATTCCGGGTGCCGCAAGGGCGCTCGAGCGTCATCCCGACATCCGTTTCGTGCTTTTCGGTGTTGAGTCGGAATGTCTTCCGCTTCTCGACAAACATCCGAAGCTGAAGGCTGCCAGCGTCTTCCATCACAGTGAAATCGCCATTGCCATGGACGAGAAGCCAAGCCAGGCCCTGCGCCGCGGCCGTGGCAAGTCGAGCATGTGGAACGCGATCGATGCGGTCGGAAAAGACGAGGCGGATGTCGTCGTCTCGGCCGGTAACACCGGTGCGCTGATGGCGATGTCGGTCTTCTGCCTGCGGACGATGTCGGGCATCCAGCGGCCTGCGATCGCTGCGATCTGGCCGACGTTGAAGGGCGAAAGCATCGTGCTCGATGTCGGTGCGACGATTGGTGCCAATGCACAGCAACTCATGGATTTCGCGCTCATGGGCGGCGCCATGGCCCGCGCCCTGTTCGAGGTGGAGCGACCGACGCTTGGCCTCTTGAATGTCGGCGTCGAGGAGATCAAGGGCCAGGAAGAGGTCAAAGAAGCCGGGCGCCTGCTGCGCGAAGCCGGCCTCGACAGCATCGATTATTTCGGCTTTGTCGAGGGCGACGATATCGGCAAGGGAACCGTCGATGTCGTGGTCACGGAAGGTTTTTCCGGCAATATCGCGCTGAAGGCGGCAGAAGGCACGGCGCGGCAGATCGCCGAATACCTGCGTGCCGCAATGTCGCGCACATTGCTTGCCAAGATAGGCTACATCCTGGCAAAAGGCGCCTTTGATCGACTGCGGGAGAAGATGGACCCGCGCAAGGTCAATGGTGGCGTCTTTCTGGGCTTGAACGGTGTGGTGATCAAAAGCCATGGCGGTACGGATGCGGAAGGTTTCGCGGCCGCGATCGACGTCGGTTATGATATGGTCCGAAATGGCCTGAAGGCGAAGATCGCCAATGATTTGCAGAAATATCGTGCTGTGGCCGCTTTCGGTGCGCTGCCGCGAGCACGAGCGATGAGGTTTGAAAATGATCCGTTCTGTGGTTCGCGGCTTCGGGGCAGCACTCCCCAAGCAGGTGGTGACCAATCTCGATCTGGAAAACAAGGTTGACACGTCCGACGAGTGGATCGTGCAGCGGACCGGTATCCGCCAGCGCTATATTGCAGGCGAGGGCGAAACGACGGCATCGCTTGGAGAGGCCGCGGCCCGCGCCGCCCTCGACAATGCCGGCCTGACACCGGCCGATCTCGACCTGATCATTCTCGCGACCTCGACGCCGGACAACACCTTTCCCGCCACGGCCGTCAACATCCAGGACCGGCTCGGAATGCACCATGGTGCCGCCTTCGACGTCCAGGCCGTCTGTTCGGGCTTCATCTTCGGCGTAACGACTGCGGATGCCTATATCCGCGGGGGCTTGCCAAGCGGGTGCTGGTCATCGGTGCCGAGACGTTTTCGCGGATCCTCGACTGGACCGACCGGACGACCTGCGTGCTCTTCGGCGACGGCGCAGGCGCGATCATCCTCGAAGCGCAGCAGGGAACCGGCAGCAATAGCGACCGCGGCGTCCTGACCACGCAACTGCGCTCCGACGGCGCCCACAGGGAAAAGCTCTATGTCGATGGCGGCCCCTCGACGACGGGTACGGTCGGCCATCTGCGCATGGAAGGCCGCGAGGTCTTCAAGCATGCCGTCGGCATGATCACCGATGTCATCGAAGCCGCCTTTGCCGCCACCGGCACCACGGCGGACGATCTCGACTGGCTGGTGCCGCACCAGGCCAATCGCCGGATCATCGACGGTTCGGCCAAGAAGCTCGGCATCCCGCTTGAAAAGGTGGTCGTCACCGTTGACCTGCATGGCAATACATCTGCCGCCTCCATTCCGCTGGCGCTCAATGTCGCGGCCTCAGACGGGCGTATCAAGAAGGGCGACCTCGTTCTGCTCGAGGCCATGGGCGGAGGCTTCACCTGGGGCTCTGTCCTTCTGCGCTGGTAAAAAAATACCGATATAAGGCAGGCGCTTGACCGGAATAGACAAGGGCAATAGTCTTCGCTGGCTAGTCGATATAGCAGAAAAGTCGGTGGGGGAAGATGAGCGGAAAAACGGTAACACGGGCGGACTTGGCTGAATCGGTTTTCCGCAAGGTCGGTCTTTCCCGTACGGAATCGGCGGAACTGGTCGAAACCGTCATTGATGAAATCTGCAACGCCATCGTGCGGGGCGAAAGCGTCAAGCTATCCTCTTTCGCAACCTTCCAGGTGCGCGACAAGAACGAGCGCATCGGCCGCAATCCAAAGACTGGCGAGGAAGTGCCGATCTCGCCACGCCGGGTCATGACCTTCAAGGCCTCCAATGTGCTCAAGCAGCGCGTGCTGAAATCGCATATTGCGCGCAAGGCAAAGCAGAAGCCGGCCGCTTCGGCTTCCTGATCTACCTTTAGCCTGGCAGGCATCATCCGAACGGAATCTTCGGTCCAACCCGCTGAACATGGTTGAAAACCCATCCATAAGCCGTTGAAATAGACACGATTCGTGTAATCATCGAATCGTGGTGTTGCCTTGATCTTTTGGTCTTGGTGACAAGGACGCAGCCGCGACCTTCGAATGGGGAAGACATGGAAAAAAGCCCGGATGCGTTTCGCACCATCAGCGAGGTGGCCGACGATCTCGATCTGCCGCAGCACGTGCTGCGCTTCTGGGAAACGCGGTTTCTCCAGATCAAGCCGATGAAACGCGGCGGCGGGCGTCGCTATTATCGCCCTGACGATGTCGATCTGCTGAAGGGCATTCGCCACCTGCTCTATGACCACGGTTATACGATCAAGGGCGTACAGAAGCTCCTGAAGGCCAATGGCAACAAATTCGTCGCCGCCATCGCCAGTGGCGATCTGGCGACCGTCGAGGCTCTGGCTGCCGCCAATAATGATGAGACAGGGGCGCGCAGCAGCAACCCAAGCTCGGAAATCCCGACGATGATCAGATCGTTGGCCGCGCCAAGGCGCCAGCCAGCCGTCGCTTCTTCTCCTTCGTCGGTAATGATGACGTGCCGGAAATCTCGCTCGGAAAAACCTCGGTCGGCAAGGAGGATCGCGCCTTGTTGCAGGAAGCTCTCTACGATCTTCTCGAATGCAAGCGTCTTCTCGATCAGGTGCGGTAACGCCTTGTTCGCCTGTGGGGCCAAAAGGGAAGGTTGCCGTTTGTTCCTTGCAAGACAAGGAGATTGATCATGGACAGACAGCCGGATGCCCGGGATACCGATCACAATCAAAACACGGACGTTTCACGGCAGGAAAATGTGGCGGAGAAGGATGAGGCGACTCGGCCGCCGATCATCAAGCCTGGCGATCATCGCAGTCCGCAGGACCCGGATCTCCCCTTGGCGGAAATCTCTAAAGCAGATGCAGAAACAATTCTACGACGCGCAGACCTGCGCGTCGTACATGCTATGCAATTGAGGGCTGTCAATTTCCGGTGGGGAATTTTGGTCGGAGTGGCGGGATTCGAACCCACGACCCCTTGACCCCCAGTCAAGTGCGCTACCGGGCTGCGCTACACTCCGAGCCGCCGCAAGACCTATAGTTTCGGAATGCACCGTGCAAGGGGAAAAAGCTGGTATCACAAACAAAATGAGAGTGTCGCCGGCTGTGAAATCCCGCCTTATCTCCGAGCTGCCAGCTTCCGGTAGAGGGCCTCTGTCTTGTCGATCATTCCCGACACTGCGTAATCGTCCTTTCGCGCCATCGCTGCGGTGTGGAGGGCGGTGTAGGTTTCCGGTTGCGCAATCTTGACCATGGCGGCGGAAAGGGCAGCGATGTCGTCACTGTTGGGAACGATGAAGCCGTTGATTCCCTCCTGGATGACGGATCCGGCGCCGCCGATATCGGTGGAAATGATGGGTTTGCCGCCGGCGGCTGCCTCCAGCATGACGTAGGACATCGCCTCGTAGCGGCTCGGCATGACCAGCACATCGAAACAGGCAACGGCCTGGGGACCGGAAAAGGCGCTGGTCAGGTGGATTCGACTTTGCAGGCCGCTGGCTTTGATCGCTGCTTTTGTTTCCCCTCCAGTTCACCGGCGCCGACCATCACCAGATGGGCGTCGCCGATCCGCGATGCTGCATGGGCGAAAGCCTGAAGCAGACGCTCGGGCGCTTTCTGCGGCGACAGGCGGCCGATGAAACCAAAGACCAGCGTATCCGATCCGATGCCGAAGCTGGCGCGTACGGTCTGTGCCATGCCGGTGGGTGGCGGGTCGACCCCATTGCGGATCACGGATAGCGTCTCCGCGGGAACGCCGAGCCGACGGGCGTGGCGATACTCGTCATCGGAAACGCAGATCAGGTGATCGGTGAAAAGGCGAGCCAGCAGAAGTTCGATCGAGCCATAGATCAGGCGACCGGCAAGGCCAAGCGTCGGGTCCATGGTGCGGAAAGCATGCGGCGTGTAGACGCGTGGCACATGCGGGCCGGGCAGGCGCAGCCTGGTGAGCGCGCCGGCCTTGGAACTGTGTCCGTGGACAATATCGAAGCGGCCGTCCCTGATGATTGCCCGGAGCGCCTTGTGCGCGGCGATGTCGGTGCGCCCGGGTGCGCGCTTCATTGAGACAGCGTGGACGGCCGGCAGGTTGAGCGCCCTCAGTTCACGCAGGAAAGTCTCCTCCGCCCGCAGCGGTGAATAGACCGCCTCGACGTGATGGCCGCGCGCGGCAAGGCTATGGCAGAGATCCAGGAAATGCCGCCCCGATCCGCCGCCGCTGGGTTCCAGAACCTGAAGAATTCGCAAGGGTCGTGAAGTCGAGTTTGCATCGCTGGTCATGGTCTTGGTCCGCTGCGTCCGGCTTTGTAAAGCGGCCGTACCGTCGCCTGAAAAGGGTGAATCAAAGCCTTAAGGGAACCTCTGCACGCCGCCGTGACGCCTCGTGCCGGTCCGTGCTTTCTGGCGATACCGGTATTCCAGTGCGCCGCAGCCCCAGACAATGCCGAGCAGCAGATAGAAATGCCGCCAATGGTCGGTGTCAATGACTGTCCCGATGGCGGTATGGCCGATCAGGACGATCCAGGCGATCATCAGATAGGGCTGCCAGGGTCTGTCGAGCAGGAGGAAGCGAAAGCCTATGGCGAAGGTCCAGATGATCAGCGTGACATAGCAGAGGAAGCCGAGCCATCCGTAGGACGTAAGCGATTTCAGCCAGATATTGTGTTCGTCCTCCGGAAAGATGGCACTAAAAACCATCGGTCCTATACCGAGCGGCTGTTCCATTGCCATCAGGAAGCCGATCCGATGGCGCTCGAACCGACCGAGATGACCGCCATCATAGTCCTGGACGAGCTGGGTGCGGCTTGAAAACAGGCTGGACACCTGCTCGAATTGCAGGGCGACGACAAGCGCTGAGATCATCAGGATTGCACCACTGAGCGCCAGCACCAGGATTTTCAGGCGAAAAGCGCCGGTTCTCTCTTTCATCAGCATGACGAAGACGAGCGCACAGGCGCAGAACAGATAGAGCCCCCATGCCGCGCGCGAAAACGACAGAAACAGGCCGAGCGCCATAATCAGCAGGCAGATGACCCGCACCGGAGCGCGCGACAGCCGGTCGGTGAGTAGGCCGTGCATCAGGAAGAGGGACGGGGCCACGAGAAAGGGCCCGAAGACGTTGGGATCCTGAAACGCGCCCTTGGCGCGGTCATAGAGCGTGAACTGCTCCCCGCCGGGAATAGCGCCGAAATAACCGAGAATGCCGAGCAGGGACGTGATGACGCCGGCTGCCACCCAGGCGTCGAAGATAAGCTTCAGCCGCTCCTGGCGGGCTTCGATGATGGCTGCGTAAAAGACGGATGACAGGGCCAGGAAGGCCGAAACGGCGATGTACATCGGCCCCGTTCCGAGATCCTTCATCACGGTCAGCGACAGGATGCCGCCGGTGTTGAAGAGGATCAACAAGGCGAGCAGCGGCGCCGTGTAGCGAGAGATCTTCAGGCCGCACAGCGCCCACAGCCCGATAAGACCGGCCATGAAGACTTCGTACGGTGCCGGCTCCGCGATCACAAACCCCGACAGAAAGACGCCGAACGTCACCATCGCCGATCCGAGGATCGAAACGGCGGCAAGCTGCGGCCGAAAGGCAGGGGGCTGCGTGACGCCGATTGCCATCAATAAGCGTTTTCGGTGTTGAGCAGCCGGAACGGCGTCAGGAACAGGATTTTGAGGTCGAACAACAGTGACCAGTTCTCGATGTAATAGAGATCGAAAGCGGTGCGGAATTTGATCTTGTCATCATGATCGATTTCGCCGCGCCAGCCATTAATCTGCGCCCAGCCGGTAACGCCCGGCTTGACGCGATGACGGGCGAAATAACCTTCGACGACATCGGAATAGTTGCGGTTCTGCGTCTGGGCAAGCACGGCATGCGGCCGCGGGCCGACCAGTGAAAGTTGTCCCTTGAGGACATTGAAGATTTGCGGCAGTTCGTCGATGGACGATTTGCGCAGGAAGCGCCCGACGGAGGTGACGCGCGGGTCTCCTTGGTGACGGCATTGCGGGCTGTCGGGTCGCTCATGTTGGTATACATCGACCGGAACTTATAAACTTCGATCATCTCGTTGTTGAAGCCGTGGCGCTTTTGCTTGAAGATGATCGGACCTGGTGAATTGACCTTGACCGCGATCGCGGCCCCTATGAAGACGGGCCACAGCAGGGCAAGCGCGACGAGGCTGAAGAAGATGTCGAAGATGCGCTTGGCGACCGAATCCCAGTCTGTGATAGGCTTGTCGAAAATATCGAGCATCGGCACATTGCCGACATGCGAATAGCTGCGGGGGCGGAAGCGCAGATTGTTCGCATGGGCAGCCAGACGAATATCCACAGGCAGGATCCAGAGCTTGCGTAGCAGTTGCAGGATGCGAGCCTCGGCCGAAAGCGGAAGAGAGATGATCAGCATGTCGATGCGGGTCAATCGAGCGAAATCGACGAGTTCGGTAACGGTACCAAGCTTCGGATAGCCTGCAATCACGCTGGGCGAGCGGCGATCGTCGCGATCATCGAAGATTCCGCAGATGCGGATGTCGTTGTCTGGTTGGCTTTCGAGCGATCGAATGAGATCCTTTGCCGCCTGACCGCCGCCAACAATGACGGCGCGGCGCTCCATGATACCATTGCGGACCCAGTGGCGGATCGAATAGGACACGAAAGCGCGCTCAAGAAACAGAAAAGTTGCGCCTGACAAAAACCAGGAGCCGAAAAACACACGGGAGTAGGGGCCGCCGACCTTGGTCAGGAACAGGACGAGAGCAAGCGCCGCGAAAGAAAGCATCCAGGCGCTGATGAGGCGCGGCAGGCAGCGGATTGCAGATCGTAGCCAGATCACCTGATAGGCATCGGCAAGCTGTAGAAAACCAACCATCAGCGCTGACCCGCCGAGCAGGATACCGAGATAAACGAACCAGTCATTCAAACCGGGCGCCACGTAAAGCATCAGGATGGCATAACCGATGGCGAAGAGCCCGCTGAATTCAAGCAGCCGCAGCAGGCCGATGATCATCGTCGGGGAATAGGTGTCCGCCCTAAACTGCTGCGCGATGCGCCTGGCCAGCGGGTTGAGTTCCTTGGTTTTGGGCTCCTCAACAGTTTCATCGGCACCGATTGTACGGATCTCGGAAATCTTCTTGCGAAGCGCTTCCGTATCAAAGGTTTCCGGTCTGTCGATCTTGTTCATGATGCTTTCCGCCATTGCCCTTGATCGGAGATAGCAGAAAGCCCCTAAAAAACGCTTACGTGCGCGGCGGGATCAAGTTTTTCCGGCGGCCGATTCCGGCACAAGCTGACGGTACAATTGCAGCATTGTGGCGGCCATCGTGGATGTCGAGAAGCGCTCCTTGAAGCTATGCGCTTCCGGCATGACACGCTGTGCCCAGCCCGGATCGTTTATCGCGGCAGCCATGATCTCTGCCAGCGACACAGCATCATCTGGCGTTGCAAGCGCCGCGTTTTCAGTGCCCAGCACTTCAGGTATGCCGCCGACTCGGGCGGCGATGACAGGTTTGCGTGCGGCAAGTGCCTCGAGAACGATGTAGGGCATGGACTCGGCGCGCGAGGGCACGACGACGTTGCGGGCAAAGACAAATGCGTCACGCGCCTTCATCGCTGGCAGCATTTCGATGCGGCGGCCGAGACCGCGCTCCAGCATCATCTTTTCATAGTCGTCTTTTTGCGGTCCGTCGCCCACCATCATGGCCGAAAGCGGCCTGCCAATCAGACGCTCGGTGCGAGCAAAAGCGTCGATGAAGAGGTCTGGCCCCTTCAGATCACGTAACATCCCGATATAGAGGAAGTCCACCGCATCTGGGCGGGCATAGACAGTCTCGAAATCCCGCTCGTCGATGCCATTATAGATGCGTTCGCTACGTACGCGCGGGCGGCCGACTTTGGCGTTATAGGTGTCGCGCTCGAAGTCGCAGACGAAGACCATCGCGTCTGTGAGAAACTCCTGCAGACGTTCGGCCAGGAAAACCATTTTGCCGGTGATCCGTGACCCGTCATAATGCAGACTGCCGCCATGCGGCGAATAGATGCGGGCGACGCAATACCTGTTTACCCGCAAGGCTGAGCCGATAATCCGCGCAACGCCGCCGCCCTTGGCGCCGTGTCCGTGCAGGATGTCCGGCCGCAAACTTCTTATCTCCTTGAAACTGCGCCAGAGAGCAGCCAGATCGCCCGGTCCGACCGAACGTTGTATGGGCAGACGCATCAACCCGAGCGACAGATACGGCCTTATCTCGTCGAACAGAGCGTCCTCGAAATTTCCACCCGTTGTGCTGTCGCAGAGAATGCCGACCTCATGTCCGGCCCTGGCATGCGCCACGACCAGATCCCGGACATGGCGAAAAATTCCGCCTACCGGAGATCGAAAACAATGAATGATGCGCAACGGGCGGGGGTCCGTCATGGCTGTCAGAACAGCCGCTCACGAACGTAAATGGTGTCGCCGGCCATGATCGGATCCGAAATCGATACCCGGCCGGTGAGAATTTTTCCGTTGATCTTGCGCGTAACATCGACATTCGCCTGGTTGGCACGCGGCGAATATCCACCGGCTACGGCGATGGCGTTTTGAACGGTCATGCCGGGCACGTATGAATATTGGCCGGACTGGCCGACTTCGCCCATGATGAAGACGGAGCGGTAGCGATCAACCTCGATCGTGACGTCAGGATCGCGCAGATATCCCTGGCGCAGTTTCTCGGCAATCATCTTTTCCATTTCGGGCAACGTATGGCCACGCGACGGCACGGCACCGATCAGCGGGAAGGCGACATAACCTGCTTGATCGACGGTATAGCTCCCCGTCAGGCCGGCCTGCTCAAAGACGCTAATGCGTAGCCTGTCACCGCTATCGATGCGATACGGCTGGATCGTCGCTTCGTTGAAGGCGCGCGGGGCCGGTTGATAGCTGCTGCAGCCGGCAACGGAGACGCACAGCGCAACCGCTGCGAATGCCAAACCTGTTTTCAATCGTGCGAACGTCATTAGGCTCTCGCGCTCCGGAATTCCTGCAATACCCAAATGTTATCGATCCGTTAGGGTTAATAGCCGGTAAAGGGCGCCAAAAATCCTGGGAGAACCGGCGTTTCGTCGGTGCAAGAACGGGATAGGCGTAAAAACGCCGTTCCTGCGCCCATTAACCCTTGTGTTACCATGTTTGTTTACGTTGACCGAAAGTTGTTTTGGTTCGGAGTAAAAACGCATGTCGGGCGTCAACGGTGGTCATCAGGATGTCGATATCGATCTCGGCGGGCTCTTCCGAGCGATCTGGGACAAGAAGGGGCGCGTTCTCCTCGCCACGGTCTGCTTCGCCGGCATGGGTTTTGTCGGCGCCAGCCTCATGTCGCCGGACTACCAGAGCGAGACGCGCCTCCTGATTGAATCGCGTCAACCGGAGTTTAGCGGCGTCAACCAGGCGCAACAGCCGCCGGTCGATGTGGCTTTCGACGAGATCCGCCATTTCCAGCCAGGTACAGGTGTTGCGTTCGGTCGATCTGATCAAACAGGTCGCCCGCGAAATGAAGTTGTATGAGCTCCCGGAATTCGATCCGACCGCCAATCCTTCCGCGATCTCGGATCTTCTGGTGATGCTTGGCATTAAGAAAAACCCGCTCGACCTGCCGCCGGAAGAGCGGGTGCTGAAGGAATTCCAGGAAAAGCTCCAGGTCTACCAGGTGGAAAAGTCACGCGTTATCGCGGTGCAGTTCACCTCAAGGATCAGAAGCTTGCGGCTGCGATCCCGAACGAAATGGCAAGGGTCTATCTGTCGCTGCAAAGTGGCGCCAAGCTTGATTCAAACTCCGAGGCGACCCGTTGGCTCGAGCCGGAAATTGCCAACCTGCGGGAAAAGGTGCGCGAGGCGGAAGCCAAGGCCGCCGCCTATCGCGCCTCCCAGGATCTCCTGCCGACGGGTGACAACAGCACATTTGCGATAAAACAGCTGAACGATATTTCCGCAGAGCTTGCCCGCGTGCGCGGCGAGCGGGCCAATGCCGAGGCGCGAGCCGAAGGCGTGCGTTCGGCCCTGTCCAATGGTCGCGCCGTCGATACATTGAACGACGTGGTTGGTTCGACGATGATCCAGCGGCTGAAGGAAACCGAATCCACCGTGCAGGGCCAGATCGCCGATCTTTCGACGACCTTGCTCGACGGTCACCCGCGGTTGAAGGCGCTGAAATCGCAGTTGCAGGAATTCGCGCGCAGATCCGGACCGAAACCCAGAAAATTCTTGGCAGTCTCGAAAATGAAGCGAGCGTCTCTCAACTGCGCGAGCGACAACTCGTCCAGCAACTCAACACGCTAAAGGCGACATCGGCCCAGGCTGGCGAAGACGAAGTGGGCTTGCGAGCGCTGGAGCGCGAAGCAACGTCGCAACGCCAGTTGCTTGAGACCTATCTCGCGCGCTATCGAGAGGCGACGTCGCGGACCGGCGTGAATTCGACCCCGGCTGACGGGCGAATCATCTCGAAAGCGGTCGAGCCGACAGAAGTGCATTTCCCAAAGGTCCTGCCGATCACGATCGTTGCGGCGCTGGCTGCGTTCCTGATCAGTTGCGTGATCATCATGTTGAGCGAACTTTTCAGCGGTCGCGCCTTGCGTCCGGTGAATTATGAAGAGGATCAATCCGAGGCTGCAGAGCCTGCCGTTCTCACGACCACGACGGAGGTGAAAGCGGTCGAGCCTAAGATCGCCCGCAGCCTCCTTGAACAGCCGGTTGCGACACAGGAGCGAGATGTCGAGGCAGAGGCGGGCGCTGACGATTTTTCAGTCGAAGCGGTTGCCTATCATATCTGCAGCAACGATATCCGCGTCGCCGTCTCCATTTCGCCCTCCGGCGACCAGGGTTCAACCGCGACTGTCATGCTAGCGCGGTTGATTGCGGAGGAGGGGCGTAAGCTCGTGCTCATCGACCTCACAGGTTCTGCCTGCCCGACACGTCTGATGGCGCCATCCGCCCAACTTCCGGGGATCACAAATTTGCTTGCGGGTGAGGTGCCGTTTACTGAAACGATCCATGCCGACCGGCTTTCGGATGCCCATATCATTCCGCAGGGTGATGCCAATCCGGCCATTGCCATGCGCGGTATCGAGCGCCTGCAGATGATTGTCGATGCGCTGTCCAATGCCTATGACACGGTTCTGGTGGAGTGCGGCCCGGCCGACGTCAGTGCTGTCCGCAAGGTGATGCGCTCGACCGAAACGGAAATCATCCTCTCTGCTCCGGCGGTCAGCGACGAGGACATCATCGATCTCATCACCGGCTTTGGTGATGCAGGCTACAATGACATCGTGCTGATGACGGCAACGGGCCTGCCGCAGCCAGGACATCCGGGCCGTCGCGCGGCGTAGGATGTAGACCAAGAGATCAATCGTCGGTCTCGGCTGATGTCACCGCGGACGTTCCCTGCCGGCGCTGCCGTAGGCGCTGGACAAAGGCGTAGATCTTGCGGTTACTCTTGATCGCGCTCTTCATCGAAACGATGCTGCGGTGCGACCAGGCCGCGATCCGGCCGCGCAAAGTCAGCGGCAGCACGATATCGCGCTGGATGGTTTCGACCGTGCACCAGGAGCGCTTGTAGGGCTGGTCGCCTATGCCGAAATCGAACAGGGCGGCACCTTCCGCGCAATAGCGGCGGATCATCAGATAGAACAGCAGTTCACCGGGGCTGCTATCGGCCGCAACGGTCTCGTCGATCGAGCCGAACTGGCAGATGACATGATCGCCCTTGCGCGACAATCCGGCGATCGCGATGATTTGGCCTTGGTGTTCCCCCGCAGGCGGATGGCGTTGAGCTCCAGCGGCTGGCCGTCTGGTGTTTCGCCAAGGGCTGCAAGGCGGTGGAAAAATGCCTGCGTCTGCTCGTCCTGGAAGACATTCGGCAGGCCGAGCGCCTTGAAGCGGGCCGCCTTCTGGGTAAAAAACAGGTCGAGAATCGCGCGGCGCTCTTCGCTTGTCTTTGCAACGATATGGTCGTAGCCGCCAAGCGCTTCGAGGCGCTTTTCCGAAAGGCGGAATTTCTTGCGTCGGCGCTTGGCATTGATCTGTGCCAGCGTTCCCTCGAAATTTGCGGAAAGCGGCAGTTGGTACGAGGCGTTCTGGTTTCTCACGGCCGGCAGGCTTGCCAGGGGATGGCAGGCCCCACGCCATTGGAATGGCATTTTTTCCAGAGTGACGATATCTGCGACCCGCGAGAGCTTTTCTTCAAGTTGCTGGATGACCGATGCCGCAAAGTCCTGCGGTGTCAGATCGCCAAGATCGCTTGAGAATAGTCCCGTGTTGATGTTGCTGTGTGGCGAGCCGATGAAGCGGGCGGTGCGGAACAGCGGTCCGCGCACCAGTTCCAACGGCAGGATGAAGGTGGTCTTCTGGCCGAGTTTGCCGCGTACCAGCAGAAGTGGATTGTCGTGGCTCTGTGACCAGGCCTTACACCAGTCGAAACCCTGATGCAGGGAAACGGTGTTGGAAGCTTCAAGTTCGCGCCAATCAGCCTCCAGCGCTTCGAGGTCTACATGCACGGAGAGATCGAGCCTATTGGCGGCGGATTCGCTGGCTATAGCACGTATTGCCCGCGATGCGCGTTGGCGCATCTCGTCCACCGGCATCATGTTGAAGTCGACATCTGTCATGATCAAGCTCGCCCAGGGGTCGGTTTTCACCACCTTTTTAACGCGCAATGGCTGCGCGTTCCTTTCAATAATGGACGAGTGGGCCGATCAACCCGGAATACCGGGAAATGCGGTTAGCGAAATGATAAGGCCGCGGCGGTCTCCGAGCGCTGCGTCAGGGCAGCCAGCCGGTCGATAGAGCGCTGGCCCATTCGGCATGTCCCCGCTCCGCTGCAAGCCTAGCCATGGCGAGGTTGTCGTAGCGGACGCGGCGGAAGCTGACATTCCATGCGTCACCGGTTGTCTCCCAGCCTGTCTTTTCCAGAATGGCATAGGAGGCGTCGGGCGAGCCCGTTTCGACCTTGTGAAAGACGGGTTCGTCGTCGTCAAAACCGGGGCAGCCGACGCTACCGGGGTTGACGATCAGGCGTCGATCGGCAATCCGCACGGCGCGGGGGATATGGGTGTGGCCACAGAGGATGACCGGGAAACTCTGATCGCCGGCCAGTTCCTCGATTCGCTGGCGGGCGGACATGTGCACCACACCATCAGCGGTCAGGTCTTCGAGCCAATAGGCTGTGTCGCTGGAGGGGTACCGTGGCAGAGCAGGATTTCATCGCGGTAGATGAGCGTTGGCGGCAGCGCCCGCAGCCAGTCGAGATGGCGAGGCTCCAGTTCGGCGTGGGAGAACCGGTCCCAGCTGTTCATATCGGCTGGATCAAGCGTCGCCAGCCAGCGGTCGTGATTGCCGCGGATCGAGGGAAAATCGGGCTCGATCAGGATGTCGGCGGTGCGGGCGGCATTCAGCGGTCCGCTCAGATGGTCGCCGAGGTTGACGACTTCCTTGATGCCTTGCAACGCAATATCAGCCAGCACGGCTTCCAGTGCGAGATCATTCCCATGGATATCGGCGATGACGGCTATGCGCATGTCAGGGCCTTTCAGCGCGCTTGTCCGGCTTGGCCATCCATTTGATGATCAGCATGGCCGGAAGGATCCAGAGCAGGCCGGTGAAGAAGAAGTACGCGAGATGTACCCACCAAGGCGAGGTCGCCAGCAGCAGCGTGGCGAAGGTCGTTGCCGCCAGCGCATAGACGATGACGAGAATGACGATCAGGAATGTGCCGATCAGTTTTCGGAGACGTACGGGCATTGCGGTCTTTCCATTTCGGCGGCCTGGTTTTGCCGGCGGCGACAGCCGCGACGGCATGCCGCAAAGGGTAAGCCTTGTTTTGCATGCTGCTCTGGTGCAAATCAACACGCTTGAAGCACGATCGCTGAGACAATTCGCCTCTCGTTGACGCGGATCGCGCTTGATATGTCAGGAGCCAGCATGACCAGCGCGCACATCATCAACGAACCCTCGCTCGCAACCAGAATAAACGAGGCAGATCGCCACCGTGCCCATGTACGGCTTTGGCTGGGGATCGTGCTTTTGGTTCTGTTCGCGCTCGTCCTTGTCGGCGGTGCAACGCGGCTTACCGAATCCGGCCTGTCGATTACGCAGTGGAAGCCGATCCATGGCGTCATCCCGCCGCTGAGCGCGCAGGAATGGGATGAGGAATTCGCGCTTTACCAGAAGATCCCGCAATACCAGCAGATCAACCAGGGCATGACGGTCGATCAGTTCAAGACGATCTTCTGGTGGGAATGGGCACACCGGCTCCTCGCGCGCACCATCGGCCTTGTCTTTGCTTTGCCGCTTGCATTCTTCTGGCTGAGCGGCCGCATCGAGAAAAGGCTGAAACTGCCACTGGTCGGCATTCTCGCGCTTGGTGGCTTTCAAGGCTTCATCGGCTGGTGGATGGTGTCCTCCGGCCTCGTCAACCGCACCGATGTCAGCCAATACCGGCTCGCCACCCATCTGGTGATCGCCTGCCTGATCTTTGCCTCCTGCATGTGGATCATGCGTGGGCTGTCACCGCATGCCGGTGATGCGGCGCCGACGAAAAGCTCGAAAAAATGGCCGCGATCATCGCCGTCATGGCGCTTGTCCAGATTTACCTCGGTGCGCTTGTGGCGGGCCTTGATGCCGGCCTGAGCTACAACACATGGCCGCTGATGGATGGCGCGCTGGTGCCGGGCGATCTGTTCGTCCAGCAGCCGTTCTGGCTGAATATCTTCGAGAACCCCAAGATGGTTCAGTTCATCCACCGCCTGGGTGCCTATGTGCTGATGGCGATGGTCCTGATGCACATGATCGCCTCGTTGCGCGCCGCACCGGAGACGACCCATGCGCGCCGCTCGGTTCTATTGTTTGCGCTGGTCTGTCTTCAGGCCTTGATCGGCATCGTCACTCTGGTTCTGCAGGTGCCGATCGGCTGGGGCGTGCTGCATCAGGGCGGCGCGTTGGTCGTGCTCGCCTTCGCTATTGCCCACTGGCGTGGCTTCGTCGGCGAATATCCACGCCCAGAATAAGGGAAGCGTGTGAAGGCGTGGCGATGGCGGTCGCCACGCGCTGGCCTATGCCGAGAGCATGAGGTCCATGTTCTGGACGGCCGCACCGGACGCACCTTTGCCAAGATTGTCGAGCAGGGCGACAAGGTTGACCTGGTAGCCGCCAGCCGAGCCGAAGACGAAGAGCTTCATCGTATCCTTGCCGGCAAGCTCCACCGCATCGACGCGGCCCATGGCCGCGCTCGTGGCAAGCGGCACGACCTCGACAATCGACTGTCCGGCATAATGCGCCGTTAGTGCCGCATGGATGCTTTCGAGCGTCGCGCCATCGTTCAGGTCTTCGAGATGAAGCGGAACCTGCACGATCATGCCCTGCGGGAAACGACCGACGGAGGGGAGAAGATCGGCGCGCGAGCCAAGAGGCCGTGCATCTGCATCTCGCCGACATGTTTGTGCTTGAGCGGCAGGCCATAGAGGAAATGCGGGGAGGCGATGTGCTCGGGATGGCTGGCATCTTCCATTTGCGCAATCATCTGCTTGCCGCCGCCGGTATAGCCGGAAACAGCATTGACGGTCACCGGATGCCGCTCGGGCAGAATGCCGGCCTGGCGTAGCGGCCGGACAAGGCCGATCGCGCCGGTCGGGTAACATCCCGGATTGGCGACGAGGCGTGCGTCACGGATTTTATCAGCCTGCGCGCCGTCCATTTCGGCAAAACCATAGGCCCAGCCGGGTGCGATCCTATGCGCCGTAGACGTGTCGATGATCCGCACGCTGTTATTGCCTTCGAGCATACCGACGGCCTCCTTCGAGGCATCGTCGGGAAGGCAGAGGATGGCGATGTCTGCACTGTTCAGAAGGTCCTCGCGCATCGCGGCATTGCGCCGTTCCGCTTCCGGGATCGACAACAATTCGACATCCGGGCGATCGGCCATGCGGACGCGGATTTGCAGGCCGGTAGTGCCGTGCTCGCCATCGATAAAGATCTTTGGTTTCATGATTTTATCCTGTCCTGCCATAGGATTAGCCGCTATTGCGGAATCAGTTTGGCATGAAATTGAATCAGTTTGACAACAAGCGGCCGGAGACCGCTAGCCTCGCCGTTCCGCCAGCTGTTCGGCATGAAGGCCGAGCATATACATCGCGATGGTAGAGGCCGCAATGGCGGTGATATCCGCATGGTCATAGGCGGGCGCTACCTCGACGACATCGGCACCCTTGATGAACAATGCCCCGAGTTTGCGGATCACCGAGAGAACCTTCGCCGAAGAGGGGCCGCCGGAAACCGGCGTGCCTGTGCCTGGTGCATAGGCCGGATCAAGGCAGTCGATGTCGAAGGTGAGATAGGCAGGTCGATCCCCAACGTGATGAAGGATGACATCAGCAATTTCGGCGGCACTCATCTCCTCGACGTCATAACCATACATGACGCGGATACCGCAATCATCCGGCGCATGCGTGCGAATGCCGATCTGGATCGAACTCGCGGGTTCAATGAGCCCCTCGCGCACGGCGCGGCCGACGAAGGAGCCGTGGTCGATGCGCCCTTTTTCATCGGCCCATGTGTCCTGGTGCGCGTCGAACTGGACGAGCGATAGGGGGCCGTGAATTGCGGCATGGGCGCGCAGAAGCGGTAACGTGACGAAGTGATCGCCGCCAAGGGTCAAGAGGAATGCGCCGCTCTTGAGTATTTTAGCCGCTTCGCGCTCGATCGTCTGGGGCGTCTTGCTGTGGTTGCCATAGTCCAGCAGGCAGTCGCCGTAGTCTATCGTCGCCATGTCGGCAAACAGATCGCGCTCGAACGGATATTGCGGATCATTGTCGAAAATCGCCGATGCGCGGCGGATTGCCTGTGGCCCAAAGCGCGCACCTGGACGGTTCGAGGTTGCTGCGTCGAACGGGATACCCCAGACAACCGCTTCAACGCCGGCGAGCTGTTTGGTGTATTTTCGCCGCATGAAGGAGAGGATGCCGGCATAGGTGGGATCGCTGGCAGCACTCGTCAGCGTTTTTGCCGTTACCGCGTGATCGATCGTCTTGTTGGCCAATTTAGCAATCCTTCCCGCTGTCCATTTAGCTGCGTGTTGCGCGACGATAAAGCCTGTATGGCCCCCGCGAAACGGGCGCTCAGGAATTTATGGTGAAGGAACCTAAGTTTCTGGCCTGGAACTTGCTGCGCCAGTCCATGGCGGGGTTTGCCCGGGTTTTTCTGTTTCATTTCGGAACGGAAACATGCTGCGCCTCCCAGATTAGTACAAAAGGTGATGATCAATAATGATCCTGGAAAAGCGGCAGGCGACCGATACGGGGCGAGCGGTACCCCGAAGCGGGCGTTCGCAAGCTTCGGCCTCGTGCAGATCGTCAACCCGGCCAATGGAAAGAAAACAGGGAACGACGATCGACTCGATCCAGTATCTGCGGGCAATCGCCGCATGGCTGGTTGTTGCCTATCACCTGTCTGCTTCGCTTGAATCGCAGCTTGGTTGGGAGCACAGCTTTGCCATCGGGGCGATCGGCGTGGATATTTTCTTCGTGATCAGCGGCTACATCATGGCCATGATCGCATCCCGGACTGTCCGGTTTTCTGCAACTGAGTTTCTCCTGCGCCGTTTCGTCCGGATAGCTCCACTCTACTGGATGGTGACTATTATCTTCTGCCTGCTGTGTTTCTTGGTTCCTGCTGCTGTCAACAATCCGGATGTTACACTTAGCCGGCTGGTGTCGTCGCTCTTATTCATCCCCGACGTGATGACCGGAACGCCATCGCCCATACTGATCATCGGCTGGACGCTGAACTATGAGTTCTTTTTCTACGCCATCGTCGCAGGTTCGGTCTGGTTTACCGGCGACAGGACACTGCTGACCGCGGCTCTGATGCTCTGCGGCTGCGTCATCATGGGTCTGTTGCTGGACGGAAATTCGATTTTTGAGTTCTATACGCAGCCCATCGTCATGGAATTCGTGCTGGGTATCTTGATCTGGAACTATGGTTCAGTGGCGACTGATCATCGCTGGTTCGTGCCCGTGTGGTGTGTCTGTTTGCCGGTCATTATCTGCACACTGGTTGTCAGTGGCATCTATGACGACAATGCGCGTTTCCTGATTTGGGGGTTCCTGCAGCCGTCTTAGTGCTCGGGGCGATACCGCTGTTGAAGATGCGCTTCCCGCTCCTGTCGCGCCTCGGCGAGTGGTCGTTCGCAACCTACCTGCTCCACGTTTACGTCATCCAGTTTTTCGTCAAGTACGTGGCTGGTGGAACGCTCGACAACCCGGTGCTGCTGGCCCTGGGAATTGCGAGCGCATTTCTCATCATTGCCGTAGCATCGGCAATTCAGTTCTCCTGGTTCGAGAAGCGGGCGACACTCTGCCTCAATGAGAAACTGGATCGTTGGTGGCCGAAAGCTGCATAGGGCAGTGAACACCAAGTCGGCGAAAGTCTGGCACGCTGCTGCTTCGAGCTCCCAAAGAAAAAGGCGGGACAATGCCCGCCTTTCCCTGATCGATAGGTTCGGAAACGATTAACGCTTCGAGAACTGGAACGAACGACGGGCCTTCGCCTTGCCGTACTTCTTGCGCTCGACGACGCGGCTGTCGCGGGTCAGGAAGCCACCCTTCTTCAGGACCGGACGCAGGCCCGGTTCGAAGTAGGTGAGGGCCTTGGAGATGCCGTGACGAACGGCACCGGCCTGGCCGGAGAGACCGCCGCCGACGACCGTGGCAACGATGTCGAACTGGCCGTCGCGGGCAGCAGCAACGATCGGCTGGCGCAGGATCATCTGCAGAACCGGACGGGCGAAGTAGGTCGCGAATTCGCGGCCGTTGATCGTGATCTTGCCGGAGCCCGGCTTGACCCAGACGCGGGCAACGGCGTTCTTGCGCTTACCGGTCGCGTAGGAGCGGCCCTGGGCGTCAACCTTGCGAACGTGAATCGGAGCGGAAGCCGTTGCTTCCGTTACCGTGCCGAGGTCTTTCAGAGAAGAGAGGTCAGCCACGATTAGGCGCTCCTTGTGTTCTTGCTGTTCAGCGCTGCGACGTCGAGGACGGTCGGCTGCTGTGCTTCATGCGGATGGTTTGTGCCGGCGTAAACGCGCAGGTTCTTCATCTGGCGACGGCCAAGCGGACCACGGGGAACCATGCGCTCGACAGCCTTCTCGAGAACGCGCTCCGGAAAGCGGCCTTCGATGATCTGGCGCGCGGTGCGCTCCTTGATGCCACCCGGGTAGCCGGTGTGCCAGTAGTACTTCTTGTCGCTGTACTTCTTGCCGGTGAGGACAGCCTTCTCAGCATTGATCACGATGACATTGTCACCATCGTCAACGTGGGGCGTGTAGGTGACTTTATTCTTGCCGCGCAGGATGTTGGCGATGATGGAAGCGACGCGACCAACAACGAGGCCTTCGGCGTCGATGAGGATCCACTTCTTCTCCACCTCTGCAGGCTTCTGAACGAAGGTTGACATGTTGAAACTCTTTCGTTTGAGACCCGATGCGTTGCCGCCGGGCGTTTCTTGTTGCTTGAATTGGCATGCTTGACACAGGCCAAAAGGAAAGCGGCCCCAAAGGACCGCGATCTGACGCGGCTTATACGCAAGCCATGAAAAACCGTCAAGATCGGCGCTTTGAGGGCGTTGAAAAAATATACAGCAAAAACAATGGCTTGATTATGTGGTAATTTAATACCACATATTATTTGGGCGGAATCGAATAGGTAGCAGTGGCGTGCGCCACCAGCTCGTCGCTTCCGACACCGGAAATGCTTGCGTCCAGAACCGCCAAACGCTTGCCCAACTTCAAGATATTGCAGGTGCAGAGCAGCGGTCCAAGCGGCGGCTTGCGCAGGAAGTTGATATTGAGGCTCGTGGTGACGGCGAGCGCCATCGGCCCGATATGGGCAAGCAACGCGACATAGGCGGTGACATCGGCGAGCGCGAACAGCGACGGCCCGGAAATGGTGTTCCCGGGACGCAGATGGCGTTGCAGCGGATCAAACCGCATGGTGGCAAAGCCTGGACCGATAGCCTCGACCGTAAAGATTTTGCCGTCGGTATTGACTTCCGGAAAATCGGTTTCGAGGAAACGATTGAGGTCATCGACGGCGAGAACGGGTTTCAGCTGCATGACGATTTCCATTGCTTGCGGGCTGGATTTACAGATGTTTGCTTCAGGCAGTGCAAGCCGGACGAAAGTCTGACTTGGTGACGCAGTGCTTGAAACCAACGCACCGGCGGCGTACCAAGCGGGTCAGGATGCTGGCAGTTTGGGAGAATGACATGGCAGAGGTGGTTTCCTTGCGCAAGGACGAGGCACGCGGATTGGTTCTGCTGGAAGAGACGTCCGCCGGCGTGGTGCGTCTCACCTTGAACAATCCTCCGGCCAACGCGCTGTCCGTCGCTCTGATCGAGGCGCTGATTGCCGGACTGGATGCGATTGCCGAGTCCGTGGATATCCGCGTGGTTGTTCTCGCCGCATCCGGCAGCCTGTTTTCGGCTGGGCACGATCTCAAGGAACTGACGGCGCATCGGGCCGATAACGACGAGGGGCGGGGCTTTTTCGAGAAAGCCATGCGGCTCTGCGCCGATCTGATGCTCAGGATCACGCATCTGCCGCAGCCGGTGATCGCCGAGATCGATGGACTGGCAACAGCCGCCGGATGCCAGCTGGTCGCGACCTGCGATCTTGCTATCTGCACGGACAGTTCGACCTTCTGCACGCCCGGCGTCAATATCGGCCTGTTCTGCTCGACGCCGATGGTGGCGATCTCGCGGGCTGCGCACCGCAAGCAGGCGATGGAAATGCTGCTCACCGGCGAGACCATTGATGCGTCGACCGCCAAGGATTTCGGTCTCGTCAACCGCATTGTCCCGAAGCAGTATCTGCAGCAGGTCGTCAACAAATACGCCGCCGTGATCGCCTCGAAATCGCCGCAGGCGCTGAGGATCGGCAAGCAGGCGTTTAACCGGCAGGCGGGCATGCCGCTCGAGGAAGCCTATGGCTATGCGGTGGGCGTCATGGTCGAGAATATGCTGGCACAGGATGCCGTCGAGGGTATCGGAGCCGTGCTCGGCAAGCGCCTGCCGGAGTGGAGAGAAAAGTAAGCCCGACAAAGCTTCGGTGGACGTAGCCTGTCTCGCGTAGTATGTTTCGCGGATGATCAGATCGATCGCCAATCGCGCCACCCGGCAGTTTCTGGAAAACGGAAAAACAAAATTTTCCGGCATGGATGTCGATAAAGCAAAAATGCGGGCGATGATGCTGCACAATGCTCGGTCCCTTGATGACTTGGTGCCATTGAAGTCCGTTGGTATTCATAAGCTGTCCGGAGATCGGAAGATGCAATGGGCCATGACGATCAACGGCCCTTGGCGGTTATGTTTCAGATTCGAGGATGGGCATGCGTATGATGTGGAGATCGTGGACGATCATTGAAGGAGCACACGATGTTTGAAATTCACCCCGGAACGATGCTGAAGGAAGAACTCGAAGCGCGTGGCATGAGCGGAAATGCGCTGGCATTGGCGTTGCGGATAAATTCAGGCCGGGTCTCCGAAATCTTGAACGGCAAACGTGCAGTGTCTGCGGACACGGCACTTCGGCTTGGCCGGTTTTTCGGGAATGACCCTCAGTTCTGGCTAGGGCTTCAGGCAAGCTATGATCTTGCTGTTGCTTCGCGCCAAAATGGTGAACGCATCAATCTGGAAGTGCTGCCCGCTCAATCTGCCGCCTGATGGTTTCCGATGCTTAAGCCAGCTTCAACATCAGCGCGCCGAGTGCGATCAGGCAGGCGGCAGCGATGCGGAAGATGCTGACGCGTTCCTTTAAGAAAACGATCGAGATGACGATGGCAAACAGGATCGATGTTTCGCGCAGCGCAGCGACCGTTGCCACAGGTGCCTTGGTCATGGCCCAGAGCGCCAGTCCGTAGGCGCCGATCGAGCCTGCCCCGCCGATCAGGCCCCGCCACCACTGATGGCGGACGTGGAAAAGCACCGGCGCAAATCCCCGTTTCGAGAATGCCCAGGCAAACAGCAGCACGGGCGGCAGCAGCGCCATCCACAGCGTGTAGGAGATCGGGTTGAGGGCCAGCCGGGCGCCGATGCCATCGACAAACGTGTAGCTGGCGATGACGACCGCATTGGCGAGCGCCAGCAGGATGGCGCGCTTGCCGCCCTTACGGGCTTCGAATGCCAGAGTGAGGACTCCGGTCGAAATCGTCAGGACGCCGAAGAGCGCGCCGGTGGTCAGCGTTTCGCCGATCAGTGCACCGCTCGAAGCCGCAACCAGCAAGGGGGCGACGCCGCGCATCAGCGGATAGACCAGACCGATATCGCCAGCCCTGTAGGCGGCTGCAACGAGCTGGAAATAGGCGAACTGGAAGGCTGCCGATACAAGAATAAACGGCCAGGCATCCGGATGCGGCAGAGGCATGAACGGCAGGAAGGGCAGCGCAACCACGCCGGCACCGAGCGCAACCATCGCGGCATCCAGCGATTTTTCCGACCCGGATTTGACCAGCGCGTTCCATGTGGCATGCAGCAATGCGCCGAACAGAACGAGCGCGATGACTTCCAGGGGCAAGACGGACCTCGGCGGGGCAGGGATGGACGCGCCTATCGCGCGTCACGGTTCTGGAACGACGGGCGGCGAATTGCAATCGCCTTTTCTTTAGCGTTCTTAAAATTGCTTTGATGCTTCAGCTGCTTAAGTTTTCTTTGACGGGGACGATTGATGACCGCTGGTTGACTCGACACGCCGCTGACTGAATTATCCGGCATTGCCAATCGCGACGCAGGCGGGTTTTTGATGAATCACGATACGTATCCGGACTACTACATCAACGACATTCTGCGTTCGACGAAGACAATCGCGTTGGTGGGCGCATCTCCGAATGCGGAGCGCCCGAGTTATAGGGTCATGGCCTTCCTGCTGCGCAAGGGATACACTGTCTATCCCGTCAATCCGGGGCAGGCCGGCAAGGAAATCCAGGGTCAAACCGTTTATGCCAGGCTGGCCGACCTGCCGGAACCGGTCGATATGATCGATGTGTTTCGCGCGGCGGACGCCTTACCGGCACTGATCGAGGAAATCCTCAAGCTGAAGCATTTGCCGAAGGCCATCTGGGGCCAACTGGCGGTGCGGGACGATGCCGCTGCCGCAAAAGCGGAAGAGCGCGGCATCAAGGTGGTGATGGATCGCTGCCCGGCCATCGAGTATCCGCGGCTGATCGGCTAGACGGATACCGGTTTGGTTGCGTGGCGATCAAGGAAATATTTGCTTCGCGTTTCCCGTGCAGAAGAGAAAATCAACCTTTGCGATACGCAAGGCCTCTGAAATAGTGACGCGCATCTTGGTCACGGGAGGACATGTCCATGCAGAACAATCCGGGTTTCAACACGCTTGCCATTCATGCCGGTGCGCAGCCGGATCCGACGACGGGCGCGCGTGCGACGCCGATCTACCAGACCACCAGCTTCGTCTTCAACGATGCGGATCACGCAGCCTCACTGTTCGGGCTGCAGGCCTTCGGCAATATCTACACCCGCATCATGAATCCGACGCAGGCCGTTCTGGAAGAGCGTGTCGCAGCGCTTGAAGGCGGCACGGCGGCGCTGGCCGTTGCCTCCGGTCACGCCGCTCAGCTTCTCATTTTCCACACCATCATGAGCCCCGGCGATAATTTCATCGCCGCGCGCCGGCTCTATGGCGGGTCGATCAACCAGTTCGGCCATGCCTTCAAGTCCTTTGACTGGCATGTTCGCTGGGCCGATCCGGCCGATATGGACAGCTTCGAGAGCCAGATCGACGACAGGACAAAGGCGATCTTCATCGAGAGCCTTGCCAATCCCGGCGGCACCTTTGTCGATATCGAGGCGATCTCGGCCGTCGCCAAGAAACACGGCCTGCCGCTGATCGTCGATAACACCATGGCGACGCCTTGCCTCATCCGGCCGATCGAGCACGGCGCCGATATCGTCGTGCATTCGCTGACCAAGTTCATGGGCGGTCACGGCAATTCGATGGGCGGTGTACTGGTCGATGGCGGCACGTTCGACTGGTCGAAGTCGGGAAAATACCCGATGCTGTCGGAGCCGCGGCCGGAATATGCCGGCATGGTGCTGCACGCGACCTTCGGCAATTTCGCCTTCGCGATCGCCTGCCGCGTGCTGGGCCTGCGCGATTTCGGCCCGGCGATTTCGCCCTTCAATGCCTTCCTTCTGCTGACGGGCATCGAGACGCTGCCGCTGCGCATGCAGCGCCATTGCGACAACGCGCTTGCCGTCGCCAAATGGCTGAAGCAGCACGACAAGGTGGCTTGGGTGAACTATGCCGGGCTGGAAGACGACGCCAACCATGCGCTGCAGCAGCGCTATTCCGCCAAGGGCGCCGGCGCCGTTTTCACCTTCGGCCTGAAGGATGGCTATGAGGTCGGAAAGCGCTTTGTCGAAGGGCTGGAGATGTTTTCGCATCTGGCTAATATCGGCGATACACGCTCGCTCGTCATTCACCCTGCCTCCACCACGCATCGCCAGTTGACGCCGGAGCAGCAGACGGCGGCCGGCGCCGGTCCGGAGGTGGTCCGCCTGTCGGTCGGCATCGAGGATGTCGCCGATATCATTGCGGATCTTGAGCAGTCACTCGCCAAGGCCTGATATTCTTCAAAGGCGGCCGGACTATCCGGCCGCCTATCTTTTCGGAGCATTTATGTCCAAGGTTCTAACGTTCGACCCCGCTGCCGTTGCACCCGAAATAGGCGCTCCGGCACCCGATCGGCTGATCGCCGGCAACCCGCAATTCCGCACCTGGAATTTGGAGGAGGCCGAAGGCGGGCTCTATGCGGGCATCTGGGAGGCGACGCCGGGCAAGTGGCGGATCGTCTATGACGAATGGGAGTATTTCCACATCCTGTCAGGCTACTCGATCGTCACCGAAGACGACGGAGCACCGATCCACCTGAAGGCCGGCGACAGCCTGATCCTCAGGCCCGGCTTCAAGGGAAGCTGGGAAGTGATTGAAACGACTCGCAAGGACTATGTGATCAGGGTTTGACGCTCAGCCTAAACCGGCCACACCAAGTCCAGCCTCTCCAAGCCGTGGAAGTGGTAGCTGTCCTTCACCTCAGGCGCGGAGGCGAGCCGGAGGCCGGGCAGGCGTTCGAACAGGATCGGTAGGGACAGCTTGAGTTCCAGCCTTGCCAGCGGTGCGCCGATGCAGAAGTGCAGTCCGGCGCCGAAGGAGACGTGGACACCTTCGTCGCGATCCGGCCGGAAGCTCAAGGGATCGCTGAACTTCTTCGGATCGACATTGGCGGCGGCCAGCAGCAGGCCGATCTTGTCGCCCTTTTTCAGGCGGATGCCGTCATCAAGTTCGATGTCCGACAGGGCATATCGCTGGAAAATGTGCAGCGGCGCGGCATAACGCATGGTTTCCTCGATGGTCCGCTCCGTCGCGGTGTCGTCGGCAAACAGGGCCTTAGGGCTGCTTCCGGTGTCGAGGATCGCGTGCACGGCATTGCCGAGCTGGTGCACCGTTGCCTCATGGCCGGCATTGAGCAGCAGGACCGCGGTGGAGATCAGCTCCGCATCGGACAGGCGCTCGCCGTCTTTTTCGGTGGTGATCATGTGGGTTAGCAGATCGTCGCCGGGAGAAAGGCGCTTGGCTGCGATGATGCCGGACAGATAGTCGCTGAATTCGGCCGATGCCTGGTTGGCGTCGAGTTCCGTCTCGAGCGTCGGGTTGAACATATACATGCGCACCATCCGGTGCGACCAGTCGAGCAGTTTCGGCCCATCCTCGACCGGAATTCCGAGCATGCGGGCAATCACCGTCACCGGGATGATTTCCGCATAGGTCTTCAAAAGCTCGACGCGGCCATCCTTTTCGAAGCCGTCAATGATCCGGTGGGCGAGCGCCGCGATCTCGGGCTTCAACTGCTCGATCTGGCGCGAGACGAAGGCGCGGTTGACCAGGGTGCGGAGGCGGGTGTGCGCCGGCGGCTCGAGTTCCAGCAGCGAATGGGCTTCGAGCGCGTCGAAGTCCTTCAGGTGCGGTTGGGGTTCCGGCATGCCGAGTTCTTCACGCGTCGCGACGTGCAGGATCTGGCGGCCGAAGCGGCGATCCCGCAAAAGCCCGTTTACTTGCTCATAGCCCGCAAAATACCATTGCGCCTGTTCTTCCCAGAAGAACGCCGGACAATGCGCGTGCAAAGCGGCGTAAGCGGGCAGGGGATTGCGGTAAAATTCCGGATTTCGCACATCCAGGCTGACACGGCGTGTCACAGGATCGATTGTGATGCAGGGCGGAATGACGACGGAAACGGGCATGGATGGCAGTCTCGCAAGGTGCTATTGCAGATGGGTTCGGCTGGCATCTAAGGGGGAAGGCAGGGGCACGACAAGGCGTATTCGTGCGGATGCACAACTGGATCGTCTCTTCGGCATTTGGGCGCCCCGCCTTGTCAACACGTCGCGAAAGGCTATGTCATCAGGGTCAGCAGCACGGGATTGAAACGGACACCATGACGGCAGCGCGCAGCAGTCTTACCGCCGGAATTTTTGCGGCCATCCGCGGAAAACGCGTGCCTCTCGCCGGCCGTGATCCGGCAGGCGAACGCGGCGACACGGTGATCGCCTCCTACAATATCCACAAATGCGTTGGCACGGACAAGCGCTTCGATCCCGGCCGCATCGCCGATGTGATCGGCGAGATTGGTGCCGACATCATCGCGCTTCAGGAGGCGGACCAGCGCTTTGGTGAACGAGCCGGGCTGCTCGATCTGGAACGCCTGCATCGCGACAGTCACCTCGTTGCCGTCCCGATCGAAGCCTTTTCTCCCAAGGGGCATGGGTGGCACGGCAACGTCCTGCTCTTACGCGAAGGTGCTGTCGCCAAGGTCAATCAGCTGAAATTGCCGGGTGTCGAGCCGCGCGGCGCGCTTGTCGTCGATCTGGATCTGAAGGCGGGCCCCTTGCGTATTATTGCCGCGCATCTTGGCCTGCTGCGCTATTCCCGGGCCCAGCAGGCCGAAGCGATTCTGGCGGCGATCGAAGGCGCAGAGCATCGTCCGACGCTTCTGATCGGCGATCTCAACGAATGGCGCATGGGGCGCCGCTCAGCCCTGAAATTCCTGACGCCCGTCTTCGATCCGGTGGCGACCGCGGTGCCGAGTTTCCCCTCGCGCTTTCCGATTCTGGCGCTGGACCGTGTCATGGGCAGTCCGCATAGCCTTGTCACTGCTGTCGAGGTCCACAATACGCCGCTGGCGCGGATTGCCTCCGATCACCTGCCGATCAAGGCGTTTATTGACATGAAAGCGGCGATTGCCGGTGGCATGGAAACGCTTCCCGCGGAGCAGGGCTGACGCGCGTATGAACACCATGCAAATCCTTGCAGTCCTGCTCACCGCTGGCCTCGCGGTAATCGCAGGCATCTATGCCTGGGGCAGGTATGGTCGCCGCCCGCGTGGTGCGGAAAGCAGTGTTTTGCCAACAGCGGACGATGCGACCATGCTGGACAGGCTGGGGAACCCGCTGGTCGTGCAGCATGCCGGCGAAAATGGTCTGTCTCTGCTCTCCGGAAATGTTGAGGCCTTTGTTGCGCGGGCGCTTTCCTCTCGCAGTGCCGGGCGCAGCCTCGATCTCCAATATTACTACTGGAAGAACGATCTGACCGGGCGGTTGCTGACGCGCGAAGTTTTGGCCGCCGCCGACCGCGGCGTCCGGGTACGGTTGCTGCTCGACGATATCAATGCCGGCCTGCACGACCGGATGTGCCTTGCTCTCGATGCGCATCCGAACATCGAAGTTCGATTGTTCAATCCAAGCAGGGCAAGAACCGACCGCTTCAGGCGTGGTGTTGAGATGGTGCTGCGCGCCTTCAGTGCCACCCGTCGCATGCACAACAAGGCGTGGATCGCCGACGGCCGGGTGGTCATCACCGGCGGGCGCAACATCGGCGATGCCTATTTCGACGCGGCCGACGATTCGAATTTTCATGATCTCGATGTCTGGATGCTCGGACCGATCGCGGAGGAAGCCGGTGCGATATTCGACCGCTACTGGAACAGCCAGGTAGTCCTTCCGATCAGGGCGCTGCGTACACCGCGTGCCCATTATCTGCCATCGCTACGCCGCAAGCTGGAAAAGCGCGCGCTGAGCCAGGCAGGCTTGTATTATCTGGCGGAGATCGAGAAGGCACAGGTCGCTGATAGCCTCTGGCACGGCAGCAGGTCCCTCCACTGGACGCGCCATGCCCGCATCGTGGCCGATCCGCCGGAAAAGGCACATCTGCAGAAGCGTCAGAACTGGCTGATGCGGGAATTGATGCCCGTGCTGCATGGTGCACGCAAAGAAGTCCGCATCATTTCTCCTTATTTCATTCCTGGCAGTAACGGTACCGGCGAACTGGCACGGCTGGTGGATGCGAAGGTCGATGTATCCGTTCTGACCAATTCGCTGGCCGCTACCGACGTTGCCGCCGTCCATGGCGCCTATGCGAACTACCGCAAGGCACTGCTGAGAAGTGGCGTAGCCCTCTACGAACTCAAGGCTGACACCGTCAACGACGACCAGCAACGCATGTCGCTGTTCGGCTCGCGCATTGCAAGCCTGCACACCAAAGCATTTGTAGTCGATGGCGCGATCGGCTTTGTGGGCTCGATGAATTTCGATCCGCGCTCGGCATCGCTCAACACCGAAATGGGTGTTCTCTTCGAGCATGTCGATCTCTTGTCCGAGGTGCGGGCGATTTTCGATGAAGAAACCGCGCCGCACAACAGCTTCCGTCTTTCGTTGGATAAGGGGCGGCTGCGATGGCACGACGAGTACAACGGCAACACGCGGACGCTGAAGCGGGAGCCGGAAGCGGGCTTCCTGCGCCGCCTGACGGCGGGCGTCATTGGTATCCTGCCGATCGAGTCGCAACTCTGATCCCTAACGCATTTACCCTTCATTCACCGTGAACACTCCAAAGCCTGTGTGAAGGCCCGTTTCCCTGATGCTATTCTTCAGCGTGAATGGCAAAGGCACGGTTCGGCGCGCTGCAATACAGGTTGCCCGGAGGCAATTAACGTTATCAACGTTGGCGACTTGAAGTCGGGTACTTGGACACTCTATGTATGGGAAGAGATATTTTCGATGATTCCCGGAGCGCAAAAGGGTTTGCGATCCAGATTGACAAAGGTTTGACATGAGAAATCCCGTTGATACCGCGATGGCCCTGGTGCCGATGGTTGTTGAACAGACCAACCGCGGCGAACGTTCCTACGATATTTTCTCCCGCCTCCTGAAAGAACGCATCATCTTTCTGACCGGTCCGGTCGAAGACCACATGGCGACCCTGATCTGCGCTCAGCTTCTGTTTCTCGAAGCGGAAAACCCGAAGAAGGAAATCGCGCTCTACATCAACTCGCCGGGCGGCGTCGTGACCGCGGGCATGGCGATCTACGATACGATGCAGTTTATCAAGCCTGCTGTTTCCACGCTGTGCATCGGCCAGGCCGCATCCATGGGCTCGCTGCTTCTCGCCGCAGGCCACAAGGACATGCGTTTTGCGACGCCGAACGCCCGCATCATGGTTCACCAGCCCTCGGGCGGCTTCCAGGGCCAGGCCTCGGACATCGAGCGCCACGCCCGCGACATCCTCAAGATGAAGCGCCGCTTGAACGAGGTTTATGTCAAGCATACCGGTCGCACTCTGGAAGAGGTCGAGCAGACGCTCGATCGCGACCATTTCATGACTTCGGACGAGGCCCTGAGCTGGGGCGTCATCGACAAGGTCATCACGTCGCGCGAAGCCATGGAAGGCGCGCAGCCGGCGTGAGTTCAAGCTTTTGTGTGCGGATAGATGCAATTGTGACACATTTGTAATTGTTATTGGGCTTTATCCGCTCGCCAAAGCCGTTAATATCTGCCGTTAATGCTATGTTGAGTTTGAAGTTCTAGCATTCGGTATTCGGTGGGAGTTCTGTTGCCGCCGGACGTCAGACAGGTTGTTTGAGGCCGGCTCGTACTCCCAAAAGCCAAGCAGTTGCAGGCGTTAGACGCGGCAGTTTCTGCGGGGCGGGTTGAGTGGTCCGTGGTTCCCTTCAAGGGTGCCCGGCGTGCTGGAAGGACATTGAAATGAGCAAGGTCAGCGGTAGCAACGGCGGTGACTCCAAGAATACGCTTTATTGTTCGTTTTGCGGCAAGAGCCAGCACGAGGTCCGCAAGCTGATTGCCGGGCCGACGGTGTTCATCTGCGATGAATGCGTCGAATTGTGCATGGACATCATCCGCGAAGAGAACAAGACCTCGATGGTCAAGTCGCGCGATGGCGTGCCGACACCACAGGAAATCATCAAGGTTCTCGATGAATACGTCATCGGCCAGCAGCAGGCCAAGCGTATCCTGTCGGTCGCCGTTCACAACCATTACAAGCGGCTGGCGCACTCGACCAAGGGTAGCGACATCGAGCTGGCAAAGTCTAACATCATGCTGGTTGGCCCGACCGGTTGCGGCAAGACCTATCTTGCCCAGACGCTCGCCCGCATCATCGACGTTCCCTTCACCATGGCCGATGCAACGACGCTGACCGAAGCCGGCTATGTCGGCGAGGACGTCGAGAACATCATCCTGAAACTTCTTCAGTCTGCCGATTACAATGTCGAACGCGCCCAGCGCGGCATCGTCTATATCGACGAAGTCGACAAGATCTCGCGCAAGTCTGACAATCCTTCGATCACCCGCGACGTCTCGGGCGAGGGCGTGCAGCAGGCACTTCTGAAGATCATGGAAGGTACGGTCGCATCCGTTCCGCCGCAGGGGGCGCAAGCATCCGCAGCAGGAATTCCTGCAGGTGGATACGACGAACATCCTGTTCATCTGCGGTGGCGCTTTTGCCGGCCTCGACAAGATCATCTCGGCACGCGGCGAAAAGACCTCGATCGGTTTCGGCGCTTCGGTCCGTTCGCCGGAAGATCGCCGCGTCGGCGAAGTGCTGCGCGAACTGGAACCGGAAGATCTGGTAAAGTTCGGCCTCATCCCGGAATTCATCGGTCGTCTGCCTGTCCTGGCGACGCTGGAAGACCTTGACGAGGATGCGCTGATCCAAATCCTGTCGGAGCCGAAGAACGCGCTGATCAAGCAGTACCAGCGCCTGTTCGAGATGGAAGACGTCGAACTGACCTTCCACGAAGACGCGTTGCGCGAGATCGCCAAACGCGCCATCACCCGCAAGACCGGTGCTCGTGGCCTGCGTTCGATTATGGAAAAAATCCTGCTCGACACGATGTTTGAATTGCCAACGCTCGAAGGTGTTCGCGAAGTGGTCATCTCGGATGAGGTGGTCAAGGGTTCGGCCCGCCCGCTCTACATCTATTCGGAACGGGCTGAAGAGAAGGCCAACGTCTCGGCCTGATCAACATCAAATCGCACCGAATACGCAGGAGGCCCGCCGCAAGCGGGCCTTTTTCATGGGGTATTTGTGTTTGACGCCGCAACAGGCCGGCTGGCGTTCAGCAGATTCGGTGATTGCCAAGGGCGCCTAACGGCGCGATGATGTGACGATTCTGTGTAGATGCGTATGAGCGGTGCCAGAGCGTGGCCTGATCCCAAGGCAAGGTCCGCAACAGTCAGATACCGTATATGTCAAAGACCCTCTGCTTGCGATGACCGGTCTCGGTCGAAAGGGTTGAAAACAGAGTTGGCGCACTCCACTTCTGTTGTGGAAAAAATGATGGCCGGCGGCGCCTTGAACGCATCCGGTAACGGGCCCGGAAACGGGACGGAAAGGAAATGACATGACGAACAAAACGTCTTCGACAATCGAGAGCGCGACTTATCCGGTCCTGCCGCTGCGCGATATTGTAGTGTTTCCGCACATGATCGTGCCGCTCTTCGTCGGACGTGAAAAGTCGATCCGTGCGCTTGAAGAAGTCATGGGGACCGACAAGCAGATCATGCTGGCGACCCAGATCAATGCGAGCGACGACGATCCGGAGCCTTCGGCCATCTACCAGATCGGCACGATCGCCAATGTCCTGCAATTGCTGAAATTGCCCGACGGCACGGTAAAGGTTCTCGTTGAAGGCCGCTCCCGGGCCGAGATCGATGGCTATACGCGCCGCGAAGAGTTTTACGAAGCGATGGCGCATGCGCTACCGGAGCCGGCCGACGACCCTGTCGAAGTCGAGGCCCTGAGCCGCTCTGTGGTTTCCGAGTTCGAAAGCTATGTGAAGCTCAACAAGAAAATCTCCCCGGAAGTGGTTGGCGCTGCCAGCCAGATCGAGGATTATTCGAAGCTCGCCGATACGGTCGCCTCCCATCTCTCCATCAAGATCGTCGAAAAGCAGGAAATGCTCGAGACGACGAGCGTCAAGCTGCGCCTCGAAAAGGCCCTTGGCTTCATGGAAGGCGAGATTTCCGTCCTGCAGGTGGAGAAGCGCATCCGCTCGCGCGTCAAGCGCCAGATGGAAAAGACCCAGCGCGAGTATTACCTTAACGAACAGATGAAGGCGATCCAGAAGGAACTCGGCGACGGCGAGGAAGGCCGTGACGAGATGGCCGAACTGGAAGACAAGATCGTCAAGGCAAAGCTCTCCAAGGAGGCCCGCGAAAAGGCGGATGCCGAGATGAAGAAGCTGCGCCAGATGAGCCCGATGTCGGCGGAAGCCACTGTCGTGCGCAATTACCTGGACTGGTTGACGGGTATTCCGTGGAACAAGAAGTCGAAGATCAAGACCGATCTCAACCACGCCGAAAAGGTGCTGGAAGTCGATCACTTCGGCCTCGACAAGGTCAAGGAGCGCATCGTCGAATATCTCGCCGTGCAGGCTCGTTCGACCAAGATCAAGGGTCCGATCCTATGCCTCGTCGGCCCTCCGGGCGTCGGCAAGACCTCGCTCGCCAAGTCGATCGCCAAGGCGACCGGCCGCGAATACGTGCGCATGGCGCTTGGCGGCGTGCGTGACGAAGCCGAGATCCGTGGTCACCGCCGCACCTATATCGGCTCGATGCCCGGCAAGGTGATCCAGTCGATGAAGAAGGCGAAGAAGTCCAACCCGCTCTTCCTGCTCGACGAAATCGACAAGATGGGTCAGGATTTCCGTGGTGATCCGTCATCCGCGCTGCTCGAGGTGCTTGATCCGGAACAGAACGGCACGTTCATGGACCACTATCTTGAGGTGGAATATGACCTCTCGAACGTGATGTTCATCACAACGGCGAACACGCTGAATATCCCGGCGCCCTTGATGGACCGCATGGAGATCATCCGCATCGCCGGTTACACGGAAGAGGAAAAGAAGGAGATCGCCAAGCGCCATCTGCTTCCGAAGGCCATCCGCGATCATGCGCTGCAGCCGGCCGAGTTCTCGATGACCGACGAGGCGCTGGAAGCGACGATCCAGACCTACACCCGCGAAGCCGGTGTGCGCAGTCTTGAGCGCGAACTGATGAAGGTCGCCCGCAAGGCCGTGACCGAAATCATCAAGGGTAAGACCAAGACGGTCGAAGTCACCAAGGCCAACCTGAACGATTATCTCGGCGTTCCGCGCTATCGCCACGGCGAAGCGGAAGGCGAGGATCAGGTCGGTGTCGTCACGGGTCTCGCCTGGACCGAAGTCGGCGGCGAGCTCCTGACGATTGAAGGCGTGATGATGCCCGGCAAGGGCCGCATGACGGTCACCGGCAATCTGCGCGACGTGATGAAGGAATCGATTTCGGCTGCGGCATCCTATGTTCGCTCGCGCGCCATCGACTTTGGCATCGAGCCGCCACTGTTCGACAAGAGCGACATCCATGTGCATGTGCCGGAAGGTGCAACGCCCAAGGATGGTCCGTCGGCCGGCGTTGCCATGGCGACAGCCATCGTGTCGATCATGACCGGTATCGCGATCGACAAGAATGTCGCGATGACGGGCGAGATCACGTTGCGCGGTCGTGTCCTGCCGATCGGCGGCCTGAAGGAAAAACTGCTTGCGGCTCTTCGTGGCGGTATCAAGAAGGTGCTGATCCCGGAAGAAAACGCCAAGGATCTGGCGGAGATTCCTGATAATGTGAAGAACAACATGGAGATCATCCCGGTCTCCCACATCGGCGAGGTGCTGAAGCACGCGCTGGTACGGGCACCGGTAGCGATCGAATGGGATGCTTCCAAGCAGGCGACAACGATTGCGACACCGGAATCCGCGGACGACGCGGGCGCCCTGATCGCACACTGAGTCGGCAATTTTCCTGCCGATTTGTGGTGCCCGCACCACTTCGGCACAAAAACCTTGGAGACCGGCATCACTGCCGGTCTTTTTTATGTAAAACCTCACGCAAAGCCTTGCATTGCCGGGCATTCAGGGCGATTGGGTTTGCCAAGGCGGGGTCAACGCGTATGCTAGCCCCGGCTTGAAAATTAATTCGTGTCGAACCAGTATGAAAGGGGTGGAAACATGAACAAAAATGAGCTCGTGTCGGCAGTTGCCGAGAAGGCCGGTCTCTCGAAGACCGACGCATCTTCCGCAGTTGATGCTATCTTTGAAGTTGTCCAGTCAGAACTGAAGAATGGCGGCGACGTCCGTCTCGTCGGTTTCGGAAACTTCTCCGTAAGCCGCCGCGAAGCATCCAAGGGTCGCAACCCGTCCACCGGTGCAGAAGTTGACATTCCGGCACGAAACGTGCCGAAGTTCACTGCCGGCAAGGGTCTGAAGGACGCCGTCAACTAAGTTTCATGTTTCATCTGCGGCATGGCATGCTTCTCGCATGAGGTGGATCGCAGGTTGTCTGGAGGCCCGGGTTTTCCCGGGCCTCTTTTCGTTTGGGCACAACCTGTCATTCGCTTGTTACACAGCCAGACCACAACCCCACCATCGTTCCAAACGTTCCGGAGGGGCTATTTCATGAAGACGATTTCCATTTCCGCAGCACTCGCAGCAGCGCTTGCCGCATCCACTGTTTCACCGGCTTTTGCCGAACCCGTTTTCAACCGCATTTCTTCGTTTGCCGTTGCCGGCAACCTGCCTGCTGGGACCGACAAGAAGTCGGTCACCTCAGCCGAAATCATCACGGCCACGCCCGACGGCATGACTCTGATCTATTCCGACAGCCCGCTGAAGGCGATCGGCTTCATTGATATCACCGACGCCAAGGCACCGAAGGCCGGCGGCGTGGTGTCGTTTGAAGGCGAACCGACCTCCGTTGCAGCCGTCGGGACCAAGGCTCTGGTCGCGGTCAACACGCGCGAAAACTTCGTCAAGCCGTCCGGCTTTCTCGCCACTGTCGATGTCGCCACGAAAAAGGTTGATGAAACCTGCGATCTCGGCGGTCAGCCGGATTCGGTCGCGATCAGCAAGGATGGAACGCTTGCCGCTATCGCCATCGAAAATGAGCGCGACGAAGATCTGAACGACGGCCAGATCCCGCAAATGCCGGCCGGTGATCTCGTCATCGTTTCGCTGAAGGACGGCACCGCCGATTGCGCGTCGATCAAGCATGTCAGCCTGACGGGTCTTGCCGATATTGCCGGTGACGATCCTGAGCCGGAATTCGTTTCGTTCAACGGGCTTGGCGAAATCGCGCTGACGCTGCAGGAAAACAATCATATCGTCATCATCGACGGCAAGTCCGCCGCGGTGAAGACGCACTTCTCCGCCGGCACTGTCGATCTCCAGCAGGTTGACGCAAAGAGGGACGGCGCGCTGTCGTTCTCGCAGGATCTGTCCAGCGTCAAGCGCGAGCCGGATGCCGTGAAATGGCTGGACGACAATCGCCTGGTCGTTGCCAATGAAGGCGACTATGAAGGCGGTTCGCGCAGCTTCACGATCTTCGACAAGACAGGCAAGATCGCTTACGAGTCGGGCTCAAGCTTCGAGCATGCTGTCGCCGCGATCGGCCACTACCCGGACAAGCGTTCGGCCGCTAAAGGCGTCGAGCCGGAAGGTCTGGAAGCCGCAAAGTTCGGTGAAGACAATCTGTTCTTCGTGCTGGCCGAACGCGCCTCGATCGTCGGGGTCTACAAGGACACGGGCGCCGAGCCGCAATTGCTGCAGCTTCTGCCATCCGGCGTTTCGCCCGAGGGTGCCGTGGCTATTTCCGGCCGCAATCTGTTCGCGACCGCCAACGAGGTCGATCTCGTTGAGGATGGCGGGGCCCGTTCCCATGTGATGATCTATGAGCGCGCCGAGGGCAAGGCCGCCTATCCGCAGATCACGTCGGCCGAAAAGGATGGCGTGCCGCTCGGCTTCGGCGCTCTCTCGGGCCTTGCTGCAGTTGAAGGCAAGCCGGGCATGCTCCATGCCGTCAACGATTCCGTCTATTCGTCTCAGCCGCGCATCTTCACGATCGATGCCACCAAGTCGCCGGCGGTGATCACCGACGCGCTGACCGTGACGCGCGATGGCGCCCCGGCGCAGAAGCTCGATATCGAAGGCATCACGAACGATGGCGAAGGCGGCTTCTGGCTGGCGTCAGAGGGCGATGCCGGCAAGCTCTATGCAAACGCCATCATCCATGTGAACGCCAAGGGTGCGATCAAGGCTGAAATCGCTCTTCCGGAAGAACTGCGCGCAAGCGAAATCCGCTCCGGCTTCGAAGGTATCACCAGCGTCGGCAAAGGCGATGACCTGACGCTCTGGATGGCTGTGCAGCGCGAGTGGAAGGACGATGAAAAAGGCTTCGTGAAGCTCCTGTCCTACAATCCGGCCTCCAAGGAATGGGGCGGCGTGCGCTACCCGCTTGAAAAGGCTGAAGAAGGCTGGGTTGGTCTTTCCGAAATCACCGTCCATGGCGACCACGCCTACATCATCGAGCGTGACAACCTGATCGGTGACGCAGCAAAGCTCAAGAAGATCTATCGCGTAGCGCTCGCTGATCTCAAGCCTGCCAAGCTCGGCGGCGAACTGCCTGTCGTGAAGAAGGAAGAGGTTCGCGACCTTATCCCTGATTTCAAGGCGCTCGGCGGCTACGTCGTCGACAAGGTCGAAGGCTTCACCGTCGATGCCGCAGGCACCGGCTATGTCGTTACCGACAATGACGGTGTCGATGATTCCTCTGGCGAAACGCTGTTCTTCCAGATCGGTACGATGAACGCCATGTAAGTTGGGGACATCATACGATGGAGAAGGCCGGGACATGATGACCCGGCCTTCTTCGTTTGATGGGGATGTGTGTATTGAAACGGGAAGCGGCGATCCGGCTCATCTGTCGCGTGGCTGGCTACCGGGCGACCAGCTACTGGGCGGCCTGATCCAGCCCTGCTTCGCCTTCTTCCTTGCGCTTGCGGATATCGTCGGCCTTGGCCACAAGGCGGCTGACGATGTCGTACATCTGGTCGAGTTGGTTGTCGTCGAGCGCCGAGAAGATTTCGTCGATCAGTTGCTTGCGCGGATGCTCGGCTGCCTCAAGCACGACGCGGCCCACTTCCGTGATCGAGACGATTTTGGCGCGGCGATCTTCCGGATCGGGCTTGCGCACAACGAGCTTGTCGCGCTCCAGTCCGTCGATCGCCTCCGTCACCGTGCGCGGGGCAAAATTCAGCGCGCAAGCAATATCCGTCGAGCGACAGGGACCAAGTTTGCTCAGAAAGAAAAGAAATTTGCTGCGCGCCAGCGACACGCCCTCTTCGGTCATGGATTCGTTCACCAGCCGGTGGACCCGATGGTAAAGCTCGAAGAGTTTGTCTGAGACTTCGAATGTACTTTTCATTACCATGATATGGAGATTGTGAGGGGCCATGTCAAATGGCAGTCATGTAGTTGTTGCTACGACATTCTTGCCGCTGTCAATATCTTTCTGCCTGAGTCGATCCAAAACCATTATTCCAGGGCTATAAATAGCTTGAGCCGGGGGAAAGGCATGCATGGCATCTGCGCCGTGATCGCGCGCCATTGACGTAAAGCCGCCGCACGGGCCATGGTCAGGTATGCCCTTTCGATTTGTCCACACCGCCGACCTTCACCTTGATTCCCCGCTGCGCAGTCTGGCCTTGAAAAATCCTGACCTTGCCGAACTCGTGCGCGGCGCGTCGCGCAAGGCTCTGGAAACAATTGTCGATCTGTGCCTTGCAGAAGAGGTGGATGCGCTTCTGGTGGCGGGCGATCTCTATGACGGATCGCAGACATCGATGAACACCGCACTCTATTTGGCCAGCGAACTGCGCCGGCTTGAGCAGGCCGGCATCCGGGTGTTCCTCATCCGCGGCAATCACGATTCCCAATCGACCATCAAGAAGGAGCTGACGTTACCAGTAAATGTGCATCTCTTTTCGGGGCGCGTGAAGCCGGTGCTTGCCAAGACCTTAGACAACGGCCGGGAAGTTCACATCCACGGCGTTGGCTTCGACAATCCGCATGCACCGGACAGTCTGCTTTCCTCCTTCCAGGCGCCGATTGCTGATGCCGTTAATATCGGCATGCTGCACACCAGTCTGGCCGGTGCGCCGGGACATGATCCCTACGCGCCCTGCAGCGTCGCCGAACTTGCCCGCCAAGGTTTCGATTACTGGGCACTAGGGCACGTGCACCAGCGGCAGGTGCACAGCGAAAAACCGCTGATCGTCATGCCCGGCATGCCGCAGGGGCGGGACGTCAACGAGGCCGGCGCCAAGACCGTGACGCTGGTGACAGTGGAGGATGACGGCCGGCTGACGGCGGTCGAGCGCGCCATCGGCCACGCCGTGTTCGAGCGGTTGAGGGTCGATCTGAACGCCCTTGAGGAATGGCCGCAGATGATCGAGATTGCCGGCCAAGCCATCGCATCGATCCGGCAGCGGACGGTTGCGGAACAACTGATCCTGCGCATGCACTTGATCGGCACGACATCGCTGTCGTGGAAGCTTAGGCGCGATCCGGAATTTCTGATGGCGGAGATGAGCAATCTGGCAGCCGCTTGTCCCGGCTGCTGGATCGAAAAGGTCGAGGTGTCCTGTAAGGCGCCCGGTACCGACAACGTCCAGGGCGGCCCGGACCCGATCGAGGAAATCGCCGGTCTTGTCCGCGGGGACGTATTGCCTTCCCATGCCTTTCGCCAGCAGATCGGCGAGACGCTGAAAGAACTGCTGGGGCAGCTGCCGCGGGAAATCCGCGAACGACTGGAGAAGGATGAGGCTGCAATCGACGGCTTGCTGACAAGCAGTGCGCGGGAAGGAGCGACGACGTGCTCGCCCGCCTGCATGGCGCGGGCGTGGACGCGGAGGGCCAGGCCTGATGCGGCTCAACCGGCTTGATCTCGTGCGCTATGGCAAATTCACCGGACGCAGCCTCGATTTCGGGGCAAAGAAGGCGGGAAGTCCCGACCTGCACGTGGTCTATGGCCCGAACGAGGCCGGCAAATCGACACTCTTCTCGGCCTTTCTCGATTTGCTCTTCGGCATCGAACATTCGAGCGGCTACGGCTTCCTGCACCCCTATCCGACCATGCGGGTCGGCGGCGAAATGGAGGCGGGCGGTCGGGTTCTGGAGGCCTACCGGGTCAAGCGCAAGCAGAACACGCTGCTGGGGCCGGACGAGCAGCCGCTGCCGGACAACCTTTTTCCGGCGCGCTCGGATCGATCGACCGGACAACCTACAGGATGATGTTTTCGCTTGATGACGACAGCATCGAAAAGGGCGGTGAAAGCATCCTGAAAAGTGAGGGGGAACTCGGCACCCTGCTGTTTTCTGCAAGCTCCGGGATGCCTGACAGCAACGCCATCCTCTCCGCCCTCAAGGCCGAGGCGGACGGTTTCTTCAAGCCGCAGGGACGCAAGCACCACCTGGGTGAGCTCAAGGCCGAGCTTGATGCGCTGAAAGACCAGAAAGCCGCAATCGACATCAATGCGCGGGACTATGCCGTGCTGCGCAACAAGTGCGACAAGGCGGTGGAAAAACACGGCAAGGCGGCGGCGGCACGAACCGATGCGCGGCTGTCGCTTGATTTCACGCGTGACAAGATCGGGGCACTTGCATTGCTGGAGCGTCTGCGTGGGCTTCGCGGCGAACTTGCCGGCGACGGTGACGATCCGGCGGAGCCACCAGCCGCATGGCACGCGCTTTTGCCGCAACTGATGCAGCGGGATGCCGAGCTGTCGACACGCCTTGCCCAGATCGACGCCGATCTTCGACGCCGCCAGAATGAGATCGACGGAATAACAATCGACGATTCCGTGCTGGCGGTGGAGCCGATGATCGCCGAACTGGAGCGTTCCGGTCTCGAAGCACGTCATTTAACCGCGCTTGAGGACATGCCTTCGCGGCTGGAGGAACGCGAAAGGGTCTTGAGCGAAATCGCCCGACTGCTGGCCCGTCTGGGTCGAGCCTCGGATGAGGAGCCAGCATCGCTTGTCCTGCCCGCCGCCGTCACCGGGCGGTTGCAGGAACTGGCGCAGCGCCATTCCGGTCTTGCCGAAAAGCTGGCATCCGCACAATCGGAGCTCCAACTGGCAAGGCAGGCGAGCGAGGCCGCCGCGGCCGCATTCGCCAAGCTGAATGGCGATAGCACGAACGACGCCATACCCGATCCGACGGCGCTCGCCGATCTCTTGCGGCAGATTCGCCAGGATGACTGCATGCGCCGGCAAAAGGCTGCCAAGCGCGAGATTGCGACCCTGGAAGATGCGCTTGACGAGCACTTGGCCGCTCTTTTGCCGTTCAAAGGAAAGGTCGACGATCTTTCGGCGATGTCGGCGCCGACGAATGGTGAGATTAGCGACTGGAAGCGTCGGTTGGCGGCTATAGACGCAACCGGGGAGCGACTTCGGGACCGGATGGCCGAAGAACGCGCCGGGTTGGCTGCTGAACGTGGCCGGCTCGAGGAATTGACGCGGCTTGGCCATTTTGCGGTCGATAATGTTGCACTTGCGCTGCGTGCAAGCCGTGACGAGGCCTGGAGCCGGCATCTTGAGGCGCTCGACCGGACGACTGCAACGACTTTCGAAAATGCGATGAAGCGGGACGACGAGGCTTCGGCCGTTAGGCTGGCGCAATCGGAAAGGCTGGCAGAGGCGAGGGGCTTTCTCTGTCGCTTGCGGAACGCGAGGCGCGGCTCGCGACGTTCGAACAGCAAGAATCAGAAAACCGTCTATCCCTCGATGAATTGATGACCACGGTCGCCTCGGCCGCTCGTCTTTGCAGCCTTCCAGAAGAGATTCCGCTCGCACAGCTGGAAGCGTGGCTGCCGCGGCGTCTTGCGGTCCTTGAAGCCTGCACCGCGCTACGGGCGGCCCAAAGGAGCTGGAATCGGCAGTTGACGACGAAGCGGCGCTCCGCGAGCGATTGATGTCTCAGTTGCTCCGCTTCGGGGCAGAGGATGTTCCGGATCATCTGGACGATGCCGTGGTTTTTGCCGACGGCCTTGTGACGCAGGTGCAGGCCTTGCGCAGCCGGACGAGCGCGGCGGCGGAAGCGGTGGAACGGACCGAGAAGGCATTGGAGATGCGCAGCGAGGCGCTGGCCGCCGCCGAAAAGGCGCTGCAGGGCTGGACATCGGATTGGACGGACGCAACGGCCTCGACCTGGCTTGGCCAGCAGGATCGGCCTGTCACGCCTTCCGAGATAGCCCCCGTGCTCGCCGCTCTTCAGGACCTTGAAAAACTGTTGCAGCGCAAGTCGGATCTCGATCATCGCATCGACGGCATGCGCAGGGATCAGGCGGCCTTCCGAACCGCGGTCGACACCATCGCCGAACGGCTGGGTATCGATGCCCCCGAGCCACTCCCGGCCTTCATGGAGATCAAGGCGCGGCTTTCCGGCCTGCGGGAGAATCATGCCCTTTTAAAACGGCTGGCCGGGGAGAGCGACGACAAGCAGGCGGAACGGCGGATCGTTGCGGAGGAAAAACCGGAATGATGCGCTGAAAGACGAGATGCTGGTCTTTTTCTGCTGCGAGATCATTGGTCGAGGTCAGTGTGCGGCTGGAGGCGGCCAAGGTGCGGGAGCGCCTGCGCGAGCGCATCACTGAAACGGGTCGTGATCTTTGCGCCCGGCTGAAGGTCGCGAGCGTCGAAGAAGCCGAAGCGATCCTTGCGGTCGTCGATGCCGGCGAGCTCGATCGCGATCTCGCAGCGCTCGAACTGCATTTGGAAGAGTGCGACCGCGATGCGGCCGAGGCCCATGCCGAACGTCGCGAGGCCGAAAAGGCTCTTGCCGCGATTGGAGGTGACGACCGGGCGGCGCATCTGGAGGAGCGGCGGCGCACGATCCTGATCGATATCGAGGAAAAGGCGATAAGTTATCTGAGGCTGCGCGCCGGCATCCTTTCCACGGAAATGGCGCTCAGGCTTTACCGCGAGCGCCACCGCAGTGCGATGATGCAACGCGCGTCCGCCGCCTTCAACAGGATCAGTGGCGGCGAATATGCTGATCTGTCGACCCAAAGCGAGAACGGCCGTGAGTTTCTGATCGCCAATGCCGCGAGCGGGGCTTCGAAGGTCGCGGACGATCTTTCCAAAGGGACGCGCTTCCAGCTCTATCTGGCGCTGCGCATGGCCGGTTATCACGAGATTGCCGCCACCCGCGAAAGCCTGCCCTTCATCGCCGATGACATCATGGAAACCTTCGATGACGGTCGCGCCGAGCATGCCTTCGGCCTGATGGCGGATATGGCGCAGGTGGGGCAGGTGATCTATCTCACCCATCATGAGCATCTTTGCGATATTGCCACGCGGGCTTGCTCTGGCGTGACGCTCCATAGGATTTAACTGTTTACAGATTTTCGATTCCGTAAATGCAAATTTTAATTCAACTTTCCAGGGTACAGCAACATTACGATTCGATCGTAATGACATTGCGGCTGTCGACGCGGGGCGGGAAATAAAATCTGCAATTGAGAGAATGCTTGACGATAAGGTCGGTTGCTTCAATCACGCGATAATGCCCGAAACACTCTACTTGGTTTTGAGTTTAAAAATAACAGAACAGCATCGCTGTTGTTACGATTACCTGATTGCAAAAACAATTTTCTCCGTCAAATTATGACGGAGGACGGAATCCTAGTGGATTTGATATTATAAATAAGAATTTACGAATATATAGGCGATTGTATATAAAAGTAACAATATATTGGGGGTATCAATGTTCTTTAAGTTTTTCCAAACCTGTATTTTGTTGATAGTGTTGGGTCTAACCACCTTCGTTTTCATTTCAAGCACCGCACCAAGCACCTTTGCCCAAGATTCAAGTGAACCGCACGACTCGGGTGGCGAGGGGCGGATGGGGGATCGGATGACGGCGGGGATAGCGACGGTTCTGGTGTGGGAGGGACCGACGACAGCGGTGGGACGGACACCGGCGGTAGCCCTAGCACGCCAAGCGACCCAGACCTTGGCGGTGGAACCATCGACAACGGCGGCACAACCGATACTGGCGGAAGCATCGGTGCTGGAGATCCAAGCCCGGTCACCGGGGGAACGGATCCCTCGGTCGATCCGGAAGCTGGTGCCGATCCCGCAGATGAAGCAGTATCGCCCGCCGCTGCGGCGCGTAGCAGGTCCGAAAGTGCGAAAACACGAAAAGCCGAGCATGCGGCGGCTTCCGCAGCCGCAAAAGCTTTAGCCTACGATAAGAAGTTAAAGCATATCATTCTTCGACATATCCGAGAATTCCAATCGTCGTGCAGAGGTATCGGCGGTGCGGCGTATTCCGACTGCATCGGGCAAGGACTTCAGAAAGTGGCCTCCAAAATACCGGCTACAGAGACATTTTCTGCGATGAAAAGAAACCTTTCCAAGGCCGGTGGAAAGATGCGCTCCATTGCGAAGCGTTATGCGGATAAATCGGCGCCGCGCGTCAAGAAGAACGGCCAGACGTTTGTGGTTGTCAAAAAAGAGGCGATAGCGATTGCGGCCAAACAAGCCCAGGACGTGTTCGCTGGGCTTAAAAGGAGCTCCTTCGATCCTCTAGAGGCCAGGAGCATCACATGAAGCACTACAAAGAAGTCGCGACGCTTCTCGCCTCAACGAAAATAGCGATGAGGTGACCATGCGGCGCAATAGTAACCGATAAAAAACGAATATTACACAAAGGCGGAAGGAGAAGATGGTGGGCGATGACGGACTCGAACCGCCGACATCCTCGGTGTAAACGAGGCGCTCTACCAACTGAGCTAATCGCCCGCCGTGTTGGTGGCCGTGATCTATGCGTATCTGGATGAAACCGCAAGGGCAGATGCGAAGATTTTTCGATTTTTTTGAATGGTACAGCGCAAAGCCCTGGCGTCGCCGGGTAAGGGGTGCCGGGCGGTAAGTCTACCCTCTCTTCGATTGCTGCGCAGACCTGCCGGCGTCTCGGGAAGATGGCCCTATTGAGAATGGACCTCTTTGATTCCCGTCGCAAGTCATTGAAATTTCGATGCCCCAGCCTGCATCTGTGGATAAGGCCCTGTCGCCCGAAAAAACTTTTCGCGGCCGATGCCTGCATTTGCGGGGCTTGTGGGAAAGAATTTTCGAAATGTCATGATTTTGTTTTCAACGCGCTTGACACTCCGGATCGAACCCCTTAATCAGCCGCTCATCGAACGGCGCAACACGCTGGTTCGACACGGAAGACACCGCAGGGTGGTCTTTTAGAAAAATGCGCGGGTGTAGCTCAGTTGGTTAGAGTGCCGGCCTGTCACGCCGGAGGTCGCGGGTTCGAGCCCCGTCACTCGCGCCATTTTTCTTCTTCTAAAACCTCTCGATAGACATGGTCAAAAGCGCGCTTCGGTCGCGTTGCGACCTTATGTCCTTTGTTCGGGAGTCTTCCGTTTAACGCGCTGCTGCCCTGCTGGAATGGGCGTTTTCAATCGTTTTAGGCTATTTGCACCGACCTCTTGGAGGTGCTAGCTTTTGCGGGCTTTTCATTCCTGCGAAGGAACGGGTTGAAAAGCCGCTTCAAGGGTTGCGCGCTGACGCTGGCTGCGCTAACCACTTTGGCGTTGCAACATATTTTTCGGCTTGCATGGCTTTGGTTTCGGCGCTTCTCGGCGCCCCTTGCGGGCAGGGACGGACACAATGACAGACCTTCTCGGTTCCTATATCCCGATCGCGATTTTCATCGGTATTGCCCTTGTTATCGGCATCGCTCTGCTGGTCGCGCCGTTCGCGGTTGCGTTCAAGGCTCCCGATTCCGAGAAGCTCTCGGCCTATGAGTGCGGCTTCAACGCCTTCGACGATGCACGCATGAAATTCGACATCCGATTCTACCTCGTGTCGATCCTGTTCATCATCTTCGATCTGGAAGTCGCCTTCCTGTTTCCGTGGGCTGTGGCTTTCAAGGATATTGGCTGGCTCGGTTTCTGGTCGATGATGGTCTTCCTCGGCGTGCTGACCATCGGCTTCATTTATGAATGGAAAAAGGGAGCGCTCGAATGGGAGTAGCAACCACACCGCTCGTCGCTCAGGCGTCCACGGGCATCATCGATCCCTCGACCGGCAAGCCGATCGGCAGCAATGACGCCTTCTTCGGCGAGATCAACAATGAACTTGCCGACAAGGGCTTTCTCGTCACCTCGACGGACGAGCTCATCAACTGGGCACGCACCGGTTCGCTGATGTGGATGACCTTCGGTCTGGCCTGTTGCGCCGTCGAGATGATGCAGATGTCGATGCCGCGTTATGATGCCGAGCGCTTCGGTTTTGCACCGCGCGCCTCACCGCGCCAGTCGGACGTCATGATCGTTGCGGGCACGCTGACCAACAAGATGGCGCCGGCGCTGCGCAAGGTCTACGACCAGATGCCAGAGCCGCGTTACGTCATCTCGATGGGCTCCTGTGCCAATGGCGGTGGCTACTATCACTATTCCTATTCGGTGGTGCGCGGCTGTGACCGCGTGGTGCCGGTGGATATCTATGTGCCGGGCTGTCCTCCCACGGCAGAGGCGCTCCTTTACGGGGTGCTCCTGCTGCAGAAGAAAATCCGCCGCACCGGCACGATCGAACGGTAAGGGCAGGGGACCGGATCAATGAGTGAAGCCCTGAACGAGCTTGCTACCTACATCACCGAGGCGCGCGGTGCGCTGGTTACGGATTCCGTCATCACCTTCGGCGAACTGACGCTGACTTCGACCGTCGAGAGCATTATTCCGCTGCTGACCTTCCTGCGCGACGACAAGCGGTGTGGTTTCATCAACTTCACCGACATCTGCGGTGTTGATTGGCCGCAGCGCGCGGATCGTTTCGATGTGGTTTACCACCTGATGTCGCCGAAGCAGAACCAGCGTATCCGCATCAAGGTGGCGACGAACGAAGATCAGCCGGTGCCGTCGGCAACCGCGGTCTATCCCGGCGCCGACTGGTTCGAGCGCGAAGCCTACGACATGTATGGTATCCTGTTCACAGGCCACCCGGATCTGCGCCGGATCCTCACGGATTATGGCTTCGAGGGCTATCCGCTGCGCAAGGATTTTCCGACGACGGGTTTCGTCGAGGTTCGCTATGACGACGAAGCCAAGCGCGTTGTTTACGAGCCGGTGGCCCTGAAGCAGGAATTCCGCAACTTCGACTTCACGTCGCCCTGGGAAGGAACGGACTATGTTCTGCCGGGCGACGAAAAGGCAAAAGCGCAGTAACGCAGTTATTATGAAGGCCTGATCGCCTTCGCAGCAGGATTTATCCGGCTTGGAGCAAGCGGTATGAACGAACACAACGTCCGGAATTTCAATATCAATTTCGGCCCGCAACATCCGGCGGCGCATGGCGTTTTGCGTCTTGTGCTGGAGCTTGACGGCGAAATCGTCGAGCGCGTCGATCCGCATATCGGTCTTCTGCATCGCGGTACGGAAAAGCTGATCGAGACCAAGACCTATCTGCAGGCTGTCCCTTACTTCGATCGTCTCGACTATGTCGCGCCGATGAACCAGGAGCATGCCTTCGCGATGGCAGTCGAGAAGCTGACGAAGACCGAAGTGCCGATCCGCGGCCAGCTGATCCGGGTGCTTTATTCGGAAATCGGCCGTATCCTGTCGCATCTGCTGAACGTCACGACGCAGGCTATGGACGTCGGTGCGCTGACGCCGCCGCTCTGGGGTTTCGAAGAGCGCGAAAAGCTGATGGTTTTCTACGAGCGTGCCTGCGGCGCGCGCATGCACTCGGCCTATATCCGTCCGGGCGGCGTGCATCAGGATCTGCCGCATGAATTGGTCGAGGATATCGGCAAGTGGATCGATCCGTTCCTGAAGACAGTGGACGATATCGACGAGCTTCTGACCGGAAACCGCATCTTCAAGCAGCGCAATGTCGACATCGGCGTGGTGACACTGGACGACGCCTGGGCCTGGGGCTTTTCCGGCGTCATGGTTCGCGGATCAGGTGCTGCCTGGGACCTGCGCAAGTCGCAGCCCTATGAATGTTACGCGGACATGGATTTCGACATCCCGATCGGCAAGAACGGCGACTGCTATGACCGTTACCTGATCCGTATGATAGAGATGCGCGAATCGGCCAAGATCATGCGCCAGTGCGTCGACCGGTTGCTCGGCGATGCCAAGATCGGCCCTATCTCGTCGCTGGACGGCAAGATCGTTCCGCCGAAGCGCGGTGAGATGAAGCGGTCGATGGAAGCTTTGATCCATCACTTCAAGCTATACACCGAAGGCTACCATGTGCCCGAGGGTGAAGTTTACGCGGCTGTCGAAGCGCCTAAGGGCGAATTCGGCGTCTATCTCGTCTCTGACGGGTCCAACAAGCCCTACCGTTGCAAGATCAAGGCGCCGGGTTATGCCCATCTCCAGGCCATGGATTACATCTGTCGCGGACACCAGCTTGCGGACGTGTCCGCCGTGCTCGGCTCGCTCGATATCGTTTTCGGCGAGGTCGATCGCTGATGCGCCATCTGGTTCCTGCACTTCTCGGCCTGTGTCTTGTTTCCTGCCCCGCACTGGCGCAGGAAAACGATGATGCGACGGCATCGCAGGATACGACTACTTCGGGTTCAGGCGGCAGCATAGGCAGCCTCCTGTCCCAGGGCTATGAAATCAAGGCGGCCGTACCGAATGGCGCGCGCTACATTGTATTTTTGCAGAAAGACAAGTCAGCCTTTGCCTGTGAATTCGTCACGCTGACGAAATCGCGGTGCGGTTCGATTAACTGATAAGGTGCGGGAAGAATGTCCGTTCGTCGACTAGCCGAGGAAAATGTCCAGCCGCAGAGCTTTGCCTTCAAGGGCGAAAATGTGGCGTGGGCTGAGGCCACGATCAAGAAATATCCGGAAGGCCGTCAGCAATCCGCCGTGATTCCGCTTTTGATGCGGGCGCAGGAGCAGGACGGCTGGGTCACCAAGGCAGCGATCGAGGGCGTCGCCGACATGCTCGGCATGGCCTATATTCGCGTGCTTGAAGTGGCGACCTTCTACACCCAGTTCCAGCTGAAGCCGGTCGGAACCCGCGCCCACGTCCAGGTCTGCGGCACGACGCCCTGCATGCTGCGCGGTTCGGAAGAGCTGATCAAGCTGTGCAAGAAGCGCATTCATCCCGAACCGCTGACCCCCAACGAGAGCGGCACGCTGTCCTGGGAAGAGGTTGAGTGTCAGGGCGCCTGCGTCAACGCGCCGATGGTAATGATTTTCAAGGACAGCTATGAGGACCTGACGGTTCCGCAGCTGGACTATATCATCGACCGTTACGATGCAGGCAAGGGGGCCGATATCAAGCCTGGCCCGCAGATCGATCGCATCTTCTCGGCGCCGGTTGGCGGCGTAACGACGCTGTCGTCTCCTTACGTGCGCCAGCGCAACCAGGTGACGGACGCCGAGCCGGTAGCGGTAGAAGCCGACACGGTCTCCGTGCCGCCGGCCAATGCCGGTCGCGTGAAGACGGATGCCGCCGAAACCGATCCGTCATTGAAGACGCCGGCCACGGCAAAGGCAGCCTCTGCAGCCAACGCCAAGGTGGAAGGCGATAACAAGGACACCGGTATCGTCGAAAAGGCGCCAGCCAATGCTGCCGCAGCGGCCAAACCGTCGCTTGAGGACGAACGTCGCCCGGCCGGTATCGAAAAGCCTGCCACGGTGGACGACCTCAAGCTGATTTCCGGCGTCGGACCGAAGATCGAGGGCATCCTGCATGAACTCGGCATCTTCACCTTTGCGCAGGTCGCAGGGTGGACGAAGGACGAGCGTGACTGGGTCGACGGCTATCTGAATTTCAAGGGCCGGATCGACCGCGACGACTGGGTCAAACAGGCAGAGGCGCTGGCCAAGGGTGGCGAAGCCGAATACATCCGGGTTTTCGGCAAGAAGCCGCGATAGGATCAGGGGTATGGCCGAGGTAACCAACGAGCTAATCTACGAAGTTCTGAAGGCGATGCAGAGCCGACTGTCCAACATTGAGCACAAACTCGGTGAAATGGACAACAGGCTGACGTCAATGTCGGCGCAGATCAACGCGGTGCATATCGACATCTCGAACATCTACCAATCTATTGGTTACATGGACCGGCGGCTTACTCGCATCGAGAAGCGCCTCGACATAATTGAAGAACCGGCGGAATAGAACATGCTTGACGATAAAGATCGCATTTTCAATAACATCTACGGCCTTCATGACAAGTCGCTGAAGGGTGTGATGAGCCGTGGCCATTGGGATGGCACCAAGCAGATCCTCGAAAAGGGTCGCGACTGGATTATAAACGAGATGAAGGCGTCGGGCCTGCGCGGTCGCGGTGGCGCCGGCTTCCCGACGGGCCTCAAATGGTCCTTCATGCCGAAGGAAAGCGACGGCCGTCCGCATTATCTGGTGGTCAATGCCGATGAGTCCGAGCCGGGCACGTGCAAGGACCGCGACATCATGCGCCACGATCCACACACGCTGATCGAAGGCTGCGTGATTGCGAGTTTCGCAATGGGTGCGCATGTTGCCTACATCTATGTGCGCGGCGAATATATGCGCGAGCGTGAAGCGCTGCAGGCGGCGATCGACGAATGTTATGACGCCGGCCTTCTCGGCGTGAACAACAAATGCGGCTGGGATATGGACATCTACGTCCACCACGGCGCCGGCGCCTATATCTGCGGCGAAGAGACGGCACTTCTGGAAAGCCTCGAAGGCAAGAAGGGCCAGCCGCGCCTTAAGCCACCATTCCCGGCCAATATGGGCCTCTATGGTTGCCCGACGACCGTCAACAACGTCGAATCGATCGCGGTGGCGCCTACCATCCTGCGCCGCGGCGCCGGCTGGTTCTCGTCGATCGGTCGACCCAACAATGTCGGCACCAAGCTGTTCATGGTCTCCGGCCACGTCAACCGGCCGTGCACGGTCGAGGAAGCCATGGGCATTCCCTTCCGTGAGCTGATCGAGAAACATTGTGGCGGCATCAGAGGCGGCTGGGACAACCTTCTGGCGGTCATTCCCGGCGGCTCGTCCTGCCCGGTCGTCAAAGGCGAGAATATCCTCGACGCGCCGATGGATTTCGACGGCATGCGCGACGTGAAGTCGTCTTTCGGCACGGCCGCCGTGATCGTCATGGACAAGTCGACCGACATCATCAAGGCGATCTGGCGCCTCTCTGCTTTCTACAAGCACGAGAGCTGCGGCCAGTGCACGCCATGCCGCGAAGGCACCGGCTGGATGATGCGCGTCATGGAACGCATGGTGAAGGGCAACGCGCAGAAGCGCGAAATCGATATGCTGTTCGACGTCACCAAGCAGATTGAAGGTCATACGATCTGCGCGCTCGGCGACGCGGCTGCATGGCCGATCCAGGCGCTGATCCGCAATTTCCGTCCGGAGATGGAGGCGCGCATCGACGAATATACGCGCAATTCTTCCTCGCATGGCGCGGTTATGGAAGCGGCGGAGTAGGAACAATGAAAAAGCCGGTCCGCCAGAGGGATGAAACGGAGACGGCAAAATCTGCCGATGCTCCGCTCGCCTCGGCCGCTGGTGAGCACCATGCCGGCTTGCCGGGATGGGCACCGGGTTTGTACCCGCTAATGGCCCATCCGACGGCAGCCGTGGCTGCAGCAACGGCGATCGGTCTGGGCGTGACGAGCCAGATGGCCGGGTTCATGTTCGGGGCCATGCAGGGTTTTGTCGAGGCGGCGCAAAAGGCGGCGACGCAGGCAGGGCAAGAGCCTCAGACGGCGGCAACGTCTCAGCATCCGGCGGATGTTCCGATCGCAGCCGAACCGGTGGCTCGACCCGTCGCCAAGGCAAAGGAACAGAAGCGGCCGCGTGCCGCCCGGATCGTCGAGGCGCAGGCGGACGATCTGAAGCGGATTTCGGGCATCGGACCGAAGCTTGAACAGGTGTTGAACGGCATGGGCATACGGCAGTTCGCCGAGATCGCCCGTTGGACGGAAAAGGACGTGAAGCGCGTCGACGACCAGCTTGGTTTTGCCGGTCGGATCGCGCGTGACGGCTGGGTCGAACAGGCCAAGGCCCTTTTGAAGGGCTGAGAATGGATTGACCGCGGCAGGCTGGCTGCGGTGCGTAGAGGTTGGTTTGCCTTATAATTTCGGTTCGCCCCTTCGGAGCGGCGAACCTAGGACAGGATTGAGTGCGAAGATGGCAAAGCTGAAAGTCGACGGAAAAGAGATCGAGGTCCCGGATCACTTCACGCTGCTGCAGGCATGCGAAGAAGCCGGCGCCGAGGTTCCGCGCTTCTGTTTCCATGAGCGGCTGTCGGTCGCCGGCAATTGTCGCATGTGTCTGATCGAGGTGAAGGGCGGGCCGCCGAAACCGGCAGCCTCCTGCGCCATGGGCGTGCGCGACCTGCGCCCGGGCCCGAACGGCGAAGCGCCGGAAGTCTTCACGACCACGCCGATGGTCAAGAAGGCCCGCGAAGGCGTCATGGAATTCCTTCTGATCAACCATCCGCTCGATTGCCCGATCTGCGACCAGGGTGGCGAATGCGACCTGCAGGACCAGGCCATGGCGTTCGGGGTCGATTCGACCCGCTACAATGAGAATAAGCGCGCCGTCGAAGACAAGTATATCGGCCCGCTGGTGAAGACCGTGATGAACCGCTGCATCCACTGCACGCGCTGCGTCCGCTTCACCACCGAAGTCGCCGGCATTGCCGAACTCGGCCTGATCGGCCGCGGCGAGGATGCCGAAATCACCACCTATCTCGAACAGGCGATGACATCGGAGCTTCAGGGCAATGTCGTCGATCTCTGCCCTGTCGGTGCGTTGACCTCCAAGCCCTACGCCTTCAACGCCCGCCCGTGGGAACTCGGCAAGACCGAATCGATCGACGTCATGGACGCGCTGGGCTCAGCCATCCGCGTCGATACCCGCGGCCGCGAAGTGATGCGCGTCATGCCGCGCGTCAACGAGGACATCAACGAGGAGTGGATTTCCGACAAGACCCGTTTCATCTGGGACGGCTTGAAGACCCAGCGTCTTGACCGCCCCTATGTGAAGAAGGACGGACGCCTGCAGGCGGCAACCTGGAACGAGGCGTTCGCCGCGATCAAGGCTGCGGTGGCCAAGACCTCTGCCGACAGGGTCGGCGCGATCGCCGGCGATCTCGCTTCCGTCGAGGAGATGTACGCGCTGAAGGAACTGATCGCCTCGCTCGGCTCCAAGAACCTCGATTGCCGCCAGGACGGGACAGCACTCGATCCGTCGCTCGGCCGCTCCAGCTATCTCTTCAACCCGACGATCCAGGAATCGAAAGCGCTGACGCGCTGCTGATCATCGGCTCCAACCCGCGCTATGAAGCCTCGGTGCTGAATGCCCGCATCCGCAAGCGGTTCCGCATGGGCAATTTCCCGATCGGCGTCATCGGCGAACCGGGCGAGCTTCGCTACGACTACGACTATCTCGGCGCCGGTACCGATCTCGCTTGGCGAACTGGTCGCAGGCAAGGGCAAGTTCTTTGAAGTCCTTTCGAATGCGAAACGTCCGATGATCATCATCGGCCAGGGCGCGATCTCCGGCGGCAACGGCGTGGCTGTTCTTGCAGCGGCTGCCAAGCTTGCGGGCGCTGTCGGCGCGGTGACGGAAGGCTGGAACGGTTTTGCCGTTCTGCATACGGCGGCGAGCCGCGTCGGTGGTCTTGATCTCGACTTCGTGCCGGGCGAGGGCGGCAAGACGGCGGCTGAAATGCTGACGGCTACGGATGTGCTGTTCCTGCTCGGCGCCGACGAGATGGATTTCTCGGGCAAGACAGCCGGCTTCACGGTCTATATCGGTTCGCATGGCGACGAAGGTGCGCATGGCGCCGACGTCATCCTGCCGGGCGCGACCTATACCGAGAAGTCCGGTACCTGGGTCAACACCGAAGGCCGCGTCCAGATGGGCAACCGCGCCGGCTTCGCGCCGGGCGATGCCCGCGAAGACTGGGCGATCCTGCGGGCGCTATCCGATGTGCTCGGCAAGAAGCTGCCGTTTGATCTCGCTTGCCGAATTGCGCCGGAAACTGCACGCCGCCTATCCGCATTTCGCTGACATCGACGGTATTCTGGCCGGCGAAAGCGGTGAAATTGCCGCACTTGCACAAAAAGCCGGTGAGATGACGAAATCGGCGTTTGCGTCTCCGGTCAAAGACTTCTATTTGACGAACCCGATAGCACGCGCCTCTGCCGTCATGGCCGAATGCTCGGCTTTGGCACGCAACAATTTCAAAGCTGCGGCGGAATGAGCGCGGGGGAATAAGACAAAATGGACGCCTTCATTTCGACCTATGTCTGGCCAGCGGCCATCATGATCGGCCAGTCGCTTCTGCTTCTGGTCGCGCTCCTGATTTTCATCGCCTTCTTCCTTCTTGCCGACCGCAAGATCTGGGCAGCCGTCCAGCTGCGTCGCGGACCCAACGTCGTTGGTCCCTTCGGCCTGTTCCAGTCCTTTGCCGACCTCTTGAAGTTCGTCTTCAAGGAGCCGGTCATTCCGGCCGGCGCCAACAAGGCGATCTTCCTTTTGGCACCGCTCGTCTCGGTGACGCTGGCTCTGGCGACCTGGGCCGTCATTCCGCTGAACGATGGCTGGATGATCGCCAATATCAATGTCGGCATCCTCTACGTTTTCGCGATATCGTCGCTCGAAGTCTACGGCATCATCATGGCCGGCTGGGCGTCGAATTCGAAATATCCGTTCCTCGGCGCGCTTCGCTCCGCGGCGCAGATGGTTTCCTACGAAGTCTCGATCGGCTTTGTCATCGTCACCGTGCTTCTCTGCGTCGGCTCGCTGAACCTCAGCGATATCGTCAATGCGCAGCAGGATGGTCTGGGAACACGCCTCGGTCTGCCGGCCTCGTTCCTCGACTGGCACTGGATCTCGCTGTTCCCGATGTTCATCATCTTCTTCATCTCGGCGCTGGCGGAGACCAACCGTCCTCCTTTCGATCTGCCTGAGGCGGAATCCGAACTGGTTGCCGGCTACATGGTCGAATACTCCTCGGCACCTTACATGATGCTGATGCTCGGCGAGTATGCCGCCATCGTCCTGATGTGCTCGCTGACGACCATCCTGTTCATGGGTGGCTGGCTGCCGCCGGTCGATGTCTGGTTCCTGAATTGGGTTCCGGGGATCATCTGGTTCCTGCTCAAGGCATCCTTCGTCTTCTTCATGTTCGCCATGGTCAAGGCCTTCGTTCCGCGCTACCGCTATGACCAGCTGATGCGCCTCGGCTGGAAGGTCTTCCTGCCGCTCTCGCTCGCCATGGTCATCATTGTCGCCTTCACGCTGAAGCTGACGGGATGGGCATGATGGCGGTTCAACAATTCAAGGGTTTTGCCGGCTTCTCCCAGGCCGGCTTGGTTGGAGGTCGATGATGGCAAGTCTGTCGCAAGCCGTCGGTTCGCTGTTCCTCAAGGAATTCGTTGGCGCGTTCTTTCTGTCGATGCGCTACTTTTTGCGCCGAAGGCGACGCTGAATTATCCCTTCGAAAAGGGGCCGGTCAGCCCGCGTTTCCGTGGCGAACATGCGCTGCGCCGTTATCCGAACGGCGAAGAGCGCTGCATCGCCTGCAAGCTCTGCGAGGCAATCTGTCCCGCCCAGGCGATCACCATCGAAGCCGGCCCGCGCCGCAATGATGGAACGCGCCGGACCGTTCGTTACGATATCGACATGGTGAAGTGCATCTATTGCGGCTTCTGCCAGGAAGCCTGCCCGGTCGATGCGATCGTCGAAGGCCCGAACTTCGAATTCGCGACCGAGACGCGCGAAGAACTGTATTACGACAAGGACCGGCTGCTGGCGAATGGCGATCGTTGGGAGCGCGAAATCGCCCGCAACATCGGCATCGACTCGCCCTACCGGTAAGTCGCGGAAGAACGTTGCATCGGGTCACTCTTATAGGGTGGCCGGTGCGGAACAGATTTGGGGCGAGGGCCGGACAATGTCCGGTGCGCCAGTGGGGAAGGTGGCCGCCCGGCCATCGGATCCGGGGAAGACAAAAAGGCACCGATCATGGGTCTGCAGGCTCTTTTTTCTATCTTTTCGCCTTCGTCGCCGTGGCGTCGGCCTTCATGGTGATCTCGGCCAGGAACCCGGTCTATTCCGTGCTGTTCCTGATCCTGACCTTTTTCAACGCCGCCGGCCTCTTCCTGCTGACGGGTGCTGAATTCCTGGCGATGATCCTGCTGGTCGTCTATGTCGGCGCCGTGGCGGTTCTCTTCCTCTTCGTCGTCATGATGCTCGACATCGACTTTGCTGAATTGCGCTCCGGGGCTCTCGAATATGCGCCGGTGGGTGCTCTGGTCGGGCTCATTCTTGCCGCCGAACTGATCATCGTCGTTGCCGGCAGCACGTTCTCGCCGGAAATTGCCAAGACGATCTCAATGCCGATCCCGGCGGTTGCGGATCGCACCAACACGGCAGCACTCGGTGACGTGCTGTACACGCATTACATCTATTACTTCCAGCTTGCCGGCCTTGTGCTTCTCGTCGCCATGATCGGCGCCATCGTCCTGACCTTGCGTCACCGCGACAACATCAAGCGCCAGGATATTTCCAAACAGGTTGCCCGCACGCCCGCGACCGCCGTCGAGGTGATCAAGGTCAAGTCGGGCCAGGGCTTATAAGACGGACGCGAGGTCAAGGAACAAACATCATGGAAATCGGTATTTCCCACTATCTGACCGTCAGCGCCATTCTCTTCACGCTCGGCGTCTTCGGCATCTTCCTGAACCGGAAAAACGTCATCGTCATCCTGATGTCAGTGGAACTCATCCTGCTCGCGGTAAACATCAACATGGTGGCGTTCTCGGCGTTCCTGAACGACATCACCGGACAGGTCTTCGCGCTGTTCATCCTGACGGTGGCTGCTGCCGAAGCGGCCATCGGACTTGCAATTCTCGTCGTCTTCTATCGCAACCGCGGCTCGATTGCCGTGGAAGACGTCAACATGATGAAGGGCTGAGGGCTCCATGGATACGATTATCAAGGCTGTCGTCTTTCTGCCCCTGATCGGCTTCCTGATCGCCGGCCTGTTTGGAACGTCGATCGGCGCCAAGGCCTCGGAATACGTCACCAGCGGCTTCATGATCATTGTCGCGGTCCTGTCCTGGATCGTCTTCTTCGACGTCGCGATCGGCGAAACGGAGATGATCAAGGTCTCCGTCATGCGCTGGGTCCAGTCCGGCGGGTTCGATACCGAGTGGGCATTTCGCGTCGACACGCTCACGGCCGTCATGTTCGTGGTCGTCAACACGGTCTCCTGCCTGGTGCACATCTATTCGATCGGCTACATGCACCACGACCCGCATCGGCCGCGCTTCTTCGCCTATCTGTCGCTCTTCACCTTCGCCATGCTGATGCTGGTGACGTCTGACAACCTGCTGCAGATGTTCTTCGGCTGGGAAGGGGTGGGTCTTGCCTCCTATCTTCTGATCGGATTCTGGTACAAGAAGCCGTCGGCGTCCGCTGCCGCGATGAAGGCCTTTATTGTCAACCGCGTCGGCGACTTCGGTTTCGCGCTCGGCATCTTCGGCGTCTTCGTTCTCTTTGGTTCCGTTAGCTTCGAGACGATCTTTGCGGCCGCCTCCACCTATCTGCCGGCGGCGGAAGCCCACGGTGCTGCTGCCGAAGGTGCCCATGTGGCCGGCGAAGCCGTCATCAATCTCTTCGGCATGCACCTCGACAAGGCCGGCGCCATCACCGGCATCTGCCTGCTTTTGTTCATGGGTGCCATGGGCAAGTCGGCGCAGTTCCTGCTGCACACCTGGCTGCCGGATGCCATGGAAGGCCCGACCCCCGTGTCGGCCCTCATTCATGCCGCGACCATGGTTACCGCGGGCGTCTTCCTCGTCGCCCGCATGTCGCCGCTGTTTGAACTGTCGCCTACCGCACTTACCGTTGTTACGGTTGTCGGCGCGATCACAGCGTTTTTTGCGGCAACGGTCGGCCTCGTGCAGAACGACATCAAGCGCGTCATCGCCTATTCGACCTGTTCGCAGCTCGGCTATATGTTCGTGGCGCTCGGCGTTGGAGCCTATGGCGCGGCGATCTTCCACCTGTTCACGCATGCCTTCTTCAAGGCGCTGCTGTTTCTTTGCGCCGGCTCCGTCATCCACGCCGTCGATGGCGAGCAGGATATGCGCCACATGGGCGGTCTTCGTCCGCACATCAAGCTGACCTTCGCCATGATGATGATCGGCACGCTGGCAATCACCGGCGTCGGCATTCCCTTCTCGGGGCTCGGCTTTGCCGGCTTTATCTCCAAGGACATCATCATCGAGGCAACCTATGCTGCGCATTCCTCGGTGTCCGGCTTTGCCTTCACGCTGCTGGTGATCGCCGCCTGCTTTACCAGCTTCTATTCCTGGCGCCTGATCTTCATGACATTTTACGGCAAGCCGCGCGCGAGCCACGACGTCATGCACCACGTCCATGAATCGCCGATGGTCATGCTGGTGCCGCTGTTCATTCTCGGCATCGGCGCGGTTTTTGCCGGCGTAGTCTTCGAAGGAAACTTCTTCGGACATCACTATGCAGAATTCTGGCAGGGTGCGCTGTTCACGTCGCCGGCAAACGAAGTGCTCGAGCATTTCCATCACGTGCCGGCGCTGGTGAAGCTCAGCCCGTTCATCGCCATGATCCTCGGCTTCGTCACGGCCTGGTACATGTATATCCGTTCGCCGGAAACGCCGAAATATCTGGCCGAGCAGCATCGCGGGCTCTACCAGTTCCTGCTCAACAAATGGTACTTCGACGAACTCTATGACTTCCTGTTCGTCCGTCCGGCCAAGCGCATCGGCACCTTCCTCTGGAAAGAGGGTGACGGCCGCGTCATCGACGGCTATGGCCCGAACGGCATTGCCGCCCGCGTCATGGATGTCACCGACCGTGTCGTTCGCCTGCAGACCGGCTACCTCTATCACTACGCGTTCGTGATGCTGATCGGCATCGCTGCGCTCGTTACCTGGATGATGCTCGGGAGTTCCTTCTGATGACCGATTGGCCCATTCTCTCCGCGGTCACCTTCCTGCCGCTGGTCGGCATTGCGCTCCTGTTGCTGACCAACGAGAACAGCGTTTCCGGACGCCGCAACATCCTGAACATCTCGCTTCTGACGACGCTGGTGGTGTTTATCCTGTCACTCATCGTCTGGTGGGATTTCGACGCTGCCAATCCGGGCTTCCAGATGGTGGAAAAACATGCCTGGCTTGGCACCGGCATTTCCTATCATCTTGGCGTGGACGGCATCTCCATGCTGTTCGTCGTGCTTTCGGCCTTCCTGATGCCGTTCTGCATCGTGGCCAGCTGGCTGACGATCGAAAAGCGCCTGAAGGCCTACATGATCGCCTTCCTGATGCTGGAAGTGTTCATGATCGGCGTCTTCGTGTCGCTCGACATCGTCCTGTTCTACGTGTTCTTCGAGGCTGGCCTCATTCCGATGTTCATCATCATCGGCGTCTGGGGCGGCAAGGATCGCGTCTACGCGTCCTACAAGTTCTTTCTCTATACGTTGCTCGGCTCGGTTCTGATGCTGCTCGCCATTATGGCGATGTACTGGCAGGCCGGCACGACCGATATTGCAGAACTGCTCGCCCATAATTTCCCGCCGCAGATGCAGACATGGTTGTGGCTGGCCTTCTTCGCCTCGTTTGCCGTGAAGATGCCGATGTGGCCGGTCCATACCTGGCTTCCGGATGCGCACGTCCAGGCCCCAACGGCCGGTTCCGTCATTCTGGCAGGCGTTCTCCTGAAGCTCGGCGGCTACGGCTTCCTGCGCTTCTCGCTGCCGATGTTCCCCTTGGCATCCGACTATTTCGCGCCCTTCGTCTTCACGCTGTCGGTCATCGCGATCATCTACACCTCGCTGGTGGCGATGATGCAGTCCGACATCAAGAAGCTGATCGCCTACTCGTCCGTCGCGCATATGGGTTATGTGACCATGGGTATCTTTGCGGCCAATGTTCAGGGTGTGCAGGGTGCGATCTATCAGATGCTGTCGCACGGGATCGTCTCCGGCGCGCTCTTCCTCTGCGTCGGCGTTGTCTATGACCGAACCCACACCCGCGAAATCAGCGCCTATGGCGGTCTGGTCAACAACATGCCGAAATATGCGGTGGTGTTCCTGATCCTGACGATGGCCAATGTCGGCCTGCCGGGTACTTCGGGTTTCGTTGGCGAAATCACCACGCTGCTCGGTGCCTTCCGTGCCAATACCTGGGTCGCGTTCTTCGCAACGACCGGCGTCATCCTGTCGGCCTGCTATGCGCTCTGGCTCTATCGCCGGGTGATCTTCGGCACGCTCGACAAAGAAAACCTGAAATCGCTGCTTGATCTCTCGGGCCGTGAAAAGGCACTTCTCTATCCGCTCGTTGCGCTGACCATCTTCTTCGGCGTCTATCCGGCACCGGTGTTCGATGCTACGGCGGCTTCGGTCGATGCGCTCGTGAACAATTACTCTGCAGCTCTGCAGGCCGCGCAGGACGTTGCGCTTTCGGTGAAATGACGACAGGACCAATGGACATGACCGCTGAAACAATCCTTGCGAGCCTGACCCTTTCGACACCGGAGCTGATCCTTGCGGTCGGCGCACTGGTGCTTTTGATGGTCGGCGTGTTTTCCGGCGAGAAATCGACCGGCACGGTCACCGGTCTTGCCGTCGGCGTGCTGATCGTGGCGGGTGCATGGCTGGTGCTGAAGACCGGTGATGGCCAGGCCTATAACGGCGCCTTCATCTCGGACCCGTTCGCGAAGTTCATGAAGGTGTTGGCGCTGATCGGTTCGGTGGTGGCGCTGATCATGTCGGCAGGGCAGGCGCGTTCGGCCGGTATCGACCGTTTCGAATACCCAGTGCTGATCGTGCTGTCGACGCTCGGCATGCTCTTGATGATCTCGGCAAACGACCTGATGTCGCTCTATATCTCGCTCGAACTGCAGTCCTTGGCGCTGTATGTCGTTGCCGCGATCAATCGCGACAACCTGCGTTCGACCGAAGCCGGTCTGAAATACTTCGTTCTCGGTGCGTTGTCGTCGGGCATGCTGCTTTACGGCATGTCGCTGGTCTACGGTTTTACCGGTCATACCGGATTCCAGGAAATTGCCACGGCGCTGACGGCTGAAGGTCGTTCGCTCGGGCTCGTTTTCGGCCTTGTCTTCGTGCTTGCCGGCATTGCCTTCAAGATTTCGGCCGTGCCGTTCCACATGTGGACGCCGGACGTCTACGAAGGCGCGCCGACGCCCGTCACCGCATTCTTCGCCGCAGCACCGAAGGTTGCTGCGATGGCCATGCTGGTGAGGATCGTCACGATCGCCTTCGAACCGATCGTTCATGACTGGCAGCAGATCATCGTGTTCATCTCGATCGCCTCGATGCTCCTTGGCTCGTTTGCCGCCATCGGACAAAACAACATCAAGCGACTGATGGCCTATTCCTCGATTGGTCACATGGGCTATGCGCTTGTCGGCCTTGCCGCAGGCTCGGTCGCCGGCGTCCAGGGCGTCGTTCTCTACATGCTCATCTACATGGTCATGACGCTCGGCACCTTTGCCTGCATCATGGCGATGCGCCGCAAGGAAGGCGCCCATGTCGAACAGGTCAACGATCTTGCCGGCCTGTCGCAGACCAATCCCTTCATGGCGACCGTGCTGACCATCCTGATGTTCTCGCTGGCAGGCATTCCGCCGCTCGCCGGCTTCTTCGCCAAGTATTTCGTCTTCGTCGCCGCCATCGAAGCGGATCTCTACGCGCTGTCGATCATCGGTGTGCTCGCTTCCGTGGTCGGTGCCTATTATTACCTGCGGGTCATCAAGCTGATGTGGTTCGATGAGCCCAAGGGCGAGTTTGCCCGTCCGGCGGGCGAGTTGCGGCTTGTCTACGGCCTCTCCGGTCTCTTCGTTCTCGGCTATGTGCTGATCGGCGGTCCGATCGGAACCGCTGCGGAAGTCGCCGCCCGGACGTTCTTTTGAGCGGCGACGCCCGCACCGGGCGTTTAACGCTGGAGGACTTTCGGCATACTGCGCTTAGCGAAGCCGGGTCCACGAACACCGAATGCCTGCTGCGCGCCCGTGCCGGCGATCCGGGATTGCACTGGGTAACGGCGCCGCGCCAGACGGAGGGACGTGGCCGACGCGGGCGGGCTTGGCTCTCCGAGCCGGGCAATCTCTATGCGTCCCTGCTGCTGATCGATCCGGCGCCTATGGAACGGCTGCATTCTCTGCCTTTGGCGGTTGCCGTGGCGGTGCAGCGCGCGATACAAGGTGTCATGCCGTTTGGCGCGAACCCGGTCACCGTCAAATGGCCGAACGATATTCTGATTGCGGGAAAGAAGACCTGCGGTATCCTGCTCGAAGGCGAGGGGCTGCCGGGCGGCCATCATGCGCTGGTAATCGGCTGCGGCATCAATGTTGCCATTGCGCCGGATCACGGGCTGTATCCGGTCACCAGCCTACAGGCCGAAGGGGCGAGTATTTCGCCGGACGAATTATTTGCCCACCTGTTCCGGACCATGGCGGAAGCGCTGGATCTTTGGGACAGGGGCAGGGGTATTAAGGCCATCATCGCCGAGTGGCGTGCGGTGGCGAGCGGAATTGGTGAAAAGATAACGGTCAATCTGCCGGATCGCTCCCTGTCGGGGCGTTTTGCCGGGATTGACGAGGATGGCCGGCTGATGCTCGACCTCGGGTCGGGCGCGATGCAGCATATCGCTGCCGGCGACGTATTTTTCGGATGAAACAAGGCATAACCCAAGAATGACCAAACCAGAAGAACTTGTCTTTCTCCCACTCGGCGGGGTTGGCGAAATCGGCATGAACCTTGGCCTTTATGGCTATGGTGCGCCGGGCCACCGACAGTGGATCATGGTCGATTGCGGCGTGACGTTCCCCGGCCCCGATCTTCCGGGTGTCGATCTGGTGCTGCCCGATATCCGGTTCCTCGCGCAGGAGCGCAAGAACCTCAAGGGCATCATCATCACGCATGCTCATGAAGATCACTATGGCGCACTGGCCGATCTCTGGCCCGGCCTCAACGTTCCAGTCTACGCCTCGCCGTTCACGGCCGGCATGCTGGAAGCCAAGCGTTCCTACGAGCGTAGCCGGGCCGAGGTGCCGATCACGATCTTCAAGGAAGGCGACCGCATCAATATCGGTCCCTTTGAGATCGAGGCCATCGGGGTCAACCATTCGATCCCCGAGCCGATGTCTCTGGTGATCCGCACGCCGCTGGGTAACCTGATCCATACGGGCGACTGGAAGATCGACCATGCGCCATCTCTTGGTCCATTCACCGACGAGGCGCGCTTCCGTGCTGTCGGCGACGAGGGCGTTCTGGCGCTGATGTGCGACAGCACCAATGCGATGCGTGACGGCGTGTCGCCCTCTGAGGATGAGGTTTCGTCCAGCTTGACGAAGATTATCCAGAACGCCGAAGGCCGCGTGGCCATCACCACCTTCTCGTCGAATGTCGGCCGTATCCGCTCCATCGCCAAGGCCGCCTCGGCCGCTGGCCGCGAAGTCCTGCTGCTGGGCAGCTCGATGAAGCGTGTCTGCAACGTGGCCCGTGATGTCGGCCTCATGGAAGGTCTCGACCCCTTCATCGCCGAGGACGAGTTCGGCTACATCCCACGCGACAAGGTGGTCGTCATTCTCACGGGAAGCCAGGGCGAATCGCGCGCGGCGCTCGCCAAGATCGCGCGTGACGAGATGCGCAATGTCGCGTTTTCGGCCGGCGACACGGTGGTGTTTTCGTCCCGCGCCATTCCCGGCAACGAGAAGGCGATCAACGACATCAAGAACGGCCTCGTCGAGCAGGGCATCCACATCATCACCGACAACGAAGCGCTGGTGCATGTGTCGGGTCATCCACGCCGCAACGAGTTGCAGCAGATGTATGAATGGACGCGCCCGCAGATTCTCGTACCTGTTCATGGCGAGGCAGCGCATCTGGTCGCCCAGGGCGAACTCGGCCTGCAGTCCGGCATCAAGACCGTGCCGCGGGTTCGCAATGGCGACATCCTGCGGCTTGCTCCAGGTCCTGCAACCGTGATCGGCACTGCCGAACATGGCCGCATCTTCAAGGACGGCAGCCTGATCGGTGACTTCGAGGAAATGGGCATCGGCGACCGCCGCAAACTCTCCTTTGCCGGCCATGTCTCGGTCAATGTCGTGCTCGACAGCCGTCTCGATTTCCTCGAGGATCCGATCGTCGTGCCGATCGGCCTGCCGGAGTTCGACGACGAAGGCGAGGATATGAACGACACGCTCTACGACGCCGTTCTGGGCGCCGTCGAAAGCATTCCGCGGGCCAAGCGCAAGGATTTGGCCCTGGTACAGGAAGCCGTGCGTCGTGCTGTGCGCGGAACGGCCAACGAGGTCTGGGGCAAGAAGCCTGTGGTTACGGTTTTCGTGACCAAAGTCTGATGGACGCCTAGCCGCCGCTTTTCTATGAAGGCGGCGGTTGGATGTTCTAGAGGAGAAGCCGATGCTCGGACGGGTCAATCACATAGCGCTGGCCGTTCCCGATCTGGCAGCGGCGGTTGAAAGCTACCGCGCCACACTTGGGGCAACCGTCACCGAGCCACAGGCGCTGCCGGAACACGGTGTCACCGTCGTTTTCGTCCTGCTACCGAACACCAAGGTTGAACTGCTGGAACCGCTCGGTCAGCAATCGCCCATCGCCGCATTCTTGGCGAAAAATCCGGACGGCGGCATGCACCACATCTGCTACGAAGTCGACGACATCCTCGCTGCACGCGATAGCCTAGTCGCCTCTGGCGCCCGCATCCTCGGCGATGGACATCCGAAGATCGGTGCGCATGGCAAGCCCGTGCTCTTCCTGCATCCCAAAGGCTTTTTCGGCACGCTGATCGAACTGGAACAGGTGTGACAGAACGGCGCGAGCAATCGGTTTGTGCAGCCCTGATCATCGCTATATAAGGGGCGCCGAGCGCTGATTTTGACAGGGCCGACACGAGCGGGACCGCCAATGCCTATATTCTCGACTTTCGCGATCTATTTCATAATCTGGTGGCTGACGCTTTTTGCAGTTCTGCCGATCGGCATGCGGACCCAGGCTGAAGAAAAAGAGGTCGTCCCCGGCAGCGTCGAAAGCGCGCCGGCGCGGTTCAGGGCAGGGCGGATTTTCCTGCTGACCACCGTTCTTGCGGCGGTCATTCATCTTGCCTGGTATGTCGTCTCGGTGCGTCTCGGTTACGGCATCGATTCCATCCCGCAATTCGCGCCCAAGTTTTATTGATCGCAAGGAATCCTCGGTCGGATGTCGCCATTGATGTGACTTCGCTCGAGTCAGGAAGGCTGCTGTGCGGCGATCTGGTCGTGTCTGTGTCCGCCGGAGCAACAAAATAAAGACACAATAGGATATTCGTAGGGAAAGACAGATGGATAGGCCCAGCCAAAAAGCCAAAAAAACAAGGCTAAAAGCCTTGTTTATTTAAGTATCGCGTGACCCTTATCCGTTACCGGTGGCTGCGTATAACCGCGCCTAAGATCTTATCCTCCCAAGACTTGACCGCGAAATCGACAAGAATTTAATCTCCCTGCCTCTTTTCTGAGCCAAAACTAGCTCAAAGAATGGGCGCTGTCATCTGATTTTTTTGCATTTTTGTTACACTTGAAGTAAATTTTTCCGTTGACAAGCCTATCTATAATCCTGTTACTACCGTGCCTTTCCGGCACGGCGTTCAGGCCTGATTTATTCAGGGTTTGCAGGGCTTCTGCGTGTCTCCCGTCACCTCTTGATGACGGGTTTTCTTCCTGCTTCGAAGCGTTTATGAACGCACAGTGCCACACTGCTTTTCTTTGCGGAATCACCCTCCTGGAAACGATGTGCGCCCTGCGAGACGGAATGGCGTTCGGTCGCCGATCCCGTTTCGCGCAAGGCCGTTTCGCTCAACGTTATTTCGCCCGAATCCGAAGATAGGGCGAAGTTCATTCATTCTGGAACCCATCCATGCGCCTGTCCCGCTTTTTCATGCCCATTCTGAAGGAAAACCCAAAGGAAGCGGAGATCGTCTCTCACCGCCTCATGCTGCGTGCCGGCATGATCCGCCAGCAGTCGGCAGGCATCTATACCTGGCTGCCGCTCGGCAAGCGGGTTCTGGACAAGGTCAACGCTATTGTCCGCGAGGAGCAGAATCGCGCCGGAGCCATCGAGCTTCTGATGCCCACCCTGCAGTCGGCTGAGCTCTGGCAGGAAAGCGGTCGCTACGAGGCCTATGGCGATGAAATGCTGCGCATCAAGGATCGCAACAAGCGCGACATGCTGTACGGCCCGACGAACGAGGAAATGATCACCGATGTGTTCCGCTCCTACGTCAAGTCCTACAAGAACTTGCCGCTCAATCTCTATCATATCCAGCTCAAATTCCGTGACGAACGCCGTCCGCGTTTCGGCACGATGCGCTCGCGCGAATTCCTGATGAAGGATGCCTATTCCTTCGATCTGACGAAGGATGACGCGATCCATTCCTATAACAAGATGTTCGCGGCCTATCTGCGGACGTTCGATCGGCTCGGCCTTCGCGCGATCCCGATGCGCGCCGATACCGGCCCGATCGGCGGCAATCACAGCCATGAATTCATCATCCTGGCCGATACCGGAGAATCGGAAGTCTTCTGTCACAAGAGCTTCCTGGATCGCGACATTCCGGGCATCGATACCGATTTCGACGACAAGGCCGGCCTCCAGGCGATATTTGATGGCTGGACATCGGACTATGCCGCGACGTCGGAAATGCACGACGAAGCTGCGTTCAACGGTATTTCCGAGGATGCGCGTCTTTCGGCCCGCGGCATCGAGGTCGGCCATATCTTCTATTTTGGCACGAAATATTCCGAAACCATGGGTGCCAAGGTGCAAGGGCCCGACGGCAAGGAACACACCGTCCACATGGGATCCTACGGCATCGGGCCGACACGCCTCGTGCCGGCGATCATCGAGGCGTCGCATGACGAGAACGGCATCATCTGGCCGAAGTCCGTTGCACCGTTCGATGCTGTCGTGATCAACATGAAATCCGGTGATGCCGCCTGCGACACGGCCTGCGATACGATCTATGCCAGCCTTTCGAAGGCGGGTTTTGACATGCTTTACGACGACACCGACGATCGTGCCGGTACCAAGTTTGCAACGGCGGACCTGATCGGCGTGCCGGTGCAGATAGTCGCCGGCCCGCGCGCCGTCGCCAATGGCGAAGTCGAGATCAAGGATCGCCTGACCGGCGCGCGCGAGACGATGACCATCGATGCGGCTATCAACAAGCTGATTGCATCGAGATAAGGGAGAGACGATGAGTGCCGCGACCGTAGACCAGGCAGAATCGGCGGACGAGCGTTCGTCCGGAAGCCGTCCGTTCTCCGCATTCGAACGGATGGTGGCCTGGCGCTATCTGCGTTCGCGCCGCAAGGAAGCGTTCATCTCGGTGATCGCCGGCTTCTCCTTCATCGGCATCATGCTCGGCGTTGCGACGCTGATCATCGTCATGGCAGTGATGAACGGCTTTCGCACCGAGCTGATATCCCGCATCCTCGGCATCAACGGCCATATGATCGTCCAGCCGATCGATGGCCCGCTCGACAATTATGCGGATCTCGCCACGCGCTTTGCCGGCGTCAAGGGCGTCACCATGGCGATCCCGATGATCGAGGGCCAGACGCTGGCCTCCGGGCCTGGTGGCGCTGGAACCGGCGCGCTTGTGCGCGGCGTGCGCGCTGACGATTTCACTAAGATGAAGGCCGTCTCCGATCATATCCAGTCCGGCGATCTCGTAGGTTTCGCCGCCGGGACCGGCGTCGCAATCGGCTCGCGCATGGCGTCCCAGCTTGGCATCACGGCCGGCGGCACGATCACACTGGTCGCGCCCGAGGGCGACGTGACACCGCTGGGCGTCAACCCGCGGGTGAAGTCCTATACGGTTTCGGCGATCTTCGAGATCGGCATGTCGGAATATGATGCCACGATCATCTTCATGCCGCTCGAGGAAGCACAGCTCTATTTCAATGCCGAAGGCATAGCCCAGTCTGTCGAGCTTTTCGTGGAAAATCCTGACATGGTCGATGATCTGCGTCAGCCGATCGAGGATGCGGCCGGACGCCAGGTGCTGATCACCGATTGGCGTGACCGCAACAAGACCTTCTTCTCGGCGCTTCAGGTCGAGCGCAACGTCATGTTCATGATCCTGACGCTGATCGTGCTGGTTGCGGCGCTCAATATCGTGTCCGGGCTTATCATGCTGGTCAAGGACAAGGGAAGCGACATCGCCATCCTGCGCACCATGGGCGCGTCTGCCGGTTCAATCATGCGTATTTTCTTCATGACGGGTGCTGCCATCGGCATTGTCGGCACCTTTGCCGGCGTGGCGCTGGGTGTCATCGTCTGCCTGAATATCGAATCGATCCGCGGCTTCTTCTCGTGGATATCAGGTACGACGATCTTCAATCCGGAGCTTTATTTCCTCAGCCAGTTGCCGGCTGACATGAACCTCGGCGAAACGGTTTCTGTCGTCGCCATGGCGATCGGATTGTCGTTCCTCGCCACGATCTTCCCGGCTTGGCGCGCCTCGCGCCTCGATCCGGTCCAGGCCCTGCGGTACGAATAACAAGGATAACAAGAACAATGAACGCGCGCGTGGCATTGCAGCTCTCCGGCGTCGAACGCCACTACAGCCAGGGCGAGACCTCGCTGTCGATCCTCAAGGGCGCGGACTTTATCCTGCGCGCCGGCGAAACCGTGGCGCTGGTCGCTCCCTCGGGAACCGGCAAATCGACGCTTCTGCATCTTGCCGGGCTGCTGGAGCGTCCGGATGCGGGGAGGTGACGATCAACGGCCGCGCCTGTGGCGCGCTGAACGATGAGGGCCGCACCGCCGTGCGCCGCAGCGATATCGGCTTCGTCTACCAGTTCCACCATCTGCTGCCGGAATTCACCGCACTCGAAAACATCATGATGCCGCAGCTGATCGCCGGTCTTGGCAAGGCCGAGGCCAAGGAACGCGCGGCCGCCTTGCTCGACTATATGCGCATCGGCCATCGCGGCGATCACCGCCCGTCGGAGCTCTCGGGCGGCGAGCAGCAGCGCGTGGCGATTGCCCGTGCCGTCGCCAATGCGCCGCTGGTGCTTCTGGCCGACGAGCCGACCGGCAATCTCGATCCGGAAACCGCGGGCTATGTGTTCGAGGCGCTGAAGGCGCTGGTCCGCCAGTCGGGTCTCGCTGCGATGATCGCGACCCACAATCATCAGCTCGCCGGCCTGATGGACCGTCGCGTCACGATCGAAGACGGCAAGGTCGTCGAACTCGAATAGAGAGACCGCTCGCGGTCAAGAGTTGCAGGCGGCCGTGCCCATGTCGTCGTTCCAGTCCTCGATCGTCGTAAACTGCGGCACCACGGAAAAGGCGGCGCCGTCGCGTTCGCCCTTGCCGGTCAGCACGTTCAGATCGCAGGACATGAAAGTCTCCACGCCATTGTCGTCGCTGCGGGTGAAGGTGTAGCCGGCGACGACGAATTGGAAATTGCGGTAGGCAAGCGTGAGCTTCTGCTCGTAATGCCGCTGGCCCTCGGCGCCGTTTTTCGTACTCACCAGGATCGAACCGTTGGGTCGCGCCGAGATCGTTGCCTCATTGCCCACATAGATAAAGTCTCCCTCGACCTTGTCCTTGGCCAGCGTTTTCACCTCCATGCTTCCCGCCAGCGGATCGCCGAGCAGGATATAGATGGCGTTCTTGGCAGTGCCCTCTGCCTGGGTTGGACGGACCAGCATCGCCAGATCGACATCGCCGTCGCCGTCCCAATCCCCTGTTGTGACGGATGCGATCCGCTCCGGATCAATCATTTCGGCGGCGTTTGCCGCTGTCGATAGGAACCCGGCGATCAGAACGGCTGCGACCTGTCGTTTCATATGTGTCTTGCTCCCTGCAAATGCCTTCGCATGCCACGATAAACAGCCGTCGTCCTTGCGTCCAGCCGCGGATTTTCAGGATTAACCATGTGGCGACCGGGCATGCACATATTCGAATTTGTTTCTTGACGCGTGAACAAAAATAGAACAAAATAGAAACATAATAGAAAAGGGAGCCTTGCATGACCGACTTCATTCGCGACCTCGCCGCCCTTGCCTCAATCGGCATGTTTATCGCCAGCCTTTCGATCATCGTTCTCGGTATGTGAAATTGCCGATTTTTCTGCGAGGTTGAGGGCCGTGCCTATCGACACTGCGTGCGGCTGTGAATAACGGTCAGCCAGCGCGAAATAATCGAGTATGGGAGGCCTGAAACTGGACTCTGCCAGGCAGAAACAGTCTATCCTTGGTTCTTCACGGAATCGGGAAAGCGGGAATGGCGGATCACACGGACGGCAAGCAGACTGCATCGGTAAGTGGTGGCAGTACGACACCGCAATTCGTGCATCTGCGCGTGCATTCCGCCTTCTCGCTGCTGGAGGGTGCGCTTCCGATCAAGAAGATCATCGGCAAGGCCGTCTCGGACGAGCAGCCGGCGATTGGCATTGCCGATACCAACAATTTGTTTGCTGCGCTTGAGTTTTCGCTCAAGTGCATGGATGACGGCATCCAGCCCTTGATCGGCTGCCAGCTGTCGATCGACATGGAAGACGAGGGCGAGGGCGAGAAGCGCGGCCATGCCCAGCATCTGGCCAAATTGCCGGCGATCGTGCTGATTGCGGCCAGCGAAGAGGGATACACCCATCTCGTCAACCTCGTCAGCCGGGCCTATCTCGATGGTGAGGGCAACCAGTCGGTTCGCATATCGATGACCTGGCTGCGCGAGGTCGGAACCGCGGGTCTGATTGCGCTGACCGGCGCTTCGGGCGGTCCGATCGACATGGCGCTGAAATCTGGCCATATGGCGCTGGCGGAAACCCGGGCGAGGGCGCTGGCGGATCTGTTCGGCGATCGGCTCTATGTCGAGTTGCAACGCCATGGCAAATACGATCGTCGCCACGAAGGCCGCGTCATCGATCTTGCTTACAAGCTCGACCTGCCGCTGGTCGCGACCAACGAACCTTTCTTCCCGTCTCCGGCCGAGTTCGAGGCGCATGATGCACTGATGGCGGTGGCGCACAATGCGATGGTGTCGGATGACAGCCGTTTCCGCCTGACGCCTGACCATTACCTGAAGAGCCGCAAGGAGATGGCGGCGCTTTTTGCCGATCTGCCCGAAGCGCTCGACAACACGATCGAGGTCGCCCGCCGCTGCACCTTTGTCTTGAAGACGCGAGCGCCGATCCTGCCGCGCTTCACTGGCGCATCCGACGACCCCGCCGAGGCCGAGCGCGCTGAGACGGCGGAACTGCGCCGTCAGGCCGTGGAAGGCCTGGACGAGCGCATTGCAAAGCTCGGCATGTCATCAGGCTATACCGAGACAGACTATCGCGAACGGCTGGATTTCGAGCTGAGCGTCATTGAGAAGATGAAGTTTCCCGGCTACTTCCTGATCGTTGCCGACTTCATCAAATGGGCGAAAAATCAGGATATTCCTGTTGGTCCGGGCCGCGGTTCCGGTGCGGGCTCGCTGGTCGCCTATGCGCTGACCATCACCGACGTCGATCCGTTGCGCTTCTCGCTTCTGTTCGAGCGCTTCCTCAATCCGGATCGCGTCTCGATGCCCGACTTCGACATCGATTTCTGCCAGGACCGGCGCGAAGAGGTCATCCGCTACGTGCAGCGCAAATACGGCCGCGAGCAGGTGGCGCAGATCATCACCTTCGGATCGCTGCAGGCACGCGCGGCACTTCGCGACGTCGGGCGCGTGCTTGAAATGCCCTATGGCCAGGTCGACAAGATCTGCAAGCTCGTCCCGAACAACCCGGCCAACCCGACGCCGCTGTCTAAGGCGATTGAGGAGGAACCGCGCTTCCAGGAGGAAGTCGACAAGGAACCGGTCATTGGCCGTCTTCTGGATATCGCCCAGAAGATCGAGGGTCTCTACCGCCACGCCTCGACCCATGCCGCCGGCATCGTCATTGGCGATCGGCCGCTGTCGCAACTGGTGCCGATGTACCGCGACCCGCGCTCCGATATGCCCGTTACCCAGTTCAACATGAAGTGGGTCGAGCAGGCCGGGCTCGTCAAGTTCGACTTCCTTGGCCTGAAGACGCTGACCGTATTGAAGGTCGCCGTCGACTTCCTGAAGAAGCGCAACATTGCCGTCGCGCTCGAAGCGCTGCCGCTGGATGATCAGAAGACTTACGAGATGCTGTCGAAGGGCGACACCGTCGGCGTGTTCCAGGTGGAAAGTGCCGGCATGCGCAAGGCGCTGATCGGCATGCGGCCCGACTGCATTGAGGACATCATCGCGCTGGTGGCGCTTTATCGCCCCGGACCGATGGAAAACATCCCGGTCTACAATGCCAGAAAGCACGGCGAGGAAGAGATCGAATCGATCCATCCGAAGATCGATTATCTCCTGAAGGAAACGCAGGGCGTTATCGTCTATCAGGAGCAGGTGATGCAGATCGCCCAGGTCCTGTCGGGCTATTCGCTCGGGGAAGCCGATCTTCTGCGCCGCGCCATGGGCAAGAAGATCAAGGCGGAAATGGACATGCAGCGTGCCCGTTTCGTCACCGGCTCGGTCGAAAACGGCGTCTCCAAGCCGCAATCCGACCTGATCTTCGATCTGTTGGCAAAGTTCGCAAATTACGGCTTCAACAAATCCCACGCAGCCGCCTATGCCATCGTCTCCTATCAGACCGCCTATCTGAAGGCGCATTATCCGGTCGAGTTCCTGGCAGCGTCGATGACGCTGGATATGTCGAATACCGACAAGATCAATGACTTCCGGCAGGACGCGATGCGGCTCGGGATTGAAGTGATCCCGCCGTCGGTGCAGACCTCGTTCCGCCAGTTCGAGACGGGCGACAACCGGATCTATTATTCGCTGTCCGCCATCAAGGGCGTCGGCGAGGCGGCGGTCGATCACATCGTTCAGGTGCGTGGTGATGAGCCCTTTGCAAGCCTTGAGGATTTCTGCCTGCGCATCGATCCGAAGCTTTTGAACCGGCGGGTCTTCGAAAGCCTGATCTGCGCCGGCGCCTTCGATTGCTTCGGTTATGACCGGGCGGAGCTTGTCGGCGGGCTGGATCGAATTCTCGGTTTCGCGCAGATCGCACAAGCCAACAAGGTGAGCGGCCAGAGCGACATGTTCGGGGCAGGGGCCGCTACCGGCCCTGAAAAGATCAGCCTGCCGGCCTATGCGCCCTGGCTTGCCTCGGAAAAGCTGCATCGCGAATTCCAGGTGCTGGGTTTCTATCTCTCGGCCCATCCGCTCGATACGTATAACGAACTGCTGGCCAAGATCCGGGTGCAAACCTTCGCCGATTTCTCGGCCTCTGTGAAAAAAGGCGCGACCGCCGGGCGGCTGGCCGGAACGGTGACGTCCAAACAGGAGCGCAAGACCCGCACCGGCAACAAGATGGGCATCGTCGCCTTTTCCGATTCGACCGGCCAGTTCGAAGCCGTGCTGTTTTCCGAAGCGCTCAACCAGTATCGGGACCTGCTGGAGGCTGGTAAATCGCTTGTTATCACGGTGCAGGCGGAAGAGCGGCCGGAAGGCATCGGCATGCGCATCCAGACGCTGCAGTCGCTCGAGGAGCGGTCGCTGCAGTTGCAGAAAGCGTTGCGCGTCTATGTCCGCGATTCCGGCCCGCTACGTTCGATTGCCGCCCATCTCAATACGCGTGGCGATGGCCTCGTTTCCTTTGTCGTCATCAAGGAAAACGGCCAGCGCGAAATCGAGGTCGAATTGAACGAGAAGTACCGGATCACCCAAGAGATCGCCGCTGCCCTTCGAACGGCACCGGGCGTGATCGACGTCGAGCTCGTTTAGAGCATCGTCAGGCTGGCCATGCACGCATGGCGCTGGCGGCCACGCGGGTGAGCTTTTCGCGGGTCGCACCGTCGCGGGCAAGCGTCGACAGTCCCTGGATCACAGCCATGATATGCCCGGCCAAAGCATCGGCGTCGGTATTGGCGGGCAGTTCGCCTGTTTCGATCGCGAAGAGGAACCTATTTTTCAGGCATGCTTCTATCCGTCCGCGCATGGCGGCCAACGCAGCCTTGACGTCGGCGGCATCGTCCGAGCAGCTGACGGCGGCGCTTGCGAGCAGGCAGCCGGGCGGCGTGTCTTCGCCGGTATCGCCCAGAACAGCCGATTCGAGCAGACGCTCCGCCGCCGCGCGGGCCGTAGGGGCGTCTTCAATGATCTGCTGAGGCGTGAGGGGGCCACCCTCGATATAAAGCGTGACCGCTTCCAGAAACAGCTGCTTCTTGTCGCCAAATGCGGTGTAGATGCTCGGCGGTGTTACGCCCATCGCCTTGGTCAGCGCGCTGAGCGAGGTCGCCTCATAGCCGTGTTTCCAGAACAACAGCATCGCGCGCCGAAGTGCTGCATCGCGATCGAAGGAGAGTGGGCGACCGATTTTTCGCGATTGCTGCGTTTCAGGCTGTTTCATAGTGACCAATATAAAATGATTGACCACCTCCCGCAAGTCGTCTAGCAGTTTCGTATCAATCACTAGGAAACGTACCATGGCTCTCACCGATTACCGCACGCTGGGTCGATCCGGCCTCGTCGTCAGCCCGCTTGCCTTGGGCACGATGACCTTCGGCATCGCCCGCTGGGGCTCGGGTGAAGAAGCGTCGCGCGCGATCTTCAATGCCTATGTCGAGGCAGGCGGCAATTTCGTCGATACCGCCGATGTTTATTCTAGCGGACGCAGCGAGGAGATGCTGGGTACGTTTATTGCCGAGCGGAGCCTGCGCGACCAGATCGTGCTGGCAACCAAGGCAGGCTTTTCCGCTGGCAACGGCCCGCATGCCGGGGGTAATGGCGCAAAGCATCTGAACGCTGCGATGGAAGGATCGCTTCGCCGCCTGAAGACGGATTACATCGACCTATTCTGGATCCATGTCTGGGATGGCGTAACGCCCGCCGAAGAACTTCTCGAAACGATGGCTACCTTCGTCCGGACGGGAAAGATTCGCTATTGGGGCATGTCCAATGCGCCCGCCTGGTATGTGGCCAAGCTGGCAACGCTTGCCTCGACCCGCGGTCTGCCAGGCCCGATCGCACTTCAATATTTCTATTCGCTGGTCAATCGCGACATCGAAGACGAGCATGTGCCGCTGGCCGCCGAATTTGGCATGGGCATCGTGCCATGGAGCCCGCTTGCCTATGGTCTTCTGACAGGCAAGTATGATCGCGCAACGATCGAGGCCGGTGCGCCGAGGGCAGGTGGCTTGCCGAGCGATGCAGCGGGGACACAAGAGGTCCGGCCGGAGGACGACAAACGTCTCGACGGCGCCAATCCGTTTGGCGACAGCCTTTTCACCGAGCGCAACTGGGCCATTGTTGATGAGGTGCGCCGGGTGTCAGCCGAAATGGATGAAACGCCGGCCCGGGTTGCTTTGTCATGGGTTACGGGCCGTCCCGGCGTCACCGCAACGCTGATGGGCGTCAGCCGGCCTGAGCAGGTCACCGACAATGCAGCGGCTCTCGGTGTCGTTTTATCCGGGGAGCACCGTGCGGCGCTCGATGCCGTCAGCGCTTTGGAGCTGCGGCTGATCTACAACCTTCTGACCCCGCCTATGCGCAAACACGTCGTCTTCGGCGGCAGTTCCGTCCGCGGGTCGTTTGAGCGCTAAAATTACCGAGGCACCGAGGTCCCGTCAGGATTTCGGTGCGTGGGTGACCGTGATGAAGTCCGTGCCCTGGCCGGTTTCCTGGCCAAAGCCGGTGTCGGAAATCGTCAGGGACGAGCCTTCGGCCAGAAGCGTGCCGATCCGCTCGCGCACCTCCAGCGGCACCGTGATGCGATCCAGTGTTCGCTGCAGGGCGTTGAAGGCAAGCGCATCTTGCTCCGCAGTGATGCCGAGGCGCTTCTTCGTAACGTTGGACAGCGTGTTTTCGAGCGTGACGCCGAACCAATCACCCTTGTTGGTATTGGCATCGATATCCTGGAACTGCAGGAAATGCGTTCCGAGCGCTATCTCCGGCTTGGCGATGACCACCGGGGCTTCAAAAAGCGGCTTGAACGATTGGCGTACCATCAGCTGACCATTGGGCGGGGTGCCTTTTCCGGCCTTGCGATAGAGTGCTTCGACCAGCGCGGGTGTGACGATGCCGTCCGCCGTCAGGCCTTCGGATGTCTGGAACGACTTGATTGCATCAGAGGTCTGGCGTCCGGCATATCCGTCCGGCATGCCGGCATCATGACCGAGCTGGTTGAGCAGCGTCTGGATATCGAGCAAGGTTTCACGCTCGCCGCGGCGGGTGATGAGAATGCGGATCGGTGGTTTGGGCTCAGCCTCTGTCGCGGCGACAGGCGCCGGATCACTCATTGCGACCTCGACCGAACCCGTGCCGACGCCCGGCTGCGCCATGGACGGACGCAGTTGCGCATCGGACAGGAGCAGCGGATCGGCAGCGTCGCTGACGGGCTGGAACAGCTTCGGATTGCCGATCTTGACCGGGCTGACTTGTTTGTCCGAGATCAGCACGTGCAGGCCGCGCGCCGTCATCTTGAAGAGTTCGGCCGCAAAATCATTGGGCAGGCGCACGCAGCCGTGCGAGGCAGGATAATCCGGCACATGTTTTGCGGAATGCAGCGCGATGCCGGACCATGTCAGCCGCTGCATGTAGGGCATCGGCGCGTTGGAATAGATATTCGACTTGTGATGGCGGCGCTTTTCGAGAATCGAGAATATGCCTGTTGGCGTCGAGTGGCCGGCCTTGCCCGTCGATACGTTCGATGTGGCGATCACCGTATCGCCGTCATAGACGACAAGCGACTGCTGATCCTTCGACACGATCACCTGCAACGGCACCTGTGGCTTAGCCGCCAGTGCCGTGCTGGACGCGAGGGCGAGGGTGCAAAGGCTTATTCCAAATGCGATACGCGAAAACATGGGCAACATCCGGACGCTAAGAAATTGAAGACAAGCCTATCCTGATAGATTTAAGGAACCTTTGACTGTTCCCGGTGGAACACGCGACCGGTGCTCCTTCTCAGGGACGTGGTTTCGCAAGTGTTTATTCGACCGGTTTCCTATTTGCCGCGACGGTCTTTGCCGAACGTATAACCCGTCTCGACGCTTGTCTTGCCGAACTTGTCGCGCAGCATGTTGATGGCAGCCTCCGCGGCCGCGCGACGCCCGGCCTGCGCATCGACAAGATCCGGCGGGTCGGCGAGGTCGGGCGGCGTCAGATCGCTGACCCCAATGCCGATCAGCCGGAAGCGTGTCCCGTCCGTTTCCTTCTCCAGAAGCTGCATGCCGGTGCGGAAAATCCGGTCAGCGAGGCGCGTCGGGCTTTCCAGCCGCCGGTTCCGGGTTCGGCTCTTGAAGTCCGCCGTCTTTAGCTTCAGGACGACGGTGTGACCGGCGATATCGGCCTTGCGCAGCCGCAGCGCCACCTGTTCGCTGAGGCGCCGCAGATGCGTAACGAGGTCCTCATAGTCACACAGATCGTCGTTGAACGTGGTTTCGGACGAAACGCTCTTGGCTTCACCGCCGATTTCCACCTCGCGATCGTCCATGCCTCGGGAAAGGCGAAACAAACGCTGGCCCATGGTGCCATAGCGCCGCATCAGGTCGGTTTCCTCCATGGTCTGCAACTGGCCAATGCTGCGGATGCCGTCGCGCTCCAGGGTCGCTGCAAAGGCCTTGCCGACACCCCAGATCATCGTCACAGGGCGATCCTTGAGAAAACGCGTTGCCTCCTCGGCACCGATCACCGAGAAGCCGCGGGGCTTTTGCAGGTCGGAGGCGATTTTCGCCAGAAACTTGCAATAGGAAAGCCCGACGGAGACGGTGATGCCGATTTCCTGCTCCACGCGGCGCGCGAATTTCGCCAGTGTTCGGGCCGGCGGGTCGTGGTGCAGGCGCTCGGTTCCCTTCAGTTCGAGAAAGGCCTCGTCGATCGAAAGGGGTTGAACCAGCGGCGTCAGTTCCTGCATCAATGCGCGGACTTCGCGTCCCACGCGCACGTATTTTTCCATGTTCGGTTTGATGACGATTGCCTGGGGACAGGCCTCCAGCGCCTTGAACATCGGCATTGCAGAGCGAGCGCCGTGAATGCGGGCGATGTAGCAGGCCGTGGAGACGACCCCGCGCTTGCCACCACCGATGATGACAGGCTTGTCGGCAAGCTCCGGATTGTCGCGTTTCTCCACCGAGGCATAGAAGGCATCGCAGTCGATATGGGCGAGCGTCAGCTGGTAGAGTTCCGGATGATAGACGAGCCGCGGGCTGCCGCAGGCCGTGCAGCGACGCAAGCCGGCCCGCTGAGCGGTCAGGCAATCACGGCAAAACCCAGGATGCTCGACGGGATCGTTTGACATCGCTCGGAACAAAAGTTGAACATCTGCACGTTAGCCCGTAAGCTGACGAGTCTCAAGACAGGAAGCGCCGCAACGGGAGGGCGACGATCATGTTTTCTTCGCTATGCCGGCCGTCGGTTGCTGATGCTTCAGCGCGCAAAATGCTGCCGGATGATGCGCGCAGCATCGGGCCAGTTTTCGGCCTTGGCGATACCTTCGCCCGGCTCCGGCGCGAACGCCCGGAACTCGGCATTGGCCATGATGTTGACCAGCAAGCAATCCGGCTCATGGCTGCGCACGGAGTGAAGGTTGCGCAGGATGTCGTCGATGAAGACGACGGGAACGTCGCGGGCATCATGCAGCTGCTTGACCACAGGTCCCTTCGGCTCCTCCGTCGCCAGCAGCGGATAATGCAGGCGATGATGATCGAGCAGGCTGCGGCGCACGACGGCGTGGCGCGGCGGCATTGCGGTCAGGAAAACCAGATCGGCCTCCACGGCAAGGCTTTCCAGCGTCTCGACCGCGAGCGTGGCCGGAGTCTGCCACTGGTCCTGCAGCGTGAAAAACTCTTCGAGAAGGTCATCGACCAGACTTTCTGCCACCGGCAAACCGTCGGCGCTCAGCACGATGTTGCCGTGCAGGCGAAACGATCGCGCCAGCAGATCATGGCCGGAAGACCGCAGAAAGTTGCGAAACGGTGTCAGGAACTCCAGCACGACCTCGTCGATATCACAGACGATCAGCGGCCGGTCCGTCAGCTGTACGTGCTCAAGGGACAGGATTTCCCTCATCGTCAGAAATCGCCCGGATTGTCTGGGCCGGACAAAACGGCATGGGCATACACGACATCTTCCGGCGGCGTGCCCGTCGCCTCGCAGAAGGCAAGCAAGGTCGGCTCGTGGCCCATCAGGAAATCGACGACGCCGGCAAGAAACCCGGGATCGCGTGCGGTACTGCGCAGCGAAGAGAGATCGGTGCCGGTCAGCGCCAGAAACCGGGACAGCAGGTCTGGTTCGTTGGCAAGCCAGCCCAAAATGGAGATCGCGGTTTCGTCAGCCGATTTCAAGAACCCTTATCCTTCTTGTTCCGCCCATGAATTTTCCGCGGAATATTACCTATTTTTCAACCAAATAACTCTAACGTCTGGTTTCCGGGAAGAGGTGCGCCCGTCCGTGGCGCAACTTATAGACATGCAATGTGGTTGCAAGCCGGAACCGCGAAACAAGGTAGCAAAATGCCCAAGCAGGTGATGATTGTCGAGGACAACGAGCTCAACATGAAGCTCTTCCGGGATCTGATCGAGGCGTCGGGATATACGACGATCCAGACCCGCAACGGCATGGAAGCCCTTGATCTTGCGCGCAAACACCGTCCGGACCTGATCCTCATGGACATCCAGCTGCCGGAGGTTTCCGGGCTGGAAGTGACCAAGTGGCTGAAGGAAGACGACGAACTCCACGTGATCCCTGTTATCGCCGTCACGGCCTTTGCCATGAAGGGCGACGAGGAGCGAATCCGCCAGGGCGGTTGCGAAGCCTACGTTTCCAAGCCGATTTCCGTGCCTAAATTTATCGAGACGATCAAAACCTATCTGGGCGACGCCTGATTGCCGGGAAGATCTGTATGACCGCGCGTATTCTTGTTGTTGATGATATTCCGGCGAATGTGAAGCTGCTCGAAGCCCGGCTGGTTGCCGAGTATTACGACGTGCTCACTGCCGAAGACGGCTATGCAGCCCTGGCCATCTGCGACAAAACATCCGTCGATCTCATCCTTCTCGACATCATGATGCCCGGCATCGACGGCTTTCAGGTCTGCGAGCGGCTGAAGGCAAACCCAAAGACTGCGCATATCCCCGTGGTCATGGTGACGGCGCTCGACCAGCCGTCCGATCGCGTTCGCGGGTTGAAGGCCGGTGCCGACGATTTCCTCACCAAGCCGGTCAACGACCTGCAACTGATGTCGCGGGTCAAGAGTCTCGTGCGGCTGAAGAACGTCAGCGACGAACTGCGCCTGCGTGCGGAAACGGCCCATACCGTCGGATTGCAGGACCTGAACCGTGCCGATCGGCCGGACGAGCCGGGCAACATCTTGCTCGTCGATGCGCGCGGCAGTTCGCAGGAGCGTTTGTCGCGCGCCTTGAAGCCAATCGCCGAGATCACCTCCATGCCCGATCCGCAGGCGGCGCTTTTCGAAGCAGCTGAAAACAATTTCGATCTCGTCATCGTCAATGCGAATTTCGAGGATTACGATCCCTTGCGGCTTTGTTCGCAACTGCGCTCGCTGGAGCGAACCCGTTACATTCCGATTCTCCTGATCACCGAGCAGGGGCAGGACGAGATGGTGGTGCGGGCGCTCGATCTGGGCGTGACGGATTATATCATGCGGCCGGTCGATCCGAATGAGCTTGTTGCACGCAGCCTGACGCAGGTTCGCCGCAAGCATTGCAACGACCGTCTGCGCATGAGCGTCAAGCAGACCATCGAGATGGCCGTCACGGACGGGCTGACGGGGCTCCACAATCGTCGTTACCTCGATAACCACATGAAGCTGTTGATCGACCGCGCGACCGCGCGTGGACGCTCCCTGTCCGTCTGTATTACCGATATTGACCGGTTCAAGAGCGTCAACGACCAGTACGGCCATGATGCCGGCGACGAGGTGTTGCGCGAGTTTGCCCATCGCATCCGCTCGACCGTTCGCGGTGCCGATCTCGCCTGCCGCTATGGCGGCGAGGAATTCGTGGTGGTAATGCCGGATACGCCGCCGGAGGTTGCTGCCGCTATTGCCGAGCGCCTGCGCAGCATCGTCGAGGGGCAGCCATTCCGCCTGCCCAACTCGGACAAGACGCTGTCCATTACGGCCTCCCTCGGAATTTCAACTCTGAACCCCGGAGGTGATACCCCGGAGGCTTTGTTGAAGCGTGCCGACACCGCCCTCTACCAGGCGAAAAACAACGGGCGCAACAGGGTTGTCGCCGCGGCAGCGTGAATTGAGAGCCGTATCAAGCGAATGAAGCTCCAGAACCGAATCGGCTGGGCATCATCCAGCGTTTTCCACAGAATTCCTCGCGTTCGATAAACAGGCTCCGCATCATTTGATGCCGAACTGCGGTGAGGTGGCCGCGTCTGGGCTTAAAGCGGCTATGCGCATTTTGCTGGGAATATTATAAATTTCGTATTTCTTTGTGTATTCAAATTCTTACACGAATTGCTTACTCAGGGTTGCGAACAGTTTGAAGCGTTCGGCCAAAGCGCTTCACTCCGCCACAAGTTCTTGCCCGTAAAATGTTGCTCTATGGGTGCGCTTTTTGTCGTTGTATTTTTTTAGGAATTAATGATCGAATTTAACCATATTGCCATCGAAAGCGGCATTTTGGTTAAGAATTCATTGATTCTTTTTTCATTTCAGGCAATTCTTACTCACAGGGGAGAAGAAACTCCCCGAGTCTTCAGTTACCCCATGATGCTCAGGTCCGCCGCATCTCCTGGGTCGTGGGGTTTGTCGACTGGTTTGTAACACTTGCGGTTCCTCGTGCCGCCGTTGCCGACCAGTCGACACCCATTCAGACGCCGCCTCGTAAAAGGGGCGGCGTTTTTGATTCCAGCGGCATAGGATCGTCGCAATGGCCGCAACGAAAAAGGCGCCTGGCTTTTCAGCCGGCGCCTTTTGAAAACTCTGCCGAAGATCAAATTACTTGATCTTGGTTTCCTTGAACTCGACATGCTTGCGCACGACCGGGTCGTACTTCGTGAACGACATCTTGTCGGTCTTGGTGCGGCTGTTCTTGGTGGTTACGTAGAAGGTACCTGTGTCGGCCGTCGACAGCAGCTTGATCTTGATTTTTGCAGCTTTCGCCATGGTCGTCCTGCCTTTATTAAAGAACAATGCCGCGGACGCCCGCTAAGGGTCCCGGCAAACTTGGCGCGAAACTACAAATCGCGCCCGAAAAGTCAAGTCCGTTTTGGATTGAAAACCAGTCTGACCACGGAAAGAACCACATAAAGCCCGAAGAAGCCGGCAATCGACCACGCAAAACCATCATTGCCCATCACATCCATGGCCGCACCGATGGCTTGCGGACCGGCAACTGTGCCGACGGCGTAGGAGAAAATGAAGGCCGCATTGGCGGCGGCCAAATCTGCGCCGGTCAGGCGTGATCCCAGATGGCTAAGACCCACCGTATATAGTCCGGACACGCAGCCGCCCCAGAACAGCAGCACGACGGCCATCAGCCACCAGTTGCCCTGCAGCAACGGGAGGCATAGAGCACCGATGAGGCCAATGACCGTCATCAAAGCCAGGAGATTGCGCCGATCCCGCATGCGATCAGACAGCATGCCGAGCGGGATCTGGAAGATGACATTGCCGATGCCCATGACCGTGAGCAGAAGCGCTGCCTGCGATTCGGTGAAGCCCGCACGGGTGCCGAAGATCGGGAACAGAGACAGGCCGCCCGATTCGACGGCGCCGAAGATGAAGACCGCTGCAGTCGCCGTTGGCACCAGGAAGACGTAGCGCATGAAATGCAGTTCGGGCTTTTCGTCGAGATCCGGACTTTCGTTACGGGCAAGGAAGATCGGGATCGCGGCCAGAAGAATGACGCCGGCGCCGACGGCGAAGGGCAGGATGCCGTCGCTGCCGAGGATGGAGAAGAGCAGGGGGCCCGTTGCAAAGCCGAGCGACAGAACCGTCCCGTAGATGCCGAGAACGAGGCCACGGCGGCGTGGAGGGGCCGTGGCATTGATCCAGAACTCGGACAGCACGAAGAGCACGGTGATGGCGCCATGAAACACGACACGCAGCGGAAACCACATCAGGAAATTTTCGATGTAGTAGAAGCCGAGCGCACTCACGGCGGCAAAAAACACCGCCCAGAGCATCGTGTTGGCGACACCGCAGCGATGGGCGATCTTGGTTGTGAAGGGGGCGACCGCCATGGAAGCAAGTCCTGCCATAGCGGAATTCAGCCCGATCATCGTCGAGGAAATGCCGCGCTTTTCCATGATGATGCTGAGCAGCGGCAGGCCAAGGCCAATGGCAATTCCGACGGCTGAAATGGCTGCCACCGCTGCGATGAGCGATGGCCAGTGAATATCCTCAACCGGCGCTGATGTGCCGGACGGCGGCTGTGCCATGCAATCGAATTCCTTAAAAGACATCCCGGATGAAGCGTCCGCGACGGGTGTAGAAAAATGGCACCGGCCGCCCGAATGGGAGCGACGGGTCACGGGCAAGGTTTTCGCGCAGTTCACCGAGAATTATTTCGGTGATATCCGGCATCGTCACGGACGAGGCATCGTTCACGTCAATCCAGCGCAAGTCCTCAAGCTCCCGGCTCTCCCGGCTGTCCATCGGATCGATGCCCGCCTCATCCGCAAACACGGCGAAAAAGTGGGTGTCGAACCGACGCGGATGCCCCGGCGGTGTGATGGCCCGAGCGATATAGCGCAAGTTTGCGAGATCGGGAAGGAATGGTAACGCAGTGTTTCCGGCATAGGCGCTGCCAATGGCGATGCTCGCTTCCTCGTGCAGTTCCCGAAGTGCGGCAAGGGCGATGGCACGCAGGCGCGATTCGGTGGCGCGCTGACGATAACCGGCTTTCAATCGCTCCAGGACGGCGGGGTGGACGTCGCTGTTCCACGGGATCAGCCGGTCGCCGGAATCGCGCCTTCCGCCGGGGAAGACATGCAGGTCCGGCATGAACACATGGGCGCGGTGTCGCTTTCCAACGAGAACGCGGACATCACCACCCGACCGGTCGAGGAGCATGATCGAGGCGGCATCGCGCGGCCGCAATGGTCGCCCGGCAGGGGTAGAAACGCTCGATGTTGCGCTTTGAGGTTGCGTTTTCGGCTTTTGCGTCAAGCCGATGGGCCCGTTGCCGGCAATTTGTCCTCCGGCGCATCCTCATGGCCGCCGAAGCCGTGCATGCGCAGCGCCCATTGCAGTCCGATGACGCCGCCCTTGACGGGCTGCATCAGCGCCAGCGAGCCGATAATGGTGATCGGTACCCAGATTGCCAGATGCCCCCAGTTTGAAAGCGTGAGCAGCATCTCCGTCATCATGAAACCGCCGAGCACCAGATGCCCCATGATCGTCACGACGATATAGGGCGGAAAGTCGTCGGCGCGCTGGTGGTCCATCCGCTCGCCGCAGGCGGAGCACTCATCGACGGATTTCAGGAAGGCGCGAAACAGCTTGCCCTGACCGCAGGCCGGGCAGCGATTGAGCATCCCGCGCTTGATCGAACGTCCGACAGGCCGTTCCGACTGGTCGGTCTGTTGAAACCTTGTGGTTTCCGGCGTGCTCTGTTGTCCCTGCATATCCCTATCCTTGTTCTGGATGTCGGGCGATCTGCTGCCGTCCGACTAGCGCCGTCCGCGCGGTGGGCGCGTCCCAGGCTGTTTGTGGGCGCCGCTGCCCCGTCGTCCCGCCTTGTGGAAAGAGCGGGTCGCCGTCGGCATCTTGCGCCCCTCGCTGATCATCTCGAACCGCAAGGCACCTGCCAGCGGCACGGCTTCAACGAGTTTGACCGTCGTCTCGTCGCCGAGACGGTAGCCGAGACCGGTTTTTTCACCCGCCAGCGATTGATGGGCTTCGTCGTAGACGAAATAGTCCCGTCCCAGTGTAGATATAGGTACGAAGCCGTTGGCACCATAGTCCGGAAGGGTGACAAATAGTCCTGCCTTGGTGACACCCGAGACCCGGCCGGTAAATTCCTCGCCGACCCGACCGGACAGATGGTGGGCGATGAGCCGATCCACCGTGTCGCGTTCTGCGGCCATGGCACGTCGCTCGAAGGTCGAGATTTCCGCAGCGATATCGTCAAGCTCGGCTTCTTCCGCCGGCGTGATCCCGCCTTCGCCAAGCCCGAGCACGCCGACGAGCGCCCGGTGCACGATGAGATCGGCGTAACGCCGGATCGGTGAGGTGAAATGCGCGTATTTCATTAGGTTGAGGCCAAAATGGCCGATGTTTTCCGGACTGTACACAGCCTGGCTCTGCGAGCGCAGCACCATCTCGTTGACCATCGTCTCATAAGGCTTGTCCACGGCCGTCGACAGAATGCCATTGAAATGGTTGGAGCGCAGGTTGCCGCCCTTCATCAACGAAATATCGAGCGTGGCGAGGAATTCCCGCAGCGATTCCTGCTTGGCAAGCGATGGCGCGTCGTGGATGCGGTAGATCAGCCGCTGACGCTTGACCTCGAGTGTCTCGGCAGCCGCGACATTGGCCTGGATCATCATTTCTTCGATCAGCTTGTGAGCATCGAGCCGATCCGGCACGAACACCCGATCAACGGTGCCGTCGCCTTTAAGAATGATCTTCCGCTCCGGCATGTTCAGTTCGAGCGGCTGGCGCCGGTTGCGACCGACGGTGAGCGTTGCGTAAGCCGCCCAGAGCGGCTTCAGGATCGGCTCCAGCAACGGCCCGGTCTGGTCATCCGGATTGCCGTCGATCGCGGCTTGCGCCTGCTGATAGGAGAGCTTTGCAGCACTCTTCATCATGATCCGGTGGAAGGTGTGGCTGGCCTTGCGGCCTTCCTTGGAAAAGCGCATGCGCACGGCGAGCGCCGGCCGATCCACACCTTGTTTCAGCGAGCAAAGCTCGTTGGAAATACGCTCTGGCAGCATGGGAACGACGCGGTCCGGGAAATAGACCGAATTGCCGCGCTTCAGGGCCTCGCGATCGAGTGCCGATTTCGGCCGTACGTAATAGGAGACGTCGGCAATGGCGACGGTGACGATCACACCGCCGGGATTATCCGGCGACGGGTCGGGCTCTGCATGCACCGCATCATCATGGTCCTTGGCGTCTGCCGGGTCGATGGTAATGAGCGGTAGCGAGCGCCAGTCCTCGCGATGCGACATGCTGGCTGCGCCTGCGGCGTCCGCTTCCTTGATGACGGCATCGGGAAAGATATAGGGAATGCCATGGGCGTGGATGGCGATCATCGAGATCGCCTTTTCGGTCGCCACCGAGCCGATGATCGCCTTGACCTGTGCGCGCGGCAGGCCGAAACGGCCAAGGCGCGAGATTTCCACCTCGACCAGATCGCCGTCCTGCGCCTCGATGGTTCCACCTGATTCAACCAGCAGTTCCTCGCCGCGCTTGTCAATCGGCATGATCCGGCCGCCACCGCCGGGCGTGGCGCGGAAGACGCCAAGTGCTGCATTGTTGTTCACGCGCCGGTCGAGAACCTTGATGATGCGGGCGGTATAGGCAGGTCCGGCGCGATCCTTGGCCGGGAAGATCTTGGCGAGCACCCGGTCGCCCAGCCCACCGACGGGCGTCTTGCCCTTGGATTTGCCGACGGTCGATTGGCGGATGGCGACGGCCGGTGCCACGCCGGCATCTTCCGGCCATTCCGCCGGCCGGCCGATCAGTTCGCCGTCCTTGTCGCGGGTGGTGATATCGAGAACGGTGACCGGCGGCAGGGCGCCCGGACGCACCAGCGCATTGCGCTTCTTTTCCAGAAGACCATCAGCCTCGAGTTCGCGCAGTAGAGCCTTGAGTTCGACGCGTGCCTCTGTCTTCAGACCAAAGGCCTTGGCGATGTCACGCTTGGATGCCTTGTCGGGATTTTCGGCCAGAAAACGCATCAGGATATCGCGCGGCGGCACGGCACCGTGGATGATCACGGTCTTCTCGTCTGAGGCGGGAGCGGATTTGCCCGCGCGGCCCAAGCGGGCTGCGGGTTTACCGGGCCGGTCTTGGCGGTCGCGCGGGGTTCTGGTCACGGTCAGTCCTTCTTGGCCTTTGCGGCCGTCTTTGGTTTCGCTGGAGCCTTCGGCTTGGCCGCAGCCTTTTTCTTTGGTGCCGCCTTCGGCTTGGCGGTCGTGGCTTCAGCGCCGTCAGCCTTTGCCGCCTTGGTGGCCTTTGGCTTCGCAGTCTTCGTCGCCTTTGCCTTGGCGGGCTTTCCGCCATCCTTCGCAATGCGTTCGGCAATCAGAAGCAAAGCATCCTCGATCGTTACCGACTGCGGATCCTTGCCCTTGGTCAACGTGGCGTTGACCTTGCCCCAGTTCACATAGGGGCCATACTTGCCGTCCTTAACGGTAATCGCGCCGCCATCGGGGTGGTCGCCGATCTCTTTCAGCGGAGCCGCAGCCGCACCGCGTCCGCCGGGGCCTTTCGAGGCCTTGTCGGCGAGCACGGAAACCGCCCGGTTGAGGCCGATCGAGAACACGTCCTCGATGGTTTCGACATTGGCATATTTGCCTTCATGCAGGATGAAGGGTCCGTAGCGGCCCAGACCCGACGAGATCATTTTCCCGCTTTCCGGATGCGCACCGATATCGCGCGGCAGGGACAGCAGGGCAAGCGCCTTTTCATGGTCGATCGAGGCCGGCGTCCAGCCCTTTGGCAGGCTCGAACGCTTGGCTTCCTTGCCGTCGCCGCGCTGCACATAGGGGCCGAAACGGCCGGTGCGCAGGGTGATTTCCTCGCCGGTATGTGGATCCTTGCCGAGCGCCTGCGGCTCGTTGGAGGCGGACGCCTCGGCGCCGCCATTGCTGTCGGAGGAAAGCTGACGGGTGAAATTGCATTCCGGATAGTTGGAGCAGCCGACGAAGGCGCCATACTTGCCGAGCTTCAGCGACAGCTTGCCGGTGCCGCAGACCTGGCAGATGCGCGGATCGCTGCCGTCCTCGCGTTTCGGGAAGACCAGCGGCGCCAGTTCTTCGTTCAGTGCATCCAGAACATTGGTGACGCGCAGTTCCTTGGTGTCTTCGATCTGGGCGAAGAAATCCTTCCAGAAGTCGCGGAGCACGTCCTTCCAGTTCAACTCGCCGGCGGAGATCTGGTCGAGTTTCTCTTCAAGAGACGCCGTGAAATCATATTCCACATAGCGCGTGAAGAAGCTTTCAAGAAAGGCTGTGACCAGGCGGCCCTTGGCTTCCGGGATCAGCTTGCGCTTGTCGATGACGACGTATTCCCGGTCGCTGAGCGTCTTCAGCGTGGCCGCATAGGTGGACGGCCGGCCGATGCCGAGCTCTTCCATCTTCTTGATCAGCGTCGCTTCCGAATAGCGCGGTGGCGGTTCGGTAAAGTGCTGGGTCGAGTTTATCTTCTGTTTTGCGAGGTTTTCGCGCGCATTGATCTCCGGCAGGCGGCCATCCTCGTCGCCATCGTCGCTCTGTTCGCCATCTTCCTTCTGGTCGGTATAGGCGGCAATGAAGCCGTCGAAGCGGATGACGGAGCCGACCGCGCGCAGGCCGGCCTTTTGGCCACCATTGTCCGCGGTGATTTCGGCTGTCGTGCGTTCGATTTCGGCCGATGCCATCTGGCTGGCGATGCCGCGCTTCCAGATCAGGTCGTAGAGACGCAACTGGTCGGCGTCGAGGAAACGCTTCACCTGATCGGGCGTGCGCGTGAAATCGGTCGGCCGTACGGCTTCGTGGGCTTCCTGGGCATTCTTGGCCTTGGTCGAGTATAGGCGCGCCTTGTCGGGCACGTAGCGGCTGCCGAACTGGTCGCCGATGGCGCTACGCGCGGCGTCGATTGCTTCCGCTGCCATCTGCACGCCGTCGGTACGCATATAGGTTATGAGACCGACGGTTTCGCCGCCGAGATCCACGCCTTCATAGAGTTTCTGGGCAACCTGCATGGTGCGGGAGGCGGAAAACCCGAGCTTGGAGGATGCGGCCTGCTGTAGCGTCGAAGTGGTGAAGGGGGCGACGGGTTCCGCTTGACCGGCTTGGCTTCGATGCTTTCGACCGTATAGGCAGCGCCATCCAGCAGAGCCTTAAGCTTGCCGGCGTCTTCGCCATTGGTGACGCCCCGGGCCTGCAGGCGCTTGCCTTCGGTCGACACCAGCCGGGCCTCGAACTCGTCGCCGCGTGGCGTCTTCAAGAGTGCCGAGATGTTCCAGTATTCTTCCGAGATGAAGCGTTCGATTTCGGATTCGCGGTCGCATACGAGGCGCAGCGCCACCGACTGAACGCGGCCAGCGGAGCGGGCGCCGGGCAGCTTGCGCCAGAGCACCGGCGACAGGTTGAAGCCGACGAGATAATCCAGCGCGCGGCGGGCGAGATAGGCATCCACCAGCGGGATATCGATGTCGCGTGGATTGGCCATGGCATCGAGCACGGCCTTCTTGGTGATGGCGTTGAACACGACGCGGCTCACCGGCTTGTCGCCGATCAGCTTCTTCTTGCGCAGCAGATCGAGCACATGCCAGGAAATCGCCTCGCCCTCGCGATCCGGGTCGGTCGCAAGGATCAGGCCGTCGGAGGTTTTCAGCGCGTCGCCGATATCCTTCATGCGCTTGGCCGACTGGCTATCGACCTCCCAGAGCATGGCGAAGTCTTCATCGGGCAGCACCGAGCCGTCCTTGGCCGGAAGATCGCGGACATGGCCGAAGGAGGCCAGAACCTTGTAGCCGGGGCCGAGATACTTGTTGATGGTCTTGGCCTTAGCAGGCGATTCCACGACGACTACATTCATGGTCATACTTCAAAGCAACCGTTCAAATGCGTGCCCCACCGGCAAAACGATGGCACGCCCGGAAATATCGATGCCCCGACATGGACAGGGATCTCGTCCGTGGTCAAGTGCCCAAGTTCAAATTAGCCATGCACAACGCGATGCAACCTATAAGAGATTACGTGAGTATTGCAATTAAAGATAAATGCGTTATCGTCGCGTAAGTGTAAAATCGTGCCCGACGGATTGATGCGCGCCGCAGTCATTGGCGACTGCGGCCAGTGGAAAATATTGGCTGTTGAAAACCATCCTCGGCCCTAAATTCCACCGGCATCGCTCAGCAGGCACGAAAGGAAGGCACGCGACAGGAAGAGCAGATGATTCCGACCACGAACGGCGCCGCCAAGAGCAGGCAGACGCATGAAAACATCGCCTATATCCGCCAGATGCTCGGCGAACTGCGGGGCGTCGCCAGCAATGAGGGCGCCGACATGCTGTGTTACCTGATCGAGATGGCCTTCGTGGAAGCGGGCGACATACAGGCCGGAAAACGCTAGCTGTCAATCCAGCAGGCTCAACGACACAAGCCCGCCGGCGTGCCGGTGAAGCCGCCCGGCGAGGTCCAGTTCTAGCAGCACGAGATAGATCGCCGAAGGCGAGAGACCGGTGTGGCGGATGATGTCGTCGATCTCGACGGGCGTCGGACCAAGCGCGTCAGTGATCCGTGCGCGCTCGTCATCGTTCGGCGGCGGCGCCATGATTCCTTCGCCATCCGGCTCCTCGGCCTGCGGTTGCGAAAACAGATCTATCCGGCTCGCCGGCGCCAGAGCTTCCAGAATGTCCTGTGGACTGGTGGTAATCGTCGCCCCGTCCTTCAGCAGACCGTTGGTGCCGTGGCAGCGCGGATCGAGCGGCGACCCCGGCACAGCAAAGACCAGCCGCCCGAAATCGGCAGCATAGCGCGCGGTGATCAGGGAGCCTGAGCGTGCCGCCGCTTCGACCACGGCCAGACCCAGACTGACACCGGCGATCAATCGGTTGCGGCGCGGGAAATCCCGGGCGCGAGGTTCCCAGCCGAAGGGCATCTCGCTGATCGCAAGGCCATTGCCACCGGTGATCTCGTCCAGAAGGCCGACATTTTCCGGCGGATAGGGCTGGTCGAGGCCCCCAGCAAGCGCGGCAATCGTCCCGGTATCGAGGCTTGCCCGATGGGCGGCCGTATCGATCCCGCGGGCAAGGCCAGAAATGACCGAGTAGCCGGCGCGCCCCACATCGCGGGCAATCATTGCGGCAAATTTCGCGCCGCTGATAGAGGCGTTGCGCGAGCCGACAATGCCGAGCGAGGGCACGGTCGCGACCGCCAGATTGCCTTTCACCGCAAGAAGCGGGGCGCGGCATCGATCTGCCGCAGGGCGGGTGGATAGTCCGGCTCGCCAATGCCGACGAAGCGGGCGCCAAAACGGTGCGCGAAGGTCAATTCCTTTTCGGCTTCCGCAAGCGAAGCGACACGGATTGCGCGGGTGGAGCCGCCGCGCCGCGACAGTTCCGGCAGCATTTCCAGCGCGGTTTCGGCCGAGCCGAAATGATTGATGAGATCGCGGAAGGTCGCAGGTCCGACATTGTCGCTACGGATCAGCCGCAGCCAGGCAATCCTCTGTCGTTCCGTCAGCGCAATTCCTTTTCGTCCTGCGCTGGCGTCCGGCATCCTGTCCTATCCTTTTTCGCCGATCCGGCTTTCGGTGCCGGCAAGCAGCCGCTGAATGTTTGCCCGGTGCTTGATCCAGGTGATGAAGCTCATCACCACGAACAGCAACCCGATTTTTCCATAGCCCGAAACCAACAATACAACCGGAACGACAAGCGTTGCAACCAGTGCCGAAAGGGATGAATACCGCGTCAGCTTGGCAAGAGCGAGCCAGACGGCGGCAAAGACCAGCACGATCAGCGGTGCGAGGCCCAGGAGCACGCCGATATAGGTTGCAATGCCCTTGCCGCCCTTGAAACCGAGCCAGACGGGATAGAGATGGCCGAGGAAAGCGGCAAAGCCGGCAGCGATCCCCGCTTCCACGCCGAAGGCATACATGGCGATGGCCGCAGCCGCCGTGCCTTTCAGGGCATCGAGCAGCAAGGTGGCGGCAGCAAGCTTCTTGTTGCCGGTGCGCAGAACGTTGGTCGCGCCGATATTGCCGGAGCCGATCTTGCGCACATCGCCGAGCCCGGCCATGCGGGTGAGGATCAGGCCGAAGGGGATCGAGCCGAGCAGATAGCCGAACGCCAGGCAGCCAAGCGTGAGCGGCAGTGCGAGCTGCCAGTTGAAAAGTTCCACGGGTTCCCCTCCGTCACGCCATCCGCCTAGAGCGAATGGACCAGTTTTCCCGCAACATAGGTTTGAACCGCCCGGCCGGTAAAGCGGGCATTTTCGAACGGTGTGTTTTTCGAGCGGGAGACGATGGCCTCCTTGGAGACGATCCACGGCTCGTCGAGATCGATCACTGTGATGTCCGCCTTGGCACCGGGCTTCAGCGTTCCTGCATCAAGGCCGAAAATCTTGGCCGGGCGGGTGGACATGGCATCGATAAGCCGCATCAGCGAAACCTGGTCGCTGTGGTAGAGGCGCAGGGCTGCCGCGAGCATGGTTTCAAGCCCGATCGCGCCATCGGCGGCGTCGGCAAAGGGCAGGCGCTTGGTATCGACGTCCTGTGGATCATGGGATGAAACGATGATGTCGATCAAGCCGTCCGCGAGTGCCTGGACCATCGCCATCCGGTCATCCTCGCCGCGCAGAGGCGGCGAAAGCTTGAAGAAGGTCCGGTATTCGCCGATGTCGTTCTCGTTCAGCGTCAGGTGGTTGATCGAGATGCCGCAGGTGACGTTGGCGCCGCGCTTGCGGGCAGTGGTGATCGCTTCCACCGATTCGGGAAGCGAGATCTTGGCGGCATGGTAGGCGCCGCGTGTGAGAGCCGCGATCCGCAGGTCACGCTCCAGCGGAATGATTTCGGCCTCGCGCGGCACACCCGGCAGACCAAGCCAGCTTGCCAGAAGCCCTCATTCATGACGCCGTCGGCGCCGAGATATTTATCGCGGGTCTCAAGCGATATAACGGCGCCGAATTCGCGGGCATAGGTCATGGCGCGGCGCAGCACGAGTGTATCGTGCAGCGGACGGCGGCCATTGGTGAAGCAGACGGCACCGGCATCGCGCAGAAGCCCAAACTCGGTCATTTCCTCGCCATCGAGATGCTTGGTGAGAGCGGCTGCCGGATAGACATTGACCAACGCTCTGTCGCGCGCCGTCTTCTGGACGAACTGGACAAGCGCGATATCGTCGATGACGGGGTCGGTATCCGGCATGGTGATGATCGAGGTGACGCCGCCCGCCGCGGCCGCGCGCGAAGCCGATTCGATTGTCTCACGGTATTCACCGCCGGGTTCGCCGACGAAGACGCGGGCATCGACAAGGCCCGGAACGGCGACAAGGCCGCTGCAATCCTTCACCGTGGCACCTTCCGGCGCGCCCTGGTTCTGTGCTGCGTTGCCGGCCGCGACGATCAGGCCGTTTTCGACGATGATCATGCCGATCTCGTCAAGATTGCGCGAGGGATCGATGATGCGAAGGTTTTTCAGGACGAGGGAGTTGGTCATGCGCGGGGTCCCTGGTTCTGCGAGAGAAGAAGCGTTTCCATGACCGCCATGCGTACGGCGACCCCCATTTCCACCTGTTGCTCGATGACGCTCTGCGGGCCGTCGGCGATTTCCGAGGCGATCTCGACGCCTCGGTTCATCGGCCCCGGGTGCATGACGAGCGCGTCTTCCTTGGCCGCCTTCAGCTTTTCGGCATCAAGGCCGAAATAGCGGAAATATTCGCGCACCGAGGGAACGAAGGAGCCGGCCATGCGCTCGCGTTGAAGCCGCAGCATCATCACGACGTCCGCGTCCTTCAGGCCTTCTTCCATTGAATGGTAGACCTCGGCCCCCATCTCGGCGATGCCCGAGGGCAGCAGTGTTGCGGGTGCTACGACGCGGACGCGGGCGCCCATCTGGTTGAGCAAAAGGATATTGGAGCGGGCGACACGCGAGTGCAGCACGTCGCCGCAGATGGCGACGATGATGCGCGACAGCTTGCCCTTGGCGCGGCGGATCGTCAGCGCATCGAGCAGCGCCTGCGTCGGATGCTCGTGCTGCCCGTCGCCGGCATTGACGACCGAGCAGGAGACTTTTTGTGCCAGAAGGGCGGCCGCACCGGCGGAGGAATGGCGAACGACAAGCACGTCCGGGTGCATGGCATTCAGCGTCATCGCGGTATCGATCAGCGTTTCGCCCTTCTTCACCGAGGAGTTGCTGACCGACATGTTCATCACATCGGCGCCGAGCCGCTTGCCGGCCAGTTCGAAGGAGGCTTGCGTGCGGGTAGAGGCTTCGAAGAACAGGTTGATCTGCGTCAGGCCCCGAAGCGTCGATGTCTTCTTCTCGCGCTGGCGGGAAATCTTGACGGCTTCATCGGCCCGATCGAGCAGGAGGGTGATGTTCTGTTCCGTCAGGCCTTTGATGCCCAGCAGGTGACGATGCGGAAAGAAATCCATGAAAGACCCGCCTCTGTTTGGAATTTGGCTGGTCTATAATCCGTGCATTCCCGGCGGGCAAGGCGGCAGCGCGGCAATCATCTCCATACCCACGTTTTTGTGCCGGTTTTGCAGCGCCTGGCAAATAGTTGCGGCAAGCCTTCGATATCGCAATCGGGGGCAGTTTCGCCCCTTCGGAACATGCGCTAGAAACGCCGCATGACTCAATTGACCCGGACTGAACAAAAACTTGGCGAACTGAACCAGCCCAAACCCTGGTCCGGTATCAATGCCTATCGCTCCGATCCGCTGGTGGTCGATGTGACCTCCTCGATGCCGCGCTCCCTGCGCGACGAGTTCGAGATCCTCGGCCGCTATGTGACGTCACCCGAAGCGCAGGATCTTGCGCGCATGGCAAACCAGGGTACGCCGCAATTGCGCACCCATGGTCCCCGTGGCGAACGGCTCGACGTGGTCGATTTCCACCCGGCCTGGCATGCGCTGATGCGCCGCTCGATGACATCGGGTCTTCATGCGTCTGCCTGGGAAAACATCAAGGACGAGCAGGGCCGGTCGCACAAGGCGCGCGCCGTGCGCTTCTTTCTGACCGCGCAGCTCGAATGCGGCCACCTCTGCCCGCTGACGATGACCAGTGCCTCGGTCGCGGCAATCACGGCCTCGCCCGTCGTCCAGAAGGAGTGGGCGCCGAAAATCCTGTCGCGAAAGTATGATTCGGCAAACAAGCCGTGGATGCAGAAGTCGGCCGTGACCATCGGCATGGGCATGACGGAAAAGCAGGGCGGCACCGACGTGCGCGCCAACACCTCGACAGCCGATCGGGTGGGCGAGGGGATCTACCGTCTCAACGGCCACAAGTGGTTCATGTCGGCGCCGATGAGCGACGCCTTCGTCATGCTGGCGCAGACCCGAGACGGGCTTGGATGTTTCCTCGTGCCGCGCCTGCTCGAGGACGGTGCCGCAAATGGTTTGAAATTCCAGCGGCTGAAGGACAAGCTCGGCAATCGCTCGAATGCATCGGCCGAGGTCGAATTTGCCGACACATTCGGTTTCCTGCTCGGGTCGCCGGATGGTGGGCTGCGCACGATCCTCGATATGGTCACGCTGACCCGTCTCGATTGCGCGCTGGCATCGTCCGGCATGATGCGCGCGTCGCTCGCTGAGGCTGTGCACCATACGCGCGGCCGCAAGGTCTCGGGCAAGCCGCTCGTCGCCCAGCCGATGATGACGCGGGTGCTGGCCGACATGGCGCTCGATGTCGCGGCCGCAAGCGCGCTGTCGTTCCGCCTGGCGGAAGCCTTCGACAAGGCGCGTGATAGCGCCGAGGATGCAGCTTACGCGCGGATCATGACGCCGGTCGCGAAATACTGGACCTGCAAGATCGCGCCCGGCCTGATCTACGAGGCGATGGAGTGCCTGGGTGGTAATGGTTATGTCGAAGAGAGGCCGATCGCACGGCACTATCGCGAGGCCCCGGTCAATGCCATCTGGGAAGGATCCGGCAATGTCATGGCGCTCGATGTCCTGCGCGTGCTTCATCGCGGCAAGGACCTGTTCGAACTCCTGTTCCAGGTGATCAGCCGCGATCTTGGGCCGGCGGCCAAGAAAACGGTCGATGTGCTGCGCGCCGCCATGTCGCTTTGCGAACGCGACGAGGGGCTGCGCGCATGCTGATCGAACAACTGGCGCTGGCGGCTGCTGCGGCGGAACTCTATCGGCTGGGTGCCGGACGTATCGCCGATGCCTTTCTCGAATCGCGCCTAGCCGGCGGCTGGCGCTCGACCTATGGCATGCTCGATTCGCGTTTCGATTCCGCCTATATCGTCGATCTGCTCTATCCGGCGGCGATATAACCGGTGACGGTCAGGACCAGCGGGATCGTAAAAAACGAGACCAGCGTCTGCACGGTCGCGACGGCTGCGTAAAGCGGCGCATCACCGCCCATCTGCTTGGCGAGAAGATAGCCGTTCATCGCGGTCGGCACGCTGGCGCCGAGCGCGATGACCATCAGCGCGTCGCCGCGTATGCCCAGCAGATAGCTGGCTCCGACCATGAAGACCGGCATCATGACGAGTTTCAGGAAGACAGCGAAGATTGCAAGCAGGCTCGGCCTCAGCGCATCCGCAACCTTCAAGCCGGCACCGACCATCACGAGGCCAAGGCTGAGCGAAGCGTTGCCCAGCATCTCGACGGCGCTGAGCACCGGGCCATAGACCGGAATGGCGAAGACGTTGAGCAGAATGCCGAGAACCGACGAGACGATCAGCGGATTGGTCGCGATCTTGACGGCGAAGAACTTCAAGCCCCTCGAACCGCCGCCGAACCAGACCAGCACGCCGACATTGTAGAAATTGATCGGGATGATGATGAGCGTCATCACCAGGGCGGTCAGGCTGAGACCGATCGGGCCATAGAGCTTCTGGGCAATGGCCAGCGCCATGAAGCCGTTCCAGCGCGTGGCCGTCTGGAACACTGACGTGAAGGCGGGTGGCGACACGTTGCGCCTTCGCAGCTCCGGCCATAGCGCCAGAAGGCAGGCCGACATCAGGGTAATGCTGCCGATCGTCGCGACCGCCGTCGCATCAGCCTTCATGCCGGCAAAATCCGCCGTCGCCAGCGTCGAGAAGAGCAGGGCGGGAAACAGGATGAAATAGCCGAGTTGCTCCAGTCCTTCCCAGAGCGTCAGGTCGATCAGCGGCGAGCGCTTCAGCCAGACGCCCAAAAGGACCAGCAGGAAGATCGGCAGGATGCTTTCGAAGATGATGGTCATGCAGGCACTCAGGGAGGCGGGGTTCAACCGTTAACCCCTGATACCGTCCGCGGCAACCCTCGCTGGCCCTGTGAAAATTAACCTTAACAAATGGTTTACGTTGCGCGCTGAGGGTTAACGCGCAAGATGGGATGGTAAAGATTGTTTTAACGGCGTGCGGAATGGAGCGGTTCGGTGAGAACTGGCTTGATGATGATTATGATGATGTTTTTTGCCGGGCTGCCGCTCGACATTGCCATGCCGGCCGTTGTGCTGGTTGCGGCCATGGCGCTCGACTGGACGGCGTTTCATCTGATCGGCCGACTGTCGCAAGAGGGGAGAGCCGCATGAAGTGGTTTCTGATTCTATGGGCCTGCCCGGTGATCCTTTTGACCGGCTGGTATGGGCTTTCCTACTACGACATGAGTTTCGGCATCTTCATGCTGACGCGGCAGGCGCATGATCTGGTGTTTGCCGTCTATGGCAATATCCTTGGCATTCCGCCCGAAACGATCCCGCCGCTGGTCGCACGCGCCATCGCTTTCGACAGCCTCGTCGTCTTTGCCATCATCGCCTATCGTAAACGCAAGGCCATTGCGGCCTGGTATCGCCTGCGCTTTCCGCCCGCTCAGGCGTCGGTATCATCGGACGCTGCCTTCTCGAGGGATGCAAGCCTGTCCAGCGCGCCCTGAAGGATGAAGGAAGCGGCGGCCGAATCGATCCGGTCCGCTCGCTTCTTGCGCGACACATCCATTTCAATCAGCACACGTTCCGCCGCGACCGTCGATAGCCGCTCGTCCCAAAAGACGAACGGCAATTCCGTCTTTTGTTCCATGTTGCGCACGAAAGCGCGTGTCGCCTGCGCACGGGGGCCTTCGGAGCCATCCATGTTGATCGGCAGGCCGATGATGAAGGCGGCCACCCTTTCCTTCTCCGCCATGGCTACGAGCGCTTGCGCATCCAGTCCGAATTTCACACGCCGGATCACCTCGCGCGGGGTCGCAAACCGGCGGCCGAGATCCGATACCGAAATGCCAATCGTCTTGGTGCCGAGGTCGAGCCCGGCAATCGCCTGCCCGCGCGTCAGCTTTGCGGCGAGTTCTTCGATGGTAACAACAGCCATGTGATTTGCCGATTCGATCTTTTCTTGCTTAGACGCAATTCCATATTCTTCCCGCGCCCAGAAATCACCCCGCGCGCAGCAACTTCAGGAGCAATTCCATGAAAATCAAATGGCTCGGCCATTCCGCCTTTCACATCGAGACGGCCAAGGCGAAAATCCTGATCGATCCGTTCTTCACAGGTAACCCATCCTTCCGCGAGGAAACCCGCAAGGATGCGGCAGCCGGCCTGACCCACATTCTGCTGACCCACGGCCATGGTGACCATGTCGGCGACACGATCGCGCTTGCCAAGGAAACCGGCGCCACCGTTGTCGCCAATGCCGACCTTGCGGCTTGGCTCGGGTCAAAGGGCGTGAGCGCGCTTGAAATGGGCAATACCGGCGGCACGATCCACCTCAGCGGCTTTTCCACGACCTTCGTCAACGCACTGCATTCTTCCGCGCAGATCAGCGAAGACGGCGTGTCGCATTCGCTCGGCAGCGCCAATGGTCTCGTTCTGCACTTCGAAGACGAGCCGACCTTGTACCACATGGGCGACACCGACATCTTCTCCGACATGGCGCTGATCCACGAACTTCATCAACCGGAAATCGGCCTCGTGCCGATTGGCGATCGTTTCACCATGGGCGGTGCCGTGGCGGCGCTGGCCTGCCAGCGTTATTTCAAGTTCGGCACGGTCCTTCCCTGCCACTATGGCTCGTTCGGCATCATCGACCAGACTCCGGACCTATTCGTCGCCGGCATGGATGGCGCAAAGATGAAGGCGGAAACGCCTGACGTCGCAGAGTTGCTGACGCTCTGAGGCCTGCAAACGACATTCCCCGTTGCGTGGCCGCGTTCCGGCCATTATAGCGGGGGAAAGTTTTATGACGGGAGAAGATCATGTCCGTAGACCTCGCCACCGTGAAGCGCGTCGCGCGCCTTGCCCGCATTGCCGTGACCGAAGAGGAAGCGCAGCGGATGACCGGTGAACTCAACGGCATTCTCGGCTTTGTCGAACAATTGTCCGAGGTCGATGTGACCGGCGTCGAGCCGATGACCTCGGTGATGCCAATGGCCATGAAGAAGCGGGTGGATGCGGTCACCGATGGTAACAAGGCCGACGATATCGTTGCCAACGCGCCGAATGCGGACCGGAATTTTTCCTGGTCCCGAAGGTCGTCGAATAGTGGACCGCCGAACATCTGCCGCGCCCATACACCAAATTTTGAAAGCCGTTTCCCGTCATGACTGATCTGACACGCCTGACCATTGCCGAGGCCCGCACCAAGCTTGCCGCCAAGGAAATCACTGCCGTTGAACTGACACAGGCCTATCTCGGCGCGATCGATGCAGCCAATGGTGTCTTGAACGCCTATGTCACGGTAGCGCCGGACAAGGCTTTGTCGATGGCCAAGGCATCCGACGTGCGCATCGCGGCGGGTAAGGGTGGTGAACTCGAAGGCATTCCGCTCGGCATCAAGGATCTGTTCGGTACCGAAGGCGTACACACCCAGGCCTGCAGCCATGTTCTCGATGGCTTCCAGCCGCGGTATGAATCGACTGTCACCCAAAACCTGTGGAACGATGGCGCCGTCATGCTCGGCAAGCTCAACATGGACGAGTTCGCCATGGGTTCATCGAACGAAAGCTCCTATTACGGACCGGTCAAGAACCCGTGGAAAGCCAAGGGATCGAATCTCGATTTGGTGCCAGGCGGTTCATCCGGCGGGTCTGCCGCCGCCGTTGCGGCATTCCTCTGTGCCGGTGCCACGGCAACCGATACCGGCGGCTCTATCCGCCAGCCGGCCGCCTTCACCGGAACGGTCGGCATCAAGCCGACCTATGGCCGCTGCTCACGCTTCGGCATCGTCGCCTTCGCGTCCTCGCTCGATCAGGCCGGCCCGATCGCCCGTGACGTGCGCGATGCCGCAATCATGCTGAAGTCGATGGCATCGGTCGACGCCAAGGATACGACATCCGTCGATCTGCCGGTGCCCGATTATGAAAAGTCGCTCGGCCAGTCGCTGAAGGGCATGAAGATCGGCATTCCGAAGGAATACCGCGTCGAGGGCATGCCGGAAGAGATCGAAACCCTGTGGCAACAGGGCATTGCCTGGCTGAAGGATGCCGGTGCCGAAATCGTCGATATTAGCCTGCCGCACACGAAATATGCGCTTCCTGCCTACTACATCGTGGCACCGGCCGAAGCCTCGTCCAATCTTGCCCGCTACGACGGTGTCCGCTATGGCCTTCGCGTCGATGGCAAGGACATTGCCGACATGTATGAGAAGACCCGTGCCGCCGGCTTCGGCACCGAGGTCAAGCGCCGCATCATGATCGGCACCTATGTGCTGTCGGCCGGCTATTACGACGCCTATTACCTGCAGGCCCAGAAGGTCCGCACCCTGATCAAGCGCGACTTCGAACTGGCCTTCCATGCCGGCGTCGATGCCATCCTGACACCGGCCACTCCGTCCTCGGCCTTCGGCATTGCCGACGAGGATCTGGCAGCCGATCCGGTCAAGATGTACCTTAATGACATCTTCACCGTGACGGTCAACATGGCCGGACTGCCGGGCCTGTCGGTTCCCGCGGGCCTCGACCACAAGGGCCTGCCGCTCGGCCTGCAACTGATCGGCAAGCCGTTTGAAGAAGAAACGCTGTTCAAGACGGCGCATGTCATCGAGCAGGCGGCAGGCCGCTTTACGCCCGCCAAGTGGTGGTAAGTCCGCTACCGCTGGTCAAGCGGTGATTCTGGTGTTTAACTGCAGCGGAAAGGGTCCGCTGCATGATATTTGTCCGCACTGCCCGTGAAGCCGAGGTGCCTCAGTTGAGCGCTGTCGGCTTGCGTGCGTGGGAGCAGGCCGTCGTGGGATTAGTCGATGTCGAGCGCATGCGCCGCGTTGCCGAACTGGCCTTTCTTTCCTTTTTGCGAAGCCACTGGTCGATCACCAGCGTGATCGAAAGTTCCGGCACGCCTGTCGGCTGGGCCGCGCGCGAAGATCAGGACGGCGCCATCTCCGATCTCTGGATTGATCCGGAGGTTCAGGGCACGGGCATCGGTTCCCGCCTGCTACTGACTATCGAGGCAGACATTGTGAGGGCGGGCTTTGACGATGCCACGACAAAAACCCACGCCCAGAATGCCCGGGCGATCGGCTTCTTCAGGAAACACGGCTATTCCGTCAACTGGCTGTCGACGGCCTATTCAGCAAAACTCGACCGCGACGTCGAGTCAGTCGGCCTGACCAAGCGGCTGGTGGCGGACGAGCCGCTCGGATACGGCCCCGGTGTGCTGTTGTGATGTCGGGGCCATATTTTTCCGCGATTAGCGGTTGTTTGGGTCGGAGCGCACGAGAACCAGCCCCCGTTGTGTGATGCGGTAAGGTTTGCCTCCCGATGAAGCGATGGCCTTCTTGCGCTTCAATTTTCGAAACAGGTCGAGATCGAAGCCCGGCGAAACCCAGCCGTCTCGGGTGAGGCAACGTGCTTCGCTGATCGCCTTGCCGATGCTTCTGGTGATTTCGATGCGGCCGCCCTGGGCCATGAGATGCAGGATACGCTGCTCTTCGCGTGAGATGTCCATTTGATGTTGAGATCCGAAAAGCGTTCAAAGGAACGCATGAAAACGGGTCTGGCGTTCTGTCGAACGTCAGGGTTTCGTTTTCCGGCCCGTGCGCGCAAAGGATTTGCAGGCACAGGCCGTTCAGGCAATCTCGGACAAGTTGGACATCAAAACTCCATCGAACATCTGCTTTTTAGGGCAGACGCCGCTGCTTCGTCAAGAATGCGCGGTGTCAAACATCAGCGACTGATGCGTTCCAAGCCCTGCAATGACGCCGTCGGCGGACACAAGGGTGATGTTGCCGAAGGCGCGGGCGATGTCGCCAGCGGCATAGACCCCGGGAACGCTGGTCGCCTTGACGGTATCCGTGGTGAGGATTTTGCCAGCGGGTGAATCCTCCATCGCGCAGCCGAGTTTTTCTGCGATCGTGCCGCGAATATAAAGGTCTGCGGCGACGAACAGTGCCTTGACGTCGAAGGTTCGGCCGTTTTCCAGCCGCACCCGCTGCATGTCGCAGGCGCCGGTTTCGATGACGCTGACTGTGCCTGGCTGAAGGCTGACGCCGCGCTGTTCGAGAAGGGCAAGCGTTGCCTCGTCCGGCTCCGGCATGCCGTTGGTGAAGAGGGTGACATCGCCCCAGTCGGCAACGACTGCCGCTTGATGCGCCGACATCGGGTGCATTGCCAGAACGCCGATCGGGCCGCCGCCGATCTCGTAGCCGTGGCAATAGGGGCAATGCAGAACCGTCTTGCCCCAGCGCTCCTTGAGACCCGGAATATCAGGCAGCCGGTCTTCGATGCCGCTCGCCAGAAGTAGCCGCCGGGCGGCAATCCTACCGCCTCCAGTGATGCTGACATGGAAGTCGTTGATTGCGCCTGACGCAGAGTCCACTTCGCCTTCGATGAAGGTGACGGTCGGGTAGGCGAGCAGTTGCGCGCGGGCCTCGGCCAGGATTTCGCTGCCCGATTTGCCGTCATGGCCGAGCACGCCATGCGAATGGGCGGCAAATCGATTGCGCGGCGTACCACTATCGACGATCGTCACATGGCGGCGTGCGCGGGCTAGGATATAGGCGGCCGACAGTCCGGAAAAACCGCCGCCGATGATGATTGCGTCCTGTTGCATGGTCTTTTCCTTTCATGGCTTCGCCGACCGGAGGCGACGCAAGAGAAGCCGGGTAGCGAAGTTCAGAGGTGGTTTCCGGCTATCAGCCGTGGGGTTTCAGTGCGGCTCGGTGTTCGGCAAAGCGTCGTTTGAAATCGTCGGCAAGGGTTGCGAGCGTGACTTCGCCGAGACGGGCGATCAACATCGCTTCCGCATCGCGGAAGGCATCGTCCAGAGCATGATTGACCGCTTGTTCGACAAGACAGCCCGGACTTTCGTTGACATTGCCCATCTGGAACAGCATCGGCTCTCCAAGTGCTGCGTAGATGTCGCGCATGGTAATGTCTTCCAGCGGGCGGCCAAGTGTCCATCCGCCACCATGGCCGCGTCCTGAAATGACAAATCCTGCTTCGCGCAGTCCAGCCATTGTCCGGCGCACGACGACGGGATTGGTGTGGAGGCAGGCGGCCAGCTCGTCAGAGGTCATCGGCGCGCCCCGTTCTGCCATGTGGAGCAGCGCATGCAGCACCGCGGAAAGGCGACTGTTTCTTTTCATGTAATAATAATAGTTACGAATCGATGTGCCTGTCAAGACGGACAATCGCGAGAGGAAAGCGGATCATGACATTTGCCGGATAAGGGCAAGGGTCGACGCAAACCAGAAAGGTGCCGAAAGCCAGGCGACAAGTACCGAGAGATGAAAGGCAAGGATCAGCATAAGTCTGGTGCGGAACGGTTCTTTGCGGGTTTTGTGCCGAAGCAGTTGCTGTCCTGCGACGGCACCAAGGATGCCCCCGAGCAGCGCAAGGCCGAGCAACCGGTTTTCCGGCACGCGCCGATGCCCTTCGCGGGCTGCGTGCTTATCCCACCAGAAGGCGCAGAGGGTAACGATATTGATTAGCAGGATGATCAGGACGATGGTCTGGTTCGTTGTCATGTCCCGATCTTGGCACGCGGGTCTGAACGGACTGCAAACACACGGCCTGCGGCGGGTTTGCGTAGGCTTCCCATGTGACAAGCCTTGCACGCCATAGCCAATTGTTCTACCCAGAGACACACGAATTTAAGCTTACAGAAGAGCATTCCATGACACTCGTCGACGTCCGCATCTCCGAACCGAAACGCTATATCCCCGGCGCCACCGGCGACTGGGAAGTCATTATCGGCATGGAAGTCCATGCCCAGGTGACAAGCCAGTCCAAGCTGTTTTCGGGAGCATCGACGACCTTCGGCAATGCGCCGAACTCCAATGTCTCGCTCGTCGATGCCGCCATGCCGGGCATGCTGCCTGTCATCAACGAGGAATGCGTCAAGCAGGCTGTGCGCACCGGCCTTGGCCTCAAGGCCCAGATCAACAACCGCTCGATCTTCGACCGCAAGAACTATTTCTATCCTGATCTGCCGCAGGGCTACCAGATTTCGCAGTTCAAGGATCCGATCGTCGGCGAGGGCAAGATTATCATTTCCGTCGGCCCGGACCGCCAGGGCCAGTTCGAGGATGTCGAGATCGGTATCGAGCGCCTGCATTTGGAGCAGGACGCGGGGAAGTCGATGCACGACCAGCACCCGACCATGTCCTATGTGGATCTGAACCGTTCGGGCGTTGCCCTGATGGAGATCGTCTCCAAGCCCGACATGCGCTCGTCCGACGAGGCCAAGGCCTATATGACCAAGCTGCGGTCGATCGTGCGCTATCTCGGCACCTGCGACGGCAACATGGACGAAGGCTCGATGCGCGCCGACGTCAACGTCTCCGTGCGCCGTCCGGGCGAAGATTTCGGCACGCGCTGCGAGATCAAGAACGTCAACTCGATCCGCTTCATCGGCCAGGCGATCGAATATGAGGCCCGCCGCCAGATCGCCATTTTGGAGGATGGCGGCTCGATCGACCAGGAAACCCGCCTGTTCGATCCGAACAAGGGCGAGACCCGCTCGATGCGCTCCAAGGAAGACGCGCACGACTATCGTTATTTCCCCGATCCGGACCTGCTGCCGCTCGAATTCGACGACGCCTTTGTCGCCGAACTCAAAGCCCACCTGCCGGAACTGCCTGACGACAAGAAAGAGCGCTTCGTCGCCGATCTCGGCCTGTCGATCTATGACGCCTCGGTGCTCGTTTCGGAAAAGGCGATTGCCGATTATTTCGAGGCGGTCGCTGCCGGCCGCGACGGCAAGATCGCGGCGAACTGGGTGATCAACGACTTGCTGGGCGCGTTGAATAAAGCCGGCAAAGGCATTGAAGAGACTCCGGTTTCCCCGCCCAGCTTGGTGGTATTCTCGATCTCATCAAGTCCGAAGTCATCTCCGGCAAGATCGCCAAGGACCTGTTCGAGATCGTCTGGACCGAAGGCGGCGACCCGGCGGAGCTGGTCGAAGCGCGCGGCATGAAGCAGGTCACCGACACCGGCGCCATTGAAAAGGCCGTCGATGAGATCATCGCCGCCAATCCGGATCAGGTCGCCAAGGTTCAGGCCAAGCCCTCGCTGGCCGGCTGGTTCGTCGGCCAGGTGATGAAGTCGACCGGCGGCAAGGCCAATCCGCAGGCGGTTCAGGCGCTGGTCAAGGCCAAGCTCGGGATCGAAGAATAATGTTCTTCGTCCGCACGGCATCGGAGCGTGATTTGGCGAAGGTCAGTGCGCTTCTCGCCGAAACCTGGCATGCGACCTATGACGGCATCTATGGTGTGGAGAAAGTCGCAGAACTGACGGCGAGCTGGCATTCCGTACCTGCGCTGAAGGCAAGGCTTGCGCGCAAGGACGCGGAATTCGTGGTCGCCGACAATGGCCGGGAAATCGCCGGCATGGGTTATGCCGCCATGTCCGAGACCCACAAGAAGGGTGCCGTGCTGCACCAGCTCTACGTCCTGCCGAAGTTCCAGAAACAGGGCATCGGCCGCGATATGTTTGCTGAGCTTGAAACCTGCTTTCCGGATGCGGAGTTCATGCAGCTCGAGGTCGAGCCGCAAAATGCGGCCGCTCTCGCGTTCTACGAGGCCCATGGTTTCGTGAAGATCGGCGACGTCGCGAATTGTGGCGGCGGCCAGTCCGGAATTCCGGCGATCCTCATGGAAAAGCCGCTCGGCTGATCATCCAACTGGGTTGTCTTTGCCTTTCTCGCCATGGGCGACAACCTGAAAATTGAAGGCAGGGAAAGCTGCGGCGTTTCGCTGCGACCCTGATTCCCACGGGGGATTCCTCGGGAATCACTGGACAATCCGGTGGCTGCGCGGCATAAGCGGGACAGGTATATTGTGCATCCCGCCGCGTAGTTGACGTGGTGCGGTTCAAGGACGGTGCTCATGAAATTTCTGCTGCAGATTTTCACCTGGTGGAATGGACAGACGCTCGGCACCCGGCTTCACACCTGGCGCTTCGGCACCCGTGTCGGCCAGGACGAAGCCGGCAATGTCTATTATCAGGGCGGCAAGGATTCCGAGGGGCGCACGCGCCGCTGGGTAATCTACAACGGCTATGCTGATGCCTCCGCCATCCCACCGGGCTGGCACGGCTGGATGCACCACCGCACCGACGTATCGCCGGCAGACGAGACTTATACGCCGCGCGAATGGCAGAAGGCCCACAAGCCGAACGGCACCGGCTCGATCAACGCCTATCGCCCGCCGGGTTCGCTCAACAGCGCTGGTGAACGCCCGCGTGTAACCGGCGACTACGACGCTTGGACGCCTCGTTCCTGAGTGGCAACGGACGAGCCAAGATTTCCTGCCTGTTGATTGCGCATGCGCGCATCATGCCTCGGCCACATTTCATGTTTAGCGCCTGATGTCCGACATGGTGGCCGGAGATTGCGCGGGAGACGAGCGGTAATGGTATTTTCAAGTCAGCGGATTGGGATGCGGCAGTTCCTGCCCATCTCCGCTCTTTGTCTGCTCGCGGGCGCAGTGGTGTTCTCCTTTGCTCCCGTGGCAAAGGCCGAGCGCATTTCCAATGCCGTCGCCGTCTTTTCCGGTATCGACAAGATCACCGGTCGCATCACCACCTTCGACGTGTACATCGGCGAAACCGTGCAGTTCGGCGCGCTGCAGGTCACCCCGCGCGTCTGCTACAATCGCGACGACACGGAAGCTCAGAAGACAACGACCTTTGTCGAAGTCGACGAGATCACGCTCGACCGCAAGATCAGGCGCATCTTCACGGGCTGGATGTTTGCCGACAGCCCCGGTCTCAACGCCGTCGAGCACCCCGTCTATGACGTCTGGCTGCAATCCTGCAAGGCCAAGTCCGACCTGCCGGCGCCGGACGATGCGGCAACCCAATAATGCCGATTTCGTTAGAATTTGAGATGCGGTGAAGCAATCGCCTTGGCGAGCATCGCCTCGTATTTGGCCTTCGGCACGTCAATCGCGCCGAACGTCTTCAAATGCTCCGTCGTAAACTGCGTGTCGAGCAAGCGGAAACCATTCTGGCGCAGGCGTTCGACCAGATGCACGAGGCAGACCTTCGACGCATCGGTCCGCCTCGAAAACATGCTCTCTCCGAAAAAGCAGCGCCGAGAGAGACGCCATAAAGACCGCCAACCAGTTCGTCGCCGTCGAAAGCCTCGACAGAATGGGCATGGCCCATTCTGTGCAGGGTCGCGTAAAGCGAGCAGAATCTTGCCATTGATCCATGTCGTGGGGCGATCCGGGCCCGGGGCCGCGCAGCCGTCCATGACACCCTCGAAAGCTGTATCGAAACAGATATCGAAAGGCGCGCGGCGAACGGTTTTTGCGAGGCTTTTGGAAACATGGAAATCATCGAGCGGGATAATGCCCCGCAGGTCCGGTTCGACCCAGAAAAGTTCCGGATCATCGGCGCTGTCCGCCATCGGAAAAAGCCCGATGGAATAGGCGCGCAACAGGAGTTCCGGGGTGATTTCCGGCTGCCTGCTGCGCGATCCCTTCACTGGCGTCGCCTCATTCCGCTGGATCAGCGGCGGGCTGGGCGAGATAGTTTTCCAGCCAATGGATGTCGTAGTCGCCGTTGGCGATATCCTGATTGTTGATCAGGTCCTGGAATAGCGGCAGCGTTGTCTTGATGCCGTCGATGACGAACTCGTCGAGTACGCGGCGCAGGCGCATCATGCACTCAACGCGCGTGCGCCCGTGCACGATCAGCTTGCCGATCAGGCTGTCGTAATACGGCGGAATACGATAGCCCTGATAGGCGCCCGAATCGACGCGCACGCCGAGACCACCAGGCGCATGGAAATGCGTGATCGTGCCGGGGAGGGCACGAAGGTGCGCGGATCCTCGGCATTGATACGGCACTCGATGGCATGGCCGGAAAAAACGATCTCGTCCTGTGTAACCGAAAGCCCGGCGCCGGAGGCGACGCGGATCTGCTCGTGCACGAGGTCGATGCCGGTGATGGCTTCGGTGATCGGGTGCTCGACCTGCAGGCGGGTGTTCATCTCGATGAAGAAGAACTCGCCATTTTCATAGAGAAACTCGATCGTGCCAGCGCCGCGATATTTCAGCTTGCGCATGGCATCGGCGCAGATCTCGCCGATTTTCATGCGCTGCTCGACGTTCAACGCCGGGGAATTGGCTTCTTCCCAGACCTTCTGGTGGCGGCGCTGCAAGGAGCAGTCACGTTCACCGAGATGGATGGCGTTGCCTTCACCGTCGCCGACGACCTGGATTTCGATGTGGCGCGGCTTGCCGAGGTATTTTTCCATGTAGACGGCATCATTGCCGAAAGCAGCCAAGGCCTCGGAGCGCGCCGTTGAAACAGCTTCCGAAAGCTCCTCCTCGTTCTTGGCCACCTTCATGCCGCGACCGCCACCGCCGGCTGTCGCCTTGATGAGCACGGGGAACCCGATTTCACGGGCGATCTCCAGCGCGTTCTCTGGCTTGACCTCGCCGGCGGACCCCGGGACGACCGGAATGCCGAGCGATTTCGCCGTTTCCTTAGCGGTGATCTTGTCACCCATGATGCGGATGTGATCGGCGGTCGGACCGATGAAGGTAATGCCGTGGGCGTCGAGAATATCGGCGAACTTGGCATTTTCCGAAAGGAAGCCGTAGCCGGGATGCACGGCGTCGGCGCCGGTGATTTCGCAGGCCGCAACGATCTGGTGGATGTTCAGATAGCTGTCGCGCGAAGGCGGCGGGCCGATGCACACGCTCTCGTCGGCAAGGCGCACGTGCATCGCATCGGCGTCGGCCGTGGAATGGACAGCCACCGTGGCGATGCCGAGTTCCTTGCAGGCGCGCAGGACCCGAAGGGCGATTTCGCCGCGATTGGCAATGAGGATTTTCGAGATCATGGGTCTGTCGCCTTATTCAATGACGATCAGGGCTTCGCCATATTCAACCGGAGCCCCGTCTTCAACGAGGATTTCGGTGACCTTGCCGGCGCGGGGCGCAGGGATTTGGTTCATCGTCTTCATGGCTTCGATGATGAGGATGGTCTGGCCTTCCTTCACCATGGCGCCGACTTCGACGAAGGGCCGGGAGCCGGGAGCCGGCGAAAGATAGAGGGTGCCGACCATCGGGGAGGTAACTGCATTCTTGGAGGCCTTGCCCGAATCGGCCACGGCGGCGGCCGAACTTGTGGCAGTGGCAAACTGCACCGGAGCTGCAGCCGGAACCGGAGCGGAGACGTATTGCGGCGTTCCAGCGCGCGAGACGCGGATCCGCATGTCGTTCTGCTCAACTTCGATTTCGGTCAGGTCAGTTTCATTGAGGATGTTGGCGAGATCGCGGATCAGCGTCTGGTCGATACCGGGTTTCTTGTCAGCCATGGATGTGAGCCTCTTGTTCTTCTTATCGCGTTTGATGCGTGAGTGTCTTTAGCGCATTGAGCGCGAGAATGTAACTGTCTGCGCCGAAGCCGCAAATCACCCCTTTGGCCGCCGGGGCGAGCAGGGAGGTGTGGCGGAATTTCTCGCGTGCATGGACATTGGAAAGATGCAGTTCGACAACCGGAATGCCGATAGCCTTGGCCGCATCATGAAGGGCGATGGAGGTGTGTGTGTAGGCACCGGCATTGACGGCAATGCCCGCCGCCTTCTCGCCAGCCTCGTGGAACCAGTCCACCAGGTCACCTTCGTGGTTACTCTGGCGGAAGACGATTTCAAGCCCGAGCTTCTCACCTTCGGCAATGCACAGGGCTTCAATATCGGCCAGCGTCAGGGAGCCATAAATTCCCGGTTCGCGCTTGCCCAGCGCATTGAGATTGGGGCCGTTCAGCACATAGATCGTCGATGGCATAGGCAAGTCCGTGCGATTGTCGGGGGTTACCTATAGACTGATGGACAGGCAAGGAAAAGCCCTTTGGCTGGCCAAGGGCTTTGTCCACAAGCGATCGCGCCTATTGGCCGGTGTTGGCTGGTATTCAGCAGATCGTGCTGCCGCAGCTACGCATATTGTTGACCTTGGCCTCGAGATCTTCCACGCCGACCGCGCCGAAAACGGCTTCATTGCCGATCACGTAGGATGGCGTGCCGGTAATGCCCAGCGTGTTGGCCAGCGTATAGGCTTCCTTGACACCCTCGTCATTGCTGGCATCGACCATCTTGGCGCGCAGGTCCGCTTCCTTGACCCCAAGTTCTTCGGCCACCGCGATGGCTGATTCTTCGGTGGCACGGTCCTCGTTGCCCAGCAGGGCGCGGTGGAACTCGCCGTATTTTTCCGGCGCGACCAACCTGAAGGCGGCGCTGACCTTGTGGGCGGCGAGCGAATCCGGCCCGAGAATCGGCAGTTCCTTCAAGACGAAACGGACGTTCTTGTCCTTCTCAAGCAGTGCGTCCATGTCGGTGAGCGCGCGTTTGCAATAACCGCAATTGTAGTCGTAGAACTCGACGATCGTAACGTCGCCCTTCGGGTTTCCCAGCGTCACGTCATGCACCGACTGGAAGATCGCGTCCTTGTTGTCGGTGATCGCGGCTTTCGCCTGTTCGAGCTGTGCCTGTTCCTGCTTTGCCTTGAGCGCTTTCTGAGCCTCCAGAAGGATCTCTGGATTGGCGACCAGATATTCCTTGATGAAGGCGCCGATCTCCTGCTTCTGCTTGTCGTCAAGCGCGCTGGCAAGCGAGGGGATCGCCGTTGCTGCGGTCAACAGAACCAGTGATCCGGCGATGATCTTGCGAATATTGAATGCCATGTTTTCCTCGTTGTCCTTTTAAGCTTAGTCTGTCGTTCAATTCTGACGGTTCGGTCAACACGCTTGTTTGAAAGACACAAAAATAGTCCGCGCGCGATCACAGCTTGGCTGGAAGCATAGGTGCGCCCGGTTCCAAACGAAACGGTAAAATCGGCGTTAGTACGGCGCTCTCGCACTTGTGAAGGCGTTGTCGATGAGGCAAACCGCGCGCTGTTACATAAATTGAGGATTTACCGTTGAAATTGCTTTCCGCCCGCAGCGCCGCCGTCGAGCCCTTTCATGCCATGGATGTGCTGGCAGAAGCCACGAAGCGGCGGGAGGCCGGTTATCCCGTGATTTCAATGGCGGTCGGTCAGCCATCCCATCCGGCGCCCATGGCAGCCCTTGAGGCGGCGCGCAAGGCGCTTGGCCATGGACGGCTGGGTTATACCGATGCACTCGGCACATTGTCGCTGCGCACGGCGATCGCCCGACACTACCGTACCCGCTACGGCATCGACATCGATCCGCAACGTGTCGCGGTGACGACAGGATCCTCGGCAGGCTTCAATCTGGCTTTCCTTGCCCTGTTTGATCCCGGCGATTGCGTCGCCATCGCCCGGCCGGGTTACCCCGCCTACCGCAACATTCTCGCAGCCCTCGGTCTGACCGTAATCGAAGTCGAGGCGAATGCTGATACCGGCTTCACGCTGACGCCGGAGAGCCTGGAAGTGGCAGCGGCAAGGGCAGGGCAGGCGCTCCGTGGCGTGCTCCTCGCAAGTCCGGCCAATCCGACGGGAACCGTGACCGGACGAGCTGGGCTCAAGGCACTTGCCGATTATTGCCACGAAAGAAACATCGCGTTCATCTCTGATGAAATCTATCACGGCCTGACATTTTCCGGCGAGGAGACGACCGCTCTTGCCGTGACCGACGAGGCCGTCATCATCAATTCGTTTTCGAAATACTACTGCATGACCGGATGGCGGATCGGCTGGATGGTGCTGCCGGAAAAACAGGTCCGCGGTTTCGAGCGCATCGCCCAGAGCCTCTACATCTCGCCGCCGGAACTCTCGCAGATTGCCGCCGAGGCAGCCCTGAATTCGACCGCCGAACTTGACGTCTACAAGGCGTCCTATGGCGCCAACCGCGACCTTCTGCTGAAACGTCTGCCGGAGATAGGTTTCACCATCGCTTCGCCGATGGACGGAGCCTTCTATGCCTATGCGGATGTCAGCCGGTTCACCAATGACAGCATGGACTTTGCACGCCGCATGCTGGCCGAAATCAGCGTTGCCGCCACGCCGGGCCTCGACTTCGACCCGATCGAGGGCCACCGCACCATGCGGTTTTCCTATGCCGGCGCAAGGGAAGATATGGCTGACGCGATGGACCGCATTGCCCGGTGGTTGTCCTGATAGTCAAATCATATCAGATGCTTGTCCCGCTTTACTGATTCAATCTCGGATACGGTTGAATCAGAGTGTGAAGCGGCATCACTGGCAGACCCGGACCTTCCGGACGGAAGACTTACCCCACGTGTCGTAGCTGCGCACATCGCGCAGGACGCAAGCCGGGCGAAATGCGGTGTCGTAGCTTTTGTAGTAATAGTTGTTGTGGCGCTGGCTGCCGAGGGAGGCTGCCTGCAGGGGTGCGTCAAGCATGCTGACGACGGCGATGGCGACGAGCGCCCCAAGCCCGGCAGCGGTGAAAATGGTAGACATCGTGATCTCTTCTGATGAACGGGACGGCTCACGGCCGTTTGAAGATCACACCTTGCCAGCCTCCGCTGCATGCTTCTGTTCCGGATGGAACTGACCTTGAGAACTCTCGGTTTTTGACAAAAAAGACCGGCCAAACGAATTTGGCCGGTCTTATCATTCACCATACGAATAGGCAGTCGGCTATCAGAAGAAGCCGCGCTTCTGCCACCAGCCACCCTTCTTGGGCTTCGGCGGTTCGCTGTCATCCTGCTTTTCGACAGTCGAAGACTTGATCACCGGTTGGCTGGCAATGGTGTCGATGTCGCGGTTGGCGCGCGCAGGTTTCGCCTCGTCGAGCGCTGCTGCAGCTTCCTCAACGACGGGCTCTACAACGGCTTCCGATTTGGCCTTTGCCGGTGTCGCTTCGATAGCAGCTTGGGCATCCGTGTCGGCGGTTTCGACGGGCGTTTCTTCAACGACAGCAGCTTCCGCAACGACAGCCTTCTTGCGGCTGCGCTTTGGTTTGGCCGGCTTTGCCTCGACAACGGCTTCCACAGGCTCTTCAGCGACCGAAACCGGTTCCTCGGACGCTACAGCGACAGGAGCCTCGTCGGTGACAACCGTTGCGGTCGCTGCCAACAGCTCTTCATCTGCCTCTGCTTCATCGGAGCCTTCGCCTGCAGCAAGGTTTTCACCTTCTGCATCTTCCGGACGATTGCGGCGGCCACCACGCTTGCCACGACGGCGACGCTTGCGCTTCTGCTGTTCTTCATCGCTGAGCGCCGCATCGACGCCATCGACTTCACCGTTCGACGTGACTTCGTCGTCGGCTTCATCGCCTTCGTCATCGACGCTTTGGTCCGTTGACTGTGCATCGGCATTGCCAAGCGGTTCGCCGTTCGGGCCAGTCCCGCGGCCACCACGACGCCGCCGACGACGCTTGCGCTTGCGGTTGCCCTGGTCGTCACTCTGCTCAGCCGGTGCACGTTCGCTGCGCTCGGTCCGCTCGACGCGTTCCGGCTTGGCTTCCGCGATTAGCTCCTCATCATCCTCGATCTCCTCCTCGATGACGATATCGTCGTCTTCTTCGGGCTCTGGCTCGAACTGGATAATCTGGTCAATCTGGACCGGGTGCTCGACGGCTTCGCCGCGGTCGATGGCAAAATGCTGGGCACCGACATGGGCATCCGCTTCAATGATGATCTGAACGCCGAAACGTTCTTCATAGTCGATGATCGTGCCGCGCTTGTAGTTGAGGAGGTAGAGCGCAATATCCGGCGTGGTGCGTACCGTAATATTGTGCGTCGTGTTCTTCAGCAGATATTCCTCGACGCCGCGCAACACATGCAGCGCCACCGACGACTGCGAGCGGACATGGCCCGTGCCGTTGCAATGCGAGCAGACCTGCATGGTCGATTCGAGAACCGAGGCGCGGATGCGCTGGCGCGACATTTCGAGCAGGCCGAAATGCGAGATGCGTCCGACCTGGATACGGGCGCGGTCGTTCTTCAGATGGTCCTTGAGGCGCTTTTCGACGGAGCGATTGTTGCGCTTCTCTTCCATGTCGATGAAGTCGACGACCACGAGACCGGCAAGGTCGCGCAGACGCAGCTGGCGAGCGACTTCTTCGGCCGCTTCCAGGTTCGTCTGGAGCGCTGTGTCCTCGATCGAGTGCTCGCGGGTCGAACGGCCCGAGTTGACGTCGATTGCGACAAGCGCTTCGGTCTGGTTGATGATGATGTAACCGCCGGACTTCAGCGTCACCTGCGGCTGCAGCATGCGGTCGAGCTGGGCTTCGATGCCCGAGCGCGAGAAGATCGGATGCACGTCGCGGTATGGCTGAACCACCTTGGCGTGGCTCGGCATCAGCATCTTCATGAAAGCCTTGGCTTCCTTGTAGCCTTCTTCGCCGGCAACGATGACTTCGCTGATATCCTTGTTGTAGAGGTCGCGGATCGAGCGCTTGATCAGCGATCCCTCTTCATAGACGAGGCAAGGGGCCGTTGAGGACAGCGTCAGCGTGCGGACGTTTTCCCAAAGGCGCATCAGATATTCGAAGTCGCGCTTGACCTCGACCTTGGTGCGGTTGGCACCGGCGGTGCGCAGGATGACGCCCATGCCCTGCGGCACGTCGAGCGCGCGGGCAATTTCCTTCAGACGCTTGCGGTCGGGAAGGTTGGTGATCTTGCGGGAAATCCCGCCGCCACGTGCCGTGTTCGGCATCAGAACCGAATAGCGGCCGGCAAGCGAGAGATAGGTTGTGAGGGCCGCGCCCTTGTTTCCGCGTTCTTCCTTGGCCACCTGCACAAGCAGGATCTGACGGCGCTTGATGACTTCCTGGATACGGTACTGCTTGCGCGGACGGCGGTTGACCTGACGATCCGGCACTTCCTCCATGGCGTCTTCGGCGCCGACGGATTCAATGATTTCCTTTTCCTCGTGATGACCATCGTCGTCATCGTCGTCATCATTGTTGCGACGTCCGCCGCGGGTGTCTTCCGAAATCGAATCGGTATCGACCATGGCAGCCATTTCGCCGCCGGACGAACCGTCTTCGCCATCGCCGGCGTCCGTGGCTTCAGCCGCTTCCGCAGCAGCCTTCTTGCTGCGACGCGGGCGCTTCGGCTTGGCCTTCTTCGGTGTTTCCTCCGCGAGGGTTTCCACCTGGTCTTCGGTCGCCTCGATGATTTCAACGACGGTTTCTTCCGCCGTCGCTACCATTTCCTCGTCGGAATCATTGCCGAGATCCGTGCCGGTTTCGACCGATTCGATATCGTCGTCGCGACGGGCTTCTTCGGCTTCCTGCCGGAGCAGGGCCTGACGATCGGCAAGCGGAATCTGGTAATAGTCGGGATGGATTTCCGCAAAGGCCAGGAAGCCGTGGCGGTTGCCGCCGTAATCGACGAAGGCCGCCTGAAGCGAAGGTTCGACGCGGGTGACTTTCGCGAGATAGATGTTTCCGCGAATTTGTTTCTTGTGTTCGGATTCGAAGTCGAATTCTTCTATGCGACTTCCGCGAACGACAACGACGCGCGTCTCTTCAGCGTGAGACGCATCGATAAGCATTTTCTCTGCCATTTAAGCTGTGCTCCTCGGCATGACCGCGAAACGGCAGGGAAAATGCGACCCGGAGGTGATTTTCCATGCAGTTGGCGTTCTTCGCCGAATGTGAATGTTCCCGCTTGGCTTGGGAGATGGGGCAGCGGCCAGACGGCGCCAGGAACGATATCGCTCCGGAGCCTGTTTATTTCTGGCTGATACTGCTGTGACAACATCAATGACCAAACAAGAATGCCAATGTATTAGGCCAAAAAGACCCGATGAATGTGCCCGATCACGGGCTGCGGTGTGTGCCACCATAAACATCCCGGCCACCGCCGGATTTTTGCGATCCAGTATGCGGAGAAAAAGTGCAGCGACGGCGGATGAAGAGACGACTGCTTGCGGACGCATGAGCATATGAAAGGTGTGAACCTGTTTGCTCATGGCTTGGCGCCAGGGGTTTTTGACCCTATGGCAGCCGGTCGTTGATTCTATCCCGTCAACACTTTCTCCCTATTCACGCTTTTATGTTTTCTATGTCACAATGGCAAGGGAAAAGCCGAAACCGCCATAATATTGATTGATTCGCTGGCGCCTGTGTGCTGCGCCCCGGGCCTCGCTTAAGTCGTTTTCCGCGGCCGTTTTTGCTGACGCAAGGTTTGATTAATCATAAAGCGTCATTGACTATACGCACCAATATCGTGCGCCTTGCGCCCATTGGGTTCGTCTGGATGGGCAGGAACAAGACATGCGGAGCATTATGTGACGGGTCGGGCCGGATTTCGCACTCTCAAATTCTTGGACGGAATGCAGGGTTTTGGCATTGTCGCGCGGCTGTGTGCCGGGTTGCTGGCTCTTTCCGCATTGTCCTTGGCGCCGCCTGCTAATGCCGAGGACGTCGAGCCACTTCTCGCCTATGGCGCCCGTATTGCCGGCGACGACGCGCGCACGCGCGTCGTCATTGATTTCGACAGAAAGCCGGAGTTCTCCATTCATTATGTCGCCAACCCTGTGCGGATCATCGTCGATCTGCCCGAGACATCCTTCGGTCTGAAGCCGGAGGATATTCAGGCGAGGGGCTCTTTAGCGATATCCGCTACGGGGGCATGGGGGCGGGCAGTTCCCGTATCGTGCTGACGGCAAAGAAGCCGGTCGGCGTTGCCCTGGCAGAGGTCAAGGCGGATGAGAGTGGCAAGGGTTTTCGCCTCGTGATCGATGCGGAGTTCGTCAAGCAGGATCGTTTTACGCAACTTCTCGAACAGCAAAAGTGGAGTATAGCGCCGACCACTGCAAAAACCGGCCGTCTGGCGGCACCCGCAGCCGATGACGGTTCCTTCGTCATTGCGGTCGATGCCGGTCATGGCGGCATCGATACCGGCGCGGTCGGCGTGGTGACGAAAACCGAGGAGAAAAAGGTCACGCTAGCCTTCGCCGAAGAAATGGTGGAAGCCCTCAACAAGGAGACGGGCATCAAGGCCTTCCTGACGCGGTCGAAGGACGAATTTCTCTCGCTCTCGCAACGGGTACAGATTGCTCGGCAGAACGGCGCCAAGCTGTTTATTTCGATCCATGCGGACACGCTGAAGCAGAAGGATATACGCGGCGCGACGGTCTACACGATTTCCGACAAGGCGTCCGACCATCTGGCCGCCAACCTCGCAGAGCGGGAAAACCTGTCGGATGAGATCGCCGGCGTGGCACTTGAAACGGAGCCGGCCGAAGTCGCTGATATCCTCATCGACCTGACGCGACGCGAGACGCAGGCCTTTTCCGTCAATCTGGCGAGGTCTGTGGTGTCCTCCTTCGAGGGGCAGATCAAGCTGATCAACAATCCGCACCGCTACGCCGGTTTTCAGGTCTTGAGGGCGCCCGACGTACCATCCGTCCTGCTCGAGCTTGGCTTCCTGTCAAACAAGGACGACGAGAAACTGCTGCTTGACCCGTCATGGCGCGGCAGGGTTTCCGAGCGCCTGGTCGAAGCCGTTCGCCATTACCGCCAGGGCACCGTCGCAAACGGCGGCTGATGAGACGGATCTCGCCTGCGATAACGCGGCTTGTGATTTGTGTCCCTGGTGTAACAGCGTTATGCTTTTCAAAGGCCTATGCCGGGGTTAATGCGCGGCGAGCCCTATTTTGCTCACAATCGGGTCGTTATCGAGGGGGCGAAATTTGTAAAATCAGGAACTGTCTGCGGGAAGCTCCAAAAGCCGTTCGATCTCGACTGTCGCGCCGCTCGGACAATTTGCAGGTAATCCTGACGGCCGGATTTCGCAGAGTGCGTGAGAATAGATATATTTCTCTGGCGTGATTGCATTCTTTAGAGGTGGGCGTTAGGCCCCTGAGACGCCTGAAAGGGCCCTTAGGACAACGACAACAAGGCACTGGTATCTGGCTGATGATCAGACTGATTGGATATTTCTTCGGCGTTGGCGCCTTTCTCGTGCTCGGGGTGGCGGCCGTCGTTGCGGTCTATCTTGGCAGCGTCGCCAAGGACCTGCCGGATTATGAGGTGCTGAACAGCTATGCGCCGCCGGTGACCACCCGCGTGCACGCCGGAAATGGTGCGTTGATGGCGGAGTATGCCCGTGAACGGCGGCTCTACCTGCCGATCCAGGCGATCCCGGATCGCGTCAAGGCCGCTTTCATTTCCGCCGAAGACAAGAATTTCTACCAGCATCCGGGCGTCGACATTACCGGCCTTGGTCGCGCGATCTTCGTCAACCTGCAGAACTTCGGATCCGGTCGTCGCCCGGTCGGCGCATCCACCATCACCCAGCAGGTCGCGAAGAACTTTCTTCTGACGGCGGACCAGACGATCGACCGCAAGGTCAAGGAAGCCATTCTTTCCTTCCGCATTGAGCAGGCTTACAGCAAGGATCGAGATCCTCGAGCTTTATCTCAACGAGATTTTCTTCGGATTGAACTCCTACGGTATTGCTGGTGCGGCACTGACCTATTTCGACAAGTCGGTCACCGAACTGACTGTTGCGGAAACCGCCTATCTGGCGGCCCTTCCGAAAGGGCCGGCCAACTACCATCCCTTCCGCAAGGCGGAAGCAGCGCTCGAGCGCCGCAACTGGGTGGTCGATCGCATGGTCGAAAATGGCTATGTCACCCATAGCGATGGCGAGGACGCCAAGAAGCAGCCCCTTGGTGTGACGCTGCGTCGCGGTGGCTCGCATCTGTTTGCCTCGGATTATTTCGCCGAAGAGGTTCGCCGCCAGATCATCCAGCGCTACGGCGACAACGCGCTCTATGAAGGTGGGCTTTCTGTCCGCACATCGCTGGATCCCAACCTGCAGATCGAGGCCCGTAAGGCGCTGCACAACGGTCTCGTCAGCTACGACGAGCGCCGGGGCTTCCATGGCGCTCTCAAGACCATTGAGATCGGTGGCGACTGGGGTGAACCGCTGGGCAAAATTGAATCACTTTCGGACGTGCCTGAGTGGAAACTTGCTGTCGTCCTGTCTGTGAATGAAGAGGGTGCCGAGATCGGCATTCAGCCGGCCAAGGAAGTGTCGGGCAAGATCGGTCCAGACCGCTTCACCGGCCATATCGCTGCCAAGGCTATGCAATGGGCCTACCGGTCCTCAACCGGCGACCGTAAATCTGCCAAGTCGCCCGAGGGCGTTCTGGGTCCAGGCGACGTCGTCTATGTGGAGGCGTTGGAAGCAGAGGGCGAGTATCGCCTGCGCCAGCCTCCGAAGGTTCAGGGTGGCCTCGTTGCCATGGACCCACAGACCGGCCGCGTGCTCGCCATGGTCGGCGGCTTCTCCTACGGCCAGTCCGAATTCAACCGTGCGACGCAGGCCATGCGCCAGCCGGGATCGTCCTTCAAGCCGTTCGTTTATGCCGCTGCGCTCGACAATGGCTATACCCCGGCGTCCGTCATTCTCGACGCGCCGTTCGAGATGGTCGCAGGCGGCCAGGTCTGGCGCCCGGAAAACTATGGCGGCGGCTCGGCCGGCCCATCGACGCTGCGTCTCGGCATCGAGAAGTCGCGCAACCTGATGACGGTGCGGCTCGCGAACGATATGGGTATGAATCTCGTTGCCGAATATGCCGAACGCTTCGGCATTTACGACAAGATGCTACCGGTGCTCGCCATGTCGCTTGGCTCGGGCGAAACGACCGTGCTGCGCATGGTCTCCGCCTATGCCGTGTTGGCCAATGGCGGCAAGCAGATCAAACCTTCGATGATCGACCGCATTCAGGACCGTTATGGCAAGACGATCTTCCGGCACGAGGAACGGACCTGCGACAACTGCAATGTCGCCGACTGGGAAAGCCAGGAAGAGCCGGTGCTGACGGATAATCGCCAGCAGGTTCTCGATCCGATGACGGCCTATCAGATTACATCGATGATGGAAGGCGTCGTTACGCGCGGCACGGCTGCCGGAAAGATCAAGCTTGATCGTCCGGTTGCCGGCAAGACGGGCACGACCAATGACGAGAAGGATGCCTGGTTCGTCGGTTACACGCCAGACATGGTTGCCGGCCTCTATCTCGGTTTCGACAATCCTGCCCCGCTCGGGCGTGGTGCGACCGGTGGTGGCCTTGCAGCACCGATCTTCAACGATTTCATGCAAGCCGCAACCAAGGGAACCCGTCCCAGCAAGTTCGTGGTTCCGGAAGGCATGAGCCTCGTTCCGGTCAACCGCAAGACCGGCATGGCGGCTTTCGATGGTGAGCCTGATACGATCATTGAAGCCTTCAAGCCCGGCACCGGCCCCGCCGATACCTTCTCGGTCATTGGCGGCATGGAAGAATATGTTCCGCCGGAAGAAATCCTCCGGGCATCGCCGCAGGCAAACCAGGCGGTAACCTCCGGCCAGGGCGGGCTTTTCTAGTCCGCCGGTTCCAGCCTTTAGAAACCGAGAGTCGGCTTTACATCGCAAGCTGCCGTGTTTATGCACGGCACATCCATAATTCAGGCGTCAAGAAGCAGGACCATGCGGACCGAAATCGAAAATATCGTCGACGAAATCAAGCAGGCCATAAGCCTGCTGAGGAGGCATCTTTGACTGGGATCAGGCGGTAAGACGACTGGACTGGTTGAACAACAAGTCGGAGGATCCCAACCTCTGGAACGATGCCGCGGAAGCGCAAAAGCTGATGCGCGAACGCCAGCAGCTTGATGACGGCATCAACAGTGTCCGCGCCTTCGAGCAGCAGATGCAGGATGCTATCGACCTCATCGAACTCGGTGAGGAAGAGGGCGATACCGACGTCATCAAGGAAGCCGAGGACGCGCTTCGCGTCCTGCGCACCGAAGCGGCACGGCGCCAGGTCGAGGCGATGCTGTCCGGCGAGGCCGATGGCAACGACACCTATCTCGAAGTGCATTCCGGCGCCGGCGGCACGGAGAGCCAGGACTGGGCGAACATCCTTTTGCGCATGTATACCCGCTGGGCCGAACGCCAGGGCTACAAGGTCGAACTGATGGAAGTGCATGACGGCGAAGAAGCCGGCATCAAGTCGGCGACTTTGCTCGTCAAGGGACACAATGCCTATGGCTGGCTGAAGACGGAATCGGGCGTGCACCGCCTCGTGCGGATTTCGCCTTTCGACAGCAACGCCCGGCGCCACACCTCATTTTCGTCCATCTGGGTCTATCCTGTCATCGACGATCTGATCCAGATTGACATCAACGAGAGCGATTGCCGCATCGACACCTACCGCTCGTCGGGTGCCGGTGGCCAGCACGTCAACACCACCGATTCGGCCGTGCGCATCACGCATATGCCGTCCGGCATCGTCGTGCAGTGCCAGCAGGAGCGCTCGCAGCACAAGAACAAGGCCAAGGCCTGGGACATGCTGCGCGCCCGTCTCTATGAGGCCGAGTTGAAGAAACGCGAAGAAGCGGCCAACGCCGAAGCCGCCTCGAAGAGCGATATCGGCTGGGGACACCAGATCCGCTCCTACGTGCTGCAACCCTACCAGCTGGTCAAGGACTTGCGCACCGGCGTTGCCAGCACGGCACCGGACGATGTTCTCGACGGCGACCTGAACGAGTTCATGGAAGCGGCACTGGCCCACCGCGTCAATGGCGGCGCAGATGCCGTGGTCGATGACCTGAACTGATAGGGCCATTCAGGCTTGATGAAGCGAAAACCGGGTGTGAAAAGCGCCCGGTTTTTTAGTGCACTCAATGCAACGACTGCTTCAGTTCGTTGCCCGCTCGACCTTGATGTCGCCGATATCGTCGATCAGTACGGTCCAGCTGTCGGGTTCCAGGGCCTGCGGGTCAGTTTTTAGGTAGACCGTGGCAAACATGCCTGGTTGGCGAGCGATGCCGGTCGAACTTTCCGGGCGGATGTCGGTGATATAGGCCTTCAGGTTCGAAAACTCTTCGAGTTCAGCCGATGAAATCACCTTCGGACCCTCAGGGCCGGACGCGATCTGCTGGAGATGGATATGGGCGGTGCCATCCACTTGGCGCACTGCAATCAGCTTGTAGTAGCCGCGCTGCACCGGTTCCGACTTTGCGGTCGTTTCAGTCGCCGGCTCTGTCTGCCGGGTTGAAGGAGCGGCCAACGGGTCGAGAACATCAAGCGGGTCGCCGCTTTCCTCCCAGTATCCGGTGCTGGTCACAAAAATCACGTTGCTTGGCAGGATGTCGACCTCCTGCGCCGGTGCTGCCGTGGCCAGAAATGTCAAAATGGCACAGAGGGTGAAAACGCCAGTCCGATACATTCCGGAAACTCCAGGGCTCTTTGCGTTTGATCCTCCAGCAATATCACCATGTTCCGACGCCGGCGTCACGCTCAATTCGAAAACTGCTCGGCAAGAATCCGGTCCGACCATGAATAATCCGGGTCTGAAAGAATGCAGGCCGTGATGTTCTCCGATTCGGCGATGCGAACCTGGACGACAGACTTGACTTCGACATGGTCGGCAACTGCGTTGACCGGCCGTTTTTCGGCCTCAAGAATGGTGATATCGACCGTCACCTTGTTGGGAAGAAGCGCCCCCGCCAGCGCCTCGGGCGAAACGGGCTGACAGGGGTCAGAGCCAGAAGCGGCGCCTCCAGCGGCAGGATCGGTCCATGCGCTGAGAGATTATAGGCAGTGGAGCCCGCCGGCGTCGAGAGCAGCACGCCGTCGCAGATCAGTTCTTCCAGCCGGACGCGGCCATCAACCACCACCCTTAGCTTTGCCGCCTGATAGGATTGTCGGAAGAGATAGACCTCGTTGATGGCGAGGGCCTTGAAGCGGTTGCCGTCGCTGTCCACTGTCTGCATTTCGAGCGGTCGGAAGGCATTCTCGACGGCCTCCGACAGGCGTTCGCGCAGGTTTTCCGTGCTGTATCGGTTCATCAGAAAGCCGATCGACCCGCGGTTCATGCCGTAGACCAGCTTGCCGGAATTCATCGTCTTGTGCAGCGTCTGCAGCATGAAGCCATCGCCGCCAAGCGCCACGACGACATCGGCTGTCGCCGGATCCTCGTTGCCGTAAATCGCCGCCAGTTCTTCAGCCGCCTTCTGCGCTTCGTCGGCGGGAGAGGCGACGAAGGCGATGGTCTGGAATGTGCGAGCCATGAAATGCCTGTCTGTTTGTCTGCGCGACCGTACCTTTAGGGCGGGCCTGCGAATATAGCAGTCATCTGCCCCAAGAACATGACGGCAGCCGACAGCATCGCCCAAACGATGCCCGCGTCATCATGCACAAAAGAACACAAGGGAAAAGGAAAGAAATGGTGCCCCCACCAGGACTCGAACCCGGGACCCCCTGATTACAAATCAGGTGCTCTACCAACTGAGCTATAAGGGCAGCACGGGGAGGGAGTTAGCAGATTCTGTTGCTGTGTAAAGTGAAAATGCTGCTCTTTCCGTTTTTTTGAGATGCGATCGGTCGTTCCAAAGGTGTTTCTGCAGGGCCAATGGTTGCCGCAAACGCGGTCTAGACGCTGGGCTTTGGGATCTTGCGCGTTGGTGCGTGATAATGTGCGAGCCGCCGTTGCAGGCGGGGCGGGATGAAGAAGCTGGCGATGGCAAGCACTGCCGAGAGGCTGCATGTCATCCAGATTGCGGCGCCGGAAAAGTGGATTTCGGCGAGCGCGCCGCAGACAGCGCCGACGGCCATGCCGAGCCAGGGCACACTCTGGATCAGCCAGCCGGGATGGCTTTGGCCGATCAGCATCCGGCCAAGTCCGCGACCGAATCGCGACAGGCCGCCGGTGACATAGGTGAGCCCGATCGGCAGGCCTTCGATATGCTCGACGGCGGTATTGATGACACCCATGGCGAGAATGATCAGGTAGAATTGCGCGACCTTCAAACCTTGAGGCGTCAACAGGGAGGCGAGTGCCAGTAGGACCGTCACCGTTGCAAGGACGCGGAAGGTTCGCCGCGCCGCGCCATGGGCGATGATGATGCCAAGGGCATTGCCGATGATGAAGACCATCAGGCCACCGAGCAGAAGAAAGGCATGATCGGACTGGCCGCGCGCGATGGCGACCGCAGCCTGCGTCGTGTTGCCGCTCATAAAAGAGACGAAACTGCCCAGGTGCAGCAGGCCGATCGCATCGGTCATGCCGGCGAGAAAGGCAATACCCGCCACCAGGGTCGCGCCGATGGCTGTCCTGCGCCGCCTGACGATCTCGCCGCCGCCGTTCCCGTGTCATCCCGTGTTGTCCCCGATCCCCGTCGCCGCCCTGTTCCTGCATGTCGCAGCCATGTCCCTGGGTAGGCTTCCCGATGTTTACAGCCTATTCGGCAGCGCGCAACAATGTCGCTTCGCGCGGCTCCATCTCCGAGCAGCGGGCCATGGCGCCGGGCAGGGCGTCCGCCAAGTGATCGATAAGGGCACGAACCCCAGGAAGGATGCCGTGGCGGGACGTAAAGACGAGATGCACGATGACCTCTTTCGATGTCCATTCCGGCAGGACCGGCACCAGGCTACCCGTCCGGAAACCGCGCTCGACGATGTGATGCGGCAGCATCGCAATGCCGACGCCGTCGATCGCCGCCTGCTCGATGATGCCAAAATCGCTGCAGCCGATGATGGGTACATGCGAAACGTCACGGCTGGTTCCGTCCGGTCGAAACAGCGTCCATGTATCTGTCGCGTGCTGTTCGTTCAGCGACAAGGTCGGCATCTTGCCGAGCGTATCGATCGTGACCGGCGGCAGGCGTGACAGGAGATCCGGGCTCGCTGCGAGATAGCTGCGCGCCGCACCGAGCTTTCGCACGATCAGCTGGTTGTCCGTGTCCAGTTCGTCGCGCGCCCGCAGGGCGATGTCGAAGCGCTCCTCGACCAGATCGATGCGGCGATTCTGTCGCCGTGATCAGCACGCGGGTGCCGGGATAGAGGCGGTGAAAGGCCGGGATGATATGGGCGATCATCGGCGAGAAGCCGATCGGGCAGGCAAGGCGTACCAGCCCTGCCGGTTCGCTCTTTGCCACTGCGACCACGGCTTCCGCCGCTTCGACGCCGGCCAGGATCGTTTCGCAGCGCTCATAGAAGGCCTGGCCGATGTCGGTCACGCGCAGCTTTCGCGTTGAGCGCTCGAGCAGCCGAACGTCAAGCTGCTGCTCCAGCCGGGCAACATGTTTGCTGAGCTTGGATTTCGGAATATTGAGCACGCGGGCCGCGGCTGAAAAGCCCTTGTGTTTTACGACAGCGGCGAAAAGGGCGAGGTCGTTGAGGTCCTGCATGGCGGGCTCCATCGCTATCGTTTTGTTGATCCGATTGTTTCTAGCAGGAAACGGCGTGTCGAAAAAGCACTGGCTTATCGGCTGATTGTTTTCGAAACATATGTTGTGCACCGCAATTGATACAACAACCCCGCAAAGGTGCCACCCATGAACGTTCTGCATATCGACTCCGGAATTCTCGGAGATCACTCCGTTTCCCGCCGGCTGACGGCATCAATCGTTGCGCGCCTGAAGGCGCAAACGGAACCCGCCTCCGTAACATACCGCGATCTCGTCGCCGCACCGCTGGCGCATCTGAGTGGGGCACACCTGATGGCGGCCTCGGCCGGCCCGGAAGGCATCGAGGCATCGCTGGCCTCGGAACTTGATGCCGGCCGCACCGCGCTGGAAGAGTTTCTCGCTGCTGATGTCGTGGTGATCGGCGCACCGATGTACAATTTCGCCGTCCCGACCCAGTTGAAGACATGGATCGACCGCATTCTGGTTGCCGGCACCACATTCCGCTACACGGAAACCGGCGTCGAAGGCCTCGCCAAAGGCAAGAAGGTCATTGTCGCCTCCACGCGCGGCGGCCATTATTCGGGCGCATCGCCGGTCGCTGCCATGGATCATCAGGAAGCATACCTGACGACTGTCCTGGGCTTTATCGGTATCACCGATGTCGAGTTTATCCGTGCCGAAGGCCTTGCCATGGGCGACGATGCCAAGCAGTCTGCCATTGCAGGCGCTGAAAAGGTCATCGCCGAACACGGTCAGTTCGCCACCGCCGCCTGATTCATTCCTGATCTCCGCGACCGCCGGGCCTTTCCCCAGTGCCCGGCGGTTTGCTGTGCGTTCGAGCTTGCGTGCCAATGCTAGACGAAGCCTCTCGAAGGCGCTAAAGCGCTGCAATCATGGAATCAGGCTTTTCCGTCAGGGGACGCCTGCGCAGCAAGGGACAGTGAAGATGGACGTCAAGGACAGCAACGGCACGATCCTCAAGGAAGGCGACAACGTCACGCTGATCAAGGATCTGAAGGTCAAGGGAACGTCCGAGACCTTGAAGCGCGGCACCGTCATCAAGGGCATCCACCTGACCGACGAGCCGGACGAGGTCGAATGTCGCCATGCCAAGATCAAGGGTCTTGTGTTGCGCACGGAGTTTCTGAAGAAAGCCTGATTGCCCGGTTTTTGCATGTGTCGCGGTAACGGATTGCGGCATCGACAAGACGTCATTTTGCGCTAAACTGTGGTCATGCAAACGACGGCTGTAATCCTGTTTCCAGCTTTGCTCGCAGCCGGCGCCGTCATGATGCCGGCCCATAGTCATGCCTCACCGCCAGATGCCAATTGTACCTGCCGCAATCGCGACGGTTCAAAACATGAGATCGGCGAGACGGTCTGCATCCGCGCCGGCGATACGGCTTACCTCGCGCGCTGCGAGATGGATCTGAACGTCACGACCTGGCGTCGGCTGCAGGATGGCTGTCCGACGGCCGGGCTGCGCAATTTTCAAACGTCTTTCCAGAACTGACCGCTTCAGCCTTTGGCGAGATGCGCCCGCGCGGCGTACATGGCAATCGCTGCCGCATTGGAAACGTTCAGCGACTTGATGGCGCCGGGCATGTCGAGCCGGGCAAGCGCCGTCACCGTCGAACGCGTCTTCTGGCGCAGGCCCTTGCCCTCGGCGCCGAGCACCAGCGCGATCTTGCGCCCGGCAAGCGTGGTTTCCAAGGGAGCGGGACCTTCCGAATCAAGCCCGATCGAGGTGAAGCCAAGCTTGTGCAACTCGTCCAGCGCATCGGCCAGATTGGTGATCTGGATATAGGGGATCATTTCCAGCGCACCGGATGCGGATTTCGCCAGAACGCCGGATTCCGTCGGGCTGTGGCGCATGGTGGTGATCAGGGCGCCGGCATTGAAGGCAACCGCCGAACGCATGATCGCGCCGACATTGTGCGGATCGGTGATCTGGTCGAGAACGAGGATCAGCGGGCTGTCGGTCAACGCCGACAGGCGGCGGACGGGCAGGGGACGCGTTTCCAGCATGACACCTTGATGGATCGCGTCGGGGCCGAGGATCTTGTCCAGATCCTGGGGTGAGACGATCTCGACGGGAAATCCGAGTTCCTCGACAGGGCCGATCTCCAGGCGCACCAAAGCGTTCTGCGTCAGCGACAGCTTGATGATCTGCCGTTCCTTGTTGTCGAGCGCGGCGCGCACCGTGTGGATGCCGTAAAGCAGGACCTGGTCAGGCATAAGCGTCGGCGCTGTCCAGTCGCCCGCAGCATTCTTCTTGCGTCGGTCCTGCACCGGTGTCGGGATTTCGCCACGTTCGCGGCGCGCATCGCGATGGGCGCGGCGCAGGGTGGCATAATGGGTGTCTTTGGCGTGTCCGTCGCCCGGATTATCTTTGCTCATAGCTGCCTTATACTGAGGAAGAGGCCGGCTTGGAACCATTTTTCGAGAAATCCGCAGCCGGTCCCCTTTGTAGCGGATTTCGCAACTTTTTCTGACCGGTCGTGTTGACAGGATGAAACGGGACGGTCATATACCCGGCGCAGATTGAAGGGGCGACTTGCTCCGGCCGGAACCGCTTTGATCTGACAAGCTTGGTCGCTTGATCCCGACGGAATAATGGAGGGATGCCCGAGTGGTTAAAGGGGACGGACTGTAAATCCGTTGGCTCAGCCTACGTTGGTTCAAATCCAACTCCCTCCACCATTCTGTCATGGGATCGATGACCACACCGCGGGTATAGCTCAATGGTAGAGCAGCAGCCTTCCAAGCTGAATACGCGGGTTCGATTCCCGCTACCCGCTCCAAGCGCCTTCGAAGCTCCCTTTCATATTTTGATTCAGAAAACCCCTTCAAGCTTTTGAATGTGGCGGCATTTTCTATTTCGCGCTAAGTGGGCTGGATTTGCGGCCGGCAATCACCATATAGCGAATATGAGACGGCCAGCCGTCGCGCGCACGACGAAATAATTATGTCTTGCGCAATTCTTCCGAAACCCTTAAACGCCTCCCCAAACCGGCGCCGCCGGATGATCCCATCTATTGATCACAGGATACGTACACCATGGCAAAGAGCAAATTTGAGCGCAATAAGCCGCACGTCAACATTGGCACGATTGGCCACGTCGACCATGGCAAGACGTCGCTGACGGCAGCGATCACGAAGTATTTCGGCGAATACAAGGCGTACGACCAGATCGACGCTGCACCGGAAGAAAAGGCTCGTGGCATCACCATCTCGACGGCACACGTCGAGTATGAGACGGCTGCCCGTCACTATGCCCACGTCGACTGCCCCGGCCACGCCGACTACGTCAAGAACATGATCACCGGTGCTGCCCAGATGGACGGCGCGATCCTGGTTTGCTCGGCTGCCGACGGCCCGATGCCGCAGACCCGCGAGCACATCCTGCTTGCCCGTCAGGTTGGCGTTCCCGCGATCGTCGTGTTCCTCAACAAGGTCGACCAGGTCGATGACGCCGAACTTCTCGAGCTCGTCGAGCTGGAAGTGCGCGAACTCCTGTCGATGTACGACTTCCCGGGCGACGACATCCCGATCATCAAGGGTTCGGCTCTGGCCGCTCTTGAAGATTCGGACAAGAAGATCGGCGAAGACGCGATCCGCGAACTGATGGCCGCTGTCGATGCCTACATCCCGACGCCTGAGCGTCCGATCAACCTGCCGTTCCTGCTGCCGATCGAAGACGTGTTCTCGATCTCGGGCCGTGGTACGGTTGTGACCGGTCGCGTTGAGCGCGGCATCGTCAAGGTTGGTGAAGAAGTCGAGATCGTCGGCATCCGCGCCACCACGAAGACGACGGTTACCGGCGTTGAAATGTTCCGCAAGCTGCTCGACCAGGGCCAGGCCGGCGACAACATCGGCGCGCTGATCCGCGGCGTCACCCGTGACGGCGTCGAGCGTGGCCAGATCCTGTGCAAGCCGGGTTCGGTCAAGCCGCACAAGAAGTTCATGGCAGAAGCCTACATCCTGACGAAGGAAGAAGGCGGTCGTCATACGCCGTTCTTCACCAACTATCGTCCGCAGTTCTACTTCCGCACCACCGACGTGACCGGCATCGTATCGCTTCCGGAAGGCACGGAAATGGTCATGCCTGGCGATAACGTCACGGTTGCCGTCGAACTGATCGTTCCGATCGCCATGGAAGAAAAGCTGCGCTTCGCGATCCGCGAAGGCGGCCGCACCGTCGGCGCCGGCATCGTAGCCTCCATCGTCGAGTAATTTACTCGGTTGGAAACGGCGCTCCATAAGCGCCGTTTCCTCGATAACTATTTATGAAAGGTCCTGCCGGCGACGGCGGGGCCTTTTGTTTTTGACGCCGTGACTTACATTGCGGCTCATGCAGATTGGCATGCAAGGCGAGGAAGACATCATCATGAAAAAGCGGATATTGTTCACCGGCGGCTCCGGCAAGGCGGGGCGGCATGCGGTGCCCTATTTGATCGAGGCAGGCTACGAGGTCCACAACATCGATCTGTTGCCGCTGGACAGCCCCGGCGTCACCAACCTGATCGCTGACATCACCGATAGCGGCCAGGTTTTCAACGCGCTGTCGATGCACCGCGATTTCCCCGACCTGGAACACGGGCAGGGGCCGCAGCCCTTCGACGCCGTGGTGCATTTCGCCGCCGTTCCGCGCATCCTCATCAAGCCCGACAACGAGACCTTCCGCATCAACACGATGGGCACCTACAATGTCATCGAGGCGGCGGTGAAGCTCGGCATCCGCAAGATCATCGTCGCTTCCAGCGAGACCACCTACGGCGTCTGCTTTGCCGAGGGGCATCGCGATTTTCATCAGTTCCCGCTGGATGAGGACTATGATGTCAATCCGATGGACAGCTATGGCCTGTCCAAGGTGGTGAACGAGAAGACCGCGCGCGCCTTTGCCGAGCGGAGCGGTTTCGACGTTTACGCGCTGCGAGATCGGCAACGTCATCGAGCCGCATGAATATGAGCGTTTCCCCGGCTATTTCGCCAATCCCGAAATACGCAAGCGTATCGCCTGGAGTTATATCGACGCCCGCGATCTCGGCCAGATCGTTGGTCTCTGCATCGAAAAGGATGGTCTCGGCTACCAGGTCTTCAATGCCGCCAATGATACCGTCTCGGCCGATACACCGACCCGCGAGCTAGCGGCCCGCTATTTCCCCAATGTCCCGTTCACGCGGGAGATCGGTGAATTCGAAGGCCTGTTGTCGAACCGGAAAGTTCGCGAAGTTTTGGGGTTTCGCGAAGAGCATGACTGGCGCAAATACGTCGGGAAATGACCGGGTCCCAACCGACAAGGAAAAAGAGCGCAAGAAATTGCGCTTTTCCGTCAAAGGTGCTTGTCATGGCCAAACAAACTGCCTATTAAGCCGCTGACTTGAGATGCGGCCATTGGAAACGGTGGCTTGTGTTTCGGTGAAGGGGCATAGCTCAGTTGGTAGAGCGGCGGTCTCCAAAACCGCAGGTCGTCGGTTCGAGCCCGGCTGCCCCTGCCATTTTCCGCAGTTGCAAATTCCGCATGTGCGTGAAAATGAAGATCGGAAACGCAAATGCGCGTTTCCGCGTAATTTTGCAAAACCACCGATGACCTCTTGTGGTTTTGAGAATCGGTCGTTATGTAGGGGTTCAAACAGACACGCGGCGCGTGGGGCTGAAACGTCAGCTTTACGGGCCGTAATGGCGTGGGCATTCAATGGCATCCAAAACAAATCCATTTACGTTTCTGCAGCAGGTGCGGGCTGAAACGGCGAAAGTGACTTGGCCGTCCCGGCGCGAGACGATGATCTCGACGCTGATGGTATTCGTCATGGTCTTTTTCGCAGCCGTTTTCTTTTTGCTGCGGACCAACTTCTGGGCTGGCTGATCGGCCTCGTCCTGAACGTCGGCATTTGAACGGTTAGGGATGAATATGGCAGCGCGTTGGTACATCGTTCACGCCTACTCGAATTTCGAGAAGAAGGTTGCTGAGTCGATCGAGGAAAAGGCACGGCAGAAGGGTCTGAGCCACCTTTTCGAACAGATCCTGGTTCCGACTGAAAAGGTCGTCGAGGTCCGTCGTGGCCGCAAGGTCGATGCGGAGCGCAAGTTTTTCCCCGGCTATGTGATGGTGCGGGCAAACCTGACGGATGAGGCCTACCACCTCATCAAGAATACCCCGAAGGTCACGGGTTTCTTGGGGTCCGACAACAAGCCGGTTCCGATCCCCGATTCTGAGGCCGATCGCATTCTCGGTCAGGTCCAGGATGGCGTCGATCGTCCGAAGCCGTCGATCTCGTTTGAGGTTGGTGAGCAGGTTCGTGTTTCCGATGGTCCGTTCGCGTCGTTCAACGGCATCGTACAGGACGTCGATGAGGAGCGTTCGCGCCTCAAGGTCGAGGTCTCGATCTTCGGCCGCGCAACGCCGGTCGAACTCGAATACGCTCAGGTCGAGAAGGTCTGATCATGCGGCAACCGGCGGAGTTCTCTCCGTTCGGGCGTCGTTGAAGAATTTGTCGGTTTTAAACGACCGGCAAGAGGCGGAGTGATCCGCCAAGCGCGTGGGAGGGTGGCGATCTTAGCCGGATCGCAGGTCCGCACCACGCAACCGCAGCCGCCGCATCTCTCGGGGTGTGGCATGAAAGGCCGGGAAACCGGTCATTGATGTTTCGGACCGGTCGCTTCTGGCGCTCGTTTGAAACGAAGACAAAGGCAGAGAGAAATGGCTAAGAAAGTTGCAGGCCACCTCAAGCTTCAGGTCAAGGCAGGATCGGCAAACCCGTCCCCGCCAATCGGCCCGGCGCTTGGTCAGCGTGGCGTAAATATCATGGAATTCTGCAAGGCGTTCAACGCTGCCACGCAGGAAATGGAAAAGGGCATGCCGATCCCGGTCGTCATCACCTATTACCAGGACAAGTCCTTCACCTTCATCATGAAGCAGCCGCCAGTCAGCTACTTCCTGAAGAAGGAAGCGAAGCTGACGGCCGGTTCCAAGACGCCCGGTAAGGGCCCGAAGGTCGGCACGCTGACCCAGGAGCAGGTTCGCAAGATCGCTGAAGCCAAGATGAAGGACCTCAACGCCGCTGACGTTGAAGGCGCAATGGCAATGGTTGAGGGCTCCGCCCGCTCCATGGGCCTGGAAGTGGTGGGCTGAGACCATGGCAAAGATTGCAAAGCGCGTACAGAAGACCCGTGAGGGCATCGACCCGACGAAGCTCGTTGCCCTGACGGAAGCGATTTCGCTGGTCAAGGACCGGGCGATTGCCAAGTTCGATGAAACCATCGAAGTGTCGATGAACCTCGGCGTCGATCCACGCCACGCCGACCAGATGGTCCGCGGCGTCGTCAACCTGCCGAACGGCACGGGCCGTACGGTTCGTGTTGCCGTGTTCGCACGTGGTGCAAAGGCTGACGAAGCCCGCGCTGCCGGCGCAGACGTCGTTGGCGCGGAAGATCTCGTCGACATCGTCCAGGGCGGCAAGATCGATTTCGATCGCTGCATCGCAACCCCGGACATGATGCCGCTCGTCGGTCGTCTCGGTAAGGTCCTCGGCCCGCGTGGCATGATGCCGAACCCGAAGGTCGGCACGGTTACCATGGACGTTGCCGGAGCCGTCAAGGCATCCAAGGGCGGCGCTGTCGAGTTCCGCGTCGAGAAGGCTGGCATCGTCCATGCCGGTATCGGCAAGGCCTCGTTCGACGCGACGGCTCTTGAAGAAAACATCCGTGCTTTCGCTGATGCCGTCATCAAGGCAAAGCCGGCTGGTGCCAAGGGCAACTACGTCAAGCGCGTGGCGATTTCCTCGACCATGGGTCCGGGCGTCAAGATCGACCCTTCGAGCGTCACGACAGCCTAATCAATCCTCCGGGCCTTGTGCCCGGGAACGGACATGGTCCCTCGCGGCTTTGTCAAGACCAAGATTTCTGGCCTTTCGGGGCCGGAAATTTCCGGTGTCAAACCCGGAACTCCTGTCCGAGACTGCAGGTGGTTTTCCCTTAATCACTTCGCCTGCATGAGATGGGTAAGACCCAGATTTCACCAACACGCTGAGGCGTGGAAATTTGGTTCGAACCTCGGCTTGCCTTGTGCCTGATCCGGTCGACGGATCTGCGCAGGGGACAGGATCCTCGAGCGTCGCTCCGGATCATTCTTTGGTCCTCGAGCGGCAAAGGCAAACCGACAGGTCCGCGATTTTGCGGTCCTGTCAACTGGAGATAGGCAGTGGAAAGAGCGGAAAAACGCGAATTCGTCACGGAACTGAACGAGGTCTTCAAGGCTTCGGGTTCGGTTGTCGTGGCCCACTATGCCGGTGTCACAGTCGCACAGATGAACGACTTCCGTTCGAAGATGCGCGCTGCTGGCGGCACCGTCAAAGTCGCGAAGAACCGTCTGGCCAAGATCGCCCTTCAGGGTACGGAGTCGGAAGGGATCGTCGATCTCTTCAAGGGACAGACGCTGATTGCATACAGCAATGATCCCATCACGGCTCCGAAGGTTACCATGGAATTCGCCAAGACAAACGACAAGGTCGTTATTCTCGGCGGCGCCATGGGAGCAACCGCGCTCAATGCGGACGCAGTCAAGTCGCTTGCGACCCTGCCTTCGCTGGACGAGCTGCGTGCAAAGCTGCTGGGCATGATTCAGACCCCGGCACAGCGCATCGCATCGGTTGTTGCAGCACCGGCAAGCCAGCTTGCCCGCGTGTTCGCAGCCTACGCCAAGAAGGACGAAGAAGCCGCATAAGGCGGTTTTTCGCTGTAAATTTTCAAACAAGTTCGAACCGAATATAAAGGAACTATCACATGGCTGATCTCTCTAAGATCGTTGAAGACCTGTCCTCGCTGACCGTTTTGGAAGCTGCTGAGCTTTCGAAGCTTCTCGAAGAAAAGTGGGGCGTTTCGGCTGCTGCTCCTGTGGCTGCTGCTGCTGGCGGCGCTGCCGTTGCTGCTGTCGTTGAAGAAGAAAAGACCGAGTTCGACGTTATCCTGGCAGAAGCCGGCGCTAACAAGATCAACGTCATCAAGGAAGTCCGCGCGATCACAGGCCTCGGCCTGAAGGAAGCCAAGGACCTCGTTGAAGCGGCTCCGAAGGCTGTCAAGGAAGGCGTTTCCAAGGCTGAAGCTGCCGACCTCAAGAAGAAGCTCGAAGACGCTGGCGCCAAGGTTGACGTCAAGTAATCTTGCTTTCTACAAGGGGAGGTGGCCTGAAATGGCCGCCTCTCTTTGACCGCTTTCTGAACCTATTACCCAAAAGCCCCGTGAAAACGGCTTTTGGGTAATGAGTTCTTCAAGAGGATAGTCCCGTTCCAAGGAGACGACAGCAATCCGCGCTGTGTGTTTTTGGACGTTGGACGAGATTGAACCACTCATTGATTGACGGGATCGACTGGCCATCGGTTCCCGTCCGTTGCAGGCCCGGATGCAAAATTTGAAGGAGCGACGATGGCTCAGACCCTTTCGTTCAATGGTCGTAGGCGCGTACGCAAAGTTTTTGGTAAAATTCCCGAAGTCGCAGAAATGCCGAACCTCATCGAGGTTCAGAAGGCATCCTACGATCAGTTCCTCATGGTGGACGAACCGCAGGGCGGTCGTTCGGACGAGGGACTTCAGTCCGTTTTCAAGTCAGTGTTCCCGATTCAGGATTTCTCCGGCGCTTCGATGCTCGAATTCGTGTCCTACGAGTTCGAACAGCCGAAATTCGACGTCGAGGAATGCCGTCAGCGCGATCTGACCTACGCAGCGCCGCTTAAGGTGACGCTGCGCCTCATCGTGTTCGATATTGACGAGGATACGGGCGCGAAGTCCATCAAGGACATCAAGGAACAGAACGTCTACATGGGCGACATGCCGCTCATGACCAACAATGGTACGTTCATCGTCAACGGCACCGAGCGCGTCATCGTTTCCCAGATGCACCGTTCGCCGGGCGTGTTCTTCGACCACGACAAGGGCAAGAGCCATTCCTCGGGCAAGCTTCTGTTTGCTGCCCGCGTCATCCCCTATCGCGGTTCCTGGCTCGATATCGAATTCGACGCCAAGGACATCGTGCACGCCCGCATCGACCGCCGCCGCAAGATTCCGGTAACGTCGCTTCTCATGGCGCTCGGCATGGACGGCGAGGAAATCCTCGACACCTTCTATACCAAGTCACTCTATCAGCGTGACGGCAAGAGCTGGCGGATTCCGTTCCAGCCTGACGCCCTGCGCGGCCAGAAGGCACTGACCGACCTGATCGACGCCGACACCGGCGAAGTCGTGGTCGAATCCGGCAAGAAGCTGACGCCGCGCCTGCTCAAGCAGCTGACGGAAAAGGGCCTGAAGGCGATCAAGGCAACCGACGACGATCTTTACGGCAACTACCTTGCCGAAGATCTGGTCAACGTGCAGACCGGTGAAATCTTCCTGGAAGCCGGCGACGAGATCGACGAGAAGACGCTCGGCGTCATCATGTCCTCTGGCTTCGAAGAAATCCCGGTTCTCGACATCGACCATATCAATGTCGGTGCCTATATCCGCAACACATTGTCTGCGGACAAGAACGAAAACCGCCAGGACGCGCTGTTCGACATCTACCGCGTCATGCGTCCGGGTGAGCCGCCGACCATGGATTCGGCCGAAGCCATGTTCAATACGCTGTTCTTCGATTCGGAGCGTTACGACCTCTCCGCCGTCGGCCGCGTCAAGATGAACATGCGCCTCGACCTCGATGCTGCCGACACCGTCCGTATCCTGCGCAAGGAAGACATCCTGGCCGTAGTCCGGATGCTCGTTGAACTGCGCGACGGCAAGGGCGAGATCGACGATATCGACAACCTCGGCAACCGTCGTGTTCGCTCCGTCGGCGAACTGATGGAAAACCAGTATCGCCTCGGCTTGCTGCGCATGGAACGTGCGATCAAGGAACGCATGTCGTCGATCGAGATCGACACCGTCATGCCGCAGGACCTGATCAACGCCAAGCCGGCGGCCGCTGCCGTCCGCGAATTCTTCGGCTCCTCGCAACTGTCGCAGTTCATGGACCAGGTGAACCCGCTTTCGGAAATCACCCACAAGCGCCGTCTCTCGGCTCTTGGACCGGGTGGTCTGACTCGCGAGCGTGCGGGCTTCGAAGTCCGCGACGTTCACCCGACCCACTACGGCCGTATTTGCCCGATCGAGACGCCGGAAGGCCCGAACATCGGTCTGATCAACTCGCTCGCCACCTTCGCACGGGTCAACAAGTACGGCTTCATCGAAAGCCCGTACCGCAAGATCATCGACGGTAAGGTCACCAGCGACGTTGTCTATCTGTCGGCGATGGAAGAAGCCAAGTACCATGTGGCGCAGGCTAACTCGGTGCTCGATGCCAACGGTTCGTTCTCGGAAGAGTTCGTCGTTTGCCGTCATGCCGGCGACGTTATGCTTGCTCCGCGCGACGTCGTGAACCTGATGGACGTTTCGCCGCGCCAGCTCGTGTCTGTCGCAGCAGCGCTCATCCCGTTCCTCGAAAACGATGACGCCAACCGCGCGCTCATGGGCTCGAACATGCAGCGTCAGGCCGTGCCTCTGCTGCGTGCCGAAGCACCGTTCGTCGGTACCGGCATGGAACCGATCGTTGCCCGCGATTCCGGCGCTGCCATTGCTGCCCGTCGTGGCGGCGTGGTCGACCAGGTCGATGCGACCCGTATCGTTATTCGCGCAACGGAAGATCTCCAGGCCGGCAAGTCCGGCGTCGACATCTACCGCCTGCAGAAGTTCCAGCGTTCTAACCAGAACACCTGCGTCAACCAGCGCCCGCTGGTTACCGTTGGTGACATCCTGAACAAGGGTGACATCATCGCGGACGGTCCGTCGACCGACCTCGGCGATCTGGCTCTCGGCCGCAACGCGCTCGTCGCGTTCATGCCTTGGAACGGCTACAACTACGAAGACTCGATCCTGCTCTCCGAGCGCATCGTGCGCGACGACGTGTTCACTTCCATCCACATCGAGGAATTCGAAGTGATGGCGCGCGACACCAAGCTTGGTCCGGAAGAAATCACGCGTGATATTCCGAATGTTTCGGAAGAAGCGCTGAAGAACCTCGACGAAGCCGGTATCGTTTACATCGGTGCGGAAGTTCAGCCGGGCGATATCCTCGTCGGCAAGATCACGCCGAAGGGCGAAAGCCCGATGACGCCGGAAGAAAAGCTTCTGCGCGCCATCTTCGGCGAAAAGGCCTCCGACGTCCGCGATACGTCCATGCGCATGCCTCCGGGCACCTTCGGCACGATCGTCGAAGTTCGCGTTTTCAATCGCCACGGCGTTGAAAAGGACGAACGTGCGATGGCGATCGAGCGGGAAGAGATCGAACGTCTCGCAAAGGACCGCGACGACGAACAGGCGATCCTCGACCGCAACGTCTATTCGCGACTGCTCGACATGCTGCGCGGCCACGTCGCCGTTGCCGGCCCGAAGAGCTTCAAGAAGGGCACCGAGCTTTCGAACGCCATCATCTCCGAATATCCCCGCTCGCAGTGGTGGATGTTTGCGACTGAGGACGAGAAGGTTCAGGGCGAAATCGAAGCCCTGCGTGGCCAATACGACGAATCCAAGTCGCTGCTCGAGCATCGCTTCATGGACAAGGTCGAAAAGGTCCAGCGCGGCGACGAAATGCCTCCGGGCGTCATGAAGATGGTCAAGGTCTTTGTCGCTGTGAAGCGCAAGATCCAGCCAGGCGACAAGATGGCCGGCCGTCACGGCAACAAGGGTGTGGTTTCCCGCATCGTGCCGATCGAAGACATGCCGTTCCTGGAAGACGGTACGCATGTCGATGTGGTTCTGAACCCGCTGGGCGTGCCTTCGCGCATGAACGTCGGCCAGATCCTCGAGACGCACCTGGGCTGGGCTTGCGCCGGTATGGGCAAGAAGATCGGCGCCATGCTTGATGCTTATAAGGCGGGCGCTGACATTCAGCCGCTGCGCGATACCATCGACAGCGTCATCGGTTCCGGTCCGAAGGGCGAGCCGATCAAGGACTACGACGATGAATCCATCGTCCGTCTGGCCGAGCAGACCCGTCGCGGTGTTTCGATTGCAACGCCGGTCTTCGACGGTGCTGTTGAAGCCGACGTCAACATCATGCTGGAGCAGGCAGGCCTCAACGTTACCGGCCAGTCGACCCTGTTCGACGGTCGTACCGGTGAGCAGTTCGACCGTCAGGTGACCGTCGGCTACATCTACATGCTGAAGCTGAACCACCTTGTGGACGACAAGATCCACGCCCGTTCGATCGGTCCTTACTCGCTCGTCACCCAGCAGCCGCTCGGTGGTAAGGCGCAGTTCGGCGGTCAGCGCTTCGGGGAAATGGAAGTCTGGGCTCTGGAAGCCTACGGCGCCGCCTACACCCTGCAGGAAATGCTGACGGTGAAATCCGACGACGTGGCCGGCCGTACCAAGGTCTACGAAGCGATCGTCCGTGGCGACGATACCTTCGAGGCCGGTATTCCGGAGAGCTTCAACGTTCTCGTCAAGGAAATGCGGTCGCTGGGTCTGTCGGTCGAGCTGGAAAACTCCAAGCTCGAAGATGCGCACGCAACGCAACTGCCGGACGCGGCCGAGTAAAAACATCAAGGTGCGTGCCGCTTTCCCAAGTGGCACGCACCGTTTCCACCCGGTTCCGCGTAAAGGGAACAGGGCAGGGAATGCGGCCGCATTTTATGCGGTCATATCCGTTTCAAGCAGGGGCCGGCGCCCGGGATTGCCGGTTTCCCTGCCAAAGCTGAGGGCGACACGCCCACGAAGGAGACAGGCATGAACCAAGAGGTCATGAATCTTTTCAATCCGCAGGTGCCTGCACAGACATTCGATTCCATCCGGATTTCGATTGCCTCGCCGGAGAAGATTCTCTCCTGGTCTTACGGTGAAATCAAAAAGCCGGAGACGATCAACTACCGCACCTTCAAGCCGGAGCGTGACGGTCTTTTCTGCGCGCGCATCTTTGGCCCGATCAAGGACTATGAGTGCCTGTGCGGCAAGTACAAGCGCATGAAGTACAAGGGCATCATCTGCGAAAAGTGCGGCGTCGAAGTAACGCTGTCGCGCGTTCGCCGTGAGCGCATGGGCCATATCGAGCTCGCAGCTCCCGTTGCCCATATCTGGTTCCTGAAGTCGCTGCCATCGCGCATTTCGACGCTGCTCGACATGACGCTGAAGGATGTCGAGCGCGTTCTGTACTTCGAAAACTACATCGTCACCGAGCCGGGCCTGACTTCCCTGAAGGAAAATCAGCTGCTCTCGGAAGAAGAGTACATGATCGCCGTCGACGAGTTCGGCGAAGACCAGTTCACCGCGATGATCGGTGCTGAAGCGATCTATGAAATGCTCGCCTCGATGAACCTCGAGAAGATCGCTGGCGACCTGCGCTCGGAAATGGCTGACACCACGTCCGAGCTGAAGCAGAAGAAGCTGATGAAGCGCCTGAAGATCGTCGAGAACTTCATGGAATCCGGCAACCGCCCGGAATGGATGATCATGAAGGTCGTTCCAGTCATCCCGCCGGACCTGCGCCCGCTGGTTCCGCTGGATGGTGGCCGTTTCGCGACGTCCGACCTCAACGACCTCTATCGCCGCGTCATCAACCGCAACAACCGCCTGAAGCGCCTGATCGAGCTTCGTGCGCCCGGCATCATCATCCGCAACGAAAAGCGCATGCTGCAGGAATCTGTGGACGCGCTGTTCGACAACGGCCGCCGTGGCCGCGTCATCACCGGCGCCAACAAGCGTCCGCTGAAGTCGCTGTCCGACATGCTCAAGGGCAAGCAGGGCCGCTTCCGTCAGAACCTTCTCGGCAAGCGCGTCGACTATTCCGGCCGCTCCGTCATCGTGACCGGTCCGGAACTGAAGCTTCACCAGTGCGGTCTGCCGAAGAAGATGGCGCTCGAACTGTTCAAGCCGTTCATCTATGCCCGCCTCGACGCCAAGGGTTATTCCTCGACCGTCAAGCAGGCCAAGAAGCTGGTTGAAAAGGAAAAGCCGGAAGTCTGGGATATCCTCGACGAGGTCATCCGCGAGCATCCGGTGCTTCTGAACCGCGCGCCGACGCTTCACCGCCTGGGTATCCAGGCCTTCGAACCGACGCTGGTCGAAGGCAAGGCGATCCAGCTGCACCCGCTCGTCTGCACGGCCTTCAACGCCGACTTCGACGGCGACCAGATGGCCGTTCACGTGCCGCTGTCGCTCGAAGCCCAGCTTGAAGCCCGCGTTCTGATGATGTCGACGAACAACATCCTGCATCCGGCCAACGGTGCACCGATCATCGTTCCGTCGCAGGACATGGTTCTCGGCCTCTACTATCTGTCGATCATGAACCAGAACGAGCCGGGCGAAGGCATGGCCTTCTCCGATCTCGGCGAACTGCATCACGCACTTGAAACCAAGTCCGTGACGCTGCACGCCAAGATCCGTGGCCGCTTTAAGACTGTCGATGAAGAAGGCAAGCCCGTTTCGAAGATCTTCGAAACGACGCCTGGCCGTATGCTTATCGGCGAACTTCTGCCGAAGAACGTCAATGTGCCGTTCGACGTCTGCAACCAGGAACTGACCAAGAAGAACATCTCCAAGATGATCGACACGGTCTACCGCCACTGCGGCCAGAAGGACACGGTCATTTTCTGCGACCGCATCATGCAGCTCGGCTTTGCCCATGCCTGCCGCGCGGGCATTTCGTTCGGTAAGGACGACATGGTCATTCCGGAAACCAAGGCCAAGATCGTCGGTGACACCGAAAGCCTGGTGAAGGAATACGAACAGCAGTACAATGACGGTCTCATCACCCAGGGCGAAAAGTACAACAAGGTTGTCGACGCCTGGGGTAAAGCGACGGACAAGGTTGCCGAAGACATGATGGCCCGCATTAAGGCTGTCGAGTTCGACGAGAACGGTCGCCAGAAGCCGATGAACGCCATTTACATGATGTCGCACTCCGGCGCCCGTGGTTCTCCGAACCAGATGCGTCAGCTGGGCGGCATGCGCGGCCTGATGGCCAAGCCGTCGGGTGAAATCATCGAGACGCCGATCATCTCGAACTTCAAGGAAGGTCTGACCGTTAACGAGTACTTCAACTCGACGCACGGTGCCCGTAAGGGTCTTGCAGACACGGCCTTGAAGACAGCGAACTCCGGTTACCTGACACGCCGTCTCGTTGACGTCGCGCAGGATTGCATCGTCAACTCGGTCGATTGCGGTACCGAAACCGGCCTCACCATGACTGCCATCGTCGATGCCGGTCAGGTCGTTGCCTCTATCGGCGCCCGTGTTCTGGGTCGTACCGCCCTCGACAACATCGATCATCCGGTCACGGGTGAGCGCATCGTTGACGCGGGCCGCATGATCCTCGAAGCCGATGTCGTCGAAATCGAGAAGGCCGGCATACAGTCGATCCGGATCCGTTCGGCGCTGACCTGCGAAATCCAGACCGGCGTCTGCGGCGTCTGCTATGGACGCGACCTTGCACGCGGAACACCCGTCAACATGGGTGAGGCTGTCGGCGTTATCGCTGCGCAGTCGATCGGCGAGCCGGGCACGCAGCTCACCATGCGTACGTTCCACCTTGGTGGTACGGCAAACGTGGTCGACCAGTCGTTCCTGGAAGCGTCCTATGAAGGCACGATCCAGATCAAGAACCGCAACATGCTGCGCAACTCCGAGGGCATTCTCATTGCCATGGGCCGCAACATGGCGATCCAGATCCTGGACGAGCGCGGCGTGGAACGGTCCTCGCAGCGTGTCGCCTATGGTTCGAAGATCTTCGTCGATGACGGTGACAAGGTTCGCCGCGGTCAGCGTTTCGCCGAGTGGGATCCCTACACGCGTCCGATGATGACGGAAGTCGAAGGTACCGTTCATTTCGAAGATATCGTCGATGGTATCTCCGTTCTGGAAGCGACCGACGAAGCAACCGGCATCACCAAGCGTCAGGTCATCGACTGGCGTTCGACGCCGCGCGGTATCGACCTGAAGCCGGCGATCGTCATCAAGGACAAGAATGGCGCCGTTGCCAAGCTGTCGCGTGGCGGCGATGCCCGCTTCCTGCTCTCGGTCGACGCCATCCTGTCGGTTGAGCCGGGCACCAAGGTCTCCCAGGGTGACGTGCTTGCACGTTCGCCGCTGGAAAGCGCCAAGACGAAGGACATCACCGGCGGTCTGCCGCGCGTTGCCGAACTCTTCGAAGCGCGCCGTCCGAAGGATCACGCGATCATCGCCGAAATCGATGGTACGATCCGGTTTGGCCGCGACTACAAGAACAAGCGTCGCGTGCTGATTGAGCCGGCGGAAGACGGTGTAGAGCCGGTCGAATACCTGATCCCGAAGGGCAAGCCCTTCCATCTTCAGGATGGCGACTATATCGAAAAGGGTGACTACATCCTCGACGGTAACCCGGCACCGCACGACATCCTGGCGATCAAGGGCGTGGAGGCACTTGCTTCCTACCTCGTGAACGAGATCCAGGAAGTCTACCGCCTGCAGGGCGTTGTCATCAACGACAAGCACATCGAGGTGATCGTTCGCCAGATGCTGCAGAAGGTTGAAATCACCGACGCCGGTGACTCGACCTATATCGTCGGCGACAGCGTGGACCGCATCGAACTCGATGACGTCAACGACCAGCTGATCGAACAGGGCAAGAAGCCGGCTTACGGCGATCCCGTCCTGCTCGGCATCACCAAGGCATCGCTGCAGACACCGTCGTTCATCTCGGCCGCATCCTTCCAGGAAACCACCAAGGTTCTCACGGAAGCTGCAATCGCCGGCAAGACCGATGGCCTGCAGGGCCTGAAGGAAAACGTCATCGTCGGCCGTCTCATCCCGGCCGGTACCGGCGGCACCATGACCCAGATCCGTCGCATCGCGACGGCGCGCGACGAGATGATCCTCGAAGAGCGCCGCAAGGGCACGGGCGCCGACGTTGCAACACCGATGCTGACCGACATGGCATCCGAAGGTGCTGCAGCCGAGTAAGGCTTGAAAAGGCGAGGGCGGTCCTGCCGTCCTCCGAACTACAATCGAAAAAGCCGCTCGGAGCGATCCGGGCGGCTTTTTCATTATCTGCGTCTTCAGCGGAAAATCTGTTGGCTGATCGGGATATCACCCGAAGCGGATAATCGCGACTTCGCCGGTGAGCGCGCCCTTGTAGGCGGAGGCATGGGGTTCTTCGTCCGGGACATCTTCGAGCGTGCCGATCTGGTCGAGGTCTGCTTCCAGAAAACCTTCCTCGGCAAGCGCATTCAGCGCCTCGCGCACAGCGGTATCGTCGTCTGGCGCGCGCAGCATCACGTGAATGTCGACGCCTTCCTTGTCTCCGTCCTGCTCATAGGCCTTGCCGATGATGATGAAGACCATCGGGCCGTCAAGTGAGTTGTCGTTGTCGGGAGTGGCAGGCATGGGAGAGATCCTCTTTCGAAATTTTCACAGTCGGACGTTACAGTGATTTCCACCGCGGATCGCCTGAAAAATGCACCGCAGCAGAATCGTTTTGCACATGCACCCGATTCTTCTCTTTGCCATCGAAACGAATTTGATTTATGATTCTTTAACGACAAAGCTCTGCTGTCCGATTCCGGTCAGAGTTGCGGTTTTAGTTGGCGCGCGACGCTGTCAAAAGCCTTGTTTTGCAGGGATGTCAGCCCTGTCAGGCCAAGATTATTTATGAATCGCCCTTGACGACACTCCCTTAAATCAGTACACCCCGCCGCATCGGAGCCTATGTGAGGCCGGTAGTTCGGAACGACACGTTCTGGAGTTCGCCTCAAACAAGGTTCCAAAACGCACGCTGACGACCAAAATGCTGAACGCACGACGCTTTATAGTGTCCTCTGCTTTTTTGCGGGCCATCTGCCGAAAGGCGGATCGGTCCTCGTTTTGCGCATTTATCAAGCGTTCGAAATCGCCGGAGACGGCACCGATCCGCCCGCAAGGGTAATGAGACAGAATTTGTAAGGGATGGTTATATGCCTACCGTAAACCAGCTGATCCGCAAGCCGCGTCAGGCACAGGTAAAGCGCAATAAGGTTCCTGCTTTGCAGGAAAATCCGCAGAAGCGTGGCGTTTGTACCCGCGTTTACACAACGACCCCGAAGAAGCCGAACTCGGCTCTGCGTAAGGTCGCCAAGATCTGCTTGACCAACGGCTTCGAAGTCATCGGCTACATTCCGGGTGAAGGCCACAACCTTCAGGAACACTCCGTGGTGATGATCCGCGGCGGCCGCGTCAAGGACTTGCCGGGCGTTCGATACCACATCATTCGTGGTGTTCTCGATACCCAGGGTGTCAAGAACCGCAAGCAGCGCCGCTCCAAGTATGGTGCGAAGCGTCCGAAGTAATTCGGTTTTCCGATCAGGCGCTGCGCGAGGTTCTCCGCGTGTTAAGGCGCCAACTAACAATTGAGAGACAAAACGTATGTCACGTCGTCATAGTGCAGAAAAGCGCGAGATCAATCCGGACCCGAAGTTCGGCGATCTGGTCGTCACCAAGTTCATGAATGCCATCATGCTTCATGGAAAGAAGTCGGTTGCTGAAAACATCGTCTACGGTGCTTTCGATGCGGTCCAGGCAAAGCTGAAGCAGGAACCGGTCACCGTGTTCCATTCGGCCCTCGACAACATCGCGCCGCATGTCGAAGTGCGTTCGCGCCGCGTTGGTGGTGCTACCTATCAGGTTCCAGTCGATGTTCGTCCGGAGCGCCGTCAGGCTCTCGCCATCCGCTGGCTGATCACGGCTGCCCGCAAGCGCAACGAAACCACCATGATCGATCGCCTCTGCGGCGAACTCATGGATGCTGCGAACAATCGTGGCAGCGCCGTGAAGAAGCGCGAAGACACGCACAAGATGGCTGACGCCAACCGTGCATTCTCGCACTATCGCTGGTAACCGAAACTAGACGTCTCGAAAGGAGTCCATCATGGCTCGCGAATACAAAATCGAAGACTACCGCAATTTCGGTATCATGGCGCACATCGACGCCGGCAAGACCACGACCACAGAGCGGATTCTCTACTACACCGGCAAGTCCCACAAGATCGGCGAAGTCCATGACGGCGCCGCGACGATGGACTGGATGGAGCAGGAGCAGGAACGCGGAATCACCATCACGTCTGCTGCGACCACCACCTACTGGAAGGGTCGCGACGGCAAGATGCGTCGCTTCAACATCATCGATACCCCCGGCCACGTCGACTTCACGATTGAAGTCGAGCGTTCGCTGCGCGTTCTCGATGGTGCGATCGCTCTGCTCGACGCCAATGCCGGTGTTGAGCCGCAGACGGAAACCGTCTGGCGCCAGGCCGAGAAGTATAATGTTCCGCGCATGATCTTCTGTAACAAGATGGACAAGACCGGCGCTGATTTTTATCGCTCGGTGTCGATGATCAAGTCGCGTCTCGGTGCGATCCCGGTCGTCATGCAGCTGCCGATCGGCGCTGAAACCGAATTCAAGGGCGTTATCGATCTGATCGAGATGAACGCTCTCGTCTGGCGCGACGAACAGCTCGGCGCCCAGTGGGACGTCGTCGAAATCCCTGACGATATGAAGGAAAAGGCCGCGGAATACCGCGAACTCCTGATCGAGACTGTTGTCGATATCGACGAAACAGCCATGGAAAACTATCTGAACGGCATCATGCCGGACAATGATCAGATCCGTGCACTGGTTCGCCGCGGCACCATCGACGTGAAGTTCCACCCGATGTTCTGCGGTACGGCCTTCAAGAACAAGGGCGTTCAGCCTCTGCTCGACGCCGTCTGCGATTACCTGCCGTCGCCGCTCGACATCCCGTCGATCAAGGGCATCGACGTCAAGACCGAAGCCGAAATCGAGCGTCATCCGTCCGATGACGAGCCGCTTTCGATGCTCGCCTTCAAGATCATGAACGACCCCTTCGTCGGTTCGCTGACCTTCGCCCGCATCTACTCCGGCAAGCTCGAAAAGGGCACGTCGGTCATGAACACGGTCAAGGAAAAGCGCGAGCGCGTCGGCCGCATGCTGCAGATGCATTCCAATTCCCGTGAAGACATCGAAGAAGCCTTCGCCGGCGACATCGTTGCGCTCGCAGGCCTCAAGGAAACCACCACAGGCGACACGCTCTGCGATCCGCTGAAGCAGGTTATCCTCGAGCGTATGGAATTCCCTGAGCCGGTCATTCAGATCGCCATCGAGCCTAAGACCAAGGGCGACCAGGAAAAGATGGGCCTCGCGCTCAACCGCCTGGCTGCTGAAGATCCGTCGTTCCGCGTCAAGACGGACGAAGAATCCGGCCAGACGATCATTGCCGGCATGGGCGAACTGCATCTCGACATTCTCGTGGACCGCATGCGTCGCGAGTTCAAGGTCGAAGCCACCGTCGGTGCGCCGCAGGTTGCCTACCGTGAATCGATCACGCGCAAGCACGAAGAAGACTACACGCACAAGAAGCAGTCCGGTGGTACCGGCCAGTTCGCGCGCGTCAAGATCATCTTCGAACCGAATCCCGATGGCGACGACTTCAAGTTCGAGTCGAAGATCGTTGGCGGTTCCGTACCGAAGGAATACATCCCCGGCGTCCAGAAGGGCATCGAAAGTGTTCTGTCTTCGGGTCCGCTCGCTGGCTTCCCGATGCTGGGCGTCAAGGCGACTCTCATCGACGGTGCCTACCATGATGTTGACTCCTCGGTTCTCGCCTTCGAAATCGCGTCCCGCGCCTGCTTCCGTGAAGCAGCCAAGAAGGCTGGTGCACAGCTGCTTGAGCCGATGATGAAGGTCGAAGTCGTGACGCCGGAAGATTACGTCGGTGACGTGATCGGCGATCTGAACTCGCGTCGCGGTCAAATCCAGGGTCAGGAATCGCGCGGTATCGCCGTTGTCATCAATGCCAACGTTCCGCTCGCCAACATGTTCAAGTACGTTGACAACCTTCGCTCGATGAGCCAGGGCCGTGCACAGTACACGATGACCTTCGATCACTACTCGCCGGTTCCTTCGAACGTGGCACAGGAAATCCAGGCAAAGTATTCCGGTCAGAAGTGATCGGAATACCTTCAGCCAGCTGACAGAAACATAGAATTACCCCTTGCGGGGTCAGAAAACGGAGAGCCGGAAATGGCAAAGAGCAAATTTGAGCGCAATAAGCCGCACGTCAACATTGGCACGATTGGCCACGTCGACCATGGCAAGACGTCGCTGACGGCAGCGATCACGAAGTATTTCGGCGAATACAAGGCGTATGACCAGATCGACGCTGCACCGGAAGAAAAGGCTCGTGGCATCACCATCTCGACGGCACACGTCGAGTATGAGACGGCTGCCCGTCACTATGCCCACGTCGACTGCCCCGGCCACGCCGACTACGTCAAGAACATGATCACCGGTGCTGCCCAGATGGACGGCGCGATCCTGGTCTGCTCGGCTGCCGACGGCCCGATGCCGCAGACCCGCGAGCACATCCTGCTTGCCCGTCAGGTTGGCGTTCCCGCGATCGTCGTGTTCCTCAACAAGGTCGACCAGGTCGATGACGCCGAACTTCTCGAGCTCGTCGAGCTGGAAGTGCGCGAACTCCTGTCGATGTACGACTTCCCGGGCGACGACATCCCGATCATCAAGGGTTCGGCTCTGGCCGCTCTTGAAGATTCGGACAAGAAGATCGGCGAAGACGCGATCCGCGAACTGATGGCCGCTGTCGATGCCTACATCCCGACGCCTGAGCGTCCGATCAACCTGCCGTTCCTGCTGCCGATCGAAGACGTGTTCTCGATCTCGGGCCGTGGTACGGTTGTGACCGGTCGCGTTGAGCGCGGCATCGTCAAGGTTGGTGAAGAAGTCGAGATCGTCGGCATCCGCGCCACCACGAAGACGACGGTTACCGGCGTTGAAATGTTCCGCAAGCTGCTCGACCAGGGCCAGGCCGGCGACAACATCGGCGCGCTGATCCGCGGCGTCACCCGTGACGGCGTCGAGCGTGGCCAGATCCTGTGCAAGCCGGGTTCGGTCAAGCCGCACAAGAAGTTCATGGCAGAAGCCTACATCCTGACGAAGGAAGAAGGCGGTCGTCATACGCCGTTCTTCACCAACTATCGTCCGCAGTTCTACTTCCGCACCACCGACGTGACCGGCATCGTATCGCTTCCGGAAGGCACGGAAATGGTCATGCCTGGCGATAACGTCACGGTTGCCGTCGAACTGATCGTTCCGATCGCCATGGAAGAAAAGCTGCGCTTCGCGATCCGCGAAGGCGGCCGCACTGTCGGCGCCGGCATCGTAGCCTCCATCGTCGAGTAATTTACTCGGTTGGAAACGGCGCTCCATAAGCGCCGTTTCCTCGATCATTTGTTGGTCGAAGCATGCGATTTGATCGTATGCCTCTCGAATTGGCGGAAGCGTGAAAAAACACGCTTCCGTAGGCGTTCGGACATTGTGCCGGACGTTATTTCCGTATATGTGGCGGGTCGAATTGCAGATTTAAGACAGAGAGCGATTTGCTCTTTGTGCTCTTTGAAGCATCAGCACCCGGAAACGAATGACGAAGTGCCTCGGTTGAGGCCTTCGCCCAAAAGAGAACAAGGACAAGTCGAATGAACGGCCAAAATATCCGCATCCGCCTCAAGGCGTTTGATCACCGGATTCTTGACGCTTCTACGCGGGAAATCGTTTCGACGGCCAAGCGCACCGGCGCTTCGGTCCGTGGTCCGGTGCCGCTTCCGACGCGGATTGAAAAGTTCACCGTCAACCGCTCGCCCCACGTAGACAAGAAGAGCCGCGAGCAGTTCGAGATGCGTACGCACAAGCGTCTGCTCGACATCGTGGACCCGACACCGCAGACCGTTGACGCGCTGATGAAGCTCGATCTTGCTGCCGGCGTTGATGTGGAAATCAAGCTTTAAAAACAAGGAAGGTACGTGGATCTCGGTCCAACGGCTTCCAAAAACGGGCGACCCTTCGATCGGATGATCCAGACTGGATCGGATGAGGAGAGGGAAACCTTAAACCAGAGATGCGGAGGGGTTCTCCCCGTCGCTAACTCTCAAGAGGAATGAACCATGCGTTCAGGTGTGATTGCACAGAAAGTGGGTATGACCCGCGTCTATAACGACGCCGGGGAGCATATCCCGGTAACAGTGTTGCGGATGGAAAACTGCCAGGTGGTAGCCCAGCGCACAGACGACAAGAATGGCTACACGGCCGTCCAGCTCGGTGCTGGTACGGCCAAGGTCAAGAATACGCCGAAGGCCATGCGTGGCCACTTCGCCGCTGCAAGCGTCGAGCCAAAGGCGAAGCTGGTTGAATTCCGCGTTTCCTCGGACAACCTGATCGACGTCGGTTCGGAAATCACCGCAAGCCACTTCATCGCCGGCCAGTTGGTCGACGTAACCGGTACTTCGGTTGGTAAGGGCTTCGCCGGTGCCATGAAGCGCCATAACTTCGGCGGTCTTCGTGCAACGCACGGCGTGTCCGTTTCGCACCGTTCGCATGGTTCGACCGGTTCGAACCAGGATCCGGGCCGTGTCTGGAAGGGCAAGCGCATGGCTGGCCACATGGGCCAGACCCGCATCACCACACAGAACCTCGAAGTCGTATCGACCGATGAAGATCGCGGTCTGATCCTCGTCAAGGGCGCCGTCCCCGGCTCCAAGGGTTCCTGGATTGTCGTTCGCGACGCCATCAAGTCGGGTATTCCGGAAAGCGCACCGCGCCCCGCAGCACTCCGCACTGCAGTCACCGAGGGAGCCGAATAATGGATCTCACCGTCACCACCCTTGAGGGTAAAGACGCTGGAAAGGTCTCCTTTCTGACGCAATTTTCGGCCTCGAGCCGCGTGCAGACATCATCGCACGCGTCGTTCGCTGGCAGCTCGCCAAGAAGCAGCAGGGTACGCACAAGTCCAAGACCCGTGCGGAAATCGCTCGCACCGGCGCCAAGATGTTCAAGCAGAAGGGTACGGGCCGCGCTCGTCACCATTCGGCTCGCGCTCCGCAGTTCCGCGGCGGCGGCAAGGCCCACGGCCCGGTTGTTCGCAGCCATGCCCACGACCTGCCGAAGAAGGTTCGCGCTCTTGGCCTGCGCCATGCGCTGTCGGCCAAGCTTCGTGCTGAAGAGCTGATCATCATCGACGATCTGGTCGCGACTGAAGCCAAGACGAAGGGGCTGACCGGCGCATTTGCGTCGATGGGCCTGACCAATGCTTTGTTCATCGGCGGCGCCGAGCTGGACAACAATTTCAAGCTCGCAGCCCAGAACATTCCGAATGTGGACGTTCTTCCGGTTCAGGGCATCAATGTTTACGACATCCTGCGTCGTGGCAAGCTCGTGCTTTCCAAGGCTGCGGTTGAAGCCCTCGAGGAGCGGTTCAAATGACGGATCTTCGCCACTATGATGTGATCGTATCACCATCGATCACCGAAAAGTCGACGGCGCTCTCGGAGCAGAACCAGATCGTCTTCAACGTCGCCAAGACGGCATCGAAGCCGGAAATCAAGGCTGCCATTGAAGCTCTGTTCGGGGTCAAGGTTTTGGCCGTGAACACGCTGGTTCGCAAGGGCAAGACCAAGCGCTTCCGCGGTTTTGTCGGCAAGCAGAAGGATGTCAAGAAGGCGGTCGTCACACTTGCTGACGGTCAGTCGATCGACGTCTCCACCGGCCTCTAAAGGTTAGACCCAGCGCGGTTACAAACCCCGGGTACAGACCCAAAAGGGAACAAGAAAATGGCATTGAAAAGTTTCAATCCGACGACACCAAGCCAGCGTCAGCTGGTCATCGTCGACCGGTCCGGCCTGCACAAGGGCAAGCCGGTCAAGTCGCTGACGGAAGGTCTCTCGTCGAAGGGTGGTCGCAACAACCTCGGTCGCATCACGGTGCGTTTCCAGGGTGGCGGTCACAAGCGGACCTACCGTCTGGTCGACTTCAAGCGTCGCAAGTTCGACATTGAAGGCACCGTCCAGCGCCTCGAATACGACCCGAACCGTACAGCCTTCATTGCGCTGATCACCTACGCGGACGGCGAACAGGCCTACATCATCGCTCCGCAGCGTCTCGCTGCCGGCGACAAGGTCATCGCTTCCGAGAAGGCTGTCGACGTCAAGCCGGGCAACACCATGCCGCTGCAGTACATGCCGGTTGGTTCGATCGTTCACAACGTCGAGATGAAGCCGGGCAAGGGTGGCCAGATCGCCCGTTCGGCAGGCGCCTATGTGCAGCTGGTCGGTCGTGACCAGGGCATGGCAATCCTTCGCCTCAACTCCGGCGAACAGCGCCTCGTGCACGGCTCCTGCCTTGCAACGATCGGTGCTGTATCGAACCCCGATCACGGCAACATCAACGACGGCAAGGCTGGTCGTTCGCGTTGGCGCGGCAAGATGCCTCACGTTCGCGGCGTCGTCATGAACCCTGTTGACCATCCGCACGGCGGTGGTGAAGGCCGCACCTCGGGTGGCCGTCATCCGGTATCGCCTTGGGGCAAGCCCACCAAGGGCAAGCGCACGCGCTCGAACAAGTCGACAGACAAGTTCATCATGCGCTCGCGTCATCAGCGTAAGAAGTAAGAGAGGAAGTCTCCAATGGCTCGTTCAGTATGGAAAGGTCCGTTTGTTGACGGCTATCTTCTCAAGAAGGCTGAGAAGGTTCGTGAAGGCGGTCGTAACGAAGTGATCAAGATGTGGAGCCGTCGCTCCACCATCCTGCCGCAGTTCGTCGGTCTCACGTTCGGCGTCTACAACGGCAGCAAGCATATCCCGGTCTCCGTCAACGAAGACATGGTTGGTCACAAGTTCGGCGAATTCTCGCCGACCCGGACCTACTACGGTCACGGTGCGGACAAGAAGGCAAAGAGGAAGTAATCATGGGCAAGGCAAAAGCCGAACGCCGGCTGAAGGATAATGAAGCGCAGGCCATCGCGCGCACGATCCGTGTCAGCCCCCAGAAGCTCAACCTGGTCGCTGCGATGATCCGCGGCAAGAAGGTTGAACGCGCTCTGGCCGAACTGGAATTCTCGCGCAAGCGCATCTCGGACACGGTCAAGAAGACCCTCCAGTCCGCGATTGCAAACGCCGAGAACAACCACGATCTCGACGTCGACAGCTTGATCGTCGCCGAGGCATATGTTGGCAAGTCGATCACCATGAAGCGTTTCCACGCCCGTGGCCGCGGTCGCGCATCGCGCATCGAAAAGCCGTTCTCGCACTTGACGATCGTTGTTCGTGAAGTCGAAGCCAAAGGGGAGGCCGCATAATGGGTCAGAAGATCAATCCAATCGGTTTCCGCCTCGGCATCAACCGTACCTGGGATAGCCGCTGGTTCGCGGACAATGCCGAATACGGTCAGCTGCTTCACGAAGACCTGAAGATCCGCGCTTTCATCATGGAAGAGCTGAAGCAGGCGGGTATCGCCAAGGTGGTCATCGAGCGTCCGCACAAGAAGTGCCGCGTCACGATCCACTCGGCTCGCCCGGGTCTCATCATCGGCAAGAAGGGCGCAGACATCGAAAAGCTGCGCAAGAAGATCGCCGAGATGACGAAGTCGGAAACGCACCTCAACATCGTTGAAGTGCGCAAGCCGGAGCTTGACTCGACGCTCGTTGCCCAGGGCATTGCCCAGCAGCTCGAACGCCGCGTTGCTTTCCGTCGTGCGATGAAGCGTGCTGTTCAGTCGGCCATGCGTCTGGGCGCAGAAGGCATCAAGATCACCTGCGGCGGCCGTCTCGGCGGCGCTGAAATCGCTCGTACGGAATGGTATCGCGAAGGTCGCGTGCCGTTGCATACGTTGCGCGCCGACATCGACTACGGTGTTGCCGAAGCCAAGACTGCTTTCGGCATCTGCGGTATCAAGGTCTGGATCTTCAAGGGCGAAATCCTTGAGCACGATCCGATGGCCTCCGAGCGCCGCGCATCCGAAAACGATGCACAGGGTGCTGCTTCCAACAACCGCCGTCGCGAAAACGCTTAAACAGCGCACCTGGCAGCCGATATCGGAGAATTAAAAAATGTTGCAGCCAAAGCGTACTAAATACCGCAAGCAGTTCAAGGGACGCATCAAGGGCGTCGCCAAGGGCGGTTCCGACCTCGCATTCGGCGAGTTCGGCCTGAAGTCTCAGGAACCGAACCGCGTCAATGCGCGCGAGATCGAAGCGGCCCGCCGCGCGATCACGCGTCACATGAAGCGTGCAGGTCGCGTGTGGATCCGTGTATTCCCAGACGTCCCGGTCACGGCTAAGCCGACCGAAGTGCGTATGGGTAAAGGTAAGGGTTCGGTCGAATATTGGGCTTGCAAGGTCAAGCCAGGCCGAATGATGTTCGAAATCGACGGCGTCAGCGAAGAACTCGCCCGTGAGGCTCTTCGCCTTGGTGCTGCGAAACTCTCTGTCAAGACGCGCTTCGTTCAGCGCATTGCAGAGTAAGGAGTAAAGCCCATGAAAGCCACCGACGTTCGCGCGCTTAGCGCCGATCAGCTCAACGAACAGCTTGCCAACCTGAAGAAGGAGCAGTTCAACCTGCGCTTCCAGAAGGCCACCGGTCAGCTCGAAAAGTCGTCGCGCATCAATGAAGTCCGCAAGGACATTGCGCGCGTCAAAACCATTGCCCGCCAGAAGGCGGCAGAAGCCAAGGCTTAAGGAACTAAGAATATGCCAAAACGCATTCTGCAGGGCACCGTCGTCAGCGACAAGAACGACAAGACCGTTGTGGTTCTCGTCGAGCGCCGCTTTGCGCACCCGATCTTCCAGAAGACCGTTCGCCGGTCCAAGAAGTACAAGGCGCATGACGAAAACAATCAGTACAAGGTCGGCGACGCCGTTTCCATTCAGGAATGCGCCCCGATCTCCAAGGACAAGACCTGGACGGTCGTTTCCGCCCAGGCTTAATTTTACAGGAGATCCGCGTCTGGCCCTTGCGCCAGGCGCGAAAATCTGTATGAAGCAGCACAAGAACGCTCGCACTTCGGGCGTTCTTTTGCTTTAGCGCACGGAAGGTCCTGTTTTCAGGAAACCACCCTGGCACGATCGATCCCGCGCCAAGACAGAAATTTCAGAAGCTGGAACAGGGGCCCTCCATCTGAAGGAGTGGGCCCAACCGGTCCGGTCACAACAAGAAGGCGACCTGACATGATTCAGATGCAAACAAACCTCGACGTGGCGGATAATTCCGGCGCACGTCGTGTCATGTGCATCAAGGTGCTGGGCGGCTCCAAGCGCAAGTACGCTTCGGTCGGCGACATTATTGTCGTTTCGATCAAGGAAGCGATCCCGCGGGGCCGCGTCAAGAAGGGTGACGTGATGAAGGCGGTTGTCGTGCGCACCGCAAAAGACATCCGTCGTCCGGACGGCAGCGTCATCCGTTTCGATAACAACGCAGCCGTTCTTATCGACAACAAGAAAGAGCCGATCGGCACCCGTATCTTCGGACCGGTTCCGCGCGAACTTCGCGCCAAGAACCACATGAAGATCATCTCGCTGGCTCCAGAAGTGCTGTAAGGAGCTATAGAGATGCAAAAGATTCGCAAGGGCGACAAGGTCGTCGTACTTACCGGCAAGGACAAGGGTCGTTCCGGTGAAGTCATTCAAGTGATGCCAAAGGAAGACCGTGCCGTTGTGCGTGGCGTAAACATGGTGAAGCGTCACCAGCGCCAGACCCAGGCACAGGAAGCCGGCATCATCAACAAGGAAGCCTCCATTCACCTGTCCAACCTCGCGGTTGCAGACAAGGACGGTAAGCCGACCCGCGTCGGTTTTAAGGTTCTTGAGGACGGCAAGAAGGTCCGCGTGGCCAAGCGTTCGGGAGAAGTGATCGATGGCTGACACCAAGAAGTATGAACCCCGTCTGAAGACGGCTTATGTCGAGCGTATCTCGAAGGCGATGCAGGAGAAGTTCTCCTATTCCAACGTCATGCAGATCCCGCGCCTCGACAAGATCGTCATCAACATGGGTGTTGGCGAATCGACCGCCGATTCCAAGAAGCCTACGGTCGCAGCTGCCGACCTCGCGATGATTGCTGGCCAGAAGCCGGTCATCACCCGCGCACGCACTTCGATCGCCGGCTTCAAGCTGCGCGAAGACATGCCAATCGGCGCCAAGGTTACCCTGCGCGGCGCTCGTATGTATGAATTCCTGGACCGCCTGATCAACATCGCGCTTCCGCGCGTTCGCGACTTCCGCGGCCTGAATCCGAAAAGCTTTGACGGCCGTGGCAACTTCGCCATGGGCATCAAGGAGCACATTGTGTTCCCGGAGATCAACTACGACAAGGTTGATCAGATGTGGGGCATGGACATCATCGTTTGCACGACGGCATCCAACGACGACGAAGCTCGCGCTCTGCTGACAGAGTTCAACTTCCCGTTCCGCCAGTAAGCCGTAACGACAAGCAGAAGGATAAAGTTTAATGGCGAAAACGAGCGCAGTTGAAAAGAACAACCGCCGCCGTAAGTCGGTTGCACAGGACGCGTCCAAGCGCGCTGCCCTGAAGGCAACCATCATGAACCAGTCTCTTCCGATCGAAGAGCGGTTCAAGGCAACCCTGAAGCTGGCCAGCCTTCCGCGTGACGGGTCGAAGACCCGTGTTCGCAACCGCTGCGAAGTCACCGGTCGTCCGCGCGCATATTATCGCAAACTCAAGATGTCGCGTATTGCGCTTCGCGAACTGGGCAATTTCGGCAAGGTGCCGGGCATTGTCAAGTCGAGCTGGTAAGGAGACGGGCACATGGCAATGACAGATCCGCTGGGCGATATGCTCACACGTATCCGTAACGGCGCTGCACGCCGCAAGTCGGTCGTTTCGACCCCGGCTTCCAAGCTGCGCGCGCGCGTTCTGGATGTCCTTCAGGCTGAAGGCTACATCCGTGGATACTCCGAAGTCGAATTTGGTAACGGCAAGGCCGAGATCAACATCGAACTGAAATACTACGAAGGTGCGTCGGTGATCCGTGAGATCGGCCGCGTATCGAAGCCGGGCCGCCGAGTTTATGTCTCGGTGAAGTCCATTCCGCAGGTCGCGAACGGTCTCGGTATCACTATCCTTTCGACTCCGAAGGGTGTGATGGCCGATCACCAGGCACGTGAACAGAACGTTGGCGGTGAGGTTCTCTGCTCCGTATTCTAATACGGTGCAGTGACCTCCATAACGGACAGACAGGTTGAACAATGTCTCGTATCGGTAAGAAACCCGTTCCGGTTCCTGCAGGTGTCACGGCTACGATTGATGGCCAAAAAGTGATTGCCAAGGGCCCGAAGGGCGAACTTTTCTTCGTCGCAAACGACGAAGTGCTCGTTAAGCTGGAAGATAACAACGCGGTCTCCGTGACCCCGGTTGACCAGTCGAAGAATGCTCGTTCGAAGTGGGGCATGTCCCGCACGATGATCGAAAACATCTTCAAGGGCGTCAAGGACGGTTTCGAGCGCAAGCTTGAAATCAACGGCGTCGGCTATCGCGCGTCGCTGCAGGGCAAGAACCTGCAGCTGGCTCTCGGCTTCAGCCATGACGTCGTCTACCAGACGCCGGAAGGCATCTCCATTGCTGTGCCGAAGCCGACGGAAATCGTCATCACCGGCATCAACAAGCAGCAGGTCGGCCAGGTCGCCGCGGAAATCCGCGAATACCGTGGCCCCGAGCCCTACAAGGGCAAGGGCGTCAAGTATGCCGGCGAGCGGATTGTCCGCAAAGAAGGCAAGAAGAAGTAAGGAGCACGCGAAATGGCTACAAGGAAAGAGACTCTTGTGCGCCGCGCCAGCCGCGTGCGCCGCCAAGTTAAGAAGGTGGCCAATGGCCGTCTTCGCCTGTCGGTTCATCGCTCGTCGAAGAACATCTACGCACAGGTTATCGACGACGTTGCAGGCAAGACCATCGCGTCTGCCTCGACGCTCGACACCGGTCTGCGCACGTCTTTGAAGACGGGCGCCGACACGGCAGCAGCAGCTGCCGTAGGCAAGCTCCTTGCGGAGCGCGCTTCGAAGGCCGGCATCAAGGACGTTGTCTTTGATCGCGGCGCCTTCATCTATCACGGCCGCGTCAAGGCGCTCGCCGAGGCAGCTCGCGAGGGTGGCCTGAACTTCTAAAGCCCTGCGCGTTCACAGGAACGCGTGAAGGTGGCTTTGGACTTCAAGATGATATCTGCCCGGACCTGTCTGGACAGATCATCGAACCGCTTTTATAAGCGCGTCGCTTCCGCCACCTGAAAAGAGGGCGGGGCGACTTTTTGTCAATCTGCCGATTGCACCCGGAAAAGAAAAAGGAAAAGGACAATGGCACAAGAAAAAGAGGTTCTCGCGACGATCGCCAGAACCGTGAGGAGCGCGACAGCGAATTCGTCGATAAGCTCGTCGCAATCAACCGCGTCGCAAAAGTCGTCAAGGGCGGCCGTCGTTTCGGCTTTGCTGCTCTCGTCGTCGTCGGCGACCAGAAGGGCCGCGTTGGCTTTGGTCACGGCAAGGCACGTGAAGTGCCGGAAGCGATCCGCAAGGCTACCGAAGCCGCCAAGCGCGAACTGATCTTCGTTCCGCTGCGCTCGGGCCGCACGCTGCATCACGACGTCCACGGCCGTCACGGCGCCGGCAAGGTTCTGCTGCGTGCCGCCAAGGCAGGTACCGGCATCATCGCCGGTGGTCCGATGCGCGCCGTTTTCGAAACGCTCGGCATGCACGACGTTGTTGCGAAGTCGACGGGTTCTTCCAACCCGTACAACATGATTCGCGCCACGTTCGACGCCCTCAAGAACCAGATGCACCCGAAGGACATCGCGGCACAGCGCGGCATGAAGTTTGCCACTCTGCAGGCCCGTCGCACGTCCGCCGGCGTTGCTTCCGAAGAATAAGGGAGCCTGAACAATGGCCAAGAAAGCAACCACAGTGTCTGAAAAGGCAACGGTTACCGTCGAACAGATCGGTAGCCCCATTCGTCGTCCGAACGTTCAGCGTCAGACGCTGATCGGTCTCGGACTGAACAAGATGCACCGGGTTCGCACGCTGGAAGATACGCCTTCCGTTCGTGGCATGATCCGGGCCGTCCAGCACCTCGTTCGCGTTGTCGACGAGAAGTGAGGGGGATACAGTCATGAAACTGAATGAAATCAAGGACAATGAAGGTTCTACCAAGAACCGTAAGCGTCTCGGTCGTGGTATCGGCTCCGGCTCCGGCAAGACTGCCGGTCGCGGTGTGAAGGGTCAAAAGGCACGCTCCGGCGTTGCCATCAACGGCTTTGAAGGCGGCCAGATGCCAATCTACCGTCGTCTGCCGAAGCGCGGCTTCAACAACATCTTCCGTTCGGATTTTGTTGTCGTGTCGCTCGGCCGCATCCAGACAGCCATCGACGCGAAGAAGCTTGATGCTTCCAAGACGATCGATGCAGCGTCGCTCCAGGCAGCCCGCGTCATTCGCCGTGCTAAGGACGGCGTTCGCGTTCTGGCCGATGGTGAACTGACGGCAAAGGTAACGATCGAAGTTGCCGGCGCTTCCAAGCCTGCGATCGAAAAGATCGAAAAGGCTGGCGGTTCGATCAAGCTGCTTTCGGGCGCTGCTGAATAATAGTTTACCGATAGACCGCCCGGAGTGCTTCACACCGGGCGGTTTTGCTCCCATATGAGAGCCTCACGGATTCGTGGCCGTTCAACGCGGGCACTGACATTAACGGGAGCCAGGTGAGGCGTATGATTGCAGCTGCAGTCTTTCCAAGCCGGTTTTCACACACAGAACATAACCTCTACCGGAGCTGACCGGGTCACCCCGCGGGTTCCAACATTGGTTACGCGGAGAATTGCATGGCTTCTGCAGCGGAACAGCTCGCCTCCAACCTGAATTTTTCGACTTTCGCCAAAGCGGAAGATCTGAAAAAACGCCTCTGGTTTACGCTCGGCGCGCTTCTGGTTTATCGTCTCGGCACCTACATTCCGCTTCCTGGACTCAATCCGGAAGCCTTTGCGCAGGCCTTCCAGGGCCAGAGCGGCGGCATCCTCGGTCTCTTCAACATGTTTTCGGGCGGCGCCGTCGAGCGCATGGCAATCTTCGCCCTCGGCATCATGCCCTATATCTCTGCCTCTATCATCGTCCAGCTGATGACCTCAGTCGTCCCGTCGCTGGAACAGCTGAAGAAGGAAGGCGAGCAGGGCCGCAAGGTCATCAACCAGTATACGCGCTACGGCACGGTGCTGCTCGGCACCATGCAGGCCTATGGCATTGCTGTTGGTCTGGAAAGCGGCAACGGTCTTGTGGGCGATCCGGGCTGGTTCTTCAAGATTTCCACGGTCATCTCGCTCTTGGGCGGCACGATGTTCCTGATGTGGCTCGGCGAGCAGATCACCTCGCGCGGCATCGGCAACGGTATTTCCCTGATCATCTTCGCGGGTATCGTCGCGCATCTGCCGACGGCCATGGCCAGCACGCTCGAACTCGGCCGCACCGGCGCTCTTTCGACCCCGCTGATTCTCGCGATCATCGTGATGGTCGTTGGTGTCATCGCGCTGATCGTCTTCGTCGAGCGCGCCCAGCGCCGGCTTCTGATCCAGTATCCGAAGCGCCAGGTGGGCAACAAGATGTTTCAGGGCGATACCTCGCACCTGCCGCTGAAGCTGAACACGGCCGGTGTCATCCCCGCCATCTTCGCGTCGTCGCTGCTGCTTCTGCCGGCAACGATTGCAGGCTTTGCCAACACGTCGAATCTGCCTGGCTGGGCAACAACGATCGTTGCTGCCCTTGGCCACGGCCAGCCGCTTTACATGGTGCTTTACGGCGGCATGATCGCGTTCTTTGCCTTCTTCTACACGGCCATCGTTTTCAACCCGAAGGATACGGCCGACAATCTGAAGAAGCACGGCGGCTTCATCCTCGGCATTCGGCCGGGCGAGCGCACCGCCGAATACATCGATTACGTCCTCACCCGCATCACGGTGATCGGCGCGCTTTACCTGATGTTCGTCTGTATTCTTCCCGAAGTGATGATCGCGCAGACCGGCGTGCCGTTCTACCTTGGTGGTACGTCGCTTTTGATTGTTGTCAGCGTGACCCTTGATACTGTAGCACAGATACAGGGTCACCTGATTGCCCAGCAGTATGAGGGGCTGATCAAGAAATCAAAGCTGCGTGGAGGGAAGAGGGGACGATGAGACTTATATTTTTGGGACCGCCTGGGGCAGGCAAGGGTACGCAGGCCAAGCTTCTGACGGAAGCTTACGACATTCCTCAGCTCTCCACGGGTGACATGCTGCGTGCAGCTGTTGCCGAACAGAGCGATGTCGGCAAGCGGGCAAAGGCTGTCATGGATGCCGGCCAGCTTGTCTCCGACGAGATCGTCAACGAGATCGTCTCCGACAAGATCGATTCTGCCGGAATGCGCCAAGGGGTTCATTCTCGACGGTTATCCCCGGACTGTTCCCCAGGCTGTGGCACTCGCCAGCATGCTTGAGACCAAGGGCCTGAATCTCGATGCCGTCATCGAGTTGAAGGTTGATGAAAATGCCCTGGTGCGCCGGATAGAGAATCGGGTTACGGAGACGCTGGCTGCAGGCGGCAAGGTCCGTTCCGACGACAATCCGGAAGCAGTCAAGAAGCGTTTGGTGGAGTATCGGGAAAAGACGGCGCCGCTGTCGGATCACTATGCCTCCACAGGGCAGCTCCGGACGGTTGACGGTATGGCATCAGTGGAAACGGTCACTGCCGAAATCAACAGAATATTGGCTTCGGCTTCCGCCGACGCCTAAAAATGGAGGGCCGGGGAGTTGACTTTCTCGGCCTTATCCTCCAAAGACCGCGCTAACTCGCGACATGCAAGCGATCGGCGCGGATTTCGGGCAACGAAGTCCGGGTGCGGTCGTTTTCGACGTGTCCCGAACATTGTTTTAATGGTCGCCTCCTTGATGGAGGTGTAAACGAAAAAACCTCTTGCCGGATGGCAACGGGAAGCAAGGAGAATACGCGTGGCACGTATCGCTGGCGTCAACATCCCGACAAGCAAGCGCGTAGTAATTGCGCTTCGCTATATTCACGGGATCGGAGCGAAATTCGCACAGGAAATCGTCGAGAAGGTCGGTATCCCGGCTGAACGTCGTGTGCACCAACTGACGGATGCTGAAGTTCTTCAGATCCGCGAGGCAATCGACCGTGATTATCAGGTAGAAGGCGATCTTCGCCGCGAAACCTCGATGAACATCAAGCGTCTGATGGATCTGGGCTGCTACCGTGGCCTGCGTCACCGTCGTTCGCTTCCGGTTCGTGGCCAGCGTACGCACACCAATGCCCGCACCCGCAAGGGTCCGGCAAAGGCGATCGCCGGTAAGAAGAAGTAATTTCCTGCAAAGGAAGTGCTCGAGGCTGGCGCCCGTCGCCGGCCTCTTTTCTAGTTTCGGACAGGTGCGAGAAGCGCCCGTCCGGTGGAGCTGCTGGAATCACGGCAGTGACGATATCGCCGCGCAACAGGGTTTACTCCCGCTGCGCATTTTTGACATTCAGGGAAGGGCGCTTGTCTTTCCCGGTGGAGCCGCTGGAACTACGGCGGTGCAGAGATCAACGAAAGGTATACCATGGCCAAGGAAGCCACACGCGTTCGCCGTCGCGAGCGGAAAAACATTTCGACGGGCGTTGCCCACGTCAATTCGTCGTTCAACAACACGATGATCACCATCACCGATGCACAGGGCAACGCCATTGCCTGGTCGTCGGCTGGTTCGAAGGGCTTCAAGGGGTCGCGCAAGTCGACCCCGTTCGCAGCCCAGATGGCTGCTGAAGATGCGGCCAAGAAGGCCCAGGAACATGGCATGAAGACGCTTGAAGTCGAAGTCTGCGGCCCGGGTTCCGGTCGCGAATCGGCCCTGCGTGCGCTCCAGGCTGCAGGCTTCATGATCACCTCGATCCGTGACGTCACGCCGATCCCGCACAATGGTTGCCGCCCGCGCAAGAAGCGTCGCGTTTAATCGCATTATTCGTCAAGCCGGCAGGGACGTGTCCCTCCGGCGCTTCAAGGCTCGGTTGCCACGATTGGATGGTGGCAACGAACGGAAGGCAAAAACATATGATTCAGAAAAACTGGCAGGAACTGATCAAGCCGAACAAGGTTGAGTTCACCTCTTCCGGCCGCACCAAGGTTAGCCTTGTTGCTGAGCCGCTGGAGCGTGGCTTCGGCCTGACGCTTGGCAACGCGCTTCGCCGCGTGCTTCTGTCGTCGCTGCGCGGTGCTGCCGTGACAGCGGTACAGATCGACGGCGTTCTGCATGAGTTCTCCTCGATCCCGGGCGTTCGCGAGGACGTGACCGATATCGTGCTGAACATCAAGGAAATCGCCATCAAGATGGACGGCGATGATTCCAAGCGCATGGTCGTGCGCAAGCAGGGTCCGGGCGTCGTAACGGCTGGTGACATCCAGACGGTTGGCGATATCGAGATCCTCAACCCGAACCATGTCATCTGCACCCTCGACGAGGGCGCCGAAATCCGCATGGAATTCACGGTCAGCAACGGCAAGGGCTATGTCCCGGCGGACCGCAATCGTTCGGAAGATGCGCCGATCGGCCTCATCCCGGTCGACAGCCTGTATTCGCCGGTCAAGAAAGTGTCCTACAAGGTGGAAAACACCCGCGAAGGCCAGGTTCTCGACTACGACAAGCTGTCGATGCAGATCGAGACCGATGGTTCGGTCACCGGTGAAGATGCAGTCGCGTTCGCGGCCCGCATCCTTCAGGACCAGCTCGGCGTTTTCGTCAACTTCGACGAACCGCAGAAGGAAGCCGAAGAAGAAGCCGTTACCGAACTGGCGTTCAACCCGGCCCTTCTCAAGAAGGTCGACGAACTGGAACTGTCCGTCCGTTCGGCGAACTGCCTGAAGAACGACAACATCGTCTATATCGGCGACCTCATTCAGAAGACCGAAGCGGAAATGCTTCGCACTCCGAACTTTGGCCGCAAGTCGCTCAACGAAATCAAGGAAGTTCTCGCTTCCATGGGCCTGCACCTCGGCATGGAAGTGCCGGCATGGCCGCCCGAGAACATCGAAGATCTCGCGAAGCGCTACGAAGACCAGTATTAAGAACAGCAAAGGCAGGTTAAACCTCTGCCTTTCCCCGTCAAACAGCAGGCTCTCTGAGGGATGCCTGTATGTGCCAGGAAACGGCAGGCCCAGATAACAAGGGAACCTGCATTAAAGGAGAATAGCCATGCGCCACAAGAAAGCCGGCCGCAAGCTGAACCGGACCGCCAGCCACCGTAAGGCAATGTTTGCCAACATGGCTGCTTCGCTCATCGAACATGAGCAGATCGTCACGACCCTGCCGAAGGCAAAGGAAATCCGTCCGATCGTCGAAAAACTCGTCACGCTTGGCAAGAAGGGTGACCTTCATGCCCGTCGTCAGGCCATCTCGCAGATTCGCGACGTTGCTGTCGTCGGAAAGCTGTTCGATGCCATCGCAACGCGCTACGCAACCCGCAACGGCGGCTACCTTCGCATCATGAAGGCCGGCTTCCGGCACGGCGACAATGCGGCTCTCGCCGTCATTGAATTCGTCGATCGCGACACCTCGGCCAAGGGCGCCAAGGACATCGCACGCGTTGCTGCTGAAGCCGAAGCTGCCGAAGCCGCATAAGACTTTCCGGTTCGCCGGATTTTAAGAACAGCCGGGCCGCAACGCCCGGCTGTTCTGCGTTTTGGCCGGCTTTATTCCCCGCATTGAACATGCGGATGTTTAGCTCTCCCGCGTGAGTTTTTCACGCTTCCGCCGTCTTTGCTTTTTAAGCCTGACAGCCTATCTGTGTTGTCCCATCGCAGGATTTTGACCCCCATGACACGCATATTCGGCTCGGTTCGTCTTTTTGTTGTTTCCGGCATCGCGGTTTTGGCGCTGGCGGTTGGTGCAGTCCATTTTGGTTTCGCCGGGCAGGGCACCCAGGACGGAATTGAAAGGATCACAACCGGTGCAGTGACGACGCCGGCTGCTGCAACGAAGGCCGTGCCGCAGAGCCGCACAGAGATGCAACTGTCCTTCTCACCGCTCGTCAAGCAGACGGCCAATGCTGTGGTCAATGTCTATGCCGAGAAAACCGTCGAGAGCCGCTCGCCCTTTGCTGATGATCCCTTCTTCCAGCAGTTCTTCGGCCAGCGGATGCCGAACAGGTCGGAAAAGCAGTCGTCGCTTGGCTCCGGCGTGATCGTCGGCCAGAACGGCATTGTCGTCACCAACAACCACGTCATCGAGGGCGCTGATGATATCAAGGTGGCGCTGGCTGACGGCCGCGAGTTCGAAAGCAAGATCATCCTGAAGGACGAACGCCTCGACCTCGCCGTACTGAAGATCCAGTCCGAGGGCCCGTTCGAAATCGTCCCGATCGGTGATTCGGATGCGGTCGAGGTCGGTGATCTGGTGCTGGCCATCGGCAATCCGTTCGGGGTCGGCCAGACGGTCACCAGCGGTATCGTCTCGGCACTGGCGCGCAACCAGGTCAGCAGTGGCGACTTCGGCTTCTTCATTCAGACTGATGCGGCGATCAATCCCGGCAATTCCGGCGGCGGGCTGATCAACATGAACGGCGAACTGATCGGCATCAACACGGCGATCTTCTCGCGTGGCGGCGGCTCAAACGGCGTCGGCTTTGCGATCCCGGCCAATCTGGTCAAGGTCTTCGTCGCGTCCGCTGAAGGCGGGAATGGCAGCTTCATCCGGCCCTATATCGGTGCGAGCTTCGAGCCGGTAACATCCGAGGTTGCCGAAGCGCTGGGGCTCGACCGCGCCCGCGGCGCCCTGGTAAGCGCCGTTGTCGAAGGCGGCCCGGCCGACCAGGCAGGCATCAAGCCGGGACAGGTGATCACAGCCGTCAACGGCATCTCGGTTGAGCATCCTGATGCGCTCGGCTACCGCCTGACCACGGTCGGCATCGGCCATGACGCCCATCTGACCGTCAGCGACAATGGCGAGCAACGCGACCTGACGATGACGCTGGCGCGCGCGCCGGAAACCTCACCGCGCGACGACCGGTTGATCGAGGGGCGCAATCCCTTCGCCGGGGCTGTGGTTGCCAATCTTTCGCCGCGTCTTGCCGACGAGTTGCGCATGCCCACATCGGCGCAAGGCGTGGTGATCACGCAGATCACCCGGGGATCGCCGGCCGCCCGCGTCGGCTTCGAGCCGAAAGACGTCATCATCGCCGTCAATGGCACGGAGATCGATACGTCGGCGACGCTGGAAACGGTCGTCGGCGCCGATCCTCGCTCTGGCGCGTCGAGATCGAGCGCAACGGCCAGCGCATCCGGCAGTTCTTCCGGTGAGCGATCTCTTCGCGGCGAGCGAGCCGCCGGGCATGGACGCAAAACGCCCGCTGGCCGACCGCCTGCGGCCGCGGACGCTGGCTGAGGTAACGGGCCAGATGCACCTGACAGGCGAAGACGGCGTGCTGGCCCGCATGATCGCCTCCGGCTCCTTGGGGTCGATGATCTTCTGGGGGCCGCCCGGAACCGGCAAGACGACGGTGGCGAGGCTGCTTTCCGGTGAGGCCGGTCTGGCCTTCGAGCAGATTTCGGCGATCTTCTCCGGTGTCGCCGACCTCAAACGCGTTTTCGAGGGCGCCCGCGCCCGGCGCATGTCCGGCCGCCAGACGCTTCTCTTCGTCGACGAGATCCATCGCTTCAATCGCGCCCAGCAGGATAGCTTCCTGCCGGTGATGGAGGACGGCACGGTCATTCTCGTCGGCGCCACGACGGAAAATCCGTCCTTCGAACTGAATGCCGCTCTTTTGTCGCGCGCGTGTGCTGACGTTCAAGTCGCATGACGAGGCAAGTCTTGCCGAACTGCTCGTCCGCGCGGAACAGACCGAGGGCAGGGCGCTGCCGCTTGATGCAGACGCCCGCGCCAGCCTCGTGCGCATGGCCGATGGCGACGGACGGGCAGTGCTGACGCTGGCGGAAGAGGTCTGGCGCGCGGCGCGCAAGGGCGAGGTTTTCGATGCAGCGGCCGTTCAAGAGATCGTTCAGCGTCGTGCACCGGTTTATGACAAGGGCCAGGACGGCCATTACAATCTGATATCGGCACTGCACAAATCGGTGCGCGGTTCGGATCCGGACGCAGCACTCTATTATCTCTGCCGGATGTTCGATGCGGGCGAGGACCCGCTTTATCTCGGCCGGCGGCTGGTGCGCATGGCGGTGGAGGATATCGGCCTTGCCGATCCGCAGGCGCTGGTCGTCTGCAACGCCGCCAAGGATGCCTATGATTATCTCGGCTCGCCCGAGGGAGAACTGGCGCTGGCGCAGGCCTGCGTCTATCTCGCCACCGCGCCGAAGTCGAACGCCGTCTATACCGCCTACAAGGCTGCCACCCGCGCCGCCAAGGAACACGGCTCGCTGCTGCCGCCCAAGCATATCCTGAACGCCCCGACAAAGCTGATGAAGGGCGAGGGCTATGGCGACGGGTATCGCTACGATCACGACGAGCCGGACGCCTTTTCAGGGCAGGATTATTTCCCGGAAAAAATGGGCCGCAAGACCTTCTACGATCCGCCGGAGCGCGGTTTCGAGCGCGACATCCGAAAGCGGCTCGACTGGTGGGCAAAGCTCAGGAAAGAACGCGGGTAATGCGCAAGCTGCTCCTGGGTAGCATGACTGTGTTGCGCGGGCGGTGCTTGCCTGAAGGCGTCGGCGATGGCATAGAGGCAATATGCAGACGGCTGCACGGGGTGGCGAAGTTGCCATTCTCGAACGACCGCGGGGACGGCCTCGCTCCTTTTGATGGAGTTATAAAATGGCCTGGATATATCTGTTCGTCGCGGGACTTCTCGAAATCGGCTGGGCGATCGGCCTGAAATACACCGAGGGTTTCACAAAGCTCGTGCCGACGCTGCTGACTGCAGCCTCCATGGTCGCAAGCATCGTGCTTCTCGGGCTTGCCGTGCGCACCCTGCCGCTCGGCACGGCCTATGCCGTCTGGACCGGGATCGGCACCGTCGGCACCGTCATTCTCGGTGTCATCCTGTTTGCTGAGCCGGCGACCGCAATGCGGATCGGCTGCATCCTGCTGATCATTGCGGGGATCGCCGGACTGAAGCTCACGGCCTGAATCCGTAAACGCTACGAGGGCCGCAGCGCGTCGAAGGCGCTGGTTGCGGCCTGCATGTCCGTCCAGCGATGTTCGCGTCGCTGGAAGGCTTCGTCGTCCGTTCCCCAATGCTCGATCTGCCAGTCCTCGTCCAGATGGGCGAGCGTCCAGACGTCCTGCGCGCTCAGGCGTTTTTCGGCAAAGGCCAGCGACAACAGTGCCGATCCCGTCAGTGTCGTGATTGTATGCAGGCTGGCAAGGCCGAAGGGCGTCGCATAGGGGCGCAGCGCTTCGGCAAAGGCTGTCAGCGCGGCGCGTGGCTGCGTCTGGTGCATGATCCCTTCAGCTAGGATGAAACGCGCTCCGAACGTATCGGCAGCCCAGGTAAGGATCGGGTCCCAGTGACGTGCCTGACGCTCGACCAGCCCTTCCGGCTGTTCGGCGCGATAGCAGATGAGGTCGGTGCCCGAGAAATTCAGGATATCGTCGAACACGGCACGGATATCGGGTTTCACCCCGTCGATGGCGGTGTTCACGAGCCGCGTGACAGGCATCTTCGCCGGATCGATGACATCGACCTGCGCCGCCCATTCGGTACGCAGCAGCTCGGCCAACGCAGCCGTCGGAACACTGAGCGTGTTTCTGGCCGGCGTGCGCACCGGGCGGCCGTCGAGAAGCACGGAGTGCTCGGCATCAGCAGTGCCAACCGTGACATCCTTGTAGAACCGCTTCGGCAGAGGCTTGTGCATCTGGATCTGCGCCCGGCGCACGGGGTCCGCGTCACTCAGGGCATGGGTGAGGTCATCGCGCATGTCAGCCATGGTATCTCTCCATCCAGTCGACGATGTCGTCGGGAATGCGGGCGATGTGGTCGGCACCGGCATCGACCAGTTCCGGTACGGACGCATAGCCCCAGGCAACGCCGATCGCGGCCGCACCGGCGCTCTTCGCCATCTGCATGTCATAGATCGCATCGCCGATGACGATGGTATCGGCCGCCGCGATTCCGCTTCCGAACAACACTCCGTCACCATGGCCGGATGCGGCTTGGACGGGCAATCATCCGCCGTCCGCGAAACAGAAAATATCGTGTCGAAACCATGCGTTGCGGAAATCAGCTGAAGCCCGCGGCGCGACTTTCCCGTTACGGCACCCATTACCATATCGTCGCGCGCGGCAAGCGTCGCGACCAAGGACGCGATGCCGGGGAAAAGCGGTTCCTGAAAACCGTCTTCGCTGCGCACACCAACAAAGATCGACTTGTAATGCGCCGTCATGGCAAGCGCCCGGTCATCGACATGCGGCTGGCCTAGCATGCGGGCAATGGCGATGTCGAGCGTCAGGCCGATGATGCTTTTGGTCGAGGCAAGCGGCGGCCGCTCCAGGCCGAAGGCGAGGAAGGTTCGTGCCATGACCTCGTGGATCAGCCCCGCGCTATCGACCAGCGTGCCGTCGCAATCAAACAGAACGAGTTTCATCAGTCGTCGACTTCCTGCGCATTGTCCATGTCGAAGCCGATGAGGTTCCAGGTCTGCACCATATGCGCTGGCATCGGCGCGGTGATCCGCAGTCTGCCGCCATCCGGATGCGGCACGTCGATGCGCCGGGCATGGAGGTGCAGCTTGTTCTGGACACCGCCGGGGAAGGCCCAGTTGTGTTCCGCTTCGAAATACTTGGGGTCGCCGATGATCGGATGGCCGATATGGGCGGCATGCACGCGCAGCTGATGGGTGCGGCCGGTATAGGGCTCCATCTCCAGCCAGCTGAGGTTGGGACCGGCCGTCTCAAGAATCTTGTAGTAGGAAATGGCGTGATCGGCGCCGTCATCGCCGTGCCGGGCAATGCGCATGCGGTCGCCGTCTTCGGTCTGCTCCTTGACCAGCCATGTCGAGATCTTGTCTTCCTTCTTGCGCGGAACGCCCTTCACCAGCGCCCAGTAGGTCTTCTTGGTGTCGCGCTCGCGAAAGGCTGCCGTCAGTTTCTGCGCCGCGCCGCGGGTGCGGGCGACGACCAGGACGCCGGAGGTGTCGCGGTCGAGGCGATGGACGAGGCGGGGTTTTCGCCGCGCGGGCTGGTCCAGGCCTCGAGCATCTGGTCGATATGGCGGTTGATGCCGGAACCACCCTGCACGGCAATGCCGGGCGGCTTGTTAAGCACGATGACCTTGGCGTCTTCGTGCAGCAGCATACGTGACAGGAGCTCGTGGTCGGAGGCGTGGCGCAGGTCATGGCCGGGGATCGGGCCGGTCTTGGTCTTGGCGTCGACCTCCATCGGCGGGATGCGAACAATCTGACCGGGCTGGACGCGCGCATCAGACTTGACGCGCCCGCCATCGACGCGAATCTGGCCGGAGCGCAGCAGTTTCTGCAAGGGGCCGAAGCCAAGGCCTGGAAAATGCACCTTGAACCACCGGTCAAGCCGCATGCCCGCCTCGTCGCTCTCAACCTGCTTGTGTTCGATGCCCGCCATCTGATCCTGTCCAATCTACCTAAAGCGGACCCTTTAGACCATTGTGCGCATAAGGGCCAGCCCGGCAAAGACCGCGCAGATGGAAAGACCTACGCTCGCGCCCACATAGAGCGCCGCCGTCACCGGTTCGCCGCGCTCGAACAGCGTCACCGCATCGAGGGAGAAGGCGGAGAAGGTCGTGTAGCCGCCAAGAACGCCGGTGATCAGCAGCACCCGCAGGTCTGCGGATGCCCCGAATTTCCGGGCGATCAGTTCAGCGAACACGCCGATCAGGAAGGAGCCGGTGATATTGACCGTCAGTGTCCCCCAGGGAAACGACGGGCCGAAGGTCCGCAGTGTCCAGAGGCCGACGAGATAACGGAGGACTGAGCCGAGAGCCCCGCCGGCGGCAACAAGGAGAACATGGGTCATGACATCCGCAATAGCCGAAACGGCGCCCGTCGAAAAGACGGATCGGTTACAATTTGATTCGGCGCACCCTTCGCGATCCCCTCTTTCGCAGCGGAACAAAAACCGCTGTTGATACCTGTGTGATTGCGGTTGCGCCGGCGGACGGAAGCCCTTTTTTAACGCATTAGCGCTAGGTTGAATACCCTATGCCCGGTGTCGATTTTCACGGAAAAAAACATGGCGAAGCAGACAGTCAACTTCACGCATTACGATCTCAAGCAACAGCGGGCTGGTGTGATAATCGAGATCACCCTGTCGGCCGTTGCCAATGTGCGGCTGATGACGGAGAGCAATTTCACGCTCTACAAACAGGCCCAGAAACATCAATTCGTCGGTGGCGTGGCCCGCAAGTCGCCGATTCTGCCTGTCTATCCCGCAAAATGGCCACTGGCACGTGATTGTCGATATGGAAGGCCACAACGGCCTTGCCCAATCCAGCATCAAGATCGTCGATGCCGTCAGTGCGCCGCGGTTTCAATCCGCATCATGATCATATTTCGGTGGAAAGCCGTCACGCTCATCACCGCATGACGGTCTGATTTCGAACATTCAGGCCAATCGTTCGGCGTGCCATTCCAGGTGATCCGCCATGAAGGTCGAGATGAAATAGTAGGAATGATCATAACGCTCGTGCATGCGCAGCGTCAGGCCGATATCTGTGTCGCGAATGGCATCTTCGAAGAGCCAGGGCCGCAGTCCGTTTTCGAGAAAACCGTCCGCCTTGCCCTGGTCGATCAGGAATTCGGAAAAGCGTGCACCGTCTTCAACGAGTGCGCAGGCGTCATACTGGCGCCAGCCGGTCTTGTCTTCACCAAGATATTTTTCGAATGCCCCGACGGACCAATCGGCGCTCGACGGCGCGACGATGGGGGCGAAAGCCGAGCAGCTCCGGAAACGATCGGGATTTTTGAGCGCGATCGTCATCGCGCCGTGCCCGCCCATCGAATGACCGAAAATGCCCTGCCTGTTCATGTCGACCTTGAAATGCTGGCTGATGAAGGTTGGCAGTTCCTCGGCGACATAGGTGTACATCTGGTAGTGCTCGGCCCAGGGCGCCTGCGTTGCGTCCAGATAGAAGCCTGCACCCTTGCCCATCTGCCAGTTGGTCAGTTCGTCCGCGACATTTTCGCCGCGCGGGCTGGTGTCCGGGCAGACGATGATCAGGCCGAGTTCGGCGGCCATCCGCCGATACTCGCCCTTGTCCATGACGTTGGCATGGGTGCAGGTCAGGCCGGAGAGATACCAGACGACGGGGCAGTGCTGCGTGATCGCCTGTGGCGGAACGAAGACTGCAAAAGTCATTTCGACGCCACAGGCCTGCGATTCATGGGAAAAGACACCCTGCATGCCGCCGAAGGCGGTGTTCTGGGAAATGACTTTCATGCCTGTATTCCTTTTCCGATTTTTGGGGTCACTGCGCCAGCGAGACGGCGGTGTTGACCGCGGCTGCGACTAAGACAGTGTTGAAGAAAAACGAGACGACGGCATGCACAAGGTTGATCTTGCGCAGGGCGGTCGTGGTGATGGCGACATCCGATGTCTGCGCGGTCATGCCAATGACGAATGCGAAATAGAGGAAATCGAAGGCGCCGGGCTCGCGCGTTTCAGGAAAAGCCATTCCACGCTCCGGCGCGTCCGGTTCGGCCTGCCGATGGCCGGCCCAGTAAAGATGCGCGTAGTGCAGCGCCGCCATGGTGTGGATGGTGAACCAGCCGAGGGCAACGGAGGCGAAGGCGAGCACGAGCTCCGCGACGGAGGCTGTCTCGCGGCCATTCAGCGCGAAAAACAGCGAGATGATTGAGATGAGGACGGCAGCAAAGGTGACGGCAAAAATGATCGCAACCGGCGCGTCGTCTTCGGCGGCCTTGTTTTTCAGATAGGCACCCGTCAGGACCGGTATGCGGATGGCGATGAGCGTCAGGTAGACGAGGAAGAACACAACGGCCGTTGTTTCTATGGCTAGAGCCGGCCGGATTAGGAGGCCTGCCGGAAAGACAAGCCCTGCGCAGAGCAGCGCCCAGTAGAAAGGCAGGTGGCGTCGGCGAGGGGCGTTCATGGCCGGAATTTGTCCTGCGTGTAACCGCTTGCCCGATCGTCAGAAAGTCTGTGCACGTTCGATCCGTTCCGCCTTGCCATTGGCAAGCAGTTGCCATGCGAGCAACGGCAAGGTCAAGTCTTAGCATTCTCGGATTGGCAAGAGTCTGTTTAGCGCGCTGCCGTGATATTCTTTGCCCGCCGGCAGAGACGATCGAGCGTTTCGAGGAATGCGGAGCGGTCCCGTTGCGAGAAGGCGGCGTTGTAGCCCTTGCTCTCGCCGGTTTCACGCAGATGGGCACCGAGGTCGCGCATTGCGGTGGCCATGCCGATATTGGTCTTGTCGAAGACCCTGCCGGTTGGCCCGGTTACTTGCGCGCCGGCAGCTACACAGCGGCCGGCCAGCGGCACATCGGCCGTCACCACGATGTCGCCTTCCGTGGCACGTTCGGCAATCCAGTCGTCGGCGGCGTCAAAGCCGGCCGAAACGAGCACGTTGGTGATCATCGGGTCGCGTGACGGGCGCAAGCCGGAATTGGCGACAAAGGTCACCGGAAAACCGTGGCGCTCCGCAACCTTGAGAATTTCAGGTTTGACCGGGCAGGCATCGGCATCAACGTAAATGGTGGTGCCGCCCGACGGTGCGATATCGCTCATGCAACGCTGGTCCTGTGTATCGCGCGCCCGGTCGCGTCTGCGGGCAATCTCAATAAATGACGACGCTGCGAATGCTTTCGCCGGCATGCATCAGGTCGAAGCCCATGTTGATGTCCTCGAGTGGCATCGTATGGGTGATCATCGGGTCGATCTGGATCTTGCCCTCCATGTACCACTCGACAATCTTCGGCACATCGGTGCGGCCACGCGCGCCGCCGAAGGCCGTGCCCATCCAGTTGCGGCCTGTGACGAGCTGGAACGGACGCGTCGAGATTTCCTGGCCGGCACCGGCGACACCGATGATGACCGACTTGCCCCAGCCGCGATGCGAGCTTTCAAGCGCCTGGCGCATGACCTTGGTGTTGCCGGTGCAATCGAACGTATAGTCCGCACCGCCGATCGTATCGCCGTTGCGCTTCGTCAGGTTGACGAGATAGGGCACGATATCGTCGCCGACTTCCTTCGGATTGACGAAATGCGTCATGCCGAATTTTTCGCCCCAAGCCTTGCGGTCATTGTTGATATCGACGCCGATGATCATATCGGCGCCGGCAAGGCGCAGGCCCTGCAATACGTTCAAACCAATACCGCCGAGACCGAAGACGATGGCCGTCGAACCGACCTCGACCTTGGCGGTGTTGATGACGGCGCCGATGCCGGTCGTCACCCCGCAGCCGATGTAGCAGATCTTGTCAAAGGGGGCGTCCGGGTTGACCTTGGCGAGTGCGATCTCCGGCAGCACCGTGAAATTGGCGAAGGTCGAGCAGCCCATGTAATGGAAGATCTTGTCCTTGCCGATGGAGAAGCGCGAGGTGCCGTCCGGCATCAGGCCCTGACCCTGCGTGGCGCAGAATCGAGGTGCACAGGTTGGTCTTGCGCGACAGGCAGGAATAACACTCCCGGCATTCCGGCGTATAAAGCGGAATGACATGGTCGCCCTTTTTCAGCGAGGTAACGCCGGGGCCGACATCGACGACGATGCCAGCACCTTCATGGCCGAGGATCGCCGGGAACAGGCCTTCCGGATCGGCGCCCGAGAGCGTGAACTCGTCTGTGTGGCAGATGCCCGTCGCCTTGACCTCGACCAGCACTTCGCCCGCCCGCGGGCCGTCCAGCTGAACGGTCATGATTTCAAGCGGCTTTCCAGCCTGCGTGGCAACGGCGGCGCGAACGTCCATGGTGTTTTCTCCCAGAAATATCAATTGTGGCGCCACCATCGCAGAGGCGTCGGCGGCGCTCAAGGCAGAATCGAATGGTGCTGTCAGTGTATGTCCTGTAGGACGCGGGCAAGCTCGACCTCAAGCGCCAAAATCGCTTTCCCGCTCTCCTCATGCGTTTTCCGGATGGCCGCCAATTGGTCCCGCAGCCGCAGGCTCACGGGCTCGGACAGGTCGTCCTTCGGCGCATCGCCGATCCCGGCAATCAGCCAGGCAGGTGTCACGCCCAGGATGCCGGCCAGCATGAATAGCCGGTTGGTCCGGGGTTCGGAACGGTCGCGCTCCCAGGCCGCGATGGTATCGACGCGAACGCCGAGCTGGTTGGCGAGGTCTTTCGCCGACAGGTTCAAGGCGTCTCTGGCCCGCCATATGCGACCGCCCAGCGTGTCGTTGTCTGTCTTGGGGCGGAGCTTCGAAATGACGGCTCCGGTGGAAAAACGCATGGTTTTCTCCTTTTTGGCTGGCATGCGAGCAGTAATCTTTGATGCCGGATGGCAGGACGCCGAAATGTGCCGGAAAATGGTCTCAAGACTGCAGTCTATAGAATGGACACTCGATGCGGGCCACCCTGTACGTCAAAAAGCCATCAGGAAACGCCGCGTGAACAGCTCATCAGATATCAGAAATATTCGAAATTCAGCAGGCCTCGTGTTTCGATTGCAACCATCGCGGAAGCCGGTAAGGTCCGGCTTTTTCCCACAGGACATATCGCCTTGACCAATGCCGAGCGCTCCGCGCAGCCAGCCGCCGATACGGTCATGCATGGCCTGGCGATCATGCTTTTTGCCATGATCATCCTGCCCTGCATGGATGCCATCGCCAAATATATGGCGGTCTATCAGGGCATGTCGCCTGGGCAGGTGACGTTCTATCGCTTTTTCTTCCAGCTGGTTTCGACGCTGCCGCTGCTTTTGTCGATGGGCGGATTGAGGGCGCTTCGCCCGAAGCGTCTATGGGTCAATCTGCTGCGCGGCATGCTGCTTGCCGCAGCCGCTTTGCTGTTTTTCATCTCGGTCAAATACATGCCGCTGGCCGACGTGTTTGCCATCTATTTCGTCGAGCCTTTTATCCTCACCTGTCTTTCGGCTCTTATTCTCGGTGAAAAGGTCGGCTGGCGCCGCTGGCTTGCGATCGTCGTCGGTTTCGGCGGCGCCATGATCGTCATCCAGCCGAGCTTCGAACTCTTCGGGCTGAAATCGCTGATGCCGATCGCCTGCGCGTTTTTCTTCGCATGCTACCTGCTGATGAACCGCGCGGTCGGGACCTCCGATACGCCGCTCGTCATGCAGACCATTGCCGGTGTCGGCGGCTCGCTGTTCATGATCGGCGCGATCCTTCTGGGCGACGGATTGGGTGTCGCGGATTTCGAGCCATCTCTGCCGGGCACGGGCCTCGGTTGGCTGCTGGTCATCGCGCTGGGCACGATCTCCGGCTACGGGCATCTGCTGGTGGTCAAGGCATTCCAGGCGGCACCCGTGTCGCTGCTTGCGCCATTTCACTATTTCGAGATCATCTCGGCGACCGCGCTGGGATTTGTCATCTTCGGCGATTTCCCGACACCCTCGAAATGGCTCGGTATCACCATCATCGTCGCCTCCGGTCTGTTCATCATCTGGCGGGAGCGCAGGGCGGCTGAAAGTTAAACATTGAATGATTCTCTCAAGTGGTTGCTAAGCCAGAATCTTTGCGGATTTGAAACGGCTGCGGCCTCATCCTAGATACCAGTTTCATGACGAAACAGGAGGTAAAGATGGGTGAACTTCGTCTTTCTCAGCCGGCATGCGGGATCGCCGGGAAACCACGCCTGACATCGACCGACATAGATATCCTGCGCGAACACGTCTTTGCGCAGGGAATAACATCCTCCCAGGAGGCCGCTACACTCTTTGCGATCAATACCGCCTGCACTGAAAAATGTCCGGAATGGCATCATTATTTCATTGATTCGATCAGCGGTTTCATCCTGCACCATTGCTACCCGCAGGGATCGCTGGATGAACGCAATGCAGCCTGGCTGATCGGCATGGTTTCGACGGGCGGGACGGTCAATTCGCCGATCGAATTGGAGTTGCTGTTCCACATCATTGACGTATCCCCATTCGTTCCCGACAGCCTGACGATCTTTGCGCTACAGCAACTGCAGAATCGGCATGCGGGACGACAAGGGCGCCTGGGCCGCAATGCGCCATTCGCGACGACCGGTCCTGGATGGCGACGACGTACACATGGCATGCCGGGTCATGAGCGCAATTGCGCGGTCGCGGGGCGCAAGTCCGACCGACCGTGAAAATGAGATCCTCGAATCTATCGGGGTTCTGCGTGACGCTGCCGCCGCGTAACAATGAGCAGGACATGCGGCCATGCTGCATCCGCAGATGGTCGCATGTTTATGGTTCCCGCCTACCGTTTGTTGACGCGTGGCCGCTAGGCTTGATTTTACGGAAGCCGGAGCCTCGGTAATGACAGCACATCTTCCGTCGATCATTCTGCTGGTCATCAACATGGGCTTGCTCTGGTTGTTGATGGCCGCTCCGATCGGCAGGCGGACGCTGCGTCTCAGCCGAACCCTGCGTGCCGATATCGGCGCGGTATGGCAGGCGGTCGCGCCGACCGGGGCATCGGCGGACTGGCACCATACCACTCTCTCGAGCCGCATCCTGCCCGGTGCCGAGCTGCGGGTCGAACAGACATTCTCCCATCTCGACCGGCACGGTCTGCCGATCGTCCGCCAGCTTGCCGTTACAGAACAGGGCACTGAAAATACCACGGCGAGACAGTGCGAGCTTCGTGTATTGGAAGACAGTGCGCTCGACGACGCTTTCTGGAAAGATTTCCGGGAGCGACGAAAACTCGTCGCAGCGGATGATGGTGTTGTCCTGACCCTTGAGCAGACCGATCGCTATCGCGGTCTTGCTTTCCTGATTTTCCGATATTTCGCCATGCGCCGCGAAATGAAGGCCCTGGAGCAGTGGCTTGAAACCGGCAAAAGCCTGCCCGTCCGGGGCTGTTTCGAGCATCCTCTGGTTCAGGCGGGGCTTGCGAGCGTCTCAACGCTCTTGCTCTGGCCCTTCTTCGGGCTTAATGCCCATGGCTTGATGATGTCCGTGCTTCTGACGTTGGTGATCGTGTTGCACGAGTTTGGCCATATGGCGGCCTACCGCGCCTTCGGCCACAAGACGGTGCGCATGATCTTCGTTCCGCTGCTCGGCGGGATCGCCATTGGCGGGCGGCCCTACAATTCGCTTTTCGAAGTCGCCACCTGCGCGCTCATGGGAGCTGGAATGTCGGCCTTTCTGGTGCCGGTCGCCGTGGCGCTACATGATGCCGGAGGCGAGGGGATGCTTGGCTTTGTGCCAGGGCCCTCGATCCTGGTCTTCCTGTTGATTCTCGGGGCGTTCAACCTTTTGAACCTCCTGCCGATGAACCGCTTCGATGGCGGGCAGGTGCTGCGCCAGGTCTTCCGCTCACAAAACAGCCTGATGGCGGGAAGTTTCCTTGTCACACTGGTGATTCTGGCGATTGGCTGGCGTATCGGCCTGCCGACACCCGCGCTGCTGGCCGGACTGGCGATCTTCACGCTTCTCAGCCTGATGATCCGGGGTGGCGTAAAGCCACGCCACCGGCTGGACGAGATGACAGCGATGCAGCGTCTGGCGAGCGGGTTCGGCCTCTACGCCGCCGTGGCCCTGCATGGATATGCGATCATCTATGCGACCGACCGGCTGTTCGGCTGATCAGGCGGTTTCGTTGACGAGCGGGCCGAAGACCTGCTCGAACGCCTGTCGCAGCCGGATATCCGCATCCGCCATCATCACCGGAAGGCCGAGATCGACGAGACTGGTGACGCCGTAACCGCGAATGCCGCAGGGCACGATCCCGTCGAAGTGATCAAGGTCAGGATCGACGTTGAGGGACAGGCCGTGAAAGCTAACCCAGCGCCGCAGCCGGATACCGATGGCGGCGATCTTGTCCTCGGCGGGGCTGCCATCGGCAAGAGGCGGTTTTTCCGGCCGCCGCACCCAGACGCCGACGCGATCTTCGCGCCGCTCGCCACGCACATTCATCGAGGAAAGCGTCGTGATCACAACACTTTCCAATGCCGCCACGAAAGCCCGGACGTCCTGTCGTCTGCGCTTCAGGTCGAGCATGACATAGGCCACGCGCTGGCCCGGACCATGATAGGTGTATTCGCCGCCGCGCCCCGTCTGGAACACGGGAAACCGGTCGGGAATCACCAGATCGTCGCTGTTGGCGCTGGTCCCGGCCGTATAGAGCGGCGGGTGTTCGACCAGCCAGACAAGTTCGTCGGCCTCGCCGGCTGCAATCGCCGCCGCCTCGCGTTCCATCACCGCAACGGCTTCCTCATAGGGCACCGGCGCGGCCGCAATCCGCCAGCGGATGGGTGGCGAGTCGGGCTGTGCAAAGAAGGTGATGTCGAGATCGTCGCGCTGCATCTATGTCCCTGGTCCTGCTATCGGGAACTAGATGGGACCTGGAAAGCCAAGAGTCCAGCGTTTCCGGGCGGTCCGCCGACAGGCTGTTGAAATAGTTCACAGTCCTGTCAACTTTCTCTTGTCGTGCCCTTGTGCACCCCAAATGCTTTTGCTACATGCAGCCCCGCCGGAGCAATCCGGCGGCTACCACGATGCGGTCGTGGCGGAATTGGTAGACGCGCAGCGTTGAGGTCGCTGTGGGGCAACCCGTGGAAGTTCGAGTCTTCTCGACCGCACCAAAAACTAAACCCGCTTCGGCGGGTTTTTTTATGTCCGGATTTTTGGGGTGATTTCCTGGCTTCAGGCAGGGGCGCCGGCGAAAAAGGCCGGCGCAGGAGCGTTAGCTGGCAATAGCGTCCGTATCGCTCATCAGCATTCGGGTCAGCTTGATCTCGCTACGGACCCCGTGCTGGAAGAGGTGGATGACCCGCGCGGCATCCTCAGTTGCTGCCGGGCTGTCGATGGCCCAGCCCTTGCGGCCGCAGACGTCGTTGAAAACCCGCTGCAGCATGCTCAGCTCTTCGGGTGAAATATCCGCAAGCACTTTCCTGTTTTCCGTGTGCATGGCTGGCTCCTTCCGCGTTTCCGCTGGTTTATGTCTCCATGGCTAAGCCAAGCGGCAGGACGGCGCAATTAACTATGATATGTTTGCAAAGCTATTGTGTCGGGAGGGACGAAAATAGAGCGGTGAGCCCGCCGCCGGCCCTATCAGGTGTGCAGTTTTTCGAAGCGCCTGGTGATGCGCTCGCGTTTCAGACGGGACAGTCGCTGGGTCCAGAAAATGCCGTCAAGCTGATCGATTTCATGTTGCAGGCAGATTGCCAGAAGTCCTTCGGCCTCCTCTTCGCGAACCGCGCCATCCAGTGTCTGGAAGCGGATGCTGACGTGTCTCTGCCTCTCGACCTCTTCCGTCACGCCCGGCATGGAAACACTGCCTTCGACATGACGCGTGATGTCCGTCGAACGGGAGGTGACCTCCGGATTAACGTAGATGCGCACGCCGGACGCAGCGTCGATCTCGATGACCATCAGGCGTTGCAGAATACCGATATGCGGAGCGGTGATCCCGATGCCGGGCGCAGCCCGCATCGTCTCGAGCAGATCCTGCGCCAGCGCCGCAAGCGCATCGTCAAATTGATCGACGGCGGCCGCGGCTGTGCGCAGCAGCGGGTGCGGAAAGCGAAGAATGGGTCTGGTCGCCAATGCGGATGCTCCTGCTCGAACGCCATATTGCAGCTTGTTTCATATTATTTTGCAACAGCTTGGACAAAATTTCAGAGCTTGCCGCCGGTACCGGACTTGCGCTGTGGACCTTGGCTGCCCTTTGCGCTAGCAAAACAGGACAGGTCTCGTCTAGAGGCGTGCAATCAACCGGCATTTGGCATTTCCGCTTCGTCCCCATCAGGCTTGCCTGTCACGGGATGTGGCCACGGTTTTGAGGGCGACAGATGAGCGATACCGGCGAAGACCATCGTAAGGAAGCCCCTGTCGCGGCAGAGTTCCTCGAAGACGCGGATATCTATTCCGACGACGGATCGGTGCGATCCGATTATCTCATGCATGTCGGTGCAGCAATTGCCGATCGCGATCTGCTCTATCTGCGCCAACACGTCGCGCGCCTTCACGCCTCCGAAATGGGCGATCTTCTGGAGGCCATCCAGGCGGAGCAGCGTCGCATGCTCGTCTCGCTTCTCGGCGATGATTTTGACCTGTCGGCGCTGACGGAAGTCGATGAAGCGATCCGCCTCGATATTGTCGAGCACCTGCCCAACGACCGCATCGCCGCCGCCCTTGGCGAGATGGATTCCGACGATGCCGTCTACATTCTCGAGGATCTCGACGCGGAGGACCAGGAGGAGATCCTCGCCAAGCTGCCGTTCACAGAACGGGTCCGGCTGCGGCGGTCGCTGGATTATCCGGAAAGCACGGCCGGCCGCCGAATGCAGACGGAATTCGTCGCGGTGCCGCCGTTCTGGACCGTCGGCCAGACCATCGACTACATGCGCGAGGATGACGACCTGCCGGAGAGCTTCACGCAGATCTTCGTCATCGACCCGACCTTCAAGCTGCTCGGCGCGCTCGATCTCGACCGCGTGCTGCGCACCAAGCGCTCCGTCAAGATCGAGACGATCATGCGCGAGACCAATCATCCGGTTCCAGCCGAAATGGACCAGGAAGAGGCCGCCCAGCTCTTCGAGCAGTACGACCTGTTGTCGGCGGCCGTGGTCGACGAAAACAACCGTCTCGTCGGCGTGCTGACCATTGATGATGTCGTCGACGTCATCCAGGAAGAAGCCGAGGAAGACCTGATGCGTCTCGGCGGCGTCGGCGACGAGGAACTGTCCGATTCGGTCATCAGCACCTCGCGCTCGCGCGTTCCATGGCTGGCGGTCAATCTCCTTACTGCATTTCTGGCAGCCTCGGTGATCGGTCTGTTCGAGGCGACGATCCAGCAGATTGTGGCCTTGGCCATTCTTATGCCGATTGTGGCCGGCATGGGCGGCAATGCCGGTTCGCAGACGATGACCGTGACAGTGCGGGCGCTCGCCACCCGCGATCTCGACATCCACAATGCCTGGCGCATCGTTCGTCGCGAGGCGGGGGTGGGGTTGCTGAACGGGCTGCTTTTCGGGCTCTTGATAGGCATCGTCGCCGGTGCCTGGTTCCAGGACATTAACCTCGGCGGCATCATCGCTGCGGCCATGCTGATCAACATGATCGCTGCGGCTCTGGCCGGGATCATGATTCCCTTGTTGCTGGACCGGTACGGGGCTGACCCGGCCGTATCCTCCGCCGTGTTCGTGACGACCGTAACCGATGTGACGGGCTTCATGGCCTTTCTCGGCCTCGCAACCTGGTGGTTCGGCATCCGCTGAGCAGGCGAGACAGGCAAAAGTTTGACTTTTACGTCAAAGTCAATAAAGTCATCCTTCAGTCGACGCAGACGAGAGATGGCGTGAACAAGTACTATAGCATCACAGAATTGACGCGGGAATTCGGTGTTTCCACGCGCACGTTGCGTTTCTACGAGGATGAAGGGCTCATCCATCCGGAACGCCGCGGCCGCACCCGCCTGTTCCGTTCTGCAGATCGCCGCCTGATCATGGAAATCCTGCGGGGGCGCCGGATCGGCTTCACGATCGCCGAAATCCGCGAAATCATTCAGGTCTACAAGGATCCGCCCGGCGAGTCCGGACAGCTTCGCCTGCTGATGAAGCGCGTCGAAGAAAAACGAGACGAATTGCGCCAGAAGCGCAAAGATATCGACGACACCCTCGAAGAGCTCAACAATGTCGAGGAAGCCTGCCTAACACGGTTGGCTGAGATCGGTGTCAGTACCTGATATCTTCGGATCAGACCGGTTTCAGAGCCATCGGCTGGTTTTCCGGCAATACCGCTCAAATTCAAAGCCGAAACGCGAATGCAGATGCAGTTCTTCATAGCGCACAGCAAAAGACGTGGTGATCGTCGTGGCGACAATCGCCATGATGAAGAACCATGGATTGAGCATGATCAGTCCAAGCCCCACCATCACGAATGTATAGCCGAGATAGATCGGGTTGCGCGTCAAACGAAATGGTCCGCAGGTCACCAGATGTGATGAACCCCTGTGCGGCAGCACTGTGGTCTTCCTGTCGATCAGTGTTTTGACCGCCCAGAGGTCGAGTGACACGGCAAGGACGATAAAACTCGATCCTGCAATCCACGGCGCCCAGCCATTGCTATGGACAACGCCGATCGGGTGCAGGCGTCCAAGGGCAAGCGCTATCAATATGGCCGCTCCATAGAGAAGAGGGGGCCAGGGAAAATTCAGCGGCTTGGCACGGTAGGCGTTCATCGCCGGTCCTTTGCACCTGGATCTTCCATTGCGCGTGAATCTATTGTGCACTGTCCGGCGATTCTGAGCAATCCGGTCGTCCTTGGTGCCGTCGATTTCACCGGCGTTCCAGGCCGTAAACAGCTTTTCCTCCAGCATTTTGTTCAAGGTGCAATCGCAGAATGCCGCACAGAAGCGCTCTGAATCCTGCTGTCTGCACATCGCGACACATTCAGCCCCGCGCAACGCGACTGGATCCGGCTTGGCGGCTGGAAATCCAAGCGAGAAAAGATAGACCAGTCCGATCAGGAGCGGCTGGTGCAGCAGGTACACGGCGAGGCTATGTCGGCCTGCCGTCATCAAGGCGCCCTTCCATTTCGGTGGCGGACCTTCGCCTGTCACGGCGCGGTTGAGCCATTGCCGGGAAAGCGCAATGCGAGCCGCAGCAATTCCGGCCAGAAACGGTGCAAGCCATGGCAGCAGCGGCACATAGTCGTTGGATCGGGGCAGGGTCTCCGACAATCCGACCCACCAGAGCGCCGGCAGGTCGAAAAGGCTGGAGCGCAGGTATAGCGGCGCCAGGAAGGCGGCTATGGCGGCCAGAAGCGTGATGATCACCGGCAGTCGCAGAAACAGCAGACCGACGAGGCTGGCGGCGGCGATGGAGTGCAGGATGCCGAAGAAGATGAAGCTTTGCGGAAAGGCAAACCAGGTGGCTGTCGTGATGACGAGAGCCGCGCCGGCGATTTTGGTGAACCGGATAGCGAAGGAGCGTGCGCGCAAGGTCGGATAGTGACCGAGAACGAGACTGAAGCCGGCAAGGAACAGGAAGCTGCTGGCAATCATCCGGGCATAGAGCTTCCACAGGCCTGCTCCGGTCGTGCCCGGATCGATGTAGCCGAAGAATTCCAGGTCCCAGGCGAAGTGATAGCTGGCCATGGCGATCAGGGCTATGCCGCGAAAGCTGTCTATGGCCGTGATGCGGCTGCGCCGAGTGTTGGTCAAGGGCGTGATCTGGTCCGCGACGCTCTTTGCGGGGGCGTTGTTGGTCGGCATGGATGACTTTCCGATTCAGCAAGACAGCGGCAGGAGATTTGCGCAAGGCGCACCGCTTTGCCGCACGGTTACCGGATATTTTTCAGGGATTTGTGTCTTCAAGAAGGGCGGTGCGGGCTTCCGAGAAAAATTGCCGGCGCAGCAGCACGAAGATCACGAAGGTAGTGAGAATGATTAGAACATAGGGGCTGATGAACCAGCCGAGATAGCCGATCGAGAGGAAGATAGTGCGCAGGCCGGCGTTGAAATGCTTGGCCGCCATGATGTTCAGCCGCGCGGCGCGCTCGGCGGCGCGCTCGGCTGCTTCCGGATCGCGGGACGCATCGCCCATCATCGGGATGCCGCCCATCAGGATCGAACAATAGTTGAACAGGCGGTAAGACCAGCCGAACTTGAAGAAGGCGTAGCCGAACAGACAGATCAGGCCGCCGACCTTCAACTCGAAGCCGCTGCGGCTGCCATGAAAAACGAAAGGCAGGTCGTTGAAGATGGCCTCGACCTGATCGGTCGCGCCAAGCAGGGCAAAGCAGCCACCAAGCGCGAAGATTGTCGTCGAGGCGAAAAAGGCCGTGCCCGCCTGCAGGCCGGCGATGATCTGCGTGTCGATCATCTTGAGGTCGCGGGTGAGCGAATTGCGTATCCACTTGCGGCGCTGTTCGTTCATCAGCCGGGTCAGGCTGACGCGCTTGAACAGTCTCTGACCATCGGTCGCCCAGTTGAAGCCGGCCCATAGGAGCCCGAAGATTGCCAGCGCTGTATAGTCCGCTATTGTCATGTCCCGTTTTTCGCAGGAATTCGCCAAAATGCAAGACAGACCAAAAGTTTGCGTGCTCTCCTGCCATCTCCTCTTGCAATGTGGTCCCCATCAGGGCGACATGGACGGTGGAAGACCATATCGCCATTTTTGCAGCAGCACATGTCGCACGCACAAAACCTGATGTCGGTTGGTCGCCTGACGGCGTCGGTCGGATGGCCTAGGCTTTTTCATAGATGATTTTGGTGCGCTGCAGGCGCCATCCAGTCCCAGGGCGGAGTTCGAATGTTTCTTTCGGTTTTTGATGTCTTCAAGATTGGGATCGGCCCCTCCAGTTCGCACACCATGGGCCCGATGTCGGCCGCCGTGCGTTTCCTCGATCTCATCCTGTCGAGCGACTGGCCGCGCCCGGCCAATGCCCATGTCGCGGCGATCAAGGTGAGCCTGCATGGTTCGCTGGCGCACACCGGTATCGGCCATGGCACGGGCCGCGCCGTCGTCCTCGGCCTGATGGGCGAGCGCCCGGATCGCGTCGATCCCGATCACATGGAGGCGATCATCGAAAAGGTCGAGCGTTCCGGCCGGATCACCCCGCCCGGCCACCCCGCCTATGATTTCCAGCCGAAGACCGATCTCGTCTTCGACAAGAAGGTACCGCTGCCCGGTCATGCCAACGGCATGTCCTTCTCCGCCTTCGACCGCGATGGCCGGCTGCTCCTGAAGCGCGTCTATTATTCGATCGGCGGCGGTTTCGTCGTGACCGACACTGAACTGGAGGCCATGAAGGCAAGCAAGAACAAAACTGATGGCGTCAAGGTTCCCTATCCCTTCGGAACCGCCAAACAGATGCTTGAAATGGCGGCACGGTCCGGTCTTTCGATTGCCCAGATGAAGCGGGCGAACGAGGAATGTTCGATGTCTCCGGAAGAGCTGGACGCCGGTCTCGACCGGATCTGGGCGGCGATGAAGAGCTGTATCGATCGCGGCCTGACCCAGGAGGGCATCCTGCCGGGTGGCCTCAAGGTTCGCCGCCGCGCCGGCATGATCCACGACAAGCTGCAGGACGAATGGCGGTCCAACAAGATCAATCCTCTGCTCGCCAACGACTGGCTGAGCGTCTATGCGATGGCAGTCAACGAGGAAAATGCCGCCGGCGGCCGTGTCGTGACCTCGCCCACCAATGGCGCCGCCGGCGTCGTTCCGGCCACGATCCGCTATTATCTGCATTTCCACGAGGACGCCGATGCGCAGGGTATCCGCGACTATCTGCTGACGGCAGCGGCCATCGGCGGCATCATCAAGTTCAACGCCTCGATCTCCGGTGCCGAAGTCGGCTGTCAGGGCGAGGTCGGCTCCGCCGCCGCGATGGCCGCCGCCGGTCTTGCGGCCGTGATGGGCGGTTCGCCGGAGCAGATCGAGAATGCCGCCGAGATCGCGCTGGAGCATCATCTCGGCATGACCTGCGATCCGGTCGCCGGCTTGGTGCAGGTGCCCTGCATCGAGCGCAATGCGCTGGGTGCGGTCAAGGCCGTCACGGCGGCTTCGCTGGCGGTCAAGGGGGACGGCCAGCATTTCGTTCCGCTGGATGCCTGCATCGAGACCATGCGCCAGACCGGCGAGGACATGAACGAGAAGTACAAGGAAACCTCCACCGGCGGCCTTGCCGTCAATGTCGTGGAGTGCTGATCCCGCAACAGCGATTGTGGATCGGCGCGGAATCCGCCTTGACCCGCACCGGTTAACGGGTGTTCAAAGCCGGCATGGCCTTAAATCTGCTCAAGCTCTGCGTCGGCGCGGATTCCTCGATGACCTGCGCGACTGGGTTGCCCGCCGAGCGCTGGTGGCAATCGCCGCCGGTCTCGATCCGCATTCGACCCACACCACGCGCATGGTGCCGAAGCGCGTGGACGAACTGCTGGATGGCGGTTCGCTCTATTGGGTGATCAAGGGCCAGGTCCAGGCCCGGCAGAATCTGCTCGATATCGAAACCTTCAAGGACGACGACGGGATCGGCCGCTGCAATCTCGTCCTTGGGTCTGAGGTCATCGAAACCGAATACCAGCCGCGCCGCGCCTTTCAGGGTTGGCGCTATCTCCATGCCAGCGAGGCGCCGCGCGATCTGTCGTCGCTGTCGGGCGAGGGCGGGGAACTGCCGCTGGAACTGCGCCGCGAACTGGCGGAGCTTGGGCTTCTATAGAACACTCCGGAATGAAAACGCCCGGACACTGGGGCCGGGCTGGGTTTGCCTTGAATGGAATTCAGCGAATCCGGATCCGGATCGGATAGCGACCCGATGGCGACGTCACATGGACGTGGATATCGGCATCCGGCTGTGTCGATCGCCAGGCGCGGGCGCCGTGGGTCAGCAACAAGGCCACCAGATCCTTCGTCTTCGACCGCGGACGATTGAGGCCGATATCCGCGATCCGCATGGCCGCCTCATGCAGCGGGTGCAGACCGAGACGCGGGGATTTGCGCTTCTGTTCCGGCATGGGCGCGTTACCGGGCCCGTTTTCATTCATTCCCATAACTGACCTCGTTACGCAGTACCAAATCCGAGGAGGATCACCGGCAAACACACGCCGGCGATCGAAACTTTAAAAATCTGCTATTGCAGGCTCGCCCAACAGGCGAACCCCTTGCCCTTCAGGACCTTGCAGGCTGACAAGGCCTTGTTCTGGTTGCTGAAACCGGCAAAGCGGGCGCGATAGAGTTGGCCGCCGCCGTTGGAAAAGGCAACCGTGAACGGCTGGGCGCCGCGCAGGGCCTTGCCGCCCTTGTCCTTCGCGTTGTCCAGAAGCGTCATTGCCTGATCCTTGTCCGGCGTCGCGCCAATCTGGATCACCCAGCCCTGCGGCTGTGTCTCAGGAGTCGATGCGGTCGTGACCTTGTCGACGGAATGCGTGACCTGCTCATCGATTTCAGCGGCCGGAACCGGAACCGCACGGGCAATTTCACGGCTCTGCGCCTGAAGCGTGTTCGGCTCTACAACCTCTGCAAGCACCGGGTTGTCGCTTGCCGGCTTCTGTTCCGAAGCATAGGCCACTTCGATGCTCTTGGTGGTTTCGCCGCTGTAGCGGACACCCGGCACCGGACCATTGTCCGGGAGGTTGAAGCTGCCGCCACGAACGACTGCGACTTCTTCCGCAGCCGGTGTTTCGACAGTCTGGACCGTCGGGGACACGGCTGTTTCCGCCACGAGATTGCCGCCACCGCGGCGCGAAGCGACGGGCATATACTTGGCGACGAGTGCCCGCATCTGCGCGTCTCTTGCGCCACCGGACTTGCCGCCGAGCACAACGCCGACAATGCTACGACCGTCAGCCTGTGCCGACGTCACGAGGTTGAAGCCGGACGCATTGGTGAAACCCGTCTTGATGCCGTCCACGCCGCGCACATTGCCAAGCAGGCGGTTGTGATTGCCGATGGTCTGCTTGCCAAACTTGAAGCTGCGCGTCGAGAAGTAGCCGTAATATTGCGGAAAATGCTGACGGAGCGCGAGGCCGAGCCGTGCCTGGTCGCGCGCCGTGGTGACCTGCGCGCTGTTCGGCAGGCCATGGGCATTTCTGTAGGTGGTGCGCGTCATGCCGAGCGCACGCGCCTTGTTGGTCATGATCCGGGCAAAGCGGTCTTCCGATCCCCCGAGCATCTCGCCGAGCGCCGTCGCAGCATCATTTGCCGATCGTGTTACCAGGGCAAGAATGGCCTGCTCCACGGTAATGACCTTGCCGGCGCGAACGCCGAGCTTGGACGGCTGTTCGGCTGCTGCATTCTTTGAAAACGGAACCGGCGTATTCTTGCTGATCTTGCCGGCCTCGAGCGCTTCGAAGGTCAGGTACAAGGTCATCATCTTGGTCAGCGACGCCGGATAGCGCAGGCTGTCCGCATCGGCATTGTAGAGCACCTTGCCGGTCTTGGCATCGACGACGATGCCGGCATATTTGGCAGCCGAGGCGGTGGTGGCGATACTCAGGGATGCAACCAGAGACACCAGCAAAATCCTGCAGGCCTTCCGGAAGAATGGGATAGGGGTGTGTTGAACGGAACCGATCGATGGGGATTTGGACACTACACTACTCTTCATTCTTTTTCACTGAAATCGTCCGGCCGTCGCCTCCAGAAACGTCCGTTCTGAAAACTCTATCGGCATAGCGTTACCAATCGGTTTATGATGAATGATTGGTTTCACTATTCTGCGGTTCGGTTTGAATGTCTTGTTCCGTTTTGTCGTGCGCCATACCGGCCCGCCGCAGGGCCTATGGCGCGGTGACGAGCTTGGCGGTGACGAAGTCGTGGACCGCTTTGTCGATGGCCTGCCATTGTGGCAGCAATTGGCTCGAAAAACGGTACAGCACAACAAGATCGCTGCCGGCGTGAATATCGCGCTGGCAATCGGCGTTGGTGGAAAGGGCCGGAGACTGCGGCAGGATGCAGCGGACCGCATAGTGGGCTTTGCCGGCCATTTCCGCGGTGAAGACGACTTCGTCGCCATAGCCGGAATTTTTTCTCATGGCATGGCGCGACAGGCCGGCCGGTCCCGGCGTGGGGCTTCCCTCAAACAGGTGCTTGTAGATTGGCTCAAGTCTTCCGGACATGTCGCGCGACATGGTGCTTTGTGAAATCTGCAGGAAAATCAGGTTTTCCGGATGATCGACATCATTGAAGAGGTGGCGGTTCTGATCGGTATAGCCTTCGAGAGTCGGCCAGGTGACATAGAGGTCGGCACGCTCTGCAATGCCGGTCTCACGCTGGGTTTCGAAGCGGATGACGTTTGCCGGCAGGCGCAGATGATCCTGGCCAATGAAAATATCCGTAACCTGGGTGCTGGCGGTATGGCCGGCCTGCGCAAGGCTTTCTCCATACCAGCGACCAGCCATGCTGATGCCGACTGTCAAGACAGCAAGGCTGACTGCCACAGCCGTCACGCGATACAGGAAACGTGGCGAAATCAGCGGGCTGTGGTCATCGGAGGCTATGGAAGGAACGGTCATCGGCGGATTGCTGCCCTGCATTTCAAGAGGGTTGATACAATGCAAATGCGCAGCCGGACTGTTCCGGAATGAAACATATGTGGACGGCACGGCTCTTGCATGAAGTCGTCAATGTCTGCCACGCTGCTGCAACATGGTTAATTTATGGTGAATTTCGGGACAATCCTGCTGATCCTGGCCGCCGGATTCGGCGTTTCCTTCCTTGTCATGGACGCCGGCCGCCTGATTGCCGGGCCGGCCTGGCCGCGGCTGATGCAAAAGCGACGGGAGAATTTCCGACCATTGCCGGTCCTGCTGGCCTTGTCCGCAGGACCTGCGCTTTTGTTGCGGCTCTATGGCAGATGCGGCGCGAGGGGCGGCTGCCGTCGATCGATTGTGCGATTGCCGGGGTGATCGCCTGCGGATGGGCGGGGTGTTATGGCGTGCTCGTTCTGGAAGGCGTCGCATTTTTCAACCGTTTCACGGCTTGATTGAACGACCAGCATTAAAAAGGCCGGTTCCGGGGACAGCGGAACCGGCCAGCAGGGCCTTGGTCGGGGGACGGGGATTGGGGACTGACCGAAGCCCTTTCATCTGCGATCCCGGGGACAATTCGGGGTCGCAAATTCTTTGTCCGGGCGGGCGCGTTTATTGCGTGCGGACCGTACCCACTGCGACCGCCCGGCCATCCTGAAGCTTCACCCAGCGGCCGGAATCTTCCGTCGATTGCCGTTTGAGGAAGGTGTATTCGGTATCCGACCAGAGCAGGACCTTGTTGCGCATATTGTCGAGCACGAAATCGCCGCGATCGGTCCGCACAGTCAGCACGGCATGGCCGTCGCCATTGGGCTGCAACACGACGGTGATCAAGAGGTCGGAGGGCGAAAATCCGTCTTCGATCAGCTTCTTGCGTTTCAGCAGCACATAGTCTTCGCAATCGCCGACGTTGTCGGGATAGGACCAGCGCTCCTCGACGCCATAGATATCCTTATCGGTCATCGGCGTTATCGATTCATTCACGTCGTAGTTGACCTGAAGAAGCGTTTTCCATCCTTCGCGGGTCAGGACGCCAGGTCCGCCATGGCTGGCGTTCGACCGGCATTCCCGCGGCGTTGTCTTGCAGAATTCGTAATGTCCGACGGGCGGATTGGTCGATCCCGACGTGACCATATTGGCAGGAAAGGCCCAGGCCGTCTGAGCTGCCAGTCCCGAAAGCAGTGCGCCGAGCAAGCCGGCCTTCACGATTGTCTTTGCTGTCATTTCTTGTCTCCCCGTTATGGTTTGACAATGACACGGAGTTTTTTATTGCTCGCGAAAATCGTAAGTACAATTAAGTACAAAGTCAGCGTAAATAAGTATAAAATAAAAATAAAACTTGAATAAAAACTAAGCTGTATTTGATGTGATTTTGTCTAAAATTTTATCCTTGGTGCGTGGAGACGCAGGAGTTTTATCTTTTGTAGAGGAATTATCCAATTGATAAAACTGGATTTTATGGAGAGATAGCCTTTCCAGGCATCGAGTCGCCGCGCGTTTAATGAGGTCGATAGGCATGACGTTGGGGAGGCCGAGCGCGCGAGTATACACGACGTTTGGCAGATATCGTGCCGGGTTCTCAAAAAATAACCTGAAAAATAGTCGAAAAAATTTTAGTCCGTCATGAAAAAGATTGATTTTGGATTTTCCCGGCCCGCATTCGGGGCGCAAACTGGCTGATGCCGGCGCAAAACTGTTCCATTGCGATGCAGTTTGGAGCTTGGCCGCCTTTCCGCCGTCACGATGGTGAGCGCTCGCTGGAGCAATCAGGGCACTTTATCGCTTCACGGGTGGTAAAACGCAAAACCGCGTCGGGCTGGCCTGACGCGGTTCAAACACTATCGAGAGTTTGGAGAGGTCGAATAAATTACAGGAATTCGCGCAGGCTATCGCGCGTCTGGATGCCGAGGAATTCGATGGCCACGCCTTCCTGGAAATGTCGGACAACGCGCCCCTTCATGCTGCCAAGCAGGATCGCAGCACCCAGGGCAGGGCGTGTCTCTATATCGACGGCAGCGCCGGATAGCGAAAGGTCGATCAGTCGGCAGGAATATTTGCTGCCGTCGTCAAGCGTGATCTCGGTACGAACCTTGCGCGGCGCAAGGCGATCGTGACGACGGTCTTCGGGCAGGCCGAGTTCGTGCTTGTTGGCGATCCAGGTAAGCTGGGCCGCCAGCTTTTCACGCTTGCGGTCCGTCGCGTTGATCTGGATGACGAAGGCATTGTCGGCGAGTTTAGAGACGTTGCCCTCGAGGCGTCCGACATGATCGACATAGGCGATGATGCGTTCGCCAGCCCGTGGGCGTGCATCGCAGGTGAAGACGACGTCGCCGGGCGACATATCGACGGCAGTGCAATCATATTCGTCGTGATTGGCAAGCATGAGTCGGCCCGTCAGGTTGACGGAGACGCGTTGAAACGCACCTTCGTTGTGCTGCTTTGTGTCGGCATTCTGTGCTTGCTGAAACGAATACATGTTCACTCTGAAGAGACGGTCATCCAAGGTGGACCATACACTCATACGGGTTAATAGAACGTTTGTGGTTGTAGGCTCAATCCTGTCGTCCACCCTCGAAGACGCGCAGGTGCAGGACGCGACGGATGGCTTTGCCGATGCCATCGTGACGGTGACGGAGAGGTTCGCGCGGTAGGGCAATTTCCGGACGGTTCTGCAGGAACACATTGGTTTTCGCAGTATCGAGCACGCGGATACCGGAAAGGTCGAGATAGTTGACCGGGGTCGAGTTCATCCAGTGAGGGCGCGAGAGCGGAACAAGCGCGCCAATGACCCGGTCGATCGTTCCATCCGGCGAGCGCATGGGCAGAAGGACAATCTCCATCGGAAGGCGTTCCGCGGATCCGGCAAGCGCTGTTGCCGATAGGATGACCGGGGTCTTGCGCGTCATTACCTCGACTGCAATCCGTGTCATCCGGCTGGTCTGCTCGGCGAGCCAGAGCGCATCAAACGTGGTGCCGCGTAATTCCCGCGCGAATAGCGCGCAGATATGTGTTCCGGCCAGGCGAAATCTGATGGTTGTCCCCGCTGTGCGCTCCAGGATGAAAAGGTCTGGAAGGATATGACGAATGTCCGCCGGCTCGATCTGGCCGCGCCCCGGCACGTCGAGATGCCCGCGCAATGTGTCCCAGTATTGATAGAGGTGCATGGTCGTCTTGCTGCGCATTCGGTGTTCCATTTTTCAAGCGTCTGTACCTTCATGGCACAGGTGGCGCCCGATGAAGGGCGTTTGACTTCCACCACGCGATTTCCGTGCCAGCCGAAAATTAAGGTTAATGAATGGTTTAGATTGCCTGGTTCATCGCGCCGTGGCATCAACAGCCATCACTTCGAAGGATTGTCCTTCAGCACAAAATTCGGGCTCGGGGTAATGGGGCTCACCGGCCGTTCAGTCTGACTGGACGGCCTCTTTTTTGTGGATCGGTTCCGAGGCATTGCAGAACACGCAACCGTCGCTGTCGAGCGCAGGTCATATTTTATTAAGGTGATTCTAAAGAACGTCCCGCGTGCTGGACGTTTCCTATCGTCCCGCCTAAATCTGCGCGCAATAGCTGTTTAGGATGTTCTGTTTTCCATCCATCGAATGGATCGACCCTTGCGGTCGCAAGAGACAATCTCGGTGGCTGGCCCGGAAACCGGGTGCCAACCTGCGAAGAAACCGTGTGAGAGATGACCGATCAAAAGGGTGACGCCCTGCCGCCTGAAGCTCCGCCCTTGGTCTCAAGCGTGGGTCCTGCCGAAGTGGCGGTCACGCCGCCGGTGCGCGAACCGGCCTTCAATCTGCCCGGCGGACTGGTTGTGATCCTTTTCGTCCTCGTGGCCATCCATGCCCTTCGGACGTATATCCTTCCCGTGGCACTGGATGAAGAAGTCATCTTCAATTTCGCCTTTCTGCCCGCGCGCTATGATCATCCGCTGGCCGAGCAGAGTTTGGCCTGGTTGTGGAGCCCGGTCACCTATTCGCTGCTGCACGGCAGTTGGGAGCATGTGGTCTTCAACGGTTTCTGGATGGTTGCCTTTGGTGCGCCCGTCGTGCGCCGTATCGGCCTGCCGCGACTGGCGCTCTTCTGGTGTCTTTCAGCCGCCGCAGCCGTCGCGTTGCACGTCGCGTTCCATTGGGGCGAGATGACGGTTGTTGTGGGCGCATCGGGTGTCGTGGCCGGCCTGATGGGGGCGGCGGCGCGCTTCGTATTCTCACCCAGCGGCCGGATCAGCCGCCAGTTTGCCCATCTCAACCGCCGCCTGTCGATCGGCGAGGCGCTTTCCAACCGCTCGGTGCTGATGTTTTCCGGAATCTGGTTCCTGATCAATGTCCTGATCGGTCTCGGCCTGTTCGCCGTTGGCGGAGAAGGTGCGGTTGCCTGGGAAGCGCATATTGGTGGCTTTCTCTTCGGTTTCCTGCTCTTTGGCTTCTTTGATCCGCGAAAATAGCTGCGCATCCATCGCTCTGCGACGGCGCTTGATTTCCGGTTCCGGGTGGCGCACCATCGTGCTTCCGGAGGCAGGGCTGTGGGAACGCAGAGCCTCTGGATGCCGGGTACGGAACGTTGCGCGCCGAGGAGAAGCGCGCAGACATTGTCGGTCGCCGATCGTGTGATCCCCCAGGGATTTCACCGTCGCGGCTTGCAGGCAGGTTCAGCCGGCGAGACGCATGATGCTGTCACAATGGGAGATTTCGAATGTCTGTACGGCATATTCTCAATGAAAAAGGGCGCAACGTCATTACCGTCGGTCCGCAAATGACCGTGCGGGAGGCTGCGACGTTTCTGCATGACAATCATATTGGTGCGGTCATTATTGTCGACAGCCAGGGCGGGATTTCCGGAATTCTGACGGAGCGCGACGTTGTGGCCTCGGTCGCGAAATACGGCGCCGACTGTCTCGAAAAGCCGGTCTCGGATGTGATGTGGTCGAATGTGTATTGCTGTACCGAGGAAACCAGTGTCGACGCGCTGATGGAAATGATGAACAAACGGCGTGCGCGCCATTTGCCAGTCGAGAAGAATGGTCAGCTTGTCGGTATTGTTTCGATTGGGGATGCGGTGAAAATGCACATCCGAGCCATTGAACGCGAGTCCGAGCACATCAAGGCCTATATCGCCGGTTGACGGTTTTCGTGCGATCGAAGCGCTGCGCATCCAGACGGAGGCGCAGCCTATCTGATCATCACATCCTGCAAGCGTTTCAACTCGCTGAGCTTTGCCTTGGTTTCCTGGTAGCCGCGATCGATCGCTTCGCCGGCCCTATGGAATTCCGAAAGCCCTATATCGCTCAGCTTGGGATGAAGTGCCAGATCCGGTGGGTCGCCGGCAAGGCGCGCGCGGGAAATGCGGTCCTGGATGATATTGAACGCCTGCACCATCACGCCGGTCATGCCGAGCCGTGAGGTGCTGGTTTCCGGATCCGCCTTCTTCGAGGTTTCCATCGGAAGGACGCTGGCATTGTGCTTGATCACCGCCGAGCGGCCGTAGAGGTCGTAGTGAAGGTTGACGGCGACGACGAGCGGTTGTTCATAGGCGCGGCACACCGATACCGGCACCGGATTGACAAGCGCGCCGTCCACCAGCGTGCGGTTGTTGCACTTGATCGGTTCGAAAATGCCGGGCAGGGCATAGGATGCGCGGATGGCGGTGATCAACGAGCCCTGGCCGATCCAGACCTCGTGGCCGCTGTTGACTTCGGTTGCCACCGCGACGAAGGGTCTGTCGAGGCCTTCGATCGTCATGTCCTGCAGATGTTCCTGCATACGCCGCGTCAGGCGCAGGCCGCCGAACAACCCGCCGCCGCCGATGGCGAAATCGAGCAGGCCGGCGATACGCCGCATGGTGAGCGAGCGGGCAAATGTTTCGAGTTCATCGAGCTTTCCGGCAAGATAGCAGCCGCCGACCAAAGCGCCGATCGAGGTTCCGGCAATCATGCCGACATCGATGCCTTCCTCGTCGAAGGCGCGCAGCACGCCGATATGGGCCCAGCCGCGGGCCGCACCGCCGCCAAGCGCAAGGGCGATCTTGGCCTTGGCCTGTCTGGATTCAATGGGGGAGGAGGGGTCAATGTCAGGGATGGCCCACCCGGGGCCGAGGCATCTGCGGTCGTTCCGCTGCGATTAAATGTCCAGTTCAACATCCGGCACCTCCATGCCGCAGAACATACCGTCAGGACCGTGCACATGCTGCTGCGGATAACGCGTAAGCCATGCGATAGTTGCGTAGTCTGCGCTTTCGCGGCGCGGTCGGCTGTTTCCAGCGGAACCGCCCGCTTAATCAGATTACACGCCCAGTCTGGTTGCGAATTGGTGAATGGTGCGGAAAATTGAACCAAAAAGCATCAGATGCTTAATTTTTGCCGTAGATTTCGTCGGGATGGAAATGTTTGTCGTGATCAACAATGGTAAGGGCCGGCTTTCCATCGTAACTTTCAACGGCGCGATAGAAGCAGGAGCGCCGTCCGGTGTGGCAGGTGGCGTCGTGGCCGGCGACCCTGACCTTGAGCCAGATGGCGTCCTGGTCGCAATCGGTGCGGATTTCGACGACGCTCTGCAGGTTGCCGGAGGTTTCGCCCTTCTTCCACAGGCTCTTGCGAGAGCGGCTGTAATAATGGGCGATGCCGGTCTCGATGGTGAGCGCCAGGGCTTGCGCATTCATGTGGGCGACCATCAAGAGCATGCCATCGCCTGCATCCGTCACCACCGCAGTGATCAGGCCATTGCCATCGAAACGTGGGGTGAAGGCCGGTCCGGCCTCCAGTTCGCTTTTATCGCTGGATGGGGTGTCGAAGATGATGGACATGCGGATAAGCTCCGATTGTATCGGAGCCTACTTGAAGCCCCGCAGCATGGTCATGAAACGCGCCTGCTCTGAAGGCTCGCTCTTGAAGGCACCGGTAAAGGTCGTGGTCAGCGTTGTCGAGCCCTGTTTCTGGACGCCGCGCATCGCCATGCACATATGTTCGGCCTCGATCATCACCGCGACGCCGCGCGGCTGCAGCGTATCGTCGATCGCCCTGGCGATCTGCGCCGTCATGGTTTCCTGCGTCTGCAGGCGACGGCCGAAAATATCGACGACGCGGGCGATCTTCGACAGGCCGAGAACCTTGCCATTGGGCAGATAGGCGACATGCGCCTTGCCGATGATCGGCACCATATGGTGTTCGCAATGGGAGAAGAACGGAATGTCCTTGACGAGCACGATATCGTCATAGCCGCCGACCTCGTCGAAGGTGCGACCGAGAACGTCTTCGGCCGCGAGATCGTAGCCGGAAAAAGTTCCTTGTAGGACTTGGCGACGCGGGCCGGCGTATCGAGCAGGCCTTCGCGTTCCGGATCGTCGCCGGCCCAGCGCAGCAGGACGCGAACCGCATCCTCGGCTTCCTTCTGGCTCGGGCGGCCGTCGGGGAGGAAAGAGCAGGAAAATTCTTGACTATGGCATCCATGATGGCCTCTTGGCGTAACGCAGCGTTTATCTTTATCGGACAACTCGCCACTGGCCATCGACCCATACTTCCGGGCCTGGTTTCCGTCGGCGGGCTCCGGGGCTTTCCGATTGACCGAGTTCAAGGCTCGCAATCGTCCGGCACGGTTTCCCAAACAACAGGCGGGCATTCGCTCTTGCGAACCGCTCGCCTCCACACGACATAACATATAATATGCCGCGACACATCCGAAAGAGGCGCTTTGGGAGACAGTGTGTTTTTTTACAGGATACGATAGAAAATCATGCCCGGATCATTCAGGAACGCGCAATATCAACCGGATCACGCCAAATGATCGATGACATCTACAACAGCCGGATTCTCGAATTCGCCGGCAACATTCCCCTGACCGGCCGGCTGGACGATGCCGATGCCGAGGCGAGCGCCCATTCGAAACTCTGTGGATCGCGGGTGAAAATCTGGCTGAAGATGGAGGGCGACACGGTCAGCGACTTCGCCCATGAGGTCAAGGCCTGCGCGCTTGGCCAGGCATCCTCCTCGGTCATGGCGCGCCATGTCGTCGGCGCGACGGCCGGCGAACTCAAACAGGCCCGCGCCGACATGCTTGCCATGCTGAAGGCGGATGGCGAGGGGCCGGCGGGGCGTTTCGAGGACATGCGCTTCCTCAAGCCCGTCAAGGACTACAAGGCCCGCCACGCCTCGACCATGCTGACCTTCGATGCCGTCGTCGATGCGATCGGTCAGATCGAGGCGAAGCGGCTGGAGCCGGCGGGGTGAGGGGCATGCCGCAAGCACTGACCTGTCTTCGGGCAAGCGATGTGTAATCACGCCCCCGAACACAAGCATCAAGCCACCCCGCGCCCCTATCGCGGCCGCAATTATGATGGGCCGTTTCGCAAGACGCCCGGGCGGCTGTTGGGCATGGGGTTCATCCGGCTCTATCAGCTGACGCTCTCCGGTTTTATCGGCAATTCCTGCCGGCATCTGCCGACCTGTTCGGAATATGGCTATGAGGCGATTGCAAGGCACGGAATCTGGCCGGGCGGCTGGATGACGCTGTTTCGCGTGATGCGCTGCGGGCCGGGCGGCACGAGCGGGCTCGATCCGGTGCCGGAGGTTCTGGGGCAGACGAAACGCTGGTGGGCGCCCTGGCGCTACTGGTCCGTTTCGACGGCGGACAGGGGCTGAGACGATGGCCACGCATGTCGCGCTGCTGCATTCGATCGTGCTTGGAGCAGGCAAGCGGCTTGTCATGACCGATCTGAAGGCGATGGCCGAGGGGCTCGGCTTTGCTGCGCCGCGCACGCTGGCGGCGACCGGCAACCTGATTTTTGAGGCCGGCAATGAGGCGGTTCCGGCCATCGAGGTGCGGCTGGAGGAGGGGTTCCAACAACGCTTCGAAAAGCACGTCGATATCCTCGTGCGGACGAAAGACGAATGGCTGCGGCTTGCGGCGCAAAATCCCTTTCCCGATATCAAGGGCAGCCAGGTCGGCGTGCGCGTCATGCGCCAGCCACTGGCGGAGGATGCGCTGGCGATGCTGCGGCAAATCGCCGAGCCGGGCATCAGGCTGGCGCTGGTGGACGGCGACCTCTGGATCGATTTTGGCCGCGAGGCCAGCGAAACCCGGCTTTTGTCGCATCTGACGACCAAAAAACTCGGCATCGGCACGCTGCGCAACGCCAATACGGTCAACCGGCTCTGCCCGATGTTTTCGGACGTTTCCGACCCGGTCCCCGGTTCCGGGGAGACATGACGCGGGCCAGCGGGTCTTCCGGCCAGTCGTCGGCGTTACACATGGCGTGGTAATAATCCTTGCTGGCCTGCACGATCTCCTGCGGGCTGCGGCCCTCGTCCCGCATCGCCTCGTCCCCCGCATCGGCCATCCGTTTGAGGGCATCGGACAGGGCACGTTGGCGCGGATAGGTGAGCGCGCAGGGCGGAGTTCTTGTCATGGCTGCTGCCGATGTCCGCATCGGGATAGCGGCCGAGGCACTCTTTCGCCCGGCGGCAGCGCGGCAGGCGGCAGTCGGAAAACAGCCCGGCCTCGCTTGCTGCGCCGCGCAGATATGGCCGCAAGCGCCGATACATGCGCCGGTGGCGGCGTTCATCGTCGGAGAGTTCGGTCTCGTAAGCGTCCATCGGATGCCTCCTTCCTGCTTGCGGGCGGGGAAAATGCGGGCAGGGCGAAACACCCCGGAAGTTGCCCATCGGGTTTGTGAAATCAGTCCGGAGAACCGCGCGAAAGCGTTGCCTCTCTGGTGGAATGGTTTGTGTGGCTTCGCTTTCGCGCGGCCCTTGAGGCGTTCTTCGGAGGCGGTCCGGCCTCCTTCAAGCGCAAAACGGCTTCGCTGCACGATCTGACCGGCGCCTGTACCTTTCGGGAACAGGTGCGATCATCCCGCTTGCATGGCGGACCCAAACCGACCCCGCGGCCCGGGGAAGGGGAAGCCTGTCACGACGAAGGATGTCTCCTTCGCAGCGTTCCGCGTCTCTCTCGCCGCAGCCGTACGTTTCGACAGCAAACGAAAGCGCCTCCTCCCGCCCGCATCGACACGTTACGCGATCCGTCCGACGGCGGAAGGACGTTCAGGATAAGGCAGGTTTCGGGGGCGGGGAAAACGGGGATGATTTTTGGTGGGGCGGTCTCGCTCTGGCAGCAGATAGTCAATCGGCCCGGCCATACAGACCTTTTACCATCCTATGTGCGTCTTGGAACGGCCACACCGCCCCTTCGCTTAATACCAGCTTCAACTCTGAAAATGTCCGGCACATTGATCTTGCCGTTTGCCCGCTCTTCTGTAACAGCGATACTGTTCATCGCATCAAGCAGCGCCTCAGTGTTGTTGTCATCGGCCAGTTGTACGGGTGCGAGCCACCCACCCGCGTTTGCTTCTCTTAAAATTCCCTGTACAACTTTCGAATCCGCCCAAATGCGTAGCAACTCGCCGCGCTCGATGGGAACGAATTGACCCTTGAGTGCAGCTAGAGCTTCGTCGATCCACCGATAGTCTTCACGCAATTCCGCCAACCGTGTACTGGAGGCTTTACGGACGCCTTCAATTAGGCCCAGATGATCCACCGCTCTGTCGCCCGGAACAGGTTGGTGCTCGGATGCCTTCTGCCAAGCGGTCAAGAACGTTCGGGGCGAACAGGCATTTCTGGCATCGCTGAGGTGAAGCGGCACCCAAGTATAGACTCTGCCGCGTCTCGCGTCGGTCCCCATAAAAGGTCCTGCGATCTCGTTGATCAAATCCCTCTGGTCCTCTAGCGACCCGCTGCGTTGTTTTGCCATTGGTGCTAGCGCGTCCGATGCCTTGATCCTTCTCGCTACGGAAGTGAGTGCAGTCTTTCCCGAAGGGCTCCGCATGATTTCGAAGAAGAGCAATCCGAAGAGTTCATGAGGCTGCCAACTCAGATCGACGTGATCGTTCTGGATCTTTGATCCGTCCGGAAACTGGAAAATGCTTCGATCCGCGAACTGGTCGGGCCGCATAAAAATCTTTGTGCGGAGCGACTTGAATGACTTCAGGCCTACAGCACGACGCAGCAGCGCTGTTGTAAGCTGTCGTATGCGACTCCAATCCCCGGGGAGACGATCCAATGCATCGAAAAGAATTAATACGTTGGTACCCTCCTTTGCAAGCTGATCGTCGACGGACGACAGCGCGTCTTCGAACTCTCCGGGATTCTTTTGAGTTTTGCAAGCGTCTTGTCAAACTGCAGCGGTTCGGCAGCCGACCGAACATTTTGCACGGCCCTGAATATAACTGCGCGCCAGATATCTTCGGCAGAGTTCTTACCATCGAGGGCACGTTCGATGCTATCCGGGGTAGGTGCGATAAGATGGGCCTTTTCTGAGCCGTTGAACCCAATTACGACCTTGGTTTTCTTTAGTTGTGACTGCCCATATACATCTGCAACTCGACTACGAACCGTTGGGTCGATCAATGCATGGGTCCACAAGCTCTTCCCCATACCTCGATTGCCGACAACCAACTGCCGGCCCAGATCCAGAACAGATCGATGGCTCTCCGGCGTGAATACGCGATCTGGGCCTACTGTTTCATTGGGCTCCACTTTGCTCGCCGGGCTAAAGGAGGCCATGGTCTCCCTCAAAACCTGCATCTCGTTATTGTTGCGAGCTGTCATGTTGATGTTGTCCTAATTTGGCCAGGCAGGTTTTCCAGTGCCGCATATAGCTTGTCGAGGAACGGCCTGTAAGTCTGCTCGAAGAAAGCACCTAAAAGCTGATCTCCCCGCTGAGCGGGATCAAAGTCTAGAAATCGGCCGTCAAACGGAATGACCATAGGGTGGTGAGGCGCATCGGGATCATCGGGGGTAAAATTGATAGCTTCTACCGACTGCCCCTCCTCATCAATAGCGTCATACAGATTCTCTGCGAATAGTTCGTACAGGTTATCTGCATGGGCAGCTGCAGTTTCGCCAACCATGCTGGCTTTTGCATAAACCGGCCGAATCATAAGACGCCAATCCGAGGATAGGCCCAGTTGCACAGACCGCTGCGCCAAAAGGCGCAACGCAGCGAAGAGTGAGCGATACCCTCTGATCGTTTGTTGCTGGGCGGTTCCGAAGAACAAAACCAAAGCGCCCAAACTCAGGACAGCCGGCGCAGCGAGCTCAGCCATTCCGGCCCGACTGTCGATCAGCACGACATCGTAGGACTCCAAGGCAGTTATTCGGTCTATCATTTGGGATATCTGTAGTCCAACAGTCGCGACGTTTCCGTGCTCATCGACATCATCGGTCATGGCACGTGACAATTTAGCCAACACGTTGGCAGGATACTTGACAGAACTACTCCCCAATGCAGGCACTACGTCGACGCGCCCACCGCCCGATAAGGTGAGAGTACTCGTCCCTATGAATCGGTTAAGTGCTTTTGTTGGAGCACCGCCGATTCCGTTTTCAACCAAGTAGTCCACAACTCCAAACTCTGGAGCCCGATCGTCAGACAGCAGAAGGTCCCCCAGACCGGGAGCCTCTAAGTCGAGATCAACGACCAGAACGTTGTTCCCTCGGGCGGCGAGATCGGCGGCGGTGACGGTCAATGCAGTTGAACGGCCAACCCCCCTTCAAACTCGCAAAGACCACTCTGGGCGGCACAGCAACGGTCGAGACCGGCTCTGATAACCAACCGGCGCCAACGATGCGCCTGTCGATCATCCAGAATTTATGTCCGCCTTCGTCGACGAAGAGCCGGTCTTTAGCTGCAAGCAATCGAGCAGCCCCCGGCTCGTCGGCGAACACTAAAACGCCATCGGCGCGAGCATAAGGACCAAGAACCTGTTGCAATGTCTTGATAAGCGTCTGTGGGTCCTCTGCGGATTCTGCATCATTCGCAGCCACAAACTTCAGGTGGCCAACGCTATCCCGGACGATAACCCCGCTTGTTAGAGCAGCCGGTCCCCAGTGAGCCGATATCTGCTCGGCGATTATCAGAAGCGCTTCATCGAAAAAAGGGTATGCTCTCATAAATCGCCTAACTTGTTGACCAGGTCAGTCGCCTGCGCTTTCCATTTATCGACCCATGCAGCCTGAATTTGGGTTGTCGGTGCATATCGCATTTCTGTACTCCAGTTCTCGAAGACCCCGGAGTCCGAAATCCGTTTCAGCGCTCCCTGTAAACGACCATGGGCCACATCCGCGACCATAGTACGTAGGCTGGGAAAATGAGCGTAGAACGGGTCGTTCCGTTTATCGTTCGGGTTCGGCTTCATACCGCTACATGACATCATATGCTTCAGAGCAAGCTCTCCCGCTAGTCCGAATAGGTAGCCGGAGACCGCCCGACAACCTGGCTGTTCCCCCGGCTGCTCTTCAGCATAGAGCTTGAGCGCAGCCTTGAGATGCCGCCTCGCTGAACCAGCCATGTCATATCCATATGCCATCTTGACCCCGATCGCTTCACCGCCAATACATAACCTTACAAAGTGCCTTGACCAAAGCAAAAAGAATGGACGTTTTACCCGAGCGAGCGACCGGTGTTTGTCTTAGTGGATTGGCGCAAGAGCAGCCGTTCCGATTCCCCATTAATAGCGGATTTTTGCACCACTAATATGGCCTTCAGCTTTAAGCTCGTTGGCATTACCATTGTAAAACAGGTCTTTCAGTAAAACCGCCTTCGATGAGCACAAAAGGCGAAACCGACCAACCATTTCCCCACCCCTTCCAATCCCCCGCATTTCCCAGTATACCGCGCACCGCACATGGCCGCCTTGCGGTCTTCCGTACCCACACCACCCGCATTCGTTGGCGGGACTGGATAGGAGATTTTTTATGTCTGCACCTGTTTCCCTCACATTTCCCGATGGTTCGGTTCGCGAGTATGCCGCGGGCACGACGGGTCGTGATGTGGCCGAGATCGATTTCGAAGTCGCTGGCGAAGAAGGCCGTGGCCATAACGCTCGACGGCGAACTGCGCGACCTGTCGGATCCGGTGGTGAGCGGCAAGCTCGAGATCGTGACGCGCAGTGATGCACGCGCGCTGGAGCTCATCCGCCACGATGCCGCGCATGTGATGGCGGAAGCAGTGCAGGAGCTTTGGCCGGGCACGCAGGTGACGATCGGGCCTGTCATCGAGAACGGGTTTTACTACGACTTCGCCAAGGCCGAGCCGTTCACGCCCGACGATCTGCCGAAGATCGAGAAGCGGATGAAGGAAATCATCCAGCGCAACAAGCCGTTCACCAAGGAAATCTGGCCGCGCAACAAGGCGCGTCAGGTTTTTGCGGACAAGGGCGAGGCCTACAAGGTCGAGCTGGTCGATGCGATCCCGGAAGATCAGGACCTGAAGATCTATTATCAGGGCGACTGGTTCGACCTCTGCCGCGGCCCGCATATGGCCTCCACCGGCCAGATCGGCACGGCCTTCAAGCTGATGAAGGTGGCCGGCGCCTATTGGCGTGGCGACAGTAACAATCCGATGCTGACGCGCATCTATGGCACGGCCTTTGCCGAGCAGGCCGATCTCGACGCCTATCTGCACATTCTGGCCGAAGCCGAAAAGCGCGATCACCGCAAGCTCGGCCGCGAAATGGACCTGTTCCATTTCCAGGAGGAGGGCCCGGGCGTCGTCTTCTGGCACGGCAAGGGCTGGCGCGTCTTCCAGACGCTGGTCGCCTATATGCGCCGGAGGCTGGCCGGCACCTATCAGGAAGTGAATGCGCCGCAGGTGCTCGACAAGGGCTTGTGGGAAACCTCGGGACACTGGGGCTGGTACCGCGACAACATGTTCAAGGTGACGGTTGCCGGCGACGAGACGGACGACGAGCGCGTCTTTGCGCTGAAACCCATGAACTGCCCCGGCCACGTGCAGATCTTCAAGCATGGCCTGAAGAGCTACCGCGAACTGCCGATACGGCTTGCCGAATTCGGCAATGTCCACCGTTATGAGCCATCGGGCGCGCTGCACGGGCTGATGCGCGTGCGCGGCTTCACGCAGGACGATGCCCATGTGTTCTGCACCGACGACCAGATGGCGGCGGAATGCCTTCGCATCAACGACCTGATCCTCTCGGTCTACGAGGATTTCGGCTTCCAGGAAATCACCGTCAAGCTCTCGACGCGGCCGGAAAAGCGGGTCGGCGACGACAAGCTTTGGGATCGCGCCGAAAGCGTGATGTCCGACGTGTTGAAGACGATCGAGGAGCAGGCCGGCGGGCGCATCAAGACCGGGATTCTGCCGGGCGAGGGCGCGTTCTACGGGCCGAAATTCGAATATACGCTGAAGGACGCCATCGGCCGCGAATGGCAGTGCGGCACGACGCAGGTCGACTTCAACTTGCCGGAGCGCTTTGGCGCCTTCTACATCAACCAGGCCTCGGAAAAGCAGCAGCCTGTGATGATCCACCGCGCCATCTGCGGTTCGATGGAGCGTTTCCTCGGCATCCTGATCGAGAACTTTGCCGGCCATCTGCCGCTGTGGATCTCGCCGCTGCAGGTCGTCGTCGCGACGATCACCTCGGAGGCCGACGACTACGGCCGCGAGGTTGCCGAACTGCTGCGTGATGCCGGCCTCGAAGTGGAGACCGACTTCCGCAACGAGAAGATCAACTACAAGGTGCGCGAGCATTCGGTGACCAAGGTGCCTGTGATCATCGTCTGCGGCATGCGCGAGGCCGAGGAGCGGACGGTCAATATCCGCAGGCTCGGTAGCCAGGCGCAGACGCCGATGTCGCTGGATGAGGCGATCGCGACCCTGACGCTGGAGGCAACGCCGCCGGATCTGGTTCGCAAGGCGGAACGGAAGAAGGCAAGGGGCTGATTGCAGGCGTGCACAGTGACTGTCAGAAAACTGTCATGGTAGCGGACTATTCCGGGTGTTTGGCCGGAGTGGTCCGAGGTCTCTCGAAACGGGGAATGTCGTGCAGTTCAAAGAGCTGTCTTACGCGAATGAGAACGACCGGCGCCTGAAGCGCTGGTTCATCCGCTCCATGGAGGGCCTTGCCGGGCGCGACCGCTACGCCAAGCTCTATCATCGCTGGCGCCACGATATCGTCGGCAAGAACGAGCGGATCTTCGGGCAGATGCTCGACCTCATCGACGTGCGCATGCGCGTTCAGGGCGAGTGGCCGCCGCGTAACCTGCCGGATACGCCCGTCGTCATCGTCGCCAACCATCCCTTCGGCATCGGCGACGGGATTGCCGTTCTGGCGCTTGCCGAACAGCTCGGCCGCCCCTTCCGGGTGCTGATCAACAACGAACTAATGAAGGTGCCGGAAATGGCGCCGTATTCTCTGCCGATTTCCTTCGAGGAAACCAAGGAGGCGTTGGCGCTGAACATGGCGACCCGCCATGAGGCGCTGCGGCTGCTCAAGGAAGGCGTAACCGTCATCGTCTTTCCGGCCGGTGGCGTCGCCACCGCGCGAAAAGGGTTTGGCCGCGCCGAAGACCTGCCGTGGAAGATGTTTCCGGCAAAGCTTATCCAGTCCGCCAAGGCAAGCGTGATCCCGATCTATTTCGAGGGCCAGAACGGGCGGCTGTTTCATCTCGCCAGCAAGGTCTCGCTGACGCTGCGCATCTCGCTGCTGATCCGCGAATTCCGTCGCCTGTCGGGCAAGACGATCTCGTCGCGCATCGGCCGGCTGATTGCCTGGGACGAACTCAGCGCGCTGCCGGATCGCAAGGATATCCTGACCTATCTCTATGATGCGGTCTTTGCGATGGCGCCGCCCAAGAAGCGGTTCCTCAAGCGGGCCGCGTAGTCCTATTCGAGCCACTCATTGTTGAATGTCAGGCTAGCCACCGAGATTGCCCGTCCCGTATCGTCGCGCACGGTAATCGAGACGATGGCGCGTGCCTGGTAGGGGATCTCGTCGCTGGCGACTTCAAGGAGAATTCGGCTCACCTCCATGGCAACGCTTTGCCTCGATGAGAGCTGGATGCCGGTGTCGTCCCGGATTGGCCCGTCGCCATTGTGAAGATCGAAAAAATAGCGCCGCATTTCATGATTTCCTGTGTCAGGAAACGGAACCGTCCAGCCATGGAATTGTTCCAGAAACGCGCGAAATTTCACGTCGGACGTGTCAATGTTAAATGTGCGGATTTTTTCATGCGGTAGGCGAGGGCAAGCTTATCCATGGACCTGTGAACATTGATCGAGATCGCTTCTTCTCAATCTTGAAAGTCATGATGTCGTTACTGACAAAGAGCGCGCGCTGCTGGGGAACCTGGTGTGGCGCGAACGGCGCTTTCTCGTGGACGAGGATATCGTCGCCGAAGGCTCGCGGCCGAGCTACAGCACGCTGCTGGTCGACGGTTTTGCAGCACGCTATAAATTCATGGCTGACGGCGCGCGGCAGATCACCGCCCTGCATGTCGCCGGTGACTTCGTTGATCTTCACGCCTTCCTCCTGAAAACCATGGATCACGGCATCGTCGCCATGTCGCCATGCCATGTCGCCTTCCTCGATCACAGCGATCTGAAGAACATCTCCGAGACCCAGCCGCACCTCAGCCGGCTTTTGTGGCTCGACACCCTGGTGGATGGTGCGGTGCATCGCGAGTGGATCGTCGCCATGGGCCGCCGCTCGAAAAAATCGCACTTGGCGCATCTCATCTGCGAACTGTATGTGCGGCTTCAGGTCGTGCGCAGAACGACGGGATTCCGCTTCCATTTTCCGCTGACGCAGCTTGAACTCGCCGACGTTCTTGGAATTTCCGTCGTACACCTGAACAAGACATTGCAGGTCTTGCGAAAAGAGGAGCTTTTCACCTGGATCAATCAGGTGATCACCATTCTCGACTGGACGCGGCTACAGGAGCTGGCGCAGTTCGATCCCACCTATCTCAGCCTGAACGTCGAGGCGCGCTGAGGCTGAAAAACGGTCGATGAAACCACGTCATTCGCCCAGGCATGGTATCAAGCGGTCCGAGCGTGCAGTTTCGCGCACGAGCAGGTGCTGAATCAGGTGCGCGAATTTTCCGGCATGAAGGTGCTCAGAAACAACTCAGTCCTGCGCGTCGGTTGATGCCGGCGTGACGCTGGCCTTGTCGGCATCCTTCAAGAGTACCTCGACGTCGGTATTGACCCCTGCGACGACCTTGAAGTCGCGCTGGAAGATTTTTTCCTTGTTTCGCGCAATGGCCGTATACCCGCCCTCGGCAAGCACGAGCGTCGGAAAGGCGCCGACGCTTTCGCTGACCACGTCGCCCGACGACGTGAGGATAGACCAGGCCGTATCGGCGATTGCCTCTCCGCCGGTCTCGGAAACCAGCTTCAGCGTCAGCTTCGCTGCCCGGTGCTGGATCGTCGCTTCCGTCAGCTTGCCGGCTTCCACCTGTATATCAGCGCGAATGACGGCATTGACAGTGCCGTAGTCGGAAACGACATGATAGGTGCCGGTATTCAGGCGAGTAACCGTATTGGGCTTGACGTCGGCGACGACTAGCGCGCGCTCGCCGTCTTCCTTGACGTCGGCGGAATAGATCGAAAAACTCAGTTCATCCGGAGGGATGCGCATGTCGTTGCCCGAGATCGCATTCAGCATCATGCCCCCGCATCAAGCACGAGCATCTGGTTCTCGGCGGTGCCGCTTTCAGGTATGCGAATCTTGCGCGTGGCACCGGCTCTACCGAACGAGACATTGACGAAATAATCACCGGGGATCAGCTGGAACGCAGCAGAGCCGCCTTCGGAGGTGGCAAGCAGCGGAAGCTTGCCGTCCGAGCCCGGTATCGGGCTGAACACCCGCCATGTCAGACCCTGCTCGACCGGCTTGCCTTTCTCCGTCAAAAGCGCCTGCAGGGTGATATCCCTAGCCGTTACGCCGTTCTCCGATTGCGTGAGCAACGGATTGAAACTGTTGAGCTTGGGCATCTTGCCGGTGGCCGAGATCGAGGAAAGCTCTGGAAGGGATCGGCCGCGTCCTGGGCGGTCGCGACAACCGGCCCGGCAACCGCGGCGAAAATCACAACGATGGATCCGAAAATATGTCCGGCGGGGATGCGCATGAGCGTGGTTGACTTCCTGACGATGTGGCTCCACTTGAAGCGCCTGTATGGCAATTTCGTGGCTGCCGCCTGGGTCGCAAACTAGTGGAAATAATTCGTGATGAAAACCGAAATCAATCTGCGTGATTATCTGGCGACGCGTCGCTCCATTCCTGCATTCCAGATGGGTGAGCCGGGGCCGGATAAGTCCACTGTCGAAGCCATGCTGACACTCGCCTCGCGTGTCCCCGATCACGGCAAGCTGGCACCCTGGCGCTTCATCGTCTATCGCGGTGACGAGCGCGCCCGGATCAGTGCGGCGCTTGCCAAAATGGCATTGGCGGCAAAGCCGGATCTTTCGGACGAGATGATCAAGGTCGAAAACACGCGACTGACGCGGGCGCCGGTCGTGGTCGCGGTTGTCAGCACGGCAGCGCCGCATTTCAAGGTGCCGGAGTGGGAGCAGATCATGTCGGCGGGGGCGGTCTGCCTCAATCTGGTGATGGCAGCGAACGCGCATGGTTTCTCGTCCAACTGGCTGACCGAATGGTATGCCTTCGACGAAAAGGCCTATGCGCTGCTTGGCATTGCGCCGGGCGAAAAGGTCGCCGGCTTCATTCACATCGGTACGGCGCAGGTGCCGCCGACGGAACGGCCCCGGCCGGCCCTGTCCGACATCGTCACCTGGGTCGGCGGGCAGGATTAGAGATCGGCCAAAATGTTCTATTCAACTGACACCAATGCACACGGCCTGAGCCATGATCCGTTCAAGGCTATCGTCTCACCGCGCCCGATCGGCTGGATCGGGACGCAGGCCGGTGACGGCAGCCACAATCTCGCGCCCTATTCATTTTTCAACGCCATTTGCGACGTGCCGAAGCTGGTGATGTTCTCGTCCGGCGGCCGTAAGGATTCAGTCCGCAACATCGAGGAAACAGGCGAATTCACCGCAAGTTTCGTCGGCCGCGCCCTGAGCGAGGCGATGAACACCACCTCCGCGATGGTGCCGCATGGCGAAAGCGAGTTCGACCTTGCCGGCTTGACACCGGTCGTTGGGCAGCTTGTCGCCGCTCCCTATGTCGGCGAGGCCTTCGCGGCGCTCGAATGCCGGGTGACGGAAAGCTTTCGGCCCAAGGGGCTCGATGGCGAGATGTCGAACAACTACGTGGTGATCGGCCAGGTGGTCGGCATCCACATCCGCGAGGAAGCAATCCGCGACGGCCGCTTCGATGCCGGCCTGGTGCGGCCCATCGGCCGGATGGGTTATATGGATTATTGCGATGCCGGCGATGTCTTCGAGATGATGCGGCCGAAACGCTAGACCACGGTGACGTGCTTCGAAACTGCCGCCATATATGCGCTGCTGCGGACGATGATGTTGTCGAAGCCATTTGCCTTGCTTTCTGCCTGCGCGGTCAGAATATCGACAGGCCCGCTCTTCAGCGGTGGAATTTCGTAGCAACGCACCTGTGCCTCGGTTGCCTTCAGCAAGCAGATGGCGCGCGCGAAAGACAGGGGCGCTGAATGGGGGTGGGTGTCGGGATTGCTCCCTGTCCGTTCGGCAAACGCCAGCCCGTTGAGAACCAGGCCGCGCAATCTTGCGGATTTTCCAGCGAGGCTATGGGGCGAGAGAAAAATTCCGCTTCGGCGCCGCATTCGGCCAGAATTTTCGTGCTGCCGGCCGGCAGGTCTGCCTTTGCTTCGGAGACGCCGAGCAGCACGTCGAGTTTCTGGATGTCGGCAGCATTTCGGCATCCGGAAAGAAGGATTGCATCGGGATGCCCGCCTTCGAGCGTGGCGAGATCGTCTTCCGCAACTCCGTTCTTGAAACCGCCGATCCGCACCATAACCGGAAAGGTCTCGGAAGCCTTCCGGTGTTTTTGCAAAACCACCAATAAAGCTTTGACGGGGTCCGGCGATGCCGCTGCACGGCCGTCCGGATGGAGGTCAAGGATCAACGGCATGTCCGCGTAGTCACCGCGCATCGCCGCTGGCCAGTCGGCGGGGGCAAGCAGCAAAAGGGGTGTGGCGATATCCAGCGGGTTAACGGACATGGTGAACCAATCTTAAACTTTTATCCGTTAGCGTGTCCTGCAACATCATGTGCAGTGTTGGTGTAGTGAGGCGTCCGTGATCATACAAGCATTTCTTCGCTGGGTGGAAACCGCAAAGACGGGTGACCGTATCCGCGCAGCCAGCGCTCTTGGACGGGCCTATGTCAAGGACGAGATGCACACGCTGGACCGCCACGCCGCCGAAATGGCGATGACGTTCCTGCTCGATGACCCGTCTCCGAAAGTCCGCCTTTCGCTTGCGGAAGCGATCGGTGCCTGTTCCGTCGTGCCGCGGTCCATCATCCTGCCGCTGGCGGAAGATCAGCCCGAAATCGCCTATGCCGTCATTTCCTGTTCGCCTGTACTCACCGATGCCGATCTGGTTGACCTTGCAGCCAGAGGCAGCCACGAAACCCGCGCTGTGATTGCCGCAAGGCAGGGTATGTCGCGGCCCGTTGCTGCCGCCATTGCCGAAATCGGCGGCGAGGAAGAGGTTTTGATTCTGCTCGAAAACGAGCAGGCGCAGTTCTCCCGCCGGACGCTGAAGCGTCTCAGCGAACGCCTGGGGCATCTCTGGTCGATCCGAAACAACCTGCTCGACCGGCCCGATCTGCCGGCTGATGCGCGCCACACGCTGGTCGAGAAGGTCGGCAATGCGCTGGCCGGTTTCAGCCTGGTGCAGGCCGCGATCGGCGATCGTCGCGTCGAGCGTATCACCCGCGAGGCCTGCGATCGCGCCGCCGTCAGCATGGCGGGCAGCGCAAGTGCCGAGGAAGTGCCGGCGCTGGTCGAACATTTGCGGGCTTCGGCGCGACTGACACCGGCTTTCCTGATGCACGCGCTCTGCTCCGGCAAGATCGATTTCTTCGCCGCCTCCATCGTCAACCTGTCCGGCGTGCCGGAAAAGCGGGTTCGCGCGATCCTTGCGGACGGCCGTATTCCGGCAATCCGCGCTCTGCTCGAAAGCGCCGGTCTCGGCCGTGACGTCAGCAATCTGTTTGCCGATGCCATGCTGATGTGGCGCAAGGAAAACCGGTCCGGGTCGGCGATCGTCGCCGCCTCGATTTCGGCCATGCTGCTGCAGAAACTGCAGACCACGAGCACGGCGGGCGATCTTTCCGGCGGCATTGCCGACCTGGTCGAGAAACTGACGATTGCAGAACAGCGCCAGACGGCGCGGGACTATGCCCTGACGGCAGCACGCGAAGCGGCCTGACGGTTTCGGGTCAATCTGGCCGTGTTGCGACTGCGACGACACGCATCAGCGCTTTGACGCGATCTTCCAGTTTCCCAAGGCCGCTATCGGCCTTCTTTATCCCATCGGCACAGGCATAGAGCAGGTCGGCAAGGGCGGCAACGGAAAGCCCTATGGCATCGAGCGACAATTCACCCCGTTCGGCCGCCAGTGTGACATCGCTTTCCAGCAACGCTTTCAGGCGCGCCGACGTCGCGGCTGTAATATCCGGGGCAAGGCGCATATTGGCCTCGAACAGTTCTTCTCCATGAGTGCTGGCCTTGACCGGCGCCATCAACGCCAGGGTGAAGCGCATCAGCGCCGCCTCCATACGGTCGGCAAAGGGCAGGGGCGAGCGGAAGGCGTCCTCGGCTTCCTGCAGCGCGCCGGCATGATGCCATTGCATCAACGAGTGGAACAGATCTTCCTTGTTGCGGAAATGCAGATAAAGCGCTCCGCGCGACATCATCGCTGCATCCGCAATGTCTTGCATTGATGTCTTCTTGAAGCCGTAGCGGATGAAGACATCGCTGGCAGCGGCGACAATCTGTTGCTTCTTTTCGTCCATGGCTTGAATTGACAGTTTGGATGAAAAATGTCAATTTGACATTATGAACGGAAAACGTCAGTTTGTAATATGGAGTGGTCTATGATCGAAACGATGGAAACACGCAACCTGGTGGTCGTGACCGGCATTGGCGGATTTCTCGGACGGCACGTCGCCGCCAGCCTGTTGCGACAGGGTTTTGACGTGCGCGGTACCGTGCGATCGCTGAAGAACGCTGCGGAGATCGAAGCGGAATCCGCAGCGCAGAAGGGGCTGGAGACGGGGAATTGACGTTCGTCGCTGCCGACCTCCTGTCCGATGCCGGCTGGGACGCGGCGATGGTGGGCGCGGATTATGTCATGCACGTCGCATCGCCTTTTCCCAATTCTGTGCCGAAGGACGAAAACGAGTTGATCAAGCCGGCGCGGGACGGCGCGTTGCGCGTGCTGAAGGCCGCCAAACGCGCTGGTGTTCGCCGCGTCGTTCTGACGTCGTCGATCGCCGCCATCAATTACGGTGCGGGCAGGGCACCGTTCACGGAAGCTGACTGGACGGATGTCAATGGTCCGTTGTCGACGCCCTACTACAAATCCAAGACGATTGCCGAGCGTGCCGCCTGGGAATTTGCCAAGGCGGAGGGGGTGGAGCTTGCGGTCGTCAATCCGGGCATGATTCTCGGACCCGTCTTAGGCGGTGATCCAGGCACGTCCGTCGGCCTGATCCGCGGCATGATGAAGGGCAAATATCCGGCCTTGCCGGATTTCCGCGTGGCCATCGTCGATGCACGCGACGTGGCCGACGCCCATGTTCAGGCGATGATCGTGCCGGACGCGGCCGGTGAGCGCTTCATTGCCGCCGGAAAGGCGATGTCTTTAAAGGACATCGTCACCGTGTTGAAAACCACCCATTCGGCGTATGCGAAGAAGATGCCGAAATTTGTGCTGCCCAACTGGATGGCGCGACTGGCGGCGCTATTCGATCCCGGTGTCAAGCTGATCCTCAAGGAACTCGGACGGGATGCGACGGTATCGAACGAGAAGGCGCGGCGTATTCTCGGCTGGCAACCGCGCAGTGAGGACGAAGCCATCCGCGCCAGTGCCCAGAGCCTGATCGACGCCGGACGCGTCTGATTCTGTACCTTATTCCCTGGTGAACTTGCGTGCGACCCAGGAATAACCGTCCTCGACATAATGCACCGGCTTGGTCACGGCATTGCGCAATTGTTCCGCATCGGGAAGGGCGCCAGTGATAAATGCCAGCGCCCGGCGCGGCAGGTTGGGTTTCGCCTCGGTTTCCGGCGCGGTTGGCACGGGCTCGGGCTGCTGATCGAGCAGTGCCGGGTTTAACTGTGGCAAGGGCGCAGGATCGGCCATCGTCGTCATGTCATTGCTCGCTGTTTCGCAGACCGCGACGATGACAGGGTAGTTGTGATCGTTGGAGAATTTCGGCAACTGCTTTTGCGATTCATTGTCGCAAAGGGCAACGGTCTGCCACGACCCTTCCACCGTCGAGATGTAATGGCACTGCGTCGCGCTGTCATCGCAGCCGAGGATGGTCATAACAATCAGGGCAGCTTTCATGAAGCGTCAGTCTTTCGTTTGTGTCGAGATCTTTATCTGTCGGTATTCTTATAGATCGTCTTTTGTTCCGGAAATAAGGCGAAACCGGCGACCGCAAAAACGAATTGTTTCGGAATGTTGCGTCTGACGATCTGGCATCGGCCCTTCAAGGTGGCGAACCGCACTTGAATCGATACTTTAAGGGGCCATGAAAGCTGTTTCCGCTCAGTCACTTGGAGCGGAAACATGAATCAATTCAACAGCCTGTTGAATCGGTTTGTGAGGGCAACGCTCAGATGTCGAGATTGTCGGCGAAGACGGCGCGTTCCTGGATGAAGCGGAAGCGGGCATCGGCCTTGGTGCCCATCAGATTGTCCACAGCCTCGCGCGTTCCCTCAAAATCGATGTCGTCGATGGCGACCTTGAGCAGGGTGCGCTTGCCCGGATCCATCGTGGTTTCCTTGAGCTGCGCCGGCATCATTTCGCCCAGACCCTTGAAGCGGCCGATCTCGACCTTGCCGCGCCCGCTGAACTCCGTCTCCATCAGTTCCATGCGGTGGGCATCGTCGCGGGCGTAAAGCGTCTTTGCGCCTTGCGTAAGCCGATAGAGCGGCGGCACGGCGAGATAGAGATGGCCGCCGCGAATGAGCTCCGGCATTTCCTGGTAGAAGAAGGTGATCAGCAGGGATGCAATATGGGCGCCATCGACGTCGGCATCGGTCATGACGATGACCCGGCCGTAGCGCAGGTCCTCTTCGCGATACTTCGAGCGCGTGCCGCAGCCGAGCGCCTGGATGAGATCGCCGATCTGCTGGTTGGCCGTCAGCTTGTCGCGGCCGGCGCTGGCGACGTTGAGGATCTTGCCGCGCAGCGGCAGGATCGCTTGGTTGGAGCGGTTGCGCGCCTGCTTGGCCGAGCCGCCGGCCGAATCGCCTTCGACGATGAACAGTTCGGCGCCCTCGGCCGAGTTCTGCGAGCAGTCGGCCAGCTTGCCCGGCAGGCGCAGCTTGCGCACGGCCGACTTGCGGTTGACTTCCTTTTCCTTGCGCCGGCGCACGCGCTCGTCGGCGCGCTCGATCACCCACTCAAGCAGCTTGGCGGCTTCCTGGGGATTGTCGGCGAGGAAATGGTCGAAAGGATCGCGGATGGCGTTCTCGACAATACGTTGGGCCTCGACGGTCGCCAGCTTATCCTTCGTCTGGCCGACGAATTCCGGCTCGCGGATGAACACCGACAGCATGCCGGCCGCGGAAATCATCACGTCTTCCGTGGTGACGATGGCGGCACGCTTGTTCTGCGTCAGTTCGGCATAGGATTTGAGGCCCTTGGTCAGCGCGATGCGGAAGCCTGCCTCGTGCGTGCCGCCTTCCGGTGTGGGAATCGTGTTGCAATAGGAGTGCAGCACGGCATCACCGCCATACCAGGTCACGGCCCATTCCATGGCGCCATGGCCGCCGGTCTTTTCGGTCTTGCCGGCAAAGATTTCGCGGGTCACCGTGAATTCCTTGCCCATGGTGGCCTGCAGATAATCCTTCAGGCCGCCGGGGAAATGGAACACCGCCTTTTCCGGTGTGTCTGTTCCCTCTGTGAGAGCAGGATCGCAGGACCAGCGGATTTCGACACCGCCGAAGAGATAGGCTTTCGAGCGGGCCATGCGGAACAGCCGCGCCGGTTCGAACTTCGCATGCGCCCCGAAGATCTCAGGATCCGGATGGAATCGCACACGCGTGCCGCGCCGGTTCTGGACGTCACCCAGTTCTTCGAGCCCGCCCTGCGGCACGCCGCGCGAAAACCGCTGGCGGTAGAGCTTGCGATTGCGCGCGACCTCGACCTCCAGAACGTCGGACAGGGCGTTGACGACGGAGACGCCGACGCCGTGCAGGCCGCCTGATGTTTCGTAGACCTTGCTGTCGAACTTGCCGCCGGCATGCAGGATCGTCATGATCACTTCGAGCGTCGACTTGCCCGGAAATTTCGGATGGTTCTCGACCGGGATACCGCGGCCATTGTCGGTGACTGTCAGGAAGCCTTCGGCATCGAGATTGACCTCGATGAAATTGGCGTGGCCGGCAACCGCTTCGTCCATCGAGTTGTCGATGACTTCGGCAAACAGGTGGTGCAGCGCCTTCTCGTCAGTGCCGCCGATATACATGCCGGGACGACGCCGAACGGGTTCGAGGCCCTCAAGCACTTCGATCGCCGATGCGTTGTAGTCGCCATTGTCGCTTTTCAGAGGTGAGGCCGCCCCCAGCCGTCCTTCCGCTTGCGCGACGGGCGCTGTTGCGGCAGGCTTCGGCACCGGAGGTGCAGCCGCAGCGACTGGCTTCGGCGGGGTGGGCAGGGCTGAAAAGAGATCTTTGCTGTCGTCCATGGGGCTTTCAGATGTCTTCCCGTGATGAATGGGTCGTTCCGCACCGGAACTGTCGACGCATTCCGTGAATTGTCATTGGCGTTTGCATAACCTCACTGTTGCGTTGCGGAAGCGCCAATGGCAAGGCTTGGATCAAAAGAGGAACATTCCCGATGCGCCTGTCCACAACTGATTTTGTCTCGCCTGCAGTCGTCTGGGCCGCGCTGATGGGCCTTGCGCTGCTTGTTTCGTCGAGCCTGCCGGCGAAAGCCGAGATGTTGCAGCCCTACAAGGATGCGCTGTTCGCATACCAGACCGTCCTCGAAACAGCGGATGACGGTGACTACCGAGTGGTCGAATATCAGGAACTGCGCGACATCAACGGCCGCGACCAGGTCCCGGAGCGGCGGGTGAAGCGGGCTTATGTGTCGCTTGGCGTCAAAAAGAGCCAGGTCAACGAGACCATCTCCGTTGCCGGTCGTGCCATTGATGTCATGCGTGTCGGCCGGGAAACGGGCGGCGCATTTTCAGTGGTCTTCGTGCACGGGCGTGGTGGAGATCGCCGGCTTGGCGCCAATGATTATTCCTTCGGGGGCAATTTCAACCGGCTGAAGAACCTCGCGGTTGAGAATGGCGGCGTCTATTACGCGCCGAGCGTCGGATCCTTCGATGAAGCCGGCGTTGCCGATGTGGCCGCCTTGATTGCGCATGCCAAGGCCAGTTCCGGAGGCAAGCCGGTCGTGCTGGCCTGTGCCTCCATGGGCAGTTTCATCTGCTGGGGCATCGCGCGGGTACCGGATGCGGTGGCAGCACTCGACGGCATGATGATCATGGGCGGGCCAGCGGACGAGACGTTTTTGAAAAGTGCTGCCTACAAGGCGAAACTGCCCGTTTTCTTCAGCCATGGCAGTGCCGATAGCGTTTATCCTGCCGCCGCACAGGTCTCGTTCTATCGAAAACTCAAAAAGACAGGCTATCCGGTGCGCCTCGTTCTTTTCGAAACCGGATCGCACGGGACACCCGTCCGCATGACCGACTGGCGCGATGCCCTGAACTGGATCGCGGCTCGGCAACACAGCTAATATATCCGCGTTTCATTAACCACCCCATCAATTTAGAGACCCGACAACCCTGACGTTTGCTTTTCTGAAAGCCGGACGTGGGACGTTGCTGCCAAATTTATATTGGGGTCTTGTATTATGGATGCTCGGACAGAAACACGGCATATTCCGTTGTGTGTCGATCTGGATGGTACGTTGCTTTCAACAGATACCTTGTGGGAAGGTGCGGCAGTTGTTCTCCTGCGCAATCCCTTTCTGTTGTTTGCGATGGTCTATTGGCTGGCAAAGAGCAAGGCGCGTCTGAAGTTTGAGGTCGCCAGGCGATCGGGGCGCCAAGCCGCGGATTGGCCATACCGCGAGGCGGTGCTGCAGCGCCTGAAGCGCGAGGCTGAGACTGGCCGACCAATTGTTCTCGTGACAGGTGCTGCAGAATGCGTCGCTTTGGAGGTCGCGGCCCATACCGGCCTGTTTACCTCCGTGCTCCACAGCTCAGAAACGCTGAACCTGACCAGCGGGCGCAAGCGCGAAGCGCTTGTCGAGCGATTCGGAGAGGGGGCTTTGACTACATGGGCAACAGCCGCGACGATGTTGCGGTCTTTGATGTTGCCCGCAAGGCCATTGTCGTGGCGCCGGATGGTGCCGCGGAACGCTGGCGCCGCAACCATGATGCCGAACGGCTTGACCTGGGCAAGACAAGCCGGCTTGCAACGCTAAAATCGATCCGTGTGCACCAATGGGCCAAGAACGTCCTGATCGGCGTGCCGATGGTCCTCAACCATGACATCCTGCAACTCGATGCGCTGATCAAAGTGGGGATGGCTTTCTTCGCCTTCAGCTTCCTGGCGTCCGCCGTTTATGTCATCAACGATCTTTCTGATCTGACCAATGATCGACGCCACCCGAAAAAGCGCCATCGTCCGCTTGCAAGCGGCCAGATGTCGGTGCCTATGGGCCTTGTTATCGCCGGCTGTCTGGTTCTCGCGTCGCTCGGCCTGACATCCATGCTGCCGTGGGAGTTTGCCGCCACGCTCGGCTTCTATGCCTTGGCGACGACGGCCTATACATTCGTGCTGAAGCGCAAGCTGCTGGTCGATGTCTTTACCCTGGCAGGCCTCTATACGGTCCGTATCGTTGCAGGCGCCGCCGCGACCGATACTGAACTGTCGTTCTGGCTCTTGTCATTCTCGATTTTCTTCTTCCTCAGCCTGGCGCTGGTGAAACGCTATGTCGAACTGGACGAATATGACGGTCGGGACGGGCAGCAGGTGCCTGGTCGCGGTTATACATCCGTCGATTTCGAGATGGTGGGGCAGGCCGGCGTATCCTCGGCCTTTGCCGCCGCGATGGTTCTGGCGCTGTACATCCACAGCAAGGAAATGATGGAGATGTATGCGCAGCCCTGGGTGCTGTGGCCGCTTTGCCCGCTGGTGCTCTACATGCTGCTGCGGATCTGGATGCTGGCGCGCCGCCGCATGCTGCACGAGGATCCCGTCGTCTTCATCATGCGCGATTGGCGCAGCCTCGTGACCATGTCGATCGGCGCGTCGCTTGTATTGATCGGTGCGCTGGGGCCACAATGAGCGACGGTACATTCGATAGCTGGGGCCGCATTGATTGCCGCACGCGGCAAGGCATCTCGCCGGACATTTACGAGAACATGCGCGGGCAGGCAGGGCCGGGGGCCTTGCTGCCGTTCGGCAATGGCAGGTCCTATGGTGACAGCTGCCATAACGATGCCGGCACGCTGATCGACAGCCGCAGGCGCAGCCGCATCCACGGCTTCGATCCGGGAACCGGCATTATCTCCTGTGATGCCGGTGTGACGCTTCACGACATCCTGGCGCGGACGATTCCGCATCGCTTCTTCCTGCCGGTGACGCCGGGAACCGCATTCGTCACCATTGCCGGTGCCGTCGCCAATGATGTCCACGGCAAGAACCATCATATCAGGGGCACCTTCGGCAATCACGTCGTTTCGCTGACGTTGCTGCGCTCCAGCGGCGACGTCCTGACATGCTCCATGCGCGAGAACGTTGAGCTTTTCCGCGCCACGATTGGTGGCATGGGGCTGACGGGGCTCATTCTGTCCGTCGATCTGCAGATGATGAAGGTTCCGTCTGCCCATATCCAGCAGCACACGATCCGCTTCGATCATCTTGACCGGTACTTCGAGATCGCGGCGCAGGTGGACGACGAGCATGAATATGCCGTCGCCTGGATCGATCAACTGGCCACCGGCAGGCGGATGGGCCGCGGCCTGCTTCTGGCCGGCGACCATGCTGACGCGTCTTGCGAGTTTCCCGACATGCCGCGGGGCATGAAGCTGTCCGTGCCGTTTGCCCCGCCTTTCAATCTGCTCAACCGGTTGACGCTGAAGGCCTTTAACGAGGCCTACTTCCGCAAGGCAAAGCCGCAGGAGACGGTCGAAACGGTCAAGTGGCCCGGCTATTTCTATCCGCTCGATGCCATCGGCCGATGGAACCGCCTTTACGGGCCGAAGGGGCTCTATCAGCACCAGAGCGTCTATCCCGTGGAAAATGCCCCAGAGATTACCGCGCTGCTGATGCAGACGGCGCGGGATGCCGGTCATGCCTCGTTCCTGACCGTGCTCAAACGCTTTGGCGGCACACAGTCGCGCGGTCTTTTTCCTTTCCGCGACCCGGATTTACCCTGACCCTGGATTTCGCCAATCAGGGTTTACCGACCCTTAAGCTGCTCGATCGGCTCGATGCCATCGTTACGGACGCCGGCGGCGCGATCAATCCTTACAAGGATGCCCGCATGAGCGCGCAAGTCTTTGAAAAATCATTCCCCGAGTGGCGAAAACTGGAGGCTTTCCGCGATCCCGCGATCGTCTCCAATTTCTGGAAACGTACCGCCTTGGCTTTGCCAAAACGAGACTAGTTACAATTTGAACTAAATAAATGCGCGAATTTTACGAAATATACTGCTCTTGCGTGTAGTTGGTTTCTTCGGAACAGGGAGCTTTGAAATGAAGTATATCGTATTCATTCTCTTCACTGTGCTGACCAATGCGGCAGCGCAGCTTATGCTGAAACAGGGCATGCTCAATCTTGGGCCGCTCAGCTTCACCGCCGACACATTCATCGTTCGCATCTTTCAGATCGTCTTCAGCCCCTGGATCTTTGCCGGTCTCGTGACCTTCGTCATCTCCATGGCATCGCATCTCTACGTGCTGTCGAAAGTCGAACTTTCCTTTGCCTTTCCTTTCCTCAGCCTCGCCTATGTGGCGGTCGCTGTCTTCGCCTACTTCATCTTCCACGAGGACATCAACGCCTGGCGCATCGCCGGCATCGGCTTCATCTGCGTCGGAACCGTACTCATCGCCCAATCCGGCTCGTCTTCGCATGATGAAGGCCGTGCCCTGGAAACAGCGGGCGCAACAGCAAAAATCGGGAGCCCATCATGAAACATATCATTTTTGGCGGCGACGGCTTCGTCGGTCGTCACCTGGCAGAAAGCCTCGTCAATGAAGGCGAGGAGGTGCTGGTCGCCGATATCGCCAAGTCCGATCTGCCGCACTACGCCCGTGCCCGTTTCGTCCATTGCGACGTGACGAAAGCCGAGGATGTCTTTGCCGTCGAAATCGGTCCGGACGACATGGTCTACAACATGGCCGCCAAGATGCTGTCACCGCTCCAGATTCGCTCGAAACGCTGGGAATTTTTTGGCCGGTCAATTATTACGGGGCCGAGAACATCATGAAAGCGACGACGAAGGCCGGTGCGAACCGGATGGTGCAGTTCACCACCGACATGATTTACGGTCACACGGTCCAGTCGCCGCAGACGGAGGATCATCCGGCCAAGCCGCTCGGCGAATACGGCAAGTCGAAATGGGCAACCGAGAAGCTCGCCGTCGAATGGCGCAAGCAGGGCCTGAACATCTCGATTTTTCGCCCGCGCCTGATTATCGGCCCTGGTCGCCTCGGGATTCTCGAAAAGCTGTTCAAGCTGATCGACGCAAACCTTCCGGTACCGATGATCGGCTCGGGCAAGAACCCGTACCAGTTCATCTCGGTCTTCGATTGCGCCGAAGCCGCCCGTCTCGCCTGGAAGGGCGGCGTGCCGAATGCGGAATACAATCTCGGCTCCGACAATCCACCATCGGTGAAGAAGCTGCTCGGCGACCTGATCGTGCATGCCGGTTCGAAATCGTTCCTGCTGCCGACGCCGGCTTTCGCGGTCAAGGCGACGCTTGCCGCCTTCGACGCGATCAACCTGCCGATCATGGATCCGGAACAGTATCTGATCGCCAACGAGATGTGCATTCGCGAGACAGGCAAGCTCAAGCGAGAGCTGGGCTGGAAGCCGCAATACAATGATGGCGCCATGCTGATCGCAGCCTATGACGAATACCGCGCCAAGAAGGCCGGACAATCCTATGCAACCACATCGGCCGTACCGGCGGAATGAACGAGGGAACAAACAACATGCTCGACAAACCAGCCCGTATCGCCGTCGACGCGCCTGCGCTCGATACCACCGCTTCCGCCGGCAGCATCCGCAAGCCGGACCTTCTGACCGTCGACCAGGCGAAGGCCATGAGCCTCGCCGACATGACGACGCTGTTCAAGGATCACTTGAACCCCGGCCAGCTGCACTTCATGAAGCTGCTCGGCTTCAACAAGATCAAGGTCGAGAGCGCCGAGGGCATGTATTACACCGACCAGAACGGCCGGAAAATCCTCGATTTCTTCGGCGGTTTCGGCTCGCTCGCCTTCGGTCACAATCATCCCCGGATCATTGCTGCGCGCAAGAAATTCCAGGACGAGAACCGCCACGAAATCGCGATCGCCTTCATGTCGCAATATGCAGCGGCGCTGGCGAAAAACCTCGCGGCAATCGCACCTGGTGACCTCGACATGGTGTTTCTCGGCTCGTCCGGCTCAGAAGCCATGGAAGCGGCGTTGAAAGTGGCCGAGCGCGCTGCCGGGCCGAAGCGCCCGCGCATCGTCTATGCCGAGAATTCGTTCCACGGCAAGACCAAGGGCGTTCTGTCGATCACCGACGGTCCGCTCTATCGCGGCGAATTCAAGCTGCTCGACAACAATGTGAAGGTTCCGTTCGGCGACATCGAGGCGATCCGCAGTGCCTTCGAGCGTGATCCGACCATCGGTGTGCTGGTCCTCGAAACGATACAGGGCGGCGGCGGCATCATCTCGGCTCCACCAGCCTTCTGGCAGGAGGTTCGCGCGCTCTGCGACAAGCATGGCGTCATCTGGGTCGCCGACGAGGTCCAGTGCGGCATGGGCCGCTCGGGCCGCTTCTTCGCCTTCGAACATGCCGGTGTCGTGCCTGATGTGACGGCGCTTGCGAAATCGCTCGGCGGCGGCAAGACGGCGATGGCGGCGATGATCGCCAAGCGCGACGTCTACATGAAAGCCTATGGCACCAAGAATACGGCGATGATCCATGCGCAGGCCACCTTCGGCGGTATCGGCGAGGCCTGCATCACCGCGATCGAAGGCCTCAACATCATGTATGACGAGGACCTGATCGAGAATGCCGCGGTGCAGGGCGACTACCTGCTCGAGCGTCTCAATGTTCTGAAGGCCAAATATCCGAAGATCATCAAGGATGTTCGGGGGCAGGGACTGATGGTCGGCCTGGAATTCCAGGATTTCAGCCAGACCCTGCCGATGGTGCTTCGCCCGGTGATCGGCGTTCTCGACGACAAGCTGAAGGGCTCGCTGTCCGGCTTCATCGGCGCGCTGCTTTTGAAGGACTACGACACGCTGGTTGCCTTCACCGAGTACAATCGCAACGTCATCCGGCTTGAACCGCCGCTTGTCTGCGAACGCCAGCATGTCGATCAGTTCGTCGATGCGCTCGACAGCCTGCTCGGCCGCGGCATCGTCCACATCGTCAAGGATTTTGTGGGAAGCCAGTTCGCCTGATCCGATGCATGTCTGACACCAGCAGGACGGCGGTCAAGGGCCGCCGTTTTGTTTGTCATCAGGACCGCAACAGCACCTTGGTCGATCCGATAGCCGTTGCGACCTGCTGGTAATGCTGCAGCCGTTTCTCGGAATTCTCCGACGACCGCAGGAGTTCGGTACGCAGTTCATCTATAACAGCATTGGCTTTCTGCATCGCGACCTTGAGTTCCGTCTTCTTCACGGCCGTATAACGTCGCTTTGCAGGGAACCGGCGGTTGGCGCCGGGCTCGCTTTCGATTTTTGGCGCGCTGCTGTCTGCATGTTGGCGAACGATGCCGTTGAGTTTTCCGGAGGCGCGCTGGATCAGCGAGCGGGCGCGCGCATAATCGCCACCGGCGGGAATGCGCTTCGCCACATTGTTCAGACCCTGCCGCAGGCAGTCGATCCTGTAGACGGGATCATAGCGCCCGCATTCGTTCCGCACACTATCGATGTTGCGAACGATCGCCGCCGTGTCGGACGTGCTGGCAACGGTATCCACCGCCGACCCCGACCTGTCATGGGAGCTGGGACCTGTGGTTTGCCCGAACGCACCCATCGGTTGCCATAAGGAGAGTGCCGACGCCAGCAGGATCGACACCAGTTTCGACCGCCAGGTCGTGGTTGTGCTCTGGAGCATCATTGTCCTGCCTTTGTCTATTCGTTGCGTCCGAAGGCTATGCGCATGCTGCGTTGTGTTCCTGATCCAATTTCGCCGTCGATCGTTCCTTCGTAGAACTTGTTCTCGGCAAGTTTGGCCTGCAGCGCTTTCCGCGTCTGCGCCGTGAACATGGTCGGTTTGGTGCTCAGTTGGTTGAGCACGTCTTCGACGCCCGAACGCAGCGCGAGGTAGAGATAACCGGCCGCGTCGTCAGGACCCTTGCCCTTGATCACCTTGTCGTCGATTAACGCAGCGACGTTGAACATCGCCTGTGGGTGGCGAAGATCGGCCGCCTGCTGGAACAGCCCGATCGCCTTGGCCGGATCGCGGGGAAGGCCCTCCGCACCCTGATAATAGAGAAAGCCGAGATCATTGATCGCATCGGCAAAACCGAGGCTCGCGGATTGCTGGTAGAGCCTCAGCGCTTCCGCCACGTTCTGCACGGTGCCGATGCCCTTTTCATGCAGCTTGGCCAGTTCGAACATGGCTTCCGGATCGCCGGCATCGGCTGCGGATTTGAACAGCGAAAACGCCTTGTCCGGTGCATAACGCTGCTGGTCGGGGCTGAGCGACATATAGCCGAGGCCGATCATGGCGCGCGTGTTGCCATCTTTCGCGAGCGCGGCCAGCTGCACGGCCTGATCCGGGGCCAGCGATTGCCAAGCGGCAACCTTGTCCTTGCCATCGGTGGCTGCATCCGAGCCACCCAGAAAAAATGGGACGCCGGACAAGGAGCCGTAAAAATGCGGCTGCTGTCGATTGAGCGTCTCGGACATCACGCGGTCGCGCACCTGCCTGAACATCAGCCCGATTTCGACGTTCTTTTCCGGAAGCAACTGCATCAGCGCCGTGGCAAAGGGGCTGTTGTTTCCCGCCCCGTCCAACGCGACTTCGCCATCCTTCGCGGCATACATGACCATCATGCCACGGTCCGGGGTCGGAGCGGCAAGACCCGCGCCGCGCACGGTATCCACGACCTTGGTGGCCGCCGGATCGAGCGTCGCGACATCGGTCGTCTTCACCGGCCAGTTGGAAAAGGGATTGTTGCGGCACGAATCGAGGATCACGATGCGAAGCTTGCGCGCACGATCCACTGCGCCCAGCAGCCGCTTCAGGCTGAGCGCCTTGTCGGCGATCTCGTTGGGCGCCTTGATGTCGATGTCGATGGGGACGAGATAGTTTTCTCCGCCTACCTCGACGCCATGGCCGGCATAGTAAACCAGCGCAATATCGGCTGTTTCGGAACGGAAAGAGAAGTCGTTGACGATTTGAACAAGCTCGGGAAGGGTCTTGTCGGTGGCGATCTGGGTTTCGAAGCCAAGCTTTGAGAGCGTCGCTCCGATCGCGTTCGCATCATTGGTGGTGTTCTTCAGCGCACTGATTGTCGTGTACTTTGCCATGCCAAGAACAAGAGCGATGCGCTCAGCGGCAAGCGCGGGAACAGCGAGAAAGCTACTGGCGGTGAGCAATAGCAAACAAAGACCGGTTCGCAACCAGTTCGTCTGCCCCTGACCTTCCCGCATCGCTGTCTGCCCCCTGAAAATTCATGCCTGCGATAAAAATGGATCGTCCTTCAAACAGAGGCCAAACTGCGGATGTGCTGTAGGAAATTCCGCATCGCGTCTTCCTCTTCGGATATTGTCGTCGTCGTTGCGCGTTCAGCGACCGCCCGGAAAAAGGTATCGTTTACTGTAGGGTCGAAATCTCGACGCGCCGGTTTCGTCCGTCGTCCGGATAGTCTGGATAAAGCAGCGCATCTTCGCCGAAAGCCCGCACGACAAGACGATGCGGATCGACATGATAATATTCGACCAGATACCTCGTCGCCGATTCCGCACGACGGCGGCTCAGCTCCAAGTTGGAATAGTCGCTGCCGATTGCATCGGTATGGCCGCCGATCAGGAAGCGGTAATTTGACAATTCACTGGATTGCAACGCCTTGCCGACGCTGTCGAGCAGGTCGCGGGCATCCGGGGTCAATTCGGCGGAACCGAGCCGAAACGTGACCGCGAGGTTGACTGTGGCGGACACCTTGTCGCCATAGCTGTTTGTCGTTGCGGCTGCGTAGTTGTCAGCCGGTTTTTCGTAGGAATCGGCTGGTTGCTGATAGGAATCGGCAGGCTTTTCGTGAGCCGTCTCGGTGCCCTCTCCACCCTGGATAAGCACCCCTTTGTGCGCCGGCTTCAGCCCACGCGTGCCGTCCTCGATTTCAGCACCGCTTCCACCCGATGAACCTCCCCCGGTGTCAGCGACCGGACGAGATCTTCGGGCGACGTGGTCGTCAACAAATCCTGTGCATTTGCCGCACCATAAAACGAAAAAGAAATACTATAAGTGAAACGCCAACCCTGCCTTGCATCGGCATGCTCCCTTGGCTTCGCGCATCGTGGAAAACCCTAATTTTCCGAATGCCGAAAGACTATGTTAAGCTTTGTTTCCCGTCAATTCTAAACGTTTCAACTCACTGCTTTCATCGGCATGCAAAGCACTTTTCTTTCATTATCTTATTTGCTAGGGCCAATGCTTGAAAAAGCAGCCTCGGAGGAGAATTCATGACGCCCGAAATACGCCCGCTTGTTGCCGGAAACTGGAAGATGAATGGTCTGCGCGGTTCGCTGGACCAGGTCAAAGCCATGGCGGAAGGCGTCAAGGGCCCACTGTCGGAAAAGGTGGAGACCCTGATCTGCCCGCCGGCAACCCTGCTCTATGTTGCGACGGCGCTTTGCGACGACAGCCCGCTTCTGATCGGCGCGCAGGATTGCCATCAGGATGCTGCCGGCGCCCATACCGGCGACGTTTCGGCAGAGATGATCGCCGATTGCTTCGGAACCCATGTGATCGTCGGTCACTCCGAGCGTCGCACCGATCATGCCGAGAGCGATGCGCTCGTCCGGGCCAAGGCGACCGCGGCTTTTGCGGCTGAGTTGGTCGCGATCATCTGCATCGGCGAGACGGGCGACGAACGCAAGGCCGGAAGGACGCTGGATGTGCTGAAGACTCAGCTTGCGGGCTCCGTGCCGGATGAGGCGACCGCTGAAAACACCGTCATCGCCTATGAGCCGGTCTGGGCGATCGGCACGGGCCTGACGCCGACGACCGAGGACGTCGAGGAGGCGCACGCTTTCATGCGCGCCGAACTGGTGGGTCGTTTCGGCGCAGCTGGCGGCAAGATGCGTATTCTCTATGGCGGCTCCGTCAAGCCCGCCAACGCCCGGGAATTGATGGGTGTGTTGAACGTTGATGGCGCTCTGATCGGTGGCGCAAGCTTGAAAGCGCAGGACTTCCTCGCCATTTACGGCGCGTATGAAGAATTGACGGCCTGACGGGATTTGATCACGGGCAGGGCTTGGAATGCGCGGTTGCTTGGTATATGCAGCCGCCAACACTTATATTGAGCCGTACAAGCGAAAAGTGTGAGGCGTTTCGCCCGCATGAAACTTCTACGTGATCGAAGGCAGGACTGGACAAAATGCAGACCGTATTGCTCGTCATCTATCTCATGGTCGTTCTCGCGCTGATCGGCGTGGTTCTCATCCAGCGCTCCGAGGGCGGTGGATTGGGCATCGGCGGCGGCTCCGGCTTCATGTCGGCGCGCGGTGCGGCCAATGCACTGACACGCACCACCGCAATCCTGGCGACGCTGTTCTTCGTTCTGGCGCTCGGCATGGGCATCCTGTCGCGCTATGAGCCGAGCGCGACTGACGTTCTCGACCGTATCCCGGGCACCACGAACAACGGCAATGGCGTTCTCGATTCGCTTGGCGGCACGACGACGCCGACCCCAACCGAGGGCAACAATGCGGTTCCGACCGATTCCGGCGCTGCGACGACGACTCAGACCCCAGCTACGACGACAACGCAGACCCCAGCTACGACGACCCAGACTCCGGCCGGTGCCGTGACCACGGGAACCGAGACCAAGCCGGCGACATCCGGTTCGGACGTCCCGACCGGACAGTAAGGTGTGGTCTCAATGAACCCACCGGCGGAAGCTTTACTTCCGCCGGTTTTCTTTGCTTGCATTTCGCCTTTTGAACATTTCAACCGAAAAATTCTGATTCAGGAATTTTTCGGTGGCGGAATCGATTTTGAAACGGTATCCGGTGAAGCCCATGGCGCGATATGTATTCATCACTGGCGGCGTGGTTTCTTCCCTTGGAAAAGGGATCGCCGCAGCTGCTCTCGGAGCGTTGCTGCAGGCCCGGGGTTACCGGGTGCGGCTTCGTAAACTCGATCCCTATCTCAACGTCGATCCGGGCACCATGAGCCCGACGCAGCACGGCGAAGTGTTCGTGACCGACGACGGCGCGGAGACCGATCTCGATCTCGGCCACTACGAGCGCTTTACCGGCCGCTCGGCGACCAAGACCGATAACATCACCACGGGTCGTATCTACAAGAATATCATCGACAAGGAACGCCGCGGCGATTATCTCGGCGCCACGGTTCAGGTCATTCCGCACGTTACCAATGAGATCAAGAATTTCGTCACCGAAGGCAATGACGAGTTCGACTTCGTCATCTGCGAGATCGGCGGCACGGTCGGCGATATCGAGGCCATGCCGTTCATGGAAGCGATCCGCCAGCTGAAGAACGATCTTCCGCGCGGCACCGCGATCTATCTCCACCTGACGCTGATGCCCTATATCGCGGCGGCCGGCGAACTGAAGACCAAGCCGACGCAGCATTCCGTCAAGGAACTGCAGGCGCTTGGCATCCACCCGGATATCCTTCTGGTGCGCGCCGATCGCGAAATTCCGGAAGCCGAACGTCGCAAGCTGTCGTTGTTCTGCAACGTCCGTCCGTCTGCAGTCATCCAGGCGCTGGATGTAGCCTCAATCTATGACGTGCCGATCGCCTATCACAAGGAAGGCCTCGACAATGAAGTCCTGGCCGCCTTCGGCATCGAGCCGGCACCGAAGCCGCGCATCGAGAACTGGGAAGACGTCGCAAACCGCATCCGCACGCCGGAAGGCGAGGTCACGATTGCCATCGTCGGCAAATATACCGGCCTCAAGGATGCCTACAAGTCCCTGACCGAGGCGCTCTATCATGGCGGTATCGCCAACCGGACCAAGGTCAAGCTCGAATGGATCGAGTCGGAAGTCTTCGAAAAGGAAGACCCGTCGCCCTATCTGGAAAAGGTCCACGGCATTCTCGTTCCCGGCGGTTTCGGCGAACGCGGCTCGGAGGGCAAGATCCAGGCGGTTCGTTTTGCCCGCGAACGCAAGGTGCCCTATTTCGGCATCTGCTTCGGCATGCAGATGGCGGTCGTAGAAGCGGCCCGCAATCTCGCCGGCATCGAAAAGGCGTCGTCCACAGAGTTCGGGCCTACCGCCGAGCCGGTGGTCGGCCTGATGACCGAATGGGTCAAGGGCAATGCGCTTGAGAAGCGCGCCGCTGCAGGCGATCTTGGCGGGACGATGCGTCTCGGCGCCTACAAGGCCAGCCTGAAGAAAGGCACCAGGATTGCCGAAATTTACGGCTCGACCGAGATTTCCGAGCGCCATCGCCATCGCTACGAGGTGAATGTCGATTACAAGGACCGGCTCGAAGCCTGTGGTCTCGAATTTTCCGGCATGTCGCCGGACGGCGTGTTGCCGGAAACGGTCGAATATCCGGATCACCCCTGGTTCATCGGTGTCCAGTACCACCCGGAACTGAAGAGCCGGCCGCTTGATCCGCACCCGCTGTTTGCGAGCTTCATTTCGGCGGCCCTGGAACAGAGCCGCCTCGTCTGAGGGGCGGACTTTGACAGCTGTCTGAATTGCGAAAACCCGGTGAACGCCGGGTTTTTGAGTCTCAGCAGTCCTGTTGGCCGGCGTCGGCGCTTGCTGCCAATTTGCATAAAAACGTCTTTTTAAGATTTACGGGTTAGTAATCTCTTGGAAACCGAGAGACACCTGCGATGCGTATTGCGTTCATCATCGCCATCATGTTGCTGGCCGGCTGCGCGACCGCGCCGCGCCATACGAGAGATGCCTGTGCCGTTTTCGAGCAGCGCGACGGGCTTTTCGACAATTGGGAGCGTGCCGCCAGAAAGACGGAGCGGGAATTCGGTGTTCCGGTTTCCGTGCTGATGGCGACGATCTATACTGAATCCGGTTTTCGCGCCAAGGCAAGACCGGCGCGCACCAAGCTCTTCGGCTTCATTCCCTGGAAGCGCTTGTCGACAGCCTATGGCTATTCGCAGGCGCTCGACGGAACCTGGAGCCGCTACAAGAAGGAAACCGGCCGCTGGGGCGCGCGTCGCACGAAATTCGCCGACGCAGTGCATTTCGTCGGCTGGTATCATTTCAACAGCCACCTGAAGAACGGTATCGCACTCAACGATGCCTACAACCTCTATCTCGCTTATTACTCCGGCGATGCAGGTTACCGCCAGGGCAAGTGGCGCTCGAATGGCCGCATCAAGCAGGCCGCCCAGCGCTCCGCCAATCTGGCCAGAACCTACGCGCAGCAACTGCGCAGTTGTGATTGAGCCAAGTTATAGGCGGTCTCGAAGCGTCACGAGGTGATCTTCGTGTCCCAATAGGGCGGGGCGCCGAAGGCCGCTCGCAGATGGTCTGCGAGCGCGCGCAATTTCACCGGCGCACGCCGGCCCTCGGGGTGTGCCATGTAGATATATTCGAGTTCCGCTGTCACGCCGATGTCGATGGTGACGAGTTCTCCGGTCTCGATCGCCTGCCAGACGGCGAACATCGGCATCAGCGCAATGCCGAGGCCGGCAATCGCTGCATCGCGGATCATGTCGCCATTGTTCAGGCCGAGACCGAATTGGCCGCGGACGACGATGGTTCCGCCGGGTGACGGAAATCGCCAGTCGGCAATGCCGCGATTTGTGTAGAAAATGCCCCTGTGTTCTTCCAGTTCGGCAATGGAGGAGGGGCGGCCATTCTTCTCCAGATAGTCTGGTGAAGCGATGAGGACGCGGCGACTCGGCGCCAGACGCCAGGCCATCAGGCGCGAATCGAGGATCGGCCCGTGCCGCAGCACCGCGTCATAGCCATCGGCTGCGGCATCGACCCTGCGATCGTCGAGATCGAGCGTAAGTTCCAGCTTCGGATTGGCGCACAGGAACGGGTAAAGCGCCGGTCCAAGATGCAGGCGGCCAAAAGTCACCGGCGCTGAAATCCTAAGGGACCCGGCCAGCGTCCCCCGCCGTTCCGCCATGTCGGTGGCTGCGTCCTCGACGTCCTGGACGATGCGCGACGCCCGTTCGAGAAACGCTGCGCCATCTTCTGTCAATGTCAGCTTGCGCGTGGTCCGGTGCAGGAGGCTTGCGCCGAGACTGCGCTCCAGCTCGGCGAGCCGCTCGCTGACCACGGATTTCGACAGCCTAAGGCGTCGCGCCGCCTCGCTGATCGATCCGCCTTCTGCGATGGCGACAAAGGTGGCGATGCCGTCGAGCTTGATCATCGTTCGGCTTTTCCGGATGCGAGTTCCAATATTTTCAGACTAATCCGAACGATCAAACAAATCCATATTCGCGTCAAGCAACGGCCTGAAGAGACGCCAGCACGGCGCCTCGACCGCTCGGCTCAAGAGGACAAGATCATGGATCGCCTTAACAACAAAGTCGCAATCGTCACGGGCGCCAGCGCCGGCATTGGTCGCGCAACCGCAAAACTTTTTGCAGCAGAAGGTGCAAAACTCGTGGTCGGTGCGCGCCGACAAAGCGAACTCGATATACTCGTCGCCGAAATCGAAGAGGCAGGCGGCAAGGCCGTGGCACTGGCCGGGGACGTCCGCTCGGAGGATTATGCCAGGGGTCTGGTGGCGCTCGCCGTCGATACCTACGGTCGTCTCGATATCGCCTTTAACAATGCCGGCACGCTGGGCGAGGCAGGGCCTAGCACGGGAGTTTCTGAGGCAGGCTGGAGCGATGCTATCGCAATCAACCTGACGGGTTCATTCCTTGGCGCCAAGCATCAAATCGCCGAAATGGTCAAGCATGGCGGCGGTTCGGTGATTTTCACCTCGACCTTCGTTGGCTATAGCTTCGCCTTCCCGGGCGTCGCCGCCTATGCCGCGAGCAAATCCGGCCTTATCGGCCTGACCCAGGCGCTCGCTGCAGAATTCGGTCCGCAGTCCATTCGTGTCAATGCAATACTGCCGGGCGCGGTCGATACCGATATGTATCGCGAGATGAACGACACGGACGGAAAGCAGGCTTTCGTTACCAGTCTGCACGCCTTGAAGCGTGTTGCTACAGCCGATGAACTCGCCCGCTCGGTTTTATATCTCGCATCCGACGATTCCACTTTCGTGACCGGAATCGCATCGCTCGTCGATGGAGGCGCTTCGATCACCCGGACCTGAAAACCATCAAGCGTTCATACCAAATATCTCAAAAAGGAGCCCAATCATGCTACGTCTTCAAAATAAAACATCCCTGATAACCGGTGGCACCAGCGGCATCGGCCTTGAGACGGCCCGTCAGTTTCTGGCCGAGGGCGCGCGGGTCGCGGTCACCGGCACGAATCCGGCCAGTATCGAAAAGGCCCGCGCCGAACTGGGCGATGATGTGCTGTTCATCCAGGCTGACGCCGGCGATATCGCTGGACAGAGGGCGGTTGCCGAAGCCGTGGAGGCCGCTTTCGGTCATCTCGACATCCTGTTCATCAATGCCGGTGCGGCCGATTTCCGGCCCATCGAGCAGGTCGACGAGGACGCTTTTGATCGCTCGGTCTCGATCAACGTCAAAGGTCCATTCTTTCTTATCCAGGCGCTTTTGCCGATCCTGTCCAATCCGGCGTCTATCGTGCTTAACACCTCGATCAACGCGCATATCGGTATGCCGAACACAAGTGTCTACGCTTTGACGAAAGCGGCGCTACTATCTTTTGCCAAAACGCTTTCGGGAGAGTTGATCGGCCGCGGCATACGAGTGAATGCCATCAGTCCCGGACCGATCTCGACCCCGCTGTATGGCAAGCTCGGGATGACCGCCGCTGATACCAAGGCCATGGCAGATGCTAAAATCCCCGCTGGACGATTTGGTGATCCAAGCGAGATAGCCAAGGCCGTCGTCTTCCTGGGCTCGGATGAAGCCGCCTTCTCGGTCGGCAGCGAGTTGATCATTGACGGCGGGATGAGCAATCTTTGACACGGACGGGTGCGGCGCAAGTGTAACGCGTCGCACCTTTTTGCCTAGGCATCGACCAATTTCACTCAGGAAGAACATTTTCTTGAAAATGTCGTGCAAAGCAGGCAAAGCACCTGCCATAGGCCAGTTTCAGGGAAATCCATGACCGCAGCTCCCCGCATGCCCCGTCTGCTCGATCATCTTGTTCTGCCGGTCGGCGATCTCGCTGTCACGCGGCAACGCTTCGAAGCGCTCGGGTTTACGGTGGCTGCCGATGCGCGCCACCCGTTCGGGACCGAAAATGCCTGTGTCTTCTTTGCCGACAAGACCTATCTGGAGCCGCTCGCCATCGGCAGTCGCGAGGATTGCGAAGCCGCGGCCATTGCCGGCAACGTCTTCGTAGCGCGTGACCAGGCTCATCGTTTCCGCCGTGGCCAGGACGGTTTTTCCGCCATCGTCGTCAGTTCGAACGATGCCGGCGCGGATGGCGTGCGCTTCCGCAAGGCGGGTCTGTCGGGCGGCGACATGCTGGAGTTTTCGCGGCCGATGAAGCTTCCGGATGGCCGGCAAGCGACTGGAAGCTTCAAGCTGGCGTTTGCCGCTGACCTGCGCGCGCCGGATTTTTCTTTTTGCCTGCCAACGCGTCCAGCCGCTGCCGGCGGACCGCTCGGTGCTCGAAAGCCATGCCAATGGCGTCATAGGCATGTCGGACGTCGTTCTGTCCGAACCCAACCCGACGGATTTTCAATACATCCTGCAGGAAGTGGTGGATGAGCGCGAGGTCAGCGCCCATTCCTTCGGCATGGACATCGAAACGGCGAACGTGAAGATCTCCGTTCTCAATCCGGCTGGCATGCAGGGCTTTTTCGATCGTCGGACCAGCACGCATGCCCGCGGCTTGCGCGGCCGGGCGATTGTCCTGAAGGTCGCCGATCTGTCGGCGACGGAGCGGCATCTGACCGCGAACTCGGTCGATTTTATCAGAAAAGACAAGCGCCTGATCGTTCCGGAAGCGCCGGGGCAGGGTGTCATTTTCGCATTCGGAGAATAGGCATGCAGACAAATGCAAACGTGGTGGCCGGCAGCGGCGCGGCCCAGGTGGTCTTCTCCAATGCGCAGACGCTGTCGCTGATTGCCGGCCCCTGCCAGATGGAAAGCCGCGACCATGCCTTCATGATCGCCGGCACCATGGTAGAGCTGTGCAAGTCGCTCGGCATCGGCCTCGTCTACAAGTCGTCCTTCGACAAGGCCAACCGCACGTCGATCGCCGGAAAGCGCGGCATCGGCCTTGAAAAGGCAATGGAAATCTTCGCCGACCTCAAGACGGAATACGGCTTTCCGGTGCTGACCGACATCCACACGGAAGAACAGTGCGGCCTCGTCGCCCCGACCGTCGATATCCTGCAGATTCCGGCCTTCCTCTGCCGCCAGACAGACCTTTTGATCGCCGCTGCAAAGACCGGCCGCGTCATCAACGTCAAGAAGGGTCAGTTTCTTGCCCCTGGGACATGAAGAACGTGCTGGCCAAATTCACCGAAAGCGGCAATCCGAACGTCCTGCTCTGCGAACGCGGCGCCTCCTTCGGCTACAACACGCTGGTGTCCGACATGCGTTCGCTGCCGATCATGGCGGGGCTTGGTGCGCCTGTTGTGTTTGACGCGACCCATTCCGTGCAGCAGCCGGGCGGGCAGGGCGCATCGTCAGGTGGTCAGCGCGAATTCGTCGAGACGCTGGCGCGGGCAGCCGTTGCCGTTGGCGTGGCCGGCGTCTTCATTGAAACCCACGAGGATCCCGACAATGCGCCGTCCGATGGACCGAACATGGTGCATCTCAAGGACATGCCGCGGCTGCTCGAGACATTGCTTGCCTTCGATGCAGTCTCCAAGCGAGGCGTGTGAATTTTTCTTGACGGCGCGGCGTTGCATGCGCCCGCCATTGTAATTTCCGGGCCATGAATTATGACAGGCCATCCGTTCACAACCATGTCTGAAGCGGGCATGTTTAAAGCAGGGAAGAGATCATGACTGCAATCGTTGACATCATCGGCCGCGAAATTCTTGACAGCCGGGGCAACCCGACGGTCGAAGTTGACGTCTATCTCGAAGATGGCTCGTTCGGCCGTGCAGCAGTACCTTCGGGTGCCTCGACCGGCGCACATGAAGCTGTCGAACTGCGCGATGGCGGCAAGCGCTATCTCGGCAAGGGCGTCGAAAAGGCGGTCGAAGCCGTGAACGGCGAAATCTTCGAAGCCGTCGGCGGTCTCGACGCTGAAGACCAGATCCTGATCGACGATACCATGATCGAACTTGACGGCACGCCGAACAAGGCACGCCTTGGCGCCAATGCCATCCTCGGCGTTTCGCTCGCCGTTTCCAAGGCTGCCGCGACGGCTGCCGGTCTGCCGCTCTACCGTTATCTCGGCGGCCCGAATGCCCGCCTGCTGCCGGTTCCGATGATGAACATCATCAATGGCGGCGCCCATGCCGACAACCCGATCGATTTCCAGGAATTCATGATCGTGCCGGTTGGCGCCGATAATATCCGCGATGCCGTGCGCATGGGCTCGGAAGTCTTCCACACGCTGAAGAAGCAGCTGTCGGCCGACGGCCACAACACCAATGTCGGCGACGAAGGCGGTTTCGCACCGGGCCTCGCATCTGCTCCGGCAGCCCTCGATTTCATCATGAGCTCGATCGAGAAGGCCGGCTATCGCCCGGGCGAAGACATGTACATCGCGCTCGATTGCGCCTCGACCGAATTCTTCAAGGACGGCAAGTACCACCTGGAAGGCGAAGGCCGGGTGCTGGAGCCGGAAGCCATGGCCGACTATCTTGCTGAACTTGCCGGCAAATATCCGATCTTCTCGATCGAGGACGGCATGGGCGAAGACGACTGGGACGGCTGGAAGTACCTGACCGACAAGATCGGCGCGACGACCCAGCTGGTCGGCGACGACCTGTTCGTGACCAACTCCGCCCGCCTGCGCGACGGCATCAAGATGGGCGTCGCCAACTCGATCCTCGTCAAGGTCAACCAGATCGGTTCGCTCTCGGAAACGCTCGACGCCGTTGAAACCGCCCACAAGGCGCGCTATTCGGCCGTCATGTCGCACCGCTCGGGCGAAACCGAGGATCTCGACCATCGCCGATCTCGCCGTCGCCACCAATTGCGGACAGATCAAGACCGGCTCGCTTGCCCGCTCCGACCGCACCGCCAAATACAACCAGCTGATCCGTATCGAGGAGCAGCTCGGTCCGCAGGCGAAATATGCAGGCCGCTCGATCATCAAGGGGTGAAGTCGCCGTTCAATGTGTCGTCATGCTCGGGCTTGACCCGAGCATCTGCCAAAGTCTGAGGCGCATCGCAGAAACAATTGCCTGCGCATGCGTCGCAGCTGGATCAGATCCTTGGGACGAGCCCAAGGATGACGTCGGGGTTGATACAGACCCGCATCCCGAAACGGATGCGGGTTTTTTCGTTCGTGGCCTTATGGTCAACGCTCGGTTAATCAATGGCTGCTAGCTTCAGTCCTGTATTGCGTATCAGGGCATGAGCGATGTGGACCAAACATCATAAGAAACGGAAGCTGGGGCGGTTTGTCATGCCGCTCATCACGGTCGCGTTTCTTTCCTATTTCGGCTATCATTCCATCCACGGCGATTTCGGGCTGCGGGCAACCGAGATGTTCGATCGTCAACGCACCGAGCGGCAGGCGCGCCTGTCCGAACTGGTCGCCCAGCGCGAGACGCTCGAGCGGGAGGTCGCGCTGATGAGCGACGGTTCGCTGGAGCGCGACATCCTGGACGAAAAAGCACGTTTTTCGCTGAATATGTCCCGAGCCGACGAAATCGTGATCTTTCATTGATTTTTCGGATTAACCGAAAACACGTTAATCTAATATATATTCATTATTTCAATGGCTTAACAAGAATATTAGCTATGCAAATATAGCATTGCTGTCACGGCATTCTTTGCCTATGGTACCTGCAAAAGCAAACCATAGGGAGGAATGAATGGCTCCGCGAAAATCCGCGTCCGTTTCAAGCCGCAAGACAGCGGCAAAGCCCGCGAAGAAGGACTTCGTCAACGGCACCGTCGCCGATTTCGATCGCGATGCCGACCTGAAGGCCTATCGGGAGATGCTCCTCATCCGCCGCTTCGAGGAAAAGGCCGGCCAGCTTTACGGCATGGGCTTCATCGGCGGTTTCTGTCACCTCTATATCGGTCAGGAAGCTGTCGTCGTCGGCATGCAGATGGCGCTGAAGGAAGGCGATCAGGTCATTACCGCCTATCGCGACCATGGTCACATGCTCGCCTGCGGTATGAGTGCACGCGGCGTCATGGCCGAGCTGACCGGTCGCCGCAGCGGGCTTTCCCGCGGCAAGGGCGGCTCGATGCACATGTTCTCCAAGGAAAAGAATTTCTACGGCGGCCACGGCATCGTCGGTGCGCAGGTTTCGCTCGGAACAGGTCTTGCCTTCGCCAATCGCTACCGCGGCAATGACAATGTTTCGCTCGCCTATTTCGGCGACGGCGCGGCCAACCAGGGCCAGGTCTACGAGAGCTTCAACATGGCGGCACTCTGGAAGCTGCCGGTGATCTACATCGTCGAGAACAACCGCTACGCCATGGGCACCTCTGTGTCGCGCGCGTCTGCCGGTCACGATTTCTCGCAGCGCGGCGTCGCGCTTGGCATTCCAGGCTTTCAGGTCGACGGCATGGATGTGCGCGCCGTCAAGGCGGCCGGCGACGAAGCCGTGGCGCATTGCCGTGCCGGCAATGGCCCGATGATTCTTGAAATGCAGACCTATCGCTATCGCGGCCACTCCATGTCCGACCCGGCGAAGTATCGCTCCAAGGATGAAGTGCAGAAGATGCGGTCGGAACACGACCCGATCGAACAGGTAAAGGCGCGCATCCTCGAAAACGGATGGGCGAGCGAGGACGAACTGAAGGCAATCGACAAGGACGTCCGCGACATCGTCGCCGACAGTGCCGATTTTGCCCAGTCCGATCCGGAGCCGGATGTATCCGAGCTCTATACCGACATTCTGCTTTAAGTCCGGGACGAGGAAAACATCATGCCGATCGAAATTCTGATGCCCGCTCTGTCGCCGACGATGGAAGAAGGCACGCTGAGCAAATGGCTGAAAAACGAGGGCGACAAGGTCGTCTCCGGCGATGTGATCGCCGAGATCGAAACCGACAAGGCGACCATGGAAGTGGAAGCCGTCGATGAAGGTGTGATCGGCAAGCTGCTGATCGCTGCCGGCACCGAGGGCGTCAAGGTCAACTCCGCGATCGCCATTCTGCTGCAGGACGGCGAAAGTGCCGATGCTGCGGCTGAACCGAAGGCAGCAGCGCCCAAGGCCGATGCCGAAACCCCGGCCGCCGCATCCGGCGATGCTGGCGGCAAGGCACGCGAATCGAGCGATGAGCCGACCGCCAAGGCCGACAGCAAGGTGCCCGCCGCGCCAAGGGCCGACATCCCGTCCGATCCGGATATTCCGGCCGGTACTGAAATGGTCTCGACCACCGTACGCGAAGCGCTTCGCGATGCGATGGCCGAGGAAATGCGCCGCTCGGAAGACGTCTTCGTCATGGGCGAGGAAGTCGCCGAATATCAGGGCGCCTACAAGATCACCCAAGGGCTCTTGCAGGAATTCGGTCCCCGCCGCGTCGTCGATACGCCGATCACCGAGCACGGCTTTGCCGGCGTCGGCGTCGGTGCGGCAATGACGGGCCTCAGGCCCATCGTAGAGTTCATGACCTTCAACTTCGCCATGCAGGCAATCGACCACATCATCAACTCGGCTGCCAAGACGCTCTATATGTCGGGTGGCCAGATGGGCGCGCCGATCGTCTTCCGCGGACCGTCGGGCGCTGCTGCCCGTGTCGGCGCCCAGCACTCCCAGTGCTACGCCGCCTGGTACAGCCACATTCCGGGCCTCAAGGTCGTCATGCCCTACACGGCAGCCGACGCGAAGGGTCTTTTGAAGGCGGCGATCCGCGATCCGAACCCGGTGATCTTCCTTGAAAACGAAATCCTCTACGGGCAGTCCTTCGATGTGCCGAAGATGGACGATTTTGTCCTGCCGATCGGCAAGGCGCGTGTTCACCGGGTCGGAAAGGACGCGACGATCGTCTCCTTCGGCATCGGCATGACCTATGCAGTCAAGGCGGCGGCCCTGCTTGAAAAGGAAGGCATCGACGTCGAGATCATCGATCTGCGCACCATCCGCCCGATGGACCTGCCGACAGTGCTGGAATCGGTGAAGAAGACCGGTCGTCTGGTGACCGTCGAGGAAGGCTATCCGCAGTCATCCGTCGGCACCGAAATTGCCGCCCGCGTCATGCAGCAGGCCTTCGATTATCTCGATGCGCCGATCCTGACGATCGCCGGCAAGGACGTTCCCATGCCTTACGCCGCCAACCTTGAAAAGCTGGCCCTGCCGAATGTCGGCGACGTCGTCCAGGCGGTGAAGACCGTCTGCTACAAATAAGGGAGGGTTGAAGAGATGCCTATCAACATCACAATGCCCGCCCTTTCGCCGACCATGGAAGAGGGCAACCTTTCCAAATGGCTGGTCAAGGAGGGCGACAAGGTCTCCTCCGGCGACGTTCTCTGCGAGATCGAGACCGACAAGGCGACGATGGAAGTCGAATCGGTTGACGAGGGCACCGTTGCCAAGCTCGTCGTTCCGGCCGGCACCGAAGGCGTCAAGGTCAATGCTGTCATCGCAATCCTTGCTGCCGAGGGCGAAGACGTATCGGCTGCCGCCTCCGGCGGCGGGGCTGCTCCAGCCGCGAAGGCTGAGGCTGCAAAGACCGAAGCTGCTCCGGCAAAGGCGGAGGCAGCGCCTGCTGCTGCTCCAGCACCGGCTGCCGCATCGGCATCGACCGGCGCCCGCACCTTCTCCTCGCCGCTGGCACGGCGTCTGGCCAAGGAAGCCGGCATCGATATTGCCGCTGTTTCCGGCACCGGCCCGCATGGCCGCGTTGTGAAGAAGGACGTCGAAACGGCTGTTGCCGGTGGTGGCGCCAAGACTGCTCCGGCAGCGGCCGCTGCTTCGACCACAGCTGCAGCGCCGGCTCCGGCCCTGCCGAAGGGTGCATCCGAGGAAGCGGTTCTCAAGAACTTCGCCGAGGGCTCCTACGATCTCGTGCCGCATGACGGCATGCGCAAGACGATCGCCAAGCGCCTGCAGGAAAGCAAGCAGACCATTCCGCATTTTTACGTCTCGGTCGATTGCGAACTGGATGCGCTTCTGGCCCTGCGTGCCCAGATCAACGCGTCTGCACCGGAGAAGGACGGCAAGCCGGTCTTCAAAATCTCGGTCAACGACATGGTCATCAAGGCGCTCGCCTTGGCCCTGCGCGACGTTCCGGATGCCAACGTGTCCTGGACGGACACCAACATGGTCAAGCACAAGCATGCCGATGTCGGCGTGGCCGTGTCGATCCCGGGCGGCCTGATCACACCGATCATCCGCTCGGCCGAGACCAAGAGCCTGTCGACCATCTCCAACGAGATGAAGGACCTCGGCGCCCGCGCCAAGGGCCGCAAACTGAAGCCCGAGGAATATCAGGGCGGCACGACCGCCGTGTCCAACATGGGCATGATGGGCGTCAAGAACTTCGCCGCGGTGGTCAATCCGCCGCATGCAACGATCCTTGCGATCGGCGCGGGCGAGGAACGGGTCGTCGTCAAGAAGGGCCAGATGGTTGTCGCCAACGTCATGACCGTGACGCTCTCGACAGACCACCGCGCTGTCGATGGTGCGCTTGGGGCCGAACTGCTCGGCGCCTTCAAGCGCTACATCGAAAACCCGATGGGCATGTTGGTCTGACCGCACTTTTCCTCCTCCTTCGGGAGGAGGATGTCCGCACAGCGGACGGGGTGGATTGAACGCGGAAAGGTGAGGGCGCTGCGATGGCTGTTACGGTTTGGAACGCAACGGAATTGAGACTGACCTTGCAGCGCTTCGTTGCTGCAGGTGTCGTTTCCGTCCTGCCGATGATCTTCGCTGCCTCGGCGCAGGCGGAGGTTCTGAACGAACAGGTCACCCAGCGCATCGAGCAGATGACGGGCAAGACGCTTTTGTTCCGCAATGACACGGATCGCATCCCCCAGCTCGAATATCTTCGTGCCGACGGCACAGGTGTCGTCTGGTCGGCGGCCTTGGGCGACAAGGTGGTGCCTGTCGCATGGACCGCAAGCAACGGGAACGATGACAAGGGGGCATTCTGCTTGCTGTTCAAAGGCTCCGATATCGGTATCGCGCAGGATCTGAGAATGTGTGACGGCCTTGACGTTATCGAGGCTGGAATCCGTGATGCGCGGGATGGCGACCCATACGATCTCACCGGGGTGACGCGCATGCAGGCGCCGCTACCGCAGGTTGTCAACGACCTAGCCGAGGTAGACCAGTTGCTGGGACGGAATTGAGACCATGAAAACAGTCCTCTGCTACGGCGACAGCCTGACCTGGGGGTATAGCGCCGAGATCCTCGGGCGGCATGACTTCGCAGATCGCTGGCCGAGCGTGCTGCAGGCGGCTCTGGGCGACAGCGTGAATGTGATTGCGGAAGGGCTGAACGGGCGCACGACCGCCTATGATGATCACCTGGCCGATTGCGACCGCAACGGCGCGCGCATCCTGCCGACGATTCTGCACAGCCATGATCCGATCGATCTGGTGATCATCATGCTCGGCGCCAACGACATGAAGCCGGTGATCTGCGGCACGGCCTTCGGCGCCGTGCAGGGCATGGAGCGACTGATCGAACTGGTGCGCCATCATGCCTGGTCATTCGACACCGGCGAACAGCCGGAAATCCTGGTCGTTTCGCCGCCGGTTCTGTGCGAAACGGCGAATGCGGCCTTCGCATCGATGTTTGCGGGCGGCGTCGAACAGTCGTCCATGCTGGCCTCGCTCTATGCCGATCTGGCGGACGAGAAGGGCTGCGGATTTTTCGATGCGGGCTCGGTTGCGAAAACCACGCCGCTCGATGGGGTGCATCTCGATGCGGAAAATACGCGCGCTGTCGGGCGTGGTCTGGAGCCGATGGTGCGGATGATGCTGGGGCTTTGAGGTGACGGGTGAGATCCTCCTGCGTCCGGCGGAAAAGCGCGACGCAGGCGAGCTTGCCATCCTCGTCGATATCGCCTCCCACGGTTTTGCTGGCTGGCTCTGGTCCGGTGCGGTCAAGGCGGGCATCAGCGATACGGCTCTGGAACGCGGCCGGACGATGATGCGGCAGGACGGCGCGCCGGGGGCGTGGCAGGATGCAACGATCGCGGACTATGGCGGCGAAATCGCCGGTGTCTCGATCGGCTACGACCTGGATGAAAGCGTGCGCGGGATCGCTGCACCACATCCCGTCCTCGCGCCGCTCCTGGTTCTGCAGGTGCAGGTGATCGGCAGCCGGTTCATCGACAGTCTCGGTGTCTACCGGCACCATCGCGGCAAGGGTATCGGGCGGGTTTTGCTCGCCCATGAGATCGACAAGGCAAACGGCAGGCAAGTCAGCCTGATTACCGAAAGCCACAATGATACGGCGCTTCGACTTTACGGCGCCCACGGATTTGTCGAGCGGGCAAGGCTTGCCGCCGTGCCGCTCTTTGAGAATAGCAAAAGGCATGACTGGGTTCTGTTGACCCGGAACGCGCCTGAAGGAAGAGGCAGGAAACAAAATGGCTGAGACTTACGACGTCATCGTTATCGGTTCGGGTCCCGGCGGTTATATCGCCGCCATCCGGGCTGCCCAGCTTGGCCTGAAGACGGCCATCGTCGAGCGCGAGCATCTAGCCGGCATCTGCTCCAACTGGGGCTGCATCCCGACCAAGGCGCTGTTGCGTTCGGCCGAAGTGCTGCACCTGGCCGAACACGCCAAGAATTACGGACTGACGCTCGAAGGCAAGATCACGCCGGACCTCAAGGCCATCGTTGCCCGCTCCCGTGGCATTGCTGAGCGCATGAACGGCGGCGTCGGCTTCCTGATGAAGAAAAACAAGGTCGATATCATCTGGGGCGAGGCAAAGCTGACCAAGCCCGGCGAAATCGTCGTGTCCAAGACCACCAAGGCAATCGTTCAACCGCAGGCACCATTGCCGAAGAACACCAAGGGCGAGGGCACCTATACCGCCAAGCACATCATTATCGCCACCGGCGCACGACCGCGCGCACTGCCGGGCATCGAGCCGGATGGCAAGCTGATCTGGACCTATTTCGAGGCAATGAAGCCCGACGAAATGCCGAAATCGCTGCTGGTCATGGGTTCGGGCGCGATCGGCATCGAGTTTGCCTCGTTCTACCGCACCATGGGCGTCGACGTGACCGTCGTCGAAGTGATGAAGACGGTGATGCCGGTCGAGGATGCCGAGATTTCCGCCTTCGCCAAGAAGCAGTTCGACAAGCAGGGCATGAAGATCATCCTCGAAGCCAAGGTGACGAAGGTCGAGAAATCCGCCAATTCGGTGACCGCCCATGTCGAGAAGAAGGACGGCTCGGTCGAGAAAATCACCGCAGACCGGATGATTTCGGCTGTTGGGGTGCAGGGCAATATCGAAAACCTCGGACTGGAAGCGCTCGGCATCAAGACCGATCGCGGCTGCATCGTCATCGACGGCTATGGCAAGACCAACGTGTCTGGCATCTATGCGATCGGCGACGTCGCCGGCCCGCCGATGCTGGCGCACAAGGCCGAGCATGAAGCCGTCATATGCGTCGAAAAGATCGCCGGCCTGCCGAATGTTCATCCGATGGACAAGTTGAAGATTCCGGGCTGCACCTATTGCAACCCGCAGGTTGCCTCTGTCGGCCTCACGGAAGCCAAGGCGAAGGAACAAGGCCGTGACATCCGCGTCGGTCGCTTCCCTTCGTCGCCAACGGCAAGGCGATTGCGCTCGGCGAAGACCAGGGCATGGTCAAGACCATCTTCGACAAGAAGACGGGCGAATTGCTCGGCGCGCATCTGGTCGGCGCCGAAGTGACAGAACTCATCCAGGGCTTTGTCGTCGCGATGAACCTTGAGACCACGGAAGAAGACCTGATGCACACGATCTTCCCGCATCCGACGATTTCGGAAACGCTGAAGGAAAGCGTGCTCGACGCCTATGGGCGTGCACTGAACGCTTGATTGCTGTATGGCTCGCCTCCATCTTAAGGCGGGCAGTTTTCCTGCCTGAAGGCCCGGATTGCTCGAAGAAAGTTGAAGTCACGATGGTCACCATTCTCGACCGCACCACGTTCGACCCGGACGCCAAGCGCATCCGGCATCCGGAAAAGGCCCACAAGCCCGACACCGAGATGCTGCGCAAGCCGGAATGGATCCGTGTCAAGGCGCCGACATCCAAGGGCTATGCCGAGACCAAGTCGATCGTGAAGGAGCACAAGCTCGTCACGGTCTGCGAGGAGGCAGGCTGCCCGAATATCGGCGAATGCTGGGACAAGAAGCACGCCACCTTCATGATCATGGGCGAGATCTGTACCCGCGCCTGCGCCTTCTGCAACGTCACCACCGGCAAGCCGAACGCGCTCGATCTGGCCGAGCCGGAAAACGTCGCCAAAGCCGTCAAGCAGATGGGCCTGTCCCATGTCGTGATCACCTCGGTCGATCGCGACGATCTGGCCGATGGCGGCGCCGAGCATTTTGAAAAAGTGATCTGGGCCATTCGTGCCGCGTCGCCTATGACGACGATTGAAATCCTGACGCCGGATTTCTTGAAGAAGCCCGGCGCGCTGGAGCGTGTGGTCGCAGCCAAGCCTGATGTCTTCAACCACAATATGGAAACCGTGCCGGGTAATTACCTCACCGTCCGGCCGGGCGCGCGTTATTTCCACTCGATCCGGCTTCTGCAGCGGGTCAAGGAGCTTGATCCAACGATGTTCACCAAGTCGGGCATCATGGTCGGGCTTGGCGAAGAGCGCAACGAAGTGCTGCAACTGATGGACGACCTAAGAACCGCCGATGTCGATTTCCTGACGATCGGCCAGTATCTTCAGCCGACCCGTAAGCACCACCAGGTGATGAGCTTCGTCACGCCGGAGGAATTCAAGTCCTACGAGACCGTCGCCTACACAAAGGGCTTCCTGATGGTAGCCTCCAGCCCGCTGACCCGCTCGTCGCACCATGCCGGCGACGATTTCGCAAGGCTTCGTGCGGCGCGGGAAAAGAAGCTGATGATTGCTGCGGAGTAGTGTTGCTTTAGTATCTGTTTTAGATACCGTTGCTGGATGATCAAGGGCTTTCGCAACAAGGAAACAGAGATCCTTTTCCGGTCGAATGGACGGAGTCGTTTTCCGCCGGATATCGTCCCGCGTGCTCGACGCAAGCTTCTGGTTCTGGATGCTGCTTTCAAGCTCGCCGATGTGACGGTTCCACCCAGTAACCGGTTGGAACTGTTAAGCGGTAACCGACAAGGGCAGCATTCGATACGGATAAACGACCAATGGCGTATCTGCTTCGTCTGGGACAACGGCCATGCCCATGAGGTTGAAATTTGTGACTACCACTAGGAAACGCACATGCAATTCGTCATGGAAAACCCGATTCATCCCGGCGAAATTCTGAAGGAGGAGTTTCTGAAGGAGTATGCGTTGACGGCCTATCGGGTCGCTGAAAGCATTGGTGTGCCGCGAACGCGCCTTGAGCGCATCCTGCGCGGTGAAAACGGCATCACTGCTGACACAGCATTGCGTCTTGCCCGCTATTTCGGAAACAGTCCCGAATTCTGGCTCAACCTGCAGCGAACCTATGATCTTGCTCTTGCAGCAAAGAATGCCGGAGATTTGAACGCCATCGTCCCCGTGCAGGCCGCGTGACATCGCATGCCTCAGTTCGAAACGCGACGCCCCGTGAAGCATTCGCCCGACCAGATGTTCGATCTGATCGCCGACGTCGAGAAATACCCGGAATTCCTGCCGCTCTGCGAAGGGCTGACGGTTCGTTCGCGCAAGGAGCGGGACGGCAAGGAATTGCTTTTGGCCGACATGACCGTCGGCTACAAGGCGATCCGCGAGACCTTCACGACACAGGTACTCCTTAACAAGGCCGAGCGCGTGATCGAGGTCAAGTATATCGATGGGCCGTTCAAATATCTCGACAATCGCTGGCGGTTCGAGCCGTTGCCGGATGGCGGCTGTTCTGTCCACTTCTTCATTGACTACGAGTTCAAGAGCCGCATCCTCGGCGCCCTCATGGGTTCGATGTTCGACCGAGCCTTCCGTATGTTTTCGGAAGCCTTCGAGAAGCGCGCCGACACGATCTACGCTTCCGCGTAAGGCGTCTCCGCTTATTTTTTCAAGACGCCTTGAATGTTCGCCGATCCCGGCGCGTCATAGGGGCATGATTTCGCGCCTTTTTCTCCTTGTTATCATGACGGTTGTGCCGCTTTCGGCGCAGGCGGCGGATGCTGTGATCCGCAAGGCCGGTCGCTATATCCTTCTGCTGGACAAGGAGGGAAAGCCGGTTGCGGGCAGCTATTGGCTTTCACCGGAGCTGAAGGTCAGCGTGCATTCGCGTGAAGGTGCCTTGCCGACGGAGCCGGAATTCCGAGACCGGGATTTTTCCCGATGCGCCGAGGCGCGATGCTGCGGATGATCAATCACCGTTATAGCTACAGCCCTGAGCCATCCTCTGTCGGCATCGGCAAGACGCAGGTGATCGCGCGGAAAGCAACACCGATCGGTCCTTTGGCAGCCATGCTTCGATCCGATGACCTGATGATCCGCTACACCCTCCACGGGACGCTTGGCTCCAGGCTGGATGGGATCGATCTCATCAATCACTTCTACACGATCGAGCGCAACGACCTTGAGGTACCCGACGCGCAATGGGGCAAGCGCGTCTACATCGAAACGCTGGACATGGACTTGTCGGACGACGCTGCGGCACGCGTGGAAAGCATCGCATCCGGCGAGGCGTTGAGCAGCGGCGATTTTTATATCGATTACATGATCCGCATCGATATCCTGCCAGATCTGACCCGCTGCCTTGAGGAGAAGCGCAAGGCGCCGGACTACTTGGAAAAAGCCCGCCGCCAGCGCGAAGGGTCTGACAAGTACATGGCAGACGCGTTTCCGGGCGAGGGCACGGCCTTCTGGGAAACGGAGCCTTTCAGTGCTCCCGATGAGCAGGCGATGAATGTCTACCAGATATGCCCGCCGGGTGCGAAGTAATCAACTGGCCCCGGCGATCTCCGTCAGCATGTCCAGCGCGGTTCGCACCGTTGCCATGCGGACATTGTCGCGGCCGATCTCGCCATAGCGCATTTCGCGATGCTCCGATTTACCGTCACGGCTGGCGGCTGCCAGATGCACGAGCCCGACAGGCTTTTCAGCTGAGCCGCCACCGGGGCCGGCAATGCCGGTGACCGCGACCGCCACATCCGCCTGCGAGTGGGCGAGAGCGCCCTTGGCCATTTCCAGCGCCACCTGCCGCGACACAGCACCGAAGGCGTCCAGTGTCGCCTGATCGACGCCGAGCATCTCGACCTTCGCCCTGTTGGAATAGGTGACGAAACCGCGATCGACGACCGCAGAGGAGCCGGCGATTTCCGTGAGCGCACCGGCAATCAGCCCGCCCGTGCAGGATTCCGCCGTCGCCACCATCTGCCCGGTTTCGACAAAGGTTGCGATGACGGCGCGGGCGCGGTCTTCGATCTCCTCCGGCCAGCCGCTCATGCGGGAGTCTTTGCGAAGACGACTGTCGCCGTGGCGATGGCGGCGATGCCTTCGCGCCGGCCGACAAAGCCGATCTTCTCGTTGGTCGTCGCCTTGACCGAGCAGCGTTCGAGCGCAATACCAAGCATGTCCGCCAGGTTTTCGCACATCACCAGACGGTGCGGACCGACTTTCGGCGCTTCGGCGATCAGCGAGATATCGGCATTCATGATCGTGCCGCCGTGATCCCGGACGATTTTTGCCGCGTGTTCGAGGAAGATGCGGGAGGCTGCGCCCTTCCACTGCGGATCGGACGGTGGAAAGTGATCGCCGATATCGCCAGCGCCGCAGGTGGCAAGCAGCGCGTCCGTCAGGGCGTGAAGCGCCACATCGGCATCGGAGTGGCCGAGCAGCGTCTGGTCATGGGGAATGAAGACGCCGCAGAGCGTGACGCCATCGCCGGCGATCAACTGATGCACGTCGTAGCCGTTGCCGGTGCGCACATCAGGCAGAGCGGCGCGGTTGAGTTTTTCGTCGGCCATGGCGATGTCCCGTTGCGTGGTCAGTTTGACGTTGTCCGGCGCGCCTTCAATCAACCGCACCCGCAGACTCGCCCATTCCGCAATCGCGGCATCATCCGTGAAGTCGTCACGTCCAGCCGATTCCACTGCAATGTGGGCAGCAAGGATGGCGGAAAAACAGAAGGATTGCGGGGTTTGCGCGGCGTAAAGCCCGCTCCGCGGCACGGTTTCCGTAACGTGACCCGCGGTATCGCCGCGTTTCAGCGTATCGACCACCGCTATTGCAGGCAGCACGGCTTCAGCGCCGAGTTCGAAGGCGCCGGCAATGCGATCCAGCAAAACGTGATCGATGAAAGGGCGCACGGCATCGTGAATCAGGACATGCGTGACGCCGGTCCCTTCCAGTTTTCGCAAGCCCGCAAGCACCGATTGCTGTCGGGTAGCGCCGCCGTGCACGGCCGCGATTGCGGTGTTCGGAATGCTGAGGCTCAGCGCGTTTTTGAGCAGCAGGTCATCGTCGGGGTGAGTGACGACGACGATGTGTGTTGCCCTTGCCCAGGTCGTGAAGACATCGAGGGTCTGGCAAATGACCGGGCGACCGCCAATAGGGCGATATTGCTTGGGGCCGCCCGTTGGGGAGCCGGCCCTTTCGCCCCGTCCTGCAGCCACGATGACGACCCCGCAGGAAATCTGTTCTTTTGCCGTCATATTCTGTATGAGGTCCCGTCCGATGCGCCACTGATGTCATCAGGTTTCAATGATGACGGTCCATGTCAGCGGTGATTTACCCCGAAGAATCCGGCTTTACCAGTTGTTCAGGGAAAATTGTCGAAGACCGCCGAAAACGCTTGGCAAGCCCATCAACAATGTCTAAAAATAGTGCAGTATAAGTATGTGCCCGAAAGATGAGCATTTGCAAAAACCGGCTTTATCATCGCAGTTCGAGGTCGGCGGGCTGACGTTCCGCAACCGCGTCGTGCTCGCGCCCATGTCCGGCGTGACCGATCTGCCGTTCCGGCAGCTTGCCTGGCGGTTCGGGGCAGGGTTGGTCGTCACCGAGATGGTCGCCAGTCGCGAACTCGTCGGCAATGCTGCGGAATCATGGTCACGCCTGCAGAGTTCCGGCATCGATCCGCATGTCGTGCAGCTTGCCGGGCGCGAGGCGCACTGGATGGCTGAAGCGGCAAAGATCGTTGCCGGCCATGGCGCTGCCGTCGTCGATATCAACATGGGATGTCCTGCCAAGAAGGTGACGGGCGGCTATTCCGGATCGGCCCTGATGCGCGATCCGGACCATGCCCTGTCGCTGATCGAGGCAACGGTCAAGGCCGTCGATGTTCCGGTAACGCTCAAGATGCGTCTCGGCTGGGACGACCAGTCCATCAACGCGCCTTTGATTGCACGGCGTGCACAGGATGCCGGTGTGCAGATGATCACCATCCATGGCCGCACGCGCATGCAGTTCTACAACGGCAAGGCCGACTGGGATGCGATCGCTGCGGTGCGGGACGTGATTTCCATTCCGCTGGTGGCCAATGGCGATGTCGCGACCGCCGCCGACGCGCAAGAAATTCTGCGGCGCTCCGGAGCGGACGCCGTGATGATCGGACGATCTTCGCAGGGACGGCCATGGCACGCCGGTGTTCTGGCTGGCGCTGTCGCCCATCCCGATGCCGCCGAGATTGCCGCGATCGTCGAGGAGCATTACGCAATGATGCTGGACTTCTATGGTCCCGAGTCGGGCATACGCCACGCCCGTAAGCATCTCGGTTGGTATCTCGAGCGATTTGCCCCCTTCCTTTCGTCGGCAGACAAGGCGGCGATCATGACGTCCATGGACCCCAAGACGGTGATCGCACGGACGATGGCGGCGCTCGCCGCCGCGATTCCTCTTCGAGAAACGGATGCGGCTGCATGAGCGGAAAAACGCGCGAAGACGAGAAGGAAGACGAGAAGAAGGGCCTCAACACCTTGCCGATGGCGGTGTTGAATGCCATCCAGAATCCGGTGATCCTCGTTAATGAGAGCGGTCTCGTCGCCTTCGCCAACTGGGAGGCGGAGGCGTTTTTCGGCGCGAGTTCCAACTATCTCGCCAAGCACGACATCAGCGCCTTCATCCCGTTCGGCAGCCCGCTTCTGACCCTGATCGACCAGGTGCGCGAGCGCCGCGCGCCGGTCAATGAATACCGCGTCGATCTCTCCTCGCCGCGGCTCGGCGCAGACAAGCTGGTCGATCTTTATGTGGCACCGGTGCTTTCCGAGCCGGGCTCCGTAGTCGTGGTTTTCCAGGAACGTTCGATGGCCGACAAGATCGACCGGCAATTGACGCACCGCGCGGCGGCGAGGTCCGTTACCGGTCTCGCCTCGATGCTGGCGCACGAGATCAAAAATCCTTTGTCGGGCATCCGTGGCGCGGCGCAGTTGCTCGAAACCTCCGTCAATGATGAGGACCGGGCGCTGACGCGGCTGATCTGCGACGAGACGGACAGGATCGTCTCGCTGGTCGATCGCATGGAGGTGTTTTCGGACGAGCGGCCGGTGGACCGCGTTCCGGTCAATATTCACTCGGTGCTCGATCATGTGAAAGCCGTCGCCAAGGCTGGTTTTGCGCGCAAGATCCGCATCACCGAGAACTACGACCCCTCGCTGCCGCCGGTCTATGCCAATCGGGACCAGTTGGTGCAGGTGTTCCTCAACCTGATCAAGAATGCGGCGGAAGCCGTCGCCGACAGGCCGGAGGGCGAGATCATGCTGACGACTGCCTATCGTCCCGGCATCCGGCTTTCCGTTGCCGGCACGCGCGAGAAGATTTCGCTGCCGCTTGAATTTTGCGTCCACGACAATGGCCCTGGTGTGCCGTCCGATCTCGTGCCGCACCTCTTCGATCCGTTCATCACCACCAAGACGAACGGTTCCGGGCTCGGCCTTGCCCTTGTCGCCAAGATCATTGGCGGGCATGGCGGCATCGTCGAATGCGACAGCCAGAACCACCGCACCACGTTTCGCGTTCTGATGCCGGCCTCGAAGGGGACATCGGCTGAAGATTCCGAGCCCATGACGATAAAAGGACAATCCTGATGACTGGCGCCACTATCCTCGTCGCGGACGACGACGCTGCCATCCGTACCGTACTCAACCAGGCGCTGAGCCGTGCCGGTTACGATGTTCGAATCACCTCGAATGCCGCGACGCTCTGGCGCTGGATCGCCGCCGGCGATGGCGATCTGGTGGTGACAGACGTGATCATGCCTGATGAAAACGCCTTCGACCTTTTACCGCGCATCAAGAAGGCGCGCCCGGACCTGCCGGTTCTGGTCATGAGCGCGCAGAATACCTTCATGACGGCGATCAAGGCGTCTGAAAAAGGCGCTTACGACTACCTGCCCAAGCCTTTCGACCTGACCGAATTGATCGCTATCATCGGTCGTGCGCTTGCCGAGCCCAAGCGCAAGCCGGTGAAGATGGAGGACGATACGCAGGATGGCATGCCGCTGGTCGGTCGCTCCGCCGCCATGCAGGAAATATACCGGGTACTCGCCCGCCTGATGCAGACCGACCTGACGCTGATGATCACCGGTGAATCGGGTACCGGCAAGGAGCTGGTGGCCAAGGCGCTGCATGACTACGGCAAGCGCCGCAACGGTCCCTTCGTTGCTATCAATATGGCAGCCATCCCGCGCGACCTGATCGAATCGGAACTGTTCGGCCATGAGAAGGGCGCGTTTACCGGCGCGCAGAACCGCTCCACCGGCCGGTTCGAGCAGGCTGAAGGCGGCACGCTTTTCCTGGACGAAATCGGCGACATGCCGATGGATGCGCAGACCCGTCTGCTGCGGGTGCTGCAGCAGGGGGAATACACGACGGTCGGGGGCGCACACCGATCCGCTCCGACGTGCGCATCGTTGCAGCCACCAACAAGGATTTGAAGCAGTCGATCAACCAAGGCATGTTTCGCGAAGATCTCTATTACCGGCTGAACGTCGTGCCCCTGCGCCTGCCGCCACTGCGCGACCGGGCGGAAGACATCCCAGATCTCGTTCGTCATTTTGTTCAGCAGGCGGAAAAAGAGGGTCTCGATGTCAAGCGCTTCGACCAGGAGGCGCTGGAACTGATGAAGGCGCATGCCTGGCCAGGCAATGTCCGCGAACTGGAAAATGTCGTCCGTCGATTGACCGCGCTCTATCCGCAGGATGTCATCACGCGGGAGATCATCGAAAGCGAGTTGCGCTCCGACATCCCGGACAGCCCGATCGAGAAATCCTCCGCCCGTACCGGTTCTATGTCGATTTCGCAGGCTGTCGAGGAGAATATGCGGCAGTATTTCTCGAGCTTCGGCGAAGGGCTGCCGCCAGCAGGGCTTTACGATCGTGTCCTGGCGGAAATGGAATATCCGCTGATTCTCGCAGCCCTGACCGCAACTCGTGGCAACCAGATCAAGGCCGCTGACTTGCTGGGCCTCAATCGCAACACGCTGCGCAAGAAAATCCGCGAACTGGGCGTCTCCGTTTATCGCAGCTCACGCAGCGCTTGACTTGGCAGGGATAACCGTTGCATTTTCGCCACAATGCGTTGCTTAGACAGCATACGCATTCCGGGACCTCCGAAGGACCGGCGCAGCCGCGTGGTGACTGGACAGCTTCGCCGTCCTAACCCGCTCCGGTTCGGTCATCACTCTTGACCAAAAACAGACAAAAATCTTCGCCGCTCGCGCAAAAACGCCGGGCGCCGGATGGGGGATGCATTTCTGATGGCAGACGGGCAGACTTTGCCATTGGCGGAAGAAGAAGGCATGGCAATCGGTAATGATCGCCGTGCGCTGTTCGCCTTGCCGGGCCTGATGGTCGCAACGGGTGCCCTTGTTTGCGCGGTCGTCTCCCTGGTTGTTCTGCTCGGGCTTACACCCGTTCGGCCGGAAACGCCGATCGTCATCGCCTCTGCTTCCGTTAATGCGCTGTTCGTCCTCGGTCTGCTTTTCCTGATCGGCCGTGAAATCCTCCGATTGCTGAAAGCGCGCAATCGTGGACGGGCCGCTGCGCGGCTGCACGTGCGGATCGTCGCGCTGTTTTCGATCGTTGCAATTACGCCAGCCATTCTGGTGGCGATTTTCGCGAGCATCACGCTGGATGTCGGATTGGATCGCTGGTTCTCGCTGCGCACGCAGTCGATCGTCAGTTCATCGCTCGACGTGGCGCGCGCCTACGTGCTGGAGAATGCCAGTTACCTGCAGGGCCAGACGGTCTCCATGGCGAATGATCTCGAGCGTAACCGGCAACTCTATAGCCTTGACCGGACCGGCTTCGTTGAGTTGATGACGCGTCAGGCCTTGGGCCGTGGAATGCTGGGCGCATTTCTGGTTCGCGCCGATGGAACGGCCATCCTGCAGGCCAATATACCGACCGACCGCCCACTGCCGGCCATCCCGATGGACGCTCTGAAAAGCACCGTTTCGGGCCAGCCGACGCTTATTCCGCCGGGAATAACCAATCTCGTGGGTGCGGTGATCCCGGTCGATAATATTGCCGGCGCCTATCTCTACACTGTCCGGACAGTCGATGCGAAGGTCATGCGCTCGATGCGGCTGATGGAGGAGAACACCGCGGAATATAAGACGTTGGAATCCGGGCGAACTTCGCTTCAGATCGCCTTCGGCGTGCTCTATCTCGGTTTCGCGCTGATCGTGCTTCTGGCGGCGATCTGGACGGCGATCGCGGTGGCCGATCGCATCGTCCGTCCGATCCGGCTTCTGATCGGCGCGGCAGACAGTGTCGCCTCCGGCAATCTCAGCGTCATCGTTCCGGTCCGCGCCGTCGATGGCGACGTTGGCAGCCTGTCGCGGACTTTCAACAAGATGATTGCCGAGATCCGCACCCAGCGCGACCAGATCCTTGAGGCGAAGGACGAGATGGACGACCGCCGTCGCTTCATCGAGGCCGTGCTCTCCGGTGTGACTGCGGCCGTCATCGGCGTCGAGGACGATCGCCGCATCACGATCGCCAATGCCTCCTCGGAGGTTTTCCTGTCGCGGTCGATGCTCGATCTGGTGGGCGAAAAACTGCAGGATGTGGCCCCTGAAATCGATCAGGTGCTGAGCGAGGCGGCAAGCCGCCACCGCAATGATTACCGCAAGCAGATCAACATCATGCGCGGCGGAACCGAGCGCACGTTGAACGTTCAGGTCACGCGCGAGGAAACGCGCGACGCCAAGGAATCCTACGTCATCACCATCGATGACATCACCGACCTCGTCATCGCCCAGCGCTCGACTGCCTGGGCCGATGTGGCGCGGCGTATTGCGCATGAAATCAAGAACCCGCTGACGCCGATCCAGCTTTCGGCCGAGCGGCTGAAGCGCCGCTACGGCAAGCAGATCGACCCGGATGACCGCGCGGTTTTCGACCAGTGCACCGATACGATCGTGCGCCAGGTGGAAGACATTGGCCGTATGGTCGATGAATTCTCCGATTTTGCCCGCATGCCGAAGCCGACGAAGGAAAAGGCCGATCTCCGGCATATCCTCAAGGATGCGGTGTTCCTGCGGGAGATGGGCAATACCCACATCACCTTCATCCGGGATTTCGGCGACGAGCCGCTGGACGGCATGTTCGACAGCCGGATGCTGGGGCAGGCTTTCGGCAACATCGTCAAGAACGCCGTCGAGGCGATCGAAGCTTTGCCGGCGGATGCCGTTCGGGCCGAGCAGAAGATCATGGTCCGCTCGCAAATTAATGAAAGCACCGGCCGGTTCGTCGTAGATATCATCGACAACGGCAAGGGGCTGCCGACGGAAAATCGCCATCGCATTCTCGAGCCCTATATGACGATGCGCGAAAAGGGCACCGGCCTTGGCCTCGCGATCGTCAAGAAGATCATCGAGGATCATGGTGGGCAACTGGAACTTCACGACGCGCCCGCTGATTTCGACGGCGGTCACGGCGCGATGATCCGCATCATTCTACCGCCGGCGGGGCAGGCCGCCGGCGCGGACGACAGACAAAACAAGGACAGGACAGATGGCCGCTGATATTCTGGTTGTGGATGACGAGGAGGACATTCGCGAAATCGTCTCGGGCATCCTGTCTGACGAAGGACACGAAACCCGCACCGCGTTCGATAGCGACAGTGCGCTGGCGGCGATTGGCGATCGGCTGCCGCGGCTGGTGTTTCTCGACATCTGGATGCAGGGCAGCCGGCTGGACGGGCTGGCGCTGCTGGACGAGATCAAGAGCCGGCATCCCGACCTGCCGGTGGTGATGATTTCCGGCCATGGCAATATCGAGACGGCGGTCTCTGCCATTCGCCGCGGTGCCTATGATTTCATCGAAAAGCCCTTCAAGGCCGACCGCCTGATTCTCATCGCCGAGCGGGCGCTGGAAAACTCCAAGCTCAAGAAGGAAGTCTCCGAACTGAAGAAGCGGTCCGGGGATCCTGTTGAACTGATCGGGACGTCGGTCGCGGTCTCGCAACTGCGCCAGACGATCGAAAAGGTCGCGCCGACCAACAGCCGGATCATGATCCAGGGGCCGTCCGGCTCCGGCAAGGAACTGGTCGCCCGCATGATTCACCGCAAGTCGTCGCGCGCCAATGGCCCGTTCGTGGCGCTGAACGCGGCGGCGATCACGCCGGATCGCATGGAGGTGGCGCTGTTCGGCACCGAGGCGACGCCGGGACAGCCGCGCCGCACCGGTGCGCTCGAAGAGGCGCATAGCGGCATCCTCTATCTCGACGAAGTCGGTGAAATGCCGCGGGAGACCCAGAACAAGATCCTGCGTGTCCTGGTCGACCAGCAGTTCGAACGCGTCGGCGGCTCCAAGCGCGTCAAGGTTGACGTGCGGATCATCTCCTCGACCGCCTATAACCTCGAAAGCCAGATCGCCGAAGGTGCCTTCCGCGAGGATCTCTATCACCGGTTGGCCGTCATCCCCGTCCGCGTTCCGGCGCTTGCCGAGCGTCGCGAGGACATTCCCTTCCTGGTCGATATGTTCATGCGCCAGATCAGCGAGCAGGCGGGTATCCGGTCCCGCAAGATCGGCGAGGACGCGCTGGCCGTGCTGCAGGCCCATGGTTGGCCCGGCAATATCCGGCAGTTGCGCAACAATATTGAACGGTTGATGATTCTTGCCCGCAGCGACGGTCCTGACACGCCGATTTCCGCCGACATGCTGCCGACCGAAGTCGGCGATAGCCTGCCGAAGATTTCGACGCAGGGCGATCATCACATCATGACGCTGCCTTTGCGCGAGGCGCGCGAAATGTTCGAACGCGATTATCTGATTGCCCAGATCAACCGGTTTGGCGGCAATATTTCGCGTACGGCGGAATTCGTCGGCATGGAGCGTTCGGCCCTGCACCGCAAGCTGAAATCGCTGGGCGTATAACCACTCTTTTCCGTTCGGGGTCCTATGTCGAGAATTGCCTATGTCAACGGCGCCTATGTGCAGCATGCAGAGGCGGGCGTGCACATCGAGGATCGCGGCTTCCAGTTTGCCGACGGTGTCTACGAGGTCTGCGAGATCAGGCATGGCTTGATCGTTGATCTCACGCGCCATCTCGATCGGCTCGACCGGTCGCTCGCCGAACTGCGGATCAACTGGCCGATGGCGCGTGCGGCGCTCATCGTCGTGATCCGGCAGGTCCTGCGCCGCAACCGCGTCAGAAACGGCATGTTTTATCTGCAGGTCACCCGCGGCAGCGCGCGGCGCGACCATGTGTTTCCCGCAGAGGGAACGCCGTCCACTATTGTCGTTACGGCCAAGCGCACCGATGCCGGCCTGATTGCCCGGAAGAACAGCCAGGGCATCAAGGCGATCACGGTTGCCGAAAACCGATGGGACCGGGTCGATATCAAGAGCGTCGGCCTGCTTCCAAACGTGATGGCCCGCCAGAAGGCCAAGGAAGAAGGGGCGCAGGAGGCGATCTATATCGATGGCGACGGGACGGTGAAGGAAGGGGCCGCAACCAATGTCTGGATCGTCGATGCAAACGGCAATCTGCGGACGCGGCCGGCCGAGCACGGCATCCTGCGCGGCATCACCCGCACGACGCTGATGGACGTTGCAAAGCATGTGGGGCTTGTGATCGAGGAGCGGGCCTTTACGCGCGACGAGATGATGGCGGCGCGGGAAGTGTTCATCACGGCGGCCACCAGCATCTGTTTTCCGGTGGTCGCCATCGATGGAAAAACCATTGCAAACGGCCATCCCGGCAGCGTGTCACAGAATATTCGTGAAGCTTTTTTCGACATTGCGGAAAAGACTGCGATTTGATACCAAATCCGATGGGGCGTTGAGCGGAGAGGTTCGAACCAGCGTTTCGGGATAGTAAATCATAGGGACAACCGGCTGTTTGGGCCGGCAAATAAGAAAGAAGCGGCGCGATGGCGGAACGTTCTCAGAACTTGCAGGATCTCTTTCTCAATACGGTTCGCAAGCAAAAGATTTCTTTGACGATTTTTCTGATCAATGGTGTAAAACTGACAGGTGTTGTGACGTCCTTTGATAATTTCTGCGTCCTTTTGCGGCGTGATGGGCACTCCCAGCTCGTTTACAAGCACGCCATCTCGACCATCATGCCCGGCCAGCCGATGCAGATGTTCGAGAGCGAAGAATCCGCCTCCTGACGGGACAAAAGGCAATTACCAACAAACGTGATACCAAATCGTCGTCGATCATCCCGGAGCTGGAAAAGCTCCGCGATGACATTCGCGCCGTCGTCATCGTCCCGGTCCTGAAGAAGACCGGAAGGCAGAATGCTGAAATCGCCGCCGCGACCACCACGCGGTCGGATGAGAGCCGGCTGGAGGAGACCATCGGTCTGGCGCGGGCCATCGATCTGGAGATCGTGCATGGCATGATCGTGCCGGTGGCGCAGCCCAAGCCGGGTACGCTGCTTGGCAGCGGCAAGATCGAGGAAATCGGCCAGCTGCTCGACGAGCACAATGCCGGTCTCGTCATCGTCGATCATCCGCTGACACCGGTGCAGCAGCGCAATCTGGAAAAGGAATGGAACGGCAAGGTCATCGACCGCACCGGCCTCATTCTGGAAATCTTCGGCCGCCGCGCCTCCACCAAAGAGGGGACGCTGCAGGTCGATCTGGCGCATCTGAATTATCAGAAGGGCCGGCTGGTGCGCAGCTGGACCCACCTTGAACGCCAGCGCGGTGGTGCAGGCTTCATGGGCGGTCCCGGCGAAACGCAGATCGAGGCCGACCGTCGCCAGCTGCAGGACAAGATCATCAAGCTGGAGAAGGAGCTTGAGCAGGTGCGCCGCACCCGCCAGCTGCATCGCTCCAAGCGCAAGAAGGTGCCGCATCCGATCGTGGCGCTGGTCGGCTATACCAATGCCGGCAAATCGACGCTGTTTAACCGCATCACCGGCGCTGGTGTTTTGGCCGAGGACATGCTGTTTGCGACCCTCGATCCGACGCTGCGGCGGATGAAGCTGCCGCATGGCCGCATGGTCATGCTGTCGGACACCGTCGGCTTCATTTCCGACCTGCCGACCCATCTCGTTGCCGCCTTCCGCGCGACGCTGGAAGAGGTTCTTGAGGCCGATCTGATCCTGCACGTCCGTGATCTCTCCGATCCGGACAACCAGGTGCAGGCGCAGGACGTCGAGCGCATCCTCGACGATCTCGGCATAGACGAGAAGGCACGTTCGGAACGCATCATCGAAGTCTGGAACAAGATCGACCGGCTGGATGCGGATGACCACGAGGGCATTCTCCAGAAAGCCGAGCACACGCCGAACACCATCGCGGTGTCCGCCGTGACCGGCGAGGGCGTCGACCGGCTGCTCGACGACATCGGCCAGCGGCTGTCCGGCGTGCTGATGGAATGCAACGTCGTGCTTCCGGCCGACAAGCTGCAACTGCTGTCCTGGGTCTACGAACACACTGTCGTGGATGGCCGCGAAGACATGGAAGACGGCTCCGTCAGCCTCGATCTTCGGATGACGCCGAGTGAGTCGGAAGAGCTGGAGCGGCGGCTTGGGAATGGTCCGAAGGCGGCTGCGCAGGACTGGTAGTTATGCCGGGATCTTTGGATTTGACGGCACGTATGCACGAGGCATTGTTTGAGAGTCCGGGCAACAAAAGCTGTGATATTCACCGGCCTGTTGCTGGCGTTGGCGTGCTTATATGAAGGCGGACGCCTGCTCCTTCCAGTGATCCAGGCCAGCGATCAAATCGACCGTTGCGCTGACGACTATTCGCCCAATTATATCGATGCCCCAGTGGAACGAACGAAGGTTTGTGGATCAGGCAATCCGTAGTTTGGGCATATTGCGGTGTGGCGCGCTGAGGTCGGCTGTGCAGGACTGGTAAGCCGGTAGGGCTGCCGCCGTCAGCTTGTTTCCAAATGCGCAACTCTCTCCTCCGTCATGGTCGGGCTTGACCCGACCATCCATCAGCCTCTCCCCTCGGCGACGGGCTGGAAGATCCTCGGCTCAAGACCGAGGATGACGCGCGCAAGGTCGGCGATAACGATCATTTAAAACCGATGTGATCTGTTCGCACTCATCATGGTCGAGAATGAATTCGCAGGATAAGCACATAAATGACAGCGGGCCTTCCGGACAGCTTTTCGAGGCTTGAGTTCAAGCGTTCCATGTTGCCGTACCGGCTGCTTGCTTTTGCCGGGAGTGTAGTTATTCCATCGATGGTGCTGAAAGCTGCGGAGGCGATTGTGCCGGGCTCTTTGTCGGTTCACCATCATTTCGCGCTGGTCGCGTGGTGCTTGATGGCAGCTGGATGTCTATTCGTATTTTCCAGGCTCCGTGCACGAGTGGATTTTGAAAAACCCATCGTTATCGTCGAACCTGGCGGGGTCACGATCTCCGACTTCGTCACGAAGACGTGGTCCTGGGCTTCTGTATCAAAAATTAAATTCTATGAGAGTGGTCAGTTGAAAGAGAGCAAAGTGCTTGTCTTCCATCTGGTGGCGGGTGGCAGCGAAACCATAAGCCTAAGGCCCATGGTCGGAACTACCGGCAGACAGCTTTTTGATAAGATGAGAGCTTACCATCGTAAGTTCGGACCGCAGCCCGATCGTGCGACAGGCGGATCAAGCTTTAATTCCGCATCATGGACAGGTTTGGACGATGAATAATCAGGAGCAGTCCCACTCTCCGGCGTAACCGAAAAGGCCGCCGTTCCGTCAGTCTACGCGATGAATTACGTCAACCGCCGCTCGATCGCTTTTGCCGCTTGCCACAATCCTTCCATCCGCTCCAGCGTCGCCTCCTGCAGGCTCTCTCCCGATGCCTCCAGTTCGGTTTCGATATGACCGAATCGGCGGCGGAATTTGGTGTTGGTGCCGCGCAGCGCCATTTCGGGGTCAGTGCCGACATGGCGGCCGATGTTGACGACGGCGAAGATCAGGTCGCCGAGTTCATCGGCAACCTTGGCCCTATCGTTGGATTTCAGGGCTTCACGCAGTTCGCCGATTTCTTCCTCGATCTTGTCGAGGATCGGTTCCGACGATGACCAGTCGAAGCCGACCTTGGCGGCGCGTTCCTGCAGCTTGAGCGCTTCCACAAGGGCCGGGAAACTGCGCTGGACGGAGCCGAGATGGCCCTTGTCTGCGTCATCAGGCAGGCCGCGACGGGCACGCCGTTCAAGGCGTTCGGCTTTTTCAACCTGCTTGATCTCGCTCCACTGCAGCTTGACTGCTTCGGGCGTGTCGGCCTCGGAGCGTGCAAAGACATGCGGATGGCGGCGGATCATCTTTTTGGTGATTGCCTCGACGACATCGCCGAAGGAAAAATCGCCGGATTCCTGTGCTATCCGTGCGTGAAAGACGACCTGCAGCAGGAGGTCGCCCAGTTCGTCGCAGAGATCGTCCATGTCGTTGCGTTCGATCGCGTCAGCGACCTCGTAAGCCTCTTCCAGCGTGTAGGGCTTGATGGTCTCGAAGGTCTGGACGATGTCCCAGGGGCAGCCGGTGACGGGCTGGCGCAGGGCCTCCATGATGTCGAGCAATTGCTGGATGTCTTTTGAAGGCTGCATGGGGCTCAATTCAGCGGAATGGCGTTGTCGTCCTTGCCGGACTGATAGGCATCGGACAGGTTCTGATAGCGGGCGCGGATACGCGCATCCTGCTGGCGCAGGGCGGCTTGCTTCTGCGGCTCTGACGTGGCCACCAGATCGGAAATAGCTGCGGACCGCCAGAAGGCGTTGTTTTTGGCATAGCTGCCGGGTTCCAGCTTGAAGACCTCTTTCAAAATCTTCAGGTCGTGCGGAATGGCAAAGGCGTCGCGCGAATCCTCGTGGCTGAAGAAATAGTAGAAATTGTCGAACCCCGCCCAGGTGATCGCCGAAAGACACATGGAGCAGGGCTCGTGTGTCGACAGGAAAATCAGATCCTTTGTATCAGGCTTTTCCGCCTGCTCGTAGAAGCGCTTCAACGTGTGCACTTCGCCGTGCCAGAGCGGATTTTCGGTCTCGTTGTTCGTTTCCGCAACTACCAGCGAGAGATCGGACTTGCGCAGGATGGCAGCGCCGAACACCTTGTTGCCTGCGGCCACGCCGCGTTCGGTGAGCGGCAATATGTCGTGCTCGATGACCGTCAGCAGACGTTCCGCGAGTTCCGATTGTGTCATGATGATTTCGCTCCAGGGATGAGACAAGGGCATTTAACGGGGAACGCCGGTGATGCGCAATCCTGTTTCGCCATCGAGAGCAAAGGCTTCGATGCGCCGCAACGGGAGAGATTTGCTCAAATTCCCGGCATGTCGAGCAAAACAAGTCGTGTCGGCAAAGCCATTGGCATTTCTGTTTCTTCAATTTCTTGGCTATAAGGAGGATATTCTGGATTATCTGTAACAGGATCCGTCTCCTCGATCATGACCGAGCAACTGACCGTCTTTCCGGCCTTCTTCCGCGTTGCGCAGAAATGCGTGGCGGTGTTCGGCAATGGCGATGAGGCTTTTGCAAAAGTGCGGTTGCTGCGCAATACGCAGGCCGATATCGTCCTTTATGCCGATGAGCCGGAAGCCGACCTTGCAGCCTATCTCACATTAAACGAGATCAAGACCGTGAAGGCTGCCTTTTCTCCGGAACAGGTGGAAGGCGCCGTGCTCGTTTTCGCCGCTACCGGTGATGCTGAGCAGGATCAATTGATTGTCGCCGCTGCTCGCGCGCAAAAATCCCGGCCAACGCAGTCGATCAACCCGAGTTCTGCGATTTCCTGACCCCGGCGCTGGTTAATCGCGCGCCGGTCGCCGTTGCCATCGGAACGGAAGGGGCGGGTCCGGTGCTGGCCCAGATGATCAGGGCGCAGGTCGACCAGATCTTGTCTCCGTCGCTGGGCGTTCTGGCAACGCTCGCGCAGACCTATCGTCATGCTGTAGACCGCCTTGTCCCGCGTGGCGTTGCCCGGCGCGTGTTCTGGCGCCGCTTCTTCTCCGGCGCGGTGGCCGATCAAGTCGCGCTCGGCAATGTGTCGCTCGCCCGTCGCGAGGCGACGAAGCTGCTGAAGGCCATGGACAAGGTTCCCGGCCATGTCTGGCTGGTTGGAGCAGGGCCTGGCGCCGAAGACCTTCTGACGCTGCGCGCCCAGCGCGTGATGATGGAGGCCGATGTGCTGGTCTATGATGCGCTGGTACCCCAGGCAATCGTCGACATGGGCCGCCGTGACGCGGAGCGGCTGTCAGTCGGCAAGCGCAAGGGTTGCCATTCGAAGTCACAGGAAGAGATCAATCAACTGCTGGTGGGTCTTGCCTCGGAAGGCAAGCGCGTCGTACGGTTGAAGTCCGGCGATCCGCTGGTCTATGGCCGCGCAGGCGAAGAAATGGCCGCTTTGCGCGAGGCCGGGATTACCTACGAGATCGTTCCCGGCATCACATCCGCCTTTGCGGCTGCGGCTGACTTCGAACTGCCACTGACGCTGCGCGGTGTGGCCTCATCGCTGATCTTCACCACCGGCCATGATCTGGCGGGCGATGTTTTGCCGGATTGGGCAAGGCTGGCGATATCGGGCGCGACGATTGCCGTCTATATGGGCCGCACAGTGGCCGCGTCCGTTGCCGGGCGGCTGATGGAGGCCGGATTGCCGGCCGAAACGACGGTTGCGGTGATCGAGAATGCCAGCCGGGCCGATCGTCGCCTGCTGCATGGCACGCTGCGCGATCTGCCCGATCTTGAGCATCGCGACGAGTTGAACGGACCGGTCATGGTGATCATCGGCGACGCGGTCGCAGGCGCCAATTTCGAACATTCCGAACCGCTGGTGGCAAAGGCGGGCAGGGCGGTCCTTGCCCCGGCTGCGGTCCGACGCGAAACACAAAAGACGAATTGAGGGACTGACATGGTCGACAAAGTGCTGACAGCCAACCGCCTTTCCGATGGCATTTCCGTCTGGCTGGATGCCGCCGGCAATTGGGTGGAATCGCTGCAGGACGCCTTCGTCGCGCGCCATGCCGAGGCGGTTGCCGCGCTGGAAGCGACCGGCAAAACCGCCTTTGCCGACAACAAGGTGGTTGACGTCAACGTCATCGACATCGAAGAAGTAAATGGCGTTCTGCGACCGCTGCGCCTGCGCGAACGCGTTCGTGCCGAAGGCCCGACGATCGAATATGCCCCCGGATACAAGGGCCTTACCGGCCCCGTACATGCTGCCTGAGGAATTGAAGACCGATGTATCGTTACGATGAATTCGACCACGCCTTTGTCCATGACCGCGTCGAGCAGTTCCGCGATCAGGTGACCCGCCGCCTTTCGGGAGAGCTTGCCGAGGATGCCTTCAAGCCGCTCCGGCTGATGAATGGCGTCTATCTGCAGCTTCACGCCTATATGCTGCGTGTCGCCATTCCCTATGGCACGCTGAATTCCAAGCAGATGCGCATGCTGGCCCATATCGCGCGCAAGTACGATCGCGGCTATGGCCACTTCACCACGCGCCAGAACATCCAGTACAACTGGCCGAAACTCTCCGATACGCCTGACATTCTGGCCGATCTCGCCTCCGTCGAGATGCACGCCATCCAGACCTCCGGCAACTGCATCCGCAATGTCACGGCCGATCATTTTGCCGGTGCTGCCGCCGACGAGGTCGCCGACCCGCGTCCCTACGCGGAAATCCTGCGCCAGTGGTCATCCGTGCATCCAGAGTTTTCCTTCTTGCCGCGCAAGTTCAAGATCGCCGTCACCGGCGCCGAGCGCGACCGCGCGGCCATTCAGGTGCACGACATCGGCCTGCATCTGAAAAAGAACGACAAGGGCGAGATCGGTTTTGCCGTCTATGTCGGTGGTGGGCAGGGCCGCACGCCGATGATCGCCAAGAAGATCCGCGACTTCCTGCCGGAAGAGGACTTGTTGTCCTACACCACAGCGATCATGCGCGTTTACAATCTGCATGGACGCCGCGACAACAAGTACAAGGCGCGCATCAAGATCCTCGTGCACGAAACCGGTGCTGAGGAACTGGCGCGCCAGGTGGATGTCGAATTCGCGGACCTCAAGAACACCGAACTGAAACTGCCCGACACCGATATCCAGGCGATCTCGTCCTATTTCGCGCTGCCGGCGCTCAGCGAGCGTCCGGAAGGTTGGGCCAATCTCGCCCGGTGGAAGAAGGCGGACGAGGGGTTCGCCCGCTGGATCGACCAGAATGTTCAGCCGCACAGCCATCCCGACTATGGCATGGTGACAATCTCCCTGAAGCCGATCGGCGGCATCCCGGGCGACGCCAGCGACGCGCAGATGGATCTTGTTGCCGATATCGCCGAAGAATATGCCTTCGACGAAATCCGTGTCAGCCACGAGCAGAACCTGATCCTGCCGCATGTGGCGCTGGCCGATCTCGAAGCCGTCTATCGCGGCCTCGTGTCTTCGGGGCTTGCGACCGCCAATGCCGGCCTGATCACGGATATCATCGCCTGTCCGGGGCTGGACTATTGCGCGCTCGCCAATGCACGCTCGATCCCGCTGTCGCAGGAAATCTCCACCCGCTTCGGCGATCCGGCGCGACAGGCCGAAATCGGCGAGCTGAAGATCAAGATTTCCGGCTGCATCAATGCCTGCGGTCACCACCATGTCGGCCATATCGGCCTTCTGGGTGTCGAGAAGAAGGGCGCGGAACTTTACCAGATCACGCTTGGCGGCTCTGGTGACGAGAATACCTCAATCGGTGAAATCATCGGCCGCGGCTTCGAGCCGGAGAAGGTGACTGACGCGATCGAGACCATCGTTGAGACCTATCTTGGCCTGCGCAACGATCCGTCGGAAATTTTCCTCGAAGCCTATCGCCGTGTCGGACCGCAGCCGTTCAAGGATGCGCTCTATGGCTCGACGGCAGCAGCGGCATAAGGGAAAAGATATGACGAAGATCTGGAAAGAAACCGGTTTTGTAGAGAACGATCCGTGGATCGTCGAAACCGACGACGTCACGGCAAGCGGCGAGCAGAAGCCGCTTCTGGAGATCGATGCATTGATCGCACGGGCGGAGACCAGCAATGATGTCGGTCTCGGCGTGCTGATCAAGCCGGCCGACGACGTCAAACGGCTCGAGCCCTATCTGTCTCGCCTCGATATCGTTGCGGTCGCGTTCCCTGCCTTCAACGATGGTCGGGCGTTCAGTCACGCCTCGCTGCTGCGTCAGCGGCTGGGCTTCGCCAATGAAATCCGGGCTGTCGGCGACGTGCTGATCGACCAGGTGCCGCTGATGCTCCGTTGCGGCATCGACAGCTTTGCCGTGACCAATGATACTGCAATCCGGCGCCTTTCCGAAGGCCGGCTGCCGGGCATCGCCAACCACTATCAGCCGACGGCGCGGCCTTCGACGGACGCCAGATCCTACAGCTGGCGTCGGGTTTCCTGAAAATTGGCCCGCGACAGTCTGAAGCAAGGCATTTCATGCAAAGAGGCGTATAATTGGAACAGATTTCCTTTCTTTCGCCGTTCCAGTGCTCTATCCGCCTAAGATGATCGCTCTACTCACCATTACAGGACTAAGACCAAGATGAATGCTCCTGCCAAGGTCGAAGAATTTGTTCCCGCAGCTGTCCCCGCCGGCGTCTTTGCCGAAACGGTGACGAAGGTGACGCATTATACGGACCGGTTGTTCAGCTTCCGCATGACGCGTCCGACCGAATTCCGGTTCCGCTCCGGCGAATTCGCGATGATCGGACTGATGGTGGATGGCAAGCCCATCTACCGTGCCTATTCGATCGCAAGCCCGGCCTGGGACGATGAGCTCGAATTCTTCTCGATCAAGGTACAGGACGGTCCGCTGACCTCGCACCTGCAGGGTATCAAGCCGGGCGATCAGGTGCTGATGCGCAAGAAGCCGACCGGCACTCTGGTGCTCGACGCGCTGACCCCTGGAAAGCGCCTCTACATGTTCTCGACTGGCACCGGCATAGCGCCCTTTGCAAGCTTGATCCGCGATCCGGAAACCTACGAGAAGTTCGAGGAAGTCATCCTGACGCACACGACGCGCGACGTGGCGGAACTGAAATACGGCTTCGACCTGATCGAGGAAATCCGCAACCATGAATTCCTGGCCGAGCTTGTCGGCGACAAGCTGCGCCATTACGCAACGGTGACGCGCGAGGACTATCCGTTCAAAGGCCGTATCACCAACCTGATGCGTGACGGCAAGTTCTTCACCGATCTTGGCCTGCCAGCCTTCGATCCGGCGATCGACCGCGCCATGATCTGCGGCTCGACAGAGATGCTGAAGGAAACAAAGGAAATTCTCGAGGCAGCCGGCCTGACAGAAGGTGCGAACAACAAGCCGGGCGAGTTCGTCATCGAGCGCGCCTTCGTCGGCTGATCGTTAGAATACAGCTATAGGGAAGGGGCGGTTTGCGATGGCAGACCGCCCTTTTGCATTGCCGGCACTCTGCCCGTCGTTCAGCGGCCCGCGAGATAACCCATCAGTTGCACCATGGCCGCGGAGGCTGCGTCCGCGTTGCCCTGGTGAATGGCACGGATCACCTTCACGTGCAGGTCAACCGACCGGTCCATATGGTCCGTCGATGCGGCCCTGAACCAGAGGCGGCGGGCGTGGGTCTGCAAAGATGCAAGTGCGGCGGTCAGGAAGGCGTTGGGGCATGCGGCCTCCATGATCTCGTCAAACGCCTTGTCCGCCGAGAGGAAGCCCTCCATGTCAGCATTGATCGAACATGCGGTCATCTTCTGGGCGCATTCGATCATGTCGGCGCGTTGATCCGGGCTCGCATGCTCGGCGACAAGGGCTGCAGCGAGCGGCTCCAAAATGCTGCGCGTCTCCATGACATGGCGATGGTCGTCGGCCTTGATTTTGGAAATTTGCAGGCCAACCCGGGCCCGCACCGTGATCAGGCCTTGCCAGGCCAGTTTCTGGATCGCTTCTCGCACCGGTGTCCGCCCGTGGCCGGCCAGATCAATCAGCTGTTTTTCCGTCACCAGCGATCCCGGCTCCAGCTTCAGCGTAACGATCAAGCTTTCCAGCGCCAGATAGGCTAGATGCGCCTGGGAAGATGGGTTCGTCATGAAAGATCGTCCTTCGTGATAAATCGCATATCTACAGCAGCAGAATCAAACCGCTAAAGATATGATTGGTCACGGCCATGTTGACTGTCCCGGGCACTAACGACAAAAATTGACGCTAAAGGCAAGCGCGAGAGGGTCGAAATGGCGCGTTGTCTTGCATTTTGATCAACACCACCGTCGATCGCACGATCCTTCGTGGCTTTCTTGATTAGGCCATGCAAAAAAGCGAAGATGGTCGCGGAGAGCAAACCGCTGCTGAGGAGGGCCTGCAAAAGCATGTGCTACGCAGGGTTGCTGTTCGCTGCAAGCGTTGACTATAAATACCCAAAACGAACGGAAGTACGTCGTTCCTCAGGAGCCGGGGGATTGCTTTTTATTAGACGAAACCAACTTGTATCCTTGATTTCACACAGTTTATGCCTGTTGGCAGATATTTCCGCTCTTGACCAATGCGCTGACGCAGTTAGTCTGCATTGTCGTCGCTGAAGGGCGGCTGAAAACTATTTGGATGTAATCTTGTGGCAGCTGTCGCAATGCAGAATCTTTGATATTCTGAAAAATTATTGTCTCGTATTTTTACCAGGGTTTTCTGAAGCATAAAATTTCGCCGGGGCGAATAAAGCGGCTGAGCAATCCGTAACAGCTACAATAGCAGTTGACGAACCTTATGGGCCTTGCCAGTCTTGATCCAAGAGGAACTGTCGACTTTCGGTGATATTTGTGGGGGCGCAAATTGACTGCGGGTGCATACATCGTCTGGACATTGATTGGTTTTGCGGGCTTGCTTGCCATACCCGCCGTCAGTCACACCAATGCAGGAACGACGTTTTCGCTTGTCGCATCGTCCATGGCTTTTGTCGGTATGGGGATCGCCCAGTTCTTGGCGACGCGGCCCCCTTCATCGAGCGCCTGTTCGGCGGGCTCGACAGAATATACCAGGTGCACCGCAAGATCGGTATCGCCGTTCTTGTACTAATCCTGGTGCATTATTTCATTACGCCGGACTTCAAGGGGTTGTCACTGACCAGCGGCTTAAATCAGCTCGCCGCCATGTTCGGCGAATACGCTTTTTATGGTTTCGTCGTTCTTCTGATTTTCAGCCTCGTCAAGATCATTCCGCGCACGAAGATCGAAATTCCATATCACATCTGGCGCATCACCCACCGCTTCATCGGTGTTCTTTTCATCCTGGTTGCATTCCACCAGATGTTCATCAAGCGGCCCTATGACGGCACGGCTCTTTTGGCCAGCTATCTCAATATCTTTGCGCTGATCGGTATCGGCAGCTATATTTATACCCAGCTCTTGCCGTGGCTGCGGACCCGCAGTTACGAGGTCTTCGACGTCAACCGGCATGAGGGGGCGACGATCATATCGGCGCGACCGACCGGCCGCCCGCTCAAGGCGAAACCCGGCCAGTTCGGTTTTTTCCGCGTCAACAAGTCAGGCCTGCGGGAACCGCACCCTTTCACGATCGCGGGGATCGATGACGACGGCGTCGTAAGGTTCGCGATCAAGGCGCTCGGTGACTATACAAAGGCACTGCGCGAGGGCATTGCCGTTGGCGATTCGGTGACGCTCGAGGGCGGCTACGGACATTTCAATCATCGACGTGGCGGCAAGAAGCAGATCTGGCTGGCGGGCGGTATCGGCATCACGCCGTTTCTCGCCATGGCGAGCCGCCTCAAGGGCGACGAAGGCCAGGACATTCATCTGGTCTATTGCGTGCGCGACCGCAGCGAGGCGATCGGGCTGGAGACTTTCGAGACGCAGGCCGGCAAGCTGCAGAATTTCAGTTTCGTGTTGCATGATTCCGCCAAGGATGGTCGGCTCGATGCCGAAAAAATAGTGGCGGCCAGTGCGTTCGACCCCGGCGAGGCAGACCTCTGGTTCTGTGGCCCGCCGCCTTTGAGGGCAGCTATTGAAAAAGGACTGAAAGCGCTGGGCAAGACGCCGCGGCGTGTCGAGTTCGAACAGTTTCAGTTCCGATAATATTCAGTTCCGACAGACGCAGAGACGTTTTGTTCATTTCAGAAAGCAAGGAGAACAAGCCATGAGCATGTTCGGGAAACTGCCTGAAAGCCTCTTTAATACGCGGTCCCGTCTGATGCGGCCGGCGTGGATACTGGCATTGGTCGCCGTTGCGATGATCCAGTGTCCGTCCACGGCCTCGGCGAGGGACGCTTTCGCTGATGACGCCTATTCGACCTACAAGGCGAATGTGGATAACGGCAAGTATTTGTTCGGTGCCGCCGGTTGCGGCGCCTGCCACGGATCCGGCTCGGATACGACGCTGCTCTCCGGGGGCATGGCCATGGATACGGCGATCGGCAAGTTCTACGCGCCGAACATTTCGCCCCATTCCAACGGTATCGGCGGCTGGGGCAATGCCCGCTTCCTTAATGCTGTCATGGTCGGCCTTGATGGCGAGGGCAACAATCTTTATCCGGTTATGCCCTATACGTCCTACGGTGGCATGAAGCCGGAAGACGTCCTGGATATCAAGGCCTACATCGAAACGCTGCCGCAGGCGGATGCCGTGTCGAAGGAACACGAAATCGCGTTCCCCTTCAGCCGGCAGACGACGATCACGCTGTGGAAGCGTAGCCATTTCAATGTCGATGCCTATCAGCCGCGCGAAGAGACGCAGATGGAGCGCGGCCGCTATCTGGTCGAGAATGTCGGCGGTTGCGGCGATTGCCACACGCCGCGCACCACGACTTACGGTCTCGACATGGAGCGGGCCTTTGAGGGCGAAAAGGGCCTGACAGGTGCAGTGGCTCCTGACATCACCAAGGCGAAGATGGGCTCTCTGGCATCGCCGGAGGTGTTCACCGTCGGGCTGATCGAAGAAGGCAAGAAGCTCTCCGGCGCTCCGCTCAACGACCCGGTCATGCGCGAGATCGCCAAGGGCCTCGCGGCGCTGTCCGAAGATGATCGCACGGCCATGTATGCCTATCTGGCGGACCGGGAGGTCAAGGCGCCGGAGCCGGTGCAGCAATCGACCACGGCTGTTTGCAAGGAAAGCACGCCAGCAAGCGCCCTTTCGGGAGACAATGCGGCGCTTGCCGGAGCGGCCGATGCCTTCATAGGAAAATATTGCCGCAATTGCCATGGACCGGGCGAGGGATCGCAAGGCAGCTATCCGGCAGGCGATCTTGCCTCCATTGCTGCCGACGCAACCTTCGTGACACCTGGTGATGCGTCCAAGTCCCGGCTTTTCACCTCTGTTACCAGCGGGCGCATGCCGCTTGGCAAGCGTCCGACAGCCGAGGAGGTCAAGAGTCTTGAGGACTGGATCAACTCGCTGACGCAGAAGGACCTGCCGGAAACGGCGGCAAGCAAGCCGGACCGTGTGCGTCCGATGCTGTCCTATGACGACTTCATCGAAGCGGCACTCAAAGACATTTCCAATGTCAACGAGCTCGACCGTCCGTATATGCGCTACTTCTCCTATCGCAACCAGTATAATGGAATGATGGGTTGCGAAGACGACGATACCTTCATGAAGCGCATGGACATTCTCGCCGGTGGATTCAAGAAACTCCTGAACTCGCTCTCCTACGGTCCAGAACTGGTTCTGCCCGAGGAAGTGGAAGACACCAACGGGTTGCTGGTGCGCGTCGATCTACGCGATCTGGAATGGTCTGACCAGGACTACAACTTCCTGATCAGCCAGTATTTCTACGGTGTCGATCCGGGCAGCGATGCGTCGCTGCGGGCGCTGAGCAAGGAAACCAATACGGTCCTGCCTATCATGCGCATCGACTGGTTCATGAGCTTTGGCGCACGACCGAACATCTACAATTACCTGATGAAACTGCCGACGCAGATCCGTGATCTGGAGCATCGCTTCAAGATCGATGTGGATGAGAATATCCGCCGCCGCAAGGTGATCCGCGCGGGCTTTGCCGATGGATCTTCGGGCGTGTCGGACCACAACCGCATGCTGGAACGCCATGATATGCCCTTCGGCGGCTACTACTGGAAGTCCTATGACTTTGGCGGTGACGTCGGCAAGCAGGTCTTGAAGCGCTTTCCGCATGGCCCGAAGGAACTGGAGCCACTCGACGAGCATCTGACCTCGTTCGAGCATGACGGTGGTGAAATGATCTTCTCGCTGCCGAACGGGCTGCAGGGCTACTACCTGTCGACCGCCGAGGGCAAACAGCTCGATATCGGGCCAACCGCCATCGTCTCGTTCCGCGAACGGCCGATCGGCAAGGGCGTGGAGATCATCAACGCCCGGTCCTGCTTCGACTGCCATGCAAACGGCATTCTCTCGAAGCGCGATCAACTGCGCGAGCACATCCAGACGTCGACGCTGTTCAGCAAGGATCAGCAGGATGTCCTGCTATCCATGTATGTTCCGCAGGAGGAACTGGACGAGGCCTATAACAAGGACCGCGAACGTTTTGTCGCCGCGCTCGAAAAGCTCGGCGTCACGGAACCGACACCGGATAGCGGGCAACAGAGCATCCTTGCCCCCGGCAACACGGAACTCTTCACCTACTTCGCTGACAAGTACGAGGACGAACTCGATTTCGATGCGCTGGCATCCGAGTTCGACATGACCCCGGATGAGTTTTCCGAGGCGATCCGCCGGGTTACGGATATTGATGCACTTCGCCTCGGTATCGACTGGGTAACGACGCTGGAGGCCGGCGGCACGATCCCGCGCATCGAACTGGAGCAGCAATATCCGCTGCTGCTCTACCCGCTGATGCAGCTTGAGCCGCTTGATGTCAGCAATGTCTATCAGGCCGCGGCGACGGAGCAGGTGGAAATCCAGGGCAGCAGCGAGGCGGGCAAGGTCGAGAACAAGGCTGAAAACAAGGCTGATCCCGCCTATCAAGCGGCTGCTGACGCCAAGCCGGCAGACAAGATCGACTACAAAGAAGGTTATGTCGCGCCAGTCAAGAACGAGGAGGCCTATGTGAAACCGGCCAGCCTCGCCGAGGCTGCACCGGCCTACCGCCAGGAGAAGCCGAAGGACTACAAGAAGCTTGAGCTGGCACTCTACGTCAACTCGACGACGGCCAAGGTGGGCGACTACCTGACGTTCGAGTTGAGTTCCAACGAGGCCTGTGAACTTCAGGTGCTCTATGTGGAAGAGACCGGCAATGTCGAGGTCATTCCCGATGCGATGATCGGCAATACGACCTTGCAGGCGGGTGAAAAACGCCTGATCCCGCAACCGGGCAGCGGCAATCTGACCTTCGATACGCCGGCGCCGGCCGAAACGATGATCGCCTATTGCCGCGCTGGCGGGCTGGGGGATGCCAAGCTGTCGGCCGAAAAGGCTCGTGAAATGGTGAAGGCCTCTCACCAGCCGGCAACGCGTGGATTGGCGATTAACCTGGCCAAGCAGGCGGAAAACGACAATGGTGCAAGCGGCGTCCAGATGGTGACGTTCGAGATCAAGTGACATGCAGGAACAGGGGTCGGCTGGAAAAGGCCGACCCCTGTTCGTTGATCACTGAGGAATAGGGGAGAGGACAGGCCATGGCTTTGAGAACGGTTGTTTTTGCATCCATGTTTGCGGCGTTTTCCGCTTTTCCGGCAGCGGCCGCCTGCTCGGCGCTGACCGATGTCGTCAACAAGATGAATGCCGGCGACGAGGCCGGAGCCCAGGCGATTGCGGCTGCGAATGTTGCAGACAGTTGCTCACCCGATGAAATGGCGGTCATTGACCGCGTCGCGGCGCTGACGTCTTTCAACCGCATCGTCGGGGCTGTTGGCCAAGGCAAGAAGCTTGTCGAGTTTGATGGTGAACTGGAGACGCTGCAGAAAACGGTGGCAGCGCCCTGGCAGGTGCTCGATGCGCTGGGGGACATCAATCGCGAAAAAAGAACTACGAATCCGCGGCCCAATATTACCAACTGGCGCTGGAAGATGCGTCAAACGAAACGCTGACACCAGACTGGATGGCACCGGACGCTGATTACATCCGCAGGCTTGATCATCTGGCCGGAGAAATGCGGCTTGTGGCGGCCAAGCCGATCAAACTGGCGATGCGCGGCCCCTGCAAGGTAAATTATCGCGGCGTGTCCTTGAAGAAGAAATCGACACCGGTGCGCTATGTCTTCGGGACCGCGGAATTCACTCCGGAGGGCCTGCAGTCCGCCAAGGACGTGAGCGAATGTCTGAAGTCGGTCAATCCCTCGTCGATCACGCTGATCGGTCATACCGATCCGGTTGGATCGCCGGAGGCCAATCGTATACTGTCGCTTGAGCGGGCCGACGCGCTTGGAAACTATCTTGTTTCCGCTGGTTACAAGGGCAAGTGGAAGAGTGTCGGCCTGGGCGAAGACGAGCCCTTCAAGCCGGATGATGCCAGCGCCTATGACGAGGCGACGCTCCACCAGCTGAACCGTCGCGTCGAAATCGACGTGGAGAAATAATTGATGTTTCGCCGGATCCTCATGGCTGCCACGCTGAGCGCGCTGCCCCTGCAGGATGCGGCAGCCGAGACCTATGCGCTGGTGGTCGGGGTCGATATGTACCCCTTCGAAAGCAATCTTGACGGCGCGGTGAAGGATGCGGAGGACGTCGCGGCCGCCCTTGATAAGGCGGGCATCACCAATGTCGCGAAATTCGTCAACGAAGCCGCCAGCAAGGATGCCATTCGCACTGCGTGGACGGAGCTTGTCGAAAAGGCTGTCAAGGACGATACGATCATCTTCACCTATGCCGGACATGGATCGCAGATGCCGGAACTGGTCGCAGGCGATGAGGAAGACGGGCTTGATGAATTCCTGCAATTGCCGGGTTTCGACCGTGCGCGGGCTGCGGAAACCGATCACGAAATCATTGTCGATAACGAAATGAATGCCTGGTTTGCCGAAGCGGAAGCCAAGGGCATACGCGTACTCTTCGTGTCGGACAGCTGCCATTCCGGTGGCATGAGCCGGTCCTTTTCCGGCAAGACGCGGCTGGCGCCGGCCGTGACGGTGAAATTGCCTGCGCCGTCCGAGCAGGCCATTTCCGGCGCCAAGCTGCGTGAACGGGATTTCCGCGACGTGACGGTGCTTGCCGCTTCCTGGAAAGCCAGCCCACGCCGGAAGTGATCATCGGTGGCGAACCGAGGGGGCTTTGAGCTGGAGTTTCGCGCGCGCGCTTGAAGGCGCCGGCGACCGCGACGGCGATGGCAAGATTTCACGGCTCGAATTGGAAGACTATGTGTTTTCCAATGTGAAGAACCAGTCCGAGGCATTGCAGGTGCCCAACTTTACGCCGCAGGTGCCGCGCTCCGAAAGCGAGGTCGTGGTTTCCCTAACACGCAGCGTGGTGCAGCCCGTCCCCGACGATCAGGGCACACAGGCCGAGGTGGTCATCGACAACGCCGCTGCGCCCGTGAATGATGCGACCGACGCCGACATGGGCGCCAAAACAAATACCGATCCCGGAAATGCGTTGAAATCGGCGCGCGATCTTGGCTGGACGGACAAGCTTGCTCTTTCGGTTTCCGGCTCGAGCGCCGAGATCACCAATATCGGCGGCACGGGCGTACCCTATCGCTGGGATGCGGCGAGCGGCAATTTCTACACGCCGAACGGCGATATCGCCGGCCAGAACATCACCGACACCAAGGTCCAGGGCGTGGTCGACAAGTTCGTCCTGCTCGACTTCCTGAAGGCACTGGCCAGCCAGAAGGCTGGAACCGTCTCGCTGACGCCGGTCAAGGAACTGTATCGGAGCGGTGACAGGCTGACATTCGAAGCCCCGGCCTCGGGCTATACCAGCCGCATCATCTTCAATCTGGCCAATACCGGTGAAGTTCAGCTCATCGAGGTGCAGTCGGCCGGAAGCGAGGATGAATTCAAGCTGCCGAATCTGGAGGTTGTCGAGCCGTTCGGTGCCGACCATCTCGTCGTGATCGCAACCAATGAGCCGGTCGATGCGATCGCTGCGGTGCTGGCCAATCCTGAAATTGATGCGGCTGCCTTGCTGAAGGTTCTTCAGACCCGGATCGATGCAACAGACAGCAGCATCGCGATCCAGCCTCTCTACACACAGGAAAAGCCATGATGGACAAGCTCGGCATCGTTTGGCGACGTATCCTGCCCGCCTCGCTTCTGCTGGCGGCGGTCGCATCACCCCTGCAGGCAGCGGACAGGGCGCTGCTGATCGGCATCGGCACCTATGAAAGCCTGCCGCCGGAAATGTTCCTGCACGGGCCAAAGAACGATGTCGTGGCAATGCAGGATCTTCTCACCAAGAATCTCGATTTCGCGCCGGACAGCATACGTATCCTGAAAGATACCGAAGCAACCCGCGATGCAATCCTGTCGTCGATCAATGACTGGCTGATCAAGGACACCAAGGACGGTGACCGCATCTATCTCTATTTCTCCGGCCACGGCCTGCAGGTCAAGGACCTGAGCAAGGACGAGGAAGACGGGATGGACGAAGCGCTGGCAACATACAATATCAAAGCCGTCGATACCGACTGGAGCAACGTCATTCTCGACGACGACATTGAGCCGCTTCTTGAGAAGATGAAGGGCAGGGTGGTGACCCTAGTGATCGATGCCTGCCATTCCGGCACGATCTCGCGCTCGCTTTCCGTGGATGTGGCCGCCGGTATCGACGGTGCGCGCTTCCTGCCCCGTCCGTTCGCCAAACCGGTTCAGAAGGCTCTGACCCGCGGACTGCGTATCGACACGGGCGTGGTCGACAAGCCGGCCATCGTCAAGGAAAGCGGCGTGACGACATGGAGTGCGGCGGCCCCCTACCAGGTCGCCTGGGATGATGTGCGCCTGCCGGAAGACAAGCGACACGGCGTCTTCACATCCGCCTATATCGCCGGTTACAAGCCGCCTGTCGCCGATGGCAACGCCAATGGCCTCGTCAGCAATGCCGAATTGTTCGAATATGTGAAGGCCCAGTCGGACACCTACTGCAAGTCCCAGAAGAATTGCGAAAATCTCGATCCGCAGTTGGAAACGGTGAATGCAAAGCTCGGCGCCAGTGTCGCCAAGCCCGAGCCCGCAGCCGACTATGTGGAGGCAGCGCCGGAGAAGAAAAAGGAAGAGGTCAAGTACGAAGAGGTCAAGGTCGATGTTGTGGCCGCAGCACCTGCCTATGTCGATGCCGACCCGGTTTCTGCCGTCGGCGACATCGTCGGCAAGGCCGACAATGGGGATGTGACGATATCGCTTGATCACGGACCGAAAATGAAGAAGGGCGACGTCTTCAAGATTTCGGTGACCAGCAAGCATGACGGCAATCTCATCCTGCTCGACGTCAACAAGGAAGGTGTGGCCACACAGTTCTTCCCGAACGAATTTGCTCAGAAGATCACGCCGCTCAAGGCGGGTTCGACCCTGACCATGCCGGATGACTATTACGGCTTCGACTTCGAGGCGGATGGCTCCGGCGAAAGCATCATGGTGGCAATCGTGGTCAGCGACGACATCGACCTGAAGGCTGTAGCGCCCTATTCGCGCGGCCTGAAAGTCGAGCTCAACGCCCGGGAAACCTTGAGCGATATTGTCGCCCGCCTGCAGAAGACCTGGACCGGCGATCTCGAAAACCGCGGCATCAAATGGTCGATGGCAACGATGAAGTACACGATCGACTGAACGCCGCCGGGCCACGCCCTATTGGATGGCATGAAAAAAGGTCCGCCTCGATTGAAGCGGACCTTTGGTTTTTGAGAGCGATAGTTTCGATCAGTGCAGGATCTGGCTGAGGAACAGCTTGGTGCGCTCGTGCTGCGGGTTGTCGAAGAACGCAGCCGGCTCGTTCTGTTCGACGATCTGGCCCTGGTCCATGAAGATCACGCGGTTGGCCACCTGGCGGGCAAAGCCCATTTCGTGGGTGACGCAGAGCATGGTCATGCCTTCCTCGGCAAGACCGACCATCGTGTCGAGAACTTCCTTGATCATTTCCGGATCGAGCGCCGAGGTCGGCTCGTCGAACAGCATGACGCGCGGGTTCATGCAGAGCGAGCGGGCAATGGCCACGCGCTGCTGCTGGCCGCCCGAAAGCTGGCCCGGATATTTGTGGGCCTGTTCCGGGATCTTGACGCGCTTGAGGAAGTGCATGGCCACTTCTTCCGCCTGCTTCTTCGGCATCTTGCGAACCCAGATGGGCGCGAGCGTGCAGTTTTCGAGAATCGTCAGGTGCGGGAAGAGGTTGAAGTGCTGGAACACCATGCCGACTTCACGGCGCACCTCATCGATCTTCTTCAGGTCGTTGGTCAGTTCGATGCCATCGACGAAAATATTGCCCTTCTGGTGTTCTTCCAGACGGTTGATGCAACGGATCATCGTCGATTTTCCGGAACCGGACGGCCCGGCGATGACGATTCTGTTCGCCGCGCATGACCTTCAGGTTGATGTCGCGCAGAACGTGAAAGTCACCGTACCACTTGTTCATGCCGATGATTTCGACCGCTACATCTGTCGCGGATACGGTCATCTTTGCATTGGCTTCGTTTGCCATGTTATTTCCCCTTAATTCTTATCGTTTATGGCCCTTGTCGAGCATACGTTCCATGAAGCCTGAATAGCGTGACATTCCGAAGCAGAATATCCAGAAGACGAAGCCCGCGAAGACGAGGCCGGTCATTGGCGTTACGGCTGAGGCCCAGTTTGCATCGGAGAAGTTCAGTCGGACAATGCCGAGCAGATCGAACATCCCGATAATCGACACCAGCGATGTGTCCTTGAAAAGACCGATGAAGGTGTTGACGATGCCGGGGATCACCAGCTTCAGCGCCTGCGGCAGAACAATCAGGTTCATCTTCTGCCAGAAGCTAAGTCCGAGTGAATCGGCACCCTCATATTGCCCTTTCGGGATCGCCTGCAATCCGCCGCGTACCACTTCGGCCATGTAGGCGGACGCAAACAGCGAGACGCCGATCAGGGCACGCAGGAACCGGTCGAAGGTCATGCCTTGCGGCAGGAACAACGGCAGCATCACGCTGGCCATGAAGAGCACGGTGATCAGCGGAATGCCGCGGACGATTTCGATGAACATCGTGCACAGCATTCTGATCACGGGCATCTTCGACCGCCGCCCCAGTGCCAGCACTATGCCGAAGGGCAGCGAGACGGCAATGCCGACGAAAGACAGGATGAGCGTGACCATCAGGCCGCCCCACAGTGCCGTTTCGACGAAAGGCAGCCCAAGCATGCCGCCCGGCAGCAGAATGAACGAGACAACCGGCAGGATGCCGAACAGGAGGATCGCGTTGATGCCCTTGTGTGGCAATTTCGGCATCAGCATCGGGATCAGAAGCAGGACGAACAGGATGCCGACGAGGATTGGCCGCCAGCGTTCTTCCAGCGGATAACGACCGAACAGGAACTGCTCGAACTTGGACCCGACGAAGGCCCAGCAGGCACCGCTCCAGCCATCGGGCTGAATGCCGCCCTGGGCCACGGTGGCGCAGACGCTGCGGTCCGTGCCGAACCAGGCCGCTTTGATGAAGAGCCAATCGAGGGCCGGTGGAACCAGCCAGGCCAGAAGGATCAGAGCGACGAAAGTCATCACCGCATCCTTGGGCGTGGCAATGAGGTTCGCACGGATCCAGTTGACGGCACCTCGCGCACTGAGCGGTGCTGGCTGCTGCGGCAGCATTTCCTGCCTGACGAAATTTATCTGGGATAGGCTCATGATCTTATCTCTCCACCAATGCCATCTTGGCGTTGAACCAGTTCATGAAGACGGATGTCAGCAGACTGAGTGACAGGTAGACGATGATCCAGATCGTCACGATCTCGATGGATTGACCCGTCTGGTTGAGGATGGTTCCGCCGAGCGCCACGAGGTCGGCATAACCGACGGCGATGGCCAGCGACGAGTTTTTCGTCAGGTTGAGATACTGGCTTGTCAGCGGTGGAATGATGATCCGCATGGCCTGCGGCACGACCACGAGGCGCGTCGTCAGGCTTGGGCGGATGCCGAGCGCATGCGCCGCTTCCGTCTGACCCTTGGAGACGCCGCGAATACCGGCGCGAACGATTTCAGCAATGAACGCGGCGGTGTAAAAGGACAGAGCTAGGAACAGAGACATGAATTCCGGCCCAACGACCGAACCGCCGGTGAGGTTGAATTTTCCCGCGACCGGATAATCGAAGCTCAGGGGTGCGCCCGTCGCAAGGAACACCAGCAGCGGAAGACCGATGACCAAAGCAGCAATCGAGCGAAGCACCGGAAAGGTCTGTCCCGTCGCCATCTGCCGCTTGCTCGACCAGCGGGCAAGAACGACGGAGGCGACGATGGCGATGATGAACGCGACGAATGTCAGGAACGCCCAGTCGCCGAAGACAGGGCTTGGGAAGGCCAGACCCCGGTTGCTGAGATACATGGTGAAGGGCAGGGAGATTGCGTCGCGTGCCTGCGGCAACACAGCGAGAACGCCGCTATACCAAAAGAAGATGACGAGCAGCGGCGGGATGTTGCGGAACAACTCGACATAGGCGAGCGACAGACGCGAGATCAGCCAGTTGTTCGACATCCGGCCGATGCCGACGATAAAACCGAGGATCGTCGCTGTGAAAATGCCGGTCACGGCAACCAGCATGGTGTTGGTAAAGCCGACGAGCAGTGCCCGTCCATAGGTCGAATCGCTGGTGAACTGGATGAGCTTCTGGCCGGGGTCGAAACCCGCCCGGCCATTCAGGAAGCCAAAGCCGGAGGCGATGTTGGCGCGTCTCAGGTTCTCGACGGTATTGTCCACGATCCAGTAGATCAGCAGAGCCAGTGCGATCAATGTGATGGCCTGGTAGAAAATCCCCCGTACTTTAGGGTCGTTGATAATCGAACCGGACGATTGGTTTTTTTGCCGGACGGAGTTATGGCGTCAACGGTCATTCATAGCCTCTTTTCCCCTGATCACCCTGTTTTCGGGTGCTTTTTATCGTTGGGAAGGAAAGCGGACGGTGCCGCTTTCCCTCTTGTCTAGACGGATATCAACGAACCGGAGGTGCGTACTGGATGCCGCCCTTGCTCCAGAGAGCGTTGAGGCCGCGTTCGATCTTCAACGGGCTACCAGCGCCGATGTTGCGATCGAAGATTTCGCCGTAATTGCCAACAGCCTTAATGACGTTGACCGCCCATTCGTTGCCGAGGCCGAGATCGGTGCCGATCTTGGTGTCAGCCTCAACGCCGAGGAAGCGCTGGACGTCGGGGTTCGGAGACTTCTTCATCTCTTCGACATTGGCTGTGGTAATGCCGAAGTCTTCGGCATTGATCAGCGCGTAGTGAACCCAGCTTACGATATCGAACCACTGGTCATCACCCTGACGAACGGCCGGCCCAAGCGGCTCCTTCGAGATGATTTCCGGCAGGATCATGTGATCGTCCGGAGCGGCCAGCGTCAGACGTAGCGAATACAGACCCGACTGGTCGGTCGTGTAGACGTCGCAACGGCCGGCGTCATAGGCGGCGTTGACTTCTTCGAGCTTTTCGAAAACCACCGGATTGTACTGGAGGTTGTTGGCCTTGAAGTAGTCGGCGAGGTTGAGTTCGGTGGTCGTGCCCGTTTGGACGCAGACAGCAGCACCCGAAAGCTCGAGCGCCGACTTCACGTTGAGGCCTTTGCGGACCATGAAGCCCTGGCCGTCATAGTAGTTGACCGCACGGAAGTTGAAGCCAAGCGCTGTATCGCGGTTGATGGTCCAGGTCGTGTTGCGGGCCAGGACGTCGACTTCGCCCGACTGCAGGGCCGGGAAGCGTTCCTTGGCCGAGGTCGGCGAATACTTGACCTTGGTCGCGTCACCGAAGATTGCGGCTGCGATCGCCTTGCAATAATCGACGTCGAAGCCGCTCCAGTTGCCGGATGCGTCCGGCGACGCGAAGCCGGACAGGCCGGTGTTGACGCCGCACTGAACGAAACCCTTCGCCTTGACGTCGTCAAGCGTCGCCGCCGATGCGCCGTGGGTGCCAATCCCCATGACCGCAGCACCAACAAGCGCTGCCAGAATCTTCTTTGCCATTTTTAGAACCTTTTTCTGTTGTCTTTCGTTCCCGTCCCGCATCTTGCATGCCTCACAAAGGCGAAAGATACGGCCCCCGCCACCCTCCTGGCGCGAGTGTCGTCTATCACATGCTCAAAATCCCGCAGGGTCAAGACACGTTGCCGATTTTCTGATCCTTCCCCTCAAAAACCTTATTTTCGCTCGCTGTTTAGGCAAATTTTGTTCCGGGGAGCAGTTTTTTGCGTAAAAAATGACAATTGGCCAATTTTGGAGTGGCGACCGGTGGCTGCTGCTGAATAGGTCTTGACCCGCTCGACACGTCATCCGACAAGGCTCCGGGACACCATCGAAGAGCGGATTGCCATGAAAGACAAAAAACCATCCTCGCCGGAGCCGGCGTCAACACCCGTCTTAGCCATATCGGCAACAATCCTGCGGACTACCACGGCTTCGTCAACCCGCCCGTCGTCCACGCCTCCACGGTGCTGTTTCCTGATGCGCGAACGATGGAAGCGCGGGCGCAGAAATATACCTATGGCACGCGCGGAACGCCGACCACGGACGCGCTTTGCGAAGCGATCGACGCATTGGAAGGATCGGCGGGAACCATCCTCGTTCCGTCAGGGCTGGCTGCGGTCACTGTGCCGTTCCTCGCCTTCCTGTCGGCCGGCGACCATGCGCTGATCGTTGATTCGGTCTATTTCCCGACCCGCCATTTCTGCAACACGATGCTGACACGCCTCGGCGTTACCGTCGAATACTACGATCCGATGATCGGTGCCGGCATCGAATCGCTGATCCGGCCGAATACGAAGCTTGTGCATACGGAAGCACCGGGCTCCAACACCTTCGAGATGCAGGACATCGCAGCGATCTCCGCTGCCGCCCATCGCCATGGCTGTGTGGTGACCATGGACAACACCTGGGCAACGCCGCTGTATTTCAAGCCGCTCGACCATGGCGTCGATATTTCCATCCATGCCGCGACGAAATATCCGTCCGGCCATTCGGATATCCTGATGGGCACGGTTTCGGCAAATGCCAGACACTGGGAGCAGCTGAAGGAGGCGAATATCACGCTCGGTATCTGCGGCGCGCCTGATGACGCCTACCAGATCCTGCGCGGCCTGCGCACCATGGGTGTCCGGCTGGAGCGCCACCAGGAAAGCACGCTGAACATCGCACGCTGGCTGGAAGAGCGCGAAGATGTGGCCCGGGTTCTGCATCCGGCGCTGCCGAGCTTTCCGGGGCACGATCTCTGGAAGCGCGATTTTTGCGGTTCGAGCGGTATTTTTTCCATCGTGCTCAAGGTCGAGAGCCAGGACCGGTTCAAGGCGAAGGCCCACGCTTTCCTCGATGCTCTATCGCTGTTCGGTCTCGGCTATTCCTGGGGCGGATATGAAAGCCTTGCGGTTCACGTTGGACTTTCGGACCGGGTGATCTGCAAGGCACCGACCGAAGGTCCGGTGCTGCGGCTGCAGATCGGCCTCGAAGACGTGGCGGATCTGCGCAAGGATATCGAAGCCGGCCTCACCGCAGCGGCCGCGATCTGACGGCGCTCAGTCGCTGGCTTTATAGCCGTAGAGCCAATCCAGATCGGCGGCCAGGTCCTCTGGCCGCTTTCTCGACAGGACGAAGTCGCGCGCTATCCTGACCGGCCCGGTTGCGTGATAGGCGAAGCGGTTGAACGCACCGCGCGCCCGGACCTTCTTGATGCGGCTCTTTCTGTTCGCGACGAAGGCTGCCAGCGCATCGTTTTGCGGCTGCCCGCTGTCCAGAAAGGCTGCAAGCTCCCAGGCATCCTCGATAGCCATGGCGGCGCCCTGCGCGGCAAAGGGCATCATGGCGTGTGCTGCGTCGCCAATCAGCACAGTGCCGGTTCCATCCTGCCACGCCCCATCCGTCACCTCGTAGAGCGGCCAGAATGTTGGCGGCTGGCCTTGAGCGAACAGGCGCTGCAGATCGGCATGCCAACCGGCAAAGGCCGAGATCAGTTCGCTGTGGTGGTGAGCGGATGCGGTTTCGCCCCAGGATATGGCACCGACCTTTCCCTGAACGATTGCGACAATATTGACGGTATCGGCTTCCCGCAAAGGATAGGCGACGATATGAGCCCGCGGGCCAACAAAGGCCATGACAAGGGAGGGATCGAAAACCGCCGGCGCATCGCGCCGGTCGATGGTGAACCTGAAGGCGACATTGCCGGAGAACCGCGCTGTACCCGCGCCCGGCATTCGGGTTCGGACAGAGGACCAGACCCCGTCGGCTCCGATAAGCAATCCCGCAGTGTGTCCGGTGATGTCGGCGATTGTTTCAGACCTGGTATTGTCTAGCCGTTGGCCCAGATGCAGTTGGCAAAGTGGCTGCTGCTGGACCGATTCAACCAGAATTCGCTGCAGGCTCGCACGATGCAGGACGCCGTAAGGTGCGTTCCAGCGTTTTCTTGCGGAGGAGCCAGACGGAACTCTGGCCAGCGGTTTCAGCGTTTTTCCGTCGATGAGGCAAATCGAATCGGGTTCGGTCCAGGCGGCTTCGAGCGCCGGTAGGAGACCCAGCCGTGTTAGGATGGCCGTGGCATTCGAGGAAAGCTGCAGGCCGGCACCGATCGTGCTCAACTGGCCAGCCTGCTCTATAATATCAACGGAAAAGCCACGCTGGGAAAGGCAAAGCGCAGCCGTCAGTCCGGCGATGCCGGCGCCGACGATCGCGATCGGTTCGCTCTTGTGCATGGGGCTCTTTCGCCGCGGCGCGGCTTGGTATTAGGCCGCCTTTGCGTGAAACACGCAGCCGTCAGGCACGGTCTGTTCGGCCTTCAGTTTGCCGTTGTAGCGATAGAGTGTCGAGCAGTAGGGGCAGACCTTTTCGTTGTCGTCGCCCATGTCGAGATAGATGTGCGGGTGGTCGTAGGGCACCGATGCGCCCGTGCACATGAATTCCTTGACGCCGATCTCGATCACCCGGTGACCGCCGTCGTTCTGGAAATGGGGAATACCGTGCCCGGCCATGTCGTGCTCCACTGAAGTCTGCTGAAGGTCTGTCAAATCCGGCCGCACCATAGGGGCTTTGATCGAAAAGTGTAGCTGTAAAGATGCCGCGCCTGTGTGTTTTGATTTGGTTTTAAGCGCATGGGGCTTTTCCCGTGCAGCGGAAAATCCTAGGTTCCAGGCGCAACAGGACAAAGATATGACGCTCGATCCGCCGCTGTTCTCCCATTTCCGCCATCAGGGCCTCGATATTGCCTATTTCGACGAGGGGGATCCTTCAGGCGATCCGATCCTTCTGATCCACGGGTTTGCTTCGAGCGCCAACGTCAACTGGGTGTTTCCCGGCTGGCTGAAAACACTAGGCGACGCCGGCTACCGAGTGATCGCCTTCGACAATCGCGGCCATGGTGCAAGCAGCAAGCCGCATGATCAGGCGCTTTATTATCCGCGTTTGATGGCGGGCGATGCCGCAGCCTTGCTCGGCCATCTCGGCATCGAGGAGGCCCATGTCATGGGATATTCCATGGGTGCGCGCATATCCGCGTTTCTGGCACTCAACCATCCAGACCGCGTCCGGTCGCTGATTTTCGGGGGCTTGGCATTGGCATGGTTACCGGCGTCGGCGACTGGGATCCGATCGCAGAGGCCTTGAAGGCGCCGTCGCTTGAGGATGTGACGCATCAGCGCGGACGGATGTTCCGCGCCTTTGCCGACCAGACGAAGAGTGATCGCTTGGCGCTTGCAGCCTGCATTTCCACCTCCCGCGACCTTTTGACGGCGCAGGACTTGGCAAGGATCGTCGTCCCCACGCTGATCGGCGTCGGGACGACGGACGACATTGCCGGTTCGCCGCAGGAACTTGCCGCACTGATGCCGCATGCGACCGCCCTGGACATCCCCGGCCGTGATCACATGTTGGCCGTCGGAGACCGGGTGTTCAAGAAGGCTGCCCTTGAATTTCTGGCAGCCGTCGGGCACTCCTAAACGGCCCACTATAGGGGCGGCGAGGGGCCAACTGATGGTGAATTGCCGATACCCATTTATGTCGCCGGTGTTTTACCCTATATTCGGGCGACGTGCCGGACGCCCGCGACGGAATATGCACGACGGACTATGAAGGAGAGCGACGATGGTCGCCACGACCGAACTACGCCATGCCGAGACCGTAAAAGCCATGGACCCGATATGGGACAGCCTGCAGCAGGAGGCACGTACCGCCTCCGAGCAAGAGCCGCTGCTGGCCGCTTTTTTGTATTCGACGATCATCAACCAGCATTCACTTGAAGAGGCGGTGATCCACCGCATCTGCGAGCGCCTTGATCATCCAGACCTACAGGCCAACCTTTTGCGGCAGACTTTTGCCGAAATGCGCAGCGACTGGCCGGAATGGGGCACGATCCTGCGCGTCGATATCCAGGCGGTTTATGATCGCGATCCGGCCTGCACGCGGTTCATGGAAGTCATCCTCTATTTCAAGGGATTTCACGCCATCCAGACGCACCGGCTGGCCCATTGGCTGCTGGAGCATGGCCGACGCGATCTGGCGCTCTACCTGCAGAGCCGCTCGTCCTCGGTTTTCCAGACGGACATCAATCCCGCAGCGCGGATCGGCAAGGGCATCTTCCTTGATCACGCCACCGGGCTTGTGGTCGGCGAAACGGCTGTGATCGGCGATAATGTCTCGATCCTTCACGGCGTAACGCTGGGCGGAACCGGCAAGGAGGGCAGCGACCGTCATCCGAAGATCGGCAATGGCGTGCTGATTGGTGCGGGGGCAAAAATCCTCGGCAATATCCATATCGGCAATTGCTCGCGGGTTGCGGCAGGTTCCGTGGTGCTGAAACCGGTGCCGCCCAAAACCACGGTTGCCGGCGTCCCGGCCCGCGTGGTGGGTGAAGCTGGCTGCTCCGAACCATCGCGATCGATGGATCAGTTGCTGGCAACGACCTTTGAAATCTGACCGCCTTCCAATCCATCTTCCGCCCAAAGGGGTTTACAGCGCTTGAGCCTCCATGCGAGAAGCGGCGCAAATCAAACTGCACTGGAGACGAGACTTGAAGCCCGAAGAAATCAGAAAGCTGGAAGCCTATTTCAAGCGCACATTCAATCAGGGAATGGTCATCAAGGCGCGTGCGAAAAAGGATGAATCCGCCGAAGTCTATCTTGAGGACGAGTTTCTCGGCGTGGTCTTTCGCGACGAGGAAGATGGCGAACTGTCCTACAGCTTCTCCATGGCGATCCTCGACATCGACCTCTAAGCACCCGCTTGGATTTTTCGAAATTTCATCCGTCCTGAGCAGTCAGGGCGGATTTTTTATGAAAAATCATACTTTTTTCTCCAAAATTTGCCGAATTTCGCCAGAATTTCATCGATTTTCATCAAGTCGTTGCAATCGCTGCGCTTTATTGCGGTGCACGCATATATTGACTTTATTGTGCGATGCACCTAAGCTGTATTCACGATCCGCCGGCAATAAGGAGCAACCGGATGTTTAATTTCGAAGACGCGAACAAGAAAAGCAAAGAAGCCATGGATACGATGATGAAAAGCTATTCGGCGATGACGAAGGCTTTTCAGGCAATCGCGACCGAAGCTGCCGATTATTCCAAGAAGTCCTTCGAAGACAGCATTGCCCATGTCGAAAAGCTGTCGAGCGTGAAGAGTGTCGAAGCCGCTCTCGAACTTCAGACCGGTTACGTCAAGTCCGCCTATGAAGGCTACGTCTCGGAAGCGACGAAGATCGGCGAAATGTATGCCGACCTCGCCAAGGGCGCATACAAGCCGTACGAGGCACCAGTCGCCAAGGCGACTGCAGCTGCCAAGGCTGCCGTTGCGGCGTAAGCTGCACGACAGCGAGATTTGCTAGACCTAAACCGGCTGCGAGACCTGCAGCCGGTTTTTTGTTGTTTGCAGGATGGATCAAGCGGGGATACCCTAGGGAAAGGTGGTCAATCTTGCGTCTCCAAATGCAAATGTGATTGCAGTGCGGAAGAACAGTCTTAAAATCTGAAAAAGAACCACTAGATTAAGTGTCACGCACAGGCCGCAACTCGCTCCCACGCTTTGCGGCTGTTCAAGGGAATGAAGAAGAATGATCGCCATGCCGGTCCGGATGCAAAAGAGCAGCGAGGGAGACGGGGACAATGCCAACCGTGGCACCTCCGTTATCACCCGGACAAAGCCCAAGACGAAGAAGCCGAGCCTGTATCGTGTCCTGCTTCTGAACGACGACTACACGCCGATGGAATTCGTGATCCACATCCTGGAGCGTTTCTTCCAGAAGGATCGCGAGGCGGCCACGCACATCATGCTCCATGTTCACAATCACGGCGTGGGTGAATGCGGCGTTTTTACCTACGAGGTGGCCGAAACCAAAGTGACGCAGGTGATGGACTTCGCCCGCGAACATCAGCACCCGCTGCAATGCGTCATGGAAAAGAAATGAGGAACTGAACGTGCCAACATTTTCAACAAGCCTTGAAAAGGCGTTGCATCAGGCTCTGACTTTGGCCAATGAGCGCCACCACGAATATGCGACGCTCGAGCACCTTCTGTTGGCATTGATCGATGACGCGGATGCAGCAGCCGTCATGGGCGCCTGCAACGTCAATCTCGACAGCTTGCGCAAGACCGTGTCCGATTATGTCGACAATGAACTCGGCAATCTGGTCACGGGCTATGACGAGGATTCCAAACCCACGGCCGGCTTCCAGCGGGTCATCCAGCGCGCCGTCATTCACGTCCAGTCGTCCGGGCGCGAAGAGGTGACCGGTGCCAACGTGCTGGTCGCGATCTTTGCCGAGCGCGAGAGCCACGCGGCCTATTTCCTGCAGGAGCAGGAGATGACGCGTTACGACGCCGTCAACTTCATCTCGCATGGCATAGGCAAGCGTCCCGGCGCCTCGGAACAACGGCCGCCGCGCGGCGGCGACGAGCCGGAATCCGAGCAGAAGGCACCCCGTGACCAGGACGAACAGGGCGCCAAGAAGCAGCAGGACGCCCTGACGGCCTATTGCGTCAACCTCAATGAGAAGGCCAAGGTCGGCAAGATCGATCCGCTGATCGGACGCCACTCCGAAGTCAACCGGACAATCCAGATCCTGTGCCGTCGCTCGAAGAACAATCCGCTTTACGTCGGCGATCCGGGCGTCGGCAAGACGGCGATCGCCGAAGGCCTCGCCAAGCGCATCGTCGAGAAGAAGGTTCCGGAAGCGCTTCAGGATGCGACGATCTTTTCGCTCGACATGGGCACGCTGCTTGCCGGCACCCGCTATCGCGGCGATTTCGAGGAGCGTCTGAAGCAGGTGGTCAAGGAACTCGAGGAGTATCCGGGCGCCGTGCTGTTCATCGACGAGATCCACACCGTCATTGGTGCCGGTGCGACGTCCGGCGGTGCCATGGACGCGTCCAACCTTTGAAGCCGGCTTTGTCCTCGGGGGCGATCCGCTGCATCGGCTCGACCACCTACAAGGAATACCGTCAGTTCTTCGAGAAGGACCGGGCGCTTGTGCGTCGCTTCCAGAAGATCGACGTCGTGGAGCCGAGCATCGATGATGCAATCGCCATCATGAAGGGGCTGAAGCCGTATTTCGAAGACTATCACAAGCTGAAATATTCCAACGAGGCGATCAAGTCGGCGGTTGAGCTTTCGGCCCGCTACATCAATGACCGCAAGCTGCCGGACAAGGCGATCGACGTGATCGACGAGACCGGTGCGGCGCAGATGCTGCTGCCTGTCGGTAAGCGCCGCAAGCTGATCACCGAGAAGGAAATCGAGGCGACGATCGCCACGATGGCCCGTATCCCGCCGAAAACCGTTTCCAAGGACGACGAGACTGTTCTCGCCAATCTGGAAAAGGAACTGCGCTCGGTGGTCTATGGCCAGGATCTCGCCATTGAAGCGCTGTCATCGGCGATCAAGCTGGCCCGTGCTGGCCTGCGCGAGCCCAACAAGCCGATCGGCTCCTATGTCTTCTCCGGCCCGACCGGCGTCGGCAAGACGGAAGTTGCCAAGCAGTTGGCTGCATCACTCGGCGTGGAACTGATCCGCTTCGACATGTCGGAATACATGGAGCGGCACACGGTTTCGCGCCTGCTCGGTGCCCCTCCCGGCTATGTCGGCTTCGACCAGGGCGGCTTGCTGACCGATGGTATCGACCAGCATCCGCATTCCGTCCTGCTGCTCGATGAAATCGAGAAAGCGCATCCGGATCTGTTCAACATCCTGTTGCAGGTCATGGACCATGGCTCTCTCACCGACCACAACGGCAAGAAGATCGATTTCCGCAACGTCATCCTGATCATGACGACCAATGCGGGCGCATCGGAAATGGCCAAGGCCGCATTCGGTTTCGGCTCGGCCAAGCGCGAGGGCGACGACGTGGAGGCCCTCAACCGCCTGTTCACGCCTGAATTCCGCAACCGTCTCGATGCGGTGATCCCGTTTGCCTCGCTGCCGACGCAGGTCATCCATCAAGTCGTGCAGAAGTTCGTCATGCAGCTCGAAACGCAGCTTGCCGAACGCAACGTCACCTTCGACCTGCAGGAAGAAGCGATCGCCTGGCTGGCCGAGAAGGGCTATGACGAAAAGATGGGTGCCCGGCCACTGTCGCGTGTCATCCAGGAAAGCATCAAGAAGCCGCTGGCCGATGAGATCCTGTTCGGCAAGCTCAAGAAGGGCGGTGTCGTCAAGGTCACCGTTGGCACGAAACCGGATGGCAGCAAGGGCCTGATCCTCGATTCGGTTCCGGAAACCGCTCGGATCAAGCCGAAGGCCGAAGTCGTCAATCCGGTTCGCAAGCCTGCCAAGGCGGCAAAGATCCGTGAAGTCGAAACCGTCGGCGCCGAGCCTGAGACCAAGGCAAAGCCGAAAAAGGCGGTCAAGGCCGCAGCGGTGACCGAGCCGGAGGTAACAACGGCAGTGCCGCCCGCAGACGAGACGCCCGAAAGCCCTCGCAGGGGTCGCACAGTGCCCAAGGTTCCGCGCAAGAAGTAAGCGGAGCCGCAACGATCGATCAGTGCCGGGCGTCATCGTCCGGCACTGATTTTTGCGGGGATTGCATATTTGGAAGTTCGGATGGAAGAGAGCCGGGACGAGGGAACGGGCCGCGCGTGGTTTCTCGCCGGCATGCGCGGCATCGTCAGCCTGCCGGCAATGATCCTGATGCTGTCCTTCGTCGGCTTCTGCGCCTTCACCGCTCAGGCCGGTGCGCCGCTGGAGCAGGTGATTTTCATGATCGGCGCCGTCTGGGCGCTGCCGGCCAAGGTGATCCTTGTCAGTTCGATCATGAGCGGAGCAAACCTGTTGACGGCGTTCATTGCCGTAACACTCTCCTCGATCCGGCTGATGCCGATGGTGGCGGCACTCGTCCCGGAAATCCGCACGACCCGCACCCCCACCTGGCTCCTGCTTGTTCTCTCGCATTTTGTCGCGATCACCGCTTGGGTTTTTGCCATGGAGCGTGTTCAAGCCGTCCCACGCCAGCATCGTGTCACCTTCTTCGCCGGCTTCGGCATCACGCTGGTTCTGGCCAATATGGCGCTGGTGGCGCTTGTCTACCGCTTCGTTGCCGAGTTTCCGCCTGTTGTCGCCGGCTGCCTGTTCTTCCTGACGCCGGTCTATTTTCTGGCGTCTATCTGGAGTTCCGCCCGGCATCCGGTCATCTATGTGGCGCTGGCGATCGGCCTTGTCGCCGGGCCGCTGTTCTACTGGCTGGCGCCGGAATTCGACATTCTCCTTGCCGGTGCCGGGGGCGGAACATTGGCCTGGGCGCTGGAGCGGACATGGCGCAAGCGCCGGGAGGTGCGGGCATGAGCTGGGACGACGGCTGGTGGGCTTATCTCTTCATCGCAATCGCCGGCTGGCTGGCGACGGATATCTGGCGATGGCTTGGCGTGGTGGCCGGCAACCGGCTGAAGGAGGATTCCGAGGCGCTGAACTGGGTGAGGGCGGTGGCGACGGCACTGGTCGCTGCCGTCGTCGCCAAGCTCATCCTCTATCCGACCGGCGTGCTTGAGCAGTCGCCGCTCTGGCTTCGCTTGGGCGCGGTCATCATCGGCACGATCGCCTTTTTCGTCGGACGCCAGAAGCCCGCCGTGGGCATCGCCACGGCGATTGCCGTCCTGGCGACCGGGCTGCTCTGGCTGGGTTTCTGAACGCGGCGATAACCGGTTTGGTCAGCCGGCAAAAGCCGCCCGGATCTTTGCTGCATTGGCTGCAAGCACTGCGCTATCTTCCATCTTGCCCGAATGCGGCTTCAGCGCGGCGCCTTCCTTGCGCGGAATGACGTGGAAATGCAGGTGGAAGACTGATTGTCCGGCCGGCGCCTCGTTGAACTGCATGATCGTTATGCCGTCGGCGTCGAAGGCGTCCTGCGCTGCGACGGCCACTTTCTGGACGACCGCAATCAAAGCGGCAAGGTTTGCCGGCTCCGCATCGAGAATGTTGCGCGATGTGGCCTTCGGGATGACGAGAACATGGCCTTCCGCCTGCGGCATGACATCCATGAAGGCCAGCGTTGCCTCGTCTTCATAAACCTTGTGCGCGGGAATTTCGCCGCGCAGGATTTTGGCGAAAATATTGCCGGTGTCATAGCTGGCGCTGGTCATCGATCTGTCTCCCTGAAATCTTGATATACATCGAGATCCGTCAATCGTCGCGATCCGGATCCTGCCGCTCGCCTTTGCGGAACGGGCTGTGGTCGCTGAGGATTTCGCCGATCTGCTCGACCTCCTGGCGCTCACGCCTGAGATAATCGGCGACGGCGCGGGACAGCCCCGGATGCGTGATGAAATGGGCCGAATGGGTCGTGACCGGCAGGTAGCCGCGGGCGAGCTTGTGTTCGCCTTGTGCGCCGGCCTCGACGCGGGCCAGTCCCTTGGCAATCGCGAAATCGATCGCCTGATGATAGCAGACCTCGAAGTGCAGGAAGGGATGATCCTCGATCGCCCCCAGTGGCGGCCGTAAAGCGCATCGCCACCGATGAAGTTGATGGCGCCGGCGATATAGCGGCCGTCTCGCTTGGCCATGACAAGCAGAATATCGTCGGCCATGCGCTCGCCGATCAGCGAGTAGAATTTGCGCGTCAGATAGGGACGGCCCCACTTGCGGCTGCCGGTGTCGGAATAGAAGGCGAAAAACTGATCCCAGATCTCTTCCGTCAGGTCCTTGCCCGTCAACCAGTCGATGCTGATGCCATTTTCCAGTGCTGCGCGACGCTCCTTCTTCAAGGCCTTACGCTTGCGCGACGCAAGCGTCTCCAGGAAGTCGTCATGGCAACCGTAGCCGGCATTGGCAAAATGGAATTGCTGGTCGGTGCGATGCAGGAAGCCGGAATCCTCAAGCGCTGAAACCTCGTCAGCCGGCAGGAAGGTGACATGCGCCGAGGAGATCGAATGTCGCCGCGCGAGTTCCTTGAGGCCGGCAGCGAGACCTGCCTGCACCGCGCTTTGGTCGCTTCCAGCGGCATGCAGCAGGCGAGGGCCGGTGGCCGGTGTGAAGGGCACCGAGCACTGCAGCTTGGGGTAATAGCGCCCGCCGGCCCGCTCGAAAGCGTCGGCCCAGGCGTGATCGAAGACGTATTCGCCCTGGCTGTGGTTTTTCATGTAGCAGATGAGCGCGCCATCAAGCGTATCCGCGTCATTTTCGAGCAGCAGGTGCTGGCCGAGCCATCCGGTTACGGCGGTGGCCGAGCCGGACTCTTCCAGCGACGAGAGATAGGCATGCGAGACGAAGGGATTGTAAGCGGCCCCGGATTGACCTTTCGAGGCCCCGGACAGCGTGTTCCAGCTCTCCGGGGAAATATCCTTGAAGGACGTTTCGATGCGAGATCCTGACGTCGCCTGCCATGCCTTACGCGATGACCTTTTCTCTTGGATCGAAGCCTTCGAACGTCATCTGGTCGGCCTCCGCGAAGGTGCGTTCGACCCCTGCGTCGTCACGGACCGTCCAAGTGATAACAGGCATGCGCATCGACCTTTGCTTCGTGATGAAGGAATTTGGCAGATGCCCGTAAAAATAGGAAATGAAATCAAGCCCGAGCTGCATCGCTTCTTCGTGAACGACAAATGTGTCGGGTTTGGCGCCTTCCGCCGTCAGTCCGATCGGAACCGCGGGGTCGAGCGCCTTCAGGTCCTTCAACAGCCAGTGATCGAAGCTCATCAGCGCGACGGGACCGGAATAGTCTTCCAGTGCTTCGAGGACGGCGGCGGCAAAGCCCTCGTCGTCGCCCTTGCGGCCTTTCAGTTCGAGAATGATCGGCACCCGGCCCTTGACCAGCCGCAGCAGGGCACCAAGCGTCGGTACCTTGTCGGTCGTTCCGCCGATGGCGGTTAGTCCGAGTTCTCCGGCCGTCCTGGCGCGAATATCGCCCTTGATGCCGCACAGCCGCTGCATGTCGTCGTCGTGAAAGACGACCGGAACGCTGTCGGCGGTGTATTGCAGGTCGCATTCGATGGCGAAACCGGCTTCGACGGCGCGGGAAAAGGCCGGGAGCGTGTTCTCCCAGATGGTCTTGTTCATGTCGTGGTAGCCGCGATGGGCGACCGGCTGTGCTGTCAGCCAGGACAGGTCTTTCATGGGGATGCGATCCTGATCAGGCGATTTCGATGATGGCGTCGATCTCGACGGCGGCGTTGAAGGGCAGGGAGGCCATGCCCACGGCGGCGCGGGCATGGATGCCGGCATCGCCGAGGATCTTCACCAGAAGGTTGGATGCACCGTTGATCACCAGATGCTGCTCGATGAAATCAGGTGCGGAGGCAACAAAACCGTTGATCTTGACGATCCGGCCGATACGACCGAGGTCGCCGCCGAGCGCCGCCTTTGCCTGGGCCAGAATGTTGATCGCGCAAAGTTCGGCTGCGCGCTGGCCCGAAGCCACGTCCACATCCTTGCCGAGGTGACCCGTCACGCCGATCTTGCCGTTGTCCATTGGCAGCTGCCCAGAGATATAAAGATGCGATCCGCTGATCACGTAGGGCACGTAGTTGGCAGCCGGTGCGGCGGCCTGCGGCAGGGTGATCCCTAAGTCTCTGATGCGTGCTTCGATCTCTACGGACATGGATAACTCCGGTGATTGTTGTCTTTTGTTTTCAAATGCTGCATGCAAAGCAAAATCCATGAAGTGATAATGTACCCTTCACGGGGCATGCCTCGCTTTCGCCGAATGCGTTCTTATAACATCGCTGGCGAGTCCAACAGGAGGAAACGGATGTTTCGTTCAGACTTTGTCTCAGCCAGTGTGGCAGGGGCTTGTTTCTTTGTCATGACATCCGGCGGCGCCGGTGCGGCTTCGGCCAGCATCCTCGTGCCGCATCGTGCCGTCTATGACCTGGAACTGAAGGATGCCTCCGATCGCTCCGGCATTGCCGGCATGTATGGGCGTATGGTCTATGAATTCAACGGATCCGCCTGCGAAGGCTATACAGTTAGTTTCCGCTTCGTGACGCAGGTCGATACCGGCGACGAGGTCAAGTTGACCGATCAGCAGACGACTACCTATGAAGACATCAAGAGTGGCAACTTTCGTTTTCTGACGCGCTCCTTCACCGACGAGAAACTCGACAAGGAAGTTCGCGGCTCCGCGCATGAAGCCGACAAGGGTGTGACAGTCGACCTGACGGCGCCGGACAAGCGACAGGTGGATCTTGCCCAAAGCCTTTTTCCGACAGAACATATGATGGAAGTCATCGACCGCGCGAAGAAGGGCGAAACATTGTTCGAATCGCGGATCTTCGACGGATCGGATGCCGGCGACAAGACGCTGATCACCACCACCATGGTCGGCAAGGCGCAACAGCCCAAGCCGGATGACGCGGATGTTGGAAAAGCAGGCGCCATGGCGGCCAAGTCCTATTGGCCTGTCAACATCGCCTATTTCAACGATGAGGCGAGCGGCGACGCCCTGCCGATCTACCGCATGCAGTTCAAGCTATACGACAACGGCATCACCCGGGATCTGACCATGGACTACGGCGATTTTGTCCTGAGTGGCAAACTGGCCGACCTCGAAATGTTCAAGACCGAGGAATGCAAGTAGACGGGCGCCACTTTTAGGCAGGCGTCACATTTCCCGCATCCAGACTTGATTTATCGGCCGACAGCTTGTATGGCCAGCCCATTCCACACGTAAGGTTTGGGGCCGTCCGGGAGAAATCCGGTCAGTTCCACCCGGTGGCACTTTCGAAGAGAGTGCTGTTTGCCTTGCGGAGGTTCAACCGGAAAAGGAGAAAAAGGCATGGCATTGCCTGATTTTAGCATGCGTCAGCTTCTGGAAGCTGGCGTTCACTTCGGCCACCAGACTCATCGCTGGAACCCGAAAATGAAGCCGTACATCTTCGGCGATCGTTCCAACGTTCACATCATCGACCTCGCTCAGACGGTTCCGATGCTGTCGCGCGCGCTGCAGATGGTCAGCGACACGGTAGCCAAGGGCGGCCGCGTTCTGTTCGTCGGCACCAAGCGCCAGGCATCCGAAATCATTGCTGACGCTGCCAAGCGTTCGGCCCAGTATTACGTCAATGCGCGCTGGCTCGGCGGCATGATGACCAACTGGAAGACGATTTCGAACTCGATCCAGCGCCTGCGCAAGCTCGACGAAATCCTGAACTCGGAAGCTTCGGGCTTCACCAAGAAGGAACGCCTGAACCTGGAGCGCGAGCGTGAAAAGCTCAACCGCGCACTCGGCGGTATCCGCGACATGGGCGGCGTTCCGGACCTGATGTTCATCATCGACACCAACAAGGAATCGATCGCCATCGACGAAGCAAAGCGTCTCGGCATCCCGGTCGTCGCGATCATCGATTCGAACTGCGACCCGGACCGCATCGATTACCCGATCCCCGGCAACGACGACGCTTCGCGCGCCATTTCGCTCTATTGCGATCTGATCTCGCGTGCAGCGCTTGACGGCATTGCCCGTCAGCAGGGCGCTTCCGGTCGCGATCTCGGCGCTTCCGCCGAACTGCCGGTCGAACCGGCACTCGAAGAAGCAGCCGAAGCCTGATCAGGCCAGCCGGCGGACCCGCTCCGCCGGCGCTTACCATAAAATCAGGACGAGGCCGTTTGCGACTGAGGAAGTGAACGGCCTTGTTCTTTTTGGTATCTGGGTTTGCCGGCGATATCCGGCGGTTTCCAGTGCATCCGTCGTGATGATCACTTCATCACGATGTCACATTCAGGGGTCATGCCCTGCCACATCCTCCTGGTGGTGCGCCGGTCTTCTGGCAGCACACCAGACGAACAAACGAAGAGGCAAAAAAGATGAGTACTATTACTGCAGCAATGGTGAAGGAACTGCGCGAAAAGACCGGCGCAGGCATGATGGATTGCAAGAAGGCACTCGGCGAAACCAACGGCGACATGGAAGCCGCGATCGACTGGCTGCGCGCCAAGGGCATTGCCAAGGCCGACAAGAAGTCTGGCCGTGCGGCTGCCGAAGGCTTGATCGGTATCGCCTCCAGCGGCACCAAGGCCGTTGTCATCGAACTGAACTCCGAGACCGACTTCGTCGCCCGTAACGATGCCTTCCAGGATCTCGTCCGTGGCATCGCCAAGGTTGCCATTGAAACCGACGGTACTGTCGAAACGATCAGCGCCGCCAACTACCCGGCCACCGGCAAGTCTGTCGGCGAAAGCATCACCGATGCGATCGCAACGATCGGCGAGAACATGGCTCTGCGTCGCGCTGCTCTGCTATCCGTTGAAGACGGCGTTGTTGCCACCTATGTCCACAATGCTGTTGCTGACGGTCTTGGCAAGCTCGGCGTTCTCATCGCCCTGAAGTCGACCGGTGACAAGGATGCCCTGAACACAATCGGCCGCCAGGTTGCCATGCATGTCGCGGCGACCAACCCGCTGGCTATCCGTTCGAGCGAAGTCGACCCGGCTGTCGCCGAGCGCGAGCGCAACATCTTCATCGAGCAGTCGCGCGCTTCCGGCAAGCCGGACAACATCATCGAAAAGATGGTTGATGGTCGCATGCGCAAGTTCTTCGAAGAAGTCGCTCTTCTCTCGCAGGCTTTCGTCATGAACCCTGAGCTGACAGTCGAAGCGGCGATCAAGGAAGCTGAAAAGACGGTCGGCGCGCCGATCGAAGTGACCGGCATGGCCCGTCTTCTCCTCGGCGAAGGTGTCGAAAAGGAAGAAAGCGATTTCGCCGCTGAAGTGGCTGCTGTCGCCAAGGGCTGATTTCTTCATCCTGATTGGGAAAACAAAAGGGCATCGCGTGACAACGCGGTGCCCTTCGTGTATCCGGCTTCATCATTGGTCTCCGTCGCCCGTGGATTGCCATGCGGCCGGCATGAGCCCTGTCAATCGTATTCATTTTTCGCATGCCGCGCGCATGTAGCCTTCTTTTCAGGAGTGACGATGTCGGCCAAACCTCTCTACAAACGCGTGCTGCTGAAAGCCTCGGGCGAAGCCCTGATGGGAAGCCAGGGATTTGGGATCGACGTTGCGGTCGCCGATCGCATTGCTTCCGATATCGCAGAAGCTCGTGCGATGGGCGTGGAAGTCGGCGTGGTAGTCGGAGGCGGCAACATCTTTCGCGGCGTGGCCGTCGCGTCCAAGGGCGGCGATCGGGTTACCGGCGACCATATGGGCATGCTGGCAACCGTGATCAACGCGCTTGCGCTCGCCACTTCGCTCCGCAAACAGAATATCGACACGGTCGTTCTGTCCGCCATCGCCATGCCGGAAATCTGCGAGAGTTTTCCCAGCGCGCGACGCTCTACCATCTGTCGCTCGGCCGCGTTGTTATCTTTGCCGGCGGCACGGGCAATCCGTTTTTCACGACCGATTCGGCAGCCGCCTTGCGAGCAGCAGAAATGGGCGCTGAGGCAATCTTCAAAGGCACGCAGGTTGATGGCATCTACTCCGCCGATCCGAAGAAGGATCCGGCTGCCACCCGCTTCGACCGCCTCACGCATAGCGAAGTGCTAAACAAGGGGCTGGCCGTCATGGACGTCGCCGCCGTGGCGCTGGCGCGCGAAAACAGCATTCCGATCATCGTCTTCTCCATCCATGAGAAGGGTGGATTCGCGGAAATCTTGACCGGCGGCGGTCGCGGCACCATCGTAACCGACAATTGAAAGCCTGACGGACGGTTCTGACGGGACCGTTCGCGTTGACAGAGAAAACGGGAGTTTGATCCATGAGTGAAGGTATTGACCTGAATGACCTGAAGCGCCGCATGGATGGCGCAATTAACGCGTTCAAGAGCGATATCGCATCCCTGCGTACCGGTCGCGCCTCTGCGAACGTGCTCGATCCTGTGATGGTGGAAGCCTATGGTTCGCGCGTTCCTCTCAATCAGGTCGCCAACATCACGGTGCCTGAGTCGCGCATGCTGGGTGTTTCCATCTGGGACAAGTCGATGGTGAATGCCGTGGATCGGGCCATCCGTGAATCGAACCTCGGCCTCAACCCGATCGTCGATGGCCAGAACCTTCGCATTCCATTGCCAGAACTCAACGAGGAGCGCCGCAAGTCGCTCGTCAAGGTGGCGCATGACTATAGCGAAAAAGCAAAGATCGCCATTCGCAACGTTCGCCGCGACGGCATGGACGGCTTGAAGAAGGCTGAAAAGGATGGCGTCATCGGTCAGGATGTCAGCCGTAGCCAGTCCGAAAAGGTTCAGAAAATCACCGACGATATGATTTCCGACATCGACCGCTTGCTCGCCGACAAGGAAAAGGAAATCATGCAGGTCTAGTCCGCCTATCGAATCTCTGTTTTTCGGGTCACCGATGTCAAAATTCACTGCAGCAAACGTCCCCGAGCATGTTGCCATCATCATGGATGGCAACGGTCGCTGGGCCAATTCGCGGGGGCTGCCGCGAACCATGGGTCATCGAAAGGGTGTCGAGGCTGTGCGCGAGGCCGTGCGAACGGCAGGCGAGATCGGAATTCGTTACCTGACGCTTTTTGCGTTTTCATCAGAGAACTGGAGGCGTCCTGAGGCGGAAGTTTCCGATTTGATGGGCTTACTGAAAGCCTTTATCCGACGTGATCTTGCAGAACTTCATACCCAGAACGTTCGTGTCCGGGTGATCGGCGACAGGAAGAATCTAAGAGGCGATGTCCTGCCGCTTCTGCTCGAGGCGGAAGACACGACGCGCGGCAATACGGGGGTAACACTGGTCATTGCCTTCAATTACGGCTCCCGAGATGAGATGACTCGGGCCATGCAGTCCTTGGCGCTCGATGTGGCACAGGGACGACTTGCTCCCGAGCAGATTACCTCGGAAACAATCTCGAGCAGGATGGATACGGCGGGCATTCCGGACCCCGACCTGATACTTCGCACGAGCGGCGAAGAACGGCTGTCCAATTTTCTCCTGTGGCAGGCTGCCTATGCGGAGTTGATTTTCGTGTCTGAGCTCTGGCCGGATTTTACCCGGGAGGTATTCTTGGCTGCACTGGAAAAATATGGGCGCAGGGAGCGCCGCTTCGGGGGCCTCTCCCAACCTCAGACGCTTGCGGTTGGCTCCTGATGCAAAAGGAGCTCAAACTACGCATTCTGTCTGGCATCGTGATGGCCGGCGTCGTCCTGTTTGCGACATGGGCTGGCGGGCTGGTGTTCCAGCTCCTGTCGGTCGCTATCGCCCTGCTCGTCTATTATGAGTGGTCGACCATGACGCGTCTTGCTGAGAGTGATTTTCAAGCAAACGCCTTTGGATGGCTCTCGCAACTTGTTGTGGCGGGCCTCATTCTCTTCGGAGATGTCGGTCTGACCATTCCGGTTCTGGCGGGTTTCACAATCATATCGGTGCTTTGGGTTCTGGTTCGAAAGGGCGGCTTCTGGCAGCCGGGTGGCATTGTCTATGCCGGGCTCACCGGCATTTCGCTGTCTTCCATCCGCGGTGACGATTCGGTCGGCCTGATCGCGATGCTGTTCATCTTCGCCGTGGTATGGGCAACCGATATCCTGGCCTATTTCACTGGCCGCGCCATTGGCGGACCAAAGCTTGCGCCGCTAATTTCGCCCGGGAAAACCTGGTCTGGCGCCGTTGGCGGAGCCTTTTTGGGGTTGTTGCAGGGGTCGCGCTTGTGCTGAGCCAGTTTTCTCTGGACGATTTCCGCCTACCGGTGCTCGCCCTCTTGTTGTCAGTTGCAAGCCAGGTCGGCGATCTCTTCGAATCCTATGTAAAGCGCAGATTCGGCGCCAAGGACTCAAGCAAACTCATTCCTGGCCATGGCGGCGTCATGGATCGGGTTGACGGCCTTGTTTTTGCCTGTTTTGCAGCACTTCTGCTTGCTTTGATGCAGGTGCTGTTCGCCGGTGCGCAGACAGCATCGACAGGGGCAATCCTGCTGGGCCTTTAACGGCCGACTGACGACATGAACGGGGTATTCGAATGACTTTCCTGGCCGATGCGGTGCAATTCGTTCTGGGCTATATCGTGCCATTCCTTTTGGTGCTGACATTGCTCGTTTTCGTGCACGAAATGGGTCACTATCTCGTGGGTCGATGGTCTGGAATTCGCGTTCTCGTTTTCGCTGTCGGCTTCGGTCCGGAAATTGTCGGCTTTACCGATCGTCACGGCACGCGCTGGAAACTCTGCTCCATTCCCCTTGGCGGTTATGTCAAATTCTTTGGGGACGAGGACGCCGCAAGTATTCCGGACTATACCCGTCTCGAAAATTTTTCCCCGGAAGAGCGCGACCGCACGTTTCTCGGCGCCAAACTCTGGAAAAGAGCCGCGACCGTCGCTGCCGGGCCGATTGCAAATTTCATCCTGGCAATCGCGATCTTTGCAGTTCTTTTTCAATTTACGGCAAGTCCGTCGCCGATCCGATCGTCGCCGAAGTGAAGACCGACAGTGCCGCGCAGAAGGCTGGTGTCCTTGCGGGGGATTTGCTTCTCTCGATCGATGGCAATGCCGTGAAGACATTCGACGATGTGCGCCGTTATGTCAGCATTCGCCCTGAGACACCGATCACCATCCGCATCGAGCGCAAGGGCGAGTTCCTCGAATTGCCGATGGTGCCGCAACGCACCGAAATTACCGACCAGTTCGGAAACAAGATGGAACTCGGCATTATCGGGATCGTGACCAATCAGGAAACCGGGAATTTCCGGCTCCAAACCTATGGTCCTCTGGAGGCTGTCGGGCAGGGTGCTGTCGAGAGCTGGCACATCGTCACCGGAACGTTCAACTATCTCGCCAATCTCGTCACCGGCCGAATGAAGGCCGATCAGCTGGGCGGACCGATCCGCGTGGCGCAAGCCTCCGGGCAGATGGCCACGCTCGGCGTTGCCGCTGTTCTGCAACTGGCAGCCGTGTTGTCGGTTTCCATTGGACTTCTCAATTTAATGCCGGTCCCGGTACTTGATGGCGGGCACTTGATGTTTTATGCGGTTGAGGCCGTGCGAGGAAAACCGGTAGGGCCGGGAGCCCAGGACATCGCTTTCCGTATCGGATTTGCGATGGTTCTGATGCTGATGGTGTTTGCCACCTGGAACGATATCAGTATGCTGATCGGCTAGGTCGCAGGCCTTGATGCCGGGAGTTGACTTGCTTGGGCACACGTCAGTCTCATTGGTTTTCAATGGTTTGGGTTGAAAGGAATTGTTTACGATAAATCAATTCTGTAGTGGCCGTTAGGACACGGTTTGAATTGAAGTAAACAGAAATTAACGAGCGACCTTGCTTGTATGGGAAAAGCAGTTAAAACGGCAAACGTGGCCGGAGTCGGTACGGGTTCGTCACGAGACGTTGGGAAAAAGGTAAGATTTATGAAAGCTGGTTCAAAGTTTTTGAACGCGGTATCGGCGGTTGCGCTGTCTGCTGGAATTGTCGCAACGGGTACAGGCATCGTAACGCTTGCTAGTGCATCTGTCGCAGAGGCTGCCGTTATCAGTCGTGTCGAGGTTCGCGGTGCGACGCGTGTCAGCCCAGAAACGGTTCGTGCCAACATTACAATCACGCCCGGCAAAAGCTTTAGCAATTCCGACATCGATTCCTCGGTTAAGCGCCTTTACGCGACCGGCTATTTCTCCGACGTCAGCATCAATGTCTCCGGTGGCACGCTCGTTGTGTCCGTCGGCGAGAACCAGTTGGTCAACCAGGTTGTCTTCAACGGCAACCGGAAGCTCAAGGACAGCAAGCTTCAGGAGGTGGTTCGCACGCAGCCGCTGGGTCCTTACAGCGAAGCAACCGTTGAGTCCGACATCCAGGCAATCCGGCAGGCCTATGCCGGGATCGGTCGCGAGGATGTCACGGTGACGACCCAGGTGGTTCCGATTGCCGAAGGTCGTGTCAATCTCGCCTTCGTCATCAACGAGGGATCGCGGACGAAGATCAGCCAGATCAATTTTGTCGGCAACAACGCCTATGGCGACGGTCGGTTGCAGGCGGTGATTGCGACCAAGCAGTCGGGCCTGTTTTCTTTCCTGAGCCGCAAGGATGTCTACAACGAAGACAAGCTGCGTGCCGATGAAGAGTTGCTGCGCCAGTTCTACTATAATCGCGGATATGCCGATTTCCGCGTCGTTTCTTCGGATGCAGTCCTGGATGAATCGACCAACGAATACACGGTAACGATCACCGTTGAAGAGGGCGAACGCTACGACTTCGGTCCAGTCAACGTTGAATCGACGGTTGAAGGTGTGGATGCTGAGCAACTCAAGGGTCTGGTTCAGACCAGCGAAGGGTCTGTCTACAAGGCCAAGGACGTTCAGGAAAGCATCTCGGAAATCTCCAAGCGGGTGGCTGCGGAAGGTTATCCCTTCGCTCGCGTCACGCCACGCGGCAATCGCAACTTCGACAATCGCACGATCGCCGTAGATTATCTGGTCGATCAGGGTGAGCGCGCCTATGTCGAGCGCATCGAAATCCGCGGCAACACACGCACGCGTGACTATGTTATCCGCCGCGAATTCGACCTCAGCGAAGGCGATGCCTTCAACCAGGAAATGATTGCGCGCGCCAAGCGTCGCCTTGATGCGCTGGGCTATTTCTCGGCCGTCAATATCACAACGGCGCCGGGCACGGCTGCTGATCGCGTGGTCATCGTCGTCGACGTGCAGGATCAGTCGACTGGTTCGTTCGGTGTCGGTGCTGGCTATTCTGCCGGCAGTGGCGGCGGCTTCCTCCTGGAAGCGTCGATCGAAGAGAAGAACTTTCTCGGTCGCGGTCAGTACATTCGTCTGGCTGCCGGTCGTGGTGATGAAAGCCGCACATACAACGTTTCGTTCACTGAGCCTTACTTCCTTGGCTATCGTCTGGCCGCTGGTTTCGATGTGTTCAAGAACGAGAATGATTTCGACGATGATAACTATAGCTATGACGAGCAGGGCTTCAGCCTGCGTGTGACGGCGCCGATCACGGAGCGCATTTCGACGACGTTCCGTTACAACTACTCAGAATATGACTACCGCAGTGGCAATGTCGCCGCGCTGTCGAGCCCGTACCAGCGAGTGGTCAACGAATCGCCGTGGACCCGTTCTTCGATCTCGCAGGTCATCAACTACAATTCGCTGGATGACGCGGTCGCGCCGCATGAAGGTATCATTGCCTCGGTTACCCACGAATTTGCAGGCTTGGGTGGGACTTCGGATTTCTACAAGATCACCGGCAAGGCCAAGGCCTATTACACGTTGAGCGACGACGCCGATATCATTGCATCGATTTCCGGTAGCGCAGGTCACCTGATGAAGACGTCCGGATCGTTGGAAGTCTTCGACCAGTTCCAGTTGAGCGGCAACGACATTCGCGGCTTCGAGCGCAACGGTATCGGTCCGCGGGCTGCAAACGGCGACTCGATCGGCGGCACGACCTACTTTACGGCATCAGCCGAAACGACCTTCCCGCTGCCGGGCATTCCGCGTGACAGTGGCTTCCGTGGTGCCTTCTTCGTCGATGCCGGTACGCTCTATGGCAATAAGGTCGATGTGACGGGTGCAGATGGTCTCCGTGGCACTGATTCTTCGCTGCGTGCGTCGGTCGGTCTTGGTCTGCTCTGGGCCTCGCCATTCGGTCCGCTGCGCGTGGACTATGCGTTCCCGATTGCCAAGGAAGACTTCGACCGCGTGCAGAACCTGAAGTTCGGTATCTCGTCGTCGTTCTAATCGTCGCAGTCCAGAACTGCCTGCCAAACTGTTCTGGAGCATTGGCCATGGAACACAACTGGTTCTTCCCGCCCCATGATGGGATCCGCCTGGATGTTCTGGCGGATCAGATCGGTGCAACGCTTGTAGACCACACAAAGGCTGACCGGATCATCCGGTCGGTCTCTCCGGTGTACAGGGCCAAGGAAGACAACATATGCTATATGTTGTCCCGCAAGAACCGCACCGAACTGGAGACCTGCCAGGCCGCTGCGATCGTCTGTGACAAGGCGATCGCTTCCATCGTTCCCCCACATATTCCCGTTCTATTGACCGCGCATGCGCACACGGCCTTTGCCGTCGCGGGTGCTATCCTGCATCCGCAGGGGATGCGCCCTGTGCAGAACCTTTCAGGGCCGGGCGGTATATCACCAGCAGCGTTCGTCGATCCGTCTGCGCAGATCGAGGATGATGTCGAGATCGAGGCAACGGCAGTTGTCGGTGCTGGCGCCCAGATCGGCACGGGTACGCGGATTGCCGCTGGTGCAGTTATCGGACCCGGCGTGCGGATCGGGCGGGATTGCACGATTTCAGCCGGGGCCAGCGTGCTTTACGCGCTTGTTGGCAATGAGGTCATCATTCATCCGGGTGCGCGGATCGGGCAGGACGGTTTTGGCAATGCGCCGGGCCCGAAGGGTGGAATGATCAAAATCGTGCAGATCGGCCGGGTCATCCTGCAGGACAGGGTCGAAATCGGCGCCAATACCACCATAGACCGCGGCGCCATGGACGACACGGTCGTCGGCGAAGGCACGAAGATCGACAATATGGTGCAGCTTGGTCACAACGTCCGTGTCGGCAGGCATTGCGGCATTGCGGCCCAGGTCGGCATTGCCGGTAGCACGCGCATCGGTGACGGTGTCCTGATCGGTGGTGCTGCGGCAATCAACGGGCACATCACCATCGGTGATCGCGCGCAGATCGCGGCAATGAGCGGCGTCGCGTCGGATGTACCGGCAGGCGAGCGTTATGGCGGCATACCGGCACGGCCAATGCGTGATTTTCTGCGCGACATGGCAGAAATTGCGGCGCGAGCCCACAGCAGACAGAAAAAACGGGAGGCAATGATGAGTGAAGCAGCGACCGCCGTTCTCGGTACGGCCGATATCAGGGAAATCTTGAAACTGCTTCCCCATCGTTATCCGTTCCTGCTCGTCGACAAGATCATCGAGATCGACGGCGACAATTCCGCGATCGGTATCAAGAACGTTACGGCGAACGAGCCGCATTTCACCGGTCATTTCCCCGAACAGCCGATCATGCCGGGTGTCCTTCTCATTGAAGGCATGGCCCAGACAGCCGGAGCGATCTGTGCGCGCAAGACCGGCGACGGCAGCAATCTGGTCTATTTCATGACCATCGACAATGCGCGTTTCCGCAAGCCTGTGGTCCCGGGCGACCGCGTCGAGTATCACGTCGTCAAGCAGAAGCAGCGCGGCAATATCTGGAAATTTCACTGTGATGCAAAAGTTGACGGGCAACTTGTCGCGGAAGCTGATATCGGCGCGATGATTATAGCCAAGGAAGATGCCTGAACATGATTTCCGCCAGTGCAAGGATCCACCCGCTTTCCGTGATCGAAGACGGGGCGGTGATCGGTGAAAACGTAACGATCGGACCCTTCTGCCATGTCGGTCCGAAAGTCACGCTGCACGATGACGTCGAACTTCTGAGCCACGTCGTCGTTCTCGGCCGCACGACCGTCGGCAAGGGCAGCCGCATCTTTCCGTCCGCCGTCATCGGTGGCGATTCCCAGAGCGTGCATCACAGCGCTGTTGATACGACGCTGGTGATCGGTGAAAAATGCACGATCCGCGAAGGCGTCACCATGAACACCGGCACGGTCGAACATGGCGGAACGACTGTCGTCGGCGACAACTGCCTGTTCCTTGCCTATGCTCATGTGGCGCATGATTGCCGTCTCGGAAATAATATCATCCTCTCGAACAATGTCATGCTGGCCGGCCATGTGACGGTCGGTGACCGCGCCATTCTCGGCGGCGGTTCGGCCGTGCACCAGTTTACTCGCATCGGCCGTCAGGCGTTCATCGGCGGTCTTTCAGCGGTGGCCTACGATGTCATCCCCTATGGCATGCTGAACGGCAATCCGGGCCTTTTGGGCGGGCTGAATGTCGTCGGCATGAGCCGTGCAGGTATCGACAAGCCGACGATTCACGCCGTACGGCGCGCCTACAAGCAGATTTTTGAAGGCCCCGAATCCGTTCGCGCCAATGCCGCCGCCATCCATAGCGACTATGCCGATTGCCCGCCGGCCATGGAAATCCTGGATTTCATCGCCGCGGAAAGCGAGCGCGCTCTGTCGTCGCCGACACGGGGCAGCAAGGGCTGAGGTCGATGATCCCAGACAGCCGGCCCGATATCAAAGACCGGCTGGCGATCATCGCCGGCAGCGGCCTCCTGCCGCTGCATGTGGCCGAAGCGGCGCGTATACACGGCGAAAATCCCTTCATCATCGCGCTTGCCAATGAATCCGATCGCGACTGGTCCGATTTCGACAACACAACGCTCGGCATCGGCAATTTCAAGGCGATCAGCACCGTTTTCCGGAATGCGGGCATCGGCCGCGTCGTTCTGTCCGGCGCCGTGCGCCGTCGTCCCGACTGGCGCGATATCAAGCCGACCCTGAAGAGCCTCGCCAAGGTCCCGAGCGTGCTGCGCACGCTTCTGTCTGGCGGCGACGATGCTGTCCTGAAAATGGCCATCGAACTGATCGAGACCAATGGCGCGCGCGTCATCGGCGTGCAGGACATCGTGCCGGAACTCCTGGCAACCGTCGGGCCGCTTGGCGGACGCGAACCGGGCGCGGAGGATCTGGCCGATATCGAGATTGCCGAGACTGCCGCGATCGCACTCGGCGATCTGGATGTCGGGCAGGGCGCCGTTGCCGTTGGCGGCCGCGTTGTCGCGCTCGAGGGTCCCGAGGGCACGGATGCCATGCTGGAGCGGGTCGCTAGGCTCAAGGCGGATGGACGCATCTCGTCGCGACGCCGCGGCGTGCTGGTGAAGCTCTGCAAACCGCAGCAGGACGTGCGCGCCGACCTGCCGTCGATCGGTCCCTCCACAATCGCCCGTGCGGCGGCTGCCGGTCTGGCCGGTGTCGCTGTTGAGGCGGGTCGGGCGCTGGTGCTTGAGCGCGACGAATTGATTGCCGCCGCCGACAAGGCAGGCCTCTTCGTGATCGGTGTAGACCGGGCGAACCTGAGGATACGGCGGTGACCGGCGCTCTGAAACTTGCGGTCATCGCAGGCGAAGTTTCCGGTGATCTTCTTGGCGGCGATCTGGTGGCTGCCCTGCGACAGCGCCTCGACCAACCGCTGGAACTGGTCGGCGTCGGTGGCGAGGCGCTGGAAGCGCAGGGGCTGAAGTCGTTGTTCGACTACTCCGAACTCTCGATCATGGGCATTTCGCAGGTGCTGGCCCGTCTGCCCAACCTCATCCGCCGCATTCGCCAGACCACGGCTGCAATCATCGCGGCCAAGCCGGATGTTCTCGTCATCATAGACAGTCCCGACTTCACCCACCGTGTCGCAAAGGCCGTGCGCAAGGCTCTGCCGGATTTGCCTGTCGTCAACTATGTCTGCCCCAGCGTCTGGGCCTGGAAACCGGAGCGGGCGCCGCGCATGCGCGCTTATGTCGATCACGTGCTGGCGGTTCTTCCCTTCGAGCCGGCCGCCATGGTCGCTCTTGATGGCCCCCGACCACCTATGTCGGTCATCGGCTGGCAGGCGATCCAGCGCTGGTCGCGGCACGCAGCGAGATCGCCGCCCGGCGCCTGTCGAACGCGCATGGCACGACCACATGCCTCATCCTTCCCGGGTCGCGATCCAGCGAGATCAAGCGCCTGCTGCCGATTTTCGGTAAGACGATGGAACTGCTTGCCGCGCGAAATCCTGGTATGCGCTTCCTGCTGCCAACCGTGCCGCGGCAGGAGCAACTGGTCCGCTCGATCGTATCCGGCTGGGTCCTGCAGCCGGACATCACCATCGGGGCGGCCGCGAAATCGAAGGCATTTGCTCAAGCTGACGCCGCCGTCGCTGCATCCGGCACGGTCATTCTCGAACTGGCGCTTGCCGGCATTCCCGCCATCTCGGCCTATAAGGTCGACTGGATCGTGAAGCTGATGGCGCACAAAATTACCATCTGGACGGCGGCTCTGCCCAATCTGATCGCCGACTATCCGGTCGTACCGGAATATGTCGAGGTCGTGCAGCCGGGAAACCTGGCTCGCTGGGTGGAGCGGCTTGTCAGCGACACCAGCCAACGCCGTGCGATGCTCGAGGGCTACGCCATGGTCTGGGAGCGGATGAAAACTGAAGAACCGCCGGGAGAGAAAGCGGCTCGTCTTGTTCTTGAAGTGCTGGACACAAAAAACCCGGTCGCAACTAAACGACCGGGTTTCGCTTTGAAACGGATACGCCTTAGCGCTTCGAGACCGGAAGGTAATCGCGCTGCGGCTCGCCGATATAGAGCTGACGCGGGCGGCCGATACGCTGTTCCGGATCCTCGATCATCTCGTTCCACTGGGCGATCCAGCCGACGGTGCGAGCAAGCGCAAAGAGCACCGTGAACATGGTCGTGGGGAAGCCGAGCGCCTTCAGCGTAATGCCGGAATAGAAGTCGATGTTAGGATAGAGCTTCTTCTCGATGAAGTAGCTGTCCGTCAGCGCGATGCGCTCGAGTTCCATGGCAACTTCCAGCAACGGATCATCGCGATGGCCAAGTTCAGCCAGAACTTCATGCGTCGTCTTCTGCATGATCTTGGCGCGCGGGTCGTAGTTCTTGTAGACGCGGTGACCAAAGCCCATGAGCCGGAACGGATCGTTCTTGTCCTTGGCGCGGGCGACAAACTCCGGAATGCGGTCGACCGAGCCGATTTCGGCCAGCATGTTGAGCGCGGCTTCGTTGGCACCGCCATGCGCCGGACCCCAGAGGCAGGCAATGCCGGCAGCGATACAGGCGAAGGGGTTTGCACCGGACGAGCCGGCGAGGCGAACCGTCGAGGTCGAGGCGTTCTGCTCGTGATCGGCATGCAGGATGAAGATGCGGTCCATGGCGCGGGCCAGCACTGGATTGACCACATAGTCTTCGCAGGGCACGGCAAAGCACATGCGCAGGAAGTTCGAGGCATAATCGAGGTCGTTCTTCGGATAAACGAAGGGCTGGCCGATATGGTATTTGTAGGCCATGGCAGCCAGTGTCGGCATCTTTGCGATCATCCGCAGCGAGGCGACCATGCGCTGGTGCGGATCGGTGATGTCGGTCGAGTCATGGTAGAATGCCGAGAGCGCACCGACACAGCCGCACATGACGGCCATCGGATGGGCGTCGCGGCGGAAGCCGGTGAAGAAGCGGCTCATCTGTTCGTGCACCATCGTGTGATGGGTGACGCGGTAGTCGAAATCCTTCTTCTGCACGGCCGTTGGCAGTTCGCCATAGAGCAGCAGGTAGCAGACTTCGAGGAAATCGCCGTGTTCGGCGAGCTGCTCGATCGGATAGCCGCGATGCAGAAGAATGCCTTCATCGCCGTCGATATAGGTGATCTTCGATTCACACGATGCCGTCGATGTGAAGCCCGGATCGTATGTGAATTGCCCGGTCTGCTTGTAGAGCGTGCCGATATCCACCACATCCGGACCGATCGACCCGGATCGCACCGGTAACTCGACCGACTTGTTATCGACTGTTACGACTGCGCTTTTTCCTGTCATGGGTGATCCTCCGTTTGTAGCAAACTGGCACACAAATATGCCACAGTTATTAACGTTGCTCTTTTGCTATATGATTTAGCCACAAGTGCCAAGTTGGACGAAAGGCAAATTGTGCGGTGCAAAAACAAGCATATGGCATCGCAATAATTGCATGTTCGCTGCGCAGTTCCAATGGCCTTAAGCGAGCCTGACAGGGTCGATCATGCATTACCGACGAGAGGGAGCCTTATTTTTAGGCATTTTTCTCCTTGGTTGCATTTTTAGATTTTTGGTTGCATCCTGAGGAAAATCAAAACATCTGGGCGCTTGGCATGGATGAGGAGCAGTCGGGGGGCAATGTCAGGCGTGATGGCGCCTTGGGAGCCATCGCAGAGTACCGGCATGCCGACGCAAGAATTGTCGATAAAGATCGGAAAACGACTTTAGATTCGACTTTTCAATACCAGTTTTTGCCATCACTCGACACCAGAAGATTTGCCCTATGGTCCAAGGCGACGCTGAATGTCCGCAACGCATTGTCTGAGGAACAGGCCTATGATCACGCCTTCCTTTTCATCCCGGTGTTTCTCGGTGGTGGTGCCCTAGTATGGTTTTCCCTGGCGGAGCAGCCCGGCCCGATTAAACTTGCATTGCTGCTGTGCATTTTTGCTATGGCTGCAATTGCCTTGCGGCATGCCGGACCTTTTTGGAGCCAGACGACGCGGTTGTTGGCGTGTTTTGTAGGCGGCATGTTGCTGTCGGCGGTGGAAACGCAGCGGCTGGATACCGTGCTGCTTGATACCCCCGTCACGACACAGGTCCGGGGCAGGGTCATAAGCCGGGAGACCACCGACCGTGGCCAATGGCGCTATCTCGTGGCCCTCGTACACACATCTGGTCCAACGCTGAAGCGGCCGCCGGAGAAAGTCAGTCTTCTGTCACGCAGCCAAGGCGCTCCGATCGCGATAGGCCAGATGATCGAGGGACGGGCACGGCTTTCGCCGCCTTCCGGGCCGGCCTTGCCGGGATTGAACGATTTCGCTTTCGACAGCTATTTCAAAGGCATCGGCGCTGTCGGCTTCTTCTATGGAGCGCCGCATTCCGTTACGGCAGCCAACGACGGCGCAACTTGGTCCGTTGGGTTGCCGTTTGTGGAAGAAATCGCCCGCTGGCGGGAGGCGATCGGCATGCGTATCCGCACAACGATTGGCGGTGATGCGGGGGCAATTGCCGCGGCTCTCGTGACGGCCGAAGAAAGAGCGATCAGCCGCGACACGATCGAAGTGCTACGGGGGCGGGGCTTGCGCATGTTCTTGCCATTTCCGGCCTGAATATGGTCCTGGCGGCTGGCACCTTTCTTATTGGCGCCCGTACATTGCTCAGCCTCCTGCCGGGGCTCGCCCAGCGGGTTGCGATCAAGAAGATCGCCGCGGCTGGCGCCTTGGTCATGGTGTTTGCCTATATCCTGATCTCCGGCGGTGCCGTCTCTGCGGTCCGTTCGTGGATCATGATTTCGATCATGCTTGTCGCCGTGTTCTTCGAACGACCTTCGATCAGCCTGCGCAATGTGGCTCTGTCGGCGATCATCATTTTGGTCATCACACCGTCCGCCGTTACCGGGCCCGGTTTCCAGATGTCGTTTGCGGCGACGCTGGCCCTGGTTGCCGGCTACGCACGCTGGCGTGATCGCACCCCGGCGGAAAATACGATCGGCAGTCCCGGTTCGGCCGGGTTGCGGGTCGTTTCCGGCTTTTTTGGCGGGCTTTTTCTCAGTTCGTTGATCGGCGGCCTGTCGACGATGATCTATTCTGCCGGGCACTTTCATCGGCTGGCCGCCTACGGCCTTGCCGGCAATATTCTGGCGATGCCGGTCATCAGTATTCTCGTCATGCCCTTTGCCTTGATCGCCATGATGCTTATGCCGCTCGGCCTCGACCGCTATCCCTTGCTGATCATGGGGCAGGGCATCGAATGGATGATTTCAATCGCCCGGATTGTCGCCGGCTGGGAGGGCGATCTCACGACCGGGCGGCTGTCAGACAGTGCGTTCCTCCTTATTGCTGTGGGCGGCGTGCTGGCCTGCCTTTTCCGGACCTGGCTGTTTGCCGGCGGTCTGGCTCTTGTCGCTGCGGGCGTCGCCTTCATACTGTTCCAGCCCACCGCCATGCCGGCGCTCATCATTTCGGAGGACGGGCGGCTGGTGGCGGCAATAGAAGGGGCGGGCGCATCCGTCAATCGTGCAAAACCGCCGGATTTTATCTTCGCGCAATGGCAGCGGGCGTTGCGCCTTTCGGATCAGCGGGGACCGCTGCAGCGCGATGATCTCGTTCAGGAGGATAAATCCGAAACGGCCTCGACGTTGATCGCGCCTTCGGATCAAACCAACCGACGAGCCGCGAAGCCGCCGATCGATATCGCCGTGGCCCGCTCGTCGATTGTTCGGGCGCTGGCCGAAAGCCCGAAGGGACGATTCAGTTGTGCGCCGAAGCAATGGTGCGCGATGACTGCACCGCAGGGGTGGCGGATTGTTACAGTCGATGATGCAAGGTTCGTCGGCGCGGGCTGCGATACGGCCGATATCGTCGTAACGCCCGCCATGCTGCGGTTTGAAGCCTGTCGCACGGGGGCCTTGCTGATCAGTGGCAAAAGCCTCCGCCGCAGCGGCGCTCTGGAGATTTACGGGTATGCGAAGGCCCCGGATTTCGGCGTAAATGCACCGATGCGGATCGTCGCGGCGGTTGGCGGCTCGGCGCGCGCCTGGGAGCGGCATCGATTGTATGACTGGCGAACAGGCACGTTCGAAGCGAAGGGGCTTGAGTGAGGGCGTAAGCCGAGGCAATCGCGTCCCAACCGCAGGTCTGAAGCCGCTGTGTCATAACCTTGTTATTTCTTGAGGAAAATACTCCACAAATACTTGTCTTTCAGTCATACTGTGTCGTAGAGAGCGATTACAGCAGCGCGCAGCCTGTGTCGCGTTGCGCTTAATGGCCTTCGCTGCGGCCCTGACAGCAACAATTATGGTTCCGGCTTGCAGGGATTTCCCAGGCGGTGCGGCCGGAATGATCGAAAGGACGTGTTATGCCAAACCGGGTCATGCCGAAATGGATCCTTCTGGTTATGATGCTTCTCGCATCGTCGGGTGCTGCATTTTTGCGGCCCGCTTTGGCGCAGGAGACGCCGGCCGCTGTCACCGGCGAAAACCAACCCGCTGCCGGACAAGCTGCAACCGACGAGAACCCTGCGACGGGTCAGGCAGAGGGAGCGGCGCCAGTGACGACGTTGGACAATGCTGTCGAGCCCGACATGGTGCCAACCGGATCGGAAGGACCCTCGGCAATCGAAGATGGCGAGGCGAGTGCTGCGAACCCGACATTGCCGCATGATCTTTCGCCGCTCGGCATGTTCCTGGCCGCCGACATCGTGGTCAAGGGCGTCATGATCGGCCTGGCCTTGGCGTCGGTCGCCACCTGGGCGATCCTGGTTGCTAAGGTTTTCGAGATTGCTGGTGCGAAACACCGCATAAAACGGGCCGTCAAGCTCCTGACTGCTGCCACGGTGCTTCGGGATGTTCGCGACGAGCTTGGCCAGCGAAAGGGGCCGGCTGGCCTTATGGTGACTGCGGCTGGCGAAGAGCTTGCGAAATCGGAAGCGACGCTCGACATTGTTCCGACGCAGGGCGTCAAGGAGCGCGTTGCGTCCCGGCTCGGTCGGATCGAGGCCGGCGCCGGCAAGAAGATCGCGGGCGGCACAGGAATTCTGGCAACGATCGGCTCGATCTCTCCCTTCGTCGGCTTGTTTGGCACCGTCTGGGGGATCATGAATTCCTTTATCGGCATCAGCCAGGCGCAGACGACCAACCTGGCGATCGTTGCGCCCGGTATCGCCGAGGCACTTCTGGCGACGGCAATCGGTCTGGTCGCCGCCATTCCGGCCGTTGTCATCTATAACTATTTCGCCCGTTCGATCTCGGGCTACCGCCTGCTTCTTGCCGATGCGTCCGCTGCGGTCGAACGCCTGGTCAGCCGCGATCTCGATTTCCGCGCGGCCCGGAGGCAGGGAGGTCGCAAACAGGAAATGCAGTCACATCAGGCCGACGCGGCCATCGCCAGGATCGGATAAGGCCATGGCAAGCAAACTCAGCGACGGCGGCGCGGGCGACCTTGAGGAAAATAGCGAAATCAACGTGACGCCGTTCATCGACGTCATGCTGGTGCTGCTGATCATTTTCATGGTGGCCGCACCGCTCGCTACCGTCGACATGAAGGTCGATCTGCCGCAATCGGCAGCCCAGCCGGTGAAGCGCGACGACAAGCCGGTCTTCGTCACCTTGAAGGCCGATCTGACGTTGGCTTTGGGGAATGAGGAGACGGCGAGGGACAGCTTCGTTGCTGAACTTACGCGAGTCACCGAAGGCAACAAGGATACCCGTATCCTGCTGCGTGCCGACAAGGCGGTCGATTACGGGGAACTGATGACGGTGATGAACCTCATCCAACGGGCAGGTTACGGCAAGATCGCGCTTGTCGGTCTGGAAGCCGCACCAGCGGGCTGAGGCATCTAGAATTTATAGCCGATGGCGATACCAGCATGGGTAAGGCCATCGTTCGGACCATCACAGAGATTGGCGTGAGACGAGTGATCAACGGTCGCCAGGATCTGCCAGTTGTCATCGAACCGATAACCGGCAGCGGCATATTCACGAAACAACAGGCGGCAGCCGAGCTTTGGTCCGCTGCTGCCGTCATCTTTCAGGGCGCCGTCGTGAACGGTGCCGCCGAGACCGAGTTCGAGAAAGAATTTATCCGTAACGTCGATGTCAAAGCTGACGCCGCTATAAACTTGGCTTGCTGTGTCTCCGGTGCCGATCGACGCACCAAGGTAGAGACGCGGTTGAAGTACGATCTCCCTCCAGCCTTCCGCCTGGGTTTCGGCGAAGGGGTCGAAGAATACCGTCAGCGACGGTGCAAAACCACTCTCCTTGCCGTCACCGCTGCCGACGGACACGCTGGTGCCAAAACGCAATTCGTCAAAGACAGTGTCATTGGCGGCGGCTTGACCGCTTGCGAAGCAAGCCAGCACGAGCACGGCTATGGGCGCGTAAGCTGTAAAACTCAACCTTGGCATTGCGCTGATTTCCCCATGGCTGACGCCCAAGCGGCAAACTGATGCTTAAATGCTTTTTTGGCAATTTCGTTCCGTCAAGAAAACACAGCGGACTTTCGCCAGGCTTGCTTTTTGAGGGAACTGCATTCCATAAGCTTGAAACGGCGCAAGCACGGATTTAAGAGCGTAGGACAACCGAAACGCCGAAGCGGAGCGGTTCTCTATTCACGGCATTGCGCCGGGCGCGCATTCCGGCAGTTGACCGGACCAAGAGGGCAGGCAGATGGATTTCGAAGCAGCACGCATCAAGATGGTCGACAACCAAATTCGGCCGACTGATGTTACGTCTCATACTGTCCTTTCGGCGTTCCTGTCCGTGCCGCGCGAGGACTTCGTTCCCGAGCGCATGAAGCTGCTGGCCTATATCGACAGCGATATCGAAGTTGCCACGCCCGCCCAGATACCGGGTGGCCGCTACCTGATGGAGCCGTCTCCGCTTGCCAAGCTGCTGCAGCTCGCGACGATTTCGAAGAGCGACAAAGTCCTGGAAATCGGCTGTTCCACCGGCTACGCGTCAGCCGTCCTATCGCTGTTGGCCGAAAGCGTGGTGGCGCTTGAAAGCAACGAGGCCTTGGCGGCAACGGCCAAGGATGCGCTAGCAGGTTACGATAATGTGACGGTCGCGACAGGCGATCTTGAAAAAGGCTGCGCCGATAAGGCTCCGTTCGACGTCATCTTCATCCATGGCTCGGTCGAAACCGTGCCTCCCGCTCTGTTCGACCAGTTGAACGATGGCGGTCGACTGGTGGTGGTGCATGGATTTGGCAATGCCTCCCGCGCGAAACTGTTCATCCGCGAAAACGGCAAGACCTCGGAGCGCCTGGCATTCAACACAGCTGTCAAGCCGCTACCTGGGTTCCGGAAGGTGCAGGACTTCATATTCTGATCTGCCCAGCGGGCCAGATTTCGATCGCGGCAAGTCGCCGTGCAGCCTCTTAGCGCTGTTTTCGATCAGGAAAACCGGTCACTCAGCTCAATGGTGGTGGGCCCTAGATCGTCGTTGCAGCTGTGCGGAAGCGCAACGGCTCCGGAGGAGATCTATAGCGAAGCCTGAGACGTGACGGCGCCAACAAATCTGTGCATGATTCCAACATGGTGATTCGTAGCATTTTGTTCGGCTGTGAAGTCACATACAGTCTCGCCGAATGACAGCGCGGCCATGAATGCCGCGCGCGACGGCAGAAACGGGGATAGGAATGGCACAGTCCAATGCAGCACGTGAACCGTCGATGGACGAAATTCTGGCGTCGATCCGCAAGATCATAGAGAGCAATGAGCCGGGTATACCGGGTTTTGCTGCCAATGACAGCGAGCGCGGCAACAATGGTGGCTTTGGCGCAAACAATGGCTATAGCGACGAGCCGACCGAGGAAATTCACCTGACGATCGATGACGACGTGCTGGTGGCGGAGTTTGATGCTGAGCTTGGCCAGCAAGTGCGCTCTTTTGAACCACCGGCCCGCGAAGTTCCGGCGGAACCCCCGAAAGCGTCTGTCCAGCCGCTGACACCACCTTTATCGCTTGCCGATGTCGCCGCCCGTGTCCGCGCAGCGTCTGAGCGCAACACTTACATGTTGCGCGAACCGCAGCCGGCGAATTCAGCGCCAGGGAATGCGGCGATTGAGCTGTCGTCCGACAGTCCAATGGTGACGTCGCGCATGGCGCCCTCCGCCTCGGCCAAGGCTGTGGAGCCTGCCGCCGTTGCAAAGACGCCTGAAACAGAGGCTGTGGGTTCCGCACCTGCTGCGCAGGACAAGATCGAAGCGACGAAGGTTCAGCTGGCAAGCGACGAGCGTGTCGAGACGCCGTCTTCGTCTGTCTCCATGTTTGGAGAGAAGGACGTCGCGGCCATCGTTTCGCCAGCCGTCGGACAACAGGTTGCGAAGTCGTTCGATAATCTGGCATTCGCCCTCGACAGCAGCAACCGCCGCTCCTTCGACGAAATTGCGCAGGACATGTTGCGGCCGATGCTGCAGGAATGGCTCGACGATAATCTTCCGACACTGGTCGAGCGGCTGGTGCGCGAGGAAATCGAGCGCGTCGCCCGCGGTCCACGCCGCTAAGTCGCTATCCATAATTCGCGAAAAGCCGCCAGTTGACACACTGGCGGCTTTTTTGTGGTCGATGTTGACTCGCACGCAGCGTTCCGGTTTACAAACCCCCACATCAATCACCAAGTCTGGCTTCAAAATGCTTGAAAAAACCTATGATTCCGCAGCCATCGAGCCCCGCATCGCCAAGCAGTGGGACGATGAGGATGCATTTCGCGCGGGCGCGGGTTCAAAGCCGGGTGCCGAAAGCTTCTGTATCGTCATTCCGCCGCCGAACGTTACCGGCTCGCTGCATATGGGCCACGCGCTGAACAATACGCTCCAGGACATCATGGTCCGTTTCGAGCGTATGCGCGGCAAGGACGTGCTCTGGCAGCCGGGCATGGACCATGCCGGCATTGCGACGCAGATGGTCGTCGAACGCAAGCTGATGGAAGTTCAGCAGCATCGCCGCGCGATGGGCCGCGAGGCCTTCATCGACAAGGTATGGGAATGGAAGGCTGAATCCGGCGGACTGATCTTCAACCAGCTGAAGCGGCTAGGCGCATCCTGTGACTGGTCGCGCGAGCGTTTCACCATGGACGAGGGCCTCTCCAAGGCCGTCCTCGAGGTTTTTGTCTCGCTCTACAAGGAAGGCCTGATCTACAAGGACAAGCGCCTGGTCAACTGGGACCCGAAGCTGCTGACCGCCATTTCCGACCTTGAGGTTGAGCAGGTCGAGATGAGCGGTCACCTCTGGCATCTGCGCTACCCTCTGGAAGAGGGCGTGACGTACAAGCACCCCGTCGCCTTCGACGAAGAGGGCAATGCGACCGATTGGGAAACGCGCGACTATCTCGTCGTTGCCACCACACGTCCGGAGACCATGCTCGGAGATACGGGCATCGCTGTTCATCCCGATGACATCAGGTATAAGGATATCGTCGGCAAACACGTCGTGCTGCCGATCGTCGGTCGACTGATCCCCATCGTCGCCGACGAGTATCCCGATCCGACAGCCGGTACCGGTGCGGTGAAGATGACGCCCGCCCACGATTTCAATGACTTCGAGGTTGGCCGTCGCACAGGTCTGAGAGCGATCAACGTTCTGACTGTCGAGGCGAATGTCGAGATCGTCGAGAACGAGGATTTCCTCGAGGGCCTGACGCCGACCGAGATGCAGCTTGGTCTCTGGCAGCAGCTGGAGGGCATGGACCGTTTCAAGGCGCGCGAATTGATCGTTCGGATTTTCGAAGAGGCGGGCCTGCTGGACAAGATCGAGCCGCACAAGCACACGGTGCCGCATGGCGATCGCGGTGGCGTGCCGATCGAGCCTCGCCTGACGGAGCAATGGTATGTCGATGCCGCAACGCTCGCCAAGCCGGCGATCGCGTCCGTCAAGGAAGGCCGCACCAATTTCGTCCCGAAGAACTGGGAAAAGACCTATTTCGAGTGGATGGAAAACATCCAGCCGTGGTGCGTATCCCGCCAACTCTGGTGGGGACACCAGATTCCGGCCTGGTATGGTCCGGATGGACAGGTCTTCGTCGAGAAGACCGAGGAAGAGGCGCTGCATGCCGCCATCCAGCATTACCTGTCGCATGAAGGTCCGATGAAGGCCTATGTCGAAGACCTCTTGGAAAACTTCCGCCCCGGCGAAATCCTGACCCGTGACGAAGATGTGCTCGACACCTGGTTCTCGTCGGCGCTCTGGCCCTTCTCGACGCTGGGCTGGCCGGACAAGACGCAGGAACTGGAGCGCTATTACCAGACGGACGTTCTTGTCACCGGTTTCGACATCATCTTCTTCTGGGTCGCCCGGATGATGATGATGGGCCTTCACTTCATGAAGGATAGCGCCGGCACGCCGATCGAACCCTTCCACACCGTCTACGTGCATGCGCTGGTTCGCGACAAGAACGGCCAGAAGATGTCGAAGTCGAAGGGCAACGTTATCGATCCGCTCGACCTGATCGACGAGTACGGTGCCGATGCGTTGCGCTTCACGCTCGCCATCATGGCGGCACAGGGCCGCGATGTGAAGCTCGACCCGGCGCGCATTGCCGGCTATCGCAACTTCGGTACCAAGCTCTGGAACGCCACGCGCTTTGCCGGAATGAACGGGGTCAAGGCCGATCCCTCGTTCCTGCCGGAAGCCTGCGTCGTGACGATCAACCGCTGGATCCTGACGGAACTGTCGCGGACGATTCGCGATGTCACCGAATCGATCGAGGGCTACCGCTTCAATGAAGCCGCCAGCAGCCTCTATCGCTTCGTGTGGAACCAGTTCTGCGACTGGTATCTGGAACTCCTGAAGCCGGTCTTCGGCGGCGAGGACGAAGTCGCCAAGGCCGAGTCCCAGGCCTGTGTCGCCTATGTCCTCGACGAAACCTACAAGCTGCTGCATCCCTTCATGCCCTTCATGACGGAAGAACTCTGGGCGCAGACGGCCGGCGAGGGCAACGTTCGTGACGGTTTGATCTGCCATGCCGAATGGCCGGCCGCTTCCTTTGCCGACGATCTGGCCGCCAACGAGATCAACTGGCTGATCGATCTGGTGTCCGGCATTCGCTCCGTCCGCGCCGAGATGAACGTTCCACCGGGTGCCATGGCGCCGCTGGTCGTGGTCGGCGCGAATGTCCTGACCCAGGAGCGTATCGAGCGCCACACCTCCGCCATCCGTCGGCTGGCACGCATCGAGACGATCTCCCTTGCTGAAGTTGCGCCGAAGGGCAGTGCCCAGGTCATCGTCGGCGAGGCGACGGCCTGCCTGCCGCTCGGCAGCTTGATCGATCTCGATGCTGAAAGGTCCCGACTCGAAAAGTCTGTCGGTAAGATCGAAGCCGAACGGGCGCGCATTCTCGGTAAGCTGGCAAACGAAAAGTTCGTCGCCAATGCCAAGCCGGAAGTCGTTGAAGCAGAGCGGGAACGACTGGCAGAACTTGACGTGCAGAAGGCATCTGTCGATGTGGCACTGGCACGTCTGGCTGATGCTGGCTGATCGCCGTCGTCCATTTTGTTTATGACTTTGAAATCCGCGGTGCCCGGCGCCGCGGATTTCGCGTTTTCGGCCCTGCTTTTGGTCGAAATTCGCGGAAATTGATTCCCTTCACTGGCTCGGCAGCTTCGCGATACGAAGAATTTCGGCAAAGTTTTCGGCAAATCAAGGCGTTAGTTTAGGTCTGGCTACGCCAATGGCGATTTATTCGCAAAAAGGTCTGTTGTGTTGCAACGGTTACACAACGTCAATTTTGAGGAATATTTTTTCCGATGTTGTAGACAAAGTCGATATGAACAGAAATTTATCCTGAATTTTCTGAAATATGTTCTTTTTGTGAATTTCTTACGTAAATTTTGAGGCGCCAAAGGGGCGGCATCCCCAAATCTAGGTATTTGCCAATCCCGTCTTTCCTACGGATACTTGCAGTTACGAACGGCTGGGTGTTTTTCGGCCGACTGTCTGTGTTCAGGGGAGGAACGGATGGCCTATAAGAAAATTACGGCAGCGCTGACTGCAACTGTAGCTGCAACGATCGTTGCATCATCGGCGCATGCAGGCGGGCTGGAGCGCGGCGGCTACAATATCGATCTCTTGTTCGATCCGTCGACCTATGCCGCCGAAGCGGCTGCGACCTACGTCAATCCGCAGCGTGAGTTGAATAATGTCGTAGATGTTAATTTGGCAAATGGCGTCGGCTCGAATGGTATCGGCGGCGGCGCAACCAACGGCATTGAAGATACTGAAGGCTATTGGGTTCCACGCGTGGGGGTTAAGGCTGCCATCGGTGATAGTGTTGACTGCATGGCGGATTACTCGCAGCCTTGGGGCGCGCACACCAATCCCGGCGCAAACTGGAGGGGCGCAAACGACAACATCGAAACCAAAATCGAAAGCGACAATTACGCGGCGACTTGCTCCTACAAATGGGATATGGGGCAAGGCCAGTTCCGCGTGATCGGTGGCGGTTTTTATCAGGAGGTCGGCGGCTTCAAAGAGCGCTTTGTAACCCCTATCCCAGGGCCAGGTTTTACCGGCGTTGGTCGCATGGATCTGGAGGGGAGCGGTTGGGGCTGGCGCGCCGGCGTAGCCTATGAAATTCCCGAATATGCATTTCGCACCAGCCTAGTTTACAACAGTGCGGTTGATCTCGATAATCTGGGAGGGTCGATTGACCTTACCAAAGTTCTGCTTCCGGCCGGTGGTGGGGTGTTCGTTCCCGGCACAAAATACGATGTGTCCAGCTTCGCCTCCATGCCTGACTCGGTAGAACTCAAGGTTCAATCCGGCGTAGCCCCGGGTTGGCTCGTCTTCGGTTCGGTCAAGTGGACCGATTGGAGCCAGCTGCAAGTCATTCGGGTGAACCCGACTCAGCCGGGTCCAGGCAGGCTTCCATCAAGCCTTACCCTTCTTTATCGGGATGGTTGGACCGTTACGGGCGGCGTCGGTCATAAATTCAACGATCAATGGAGCGGCGCAGCCAGCCTGACCTGGGACCGTGGCACCAGCCACGGCTACGGCAACCAGACCGACAGTTGGACGCTGGGAACCGGCGTATCCTATTCGCCGACCGAAAATGTCGAACTGCGGCTTGCTGGCGCCGTTGGCCTTCTGACGAGCGGTAGTTCTGTCGGTGACGAGGTCACATACGATTTTGACAACGACATCGTCACCGCTATATCCACGTCGCTCAAGGTCAAGTTCTAATCTGTGAAGCAGCACTTCAAAACCCGGCCGTCGTGCCGGGTTTTTTTATGCCCGTCGAGGTGTCCCTTTTGCTGTCCAGGCATGTATCCCGCTTTGTAATTCCGGCGCTTGTTCTGCAAAATGTGACGATTCAGCAACACATTTTCTTCTATAGTTTGCTATGACCAAAGCGCGATGGATTATGTCCATTTCCCGCCACAAACAGAGAGCACCTGATGACCGCAGGCCAACGTGCAACAAAGTTTAGAGCATGCGTCGTTGGGGGTAAAAATGGCTGATCGCGGTTGTCGTAAAATCCTCGCTATACACGGCGTTACAGCATTCTCGGATGGCTTCTTTAGCTGGTCCGGGCGTGGCGTGTTGATTTCTGTCGGTGCTTCTATCAAGCAGGGCCGCAGTATTGCCGGAAAGCTTTTTTACGATGTCTGTGCTCCGATAGGCGAAGTACGACCGTGGATTTAAGAGTGTCCGTCGCGCGTATATAGGCTTTGTGGGGCCTATGAACCCACGGCGTGACGAAGGTGTTACGGCTAATCGGCGATTGTATTGTCGCCAAACGCCGATAAAGCGGAATGGAAGAAACAGACTGCTATGCTGATAGGTGGATACAAGTCCCTGAAGACTGTCGTGCTCGGCGTTTCGCTGGTTTTTTGTGCGGACACCTCGAATGTGGCGACAGCGTTTGATCCAAATGCCGGGATAAACAAGGAGGCCGGGCCGTTTGCCCTCTTCAAGTTTGGTTTTTCCGCCTACAAGAAGGGCCGCAAGGAAGAGGCTGTCGAGGCCTATCGTTATGCTGCCGAAAAAGGCCATACCGGGTCCCGCTGGGCACTGGCGAATATGTACGCGGATGGCGACGGCGTGGCAGAAAACGATCTCGAGGCTTTCAAGATTTATAACGAAATCGCTCAAGAGGGCGTCGAGCCGGGATCTGAGGATACTGGATATTTTGCCAATGCTTTGATTTCGCTTGGCAACTATTATCGCCGCGGCATCCCCGATAGCCCTGTCCGCGCCAATCTCAACCAGGCACGCCAGCTCTATTTTCAGGCCGCTTCGACATTTGGCGTCGCTGAAGCGCAGTTTCAACTGGCCCGCATGTTGCTCTCCGGCGATGGCGGTAGCGTCAATGTGCAGCAGGCCAAGAAATGGCTCAACCGTGCGCGCAAGAACGGCCATGCCGGTGCCATGGGTGTATTTGGCGATGTGCTCTTCCAGGAAGGTCAGACTGCGCGCGGCCTTGCCTACATGACGGCTGCGCTTGACCAGTGTAATCCGAAAGATCGCCCGTGGCTGCAGGCCATGCAGGAGCAGGCATTCTCTCTGGCCAATGAGGATGATCGCCGTGTCGCCGTTGACATGTCGCGGAACCTCCACCTCGACGTCGATTGACGGAAGCGCCGTCTCAGACGGCGAATGCAAATTCGGCAGCCACCGGAACGTGGTCGGATGGTTTTTCCCAGCCCCGCACGTGTTTTTCAATACCGGTAGACACAAGCCTGTCCGCAGCTTCCGGCGACAGCATAAGATGGTCAATGCGAATGCCGAAGTTCTTTGGCCAGCAACCGGCCTGATAATCCCAGAACGTATAATTTTGCGAATCCGACGTGGTGCGGATCGCGTCGGTGAGGCCGAGGTTGTGCAGCCGCCGGAAAGCCTGTCGCGTCTGTGGCAGGTAGAGCGCGTCGTTCTGCCAGACCTTGACGTCCCAGCAATCATGCGGCTGTGGAATCACGTTGTAATCGCCTGCGAGAATCAGCGGCTCTTCCAGTGCCAGCCGGCTCTCTGTAAAGGCGTATAGCCGCTCCATCCAGGACAGCTTGTAGGGGTATTTTTCCGTATCGACAGGGTTGCCATTCGGCAGGTAGATCGAGCACACCCGCAGCACGCCGGTACCGACTGAAAACACCGCTTCCATGAAGCGCGACTGCTCATCGGCGTTGTCGCCGGGCAGGCCACGGGTAACTTCGTCCGGACGGATCTTCGACAGGATTGCGACGCCGTTGAAGCCCTTCTGGCCATGGGTCTCCAAATTGTAGCCCAGCGCCTCGATATCTGCGCGGGGAAAGCCTTCGTCCACGGACTTGATTTCCTGAAGGCAGACGATGTCCGGGTTGGATTCCTTCAGCCAGGAAAGCAGGGTGTCGATGCGGGCCTTGACGCCGTTGATGTTCCAGGTGGCAATCTTCATCAGTCTCGACGTCCCTCTTGTGACGGGCCTTGTTCCGCGTCGTCCGATCTAGCACCGGCATGCTCGTTTGACAAATTGCGCAATGCTACTGCTGGCGTTTGTCCCTGTTTCCGATCACAGGGGCGGACCACGTCCGGCGGTTTGATTCCGCTCTCCACCGCCCTATAGTCATGCCATGATCGAAGTCTTCATGAGCTATTGGCCGCATATCTTCGTGGCGCTTTCGTTTTTGCTCGGCGTTCCCGCGGCCATTCACGCGACGATGACCAAGGACGATGTGCGATCGGCGATCGGCTGGGTCGGTATCATCGTGCTGTCACCAGTGCTTGGCGCGCTCATCTACGGCATCGCCGGTATCAATCGCATTCGCCGCTCATCGATCGGTATGCAGCGTTCGCTGCTGCGCGAACGTGGCCCCGACCAGTTTGGCCGGTTCGATGTGTCGGCCGCCCTGGTTTCCGAGCGTTTCGGACAGCGTTTTGCGTCCATGAAGATGCTCGGCGACCGCGTCAGCCGTCACCGGATGAGTGCGGGGAACAGCGTCACGATGCTCGAAGGCGGCGATACAGCTTACGCGGCCATGTTGCGCGCCATCGGCGAGGCGAAACGTAGCATTCTGCTGGAAACCTATATTTTCGATCGTGACATGATCGGGCTGCGGTTTGCCGATGCGCTGGTCGCCGCCGTCAAGCGTGGCGTCGAGGTACGCGTGCTGATCGACGCCGTGGGTGCCCGCTATTCTGTGCCGAGCATCGTGGGGTATCTGAGGGATGCAGGCGTTCCGGTTCGCGTCTTCAACGGCAACATCATCATGGGCTTGCGGCTGCCTTATGCGAACCTGCGCACCCATCGCAAGATTCTCATCGTCGATGGCGCCACCGCCTTGACCGGCGGCATGAATATTCGCGCTGGTTTCACGCAGGAGATCGCTGGTTCAACCCGGTCCCTCGATACGCATTTCCAGCTTGCCGGGCCGGTCGTCGCCGATCTGCTGCAGGTCGCTTCCGAGGACTGGCAGTTCGTCTCGCGGGAAATGCTCGATGGGCCTGCGTGGCAGGTGGTCATGCCGACGGAAAACCGGAAGACGTCGGTGCTCGCGCGTGTGGTTCCGACCGGGCCGGACCGGACCAATGAAGCCAATCACAAGATGTTGGTGGGCGCCTTTTCGATTGCCCGCAAATCGATCCGCATCATGTCACCCTATTTCCTGCCGGATCGCGAACTGATCAGCGCGCTGTCGACGGCCGCGATGCGTGGCGTTCAGGTTGATATCGTCGTGCCGTCGCGCAACAACCTCAAGCTCGTCGATCGCGCCATGACGGCGCAGTTCGATCAGTTGCTGAAAGGTGGCTGCCGCATCTGGCGTGCGGTTGGTCCTTTCAACCATTCCAAGCTTTTGACGGTGGATGAGCGCTGGAGCTATATCGGTTCGTCCAATCTCGACCCACGCTCGCTTCGCTTGAATTTCGAGATCGACATCGAGATTCTGGACACGGCTTTCGCCGAAGGCTTGGACGCGCGCATCGATTCCATCCGCACCAAGGCACTTCCGGTGACGCTCTCGTACCTGCGCGCGCAACCCTTTTACAAGAGGCTGATCAACAAGGTTTTTGGTTAGGTTCGCCCTATCTTTAGACGACCCTATCTTTAGACGACCCTATCTTTAGACGAAAGGGCGTCGTCCTCAGACCGAGAAACTGGTTCCACAGCCGCAGCTCGCGATCGCATTAGGATTTCTGATCTGGAACGACTGGCCGAGAAGATTATCGACGAAATCAATTTCCGAGCCGCTCATATAGACCAGCGAAAGGCTGTCGATCAGCACTTTCGCGTCGCCTTTTTCCAGGACTAGGTCATCGTTTTGCTCGCCATCGACCAGATCGAATTTGTAGGAAAACCCCGAACAACCGCCGCCTTCGACAGAGACGCGCATGGCCTTCTTCTCGGCGTCGGATTTGAGAATGGCGGCGATGCGTTTGGCCGCCGAATCGGAAAGGGTGACTGTGTCTGCTGTCATTTGGACCTCCTGCCGGGGTCAAGAACCGGAGAGATTGGGGTGCGTTTTCGCTGCATTTCGTATTCAAACCGGCATTTTCGGCAAAAATATAGGAAAACCGGCTTTTCGATTGTAGGAAAAGCAGAGGTGTTCACCGCTTTCCTGCAAATCACACTATAGGTATGAACGCTTTAAGGTACCGTCAATGGGATGCAAGGTGGGAAATGACTTTGGACAGACATGCGCTTGGTTTCGGCTCCGGTGAACGTGCGATTTTCGCTTCCGATCCGTGGACAAGCCGTGGTCGACTTTATCCGGAGACATCGAGCGCGACCCGATCGGACTTTCAGCGTGACCGCGACCGTATCGTCCATACCACGGCCTTTCGCCGGCTCAAGCACAAGACGCAGGTGTTCATCGCCGCCGATGGCGATCACTACCGCACGCGCCTGACGCACACGATCGAGGTGGCGCAGATCGCTCGCGCGCTCGCGCGGGCGCTCAAGCTCGATGAGGATCTAGCTGAAGGCGTGGCGCTTGTTCATGATTTTGGCCATACGCCCTTTGGTCACACCGGCGAAGACGCATTGCACGAGATGCTGAAGCCTTATGGCGGCTTTGATCACAACGCTCAGTCGCTGCGGATCGTGACCAAGCTCGAACGGCGCTATGCCGAATTCGACGGGCTCAACCTGACATGGGAAAGCCTCGAAGGGCTGGTCAAGCACAACGGTCCGCTGATGGGGCCGGACGGGCAGGGCACGCACGGCGCCGTGCCGCAACCGATCCTTGACTATTGCGCTCTTCATGATCTCGAGATTGCCAGTTTTGCCAGCCTCGAAGCTCAGGTGGCGGCGATTGCCGACGATATCGCCTACAACACCCACGACATCGACGACGGGCTGCGCTCCGGCTATCTGACCTTCGATATGCTGGAGGATATTCCGTTTCTGGCCGGTTTGATGCGTGAGGTCCACGATCGTTATCCCAATCTTGAAAGCAGCCGGTTCACCCACGAGATCATGCGTCGGCAGATCACCGCTATGGTGGAGGATGTCATTACCGTTGCGCAGACCAGATTGAAGGAAATCGGGCCGGAGAGCGTGGCTGATGTGCGCAGGGCGGGCCGCGTGATTGCGACATTTTCCGACCGGATGTTCACCACTGATCGCGATATCAAGGCCATGCTGATGAAACGGATCTACCGCCATCCCGAGGTCATGCGTGTGCGGGAAGGGGCCGCGTCCATCGTTGTCGATCTTTACAGGGCCTTCATGGCTGACCCTCTGCAGATGCAGAAGCATTACTGGATCGACCAGATCGCCGGCATGGCCGAACCGGCCAAGGCGCGACATGTCGGCGATTATCTCGCCGGCATGACCGATACCTATGCGATCGCGACTCACAGGCGGTTGTTTGACCATACTCCGGAATTGCGCTAGTCACCCGCCCAACGCGCATCTGCTGCGCAACCCGAATTTTGGACAATTGACGCGGATTTCCGGTTCCGGCCGGAAAAGAGCGGATGGATGACATGAATCTTTTCACCGACTTCGATTCAAGAATTAAGAATATTTTGGAAGCGATTGATATCGTACGTGAAAATCGTTCAACGATAGATTTCGACCGCGTCAGCGTCGAGCCGCCGCGCGATCCGAGCCATGGAGATGTCGCAACCAATGCCGCCATGGTCCTGGCCAAGCCGCTGGGAACAAACCCGCGCGCGCTGGCCGAACAGATCGTTGCCAAGCTGAAGGATGATCCCGAAGTTGTTGATGTTTCCGTGGCCGGTCCGGGATTCATCAATGTCCGGCTGTCCGTCGCCTACTGGCAAAAGCTTCTGGCGGTGATGATCAAATCCGGCACGGACTACGGCCGCAGCCAGACGGGTGCGGGCCGGAAGGTCAATGTCGAGTATGTCTCGGCCAATCCGACCGGGCCGATGCACGTCGGCCACTGCCGCGGCGCCGTCGTCGGCGATACGCTCGCCAACCTGCTTGCCTTTGCCGGCTATGAGGTTACCAAGGAATATTACATCAACGATGCCGGATCCCAGATCGACGTCCTGGCGCGCTCGGTTTTCCTGCGCTACCGCGAGGCGCTGGGCGAAAACATTGGCGAGATTCCGGCGGGTCTTTACCCCGGCGACTATCTCGTGCCGGTCGGTGCGGCGCTGGTCTCAGAATACGGCTCCAGCCTGCGCCTGATGTCGGAGGACGACTGGCTTCCTATCGTCAAGGACAGGGCGATCGACGCGATGATGGCCATGATCCGTGAGGATCTTGCGGCCCTCAACGTCGTTCACGAGGTGTTTTATTCGGAGCGCACGCTGCATGCCAATGGCGCCGGTCCGATCCGCAATGCGATCAATGATCTGACCTTCAAGGGGCACGTTTACAAGGGTGCACTGCCGCCACCGAAGGGGCAGGTTCCCGAAGACTGGGAAGACCGGGAGCAGACCCTGTTCCGCTCCACCGAAGTCGGCGACGATATCGATCGGCCGCTGATCAAGTCGGACGGTACCTATACGTATTTCGCCGCCGACGTTGCCTATTTCAAGGACAAGTACGATCGCGGCTTCAGCGAAATGATTTATGTGCTGGGCGCCGATCACGGCGGCTACGTGAAGCGGCTGGAGGCTGTCGCGCGCGCGGTGTCCGGTGGTGCCTCGAAGCTCACCGTGCTGCTCTGCCAGCTCGTCAAGCTTTATCGCGACGGCGAGCCCGTGAAGATGTCGAAACGCTCCGGCGACTTCGTGACCTTGCGCGAGGTGGTCGAGGAAGTCGGGCGCGATTCCGTGCGGTTCATGATGATCTACCGGAAGAATTCGGAGCCGCTGGATTTCGACTTTGCCAAGGTTACGGAGCAGTCGAAGGATAATCCGGTCTTCTACGTGCAGTATGCCCATGCACGCTGCATGTCGATATTCCGGCAGGCGAAGGAAGCCTTTCCAGATTTTGATGCCGAATCGACTGATTTCGCCGCTTGTGTCGCCGGTCATATCGAGGATCCGAACGAATTGCAGCTTGTCGCCAAGCTGGCAGAATATCCGCGTGTCATTGAGGCCGCAGCATTGTCTCAGGAGCCGCACCGGATCGCCTTTTACCTGTATGATCTGGCAAGTGCCTTCCATGGACACTGGAATAAAGGTAAAGATTCTCCGCAATTACGGTTTGTTAACGATAAAAACAGAGAATTGACCATTGCCAGGCTTGGACTGGTGCGTGCTGTCGCCTCCGTTTTGAAGTCGGGCCTGTCGATTACAGGTACCGCTGCGCCGGATGAAATGCGATAGTATTGTCACCATTTACCCACAATGCACTGGCAGGAACTGGCTAGTATTGTGAGTGGAGCGCATGGCAGACAAACAATTCGCACGAAGCGGGACCGGAGATTTCGACCTCTTGGCGGATGATGATCCGCTGAGCGAACTCGCCCGCATTGTCGGCTATGACAATCGTCCCGCCGTTCAGCAGCTTCAGGAAATCGAAAAACAGCAGCTTCTGGTGCGCCGTGATCCTGTATTCGATCTCGAAGATGAGCTGTCGCGTGAGTTCGAACTCTATGATGCGCCGGCCCATGCAGGCCAGCCAAGAACACTTATCGAAGAAGCCCCGTCTGTTGAACCGGCGGAATTGCCTTTCTTCGAAGCCGCTCCTTCGGAGGCGCAGGTCGCGGAAGATGTTGACGCGCCGGCTTATGAGGCGCCCGTTGTTGCCGAACAGTCCGAACCTGCGCCCGAAGGCGTCGAGCCGTTTGGTGCTGCCGAAGAGCAGGTTGTTGAAAACGAAAACGTCGTCGAAGCGGCCTCGCTTGACGAGAGCCATGAAGCCGCATCATATCCGATTGTTGATGTCGCGCCGGTTTTTGAATCCCCTTCAATCGAAGCTGATCCCGCCGAGATGAACTGGGCACCGGAACCTGCTTTCGAGCAGGCTCCGCAGGACGATCTCGATTTCGTGACGGCCGATCTCGAACGCGAGCTGGAACTGTCGATTGGTTATGATGATGTGACGGTTGAGCATCCCGCGCAGGCTGAAGCCGCAAAGGCTTCCGTATGGGACTATGCGCCGGTCGTACAGCAGGACCTCAGCCAGCACACACCGGCACCGGCACTTGAGGACGACCACCGTGATCTTCCGGTTGCTGCGGACGTTTATGAGCACCCGATCGCCATCGATGAGCCTGTGGCGCCCGTCGAGCAGGCTTTCGTCGAAGAGGACTGGGATATTCCGGAGCCTGTCGCCGAGGCGGCTGTCGAGACGCCGGTGGCGTCGCACGACGACCCGAACGACATCGATGCCTTGCTGGCCGATATCGAGCGTTTCCCGGTTCCGGAAAAGGCTGCGGGCCAAGCCGTTCCTGTGATCGCTAATTCGCCGGAAACGGTGCGCAAGAACAACTATCCGTTCACGCCGACATTCAGCCGTGCCACGCCGACGGCATCCACCAATGGAGCATCGTCGCAGAAGGCTTTTGCAACGCCGCTGATGGTCACTCCGGTTGCCACTACCCCGCTGGTTGAAGCAGCACCTGAGGTCATCGAGCCGTTGGTCTCTGCAAGCTTCTCCCCTACCGTCGAGGCCGAGCCCGAGCCGGACTTCGACCTTGATAATTTTGAGATCGATCTGTCCGATATCGAACTCGAGCTCGATCCTGCCGAATTCGCCGTCGACACAGCGCCCGCTGCCGACGATTATCCTGTGGTTGCAAAGGCGTCCTTTGTCGAGCCGGTGATGACGCAATCGGCCGCTCCGGTGATCGAAACCGAAGATACGCCGGACGAAAGTGATGTCACCGATTTCGTGTTGCCGTTCGATCCGTCGATGATCTCGGAAACCGAGGAAAGCCTAACGGCCATCGCCGATTTGGAAGTTCCGCATCTGCCGGTTGTCGAGCAGGAAAAGCCGGTCGCCTATCAGCCGGACTATGATCTCGATATTGATGCCGAAATTGCGCAGCTGTTCGGCAATGGCGCGCGCAAATCTGCGGTGCCTGCCGAAGAGACGCAGGACGGCCAGGTTTTTGCAGCCGCGGCCCATTCGATTGCCGTCACCCATGCGTCGGCACAGCCGAACGGCACGCGCGTTGCCGAGGAGTTCGACGAATTCGAAAAGGCGATGGAGGAAGACTTCCGCCGTTCGATCAATCAGCGACAGGAGAACCAGCCGGTGAATGATCGCCTGGCGGTTGGTGGCGACTACGGCAATGCTGATTTTGAGGGTACGGACCAGCGCTCGAATGGAAAGCGCCTCGGCCTGATCGCGGCGACCGTTGGCGGTTTGCTCATTTTGGGCGGTGCCGGGGTCTATGCCTGGATGGGCGGCGAGGGGACGGGCCTTGGCAGTTCCGACCCGAAGATCATTTTGGCAGACAAGTCGCCTGTCAAGGTTGTTCCGGTCGAAAAGGGTGGCAAGACCGTGCCCAACCAGGACAAGGCCGTCTATGACCGAGTGGCCGGAGCGCCGGCCGAGACCCTCCAGCAGGGCACGCTCGTCTCCTCCACCGAAGAGCCGATCGACGTGGTTCAGCGGACGCTGACGCCTGAAAGCCTGCCTCTGGAAGGCGCCGAAGACTTTGACCCCGCCACGGTGACGCCGATCGATGGCGACGAAAGCGCACGATTGCTGCCTGACATCGATGAAGCCAAAGCCGCCGAAGAAGATCGTGCGACAGCGGTATCCCCGCGCAAGGTCCGCACGATGATCGTCAAGCCCGATGGCACGCTGGTTGCTCGCGAAGAGCCGGCACCGGAGCCTGTGACCGAAGTTGCCTTGGCGGAAAACCCTGTCACCACCAACGGCGCGGATCCGCAGATCAAGACTGTGAAGACGACAGTGGTGTCGCCGCAGGCCGAGGCTGAGACCGCTGCCGTGGCCGAGACTGATGCAGCGCCGCTGACGGATCTCCAGCCGCAGCAACAGCCCGTCACCGAACAAAGTGCCTTGGCTGAAGCGGCAAGCGCCACTGTCGATGAAACGGCGCCCGTCCGCACCGTCAAGACGACAACGATCGGCGAACAGGCACCGGTTCCCCAGACGCGGCCGGCCGAGCAGCCCGTCAACGTCGTCGGCACCGTCACCGATCAGGGCAATGTCAGGCCCGCGGCGACTGAGACAACGACCGTTGCTGCGGCAGAGACGACGCCGGTTCAGACGGCAAGCGTTCCCGCTGGCAGTTATGTGATCCAGATTGCCTCCCTGCCGTCGGAAGCCGAGGCGCAGCAGTCCTACACGAAACTGTCGGGCAAGTTTGCATCCGTCATCGGTGGCCGTGGATCGGACATTCGCAGGGCCGAGATTGCCGGCAAGGGCACGTATTACCGCGTCCGCATTCCCGCCGGTTCGCGCGAGGAAGCCAACTCACTCTGCGCGCGTTATAAGAGCGCCGGTGGCAGCTGCCTTGTGACGAAATAGACGGTTGATCGACAATCTCTAAAAGGCGCGGCTTCGGCTCGCGCCTTTTTCTGTGCGCAATAGCTGTGAATGAGCCGAAAAAGCTGGAAGCAAACCATTCGCGTTGGCGGCGGCACGCTCTATGATTCGGCTATGAGCAGAATCAAAAGCATTTATCTCCGGCTGCAAGGGCCTCGTGATCACCGACGAGGAAAAGGCATTCTTTGCGGGCGAACGTCCCTGGGGCTTTATCCTGTTCGGCCGCAATATCGGTGAGACGGCGCAGATCAGCGATCTCGTTGCGTCGCTGCGCGACAGCATTGGTGACCCTGCGGCGCCCGTCCTGATCGATCAGGAAGGCGGCCGCGTGCAGCGTATCCGTCCGCCGCTTGTCGCAAGCTATCCGAATGGTGCGGCGATCGGGGAGATCTTCCGTCGCGATCCGCAGCAGGGCCTGCGCGCCGCCTGGCTGATGTCGCGGCTGCATGCCTTTGATCTCATGCGGTTCGGCATCACCGTCGATTGCCTTCCGGTCCTCGATGTCCCGGTCGAAGGCAGCCACGATGTCATCGGCAACCGTGCCTATGGTTATGATCCGCAAGCCGTGGCGGCGATCGGCAAGGCTGCCGCCGACGGCCTGAAAGCAGGCGGCATGCTGCCGATCATGAAACACATGCCGGGCCACGGCCGCGCCTTTGCCGATCTCGCACCACAACCTGCCTGTCGTGGACGTATCGCTGGATGCACTGAAGGCAAGCGACTTCATTCCTTTCGTCGCCATGAAGGACGAGATCATGGCCATGTCCGCCCATGTCGTCTATTCGGCGATCGATCCGGCCAATCCCGCGACAACCTCCGAAAAAGTCGTGCGAGACATCATCCGTGACTATATCGGCTTTGACGGTCTGCTGATGTCGGACGACGTTTCGATGAATGCACTTGCGGGCGACATAGAGACCCGCGCACGCGGTATTATCGGCGCAGGTCTCGATATGGTGTTGCATTGCCATGGTATTATGGAGGAAATGCTGGCGGTGGCACGCGTTGCCCCGGTGCTGGCTGGCGACCGGCTGCGCCGTGCCAATGCAGCGCGTGCAGCGTTTACGCCACCGGACACGTCTGATGAGATGGCATTGCGTGAAGAGTTTGGTGGAATGCTGGCCATTTCCTGAGTGTCAAGAGTGAAGAGCGGGGCAGGGCTTTCGTGAATAGCGCCAATGAAATGCCGAAAAAGCCGTCTGCCCAGGCGCCGATGGATCGTCTCTGGCAGGAGGAAAGCAGCGACCGCGCTTCGCACGAAGAAGCCCTGGTCATCGATATTGCCGGTTTCGAAGGCCCGCTCGATCTGCTTCTGCATCTTGCGCGCACGCAGAAGGTCGATCTGTCGCGCATTTCGGTCCTGGCGCTTGCAGAACAATATATTGCCTTTGTCGAGCGCGCCCGCAGCATTCGCATCGAGCTTGCCGCCGACTATCTCGTCATGGCGGCGTGGCTCGCCTTCCTGAAGTCACGTCTGCTGATCCCGCAACAGGCCAAGGACGAGGGGCCATCTGGCGAAGAGATGGCGTCGTCGCTGGCCTTCCGCCTGAAACGTCTGGAAGCGATGCGGGAGGCCGCCACACGGTTGATCAATCGCAACCGGCTGGGCCGGGATGTGTTTGCGCGGGGTGCTCCGGAGCATATTCCGGTGGAGAAACATTCGGGCTACGAGGCTTCGCTCTACGATCTTCTTTCCGCCTATGCATCGCTGCGGCAGCGGCAGGCGGTCATGCAGGTGACTATCGAGAAGAGGACCGTGTGGTCCCTGTCCGATGCGCGTCTCATCCTCGCCCGAATGCTTGGAGACATGACCGACTGGACGGCACTCGATCATTTTCTCTTGCGCTATATGACAAGCCCCAAGGAGCGGGCGACGGCCATTGCCAGTTCGTTTGCGGCATCGCTCGAAATGGTCCGCGAAGGCAGGCTTGAGATGCGCCAGGACGGAGCCTTCTCGCCAATTTATCTGCGCCAGGGCCCCAATCCCATGACGCCCGAGCGGCTTGCGGAACTCGAGGCGGCGCATGGCTGAGCCGCAGGAGGATCTGCCGGGGATCGGCGAGCCTGCTTCAGACGAGCCGCAGAGCGACGCGGAGGCGCGGCTTGCGCTTGAGGCCGAGCGCATTGCCGAAGCACTGGTGTTTGCGTCGGCGCAACCGGTATCCGAAACCTATCTGGCGCAGCGCCTGCCCAAGGGCACAGACGTCAAGCCAATCATGCAGCGGTTGAAGGCGCTGTATGCAGGGCGCGGCGTCAATCTCGTGCAGGTGGACGATCATTGGGCTTTCCGAACGGCGGCCGATCTGTCTTTTGTCGTGCAGACGGATGAAAACGAAGTCAAGAAGCTGTCGCGGGCCGCGCTGGAGGTTCTGTCGATCATCGCCTATCACCAGCCGGTCACCCGCGCCGAAATCGAGGATATTCGCGGCGTACAGACGTCGCGCGGTACGCTCGACGTTTTGATGGAAGCCGGCTGGGTGCGGTTTCGCGGCCGCCGTCGCACCCCGGGCCGACCGGTCACGATCGGCACCACGCGGGATTTCCTCGATCATTTCGGGCTGGAGGAAATCCGCGATCTTCCCGGCATGGAAGAACTGAAAGGCGCCGGTCTGCTTGCGGGCCGCGTTCCGTCGAATTTCCAGATCCCGATTCCGCTCGGAGACGATGCGCTGGACGATGACGAGGATCCGATCACCCAACTGGATCTGGAAGAGCTTGGCCTCTTGACACCAAGGGGCGAAGAAGCCGAAGAGAAATCCTGAGCGCCGCCATCGTGTTTGATCGGGCGCGCTTTCGACAGGTGACGGTGTTCAAGGATAGCCGCTGGCATGACTTCTGATCTGCAAGGTTCCCCGGTGACCAAGGCACGGCGGACCGCAGGCGTGACATTCGCGGCGCGTCTTGTGTTCGAGGACATTCATCACTGCTATCACGAAAAGCAGACCATCCGCGGCATCACGCTGACAGCCGAGGCCGGCGAAGTGCTCTGCCTTCTCGGACCGTCCGGTTCCGGCAAGACGACGCTGTTACGGATCGCGGCCGGTATCGAGGCGCAGACCTCCGGCCGGCTGATGCTGAATGACCGGGAAATCTCCGGACCATCGGTTTTCGTGCCGCCGGAGCGGCGCGGCGTCGGCCTCATGTTCCAGGATTTTGCGCTCTTTCCGCATATGACGATCAGGGACAATGTCCGTTTCGGACTTACGGCTTTGCCAAAAACCAGGCCTTGGCCGAGGCTGATCTCGCACTAGAGCGCGTCGGGCTGTCGCATTATGCAGACAAGTATCCGCATGTCCTGTCCGGTGGCGAGCAGCAGCGGGTGGCTCTTGCACGGGCGCTTGCGCCGCGTCCGGCCGTCCTGCTGATGGACGAGCCGTTTTCCGGCCTTGATTCAAGGTTAAAGGATACGATCCGTGCCGATACATTGGCGATCCTGCGCGAGAGCCGTGCAACGGCCATCGTCGTAACGCATGACGCGGAAGAGGCGATGCGCATGGCCGACAGGATTGCGCTTCTGAAGGACGGCCGCCTTGTTCAGGTCGGGACTGCCGACACACTCTACCGTACGCCGCACAGTCTGTTTGCTGCCGGGTTCTTTTCGGAGATCAACGAGTTTGCAGTGGTTGCAGGAAAGGGGCGCGTCGAAACGCCGCTTGGCACCGTGTCGGCCGGAAATTATGCGAATGGCCAGCCGTTGTCGGCTGTAGTTCGGCTTTCGCAGGTCAAAGTATCGGAAACCGGCGGCGATCTGCCCGCGCGCATTGTCGCACGGCGGTTTCTGGGCGTGGTGGAGTTGCTCAGTCTTGCGGTTCCGGGCAGCGATCTGCCGGTTCGGGCTCGCATCCGCGCCGATCTTCTGCCGCACGGATTGCGTGACGTGACGCTTTCCGTTAACGAGCGGGATATATTGCTGTTTGAAAAAGATGAATAAACATCTTAAATCGGGGTTACACGCTTCAAGGGAGTTAGGACATGGGTTCCTTTAGTATCTGGCATTGGCTGATTGTTCTGGTCGTCGTCCTGCTGCTGTTTGGTCGCGGCAAGATTCCGGAACTGATGGGCGACGTTGCCAAGGGTATCAAGAGCTTCAAGAAGGGTATGACCGACGACGAAGCCGCCGCTGCCGAAAAGGGCGTGGATGGCAAGACGGTCGAGCACAAGTCCGACGAAGTCCGCTGATAATGCGTCGTGGTGTTGGCCGGGTCTTCATGAGCCGGCCATGCCGCTCTTCGAATTTTTGGGGCTTTGAGCATGCTTGATATCGGCTGGACCGAATTGGTCGTCATAGCCATCGTTCTGATCGTGGTCGTGGGTCCCAAGGATCTTCCGCCCATGCTTCGCACATTCGGCAAGATGATGACGAAGTTCCGTGGCATGGCTTCGGATTTTCGCCAGCAATTTGACGAAGCCCTCAAGGAGGCGGACCTCGACGATGTCCGCAAGACCCTCAGCGATGCGCAAAAGCTCAATCCGGCGCATAGCCTGCGTGAAGCGATGAACCCGCTTCGCCAGATGGGTAACGACATCAAGGCCGATCTTCAAAAAGCGACAGTGACGCCGGCGAAACCCGCAACGCCTGCGGTGGAATCGTCCTCGGACACCGCAACCGAGGTTGTCGCACCGACACCGGCTATCGACACGGCCCCGGCCATCGATACCGTTGCAGCGGCGGCGATCGCCTCCGCGACGCGGCAGTCGAAGCGTGCCGCCGCCGAAAAAGAGGTTGAAAAGCCCAAGCGCGTAACCAAGCCGAAAGCGGACGTTGCAACCGTGCCGACCGAACCGGTTGTCGCGGTGAAGGCGGCGAAGACAGCGAAAGCTGCCTCAAAAATACCGCAGCCGTGGTCGCCGATCCGGAAAAGCCAAAGCCCCGCAAGGCGGCGGTGAAGACGAAAAGCAAGGGTGAAGCATGAGCGGCGAAATCGAAGACAAGCCCCAGCCGCTGATGGAGCATCTGATCGAACTCCGCTCACGCCTGATGTGGGCGGTTGGCGCATTTTTCGTAGCCTTTCTCGTCAGTTTCTATTTCGCCAAGGGTATCTTCAATGTCCTCGTTCAGCCCTTCAAATGGGCAGTCGAATGGGCGGGCCTTGCTGATCAATCCGTGGAACTGATTTATACTGCGCCGCAGGAATTCTTCTTCACGCAGGTGAAGGTTGCGATGTTCAGTGCGCTGGTCATCGCGTTTCCGGTTATTGCCTCGCAAGTCTACAAGTTCGTGGCGCCTGGTCTCTACAAGAACGAGCGCGCGGCTTTCCTGCCGTTCCTGATCGCGTCGCCCCTGCTGTTCATCCTGGGCGGTTGCCTCGTTTATTTCTTCTTCACGCCGATGGTCATGTGGTTCTTCCTTGCCATGCAGCAGGACGGCGGCGAGGGGCAAGTGTCGATTCAGCTGCTGCCGAAAGTCTCGGAATATCTGAGCCTGATCATGTCGCTGATCTTCGCTTTCGGTCTGGTGTTCCAGCTGCCTGTCATCACCACGCTTCTGGCGCGGGTTGGCTTCGTGACTTCGGACGGGCTGAGGAAAAGCGGAAATATGCGATCGTGATCGCGTTTGTGGCCGCCGCGATCCTGACGCCGCCAGATCCGATCTCCCAGATCGGTCTTGCCCTGCCGGCTATCCTTCTCTACGAGATTTCAATCTACACGGCCCGACTCATCGAGCGCCAGCGGGCTCGCGATACGCTGGCCCGGGAAGCTGCTGATGCCAAGGAAAATGCCGGCTGATTGTTTGGCATGCGTCTGCCTTTCGGGACGGTCTCGCGCTAGACGAAGTCCGCATAAAACAATAGCTGGCCTAGAACAAAAGCTGGAACGAACATGCTTGATATCCGATGGATCCGCGACAATGCCGAGGCACTGGATGCCGCCCTTGCAAAGCGTGGCGCTGAGCCGCTGTCTGCTTCCCTGATCGCGCTGGACGAGCGCCGCCGCGGGCTCGTGCAGTCGCTGCAGGATATGCAGTCGCGCCGCAACGCGGCCTCAAGGAGATCGGCGCCGCGATGGCCGCCAAGAATAGCGCGCTGGCCGACAGCCTGAAGGCGGAAGTCGCAGAGCTGAAGAATGTCATGACCTCGGTGGAGGATGACAGCCGCAAGGCCGATGCCGACCTTGCCGACGCCTTGTCTCGCATTCCCAACATTCCGCTCGAAGATGTGCCGGTCGGTCGCGATGAAAGCGGCAATGTCGTCAAGCTCACACACGGACAGAAGCCCGGGTGGAACCATCAGCCGAAGGAGCATTTCGAGATTGGCGAGGCGCTCGGCTGGATGGACTTTGAAGGGGCTGCCCGCATCTCAGGCTCCCGCTTTACCATATTGAAAGGGCCGTTGGCTCGACTGGAGCGCGCACTCGGTCAGTTCATGCTCGATTTGCACACAAGCGAGCACGGATACACGGAAGTCCAGCCGCCACTTTTGGTTCGGGATCAGGCCATGTTCGGGACAGGGCAGCTTCCGAAATTCGGTGAAGACCTTTTCATCGGAGCGTCTATGACCGGTCGTCAGAAGCAGACGGACAATGTCATCGCGGAATTCGGGACACCATCGGACATCGAAGCCATCCGCGCCGGTGAAAAGGCGTTGAACGCTGTTATCTCCGACATTTATGAACGCGCTCCGACACGGGAAGACTATTGGCTGATCCCGACGGCCGAAGTTCCGCTGACCAATATGGTCCGGGAACAGATTCTGGATGCGGAAAAGCTACCGCTGCGGTTCACGGCGCTGACCCCTTGCTTCCGGTCGGAAGCGGGCTCGGCCGGCCGCGACACGCGTGGCATGCTGCGCCAGCACCAGTTCAACAAGGTGGAACTGGTTTCGATCACCGATGCCGAAAATTCGATCAACGAACATGAACGTATGACGGCTTGCGCCGAGGAAGTGCTGAAGCGCCTCGGTCTGCACTACCGCGTTATGACGCTCTGCACCGGCGACATGGGTTTTGGCGCGCGCAAGACCTATGATCTCGAGGTCTGGCTGCCGGGGCAGGACAGTTTCCGCGAAATTTCATCCTGCTCGGTCTGCGGTGATTTCCAAGGCCGGCGCATGAATGCGCGCTACCGTGTCAGGGACGACAAGAACCTGAAATTCGTTCACACGCTGAATGGTTCGGGCACGGCCGTCGGTCGGGCGCTGATTGCCGTCATCGAGAATTATTTGAACGAGGATGGCTCGATCACCGTTCCGGAAGTGCTGCTGCCCTATATGGGTGGACTGACGAAAATCGAGAAGGCCGGCTGAAGCCTGCTTGCCGGCAGGGGGTATGATGCGGATTCTACTGACCAATGATGATGGCATCCATGCCGAGGGCCTTGCCGTTCTGGAGCGGATCGCCCGGACGCTGTCGGACGATGTCTGGGTGGTGGCGCCGGAAACCGACCAGAGCGGCCTTGCCCATTCGCTGACGCTGTCGGAACCGCTGCGTCTGCGGCAGATTTCGGAGAAGCATTTTGCCCTGCGCGGCACGCCGACCGATTGCGTCATCATGGCGGTGCGCAAGGTGTTGGACGTGAAGCCGGACCTGATCCTCTCCGGCGTCAATGTCGGCGCCAATATGGCCGACGACGTTACGTATTCCGGTACGATCGCGGGCGCCATCGAAGGTACGTTGCAGGGCATACGCTCCTTCGCACTCAGCCAAGCCTTCAGCCACGCATCGGGCAACCCGGTTCCATGGGATGTCGTGGAAACCCATGCGCCAAAGCTTCTGACCCGGTTGATGACGCTCGATCTGCCCGATGGTACCTTCCTCAACCTCAATTTCCCGAATTGCGCGCCGGGTGCCGTGACCGGGACAGAGGTGACGTCGCAGGGCAAGCTCGATTTCGGGCTGACCATCGACGAGCGCGCCGATGGTCGCGGCAATCCCTATTTCTGGCTGCGTTTCGGCGAGCGCTTCGGCGATTTCCGGGCCGGGACCGACATCCATGCCATTCGCGAACACAAGATTTCGGTCACTCCTCTGAAGCTCGACCTGACAGACTATGCGGTGCAGGACCGGGTGGCCCGTGCGCTTCTGGACGGAGCGGCCGATTGAACGCGCGCCTGATCGAGCAGGAAGGCTTTGCTGCGCTCGTCCTGCGCCTGCGGGCCGAGGGCATAGCCAGCAAGGAACTGCTGAACGCAGTTGAACTGACGCCGCGCACCCTGTTTGCGCCGGCGCCCTATGAGAAAGAAGCCTATTCGCAGCGCCTCATTCCGCTCGAGTGCGGCGCCTTCATGGAGGGGTTCGACTTCGCCGTTCGTCTCCTGCATTGCCTCAACATCAAGCCCGGACAGCGCATCCTCGAAATCGGCACCGGCAGCGGCTTTACCGCCGCCGTGATGGGACGCATCGCCGAGCGCGTGATGACGATCGATCGCTACAAGACGCTTGTCACCAATGCGCAGAAGAATCTGGAAAAGTCCGGCATCCGCAATGTCATCGTGCGTCAGGCGGACGGTAGCGCCGGACTGGCGGGCGAGGGGACATTCGACCGTATCCTGGTGACAACGGCCTTCAACAGCCTGCCACGCATCTTTTCCGATCATCTCGTATCAGGCGGCATTCTCATCGTTCCCATCATGATGAGTGAAACGGAATGCCGCATCGTCCGTCTTACGCGCACAGGAAGCAGGTTCGACCGGGAAGACCTGTTCACGGCACCGTACCTACCGATCGTGCCGCAGGTCGCATCGTTTCTATAACGAGGTGGCGGTTAACCTGATCGCCAAAGTTCGCTGTGTCATCCCTGCGAACGTCGTCGACTTCAGGCCACTATTTTTGGACGTTCGTCCACGCAATATGATTCCTTTGGGTGAATCTTGCTGCGTCGCAGCATGAAATTTCGACAGCTTCTTATGTGATTGCTGCAATATCGCCGCAAAATCAAAAGGTTAATTTTCTGTTAATGCTGGTCAGCCTCGCGCAAGCCTCGGGGCATAAGCGAAGTATGGCGAATAAGTCATACATAGAGCTGGCCCTCGATTTGAACCTCCATTGTCAGCTCCCAATCTAGGCCACGGTGTGGCGGAGACGGCAAATGCAGATCGCAAGCAGACTGACTGGAGCGGCCACCGGCGACAGCTTGAGCAATCTTGCCGGACGGGCGGTGGTGCAGGGCTCTTCTGGCAATCCGGAAGACAGAAATCCGCAATCCTCCTATATCGGTGGTTACGATCCTGCCATGCGTGTGTCGCTTTCTGCAGAAGCGCTGCTGTTTCTGAGCAAGACACGCCGCGTGCAGGAGAAGCAGCCATCTCTTACCCAGGATGAGTGGGGCAACAAGCTTTCGCCCCAGCTTGCCGCGCGCGAGTATCAGGCGTTCGGGAAATACAGCGAGACCGGCGACCACAAGGCCTACTACCGCGCTTTCATCGAATATTACGATACGCTGAGGCCGGAAGACCAGAACAGCCTGCGCTATTTCGGAACTCGAGACGTTGCGCTCGCCGGGCTGCGATCACAGGAGTATAGCGATGAAACCGGCACGGACAATGCGCTGCCGTTCCAGACGCTGGTGAGTGCACTTCTGGACGATAACAAGGCCGATACCGAAGTGCCGCAAGCAGAAGTGGCGGTTTTCGGGGTGTCCGGCGACATGTTCGGGTGGGATACCGGCAATATCAGCTACGAGGATGTTTCGCAGGTCCGTGCCGAGATTTCCGAGATCGATAGATTTTATCAGGAAAACTTTTGAAGCTTTTTGATCGGCTACAACCGGTTTGCCGGCATAATGAAGTCCTCACTATGAATCTTTGTTGCGCTGATCATGGTTATCAATTTCTGACAAAATATAACCTGCCTGCCCGGTTTTAACCGCGCGGTAACTCTAATGCGTTTTAATCGACCTACAGTGAGTTGCGTTCCAAGTAGGTTTAGCGTCATGCGTCTTAGAGTATCGCCGAGTGTAGGAAAATCAGCTGTCCGTCTCTTTGCGGCGGTTCTGCTGGCCAGCGCTGCAACGGGTTGCAGTTCTGATGCGACGCGCTTTGGAGGGCTTTTCTCCAAGTCCGACGGCATAACGACCAATTCGATCCCGTCAAACAATATTCCGATCCCGGCAGGAGACGTGCAGGGTAGCCAGATGGCAGTCGTGCCGGCAGAGGCCGATGGCTCGCGGGATCAGGCGCTGAACCAGCCATTCCCGGACACGCAGGTCGATCCGACCTATGACAATCTCAACACCGCCTCGACACCGGTTTCGAGGGCCCGTGCGGCCTCGACGCCGATGAACGTGCAGCGGGTCGCTCTGGCGACGTCGACCGCGAGGGCTGAGGAAAAGCCGTTGGATCAGGCTTTCCCAACGACGCGTGATGCCACGAAAGCCGCGCAGAAAACCATGCCGGACCCGGTGACGACCGGCAGCAACAAGGGCGGCTGGTCCACGGCAAATGCGCCGGCCGTGCTGATGCGTCAGGGCGACACGGTGGCCACGCTGTCGAAGCGCTTCGGGGTTCCGGAGAAGGAAATCCTGAAAGCCAATGGAATGAAGTCGTCGTCCGATGCTGAGCCCGGCCAGCGGATCCTGATCCCGACCTACGGTGTTGGCGGGAGTGCGGCGAAGGCTGCAGCGACTGACACGGCTGCGCTCGATGTCGACAAGAAGAAAAATACACCCGGCCAGTCCGACGATCGCGATGTGGCGATCCTGCCCGGACAGTCGCAGTCTCGCGAAAAGGGTAATAACAAGACCGATATTGCGTCCGGCAAGCTCGGCACACCGGGTGAGGGTGGCGGCAAGGACGGAACCTACACCGTCAAGGCCGGCGATTCGCTCAACCGAATTGCCAAGGCGAACAAGGTTCCTGTCGAGGATCTGAAGCGCGCCAATGGTTTGACGACGGCCGCGATCCGCATCGGTCAGCAGTTGAAGATCCCCGGCGCCGCTACCTCTACCCCTGACCAAGTGGTAACGGCGTCCGTGCCGACCAAGAAAGTCCAGACCAAGGTCGACAAGACGGCGGAAAACCAGCCTGCGGAGTACAAGCCGCCGGTTGCCAAGGAGACGGTAACGGAAGTTGCCTCGAAGGGAGATGTCACGGAAGAATCACCCAAGGCGACCGGGATCAGCAAATATCGCTGGCCGGTACGCGGTGCGGTCATTGCGGGCTACGGCGCCAATGTCGAAGGCAATCGCAACGATGGTATCAATATCTCGGTTCCCGAGGGCACGCCGATCAAGGCCGCTGAAAACGGCGTGGTCATCTACTCCGGCAGCAGCCTGAAGGAACTCGGCAACGCGGTTCTCGTTCGCCATGACGACGGCACGGTTACCGTCTACGGCAATGCATCGGAACTGAAGGTCCAGCGTGGCCAGAAGATCCAGCGTGGCCAGACCCTTGCTGCATCCGGCATGAGCGGTACGGCAGCGCAGCCGCAGGTCCACTTTGAAGTGCGCAAGAACGCCACCGCGGTCAATCCGGCGACATTCCTCGAATAGGACGCTTGCATCCGGTTCGAAAAGCATAGAGAGCCCCGATTTCGGGGCTCTTTGCGTTTACAAGGTATCGATATGCTTCTGCTTTCGACCGGCCAGATCCTGGATGAACTGCCAGGCGACGCGGCCGGATCGCGCGCCGCGGGTCGTGGCCCACTCCAGCGCCTCGGCATGCAGTCTGGCCGTGTCCGTTTCCAGTTCGAAATGGGCGGCATAGCTGTCGATCATCGAAAGATAATCCGACTGGCTGCATTTGTAGAACCCGAGCCAGAGCCCAAACCGGTCGGACAGCGAGACTTTCTCCTCGACGGCCTCCGACGGATTGATGGCGGTGGATTGCTCGTTTTCCATCATGTCACGCGGGAGGAGGTGCCGGCGGTTGGAGGTGGCATAGAGTAACACATTGGCCGGTCGGCCCTCGATGCCGCCATCCAGCACCGCCTTCAGAGACTTGTAGGACGTGTCGTCATGATCGAAGGAAAGATCATCGCAGAAGACGACGACCGGGACCGGCGCCGATTTCAGGATGTCCATCAGCACCGGCAGCGTCGCAATATCCTCGCGGTGGACTTCCACGAGTTTCATCGCAACGCCGCTATCATGAATGATGCGGGCGTGCACGGCCTTGACCAGGGAAGACTTGCCCATGCCGCGCGCACCCCACAAAAGCACATTGTTGGCCGGAAAGCCCTTCGCAAAACGCAGTGTGTTGTCGAACAGGATGTCGCGGACATGATCGACGCTGCGGATCAGGTCGAGTTCGACCCGGTTTGGGCGCGCAACGGGCTGAAGGTGCTGCCGAACAGGGGCCCAGACGAAGCATTCGGCGGCATTCCAGTCGTTGACCGCCGGGGCAGGGCCGGCGATCCGCTCGATGGCAGCGGACAGCTTCTGCATTTCCGCAATGAGAAGGTCGATCTTGCTTTCCTGCATGGTGCTGTTCCTGGGCGTGCGGCGACTGATCTTTCGGGCGTTTCTTCCTGTGCGGTAGCATGGACGTTCTCAAGGGAAAAGGCCGGCAAGCGGGTAGAAAAGACTTCTATGGCGGGAGATTTGGTGTAAGAGGCAGAGGAACCGATCCGGATGCACGTGTTGTTGCAATCGCGGCAGCTATTCTTATATTCCGGCGATCCGAAACACGGGCGCCGCCCGTCGATAAACTATTCAAGGAGTGATCAATGTTCATTACCGAGGCCTTTGCGCAAACGGCTCCCGTCGCCGGTGGCGGCACTGCAGACATTCTCATGTCGATCCTGCCGTTCCTGCTGATCTTCGTCGTAATGTACTTCCTGATCATCCGCCCGCAGCGCGCCAACATGAAGCGCCGCGAAGAACTGCTGAAGAACATCCGTCGCGGTGACCAAGTCGTTACCGGTGGCGGTATCGTCGGCAAGGTCACGAAGGTGGTCGACGACAGCGAGCTCGAAGTCGAAATCGCCGAAGGCGTGAAAATCCGCGTTCTGCGTGGCGGCGTATCGGAAGTGCGCGTCAAGGGCGAACCCGTCAAGGAATAGCGGCATCGCCGTTTGCTCGAACAGCTTCTGACGCCATCGGCGCTTCAGGAGAAATTGTGCGGCAATTCAAAGTGCTATAGCGTCGTTCATGCGTCCGGACGGGCACGCGGCGCTATAGTCGGTTGGCGGTCTGCCGATCGGCGTTGTCCGATCGACTTTGAATAAGAAAACGCCGAGAGCTTCATGCCCAATTTGTCCCGTTCGAAAACCATCATCGTCTGGCTGGTCGTCCTGCTCAGCCTGATCGTAGCGCTACCCAATGTGGTTTCGGAGAGGGTCCTGGCCGGGCTTCCGGACTGGCTGCCGAAGAAGCAGGTCGTGCTTGGCCTTGATCTTCAGGGGGCTCGCAGCTGATGCTTAAAGCGGAGCCGGAGGATGTTTCACAAATACGGCTTTCGGCACTGGTATCCGAGGTCGGCAGTCGGCTTAGGAGCGCTGGCATTGCCTATACCGGCCTTTCCGGAACGGGTTCCGTCATTGATGTCCGTGTTCGTGACAGTGCCTCGGTGGATGCTGCGACGCAGGCACTCTTGCCGCTGGCAGCACCGCTCGGCACCGACAGCAAGACCATTGAGGCCACGCTGGCGCCCGCCGGTGGTGGCCTTATCCGGCTGACCTTGACCGAAGCAGGGCTGGCTTATCGTCTGTCTGAAACGGTTGGCACTGTGATCCCCGTTCTACAGCGCCGTCTGGCCGAAATGGGCATTTCCCGCGCCGTTGTCCGACGGCAGGGCGCCGATCGGATCGTTGTCCAGATCCCGGGGCTGCAGGACCCGCAGCGGCTCAAGGATATTCTCAGCCAGGCCGGTGATCTGTCGTTTCACACGATCGACATGTCGATGAGCGTTGAGGACGCTGTCAACGGCATGCCGCCGGCGGCGTCGCAGGTCGTCTATTCCGCCGATGATCCGCCGATCGGCTATCTCGTGCGCAGACAGCCGATCATCTCGAGCCGGGACATCACCGCTGCAAAGGCGACGCTCGGCGCCGAAAACGCATCGGTCGTCGATGTCACGCTGGATACCGACGGGGCGGAACGCCTCGCGCAGGTGACGGCTCAGAACGCCGGCACAACGCTTGCCATCCTGCTCGACGGACAGGTGATCTCGACACCCTTGATCCGTACGGCTATCACCGGCGGCGCTGTTCAGGTCTCAGGCAATTTCAGCGCCGAGGGGGCTAATGATCTGGCCCTTCTCCTTCACTCCGGTGCGCTTCCTGTTGCTTTGACTGTTGTCGAGGAGCGGACGATCGGAACGGGGCTTGGAAGCGATTCGATCAGCGCGGCCCTGACCGCCGGCACCATCGGCGCGCTGCTTGTGCTGGTTTTCATGTTCGGCTTTTACGGCTTCTTCGGCCTCGTCGCCAATCTGGCGGTCATCCTCAATGTCGTGATGATTGTTGCCGTGCTTTCGGCAACCGGGCTGACGCTGACGCTGCCGGGTGTTGCCGGCATCATCCTGACGATCGGCATGGCGGTCGATTCCAACGTTTTGATCTATGAGCGCATTCGTGACGAGGTTCGCAGCGGGCGTCCTCTGTCGGAGGCAATCCAGTTCGGTTTCTCGCGTGCCTTCGCGGCCATCGTCGATGCCAATATCACGACGCTGATCGCCGCGGTGATCCTGCTTTACCTGGGCACCGGTACTGTGCGTGGGTTCGCGGTGACGCTTGCCATTGGTATCGTGACGACCCTGTTCACCGCCTTTACGCTGACCCGGGTGATCCTGTCGGAGTGGGTCAGGCGTCGCAAACCGGTGCATCTGCCCGACGGAATCCGCACCGGTGTGTTCGATCGGCTCGATTTCCGGTTCATGGCGATCCGCAACTACGTCTTTTCGGGTTTGGCGGCTCTGTCTGTCGTGTCCACGCTGCTCTTTGCGACCCTCGGCATGAATCTCGGCATCGATTTTGCCGGCGGTTCGGTGCTTGAACTCTCGGCCCGCGAAGGCGAGGCGGACATCGCCGATATCACTGAGCGTCTGAACGGGCTCAATCTCGGGGCTGTCGAGGTCAAGAGTGTTGGCGGGCCGCAGGGTGTGCTTGTCCGTGTACCGTCGCGCGATGGTGGCGAAAATGCAGAGCAGAGCTCGGTGATCCTCATTCGCGGGGAACTGGAGGATGCCTATGAATTCCGGCGCGTCGAAGTCGTCGGCCCTTCAGTATCGGGCGAATTGACTAGGGCGGCAACGATCGGGGTGCTTGCCTCCTTTTCGCCATTCTCGTCTATATCTGGGTCCGTTTCGAATGGCAGTTCGCCATCGGCGCAATCGTTGCCACGCTGCATGACGTTCTGTTGACCATCGGTCTCTTCGTGGTGACCGGCATGGAGTTCAATCTCACGAGCATCGCGGCCCTTTTGACCGTCGTCGGTTACTCGCTGAACGACACGGTGGTGGTCTATGACCGCATCCGTGAAAACCTGAAGCGCTATCCGCGCATGCCCTTGCCCATTCTCATCGATGCGGCGATCAACCAGACGCTGTCGCGGACGATCCTGACCGGGGCAACGACGATGCTTGCGCTGCTGGCACTGTGCCTTTTCGGTGGCGAGCTGATCCGCTCGTTCAGCATCGCCATGCTGTTTGGCGTCGCAGTCGGCACCTTCTCCTCGATCTATGTTGCCGGGCCACTGCTCATCCTGTTCAAGCTGCGTCCCAGCGCTCCTGATGGCGGACAACCTGGCCCAGCCGTTGCCCGCGGAGGTGCGTGACATGCCAAAAGGGATAGAGTTCCGCGAAGCCCATTTTCCAGGGCGGGCACCGGTGGACGCCTATGGCAATGGCGGTTTCCGCTTTGCCGACATGTCGCATCGCGGCTCGGTGCTGATGCTGCCATCGGGCATCTATGGCTGGGAAATCAAGGAGGGCGATGCGCTCGATCCGGACCTGTTTGCGCGCGTCATCAAGGATGCGGCCGACATCGAAGTCCTGCTGGTGGGAACCGGCAAAGACATCCGGCCCTTGCCGGCAGCGCTGAAGGCCATGCTGAAGGCGCATAACATCTCGTCCGATCCCATGAGCACGGGCGCCGCCGTGCGCACGTTCAATATCATGTTGGCCGAATCGCGCGCCGTTGCCGCTGCTCTGATCGCTGTCTGAATGTCCCGATCCTCCGACGAAAAATCTCAGGACCTGAAGGCGACGAGCGCAGCTTCTGCTGGCTACAGCCTTGCCGCTTTGCGCGATACCGACCGGGACCGCTACCTTGCCTGCCTGCTGGCACCGGTGGAAAAGCGCCCGGCACTGGCGGCACTCTACGCTTTCCATGCCGAGATCGCCCGCGTTCGGGATTTGGTGCGCGAACCATTGCCCGGCGAAATCCGGCTGCAATGGTGGCGCGACGTGCTCGAAAGCGGTGGCACCGGCGAAGGTCACCCGCTGGCGCAGGAACTTCTCGCTGCGATCGCAGATTACCATCTGCCGGTCGCCGTGCTGCTCGACATGATCGATGCTCGCGTCTTCGACCTCTACGACGACCCCATGGAAAGCCGCGCCTCGCTTGAGGGCTATGCCGGCGAAACGGCCTCGGCGCTTTTGCAGTTGTCCTGCGTCGTGCTCGATCCGGCAACGGCGCCGCGGTCCGCGGAGGCTGCCGGTCATGCCGGCGTCGCGCAGACGATCGCCGGACTGCTGCTGCGCCTGCCGTTGCACCGATCGCGGGGCCAAGTCTATCTGCCGGCCGATCTTCTGACTGCCACCGGGCTGGACCGGGACGCGTTTCTTTCCGGCAGCGACCCGGCGGCGCTAGACCGGTCAGTACGCGCTTTCAGCGGTCTCGGCCGCGAGCATCTGGGCAAAGCGCGGTCCGCGGCCGCCTCGATATCGGTTCCGAGATCGACCTGCTTTCCTGACCCTTGCTCTTGCTGAGCCGATTTTCGACAGGGCGGAAAGGGCAGGCGCCGATATCCTCACCCAACCACTCGCGCCGGCGCAGTGGCGCAGGCAATGGTGGATGTGGCGCGCGTCACGCAACGGTCGATGGTAAACGTCGCTGGCGGCGTTTTGGCGCTCTGTAAACGCTGATATTCCATTCCGGCGGCAAACTGGCGCAAGTTTCGCGCATTATGGTCCGCAGTGTTATAATAGGACTGAAATTGAAAGGATCCGGCGCCATGATCTGGCCGATCGTCATCATGTGCATGCTGCTCGCAGGTATTTTCTACATGCGGATGACGGCCCGTGCCGCCAAGGAGGAAAGTGCGCCGGATGCCGGCCTTGCCATTCTCGATTTCGGCCGCGCCTTTCCCGATGAAGCCATCCGGGCAATCCACGCAACCGCGGACGGGAAATCCTTCTTCGTGCGCCTGCATGACGGCAAGGCCGGCATCATGCTGTCCCATGGGACACACTATGTCTGCCATCTGATCGAGGCGGGCAATGTCCGCGTGCGCAACGCGCCGAGCGGCCGTGGGTTGGCCGTTCATTTTATCGATTTCGATTATCTCGACGCCACCTACGAATTCCGCACGCCACAGCAGGCGGCCGAAGTCTCGCTCTGGCTGCTCGGCAGCTTTCAGCCGCAGTCCGAATTCACAGCAGCCCCGGTCGGCTAAGCGGACGCCGCCAGCCAGGCCGCGCAATCGTCCAGCGCACGGGCCGCGACCATCTGCTTTTTCACGATCGTCTTGTCCTTGCCGCGAAAACGTTTGACGCCTTCCGGCTTGACGATGGCGCCGGGTTCCAGCAGCGGGAACAGTCCGAAATTGATGTTCATCGGCTGGAACGAGCGTTTGCCCGGCTCGTCGTCGGAAACGATATGACCGCCGGTGATATGGTTGAGCAGCGCACCGAAAGCCGTCGTCACCGGCGGCAGGCTTGGCGTTGCGCCCTTGCGTTCGGCGGCGGCAAAGCGGCCGGCAAGCAGGCCGATGCTGGCGCTTTCGACATATCCCTCGCAACCGGTGATCTGGCCGGCAAAGCGAAGTCCGGGCCGCGATTTCAGCGTCAAGGACGGGTCGAGCAGTGTCGGCGAATTGATGTAGGTGTTGCGGTGCAGGCCGCCAAGACGGGCGAACTCGGCGTTCTGGAGACCCGGAATCATCCGGAACACTTCGGCCTGCGCACCGTATTTCAGCTTGGTCTGGAAGCCGACCATATTATAGAGCGTGCCGAGCGCATTGTCCTGGCGCAGCTGCACCACGGCATAGGCCTTGACACCAGGATTGTGCGCATTGGTGAGCCCCATGGGCTTCATCGGCCCGTGACGAAGCGTCTCGCGGCCGCGTTCTGCCATCACCTCGATCGGCAGGCAGCCGTCGAAATAGGGCGTGCCTTCCCATTCCTTGAAACCGGTCTTGTCGCCACTGACAAGCGCATCGACGAAGGCATTGTACTGGGCCTCGTCCATCGGGCAGTTGATATAGTCCTTGCCCGTGCCGCCGGGGCCAACCTTGTCATAGCGGGACTGGAACCAGCAGATATCCATGTCGATGCTGTCGGTGTGAACGATTGGCGCGATGGCGTCGAAGAAGGCCAGTGCATCGGCACCGGTCTCGGCCCTGATGGCATCGGCAAGTCCCGGCGCTGTCAGTGGGCCGGTGGCGATGATCGCCTGGTCCCAATCCGCCGGCGGCAAGCCCTGGACTTCCTCGCGCACGACGGTGATCAGCGGATTGTCGGCGATCGCCTTCGTCACGGCTTGCGAAAATCCGTCGCGGTCGACGGCAAGCGCACCGCCGGCCGGGACCTGGTTTGCATCTGCCGACGCCATGATCAGCGAACCGGCAAGCCGCATCTCGGCGTGCAGCACGCCGACGGCATTGCTGGTGGCATCGTCGGAGCGGAAGGAATTGGAGCAGACCAGTTCGGCAAGATCGTCGGTCTTGTGCGCATCCGTGCCGCGCACGCCGCGCATTTCATGGAGGATCACCGGGATTCCGGCCTTGGCGATCTGCCAGGCCGCTTCCGAGCCTGCAAGGCCGCCGCCGATGATATGGATGGGGGAGTGTGTCGATGTCTGGGTCATGCGGCGTTTCTTAGAGCAATGCCGGTTCAAAGGGAACCGCTTCCGATCGGTGCTGCGCAAGCCAGAATCAAAAACGGCCCAGAATCAAAAACGGCACCGCCAGGGTGCCGTTTTAGGGAGCGCTAAAGAACCGATTAACGGAACGAGCGCGAAGCGATGTTGCGGATGTCGAAGCGGGTGATGCCGATGTCCGAGAGCGCGTGGTTGGACAGGTTGCCGAGTTCGGCAACGGTGCGGCGATAGTTGATCCAGCTTTTTGCGATACAGAATCGGGTTCATGGTCTTTGTCCTTGGGAAACAATTGAGCGTGACAATCATTTGTCTGCTGCGTTGGTATCTATGTACGCCTTCCAAGGGGAAAGATGGAGTGCAAAGAAAAAGCATCTGCTATGCGTTTGTGCAATGTGTTGCTTCTTTGGTGAGCAGCGCGGGCCTTTGCCCGAAAAGGCATCATAGGTTAACGTTTCCTGAAAATGTCCGGAGATGTCCAGCAAGTCGCTGTTTTAAAGTCGATTTTTGAAAAATATTGAACTGGCCGGAAAGGTCGCGGCTATTGAGCGTACCGCCGGGACCGAAAGCGCAAATTTGAGGCACTCAGCGCTGCTTGATGGCCTGCCAACGTCCACTTCGGACATAAAAAAACGCCCGCCGGAATTGTCCGGAGGGCGTTTGATGCAAGCGCTACCTGAGCCGGAAAATGCCGGCGGCTGCGCGATCGTCTTACTTAATGGCCTTGCGGGCAACGTGCGAAATGTCGCCGCGGCCGATGCCGAGGTCGTTCAGTTCGCGGTCGCTCATGCGGCCGAGTTCGTTGCAGGTCTGACGATACTTGCGCCAGTTATTGAACGAGCGAGCGAGGTTCATGATCCCAATCCTTTCGAGGGTCAATGTGCCAGCACTTGTCTTGGCTGGCCTTCATCTGATGATGGGAATATACGCCGATCGACCGCAAAAAACAGAGACGATGCTGCATCGCACCCATGCGCTGAATGCAGGGCTATTTCCGATTCTGCTAAATCTTTTTTAACGATGAGGCGCTGCATGAGATTACGCGGTGCGCACATGCCCGAGGCTGACAAAAAACAACGCCCGCTGGGGAGGAAATCCATCGGGCGTTGCTATTCTGATCGGCAACCGGGAGGAGGAGTGTTGCCGGACCCATCGGGTGCGCTTGGGAGGAGGAGTGCGCCGACCCGAAGTCTGAGCATAAGATAGGTGCTGACTGCCAGGCTGTGTAGCGCAATTGAGGAATAGCACCGTTGCATTCAAAGCATAGCGGCGGCGGCGGCCGGGTATTATTGCTCAAAATCTAGTCGATTCCGGTGGCCTCGTGATGCCGCCCGACAGAACGAATAACGCCCGCTGGGGAGGAGATCCAGCGGGCGTCATTTGAGACGATTGGCAACCGGGAGGAGGAGCGTTGCCAATCAGAACGGAGCGACACTGGGAGGAGGAGTGCGTCGCTCCGAATTCCATCACGGACATTTGTCCGGGCCTTTGTCTGTTCTTGTCAGGTACGGCTGGCCTGCGCCGCTTTCCAAGGGGCCTCGTTCTATAGGCGCCCGTTATGTCTCGGTCTGAATATAGGATCAGGATTTGGGTAGTTGCAGTGGCTTCTCATCATGGAAGTCCTGCGCCGGTCGCATGACCGTATCCGTCGTTGTGCTCTGTTCGCTTACATTGAGAATCGCATGAAACTCTTTACGATTGGTTAACGACGATTGAAGGTCTGCCGCCGAACGACGGAAGCGTCAGTACAGGCCGCCCCATTGTATTTTCGTCCGGGATTCGCTTAGGTCTGTCGTGAATATGGGGGACGGGAATGTATCGCGGACGGATCGAGCGGGATTTTGCGCTTTGGGTATCGAAAGGCCTCGTGTCTGCGCCGGCAGCGGAGGCGATGCTGACGGAATATGACGCGCGGGAAAGCAGTTTCAGCGTCGGACGCGTGCTGCTGACACTTGCTGCCGTCCTTCTTTCCGCGGCTATCCTGCTGCTGGTGGCCGCCAATTGGGAAGCGCTGCCGCGGATCGCCCGTGTCGCCGGCATCGGCGCGCTGATCTGGATCTTCTATCTCTCGGCCGCACTCTGCCTTGGTCGCGGACTGAATCGCATCGCGGCTGCTCTGTTGGTCATGGGCACCATGACCTTCGGCGGCGCGATCGCTCTGATCGGGCAAATGTATCATCTGTCGGGCGATTCTGTGGATGCCATGCTCGTCTGGTTCGCCGCCGCATGCGTCGCCACGGTTGCCTTTCGCTCCGGCGCTTTGACGGTCGTCTCCGGGTTCCTGTCCTGGGCGGTCTTCGGCGTGCTGATCGTGGAAAATGAAACGACGTTCGAGGGCAACGGCGTCATCTATCTGGTTCCCTTGTTCTGCGTCATCGTGATCGCACTGGTCTGGTACACGGGCGCCAATCGGGCGCGGCACCTGGCCTATCTGTTGATGCTGGGCTGGCTCGCCTGGCTTTACATCGAGATTTCTGAGCAGTGGCTCGCGGTGATATTCTTTATCGTCGGTCTCGTTTGTTTCCTGGCTGCAAGCCTGCCGATCTCGCCGCTCTACAGGCTGGCGCGCGAGGCAGGCGCAGCCCCGTCTTTCTATTCTTTCCTGCTTGCGTTCATCGGATTGGCTGCCTTGCATATCGAGGTCGATGGCCTCGGTGCGGATATTGCGATCGGCGCCGTGACGCTCGCCGTATCGCTGGCCGGCATCGGCATTGCCGGGCGCATGAATGGCGCGGTGCGTTATCTCGGTTATGCCGTCTTTGCCGGGGAAACGCTCTATCTCGCCTCGGAAACGCTTGGCTCCATTCTCGGAACATCCGGCTTTTTCCTTATCTCCGGTGTCGTCGTGGCCTTGATTGCCTGGATCGTCATCCGCCTGGAAAAACGCCTATCGGCCAAGCCTGTTGCAGAGGGGATCTAAGATGCTGTCGTTGTCCCGCACGCCGCTGATCCGCCCGCTTTTTGCCGCGATTCTCGTCGCCCTGCTGCAGACGGCTTTCCTTGGTTACATGATTGAAAGCCGCGCCTCGATCCTGCGCAACGGAACCGATGTCGTCCTGAAAACCGTTCCCGTCGATCCACGCGATCTGCTGCGCGGCGATTATGTGATTCTGGCCTATGACATCTCGACCATTGCTGCCGACAAGGTAACCGGCGGCTTTCCGAAGGAATCCACGGATGCGCAGATGTCGGTCCGGCTGGAAAAGCAGGCGGACGGTTTCTGGACTGTGTCGGAAGCCTCGTTTGCCGATCTGACGGCAAAAGACGGATCGGTGATCGCCCGCACGCAGCCCTTCTTCTACTATCCGACGCCGGACGCACCGCAAGCGGCGATCAGCGTCGAATACGGCATCGAGCGCTATTATGTGCCGGAAGGCGAGGGGCTGGTTTTGGAAGAGGCCCGCAATGCCAGTGCCCTGTCTGTTACGGCCAGCGTTGATGATAAGGGGACCATGCAGATCCGCCTGATCGCCGTCGATGGGAAGCCGCTCTATGAGGAGCCGCTCTATTAATACGCTTCTGTGACATCATCGGGCGACAGCATGCACTGTTTCCGCATTTTTCCTTTGATCCGTGGAAAACGGGTGATATAGAGACGCCGCGCTCGGGAACGCCTTTGACCCTGTGCGTGGCTATTTGCTGGCGCTTTGTTGCCGCGACGGGCTACGGATATGTAGAGATCAGGCGGTTCGGTGTTCTGAACGCGGGTATGGTGAAATTGGTAGACACGCCAGATTTAGGTTCTGGTGCCGCAAGGCGTGGGAGTTCAAGTCTCTCTACCCGCACCAGAATAAAGGGATGCCGAGGACGGTGAGTCTTTGGCGTCGGTCGAGGACAAAGTGCCATTTTGCTTGCAAAACGGCCACCGAATTGCGTAAAGCCACTCCCGGCAAATGGATCGGCTCAGGTGCTTTTCAGAAAAAGAACACCGACAGGGCCCTGTCAACGTGAAATGAAGGTTTGAACATGCAGGTTATCGAAACGCTCGCTGAAGGGCTGAAGCGCGAACTCAAGGTCGTCATTCCGGCCAAGGACATGGAAGCTCGGATGAACGAGCGTCTCGCCGAAACCAAGGACAAGGTCCGCATCAATGGTTTCCGTCCGGGCAAGGTTCCGGTCGCGCATCTGAAGAAGATGTACGGCAAGTCGATCATGGCCGAGCTCGTCAACGAACTGGTGCGTGAAAAGCCGACCGAAATTCTGAGCGGCCGCGGCGAGAAGTCGGCGACCCAGCCGGAAGTCGCGATGACCGAGGACGAGGCCGAAGCCGAAAAGATCCTGAACGCCGAAGCCGATTTCGAATTCACACTGGCCTATGAAGTGATCCCGGCGATCACCCTCAAGGACACGAGCGGCATTAAGGTCACGCGCGAAGTCGTCGAGATCGACGAATCGGAAGTCACCGAGCAGATCCTGAAGATCGCCGAAAGCGCCCGCACCTATGAGACGAAGAAGGGCAAGGCCGCCAATGGCGACCGCGTCACGATCGATTACCTCGGCAAGGTCGATGGCGAAGCCTTCGACGGTGGAAAGGACGAGGATGCCGAACTGGTTCTCGGTTCGAACCGTTTCATCCCGGGCTTCGAAGAACAGCTCGTCGGCCTCAAGGCTGGCGACGAAAAGGTCATCACCGTGACCTTCCCGGCTGAATATCCGGCTGCAAACCTTGCCGGCAAGGAAGCGACCTTCGATATCTCCGTGAAGGACGTCGCAAGCGCCGCCGAAGTCGAGATCAACGACGAACTGGCGACAAAGCTCGGCCTGGAATCGGCTGACAAGCTGAAGGAAATCGTCCGCGGCCAGATCGAAAGCCAGTACGGCTCGATGACCCGCCAGAAGGTCAAGCGTCAGATCCTCGACCAGCTCGACGAACTCTACCAGTTCGACACGCCGCAGCGCCTCGTCGATGCCGAATTCGAAAATATCTGGCGCCAGATCAACACCGACCTCAGCCAAGCCGGCAAGACCTTCGCCGACGAAGATACGACGGAAGAAGATGCCCGCGTCGAATACCGCAAGCTCGCCGAGCGCCGCGTGCGCCTTGGCCTCGTTCTCTCGGAAATCGGCGAAAAGGCCGGCGTCCAGGTGACCGACGAGGAAATGCAGCGTTCGCTCTATGAGCAGCTTCGCCAGTTCCCCGGCCAGGAAAAGGAAATCATCGACTACTTCCAGAAGACCCCGGGTGCAGCCGCTTCGCTGCGCGCCCCGATCTTCGAAGAAAAGGTCGTCGATCACCTGCTGGCCGAAGTCTCGGTCACCGACAAGACGGTGACCAAGGAAGAACTGATGGCCGACGACGAGGAAGAAACCTCGTCCGACGCGAAGAAGGCTGCGCCGAAGAAGAAAGCCGCCAAGGCCGAAGCCGCTGAAGGCGAAGAAGCCGCACCGAAGAAAAAGGCTGCTCCGAAGAAGAAGGCCGCTGACGACAGCGCCGAATAATCTTCCGGACTTTATTGTGCAGAAGGCCGTCCCATTGGGGCGGCTTTTTGCGTTTGTGTCCTGTGAAAATTGTTTCTTCCAACAAAAAAGCCGCCTAGTAAGGGCGGCTTGTGTCGTGGCTCCGAGTGCTGGTACTTACTTCGGTTCGCCCATGCGGTTTGAGGCATCCAGCCCGGCTATCTTGTAGGCCTCGGCAAGCGTCGGATAGTTGAAGGTGTTTTCCACGAAATATTCGACCGTGCCCTTCAGGTTCAAGACCGCCTGGCCGATATGGACAAGCTCGGTTGCACCTTCGCCGACGATATGGACGCCAAGCAGGCGGCGGGTCTTTAGCGAGAAGATCATCTTGAGCAGGCCGGAATCCAGCCCCATGATGTGGCCGCGCGAGGTTTCGCGGAAGCGGGCGATCCCGCATTCATAAGGAATGCCGCGTTCCTTGACTTCCTCTTCCGTCAGGCCACAGGTCGAGATTTCCGGGACGGCGTAGATGCCGTAGGGGAAATATTTCGGCGGTTCCTTGGCGATGACGCCGACGGCGACGCGGGCGGCGATCCGGCCCTGTTCCATCGATGTCGAGGCAAGGCTCGGAAAGCCGACGACATCGCCGGCTGCGTATATGTTCGGGACGGACGTCTGGAAGGTTTCCGGGTTGACGCTGAGACGGCCGCGGCTGTCGGCTTCGAGCCCGGCCGCTGCAAGGTTCAGCGTATCGGTGGCGCCCATGCGACCGGCGGCAAACAGCACCATTTCGCAATTGATGATGCGCCCATTGTCGAGCGTGACCGAACACTTGCCATCCGCCAGCTTTTCCACCTTGGTAGCCTTCTGGCCCAGCATAAGCTTCATGTTGCGATCGCGCAGCTGATAGGTGAAATCCTCGACAATTTCCTTGTCGATGAAATCGAGCATCGTCGACTTCGGGTCGATCACCGTCACCGCGGTGTCGAGGGCGCTGAAGATTGTCGCATATTCGATGCCGATGACGCCGGCGCCGATCACCACCATGGAACGGGGCAGGTCGGTGATTTCCAAGAGCTCGTCACTGTCGAGGATCGATTTGTGGTCGAACGGGATATAGTCAGGACGAAACGGCTTGGTGCCGACGGCCAGAAGGATGCTGGTCGCGGTCACTTCGACCCGCTCGCCATCGTCCTTGATGATTTCCAGGCGCTGCGGATCAAGGAAACTCGCCTTGCCGCGAATGTTGTGAACGCGGTTGCGGGCAAACTGGTGTTCCAGCACCTCGACTTCATGGTCGAGCGTGATCAGCAAGCGCCGGCGCAAGTCGTCCGCACTGATCTCCTGCTTGACCCTGTAGGCGCGGCCATAAAATCCCCGTTCGCGCCAGCCGGTGAGGTTGAGCGCGGTTTCCCGCAGTGTCTTCGACGGGATCGTGCCGGTGTGTACGGAGACGCCGCCCACCCGTTTTCCCTGCTCGATGACGAGAACCTTCTTGCCGAGCTTTGCGGCCTGAATGGCGCCGCGACGCCCCGCTGGCCCGCTGCCGACAACGACTAGATCGTACTGGGTCATGAAACGCTTCCGGTGAAGAGGAGAGAATCGTTGTGCAATGCGGCAAATGTCGCGCACAAGAGTCTATAGCGTCAATCTTACAGTTTCATAAACCGTTGTAAGCAGGCGCTGGACAGACGGATGGTTATTTCGGGCAAAGCGCATATAATTCCGGGTATGGGCCGGAGAGGCGCACTTCAAGTCATGATGGGGATGCTCCCGCCATGACCTGATGTTGGTGAAGGGAGACGGACGATGGCCTTGCAGGATAGGGAGAGTGCGCGTGGCGATGCTAAACCGCACGTCGTTTGGCCAGAGCCGGCACCGTCAGTAAAACCCTGCAGCCGGCCGGGTGTCATTGCCGCCGCCGCCTACGAAAACGGCCAGCGTGTCGGCGATATCGAGATCAAGGACGCGCACAAATGGAAGGGCAGGGACAAGGCGGTGGTCTGGATCGGCCTGCATGAGCCGGACAACGAGCTGTTGCGCGAGGTCCAGGCGGAGTTTGGCCTTCACGATCTGGCGATCGAGGATGCGAGCCATGCACATCAGCGTCCCAAGCTTGAGATCTATGGCGATTCGATCTTCGTTGTGGCGCGCACCGCGCATATGAACAAGGACGAGATCGTCTTTGGCGAAACCCATCTGTTCGTTGGCCGCGGTTATGTGGTGTCTGTTCGTCATGGACCATCGACCTCCTACAACCTGGTGCGGCAGCGCTGCGAGGCCTCGCCGGCTTCGCTCGCGCATGGAGAGAATTACATCCTCTATTCCATCCTCGATTTTATCGTGGACAATTACATGCCGGTTCTCGAAGGCATCCATTCAGAGGTCGAGGAACTGGAGGAGCGCCTCCTGCGCGAGCGGCTGGACAAGAAGGATATCGAGCGGCTCTACATGCTCCGTCGCAGCCTGTTGCGCCTGCGCAATGCCGTGGTCCCGCTGGTCGATGTCTGCCGGCGGCACGAGCATCTCGATCTGCCCGGCATGGACGCCACGCTGCACGCGCTGTTCCGCGATGTCACCGACCATGTCCGCCGGGTCCAGGAGGATATCGACACGCTGCGCGAGGTGCTTGCCTTCACCTTCGAGGCGAGCCTGATGATCGGCCAGTCCGAGCAGACGGAAATTTCCCGCAAGCTCGCATCCTGGGCAGCGATTCTTGCCGTTCCAACCGCGGTCGCCGGCATTTACGGGATGAACTTCGATGACATGCCGGAATTGAAGATACGCTACGCATACTTCGTGGTGCTGCTGTTCATCGCCTTTGTCTGCGGCACGCTCTATCGCATGTTCCGTAAGGCCAAGTGGCTCTGAGTTTTTCTGTCCTCAGATGAGCCTGAGCCCCTTGAGGCTGGCATGGCCGTCCTTGCCGATGATGATGTGATCGTGAACGGTGATGCCGAGCGGCTTGGCCGTGTCGATGATCATCTTGGTCATTTCTATATCGGCGCGCGACGGCGTCGGGTCGCCGGACGGATGATTGTGGACGAGGATAAGAGCGGTCGCCGAGAGTTCCAGCGCGCGCTTGACCACTTCGCGCGGATAGACCGGCGTATGATCGACGGTACCGGTCTGTTGCACCTCGTCGGCGATCAGGGCATTGCGCTTGTCGAGAAACAGGATGCGGAATTGTTCGCGTGTCTCATGCGCCATCGCGGCATGACAATATTCGATCACCGATGACCAGGAGGCGAGCACCTGCTTGCCCTTCAGCTCGCTTTTCAGCATCCGGTGCGCCACGGTCGCCACGAGTTTCAAATCGAGCGCCACGGCCTCGCCTATGCCCTTGACCTCCTGCAGCAGTGCGGGCGGCGCGCCAAAGACGCCGGCGAGCGTGCCGAAACGGTCGAGCAGGGCCTTGGCGATGGGTTTGGTGTCGCGGCGCGGGATCAGCCGGAACAGCAGCAGTTCAAGGATTTCGTAGTCGGCGAGCGCCGTGTCTCCATTGTCGCGGTAGCGTGTGCGAAGCCGCTCCCGGTGGCCGTGATAATGTGCGTCGTCGGCCGCTTTTGCCGGCGCGTCGAGGTTCAGGCGCTTTGGTTGCTGCTCTGCGAAAAACCCCTTTCGTCCGCCGGCTGCGCAATCTCGCTATCGGAAGTGGAGGGGGCTTTGTCATGAAATCCTCAAGCTGGGAGACCGGGTCGGTCGAGCCCACCCGGAGACAGGGTGAAGATCTCGTAGCCATCAGCCGTGACCGCAACCGTATGCTCGTATTGCGCCGACAGCGACCGATCACGCGTTACCGCCGTCCAGCCATCCTGCAGCACCTTCACATGCGGCCGGCCAAGATTGATCATCGGCTCTATGGTGAAGATCATGCCTTCGCGCATCTCCGGCCCCTCATTGTCGCGGCCGTAATGCAGAATATTGGGGGCATCGTGAAACAACCGACCGACGCCATGGCCGCAGAAGTCGCGGACAACAGAGCAGCGCTCCGCTTCGGCATAGGTCTGGATTGCCTGGCCGATCGCGCCGGTCTTTACGCCGGGCTTGACGGCGGCAATGCCGCGCATCAGGCATTCATGCGTGACTTCAAGCAACCGTTCAGCGGCCCGCTTGATCGTGCCGACCGGATACATGCGGCTGGAATCGCCATGCCAACCATCGATGATATAGGTGACGTCGATGTTGACGATGTCGCCCTCGCGCAACGGCTTTTCGTCGGGAATGCCATGACAGACGACATGGTTGATCGATGTGCAGGAGGATTTCGTGTAGCCGCGATAGTTGAGCGTCGCGGGCAGGGCGCCATGGTCCATGCCGAAATCGAAGACGAAACGGTCGATTTCGTCGGTTGTCACGCCCGGTTTGACGAACGGCGCAAGTTCATCAAGGCAACGCGCCGTCAGCTGGCAGGCGCGACGCAGGCCCTCGAAATCTTCCGGCTTGTAGAGGCGGATGACGCCGGTGTTCTTGAGAGGGGCGGCAGACGCCTCGATATAGGTCACCATTGCTGAACTTTCAGTTGTCTTTGCAAATTGTCATAGATCAGCAAAGGCGGGTTCGTCCATGGCGATCAGCCCATCCGGCGCAATTTGCTGCGGGGAAACCCTGCATTTCAAGGCAAATGCCTCGACGCCGCGCGTGACCGCCCTGCGGAACGCCTTGGCATAGATCGGATCGAGATCGCCGCAGATGCGGAAGCGGTCGCAATCGTCCCGTTGAATGAGGTAGAGCATGATGCCGCGATGGCCCGCTTCCACCATGTCGCCCAGTTCTTCCAGATGTTTTGCGCCACGCGCCGTCGGACTGTCGGGAAATTCCGCCAGGCCCCGGGCGCGGCTGAAATGCACGTTTTTCACCTCGACATAGGCAAGCCCCATTTCCTGATCCGAGAGCAGCATGTCGATGCGCGAATTGCGGCCGTATTTCTGTTCGCGATGGAGTGTCGCATAGCGTGCAAGATTGCCGACCTGTCCAATCCTGATTGCTACCTCGGCAATCCGGTTGGGCAGGCCCGTATTGATGCCGACGACGGTGTCGCCGACGCTGACCAGTTCGAGCATGTACCGGTGTTTGCGCGTCGGGCTGTCATGCTCGGATAGCCAGATCCGTGAACCCGGCGTCGTCAGTCCGCGCAGGGACCCGGTATTGGGACAAAAACCGGTGATGGCGCTGCCGTCGTCGAGAACGGCGTCGAACAGAAAACGCTTGTAGCGCTGCACGAGGGTGGCCGGCACCAGCGGCGTCTGGAAGATCATGCGCTGCTGTACCCTCAGGCGCGGGCGCGAACGTAGGAACCCGGTGCTTCCTCGAGCGAATTGAGCTTGCCGCCGGTCTTGCGCGCCGGCACACGCTCGCCCTCTAGGGTTTCGATCCAGGCCTGCCAGTGCGGCCACCAGGAGCCGGGCGTTTCATGCGCGGACTTGACCCAGTCTTCGAAGGCGCCTTCGACCTTGCCGCCTGTCCAGAACTGGTATTTGCCTTTGTCCGGCGGGTTGACGACGCCGGCGATATGCCCGGAACCGGCCATGACATAGGTCACGTCACCTCCGAAGAAATGGCTGCCGACAAAGACGGATTTCGCGGGCGCGATATGGTCTTCCTTGGCGGCCAGGTTGTAGATCGGGATTTCGACGTCCTTCAGCGAGATCGTCTTGCCGGCAAGCATCATCTTGCCCTTGGTCAGATTGTTCTCAAGATAGCAGTTGCGCAGATAGAAGGAATGGTTTGCCGCTGGCATGCGCGTCGAATCGGAATTCCAGTAGAGCAGGTCGAAGGGCATGGGATCCTGGCCCTTCAGGTAATTGTTGACGAAATAGGGCCAGATCAGATCCGAGGCGCGCAGCATGTTGAAGGCGGTCGCCATCTTCGATCCGTCGAGATAACCCGTCTCCTTCATCCGTGCCTCGATCTGGGCGATCTGCTCCTCGTCGACAAAAACCTTGAGGTCGCCGGCATGGGTGAAATCGACCTGCGTCGTGAACAGGGTGGCTGAACGGATGCGCCGGTCGCCTTCCTGCGCATGCAGGGCAAGCGTGGCAGCAAGCAGGGTGCCGCCGACGCAATAGCCGATCGCATTCACCTCTTCCTCGCCGGTCGCAGCCTTGATGGTGTCTAGCGCAAAGCCGATGCCTTCGCGGGCGTAGGATTCCCAATCCTTTTTCGCGTGCCGCTCATCCGGGTTGACCCAGGAGATGACAAACACCGTCTGGCCCTGGTCCACGGCCCATTTGATGAAGGACTTCTGCGGATTGAGATCGAGCACGTAGAACTTGTTGATCCAAGGCGGGCAGATTAGAAGCGGCCGCTTCAACACGGTCTCCGTCGAGGCATCGTATTGGATGATCTGGCAGACATCGCTCTGGGCAATGACCTTGCCGGGCGTGATCGCGATGTTTTCGCCAACCGCGAATTTGCTGGTGTCTGTCTGGCGCAGGCGCAGGTCGCCCTTGCCGGCAACGATATCCTCCGCCAGCATCTGCATGCCCTTGACCAGATTGGCGCCGCTGGAGGCGACCGTCTCCCGGTAAAGCTGCGGATTGGTCGTTACGAAATTCGCCGGCGACAGCGCGCTGGAAATCTGCCGGACGTAGAAGGCGGCCTTGTGGCGGGTGTGTTCGTCCAGCCCCTCAGCATCACGCACCATCTTGTCGGCCCAACTCGACGTCACGAAATAGGCCTGCCGCAGAAAATCGAAGAACGGGTTCTTCACCCAGTCAGCGTCCGAGAAGCGCTTGTCATTGCGTGGTATATCGGCGGGCTCAGCGATGGTTTCGCCGCTCATCTTCTGCAGGGTTCGTGACCAGATCGAGAAATAGCTGCCGAGCAGGTAGGTTTGCGCTTCCAGCGTCCGACGCGGGTCTGATAGCCAGTATTCGGAGACTTTCGACAGGGTTTTTACCATGTCGACGACCGGTTCGGCGACGAGATCGGTTTTTCCCCGCTTTCCCGCGGCGCGAGCCACGCGGACGCTGCCTTGCCGAGTTGCTCGACGGTGCGGGCGAGGTTGACGGCAAAGGCTTCCGGATCCTTGACGATATAGGGATCGACTGATTTCGGGTCGAAGTTGCCGAAGCCATCGGCGGTTTTGCCGGTCTGGCTATCGGCCTTCCTGTCTTCTGCCACCCGGCTTCCTCCACAGTCTCTTGTTTATTTTGTCTTTTTACATTCTGCCTTAAAATGATTACAAGTGCCAGCGCATGTTGGATCGTCTTGATGTCAGTTGGTTTGCGACATGCGGGCGGAAATGGGATCAGCAGGGGTCGTTATGAACAAGACGGGGAAATCAGCGGTGATCCGGATCGTAGCGGCCGCAGGACTGGCGGGCTTTTCGCTGATGGCGAGCGGCTGCGGCTCGACATCCTCTAACGAGCAGCCTTCGATCTATTCGGCAACGATGAAGCCCGTCAATCCGGATGTCTATCCCGTAATCGAAGGCGCACGACCCGCGGCGACCGCACAAATGAGCAATGATGAAGCGGCCGGCCTTCAGGCGCATCTGACGGCCTTGGGTTCGGCCCGAGCCTCAGGTTCGATATCGGAAGCGGAATACCAGCGCCGCAAGCGTGAATTGCAGGCTCTGGCGGCCAATCACGGTGCCGACACCCTGAAGCAGATACAGAATTAGCACTTGCGTTTCGACTGAATTGGACGCAAAGCGTTTCATGGCCGCGTGGGCCTGATTGCACCGCGCGTTTCTCCTTGCCCGCATGATTCTCAAGAGCATGGAGACCGCGCAAGACGAGGTTTAGAGATGGAAGAGTTTCACAAAGTCCGGCGTCTGCCGCCTTACGTTTTCGAACAGGTCAACCGTTTGAAGGCAAGCGCGCGAGCGGGCGGAGCGGACATCATCGATCTCGGCATGGGCAATCCCGATCTTCCGACCCCGCAGTCGATCGTCGACAAGCTGTGCGAGGCCGTTCAAGACCCGCGCACCCATCGCTATTCCTCCTCCAAGGGCATTCCCGGTCTTCGCCGCGCGCAGGCTGCCTATTATGCTCGCCGCTTCGGCGTGAAGCTCAATCCCGATACGCAGGTCGTGGCAACGCTCGGTTCCAAGGAAGGCTTTGCCAACATGGCGCAGGCGATTACCGCGCCTGGTGACGTAATCCTTTGCCCGAACCCGACCTATCCGATCCACGCCTTCGGCTTCCTGATGACCGGCGGCGTCATCCGTTCGATTTCGGTCGAACCGGACGATACATTCTTCCCACCGCTGGAACGGGCGATCCGCCATTCGATCCCCAAACCGATCGCACTGATCATCAACTACCCATCGAACCCGACGGCGCATGTCGCAACGCTGGATTTCTACAAGGAAGTCGTTGCCTTCGCGAAGAAACACGACATCGTCATCCTGTCCGATCTCGCCTATTCCGAAATCTACTTCGACGGCAATCCGCCGCCGTCGGTGCTTGAAGTTCCTGGTGCCATCGACAACACGGTGGAATTCACGTCCATGTCGAAGACCTTCTCGATGCCCGGCTGGCGCATGGGTTTTGCCGTCGGCAACGAGCGCCTGATTTCGGCCCTGACGCGGGTCAAGTCCTACCTCGACTACGGCGCCTTCACGCCAATCCAGGTGGCCGCGACCCACGCTCTGAACGGCGACGGGGCCGACATCGCAGAAGTGCGCAACATCTACAAGCGCCGCCGCGATGTGATGGTCGAGAGTTTCGGCAAGGCGGGCTTCGAAGTGCCGCCGCCGGCCGCCACCATGTTCGCCTGGGCGAAGATCCCGGAAAAGTTCCGGCATCTCGGCTCGCTGGAGTTTTCCAAGCTCCTGGTCGAGAAGGCCGACGTTGCCGTGGCGCCGGGTATCGGTTTTGGCGAGATGGGCGACGACTATGTGCGTCTGGCGCTGGTCGAGAACGAACACCGCATCCGCCAGGCGGCGCGCAGCATCAAGAAGTTTCTCTCGACAGCCGATGATACGTTGCACAACGTCATCTCGCTGAACGCTCATCGCTAGGACACGGGGCTCCCGTCGTCTCCGCTGAAATGCTCCGCCGTCTCGGGCGGGGCGCTCTCTCACTGTTAGGAAATTGGTATGGCAGATGCCCTTAAAATCGGCATTGCGGGCTTGGGAACCGTCGGTGCCGCGCTGGTGCGCATCCTTCACGATCGCCGCGACATGCTGGCGACGACCTGCGGTCGGCCGATCGAAGTCGTTGCCGTCACCGCCCGCGACAAGACCCGTGATCGCGGCATCGATCTGACCGCGACAAGCTGGTTTGACGATGCGGCGTCGCTTGCGGCAAGTGCTGATATCGACGTCTTCGTCGAATTGATGGGCGGGGCAGGCGATCCGGCCTATTCAGCAGTGAAGGCTGCCCTTTCACGCGGCGTGCATGTGGTCACCGCAAACAAGGCGCTTCTCGCAGCCCACGGCATCGAGCTTGCGGGTATTGCCGAAGAGCATGGCGCGCTATTGAACTACGAGGCTGCCGTTGCCGGCGGTATTCCAGTGATCAAGGCGCTGCGCGAGTCGCTGACGGGCAATACGATTTCCCGCGTCTACGGCATCATGAACGGCACCTGCAACTACATCCTGACCAAGATGGAAAAGGAAGGCCTGTCCTTCGAGGCCTGCCTCAAGGAAGCGCAGCGATTGGGCTATGCCGAAGCCGATCCGGCTTTCGACATTGAAGGCAACGATACTGCTCACAAGCTGTCGATCCTGACCAGCCTTGCCTTCGGCACGGCGATCGCCGCCGATGACATCTATCTGGAAGGCATCACCAATATCTCGATCGACGACATTCATGCTGCCGCCGATCTCGGCTACCGCATCAAACTTCTGGGCGTTGCCCAACGCACCGAAAGCGGGATCGAGCAACGGGTGCACCCGACCATGGTGCCGCTCGATTCGGTCATCGCCCAGGTGGACGGCGTCACCAATGCGGTGGCGATCGAATCCGATATCCTTGGCGAACTGCTGATGGTCGGCCCCGGTGCCGGCGGCAATGCAACCGCATCCGCGGTGCTTGGCGACATCGCCGATATCGCCAAGAGCCGCCCCGGCGCTCAGACCGTCCCGGCCTTCGGCCGTCCGGTCACGGCACTCCTGCCGTATACGCGTGCGCAGATCCAGAGCCACGAGGGTGGCTATTTCATCCGCCTGACGGTCGTCGACAAGGCCGGCGTCTTCGCCAGTATCGCGACCCGCATGGCCGAAAACAGGATCTCGCTCGAATCGATCGTTCAGCGATCGAAGACGCACACCGACACCGGCGCGCCGCAGACCATCATTCTCGTCACGCATGCGACGATGGAGGATTCGGTCCGCAAAGCGGTCGCCTCGATCAAGAACGAGGGTTACCTCGTCGGCGAACCGCAGGTCATCCGCATCGAGCGGCCGAAAGTCGCCTGATCCAAGGACACGTCTGAAACCCATCAAGGGCCCCGCCAGCGATCAAGCCGGCGGGGCCTTTGTCGTTTTGGGGTTTGGCCGTTCGCGAAAAAGCGCTAGGGAAAGACCAAGATCAAGGGGCGCAGACAATGAGTGAAATGGTCGATCCGGTTCAGCGGGCGTTTCTGGGCGTCGAACACTCGGTGACCGGGCAGCGCTGGGTCTCGCGTCTCGACCAGGCCGGGCAGAACCGGGCACTTGCGATCAGCCAGGTTCACGGATTTTCGGACCTGATCGCGCGGGTTCTGGCCGGACGTGGCGTCGTGCAGGATGATGCGGTGGCTTTCCTTGATCCGACCCTGCGTTCGCTCATGCCCGATCCCGATACGCTGACGGATTGCCGCAAGGCGGCGGAACGCCTGCTGCTGGCAATCGAGCGGCGCGAGAAAACCGCCATCTTCGGCGACTACGATGTCGATGGCGCCTCGTCCTCGGCGCTGATGTTCCGGTTTCTCCGGCATTTCGGTATCGACGCGGAAATCTACATTCCCGATCGGATTTTCGAAGGCTATGGTCCCAATCCGGCGGCGATCAACCAGTTGATCGACAATGGCGCCCGGTTGATCGTCACGGTCGATTGCGGTTCGACCAGCCAGGAATCGCTGGCGGTCGCTGCGGAGCGCAATATCGAAGTGGTGGTGATCGACCATCACCAGGTTGGCACCGCGCTGCCCCCTTGCCACGCACTGGTCAATCCCAACCGGGAGGACGACCTGTCGGGGCAGGGGCATTTGTGCGCCGCCGGCGTCGTCTTTCTTGTCCTCGTCAACGCGATGCGCCTGTTGCGGGAGAAAGGCGATCGGCGGGCGGATAGTTTCGACCTTCTGGCCTTGCTCGATATCGTTGCTCTGGCAACGGTTTGCGATGTCGTGCCGCTCAAGGGCTTGAACCGGGCCTATGTCGTCAAGGGGCTGGTTGCGGCGCGCCATATGCAGAACCCCGGTCTTTCCGCACTTTTCCGCAAGGCCGGGCTTGGCGGCCCGGTGACGCCCTATCATTTCGGCTTTCTCATCGGCCCCCGAATCAATGCCGGCGGCCGGATCGGCGATGCGGCACTGGGTAGCCGGCTGCTTACGCTTGAGAATCAGAACGAGGCCGAGCGGATCGCCGAGCGGCTGGACGAGTTGAACCGCGAACGCCAGGCAATGGAGGCCGTCATGCTGGCCGAGGCCGAAGCCGAGGTTCTGGCCGAATACGGAACCGGTGAAACCGCGTCGGTCATCGTCACGGCAAGGGAAAACTGGCATCCAGGCATCGTCGGACTGCTTGCCGCGCGCATCAAGGAAAAATTCCGGCGCCCGGCCTTTGCCATCGCGTTTGATCCGAACGGAAAGGGCACAGGGTCCGGCCGTTCGATCAGCGGCTTCGACATGGGTAAGCTGGTGCGCACGGCTGTGGACAATGGGCTGCTGGTCAAGGGCGGCGGTCACGCCATGGCGGCGGGTCTGACCGTCGAGCGCGCCAATCTAGGACGGCTGCGGCACTTCTTCGAGGAGAGAGGCGAGGCTGCGATACGCGATCTCGTTTCCGTCCAGACGCTCAAGATCGATGGCGCGCTTGGCGCCTCTGGCGCGAACCTTTCTTTGATCGACCAGCTGGAACTTGCCGGACCCTACGGCTCCGGCCACCCTCAGCCAATCTTTGCGCTGCCGGGGCACCGCTTGCGCGATGCGCGGCAGGTTGGCGTCAACCACGTCAAGGTGACGCTGGAAGGGCTGGATGGGACGCGGCTCGAAGGCATCGCCTTCCGCGCGCTGGAGACGCCGCTCGGCGATTTCCTGCTGTCCTCGCGCGGCCTGTCGATCCATGTCGCCGGCTCGATTTCGGCCGATCTCTGGCAGGGGTCGCGGCGGGTGCAATTGCGGGTGATCGATGCTGCAAAGGCACTCTGACAAGCAGGTGTCAGCGGGCTCACAAAGAAAGAAGCGCGCTGTGTACAGCGAATTTTACGGAGAGAACCATGGTACGCCCTAGGGAGTCGAACCCCTCTTCCCAGAATGAAAATCTGGTGTCCTAACCGATAGACGAAGGGCGCATCAGGTGGGCGTCTTATAGTCAGCAGCTTTGAAAGCCGCAAGCGCCTATCTGTATTTTTTCACGCTTTTTTGCGGTAAAAACAAAGACGTGAAGGGGATGTGCGACATTGTTCGCAAACCGTCGCAGTTCACAAGGAAGCAACGCCGGAGCCGCCGTTTCCGGCAGCTCCTCGATCAATTCCAAAACTGGATTTGAGAAGCACAGTGGTACGCCCTAGGGAGTCGAACCCCTCTTCCCAGAATGAAAATCTGGTGTCCTAACCGATAGACGAAGGGCGCAAGCGCTGTGTGGCCGCTTTATAGTCAGGCCTTCGAAAGACCGCAAGCGCGAAAATTCATTTTCGTATAAAAAAATGACATAAAATTTATGTCATTGAAAATATTGTTGAAAATGGAAAACTTCGGCGACCTCTCAGCCCTTGCGGCGGCGGCAGCGCCAATTCCAGTCGCGTTCGGTGCCGATGTCGATATGCACGGACTCGGTGTGGCAGTAGGTGCCGACGCCACCGCGACCGGGGATCGTGCGCAGATACTCGGCCAGTTTCCACTTGCTGATTCCGGGAATCTGGATATCAGCCGCCTCGCAGGTCGTGTGCAGCGACTGGCGCCTGCCACCGGCGCGGCGATTGTGTTTGAGGTCGCGCAGTCCTGATGTCACCATGACCTTGCGGCCATAGTGATTCTCGACGATCTTCAGCACCTGCATCAGTTCCGGCTTGAAACAGCCGGTCTCGACCTTCTGCGTCTGCAGCCAGAGCCCGTTTGGCGCCAGTCGCGCGAGACCGGGCAGGGATGCGACCTCGATCGTGCCGCTGTCGTCATCATGCGCTGGTTCCGCATCGCCGGCCGTTGCAAACATCGACGTTGCGCGCACGCCGGGCAGGGCGTTGTAGGCCAGCGATGCCACCTGCTGCTGCTGAACATTCTCTTGCGAGATGGTTTTCTTCTGTGTCGCCTTGCCGAGTCGATCGCCGTCGAACGCGGTCTTGTTCTTTCGCTTGCCGGCAAAGAGAGCTGCGAGCGAAAAGGCCGGCTTGCTGTCCTTTTCTTCGGTCTCTGTCTTGTCCGAGATTGGCAGCGAAGCGGTTTGCTGACCATCTGCGGTCACGATCATGGCTGCAGCCTGCTGCGACGGCTGGACGGCATGCAGTTGTCCCGACGTTTCGCCTTGAAGCGCGGCCGCGCCACTGAGCGGCAAAGGCACGGACGCTGGCATTTCGAGTGCGGCGGCATTGTCCGGCAGGATCGTGTCCGCTACTGCAATCTGCTGGGCAGGATCGGCAGCCTGCGTTGTATTGCTCGCCCCTTCTAGAGGTAGGGGCATCGGCTCAGCCGCCGGCTGCTGTTTGCTCTGGAACAGACTGTTTGTCACCGGCTTCACGCCGGGTTGATTTTCCAGCACCGGAAGCGCTGCGGCCTCGCTTGTGCCCATCGCCGTGTCCCCCGGCATCTGGGTCTGGCCTGTGACCTGGCTGGCATAGATGCTGGATGATGTGGCCTTGAGCCCGTTGGTCTGCAGCACGAGCGAGTCGGGCTGGCCATTGGTGCTCGCTGGCATCATCGCGTTCGCCGTAGCGCCATCCGCCGGCTGTCCGTCGGCGCCGAGGGCGACCACCTGCTGATCTTCCATGGCGCCTTCGGCAACCGTGTCCGTCGCCGATACCTCTGCATCGGTCGCTGCCGGCGAAAGACTTGCCGTGTCCTTGTCCTGCGAGCCGGCTGAGACGCAACCGGACAGGACCAGCATCGACGTCGTCAGCGCAAGCGCCCATAGCGTATGACGCCGGCTGCCCGCCTTTTCTGCTCGATGCTGCAACGCTTGACCCTCCACAAAGACGGCAGCCAAAGGCAAGAGATGTCTTACCGTCATGGCTGTCAATTCGAAGCTGAAGACACCTTCACGCCGCGCGTCCCGGACGGGACTTTCACGCCGTTCCCTCTCGATGCCTGGCTTCCCGGACGACACGACCGTCGATTATACGAGCGGCAGACTGTCCGATCTCTCGTCATTTCACACAAAAGTGTAGTTAACGATGTGATGTTTGTAAACCTGTGCAGGAAAAGGGGGCCTCGTGCCGTTTCGCACAAGGCCCGATTGTCTTCATCTCAACCAGATCACGCAGCCGATGCATGCCCACAATACCGCATGCCGGAGCTGACGATCCATTCACTGCACTGTTATCGCTGCTTGCTGTTGTGCGAGGCTTACCATGCTCCGGTATTGCCCATGGACAGCCACGGCTCCTGTGGCGGCAGGTTTTCACCCTTCTGCAGGATTTCGATGGAGATGCCGTCGGGCGAGCGGACAAAAGCCATGTGCCCGTCACGGGGCGGACGGTTGATCGTAACGCCACTGTCCATCAGGTGCTGGCAAAGTGCATAGATGTCATCGACCTCATAGGCGAGGTGGCCAAAATTCCTGCCGCCGGTGTAATCTTCCGTATTCCAGTTGTAGGTGAGCTCCAGGCAGGGCGAAAGCGCGCCCTTGGCATGGTCGAGATCGCCCGGTGCTGCCAGGAAAACCAGGGTGAAACGGCCTTTCTCATTCTCGTAGCGCCGGATTTCCACAAGGCCGAAAAGCGTGCCGTAAAAATGCAGCGCCGCGTCGAGATCTTTGACGCGAACCATCGTGTGCAGATAACGCATTGTAATGTCCCTGTTTTGCGGAGTGATGTTTGTCAGCCCCTTTATCTAACGGACAATAAGCCAGAGGCAAGGCTCGCGAAATACAAATGGGAACAGGGCAAATTTCAACGAAGGGCTTGCGCATTCGCATTGGGACGATGTTAATCTGATCGTCAAGAATCAGTTAACCGTATTATTTGTGACGCGTAATCGAGGGGCTGGCGGGCTATGGCGGACAGGATTTCATCGAAAGACGTCGCACCGGATGACGAGTTCGGCAACGATGCGCTTGATCTCTTGGAGATCACCGGCGTGATCAAGTGGTTCGATGTTGCCAAGGGCTTCGGTTTCATCATCCCGGACAATGGTATGCAGGATGTGCTGGTTCACGTGACCTGCCTGCGCCGCGACGGATACCAGACGGTTCTAGAGGGCGCACGCGTGGTGGCTCTGATCCAGAAGCGCGACCGCGGCTATCAGGCTTTCCGCATTCTTTCCATGGACCAATCGACCGCGGTGCACCCCTCGCAGATGCCGCCGGTGAAGACCCATGTGCAGGTGACGCCGACCAGTGGGCTGGAGCGCGTCCTCGTCAAGTGGTTCAACCGCACCAAGGGTTTCGGCTTCCTGACGCGGGGAGATGGCACCGAGGACATCTTCATTCACATGGAAACCCTGCGCCGATTCGGCCTGACCGAACTGCGGCCGGGACAGACGGTTCTGGTGCGCTTCGGCGATGGCGACAAGGGCTTGATGGCTGCCGAAATTCATCCTGACGTCCCGTCGCCCGCCGGTCGTGCGCACTGATGTTGTTTGCGCTGCGCCGCTGTTTCGAAAGCGCCTTTCTGGCGCTTTTTTTGTTGCTGGCTTGTGTGCCGGTGCAGGCGCAAGACCTGACCTTTCCGAGGGACAGGCTGACCATCGAGACCGCTGATGGCAAGGAACATGGCTTTGAGGTAGAGCTGGCTGTCGATGCCGATCACCGCCAGCAGGGGCTGATGAACCGTCGCCAGATGGCCCCCGACCATGGCATGTTCTTTGATTTCGGCCAGACCCGGCGCGTCATGATGTGGATGAAGAATACCTATCTGCCGCTCGACATGCTGTTCCTCGGCGAAGATGGCGGCATACTGACCATCCGGGAAAATGCCGTTCCGCTGTCGGAGGCGATCATCGATTCAGGAGAGCCCGTCGCCTATGTGCTGGAACTTAACGCCGGCACCGTCAAACGTCTTGGCATCGCCACCGGCGATGTGGTGAAGACACCGCAGATCGACAATCGCCCCACCGAGGCTTCGCCCTGAACCCGATCGTCAGCAATGCCATTTCTTGAAATTTAGCTGTTGCAGGGGCGGGGGAAGCGTGTATCTCCCCGCATCGACGGTCACGGAGTGTAGCGCAGCCTGGTAGCGCATCTGGTTTGGGACCAGAGGGTCGGGAGTTCGAATCTCTCCACTCCGACCATCGATCTAAGCGCTCATGCGCAAAAACTCCCTGTCCTTCACCGATTATCCTCTGACAAGAGCCTTACCCGGTAAAATCGGTCAAAAATCCGTCGTGGGTCATTCCGTTTTAACGCAATCTGCGTTATGGCAATGCGCTGTGTCGGCAAAGCGATTTGGTCGGCCACGGAACCAGAGTGGAGTCCTCTAAGATATGTCCGCGAAAATCTATCGTCCCGCAAAAACCGCCATGCAGTCCGGCAAGGCCAAGACGCATTTGTGGGTGCTCGAGTTCGATCAGGAATCGCCACGCACGATCGATCCGATGATGGGCTATACGAGTTCGTCCGATACGCGCCAGCAGGTCAAGCTGACCTTCGAGACTGCGGAACTGGCCGTGGCCTATGCCGAGCGCAACGGCATCGAATACCGGGTCATCGCCCCGAAGGACGCCACGCGAAAGAGCCTGTCCTACACGGACAATTTCCGCTTCAACCGCATGCAGCCCTGGACGCATTGACGTCTGGTGTTACTCCGGGGGAAATGCTTCCCCTTCAAGCGGCCCCTTAGCTCAGCTGGATAGAGCACCTGCCTTCTAAGCAGGTTGTCGCAGGTTCGAGCCCTGCAGGGGTCGCCAGTTTTCACCGTGTTTCCCGCATCCCGTTACAAAACGCCAGGATTTCCGTGATGATGAGACGGCTGCTGCGGGCTTTCGGCGTTGTCGTCATCACCGCTATGCTTGTACTTGTTGCAGGCACTGTGGTGCCGCGGCCGCTATTGACCGGTTCCATGCCGGCCAGAGGCGAGGCGACACGGGAAATCCTGGTGCTCAGCAATCCGATCCACACTGATATCGCCATTCCCGTAGACGCGGACCTCTTGGCGCGATTCGGGTTTCTCGCGACCGGCGGTCTTGCGATCGATGAACCCGGTGTCTTCTATCTGGTCTTCGGTTGGGGTGGACGTGCTTTCTACATCGAGACCCCGGAATGGGCGCAGTTGAAGCCCATGCCGGTCCTGAAAGCGCTGACCCTCGATCGGTCGGTCATGCACGTCGAACGTGCCGGGGCGATCGACAGGACGCATCCGGCTGTTACGCCGCTCGCCGTGGATGAGAAGGGTTACGCGCATCTGCTGCAGTTCATCGAGGAGAGCTTTGCGCAGGAGAACGGAGCCCCGGTGCCGATCCCGGGCGTTGCCTATGGTAAGAATGACGTGTTTTTCGAGGCGAGGGGCCATTTCAACGCGTTCGCCGGCTGCAACACCTGGACATCGGCCGCGCTGCGCCAGGTAGGCCTGACAACCGGTTGGTGGAATCCCTTGCCGGTGACGCTTTCTACATCGCTGCGCCTTCACAACGATATCCTTGGAAAATAAAGAAAAAATCGGGCCAAAGCAGCGTGTCTGCTGCTCTGGCCCGCTCCGGTAAAAGAATATCGGACAGGGGAATTTCCGAAAATCCACAAGCCAGGGCGGCTTGCAACAGGAGGTCCTAACGGCGACCATCATGCCTGATCGACCCTTTTCCATTTGACTTGAGTCGCATAAAATTTGACTATTTGCGAATGTTTCCCAAACAATCTTCAAGGCAGGCCGCCGATATCGTTCTGGTGGTGCTGCCCGAATCCTCGATCATGTCGCTGGCCTCGGTGCTGGATCCGATGCGCGCCGCAAACCGGGTCAGCGGCGAGGTGCTGTTTCGCTGGCGCCTGCTGTCGCCGGATGGCGGCCCGGTTCTTCTGACTTGCGGCGTCAGCATCGCTGTGGATGGTCAGTTTACAGCTGCGGAGCAGGGCGATGTCCTGCTTGTGATCGGTGGGTTCAATCTCGAGCGGCATGCCGGGCGCCGCTTCATCGCCAGCCTGCAGGCCGCTGCCGGCCACTTCGCCGTGATTGCGGGCATCGAGATCGGGCTGCTGGCTGCTCGGCCGCTCCGGCCTCGTCAACGGACGCGCCGCCACGGCCCATTGGGAAGAGCTCGAGGATTTTGCGCAAACCTTTCCGGATATTGCCGTGCGCGCCGACCGGTTCGTCACTGACGGCAAATTCTGGACCTCCGGCGGCGCATCGCCGACCTTCGACATGATGCTGCACCTGATCCGCCAGCGTTTTGGCTCGGCTTTGGCGCTCGATGTTGCCAGCATCTTTGTCTACGACGAGACCCATGCCGCGACCGACGCGCAGCCGCTGGTTTCGCTTGGACGCATCGAAGCGCTGGACCCGGAAATTGCCGCCGCGATCCGGCTGATGGAGCGCACGCTGGACCGGCCACTTTCGGTGGCGGCGCTGTCGATGCGGCTTGGCCTGTCGCAGCGCAAGCTCGAACTGTTGTTTTCCCGGGTGCTGCGCATCAGCCCCGGCGCCTATTACCTGCGCCTTCGCCTGCAGACCGCCCACCGGCTGGTGCGCGATACCCGTCTTGCCATCCGGGATATCGCGCTGCGCGCCGGCTTCGACAGCCTCTCTGCCTTTTCCCGTGCTTTCAAGCAGCAGTATGGCGAGAGTCCGCTGGCGGCCCGAAAGACCGGCGTGGCGGTCCAACCGGGTGAAGCGGCGCACGCATCAAGCCAGCCATCTACCATTGCCTCACCTTGAAGCATTCGGTACCTTGGGTGACGAGATTAGCATTACGTCACGGGATTGAGCGCGGTTCGACGTGTCCGTCTCGCGACAGACGGTAGATGAGCAGAAGGACTGGTTCCCATGGCACAGGCTGAACAGGCAAAATGGGTAGGAGCAGCACCCGGTGCCGACGACGAAGACATCATTCCACGCGACATCCGTTTCGGGATTCTCGCCAATCCCAAGCGTCACTGGTTTGAGGGCGACTTTATCAAGACGGCGCTGGTTGATGGTCTTTCGGTGTTTCTGCCGGAAGGAGAGCGCTACTTTATCCGTTCGCTCAAGCACTATGCCCCAAAACTTCAGGACAAGGCGCTGGCCGCCGAAATCAACGGCTATTCGGTGCAGGAAGCTTTTCACACCCGCGAACACGAGGATTATAACCGCGCGATGATGGCGCTCGGCTACGATGTCGAGAGGATGGAAAAGCGGGTCAAGCAGGCCCTCGGCATATTCGGCAATCCGCTCTACAAGCTAGCGTCGACCTGCGCCATCGAGCATTTGACCGCGACGTTTTCGACTATGACGCTGCGTCATCCGCAGTGGTTTGAAAATGCCGACCCGGCCTATCGTCGGCTCTGGATGTGGCACGCTTTGGAGGAACTGGAGCACAAGGCGGTGGCGCTTGACGTGCTGAAAGCCGCGACCCCGAACATGCCTGCCTGGAAGCGCTATCTGCTGCGCGTCGGCACAATGAACGGTACCCTCATCTCTTTTATTCTGATTTTTCTGCGAAACATTCCCGTCTATGCAAAGACCGACAATATCAAAACCGGTTTCCGCTTCTGGATGCGGTTCATCTGGGTCATTCTGGTGAAGCCGGGATATTGGCTGGCCTGCGCGCCGCTCGTCCTGAAATATTATCTGCCGGGCTTTAATCCGGCCAACAAGGATGATGCCGAACTGGTTCGCAAGGGGCGCGATTGGCTCTACCGCGAGTTTTCGGAAAACGGTACCGCCCTCAACAGACCCGCTGAGGCTTGAGAAGAAGACAATGACAAGCCGTGCGTTTTCGAATGTCCTCAAGGCCGCTGTCGGTGGCCGTTTTCCCCGTCTGCAGAAATGGCTTTGGCGGCGGATCTACAACAGCCTGTCGCTGTTCTGGCGCGACCGCGACTGGCGCTTCATGAATTACGGCTTCGTGCCGGCCGGCGCGCCGTTTCCGCTCAAACCGGAAGACGAAAACGAACGCGCCTTCATCGGTCTTTATCAGCAGGCCATGGAAGGCCTGCTGGTCAAGGGTGCGCGGGTGCTGGAGGTCGGCTCCGGGCGCGGCGGCGGGTCGCGCTATATCGCCCGATATCATCAGCCGGCCTCCGTCGTCGGCCTCGATTATTCGCCTGACACGGTGCGTCTTGCCCGGCGCCTGAATGGCGACACGGCTACACTCTCATTCCAGATGGGAGACGCGGAAAAACTGCCTTTTGCCGATGGATCCTTCGATATCGTCGTCAATATCGAGATCATCCCATTGTTACGCAGATGTCGGCGCCTTTGCCCGCGAAGTGTCGCGTGTCCTTGCCCCCGGCGGCTGGTTCACCTTCGCAGACATGCGGTCAAAGAACGCCTTAGCCGAACTCGACCGTCATCTGGAAGTGCCGGGCCTGCATCTGGAGACCGAGCGCAACATCTCGTCGGAGGTCGTCGCAGCCCTCGATCACGCCGACAAACGCAAGCGCGACCGCATCGGCAAGGTCTGGCTGATGCGACGCTTCATGACCGAATTCTCCGGCGCCAAAGGCACCGTCCTCTACAAAAGCCTGGTCGGCGGCAACGTTGTGTATGTCGCTCGGCGGTATCGGAAGACGGAGTGAAGCATTTTTGGAGGGAAACTCATCCTGAAGATACGGTAAGGATTTCAGGTGTTTGGTGAGCGCGCAGGGATTCGAACCCTGGACCTACAGATTAAAAGTCCGCCTCAAATCCTTATTTTCCAGCCGGTCTAGCGTTCCATGTTGCGTCCATGTTGCATCTAGCTCAGGAGCGCCGCCTCGGCAAGAGCCAACTCGCTGGCGTCATCCATGGATGGGAACAGGTGAGAGTAGGTGTCCAGCGTGAGCGAAATGGTCGCGTGACCGAGCCGTTCCTGCACCGATTTAGGCGGCAACCCGAGCCCACCATCTTCGCGCCGATTGATCAGCCATGAAGCATAGAAATGTCTCAGGGAGTGGAGGCCGGTATACTTCGCAGCAAGGACCGGCTTGCCTTGGTCGTCCAGCTCGTCGGTGGCGATCGTCACGCCAGCTGCAATCATCGCAGGCTGCAGACCACGGCGAACGATGTTCGTGTGGCTTTCAACGTTTCCAGAGCCGTTCGGAAGGACCAGATCGGCATCGCCTTTCGGGCAGGCGAGTTTCCATTCCTTGAGCGTATTGATCACCATCGGCGGTACCGGCACCGATCGCTCTCCCGCTTCTGACTTCGGACGGCCGATCTCGTTCGTGAAGTCGGCGCGCTGGCGAACGTGGATCAACTGCCTTGCGAAATCGACGTCTGACCATCGCAGGCCGCGCAGTTCGGAAGCGCGCAGGCCGGCAAAGATCGCGGTCAGCAGGAGAGGGCGCCAGCGTCCTTCCAAGACGGCAACGAGCGCCTTGACCTCCTCCCGCGTTGGAATATCCACACCAACCTTCAGCTTGCCGCGATGACGCTTTTCCAGGCGCATGTCGCGGCCCTTTTGTCGTGTCCGGCTTTTCTCTCGGATCGCATTGCGGACGACAAGCCCGCGCTCTTGCGCATCTGCAAGAATCGATCCGAGCGAAACGAGTACCTTGCGCACCATGGCCGGTGACTTGCCAGCCTCGCGCATTGTCTCCTCGAACTCGCGAACGGCAGGCACGGTGAGGCGGGAAAGCAGAACCTGCCCGATGGCCGGAACGATGTGAAGGTTCATGTGCTGGCGATATTGGACGAGTGTCCCATGCTCGACGCGCCGCTCGGCTGATTTCAGCCAGAGCTTACCGGCCGTTTCGACGGTCACACTCGCGGTGTCCGCGACATGGACTCCCTCGCGAACCTCGACAGTGGCCGTGGCGGCGAATTGGTCAGCTTCCTTTTTCAGGCGGAATGTTCTCATCCGGCGCTTGCCGGTGGTGTCGACATAATCGACCACCCAGGCGAATCTTTCGACGCCTTTGGGAGTGGTCCATTCGCGCTTGCGGACTGACATCTACTTCAAACGACCGGGGAGCACATACGACTTCTCAAGCGTGTCGATTGCCTGATCTTCCATCGTTCTCCTCATCTTCTCGGCGGCCTTGCTGATCGCTTCTGCCAAATCCTCCGGCAAGCGAATGATCGGCTGTTTGTTTTCAGTTTCACCGTCTTGGTGCGGGTCCGCGTGTCGTTCGCTGGCAAGAAGTTGACGGGCAAACGCCGACGCTTTGGCGTCATCAACGGCCGCTCGGGCCATGTCGAGATCCTTAGCCAGTCGAGAGTTTTCAGTCTCGAGATAGGCAATGTCCATTCTCAAGCGGGAGAGCTCAGGGAAGCGCTCTAACCGATCAACTATCTCGGCGTTTAATGATCGGGCATTGGCGTCTGCCGCTTCTTTAAGCTTGCCGCGCAGCCCAGCAGGGAGGCGCAGCAGGTATTGATCCGACTTGCTTCTATTCTCAGCCATTACCTAATTTCCCCACTCCCACTATCCATTGGATAATTTTTGGCTTGACGTCAATCTATATCCATTGGATAAGCTATATCCGTTGGATATTAACAGGAGATGACCAATCGTGACTGTTTCGGAAAAAAGAGGCGATGGACCTCGTGTGGGGCGCTGAAGACATCGCCAAGATTATCGGTCGATCTGCCCGCGTCACGTTCCACATGCTCACGACCGGAGCAATTCCGGCCAAAAAGGTCGGCGGCCGCTGGGTTGTCGAGCGCAGCAAGCTCATCAGCTTCTTCATGGAGGACGCGAATTGAGCGCCGCCCTCCAGAACGCAAAAGGCCCGGCGGGTGGTTGCACACCATGCCGGGCCGGTTCAACCAAATCAGGGGATCAGGACATGAACAGGACGAAACATAGCATCGGGGCGGCGATCTTGCCAGCCCTCTCGCGCCGCATCTTTCTCGGTGGCATGGCGGCCAGCGCGATCCCGGCGGCGTCACTGGCTGCCGAGAACAAGGCGCCAAGCATCGACGACTTTCTCGCCAAGGCCATGCCGTCCGAAAAGGCGCGCTATCATGCCAACGCGCTTGCCGACGCCATGGCCGAGATGCACCCGGATCACTTTTGGCGCGCCGAGATCAACCACGCCCATCACTTTGCTTTGATCGTCGGCGATGCCAAGAAGCGCCACGCCCCGGTCGCTCGGATTTACGTAGATGATGGGTCGCCGCTTCTCGCCGACGACGTGACCGGAACCACGGCCTTTGCGGATTGGGAGGCTTCCCGATGATCAGCCCGAAAATCGAACCTTTCCGCGACAGCCTCGGCGCTGCACATTCCTATATCCACGCCATGCGCGTCATGATCGAAACCGTTCTTGGCAACGGTGATCATTATTGCTCGCTCGATCTGCTCGCCACCAACGCTCAGGAGGAAATCAACAAGGTCCAAAGCCTCGTTGACGAGATGGAGGGCGGGCAGTCATGAGAAGCCTGTCCATCTACCAACACCGCAGGGCCGAGGTGGAAGCCCGCATTGAGGACTTGATTGCCCTCCTCGACATACTCGACGGCGATCCGGATCTTGAAGACGACGAGACCGAGGAAACCCTCGACGAGGACAGCCGCCAGTGCGGGCGCCTTTACCTGATCGGAGTTCCGAGCAGATGAGGCTCCTCGCACTTCTCACAGCCATTGGTCTGCTCAAGATCGCGAAAGGCATCGCGTGGCTCGGTCACCTCGTCGGTGACGCCGGCATGTGGATCGTTGCCCGGTGTGAAAGGGCGCGCCGATAATGCGATCATTCACCAAGGTTCTTCCAAGCATGTTCGAGGACAAGCGCTGGCTCAATCTCGATTGGGCAGCGCGAGGCGTCTACTTCTACCTCCTCGGAGGCAAGCATCAAACGTCTGCCGGCACCTATAAGCTGCCGGATCTCTACGCATCGGCGGACCTTCAGTGTGATGTTTCAGATTACGTTTCCGCCCGGAAGGCCATCGCTGCCGCCGGGCTGATCGTATTCGACGAGGATACCAACGAGCTGTACGTGCCCGGATGGTATGCCGAAAACGCGATCACGAACGAAAAACATGCGATCGGCACTTGTCGGTGCATCAGCCAAATCAAGAGCGACATGATCCGAGAAGTCGCCGAGGCTGAGTACACAGTATCGTACGAAGCCTTCTATCTCCGACAATCCAGCAAGCCCTTACCAAAGGGCTTTCGATAGCTGTCGAAATAGGTCTCCCGATAGCCCTATCGATAAGACAGAGACCTGAGACATAGACCTGAGACCGGAGACAGAGACAAAAACCGAGACAAAAACAAAAACAGAAACTTTGAAAGCGGAGCCCCTGCGGAGCGGCTTTGGAAGGAAAGGGAAACGTGGAAAAAACCAGCATCGGCGGCAAGAGGCCATCATCCCAAGCCAAATGGAACGAGGCTCATCCTCTTGAGCTCCTGGCCCACAGCTACGTTCGATCCGCCCTACGAAAGGGGCTGCTTGTTCGTGGGCCTTGCGAAATCTGCGGCGACCGGCAGACCGACGCGCACCACGACGACTACGAGCAGCCCAGAAAAGTGCGGTGGCTGTGCCGTCGGCATCATCAGCAGCACCATGCGAAGGAAAGAAAACCATGAAGACCACCTCGAAGAACCCGCCAAGCGAAAGGCCCCCATCGGCCAATGAACCGGTACCCGCCGAGAGGTGCGCGCTTACGGAAGCCGACAAAGAGATCATGCGCCCGCTGACGGATAGCCTGAAGATGCCGATGTTCAAGAAATCTCCGACGTCCGTGATCCCCGACCATGTTTCGCCAGCTCTGGGACAAGCCATGATCGCCAAAGCGTTGGGCATAACCGACGGTACGCTCTACGCCGGCGCAATCGAACAACTGATCAACGTTTCATCGAAGGGTCTCGAGATCGATATCGACGCGCTCAACTTCGCCGTCTCGCTCGTGCGCGGTATTGAGCCCAGGGATCATCTCGAAACCATGCTCGCGATGCAGATGGCAGCCGTTCACATGGCCAGTATGACCTTCGCCCGGAAGATGAACCACACCGAAACCATCCCCCAGCTCGACCTGCAGGAGCGTGTCGTCAACAAGCTCATGCGGACCTTCACCACCCAAATGGAGGCGCTGCGCAAGCATCGCAACGGCGGCAGTCAGAAGGTCATCGTCAAGCACGTCCACGTCTACGAAGGCGGCCAAGCCATTGTCGGCAGTGTCTCCCATGGGGGAGGGCCATCACCGAAGGAGCAACGCAATCCCATGAACAAGAAGATTTATCCTTTCCAGTCAGCGCCGCGCTGTACGGCAACTTCGAAGAGAACCAAGAACCGGTGCCAGGCGCCGGCGGAAAGGCTTAAGACCGTGTGCAGGTTTCATGGTGCCCGCGCTGGCGCTCCCAGGGGCGAAAAAACGGTGCTTTCAAGCATGGCCGGTATACCTGCGAAATGGTGGCGGTTCGGCGGCTTCTGGCTGACGCTGAAAAGTACGCACGCCACACCCTTTCCGATGACGAGACTTGAGAGGGGGCGGTGATGGATAGGACCGACAGGACATTTTTCGCAGGGTGCAAGCGGTTCGGCGAGACGCGACCAGTAGCGATAATTGGTCTTCCCGATAGCAAGCAACCGTACGATTATTTCGTACGATCGACCTCACCCAACCGAATGGAGCTGCACACCATGGCAGAGCATGCCCCACGTCGGAGAGCGCGAATAGTCGCTCGCGTGGACCTGCAAAGGCGGTTCGGGGTTTTCGTCGGGATTGGGCAGCGGCTCTTCATCCGGCAGGTGATCGGGCTCAGGCTCCTTGACCGGCATCGGCAGCGGTTCTCCAATGCCTGGCACGGGGTCGGCGCCGGGAACGGGCATGACGGGGGAATGCTCATCGATGTTTCTCCTACGTGAACGTAGAGAAATCCTTACCGTCAAGATTGGTTCCAAGGCGATTTGATCTCGGGCTATCCGTCTCGAACGAAACGAACCTTATCTTGCCCCGCCAGCAGAAAGCTCCGAAAGCCAGCGCTCCTGACTGCTTTTTTCATGCCGAGAATGTGTTCCGCCTTCGACGGATTTTCCCAATACTGAGGCAACTGAGCGCTGCCTGGCAACCTTACGCCGGATATGGCTTCAATGTCCGCGAACGAAAGCACGATCTCACCAAGCACTTCTTTTTGCAGCCGATGCGTCAGCCCTTCATACTTGCCCATGTCACTCCCCGTGGTTGGCGGGATCATGCCCAAGCCGCGACAGAAAGCAATGTTCAAAATAGCGATGCACCTGATCTAGGATATGCCAAATGAGCAACACGCTATTCAGGAACAGCGAACTGCTGGCCTGCAAAGGATTAGGCTTGGCGCCGATCCTGATGCGCAAGGACGACATAATTCTCATGAAACGTGCCGAGGATCATTCCGGCAGGACCGATAAGACCATCCGCGGCTGGTGCAAGCAATTCGGTATTGGCCGGCAGTCGTGCCCTGGTGCGCCGATCGAGATATCGGCCCCAGCTCTGGAAATGGTCCTGGAAGGCGATATCGTCGCACTCGAGCTCTTACGCGTAGGCAACCGGACACATCCAAGGGTTAAGCGATATTTCGATCATCTCGGGATACCAGTATGACGGAGGGCGTCCTTACTGGCTGGCTCGGCTGTTGAAGTCGTTGACAGCGCGGCTGTAACTGTCAATTGCCTCATCACTGTCACGTTTGGCCTTACTTGCCACCTCCTCAGCTTCGCTTTGTGCCCGCCTTGCTGTTGCTGTTGCCTCATCGGCAGCGATCTGAGCCTCATTGTTGTTACAGTCGACAAACTCTTCGACCTGAGATTTGAACCTCTCCATATCGTTCTTACAGCTTTCGAATTCATATTCGTCAGTGAACGAGCCGTAACCGGAGGCGCAAGACGGCGCCGAAGGCTCCGAGCAATATGAAAAAGCGTTCTGTGATGTTGTCAGAAAGACCAAGGCCGTCAGCGCGGCTACTGAAAATTTCATTTTTTCCCCTTTAACCTCAACAAGCTAATTGCATCCTATCCTCCTATGCAAGCATGTCGAAGACGGGGCACACACTACCGAACGCTTCCAATCCCCATTGCCGCATTTTCATGGTCTTCTGCTCTTCGAAACGGAGCTCGGAAGGCTATCGGGAATGCCGCTTATCGCTACCAAACCTCGCAGACAGAAAGACCCGATCGTCAACGTCATGTTGAACGGTGGACGGGTTACCGCGGGCTTCCGAGCCGCGCTGTTCGCCGCTGCCAGCCGCGCCGGCGTCTCCGTCAATGAATTCGTCCTGACAGCTGCTGCCGAGAAGCTTCGCGCCTCTGGTGGCCAGTTCTCGGGCGTGTTCGAACCGGGCGATCTGCCCGACCTCAACGACAACACCAGACAGGATGTTACCAGCCATGAAGCCTGACCTAGAAACACGCATTGCCGATGCCTTCGGCGCCGGCCACTCCTCCAAGGAAGTTGGAACTCTCTTGCAGGACGTCGCCCAAGCCGACGCCGCAGCCAGGCAAGCCAGCCAGATTGCATCTCAACGTGCCCTTGATCCCATGACACGCCCGGCGGAAGTCGCCTCTGCTCGTAAGGAGATGGAGGATTGCGATTTCCGGAGCAAACGGTTCGCCATTGCGATCGAAAAGCTCAAGGAATTGAAAGACGAGACCGCTCGAAATGAGAGATCTGCTGCGGCGCTTGAGGAATTCGAAGCGGCTCGCACCGAGCGCGATCAGCTCGCCGAAGATATCAAGGAATATCCGGACCTAGCCATGAAAATTGTTTCCCTGATTGAACGCTTGGTGGCGAGCGATCAGCGGATCGAAGCGGCGAACAAGGCGAAGGGTTCCAAAGATTGGCTTTACAGCGCAGAGTTCCTAGCCGTCGGCAGCCCGCCGCAATGGAATAACGGCAGCCCGGATGATCATCCTCGGCTCACGGCTGCGAAACTCCCGTTGATCACTCCTCACACCGGCTATGGCTGGCTCTGGCCGCGTCGGTCTCATTTTCTTGATTGCCTGGGTGAGCTGGTAACCGTCTGGGCAACCTGGCGGGGAGGTTTTTCGAGTGGTTGAGCTTCCCCGCCATCTCAAATTTGAAAGGGACTGACATGCACCTGCAGGACAAATTGACCATCGACGACAAGCGCCGCACGCGCGATGGCTACATGACCGTGAATGCCCGGGTGGCCCGCGCCGGCAATGTGCAGGTCTACGGTGGTGCCGAAGTGGGCCGGCCCGATCTTGCCGCGGTGCGGGTCTACCGGCCGGCCGACGAAGTGTTCAGTGCGGACACCATGCAGAGCTTTGCTCATCGGCCGGTCACTTTTGGTCATCCTCCGCAGACGGTCTCGTCGACCAACTGGCGCGATGTCGCCAAGGGCTGGAGCGATAGCGAGGTGGTCCGCGACGGTGAATTCGTCCGCGTCTCCATGCTCCTCGCTGATGCCGAGACCATCGCGGCTGTCGAGAACGGAACCCGAGAACTCTCCATGGGCTACGACTGCACCTTGGATTGGACGTCCGGAACTTCACCCACTGGCGAGCGATACGACGCCGTACAGCGCGGCATCCGCAGCAATCACATCGCCGTGGTTCCACAAGCCCGTGGAGGCTCTGAGCTTCGCCTGGGCGACAGTGCCGGCGGCAACCGAAAGGAACTTCACATGATGAACGATACTGAAAAGCGCACCATGCGAGACAGCGTGCGCGGCATGCCGCTTTCCCAGGCCAAGGATCTGCCGATCTACGACGAGTTCAAGACCTTCTGGAATAACGGCATGCCGGCAAACGAATTGGCAGCCCTGCACGACGGAGCCATCGTTGAACCGCGCCAGCCTACAGCCGACGAGAGCCGCGTTGAAGCTGCACGGGACCATATGATCCACCAGCTCGGCAACGCGCAACGATCGCCGGTCAACGACAACCGGAATGTATCGTCACCCCAATTCGCTCGCGACGGCCGGCCGATGTCCTCGCTTGCCGATCATGAGCGCGCCCGCGAGGAAATGATCATCAGTCAGTCGAATGCCTGGAAGGGCAACTAGGTAGCGATAAGTGTCTTTCTCGGCTGTTAAAAAATGGATGGTTTGTTGAATGACTGACTTTGCCCAGCTTGTGCTTTCCGCCGAATCTACCGGGCTCAAATCTGGCGAGCAGGCTCTGATCAGGCTGGCCTCGACTGCCGAACGAACTGAGAACCGTGCCGGAAAGGCAATGACGGGCCTCTCAAAGGCAACCGAACAGGTCGGCAAGCAAAGCATATTTGCAACCCAGCAGCTTCGAATGTCCGCCATGCAGTTAAGCCAGGTTGCTCAGCAGGCTTCAGCAACGGGCAACGTCATGCAGGCGCTGGCGATCCAATTGCCTGACTTGGCTCTCGGGTTTGGCCCCATAGGCATCGCGGCTGGTGCCGCGGCCGGCGCTATCCTGAGCTATTTCGCGACCTATGATCAGGGCGAGGATGCCAGCAAAGTCCTGCGGGATCAGGAAAACCTTATTCGACAAGTTGCTGACCGGTGGGGCGATGCTGTCCCTGCGCTACGCGCATATGCTGATGAATTGGAAAGGGCTAGCCAAGCTGCAGACCTTGCAGAGGGCCTCGGGATTTTGAAGGAGCGCGACTTGTCGGAAGTCCGGGCTGCTGTGGATGACGTTCAGGTGTCCATCGCAGCGCTTGTGAGAGATTTGGAGATGGCAGGCGAGGAAACGGGCTCCATTATCGATTTGCAGGACGCGCTCAACGGCTTTTCCGAATCTGCACAGGACGGCGAAGTCAGCGCAAGCGAGGTTGAGAAGGTCACACAGGCATTGGCAAGCGCGATCAACGGATCTGGCATTCCCGCGCTCGCTGAATTCGCTGCAAGCTTCAGCGTTCTTTCGAACTCCGCTCTCGATGCCGCGCAGAAAGTGGAAAGCGCCATGTTTGCGGCGCAGATGGCCCAGTCACGCATCAATGATCCCTCGACATGGCGTTCCTTTGGTCAACGCGGACAGAGCGCTGACAGCACCATCCAAGGCGGCGGGTTTGTGTTGCCCGACATCGGCCCGACGCCCGACGGTCGCGGAACCCCGGAATTGAGCGGCTACCCATACGAAAAGATTGGCGGTCGCGGTCGCGGTCGAAAGAGTGGCGGCGGCAAGAGCGATGCAAGCCTTTACGACGATATCATCAAGGCCGCAGAACGCAGGATTGCTACCCTCGATTCCGAGCGCGATGCTGTTGGACTTTTGGAGGAAGAACAAGACGTCCTCCGAAACACCACTGAGCTTTACAATGAGGCGCAACAAAAGGGCCTAACGTTAAGTGATAGCCAGATGGAGAGGTTAGAAAACTTATCCGAAACTATGGCGCGCGTTTCTGAAGAAACCCGCCTGGCCAAGGAACAGCTAAAGTTCTTTGACGATATCGAGGACGACCTGAAGGAGGGTCTCATAGACTCTATCGTTGAGGGCAAGAAGCTCTCCGACACGTTCAAGGACATAGGTAAATCGATCGCCAAGGCAGCACTTGAAGCAGCTTTCTTCGGAAGCGGCCCCTTCGCTGCTGGTACGGGCAGCGGCGGCGGAAACTTCCATGGCGGGATATTCACAACCAATCTCAGGAGAAGCAGATGAGTGCTTTTTTCAGCGTATGCTACGAAGACCGAATTGAAATTCTGACCGACGGCGCCCACTACAACCCGGACGGATGCCTTGTCGCGCTGCAGACGAAGATATTTCCGAACGGCAGCAAGCCTTTTGCCGTTACAGGACGGGGGCACAGCGTATCGCTCGAGCGGTTCGCCCGGCTGTTCAATCGAGTGGCGGACGCTTGCGTCAGCGTCGACGACGCACTCCGCGAGATCGACAGGGAAATCCAGAAGCTGGGCCTCATGGCGATCGAGAAAGCGCCACAGCCTGTCGAGGTTATCATTCCCTGCATCTCAGAGACAAAGGGACCGATCAACGTCTATCTCGCCACGCAAGATGTCTATGGCTACGCGGCGCCCTTCACGATGTCTGTAGCGCCTTCGGAAGTGGGCGGGGGCCGGCAGTGCCGTGTCACGAGCTTGAGGCGCACGGTATTACGCCAGGCGCTGCGTCTGAAGGTTTGTCTAAGGTCGGCATTACCTTCTTCGAACTCATGCGCAGACAAAAGGGCACCAACCCAGCAGCGCCGGAACTGCCGCCGATTTACGGCATAGGCGGTTTCATCGACCACACAGTCATCCGCAAAGAGGGCGTTGTCGTGAACCGCATACACACCTGGAACGACGAAGTTGGCAAGACGATCAACCCTTTCAACCAAGTGGTTCTCGCTGCTTAGTCCGGGCCAAATTGCATGTGAATAGCGACAGGTTGATCACCAGCCGCATTCTTTGCGCAGGGGTTCTATAGCCTTCTCCAGCCCCGCAATCTGAAACGTAGCCGTAAATGGGCTTTCGCTGTAAGGGGTCATTCGAACCACCATTTCCGTTTTGCCCATCATGTCCTTGATCAATGGAATAGACCTCCCCCGTTCCATAAACCGAGTGCCTTGTTATCTGTGGATGCTTCTGAATCGATGACGCGAGCCTTCTCTTTGTCGAGTCGGTATTCGATGTTACCGTAGTCCCCGATATTGCTCGCCATGTGACAGCCGGTGATGAACATCAGTGCAGTGGTCGACTCGCTGCACCGAATATACATCGCGACCTTTTCGCCGTTGTTCCACCCGCAATCGATCGTCTCGTCTGATGGTAACGAAAGAAAAATATCGGTCTGATCAGTCATCTTGGACGTTTTTTGATCGACCCGCCACGCGCCTGCATCAACCACTACCGGTTTGATTTCCGGTGTCCGTCCCAAAGCTTTGTCGTAACAAGCGAGCCGATCCAAGTCACTTTCGACCGTACGGCACTCTTCACCCGCAGCCAGCGCTCCGTTGAGCGCCGCCACGCTGAAGACAAAAGCCAATACTATGCGCTTCATTTAATCCCCCGCCGTGAAAGAATTGAGATTACGCAATCGCAGGTGGCCGTCAAGCCGGAAGGAAAATGCTTATCGAAATCGAAATCGAAGACGTCGGCGCCTACCGGCTGCCCAACGTCTGGCACAGCACCGCATCAAGGGCATGCGGCGGGATATGCAGCTCACCGCCTGCATGGCAATTCAGGCTTTGCCGTCGGCGCGCCGATCGTGGCTTTCGAGATTACCGACGATGGCCAGCCGAATGAATGTTGGCGCTGAATGACTAGCGATAACGGGAATTCTCGACAGTTGAAAAATGCCGAAAATACAGGCGTTTTATAATTCACGATCCTTATTAACGTACCCTGCTGTGGAAGCCCATGTTGTGCGGTCGATGTGTTGAACCGGGTTTTCTTCTGCCTACTACCGAGACACCCGGGGAGAATAGCAGCCGCGCCTCTAGCTAGGGCACGCAGGCCGTGTTGTGCAATCGCAACTATGCAATGTCCCTTTTGGGCATAGCAATCAGAGTTCTAAGTGCAAGGATTTTAACGAACTCGACGGTTGAATGAATGACTACGTCCTTTGAGGAAGTACGCGAAGATATTCCCGTTCTTAGGAGAAAAAGAACGCATAAATACTACCCAGCCCAATAGTGTTTTCGGAGAAAAAACACAATGTGAGTTGACGAAGAAATAGTGCAAGCGCTTACTACATGCCGACGAGTTCACTTGGTGTGGGGGAGAAATGTACCGCATCGTTTTGGGAATATTTGTGTGGGCAATTTCGATGGTTTTGAGTGAGAGCATTTTACACGCCGGAGACCTTGCGGACTACAAGCAGTTACCGACTTTCCGGCAGGCATCACCACATGAATGTGACTCAGATGACGTGGGGTCAATTCAATTGTCCTGCAGATACATTGAGATAGGAAGCATCGATGGTTTCCAGCTCGGCAACGAAAGGAAAGAAAACGATCCACGGTGGAAAAGGCTAAAAAAGTATGAGTTGGGCGGGACCCGTATCAAATTTGGGGGAATCGCCTGTGGCCGCGGACAGACCGAATCGGGCGCGTTCGATATGGCATTGGGCCGGGCCGCTAGCGCGACGAAAGAGATGATAAAAGACTGGGAAGATCAGACATTCACGGAGCAACTGACAGGTCTTGGTTTTAACAAATATGATAGTGCATATCAATGTAAGCGTACACCCAATACCTCGAGCGAGGATCAGCTCAGCACATCCAGCAGACCCACGGAAACTGACGGGCAACTTCCGGAAACGGAGGACGACGCACGACGAGCGGAAGAGCTTCGGATTGCGGAACAGCAGGCACAGGCCAACGAGGAAGCTCGCAGGTCGAGGGCCACGTTCATTATTACAAACAGTGACAGATATTCGCTTGGCCTTGTGTTCTACTCGAAGAGTCACGGTGGCGAATGGCCTGGTAACGGCAAGCAATATGTCTTGGCAGGAACCGAAACGTACAATTTGAAGTGCTCGCCTGGGGAGAAGATTTGCTTCGGCGCGTGGCGAAACGACCAGACAACCATTTGGGGCGTAGGCCGGAAAGGCAAGGGAGGCTGTCAAAAATGCTGTATTCAGTGCGGTCAAACTTTAAACACCAACCTTACGGATGGCGGTGCTGATTCCTATCCGCAAACTTCCTCGGGCGGCGGGCAAGTGCTCGACGATATTATCGGTGCCGTTGGCTTAGGTGCGACCATCTATAATGGCTTGAACGGCGCTGGCGCTTTTAGCGATACACCAGTGAGTGGTCCGAGGGGAAATCCTCAACGCGAAAGCGGTATCAGTGGGTTGGATTGATCACGTTAGGAAACGCGGAGTGGGCGCCGCGGTTGGAGCTGGCAAACCGTATCGGCTTGACAGGCCTATTTTCTTGACCATCTCGACAGACACACCGCAATAGGAAGCTGCCATCTTGTGGTTTAGCGCCGCCGGCCAGTAGAGCAATCGGCGGAAGAATTCGTCGCTCATGTCGATTAGGTATCTAGTCTGGCTCGCCGCTTCAACAGCTATCGATAATCACCCTTATCGTTGGCTGTCTTGCCTTTGGTGATGGACTGAGCGAACTTCTCGTAGCGAGCATTACGGAGAACTGGCATGGCCTTCAAACCGATCGGCATAGATGAACTCGACAACTTCCAGTTTGACGGCAAAGGGCGCCTACATTGGAAGGGCGAAGCTGTTGTTCTTGAAAAGCGCTTGAAGCTTGAAGCCTACCAAGTATGGCTTGCAACTCTGGCAACCATCGGGGCGCTGCTGTCTGTTGTTCACCCATTCTTGGTCAGTTGGCACATTTTCGGCTTTTGACGCGAAACCATTTTTACCAACCGGTGGAACCTTCGCATTTGACGATGCTTTTCAGGAGTTGCATGGCAACCCTGGGAGATTGGAATGAACGAAGACATCATCGCGCAGCTGAACATCCACTGTGAGCGCCTGCACACCCGCGCCCAGGAATTGGCTGGTCCGGATAACGACCATGATCTTGCCCTTATGATGAAAAGCCTGGCTATCACGATGGAGGCTGTCGGCGCCCTCGGGGTTACCGTCAACCGGCTTGATGGCTTGGAAGGGTTCGGCGGAACGGGCGCTTAACCCAGGCGACCGTATCTGGCTCACGGTGGACTGGCTTGAGATCGGCAATTGCAACAGGCCAGGGACAAGATAATGCGCGGATATGGGTTGCTTGTTTCGGAAGAACGGTAGCGAGAATAACTGTTATCGCTAGAACTCTCCGCGAGTGATGAACTGAAGGAATAGGTCTCCAATCTCGGTAGTGCGTTTGTTGAGCAAGGATCCAGCCGACATCATGCCACCGAGCGACCCATTAATGAAACGCTCACGCTCCAGGTCAGCCAACACGTTCGTAAATACATCCTTTGGCATTTCCATCTCGCTGATTTCGGCTCTCACCACGCTAGACTGTGATCCTGCATACATCGATTTTGCTTCCGCAACACAAGTCGGGAAAGCTGTCAGATCGTGAAGGACCGTCAAAAGCCGGATGTGAGCCTCGGAAAACTGGTCGATGCATAAAATAAACCGGCCACGAAGAGACTCGTTTAACGTAAAACCAAGCGCGGTGTTTACGATGGCATTTTTCAGTGCTTCGCGTTTGAACTCCCGATGCGTTTTCATGGCTAGGTGAGTGGCCTCGTAGACGCAGCTGATAAACTCCTCATTGTCCGAAAGGGTGGATGGATCGAAGCCATCCACGCGCTCTTGAAGGTCGAGGATAGCCCCGCCGACCAAACGAAACCACTCCTCCCGGCGCTTTGCCAACGGCTCACCGACGAAATGACCGACTATCTGTTGAAGTGCATAACCAGCACCAGGAATGGCGACATCCGCCGCTCCGACAGCAGTTTGCGCGACGTGATAAGCGACCCCGCGAGGGTCTTGCTCGGGAAATTCTGGCAAAGTTTTGTCGGTCATTGGTTCGTCCTGTTTGACTACGCTTCGTCTTCAACGTTCGGCTTTTCATCCAAGAGCAAAAGGAGGTCGCCTTTTGATATTCGGACAGTGATGCTTCTTTCACGCTTCCAAATGAGCGGTTGAGCAAAGCGCCACCGGATAACCACGTCTGCTTCGCCTTCCAAGGGCATCGATCCAAAGTTCGGGGGCTTTAGTAAAACCAAGTCGCGAGTCGAGTTTCCATCGACTGCTATCGCCCGTTCCCCATCGAGCAAAGCCTCAACTATTGACCTGCTGCTGTGATCTTTGCCGATCGTAAACCGATTGTCTTGAATGCCTGACGGCCAAGAGATCAGAATCGGCCGAGGGCTCCGATTGTCGATACGAACGTATGCGTAGCGGCTGCCGTGCTCCATGAATGGAGTCGTTACGACATAGGCAAGTGGAGCGTGCCGCATCAGGTGCTCGTAGAAGACAAATCCACCCGTCACCAGACCCACCATTGCCCCTAGTCCCTGAAATACTTCCCAGATCATAGAAAGCCGTCTCCAGCATGATCCTTGAACCGGTCAGCGCGCCGGACATAGGTTTCCACAGTCCGCGGATCCCGGTGCCTGGTCACCTCCATAATGCGCGAAATGCTTGCCCGGTTCTCAGCCGCCGATGTGACAAAGCCGGCGCGCAGCGAGTGACCGGATAGCTTCTCGAAATCGAGCCCGGCCGCCTCGGCATAGCGTTTCACGATGAGCGCAACCGTCTGCGCACTTAGCGGCTCGCCTGTGAGATGGTCGCCACGGTTAATCCGGCGGAAAATGGGGCCGTTGGTAATGCCGGCAGCGTCCATCCACTCCTTGAGCTTGTCAGCCGGCTTGAGCGCCTTTCCGTTTAGCACGGCAACCGATTGGCCTTTTGCCTCCTGGTCGGTCTTAGACTTCGGAAGGAATACGTCGACGCCTTCCTCGCTGAAAGTCAGATCCTCGACGGTGATTGCCACCAGCTCGGATCGACGGAAAGCGCCGGCAAACCCGAGCAGCAACAGAGCGCGATCACGCTTGCCCTGCAGAGTGTCGGGAGCGATCCGGGCCATCAGAGCATGGATCACGTCCACGGTCGCCGGCGCCTTCTGACGGGGCGCTGTGCCGACGGTGCGACGGATGCCCTTGAGTATGGCTGACACGCCGGCATTGTCCGTCGGGTTCTCTTGCCCAGCGCCGCGATGGAAGAACCGGATGGCAGCCAGCTTGCGCGCAATTGTGGGCACCTTCTTGCCTGCGCCAGCCAGAGCAGATGCGAAGTTCGCCACCGTCGCAGGGGAGGCCGGGAGAGAGCCGCGGCCCCGATCGGCGCACCAGGTCTGGAATTCCTCCCAATCGCCGCTGTAGGCCCGCATGGTGTTCACCGACAGCGCGGCCCGGCCGTAGTCGAGGGCGGACTCGCTGAGATCGGAAGTCTGCTCGATGCCCTCGGCAGGGAGATCAACGTCAATGCGGACATCTGGTAACTATCCTTGCTGATTTTCAGCGTTGCGGCTGGGGATAAGGCAGATCGATATTGTTCTCATGGCAAATGCGTTCGTAGCTTGATCGAACTTCCGAAAGAATTTCCCGCATCGACTCGAGCGCATCAGAAAGTTCGGCTAAGTCGCGGTCGCCCAGAAGCTTCTGCATCCCCTCTAGATCAGCGACCATCGAGTGCAGCGTGTCTCCCTGGATTACGACACCCGGGTGCTTCCTCTCAGGCAGCTGAACCACGCCGAAGTTGTGCGGCGGCGTCAGGAGAATTGCTCTTTGGGTCATGATCACATTCTGTGCAGTGGGGTGAAATGGTATCGATAAACGGTATTCTCGCTAGGGCTTATCTGCGTAGCTATTGCGGAGGTCATTGCGATACTGGAGCCATTCTGTCGGCGTTCGAACCCGCTTTTGATCCATTCGCATGTAGGGCGCGCAGAGCGCCGTGAACTCGCTGCTCATGGCCACCACCTTTTTCAATTTGGCCAAGCTGGCTTTTACATATTCACTGCGCGTTTGCGGATCGTCGAGGGTGTCAAGGGCTGCCGTGGCGGTGGACATCTCTATAACGGTATCGTGAAGTCCCTTCAGGTAGTTAACAACGTCGCTTCCGAAGAGGAATTCGGCTTCATGGCGGACTTGGTGAAAGCGTGCGACGTCGGCTAACTCTTGTTTTACACCGCCTCTAAATACCAGCCCTTGGAAGTCTCTAACGCCATTAACAACCTTCATTCGCCGATCAAAAAGATCTAGAACAACCTTCTGATGCGCAGTGCGCCACTGGAGGAAACCAATCACGCCGACGGCGATTGCAATTGCGGGCGTTAGTAGCGCTTGGAGGATCACGATCCACCCGGGAATGGAGCTCATGGCAATTTCCTCATTAGCTTGAGGCGAGCGCCAGTGTACTCGCCATTAGTGATCTCCACGTTGTGCTCAGCATATGCGGCTTTGATCTTGTCTTTGGTCGCGTCGGTGGCGGTGCCGCTTGTCTCAAAGCGATGGACCGTGGAAAAGGCAATCCCGGCCTTTTCAGCCAAGTCTCTAACCGACCATTTCAGGATCGCCCGGGCCGCTCGGTTTGCTTCTGGGGTCAGCTCTGCCATGAAATCCTCAATTTGAATACAAGTGTATCGAAGGCGCTTGACGATGACTACGCTTGTAGTTATGAATACACTTGTAAGCAAATTGCAGCAAGGGAAAAAGCTGATGACACTGAACATCGTTAGCGGCGCAATGGTCCTTTCCAACCTTTTCACCAACCCGGCCGTCAAGGCTGCCTTCGAGCGTGCGGAGCGGGACAGTGGCGCTGCCCTGGTGGTGCCGGCACCTCGCGGCCCGCGCTTCATGGGCGGCGCTGGCGCGTCGCTTCAGTGGCGCCAGAACCTCGAAGCCCTCGCGACCGCATAGTCGAAGGTGTTGCCATGATGGCAATACCAAAGCACCTGCATGACACCGGTACCCTCGCGGCGCGTGCGTGGCATACATACCCGAGGGGTTCGCATCACACGAACACCCACAAAGGTGTGGTCATTTTGACCACACCTTTCGGTCGTGGCGGCTTAGTTCGATGTGACCAACAGGTGGCTGATGAGGTCTTTCAACTTGCCCTGCGCGGGACCATCTGCGGAAAGAAACTCTCCCAAAGGCACAGGTTTTTCAGAAGGACTGAAGCGATCGCTGCTGAAACCTTCGATCACATATAATGCCCCGGTGTCCGAATCCTTCGACAAGGTGGCCCACATCTCGCTCTTATTGGTTTTAACTCGATAGAATTCTCGGCTCATTACCGGCACCTTTAGCCCTCTCCATGTTGCGTTCCATGTCGCGTGGATTTGCCGAGTGTGGCAGGAAACCGTTGGAAATCAAGGGAAGTCAGTTGCAACATAATGCAACATGGGAGGGTGAGAATTTGGGGCTAAGTCATTGATTTGTTTGGTGAGCGCGCAGGGATTCGAACCCTGGACCTACAGATTAAAAGTCCGTTGCTCTACCAGCTGAGCTACGCGCTCCCCGCGCCATGACTTTGTGTGTCCGGCGGAAGTGGGCGGACATATGCACAGCCGACTTGTGAAGGTCAACCCAAAAAAGTGACGGTGCCACAGATTTGGCGGTTGTTCGGATAATCGCCGAAAGGTGATTGGCGCGTGCCGGGTCTTGGCGCTAAGAGAGCGTTCAATTGTTGCCGCTGGAGTTGTTCACAAGGTGTCGATCGCCGATATTTCCATCTGGACCGCCATTCTGGCCGGTGCGCTTTCGTTTCTTTCGCCTTGCGTCCTGCCTCTGGTGCCGCCCTATCTTTGTTACATGGCGGGCATTTCGGTCGATCAGTTCCGCGCCGGCGGAGCAGCCGTGGCAAGGGCAGATACGCGGCGCGCCGTGTTCGCGGCCTCGTTTTTCTTCACGCTCGGTTTTGCCACTGTGTTCGTGGCGCTGGGGGCGGGGGCGTCCAGCATCGGCCTTTTGCTGCGCCAGCATATCGACGTCCTGTCGCGCCTCGGCGGCATCATCATCATTATCATGGGCCTGCATTTTCTCGGTGTGTTCCGGCTCGGCATTCTCGGACGGGAGGCGCGTTTTCAGGGCGGTGGCAAGCCGGCAACGCTGTCTGGTGCCTATATCATGGGCCTTGCCTTCGCCTTCGGCTGGACGCCCTGCATCGGCCCGGTTCTCGGAACCATCCTCGGGGTTGCCGCTGCCCGCGAGACCGTCAGCGACGGGGCGATCCTACTTGCATTCTATTCGCTGGGGCTCGCCGTTCCGTTCTGGATCGCGGCCGGCTTTTCCGGGGCTTTCATGGGGTTTCTCACGCGTTTCCGCCGGCATCTCGGGCTGGTCGAAAAGCTGATGGGTGGCCTGCTCGTGCTGGCCGGCCTTGCCTTCGTCTTCGGTTTCACCACATCGGCTGCCATCTGGTTCCAGCAGACCTTTCCCATCCTGATGAAAATCGGCTAAGCACGGCGACGCTTCACGATTGTTACAGCCTCCCTATTCTCCAAGGTGTGGCTGTAAAGGAACCTGTCCGACATGGCTGAAATCTCCGGTCTGGTGCTGCCGTTCTTCGGCCTGATCTTCCTTGGTTATCTGACCGCCCGACTGGTGCGACAGCCGGCGGATGCCATGGGTTGGCTCAATACCTTCATCATCTATCTCGCTCTGCCGGCCCTGTTCTTCAAGCTGGTATCGGCCACGCCCTTCGAGCAACTGGCGCGATTCGATTTTGTGCTGACCTCGGTGACCACTACCTATCTGATCTTCGGGCTGGTCTTCTGCACCGGGCGTTTCCTGCGCAGAAATTCACTGGCCGAATCAACCGTGCAGGGACTGGCCGGTGCCTATGGCAATATCGGCTATATGGGGCCGGGACTTGCCCTTCTGGCGCTGGGCGAGCCGGCGGCGGTACCGGTGGCGCTGATCTTCTGCTTTGAAAATGTCCTGCATTTCACGGTCGCGCCGGCAATGATGGCGCTGGCCGGCGGCGAGAAGGGGCACCAGGTACGCTCGCCCTGCAGATCCTGAAGAAGATCATCCTGCACCCCTTCATTCTCTCGACGCTCGCCGGTGTGGTCGGCGCCTATTTTGCCGTGCAGCCGCCTGTGCCGGTGCAGCGGCTGATCGACTATCTCGCCCAGGCAGCGGCGCCCTGTGCGCTGTTTGCCATGGGCGTCACGCTGGCGCTGCGGCCGTTGAAACGCATCCCGGCAGAGATCTTCTATATCGTCCCGGCCAAGCTTTTGCTGCATCCGGTGCTGATGTATCTGGTCCTGAGTTTTGTCGGCAACTTCGATCCCGTCTGGATCAAGACGGCGGTACTTCTGGCGGCGCTGCCGACGGCCACCAATGTCTTCGTCATCGGTCAGCAATACGGCGTCTGGCAGGAGCGGGCGTCCGCGACGATTCTGATCACCACGGTGCTGTCCGTCGCCTCGGTGACGCTGCTGCTCTACCTGATGGCGTCAGGCCTGTTTCCGGCCGATCTTTTCCTTAGATTGCGTCGTAGCGACTGTAGCGCGCTGCCCGGCGAAATGCCCTCCCGCATCATCAGGTTGCGCAGCGGCGCAGCACTCGACAGGACCTGCAGGCCGGCGGCCCGCAGCATCTGGACCGGCAGAAACCCGGAAAGCAGCGAGCGGTTCAGGAGATCGACACTGGCGGTGCGGCTCAAAATGTCGGGACGGCGGCTGCTGTCGTGCCGGTCGCCGATATCAGCCGGAATACCCTCCACGCCGGCTGGTCCCAGAAGCGACAAAAGCCCCATGATATCGCGAAGGCTGAGATTCAGCCCCTGTGCGCCGATCGGCGGAAATGCATGCGCCGCCTCACCGATCAGCACGGTGCGTCCCTTGCCGAAACGATTGGCCACCATGCCGGACAGCGGGAATGTCTGGGGCGCGGTATCGACGGTCACCTTGCCGAGCATCGACTGCATGCGCTGTTCGACGGCCATCGACAGGGCGTCGAGCGGTACTGCCGCCGTCTGCGCGGCTTCTTCTGGTTTGCGCACCCAGACGAGGCTGGAGCGGTTACCCGGAAGCGGCACCTGCGTAAACGGGCCGTCCTCGGTGTGGAATTCCGTCGATATGTTGCGATGTGGAAGCTGATGCGCAAAATTCAGCACCACGGCGGCCTGCGGATAGGACCAGCGATGCACGTCGATCTTGGCTGCCTCGCGGACCGGAGAGCGTCGACCATCGGCACCGACGACGAGATCGGCGCTGAGGGTGCTTCCATCATCCATCGTGACGGCGGTCGTGCTTTCATCGAAGGACAGGCCTTGGAAGGATTTTTCAAAGCGCGTGATGCGCGGATGGGCCAGTGCGGCCGATTCGAGAAGCGCGAGGAACGGTGCATTCGGAATATTGTGGCCGAAGGCCTCAAGCCCAACCTCTGCGGCATGAAACGTTACCGTCGGCGCCCGCAGCAGGCGGGTGGTGCCATCAATGATCCGCATCGAGGACAGCGCTGAAGACAGCGGCACGATCGACGACCAAAGCCCGAGCTTCTCCACAAAACCGATCGATTGATCCATCAGCGCCGTGGTGCGACCGTCGCTGGTATTCGATTGCGGAGCGATGAGCGCGACACGATAGCCGGCATCCGCCAGGGCAAGGGCACAAAGCCCGCCGGCAAGACCGGCACCGATGACCGCAATATCGTGGTGTTCCATGGAAAACCTCACTTCGACTTCTCTTCGGTCCGCCGTATGTGGCGCCGTCAACCACATTGTTCTAGCCCTGTGCACGCTCGAATTAAATGGGATTAATCAGCGCAGGTCACGTGCTGCGTCCACAAGCGATTGCCCGGGTTGAAGCCTTAACCATGGATTTTGCTGGCAGCTTTTGGCAAAGGGTGCATATTACGCGCAACACCGCGCAGCCAAGGCGGGAGACAGTGAACATGCGACGCCTTTGCGCATCGCTATGTTTCCGGGGAAGCGCTGGGTCAGGACAGGGTACGTCTGCCGATGAAGTTTTTCAATTACAAGCGCGTGCCTTACGCGGAAATCCGTGCCTTTTCCGTGCATATCCTGACCGCATCCGGGTCCTTCCTGGCGTTCCTGGGTGTCGTGGCCGCCGCCGAACACCGCTTCGTCGACATGTTCTGGTGGTTGGGCCTGGCGCTTGCCGTGGATGGCATCGACGGACCGATTGCCCGCAAGGTTCGGGTGAAGGAAGTCCTGCCCAACTGGTCCGGCGATACGCTCGATAATGTCATCGACTATGTGACCTATGTGCTGCTGCCGGCCTTCGCGCTCTATCAGAGCGGCATGATCGGCGAGCCCTGGTCTTTCCTGGCGGCGGGCGCCATCGTCGTGTCCAGTGCCATTTACTATGCCGATATGGGCATGAAGACAGACGAGTATTTCTTCTCAGGGTTCCCCGTCGTCTGGAACATGGTCGTTTTCACACTGTTCGTCATCGACGCCAGCGAGATCGCCGCCTCCGTCGTCGTCTTCGTATCCGTGTTCCTGACCTTCATGCCGATCAATTTCCTGCATCCCGTGCGCGTGCAGCGTCTTCGCCCCTCAATCTGGCGGTCTTTGCCGCCTGGTCGGCGTTAAGCATCTATGCCTTGCTGCTGCATTTCGAGACGCCGGCATGGGTGGTCGCCGGGGTGGTGGGAACCGGGCTTTATCTTTACGTGGTCGGATTTGTACTGCAGATTTTCCCGAAAATCGGGCGTGGATGAGGAGATCGATCAATGGCACAGGCAATCATGGTACGGGCATTGGGCGGACCGGACGTATTGAAGCTTGAAGGTATTACGCTTCAGCCGCCGGGTCCGGGTGAAGTCCAGATTCGCCAGGCGGCGATTGGGCTCAATTTCATCGACGTCTATTTCCGCACCGGCCTCTACAAATCGGCCGAAGGTCTGCCCTTCATTCCGGGCAAGGAAGGGGCGGGGACCGTCACCGCCATTGGTGACAATGTCAGCCGCTTTGCGGTCGGCGATCGTGTTGCCTATGCCTCCGCCGACGGCGCCTATGCCAGCGAACGCAATATCGAGGTGAACCATCTCGTTAAGGTGCCGGACGGAATCCCCTGGAAACAGCCGGCGCCATGATGCTGAAGGGCATGACGGCGCAGTATCTGCTCAACCAGACCTTCAAGGTCGGACCGGAAACGACGCTTCTGTTCCACGCCGCTGCCGGCGGCGTCGGGTTGATTGCCGGCCAGTGGGCGAAGGCGCTCGGCGCAACCGTGATCGGCACAGCCGGATCGCAGGACAAGATCGATCTGGCCCTGGCCCATGGCTACGACCATGTCATCAACTATCGAACGGACAATTTCGTCAGCCAGGTCAAGGAGATCACCAACGGCAAGGGGGTCGACGTTGTCTATGATTCCGTTGGCCGCGATACCTATCCCGCGTCGCTCGACTGCATCAAGCCGCGCGGCCTGTGGGTCAGCTTCGGCAATTCCTCCGGGCCTGTCGACGCCTTCAGCATCGGCGTTCTCGCCCAGAAGGGCTCGCTTTTTGCGACCCGTCCGACCCTGTTCGGCTACGTCGCCACCCGCCCGGCGCTTGAGGCATGTGCAAATTCGCTGTTTGATATTGTGCAAAGCAACAAAGTGCGTATCAATGTGAACCAGACCTATGCACTGGCTGATGCAGCCCAGGCGCATACGGATCTGGAAGCAAGAAAAACGAGTGGAACGACGGCGCTCATTCCGTGATCAAAAGCCTGTTAAGGGCGAGGGGCGGAGAGCGAGAAAAAGAGGGGCAGCGTGCCGGTTGAGGGAGAACCAGCCAACAGGCCATTGCTGGCTGTTGGCAATCTGACGAAGCTGTTTGGCACATTCGCTGCCTGCAACGGCATCAATCTCGATATTCGCCCGGGCGAAATTCATGCGCTTCTGGGCGAAAACGGTGCCGGCAAATCGACGCTGGTCAAGATGCTGTTCGGCGTGCTCAGCCCCAGCGGCGGCCAGATCCTCTGGCAGGGGCAGCCGGTTCAGATCTCCAGCCCGAGTGCTGCGCGCAAGCTCGGCATCGGCATGGTCTTCCAGCATTTCTCCCTGTTCGAGGCGCTGACCGTCGCCGAAAATATTGCGCTGTCGATGGATCCGGGCGTTTCGCTGGCGACCATCTCAGATGAAGCACGCCTGTTGTCGCAAAGCTACGGCCTGCCGCTTGATCCGAACGCCCATGTTGCCGATCTCTCCGTCGGCGAACGGCAGCGCATCGAAATCGTCCGCGCGCTGCTGCAGAACCCGAAGCTGATCATCCTGGATGAACCGACCTCGGTTCTGACGCCGCAGGAGGCCGACAGGCTGTTTGAAACACTTGCCAAGCTCAAGGCCGAAGGCCGCTCGGTTCTTTATATCAGCCACCGCCTGGAGGAAGTGCAGCGCATCTGCGACCGGGCCACGGTCCTGCGCCACGGCAAGGTCACCGGCGCCTGCGATCCGCGGCTTGAGACCCCGGCGTCGCTCGCCCGCATGATGGTCGGCAGCGATGTCGCGCATGTTAGTGCTGCCGGCACCTGCTCCAAGGGTGATGTTCAGCTGGAGGCGCGCCATCTCTCTGCCGCTGCGCGCACGCCATTCGCAGTCTCGCTCAAGGATGTCTCTCTCAAGGTTCGCGCCGGCGAGGTATTGGCGATCGCCGGCGTTGCCGGAAACGGGCAGGGCGAATTGTTCGATGCGCTATCAGGCGAATATCCGGTTCAGGATGCGCAGGCTGTTCAGGTTCGCCAGAAGCCGGCCGGCAATCTCGGTATCACCGCACGCCGCCTGATGGGGGCCGGCTTCGTGCCGGAAGAACGCCACGGCCATGCTGCCGTCTCCGCTTTGTCCTTGTCCGACAATCTGGTTCTGGCGCGCTGCCAGTCTGATCGAAAGGCGTTTATCGGCGGCGGTTTCCTCGGCATCATCCGGCAACAGGCCGTCAAACGTGCCGCCAAGCGTATCTCTGAGACCATGGACGTCCGCAAGAGCGGTGAGGACCCGGCTGCCGGCTCGCTGTCCGGAGGCAATCTGCAGAAATTCATCGTCGGCCGCGAACTTGACCGGCAACCGACGGTGCTCGTCGTCAACCAGCCGACCTGGGGTGTCGATGCGGGTGCGGCCAGCCGCATCCGGCAGGCTCTGGTCGATCTTGCGAAATCCGGTTCCGCGGTCCTTGTGATCAGCCAGGATCTCGACGAAATCTTCGAAGTGGCGACCGAAATCGCCGTGATCAGCGAGGGACGCCTGTCCGACGCCTATCCGGCCGCGACGCTGTCGCGTGAAAAGATCGGGCTCCTGATGGGCGGCATGCACGGCAATGCGGATGTTCAGGGGAGACGGCCCATGCGCATTGAGCTTGAGAAGCGCCCGAACGTGTCGACGCTTTTTTCCATCCTGTCGCCGTTTATCGCGCTCGTCCTGACCATCATCGTCGGCGCGATCATGTTTGCGCTGCTGGGCAAGAACCCGCTGGATGCGCTCTACAGCTTCTTCGTCGAGCCCTTGCTCGAAGTCTGGTCGCTGCACGAACTGGCGATCAAGGCCGCCCCGCTGATCCTGATCGCCGTTGGGCTTTCCGTCTGCTACCGCTCCAACAACTGGAACATCGGTGCCGAAGGCCAATTCATCATGGGCGCGATTGCCGGGTCCATCCTGCCGGTCGTGTTTTACGAATGGCATTCGCCTCTCGTACTGCCTCTGATGTTGGTTTTTGGCATGCTGGGCGGCGCGCTGTTTGCGGGTATTCCGGCTTTTCTCAAAGCGCATCTCAACACCAACGAAATCCTGACCAGCCTGATGCTGGTCTATGTCGCGCAACTGTTCCTCGACTGGCTGGTGCGCGGTCCCTGGCGGAACCCGGGCGGCATGAATTTTCCGGAAACCCGGACGTTCGGCGCAGAAGCGATCCTGCCGGAATTGGTTTCTTCCGGCCGAACCCATTGGGGTTTTGCCTTCGCCATCATCGCCGCCATCCTGGTCTGGTTCATGATGCGCTACACGCTGAAGGGTTTTGAAATCACCGTGCTCGGCCAGTCGGAGCGGGCAGGGCGGTTTGCCGGATTTTCGTCGCGCAAGATGATCTGGTTCTCCATGATGCTGTCCGGCGCCTTTGCCGGGCTTGCCGGTGTTTCCGAGGTCTCCGGTGCCATCCAGCAGCTTCGCCCGGTCATCTCGCCGGGTTACGGCTTCACAGCGATCATCGTCGCCTTTCTCGGGCGGCTCAATCCGCTGGGTATCGTCGCAGCCGGTCTCGTCCTGGCGCTGACCTATCTCGGCGGCGAGGCGGCACAGCTGTCGATCGGCGTCTCGGAAAAGGTCACGCGCGTCTTCCAGGGCCTGTTGCTGTTCTTCGTCCTCTCCTGCGACACGCTTATTCACTATAAAATCCGGGTCATCTGGTCGAAGCTCAGCGGCGCTTCGTGGAGGGTGGTCACTGATGACGATCATTGAAGCCATTCTGCTGACCGTCATCACCGCGTCGACACCGCTGGTGCTTGCCGCCCTTGGTGAACTCGTCACGGAGCGTGCCGGCGTGCTCAACCTCGGCGTCGAAGGCATGATGATCATGGGCGCGGTCTGCGCCTTCGTCGCGACGCAGCTGACCGGATCACCCTATGTCGGTATTCTCGCCGGCATCCTGTCAGGTGCTTTATTCTCTTTGCTTTTCGGTTTCCTGACGCTGACACTGGTCGCCAATCAGGTGGCAACAGGGCTGGCGCTGACCATTCTTGGGCTCGGCCTGTCGGGCATGATCGGCGAGAGTTTCGTCGGTGTGTCCGGCATCAAGCTGCAGCCGATCGTTTTTCCGTTGCTCTCCGACGTCCCCTACATTGGTCCCTTGCTCTTCAAACAGGACATCATCTTCTACCTGTCGATCGCGGTCGTCATCGGCGTCAACTGGTTCCTGTTCAAGAGCCGGGCTGGGCTCAGACTGCGTTCTGTCGGCGACAGCCATGCTTCGGCGCATGCGCTCGGCATCAATGTCATCCGCACGCGCTATCTCGCGGTGATGTTCGGCGGCGCGTGCGCTGGCCTCGCTGGCGCTCAGCTTTCGCTGGTCTACACGCCGCAATGGGTGGAGAACATGTCGGCCGGCAGGGGCTGGATCGCGCTGGCACTCGTTGTCTTCGCCTCCTGGCGGCCCTGGCGACTGGTGGCCGGCGGCTATCTCTTCGGTGCCGTGTCGATCAGCCAGTTGCATGCGCAGGCCTTCGGTATCGGAATTCCCTCGCAATTCCTTTCGGCTCTTCCCTATCTGGCGACAATTGTCGTACTCATTCTCATCTCACATAATCGGCGTATGACACTGATCAATATGCCGGCATCGCTCGGCAAGCCGTTCGTGCCTGACCGGTGAACAACAAGAACAATCGACGGACACTTTTCTCAAACCTACAGGGGTCACCATGAAAAAACTCATATTCGCTCTCGCAGCCACGGCGGCTGTCCTCGGCTTTGCCGTACAGGCGAGCGCCCAGGAAAAGGCCAAGATCTGCTTCGTCTATGTCGGTTCGAAGACCGATGGCGGATGGACGCAGGCGCATGACATCGGCCGGCAGGCGCTGGAAACAGCGCTCGCCGAAAAGATCGAGACCCAGTTCCTTGAAAATGTTCCGGAAGGTCCGGATGCCGAGCGTGCCATCGAGCGCCTGGCACGCTCCGGCTGCGGCCTGATCTTTACGACCTCCTTCGGTTTCATGGATGCGACCGTCAAGATCGCTGCCAAGTTCCCGGACGTGAAGTTCGAACATGCGACGGGCTATAAGGCAGCCCCGAACGTTGCGACCTACAACAGCCGTTTCTATGAGGGCCGCTATATCTCCGGCCAGATTGCCGGCAAGATGTCGACGAAGGGCGTTGCGGGCTACATCGCGTCCTTCCCGATCCCGGAAGTGGTTCAGGGCATCAACGCCTTCCTCCTCGGCGCGCGCTCGATTAATCCCGAGTTCAAGATCAAGGTCGTTTGGGCAAACACCTGGTTCGACCCCGGCAAGGAAGCCGATGCCGCCAAGGCGCTGATCGACCAGGGCGTCGATATCCTGACGCAGCATACCGATACGACAGCGCCGATGCAGGTTGCCGCAGAGCGTGGCATCAAGGCTTTCGGTCAGGCCTCCGACATGATCAAGGCCGGCCCGGAAACGCAGCTGACGGCGATCGTCGATACCTGGGGCCCTTATTACATCAAGCGGACACAAGCCTTCCTGGACGGCAAGTGGGAAACAGCATCGAGCTGGGACGGCCTGAAGGACGGCATCCTGACCATGGCGCCCTACACCAACATGCCTGACGACGTGAAGGCGATGGCGCAAGCCACCGAAGCCAAGATCAAGTCCGGCGAACTGAAGCCGTTTACCGGGCCGATCAACAAACAGGACGGAACTGTCTGGCTGAAGGACGGCGAAGCCGCGGAAGATGGTGTGCTTCTCGGCTTGAACTTCTACGTCGAAGGCGTCGACGACAAGCTGCCCCAATAAAATCTGATAGGATTTTGTGCGGTGCAACCTATGGGGGGACGGGCTTTGGCCCGTCCTTTTCTTTTTGTCCCATCTATTTCGCAGGTGCAGCAACAAATCCCTGTTTACATAAATCATATAGTATGATTTTTTACCGATCGCTGCACCCTGCAGCTTTCTTTGGGAGGAAATTATGAAGTTTGCAAAAGCACTTAGCTGTGCCACGATTCTGGCTGCCTGCACGTTCGGAACGGCCTCTGCCGCTGATTTGACCATCGGTTTTTCGCAGATCGGCTCTGAATCCGGCTGGCGCGCTGCCGAAACCACGCTGACTAAGCAGGAAGCTGAAAAGCGCGGGATCGATCTGAAATTTGCTGACGCACAGCAGAAGCAGGAAAACCAGATCAAGGCGCTGCGCTCTTTCATCGCCCAGGGCGTTGATGCTATCCTAATCGCTCCGGTTGTGGCAACCGGCTGGGACGAAGTCCTGACCGAAGCCAAGGATGCTGAAATTCCGGTGATCCTGCTCGACCGTACGGTTGACTCGAAGGACGACCTCTATCTGACCGCCGTCACATCCGACCTCGTCCATGAAGGCAATGTCGCCGGCAAGTGGCTGGTGGAAGCAACCGCGGGCAAGCCGTGCAATGTCGTCGAGCTCCAGGGCACGACCGGTTCCTCGCCGGCCATCGACCGCAAGAAGGGCTTTGAAGAAGCGCTGAAGGGCAATGACAACCTGAAGATCATCCGCAGCCAGACAGGCGACTTTACCCGCACCAAGGGCAAGGAAGTCATGGAAAGCTTCCTGAAGGCTGAAGACGGCGGAAAGAACATCTGCGCCCTTTACGCCCACAATGACGACATGGCTGTCGGCGCGATCCAGGCCATCAAGGAAGCCGGCCTGAAGCCGGGCGCCGACATCCTCGTCGTTTCCATCGACGCCGTGCCGGATATCTTCCAGGCCATGGCAGCAGGCGAAGCCAATGCGACGGTCGAACTGACGCCGAACATGGCAGGCCCGGCTCTCGACGCGCTCGACGCTTTCCTCAAGGACGGCAAGGCGCCGCCGAAGTGGATCCAGACCGAATCCAAGCTCTATACGCAGGCTGACGATCCGGCGAAGGTCTACGAAGAGAAGAAGGGCCTCGGCTACTAATAAGCCGACCGACGCGTCGTTGTTGGACGACGCGTCGGTCGATTTGCCCGATAGGGCCGCCGCAGCGGCGTGGCGTTCCGCCATTGCGCGCAACTCTTTTCCTGAAAGAGATGGGGCTTGACCCCGAAAGGCTCGCGATACTGCGCTTCCTCTGGCGCATTTCGGTCGCAGTCCGTAAGCTGCGGATGACGTACGTCTTCTTGAAAGCCGGTACCATGCAGACACATTCTGAAAATATTCTTGCCGCATCCGGAATCGTCAAAACCTTTCCCGGCGCGATCGCGCTGAATGCCGTCGATTTCGCGCTGAGGCGTGGCGAAGTGCATGCCCTTCTCGGTGAAAATGGCGCCGGAAAATCCACCCTGATCAAATGTATGACAGGCGCCTATCGCCGTGATTCCGGCGGGCTGATGCTCGACGGCATCGAAATCGATCCGCGCGACACGCTCGACGCGCAGAAGCTCGGCATTGGCACCGTCTATCAGGAAGTCAATCTGCTCGGAAACCTGAGCGTCGCGGAAAACATCTTTCTCGGTCGCCAGCCCCGCCGTTTCGGCCTGGTGCACACGAGCGAGATGAACCGGCGAGCCAAGGCTTTGCTGTCCGAATACGGCATCGATATCAATGTCTCTTCCGCGCTCGAAAGCTACTCGGTTGCGATCCAGCAAGTTGTCGCGATTGCCCGTGCCGTTGATCTCTCTGGCAAGGTGCTGATCTTGGATGAGCCGACGGCCAGTCTTGATGCGCAGGAGGTCGAGATGCTGTTCCGCATCGTTCGCGGCCTCAAGGAAAAAGGCCTCGGCATCGTCTTCATCACCCACTTCCTCGAGCAGGTCTACGATCTCTCGGACAGGATCACCGTGCTGCGCAACGGTCGTCTCGTCGGCACGCGCGATACCGCTTCGCTGCCGCGCCGCGAACTCGTGACCATGATGCTGGGCCATGAATTGCTGGCGGCTGAAAAGGATGTTCGGCAGACGGAAACTCAAGCCGGCCCGGTGCATTTCCGGTTTTCCAACTACGGCAAGACGGGTTCGATCAAACCGTTCGATCTTGAAGTCCGCAAGGGCGAGGTGGTGGGCATTGCAGGTCTGCTTGGTTCCGGCCGTACTGAGACTGCGGAACTTCTGTTCGGCATTGAAAAAGCCGACAGCGGCACCGCGGAAATATCGGGAAAGCCAGCCAATCTGTCCTCTCCCCGAGCGGCCATCGCCAATCGCTTTGGTTTCTGCCCGGAAGATCGCAAGACCGATGGTATCATCGGCGACCTGTCGGTCCGCGAAAACATCGCGCTGGCGCTGCAGGCCCGACAGGGCTGGGCCCGCCCGCTGTCACAGGCGCAGCAGAATGCTCTGGCCGATCACTACATTACGGCACTCGACATTCGCACCAGCGACCGGGAAAAGCCGATCCGGCTCCTATCCGGGGGCAACCAGCAGAAGGCGATCCTCGCGCGCTGGCTGGCGACCAATCCGGAGTTCCTGATTCTGGACGAACCAACCCGCGGCATCGATGTCGGCGCCCATGCCGAGATCATCCGGCTGATCGAGGATCTCTGTGCCAAGGGCTTGTCCCTCGTCGTCATATCCTCGGAGCTTGAGGAACTCGTGGCTTACAGTTCCCGCATTCTTGTGCTGCGTGACCGGGCGCATGTCGCCGAACTCAATGGCGCCGAGATCACCACCGACAACATCGTCAGCGCGATTGCAGCGTCGGGCATTTCCAAGGGAGCGGCGTGATGGACAGCGCAAAACGTCTCGGCCGCCGACTGCTGCCTCAATTCATCGCTTTGGCATTGATCCTGGCTTTGATCTGGATGGTGTTTCCGGCCTTTTTCTCACTGGAAATGCAGAACGGTCGCCTCTACGGCAGTCTGATCGACGTGCTCAATCGCGGCGCGCCCGTCGCACTTCTCGCCGTTGGCATGACCGTCGTCATCGCAACGAAGGGCATTGACCTGTCCGTGGGCGCGGTGATGGCGATTTGCGGGGCGGTTGCTGCCGCCTCCAGCGTGCGCGGCGATCCGCTCGTCTTGACGCTGGCTCTCGCCATCGGCACAGGACTGATCTGCGGCCTCTGGAACGGTTTTCTCGTCGCGGTCCTCAACATTCAACCGATCATCGCCACGCTGGTGCTAATGGTCGCCGGCCGCGGTATCGCGCAGCTGGTGACGGAGGGCGCGATCCTCACGTTCAACGACCCGGGTTTGATCTACATCGGCAGCGGTTCCTTTGCCTTCTTGCCAATGCCGGTCATCACCTGGCTGGTCTTCGGAATTGCCGTCGCGGTCCTTCTGCGTCGTACGGCGCTCGGCATGCTGATCGAAGCGATCGGTATCAACCGCCGCGCAAGCACCCTGTCCGGAATCCAGACGCCAGTCTTGCTGATGGCTGCCTACATGCTTTCGGGCTTCTGCGCTGCCCTTGCGGGGCTGATCGTGACAGCGGACATCAAGGGTGCTGACGCCAACAATGCCGGTTTGTGGTTGGAACTCGACGCCATTCTTGCCGTCGTTGTCGGCGGAACTTCCTTGCTCGGCGGCCGCTTCAGCATCATCGCCTCGCTCGTTGGCGCGATGATCATCCAGGCGATCAACACCGGTATTCTTTTGTCCGGCTTTCCCCGGAATTCAACCTGATCATCAAGGCGGCGATCATCGTCATCATCCTCGTCATCCAATCGCCGAAGATCGAAGCCGCGATTGCCTTTTTCACCGTAAAACCCGTCCGCGCGGACAAGGCGGAGCAGCAGAACCGATGAACCAGAAATATCTCCCGCTCATCGCCACACTGGTGATCTTTGTCCTGTCCTATGCGATCTGTGCGTTTCAGTATCCGAACATGCTATCGACCCGCGTGATCGGCAATCTCCTGACCGACAATGCGTTTCTGGGGATTGCCGCTGTCGGAATGACCTTTGTCATCCTGTCGGGTGGCATCGACTTGTCGATCGGCTCGGTGATCGCCTTTACCGGCATTTTCCTCGCCGTCATGCTGGAGAACACCAGCATCCATCCGCTCGCTGCCTTCGTCCTGGCGCTCGCGATTACCACTGCGTTCGGCGCGCTCATGGGGGCGATTATCCATTATCTGGAGATGCCAGCCTTTATCGTTACGCTGGCCGGCATGTTCCTGGCGCGCGGCATGGCTTTCGTTCTGTCGATCGATTCGATCCCGATCCGGCATCCGTTCTATGCCACGATGAAAACCTTTACTACAAACTCCCCGGCGGCGGGCGGATCTCGCTGATCGGTGGAGTGATGCTGCTGGTCTTTGTGATCGGCATGCTGATCGCACACCGCACGCGTTTCGGCACGAACGTCTATGCGCTTGGCGGCGGTGCGCAGACGTCCGGTCTGATGGGCGTTCCGGTCGGCCGCACGACAATCATGATCTATGGCCTCTCGGGTTTCCTGGCTGGTTTGTCGGGAATCGTCTATTCCCTCTACACCTCAGCAGGCTATTCGCTGGCAACCGTGGGCGTGGAGCTAGACGCTATCGCAGCCGTGGTGATCGGTGGAACACTGCTGACCGGAGGAGCCGGCTTCGTAGGGGGAACACTTGTCGGCGTTCTCATCCAGGGCCTGATCCAGACTTACATCACCTTCGATGGCTCGCTCTCGAGTTGGTGGACAAAGATTTTGATCGGCGCCCTATTGTTTGCATTTATTCTAATGCAAAAGGGTATTCTCTTCGTGTCTCGTCACAAGAGGACTTAGTCTTAAAGGGGAGCTTGTTTGCGTAAGGGTATGCTCGAATCCGTTCTCACCGGCGCCAACACCCGCACCAGTCATGCGCAGGTCGTCGATGAGCTCGGCAAGGCCATCATCGCCGGTGACTTTCCCGTAGGGTCTATACTGCCGGGTGATCCGGAACTCGCTTTGCGCTTCAAGGTTTCGAGAACCGTGTTGCGTGAGGCGATGAAAACGCTCGCTGCCAAGGGCCTCATCGTTCCCCGTGCCCGGATTGGCACCCGCGTTACCTCCCGAAATCAGTGGAACTTGTTCGACGGTGATGTGCTGACCTGGCATTTCCATCGTGGGGTCAGCGAAGAATTCCTTTACGATCTCAGTGAAATCCGGCTCGCCTTCGAGCCCCACGCCGCGGTGCTTGCGGCGCGAAACGCAACGGAGGTCGAAATCGCCGGTATGATGCGGTTGGCGGTGGCCATGGGCGATCCCGCGCACACGGCCGAAAGTCTGGCCATGGCTGACCTGCGCTTTCATCTGGCCGTCGTAGAGGCTTCCGGAAATCCCTTTATGCGTACCGTCGGCAGCTTGATCGAGGCGGCGCTCGTAGGCATTTTCAAACTTAGTTCGCCGGCATCCGATCGCAACAAAATCGACGATGTGGCGCGGACTCATATCAAGATTGTCGAGCAGATCAGTCGCCGGGATGAGGCGGGCGCTCGTGCCGCAATGGAAAATGTCATCAAGGTGGGACGGGAGCGTGTGCGCACCGCCTTGAATGAGGGACGCGAAATTGCGGCCCCCTGATTGTTCATATCAGCTTGACGCCATCGCAACTTTCGTTCCCGGTATTCGCCGCTTCAAATCGATGGTGATCCGTCTCGCCGGTTGAAACTGGAAACAATACGAGGCACGGTCGAAGGGTGGAGGCAAACAAAAAGGCCGGGACAAACCCGACCTTTCCTCAACCCGTCTGAATTTGGTCCTGCTAGTACATCCGTAGTCAGGCCCTTGAGACGAATTATTGCGTTGGCATGCTTAATAAATGGTTACCGTGTCGGGCGTATGACATCGGTAACGTCTATTTAATTTTCCTGGATCGAGATACCGCCTTCGCCGATCTTCAGCTCAACGCCGTCGGGTTTGGATTCCTTGTCGTAAATATAGACGCCCAAAACGACAACCAATACGACCAGTCCGCCGACCAACATGTAAAGTGCATTGCGATTCACGAGTTTTTCCTCTGGGCTCAATTGCAGGTATTTCAAGCGCTTAAATAGGCATGGATCGGCAATTGGGAAGACGTGCAAACGGAACATATGCGCTATTTCAGCAATCGCTGGAAGGATGCCGCAACACGAGGATCTCGCAGGGGGCTCCGGCTTCAACGTGCGGTGCATTCGGGGGCCGAACAATCAGGCAATCGGATTTGGCAAACACCTGCATCATCGAGGAATCCTGCCGCGAGAACGGCGTGGTAAGCAGGCCGCCATCAGCATCCAGGGAAAGACGCCCCCGCACATAGTCTTGGCGTTTGTCATTGGCGGGCAAGGGCTCGGTCGACAGTGCGTGCGCGGACCGGTCGCGAGGTTTTAAACCGGCAAGCTTGCGGGTGAGGGGCTCGAGAAAGAGCAGACTGCAGACAAGGCTGGAGACCGGGTTACCGGGCAGGCCAAGCACGTGCATGGCGTTGAGCGTTCCCACCATCAGTGGCTTTCCGGGGCGCATGGCAATGCGCCAGAAATCCAGTTTCATGCCACAGGAGACAAGTGTGGACTGGACAAGGTCGTGATCACCGACAGATGCACCGCCGAGCGTGACAAGCACGTCGGCCTTCTCGGCGACGGCCCGTTCCACGGCCGCGGAAATTGCATCACGGCTATCGCCGACAATTCCGAGATCGATGACATCGGCGCCGTTTTCACGGGCAAGGGCCGCAACCCCATAGGTATTCGAGGCAATGATCTGATCCGACCCGGGTGTGCTGCCCGGATGTCGTAACTCGTCGCCCGTTGCCAGAATGGCGATCCTCGGGCGCGCGAGTACCGGAAGTTCCGCGTGGTTCATGGCGGCGGCCACCGTCAGCCGCCCGGCATCGAGCCGTTTTCCGGCACGCAGGACCATATCGCCGGAGACGAAGTCCTGGCCCTTCGGCCGGATGTGCCGGCCCTTCGCCGTTGCAAATGTCGTGCGGATGCGACTGTCGGGAAGAACTTCCGCATCCTCCTGGATCAACACCGTATCGGCCCCGTCAGGCAGGGGGCTCCGGTGAAGATGCGCACGGCCTCTCCGATGCCAACCGTTCCGGAAAAACCATGACCGGCCGCCGATTGACCTATAACGGTGAGTTCGCTACCGATCCGCTCGATGTCGGTGTGCCGCAGCGCATAACCGTCCATGGCCGAATTGTCGAAGGCGGGATGCGTCAACCTCGCGGACACATCGGCAGCAAGCACGCGACCCGCGGCGTCGTGCAGCCCGAGCATTTCGGTGCGGCGCACCGCCGACGCATTGGCCAGCAACCGGGACAATGCGTCTTCGACGGCAAGCAGGGACATCAGGCCTTATGCTCCGTACGGACATAATCGCCGGAGCGGCCACCTAATTTGCTGACAAGACGAATGCCGCCGATTTCCATCTCTCGGTCGGCCGCCTTTGCCATGTCGTAGATCGCCAGGCAGGCGACACTAACGGCGGTCAGCGCTTCCATCTCTACCCCGGTGCGGCCCGTAAGCTTCGCCATCGCCTCGACCCGCAGACCGGGCAGGGCCTCGTCCGCCGTGATGTCGACGGAAACCTTGGTCAGCATCAACGGATGGCAAAGCGGAATGAGGTTTGCGGTCTGTTTGGCCGCCATGATGCCGGCGAGCCGCGCCGTGCCGATCACGTCGCCCTTTTTGGCATCGCCATCGAGGATGAGCTGCAGCGTTTCGATCCGCATGCGAGATCTGACCCTCGGCGACCGCAACCCGCACGGTCTCGTCTTTGGAGCCGACATCCACCATATTGGCTTCGCCGGCCGAATCGATGTGCGTGAGCGATGGCTCTGACATCACTCGGCTGCCAGAACGGCTTCAGACCCAGTGAGCAGGGCCCTCGTGGCTGCGGTTACATCCTGCTTGCGCATCAGGCTTTCGCCGACGAGGAATGTGGTAATTCCCGCCTGCTCCAAAAGCTTGCAGTCTTCATGGGTGAAAATACCGCTTTCGCCGACCAGCAAGCGGTCCTCCGGTACCATCGGTGCCAGCTTCTGCGACAGCGTCATATCCATTTCGAAAGTCTTCAGGTTTCGGTTGTTGATGCCGACCAGCTTGGACGACAGGCGCAGCGCCCGCTCCATTTCGGCAGCATCATGTACTTCCACCAGCACATCCATACCGAGTCGGAAAGCCTCGTCCTCGAGCCGCTGCGCATCGTCGTCGCTAAGTGCAGCCATGATCAGGAGGATGCAGTCACCGCCCCAGGCGCGCGCCTCCTGCACCTGATAGACGTCGAACATGAAATCCTTGCGCAGTGCCGGCAGATTGCAGGCATCACGGGCGGCGGTGAGGAATGCCGGTGCGCCTTGAAAGCTTGGCGTATCGGTGAGGACCGACAGACAAGCGGCACCGCCCGCTTCATAGGCTTGCGCAAGTGAGGGCGGGTCAAAATCGGCGCGGATCAGCCCCTTGGAGGGGCTGGCCTTCTTGATTTCGGCGATCAGTCCGAAACGCCCGGCAGCACGCTTGGCCAATAGCGCAGCATGGAAGCCGCGCGGCGCGTCCTGATCCGCAATCATCGCCTGAAGGTCGGAAGGTGAAACACGCGCTTTTGCCGCCGCGATCTCTTCGCGTTTGTAGGTTTCGATTCGGCGCAAAATGTCAGTCATATCCGTCTGTCTTTCCCTTAACCGGCGTTGGATACGGCGACGAGGCGCTTGAGCGTCGCATCGGCAGCCCCGCTCGACAGCGCCTGCCGTCCGATCTCCATGCCTTCGCGCAGGCTCGTGGCCCGCCCTGCAATCATCAGCGATGCAGCCGCATTGGCAAGCGAAATATCCCGATAGGGCGTTTCGTCGCCATTCAGCACGCCCTGCAGCGCCAGTGCGTTGTAGGCGCCGTCGCCGCCCTTCAGCGCCTCCAGCGAAACGGTCGGCAAGCCAAAGTCGTCTGGCGTCAGCTCGAATGTCCGGATAGTACCGTTTTCCAGCGCAGCAACTTGCGTGCGGCCGGTGGTGGTAATCTCGTCGAGGCCTTCGCCATGAACGACCCAAACGCTTTCGGAGCCGAGATCGCGCAGGACTTCCGCCAACGGCACCACCCATTGCGGCGCAAAGACACCGACAAGCTGATGCTTGACGCCGGCCGGGTTGGAGAGCGGCCCGAGCAGGTTGAAGATCGTCCGCGTGCCGAGTTCAACCCGCGTGGGGCCAACATGTCGCATGGCGGAATGGTGCTGCTGGGCAAACATGAAGCCGAGGCCGGCTTCTCGGATGCAGCGGGCGATTTCGGCTGGGCCGATATCGAGCTTCACCCCCAGGCAAGACAGCGCATCTGCGGTTCCCGATTTCGAGCTCAGTGCTCGATTGCCATGTTTCGCCACGGGAACGCCGGCACCGGCCACGATCAGGGCTGCAAGCGTCGAGATGTTGTAGGTCCCGGCACCATCGCCGCCCGTGCCGACGATGTCGATGGCACCTGCCGGAGCTTCGACGGTCAGCATGCGCGATCGCATCGTGCCGACGGCACCGACGATCTCATCAACCGTTTCGCCGCGGACACGCAACGCCATCAGGAAACCGCCGATCTGCGAGGGCGTTGCCTCGCCGGACATGATGATCTCGAAGGCCTGTCGCGCCTCGTCGCGGTTCAGCGACTGACCGAGAGCGACCTTGGCGATGAACGGCTTCAATTCCGGCATGGGGGCGTCTTTCTGGCTTTACGGCTGTTGTGTCAGCGCGCGCTGGGCGAGTTCCTGGTTGATCGAGACACCGTAGCCGGCCTGGAGTTCGGCGACCATCTGGTCGAGAATATCGTCGCCGCTGGCGCGTGCGATAGCCTCGATCTGGCGGTCGTCATTTTCGAGAACGTCGCCCGGATTGTCGAGATCGACTTCGGTGACCTTCAGAAGGATCTGGCCCTCATTGCCCGCACCCGGCGCATTTGCAACCAGCCCGTTGGCGCCGCCGAAGGCAGCGCTGATGGCTGCCGCGCTGACGGCAGCATCTTCCGCACCGCGACGGATTCCCGACTTCGTTTCAACGGCCAGCCCCAGTTCCGTGGCAATCGCGGCCATGGTCTCGCCCTTTTCGACGCGGGCCTTCAGTTCGCCGGCCTTGGCGGCCAGCGCCGTACGCTGCTGCTCGGCCGTCCAGTCGGCAACCACCTTTTCGCGGGCTTCTTCCAGCGTCCGGTCACGGGCGGGGATGATCTCCTCGACGTCGAACCAGACATAGCCGTCGCGGCCCAGATTGATCGGCAGCGTTTCAGCGCCCACATCGGTCTTGAAGGCTTCGCCCAGAAGCGACTGTGCCTCCGGAATTCCCGCAATGTCCTCGCCGTTCTTGTCCTTTCCGCCGGCATCCACGGCTTCGAGAACAACGAGCTTCAGATTCGACTGATCTGCGGCTTCCTTCATGCTGAGGCCGGTGATCCGGGCATCCTCGAACTTGTCGTGGATCGCCATAATGTCATTGGCGGCATTCGACAGCGCGAGTTCCTTGCGGAGATCTTCCTTGGCGTCGTCAAAACTTCTGACGGTTGCTGGCTTGATATTCGTCACGCGCAGGATGACCGGGCCGAAGGTGCCATCGACGACCGGAGATACGCCGCCGTCTGTGGTGACTGCGAAGGCTGCATCCGCAAGCTTTGCATCCGGCACGCGATCCTTGGTAAAGTCTCCAAGCAGCACGTCGCCGGCCGTCTTGCCTTCTTCCGTGATCAGCGCATCGAATGTCGTTCCGGCTGCCAGCTTTGTGGCGGCGGCATCGGCGGCTTCACGCGATGCGAAAGCCAGTTGTTCGACCGTGCGGGTTTCCGGCGTGCTGAAACTCTCCTTGCGCTTGTCGTAGTCGGCGCGCAGGTCGTCCTCGGTCACCGAAGACGGATCCGCAATGTCAGAAGGCTCAAGCTTCACGTAGCTGATCTTGCGGTATTCCGGCGCGCGATAATCTGCCTTGCGGCTCTCGAACCAGGGTGTCAGCACATCGTCGGCTGGCGCCTTCACGGGATCGATATTGGCATTGGACAGCAGCAGGTATTCGATCGAGCGGGTTTCGTTGCGATACTGGCGCAGCGCGTCTGTCATAACCTTCGGCGCGGTATAGCCATCTGAAATCGCCTCGACGACCTGCGAGCGAACGGCGACCTGGCTGCGGTTGTTGATGTAATCCTGTTCGCGAAGACCTGCATTGCGCAGGACGCTGGAAAAGGTCAGGCGATCGAACTGGCCGTTGACGCCGTGAAAAGCCGGATCCTCGGCGATGAGCTTGGCAAGTCGATCTTCCGAGAGGCCGAGATTCATGTCTTCCGAAAGCTGGTCCAGCGTCGCACCGGCAACAAGCTGTGAATAGACTTGGGATTCGACGCCAAACGCGCGCGCCTGATCCGGTGTCAGCCGCGTGCCGAACTGACGGGAGAGCTGTGCCAGCTGGCGTTCATAAGCCAGCCGGTAATCGCTTGGAGAGACCTCGATATCGCCAACGGTGATGACCGAATCGGCCGAACTGGGAACCAGCGACGTGGAGATGCCCCAGACACCAAAGGACAAGACCAGAATGACCAGAAGGCCTTTCATTACCCATGTCTGGGAAGCTCTTCTCAGGGAATCAAGCATTGGAATGCATACCTCGTCGCAAATTACGTCGCCTTATGGCGGGTGGTGTCGTTCCTTAGAGCAATCCGCGCCGGAATTGAAGGCTTTTGGCGTTCAAAAATACGGAAGCAAAAAACCAAGGGTTGCTGAAGCCAAAATGGCATTACTTTCAGGCTTCATCTGAGGAAATAATGCTGCGGCGCGGCAAGACCGATTCATGTCGGAATCGTTAGCCGACAATTGAAAAATAACTGTCACAATGGCGTAATCGGCGGTCTTTTGATCGTCCGAAAGTGTTAGCCTCAACATCTTTTCAATGAACCGACTCGCACCGTCTTGACGGCGGAGGCGAGGCAAGTGCCGGGAATGCCGCCATGGAATCCACCATCGTGATGGTCAATGTCTTCGGGGCCGTTGCTCTGCTGCTGTTCGGGCTGTCCCAGGTCAAGGACGGTGTGACGCGCGCCTTCGGCATTCGCCTGCGAACCGGTCTGGCGCAGGGGACCAGCGGTCCAGTCCGTTCTTTTGTTGCGGGATTTACCGCGACTGTCGCGCTGCAAAGTTCCACGGCGACGGCACTGATGATTGCTTCCTTTGTCGAAAAGGGGTTGGTGCGACCGCGCATGGCGCAACTCGTTCTGCTGGGCGCCAATGTCGGCACGGCTGTGACAGCCTGGATCGTTGCGACCGGCATTGACTGGCTTTCGCCGTTGGTGATCCTTTCAGGCGTTGTCCTTCACCGGACGGGACGTTCAAGTGCGCGACAGGGCGCAGGCAGTGCACTGGTCGGAATCGGCCTGATGCTTCTCTCGCTGCATCTTCTCGGTCTGGCAACCGAGCCGATGCGCACTTCGCCGGCGCTCGGTGCATTTCTTGAGCTTCTTGATGGTGCCCTGCCTGTGGCGCTGATCTTCGCTGCGGTTCTTGCCTTTGTCTCGTCCTCGAGCCTCGCCATCGTCGTGCTGATCCTGTCGCTGGCCTCGACGGGTAATCTGTCCTCCAGCCTGATCATTGCGCTTGTTCTCGGCGCGAATCTCGGTGGTGCCATCCCTCCCGTCATTGCGACCCTTTCTTCCCCGGCACCGGCCCGCCGGGTCACGGTTGCCAACCTCATCATCCGGGCGATGGGCTGTCTCATTGCGCTGCCAATTGCGGGCACGGTGGCCGAGATGCTCAGGATGTTCCCCATTCCGGCCGGAAAACTGCCGGTCGATATCCATCTCCTGTTCAATATCGCCCTTGCCATTATTGCGTGGCCGTTCTCCAACTGGTTGTCCAACTGGATGACGCGGCTTATACCCGACGAGAAGAAGAATGAGGCAGGACCGCTCTATCTCGATGACAATGCGTTGAGCACACCGTTGATCGCCCTGTCGGGTGCTACCCGCGAGGTGCTTCGGGTCGGCGATATCATCGAGGCCATGCTGATCAAGGTCATGAACGCCTTCAACAGTAATGATCTTTCTGAGCTCAAGGACGTCGCCAAATTTGAGAAGCAGGTCGATCTGCTGCAGCAGGAAGTGAAGCTGTTTCTCTCACGGCTTGGGCGTCAAGGCCTGAGCGCAGACGATGGTCGCCGATCGATCGTCATCATCGACTACGCGATCAATCTCGAACATATGGGCGACATCATCGAGAAGGGGATCGCCGAGCAGGTCAACAAGAAGATCGGCAATGGTTTGAAGTTTTCAGAGGAAGGCTATCAGGAGTTGAAGACGCTCTTCACGTTGACGATCGATAATCTGCGCATTGCGCAGACGATCTTCGTGACGCGAAACGCCGATCTTGCCCGGCAGTTGATGGAAGTAAAGGTCGATGTACGACGCATGGAAAAACAGTCCTCCGAACGGCATCTGGAGCGGTTGCGCGACGGCCGGCTCGATAGCCTCCAGACCAGCTCGCTGCATCTGGATATCCTGCGGGACCTCAAACGCATCAATGCGCATATCGTTTCCGTCGCGCACCCGATCCTCGACGAAAGCGGCTTGCTGACCGAGAGCCGCTTGCGCCTGCCCACGTGACAGGGGGTTACGGCGCTTTTATCAAAGCTGTGCGAATAAACGCGTCGACGCAAGGCGTCAGGGTGATACGCGTGTGGTGTTTTTCCAAAAACGGTTGGTAGAGGGAAAGCAGCTTGAGGCGCGCTGTCGTCGGCGGGCAACTCGGGTAGAGCGCCACATCGCTCGCCTGGACCGCCGCAGCCACTTTGTCATCGGGTCGCGGAACCGCTCGATACGGATCGGCACCAATGGCGATGTATTTCGGTGCATGCCGGTTCATCAGCCAGGGAAATGGATTGGTGAAATCGATGTTCATGATCGTGCCGAAGCGCAGCCCGTTCGCAGCCTCATAGTCGTGAAGAGCGGAGATCGCATTATCGGTATTTTCCAGCCACAGCGTCTGGAAATCGAAGTCGCTGTAAAGCAGGAAGGATGGCAGTTCGCCCGACTTGGCCACGGTCTCATAGACCTGCCGGTTCTCGACATAGATCTTTTGCATGCGCTCGGCGCGCAGCAACTGGATATCGCGCGCACGTACAGCGCCCATCGTACCAAGGTTGCGACTTTCCAGATGTTCGCTGTTTAGCATGCCGACCCAGGCCCGCGATGCCTTTTGCACGATCATAACTGCCGGCGGTGCGGCAACTGCCAGCACAAGCGCGGTCACGGTCATGAACGCCGTGGAGGTCGGGTTGCGCCCACGGCTTTCCATAAGGATCGCGAAAAGAAGCGGCCAGAGAAAGATGAAGGCTTGGCTGCCGGTGTTCTGGCTTTCGAAAAGGAGACCTGCTGCGACAAAGGCCGCGACCCAGAGCGCCGGCTGATCGATAGTGCGGGTGAGGGCGGAAAGGTTACGCTCTCGAATGAGTGTCTTAAGATCTCCGCGCAGAGCGTCAAAACGCTGGCCGAACAGGATGACACACAGGGCGCCGCTAGCGACGATGATGCCGAAGTTTAGCGATGCCGACTGCACCAGTCGTGGAAGAAGGCTGGTATTGTTGACTTCAAGCAGGGCAAGAATGTCTGCCGCATATGCCGTAACCATGCCTGTTGTCAGCTCAATACCGGCAATGCAGCCGCAGAAGAGCAGACCGGCAAGAATTGCGGACCGCAGGTGGAGCCTCCCTGTAGCAAATGCCATCAGGCACAAGATGATTCCGGCGACGACGCCGGTTACTTTGATGAAAAGAAGAGACAGCATCGCCACAGCGACGCTGACGGCAAGTTTTCGCTGATCGCTGACATGGAGAAGTGCGCAGGCAAGGACGTAGAGCAACTGACAGACCTGCCGGTTGTAGATGCCGAAGCCATCAGAACCGGGAAAGGGATAGAAGTCGCCGGTGTTGAAAGGCAGGATCGAAAACAACAGAAATGGAGCCAGCAGCATATAAGCCGTGACGGTGGAGCGCTTCTGGACATCCCAAAGCACGACGGCCATCAAAGGCGCCGTGATGGCAAGCAGCGACCAACTGGCCAGCAGCAGCGGATGTCCCTTTGGAAAGAGTTCCAGGAGCAGCGCGAAGAGATAATAGCCGAGCCCACCGACCGGCGTGAAAAAATCGACGGACGGCATCTGGCCGTCAAAAATCCGGTTGGCGGCGTCGAGATAGATATAGTGATCCCAATACATCGGTCCCATAGGCATCGGGATCGTAATGAGAAGGCTGGAGAAGACGAGAACAATCGCAAATGCCAGAAAGACCAATGGCCGCCTCGTCAACTTGCCCGAGAAGCTACCCGTGTTTCCGGAAGAACGTATCGTCGTGATTGGCTGCATGATCGATCTCTGCCCCGGCTTCTTGCCGTCGAATCCATCCGACGTCCAGTCGGTTTGTCTTCCTTATGGCATGATCCGGTTTTATCCCGGTTAATGCTGTGCCGATGGCGCGGTTATGTTTCTTGAAATATCTTCCTGCTAAGCAACGGACAGAATCGCGCGGCGCTGAAGTTCGGGCTGCAAAAGACGATGGGAGACTATGCAATGAAGCGCACGTGCCTGGCGGTCATTCTGGCCGCAGGGGAAAGCACCCGGATGAAGTCGTCGAAGTCGAAGGTGCTGCATCCGGTCGGCGGTCGGCCGATGATCGCGCATGTCGTCGATGCCTTGGGCCGCGCGCAGATCGATAGCGTCGCTCTGGTGGTCGGCCGGGATGCGGCAGCGGTCGAGGAGGCGGCATCGGCAGGCGCCCTTGCGGTTTCGTCCTATACCCAGACGGAGCGCCTTGGGACCGGTCATGCCGTGCTTGCCGCGCGTGAGGCCATTGCCCGCGGATATGACGATGTTCTCGTTGTTTTCGGCGATACGCCGCTGATCACGGAGGGCCCGTTGGTGGCGGCGCGCCAAGCTCTGGCTGAGGGTAATGATGTCGTCGTAATCGGCTTCAGGACAGATGACCCGACCGGGTACGGGCGGTTGATCGTCAGGGACGGAGCCCTTGTGGCGATCCGCGAGCAGCGCGACGCCAGCGAAGAGGAGCGCCGCATCACCTATTGCAATGGCGGTCTGATGGCGATCAATGGCGCCAAGGCCTTGGCGCTTCTCGATCAGATCGGCAATGCCAACGCCAAGGGTGAATACTACCTGACCGATCTCGTTGAAATTGTCGTGGCAAATAGTGGCAAGGCGATTGCGGTCGAGGCCCCGGAAACGGAACTGACAGGCTGCAACACGCGGGCGGAACTCGCCTCTATCGAGCGCATCTGGCAGCAAAGGCGCCGGCACGAGCTGATGATCTCGGGCGTGTCAATGATCGCGCCGGAAACGGTTTTCCTTTCCTACGACACGAAGATCGGGCAGGACGTGCTGATCGAGCCAAATGTTGTTTTCGGTCCAGGCGTTACTGTCGAAAGTGGTGCCATCATCCATGCGTTCTCGCACCTTGAGGGTGCTTATATCAGCACAGGCGCGACCGTCGGTCCCTATGCGCGGCTGCGTCCGGGCGCCAATCTCGGCGCGGGTTCGAAAGTTGGCAATTTCTGCGAGGTCAAGAAGGCGGAGATCGGTGCGGGCGCCAAGGTCAACCACCTGACCTATATCGGCGACGCTTTTGTCGGCGAGAAAACCAATATCGGCGCCGGTACGATTACCTGCAATTATGATGGCGTGAACAAGCATGTCACGCGCATCGGCGCGAATGCCTTCATCGGATCGAATTCGTCTTTGGTTGCACCCGTTTCGATCGGCGACGGCGCGCTGGTCGCCTCCGGCAGTGTCGTGACGGAAGACGTTCCCGACGATGCCGTCGCCTTTGGTCGGGCGCGCCAGGAAAACAAGCCGGGCAGGGCCAAAGTTTTGCGCGACCGCTACCAGGCGGAAAAGGCAGCGAAGAAGGCCAAGACAGGTGGCCACTAGGTCGCACGTTAAAATCTGAAATCGAAAGTGAGTTTCCGTCCGATTGCGGAATTTCCGGAATTCGCTACCAAGGCTGCCAACAGAACCCAGCGCCCGGATCGTGGACCAGTGACAAGCGGCGGAATTTGCGGAGAAATATATGTGCGGCATTGTCGGTATTGTTGGAAGCCAGCCCGTATCTGAGCGTCTCGTCGATGCGCTGAAGCGGCTCGAATATCGCGGTTATGATTCTGCCGGCGTCGCGACAATCCATGACGGCACCCTGGAGCGCCGCCGCGCCGAGGGCAAGCTCGTCAATCTTGAGATCAAGCTGCGCAGCGAGCCGCTGGCGGGCACCATCGGCATCGCCCATACCCGCTGGGCAACCCATGGCGCACCGACCGAAAACAACGCCCATCCGCATTTCACCGATGGTGTGGCCGTCGTGCACAACGGCATCATCGAGAATTTCTCCGAACTGAAGGACGAACTGATCGCCGACGGTGCGACCTTCGCTACGCAGACGGACACCGAGGTCGTCGCCCAGCTTCTGGCCAAGCTCGTTCGTGACGGTATGAGCCATCGCGCTGCGATGCAGGCCATGCTGCGCCGGGTGACCGGCGCCTATGCGCTGGCCGTCATCTTCCAGGACGCGCCGGATACGATCATGGCGGCGCGCAGCGGCCCGCCGCTGGCCGTCGGCTACGGCAGGGGCGAAATGTTCCTCGGTTCCGACGCGATCGCGCTCTCGCCCTTCACCAACGAGATCACCTATCTGATCGATGGTGACTGGGCGGTGCTGACGGCAAATGGCGTCGAGATCCTCGATCATGACGGCAAGGCCGTAAAGCGCCAGAAGCAGGTGTCTGTGGCCGCCGCCTACATGGTCGACAAGGGCAATCACCGGCACTTCATGGAAAAGGAAATCTACGAACAGCCGGAGGTCATCTCGCATGCCCTGGCCCATTACGTCGATTTCATCGAGAACCGGATCAGTCCGACAGCCGCGGCCATTGATTTCGCCAAGGTGCCGAGCCTTGCGATTTCGGCCTGCGGCACTGCCTATCTTGCCGGCCTCGTCGGCAAATACTGGTTCGAGCGCTATGCCCGCCTACCGGTCGAGATCGACGTGGCGTCCGAGTTCCGCTACCGCGACATTCCGCTGTCGTCGCAGTCGGCAGCGCTGTTCATCTCGCAGTCAGGCGAGACCGCCGATACGCTGGCGTCGCTTCGGTACTGCAAGGAGCACGGCCTGAAGATCGGTGCCGTCGTCAACGTCCGGGAATCCACCATTGCCCGCGAGGCCGATGCGATCTTCCCGATCATGGCCGGCCCCGAGATCGGCGTTGCCTCGACCAAGGCCTTCACCTGCCAGCTTTCGGTTCTTGCAGCCCTTGCCATTGGTGCCGGTGTCGCCCGGGGGACTGTCTCGAAGGACGAGGAAAAGGTGCTGGTCAGGCATCTGGCCGAAATGCCGCGCATCATGGGCGCCGTGCTGAACAGCATCCAGCCGAAGATGGAAACGCTGGCGCGTGAACTTTCGAAATGCCGCGACGTGCTTTATCTCGGCCGAGGCACGAGCTATCCGCTCGCCATGGAAGGGGCGCTGAAACTCAAGGAAATCTCCTACATCCATGCCGAGGGCTATGCGGCTGGCGAACTCAAGCATGGCCCGATCGCGCTGATCGATGAGAACATGCCTGTCATCGTCATTGCGCCGCATGACCGGTTCTTCGAAAAGACCGTATCGAACATGCAGGAAGTCGCTGCCCGCGGTGGCCGGATCATCTTCATCACCGACGAGAAGGGCGCTGCGGCCTCGAAGCTCGAGACGATGAGCACGATCGTTTTGCCGAATGTCGACGAGATCATTGCGCCGATGATCTTCTCCTTGCCGATCCAGCTGCTTGCCTATCACACGGCGGTCTTCATGGGCACCGATGTCGATCAGCCGCGTAACCTCGCAAAGTCGGTGACGGTGGAATGATCATCCGTCCGGAAATGCCGGCTGACGTTACGGCCATCCGTAACGTGACCCTTGCGGCATTCAAGGACCCTCCGCACAGCAATCAGACGGAACATCTTATCATCGAACGGTTACGGGCGGCTGGTGCGCTCGTCTTGTCGCTGGTTGCGGAGGCAGAGGGATCCGTAATCGGCCACATCGCCTTCTCCGCCGTCACGGTATCATCAGGCGCAACGGGATGGTTCGGCCTTGGGCCGGTTTCCGTGCAACCGGAATTTCAAAGGCGGGGCGTCGGCGCAGGGCTGATCCAAGAGGGGCTTGAAAGCCTTTCAAAACGCAATGCCGCCGGCTGCGTCGTGATGGGCGATCCGGACCTCTACCGGAAATTCGGTTTCGCCAGCAATCCTGCGCTCGTATTGCAGGATTGTGCGCCGCAATATTTCCTGGCGCTGGCCTTGCATGGACCGCCGGCATCCGGCATTGTTTCTTACCATGACGCGTTCTACGGCGAAGCAAGATGAAAATGCAGGGTGTGGATGAACGACAGTCCAGAGAGAATATCGCTGGCCGGGCGCATCCGGAATAACTTCCTCACCGGTCTCATCATCTGTGCGCCGCTTGCCATTACGACCTGGCTGACATTCACGTTCATCGACTGGGCGGACAGCTGGGTAACCCCTACATTCCGCAGCGATACGATCCCCGGTATTATCTGAACATCGCCATACCGGGCATGGGGCTGCTGATCGCCGTGGTGTTCATCACCATCGTCGGCTTCCTCGGCAAAAATCTCATCGGTCGCTCAATCGTCAAGTTCGGCGAGTCGATCCTGCAGCGGATGCCGCTGGTCCGCACGGTCTACAAAAGTCTGAAGCAGATTTTTGAGACGGTGCTGAAGGAGCAGTCAACGTCGTTCAAGAAGTGCGGTTTGATCGAGTTTCCAAGCCCTGGAAGCTGGGCTCTGGTTTTTATATCCGGTGATGCGCAAGGCGAGATCGCCGCCAAGCTGAATGCGCAGGGCGAGGAAATGGTCGGTGTCTTTCTGCCTCCGACACCCGTTCCGACAGCAGGTTTCCTGATGTTCGTACCCAAGAGCAAGATTATCATGCTCGACATGACGCCGGAGCAGGGAGCCAAGCTGCTGATCTCGGGCGGACTGATCGCCCCCGACTACAAGGATCCGACCGTTCAGCCGTTGGCCTTGGAGCCACCCGTCAGCCAGCCCTGAGGAAGCGGATCGCCTCGTCGCGCCGGTGCAGGTAGAGCAGGGTGCGTAGAGCCTCGCCGCGCTCCGATGTCAGGTCCGGGTCGCGTTCGATGATGTAGGCAGCATCCTTGCGGGCGATTTCCAGAAGATCACCATGGGCCTCGAGGCTGGCGATCCGGAACCCGGGCGTGCCGGACTGGCGGGTGCCAAGCAGTTCGCCTTCTCCCCGCAGTTTTAGGTCCTCCTCCGCGATCAGGAAGCCGTCCTCGGTTTCGCGCAGGATCGACAGCCGCGCCCGGCCGTTCTCGCTGAGCGGCCCCTTGTAGAGCAGGATGCAGGTGGAGGCTTCCGAGCCTCGCCCCACGCGTCCGCGCAACTGATGCAGTTGCGCAAGGCCGAAGCGCTCGGCATGTTCGATCACCATGATCGTTGCATCAGGGACATCGACGCCGACCTCGACGACGGTGGTGGCGACCAGGAGCCTGATCTCGCCCTTCTTGAAGGCGAGCATGACCTCGTCTTTCTCCGTGCCTTTCATCCGTCCATGCACAAGCCCGACGGCCTCGCCGAATTCGGCGGAAAGAATCGCGAAACGCTCGTCCACCGACATCAGTTCGGAGACATCGGATTCCTCCACCAGCGGGCAGATCCAGTAGGCTTTCTTGCCTTCGGATAACGCTGTGCGCAGCCGGTCGACGATCTCGCCGGTGCGCTCATTGGAAACGGTCACCGTCTGGATCGGTTTGCGCCCGGCCGGCTTTTCCGTGAGCTTCGACACGTCCATGTCGCCGAAGGCCGCAAGCACCAGCGTGCGCGGAATGGGTGTTGCCGTCATCACCAGCATGTGTGGTGAGATGCCCTTCGCCGTCAGCCGCAGCCGCTGGTGCACGCCGAACCGGTGTTGCTCGTCCACGACGGCCATCAGCAGGTTGCTGTAGACGACGGTATCCTGAAACAGCGCATGTGTGCCGATGACGATCTGTGTCTCACCAGAGACGATACGATCGAGGATCGCCTCGCGCTCCTTGCCCTTGGTGCGTCCTGTCAGCACGTCGATGTTTACGCCCGCAGGTGCCGCCATTTTCGAGAGCGTCGCGAAATGCTGGCGGGCCAGAATTTCTGTCGGTGCCATCAGGACGGCCTGGCCGCCCGCTTCGACGGCCGCGAGCATGGTCATTAGAGCGACCGCCGTCTTGCCCGAGCCAACGTCGCCTTGCAGCAAACGCAGCATGCGCTCAGTGCCCGCCATGTCCTTGAGGACATCGGCAATCGCCGCCTGCTGGCTACCTGTCAGAGAAAACGGCAGGGCGGCGAGCACGGGACCGCTCAGCGCGCCGGTGGCCTTGACCGGAATGCCGGCGACCTTGCGCAGACGCTGGCGCACCAATGCAAGCGACAACTGGCCAGCCAGAAATTCATCATAGGCAAGCCTCCGCCGGCTTGGTGCCTGCAGGTCGAGGTCCGTAGCGTCGCGCGGATCGTGCAGGGCGAGAAAACAGTCGCGGACGCTATTGAAACTCTGCTGCCGGGCGAGCGCTTCGTCGAGCCATTCCGGAAAATCCGGCAGGCGGGGCAGGCCCGCCTCGATCGACTTGCGCAGGATGCGGGCCGACAGGCCTGCCGTCAGCGGATAGACGGGTTCCACCAGCGGCAGGTTTTCGGCCTCACTTGCGCGCACCATATAGTCCGGATGAACCATGGACGGACGGCCGTTGAACCAGTCGACCTTGCCGCTGACGATCACCGTCTCATTGACGGGCAGGGCCTTTTCCAACCAGTTGCCCTTGGCGCGAAAGAACGTGAGCGCCAGTTCTCCGGTGTCGTCATGGATGAACACGCGGTAGGGTTGGTTGCTGCGGCCGGGCGGTGGCGGCTGGTGACGATCGACGCGTCCGGTGATGGTGACGATCGAGCCCTGCGGCGAGAGCGCGATGCCTGGCTGCTGGCGCCGGTCGATCAGCGAGTGCGGCGCGTGAAAGATCAGATCGATCACGCGGCAATCCTCGATGCTTTCCCGCCCGAGAAGCCGCGCATAGAGATCGCCGGCCTTCGGGCCGATGCCGGGAAGCGAGTTGAGCGGTGCGAAAAGCGGATCGAGCAGGGCAGGGCGCATGCGCCGCAGACTGAAACGATGAATAGGTCTTTGGCAAGGCTGACAATCGCCTTTTCAGCGTTTATAGAGCCATGGCAACAGACCGCGCAGGTATCCCTGCGTTTAGAAGGATCAGTTCATGACCGGAATTACCCGCACCAGCGCCGATCTCGATCCGCGCCGCAGGCGCATCCTGTTTCGTGCCTGGCATCGCGGCATCCGCGAGATGGATCTGGTCTTCGGCCAGTTCGCCGACGCCGAGATCGGTGATCTGCCGGAAAGCGATCTCGATGAACTGGAAACGATCATGGATGAGGAAGACAACGACCTGATCAAATGGATCATCGGGGAAAGGCCGGTGCCGGAACACTATCGCACGCCGCTCTTTGAAAAAATCGCCTCCTATCGGCCCGATTTCGAGCCGGACGTTTCCCTCGACGCAGACAAAGATTGAATAGTTCATGATTGCCGGTTTCGACGCCAGAAAGATCACATCCGCAACGCGCGAGCTGACCATCGGCCCGGTGCCGGCCGGTGTCGAGCCGCTGCTTCTGGCCGAAATCGCAAGGGCCGGCGGGCCGGTCGCCTATATTCTCTCGGACGGACAGCGCATTGCCGATGTCGAGCAGATGCTGGGCTTTGCAGCGCCTGATATTCCCGTGCTCTCGCTCCCCGGCTGGGACTGTCTGCCCTACGACCGTGTGTCGCCGAGTGCCGATACATCGGCGCGCCGTCTCTCGGCGCTGAGCGCGCTCATTGCGCACAAGAAGAAGCCGCATCCGGCCATCGTGCTCGTCACAGTCAACGCCGCTCTTCAGAAGATGGCGCCGCAGGCGGTGATCGAAAGCCTAGGTTTTTCGGCTCGCCCTGGTAATTCGATCCGCATGGACGACATTGCCGCGCGGCTGGAGCGCAACGGCTTCGATCGCGTGCCGACGGTTCGCGAGGTCGGAGAATACGCCGTGCGCGGTGGCATCCTCGATGTCTTCGTGCCGGGCAGCGGCGAACCGGTGCGGCTCGATTTCTTCGGCGATACGCTCGAATCAATTCGTAGCTTCGATCCGGCAAGCCAGCGCACGACGGGACAGGCCCGTTCGCTCGATCTCAATCCGATGAGCGAGGTGTCGCTGACACCGGAGACGATCAGCCACTTCCGAACGCAATATTTGTCGCTTTTCGGGGCGGCGACGCGCGACGATGCGTTGTATCAGGCGGTCTCCGAAGGCCGCCGTTATGCCGGCATGGAACACTGGCTGCCGCTCTTCTACGACAAGCTCGAAACCGTCTTCGACTATCTCGCCGATTTCCGCATCGTGACGGACCACGTCGTGCGCGAGGCCGCCGCCGAGCGGTCCAAGCTGGTGCAGGATTACTACGAGGCCCGCCAGGCCTCCGCATTGCCGGGCAAGAGCCAGGCGACGCAGGGCACGCCCTACAAGCCGGTGGCGCCGGAGCAGCTTTACCTGTCAGCCGATGGCTTCAACGCCGCGCTCGTCTCTCGCAATGCCATCCGCCTGTCCCCGTTCAGCGAGCAGGCTGGCGAGAGCCGTTCGGTCATCACCATCGACGCGCGCCTTGGCGTGCGTTGGGCAAAAACGCAACGGAACAGACATCCGACGCAGAGCGCGTCAATGTCTTCGACCAAGCCGTGAAATATATCGCGGATCGACGCGCCAAGGGCGGCAAGGTGCTGGTCTCGGGCTGGTCGGAGGGCTCGCTCGACCGGTTGCTGCAGGTGCTGAACGAGCACGGGCTCGCCAATATCAAGCCGGTCACGACGCTCGCTCAAGTCGCGTCGCTCAAACCGGGCGAGGCCGCATCTGCCGTGTTGAGCCTCGAGAGCGGCTTCGAGACCGGCGATCTCGTCGTCATCGGCGAACAGGACATTCTCGGCGACCGCATGGTGCGCCGCTCCAAGCGCCGCAAGCGTGGTGCGGATTTCATCGCCGAAGTGGCCGGCCTCGACGAGGGATCGATCGTCGTCCATGCCGAACACGGCATCGGCCGGTTCATCGGCCTGCGCACGATCGAGGCGGCCGGCGCGCCGCATGCCTGTCTCGAACTCGTCTATGCCGATGGCGCCAAGCTGTTTCTGCCGGTCGAGAATATCGAGCTTCTGTCGCGCTATGGCTCGGAAGCCAGCGACGCCTCCCTCGACAAGCTCGGCGGCGTTGCCTGGCAGGCGCGCAAGGCCAAGCTGAAGAAGCGCCTGCTCGACATGGCAGGCGGCCTGATCCGCATCGCAGCCGAGCGCCTGACGCGCCATGCACCGGTGCTGGCAACGCCTGACGGCCTCTATGACGAGTTTGCCGCGCGCTTCCCTTATGACGAGACCGAAGACCAGATGAACTCGATCGAAGCCGTGCGCGAAGATCTGGGCGCCGGGCGCCCGATGGACCGCCTCGTCTGCGGCGACGTCGGCTTCGGCAAGACGGAGGTTGCGCTTCGCGCCGCCTTTATTGCCGCCATGAATGGCGTTCAGGTTGCGGTCGTCGTCCCGACCACGCTTCTTGCCCGCCAGCACTTCAAGACATTTACCGAGCGTTTTCGCGGTCTGCCTGTGCGCCTGGCGCAGGCCTCGCGGCTTGTCAGTTCCAAGGAACTGGCGCTGACCAAGAAGGAAGTGGCGGAAGGCAAGACAGATATCGTCGTCGGCACCCATGCCCTGCTTGGCGCGTCGATCAACTTCGCCAATCTCGGGCTGCTGATCATCGACGAGGAGCAGCACTTCGGCGTCAAGCACAAGGAGCGGCTGAAGGAGCTGAAGTCCGACGTGCATGTGCTGACGCTGTCGGCAACGCCGATTCCGCGCACCCTGCAGCTGGCTTTGACCGGTGTGCGCGAACTGTCGCTGATCACCACGGCGCCGGTCGATCGCATGGCGGTCCGAACCTTTATCTCTCCGTTTGACGCGCTGGTGATCCGTGAAACGCTGATGCGTGAGCATTATCGCGGCGGCCAGAGTTTCTACGTCTGCCCGCGTCTCGCCGATCTGTCCGAAATCCATGACTTCCTGAAATCAGACGTGCCCGAACTGAAGGTCGCCGTCGCCCACGGCCAGATGCCGGCGACCGAGCTCGAAGACATCATGAACGCCTTTTACGAAGGCCGCTATGACGTGCTGCTCTCGACCACCATCGTCGAATCAGGTCTCGACGTGCCGACCGCCAACACGCTGATCGTCCACCGTGCCGACATGTTCGGGCTGGCCCAGCTCTACCAGTTACGCGGCCGCGTCGGGCGTTCGAAGGTCCGCGCCTTTGCTCTCTTTACGCTGCCCGTCAACCGCGTTTTGACCGGCATGGCCGAACGACGCCTGAAGGTGCTTCAGTCGCTCGATACGCTGGGTGCGGGCTTCCAGCTGGCCAGCCACGATCTTGATCTGCGCGGCGCCGGAAATCTGCTGGGAGACGAGCAGTCCGGCCATATCAAGGAAGTCGGTTTCGAGCTGTACCAGCAGATGCTGGAAGAGGCGGTCGCCGAGCTGAAGGGCGACGAGGAGATCGCCGACAGCGGCTGGTCGCCGCAGATTTCCGTCGGCACGCCGGTCATGATTCCGGACGAATACGTGCCGGACCTGCATCTGCGCCTTGGTCTCTATCGCCGTCTCGGTGAAATCACCGAGCTTGGCGATATCGACGCCTTCGGCGCCGAACTGATCGACCGCTTCGGGCCGTTGCCGCTCGAGGTCCAGCACCTGTTGAAGATCGTTTATATCAAGTCGCTCTGCCGCACAGCCAATGTCGAGAAGCTCGATGCCGGCCCGAAGGGCGTCGTTGTCCAGTTCCGCAACCGCGAATTCCCCAATCCGGGCAATCTGGTCGGCTATATTGCGAAACAGGGCACGATGGCGAAGATCCGCGCCGACCACAGCATCTTCTTCCAGCGCGATTTCCCGACGCCGGAGAAGCGGCTGGCCGGTGCTGCGGTGCTGATGACGCAGCTTGCCGGATTGGCGAAAGGCTAAGGAAAAAGCCGCGTCCGGGAGGGCGCGGCTTTTTTCGTATAGGAACATGGCGCCCTCGGCTTATGCCGATGCCGCCTCCGTCTTCATCCTGGCGATGTCGCGCAGGGCATTGGCCAGAACCTCGGTGGATTGCGCACCCATCACGGCGTACTGTCCGTCAAGGATGAAGCAGGGTACGCCGGTGACGCCCATGCCGCGGGCCGTCTCGATTTCGGCGCTGACGGTGTCCTTGTCGGCATCGGATGCGAGCAGCGCGGCAATCACCGGGCGCTCCATGCCTGCGTCCGCGGCTATATCCAGAAGCACCTCCGGATCGCCGACATTGCGGCCCTCTTCGAAATTCGCCTTGAAAAGCAGGGTCGCGACGGTGTTCTGCGTGTCTGGTCCATGGGTAAGCGCCCAGCGCATCAACCGGTGGGCATCCAGCGTGTTGGGGCTGATCTTCACGGCCTCGAAATCGAAAGCGATGCCATCGGCTCGCCCCAGCCCCTCCAGCATTTCATGGGCCCGATCAACAGCTGTCTGTCCGCCGAGTTTCGCGGCCAGATGCGCCTTGTGGTCGACGCCTTCAGGCGGAATATCCGGGTTCAATTGATAGGGACGCCAGTTGACGGAAACCGCGATGTCATCCGCAATGTCGGCAATGGCCCGGTCAAGGCGCGCCTTGCCGAGATAGCACCAGGGGCAAACGACGTCTGAAACGACATCGACAGTTACGGTTTCCACGGGCGCATCCTTTCGCTGACAACGGGCTGCCTTGCGACTTAATCCTCCAAAGAGCCGCTTTCAATGCGTTACCAAAAGTATACCGAGAGCTTTTCCCGTGTTTTATTGAACCCGCTCGTCCCACCATGTCGGCAGCTGGTAGCCGTAAAGCGGCACGGTGTTGGGATGGCCGATATGCTTGTGGCGGGCCACCCATTGCGCGCCGATGTGGTAGAGCGGCACGACATAGAAATTCGAGATGAGCATGCGATCAAGCGCGCGGACTGATGCGGTGAAATCCTCCACGGCACGGGCTTGGACGATGTTGTTGATCAGCGTATCGACATCCTTGTCGGCGACGCCTGCAAAATTGTCGGTGCCTTCGCGATCGCGCGATTGCGACGACCAGCGGTTCATCTGTTCGATGCCGGGAGACAGCGACGAGGCGAAGGACTTGATGATCACGTCATAGTCGAAGGACTGGCTGCGCTGCTGGTACTGCGAATCGTCAACCGTGCGCACGGTCACGGCAATGCCGAGTGATGCCAGGAAACGCTGATAGGCGAGGGCAAATTTTTCCTGCCCTTCGTTCTGGGTCATGATCTCGAAGGTGAGAGGCTGGCCCTGCTCGTTGACCATCTTGCCGTCCTTGATGCCATAGCCGGCTTCACGCAGCAGCGTCACCGCCTCGCGCAGGACATTGCGATCGCGACCCGAGGCATCCGTCACCGGCAGACGGTAACTGCCGTCGAGCACGGATGGATTGATCCTGTTGCGGATATCGCCGAGAAGCCCCAGTTCGCGATCATCAGCAGCAACGCCGAGATAGGAGAGGGTGGAGTTCTGCCAATAGCTCTGGGTGCGGGTGTAAGCACCGTCGAACAGGTTCTTGTTGACCCATTCGAAATCGAAGACCAGGGCCAGTCCCTGCCGCAGCTGGACGTTTGAAAAGATCGAACGCCGCGTGTTGAATACGAAGCCGAGCATACCCGAGGGCGTCTTCGGCGTGAAGGTCTCCTTCACCACCTCCCCGGACTGGACCGCCGGGAAATTGTAGCTGCGGGCCCATTTTGTCGGGCTCCCTTCGGCGTAGAAGTCGATTTCCCCTTCTTGAAGGCTTCGAACAGTGAATTTTCCTGAAGAAAATACTCAACCGAAATCTCGTCGTAATTGTCGAATCCGACCTTGGATGGCAGGTCCTTCGCCCAATAGTCCGGATTGCGCTTGTAGACGATCTTTTCGCCGGGTTTCACATCGCTGACCTGGTAGGGACCCGATCCGAGCGGTGGCTTCAGGGAAGACTGATCGAAGGTTGCCGGGTCTATCGCGTGTTTCGGGAGGATCGGGGAGAGGGCGAGCAGTAGCGGAAACTCCCGGTCGCTTTCATCGTTGAAGGTAAACCGGACAGAACGGTCTCCGACCTTCTCCATCTTGGCGACCTTGGCAAGGCGTGTGCTGAACGGAACACGCCCCTTGTCGCGCCAGAGTTCAAAGGTGAACATCACATCTTCCGGTGTGACGGGCTGGCCATCGGCCCATTTCGCCTTCGGGTTCAGATTGAACTGGATGAACGTGCGATCGTCATCCCATTCGACCGTTTCCGCGAGAAGACCGTACATCGAGAAAGCTTCGTCGCGCGAACGCTGCATCAGGGAATCATAGACGAGGTTGCCGAATTCCGGGTCGAGCATGCCGCGCGCCGTGGTGCGCATGCTTTTCAGGATGAAGGGGTTGAGGCTGTCAAACGTGCCGATCACGCCATAGGCTATCTTGCCGCCCTTCTTGACGGCTGGATTGGCGTAGGGAAAATTCTTGAAATCGGCGGGCAAGGCGGGTTGCCCGTGCATCGCTAAACCGTGGACCGGTTCAGCCCGCGCTGCCGCTGTGCCGCCAAAGGTCAAACACAAGGAGACCAAACCCAACAACAATGCGCGCAAATCCGCCTCCCACTTCCCGACCGTTTTCCTGATTCCCCGCAAATTATCACGATGCGAGACATTTCCAACCGTTGGCACTTTTAATTTGCCTATCGGGTTTGGTAAAAAATGGAAGGAAAGGCTGGATATCCGCGCCAACGCATTGTAACAGGTGTCTCCGGAGAGAGGGGTCATGCAATTGCCTTATTTTCCCAACAGGGAAGCGGGCAATCGACCTCATAGGGCGAGCGGCACCAGACTGCTCAGGGACCGGAATTCAGGAGACGGATATCGTTATGATCTTCAAATCAAACTTCACGAGCAAGCTGGCCTTGTCCGCATTCGCGCTTTCGGTTGCCGCAGCGGCCGCTCCAACTGCGTCCTTTGCCCAGCAGGCCCAGGGCAAACCGCCGCAAGGCTGGTTTAAGGTCTGCACCAAACAGGAAGACAACGATGTCTGCATCGTTCAGAACCTTCTGACCGCCAACAATGGCCAGTTGATCACCGCTGTTGGCCTCATCACCGTGCAGGGCAAGGTCAACCGCAAGATCATGCAGGTGTCGGTTCCTTCGGCCCGCCTCATTCCGCCGGGAATCCAGATGCAGATCGACGGTGGCAAGGGTGTAAAGCTCGACTACGCCATCTGCATGCCGGACAAGTGCGTCGCCGAAGTGCCGCTCAGCGATGCAACGATTGCCAACCTGAAGAAGGGCAGCGAAGTGGTTTTCACTTCGGCCAATTTCCAGCGCGCACCAAACCCGATCAAGATGTCTCTCGAAGGCTTCACCGGAGTTTTCGATGGCGAGCCGATCGAACAATCCAAGCTGGAAGAGCGCCAGCGCCTTCTGCAGGAAGAAATGCAGAAGAAGGCTGAAGACGCCCGCAAGAAGCTGGAAGAAGCTCAGAAGGCTGCAAAAGCCAACTGATAAGTCGGCATAGTTCGATAGAAAAACCCGGTCACGCAGGCGTGGCCGGGTTTTTTATTGTCAAAATTGGCGGATTCTTAATGCTGTACGACAGCCTTCGGCTTGTACTGTCCGACAGCCTCTGCATCAAAAAACGCATTCACCTGGGAGTGGCGAAGCGGCAGGCCGCTTTCGTCGGAAATCAGATTCTGCTCTGAAACATAGGCGACATATTCCGTCTCCTCGTTCTCGGCCAAAAGGTGATAGAAGGGCTGGTCCTTGCTCGGGCGAATCTCGCTTGGGATTGCGTTCCACCACTCTTCCGTATTGGAAAACTCCGGATCGACATCAAAAATAACGCCACGGAACGGGAAAATCCTGTGGCGGACAACCTGGCCAATCTGAAATTTTGCATCTCTCTGTTTCATCATGATAGGTTCCTTTCGCCTTATTATGTGGTGTTTTTTGCCCAAACATCAATAGTGACGCCTGCTTGAGGTTGATCACCGCGGTTACTTGCCTCGTCTCTGATTTCGTCGTACCTCAGGAATAACAGCAAACAGAGGGGGCCGCGATATGAGCAATCAATGGGGGCGCGACAACCAGCCGCGGACCGGCGGGTCTCCTGGATTTCTGTTGCCCGCATTCCTTTGCTTGGTCATCGTTGGCGGCGGTGTGTATCTTTGGTTCGCGCGGCAGACGATGCAGGCCGAAATTGCTGCGGTGAACCTCGAGAACATCGATCTCACCACGGCGATCGGCAAGCTCACGGCGGAGCGTGACAAGCTTGCCAAGGATATGAAGACCTTCCGAGAGAACTCCGGTGATTGGGCGGGTGAGCTGGAAAAGGAGTTTGCAGAGCTGAAGCTCAATGAAGTGCCGAAACTCAATCGGCTGCTCGATAAGCGCGATGCCGATATTTCCGAGCTCGAAAGGCAGTTTGCCGATCTGAAATCGCAATCGGCCAAGGCGGCTGACGACTACGCTGGAACGATTGCCAAGATCAGCGGCGAACTGGAATCGTCTAAGCAGACCGTGCAGTCTCTTGAAAAGCGGGTCCGGGATATCGATGCGGAACGCCGGAACTTAAGCGGCGATCTGGCCGCCGCCCAGAACCTGGCGGCAAAGACCGCCGAGGAGCGCGACCGGGCGCAAAAGGCGGTGGTCCTGCAGTCCCAAGAGGCGGAGACGGCGATTGCCGCGTTGAAAGCGGAGATCGGAAAATCCCGGGACAGCGCCATTTCCACGCTTGAGGCTGCGCTTGCCGATGAGCGCCGCAAGGTCGCTGCTCTGGAGGCAAGGCTCGCCGCGGCAAATCGTGCGACGGAAACTCCGGCATCTACAGAGACAGGCGCAAACACGACCGTTGTGCCCGAAAGCCAACCTGTCACAACCAGCCGGGATCCTGCAAGCCAAGTGAAGGTGGTTGATGAACCGCCTGTTTTAAAAGCGCGCCTTGAAGCGTCCGTTGAAACAGCGCTTCGACTGACGCCGGGTTTGGGCAATCTCGATGCCGAGAAGACGGCGGGGTTGAAGGAAAAGCTTGTTTCCGGCACCTGTGTGACCGAGGCTCTGGAGAGTGTTTTCGAGCGGGTGCCTGTGATTGTCATGCGCAATCTGATGCGCGACCTGAAGAGCGATTGCTGATAGAGTTCAGGCACGCCAAGCGTTTATGCCATCATTGCAGGAGAAGCCCATGGGCCTGAGACGGATTGTTGCCACCGCCCTATTGTCACTCGTGGTTGGCCTTGCGCCGGCATCGGCTGCCGAATTCGAAAAGAACATCATGACCGGCGGACCGCAGGGCACCTATATCCAGATCGGCCGCGACGTTGCCACGATCGGCAAGACTTGCGGGCTGACCCTCAATGTCAAGGAATCGGCCGGATCGCTCGAAAATTTCGTCGGCGTGCGCAACCGCCGCAACACCCAGTTCGGTATCGTCCAGAGCGATGTGCTGGAATATCTAAAAACCTTCGAGGCAGGGGATGCCGAGGTGCAGCAGGCGGTGCGCGGCGTGCGCATCATGTTCCCGCTTTACAATGAAGAAATCCATGTTCTGGCGCGCAAGGACATTGCCGGTATGAAGGATCTGTCCGGCAAGAAGGTTGCAATTGGCGTCAAGGACAGCGGTACGTTCCTGACGGCCTCGCTCATTCTCGATATTCTGCAGGTGAAGACCGGCGAACGCGTGCCGCTCAATCCCGACGCGGCCTTGCCGAAACTGGTTTCCGGTGAGATCGACGCCTTCTTCTATGTGGCGGGAGCTCCGGCGGCGCTCTTCACGAAAAATCCGATCGATGGTGCGAAATTCCATCTTCTGCCGATCACCGAGGCACCGCTGCTGGCGACCTATACCCCGTCGCGCATCAATGCAGGGACCTATTCTTTCCAGCAGGCCGCGGTCGATCTGATCGCCGTGAAAGCGGTGATGATGACTTTTGACTACGACGTCAAGCGCAACGCATATCAGCGAGAAAGCTGCAATGCCGTGTCGGACTTCTCCAGTCTCATCATAAACAATCTGGACAAGCTGCAGGCGACCGGGCATCCGAAATGGAAGGATGTCGACCTGACCGCGCTGCCGCCGGGGTGGCAGGTCGGCGTCTGTGTGAAGGCCGGTATGGCGATGGATTACAAGCCGAAATGTACCGCTGCAATCGAGGAGCCGACGGCCGAAACGAACGATGTCAATGAGGAATACCTCAATCTCCTCAAGCAACGCCTGAAGCAGAATTAAAAGCCGCTTTTAATATCCAAATCAAAAATGCCCGGCTTCGCGAGAGGCCGGGCATTTTTGTATGTCGGACCCGTCGCGCGACGGGTCACGGTGGCTGGGGCCGTTAGGACGAGTAGTACATGTCGTACTCGACCGGGTGCGGCGTCATTTCGAAACGCATGACTTCGGCCATCTTCAGCTCGATGAAGCTGTCGATCTGGTCGTCGTCGAACACGCCGCCGGCGGTCAGGAACTTGCGATCCTTGTCGACGCTTTCGAGCGCTTCACGCAGCGAACCGCAAACCGTCGGGATCTTCTTCAGTTCCTTCGGCGGCAGGTCGTAAAGATCCTTGTCCATGGCCTTGCCGGGATGGATCTTGTTCTTGATACCATCAAGGCCGGCCATGAGCATGGCGGCGAAGGCGAGGTACGGATTTGCCATCGGATCCGGGAACCGAACTTCGACGCGCTTTGCCTTCGGGTTCGAGCCGAACGGAATGCGGCACGATGCGGACCGATTGCGGGCGGAGTAGGCCAAAAGGACCGGCGCTTCATAACCGGGCACAAGGCGCTTGTAGGAATTCGTCGAGGGATTGGTGAAGGCATTCAGCGCCTTGGCATGCTTGATGATGCCGCCGATGAAGAACAGGCAGCTTTCCGACAGACCGGCATATTCGTCGCCGGCGAAGGTCGGCTTGCCGTCCTTCCAGATCGACAGATGCACGTGCATGCCCGAGCCGTTGTCGCCGAAAATCGGCTTCGGCATGAAGGTTGCTGTCTTGCCATAGGCATTGGCGACCTGATGCACGACGTACTTGTAGATCTGCATCTTGTCGGCATTGCGGGTCAGGTGATCGAACTTGACGCCAAGCTCGTGCTGGGCGGCGGCCACTTCATGGTGATGCTTTTCGACGACGACGCCCATTTCCGACAGGACCGTCAGCATTTCGGAGCGCATGTCCTGGGCGCTGTCGATCGGCGGAACCGGGAAATAGCCGCCCTTGACGCGCGGGCGGTGACCGAGGTTGCCTGTTTCGTAGTCGGTGTCATCGTTCGACGGCAGTTCGGTCGAGTCGAGCTTGAAGCCCGTGTTGTACGGGTCGGCCTTGTACTTGACGTCGTCGAAGACGAAGAATTCGGCTTCCGGGCCAACGAAGATCGTGTCGCCGATGCCGGATGCCTTGAGATAGGCTTCGGCCTTTTTGGCAGTGGTGCGCGGATCGCGGTTATAGGCTTCGCCGGAAACCGGATCGAGAATGTCGCAGATGAGGACCATCGTCGACTGGGCGAAGAAGGGGTCCATATGCGCCGTCTCGACATCCGGCATCAGCACCATGTCGGATTCGTTGATGGCCTTCCAGCCGGCGATCGAGGATCCGTCGAACATGACGCCATCGGCAAACATGTCTTCGTCGACGCAGACGACGTCCATCGTCACGTGCTGCAGCTTTCCCTTTGGATCGGTAAAGCGCAGGTCGACGAATTTCACGTCGTTATCCTTGATCTGCTTCAGAATATCTTTTGCAGTCGTCATTTTCTTATATCCCTTTTACGATGACCATATGGAAAGCCCGGCCAAGCCAGGCAACTAGATGGCGTCGATGCCGGTTTCGCCCGTGCGAATCCGGATGACTTCCTCTATGTTGGAGACGAAGATTTTCCCGTCGCCAATACGCCCTGTCTGGGCAGCGTTGCGAATGGCCTCGATTACGGCCTCCGCATTTTCGTCTGCCAGCACGACCTCGACTTTCACCTTCGGCAGGAAGTCGACGACATATTCCGCCCCGCGATAAAGCTCGGTATGGCCCTTCTGGCGTCCAAAACCCTTCGCTTCGGTGACGGTGATACCCTGCAGGCCAACTTCCTGAAGAGCTTCCTTCACTTCATCGAGCTTGAAGGGCTTGATGATCGCTTCGATCTTTTTCATGAGAAAATGTCTCTCCGCTTCTTTCGTTAAAGCAGGAACATCCCCGCCCGCCCACAAATATGCACTTTGCATGCCAGACTCGCCAAATGACGAGCAGATTTGGGCAAAATCCTCCTGCGCTGGCGAGATCATCTGCTATTTCGAGGAAAAAACCAGACGATTTTGCCAATTTTGTGCAAATTCCCGGAAAACAATGGGGACGTCAAGGGCATGTAGTGCTGTGATTATTTGTTAAGCATCATATTTGTGCGTAAATATGTGCAAATGCACAATAATTGAACATTTTTGGTGCAGCAACATCCTTGTTTTCGCCTCTCGGTTCGATAGATTGATGAAATATGAGCCCGAACCTTGTCTCTGCAGTCATATCGCCTACGGAAATGGCTGCGATCGACAAAGCCGCGGCCGCGTCGGGCCTCGACAGTTTCGGCTTGATGGCGGCGGCCGGTTCGGCAGTTGCTGCGGCAGCTCTCAGGCACTTTCCGGACGCGCTGCGGTTTGTGGTCCTCTGCGGTCCGGGCAACAATGGCGGCGACGGCTACATTGCCGCGGCTCGAATTGCCGAGAGCGGTGCAGGCACCGCTGTATTTGCTCTGGGTGATCCGCTTTCACTCCGCGGGGATGCCGCACGCGCGCATGACCAATGCCCGCTAAAACCTGCGCTGCTTGCTTCATTTATACCCTTGCCGGGGGACGTAATCATCGACGCGCTGTTCGGGGCAGGGCTTTCGCGCAGTGTTCCTGACGAAGTCGCCACCGTCATGCGGCATGTTACTGCATTGGACCTGCCGGTGCTTGCCGTCGATCTGCCCTCCGGCGTCGATGGCCGTACGGGTGGCGTGCTGGGGGAAAGTTTTGCGGCATGCCGGACGGTCACCTTCGTTGCCCGCAAACCCGGCCACCTGCTTCTGCCAGGTCGCACGCTCTGCGGCGCGCTCGAGGTGATCGATATCGGCATTCCGCAGCGGATCGTCGATGCCCATCACGGCAGTCTGCGGGAAAACACGCCGCAAATCTGGCGCAAACAGGCGACAGTTCTCGACGCTTCGGCGCATAAATACAAACGCGGCCATTTGGCAGTCTTTTCCGGTGGGCCGCTATCGACGGGTGCTGCCCGGCTGTCTGCAAGCGCTGGCTTGGCCTCCGGCGCCGGTCTCGTGACATTGGCAACGCCGGACGCCGCCGTACCGGCCAATGCCGCGCATCTGACTGCCGTGATGCTGAAAATGGTCGAGACTGCTTCCGATCTCAAAACCTGGCTGGAAGACAAGCGCATCAGCGCTTTCGTGCTCGGACCTGCCTTCGGCGATATGGCAAAGGCACACGAATATGTCGCTCTGCTGCGGAATCGTCACTTGGTGCTCGATGCAGACGGCATCACGGCGTTTAGAGATGATCCGGAGGCGCTGTTCGATCTTTTCGCCGAAGGTACGACACGGCTGGTGATGACGCCGCATGATGGTGAATTTGCGCGGCTGTTTCCGGACCTAGCAAAGAATCCGGCGCTCTCAAAGGTCGAGCGGGCCATTGCCGCCGCCCGCCGCAGCCATGCCGTCATCGTCTTCAAGGGTGCGGATACGGTGATTGCCGACCCGGACGGTCGTGCCGTGATCAACACCAACGCGCCGCCATGGCTTGCCACCGCCGGTTCCGGCGATGTGCTGGCCGGCATCATCGGCGCCCATCTGGCGCAGGGCATGCCGGCCTTTGAATCCGCCGCGGCCGGGGTCTGGCGCCACGGCGAGGCTGGCAAAGAAGCGGGCGAGGGGCTGACGGCCGAAACGCTGGTACAGGCTATCCGGCCGCTGCACCCATAAGCGCTGTCAATCCACTCGCTTCTGCAAAGCCCGCGCGCCGTTCGGCGCATTGACCTTGCCCTCGGTGATGAAGAAGGCATAGACGTCGCGCGGCTTGTTCTCGATCGAGCGATCGGGATCGGCATGGGCGAGATCGGCGATATCTCCCCTTCGGACCATGCCTTCAGCCGCTTGGCCCATAGATCCAGCCGCTGTTCGTCGTAACAGGTCTCCACATCATCGCTGCCCGTCTGCAGCCGCGCATAAACGAAGTCACCGGTCACATCGGCGATCATCGGATACTCCGCGTGGTCGGCACAGACGACGGCGACCTTGTGCTTGGCGAGCAGGTTCGTGAATTCCGGGACGCGGAAAGACTCATGGCGCACCTCGACCACATGGCGCAGCGTCAGGCCATCCTGCTTTTCCGGCAGCAACGCCAGAAAGGCGCCGAAATCGTCCGCGTCGAATTTCTTGGTCGGCATGAACTGCCAGAGGATCGGCCCCAGATGCGGTCCCAGTTCTGTCAAACCCTGGCCGAGAAATCGTTCGATCGATTCTCCTGCTTCCGCCAGCACCTTCTTGTTGGTGGCAAATCGGCTGGCCTTCAGTGAAAAGACGAAATCGTCAGGCACTTCGGAGGCCCATTTGGCAAAGGTCTCGGGCTTCTGCGAGCCATAATAGGTGCCGTTGACCTCGATCACCTTCAACTGGCTGCTGGCATATTCCAACTGCCGCTTCTTCGACAGTTTCTCAGGGTAGAAAGTCCCCTCCCAGGGATCAAACGTCCAGCCGCCGATACCGCAACGGATCGTTCCGGATTTGCTCATGTGTTGCCTCCCGCCTTCGTTGTCACTCGGCCGCTTCCGCCTTACGGATCGGCCGGCGTTCCAGCAGCTCCTTGAGAAACGCACCAGTATGGGAACGTGTTTCCTTGACGATCTGCTCGGGCGTGCCGACCGCCACGACTTCGCCGCCGCCATCGCCGCCTTCCGGGCCGAAATCGATCACCCAGTCGGCGGTTTTAACGACCTCCAGATTGTGCTCGATGACGACGACCGTATTGCCCTGGTTGACCAGTTCGTGCAGCACTTCCAGAAGCTTGGCGACATCGTGGAAATGCAGGCCTGTGGTCGGCTCGTCCAGGATATAGAGCGTGCGGCCGGTGGACCGCTTCGACAGTTCCTTGGCCAGCTTGATGCGCTGGGCTTCGCCCCGGACAGCGTATTGGCCTGCTGGCCGACCTTGATATAGCCGAGGCCGACGCCGGCAAGCGCCTGCAGCTTGTCGCGCACGGCGGGCACGGCTGCGAAGAATTCGACGCCTTCCTCGACAGTCATGTCGAGCACGTCGGCGATCGACTTGCCCTTGAAATGCACGTCGAGCGTTTCGCGGTTGTAACGCTTGCCGTGGCAGACGTCGCAGGTGACGTAGACATCCGGCAGGAAGTGCATCTCGATCTTGATGACGCCGTCGCCCTGACAGGCCTCGCAGCGTCCGCCCTTGACGTTGAAGGAGAAGCGGCCCGGCTGGTAGCCGCGCGTCTTTGCTTCCGGCAGGCCGGCAAACCAGTCGCGGATGGGTGTGAAGGCGCCGGTATAGGTGGCCGGGTTGGAGCGCGGCGTGCGGCCAATCGGCGACTGGTCGATATCTATGACCTTGTCGATATGCTCGAAGCCGTCGATCCGGTCGTGTTCGGCCGGATTTTCGCGCGCCCCCATGATGCGCCGCGCCGCCGACTTGTAGAGCGTCTCGATCAGGAAGGTCGACTTTCCGCCACCCGAAACGCCCGTGACCGCCGTGAAAATGCCGAGCGGAATGGAGGCCGTGACATTCTTGAGATTGTTGGCGCGGGCGCCGACGACGGTGATTTCCTTTTCTTTTTCGCTTTGCGTCGCTCTGCCGGTACGGCAACCGACAGTTCGCCGGACAGATATTTGCCGGTCAGCGACTTCGGATTGGCCAGAATTTCCGCCGGCGTCCCCTGCGCCACCACTTCGCCACCATGAATACCGGCCGCCGGTCCGATGTCGACAACGTAGTCGGCCGTCATGATCGCGTCTTCGTCATGCTCCACCACGATCACAGTGTTGCCAATATCGCGCAGGTGGCGCAGCGTATCGAGCAGGCGGGCATTGTCGCGCTGGTGCAGACCGATCGAGGGCTCGTCCAGCACGTACAGCACGCCTGTAAGCCCCGAGCCAATCTGCGAGGCGAGACGAATACGCTGGCTCTCCCCGCCCGAAAGCGTACCGGAATTGCGCGACAGGCTCAGATATTCAAGCCCCACATCATTGAGAAAGCGCAGACGCTCGCGGATTTCCTTGAGGATGCGAACCGCGATCTCGTTCTGCTTGGCGTTCATATGGCCCGGCAGCGCCTCGAACCAGTCGCGTGCAATGCGGATCGACATCTGCGTGACTTGGCCGATCTGCAGCTTGTTAATCTTCACCGCCAGCGCTTCCGGCTTCAGACGGAAACCGTTGCAGGCCGGGCAGGGCGCGGCCGACATGTAGCGTTCGATTTCCTCACGCGCCCAGGCGCTGTCGGTTTCCTTCCAGCGCCGCTCGAGATTCGGCACGATGCCTTCGAAAGTCTTGGTGGTGTTGTAGGAGCGGGCGCCGTCCTCGTAATGGAAGACGATCTTTTCCTCTGTGCCATGCAGGATCGCATGCTGGGCCTTCTCGGACAGCTCCGTCCATTTGCTTGACAGCTTGAAGCCGAAGGCCTTGCCGAGCGCTTCGAGCGTCTGGTTGTAATAGGGTGAGGACGACTTCGCCCAGGGGGCGATGGCGCCGTTCTTCAGCGTGCGCTCAGGCTCCGGAACGATCATCGCCTCATCGATCTTCTGCTGGCTGCCGAGACCGTCGCAGGTCGGGCAGGCGCCGAAGGGATTGTTGAACGAGAACAGCCGCGGTTCGATTTCCGGAATGGTGAAACCGGATACGGGGCAAGCGAATTTTTCCGAGAACATCACGCGCTCATGCGTATCGTTCAGCGATTTGTTGGCTGATCCGCCGGCAGAGGTTTCCTCCGGCGGCAAGGGCTTGTCGGCGAACTCGGCGATCGCCAGGCCATCGGCAAGCCGCAGGCAGGTCTCGAGACTGTCGGCAAGCCGCGCAGTCAGGTCCGAGCGGACAACAACGCGATCAACCACGACATCAATATCGTGCTTGTATTTCTTGTCCAGCACCGGCGCTTCGGCAATCTCGTAGAATTGTCCGTCGATCTTGACGCGCTGGAAGCCCTTCTTCATCAGATCGGCGAGTTCCTTCTTGTACTCGCCCTTGCGGCCGCGCACGATCGGCGCGAGGATATAAAGACGTGTGCCCTCGCCGAAATCGACAACGCGGTCGACCATCTGGCTGACGGTCTGGCTTTCGATCGGCAGCCCTGTCGCCGGCGAATAGGGCACGCCGACGCGGGCGAACAAGAGACGCATGTAGTCGTAGATTTCCGTAACCGTGCCGACCGTCGAGCGCGGGTTGCGCGAGGTCGTCTTCTGCTCGATCGAAATCGCCGGCGACAGGCCGTCGATCTGATCGACGTCCGGCTTCTGCATCATTTCCAGAAACTGGCGGGCATAGGCCGACAGGCTCTCGACATAGCGGCGCTGACCTTCCGCATAGATCGTGTCGAAGGCGAGCGACGACTTGCCGGAGCCCGACAGGCCGGTCATCACGATAAGCTTGTTGCGCGGCAGGTCGAGATCGATGCCCTTGAGATTGTGCTCGCGCGCGCCGCGGATGGAAATGGTCTCGAGTTTGCTCATCGTGCTCAGCTCTTGGTGTTCCTGGAAAGCTTCCTATTTAAGGACGGCAGAGCGCATGTCGAGGCGCAATGGCAAAATCAGATGGGCTTTCCGAGTCGGTTGACAGGATAATAGGGATTTACTAGAACAAATAAAGAACAAATATTGCAAATCTGTTGTGGATTGTCCGACTTGCTGGGCGTATCCCCGGCTGTCAGCCGTTAAGATGCGCATTCTCAAATTTTGGCGGCCGGAGCTTTTGCCTCTGGCGGGATGAACAGGAAAAGCGAGATGGCTGGTAGTGTCAACAAGGTGATTTTGATCGGGAACCTCGGGGCCGACCCGGAAATCCGTCGCACGCAGGACGGCAAGCCGATCGCCAACCTCAACATCGCCACGTCCGAATCCTGGCGCGACCGCAATTCCGGCGAACGCAAGGAAAAGACCGAATGGCATCGTGTGGTGATCTTCAATGAAGGTCTCTGCAAGGTCGCCGAGCAATATCTGAAAAAGGGCGCAACGGTTTACATCGAGGGCCAGCTGCAGACCCGCAAGTGGCAGGACAAGGACGGCCAGGATCGTTATTCGACCGAAGTTGTGCTCCAGGGCTTCAATTCGACGCTGACCATGCTTGGCGGTCGTGGCGACGGACAGGGTGCGGGCGCGTCTCGCGGCGGCTCCGACTATGGCAGCAGCGCCGGCGGCAATTTCGGCGGCGGCGATGACTACGATCGTCCCTCGGCTCCAGCCGGTCGCTCCAGCGGCTCCAGCAACGCCAACTTCTCGCGCGACATGGATGATGACATCCCGTTCTGATCCGGTTTTATAATTTAAGCGAAGAAGGGCCGGGTAACTGGCCCTTTTTATGTTTGGTGGCTCCGACATTTTGACGCCGCTGACACCGTCAGCCCTGCATCGTCGACTTGATGCCGTCCACCACGAACTGCACGGCGAGCGCAGCAAGGATGACGCCGAGCAGGCGGGTCAGGATCGCGCGCCCGGTTGCCCCCAGGAAGCGGTCGATCCGCTCTGCGATGACGAGAAATGCAAACAGGATCGCCACGCAGACTGCGAGCACGACGAGAAGCTGAAGCCTGTCGAAGGTCGAGGAAAAGGTGCCCGACAGAAGAATGGTCGCGGAAATCGCGCCGGGGCCTGCGATCAGGGGCAGGGCAAGGGGAAACACCGCAAGATTGCGGATGTGGTCGAGGGTAACAGCGGTTTCCCCGGTCTTTTCCTTTCGCTCGTTGCGCTTCTCGAAGATCATCTCAAAAGCAATCCAGAAGAGAAGAAGGCCGCCGGCAATCCGGAAAGCGCCGATCGAGATGCCGAGCAGCCCGAGGATGCCGTTGCCGAACAGGGCGAAGGCGGACAGGATCAGGAAGGCGATCAGCGATCCGCGGCTGGCCACCTGAAAGCGTTGCGCGCGGGTCATGCCAACCGTCAGGCTGAGAAAGATCGGCGCCAATCCCGGCGGGTCGATGGTCACCAGGATGGTTGTCAGCGCATTGATCAAGAGATCGACATTGAACATCCGGGTTCCCCTCTCGGATTGATGTCCGTTGTCCGGACTTGTGCGCAATTGTTAAGCGAGTGGACCTTGGATGGAAAGAGCGCTAATCAGGGGCAGAGGCTTTTGCCATCGGATTGTGCGGCCTTCATCCGATGCGTCAAAAGCTGTTCAAAACCCCGCGCCGAAATTGGCGCTGGCCGGTGCATTCGGCTATAAAAATCTGTCTGATTCTTAACAAAGATCGTGATCACAATTGACTGAACAAAGCACACCCGGCGGCGGCAAGAACCCACCAGGCATCGAGCCTATTTCCATCATGGAAGAAATGCAGCGGTCGTATCTCGATTACGCGATGAGCGTTATCGTCAGCCGCGCGCTTCCCGATGTCCGAGATGGCCTGAAGCCCGTCCACAGGCGCATCCTTTACGGGATGAACGAGCTTGGGCTGGACTGGAACAAGAAATACGTAAAGTGCGCCCGCGTCACGGGTGACGTGATGGGTAAATATCACCCGCATGGCGACTCGGCGATCTACGACGCACTGGCTCGTATGGCCCAGCCATGGTCGTTGCGCATGCCGCTGATCGACGGTCAGGGCAATTTCGGCTCGATCGACGGCGACCCGCCAGCCGCCCAGCGCTACACAGAATGCCGGCTCGAAAAGGCTGCGCATGCGCTCCTTGACGATCTCGACAAGGAAACCGTCGATTTCCGCGATAACTATGACGGCACCATGTCCGAACCCGTCGTGGTTCCAGCCAAGTTCCCCAACCTTTTGGTCAATGGCGCCGGCGGCATCGCGGTCGGCATGGCGACGAATATTCCGCCGCACAATCTGGTCGAAGTGATCAATGGCTGCATCGCGCTGATCGACGAGCCGGGGATCGAACTGCCGCAACTGATGGAGATCATCCCGGGTCCGGATTTCCCGACCGGCGCCTTCATTCTCGGCCGCTCGGGCGTGCGTTCCGCCTACGAGACCGGCCGTGGCTCGGTCATCATGCGCGGCCGCGCCACCATCGAGCCGATGCGCGGCGACCGCGAGCAGATCATCATCACCGAAGTTCCCTTCCAGGTGAACAAGGCGACGATGATCGAGAAGATGGCCGAACTGGTCAAGGACAAGCGCATCGAGGGCATTTCCGACCTGCGCGACGAATCCGACCGCCAGGGCTACCGCGTCGTCGTCGAACTGAAGCGCGATGCCAATGCCGAGGTAATCCTCAACCAGCTTTATCGCTACACGCCGCTGCAGACCTCCTTCGGCTGCAACATGGTGGCGCTGAATGGCGGCAAGCCGGAGCAGATGACGCTGCTCGACATGCTGCGCGCATTTGTGTCATTTCGCGAGGATGTCGTTAGCCGGCGTACGAAATATCTTTTGCGCAAGGCCCGCGACCGCGCCCACGTCCTGGTCGGTCTCGCCATCGCCGTTGCCAATATCGACGAGATCATCAAGCTGATCCGCAGTGCGCCGGATCCGGCAACCGCGCGCGAGCAATTGATGACGCGCCGCTGGCCGGCGGCCGATGTCGAAAGCCTGATCCGCCTGATCGACGATCCGCGTCACCGGATCAACGATGACCTGACCTACAATCTCTCGGAAGAGCAGGCCCGCGCGATCCTCGAACTGCGCCTTGCCCGCCTGACGGCGCTGGGTCGCGACGAAATCGGCGACGAACTGAACAAGATCGGCGCTGAGATCAGCGACTACCTCGACATCCTGTCGTCGCGCATCCGCATCATGACCATCGTCAAGGACGAGCTTGCTGCCGTCCGCGACGAATTCGGCACGCCCCGGCGTACCGAGATCATGGAAGGCGGTCCGGATATGGACGACGAGGACCTGATCGCCCAGGAAGACATGGTCATCACCGTCTCCCATCTCGGCTACATCAAGCGCGTGCCGCTGGCGACCTATCGCGCCCAGCGTCGCGGCGGCAAGGGCCGCTCGGGCATGGCCACGCGTGACGAGGATTTCGTCACGCGCCTGTTCGTCGCAAACACGCATACGCCGATGCTGTTCTTCTCGTCACGCGGCATCGTCTACAAGGAAAAGGTCTGGCGCCTGCCGATCGGCACGCCGCAGTCGCGTGGCAAGGCGCTGATCAACATGCTGCCGCTGGAGCCCGGCGAACGCATTACCACGATCATGCCGCTGCCCGAGGACGAGACGACCTGGGCAAACCTCGACGTCATGTTCTCGACGACGCGCGGCACCGTCCGGCGCAACAAGCTGTCGGACTTCGTCCAGGTCAATCGCAATGGCAAGATCGCCATGAAGCTCGAGGAAGAGGGCGATGAAATCCTGTCCGTCGAGACCTGCACGGAACATGACGATGTGCTTCTGACGACGGCGCTAGGCCAGTGCATCCGCTTCTCTGTCGATGACGTGCGCGTCTTTGCCGGCCGCAACTCGATCGGCGTTCGCGGCATAACGCTGGGCGAAGGCGACCGGATCATCTCGATGACCATTGTCGGCCATGTCGATGCCGAGCCGTGGGAGCGTGCAGCCTACCTGAAGCGCGCTGCGGCCGAGCGTCGTGCGGCGACCGGCGAAGATGAGGAAATCGCACTGGTCGGCGAGGAGGTCGCGGAAGAGGGCGAACTCACCAATGAACGCTACGAGGAACTGAAGGCCCGTGAACAGTTCGTGTTGACGGTTTCGGTCAAGGGCTTCGGCAAGCGCTCCTCGACCTACGACTTCCGCACTTCGGGCCGCGGCGGCAAGGGCATCCGTGCCACCGATACCTCGAAAACCGGCGAGATCGGCGAACTCGTCGCTGCCTTCCCGGTCGAGGACACGGATCAGATCATGCTGGTTTCCGATGGCGGCCAGCTCATCCGCGTTCCCGTCGGCGGCATCCGCCTCGCCAGCCGCGCCACCAAGGGCGTGACGATCTTCTCGACTGCCAAGGATGAGAAGGTTGTGTCTGTCGAACGGATTTCCGAGCCGGAGCCTGAAGAGGACGAGGAAGTCGCTGCTGTTGCAGACCTGCCGGAAGGCGAGACTGCACCGGACACCTCGGCGGAATAGTTTGGTACGAACGATAGTCAGCGTAAACATGAAAACCGGGCGGTCATATCGCCCGGTTTTTCGCGTTTCAGAACGGATTTGCGGCGGATCACAAAAAATGACAAAGAAAAACCGGACTGGCAGGGGAACCGTCCGGTTTTCAATTCCAACAGCGGCTGGAGGTTCGCTGTCGGTCGTTCGAAACTTTTGACACGAGATCAGGTGGTTGATTGATCAAACGCTGAACCCACCAATGTCCCGGCGCGTGTCTTTCATACTCATCGTGTCTTTCATACTCATCCTGTCGCGTTTCAGCTCGAGGATGGTTTTGGCAAAATCAAACAGGAACACGATACTAATCAGTGCGGATACCAACATCATGACAATTGCCATCGGCATCCCTTTCACTTCATCAGATTGTGCTGACGCATGGCGCCGTTCTCCGCACGCGATTCATTGCGGATCGCGTTAACAGTTGCGAAGATCATGGTGAAAAACATTGTGATCGACAGAAGAAGAATTGCCATAGCCGTGATCCTTTCAGCTGAGTAACGGTGTCGTTTGCAAAAAGTTCCGGTCGCTGTTGTTGCTGTTTTAAGAAAGTCTGTTTGAAGCGATCATGAACATGTCCTTCATATAAAGTTCATCGTGCAGGCCTGTTGTTTCCGGGGAACATGGCTTTGCCGTTTCAAGCCTCCCTTGCGGTTGTGCGCCGTCCATGACAAAAGGCTGTCCAAATGGAAAAGGGCGCAATGAACACTGCTTTTTACCCAGGATCGTTTGATCCCATGACGAACGGCCATCTCGACGTGCTGGTTCAGGCCCTGAACGTGTCGGCACAGGTCATCGTCGCGATCGGCATCCATCCCGGAAAAGTGCCGTTGTTCACCTTCGAGGAACGGGCGGCTCTCATCCGTCAATCGCTGGCCGAATTCCTGCCGGGCAGGGCGGGCGATATTTCGGTTGTCTCCTTCGACACGCTCGTGGTCGATGCAGCGCGTGCCCATGGCGCGTCGCTTTTGGTGCGTGGCCTGCGCGATGGAACGGATCTCGACTATGAGATGCAGATGGCCGGCATGAACCGCCAGATGGCGCCGGATATCCAGACCCTGTTTCTTCCGGCCGGAACGGCCTCGCGGCCCATTACCGCCACATTGGTCCGCCAGATCGCGGCCATGGGTGGCGATGTTTCCGCCTTCGTGCCGAAAGTCGTCCACTCTGCGCTTGCCGCAAAACGCAAATCCTGACGCGTTGTTTCACACCATCTTCACGGGAGTTACCATGAAAATCCTCCAAATCGCTTTCGCCGGCGCGCTGCTCGCGGCATCCTTCGCTGGTTCCGCCTACGCCCAGGCAAAGGAATATCTGACGATCGCGCTGAAGGACGGCCCTGTCGTCATCGAACTGCGTCCGGACCTCGCGCCCAAGCACGTGGCCCGCATCAAGGAACTGGCGGAAGCCGGCGAATATAACAATGTCGCCTTCCACCGCGTTATCCCGGGCTTCATGGCCCAGACCGGCGACGTGCAGTACGGCAATATGGAGAAGGACTTCAAGGGCGACATGGCCGGCATGGGCGGCTCCTCGAAGCCGGACGTCGAGGCCGAGTTCAGCCAGGAGCCCTTTGCTCGCGGCACGGTCGGCATGGCCCGCAGCCAGGATCCGAACTCTGCTAATTCCCAGTTTTTCATCATGTTCGCACCAGGCGATTTCCTGAACGGCCAGTACACGGTCGTCGGTCAGGTCGTCGAGGGCATGGAGAATGTCGACAAGATCAAGAAGGGCGATGAAGCCAATAATGGCTCCGTCACCGATCCCGACCGGATGATCAGCGTCAAGGTCGGCAAGTAAGAATATCTACAACACAAGGAGAAAACCATGGCCGAGATCAAGGATCCCGAAAACACCGTCATCCTCGAAACCACGAAGGGGCAGGTCGTTATTCAGCTTCTGCCGGACCTGGCGCCGGGCCACGTTGCCCGCATCAAGGAACTCTGCGCTGAGGGCGCCTATGACGGCGTCGTCTTCCACCGCGTCATCGACGACTTCATGGCGCAGACTGGCGATGTGCAGTTCGGCAAGAAAGGCGGCAAGGACTTCAACCCGGCCCGCGCCGGCATGGGCGGCTCCGACAAGCCGGACCTGAAGGCCGAATTTTCCGCGACAAGCCATGTGCGCGGTACCTGCTCCATGGCCCGCAGCCAGATGCCGAACTCGGCCAATTCGCAGTTCTTCATCTGCTTCACCGACAGCCCGTGGCTGAACAAGCAGTATTCGGTCTGGGGCCAAGTCATCGAAGGCATGGACAATGTCGACAAGCTGAAGCGCGGCGAGCCGGTCAAGGATCCCGACAGCATTGTTTCGATGAAGCTTGCTGCCAACGCCTGATTCAAGATAAGCCAACAACCCGTCCCGGATCGCCTTGAAGGGCGCCGGGGCGGGTTTCCTGTTTAAATAAGCCTGTTTTAGAAGACTGCAGATGCGCGTCGATCTTTTCGATTTCGATCTTCCTGAGGACAATATCGCACTGCGGCCCGCAAGCCCGCGTGACAGCGCCCGGCTGCTCGTCGTGCATCCGGGCGAAGCGCTGGCTGACCACAGCGTGCTTGACCTGCCGAATTTTCTGCGTGCCGGCGACGCGCTTGTCTTCAACGACACCAAGGTTATTCCGGCGCAACTCGAAGGTTTGCGCAGACGGGACGGGGATGCCGTCTCGCAAGTCTCATTCACGCTGCATATGCGCACCGCGCCCGATTGCTGGAAAGCCTTCGCCCGTCCCGCCAAGCGGCTGAAGGCGGGCGACCGGCTTTCCTTCGGGCATGGCCAGAACAGCTGCATGCTGGGATCGCTCGATGCGACGGTCGAGGAGAAAGGCGAGGCAGGCGAGGTGACGCTGCGCTTCGATCTCGCAGGTCCTGCGCTCGACGAGGCGATCCTTGCCGTCGGCCATGTACCGCTGCCGCCTTACATTGCCTCCAAGCGCCCGGAGGACGAGAAGGACCGCACGGACTACCAGACGGTCTATGCGCGCTCTTCCGGCGCCGTGGCAGCACCCACGGCCGGCCTGCATTTCACCGACCGGCTGTTCGCCTCGCTGGATGCGATCGGCGTCGAGCGCCATTTCGTGACGCTGCATGTTGGCGCCGGCACCTTCCTGCCGATGAAGGCCGCTGATACCGACGATCACGTCATGCACGAGGAGGTCGGTTATGTCAGCGCCGAGACGGCCGCAGCGCTCAATGCGTTGAAGGCGAAGGGCGGGCGCATCGTCTGCGTCGGCACCACCTCCTTGCGGTTGATCGAGAGTGCCGCGCGCGAGGACGGCATGATCGAGCCCTGGTCCGGCCCGACCGGCATCTTCATCACGCCCGGCTACCGCTTTCGCGCCGTCGATGTGTTGATGACCAATTTTCATCTGCCGAAATCGACGCTGTTCATGCTGGTTTCGGCCTTCAGCGGGCTGGAGACGATGCGCGCGGCTTATGCGCACGCGATCGAAACCGGCTACCGCTTCTATTCCTATGGCGATTCCAGCCTGCTTTTCCGGGACAACAGATGACCGAGACGTTTCAGTTCAATCTTCTGGCAACCGACGGCAAGGCGCGCCGCGGAACCGTATCGATGCCGCGCGGCGAAATCCGCACGCCGGCCTTCATGCCGGTTGGCACGGTCGGCACGGTCAAGGCCATGTATCTCGACCAGGTGCGCGAGCTCGGCGCCGATATCATCCTTGGCAACACCTATCACCTGATGCTGCGGCCGGGCGCGGAGCGCGTCGCACGGCTCGGCGGCCTGCATGAGCTGATCCGCTGGCCGCACCCTATCCTCACGGATTCAGGTGGTTTCCAGGTCATGTCGCTCGCCGGTCTGCGCAAGCTCGACGAACAGGGCGTGACGTTCAAATCGCATATCGACGGTTCCTCGCACTATATGTCGCCGGAGCGCTCGATCGAGATCCAGGGCCTGCTCGGCAGCGATATCCAGATGCAGCTCGACGAATGCGTGCGGCTGCCGGCGACGCCAGATGAAATCGAGCGCGCCATGGAAATGTCGCTGCGCTGGGCGGAGCGCTGCAAGACGGCTTTCGGCGACCAGCCGGGCAAGGCGATGTTCGGCATCGTCCAGGGCGGCGACGTGCCGGCTTTGCGCATTCGCTCCGCTGAGGCCTTGGCGGCACTCGATCTCAAGGGCTATGCGGTCGGTGGCCTTGCTGTTGGCGAGCCGCAGGATGTCATGCTGGAGATGCTCGACATCACGCTTCCGGCACTGCCACAGAACAAGCCGCGCTACCTGATGGGCGTCGGCACGCCTGATGATATCATCAAATCTGTGGCCCGCGGCATCGACATGTTCGACTGCGTGATGCCGACCCGCGCCGGCCGCCATGGGCTGGCCTTCACCCGCCGCGGCCGCGTCAACCTGCGCAATGCCCGCCATGCGGAAGATATGCGCCCGCTGGACGAGCAATCATCCTGCCCGGCGGCGTGCGACTATTCGCGCGCTTATCTGCACCACCTGATCCGCGCCGACGAATCGCTCGGCGGCATGCTGCTGACCTGGAACAATCTCGCCTACTACCAGGACCTTATGAAGGGCATTCGTGCCGCGATCGAGGAGGGCCGCTTCCAGTCCTTCATGGAAGAGACGCAGGAAGAGTGGGCGCGCGGCGATCTGAAGCCGGTATAGCGGCCGGTCTCAAATCTCGGGGCCGGGCGCCTGCTGCAGCATCTGCACGCCGTTGATCTTGTATGACCCGTCCGGCTGCCTGACGACGTAATAAAGCGCCGTCCAGTCCTTGCCGTCAGGGCCGGAAATCAGCACTTCCTGAACGACGGTATCGCCATCGATCTTGCTGCGGCCGAAGGCGAAATTGCCGGGACGATAGACCGGCGTATAGCCACGCTTGACCATGTCGAAGAAGATGCTCTGATCGGGGAACTTGCCCTTGATCTGCGGCGAGGCGAAGGAATAGGCGGTTGCTGCGTCGTCGTTCAGGAAGGCGGCGATCTGGTCCTGAATGATCGTCTGGGCCGTATCCACCGGCTCAGCGGCGGAAGATACACCGGCGCTCATCAGGAAAATCGCAAAGGCGGACGTGAGGACTGCACGGTGCATGGCAAGCGCTCCTTGTTTGGTCTTCAGGATAGCGGGACCGCGCCGCTTGGAAAGCGTGACGGTTTTCAAGCGGTATCGGCAATCCAAGTGGTTCAAACTTTATTTTAGCAAAAACAGACTGTTGGGCGATGCTCTTAAGGTAACGAAGCGGCATCAATCTTTCGTGAATGTTTCATATACGGGCGGAAACTCACAACAGATCACAATCCGGCCGCATCGCGGAACCGGCCCCAGAGCATGGCTGCGTGCACACCGACCGGCCAGAGTGCGTGAAAGCGCATCGGCTTGATGGCGCTCACGGGCAGATCGAGTTGTGCGCTTTTGCCATGGACGAGCCGGTTTGCCAGTTGCTGCCCCATGGTCGTCGCAAGGGCGACGCCGCGGCCATTGCAGCCGAGATAGATCAGGGTGTCCGGAGATGGTTCATGAACATGGGGCAGGTGGTCCGGTGTTACGGCAAGCTGCCCGTTCCAGGCATGGCTCCAGCCGATGCCCTTGATTTCCGGCCACAAACGCTCGGCATGGCGCATCAGGTAGGACACGGCAGCCTTATTGCCATTCAGGCTGCGTTGCGGGCCGCGTCCGCCCATCAGCAGCCGGTTCTGCCGGTCGAGACGGTAGTAGACGGTGATATGGCTGCTTTCGTAAAGGACAGGACGCTGCGGCAGGATCCTGGCGGCGAGATCGTCGGGCAGGGGCTCGCTGGCGACGATGGCGCTGTATACCGGGACCAGCGATTGTTTGAGCCCAGGCCAAAGATCATCGGCATAGGCATTGACCGCGAGCAGCAGCTTGTCGGCGGTCAATGTCGCCTTCGCAGTTTTAAGTCGCCATCCGCCATCTTTGCGCTTGACGGACAGCACGCGGCTTGCACCATGAATTTTCACACCCGCCGCCAGTGCCGCAGTGGCAAGGCCACGGGCATAGTTCAACGGATGCAGATCGCCGCCACGCGGATCAAACAGCGCGCCCGAATAATGCGAGGTGCCGGCGGCGGCGCGAATGTCTGACGCGTCGAGCAGGCTCGTCGGCATGCCGCGCGCCGCGCACTGTCTTGCGGTCTCGCGAATGGCGTCCAAGGCCTGTTCATGGGTGGCGGCACGCAACGTGCCGTTCTGCCGCGCATCGCAATCGATGCCCAGTCTGCGGATCAGGTCGAAAGTGAAATCCGGACCGCCATAAGCCCGTGCGATCATCCGCCGGCCAAGATCGTCGCCGAACATGGTGATCAGTTGGTCCGGATTGAATTTCAGTCCCGGATTGACCTGTCCGCCATTGCGCCCGGACGCACCCCAACCGGGTTCGTTGGCTTCTAGCACGGTTACATCGACACCCATTTCCGCCAGATGCAGCGCCGCCGACAGGCCGGCAAAGCCCGCACCGACAATCGCCACCGATGTTCGCGCGTCCGTATCGAAGACTGGCGTGCCCAGCGCGTCGACGGCGGTATCCGCGTAAACGCTGGGCGGTAGGGATTGGACAGTCTGCATATGATTCAGTCCAGATGAATGTGGATGTTCAGTCTGCACAACGTTCCGCGCAGCGCAAAGAGAATTGCAGGCTCGAAACCGAGGTGCGCTGGGCGCCGCTCATGGGCTATGCCTTTTCATCCCGTGTAATCTCGGCCCGCATACGGCTCGAATCTCCCCAGGTCGAAAGCCAAATCATCAGGTTGGTGAGGTCGCCGACAACAGGCAAAAACAATGCGTGCGCTAGGCCTTTGCTTTTTTGGTTATTTTCCGCCTTCCGCAGATGCGCCAATTCCTGCTCTTGAATAGACGAAATAAGGGTATGGAGTTCGCGGTCGCGGGTTTGAAGGAAGGCCATCTGGTCTTCCAAATGCCGATGGACCGCGCTTTCAACCGCTTCAGTACAAATCCAGACCATATTCCGTCCGCAAAGTGCCGTCAAAAAGCCGAGCACGTAACCGCCGAGACTCCAAAGTGACATGACGCGGCAGGGCCGGGCGCTCCGCGCAGGCATTGCGTTGCGAAACAGGTCGCAATGTTCAATTTCGTCTTCCCGCATCGCTTGAAGCGCAGCCACGATGTCAGGAAAAACCACCGAGCTACAATAATCTGCGCGCTGTATATCCGAATTGCACCGAACTCGCCCGCGTGGTTCACCTTGAGAATACGCCGAATGGTTATGTCCGGCTGGCAGTTGGCCGATTTGCTCGACGCCTTGCTCGTCATTTACGCTGCCTTGCCGCTTCCGCGCTGCCGATAGGGCGTTGTCCCGCCGTCGGTCTGAAGTTGCCTTGGCACATTCTACGGAATTCAAAAGTCCGACGAAAGCTACATCAACAGCATCCGGCTGATTGTTTGGGAGGCATGTGCAGAGCATGACATTCCAACTTTACGGAAACAGGACATTCTAACTTTGTGTGAGTTCATGCTGAAGCGCGACTTGCGAGCTGGATCAAGCTAACCGGCATGCCTCAATTGAGCGAGCAGTTTCTTGCGGAAGACTTCGACCGGCGTTCGATAGCCGAGGCATTTGCGCGGTGTGGCATTGAGCTGATTGCAGATCGCGATCAGATCGGCATCAGTCACGGATAAGGGATCGACCTCTCTCGAAAGCCATTTCCGCGCTCGCCTGTTGGTGTTCTCAACCGTGCCTTTCTGCCAGGATGACTGCGGGTCACAAAACCAGATCTGTGTGCCGATGCTGGCTTGCAGATAGGGCCCAGTCGGTGAACTCAGTCCCACGATCGAAGGTGATTGAGCGGCGGGCGAGGTGGGGCAGCGCTTGTAGCGCTTGAACAAGTCCGTTCATAACCGGCCGGGACTGCCGATCATTGTTGCGCAGGAAGATGGCAAAGCGGCTGACTCGCTCCACGAGCGACGTCACATTGGCCTTGCCAAACTTCTTGCGAAACTGGATCAGATCGCATTCCCAATGGCCGAACTGCTTGCGATCGGCAACGATATCCGGACGGCGCAGAATGTTCAGGTCAGAGCTAAACCTTTGGCCATACTTGCGTCTTGCATGTCGCGGTCGCCGTCGAGCTCGATGCTCCGGCAGATGACGCCACAGCTTGATTGCATGTCCGTCGGCCGAGTATGCGAACTTGTAGATCGTTTCGTGACTGACTGAGATCGGGTGCCGTTCCAGGCGCATCCGGCCAGCGATCTGCTGCGGCGACCAACCATGTATGATCCGGTCGATAACGGACTGCCTCACAGTCGAGAAGCGCACCAGCTTCCGGAGCTTGGCCCGCCGTTCACAAGCCATGTCATGCGCCGTGATGCAATAATAGCCATTGAGATCCGGGACGACCTTGTCGACGAACGTGTTGCGCTTGATCTCACGAAAGATCGTCGAGCGATGTCGACCAAGCTTCTCGGCGATGACCTCGACACTCAGCCCAGCCGTTCGCCAGCCGGCAATCTTACGACGCTCATCGAGGTCAATAGGGAGTAGGTGCGTTCCATGGCAGCTTCCTTGCGAGTGACAACCCATTGGTATCATTCGCAAGTCTCACTTCATCCTTGAACCCACCAGGCTACAGACAATGTCACAGCTATTTAAAGATGAGACAAAGTAAGAAATTTAGAGACGCGACACCATCCTATTCGTTATTGCTGATTTTGCAAGATTCTATATTTGACGATACACAGACGTACGCCGCCGCCCGGGTGGAGCTGGTCGGGGTTGCGTAGGCCGGGCGGCGGCGGATGGCTCCAGCTGGAAGAGTAAACTTTAGCTTTGACACCCCGATCACTCCGCCGCTTTCAACTGCGCAAGGGCTTGCTCTCGCCGGGCGATTACCACTGGATCATTGGTAAAATCCGTCCTCCTGCCAGGCTTGCTGCCGCGCTTTTGGTAGCTATTGGCTGTACTGCCGTCGCGAATGCCGAACATATGGTCGGTCTGACCGGTGCGGCGTGGTCCACTCTGGCTGCGCTGTTGCTCACGTCCGGCCTGCATCTCGGCCACCAGGGCCAGCATGTCATCAAGCCGCTTGTTCTCAACCACCTCGGAGCGGTGCACCGAGCGCAGCGTGTCGAAGGTTTTGTAGGGCAGGGACGTCCCCTCGTGGGTGATCTCGAGGCGACCATCGGGATAGTCGCAGACAACGACCTTGTTACCGGCGAGCGTCTTGGCGAGATCCGTCGGATCGAGGATGAACAGCACCTTGTCATAGCGCAGCGTCAGGGCCTGTGACAGCTTGCGCACTTCCTTGCGGCACATGGCGCGATCGAGGTTCTCATGCGCGGCAAACGACCGATGCATGTCCTTCGGATTGCGAGGCTCCTTGCCAAAGCGGCGATTGAAGTCGGCCATGAATTCCGACGCATAGGCATTGGCCGCCGCGATCGTGTCGATGCCACGCAGCCGTAACTCCTTCACCAGCCGATCCTGCAGCGTCTGGTTGGCGCGCTCGACGCGCCCTTTGGCCTGCGGGCTATTGGCGCAGATGATGTCGATGTTGAGCTCATAAAGCGCCCGCCCGAATTGTGTCAGGCCACTGGTTCTGTCCTGCTGCGAAGCATGGGTGGTGCGGAAAACCCCATGCTTGTCGCTGTAGAACGCGATCGGCTTGCCCCATTGCTGCAGGTAAGCCTTCGTCGCGTGCAGATAGTCGAAGGTGTTCTCCGAGCCGGCAAAGCGCAGATGCAACAGCTTGCCGGTGGCATCGTCGATATAGACGAGCAGGGCGCATTTGGGACCGCGGTTCTCAAACCACCAGTGATGCGACCCATCAATCTGCACAAGTTCGCCAAAGCAGTCGCGCCGGCCGCGCGGCTGGAAAACCCGCTTCTTGCGTTCGCGGCGCGTCACCCAGATGCCGGCTTCCATCATCCACTGACGCAGCGTCTCCTTGCTGACGGCAATCCGGTGGCGCTCGAGCAGCTTCTCGGCGGCCAGGGTCGGTCCGAAATCCACGTAATGCTCACGCACCAAGTCGAGCACCAGGTTGCGGAAGTCCTCGCTGTGACGCCGGTTGCTCGCACGGCCGCGTTTCTTCGAGACAAGACCATCGGCGCCGGCCAGGTCATAGGCTTGCAACAGACGGTGGACCTGACTGCGGCTGAGACCGAGCAACCCAGCCGCCTCGACGACAGTCAGCCTCCGAGCCCGAATCTGCTGGATTAGTTCAAGTGGGGGTGCGGACGAAAACTTGGACCACCAGGAGGTAGTTCATGTATTCCTACGCAGACAGACTTCGAGCCGTTGAGCTTTATATCAGGCTTGGCAAGCGACTTAACGGGACCATTCGGCAGTTGGGTTATCCCACAAAGAATGCGCTGAGGGGTTGGTACCGCGAGTACGTACAGCATCTCGACCTGCGTATTCAGCCGGTAGCTCGAGCGCCAAAGTATTCCAAGAGTCAGAAGCAGGCGGCACTTGAGCATTACCGCACCCATGATCGTTGCATCTCTGCGACGATGAGGGCGCTCGGCTATCCTGGTCGAGGAACTCTGACCGCATGGGTACGTGAGGCCTTTCCGGAGACGCGAACATCGATGGTGGGTCGATCGTGGCGCCCTGCCTATCCCGCAGCGGTGAAGCAAGCTGGTGTCATCGGACTATGTAGTGGAGATGAAAGCGCCCAACAGGTGGCTGACCGGCTGGGCGTCTGCAGGCCGACGTTGTACAACTGGAAAGACCAGCTACTCGGTCATGAGGCTCCTTCCTCCATGAAACGCCGCAAAACCACCCCGCAGGCGCCGGAACGCGAGGAACTCGAGCGCCAGCTTGAAGCCCTCCAACGTGATGTTCGCCAGTTGCAACTCGAGCATGACCTCCTGAAGAAGGCCAATGAACTCCTAAAAAAGAACTGGGCGTCGATCTGCAGATCCTGAGTAATCGGGAAAAAACACAGCTGGTTGACGCCCTTAAAGATACCTATCGCTTGCCAGAACTGCTCGCCCAGCTGCAAATTGCGCGAAGCTCCTACTTTTATCATCGCACGCGCATGTGTCTGGCAGACAAGTATGCCGCCGTCCGGCACAGCCTTGCAGAAATCTTTGAAGCGAACCGTCGTTGTTACGGCTACCGCAGACTACAGGCGTCACTGGCCAGGAAGAGCGTGATCATCTCGGAAAAGGTTGTCCAGCGCTTGATGAAGCAGGAGCACTTGGTCGTGGCCAGACCGCGCCGACGGCGTTTCGGATCGTACTTGGGAGAAATAAGTCCGGCACCCGAGAACCTGATCAATCGCGACTTCCATGCGAAAGCGCCGAACGAGAAATGGCTGACAGACATCACCGAGTTCCAGATCCCAGCCGGGAAGGTGTATCTCTCGCCCATCATCGATTGCTTCGACGGAATGGTCATCAGTTGGTCGATTGGAACGCAACCAGACGCGCGGCTGGTCAATACTATGCTGGATGCAGCTATTGAGACCGTGACCGACGGCGAGGAACGGCCAATCGTCCATTCCGATCGCGGAGCCCATTATCGCTGGCCAGGCTGGCTAACGCGGATCAGCGAAGCGAAACTGGTTCGCTCAATGTCCCGAAAGGGATGCTCACAAGATAACGCCGCATGCGAAGGCTTCTTCGGCCGATTGAAAACGGAACTATTTTATCCACGAGATTGGAAGGCCATCACAATCAAACAGTTCGTTGCCGAGGTAGACGCCTATATCCGCTGGTACAATGAGAAGCGGATCAAGATATCGCTGGGATCACTCAGCCCGGTCGAATATCGCAAGAGCCTCGGCCTTAACTTATAAAGCTGTCCAACTTTTTATCCGCACCCCCGACGATGCAATTCCTTCTGAGACATAACAATCAAACAAGACATGACGACTCCGAACACAGATGGCCTCGACCACGATGCACGTCGCTTATCTTGCTTCCCAATGCTGACGTTCGACCAGCATCCCAAGAGGCGACGACTGTCGCGTCTCTAACTAGCCTATATGTCGCATTTCTAAAATGCCGCTACAGACAAAGATCACATAAGATAGATTATGGAACTAGAAGATATTCCATTTGCTGCTAATCCGTGGGTTCGTCGGCCCCTCGGCTTGACCTGCACCGTTCCAAAGGCTTAAGCCGAAGGCTCCGTAGTGCCAAGCGAAAGACCGGACCCGATGAGCGAATTGCGCATTCTTTCAGATGCTTTCATTCCTGAATTGCCAGGACGCTATAACGGCAAGGTTCGCGAGAACTATGATCTGCCTGACGGCAACCGCATCATCATCGCAACGGACCGGCTGAGCGCCTTCGACGTGATCCTGACGGCTATTCCGTTCAAGGGCCAGGTCCTGACGCAGACGGCGCGCCACTGGTTCGAGCAGACCGCCGATATCTGCCCCAATCACGTGGTGTCCTATCCGGATCCGAATGTCGTCATCGGCACGCGGCTCGATATCCTGCCGGTCGAGATCGTCGTGCGTGGCTATCTGGCCGGAACCACCAGTACGTCGATCCTGACCAAGTACCGCAATGGCGAACGCGCCATGTACGGCATCGTCCTGCCCGACGGCATGAAAGACAACGAGAAGCTTCCGCAGGCGATCATCACGCCGACCAGCAAGGCTTTCGATGGCGGCCACGACGAGCCGTTGTCGGCGGACGAAATCCTGGCGCAGAAGCTGCTCACGCAGGAACAATGGGATACGGTTTCCGCTTATGCGCTGGCGCTGTTTGCCCGTGGCCAGGAGCGCGCCGCCGAGCGCGGGCTTATTCTGGTCGATACGAAATACGAATTCGGCACGGACAAGGACGGCCGGATCGTGCTGGCGGACGAGATCCATACGCCGGATTCGAGCCGCTACTGGATCGCAGACAGTTACGCCGAGAGCTTTGCCTCGGGTACGCGTCCAAGGAGTTTCGACAAGGACTTCGTGCGCGCCTGGGTCACCGAGCGTTGCGATCCTTACAAGGATCCCATTCCGGAAATTCCGGTTGAACTCGTCGAACAGACCTCGAAGGTCTATATCGAGGCCTATGAGACGATCACCGGAGAGCGCTTCGAGCCGGACCTGTCGGGTGTCACTGTGCTGGATCGCATCCGTGGCAATCTGAAAGCCTGGTTCAGCTGATTGTAAGCGTTGTCGCCTCATTGATCTCGATGCGCATCCCGTCATATCCCGGTTGCACGTGGTCGGGCGTTTCGGCCATGACGGTGTCGTAGTCCAGCGGCACGTGCATGTGCGTCAGCACCGCGGATCGGGCCCGGAAACGTTCGATCCAGCCGAGTGCCTGTTCGAGGGACAAATGGCTCGGGTGAAACTTGTACTGCAAGGTATCGATGACAAGCACGTCCAGCCCTGAAAGCCGTGCGACCGTCTCCTCTGGAAAATCGCTGACATCGCTGCAATAGGCAAATTCGCCAATGCGGAATCCGAGAGAGTGAATGCTTCCGTGAACTTGCCGCAGCGGTTCGATCAGGATCGTGCCGCCGTCGCCGGTAATGGCGAGCGGTGGAAGATCGGCATCGATGATGTTAGCTTTCACGATGGGCGGATAGGCGCTGCCGGGCGCCTGTTCGAGGCAATATCGAAACCCTTCCCGGATACGCTCCATGGTTTCGGCATCGGCCCAGATCGGCGTGCGCTGCTTGTTGTGCAGGACAAAGCCGCGAAGGTCGTCGATCCCGTGCACATGGTCGGCATGGGCATGGGAATACACAACGGCGTCGATGTGATCGACCTTCGCCGCAATCATCTGCTCGCGGAAATCCGGGCCGGTATCGATGACAACGGTCGTCTTTCCGCCATCGTCCCCGATCTGTTCGATCAAAAGTGCTGCGCGTGTGCGGCGGTTGCGTGGATTGTGTGGATCGCAGGCGCCCCAGTCGCCGGTGATGCGCGGCACGCCCGGCGAAGAGCCGCAGCCAAGCAAGGTGAAGATCCGCTTTGTCGCCAAGCTCAGAGCCTCGGCATTTTTGAGAAGATGCGAAACGCATTTTCTGTCGTGAGGTTTGCAATCTCCTCCGTCGTCACGCCGATCGTCTCAGCCAGAACCTCCGCTGTGTGCGCCACATAAGCCGGCTCGTTGCGCTTTCCGCGATAAGGTTTTGGAGCTAGATAGGGAGCGTCGGTTTCGACGATCATCTGGTCGTGCGGCACTGTCTTGGCGATCTCGCGCAGTTCTTCCGATTTCGGGAACGTCAGAATGCCGGAAAACGAGATGTAGCCGCCGAGCGCGACGCCGATGCGGGCAAGCTCCGGGCCGGAGGAAAAGCAGTGGAGGAGGAAAGGGAAGGCCCCTTCCCTGTTTCCTCGGTCAGCACCGCCGCCATGTCGTCATCGGCCGAGCGGCTGTGAATGACCAGCGGCAGGCCTGTCTTCCGGGCAGCGTCGATATGCCGGCGCAGGCCGGTCATCTGGGCGTCGCGCGGTGCATTGTCGTAGAAATAATCGAGACCCGCTTCGCCGATCGCCACGACCTTGGGATGCGCCGAAAGCCGCACGAGATCGGCCGCTTCGATGTCGAGCTCTTCGTCGGCATTGTGGGGATGCGTGCCCACGGAGCAGAAGACGTTGTCGTAATGCTCGGCGATAGCAAGGATCGAGTCGAACTTCTTTACCCGCGTCGAAATCGTGATCATCTGGCCAACGCCGGCGGCCATGGCGCGCGCAACGATGGCGTCGCGCTCGGCCTCGAAATCCGGAAAGTCCAGATGGCAATGGGTGTCGATCAGCATCTGTGCGCCCTTAAACTTCCGGCGCGATGTAGCGCGGGAAAACCGGCTTCGGTGCTTCCAGCGGCGTACCCGTCACAAGCCTACCCGCCTCACCGAAATGCGCGAAGTCGCGTTGGGTTGCCGGCACGGCCACCAGGTCCAGAAGCTTATCCGCGGATTGCGGCACGAACGGCTGCAGCAGGATCGCAATGCGGCGCACAACCTCTGCCGTGACGTAAAGCACGGTTCCCATGCGGGCCGGATCGGTCTTCTTCAAGGCCCAAGGCTCATGCCCTGCAAAATAACGGTCGGCCTCCGAGACAACCGCGATGATCGAGGTGAGCGCCCGGTGGATCATCAGTGCGTTCATGTCGTCGCGCGTGGAGGCAAGCAGCGCATCGGCAGCCGCCAGCATCGCCTTGTCGGCATCGGCAAGCGGTCCGCATTCCGGGATCTTGCCGTCGCAATTCTTGACGATCATCGACAGCGAGCGGCTGGCGAGATTGCCGATGCCGTTTGCCAGATCGGAATTGATGCGGGTGGCGATCGCCTCTTCGCTATAGCTGCCGTCCTGGCCGAAGGAGACCTCGCGCAGGAAGAAATAGCGGATCGGATCGAGCCCGAAATGCTCCACCAGCGCAAAGGGATCGATGACGTTGCCGAGCGACTTCGACATCTTCTCGCCCTTGTTGAGCAGGAAGCCGTGAGCGAAGACACGCTTGGGCAAAGGCAGGCCGGCGGACATCAGGAAAGCCGGCCAGTAGACCGCATGGAAGCGGATAATATCCTTGCCGATCATGTGGATATCGGCCGGCCAGAATTTCGCTCTAGGCCCTTGCGGATCGGTCAGGTAGCCGGTCGCGGTGATGTAATTGGTCAGCGCGTCAACCCAGACATACATGACATGCGACGGATCGTTCGGAACCTCGATACCCCAGTCGAAAGTCGTGCGCGACATCGACAGATCGCGCAGCCCGGATTTGACGAAGGATATCACCTCGTTGCGACGTTCGGCCGGGCCGATGAAATCAGGGTTGTCCTCGTAATGCTTGAGAAGACGCTCTTCATAGGCAGAAAGCTTGAAGAAGTAGCTCGCCTCCTCCACCCATTCAACCGGCGCTCCCTGCGGCCCATAGCGCACGCCATCGGCGCGGAGCTCGGTTTCGCTTTCCTGGAAATACGCCTCGTCACGCACCGAATACCAGCCGGCATAGCTGTCCTTGTAAAGGTCGCCTGCGTCGCTCATGCGGTTCCAGATAACTTTAACTGCCTCATGGTGCCGCGGCTCGGTGGTGCGAATGAAGTCGTCGTTCGACGCATTCAGCAGCACGGCCATCTTCTGGAACTCGCCGGAATTGCGATCCGCCAGTTCCTGCGGCGTGATGCCTTCCTTGCGCGCGGTCTGCTGCATTTTCTGGCCGTGTTCGTCCGTCCCCGTCAGGAACAGCACCTCGCGCCCATCCAGACGCTGATAGCGCGCCATGGCATCCGTCGCGATCAACTCGTAGGCATGGCCGATATGCGGCCGACCGTTCGGGTAGGAAATCGCGGTGGTGATGTAGAAGGGGACTTGTCTGTCATGGTAAGGATTTGCTCTGTGACTAATCTTTTGGTGTCTGGCTATTAGCGCATCCGAGGTTGCGATGAAACAGTCGGTTCACGGAAAACCGTCAATGGACGGCAGCAGCACCGAATCTTTCCGTCATGCCGGAAGGATGGAAAACGCGGCTTGACAGGGAGACTTCAAATCTGGAACATTAAGTGAACAGCAGAAGGGTTCGAGATAATGCTGACAGACCTTGCCGATGAATTCTCGCGTGCCTCGGCTCGCTATGCCGAGATGCACCAGATCGAACGTGATCGGGATTGGTTTATTTTGAAGATGCAGGAAGAGCTCGGCGAGCTAACTCAGATCTGGAACAAGCTGACGGGTCGCGGTCGCACCAAGGGGCAATCTTCAGAGGACCTAAAACAGGCATTGGCCGACGAGACGGCTGACTTGATAGGCCATGTCCTGCTTTTTGCCACAGAAAACGGGATTAATCTCTCTGCGGCAATCGAGCGAAAATGGAAATTCAAGCCGCTGAAATAGACACAGCCCTGATTTCGTCCATTAGTGATAGGATTGTCTGCTTGCGATCGAGATTGTAGGCGCCGGCAAGGATGAGTTTCTCGGAAATGGCGGAAGACAGTCGCGCAAAGCTGTCGGCGCGGGAAAGATCGCCGGCCAGAGCGGCCTGGCGTGCCTGCGCCATAATATGGTTCCCGGCGAGGTCGGAGAAGAAATCGAAAATGGTTTCGCTGTCCTTGCCCGAGAGCGTGTCGGCGAGCTTGTGCATGTCCTTGCGAATACCCGGTCCCTGCCCGGCCAGCACCGCGTCAAAGGCGGTGATGATGTCGAGCCCACCGTAGTTCACAAGTTTCAGGGCTTCCGAAATGCTGCCATGGGCGGCGGCAAAGACCTTCTCCGCATTCGCCCCGGCAATTTCGAAGCCGAGATTGGCCATCGCCTGCCGCATCGGGCCAGGCCCGAGCGGGCGCAGGGACAGCGGCAGGCAGCGCGAGCGGATGGTGGGAAGCAGCTTTCCCGGCGCATTGGTGAGGACCAGGAAAAGCGACCGTTTCGGCGGCTCCTCAAGGATTTTCAGGATTGCGTTGGCAGCATTCCGGTTGAGGTCGTCGGCGGTATCGATGATCACGATCCGCCAGTTGCCGGTGCCCGATGTCTGCGAAAAGAATTTTCCCGCGCGTCGGACCTCATCAACGGTGATTGCGCTTTTGACGCGGCCGGTCTTTTCATCCGTCGGTCGCGTCAGGTGCAGCAGATTGTGTGAGGCGCCCGAAGCGATCTGCCGGCTGACGATCGCATTGGCATCGGGATCTGCCAGCATATCAGGTGCCTGAGTCGGCTCGGGATGGCTCAGAACATGGTTGGCAAAGCGAAACGCCAGCGTCGCCTTGCCGATGCCCTCCGGCCCTTCGATCAGGATGGCGTGATGACCCTTGCCGGAGCGATAGTTCTGCGCCAGAAACTGCTCGGCTTCGGCATGCCCGAACAGCCGCATGTTTTCCGCAGGCGGCAAGGCTCCGTCGAGCACGCCATATTTTTCACTGCTCATTGCGCTGCTTCCGAGCCGCCATGGCCATTTTTGCCGTGACCGGACAAGGCCGCTTCGACGATCGAAAGAACCGAAGCTGCGATCGCGTCCGGCTGTCCGGTCGCGTCGATGACATGGCAACGCTTCGGATCGGCTGCCGCGATATCGAGAAAAGCCTCGCGGCGTTTTTCGTGCGTGTCCATCTCTTCCTTCTCGAAACGGTCGAGTTCGACGTCCTCGCCAGTCTGGGCATCCGGCGCGACGGCGCGGCGGCGCACGCGCTCCATACCGACGCTCGCCGGAAGATCGAAGATGATGGTGCAATCCGGCATGACGCCATTGATGGCGACGCGCTCCAGCGCTTCGATGAAGGGTGGCTCCAGATTGCCGGTAATCCCTTGGTAGACGCGGGACAGAATCGAGGAAGCGGTCACAGAGCACGATGGCCCCTTCGGCAAGTGCCGGTCGGATCACCTCTTCGACATGGTCGCTGCGGGCCGCGGCAAACAGGATGGCTTCCATGCGGATCCCGAAAGACTGGGCAGCGCCGGACAAAAGCACGTGCCGCGTCGCCTCGGCGCCCGGCGATCCGCCGGGTTCGCGGGTCATCAGCACCGGCCGGCCACGCTGTCGCAGCGCATCGGCAAGCAGGCGAATCTGGGTGGACTTGCCTGCCCCCTCGCCGCCTTCGAATGTCACGAACAACCCGCTTCCGACCGTCACTCTGAATTTCCGTTCCTGTTGCGAACCGTCTACTGTCTACCCGATTGTGCCTTGCGGCGAAACCTTCGCGAGCCAATTTCGCTACAGCCAGAAGAACAGCAGTTCCTGCAGCGCATCCACAGAACGGCTGGTCAGCGTCCCCGCCTCGACGGCGGCAGCGGTTTCGACCGGAATTTCGCGCAGCAGCCGCTCGCCGCTCCAAATTTTCAGGGTTCCGACTGTCTGTCCGGAGGCGATGGGGACCCGCAGCGGCCATTTATAGATGACCCGCGCACTCAAACGGTCGGGATTGTTGACGGGCACCAGCACATCGACAGGTCCGCTCGTCACCAGCCGTACGCTCGAAGCTGCGCCGCCATAGACACTGGCTTCGCCGATGATATCGCCCTTGGCAAACACCGTCTTCTTCTGGAAGGCGCTCATCGCCCAGTCGAGAATCTTTCTCGTTTCCTCGACGCGTTCCTTTTCGGAGGCAAGGCCACCCATAGCGAGAAAGACGCGTTTCCCGTCTTTCTGTTGGGAGGTAACGATTGAAAACCCGTAACCTTCCGCAAATCCCGTGGCCATGCCATCGACGCCGATATTGGCGGCGATCAGCGGATTGCGATTGCGCTGCCTGATCTTGTTCCACTCGAAATCGGCTTGTGAATACAAGCGGTAGAAATTCGGATAGCTGGCCTGGATATGACGGGCCAGCATGACCACTTCACGCATCGTCACCGTGTTGCCGGGATCCGGCAGACCGGTCGGGTTTTTGAAGGTCGAGACCGAAAGACCCAACGTCCGGGCACGCTTCGTCATGCGCTCGGCAAACGCGCCCTCGCTGCCGGACATGCCTTCCGCCAGGATGATACAGCCATCATTGGCCAGTTGCACGACAACGCCCTGGATGAGATCGCCGACGCTCACGCCCGATTTCAGCGCCGCAAACATCGTCGATGTGCCCGATGGCGCACCGCCGGTCCGCCAGGCATGTTCGGAAACGGTATAGGTCGTGTCCGGGGTCAGTTCGGCACGCGTGAGCGCGTCGAACACGACTTCCATGGTCATCAGCTTGGCGAGCGAGGCCGGCGGAACCGGGGTGTTTTCGTCCTTGGAAAACAGCACCGTGCCGGTTTCGGCGTCGATGAGATAGGCCTGTTTCGCTTTAGTCTCAAAGACCGGCGTTTGAGCGCAGGCGAGCGAAGCCATCAAGCACAGGACGAGGGTCAACAAAGGCAGAGGCCGTGCGCGCATCAACAACTCCGGTTCTTCCACCGGGCATAGCAGGCGGTTGGTGAAGGTTCAACAACCGCCTCGCGGATGATCAGCGCGCGCTGGCCTGGCGTTTTGCGTAGGCAAGGATCGAGGCTTCGTTGAGCGGGTTCGTATCGACGAGGATGGCGTCGAAAGCGGTTTTTGAATCGCTGACGCGGGCTTCGACATAGGCCGCCGCATAGGCCACATTGCCACCAGGCATCGGCATGAATTCCGGACGCTCCATCGGGATCGGGCCGATATCGGGCAACATCACCATGGCGTCGAGACCAGGGGTGCGGAAAATGCGGTGGGTTGCTCGGCGAGTGCCGTCACCGGCACGCCGGTATCGAGATTTGATTTTGCGGGGATCGTCAGCGTGCCGAGGTTGTCATCCATTGACTGGACCTGCTTTTGCATCGGCTCGTTGGACGCCACCATGACGCCCGTGGCGATCTGGCCTTCGGGGAAGGTTGACGGACCGCGGTCGCCCTTCTTGACGTAAGAGGCCATCAGATAAGGCATGTCGTTGCCGTCCATCGGCGCGCGGCCGACATATTGCACGCGAACCTTGGCGCTGCCCTTGAGCTTCATATCGAGAAAATCAGCCGTCTTCGATGAAACGTCGATTATGCGGCCATATTCATAGGGGCCGCGATCGTTGACGCGGACGATAACGGAGGAGCCGTTTTCCAGGTTCGTCACGCGGGCATAGCTCGGCAGCGGAAAAGTCGGATGCGCCGCTGACAGGTGGTATTTGTCATAGACTTCACCATTTGCAGTCAGGCGACCGTGGAAGGCAGCCCCGTACCAGGACGACATCCCTGTCTTGTTGTAGCCGAAATCTTCCTTCGGCGTGTACCATTTGCCTTTGACCTTGTAGGGTTTTCCAACCTGGTAACGACCGCCACCCTTGGGGATTTGCTTGCCGTTGGCGACGCGCGGGCTCGCCTTTACGCCATAGATCGATTCGGCAAAATATTCCTTGCTGCGCTTAGGCTTTTCCGGCTTGACGCTGGACGTCGACTGACAGGCGGTCAACGCACCGCACAACAACGGGATCGCAGCAAAGCGCAATCCCCTCAACAGGAAGGCCGCAGTCTTGTTGGATGTCATCTGTCCCACGTCGTTTTTCGTCGATACTCTCCCGGCGAAAGCTGTCTTGCCCCTCAGCAACCGCCGGCGTCACCTCACGTAACGGCCCATTAATCATGACAACAACATGGCCGAATTGCGAATGGAGATCGTGTGCCGGAATGGGAATTGGATTTTATGGTTTGCGAATGGTTAACGATCAGAGGCGTGCGGGCGACGCGATAGCCTTTTCATGGGGCAACATCAAAATCCTCCCCTGCCCTGAAGGCTTTCGTCTTGCAAAATCCCAGGACTTCGCGCAATAAGACGCTCGCTGGAAGAGTGTCCGAGTGGTTTAAGGAACCGGTCTTGAAAACCGGCGTGCGGGAGACCGTACCGTGGGTTCGAATCCCACCTCTTCCGCCATCCACGCTTTGCTGTGCTTCGCCTGCGAAATGCACGGGCTCCACCAGTACAGCCAGAGATGCGATGGTGGAGTTCGCCGCTGCGCATTGACCTAACATTGCCTCGAAATCGGCTTCATCAAACCGGAGAAACCATGGCTTTCGACCCGATCAAGGCTCTGACCAGCTACCATGATGCGGAATGTTCCGTGCAGTTCTGGATCAAGGACGCACCGGCTTCAGTCTTTCAATCGCTGGAGGATGCAGTCACGTTTGCACGCGACAATGGCGCAGGCTGGAAGGATGTCGAGATCGCCGTGCACATGCCGCGTGAAGACATCGTCTATGCCACCGGCAAAGTCCGAACGCTGATCGAGGCGTTGCGGACGCAGCAGCGCTAAAAATCTCAGCCCTGCGGACACCAGGGCCTGCGCTTGCCGTCTCGTCTTTGGACCACACCCTCGACCGCCATCTGTTCGCCCAAGGATTGACCGTTCCGAATGACGCGACGCGATGCGCCGCGGGCCGGGTCGCCGTTTTCGTCGGCCCATGCCGCCAGCTTAAAATCACCGGCGCTCAGCAACACGCGTAACCGTTCCTTGGCGTCATGGGCGAGCAGTCGTTCCGCATCGCAGCGGGCTTGCCTGGCCTTCGGTGCCTCGATATCGGCGATGCGTATCTTTTCGCCCTTGAAGATGAAGGTGTTGCCATCGATGACGCAATTGTCGGCACGGGATGGGCTGCAATAAAAGAACTTGCCGGGCAAGGCCGCACGGATGGACGCGCTTTCCTCGACCCGATTATCCGGCACAGGCACACGCGGCAGAATTTGCGCGGGCTTGGCGAAAGAAACGGGCTTCGCGCCCACGGTCGACTTGACCGACACCTCCGGCTTGCGTCGCTGTTCCTGCCTCGCTATCTGGCTTTGTTCGGTCTTTCCGCTCCACGCCTTCAACTGCTGGCGATTGTCATAAATCATGATTCCACCGACGACGATCACGGCAGCGAGATACCATGGCCAGATATGCCCTTGTGACACGGTCTTTTTGGGCCGCCGCGTGCGTCGTTTCGATTTTGGATTGCTGCTCATAATACCGATTCCGATTCGTCCTCTATTATCGGCGGCACGGATTTAACGAAACGTTGCCGGAAACTGGTTTCAACCTCGCCAAAACGGCGGTGGGCGAGCAAAAACACGACGAGCGCCGCAAACGCAGGGTCTTTACAGGCGCGACGAACAGCGCCAGACTGCAAAGACAGGTTGTTCGTGCGCTGCCGTTGGAGGATTGGCAGCTTTGCGGGGAACTTGGCGGCGCTTGCGCCGTTGCTGCCGAAAATAGCTGGGAGGAAATCCATGCGCCAGGTAAAATGGAATGAACCGATCGAGATCGGCTTTCTGCAAGGCAACACCCAAATCGTCAGCGGTCCATCGGAAGCTTTGAACTGCCTAGCCAATCTTTGGCCGGAGCTCCGAGGCCCGCATTATGTCGCGGCCCGCAGCATTTGCCGCGCCGCCATAGATGGCCGCAAATCTGCGGAAGAAGCCCGCGCCGTATTTATCTCGGCAACACGCGAGGCTCGCCTCAAGGCTCACTAGTGGAGACTTCCTCCGCTTTCCCGTGCAGACGGGCGACGCAATTGTTGCGTCGCTCTAGGCGGAAACCCAGATCCCGGTCTTTGACCGGACGCGCCATTGTTAGAATGCTTGCAGAGCTTCAATGTTCATGCCGCCGCAGGCCCCTTCGCAAATTTCACTGAATTTTAGGCACTTGCAGAACACATGTGGAACATATAGTGTTCGTTCTTGATTTGTTTCAAGATTCCGGAGTGTGCCAACATGCTGACCCGCAAGCAACAGGAACTGCTTCTGTTCATTCATGAACGGATGAAGGAATCTGGTGTGCCCCCATCTTTCGACGAGATGAAGGATGCGCTTGATTTGGCGTCCAAGTCTGGCATTCACCGGCTGATCACCGCGCTTGAAGAGCGTGGCTTTATACGCCGCCTGCCCAACAGAGCGCGCGCACTTGAGGTTATCAAGCTTCCGGAGGCGTATTCACCGAGCTTGCAGCCAAAACGGGGTTTTTCCCCAAGTGTCATTCAAGGCAGTTTGGGTAAGGTGCCCTCCCCGCTGCAAATGCCAAGCCCGGCTCTTCAACCAATGGCGACGGTACATCTGTTTCCGTGCCGATGATGGGTCGGATCGCGGCCGGTGTGCCAATATCAGCCATCCAGAACAACACCCATGACATTTCCGTGCCAATCGAAATGATCGGTTCTGGCGATCACTATGCGCTGGAGGTTAAGGGCGATCTCGATGATCGAGGCGGGCATTCTCGATGGCGACACTGTCATCATACGCAACTGCAACACTGCCAATCCCGGCGAAATCGTTGTTGCCCTGGTGGATGAAGAAGAGGCAACACTGAAGCGTTTCCGCCGCAAGGGCGCGTCAGTTGCTCTCGAGGCTGCAAATCCTGCCTACGAAACCAGAATTTTCGGTCCGGACCGTGTGAAAATTCAAGGAAAACTCGTTGGCTTGATCCGGCGGTATCACTGATCTGCAGTTGCGCTTTCAGCGCTAGTCCTGACCCGATGGACGCAAACGAAACGCGGACACCACGCTCGATGGGGCTTTTCTTACATCGACGAGAGACGGCTGAGCAGCGCATTGAACTCGCGGGGCAGCGGCAGGTTGGTATCGAATGCTGTTCGGAAAGCGGTGCGATCGGTCAGGTCGGATTGATACCAGGCGATGAGACCGACTGCCACCTCGCTCGCTTCCTCACCGGCGATATCGACATGGTTTTCCTCGCACCAGGCTTCCAGAAAACGACGCAACATATCGAGATCGGTCGTTTCAAGAGCCGTTTGCGATGGGATAAATATCGACATTGAATCACCTTTTGTCTGTTGGCGTGCGTCCCCGCATGTTTCAGCATCAAATAGGGCGTTTTTATTCGAACAGCAGGTCAATGACGACTGCGAGCATAAGATTATACTTTTGGACTTGTCCGAAGCTTTTGCTGTTCAGTGGCAGTTCTGGAACGAGAGTTTTTGAAGCGTTTGACTACTTCAGCTTATCATGCCGAGGATGAGGTGCCAGCCGAATTGAGCGTTGTCGTGTTCATTGTGTGGATCGATCGTACGCAGTCGCGACCGGCAGCCTTTGCAGCATAAAGCGCCTCGTCCGCCCACCGGAGCAGTATTTTTGCTTCACAGAAGCTGTTAGGCTCAATCGCTGCGGTCCCAATACTGACGCTGACGATGCCTTTTTCGCTGCCGATATGCGCAATCTCGAGAGCCCTCACCTGTGCACAGAGGAAATGTGCAACAGACGTCGCATGGTCGGTGTCGCAATGCGGAATGATGACCGCAATCTCTTCGCCGCCGTATCTGGCAACAACGCTGTTCGGATAGGCCCTCATCGAAACGGCAATGCAGTCGGCAACTGTCTTCAAACAGGTATCGCCTGCCGGATGCCCGTAGGTGTCATTGAAGGCTTTGAACTTGTCTACGTCTATCATAAGCAGGCCGGGACCCGGCCGGCCGGTCCCCTTCTGCGAGATGATTCGTGCTAGTGCCGCGTCGAAAGACCGACGATTAAGCAAGCCGGTCAGCCCGTCCGTATGAGCCATGATCTCCAAGCGCTCATTGAGGTTGCGAAGCTCCTCTTCCGCCCTTTTGGTTTTCGTTATATCAGAAAACACGATGAGGCTGCCACCCTCATCCATGGCGCGCGTGCGGGCCTCAATCCAGCGCCCATCGGCGAGGCGCATCTGCCTGTCTCCGGCACGAAGGAAAGCATCCGCGGCCCGCTCGATCAAATCGTCCAGGTTTCCGATAAAGGAAATTTCTTCTCCCCGTTCGATTGCGGTCCGAAGGATCGTTCGAAGACAGGTGCCTGGCACCCGGATGTCTGAGGTCAACGGGAACATTTCGGCATAACGGCTGTTGCTGAACACCTGACATCCGCTTGCATCAAACATTGCCAATCCGTCTGCCATACTCGCCAAGGCATTGGACAGATGGCTCTGGGTGCGGATTAACTCGTTCTCCAGGCGCTTCCGGTCTGTGATCTCCCTGTTGTGGGTGATCATGCCGATCAGGTGTCCCTCCTCGTCTGTAAACGGAGCTTTCAGAGTTGAAAGCCAGATATCGGTTCCCTGGGCACTCGTGAAATGTTGCTCGATCGTTGCGGGTCTGCCTGCCTCTAGAACCTTTAGCTCGTCTGCACGAAACATAAGCGCCGCGTTGTGATCATAGAAATCGAAATCTGTTTTCCCCACGAGCTCTGCAGCGGTCCCCGCCCCCATGAGCTCAGCAGTGGCGGGGTTGGCCGCGATGAATCGTCCGTTGAGATCTTTGGCATTCAGACAGTCTGGCAAGGCTTCGATGATCGCCTTGTAAATCCGGTTAAGGTTGGTTGCCTCCTGCCTTTTCATTTCTTGCGAGATTGCAAGGCCGGAGAGCACCGCGGATACGAAAAGAAGCAAAGCAAAGGGTGCAACGACCGCAGGCATCACGACGACCCATTTTTCAACCGGAATCTTAACAAAAAAACCGGCAGTACCACTGAAGACCACTGCAAGGGCGACAATGACGATTGCTTTGCCGTTCGGTATATCGCGAATATACCTGTGTGCGATCAACCCGCTTGCCGATGCCATGACAATAAGCGGTATGCCAACCCACAAGCCCGTGCCCCCGCTAATCACGCGCCAGATTATTGCGGGCAGAAATGGAATGATTGCAGCGAGCGGCCCACCGAAAAGGCCTGCCACGGCAAGAAAAGTATATCGCAGGTCCAGAAGGACCCCCGGTATGAACTGAAATGGCAGTGACATGGCGCAAAGCGTGCCAACTGCCATGAATCCACCGAATACAACCGATTTGTATCGAGGGATGTGGCGTACGATGTGGCGATTTCCGAATGTCCACAGTGATGTGGAGATCGCGACAATCGCTAGATTGGCCAGCAACTCATTCCAAGGGTGCATTCAGTTCGGCTTTCGACTGCAATTTCCTGTCTGGAGAATAACCCAGTCATCTGAACGAGTGGTTGACGCCGGTGGTCGCCCTGACATCAAAGCCGCGAAGGGATCAATTTCCTCAATGCGATTAAACAGATTCCAGTAATTTTAACCTTCGAGCGTCATTATGATGTGGGGGAATACTAAGTAAAATATGTTTCACTAAACAGGGTGAGCATATAATGCGAGTCTACTTAAGCGAATTCTGCTGAGCCAGGCTGTGCGAAATATGTCGTCAAGCTTTAGAAAGCAGAGGCTTGGGTGGCGCTTATTGATAGTGTGGAGGCCTTGAGTGCCAACGTTTTTTGAAACCCGAGCGGGCGGACAATTGCTTGCGGCCATCGCGGGCGCACTTGTCCTGTGGGGTATGCTCTATGCGTTTCGCTTGAATGTCATGGCGATATTCCGCAATTATTCAAGCGACCGGGTCGATGGGTTGTTCCTTGCGTTTGTCGTTGCCGGTTTCGCAAGCTTCCTCTATTCGCTGCTCCGCATCTTTGATCTGCGCCGGGAAATGCAGAGACAGCAGGAACAGGGCCGCCGAGCGCTATGGACCGCCACACATGATCATCTGACTCGTCTTCCTAATCGTTATGCTTTCGAGCGATTTGAAGCCTTGCCCACGTCTGGAAGTGACGACGCGGCGCATGCGCCCATGGCGACTGTATTTTCCATCGACCTTGACGGGTTCAAGAAGGTCAATGATCTTCTCGGACACCAGGGCGGTGACTTTCTCCTTCAGGAGGTAGCAAAGCGTCTGTCTGCGTTCGGCGCGGAAAACTGCGTATTTCGCTTTGGTGGCGACGAATTTATCGTAATCGCTCGGGATCTTTTGCCGACACGGGATGCACGGTTTGCGGAACTAATCGTCCATTCCTTGACGCGTCCCGTGAAAATCGATGCGCTCTGGTGCCAGGTCGGCGCAAGTATCGGTTACGCCAGGTGGCCGGAACATGGCGCGCAAATCAAGGACGTGTGCCATAAGTCGGATATTGCGCTTTACGAGGCCAAGGCGCTGGGCGCTAATACGTCTCTTTTGTTTCGCGAAGAGATGCAGATGAAAGTTTCCGAACGGGCGAAGCTGGAGGGGGTGCTGCGAACCGCGATTGACAAAAATCAGATCCGACCTTTTTACCAACCCCTCGTCGATCTTCGCTCCGGCGATGTCTGTGGTTTTGAAGCCTTGGCGCGATGGACGCTGGAGGATGGTACCAGCATTTCACCGCAGGTGTTCATTTCTATTGCCGAAGAGACGGGCCTGATCACACCTCTATTTCAGCAACTGCTCAGCAGGGCGTGCGGCGACGCCAAATCCTGGCCGCCACACGTATGCCTTTCCTTCAATCTGTCTGCCGTGCAGATGGAAGATCGGTTGCTTGCCGCGCGCATCTTGGAAATCGTCGAAGAAGCTGGCTTTGCTCCGGAGCGCCTCGAAATTGAGATTACAGAAAACGCGCTGATCAAGGATCCGACACTGGCTGCGGCGATTATCGACGATCTCCATGCTGCAGGCATTCTCGTTGCTCTGGATGACTTCGGAACTGGCTATTCGAGCCTGTCGCAACTCGCGCGCTATGCCTTCGACAAGATCAAGATCGACCAGAGTTTTGTTCGCTCCCTTGGACAGGGCGGTGGCAGGCACGGCAAGATCGTCCAGGCGCTACTTAATCTCAGCCGCGGGCTTGAGGTCAAGACAACGGTCGAGGGCATCGAAGAACACCATCAACTCGCTTACTTTCTGAACGAGGGCTGTGATATCGGACAAGGCTATCTTTTCGGAAAGGCGATGCCCTTCGAACAGACTGTGTCCTTTCTCGATGAACGGCGGGCCGTTCTCAAGACGGCCTGACGGTGCTCGCAATCTTGTCCCTTAACCCAGGGACAATTTTCGGAAATGCCCCTTGCGCTTCGCTTAGATTCGGTCTAAACGCCCGGCATCGCTGAAACTTAAAGCGTGTTGAGGCCTCGTGGCGGAGTGGTGACGCAGAGGACTGCAAATCCTCGTACCCCGGTTCAATTCCGGGCGAGGCCTCCATAAAATCAACCATATTTATTAGATAGTTAAAACATGAAATCCCTTTTTGCAGTCAGGGTTTCATATCTCGTTCGGGTTGCGCCAATTTGCCTTAAGTTGCAATGGTTTCCGGCCACGCTGCCAAAATCGACACGACATGGAACCCAGTTCAAACGTGGCCCTCACCGCTTAACTTGACTTGCCGCTTTTGTGACCTCTATCTGATAGTTGCAAAGTTAGCTGATCTAATGCCGCTTCTGATCAAGCTCCGACGCAGAGCTGGTTGCGAGGAATCGGGCTTCGAATTCGACGCGCAAATTCCGTCTGATCTCTGCGGCCCGCTGTCGACGCTTGCGTATCTCGGTTTGCGGTTGGTACGGCGGAACGGCCGTCGGACGTCCATCCACATCGACGGCGACCATCGTGAAATAACAGGAGTTGGTGTGTCGTCGCTCTCCTGTGCGAATATTTTCAGCCTCTACTCGAATGCCGATTTCCATCGAGGTGCGGCCTGCATAATTGATAGAGGCACGGAAGGTTACGAGTTCGCCGACATGGATGGCCTGCCGAAAGACAACCTGATCGACAGATAGCGTCACCGCATATTCCTGCGAATATCGGCAAGCACAGGAAAAGGCGACGCGATCCAGAAGATTGAGTAAGGCGCCACCGTGGACCTTTCCGCTGAAGTTGGCCATATCGGGGGTCATTAGCACCACCATTTCGAGTTCGCTGGTATCGTGCGCGGACAGTATTGCTCTGTCGTGGGGGTCTTGCATGGATCCGGTCCCATCTTGTTTGGTTCACGTTCGGACAACCTGGAATTACCGCGACGGCATGGTCAAGGCTGCTGCACGCCTTTACAGTCCTGCATACTGTCGCGGCCATTGCAAACGACGGTCATGTGATCTGTTCCGGGGGCCTATCTGGGGCAACACCAATACAATCAGTGACTTTAACGATGCCTTATAACCGTTTCGGTAAAATGACCTTGCAGCGCGTTTGCGGGCATGATGCCTTACTGCAGTTCAAGGGCCACCTCCCCGCTGAGCATGTCATCATGTTCGGCGGAGATTTTTTCAGTGCGATACAACGTCCAGCCTTCGGGTCGTCTCAATCAGTGGTCGGTCGCCTTCATAGCGCTTGTCTTCATAGTCGTAACCGCGGTTCTGGCTGGTCTGGTCGCGCGCTCGATCGAGACGATCACGACAACCTCCAACGCCATTGACGACGATCGTGCCAGACATGCGGCGCTGGGTGCACTTCAGTCGTTGCGCAAGCAACTCGCCGCCACAGTTCGAGATAACGCCTACTGGGACGATGCCTATCGCCAGGTTAACCTCGACACACGCTCAGATTGGATTGTGGAGAATTGGGCCTCGACAACCGCGGACTACCCACTTTACGACACTGCCATCGTCGTGGATTCTAAGGACAACACAGTCGTTGCCTACCGTAATGGCGAACCCTTGACGTCTCCGGCGATAGAGGTGTTCGGCCAAGCCTTCTCGGGAATGCTGGCCAAGGCACGGCGATCTGACAGGACCACCAGCGTCCCGGTTTATTTCATTCGCACGGATGCAGGAGTGGCCCTGATCGGTGCCGCTGTCATCAGTCCAAGCGAAGCAGACGAAAACGCCCGACCTGAAAATCGCTATACCCTTGTCTTCGCGAAGCATGTGACGCCAGATGTCGTTACGGAAGTTTCGGAGAGCTTCAATATTGCGCACCTCAGCATGGACCAAAACCCGCTCGCGTCGGAACTGTCGGTACCCTTGAACGATGTCGAGGGAAAAACCGTAGCCTATTTCAACTGGCCATCGCAGGCCCCGGGCACAAAAAGTTACCTCGAGGTCGAGATCGACGCTTCGCGCTGCCGCTGTAATTTTTGTTCTGTTTCTGCTGTCCATCGGTGCAGTTGGATTTTATACCATCGGCAACCTTAAAGTCAGCAGCATGCGGTCGCGCCACCGGGCGGCGCATGATGCTTTGACGGGTTTGCTCAATCGATCCGGGCTGCTCGAACGTATGACGGCGATGTCTCACGCGCCCGGCAGTGAGCAGATTTGGCTGAGATTGCATTTCGTCGATCTAGACGGTTTCAAGGGTGTCAACGATGCCTGGGGCCATGCTGTCGGTGACGAGTTGATCGTTGCAGTTTCTAGCCGCCTTCGCGATACGCTGTCGCCCGATGCCATCATTGCCCGTCTCGGCGGCGACGAATTTGCCGTTTTGACGATCGATGCAGTTCAAAAGCAATCCTCCCCTGATGTCGGGCAGCAAATTCAAATTGCACTCCAGCGGGCTTTTGAGATTCGTGGCCGCACCATTGGCATCGGTGCCAGTGTCGGCGTTGCCGCCGCGCCAGCTGGGTCGTTGGACAGTGAGGAACTTATTCGCCGGGCAGACATCGCCCTCTACCGTGCAAAGGACCTTGGCCGGGGCGTTACTGTAGAGTTCGAGGATGGTTTCGATGTCGATACGAAACGTTTGGCTCAACTCGAAGACGCACTGCGCGATACTCTTTCCAAGAACGGAATTGATGTCGCGTTCCAACCGTTGATTGATGCGGAATCGGGGGCAATGTGCGGGGTCGAAGCGCTCGCGCGGTGGCAGTCGCCAGATGGGACGCGGCATCGTCCAGATGTCTTCATACCCCTTGCCGAACGGTCAGGTTTGATTGATCAACTGGGCATGCAAGTCCTTGGCAAGTCTATAGACGCCGCAAAACAATGGCCGACCATCGGTCTTTCGGTCAACGTCTCGCCGATGCAACTCAAAAATCCGAAGTTTACTCAAGAGGTTGTTGAGGTCTTGAAAGCCGCTGACTTCGAGCCGCATCGTCTCTGCATCGAGTTGACGGAAGGCATACTGATTTCCGATCCGGATCAGGCACGCCGGGCAATCGATGGTTTGAAGGCCGCAGGGATCAAAATCGCGCTCGACGATTTTGGATCTGGTTTCGCCAGTATTGGCACGCTGCGGCAGTTTGGATTCGACCGTATGAAGGTCGATAGGTCCTTGGTCGTCGCACTCGACCATGACGACAATGCCGGTGCTGTTCTACAGGCGACGATCGCTCTGGCAAATGCTCTCCACATCCCCGTAACCGCTGAAGGTATTGAGACCGAGCAGCAGGCGCTTGCGGTAAAGCTTTCAGGCTGTGTCGAATTGCAGGGGTATCTGTTCAGTAAACCGATTTCCGCGGAGGAACTCCGTCAGTTTTATTTTGATGGCCGCTCTCCGCCCAACAAACAATATGTGGGATAACCACCGGCACAGGATGCCGCTGTATCAGGTCTGCCTGCGCTTCAAGAAGCCTTTTGCCTCTTTGCCCACCAGACGGTAAACCTGCGCCGTTGCCGACGTACGATGGCGGAGTCCTGCGACAGGACGAGCAAACCGAGGGGCACCATCCAGAAACCGAGGATTGGCAGAAACCCTAGAATGCCACCCAGAATCAGCGCCACTGCGATCAGGATTCGAAACAGCTTGGACTGCGGGAGGCGGAAGCGAAATGTTCCCAGCACGATTTCCTGGGTGCGTCGGTCTACGCCGAAATAGGTCTTTTTTCCGTTGAGGCCATTGTTCTCCGCCTTTTTGTCTAAACGCCAAATGGGGACTTCTCCACAGTCTGGCAAGGATTGTGCAGTTTTTTTGAAAAACCGCTTGGCAAATCGGAAAAGCATTTGTATTAGCAGCCTCACTTCTGCAGCGCGAAAGCGCGCAGATGATCCCTGGTAGCTCAGCGGTAGAGCATTCGACTGTTAATCGACAGGTCGCCGGTTCGAATCCGGCCCGGGGAGCCAAATTATAAAAGAGCCACTTTCGCAGATCGCGGACGTGGCTCTTTTTGCGTCTGCCCTCTCCCCGCAAAATGATGAAATAAATAAGGTTTTGGGTGAAACCTTTGATCCGCCCCCGCCGTATCTGCGTAGACAATCCAAACGACAATGCATGCGCGGATGACAATGCCCTTCGACCCTGCCCCACAAGACAGTCCCATTATCGTCTGGTTCCGTAAGGACCTGCGCCTCGACGACAATAATGCGCTCGCCGCAGCGGCTTCGACAGGCAGGCCGATCATTCCTGTTTATATTCGCGAGCCCGAAGAGGCCGGTACCGGACCGCTCGGCGAAGCCCAGGCTTGGTGGCTTCATCACTCCCTGACGGCGCTTGCCGGATCGCTGGGCGAAATTGGAAGCTCACTTATGCTGGCTTCTGGAGAGGCTGGCTCGATCCTGTCGGCAATGGCAAAAAAACGGGTGCCGGGGCGGTCTTCTGGAACAGGCGCTATGATCCCAAGGGCATTGCACTCGACGGGCCCTTGATGGATGCCTTGCGAAGTGCCGACCTGCTGGTCAAGAGTTTCGCCGGGCAACTGCTGCATGAACCTTCGCGCGTCAAGACCGGCACCGGCGGACCCTACAGGGTCTACACGCCGTTCTGGCGGGCCCTTGAAAGCGAAGGCGAGCCCGACGCTCCTCTGGATGCGCCGCGCTCCCTTGTCCCCCCGACGAAATGGCCGACATCCGAACGGCTGGATGACTGGAATCTCCTGCCTGTGAAGCCCAACTGGGCATCGGCATTTTCCGAAGTCTGGATTCCCGGCGAGGCGGCTGCATTGAGACGGCTGGCGGCATTTGTCGAGAATGGCCTTTCTGGATACAAGCACAACCGGGATCGCCCCGGCATCGACGGAACCTCTCTGTTGTCTCCGCATCTCGCCCTTGGGGAGATATCGCCGGCCCGGATCTGGCACGCCACGCGTGGAGTGTCTGATGCGCCTGCGGAAGATGTGACGACGTTCCGCAAGGAGGTCGTTTGGCGCGACTTTTCCTACCATCTGCTGTTCCACAACCCTGATTTGCCAACGGAAAATCTCAATCGAAAATATGACGATTTTCCCTGGACCTTCGATGCCTTGGCTTTCGAGCGCTGGACCAAGGGCATGACTGGCTATCCGATCGTCGATGCCGGGATGCGGCAGCTCTGGCGCCACGGTTATATGCACAATCGCGTTCGCATGATCGCCGCATCTTTTCTGATCAAGGATCTGCTGATCGACTGGCGTCGCGGCGAAGCCTGGTTTGCCGACACCCTCGTGGACGCCGACCCCGCCTCCAATGCCGCGAGTTGGCAGTGGGTGGCCGGAAGTGGTGCCGATGCCTCGCCGTTTTTCCGGATTTTCAACCCGATAACCCAGGGTGAAAAATTTGATCCGCAGGGTGACTATATAAGGGCTTTCGTGCCCGAACTTCGGCATATGCCCGAAAAGTTCATTCACCGACCCTTCGAGGCGCCGGACGCCGTGTTGAAGGCCGCGGGCGTGGAACTGGGTTCGAACTACCCGAAGCCGATCGTCAATCACGCTCTGGCGCGTGGTCGTGCACTTGCCGCTTACAACCAGATCAAGGATGCCGCATGACTGTTTCGCTTTCCCATGCCCTGCATTATTCCGGCCAACGGCGTTTGAACATCGCTGTTGTCGGTTCCGGCGTGTCCGGCAGTTCGGCTGCCTGGGCTCTGCATCCGGTTCATGACGTGACGCTCTATGAAAAGGACAAGCGCGCTGGCGGGCACACGGCAACGGTCGATATTGATTATGATGGCACACCGATCTCCGTCGATACCGGCTTCATCGTCTATAACGAAGCCAATTATCCCAACCTGACGGCTCTCTTTGCCGAACTCGATGTCGAGACGCACAAGAGCGATATGAGTTTTGCGCTTTCGCTCGACAATGGCTGGCTGGAATGGAGCGGCGACAACCTCGCGACGCTCTTTGCCCAGAAGCGTAATCTCATTCGTCCGTCCTTCCTTCTGATGCTTCGCGAAATTCTCCGCTTCAACAAGGTGTGCTTGCAGGATCGTGTTGCCGGTCGGCTGGCCTCGATGTCCATTGGCGACTATCTCAACTGGCGCGGATTTTCGCCCGGATTCACCAACAATTACCTTGTTCCGATGGCCGCAGCGATCTGGTCCACGCCGGCGCGCAAGATGCTGCAGTTTCCGGCCGAGCATTTCGTCAATTTCTTCGACAATCACCGGCTGATCTATTCGACGCCGCATCCGTGGCGCACGGTCACAGGCGGTAGCCGCACCTATCTCGAAAAGCTGCTGGCGCCGCTCGAGGATAGGTTGCGCCTTGGTTGCGGCGTGCGCTCCATCCGTCGCGAGGGCGGAAAGGTCGTCATTGTTGATACGTTTGGCGAAACGGCGGTTTATGACAAGGTGATTGTAGCCGCCCATAGCGACCAGACACTTGCCATGCTTGCGGATCCAAGCGCGGACGAGCGATCCGCCCTCTCCTCCGTTCCCTACCAGCCGAACCGTGTCGTGCTCCATCGTGACGCCGGCCTGATGCCGAAGCGCCGCAAGGTCTGGGCGTCCTGGAACTATCTGCGCTCCAGCCGCCCGGGAGGCGAGCACGACGTGGCCGTCAGCTACTGGATGAACCGCCTTCAGGGTATCGATGCGAATTGCCCGCTATTCGTCACGCTCAATCCCGAGCGCGATCCGGCACCGGGTACGGTGTTTGCAGAGTTCTCCTACGATCATCCGCAGTTCGATGCGGGTTCGATGCAGGCACAACAGCGATTGAAAACCATCCAGGGCGAAAACAACACTTATTTTGCAGGCGCCTGGACCGGGTATGGTTTTCACGAAGATGGCCTGACTTCAGGGCTTGCAGCTGCTGAAGCGCTTGGCGGTGTCATTCCATGGCGTATGAGTGCACCATCCTCTGACTTTGCGGAAGCGGCTGAATAAATGTTTTCAGGACGCCACAATGGCTGCGACATGCAAACGAACGGCCCGCCGTCCGGCGAGGCCGCTGCACTTTATGCAGGTCAGGTCATGCACCAGCGCATGAAGCCCATGGGGCATCGCTTCAACTACAAGGTCTTTTCCTTGCTGATCGATATCGACCGGCTGGACGAGGCAACGCGCATGAGCAGCTTATTCTCGGTCAACCGCTTCAATCTTCTGTCTTTCCATGAAAAAGACCACACCGGACAAGACGATCAGTCGCTGCGAAGTTATGCCGATGCAGTTCTACTGGACGCGGGTGTCGAAACCCCGCCTGTCCGCATTTTGCTCGCCTGTTATCCCCGCATTCTCGGCCGGGTGTTCAATCCTATTGCCGTATACTATGCCTATAATGCGCAAGGTGCGGTGATTGCGATGATCTACGAGGTTCGCAACACATTCGGCGAACGACACACTTATGTCTGCCCGGTTGGCCCGGGACAGACGGGGCCTGGTGGAATTCGGCAGGAGTGCGAAAAGCTTTTCCATGTCTCGCCCTTCGTACCGATGGAGATGCGGTATCACTTCAGGATGCTGCCGCCAGGTGAGAAGATTCGTTGGCGAATTCTGGAAACGGATGCGGAAGGCCCGCTTCTCGCCGCGACATTCTCCGGTGCGCGCCTGCCTCTCAAGACAGGTCAGATTTTACGACTTGTGGCCAAAATCCCGCATCTTACAATCAAGATCATTGCAGGAATTCACTGGGAAGCGCTGAAACTTTGGCTCAAGGGAGCGCGTTACATTCCGCGACCTGAGGCACCAGAGGCAGTCAGCATATGGAAGCAGGACGCTCGTGTGGCCGCCGCGTCCGCGAACCTGCCACAGGCCTTGCACGATCTCGGTCGCCCGCTGCGGACGTCCCGGCTCAGTGACGCCGCCCTTGGCGACCCGGCGGAATGAGGTTATTTTGTGTCACGAGCAATGATTGCTGAGGACCGTTGTATGAGCACAGCAGACACTTGTTATTCCAATCAGAAAGACGCAGAGCGGCTTTCCGCAGACAATATCTCGCGCATCATCAAGGGATTGCCTGCCAAGGCGCAGATGGTTTTGCGCGGGCTGGTGCATATGCAGAGCGGCGCGCTGACACTGACCCTGCCCGATGGTCGCAGCGTGATGATCAAGGGCAAGGTGAGCGGGCCGTCGGCCCGCGTCACGTTGCACAATTGAACCTGCCTCAACGCGCGTTGACCGGCGGCACCATCGCTGTGGCCGAAAGCTACATGGATGGTGATTGGGACAGTCCGGATATCGGGGCTTTCCTTGAGCTTTTTCTCGTCAATGCCGATGTCGGTCGTAATTTTGCCAATGGAGCCCGGGGCTTCTTCCGCCTCGTGGAGAAATTCCGCCACTGGATGAACGCCAACACGAAATCCGGTTCAAAGCGCAATATTTCGGCCCATTATGATCTCGGCAATGCCTTCTACCGGGAATGGCTGGATCCCAGCATGACGTATTCCTCGGCATTGTTCGCGGACGGCGCAAACGATCTCCAGTCTGCGCAGCGGGCGAAATACAAGGCGCTGGCTGAGGCGGCAGCTATCCGCTCGAGCGATCATGTGCTGGAAATCGGCTGTGGATGGGGCGGTTTTGCCGATTATGCGGCAAGCGAGATCGGCTGCAAGGTGACCGGCCTGACCATCAGCCGCGAACAGCTGGAATTTGCGACGCAGAGGATGAAGAAGGCCGGTCTTTCCGACAAGGTCGATATCAAGTTCCAGGACTATCGCGACGAGGCGGGTCAATACGACCGGATCGTTTCGATCGAGATGTTCGAGGCGGTCGGTGAAAAATATTGGCCGACCTATTTCTCGCAGCTCCAGCGCTGCCTGAAACCAGGCGGCAAAGCCGGCCTGCAAATCATCACGATCAAGCCGGAAGCCTATCAGGAATATCGAGACAATCCCGATTTCATCCAGAAATACGTTTTCCCAGGCGGCATGCTGCCGACACGCGAACATCTGGTCGATCTTGGCCGCAAGGTCGGCCTGAAGATGAGCGCCGATTTCGGCTTCGGTCTGGATTATGCCCGGACTCTGGCCGAATGGCGGGAGCGATTCTGGTCCGTCTGGGACAAGATCGAGCCGCTCGGTTTCGATATCAGGTTCAAACGACTCTGGGAGTTCTACCTGTTCTATTGCGAGGCCGGGTTCCGCGCCCGCAACATCGACGTCAGACAGGTCGTCTATGAATGATCAGCACGGCGGCGGCCTTGCCGACGGTCGCATCAGTCGCCGCGTGCTTTTCGCCTACGCCCTGCCTGCCGCGCCACTGGCCGCGCTCGGCCTGCCGCTCTATGCCCTGGTGCCCACCTATTATACCGAAACGCTCGGCCTGCCGATCGCTTCGGTCGGCTGGGTGCTCCTCATCATCCGCCTGTTCGACGCGCTGACCGATCCGCTGACGGGCTATGTTGCCGACAGGATCAGTCCGTCGTTCGGCCGCCGTCGCTTGCTGTTCCTTTTGTCCCTACCTCTCGCCGCCCTCTCGGCCTGGATGCTCTATTGGCCGCCGGCCGATGCCGGGTTGGGCTGGCTGGCGGGCTGGGGCATGCTGATCTCGCTTGCCTTCACGCTGGCGACCGTGCCCTATGCCGCCTGGGGCGCGGAACTCGTACCGGACTATCATGGTCGCACCGCGCTTACGGCGGTGCGCGAGGCGCTGACACTGGTCGGCACACTGATTGCCATCGTGCTGCCGTTTACGATCGGCTTCGAGGTGAAGGGGTTTTCCGGACTGGCGGCGCTCGGTGTTGCTGTCGCCGTCATGCTGCTGGCCTTTGGCTGTTTGGCCGTTTTTATTGTGCCGGAACCGCGGGATGCAACGATCAAGCGTCTTGCCTTGCGCGAGGCGATTACCCTGCTCGCGCAGAACCGCCCCTTCCTGCGATTGATCGCGGCGTTCTTTCTCAACGGATTTGCCAACGGCATTCCGGCAACGTTGTTTCTATATTTCGTCTCCGCGCGCCTGGAACTGCCGGAGATGCGTGGACCCTTGCTGTTCCTATATTTTCTGTGTGGCATCGCCGGCGTGCCGCTTGCAACCCTTGTTGCACGCCGCCTCGGCAAACATCGCGCCTGGTGCCTTGCGATGATCATCGCCTGCGTGATCTTCACCGTGGCACCGCTTCTTCCTGTCGGCGCACTGGTCCCCTTCGCGCTTGTCTGCGCCGCAACCGGCCTGTTGCTCGGCTTTGATCTGGCTTTGCCACCCTCGATCCAAGCAGATGTCATCGATGCCGATACGGCGTCCTCTGGCGATCAGCGCAGCGGCTTTTATTTTGCGGCTTGGGGACTGGCAACCAAGCTCTCGCTCGCAACCGGCGCGGGCCTCGTGCTGCCGCTTCTGGCCTTCTTCGGCTTTGATCCGGCACCGGCGGCGACCAACGATTCATCCGCGCTGTTGGCCCTCGCCGTGATTTATGCCTGGATACCGGTCGTGCTGAAGCTCGCAGCGGTTGCTCTCATGTGGAATTTTCCAATTGATGAAAGCGCTCAGAAAAGCCTGCGCGAACGTATCGCGATTTGAATTTAGACTTTGTTTTGATCGACGTTCGGTACGGAATCCGGCATTGTCCGCGCTTCGAGCGGTCGTTTCTTCCAGCCCGTCGCGCGGTTGATCAGCCAGAAATAGGTAGGGTAAGGCAGCAGGCGCAGGAATTTCAGCGCATAGGTGAAACGCTTCGGGAAGGTGATCTCGAACGCCTTCGACCTTAAACCTTCCGCGATCCGGTCGGCGGCCTGCTCCGGGCTGATCAGCGCCGGCATTTCGAAGGCGTTCTGCGCCGTTGCCGGCGTTTCGACAAAGCCGGGATTGATGATCTGGATGCGGATACCGATCTTGTCGAGATCGAATTTCAGGCTTTCCGCCATGTTGATCAGCGCCGCCTTGGTCGCACCATAGGCAGCACTGGTCGGCAGGCCGGCGTAACCGGTGACGGACGAGACCAGCCCCACCTGCCCGCCATTCCCTTGCGTCTTCATATGCCGGATCGCCGGGAGCAGGCAGTTGACGACACCATGCAGGTTGACGGCAAAGGTCTTTTCAAAATCCTCGCGGTACAGATCCTCGCCATGCACGGGGATATAAACACCAGCATTCAGGACAACCAGCGCCAGTCGTCCGTGGTCATATTCGATGGCTGATACAATGCGCTCCATGTCGCGCGGATCCGTCACGTCGCCGTCAAGAACGATGATTCGGCCTAAACTTTGGGCCTCGTGCTGCAGAGCAACCAGTTTTTCATGGTCGCGCGCCGTTACCACCACGCAATAACCATCCCTGACAAGGCGTAGCGCCAAGGCCCTTCCAATGCCGGAACTTGCACCGGTCACCCAGGCGAGCCCATGGTCCGGACGTGCGATGTAGTCGCTCATGAAATGTCCCTGTTGTTCACGGATGTCCTCACCGGAAAGACGCGTCAACAGACGCATTGTTCCGGGGAGAGCCGGCGTTCAGCCGATCAGGTCGCCGATCATCTGGCGAAGCGAACCTGTGAGTTTCAGCGGCGCATCGACCACGGCAAACCCAATGCAGGGACGGTCCTTTTCGGCGATCGGACGGTGATCGACGCTGTCATCGGCCACGGAGATATCGCCCGGACCATAGCGTCCGCGCGCGTCATTGAAGGCGCCATCGAGTACGAGAGAAAATTCGCATCCCTTGTGAGTATGGGCTGGGACTGCGCGGCCCGGCCGGATCCAGAAGAAGCTGACCTCGAAACCATCAAAATCGCCGACGACATATTCCTTGAAACCAGGAAGTTTGGTCTTCCAAGGGATGTCTTCGGCCTCAAAGCCGACAAAATCGTACAATGCGCGCGGCATAAGAGCATTTGTCGGTCTTGCCGGTTTGCTTTGGATCGGCTTTCGTTCGTCTTCCCGAGAAAGGAAGATTTGCTCGAGACGCAGGTTCCTTGACGCCATTGGCGCTGGCTCAATCTTTTCGAGAAGGTCGCCCGCAAGCGCTTCAAAGGCAACCAGTTTGGGGCGATTGTCGGCCTTGAGTTCAAGATGCGCAGCAACCAGCACACGCGCAGGTTCAGGAAGAATGCCAGCGGCATAGTGCGCAATCAGTGCATCGACCGTATTCAAATTATCGCCTGCCATCGGCTGAAAATTCCTATTTCGCGCGGCCTGTTCCCAGCCCTCGTATGCCTGCTACATCCTACGACTTTACGCCAAAATTGGATCACACCGGCGAATAAACGTGCCCATCCCTGGATTCTGGTGAATTTTTGTCAGCGAAGGCGTTCTGTTAAAACAGTATTTCTTGTTTTGTATGGTCGGCAAGTCGAAAACACGGCAATCTATCAGGAATGGATAGCCCCTGCGCTAAGGCGCTTGCACTCGGGCACTTCATCGCTGAAATAGCTTGCCTCTGGATCGAACTCCGGTCGGTCCAGCCGCCATGAAACAAGAGGTCTCTCTCCATGCCCGCATTGCCTTCCGTTCTCGATGCCATCGGCAACACGCCTTTGATTCGCCTCAAGGGCGCTTCGGATGCGACGGGGTGCACGATCCTCGGCAAGGCGGAATTCCTCAACCCCGGCCAATCCGTGAAGGATCGCGCAGCGCTGTCGATCATTCGCCACGCCGAAAGCACCGGCCAGTTGCGTCCGGGCGGTGTCATCGTCGAGGGCACCGCTGGCAATACCGGCATCGGCCTTGCCCTGGTCGCTCAGGCTCTTGGCTATCGCACCGTGATCGTTATTCCGGAAACACAAAGCCAGGAAAAGAAGGATGCGCTGCGGCTGCTGGGCGCTGAACTCGTCGAAGTGCCGGCGGTCCCCTACCGCAATCCCAACAACTACGTGAAACTTTCCGGCCGCCTTGCCGAGCAGCTGGCCAAGAGCGAACCGAATGGGGCGATCTGGGCCAACCAGTTCGACAACGTCGCCAACCGCAATGCGCATGTCGAAACGACGGCGCCGGAGATCTGGCGCGATACGGACGGCAAGGTCGACGGATTCATTTGCGCCGTTGGTTCCGGAGGCACACTGGCCGGTGTGGCAGAAGGCCTCAAGGCGAAGAACCCGGCCATCAAGATTGGCCTGGCCGATCCGGAGGGGGCGGCGCTTTATAACTTTTACGCTCATGGCGAACTCAAGTCCGCTGGTGGTTCCATCACCGAAGGTATCGGTCAGGGACGGATCACAGCAAATCTCGAAGGCTTCACGCCTGATTTTGCCTATCAAATCCCGGATTCCGAGGCCATTCCGCTGGTCTTCGACCTGATTGAACATGAAGGCATCTGCGTTGGCGGCTCTTCCGGGATCAACATCGCGGGCGCAATCCGTCTGGCAAAAGATCTCGGTCCCGGACATACCATCGTGACGATCCTTTGCGACTATGGTAACCGCTATCAATCGAAACTGTTCAACCCGGCCTTTCTCGCCTCCAAGGGGCTACCGGTTCCGACATGGTTGAGCAGGACGTCCGACATCGCAGTGCCATACGAACCCGCTGGATAGCATGATCATGACAGTGCCGACGACCGCCCTCTTTCGCGACGATTTCTATCTCTCGACAGCGGAAGCGGTGGTCACGGCAGTCTTTGACGACGGCAGCATGGAACTCGATCAGACCTGCTTTTATGCAACGTCCGGCGGCCAGCCGGGCGATAGCGGCTTTTTCGAGCGCGCCGACGGTAGCCGTATCGAGATTTCCGGTACCCGCCACGGCGAAACCAAGGATATCATCCTCCATGTCCCGGCGGAGGCGCAACCGGTACCTGACGTCGGCGAAAAACTCGTGCTGCATGTTGATTGGGAGCGTCGCTACCGCCTGATGCGCATGCACACGGCCTGCCACCTGCTGTCCGTCGTCTGTTCCTACCCGATCACCGGAGCGGCCGTGGGCGAGGAGGAAAGCCGGGTCGATTTCGACATGAGCGAAACCATCGACAAGGACAGCGTAACCGCAGACATTATGGCACTCGTCAACGCCAACCATCCGGTCTATCTGCAGTGGATCACCGACGCGGAACTGATCGCCAATCCCGGTATCGTCAAGTCGAAGAACGTGCGCCCGCCCATTGGTCTGGGCCGGGTCAGCCTCGTCTGCATCGGCGAGAACGCATTGATCGACAGCCAACCCTGCGGCGGCACGCATGTTTCCGAAACCCAGGAAGTCGGTGCGATTTTCATTGCCAAGATCGAGAAGAAGGGCAAGGAAAATAGACGCTTCCGGATCCGTTTCGGTACACCCGAAACCGCCGTCCTCTGACTGGAGATCGCACAATGAACAATACGACCAGCGCGTTCGTTGTTTCCCTCGACTGGCTTGAGCAGCGGCTTGGTGATCCGGGAATCCGGATCGTTGATGCTTCCTGGTATCTGCCGGCGCAGCAGCGGGATCCGAAGGCAGAATATGCTGCCGCGCATATTCCAGGCGCCGTGTTCTTTGACCAGGATGCCGTTGCCGATCTTTCCAGTGGCCTGCCGCATACCCTGCCCTCGCCGGAGTTTTTCGCGAAATCGGTCGGCGATCTCGGCGTTCGGGAAACGGACACAATCATCGTCTATGACGGTCCCGGCATCTTCACCGCGCCACGCGTCTGGTGGAGCCTGCGCACCATGGGTGCGCGCAATGTCTTCGTTCTCGATGGCGGCATGGATGGCTGGAAGGCGGACGGCCGCCCGGTTACGACCGACGTCCCCGCGCCTTCGCCGGTCCCCTTTACCCCTAGCTTCAACGCTGCGGCTGTCACCAGCTTCCAGGAGATGACCGCCATCGTCGCCTCCGGCGAACGTCAGATTGCCGACGCACGCGGCCCCGGTCGATTTACCGGCGAAGAAGCCGAACCGCGAGCCGGCATGCGCTCCGGCCATATGCCGGGCGCCCAAAGTCTGCCGTCAGGCGTTTTTTCGCAAGGCGGAAAATTGAAGTCGCTCGAAGAGTTGCGGAAAACCATCGAGGCCGCCGGGATCGATCTTTCAAAGCCCGTCGTCACAACTTGCGGCTCCGGCGTAACCGCCGCAATCATCACGCTGGCGCTGCAATCCCTTGGCCATGCGGACAATACGCTTTACGATGGATCCTGGTCTGAATGGGGCAGCAGGCAAGACACCGCTGTCGTTACCGGGAAAGAATGAACTGAATGGCCATGCGCAAGACACCCCAACCTGTTCCGGTCCATATCACCGAGCTGGAAATGACGGCGCCGCCGAAGCAGAGCCTGCCTGTCCCGATCAATATCCAGACCGCGATCATGCGGGTGCCGGAAATTCCGTTGCCCTTCTATCGTTTCCTGTATCTGCAGGTCGGCCGCCGCTGGCATTGGGTCGATCGCCTGCGCCTCAATGACGAGGCCCTGACAAAGACCTTGCACGACAAACGCAATTCCGTGTCGGTGATTTACGTCAACGGTGCACCGGCCGGCTTCTTCGAGTTGCTACAGCTGGATGAGGATACGGTCGAACTTTCCCACTTCGGCATGTTCGAGCATGCGCTCGGCCTTGGCCTTGGCAAATGGTTTCTGTTGCAGACACTCTATGCCGCCTGGAGCTACAATCCAAAGGTCGTCAAAGTCTCGACCAACAATCTCGACCATCCGCGCGCGCTTCAACTCTATCAGCGCTTCGGTTTTTCTCCGGTCTCAACCCGAGACGACACGCTGCTGCCGCTGAGCGACAAGGAATTGTCGGCGCTGTCCGGGCTATTCTGAGCGGCTTTATACCTCCGGCAAGAATCGGGTGTCGCCGGTCGCAATGCGGTTGCAGGTTAATGGCAGCAATTTACGGGAGCCTGCCATGTCCACCATCGTTTTTACCGCCATGCCGACCAATGACGCTCGACAGCTCTGGAACGGCGGTCCAGATGCCTATGGGATGAAACCAGAGGTCAGCCGGTCGACGGGCGCCGGCACACCGTGCCGCCACTGCCTTCGCAACATTGACGACGGAGAGGCTTATCTCACCCTGGCCTATCGCCCCTTCCCGGCGCTGCAGCCCTATGCCGAGACCGGCCCGATCTTTCTTCATGCCGAACCGTGCCCACGCTACGATGCAATCGAAATTCTGCCGCCCGTTCTGGAAACGAGTCCAGACTTCATCCTCCGTGGTTATGGTGCCGATGACCGGATCGTCTATGGAACGGGTGCCGTCACCGAAACGGCCCGCATCGCAGGCAGGGCGGACGAACTGCTGTCCCGCGAGGACATCGCCTATGTGCATGTGCGCTCCGCCCGCAACAATTGTTTCCAATGCCGCATAGACAGACGAAAGGCGCCGCATCACGCAGATCGCGGCGCCTTCATCTAAGGATCACTTATCTGGTCAGGCGACGTTCAGCGCCATTTCCGGAGCAAAGCTTTCATAGCCAAGCGCATCTGCGACGGCGCGGTTGGTCACACGGCCGCGGTGAACGTTGAGACCGGCGCGCAGGTGCCGGTCTTCGGCAATCGCTTTCAGACCGCGGTCCGCAAGCTGCAGGCCGTAGTAAAGCGTCGCATTGTTCAGAGCCTGCGCCGACGTGACGGGCACAGCGCCCGGCATGTTGGCGACGCAGTAGTGCACCACTCCATCGACTTCGTAAGTCGGATCGGAATGGGTGGTGGCATGCGAGGTCTCGAAGCATCCGCCCTGGTCGATTGCGACGTCAACGATGACGGCGCCCTTCTTCATGCCGGAGAGCATTTCGCGCGTGACAAGCTTCGGTGCGGCGGCACCGGGAATGAGAACGGCGCCGATGACCAGATCGGCCGAGAAGACTTCTTCTTCCAGCGCGTCGATAGTCGAGAAACGGGTGTGGATGCGTCCGGCGAACAGATCGTCGAGTTGGCGCAGGCGTGGAATGGAACGGTCGAGAATGGTCACGTCGGCACCGAGGCCGACCGCCATGCGCGCCGAATGCAGCCCGACAACGCCGCCGCCGATGACAGTCACCTTGGCCGGCAGCACACCGGGCACGCCGCCAAGCAGAATGCCGCGACCGCCATTGGCCTTTTGCAGTGCCGTGGCGCCCGCCTGGATCGCCAACCGCCCGGCCACCTCCGACATCGGCGCCAGAAGCGGCAGTCCGCCGCGCTCGTCGGTCACTGTTTCATAAGCAATCGCTGTTACGCCTGAGCCGATGAGGCCCTTGGTCTGTTCCGGATCCGGCGCCAGGTGCAGGTAGGTGTAGAGAATCTGGCCGTCGCGGAGCTGCGCCCATTCGGAGGGTTGGGGTTCCTTGACCTTGACGATCATGTCGGACTTGTCGAACACATCCTTGGCTGTCGCGACGATCTTCGCTCCGGCGCCACGATAGGCGTCGTCATCCGCGCCGATCCCGGCACCCGCCTTTGTTTCGACGATCACCTCATGCCCGTGCGCCACATATTCGCGCACCGCCCCCGGCGTCAGGCCGACACGATATTCATGATTTTTGATTTCCTTCGGGCAACCGATACGCATGCGCGTTCCTCTCCATTGGGCAAAAGCCGCTTTCCTCGACATTGCTAGCCAACCAGAAACGGAATGGAATGTCCTTGCAAAGACAGATATGAAATGCGCAATTTTTCGCGTATTCTTGCGTAAAACATCAAATCCTCGAAGGAAATTTCGAACAATGCCGATGGATACAATCGATGCTGCAATTCTGCGTGTTCTCCAGCAGAACGGACGCATCGCCAACGCGGAACTTGCAGAGAAGATCGGCTTGTCGGCATCCGCCTGTTCGCGGCGTGTCGATATTCTCGAAAAGACCGGCGTGATCAGTGGCTATCATGCAAGATTGTCGCATAAGGCGCTCGATTATCGCATCATGGTTATCGTGCACATCTCACTCTCCGGCCAGTTTGCCAAGACCCTGACCGAATTCGAAGCTGCCGTGAAGCTGTGTCCGAATGTGCTGGTCTGCTACCTGATGTCCGGCGAGTACGATTACATCCTGCGCGTCGCTGCCAAGGATCTCGAGGACTACGAGCGCATTCACCGCGACTGGCTATCGGCCCTGCCGCATGTCGTGAAGATCAATTCCAGCTTTTCCCTGCGAGAGATAATAGACCGCCCCAACGTCGGCGTCTAAAGCGCAGTGCCCAAAGCAAAGATCAGGATGCAATACCGCTTTCGACGCGATTGCGGCCATTGCGTTTGGCTTGGTAGAGCATGGCGTCGGCGCGCGACAGAAGGTCCTTCAGCGTCGAGCCGTCCTGCGGTGTCGAAGCGATGCCTATGCTGATGGTGACGACAGCTTGATCGCTGGTTCGGACCACGGCCTCGACGCCTGCCCGGATGTCTTCCGCATGCTGGAGCGCCAACGCGGCATTAAGGTCCTCGCTGAGAATGGCGAATTCCTCGCCACCATAGCGGAACAGATGGTCTGTGGGTCTGAGATGTGCCTTCATGCTGCTGACGATGGCCTTCAGCACGCGGTCGCCTTCCGGATGCCCCAGGCGGTCGTTGACGCTCTTGAAATGATCGGCATCGATGATCATTAGGCTGGCGGGTGTTCCCGTCGCGACGGCGTTGCGGATCAATCGTATCCCGTCGAACTCGAACCGGCCGCGATCGAGTGTGCCTGTCAGGCTGTCGCGCCCCGAGCGCGAGAGCAGATCTTCATAGCGCTCGCGAAATGTCAGGTCGTTGAAGATATCGCCGATCGGCCGCCGCGATACGGCAAGCACTGTATGGTTGGAGAAATGCAGATAGGCGCCGAGCAAAACGGAATAAAAGGCCGCCGCACCCATTTTCGCCAGCCAACCGCCCCAGAAGACTTCAGCCGGCGCACCGTTCATGGCGTGCAAGGCGATAAAGAAACCGGCTTGGTCGAAGGTGAGCACGAGAGCGCCGCAGAGAAAGAACCGCAACGTCATGAACCGTCGCAACCGATGCCCTAACCGCTCGTATAGAAGGATGATGAGCAGCGAATCGAGATAAAGGAGCAGCGTACCCCACACCATGAGCCAGCCCATCTCGTCGATGAAAGCAAGATCAGCGATGCGGCCCGGTACGATCGACACCGTCTCATGCTGTTGCAGGATGAAACCAAGCGCCACCGTCAGAAAGTTGCCGACGAGTAGGCCATAGATTGGCTGGCGCACCGTAGCAGCATCCTCCTTGACGTAAAGAAGCAGGATCATCATCAGCTTGCCGGAAAACAGCACGGCGGAGCCCGGTGAGATGACCCCAAAGGGCAATTGCACATAGAACACAGCGGCCAGATAGGTCTCGATAAAGTGCATGACGCCAAGCGCTGCAATGAACACGCCGAGGCCCAATCTGTGACGCAGATGGAGCAGAGTGATCATGATCGTCACGTAGACGAGCGCTTCACCTAGAAATAGAAATAGATTGGCCATTGAATGCGTCACTCGGATTGCATGAATGTAGTCCTAACCTGCAAGTTTGAACAAAACTTTATAGTTCATATCGCTAAATCTGCGGCGGAAGTATCGCCCGCAAACGACACCCGCAAAATTCTGGGGCTTGCCCCGCCGGATACATCAGCCATCATCGAGATCCCGCTGGGGGGCTGGCATCACACTGCGGACATGTTCCTTGGCCAACATCGCAGCCACCGCTCCACCCAATGTCGCGTCAGATTGTTCGAAAGGTGATTGTCATGAGCAACCCGTCCAGCCCCTCACCCTGTCCCGCCGTTTGCTTATCGGCGGCCTGTCCGCCGGCGCGGCAATGGTCCTGCTGCATCCGTTCTCGGCGCGCGCCGCCGCCAATCAGGCGCATCTGCGCATCATGGAAACGACGGACCTGCACGTCAACGTCTTCCCCTATGACTATTATGCCGACAAGCCGAACGACACGATGGGGCTTGCCCGTACCGCCTCGATCATCGATGCGATCCGCGCCGAGGCCAGCAACTCGATCCTCGTCGACAATGGCGATTTCCTACAGGGCAATCCGATGGGCGACTATATTGCCTATCAACGAGGCATGAAGGCAGGCGACATGCACCCGGTGATCGCCGCGATGAATGTGCTCGGTTATGATTGCGGCACGCTTGGCAACCATGAATTCAACTACGGCCTCGATTTCCTCTTCAATGTCACGAACGGCGCCAATTTCCCGCTGGTCTGCGCAAACCTGACCAAGGGGACGCTGGCCGGCAATGCCCGCGAGGACGAGCTTTTCCTCAAGCCCTACATTATCCTTGATCGCAAGGTGAAGGATGGCAGCGGCGCAGAACATCCGATCCGCATCGGCCTGATCGGTTTCGTGCCGCCGCAGATCATGACCTGGGATGCCAAGAACCTTGAAGGCAAGGCCATGACAAGGGACATCGTCAAGGCGGCGCAGGCATGGGTGCCGCAGATGCGTGAGGAAGGCGCCGATATCGTCGTCGCCCTGTCCCACTCCGGCATCGGTCAGCAGGCCTATGAAGAAAATCTCGAAAATGCCTCCGTGCCGCTGGCCGCCATCGAGGGCATCGACGCGATCGTCACCGGCCACAGCCATCTCGATTTCCCGGGGCCGAAATTCGAGGGCGTTGCCGGTGTCGACAACGTCAAGGGGCTGGTCTCCGGCAAGCCCGGTGTCATGGGTGGTTTCTGGGGCTCGCATCTCGGCCTGATCGATCTGCTACTCGAGCGCGACGGCGGAACCTGGCGCGTCGTCTCCTCCACCAGCGAGGCGCGTCCGATCTATCATCGCGAAGACAAGAAGGTCGTCGCCAATGTCGGGGACAAGAAAGAAGTGCTGGCCGCAGCCCAGGCCGAGCACGACGCGACGCTTGCCTATGTCCGCACGCCCGTTGGTAAGACCGCCGCGCCGCTGCAGTCCTATTTCGCCTTGGTCGCCGATGATCCGTCCGTGCAGATCGTCTCGCAGGCGCAGACTTGGTACATCAAGGACATGCTGAAGGAGACCGAATACAAGGACTTGCCGATCCTGTCCGCGGCCGCACCCTTCAAGGCCGGCGGCCGTGGCGGTGCGGACTACTATACCGACGTACCCGCGGGCGACATCGCTATACGCAATGTAGCCGACCTTTATCTTTACCCGAACACGGTGCAGGCCGTCGTCATCACCGGCGCCCAAGTCAAGAACTGGCTCGAAATGTCGGCCGGCATGTTCAACCATGTCAAACCCGGCGCCAAGGATGCCGTGCTGCTCAGCGACAGCTTTCCATCCTATAATTTCGATGTCATGGATGGCGTCACCTATGCCATCGACCTCTCGCAGCCGCCGAAATACGACAAGGACGGCAAGGAGATCAATGCAGGATCAAACCGAATCCAGAACCTTCAGTTTTCCGGAAAGCCGATTGATCCAAATCAGAAATTCGTTATCGCTACAAACAACTATCGGGCTGGCGGTGGCGGCAATTTCCCGGAAATCGGCGCCGACAAGGTTGTCTTCGTCGCACCCGATACCAACCGCGACGTGATCGTCCGCTACATCATCGCCGAAGGCACCATCAACCCGTCGGCCGATGCCAACTGGACCTTCGTACCGCTGGCCGGCACCACCGTCATCTTTGACAGCGGTCCAAAGGCCAGGAGCTATGCGGCTGCCGTCAAAGGCGTCAAGATCGAGGAGGCTGGTGAAGGTACTGAAGGCTTTGCGCGGTTCAGGATCACGCTTTGAATTCACCTGAAAACAGATTGGGCGGCTCATCGGCCGCCCTTTTCGCTCATGCCTGCAACGCCTCAGACCTGCCGCATCGGGGCATCATCTGCAAACAAAGATGGACCGTGCTGGTCGATAATCTGTCTGGCCTTGCGAAAAGCGGCGTCTGTTGCATCCTGCTCTGAACTGAACAGGTCGGCGCGGATGAACGAGCGAATGCGCGTCTGCCCGTCGATTTGCTTCTCGATGATTCCGCCAAGGCGATATTGCGAGGCTTCGCGCTTCGGCGCGGCCTTGATCAGGCAATCGGCATAGGTCTCCGTCTTGCCGGGAAGCGCCTCCGCTTCCTTTGCCGCACCACCGGACAAGCCGAACAATTTTGAGAAGAATGAAGCCATGCACCAGACTTACCATGGTCAATGACGCCGTCAAAGACCAAGTTCTTGAAACTCCACAGGCGTGATATGGGGCGGACTCTTGTGCCCTTGTGTCCAGACTGTCGCCGACCGCCGCATATCAGCGCCGCGCTCCGGATGGAGCAGCCGCTTGTACAAGAGACGGCGATTGATTGTTGTCGGCTCTCAAAAAGAATTACAATTCCGCAGCAAGCCATTGTTTAGATGAGTTAATCATATAACGAGATTGGACAGGATTTCGTTGTCGGTAATGTCCTGGTACCGCAGACCGGCTGCATCAAAGGCCGCCTTTAGCCGTGGAAAATTCTCCGGCTTCTTTGTTTCGATGCCGATCAGGATCGAACCAAAATTGCGGGCCGATTTTTTGAGGTATTCGAAGCGGGCAATATCGTCCTCGTCGCCGAGCATATTGAGAAAATCCTTCAGGGCGCCGGGCCTTTGCGCCATGCGCAGGATGAAGTATTTCTTCAGTCCGAGATGCCGCATCGCCCGTTCTTTGACGTCGGGCAGGCGTTCGAAATCGAAGTTGCCGCCGGAGACGACAGCGACCACGGTCTTGCCTTCGAGTTTCTCACGCCCCAGAGCATCAAGCGCGGTAATGGCAAGAGCCCCGGCCGGCTCCAGCACGACGCCTTCGACATTCAGCATGTCGGTGATCGTGACGCAGATCGCGTTTTCAGGCAGCAGCATGACCTGATCAGACGAGAAGCTTTGCAGCGCCTCGAAATTAAGGTCACCGATCCGGGCAACGGCGGCGCCATCGACGAAATTATCGACCTGATCGAGCGTCACCTGTGCGCCTGCTTCGAGGCTTCGCTTCAGGCTCGGCGCCCCCGCGGGTTCGCAAAACAGGAAGGCTGTCGGGTCGACATGGCCCTTGAAATAAGCGGTCACGCCGGCCGAAAGCCCGCCGCCGCCAACCGGCAGCACGACGAGATCCGGCAGTACACCGTCTGGCAACTGCTCCATCATCTCTGCGGCAACGGTCGCCTGCCCCTCGATAATGTCGGCATGGTCAAAAGGTGGAACCATGAAACCATCAATCTGTTCAACATGTTCCTGCGCTGCCTTGTAGCACTGGTCGAAGAAGTCGCCGAACAGCTTGATGGTGATGAACGCGCCGCCGAACATGCGCGTCTTGTCGATTTTCTGCTGTGGCGTTGTCACCGGCATGAAGACTACGCCCGGTACGCCGAAATGGCGGCAGACGAAGGCAAATCCCTGCGCATGATTGCCGGCCGAGGCGCAGACAAAGGTCTTGCCGGTCCCGCCCGCGGCAATCACCTTACGGAAGAAGTTGAAAGCGCCGCGAATCTTGTAGGATCGAACCGGTGAAAGATCTTCCCGCTTCAGGTAGATCGAGGCGTTGTAGCGGGCGCTCAGATGTTCGTTCAGCTGTAGCGGTGTTGCCGGGAAAAGGCTGCGCAGCGCCTCGGCTGCAGTATCGACGTCTTGGCGGTTCATGTCCGGTCCGGCTTTCATGCAAATTTCTTTGCGCCCCTATGACACATTGGTGTTGTGGATGCCACTGCACGCCCCTGAAACCGGAGTATCGGAATCTTGATTCGTTTCATTGCCGCAAGGGGCGTTTGGCCTCTCTCGCCTTGACTCGCCGCCGAAAATACAGAAATCTTTCAAAGAGTTTGGGAGCGTGGGGGAAACAAGATCATGGCACGGCATCGACTGGGACTGGCCGCTGGCGCGGCATTGGCGGTACTCTCGATTTTCGAACTGACCGGTCAGACCTTGGCCGGTCCCCTCGCAGAGGCGGCGGCCAAGGCTGAGGGACTTGCGGCAAGCGGCGATGCCATCGGCGCCCATGATGTCATGCGCCGGGCGATCAGCGATTTTTCTGAATCCCTGCCCTTTTCACTCGGCAAGGCGGTTTTCGTTAAATCCGATCCCGCAGGCTATGCGATGTACGAGCCCAAGGAGGAACCGGTCTTCAAACCGGGTGAATCGCTGATCTCCTATGTCGAGCCCGTGGGTCTGAGCTGGAAACAATCGCCGGTTCAGGGCAAGATCGCGACGCATTTCACCGTCGATTTCGACATATTAAATCCGGCCGGTGATGTGCTTGCCGGGCAGAAGGCGTTCGGTGATTTCACCTTCACCGGATTTTTCCGCAATCAGGAGATCTATTCGACGCTGACCATCGACGTCAGCGGTGCACCGGCCGGCGACTATATCCTGCGCTTCCACTTCAACGACGTGAACAGCGGCAAGACCACCAGCATCGACCAGCCGTTCAAGATCGCAGAAAAATAGGCGCGGGCTCGTGCAGAACGTGACCACGATCGGTTTCGATGCCGATGATACGCTTTGGCAGAACGAGCAATTCTACCAGTTGACGCAAGCACGATTTCTCGACCTATTGAAGGACCATGCAGGCGTGGACCTGCCGAAGCGGCTGCTGTCCGCCCAGAAGCGCAACCTCGCCCTCTACGGTTTCGGCATCAAGGGTTTTACCTTGTCGATGATCGAAACTGCGCTGGAGGTGACCGACGGCAAGGCACCCGGCGCCGTCATCTCGGGCATTCTGGAGGCCGGTCGCGACATGCTCGGCCATCCGCTGGAAACCCTCGCAAATGTATCCGAAACGTTGGAAGCGCTCGCGGGTCGCTATCGGCTGGTCCTCATCACAAAGGGAGATCTGTTCGATCAGGAACGCAAGCTGGCGGCCTCCGGCCTTGGTGATTTTTTGATGCGATCGAGATCGTCAGCGACAAGACGGTCGCGACCTATGCCAAGGTCTTTGCCCGCCATGGTGACGGACCTGCAAAAAGCCTGATGGTGGGCAATTCCCTGAAGTCCGACGTTCTGCCGGCGCTTGAGGCCGGCAGCTGGGGTGTTTATGTACCGCATGCGCTGACATGGTCGTTCGAACATGCCGACAGGCCGGAAAATCACCCGCGCTTTCACGAGATCGCCGATCTCGGCGGACTTCCGCCGCTTCTGGAGGCAATCGGCTAGACCGGATTCTTCTCCGCCTTGGCTGCCGTAATATCAGCGATCATCATTGCTACCGCGGCCTCGGCTGCTGCAAGCACGGTTTCGTCACGCGCCCGGATGACGATGTCGGTCGAGAAATTCTTGCCATCGAATTTCGGATAGGAGCCGATACTGGTCTCGGGATGCGCCTTCTGCACCAGTGTCAGCGGTCCGCCGATATCGCCTTCGCCAAAAGGTGACAGCACCGATCGTGACAGCACCGCCGTCCCGGTTTTCAGCTCCGGCAGGATGGCGTTCAGCATGGCCTGGAAGACCTGCGGCACGCCGGCCATGACATGAACATTGCCGATGATGAACCCGGGCGCGGTCGAGACGGCGTTCGGGATATGGCGCGAACCGTTGGGCATGCGCGCCATGCGCCGGCGGGCCTCGGTAAATTCCATCCCCCGCCGCTCGTACATCGCGGCCAGAAGCTCCATCGCCAGTGGATCATGCACGCATTCCACGCCAAAGGCGCGCGACACCGCGTCCGCAGTGATATCGTCATGTGTCGGGCCGATCCCGCCGGAGGTAAAGACGTAGTCATACTGTCCGCGCAGGCTGTTCAGCGCCGCGACGATGGCCGCCTCGTCGTCGGCAACGATCTCGCACCTCTTTCAGGTCGATGGCCGCCAGCGTCAGAACATCCGCCAGATGCCCGATGTTCTTGTCCTTCGTCCGTCCGGACAGAAGTTCGTCGCCGATGGCGAGCATCGCTGCGGTCACGATCGTATCATGTGTCATGGGAAATCCTGTGAGAGGCCTTGGATCGTTCAACGAAAAAATGTCACTGTCAATTCCTGTCGAACAGTCTGTCGTCCCGTTCGCTTCTGGCAGTCGGCTCTGAAACTGTTAAATCCTAAGTTCATGGGCAATCAAGCGGAATTGCCGGACTTCAAACAAGGAGATCATGATGGCCAAGGTACTGGTTCTCTATTATTCGGCATACGGGCATATCGAAACCATGGCATACGCCGTGGCGGAAGGGGCAAAGTCGGTCGGAGCGGACGTCACGGTCAAGCGCGTGCCGGAACTTGTTCCAGAAGATGTGGCGAAGGCCCAGCATTTCAAGCTCGACCAGGCAGCGCCGATCGCGACCCCGGGCGAATTGGGTGATTATGACGCCATCATCTTCGGCGCCGGTACCCGCTATGGCACGGTCGCATCGCAGATGCGCAGCTTCGTCGATCAGACCGGCGGCCTGTGGATGCAGGGCGCACTGGTCGGCAAGGTCGGTTCGGTGTTCACCTCGTCCGCGACCCAGCACGGCGGCCAGGAAACGACCATTCTTGGCTTTATCCCTACCCTGATGCACCACGGCATGGTCGTCGTCGGCCTGCCCTACGCCTTCCAGGGCCAGATGGGCGTCGATGAAGTCAAGGGTGGCTCGCCCTATGGTGCCTCGACGATCACCGGTGGCGACGGCTCGCGCCAGCCATCCGAGATCGAACTCGAGGCCGCCCGTTATCAGGGCGCCCACGTCGCCAAGATCGCGGCCAAGCTATCGGCCTGACAAGCGATTTATCGAAACGACTCCATTTGCAGGGCGGCCTATTGGCCGCCCTTTGTTTTTCTGGTGCAGCCCGTTGAAAGACTTGCGGAGCGGTTTGGCAACTTCCCTTCACCCGCCGCGTGATCGCCTTTCTCCCAACGCAACTCTATCGCGGTGCCGGTCAACGGAGCAGCGCGAAGCTGCACTTGAAAATTGGCTTGAGCTTAACCAGGTGGAATTCTGGAGGGCGCTATCCCTGTTTCATGTTACTATGCCGCTACGAAAACCATGACAGGACACTCGAAACGAAAAATTCGCTGGGGAACCGGATGCGTATCAAGCCCGTTCCTGATGGCTTAATCAGTCCGGAGCAACGGACACTCGAAGGGAGAAGACTATGTCGAAAATCGTCTACACAATCGTGCCGCATGATGGCGGATGGGCCTACAAGCTCACGGATGTGTTTTCCGAAAGTTTCCCCACGCGAGACATTGCGCTTGCTGCCGCTAAGGCTGCTGCGGCCGAACAACAGGTCGGCGGCGATGACGAGGAAATCAGCTTCCAGGATCAGACAGGCGCCTGGCATTTTGAGCACGCGGATGGCGGCGATCGTCCCGAAGCGGTCGTCGAAGACCGTTATCTAAACGCTGCTCAACAGTAGTATTCCCAGGATGCCATAGATTGAGTGGTGCGGACGACGGGGATCGAACCCGTACAGATCTCTCCGAGAGATTTTAAGTCTCTTGCGTCTACCAGTTTCGCCACGTCCGCATGGCTTGTCTTTCAACAAGTTCTCGGGCGTTGGTCAAGACGTGTTTCGCAGTTTAGCGACGAGACGCGATGGGCCGGGCGTTTAGCACCCGCCGGCAAGCGTTTCTGTGCAAGCGACTGAACACTGTCTGCCCCACTCCTGATTGCCGAGAGGCTTGCAAACCGCCGGCGATTGCCGCTAAAGCAGAAATTCGGGGCGCACGCTAGATCATCAAGTACGCCTTGGCCTAAACGCTGATGATAAGCTGGAGCTGCGCGCATGTCCCTTCCCGAAAAAGCCTTTCCCGTATCCTGGGATCAGTTCCATCGCGACGCCCGTGCGCTCGCCTGGAGACTGGCCGGCGAAGGGCGCGAGTGGAAGGCGATGGTCTGCATCACGCGCGGAGGCTTGGTGCCGGCGGCCATCATTTGTCGCGAGCTTGGCATCCGCCTGATCGAAACAGTCTGCGTGGCGTCCTATCACGATTACGTCGAGCAGGGAAAAATGGTCGTTATCAAGGGCATCTCTGAGGAACTGAAGGCCGATGGCGGCCGTGACATCCTCATCGTCGATGATCTCACCGATACGGGCAAGACGGCAGCCATTGTTCGGGAAATGCTGCCGAATGCACATTTCGCCGCTGTCTATGCCAAGCCGATGGGGCGACCTATGGTCGATACCTTCGTCACGGAAGTGAGCCAGGATACGTGGATCTATTTTCCCTGGGACATGGGCTTCACCTATCAGGAGCCGATCGCCAAAGGTACCCGGGGCTGATCACACCGTCTTTCCCTGCATCCCAGCCGCACAATTAATCGGTCGATCGATTTGGTTTCGGGGATTTATACGGTAGGTTGCCGCCAACACTGCGATCTCCACGCAAGAGAGACGCTATGGCGCTGAATAGCGTGGCCACCCGATGGGGAAAAGGAAACATCAATGCGCCGCGAGGCTTCTGCCCTGCTCGGTCTGGGGTTGCTATTTTCAGCGGCGAGTTCCGCTTCGGCGCAAGAGGCCATTCATGTCGAACCGGTCAGAGACTATGTCGAGGCCCGCGTGCGCCCCTGGATCGCCGACCCGTTGATCATTGGCGCCCTCAAGGACCAGAACGATCTGCACGCCCATCTGACTCAAAACGCCGTTTCCGACCTCGATGCCCAGTGGCGCTTAGAGTTTGGCAGAACGCACAGACCGCTGATCGAGTCCGTTCTGTCGAACCCCCTTTCGCAATTCCTGAGGGATAAGCAGGCGCAGTCCGATGGGGTGATTACGGAAATTTTCGTGATCGACGCCAAGGGGCTGACTGTCGGTGAGAGCGAGACCACGTCCGACTACTGGCAGGGCGATGAAGCCAAGTGGCAGCAAACCTTCTTGGTCGGTGCCGGCGTGCTGTTCATCGACAAGGGGGAGAAGGATGAATCGACCCAGATGCTGCAGTCGCAGGCCAGCATGACGATTTCCGATCCCCGCACCGGTCAGCCCATCGGCTCGATCACCGTCGGCATCAATCTCGACGCCCTATAGCGGGACAGTCGAACCCCGCGCGAATCGTTTAGGGCCACCCACAGTTTCCGTCCCCTGACCATCCGCAAGATTGTAGGTCTCGCTAATCCTGCGGATTTTTACCTGCAAAATGTCGGATTTTTCGGTTCGAATTTATGGCGAGAACTCATCGCTGCCGCCAAGCACCTGATTTTGCTTGTTTTGCCCGCTGTCCCCGTTTTCCACAAGCGCCACACACTATATCTGGTGTTCGCAATTCCTTCACAAACCACCCCTTGACGGAATCGGGTGGGATGCGGTTAATGATTTCTACGTTGCGGCGGCGGCGAGACCGGGAAAGTTACGAGGCCGGTTTGTTTCAAACTTTCGTCTGGTGTTCAGGCGGCCCTGGTGGATGATCCGCCGGTCGCGATGGCGATTTTTTGCGATATTTCTCTCGCCCCATGCGTCACAAAAAGCTGGCGTAAAGAAGTTGTTAATACTATATTTAGTGTTTGCAGCCAAAATCAGCACAAGATACAGGGTAACCCGGGACCGGGTTTCCCCACATATGTGGAAACTGAAGCTGGCTGCGCATCCTCCCTGCGCGGCCGGTCGGGGACAATTTTGCCCTGCGCCACGGCGCCAGGGACGCGGCAAACAAAGGATTACGGGACTATGCAGATCGAACGTCGTTTCACCCAGGCCGGCCAGTCGGCCTATGCGCAGATTGAGTTCCGCAAGGCCATCAGCGAGATCAAGAATCCCGATGGCTCGATTGTGTTTCGCCTCGCGGATATCGATGTTCCCGCGCAGTTTTCTCAGGTCGCCGCCGATATTCTGGCGCAGAAATATTTTCGCAAGGCCGGCGTTCCCGCTCGCCTGAAGAAGGTCGAGGAAAATTCCGTTCCGTCCTGGCTGTGGCGCTCAGAGGCCGATCTTGCCGCCATGAAGGATCTGCCGAAGGAAGAGCAGTACGGTTCCGAAACCGATGCCCGTCAGGTTTTCGATCGTCTGGCCGGCACCTGGACCTATTGGGGCTGGAAGGGCAACTATTTTGCGTCCGAAGAAGATGCGCTCGCCTTCCGCGACGAGCTCGCCTACATGCTCGCCACCCAGCGCGTCGCCCCGAATTCGCCGCAGTGGTTCAACACCGGCCTGCACTGGGCCTATGGCATTGACGGCCCCGGCCAGGGCCACTTCTATGTCGACCCCTTCACCAACAAGCTGGTGAAGTCCAAATCGTCCTACGAACATCCGCAGCCGCATGCCTGCTTCATCCAGTCTGTTGGTGACGATCTCGTCAACGAAGGCGGCATCATGGACCTGTGGGTTCGCGAAGCGCGCCTGTTCAAGTACGGCTCCGGCACCGGCTCCAACTTCTCCTATCTGCGCGGTGAAGGCGAAAAACTTTCGGGCGGCGGCAAGTCGTCGGGCCTGATGTCGTTCCTGAAGATCGGCGACCGGGCTGCCGGTGCCATCAAGTCGGGCGGCACCACGCGCCGCGCCGCCAAGATGGTCGTCGTTGACATCGACCACCCGGATATCGAGGCCTACATCAACTGGAAGGTCAAGGAAGAGCAGAAGGTCGCTGCCCTTGTGACCGGCTCGAAGATCGTCGCCAAGCACCTGACGGCGATCATGAAGGCCTGCATCAATTGCACCGCCGATAATGATGCCTGCTACGATCCCAAGCAGAACCCTGCCCTCAAGCGCGAGATCAAGGCCGCCAAGAAGGACCAGGTTCCGGAAAACTACGTCAAGCGCGTCATCCAGTTTGCCAAGCAGGGTTACAAGGACATCGAGTTCAAGACCTATGACACCGACTGGGATTCGGAAGCCTATCTCACCGTGTCGGGCCAGAACTCCAACAATTCCGTCTCGCTGAAGGACGACTTTTTGCGCGCCGTCGAAGCCGACGGCACCTGGAACCTCACCGCCCGCAAGGACGGCAAGGTGATGAAGACGCTGAAGGCCCGCGACCTCTGGGAACAGATTTCCCATGCCGCCTGGGCATCCGCCGATCCGGGCCTGCACTTCAACACGACCATGAACGACTGGCACACCTCGCCGGCCGCAGGTCCGATCCGCGCATCCAACCCCTGCTCGGAATACATGTTCCTCGATGACACGGCCTGCAACCTTGCCTCGCTGAACCTGCTGCAGTTCAAGGATGCGACGACCAAGAACATCGACATTGCCGATTACGAGCATGCCGTGCGCCTGTGGACGCTGGTTCTCGAAATCTCCGTGATGATGGCGCAGTTTCCATCCAAGGAAATCGCCGAGCGCTCCTATGAATACCGCACGCTCGGTCTCGGCTATGCCAATATCGGCGGTTTCCTGATGTCGTCGGGCATCCCCTATGATTCTGACCGAAGGCCGGGCCATTGCCGGCGCCCTCACCGCGATCATGACCGGCGTCTCCTATGCGACCTCGGCCGAAATCTCAGCCAAGCTCGGCCCGTTCCCGGGCTTCAAGCCGAACCGCGAATCGATGCTGCGGGTCATCCGCAACCATCGCCGCGCTGCGCATGGCGAAACCCAAGGCTATGAAGGCCTGTCGGTCAATCCGGTTGCCCTCATCCACGCAGAATGCCCGGATCAGGATCTCGTTGCCCATGCCACGGCCGCCTGGGACAAGGCGCTGGAACTCGGCGAAAAGCACGGCTACCGCAATGCTCAGGTCTCCGTCATCGCACCGACAGGTATGATCGGCCTCGTCATGGATTGCGACACGACCGGCATCGAGCCCGATTTCGCGCTGGTAAAATTCAAGAAGCTCGCCGGCGGCGGTTACTTCAAGATCATCAACCGCGCCGTTCCGGAAGCCCTGCGCACGCTCGGCTATTCCGAGAGCCAGATTGCCGAAATCGAGGCCTATGCGGTCGGTCATGGCAATATCAACCAGGCACCGGCCATCAACCCCGGCTCGCTGAAGGCCAAGGGCTTTACCGACGACAAGATCGAGGCGATCAACGGCGCCACCAAGGCTGCCTTCGACATCAAGTTCGTCTTCAACCAGTGGACGCTCGGCCTTGATTTCCTGAAAAACACGCTGAAGGTCAGCGACGAGCAGCTTGCCGACATGAGCTTCAGCCTGCTCGAGCACATCGGTTTCTCGAAGAAGGACGTTGAGGCGGCCAATGTGCATGTCTGCGGTGCGATGACGCTTGAAGGCGCGCCGTTCCTCAAGGCCGAACACCTGCCCGTCTTCGATTGCGCCAACCCCTGCGGCAAGATCGGCAAGCGTTATCTCTCGGTCGAAAGCCACATCCGCATGATGGCCGCCGCCCAGCCGTTCATCTCGGGCGCGATCTCGAAGACCATCAACATGCCGAACGACGCCACCGTCGAAGAATGCGGCGCAGCCTACATGCTCTCCTGGAAACTGGCGCTTAAGGCCAACGCGCTCTACCGCGATGGCTCGAAACTGTCGCAGCCGCTCAATTCCTCGCTGATCGAGGATGACGAGGACGAGGATGCGATGGAGGATTTCCTGGCAGCCCCGGCAGCTGCCCAGGCCGTCACCGTCACCGAGAAGATCATCGAACGTGTCATCGAGCGGGTCACCCGCGAGCGTGAAAAGCTGCCGAACCGCCGCCAGGGCTATACCCAGAAGGCGATCGTCGGTGGACACAAGGTCTATCTGCGCACCGGCGAATTCGGCGACGGCCGCATCGGCGAGATCTTCATCGACATGCACAAGGAAGGCGCTGCCTTCCGGGCGATGATGAACAACTTCGCCATCGCGATTTCGCTCGGCCTGCAATATGGCGTGCCGCTGGAAGAATATGTCGAGGCCTTCACCTTCACCAAGTTCGAGCCGGCCGGCATGGTTCAGGGCAATGACGCGATCAAGAACGCCACGTCGATCCTCGACTACGTGTTCCGCGAACTTGCCGTCTCCTACCTCAACCGCCACGACCTCGCCCATGTCGATACGTCCGACTTCTCCAACACGGCACTCGGCAAGGGCATCCAGGAAGGCAAGACCAACCTGCTCTCGACGGGCTGGACCCGTGGCCACAAGCCGACCCTGATCCAGGGCGGCCAGGTCGACCGCACCTCCGGCGAGCCAAAGGGTGCAGCAACGGCTGCTCCCGCCAAGGCCTCCGGCGGCGCCAATGTCACCGCGTTTTCCGGCAATGCGGCCCGCAAGCTCGAAACGGTCACCGCCGTCTCGATCGCCACCTCCGAAATCGTCGCCTTCAAGCGCGATTACGAGGAACGCGCCGTCGAACTGGCGGAGGAAATCGTCGAAGAAGCTGAAAGCGAAATCACCGCCCTCTTCTCCGACAAGGCCGCGGCAGAAGCCGCCGCTGCCAAGTCGGACGCCAAGAAGCTCGAAGCCGAACGCCGCATCCGCTCGATCGCACTAGGGCTATACCGGCAATATGTGCGGCGAATGCCAGAACTTCACGATGGTCCGGAACGGGACCTGCGAGAAGTGCGACACGTGTGGTGCGACGAGTGGGTGCTCGTAAAATCCTGTGAATAACTATGACTTATGTCTAATCCAACGATGAAATGCCCAGGCCAAGTTTGATTGGACGAATCCAGGCCAGGCAAGCGTGAGGCGTAAGTCGCACCGTTCAAAGGAGGCCAAAGTGAGGCAAGAGTAGACCTAGAAAAAACAGGTCAGCCTCACCAACAACTCAAAAAGCCCGGGCAGGCTTGTCCTGCCCGGAAAAACCAACAAAACAACAAGCAGTTCAGGGATCGCGGGAGCTAAATCAGATCAGTAGACAACAGGAATTCAGCAAAATGAGCCAAGTGCCCAAGTTCGGATTTTCCGCATTTCTAAAATTGATCAACGCCAATCCCAAGCCGCAGAAACGCCTCGTCCGTGACAGGTTTCGCCCCAGCACCGGCGGTTATGATTTTCACAAAAGCCTCCGCCAACGCGTTCAGCGAATCGCTTTCGAAAATCTCAGTTTTCAGGATGCGTTAGCTTCGACGGCTGAGATCGGCAAAGCGGCCGAACGCGAGTCGGCCATCAAAGGCCTCCGTCAGTTTTCTGATTGGAGAGAAAAGAACCTCGGCGACCTCTCCGCTTGCGATAGCTTCCTGTTCGGTAGTCCCAAGGGATTTTTCAAGGTCGAGTTTACGCCGAACTTCCTTATCGAGTTGAACGGCCGTCGCACAGCGGTCCACCTCTGGAACACGCGTCAAGCATTGAGCGCTGGCCTGGTAAATGCCTCACTCTGCATGGTAGCCAGCCGCCATCCAGTCGAGGGCCGACCAGACGATTTTGCTGTGCTGTCTTTACAGGATGGGCGTCTCTTTAAGTGGTCTGACGCGACCAAGGAGACGGCAGCATTCGGCGAGAGGTTGCTGGACGTGCTTGATCTAGACTTTGCAAACGCGCGGCTGGAGTTCGGCTTGCCAGGAGCTGTCGAAGGCGACACGCCGGACAGCCCGAGACCGTGAACTGGTTCGTCGCAGAGAATGAACTAAGCCAGGGCGGGCTCTAATCTGCCCTGTGCTTCTTCTGCTCATACGATGAAAGAGGACACCCCGGATAACGACGCACGCAATCTGAGGACCTAAACCATCACCAATGGTGATCAGGCGTCCGATTTTTTCAGGCGACGCCAGTGCTCTCCCATGATCGCCGCTATTTCCCGAACGGCCTCATCCTCTATGTCTGAGAAGGAGCACCCCACCCGAACAGATGCGTCTTCAACCGGAGTACAGCGGCCTCAAATTCTGCTTCCGCGTCCGTCGCAAACAACATTTCTGTGTTCGTCCACGCGCTAGACTCGCCATCGGTGATAGAAGGTTGCATTGGTATCTCCAGAAGCCACTTACAAAATGGTCATGGCAACTCAACTGTCAGTCAAGCGCATGCCGTTGGCCTGCGATGGAATTGGCCTGCCGGGTCATTACGGGCGGATCGGTCTACGAAGTTAACCTTTCCTGAGGCTCAGCTGCTCCCTCATTCCCTGCTACATCCTTATCGATCAGCTCCCGCAATCTGTCAGGCGTCAGCGATCCCGCCGCAATCAGCCCGGTCGTCACCTCATCGAGGAGCAACCTCTGCTCCATGAGAATCGCCATAGCCCGCTAATATTGCTCCTGCAGCGTACAATGGACCCGTTCAGAGAGCTGGCGGTCGTAAAGACGTACAGCCCCATGCGTTAAGGTTTAAAGCTCGATCACAAAGCCGGGGCGATACCCGGTTTTGCCTCGTTCGTGCCGATAGCCGAGCGGGTTGCAGATCACCCTCGTTTGTCCTTCGACGTAATCGTGGAATTGATGGATATGGCCGTGAATCCAGATATCCGGTCGCCCAGCTCGCATGACGTCAGTGAGATCGCTGGCAAAAGCAGCGTTGGTAGGATCACCTTTGTACTGCTCGATCAGTGATCGTGGAGACGGCGCATGGTGCGTTAGAATGACGGTCTTGCCAGGCCAGGATTTTGCCATTTCCGCAGAGATGAACGCCTTGCTCTCTGAATGTCTGGCGATGATCTCTTGGCTCGTGATGAGCCTGGGCATTCCCTCACGAAACGGAGGAGAGCCAAAGATTTCGCGGAAATCAAGCATGCTCCGTCGGCAGAAATACACAGCGGCCTCGATTCGGTCAGCAAGCGGCAACTCGTTATCTACGCCCCAAGGAACCTCATAGTCGGTCCAGAGCGTCGCACCGATGATCCTGACATGATCGATTTCGAGCGTTTCGTTTTCCAGTATACGGATGTTGCCGTCGTTCATGTCTTCGCGTGCGGCCGATAGGGCACCATTGATAGTGTTACCGTAATAGTCGTGATTCCCGAGTACGACGACGACCGGCATTGTTGGAGCAATCCACCGCTTCAGGAATTCGAGGCCGAGTTCAAGGAAGCCAGAAATATCGCCCGCGCAGACACAGATGTCGGCTTGTGGGATGTCAATTTCGGCTGTCATATCGGCATGCGTGACGTGCATGTCACTGATGACCCATGCTTTCATAGGTGGTGACCTTTTCAAAATATCGGAAGAGCTGTGGTGTGAGGTGCCAGAGCACCGTTGGCGGTGATGACCAAAAGTTTCAGGCAACCGTTGCTATGGGCGGCTGGAGCCCAAGTTTGGTCGCCATCTCCGTAACCTGATCGGCTGTCACTTTGCCCTTGGCCACCAATTCGTCGGCAATCCGGTCGACAAGTTTCTGGTAAGTGCGGATGACGTGCTTTGCCCGTTCAAACTCGGATTGGAGGACGTCATCAACCCAACGGGAAACGCTTGCATCTTGGGATCGAACCTTTTCAAGTTCCGCATCATTCTTCGCCAGGCTGTGGCGAAGGCGGTTGCCCATTCCCATCCTAGTCTGCAACAACGTCGCAATCCGCGTCGCCTGCGCGAGATCAGAATGCTCTCCAGCTCCGGAGCCGTCACTGACAGCGCCCAAGCACACTTCCTCAGAGGCCATCCCGGCAAGTAGGACCGCAATCTGGTTTCTATAGGTTTGCGTCGTCCGGTACGCCACGTTCGGAAGTTCGTAGTAAACGCCACCACCCTGTACAGTTTGGTTGTCGTTTCGAGTGAAATCGATAATCATGGCACCATGAAATCGGCCGTGCTTGAGGGTCGTGGCAACAACGGTGTGGCCCGCCTCATGCACGGCAAGCGCTCGCCGAAGTTCACCCGTGATCGGCACAAGTTCCGGCAAAGCACTGACAATATCGTCAGGAGTTACTTTACGCTTGGCACGCCGGGCCTGTCGCTTTGCGTCACGAGCCACCTTTGCAAGGTCGGCTCCTGAGAAGCCACTCGTCGCAACAGTCAGGCTGTTGTAATGCTTTTTCGGAAATTTCTGGCCGAGCATTTGTTGCAGAATTGCGATCCGATCTGATGCAGTCGGCAGTGGAATAGCCACGTGTCGATCCAGTCGACCTGGCCGTAGAATTGCCGGATCAATGCGGCTGACGTCGTTTGTCGCCCCGATTACAACTACGCCTTCACGTCCGTCGAGCCCGTCCAGATGTTCGAGAAAACCATTCACCACCTGCGTGCTGTAGTCTTTGTTGTCTGCCGAGAAGGAATTGCGGTCGCCAAAACTGTCCAATTCGTCGCAGAACAGAATGCAGGGTGCACTTTCCTTCGCCTTGTCAAAGTCACTTCTCATGGCCCTCAATAAGTCACCAAGGTGACCTCTTGCCTGCCATCTGGCCAAAGATGCCGCAATGATCGGAACGTTGCATTGCCGGGCAAGGGCGGCAGCAAATTGCGTTTTTCCGACGCCTGGCGGTCCCGACAGAACAATCCCAGTGTCGACTTCCGACCAATCGATCTTGCCGCGCTGCCAATCGATCAGGTCCTGGGCAAGCTCAAGCCCCATTCCTTTGCTGCTCCGTAGCCGTACATGTCCTGCAACGGCGGAAGGCCTTCCCTCTTGTCCCCGGATTGTTTGACACCGAGGTCGGGCGCTTCTGCCAATCGCGCCAGCGCATTCCTGATTGGACGACCGCGCCGTAAGGCAGCCCAAACGTGCGGCAACGGATAAGACATCGCGGCTTCCGCTTCGGAGGGAGTGACGTCGATCTGATAGGCGATCCGGCAACCAATCCGAAAGTCCATCGTCGAAATCGACGGAATGTCGACTTCGATATCGACACCCAGCATGACCTGGATTGGGACTTCAGCGCCCTGTTCCCTGAAAATGAGAAGCCGTCTCTTTCGGCTGCAGTCGCCTTCCAGCCTCTTGATAATGGTCCTTGGCTTATCGGCAGCTGCGATCATCACGTAGGCCATATCGTCCCGATCAGCGGACAGCTGAAGCAAGAGGCTTGCGGCGCATGCATCGTAGTCCTCGCCAGATCGATCTGACGGCACGTTCAGCAAAACTACGCAGTCAGAGCCTCCAATAAAATCAGGAGCCTTCCTGAGGGCACGTCTAAGCGTGCAGTACAACGCGGCGTCCTGCGGCGTTTTCAGATGTTCCATTGATTTAGGCACAGTTATCCTCCTCGCAGCCTGAGGCGCGAACTTTGAACAGGGAATGTGTGTGATAGGCTTAGCCGCGATAGCGGCGAACAACGGTCTCGGGTCCGATGAGCGCAGTATCGAGATCGATCTCAATGAAACGCTCGACGGCCATATTTGCCAGGCCGCGTATCGGTTTGGTTTCCTGGAATACGGTGAGGCTCTCAGCTAGGGTTAAGGACGATTGCTGATCCAGAACGGACAGCAATCTTACCCGATCCCCAAACTCACCTCACCGCCAGAGCATTGAAGCAAGTCTTTGCAATTTTTCAGACGGATCGGATCGACGTCTCCGCGCGACATCGTCCGGTAGGTGAAGCCTTCTCTGGTGACGGCTTCGGAAACCCATGGAGGTGGGCGTCGCTGCCCAACGGCATCGATCACCAGGACGTCATATGGCCGTTCGGCGACGAAATCGGGAGAATACGTATCAGAACCATGGTGAAACTGCAGAGACCGGCAGTTCCAGCTTGAAACGACGTCATCGAAATCCATCAAGCACGCAACATCGCGAGCCAGCAGGTCCCTGACGGTAAACCGGCCCACACATCGACTGAATTTAAGCTGAGAAGGAATGTTTGCCGACGTACGCGGCGTCCCGTTAAGGGATAACGATTGAATACTCATCTGCACAACTCGAATACACGCGGTTAGTCACAGCCTCCAGCGAGGCGGCGGATCAGCGAGATATTCGTATTAGGCGCAGGGCTGCATTCTTCATGACCGGAACAAATAGAGAACTTCATCGAAGGCGTCAACTGTTTTTTTGCGGGGAGACGACTGTGGAGAACCTGACGGGAGGCAGCCCCCAGCATCATTCATATCTGTTATCGTTCCGCAGAAGGGGAAAGGGTCTTCTCAACCAGTTCCCCTTGCATGCTCTCCGATGCCGCCTCTAGCGGCGTCAGCTTCTGCGAAAGGGGCGCTTTCAGGGTATTCCAAGGCCCAGATTTACAGGCGGCGATAGCGGCACTATTGAATTGCTTGCGCTGCTGCAAGCCTTGCACTGGATTAGGAAAAATGCGGCCGGTTATCCGCCTCATGCTGCGAAGGCTCTGTTCAAAATGAATAATTTTCCGGACCGACTCTAAATCTGCCCCCCGACACCCTTAAACTTTTCAACAAACATCGCAATCTTCTGGAAGACGCTTTGTTTCTTTCTCAGATACTGAGGGTTAAGTGGGCTCATCTTCGGCAATATTGCGTTTAGTTCCGTGCCGTTGTCGGTCGCAAATTCGAGTCTGACAGACGTGGCGATGTAGCGCTTTGCGGCATCGACATTCAGATTTTCAGTGGATATCAGCTCTTCCGCCTCCCGTCGCTGCTCTGCCTGGGCAAAGGAAAAAAGGCATCAATGACAGTGGCCTTATCGCCAATCTTATCAAGATCAGTCTGATTAATGAAATCGACCAACAGGCTTTCTTTTGCCCGGTTGCCTATGCTGGCACGGATCATGCGCCGCACATCCTCAACAAGGGCGGCCTTGTCCTTCACCTTCTTATTGTTTTCGAAAATCTGTTCTAGAATGTAGTCGAGATTAATCTCTTGGGACTTGAGTAGGTCCACCTCAAACACCACGTCGTCCCAATCGACTGTGGATGTATCTATTTCGTTGACCGCTTTTTCTCGGCGCAACCAATCGCGGATGTCGTTGTAGGTTGACCGGTAATCCTGGATTTTTCGTTCTGCTGGAATCTTGATTGCACTCAATGCAGCGAAATCTTGATCACTTAAATGATGCTCAGCTTTGAAGGCTTCCACGGCGTCAGCATCATTTATGTCGATATCCTGCAAGGCTTTCAAGCTTACAAATTCATCGTAATTTTGCAGCACATTTTCGACGCGTAAATATTCGCCGAACAGCTTGGAGAAGTATTTTTTGTCACTCTCTTTGACAATCTCATCAGGGTTTGGGAAGCGCTGTTCCAGCTCTGTCACCACGTCCACAAAACCGCGTCGCGCATCACCGGTAACGAGATCGGTGAAGCCTTCCATGTATTCCTTGTAGCTCTTTTCTAGGACAACGTTTTTGGTGTTTTTGTCTCCAAACAGCGTGATGGCATTCACGGTTGCCTCTTCCAGATCACGGAAGGTAACAATGTTGCCGAAGGTTTTGGTGGCGTCGTATATTCGGTTGGTCCGCGAATAGGCCTGTATAAGGCCGTGGTAGCGAAGGTTCTTGTCGACGAATAGGGTGTTAAGGGTAGGAGCATCGAAGCCGGTTAAGAACATGCCGACGACGATCAGCAAGTCGACTTCCTTGGCTTTAACGCGCTTTGCCAGGTCGCGGTAATAGTTCTGGAAGCTGTTGCTATCCACGCTGAAATTGGTCTTGAAAAAGGTGTTGTAGTCGGCAATCGCTGCGCTCAAGAATTCCTTGGCGCTCGTATTCATGGCCGACACATCAAAGCTTTCATCCTGGATGTCGCCAACTGCGTCCTGTTCTTCGTTGGCGGCGAACGAGAATATCGTTGCAATTTTTAAAGGCTTTTCACTGTCCGCCTGGAGCTTATTCAGGGCCTCGTAAAATAGCTTAGCCGCGTTCACGCTGCTCACTGCAAACATGGCATTGAAGCCCCTGTTGCCACCTTGCAGACGATGGGTTTTCTGGCGAAAATTGTCTAACACGTATTGCGATATTTCCCGGATACGATCCGGGTGCAGCAGGGCCTTCTTGTTTTCCGCTGCATTGAGCTTTTTTCATCCTGCTCAGATTCAATTGCCTTAAATTGTGGGCGGACATCATTATAGTCCACCTTGAATTTCAGCACTTTTTCGTCCCGGATGGCGTCGGTGATGACATAGGAGTGAAGCTCACGGCCGAAAACACTCGCCGTTGTTTCAGCACCCAAAGCATTCTGAGGGAAGATTGGCGTTCCCGTGAAGCCAAACTGATAAAAGCGCTTAAATTTCCTTTTCAAGTTCTTCTGCGCTTCCCCGAATTGACTCCGGTGGCATTCATCAAAAATGAAAACCACTTCTTTGTCATAGACGGGTAGGTCGCCTTCGCTCTTCATCAGGTTGTTGAGCTTCTGGATTGTCGTGACGATAATCTTGTTGTCGCCTTTATCAAGATTACGCTTTAATCCGGCGGTGCTGTCAGAACCATTCACGCTATCCGGTGAAAAGCGCTGATATTCCTTCATGGTCTGATAATCGAGGTCTTTTCTGTCCACGACAAAAAGACCTTTTCGATGAAATCAAGTTCGGTTGCCAGACGTGCGGCCTTGAAGCTGGTGAGTGTTTTGCCAGACCCGGTCGTGTGCCAAATATAGCCGCCGCTGTCCGGCTTGCTCCAATTTTTGGCTTCATGTGAACTCTTGATCTTCCACAGAATGCGCTCGGTAGCGGCAATTTGGTAGGGTCGCATCACCAATAGCGTATCGCTTACATCGAAGACGGAATAACGCAGTAGCACTTTCAGCAACGTATCTTTTTGGAAGATTGTGGCTGTAAAGTCCTTCAGGTCTCTAATCAGCCCGTTATCGGCCTTCGCCCAGTTCATGGTGAAGTCGAAGCTGTTTTTATCGCGGCGTGTAGTGTTCGCAAAATAGCGGGTGTCGGTGCCGTTCGATATAACGAAAAGCTGAACGTATTTGAAAAGTGATTGCTCGCTGTTGAAGCTCTCCTTGCTGTAGCGGTGTAACTGGTTGAAGGCTTCGCGAATGGCAACGCCACGCTTTTTCAGCTCAATCTGCACCAGTGGCAACCCGTTCACCAAAATCGTCACATCGTAACGATTGGCGTGTGTGCCGGTTTGCGCAAATTGCTTGATCACCTGCACTTTGTTGCGAGCAATGGTCTTCTTGTCGAGCAGGTAGATGTTTTGGATATGGCCGTCATCAAAGACGAAATCGTGGATGTAGTCGTCGTGAATTTTGCGGGTTTTGTCTGTAGCGGTGTCGCTAGGCCTGTCCAGATAGGTTTCTAAGAAACGCACCCATTCCCCATCTTCAAAGCTCACACTGTTCAAGGTTTGCAATTGCTGGCGGACGTTTGCCAAGAGGGATTCAGGCGTGTTGAGCTTTGCTAGCTCGTAGCCCTGAGCTTGCAAATCCTGGACAAGCTCACGCTCCAAATCGCCTTCGCTCTGATAGCTATCGCGAGCTTCCCATTCCCTGACGTATTTATCCAGAACGATAAAATGCTTCGATTCTGCGAGTGGTGTGGTCTGCTCAACCATTCTGCACTTCCTGCTTCGCCCAGTAGCCATAATTTTTGGTTAAGTTGTCGAGCAAGAGCTTAACGATTTGTTTTTCGGGTTCGGTCGGTTCTGCCACCTCTTCACTGGAAAGGGTGCGATGGCTGTTGAAAGTGATAATGCGCTTTAAATATCCTTCCTTATCACCGGGGGCCGTGTCCAGAAGGTCGGTCCATTGCGCATAACCTAAGAAGTTTGCCGTCTTTTCGTAGAGGTTTCGTAGCAGGGTGAAGTGATATTTCTCCACCCGATTGGCGGCAATCGCCTGCTCAAGCGTGTGCTTTAAATATAGGTGGTAGGAAAAGCTCTTGTTGGAATCGCCATCCTTTTTTGTCAGCTCAAAACTTCCGTCTTCAAGTCGTTCCAGCAGGTAGCAGGCCTTATTCTTCACCTCATTGAAAAGCACGTTGTAAAAAAGCGGGCTGTGCGTGGTGATGATAAACTTCAGATCAGACTGGCTGGATTTGATCACGTCTGCCAGATTAACCGCCAGCTCGATTAGGTGGTTCTCGTCTAGAGAGCTGACCGGATCATCGATGAACACATATTCGAGTTTATTGAATTGATCGGTTTCGCGCTCTCCAGGTTCGGGGACATTGAGAATATTGATCACCTGATCTAGCAGCGTCGAAAAAATACTCCAGATAAAATTACTTTCTTCACCTTTTGAGATTTTCAAGGATTCTGAAAGCTCATCGGTCCCGCGTTCAAAAGAGAATTTCACTTCTGAAAACGCTTTTATGACGATGTCTTTTCCGCCCTTGACTTTGATGTTGTATTCTTCGTTGAAGGTCGGCGTCAGTTTGTTGTCGGCGTATCGCTGAAAACTGGCGATGACGTTTTGATCTTGCCCTTGATCTTTTAAAATCCAGTCGGTGAAAGCGTTTGGCTGAATCATCATTTTGGGTTCTGCATCGAGCGCGAGGTCATTGTCCCAATAAAACAGGTCCTCAGTAAAAGCGTTGTAGTAGAGGATTTTGGTACGGGTTGGCTCCTCCAACGCTTCATCTTCCGCATCGCCGTTCTTTCGCGCAATCAGGTTCTTGAATTCCCGTGAAAGTCGTGTCTTCCCCGTGCCATTAAAGGCATAGATCAACTGCACCTTCTTGTTGGCGTTTCTCAATTCCTCCGCGATTTCGTCGAGTTTTTTCCCATCGCTATGCGGCCATCCCCTCTGGCTTCGGGAACCTCAACATCAAATCGCGATAATATACATACTGCTTCTGCCGCAGCTCAATTTCGCGTGGTAGGCCTTCGCTGATCGACGTAGTCAGGGTGTCGAATTTTTCGAGGATGTCGGCGATGCGGGTTTGTTCGGCAATCGATCTCTTGAGACTCGCAGCATGAGGAATTGGGATTCTAAGTTTCTTCAGCTCTCCTGAAGTAATGAGCGGTTGCCCTCCGCCCTTTGCGTATTGCCTTAGGTTCATTTCCGTGAGGATATAGAAGAGGAACTTTAAACTGTAATCTTCTTTCACGTTGACGATGATTGTGTTGTCCGAAACATCATATTTTCCATCCGCAATGTGGACATATCCAGCATTTGCTCCAACTCTGGCAACGAGTATTTGTTTTCCCTCGTGGGCATAGGAGTCTGTTTGGGCGATCACGCCTGTTGATCCGAAAACCGGGTAATTGCCTTCAGCAGACCTCTTCTTATTCGTTCCAGACGAAACGAAATTGCAGATACTACCCAAACTCTTCCACTCCACGTCAACTTCATCAAAATTCAAAAGATGGTCGCGATAGTAGTTGTATTGCTTCTTCCGAGCCGAAAGTTCTGCGGTAAGTGCTGCGGTAAGTTCTGCGGTAATTGCTGTGAACGTGTCCAAGATCTGCACGATGTCTGCCTGAATCGCCAGCGATTTCTCCGGACTTTCGGGGCATGGAATGGGGATTGAGAAGGCCTTCACAATGGCATCAGAGATCGCCGGATAAGCAGCGCCACTTTGCCTTTCTTCAACGTAGCTCTTGAACTCGCTAGAGGAAATGCAATGCAAAATCCATTTTGGTAAGACCTCTCCCTTCTTCGCCCTAAGAACACAATAACCTGTGCTTGCAACCTCGCCTGCATACTCCTCGTCGATAAGACAATATCTTTGTTGTGATGGGCGTGTGGTAGCAAAGATCACGTCATCCTGTTCCACAAGCTTTTGCGCTCGACTAGGTGCATTCTTGGCATCTATTTCTGTTGTCTGTGTGATGCACTTTGTTTCAATGCTGACAGATGTCAGGTCGATGTAGCGGTATGTGCGTTCTGTATCCCGCCATCTAATGTTGCTCGTTGACATGGTCACATCAGCCAACGGTTTCCATTCAACTTCAGCACCATCTAGTAGCTTAATTAAGTAATCCAGGCCGCTCATGCCTCAAGCTCCGCAACGATGGCGTCAATCTCCGCACGCAATTTGGCGATTTTTTCTATCGTATTTTCTAACTCTGCATTTAATTCTTCTATGTTTACAATCTCACGATTGTCTTTGGTGTCCACATAGGCGCTGACAGCGAGATTGTAGTCTTTGGCGACGATGTCGTCATAGGCAACCGACTGCGCGAAATGTGCAATATCGCCCTTGCTATCGAAGGCCCGCATGATCTGTTGAATGTGACCGGGATTGGCGGCATTCTCATCGTCGGTCAGCGAGTTGTTGTTCGTTCCTTTCTTGAACAGGCCACTCGCATCAATAAATTGGGTTTTGGTGTCAGTCTTGTGCTTGGAGAGAACCAGAATATTGACGGCAATGGTAGTGCCGTAAAACAAGTTTGGAGCCAGTGAAATCACGCTCTCAACAAAGTTATTGTCGATAAGATATTGCCGGATTTTCTGTTCAGCTCCGCCTCTGTAAAAAATACCAGGAAAGCACACAATCGCCGCACGACCCTTGGCAGATAGATAATTAAGCGCATGCAGCACGAAGGCAAAATCTGCCTTAGATTTTGGGGCAAGTACACCTGCCGGAGCAAAGCGATCATCGTTGATCAGCGTCGGGTCGTCAGAGCCTATCCATTTGACCGAATAAGGAGGGTTGGAAACGATAGCATCGAATGGTTTTTCGTCGCCGAAATGCGGCTCGATCAGAGTGTTGCCTAGCTGAATATCAAACTTGTCGTAGTTGATATTGTGAAGGAACATGTTCATTCGGGCCAGGTTATAGGTCGTGTGGTTGATTTCCTGGCCGAAGAAACCTTCCTCAACAATGTGCGCGTCAAAGTGCTTCTTTGCTTGCAGTAGCAGGGAGCCTGAACCACATGCCGGGTCGTAAATCTTGTTCACGCTCGTTTGCTTGTGCATCGCAAGCCGTGCAATCAGCTTTGAAACATGCTGCGGAGTGAAAAACTCTCCACCAGACTTTCCAGCAGTGGCTGCGTAGTTCGAAATTAGGAATTCGTAGGCATCACCAAACAGGTCGATTTGGTCGCCATGAAATTCGCCGAATTTCAGCTCCGCAACGCCCTTGATAACAGCTGCCAATCGAGAATTTTTGTCTTTCACTGTGTTGCCGAGGCGGTTGCTGGTCGTGTCAAAATCGGCAAACAAGCCCTTGATGTCAGCCTCTGAAGGGTAGCCGCTTGCGGACCCCTCAATTCCGTCAAAAATCTTTTTCAGGTCTGTATTCAGGTTCTCATTGTCTTTGACGTTTTTCGCAACATTGGAAAACAGTTGGCTGGGGTAGATGAAATACCCCTTTGTCTTGACCGCATCGTCCTTGATTTCAGGCGTGATCACGCTGTCTGGCAGCTCCGCATAATTGATGCTTTCATCGTCGGCCTCGATATAGCTGGCGAAATTCTCACTGATGAAACGATAGAAAAGGGTGCCAAGCACATATTGCTTAAAGTCCCAGCCATCGACCGCGCCGCGCACCTCGTTAGCGATCTGCCAAATTCGGCGTTGTAGCTCGGCACGTTGTTCGGCGCTCGTCATGCTTTCTTTTCCTTTTATTTCTGCTCTTGCTCAGCGATCCAACGTTTAATTTCTGATCTGCGAAAACGCCAAGACCCGCCAACCTTGAACCCTGGAATACGGCCCTCCGACACAAAGCGATAAGCTGTCTTCTCAGCAATTTTTAAATAGCTGGCCAACTCTTTGATCGTAAGAATCTCATCGTCCGACATCGCAGCCCGAATCCAAATAGGGGAACTGTGAGGAAAATAATGGAAGATGGGGATAGCGCAAGCTATATGTGGGGGACGCGGCCAAGCGGTCCAGTGTGAGGTTTTCCTGCCGTTTTCCTGAGACTGTTTGTCCACTGGCCATCAAAAAATGCCAGAACTGTAGGGCCTTGGATGGCTGAGCGCCAGCGCGGTCCTCGTCGAGTGATCAATTTCGATGACTAAGAGAATTTGCAGATCGACATTGAAAAGGTTGGTCGCCACTGCAATATGCAACTAGCGAATTTCCGAGGATCAGGATGACAGACCCGCATGTAGTTGTTGCTTCGACTGTAGCTGCGGCGCAAGCTGCAGCAGCAGTGACGCCCAGGACCGTCGAGCAAATCGATAAATTCGGCACAGATGTTGCCAAGACTATCCGATTGCTGCTTTTCCCCTTTCAGCTGACGAGTGCTTTGCAGGACCGCCTCGAACGATACATCGACCGCTCCATTCGGCAGGTGCCGGAAGTACGCCGGATCGAACCCGTCGAGTCTTTGGCTTATCCAATCGTTGAAAAGCTGCGTTTCCAATCAGAACATGATCCGATTACGGAGCTGTACATCCAGCTGCTCTCAAGGGCCATGGATCGTGAGCGTGTTGGAGAGGCACACCCCGCGTTCTTCAGTGTCATCACTCAGATGGCTCCTGACGAGTTGATTTTCCTCCACGATTTTGCAAGCCGAGATGAGACTGTGATCATGTCCCCCGTTGGGAAGAAGGTTTATCCAAATCCGGAATGGAGAAAATCTCGGCTCGATAAATGCGAGCTGTCGGCCGAGTTGAGGCAAGAAATCGAGGATGAAACCTTCCGATACGAGGCTTTAAGCCAGCCGGAACTCTTCCCGGTTTACCAGGAGCATCTTCAACACCTCGGACTGATTGAATATCACAATGAACTGGCAAGGCACTACCGCGAGCTGGAGCTGAAGGTTCGCGATGACAGTGACCTGACGGTCTTTTCAATGAAGGTCACCAATTTCGGCCGCCTTTTCCTTAAGGCCTGCGCGAAGGACGTTTCGAGTGCCCATTCGACGTCTGACCTATCATCTCGATGATTTCAGACAGGATATCGTGCCAACGGGTGAGAGAAAATGATGGAACCTTGCGTTGTATGCGGAAGTGCAGCCGAGATCGGCAGTAATGGGGATGTCCGCCAATATCTCTGCGACCGCTGCGGACCATTCCATATAACAGGCAGCGCAGTCGCCGTCTTGAAGGGCCGCACTCAACCAAGCGGGACCGTCATCGACCTCATCGTGGCTAAAGTCAGTCACTTTATTCGCACGCATACGGCCGAGGGAGCTTGGCTGGAGATCGATACAGCTCTAGTTGAAAAAATGGTGGCACAGAAGCTCCCTCGCCAAATCAGCAGATTGAAAACCTTCTGCGCTGGATGGCAGAACAGGTGGGTGAAGACCATCTTGCCGCCTTGGAATTCTCGCCGATGGACGTTTGCGCTATAATGGGAGCCGCCTCAGAAGATAGTGCTGGCGATCTCATAGATGAGGCAGCAAATTCCGGGCTGATCCAATTGGTTTCTGATGATTGCTATCGACTGACCAAAGCAGCCTGGGATCGGGTGCCCGAGTCCGAGCCGCCCCAAATATCCCGGCAGCAAAATGGCGAGTTCGTCGACAGCGCCCGGATGGCTGAATTACGCGCAGTTTCGGGCAGTCAGTTCGACCTTACACGTCTCGTTAGAATGTGCGAAGAGATCAACAGTGCCTGGGGAGCCGGTAACCTGATATCGGTTGCGATGCTTTCGAGGGCTATCGTGGATCACGTTCCGCCAATATTCGGCCACGCCAATTTTTTGCAGGTTGCCAGTCAAGCTTCGTCACGATCAATTAAGGGCTCATTCGAACATATTCAGACTGGGCTTCGTCACATTGCCGACGGTGTGCTCCACACACACATCCGTCGACGAGAAGCACTTCCGACCGTCACACAGGTCGATTTTCGACAAAGCCTAGATGTTCTACTGAGCGAAGTGGTTCGAACCCTCCGCCCATAATTCGGAACTGGAGAAGAGTCGTGTTCTGCTGATCAAGATCGGACCGGGCGTCTTGGGCTTATCGGTCCGGTATCAGGTCGCGAGGCGACGATCTAATAAACCGGCCAAGCCGTCGAGCATGTCTTCGACCATGGCTGGCAGAGCAATATGAAGCTCCGCTGCGCACAGGCGCTGGCCCGAAGAAAGTGGTTTTGCCCTTGATGGGCTGGCTCAGACAGCGGGCGTTGCGACAGCACTCCGCTGCCGGAGTGGTAGGACGAAGGCGGTCTCATGGGGTAGCGGCAAGACAGGCCCAACCTTACCTCTTCATTCCGACCGAGACTGGCTTACCGGTTGCGTCTACTGGCATGAAGCTCAGTCGGCTTTTGGCCTCAGGCAAAGCAGCGGTCTTCGCTGCCAACCATGCGAGGTTTGCCGATGCATAAACCTGCTTAAAGCACCCGTTCACCTGGAGGTTATTGTAGAACCGAACATCAATCCCCTTCCCTTCGATTACAGTGAAACGTGGACGCCAGTTTATTGCACGGTCTGCGGACGGACGCGTGGCTACAAAGCAGGCTCCACGAGCCAGCGGCAACGCAATACGTGTGTCTTGTCGCCAATATCCGGGGCCTGTGTGTTTGGGCAGATTGCGAGTATCTTCATACAGCTGGACCGGGCTATCGGAGATGATAAACTCCTCACCCTGAGGCGCACGGATGATGGACCAATCCATCTGGGCGACCAATGGGGCGAAGTGCTCGGCGGCGTTCAACGCTCGAACGGTCTCTTCGAAGCCCACGTAGACGCTGCCATCTTCCCCAAGTTTCAGCCCCCATTCTCGGAGAACTTCCTCGCATCGACCGTTTTTGCCGCTCCCGAGGCCTTGTTTATTTCCCGAGTGTAATTTTCGACGGACGCAATCATGTCTGAAGGAAAATCGTGTTGCTCGATGCCGAGGAGCATATCTGCGAATTCCTGCCGCTTGCGGAGAGACCTGAAATCCTGGGTCGTCAAGTAAAGTGAAAAATCCGCACGCTGCTGAGGCGTTGGAGCTTTACCAGATACCATCAGTTCCACCACGACGGAGCCAGCCGCTTCAATAGTGCCGAGCTTCTTTTCGATAGTCTGAGTGTCGATTTCGCCGGATACCAACTTTGCCGCGTTGTAGTATCGCTGAACCGCAACCCCTTCGGGCGCGGAGCGAAAAACATGTCCCTGTCTTCGGGCGAAAACGCTTAGCATTTCGTCGGTGCCTGAAAAGCGTCTAAGCAAAAATCGAGGTACGTAGTGCTGCCGTTTTACATCGTTCAAGATGCCCCTCCTGGTCATGTTTAAACAGCATCCAACAGTATGCCGCTTCGGAGCAGATCTTTGTCAAGAATGCCGCTGCGGGAAGCAATCTTAACGGGAGGGTTTCCTGCGGTCATGTCATCTAGCATTTGAGACTGAAACAAGCTCCATCTAACACCCGTGCGCGAATCAGGATAGTTTCACACCCATGGCTTGAGGGACAGGAGTGGAAAGATTGGAGGCACATTCGATTGGACCGCCGACGGTGGTGGATGACGGCCATCAGTTGGCAGCAACGATCTCCGAACTACTAAATGACCATTCGCCCCGAGCCAAAAACCAATTGGACTCTGGCGGAGAACCCGGCGAACATCCAGGGGTCACCCGCTATTCCAACACACCCGGGCTTGTTGCTGACGGTAGTCTAGACACTCCAATTCGCCAGTGCTCTGGTGTGAGGATGGCTCGCCTTCTTGGGGCAGCCTCGAAGACCTCCTTTATGACGCGCCCTTTTGTCATATATTTGCCCACGGCGTTCATGAAGTCGTCGACGGTTTCCCAGATTCCCACATTTACATACGAAACATAACTCTGGGAAACCCAGGTTGTCCGATCATCTTGATCGTCCGGCTCGATGGTCCAAGTCACCCCTTCGTGGAAGCTGTCATCTTCCACTCGACTTAGGAATTCAGCCACGAGGCCGCGAGCGCCCTCCAGTTTCAATCCGGTCTTCCACTTATCCAGGAATGCACCTACCTGAGCAGGTTGTACGCGCCAGTTTATCAAGGCGATGATCATGATTGCTTCTCCTCGAAGAATTTCTCGAAATGCGTAAACCTGCTCATCGAATGTCGTCAAGGTTGCGGCAGGGCAACCGAATTGCGAAAAATCCGACTCCACTCCGTCTCGGGCTTGCAGTCAACGCGAACTTGAGCGTGGGAGCTGGACATCGGTTTCTTTGCTGATGCAGCCTGTAGCGATCACCAACTACTGCCTCAGATGCCCGCAGTGGGCCAAGACGGTCGCAATCGTCGCTCAGACATTACCATCATGATAAGCTAGGGATGCTTCGACGGGATCGAAAACGTCGGATGAAGGCTGCTTTTGGGCGAACATAAGCGTTCTCCTGAAAAAGCTTCTGAAGGCTGAAGGTGCCAGGATCAGTCGATCACAGGCCAACTCCTTGCCAAGTCCCGCAGGTCTCGGAATATTTCCTCCCAGCGGTCTTTCTCAATTTTCAAGCCAATCACATTGCGTACTAGGAACGCGCCCTCGGCAGCGAGATACGCGATGCGCTGACGCCGGGCATCGGGCGTATCGGCTTCAAGGTCACGTAGGCGATCCTGATACCAATCTTTCATAACATGGCTAGTCCGACCATTCTCTGCGATTGCTGCGAGCATGGTCAGAACCGTTCGCCCAATTTCAACGTCTTCTTGTTCGGTCGTTTTAAGGTGTGCCAGAACGTGAGCCTCGGCCGTATCGACACCGGCCTTCTCATCCTCGAACCTGACTTTCTCTCGATCCATCCAACGTGTGAGCAACGCCTCAAGAAGATTGTCGCGTGTCACAAAGATCGTCTGAACGGTACCTTTCGATAGACCGGCAGCGGCTGCAAGCGAGCCGAATGTCAAGGAAATCGCACCGTTTTCGCCAACGCACTTCTCAGCCACATCTAGAAGACGGTCACGATCAATCACGCGTGGTCTTGCCATTTACACCTATTGCCTCTTCATCATATGGCCGTATCTAGGTCGTGCAATCTCGTATCTAAAACACGACGATTATGTGAGTTGCCGCCGACCGATGATATTCGGGACGCGCCTTGGCGCTGAGAAAAGCTCCCGGGCTGCGGTGAACCCCTTTTCCATTAATCGGGCTCTGAAATTTCAAACAGGCCGAAATAGTTACGCTCTAGCGTTTCCATTACCCGCCCAATTCGACCGAAGTTATCCAAAGTTTTCGCAAAGTGGGCTTTGTCTTCTTCAACGTCGACGGCACCGGTCAGCACCAATTGCCAAACGCCGCGTAAGAAGTATGCGTCATGATTGTACGTTTCTGATTCCCGTTTCAGCATATCCTCGGTCATGCCGAAAAACTCTTCAATCTCGGCAACCGTCAAGGCGCGCTTCATTGCGCGGCGAAAAAGGTCAGGCTTTAGCACCTGCCATAAGACGAGTGAGATGATGAGGGTTTGATATCCGGAATAGATTCGATGGAATTCCTTCCGTTGCGGCAATAGTACCAGGCGCGTCAGAACCTTTTCGATGTCTCGGAGCGAGATTTGCGTACCCTTGAGGGTCATACTGAGCAGATCACCAGCAACCTCTAACATCTTGGGCTCGATGCCCATTTCTTTCGCCGTGGCTCTGAAGTAGCGGATTGAAGCGTGGGCCGAAAGATCGTCACCGACATGTTGGGGGAGAGACAGCGACAGCGATACGAAGCGCTTAAGGTAATCACCGGCGTTGATACCCGTTCCATATCGAACACGGACAATCTGCTCCAGCGCCTCAAGATTTACGCCCAGAACGAAATGAACCCGATCAACGGCGAAGAAATGCTTGATCACTTCAAGAACCGAGAGCGCGTAATCTGGTCGGCAACGGTCTAACTCATCGACAACGATGATTAGAGGTTTCCCGTCCTTGTTTATCTCGCTGAGAGCAGCACGAAACTGCAGCATCGCAGCACGACGGCCGTCTTCGCGCTTCCAGAACGCTTCAGCTGCGTCCTGAGCCTCCTTCCCGGCGGCCTCTACAGCCGCATCAATCACGGGACCCGCTACTTCAGTCACGCCTGCTGTGGCAAAAGCAGCGGCAATTCTCAAAGCCGGACGAGCCACCGTTGCGACGACCTTTTTCGCTTTCTTCCAGCTTCTTCGCGGTTGTCCTGCTGGAAGCCGATCACCTATCGCACCGGTCAGGCCGATCAATGGATCATCCAGATAGTCATTAGCAAACGCGTCAAAGTAAACGGTAGTGGCGGTGCCACCGTTTTCGACCGTGTGCGCCCCAACCCAACGCTTCAGAAAATACGACTTTCCACTTCCCCAAGGCCCATCAACTGCCAGGACGATAGGGTCTTCAACCCTCTCCAGTAGTTCTGACATTCTCTGCCCGGCAGCCCTCCTTTCCAGGAGATCAGATTCACCGAAGCCCTCCTCGTAGAGAGCAACGTCGTTTTGCAGCGGATGGAGTCGCATTTTTATATACCGAGTGTTTCGTCGCGGCAGAGACTGGTGTTATTGGCCAGCGAACTCAAGATTAGTGACAACGAAGGCTGAGGTTTTCCACTTGCGCGCGTGCGGACGGCGCTACCGAAAGCATTATGCAGCGATTTGGAACGGGTTTCTTGACTTAATCAGCGGGTCCACCACGTGCCAGGAACTCTCGCCCCTTGTCGCTGACCACGTCGGTCCGGACCGTGACGAAATAGCGAATATTTCCTGTCTCGATGACGGCCGATCCGAGCGCACGGACGCGTTCAAGGAACTGTAAGAGTTCCTTGTCGCCAGGCTGGATCGTAATTGAGTCCTTGGCACCCATCATCAGAACCTATCACCGCCCCAGAACTTCTTGCAACGAGTTTGACGACGCAAAGGAGGGGCGAAGGGTTGGTGTATGCGCAACACCACACACGACGATGAAACCACCCGTTTACATTCATCGTATGTTAATTAATCTTTCAGACAGTATCCCTCGACAGGGACAAAAATCAGACCTCGCATGGATAGAGGTTGAAGATGAAATTGGCTTTTATATTAGACACTGATGTTATAAGCGAAACGAGCAAGACAAGCCCCCATCCGGTCGTCGTCGAATTTATACGGACCGCGCCAAACATATTTTTACCAGGCGCTGCCCTTCTGGAAATACAAAAAGGGATTACGGAGCTTTGCGCTCGCAATCCGATCAAGGCGGTCCGATTGAGCGCCTGGTACAAGGAGCTGACGAACGGTGAAATACCGATCATCTTGCCGTCCTTGGAAATCATCGAAGTGTGCGGAACGCTCTCTGCCGAACCGTCTCTGAAAAACCTTCACGTACCTCGCGCCGACGCTAAAGACCCGAGTTTCGGACAAGACCTCTATATTGCGGCAACTGCCTTGGTATACCGAGCGGCGATAGCCACCTTCAATGTCCGAGACTTTCTTCTTATCAATGCAATCCACCCTCTTCCTGGCATCTACGACCCGAAAAGCGGGATATGGCACGCACAGATGGAGCCTATCGATTTCGGGATCGAGCCAAGCTTGGCAGACGAGCAAGACGGACCTAATTTCCTGTCGCCTCCGCCCAATGGCGGGTAATTCAGATTCCTCCAGCAAGGAATTCTTTCAATTCGATAAAAATTTATCAGTTCGTTTATCAGCTGAAAAATCCTTGGTGCGCTAAGGAGTTTGCCAGATCGGGATGGTTGGGGTTTGGCATATGCTTCAGGAATCTGCAGATGTGGTCGAAGTGCGTGCGGAGGATGAAAATTGCGTCTCCGAAAATCAGATCGACCATTTCAAGGTCGCTAGAGCATCCATACTCAGAGCACGCAAACGTATTACAGATGCCATGCTCGCAATCGTTAGCGCGACCGAGGACCTTCGAGAGAACACTGGTATCGATGCCAAGCGTACGCATATCTGGCTGATGGAAGACTGTGGTCTATCAAAAGCGGACGCACGCACAGTTCGCTTCTATCCCGACCGCCTGCGCAAAGATGAACAAGTAATCAGGCTCGGGCGGGTAGCACCGGAAGCGATTAGAGCATTGGTCGCGACCACTGACGAGGTTCGGGCCGAAGCGGTAACTCGCATTTCCAGCGGCGAGGTCATGAGCCCGTACAAGGTTCAGGCTATCCGTCGAGCCCAGCTCGCCTTAACGACGCCAGACAGCCACGACTGGTACAATGAGGGTCAGCTGTACTTGAGGAAGAGAGCGAGTCAACAAAGTGCTCACCTTCTGTACGACATCCGAAATGCGGCGCGGGCACTGTTAGACGAGCGGAGAGCAGCAGCCGTTCGTCACGCGGCCATTGCGGACATGGATCAAGTAGAGTTTGACTACTTCTACGTTGAGACGCCGGAATGGGCACGCGACGTCGAGACTCTGGTTGATCTGTCACGTGCGCTACGCGAGAAATTCGAAATATTGTTCCCCGGGCCGCACCCGACCGGAGCCGAAGCGCTCACACTCGGAGTTGATGATCCCTACGCCGCCTGGATCGCTAATACCTATCACGGCCTGTACGATCTCATGTCCGATTGCCGCCCCTGCAGAACCGATGGAGAGGAATTGTTGAGGCAGTTGGCCGGTTTGAAACCCGCGCCCGAGCCGAGTATCAAATCCGCGTCGCAATCTGAATTTGAAGCGGCTGCCGTAGGGCTTGATCTCCCGGGCCGCTTACGCATGCGTCCAGTGAAAACGTTGAAGTCTGTTGAACTTTGCGCAGGTATCGGCGGCGAAGCGATTGGCCTGAGTGCCGCCGGGTTCCGACCATCGATCCTCGTTGATAATGACATGCACGCGACGCTCACACTGATGGCGAACCGCCCCGATTGGACGGTAAGAAGGAAGCGTCTCGATCATCCTATCGTAACAGGTGAGCTTTCAAAGCTTCGGGATCAGATCGATCTGGTTGCAGGCGGAGTTCCATGCCAGCCCTTTTCGACCGGAGGCAACAGCGAAGGTGTCGCAGATAAGCGAAACCAGTTTCCGCAGGCCATTGAGATCGTCAAAGCTGTCCGGCCGAAAGCGTTCTACTTCGAGAACGTCGAGGGCTTGCTCGATAGCAAACACACGCCGCATCTCCTGGACATTATCTCGCGCCTTCAAGAGCACGGCTACAACGTCGGAACCTACGTCCTTGACGCGGCGGACTGGGGTGTCGCCCAGCGGCGGCGGCGGATGATCATTTACGGGTTGTCGAGCGACCTGGGCGTCAAGGAGCTGACGGTTCCGATGCCCTCTCGCGACCTGCGCACGAACTTCCGTAATAGTGTGACAGACATCTTATTCCCCTACTGGTCTGCGAGCCGCGCTCATCAAGACGCCAGTTTCCCTATCGCTGACCAGCGCGAATATGACGAATGGGTAGAAGCGTGGCTTGGCGTGCATGGAGATAAAGTTGCTCCGACCGTTACCGGCGTGAACCCTAACAAGGCAGTCACCGGAAGATGGGAAAGCGTGGGCATTGATTACTCACGCTTGCTGCCCGAACCCGTCAGACCAGGAGAGTTACCGCCCAATGGGCTCGCTCCGGTAACGATTTCGCTGCTGATGCGCTTGCAAGGCTTTCCAACCGGCTGGCAACTTTCACCGAATGCATCTTTGCTTGTTAAAAGAACACTCGTGGCAAACGCGTTCCCTCCGGTCTTAGCACGCGTCGTTGGTCAGCAGCTGCACGGCGTAATTTCTGGTGAACATGTCGATCTTACGGCTGCTGCGTCAGCCCCGATCAACCTCGAAGCCTTGAAGCCTGCCGTGAGGAAAGGTTTGAACCGTACCCGCTATCCAGACGACCCACGGCGCGAGGCAGCATCCCAAACTCGGTATAAACTGGAAGCCGAGATCGTGCCGGATTACTTATTTGAGTACGGGGACTGATCCTGCTTGTATCGCGCGGATGCTGGCTTTTAACTCCGCGCGATCTTCCCTAGAACCTCCATAGTGGACCGCGCCGTTCTCGCGCAAGACCGCTTCCTCGTCATTGAAAAACTCAAGGTGGTACTTACGACCTTCGGCGTCCGTGAACACGAGCATCTCGACGGTACCATGGACGTCGTCTTGTCTGCGTTCGGCGAGGACCGGACCACCACCAATTTTGTTCAGTACCTCCTTCAAGTCTTCGTAAAGGACCGCGAGCGCGAAGTTCTGCGTATGTGTGGGTCCGTCGCCCTTCTGCACGACAGGATTCTCGGGCAGGAACTGGATGAGGCTCGGAATGACTGACTCCGGCGGCCATTCGCGCAGTTCGTGAACCTCGGGATAGTTGAACGCATTGGATGTCCATCCATTGTCACTCACCGTGAGAATTTCGGCCCAATCAACGTCCATTATGCACTTTGCCCACGAGGCTGTCGCCGACCTCGTCTTGGCCTTTCCATCGAAGTGCAACGTGATAACGCTAGCGCGGTCGCGAGACGGGTTCTCAAACGACACGACGACCCTTTTGTCGACCTCTCTGACCACCGGCTCCAGTCCCAACTCTTTTAGGACCGGATCAAGTGCCCTCAGCTCCTCAAGCCTGGGCGCTATGTAGGCCTGAAGGTTTGCCTCACGTTTTATGTTGATACGAGCGTTAAGATCAGTAGGAAATTGGGCCATGTTCAAGCTCTCCGACATTAGTGTCAGAAGAGCTTTTCGTTCATTTCTGCAATCAACAATGCTGGCAATCTTGTCGGCCGAAAAGCGTTGCTGGCTACCAGCAAGCTCAACATAAAAATACGATAGACTTTTAATCCGTTTAGTGGCACGCTCGTAACGTCCACATGCCTACGGAGGCGCAAATGATGCTGAAAGAAAGCATATCTCGCTAAAGGCGGGATCATTTGGAAGCGGTTTTGCCCGTGAGTTGGCATGCCGATCATTTGGACACTCCCGCGTCGAAAGTTCCTTTCTCGACCATGGTGGAGTCTGTATTGCGTTATCTCCCGACAGCTTCTCATAAGCGAAAAGCGCGCGAAGACCTGCCGTCACTGACGGCTTTGCGCGTTAGCGAATTCATTAGACATAATCATCAATTCCAGCGATCAGGTCCAATATTCGGCAGTTTAGGACCAGTCTCAGGCCAGTTTTTTCCGTGTCGGGACCTGCGCTCTTCTTCTAAGTATGCTTTCATGCTTTCAACACACCGAGATGAAGCGAGAGCGATGGCAGAGCAGATCAAGACGAATTTGGATAGGCGAGCAGCGAACCGGGATGGGTTAACAACTTCGTTAGCGATGAAAACCGGAATTCCCGTTTCGCCCCTGCTTTGATCTCGAAGACCCGCTATGTTCATTTCAACGCAACACAACTGGACGAACAGATGACTGAAAGGATTGATAACTGCCACAAAGCGGCAACCCCATCGCCCGCACGTCTTGTCGTGCACCGTTCGAGCGACCTGGGAAAGCCCCCGAGCGGTGCTGCCTTCAATAGCCGAATATCCTGACGCGCCGCGTCGCTAACTGATCCCTCACAATCAAACGGAGTTCGCTGCCATGTTGCAGAACCCTTTCGCGCGCCTTGTTGGTGCCGCACTGCATCAGCGCCAGCCGCTTCCCTACGGGGTTCCAGCGCGGCCTGGCTGACGCTCGATAACGACCCGGGGCACCCTAATCAGTTGCCCTGATCCCTTACCAAAGAACAAGCAACAATCCCGGTGGCTCGGCTTCGGGAAACGACGAGCTGTGTCTCGTGAAAGGAATTAACAGTGACGAAACCGGATTATAGCGTGCGGGTCCCGACGCTCCAGGAAATGATCGCGATGGTGGTCGAAACCTATCACAAACCGTATAGGGACCAAACGTTCATCGCTCTTTTCGACCAGACCCCGCGTCAGGCGTGGGTGGCCGGAAGCCAGAAGCGAGGTGCGGTTCCGGGACGGATTGGGAAGGCAGGGATGCGCTTGGCCCGCTAACCTGTCCTCCTGCAATTTGGCCCGGACAGTGCTGCAGCCACTCTAAAGGCTGACCTGAGGCCCGAAAAGAAAACTACCAGCAATCCCGTGGCTCGGCCTCGGGAAACGACGAGGTGTGCCTCGCGAAAGGATGGAATGATGAAAAATGACGCTCTGAACGGGGTAACCTCCCCGGCCGATGAATTGGCAACGCTTATCGCTAAAATTTGTACTCACCTGGCGTTGGAAAGTACGCGTGTTTCTCGGACCCGAGAGGGGGCAAGTGAAATGTGGGAAGATGTCGAAAATGACCCGGTCCGCGTTCCTAAATGGGTCACGACTGCGCGGAGACGCTCGATACCGAGGTAGCTCATCTAGCTACCTCGGTGTATGAACCGGGCGAGCTTCCCGCTATATGCGGCTTCGATCCGAGGTCTCGCCTGCACCGCATGACACGCAATAGAGCAAACATAGCTTCCGACAGCGGCGCTGTCGGAAAACGGAGACCTGCAAGTTATGAATGGAGAAAGCGATGAAAGACAACTATGACCATCAACCACTTTCGTACTTCACAGTACCACCGCCGTGCACTCCCGCGATACTTGCGAGAGCAATACTCGCTCTGCAGAACTTGGACGCATCGATCCGTCCTATCCAACCGGCGGAACTCCAAAACTTCGTCAAGGCCTGGAATGCCGGGTATGGCGCAAGAGAGCCGCTCCGCATCAGCCCGCTGAAGTCGACCGAGGCGTTTCCAATAAAACTCTAGGACACAGCCCCAACCCCAATCCCACCACAATAACGAGCCTCTCGCGATTTCCGCCAGAGGAAACGGGCATCTGCGCCCAGAAAAAGGAGCAAATTATGACCGACGAAGAACCCAGCAACCCGCTTGAGGCCCCGCGAAAGCCGCTGGGAGACTTAGTGACCGACATCATGCAATCGATCTCCACGACAGAGCCGAGAACACAAATCGTAGAGTATGGGCCGAATGCGCTGTGGTGCGATGCCCATCTTCTGCCCGAAGTGATCGGCGTCGACAACGGCTCCGCGTATATCAGCGAGCATTTTCGGCGTCTTCTGACCCCGTCGTAGCCCCGGCCGCTTCTCCCGCCTGATCAACCCATTCCGCACTGAACGCGTCGGGCAGTCACCCGGTCGACGGCGGAGCTATGCTTAAAGGAAAGTAAAAATGAACAAGACCGTAATGGAAAGCGAGCAACAGCCGCTTGAACTCAAAAACATCCTCAGCACTCAATCTCGTAAGCGCCGTCGTGCAGTTATGAGTAACTTGGACGTCCATGGCCCTTACACCAACAAGGAACTCCAGTTGCTCCTCATGTTCGCGTCCGATGGCGACGGAGACATCTTCGAGAAATACGACCGACTCTGCTGGCACGTCAACGCGTACCACAAGGTCAAGGGGTTGAAAAAGCGCCGCCTTCGCATCCCGTCCCGTCAATACTTCTATAAGCTGGATCGTACCGTCGGCCTCCCGATCTCCCCCGATTGACCGTACAAAGCTGAAATCTGAGCATACCCTAGTACGTCGCTCGCTCCGACAACAACCTCCTCAAAGCTCCTGCGCAGAAAAGCTTGGCCCACACGCCGAGATGGAAAACTGCGCCCTCCGCAAAGGCTGAGCATGATTGAAGAACGCCTCCGCTTGTACTCGCAACACCTCGAACGAGGGACGGTGCGACGCCGCCACGATACCTATGCGCACACGAACCCCGACCGGCCATCCTCAGGCCGCTTCATTATTCCCGGTGTTACACCGGATGACGATGCTGGGCTGACCTTTGAAGAAGCGAAAGGTCGCTACGACGTTGCGTGGGTCCCGGCAAGACAGTCGACTGCGAGCCGCCGCATCTCGCAGAAAGGGCGTGGCTCTGTCCGAGGAAGCCTTGTGGACTACGCACGGTGGATCGTGCTCACCTTTGAAAGCATGCTCGAATATTACCTGGCCAATATGTTGATGGCCGATCCCAACTGCAGGCGCGTTGAAGACCAGCCTCCCGCCGTGAAGTATTTCCTTGGCAAGCCGATGGAGCACTATTTCGATTTCCGCTCTACATCCACTTCGTTCTTCCGCATTGCCTACAACGTGAAACCAGCGGAGTTTCTGGAGCGTGACCGAACACTTCAAAAGATCGATGCTATAGCCGCCGCCAATATCCCCCGTTTTGCCGACCAGGCTCTGATCGTTACCGAGAACGAGATAACCCGCGAAAAAGGTATGAACGCGGTCGACATCAATGACGCCCGCAAAGAACGCAACCAAGCTGATTGCGATCAAGTCCATGAGCGTCTTCTGAAATTGGGCCAGCCGATCCAAATTTGGCAGCTTCAAGACATGATCGGCGATCTGTCGATGGTCTGGAATGCTCTTCTGTGCCTTCTGTTTGACCGGAAAATCCGAATTCAGAGCCCCGGTATGCGCTTTAGCGATGAGCGCTTAATCGTAGCTGCATAGATGAAGGACAAGATCATGAAATCCATTCGACAACGTATTGCTTACATTGGTGCCTCAGATGTCTTGGTCATGTCCGGGACCAGGTATCGATCCATCATCTGCCACCCGGATGGTATGATTGTCGCTCGCTCCGATAAGTCAACCGCACCAATCTACTTTTCGGCTCGCGACCTTGCCCAGCGCCTGGCAAGCGGAACGCTGACCATTGAACGCTCCAACGAGCTGCTGGAGGGCAACCATGGGTAAGGCAGCAACCATCGCTTTTGACATTAAACCGATTGACAAAATCGTGCTCCACGACGTCGAGCAGCGTTTGGTGCAAGACGGTAATGAGGGCAAAGTATTTCAGCCCATGGACGAGTCCGGCAGGCCAACCTATCACTCGAACGCGGAAATCGCGACCTTTCTTGGTAGCGGCGCACTACAGGTGGAGCAAAATTTTTACGCCTCCTTCCGCGTCGCGAACCCTGACGCCCCACGGTTGCTTAATGGAATCTCGGACAAGCAAATGAAGGACGTCGCATTCAAGTTGGAATGGGCGCAGCGCTTGAAAGACGCGCGTAAAAGGACGCCTCGAATTCCATCGGAAAACTGGGACGCCACGGTTTCTGCAATCTCACGCGAGTACGCGAAAGATGTTGAAGCAGGTATGCGCAGTAGTGACTACTTGCCTCAGAAAATCCACTTCAACAAGAAACCCGCAGCCCTCACGCTTGTCCCGAAATCAACGTTGAATGCGTGGGTAAGGAAGCTTGTCCAGTCTGGGGGCGACCCTCGCGCACTTATCGATGGTCGTGGCAAAGGCTTGCGCAACTCGAAATTTACCGAAGAAGAGTTACACTACCAGGGTCATTTCGTCCGCCGTGTAATCACATTAGACCGTACACGTCGCGCATTCCTTTATCGAGTGATGAAGGTCGCCGAGCGGAAGATGAATGTCGTCCGTATCAAGGAAGGAAAAACGCCGCTCGACCTCGGCTCGCGATCTCACTTCTTCAACCGGTTCAAGCTTCTTCCATCCTGGGTCATGCACTATGTCAATAGCGGTGAAGCCAAGACTCGGAACAAATACACTCCTGTGCTTGGGGCGGAACGCGGTTATCCAGGCGACATTTTTGAGGGTGATGAAGGTCGTGTTGATCTCGTCGCCATGCTGGTCGGCATGGACGTTTGGGACCAGCTCACTCCTCAGGTGCAGGAGGCCTATCGTAAGGCGTCACGACGCTTATGGTTCTCGATCATCGTCGACCGGGCGACCAACTGTGTAATGGCCTTCAGAGTTCACGCACGCGCTCCATCAACGGATACGGCGCTGGCCGCTTTTGAAATGACGACCCGTGACAAAACGCGGTCAGCTCAGTTAGCTGGATGCCGTTCCCCATGGGACATGTACGCAGGATTTCGACAGGTTCGTCTTGACCAAGCGATCTGGTATCAGAGTGCACGCCTCACGGGCACCCTGACCGACGCAGGCGGGACGAAAATCCACCCGCCCTCCGGCGCGTCGCCCCTTCGCGGCACGGTGGAACGCATCATCGGCATCCTCGGCGCACTTACCTTGGAAAGCTTTTCTGGAAAAACCTTCAGCAACGTCGTTGTCCGAGGCGACATCGATCCGCGAAAGCGGGCTCACGTCGACCCGTATCGGCTCGAACAGGTATTTCTGCGAGCTATCGTGGATGTGTACCACAACGTTCGAAGTAACGGGAAATTGGCTGGCATGTCCCCGAGGCAAGCATGGTTTGAAGGTTGCGCTATGAGGAAGCCGCCCATGCCACCGGCAGGGGCTCTTAAGCGGCATATCTACGGCATCAACTTGACCCGCATCGCCAGCCGTCAGGGCATCCTCCTATTCGGCAGCTATTATTACAGCGAGCAGGTCAGCAAGGCGTTTCGAGACAAAACCGGGGAAGATATTCACATCCGGGTCGACCTCATGGATTTAGGAGAAATCACAATGTTTGACGGCGAATACACTTACAGCGTACCCGCTCGCTCCGACTTTTTGCGCGGTAAAAACTACTGGCAAATCACGGCTTTGCTCCATGACCTCGATTTGATTGACACTCAGGAAGTCGAACGTTCTCAGGATGTTATCGACGAAGCGCTACTGTTTATCGATCAGCAACCGGAGATTTTGCGAATGGCATATGGCGTCTCCTCGCCGATCATCACGCAAGAGCATCTGGACGCGCTCGAACGTCGCATCATGCGTCCTCTCCGCATCACTCCTGAGTCGGAATACACCCGCAAGGTTAAAGAGCAAGACTTTAGCAAAGTCCCCTTCATGCGTGCATGCTGGGGCCAGAATGACGTGTTCGAGGACGATGATCTGGGCGTAGCGGCGAGCGAAACACCTGAAAAGATCGCGGAAAAATACGCGAGCGACGCGCCTAAGCCCGTGCCGAAGAAGCCTAAAAAGAAGCAAGAGGCCCCCGTGTCTAAGGCACAGCTCAAGAAGCCCAAAGCGGAAGCCCCTCCTGCCAGCGACCGGCCGCGCACGATCCGTCGCCGCGACCAATTTTGATACCACAAGGAGCAATTTTTGTCAGTTAATACTGAAGCACTGAGAGCCGAAGCCGTGAACAGAATGCGTTCGTCCATGAGCGCAGAGGCCCTAGCTGTGGCCGACAAGATGTCTGTTGTCCGTTCGCAACATGTAAAAATGGGGCGCGACGAAACGATCTCAAGCGACATCGCCTTGATGAAGGCCAGCATCCTTGCGCCAGGTGAAGGCAACAAAAAGAAGCGTATGTACTTCGTAACGGGTGAAAGCAATTCGGGTAAAACCCGCGCGGTCCGACACGCGATTGCTAGCGACCCGGGGTTCGAGAGCTACGTCAACGCGAACAACGTTACGGTTCATCCTGCGATCTGGGTGACCGTGCCCTCACCGTGCACCCACCGGAACCTGGCCGTCAGAATCTTGAGAAACGCGGGGTACGCAGTTCGGGCAGACATTCCGGAGAACCTAGCTTGGGAAGAACTTCACAACCAGCTTCCGAGCCGACAGGTATTGTTCCTCGTCCTCGATGAAGCTCAACGCGCTCTGAAAATTAAGCAACAAGACGAGCTGCAAAAACTCTCGGATTCTCTCATATCTCTGGTGGATTCAACGAGCTGGCCAATGCGTGTGATCCTGCTTGGCGTCGATCCGCTCGGCAACCTCCATCACCATGACCAGCAGATCGAAAACCGTTCTGAACTGCTTGAGATTAAACCGCTTACCGAGGCTGAGCTGAAGCGGATCGAAAGATGGATTAAGGAGGTGATCGGAGATCATGCTCTACTCGACTGGTCGACTCTGGCCGTCGCAGACATCGCTCGACGCCTGCTGTACGCAACAATCGGAAATGCAGGCTCCATCATCGAACTAATTCGCGACGCTATTGAATCCGCGCTTTCCCTGGGCGACGGGAAGTCCGTAACACAGTCAGACTTTGCACAAGCTTACAGCGACCTCACGAAGTGCCTGCCTGAGGAGAATATCTTCGAGGTCGAGGGCTGGGATCACCTTCCGTCAGGATGGGCGAAACGGAAAAAGAAGGAGGAAGACGAGAACGACACCGATCCCGATGACCCAGACGCCGCCCTTCCCCAGAAAAAGCCAACCGAAAAAGTCGTAAGGTTCCAAAGCCACTCCCAAGCGGGAGCCGACCGCGAGAACACCAGTCATGATCTTCGGACGGAGGCTGTCGATAACTGTTCCGTTTCATTCAGGTGAAACGGTTCTGAGTTTCCTTTCCCGTTTGGCGACGGCAAACTTTGCACCGAGCGCGCAGCAGTTTTGTGTCCACATGGGCATTTGTCGGGCCAAATTGATCCAGGATGACGAAGAGGAGGTCGCAAAACTTCTCGCCCTGGCGGGATTGTCTCAGCTACCAGAGGGGCACGTACGGGTTACCCGGGATGACCAGTTCAGGTACTTCAACGGAGAAACCGTTCCGAAATATAACTTCCATCGCTACCGCTTCCGCTACTGCCCTCATTGCGTTGCTGACGACCGTCGTAACAATCCGGGACCGTTAGCTGCCCGCGCTTTCGGAAGGAGTATTTGGCAGCTCCTCTATATCAAAAACTGCCCCGATCACGACGTTGCACTCGTGGACGCACCTTCATCGGTTTTGGATGGGACGTATGAAATTGTTCAGATGATTGAAGCGGCAACGAAAGAGCCGTTCTTTCCCTACGCCACACCGGCGACGTTCACTGGTTTCGAGAGGTACATCCGCGACCGAGTGAGCCGTCAACAGCGTAGCCCAATCTGGCTTGATCGCTTTCCCTCAACGTGGCGGCCTCCTACTGCTTTTTCGTCGGCGCAACCATTCAACATGGCAAGATGTATAAGCGTGACAGCATCGCTGAACAGGCGCTGGCGTGCGCAGAAGAGGGCTTCAACTTCTCTTTCGGCGGTGAAATGTCATTCAAGCAGTTGTTGATCGATCTGCATGATGACTTCTGGGACGGACGTTCCGCCGCTGGTGGCCGCGTTCTCTACGGCAGGGTTTACGACTGGCTTATGCAAGAGCGCTACGACCACGGCTCCGACGAGTTACGTCATATAGTTAGAGAGGTCGCGCTCTCTCACATTCCCTTCGATCCTGGTACAGTTATTTTCACACCCGTCACGGATCGACGTTTCCACACGATTAAATCGGCCAGCAAGCAATACGACTACCACTTCCCCTCCCCGGCGTGTTCCAGCCGATGCAGGCACGCTGGCATGTGCGGCCGGTGTCCGAGGTGCTTCTGCCGCCGTTCGAGGCGGCGGAGGAAGAACCGGATGAGATAGCCCTGCCGACGCTGTGACGGCGACAAGCGTGCGTTTGCACATCCATCCCTCGAACATTCCATCGACCTGATCATTAGAAGTTTAGCAATTCCCTTTCCGGGACATCAGGACCTAGGTGCTATCTCGGTGAATGACGCAGCGGGGAATTCATGGGCCAGAGCGCGATAGAGAAGTCGAAGACAGGGAACGATTTTCCGACATCGGAAAATCAAGCCCTTCGATGCCATCGCAAGGAGTTGATCGCGCTGCAGAAGAAGGTCACCGCACTTCACTTCGAGATCGCATCGCAGGTCGCCGAACTAATGGCTGCAGTCGGAGCTGAAAAGCTGCCGGGGGCCCTCGTCGCGGAGTGCCGCATGCCGCCGGATCTAGTCGGAACCTACATCGGTATGAGCGAGCATCTTCAGGATCACAGGGCGGTCCTCGAGGAAAACTGTGCTTCGATTTCCGTGATGAAGGATCTGGTCGCCGTCAACGAGGCAGCACGCTCCGCTACATTGCGCAGACTGGCAACGGGTTCCCTGGTCGTCTCCGGCGAAGCCGCAGCAACGGAGCGGGAGGCAAGGAAGGCCGCGGTTCCGCAGGAAATATTGCAGGCGCGCGCACGCCGTCGCTATCTCTCGGCCATCGCTTCGAAAAGGACCGTGCGGCCAGCCATCGAATCCTTCGAAGAGTCGGTATGCGGACTTGCAGAAGAGCTGGAGAAGTTCCGCTCCGAGAACCCACAGATAAAGCGTGCCGCCTTCCGCGGATATCACAGGATCGAAAGGTCGGCGCCGGCATATCGCGAAGGACACGAGACCATCTGCGCCCGGGCGGAACCGGTGCTGCGTGAATTCGAGCGCATATATGGTGTCAGCCATGTCGGTCAGGAGGAGTGGAGCCAGCTAGCAGCTCGCAGACCCCAGGCTGTAAGGCTAGCGATGGCGCATAAGGCGCTCGCACGTCTCGCCTCCGGCCGCTTCGGCCATGACGGCGGCTTCACGTTCGATGACAACGACCGGAGCCTTGGACGAAACGACATGCTGCACGCCCTGCAGTACCTGTCCGCGACCAAGCTGCCCCTGCCTTTCGGGATACTGCCAGTCAGCTTCAGTTCCTCCGAGGCCAGGTTTCTCGAACTCTGCGCAGGCGTCGGTGGGCAGGCCTTGGGGTTGCAGGCGGCGGGGCTAAAAATCGCCGCCGCATTCGAGAACTGGAAGCCAGCAGCCCAGGCGCTTCGGGCGAACCGTCCGACGATGCATGTCGTCACGGCGGACATCGCCAAGGATCCAGAGCGTCTTTTCGCACCGTTCGCCGGAAGGGTCGACATCGTCGCCGGAGGTCTGCCATGCCAGCCGTACTCAGGGCGGGGCGACGGCGAGGGCCAGTTCGACAAGCGGGACCTCTTTCCAACTGCCGTCAGAATTGTGAGGACGGTGCAACCCAGGGCGTTCTTCTTCGAAAACGTGGAAGGATTCACGTTCTTCCGCCACGGATCGCACAGGGCGAAGATCACTTCGGACTTCAAGAAGGAAGGATACAAGGTCTGGATGCCGACGCTGAACTCCAAGCATTTCGGAGTTCCGCAGGATCGCAAGCGTGTGCTGGTCATCGGCCTGCGTCCGGATATCGCACATCGGTTCAGATTACCGTCCCCTGACGACCACGCTGCCGTCCCGCTCGGTGAGGCGCTAAAGGAACTGCTGTTCCCTCATCGATCAAGAAGCGACCGGGAAGGTCTCCCGCGATCGCCGGAGCAGGCGAGATACGACGAGTGGTTCAACTGGTGGATGGAGAAATTCGGCGGCGGCTTCGCTCCCACCGTGACCAGGTTCGGACAAAGCGCGGACTACACATCAAGCTGGACGAAAAGCGGTTTCGACGGCTCGGCCGTGGCTGACCGACCGCCGAAACTCGATGAGGTCAAAGTCGGATTTCTGCCGAAACCCACGATCGCGATGTTGAAGCGCATCCAGGGCCTCCCTGACCAATGGATGCTCGGCTCCTCGACACACGCGACGCTTCAGCAGCTTGCCAACGCCTTCCCGCCGCAGGTCGCGCGGGCGATCGGCCTCTCGCTCAGAATGGCACTGACAGGCGAGCCTCTCGACGTCCGGCGGCTGGGCGCAAAACCCGTTACAGGATCAGGTCCAAGGCTGACAAGGTTCAATGGCGTCGAAGGCCCGGAACCGGAGGACTTTAACGGCTAGCGGACGGGTCCGGCGTGCTTGCTAGACCTTAGGCGAGGGCACTGGTGGGCGAGCGTCGTGAAGATCTTAGATGTTTCGGCATCGATCTCGCAGCCCGCCGCTCCGTCGACCTGCACGAGGGCGCGCTCCGGAGTTTCCTTCTCCGGATCCGCTGGAATGAAAGTCACCTTGCATTGCCAGCCATTCATGTCGAAATCGATCGCTTCGCCGTCGGCATCCTTGGCCACCGCCAGATCACGGGCCTCTGGCAGTCTGGTCATCACGTCGTGGTAGATTTCTTCAAGGGCCTTGGAATCTATAACACCGGGCAGGCCTTTCCTGTTCGGTACGAGCGGTGTCCTCTCGATCCAGTGGGAGGCTCGCTCAAGCATCCCTCCAATGAATGGCTCATCGAGATCCTCGAGATCCTTGTAAGTCTCGATACCGACGTGAACGGAGTGATAGACCTTCCAGTCTGTGTCGCCGAGTGCCTCGACGTGAAAGGACTGGATCTCGATCCTGCTGTGGTCCCATCGCGCCTCCGTCAATTCCTTGCTGGGGCCGTCGAAAACGATGGTGACCGGAGAGCGGTAGTCGTCGCCCTCGAAGGACACATGGTATCGGCCCCATATGCGATGCAGCTCCATCCTGAGCCCATGTTCTTTCAGGAACGCGTCGCAGCGCTTGCGGATCTCGATCGTCCTGTACTTGGTGTACATCCCGGCCACTCCTGTTTTGACAGGATTCGACCAGGGCTACGCAAGCGACAACCACGCGGCAGTCACCAAAAGTATAATTGTTGACAATCTGGCGCTTTCTCTAAGATCTATACTAGCGTCCAGTGCTGTTTCAACAGATTTTCGAAGACGTATATTTTGGGGCTGGACGTCTTCATAAAATGATGCATGATCCAGATACCGCATTACTGCTGGGGACCGTGAGATGACTGCATATCGAAAGATAGCCAACTCAGCCGAGATATGACCGGGCACCGGTCCCGACGCCCGCCGTCGGCCATGGATCTATTGCGGCTCGTGTAGCCGGATCCACCCCAAGATTTCATGGAAAATGCAAAAGACCTTTCTCCGCTGAGATTAGAACGCAATCGGCGATTAAATGCAGTTTCAGTGCGGAACGGCACGCGGCCGATGACGAAATCATGGGTCGCCGACCCCCCGCACGATGAAGTCCAAGGCATTCCCCAGACCGCAAGTTCAAACGACGCGTCAGCGGCGGCAGGATACGTGCGTTTTGGAGGTGCCGGTAACGAAAAGGAGCCCTTATGCCACATCGCCCAAAGGCATCCCCGGCCGCGACGGATGTATCTTCGTCCCTCACGGACCGGTTGCTCGTGAACCCTGTCCTCGTTCCGCTGCTCGTCACTGCGATCGCGATCGCTGGCCTGCACCTGACGCAGCCTTACGCTGCGCTCCATGATCCCAATGCGCGCTACGCCGCGGGATTGCCGCTCCATGATGGATACGCCGCAATGCCAGTGCTGGCAGGGTTTGGGGCGGCAAGACACGCTGCGCCGGAGACCGCGCCCGAGGCTTTGACCTCGATACGGTGACCGTGCCCGCCACCGACTAGCAGAAACATCCGGAAATCGCTGAGCTTTCGCCTAGTGGCCCTCCACGGGAACGGCGAAGCCATGCCCCGATCACAGGATACCGACGTGAAAACAGACCTCGGAACACTCGAACCGAATGCAGTCGAACTCGGCCAGATCTCGCCGCCATCTGCAGCATCAGAGACGCCCGCATCATCCGGCTCGCAGCGGTCGGCCCAACAGATCGTGCTGCTCGATCGAGATCGATGAATACGAACTCGACCTGGTGGAAATATTCGCCCGCCACGATCTGCAACTGCCGCACGGGGACTGATCCGGCATCTGCCTCGCTGCCCTCATCATCATCGTGATCCCAAAAGGAGATGGCATTGACCCGCGCCATTGAACAGCCTTCTGCCTTCGACAACGGACACCATTCGTCTCAGTCGGGCGGCAAGCCTCCGCTGAAGCCCATCCGCCCCGCCCTCGCCGCGTCGCTTGGATGCAGCCGCCGCCGCTTCGTTGACCGCGGCGTCCATCGCGAAGTCCCCTCTGAACTCGACGAGACCTCGGTCGACGTTGCCTTCGTACTCCGCCTCGCCGGGATCTGGAGCAGTCTGTCGCGCGCCCAGAGGTCCCGGATCAAGCGGATGCCGCCACTCCATGTGACGACGGTTACACCTGTCGACATAGGAAGCGGCCGCCAGCCCAAGCGCTGAGAACGACCCTTGCGTGCGTGCCGCCTGCCTGACCGAGACGGCGGCACGCTTCCTCTCACCATTTGAAACCATTGAGCCGACCAGCGATCGGCATCGGACATCCGTGCCCTTAGGAGCGACCATGACACGCGTCAGACAGATCATCCGGTTCATGCACGAGCTGGAAGCCGGTTACGACCGAACCCTTGAGCCGATCCCCACCGACACCCTGTTTCTCCAGCCATCCGGGCCGCTTTCCGGCCGGTACCTGCCGTTTAGCATGCCGGATATCGATGACGAGGGTCTCGACGGCCTCGTCAGCCGTCCCAAGGTCTGGAAGCCGACCGAGGAGCCGACACCGTCGCGCTGGTATCCGGCCCGAACCAAGGGACATAGCCGCGGGACTATGGTCAACTGCAAGACGCGCAAGGCGATCACGTACTCGAGCACCTACGAGCGGAACCTCGCCTACATGATGTGCGCTTCGAAGCACGTCGTGCTCGTGGAAGACCAGCCGTCCGCAGTTTCGGTCCAGCAGGAAGACGGCACCTCCCAGCACACGATCGACTACCGAACCACGATGGCAACAGGAACCGTGATCGTCGTTGGCGTCCGCCCACGCAGTCTTCTGGAGAAGGACGGCCTTGAATACACGATCGGCACCCTGGATCGGAATCTGCCCCACGGCTTCGCCGACGGGGCCACAATCATCACAGATCGGGAGGCAACGGACGCACGTTGCTGGAACGCGAGGAGCATCCTGCGTGCACTCAAGCTTTCCGTTGCGGCCGACAACGACCGCCTTCGCGAATACGCATCGCGCTTCCACGGCACGGTCCACATCCGCGACCTCCTCGCCGGATGGGAGATTCCCGCCTACGGCCGCAACGCGGTGTGGTGCCTGATCCATGACGAGATCCTGATCCCAGTCCGTCCGGATCTCAAGCTGGTCGATGCTCCCTACGTCAGATTCAACCACGTCAACTGAGAGGAACGACATGCAGCCCGACCTCCGACAGATTCTCGCTCTCCAGCACAATCCCGTATCGCTACCCTACATCCGGCTCCCCGAAAATGCCCGGGTGACGGATCTCGGCGTCGAATACTGCGTCCTCTACTGCGACCGGAACGGAGCCGTTCTGCGACGCATGGACGAGACCAATGCCACAGTCAGCTTCACACAGCCGGAGCTCGACGAACGACTGAACCGCCCAGGCAACCCGATGACGGTCGAGTTTAGATACTACGGAAAGGTCAAGGCCAAGGCGCGCCTTTCCGGCTCCAGCAGCCTGTCGACACTCTCGCCCTCCGACCAAGAAGACGTCCTTCGCAAGGAATTCTTCGTCCGCAGATTCCTCGAGATGCAGGCTGACCACCGTGAGCAGCGGCGGCTCGCCCGCATCGACGGCCTGCCCATGCCCCCGGTCGTCAGCAAGTCGCGCGAACCGCTTCTGCGGGTTATCCCTATGATCGGCCTCGAGTGGCGGGAAATGCAGGCCCGTGTGACAGGGGCTAAGTCCCTGACCTATCGCACCAAAGCCAACATCGCTCTGTTCGAACCCAAGCCTTCCACCTTAAAGGCTTGGATCCTTGAAATGGAGACGAACGACTTCGATCCCATCTGCCTCAGGAATGAGTACAGGCACGATCGCCCGGAGTATTTCACTGCTGACGAGTTCGTGCATCTTAGCGCAGCAATCCACGAGGCCTGCTCCACCACAAAACCAGATCTCGCCGCAATCCATCGTGAGATGGAGCGGAAGATGGAGGCTGAAAACAGACACCGGGGGCCAAACGACCAGCTCCGGATCCCATGCCCTGAGACGCTTCGCAACCGCTTCAACGCACAGCCGGAGATGTGGCGCGACCTCGGTCGCGACGGGAAGGATTCCGCCCGCCGCGAGTGGCAACCGGAATCCGGCGGCATCGATGTGATCCGCCCGCTGGAACGGATCGAGTGCGACGATCATGAGACCGACCTCCAGACGCTTCTCGTCAAGATCGGCATCTGGGCGAAGCTGTCGAAGGCCGAACGCAAGAAAATCAAGCGGACCCGTCTCACGATCACGGCGATGATCTGCGTGGCGACCCGCTGCATCGTTGCCCTGCATGTCAGTGGGGAACCGCCGTCTCTCAAGTCCGCGATGACTGCCCTGGAGATGTCGACCCGCGACAAGACCGAAATCGCCCACCGCCTTGGCTGTCAGTCGCCGTGGCCGCAGGGCGGCACGCATGAATATGTAGCAGTCGATAGTGCGATGTATTTCGCGCACCGACCATATCGTGTAGCGCTCAATGATGCCGGAATCGAGATCTTCCTGCCTCGAGCAGGTGATGCCTCCTGGCGTGGTTTCGTTGAACGCTGGTTCCTGACCTTCAGCCATCAGATGTTCAATTACTTCGATGCCAGAACGTGGGGATCGCTTGCCGAGAAAGGCGAATACGACGCTGAGGCGCATGCGAACATGGTCGCTGACCAGGTGGCGGAATGCATGATCCGTTGGTGCGTCGACGGCTATCACAACGCACCGCACAAAGGTCTCAACGGGGCGACGCCACTGAATACGTGGTTGGAACTCGCACGGGATCACGGTGTGATGCCGGGTCCCGTCGGGACGCTCAGAACGCATCTCTTCGGCACCTGCGTGACGCGGAAGGTTTCGAAGAAAGGGTACCGGACGGCAGGCCTCTACTTCCAGAGCAAGCAGCTTCAGCAGCTCCGACGGAAGGATAACAAGGCTCCGGTTCTGGCCCGCGTGAACAACCACAACCTTGGTTCCATTTCGGTTCTCACGCCGGACGGCTGGATCGAAGTTCCGTGCGTTCATCGGGAAATGGAAGGGATCAGCATCTGGCAGTGGCTGGCGGCTTCAGAACGCCTCAGGCTTTTCAACGCCGAGAATGGGAAAGCCTCCCGGCAAATTATGCTCGACACCTTTGCGTGGCTCAAGCAGCAGGCGGACATGGCCCGGCTCGAGGCCGGTCTCGTCAATCCGGTTCTGACCGACGAGGACTATCTCCGGTTCGAGAAAAAATGGACCACGTCTTCGACATCGTCGACAGCCCGGTCAAAGGCGAACCCCGCCCCGAGGGCGAATGGCATCCGTCCAACGAACTCTTCGCGGCACTCCGGATCGAGCCGATCGTCTACGCCAAGACCCGGACCGCAAAGGAATTGCGGCAGGAGGCGGAGATGGGCGGCCGCCCTGCTCTCGGCATTGCGGTGCCGAACGACCAAGTCAGCGACCCCACCACGACGGACGACGAGCAGAACAGCCCGTCCCGCATCATCAGCAACAACGTCTTCGATGACGAATAGGAGGACCAACATGACCAAGTATGACAAGGAACACGAAGACAAGCGGAGCCAGGCCGCGATCGACCGCATTCGCGGCCTCATGAACGAGCAGCGCTTGGAGGTCGCTGACCGTATCTCGCAGATCTACGCCGAGTACATCCCGCTCACCCGCGACGAGCTGCTGAACAAAGCGCTCAAGGCTATGGTGGTGAGCGTTTCGACACGGATCACGGGGAAGCCGGACAAACGCAGGATCGTTGCCGTCTGCGGCAACAGCGGGGCTGGAAAGACCACCGCCGTCATGAAGCATCTCCAGAACATGAAGGCGACGGCATCCTACATCGATGAAGACAAAGTTCGGATCCACCCGTTGATTTTCATCGAGGCACCATCGCCATGCACGCCAAAGCTTCTCGCCATCGCAGGATTGCAGGCCATGGGCATCAATCCCGGCCTCGGTTTACATGAGCATGAGGCCTGGGCTGAGTTCCGGCGGCTGCTGAAGGTTCACAAGGTCATGTGGGTCTTCATCGACGAGGCCCAGCATGCCATCGAGACGGCCACCGTTCGCGAAGCCACGGTTATCGGAAACTCGTTGAAGGGCCTTACACAGATGACGGATTGGCCCGTACGCCTGATCCTGGCTGGCGTTCCCCGCTGGCGAGCTTTCTTGCCCGAAAGCAGCTCTATACTCGGCGCACTGTTGTGCCGTTCGAACCGGTCAGCGCCTCAGGCGACGACGACCTGATCGGTACCGTCCTCGCAATTGTCGCGAAAAAGCACGCGAAGCTGGAGGTCCGCATCGACCTCGACGACAAGGAAAAGCAGTTCCGCGAACGGCTGTCGCATGCCTGCGAGGGCGAATTCGGCTCGATCATCCAGTTGATCCGTGCCGCAGTCGAACTTGCCATTCTGGGCGGTCGTGACTTCCTTGAACTGCAGGACTTCGTCGATGTCTACGCCTCCTTCTCGGGGTGCAAGCCGACCCGGAACGTCTTCACGGCAGCCAACTGGGACGAACTGGAGCCTGCTACCGCGCTTCTGAGGGACGACGATCGCGCATGGGAGGAGGCACGCCTCAAATCGAAGGGCAAGAATGCCACGAAATACGGAGTACGCCCACAATGACACGACTCGCTGAAATCGTCCCATTCAACAGCGGAGAATCCGTTGCCAGTTTATGCTCCCGCCTGGCGGCGGCCTGTGGCTACCCGAAAGCCCAGGCTCTCGCCAGCAGGCTTGGCTTCAGTTTCAAAGGACTGGCGCTCGGGCGCAGAGTGGATATTCAGCGGTTTGCATCGGCGCTCGGCACTTCCGAGGCCTCCCTCGAAAGCGGGGTCGTCAACAATGGCGGGCGCTTCACCACAATTATCTCGGGTGAGCTTTTTCGCGACCGATGACGCAGAGAGCGCATCTCAGGATCTGCCCACATTGTGTCCTGGATGATGAGATCACGGCTGGAGGTCGACGTGGATTCAGGCCTTACGGAAGAATCGAATGGCTCGTAGTGCCCGTGCAGGTCTGCCGGGAGCACGAGTGCCTGATCTTCACGCTGAGACCGGAGAATCTTCTCTACGGTCTCGAGCACGATTTCGCGGCGAAGCTTGAATTCCATCGTAAAGAAATCCCTATGATCGCACGCGTCACGGCTCGCCAGGTTCCGGATGCTTATCAGGGTTACGTCGAAGGGAGGCTACGCTCGGGTCCGAAGGGCAACCGTTGGCTCGATGCATTTCCGTTTAATGTCGTCGGGCGCGTTTGTGAGGCCGTTGGGATCGTTGAACAATACGGCGTCACAGCCGGGCCGAAAACGCTCAGACCCGGTGACCTGTCGAGATCCGCTGGACGCGGTTATGACATAATCCAGGGTGGGGAAGTCGATTTCACGGAGTTTCTCGAGAGGCTGATCGGCCGATTTTTCAAAACCGGTAGCGACATGAAAGGGAGAGGCCTCTACGGGCATCTGCACACGGTCCTGGCCACAGCATCCCCGGAGGCGGCCTACGAGCCATTTCGCAAGATCATGCGAGAAGTGACAACGAACTCGGTTCCGTTAGCACTAGGAGCCGATTGCTTCGGACCGATCACCGAGCGCCGGATACATTCGGTCTATTCGGCTTCCAAGGAATTCGGTTTGCAGCCGAAGCGTCTCCGCAATCTGCTGGTGAGGTCCGGGAAGGTGGAAGCAGATGCAGCCGGGAGGTCATATCATCGGATCGTCCTCGACGCGACGGAGATGGAGGCGTTCGCAAAAGAGGCCAAGGATGCCCTCAGCTCCAAGGAAACGGTGGCAAACCTCGGTGCGGAGCGGTCGCAGTTGGCAAGCATTGTCGACTGCGGGATCCTCCGCAGCTTCGAGAATTCCATCAGTGGCGGCGCGGCTCCGGAGTCCGGTGGAGGACTTACGACGACAATGTCCTTCCGCGCATCTGATGTGGCGGAGATCCGACGTCGGGTCAAATGTCTTTCGACGGTCGCGCCATCCGACCATTTCGTGCGCCTGCGATCCGCAGTTAAAATGGCCAACTGCAAACATGGTGAAGTCGTTCGACTAATCCTCGACGGCAAGCTCAAAAACGTAGCGAGGATCGATAACGGCGAAGGGCTGGCGGCTCTCAGGATCGACCCCTACGAGCTCAGGGAGTGGACACGGGGACCGGATCACAGATGCCATTCTCTTCGCGAAGTGGAACTGGCTATCCCGGCATCGAACGCCGTGGTTCATGCCCTGATCGAGGCAGACCACCTCAAGTCGGTCAGACGACGCAACCCATGGAAGCGTCAGATGCAGATGGTTGTCGAACCAGATGAGCTTGCGCGCTTCATCTCTACGTTTGTGTCCTTGGGCACGCTGGCGCACCGCCATCGGAGGACAACAGCAGGCATCGAAAGGCGGTTGAGGAAAGTTGAAATTCTTCCGGCGTTCATCGCTTCAGGAAAGAAGTTTTATCGAGTCCTGGACATAGCTGCATTCTCGTTCTGAAGCCGATATTTGGACTGCCGAAGCCGGGGATTCCTCGGCTTTCTTTTTGGCCGGGTTATTTGGCCAGTTTCAGCTTCCAAAATGGCTAGGCATGAGTCCAGAAACAGAATTCGATCGCTGGAAATCAACGACTTGCATGAGAGTTGGCCAGGACCTAGGTGGTTTTCTCAACTTATCAGCCCGGAGGAAACTTCGGGCTGGACTACAAAGAAGAACAAAACGAGACTCAATAACTGTTTTGGAAAAACTGAAATGACAAAGCCGAAACCTTTCGGTTCCGGCTTTGACTACCGCGAAACAGCCGAGGCCGACGCGGGGCAAAGAGACTCAAATCCCTTAGCCAGTTGCGTGGATACGATAAGGGAAATCGAGTATCGGAGTCGAGGTAGCTTGGCGGCCATCCAAAGGAATTTAAATGGCCTCAAATGAACGTACTTCAAAATCGGTAGCATCAACTGCGGGAAAACTTCTGAGCAATCCGAAGACACCGGCTGCAGTTAAAAAAGTCGCGGCATCTGCCCTGACTCAAGCGCCTAACAAGAAAAAGTAATCATTGCATAGATTCAACGCTGAAAGCCGCGGGCATCGCTCGCGGCTTTTTTACGTATACAAGCAATAGATACTTAAGGTCGCGAGCAGGCTCGCACTATCTCCCCCTCGGGTGGGGGAGAAAGCAGTTTCAGCACCTCAGCTTTCGCTAAGTGGTAGAAAATGCAAGAGAGGGGTAGGCCCGGCGCTCACGGCTTCACACACGCAACCCAGTTCTCTTCATTGATGAACGGCCCCTCATTGCAGATATGCCGGTATTCCAGAATGGACTGGTAGACATCCCGCGCCGCGCAGCTGGCGAGCGTCAGGGCCTGTGACGGATATCCTCGGCAATCCGCCTCCGCGTCCTGCGCCATCACTTTCAGCTCCGCCGTACTCGTCCTGACGCCCTCCATGTCGTCGGCCGAGAGCGTGAAGGCGAGAAAGGCAATGGTGATCAACATAGCTGGCTTTCGGAATGTGTTAGCTACGGTGAGTTCTATCTCGCCCTCGGTGGGGAGAAAGCAATTTCAGCATCTTAGCTTCAGCTAAGTGTTAGAAATTGCCAGAGAGGGCAGGCATGGGCGCACGGCCAAATCCGAAAAAATCCCTCACCAACAAAATCTAACACTTAGCTGACGCTAAGATGTTGATTTTGTAACCTCTCCCGCAAGGGGAGAGGTAAGGCTCCTCACTCGCCGGTCTTCCTGAGTTCACCCAGAGCGGTTCCGGTGTTTGTGAACTGTAGCAGAAACTCGCCGGTCTAACCGCCGCCCCGGCTAGATCGATTTCAACCCGACCCGCTGTTCCAGCTTGTCCGCATCTTCCTTGCGCTCGCTATAGCGGTCGGTGAGATAGGCCGAGGCATCGCGGGTCAGAAGTGTGAACTTGACCAGTTCCTCGCAGACATCCACCACGCGGTCGTAATAGGCGGATGGTTTCATCCGGCCGTCCTTGTCAAACTCCTGGAAGGCCTTGGCGACGGAGGACTGGTTCGGAATGGTGATCATCCGCATCCAGCGGCCGAGAATGCGCAGCTGGTTGACGGCGTTGAAGGATTGCGATCCGCCGGAGACCTCCATGACAGCCAGCGTCTTGCCCTGCGTCGGCCGCACGGAGCCGACGGTCAGCGGGATCCAGTCGATCTGCGCCTTCATGATGCCGGTCATCGCGCCGTGCCGTTCGGGGCTGACCCAGACCTGGCCTTCGGACCATTCGGACAAAGAGCGCAGCTCCTGCACCTTCGGATGGGAGATCGGCGCACCGTCCGGCAGCGGCAACCCTTCGGGATTGAAGATGCGCACCTCGCAGCCGAAATGCTCGAGCAGGCGACCGGATTCCTGCGCCAGCAGACGGCTGTAGGAAACCTCCCGCAGCGAACCGTAGAGGATCAGAATGCGCGGCTTGTGCGTCGAAAACGGCGGTCGCAGTGTCTCCATGTCAGGCTGATGGAGAAGATCGATACGGGCGGCGGGCAGTTCAGTCAAAAGGGACTCCAATGCTTGATCAAATCAGTTCGGCGGCGCGTGGCTCGGGGCTGTTCCGGCCGGGTGCAACGAGGTCCCTGCCCGCCTCCCGCCGGTTCACTCTGCCGGGACGCGCCGATTGTTAGCCGGGAAATAACGGCGTCCCATCCACAGCGCAAACTGCACAAGGATGATCAGCACCGGCACTTCGACCAAAGGCCCGATGACGGCGGCGAAGGCGACCGGCGATGCCAGACCGAAGGCGGCAATGGCAACGGCGATGGCCAGCTCGAAATTGTTTCCTGCTGCGGTAAAGGCCACGGCCGTCGAGCGCGGATAATCCGTCCCGACCGATTTCGCCATGAGGAAGCTGACGAAGAACATGATGAGGAAGTAGATCGTCAGTGGTATCGCGATCATCACCACATCGAACGGCAGGCGCACGACATCGCCGCCCTTCAGGCTGAACATGGCGACGATGGTGAACAGCAACGCTGCCAGCGTGATCGGCCCGATCTTCGGCAGGAAGACGTTTTCATACCAGTCTTTCCCCTTGGTCGCCGTCAGGATGCGGCGCGAGAGGTAACCGGCGAGGAACGGGATGCCGAGATAGATCAGCACGGCCTCGGCAATCGTCCAGAAGGAGACGTCGATGACGCTGCCCTCCAGGCCGAAGACCGGCGGCAGGACCGTCAGGAAAAACCAGGCATAGACGCTGAAAAACAGGATCTGGAAGATCGAATTGAAGGCGACGAGGCCGGCGACATACTGGTTGTCGCCGCGCGCCAGCTGGTTCCAGACCAGCACCATGGCGATGCAGCGGGCAAGGCCGATGAGGATCAGGCCGGTCATGTATTCGGGGTAATCGCGCAGGAAGATGATGGCCAGCACGAACATCAGCGTTGGGCCGATGATCCAGTTCTGCAGAAGCGAAATCGCCAATATCCGTTTATCCGCGAAGACCAGATGCAGCTCCTCATAGCGGACCTTTGCCAGCGGCGGATACATCATCAGGATCAGCCCGATGGCGATCGGAATGTTCGTGCTGCCGACGGACAGGCTGTCGAGCGCCGCGGGAAGCCCCTCGAAGACGGTTCCCAAAAGAACACCGAGCGCCATGGCGGCAAAAATCCAGACCGTCAGATAGCGATCGAGGAAAGACAGGCGGACAGTTGGGACGGCGGGCTGCGCGTGAGCGGCGTGCATGGCGGGTTCCTTGCATGAAAATACGGCTCTCCGCCTGATCGAGGCGGAGAGTGAGGGATCATTAAAAGCTGGCGTTATCCGACCCGCTGGCCCCGGGCATCGACAACAGCCTCCCCGTCCTCTTTCGAGAACGCGCCTTGTTGGGCGGTGGAAAGTAGATCGAGCACGGCCTCCGACGGGCGGCAGAGCTTGACGCCAAGCGGCGAGACGACAATCGGCCTGTTGATCAGGATCGGGTGTTCCATCATCGCATCGAAAAGCGCTTCATCGGCGAGATCCTTGTTATCGAGACCCAGTTCGGCATAGGGCGTGCCCTTTTCGCGCAGGAGGTCGCGTGCACCGATGCCCATACGGGTGACCAGTTGCTCAAGCATTGCCCGGCTCGGCGGGGTCTTCAGATATTCCACGACATGCGGCTCGATGCCGGCATTGCGGATCATCGCCAGCGTATTGCGCGAGGTGCCGCAATCGGGGTTGTGATAGATGATGATATCAACGGGGCTGCTCATGCGACGTCAGCCCTCTTGGCTGTCGAGCCTTCCATCTGCCCGATGTCGCGCAGCTTCGCCGTCAGGCTGAGGCGCTCCAGGCTTTCGACGGGCAATGCTGCAAACGCGGTGATGCGCAGCTTCATGTAGCGAAGCGTCGTGGCAAAGGCGACGCGCTTTTCCGCATCCGTTCCCTCGACAGCGGCCGGATCCTCGACGCCCCAATGCGCCGTCATAGGCTGTCCCGGCCAGACCGGGCAGGCTTCGCCAGCGGCATTGTCGCAGACCGTGAAGACGAAATCGAGTTCCGGTGCACCTGTAGCGGCGAATTCGTCCCAGCTTTTCGAGCGCAGCCCATCGACGGGATAATTATGGCCGGAAAGCGTTTCGAGGGCGAAAGGATTGACCTCGCCCTTGGGATAGCTGCCGGCAGAGAATGCGTTGAACTTGCCGCCGCCATCTTTGCGCAGCACGCTTTCGGCGATGATCGAGCGGGCGGAGTTTCCGGTGCACAGAAACATCACGTTGAAGGTCGTCTTGGTCATGGGCACACCTTTCGGTTTTCAGCAGCAGGGTTCGAGTTCGGCAATAAGCGGCGCGCAGAGGTCCGCATTGCCGCCGCAGCAATCCTTGATCAGGAACAGCATCAGCTCCCGCAGGCGCGGAACGTCGGCGCGGTAGACGATCACCCGGCTATGGCGTTGGGACGCCACGAGCCCGGCGCGCGACAGGATGTTGAGATGGGTGGACATCGTATTATGCGGGATGGATAGCGCCCGCGCGATCTCGCCCGCAGGCAGGCCATCGGGCGAATGGCGCACCAGCAGCCGAAAGGTTTCGAGCCGGGTCGACTGGGCGAGCGCCGCCAGAGCGAGAATTGCAGTTTCCTGTTCCATATGTCGAGAATACTGGACATATGGATATAGTCAACAGGCTTGTGCCGCAAATATTGGCGTTGACGGTGGCGCTGCTGATGGATATGTATATTTCCATGAATATCGAAATAGCCGCCTCGCAAATGGAATCACTCGGCAATCCGACGCGGTTGCGGATCTACCGCATGCTGGTGCGCGCCGGCATGGACGGGCTTGCCGTCGGCGGATTGCAGCAGAAGCTGGATATCCCCGGCTCGACCTTGTCGCACCACTGCAAGAAGCTGATTGACGCGGATCTCGTAACCCAGGAACGCAACGGCACGACGCTGATCTGCCGGGCAAACTACAAGGCGATGAACGCGCTGATCGGCTATCTCGTCGATGAGTGCTGTGCTGATGGACGCTGCGACGACGTACGGTTGACCGCACAAGACTGAGCTTTTTTTGACTATATACTTCGAATAATCTAGAAATACGGAAGGAATAAAGATGAAGACGCATCCGGAACTCCCCGTCGCCGTGATCGGTGCAGGACCAGTCGGTTTGGCCGCGGCGGCTCACCTTGTCGGTCGCGGAATCCGACCTCTTATCCTTGAGCGTGGCCGATCGGCCGGCGCCTCACTGCTGTCCTGGGGTCATGTGCGGGTTTTCACACCCTGGCGCTATGTCACCGATGAAGCCGCCGTCGATCTGTTATCCCTGACCGATTGGGCGAAACCGGCAGACGATGCGATCCCGACTGGCCGTGAGATTGTCGAGGACTACCTCGAGCCGCTCGCACGGCTTCCGGCAATCGCCTCCAACCTTGTCTATGGCGCAACGGTCACCTCCATCAGCCGGCACGGGCTCGATAAGGTCACGAGCCGGGGCCGGGACGATGCTGCGTTCGAGATCCGATATACTGATCCCACCGGAGCCGAAATGGGCGTGACTGCACGCGCTGTTCTCGATGCGTCCGGTACATGGGGCCGCCCTGCCCCGATGGGCATCGATGGTCTGCCCGTGATCGGCGAAAGGGCTGCGTCCGACAGGATCGCCTATGGCATTCCCGATATTGACGGACGGGACGCTGCTGATTATGCCGGACGCTCGGTGCTGGTGGTCGGCGGCGGCCATTCTGCGATCAATGCCGTTCTGGCGCTGATGGCGCTCAAGAAAAAGGCGCCGGCGACCCTTATCACCTGGGCGTTGCGCAGGAATAGGATCGACCGCCTGCTCGGCGGCGGGTTGAACGACCAGCTTCCCTCGCGCGGCGATCTGGGGCTTGCGGCCAAGGACGCACTGGAAAGCGAACATGTGCGATTGCTCGCGCCGTTTGCCGCCCGGTCGATCCGGATCGCTCCCGAAGGTGTCGAGATTGAAGCGATGATCGATAACAAACAGCATTCCCTCCTTGTCGACAGGGTCATCGTCGCAACTGGCTTCCGCCCTGATCTCGAGATGCTGAACGAGCTTCGGCTGGATATGGACAGCGCCGTCGAATGCCCCCGCCTTCTGGCGCAGATGATCGACCCCAATCTTCATTCCTGCGGAACCGTACCGCCGCACGGCATCGCAGAACTCACCCAGCCCGAACCCGGATTCTACATTGTTGGTTCGAAATCATACGGTCGCGCACCGACCTTTCTGATGCTGACGGGGTACGAGCAGGTGCGGTCCGTGGTGGCGGAACTCGCGGGCGATCACCAGGCCGCGCGTGACGTTCGGCTTGTCTTGCCGGAAACGGGAGTCTGCAGCACTTCTGTCGCCTCCATCAGTGGTGTCTCGGCCGGCGGTTGCTGTGGAGGCCCGGCGCCGGCCGACACTGACGCCTGCTGCCTTGCCGATCAGCAAGCAAAAGTGGACGGAAAATCCGGATGCGGCTGTGCTACGCCTGCAGAAACCCGCCGGATGGAGCCGGCGGAATGATGGAACGATCAGCCCCCGCGCGCCTGATCTGGGCGCTCGGTGCCACGCAGATCATCGGTTACGGCACACTGTATTACGCGTTCAGCATTCTCGCACCGGACATGGCGCAAGAGTTGTCTGTTTCCGTCGAACACCTCTTCGGCCTCTTGTCCTTCGCGCTACTTCTCGGGGCATTTCTGGCTCCCAAGGCTGGCATCTGGGCTGATCGCTACGGCGCCGGACGGCTCATGGTGACCGGCTCGCTCGCAGCAGCCCTGTCGCTTGTCGCCGCTGCGATCTCACCAAATGTGCTGACACTCGGCATTTCGCTAGTTGCCATGGAGGTCGCATCGATCTTCGTCCTCTACGGCACCGCGTTTGCGGCTATTGTCCAAGTCGGTGGAGCCAAGGCGCAGAAAAGCATAACGCATCTGACGTTGATCGCAGGTTTTGCTTCCACTCTGTTCTGGCCGCTGACCGCATCGCTTCACGCACACCTCTCGTGGCGCGCCATTTACCTGATCTTCGCGCTGCTCAATATCCTCGTCTGCCTGCCGATCCATGTCTGGGTAGGAAAATTGTCACGCGCCCATGCCGCCGAACCACTCCCGAAATCCGCACTGGCGGAAGCGCTTTCCGTTTCACAGGTTCCGCCAAGCGGCGCTGGACAGACGATTTTCCTGATCATGCTTCTCGCCTTTTGCATCGAGGGCTTCGTGCTCGCCTCGATCCTCGTTCACATGGTGCCGATGGTCGCCGCGCTTGGCCTTGGAACAGCGGGACTGCTCGTATCCACCCTGTTTGGTCCGTCGCAGGTTGCCAGCCGATTGCTCAACATGATCTTTGGCGAACGCCTGTCGCAGACGACGCTTGCAATCATCGCCGCCGGTTTGCTGGTTTTGGCACTCGTGGTGCTGCGAACGACCAGTCCGTGGGTTCCAGGCGTCGTTGCCTTTGCCATTCTCTTCGGCCTGGGGTCCGGTCTTGCAAGCATTGTCGGCGGAACGCTGCCACTCGCGCTGTTCGGTCGTGCGGGCTATGGATCGCGCCTTGGCTGGGTGACCGCAGCGCGGCAGTTTTCCGCGGCGATCGCACCCTTTGCCTTTGCGATGATGATGCGGTCCTGGGGGTCGAACAAGCAATCATAGCAGGCACGCTGGCGGGCGTCCTTGCGGTCGCAGCTTTTACCGCAATTGCGATGATCGGCTGGCTCTATAAAAAGACATCGCTCCGCAGCACTGCCGGAGCGTAGCTTCCTGAAACTGCCAATTTCACTTGGAAGACAGATCTCCAACGGAATATCCGGCGCCGCGAACGGTACGGATGACGGTGCCGGCCTTTTCGAGCCCGATGCCTTTGCGCAAGCGGTTGATATGCACGTCAACGGCGCGCTCGTTGACCTTTGCGTCATCGCCCCACAGGGACAGGCGGATCTCGGAGCGCGAATGGACGCGTCCGGGCGACCGCATCAAGAGTTCGAGCAGCTTGAATTCGGTCGGCCCCAGCCGGACTTCTTTTTGCTGTCGGTGGACCCGGTGTGAGTCGCGGTCGAGTACGATGTCACCGACCTTGATCATGTGTTCCAGCAGGGATGGGTTTATCCGCCTCAGAAGGCTTTTTATCCGGATAACGAGTTCACCAGCACTAAACGGCTTGGTGACGCAATCATCCGCACCGGCGGCAAGCCCTGCAAGGGCTTCATCCCGATCATCCCCGGCAACAAGCAATATGATGGGAAGGCGATAGGTCGATGGCGTTGTCCGCACCCGGCGGCAGACCTCGATGCCGGACATGCCGGGTAGCACCGTGTTCACAACCAGTACATCTGGAACGGCAAGCCGTAGACGACGCTCGAGATCAGCAGCACTTGAAAGCAGCGTCACAGAGAAGCCTTGGTTCTCCAGCGCCCGCTGCAACAGGGCACGCAATGTCTCATCGTCATCTACGACGACCACCCTTGCTCCCATCGCGCCAAATTTCCCTTACTGGCCTTCCATCGAGTAACCCGCGCCGCGCACGGTGCGAATAACGTCCTGCATATTGGAAAAGTTCAGCGCTTTTCTCAGGCGACCGACATGCACATCGACAGTCCGCTCGTCGACATAGATGTCATGCCCCCATACGCCGTCGAGCAACTGGGAACGGGAATAGACGCGACCGGGCGATGACATGAGGAACTCGAGAAGACGGAATTCGGTCGGCCCAAGCCGGACTTCTCGGCTCTTGCGGTGGACGCGATGGGTTTCGCGATCAAGTTCGATATCGCCGCACCGCAGGACCGAAGACAGAACCTCGGGTTTTGCCCGGCGGAGCATGGCCTTGACGCGGGCCATCAGTTCCGGCGTTGAGAATGGCTTGACGACATAATCGTCAGCACCGGTGGCCAGACCGCGCACCCGCTCGCTCTCTTCGCCGCGCGCCGTCAGCATGATGATCGGCAGACGCTCGGTCTCGGGCCGCTGGCGCAGCCGGCGGCAGAGTTCGATGCCGGAAACCCCCGGCAGCATCCAGTCGAGGATGAGCAGGTCGGGCAACCGTTCCTGAAGACGAATTTCCGCCTCGTCCCCACGATTGATCGTATCGACTTCAAAGCCTTCGGCCTCGAGATTGTAACGCAGGAGAACGCTGAGCGCCTCCTCGTCCTCGACGACTGCTATTCTTGGCAGCATGCGGTATCAACTCCTGGACGCCGGAGCGAGGACCCTGCCCTCGCCCGGTCATTTTCTGGCAGTACGATTGTCCCTTCTGACCGAAGGTGCGACGCTCAGTTGGCCGGCGCGCCGACGGTGTTGGCACTGTCATCCTTCGGACGCTCGCCGACAGGCTGTGCGCCTGTTGCCATGTAATAGATCGTCTCGGCGATATTGGTGGCGTGGTCGCCGATGCGTTCGATGTTCTTGGCGCAGAAAAGAAGGTGCGTACAGGGCGTGATGTTGCGCGGATCTTCCATCATGTAGGTCAGGAGTTCGCGGAACAGCGAGGTGTAGATCGCGTCGATCTCGTTGTCGCGTTCGCGGATGACGTTGGCTTTTTCCGCAGACCGCGACGCATAAACGTCCAGCACGTCTTTCAACTGCATCAGCGCCAGTTCGGCGAGATGCTCCAGCCCCCGCGCCAGCTGGCGCGGCATGCCCGAACCGGAGATCGCAATCACGCGCTTGGCATTGTTCTTGCCAAGGTCACCGACACGCTCGAGATCGGCCGCAATGCGTATAGAGCCCATGATTTCGCGCAGATCGGAGGCCATTGGCTGGCGTTTGGCGATGGTGATGATCGCCTTTTCATTAATCTGCTTCTCAGCCTCATCAAGAATGATATCCTCGGAGATGACCTTCTGTGCGAGCGCGAGATCGGTGTTCACGAGCGCCCGGACAGAATCGGCAACCATCTGCTCGGCAATGCCGCCCATTTCGGAAATACGGCGCGTCAAATATTTCAGTTCTTCGTCATAGACGGAAATAATGTGTGTGGAGGACATGTCTGTTTCCTTAGTCCGCAATCGGATTAAAACTGGCGAGAGTGGATATCGACCAGATCAACCGAAGCGCCCCATGATGTAGTCCTGCGTGCGCTGATCATCTGGATTGGTGAACATCTTGTCGGTGTCGTTTTCCTCGACGAGATTGCCCAGATGGAACATGGCGGTCCGCTGAGATACACGCGCCGCCTGCTGCATCGAGTGCGTCACGATGACGATCGTGAAATTGGCGCGCAGTTCGTGGATCAGTTCCTCGACCTTGGCGGTGGCGATCGGATCAAGCGCCGAGCACGGCTCGTCCATCAAGATGACTTCCGGGCTGACTGCAACGGCGCGGGCAATGCACAGACGCTGCTGCTGACCGCCGGACAGACCGGTGCCCGGCTCCAGTAGACGGTCCTTGACCTCGTTCCAGAGACCGGCCTTCTGCAGGCTGGTTTCGACGATCTGATCCATTTCCGCCTTGGTGCGGGCGAGACCGTGAATGCGCGGCCCGTAGGAGACGTTCTCGTAGATCGACTTCGGGAACGGGTTCGGCTTTTGGAAAACCATGCCGACGCGGGCGCGCAGTTCGACCACGTCGATCGACGGATCATAGATATCGCCTTCGTCGAGGGTGATCTTGCCGGTGACGCGGCAGCTGTCGATCGTATCGTTCATGCGGTTGAGGCAGCGCAGGAAGGTCGATTTGCCGCAACCGGACGGGCCGATCAGCGCGGTGACCGTGTTCTGTCGCACGTTCAGGTTCACATCGAAAAGCGCCCGCTTCTCGCCGTAGTACACCGAAACGTCCTTGCCGATCATCTTGAAGGAAACGTCATTCATCTTCTTGTCCAGCGCCTTTTCAACTGCTGCTTCTGACATCATGTTCATGTTCTATACCCCACTACCAGCGACGCTCGAAGCGCCGCCGCAAGAGAATTGCGCCAAAGTTCATGACGATCAGGAAGGCCAGCAGAATGATGATGGCTCCGGACGTCCGTTCCACGAATGCACGTTCAGCTTCGTTTGCCCACATGTAGATTTGCACCGGCAGGGCCGTGGAGGGCTGCATCGGCGAACCTGGAAAGTCGACCACGAAGGCTACCATGCCGATGAGCAGCAGCGGCGCGGTTTCTCCAAGGGCATGGGCAAGACCGATGATCGTGCCAGTCAGAATTCCAGGCGCTGCGAGGGGCAGCACATGGTGGAAGATGGTCTGCATCTTGGATGCGCCGAGCCCCAGGGCCGCAGCACGGATCGATGGCGGAACGGCCTTCAGGGCCGCCCGGGTGGCGATGATGATCGTTGGAAGCGTCATCAGTGTCAGGACTAGGCCGCCGACGACGGCTGCCGAGCGCGGCATGCCGGCGAAATTGATGAAGATCGAAAGACCCAGCAGACCGTAAACGATAGAGGGCACCGCCGCGAGATTGTTGATGTTGACCTCGATCAGATCGGTAAACCGGTTCTTCGGAGCAAACTCCTCGAGATAGATCGAGGCGGCCACACCGATCGGCAGCGAAAGAACCAGAACGATCAGCATCATGTAGAGCGAGCCGAGCGCCGCGACGCCGACACCGGCAGCCTCTGGCCGGCTCGAAGCGCCATAGGTGAAGAGACCGGTATTGAACTCCTTGGTCATCACACCCGCGTCGTTCAACTGCTTCATCCAGGCGAGTTGCTGATTGTTGACCTTGCGGCGTGCCTCGTCGACGTCAAGGTCGATCTGGCCCTTGTTTGCCGAGTCGACATTGCCTTCTGCCAAAAGCGACACGTTGACCGTCGTACCGATCACAGCCGGATTGGCGACGACGACATCACGCAATTGCGTCCGAGCGCTGGCCGAAACCATGTCCGTGGCGCGCTTGACCAGCGCACGATTGGACGGATCGATGTTCAGGACCTTGATCAAGGCGTCGCGGACGAGCAGCGGGTAATTTGCTGCCATCAGCTTGCCGGGATTTTCCGCACGCTCGTTTTTCGGATCGATAATCTTTTCTGAAAATTCGATCGGCAGCGTAATGGTCGTCTGCTGAAAGGCCGTGTAGCCGTTCGAGATAACCGTCCACAGAAGCAGAAAGAGAAAGAACAGGCCGGTCAGGATCGCGGCAATGCCGTACATCCGAAAGCGGCGTTCCGCAGCGTAGCGACGCTTGATGCCAATGTCGCGACGGGCCGGAGATACTGTCTTGGTGAAAGACGATGGGACGGGCGAGACAATGTCGGTCATTCGTACTGTTCCCGATATTTGCGCACGATGTAGAGCGCATAGATGTTGAGGCAGAGCGTGATCACAAAGAGCGTGATGCCCAGCGCAAAGGCGACAAGTGTCTGCGGCGACGTAAATTCAAGGTCGCCCGTCAACTGGTTGACGATCTTGACCGTGACCGTGGTCATCGGCTCGAAAGGATTGAGCTGCAGGCGAGCGGCAACACCGGCGGCAAGCACCACGATCATGGTTTCGCCGACCGCACGCGAGGCTGTCAGCAGCAAGGCACCGACGATGCCGGGAAGCGCTGCCGGCAGAATGACTCGCTTGATCGTTTCCGAGCGTGTGGCACCCAGACCAAGGGAACCGTCGCGCATCGCACGGGGCACCTGGGTGATGATGTCATCGGAAAGCGACGATACGAACGGGATCAGCATGATGCCCATGACGAGACCAGCCGTTAGAACGCTCTGCGCCTGAATGAAGCTCGTATAATCGCCGGTCACCAGACCGTTCAGCTCGGCGGAGATATCCCGAAGGAACGGCCCGACGGTCACCAGAGCGAAGAAGCCGTAGACGATGGTCGGGATGCCGGCCAGAATTTCGAGAAGCGGTTTTGCCGTTGCGCGGACACTCGGTCTTGCATATTCGGCCATGTAGATCGCCGAGAAGAGACCGACCGGAACCGCAAACAGCATGGCGACAAAGGCGATGTAGAGTGTACCGGCGAGAAGCGGGATCAGGCCGAACTGGCCCGCCGCAGCGGCATCACCGGCGGCGGCGAAGCGTGGATCCCAGACCGTCCCGAAGAAGAATGTGTGCGGGCACCATATTGAAGAAGCGCGTGGCTTCCGAGAGCATGGAGCCGACAATGCCGACCGTGGTCAAAATGGCGATCGATGAGGAAATCACCAGGCCTGCAAGAATGACGCGTTCGACCTGGTTTCTGGCGCGGAAGCGAAGACCAACATTGCGCATCGCATACAGCGCGCCAAGGATGGCGACGGCAAGAACCGTGACGGTCATCAAGATGCGGCTGGTCGCAGAAAGGCCGTTCAGCTTTTCAGCGGCATCGATCATGAATGGCTCAGCTTCGCTGGCAAGCGGAATGCCTTTTGTGGCAAGCACTTCGCGAAGATTCGATGTGCCCGACTTGACGGCGGTCAGTTCCTCTGCGGTCAGCAGCTTTATACCACCGGCCATGGACTGCGTGGTGCCGAGAGTAAGCTCGGTTGTCGCGCTGCCCTGCGAGAGAATGTTCTCGGGAAACGATGCGCGTACCAGACTATCAATGAACATAGGGGCGGCGATCAGCCAGACGCAAAGAATGATAAAGGCGGGAACGACAGCCCAGATCGCAACATAGGATCCGTAATAGACGGGACGGGAATGCAGGGCCGACAGCTTACCGCCTGCGAGCGACAGGGATCGCATTCGTCCGGCTACATAGCCGATGAGGCCCAAAACTAAAATGATCAACAAAATCAGCGAGGTATTCACGAGCCATTCTCCCCGGCGCGATCAGTCATTGACAGCAGTACGCACAACGATGTCCGGCACGTCGCAATCAGCGTGCCGGACATCGAGTTCACATCAATTACATGACGTTGCCGGCTTCGAAAGCCTTACGGATTTCTTCGCGCTCGGCATCCGGAGCGGCAACGAGGCCGTAGGCTGCGAGCGGGCTGTCCGGACCGATCATCTGGTCGTCGGTGAAGAATTCAACATATTCCTTCAGACCCGGGATAACGCCGAGATGTGCCTTCTTGACGTAGAAGAACAGCGGGCGGGAAACCGGATATTCGCCGGAAGCAATCGTTTCGGTCGACGGTACGATACCATTTACGGTTGCAACCTTGAGCTTGTCGGCGTTGTTTTCGTAGAAGGACAGGCCAAAGACGCCGATGCCGTTCTTGTTGCTGTCGATACGAGCCAGCGTTTCGGTGTAGTCACCGTCGATATCAACAGCCATGCCATCCTTGCGGACGGCGATGCACTTGGCAGCAGCTTCCTTTTCATCGGCGATCAGAGCCTTGATCGCGTCGGCAGCGCCGGTATCCTTGCAGCCATGAGCGAGGATCTTCTCTTCGAAGACTTCGCGCGTGCCGTGCTTTTCGCCCGGGATGTAGGCAGCAATCTCAACGTCCGGCAGAGCGGCGTTGACTTCCGACCACTTCTTGTTGGGGTTGGCAACGAGCTTGCCGTCGACGACGATTTCAGCAGCCAGAGCAAGGTAGAGATCCTTCGGCTCGAGCTTCAGGTCGGCATTGCCGGCGTCGGTTGCGAAGACGATGCCGTCGTAACCGATCTTGATTTCCTGGATTTCTGTGACGCCAGCAGCCTTGCAAGCTTCGACTTCGCTATCCTTGATCTTGCGGGAGGAGTTGGCGATGTCGATGGTATCAGGGCCAACGCCCTTGCAGAATTCTTTCAAACCGCCCGACGAGCCACCCGATTCAACAACCGGTGTCTTGAAGTCGGGGAAGGTTTCGCCAAAGGTTTCGGCAACGATCTTGGCATAGGGCAGAACCGTCGAGGAGCCGGCGATCTGGACCTGGTCGCGGGCAGCAGCAGTGCCAGCACTTGCGATCATGATTGCGACGAGTGCGCAGCTTCCTAGGTATTTCTTCATGGATTATCTCCCAAATTCGGAATGACGCTTCGGCGTCGTGATCCGTTTAGAGGGCATGCGTAACAGTTTTGTGACAGAATTGTTTCACAGAGACGACAGCGCGCGGAACCGGAACACTCCCGCCACGTACGGTGTGCTGTTCATGCGCTTTCGGGCGGGCGATGATCGTTGATCTCGATCCAGTAGCCATCCGGATCCTGTACATAGATCTGCCGGAAGCCGTTGCGATGGATGCCGATGCGTCCAGGCGTACCGGGCCAGTCTTCGAACGCGACACCACGCCCGGTGATATCGGCAACAAAGCGATCGAAATCCGCAGTCGACACCGCGACATGCGTGTCCTTTGTCACATGCGTCGCACCAAAATCCTTCTCTATAAGATGGATCGCGTCACCGTGGCCCATATCAAGCCAGCGCACATTGGGGCTGCCGGTCCGTTCGATCGGCGCAAAACCCATGACGTCCCGGTAAAATGCAAAGCTCGTCTGGAGGTCTTTGACAAGAAGCGCAACATGATCGAGACCGAATTTGTAACGACCAGTCATCACGCCCTCCCCGTCAGCAATTCCGCTTGACGTCGTCCACCGCTTATTTCCCCGAAAAGGGATCGGCCAATGCAGCTTCAGGACGGCTGATCGGATATTTCGTCGCCGAAATGCTGGCGGCGAGCTTTTGCGGCCCCTTCGTCTTCAGCAAGGTACGAAAACTCGGATGCATGCCGCCGTCGGAATAGGCGTTCATCGACGACATGGCCGGCACCGAGCCGGTTATTGCCGCATCGAGTTTTTGCGCTTCCGCGTCGATCTTAGCCATAACCTGGGGCTCAAGCTGGTTGATGGCCGGCGGGCATGCGGCCAGCGCATCGGTCGGCTCTCCGCCCTCGAATTCGCGATTGAAGACATAACGCCCGCCACAGACGGAAACCTTCGGTTGGCGGCGGGTGACGTTGAAAGCGTCGTAGCCTTCCTTCATCGTGCGCCAGAAAGGCATGTTCTGATCGTCGCGATACGCAGCCATGTTTTCGGCGGTCATCCGGAACGGATAGGCCTGGACCTGGAACCGGTCCTGGCCTTTCGATAGCGCCTTTTCCACGATGGCGTAGATTTCGCCGACACCCTGGTCGGTCATCGCATAGCAGCCGGAAGACGAGCAGGCGCCATGCACCATCAGCGCCTCCCCGGTATAGCCGAGCGCCGATTCGAGCCTGTTCGGATAACCGAGATTGAACGAAACGTAGAATTTCGAATTCGGGTTCAGCATGCCCTTCGAGACGTGATAAAATCCCTCTGGCGCATGCCTGTCGCCGGTCTTGGTCTTCGGACCGAGATCGCCGGACCATCGACAGATCGGGTAGGTCTTGAACAATGCGTAGGCGCCGGTGCGATCGACCTTCCAGATTTCGAGCTCGCTCTCCTGCTTGAAGATGCGCACCAGAACCGGGCTTTCCGGTTTCATGCCCTTCTTCGCCATTGCCGCAATCACCTTGCCGGGCAGTTGCGGCGGCGCCTCGGAGATATCCTCGAGCGACATGCAGGCCGAAAGGGCGCCTCCCATGGCAAGCACGGCCGCAATCCGGGCAAGCCCCGGCGGGCGGTATGGATGCGGTTTACCGCGCGATGGAGGGCAGGAACAATGTGCATGACAGCTCTATGGACCGGAATCGCGACGAAGTTTTGTCGGTCGCCCGACAGTGTCCCGTCTTATGGCACAGATTCCGTATTTTCGGTTACCGCTTCGTTAAACATGCCGGGTTCAACGCAGGAAACGGGCGTGTGGCGCCCGTTTCCTGCTTGACCTTACTGACGAACGACAATCTTGGCCTTGCTCGGCACACGGCTGTAAAGATCGATGACATCCTGGTTGAGCAGGCGCACGCAGCCGGAAGACACAGCCTTGCCGATCGACGTCCAGTCCGGATTGCCGTGCAGCCGGTACAGCGTGTCCTCACCGTCCTGGAAAATGTAGAGCGCGCGAGCACCGAGCGGGTTCTTCAGCCCCGGCTCCATGCCGCCGTTCTCGATCGAATATTTGGCAAGCTGCGGCTGGCGGGCCACCATCTCGTTCGGCGGCTTCCAACGTGGCCAGGTCTGGCGCCAATGGATCACACCGTCGCCCTGCCAGGAAAAACCGTCGCGACCGATGCCGACGCCGTAGCGCATCGCCGTGCCACCCGGCTCGACCACGTAGAGAAGCCGTGACGGCGTATCAACGACGACGGTGCCCGGCGCCTCGCCGGTTGGATCATCGACACGCTGACGGTAGTAACGCGGGTCGATCTGCTGATAGGGCACTGCCGGAATGAGAAAGCCGCCATCGGAAACCGGGCCGTACATAACCGCAAGTTCGGCATCGCTCGGTGCCCCGATCGGGCGCCGCGTCACGCCCGGGGTGGGCGGTGGGCGACGGGTGACCGTGGAGGTACAGCCGGCAAGGCCGGCGGCGGAAAGTGCCAGCACGCCAAGAAAGCCGCGCCGGGAAAATGTCTCGTCAATTGTCATGGGCCTGTTCAATCCGCCATCCAGTCTCGTGATCCACCCTGGGCGGCCTTGGGAGAGCCGCGGCAAGGCGCTTCGGGTCTGATTGAATCGGTCCCGACACGTTCTTATGCAGCGAAGATTTATAATTTCCAACGTGGGATACCAACCAACGCCCGTCTTTCTGCGAGGTTCACCGCATCGTGATCATCAACGATGATTTATGCAATGAGAAAAGTTGGAAAAGCCGAGTTCACTAAAATTCGATTCAAAGGCCAGCGCCCAATTTCACCCGCAAGCAAAATCTGTGTCGTAAACTTGACTTTCAAGGAGTGATGAAGAAGCCGTCAGGAGTTCTAGGGGCGATGACCCAAATTGTCACAATGTCGGCTTACACCGCGGCTTATGCGGCGGAAGTGATAAAGCCGTCTGCGCGGATGCGTGGCGATGGCCCGACCGACGAGGCGATCACCCTTTTGTCGACGCGACCGGCCCAGGAAGCTGCAACCATTCACCGCTCCGTTGCCGCCCTGCAAAATCCAACGGCACTTTCCCTCATGTTGATGAATTCCAAAGGACGCATGCCGCAGGAAAGCCGTGCCGAAGCCTTGCGTCGCTACCGCGAAAACGAATGGGACGAACCGGAGCAGGAAGAACCATCTGCGGATGAGGAACATCAGCCCCATTCAGAAGATGAAGTGCTCTAAACAACACGGACGAAAGCCGGCTGTCCTGATGTCGCGGACTCTCGCCGAGTAAGCCGGATGAGTACTGGCGCCCATGCAAGGCGGTGACGGTCGTCGTCTTCTAGTTTTACCAGTACGACAAAAATCTGTTCGGACGCGACATTTAGCGCTTGCCAAGAACAGGTGATGATCGTTATCTGAGGCCGATCTTGTTGGGAGAATCCGGTTCACACCGGTGCCGAAGGAGCAACCGCCCCGGAAACTCTCAGGCCAAAGGACCAGCAAGGTGCCGGTAGGACTCTGGAGAGAAGCACTGAAACATGTGCTCGCCGAAGGGATAACAATCTCAGGCAAACGGACAGAGGGGGCTCGAAGACGCGGTGCGCAGGCATTGCAGACGTGAGCCGGTGCGTTTCGCACCTGACCTGGAGGCCGGATTTGGACGACCACACTCCCCTGAAACAAACGCCGCTGCATGACCTGCATCTGTCGCTCGGCGCTCGCATGGTGCCGTTTGCCGGTTACGAAATGCCGGTTCAATACCCTGCCGGCGTGATGAAGGAGCACCTTTTCACCCGCGCTTGCGCCGGCCTGTTCGACGTTTCGCACATGGGGCAGATCACCATCCGCCCGAAATCCGGACCGATCGAAGATGCGGCACTTGCGCTTGAGCGTATCGTTCCCGTCGATGTGCTCGGCTTGGCCGAGGGCCGCCAGCGCTACGGGCTCTTCACCAATCAGACCGGCGGTATCCTCGACGACCTGATGATCGCCAACCGCGGCGACCACCTGTTCCTCGTCGTCAATGCCTCCTGCAAGGAGGCGGATTTCGCCCATCTGAAAGCGCATCTCGGCGAAAGCTGCGATGTGGAGATGCTGGAGGATCGTGCTTTGATCGCGCTGCAGGGGCCGCATGCGGAATGCGTACTGGCTGAACTCTGGGCCGATGTGGCGACCATGCGGTTCATGGATGTGGCCGAAGCTGCCTTGCATGATGTACCCTGCATCATTTCCCGCTCGGGCTATACCGGCGAGGATGGCTTCGAAATCTCCATTCCGGCCAGTCATGCCGCCGATGTGACGCGGCGCATTCTGGAACATCCGGATGTCATGCCGATCGGCCTCGGCGCCCGTGATTCGCTCCGGCTTGAAGCTGGCCTTTGTCTTTATGGAAACGACATCGACACCGGTACAACACCTGTCGAAGCGGCCCTGGAATGGGCGTTGCAAAAGGTCCGCCGGACGGGCGGCGCGCGCGCCGGCGGTTTTCCGGGTTCGGATCGTATCCTTGCTGATTTCGCCACTGGCGCCGCGCGGCGCCGCGTCGGGCTGAAACCCGAGGGGCGTGCGCCGGTTCGTGGCGGCGTCTCGCTCTTTGCCGATCCGGACGGAAACACCCCCGTCGGAACCGTGACATCAGGCGGTTTCGGACCGAGCGTCGATGGTCCCGTTGCCATGGGCTATGTCGATCAGGCGCACACCGCCGTCGGCACCAAACTCTATGCGGAGGTGCGCGGCAAATATCTTCCCGTCGCGGTCTCCGCCCTGCCCTTCATCACCCCCACCTATAAGCGCTGATCAGGAGAACCCATCCTATGCTGAAATTTACCGATGAACATGAATGGCTGAAAATTGAAGACGGCGTTGCCACCGTCGGCATCACCAGCCATGCAGCCGATCAGTTGGGTGATCTGGTCTTCGTCGAACTTCCCGAAGCCGGAGCGACGTTTACGAAGGGCGAAAGCGCGGCGACCGTCGAATCTGTCAAGGCAGCGTCCGACGTCTATTGTCCGCTGGACGGCGAAATCGTCGAAATGAACCCGGCCATCGTCGATGATCCCTCGCTGGTCAACAGCGACCCGCAGGGCGCTGGCTGGTTCTTCAAGCTGAAGCTGTCTGACCCATCCGCGGCCAACGCCCTTCTGGACGAAGCTGCCTACAAGGAGCTGATCGCCTGATGACGACCGCGGCCGATTTTACTTTCACCGATTACAAGCCCTACGACTTCGCCAACCGCCGCCATATTGGCCCCTCGCCCAGCGAGATGGAAGCGATGCTCGCCGTCATCGGCTATGACAGCCTGGATGCGCTGATCGACGACACTGTCCCGCCGTCGATCCGCCAGACGGAGCCGCTGGCCTGGGGACCGGCGATGACCGAGCGCGAGGCACTGGACAAGATGCGGGAGACGGCGAACCGCAACAAGAAGCTCGTTTCGCTGATCGGCCAGGGCTATTACGGCACGATCACGCCACCGGTCATCCAGCGCAACATTCTCGAAAACCCCGCCTGGTACACGGCCTACACACCCTATCAGCCGGAAATCAGCCAGGGACGCCTCGAAGCGCTCCTGAACTACCAGACCATGGTCTGCGACCTCACCGGCCTCGACGTTGCCAATGCCTCGCTACTCGACGAGGCGACGGCCGCGGCAGAAGCAATGGCGATGGCCGAACGAGTCGCCAAATCCAAGGCGACGGTCTTCTTCGTCGACGAAAACTGCCATCCGCAGACGATCGCGCTCCTAAGGACACGGGCGGAACCGCTCGGCTGGACGATCGTCGTCGGCGATCCCTTCGCCGATCTGGACGCCACCGCCGTCTTCGGAGCGATCTTCCAGTATCCCGGCACCTACGGACATGTCCGCGATTTCACCGCCGTGATTTCAAGCCTGCATGCGCAGGGTGCCGTTGCCGTCATGGCGGCTGATCCGCTGGCGCTGGCGCTGCTTAAATCCCCCGGCGACATGGGCGCCGACATTGCCGTGGGTTGCACGCAGCGCTTCGGCGTTCCGGTCGGTTACGGCGGGCCGCATGCGGCCTACATGGCCGTCAAGGATGTCTACAAGCGCTCGATGCCCGGCCGCCTCGTCGGCGTCTCCGTCGATAGCCGCGGCAATCGCGCCTACCGGCTGTCGCTGCAGACACGCGAGCAGCATATCCGCCGCGAAAAAGCGACATCGAACATTTGCACCGCGCAGGTGCTACTTGCCGTCATGGCCTCCATGTATGCCGTCTTCCACGGCCCGCAGGGCATCAAGGCCATCGCCCAGAGCGTGCACCAGAAAACGGTGCGGCTCGCCATGGGCCTGGAAAAACTGGGCTACACCGTTGAGCCCGATGTCTTCTTCGACACGATCACCGTCGATGTCGGCAAGCTGCAGGGGGTCATTCTGAAGACGGCGGTTGCCGAAGAGGTCAATCTGCGCCGGATCGGCACGACGAAGATCGGCATCAGCCTTGACGAACGTTCGCGTCCGGTTACGCTTGAGGCCGTCTGGCGGGCGTTCGGCGGTGATTTCACCGTCGCCGATTTCGAGCCCGGTTACCGTCTTCCGAAGAGCCTTCTGCGCACCAGCGAGTACCTGACGCATCCGATCTTCCACATGAACCGTGCGGAAAGCGAAATGACGCGGTACATCCGCCGGCTGTCAGACCGGGACCTAGCGCTCGACCGCTCGATGATCCCGCTTGGCTCCTGCACGATGAAGCTCAACGCGACGGCTGAAATGCTGCCGATCACCTGGCCGGAGTTTTCGGAGATCCACCCCTTCGTGCCCGTCGACCAGGCTGAGGGCTATCGCCACATGATCACCGATCTCAGCGAAAAGCTTTGCTCGGTCACCGGCTACGACGCCATATCGATGCAGCCCAATTCCGGAGCCCAGGGCGAATATGCCGGCCTTCTGACGATCCGCGCATTTCATATTGCCAACGGCGACGCCCATCGCGACGTCTGCCTGATCCCGACTTCGGCGCATGGCACCAACCCCGCCTCGGCACAGATGGCCGGCATGAAGGTCGTCGTCATCAAGGTCAGCGACAATGGCGATATCGACATGGACGACTTCCGTGCGAAGGCCGAGCAATATGCGGCAAACCTCTCCTGCTGCATGATTACCTACCCCTCGACGCACGGCGTGTTCGAGGAGAATGTTCGGGATGTCTGCGAGATCGTGCATCGTCATGGCGGTCAGGTCTACATGGACGGTGCCAACATGAACGCCATGGTCGGGCTTGCCCGCCCAGGCGATATCGGTTCCGACGTCAGCCATCTCAACCTGCACAAGACCTTCTGTATCCCGCATGGCGGCGGCGGGCCGGGAATGGGCCCGATCGGCGTCAAGGCGCATCTTGCCCCTATCTACCCGGTCATCCTGAAACGGATGGCGGTGAAGGTGCCGTCTCGGCGGCCCCTTCGGTTCGGCATCGATCCTGCCGATCTCCTGGAGCTATTGCCTGATGATGGGCGGCGAAGGCCTGACGCAGGCGACAAAGGTGGCAATCCTCAATGCCAACTACATCGCTGCACGGCTCAAGGGTGCTTATGAGGTGCTCTACAAGTCAGCGCGCGGTCGCGTCGCCCATGAGTGCATCATCGATACACGTCCGCTGGTCGACAGCGCCGGCGTCACTGTCGATGACGTGGCAAAGCGCCTGATCGACTGCGGCTTTCACGCGCCGACGATGAGCTGGCCCGTTGCCGGCACGCTGATGATCGAGCCCACGGAATCCGAGACGAAAGCCGAAATCGACCGTTTCTGCGACGCCATGCTGGCCATTCGCGAGGAAGCGCGTGCCATCGAGGACGGCCGGATGGACAGGGCCAACAATCCGCTCAAGAATGCTCCGCATACGGTGGAAGATCTCGTCGGCGAATGGGATCGTCCTTATTCGCGCGAGCAAGCCTGCTTCCCGCCGGGCGCTTTCCGCGTCGACAAATACTGGTCACCCGTCAACCGGGTCGACAATGTTTATGGCGACAGAAACCTTGTCTGTATCTGCCCGCCGCTTGAGGATTATGCGGAAGCTGCAGAGTAGAAGAAACAGTAAAAAGGGCGCTCAGGCGCCCTTTTTCACGCTATGGAGGTGTTCAGTGTGGGCGCGGTGTAATCGCGACATCCACCCAGAAGCGCGTAAATCCCTCCGCAAACGTCCTGTATCCACTGACAGACGAAGGTTTCAGGGCGTAGGCGTTTGCCCCGCATGCGTAGGAACTGTCGATGTCGCGTGGATTGAGCGAGGAGGTGAGCATGATGACGGGAAGAATCGCGGTCTTTTCGTCGTTGCGAATGCGTTTGAGGAGTTCCATGCCGCTCATGCCCGGCATGTTGATGTCGAGCAGGACGTAGTCAAACGGCTCGGCCGTCAGTCGCCGGGTAGCGATATCGGCATCATCGACATGGACAATTTGAAGGCTGCCGCCGACCTCGGAAAAGGCCCGCACGACAAATCTGGCATCTATGATGTCATCATCCACGACGAGCAGCTTTTTCAATCTGCTGTCCAAAATCATTCCTTCCCGGAACTTTTGTTTTTCGGAAAAGCAACGATGAATCGTGCGCCTTTGGTGAAGCTTGTGTCAAGCGCGATTCTGCCATTGTGGCTTTCGACGATCCGTTTGGCCAGCGCCAATCCGATTCCGGTACCCGAATAAACGCTCTCGTCGCGATGCAGCCTCTGAAAGACGTCAAAGATCTTGGTCGCGAAGCGAGGCTCTATGCCTATGCCATTGTCCTCGACATATAAAAAATCCGTATCGTCGGTGCTTTCTCCATAAACACGAATGACGGGTTCGACGTCCGGGCGCCTGTATTTGACGGCATTTCCGATCAGATTCTGGGCCAGCCGTTTGAGTAATTCCGCATCACCGTGAACCATAGGCAGATCGCCGGTTATCAGCTTTGCGCCTCCGCCGCGGATCTGGCTGCCGAGATTGAGTATGGCATCCGCGACGACGTCGGATAGGGGAACAAGAGACCAGGTGCCGATCTGATAGGCAATCTGCGAGTAGTCCAGTAAGCTCTCGATCAGCCGGTCCATGCGGCGCGCGCTTTGGCGCAGATGTGCGGCATAACCGGGAAGCTCTTCAATATTTCCTGACCGAATATCGTCGTTGATCATATCCGAAAACATCGCGATATGGCGCAATGGTGCCTTGAGATCATGCGAGACAGTGCCGGTAAACTGATTCAGCGCATCGTTTTTCCTCTGCAACTCTGCGCTTTGTCTCGCGATCCTCTCCTGTTGGCGCATCTGGGTCGTTATGTCCCGTCCGACAGAAATCAGTTCCGAAACGCGTGTACCATCGAAGACCGCGAGCAAAGACCATAGAATCCAGGTATCTGGTTGCCCGGGGCGAACATGAAGCACCTCCTGTGAGCTGATTCCGGCTTCAGGCTGAACATCCGAAAAGGCGCGTCGGGTTGCCTCTTGCATATGCTCCGGCACGTGCGCCAAGAGGTCCGTCCCAACCATGGCCTCGGGTGTCGTTCCGAAGAAATCCGCATAGTTACTGTTGACGAATAGAATTTCTCGCGCGGGCGTGAACCTGCCGACAAGATCCGGGATGTTCTGCAATAGGGAAAGATATTCCTGCCTTTGCCGCTCGAGTGCGATCTCTGTCTGCTTCATCGCGGTCACATCAACGCGAAGCGCGATGGTGTTGCCATCCTTCGCCTTGAAGTTTTCTACGCGCAACCATCGGCCATTGCCGTAGGGAAAAACCTTTGCAAGCCCGGTCGGATTGCGAAAATCGAAAAGCCGACTTTCGATCCATTCCAAGGCGCCCGGCGAGCCGACAGGCGCATCCGGATAATGACCGCCTTCGTAGGCAATCCGGATGATGTCCTCTGCCGTCATCCCCAACTGCAGGATGGGCCCAGCTGGTCCGCAGACTCTGCGATAGGCCTCGTTAAAAACGAGCAACCGTTCATTGCGATCAAATATCGCAAACCCCTCGGGAATGGCCGCGAGTGCCGTATCGAGGATCTCGCGTGCATCCCGTCGCGCCTTATCAAGTTTCAGCATGTCGGAAATATCTTGAATCACGCCAATGAAACCGCAGCTCTCACCATCGGGGCCGGTCACCAACGTCGAACGCAGTTCGGCCGAGAAGACGGTCCCATCCTTGCGCTTGAACTGGTAGACGGAATCAGAAATCGCGCCGGTATTGCCCTCAATGCTCCGCTTGCTCAAGCAGGCGGTATAATCCTCATCCGTGGCGTAGATCATACGCACATGTTGGCCGAGCAACTCCTCCTCGGCATGACCAAACTGCTGGGTAGCAGCCTGGTTGACCGCAAGGATTGTTTTCGCCTGATCGACAACGACGACGGGCTCGGGAAAAGTTTCGTACAGCGCCCTGGCGAAATGGTCCTGCATTGGAGGTCTCAAGCCTTCCCGTTCAGCCTCGTTGATGGGGGTATAAAAACAGAAAAAGGGACTGGCGCATACCAGTCCCCAGCCGATTTTTGAACAGGGAAAATCCAGTCGGCTGTCAGCCGGCCTGCACCACTGCTCCGCCCTGTGCGGCCAACGCCGCAAGATCGGCAGGTTTCAATTCAACCGATTCGCCGCAGCCGCAGGCAGATGTCTGATTGGGATTGTGGAAGGTGAAACCGGAACGCAGCGTCGTCACCTCGAAATCCATCTGCGTGCCGAGAAGATACAGTACAGCTTCGGGCGCAACCCAGACCGTCGAGCCGAGATGCTCAATCCTGTCATCCTTGGGATTGGGTTCGGTGACGAGATCGATGGCATATTCCATGCCGGCGCAACCGCCCTTTTTGATCCCGACGCGAATACCCTTGGCGTCTCCGCCGGCATTGTCCACAATCGCCTTGACGCGTCCTGCGGCCGCGTCCGTCAATGTCATCACAGCAAAGGCCATCGGCCGGTTCTCCATTCACGATCAGGTTCAAGGCCTGACGCTTCACGTTCAGATGTAATGGCAGACGTTTAACGGATCAATATGGCGCCAGCCTGATTATCGTGCCGCAGTTAGTACCAACCGACCGCGACCTGCGCCTCTTCCGACATGCGGTCTGGGGTCCATGGCGGATCGAAGGTCATCGAGACCTCGACGCCGGACACACCTTCGACAGCCCCGACGGCATTCTCGACCCAGCCGGGCATTTCGCCGGCCACCGGGCAGCCGGGGGCCGTCAGTGTCATGGCGATCTTGACCATCCGGTCGTCTTCGATGTCGATCTTGTAGATCAGCCCGAGTTCAAAAATGTCGGACGGAATTTCCGGATCGTAGACCGTCTTCAGCGCGGAGATCACATCGTCACTCAAGCGCGCGAGTTCGTCGGCGGGAATGGAGGAGTGTACGATGCCCTCGCGGACGTCGATCTTTTCTTCGGTCGTATCAAGGCTCATCGGTTTGTTCCTTACGCAAAGAATGTGCGGGCATGATCCAGCGCATCCACCAGCACATCGACTTCGGCGCGCGTGTTGTAGAGGCCGAAGGATGCACGGCATGTGGAGGTCACGCCAAAGCGTTTCAAGAGCGGCTGCGCGCAATGGGTGCCGGCCCGAACCGCCACCCCTGCCCGGTCGATCACCATCGACACGTCATGGGCATGGATGCCTTCAAGTTCGAAGGAGAAGATACCACCTTTGCCCGGCGCCGTCCCGATGATCCGCAGCGAATTGATTCCGGACAGCCGTTCATGGGCATAAGCTGCCAGATCGGCCTCGTGGGCGGCGATGGCAGAGCGTCCGATCATCTCCATATAGTCAAGCGCATAACCAAGCCCGATCGCCTGGACGATGGGCGGCGTACCCGCCTCGAAGCGATGCGGCGGCTCGTTATAGGTCACACTGTCCTCGGACACATCGACGATCATCTCGCCACCGCCCATGAAAGGCCGCATTTCCTTCAACCGGTCGGGCTTGCCGTAAAGCACGCCGATACCCGATGGCCCATAAAGCTTGTGGCCGGTCATCACGTACCAGTCGCAATCGATATCCTGTACATCAACAGGCATGTGCACCGCGCCCTGGCTGCCATCCACGAGAACCGGAATGCCGCGTTCATGGGCGATGCGGCAAATTTCCTTGACGGGGACGACAGTTCCCAGCGCATTCGACATATGCGTGATGGCGACAAGCTTGGTCTTGTCTGTCAGGCACTTGACGAAATCGTCTATATGGAAGGCACCCTCGTCATCGACCGGTGCCCAGACGATCTTCGCACCCTGCCGCTCGCGAATGAAGTGCCAGGGCACGATGTTGGAATGATGCTCCATGATCGAAATGACGATCTCGTCGCCATCGCCGATCTTGGGCATGCCGTACCCGTAGGCGACCGTGTTGATCGCTTCCGTTGACGACTTGGTGAAGATGATATTGTCGACCGACGGCGCATTCAAAAAGCGACGCACTTTTTCACGCGAGGCTTCATAGGCGTCGGTCGCCGCATTCGAGAGGAAATGCAGGCCGCGATGGACGTTGGCATATTCGTTGGAATAGGCATTCGATACGGCATCGATGACCACCTGCGGCTTCTGGGCCGAAGCGCCATTGTCGAGATAGACGAGCGGCTTGCCGTAGACGGTCCGCGACAGGATCGGGAAATCCCGGCGGATTGCTTCGACGTCATAGGCGGGCACCGGTAGCGTATGGTCCATGGGGCAGGCAATCCAATCAGCGTGCATTGTGTGGCCGTGCGGGACAAGACCCACACGGCTTTCTCAGGCGTGCTTTTCCAGCCAGTCGGCGATGATCGTCTCCAAAGTCTCGATCAGGGTCTCATTTTCCAGTTCCTCGACAATCTCGTCGACGAAAGCGTTGACCAGCATGGCACGCGCCTTGTTTTCCGGAATGCCGCGGGCCTGCAGGTAATAGAGATGCGTCGGGTTGATATCGATCACCGTCGCACCATGGCCGCACTGGACGTCATCGGCGAAGATTTCGAGTTCCGGCTTTGCCGAGAAATCGGCGTCGTCGGAGAGCAGCAGCGTGTTGCAAGCCATCTTGGCGTCGGTCTTCTGAGCGTCCGGGGCGACCCGAATCTGGCCCTGGAACACGCCCTTGGCCCGATCGAACAGAACGTTGCGGATCACTTCCGTCGATGTCGTGTTCGGCACGTCGTGGCCGAGCGTGAAGGTCACGTCCGTATGCGTCTCGCCGCCGAGCAAATTAATGCCGCGCAGCTTGAAATCCGCACCTTCACCGGTCACCACGCCGTGGATTTCCTGGCGCACAAGCTTGCCGCCGGCATTGATGACGAACAGCTTAAGCTGCGCGTTCGTGCCGAGATCGAAATTGAGCTGCGCCAGATGGCTGTCGGCTGCACCCTGCTGCTGCAGGATGATCCAGGTTATCTCCGCCCCTTCGTCGAGAATGAGATCACTGACGGAGGTAACAAGGCTCGGCGCATCGCTCACGGACAAATGGCGCTCGATGATCGTTGCCTTGGTACCGGCACCGAAGGTGACCGGGAAACGGGTATGGCTCTGGCCGAGACTCTGGACGAGCTGCAGTTCGAGCGGCGCTTCAAGTTCGGTTCCCTCAGGCAGTTCGATCTCGAAACCGTCGCGCACGAAGCTGCCGTTGATCCGGCCGATCGCGTCATCGGGGCCGCGCTCGATCAGATCGGGTGCGGCCACGCCGTCGGCAAGGCTCTCGGCATAACGACGGACATTGATGCCCGCCGGCGCACCCTTTTCATCCGCCTTGCCATTGAGAACGGTGAGCACCGAGGAGCCGGCCACCAGCGGCTCGACGCGTTCGGCAAAGGCTGTCGGGTCGGCGGCGGGGACGGTGCGAAGCAGCGCACGCAGGTCAGTATAGTGCCAGGCTTCGACGCGCCGCGTCGGCAGGCCCTGGCTCTTCAGGTCGCTGACCAGCGTGTCGCGGGCCGAAAGCACGGCACCGTCGCCGATCAGATCACCGATCTGCGCGGTATAGGCATCGACGAGCGCCGTTTCCGCCGCGGTCATCTTGATCGCTGTCTGGATGTTCATGGATTTGCTCCTCAGGCCGCCGCGTCGATGATGTCGGCATAGCCATTGGCTTCGAGATCGAGCGCCAGCGACTTGTCGCCCGACTTGATGACCTGGCCCTTGTAGAGAACATGGACGGTATCCGGAACGATATATTCGAGCAGGCGCTGGTAGTGGGTGATGACGATGACGGCACGATCCGGCGAACGCAGCGCATTGACGCCATCGGCGACGATCTTGAGCGCATCGATGTCGAGGCCCGAGTCAGTTTCGTCGAGGATGCAGAGCTTCGGCTCAAGAAGCGCCATCTGCAGGATTTCGGCGCGCTTCTTCTCGCCGCCGGAGAAACCGACGTTCAGCGGACGCTTCAGCATGTCCGGATTGATCTGCAGCTTGGCGGCGGCTTCCTTGACGCGACGTATGAAGTCCGGCGTCGAAAGCTCAGGCTCGCCGCGGAACTTGCGCTGCTCGTTCAGCGCCACCTTGAGGAACTGCATGGTGGCGACGCCCGGAATTTCGACCGGATACTGGAACGCCAAGAAGATGCCCTTGGCGGCGCGCTCGGACGGATCGAGTTCGAGAATGCTCTCGCCGTTATAGAGGATATCGCCCTCGGTCACTTCATAATCGCTGCGACCCGACAGGATATAGGACAGCGTCGACTTGCCGGACCCGTTCGGACCCATGATGGCAGCCACTTCGCCGGCCTTCACGGTCAGGTTCAAGCCACGAATGATCTCGGTGCCGTCTTCGGCGATGCGGGCATGGAGGTTTCTGATTTCAAGCATGTTTCATATCTCGATGTCGTGGCCTCGAAAGCCGAGGCGGTTTCGTTCAATTCTCTACGCCGTTTTCCGATGTGGGTTTTGACGCTTTGTTTCCGTGTGGCCAAAAGCCAAAAATTTGCCCGAAGTCGCTGAACAAGAACAAGACCAAAGGAGTAATGACGAGCAATATCATCACCTTGCCAAATTGCAGCAAAACCGGAATATCCGAGGCGCCACCGACAATTGCCGCAAGAATTCCAACTGGAAGCAATGCCGCCCATAGTCCAATCGACACACCGAAAATACTGACGGGTCCTAAACTTAACTTCCGCACTTCATTACGATTGTCGTCTACATACGTTTTGGCGGGATCACCATTCAATCCACTCAAACCGTCGCGAGCGGAACCGCGCCGTTCTTCGAGGCGATACGGAGTTTCACTTCCAACCGCCTCGTCATTCATCCGACGCTACCTTCCAGCGAAATCCCGATCAGTTTCTGCGCTTCGACCGCAAATTCCATCGGCAGTTCCTGGATGACTTCCTTGACGAAGCCGTTGACTATGAGCGCGATCGCAGCTTCCGTCGGGATGCCGCGCTGCAGGCAGTAGAACAGCTGGTCCTCGGAAATCTTCGAGGTCGTCGCTTCGTGCTCGAACTGCGCCGTCGAGTTCTTCGCCTCGATATAGGGCACCGTGTGCGCCCCGCACTTGTCGCCGATCAGCAGCGAATCGCACTGCGTGAAGTTGCGGGCGTTGGCCGCCTTGCGGTGGGTTGTCACCTGGCCGCGATAGGTGTTCTGGCTGAAGCCGGCGGCGATACCCTTGGAAACGATGCGGCTCGACGTGTTCTTGCCGAGATGGATCATCTTCGTACCACTGTCGATCTGCTGATAGCCGTTCGACACCGCGATCGAGTAGAACTCGCCGCGTGAATCGTCGCCGCGCAGGATGCAGGACGGATATTTCCAGGTGATCGCCGAGCCGGTCTCGACCTGCGTCCACGAAATCTTCGAGCGGTTGCCGCGGCAATCGCCGCGCTTGGTGACGAAGTTGTAGATGCCGCCCTTGCCGTTCTTGTCGCCCGGATACCAGTTCTGGACGGTCGAATACTTGATCTCGGCGTCATCCATGGCGACAAGCTCGACGACGGCCGCATGCAGCTGGTTTTCGTCACGCTGCGGCGCGGTGCAGCCTTCGAGATAGGAGACGTAAGCGCCTTCTTCCGCAATGATCAGCGTGCGCTCGAACTGGCCGGTGCCCTTTTCGTTGATGCGGAAATAGGTCGACAGCTCCATCGGGCAGCGAACGCCCTTCGGGATGTAGACGAACGAACCGTCGGTGAAGACGGCGCAGTTCAGCGTCGCGTAGTAATTGTCCGTCGGCGGAACGACCGAGCCGAGATATTTCCGAACCAGATCGGGATGCTCGCGCACGGCTTCCGAGATCGACATGAAGATCACGCCAGCCTTTTTCAGCTCTTCCTTGAAGGTGGTCACGACCGAGACCGAGTCGAACACGGCATCGACGGCGATCTTCGACGTCTTCACGCCCGCTAGGATTTCCTGCTCGCGCAGCGGAATGCCGAGTTTCTCATAGACCTTGAGTAGTTCGGGATCGACGTCGTCGATCGACGTCGGACCAGGCGTACTCTTAGGTGCGGCATAGAAATAGATGTCGTTGAAGTCGATCTTCGGATAATTGACGCGCGCCCAGTCGGGCTCGACCATCGTCAGCCAGCGCTGGTAGGCGTCGAGACGCCATTCCAGCATCCAGTCCGGTTCCTGCTTCTTTGCCGAAATGAAGCGGATGATCTCTTCAGACAGGCCTTTTGGCGCCTTGTCCATTTCGATCGTCGTCTCAAACCCGTATTTGTACTGGTCGACATCGATCAGGGCGACCTGATCGATTGTTTCCTGCACAGCAGCCATGTCGTTCTCCAATCAAGCCGGATACAAGGTCCGGCAGCTTGTCAATACGATACAATGTTCGTTGTATCGGCTATGTAAGAGGCTAAGGGGCGATTTGCACCCCATTCGCCAAGCGGAAATCCGGATTTCCGCAGTTTATTCTTGCCTCATGCCGCAGCGCCCGAAAGCCTGCGCCGCGCCGCAATCTGCGCGAAGATCTCCGCGCAGCGATCGATCTCGGCATCCGTTGTCGAAGCGCCGATCGAAAGTCTGAGCGCGCCGAGGCGCGGATCAAATCCCATGGCAGACAGGACGTAGCTCTGTCCGACCTTGCCGGACGAGCAGGCGGACCCTGCGGACAATGCAATCCCTTCGAGATCAAAGGCGATCTGCCCCGTTTCCGCCTTCAGGCCCGGAAGACTGAAGAAACTGGTGTTGCAGAGACGCTCGACATTGCGGCCGTGTATCAGCACATCGGGGGCCGCTGCAAGCATTGCACTTTCCAACCTGTCGCGCTGGCTGGACAGAGCCGCCGTCCGCGTTTCGATGCCGTCAGCTGCAATCCGTGCGGCCGCGCCGAAACCGGCGATTGCCGCGATGTTTTCCGTGCCCGACCGATGTCCCTTTTCCTGGCCGCCGCCACGCATCAGCGCAGCCGGCATCATCACTTCGCCGCGGGCGATCAGAGCCCCTGCCCCCTTCGGCCCGCCGATCTTGTGGGACGAGACGATCAAAAAATCGGCACCGAGATCATCGATCGAAATCGGAAGCCGGCCGGCCGCCTGTACGGCGTCGACAACCAGAATGCCGCCGGCTGCCTTGACGATCGCTGCGACGGCGGCAATCGGCTGGACAATCCCAGTCTCGTTATTGGCCAGCATCACCGCGACCATCGGAAGGCCAGTCGTCCGGTCGGGTGCGGCAAGGGCCGCTTCGAGTGCGCCAAGATCGATCGTGCCTTGCGGCGTCACCGCAATCTCGCTCACCTGGCTCCCGTCGAAACGACCGCCCTCGCGAATTGCCGGGTGTTCGATCGCCGAAACATACAAATGACCGATCAAGAGTGGCGTGCGGCCCATACGGAAGTTCGGCGTCAGAACAGCATTGGCCGCTTCTGTCGCGCCACTCGTAAAGATCACACTGGCCGATGCCGCCCCGCAAAGATGCGCGACTTCGCGGCGGGCGTTTTCGATAAGCGTGCGAACCTTGCGACCTTCTGCATGCACCGAAGAGGCATTGCCGGTCAGATCAAGCGCCGACAGGAAGGCGACGCGCGCTGCATCGTGCAGCGGTGCCGTGGCATTCCAGTCCATATAGATGCGCGACGCGACCATGGTCTCCCTGCAGCAAACAAGCCGGCCACCCACGGAAAGGTTCAGCGCCGACGCATTTTCCTTGAATTTTTCTTGCCCATTGCCGTAAGAGACGACACTCGCCACGGAAAGCCCGTGTCAAAGTTTTGAACAGTTCTAAACTGCGTTTTAAAAAAGCTGACTGCTTTCGTCAAGACAGATCAGCATATTGAATCGTAAATTAGCACTGAAAACATGCCTGGAGAGCCAATGCCCGAAATCATTTTCAACGGACCCGCAGGTCGTCTCGAAGGCCGATACCAGCCCTCCAAGCAGAAAAGCGCGCCGATCGCCATCATTCTGCATCCGCATCCGCAGTTTGGCGGCACGATGAACAATCAGATCGTCTATCAGTTGTTCTACATGTTCCAGAAGCGTGGCTTCACCACGCTGCGCTTCAATTTTCGCTCGATCGGCCGCAGCCAGGGTGAATTCGACCATGGCGCCGGCGAGTTGTCGGATGCGGCTTCCGCGCTGGACTGGGTGCAGAGCCTGCATCCCGATTCGAAGAGCTGCTGGGTCGCCGGTTATTCCTTCGGGGCCTGGATCGGCATGCAGCTTTTGATGCGCCGTCCGGAGATCGAGGGCTTCATGTCGATCGCGCCGCAGCCCAACACCTATGATTTCTCCTTCCTCGCGCCCTGCCCCTCTTCCGGCCTGATCATCAACGGCGACCTGGACAAAGTGGCACCGGAAAAGGACGTCAACGGCCTCGTCGACAAGTTGAAAGCGCAGAAGGGCATTCTGATCACCCACAAGACGGTGCCCGGCGCCAACCACTTCTTCAGTGGTCAGGTCGATACGCTGATGGCCGAATGCGAGGACTACCTCGACCGTCGTCTTGCGGGCGAGTTGACACCGGAACCGGCAGCCAAGCGGATACGGTAAAAAGCCAGAGGGACGTAAAAAGGCCGGAGCGATCCAGCCTTTTTGCATGGTGCTTCAAGCCCTGGCCTGTTTTTCCATCCACGCGGGATCAACGACGCTTGCTCGGTTGACGCGGTTGCGCCCGCTCTTTTTGGCGCTGTACAGCGCCGCATCGGCGCGGCGCATGACATCCTCGATCAGGTCATTCCTATCGGCGAGGTCGCAGACGCCAAAACTGGCGGTTAGTTGCTGGTTCAGCGGAATGCCTGGAACGCTAAGGATCGAGAATTCGCTGCGCAGCCCCTGGGCGAAGAGATAACCGGTCGCCTCATCGCCGCTCGGCAGGAAGATCGCGAACTCCTCACCGCCCAGACGGCCGCAGATCGCCTCCGGCGGAGCGCGCTTGATAAGCATCGCGCCGAATGCCGCAATCACCTGATCACCGGCCTGATGGCCATAAGTGTCATTCACGACCTTGAAGTGATCGATATCGCAGACGACCAGGCAATGAGGGTAGCCGGAACCCGGACGCGCAAGGATCCGCCCAACACGCTCGTTGAACCCACGGCGGTTGTAGAGCGCGGACAACGGATCAGTTTCCGAGCGCGCCTTGGCATCGTCCATGATCTCGACCACCAGAACGGCGAGCAGTGTAAGGCCGATCGAAACGACGAGAACGGCGCTTAGGCTCTGCGAGATCAAGGCATAAGCACTGGCCAGGTAGGATTGGGCGTCCGCGCCCGCACCGAAAGTGACGATAAAATAGACCTTCAAAAGGAACTGCAGGGCGGTCGCCACCAGCAGCCCCATCAAAAATAGATCCGCCTTCTCGCGGCGACCGGAACGGTAGATCGTCAGCGCACTGATGATCGCTGCGACAAAGAATGGCAGTTGATAACCAAGCGCATGCGCCAGGGTGCTGCGCGGCAGGTCGAAGATAATCAGATTGATTGCAAGTGACACCGCGAAGAACCAGCCGGCCGGAACCACCTTTACCGGCACGGCGTAGAGCCGGCCAATGCCCAGGCGAATCATGAAGAGGGCAACCAAAACGGAGGAAAACGCTCCGAAGCTGGCCAGTCTGTCGAAATCGGTGAATCGGATGACGAGTTCGCACACGGCCGATAGAGACGCAACCGCAAAGGAGAGGGCAAAGCAGCGACCGGCTTCCGGGATACGGCTGCGTTTCGAAATTACGAGGAAAAACACGCAGAAGAGCTGCGCGATGAGAAAATTGACTGTCAGAAGAAAAAGAGCGCCACTCATCTGCAAACCTGTTCCAGGCCTGCTGCGTGCGCCGGCCTCTTCGTTCCGACCGGTGCACTCCCTCGGTCAGCCCCTGCTGATGGAAACACCGAAATCCTGAACGGCAGCAAGTGTACAGACAGGGCTACGAAAGAACCGTTAATCGGTGGCACAGACGCAGCAGTCATTCCCGAATAGGATGCTGCAAAACACCGCCGCTGACAGGCTGGCGAACCCCCGTTGTTTGCGGAAGGGTCAGCGCCAGTCCGGCAAGCGAACGCACGGCCAGATAGGCCCAGGCCTCCGCCTCCATCGTATCGCCGTTCAGACCAGCGGACTCGGCCGCCATTGCCACAGCGGACTGCTCGGCAGCCAAGGCGCAGAGATCGGTCATGATGATCCGGTTCAGTCGTCCGCCACCGCAGATGATGTAGGTTGCAGGTCGCTCGGGCAGATGGCCGGCCGATTTCAGGATGGCGGCAGCGGTCACATGGGCAAGCGTCCGGGCACCGTCTTCAAGGCTTGCCTCATGGCCATCCGGCGGCAGAAAGTCATTGCGGTCGAGTGAGCGACGTCTCGACACAGTGAAAAACGGGCTTGCCAGATAGCGATCGCTCAGCGCCGATATCACGCGGCCCTCACTGGCGATCATGCCACCCTGATCGTAGGGGATTCCGGCATGGGTCTCGACCCACTGGTCGATCAGCGCATTGCCGGGCCCGCTATCATATGCAACGATGGCATCGTCCGTACCGATGAAGGTCAGGTTGGAAATTCCCCGATATTGACGAAGGTCACCGGGCGGCGAATGCCTGAATCCGAAGACAACATCGCCGCCAATGCGGCGTGATAGACCGGGATCAGCGGCGCGCCCTGCCCGCCATGGATCATGTCGTTGGCGCGCATGTCGTAGACGACGGCAATCCCCGTCTCGCGCGCCAGAAGTGCGCCGTCGCCGAGTTGCACCGTCAGAGCCTGATCCGGACGATGAAGCACTGTCTGGCCGTGGAAGCCGACGACATCGACATCTTCCGCCATGATATTGTTCTGCCTGAGAAAGACCTTTACGGCCTCTGCATGCCGTAACGTCAGTTCACGTTCGATATCGAAAAGCGCACCCGGCCTTTGCCCACGCTCTGTGATCGCCTTGGCATCGTCCAGCGCCTGCTTGAGACGATTGCGAAAGGCCGCCTCATAGGCGATTCCCGTCGACGGTCCGCGTTCGACAAGGCTGCGTCCATCGGTGCGCAGCAGCGCCACGTCGATCCCGTCCATGCTGGTGCCGCTCATCAGGCCGATCGCCGTCTTGATTTCCGCCATGAAAGCGTCTTTCCTTCGCAATTAACCCGATGCAAACAGATGTATTTTGGCGAAAACAGTGCTAAACGCCGCGCCAATATCCAACAAGCGCTAAAATTCCGTCTACCGGAAAACAGCCAAAGGAGAGAGACAGATCATGTCCGAATTCAAGTCCGATTTCCTGCACACGCTGAGTGAGCGCGGTTTCATTCACCAGACGTCGGATGACGCCGGCCTGGATGAGCTGTTTTCCAAGGAAACCGTGACGGCCTATATCGGCTTTGATCCGACGGCGCCGAGCCTGCATGCCGGCGGTCTGATCCAAATTATGATGCTTCACTGGCTGCAGAAGACGGGCCACCGGCCAATCTCGCTGATGGGTGGCGGCACCGGCATGGTGGGTGATCCCTCCTTCAAGGATGAGGCTCGTCAACTGATGACACCGGAGACGATCGGCGCCAACATTGCGAGCATCAAAACGGTCTTTTCGAACTACCTGACCTATGGCGAAGGGCCGAAGGACGCCCTGATGATCAACAATGCCGACTGGCTGCTCGGCATCAACTATCTCGAATTCCTGCGTGATGTCGGTCGGCATTTTTCCGTCAACCGCATGCTGGCCTTCGACAGTGTCAAGACGCGGCTTGACCGCGAGCAGTCGCTCTCGTTCCTCGAATTCAACTACATGATCCTGCAGGCCTACGACTTCGTCGAACTGAGCAAGCGTACTGGCTGCCGGCTGCAGATGGGTGGTTCCGACCAGTGGGGCAACATCATCAACGGCATCGATCTCGGCCATCGCATGGGCACGCCGCAACTCTACGCGCTCACCTCGCCGCTTCTCACGACATCGTCCGGTGCCAAGATGGGCAAATCGATGAATGGCGCCGTCTGGCTGAACCCGGACATGCTCGGTCCCTATGATTTCTGGCAATACTGGCGCAACACAGAGGACGCCGACGTCTCGCGCTTCCTGAAGCTGTACACCACGTTGCCGATGGACGAGATCGCCCGCCTGTCGCAACTGGGCGGCGCCGAGATCAACGACGTCAAGAAGATCCTCGCCACGGAAATCACGGCAATGCTGCATGGTCGGGGGCGGCCGAGCAGGCCGCGGAAACCGCCCGCAAGACCTTCGAGGAAGGCGCGCTCGCCGACAACCTGCCGTCGATCGACGTTCCGGCGGCGGAGCTTGAAGCCGGCATCGGCATTCTGGCGCTGTTCGTGCGGGCCGGCCTTGCCGAATCCAACGGCAAGGTGCGTCAATTCCTGAAAGACGGCGCGGTTCGCGTCAACGACGTCGCGATGAGCGACGATCGCGCGGTGATCGGTACTGGCGAAGTAACAGGCGATGGTGTGATCAAGCTTTCGCTCGGCAAGAAGAAGCACATTCTCGTGCGCCCGGTCTGAGAGCGGCGATCGCTCTGCTTCCCTAACGCGGCGACGGGTAACCGTCGGCGCGTCAGGGGTTTTGTATTTCGCGTTCAACTGCGATAAATCGAAGGTCGAAACCGGCTTGTGTCGAACGGGCTGGACCATTGGAAAACTTTGAGTGCCATGCATATGCAGTCCAACGAACAGATCACACGCCTCTGCAAAGAAAAAGGTCTCCGCATGACGGGGCAGCGGCGCGTGATTATGACAGTGCTCTCGGAGGCGACCGATCATCCTGACGTGGTCGAGTTGCACCGCCGTGTCAGCACCGTTGATCCGCGCATATCGATCGCCACCGTCTACCGGACGGTCAAGCTTCTTCAGGACCAGGAATCCTGGAGAGGCACACGTTCGGCGACGGGCGTGCCCGCTATGAGCCGGTGGCGCAGGAACATCATGACCATCTGATCAACATCGAAACCGGTGAAGTCACCGAATTCCGATCCGATGAGATCGAGCGCCTCCAGGAAGATATTGCGCGCAAGCATGGCTTTTCGATCGTCAGCCACAAGCTGGAAATCTACGTCAAACCACTGGACGGCAAGGGCGCTCGCCGTTCGATCAAGCCCTGATATAGCTTGGCTTTCGTGTCCCGCGGCCAGTCATCCGGACTGCGGTTCGGTTTCTCCGGATTCTGTTCTTGCGGCTTTCCGCGTCGAAACCACGAAAGCGACGATAAAAGCCGCGGTCATCAGCAGGACGATGGTCGGAGCCGGAGCGCTGTCGATGAAAAAGGACAGATAAACGCCTAGGAACGAGGCGGTGGTGCCAATCAACACCGACACGACAAGCATGCCCTTGAACGTCCGGGTCAACAGGAAGGCAATGGCTCCGGGCGCGATCAGCACCGCAATGGCCAGGATCAGGCCGACGGCCTTCAATGCACCGACGATCGTCAGCGAGATCAGGCAAAGCAAGCCGTAATGCAGCAGCCTGACCGGCAGGCCGATGGCGCGCGCCTGCGCCGGATCGAACGCATGCAGCAGCAGATCGCGCCATTTGACGATGATGATGGCGCTGGCGAACGCGGCAATCAGCCCCGTCTCGGCGATATCGCGCCAGCCCACCCCCAGCATGTCGCCGAACAGGATGTGGTCGAGATGTACGTCTGACTGGATTTTGACGTAGAGGACGAGGCCGAAGCCGAACATTCCGGAAAAGACGATCCCCATCACCGTATCCTGCTTGATGCGGCTGTTGTCTTTCAGGAAGCCCGTCGTCACGGCGCAGGTCATCCCCGCGACAAAGGCGCCGATCGCCAGCGGAATGCCGATGATATAGGCGATCACGATACCGGGCAGGATCGCATGCGAGATCGCATCCCCCATCAGCGACCAACCCTTGAGGACAAGAAAACACGACAGCAGAGCGGCCGGCACGGCCACAAGCACGGAGATAACAAGCGCATTGACCATGAATTCGAACTGGAACGGCGCAAGCAATGTTTCGAGCAGGTTCATGGGGCGGCCTCCAGTGTGCTGCGTGCCCTGCGACGGGCCGCCAGCATGCCGTGCTTGGGGGCGAAGAAAAAGGCCGCCAGGAAAACCAGCGTCTGCAGGCAGACAATGATGCCGCCGGTGGCGCCATCGAGGAAGTAGCTGGCATAAGCACCGACAAAGCTGGTGAGCGCGCCAATGATTACTGCGATCATCAAGAGCTTGGGGAAGCGGTCCGTCAGCAGATAGGCAGTCGCGCCCGGCGTGACCACCATGCAGATCACCAGAAAGGCGCCGACCGTCTGCAGAGCTGCAACGGTGGATGCGGAAAGAAGCGTGAAAAACATGATCTTCAAGAGGGTCGGTTTGAGACCGATCGAGCGGGCATGGGTTTCATCGAAGAAGACAACCATCAGGTCCTTCCATTTGACCAGCAGCACCGCGAGCGAAACGAAGCCGATAATGGCGAGCTGGAGCGTGTCCTCCGGTGTGATGGCGAGCACGTTGCCGAGCACGATCGTTTGGATGTTGACGGACATGGGCGAGAGTGACGCCATGAACAGGCCGAGACCGAAGAAGGAGGTGAAGATCAGTCCGATGATGGCATCTTCTTTCAGCTTGGTCCGCTGGTTGAGAAACAGCATGGTCGCGGCAGCAAGGCCGCCGGAGAAAAAGGCGCCGATTGAAAACGGCAGGCCGATCATATAGGCGCCGGCCACACCGGGCACGATGGCATGGGAGAGCGCGTCACCGATCAGCGACCAGCCCTTGAGCATCAGATAACAGGACAGGAAGGCGCATACGGCGCCGACAAGGGCACAGACCCACATGGCATTGACCATGTAGTTGTAGGTGAAAGGTTCGAGGAGCAAAGCCATCAGTCGCGGCCACCATTGCTGCCGGGCAAATCGTCCTGGTAGAGAATCAGGGGACGCTCGTCATCGGTGAGGAAACCCGTCGGTTGATGCGCGCTGCCATCCGGCCGGTTGAGGACAAAGTGGCGAAGCACGCCGCCAAAGGTCTTTTCGAGATTGGCCTGGGTGAAGGTTTCCCGTGTTGGACCATGGGCCAGAACTGTTCCCTTGATCAGCACGGTACGGTCGCAGAACTCCGGCACGCTGCCGAGATTATGCGTCGATACCAGCATGACCCGCCCCTCGTCCCGTAACGACTGCAGCAAAACCACGATGGCATCTTCCGTCTTGACATCGACGCCGGTGAAGGGCTCGTCGAGCAAAATCACACGCCCGTCCTGGGCAAGCGCACGCGCCAGAAAAACACGCTTCTTCTGGCCACCGGACAATTCGCCGATCTGGCGCTTTCGGAATTCGCTCATGCCGACCCGCTCAAGGGCGGTTGAAACCGCGTCCCGGTCCGCGGCTTTGGCGATGCGCATCATGCCCATGTGGCCGTAGCGACCCATCATGACCACGTCCTCGACCAGCACGGGGAAATTCCAGTCCACGTCTTCGCTCTGCGGCACATAGGCCACGAGGTTCTTCTTGAGCGCCTGCTCGACCGGCAGCCCCAGGATGCGGATCTCGCCTTTCGCAAGGCGGACGAACCCCATGATCGCCTTGAACAAAGTCGATTTGCCGGACCCGTTCACGCCGACAAGGGCGGTGATCGTTCCTGTGGGGATCGCAAAGCTCACATCCCTCAGCGCAGTGTGGCCATTGCGGTAGGTGACGGAGGCATCGGCAACGATAAGGCCGGGCGTCTCCTCCACGAACCTTGCGGGAGGGATACTCAGGCCCGGAACAATGGCATTCATTGCGACGCTCCCTGGGCAAGACCTTTTTCCACCGTGTCGGAGGTCACACGCAACAGATCGAGGTAGGTCGGTACAGGGCCGTCCGCTTCGCTTAGCGAATCAACATAGAGGACACCGCCGTAGAGCGCGCCCGTTTCGCGGGCGACCTGCCGCGCGGGCTTGTCGGAAATCGTGCTTTCGCTGAACACGGCGGCGATCTTGTTGGCGCGGACTCCGTCGATCACCTTGCGGACCTGCTGCGGCGTCCCCTGCTGGTCGGCATTGATCGGCCAGAGGTACAACTCCTTGAGGCCGAAGTCGCGGGCCAGATAGCTGAAGGCACCCTCGCTCGACACGAGCCAGCGCTTGTTTTCAGGGATCGCGTCGAGCTTCTGGCGGATCGGCGCAATCGTTGCCTCGATCGTCGCCTTGTAGGCGCTCGCGTTCGCCTCATAGGTCTTGGCGTTCGCAGGATCGTATTTCATCAGCGCGTCGCGGATATTGTCCACGTAAATCATCGCGTTGTTGGGCGACATCCAGGCATGTGGATTGGGTTTACCCTCGTAAGGTCCCTCTGAAATACCCATGGGTTCGACGCCGTCAGACACGACGACGCTCGGGACGTCGTGCAGATTCTGGAAGAACTTCTCGAACCAAAGCTCAAGGTTAAGGCCATTCCAGAGGATGAGCTGCGCGCCCTGCGCTCGCTGGATGTCACCCGGCGTCGGCGAATAGTTATGTATCTCTGCGCCGGGCTTGGTGATCGACTCGACTATGGCTGCGTCGCCCGCAACATTTTTTGCCATGTCGGCGATGACAGTGAATGTCGTCGCAACCTTGAATTTTTCCTGCGCGAAGGATGCTCCCGCACTCAGACCCAGGACTACGACACCGGCAATCCAAATGAATGTTTTTTGCATGAAGCGATCAGGCATTCCCATCAATCTCCTTGTTGCGAATGAGTTGCAACTGCATCTATAGCCCGACTTCATATTTTTGCAAGTGCAACTGACTCGCAAAAAGATATTGGCATAGCAATTCGCAAAAACTTGAACCACTTCGGACAGGATTTAGAACGGACGCCGAGGAAGACCGATCTTAAAACTCGAAAATGCTCCGGAATACGCCAGGTGCAATGATCGAGAGCGGGTTGATGGTCAGCCGCGGTTTTTTGAACGGACCGTCAAGCTTGAACGTGATCCCTAGCAGACCCCGGTCGCGACCGTTCCCGAGAATGGCGCCAATCAGCGGCAACTCACCAAACAACCGGTTGAGGCCATAGGCCGGCATGAAGGTGCCGGTCATGTCCATCTGGCCGTTAGCATCGTGGACCGTTCCCTGGAAGGTGGCGCCGATATCCGTGCCCCGCACGACGCCGCGATCGACGCGGACAGACCCCGGATCGAGAATGAGTTCAGCAAAACCACGCTCGAAACGCGCCGTGCTGACGTCGATATCACCCTTGACGGCCTGGTTGAGGCTGCGCCCATTGGCGTCTGCCGGTGTCGAAACCATCGATTTCAAGCGGTCCTCGTTGACGAGCGTAAACTTGCGGATATCAATCGCACCGCGCCAAGAGCCGGCGCCACGGTCGCGCAGTTTCAGATTGAGCAGCCCACCGCGCATGTTGCTGTAGATATCCGCAAACCGGGCAAGCGACGCCGCGTCGCCACTGGTCAATTCCAGCGTGTTGTCCGGGTTGCCCTTCACGAGCTTGGCGACCACCGCCTGACCGCTGTCCGTAATCGCCGACAACGCCAGTCCGGTGATCTCGCGACCGCGGAGTTTGTAGACGAAATTGACATTCGAAAGAACTTCATTATGGAAGCCCTTTACCTGATCGAGTTGTGCCTCGATCGAAACGCTTTTTCCGTCCTCCCCGCCCTGCGTTGCGTCCGATGGCTTTCGCAACTGATCCAGGACCGGGCGTACATCGGCTGAGGTGCCCTGGACCGCCATGCTATAGCCGCCTTTTTGTCGGGCAACATTGACGGAATAGTTATCGCCGGCAGCAAGGCGCACGGAGGTAAAGCGCGCCGTATTCAAGCCAGCCTTGTCGATTTGCAAGCTGCCACGCGCACCAAATCCGTCACCGGTCAGTGCAAAATCATCGATCGTTATCAGCCCATCTTTGTTCGCCGCAGAAAACATAGCCTTGGCACCTACACCAGACCCCTTCGACCAGCCGACCCATGGCAAGGAGATGGAGGCCTGTCCGAGATCGGCTGTTACCGTCTGCTTGTCGTTCTCGTCTATTGATAGATTCAGGCCGACCGCCCCATTGACAATGCCCGCAAGCCCGGGCGCCATCTTGCGAACGGCGTCACCGTTCAAAGTGCCCGATATCTCTCGTTTGCGTTTGACAGTGCTGGCCGCGCCGACGGGTTCGACCACCGACAGTTCCATTGGCATACCGTCGATCGCGGCTTTGGAATCAAGGACAGCCTGAGTTTCATCAACGCGCAACGTGCCCTCGATATCTGAGATGTCCCGCCCAGCGATCTGCTTGTTGAGTGTGACGCCATTCAGGACCATTTCCGTCTGCCATTGTGGTGGCGGCGGGTTCTGAGCCGTGACGAGGCCGAAACGGGCACCGACTTGTGCCGTCATCGGCCCGGAAAAATCCTCCGCCTTGAAGGATGTGCGCTGCAGAGCGCGGATCGGGCGGTAGCTGACCAGTTCGGCTATGGCGTCAGCCTCGCCACCCACTTCAATCTTCATCTCCGCCATCAGCGGTTTCTGGTGAACATTAGGGATGACGAAATTGCCCCCTGTGAGGCTAACGGATCGGCCCGAGGGGAAATAGGCCGTGCCACCATTGATCGCGACATCCATATGCTCCCCTTTCAGAGTGAAGCGACCGGCAGCATCGCGCAGGGGCGGAATATCTCCGGCCAGGTTTACCCGGGCGTCCTCGATATCAAAGCTGACGGACAGCTCGCGGTCATTCAATTGCAACGGCCCCACCGTGTTGCTGATGCGGCCCTTGGGAAGGAAGACTTCGAGCTTGGCATTTTTCGCCGTGCCCCCGTAGATATTGGCGATAACCCATCGACGTGCAGTCTTGCCCACCCACCACGGCCACAATTGCTTGACGGCTGCCGACTGCACGTTGTCAGTGAGGGCGGCAAAGCTTATCTGCGGCGAGGTATCTCCGAATGTCAGGGAGAGTGAACCCGCGACCGACCCCAGAGCGCTAGAAACCGTCAACTCGTCGAACGTCAGTTCGTGACTGTCTGTCAGGAAACGGCCACCCGCCTTGGCGTCGAAGATCAATGGTCGTTCTGTTACATCGACGGGTGACGCACTGGCCGACTGTAAAAGGAGATCAACAGTGAAACCACTGTTGATGGTTTCGTTGGATGCGGCGATGTCGCTCACGGCGCCGGTGAAAGGGAAAGCGGATCGGCCGAAATTGACACCAGATGGAAGAATTTCGACCGACTGACGATCAAAGTCATAGGCGAGAGCAAGGACAGATTTCTTCAAGTCGGACGTGAAGCCACCGGCATGGAATAGGCCTTCGCCTGTCTGTGCTGTTACCTGCAGAACGGGTTTGTTTTCTTCGGTGGCGCGGACGGCGTTGATGTTAACTTCGGCGCGAGAAACAACCCCGAAGGCTTGCTCCAGCCCCGCCTCCGGGCGATAAAGAAATGGCGCCAGCGGAATGCCGGTGCCGCTGCCAGCCAGGCTGACGATACGGCCGTCCTTGCTGGCCGCTTCAAGCGTCAGATCGCTTGCTTGACCATTGACCTGTATCAGGCCCGAGATCTGCATCGAACCATCGACCGCGCGGTTGAAGTCGAGCCTTTCGACAACGACAGAAATGATACTTTTGCGCGGCCCGGCCAGCGAGAGTCTGAGATCCGACAGTCGCACGACCTGGGTTTTGCTGCGCGAGATCAATTGTGAAATCCGGTCGATCTGCCCGAAGACCCCTCCAGTCCCTGGCCTATCCTGGCGATACGCATTGCACTTAGATCGATCGCCTGCCCCCGCGGTAGAAGCGTTGGGTCCAGCATGGCGCCGTCCGCCTCGAGCCGCGAGACTGCGATCCTGCCGCCCAGTAGCGCCAGGGTATCGAGTTCGATCGATACCGATTCGGTGGTGATCAGACGCTTGCTGGAGTTATTTTCGACCAAAGTGACATTCTGGGCTTTTAGCGCCAGCGATCCGTTCGTGGTCAGCCGCAACACTGTGCTCTCCACCTCGGCGTGATATGCATCGCCAAGGGCAGCATTCAGCGCCTTTTGAGCGCGTGCATTCAGCGTTGCATCAAGCGCGCCGCCTTCGATGGCCGCCAGCAAGCCGCCGAACAAGACCGCACAGGCGACGAGCAGATAAACCACCGCCCGACAGACGGCCCAGAAGTGGCGACGGCTGGAGGGTGCGTGCACTATGCAAGGATCATGCGCCTGAGCCGAAGGCAGCGAATGGAGCGCAACAATGTCTTGTTTGCGAAAACTGACCTTTTCGCTGGGTATTTCGTTCATCGAGTCGATGAGCCTCCTGCACATTCAAATTCGAACATAGGGCAGTCTACACGTTCTGCCATGCCCGAAACCTGTCATGACCCGCGGCATATTCTGACCGAAGACCATAAACCGGAACGATCGTTGTTATGCCGAGCCGTTTTGACCTGGAGAATGCTGGTCGAAAAGACAGTCCTTGGAAAACACTAGTCAAACCACCGGGGCAGAGCAATGGAACTCTGGTACTTCCATCGGATCCCTGTCAAAACGCTGTCGAAATCCACATTGACGATCGAAGCGTAGGATATCACCGCGATCGAATTCATCGCGGCAATTCGACAAAAGAAAGGGATTTTCATGACTGAATTGACCATCGACTCGCCGGCCCCGGACTTTAGCTTGCCCCGTGACGGGGGCGGAACGGTCTCGCTTGCGCAATTTAAAGGCAAGGCCGTGGTGCTCTTCTTCTATCCAAAGGACGACACCAGCGGGTGCACGGCCGAATCGATCGCGTTCACCGCCCTCGCCGACAGCTTCGAAGCCGCCGGCGCGGTCGTGATCGGGCTATCGCCGGATTCTGTGAAAAGCCATGACAAGTTCGCAAAGAAACATGCGCTGTCCGTAATTCTGGCTTCGGACGAAGAAAAGGCAACGCTGACCGCCTATGGGGTCTGGGTGGAAAAAGCATGTACGGCCGCAAATATATGGGCGTTGACCGTACAACTGTCTTGATCGATGCTGAGGGCAAGGTTGCCAAGGTTTGGGAAAAGGTCAAGGTCCCCGGACATGCCGAAGATGTTCTTAACGCCGTCAAGGCGCTCTGAATGCGCCGAGGGACGTGCGAATGAGCGAGTTTGCCGCAATCCGCAGCCTGCGTGACGGCGCTGCCCGGGCAATCCGGGCCGACGACCTCGACCTGAAGACCGAACTTGCGCAGGAAACCGCCAGGCGCTGGTCAGAGCGGACGCTGTCCCTGCGCTCCCCGCTCGACACTACGGTTCCGGATCGGCCGGGTCGGCCGGAAAAGCCGGAACTCATTCCGCCCCGGCAGGTCGCAAAACGGGCGCTGACCACGGAGCGTGGCCGCATTGCCCTGATGCACGCCATTGCCCATATTGAATTGAATGCCATCGACCTTGCACTCGATATCGTTGCCCGCTTCGTGACGGAACCGGTTCCGAATTCCTTTTTCGACGGTTGGATGCGCGTGGCCTTTGAGGAAGCGAAGCATTTTCGCCTGGTGCGTGATCGCTTGCGCCAGATGGGCGCGGACTATGGCGACCTGCCCGCCCATGACGGGCTGTGGCAGGCAGCCCACGATACCCGCAACGACCTGACGACGCGGCTTGCGGTTGTCCCGCTGATTCTCGAAGCGCGTGGTCTGGATGTTACCCCCGCACTGCAGGCCAGGATGCGCGAGGTCGGAGACCACGACAGCGCTGCAGTGCTCAATATCATCTACCACGACGAAAAAGGCCATGTGGCGGTGGGAGCCAAGTGGTTCCGCTTTCTCTGTGCCCGCGAAAAACGCGATCCGGCCGCGACTTTTCAGGCACTGGTGCGGGCGAATTTTCGTGGTCCTTTGAAAGCACCGTTCAACGACATTGCCCGTGCCGAAGCCGGCCTGACGCCGTCGTTCTATCGTTCCATGACGGCGTCCGTGAACAACTGACAGCAATGGTAGCGCGCCTGCGCCGGCAAGCCTTTATTAACCTTAACAGTATCTAATCCCCAACCATAAGGACGGCGAGAATCGCAGGTTTCGGGGGTGATCTAGTGGGTGCTCAATCGGAAAGCCGGGTCTTCGGCAAACGTACGCAAAAGCACATCATTATCCTGGCGAGCGGCGATCGGGTCCGTCACATGATCGTCGAGCCGTGGATGGCAGCACTGGCCGTCTGCTTCCTTTGCGTCTTCACCATCGGTTATTTCGCCGCGACATCCTATCTCGTCCTGCGCGACGACCTGATCGGCGGCACGATGGCCCGGCAGGCACGCATGCAGTATGAATATGAAGACCGGATCGCTGCCCTGCGCGCGCAGGTCGATCGCGTCACGAGCCGGCAATTGCTCGATCAGCAGGTCGTTGAGGAAAAGGTCGAAAAGCTGCTGGAGCAGCAGATGGCACTGTCCTCCCGGCATGGAAAGCTGGGCTCTCTTCTTGAGCGGGCCGAGGATTCTGGGCTTTCCAGTGGCGAAATTCCGGTGCCGACCGCGAACCCTCTGGCCTACGAAAAACGCGCCGATGCCAGCGGCGGCATGAAGGCAATCGAACGCCTCATGGGACTGGATGGCTCGAAAGCCGATAAACGGACAACACTTGCGGCTTACGCGCCGCCGTCCGCATCGCAAATGGGATCGCAGGAAACAATGTCGGATCGGGCCGACCGGCTTTTTCCAGGGTGACGCTGTCGCTGAAGGACATCGAGCGCGATCAGGTGGCGCGGATCAGGACCTTGACCACAGGTGCCTTTGAAACAGCCAACGCCATCGACACCATCCTGGCGAAAACGAGAATCAAGCCGGAAGATCGCGCGACGGGCGAAGTTGCCGAACTCGCTGCCCCTCTCTCCGATGACACCGCAATTGGCGGCCCCTTCGTCGAGCCGGAAACCACAGAAGCCTTCGACAATTCGCTAGTTGCGCTCGACAGCGCGCTGGTCCGGCTTGAGCGTGCCCGCACCCAGGCCAAAAGCCTGCCCTTCAACAATCCCTCTCCCGCAAGCGATATTACCAGCCGCTTCGGCAATCGTCTCGATCCGTTCCTGGGGCGCCTTGCCCTGCATGCCGGCATCGATTTTCGTGCGCCCGTCGGTACGGCGATCCATGCAACAGGACCCGGCATGGTGATCACAGCCGGCCGCACAGGCGGCTATGGCAATTTGGTCGAAATCGATCACGGCAACGGGATTACGACGCGTTACGCGCATCTGTCGACCATTCTCGTCAACGTCGGAGACAAGATTTCGACCGGCCAGTCCATTGCGAAATCAGGAAGCACCGGGCGCTCCACCGGGCCGCATCTGCATTATGAAGTCCGCCTGAACGGGCAAGCCGTCGATCCGATGCGTTTTCTTAACGCCGGAATAAAATTGACACAATATATCAACTGACCGCGCCCAGCCGTCGTTCACCCTTTAAATTTACCGTTCCTTCCCTGAAATGCCCGGATTTCTTGACTTTATCCGTCGTTGGGCTTAATAGGCCCGACGACGGCAGTCAAAGCATTGCCGAGACACCAGAGTTCAATTGAACCGGAACGGAAACAGATCTCCCTTTGACCACTTTTGCTGATCTTGGCCTGAGCCAAAAGTTCTTTCCGCAGTGACCGATGCGGGCTACACCATTCCGACCCCCATTCAGGCGGGAGCCATTCCGCCAGCCCTTCAGCGGCGCGATATTCTGGGCATCGCCCAGACCGGAACCGGCAAGACGGCCTCCTTCGTTCTACCGATGCTGACGCTACTCGAAAAGGGGCGCGCCCGGGCCCGCATGCCCCGCACGCTGATCCTCGAGCCGACCCGCGAACTGGCGGCGCAGGTCGCAGAGAACTTTGAAAAATACGGCAAGAATCACAAGCTGAACGTCGCACTCCTGATCGGCGGCGTCTCGTTCGAAGAGCAGGACCGAAAGATCGAACGTGGCGCGGACGTTCTGATCTGCACGCCCGGTCGCTTGCTCGACCATTGCGAACGCGGCAAGCTGTTGATGACAGGCGTCGAAGTTCTCGTCATCGACGAGGCCGACCGCATGCTCGACATGGGCTTCATCCCGGATATCGAGCGTATCGCCAAGCTCATTCCGTTCACGCGCCAGACGCTGTTCTTCTCGGCGACCATGCCGCCGGAAATCCAGAAGCTGGCCGACCGATTCCTGCAGAATCCGGAACGCGTTGAAGTTTCCGTTCGCTCCTCGACAGCGACGACCGTCACGCAGCGATTCGTTGCGACCCATTCGAAAGACTACGAAAAGCGTGCCGTCCTGCGCGATCTGATCCAGAAGCAGGACGATCTGAAGAACGCCATCATCTTCTGCAATCGCAAGCTTGATGTGGCGGAGCTCTATCGCTCGCTGTCGCGTCACGGCTTTTCGGTCGGCGCCCTGCACGGCGACATGGACCAGAGCTCGCGCACAAAAATGCTGGCCGGTTTCAAGGACAATGCGATCACCCTCCTTGTCGCTTCCGATGTCGCAGCCCGCGGCCTCGATATTCCGGATGTCAGCCACGTGTTTAACTTCGACGTGCCGATCCATGCGGAAGACTATGTTCACCGCATTGGCCGCACCGGCCGAGCCGGTCGCTCAGGTGCCGCCTTCACGCTGGTTTCCAAGCGCGATAGCAAATTTGCCGATGCCATCGAAAAGCTCATCGACAAGAAGATCGAATGGCTGAATGGCGACCTTTCCGCCCTGCCCGCCCCGATGGAAAGCCATGAAAGCTCCGGCAAGCCGGAGCGTGGCGGTCGTGACGGCAAGCGTGGCGGACGCCGCAAGGAAAATGATCGTGAACGCCCTCGCGCGGTGCATGGCTACAGCGCAAGCATGGAGCCCGGTCACAAATCGGACATCAAAACAGACGATATTCCCAAAGAGATCGAACCGGTCATCATAAAGGCAGAACCTGTGAAATCAGAACGCAAGGCAGAAACGAAACCGCAGCACGCCGGCCGCAACAGCAACCGTTCTGCACCTGCTCCTTATCCGGCTAACGATGACAATCGCGATCGTCGCAATCGCTACCGCCGCGACCAGGATGACGGTCCGACGCCGGTTGGCTTCGGTGACGATATCCCTGCCTTCATGCTGATCGCCGGCAAGGCCTGATCTGTAAGGCTGTCGCATGGCCCTTCCAGGCATTGATTTCCCCGGTGTGGGATGTGGGCTTGCCGTTGTAAAAGACGGCAGGCTTTTGCTTTGCAAGCGATTGAAGGCGCCGGAATCCGGGCACTGGAACATCGTTGGCGGCAAGGTCGATCACCTAGAGCTCTCCAGGGACGGTGCAGTGCGCGAAGCCGAAGAGGAAAGCGGGCTGTCTATCGGTTCGGTCGAATTTCTCTGCGTCAGCGAACAGATTGTAGCCGCCGACCGCCAGCACTGGGTTTCGCTGATCTATGTGACGGAGAATTTCTCAGGCGAACCAAGGCTGACCGAACCCGATAAGCTTTCGGATATCGGCTGGTACGCACTCGACAACCTGCCTCAACCGCTGTCACGCTTTGCGGAAGATGCCGTTGCGGCATTGAAGGCAAGGCAGGCCTGATCGTTATTTCTTGGCCCTGAGGGCGGCCTCATAGGCAAGCCTTACCCAGCGCGCCATCTCGTCCGGATCATCGAAAGCCTCCTCGGGAACCGACCAATAGGGCATCCGCACCGGTTTGCCCTTGCCGTCATAGGCCCATTGACGGCTTGCGGCGACCTCGAACTCAGGCGCGCTGATGTCATCGGCCTTCAACAGGATTTCGCCATCCACCTCAAGGGCAAGAATCCGGCCGTCGACATAGACACCCTTTCCACCAAACATGCGTCGGATGCTGACGGGACCGAGCGTTTCGAACATCTCCTCAATCGCAGCATTGTCCATATCGATTACCCTTTCAAAACTCCACCGGCCGCGAGCACGGCATCGGTTGTATCCAGATCCAGATGAGCGGCCGACCCGAGTTCGATATCGATGATCGGCAGTCCGCAGGTTTCGATGACGTGGCGCGCGCCGACATCACCCTGCAGATTCCCAATTGCTGCGAACGTCGCCCGCGGAAGAATGACCGGATTGCCGCGTTTGCCGTCATGGCTGGCACGCACCACGGCTTCCCCATTCGCTTCGGTAAAAGCGGTAATCATCCGGCGCAGGTGCCCCGCGTCAATTCCCGGCATGTCGGCGAGCATCACCAGAAGCCCGCTTGTTTTGGGATCGACGGAATTGAGCCCCGTTTTCAACGAGGTCGCCATGCCATCGGCGTATTGGTCATTGTATTCGGTCGCAATATCAAGCCCCTTGAGGACGTCGATGATCTCCACCGCGCGATGCCCGGTGACGACGATGACCCGTGATTCGGCCGCACACATGGCTGCTTCCACCGCCTTGCGGACCATCGGCACACCCTCGAATTCGGCCAGCAACTTGTGATGGCCAGACGCCCCCATGCGGCTTGCCTTGCCGGCCGCGAGCACGACAATCTCAACGCTTACCAGCTTTTCCTCTCCCTGCGACCGTTCGCGCGGCCGCGGCCTGGTCGGTATTTCCATCAGCAAGCCGCCGACGCCCATGCCCGAAATATCGTACGCCGATGGCTGCTCCCCCACCAGAATGCGGTTCAGGACCCAGTCAAAACCGTTTTCCCTGGGACTGCGGGCGCAGCCGGGTGCCCCTAAGACCGGAATATCGCCAACACGGCCGACGACGATCAGGTTACCCGGATCGACCGGCATGCCGAGATAATCCACCACACCGCCGGCAAGCCGCAAGCCCGCCGGCAGCACGTCATCTTGGTCGGCAACCGCCGAGGCGCCGAAGATGATGATCAGGTCGGAGGTGACAGCCGCTTTTTTGATTGTCTGCGCAATGGCATCCGCGTCGTGCTTTACGCGCAGTTCCTCCACAAGCGTGCTTTTCGATGGGAGAAGCCGATCCTCCAGAATCCGCCGCGTCTTATCCATCACGCCGTGCTTAAGCGATGGCAGCGTGGTAGCGACAAGCGTCACCCGCTTGGACATGAAGGGTTTGACGGCAAAGGCCGATGCAGACCCAAGCAGCGCACGAGCCTGCTCGACAGCGGCGCCAGCGACGGCCAGCGGAATGATCTTGACGGTCGCCACCATATCGCCGGCGCGTACGGGCTTATGATCGGCAAGACAAGCAAGGGTGATCGCCGGATGGATCCGGTTCAAACGATCGACCACAGCAACATCAGGCATGAATAGGCCGTCCACAGTCGCGTATATGTTCACGCGCCCTGTAGCCGCCTCCGACGCGCGCATGTGGTCGAGGCGGATCACCGCCGCAAGCTGGCGCGCCGCAACATCCTCCAGCAGGTCGCCCGCATCCAGCCGCGCGACGATAACGTCCATCACGCCGCTCACCCCCAGCAGAACGATATCGTCCCGCGTCAGCACATGCCCCTTGGGCAATCGCTGGCCTGTAAGCTTAACCGCATGTCCCAGCACGCAGCCTTCTGCTTGGGCGACGGGAACGGAACCAAATTTCATACGGCAGTCTCCGGCACGCTCGAAATGTCGCGGGAGCGGAACGCGCCGATGATGTCCGCAAGGATTGCGACGGCGATTTCGGCCGGGTTGGCGGCACCGATATCGAGCCCGATCGGTGCCGATATGCGCTCTAAGGCATCTTCCGCCACGCCATTGGCCCGCAACCGCTCCACCCGGCTCGCATGGGTTTTGCGGCTACCCAGAGCGCCCACATAAAAGCATCCACAATCCAGAGCGGCTTTCAGGGGAAAATCGTCGATCTTCGGGTCATGGGTCACCGCGACGAGCGCGGTATAAGGATCAAGCTGACGGATTTTCAACACGTCCTCTGGCCAGTCGGCGACAAGATCAACGCCGACAAAACGCTCCGGCGTGGCGAAGGCTGTGCGGGGATCGATGATGAGCAGATCAAAGCCTGCAATCGCACTCAGTACCGCAAGCGCCTGGGAAATGTGCACGGCACCAATAACCACGATGCGGGGTGGCGGCAGATAGACGTTGAGAAACAGCGCTTCTCCGGTGGCTTCGACTAACGCGGATTTTCCACTTCGGAAGGCAAGCCGAACCGAATCCTCAAGGCCAGGCGGCGACGCCTGACCCTCAAGGAAGATGACACTGCTGTCGTCAGAAAGTCGGGTGATCGACAGCACGGCTTCCCGGCGCAAACGCGCGGCATTGAGCGCGGAAAGATCACCTGTCCTCATGCGTCACCCAGTTTTGCAACATGGATGCGGATCCGGCCGCCACAGGACAGGCCGACACGCCATGCCGTTTCGTCCGCAACGCCGAAGTCCAACACCTTCGCCTGTCCATGCTCGATGACATCGACCGCCTCGCTAATCACCGCACCCTCGACGCAGCCGCCCGAGACCGAGCCATGAAAATTGCCATCGACATCGATCACCAGATGACTGCCGACCGGGCGCGGCGCCGAGCCCCAAGTCTCGATGACAGTGGCGATGGCAACCTTCCGGCCGTCCCTCAACCAGCGTTCGGCCACCATCAGCGGATCGTTTTCATATGGTGTCTGGAGCATGGTACAGCCCTTCGATTCCGAACTCATATCCGGCCCATGAAACGGCGCGGGTCGCACTCGCCACGGCGCGTTCCTGACAACGCATCGACGAGATCTGCGATGGCCTGCAGATTGTGGACGGCGCGGAATTCATCGACATGCGGCAGCATGGCCCGGACGCCACGGGCGCGTGCTTCAAAGCCCTCAAACCGCAACAGCGGGTTCAGCCAGATGAGCCGGCGGCACGAGCGGTGCAGACGATCCATCTCGCGCGCGAGATCGCCGACGTCTTCCCGCTCCAGCCCATCGGTTATAAAAAGCACGACAGCGCCCTGCCCGAGCACTCTTCGCGCCCAGAGCCGGTTGAACAGATGCAGGGTCTCGCCGATGCGCGTGCCACCCGACCAGTCCCGCACCGCCCCCGTGCAATCGTCGATAGCCTGGTCCGGATCTCGGTTCTTCATCTGCCGCGTCACATTGGTCAGTTGCGTGCCGAACAGGAAAGCGTGTACGCGCCGGCGCTTTTCCGTCAGCACATGCAGAAAATGCAGGAAGATGCGGGTGTACTGGCTCATCGAGCCGGAAATGTCGGCAAGCACCACAAGCGGCGGGTGGATGGTCTTCGGTTCGCGAAAGCGCGGTAGGATGAGATCGCCGCCAGTCTTCATCGCATCGCGCATCGTGGCGCGCGGATCGATGCGTCGCGGACGGCGGGAGGCCTGAAAACGCCGAGTCGTCACGCGGTCCATTGGCAGAACGAGCCCCGTGAGCGCCTTTTTCGCGGCTGCGAGCTCCACGGCCGTCATCTGTGCAAAATCCGTCTCGCGAAACACTTCGCCTCCGGACGCGGTAAAACGCGCATCAATTTCGACCTCGGGCTCGCCGCGCGGCGGCCGGCTTGCATCCTGGCCGGAAAACAGCGCATCGCTGACACGCGCCTCGCCGGCCCTTCGTTTTTCCTTCTCCCGCTGATCCGCCATCTTGGGCGAGAGCATCGCGATCATTTTCTCGACAAGATCGCGCGAGCGCCAGAACAACCGGAACGCCTCGTCGAAGACCGCACTGTCCTCGTGCCGCTTGACGAAGATGCTGTGCAGCGCCGCGTGAAACTCCGCCCGTGAGCCGATGCCAATCAGCGCCACGGCCCTGATAGCATCGGCAACGGCGCCTGGACCGATCTTGAGGCCGGCCTTGCGCAACACGCGGGCAAAGAAGACGATGTTGTCGGCCAGCCGCCCTTCATCTGGGACGCGTCCGTCTTCCGGCCGTCTCACCGCGCTTTCAGACTGTTGAACAAAGGCTTCCATGATCAGCCCACCGCCCGTTGTTCGGCCCGCACCTCGTCGAGGATTTGGCGCCCCTCGCTGCCTTCGATGCGGGCGATATCATCCTGGTATTTCAACAAGGTGCCGAGCGTATCGGCAATGGTATCAGGATCGAGCGCCAGACGGTCGAGTTCGGTCAGGGCCGTCGCCCAGTCGATCGTTTCGGCAACGCCGGGATTCTTGAAGAGATCGAGTGTGCGCAGCTTCTGCACATAGGCCACGATTTCCTGTGAAAGGAGCGCATTGCAGCCCGGAACCTTGCGCCGGATGATCTCCAGTTCCTGCTCTGCCCTCGGATAATCCACCCAGTGATAAAGGCAACGGCGCTTAAGGGCATCATGCACCTCGCGCGTCCGGTTTGTCGTGATGATGACGATCGGCGGCTCTTGCGCGCGGATCGTGCCGAGTTCCGGGATCGTCACCTGAAAATCGGAAAGCACTTCCAGCAGAAACGCCTCGAACGCCTCGTCCGTGCGATCCAGTTCGTCGATCAGGAATACTGGCGCACTGCCGGGCTCACCCGAAATCGCCTGCAGCACCGGACGGCGGATCAGGTATCTCTCGGAAAAAATATCGCTTTCGATGCGCGATCGATCAGTCGTTCCGGATGCCTCGGAAAGACGGATTTCCAGCATTTGCGCGGCATAGTTCCACTCATAGACGGCAGACGAGACGTCGAGACCCTCGTAGCATTGCAGTCGGATCAGCGGGCGGTTCAGTGCCTTAGCCAGAACCTTGGCGATCTCCGTCTTGCCGACGCCGGCTTCGCCTTCCAGAAACAGCGGCCGCTTCATGCGCAGCGACAGAAAGAGCACCGTCGCCAGCGCAGTTCCAGCCAGATAATCGCCCGATTCGAGCATCGCCATCGTCTCACCGATAGAGGCCGGTATCGTCCCGCTTTGATATGACGTCATGATGCGTTCTCCCTTGGGAAAACCTACAGCGTGCGGTAGCTCCGGTCCAGATAAAGCAGAGCCGGTTTCTTTTCGCCGAGCTTCACGGCGACGACTTCGCCGAACAGCACGATATGTGTCGCAACCGTCTTCACATCGATGATCCGGCAGTCAAAAGCTGCTGCGGCGTTCGTCAACACCGGAGAGCCGGTCTCCAGTGTCGTCCAGGCGGCCCTTGAAAAACGCAGGGCCGAATCCAGTTGATCGCGCCCTGAAAAAGCATGGGCAATATCGGTCTCGTCGGCCGAAAGAAGATTGAGCGCAAAGCTGCCGCCGAGGGAGAAAATGGCGTTTCGCGGATTGGCGCCGTTCAGGCAGACCAGAAGGGTCGGAGGATTGTCCGAGACCGAACATGCGGCCGTCACTGTCACGCCGCGACGCTCGCCATCCTTGGCGGCCGTGACGACCTGCACATGCGCCGCGAGCCGGCTCATGGCATCGCGGTAGGTCAACGGATCGAGTCGCGGCTTGTCCAACACTGCTTTCTCCTGATCGAGTGCAGCCCATACATAGCCATTGAAAAGAATTATGAAACCCGCCAAGCGGCGAATTTCTGGCTTAATCGCGGCAATTGTTATGGTATGCGGCGAGGCTTCGATCTTTTCCTTTGACGCTTGCGACCACATCTTTAAAACATGGCCTTTCTTCACCTGGAAAGCTGTATGTACCGTTCCTTCGTCGCAATCCTGATCCTGATAGGCCTGAACATGGCAGCGATGACGCAGGCCAAACCGGCGCGGGCGGAAGGTCTGAAAATCGCCGTCGTCGCGCCGACCGAAGGTCCATTTGCCCTTCTCGGCAAGCAGATTCTGGATGGTGCGCAGTTCCAGGCGCAGGACCACGGCTCGGAAATCATTCCGATCAACGAGACCTGCGAGACAACAGATAGTGAAGCGCTCGCCAAGGCGGTCGTTGCAGCAGGCGCCGAGGCTGCCATCGGCTTTCTCTGCACCGAAAGCCTTGAGGCCGTCCTACCGGCCCTTGCCGAATCGTCGATGCCAGCACTTTCGCTCAGCGTTCGCTCCGATATCCTGATGGAAGATGCGTTGCGCAAGAAATGGCCGTTCTTCCGGCTGGTGCCGAATGCGAAGGCGGAAGCGGCGCGGATCACCGACATCATCCTGTCGCGCTGGAAAGGCGAACCGCTCGGACTGATCGATGACGGCACGATCCACGGGCGCGAGCTTGTCGAGAGCGTGCGCGAAGCACTTGCCGCGATCGGGCTGACGCCTGTCTTCAACGATACCTATCGTCCCGCGCAGGAGCAGCAGGTGGCGCTCGTGCGCAGGCTGGCCAAGAGCGGCGCGACACACGTATTCACCGGTGGCGACCGCATAGATACGGCGATCATCGCGCGTGACGCGAAGTCGGAATCGTTTGACCTGACGCTCATGGGCGGCGAAGCGCTCAGCGCCGCCGACCAGACCGTTCCGCTGGAAAACGGCGTTTTGGCCGTCACCTTGCCGGATTACGCGACCCTGCCCGAGGCAAAAGCCGTCAGCGCCGCCATGAAGGCCACTGGGCTTGTGCCGGAAGGATATGTACTGCCTTCCTTTGCAGCGGTATCACTGCTGGAACTGGCAAAGGATCAGGCGGCAAAGGATGGCACCGGATTGCTGGATGCGCTCGCCAAAGGCCCCTACCCGACAGCTCTTGGCGCGATCCGCTTTGATAAGGGCCACGAGCTGGCCGATAATCCCTATCGGCTGATGCGGTGGCAAGACGGCCGTTTCGTGCCCGTATCCCCTCTTCCACCGGCAGACTGATGCGGCCCGGCCCGCTCAACCTGATCACCGATGTCGGCGGACTGACCGTCGGAAACGCCGCGGACGCGACACTGAAATCCGGCGTGACCGTGGTGCTGTGCGATCCTCCCGCAATTGCCGCGGTACAGGTGCTTGGTGGAGCGCCCGGCACGCGCGAGACCGATCTCCTGGAGCCCCACAACGCCGTACAGACAGTCGATGCGCTCGTTCTTTCCGGCGGCTCGGCTTTCGGCCTGGATGCCGCCTCCGGTGTGCAGGCGGCCCTGCGCGAAATGGGACGTGGCTTTGCCGTCGGCCCGCTTCGCGTCCCGATCGTTCCGGCAGCAATCCTGTTTGACCTCATCAATGGCGGCAACAAGGACTGGGGGCGCTATCCGCCCTATCGCGATCTCGGTTACGCAGCGGTTGAGGCGGCGTCGCGGAATTTCGCCACGGGAACGGCAGGTGCCGGCACCGGTGCACTGACCGCGACCTTCAAGGGTGGCCTCGGCTCGGCGTCAATGGCCCTGCCAAACGGCATCACCATCGGCGCACTGGTCGCGGTCAACGCGCTTGGTTCCGCAACGATCGGCGATACGGGGCATTTTTGGGCGGCACCCTTCGAGGAAAACATGGAATTTGGCGGTCTCGGAATGCCGTACCCTTTCCCCCACAATGCCCGCGATCTGCGCATCAAGTTCCGTGAGCAGAAAATCGAGGCTCAGAACACGACGATCGCCTTGATCGCGACCGACGCGGTCCTGTCAAAGGCGGAAGCCAAACGACTGGCGATTTCGGCGCATGACGGTTTTTCCCGGGCGCTATGGCCCTCGCATACGCCGCTTGATGGTGATCTCGTGTTTGCCCTGGCCACCGGCGCAAGCGGCAAGACCGTTTCCGTGCAGGACTTCATCGATCTCGGGGCGGCAGCCACGTCAACCATGGCGAGAGCGATTGCAAGGGGCGTTTACGCGGCAAGCCCCGCGGAGGGCGATCTTCTGCCCACATGGCAATCGGTTCGAAATCCGCAATAACGAGAATGTGGCGCTCGGAAATGTTGTTTGATCCCAAAAGCAATGCTATGGCCGGGAAAACCTAGGGAGTGCCTGTCATCATGCCTTTGCCGATCCGGATTTCCCCGTCCATTCTGGCTGCAGATTTCGCAAAACTCGGACAGGAAGTGCGTGATGTCGCGGAGGCGGGAGCCGACTGGATCCATCTCGACGTGATGGACGGGCATTTTGTTCCCAATATCTCCTTCGGCCCGGATGTCATCAAGTCGCTGCGCCCCTATACGACGGCGACCTTCGATTGCCACCTGATGATTGCCCCTGCCGATCCCTACCTCGAAGCCTTCGCCAAGGCCGGTTGCGATATTATCACCGTGCATGCAGAGGCCGGTCCGCATCTCCATCGATCACTGCAGAGCATCCGGGCACTCGGCAAGAAGGCCGGCGTTTCGCTCAATCCGGCCACCCCGGAAAGCGTGATCGAATACGTGCTCGATACTGTGGATCTCGTTCTGGTAATGACCGTGAACCCAGGCTTCGGCGGCCAGAAATTCGTCAATGCCACTGCGGAAAAGATCCGCCGCATCCGCGCCATGATCGGGGATCGACCGATCGACCTTGAGGTCGATGGCGGCATAGCCCCCGAGACGATCGCAATCGCCTCCAGCGCCGGCGCCAATGTCTTCGTTGCAGGCTCCGCGATCTTCAGGGCGGGTTCTATCGAAGGTTACCGGACTGCGATCGATGAGTTGCGGACAGCGGCGGAAAGCGGACTGAGATGAATTGGGCTGCCGGCGGCGGCGCTGGGTCCGGCACATGACGGTCGAGATCCAAAAGTGCAGTGGTAGGACCGCAGGGCATCTTCGGGCGCTCCGGGCAACGCCTGCGGGCAGCATTGCCAAGCCGGCGTGAGTTGCTGCTCGGCACGCCGATCTGGGGTCTTCTGATGGCGGCATCTGCACTCATCGCACTTTTGCTGCGTGAAGTGGGAGCCACATTCCAGCTGACGAAAATTCTCACATTGTATTTCGCAGGTGGCGTGATCGCCTGGCCCTTTTCGATTTTCATCGGCCGGTTCTGTGCCTTGGGTCGCAGCGTTGAGACTCGGTTTGCCGCCTATTTCCTCTGCTTCACTGTCCTGACGATCGCCTCGACGACGCTTTTATTTGCCCTGCACTACCGCCTTTTCTTCGAGCAATGGCATGCACCCTTCGGCACGAGGATATGGGTCTACCAATTCGTCTTCACCTCGGCGTCCGCCTCCTACCAGTTCGTTGTCATGGGCGTCAGGCTCTATCTTCCCTTCGGACTGGCTGCTCTGGTAGTAGCCAGTCTGTGGCTGGCCATGCGTCCGCACGATATGCAGCGTTGAGATTGCGCGCCATCTTTGCTAGAGGCACAACCAAACTTCCCTGATGACGAAAGCTGAGAGCCCATGATCCCGCGTTACTCCCGTCCGGAAATGGTGGCCATCTGGTCGCCGGAAACCAAATTCCGCATCTGGTTCGAGATCGAGGCGCATGCCTGCGACGCGCTGGCAGAGTTGGGCGTCATTCCCAAGGAAGCCGCAAAAACGATCTGGGAAAAAGGCGGAGCCGCCACATTCGACGTTGACCGCATCGACGCAATCGAGGCAGTGACCAAGCATGACGTTATCGCCTTCCTGACGCATCTCGCCGAAATCGTCGGCCCGGACGCGCGCTTCGTGCATCAGGGCATGACCTCGTCCGACGTGCTCGACACCTGCTTCAACGTCCAACTCGTCAAGGCCAGCGACCTTCTGCTCGCTGATCTCGACAAGTTGCTGGAGGCACTGAAGCGCCGCGCTTTCGAGCACAAGGACACGGTGACCATCGGCCGCTCGCACGGCATCCACGCCGAGCCGACGACGTTCGGCGTCAAGCTGGCGCTTGCCTATGCCGAATTCGAGCGCTGCAAGAAGCGCCTGATCGCGGCCCGCGAAGAAATCGCCACCTGCGCGATTTCCGGCGCCGTCGGCACCTTCGCCAATATCGACCCGCGCGTCGAAGAACATGTCGCGAAGGCCATGGGCCTTGCGGCAGAACCGGTCTCGACGCAGGTCATTCCGCGCGACCGCCATGCGATGTATTTCGCGACCCTCGGCGTCATCGCCTCCTGCGTCGAACGCGTGGCAACGGAAATCCGCCATCTGCAGCGCACCGAAGTGCTCGAAGCGGAAGAATACTTCTCTCCGGGCCAGAAGGGTTCGTCGGCCATGCCGCACAAGCGCAATCCGGTGCTAACCGAAAATCTCACCGGCCTGTCGCGCATGGTCCGCGCCTTTGCCCTGCCGGCCATGGAGAACGTGGCGCTCTGGCACGAGCGCGACATTTCGCACTCCTCGGTCGAGCGCATGATCGGACCGGACGCGACGGTGACGCTCGATTTCGCGCTAGCGCGGCTCACGGGCGTCATCGACAAGCTGCTCGTCTATCCCGATAACATGATGAAGAACATGAACAAGTTTCGTGGTCTCGTTCACTCGCAGCGTGTGCTCCTGGCCCTGACCCAGGCTGGCGCTTCGCGCGAGGATTCCTACCGCCTCGTCCAGCGCAATGCCATGCGCGTCTGGGAAGAAGGCAAGGACTTCCTCGAAGAACTGCTGGCCGATAGCGAAGTTCGCGCCCTTTTGCCCGAAAGCGAAATCCGCGAGAAATTCGATCTGGGCTACCACACCAAGCACGTCGATACGATTTTCGGCCGAGTCTTCGGCTGACGCTTGAAAGGGAGGCGTTCACGCCTCCCTTCTCCAATCTGTCTGCAATCGGAGCAGATCGGTAAAATGCCGGCGAAATTCCTCAAATATCCTTCAGCCTTTTCTGCCATCGTTTCCAGACGGATCCATGCGGAGATGGAGGATATATGCCACAGCAGCAAGTCATTGAGCGGAAGGCCAAGCGCACAGCAACGAAGTTTACGGGCACGGTCAGTTGCAAGAACGGCAAGAGCCGCGGCATCGTCAAGGACCTGTCGCCAGCGGGCATCTGCTTCCAGCTCTATTTCGACATCAATGCCAAGACCGGCCAGGAAGTGACGATCGAGAGCGAGGAGCTGGGTCACCTCACGGGGACCGTGCACTGGTATCGCAGCGACAAGATCGGCATAAAGCTGAATATTTCGTCGAATACGGCGGCGCAGATTTCGTCCTACTACAAATTCTTCCGCTAAGTCTGAATACCCAGCCACCTGCAACAGGCCGCCCCAAAAGGCGGCCTTTAAAGCTGCGCCAAGCGTTTTAGCCGATCTGTTCCGGCTCGACCATCTTGCGATAGAGATGCCAGGTCGCATGACCGAGAATAGGCATCACGACGATCAGCCCGATAAAGACCGGGAGCGAACCGAGCAAAAGGCCTGCCGCAACCACCAAGCCCCAGACGGCAACCGGAACAGGATTGGCAAGCGTGGCGCGGATCGATGTTTCAACGGCGGAAACAGCACCCACGTCGCGATCCAGCAAAAGCGGAAACGACACTACGACGGTTGCCAGAACGACGGCGGCGAAAACAAAGCCGACCGCATTTCCAACGAGGATCAAGCCGATGCCCGCTTCCGTGCCGACAATGCCGCTCATGAAAGCCGAAAGCGAGGCGGGCGGAACCTCGCCGAGAAACCGCACATAGAGCGCCTGTGCGACGATCAGCCACGCAACGAACAGGATTAAAAGCATCGCAGCGACGACAAGGATCGCCGGCAAGGCGGGCGAATGGCGAACATCGAACGCGTGTCGCCACGAGGTATCGAGACCTTGCTCGCGACGCCGGCTGATTTCATAGAGGCCGATGGCCGCGACCGGTCCCAGGAGAGCGAAGCCGGAAGCGAGAGGATAGAGGATGGGCAGCATGTCCACGCCCGAACTCCAGGTGGCGAGGACGACACCTGCAATCGGATAGATCAGGCACAGAAAAGCATAATGGGATGGCTTGGTGCGGAAATCCTCAAAACCCAGGCGCAACGCATCGAAGACATCGGCCACGCCGATCTTGCGAATTCCAGGGTGCGCGACGACGTCGCCCGGCCCCGCCATTACGTGAAAAGCCGTCATAGCCATCCTCCTTGTTGATCCACGTCACCAACCTGATCCGGAAGGCACGACGCCATCGTCAAGAAAAGGCATGACAGGTGAGCGCATGCGTTCTGAACCCAATTGCCGCTTCAGCAGACGGCACAAAGCGGTTGTGACACCACCGCCTTTGGCGATACCCTACACCCGTTGCGCCATTCTTTCACTTGACTTCATCCCTCCTCGACCTCACATCGCCGTTACCATGAAATCATCCGAAGCAGATATCCTCATCGTCCCAGGCTACACCAATTCCGGCCCGGAACATTGGCAGACCCGCTGGCAGAGCAAGCTCGCATCGGCAAGGCGTGTCGAACAGGCGGAGTGGTCAAAACCGGTGCGAGAGGATTGGATCGCTCGCATGGTGGAAGAGGCGAATGCCGCCACCAAGCCCATCGTCATCGTCGCCCATTCGCTCGGTGTCGCAGCCGTCGCCCATGCCATATCGGGAATAGACAAGAAGATCGCGGGCGCGTTTCTCGTCGCACCTCCAGATGTCGCCAATCCAAAGATTAAGCCAAAGCACCTGATGACGTTCGGACCCTACCCGCGCGATCCACTGCCCTTCCCCTCGATGATCGTTGCCAGCCGCAATGATCCGTTCTGCAGCTATGATCATGCGGGAGACATCGCCAATGCCTGGGGCTCGCTTCTGGTGGACGCGGGAGAGTCCGGCCATATCAATACCGAATCGGGGCATGGTCCCTGGCCGGAGGGAACCATGGTGTTCGCCCAGTTCCTCAGCCGACTGAAGCCATGAACGGCAATTCCGGAAAAGAAGACTAGAGGCGATCGGTATATTCAGACGTTTTGCCACGCTACATGCCGAGAGCAGGCAATTCATGGAACAAGCCGTAAATACCTCGTCATTAATCTGAATTTCATTGTCCTTGATCATCATCGCTGAAAATAAGCGAGTTCGAACATCGGTGCCCATCATCAGCGACCCGAAAAACTGGCAGGAACCACCGATGCCTGCGGCGGCCGGAATGGATTCCGCCATTTTGAAGCAGGCCGGCAGCGGTATCTGCGTCGTCACGGCAGAGGGTATTATCCAGTCGGCAAACCCCGCATTCACGCGATTGACGGGGTCAGAAACCAGCAATCTCGCCGGTCTGCCGTTCCGGACGTTCATTCATGCGGACGACGTGCCCGCCGTTGATCAAGCGCTTTCCGACACACGCAAGGCAACGCATTGGCCAGGAACGATTTCCATCCGCCTGCAGCCGAAACAGGCTGAGCCGATCTGGACGATCGTGAGTTTTGCCAGGCTGAGCGTGCAGACCGGTCACTTCGAGGTGATCATCCAGACACAAATAATCGACAGCCTGATGCAAACGCTCGGCGCGCTGCAGGAAAGCGAGACACGCTGGAAATACGCCCTTGAGAGCGCGTATCAGGGGGTCTGGGATCACAACTTCCAGAAAGACGAGTTCTTCTATTCATCAACCTGGCGCAAAATCCGCGGCCTTGCCCCGGATGCAACGGTTGATGGTTCCCTCGAAAAATGGTTGGAGGGTGTCCATCCCGACGATCAGGCGCATGTTCTCGCCTCCATCCGACTGCAGGATGAAGGCAAAGTCGCCTTCAGTGTTTTCCAGTATCGCGAGCGTCATGCCGATGGTCACTGGGTCTGGATCGAAAGCCGCGGTTCATCCATCGAATGGTACCCGAACGGCAAACCAAGCCGCATCATCGGTACGGATACGGACGTCACGGAGCGCAAGCGCGACGAAGCGACACTCGCCGAAATTTCCCGCAAGCTCCGGCTCGCTTTGGATGTCTCGAAAATCGGCGTCTTCGACTTCAATCTCGATACTGGCGAGGCCCTCTGGGATGAGCGGATGATGCAGATTTATGGCCTTGATCGACCGGGAAGTCGGTATTCACCAGCGGATTGGGAAAAGCTCGTTCACCCGGAAGATCTGAACACGGCATCCGAAAATGTTGCCGAGGCCGTCCGCGAACAGAAGCCCTTTGTGAACGCATTTCGGATTGTCCTGGAAGACGGAACCATTCGCTCCATCCGCTCGAATGCAGCCCCTTATCTCGATGCAGATGGTGCAAGCAGACTGATCGGTGCCAATTGGGATGTCACGGAAGACGTGGCGTTGCAGGAGGAACTGGCACGCGCCAAAATGTTGGCGGACGCGCGCAATCAGGAGCTTGAAGCCGCCCGTGTTCGCATTGAATACAATGCGCTGCATGACCATCTCACCGGCCTTCCCAATCGCCGTTTTCTTGATCAGCGTCTCGAAGAATGGGCCAGCGACAAGCTGAAATACTCCGCGATTCTCCATATCGATCTCGATCGTTTCAAACAGATCAACGATACGCTCGGCCACCAGGCCGGTGACGCTATGCTGATCCACACAGCCAGGACACTGGCCACGTTGGTACAAACCGACGATTTCGTGGCGCGGATTGGCGGTGATGAGTTTGTCGTTCTTTGCGGCCCTGGCCGCAACAGGACCGAGATCGTGACAATGACCGATGCCGTCATTGGCGCACTTCGGCAGCCGGTTTCCCATGAAGGGCATCTTTGCCGCTTCGGGGCAAGTGTCGGCATAGCCTGGGTCGGCGAAGATGCGCATGATGCCAAGCAGTCACTGATGAATGCGGATATCGCGCTTTACCGCGCCAAGGGGCTTGGACGCAACCGTTACGAATTCTTCACGACACAGCTTCAGACACAGATCCACCACGCCAAGAAGACTGCCGACGAGATCATGAAAGGGTTGGAGGAACACGAATTCGTGCCTTTTTACCAGCCACAATTCTGCGCGCGTTCGCTGGATATTACCAGCGTCGAGACGCTGGCGCGCTGGCGCCATCCTGTGCATGGTTTGCTGGCTCCCGCCTATTTCCTCAAGGTCGCCGAGGACGTGAACGCACTCTCGGCAATCGACCGGGTCATCGCCGAACAGGCCTTGAACGATTTCGACGACTGGGACCGCATGGGGCTCGGAATTCAACGATTTTCCGTCAATGTCTCCTCTCGCCGGCTGCGCGAACCGGGCCTGATTGAAAGTCTGAAAGCATTGACGATCAGGCCCGGCATTCTTTCCTTCGAACTGCTGGAGTCGATCTTTCTCGATGATCTTGAAGAATCCGTGACCGAAACGATCAGCGCGCTGAAGGGACTGGGTATCGATGTTGAAATCGACGACTTCGGGACCGGGCATGCTTCGATCGTCGGCTTGCTGAAGCTGAGCCCAAGCCGCCTGAAAATCGATCGGGCTTTGGTGGAGCCGATCACGGTTGCGGCCGAACAGCGCCGCCTCGTCGGCTCGATCATTGATATCGGCCATTCGCTGAACATCGAAGTGGTCGCCGAAGGCGTTGAAACGCTCGCGCACGCGCATATTCTGCGCGACCTCGGATGCGACATCCTGCAGGGCTACGCGTTTGCAAAGCCGATGTCGAAGACGGATCTCGAAATTTTTGCGCGCTGCGAGAACTGGCGCCCGGCAGCACGGCCGGAGCAGTGGTCGCGCCGAACGATACGAAAAGATGTGACGGCATAAAAAAGCCGTGCAGCGAGGCTGCACGGCTTTTCAAATCATCACCGGCTGCGACGGATCAGCCGTTCTGAATCTGTGTCACGGCTTCGGAAAGCAATTCCAGCATTTTCAGGCGAGATCTGCTCGTCGCTCTGAGCGATGCCCGCGGCATCAAAGTCTGCGCGGATTTTGCGAACGACATCTTCGTGACCGACTTCCTCGAAATCGGCGGCGACCACTTCCCTGGCATACGCATCAGCGTCGGACTTGCCGAGAAGGCCTGCAGCCCACAGACCGAGAAGCTTGTTGCGGCGGGCTTCTGCCTTGAACCTCAACTCTTCGTCGAGTGCGAACTTCGATTCAAATGCTTTTTCGCGATCCTGCATATTGACCATCCTTCAATCTCCCCAAAAGAGTCCGCGCCGAAACGGCTTTTCGCCCATAAACCAAAAGCTCGGCGAAAGTGCAATGCAAGTTTTCCGCTTTGGCGACTTTCGTGTTACCCTCACCTAATTCAGGGGAACGGCTGAGACCGCGATTGTGAAATGTATTCTTTTCGGTTAATGACCCGACTAGAGAATGCCGATGGCGCAGCCCAAGAGCGCCAGCAACCATAGAGACAACATTGATGAATCGTCGCCGCCGTATCTACGAAGGCAAGGCAAAGATCCTTTACGAAGGTCCCGAGCCGGGCACTCTGATCCAGTTCTTCAAGGATGATGCTACAGCCTTCAACGCGAAGAAGCATGAGGTTATCGACGGCAAGGGCGTGCTCAACAATCGCATTTCCGAATATATCTTCACGCATCTGAACAGGATCGGCATCCCGACCCATTTCATCCGCCGCCTCAACATGCGCGAGCAGTTGATCAAGGAAGTGGAGATCATTCCGCTTGAGATCGTCGTGCGCAATGTTGCCGCCGGTTCTCTCGCCAAGCGTCTTGGCATCGAGGAAGGCGTGGTCCTGCCGCGCTCGATCATCGAGTTTTACTACAAGGCTGACGCGCTGGACGATCCGATGGTCTCTGAAGAGCACATCACGGCGTTCGGTTGGGCAAGCCCACAGGAACTCGACGACATCATGGCGCTTGCCATCCGCATCAACGACTTCCTCACCGGCCTGTTTCTGGGCGTCGGCATCCAGCTGGTCGATTTCAAGATCGAATGCGGCCGCCTCTTCGAAGGCGACATGATGCGCATCATCCTGGCGGATGAGATCTCGCCGGACAGCTGCCGTCTGTGGGACGTCGAAACCAAGGAAAAGATGGACAAGGACCGCTTCCGCCGCGACATGGGCGGCCTCGTCGAGGCCTATCAGGAAGTGGCGCGACGCCTCGGCATCATGAACGAAAACGAACCACCGCGCGGCTCCGGCCCGGTTCTGGTGAAATAAGCAGGAAAGACGACAGTGATCAACGCACGCGTGACTGTGACGCTGAAGAACGGCGTTCTAGACCCCCAGGGCAAGGCAATCGAAGGCGCCCTCGGCGCTCTCGGCTTTGACGGCATCGGCCATGTCCGCCAGGGCAAGGTCTTCGATATCCAGATCGAGACCGCCGACAGGGCCAAGGCCGAGGCTGACCTGAAAGCCATGTGCGAAAAACTGCTCGCCAATACGGTGATTGAGAATTACACTATCTCACTCGCCTGATGGTTGAATGAGGTGATGCAATGGCCGACATCACAAACGAACTGATGTATGAATTGCTGAAGCGCGTTCATGGCGACGTTGCCGCCTTGAAGGAAGGTCAACGAGAAATCCGACTAGAACTGAATGCGATGCGCGGAACAATGGTTTCGATGCAGCAGGACATTCATAATATCTACGGCATTCTTTCCCGCCACGAGACTCGTCTCGACCGTATCGAAAACCGCCTAGAGCTGCGTGAGCTTGCCGAGGCCCAATCAAGGTTTGAACCGCACCCATGAAGTCCGCCGTCGTCCAGCTTCCAGGCCTCAATCGCGATCGTGACATGATCGCTGCGATCACCAAGATTTCCGGCACGGCGCCGGTCACGATCTGGCAGACGGAAACAGAAATTCCGGACGTCGACCTGATCGTCATCCCGGGCGGCTTTTCCTATGGGGACTATCTGCGTTGCGGCGCGATCGCCGCGCGCATGCCGGTGATGCAGGCGATCAAGGCCAAGGCAGAAGCGGGCGTCAAGGTTCTGGGCGTCTGCAACGGTTTCCAGATCCTCGTCGAGGCCGGCCTCCTGCCGGGCGCGCTGATGCGCAACGCGTCGCTGAAATTCGTCTGCAAGGAAATCAAGCTGGAAGTGGTGAATGCCGAAACGGACTTCACCCGCGCCTACAGCAAGGGGCAGATCATCCGCTGCCCGGTCGCTCATCACGACGGCAATTACTTCGCCGACGAAGAGACTCTGAAGTCGATCGAAGGCAACGGCCAGGTTCTGTTCCGCTATGCCGAAGGTACGAACCCCAACGGTTCCATCAACGACATTGCAGGCTTGATCAACGCCAAGGGCAATATTCTCGGCATGATGCCGCACCCGGAAAACCTTATCGAGGCTGGCCATGGCGGCTCGGACGGTCGTGGTCTGATCGCATCGGCGCTGGAAGTCATCGCTGCTTAACCTTCTGGCTGATAGAAGCTTCGATACGAGATCGAATCACCGAGGCTTTCCGATGCGCACATCCATCATCTTCCGCCGATTGGCGATTGCCGGCGCCACGGGCTTGTTGGCGCTGACAGCCGGCTGCCAGTCCGAGCGACCGCCGGCACCAACAAAAAGCGCCGCGGCTCTGCCGACGATGGAGCGTGTCGCTCTCGGAGCCAATCGCTGCTGGTTCAAATCGGGTGATTCTGCCTTCAAGGCATACCGCCTTGCCCCGGAGCTCAACTCCTTCTCCGGACGCCCGCGCATTCTCATTGTGCATCGCAACTCTCCGGAATCGCGGCCACTTGCCGTTGTCCAGGCCGAAGGTCAGCCCGCGCAGATGCAGGCTTTCGGCCCCCTGCTTGATGAGCCAGTCGGCGCGCGCATGAAGACGGATATCCGTCGCTGGGCCTCCGGCAATCCCGCATGTAACTGATACACGCATCGCAGCGCGCGCTGGCAGGGTAAAGAGCAGATTGTCGAACGTTCTTCAGCTGTGATGAATGCGGCTCCGCGATTAATTCCAGAAGGACTGGCAGGCTTCCCGTCGAGCCTCGGCCCGCGTGACGCCGATATCGTCGAGCTGGCTGTCCGTCAGTTCGGAAAGCGCAATGCGCGTCCGTGACTTTTCACTCTGCCACATCAACCATGCCCACACGGTTGCGAACCAGGAGGCAATGCGAACATGTGCACGCGCCCGCTTTGGGAAGGATGTGCCATATTCCGATTGCATTGTCTCGATTGTCATCATTGCACCCAATCAATCTGCATTGCCTATTTGTGTCAGTAGCAATGCTACTTAATTGACATGGCAATTGGTGCAATGTAGATAATTGTTACCATGACAAATTGGATACCCGACCCCACGCAGGGCCAAGGCCCGCTTTACGCCCGCATTGCCGACCAGATCGAGCAAGCGATCATGGACGGCGTGCTTTCGGTGGGCACCAAGCTGCCGCCGCAACGCAATCTCGCCTTCGATATCGGGGTGACGATTGGCACCGTCGGGCGGGCCTATACGCTGGTGCGCGAACGCGGCCTCGTCAGCGGTGAAGTCGGCAGAGGCACCTATGTGCTCGACAAGCCGGAGAGCAGACCCGCAGAGCAGGCTGATCCGCTGACGGCGTCGCTCGCCGGTACGCGCCCCATCAACGCGCCTACGGGCAAGTTGCGCTTCGACAGCACGGCGGCCCCCGATGTCGGCCAGAGCGCGACGCTGGAAGCCTTGCTGCATGACATTACCCGCGAGCATCAGTTCGATATCGCCAGCTATGCCCGCAATTTCCCCGATCACTGGTTCGAAGCCGGTAGCCAATGGCTGGCCAAGGGCAATTTCCGCCCTGCCCCCGATTGTATCGTGCCAACACTCGGTGCCCATGCGGGTGCTGTGGCGGTGATTGCCGCGGTGACAGCACCGGGCGACAAGATCGCTTTCGAGAACCTGACCTATTCACAGATCAGCCGCAGCGCCGGTCTGATCGGACGCCGGCAAGTTCTCATGGAATCGGATCATCTTGGCCTTATTCCGGAGGATTTCGAACGGGTCTGCGCGCAACAACATCCGAAACTCGCCTTCCTGATGCCGGCGGCCCAGAACCCGACCGTGGTCACGCTGTCGCTGGAGCGGCGTAAGGCGATCGTCGATATCGCCCGCCGGCACAGTGTCTGGCTGCTGGAGGACGATCTTTATGGCGCCATGACCGGTGATCCGACACCACTCCTGGCAGAACTTGCGCCGGAACGCACCTTTCTCGTCGGCGGCCTGTCGAAATCAGTTGCCGCCGGTGTTCGCGGCGGCTGGGTCGCCTGCCCGCCGCATTTCAGCCAGCGCATCCGCATCGCCCACAAAATGGTGAGCGGCGGCATGCCTTTTCTTCTGGCAGAGCTCTGTGCCCGTCTGGTCCTGACCGGCGAAGGTCGGCGGCTGCGCGAAAATGGGATTGCTGAAATCAGGCTGCGCGAGCAGATGGCGCGAGACATCTTTTCAGGCCTGGAGTTCAACTCCCATCCGCATGTGCCGTTCCTTTGGCTGAAGCTTCCGGAACCCTGGCTGTCGGGCACGTTCAAAAATGCCGCCCTTGCCGAAGGCGTGCTTGTCGATGACGAGGACGAGTTCAAGGCCGGACGCACGGACAGCGTTTTTCACCGCGCCCGCATCGGCTTTTCCTCCCCACAAAACCGCGAGGAGGTCCGTCACGGCTTCCAGACACTACGTCGATTGCTCGATAGCGGCAGAACGGGCTATGATAGTTTTGCGTGACACCGTCGGCTGCCTTCGCCTGCCCCACAGAAATCCGCTGTTTGCCCTATCCGGATTGGCATTTTCCTGTCGCACCGCGCCGCCGCATGGGCTAAGAAGCCGCAAAGCGCGCTCATTGTTTCTTGCATTCCTGCCGCCCGGCTTTTTCCGGCTTGCCGAATGCGCCAACGGACCCGACGGATCACCATGACCATTTCCAATACCCGCCCCATCACCCCGGACCTGATCGCCTCGCATGGGCTGAAGCCGGATGAGTATCAGCGCATTCTGGGCCTGATCGGGCGCGAGCCGACCTTTACCGAACTCGGCATCTTCTCGGCGATGTGGAACGAACACTGCTCCTACAAATCCTCGAAGAAATGGCTGAAGACGCTACCGACGACCGGGCCGCGCGTCATCCAGGGCCCCGGCGAAAATGCCGGCGTGGTGGATATCGATGACGGCGACGTCGTCGTCTTCAAGATGGAGAGCCACAACCACCCGTCCTATATCGAGCCCTATCAGGGGGCTGCGACCGGCGTCGGCGGCATCCTGCGCGACGTCTTCACCATGGGGGCGCGTCCGATCGCCGCCATGAACGCGCTGCGCTTCGGCGCGCCGGATCATCCCAAGACCCGCCACCTCGTCTCGGGCGTTGTCGCCGGCGTCGGCGGTTACGGCAACTCCTTCGGCGTGCCGACAGTCGGCGGCGAGGTCGAATTCGACGCGCGCTACAACGGCAACATTCTCGTCAACGCCTTTGCAGCCGGCCTTGCCAAGTCCGATGCGATCTTCCTGTCGGAAGCCAAGGGCGTCGGCCTGCCCGTCGTCTATCTCGGCGCCAAGACCGGCCGTGACGGAGTCGGCGGTGCCACCATGGCGTCTGCCGAATTCGACGAATCGATCGAGGAAAAACGCCCGACCGTTCAGGTCGGCGACCCCTTCACCGAAAAGTGCCTGCTGGAAGCCTGCCTCGAACTGATGAAAACCGGCGCCGTTATCGCCATCCAGGATATGGGTGCCGCCGGTCTCACCTGCTCGGCCGTCGAGATGGGCGCCAAGGGCGATCTCGGCATCGAATTGCTGCTCGATCAGGTGCCGGTGCGCGAAGAGCGCATGACGGCCTATGAGATGATGCTGTCGGAAAGCCAGGAGCGCATGCTCATGGTGCTCGAGCCCTCCAAGGAAGAGGTCGCCAAGGCGATCTTCGTCAAATGGGGTCTCGATTTCGCAATCGTCGGCAAGACCACTGACGACCTGCGCTTCCGTGTCATCCACCAGGGCGAGGAAGTCGCCAACCTACCAATCAAGGAACTGGGCGACGAAGCCCCGGAATATGATCGTCCCTGGACGCCGGCCAAGGTGGCCGCTCCGCTGGCTGTCGGCGACGTACCGCAGTCGGACGTTGCCGATGCCGTGCTTTCGCTCGTCGGCTCGGCCAACAATTCCTCGCGCCGCTGGGTCTACGAACAATACGACACGCTGATCCAGGGCAATTCGCTGCAACTGCCGGGCGGCGATGCCGGCGTCGTGCGGGTCGAGGGCCATGACACCAAGGCGCTCGCCTTCTCCTCCGACGTCACGCCGCGCTATGTCGAGGCCGATGCTTTTGAAGGCGGCAAGCAGGCCGTGGCCGAATGCTGGCGCAACATCACCGCGACCGGCGCACTGCCCCTGGCGGCGACCGACAACCTCAATTTCGGCAATCCGGAACGCCCGGAAATCATGAGCCAGCTCGTGCATGCCATCAAGGGCATCGGCGAGGCCTGCCGGGTGCTCGATTTCCCGATCGTCTCGGGCAATGTCTCACTCTATAACGAGACCAACGGCCAGGGTATCCTGCCGACCCCGACCATTGGCGGCGTCGGTTTGCTCAGCGACTGGTCGAAAATGGCGCGCATCCGCTTTGCATCGGAAGGCGAAACCATCCTTTTGATCGGAGCGCCGGAAGGCTGGGGCACGCATCTCGGCCAGACGGTCTATCTGCGCGATATCCATGGCCGTACCGATGGCCCTGCCCCGCATGTCGATCTCGCCCATGAGCGCAAGGTTGGCGATTTCGTCCGCGGCCTCATCCTGGATGGTAAGGTCACGGCGGTTCATGACTGCTCGTCGGGCGGTCTGGCACTTGCCGTTGTCGAAATGGCGATGGCTGGCGACATCGGTGCCGTCATTTCAACCCCCGTCGGCGATGCAATCCCGGCCTTCTTCGGCGAAGACCAGGGCCGCTACGTCGTCGCGGTTGCGGCCGGCAAGGCAGTCGGCATCATCGAGGCGGCGGCCAAGGCCGGTGTCGTGGTCGCTGAAATCGGCAAGACCGGTGGTGCGCAGGTAACTCTGGGCGCGGCACGGCCGCTGGCAATTCAGCAATTGCGCTTGGCCCATGAATCATGGTTCCCTGACTTCATGGATGGCGAGACAAAGATCGCCGCCGAGTAATTTCAGGGAGTACCAAGCATGCCGATGGCACCTGGCGATATTGAAGACATGATCAAATCCGGCATTCCCGGCGCAAAGGTCACGATCCGTGACCTCGCCGGTGACGGCGATCATTATGCCGCGGAAGTCGTTGCCGAAGCCTTTAGAGGCAAGAGCCGCGTCCAGCAGCACCAGATGGTCTACAACGCGCTGAAGGGCAATATGGGCGGCGTGCTGCACGCGCTTGCCCTCCAGACCTCGGCACCGGAGTAGCGCGCATGGCCGGCCTGATCAATGAACTGGTGACGGGCGTCGTCGAGAACGTACTCAAGGAAATCCTGAAGAAGGCTGGCGCCAAGACGACGACGAAGCGCAAAAAGCGTCAGACGCGTTCGGCAACAACCGGCCGCTTCAAGAAGACAAGGACGGTCAAGCGCGCGGCACCGAAAAAGCAAGTGAGCCGGAGGCGTACGGCAGCATCGCGAAGCAGGGCCCGCAGTCGATAACAAGCCTCCCGATATTTTGTGAGGGCCATCATTTTTCTTCAATTGGGTGATGAAAATCGGTGGCGCGCATGTTATCTAGGGAAAATGACAGCCCCGCCCCTTGAAGCGGGCGCAGGAAGGACAAGACCATGAGCGGAATTAACGATTTCATCGAAAACGAAGTGAAGAGCAACGACGTCGTTCTTTTCATGAAGGGCACACCGCAGTTTCCGCAGTGTGGTTTCTCCGGGCAGGTCGTGCAGATGCTCGACTACATCGGCGTCGACTACAAGGGCATCAACATCCTTGCCGACGCGGATCTGCGTCAGGGCATCAAGGACTATTCCAACTGGCCGACGATCCCGCAGCTCTACATCAAGGGCGAATTTATCGGCGGCTGCGACATCGTGCGTGAGATGTTCCAGGCCGGCGAACTGCAGTCGCATCTCGAAGAGCAGGGAATTTCGGTGAAGGGCGCGGCCTGATCCGCAGCCCTTCGATATCGAGAGCGGAAAAGGCGGGCTTCCGCCTTTTTTGATTCTTGGGGATTACAAACAAATTCTAATATTGAAGCCCCTTGATCAGCATCTACCATTATTCTCCTTTCATTGAGAGATCATGATCTCTCAAGTGGGATCAATGGCCGGCTGCACAGGACGCGATTTAGACCACCCGTTAGAACTGTAGTCGCGGCACTGCCATGTCGTCGCATGGCGCAAAATCCCTACAGCCATCCGCCATCCCGCGACATGCAGCGCCGTCGCTCGAAAACGTTTCCGACATGCCGACCGGCTCTCTCAGCCTGCCGACGGTCAATTGTCCAGCCGGGTCAGCCGGTTGCCTTTCATACCGCATGCGCCGTCTGCGCATCTGCCAGGATAGACGTCATGACCACCACATCCGAGGCACCAGGACTTCCGATACTTTCCAAGGCCCAGTTCGTGGCTCTCATGGCCATGCTGATGGCCATAAACGCGATTTCGATCGACATTATGTTGCCCGGTCTCCAGGAAATCGGGGCGAGCCTCGGCGTCATCGATGAAAATCATCGGCAATACGTGATCACCTCCTATCTGATCGGCATGGGTAGCGCGCAGCTGTTCTTCGGGCCGCTGTCCGACAGGTTCGGACGCAAGATCCCCCTGCTTGTCGGCCTTGCCATCTATGGCGTCTGCGCCCTTGCCATTGTCTTCGTTCCAAGCTTTGCCGGACTGCTGGCCCTTCGCTTCGTCCAGGGCATCGGAGCGGCGGCAACGCGGGTGATTTCCGTATCGATCGTTCGCGACGTCTACGGCGGTCGCCAGATGGCCGAAGTCATGTCGCTGGTGATGATGGTCTTCATGGTGGTGCCGGTCATCGCACCGAGTATCGGACAGTTGATCATGCTGTTTGCCGAATGGCATATGATCTTCGTGGTGATTGCGCTGTTTGCCGCGCTGGTGGCAACGCTGGTCAGCCTTAAGCTTCCAGAAACGCTTGATGATGAAAATCGCCGGCCGTTCACAGCCGCCTCCATCCTCGGTGCCTTCCGGATCGTTCTCACCAACCGTGTGGCGCTGTTCTACACGCTGGCGACGTCATTCATCTTCGGATCGCTGTTCGGCTTCATCAACTCCGCCCAGCAGATCCTCGTCGGCATATATGGGCTCGGCGTCTGGTTCCCGCTGGTCTTTGCCGGTTTCGCCGGCATGATGGCGGTCGCCTCCTTCACCAATTCCCGCATGGTAAAGCGCTATGGCATGCGACGCCTGTCGCATGGCGCCCTGATCGGTTTTGCGACCGTCAGCCTGATCTGGATGATCGCATCGCTGTTCGGTCCGGTTCCGCTCTGGCTGTTCGTTGTGCTCTATGCGCTGGCGATGTTCCAGTTCGGCCTGATCGGCCCCAACTTCAACGCCATGGCAATGGAACCGCTCGGCCATGTTGCCGGAACGGCATCATCGGTGCTGGGATTTACCCAGACGATCGGCGGTGCGGTCATCGGCGCAGCGATCGGCCAGGCTTTCGATGGCACCGTCACGCCACTTGCGATCGGCTTCTTCGTGCTTTCTGCCATCGGTCTCGGCTTCGTCCTGATCGCCGAAAAAGGCAGGCTCTTTAGTCCCCACAATCCGGCGTCGTGATTTCTCCCCGATCAGGACGCCGATCTCCGCTCCCGAATTCCATAGGACCCAAAATGACTTCCACCACGACGACAGAAGACTTGAGCCAGCCGGGTTCCCGCCGGATCGGCCTTGGCTTCCTTGAATTCGTCATCACCATCGCGCTGATGACCGCCAGCGTCGCCATGGCGATCGACATCATGCTACCGGCTTTGCCGGCGATCGGCACCGCTCTCAAAGTCTCGGACCCGAACGACGCCCAACTGGTCATCGGCGTGTTCTTCCTTGGCTTCGGTGTCTCGCAGATCGTCTTCGGCAGCCTTTCGGATGCTTTCGGACGCCGCACCACACTGCTGGCCGGCCTTGCCTTCTATGCGTTCACGATGTTCCTCGCCGCCTTCGTCGAAGACTTCCAGACGCTGCTGATCCTGCGGTTCATCCAGGGCATCGGTGCTGCCGCCGTACGCATCAACAGCATGGCGATCGTACGTGACTGTTTTGGCGGACGCGACATGGCGCGGGTCATGTCCTATGTCTTCATTGTCTTCATGGTGGTGCCGATCGTCGCTCCTTCGGTGGGACAGCTGATCATTTCGGTTGCCAGCTGGCACTGGATTTTCATCGCACTCGGCATCATCGGCGCGATCCTGTTTGTGTGGGCGCTGCTGCGGATGAAGGAATCACTGCCGGTTTCCGAGCGCCAGCCGCTATCGGTCGCTACTGTCGCATCCGGGTTTGTCACGGTGCTGACCAACCGCGTCACCTGCGGCTACATGATCGGGCTGACCTTGTTCATGGCGGTCATCTGCGCCTACATCGTCACCGTGCAGCAGGTGTTCGGCGTCGTCTACGGCCTTGGCGAATGGCTGCCGCTTGCCTTTGCCGGAACCGCCGGCGGCATCGCTATCGCCAATTTCGCCAATGGCTATTTCGTCCGCAGCTTCGGCATGCGGCGCATCTCGCATGTCGCGATGATCCTGTTTACGCTGGTTTCAATCGCAATCAGCCTCTATGCGCTGGGTGGCCGCCCGCCCTTCATGGTCGCCTATATCGCGTTCAGCGTGCTCTTGATGTTCTTCGCCGTCATCACGACAAACTTCACGGCCATCAGCCTCGAGCCCATGGGCCATATCGCCGGCACCGCCACGGCGATCACGGGCTTCGTCTCGACCACGGGCGGCGCCCTTCTCGGCGGCGCAATCGGCCAGATGTTCGACGGAACGATCTTTCCGCTGGTGGCGGGTTTCGCCGCATTCGGCGTGCTGACGATCCTTGCGACGCTCTGGGCGGAGAATGGCAAGCTGTTCAGTCACCCCAGCGATGACCACGCCACCGTTGATCACGGCGGCCATATGTAACCTGTTTCTAGTTCATATAAATAAGCCCTAGGGAAGCGATTCCCGCGGGCTTTTCGTATGTCCCTAAAACGATCAGACCGTGAAGACTTCGCGGCGCAGTTCTTCCCAAGTGTCCCTGTCCGGCGCGAGCAGCAGGCCACCGTCTACATGATGCGGCAGGTAAGGCGAACCATCGAAGCGCGCCGCATAGGCGCCGGCCTCCTGCGCGATCAGCGTGCCCGCCAGATGATCCCAGGGCATCAGCTTCTGGTACATCAGGAAATGGAAATGCCCGGCCGTGAAAGCCCGGTATTCATGGGCTGCACAGCGATAGCTTGTGGCAATCCGAACCTTGGCCATATTGCCCATGACTTCCCGGCGGTTCTCCGGTGCGTAAAATCCCGTCGATGCACAGCCAACGAGTTGATCAAGCGGGACGGAGGGAACAGTCGAAAGCTGCTCCTGCGAACCATCTGCCTTGCACAGCCAGGCGCCAGAACTCTTTTCGGCGATGACCCAGTCATTGCCCATCGGATCATAGATGAGGCCGGCGACCGTTTCGCCCTTGGAAACGACCGCGGCCATGACGCCGAACAGTGGCAGGCCGGCCGCATAATTGAACGTGCCGTCGATCGGATCGACGACGATGGCAAGATCAGCCCCGGCCAGACCAGCAAGTAGCGCCGGGTTTGCGGAGACTGATTCCTCGCCGATGAACAAGGCATCCGGCGCGAGTTCCGCCATCCGCGCCTTGATCAAGCGCTCGGCGGCTTCGTCCGCCTCGGTCACCAGATCGATCGCCTCCGTCTTCACCCGCACGTCGCCCGTACCGAGATTGCGGAACTTTGGCAGGATTTCCTTGAAGGCGGCTTCTTGGAGGATATTGGCGATGGCAGCGATATCGATGGCAGATGTCATGCTTTGGGCTCCGCGACGAGAGATTGGAAATCAAACAGCTTGGGATCGAGCAGATGCGAGGGATTGGCGTGGCCGAGCGCCCGCAGCATCGTGTCCTTGCGGCCGGGCATGCGCCGCTCGATATCGGCGAGCATGGCTTTCAGCGCATTGCGCTCCAGCCCGTCCTGTGAGCCGCAGAGATCGCAGGGGATGATCGGAAATTCCATGGCGCTCGCGAACTTTGCAAGATCGTCCTCGGCCGCGTAGGCAAGCGGCCGCAGCACCATCAGATCGCCCTCGTCGTTCAACAGCTTTGCCGGCATGGTGGCGAGACGCCCGCCGTGGAAGAAATTCATGAAGAAGGTTTCGAGGATATCCTCCCGGTGATGGCCGAGCACCAGCGCGTCACACCTCTCCTCGCGCGCGATCCGGTACAGATTGCCGCGGCGCAGGCGCGAACAGAGCGCACAATAGGTGCCGCCGGCCGGAACCTTTTCCTTCACGATCGAATAGGTGTCACGATATTCGATCCGGTGTTCGACACCGATCGAGGCGAGATACTCCGGCAGGATGTGCTTGGGGAAATTCGGCTGACCCTGATCGAGATTGCAGGCGATGAGTTCGACCGGCAGCAGGCCGCGCCATTTAAGATCGATCAACAAGGCTAAAAGGCTGTAGCTGTCCTTGCCGCCGGAAACACCGATCAGCCAGCGCTTCTGGCCTTTCAGCATGCCGAAGTCCTCGATCGCCTGGCGCACCTGTCGCAGCAGCCGCTTGCGCAGCTTGTTGAAGGACACCGAGGACGGCATCTTCGCGAAAATCGGATGCATCATGTCGTCGGCGGTCTGGTCCGCTTTGTTCAGCAAACCTTCGACTTCGGTGATGGGTGGTTGAACGGCAATATCCATGACAAAGTCCCGGATCAAAGGCGCGCGGTGAAAACCGGTGCACGAAAACATTGCCCTGCACTTGCCCGCCTAAACCAGCAAGATCAAGGAAAAATGCAGCGTCAGCGGGGAAACTTCGTCAAACGGCTGTTCAGGCGCCGAAGACCGACCAGCCGGTGCGGTTGGCGAGCATTTCCAGAGCCAGCGACCCGATCAGCGAATTGCCGTTATGGTTGAGACCCGGCGACCATACCGCGACAGCGGCCTTGCCCGGAGCAACACACAGAATGCCGCCACCGACACCGCTCTTGCCAGGCAGACCAACGCGATAGGCGAAATCCCCCGAACCATCATAATGGCCGCAAGTCAGCATCAGCGCATTGATGCGCCGCGCCCTCTGGCGCGAAACCACGGAGTGTTTTGTCAGCGGATTGGTGCCGGACGCGGCTAGAAACAGGCCCGCCTTGGCGAGGTGGACACAACTCATCGACAGCGCGCATTGATGAAAATAGGCGCCCAGCACATGATCGACGGGATGGTCGAGTTTTCCAAACGACCGCATGAAATTCGCAAGCGCAAAATTGCGGTAGCCGGTCGCCGCTTCCGAGCGCGCCACTTCGGCATCGATGACGATATCGTCCTCGTCGGCGAGGTAACGCACAAAACGCACGATTTCGCCGATCGCCTCCTTCGGTGTATGGCCAGCGAGCACCAGATCGGTGATGGCGATCGCACCGGCATTGATGAAGGGATTGCGGGGGATGCCATGCTCATGCTCGAGCTGGACAATGGAATTGAAGGCTGATCCCGACGGCTCGCGCCCGACCCGCTTCCAGATGTTCTCGCCATGTTTGCCGAGCGCCAGCGTCAGCGTGAAAACCTTGGAAATGCTCTGGATCGAAAATGGCATTTCGGCGTCGCCGGCCATGTGAATGGCGCCATCGACTGTCACGATGGCCATGCCGAACCGCTTCGTATCGACGCGCGCCAACTGCGGAATATAGTCGGCGACCTTGCCCTCGCCGAGCCTCGGCGTCAGCTCGCGATGAATATCATCGATTATCGACTGCAGGTCCAAGGGTTCCGTGCCTGGCATCAGTCATTCTCCGGATGGGTCTTGGTCGAGATTGGGCAACAAAAAAGCCACTCATCTCTGAGTGGCTTTTCCGAAATTCGCAAGGCGCAAGCCTCAACAAATCAACGCGAATAGAATTCGACGACCAGGTTCGGTTCCATGACGACCGGATACGGTACGTCAGAGAGAGCCGGCACGCGAACGAAAGTCGCGACCATCTTGTGGTGATCGACATCGATATAATCAGGAACATCGCGTTCAGCGAGCGAAACCGCTTCGAGAACGATGACGAGCTGCTTGGACTTTTCGCGAACTTCGATCACGTCGCCAGCCTTGCAGCGGTACGAACCGATGTTGACGCGAATGCCGTTGACCGTGACGTGACCATGGTTGACGAACTGACGGGCAGCAAAGACCGTCGGTACGAACTTGGCACGGTAGACGATCGCGTCCAGACGCGATTCGAGCAGGCCGATCAGGTTTTCGGAGGTGTCACCCTTGCGACGGTCAGCTTCGGCGAAAATCGCACGGAACTGCTTCTCACGAACGTCGCCGTAATAGCCCTTGAGCTTCTGCTTGGCGCGCAGCTGCACACCGAAGTCGGAAAGCTTGGACTTGCGGCGCTGGCCGTGCTGGCCTGGGCCATATTCGCGACGGTTGACCGGGGACTTCGGACGACCCCAGATATTTTCGCCCATACGGCGGTCAATTTTGTACTTGGACGATTCGCGCTTGCTCATCGTATTTCCCTTCAACAGGTTACACCGGTCTGTTGCCAAACCGGATCAAGGAAACACGCCCTCCTCTGAACTTCTTTTGAAAGCTCTGACAGGCTTCTCACATTACGCTAACGGAGAATCCACGGGACATGTCAAATAAAACACCGGGCATTTCGGCCCGGCGTTGAGCGGGTCTTTAGGGGAATTGGACATAAAGTCAATCGCCTCTCAACTAACTACTTGATACAGGAGCATGAGTTGCATTAAATACGAAATACAACTAATGAGGCAAGCTATGGCAGATGTTCATATCGCTCGTTCAGCCACCAGCGGGTTACTGCCAATGTGGCAGAAAGGCTTCATAGGTAGCTTGGGCGGTCTTGCGGCAGTCGTCACAAAATTGCTGGCGCTCGACGCCGTCGTTTTGTCTACGTTGCTTAGTGCTGACGAATTTACCAAAGCAGCATCTCTCAAAGCAATGATATTCATCCAAGCACCGTTGCTGATGTTTTTAGGCGCCGTTATCGCGTGCATGATGGACGAGTCGGTGCGAATGAAGGTTTTTGCGATTGGCGTCTCTGCACCTGCCCTTATTGCACCATGGCTTGCCCAGCCCGTCGCGGGATTGCCTACGAACAAGGCAGCGGAGATAGAGGCTTTTTCTTTCCACCTGCCGTTGCTCAGGACATTGCGGACGCCGATTCTTCCAGCAGAATAAACGGGCTCAAATATATTCTTGGCCTAGATGGAGGAGAGACTCGTCGATTTTGGGTTGTAATTGGATCCTACAAGCAAGCCGATGTAGCGCTTAGAAAAGCCGCTGAAGTGAACGCATCTTCTCCGGATTTGCAAGCATTTGTCGGCGAACGTCAGATTGGAAATGAATATTATCCACTCATCGTCGGCGGGCTTAGTGCTTATCTGCCCTATGAAAAAGCCAAAAATTTGAAAAATTATGCCATTACCAAACTTGGGTTAAGTTCAGATGGCGCATATTTCTCCGACTATAATCCGGGTCTGCCGCGACCGAAGGTAAAATAAAGGACTCCATCACTCCGCGGCGCTGCGGGTCCCGGCTACATCATAGACCGCATCCGCAGCCCCGGCGCAGTCTCCACCTGCAAATCCGGAAAGGCGACGATTCGTTTGCCGGAGAGATCGCTGTGCACGACGATCAGCCCCTGCTCCTCGAAATAGCCGAGAAGTCGGCGGGCGCGGCGGGCGGAGTGGGTGCCGTAGGCGCGCGCGATCATCGCATCGGACGGGCATGGCAGGCCGCGCACGGCCGATTGTGCGACCAGCAGGAAAACGCCCTGCAGATCGTCGGTCACGTTGCGGGAAAGGATAAGCGCCGAGGCCCAGATCTCGCTGGCGGCAGTCTGCGGATCGACACCAGAGCGCGCGACCGCCATCTTGCGGCGGAAGGCGCTGAGCGAAAGTGGCGCACCGGGAACCCGGCAGATCCGACAGCGGACAAGAAAATCCTGGAACAGTTCGGCATCGGCGCGAAACGCTGCATCGGGATTTTCGAGAATCTCGGCAAGCAGACCATCCAGCAAGGCTTCGCGATCCGCGGCCGGCATTTCAACAACCGGCGCACGCGGCTCCGTGGCGGCAACCGGTTCGGGCCGCGGGCGGGAAAGTTCCGCCAGAATATCGGTGGTCGGCCGCGGCGCGCTTGCTCGTCTTGTGATCGGGCGGATCAGTTCTTCCGGGTCCGGCGTGAAGATCAGGTCTTCGACATCAGCGACCGCTTCCGGCAATGGCGTCAGTTTCGGGCTGGTCGAGCGCGCCGACGTCTCGACATTGCCGATCGTGACCGGCAGCGGCCGGCGCGACAGGGCCGGGCCCAGCGCCACGAAGGAGCCGCGCTTCAGGTCCCGGAACATTTCCGCCGTGCGACGGTCCATGCCCAAAAGATCGGCGGCGCGCGCCATGTCGATATCGAGAAAGGTGCGCCCCATCAGAAAGTTGGATGCTTCGGCCGCGACGTTCTTGGCAAGCTTTGCCAGTCGCTGCGTGGCGATGACGCCGGCCAGGCCGCGTTTTCTTCCTCGGCACATCAGGTTGGTCATGGCGCCGAGCGAGATCTTACGCGCTTCTTCCGAAACGTCGCCGGCAACCGACGGCGCAAACATCTGCGCCTCGTCGACCACCACCAGCACCGGATACCAATAGTCGCGATCGGCGTCGAACATCGCATTGAGGAAAATACCGGCGCTGCGCATCTGCTGCTCGATATCAAGACCTTCCAGCGACAGGACGCAGGAGACGCGATGCTGGCGGATACGCCCGGCAATGCCGATCAGTTCGGCTTCGGTCCGCTCACCCTCGATCACCACATGACCGAATTTATCGGCGAGCGTGACGAAGTCGCCTTCCGGATCGATGATGCACTGCTGGACCCAGGGAGCCGACTGTTCGAGAAGGCGACGCAGAAGATGCGACTTTCCAGAGCCCGAATTGCCCTGCACCAGCAGGCGGGTCGCCAGAAGCTCTTCGATATCGAGCGGAACGCTCGTCCCGTCGGACGCCGTGCCCATGTCGATGCCGACTTTCATTCACACCCTCGTTTTCAAGCTGTCAGTGCACGCCGGATTTCGTCGCGACCCCTTGACACTCGAAGACGTTTATCATCGTTCCTCCGGTTTTGCCCGCAGGATCGATCGTAACCCACAGAATTGCAGCGCGCATCGCCGGGAGGACGAAAAGGTGGCGGCACAAATTTGTTCGCCGTCACCCCTTTTAAACTTTGGTATCAAACCGCCAAAACACTGGTCAGGCGATGAACTCGACCTTGCCCTCGTCGAGGTCGTAGCGGGCACCGACGATCTTCAGCGTTCCTGCTTCCAACTTTTCCCCGATGACGCCTCCGGTGGTTTTCAAACGGGCCACGACGTTGGCAACATTTTCCCTGACGGAATTGTCCAGCAGGTCTCCGTCCATTGTCTGCGCTTTCAGCACAGCCGGCAGGATCGGCGCCACCATCGCCTCGATCGCAGTGTCGAAGCTGACGTGCTCCTTGACGAGGCTGATAGCCGCACCCACCGCCCCGCAACGCTCATGACCGAGAACGACGATCAGCGGCGTGCCGAGATGGTCCACGGCATACTCGATGCTGCCGAGGCCTGTCAGACCGACAGTGTTGCCAGCCACGCGAACGATGAAAAGATCGCCAAGACCGCGGCCGAACAACAGTTCGGGCGGAACGCGCGAGTCCGAGCATCCGACCAGAACGGCAAAGGGATGCTGCTTCTCGGCAATCTCCAGCCGCCGTTTGCGATCGATGTGCAGAACGGGAGCCTTGTCGGCGACAAAATCCTCATTGCCTTTTTTGAGCAAGGCCAGCGCCTCATCCGGCGAAAGACCGGTGGGCACCGCAGTATGGGCCGTCTCTGCAGCAGCAGCAGCGGAGACGAAAGCCGTTGACGCCGCAGTGGCGGCAAGGCCGGTCAAGGCGCCACAGCAGGCGCCTTTCAATAAAAGACGCTTGGATAGTTTCATGTCCATGATGAATGATCCGACTTTGATGTTACTAATATTGCAGAGGGTGAATTACGCGATGCGGCTGTCATATTAAAGCGGTTTCGTCGCACCCCACATCTCCGTTCGCGCTTGCCGAAATAGAGAAGAAAGCTGTCACTTCACCGTCAAGCCGAACCCCTGCATCAGTCGGCGCGTCTTGAAATCGGGATTGCCGGAGGTGAAAATGGCGGGGTCGATTCCGTGCAACGGAGCGAAACCATCCGGCAGCGGCACAAGGCTGCGGGCACGGCGAGCAATTGCTTCCGCCGGATCCAGCCAATCGACCGGCCAGGGCGCCAGGCGGCGGAAGACATTGGCCATGAAGGGATAATGCGTGCAGGCGAGCACGACGATATCGGTCTTCCTGCCTTCCTTCTCGACGAAACACTGCGCAATTTCAGAGAGAACCGCCGCGTCATCGATCGGCTCGCCACGAATATAGGCTTCCGCCATGTGGGCGAGATTTTCCGAGCCGACGAGACGGACGTGGCACTGCGAGGCAAACGACTGGATGAGATCGCGGGTATAGGCACGCCTGACGGTACCGGGCGTCGCCAGCACAGAGACAAGGCCAGAGCGTGTGCGCTCGGCTGCGGGTTTGATCGCCGGCACGGTGCCAACGAAGCGCATGTCCGGGAATGCCGCGCGCAGGTCGGCCCCGACAAGCGTAAATGCAGTGTTGCAGGCGATGACGCAGATTTCAGGATCGTGATCCGCAAGCAACTTTCCGAAAAGCGAAATCACCCGTTCCTTCAGCGCCTCTTCCTCCCAGCCGCCATAGGGAAAGCCGGCATCGTCGGCGATATAGATGAAGTGCCGCTCCGGCATCAGCACGCGCAGTTCGCGCAGCACGGTCAGGCCGCCAATGCCGCTGTCGAAGACCAGGATCGGCTTCAGTTCAGAGTTCGTCACCGCTGTCGTCAGCCTTTTTCGCGCGTGAATTGTCCGGCGCCCCTGCCCCGCGCGGCGCCTCGCGGGTGAAACGATCGAGTGACGAGATGATGCCGCGCACCAGCCGGATTTCGGATTCGGCAAAGGCAGGACGGGTCAACACGGCACGAAGATTGTCGATCAATTTCGGTTTTTTGGCGGCCGGCCGGAAATAGCCGCGGGCCTCCAGCGCCTCTTCGACATGGTCGAAAAGTCCCTGCAACTGGTCCTTGGTCGCCGGTTGCTGCTCCAGCGCCTGGAAGGATGTTTCCTCTCGCGATTCCATGCTGGTTTTCATCCACTCGTAGGACATCAAGAGCACGGCCTGCGCCAGATTGAGGGAGGCGAAGGCGGGGTTGACCGGAAACGTGACGATCTCGTCGGCCAGCGCCACTTCTTCGTTGGTCAGCCCCGTGCGCTCGCGCCCAAACAGGATGCCGGTCGCTTCACCGATGTTGAAGCGGTTGCGCAGCGTTTCGGCCGCCACCAGCGGAGAACGCACCGGCTTATAGCCATATCGATCGCGCGCCGTTGTCGCATAGACGAAATTGAGGTCGGCGATTGCTTCCGGAAGTGTGTCATAGACCTTGGCCGCATCGATGACATGATCGGCACGGCTCGCAGCGGAGCGGGCTTTTTCGCTCGGCCAACCGTCGCGCGGGCTGACGAGACGCAGTTCGGACAGGCCGAAGTTCGCCATGGCGCGCGCCACCATGCCGATGTTTTCACCCAGTTGCGGGTGCACCAGAATGATCGCCGGGCCTTCCGTGAGAAGAACGCGCTCGCTGTTCGTGCCTGCCATGCCAATAAAGCCTTCCTGTCTTTCGGGCGCTTCACTGGCACAAAGCGGCGAGAAAATCAAAACGCAAGAGGAACGGCTGCATCAAGGCTTCGTCTGCCGCTCCAGCCACGCCTTCAACGAAAACCAGTTTCCCTCATCGATGAACCGCAGCACATCGTCGATCCGATAGAGGCCGGAAGACGGATCGTCCTGTTCAAGAATAAACATCAGGCGGATCGAACGCACCGGGGCACCATCGCAGGACGGCGTCTCCATTGTTACGTCAAGCATGTTGCGTGTGTCGCTGCGGGTTCGATCGATAATCCCGGTCTTGCCGATGGGGCATCGGTTGGTATCACCCGTCATCGGATCGGTCTCGAACAAAGCTGGATCGCCCCGCTTGCGGGATGCCTTCAATGCGTCAGCATAGGTGTTGACGAAATCGCCGCTGAAGTCGTTCAGTAACTGGCTTTCGGTGAAATAGGCCTGATGGCGATCCGGTTCATCAAGCGAATTAACGACGATCCGATCCACATAGCTACGGACCAACTCTTCGCGTCCATCTGCAAGAACCGGCGTCCAGCCCGTCAACACGACCAATGCCACCCAAGCCGCTATCCTCTTCATCCGGCGCTCCCACCTTCGCCCAACACATTTAGAGCAGTTAGTGCGAATCGATCACCGGTGGCAACCGGCGGCGTATCGCCAAGCGACGAACCGGAATGCCACTGTTATCACCAATGAGCGAGAGCCTTCATGCGGTCTCTCCTCATACATCGAAAGCCTATGGCGATTCATGCGCTGTATGCCTTTGCCTGTCGGGAACTGGATGCTATAGGGGCCCAACCCCGTTTATCGTCCAACCCCATGCAGAGGTTTGCAACATGACAAAGATCAAGGTCGCCAATCCGGTCGTCGAACTCGACGGCGATGAAATGACCCGCATCATCTGGCAGTTCATCAAGGAAAAGCTGATCCATCCCTACCTGGATATCGATCTGGAATATTACGACCTTGGCATGGAAAATCGCGATGCGACCAACGATCAGGTGACGATCGATTCTGCAAACGCGATCAAGAAGCACGGCGTCGGTGTGAAATGCGCCACCATCACCCCGGACGAGCAGCGCGTCGAAGAATTCGGCCTGAAGAAGATGTGGAAGTCGCCGAACGGCACGATCCGCAACATTCTCGGCGGCGTCATCTTCCGCGAACCGATCATCTGCAAGAACGTGCCGCGTCTGGTTCCCGGTTGGACCAAGCCGATCATCGTCGGCCGCCATGCTTTTGGTGACCAGTACCGCGCCACCGACTTCAAATTCCCCGGCAAGGGCAAGCTGACGATGAAGTTCGTCGGCGAGGACGGTACGGAAATCGAACATGAAGTCTATGACGCACCGGCCGCCGGCGTTGCCATGGGCATGTACAATCTCGACGAATCGATCACCGATTTCGCCCGCGCGTCGCTGAACTACGGGTTGCAGCGTGGCGTTCCGGTCTATCTCTCGACCAAGAACACAATCCTCAAGGTCTATGACGGCCGCTTCAAGGATATCTTCCAGCAGGTCTTCGACGCCGAATTCGCCGACAAGTTCAAGGAAGCCAAGATCTGGTACGAACACCGCCTGATCGACGACATGGTCGCCTCGGCGCTCAAGTGGTCCGGCGGTTACGTCTGGGCCTGCAAGAACTATGACGGCGACGTCCAGTCCGATATCGTCGCTCAGGGCTTTGGCTCGCTCGGCCTGATGACCTCCGTCCTGATGACCCCGGATGGCCAGACGGTCGAAGCCGAAGCCGCCCACGGCACGGTCACCCGCCACTACCGCCAGCACCAGAAGGGCGAGGAAACCTCGACCAACTCGATCGCCTCGATCTTCGCCTGGACCCGTGGCCTCGCCCACCGCGCCAAACTGGACGACAATGCCGAACTTGCACGGTTTGCCGACACGCTCGAAAAGGTCTGCGTCGATACCGTCGAAAGCGGCTTCATGACCAAGGACCTGGCGCTGCTCATCGGCCCCGATCAGCCCTGGCTCTCGACCACCGGCTTCCTCGACAAGATCGACGAGAACCTCAAGAAGGCCATGGCCGCCTGAGACAGCTAAAAGACGAAACAGTCAGAGAACCCGGCCCGCGCCGGGTTCTTTGTTTATGGTTCCTCGATGGAAGGCGCGCTGCGTGCCGCGTCGATCCTTTCGACAATCAGCCGGGCCACCTCCTCGACAGGTCGATCAAGACCGGTGCCGGCAATACAGGGGCCCTGGATTCCGAGCGAACGGTTGGCGTTCTCCAGCATGCGGGCGAACCGGCTACGCGGCAGCCGCCGACTAGCCTCAGGATCAAGCACCAGCTCGATCATCCTCTGCCGTTTGATTTCAAGAAGACGCACAGCCTCGATGTCGGTCCATCGAATAACCGACGGGGAAATGTCCGGCACCAGCAGGCCGTCGGGACGGATCGAAATGGCATCCCTCCGGTCGAAGAGCTTGATCAGGCCGACCACGCCGCAAAAACCGAAAAACACGACGGATAAAATGCCGATGAAAAGTCGGAAGGATCCGGCTCCCTCTTCGACATAGCCCATATGGCCGATCCAGATCCCGATCACGACGAAGGCAAGCGCGCCTGCGATAAGCAGCGCCATTTTTGCCGGCGATCTCCTGATGTTTATCGTCCCGTTTAGACCCATTATCGGAGTTCCTCTACCTTTTGCGTGGCTACTGTCGCGCGCGTCATATTTTGCGGAGGTTTTTAGCTATAAAATGAGAATGGGAAAAACAAGAGGAGTATTTCGGGATGAATGAACTGGTTCTATACACGAACCCGATGTCACGCGGGCGCATCGCGCGGTGGATGCTGGAAGAAGTCGGCAAACCCTATCGCGTCGAAATACTCGGCTTCGGATCCGGCATGAAATCGGAGAGCTATCGCCGTATCAACCCCATGGGCAAAGTCCCGACCATCGTTCACGGCGAAAGAATCATCACGGAATGCGCGGCCATCTGCGCCTATCTTGCCGACGCCTTCCCTGAGGCCGGGCTCGCGCCCGCAACCGGTGATCGGGCGGACTATTACCGCTGGCTATTCTTTGCGGCAGGCCCGCTCGAAGCCGCGGTAACCAACCTCTCCCTCGGAAACGACGTGCCGGTCGAAAGACAGCGCATGGTCGGCTACGGCACTTATGACCATGTCATGGATGCGCTGGAAAACGCCGTCTCGAACCGGGAATTCATCGCCGGAGAGCGTTTTTCGGCGGCCGATGTCTATATCGGTGCGCAACTCTCCTGGGGCCTTCAGTTCGGCACGATCGAAAAACGGCCGGCCTTCGAAACCTATGCAAAACGCATGAGTTCCAGAGAACCGGCCAGACGCGCCGGCGCGCTTGATGACGCCGACATGGCGAAGGTGCAGTGAGGGCCCTTATTTCAGCGGCAGGTGGATATCCGTCAACAGTTCCGTCGGTGCGGTATCGCGGGGATTGTTGACGTACTCCTCGAACCTCACGGTATCGCGGAATTCCCTGTCCGATTGCGGCAGCCAGACCCCGTAAAGCCACTGATAGGCCTTGTGCATGTCGGCATAGGGTCCCTTGTGCCGGAGGACGGCATATTCACCGCCCTCAAGATGCTGGTGGACTAAGGTCTCCTGTGTGGGCACATGCTGTCCTTCGGTGACGCAGGCGAAGGAACGCAGTCTGTCCTCCGGAACGAGATCCGGATCGTCCAGATAGATGCCGACCATGCACATGTCCGGACGAAAGAGGTTATGCGCCATCAGCGTGCCGCCCAGCCTCTCGAAAGCACGGTCGATCGCCATATAGGACCCCTCATGGGGCACCCCGACGAGTTCGCGGGGGGCAAGGGTTTTCAGTGTGACATCATACATTACGGATAGTCCTTTTTGCGGATTCGATTGAAAGATCGTGTGGCTCCCTCTCTCCGGTACCGCGCAGGCGGCATGCCGAACACCCACTTGAAAATCCGGTTGAACGACTGAAGATTGGGGTAGCCCGATCGTCTCGCTATCTCTTCGACAGAAAAATCCGTGCCGACCAGATCGCCGGCAGCCCTGTGGAGCCGCAGGCGCTTGACGGTCGCCGCCAGCGTCTCGCCATGCACGGCCCGGTAAACCCGGTGCCAGTGATGCGGAGAAAGACAGGCGATCTCCGAGAGCCGATCAAGATCGAGCTCCTCATCAAGATGATCATGGATATAGGCCGATACGCGCCGCAAGCGGCGCTCATATATCGCCCAGATGCTGGTTTCCTTCATGTCGCTCCTCAAGCAAGCCGAACCCGCAGAAACAAGCATAGTGCGATTTGACAAATCCTGCGAAGCCTCCCCGGCTTGGCACACGGAATCAAAAAACCGGGCGTTGCGGCCCGGTTTTCCGAAAATAGCGACGAATGATCTCAGCCGGCGATGGCCGTCGCGACCGCCTGGATGGCATCAGCCGCCTTGTCGCCATCGGGGCCACCAGCCTGGGCCATATCGGCACGGCCGCCGCCGCCCTTGCCGCCGAGGGCTGCGGAGGCGACACGAACCAGATCGACCGCGCTAACCTTGGCGGTCAGATCATCGGTGACGGCGACGACCGCGCTCGCCTTGCCGTCGCTGGATACGCCGATAAAGGCGACGACGCCCGAACCGAGGCTCTTTTTGCCATCGTCAGCCAGGCTCTTCAGATCCTTCGGATCGACGCCCGTCACGACTTTGCCGAGGAATTTGACGCCGCCGATATCCTGAACCTGATCGGCGGAACCGCCGGCCTCGCCGCCGCCCAAGGCCAGCTTCTTCTTGGCCTCGGTCAGTTCGCGCTCCAGCTTGCGGCGTTCGTCCATCAGCGCCTCGACGCGGGCCGCAACATCCTGCGGCTGAACCTTCAGCGTCGTTGCCAGGGCCTTCACCCGCTCGTCCTGCTCGTTGAGATAGGCAAGGGCCGAAACCCCGGTCAACGCCTCAAGACGCCGGACGCCGGCACTGACAGCACTTTCGCCAACGATGCGAACAAGACCGATCTCGCCGGTAGCGCCGACATGGGTGCCGCCGCAGAGTTCGACCGAATAGGGACGATTGGCCTTGGAACCGCGCAGGCCCTGCCCCATCGAAACGACGCGCACTTCATCGCCGTATTTCTCGCCGAACAGCGCCATCGCACCCTCGGCAATGGCGTCATCGACGCTCATCAGGCGCGTGGTCACGGCGGTGTTCTGGACAATGATCTCATTGGCCATCTCCTCGACGACCTTCAACTCCTCGGCCGTCATCGGCTTTGGATGCGAAACGTCGAACCGCAGGCGCTCGGGCGCAACAAGCGAGCCCTTCTGCGCCACGTGCGTGCCGAGCACCTCGCGAAGCGCTTCGTGAAGCAGGTGGGTCGCCGAATGATTGGCCCGCAGGCGTGAGCGACGAGCATGATCGACGGTGAGTGCGACAGCATCGCCCGTCTTCAACGTGCCGTCCTCGACGGTACATGTATGGACGAAGACGCCCTCGCCGCGCTTTTGCGTGTCGGTGACAGTAAGCCTGGCACCATCAGAAACGATCACGCCCGTATCGCCCATCTGCCCGCCGGATTCGCCGTAGAACGGCGTCTGGTTGAGAACGATCTGGACCGTATCACCCTTGCCCGCCTCGACAATTACCTTGCCATCCTTGACGACGGCCAGCACGACGCCCTCGGCAGTCTCAGTGTCATAACCGAGGAACTCGGTCGCGCCGAGCTTTTCACGCAGCTCGTACCAGATCGTCTCCGTCGCCTTGTCGCCGGAGCCAGACCAGCTGGCCCGCGCCTCTGCCTTCTGGCGCTCCATGGCCGCGGTAAACGCCGCCGTATCAACGCTCACGCCCTTGGCGCGCAGGGCATCCTGGGTGAGGTCGAGCGGGAACCCATATGTGTCGTGGAGTTTAAAGGCGGTCTCGCCGTCAAACTGATCACCTTCCGAAAGATCGGCGGATGCGTCGGACAGCAGTCCAAGGCCGCGTTCCAGCGTCTTGCGGAAACGGGTTTCCTCGAGCTTCAGCGTTTCGGAGATCAGCGCTTCAGCGCGCAAAAGTTCCGGATAGGCGCGGCCCATCTGGCCGACAAGCGCCGGCAGAAGCTTCCACATCAGCGGGTCGCGGGCGCCGAGCAGCTGCGCATGGCGCATGGCGCGGCGCATGATGCGGCGTAGCACGTAGCCTCGGCCCTCGTTCGACGGAAGCACACCGTCGGCGATGAGGAAGGCAGACGCCCGGAGATGGTCGGCGATGACGCGGTGGCTGGCCCGCTGGTCGCCTTCGGCCTTGACGCCGGTCGCTTCCTCGGAGGCCGCAATCAGCGCGCGGAAAAGGTCGATGTCATAATTGTCGTGTTTGCCCTGCAGCAAAGCTGCGACACGTTCCAGACCCATGCCGGTATCAATCGACGGGCGCGGGAGATTGACACGCTCTTCCTTGGTGACCTGCTCGTACTGCATGAAGACGAGGTTCCAGATCTCGATGAAGCGATCTCCATCCTCGTCCTGGGATCCGGGCGGTCCGCCCCAGATATGATCGCCGTGATCGTAGAAGATTTCGGAGCATGGGCCGCAGGGACCGGTATCGCCCATAGCCCAGAAATTGTCGCTGGTCGGGATGCGGATGATACGGTCGTCGGAAAGACCGGCAATCTTCTTCCAGAGATCAAAGGCCTCGTCATCCGTGTGGTAGACGGTGACTAGCAGACGCTTGGCGTCGATGGCGAAATCCTTGGTGATCAGGTTCCAGGCAAGTTCGATCGCCCGTTCCTTGAAATAATCGCCAAAGGAGAAATTGCCCAGCATTTCAAAGAAGGTGTGGTGGCGGGCGGTGTAGCCGACATTGTCGAGGTCGTTGTGCTTCCCGCCGGCGCGCACGCATTTCTGCGCAGTCGCTGCCGTCGAATAGGGACGCTGTTCGAGGCCGGTGAAGACGTTCTTGAACTGCACCATGCCGGCATTGGTGAACATCAGCGTCGGATCGTTGCGCGGCACCAGCGGGCTCGACTGCACGACCTCATGGCCGTTCTTCTTGAAGTAGTCGAGAAACGTCGACCGGATTTCATTCACGCCGCTCAT